>CAWFJS010000023.1:0-195249 GCA_963816295.1 uncultured Alphaproteobacteria bacterium | reverse complement strand
CTCGAACCCCTGTTTTCGCCGTGAGAGAGACGCAGAAGCGTCGTCGAGAATCATTTAATTTAGTTCAATGATCGGCCTTGCGTAATTTCTCGGATCAACTCAGCAGCGGCCATCTCGAGACACGCCTTTTGTTGTTCTTTGGTCAGATATTGCTCAGGGTTCTTACTGCCGAGAGGTGCGAGCTTGCGGCATCTTTGATTTCATTTTTGTGCCAGCCACGAAAGGACGAGCGCAAACCCTGATGTATCCCATATCTCCGGATCGTAAATTGCTTCTGGGTCGTCGATTGTCTCCGAGATGTATTCCTTCGCATCCGGCACTATCGTTTCAGCTGGCACCTCTTCTCCACCGATACCAGGCACGCAACCTGTTTCGCTGAACATCTCGCTGGCTTCTTTTAGAAGAGCCATACACTCTTTAGGTATTGCCTTGCTCATGGTCGGACGGTGAGGCCGCCAACTGAGGAGTCAAGTCCGCGGCTTGCTTTTGGCGGGCACCGAGACCCTCCTTGCTAAGGCAAACACCGTCGGCTCACGCTCGCGGGCCTAGAATCTCGACGGGATACGGACGGGACACTGGCAAATCTTCAAATCGTAAGTCATTGATATTATTGGCGCTCCCTAGGGAACTCGAACCCCTGTTTTCGCCGTGAGAGGGCGACAAAATAACGACGTCGCCTTCTATGCGTTCTCGCGTCGTAACTGGATGACTTTTCCCGCTCCCCGCAATTCATCGAGATAATCGGCCCAAGCCTGCATCATCGCCACTCGTTCGGACCAATACTCCGCACCATGGGTGTAGGCCCGCCGCACGGTGTTTTGCTCTTCATGCGCAAGCTGACGTTCTACCGCGTCGGGGCTCCATCGACTCATTTCGCTCAACCGAGTGGCCGCCATCGAACGGAACCCGTGCGCGGTCATTTCATTCGACCCGTAGCCGAGCCGGCGTAGCGCCGCATTGAGTGTATTTTCGCTGATTGGCCGCGTCACGGTGCGCACCGATGGGAACAGCCATCGCGAATGGCCGGTGAGTGGATCCAGCTCTTTCAGAATAGCAAGCGCTTGACGCGACAGCGGCACGCGGTGGGGACGGCGCATCTTCATTTTTTCTGCCAGAATGCGCCACTCGGCGTTATCGAGATCAAATTCTTTCCACTCGGCATGGCGGAGCTCGCCCGGCCTGACAAAGACGAGCGGAGCGAGCCGCAATGCCAGGGCTGTGGCCGCATACCCCGCGAAGCCATCGATGGCGCGCAGCAGCGCGCCAATAGCTTTGGGCTCGACAATAGCGGCACGGTGATTGACCGTCGGTGTTGTAAGCGCACCGCGTAGATCGGCTGACGGATCGCGTTCGGCTCGCGCGGTCGCAATGGCATAGCGGAACACCATGCCGCACGTGCTGCGTAGCCGCCGTGCTGTCTCATATTTGCCGCGCGCCTCGATGTGCCGGAGCGCGAGGAGGATTTCAGGAGCGGTGATCTGACCTATGGGACGGTCGCCAAACGCCGCAAAGGCAAATTCGATCAACCACTGTGTCTTCGCAAGCGTGGCCGGTGCGCGGCCTTCGCGTTCGAGCTTGTCGAGCAATTCCAAACCGACTACGCGGAAGGTGATGGCCGCGGATTGTTTGTCGAGCTTGCGTCTCACCGCAGGGTCAATGCCCTTAGCAAGAAACTCGCGCGCGGCGTTGCGGCCGCTGCGGGCCGCGGCGAGCGTGACGATGGGATAGGCCCCGAGCGCCAGGGTCCTTTGTTTGCCGCCAAATCGGTATGCAAGCCGCCACAGCTTGACACCGCTCGGATTGACCAGCAGATGCAGCCCACCGCTGTCAGTGAGCTTGAACGGCTTTGCGCCTGGCTTCTTGGATGTTTCGGACGTCCGCGAACATCTGCGAACACTAAGTGGTGCCCGTGGAGGGAATCGAACCCCCACTCCTTGCGGAACACGATTTTGAGTCGTGCGCGTCTACCAGTTCCGCCACACGGGCCTGGTGCATGATCCGGAAAAGCGTGTCCCGGGACGGAGCCGCTTTTCCGATAACATCATGCGCCAAGAGGCACCTCTATATATTCGTGCGCTGGCGGCGTCCATGCGGCGTCCATGACTGGAGCGGCCGCCCGGCGACATACCGCATTGCCCTTGCATCGGCGCGCCGAACCGGCAAATTGCCGCAATCAACCGTGATGGAGCTTCGCGAATGGATGGCGAGGCAAGCGAAATGACATCGACACTGCCGAGCCAGAACTGGGTCGATCGGGCCAGAGCCGAACCGGCCGCCGCCGCGGCGATTGCCGTCTTTGTGCTCAGCCTCGCCACGCTCGCCGGCGCGTGGTTCTTCGAATATGTGCTCAAGCTCGCGCCCTGCCCGCTCTGTCTCGAGCAGCGCATCCCCTATCACATCATTATTCCGCTTTCGCTGTTGCTAGCGATCGCGGCTCTGGTGCGCGCGCCGCGCAAGCTATTGCTGGTCGGCTTCGCCGCGATCGCGATCGCGGCCGCGTGCAATATCGTGCTCGGCCTTTATCACGCCGGCGTCGAATGGCACTGGTGGGCGGGCCCGGCCGATTGCTCCGGCCCGCTGACCGATCTGCGCACCGGCGGCTCGCTCCTTGACCAGCTCCACGCCATCCATGTCGTGCGCTGCGACGAGGCCGCATGGCGGTTTCTCGGGCTGTCGCTCGCCGGCTACAATGTGCTGATTTCGCTCGGGCTCGCGATCATTGCCGGCTTCGGGCTCTCTGCCGCTCGGCTCGCGCACGGCGTTGCATCGCACGCGACGGCGCGTTGATCGAAAAAACCGATCCGACAGATTGACTGCAAGTCTGGCCGGCGCACGTTTCGCGAGCCTCTGGTGCGCCCGGTTTTATTCGACTAGGCTTCTCATCGGGGTTCTTCCACGCGGGAGTGTTCAACCT
The DNA here is from genome assembly GCA_963816295.1 of uncultured Alphaproteobacteria bacterium. Classification (GTDB taxonomy): domain Bacteria; phylum Pseudomonadota; class Alphaproteobacteria; order Rhizobiales; family Xanthobacteraceae; genus BOG-931. The sequence goes on along the minus strand of CAWFJS010000023.1, from coordinate 192,335 downwards.
TGTGCTGGAGGCAACCATGGGTTTGTTGGACGGCCTCAATCTCGGCGGCGCGCTGAGAGGAGCCCTAAGCGAAGTCGAAGCGGCCGCACTGCCGGCCGCCATCAATGCGGTGCTGGCCAAGACGCAGTACCGCGATCTCAACGGTCTCGTCGCCGCGCTGCAGAAGGGCGGACTCAACGCCCAGGTGCAATCCTGGCTCGGTCCGGGCGCCAATCTTCCGATCACCGAAGATCAGCTCAAGGCCGTTCTCGGCAACGCCCAGGTTCAGGACTTCGCGCGCCATCTCGGCCTCCCCGTCGACGCGACGCTCAAACTCCTGGCGCAATACCTGCCTGAGATCGTCGATAAAGCGAGCCCGAACGGCACACTGCAATCGAAGTAACCGGCCGTTCCGCAAGGGGGCGGCCTTTTTTGCATCGGTGTGAGCATGATCCCGAAAAGTGGATACCGGTTTTCGGAAAAGATCATGCTCAAAAAACCTAAGGAGACGAAAATGAGAACGATCGTACTCGTGTTCGCGTCATTTTGCTTCGTGACCGCGGCCTTTGCCGACGACAGCTGCAAAGTGCAGGCGACCGGCAAGAATCTGCACGGCGCAGCGCTCACAAGCTTCGCCAAGAAATGCTGCAAGGACCAGGCGGCGGCGCAGAAGCTGCATGGCGCCGCGGAGACAAGCTTCACCAAGAAGTGCCTGTCCGACGCTACCGCGTCGTAAATTTTGACCCGCAGGTTTCATTTGATCCGCGGGACGGACATTGTCGTCCCGCACAGGAGATCGTCATGAACAGCCGTTGTTTGATTGTATTGGTGGCTCTCGCAGCCGCCGCCACGCTCGCGCCTGTGGCCGCCCAGGCCAAGACCATGAAGGAATGCGCCGCCGAGTGGGACAAGATGAAAGCGGCGAACCAGACCGGCACCATGAAATACCGCGACTTCACCAAGCAGTGCATGTCGGGCACCGCCGCGCCGCAAGCAGGTACGCCGGCGCCGGCGGCGCCAACGACTGCCGCGCCAGCGCCTGCCGCGCCAGCACCTGCCGCTGGAGCTGCCACTACCACGGCGAAACCGGCGACCGGTTCGCCAGGCCAGCAAGCCAGGATCGCCCGCCAACGCGCCTGCGGCGCGGAGTGGAAGGCCGACAAGGCGGCGGGCAAGATCCAGCCCGGAATGAAATGGCCGCAGTACTGGAGCGACTGCGACAAGCGCAAGAAGGCGCAAGGGATGTGATCGCTTCTGTGTTCGCCGACTAACGATTCCCCTCCCCCCGCGCAGCGGTGGGGAGGGTCGGCGAATTTCACGACGAGTGAAATGAGCCGGGGTGGGGGCGAGCTAAAATAAGTCCCCCCACCCATACGCCGATGCTTCGCATCGGCGTTGATTAAAAAGCACGGCGGCCGCAGGCCGCCTGCGCCCCTCCCGACCACGCGCTACGCGCGTGGGCGGGAGGGGTAGCCCCGCGATCCAGATGATCCCATCGATTGTCTGCTTGGCTGAGACTATGGGCGATGCGCGCGGCTTGACGCTGTCGGCGGCGCAACGCTAAATCCGAGGTGACTGACGGCGTAGCGACGCCGTTTCAGCGGGCGGTTAGCTCAGCGGAAGAGCACTTCCTTGACATGGAAGGGGTCAGAGGTTCGATCCCTCTACCGCCCACCATCGGGCCAGCAGAGCCTGAAGTGACGCTCCGCGAACTCGGTTTATCTTGGCGCCTTATCTTGGCGCTGATCCGCGCCGTCGCCCGAATCCCCGAATAACCAGGTAGGCCCAGAGCACAGCCATCAACCTATCGGCGAACCAACTTCCCAAAATATAACGGGGGCTACGCACGGACATGTTCGTTACTCTGCCGTCACAACGCATCCTTCGGCGCGTTTGTTCCGATCCATTTGTAATGGACGGACATTTCCAAACAATAAACGAACTAAAATGATTCACCTGCGCACCGCCTGCGGCGGTCTGCCCCCCTCCCCGCTATCCCAGCGAGGGATAGGAGCGGATTAATACACCGCCCGGCCGCCGGAAATATCGAACACCGCGCCGGTCGAGAACGAGCAGTCTTCCGAAGCGAGCCACGCCACCAGGCCTGCGATCTCGTCGACCTCGACGAAGCGGTTCATCGGAATTTTCGACAGCATATAGTCGATGTGCTCCTGCTTCATCTGCGCGAACAATTCGGTCTTGGCCGCCGCTGGCGTGACGCAATTCACCAAGACGCCGGCCGCCGCCAATTCCTTGGCGAGCGATTTGGTCAGCGCGATCAGGCCGGCTTTCGACGCCGAATAATGCGAGGCGTTGGGATTGCCCTCCTTGCCGGCAATGGAAGCGATATTGACGATGCGGCCGTAGCCCGCGCGCATCATATGCGGCACGACCGCGCGGCAAGTCAGATACGGCGCCACCAGATTGACCTCGACGACGCGCCGCCAGACTTCGGGCGCCAGCTCCCAGAGCGGTGCATTGCCGCCGGTGATGCCGGCATTGTTGACGAGGATGTCGATCTTGCCGCGCTCGCGCAGATCGGTCGCGACCGCGCGCGCGATCGCGGCATCATTGGTGACATCGACCACGGCGGCGTGCACGCGCCCATTGCCGTTGGCTTGCCCGTGCAATGCCGCGCCGGCTTTGTCGAGCGCCGCGGCATCGACGTCCCACAGCACCACCGTCGCCCCCGACGCCAGCATGCGTTTGGCAATGGCAAAGCCGATGCCGCGTGCGCCGCCGGTGACGATCGCGGTGCGGTTTTTCAGATCGATGATGTTCATGACCACACCTGCCGGGAATTGCACTCTCGCCGTCACCTTCATCCTGAGGTGCGAGCGAAGCGAGCCTCGAAGGATGAACGGCCAACCGAAATCGGTATTCCGATTTCGGATCATAATTGTCCGAGTCGGCAGTAGCCGACTTGGCTGCCGTCGCCCTTCGAGGGCCGCGGAGCCTGTCATCGGGCCGGCCACTTCGGGCCGGACCCGTTGGCGGCCACCTCAGGGTGACGGAAAATAGACCTTGGTGACGACACAACTTCAAGCAATCAGAACTTCACCCGGTCCGCGCCTTTGAGCCCGAGCAGCTGGCGTGCTTCGTTCGGCGTGGCGATCTCGTAGCCGAGGTCCTCGACGATGCGGCGGATCTTGGCGACCTGCTCGGCATTGCTTTTGGCGAGCTTGCCCGGCCCGATATAGAGCGAGTCCTCAAGCCCGACGCGCACATTGCCACCGAGCATAGCGGCGGTGGTGCAGAAATTCATCTGATGGCGGCCGCCGGCCAGCACCGACCACAGATAATCATTGCCGAACAGCCGATCGGCGGTGCGCTTCATGAAGAACAGATTGTCGAGATCGGCGCCGATGCCGCCGAGAATGCCGAAGATGAGCTGCAAGAACACCGGCGGCTTGAACAGCCCCCGGTCGATGCAATGGGCGAGATTGTACAGGTGCCCGGTGTCATAGCATTCATGTTCGAATTTCACGCCGTGGCCTTCGCCGAGCGTCTTGTAGACCTTCTCGATATCGCGAAACGTATTGGGAAAAATATAGGCGTCGGAATTTTTCAGATACGCTTCCTCCCAGTCGTATTTCCAGGTCTTATAGCGGCGCGCCATCGGATAGAGCGCGAAATTCATCGAGCCCATATTGAGCGAGCACATTTCCGGCGACAATTGCTTGGCCGCAGAGATGCGCTCGTCCACGGTCATGGTCACCGCGCCGCCGGTGGTGATGTTCACCACCGCATCGGTTGACTGCTTGATGCGCGGCAGAAATTGCATGAACACGTTCGGATCGGGCGACGGGCGGCCGTCCTTGGGATCGCGCGCGTGCAGGTGCAGGATCGCGGCGCCGGCCGCCGCCGCATCGATCGCCTGCGTCGCGATCTGATCGGGTGTGATCGGCAGCGCATCCGACATGGTCGGGGTGTGGATCGAGCCGGTAACTGCGCAACTGATGATGATCTTCGCCATAAGCTTTACTTTCCTCCCTGCCGGCCGCCAGCCGCTTTCGAACGCTTAACCGCCATCGCTTTATCGCCGTTGCGGCTCCCAGATAGCACTGTTCGCTCCAGCGGGAAAAGCTGCCAGCCGAACCGCGCCACGACCATGCCCCAGATACCCTTCGGCGCCGTGAGCATAATGACGATGGCGACCAGGCCCAGCATCATCAGATAGATCGTGCCGAGATCGGCGAGCGTCTGGCGCAGCGCGAAGAAGACGAGCGTGCCGACGATCGGACCTTCGATACGGCCAATGCCGCCGATCACGGTGATGAAGATGACGAAGGCGGTCCAATCGTTGACGCTGAAAGCGGCGTCGGGCGAGATGCGAAGCTTCTGCAAGAAGATTAACGCGCCAAGCATCGCCGTGGCGAGCGCGGTGACGACGTAAACCAGAAATTTGGTCTGGTAGACGTCGACGCCGCTGCATGCAGCCGCGAGCTCGGCATCGCGCATGGCTTTAAGCGCCAGCCCGTAGCGCGAGCGCAAGAGCAGTACGATCAGCGCCAGCACCGCCGCGGCAAGGAGGAGCGCGATCCAATACATGGTGAAGTCGCGAAGCTGTCGCGTCGGCGCGATGGCGATGACGACGGCGGCGGGGAGACTCGTGCCGGAGCCGCCGCCGAGCGCGGAGACTTGCGAAGCGGTCAGGCGAAACACTTCGGCGACGATCCAGGTGCCGATCGCGAAATAATGACCGCGCAAACGGAATACCAGAAGCGCCACCGGAATCGACAAGGTGGCGGCGACCAGCCCGGCGAGTGGAATCGACCACAGTGGTGAAACGCCGAACAAAATCGCCAGCGCGAACAAAGTATAGGCGCCGAGCCCGACATAGGCCTGCTGGCCGACCGAAACGAGTCCCGCGTAACCGGCGAGCAGATTCCACAGGCTCGCCAGCGCGACATAGGCGTAGATTTCCGAAAGCAGCTGCAGATCGTCGCGCCCGCCCCACCACGGCGCCGCGGCGAGCGCTGCAAAAGCGGTCGCGCCGAGCGCCGCGCCGATCCAGCCAGCGCGCGCACCGAAGGCGACCCGCACGGTCATGTCCGCACCGTCATGCGCGCGCCTTGGGGAAACAAGCCTTGCGGCCGCGCCGCGAGCACAATCAGAAAGGCGATGTGCCCGGCCAGGATTTGCCAGCCGGGATCGAGATGGGCGCCGACCGCTTGCGCGACGCCGAGGATCAGTCCGCCGGCGAGCGTGCCCCACAGGCTGCCGAGCCCACCGATGATCACGGCCTCGAAGCCGAAGATGAGCCGCGCCGGACCTTGCGAGGGATCGAAATTGGCGCGCACCGCAAGGAACACGCCGGCAATCGCGACTACCGCCAGCGAGGCCGCCATGGCCAGGGCAAAGACATGGCGATTGTCGAGGCCCATCAGCTGCGCGATCGCGGGATCATCGGCGGTGGCGCGGAAGGCTCGCCCGATCGCCGTGCGGTAGAAAATAAGCTGCAGGCCGGCGATGACCGCGACCGCGACCGCGAATTGCAGAAGCGGCAACACGCCGACATAGAGACCTTCGGCGAGGCGAATGGTCGCGACTTCGATCGGACCGGCCTGCAATTTGACGCTGTCGGCGGTGAAGGCCGTGAGGAGACCGTTCTGAATGATGACCGAAAGTCCGAAAGTGACCAGAAGCGGCGGGAGGAGATCTTCGCCGAGCGCGCGGTTGAGCACGAACCATTGCAGCGCGTAGCCGATTACGGCCATCACCGGCACGACGATAATGAGCGCGGTGAGTGGTCCGATGCCGAGCGTCTGCGTCACCACCAGCGCGACATAGGCGGCGAGCACGATGAGATCGCCGTGCGCGACATTGACGAGCCGCATGACGCCGAAGATCAGCGACAGCCCGGCGGCGAACATCGCATAGAGGCCGCCGACCAAGATGCCCTGCAGGATAACGTTGATCCATTGCATTCAACTACACCGATTTTTGTCCGTCATCCTGAGGTGGCCGCGAAGTGGCCCTCGAAGGATGCCGGCCGCCGCGCTCGGGCCGTCGCCCTTCGAGGCTCGCTTCGCTCGCACCTCAGGGTGACGGGATGGATTCGTGGGTCGCGGCACGACCATTTCACCTCACACCCCGAAATAAGCGGCGGCGATTGCTTCGCGCGTCAAATCCTTCGCTGCGCCGGAAAGCGCCACGCGGCCCTCTTGCAGACAATAGACGCGGGACGAAGCAGCAAGCGCTTGCACCACGTCCTGCTCGACCAAAACGACAGCGGCGCCTTCGGCGCGGACCGCCGGCAGCCGCGCATAGATTTCGCGCACCACGATCGGCGCCAACCCCAAGCTAATCTCGTCGCACAACAACAATTGCGGATTGGCCATCAGCGCGCGGCCGAGCGCAGCCATCTGCTGCTGCCCGCCGGACAGCGCCGTGCTCGGCAGTCTGCGGCGCTGACCGAGCGCGGGAAACAATTCGTAGACTCGCCGCAATGTCCATGCGCCCGGCCGGCCGAGCTGGCCGCCGATCAGGAGATTTTCTTCGACGCTCAGCGAGGGGAAAAGCCCCCTGCCCTCCGGCACCAGCGAGATGCCGCGCGCGGCCACCGCGTAAGCCGGCATGCCGCCGATCGGCTCGCCGGCGAAAGTGATCGCATCGGTCCGCGCGCGCAAAAGCCCGGCGATGGATTTGAGCAGCGCGCTCTTGCCGGCGCCATTGGCGCCGATCACCGCGACCACTTCGCCGCGCGCGACGTCGATCGAGACGCCGAACAGCGCCTGGAAGTCGCCGTAAAAGGCTTCGAGGTCGCGGACCGCGAGCAGCGCCTCAGGCATCAGCCGATGTTTCCACGTAGAATTGTCCCATATAGATTTCGGCGACCTGCGGGCTCTTGATCACCGCCTGCGGCTCGCCGTCGGCGATAAACGCGCCATTATGGAGAACGAGCAGGCGGTCGACGCTGGCGAGCAAAGCATGCACGACATGCTCGATCCAGACGATCGACACCCCGCTTTGTTTGATCTCGCCAATGAGCGCGATCAGCGCCTGGCATTCGTGCTCGGTGAGGCCGCCGGCGACCTCGTCGAGCAGCAGCACCGCGGGCTCCGACGCCAAAGCGCGCGCCAATTCGAGCCGCTTGCGGTCGAGCAATGTGAGCGTGCCGGCCGGTCGGTTGGCTTTGCCAGCAAGACCGCAGCGTTGCAGGATCGCCATGCAGTTTTCGTAAGCGTCGCGCTCGCGCTGGCCGCCGCCGAATGCCGCCGCGACGACGAGATTTTCGAACACGCTCATGCCGGAAAACGGTTGCGGAATCTGAAACGAGCGGCCGATGCCGAGCGCGCAACGCTGCGCCGGCGGCATTGCGGTGATGTTGCGGCCGGCATAGACGACGCGCCCGGAATCCGGCGCGATCGTGCCGCTGATAATGCTGAACAGCGTGGTCTTGCCAGCGCCGTTCGGCCCGATAATGCCGAGCGCCTCGCCTTCTCCGAGCCGAAGATCAACGCGCTCGGCGACGACGATCGCGCCGAAGCGTTTGGAGATTTGTTCAAGCGCGAGCAGCGGCGCGGGCATCGCCATCATTTCTCCGCCTGCTGGGCCTTCGCCTTCTGAATCGCCGACCAGATCGTATAAGGCGTCGCCGGCATGGCGATCTCGCGCACCCCGAGCGGGCGCAATGCGTCGAGAATGCCGCTGACGACCGCGGCCGGCGCGGCGGTGGTGCCGCCTTCGCCGCCGGCTTTGATACCGAGCGGATTGGTGGGCGAGAGCACTTCGGCGATCTCGACGGCGAAGGCCGGCAGCGTGTCGGCGCGCGGCATGGCGTAATCCATCAGCGAGCCGGTCAGCGGTTGGCCGGAATCCGGATCGAGATAAATCTGCTCGGACATCGCCTGGCCGACGCCTTGCGCGATCGCGCCGTGGGTCTGGCCGTGCACGATCAAGGGATTGATGCAGCGCCCGACATCGTCGACCGAGGCATAGCGGGTGATTTTCATCTCGCCGGTGTCCGGATCGATCTCGATCTCGCAGATCGCGGTGCCATTGGGAAAAACCGGATCGTGCATCTCGTTGTCGGTCACGACCGCGAGGCCGTCTTTCAATTTTTCCGGAAGCGCGAGCTGCGCCGCCTCGCGCGCCAGTTCGAAAAAATCGAAAGTCCGGTTGGTGTCGCGCGCGGCGAAGCGGCCGTCGTTGAACGACACATTCTCCAGCGCGGTGCCCATCACCAACGCGGCGATCTCTTTGCCTTTGCCGATCAGCGCGACCGCCGCCTTGGAAAACACCGTCGCGGCGTGGCGCATCGAGCGGCCAGAATGCGAGCCGCCACCGACCTGCACCACATCGGTATCGCCGAGGATGATGCGCACGGCATCGCTCGGCACAAACAGCAAATCGGAAATCACCTGCGCGAAGCTTGTCTCGTGACCCTGGCCAGAGGGTTGGGTCCCGATGATGACGTCGACGCGGCCTTCCGGCTGCACCTTGATCCGCGCCTGCTCGCGCGGCGCGCCGATCGATGACTCGACGTAATTGGCGAGACCCAATCCAAGCAATTTGCCGCGGCGGCGGGCCTCGCGGCGGCGCGCGGCAAAGCCCTTCCAGTCGGCGACATCCATCGCCCAAGCCATGTTCTCTTGATAACGGCCGCTGTCGTAGACCATGCCGACGGCGTTGCGATACGGCATCGCTTGCGGCCGGACCAGATTCTTGCGCCGGAGCGCGACGCGATCCATGCCGAGCTCATCGGCGGCGATATCGACGAGGCGCTCGATCGCGTAGGTCACTTCCGGTCGGCCGGAACTGCGATAGGCCTGGGTCGGCATGGTGTTGGTGAAGACCGCGAGCGCGCGCAAGCGCGCCGCCGGAATGGCATAGGAACCGGGGATGAGCCCGGCTCCCTTGCTTAAAGGCGACAGCGAAACGCAACGCGCGCCGACATTACTGATATTGACGGCGCGCATCGCCAGCATGCGGCCATCCTGGTCGAGCGCCAGCGCGACCTCGCTGACGAGATCGCGACCCTGATAATCGCTCAAGAAGGCTTCGGCGCGCGTTGCGGTGAATTTTACCGGGCGGCCAAGTTTCTTCGCCGCCCACAGCACCAGCCCGAATTCGACAAAGACGCGGTTGCGGGTGCCGAAATTGCCGCCGACGTCGAAAGACAATACGCGCAAGTTCTCGTGCGCGATGCCGAGCACGGTTGCAAGTTCGCGCTTTTGCCGCACTGCGCCGCCCGAGCCGGCATAAAGCGTGTAGCGGCCGGTCGCAGCGTCGTAGGCGCCAAGCGCGGCGCGCGGTTCGAGCGGCACGCCGGCGACGCGGCCGATGTGGAATTTGCGGCTAACGACATGCGCGGCGCGGGCAAACGCCTGATCGGTCGCCGTCGCATCGCCGAAAGACGTATCAACACAGATATTGTTGGCCGCCTCGTCCCACAGCGCCGGCGCGCCCGTGGCCATGGCGTCCTCGGAATGCAGCACGAATGGCAATTCCTGATAGCGCACGACGACCGCTTCGGCGGCGTCCATCGCCTGCGCCTTGGTTGCGGCGACGACCATCACCACCGCTTCACCGACATGGCGCACGCGATCCGCCGGCAACAGCATATGCGGACCGGCGAACACCGCGCCGCCGCCGGGCCCGGCGAGCTTCATGTCGTATTTGGTCTTGGGCACCGGATCGTGCGGAATCGGCGCCAGAGCTTCGGCGGCGCAATCGGCGCCGGTGAAGACGCCGAGTATCCCGGGCATGGCTTTTGCCGCCGCGACATCGATCGCAACAATGCGCGCATGTGGATACGGCGAGCGCACCATCGCCGCAAAGGCCTGACCGTCGAGATTGAAATCGTCGGTAAAGCGACCCTTACCGGTGACGAGCCGCTCGTCCTCTTTGCGCGGCAGCGGCTTACCGATAAAGCGATACGGGCGCTCCGGTCCTCCGGCGTCGTTCATCGCATCTCGTTGTGTGGTTTCGCAATTTTGCGCATGATCTTATCCGGAAACCGGTTCCCACTTTTCGGGATCATGTGCAATTTTGCGCATGATCTTATCCGACCTGCCTTCGCCCGCCGAAGCAATCAAAAAAGGCAACCACCTGACCATTGCTTCGCGCAGGCGGGAAACCGGTTCCCATCCCGGATCCCGTCCGGGACAGGCTTTTTCGGGATCATACTTAGGCGACGCGTTTGAATTCCTGCTGGCGGCGCCGCAGTTGGTGCTCGTCAACATCGACACCAAGCCCGGGCCGCTCCGGCACTTCGACATGGCCGCCGTCGATGCGCAACGGTGCTGCAGTGACGTCCTCGGCAAGGCCGCTGCTGGTGACCGTCAGACCCCAGGCGATCGCAGGCGCCACCGCGGCCAGGTGCACGGCGGCGGCCGACGCGAGGCTCGTCTCGCCGGTCTTGCACGAAATATTGACCTGCATGCCAAGCTGCCCGCATAGCCGGCTTGCCGCGAACAACCCGGACAGTCCACCGAGCTTGATGGCCTTGAGACTGACGCCGCGTGCGGCCCTGCGCTCATGATGCCGCGCGATGTCGTCGAGCGAGTGAATGCCCTCGTCGGCGCCGATCGGCACCTTGGTGGCCGCGGCGATGCGGCTCATGCCATCGAGATCGTGGGCACTGACCGGCTGTTCAAAAAAATCGAGCCCGCAATCGCCGATGCCGCGCACAAAGGTGAGCGCGCCATCGACGGAAAAGCCCTGATTGGCGTCAGCCGACACCAAGCACGTTTCGCCGCCCTGCGCCTGGCCCTTGAGCGCCTGACAGAGCATCATCGTGCGTACGGCGTCGGCCTCCGGCGAGCCCAATCCGACTTTGATCTTGAAGGCGCGGTAGCCCGCGTTCCAGTGCGCTTGCGCGCCGCGCAAATCGGCTGCCGCATCTTCCGATCCGATGACCGCGAGCACCGGCATGCGGCTGCGCTGTTTGGCGCCAAACAAAGCATAGACCGGCCGCTCGCTGGCGCGTCCGACCAAGTCGTGCAGCGCCATGTCGATCGCGGCCTTGGCGCCGCTATTGCCGTAGAGCTGCGCGTCCATAGCCGCGGTGGCGCCGGCGAAATCGTAGGCCGCGCGGCCGAGCAACTTGGGCCGCATCAACTCGATCGCCGCCATCATGCCGGCGATGGTTTCTCCGGTCATGGTCGGCGCCGCCGCCGCTTCGCCCCAGCCGACCGCGCCGGCATCGGATTCGATGCGGACGAACACGTTCTCGGCCTGCGCCACGGTCTCGCCGGCCATTTGCACCGGCTTCTTCATCGGCAGACTAACGGCAATGGCTTCGATCGTCGTGATTTTCATTTTCACGGTGTATTTGCTCGCGTCGATTAGGCCGCGCCGCGACCAAACGCGGCGGCACGTGAATTGTAGCGGCAGTTCAGGCGGGCCGACAAGGAGCGCTGGCGGACAGGCGGGTCTCGAACGCGGCTCCGATCAAGCCGATGCGGGGGATCGCGGCGGCTCACTCCGCCGCGATGCGATAGGCGGGATCGATCGTGGCTTCGCCATTCGACGCCTCGGCAACGGCCGGCTCGGTGGACGGCTTGACGACCCGGCAAATGTAATACGAGCCGAACAGATATTTTCGCGTCTCGACATCGTCGCACGGCGCAGCGAGCTCCCGCCACGGCTGGATCAGCGGGTTACCCAGCAACCGCCGAAGCGCAAGTGACTTGACCGCGTTTGGCGACGTCACTCTTATTTGCATCACTCTTCCGCCGTACTATTGCGCCCTCATCTAACAAATACGCAGTGTCATATGGCCGCATCTACGCGCGTGACTTGCACCGTGACTTGCGCAACGAGGCCATTGCATCGGTCCTGCGGCGGCGATATCTCAATTGTTGGCGTCGCGTTGAGAAAAATTCACGCCTGAACGGCGGCAACAGCGTCCGAAAGCGTTTTGCAGCTCGAATGAGTGTCGGAGCTCAAGTGATGCGAATGAGAGTGGTGCTCGCCTTCGTGGCTTTGGTGCCGTTCGTTTGTTCCGCTGCGGCACAGAGTGTTTCCACGCCGAGTGTTTCTCCGCAAAATGCCGGCCAATGGTCGCCAGTCGGCTTGTGGCAAGCCGTCGATGCGGACACCAAACAGCCGACCGGCTGGTTTTTGATCGACGATCACAACGGCGTCTTCGACGGCATCATCGCCAAAATGTTTCTCAAGCCCGGCGAAGATCCGAATGCGATTTGCGACAAATGCAAGGATGATCGCAAAGATCACACCTGGCTCGGGCTGGAAATCATCCGCGGCATGAAGCCGGAAGGCGAGAATAAATACGGCGGCGGCACGATCCTCGATCCGCGCGATGGCAAAATCTACAAAGCGACGATGAAGGTCACGCCCGACGGGCAGACATTGGTCGTGCGCGGCTATATCGGGTTCGAATTGCTCGGCCAGAACCAATATTGGACGCGCCTGCCGGATTCCGCCTACAGCATGCTCGATCCGTCGGCGAATCCACAATACATCCACAAAGTCGCGCCGGCGCCGGCGCAAGTGCAAGCGCCGCGTAAATCGGGAGCCGCAGCTCCGGCGCATAAATCTGAAGCGCCGCTGCAATTGCGCAGCACTGTCGGGCAGTAAGTTCGGCGCTCCTCCCTGCTAGCGGGGTAGCATTTGCTTTTCCCCTCCCGCCCACGCGCGTAGCGCGTGGTGGGGAGGGGTCAGGGGTGGGGGCTTTCTTAAACTCGCCCCCACCCTGGCTCACATCGCTGATGCGATATTCGCCTTCCCTCCCCACCGCTGCGCGGGGGGAGGGGAAAACGAACCGATCGCGATGACGACTTAATCCCCCGGCTCGATCTGGCGCGGCTTGCCCATCAGCACCGGCTGAAACAAGGCCGCGGCGGCCATCGTCGTCAACAGCGAGATCGCCAGCAGCTTGCCCATGCTCGAGGTGCCGGGATGGCTGGAAAACCACAGCGAGCCGAACGCGGTCGCGGTGGTGCAGGCAGAAAACGTCACCGCCCGCGTCAGCACCGATTGCAAGAGATTGGTCTGCCCTTCGCGCCAGGCCATGATGTAATAGATCTTGAAAGCCACGCCGACGCCGAGCAACAGCGGCAAGGCGATGATATTGGCGAAATTCAGCGGCAGGTCGATCAGCACGCAGATTTCCAGCGTGACCACGCCAGCGAGCAGCAGCGGTACCAGGGTGAGCAGCACATCGCCGAACCGGCGCAGCGTGATCCACAGCAGGATACCGATCGACAATAGCGCGCAAGCGCCGGCCTCGAGGAACGCGATCACCACCTCCCGCCGCGCCTCCAGGATCGAAATCGGCCCCTCGGTCGCCTCGGGGGCGACCGCCTGCACCGCGCGCGCGAAATGTTGCAGCACTTCGTTGTTGCTGGAATCGCCGCTCGGCGCCACGTCGATGCGCGCGCGGCCGTCTGGCGTCACCCATTCCCGCACCAGCTCCGGCGGCAGATTGGCGCGCGTGACCTCATGCGCGGTCAACAGATTGTGCAAATCGTCGAGCGCGATCCGCAGCGGCTGCACGACGATGTCTTGCACGCGCTGACGCACCGCGGGATCGGCCTTCGACAACGCCGTCGTGGCGTCGGCGAGGCGGCGCGCGGCGACCGCGCCGGCGCCATTGCCGCTGCCGGCGAGCCGTTTGAGCGCGTCGATCGTCGAGCCCATCATGCTGACATTTTGTGCGTCGGTCGGCGGCGGGCTCGGGGCCGCCGGATTAAGCAAAGGCAATAAGATCTTCGCCGCGTTCTGGATCAGCGGCAGCTTTTGCTGCTGATCGGCAGGGATAAAATTCGACAACGTCGTTGCCCGCGCGACCTCGGGCAAGGCGCGCAGCTTCGCCGCCAGCCGATCGGCCGCCTCGAGCGACGGCTCGAGCACCTGGATGTCATTGAAGCCACTGTCGGGATCGTTCTTCAGCGACAGATAGGTCGACACCGCCTCGGTATTGGGGCTGCGCAAATTGATCGGATTGAAATCGAAGCGCAGCCAATAAAGCAGCGGTAATCCGGCGGTGACCACGACCGCGGTCACAATCAGGATCGCCATGCGATGGCGTTCCAGGAAACGATCGACCGGCGCCAGCGCCGCGTAGCCGAGCTGTTCCGTCTCACCCGGCGGCTTGAGCACGCTTAAGAGCGCCGGCAACAGCGTGATGCTGGTGGCAAATGCGATCAGCATGCCGAAGCCGGCGATCAGCCCGAGTTCGGACACGCCTTTGTAGACGGTAGGCAGGAACGACAAGAACCCGGCGGCGGTCGCCAGCGCGGCAAGCGTCAGCGGCGCGCCGGCGCGCCGGCCGGTCTGCAACAGCGCCTCATGCAAATCGTCGGTGTCGTGGCGCTCGGCGCGGTAGCGCACGCTGAACTGGATGCCGAAATCGACGCCGAGGCCGACGAACAGGACGGCAAAATAGACCGAAATCAGATTGAGCGTGCCCACCATCAGCATGCCGACGGCGGCGGTGATGGAAAGACCGACAGCGACGCAGACGAACACCGCGAAAATGATCCGCACCCAGCGCAAAGCCAGCCACAGGATGAGGAGCACGATGGCGATGGTCACGGTGGCGTTGAGCGCCGCATTTTCCTTGATCGTGGAGAATTCCTCGTCCGCCATCGGCACCGGTCCAGTGAGCCGGAGCTGGGCCTGATATTTGCCGCCGAGATCGAGGTCGGCCGCGGCTTTACGGATGGCGTCGGTCGCGCGCTTACCCGGTTCAAGCTCTGAGTAATCGAGCGTAGCGCGGATTTCGAGGAAGCGAATGAGATCGCCGGGCGCCGGCGCATGGCCTTGCACCAGCTCGTACCAGGAAAAATTCGCCGACTTTCCCGCATTCGCCTTTTCGATCGTGTCGGCGGCGAGCGTCATCGGCCAGGCCATATTGTCGAGTGTGATCTGGCCGCCTTGGACGCCGAGCAGTCCGAATTGCAGGGTCTGGATGACGCCGCGCAGCGACGGATCGCCGGCCAGCACCTGCACCAGGCGCTGCGCCTGCGTCAGCATGTTCATCTGCGGGGCAAGATCGGTCGCCGATTCGAACAACAGTCCTTCCTGCGCAAAGAAGTGTCCGCCCTTGGGTTGTTCGATCGAACGAAACAGATCCTTTTGCTGCGACAGGCGCTGCGTCAGCGCATTGGCCGCGCCCTCCACCAGTTCGGCGGTTGGCGCATTGACCACGGCAACGATCAGTTCGAAATGGGGAAATGCTTTCTCCATTTCGGCTTCGCGCTGCCGCCAGGAAATGTTCGGTGAAATGAGCTTGTTGACGTCGGTCGTCATCGCGAAATGCGTCACCGCATACCAGGACGACAACACCCCGAGCAGAACCGAGAGAATGATCACCGACGCCGCATATTGCGTGCAAAGCCTGATCGCGCGGACAACAAAGCTGGTGATTATTCTCATGGTTGCCGGCGGATTGCGATGATCGGAGTTTAGCGTTGGCAGGAAAGGCGCGGTTTCAGGCGTTACGACAAAGGCAAAATGGAGGCATGGGGGAACGGCCTTCAGCCCGGCTCTAAATGCCCGAATACGCGCAAAAGTGAAATCGTGGTTATATTCCTAGCCGCGATCCGACCCATGCGCCAGTTACCCAAAGGCTATGCGTGATCGCAGAGCGTTTTATCCGCGAAGCGGGCGGTCTGACGGACGGATCCCGCAAAACCAATGGTCGCCGCGAACCGGTTGCAATGCTGGGCGTTGCACCTTTGCGTATCGGGCAGGGTGTTTCCGGGCCCGCGGGCAGGCTTTCCCCGCGGCTTCTGGACAAGTAAGGGCATTTTCGCTCAAAGGTGGGGTTTAAACGTGGGTTTTAACGGCTCGTCGTTTGAACGATCCAAAGCATTGGCCGCCCGGCGGCGCTGCGGATTGCTCAAGGCCAAGCGAGATAAAGACTTGAAAAGAATGGGTTAGCAGAGCTACCGCAGCCGCCTAGCGCGACATAGATAACCCCAAATATGCCATGCCCCCAGCCGCCTTGCGGCGGCTGGCCGCAGGGTCAAACGTAGAGCTGAACGCCCAACGCAAACCGGTGCCAAACCGGGAGGTCTTGATGAAAGTGATACTGGCCCAGCCTCGTGGTTTTTGCGCGGGCGTGGTGCGCGCCATCGAAATCGTCGAGCGGGCGCTGCAGAAATTCGGTCCGCCCGTCTATGTCCGCCACGAGATCGTGCACAACAAGCATGTGGTGGAGAGCCTGAAAGCTAAAGGCGCGCGCTTTGTCGAGGACCTTTCCGAAGTGCCGCCTAATGCGGTGACGATCTTCAGCGCGCATGGCGTCGCCAAAAGCGTCGAGGAGGAGGCTGCCTCGCGCAATCTGCCGGTGCTCAATGCGACCTGCCCCTTGGTCACCAAGGTGCACAATCAAGGCAAGCGCTACGTGGCGCAGGGCCGCCGCCTCATTCTCATCGGCCATGCCGGCCATCCCGAAGTCGAAGGCACGATGGGCCAGATCGCCGAGCCGGTGACTCTGGTCCAGACCGAGAACGACGTCGACAAGCTCGACATCCCCTCCGACACGCCAGTCGCTTATGTGACGCAGACTACGTTGAGCGTGGACGACACCCGCGGCATCATTGCCGCGCTTCACAACCGTTTCACCAATATCGTCGGACCGGAGACGCGCGACATTTGCTACGCGACGCAAAATCGCCAGACCGCGGTTCGTGAATTGAGCAAGCTCGTCGACGTCATCCTTGTGGTCGGCGCCAAGAACAGTTCCAACTCCAACCGGCTGCGCGAGATCGGCGAGGAGGCCGGCACGCCGAGCTATCTGATCGCCGACGGCAGCGAGCTCGACGCGAGCTGGTTCCGCGACGCCAAAATCGTCGGCATCACCGCCGGCGCGTCGGCGCCCGAAGTGCTGGTCGAAGACGTCATCGAGGCGCTCCGGCGGCTCAATCCGGTCGATGTCAGCCAGCTCACCGGCCGACACGAAACAATCGAATTCCGCCTGCCGCCGGAACTTGTCGACGGCGGCACAGTTAGCGCTCGCCGGGCCGCGGAAGTTTAGATCCGCTCGCGCCAGTTAAACATACGCAACAACGAACAACGAGGACGAGCTTTGGGCGTATCATTACGACAGAAAATGAAAGTCGGCGCTTACGTGATGCGGCAGCGTCTCGCCGGGCGCAAGCGCTATCCGCTCGTGCTCATGCTCGAACCGCTGTTCCGCTGCAATCTGTCATGTTTCGGCTGCGGCAAGATCGATTATCCGGACGCCATCCTCAACAAGCGGCTTTCGGTCCAGGAATGCCTCGACGCCGTGGACGAATGCGGCGCGCCGATGGTCGCTATTCCCGGCGGCGAGCCGCTGATCCACAAGGAGATCGGCGAAATCGTCAAGGGCATCGTCGCGCGCAAGAAATTCGTGTCGCTGTGCACCAACGCGTTGCTTCTGGAGAAGAAGCTGCATCTGTTCGAGCCGTCGCCCTATCTGTTCTTCTCGGTGCATCTCGACGGCATCAAGGAACATCACGACAAGTCGGTGTGCATGGAAGGCGGCTACGAGAAAGCCGTCGACGCGATCACGGCCGCCAAGGCCAAGGGCTTCACTGTCAACGTCAATTGCACGATCTTCGACGGTCATCCGGCCGAAGACATCGCCAAGTTTCTCGATCTCACCACCGAGCTCGGCGTCGGCGTCTCGATCTCGCCGGGCTACGCTTACGAGCGCGCGCCCGACCAGGAGCACTTCCTCAACCGGCGCAAGACCAAGGAGCTGTTCCGCAAGGTGTTTGCGCTCGGCAAGGGCAAGAACTGGAATCTGACGCATTCCAGCATGTTCCTCGACTTCCTTGCCGGCAATCAGGAATTCCACTGCACGCCATGGGGCATGCCGACGCGCAATATCTTCGGCTGGCAGAAGCCATGCTATTTGCTCGGCGAAGGTTATGCGAAGAGCTTCACCGAATTGATGGAAGCGACCGACTGGGACGCCTACGGCACCGGCCGCTATGAAAAGTGCGCGAACTGCATGGCGCATTGCGGCTACGAAGCGACCGCGGCCGAAGCGATGATGGCGCATCCGCTGGAGGCGTTCGGCATTGCGCTGCGCGGTGTGCGCACCGAAGGCCCGATGGCGCCGGAAATCGATCTCTCCAAGCAGCGCCCGGCGCAATACGTGTTCGACAACCAAGTGCAGTTGCGGCTGTCCGAAATCCGCGCCAACGAAGCGCGAGAGAAAGCGGCGAAAGAAGCAGCGCAGCAGGCGGCGCGAACCTCAGCCAGCGCGGCGTAACCTCTCCGCTCGAAAACCCGTCACCACCGGGCTTGGCCCGGTGGTCCATGCTGAGTTCACGCAATTACCTTGAGAGAGGCTACTCGTCCGCATGGATTGCCGGATCAAGTCCGGCAATGACGAAGACCGATACGCCGAGAAAATAAAAACAGCGAGCTCGTTATGAGCCGGCGCCGTCGGTTCCGAGCGCTACCGTCGTGTTGGTCAGTTCCGGCTCATGGACCTCGAGCTTGGGCGGATTGGATTCGGTCCAGTTTGCGACATTGACCAGCACGCCAACCTCGCCAATGCTTGACGCCGGAACTTCGAGCGCGGCGGCGGCAGGTTCGAGGATGTTGAGTCCGGAACCATCGAGGAAATAGGTGTGATCGCCGAATATCCGATTGAGCTGCGGAACCAGAGGATGATCTTCTGGCAGGCTTCACCTGGAGCTGACTGACAGTCCTCGCGACCTGTGCCGTATTGAGCTTCATCGCGTCCTCCTCTTGCTCGAAGTTGGAAATTACCCGTCGTTCCGCAACGCCAAGCATTGCGGGAACTCCTCTGACCGGCATCGGCATCAGAGCTCCCACCGCGCAGTGGTCATACGGCCAACGCCGCCGGTTCGCACAGGTTCAAATGGAACCGGCGCTCACGCGATCAAGCCCCTCGATTAAAGAGTGGGATGGCTTCTCGGCGCTCACATGCCGAACGTCACCTGCTTGGCATTACCGCGTATGAGATTGCGGTAGCGCGCCAGCGCCCAGTGGAAAATATTTCGCATAGCCGTGGTAGCGCAGATAGAACACGCGTCACTCTTCCCTGGTCAACGAATTGTCGTCATAACTCCACCGTCGCTGCGCTCCACCCGGGGTGCGCGCTCCGCGCTCAATTGAATTTGTAGTTGATGCCGACGCGGACGATGCTGCCGTGAACGGATGAAACGGCGTTGCCCAATGTTGCAAAAGGACCAGGAGTAGCATTGCAACTCGCAAAGAGGAGGGGCGATACGCTGGCACAATTCAAAAGGTGGCTCACATTGCCAAGATCGTACCAGAGATACTCGGCCTTTGCGGTCCATCGATCGGCCAATGCCCATTCGGCGCCGCCGCCGACCGCGAAGCCGGCGTTGACCGCGGAGTGCGATCCGGACCACGTGACTTGGACAACGGAGTTCGCAACATTCACTGAGCCTTGACTGCTCACGCCACCGAGGGCCAATCCCCCTGTCGCAAAGAGCAAGAGGCGGTCTTGGACGATCAATCCAATGCGGCCGCGTATTGTGCTCAGCCAATTGAGCTGAGTACTTTCGCTGGCCGTCCCGGTTGGGTTGCCGAGAAGGCCGCTAAGGCCGGTGACAGGGTTTACTCCAAAGACGGTTGCAGTAGCTGCGGTCACAGAATTCGTCTGACTTCCGGCGATGCGGCCGCCGTCGATGTCGCCCTCAAGGCCATAGACCCATTGCTGGTTTTGCCAGTTGCACCCCGCGCCGCCACCACCCAGCCCGCCGGTGCCCCCCGTGCCCGACGGCGCCGGTATGAAACTGGAAGGGACGACGTTTGGAATAAAATTGATTGGGTCGGTGGTGGTATTCGGATCGTTGTAGTGGGTGTTGCCCTTGTTCCGGCCAATGCCGCCGTTCACTCCGGCATAACAGCCGGCCCAGTTCGATGCCGGAGCCGGCGGCGGCGGAGGCGGTGACTTCGACCTTGGCCAAAGCGGGCATTGTGGCGAGCGCGGCGAGCGTGGCGGCGACCATGAATTTTTTCATTTGCGACCCAACTAAGTCATTCGAAAATCGCGCGGCAGCAACGTAATTTATTGTTCGCCTCAACTGGTGGTCATAAATCCACACTGCGCAAAAATTGCTACATTCCCCACGCCACGCGCCGCGCATTGCCGCGCCTGAGATTGCGGTACCGCGCCAGCGCCCAGAGCGGAAAATATTTTGCATAGCCGTGGTAGCGCAGATAGAACACGCGCGGAAAACCGGTCGCAGTATAGCGTGGCTCGTTCCAGAAACCGTCGGGCTCTTGCGTCTCGGTGAGATATTTGATGCCGCGCGCGACCGCCGGATGATCGAGCGCGCCCGCCGCCATCAGGCCAAGCACCGCCCAGGCGGTTTGCGAGGCGGTGGACGGCGCGGCTTCGTAGCCGTGGTAATCGAGCTTGTAGCTTGAACCATCCTCGCCCCAGCCGCCGTCGGGATTCTGAATGGCGGTGAGCCACTCGACCGCTCTGCGCATTTCCGGCGCCTCGGGCGCAACGCCCGCGGCATTGAGCGCGCACAATACCGACCAGGTGCCATAGATGTAATTCATGCCCCAACGGCCATACCATGAGCCGTCGGGACGCTGGGTGCGGCGCAGATAGGCAAGCGCCCGTTCAGCCGGCGCGCTCTTGACCTCGCCGAGCTGCGCCAGCATCGACAAACAGCGGGCGCTGACATCCTCGGTCGGCGGATCGAGCAGCGCGCCGTGATCGGCGAACGGAATATTGTTGAGATAGTAAAATTCGTTGTCGGTGTCGAACGCGCCCCAGCCGCC
This sequence comes from uncultured Alphaproteobacteria bacterium, assembly GCA_963816295.1. Taxonomy (GTDB): domain Bacteria; phylum Pseudomonadota; class Alphaproteobacteria; order Rhizobiales; family Xanthobacteraceae; genus BOG-931. The sequence goes on along the minus strand of CAWFJS010000023.1, from coordinate 171,647 downwards.
GTTGACGCTCTGCATGCCGACGATCCACTCCTGGGCGCGATCGATCGCGCCTGCATAGTCGCCCTGCCCCAAATCCCGCATGCGGTCGAACGCCATCGCCACCACCGCGGTGTCATCAACGTCGGGATAATGCGCATTGGCATATTGGAACGCCCAGCCGCCCGGCCGCACATTCGGCCGCTGCGCGATCCAGTCGCCGCCCACGTCGAGTATCTGTCTGGGAATGAGCCAATCCAGCCCGCGCTTGGCTTCCGCCACCGCGCGCCCGCCGCCGACTTCGAGCAGCGCATGGCAGGCAAGTCCGGTATCCCAGATTGGCGACACGCAGGGCTGGCAATAGGTCTCGTCGTCATGCACCACGAGGAGCTTGTCGACTGACTCGCGCGCGATGGCGCGCCGCGGATCGTCGGTTGGCACGCCGAGCGCGTCGTACATCATGACGCTGTTCGCCATGGCCGGAAAAATCGCGCCAAGCCCGTCTTCGCCGTTGAGCCGCTCGTCGACCCAGGCGACGGCGCGGTCGATCGCGCGTTGACGCAGCGTTTGCGGAAACCACGGCTCGGCGGCGCGCAGTACGTTATCGACGACGCGGAAGAACCAGAACCACGACGCCTTCTGTTGCGACGCCTTCGGCGTCGGTCCGAGCTGCCGGGGCGGCTCCAAAAACAGCTCGGCGACGTTGACCTCTTTCGGATTGCGCGCGCGCGGCTTCTTCGCCATCAGCACCAGAAGCGGCACGATCACCGTGCGGCTCCAATACGAAATCTTGTCGAGGTGAAACGGAAACCATTTCGGCAGCAGCATGATTTCGACCGGCATCACCGGCACGGCGCGCCAGGGCACGATGCCGTAGAGCGCCAAAAGGCAGCGCGTGAACACATTGCTGCGCTCGGCACCGCCGCGTAGCCGCACCGCGTCACGGGCGCGTCGCATATGTTCGGCCTGCGGCGAATCCCCGACCATCTTGAGCGCGAAATAGGCCTTCACCGTCGCGCTCATATCGAAGGCGCCGTCGGCGAACAGCGGCCAGCCGCCATGCGCGCCTTGAATGCGGCGCAGATAGGCGGCGATACCCGCTTCCAGCGCGGCATCGACCGGCTCGCCGAGATAATGCCGCAACAGCACATATTCCGCCGGGATCGTGGCGTCCGCTTCCAGCTCGAACAGGAAATGTCCGTCGGCGCGCTGGCAGGCGAGCAGCGCTTGGGTGGCGGAATCGATATGGGAATCGAGATCGAGTTCGCTCATGGGCATGTCATGATTTATTTCCGTCACCCTGAGGTGGCCGCAAAGCGGCCCTCGAAGGGTCGACGGCCGGGGCCGTTCATCCTTCGAGGCTCGCTTCGCTCGCACCTCAGGATGACGGGAATGTAAATTGCACAGCGCCTCATTGCATTGTCATGGGCGGCTAACGAGTTTTGCGGCGCGATTGCCGGACCGAATGGCACCTTCGATGGTCGCGGGCAAGCCGGTATTGGTCCAATCGCCGGCGAGCAAGAGGTTGCGCCATGCGGTTTGCGGGCCGGGGCGTCTTTGATCCTGCGCCGGAGTAGCGGCGAAAGTGGCGCGGCGCTCGCGCACGATCTGCCAAGGCGGCAAAGGCTCCGCAGGGAGCGCGCTCGCCTGCGCCACCTCGGCCCAGATGGCGCGCGCCAGTTCTTCGCGCGGGGTGTCGAGCAAACGGTCGCCGGCGCTCACGGTAACCGAAAGCCGGCCGGGAAAAGCGAAGATCCATTGCGTGGTGCCGTTGATGACGCCGAGAATCGGCGGCTGGCCCGCCGGCGGTTCGATGCGAAAATGTGCATTGACGATGGCGCGAAACTCGTTCGGCACGGTGATGCCCTGTACCAGCGACACCGCGGCATAGGGCGGCACGGCAAGGATGACCGCATCGGCGTCACCGAGCGCGACCGTCTCATCGCCAAAATTAAGCGTCTGGACGCGCTGGCCTTCGAACCGCATCCCGCGCAACTGATGCTCAAACCGGATCTGCACGCCACGGCCACGAAGGTAATCGAGTGCCGGTTCGATCAAGGTCGGCGCCAGGCCGTCGCGGGCGATCAGCGGTCGGCAGGCACGGCCGCCAGCGGCGAGTGTTTCGCGGATCACCGCTGCGGCAAGCTTGGCCGAGCCTTGCGGCGGATCGATGTTGAGCGCAGCGAGCAGAAGCGGCTCGATCAGTCCGGAATAGAGCGCACCTTTGCAGGCGATGGTTTCGCCGACCGCCTTGTCCGGCCTCCCCCATAACAGCCGCGCCATCGAGAGATAATTCAGCGCCCGCGTGCCCGGCACCCGCCGCGTCGAATCAAAGATCCACAGCGGCAGCCGGCCGTCATTAAAGCGCAGCGTCCAGCGCGCGCCGTTTTTGAGATCGACAAACGGGAATTCGGCCGCAGGCGGGCCGATCAAGCGGTGCTCGGAACCAATCGCGTGCAAAAACGCGAGCGCCGCATGATTGCCTGACAGTAGAAGATGGTTGCCATTGTCGATGGTCATGCCGACCGACGCATCGTGATAGGAGCGGCAACGGCCGCCCGCGAAAGCGGTAGCCTCATGCACCACGACGCGATTGTCCGGCGTGGCGAGCCGCACCGCCGCGGACAATCCGGCCAGGCCGGCGCCGATGATGTGAACGGTGCGGGGCATCACAGCATGATCCCGAAAAAGCCTGTCCCGGACGCGATCCGGGATGGGAACCGGTTTCCCGCCTGCGCGAAGCCTTCGCAAAGGTTAGTACTTTCGTTTGATGCTTCGGCGGGCGAAGGCAGGTCCGAAAAGATCATGCTGAAGCAATAAGCTAAAGCGAAATGTCGATTCAAGATAAGGTCGGTCATTTCGCTTTAGATAAGATTACGCAACACGATAAGAAGGATTTTCGCGCGCGGTAGCCGCACCGGGGCGCGCGGCGGATCAAAACCGCGTGTAATCAGCCGGTCGAGAATGAGCCGATAGGCCTGCCCCATGATGCGCGGCGCGCGCACGGTGCGGCGAGGCATCTGCGCCATGATGGCGTTGGCCGCTTCAAACTCGCCGATAGCCAGCGCCACGAGAACATTGCAGGATTGCTCGAGCAGCGGATGGGCGAGCACGGTGCGCGGATCGGTGCTGATGATGCCGGTATCGCGCAGCGCCTCGCGCGGCAAATAGAGCCGGCCCATCGCCGCATCCTCGTCGAGGTCACGTAATACATTGGTCAATTGCAAAGCGCGGCCGAGATGATGCGCGAGCGCAAATCCTGCCTCGCGGGGCATGCCGAATACGCGCACCGACAGCCGGCCGACGGCGCAGGCGACGCGGTCGCAATAAACATCGAGCGTGGCGCGATCGGGCGCGCGGATATCGGCGCGCACGTCCATCTCCATGCCGTCGATGATGGCGAGAAAATCCTCGCGCTGAAGATCGAAGTCGCGCACCGCGCGGCGAAGCCCCACAAGCGGCGCCGGCGCCACACCGGCATAGAGCGCGGCAATGTCGCCGCGCCAGGTCTCTAGTGCCGCAAGGCGCCCCTCGCGCGGCCCCGGATCGTCGGCGATATCGTCGACGGCGCGGCAGAACGCATAGATTTCGAACATCGCCTCGCGCTGGCCGCGCGGCAGGATGCGCATGCCGGTATAAAACGAGCTGCCCGAGGCGCGCTCGGCGGCCTGTGTGGATTGTTGCACTCACGTACCCTGCGGCTTGTGCGCGCCAGCGGCGAGCCGCCGGCCGATGCGATGCGAGGCGCCGTGCAAAATTCCAAATGCCGTACCGCCGGCAACGCCGGCAAGGCCGAGATGCACTTTCTCGCCTAGCGGATCGCGCCGGCGCAGAATACGCGTGAGCCGATGCGCGAGCGTGTTGATGACCGAGACTTCGAGTGAAAGCCGCCAGTCGGCGATCGCGGCGGCAAAGCCGTCGCTCTCGGTGAGTAGCGCCTCGGTGCGGGCCGCGAGCGAAAGCAGGCAATCGTGCAGCGCCGGTGAAGCGTGCGCTTCGCCGAGCGCCTCGACATTGGCGCCGCTCGCGCGAAGCGCGTCCTGCGGGACGTAGACGCGATTGAGATTGAGGTAGTCCTCTCTGCAGTCCTGCAGATGATTGATGATCTGCAAGGCCGCGCAGAGTGCATCGTTGGCCGGCCACACCGCGCGGCTCTCGCCGTGAACGTCGCAGACGAAACGGCCGACCGGCATCGCCGAAAAGGCGCAATAGGACATCAGGTCGTCCCAATCGCGGTAACGCAGCTTGGTTACGTCAAGGCGAAACGCGGTCAGCAGATCCTGCGCGTGCTTGGGCGAGAGCCCGCGCGCGTTCAAAGCCCGGCGCAGCCGTACCGCCGCCGCGTCGTCATCATTGGTGCCAGTGAGACCACCATCCAGCCGATCGAGCAGTGTGAGCTTCTCCGGCGCCGCCAGCGCGGCATGGTCGGCGATATCGTCGGCGGTGCGGACGAAATTGTAGAATGCGAGGATAGGCTCGCGATGGCGCGGGTGAATGAGAAAGGACGCCACCGGGAAGTTTTCATCCCGGTGTCCCTTGCCCGAACGTAAGGTGCTGGCGTCCATCATCTGATCTTCAAGAAATATTAGCCTGCGCCCGGCCTTTCCACATGCCGCCGCGGCCGCGGGCATGCTGATAGGCGGAATCGAGTGTGAACGCCATATACATTGCGGCGATTGCCGGCAGCGCCGCCGCCCACAGCCAGGAGCGCAATCCGGACATGTCGTAAAACCGCAAGATCGGCCGGAATGCGCAGGCCATCAGCGCCCAGGCGAAAAGTCCGGCAAATTGCGCAAAGCCGTCGGCAAACAGCGCCAGCGCGACCGGCATCAAGTAGGTGAGCGCGAGACCGAGAACCGTGCCGGCCAGAAGTAGCGGCGAATAACCAAGCTGCGCATAAGCGGTGCGCGCGACCATGCGGCGAATGTCGCCGATGGATGGATAAGCACGCAGGCTGTGCGCGTTGTCGGTGAGTGCGAGTGCGATCGGGCCGCGCGTTTTAAGCAGGTTCGCGAGCGCGCAGTCGTCAATCAGCGCGCCGCGGATCGAGGCAAGCCCGCCGGCCGCCTGCAGCGCTTCGCGCTTGACCAGCATGCAGCCACCGGCCGCGCCAGCAGTAGCGCGGCGCGGATCGTTCACCCAGGCGAATGGGTAAAGCATCTGGAAGAAAAAGACGAAGGCGGGCACGAACAGGCGCTCGGCAAAACTCCTGCACCGCAATTTCACCATCAGCGAATTGAGAACGAGCCCTTGTCTTTCGGCCCGCGCGACCACAGACGACAGCGCGCCGGGCGCAAACACGATATCGGCGTCGGTCAAGAGCAAATATTCCGGCGGGTTCGGCGCCTGCGCTGCAAACTCGACACCCTGGCTCTGCGCCCACAATTTGCCGGTCCAGCCGGCCGGCAGTGGCCGTCCCGAAATAACATTCAGCCGATCGCCGGCGCCAAGCGCCGCCGCAGCCCCGCGCGCGACGCGCGTGGTGGCGTCGCGGCTTTGGTCGTCGACCAGGATCACGTTGAACGGTCCGCGATAATCTTGTTGCAACAGCGAGGCGATGGTCTCGCCGACAGTCTCGGCTTCATCCCGCGCCGGCACCACAGCTGTAACTGGCGGCCATTGCGGGGGTGGTGCGGCCGGGAGCGCGCCATCGTCGTCCCGTTCGGCCGCGCGCCAAAATCCCCCGCGCGCCGCGATGAGATAGAGCCAGGCCGCCAGCACGGTTGCCGCTATAATGAGTTGCGCCACAGATGGCCTCTTTTCGCCCGCCGGGCTTTAAACCTCGGGAACTGATATAGGAACTCAGAGAGGAACCCGGCTAACATCCCGGGTATTAAGCTTCGGCAAGGCTGAGCGGGCGATCCCTAAAATGAGCGGCAAAACCAGCCCCTTTCTGGCGCGGCTCGATGCGGTAGCGGCCGAAACCGAGGCGCTGCTCGACCGGCTCCTGGCCGCCGCGCCGGCGCCTGGTGAACTGGCGCGCCCGGCGCGCCTGATTGAAGCCATGCGCTATGCGAGCCTCGGCGGCGGCAAAAGGTTCCGCCCGTTTCTCGTGGTCGAATCCGCAAGCCTGTTCAGGGTGCCGCGACACAACGCCTTGACGGTCGGCGCCGCGCTTGAATGCGTCCATTGCTATTCGCTGGTCCATGACGATCTACCGGCGATGGACAATGACGATTTGCGGCGCGGACAACCGACCGCGCACCGCAAATTCGACGAAGCGACGGCGATCCTCGCCGGCGACGGGCTTTTGACCTTTGCCTTCGATGTGCTCTCGCGCGAGGACACGCACGCGGATGTCGCGGTGCGCGCCGAACTCGTCAGCGCCTTATCGCGCGCCGCCGGCGTCGGCGGCATGGCTGGCGGCCAGATGCTCGATCTCGCGGCCGAGGGTCGCTTCGGCCCGGTCGGTCACGGCGCCAACGAGGTGCGGCTCCTTCAAGCGATGAAGACCGGCGCACTCCTTCGCTTCGCCTGCCAGGCCGGCGGCATTCTTGGACGCGCCAGCGCGGCGGAGCGCGAGGCGCTCACACGCTATGGCGCGGCGGTCGGCGAGGCGTTCCAGATCGCCGACGATCTACTGGATATCGAAGGCGATCCGGCCTTGGTGGGTAAATCGACCGGCAAGGACAGCGCCGCCGGGAAAGCCACATTTGCGAGCGTGCTCGGCCTTGCCGGCGCCAAAAAGCGACTGGCAGAGCTCGTTGCCGAAGCCGAGACTGCGCTCGCACCATTCGGGGCTGCGGCGGCGATGCTGGTTGAGGGCGCACATTTCGTCGCCGAGCGAAGGGCTTGAATGGCGCCCGCGTGGTCGCGACTCCAAAGGCAATCGGGCCGTGTGCGAAGATAATGATATGACGCTGACAGAGCGTGGTGCACAATGAAGCATTCTCTCCGCCGGACGATCGGCGCCGGCGCTGCAACGCTGATTTTGTTGGTGGCCAGCGCGCCCGTGGCTGGCGTCGCCGCGCAGGATGCCGGCAAGCCGCATAAGGCGCGCGCCAATACGAAAACAGCGCCGGCACCTCCGCCCGCGGCGGCCGCGCAACCGCAAAAATTACCGCCGCGCGCGCCATTCACCGCCGCCGATGAGGCAGTGGCCGGCGTGCCCGGCATGCCCGATGCGCGATTTTGGGCGGACTCCGAAACCGACTTCGAAAAGGCGCTGCCGCCGCAGCGCGGACCGTGGCTTGTCCTTTCGACCGGCGGCGCCGACGGCGCGTTCGGCGCCGGACTGCTCAGCGGCTTGAGCGCCGCCGGCAAGCGTCCGGATTACGCCGTCGTCACCGGCGTGAGCACCGGCGCGCTGATGGCGCCGTTCGTTTTCGCAGGTCCCCGCTACGATGCCGCGCTTCAGGCGGTCTACACCCACACCTCGGCCGCCGACATTTTCGAGGTCGGCGGCACCGGCGAAAGCTTCCTCGACACCTGGCCGCTGAAGGATTTGATTGCAAAGCAGATCACACCGGCGCTGCTCGCCGATATTGCCGCCGCACACCAGGCCGGCCGCCGGCTGTTCATCATCACGACCGATCTCGACGCCGGACGGTCGGTGGTCTGGAACATGGGCGCGATCGCGGTCCATTCCACCAACCCTAGCGGCGATGACGCCATCAAGCTGTTCCGCAACATCCTGCTCGCGTCCGGCAGCGTTCCCGGCGCCTTCCCGCCGGTGCTGATCGACGTCGAGGGTAACGGTAAACGTTTTGCCGAAATGCATGCCGATGGCGGTGTCGGCGGACAATTCTTCGTGACGCCGCCGGCGCTGATGCAAAGCACCAGCAGCTATAAGATTCCCGCCGACGCGCTTTACATTGTCGTCAACAGCGGCTTGGCGCCCGAATTCCAGGTGGTGGAGCGCAGTACGCCGACGATTCTGGCGCAAGCGGTGGGAATAGCGATCAAGGCCGACTTACGGGTGCTGCTCGATCGCGCCTATGTCGCCGCCAAAAACAGCGGCATCGGCTTTAATGTTGCCGCCATTCCGCCAAGCTTCAACGCGCCCAGCCGCGGCGCCTTCGATCCGAACTACATGAAAGCGTTATTCAATGTGGGGTATGATCAGGGCAAAGGTGAAAATCCCTTCGCCGCCGAACCGCCGGCGTTTCCGGGTTCGCCGGCAAACGGAATGAGCGATCCACAACCGGGAGCGAACAGATGAACAGGCCAGGCCTTGTGACGACGATCGCGGCGGGAGGATTGGTGGCATGGGGATCGATTGCATTCTTGGCGGCGCCGGCGGAGGCCGCCCATAAACAACGCACGCACTACGCGGCATCGCGCGCCTATGACGGGCTGTGGAGCGTATCCATTCACACCGCTTTCGGCCCGTGCGATCCGACCTATCGCTATCCGGCGCGGATCATCGGCGGCCGCGTGCTGCAGGCAGACAATGATTTCAGCTATCAGATTTCCGGCGCGGTGGTGGCGAGCGGCGCCATCGGCGTGACGGTGTATCGCGGCGGCCAGAGCGCGACCGGTTATGGGCGTCTGCGCGGCTCGAGCGGCGCCGGGCGTTGGAGCGCCGGCAATATGTGCTCCGGCACTTGGAGCGCCCTGCGCCGCGCCGCGAATTGAGCGCGGCTGCAATCAACCGCTTTAGCGAAAACGAAGCGAATAACTACCGCTCAACTGTGCCTTGAGCGCCGGGACATTCGCGTTCCGTCACGACCGCACGGAAGCGGCGCGCACATGAATTGACGTTCATCACGTTGTTCAGTTCGTGGCCGCCGCACGCCGCAGCATCAGCCGTCTCGTCGATTGCGAAATTTTAATTCGCCGTTCATGGAATAATTCAACGCGCCCGTACCTGACTTCGTGGGAGCGACGTTGTCTTTGGGAGCACGCCATGACTGGGAATATTAGTAAGGGAAAATTGGCTTGTCTCGCAGCGGCGATCGCAATCGGCGCTGCATTGATCGGAGCTCCGGCGCAGGCGCGAGGTGGCGGCAGCGGATGGCACGGCGGCGGCGGATGGCACGGCGCAGCGTGGCACGGTACAGCCTGGCGCGGTGCGGCGTGGCACAGCGCAGCTTGGCATGGTGGATGGCACGGCCGCTTCTTTCCACATCACCGGTTTGCGTTTTTCCATCGTCGCCACTTCGGACCGTTCTTCGGCGTCTACGCCAGCGCCTATTCGTCCTGTTGGAACTGGGTGCCGACGGCCTTTGGCTGGCGACAGGTCTGGGTCTGCGGCCCGTACGGCTACGGCTACGACTAGGCTGGTGGACAGCGCAGGCACACTTTGCCGCTCATTCCCGCGCAAGCGGGAATCCAGTTGACGCTTCAAAAAATCCTGGGTCCCCGCCTACGCGGGGACGAGCGGCTGGTGTCACCCCGTCTTTCTCGCCTGGACGATGGCGTTCCGCTCCGGCTGGCGCCGATCACGCCGTCAATCCTTCGGCACTTTCTTTTTTCCGCCGGCCTCTGGAAAAATCCACATGGCGACGATCATGAAGGCCGCCGTCGCGAGGACGAAATTTCCGAATTCCGACCGCACCGGCGAACCGCTCCAATAGGCGAGAATGATTGCAACGAGAGCGGCCGCGGCTGAAACATAAGCTTTGACGTCATTTGGCATGCGATCGCGACCCCTGCCTAATCGCCACAAGCTTCACCCAGGCGGCCTTATCAAAAATTTCCAACCGGGATTGCGGCAGCTTGATCTGGCGGCTTCGGCGTCCCACGCAGATTTTGCTTGAGGTACCGCGCGTCATAGCCATTGAACAGGTGCCCGATGACCCCGCGATTGAGGTCGGACGTGCCAAACAACCAGTCGGCGATCGGGAATGTCAGGTTCATGTTGACTTCCATCATCAGCCGCGCGTTGTGGTGCGCGGTGTGATGCCGGCGCAGCGTGTTGACGAACGGGCAGTGCCGCACGAACCAGTTCTCATCGACATGACAACAGAAATGCATGAACTCGTAGATGAGATACATGCCCGTGGTCACGCACATGAACAGCCATCCGACATTTGGCGTCGCGACAAGGCCGAGCGCAACAGCCGGCGGAATCGACATCAGGATGAAAACGACCAGCGCATAGGGCGGGAAAACCGTGACGCGCCAGTCTTTGGGGTCGCGAAACCGCATTTCCTCATCAGTGAAAAACTGGTGATGATTGAGCGTATGTCGTTCATAGATCGCGCGGAGCCCTTTGATATTGACCGGACGATGCATGATGAATCGATGTACCGCCCATTCGAAGATATTTGTGAACAAAAAAGTAAGCGGGAGCGTCAGCCATTCCAGCCACGTGACGTTGCGGATGTGCGCAACATAGATATAAAACGCCGCGGCACCCATCGCGTAGATGATCAGGATGTGTATGTAACCGTCATACCAGCCGACGATGCGCGAGCGATATTCCTGACGGAACGCCTTTTGCCGATCGGTAATCATGTCATTCTCCTGTAACCGTCACGTCGCTGCGGCGGCGGCGCACGCTCAGTGCATGTCTTTGCAGTCCATGTCCGCGATGGCGCGTTCAATCTCCTCTGCCGTCAGCGTCCAGTCGTTATCGAGATCGGCGATCACCTTTCTCATGAAAGGTTTGGAGAGCTTGATGGCGCGGTCCTTATCGCCGAGATGGTCGTAGAGAATGGCAAAAGCCAATTGCTGCGGGCTCGCGCCTTCATAAGTCCACTCGAAGCCCCATTTGGTGAATTGCTTGATTTCATAATGCTCGGGCAGCCGACGGCCATCGACTGTGACATTAAGACCGTCAATGTCTCGTGTTCCTTGGTAGGTCTTCACGGATCTCGCCAGCACGGGATGATCGCCGAACCTCAGCCCGTCTTTCGTGCCTGGACGTTGGCGTTCCACCACGGACAGACATCGGCCGCGCGCACATAATTGCCGTCCACGACATTGACCGGCTCGCGGCCGCCGGCCTCGGCGGTGCGGATGCGAAGCTGGCGCGCTTCGTCGCGGCCCTCGGGCGTGAGCCACATGCGGTCGTGACCCCACAGGCTTGGGCCTTCGACACGCTCGTGCGGCGTCCAGTTCGCGGTGTCGATGCTGCGGCCGCCCCAGCCATATTCGACGAGGAATTGCGACGGCGAATAAGAATAGAACGAGGTGACGTGATCGTTGACGTGGCGCCCGAGCGTGGTGCCGATCATCTCCGGCTTTTTCAGCGCCAGATCGTAGGCCTGTCCGACATCGTCGAGATAGCACAGCTCCACCATCATGTGATGGATGCCGTTTTTGCCGGTATCGATGAAGGCCAGACTGTGATGGCGCGAATTGATGTGGAAGAAATAGGCCTTGAACGGTTTGAGGATGTAATCGGTCGGCTTGAAGTTGAGGATCTCGGTATAGAACGGCAGCACGTCGTCGAGCCGTTCGGCGGTGAGCACGGCATGGCCCATGCCGAGCGGGCCGGTGCGGAAGCCGGAGATCGAGCGGCCGGGCTTGAACGGATCGCTCGCCACTTCGGCGCCGTGAAACGCTTCGAGCCGATTGCCGATCGGATCCGAGAAGACAATTAAATCCCTGACCCGGCGTTCATCCACGAGCGCCCGCGATCCGCGCGCCAGTTTGACGCCGGATTTTTCCAGATGCGCGGCGAGCGCATCGAGCGCGGCGGCGTCGGCGACTTCCCAGCCGTAGAATGACGGCCCTTCGTCCGCGTCGGTATGAACGACGATGCGCTGCTTGCGGTCGTCCATGCGCAGCGCCAGCGCGCCGCGGCTCTTATCGACGAGCTGCATGCCGAGGAAGCGCGTGCCGTAGGCCGCCCAGTCCTCAAGATTACGGGTACGGATACCGACATAACCGAGCGCATTGAGGTTCATGGCTTATCCTCGAGTCTCGGCAGTTCGCGCCGCCGCCGTTTCGCTTGTCACCGCGGCGCCACGTTACGCCCAATGACACATGACATTATACACATGACATATCATATGGGACGCGGGTGATGAACCCGTCAGAGGCGATCGGCGCGGCGGATCAGCGTCCAGGCGCGCTCGGCAATAAACCGTTCGCCCTTTGCACGATGGTGCCGCCCTGATCCTCGGCGGCGGAATCAACATTCGCCGCAGGAACCCGTGTCGGTGACGATCCGGGTTTGATGTCGGGCGGCAGCGTCGCCGGGTTGACCGGCGTGAACGCTCCACCTTGCGTCGATCTACCGGTGAACGCCAACAGCCCTTCGTTGGTCGAGACAATGTCCCCGGGCCGCAAAGTCGGATCGCGCTTGACATCGAATGAGGTCAGGCCAAACGCGTCTCTGCCGTTGCAGGTGCAATTGGCCACCAGTTGCTTGCGGTACAAGAACGCCGTGTCGAGCGCGGCGTAACGCTGGCCGTCCTGGGCGACGGCGGCGCCGATTTCGCTGCCGACGAACACCTTGGTTTTGCTGTAAGGGCAAATCGCCCGGCAGGTTTCCGCCGGAGTGCCATTGATGATCTGCTCCACCGGGAAATGCTGACCGTCACACAGCCGCACGCAGTACGCCACCGCATGCCCGGTACTGCCGCCGCCCTCGGTCACGCTTTCCTGTCCCAACGGCGCCGGCGCGATGCGGCCGATGCCGGGTGCCGGCGGCGCCGGATAATTTTCCTGTTGCGCTGGACGCTGCTGAAAGCCGCCGAATAGAAAGTCAAAAAAACCCTGGGCCGATGCTGGGCGTGGCATCGCCATCGCGGCGGCAAGCGCGCCGCTCAGTATCGTCATCCGCCAAGCGCAATGACTGTCGTGTCGCTCACTGACCATGACGCCGTTTGACCCTCCGGCGATAGGTGCTGCGAATATGTTACCGAACATTACCCGGAATTGGGGCGTCTTGCAGGCAAATGAAAGAGAAAGCGCCGCAAGAACGAGATTTTTTCCTTCCCCGCGTAGCGGTGGGCAGGGAAAGTGAGGCGCGCCGCGAGGATGAGATTCTATTCCCCTCCCGCCCACGCGCGCAGCGCGTGGTGGGGAGGGGTCAGGGGTGGGGGGACTTTGTTAGCTCACCCCCCACCCCGGCTCATTTCACTGGCGTGAAATTCGCCGACCCTCCCCACCGCTGCGCGGGGGGAGGGAAAACGAGACGCGCCGCGAGAATGATGAAACTCGTCCGCCCCCGCTGCGCGGGCGGGATGAATGGGAGAAAATGCCCCGCTCAGTCGAAACCAAAGAAGCGGCAGAACTCCTGCGGCTCGGCGCGCGCCGAACGGAAACTGTTCGCCGGATGACTGCGATCGCCGTAGCCGATCGAGACCGCGCAAAACAGCATCTGCTCCGGCGGCATGTTCACGAACGGCCCGACGATGCGATGCATGCGCGCCCAGGATTCCTGCGCGCAGGTGTCGAGCCCGTATCCACGCGCCAGATACATCAGCGCATGAATATAGCCGCCGAGATCGGCCCACTGGCCGGGGCCGAGCCGGCGATCGATGGCGATGAACAGCGCCACCGGCGCGTTGAAAAACTCGTAATTGCGCTTGTACTGGTTAAGCCGCGCCGCGGCATCGTTGCGATCGATGGCGAGCGCGCCGTAAAGTTGCACGCCATGATGGTCGCGCCGCGATTGGTACGGCTCCCACATCGCCTTCGGATAAATCGGATATTCCGCATCCTCGTGGCGCGGATCGCGGCCGGCGATCGTGGCGGCGACTTGCCGCTTGAGCTCAGTCAGCGCCGTACCGGTCAGCGCGTAGACCTGCCAGGGTTGCAGATTGCCGCCGGAGGCCGCGCGCGCCGCCCCCGCAATCAAATCGCGCACAAGGTCGGCGGCGACCGGCCGGTCGAGAAACCAGCGGCAGGAAATACGGGAATCGACGGCTTCGAACACGTTCATGGTGCGAGCCTTCCTGGGGAGCTTGATCGAGGGCAAGTTCGTATACTATCGCGGCCAAGACAGCGCGAATGGCACATGCGGGAGGAATGACATGGCCAAAGATGCCGCCGATGCTGCAGTCACGATAGCGGCGCGGCTCGATCGGCTGCCGCCGTCGCGCCACACCCGCCGGCTGGTGACGCTGTTATCGCTCGGCGGCTGGTTCGAATTCTACGATCTGTTCTTCACCGCCTATGTCGCCATCGGCCTGTTCAAGGCCGGCATCTTCACGCCGACCACGCAAGGCTTGTTCGACCTGAAGGGCTTTGCCAGTTTCGTGGCTGCGCTGTTCTTGGGCCTGTTCATCGGCACGCTCGCCTTCAGCTGGCTGTCCGACCGGTTCGGCCGGCGCTCGATCTTCACCTTCGCGCTACTTTGGTACTCGATCGGCGCCTTCGTCATGGCGTTTCAAAACACGCCGGAGAGCGTCAATCTGTGGCGGCTCATCGCCAGCGTCGGGCTTGGCGTCGAACTGGTGAACGTCGACGCCTATGTTTCCGAACTGGTGCCGAAGGAGCAGCGCGGGCCGGCTTTTGCCTATAACCAGTTCGTCATGTTCACCGCGGTGCCGGTGGTGGCGTTCCTGGCCTGGCAGCTGGTGCCGCGGACCATCCTGGGACTCGACGGCTGGCGCTGGGTCGTGATCATCGGCTCGATCGGCGCCGCCGTTGTTTGGTGGATACGGAGAAATTTGCCGGAATCGCCGCGCTGGCTCGAGCAGCATGGCCGGACGGCGGAGGCTGAAAAAATTGTCGCCGAGCTGGAACGCCGCATCCGCGCCGACGGCGTCGAGCTCGCAGCGCCTGAATCCGTCACCGGCGAAACGGAACGCAAGGCCGGCGCCTGGATCGAGATGTGGGACGCGACCTATCGCGGCCGCACCATCATGCTGGTGATCTACAATCTGTTTCAGACCATCGGTTATTACGGCTTTTCGAGCTGGGTGCCGACGCTGTTGATCGCCCAAGGCGTCGAAGTGACAAAGTCGCTGACCTACACCTTCATCATCGCCATCGCCGCGCCGGTCGGACCGCTGATTGGGGTGTTCTTCGCCGACCGCTTCGAGCGCAAATGGCAGTCGCCTGGGCCGCGGCGGGCATTGCGGCGTTCGGACTTTTGTTCGCGCAGCAGACCAGCGCCGTGGGCGTCATCGTCTGCGGATTGTTGATTACGCTGTGCAATAATTGGATGTCGTTTTCGTTTCACGCCTATCAGGCGGAGCTCTATCCGACCCGCATCCGCGCCCAGGCGGTCGGCTTCGTCTATTCGTGGAGCCGGTTCTCCGCGATCTTCTCGGGCTTCATCATCGCGTTCTTTCTCGCCCGTTACGGCAGCATCGGCGTGTTCAGCTTCATCGCCGGCGCGATGGCGATCGTCTTTGTCGTCATTAGTGTGTTCGGGCCGCCGGTGACCAAGCGCCGGCTCGAAGCGATCGCGGCGTAAGCCTCGTCATTGCGAGGAACCCAAAAGGCGACGAAGCAATCCAGACTTAGATTGTTTGACTCTAGATTGCTTCGCTTCGCTCGCAATGACGGTGCTATTGCACCGTCACTTCCCTTCCAGCGTGTTGACGGCGTCCCAATCGGGCGCCGGCGGATGCGCCAGAAATTTCTTGGCCCGCTGCAACAGGATCGCCGACGGCGGATCGGCGGCGGCGACCGTCGCGAGCGCTTCGGCGCAGCGGGCAAAATCGCGGCGGCGCCAGCACGCCAATGCATGCGCATAGGCGCCCGCTACGACTTTCTGCTCGGGAGTTTCTTCGCCATGACGCGCAAGCGGCTCATAAATGCTGACCGGTTCGTCGCGGCCTTGGACGCGGATGCTGTCCAGCTCGCGCCAGGCGAAGCCCGCCGGCGCGCGTTCGAACGTGCTTTTGGCGGCCATGATCGTTGTGCCGAAATATTTATTGGCGCCTTCGAGCCGCGACGCCACGTTCACGGTGTCGCCCATCACGGTATAATTGAAGCGCTGGCGCGAACCGATATTGCCGACGAGCGCGTCGCCGGAATTAAGTCCGATGCGTTGGCGCAAAGTAAAACGCTGCCATTCGGCCGGCTCGCGATTGAACTTGTGCAGACGGTCGCGGCAACGCAAGGCGGCGCTGATCGCGCTTTGCGCATGGTTCGGATCGTCGAGCGGCGCGCCGAATACGGCGACGATGGCGTCGCCGATATATTTGTCGACGAAGCCGCCCTGCTCCTGGATGATGTCGGTCATCGCCGAGAGATATTCGTTCATGAAGTGCACCAGGTCAGGCGGGGCGAGCGCCTCGGAAATCGACGAGAACCCGGCGAGGTCAGAGAAGAAGATGGTGACGTTGCGGGTTTCACCGCCCAGCGCCGGCGGCTTATTGGCGGTCACCATTTTCTCGATCACGCTGGGCGCGAGATAAAGCCCGAAGCTCTTGCGCAAAAAACGCCGGTCCTTGTCAGCGACCAAAAACCGGAAGCCGGTCGTCGCGCCAAGGCTGACCACGCCCGCGAGCAAAGGCTCGATCAATGGCAGCGCCAGCGGCGAATATGTGAAAGCGAGCACGGCGCCGGACGCCCACAACACGGCTGCGGCCAGATAAGCAGGCACTGCGGCGAGCAGCGGCAGCGTCAATGTTGCCACCGCTACGATGGCGGCGAATGCAAAGGCAATCGCGCCGAGGCCGATTGTGCCGAGCTCGACCAGCGCGTCGCCGCGTATCAGATTGTTGACCGCGGTGGCATGCGTGTAGACGCCGGGCGTCGAGTTGCGGGAAAAAACCGTACTCGGCGGCGGCACCGGCAGCGCGCAGCGCTGGCTCGTTGGATTTTCCGGCGACGTGGCGAAACGCTTCGACGTCACCTGCCGGTCTTCGACGTCGAGCACAGTGGCGATGAGCACGACTTTGTCCGCGAAGTTGCGGCGGAAAAAATCGCTGTCGCCCTTTTCAATGCAGGCGCGCAGATCGGCCAGCGAATAAGTCGGAATCGGGTCGGCGCCACCATCGAAATTGAGCACCATCGTGTTCGGGATCTGGCTCGGAATGCGAGAACCCGAAATCGTCGTCGCCGGCGCGCCGAGTGCGCGCGCCGCCAGCTCGACCGCCATCGATGGCTGCGGCTCGCCGTCGACCGTCCCGCTGAACGGGATGCGCCGCACCACATCATCCAGATCATTAAAGACGTTCAGGGAACGGATATTCGCGGTTTGGCCGACCGCGATGCGCTGGCCGGGCGACGGCAGAATCGGAAAATCGCGATGCTGCGCCTCGCCCAGCACCACTTTGCCGTCACGCGCGCCGAGCGCGAGCGCGCGCAGAAAATCGCGATCAAAGCCGCGCAGCCGTACCCCGAGCGTGCCGTCGCCGAACGGAATTTCGGATTGCTCGATCGAGGTTGGAAACACGATATCAAAGCCGACCACCTTGGCGCCGCCGGCAAGGATCGCGGTGAGAACCTGGCCGATCTCCGAGGTCCACGTTATCGCCGGCGTGCCGGCGAACGGGGGCGTGCGATAGGTTTCCTCATCGAGCGCGACCACGACCGTCGGCGAATGCTCCGGTTTATGTATGCTGCCGAAGACGCGCCAGCGCAGCATGGTGAGCATGTCGATCGACAAACCGCGGAACCGATCGAGTGGCGGCGCGAGGATCAACGCGCTGGCCACGACCGCGATGGTGAGAACAGCAACCGCATCCCGAAGCCGTCGCGATACCCTGACCATGCGCGGGATTCGCTGCGACTAGCGCCGCGCCTGCAGGCGGGCCAAACGGCCGACGAGCGGCGCGTCGCCCGGCTTGGCGTCGGGATCGATTTTGAACACGATCTCCTGGTCGGCGAGTTTAGCCCGGTAGATTCCGCCGGGAGCGAGCGCCACACCCGACTTGGCAAAATCCAAGAACGCGCCGCGCACGAGCTGTTGCTCGGTGACGGCAATCTCGTGACGTTCGCCCGGTTGATCCAGGCGTTGGACCACGAGCTTGCCGGGCGGCCGCACTTCGAAGACCGGCGACAGCCCATACAGCGTGAATTGCGGATGCGGGGCAGCGGCGGCCTGCGGCTTCGGCGCTTGGCGAAACACCATGGCGCCGCTTTTGCCGGCGAGCTCGGCGGAGAGCATCATCTTGCCGCCTTCGCACGCCACCTTCGCTCGCGCCACTTCGCCGCCGGCGACTTCGCTTTGCTCGGGGCCTACCGTCACTGTTCCACCGCTGATGGTTTCGCGCCAGCACGACTTCAAATAACCGAGCACGATCCGGTCATGGGCGCCGAGACGGATAACCTGGCCCGGATCGACATAGTCCATGAACTGAACGCCCGACACGCTGCCCTGGATCTCCTCGACCACGGCCGCCGGCGACTGCGCCGAAGCCGTCAAGATCAATGCCCCGGCGCCCTGCAGCAAAATGCCGAAAATGGCGTTCATCGGATTTGCCCCTCGACCCTCATCGCAGCCCGGCAGAATTCAGTACGGCGTCTTGTTGATCTCTCCCGAGCCGGCGACATACCAATGTTCGCTGACGAACGGCTTGCCGGCGAGCCGATCGGCAAGCCAGTCGGCAAGCAGAACCGGCGGAAACGGTCCAAGATTGGCAGCCGACACATTGCCGACGGAATGGCGCGATTCCTGGTAGACGACCATCTGCTTCGGCCCTTTGAGCGCGGCCATAAGACGTTCGGAATGTTCGAGCGGACTGAGCTCTTCCGCTTCGCCGGCGACGCAAAGATAGGGTACGCGAATCTTGTCGGCGTGTCCTTCCCAAGTGATGGTCTTGCGGAACGCGTCGAACTCGTCCTCGTCGGTGATGCCGCACATATACATGAAGCGTTTTTTGAAAGTCGGCGAGGCTTCCTGAAAAATCGTGTGGCCGCCCGGTTCGTGGCACACCGACATTACGGCGCAGGCTTTGATGCGCGGCTCGTTGCCGATGAGCACGGTGCCGAACAGCGAACCGAAACTGGTGCCGGCGACGCCGATGCGCGCGGCATCAAGCTCAGGCCGCGCCGCGATCCAGTCGACCAACGCCGGTCCGGTGGCAACCCAATTCTCCATGCTGAAATAAAGCCCGATCATCGGCGCCTCGTATTGGCCTGGGCCGTCGATCGCCAGCACCGCCATGCCGCGATTGAGATATTTGTCGCCGTAAAGCGCGACCTGGATCTCCTTGTAACTGTCCATGCCGGGTATAGCGATCACCACCGGCAGCCGGCAGCCGCTATAGTTCGGCGGCAGATGCAGCCAGGCCGGAATCGCCTTGTCCTTGAACGGCACCCACACCGCTTCGACGTGATGATCGGCAAGCGTTGCGTATTTGGCGTAGCATTCGCGTTTCTTGTTGTTGTAAGCGACATTGATTTCATCATTCTCGTCGTAGGGCCATTGCGCCGCGCCCCAGTGTACCGCGGCCATGAAAAAATTGTCGCGCGCGGTGACTTTGCGATCGGCTTGCGCCGCGGCATTGGCCTTGGCCTCGCGACGGCGTGCCACCGCCGCAAACGCCGGACCGATGTCGGCCATTTTCTTCACCCGCTCGCGGATGCCGGCGAAATCGGCATTGGCTTCGATGCCGCAGGGCAGATGGATGTAGAGCGAACGCGGTTGGTCCCAATCGATGCCATTGGCGCGAATAATATTGTCGATGAGCCAGCGCTGCTCGTCGAAGCGGCGCACCCGCGGCGGGCCGCGGCGGTCGAGAATGGGCGGAAAGCCTTGCTGCGGGCGGTTCATGCACTTCCTCCGATGACGGGCGGCTCGCGGTGGCGGACAGGGCCGCTTGTGGCGGCATTATCGGCGCGGCGCATACCTTGTTGTCAACGACGCTGCGGCTATCATCGTCCGGCATGTCCGCTCGTTCGGCACCGCAGCGCCGGACAGGGGCAGCACGTTATCCGCACTCTCACCTCACAATGCACCGCCTTTTGATGCCAACCTTTTGATGCCAACCTTTTGATGCCAAGAAAGAAGTTGATCCGATGAAGCTTGCCGTCCCGGATATGATTTCCAACTCGTATTTCCCGGCCGAAGCCGCGGTCGCGCTCGGATTTTTCAAAGCCGAAGGGCTCGATGTCTCGCTCGAACTGATTTTTCCGGTCGACAAGGCCTATGCGGCGTTGCGCGATGGCGCAGTCGATTTCGTCGGCGGTTCGGCGCATTCGGCGCTCGCCGCTTTTCCCGATTTTCGTGGCGTCAAGCTGATCTGCGCGCAAGCGCAGGGCATGTACTGGTTTCTGGTGATGCACGCGGACTTGAAAGCGCAGCGCGGCGACGTTTCCGCCGTCAAAGGCCGGCGCATCGGCGCCGCGCCGTGGGTGGACAAGGGCTTGCGCGGGCTGTTGGTGGAAGCTGGCATCGACATTGCGCGCGATCGCGTGACTATCGCGCCGGTACCGGGCGCCGCCGGCGCCGGCATTAATTTTGGTTTGACTGCCGCCAAGGCGCTCGAGGAGCGAAAGATCGACGGCTTTTGGGCGAACGGCATGGGTGCCGAAGTCGCGGTGCGCCGCGGGGTCGGCACGATTGTGCTGGATGTGCGCCGCGGCGACGGTCCGAAGCGCTGCTTCAACTTCACCGCGGCGACGATCGCAGCAACCGATGTGCTAATCGCACGATCGCCGCAGCAAGCCGCGGCGGCCGTACGCGCGATCGTCAAGACCCAAGCCGCATTGAAAGCGAATGTGGAGCGCACCGGCGAGGTTGGGAAAAAACTATTTCCGCCGCCGGAGGCGGCGCTGATCACCGAGCTTATTCGCCGCGACCTGCCCTATTACGACGCCGCGCTGTCGCCGGAATTCGTCGCCGGTATGACACAGTTCGCACGCGATCAGGGCTTGCTCGCGGGACAAGTGTCTTACACCGACGTCGTCGCCACGCAATTCGCGCCGCTGTGGAAGGGGTGAGTGGGTAGCTTGAGTTTAGATAGACCGTCACCCTGAGGTGGCCGCCAACGGGTCCGGCCCGAAGTGGCCGGCCCGATGACAAGCTCCGCGGCCCTCGAAGGGCGACGGCCCCGGGCCGTTCATCCTTCGAGGCTCGCTTCGCTCGCACCTAAGGATGACGGATCACCGAGCGATTTCACTCACCCCGCGCTCGGCCGCTCAGTGCCTTTCACGAACATGCGGTAGCCTGAACGCACGTTCGGCCAATAGTCCCAGATCGCATAATGCTGGGTGCAGCGATTGTCCCAGAACGCGATCGAATGCGGCGTCCAGCGGAAGCGCATGTTCCAGTGCGGCCGCGCGATGTGATCGTAGAGGAATTCGAGCACGCCGCGGCTTTCGCCGGCCGACACTTCGTTAATGTGGCTGGTGAATTCGCGGTTGACGAACAGCGCCTTGCGGCCGCTTTCGGGATGGCGGATGACGACCGGATGGACCGCGACCGGATAAGTATCGGCGTTCTTGTCGAACCCGCGGGCGCCGTCATGGGTCGCGGTCTTGCCCTCGAGATAGGCTTTCATCGACGGGCTCAGTTCTTCGTAGGCCTTGTAGGCGGAGGCGAACATGGTGTCGCCACCGCCGTTCGGCGGAATGATCTCCTGGTAGAGTACGCTGTACATCGGCGGGATTTCGGCGCAGCTCTGGTCGGAATGCCACTCCTCGCCGGAGACGCGTTTTGAATTGGCGTCGAAATATTGCTTACGGATCGCCGGGTGACCGGGAACGGTTTTCGATGCGGTGCCCTTGCCGCCGACATGAACATGCGGTTCGCCGAAATATCGCACCAGACGTTGGTGCGATTCGAAGTCGATTTTCTGATTGCGGAAGAAAATGACGCCATGCGCGATGATGGCGTCATGCACCTCGTCCACCTGGCGATTGGAAAGCGGCCGTGTCAGATCGATATTGTCGATCTCGGCCCCGATATGCGGCGTGGAAGGGGTGACAGTGATGGTGTCATATTCTCGGATTTGGTCGCGGATTTGGCTCATGGTGCGATCTCACGCGGCGGGGAGCGGCTTAAAATTGAGTTCGGATCGTAGTCGAGGCGCGGTGAGATTGCCAGGGTGAGCGCGGACCAGAGCTAGAACGCCCCGGCATGAAACTGCAGGCGCTGGGTGACGTCGTAATTCTGCTTTGCGATCGGATAGGCGTAATCAACCCGGATCGGGCCGAACATGGAATCCCAGATCAGGCTGGCGCCGACCGAGGCGCGCAGCGCCTGCGAATTGGCAATCTGCTGCGCCGGCGATAGCGAACGCGCGAGGCCCGGCACGGTCGAAGCGTTGGTCGCCCACAAGCTGCCGGTGTCGGAGAACAGCGCCAGCTTGAGCTGCGCATCCGGCGGTACGAACGGCATCGGCGCTTGCAGCTCGGCCGACGTGGTCCAGTAGATGTTGCCGCCGAGATTATCCATTGTCGTACCCGGCGTGATGTCGCGCGGTCCGAAGCCGTTCGGGGCAAAGCCGCGAATGAGCTGCGGTCCGCCGAAGAATCCGCTCAAGAGCGGCAATTGCTGACCGCCCCATGGCGTCACGTAGCCGCCTTGCGCCCGCACCACGCCGACGAGATCGCCGGCAATGGGCTGATAGAATCGGACATCATCCGTAGTGCGTGCGAATTTGGCCGCCCCTCCGAGTCCGGCGAACTCGTTATCGGTCCGCGCCCAAACGCCGCTCGTCGGATTTTTGGGATTGTCGAGCGTAGAGTAAGTCAGGCCGCTGCCGATCGATGAGACCCAATAGGACCCCGCCTGTGCCGCCTGCTGGATCGGCAGCGAAACCGTGCCGATCGCCGGATCGAGCGAAACGCCCTGGTTGTAGATCGAGTAGCTCCACGTCACCCCGAGATTGTCGGTGATCGGCGTGCCGGCGGAAAGTTTGGCGCCGTAGAGACTGGTGTTAAATGCCTGATTGGAATTGGCGAAGGTTTGGCGGCCGAACAGTTCGCCGCCGACCGAAAGGCGCTGACCGAGAAACCAGGGATCGGTGAAGGCGAGATCGAATCCTCTCGCATATTGTCCGTAGGTCAGCGTCGTTTTGGCGATATCGCCGGTGCCGAGGAAATTCGTGTCGCTGATGGTTACCTGGGCCAAGAAGCCGTCGCTGGTCGAATAGCCGCCGGAGATCCAGAAATTCCCGGTCTGCTGCTCCTCGACGGTGACGTCGAGCACGACGCGGTCCGGCGCCGAACCGGGCGCCGCGGCGATCTTCACGGACTTGAAATAGCCAAGCGCCTTGAGGTGACGCTCGCCGCGATCGAGCAGCGCGCGATTGTAGGCATCGCCCTCGCCGACATCGAATTCGCGGCGGATCACTTCGTCGCGCGTTTTGGTGTTGCCGTGAATCTGGATGCGCTCGACATAGACGCGTTTGCCTTGCTCGATCCGGTACGAAATATCGACGATCCGGCGATCGGCATGGCGCTCGGTCCGTGGAACGACGCTGGCAAAAGGCTCGCCGCCCCTGGCCAGTACGATCGCAAGCGCCTCGACCGATTTGGCGACCGCGTCCGCATCGTAAATGTCGCCGCTTTGGGTACGCAGGTTGTCGCGCAGCGCGCTGCCGTCGACGGTCTTCAAATGCGACTCGATGCCGACTTTGCCGAAGCGATATTGCGGGCCTTCGTCAATCCTGAAAGTAACGACGGCGCCCTTCTTGTCGGCGTCGTAGCGCACTGCGGAAGACACCCGCACATCGGGATAGCCATGCGCGAGATAGAACCGCCGGACCAAGTCCTGGTCGTTTTCGATCCGGTCGGCGTCGTAAATATCGTTGTCGAGAAGAAAGCTCAGCGGATTGCTGACGCCGGTCTTCATGACGCCTCTGAGCTTGACCTGCGAAAAGGCGGCGTTGCCGGAGAAGGCAATATCCTTGACCGCAAGCTTTTCGCCTTCCTTGATCTCGAAGACGAGATTCACCCGGCCGTTGTCGCCCCGCTTTCCCTCGATCGTCTTCGGCACGACCTGCGCGCTGAAATAGCCGTGGGCCCGATAGAGATCGAGAATGTGCACGACATCGCTTTGAATGAGTTCACGCGACAGCGGCCCGTTGGCTTTGGACTGCACCTGCGTTTTGAGATCGGCGTCTTTGAGCTTTCTGTTGCCTTCGAAAGCGACGATGCCGATTGTGGGATTTTCGACCACCACGACCAGGGTGCGATTTCCCTCATGGGAAATCTTTACGTCGGTGAACAGGCCGGTGGCGTAAAGCTCCTTGAGCGCGGCATCGCGCGCTGCGGCGTCGTATTGGCCGTCCGGCGCAGCATGAAAAAACGAGCGGATCATGTCGGCACCGGTGTGCCGATTGCCGAGCACGGTAATCGCAGGATCCTGTTCCGCGCCGCCCGCCGCGGCCGGCCCGATGCAAGCCGCTGCCGCAAGCCAGACGGCAGCGATCACGGCGATCACCGCACGATGCATCCCGCACAACTCCTCGATCCGACAGCCAAATTCACCGAAAACCGAGGGCGGGAGCATGTCCGATTGTGTCGAAATCTGAGGTATTGTTGGGGCGCCTGCCACAATGGTTTACGCCGGCAGGCGCAATCCCCGGCCCAATGCGCAGCGGCGGCGTTTGTCGGATGTAAGGACAAATGCAGCGTGACGGGGTTTCGGCTCGATCTCGGCGCGGCCAAATCTTTCCGCTCGCCGCTGCGGCGGCGTTTACCACGATTGCGCTCAGCGCCAATTCGGCGCCCTGACCCCTGCGACATCGCATCATTGGAGTTCCCGGGAGCTTTCTAGCTGCTGAAAATTTACCCAGCCAGGGGGCGGCTATGGGAGGATGACATGGCTGTCGATACCGCTGTTGACGCGGAGCTTTGGCTCATTCTTGCGGCAATGTTTGGCTGGATAGTGCTGGGCTGCTTTCTCACTGCACGCCACCGTCACCACGCGCCGCGGCAATCGTGGCGGCACTAGCCGCGCCTGAGGCACACGAGGCTTCCAGCAAGCAAACGGCGCGAGACCGTTGCCGCAAGTCATGCGGCTTGGGACCTCGCGCCGCTTTCGTTCTCAGCGCGACGTTTGGTTCAGCGATTAGGCGTTCAGCGACAGCGTCGCCTTTTCATAATCGCCGCTTCCCATACCGCTATCGGCGAACATGCCATGCGCGGCAATCCACTCGAACGACTGCTCGTAGACTTCTTTGGTATACGGCTCGAATACCAGCCGCTCGCCGGGTCCCCAGCGCCGTGTATCCATCAGCGCATGGAAGCGATCGGGAAATTCGTTCTTGTAATAATGGGTGTAGAGCTCCGGCCGCAGGTCGATATCGCGTTGCGCCCGGCGCAGTGCGCGGAAGAATTTGCGCAGATCCTCCGGATCGGGGTCGCCGTGGATCATCGTCGCGATCATGAAGGTGGTGTCGATGACTTTGCGGAAGCCGAGCTGCTCGGCAAAGTAATAAGGACCGCTGAACAGGCTCACCGCGGGCGCCTTGTCTTCAATCAGCTGCTCCATGCGCTTGAACAGCATGCCGTCGGCAAAGTTGAGCTTGATCTGGTCAGGCTTGAGATACGGTTCGAGCGCCTGGACGGTGGCATAATGGCTGCCCGATTGGTAACCGACCGAAATCGGCACATTGCCAAGGTCGGCTGGCGACTTCACCTTTGAATCGGGCGGCACGAAAATGCCGGCCGGCGACACCGAATAGACGTCGGTGAACATGCGGCCGATGCCCTTGGACGCGGCAACGTTCACCGTCCAATGGCAGGCACAGCTGACGTTTGATTTGCGTCCCTCTTCGAACGATTGGAACGCGCCGACTTTGTCGCCCTTGTCGTGGATCTTGCCGCTGGTCGCGCGCACCAGCTCGCGGAATTCATAATCGAGCCCCTCGTCACGGAAGTAGCCTTTTTCTTCCGCCACCCATTCGTGCAGGCGGAAATGCGGTTCGATGATGAAATTCGCCATTGCTCTCTCTCCCTTGTTTTCAGCAGGCATTGAGGTGACCATTGCGGCGCATTTGACCGCGCTCGGCGACGCGCCGCGCCCGGATCATCTTGACGTGATCGTCCATCAAGGTGCGCGCGCCGCTCGGATCGCGAAGCTCGATCAGGTCGGCAAGCTTGGTGTGAATTTCAAGAATGTGCCGCGCCAGCTTGGGCGTCGCGGTGACATTGCGGCGCGGCCAGGACACGTGCTCGAGCGACACGAGCTGCACCAGGATGACACGGTTGTGCGAGGCCTCGGCGACGGCGAGATGAAAGTCGCGCGACAGGCGCGTGAATTCGTCGAGATCGCCGATCGCCGCTTCGGCCTCGCGCAACAATCGGCGCAGCTTTTCGATGTCCGCCGCCGTGGCATTTTCCGCCGCAAGTTCGGCGCCGAGCGTCTCGATGGCGCGCTGCGCGTCCATGATTTCGGCAGCGCTCACGCCGGTGAGATCGAGCTGCACCGCAAGCGCTTCGGCAAACAGGCGCGGATTGCCATGGGCAATGCGCGCGCCCCCGCCTTTGCCCATGCGGATTTCGACGATGCCGAGTGCTTCGAGCGTGCGCAGCGCATCGCGCGCAACGATGCGGCTGGCGTTAAACCGCGCCGCCAGATCTTTTTCGGTGCCGAGAAAATCGCCGGGTCGCAGCCGCTTGGCAAACAGCGCATCGCGCACCTCGGCCACGACCTGCGCGGAGAGCGACGACGAGCGGCCCGCCAGCATGATGCGGGCCGTGGCGTTTGTGTTCGGCTCAAGCGGCATTGGCGTGAAAAATCCTTGGGCACCAAAATCCTTGGTGCACCTCAGATATTAAAGATAATATCTTTTACCGTCAAACAACCGGTGGATTTGGTAACGCTTTGAATTCAAAAAAGAAAATGTCGGCCGGAATTCTTCTTGGATGCTGAGGCCCTGGCTATAGCGCCCGCGTGGTGTCGTCGAACAATTCCTCGACGCTGAAGCGGCGCGGAATGATTTTCATTTCCAGCGCGTAGCTCGACATCAGTTCGAGCGCCGGTCTCACCGCCTCGAAGCCGAATGGAATCGTGTCGATAACGCCGGGCTTCGGCAGACCTGCGGCTTTTTTGCTCGCCGCCAGCATGCGGAAGATTTCCCGCACCGCGCCGGGATCGGATTTGGCGAGCGCAGTCTTGACCACGACCATGTGATTGACCGGCACGGTCGCGTGCTTCTTGTACCACTCTTTCGCCGCTGCCTCCGGTTCGGCGATCACGCTCTTTAATCGCGGCTCTTTTGGAATGTTGCCGCCGAAGATTGCGGCGTCGAGTTCGCCTTCGAGCAGCATTTTGGTCATGTCCTTGCCGGCAGCGGCGCGCTCGACGCCCGGCGGGTCGCGATATTCGGGAACATGGGCGTCCTCGAAGGTCACCCATTTCACCTTGCTAAGATCAAGCCCGTAATCCTTCCAGAGGATGCCGCGCAGCCAAACGCCGGTCGTCTGCGAGAAAGCGCGCACGCCGACGCGCCGGCCCGGCAAGCTCTCCGGGGTCACCGTCCCGCGCTCGGAATTGTAGAACATGGTGCCGTGCTGAAAACGTCCCATCATCGTCGCCGGCAACAGCGTCAGCGGCTTGCCATAGGCCTTGGCCTGCAAATACGTCGCGATGGCCATTTCGCTGACGTCGAATTTCTCCTGCTGCACCATCATAAGGAAGGCCTTGTTGATCGGCTCGACCTCGTTGAAGCGCAAGGCGACGCGATCGGAGGTGATCGCGCCGTCCTTGAGCGCGCGCGTATGCGGGTATGTCCCGAAACAGGCATCAAGGGTCGCGATTTTTTCGGCAGTCAATGTGGCCATATTGGCTTACCTCGTTACTTCGATTGATCTTATGATCTGACGCGGGGCAGCGCCAGCCGCCTGCCGCATCATGGCTTTGGCATGGATTGGAAATGGATTGAAAATGGATCAGAACACAAGGACCAAGGAAATGACGGCCGAAGCCCGCGTCCCGGCAGCACCGCTCGGCGATTTCGTAGCGCGCGCGTTTGTCGCCGCCGGGTTGCCGGACACCGACGCGCAGGCGGTCGCGGGTTTGATGGTGGAAGCCGATTTGCGCGGCAGCGATACCCATGGCGTGATCCGGTTGCCGCTTTACGTGCGCCGGCTGCGCGCCGGCGGCATCAATGCCAACCCGAATATCCGGCTCATCAGCGATCGCGCATCAGTGGCGTTGATTGACGGCGACAATGGCATGGGCCATCTGGTGATGCGGCGCGCCGCGGAATTGGCGATCGAGAAGGCCAAGGTGACAGGCATTGGCTGGGTCGGGGCGCGCATGAGCAATCATGCCGGACCCGCGGCGCTTTATGTCACGATGCCGCTGGCGCATGACATGGTGGGCCTCTACTTCGCGGTGGGCAGCAACAATCATTTGCCGCCGTGGGGCGGCAGCGAAAGTCTGCTTGGCACCAATCCGATGGCGGTTGCGGTCCCATCGCTCGACGAGCCGCCGATCGTGCTCGACATGGCGCCGACCGTTGCGGCCTATGGCAAGGTGCGGTTGAAAGCGCAGCGCGGCGAGCCGATGCCGGTCGGCTGGATGATTGATCGCGACGGCAAGCCGCTGACCGATCCCAAGCGCGCCGACGAAGGCCATTTGCTGCCAATCGGCGATTACAAAGGTTACGGCTTGAGTTTAATTATTGCGTTGCTTGCCGGGGCGCTCAATCGCGCGGCGGTGGGGCGCGAGGTGATTGATTTCGTCAAAGAAACCGGCAGGGCGACCAATACCGGCCAGGCGATCATGGCGCTGTCGATCGAGGCATTCATGCCGCCGATTGAGTTCAAGAAAGCCGTAGACATTTTTATTCGCGATATCCGGCAATCGCGGCGGCTGCCCGGGGTCGACCGCATCTGGCTTCCCGGCGAACAGAGCCACGCCAAGCGGCTCGATCGCCGCGCCCGCGGCGTGCCCATGTCGAAAGCGCTGCGCGAGAGTCTCGATACCGTGGCGCGGGAGCTTAAGGTCGCGCCGCTGCCCTAGCGTCTTGGTCCAATATACGCGCTGCTTCTTCGTCGGCGGTTTGATTCGAGCGAACCATCATTCGGGCAAGTCGCCGAGCCTCAGAAAGGAACAGCCATGCCTCCGCAACCACCCGTCGGTCTGATCGGTCTCGGCTTGATGGGAGAAGTGTACGCGCAGCGCCTGATCGCCGCCGGATTTGGGGCGTCATTGGATTCGATATCGATGCGGCACGGATGAAACGGCTTGTACAGATCGGCGGGCGCGCCGGAACGCTCGCCGACATTGCACGGCAATGCGATCCCATCGTGATCGCGGTGTTCTCGACCGATCAAGTGGAGGATGTCGTTGAACGCACGCTTGTGCCGGCAGGATCAGGAAAAATCGTGATCTGCACCAGCACCTGCGATCCGGATCGCATCGCCGCGCTCGGCGCGCGAGTCGCGCGCGATATTCGCTTTCTTGAGGCGCCGGTCTCCGGCACCAGCGCACAGGTGCGTCAAGGCGACGGCGTCGGGCTGATCGGCGGCGATGGGCGCGCAAATCGCCGCGCCGGTGCTGGATGCATTATTTCCGCGACGCTTTCACATCGGCAAGATCGGTGACGGCGGCCGCGCCAAGCTCGCCATCAATCTCATTCTCGGCCTCAATCGCCTCGCCCTTGCCGAGGGCCTGGTCTTTGCTTCACGGCTTGGTCTCGACGCTGCGGCATTTTTGCAGGTAGCGCGCGCGTCGGCAGCCGCTTCGCAGGTGATGGACACCAAAGGGCCGAAAATGGTCGTCGGTGATTTTGCTCCGGAAGGTCGCGTACGCCAGACGCTCAAAGACGCGCATCTGATGATCGATCAGGCGCGCAAGATCGGGCAGGAGCTACCGCTGCTTGCGGTCCACGCCGCCGTGCTCGAAGCCTGTGTCCGCCACGGCGAAAGCGAAAAGGACAACAGCATTGTCATTGAGGAAATTAGGCGTCGCGCGCACGACAAAGCCTCATAACGCCCATATTGATTAGGGAAACATCCAATGAGCCTTGCCGATGAACTGAACTGGCGGCCGGCAACGGAGCTCGCGCGCCTCATTCGCAGGAAAGCCGTCAGCCCGGTCGAACTGTTGCGAAGCTGCCTTGCAACAATTGAGCAACTCAATCCGAAAATCAACGCGATCTGCACGCTTGCGGCCGAATCGGCAATGGCCGCAGCGCAACGCGCGGAACATGCCGTGATGACCGGCAACGCGATCGGCTTACTGCACGGCGTGCCGATCGGCATCAAAGATCTCACACCGACTGCTGGCATTCGCACCACCTTCGGTTCGCCGCTCTATGCCGACCACGTCCCGAGCGAAGATGCCGCGGTGGTGAAACGGATCAAGCAAGCCGGCGCCATTGTGGTGGGTAAGACCAACACACCGGAATTTGGCGCCGGCGCCAATACCGTCAATCGCGTGTTTGGCGCCACACGCAATCCCTGGGATCTTGCCTTGAGCGTGGGCGGTTCGAGCGGCGGCGGGGCCGCAGCGCTGGCGTCTGGCATGCTGCCGCTTGCCGAAGGCACCGATTTTGGCGGCTCGTTGCGAGTTCCGGCGGCGTTTTGTGGGGTCGTCGGCTTGCGTCCGACGGTCGGACTGGTGCCTCGATATCCCACGCCGCTGCCATGGGATGTTGGAACCGTACACGGACCGATGGCGCGCAATGCCGAGGATGCGGCTTTGCTGCTCGAAGCGATGATGGGTGACGATGACGGCCTCACGCCTATTTCAATAACCCCACCGTGGAAAAGTGTAGCGGCAGCGGTGGCGCAAATCCGCGATCTGAAAAACGTGCGGATCGGCTATGCGCCGGATATCGCAGGGTTGGGGATCGACCCGGAAATCGGCACCACGTGCCGAACCGCGGCCATGCGCTTGGATGATTACGGCGCGACCGTCGAAGAAATGGAATTCTCGGTGGCTGACGGTCTCGAGCCCTATCTGGTGTTGCGCGGTTTGACCATGGCCGTGCGGTTTTTCGAATCGTTGCACGAACTCGAAAAATTTGGGCCAAATCTAAAAGGCAATATCGAGGCTGGCTCAAAGCTGACGATCGGCGACATTGCGCGCGCCGAGTGCAAGCGTGCGGAGCTGTGGCATCGTTGGCGCACATTGTTTGAGCGGATTGACCTGTTGCTCACGCCGACAACACCTGTCCCGCCATTTCCCGTCGAACAAGGTTATCCGGATACGATCGCCGGCCGAAAGATGACCAGCTACATCGATTGGATAGCGCCGACTTTTTTAGTGACGCTGAGCAGTCTTCCGGCCGCCTCGGCGCCGTGTGGGCAGACCGCCGCCGGGCTTCCGATCGGGCTTCAGATCATCGGGCCGCGCTTTGCCGAACCGAAAATCCTTGCCGCTGCAAAGCTTGTACACGAGATCAACCCGACCACCTGGCCCCCAATCGCCAAATCTGGTGTGCCGAGTTGAATTCGCCGACCACCACCTTGTGGCGGCAGAATCTCGATCACCTGCGGAGCCTCACAGGACCGCTTGTCTGATCAGGCGACGGATCGCGACGGCACTTTCCTTCGCCCCCAGGGTTGGCGTGCCCGGCTGCGTGAGCCGGGCAGATCGGTCGGTGAGAGCCGCAGACATGTGTCTGAATGCAAGCGCAGTATCCGACCAGACCAAAAAACAAAACGCGGTCACCGGATGTATTTGTTGTGAGTATCGCTGTCGTCGTTCAAAGCTCCGCGTGAGGCCGCGGAGCTTTTTTTCTTGTTAGACAGCAACAAGCGCACGTAGGAAACGCCAGCGTGGGTGCCATCCAGAATTGCGTGATCGGCCAAAAGGGACCACAATTAGGCTCACCGAGCCACTATTGATAATACGCCCTATGTTGCGCCACGGGTCGGCGCGGGGCCGGCACGGCCGGAGTGGATAGGCCACCAAACCATCGCGTGAAGAAGTTCAGCCCTCCCCCGTAGCCACGTCCCCAGCCGCCCCAGGGATTGTCAGGCATTGCCAGAAGCTGCCGACGAATCGTGCTGTCCTTGCGTTGGATGGGAATATCAGCAAGTTTGCGTTCGCTCCCCTTCAGTATAGCAAGCAGCGCTTGGTCGCGGCCGTAATGATCCTCGCGGAATTCCAGCTTGCCGTCGTCATCAACGAAAGCGGTCTGGTAGGTGAGGTGGACCGGGATTAGGGTCGGAAATTGAATGTCGGCTTCGTTGTAGCCAAACATTCTACGAATGCGATCCTGCGTGTAGCCTTCCCCTGGCCGCACGATGGATAGCAGCACCTCCGCGTATTTCACAGGATCCTGGACCCGCATACAGCCGTGGCTCTCAGCGCGCCTATCATGGGCGAACAGATATTTTTGGTTCGAGTTCGTGCTGGTAAACCAGAAACTTGTTGGGAAAATTGAAGCGGAGCTGACCGAGCGCATTCTGCTCACCCGGCGGCTGGGAAAGATGAATGGTGCCATCGGCGTTGTAGCTGACTTGCAACCCCATCCGCTGCAAGATCGTGGGGTCCTGCTGCAGCAAAGGTAGATATTCGTTAGTGGCGATCGAGTCCGGCACATTCCAAGTCGGATTGACGGTGATGGACTTCATCTGGGCGCTCATAATTGGCGTCGGCGTGGTCGGTTTGCCAACCACGATCTTCGTCATCCAGACCAGCTTGCCTTGGCGCATCACGCGCAGCGTGAAATCGGGCAGATTGACGATGACGTAGGTCGCACCCAGATCGTGCGGCATCCACCGCCAGCGTTCCATATTGGCGATAATGATGTCTGTCCACCGATCTGACTGCCGGCCGTTGAGCGTTTCGAGCGTCGCCGTGTCGAGCGTGCCGCTCGGCTTGAGTTCATGCGTCTCCTGGAATTTCTTTACGGCATCGGCAAGCACCTTGTCGTAGGTCGTGCCGCCGTCGCCGGCAACGTCGAGCCGGGAGCGCAGTAGCGGCACCCGCTCATCGCGCATGCCAATCTTGAGCGGCGGCCCGTTCGGGATGCGAGTCTTGTGGGAGTCATGCTGGCTGGCACGAAGTTCCGCCAGCTTGGCTTTGAGCGCGAGGTAGGGCTCAGAATGCGGCTCATAGGCGTCAAGTGTCCTAGCCACGTCCTTGGCTTCCGCAACAGTCGTGAGGACCTCGATGGGATCCGGCGCACTCGCTTCGTAGAAGACATCGCCGCTCACGCGCGACCAATGTACGCGGCCTATTCGCGCGTGATGCGCGTAAGTGACGACCGAAGTCGTCAGACTAATCTCGGCTTCCGCAAGCACGACCGGATCACTGATTGAGTCAAAATTCGGAACTGGGTAATCGGTTGGATCAAGACCGTCGGCCGAGACCCCGCCAAGATAGGCAATTACGGCCTTGGCGCGCGCATTAGCCTTGCCCTCGGTGATCCACAGCGGCGCATAATTGCGGCCGGAATAGAATGTGTCGATGGCTGTCCTTTCCTCGGCACTGCCGATGATGTGATCAAATTTTCCACTAGCAAGATTGCGCAATTGTTCGGTAATCGGAGCATCGGGATCGATAGCAGCGCTCGCATCGGTCGTCACCGCGGGCTGGTTCGGGGCACTCGGTGGTGCTGCAGTGGTGGTCGGTGGAGGATGATTGTCGGACGCGGCAGGCGTTTGGGAATTATCGGGCCCAGACCCCGGTGCAGCCGCAACTTCGACCTCAGCGGCGGTCAGTGGGTCCGGAGTCGCTGTCGCTGCTGATGTCGCCGCGACGGGTGTCGACACGGCTGCCGACTTCTGGATCTCGGCCTGATCGCTCGAGTTACCCGGCTTTTCGTTCGCGGCCGACGTCCCATTTGTTATCGGTATGGTCTCCGCAGCAGCGCCGGTCGCTTTGTCTGTTGCATGCTGCAAATCTGCTTCCGCCGGCGGCGCCACAATCTCCGCATTCGGCACGGATTTATCCGCATCGGCATCGCTGAGCGCGGCACGCGGAATCAGCAGTAGCAAGGTCAAGCAAGCCAAAGCGACAAGCCGATCAAGGCGGAGGCCTAGCATTGCAAATCCCCAGGCGGATCGGCCTAGCTTCGTCCAAATCATGAAAGCTCCCCCCAGCGGTGCGTAGCATACTGAGGGATCTGGAGTTTTTTGCGGAATTTTTTGGGCTGCTCAACTCGTTTCTACTGTCCCACCGGCATGGGCGGGCGCGGGGCTTCCTCGCTGCCGCAAGTGGGTCGTGGCGCAGCATCTGCTCGAGACCAGAAAGAACGCCAGTTTCTTTTTCGGCCGGAGGTGTGGCAGACAGTCGAACGGCGGCCACTGGTCGAGACTGGACTGCTGCGCAGGAACTGACCCAAGCTCAACGGTCGTGGGAGATGCTGCTCCGGTCACCGCATTCTGGCTTGAATCAGCGGATGGCCGATATGGAGACCCTCGCTCCGCGCAGGGCTTCTGACCCTCATTCACGGCTCTATTCTGGCTTTATGTTCGCGGCTCTCATCACTTTAGCCCACTTCTGGGCATCGCCTACGAACAGTCTTTCAAATTCGGCGGCCGTGCCCTTAAGCGCAGTGCCACCGAACTCACCAAGCCGCGCACTGAGGGCAGGATCGGAAAGTCCCGCATTAATCTCTTTGTTGAGCACTTCCACGATTTCGGCTGGCGTCTGTCTACGCGCCGCAATACCGAACCAAACGCTCAATTCATAACCCGGGACGTATTCGCCGATTGTGGGGATATCCGGAAACACCGGTGACCGGGTCGTGGTTGAAACGCCTAAGGCACGCAGTTTTCCGGATTGTATATAGCCGACCAGAGTTGGCATCGCTTCGAACATGACCTGTGCCCGGCCAGCCAACATATCAGTGAGAGCCGGTGCAGCGCCTTGGTACGGAACGTGGAGTAAGTCTACGCCCGCCATCATCTTGAATAACTCGCCAGTCATTTGGGGCGTGGTGCCATTGCCGACCGATGCCATGATGATCTTGCCGGGATTTGCCTTCGCATGTGCAATGAATTCAGGAATTGTCTTGGCTGAAACCGATGGATGGACCACCATGACCAGAGGTTCGAGCGCAACACCACACACCGGTACAATATCGTGGATTAGATCAAAGCTAAGATTCCGATAGTAAGATGCGCTAATGACGGCGGACGTGCTGACCAATAGTAGCGTATAGCCATCAGGGGGTGCAGTAACGACGGCCGAGATACCGACCGTACTGCCCGCACCGGGACGGTTTTCAACGATGAACGCCTGGCCGAGCCGATTCGACAGCCATTCACCGATTAGACGCGCAAAAATGTCGGTGGGACCGCCAGGGGGAAATCCGACGATGATGCGCACCGGCCGCGTTGGATAATCGAGCGCCCACGCCGCGCGCGACACGGCCGGCAGTACGGCAGCACCGGTCACGAGTCGGAAAAATCGTCTGCGGGGAAGTCCCATGGTGATGCCCCGCGAACTTGGAGCGCAGGCGTCGAGCAGGCTCAAGCGACCTTGACCTTGAGATGCGGAAACATGGCCTGGATCGCTTCAGCATCCATTTCTGTCTTGAACTTATGCCGATCTTTAAGTGCAACGGCCTTTTGTGCCGCTGGCCGTGCGCTGATCTCGTCCACCAGCCGTTTTAAATTCGGAAACTTCGTCCAACCGCCGTCGCCAAGCACGGTCGGGATAAGTCGCGCCCAGCCCCACACATTCATGTCGACAATCGTGTAAGTGTCGCCGAGCATATATTTTTGTTTGGCAAGCCGGGCATCGAGGATGCCGGCATGGCGCTGCGCTTCAAAGGCATATCGATTGATGGCGTACGGAATCTTCTCTGGCGCATAATTACGGAAGTGCACCGACTGGCCAAAGTAAGGGCCAACGCCCGAGGAAACGAAGAACATCCACGACAGCAGTTCGCCTCGCGCTTTGTCGGATTTGGCGGGCAGGAACTTACCAGTTTTCTCAGCGAGGTAGAGCAGGATAGCGCTCGAATCGAACACCGTGATATCGCCGTCGACAATGGCAGGCAGCTTGGCGTTTGGATTGATGGCAAGAAAATCCGATCCGTGCTGTTCGCCTTTCCGGGTATCGATGGGAATGGCTTCGTAAGGGGTGCCCGTCTCTTCGAGGAAGAGGGCGACCTTGGTGGGGTTCGGCGCTCCGCTGTAGTAGAATTTGAGCATCATTGCCTCCTTGAAACGGGAATATCGACTAAGTCTGCGGTCGGTATTGAGGACCTAGGTCCGTAGCGTGCCTGATTTCGGCCGCTGATTGTCGGAATATCGCCCTCGGGTCAACCCACAGCTTCCCCACCCCGTGCGCCGGCAATTCGTAATCAGGCGGTCCTTAACGCCGGCTAGCCCTCGCAACGACGCGGCTGCATCTTTCAATGCGGGTGACGATGCAAGAGTAAATGCGTCAATGGGCAAATCAGCAACACCGGCAGCAATAGGAGTGTCCCAATTGATGGTCCATGCTGCCAGAGCACGAGGCTAATGAACACGATAATTCCGATTATTACCAATCCCATCGGCGAAAAGGGTTCGGCGCATGCACTGGCGTCGCGCGAGTGATCGTCATGAACTGACATTGGCTTTCTCTACGAGCTGATTTGGAACGATAGCATCCAGCTCGGACAAGTCATTGATGAAGATCAAACCGCCAATTAAATAAAGCGAAACAGATCAGGAGCCTGGGGGAGGGTTCATCCAGTTGAGGCGCCCGAATTGCTGCGTACGGGGTCCGGAAGTAGCCAGCCGCTCATTCGTCGGTCCAGGTCTTTGGGCAGGCGTCTAAAAACTCCCGCGACGTCTCGCGCAAGCGACCTAGCTCTTCTTCTGGTGCTTCTTTCGTAGCCGCACGCCGGGGGCACCCCGCCGTTCTCGTCGATGAAACTCGACCATCCGTCATCATTAGGCCGCCCGTTTCCGGCCAGCTTTGATAAGGGATTCTGCCGGGATACTAAGTCCCGCGTGTAATCGCTGAATCATCTTGAGTGTCAGCGATCGCCGACGGTTGAGCACCTCATGGACGCGGTTACGACTGCCGATGAAGGGAATAAGATCGCGCGGCTGAAGTCCGTTCTGGTCCATATGATATTTAATTGCCTCAATTGGATCGGGAAAACCGGGTGGGTAGTGCTGGCGTTCCCATGCCTCGACCAGCGTCACCAGCACATCGAGGCGATCGCCCTCCGGCGTGCCGCGCTTCGCCCTCATCAGGCTCTCAATGCGCTTTAGGGCATTTCGGTAGTCGCGTCGCGTTCTGATCGGTGCGATGTCCATTTTTCGTTCTATCCTTTCCCTACTCGTACGAGGCCAACGATAATCGGTTTAACGAAAACAGCGGATTTTCAACCGCCGGGCATTTTTTCACCTATATGCGCGATGCATTCGATCTGCTGTACCGCGAGGGCAGCAACGGCTCACCGAAACTGCTCTCAATCGGCCTTCATGATCGGCTGATTGGCCGGCCCGGCCGATGTGGTGGTTTGATCAAGCTCCTCGAGCACATGCGCAGTTTTGATCGGGTGTGGTTCTGTCGTGGCGTCGATATCGCGCAACATTGGCGGAGCAAGTTTCCAATCGAAAATGACGATAAACCAATTTAGCGGCTTGCGTAGGCCGGATAGTACGGGCGCGATGGTTGCGGGGCGTCTGCCGGCGCTCCCCACTGTGTGCTGAGCCACTGTGCTATTACAATCCCAGCATGCGCCAGGCGTTGCGGCTTCATCCAAACTCGTCTTGCCTTGCAGTGACGCACATCGAGGTAGAAGTTGCACGCCCACGAACCGGTAATTTAGTGTTTGCCTATGCCGTAACCGGTAGGATAAGCGATCTGGCTATGTCACCCGTGGCCGCTGCGGCACGGACCGACGAGCTCTGGCGGCATACCTGCTTCGAGGCCTTCGTTGGCAGTTCCCAAGACGTCGCATATTACGAATTCAACTTTGCACCCTCGACACGATGGGCGGCCTATCGGTTCAGCGACTACCGCACCGACATGCGTGTTGCGACCGAGATCAACGCGCCTCAGATCACGGTGCAACCGACTCCCGACCGCTACGTCTTGCAAGCGTCACTGGAGCTGGGCCAGTTACCGCTCTCCCAAGGCTCGACGTTGCGAGTTGGGCTCTCGGCAGTGATTGAGGAAATTAGCGGCCACCGGTCATATTGGGCGTTGGCTCATCCACCCGGCAAGGCGGATTTCCATCATTCCAATTCCTTTGCCCTTGAAGTCATATGAAATCCTAATGACCATGAAATTTGGCATCGATCGATTTATAGCCGAACGGGCCTTGCGCAAGCCGCTCAGTGACAGGCGCATTGCATTGCTGGCTCATCCCGCCTCGGTCACGGCAGACTTGACACACTCGCTCGATGCGCTGACCGCATGCGGCGATATAACGATCAGCGCGGCGTTCGGTCCGCAGCATGGCTTACGTGGCGACAAGCAAGACAACATGATCGAGTCGCCAAACTTCAAGGATCCGGTACACGACATCCCGGTGTTTAGCTTGTATGGCGAAGCACGCAGGCCGACAGATGCAATGATGGATACGTGCGATGTCATCCTCGTCGACCTGCAGGATTTGGGGTGCCGGATTTATACGTTCATCACGACACTCCGCTATGTCCTCGAAGCGGCTTCGAAACATCAAAAAGCGGTGTGGGTACTGGATCGACCGAATCCTGTTGGCCGACCTGTCGAAGGGTTGATGCTGCGAGCCGGATGGCAAAGCTTTGTGGGCGCCGGACCGCTGACGATGCGTTATGGGCTGACGCTCGGTGAGCTTGGTTCGTGGTTCACCAGGACCCTCAAGCTTGATGTCGAGTATCGTGTTATCGAGATGCGAGGCTGGCAGCCCGACGCTGCGCCAGGGTTCGGTTGGCCGCTTGGCAAGCGGACGTGGGTTAACCCCAGTCCAAACGCTTCAAATTTGTGGATGGCTCGCGCCTATGCGGGCACGGTGATGGTCGAGGGCACGACGCTGTCGGAAGGCCGCGGGAGCACGCGACCGCTCGAACTTTTTGGCGCTCCCGATATCGATGCGCGAGCCGTCATGAAAGAAATGGCTTCTCTCGCACCACATTGGCTGCGCGGTTGCCGGCTGCGCGATTGCTGGTTTGAGCCCACGTTCCACAAACATGTCGGCAAGTTGTGCAACGGCGTTCAGATCCACACCGAAGGACCCGGCTACGATCACCAGGCGTTCAAGCCATGGCGTATCCAGGCGCTCGCGTTCAAGGCTATTCGCCGTTTGTATCCCGACTACCAGCTATGGCGCGAGTTCGCTTATGAATACGAGCGAGACAAGCTCGCCATCGATGTCATCAATGGCGGTCCGTTACTGCGCGAATGGGTGGACGATGCGACCGCGACGCCACAAGATCTGGACGTACTGACTCTAGCGGATGAGCAGGCTTGGTTGAGTGACCGGCAGGAAGTGCTGCGCTACTAAAGGAAGATGATCGGGGTCGCCCAAGCCACCAAATGGCAATCGGGGTTGCCGTTTTCAGTCCTTGCGCGTGCCGACGAGCATCAGGGTGGCAGAGCGGGATACTGAACGGAGGCAGGCCCGCCAGTGAGAGTTTCCAGAAATGCAATGAGGTCGGCCTTCTCAGCATTAGTCAGGCCGAGTGGATAGATTTCGGGTGCTCGGCTTGGCCGCTCGATGCCACCACGATCGTATAGGTCTATCACCGCCGCCAAAGTCGGCACCGATCCGTCATGCATATAGGGCCCCCGTCGTGCGACGTCGCGTAGGGTCGGCGTCTTGAACGCATAACGCAGTGTTACGGAATTGGGAAATAGTTCGCCGCGCCCGAGGTCGTCATTTTGCGCGCTTCCGATGTCGTGGAATGAGGAATCAGTAAAGGCCCAACCGTTGTGGCACGCTGCGCAATTCGCCTTGCCGTTGAACAGATCGAAGCCGCG
Organism: uncultured Alphaproteobacteria bacterium; assembly: GCA_963816295.1. Taxonomy (GTDB): domain Bacteria; phylum Pseudomonadota; class Alphaproteobacteria; order Rhizobiales; family Xanthobacteraceae; genus BOG-931. The sequence continues at coordinate 132,148 of CAWFJS010000023.1, read as the reverse complement.
CTCTGCCGATTTGCTTATCGCGGCCCTGTCACCGCTGATCCACCGGTCGAATGGCGCTCGGGTTGGTACAATCGAACGTTCGAATGTTGCGAGCGCCTGTTCGATCTCGCGCCGGTCAATCTGAGCTTGATGGAATGCATCCTTGAATGCACGGACGTAGCCCGGAATCGCGGAAAGACGTTCGATCAACAAAGTCTCCGGCAGATTCATTGTTTTTGGGGCGGTGATGGGCGTCATCGCTACGCTCTCCAGATCGGGAAAGTGGCCGGTCCAGCCAAGCTTTGGAATCCATGCCACACCGAATAATGTCGGACAGCGCAGCGCTAGCGGATCCTGTGTTAGGCTAATTGCCCGCGGCTGCCCATCCGCCCAGGCCAGCCCTGGATTGTGACAACTGGCGCAGGACCGGGTTTGCGGTCCGGACAGGATTGGATCAAAGAACAACATGCGGCCGAGGTTGAACTTCGCCTCCGAATATGGATTTTCCTTAGGATATGGAATCTTCGCGGGCCAATGGTACTTCCCGCGTAAGCTCCCTCGATCTGCCAATGTGATCCCAGAGACTTGGCCAATTGCGCTTGCGGCAAATACGACCGCGCCAATAAGGCCCACAGTCCTCCAGAACCCCGATCTGCGATGGCATGCTTGCATAGAAACAGACTTGATCGATCTGTCTTGATGTTCATTTAACGCCGATGATCAGGGAATTCGGCATTTAACATAAATTGTCTTGCAGCTTTTTTAGCGAGCGTCCCTCGCAAATTCGCGAGCCGGACCAATGCCTGAAAAAGGTCATCAACTACCAACAACGTTACCTGAATGCTCGGCGCCAACCTGCAGCTTCCGCTTCCTCAGGAGTGCAAAACCATCGCTTGCCTTTGCCAGGGTCCATCTGGACTTTGTCATAATAAGTGCAATCTCGATCAGGCGGCGAATTGCCTCACGACTGACATGTCCGCTTTGTGCCAATCGGAGATATGCGCTCGATCATTGTAACGCATTAAGCGAATGCTCGAATATTCAGAAAATACTTCCGAAAATTCTGTTCCTTACGGCAGGCAGTATTTTAATCGGCATCGCATATGTTTCTGACCGTTGTTCGTTGTCTCGGGCGACAATCTGGCCCCAAAAGCGTAGCAAAACTTGAACGCCAAACAACTGCGCTTGTACGCCACTCGCTTGATGGCTTTCGCGCTCAAAGCGCTTGAGGAAGGGGATGGAGATTTTGCTAAGCGCGTATTGGCCAGAGCCTCAGGGTGCCTAGACAATTCTCAATTAGTGGAAAAGTCAGAGCAAGAAAGAGCGCGCCCGGAATGAGCGCGCCCCGGCGCCGATCTTGTGGTGCACCGCATTAACCATCAGGCAACTATGGTAAAGAAACGATTAAGAAATCTTGTTAACGTCGCGCTGCTGTCCAGTGGTGGAGGCGGCATGTTGGTGCGCGTGGCTCTCGTCTGTCTATGTGGATTGGGAGCCGGGATTTTAAGAACGGGTTGGGCCGCAGCCGAAGATCTCGCTCCAGAGCAGGCCGGCGCGTTCGTGGTGGGCCGGCTGTTCTCCTATACCTGTTTCGAAGGCACCGCAGGCATCGGCCGCATTTTCCCCGATGGTTCCGTCGTCGGTACTATTCGCATTCGCGGCGAGGGCGAGACGCGCTTTGCCGCATTGCCACCCGGCACGATCCGCGTGGATGGCCCGGCGATCTGCGCGCACCTGTCGGGCTTACCGATTACGCCGTGCTTCAGGGTGCAGAAGATCGACAACCGCAGCTTCCGCGGCTCAGTCGCTGGATTGGACTTCGCCTATTGCGACTTTTATCAGCGCAGTCCGCGCACGCACCTCGTCAGCAACCCGGTCAAGACCCCCGCAGCGACGCCCCAGCAGTCGATGCGACGGTCGTTTCACGAGTAATCTATGCGTGCGATTGTATTCGTAATTATCGGTCTGATGCTCGGCGGCTGCATGCAGGAGACGCTTGCACCCGTGACTTAAGCCGGCTGGAGCGCGCGCGATAAACAATTGATGTCCAATCTGCCTTACGCGCAGGCGACTATTCCGGAGGAGTACAGGCGTCAGATCGTTCAGTACGCGCGCCAGGAAGCCCCGGGCACCATCGTCGTCGATAGCAGCAGCAAGTTTCTCTATTACGTGCTGCCGAAAGGCCAAGCGATCCGCTACGGCGTCACTGTCGGCGAAGACGCGCAAGCCTGGAGCGGCATCGCCACGGTCGGCCGCAAGGAAGAATGGCCGTCGTGGACACCGACCGCCGGCGAACACGCGCGGCTTGGGCCCATCCCGGCCTTCGTGAGCGGCGGACCGCAAAATCCGATGGGTGCGCGCGGGCTATATCTGTACTCTAGTGGCAAGGACACCCAGTACCGGATCCACGGCACCAACCAGCCGGAATATATCGGCCGAGCCATCTCTTCGGGCTGCATTCGCATGACTAACGAGGACGTGATTGACCTCTACAGTCGTGTCAAGATCGGCACAATTGTTGTGGTGCTCGCGCCGACGAAGCCTTACTGGTCATTCACTCCACGCATAGTGGATCGTCCCAACGCCTAAACGATGATTTCATCCATCGATAGGCGCTCACTCATCGCCCGCAGTTGAAACTACATTTCGAGGATAGATGGAGGCGGCCGACCAATGTCCGCTTCTCTAATCGGCCGGTCAGGGTCAAGCGCTTTCAGACCATTCACGATTGCGGTGTCGATATCGCTCGCGGGCGGCCATACTGGCCCAGAGCGAACTTCGCGTGATGTCCGAATTAAGTCTGCGGCGCTCCATAACGGATGAGGTGGATGGCTCCCGCTCACGGCATCTAGGTGCCAAGGTGTGAATGCCATCAGGCATTCACGAGCAAAATGGGAGCCACCCGTCATGGATATTACTACGATCGGCCTCGATTTGGCTAAGAGCATTTTTCAGGTTCACGGCGTTGACGCGAACGGTCGGGTCGTTATCCGCAAGTCGCTTCGACGAGCGCAGATGCTGCCATTCTTCGCCAGGTTGCCTTCGTGCCTGGTCGGCGTGGAAGCATGCGGCACCTCGCATTATTGGGCGCGTGAGCTAATCAAGCTCGGCCATGAGGTGCGCCTGATGCCGCCGGCTTACGTTAAGCCGTATGTGAAGCGCAGTAAGACCGACGCTGCCGATGCGGAAGCGGTTTGCGAAGCGGTGACGCGGCCGACGATGCGCTTCGTGCCGGTGAAGTCACCCGAGCAGCAGGCGGCGCTGTCGATGCACCGAGCACGCGATCTACTGGTCAAGCAGCGCACGCAGCTGGTCAACATGATCCGCGGCCTGCTCGCCGAGTTTGGCATCAACATCCCCAAGGGTCTCGAACGGGCGCTGCTGATGGCGCGACGGATCGTCGATGATGAAGCGCCAGACGTTCCGATTGAAGCTGCGAAGATCGTCGGCACACTGTCACAGCAGGCACTCGATATCCATGTTCGGCTTCGCCAAATCGATCGCGATCTGCTCGTTTGGCAACGTGGCAACGATGTCGCGCGTCGTCTCATGACCATTCCTGGTATCGGACCGGTCGGTGCGACGGCACTTGCCGCGTCGGTCACCGACCCGCACCAGTTCCGCTCAGGGCGACAGTTCGCCGCCTGGTTGGGACTGACGCCACTTCAGAAGTCGAGTGGTGGTAAAGAGCGGCTCGGACGTATCACCAAGATGGGCGACAAGTACTTGCGCAAGCTGCTCATCGTCGGCATGACTTCACTCGTTCGACGCGCAAAGGACAATCCTCCGACGATTGATCCACGGCTAGCCAATCTGCTCGTGCGAAAGCCCGTGCGGGTTGCAACCGTCGCGATGGCAAACAAGACAGCACGGATAATCTGGGCAATCATGACACGTGGCGAGACCTATCGTGCCAGCCACCAGCCGGCACTGGCCGCATAACAGCGACGATACACGCTTAGCTGAAGAGGAGATCAGCTTCACGAAGTTGCGAGAGCGATGCGATGTGATGGCAAACCGGTCAGACCGGGAACAGGGACAACCCACTTGATGTCCAAGGCGTCATAGCCTGAATAACAGAATGGGACCTCGTTCGCGGACTCCATCAGGGCCAGCAGTCTCAACTGACTGCATCAACAGGCCGGACAGAAGACTGCACCCGACCAACGTCACCACGTCAAATTATCTCTTGCAACGCGGGGGCCATCCACAGAGGACATCAACCAGAGTGTGGTTGGCCGTGAATTTCCAGAATCTCAAGCGGGCCGCCCGGCGTGTCGTCATCGAATACGCCGATCGCTAAGCGCCCAGTATACCAAGCGAAAGTATCAAGGTTAGTTCGGTTCTTTTTTAGGATCGGGCCGTTCGCATGCTGGTCATGACCATGCACGACATGGCGTTGCCCGTATCCGCTATTGTCGTAGTCATCATAGATTTTCCAGACGACATCCTGTGGGTCTTGCTCGTCCAGCGAGAAATTCGGATCGACGCCCGCATGAACAAAAATGCGATGCTCATCGACATGCATCAATGGCAGTTGCTCGATCCACCTCAACAGCTCGTCGGGTATGACCGTCACGTCGGCTTCATCGCCTATCTGTTGACCGTAGGAAATCAGCGCCGCGTTACCGCCATTGGTTAGCCACCAGTCGCAGTCCGGTACGAAGCCGCGGCAGGTCTGCCACATGATATCCTCGTGGTTGCCTTTGAGGCAGATCACTCGCCAGCCTTCATTGTCCAAGCCGCCCATAAGCCGTTCGACGACTTGCCGACTATCGGGGCCGCGATCTACATAGTCGCCGAGTGTGACAAGCGTCGCCGGTAGATCAGCATGGTTGGCGATCTTAGCAAGCGCCATTTCGAGAAGATCGAAGCGGCCGTGCAGATCAGCTATGGCGTAAGTCTTGCTCATCGCTGAAAAGATCGGTGCATTGGCGGTACGCTCTATAGCGCGTCCTTAACTTTTGTTCGAGCCGCTTATATACGCAGCCGCTCATATAACGAGCCGCCTATATACGGAGCCGCTTATAGTGAGCCGGTCCATCAGAGGGAACCCTAGGAGCCAGAGGTCGCGAGCGATTCCATTCCACTTTTCCTGATTGTCTCGGAAGCGCGCCCTGAGGCAAGAAATTCGATTAGTCGTTTAGAACTTTCAATCGCTTGCGTGCCGGTCACGACGGCCGCTGAAAACACTTGGACGAACTGGATCTCCGGTGGGAGGCTGCCCGCGAAATCGACACCTACCGCGTGCAAAATTTCACTCACCGGCATCACCGCAAGGTCCGCACCTCCTGCGGCGACCGTTTCCGTCGCCTGCGTGCCGCGCGACTTCGCCGCGACTTTGATCTTTTCCGCGATGGCGAGCCGCGGAAAAAGATCGGTCCTAAGCCATATACCGCTGGTGCTTCCAGGGACCGCGACGGTTTTCGCCCTCAGCAGGACTTTTTTGAAAGCATCGACCGTGCTCACGTCGGGCTTCAGCGTGCCCGCCCGCACCGCCACCCCGAGGGGTACTCGCGCAAGATCCACGTCTGTTCCCGGGATGATCCTGTTCGCGGCCATCAGCTCACTAAGGCCTTCCCTCGAGAGGACAACCACGTCAGCAGGCACGCCGCGGGCGAGCTGCGCGGCAATCGTTTGCGGCCCCGGCCCCTGCGACGCACCCGATCTGGTCGTGACCTTGATGCCGCTCGTCCGCTCGAATTCCGGCAATAGCTGCTCATACGCGCCAGTAAATCCGCCAGATATCAGAACGTTCACTGCACGGGTCGACATTTTCCTAACCCTAGCTACTCGACTGGGCTGCTATGTACTGAGCCGCTATGTACTGAGCCGCTATACTGAGCTAATACCGAGCCGCTCTATGCATGGGATCGAACATCAGGAGGCCGGCGGTCCTTATGCGGCGGCCTGCTTGCCCCACAACACCTGCGTCGCGATCCGCGCACCTTCGACTAACGACTTTAACTTCGCCCACATAATGGTCGGGTGCACGCGGCGGGCGAATGGGCTCTGGGCGAAGCCACAATCGGTACCTCCCATAACGTTCTCGCGGCCGACGATCTTAGCGAGCCGCACGATGCGCTCTGCGACCAATTCCGGATGCTCGACGATGTTAGTGGCGTGGCTGATCACGCCGGGAATCAGAATTTTGCCGGGCGCAAGCTTCACGGTTTCCCACACTCGCCACTCATGAGCGTGGCGTGGATTAGCAGCCTCGAATGAGTAATGGCCGGTGCGCACCTGCAGCAACAGGCCGATGATATCCTTAAGCGGCACGTCGAAGGCGTGCGGGCCGTTCCAGCTACCCCAACAGATGTGATAGCGCGAGCGCTCTTCCGGAATGTCACGCAGCGCGTGATTAAGCGCATCAACACGCATCTGCGCCCAGCGTAGATACTGGGCATTCGACAGCGGCGGCACCATGCGCTCATGCATATAGGGCAGGAACGCATCGTCGATCTGCACATAAAGACCTGCATCAACGATGGCTTTGTATTCCTGGTGCAACGCTTCGGCGAGCGCAAAGAGGTAGCTCTCTTCATCCCTGTAGTGCTCGATTTTGGCTCCAGGCAGCGCGCTCGCCGGCGCTACCACCGGGAGAAAGCCTGCGAGCGTGGGGTATTGCCGCTTGGCCTTGGCCAGACCGGCGGTGATGTTGTTGATGTCGCGGCCGACCTGGTTCTGGCCGCAATAGGAAATCGGGCCGTTGACGACGACGCGATAGCCGAGCCTTTTGCCCAACCCGGTGGCGGCGTCGTACTCGGCGTAAAATTCCGGAAACGCCTGGCGGTCCTGACCGCCTGACATCGACGCCATCGGATCCTGTAGTTCCTCGGGCGTGGCCGGCCGCACGGCAATGCCTTTGAGGCGTTTGAAAATGTAGAATGCCCAATTGAGCCCCTTGCTGAATTCGCCATCACTGACAATGTCGATGCCGATCTCCGCCTGCTGGCGCACCACCTCGGTGACGCACTCGATGAGGCGGGTTTCGAACCCCGCCTCATCGTAGGGCTTGCCATCTTCGATCGATCGCCAGAACTCGATCAGCTGCGGCGGCCGGATCAGGCTGCCGACATGGGTGGTGAGGATGCGATCAGTGTGCGGTGGCACAGTGCGTCTCCTTACGGCGGGAGAAGTCTCATTCAGTTCGAACGCTGTGGCGTCGGAACTCTTACTCCTTGAAGTGCGGCATTACTTCTTGTGCAAACAACCTCATTGAGCGTTCGGCATCCGCTTGGCTGATCATTCCGAAATTCACCTGGAGGGACGCAGATTCAAAGCCGTCCACCTGAGCGTTATAGGCGCTAATTGCCTTACGGATATCATCAGGCGTACCAACCCAGGCGCAGCCTTTTGCGACCTGCGATTCGAAATTCTCCTTAGACAGGAGTTCGATCATCTTTTGGTAGTTCGGGTAGTCTTTGGAGGCGATGCCGGACATCCACTCTGATGCCGCGTCAACGATCGATTTCAGGTAAGCGTTCAGTGGTTCGCACGCGATCGCTGCCGCTTGCTCGCGGGTTTCACCGCAGAACATATGAAAAGCCAGCATCACGCGACCGCGGCCGGGATGGCCGGTCGCGCCCCAGGCGTCACGATACACCCGAATGAGCTCAGCCATTTGGGCTCCGCCGAGTGGTATGCCCATCAGATAGTGCCCAAGGCGACCGGCATTCTCGAACGATTCTTTCGTCGAAAGCGCGGCAATCCAGAACGGCGGTCGCGGTGTTTGCGTCGGACGCGGTTGTGAAGTCACGTTTTCAAAACTGTGAAAGCGTCCCCGGCACGTGACGTTCTCTTGAGTAAGAAGCAATCTGATTTGTTCGAGCCCCTCATCGAATCGTGCGCGGCTCTCATCCATCGAAATGCCAAACCGACCGAATTCGTGAGGCAAAAAAGCGCGCGCGACGCCAATTTCCAGTCGGCCGTTCGAAATCGCGTCAACCATGCCGATTTGGCCGGCGAGCTTTAAGGGATTGTTAAAGACTGGCAGGACGGCTCCGGTGATCAAGCGCATTTTGCGCGTGACGGCAGCAGCAGCGCTGAGGAAAATCAGTGGGTCCGGACTGTAGCCGCCGTATGAGTGGAAGTAATGTTCCACGGTGCGGACGTGAGCGTAGCCGAGCTGGTCGGCAAGGCGGGTGAGCTGCAGCGCCTCGCCCCAGTATTGCGCCGGGCTTTTGAGCGCGGGTCCCACGGCAGGAAAAAACTGTACGCCGAACTCCATGGTTCACCTGCCAGACCAGCGCCTCGTGGCGGAAATGGGTTCGTTTCGCAGTACGCGCGTGGTTTGTCTGCGTCTGGCCGCGGCTGCTCTGCCGTTTTGATTTGGCGGTCAAAGCAATCTCGATCAGGCGGCGAATTGCCTCCGCGCGGGAAGGCTTGTCGTCTTGCTGCTTGGCCCAGGTCTAAACTCCGAACAGTAACATGGCGTTATGGGTGTACGTGCAGGATAGCGCTTGCATACTGCGCACTATTTGCTGTGCGTGCGAAAATCTGGATCGTGCCACCGCCACCACCGCCTCCACCGCCCACCTGGGGCACGGTAAAGGTTATGCTTGGCGCGACATCGCCTGCATTGACGGGGGATGTGGAGAGAACCGTGTGCGTAGTGTCGCCCAGCGTCGCCCATGATAGTTCGACCTGGGTTCCGGCCGGGGCTGGCGACGAGAGAGAGATATTGGCTTCCACTTGCTCACCGGACGACACCGACATGGATGGCACAGTTATTGATAACACATTGACTCCAGCCCCACCGCCATTAGGGGGTGGAGGTGGATCGGTTTCAGTGTGCTCCCAGGTGTCCCCCTGCAGACTGGGCGTAAGATCGCGTCCACCGAAGAGGACTATGGTACGACGCGGCGCATCGAACGACATGGCATGGGAAAAACGCGGAAGGGGACCGATATCCTGACAATTCGTCCAGTGCTTGCCGTCAAAGGTCCAGGTGTCACGAAACACCGCGTTTGACGAGTTGGTACCGCCGAATAGTGCTATTTGCACGTCGGTCGAGACCATGGCCGCGTTAAAGCAAGGGTTAGCGCCGAAGGTAGTAATCTGCGTCAAGCGCATTTCCATTGCCGGGATCGCCGCCAAACAAGACGACGAGGTTGTGCACCAAGTCGAAGGCCAACGCGTGATGCCATCGAGGCGATGGACCTGTGTCTTGCTGTTGGGTCCAGGCCAGGCCGTCCCACTCCCAGGTGTCGTTGAGGATACCAGCTGCCGACTCCCCACCAAAAAGCACCGCGTGGCCACGCGCGGAGTCAAAGACCATAGCGTGGCCTGAACGAGCTGACGGCCCACTATCGTCAAGTTGCGTCCAGTCTTCCCCGTTCCAACTCCAAGTGTCGCCAAGCGGGGTGTTTTGTCCGGACAGGCCACCAAACAGCAGCGTGGTCTGGCGAACGCTATCGAAGCACATCGCGTGATCTTGCCGGGCCGCAGGACCGATATCCGCCATTTGCGTCCAGAACTCACCGTCCCATTCCCACGTATCGTTGACGCTCCCGACCTGGCCCCCGATTAGCGAACTGCCACCGAACAGAACCGTACGAGAACGCACAGAATCGTAGCTCATCGCATGACCGAAGCGTGCAGAAGGTCCGATGTCTTCTTTTTGAGTCCACAGAAAACGGGACATGGCCTGTCTCCAATAAGCACTAATTAAATTTTAGGCCGCCCACACGCAAAGATTCAACGATTGATTGGCACGTTGTGGCTTTCGAAAATCCAGTTGGAGCGTTGATCTGCTTTGCTCCTCTTTGAGAGATTGCCCGAAAACCCGCCGCTCGCCGACTTCAAAAGCGACTTGAAGGTTAAGCGACGGCCTCTCGGCGGTCCTCGGCTGCTAGGCGCTGCTTTCGCTCCCGACGGATACCAAACGTTGCTAATGCAACAGCGACAAAAACCGCCGCCCTGACCAGCTGTATATCAAAAAAATTATCGACGACGATCCAACTCGTTGCGAGGTAGGCAAAGACTGCAACGCTTAAAATCACCAAAAAATCAGTGATTTCGCGCTACTCGCTTGACGAAACCTCGATAGCAAGCAGTTTGCGCAACATACGCGCGCTCAATCAGTAGGAAATCGGTGGGATTTGTTCACGCGCCGTTGTTGCTTTTTGGACGATTCAACCAATGACGCCACATGGCCGCCCGAGGAAATCGCATCATTATAGGACGAAGTAGGGAGATCCCCTGCATTGGCCATCATCTGTAATGGATCGATTCCGATCTGCGGCGAAGCGACAACACGGGGGGCGGTCGCGACAACCCACGCTCCGACGCCAATCAGCATCAGAGCAGCGGCAATCAGACCATACGCGGTGACGCCAGACTCGCCCCTCACAAAACGCTTGATTAACGCTTGCATGAACAGATCCTTTCTTTCTTTGCTCACTAAAACTCACAAATTTGAATCTATTCAGCCAGCGATTTCGAATCCATTCAGCCTGATGGACTAAGTGGCAGCAGACCCTGGCTGCAACAGCTTTTCAAAGTTATCTAAAATATTGTGAAAATTTCACCAGACGAATTAAGTCGTCCTCAATCATGAGCTTCGCTGGGTGCATCTGGGAGTCGAGGACCAAGGCTGCGTGAAGCGGCAAGATGGCGTTTTGATACCGTCTTTAGGTTGATCACCAGGTCAAAAAGTTTTCGGGCAACGGGCAGTCGGCGGGTTCATGAGGGCTACGTTCCAGTGACCTGCCTCGCCCGTAAATTTGTGCATCTTGTGAATCCGAAAACTGACGAGGTCCTTGGCCAAACACGACCCCTCCAACAGAATAGGAGTCAGCGGTCCCAATCCTGCTCCGTCGAGCGCTTCACCGCTGGCTCTTTCGGCATTTTAACCTTCGCCCGGCGAATCTGCGCGATGCATTTCATTTTCCTTAACGGCTGCTCTCGAGTTGAGGCCTTGTTTTTCTTAATTCCGCAATGCGGCGGTTCTATTCGTTACTCAGTCCAAGCAGCAAACGAACCCCCATCATGAAACTCCTTTCAACCGTTTGGTTTCGCCGGCTCCAATCCTCTTCGGCCTTGCCGTTCACGTGTGTGCGCAAGATCGCCACTCGGGATCATGGGCGAGTTATGAATTGGCTGCTGATCGTTGCGATTTTGATCATCTACGCGGTGCCGTTGCATGTTCAGGCCCAACATGCGGATCTCGCCAAGTTGAAGGCCGATGCACAAAGGATTGTTCGTGTCATCGGTGGCGATAGGGCCAAGACCCAGGCGTATTGCCAAATCCACAGTCTCGGTAGCCAGATCAACCAGGCTGTGCGTGAGAAAGATGAACAGAAAGCTGACGCTTTGACCCGAAAGATAAATGACTTAGAGAAAACACTAGGCTCCGAATACCTCGCGTTTTTCGATGCACTCAACAATCTGGACCAAAATCCGAAAGAATTCCGGGATATTTTGCCGGTGTTCGATACGCTCACCCAATCCTGTCCACATTGAACCAACGCGCTGTGCCGTCCTGTTATCGCGACAGGCATCGCCGACGAAATGCAGGGAACCGGTCAGCGCTCTTGTGATCGTCATCACGGAGGCGTGCCAGCCTAACCTCCAGCCGTCAAAGGGACGAGGGCCATCGACCCATGTCCGCTTTACCCCCGAAAGCGGACGTCGTTCAGCAAATTGGGTTCGTTTTGTAATTCGCGGTCGAGGGCAATCCGGCCAGCTCGGCGGCTAATACTCGCGCCCCGGCTTTTCCCGCGGCCTAGCTTTTCTCATGGGGCCACTCAAAACAGATCCGCCATTGGTCGTTGATGCGGATGCTATATTGACCCTGCCGATTGCCCTTCAGTGCTTCCAGCCTGTTGCCCGGTAGAGCGGCGAGATCTTTCAAGCTTGTCGCCGCGTCCAGTCGTTCTAGCCGCAACTCCGCCTGATGTGTGAAACCGGAAAATTCCTTGACGTATTTGCCATCAGCAAAACGCCTGGTTTTGCTATCCCGGTAACTCACGATCATTTAGAAAATTCTAACGTGATTACGTGTTACGTCAAGCATAACAGCACGAGGATCCACGAGCGAAAATCAATGTAGCCAGGCAACCCAGCCAAGGGATCGGCTCTCACCCAGGAAAATTGACCGGGCCCTGGTCAAACCGGGTTTTCTTCCCCAGCGGCACTAACTCTTCTTCTGGTGCCGCTTTCGTAAGCGCACCCCTGGGCCGCCGCCGTTCTCGTCGATGAACTCGACGCCCGCCAGCTCAAAAGCCCGACCGATGGTGGATTGAGCTGCCTAGCTCTGCTTCTGCTGCCGCGTTTCAGCCGCGCCGGCCGTTGTCGTCACGCCACGCCGATCCGACTGGCGTGGTCTTGACTATTAATAGCCCTTCGCCTAGGTGTGTACCTACATGTCCTACAATGGTGAACTGTCGTGAAAACCGTCACCGCACGTCAAGCCAATCACGAATTTTCCGCCTTGCTTTCGCGCGCGGAGCGCGGAGAGCAGATCCTCATCACCAAACGGAGCAGGCCGGTTGCGATCCTAAGCCCTTATCGGCCGCCAGCCATGACCGCCGAGCGCAAAAAAGCGATCCAACACGCAATCGAGGTGATGAAGAAGGGTTTGCGCTGGGGTGACACCTTACCCAGATTCACCCGCGATGAAATGCATGATCGGTAGTGATCAGCTTTGACACCAATATTCTTGTTTATGCGACTGCCTCGGTATCCGATGACAGGGTGAGTCGGGCGCGCGATCTGCTTGCTCGAGCAATGCAGGCAGCAACGAGTATCTTGTTGCTACAGACGCTCGCGGAGTTCAGCAATGTTGCGATCCGTAAGTCGAGAATACCAGCCAAGGACATTCGAGCGACAATTGAAGCTTGGCGTGCCGTATTGCCGATCCAAGCCGCTGACGAGAGCGACCTATTGCTGGCACTCGAGGCCGTGCGCGCACATCGCTTGGCATTTTGGGATGCAATGTTATGGGCCTCGGCACAGCGTGCCGGTGTCAGGCATCTCCTGACCGAAGATTTTCAAGATGGATTCGTGTTGCAGGATGTCATGTTCATCAATCCATTCAACCCTGAACATAATCAATTGATCAACACCCTTCTGCCCCGCTCATAATGCTTCTGGTGCCACGGCCCGCGGCGTTTGTCTAATGAATAACGTTCGGCAACTGCGGGGCCATTTGAACAATTGTCGAAGAACTGAATTTTTTTATATAGGTTTGGACCGGGCGTACGTTATTCGCTCGGACTTTAACCGAAAACCGGTGTCAAAAAGGAGAAGACCCGTGCGATGTCATATGGTAGATGCGTTCTAGTTGTTCAAAGATCAGGGGAGTAAAACATGTCCGTGTCGCGAAGACTCGTGATCTTAATAGCGTGTGTGGCATCAGCTGCTTGGGGCGGGTCAGTTTATGCATCGCCGATATCTTTCACTGTGCCGCTCACCGGCGCTGAGCAAGTACCGCCGGTGGAAACCCCTGCTAAAGGGAGCGCTGCTGTCACTTACGATCCGGCCACGCGGGTTGTCACGTGGACGATCACCTACACCGGGCTTTCAGCTCCGGCTACCATGGCACATTTTCATGGACCCGCAGAGAAAGGTAAGAACGCGCCGGTACTCATTTGGCTGTCCACGAAGGGAAGTCCCGCAGAGAGCCCTTTCAAAGGGGAGGCGACGCTAACGCCGGAGCAGGCACAGCAGTTCACCGCCGGTGAGTGGTACATAAACGTGCATACGCAAGCGCATCCGGGCGGCGAAATCCGTGGGCAGGTCGTGCCGCCTAAGAGCTGAAGTAGTTTCACAGGTAAGTTGCGAGCGCGGCCGCGGCCAGCGCGCTGCAGCCCAAGAGAAAGGCGGCGCGTGCGGCGCTTGCCATCTTCGGTGGTTTTCTGTCTAGCGGCAGCCTCTTACGGCCGGTGATCATGGGCGTCACAAGGTCGTGCCGTATTATGGCCGCGTATAACAGGATCGCCAGCACGTGCAGAACCGTGGCCGCCAATAGAGCGTCCCAGAAATACGAGTGCAAATCCGTGATGAGGTTGGCGATGACTGACGGGACTATTTCAGTCAAGGGCCCTTCGTCGGCTACGTCATTGGCGACATAGAGCCCGGTTACAGCCTCCGCCAGCAAGAGCGCGAGCATGAGTAAGACCATCCAGCCACCGACTGGATTATGGCCAATCTGACGATCAGGTTCGCGACGCAGCACACGGGCGAGATAAAGCGCTCCCGCGCGAGGCGAGGCCAGAAAGGCGGAAAACCGTGCGGTCTCGCTGCCGAAAAACGCCCACAGCAATCGAAAGAGGACCAGAGCTAACAGCGCATCGCCGGCCCATGAGTGCCAATCCATCCATTTCATGCGCCAGGTGACATAACACCCGATCACTAGCCCAACCGTGAGCCAGTGGAATAGGCGCGTGGAAGCGTCCCAGACTAGGACTTTGTGGAGCCCGATCTGTCGATCCTTCAACACTGGGTCCCTCGAATTCTAACGGGCGAGGAGGGCCGCAATCTTTTCTAACAGACGGGGCAATTCGACTGGTTTGGTGTCATAGTCGTCGCACCCTGCCGCAAGCGCCTTCTCACGATCGCCCGCCATGGCGTGCGCCGACAGCGCGATCACTGGGATGTTCCGAGTCCGCGCTTCAGCCTTGAGCCGCCGCGTTGCCTCCCAGCCATCGATCACTGGCAGGCTCAAATCCATAAGGATGAGCGCCGGCGCCTCACTTGCAGCCATCGCGATGCCTTGTTCGCCATCACGCGCCGACACCACCTCGTAACCTCGCCGTGTGAGGCGGTTGGAAAGCATATAGAGATTATCTTCATTATCTTCGACGTAAAGAATTTTCACCATCTTCAGCCATCCACTGCGCTGAACTCCGCAACAACGGCATAGCGCCCAATCAGATCGCGGATCTGGCGCAGGAAATCCTCCCTGCTAGGGGCCGCTTTCTGCAGGATGTGTTCGACACCGCCATCGAGGCGGCGACGATCCTCACGGCTGAGGTCCGCTGCGGTGACGACAATGACCGGCGTCGAAGCGAACTTTGGAGTCTTGCGGAACTCAGCAAGAAATTCAAAGCCATCCATTTCCGGCATCATAAGATCGAGGAGGATAAGGTTGGGATTTTCGGATTTCAGTCGGTCCAACGCTTCACGGCCGTTGCTGGCGACTATGACCTCCCAGCCCTCGCCGACCAGTAGCCGCCGCATCATGTCGCGGTCGGTCAGGTTATCTTCGACGACAAGCGCGCGCGGCATTGCCGTCTTAAAGCGGTCCAATAGCTGAGCGAGTTGTGCGCGATCGACCGGCTTCGTCAAATATCCTGACGCTCCCAGCGTGATGCCTTTCTGTTTTTCGTCGGAGATCGTCATCATGACCACCGGGATGCGACTCAGCTCTGCATCTTGCTTGATCGCTTGCAGTACGCTCCAGCCGTCCATGTCCGGCATGAAGACATCAAGGGTGATGACCGAGGGATGCAGTTCGCGCGCGAACTCCAACCCTTCCCGCCCCCCCGCGGCCGTGACGACGTCAAAACCCTCGCGGCTTAAATAGCGGCGCATCAGGTCGCGCACCGTAGCATCATCGTCGATGACGAGGACACGGTTAGTGCGTGCAGGCCGGATCTGCTCGGGCGGAATGGCTGCTGTCGGGACTGCCACGGCATCGGCGACGCCCGCTCGGTCGGCGGGCACGCGCATAGTGAAGGTGGTGCCAACGCCGAGCTTACTCTCAACCTCGATCGTGCCCCCCATCATGCGACAGAGACGATCGCTGATCGCCAGGCCCAACCCGGTACCGCCATATTTGCGGGTCGTCGAGTTATCTGCCTGGCTGAATTCCTGGAACAGCTTGCCAAGCTGCTCCTCGGTCATCCCAATGCCGGTGTCCGCGACGCGGAACGAAATAAACTCTTCGCCATTGCTACGGCTGCGGCTCACCGAGAGCGACACGCGGCCATGCTCGGTGAACTTGCAGGCATTACCTAACAGATTAAGAATGATCTGGCGCAGCCGCGTTGGATCGGAGCGCACGGTGCCAATGTCGGACGGACATTCGACGACGAAGCGATTGGCGTTCTTTTGGGCGAGTGGTTCGACTTCGCCGACCAGATCGTTCACCCGCGCCGCGACATCGACGGTCTCGTAGGTGATCTCGAGCTTCCCGGCTTCAATCTTCGACAGGTCGAGAACCTCGTTGATCAGTTGCAGCAGATGTTTGCCGGCGCGCAAGATCCGCTCAAGCGGCTCGCGGGCACTGTGGTTGTCCGCTTCCTCAGTATCCTCAATGAGCATTTCAGTAATGCCAATGACAGCGTTCAATGGCGTGCGCAGTTCATGGCTCATGTTGGCCAAGAACCGGCTTTTGGCGACCGTCGCCTCCATCGCGGCATCGCGCGCGTCAGCCAGGCGATCGACTAGCTCCCCGAGCTGCAACTCGCGATCCTTAAGCTCGGTGATGTCAGTGAGCACGCCGACATTTCCCCCATCCGCGGTCCGCCGCTCGCTGATTTTGAGCCATACCCCGTGGCTGCGCTGTTGCTCAAACGCACCCTTGGGATTGCGATGACGGTCGAGCCGTTCAGCAATCCAGCCGTCGCGCTTGTCGGGCGGCAGCGGGACGATGCCCATCTCGGCCGCCTTGCGCAGGATGGTCTCATAATGAATACCTGGCTGGATCTCGAGGCCAGTGCCCACGTACATTTCCTTGAAACGGCTATTACAAACGACCAGCCGGTCGTCCGCATCGTAGAGTGCAAATCCTTCGGAAATGGCCTCGATGGCTTCGCTGAGCTGCGCTTGAGCGCGCCGCGCTTCGGCCTCAGCCCGCTGGCGCTCTTGTTCTAATCGATGGCTCTCGATGAGGCTGTCGCGCAGCATCGCCAGTGCCCGCGTCATCCCACCGATTTCGTCGCGGCCAGCGTTTGGGATGGCAACATCAAGCTGGCCCTGTGTGATGGCGTTCATGCTGCGCTCAAGACGACGCAGCGGAGCGTTGATTGAGCGCACGATGAATGCGGTAACGGCAAGCGCGAGCGCCAGCGCGATTAACCCACCAGTGATCGCGACCTCGACCGCGCGGCGGGCATTACGCATGGACGCATCACGGCGCGAAAGGGCCTGCTGCTCAACGCGATTGACGATCTCCTCAATCTCGTTGTTGACGTTGAGAATGCGCGCCTGAGCCTGCGCCATAAGCGCATTGCCGCCGGCACTATCGTCGCCGGAATAGGCCTCGGCCGCCTTGAGCGCCAACGCCCACAAAGCATCGACATCCTGCTCAATGGTGGCCACCCCTTTGGCATCGACCGGCGCGATGGTTTTGAGGTCAGCATCAAGCTGGCCTTTGGCGACTTCGGCATTGTGTTGCGAACTGGCGAGGAGCGTTGCCGAGAAATCGGTCAACCAATATTTGAGGTCGCCGAAATGTTTGCTGGCATTGTTGGCATTGCGGACAATCGAAACCAGCCGCGCTTCCTCGGAGAGCGCTTCTGAGTCGCGGGCGAGCTCGCGGGTCAACAGCGCCGCTACCGCCACCAAAATGGCGAGCAGCAGGATGGCGAGGAAGATCAATCGCGCGCGGATCGAGAAATATGACATGTTTTGTTCACGCGCTTCCTGCCGCGCGGCTGACCGACACTACTTTGTATCATTGTGTTATTCACGTTGCTCAAACCACAACTTGATCCCAGGCAGTCGAGTTCAGCTACGAACTTCACCGCTCGCCGCGTAGTAGATAGGTCTCCATTTGTTGGTTGCCCTTAATCTCGATCATGCCACGCCGCTCGAAAACAAAGTGCTCGGAAAGCCGCATAAAGCTAGCCTGGGACACCTGGATCTCATTAGGAATGCCGCGCGATTCCATGGCACTCGCTGTGTTAACGGTATCGCCCCAGACGTCGTAGGCAAATTTGTGCATCCCGATGACCCCCGCCACAACGTTGCCGCTGTGAAAACCGATCCTGATCTTTAGGTCCTCACCATACGCTTCGGAGACTTCACTGACCGCCTTCCGCATGGCCAGTGCGAAGCGGGCGATCACTTGCGGGTGATCGTCGCGCGGTTCAGGTAGACCCGCCACCGCCATATAAGCATCACCAATCGTTTTGATCTTCTCAATACCGTACTCCAGCGCTAACCGATCGATCGCCGAGAAGATGGCATTGAGTAATGCGACAACATCGCCCGGCGAGCGGCGCATCGACATGCTCGTGAACCCGACGATGTCACTAAAAAGGATGGTGACGTCATGGAAGCGGTCGGCAATGGGTGTCTCGCCGCGATGCATCCGCGGAATAATCGATTTTGGCAGAATATTGAGAAGTAGCGTCTCGGTTTTTTCCTTCTCGGCCCTGAGTTCGGCGATCGCTGCCTGCTCGCTTTCGCGCAATCGCACTTTCTCCAGGGATGCACCGATACGCGCCCGCAGCAGAACTGGATCGAACGGTTTGGATAAGTAGTCCTCGGCGCCGGCTTCGATGCAACGAACCACGCTATCGATCTCGTCGAGCGCCGAAATGACAATCACCGGAATGTGGCGAAAGCGAACGTCCGCCTTGAGTTGCGTCAGCACTTCATAGCCATTGAGGTCGGGCATCATCATATCGAGCAGAATGAGATCAAAGATTTCCAGCGCGACACGATCGAGTGCGGCTCGGCCATTTGCCACCTCAACAACGTGGTGGCCCTCGCGCCCCAAACGGCGCGCTAACAGCTCGCGTATCGCCTCGGTGTCATCGACGATCAAGATGCGGCTCGGTCTCGCCTGATGGCTGACGAGCGATGATGCCAACGCCGGTACCGGCTTAAGCACCGTGCTGACTGTTCCCGGTTGATCGGCGGGCGCCGGCAGCGCCGTGCCGCCAAAATCGACGAGCGCATCGATCTGCGCCAAAAGACGTGCCGTTGTTTCAAGCAGCTTCTTGAGATCACGCACTTGCGCGGCGTTGCCCTGCGCTTGGGCGTCTTCGAGAAGCATTTCGCCCAGGCCCTTGATGGAACTGATTGGAGTTCGCAGGTCGTGGCGTAAACGCCGACGAAAATCCGCGAAATCGCGATTAACGAGACCCGGTTCAAGCAGCCCTAAAATCAGTTCTTTGAGCCTTACGGCGGATTGGTTGAGCCGCCGGAGATCGCTGAGAAAGGCGTGATTTCCCTGCTGCTGGGCGTCCTCGATCATTATCTCGGCATAACCCAGAATCGCACGGACGGGCGCCTCAAACTCCTGGCGAACGTATGCGAGAAGCATGCGGTGGAGTTGGTCGTCTTCGTTGCTCAACGGTACCGATTGCACAATGGTCCCTCAATTCAGCAGCCGGAGAGAGATTAAACACTTATTCAGTTTCAATTTTTGGCTTTCAGTCAATCCATTGTCTAGTCCGGTTTGTCACTCCTTCCGCCCTCCCTTCGGATCTTCCGCCCCCCTTCGGAGCAGAAGAGCGCTTGCACGAGGGTCTACTTTTTCCGGGTCCTGGGTTTCTTTGATTTCGCCGCCAGTCCAAACTCGATCAGGCGGCGAATTGCTTCTGAGCGGGAGGATCTGTCTTTTTGCTGCTTGGCCCAGGTCAGAATTGTTCCGATTTTACCTGGCCTAGCGTCTGCATTCGCTTCCAGGTTCGGCGGCCGCCCTGACGCCAAGCCCAGGACAGGTATGGCTGCCAATGTAGCCTGCGCCACCGGTGACTAAGATCGAGGTCATCAGATTCTCTTACTTTGGAGGGCGCTAGGACGAGCGGTGCCTATGCTGCCCTCGAAACTGGCTTCGTTTTGGAATTGCCGGTCGAGGCAATGCCGCGCCAGTCCTCCCTCGCGAGCCTAACCCTTCTTCTGGTACCGCTTTCGCAAGCGCACCCCGGGGCCGCCGCCGTTCTCGTCGATGAACTCCCCGGATTACTTTTGTTATGCATGGGTCGGATGCGCTGTCACAATTTCGGTCTTATAGGGGTGTTGTCTAATGTCCTGGAAACGGATTTAGCGGCATCGCCCATGCGACATTTATTATCTGTATGGGTTGTGGAACTCATAAAGCTGTTGATTGGGCGGCGACTTCACCCTCTTCTCACACAATGTCCGATCTGCCAGCAGACAGTTCACCTCCATGTCAATAGAGCAGGCAGGCGACATGTCTTCGGACACGCGCGCGGACTGTACGAGGGGTGCCGCCTTTGCAAACACTACGTCGGTAGGATCAACTGTCTCGGCTCCGGCGCGCTGATGCTCTTCGATCCCCGCCCCAACGAACACCAACGCTTCAAGCTGCCCGATTCCCTGCTTGAAAAGTAAATCGCTGGCCCAAGCGCGGCCCGAACTGTTCGGTTTTGATTTCCTGGAGCGCCTTCGTAGCCGCATCCCCGGACCTCGGCCGGTATCTTCTACGCGTGAAAACTGCTCGCCGGCGGATCATTTGCGGTGAAGGGCAGGCCATTTGAGTTTTGCGATGCGGGCGTGTTGTTGCGACGTTCAGAGCGCGAAGTAATCGAGGGCACCCGGCTCGATTGGCTCGGCGCAGCGACCGCTAACGCGGCAATGACGACTAAAGATTTTACCATTGTCCCCCTCCCTCCCGATAGTCAGAGCACTTTGTGGCGGTTTTTGCAATCGGCCGCGCCCGGAGAATTTAGGAATCCCGTTGCATTATGACGTCTACGCCGCCTTGGCCCGGAGGGTGGGAATCTTGCTGACATCCTCCTCGCGCTCGGCGTTCCACGTATCGTACGCGGCCTGCATGCGGACCCAAACTCCAGCGCCATCGCCGAACAATTTGCCCAGGCGAACTGCCATGGCCGGAGATACCGGTTTGCGTTCGCGCAAAATGTCGTACAGGTGTTGACGGGAGATGCCGAGAAGCTGTGCAATCTCAGCTTTGGTCTTGCCGGTCGCTGGAATAACGTCCTCCCGCAGCAACGCACCGGGATGGGTCGGACAACGAGCCGAATTTCGTTTGGCAGTATGAACCATAACTAACTTCCCTCAGTGATATTGTTCAAAGTCGACGCGGCAAGCGTCACCGTCTTCGAATTCGAACGTGATGCACCACGGCCCATTGACATGGACCGAATAGCGCATCGGTTTGAAGCCTCGCAAGGGATGGAAATCAAAGCCGGGCACGTTCATCTCTTCGGGCCGCACGATCACATCTAGCCGGTCCAGTCGACGTAAGATGCGCGCCTGCATCTTGGCATCAATTTTCCCTCCAGCAGTTCGTCATAGGCTTCACGGTCCTCGCCATTAAGCAGCAATGGCTCACTCAGCAGCGATTTCAGGCAACTCTTGTCTTTGGAATTCGTCATCCCCATGCCCTCCGGTGAGAATTTCGGTGGGCATGATAAGTAAAAGAAGCCGGTGACGCGGGTCAAACGAATTCAGTTCACATGCCGCGGCTAACTTGCGCGCCTCCTCGAGGAGTGATGGCTGGAGTCGCAGCGCGAAATTACTTTTTCTCATGGCTTCTGCCTCCAATCGCTGCACGGCTTTGCGTCACAGAGAGGATTCATTTGAGAGACTTACGTCGCGTCCTAGGCAGCTCGCTTGACTCTATATGGACGGACGAGAAGGTCAGCCGGAATCTTCCATGCCTCGGCGATCTTGTGGATCATGTCGACTGTAAGCGGACGCCCGCGGGAGAGAATTTCCGATGCACGCGATCGGGAGTGCAATAGCTCGCCCAGTTCTGCCTGGGTGTGCCCGAGTTCATCGATCGCATAGTTAAGTACATCGATCGGATCAAAGCGTTTAGCGGTCTCGATGGGCCATCGCTTTGCTTCATAGATCTCAGCAAGCGCGAGAAGCACGTCAAGCCTATCGCCTTGTTCGGAGCCCTCGGGTGCACCCCAGCACGCCTCAATTTCAGCGAGCGCGGCTTTGTGATCTTTCTCGGTGCGGATCGGCCGGACTTCCATGCATCCTCTCCTCTAGTATTGCGATACGGTCAACGCATCGATGCGATCGTACTCGGCATGGGTGCCGATGAACTTGACGAAGGCCACCTGCCGGCGGAAATCGAAAGCGACCACCAAGCGGTAATTGCCGCCCGCGACTTCAAACCTAACTCGCTCACGGTTCAGCGCCTTCGATTTTGGAGCCGCTCTCTGGACCTCATCCATTGAAGTCCAATGCGCGGCTCGCATGAGCTTGTACCAGCGTTCGAGGGCAACCCGCGCCTCCGGATGCCTCTTCCAAAAGTCGTCGAGCGTGTTGCGGGCAATAACCCTCATAGCGATTTATATCATGTTCCCAATTTGGGAACAAGGACCTGCGGAGCGGCCGCACGATTTGCAGTGGGACGCTCATTGTTGCCGCATTCCTTCGTCCGATGCCGCTTTCGGAGCCGCACGCCGGGGCCGCCGCCGTTCTCGTCGATGAGCTCGATGGCCACTCAGGAACTTGCCATCATGGTATATGATGGTAATATACACCATGCCTGATCTCTCGCAGGTCGAAGGGTTTGAGTGGGACGAAGGTAACAGCCGCAAAAGCATCGAAAAGCATGCGGTCAGCCAAGCAGAAGCCGAGCAGGTTTTCTTTAACGAACCGCTGCTGATCGTCGAGGATGTCAGACATAGTTCTTATGAGATCAGGTTGCATGCTCTCGGACAAACAGATGCGGGGCGGCTGCTTCACATCAGTTTCACGCTGCGCGGCAACGGCAAGCTGATCAGGGTTATTTCCGCGCGCACCATGCACCGCAAGGAGCGGTTACGTTATGAACAAGAAGCTTAAGTCGATTCCCAAATTTCGGAGCGAAGCGGAGGAGCAACGGTTTTGGGAGACCCATAGACTCGAGCGAATATATCGACTGGAGCAAGGCCGAGTGGGTGCGCTTTCCAAATCTAAAGCCATCGACGACCGCAATATCGTTACGCCTGCCGGTGGCGCTCCTTGAGAGCATTAAAGTTGCCGCTAACAAACGCGATGTGCCCTATCAATCTCTGATCAAAACCTGGCTTGCAGAGAAAATAGGAATAGACCGAAGAAGGACCGGCTGATGTCGCAATCGTCGCGACTACCACTAGAGCCATTGCGACCCCCAACCGTGTGACTGCCCATCCTGGCGAGGTGCTGAGCGAGGAATTTCTTAAGCCACTGGCGATGTCGGTCAATGCCTTGGCGATGGCTTTGCGGGTTCCTGCAACGCGCATAGGTGCCATTGTTAAGGGCGAGCGGGCGGTGACAGCAGACACGGCTTTGCGCCTGGCGCGCTTCTTTGGCACTAGCCCCGAGTTTTGGATCAACCTACAGGCCATGCACGATCTGACAAAAGCGCGGATGGAAAGTGGAGAGGCAATCGCACGAGATGTGCGGCCGCGCGCAGCCTGGATCCACGAGCTGGGTTCGTTTTAATAATTAGGCACCGTAACGAGCATCTATTTGTCACGGGTGCTCTGTCTTTTGGATTTGCTTGCGAGAGCAATCTCGATGAGGCGGCGAATTGCCTCCGACCGGGAGGGTCTGTCCTTTTGCTGCTTGGCCCCGGTGATCCTTCCTCCGGCGGCCTAGCTTTTTTCTGCTGCCGCTTTCGTAACCGCGCCCCGCCGCATGTGAGCCCCTATGTACGGCCCCTATGTGCTGAAGCCACTTTATGTGAGCCCCTTATGTACGGCCCTTATGTGAGCTGCTTAAGTGCTCGGCCGCTTATGTGTTGAGCCAGCCGCTTTATGTACGGACCTCGCTTATGTGTTCAGCGCTTTGTGCTGGGTCGCTTAAGTGCTCGGCCGCTTAAGTGAGCCGCTTGTGTAAGCTGCCTATGTGCTGAGCTGCTTATGGCCGAGAAACCCTTTATGCGCTTATGTGCTGAGCCGCTTATGCGAGCCGCTTAAGTGCCGGGCTTGCCATAGTGCGTGTCGTGTTCGGCTTGGGGGCCACCGCTGATGACAAAGAAGGTGCAATTCCTCGCGGGTCTCTTCCTGGTCTGTATGTGCGTTCTGATGCTGCAGATCGTGGAGACGCGCATTCTGTCGGTCATCAGCTTCTATCATCTGGCGTTTTTCGCGATCAGCATGGCCATGTTCGGCATGACTGCCGGCTCGCTGATCGTCTATTTCAATCCAATGCTTTTTGCGCCCGAACGGCTGTTCGCCAATGTGGTCTGGATCACGGCGGCGTTTGCCGTCGTTGTCATATTGTCGACGATGATGCTGATCTCGACCGTGGTGATCGATCCGGCGAGGGGCTTTTTGCTAGCGGTGCTGTTGTGGGGCAAGGTGATTGCGGCGCTGATTCCGCCTTATGTGTTCGCCGGGATGGCGATCTCCCTGGCGCTGACGCGTAGTCCCTGGCCGGTAGGACTCGTTTATGGCGCCGATCTTGCCGGCGCCGCATTCGGATGCCTTGGGGCGCTCGTACTAATGAGCACGCTCGACGGTGTGTCCGCCATGCTGATGATCGCCGCGATCGGCGCTGTAGCTTCATGCGCCTTCGCGCTTGCTGGCCGTGACTATGCCAAAAACACATTGCCGCTCTGGCTTGGCGTCCTGCAACGTCCCGGACTGCTCGCCGTCGTGTTCGCGCTCATTGCGCTTGGCAACGCGGCACTTCAACCGAACGGTCTGCACCTCACAGTGGCCAAAGGCCAGATCGAGGACGTCGGCAATTTCGACTACGTCGGATGGAACTCCTATTCGCGCATCGTGGCGGCAAAGACTTCACGAAATTATCCGATGATGTGGGGCGGTTCGTCAAAAGTGCAGTACGAGAAGATCGACCAGCGCTACATGAACATCGATGGCGACGCCGGCACTGCCATGTACCGCTTCAGCGGGCAAATCGGCGAGGTCGGTTTCTTAAAGAACGACATCACCAATCTCGCTTACTACATCCGCAACCGTGGACGCTCCGCGGTGATCGGTGTTGGCGGCGGACGGGACCTGCTGGCGGCCTATGTGTTCGGTTTTCGCGACGTGACCGGCGTCGAGCTCAATTCGATCTTCGTCGATCTGCTCACACGCCGCTTCCGCGACTTCAATCATCTGGCGGACCTGCCCGGGGTAAAATTCGAAGTCGACGAAGCGCGCAGCTGGTTCGCCAGCGCCGGACGCAATCGCGGTTTCGACCTCCTGCAGATGAGCATGGTCGATACCTGGGCGGCGACCGGCGCAGGGGCGTTCTCGCTATCGGAGAACGGACTTTACACCGTGGAAGGCTGGCACAAATTCCTCGATAGCCTGGCGCCGAACGGCGTGTTTACAGTTTCGCGCTGGTACTCGCCGAAAGATGTGGACGAGACCGGGCGGTTGTTGAGCCTCGCCAAGGCCACTCTCCTCGATATCGGCGTGCCGGACCCGCGGCGCCATCTTGTGTTGGCAGCGTTCGACAATCTGTCCACCCTGATCGTGAGCCGCACACCATTCTCACGTGACGACCTGGCGCGGCTGCATGACGTCACCGCACAAATGGGCTTCTCGATCCTGGTCAGTCCAGACGCGCCGGGGCCATCGGAGGTGCTGCAGCAGATCATGGCGGCCCCCGATGTTGCAGCGCTGCAGGCGTTATCGGCCAAATTTCACCTCGACGTTTCGCCTCCGACGGACGACCGTCCATTCTTCTTCAATCAGCTGCGCATCACAGATCCGGCATCGATGCTGCGCGCGATGCAGGCGGATTCGGGCGTCATCAAAGGCAACCTCGGAGCGACGATCGTGCTGCTCATCATCATTGCGCTGTCGTTCGTGCTGGTGGTGCTCACCATTGTGTTGCCGGCGCTGCCGTCAGTCAGGCGCGTGTCGCACCGGCTGATCGGCGCGGGCACGGTCTATTTTTTGCTCATTGGTTTCGGATTCATGTTCGTCGAGATCGGCGTGATCCAGCGGCTGTCGCTTTTTCTCGGGCATCCCGTGTACGGTCTTGCAGTCGGCCTGTTCGCCATCATTCTCTCGACCGGCGTTGGCAGCCTCATCAGCGACCGTCTTCCGCTCAGTAGTCCACGCCGCCTCATGCTGTGGAGCGGGGCGCTCACATGTTATCTCGGGGCGCTACCGTTCTGGCTGCCGCTCTTCGTCGGCGTTTTCGAAGCGAGCCCAATCGTGATCCGCGCCGCAGCGGCCGTGCTGATGGTTGCGCCGCTCGGCCTGCTCATGGGATTCGGCTTTCCCACCGGCATGGCACTCGTTAATGCGCTCGACACGCGGCCGACGCCCTGGTTCTGGGCGATCAACGGCGCGGCCGGCGTGCTCGCGGCGAGCATCGCGGTCGCCGTCAATATCGCCTTTTCGATCAGCACCAGCATCTGGCTCAGCGCCATCTGCTACCTGCTCGTCGGCGCGGTGGCACTCGCTCTGGCCAGGGGATCACCCGCTGCGTGCAGTGCCGTGGCGGTGTCAATCGATCTGCCGCCAGACCTTCGCAAGGTCATATAGATTGACTCACGACGTCGACCGAATGTCCGATGTCCGCTTCACCCTCGAAAAGCGGACATCGCTGAGCGTGCATGTTGAGCTGCGCCGGTGCCAATACTTTGGAGTTTGCGACTCAAGAGACAGCAAAGCCGCCGGCCAGGTGAGTAACCAGCGGCTTTGCCTTCGTCCCCCACACGCGCCCTCATCCCCCAGCACGTTGGGCTGTCGAACCGCAATGGGGGGCAGATCCCGCGCGGCCCGACCGTGCAAGACTACTGTCCGCGTAACGGCTTTTTTATGTGCGCGCTGTGCCCTTTGAGCAACGCTCGCGAGAATTACCGCACAGGCGGAAACGCCGGGGGCCAACAACTTCCCGGCGTTTCCTTTGGGGACGAAGGAATGTCCCCAGTGCTCGGGCCCGGCGCCGCTCAGGCCAAAACCGACTGTGGGTTAACGGGCCTTTCCTGTGCCAGATGGTTTATTGCGGTAGGAGAAGCTTTCCCAGCTGCTGCAGGAGTTCGCCATAGCGTGCAAAATTGCCCGCGGCATACTCCTGCTGCATCTCGCGGAACACAGCGCGTGCGCGTTCAAGCGTCTCGTTGCCCGCTTCCGTATGAGATGCACTCGCAGTGGCAGTCGCCATGCCAACGAGAAGGCGCTCGGCGTCTGGTAGGTTACTTGCCCATTCAATCTTGCGATCATCGGGCAGGAGCTGCCCCAATACGACACGAGCCAAGGTTGGTATCTTAGTTTGTTCCGCCTCGATGTAGACTGGCTCGATGACGATGACCTGGTTGCCGGCGAGCGGCAACACGATGAGATTTCCGCGGATGACCCGAGAACCGTGTTGGTCCCAGAGCGTGAGGTCGCCGGAGAACCGACTGTCGGAGTTGATTCGTGATTCGACTTGTGCCGGACCATCGATGAAGGTCCCTTTGGGGAAACGGAACGCCACGAGCTTGCCGTAGTTTTCGCCATCACAGCGACCAGCAAGCCATCCTGCCATCTGATTTTTACCGGCGACCGAGAGCGGCAACATGAGCAGGAATTCCGGCTTATCGGAACCGGGAAGCTGCGTGGTTACGTAATAAGGCAACGTTTCGATCTCGAAATTCCGGTAAAGCTCGTGCGGGATCTCCCAGCGATCTTCGCGATTGTAAAAAGTCGTCGGATTGGTCATGTGGTAGGTGCCGTACATCTCGGCCTGTACGGTGAAAATATCCTCCGGATAGCGGATGTGCCGGCGCAGATTGTCCGGCATTTCGCTGGCGTCTTTGAACATTTCCGGTAGCACCTTCCGATAGGCGTTAATAATCGGATCGTGCGGATCGAAAACATAGAAGGTCACGGAGCCGTTGTAGGAATCGATCACCGCTTTGACGGAATTGCGCAGGTAATTCTGTCCACGGAAAGCCGGTAGCGAGCCTTGGTATGATTCGCTGTAGGGATAGTTCTGCGACGTCGTATAAGCGTCGACAATGTAGGAATAGTGATCCAAATCCGCGATGATGTACGGATCGTGATCGAAAGTCAGAAATGGCGCCAGAGTCTGGACGCGCTCGACGATGTTCCGCCGCAGCATGACCCGGCTTTCAGGTGTAAAATATCCCGAAATGAAAAGCGGTAACCCATCGAATTCGCGGGCAATAACGAGTTTGCGCCACGGATTGAAAAGCGTGATTCCGCCACTGCCCTGGTAGATCGTCTCGGCATTGGCCTGGCCTTGCGGAAAATCGAACTCCTTCTCGGTCGTGCGCACATAAATACGGTCATTGGTGAGTTGTCCGAAATAGATCTCGCCATGAGCCACCGCGAGATTATCCTTAGCGACGATTGGAATGTCGTGCGCCCAGAGCACCGGGTTTCCCCTAGCGTCAATTTCATTCACGGGGACCGCAACAACGCCATAACCATGGGTGTATTTGAGCGCGAGATTGACCCAGACCTGAGCCGGCGGCGGAAGACGGGCAACATCGAGCTCGCGCGCCGTAATCATCACCTGTCGTTCGGAGCCGTCGATCTGATAACGATCGATATCAACGCCGGAAAAGGTGTAGTAAGGCCGCAAGCCCTGGATCTGCTGAAGTTGAGGCTCCAGCGCCCGCCAATCCCAGATGCGCGCATCCTGTAATGTCGAACTTTCTGCAACCAGGTCGGCAGCGGTGAGCGGCTTGCCAGAGACCGCGAATTCGCGCTCTTCGACCAATGGTCCCGCGAGGTTATATGCCGCTCGCGTGCCGGCGATGCTCCTAATGAGATAAGGCAGCTCCAAAGTAATCTGGTTCGGGCCGACATAAATAGCTTCAATCCCGGCGGGGACCGTAAATGCGCCGAACATAAGGATCGCTAGCACCGCGAGCGGCGTGAGCCAATGCATCAATAACCAAGCGCGAAACCGCGACAACAAAACCGCAAGCGTTAGAATTGCAGCGGCCGTCCACCAACAAATGACAACCAAATCGTATCCCGGGATCCAGAAATTAATGTCGGCATACGACGCGCCAGCGACAACTCTCGAATGCCCCGCCACAACAAGGTGATAGCGGGCTAACAGCCGATTTGCTCCCATTGCAAGGCACAGCAATGCTGCCAAGGCTAAGCCCTGCCGTAGCCAGAGTTGATGGTCCCAATTCTGGGCCGATGCAAAAATGGCGTTGCGATTGAGGTGAAGGACTTGGCCAGAGTGCGGGCGATAGATCAGCACACCGGCGGCACGACGAAGCGCGAAGCCAATGACTGCCCAAAGCACGACGGTGAGAAAGAGGATTGTGATGATAACGTCGACGACGTCGTCATAGAATGGCAAGGCCAGCAGGTAAAAGGAAAGATCTTTGCCAAAAACGGGGTCGGCGACATCGGCGGTCGTCGCACCCAAAAAGCGCATGAGCGGAATCCATAGGGATGTCGCGAGGAACCCCACCAAGCCGGCAATGGCAAAACCGACGATCCACGGCGCACTTCTCGGAACAATGGGAATTAGACGGCATAGCAGCCAAAGATTAACACCGACGAATAGGCCAACCCAGAACAAGATCGCCCAAAAAATTCCGACGCGGTACTCAAGCGACAGCCAAAACCGGTGGCTCTGACCGAGTTCTGCAAACCAATAGTTCTCAAGTGAGATACGCAGTGCCGCCTCGAAACAGATGACGGCGAGAATGGCGACCCCAATGTAGGCGGCGTCGCGATAGAGACGGTGTACGAATGCGACATGGTCGCCGCCCCCTCGTTGCAACAAGCTGCGGGCGAGCGGCAGCGCTGCTAGAGCGACCACCGATAAGTAGGCGATCTCGAACATTGCTCATCTTCCCACAATTGGGCAAATCAGCCTTATCACTGCAATCGCTAAAAAATTCTTGGGTCTCGCGGCTCCAACGAAATTGCCTTGGCGCAGTCGCCTAAGCCTTCTTCTGCTGCCGCTTTCGTAACCCTTACACCGGGGCCGCCGCCGTTCTCGTCGATGAGCTCGATAGGACGCCCTGATGGCTGCGAGCGCTTCTATCGATCCAATTGGGTTTGTTGTAACGAATAAGTTCATTTTAGCGGACGGCCTAGGCTTCTGCTTTCAACCGAGGCCGACTTCGCCCACCGCCACTGGTGAGAAAATCTGCATAAGCCGCCGCAATGCCTTCGCGCAACGGGGTCTTAGCGCGCCAGCCCAGATGCGCAAGTTCGGAGACATCTAACAGCTTCTGCGGCGCACCATCCGGCTTCGAAGCATCAAACACAAACTCCCCATGGTATCCGACTACGTCTGCGACCAGCTGCGCAAATTCGCGAATAGTAGTGTCCTTGCCCGTGCCGACGTTGAGAAATTTGAGCCCTGAGTAATGTTTGAGGACGAACACGCAGGCATCGGCGAGGTCATCAACGGCGAGGAATTCGCGGCGCGGCTGGCCGGTTCCCCATATAGTAACTGTTGGTGCACCGGATATTTTAGCTTCATGCATGCGACGAATAAGCGCCGCAGGCACATGACTGTGCTCGGGATGATAATTGTCGCCCGGCCCGTAAAGATTGGTCGGCATCACCGAAATGAAATCGGCGCCATACTGTCGGCGATAGGCTTCGACCAACTTGATACCGGCGATCTTGGCCAGCGCGTACCACTGATTGGTCGGTTCTAGCGGTCCGGTGAGCAGCATGTCCTCGCGCATCGGCTGTGGCGCCGATCTGGGATAAATGCAGGATGAACCGAGAAAAAGAAGTTTTTCGACGCCGGCGAGAAAGGACGCATTGAGAACATTCAGCGCGATGGCGAGATTGTCGGACAAGAACTGGACCGGGTTGGCATTGTTGTAAGCAATGCCGCCGACCCTGGCCGCTGCCACGATCACGACGTGGGGTTTTGCTTTGTCGATCCAGCGGTCGGTGTCCGCCTGATGCGTCAGATCGAGCGCGGTTCGGTCGACGGTGCAGATCTCGCAGGATTCCGAGTTAAGCCGCCGCACTAAGGCGGCACCTACCATGCCTTTATGTCCGGCGACGTAGACGCGCTTGCCCGCGAGGTCGAAAGGTAGTTTGGGCAGCTCAGTCATGCCAGCTCTTTCGTTGTTTTTCGCGAGCTACGACCGCCAGATCTGCCGCGACCATCTCCTTCACCATATCATCGAAGCTGGTCCTATGCCGCCAGCCAAGCCGCTGACGGGCCTTTGACGGATCCCCAAGCAGGAGATCCACTTCCGTGGGGCGGAAATAGCGAGGATCGACTTCAACCAAGACCTTCCCGGAGCGGGTATCAATGCCCTTTTCCTTGATCCCCGACCCGCGCCATTCGATCTCGCGGTTGACGCAAGCAAAAGCCTTCTCGACAAATTCACGGACGGTATGCCGCTCGCCGGTTGCCAGCACATAATCGTCCGGCTTGTCTTGCTGCACGATCATCCACATGCCTTCAACATAATCGCGGGCGTGGCCCCAGTCGCGCACCGCGTCGAGGTTGCCGAGATAAAGTCTCTCTTGCAGCCCGAGTTCAATCGCCGCGGCGGCACGCGTGATCTTACGGGTGACAAAGGTTTCGCCACGCGTCGGGCCCTCGTGATTGAATAAGATGCCGTTGGAGGCATGCATGCCGTAGGCTTCACGATAGTTGGTGGTGATCCAGAAGCCATAAAGCTTGGCGACGCCATACGGTGAGCGCGGATAGAATGGCGTCGTCTCGCGCTGTGGGATCTCGCGCACTGAACCATAGAGCTCGGATGTGGACGCCTGGTAGAACCGCGTGCGCTTTTCCAAACCCAAAATGCGGATGGCTTCCAGAAGCCGCAGCGGTCCGAGCGCATCGGCATTCGCGGTATACTCCGGCGTTTCAAAGCTAACCTGGACGTGGCTCTGAGCGGCGAGGTTATAAATTTCGGTAGGCTGGGTGTCCTGGATGATGCGGATGAGATTGGTGGCGTCGGTCATGTCGCCGTAGTGCAACATAAAACGCGGATTTTTTTCGTGCGGGTCTTGGTAGAGATGATCGACGCGGTCGGTGTTGAACGATGATGAGCGGCGTTTGATGCCATGGACACTATATCCCTTGCCGAGCAGGAGCTAGGCGAGATAAGCGCCGTCCTGGCCAGTGGCGCCGGTGATGAGAGCTACTTTGTCCGACATGTAATCTTCCAAGGATCCGGTCCAGGCGAGCAGATGCTGGGGATCGTCTGTCTACCGAGTCTAAAGAAGATGATAAATAGACCTACGATTTGCGTCGGGGCAGCGATAAATCGGGCTCGTTTGGTAATTCGCGGTCGACCAGTTCCCGCCGCCCCCGGCCTCACCTTTCTTCTGGTGCCACTTTCGTAGCCGCACGCCAGGGGCCACCGCCGTTCTCGTCGATGAACTCGACGCGAGCTGAGCAGGAGTGAATTGAGTCCGTTTGCAATTCGTTGGTGTTGCTTATATTCCGGCTCCGTTGCCGGGTTCTGCTCGTGCGGGGTTCCTCTCGCGAACTCGTGCATTTAGCCCTGAGGCGCTCATAAGCCTGCTCCAGCGCGCTCACGCTGTGGACAATTGGAAATTCTAATTCAGCGCGCTTTCGAGCCTCGCGACCCATCGCTTTTCGGCGATCGGCATCGCGTGCCAGCGTGATAATCGCTTTGGCCAGAGCGTGCGGGCTCCGCGCCGGCACCAATGCCCGTGTCAAACCGTCAACGGCTGTGGGGCTGTGTACTGGGCCGTCCGTGTACCGGGCCAACGTTGATCTGGCCCACGAATACAAGCCGGCTGCAATCCTGATCGAGGACACGGTGCTCGGCACGGCAATGATCGACGAATTAGAAAGACTAGGTCTACCGGTAGTTCAGGTGACGCCAAAAGGCGACAAAAAAAGTCGCATGCAAATGCACATCCCCAAATTCGCAAATGGCCAAATCCAATTTCCGAGAGAAAAGCCAGGGTGTGCGGATGTGGTGCGCCAATTGCTGGACTTTCCTGGCGGTCGTCTTACCGATATTGTTGACAGCATCAGTCAGGCTCTGACGTATGAAGTATCTGAGTGCCAATGGAATGACACGAACCTCGAAAACTTCGCGCGCTTTAACGCCGCGTTAGGTGGCGGGTTCTGGTGATCCTTCAGCGACGCGTTATCGAAATTGGGTTCGTTTTGTAAATTAGGCGTTAATAGCCAAAGATCTATTTGCCGCTGCGGTTTTTTTCGGTTGCCGCCATCCATCGCAGCACCGGATGCCGGATTTGCCGTTGAATATCGCCGAGCCGCCCCGTTGCTCGACAGGTATTCTGGCTCGATCTCGCCGCGTTTCTGACCCGGGCGTCCGAACCGCCGATAAAATAACGGCGATCGGCGAGTCTGAGCCTGACCGCCCGAGACCCGTCCACAAAGCAGCGTCATAATGGGCAATGATGAGGCCGCTCTCCTCCGGCTCTGCCAACAGAGATCGAAGCTGACCGCGCCTGACTTTGACCGCTTGGCCCGCTGCATGGCGACCCTCCACTTCGAGGACATCGCTGAGCGCCCCCGCACAGATCCGTCCAAGCGGGCTTCCGGCATACGGCTCCGTCTCGCGTGCGCGACGGCGAGCCGCGCTTGGTCGCCGGGTTGAAACCGACAATTAGCAGCGCTGCTTCGTCAGGCTGCCGCCCGTTTACCTGTGCGCCGCGCGTGTTTCGGCCGTGGAATGAGAACGTCGGCCGGCACGCCGAAGCGCGCGCGCAACCGTTGCACCATTGCCAGGCTCAGTTCCTTCTTGCCTCGAAGCACCTCGCTCACGCGACTCGGCGTACCGAGCAGCGGAATCATTTCTGCCCGAGTGAGCTCGTGTTGATCCATGAGATGCCGGATCAGTTCCGCTGTGCTCGGGCGGCGGCGCGGCCACTTGCTCTCCTCATAGGCAGCAATTAGACGCGCTTGCGCCTGGAGCCGCACGATATCGGCGGGCTTTTCCGAGATCCCACAACCGATCGACCAGGGCGCGCGCGCGCCCAAGTTCCGCATCGCTGTCGATCACAATCAGGGTCGCATCCATCACACGGTTTCCGCATCAATCCTGTCATATTCTGCATGGGTGCCGAAGAATCGGATCGCGAGAACTCCGGCACGGTACTGGACTGCGGCTACCAATCTGTAGTCGTTGCCTTTGATGTTGAAAACAACTCGGCTGGATTTAAGAATGCTTGCTTTTGGATATGATGCCTTGATGTCCTCCGGAGTGCGCCAATTAGCGCGGGTCACAATGTCGAGCCAGGCCTCATACTGCGATCGCGCGGCCTTGATGCCTTTGTGGCTGGCGTGGTCCGTCAGATAGCTTTCGACCGCGCCCGTGCCGATAACAATCATTATAATTCAGTATCGCATTAATTCCAAAAATTGGAAGGGCACTGAGGCACTGAGGCACTGAGGCAGTGTGTCCTGAGCCGCTTTGTGTCGTGGAGCCGCTCAGCCCCTGTGTCTGCGTATAGCCAGCGCGCCCAAAATTGGCTTCGTTTTGTAATACGCGCCGTGGCACCAATCTACTTCTCGCCGCGGCTGCTTTGCCGTTTTGATTTGGCGGTCAGAGCAATCTCGATCACCTCTGAGCGGGAAAGCGCCGCCTGATCCGGTCTAGTTCTTCTTCTGGTGCCGCTTTCGTAGCCGTACCCCCGGGGCCGCCGCCGTTCTCCTGGATGAACTCGCGGAGAGCAACCTCAACCGTTGCGTGCATGCCGTTGACGCCGATCAGCTCTAGCCCGCTAAAATAGCGGGAAAATAGCGGCCTATTTTCAATTCTAGACTGCACAGCGCCAACGCTTGCGGCTTGTAAACTAAGTGTTGACATCCGTAAGCAATTAGCTGACATTGCAGCTTCAAAAGCAAGGGTCTTGCCGAACTTTGGGAGAAAGGACGCACGGGGAAGATTGACGCCAAGATGCATGCGCGCACCTTACGCCGATTGGACCGATTAGACGTCATCGTGCGGCCTGAGGAGATGAACATCCCCGGCTTTGATTTCCATGCTTTGCGAGGCTTCAAACCGACGCGCTATTCGGTCCATGTGAATGGACCGTGGTGCATCACGTTCGAATTCGAAGACGGTGACGTCTGCCGCGTCGACTTCGAACAATATCACTGAGGAAAATCGAACATGGTTCATATTGCCAAACGCCATTCAGGTCGTTGCCCGACCCATCCCGGCGCTTTACTGCGGGAGGATGTGATCCCGGCGACTGGCAGGACCAAAACTGAAATCGCCCAACTTCTCGGCATCTCCCGCCAGTATCTTTACAACATTTTGCGCGAGCGCAAACCGGTCTCTCCTGCCGTGGCGGTTCGGCTCGGCAAATTGTTTGGCGCCGGCGCCGGAGTCTGGGTACGCATGCAGGCCGCGTATGATACATGGAATGCCGAACGCAAAGAGGATGTCAGCAAGATTCCCACCCTCCGCGCTACGGCAGCCTAATCATTGTCCGCGTCCTCTCATGTATTGCGAATAAGTGCGCGAGCAGCGCCTGTTTGCTGGTTCGGCGTCGGGTTTTTTTGCCTAAGCAGCAAAGTTCCGGGCTTACTAGTGTTGCCGCTTTCGCAAGCGCACCTCGGACGCCCCGCCTCTCGTCGATGAACTCGACCGGATTGTACTCGATGGGCCGGTCGATCGAATTGGGTTCGTTTTGTAATTCGCGGTCGACACTCCCACGTCCGCCAGGCAAGCCCTAACTTTTCTTTTGGTGCCGCTTTCGTAGCCGCACGCCGGGGCCGCCGCCGTTCTCGTCGATCAACTCGATCCAACGGCGGAGACCCGTTGCGCCACCATGCGGCCTAGCCGCAAAGCTACCTCTCTCGACCTATGAACTCCCTGAGTCCGAGATAGCGGGTCATTGGATGAAAATCGCTATCGTTGTGGAGCAGCGACGCGCGGTTTTCGATACACCAGGTCCCGATCAAGAGGTCGATCGTTTTGCGGACTGTGATGCCGCGTCGACGTAAAAAGCGGAAATTGCGAGCGCCCGCGACGGCAATCGCATCCCCAGCCATCGATACGATTTCGAAGCGGCGAAGTAGCGCCTCAACATCGCGAGCCGCCTGCTCGCTTTCCAAGCCCTGCAGCACCTCACAAAGCGTCAGATCGCCGACGATAACCTCGTCTATGCCGAGGATGGCGCGCAGTCGCCGCACATGGGGGGCGTTGCGGCCATTGAGAAAGTCTATCCACACACTGCTGTCGACAACGATCACCTGGCCCCTCGCCCTGTACGGCTGCGAGCTAGATTGCCACGCCAGCGGTATCTGCCGAAGGCGGCGTCGACTTCATGTTGCCGCCGCAGTCTGATCATCAATCGGAGAGCCTCCTCCACAGTTTGTTTCTTGGTTGCGTGTCGAGAGGCCTTTTGGGCTTTTCTCATGAGGACATCATCGATTTCGATATTGGTGCGCATGGGCCCCACATTCCGTATCGTGCCGTGTCGTGTGTATAAATTCATGCTATCATACACATTGGGGCCGAGGCCGGCAACCAGAAGTTCCAGTAGCAACAAGGCATGAGATCGAGCGCGCAATTGCCAAGGCGCATCGAGAGCCGGCCAGGTGCGAAGCCACGGATATGACTGCCTGACTGACTGATGGAAATTAGGCGTCAATAGCCAAAGAACTATTTGCCGCTGCGATTTTTCGATTTAGCCGCCAGTGCAAACTCGATCAGGCGAGCACGGAAATTTGCCGCGTCTTATGTTAAGCGTCCAGGATCCAGGAGGGTTCCTAAGTTGGTAGCTTGTAATTTAACTCGGATCGGCATTTGTCAGGCGTTTCCGAAAATTACTTGGCCCTTGCTGAACGGTAGCACGGGCGACGCCGCCGCTTCTTCGCGTAGCCATCTTTTGCCGCCGCTTTCGTAAGCGTATGCCTGGGCGCCCGCCGTTCTCGTCGGTGAGTTCGACCAGTGTGTGCTTGGTTGGCTGCGGATCTGTCGATCGAATTGGGTTCGTTTTGCTAAAATCCGGGTCTACTTGCCTCGCCCAAAAATTATTTGGCACTCGCTGTACAGTAGCACGAGGGACGCCGCTTCTTCACGCGGCCAGCTAACTCTTCTTTTGGTGCCGCTTTCGTAAGCGCACCCCTGGGCCGCCGCCGTTCTCCTGGATGAACTCGCGGAGAGCAACCTCAACCGTTGCGTGCATGCCGTTGACGCCGATCAGCTCTAGCCCGCTAAAATAGCGGGAAAATAGCGGCCTATTTTCAATTCTAGACTGCACAGCGCCAACGCTTGCGGCTTGTAAACTAAGTGTTGACATCCGTAAGCAATTAGCTGACATTGCAGGTGTGATCAGGAGCTTCAAAAGCAAGGATCTTGCCGCACTTTGGGTGAAAGGACGCACGGGGAAGATTGACGCCAAGATGCATGCGCGCATCTTACGCCGACTGGACCGCTTGGACGTCATTGTGCGGCCCGAAGAGATGAACATACCCGGCTTCGATTTCCATGCTTTACGAGGCTTCAAACCGACGCGCTATTCGGTCCATGTGAATGGACCGTGGTGCGTCACGTTCGAATTCGAAGACGGTGACGCTTGCCGCGTCGACTTCGAACAATACCATTAAGGACGGTCAATCATGGTCCATGTTGCCAAACGTTATTCGGGTCGCTGCCCGACCCATCCCGGTGCTTTGCTACGGGAGGATGTGATTCCAGCCACCGGCAGGACCAAAACCGAGATCGCCCAACTGCTCGGCATCTCCCGCCAGCATCTTTACGACATTTTGCGCGAGCGCAAACCGGTCTCTCCTGCCGTGGCGGTTCGGCTCGGCAAATTGTTTGGCGACGGCGCCGGAGTTTGGGTACGCATGCAGGCCGCGTATGATACATGGAATGCCGAACGCAAAGAGGATGTCAGCAAGATTCCCACCCTGCGCGCTACGGCAGCCTAATCATTGTCCGCGTCCTCTCATGTATTGCGAATAAGTGCGCGAGCAGCGCCTGTTTGCTGGTTCGGCGTCGGGCTTTTTTGCCTAAGCAGCAAAGTCCCAGGCTTACTAGTGTTGCCGCTTTCGCAAGCGCACCTCGGACGCCCCGCCTCTCACCGATGAACTCGACCGGATTGTACTCGATGGGCCGGTCGATCGAATTGGGTTCGTTTTGTAATTCGCGGTCGACACTCCCACATCCGCCAGGCAAGCCCTAACTTTTCTTTTGGTGCCGCTTTCGTAGCCGCACGCCAGGGCCGCCGCCGTTCTCGTCGATGAACTCCACGCGGTCGGAAATTTGGGTTCGTAGCCTCGCGTACCGGCCTCTCTGCGCCATTCAGTCATGGCGGGTCTTTCGCTCTTTTTCACGGGCCACAGCGACCAGATCTGCCGTAACCATCTCCTTCACCATGGCATCAAAGCTGGTTTTGTGCCGCCAGCCCAATCGCTGACGGGCCTTGGAGGGGTCGCCGAGCAAAAGGTCAACCTCAGTCGGGCGGAAATACCGAGGATCGACCTCAACTAGGACCTGGCCCGAGCGGGCGTCGATGCCCTTTTCCTTTACGCCTGAGCCGCGCCATTCGATGTTCCGGTTTACGCAAGCAAAAGCTCTTTCAACAAATTCACGGACCGAATGCCTTTCGCCGGTCGCCAGCACATAATCGTCTGGCTTATCCTGCTGCACAATCATCCACATGCCTTCAACATAATCGCGGGCGTGGCCCCAGTCGCGCACGGCGTCCAGATTGCCGAGATAAAGTCTCTCTTGCAGCCCAAGTTCAATCGCGGCGGCCGCACGCGTGATCTTACGGGTGACAAAGGTTTCGCCGCGCGTCGGACTTTCATGATTGAATAAGATTCCGTTCGAGGCATGCATGCCGTAGGCTTCGCGATAATTGGTTGTGATCCAAAAGCCGTAAAGCTTAGCAACGCCATAGGGGGAGCGCGGATAAAAAGGAGTTGTCTCGCGCTGCGGCGTCTCGCGCACCGAACCATAGAGCTCGGACGTCGAAGCCTGGTAGAACCGCGTGCGTTCTTCCAGACCTAAAATGCGCATGGCTTCCAGGAGCCGCAGCGGTCCCAGCGCGTCGGCATTGGCGGTGTATTCGGGCGTCTCGAAACTGACCTGGACGTGGCTTTGCGCGGCGAGGTTGTAGATTTCGGTCGGCTGCGTTTCCTGAATGATACGAATGAGATTGGTCGCGTCAGTCATGTCGCCATAGTGCAGTGTGAAGCGGACATTTTGTTCGTGCGGATCGTGATAGAGATGGTCGACGCGCTCCGTATTAAAGGACGAGGCGCGGCGTTTGATGCCGTGGACCACATAGCCTTTGCCGAGCAGGAGTTCGGCAAGATAGGCGCCGTCCTGGCCGGTGGCGCCGGTGATGAGAGCGACTTTGTCTGACATGGTTTGCTATTGGCAGCGCCGAAATGGATTTATAGCGCAACAGCCGGCTGTGCCCATGATGTCGCGATCGCCGATTTTTGAATGGGTACTTTCATTCCCAGAGTTTAGATATTCTTTGCGGCCCTGAGGAGAGGCCAT
Source organism: uncultured Alphaproteobacteria bacterium (assembly GCA_963816295.1). Classification (GTDB taxonomy): domain Bacteria; phylum Pseudomonadota; class Alphaproteobacteria; order Rhizobiales; family Xanthobacteraceae; genus BOG-931. The sequence continues at coordinate 92,943 of CAWFJS010000023.1, read as the reverse complement.
TGGCGCGAAAAGATTTACCTAGGGCCTCGTTGCCCTTATATTCGCGCAGGGAAAAGATGAGCACACATAAATAAGTCGTGGTTAAAACTCGCGCGAAACTGATCGTTGGCATCGCTGCACTTGCGGCGGCGACGTGCTGGGGAGCTAGCCCTGGTCATGCTGGTGGTGACGCGCCCTGGTGCGCAGTGGTCAACATCGGTGCAGGTGATGTGTATTGGGACTGCCACTACCGCACGGTAGAAGAATGTGTCCCCAACGTCATCGCCGGTAATCGCGGCTTTTGCAATTTGAACCCGTGGCCTGGTCCCTCCAACGCGGTCGTATACAAGCGTCAAAAACGGCACTCATCAAAGAATTAGCACTTCTTCTCGCGCCGCTTTCATGGGCGCACCCCGGGGCCGCCGCCGTTCTCGGTGAACCCCTCCCTAGTTCATAAAAAGGCCCGGAACAATGTCCGGGCCTAATGGTCTTGTCGAACGATTGACAATTAGTAGTCCATGCCCCCGCCGGGCGGCATGGCGGGCATGGGCGTCTCTTTTTTAGGTTTTTCGGCAACCATCGCCTCTGTGGTGATCAGAAGGCCAGCGATTGAGGCCCCATCTTGCAGCGCGATGCGCACTACTTTGGTCGGGTCGATGATTCCCTTGGTGACCATATTGCCGAACTCGCCGGTTTGGGCGTCGAAGCCATAGGCATAGGTGTCATGCTCAAGGATCTTGCCGACGACGACGGAGCCATCCTCGCCGGAATTGATGGCGATCTGACGCGCCGGCCATGTGATTGCCTTTTTGACGATCTCGACCCCGTGTTTCTGGTCTTCGTTCGTAGTCCTGACCCGCTTGAGCGATTCGACGGCGCGCAAGAGCGCGACGCCACCGCCTGGCAAGATGCCTTCCTCAACCGCGGCGCGGGTCGCATGCATCGCGTCATCGACCCGATCCTTACGTTCCTTGACCTCGACCTCGGTCGCACCGCCGACCCGGATTACCGCGACGCCGCCGGCGAGCTTCGCCAGCCGCTCCTGCAGCTTCTCGCGGTCGTAGTCGGAGGTGGTCTCCTCGATCTGCGCCTTGATCTGAGCAATCCGAGCCTGAATATCGGCCTTCTTGCCGGCGCCACTGACGATCGTGGTGTTCTCCTTGTCGATCATCACCTTCTTGGCGCGGCCCAGCATATCAAGCTTCACGTTCTCAAGCTTGATGCCGAGATCCTCGGAGATCGCAGTGCCGCCGGTCAGCACAGCGATGTCCTGCAACATCGCCTTGCGCCGGTCGCCGAAGCCGGGAGCCTTGACGGCCGCAACCTTGAGACCGCCACGCAGTTTATTGACGACAAGAGTTGCGAGGGCCTCGCCTTCCACATCCTCGGCAATGATGAGCAGCGGTTTGCTGGTCTGCACTACTGATTCCAGACCGTGCAACATCCTGTCGCGTGCATCGACCGAGAATTTGACTTCCTTGGCAGCCATTTGAGTCTCTCCTCAATTCCTACAAATTGTCGTCGACGCGGCGCGAACGGCAGTAGCCGCAAGCCGCGAATGACGCCGTGTCTGGGTTAGGCGGCCTTCTTCTTAGAAACCGGCTGGTCGATGATGCCCATGATGTCGGACTCCTTCATGATCAAGAGCTCTTGGCCGTCGATCTTGACCTCGGTGCCCGACCATTTGCCGAACAGCACGCGATCACCTTCTTTGACATCGATAGGAATGAGCTTGCCGGTCTCGTCGCGGCCACCCGGGCCAACGGCGATGAACCTGAGCGAAGGCTTTTCCTTGGCGGTATCCGGAATGATGATGCCGCCAGCGGATTTCTCCTCGGCCTCGATGCGTCTGACGACGACGCGGTCGTGAAGCGGACGAAACTTCATGGTGTCCTCCTACGCTACTCAGGCTTTCTGGTTTTTCGATGGGTTGCCCAGGGGACGAAACCCTCGCCCCTGCTAGCCGCCGAGCTTTTAGCACTGCCTTACCCAGAGTGCCAGTGGGCCTATCAGGATACAGAGACGGGTGAGCGAAGGAGCGGCGTCAGCAATCTCAAGTGGCCAGCGCCGCCCGACCAAATTGGGTTCGTTTTGTAATACGCGCCGTGGCGGTCATCTACTTCTCGCGGCGGTGGCTTTGCCGTTTTGATTTGGCAGTCAGAGCAATCTCGATCAGGTGACGAATTGCCTCTGAGCGCTAGGCGCCCGTGATGAACAGTCTCCTTGGAGGGTTTGTTGTCGCGTTGAAAAGCCTTTATAGCCAAGGAATTGGACCACTCGATTACTGCGTCAGCGGACATTCTTATCGCGCCATCTGGACGTGTTCGTGCGCCATTGCCAACTCGTCTCGAATGTAGGTTTAATGAGCACCGATCGAACGGGTGTCACATGAAAACGTCACTGCGAATTCCTCTGTTGTTGGCCTCTTTAGCAGGCTGCATGCTCGCCGTTTCGTCGATGTCGTTGCGGGCGGCTGACAACGTCATCAAGATCGGTGCACTCCTTCCAATTTCCGGTCCCGGCTCCTACTTCGGTGTCCAGGACAAGCAAGGCGTCGAGCTCGCGCTGGACCAGCTCAATAAGGCCGGCGTAAACGGTTACAAGTTTGACGTTCACTACGAAGATTCAGCCTGCAGTCCCCTGCCAGCGACGCAGGCTGCCAAACGCTTGCTCGATCAATATCAGCCAGACGTGGTCATCGGCGAGGAGTGTTCGGACGCGACGCTGGCCGTCATGCCACTTATGGACCAAGCCAAAATTCCATTGCTCAATGCTGGCTCTTCCTCAATCAAGATCACCGACCCGGGCAATCCGTATACTTTTCGAATCATGCCCAACGAGGTGATGCAGGGCGTTGACCTTGCAACCAATGCTTATAAGCGTTTAAACGCGAGAACGGCAGTCTTGCTGCATGAGAACACCAACGCCGGCATCGGCAACGCCAAGGTATTTTCCGATACCTTCGAAAAGTTGGGTGGCAAGATCCTTGAGGACATCGGTTTCGGGCGCGACGTGAACGACTTCACGGCAATTGCCACGCGTATTGCCGGACTCGGCAGCATCGATGTGATTCCGACTTACACGCTGGAAGGCCAAGGCCTGAAGATCACCGAGGCGTTGACACAGGCCGGCATCGTTAAAGGTGGTGGCGGTAAAGCAATCCAGTTGGGCGCAATTTGGCTGCCGTTTGGCTTCGAGCAAAAAGCGGGCAAGGCAGCGATTGGCTATATTCGGATCGTTCAGTTCGATCCAACCGAGCAGCGCCCGGTCGTGCGCGATTTCATCAAAGATTTCAAAGCAAAGTTCAATAGCGACCCTACGCACCTTAATGCCCACGCCTATGATCAGATTATGCTGATCGCTGATGTCGTAAAACGGGGCGCTAAGGACGCGCAGTCGATCCGGGATGGGCTTTCGGCAACCAAGGACTACTCTGGTGTGACCGGAAGCGTCCAGTTCGACAAGAGCAATCAAAATATCAAAATGGATACGGTCCATTACATGGAGACTAAGCCGGATCTGTCGTGGGAATCTTTAAAGTGGAACTAGTCCCGCGAAATGTTGAACGTCATCCTGCAGCAGGGGATTAATGGGATTGTTGTGGGCGGCCTCTATGTTCTGGTCGCCCTTGGCCTCACTCTCATTTATGGCGTTCTGGTTCAGATCAACTTTGCTCACGCCGATATCGTCACGCTGGGCGCTTTCGCTGCCTATTTCGTCGCCCAGCTGCTCGGCGGCAATTATTTCGTCGGCATTGCCGTGGCACTCCTTGTCGGCGGAGTGCTCGGCTGGCTGATTAATGCCGCCATTTTCACGCCGTTGCGGGAACAAGGCAGCGAGTTGCTGCCGCTGATCGCTACGATTGGCGTTTCAATTATGCTGCAGAACGCAATGCTGCTGCTGTTTGGACCGATACCATACGCTTTCACTACGCCCTATAGCAGCAAGGTAATCCATATCGGCAGTTTGTTTTTCACACTGCAAAACGTGCTGATCATCCTGGTGTCAACCGCAACCATCGCGTTGCTCTATGCGTTTATGAAGTTCACCTTCCTGGGCAAGGCGCTGCGCGCGGTTTCGCAAGATCGCGACACGGCCGCCCTGATGGGTATCAATCCCAATTACCTGATCATGCTGACCTTCATCATTGCCTCGGCGCTGGCTGGGATGAGCGGAGCGCTGCTCGGCCCGGTGCTCGTCCTTACCCCATTTGCGGGGACTTCCGTGATCGTCAAAGCTTTCGCAATCGTTATCATTGGGGGTTTTGGCAATGTCGAGGGAACGATCATCGCCGGGCTGATTGTCGGCTTGATCGAAAGCTACACCACCCAATTTCTCGATCCCGGACTGATCGATATCGCAGTGTTCACGCTGCTCCTGATCATGCTAGCGGTGCGGCCAACGGGCCTGATCGCCGAGAAGCGCGCCGAAAATGTCTGACCTCTCGCGAATCGAAAGCTCCGCTCCCGCTCAAAGATTCATCACGTCGCGGCGCCTTTGTTTTCTCGTGGCGGCTATCACCATTGCCCTGTTGCCGCTGATCTTTTCCAGTTCTTATTGGCGGACCAATCTGATTGTCTGCGCGATCAACGTTTTGCTCGCCATCGGCTTGGACTTCGTGCTTGGCTATGCCGGGCAACTCAATATCGGGCAATCGGCCTTCTACGGCATCGGGGCTTATGCCTCGACGCTCTTAATCATGAAGCTCGCCGTGCCGTTCTGGGTTGCGTTTGCGCTTGGCGTGCTGATGTCTGGAATCGCCGGCGCACTCCTTTCGCTTTTTGCAGTACGTTTGCGCGGGCATTATCTCGCCATCGCGTCATTGGGTTTTGCGGTGATTACGTACCAGATCCTTTTGAATTGGATCAGCCTGACCCAGGGACCGCTTGGCATTTATGCAATCGCGCCACCTCCGCCAATAACGCTGCCTTGGCTGCCGCCCATCGTGTTCACCGGCCTTGCTAATCTGTTTTATCTGATCGCCGGTTTTGCGTTGTTGGTCTACTTTTTTCTTGATCAGTTGGTCCGCTCGCCGATCGGCGAAACCTTGACCGCAATCCGCGAGGACGAGTTGTCCGCGGCCTCACTGGGCATCGATGCTCCGACATGGAAGGCGTTCGCGTTTGCGGTCAGTTCGGCGGTTGCCGGCGCCGCCGGCTGTTTTTATGCGAGCTTCGTCGGCACGCTTGTTCCCGATGCCTTCTTCATCACGGAATCGTTCAGCATGCTCGCCATGGTCATTGTCGGCGGCATGGGCACGCTGATCGGACCGGTATTTGGCGCCATTCTCCTTACCATCCTGCCAGAACTGTTGCGCGGCATCGGCGACCTTCGCCTCATCGTCTATGGCGCGGCGGTGACACTGGTCGTGCTGTTTATGCCCGGCGGCCTTGTTCAGGCCATCCGTCTCATGGCGCGCCACGTCTTTGCGGCCGGCGCAAAGCTTGAGGCGCGGTCGTGACTGCTGCAGCTGAGGCTAATCTCGCGGGCCAGAACACGGGCGCGGCCCTGTTCCGCGCCAAGAGCCTATGCAAAAATTTTGGTGGCGTACGTGCCGTACGTGACATCTCGTTCTCTATTGTGCCAGGCATCGTATTCGCGGTGATCGGTCCGAACGGCGCCGGGAAATCCACACTGCTCAATTTGATAAGCGGCATCTATCAGCCCGATGCCGGCACTATGTCGCTTGCCGGCGTAGATTTAGTCGGAATGAGCGCGCAGCGTCGTGTTCGGCATGGATTGGCCCGCACCTTCCAAAAGATTCGCCTGTTCAAACAACTATCCGCCTTAGAGAATGTCATTGCCGGTTACCACACCCGCCATGTCATTCCGGCCTGGCAATATGTCTTTCATGGCGCTGCTTTTCGCGAGGATGCGCGGGGATGCCGTGACGAGGCGATTGAATTGCTCAATTTTGTCGGATTAAAGCACCGGGCTCACATTACCGCCGGCGTGCTGGCTTATGGCGAGCAGCGGCTCCTTGAAATCGCTCGGGCGCTCGCCACCGCGCCGCGTTTGCTGATGATCGACGAACCAGCTGCCGGTCTCAATCCAGCCGAGGTCGCCGCACTGCTGCGCCGGATCGCCAGTTTGCGGGATCGTGGCGTAACCGTCCTGTTGGTCGAGCACAATATGGATCTGGTGATGAATGTCGCCGATCGCATTCTCGTCATGGATTATGGTCAGCAGCTGTTCGCGGGCGCTCCCGCAGACGTCCAGGCCCACCCTGACGTGATCGCCGCCTATCTCGGAGCCAATGTCCTGTGACGGCGTTGCTTAATACCGAAGGTCTCGAACTCGCCTATGGCGAACTGACAGCATGCCGCAATATTTCCATTACCGTCGATACCGGTGAGATCGTCACCCTGATCGGATCGAACGGCGCGGGCAAGAGCACGATATTGCGCGCTATTGCCGGCGCGCTGGCGCCGCGCGCTGGAATGATCCGCTTTGACGGTCGCGATATCACCCGCCTGCCTGCGTATGACCGTACCCAGCTCGGCATCGCCCTGGTCCCTGAGGGCCGTCATGTCTTTCCGTTCCTGACCGTGCGCGAGAATCTGGAACTCGGCGGCTTCAAATACCGCAAGGACATCGCCAAGGTTCGCAGGCTGATCGAAATGATGTTTGACATGTTTCCGCAGCTTCGCAGTCGCGCCGCCCAGAGTGCCGGAACGCTGAGTGGCGGCGAACAACAAATGCTGGTTCTTGGCCGCGCCATGATGTCCGAACCGCGGCTGCTTTGTCTTGATGAACCCTCGCTCGGGCTCGCACCGCGGATCGTCGACGGTATTTTCCGAACCATCGCTTCGATCAACGCCAGTGGCACCAGTGTGCTGCTGGTCGAGCAGAATGCGCGCTACGCGCTGCAGACCGCAAGTCGCGGTTATGTTCTGCAAACCGGTTCGATCTCTGCATCCGGATCGTGCCAGACGCTCAGAGAAGACAAGCGCGTCCAGGAGGCCTATCTCGGTCGCGCCGCAGCAGAGAGAGGAACGGTCTGATGAGCGAACCTATGCTCGCTGGCAAGACATCCATTATTACCGGTGCCGGCAGCGGCATCGGGCGAGCCATTTGTCTTACGTTTGCCAGGGCAGGCGCCAAAGTCGCTTGCCTCGATATCAATCTCGCCGCTGCCGAAAAGACCGCTGCTGTGTGCGCTACCGAGGCGCTGGCGCTGCGCTGCGACGTGAGCAGTGAGGCTGAAACACGGGCGGCCGCCGCCACGACCCTTTCCCGGTTCGGGGCGGTTCATATTTTGGTCAACGCTGCCGCAACCGACGACCGCAACGGCACTATTCTCGATATCTCGGCCGACGAATGGTCGCGCGTGTTTGCCGTCAATGTGACGGGTGCGTTCCTGATGAGTTCGCGCGGTTCTGCCGACAATGATTGCTGCTGGCGGTGGCAGCATTATTCACATTGCTTCGCAATTGGGCCGAGTCGCCGCTCCGGCGCGTGCTGCTTATTGCACCTCCAAAGGTGCGATCATCCAGCTCGCCAAGGCCATGGCGGTGGACCATGCCGATCAGAATATCCGGGTCAATGCGCTGTCGCCTGGCGCGATCGAGACCCGCCGCCTGCTATTGCGCTACGGCGACATGGCAACGGCCCGCCGCGTAGCCGGGCCGAAGCATCTCCTTAACCGCCTGGGTGAGCCAAAGGAGATCGCCCAGGCCGCACTGTTCCTGGCGAGCGATGCCGCAAGTTTCATGACCGGCGCCGATATGTTGGTCGACGGCGGCTACACGACGATCTGATTTCGCGGGAAACGATCGTGACGTGGTGGCGCTAGCGGCCGAGGATTGTCGGCACCCCCGCGCGAGGATCGCGTTTGCGCCAGGCACCGACGTCAACGGTGTGCAAGAAGTCGGCAATGTGCCAATTGAACGCGATCGGATCTTCGAGATTTATCGTATGCCCAGCATTGGGCATGACGACCAGCGCGGCGGTCGGAATGGTGCGTTTCATCAGCAACGCGGGCTCTAGACAAGGCCAATCCTCGTCGCCGGTCATGATCAGCGTGGGCGCGGTGATGGTCTGCATTTTGTCGACCAGGTCAAACAATGACGGCCGCCGTGCCTGGACCCCGCGCATGGTCCGGGCGGAGCCCTCGGTCGAATGCGCGGCGAGTTGATCAGCGAACTCCTGCCAACCGCGCGGATCTTTGTTCTGGAACTGAACGCGCGTCGGTCCTAACGCATAACCTTCGGCGGCTTTGGCCACGCCCGCCTGCTCGAACTGCTTGGCCGCGGCTTCCGCCTCGGCAGCGAACTGCGCGCGTTTGTCCGGTGCCGCGCCATAGCCGCAGCCGGCGATCACCAGCGACCGCGCGCGATCGGGATAGGTGAAGCCGAAATGTAATGCCGCGAATCCACCCATCGACAGGCCAACGATATGCGCCTTGTCGATTTTGAGGGCATCGATGACCGCGCGGATGTCATCGCGGGCGCGTTCTTGCGAATAGAGCGCGCCGTTGTCCGGAACGTCGGACGGCGGATAGCCGCGTGCGTTAAACGCAATGCAGCGATAGCGCTGGCCGAAATAACGCATCTGCATCTCATAAGAGCGCACATCGCCGGCAAATTCGTGGACAAAGACAACGGGAATGCCGCTGCCGACCTCCTCGTAATAGAGTTTGATGTTGTCATCCGTGGTCAGGTGCGGCATATGTCCCTCGCGCGATGAATTGACAAATCAGAAGTTTAAGGTTCGCGCCGACAGACCGGCGTCGATGGTCACGACCGAACCGCTGCTATAGCTGCACCGCTCCGATGCCAAAAAAGCAATCATGGCGCCGACTTCATCGGGCGCGCAGCCGCGGCCAAACGGCAGCGGCTTGAAAAGCTCACGCCAATTATCGGCGTTGCCAGTGCGGTCCAGCGCCTTCTTCTTCATGAGATTGACCAGTCGCTCAGTTTCGACCGGGCCCGGATTAAGTGAAATGACCCGGATGCCGTGACGCACGCTGACGCTGCCCAAGGACTGGCTGAACGCGGTGAGCGCGGCGTTGCCGGCAACGCCGCAGATATATTCCGGATCATGGGTCTGCGCGGCATTGCCGGTGACATTAATGATAACGCCGGAGCCGCGGTCCTTCATGAGCGCGTAGTAGGCACGGCACATGTTGATGTAACCGAACACTTTCAAATCCCAGGCCTTGCGCCAAGTCTGCTCGTCGACATCAAGCAACTGGCCGCCGGGAATGGCGCCGGCATTATTCACCAGAATGTCGATCATCGGAAAATCTCGTGCCAGCTGATCGACCGCGCGGCTGTGCGACATGTCGGCGGCAACGGTCTCGATTTGCACCTTGGATTGTTGGGCGATCGCCGCCTTGGTGGCGGCGAGATCGGCGGCGGTGCGCGACACCAGAACAACGTTACAGCCTTCGGCGGCGAGCCGCTCGGCCGCGGCGCGGCCGATTCCTTTCGATGCGCCGGTAATCAGGGCAGTTTTTCCAGCGAGCTGCAAATCCATCGGCCCTCGTCCTTGTTCACGCAAGCAATATTCACGCTAAAATCACGCACCCGCGTCGATCGCGATAAGGTCTTGAATAGCGTCCGGGACGCGGGCGTGCCAGTCGCTCTTTTCCTGGATGCACGAGGCGAGCGCGATAAGGTCGCGATCGCGGCCCCGACGCCCTATCAGCTGCAAACCGACCGGTAAGCCGTGATCGTCGAAACCGACGGGAAGCGCCACCGCCGGCAGCCCCAGCATGTTGACGAAGCGGCAATAACGACTGAGGTCGTACAAGCGCCGACCGCTGAAGCTTGGTGAGGCCGGATCAACGTTGACGTAGCGCGGCGTACACATCGGCATGACCGGCAGAACGGCCGCATCCGCCGAACCGAGGATTTTGTCTGCGAAGTCTTCAAGCAATGGAGCGCGCATCTTTCGACTTGCCGCCAGTGTCCCCTCGTCGATAGACAAACCCTTGGCCAGTCGTTTGCGCAAGACCGGATCGAGTGCAGGGTCATTGAGCCGGCTCGCGTGCGTTCTCGCCGCCTCGCCTTGCATGACAATCAAGGCGTGCGCATCGATCGCTGCGATGGCTGACAGCGCGTCGACGCGTGAAACTGTGACCGGCAAGGCGCGGATCAGATCGATGCCGTCCTGACAGCGACGACGGATGGGCGGTTCTGCCGCGTCCAGCGCATCGCCGAACTCCACAACTTTTTCGATCACCGCTGGCGGTGCTGCATTGGACAACAACAATTCGGCGGCCGGTGCCAGATCCGCCGCGCTCCGCGCAAGCAGGCCAAGGCAATCAAGAAAAGGCGCCAAGGGTACGGTGCCTGTTACACTGATCGCGCCCCAGCTTGGCTTAAACCCTGTGACGCCGCAGCAATGGGCGGGAATGCGGATCGAGCCGCCAGTATCGGAGCCTAGCGCGACGACGCTGGCGCCACTCGACACGGTGACAGCCGAACCTGACGAGGAGCCGCCCGGAATGAAATCGCAATTCCAGGGATTGCGCGGGTAATGGACTACAGCATTGAAGCCGGACGGCTCATAGGCCAATTCGGTCATGGCCGTGAAACCGATGCGCCGGGCGCCGGCTTGATCGAGATCGCGCAGTGCGTCCGCATAAGCGGCGCCATCAGGTTCGATGGCCACGGTCAGTCCGCAGCGAGGCTGATGTTTTGCCGCGAAAAAGAGATCCTTGGCAGCGTAGGGAAGGAAAGCAAGCGATCCTGCGTCTGACACAACGTCTTGCGCGAGTATCAATTCCACAAATGCATGTAATCGCGCTTCCAAACGCACGGCAGACGCGAATGCAGTCGACGCTGCGATGCGTTTTTGCTTTAGCGTCAACAGCGACCAGTCCAAAAATCTTCGGTGATTTGACATCGACGACAGCCGTTCTATGCCTTCTTGTACCGCGAACTCTGGTCGTGACCGAGGCATTCGCAACGCTAGCGTTAGCGATCACTTGAGATGAAACGGCATGGCATGCGATGCTAACTCAGCAAAACAACGGCGGCTACCGTGCCAGATAGTTTGGGGTTTCGAAAGCGGATCGGCATTGTAGTGCCGTCCACAAACACTACGGTGCAGCCAGAGTGCGAGGGGCTGCGGCCGCGTGGCGTCACTAATCATGTGGCACGGTCGACCATTAAGGAGCGACCGCTGAATACCGAGCAGGCCTTTTTCGAGCATATGCAGGATATGCGCGAGGGCATTGGCACGGCCATCGATCAGATAATGACCGCGGGTCTTGATCACCTCATCTTGGGCATAGCGCTTGAGACATTTTGGGGCGGCGTTGCTACGGCTGACAAATTGCAGCAGGAGCTAAGTGCGCGCGCTGGCATCGGCCTGTCCATGGGTTCGACGGCAGCAGTTTCCGCACTGAAGGCGTTCGGTGCGAAGCGGATCGCGGTTTTAACACCGCATCAACCGCGCGGCGACGACATGATCCGGCTTTATCTAAGAGAAGCGGGTTACGAGATTGTGCGGCTCGTTGGACTTAAATGTGCAACACCTCGCGCCATTGCCCAGGTGCCGCCGACCGTTATCAGAAACGCTCTGAAGGGTCTCGATGGCCCCGAGATCGATGCAATTCTTCAAGTCGGCACGGCGCTGCCGACGGTTTTGATTGCAGCGGAGGCGGAACGGTGGTTAGGCAAGCCGGTGCTAGCCATCAATGCCGTGACCTATTGGGATGCGTTGCGGCAAAGCGGCATTGATGACCGTGTTTGGGGCTGCGGGCGCATTCTTGAAGAGTTCTGACTTTGGCTAGTGCAATGGCTTCATTGTCCAATTGGCCAGTTCTCATCGCTGGCGGCGGGCCGGTTGGGCTCATTACAGCGCTTGCCCTGGCCCGCCAAGGCCTGCCGGTCCATGTGTTCGAGGCTGAAAGCAAGGTCAACGACGCGCCACGGGCGGCAACCACCCATGCCGCGACACTGGAGATGCTCGAAGACCTCGGTGTCGTCGAGGAGGTCATTCGCCACGGGCTGGTAGAGCCGCTGTTTCGGATCTGGGACCGATCGACCAGCGAGCTTGTGGCCGAATTTGATTTTGGCCACCTCAAGAACGACACACGTTATCCCTTCGCTGTTCAATATGAGCAGCACAAGCTCGCGAATTTGGCGATTGAGAGGCTGCGCGCGTTCCCGCACGCCACACTCGAATTCTCCGCACGGGTAACATCGCTTTCACAATCGGCTAATGCCGTCGAAATCACTGTTCAGACGGCAGCCGGCACGCGTGTGGTCAAGGGCAGTTATCTCATCGGCGCCGACGGAGGTCGCTCGACGGTCCGTAAATCGCTTGGCATCGCCTTCGAGGGCTATACCCATCCGGAGCGTTTCCTCATTCTGACCACCCCGTTCGACATCGGCAACGGGTTCCCGGGGTGCACCCGCAATTATCTGTCTGACCCAGAGGATTGGTGCGCCCTGTTCAAGGTCGCGGGCGACGACGACACCGGGTTGTGGCGGGTCCTATCGTCGACCCGGCTCGATCAGACCGAAGCGGAGCTGTTCGACGACGAGGCAATCGAGCAACGGCTGCAGAAGTTCATCCCGAAGGAGGGCCGCTATAAAGTTGTCCACCGCAATCTCTACCATGTCCATCAACGCGTGGCGGCAAGTTTTCGCCAAGGCCGCGTGTTTCTTGTCGGCGACGCGGCCCACGTCAACAATCCGCTCGGCGGACTGGGCCTCAATTTCGGTATCCATGATGCGATCGAACTGACCGGCCTCTTATGCCGCGTTCTCCGTGGCGAAAGATCGGTCGACATTCTTGATTTGTACGACCGCTATCGTCGACCTTTGAATATTGAATTCGTGCAACAACAGACCATTGCGAACAAACGGCGGATGGAAGAGAAGGACCCCGTTGCACGTACAAAAAATTTCGAGCAGCTGGCGGCCACCGCCGCCGACCCGGTGGCACACCGCGCCTATCTGCTGCGGGCTTCGCTGATCGACAGCGTAAGAAAACGCCCCGCATCATAGTGTGATGCGCCTCGTCGCTCGTCGATCCCGGTCGGGTCCCATGTTTTGTAATTCGCGATCGAGGCGCATCGAAAATCCCAGTCCCGATGGCCTAGTTCTTTTTCTGGTGCCGCTTTCGTAGCCGAACACCGGCCCCCCGCCGTTCTCCTCGATGAACTCGACCCCGGCTCTCATTAGAACAGTGGCCATTAGTGGTCACTGAAACAAAGCCTATCCCGCTACTGCCTGGGTCAACCGGGTCTGCATTCGTTTCCAGGTTCGATGATCGCCCTGCCGCCAAGCCCAAGCGTGTGTCACCTGCGTGATAAGGTCCGAATATCGCGGTCGCCAATCAAGCTGATGGCGTGCACGGGAAGCGTCAGCAATTAGAGCCGGTGGATCACCGGGCCGTCGTGCACCGACTTGCACAGGAAAATCACAGCCGGTGACTTCCCGGACAGCGGCTACCAGCTCGCGGACCGACCATCCGCGGCCGGTGCCGAGATTAAGCACCGTATTTTCTGCGCCACCGAGCAACGCGCCCAAGGCCTTGACGTGCGCATCCGCGAGATCAGTTACGTGGATGTAGTCGCGCACGCCGGTGCCATCTGCCGTCGGATAATCATCACCATAAATCGTAAAGCCTGGGCTTTCGCCGGCTGCCGCGTCGAGTAGGAGTTGGATCGCATGCGTTGCCGGGACTTGGCATGGCCCAATCTCGCCGTCCGGATCCGCGCCGGCGGCATTGAAGTAACGCAGCGCAATGAATGACAGCGGAAACGCTAAGGCGCATTCCGCCAACATTCGCTCACAGATCATCTTGGTGGCGCCGTAAGGATTAATCGGCGCGTAGGGTGTGTCTTCCGAGGTAGGAACGACGGCGGGCACGCCATAGACCGCACAGCTCGAAGAAAATATGATTTTGTCAACGCCACATTCGCGCATCGCGGCGAGCAGCACAGCGGTCCCGCCAACATTGTTCTGGTAATACAGGGTGGGATTGAGATTTGACTCGCCGACATCGGTAAGTGCTGCGAAATGGACAACAGCTGCTGGCCGATAGCGCGCGAGCGTCTCTCGCAGTTTGATCTGGTCGGTGAGTTCGCCGACCTCCAGTGCACCCCATTTGACCGACTCCGGATTGCCGCGGGTTAAATTGTCGTAGGTGATCGGATCGAATCCAGCGCGGCGTAAGGCCTTACAGGTATGGCTGCCGATGTAGCCTGCGCCACCGGTGACTAAGATCGAGGTCATCAGATTCTCTTAGTTGGGGGGCGCTAGGACGTGCGTTGCCTATGCTGCCCTCGAAATTGGCTTCGTCTTGGAATTGCCGGTCGAGGCAATGCCGCGCCAGTCCTCCCTCGCGAGCCTAACCCTTCTTCTGGTGCCGCTTTCGTAGCCGCACCCCCAGCCCACCACCGTTCTCGTCGACGAACTCCACACCGGCCATTGCGAATGCCCGATGAATTACCTAGAGAGTCGCGCGACGATCTCTCAAAGCCTTAACCGCCGATCCGCTAGCCGCCCAAACCCAGAAAAATAAGGATGGCTTGATCGACGCGCTCTATATCTTTGACATCGAGATGCCCGATGCGGTGTCCGAGTTTATTTTTTGGTACTGTGGTGATCTTATCAACCATGAGTCGCGAAAGAGTATTGAGGGCGTTGCGTTCGTTCGGCGCAATCGGAACGCGAAACAACGGCGCCTCAGCTGGATCGGTTGTCATGACGCAGATCGTGATGGATTCGGTGGCATCGAAGCGGTCATCCTGTAGAATGACCGCAGGCCGCGGCTTACCGGCATAATCCTTAGCCCCGGCCACCGTCCATATTTCTCCACGTTTCAATCAGTCACCCGGTTGCAGTGAAATCGCATCGATAAAATCCTGGTCCCGTCGCGCATGCGGGCTGTGCGCGACTACCAGCGACTGACGATGGGCTTCAACCTTAAACGCCGCCGTGCGCGTGTCGGGTACCCAAACCTGAATCGGGCGTAGCCCGCGCGCGCGCAACCGCTTCCGATGGGCTCGGACCTTGTCGCGAGACGATAAACGCTTTGGTGCTGAGCGGCGCTTCGAACGAGATGTCATCGGCAGCTCCCGGATTGGTTACATGTAACCTACCGGAAGACGCAGCAAAGTGCAATACCACCGGTAATGCTCTAAAATTCTAAGCGTCTCGACGCTTTCCGCTGCTCATTCCCGATTCGGTTGTCAGCGAACTTGACCAAGCGGCGCTCGCACTGCATCGCAGTGCGCGCGCTCGAGCCAACGAGCGTGAATCCGATTCCATCGTGCGTCGTGGCTTGCGAAATCGTACACCCTCGCCCGTCCCGTTCACCTCAATGAACTCGACTGGACATGCTCCAGGGGTGCGGGTGGTGCTATCGAGCAAATTGGGGTCGTTTCGTAATTTCGGCTATGCCCTTTTCTTCTGCGGTCGCTTCTTGAGCCGCACGCCCGGGCCTCCGCCATTCTCGTCGATGAATTCGACGTCGAATCTGCTGACACAACGGCGTGCGGCATAGCAGAAGGCCCGGAGCATTGTCCGGGCCTCCCGACTGCCGACGCGATTTTAGTAATCCATACCTCCACCGGGCGGCATGGCAGGCATGGGCGTCTCCTTTTTCGGTTTTTCGGCGACCATGGCCTCGGTGGTGATCAAAAGGCCAGCGATTGACGCGCCATCTTGCAGCGCGATGCGCACCACCTTGGTTGGGTCGATGATGCCCTTGGTCACGAGATTGCCGAACTCGCCGGTTTGGGCGTCGAAGCCGTAGCCATAGGTGTCGTGCTCAAGGATCTTGCCGACGACGACGGAGCCGTCCTCGCCGGAATTGATGGCGATCTGACGCGCCGGCCAGGTGATCGCCTTTTTGACAATCTCGACGCCGTGTTTCTGGTCTTCGTTCGTCGTCCTGACGCGCTTAAGCGACTCGACGGCGCGCAACAGCGCGACGCCACGCGGCGCGGGTCGCATGCATCGCGTCATCGACGCGATCCTTACGCTCCTTGACCTCGACCTCGGTCGCACCGCCGACGCGGATCACCGCCACCCCACCGGCAAGCTTCGCCAGCCTCTCCTGCAGCTTTTCGCGATCGTAGTCGGAGGTGGTCTCTTCGATCTGCGCCTTGATCTGGGCAATGCGGGCCTGAATGTCGGCCTTCTTGCCGGCGCCACTGACGATCGTGGTGTTCTCCTTGTCGATCATCACCTTCTTGGCGCGGCCCAGCATATCAAGCTTCACGTTCTCAAGCTTGATGCCGAGATCCTCGGAGATCGCGGTGCCGCCGGTCAGCACAGCGATGTCCTGCAACATCGCCTTGCGCCGGTCGCCGAAGCCGGGAGCCTTGACGGCCGAAAACTTGAGCCCACCGCGCAACTTATTGACCACCAACGTCGCCGCCGCCTCGCCTTCGACGTCTTCGGCAATGATGAGCAGCGGTTTGCCGGTCTGCACCGCTGACTCCAGCAGCGGCAAAAGCTCGTTCAGCGCAGACAGCTTCTTTTCATAGATGAGCAGGTAAGGATCCTCCATCTCGACCCGATCTTGTCCGCATTGGTGATGGGTAGGGTCAGATGTAGCCGCGGTCGAACTGCATGCTCTCCACGACCTTCGGGCTCGGTCTGCAGCGATTTGGCGTCAACCAAGCGATATTTCCTCCTGCACAACCTCGAACCTGACACGCATTGAGGGCTACGCCCTCGACCGCGGCCAAACTCGCGATAACCGAACGATTGTAAGCCTGCCCGACTCTACTCAACTTCGGTCGGATCAAGCAGCGCAAACCCCTCTTTGCGGGCGGCATTGGCGAGTTGATCGTCAAGCGTGACTATTTCCAGTGATGCTGGTCGCCGCTCGGCGGCTGCGAAGGCCGCGGCCAATTGCAGCGCGTCGGCGGCACGCAGCGGATGGACGCGCAGAAATCGTGCTGCCGTTTCCCGGATTTCGTCGCTTGGGTCGATCTCGTGCCAACCGGAAGAAAGCTGTCGCAGCCGCTGAAGGGCGAGCGTCATCGTCGGCGGATCAAGTGCACCATCACGTTCGAGGCGAGCCAAGGCGGAAACGCATTCGACTGCGGATCCCCACCACACGAGCATTGCGGAATCTTTCGCCGCAACCGTTTGTAGCCGCCGGGTCGTTTCTTCGTTAACCAGCAGCGGCACATGCAGAAGCGTCCCAGAACTTCACCGGCTGTCCCGCCGCTCGGCGAGGAGTGCCGCGACGGCCGAGGCGTCGCGCTTGGGACGCGGCGGCCGAGCGGTGAATAGTGAATTGGCCAGAGCCGTGCGGCCGGGCCGGACAATGCCCTCGCGGATGAGCCGCGACAATCGCCCGTCCTGTTCGTCCTCGCCTACGCTCGTCACTGGTTCAAGGCGGGCCACGGGACGACCGCGGTCGACGATGAGGACCGGCGAGCCTTTCTTGAGACCATCAATGAGGGCACTGAGGTGGTTCTTGGCTTCGGTGATGCTGGCCTTTTTCATATGAGCTATAATAGCTAAATCTATCAGGCTATTCAAGTCGCTAAGTGCGAGTTTGGCCCTGCGTGCGCTGCGGTCATTTATCGCCGCGGTGATCAGGCGGCGAATTGCCTCGGAGCGGGACGGCCGGTCTGCGCCATTAGCGAAACGGCCGCGCCACATCGGGTGGGCGCGGCACTGACGTATGCCATGCAACTAAAACGTGCGATTTTCGAGTGTCCCGCGTTTGCCACTAAAATAGTGCGCAAGCAGGGCGAAATTCTACCTTTGCGAGTACAGCAAATCTCCCCGCTTCGGTAATTCATGTGGCCGTACCACCTTTCTGGGGCGCATTGAACAGTGCGCAATGCTTGAATTTCAACTCGTCCTGCTCGCGCTCTTCTTGGCTGGTAGCGATTGCGGGTGGGCGAAGCTCGTTAAGACGTCGCTGGCTTTGTGCGACTTTGGCGCGCCAGTTTTTCGGCGGTGTGAGGAAGGCCGCGCCATAGATTTTGCAAAAGGATTTATATGATGCCACGGCCATCCGCATGTAGTCCTGTACGAGACTTTCATAAGGATCATCGTTTCCCAGCAGCCAACCGAGGGGCCGTGTCTCTTTCTTGCTGGGCACGTGCCGCGGCGGCGCTTTGTCCATGGTCACCCGCGTCGAGTCACCGCGCATGGCGGCGTGGTAATACTGCACCTCGAGCAGCCGCGACCAAACATCAACGTAAAAGAAGTCTAGATCGCGCCCTGCGACCCACTTGAAATAGCCGACCTCGCCGTCCTTGCCGTTGCCATCGTAGCCGATGCGATGAGCAGCCTCGCAGATTGCTTTCTTATGACTGGGCGAGATCCGATTCGGCGTCCTCTTCTTGCGGCCGCCGAGCTTTGCATGGCCGCGCTGAAAGTCTCCAAGCCGCTGCAAATCATCGCGCGCCCGCCCGGGTGAACTTCCACGAATGTATGGATTACGCATCTGGGCACTCCTTCTCGCATTATGAGGCGCTGCCCAGATCGCGCACGGCCATGCTAGCCGCGCGTGGGCCGGTGTCAATGGTGTTAATTGAAAAGAGAGGGCACTTAACGGTTAACGAAGCTGTGGCGAATCCGATTTCGAGGAAATTGGGTTCGTTGTCTAATCGCGCATTGCGCGTCAATGATTTTATGCTCGATGCCGGGATCAGGGTTGTCTCCGCGGTCGGCATGAAGCCGCCGCATGATGGGTGTTCGAAGGTGCGGCCCCCACGGTTTTGCACGCGGTCCGGATCGGCCGCAACGAACCCACGGGAATGGCCTCACCCGCGTCCCGGCAGGGACATCGTGGTACGACAGGCCAAGAGCGTACAAACACGTTCAGCTCACTGTTCGAGTTATGGCGTGGCGGCGCCGAGTGTGGGGTTGAATGATGTGCCGGACTTCCACATGGCATGAAGGACCACCGCCATTCGGCGAGCCAGCGCGGTAGCGGCGCGTTTCAAGCCAAGCCGCGACATCACTGCAATGCCGAATTGCTTCACCGACGGGACGAAGTCACACAGATTGAACGTGACGATTCCATCTGCCCGACCATCCCATCAAAGCGATTGCACAAGCTTTTCAAAGGGCGTATCGGAACAACGGCGTATCAGTCGATCATCAGCCGTGATGAGTGGTGCGGCGCTTCGCTCGGCGAGCGCCAGATAAAAACAGTCATAGGCGGGATGCCGCAACGCGATGGCCATTGCCAGGGCGCGGTCTTTCAACACGCTCGTCGGCACTAATTCTTCGAATGCTTTAGCGACCTCACGCACGGCAGACATGGCAGCGTCTGCCGGCACCCTGTCGAAGATCACGAATTTCCAAGCGGCATTGGTGATCTCGGCGATCACCAGATCGGGCGCGATGAGGTGATCATCCGATCGCAACAGTTCTTCTGCCCGATCCGAGCCGTTGAGTTGAAAGCACCAGCGCAAGGCGACACTCGCGTCGACGACAATTGTCATTCGCCGAACTCGTCATCGCGGCCGTGCCGAATGGCTGCTCGGACATCGACATCGCCGAGCGGCGGCGTCATCGCTCGCAGTTTATGGAATAGAGCGATCTTCTCGCCGGGCGTCAGGGGGGCAGCGTTGGTGAGAACGTCACGCAACTCTTGCTCAAGCGAACGACCCTTGAGTTCGGCTTTGGTCTTCAAGCTTTCGATCACCCGGTCGTCCAGATTGCGAACCAGAACTTGGCCCATCACATCGCCACTGCGGCAAGCCCTAGCTTTTCTTTTGGTGCCGCTTTCGTAACCGCACGCCGGGGCCGCCGCCGTTCTCGTCGATGAGCTCGACCAGTGTGTGCTTAGATAGCTGCGGGTTTGCCGATCGAATTGGGTTCGCTAAATCCGGGTCTACTTGCCTCGCCCAAAAATTATTTGGCCCTCGCTGTACGGTAGCACGAGGGACGCTGCTTCTTCGCGCAGCGAGCTAACTCTTCTTCTGGTGCCGCTTTCGTAAGCGCACCCCTGGGCCGCCGCCGTTCTCGTCAATAAAGTTCGCTTCGCGACGCGTCATACGCTTGACGTAGCATCCCTGGCGGGATATTCTTCACCATCACATGATCAAGTCATTTCGCGATCGCGCTTGCCAACGCCTGTGGATGAGCGAGTTTGTCAAGCGCTTCAGCGGAATAGAAAAGCAAGCGCTGCGAAAACTCGACATGCTTCATACGGCGCAGCAGCTCAACGACCTGCGCGCACCACCAGCAAACCGGCTGGAGGCGTTGACCGGCAGCCGTCGGGGGCAGCACTCGATCCGGATCAATGATCAGTGGCGCATTTGTTTCACTTGGACCGAAGAAGGACCGGCCGATGTCGAAATCGTCGACTACCACTAGAGCCTTGGCGACTCCCAACCGCGTGACCGCCCATCCCGGCGAGGTGCTGAACGAGGAATTTCTTAAGCCACTGGGGATGTCGGTCAATGCCTTGGCGATGGCCTTGCGGGTTCCTGCAACGCGCATCGGGGCCATCGTCAAGGGCGAGCGGGCAGTAACAGCAGACACGGCTTTGCGCCTGGCGCGCTTTTATGGCACCAGCCCCGAGTTTTGGATGAACCTACAGGCCATGCACGACCTGACAAAAGCGCGGATGGAAAGTGGAGAAGCAATCGCACGCGATGTGCGGCCCCGCGCGGCCTGAATCCACAAGGCTTAAGGATTTGAGCCGTGGCCTTCTTTGAGTTTTTCCTTGTGCTCTCTAGCGCCTTGCGGGCCACACCCCTGGAGCCGCCTCCGTTCTCGTCGATAAACTCGAGCGGACGGCGCTCCATGGCCGCGAGTCCCCTTCGATCAAATTGGGTTCGTTGTCTAATCGCGCATTGCCCGTCAATGATTTTTTTGATGCACGTCGATTGATGTCGGATGCCGGGATCAGGGTTGTCTCCGCGGTCGGCATGAAGCCGCCGCATGATGGGCGTTCGAGGGTGCGGCCTCCCAAGGTTTTGCACGCGGTCCGGATCGGCCACAACGAACCCACGGGAATGACCCCACCCGCGTCCCGGCAGGGACATCGTGGTTCGACAAGCGAGGAATGTACAAACACGTTCAGCTCACTGTTCCAGTTATGGCGTGACGGCACCGAGTATGGGATTGAATGGCGTGCCAGTCTTCCACATCGCGTGAAGGACCACCGCCATCCTGCGAGCCAGCGCGGTAGCGGCGCGTTTCAAGCCAAGCCGCGACATCACTGCAATGCCGAATTGCTTCACCGACGGGACGAAGTCACACAGATTGAACGTGACGATTCCATCTGCCCGACCATCCCATCAAAGCGATTGCACAAGCTTTTCAAAGGGCGTATCGGAACAACGGCGTATCAGTCGATCATCAGCCGTGATGAGTGGTGCGGCGCTTCGCTCGGCGAGCGCCAGATAAAAACAGTCATAGGCGGGATGCCGCAACGCGATGGCCATTGCCAGGGCGCGGTCTTTCAACACGCTCGTCGGCACTAATTCTTCGAATGCTTTAGCGACCTCACGCACGGCAGACATGGCAGCGTCTGCCGGCACCCTGTCGAAGATCACGAATTTCCAAGCGGCATTGGTGATCTCGGCGATCACCAGATCGGGCGCGATGAGGTGATCATCCGATCGCAACAGTTCTTCTGCCCGATCCGAGCCGTTGAGTTGAAAGCACCAGCGCAAGGCGACACTGTCAATGCGGAAAAGCGAGCGTGCCATCCCCCTTCAAGCAAAGTCCGCCTGAAGCGTTTCGCAGATTTGCGGACGCATTAAGGCAATCCCGCCATATCAACAGCAACGGTTTTTGCCAATCTTGCGAAATCTCTATGAGGCTGAGGCCCCGCCCAATCCTGGCGGCGTGTCATTCTTGCAACACCCGCTAATTTTTTTGGGCACGCCCCATTAAGGCGCAGATCGTTCGATTGGATGCGAGGCGCTCAACGAATCAGGGGAGATTGTTATGGCCCTCAGTAGTTTGAGCCCAATGCAACGAGCCGCGCCGCAAGTAAATCTTGATACCGACAGGGTGCGTACGCTGATTGCCGAGTACATAGGCGTTGATGCCAAACGTGTTACAGATGAAGCGCGCTTTAGCGACGATCTCGGGCTCGACTGGCTTGATCGCCTTGAATTGATGATACTGATCGAGGATGAATTTGCCGAAATTGAGATTTCTGAAAGCGATGCCAGTCAGATCGAAGTCGTCGGCGATCTCATCCGTATGTTGAGATCATGATCTTCGACGGATCAAGTCATCCCGCGGAACACCGAGGAGCCTCTGACGTAAAGCTGAACAAGTCCGACTGGGGCGCATGGAGATGCGACGAGGGTTGTCATGATCCAGATCAATAAATTCGTCTTGGGACGAGTCTTTACGTCGCGGATGAGGGACAAGGTTACGGCCATGCGTGCAACTGCCTTTGTAATTATCGCCTTGGTGCTCGGCGGCTGCATGGAGGGGACACTTGCGCCTGCGACTGAGGCTGGCTGGAGCGGGCGCGACAGGCAATTGATGTCCAATCTGCCCTACGCGCAGGCGACGATTCCGGAAGAGTACAGGCGTCACATCGTCCAGTACACGCGCAAGGAAGCACCTGGCACCATCGTCATCGATACCGGCAACAAGTTTCTCTATTACGTGCTGCCGAAAGGCCAGGCGATCCGCTACGGCATCACCGTCGGCGAAGCCGGGCAAGCCTGGAGTGGCATCGCCACGGTCGGCCGCAAGGAAGAATGGCCGTCGTGGACACCGACCGCTGGCGAACACGCGCGGCTTGGGCCCCTCCCGGCCTTCGTGAGTGGCGGGCCGCAAAATCCGATGGGTGCGCGCGGGCTATATCTGTATTCCGGTAGCACGGACACGCAGTACCGTATCCACGGCACCAACCAGCCCGAATATATTGGCCGAGCCATCTCCTCGGGCTGCATCCGCATGACCAACGAGGACGTGATCGACCTCTACAATCGCGTCAAAATCGGCACAATTGTCGTTGTCCTCGCGCCAACTCACTGGGCATTCGCTAACGGTTAGGCGTCGGGGGCAGTCTGCAACGTCGCACCAAGTCGTTTTTGCGTCATCGTAATTGCTACAAACAATCGTCATTTCTAATGAAAAGCTCGCGAGCATTTTAGTCAAATAAGCTTCTATCTCGGCCTTCAAACGACACTACGATTCCACCACCACGGACCACATTGTCAGCGCCACGCGTCGCCTTCTGCCGTTGAGAGAATAGTGTCACGGCTGTGTCGATGGCTCAATCCAACCTGGATCGATGCGTACGCCGTCGGTTGTATAAGCGAGTCCTGTCGGCTGTTGCAGAGCGCTGAGGGCGAAATGACCCATCGCGGCAATGGCGATAATCGCGACGCACGCGGCTAGGAAGACGTGAATGCCCCTTCCTTCGGCCTGGTTTCGCTCCCTCTCCTCGTTAGTTTTGCCTCTGAACTGCCCTTTGTCGGCAAAAGCGACTAAGGCCTGGGGCTGCGGCTGCGGGTTCGCGCTTTCAGTTTCGATATAGGACCGTGGCGCGGGAGGATTATCCTCCGGCCGTGAGCATCCTTCGAACCGCGCATGCTCGTCCATCGACAGCGAGCGGTGAAAGATGTCACCCTCGACGACAGCAGTAGCCTGCAACCTGACGCGGAGAGCATAAATATCACCCTCGACGTGGCCAGCGACGGTCAACTCTTCAGCGACAATATCACCTTGGATGCGCGCACCATCGGCGACCAAGGCATTTGAGGCATTCACTTCGCCCTCGACGAGACCGTAAATCTTTAGAACGCCTTTGCAGACAATTTTACCAACAACCGTCATTTCCGAGCTGAGAGAGGAGATCGTTTGCAATGGCTGCAGTGCGGTTGTAGACCGCGCAAGGGCCGACCGTTGTAGCGGCTGCGCCTTCCAACCCGCACCGGCTGATTTACCCTTTCCGAACATACCGTTTTCCTTCGACAGCGAAGCCGTGATAACACACCCCACGCAGTCCCACCAGATGACTTTCGGGTGAGAATTACCAAGGCTGATTGAAAGCTCCGGCAACGTCAATCAGAGATTTGTTTGTATTTGATTGGTGTTGTTGTGAGAATTTTGGTCTGGTGACTTATACCGCCAATGACCATGATGAAAGAGTTGCATAAGCGCGGCCACACGAGTGATATGCTGCCCGGTTGGACCGGGCGTCGGTGAGGACCTTGAAATAGACGAGTGATTTCGCTGCGGTCAGTATCACGTCAGCGCAGACGGATCGACATTGCTGAAAGTTGGTGTGGTCGATAATTGGTCTAAAACAGTAGGTAGGAGGAGGGTAACATGCTCGGAAAATCCAAAGGTGACGGGGCAAATTTTGATCGAGGCTCGCCGTCGGTGCAGCAGGTGACACGCTCCGCCGCGCCGGAAGTCTCCTCCATCAGTTCGGGTCTTTCGATTGTCGGCAAGATTGTCGGCCACGGGAGCCTGACGATTTTTGGTCACGTCGAGGGCGAGGTACGCGCCTCGACCGTCGTGATTGCCGAAGGCGCACAGATGGAAGGCGACGTCGTCGCAGAGGAATTGACGATCGGCGGCCACGTTAAGGGCACCATCCATGCCAACCGCGTCAAGCTAATTAATACCGCGGTCGTTGAGGGCAATATTTTCCATCGCACACTGGCGATTGAGGAAAATGCTCGTTTCGAGGGCATGTCGCGACGACAAGAAAATACGATCGATACGCCGTCGCGCGACCAAACGAAGCGTCCGCAACCTCAGGCCGCCGACGGCAACCCGAAGGGCAACGGCTCATCCGACGCTGTTAATCCCTGAGCCGACGCGTATAGCAAGGTGCGGCCCGCGGTGGGGCCTCATATACAGTGGGGCCTCCCCGACCGGCGCCTATGGGATCGACGTCTGGAGGGACATCACAACAGCCCGCGCGCAGCCGCTCTATGCATTTATTAGGATTTTGCCGAAGCCGGCTTTGTGCGATGAAATCGGCCGTCCAGGCCGTTACGTCCAGCTCCGAGTTTCGCTGTTGCCGCGGCGGCGTTTCATGCTAGCGGCTTGTCCTTGGGCGTTGAGCTCTAAATCGATGGGATACGGCGAACGGAACAATCATCTGACTATCATGATCGTCATTTAAGATTACAACCTTCCATGCTTCCGCATCGTCATGGCCTACGTGAACCAATATCTTGTCAATAAGTCTTCGCGCGTGCTCAAAAGCGTCATTCAAGCTATCAAGCTCTTTACCACTGTTGTCTGGAATAGGAGGGCCATCCTTGGACGTTAAATGAAAATAGAAACGCGGCATCACATTCTCCGTAATCACGTGCATGAAGTTTGGTGCTTGATTACAGTGGAGGCATTAAGCTCACATCAGTTTTAGTGATCGTAATTGATACAAACATTTGCCAATTTTGAGCGAAAATTGGCATTAATTTTAGCAAAAAAATTGACATTAATTTTTTAGCAAAAAAACGGTTCGTCAGCCCGATTGGGCCGTAGGCGGCCACGGCCGCTTGCCGAAGTGCCGCGGCGTCATTGACCTCGGTTTTTGCACCTTCAGAATGAGCGCCGTCTCAACGTGGCTTGGCGAGATTTCAGCGCATCGGCGGTCCGAAAACACTAGCGAGGTCGGCGCCCAGCAAACCAAAACCCGCAATCAAAAGCCACCCAGCCACTAATTCCATCATTGGCCGGTGTCGCGGATATCGATCGGCAAGACAGGCAAGGGCCGCCCCAAGCAAGACACCTAAGATGCTAAATCCGCCCATTAACACCACACCGCGCGCGGGTTCATTTCAAGCAGCTTTAAGCAAACCATCATATGAGTAGAACGACCGGTTAGGCGTCGGGAGCGACGCGGAGCCCCTATGTCCAGTGAGTTGGCGCGAGCACAACAACAATCGTCCCGACCTTGACGCGATTGTAGAGGTCGATCACGTCCTCGTTGGTCATGCGGATGCAGCCCGAGGAGATGGCTCGGCCGATATATTCGGGCTGGTTGGTGCCGTGGATCCGGTACTGCGTATCCTGGCCGCCGGAATACAGATATAGCCCGCGGGCGCCCATCGGATTTTGTGGCCCGCCGGTCACGAAGGCTGGTAAGGGTCCAAGCCGCGCGTGTTCGCCGGCGGTCGGCGTCCACGACGGCCATTCTTCCTTGCGGCCGACCGTGGCGATGCCACTCCAGGCTTGGGAGTCTTCGCCGACGGTGATGCCGTAGCGGATCGCCTGGCCCTTCGGCAGCACGTAATAGAGAAACTTGTTGCCGGTATCGACCACGATGGCGCCGGGAGCTTCCTTGCGCGTGTACTGGACGATGTGACGCCTGTACTCCTCCGGAATTGTCGCCTGCGCGTACGGCAGATTGGACATCAACTGCCGGTCGCGTGCATTCCAGCCGGCCTCAGTGACGGGCGCCAGCGTCCCCTGCATGCAGCCACCCAGCATCAAAGCGATTATTGCGAATGCAATCGCACGCCAGGCAACATCGGAGATTCTAAAACCGTGCACTTTGGATTCCCAATTTTTGGATCGGAATATCGGTTAATGATTGGTTATCGCTGCTACTTACCCTAAGACCCGACCCCATATGCAAATTTTTTCGCTAACTTTGGTTAACATTCGGAGCCATCTCTCGTTCTTCTTGCCGCCCCTCCGCCAAACCGGCGGGTCCACCAAAAAAATGGCTGTTGTGAGTGATCTCGTCTGTGGTGCAAAAGAGAGCGAGGTCGCGTTTGCGATTCACGTGATTGGCCTAATCTGAACACCTGCTAACAACCGACCTGGAGTTGCGCAGTTTTGGCCGTCGCAACGAAGATCGTCTATCGTTCATCTGTTTCGCACCACCACCCACCCCAGCATCGACGGTTGTGCACGTCTTGGGATTGCGCAGGGCCCGCCGACGGTGCGCCGAATCCGGCAGGTGGTCGGCCAGGTCGCCAAGGACGTGCTTGCTTTGGCTTGCGCAACAAATGATGGCTTTGCTGGCGGAAGCGGCATCCGCGCCCCTGCTGTGACCGGGTCGAGTTCACGGGGAATTAGCAAAGCGAAACTGCCGGGATGATGGACATGACCAGCGAGCTGACCTGCTCGATCCCCGGCGCCCCAAAAGATATCGGCGCGGGCTGGACCGACGATCGCTGAGCCGGTGTCTTGGGCGATCATCAATCGATCAAAGGCGACGCTCCGCTTCTCGCCGGTAAGTGGCAAGTCGGCTTGGATGAAAAATGGCGTGCCGTACACATGCAGCGCGTTGTCGACCGCAATCGAGCGTCCCGGGGTCAGGGGCACACCCTGGGCCCCGATTGCTTCCCGGTCATGCGGCGGGCCCTGAGCGTCCTTCGGCTCGCGGTCATCCGACAACCCGACGATCCGGAAAAATACGAACGACCGGTTTTGGCGTTGCACTTCCTCGGCGCTTTGCGGATTAGCGCGTATCCACTCACGGATACGCTCCGTCGACATCTCAGCGCGCGGGATAATGTTGCGCTTAATGAGAATGCGGCTGACCGGCACGAACGGATAGCCGTTGTGGGCATCGTAGTTGATGCGCAGAATAGCACCGTCTTCCAAACGCACACGGGCTGATCCCTCGATCTGGATCGCGAGCGCATCCGACTGATTCTTGATCCAACAGATCTCGAGATGCTTGCCGTCGAGAGCGCCGTCGAGGATCTCGCCGCGATCGTAATAGGGCACCAGTGCACCGCTGCTCGTCCGTCGCAACGACTGTCCCTTGTTGGGAAAGCCGGGACCAGTGCTATTGCGCGGCGGTACCAGGTCTGGCGGGCGGCGGTAGATTGGCACTTTGAAGATTCCAGTAGGAAACCGCGAGCCGTCGACGATCGGTTCGTAGTAACCGGTCAACAATCCGGCACTATCGCCCAGCTTGGTTATGCGCAGCGGGCGGAAATTGCGTTCGAAAAATAACCGTGCCTGGTCAGCTGTAAGACGGCCAACGCCAAGCGCCTGACGACACAGCTGCGTGAGCGCGAGGTACATCGGGCGCTTATCGCCTTCTCGCACGCTGGCCCGCAGCAGCGGGCGGCAACTCGTCAAGAAGGTGGCAAAGGCTGCGGCATGATCGTCCACCCTCCAGCCGTTCAGCGCATTCCACTCAATCGGCTCAAGCGCTGAATTGGGAAGCCTTAATGGTTCCGGTTGCAGCGTCGATATGCCGTTTGCCGCGACCGAGCGAGCTGGAAGCTTAGCTTTCGGCGGTGCTGCGCTTTGAGCAAATTGCAGTGGAAGGAGAAGCAGCGGCGTCACGGCCGCTGCGGCCACAACCGTATATCGGCAATGGTGATACATTGGCACGCAGCGCCCTGCCGCGATTGCAATCCAGTCGCGACCGATTTTCAGTTGAGATCGCGCTACGAGCTGTCGCCACGCTGCACACATCTGTGTGTGATCGCGATCAACTGCGAGCCGAACCAAATTGGGGTGACCTCCAAGCTAGACCGTGGCAAACTACCAAGTTTTCTGCTCCATAAAGGTTCCGCGAACGACTGGTGCGCAGGGGCGTAGGCCTTTGGCGGTGACATCACGATCGGCACATCACGATCGGCACATTCGAGGAGCGTCAACTCTTGACTAGTTGCCCTGCTTGTCACGCGGCGGATTAAGCGACAGCGGCTTCGACGGCTGCAGATGCGCTCTCCTACCGTTCATCTCTGGGCGGTGAGTAAAATCGCAATATGCGAAATTCAGGCCGGACACTGAGCCACGGAAATCCTGATCATCCGTTCGGTTGAGATCGAAACATGGCTCAAACGGAATGCCGCCAAGCGAGGCGCAGACCGTCTCGCCTTTGACCTTGAGCGTTCCGGCCGGCAGCCATACCGAATAAATCGATCCCGCGCCGCGCAGCTGGACGGTGCCCATGACCGAGCCGTCGCTAAAGACCCGGCCAGCGCCGCGCGAACCATCGAAGCAAGTGAATGCGAACAGCTTGCCAAGCACGAAGCGCTGCGCGGCCGCAGCATCAAGAGGCTCGGCGAGTGCCGGGGCGGACGCAATAAGGGCGACAACCCCAATCGCGTACCGCGCGATCATACCGATGTTCCCTCTAAATTCTGGGCCGTCTTACCTGGGACGCCGCGCAATGCTCGCAAAGCACGAAGCGGCGCGCCACCGCATTCTTAATTAAGGGTTAACGACCAACGCGACCACTGAAACAACCTTAACCCCAGCCGACGGACGCGCCGACCAAATTGAACTCGACCGAGCACACAGCAGCCGATCGGGGGCGCATTCTGAAGATCAAGCCTGCTCGGGTGGCCTGTGCATTTTCCCGAGACGCTCAAACCCGTCACAGTTTGCGCAGTCTTGACTGCCAATTCACAATTTTAACCATCAAGTTTAACCATCACGCCAATTTCGGGTTTCCTCCGGCGAATGCTGGATGAATCCTCTGCCGAGGGTCGCATCATTGTGAGGCATGGTCACGATGAATTCCCCAACCGTCTTGGTCGCTCAGCGCATGGTTGCGACGATTGCAGCCGCGGCCGTTGTGCTTACAGTTTGCGGAAGTATCGCGCGCACCGAGGACGTTGCGGTTGCGAGTAGTTTGGTACGAGATGCGGAATCGCCAGTCGAGCTATTCTCGCAACAACTCGAGGATTTCCAGAAGGCGGTGCCCGATCTGAACAAGTCGATCCAGGACAGCATCGGCACCATCGATAGCGCCACCGACGTCGACAAGGCGCGCGCCGAGATTGACGGGTTGCGTGCGACGGTGAGCACGCTGCTCAATGCCATATCGGACAACGGTCCGGTATCACAGCTTGGCGTCAAGGCGCTCGACCACATCCATGACAAGCTCAAGGATTTGTCACAGAACAAACGTTTCAAGCCAGAGGAGCGCCAATTTCTGATCGATCACTGGCGCCAAATCCAAGATCAAACCGAACGGGCCACCAAGGAGCTAGACGACGCGAGGGCACAATTCGCGGGGTTGTTGCAGACTTTGCAGGAGAACGAGGATTTCGTCGGCGAGCTTTTGGAGGTTAGGCAGGCGCAGAAGGCGCTCGAGGCGATCCGTAGCCTCACTCGCGACATTCGCGATGTATCGGTGCAGCTCAACAAACTGATTGGCGGCATCAAGCGACCGGGCGTGTAGATTGCGGAGTGATCATGCGTCGGCTGCTGGGGCTATTGGCGAGCGCGCTTGCTGTCGGGGCGGCGATTGTCGTGTGGAGGCCGAGCGACGGCGTCGGCTATGTCGAGATCAAAACGGTACCGGTCGCTCCGATGACCCAAATGGTGCTTTATATCGATGGCACAAAGCTTGCCCCGATCAAGGACGGGAGCGCCATTCTGCGGCAGCGGGTCGGCATGCTCAGACTGCAGGCGGATGACCTCATCGGCTCGCTCGCGCCACTTTGCGATATCGTGGTGACGAAGAACCGAATCACCACCGTGATGGTTTCGATCCTGGAGCGTCCGCCTCGCTGCCAATGTCGGTTCAGCGGCACCAACTCGAGAACGATGGCTGGCCACACCTGCCTAAGCTGAGCGGCCGGTTCCCGGGGAATAATCACTGAAAACAATTTCGCGCGCAGATAAGTTAACCGTCAAAGTTAACCGTGCGCCGGGAGCGCAGCTCTACTTATCTATTCTTTAACCAGCCCTCGACGAGGATAGAGCAATGTCGGGGGAAGAACGGTCCTGACCGGAAGTCTCCGGTCGGGGCCGATTTTTTTCACCGCTCTCGCAGCTTTGCGTTGGTTTGCACGTTCGCGCCATCACCCTCGGCTACAGCGTAATTGTGTGGATCTTAGCGGAAGGGGTGAGCTCTGCGTCGTTGACGTGCTGAGACCGAGAGTGTGGGTGAGGAATTGCGTTTGAGTCAAATCGGGTTCGCTTTTATCAAAGCCTGCTTTGTTGCAGTCATCGTGGCGGGTCTCGGCGGTTGTTCGAGTACCGTGTATGCGCCGAAGACTACGGTTAGGACTGGCACCGTACGAACCTCGACTCTTAGGCAGATGGAAAGCCTCAATATGGACCGTGATGCACCGGTCCTTATCCGCATCTATAAGGAGGAAAGTACATTGGAGGTCTGGAAGCAGGATCGGACCGGGAAGTTTGCGCTGCTCAATACATATCCAATCTGCAAATTTTCGGGACACCTCGGGCCAGACTAGGCAAGGGGATTACCAAGCGCCTGAAGGATTTTATGACATTACTCCAAATCAAATGAACCCAAATTCAAGTGAATATCTCGCTTTCAATACCGGTTTTCCCAATGCCTTCGATCGTTCTCTTGGGCGAACTGGTAGTTTTCTTATGGTGCATGGCGGCTGCGAATCAGTCGGTTGTTATGCGATGACAGATTACGCAATGGAAGAAATTTATGGTCTCGTTAGCGAAGCATTCCAACGCGGGCAGAAAAAGGTTCAGCTGGAGGCCTTTCCCTTCCGCTTGACAGCGGAAAACCTCGCCAGCCACGCGGATGATCCTAATATGCCGTTTTGGAAGATGCTCAAGACGGGGAGCGATGCTTTCTTTGCAGCGGGGCAACCACCAATGGTCGCGGTGTGCGATCGGCGCTATGTGTTCAATCCGGCCGCGACCGGTGATTTCGATCCAAGCGCCCCGTGCCCGCCCGGCATCGATTCAACAGCTGTAGCTAGCGCGGAACAGTCGCCGCAATCAGCACCCGCGAGCGTAACCGCACCAAACAATGGAACGATTGCGCATCGAAGCGATGATCCGATTGCTCAGAAAATAAATCAAAATCTAGCAGGGATTTACTAATAGGAATAAGTCCCCAGGTGAGGCGAGAGTGCTCGGGCGGCAAAATGAATGAGGCACCGCCAACGGCACGCGTAATACCCTCGTTTTCACCAGGGCGCCGTCACACCGTCACAAACATCCACCGCAACATGTTTGCTAGGGATCGCAGATTCTCCATCCAATCGTTTCACGGGGGCGCCGTCACACCGTAACAATCGCGAGTTTATTCGTTAGGGACCGCAGAATTCCCATCCTATCGTTTCACCAGAGCGCCATCACACCGAAACAACACCGAGTTTTTAGAGGACCAGGCGAAAACGGAAAGCGCGCCCCCTCGTGAGGGGCGCGCCTCTTCCATTAGATCAGCCTGTGCAGATGCCTCAGTGCTGCATCATTACTGCCAATTGAACAGGTAGTTGATCCCAACCGTCACTGTCTGCACGTCACGATTGACGGTACTGAAATTGTGGCCACCAATAACGGGAAATCCCGTCTGCACCGTAAAGTTTCTGTCGCTTAAAAACAGGTTGTCGTACTCGAGTTTGGCTGTCCAGTTGGGCGCAAAAGCCCATTCGACGCCCACTCCCCCAACCGGGCCGTCGTTGCTGTTGCTGTTTGAGAGATCGATCGAACCGCCGGTGGTCACATTAGTAAGCGTAAACTTGTTGACTCCAGCCCAACCCCAGCCGCCCTTGCCATAAATCAGCCAGGCGCCACCGTTCCCAAGACCCCAACTAGGCGCACCGCCCCAAGTGCCCCAATTGAACGCATAGCCGACGCGCCCAGTCACAGTCGCTATCCATCTGTCATTAGCAGACAGTTGGAAAGCATTATTATTAACTACAAGGGTACGGCTTGAATTATTGTTGTTGGCCAACCAGTCGAAATCTCCTTCGACACCGAGAACGAGCCAGTTCCATTGATAGTTGGCACCGACCTGGCCGCCACCAGTAAATACGGCGTGTTGCGAGATACTAGTGCTGTTGCCAAAGTCATTGCGCAGATCGCCGTCGGTCCACGCTACCCCGAGGTTGCCGCCAATGTAGAAGCCCGTCCAACTAAACGGCGGCGGCGGAGGTGCATAGACAGCCGGAGCCTGAGCTGGAGCTCGCCTCACCGGGCCCAGGTCAGCTGCTGATGCCAGTTCAATTGTGGCCAAGCCGATTGCCGCAGCAGCAAGCAGTGTCAACGAGTATCTGCGCATTGTGGTACCCCCGGGTCGATATGGCCCCGCGAACGTAAGCCCTACGGTTAGGGCAATGATAGCGCACTACAGCAGTTTCAACGCGCAAGACAATTATGCCGACAGGTGGAAAAAGCCGATTTGCGAGAGGCGTGGCATTTCGGCAACGGTCTTAGCGGTGCCCTGCGTAACCCCCGGAACAGGCGCGTCTTTCGCGAACAACAGCCCTATCGGCCCTTTCATCGGGATTGGGTGCGCAGGACTTCGAACGCTTGTCTACGACTGAGCGCAAACACCTCAACAGCGGGCAAATGTACTTTCGGTGGCACCGTCACTATCGGCGGTGCCAGTAGCATCGGCTTTGCCAAACACAGAGAGCGGGTATTATTAAACCACGAGGATCTCAGACCATGAAGTTCACGATCAAGCACGCCATTGCCGCCATTCTTCTGATAGGTAGCTTTGCTGCGCCAGTGTCGGCAGGATCATTTGAAGATGCTGTCGCCGCATATGGCAAGGGCAACTACGCAACTGCGCTACTTCTTCTTCGCCCCTTAGCAGAGCAAGGCATGGCCAGAGCCCAGATCATGCTTGGCGTGATGTACTCCCGCGGTCAGGGGATAACGCAGAACTACGGCGAGGCAATGAAGTGGTACCGGCGGGCTGCGGACCAAGGCGACGCTGCCGCGCAGACAGCGCTTGGGGCGATCTACGCCAACGGTCTGGGCGTGCCGCAGAACCAAGCCAAGGCAATGGAGTGGTTCCGCAAGGCTGCCGACCAGGGCTTCGCCAATGCGCAGAACGATCTAGGGAGTATGTATGACCGGGGCGATGGTGTGCCGCAGAATTATGACGAGGCGATGAACTGGTACCGTCGCGCTGCCGATCAGGGTTACGCCAACGCCCAGACCAATCTCGCTATTATGTACAACAACGGCCACGGCGTGCCGCAAGACTACGCTGAGGGGTTGAAGTGGTCTCGGCTCGCCGCTGACCAAGGCTTCGCAGCTGCTCAGTATTTGCTCGCATCCGCATACGCTAACGGTCAGGGCGTGCCGCAGAACTATGCCGAGGCGGCAAAGTGGGCCCGGCTCGCTGCGGACCAAGGATCCGCAATTGCTCAGTATTATCTCGGGCTCGCATACGGCAACGGTCAGGGCGTTTCTCAGGACTTCGTCCAGTCATACATGTGGTTCGACTTGTCGGCGGCGCGTGGCTATCAAGATGCCGTACAAGGTCGAGACGCTGCGGCAAAACAAATGACTGTGGCGCAGATCGAAGAGGCACAGAAGCTAGCACGTGACTGGAAGCCAACGGCGAACCCGGCTGGCCTGCTCCTGCGGTAGTAATCTTCAGTTGAAATATCCAATTCGCGTTACGTGTTTGCCCGAGCGTCAGCGGCCAAAGCGGCGGGTGCGTTCCTGATAGGCGCGAATGGCCCGTAAGAAATCTATTTTGCGAAAGGCCGGCCACAAAACGTCGGTAAAGTAGTACTCGCTATGCACGCTCTGCCAGAGCAGAAAGCCGGACAAACGAATTTCACCGCTCGTCCGGATGATGAGGTCGGGATCCGGTAAATCCGCTGCATAGAGATGGCCGGAAATCGATTCAGCGGTCATGCTTTTTATTACATCAGGCAATGATGCGCCTTGTTTTGCTTGCGCCTTGAGAAAATTGCAGACGGCATCGACGATCTCCTCCCGGCCGCCATAACCAGCTGCAATGGTCAAAATCGTTGAATCGTATTGTGCCGTTGCCGCCTCCGCTGCGCGTATCGCGGCAATAACTGATTCCGGCAAAATATCGAGCCGGCCGATGGCTCGCACCCGGATGCGCTTTGCATGCATGAACGGGTCGCGCGCCAGCGCTGCCATCTTGGCTTCGATAGCAGCGAGGATTCCGGACACCTCGCCCGGTGATCTTTTGAGGTTCTCGGTTGAGAATACCCAAAGAGTAATGGCGGGGATTGCGAGCTCAGCACACCAGTCCAGGACGTCGTTGAGCTTGTCGGCCCCACATTGATAGATTTCACGCGGGTCGCCGAGGCCGCGACGGCGACCGTGGCGGCGATTTCCATCCAAGATAATGCCGATGTGCCGAGGCAGCGTTCCTCGTTCGACTTGGCGCAGGAGTCGACGCTCGTAAATCCAGTAGAGAAATCGCAGCAGCTGTGACGGGCCCAGTCCGTCTCCCAAGAGTCCTCTGCTTCACAGTCGTCTGGTCGATATCGACCAAGGCGGAGCGAGTTGGTGGGTCGAGAGCGAGCAGGGCAGCACCTGATTTGGATGATGACGCTAGAGGAGTTCCAAAAAGGCAGAGTTAGCGGTTTGCCTTCGGCTGGGCTAAAGTACCAATGTCTGCGAAAGGAGCCGCAACGGTGGTTTGTGATCTAACGACGCCGCTTCGCGTTAGGCGGATTCGTGAGGTACGTTACGCCACCTTCGGCGATTGCAGCAGCCGATCAAGATCCCGCCGCAATCGTTCCAACCCTTCCTCGCGCTCCCTGATCTCATCGCTGATTTGGGACGGACCATCTTTGCCGCGTCCATTGTTTGACCATCCGTCATCGGCAAGTAGTGGTAAGGGAGGGGCGCGATACTCGCTCGCCGCCGCTATGAGCGAACTCTGTAAATCGTGGAGGAGTTCGTCCGCCTCACTGACGGATCCATGCTGCCGTCGATCATTGCGCACCTCATCCTGGTGTCGATCGTCGATCCAATCAAGCTCGGGATCGATGCTGACGGATTCATGTTGGGGTTGAGCGTCGCGCGACTCGGACTGACGGGGATCGACGTCGATCCGCCTGTGCTTACGCATGCTGATTTTGTCGGTAATGTGGAAGGCAGAATCCCCGGCGATGCTCTGCACGGTCAGTACCAATCTGCGAAGGCCGACGTTTGGAATCGGATGCGGCCGGTATTTTTGGGCGCTTCAAATACTCGCTGAGTGCATCGTCAACGACTTGATCCTCGTGTAATTCGTGCGCGAGATCGTCGATCCGGTCAAAATCGTGGTGCTCGATTGTGATCCCCTGGTGACGCGCCGGAAAAATTTTCATCACCGAAATTTTCATCACGATGCGTAACAGGATGCCGGCCACCACCAATCCAAGCGCGATGATAGCAAACATTGCTACGGGCATCATCGACGCAGAGGTCGTCGTTCCGGAGGTGTTTGTGGTCGATGCACCGCCCCTGGCAGTGCTTTTCGCATCGTCGGATACCGAAGTGTCCACTGTAGGTCTGAGGGATTTCGTTCGGGCATCACTCGGAGCTGCGGTGGGCTCCGGCGCGATGGCCACAGCAACGGGGGGATCAGGCCACGCTGGCGTTGCGGCAGGTGCGCGAGCAGGGACTGCCTGATCGCTTATCTGCGACGATAGGGGTGCTTTCGCAGCAGGTGGCTCGCGAACTGATGAGGCAGAGCTACCTTGCGGAGTTGCTTTCGGCGCGCTTTGTTGCACCGATTGGGGCGAAGTCGCGCTGCTCACAGACGCCGGCCGCGGCTTGACAGCAGGCACTTTGACGCGCGGTAAGGGTGGCGCGCCGTCGCCCGGGCTTATTGACATCGGAATGTCAGCTGATGCCGCCGCAGGTTCCTCTGCTGAAATGGGCGGTGCCGGTGACACGCTCGCTCCATCGGATGTGGCCTCGGCAGCTGCGGCTTGCGCCGGCTGATCCGTCGCACGTATGTACCAACACTTGCGCTGTGTCGTCTTATCTAAGTGATAGTACCAGTGGCTCCCCGCCGGTGCGGAAGAATTCGGTTCAGCAAGACAATCATCCGCGCGTGCAGTCGTTGTTGGCACTCCAACGCTAACGCTCCACACGAGAAGCGTAGCAACCAGCGCGATCGGTCCCATCGGTCTTGGGATTTGTCCCGACATGATGCCCCCCACCGCCCAGATAATTCCCACTAACCGGTTCGATTAAAGCACCGCAATTGTGGGTGCAGTGCGACCTTTCCAAGGATATTTGATCCTTCAAACCGTTTTGGCAGCATTTGCGGTCGCAACATCAGATAGCTTGCCCGTGTCCCGGCGCTTGGCTTTCAGCAGCCCCGAGATGCGGCCGGCCAGGATGGCGATGTCAAGCGCTGGGTTGGCGGATCGAATACTTCCTCGGTGGTGCCGTCTGGCGGGCCTTCGTCCGCGTAGTATAGTCGTGGGTTGGCGTCTGAATAAAAAGGGCGATGTCCATTATATGCGTTACTTGATGGTGTGCCTTACGCTCGTACCGACTTGCGCTTTGGCGCAGGAGCTTTCCGTGGAAGATCGAGCATGCATTACAGCGGCTGCCGCCAAGCTGCCGCCGGTTACGGCGCTTAAGATCGAGGGAAGCCGTGTGGTGGCGCAGCCGTCAGCCCAAGGACAGCGCAATTCGAAGCTGTATCACGTCAGGGTGGAAATCGACGCCAGCGTGGCCGGGCAAACTTCAACCTATGTCTTTAACTGCATCCGCGATGGCCAGCTGACGATTGTCCAGCCCATGGGCATGCGATGAAGCTCGATCGAATGTGCGGGTCGGCACAGCAGGGCGCGCAGCATGAAGGATGCTATCGATGTTCAATACGGATCCGAATCGAAAAGTCGATGAAATTCTTGCCGACATCCAACGCGGCGCCGTTAGCGCGGCGTCGAGCGGCAACATCAATCTCGTTGGACACGTCCTCGCTCCGCTTGCGGCGCTATTGGTAAAATTATCGCGCGAGTCCACCGACGCGACGGCGCGAATAGAACGTCTTAGTCGAAACTTGTTTGCAACAGTTATTGCGCTACTCATCGTAACTTTGGTTCTATTCGCAAAGGAAGCCAACGATCTTTATGAAAAGGGTTATCGCAATCAAGCCGCAAGCTTTAGCGAGCAAATGATGAAACACCTGGTCAGCGATTCAACCGCATCGCGGGAATAGCAGGACCGCTTTTTATTTGCGTTCAAACGAATCCAGACCAGGCCGCAAATGGGCCCCGCCTGTAGCAGTCCGTTAACCGGCGAGCCTGGGATGCCGCGAGATGAAAAATGGCGCCAACTGAATGGAGTCAATTGCTTCAAGTGTATTTCGCACTTCACTGAGCAGCGATCCATGGATGCCGTCGCGGAGGCGAATGCTGGCGCCGCAGCCGTGGCATTTTAATTCTGGGTTGTCGGCGATGGCCCGCAGCGTGAAGAGATAGTCCTCATTGCAATGCGGGCATAAAACGGACCGCTTGAACACTGTGCCGGTGTCCAAACCCATGACGCTTCCCCAACCCACTATCCGGCTAGGGTAATGATCCAAAATCGTGTGGCGGTTGAATAGTGCAAATGCGCCACACCCTAAGACTAAGTGAAGCCGGAACTAGCGGCTCTTGCGATTGCGCCACGGTGTCGCCGATGCGATCATTGTGGACGGCTATTGGGCGTCGCCATGAACGCAGTTGTAAAGTCTCGGTTTCGAGCCGGCGCAAAAGTTTGCAGCGGGGTCATCATGGTCCTGCTTGTCATTGGTGCCCTCGGCCCGGCGAACTGGACACCGCGCACGGCGCTCGGTTGGCAGATCGACCATTTCCTCGGGTATTTTGCGATCACGTTGTTTATCTGCTTGGCTTGGCCGCGACCGTTCCTGGTCGGGGGAATCCTCATAGCCGCCGCATTCCTGCTGGAAGGTCTACAGGCGTTTTCACCGGGTCGTTCAGCCAATCTCGTCGCTGCACTCTGCAGCGCGGGCGGGGTGTTGGCGGCGGCTTTGGTTGCTGAACTCTTCATTCGAGCATCGAGATGGCATCTTAAGAGTGCTCGGGGAGCCAAATCGAGGGTTTAGTCGTCCCACCGCCGGCAGTTTGCTAGTCCTGCCCTCCACTTAATGCTTGGGGTGTGGCCAAATTGCACTATCCAGCGGCGACGCGATTTTGGACTATACTCCATCAGAATAGCGGTCGGGGAACCAGCATGGCTTTGGACGCGGGTACAGCGCTCGAGCGGCCCGCTCTGTCTGCGCATCGCGGCCAGGATTACTACTTCGCGCTGCGGGCTATTACGGCGAGTCCCCAACTAAATCATCGTCTTCGTGCTGGCGCAAAAGCTTGCTGCGTGCCCATCGTGATCCTACTTGTCATCGCCGCCCTCGGGCCAGAAAAATGGGCACCCCGCACGCACCTCGGCTGGCAGTTCGATCACTTCATCGGCTATTTCGGAATCACGTTGTTTGTCTGTGTGGCTTGGCCCCGGCCGTTTCTGATCGGGGGAGTGTTTGCGGCAATCGCGGCGCTGCTCGAGGGCCTGCAAGCCTTCACGCCGGATCGGTCGGCCTATCTTCCGGCCATACTCTATGGCGCAGCCGGGGCGCTGGCGGCGGCGCTCATTGCTGAGCTGTTCATGCGGGTGTGGAGATGGCGGGTAGCACGGATGCCGGACCACGCCATATTGGAGTACTAAATCTCTGAAATGATGAGGAAAATTTGGCTTCGTTTCGCAAAACCTTTATTCAGTTTACAACCATAGATTGTTATATTCGCTTTACGCGACCAAAAATAGCGCGCATCGATCGGTCGCGTTGCGCTGTGGCGCGACGCTCGTAACGATCCAGCTTGATCAATTCCGGGAGCGCTCGACGTACCGTTTCGGCGGTGCGTTCCGGTTCTGTTATCGGCATTGCTGCTTCGGTTTGAGCCGGTACTGGAAGCATAACCTCGCCGCGTGCGATCGCATTCAGGAGTCGCTTGACTTGGCCCAACGATTCGAAGGCCCGTGGCGTTTCAATCTGTCCGAATGCCATTACGCGCGAGATCAGCGCGACCTTGACTGACCG
Source organism: uncultured Alphaproteobacteria bacterium (assembly GCA_963816295.1). Lineage (GTDB taxonomy): Bacteria > Pseudomonadota > Alphaproteobacteria > Rhizobiales > Xanthobacteraceae > BOG-931. The sequence continues at coordinate 53,376 of CAWFJS010000023.1, read as the reverse complement.
AATCCCTGCTAGGTCAAACTCCGCTCGCGCAGCTGTACGAGCGTTCTCAAGGACTATTGGATCGGTGCTCTGGCCGACAATCTTGCGAGCCAATGCTTCGATGTCTTGGGAGCGTTGCGTACCCCCAGTCAGGCGAGCGGTAAGACCGTGGCGGTAAGAGTTTCGACTGGCTCGTTTCTTGCCGGCGCTAGAACGAGGGCCAGTGCTGCGACGCGCGTTGCGCCGGTTGGCTGCAAACTGCTGTTCGGTTGCCACTGCTTAGCCCGCGATCGGTGGGCTAGGTGTCGAGGTATCTTCAAGCGCGACAAGGTTGCCTTCGATGATGCGATCGCTGCTCTCTTGAAGCTGACGGGCCAAGCTGCCGCGATATTCTGCTATGCACCGAAGGGCCTTATCGCGACGAGACACTAGCGACACCTCCAACCTGTCCAGAACTTCGAGGTGCTCGGCGCAGCTTTTATAGCACTCCGCTTCAATCGCAGATTCATCGAGTTGAAAATCGCGGAGCCGGCGTGCGCCCCACTCTCTCACTCGCTTATTTGTAAACCATCTGCCGGCGAGATCTTCCGCGGTACGCATGGCGTCGCTAAAGGCATATCCGCCGAGCTGCAAAAGGTCCGTGAACAGCTTCTTCACCGCCGAAGAAAATGCAGTATTGAGCATTGCCGATTTGAAGCGTCGTACGCGCTCGATCTCGCAAGTTAGGTATGCAATATCGCGCACGTAAATTTGCTCGACGAGTCCACCTGCCTTGATCTCACCATTGAGCGCGTCGTAAATGCGCTGGAATTGATCGGCAGGCTCATTGATGAGTAGCGGCGGGATTGGCAAAACGGCCGCTTGCTGGGTTTTTGCACGTGACATTTTTTACTCCTATGTATGCTGTTATGAAGACTATAGTTAGTCTCTTATGAAATTCAAGCGGAACCAGACCGAGCGAGCCATCCTCAAAACCCTCAATGCTCAGGGAGCACGGGCTGACGAGGTGCGGTTTCGCCTTAAGCGATTACTTGCGGCAGATCGCAGCTTAGGCCGGCGTCCAAATGCACGTGACGAAGCCGATCGTCACTACGCCTTTTATAGTCAGGAGCCCCCGGGAAAAGGCGGCGAGATAATGTTCTCTAGCTACGAGGCGTTCGCTCTATTGGCCGCAATTGTGTTGCTAGAGCACGGAATACCTCAAGCGCGCGTCATTAAAGTACTGAGGAATGTTCGCCGCCAATTTGAGGCTGCCCACACCCAAACATTAAAGAAAGACCCGCGTGTACTATTTGATCGGCAAGCAATTTTGGCACAAGCAAAGCCCGGAACGATTGCGACCGACAATACCGATCCGGTCTTTTTGGCATTCGCAAGACTTACTGATTCGGCCGTCGACGATCAGGCCGGTGGCGCTGCTGTGGCGGTGTGCCACGGGCAGCCTGAACTATGGAAGTTTATAGGCAAGCATTCTATCCCCGGCGTGGGGGCGACGTTTTTTGAGTTTGTCCGTCTGATGCACACGCTTGCTGCCAACTTGGCGGAGACGCGCGCGTCTAAGCGCGGTCGACGATCCGATTGGCCATCTTAACTTTTTCTGTTGTCAGCTCTCTTAAGGCTGCCGAGCTTAGCGTGCCGGGGACGCGCCGACGGTTACGAATAATTCTCGCCATTGGGGATCAAGCCCGCGCCCCGGTGCATCCGGGTACGCATTGCTGAACTGGCTTTGCCGACCCGGGCTCAAGCACGCTGGCAATCGCCTCCTCAACTTGGTTGCGTCTGAACATCAACTTGCCTTCGCGGACACCTGTCAGGCCCTGCCGGCACGGGGTTCCATGCGCGGGTCTCATCAGAATGGGTGGGGTCGGGAGGTCGGGGCGAGAATGGTGCAGCTGGTATCAGCTAGCGCGGCCCCGGGGGCGCAGTCGATAGAGAATCGGGAGGGTCCTGGCACCCCGATCGCGCACGATTTACCGCTCCGACCACCCCGGCGGATTGCTGGCCGACGGGGTGCCCACGCAGTAGCGTCTTCGACCAACGCGGCATCCCCGGTTGAACAGTAGCGAGCGAGGGCTAACCCTTCTTATGCCCTGGCGCTTCTGGCGCCGTACCCCGGGGCCGCCACCGCTCTCGTCGATGAATTCGATGCCGGCCGCAAGGTTTTCGCGCGGTGATGTGGCCTCGCGGCACAACTTGCGAAGCTCAACGACGTTGGCTGCCGTCTTGGGCGGTCTCCCTGGGTTGCCGATTTTCCTTTGATGAATGACATTGTACTCTATTGTTCTTGCGCGCCAAGCTCGCCAATTCGATTGGCCGCTCGAACACCCTCCACAAGACCTGTTTCAGTCGCGCGGCTATCGGTTGCGCACGGACTCGGTATTCGACCAGCGATGACCTCCTTTTCGATTTGCTATCCCCCGGAAAGTTAGCCGCCTTCGATCACTTGCCCCGAAATTCCCTGCACAGAAATGAGCAGGGAATTTGCTTCGAGGCGTAGGGAATTTCCCGGCCGAAGCTTTCGATAGTCTCACGCGGCACGCTGCGCCCTAATGCGCTTTGCATCTTGCGGCTTAAGCTTCCGTCGCGCCATCTTCACATCGTAGTGGGTTTGCAGGTTCAACCAGAACTCCGGACTATTGCCGAAGTACAAGCTGAGGCGGAGAGCAGTGTCTGCTGTAATGCGCCGACGATTGGCGACGATTTCAGCGATCCGGTTTGGCGAAATACCAAGTGCTTTGGCGAGCTGACTTTGCGAGAGGCCGTACTCAGCCAGGAATTCCTCCCTTAGCATTTCACCAGGGGTTACTGGTGCAAATTCATTTTCGTTCCCGGTCATCAACATCTCCCATCAGTGGTAGTCCACGATCCGAACATCATGTGCCTCGCCATGGACCCATCTGAAGATCACCCGCCATTGATCGTTGATTCGGATCGAGTAAAAATCCTTCAAGTTACCTTTCAATTTCTCCAGTCGATTTGCCGGCGGCACTTTCAAATCCTCTAACGAAACCGCTGCGTTAATCGCTTCGAGCTTGCGTTTTGCTTGACGAGCCATCCCTTGGAATTGACGAACGAACTCATCCCAGAATAACGCCTCAGTTGCCTTGTCACCAAAGGAACTTGGCGCCGCGTGAAGTTTGTTTCTGAGCTCCTCGGTGGGGCTTTCGAAGCCGAAGGTAGTGTCCAGAATCTTTCGCACTTTTGATTTGGTTGAGCGGCGCCCGACACTGGCTCACGCTGTGATGGCTCCTCTGCAAGTGTACCAGGTGATCTTTGTCCTCGATGTGCTACCACGACGACAAAGCCTGGATCGCGGTTGGCTTCCCCGATCGCGCTTTCCTCCATTTTGGTTCGTCGCTCTGAAAGGCTAGCAACGCTCGCTCCGGGACCGCGATCATTGCTCGTGCTGGGTGCTATCCATTTGATGTCCGTGGCCGCCGCATAGTCTGTTCAGCGAAATGGGTTATTAATGGTTACACCTTCGACCTCGCGCCCATGGCTCATATCTTCGGAGAGCAGCACGCGGCAGCCGAGTGCGCGAGCGGCAGCTACAATCGCCGCGTCCCAATAAGACAGCCCGTGTATCACCTTGATCTCCAGTGCATTGATCATGACTGGTAGCGTGATCTCCTGCACCTTGAAGCGGAGCCAGGTACGCACAAGCCCGACCGCGATTTCGTGGGCGAGCGCGTCCGGCCGCGTGGCACGTGTTGCTTGCACGTAAAATTCCTGTAGCACCTGGACCGAGAGTGCGATGTTTTCGGCGTCGAGCAGCGCAATGGCGATGTCACGTTTTGCCGCTTCCGCCGGATCGCGGCTAATGGAGTAGAGGAGGATGTTGGTGTCGATAAAGCGCGGCCCATTCATAAGTCGCGCCTGTGCACATCCTCACGGGCCAGGCGGTCCGCGGCGCGAAAGCTGCCAATGCGCTCCCGCAATGCGCGCTCCTCGCGCTTCAGTCGTTCAGTGTCGGTCTCGCTGGCAGCTAACTCGGTTAGGAACCGCGCGACCAGCGCCGAGACCGATGTATCCCGCTCGGCGGCTTTCATGCGCGCCCTACGATAAGTCTCATCGTCCACAGTAACTGTGATATTCTTCACGTTGCCACAGTATCACAGCAGCTCTGATCGCGTCAATCTGGAGCTGGACCGCTGCGGGTGTTTTTTTGCTCAAGTCGACCTGGGCGATTGATTCGGAGCGTGGAGGGGGCCGGCTGATCGCTTACGCTCGCTGCGCTCAAGTGCCGTGCTGTGACGACGCGCGCGAGCGGCAGCTACAGTGCGGCCGGATGGAGACGGGGAGCACGGCACCTAATAGCCCTTCCATTCGAAGTTTTCGTGTGCTATCAGTTTTGATAGCATTAGGACAGGCAATGGGACAAGTTCTAGTTCGTAACCTCGACGACCGGGTCATTGAGAGCTTAAGGGCCAAAGCCGAGCTCAAGGGTTGCTCGCTCGAGCAGGAGTTGAGGGACGTTCTCACCAAGGCAGCGCCACTGACGCCCGAAGAGAAGATCGCTCTGTTCCGCAAAACCCGAGCCATGACGCCCCCGCTCGAAGACGTCGATGTGCGAGCTGCCATCCGGCGCGGTCGCGACGACGAGTTCGACGGGTGACAACTGTAGTCGATGCAAGCGTTGCCTTACGCTGGTGCTTTCCGCTGAACGGATCAGATCGTGCAGAACAATTGTTCCGATCGAACGATCACTTCATTGCGCCCGATCTGGTGATGGCCGAGATCACCAATGCAGCTTGGAAATTCGTATTATTCGATGGGGTAACGGCCGAGTCGGCCCAAGCGGCCGTGCGTGACGTCGCTAAAGCATTCGAAGAACGGGTGCCAACGAGCGTCTTGAAGGACCGCGCACTTGCGATCGCCATCGAGTTGCGTCATCCCGCCTACGACTGTTTTTATCTAGCATTGGCCGAGCGCAGTGCTTCACCACTTGTGACCGCCGATGATCGGCTGATACGCCGTTGTGCCAACACGCCCTTCGGAATGCTTGTACAGTCGCTTTGATTGATAAGGCGATCCAGCATAGATCGTTGCAGTTTCTGAGCGCGATCGCTTAATGCTGCCGTGGAAGCCACAGTACGATGATCTCGCCGCCACATTGCTCGGCACTCTCGCCTGGGAGCAGAGGTCGCGAAAGAGAAACCCCGGTCTTCCTTAAGGAATCGCGACGCCTTCCACCATGCCGCTTCGTCCTCGCAATCATGAGCTTCGCGTTCTGCGCGGAATAGCGGCACGGAGAATTCGTCGCTGGCCGTCGTCAAGGGCGCTCCTTTGCAGGAATTACGCGGCTCGCCGGGCCTTGCTGCGCTTGCGTTCCGTGAGCTTGGGAAGTTTTTCCACCCGGTCGCCAACTTCTTCGCGCGCCAAGCGCAACTCATACAGCTTTTGCAGATTGAGCCAAAATTCCGAACTGGTGCCGAACCAGTGGCCGAGCCGCAGTGCCGTATCGGCCGTGATCGCGCGCTGACCGTTGATGATCCCAGTGACTCGATTCACTGGTACGTCGATCTGCCGCGCCAGTTCGGCGGCGGAAATGCTGAGTTCCTTCATCTCTTCGGCAAGGTGCTCGCCGGGGTGAATCGGGGTACGTGTCATGGTGCCTCCTAGTGGTAATCGACAATTTCGACGTTGATCGGGCCGGACGCGCTTTTGGGCCACTCAAAGCAGACCCGCCATTGGTCATTGATACGGATGCTGTATTGGCCCTGCCGATCGCCCTTCAGAGCTTCCAGCCTGTTGCCGGGCAGGGCGGCGAGATCTTTCAAGCTCATTGCCGCGTCCAGTCGTTCCAGCCGCGACTCGGCCCGACGTGCGAAACTGGAAAATTCCTTGATGTGTTTGCCATCAGCGAAGCGCTGGGTTTTTCTGTCCCGATAGCTCACAATCATCATTAAAACCTTAGCAATAATTACGCTTTACGTCAAACGTAACTACTTAGAGGCAAAACTCAGGAAAGCGAGTGGTCCAGTGCTGAGGACTCTGCTGAGACAGCGCGAAACTGCCACACCCGTGAACCACGAAAATTGTCAATGTCGCAGGATTTATTCTATTTCGTTCATGCTGTGCGTCAGCGGCGCAGCCCAACGTCGTCTCCGACGACGGCGGGGACCGCAAGACGTGCTGCTTATTTGGTAGGCGCATCTATCCTAGGCGGCACAAGGTTTCTCTTTGCCTCATAAACCAGGGCGCGAGCCTTGTTCAGCCTATGCTGATGAAGTTTCCAACTGACAGAAAAGCCATCATCCAGCAACCTCCAGGTCGTAGGTCCCTGATTGGCACAGGACGGCAAATCCGAATGAGGTACTGAAGAAATCATCACCGATTGAGTTTGGATATCTAAAGTCATCGATGAGGTGGCACAAGGCATTTCGTTGGTGGCAGTGATGCGAGTGGGCTCCCAAGTTGTGATGTCGTAGTGCCACGGGATGTAGAAATAGAGGTGCGCATCTTCCGGATTAAACGCCGCAATATTCAGCTCGCATGTGCTGGAAGTTCGTTGGCAGATAATCCGACTAATGTTGATGGGTGGAGCAAGCGGGTTGGCGATATCGTCGGTGCCACCGGTTCCCGTTGCCGACACGAAATCTCCGTCCTTAACAACAGTTTTTTTCATCGTAGGGCCGATCGGGCGATCGTCAATATCGCGAGCGGCTTCTACCAGTCGACCAAGCTCATCCACCGTTAGGGTTCCAGTCGCCGGTGCCGCCATCTGCTTTTGCAGCGCGATAACCTGCTCGCGAAACTTCGCGTCCGTTTCCGGTCGAGCCAACGAACCCATATCGACCGGGTAGAGCAAATTAGCCATGTGACGCTTGATAAGCGCGGTCGTTTGTTCGTCCACGATTGCGCTATCAGAGTTTGCCAATTGCCGAAAAAAAATCGTAGACGTTCTGATCGTCGGCGAAGGCTGGCGAGATCGAGAAGAGAAAAATGAGAAGCGCTTTTTTCATCTGAATCCCTCTCCATGTACCACGCCGGCCCGTCGAAGCGTCGAGCCATAAGATTTTCACAAGCTCATCAATCTGACCTTTGCAAATGCCATTAATACGACGCCACCATTACGTCTGTCTGGCCGAAATCGTCGCCTTTGAACAGCAATGGGGCTGACGTGTCCTTTGCCAGGGCATAAGCAAAACAATCGCAAAAATTGAGATTGGCCGCATGTCGTCCCCGGCCATAGCGCCGAAATGCCTTGCGCGCGATATCGGCCTGATTTGCCGTGACGACTGCTATGTCAACCCTCAATTTTGCCAGCAGGAGGTCGAGATCACGAGCTCCATCGTCGCCGCGCCGGGCTTGCATCACGATTCCCACCTCGACCAGATTTGCGGCAGACAGTATCCGCTCTGGTGCCGAAGCCAGGGTACGCACGATCCGCTCCGCTTCCAGTTCTTGGTCTAAGACTGCGACCAGCGCGGATGTGTCGATGATCATTGTGGCAGACCGTTTTTGTCATAGCCGAGAATTTCGTCGGGTCGACGCGGGTCGAGAAGGGGCAGCGCGGCACAGTGTCGGCCGATTTCCATCACGTCCTCGACCAAACTCTCGATCGACTGGTCTTTGCGCAGCTCTCGCTCGAGGCGTTCGCGAAGCGCGTTAATTACGGCCTCGGTTAGCGTCTCTCCGGTACGCTGAGCCAGCGCTCGCGCTAACCGATCGGCCTCAGCGTTTTTGATGGTGAGTGCCATTGGCCGGTTAGGTCCCCCTTTGTCTACGCGTACCTAATTGCAAATGACATGACAGCCCTCGGCCTCCGCTATCCTGCTCCAAGCTCGACCAAATGGGTTCGTTTCGTTATTTTGGCTGGAGGTATGCGCCATTAAGCGCGTGCGACCACCTGCTCGACGCACGAACCTAACCCTTCTTCTGTTGCCGCTTCCGAAGCCGAACCCCCGGGCCTCCGCGATCCTCGTCGATGAAGTCGATAAAACGCCGCAGACCCGTTGCGCCACCATGCGGCCTAGCCACAAAGCTACCTCTCTCGACCTATGAACTCCCTCAGTCCGAGATAGCGGGTCATTGGATGAAAATCGCTATCGTTGTGGAGCAGCGACGCGCGGTTTTCAATGCACCAGGTCCCCATCAAGAGGTCGATTGTCTTGCGGACTGTGATCCCGCGCCGGCGCAAAAAACGGTAATTGCGAGCGCCCGCGACCGCAATCGCATCCCCAGCCATCGATACGATTTCGAAGCGGCGAAGTAACGCCTCAACATCGCGAGCCGCCTGCTCGCTTTCCAAACCCTGCAACACCTCACAAAGCATCAGATCGCCGACGATGACCTCGTCTATGCCGAGGATCGCGCGCAGTCGTCGCACATGGGGAGCGATGCGGCCGTTCAAGAAGTCTATCCAGACACTGCTGTCGACAACGATCACCTGGCCCCTCGCCCTGTGCGGCTGCGAGCTAAGTTGCCACGCCAGCGGTACCTGCCGAAGGCGGCGTCGACTTCATGTTGCCGCCGCATTCTGATCATCAATCGGAGTGCCTCCTCCACAGTTTGTTTCTTGGTTGCGTGTCCAGAGGCCTTTTGGGCTTGTCTCATGAGGACATCATCGATTTCGATATTGGTGCGCATGGGCCTATTCCGTGTCGTGTGTATTGACGCATGATATTATACACATTCGAGCCAAGGCCACAATCAGGGTTCCATTAGCAACAAGAATAAGATCGCGCACGGAGCTGCCAAGGCGCATCGAGAGAGCCGGTCGGTGGATATGAGTGCCTTGTGAGCAGATGTGCCAGGGCGACCGAGCTATCGAGGTAGATCACCGATCTTCGCGGTCCCGTTGTAGATCCTGCATCAGATCGCGCAACGTCATGACGGGCTTACGCGGCGGTGGGTCACTGCCAGCGAGCACAGGTGGTGTAAGCCAGCCCTCGCGGACCGCCTCGGCAAGCTGCGCATCTGCAAGAAGAGGGCTGCGACCTGGCTGTGGCGGTACGATTTCCGCCACCACGCGATCGCGGTCCGTGATCAGGATGGTTTCGCCACCAGCGGCGAGGCGGACATATTCGCTAAGCTTGTTTTTGAGGATCTTCAGACCGACTGAACGCATGTAACTTGCTCGCTGCTACCAGAAGCTACTTTGTCAATTCCGTTGGCGATCTGGCCAGAGAAAAAGGCCTACGACACAGAAATCGGGTTGGTTGTCTAATCGCGCATCGCTCGTCATTTCTTTTGCCCGTGAAGGGACGAGGCCTTTTACGCGACTGCCATGTTGATGAGCTACACCCTCTGCCGCGGCCAAACTCGCGATCTCCGAACGGCAAATGATCAATCAAAAGTCGCTGTAAAATGTCCGACTCTATTCAACTTCCGTCACATCAAGCAGCGCAAACCCCTCTTTACGGGCCGCATTAGCGAGACGATCGTCAAGCGTCACCATTTCCAGTGATGCTGGCCGCCGCTCGGCGGCCGCGAAGGCCGCAGCCAATTGCAGCGCATCAGCGGCACGCAGCGGATGGACGCGGAGAAATCGTGACGCCGTTTCCCGGATTTCGTCGCTTGGGTCGATCTCGTGCCAGCCGGCAGAAAGCTGTTGCAGGCGCTGAAGGGCGAGCGTCATCGCCGGCGAGCTAAGCGCACCATCACGTTCGAGGCGAGCCAATGCGGAAATGCATTCCACTGCCGATCCCCACCAAACGAGCATCGCGGAATCCTTCGCAGCAAGCGCCTGCAGCCGCCGGGTCGATTCCTCGGCAACCAGCAGTGGCACAATCGCCGAGGCATCCCAGAACTTCACCGGCCGTCCCGCCGCTCAGCAAGGAGCGCGGCCACGGCCGAAGCGTCGCCCTTTGGTCGCGGCGGCTGACTGGTGAACAGCGAACTGGTTAGCGGCTTGCGGGCCGGCCGCACGATGCCCTCACGGATGAGCCGTGACAGCCGCCCGTCCTGTTCGCCCTCACCGAGTTTGGTCACCGGCTCAAGGCGGGCGACGGGGCGACCGCGGTCGACAATAAGGACCGGCGCGCCTCTTTTAAGACCATCGATGAGGGCGCTGAGGCGGTTTTTAGCCTCAGTAATGCTGGCTTTTTTCATGGCGAGCTATAATAGCTGAATCTATCGGGCTATTCAAGTCTCATTCCCGCCGCCGCGATGCTAACACGTGTTTTCGCTTAATTCGCGGTAGGGACGTTCATTGCTGAGCGCCCCCCGCACCGCGTTTTGGGCGGTCATTGATCCGCTGCGGTCCTAGCTTTCATGGGTAGCGGCTCTGCGTTCTGCACGGCCCCATTGCATGAGCCTCATACACGAGCGGTGATCGCAATGACGGGCGCGCGCGCACTCCCGCGGGCTGTATTGGTGGACGGCACCCTTTGGTCCAATGGCCGACCAAATGGGTTCGTTTCGTTATTTTCGGCGTGCAGGGCGGCGCCATTAAGCGCGTGTCATGCCGCCCTCGTAGCAGCACCCCCGGGCGCCCCGCCGCCCTCGTCGATCCGTTCAGAACCGTGTTGGCCTATACATAGCCGGTTATAGGGCCATCGCTTTTTGCAATACGCTGGATCGTGGCTGTTCCCACGCCCGGAGGCGTTCGGCAAGTCATCTTGGCGCCAACCGAGATTGTCATCGCGTGCTCCGTCGCGATCCATTTGATGTCCGTCGCTGGGGCTAACGGAGTAGAGGAGGATGTTGGTGTCGGCAAAGCGCGGCCCATTCTTAAGTCGCGCCGGTGCACAGCCTCACGGGCCAGGCGGTCCCCGGCGCGAAAGCTGCCAATGCGCTCCCGCAATGCTCGCTCCTCGCGCTTCAGTCCCTCGGCGTCAGTTTCGCCGGCAGCTAGCTCGGTTAGGAACCGCACGACCAGCGCTGACACCGACGTGTCCCGCTCGGCGGCTTTTATGCGCGCCCTTGGAACATCGGCCTTGCATCGCCGATCCCCGTTGCAGCCTGATTTTTGCTATCAGTTCAGCGGCAAAGCCTCCGGAACTTCCTGCGCCTCGCTCGTATCGGAATAGACTTCCTCCCTGATCACACGCAGGGTCACCTCGTGCAAATAGATCTGAAGCGCGCGGTCGAGCTCGGAAAACTCCGGCCATAACACCTGATCAATGAAGCCTTTCGGCGCCCGCACCATAATCGTGTTGCGCCGCTGGCAATGATAACGATACGGCGCCAGTCCATAGCGCCGACAAAGAGCGAGAAACAAATGCCTCGACCAGCGATCCGGCATCGAGAATTGCATCTCGATCGGCCGATCCCGTCGCCCGAGCTCCGCCAGGCGGGCGCGGACGCGCTCTAGCGCTGCCTCCGCGGCAAGCCGCTCACCGGCCGTGCCGGCTCCGGCAAACAGCGCCTCGATCTTGCGCAGCTTCTCGCGTAGCTGGGATTCAATGCTCATCGGCCGCCCGCGCACAAACGGAAATGCCCAAACCCAGCATCCCGCGCCGGGCGCCGTCAATCAGCCCGTTGCCGCCATCCACAGACGTACATCGATGCCATAGCCTCGCGCCCTCAAAGTGTCGCGTGCGCTCAAGTCAAGCGCATAAACCCGCAGCCTTTACGAGACGCTTACGTTCGCTCGGCATCACCAGTTCTGGCCCGACCGCGATCCCGGTGAGGAAGCCGTCGAGATCGGACAGCATCATGCTCTCCGGCGGTGAGCGCTCCGACATCAGGGAACGATCGAGCACCTGTAGATCGACGCGGTCGAGCGGAATCTCATAGGCGGCTTGGGCGCACATGACGGCCTCGCGAATCGCGGATGGCATCATGGCACGCGGCGAGGACGGGGTCGGGCGGCAAGCCGGCGTGATTCACCGATCCGCAGACCTGGCTTGGCGGCGGCTCGTCGCCCGCCTTTCTCAGAGCCGGCGAAGGTCCAATTCTTGCGGCCCACGGCGACGGGCGCACAGCTCGCGCTCGGCAGCGTTGTTCGACAGCACGGACCGCCATCGTCGAGGAGGCGGGTGAATGCCGTGCTGACACGTTATCCAGCTTCGTCTTCACTATTCTCAGTTTCGGGTCGTTCCCCCGGCGATCTCATCGGCAAACTGAAGCATCTAGCTGCCTAGCTTTCACGATATCCGCATTGCCGCTCGGGTCGTTGATATTCCGCTTCGCTATCCCGCGATTGCAAACAGCGAGGGCATTGTTGGGATCGAAGTCGGATCGCCTCGTTGAAATCGGCGATGGCCCGGTCATTGTCGCCTTTTTTTGCATAGAGGACGCCCCGGTTCCTAAAGGCGTGAGCGCTCTTGGGATCGAGTCGGATCGCCTCGTTAAAATCGGCCATGGCTCGGTCATTGTCGCCTTTGTTTGCATAAGCGACGCCCCGGTCGCTAAGGGCCAGAGCGTTCTTGGGATCGATTCGAATCGCCTCGTTGTAATCAGCGATGGCTCGGTCGTTGTCGCCTTTGGTCGTATAAGCGTCGCCTCGGTCTATAAGGACGAGAGCGCTTTTGGGATCGAGTTCGGATCGCCTCGCTGTAATCAGCGATGGCTCGGTCGTTGTCCCCTTTGTTCGTATAGGCTTTGGCCCGGTTTCTTAGGGCGAGAGTGCCTTTGGGATCGAGTTGGATCGCCTCGTTGAAATCGGCGATCGCCCGGTCATTGTCGGCTTTTTTTGCATAAAGGACGCCCCGGTTCCTAAAGGCGTGAGCGCTCTTGGGATCGAGTCGGATCGCCTCGTTAAAATCGGCCATGGCTCGGTCATTGTCGCCTTTGTTTGCATAAGCGACGCCCCGGTCGCTAAGGGCCAGAGCGTTCTTGGGATCGAGTCGAATCGCCTCGTTGTAATCAGCGATGGCTCGGTCGTTGTCGCCTTTGGTCGTATAAGCGTCGCCTCGGTCTATAAAGACGAGAGCGCTTTTGGGATCGAGTCGGATCGCCTCGTTGTAATCAGCGATGGCTCGGTCGTTGTCGCCTTTGGTCGTATAAGCGTCGCCCCGGCTTCTAAAGGCGAGAGCGTTCTTGGGATCGAGTTGAATCGCCTGGTTAAAATCGGCGATGGCCCGGTCATTGTCGCCGGCGTTGGAATCTGTACTGCCTTGGCTGATCAAGGCAGAGTAGCGTGCTCGCGTCTCGGCTTCAGCTCGGTTGCGCTCCTCCTCCTTAAGAGCAGCGACTCGCTGTTGCTCGGCTTCCTCACTCTTGCGCTTAGCTTCCGCCTCGGCCGCCGCTCTTGCCTGGCGTTCCTGCTCCGCCTTAAGGCTTGCCAGCCGTTGTGTCTCCGCCTCGTCCACCTTCCGCTTAGCTGCCGCCTCACCTGCCCTGCGCTCTTCCTCCCACTTAAGTTCGGCCTGCTCACCTTGATCTAGAATATGTCGAACAACTGCGTAGCCACCCGCGCCAATTAGGAGCAGCACGACCACTACCGCCGCACCCGCCAACGTCCGGACTCGCCACCGGGCCAGTCCGACAGCCTTGTCACTGAGCGCCGCGCGCACTCTTTCGACCAGCGCCTCGGCATCGCGGTCAAAATGAAGTTGGTGCACCTCGAGGGCTTGGAGGCGCGCGAGCGGTTTCAGGGAGTCCGGCAGCTCGCTCAGCTCCGGCATGCGTGCCCCATCAACTAAAACAGGGATGACACGAATGTTGCGGGCAAGCGCCGCCGCGATTTCGATCGCAATGAAGTCGTCCGGATGGTGGAGTCGACGCTGCCCAGCTTCGTCCTTCGCTTCCAGCCAGTTGGGACCGATGAAGGTTAGAAACACTTGGCATGCCGCCACTTGATTTCAGGCGTACCTTAAGGTCGGCCCCGACGACATCCACGAAGAGATTTTTCCGCCCAAATACCTGCGCCAGCCGGTCGTGCAACCGACCAGCGGTGCCGATCAAATCTTTTCGGCGGTAATTGATGAAAATCGGACCGGCCATGGATCCCTGCCAGATCTCCCGAAAATCGCCAAAATTTACCGCAGGACCGATCAAATAACCATGAGACTCGTTCACATAGGGACAGCGTCATCATTATTACCCATGTCACCATCGCCACTAATATCAAGGTGTTCCCAAACCTCGAACTTCGTCCACGAGCACGGCTCACAAAATCCGATCATCATCAATAAAAACGCCCGCTCGGCAAGAAGCTGGCGAAGATCGAGCCGGTGGCCGCATGAACCCAGCCGCACGCCGGCCACCCGACAAGAACACGCCGCCTGAGAAATGGGTCGGCGTTTCGTTTCCGCGAGATCCGCGCGGGCGTGCCCCGAAGCGCATGTCGAGGAGCGCCGGTGGCAAAGCCGCGGACCCGGGTACGAGCCTCACCGTTCAGCGTCGGCGTGCCTCTTCGCGCTTGGCGCTCCACTCATCCAGGAAAACGGTGTGCAGAGAGCGCAACACCGTCTGAAAGCCCGCAGTGATTTGTCGCTGACTCTGCGTCGTCATGCCCGCTCAATTTACGCGGCTCGCCGCGCCTTGATGCGCTTGCGTTCCGTGAGCTTGGGAAGCCTTTCCACACGGTCGCCAACTTCTTCGCGCGCCAAGCGCAACTCATAAAGCTTTTGCAGATTGAGCCAAAATTCCGGGCTGGTGCCGAACCAGTGGCCGAGCCGCAGCGCCGTATCGGCCGTGAACGCGCGCTGACCGTTGAATGATCCCAGTGAGTTGGTTCACTGGCACGTCGATCTGCCGCGCCAGTTCGGCGGCGGAAATGCTGAGCTCCTTTAACTCTTCGGTAAAACCGCGCCAGCGAGAACATCTGCCGGTCAACATCTCTGACGATGTGTGACGTAATGAGGAAACCGGAAATCACAAAGAAAACATCGACGCCAAGGTAACCGGCGGGGACCGGAATGGTGCCGGAGTGAAATAAGACGACAAGCGCTCTGTCGGTCGGCGTCGGTGTAGGTGCGTGTGGGCGGCCCTCAGCAATCGAAACTCTACACAGCCCTCATCGAAATTTATAGGCCCGGCGCGTGCCAAACGCCGCTCTTGCTTAATTCCCGCATCGCTTCTCGTGGCGTTGGCAGACGAGCGTAGGGTCGGCAAGTTCTCACATTCGGTCCCTCTCGCCAGCCCTCATCCTCCGATAAATCCATCGCGGTCCTAGATCGCTGGTGATGCCTTCAGTCCATCTCCGTTCCAAGTATTGGAAGTCGCATCATTAGTGCTTCGGGCATAGGCTTCGTCGCGACGCGATCGCAATCGTAAGCCGTAAGCGATCCATACGATCCCGCCAACCATGCCGACTATGAAACTCGCCGCTCCAAAGAGGATCGAGATGACGAGCCCGTCGCTCTGGGCAAGGCCCGCGTAGGCGAACGCAAGCATGAAGCTGCTCTCACGGACACCCCAGCCCGCGATCGACACTGGCAAAGTCGCGATCAAAAGCACGGGCGGCATGAGGAACAGAATTTGCGTGAAGCTGACCGGTGCACCGACCGCTTTAACGCAGCACCACGCCGCGACGACGGTGATCAAATGGATTGCGACCGAGCATGTAATGACGATCGTGGCGGAGCGGTGGGAGCTGCACAGTGCCGCGGTGATCCGTGAAGCGGCCGCCAAGTGCCGCGTGAGCATCCATCGATCGAACCACTGTCGAAACCGCACGCCGATCAACACGAATACCAGTGTGCCGGCGATCGCGCCGGCTCCAATCGCCAGCAGGACCGCGCGCGGGATCGAATTGTGAATGAGTGAGAACGTGGATGGCAGGCACGCGATAACAATAAGTGCCAACGTGAATACGCCAGTGATCCGATCAATCAATACCGAATAGGTCGCGCCCGCCCAACCCGCGCCCTTGCGCGCAAACAGCCAGATCCGCACGCCATCGCCGCCAACTGTCGATGGCAGCACCTGATTGAAGAATGTAGCGATGAAGCTGATTTGCAAGGTCGAAATGAAGGGCAACTTTGCGCCGCACGCGGCGCCAATGTTGTGCCACCGCACGGCAAGCAGCACGACTTGAACCGTCAGCAAGAAAACGGCGAGGACAACCCAGCCCGACTCTGAACCGACTCAGCCGTGGTCCCAGCGCGCCGACATCGACCCAATGCAGCGAGAGATAAAGAAGCAGAATGGAGATTGCGGCCTTGGCCAACAACAACAGTGCGTGACGCATCAGTAGGTAATCCTCCACACACAACAGCCCCTGGCGCGGTACTTCGCGAACGACAGGCTGTGAGGGCTTTCTCTAATCGCAGAAAGTCATACTGGGGGAATTGATTTACACAACCGCCCTCGGAGGTCTTAAATCCGATTTCCAGCAAACTGTTGCAAAACTGCAACTAGAGCAGGATATTTTTTGCCAAAAACTTGCGGACTCCGCTTAGGCGGTCGCGGCGCTGCTCTGTTGGGGCTTCCTGGACATTCGGTCCGCGACCCCGATCGCCAATCGAGCGATTTCCGCTTGAAATTCGCTCTGCTCTCCGCAATGGCTCCGCCCTGTCCTAATTTGAGCGGTCGGCTGCCCTCTAATAAGGTCCTTTTTTGGTTATCGTAGAGGGACAGAAAGGGTATGGCCGACTATTACCCTTTAATCAGCCGTGCAGTCGGCGCTCTCGACAAAAAGAGCAAGGCGGCCCGTCGTGCACTCTATGACCGTGCACGCGCGACCTTAGCTGATCAACTTCAGAGGGTCGATCAAGCGTTGTCAGAGACGGACCTTGAACATGAGCGGCTGGCTTTGGAGGATGCCATCGGCAAGGTTGAGGTTGACGCAGCACTAAGCGAAGCGACATGGAGGACAATCCTTACGTATTTTAGCATGCGAAACAAATGGTCGGTCGCGCAAAAAGAACACATAATCACGCGAACGTTCGGCTCTATCTTGTTGTTTGCAATAATTCTTGTTGGCATTGTCTTCGTGGGCGTGGCGCTATCAGCGACGATGCTTTATCTGATACTTTATCTGATCGTTACTCTCGCGGTGCTCCTTGGCATTATTTGGGCGCCGCACGTTTCTCCATCTTTCAGGATCGTCGCCGTTATCTTAGCCGCATTAGTTGCGATTGGTTATTTCTGGCCGAGCAAAAAAGCTAGCGAAAATGCAGTACAGGAGAAAAAGCAACAAGAGGTGGAGAACGAACAGGAGCGGAAAATGTTTGAGGCCGAGCAAAGAAAGGACTGCCAAGCCGAGCAAAAACGATGGTCCATCATATCGGCTTCTCAAATTGAGATTAGCGATGCGTCGCTGGCTGGGATCGGCAATAGCGATTACAACATGAGTGCGGTCGTCAAGAATAAATCCGAGTCCAAGGTGATCGGGTTGCGCTTGAGCGTCACAGCGCGTGCTTGTCCGACGCAGGACGCGCAGCCTGCTGACTGTGACATTTTTGGCCGTGTCGAGACGTTTGAAAGCGACATTCCAGCCGGCGAAGTCCGGCAGATCAATAGAAAGATCACCATACGTGGTGTTGGACAGGCTCGCCATGTGGTCTCGCCAAGGTTTGCCGTTAATGGCGTTCGTGCCCCACTTAACCAATCGGATGACGCGCCGGCGAATGATCTTTTGTCGGGGTGGCTTACGGGGTGCAAGTAACAACGCTTCTTCGCCAACTTGAGCTTTGGCCAATGGTGCCTGAAACCTATCCATCGCTAATTGAATGGGCCGAATTGGTCAAATGAGCATTCGGATAAATGACCAATGGCGCATCTGCTTTCGATGGGTCGATCACGATGCGTGGGATGTTCGCTCATTCGAAATGCGCTCAAATTAAGCGGTGTTTTCCGGCGCGCTCGAAGGAATGCCGAGCGTGTCCAGGTGCGGCACAATTATGTTCGCTGCTTCATATTAGTGATCTCCACGTTGATATGAATGAAGGCGCAATGCCACGCCTCGAAGAACCGCGGCGCGACATTTGGACCGTTCGCGACGTGTCTCGAGCAACGTCCGTTCTCGTACTAGGATTTGCGAGTTCTGCCGGCCAATCCGATACGCTTTGCCACGTAGCCGCGATCCAGGATCGACCGCCAGCATGCGGGGTGGCTGCGATACCACTGAACGGTTTTTTCAATACCCGTTTCGAATGCTTCGGTGGCGTGCCATCCAAGTTCCCGTTCGATTTTCGAAGGATCGATTGCATAACGCCGGTCATGCCCTGGCCGATCGGATACGAATGAAATCAGACGGTGTCTTGAGCCATTGTTTGACGGCTCCAAGTGATCGAGAATGTCGCAAATAGTCCTAACGACGTCGATGTTCGTGCGCTCGCTTCGCCCGCCAACGTTGTACGTCTCGCCGACGACTCCCCGTTCCAGCACCAGTGAAAGTGCTCGAGCATGATCTTCCACATATAGCCAATCGCGAATGTTGAGACCGTCGCCGTAGAGCGGAATTTCTGTCTCCGCCAAACCTTGGATGATCACATGGGGGATCAGCTTTTCAGGGAATTGATAGGGCCCATAGTTGTTCGAGCTGTTGGTGATCAGCATTGGCAGATCGTAGGTCTTGTACCAGGCGCGAACGAGATGGTCCGAAGCGGCTTTGCTCGCCGAATAAGGTGAATTGGGCGCATAAGGCGTGTTTTCTGTAAACAGACCTCGGGATCCGAGGGAGCCGAACACTTCGTCCGTCGAGACGTGTAAAAATCGAAACGTCGTACGCTTGGCGGAATTGAGACCGCACCAGTAGCGAAGTGCCTCCTCCAATAACGTAAAAGTCCCGACGATATTCGTTTCGATGCATTCTGCGGGGCCGTCGATAGAACGATCAACGTGACTTTCGGCTGCGAGATTCATGACTGCATCCGGTTGATACCGCTCAAATAGAGTCCGTAGCTCTTGCCCGTTGCAGATATCTACTTTCGCAAAAGCGTAGCGCGAATTACCCGAAGCGTGCGGTATTGATGAGAGGTTGGATGCATATGTGAGTTTGTCGATGTTAAGCACGAATGCGTCGGTATCTTCGAGCAAGTGTCGCACGATGGCTGAGCCAATAAATCCAGCGCCGCCGGTGACAAAAATAGTAGAATCAGCGAACCGCATGACCTTCGAGCTCGAGTTCTAATGTTGCGTCGTGAATGAACGATAGATCGACATCAGATATTCGCCGTAGCTGCTCTTCGCGGTCCTTTGCGCCAGTCTATAAAACTGATCCAGCGAGATGTAGCCTAGCCGAAAAGCGATCTCCTCAGGACAGGCGATGCGCAGACCTTGACGCTGTTCAAGGATCTGCACGAAATGGCTTGCTTCGACAAGGGAGGTGTGGGTGCCAATGTCAAGCCAAGCAAAACCGCGGCCAAAAACCTCGACATGCAGGTCTCCTTTTTCAAGGTAAATGCGATTTACGTCCGTAATTTCGAGTTCGCCTCGCGTAGATGGTTTTAGTGATGCGGCAATGTCGACGACATTATTGTCGTAAAAATAGAGACCGGTCACCGCAATGTTTGATTTCGGCTGCTTCGGCTTTTCCTCGATCGAACGTGCACGTCCCTGCTTGTCGAGCTCGACGACGCCATATTGCTCGGGAACGCCCACGACATAGCCAAAAATCGTTGCACCGTTGGTTCTTATGGCTGCTTTGTTCAAGACTTTAGGCAAGCCGTTACCGTAGAAAATGTTGTCTCCCAGTATTAGAGCTACTCGATCGTTGCCAATAAACTCGCGCCCAACAATGAACGCGTCCGCCAATCCACGGCGTTGGTCCTGAGTGGCATACGAGAATTACAAGCCCAGATCGGATCCATCTCCCAGAAGCCGTTCGAATAGTGGTTGGTCTTGCGGCGTTGAAATGATCAGAATGTCCCGGACGCCACCAAACATCAGAGTGGTCAATGGATAGTAAATCATTGGCTTGTCGAACACGGGTAGCAATTGCTTGGAGACAACCATCGTGACCGGATAGAGCCGGGTACCGGCGCCGCCAGCCAGAATAATACCTTTCATTGATGTCACGCGAAAAACATATCTTAACATCTTGATATCAGATGAAATGCGACTGACAAGCCCGATAATGTGCTCGGGAAAATTAAGCTGCATCGGCTCAATGGCGCGGCATGGATATTGTCCAAACCCAACATTCGCGTCGTTCGTTTCCTAATTTCGCAGGGCCGCGGTTTTCAGCGCCACCTAAACGTTCACCTGCTTGGGAGCGTTGGACTGTAGCGTTCCGCCCCTATAATGCCCAAAGCATTATCCGCGGCTCTTTGCCGATTGCTCGATGGCATCGCGGATGCGACGATGAACCTATTTTCGCAAGGCTGTGGGGAGGTGTGGCGATACCGCGTACCTCAATGGCTTTGCTCCATATCAGTGATCTCCACGTCGTCGATATGAACGAAGTGCGATACGATGCCTGGAAGAACTCCTCCCAGATTTGGAATACGACGTATGCGCGATAACCTACTGAGGCGCGACACTTGGACTGTTTGATGATGCGCTTGGGGCATGAAGCGATTGCGTTCCATCTCGGGAAAACAGTGGGGCGTTAGCATTCGGCGCTGCGGCGGATGGCCTGTTTATAGAAGACATGCATCGAACGCCTAAAAACTATGCTTCCGAGGGTGGCTAATGAGTAGCACTTGCCGGATCGAAGTTGACTGGCATGGCGGCGCCTCTCACTATAGATAAAATCCTTGTCATCGGATCGTTCCTGAAATCGCAGCGATGCTGCTTTTGTCGGTCCACATGAGTGTTTCGCCACACAATCCGATATATACTGCAAACCCGAGGGCGGGTTATCTCGCATACAAGGCGGAAATCGATGCAGCCATCCAGAGTGTCCTGACGGCACCCCATTATATCCTGGGTCCCGTCGTCGAAAACTTTGAGGCTTCATTCGCGAGGTTCATTGGCGTTGCCCATGGTGTTGGGGTTAACAGCGGCACCGACGCACTGCATCTTGCTCTTACTGGGCTCGGCATCGGACAGGGTGACGAAGTCATCACCGTCTCCCATACCTCAGTAGCCACCGTGGCGGCGATCGAAATGAGCGGTGCCAAGCCGGTTCTCGTCGACGTGGAATTACCGTGGTTTACTATCGATCCAAACGCTGCAGCGAGCGCCATCGGGCCGCGCACTCGTGCCATTGTCGCCGTTCACCTCTACGGCCAGCCCGCCGATCTCACCGGCCTGCAGGTGCTTTGCGGCCGCCACGGGCTTGCACTAATCGAGGACTGTGCCCAATGCCACGGCGCTACCTGGCAAGGACGGCCGGCGGGATGCTTCGGAGCGGCGGCTTGCTTTAGCTTCTATCCCAGCAAGAATCTCGGCGCCGTGGGCGACGGAGGCATGGTTCTCACCAATGATGCCGCACTTGCTGAAAAGATCCGCATGCTTCGGCAATATGGCTGGCAGCAGCCGCAAATCAGCTTAATGCCGGGTTGGAACAGCCGCCTCGGTCCACTCCAGGCGGCGATCCTCGATGTGAAACTCAGGCATTTACCGGAGATTATCAAGCTTCGTCGGCAGATAGCCACCCGTTATTGGCAGGCCTTAGCCGGCCTTCCCCTCATCCTGCCTTTCGATCGAGAAGGCTCACAACATGCCTATCATCTCTACGTTGCGCGCTGCTCGACGCGCGGCAGTTTATTGGAATACCTTGTTGCGAAAGGCATCGTAGCGGGCATCCACTACCCTGCGCCGGTCCACTCCCAGCCCGCTTATGCCGGACGGCTTGAGATGCACAGCCTAACTAATACCGAAACGATTGCGTCCCAGATTTTATCGCTGCCCCTTTATCCAGAGCTGACGGAACAGCAGCAGAATACCGTCATTTCTGCTGTCTGCGATTTTTTTAAGGAGCGCCAATGACCTCCATAATCAATGGACCGCCGCGCCGGATTTGCTTCAATCAATACCACACCGATGGCGTGCTTACGGTTTATTTCGAAGGCGATAGTGGTGTCCCGTTCCGCATTCTCCGCATCTTCACCATCGTCGGCGTTTCGGTTAATAGCAGGCGAGGCAATCATGCTCATCGCCGCTGCAGCCAGTTGCACGCCTGTTTGGCCGGCCGGGTCGATGTGGAGATCAAGAACGGCGTCAAAGAGGTGATTGAGTCCCTTTCTGCCAATGGCACCGCTCTTCTGATCCCGCCGATGCTATGGAGCAGCTTCATCTTCGAGGGGCCATCGACTGTGCTAGCGGTATTCTGCGACGACTTCTACGACGAGGCTGATTATATCCGCGACTGGGACGAATATATGCGCCTCAAGCGCGCTGCACCGGAGCTCTGATGTCGTTCGAGGCGTTCGCGAAGATCCGCTTCGATCGTAGCCAGTTTGCGGCAGGCGCGCGCCGCTGAGTGCAATTTCCTCTGTCACGAGTTCGGTATCGAGATCGCTCGACGCGATGGCGAACACGTCCATCGTCGCGGCTTTATGGAAATTCGCGAGCGTGACGGGCCGCGAAGCGTGCCGCGTGACCCTCGGAATCGGCGCGGCCAGCCAAGACGAAAACAGTTCGCTGCCGCGGATAGAGAACAATTCGGCTAGGACTGCCATTCCAGCCGATCGACTAAAATGCGCCACGCCATTTTTATGCCCGAGGGATGCTTGCGTGCATTTCCACTCAAGCAGAACGCGAGGCGAGTCCGGGGTCACTGATCGGCCTGCTGCCCTTCCTAACCCGTCTCCTAAAGCGGCATAATTCACTAATCTAGGCTCATTTAGCGGAATGTTGGATGGAAGCGCTGGTCATCGCACGTACCACTAGCCCCGCTTGGGATATTTTGCACTTGTTGTCGCGCGCTAGTTTCAGCGTCGACATCGTTACGACGTCGCGTCATCTGGGCCTAAGCCGGTTCGCCCGCACGGTTCATTCGGTTACCTCCGACAAAGCCTTAGCGCGATCCGCCTACGATTTCGTCCGCATCCGCGGAAAGTCCTACGATTGGGTGATGGCAACCGATGATCTGACGCTTCGCGCTCTTGCCCAACTGGAATGGCCACCGGGTATGCGGCCGAAATTTCTGCCGTCAACCACACCCGAGAACCTTCCCCACCTCTGCTCGAAGATTGGTCTTTCGCGCGTACTGTCGGCGGGGGGCATCAGAACGCCGCCTTTCCGTATCGCGCGAAACCATGAAGAAGCGATCGAAGCCGCGAGCGCGATCCGCTACCCCGTTATGTTGAAGGTCGATTTCTCCGGCGGCGGCCAAGGCGTTCACGAATGCGCGAAGGACGCGGATATTGTCGCACTGCGGCACCTTTTCACGGAACAGCCGCTTCTTGTGCAGAAAAAAATTGAAGGAACCACACTCGACCTTTCCGCGATCTATTTCGACGGCGAATTGGTGCATTTTACCTATTCCACTTTCGAGCGCACGTCGAAGCGCTTCGGCGTCTCGGCGCTGCGCACCTACTATCCTTTGGCGCTAGTGGACGGCGAAATTTTCACCGAGCTTGGTGCTCTCGGCAATGTCCTGGGGGCCAGCGGCTTCGTAAACATTACCTGCATCAAAGGCGCCGACGGAATGAGGCATTACATCGAAGCAGACATGCGGCCGAACGCTTGGGTGGACTTCTCCCGGTTCTTCGGCGAAGACGCTGCGCCAAGAATCCGCGATTGGTTCTGCAGTCGTGTCCGGTTGACCAAGGCAAACGCCGTTCGTCTCGGCGCTGGACAAGCTCCGCTGACGATTCCCTATTTCTTGCGCCTGAGGACCTGGGAAATACTAACCAATCGCTATGCGGTTTGGCAATTCATCCCCTTCGCCGATGCGCGGTTGGTTCGGCGCTTATTGCTTGTAAAGTTCCTGAGTTTTGTTCTTTCCACCGAAATCATGAGTTCTGTTCTTCTTAAGACCAAATGGCTGGTGCCGTTGAAGCTGAGGAACATCACAAGGGGACTCTTAACCGCGCTGACCGATGGCCAATAGTTCTCGTTATCAGAGCCAATGCGCCCAGCTGCGGAAATCTGATGAGGGAAAGGCTCGAAGCCCTCTTCGCGACGTGCATCGAACCTATGAGCGCGCCAATAATTGAGTTGAAGCTTGCGAGCTTACCCACTCCGCCGCGCTCTCTCCCTCAGTCCGTCGCGCACAATCTCAAGCTTGCTGCGAACATCGATTACATGCGAGACGATACTTCGAATTCGCCCTCGGAGCCTTGCTCTTCCGCCGTTATACCCGAGCACCGGAAAGGCGGGCTCGTCTGGCAAAGCAGGTTCGCCGTGTAATCTTCGGTATTCTTCAAATTCAACACTGTCGGAATTGACTGCGGTGACCGCTCGGAGGGTCTCGCAAGCAGCGCCTTCGGCGTAGATCACGCTGTGACGCTCAAGCTTAATGTGAAAATATTCGATCTCTCTCAGGTGTATGGCGTCGACTCTGGCAATGGTTGAACCGTTGATAAGATCCACAGCAGGAATCAAAACACCGTCAATATACAGGCAGTGATATCGCGATAGAAACAGATCGCGATGCGGGGTGTTTGGCCCAAGAGCGGACCGCGCCACCCGAATTGGGGCTATTTCTTCGGCCCATTCTTGCCCGGACAGCCGCTCCAAGCGTCGCTTCCACACCCATTGAATTGGCTTTGCTTCGCCCGAAGAGGTGACGACGAGATCATTGATCCGGAGGTCTTCGACCCCACTCTCTCCGTCAGGCGTCCAAATCCGCGTTCCCTTCAGAAAACAAACCGGCACTGCCGCCATGGCCGCCGCCTCCCCCGCTGCCCGAATACCTAAATTAAGATACCCGAATTGCTACGAATACCGAAGGGCGTGGAAGGCGTTCAGCCATATTTCTGGTGATTGTTGCAGAACCAACACAGTAAGGATCTTTTGCGCGTCCCCTGAGGGCAGGAGCGTTCATGCTTAAGTCGCCAAAAGCCAAGGCCGCCCGGATTTGCTAGAGGAAGACACGCGTTATGCGGCGGTCATTTGACTGTGCTAATGCCAGCTACTTGATCGCTAAAAATCCCTCGAAGCAAACCCACTTCATCACCGACATAATGTCCTTAAAGCCAGCGCGTTGCAGCATTTCGATATTGCCGTTGGTCGAAAACGGTTCCAGCACACCCTTGAGGCTCCTCGCTTTGCTCAGGATTTCGGTGTCCGAGTAGCCGTGATCGGACTTCAAGTCGGTATAGATCTGGGCGGCGTAGTCCTGAAATCTTGCGTCTGGACCTCGAACCTTTTCAAACATGAGCAAGGCGCCGCCCCAGTGGAGCTGCTGGAAGATGCGGTCGATTAGCGTTTGACGCACGTGTGGGTGAATGAATTGGACCACATAATAGCACGTGAACAAACTCGCTTTTTCATAATCGAAGGCAGCTGCGTCGGCGCACACAAATTGGAGGTCTTCCCGATCGCCATATTGTTGCTGGCAATACTCGATCATTGAGGGAATTCAGATCGATGCCGATCACGCGGACGCCCGGCTTCGATTTGTTCCTGTCAGCGATTTTGTGCGCTAGCAGGCCTGTCGCGGTGCCAATATCGTAGACAAGGGAACTCGGAGCAACGAAGTAATCGCTGTATCGGCATATCAGGTCGTGACCTGCATCGTAGAACGGAATTGACCGTCGCGCGTGAGCAGCGAACGATCCGGAGATCCCGTCAAAGCTCCAACGTGCGTTTTCGGCGACGATCTCGTCACCGACCGGCGAAAGGTTCACCTCAAGCCTGTCGCGTTTCACGACCAACCAATCACCTTTGTTGCATTCGGGGGCCCGATCAACCCAATATCGCCCCTATCGCTGAACAATCGGGCGGAATCAAGTATGAAAGGGAAGAACTGAGAAAGGAGGCGAGATTGGCTGTTTGCCTCCTTCTGACCGGTTGCCTCGCAAATCTTATACAACCAGTGAATAAGCGTGTGTTGGCGAACAGATGCCTACGGTCCAATCGCAATTGCGAATTTCACCGTGTGGGCGTATGCCTCGGCCCGAACTTGTGACGAAGGCGGGGATTTGCAGCATGATGCTTCATCCGGCCGTTCTGGCAGAGTATCGACAGCGGATGGACGAGTTCTGCGTGCGCATTCGTACATGCACATCCCGCGCGACGAGTGCGAGCTGTTGTACCGGCACGTAGCAGCGACAGGGGCGACACAGGCCGTCGAGGTCGGGACGGCACTCGGCATTTCGACGTTGTGTCTCTGCGACGCATTATGCCGAAACACCACGCTCGAAACCGGGCAACGTCCGCATCTCGTCGTCATGGACCCCTTCCAGCACGGCGACATCTGGCACGGCGTTGGGCTCGCGCAAATACGGTCCGCGGGTTTCGATGACGTGGTGCACTTCCATGAACGCACCTCACAGGCCGTGCTTCCGGAGCTAGTCGCGAAAGAATACCGGATTTAATTCGCGTTTATCGATGGTTCCCACATGTTCGACGAAGTGCTCATCGATTTCTTTTATTTGGACCAAATGCTTGAGATCGGCGGGGTAATCGTGTTCGACGACGTGGGCCTTCAGCCAGTCAATGCGGTGGTTCGTTTTGTGCTGGCGAACCGCGACTACGAGCTAGTTGAAGTGCTTAAACAGCTGCGAACCGGCGTTGGAAATCGTGGCAAGCGACTCGTGAAACGATTCCTGCGGCGTCTTGGGCGGACCGACAAGGACCCTGCCCCGGCACACCAAAACCTATTCCGCCAAATCGAATGGGCCTACTCGGTAGCGATCCGAAAAGTTGCGCGGGATTCCCGGCCCTGGGTGCGGCCGTGGGAGTATTACCATGCATTTTGAAAGTACGTACGCAACCTGAGACCCAAGATTAACCTTCCTCGACTAAGTCCTTGAGCTTGCGGCCACGCAGCGCTGCCTCCGACTTGGCCCGCCGGTAGAGATCGTCTGAAACATCAACGGTGGTTTTCATAACTAGTCCCGGTTAATGCTACTCCCGCTTGCTCCGTAAAACCGGAAAACCATATTTATGTCAGGGCCGCCTCTTACAGTTGAGGCATCGCGGCGGCGGAACACACCGATCGAATACGCAGCGTATTTGGCAGGACCAGTCGAGCCGGAAGTTCCCTGGCGACATTCAGGATCGGGCTCTCCGTAAGCTACGTCAGTTAGATGCCGCAGCAATTTTGGAGGACCTGCAAAATCCACCGGGAAATCGACTGGAGGTCCTTAAGGGAAGCCGAATTGGTCAAATGAGCATTCGGATAAATGACCAATGGCGCATCTGCTTTCGATGGGTCGATCACGATGCGTGGGATGTTGAAATCGTGGACTATCACTAAGGGTCCTGGCGCAACAAAGGAAATAGTCATGGCGCGGCTGCGTAATCCTCATCCAGGCGAAATTCTGATGGAAGAATTTTTGAACGCGATCGGCATGAGCCAGAATCAGCTCGCCCATACTATCGGCGTGCCGGGCAATCGCATCCACGCCATTGTCAATGGAACCCGCGCTATTACCGGCGATACCGACTTGCGCCTATGCAAGTTTTTCGGTCTGTCCGAAGGCTATTTCCTGCGGCTGCAGAACGCCTATGACACTCTGGAAGCTAAACGCCGCATTGCTGAGCAGGTGGCCAAGATCAAGCCCTACAAGCCAGGTAAAGCGGCCTAGAAAGCGACCACGCTTGCGGCATTCCACGACGTCAGAGCGGTCGACAAGCATGCTATGTTTGTGGTCGCGCCATGCTACACCTCCGCTTGCGCAATCGCGAGCGGCTTGGTCGCAAGATCAGCGATGAGTTCCCTGTCGCACGTCTGGCCGGTGAAGGCACGAAAATAGAGTAGCGTTCGGAGATAAACCGACTTGGAGTTGTTAGGGTCCTTCGGAAGCATAATGTCGAATTCCGCCGGCGATGCGAAATGCGCGCGAGGTGCGGATTCTTAATGCACGGTATAGCTGTTTACTTTGAACGTCGCGCTGCCGCCGCTGAGATAGACGCCGTGGCCGAAGAAGTTCTGACCGCCGAACGTAAACCCGATACCCATCGCGTTCTCAAGTGCCCCAGCGAAGCCACTGGTGTCGTGCTCACCGTAACAGTTAGTCCACACAGACGGATCGAGCACAGAGGTTAGCGTCTGACTGTCACCGAGCTTAAGCGTGACGCCTGACGGTGCCCAAAAACGATAAGACGCCATCACGCCATTGCACGACAGATCATCGCCGCTGCGCCACAAGAACAGATGGATCGTCGCTGGCGGCACGTCGGTTGTATCACTCACCCCCCACACCGGAGTGCTACCGTCGATGCTGTAGACCAACGTCACCGTCTGACCCCGCGCTATCGTTGCGGGCGGCTTAGTGTAGAAGTAGCCAGCAACCCCGCTCGGGCCCGGGAATGTGAATGCCCCGCCACTGATGGTTGGTTCGTTTCGTCCGAAGTCTACCCATTGCCCAGCGTCCGGTATTGGGATCGTTGACGATGAACTGCCTGCTCCGCCGAATATCGAACATGCCGATATCAGTACGATCAAGGATAAATAAGGCGCGATCAGAAATTGATTTTCCGCGTGACGCACGTCTGACATGATCTGTCACACCGTTGTGCTTGTGATTCTTAGAGAGAACATCGAGGTCGACACGCTGCGCCAAGTCTGGTTCTACAGCCGGTATGACGTTGAGGTCCATGCCATTGAGCTCGAACAGCCGGGGAACAGCCTACTTCCAACTAGTAGGGTGTCGCAGGGCCAGCCCCGGAAGATACTTATTCTTACTCACCACGCCTCTTCCGGCGCTCACCACGATGTGCTGGCGGCGCTTGGCGGCGGCTTTTCTCGGCTCAACCGGTCTAACTTTTGGAATGCACCCAAATGGATGATGCGATTGCAAATCAATTGGAACAGCGTCTGGGACGCCTACACGCAAAACAACGTTTGGGAATTGAGAAAGACCACGAGGCGCAGATATTCGGTCAGGGAATCAATTTCTTCCACATTGAGAACTGGTACTCAATTCATTCGCTGATCCGAAATTCGCTCAAATTAGGCGGGATTTTCTGGCGAGGTCAGAGGAATGCCGAACGTGTCCAGGTGCGGCACAATTATATTCGCTGCCAAAGGTTACCGACTGCCTTCAATGGCCTCACCCTGCTCCATATTAGTGATCTCCACGTCGATATGAATGAAGGTGCGATGCGACGCCTGGAAGAACTCCTCCCAGATTTGAAATACGACATATGCGCGATAACAGGAGACTATCGCGGCGCGACATTTGGACCGTTCGATGATGCGCTTGAGGGCATGAAACGATTGCGGTCACATCTCGGGAAAGCGGTGTATGGGGTGTTGGGCAATCACGATACAATTCGCATGGTCCCCGGCCTCGAGGAAATGGGAATTCGCATATTACTCAATGAATGCGAACCTCTCTCCCGGGGTGGCGAGAGCATCTATCTGGCCGGTATCGACGACGCGCATTACTATCGGGTCGATAATATCGAAAAGGCGGCCTCCGCCATTCCGCCCGACGCTTTTTCTATTTTGCTGTCCCACACCCCTGAGGTTTATCGCCACGCCGCCCACGCCGGATTCGACCTGCTGCTGAGCGGGCATACCCACGGCGGTCAAATCTGTCTGCCTGGTTCTATCCCAATCACGTTGTCGTCGGTGCTACCGAGACGTTTCGGATCGGGGGCTTGGAAGTACCACGATATGGTCGGATATACGTCAGTGGGTGCCGGATCGTCCATCGTTGCAGTCCGCATTAATTGCCTTCCAGAAATCACACTTCATCATCTCGAATGTTGCTAAGTGGTGCTCTCTTTTCGCGGCCTCGGCGCATGACGAGGGACCGGTGTGGTGCGCGACTGCTTCAGCGGTGACCCGTATGCGTTTTTGATGGCGGCGACTCAAGTTCGATGGCCATTGGCATAGGCGCCAGTGTAGTTTCACCCGGCACCGTGTACGGTTGGCGACCGGTGGCAAACCAATTTGGAGTTAGAGCCGAGCCTTTGCGGTAACAGCATTCGATCTGCCCGATGAGACATCAGAGATTATAGAAGCAGGAAATGCGACGGCTCAATGCAGCCACCGTATGGTACAAATGGCACTGAAATCCCAATACGCTTGTCTTCTCTGCGCCGTTGCGTTCGTTACGGTGGTTGTGAGCCTTGCGGTCCGGATCCCTGCAGACGCGCATTTTACTACCGCAGATGCATTGTCCACCTCGCGCACTCTATATGCAGTCAACCAATCTTCCGCCGCTCGAGGATCGATCTCAGTCTACGGTATTGATGGCGGACATAATCTTCTTAAGACAATTCCGACGGTCTCAAATGTGGAGGACATCAAAGGCGTGGCGGTTAGTGCCGTTACAGGCAAACTCTACGTCGCCTACAGGACTCGTTCAGGCGTCGGAATGATCTACTGCCTGCGCGTCCACGACGATGCTGTCTTGTGGAATAGAATAATCGATCCCGACGTCGACAGGCTGTCGATCCACCCAAACGGACGACTGCTGTATGTACCGACGTGGGAAGGTGGTTCGGCGGACTACATCAACGTCCTAGACGCAGGCAGTGGCGACCTCGTTCGCAAGGTGCATTTTTCTAATCGATCGCACGACACTCAATTCCCCTTGTCCGGGCCGCTTTTTCAAGAAACCAAGGCTACCGACGGAAGCGGCCATTATCTATATTTGGTCGATCCGAGCAGTTACGCTGTCTCCCGCATTGGACCCTATTCTGGAATCCTCGGGCCCTATGCCGTCGATGGCATGAGCCGGCATGCCGTGAGCAACGTGAGTGGCCTCTGGGGAATGCAAGTAGCTGATATCAAAACTGGCCAAATCGTCTCTGCGAATATTCCAGATCATCCGACCGGAGAGCCCGAGCTGTTGCACGGAATCGGCTGGACTCCGGACGAGCGCGAAGTCTGGGAAAGCAGCAGCTACAGCGATCCACATATATATGTCTGGAGCATGTTGGATCCGATGGCTCCAAAGTTAAAGGACCGGCTAAGCCTGAGAAGCCGACGGGGAGCGCACTGGCTGACGTTCGATCTAAAGGGCGATTACGCTTATGTTGCGCCCAGCAAAAACAGCGATGATGGGACAGAGATATTTAACGTCCGCACACATATATCTGTTGGCTTAATCGGTTCCTCGGAAGATATGATCGAGATAGATTTCACGGACGGAAAAATCAGCCGCGTCGGCGATCAGTATGGGATTGGACGGGCTGCGCGAGACTGAGATTGCAACGCTCCCATCGGATCGGATGGTAAGGTGATTAAGCATTTGTGCCGCAGGTTGCACGTCGGAGCTGGGATGACGGGAAGGATGGAAAGCCAGGTGGGTCTTTGAGCAAACCATGCGCACAATGAGTTACCTACCACGCCGATCGCGAAAAACGCAATGGATATCCGAGAAAGTCTCCATGTCCGCAAATAAGGGATGGCATGGACGACGCCTCATCCAACACCGCCCGTCCGTCTCTGTTGTAATGCCAGCTTAGCGGCACGGCCACGTCGCCGGAGAGGTCATTCTAGAGTTGCCGCATCTCACTGGTAATCTGCGGTATGACGCGCCTACGGCAATCAGGTGTCGTAAGCCATTGCCCGCAGCGCCAGCTCTTCTTGCATCCAATTCCACGCATCGGTAATTGCACGTCCAATGCCGAAAAGCACGCTGGCGTTTGCGGAGCCGCGCCGAGTTCGCGACAAGGATCAGATCAATCGGTTGGCAGCCAGAGTTATTGCACTTAAGTATTTACGTCTTCTCGAAGCCGAACTCGGCTTCGCTGGCCGCCGTTGGCGAGAAAATCTGCGTAGGCCGCCGCAATTCCTTCCCGTAACGGGGTCTTGGCGCGCCAGCCCAGCCGCGTGAGTTCGGAGACATTCAAGAGCTTCTGCGGCGTCACCGTCAGGCCGCGAGGTGTCGAAAACAAAGCGGCCACGGTAGCCGACAACGTCGGCGACGAGCTGCGCAAACTCGGCGATAGTAATGTCCTGTCCCGTCCCGACGTTGAGGAACTTGGACCCGGAGTAATGTTTCAAGACAAAGACGCAGGCGTCGGCGAGGTCATCGACCGCAAGAAATTCGCGGCGTGGTCGGCCGGTACCCCATATTGTTACCGTTGGTGCGCCGGCTAGCTTGGCTTCATGGAGACGGCGGATCAACGCTGCAGGAACGTGGCTGTGCTCAGGATGATAGTTGTCGCCCGGCCCGTACAGGTTGGTTGGCATGACGGAGATGAAATCTGCGCCGTACTGCTGACGAAAGGCCTCTACCAGCTTGATACCTGCGATCTTGGCCACCGCGTACCATTGATTGGTCGGCTCCAGTGGTCCGGTCAGGAGCATCCCTTCGTCCATCGGCTGCGGCGCCAATTTGGGATAGATGCAGGAGGAGCCGAGGAAGAGGAGCTTCTTCACGCCGGCGGCATAGGAAGCGCGAATAACATTGAGCGCAATGGCAAGATTGTCGAATAGGAAGTCAACCGGATGGCTGTCGTTGAAGGCGATGCCGCCGACTTTGGCCGCTGCCAGAATTACCGCGTCGGGTTTGGCTGCACCGATCCATTGCTCCGTTTCCGCCTGGCGGGTGAGATCTAGCCCCGCGCGATCAACCGTAAGAATAGTGCACGGCTCCGCTCTGAGGCGGCGCACCAGCGCCGCTGCCCACCATCCCAGCATGTCCCGCGACGTAAACGCGCTTACCGGCGAGGTCAAATAACGGGGTGTTCTTGGCCTCAGTCATGGCGGCTCTTTCGCTCGGTTTCGCGGCGCACGGCCGCCAGGTCTGCCGCGACCATCTCTTTCACCATGTCGTCGAAGCTCGTTTTATGTCGCCAGCCGAGCCGTTTTTGCGCCTTGGACGGGTCGCCGACCAAGACGTCGACCTCGGTCGGACGGAAGTAACGGGCATCGACCTCGATCAGCACCTGCCCCGATCGGGCTTCAATGCCTTTTTCATCGATGCCCGAACCATGCCATTCGATGGATCGACCACACAAGCAAAGGCCTTTTCGACGAACTCGCGAACCGAATGCCGTTCGCCGGTTGCCAGCACATAGTCATCGGGCTCGTCTTGCTGCACGATCATCCACATTCCTTCGACATAATCGCGCGCATGGCCCCAGTCGCGCACCGCGTCCAGGTTACCGAGATAAAGCCTGTCCTGCAGCCCGAGTTCGATCGCGGCGGCCGCGCGGGTGATCTTGCGTGTCACAAAGGTTTCGCCGCGCGTGGGACCTTCATGATTGAATAAGATGCCGTTGGACGCGTGCATTCCGTAGGCTTCCCGATAATTTGTTGTGATCCAGAACCCATAGAGCTTTGCCACGCCATACGGCGACCGCGGATAGAACGGAGTCGTCTCGCGCTGCGGTATCTCGCGAACATAACCATACAGTTCGGAGGTGGAGGCCTGATAAAATCGCGTGCGGTTTTCCAAGCCGAGAATACGGATCGCTTCGAGAAGGCGCAGTGGACCAAGCGCATCCGCATTGGCTGTGTATTCCGGGGTCTCGAAACTCACCTGGACGTGGCTCTGGGCGGCGAGGTTGTAGATTTCGGTTGGCTGGGTTTCCTGAATGACACGAATGAGATTTGTTGCATCGGTCATGTCGCCGTAGTGCAGGGTGAACCGCACATTGCGCTCGTGCGGGTCCTGGTAGAGATGATCAACGCGCTCGGTATTGAAGGATGATGAGCGGCGCTTGATGCCGTGGACAACATAGCCCTTGCTGAGCAGGAGCTCGGCAAGATAGGCGCCGTCCTGTCCCGTCGCGCCTGTTATGAGAGCAACTTTGTCTGACATGGCCTCCTACCCGCGCTTGGGCCGCCCGCTGGTCGGTCCGAACGCGCGGGCCCTATTCGTCCAATTGAAATGTATACCGTTATTCCGAATTTTTCCGGTGGCCCTAATTGGTAATTGGGGCAGCCCATGCTTGCTCAAAGCCGGCCATGCGGCTCATCTCTGGCCCTCTTCCGGCGGCTCCTCGCTTTGCCGATGCCAATCGCCTGCTCCCGACATTTCGTGATCGCGGTCACATTTCGGAGGGCCGCCCTAGGGTAGGGTTTGTAGTCGCACCTATTAGCACGATCGGGCGCGGTCAAACGTGCGACGGTGGGAATCCCCAGGGGGTCCTTGACCGCCGCCCTTAGGCTCTCGCAGTCAGACATGAAATTGCTCGCCCAAAGGGACTTGCGCGTGCAGCAGCTCGTGTTGGAATGGAATCGCTGGTTTGCTTGGTATCCGGTCCCGATCGTGATTGACGGCAAATTGCACTATGCGTGGCTGCAAACCGTCGAGCGGAAGTGGGGTACCAGCAGATACAGCGGCACAATTAAATGGCGCTATCGGCTCCCTCCGCGCTCACGTTCGCGATAGATCGCCCGTTGAAATTATTAGAAAAATTGGGTTCGTTCTGCTAAATCCGCAATTCGTT
Source organism: uncultured Alphaproteobacteria bacterium (assembly GCA_963816295.1). Lineage (GTDB taxonomy): Bacteria > Pseudomonadota > Alphaproteobacteria > Rhizobiales > Xanthobacteraceae > BOG-931. The sequence continues at coordinate 19,251 of CAWFJS010000023.1, read as the reverse complement.
CCAATGATTAGCTATCGGTATCGAGCACCACGTCTTGCGTGAACCTCCATGTCAATCCTTGTAACCGGCGGCGCCGGCTATATCGGCAGTCATATGGTGTATGAGCTGGCCGATGCTGGCGAACGCGTAGTCGTCCTTGACAATCTGTCGACTGGCTTTGACTGGGCCGTCGCCAAGGACGTGCCGCTTATCGTCGGCGACACCGGCGATCAAAATTTGGTGGGTCAGATCATCCGCGAGCACAATGTTGATTTAATCATCCATTTCGCTGCTTCGGCTTATAGTGCCGGACTCGGTCAAGGATCCGCTCGGCTATTACAAAAACAATACTGTCAACTCGCGGGCGCTGATCGAAACTGCCATCAAAGACGGCGTGCGCCAATTCATCTTTTCATCAACCTGCGCGGTCTACGGCAATCCGGCGCAAGTGCCGGTCACCGAGGACACGCTGCCTGCGCCGATCTCGCCCTATGGCTGGTCCAAGCTGATGACGGAAATCATGCTGCGCGACGCCGGCACAGCTCACGATCTGCGTTACGTCATATTGCGCTACTTCAATGTTGCCGGCGCCGATCCGAAGTGCCGTGCCGGGCAATCGACCAAGAACGCAACCCAGCTGATCAAGGTCGCCGTCGAAGCAGCACTTGGGCTTCGGTCCAAGCTCGACATCTATGGCTCTGATTATCCGACGCCGGATGGTACCTGCATTCGCGATTACATTCACGTCAGCGACCTTGTCCGTGCGCATTCGGACGCGTTGCGCTATTTGCGCGCTGGTGGTGCTTCAGTGACGCTTAATTGCGGCTATGGCCATGGTTTCTCGGTGCGTGAGGTGGTTGAGATGGTCAAGCGCGTCTCCGGTGTCGACTTCAAGGTCGAGATCGCACCGCGCCGGCCGGGCGATCCAGCACAAATCGTCGCGGCTTCCGATCGCGCCCGCGCGATGCTGGGGTGGACACCACAGTATGATGATCTCGCCACCATCATTGCTCACGCGCTCGCCTGGGAGCAGAAGTTGCGACGACACGTGCTCATGGACCGATGATGACGGATCAGTGTGATCGCTACTCCCTGCCCGTCCCCCCTGGGCATATCGGGGTACGCCCCACGATCCCGTGGGGCCGCTCGATCCAGGTGTAATCATGAGCGCCGACATGAAGTTTCATTTTCGTACCGGCGCAAAGGTTTGCAGCGCGGTTATCATGGTGCTGCTTGTCGATTGGTGCCCTGGGCCCGGCCAACTGGACACCCCGCACGGCGCTCGGTTGGCAGATCGACCACTTCCTTGGCTACTTCGCAATCACACTGGTTGTCTGCTATGCTTGGCCCCGGCCGTTCGTGGTTGGGGGAGTCCTCATAGCCGCAGCAGCACTGCTGGAAAGTCTGCAGTCTTTTACACCAGATCGGACAGCTAATCTCGAGGCCGCACTCTGGGGGGCAGGCGGGGTGCTGGCGGCGGCGCTAGTTGCTGAGCTCTTCATTCGACTATGGAGACGGCACGCCAACAGTGTTCGAAGCACCAAATGAATGAGTCACCGCGGCCTTTCCTCGAAACTTACGAGCACCCTAAACGATCAGTGGTCACCGCCATCACCGATATAAAACTTCTTCGTACTAGCGCAAAAGTTTGCTGCGTTCCCATCATGGTCCTGCTTGTGATCGCTGCCCTCGGTCCGGAAAAATGGGCACCTCGCACGGCGCTCGGTTGGCAGATCGACCACTTCATTGGCTATTTCGGAATCACTTTGTTTTTCTGTTTCGCTTGGCCCCGGCCGTTCATAGTCGGGGGAGTCTTCATGGCCGTCGCGGCATTGCTGGAGGGCTCTGCAAGCTTTTACTCCGGATCGGTCAGCGCTATCTTCCGGCTGTATTCTACGGCGCAGGCGGGGCGCTGGCGGCGGCTCTAATTGCTGAGCTCTTCATTCGGGCATGGAGACTTCACGCACGTCGAAAGGCCACGCAATAACTCGCTCATTCGATGTTGCCACCGATCGTCTAGATCGGGGGTAGCGGTGGGGATGATCCCTGGTGCGCCCGGACCTCAACCTTCGATGAACTGGATGCCCCCTTCCGGTCCCGACCAGGGGGGAGGGAGTGACGGCTCAAATTTTTTGAAAAACAACCCCATGCAAAGTAGGGTTTTGGCGCCCTAACAAGGTTCGTCCCGAGCCCTGTGGCCATGGTCGCTGCTGCGGCTTCGAAGGGGCCGACGAACATTACGATATTTTTTTAGAAAATCGTTTTTTGGAACGTAGTTCTCGGCGTGCTATAATTAAAAGATACCTGGGCATCATTTCTCCAATTCGGAGACGACTGCCCATGGGCACCCACCAACACGTTCACGAAAAATCGCCACCTCGCCGTTGCGGGGCGCGACGACTAATTTCCACCACCAAAAGCCGGCTGATGCCGGCGCTTCATCCTAGACAGACCCCGCTGCGAGCGCACGCGGCGATGGAATCGCGCGTGAAGTCCACTGTGCAACTGCAGCGGGGCGTGGCGCGCGACAATGGCTTTTCGCTCGGGGCAAGGAGGTAACGCTCATGAAACGCATGGATTTTCTCGAATTCACGTCGCTGATGGAGTCGCTCGGCATCACCGACCCTCGTTTTATCGGGCCTCTATATTCGCAGCTTAGCGATGCGGATGGTTTCGGTGGCGAGGGAGTGGAATTCGCGGCTGCGGTGATTGCGGGCGCTCAGCCGAAGGACCAGCTGATGGCGATGCAGGCAGCGCAAATGGCCGTCATTCATTGTGCCAGCATGAAATACATGAGGAAGGTCGCCGATTGGCGAGAATCAGAGAAAGGCGATCAGGAACTCGCGGTGAATATGTCCACGAAGCTGGCGCGAACATTTTCAGCGCAGCTCGACGCCATCAAGCGCTATCGGAGTGGCGGCGAGCAGAAGGTGACGGTCCAGCACGTGTCCGTACTCGCCAACGTGACCCGGGGCGCACTCGAGGAGCCTGCGGAAACGCCGGCTCTGACCGACGCACGGCAACCGGAAACGCCAATCACCGACCAACCGGAGCAAGTGCCGGCTCCTGTCCGGCGCCAGCAAAAAAATGGCCGGCGATCATCCGCGTAACACAGGCCCGATGCTGGCGAGCCGGCGCTGTGGCGCCAAGACGCGTTCCGGCAAACCGTGCATGGCCCCCGCCGTCAGGGGAAAAGCACGGTGTCGGATGCATGGTGGCTCGCCCGGCTCGGGCGCTCCCCGTGGCAATAAGAATGCGCTTAAGCATGGGCAGTATACACGCAAAGCCCTTGCGGAGCTTCGGCTTGTGCGCCAGATCATTAGGGAATCGCGGGCGATAATGAAAATGATCATGTGAGCCGTGGATTCCGTTTAGGCTGTCGCGCGCTCTGCTCTGTTGGGGCTTCCTGGACATTCGGTCCGCGACCCCGATCGCCAATCGAACGATTCCCGCTTGGAATTCGCTCTCCTCCCCGCAACGGCTTCGCCCCGTCCTAATTTGAGTGGTCGCGAACAAATTGCGCTTGTTTTTGTAATTCGATGTCGCAAGGATTTCGCGCGGTGATGTGGCCCTGCGGCATAACTTGCGAAGCTCAGGACGTTGGCTGGCGTCTCGGGCGGTCTCCCTGGGTTGCCGATTTTTCGTTGACGAATGGCATTGGTATTATTCTATTGTCTTGTGCGCCAAGCTCGCCAATTCGATTGGCCGCTCGTACACCCTCCACAAGACCTATTTCAGTCACGCGGCTATCGCTGTTGCGCACGGGCTCGATATTCGACCAGCGATGACCTCCTTTTCGATTTGCTACGCCCCGGAAAGTTAGCCGCCTTCAATCACTTGCCCATGAAATCCCCTGCCCAGAAATGAGCAGGAATTTGCTTCCGAGGCGTAGGAATTTCCGGCCGAAGCTTTTGATAGTCTCACGCGGCACGCTGCGCCCTAATGCGCTTTGCATCTTGCGGCTTAAGCTTCCGTCGCGCCATCTTCACATCATAGTGGGTTTGCAGGTTCATCCAGAACTCCGGACTATTGCCGAAGTACAAGCTGAGGCGGAGAGCAGTGTCTGCTGTAATGCGCCGACGATTGGCCACGATTTCCGCAATCCGGTTTGGCGAAATGCCAAGTGCTTTGGCGAGCTGACTTTGCGAGAGGCCGTACTCAGCTAGGAATTCCTCCCTTAGCATTTCACCAGGGGTCACCGGTGCAAATTCATTTTCATTCGCGGTCATCAACATCTCCCATCAGTGGTAGTCCACGATCCGAACATCATGTGCCTCGCCATTGACCCATCTGAAGATCACCCGCCATTGATCGTTGATTCGGATCGAGTAAAACTCCTTCAAGTTACCTTTCAATTTCTCCAGTCGATTTGCCGGCGGCACTTTCAAATCCTCCAACGAAACCGCTGCGTTAATCGCTTCGAGCTTGCGTTTTGCTTGACGAGCCATGCCTTGGAATTGACGAACGAACTCATCCCAGAATAACGCCTCAGTTGCCTTGTCACCAAAGGACCGGATCATCCGGCGTTTATACCGGATACCGGTATGCGGTCAACGCCCTGCGGCGCCGTCACACGGTGACAATCACCAGTTTGTAAGGATCGTGGCGGCAATCCTGACCTTCGCAGTGGTGAGGGCGGCCTAGCGGGATGGTGAATTCGCCGCTGACCTTGCGTTGTCATGGGCGCTGATTTGCAGGAATTATGCGGCTCGCCGCGCCTTGATGCGCTTACGAGCTAAAGTGCGCCTACTCATCGTCCCTTCTTCTTCTTGGCCAGCCGAAGACCGATCCCGGCAATCTCGTCATCGGCGATGAACAGAATGCCGGCTTTTTCGAACGCCGCTTCGATCCGCATTACGGTCGAAACATAGCCAGTTATAGGGCCGTCACTTTTTTCAATACGCTGGATCGTGGCCGTCCCGACCCCGGATGCCTTTGATAAGTCCTCCTGACGCCAGTCTAGGAGAGCCCGCCCAGCCCGAATTTGCGCTGGTTCCAGCTTTTGCGGCGCCTCGCTGATTCTGCTGCTGCCGATACTAACGTCAGTTGACAACCGCGCTCCGGGGAGCAGGCGGGGCTGCGGCGGCTCTGGTTGCGGAGATTTTCATCCGAGCTTGGACGAGGGGGCATCTCAACAGTGCTCGGATCACTGAATGAGTCGGAAAGGGTTTGGTTCGCCGCTCCGCGCAATGAAACGGAATTCCCCGCTAGCAGCGAATTGAGCAAGGAATTTGCGTTCCAGGAGGCAGCGAATTTCCCAACTTACTCAAGCGAAACAATTTTCTGGTCGGACGCCGTGACAATACTCGCTAATGGGCTTAGCCAACATGACTGGCCATTTTTCGGGCCGGCACGTAATGCGCTGCAAACACATGCTTGTCGCGAACAAGCGCTCGGCAGGCAATGGCGACGACGGCTGGCAGTTCGTCTTTTTTTAGATAACCCATAACGGTGCGCCGGCTAACTCCAAGCAGCTTGGCGGCCTCAGTAAGCGACAGGCCCAGCGATTTTCGCCACTTCGCAAAGTCCGCGCCCGACATTGGCAATTGTTCTTCCGCCATTCGTCGTAATGTCGATCCCGAAAGGTCAAGGTGGCCCCACTTTGTTTCCACTGGCCATGCGACCCCGAGGCCGTCGTCGATGATATTGATCTTGGCGAATGTATCGGCGTCCTCCATGAGCGGCGTAAAATGTCGGCTGCGTGCAATCAAACCGGTCAAATCGACAGCATACTCACGTCGATCACCGGCGAAGCGCACCCGCAGCGTTCGCTTACCGCTTGGCTGTGCCTTCCTCACCATTGGGATGTCACTGATCATTCTGTTCACCTTTGGAATTCGTTCCATAACTGCAACAACTCAGTCCGATTCTCTTCCAGCCAGCGGCGGGTTTCTCTGAGGACCCGACTCGGCGCGTCGCCGGCGATCAGATCGCCGTTCGAGACGCGGATTTTCGCCGCGAAGTCAGGCCCCTTGATGTGGACATGCGGCGGATTTTCATCCTGGAAGAACATCAGGAGCTTGAAACCGCTGAAGCGCTTGATCTCCGGCATCAAGGCCCCCACTTCCTTTACACATTTAGGGCAGTTTTTGCCCTATCTCAAGGGCCACCCCCACGATATGGCCGGCGGCGCGAGGAGTGGAGGCTCTGGGGGCGCCAGAATGCGGGGGCGGGATGGCCACGTGACCGATCTGCCGTTGTCGGGACGAATTGTCTAGCTTGTTGTGATTGCTCGCCGGTTTCGCCGCGACGCGGCGCTTTTCCGGCGACGAATCTTCACTGAGCGCTTTGCCGATGGCGTATTCGCTGCGTCGGCGCGACGCACAGCGCGGCTCGATCGTTCTGGCTGCTTGGCAGACGACCCGCGGCGACGTTCGCGAAACGACCGATGCTACCGGTGATACCGGCGATGGTGATTGCTGGATGCCAGGGTGCGGTCTGACAAAGCAGGAGACTGGATGATCGCCTGGCCGACGCGGTGATTATGAGGCCGGCCGAACATGTGGACATGCGGGGTGCCGCAGCATCCGAGACTGGCCCTCCAGTCCCGGGACCGGGAACGGCCATTGGTGAGCCCCACTCTGTTCCCGCGCATGCAGCCACGTACGTGCCGGCCGATCTGACGACGCCGAATCTGACCGAGACTTGGGTCAAACTGCACCGGCGGATGCCCCCTCTGGCCGGAGACGGGAGCAACCCAGCCCTTCACGCGATGATAATAATGTGAGGACTTTGGGACTTCGCCTAAGGTCCCTGCTTGTGCCTCGCTGAGGCTGCCGCTCACCAGCGGGGGCTCGACGGAACGGTGGCGTCCTACCGCGAGACGGTAAAGGTGGCGCTGGTTCATCTCGACACCACCGGCCAGTCTGAGCGTGTCGTCGAGGCGATCCGCGCCCGGTCCCTCTCGCCAGCCCTCATCCTCCGATAAATCCATCGCGGTCCTAGATCGCTGGTGATGCCTTCAGTCCATCTCCGTTCCAAGTACTGGAAGTCGCATCATTAGTGCTTCGGGCATAGGCTTCGTCGCGACGCGATCGCAATCGTAAGCCGTAAGCGATCCATACGATCCCGCCAACCATGCCGACTATGAAACTCGCCGCTCCAAAGAGGATCGAGATGACGAGCCCGTCGCTCTGGGCAAGCCCGGCGTAGGCGAACGCAAGCATGAAGCTGCTCTCACGGACACCCCAGCCCGCGATCGACACTGGCAAAGTCGCGATCAAAAGCACGGGCGGCATGAGGAACAGAATTTGCGTGAAGCTGACCGGTGCACCGACCGCTTTAACGCAGCACCACGCCGCGACGACGGTGATCAAATGGATTGCGACCGAGCATGTAATGACGATCGTGGCGGAGCGGTGGGAGCTGCACAGTGCCGCGGTGATCCGTGAAGCGGCCGCCAAGTGCCGCGTGAGCATCCATCGATCGAACCACTGTCGAAACCGCACGCCGATCAACACGAATACCAGTGTGCCGGCGATCGCGCCGGCTCCAATCGCCAGCAGGACCGCGCGCGGGATCGAATCGTGAATGAGTGAGAACGTGGATGGCAGGCACGCGATAACAATAAGTGCCAACGTGAATACGCCAGTGATCCGATCAATCAATACCGAATAGGTTGCGCTCGCCCAACCCGCGCCCTTGCGCGCAAACAGCCAGATCCGCACGCCATCGCCGCCAACTGTCGATGGCAGCACCTGATTGAAGAATGTAGCGATGAAGCTGATTTGTAAGGTCGAAATGAAGGGCAACTTTGCGCCGCACGCGGCGCCAATGTTGTGCCACCGCACGGCAAGCAGCACGACTTGAACCGTCAGCAAGAAAAGGGCGAGGACAACCCAGCCCGACTCGAACCGACTCAGCCGTGGTCCCAGCGCGCCGACATCGACCCAATGCAGCGAGAGATAAAGAAGCAGAATGGAGATTGCGGCCTTGGCCAACAACAACAGTGCGTGACGCATCAGTAGGTAATCCTCCACACACAACAGCCCCTGGCGCGGTACTTCGCGAACGTCAGGCTGTGAGGGCTTTCTCTAATCGCAGAAAGTCATACTGGGGGAATTGATTCACACAACCGCCCTCGGGAGGTCTTAAATCCGATTTCCAGCAAACTGTTGCCAAACTGCAACTAGAGCAGGATATTTTGTGCCAAAAACTTGCTTTTACGAGCCATACGGGCAGCGTGGGCGATACTCAAAATGCTCACCTGAGCCGTGGATTCCGCTTCGGCTGTCGCGCGCTCTGCTCTGTTCGGGCTTCCTGGACATTCGGTCCGCGACCCCGATCGCCAATCGAGCGATTTCCGCTTGAAATTCGCTCTGCTCTCGCAATGCCTCCGCCCTGTCCTAATTTGAGCGGTCGCCTGCCCTCTAATAAGGTCGTTTTTGGTTATCGTAGAGGGACAGGAAGGGTATGGCCGACTATTACCCTTTAATCAGCCGTGCAGTCGGCGCTCTCGACAAAAAGAGCAAGGAGGCCCGTCGCGCGCTCTATGACCGTGCGCGCGCGACCTTAGCTGATCAACTTCAGAGGGTCGATCCACCGTTGTCGGAGACAAATCTTGAACGCGAGCGGCTGGCTTTGGAGGATGCCATCGGCAAGGTTGAAGCTGACGCAATACTTAGCGAAGCGAAATGGCCGACAATCCTTAGGTATTTTAGCATGCGAAACAAATGGTCGGTCGCGCAAAAAGAGCAAATAGTCACGCGAACGTTCGGCTTTATCTTGTTGTTTGCAATAATTCTTGTTGGCATTGTCTTCGTCGGCACGGCGCTATCAGCGCCGATGCTTTATCGGATACTTTATCTGATCGTTACTCTCGCGGTGCTCCTTGGCATTATTTGGGCGCCGCACGTTTCTCCATCTTTCAGGATCGTCGCCGTTATCTTAGCCGCATTAGTTGCGATTGGTTATTTCTGGCCGAGCAAAAAAGCTAGCGAAAATGCAGTACAGCAGAAAAAGCAACAGGAGGCCGAGAACGAACAGGAGCGGGCCGAGCAAAGAAGCCGCTGCCAAGCCGAGCAAAAACGATGGTCCATCGTATCGGCTTCTCAAATTGAGATTAGCGATGCGTCACTGACTGGGATCGGCAATAGCGATTACAACATCAGTGCGGTCGTCAAGAATAAATCCGAGTTTAAGGTGATCGGGTTGCGCTTGAGCGTCACAGCGCGTGATTGTCCGACGCAGGATGCGCAGGCTGCTGACTGTGACATTTTTGGCCGTGTCGAGACGTTTGAAAGCGACATTCCAGCCGGCGAGGTCCGGCAGGTCAACAGAAAGATCACAATACGTGGTGTTGCAAAGCCTCGCTATGTGGTCTCGCCAAGGCTTGCCGTTAATGGCGTTCGTGCCCCACTTAACCAATCGGATGACGCGCCGGCGAATGATCTTTTGTCAGGGTGGCTTAGGGGGTGCAAGTAACAACGCTTCTTCGCCAACTTCAGCTTTGGCCAATGGTGCCTGAAGCCTATCCATCGCTAATTGAATGGATGAGATTGCGCGAGACCAGGGTGGCGGGAAGCGTGCCAACAATTTTCAGCCCGGCATTAGCTTTTTTTCGGTGTGCCGTCGTCGGCCGGCGCCGGGCCCAGCCGCCGGCAGCGGCACTGCCGCTCTGTCCCTGGCGACCTAAATCTTCCTCTGGTGCCGCTTCTTGAGCCGCAACCCCGGGCCCCCACCGTTCTCGTCGATGAACTCGACGCCGGCCGCTTTGAAAGCACGGGCTATCACCGCGAGTGTCGCTCGACGTGTGATCGTCGATGCTTCCCGCTTCGAACCGCCTGACGGTCGACTATGCCAACTCCTGCAGCGTCTACGGCCAGTTCTGCTGGCTCCAATCCAGGAGAGCCGCGCGCCGCCCTGCACTGTGCTCAGTGATCATGAGAAAGAGCAGATCTACACTGATTCCATCAATTATGTCGAATATTCGTTGACATTGACTTTAATTGTCGAGTTATATGATATTTACGTTCTATCGCGACGGAAGTTGAAGCTATGCCGAGTGGAGCATTCAAGATCGAAACGATAAGCAGACCGTCGTTATTTCATCGGCGGCTCCGATGCCCGGATCATCATGGGCGACGATGAGGCCGCGCTCCTCCGGCTTTGGCGGGAGAAGCGGGGCGAGGTCGAGCCGGAGGACCTCTCCGGCAACCTCATCGTCCAGCTCGGCCTGGCCACCGAGGAGCTCAATCGGCGCTGGTATGAGGCCAATACCGGGCAGGTCCTTACGGATGTCCAGCAACAGGTCCGGCATCCGGCGCTGCGGTGGATGGCGGCCACGCTGGATGGCCGGGTCGAGGCCACCGGGGCGGTCTTCGAGGCCAAATTCATGCTGCCCTGGTCGTTCTCGGAAGAAGCGGCGGCCGAGAAATACATGCCGCAGCTGCAGCACAATATGTGGGTGGTGGCGGCCAGAACTGCGGTGCTCTCGGTGATTACCGGCGGCGGCAAATGGGTCGAGATCGCAACCCATGCCGATCCGCTCTACCAGCACCTCATTGTCACGGCCGAGCGAAAGTTCTGGCGCTGCGTCGAGAGCGGCGAGCCCCCTCGCCTATTTGGTGTCGAGCCGCCGCGGCCGCGGATTGAAGCCGTCCGCGATCGTCGATATGAGCGCGTCGAACTCCTGGGCGGAATTTGCCGGTCTATTCCGCAGCACCCGGCAGGCGTTTCTGGAGCATGAGCGATCTAAAGCAGAGCTGAAAGCGCTGATGCCGGAGGACGCCAAGGAAGCGATCGGTCATGGCATCCGCGCCAAGCGCTCGAAATCAGGCGCCATGAGTTTCGATCTCCTCGAGGTAGAGGGCGGCCATGCAGCGATCTAGTCACATCGATCGCAAGTTTGGCTGCCGCTCTGGCCAAGGCCCAAGCCGAGCTGGTCAATCCGGAAAAATCCCTGGTGGCGACCATCCGCTCGGATGGACCGCGCGGGACTGAACAGACGTTTCGTTATGCCCCGCTGTCGAGTGGGCTCGACATCGTGCGCAAGACCCTGGGCCAGCATGAGATCGCCACCGTGCAGACCACGGCGATCGATCAGACCGCCGGCATCGTTAATCTCACGACCGTACTGGCGCATGCCTCGGGGGAATGGATTGCCTCGGATTGGCCGGTCTGCGCGATCAGCGAGACTGCGACGCCGCATCGGATGGGCGCGGCCCTGACCTATGCCCGACGTTATGCGCTTTTCACGCTGGTCGGAATCGCTGGTGAAGATGATCTCGATGCCCCCGATCTCAACACACCTACGGCCCCGGTATCTGGAGCGGAGAAACCTGCGTCGAAAAATCTTGGCCGCCTGAACGGCGGCCAAGAGCATTCCACTGCAGGCAGTCGCAGTCGGAAAGCCGCTTCAGATCACTCCAAACCAATCCTCGACCCTGAACCATCGGCTGCTTTGCGCGATCAACTTGCGGCCGAACTCGGGGAGATTAACTCGACCGAGGAGGCCGCAAATTGGGCTCATCGGGTTCTCGGCGCCAAAAACAGTCTCACCGCATCCGATGCCGCGTGCATTGAGGAGGCTTTCCGAGCAAAGCTAGCGATCTTTGCGACCGATACTGCAGACGGACCCGAGATGCCGCAGGAAACGGAACGCCCTCAGACACAGAGCCGTCCGGATCGAGGCAAAAAGCAGCGACGATCCAGTGTAATCGATAAGAGCATGCTGGCGTTGCCGGAGCCGCGTCGGGTTCGTGACCGCGAGCACGTTCGATACGTGACCCAACAGTCTTGTCTGATTTGCGGTCGCCGACCCTCGGATGCCCATCACCTGCGCTTTGCGCAAAGCCGCGCGCTGAGCCGTAAGGTGAGTGATGAGTTTACCGTCCCGCTGTGCCGGGGACACCATCGCGAGGTCCATCACTCTGGCGATGAAGCGGCATGGTGGACAAAGGCCGGCATCGATCCGACCGCCGCCGCTCGCGCGCTGTGGCTGAAAACACACCCCCTGCCGACAATTTCGGTTAGCGCTCACATCGAAGGCACCCCAATTGAGAAAGCGGCTACCTCTCAATGACTTCGTTCCAGCGTCGCTGTGAGACCGAACGCGATAATGGATGCCCCGCGATACAGCCACAGCGCCGCAACATCAGACGCGTTTCCCGTGACCAGGCTGGCAAGGGCCAACAGCAACGTTTCCAGCGGCGATGTGAATGTCTGCAGATGATCGCCCTCATTGAACACGAGCCCATGTCCGGTCGCCATATTTCGGCTGGCACGAAACGTGATGTAATAATCCTCCCTACGCGTGCTGCGTATAGACCGCAAACACGAGCGGGACGGCGCAGGTCAGAACGAAAATCCAAAGCAGGTGCGGGCGCCAGATTTTCGAGTATCGACCGGACACCACTTTCAGGCGTGACGACCGCATCGACGTGAGCGCACTCACGAAGTGCGACGTTTGCGGCCCTGTTTTCAATGTTGCCCTCGAACCCCCGAACTTCCGTTAGTGTAGCCTTTTTTTATTGCGCGAAAGAGGCCCGGCAGCTTGGCGAAATTGGCCGCGATCCTCCGCGCCTCGTCCTTGGTCAGCAGCTTGGCCGATGATCGCCCTCCCGGCTCCTCCTCGTAATAGACACAGGCCAGCTTCTGGCCGCTGTCGTCTCTCACGATGAAACAAGCCGACGTTTCTTCGACCGACCACGGCGGCGGGAAGCGGCGCGTATGGGGCATGGCGCGAGGATAGTAGCAGACGCGTCAGCGGGCACGGCACTGCTTGCTAAAAGCGTTGATGGCGCGCCACAAGTGCCGGCAACTCTTTGTCTCTAATAAACGGCGTCGTCGATTTTATCGAGGTCGATCTGCGCAGCCTATCACACGCACAAGCATTATTTGCGCGGTCTAGGCCGGATGGTTACTTTACATCAGCGTTCAAAGAAGAAGGTGCTCGGTGGTGTCGGCCCTTAGACTATCCTCAAAGAAATATTCGGAGAGGTCTGCGGTCGCATTGGCGTTAGTATTTTTTCTGGTGTTCACCGGCCTCGTGTACGGCAAGTATGTGCAGCAAGGCGGTCTGGTCTATGACGATGATTGGCTCGTCTGCGAACTTGGTTTGGCACCGAATCTGATCGATGCCTACAAGAGGTTTTTTCCCGATTTCGCCTTCAGACCGCTTGCACCGATCTATTATGCACTAATTTCGCGTTTCGAAGGCTTCGCGGCTGGCTATATCCTCGTGAATGTCGTCCTTTGGTGCGGTTCAGTTGTCCTAACCGCAAGCGTCCTCCGAGATTTAATTGAGACACGCTTCATTGTGCTTTTTGCATTCATTGCCGCTATTCCTACACTTTCAACTACAGTAATTTTCTCACCTGCTATCCAGTCGATTGGCTCGCTCGCGGTTTTCCTTTGGGCTTTATCATTTATGCTCCTCCATCAATCCATTGTACGCTCGTCGCCTAAGCTTGCTCTTTTGTCGATCGTCGTCTGTGCTCTGATGTGCGCCACTTATGAGGTGGCTCTGCCCCTGCTAGCGCTCTCGTTAGTATGGCCGCTATTGCGAGCGGATCGCTCCATTGTTGAGGTCATAAAAAACCGGATCTTTTTGATCAATGCTTCTGGAATCCTGGGCGTCATTATACTAATGATCATTTACCAAAAAAAACTAGCACCACACCTTTTAGCAGCGATCGATGTCGCAGCAACCGCAGATTCGCGGCTCAGATTAACAGACCCCGCTGATTTTCTGGCACTTGCTTATCGTAACCTCAATGGATTCATACTTATCATGGCCCGCGATACGCCCAAGCTTTTGATCAATGGAGCACTGCGTCTGCTGGCTGATCGTAGTTTGGCCACCATCGCCGCATGGTTGGGCGGAGTTCTGGCGCTGCTGGGAAGCATCTTCATAGTACGGCGCCTACCTCCTGTTTTAAAGCCATCGATTCATCTGCTAATATTGTTGGCTGCCATCGTTGCTGGGATATTTGGTGTGATTCTCATTCACACTGCCGCTAAGGCCGACCCGACAATCCATGGGTACGAGAACCGGGGACTGAGTTCCTTTTCGCTGCTGCTTCCAATACTGATAGCAGTCGCATCGGCACTGGCCTATCGTATTGGCCGTTGGTGCGGTCACGCAGCTATTGTCATGGCCGTATGCTTTTTCGCGGCCTATCTCGCGAGTTTTCTTGTGCAGCGTGATAACTATATTGCAGCAGTACGCGTTCGATCCGAGATTCTTGCCGACTTGGCGGGTAAACTTGATTTCCCCTTGAAGCCAGATCATGCGAATGACTCCTAAATATAAGTCCTTCAATAAACGTCATCTTAAATGTCCCCGAGTTAGACGAGACCTTCTTCAGCGATGCAGATGAGGGCAGCATTCCAAATTGGTCTGCTGCATTAAGTGTGTATAGCGATTATCGCTTGGGAGGGGTAACCGTTTCGCGAAAGAAGTTGTGCGGCGAGCACAAACAGGTCGCGATTAAAGACGACTTTATTAGTGATGTTGACCGCCCATCCGTGCCAATCGCTGGTGCGTGGTACTATGAATACAGTCCGCGGGAACGGTCCTCAATCCTGTTGAGGATTCGGGACGAGGGCCATCTTAGAGAAGTACTTCGAAGCCACATCCCTTGCTCTGCTCCGTAATGCTGGCCGGCTGGAGAGCCGGAAGCCACGCGAGCAGTTCCGGGAGAGTAGAAAAATTGGATTCTGCTAAATCGGCAATTCGTTCCAATGATTAGCTATCGGTAAGCCGCGCGCTGAGCCGTAAGGTGAGCGATGAGTTTACCGTCCCTCTGTGCCGGGGACACCATCGCGAGGTCCATCGCTCTGGCGATGAAGCGGCATGGTGGGGAAAAGCCAGCATCGATCCGACCGCCGCCGCTCGTGCGCTGTGGCTCAAAACGCACCCCCTGCCGACTATTTCGGTTAGCGCTCACGTCGAAGGCCCGACCTCCGCGGCCGCGGCACACGCCAGGGCTGAAATGGAAAGATAGATCCGTCGGTGCGTACGAATTTGATCTGCCAGGTCAGATCAAATACAAGCTTCCATAGTTTTGTGGTGAAACATGACAAGTCGGCGGTCTTTCCTCGCAGGAATGGCGGGGGCCTCCTTCATGGCTGGGTCGTCAAAAACCAAGGCTGCTTCATTGATTTCAGAAAGACGCGAGACGATCGATCTTTATGATTCGTTGTTGTTTATCGGCAAGCCGGACCTGTCGCGCTACGGTTTCAAGCGTAGTCGTACCGTTTACCAAAACGAGCTGTGGCCCTCAAAAGCGGACTATACAACCCCGAACGAGGCCGCTGTTCGATCCAAAGCTGATGCGGTGCTGGCAGAAGGGGTAACGGCTGCGGTGCCGGTAATATTAGACGTGGAGTTGTATTCGGTCGATGTTCGGTTGGATCCGTCTCATATCAATCCCGACACATCCATCGTTGATGCCAACATCCTAAAGTTGGAGCAAATCATTGGTTGGTTCAAGGATGAAGCACCGACGCTTAAAGTCGGGTTTTACGATGTCCCTCTTGTTGACGGCTTCCCTGTTACGGGTCATCAACCGGCTAATGATACTGAACTGGCTATATGGGAGATGGCCAACTCATATGTCATTCCATTTGTCACTCACGTAGATGCGCTTTATCCATCGCTTTATACTTCCGACACTGATCCGGCAAAATGGGTAGCGTATGCCCAGAGATCCATATCGGAGGCGAAGAGGATTGGTGCAGGTAAGCCAGTGCGGCCTTTCATCTGGCCGCAGTATCATGACGTTATGCGCAGCCCATTGGCTGGAACGTACATCGATTACGATTATTGGATGCTCCAACTGACAACAATCAGGGATGCCGGGGCCTCCGGTATCATCTTTTGGGGCGGCTACCAGACACGTTGGGATGATACTCAGGACTGGTGGCGTGCAACGTTAGACTTTATTGCTGCCATGTGAGAGTGGCCCGATATTTGGGCTCGCCGAGCAAGTAACGGCAAATTGCACTATGCATGGCTGCAGACCGTCGAGCGGAAGTGGGGTACCAGCAGATACTGTGGCACGATTAAATGGCGCTACCGGCTCCCTACACGCTCACGTTCGCGATAGATTCCGAGCCGAATCCCGTTGGACCTGCGCTCGATCCTGTCATTGAGCTGGCACGTTGCTTTTTGCGTCTGGCGAACTTACCCAACTTCGCGCTCGATCGCCTTAGCCGCTATGAAGCAACCCTTTGGCGCCAAGCTGGGAAATCCTATATGCGCTCAATACCTTGGATCGCCGCAATCCACAAGAAAGAGGGCGCGGCTCCCATGTCGATGATTGGCGGGAACTGTCGACCTCACAAGCTCACGATTGTTGAGTTTGGAGTGTCGAGCGGTTTCCGCCAGGTCGGCAGCTCTAACCGTGACAGGATTTGGCTAGGTGGGCCGCGCATCATCGAATGCGTGCAGATTTTTACGCGGTATAGCTGGCCACTTTGAACGTCGCGCTGCCGCGGCTGATATAGACGCCGTGGCCGATTCGGCGTGAGTGACAATGATGACTTTGAGGGAGGGATCGTGAGCAAGCAACCATGCGGTGAGGCAGGTTGAGGCCAACCACGCACCGAATACCGGTATACGGTCAACGCCCGTGACCTTAAGGGCAATTATAATTTCGAGGGGCGGCCGATTACCTTGAGCTTGAACTGTCACTGGCGGCTTTGGAGGTGGGGGCGGGAGGAGGCGTGGCGGGAGGTTGCGGCGGTTGGGTCGAGGTCGTGGGTTCGGGGCGGCCGCGACCGCCGGACAAGGTCTAGGCCTCTGCAGGTTCGGGGGGATCGGTATTGGTGTTGGGGTAGTTGACGTTCGCGGAACCGGAGGCGACGCGTCAGGTGGGGGGGCTCGGGCTCGGGCGATGGGATGTATGGCTCTCGCGCTGGCCCCCGGGCCCGTGGTCGTCGACCCCGGCGGGCGCTTCCCCCGCACCCGCACTATAGAGCACGAGAAGATGGAGGAAGTGGAGGTGATGATCCACGCAGCCGAAGGCGGCCTGGATGACCCGGTGCAGCTGGCCGAGATGGAAGCGCCAGGGGACCACGAGCTGACGCCAGATCGCCGGCTCGATGTCGAGCAGGGTGACGCGGAGCTGCACGGCGGTTGATTTTTCCCAGGACATGCCGCCATAGTGATGGGGTTTGCGGGCCGATGACAATTAGGAACGACAATTACCGGCGACAATCAGCCTGCTTCGGCCTTGGCGCTCTTGCGGAGCGCCACGCGGCGGCGATAGCTCTCTTGCGGACATATCCGAGGTCATCGAGAACCAGGCAATCAAATCGGTCGAGCTTGGCGAGCGTGGCTGGCAACGTCAGGTCGCGCCGCGCCGCTTGCAGACTTGCCGGTGCCGCTGGGGCCGAATAACAGGATGTTGGCGCCCTGCTCGAGCCAGGCGTCGCCCTCGGCCAGGGCCATCACGTGCGCCTTGCGGATGGTCGGCACCGCGGCGAAGTCGAAGGTGGCGAAGCTCTTGCCCTGAGGCAGGCCGGACTCGGTCATGTGCCGCGCGATGCGACGCGCCTTACGATCGGCCAGTTCATGCTCGCAGAGCGCGGCGAGGAAGCGCGCGCTGCCCCAGCCCTCGCGGTCGGCGCGGGCGCCGAACTCCTGCCAGATCCGGCTGATGGTCGGCAGGCGAAGCGTGGTCAGCATCACCGGCAGCTTGGCGGCATCGACGTCGGTCATGCGGCTTCCCCGAGGCGGGTCAGCAGCCGGTCGTAACCGGCGGGGTCCGGGGCAGGCACCGACACCGCCGGCGCGCTCGCCGGGGCCGGCGGCGCCACCGCCGCCCGCGCCGTGTCGAGATCGGGCGTGCCGCCGGCGTCGAGCACGGTGGCAGATGATCGGCGAGCGCTGCCTCGCAGCCGTGCATGGCGGCGAGATGCAACAGGCCGACATAGACGCGGCAGGCTTTGCGCGGCTCGAGCCGCGCATCGAGCGCCTCCCAGGCGCGGCGGAAGACCGGGCGTGGGAACAGTTCTTCGCGGAACACCGAATGACGGAAGGCTTGCGGCTTTTTGACCAACCCGCCGATGAGGTGGCGATAGTCGACGACGCGCACGCGCGGGCCATGGCGCTTGAAGTGACGCCGGCCGACGGTCAGCACCGGCGTGGTGCCGAGATAACAGACGAGGCGATCGTCGTAGATGTGTACCTTGAGGCGACAGCCGATCAAGCGCGAGGGCACGGTGTAGAGGACGCTTCGCACGCTGATTGTCGCCGAGCGGGTCACCGTGACGGTGGCGGTCGAGAAGTCCGTGGTCCGATGCCGGGGTAGCGGCAACAGGGCCGCGAGCTCGATCGCGAGCACGGCGCGCCGCGGCGCGTTCTTACGCGCGATAAACTCCTGGAGGAAGGCCTGTAGGCGGCCAGTCGGCGAAGTCGCGCGAGCCGCGCAGTTCGAGCGCTTCGCCGAGACCGGTCTTGAGATGCCCGTGCGCGGCCTCGACCGAGCCGTTCTCATGGCTGACGCCGGCGTTGTTGCGGGTCGGCTCCATGCCGTAATAGCGGCAGAACTCGGCGTAGCGCACCGCCTCGTCCTCCTGGTTCGAGAGTTGCGATAAGCGGCTGAGAGCCGGTCGGTGCGATGTTCACGCGGCACGCCGCCGAGCTGCCAAAGCGCTTCCTGCACACCCTCGGTGAGCGCGGTGAAACTCTCGCCGCCGCAGATCGCCTTGACGTATTGCCAGCCGCTGAACGCGAGCCAGAAATGGTACAGCAGATGCGGGAATGGCGCGCCGGTGATCGTCACCGCAAGGCCGCTGCCGTTGGTGAAATCCGAGAGCGCCTGACGGCCGGGTGGATGTTCCTGGCGGAAGATGAGCTCGCGCTCCGGCCCCTCTGTCGCCCGCCAATACGCGACCCGCCGCTGCAACGAGCGCAGCAGCCGATCGGGATAGCGGCCGGGATAGCGACGTTGCAGCTCGCCCAGAATCGTCGTCGCGCGCAAATGCGGGATGGTCTGCAGCATCGGCACGAGTTCCTCGCGCCAGACCTCGACGAAGGGATCCTGCCGGGTGCGATAGCGCCGGGTCCGGTCCTGCTGGCTCGGTAATACCGGATCCGCCTCGATACGGCGCCCGGTCCGCTCGCTGAACCCGGCGGCACCGCAGCTGCAGCCTGGCTGTATCCGTCTTTGCGTGAATCCATGTACCGCCTGACTTGGTGGTCGGTGGCGTGCTTGCCCGGCATCAATGTTCCCCCGCGATCGCGGGGGAACATTGAGCGAGTCGTCAGCGAGCCATCAGACCGGTCATCGTAGTTGTCGTCAGGCGGTCATCGTAATCGTC
>CAWFJS010000022.1:0-954964 GCA_963816295.1 uncultured Alphaproteobacteria bacterium | reverse complement strand
CTGAGCGATCCAACGATGCGAGCGATCGCGATCGAGCGCCGCGGCGATCGCACCGCGCGCATCGTGCGCAACGCCGCCGCCTGCGGCGTGCCAGCATTACAGATTATCGCCGCCGCAGCGCCTGGCGCACTCGCCGAACTGCCGACGCCTGACGCGATCTTCATCGGCGGCGGCGCCAGCGCGCCCGGCGTGCTTGACGGCGCGGCGCGCGCGCTGCGGCAGGGCGGGCGGCTCGTCGTCAACGCCGTCACGCTTGAAACCGAAACGCTGCTGCTCGGCCGGCATGCTGTGCTGGGCGGCGAATTGCTGCGGCTGGCAGTTTCGCGGGCCGAGCCGCTCGGCGAGAAGATCGGTTGGCGCGTGGCAATGCCGGTAACGCAATGGAAATGGATCAAGCCATGATCGTCGCCGGAATCGGCTGCAGGCGCGGCGCTGCCGCGGCGGACATCGAAGCCGCGATACGGACGGCGCTCGCCCGCGCGGGGATCAGCGCAGCGGAGCTGAAAGCAATCGCGACCAGCAGGGCCAAAGACGCCGAGATAGGCATTGCAACCGCCGCGTCGACATTCGGCGTCGGCATCATGCTCATCCCCGACGCCGAACTCAAAGCCGCAGGCACGCGGGTGGCGACACGATCCGATCGTGTCCTGGCGCTCACCGGCGTGCCCTCGCTCGCCGAAGCCGCCGCGCTCGCCGCGGCGGGACCGTCCTCACGCCTGATCGCGTCCCGTCTTATGGTCGGCGCGGCGACCTGCGCGCTGGCCAGCTCGGGTGCCGCACAATGACCGTGCATTTCATCGGCGCCGGCCCCGGCGCAGCCGACCTCATCACAGTGCGCGGACGCGAACTGATCGCGCGTTGTCCGGTCTGCCTCTATGCCGGCTCGATCGTGCCACGCGAGCTGCTGCGCTTCTGCCCGAAGGATGCGCGCATCGTCGACACCGCGCCGCTGTCGCTTGACGAGATCGAAGCCGAGTTTGTCGCCGCCAATGCGGCGGGACACGACGCGGCGCGGCTGCATTCCGGCGATCTGTCGATCTTTTCGGCGCTGGCCGAGCAGCTGCGCCGGCTTGAGCGGCGGAATATCCCCTACACGCTGACGCCGGGTGTGCCGGCTTTCGCCGCGGCGGCGGCGGCTTTGCAATGCGAGCTGACGGTTCCGGAAGTGGCGCAGAGCGTCGTGCTCACGCGCGTCGGCGGCCGCGCCTCACGGATGCCGGAGCGCGAAACGCTTGCCGCCTTTGCCGCAACCGGCGCGACGCTCGTCATCCATCTCGCCGTTCATACGCTCGACGCAATCGTTGCCGAGCTCACGCCGTTCTATGGCGCGGACTGTCCCGCCGCGGTCGTCGTCGAGGCGAGTTCACTGGCGCAGCGCGTCGTGTCGGGCACGCTCGCCGACATCGCCGCGGCAGTTGCCCAGGCGGGGATTGAGCGCACCGCGCTGATCCTGGTCGGCCGCGCGCTGGGCGCGCGCGATTTCCGCGACAGCGCGCTGTACGATCCCGGCTACCGCCGACGGTTTCGCGGAGGCGGCGGGTGAGCGCAAGGAAATCAGACCTTGAACGGAGTGCGACCGACCAGATTCTGCTCGCGATCGAACAGCACGACCTCGATGGCGATATCGGTGCCGGCGACAATATTCGCCGCGGTTTCCTGCGCCGCCCGCGCAACCTGATCGCCGAGCGCAATACCGGCGGCTCGCGCGATCGCAAAGGCTTGTGCCGCCGTATTCGCCGCCAGAACGCCGCGCTGGATCTGTTCGCCGGCGCCGGCCGCGGTCGCGAACTTGGCCAGCGTCGCGAGATCGACCTCCCCGCGTTTGGAGTGCAGATCGGTGAGCCCCTGGGCCAGCTTGGTCATCTTGGCGACGCCGCCAGCGATGGTGACGCGCGGCACCGGGTGCCGCCGCAGATATTTGAGCATGCCGCCGACGAAGTCACCCATATCGATCAGCGCGATTTCCGGCAGGGCATAGAGCTTCCGCGCCGAGGTTTCCGAATTCGCGCCGGTCGAACCGACGATGTGCGTGAGACCGGCGGCGCGCGCAACATCGATGCCGGAATGGATCGAGGCAATCCACGCCGAGCAGGAATACGGCACCACGATGCCGGTGGTGCCGAGAATCGACAGACCGCCGACGATGCCGAGCCGCGCATTGAGCGTTTTCGCCGCCAGCGCCTCGCCGCCCGGAATCGAAATCTCGACTTCAGCATCTGCCGCGCGACCGCTGGCTGCGGCAATCTCGGCGATCGCATCGGCAATCATGCGCCGCGGCACCGGATTGATAGCAGGCTCGCCCGGAGCGACGGGCAATCCGGCGCGCGTTACCGTGCCGACGCCTTCGCCAGCGCGAAAAATCACGCCACTGCCGGCGGCGCCCAGCCGCACCGTGGCGCAGATCAGCGCGCCGTGCGTCACGTCGGGATCGTCGCCCGCGTCCTTGATGACGCCTGCAGCGGCGGCATTGCCAGCCATGCGCGTCATGGCGAGCGCAAAGCTCGGCCGCTCGCCGCGCGGCAGCGTCACCGCAACCGGATCGGGAAAATCCCCGGTCACCAGCGCGGCAAAGGCGGCCTTGGCCGCGGCCGCGGCGCAGGTGCCTGTGGTCCAGCCGCGGCGCAGTGCCCGTTGCTGTTTCGCCACTTTCGCCATGCCGCTTCCTTTAGTCCCGCAAGCGAAACCCGTCACTACCAGCAGAGGCGCCAGTGAGTTCATCATGACCGCATGGGATGCTTTGGCGGCGCGCCGGACCGCAATCCCGGTCTTCGCGCCGGGACATGTCTGGCTCGCCGGCGCCGGACCGGGCGACCCGGGCCTGCTCACGCTCGATGCCCTCGCCGGGCTCGCGCAAGCGGACGTTGTCGTCCACGATGCCTTGGTCGATCAGCGGGTGCTGGCCTTGGCCGGACCCCAGGCCCAACTCGAATTTGCCGGCAAACGCGGCGGCAAGCCGTCGCCGCTGCAGGCCGATATCAGCGAGCGCCTCGTCGCGCTGGCGCGCGCGCGCCACCGCGTGCTGCGGCTTAAGGGCGGCGACCCCTTCGTATTCGGCCGCGGCGGCGAAGAGGCCATGATGCTGGCGCGGGCCGGCATACCGTTTCGCATCATTCCGGGCGTGACCGCCGGCCTCGCCGCGCTGGCCGCCGCCGGCATTCCGGCTACGCTCCGCGGCGTCAATCGCGCCGTCATTTTTGCCGCCGGACACGGTGCCGATGACGATTTCGATTGGGCGCCGCTCGCGCGGACCGGACAGCCGATCGTGCTGTACATGGTCATGCATAATCTTGAACGGATCGCCGCGGCGATGCTCGAAGCGGGTGTAGCCGCCAGCACGCCGGCCGCGGTCATCGTCTCGGCATCCACGCCGAAACAACGCGTTGTCGTCTCGACGCTTGAAAAGCTTGCCAGCGACGCGCGCGCACAGAAACTCGAGCCGCCGGCGATCGTGGTGATCGGCGAGATCGTCAAGCTGCGCAACGAACTTGCGGTCGCGGAACCAAGCGCGGCAGTGGGATTGAAATGACCGGGCGCGGTCTGATCATCGCGGCGCCGCAATCCGGCGCCGGCAAGACCACGATAACGCTCGCGCTTGTGGCGGCGCTCAGGCGTCGCGGCGTGAAAGTAAGCGCGGCGAAAGCGGGGCCCGACTACATTGATCCGGCTTTTCATGCCGCGGCGAGCGGAAGCGCGGCGGTTAATCTCGATTCCTGGGCGATGCCGCAAGCGCTGCTCGATATACTGGCGACACGCGCTGCGGACAGCGCGAACATTTTCGTCATCGAAGGCGTCATGGGCCTGTTCGACGGCGCGGCGGCAAGCGCCGGCCGGCGTGGTACGACTGCCGATCTCGCCGCGCATTTCGATCTGCCCGTGGTGCTGGTGCTCGACGTCGCGCGCCAGGCGCAATCGGCGGCTGCCATAGCGCGCGGCTTTGCCTCGCACGATCCGGCCGTGAAAATTGCGGGCGTTATTCTTAACCGCACGGCAAGCGAACGGCATCGCGCGCTCGTTGCCGACGCTATCGGCGCCGTCGGGCTTCCTGTTTTTGGCGTGCTGCCGCGCGATGCCGCGCTTTCATTACCGGAGCGGCATCTCGGCTTGGTGCAGGCCACCGAGCACGCGGATTTGGCGGCGCTGATCGAGCGGCTCGCCGCGGCGGCGGAACGTTACTTCGATCTCGATGCGATCGTCGCGGCCGCCGCGCCCCTCATGTTCCGGGCGCGGCGCAACAGTCGGGCTGGTTTCCTGCCGCCGCCTGGGCAGCGCGTCGCGTTGGCGCAGGATCGGGCTTTCAGCTTCGTTTATCCGCATGTTCTGGAAGCCTGGCGGAGCGCCGGCGCGGAGATCCTGCCGTTCTCTCCATTGGCCGATGAAGCGCCGGTGGAGCGCGCCGACAGCTGCTGGCTGCCGGGCGGATACCCCGAATTACATGCGCAAGCGCTCGCAGCGGCACAGCATTTTGCAAAAGGTTTGCGCCGTTTTGCGCAAACGCGTCCCGTTCACGGCGAATGCGGTGGCTACATGGTTTTGGGTCAGACCATCGAGGACAGCGATGGCCGCACGCACGCCATGACCGGGCTCCTCGGTCATACGACCAGCTTTGCCAAACGTAAGTTGCATCTCGGCTATCGCGCGGCGCGACTTTTGTCAGACGGCGTGCTCGGACCCAAAGGAGCACACATGCGCGGCCATGAGTTTCATTATGCATCGCTCACCGCAGTGGGCGACGATGAGCCGTTTGCCGAACTAAGCGACAGCGAGGGGCGCGCGCTCGGCAAAGGCGGCGGCCGGCGCGGGTGCGTCAGCGGCACGTTCTTTCACGCCATCGCCGCCGGCGACGCTTAGAGGGCGAAGCCCGTTCACACGCGGAGGAGCCGGCAAGGCTCGCGCTCGACTCCAAATTCGGTCCGTGAACACACGATCGAATAATGATTGCTTGTCCGGTGTTAACGCCGCAGCAGTCGTTTTCCGGCGAATGCATTGGGAGGGACATTGTGCTGGAATTTCCTATCAACTGGTTTGCAATCCTGGCGGCGGTGATCATCAAGCAGGCTATTGGTGCGTTCTGGTATTCGCCCACCCTGTTCGGTCCGTCGTGGTGCAAGCTAGCCGGCGTCTAGGCGGAGATGAAGGCCGGCCTGGTCAAGGCGCTTGTTCCGGACGTCATCGGCTCCGCGCTGATGGCGTTTGTGCTGGTTCATGCGGTGCATTACGCCGGCGCGCAGAACTGGGCGCAGGGCGCAGCCGTCGGCTTTTTCAATTGGCTTGGCTTTGTCGCCGTGGCGACGCTCGGCTCGGTCACGTTCGAGAAGCGGCCGTTGAAGCTCTATTTGATCAACAACGGGTATCTGCTTCTCGCACTGCTCATCATGGGCGCGGTGCTGGCGGTCTGGCCGTGATGCCACTTAAAAAGCTGAGGTTCAACCCGAACGCACTTTCAGCGAGCGGGTAAGCCTCAAAAGCTAGCGGCCGGTCCCTTCGCCGGTCCGGCATCCGTTACATTGCCCGCTGCGGCGCGGTGCTAAGCAAGTCCTGCAGCTGCTGCAAATAAAACTTCCCCATCCCGGTGGTGAGATGGCCGCGGGTCTCGTCACTGGCGGGGATAAGATAAAGCTTGCCGTTCTTCACCCGTTTGAGCGCAGCCTGTTCGAGCCCGCTTTCCGGCGGATTGCGTTCGTCATCGGCGGAGTTAATGGCGAGAACCGAGGCCTCGATGCGTTCAAGCCCTTGCGCCGCGTCATAGTCGGCGGAAGAATTCCATGCCCAGATGAAGTCATTGGCGTCGGCGTTCATCGGCGCGGCCAGCCGGGCATCCACGAGCTGGTCGGCTTTGTCATGCGTCGGCGCGAGCTTCTGATAATTGAGTGTTCCTCCGGCGGTGGCGATACCGAAAAATACGCTGGCGAGTTTCAGAAATCGGGGCTGTGTCGTGTAGTTGCCGTCCTGATATTCAGGATCGTTACGAATTAACTCCAGCATCATCCGCCGCAACATCCAATTGCGACTTGCCATCGCCGTTGGCTGCGATGCCATCGGCACCAAGGCGTCCATGTAGCCAGGATACTTCTCGCCCCAAAGCCACGCATGCATGCCGCCCATTGAATTGCCGATGACAAGGCGAACATGCCGCAAGCCGAGACCCTCGCTGAGCAAGCGATACTGCGCGTCGACCATGTCGGCGTAATCGTATTTGGGAAATTTCGTTTTGAGACCATCGGACGGCTTTGAGCTTTTGCCGTGACCGATGCTGTCGGGGATGATGATGTAATATTTGGTGGCGTCCAGCGGCTGGCCCGGACCGAAGAGCTGACCGGCAAAATCAGCCGTGAGCATGCCGGCGGCCGAGCTGCCACTACCGTGCAGCACCAGCACAGGCTGCCCAGAAGGCGCGCCTATCGTGGTGTAATGCAAACGCAGCTCGGGCAGCACGTCGCCCGTGTGACACTTAAAGTCGCGCGCGATCCAATCGGCTTCTTTCGGTGCGGGATAGTCTGCAGCGACCGCTGAAAACGAAACCAACGCCAATGCGATCGTCAAAGGGATCCAAAGAAGCCTCATTTGAGCGCCCTGTGTCTTGATTTACCTGATCAAACGCTACACCGGCCGCGCTGGCCGGGAAAGCCAGGCCATCGTGATTTGAGCTCACCACAATTTGCCACTGCATCGCTGTTGTCGCTCGCCGGTGACCGATCTTCATCCCAGGGAGCCGCCGAAGAGCAAATTTGATCCGACCTCAACTGGCAAATGCTGCTATCCTGTTTTGAAAAGCGGCTCAGAAGCAGCGAAAAAGTCGGTCAAGGAGTTCTTGTCAGCGGCGTTCAAGCTCGAGCAACGAACCTCTGCGGACCACTAACGCGCGCTAGCTCGCCGCGGCCGCTGTCGCGTCATCCGCTGCCGGCCTATCGGATACCCCAGCCTCGGCGAACGTCGCCATGCCGGTGTGACAGGCCAGTGCTGCGCGCAAGACCAGCACAGCGAGCGCCGCGCCCGACGCCTCGCCGAGCCGCATATCAAGATCGAGCAGGGGACGCAGCCCGAGTTCGTCGAGCAGCATGCGATGGCCGGCTTCGGCGGAAACATGACTGGATACCGCATGCGCAAGCGTATCAGCCCGCAGCTTCGAAAGCGGCGCGACCGCGGCGGTGCAGACAAAACCATCAAGCACGACCGGAAAGCGCT
Organism: uncultured Alphaproteobacteria bacterium; assembly: GCA_963816295.1. GTDB lineage: Bacteria > Pseudomonadota > Alphaproteobacteria > Rhizobiales > Xanthobacteraceae > BOG-931. Next base: position 947,782 of record CAWFJS010000022.1, on the reverse strand, counting down.
GCCGCCGAGCCGCGAGCGTCGCACCCAAAATGGCGGCGAGTTCACGCCCGCCGAGCGCCGCGGCGACCGCGAGCGGTTCGCGCAGCACGGCCGCATGCCGCGCCAGCGCCTCGTCGATCGCTTGGCGCTTGCGCACGAGGCCTTCTGCATCGACGCCGGTGCCGCGGCCAGCCCACCGCGTGCCGCCGCCGCCAAATAGCGCCGCGGAAATGGCGGCTGCCGCCGTGGTGTTGCCGATGCCCATTTCGCCCAAGCAGAGCAGATCGCATGCCGGCGAAACGGCGTTGTAGCCTTCCGTCACGGCGGCGAGAAATTCCTGCTCGGACAAAGCCGGCGCTTGCGTGAAATCGGCGGTCGGCCGATCGAGCGAAAGCGGAATAACCCGCAACTGCGCGCCGGCGGTCCGTGCCAATTGATTGATCGCGGCGCCGCCGGCGGCGAAGTTGGCCACCATTTGGGCCGTCACCTCGGCCGGATAGGCGGAGACGCCGCGCCCGGTGACGCCATGATTGCCGGCGAACACCAGAATCTCGACCTGCTGCAATTGCGGCGGCGCCCGGCCCTGCCAATGCGCGAGCCAACCGACGAGTTCTTCCAGTCGCCCTAAACTGCCCGGCGGTTTGGTCAGCACCGCTTCGCGTCGCGCCACTGCGGCGCTTGCCGCGGGATTGCCGCTCGGCAGATCGAGACAGGCGGAGCGGAGCGCCGAAAATGAGGTAAAATCAGCCATGTCTAAAATCAGCCATGTCGATCGATTCCCTGCGCCGGCTAGCGTCCATCGAGATGTAGCAAATCGTCTGTCTTGTCGCCATCAATTGGCTTAACCCACCATGACACCGATTTCGGGCAGTTGGCTTGAAGATCGAGTTGAGGAGTTCAAGGCGAGCCTCGCCTTCTCAACGCGCTTGCCGCTCGTGCCCGCGACGTCGCAAACGGCCAAGGCGGTCGCGAACGCTGCTTGGGCCTTTCCGGTCACCGGTCTCGTCGTCGGATTGATCGGCGCTTTTGTCTACGCGCTGGCGCATCGGCTCGGCCTGCCGGCTTGGCCGGCGGCGGCGCTGAGCGTCGCGGCGACGCTTGTCGTGACTGGCGCGCTGCACGAAGACGGACTCGCCGACACCGCCGACGGTTTCGGCGGCGGCGACACGCGGCAAAGCAAACTCGACATCATGCGCGACAGCCGCACCGGCGCCTATGGCGTTTGCGCGCTGGTGCTGTCGCTTTCGCTGCGGATCGGCGCATTGGCGAGCTTCGCCGACACCTATGCCGTCGTTTGGGCGCTGATTGCATCGCATTGCGCCGCGCGCGCAGCCATGGTGATCCACATGTGGCTGTTGCCGCCGGCGCGCAGCGACGGCCTCTCTTATGAAGCCGGCAGCCCGCCGGGCGAAAGCGTCGCGGCGGCCGCGGCGATCGCCTTTGTCCTGCTGCTGTTCTGCCTGCATCCGGTTCGCGGTTTTATTGCCGCGCTTGTTCTGATCGCGGCCCTCGCGCTGATGGCTTGGCTGAGCATGCGCCAGATCGACGGCCAAACCGGCGATGTACTGGGCGCTACCGAGCAGGTCGGCGAGATCGTGGTGCTGCTGGTTGCAGTAGCCTGACGCGACATTGCGCGGCGTCCAACGACCCGAGCGCGCGTTAGGCCAGCGCGCGGCCAACCGAGCGGGTGCGATCGTCATCCGGCTCGAGCGGCAGCCGCACCGGCTGTCTGAGCTTGGCCGATAAATCGAGCGCCTTGGTGAGCATCAAGCGATCATGCGCTTCGGCCGCGGTCGCCGCCTGGGTCGATAGCCCGAGCGAGACGCGGCTGAGAAACGAATCGGTCTCTTCGCGCATCGGCCCGCGCAATTCGCCAAGCGCCATGTCGCCGGGCGGATACGAGCCGAGAAAATCAACCAGCCGGCTTTCATCGGGCGCATAGCCCTCGCTCTGCGGCGCGGAAACGGCGAGCACCATGTCGCGATGGGTGTCGTCGATGGTCAGCACGCCATGGGTGCCGTTGATGCCGACCTCGAGACTGTAGACCGCGCCCGGCCAGGTCACCGGCAGCGCCCAGGAAATATTGAGGTGATAGATGGTGCCGTCGGCGCACATGATCATGCCGGCGGTCGCGTCGATGCCGTGATAAAGCGGCCCCAGCACCTTGTCGACCGAGCGCGCGTAACATTCGACCGGTTGTTTGCCTTCCAGGTACCACATCACGATGTCGAGCGAATGGGTGCCGGAAATCACCATCGGCGAGATAGTCGCCGGATCGTCGGTGCGCTTGTAATTGTCGATCGCGACCAGCCGATTCATGAAAGCCCGCGAGGTCACCATAGTGACGTCGCCGAGCGCGCCGCTCCGCACCTTCTCCTTGCCGGCGAGCCATTTGCGCCGGAAGCGCTGGGTATAGCCCACGATCGCATCGAGCTTGGCGTCGGTGATCGCCTTGAGCACGCGCGCCGACTGGGCAAGATCGGTGGCAAGCGGCTTTTCAATCAGCATCGGCACGCCGCGCTCGACCGCGACCAGGATCGGATCGACGTGGAGGTGTTCGTCGGTGGCGATGATCGCCGCCGTCACTTCCGGCCGCGCCAACAGCGCGCGGTAGTCGGTGGTGACAAAGTCGGCGCCGATTCGCGCGGCAACGTCGCCGCCGCGATTGTGATTGAGCTCGGCAATGCCGATCCATTCCACTGCGGGATGCCGCGCCGCCACCTCGCCGCGGAACAAGCCGACTCGGCCGGCGCCGATGATGGCAAGCCCGACGCCTTTGGCGTTCTTCTTCATACGTTGAGGCCCGCGCGATTGCGTTGCTTGAGCTCCGCGATTCCGGAAATCGTCTCGTTGGTCAGCGGCAGATCGATCGGTTCGTTGCGGTCGGCCGACAAATCGGCGGCACTGTAAGTCTCCATCACCCGGCGCGCACTTTCCGGCGTGACCATGACCTGAGCGTCGCGGATGCAGGCTTCGAGAAAATGCAGCGTCTCAGGGCCGATGCCGCCGGCGTAAACATGATCGACCCATTCGCCGGGCATGGTCGACATTGTGAATTCCTGGCCGCGCTTGGCGGTATTGAGCCAGTTGTCGCGCTGGGTGTCGTCGAGGGTGAGCGCGCCTTCGGTGCCGGTGATTTCGATCCAGGTCGAACAGTAGTTCGGATAGCTCGGCGGGAAATTCCAGCCGCCGCCAATCATCACCACGATGCCGTTATCCATTGTGACCGTGGTGAACATGACGTCATGGGAGCCATTTATCGGCTTCATGTAACCGTAAGCGCCCTGGCTATAAACGCGGACCGGCTTCGCCGGCTCGAGCAGCCAGAACACGAAATCGAGATCGTGCGTCGATTCCATCACCACCGGCGACAGCCGGACCCGGCTGGCGATTTTCTTGCCGAGATCGCGCGAGAGATGCCGGCTCACCAGCACGGAAACGACATTGCCGAGCGTGCCGTCGGTAATCTTCTTTTTGGCAAAAGCGATTTTCGGATTGAAGCGTTGCGAATAGCCGATGGTGAATTTCAGATTATTGCGCTTTGACAGCTGGATGAGCTCGTCGGCTTCCCACAATTCGAGCGCAATCGGCTTTTCCAGCATCACGTGCTTGCCGGCACGCAGGCAGTCGCGCGCGATCGGATAATGATTGGCCTCCGGCGTGGTCGAGATGTAGACCACGGAAATCTTGTCGTTGGCGATGATGTCTTTGTAATCGACGATGGCGCTCGCCGGTTTGTAGAGTTTCTTCACCTCGGCGAGCCGGTCCGGCTTGATGTCGCACAGATGCAATTTGTCGACCAGCGCCGTGCGCGAGAGCGTATCGGCGCGTAGCCCGCCGATCCAGCCGACCCCGATCACCGCCGCTTCCACCGTTTTCACTGCGCGCTCCCTGCCCGGTTTGCTGCCGGCGCATAAAGACCATGATGGCGCAGCCGGCGCAACGCTTCATGCATGTTCATGCGTGGGCCGACGGGAGCGGCGCAGCGACTCCAAAGACTTTCTGAGCGAATTGCGGGTAAACCTCGGCGAGCATCGGCGCGACCACGTTGCGCATCAGGCGCAGCGTATCGGCGGTCGGCGCCGGCGTCAGCGGCACCTGCGCGGGGCGATCGAAGGCGAAACCGGTATTCTCGACGACCTCCTCGACGCTGTGGCCGGGATGAACGCTCGCGAGACGAAAACGCCGTTGCGCGCGGTCGAACTCAAACAAGCAGCGATTGGTCACCAACGCGATCGGCCCGCCCGGGCGGACCACATTGTCGGGGCTGCCGCCGGGGGCGCTGATGAAATCGACCTTGGGCACCAGCGTGCGGCGTGAGTGCTCGATGCGAAATAGAATGACGCGCGGCACGACATAATAAAGGTAGGCCGAGCCGAACGAGCCGGGGAACCGCGCTTTGGGTCTTTCGTAATCGCCGACGCTGACCAGATTGATATTGCCTTCGCCGTCGATCTGACCGCCGGAGAGAAAGAACACGTCGATGCGGCCTTGGCCCGCGCAGTCGAACAATTCGCGCGAGCCGTCGGTGAAGAAGGTGTGCGCCTGGCTGCCGAGCAGCGACACGTAGGGTTTGCCCGAATTTTGAAGATTTGCGCGTTCACGCGCCAACAGCGCGGCAGTCGCGGGAATCGGCGAAGCCGCGCCGACTGCGATATGGCGCGCGTCGCCGATCAGACGGCAGACGACGTCGGCGAGCAATTCCTCGTCGCGGAATTCTTCAGGCCGCGCGCTTTGCATAGACATAGCGGTCGAGATATTGCGCAAAACCTTCCGGGGTCGCGGCGAGCCGCGCATATTCGCTCATATGTGCCGCGTCGATGCCGTAGCGATCCGGCAGCGGCAGCGGCCAGGCGCCGCGCCGCTCAACCGTGACGGCGTCGACATAGAAGCCCGGCAAAGTGCCGGCGGCAAATAGCGGGTCGCGCAGCAAATCCGTCTCGTGAATTTCTTCCACTGTCACGATCGTTCGCGCCGCCGCGTGCGCCATGGTGACGAGCTCGCGCTGGGTGCCGATGTAAACATTGCCGTCGCGATCGGCGAGCGGCGCGTGAAATAGCGCGACATCCGGCTTGAGCGCCGGCAACAGCACGACCGGATCATTGTTGCCGAACGGATTGTCGATGACTTTCCAATCGGGGCGATGCGCCATCAGATCCGAGCCGATCAAGCCCCGCAGTGGCATGAACGGCACGCCTTTTTCGGCGGCCTGGAATTGCGCGTGCAAAGCGGGACAGGTGGCGTCGCGCATGTGAATCGCGCCGGCGAGGATGGCGGCGGTGAAGCGCGGCGCCGGACCGAACTCGCCCAAGCTCACCGCGGATGTCTCCAGTGTCTCGATGGCGCCGGCGCCGATCAACAGATCGACCTGCAAGGTCGAGGTCGGCAGTGCGACCAGATGCAGGCGTTTGACGCCGCGGCGAATGAGTGCCCGCGTCGCCGCCATGGCGACCCCGGACGTTTCGCGCGGCACCGCCAATAGGCAGCCGTCGGTAATCGGCGCGAGTGCTTCGTCGAGCGAGCGGGTGATCCGAGCCATGGGTCGAAAGTACTCCGTCTGGGTGTTGGTGCGCCACCGTCATTGCGAGGAGCGCAAGCGACGAAGCAATCCAGGATTGGCATCTCAGCCTGGATCGCTTCGCTGACGCTCGCAATGACGATCCGTTCTCGCGGCGGGCCTTCGCGCCCGAGCTATGACAAGCCACTTCTCCGACTCGTCACCACCGGGCTTGACCCGGTGGTCCATACGGACTTCGAACACGCCAACGCTCGGTGGTAAGCGCTTGGCATGCTTCACTGCCGCATAGATTGCCGGATCAATTCCGGCAATGACGAACGGGCAAGAACGAAAGAAAAAGATTCGGAGGCGAAACGCCGACAGACGCAATGAGTATTTGCCGTGCCTTCGGGCACGGCCGCGCCTCAAACGTGGCTCGCTCCGCAATCCGGGAATGCCCCCAGACCACGTCCGATTAGGCGAGGTCCACATGTAACCGTATCAGAGACGACAGTCAATGAAACCGAGACGAAATATTTTCGCTCAGGGCGTCAGGTTTGCGCGCATGCCGCGTTCGGTGGGCGGCTTCGCACGCCGTTTGGCCGGCGGCTTGAACCCGCTACGATACCTTTCGCAGCGAATGAGGCCAGCGTAAGTCGGATCGTGGAACAGACCCTACAAACTCTGTTGCTGTTGCTGGCGGTCATGGTGATCGTGGCCGTCCTCGCGCGGCGCATTAATACCGCGCCGTCGATCCTCCTCGTCATCGCCGGCATCGCGCTGGCTCTGGTCCCGGGCGTACCGAGGATCACGCTGGCGCCGGAATTCGTGCTGCTCGGCATACTGCCGCCGCTGATTTATTCGGCGGGCGTCGCCATGAGCTGGCGGGAGTTTCGATTCAACCTGCGCCCGATTGCACTCTTGGCGCTGGGATGCGTTGTCTTCACCGCCTGCGCCGTGGCGGCGCTAGCGCATTGGGTGCTCGGCATGCCGATCGGCGTCGGCTTTGTGCTCGGCGCCATCGTGGCGCCACCCGATGTCGTCGCACCGTTGGCGATCATACGGCAACTCGGGATTCCGCGCCGGCTCGTTGTCGTGCTCAACGGCGAAGGCACTGCCAACGACGCCACGGCTTTGATCTTCTACCGCTTTGCCGTCGCCGCAGTCGGCACCGGCTTCTTCTCGCCCGACCAGGCCGCTGGAATATTTGTTCTGATTATCGTCGGCGAAATTTCTTATGGCATTGCCATCGGCTGGCTCAGCCTGCGGTTGCGGCGCTGGGCGCGGGACCCGCGCGTTGAGATCACGCTGTCTTTGATGACGCCATACGCTGCCTTCCTGGTGCCCGCACATTTGGGAGGATCGGGCGTGTTAGCGACAGTCGTGACTGGCCTCTATGTGAGTTGGAACGGGCCACTGCTCATCCCCGCCGCAACGCGACTGCAAGGGATCTTCTTCTGGGACCTCCTCGTCTATCTGCTCGAAGGCCTGATCTTCCTGGTCACAGGTCTTCAAATTCGCACGCTGCTTGATCGGCCGGATATTTCGCTCGATGCGTCGTTGTTGGCCGTGCTCTCAACCCTTGTCGTGATTGTCGCGGCGCGCTTCGTCTGGGTTTATCCGGCGGCTTACTTACCGCGCTGGCTCAGCGCGGCAGTTGCACGCCGGGACCCGCTTCCTCCTTGGCAATGGCTGTTCTTTCTCGCGTTCGTGGGCGTGCGCGGGGTGGTGTCGCTTGCGGCAGCACTGGCGATCCCTTTGACGACCAGTTCTGGCGCGCCATTCCCCTACCGTGACCTGATTTTATTCATCACCTTTGGCATCATCGTCATCACGCTCGTCGGCCAGGGCTTGCTGTTGCCCAGCGTTGTTCGTTGGCTCGATTTGGGACGTCACGCCGCAGACGAGCGGGAGCGGGAGCAGAAAGCCGAGCTCGCCGCCCGGACCGACGCGTTGAAGGCCGCGCAAACACGGCTTGAAGAGCTCGCAGCGAACGAGGAAATCGCGCCGGAGGTTTTGGCGGCTCTGCGCGCCCGGCACGATTATCGGTTCGGACGACTGCCCAATGCCGCGCGCAACGTGTTCGATACTGGCTCGGCGGCGGCGGATGTGCGATCGGATTTGATCGCACTGGAACGGGAATACATCTACCGATTGTTGCGCGAGGGTCGGATCACCGATGAGGCGCGCCGGCGCATCGAACGCGAACTCGACCTCGAAGAGGCAGGCATTGCGTGCAAAAAAGAAGGCGGCGTCGAGCCGCCGCTTTGAGAATTTGAGTTGCTAGGACGGGTACTCAAGAGCGCCGCTCCCAAAGTTGATGGAACTTTCGGCCACCGACGGTGGTCATCCATCGATGTTACGACTGCGGCACTTGAGTACGCGCTCCAATAATCCGGCACAGGACCAGCTGTCGTCCGGCTCGACCGATCCGTTGCCGTTCTATCGCGGCGGACCGCAGCGATTTGGCCGGATGGCGCTAGCCGTCGGGTTGGGCCTGCTTGCGACCTGGATGCTTTGGAGCTTTGTCCCGGCCATTGCGTGGGCCGGCGTCTTGGCGATAGCGACATGGCCGCTCTACAGCATCGGTCAACGTCATCTCGGGCGGACTTGGACAGCAGCCGCACTGGTCACCGCTACAGCCTTGATCCTTTTTCTGCCGTTGCTTGCCATTGGCATGGAGATGGCCCGGGAGGCCGGCGCTCTCGTTCAATGGGCTCAAAGCATTGCCGGGAGCAGCGCCAAGCCACCGGCTTGGCTGTCGAACTTGCCCGTTATCGGCGCTCGCCTGGCGAACTGGTGGCGAACCTCTATGGCCGGTTCACAGAACGCTGCCGACTTGTCTGCGCGATTGGATTTCCCGGCGATTGTCGGATGGGCCGGCACGTTCGGAAGCGAGGTCGCGTGGCGGCTGATCACCTTTGTCCTGGCGCTGTTGATACTGTTTTTCATCTATCGCGATGGCGACAAATTCATCGAACAGATCACAACGATTAGTGACCGGTTGTTTGGACGCGCCGGCAGACGGCTGGGAGCAAGCATGGTAGCCACAATACGTGAGACGGTGAATGGTCAGTTGTTCGTGGGACTTGGCGAAGGCTTTGTTCTCGGAATTGCCTATGCCGTTTGCGGACTGCCGCATCCCTAGTTTCGTTAAGGAGGGCGGCTTGCTGACATATGGCGCAAACTTCCCAGATATTTTTGGTCGTGCGGCTTCCTATGTCGATCGCATCTTGCGCGGAGCAAATCCGGGTGATCTTCCCGTGCAGACGCCCACTAAGTACGAGCTGGCGGTTAATCTCAAAACTGCCAAAGCCCTAGGCCTCGTCGTGCCGCGGGAGCTGCTTTATCGCGCTGACGAGGTGATCGAATAAGGTTGGCGATGTCCGCTTATGACCCAAAGCGGACGCGACCCCTCTGGCGCGATGGCCCATGCGCCGCCTATGCTCTAAGTACAATCTTGTACGACACTGGGGGTCGACGATGGCGAGGAAGACGCGCAAAAGGACCGCTTCAAAAGCGAACAAGAAGGCGAAAACTTCAAGCAAAAAGGGCACGATGGCGAAGACTCGGCGCAAGACCGGGACGCCGAAAAAATCCAAATCTGTTGTGAGGAAAGCACGGGCTAGGAAACCGATCCCCAAGGCGTCTGAAAGCCTCTCGCAAAGGGTTGCCGCCGCGTTCCACACAATTGTTGATACCCTTTCGGATGCCGAGCAGTTGCACCGCAAATTAGATCCCGGCGTGTCGCGCGAGCCGGAATAGCTCATCGGATGGATGATGCTCTCCTGCGCTGACGAGGTGATCGAATGAGGCGGCGCGAGTTCGTCACGCTAATCGGCACTACGGTGGCTGCGTGGCCGCTCAGTGTGCGCGCGCAACAGACCAAAAGCCCTGCGCAGATAGGTATGCTGCCAATCGGTTTGCCATCCAACACTTATGACAAGTCGCTCGTTGAGTCATTCCGACAAGGCCTGCGCGATGTTGGCATCGTTGAGAATCGAGATGTCATGCTCGATATCGTTTGGAGCAGCGAGGACCTGGACGTTGCCGTAAACGAGCTGATCCAGCGCGGCGTTGAACTGCTGGTCCCTTGCGGTTCAAGTGCATCGGCGGCCGCAAATCGTAGGACATCGACAATTCCGATTGTCTTCATCAACGTCGGCAATCCCGTAGGTCTAGGCATTGTCGAGAGCCTGTCGCACCCAGGCCGAAACGTGACCGGATTTAGTGATGTGCTCGCGGACCTAAGCGGTAAGTATGTGGAGTTGGCGCGCGAACTGGGCGGCCAACAAGCAACGGTCGACTATCTTTGGCACACCGAATGGCCAGACGGGCAACGCAGGCACGATGCCACTGAGCAGGCTGCTCAATCGCTTGGTGCAGAAATTCGATCGTGGGGGATCAAGGACGTGGCGGGCTTGGACGATGCCGTGGCTGCGATCAAAAAGAGCGGCGCGTCTACTTTCATAATTCAGCCCAGCCCGTTCACCTACACGCAGCGGGCTCGGGTGATCGACGCCGCGAATAAGTATCGCCTAGGAACAATCTACGGATTTCCGATAGCGGCAAGAGACGGGGCACTGGTCGCCTACGGACCAGATTACGTCGACATGTATCGCCAGGCAGGCACCTATGTCGCCAGGATTCTGAAAGGCGAGAAGCCCGCCAACCTGGCCGTCGTGGAGCCAACCAAGTTCGTGATGGTGATCAATCGCAAGACCGCCGAGGCGCTCGCGCTGGTCGTGCCGAACACCATGCTCGTAGCCGCCGACGAGGTGATCGAATAGCGGAGCCTTTTGCTGCGATGCATATGTCGCAGTTTGGCCCAAAGCGGACATCGAGACAGTGCAGTGGAATGTCTGCTTTTGGGGGTAAAGCAGACATCGAAATTTAAGAGCGTGACGTCCGCTTTTGACCAAACTCGGACATCGCGCACGTTATTCGATCACCTCGTCGGCGCGGAGCTGGATCGCCGTCGACAGCTCGACGCCGATCGCCTTGGCGGTCTTGAGGTTGATGACCAGCTCGAATTTGGTGGGTTGCTCAATTGGAAGATCGGTCGGTTTCGCACCGTTGAGTATTTTGACCACGTAAAATCCGAGCTGACGATAAATGGCCGGGGGATCTACTCCATAGGAAATCAGTCCGCCGGCCTGGGCGTAGGACTTAAAGATGAACATGGTGGGGAGCCGCTGCTGGATCGCCAGCTCCGCGATGTGCGAGCGGGATAATGCAAAGAACTGGCTGGAGAGCACGAGAAGCATTTGCGGAGAGCCTGCGGCGAGGGTCCGAAACGCGGCATCAAAATCGTAAGGTGGATTTTCCAGTTTCAGTGATTGGACGTCCAAGTGCAGAGATCTCGCCTGACGCTCCGCAGCGCCAAAATTGTTGTAGGCGGCCCCATCCCAGAGAATTGCCAATCGGGTTCTTCCGGGTAAGGCCTGGGTCAAGAGCTCTACTTGCTTTGCCGCCAATTCCGTTTGCAGAGAGACAACTCCGGTGATGTTGCCGCCAGACCGCACCAGGCTTTTCACATAGCCGCGTGCAATCGGGTCGTAGTTGATGGCCCACATGACGATCGGAATGGTTGGGCTCGCCGCCATGGCGGCCTGCAGCGCAGTTTCAGGCCCGGTCGCGACCAGCAATTCCACATTCGACCGTACCAGGTCGGCCGTTTCGGCGAAAACTTTTTGGGCGTCCTGGTCTATCCTTACAGCTTCGATCGTCAGATTTTGGCTCTCGCTGAATCCAGACTTTTTCAATTCATCGAGGAATGCAGGATAGCCCCGTCCAACGACCGGATCGTCAAGTGAGGCCTGCAGAAATCCGATCCGGCGGGTTCTACCGGTAGGCTGTTGCGCGATGGCCGCGAGCGGCCACACGAACGTCACGCCACCGAGCGCGGCGACAAATGTTCTTCTTCCGATTTTGAGTGCCATTTGTTCCGCCCCTAATGGGGCTACAATATCACGTCTAAAAATGGAGGTCTGTTACGTCCGTCCGACCCGGAGCGGACATCGCCAAACTTGCCGTGAACATACGCCTGCCGCCACTGCCGGGGATTGACCGGATCCCTCACTGACTAATTCATCCATGATGGGTGTTGACTTCCTGCCTCGGCATGGGCCGCTTCTGCTACTGGCGGTCAGCTAAAAAGGGATTACGTGGTGGGAGTGGGGTATCGTCCACTGATGGTGCAAGAGGGCGATATGAGAGATCAAGAGATACGTGCGGCACTGGATCGGCATTGGGCCGCGTCCGATGCCAACGATTTTGAAGCGGAGCACTGCATCTATCACGAGGACGCGGTGCTGGAATACCCACAGTCAGGCGAGCGAATCCGCAGTCGACACAACATACAGATCACACGCGCTAACCAGCCGAGTAAAAAGCGTTTCGCTGTGCGGCGAGTCAGTGGCAGCGGTGATCTTTGGGTCACCGAATACATCCTGACATATGACGGTAAGCCGTCCTACACCGTGAGCATCATGGAGTTCAGCGGCGACAAGGTTGCACGGGAAACACAGTACTTTGCGGATCCTTTCGAGGCGAGCGCCTGGCGCGCACAATGGGTCGAACGGATGGACGTGTGACGCTGCGGCTGCAGTGCAGCAATCCGGTAGTGGGATGGCCCGGCCGTGCTCAGCGGCTTATCTGCTGGAAGAAGAGGCGACAGCGCTATGGCGAGAACCTACCGTGAAATTGCAATAGAGGAAATGCTAGGAACCGTCGAAGAAGCGATGAGTTAGGTTATTGACTGGTGGGGAGACCTGCCGGCGCCGATGAAAGAAGCGATCGAGCAGTTTCGCACCCAGCTTGGGGCGGCAATTGATTCCGTAGAATTTGTTAAAAGGGCACTCGACCGAGAAGTACACGAAACTGACCGCGGGAAAGGCCCTGCCTGATGTTTGTTGCGGTGCGTGAGTCCGAAATTGGCCTAAAGCAGACATTCTGCGATTGCGGTCTAGTGTCCGCTGTTGGGGGCTAAGCGGACGTAAAGGTGCATTCCTTAGATGCGGCTCGGGGTTTGCCTACAGGCGAAACAAAAATTCTCACTGTCATTCGCATAGGCATCGCCTGCGAACCATCCTTGCACCCTGAGTCCGGTTGTAGGGCACTGGTAGAGCCGCTCGCCTCAGCGTGGCGGCAAACCTTCGTAGATCGGCAATCCTTCTTGGATGCAGTTGAACGCCTGCCTGTCGCTGGCGTTGATCGCCATCTGGCACGCGCCGTATTGGGTCGGATCGTCGAGCGTTCCGGCCTTGAGGACGATGGCGTTTAGGCCGGGGCGACGCGTAATGAGCTGCGTGCAGCAATTGCCGCAGAATTCTCGCGTGACCGCGCGTTCGAGATCGTCGCGTTTGAACTGGCGAGGCTCGCCCTTCGTGTATCGAAAACCGTCGACCGGCATCAGCAAGAACATGTTCGCCGCGCCGCCGGAAAAATACTGGCAAGGACGGCAATGGCACTGCGCCCTTAGCATCGGCTTTCCCGCCGCTGCATAGCGAACTTTGCCGCAGTAGCAACCACCTTCCAGCGTCATGTTCGTATCCTATCGCCCGCACACCGACCGGCGCGATCGCATCACGCCCGGGACGCCGCTTTTTAGGACAATGCCGATTTCACATTGTCCGGCGAGAACGGCACCCGCCGGATGCGCACGCCGGTGGCGTCGAACACCGCATTGGCGATCGCTGCCGCGACCGGCCGAATCGCCGGCTCGCCGGCGCCCGACGGCGCGATTTCCGGCCGATCGATGAGAACCACATCGATCGATTCCGGCGCCTCGGTGATGTCGAGGATCGGATAGGATAGCCAGTCGACGCTGGTGACATTCTTGTTGTTGAACTTGACCTCTTCCCACAGCGTACGGCTGGTCCCTTGAACGACGCCGGCCTCGATGACGCGCAACAATCCATCCGGATTGATGATTTGGCCGCAATCATGCGCGAGCGTGAATTTTCGCGTCCAGACCTTGCCACTCGAACGATCAACTTCGACATCGGCCACGATTGCCAAGCGCGTGCCATGGCGCTCGACATAGGCGAAGCCGCGGCCGGAGACCGTGTTGCCGCTCTGGTTCTTGCGCGGCGAGGGAGCCGGCTGCCAACCGGCCTTTTCGGCCGCGGCTTTGATCACCGCAATATCGCGCGGGTCGGTGACGTATTGCAGGCGAAACTCAACCGGATCGAGCTTGAGCGCGGCGGCGACTTCGTCCATGAACAATTCGCTCGCGAAATGGATCTGCGGACCGACCGGGTCGCGCAAATGCGAGGTCCGCAGCGGCGAGCCGCGATCCAACAGCGGCGCGATGGTCGCCCACGAGCTGCGTTTATTGGCGAAACCGTAGGACTCCTCCGGCACGCCGAAGCCGTCGCCGGACTTGAGCGGCACGCCAGTCAGTTGCCCCGCCAAAGTATCGTGCGGTTTGCTCTCGTTCGAATTGACATCGACGCGCGGAAACGCCTTGCTCACAAATTCATAGGCGATCACCTTGCCGGAAGCGTCGATCGCGGCGCGCGCGCGATGGATTGACGCCGGCGCCTTCGGATCCCAGCCGGTGGCCTGATCACGCATATATTGCAACCGAACCGGCCGGCCGACCGCTTTCGCAAGCAGTGCGGCGTCCATCGCCACGTCGCCGGCATCATTGCGGCCATAAGAGCCGGGTCCGAGAATCCAGATGCCGCGCACCTTGTCCGTCGGCACGCCGAGGATCTTGGCGACGCCATCGCGGGTGAAATGCGGTTTTTGCGAGCCGGTCCAGACCGTGACCTGATCGGCCTTGATATCAACGATGGCGCAGGCGGGTCCCATGCTGGCATGGGACTGGAAGGGCCATTCGTATTCGGCTTCGATGACGCGCGCCGCGTTCTTGAACGCCGCGTCGACATCGCCGACCGGCCGCCCCTCGTTTTCGCTCTTGCGCGCCGGCGCCTTGCGGATGTGATCGTAGAGCGAGGCCTGATCCGGAAACGGCGGCGTCGCGTTCGACCATGTCACTTTGAGCTGTCGCGCGGCTTTGATCGCATCCCATTCCTTCTCGGCGACGACGCCAAGAAAGCCCTGGTTCCACACCACCCGGGCGCCGGGAATCTCCTTGATCGAACTCTCATCGACATTGACCGGCACCGCGCCGGCGATCGCCGGACGGATCATCCGCCCATGAACCATGTCGGGCACTTTGATGTCGGTGCAGAAGTCTTGCTGCGCAAACACTTTCGGCGCGATGTCTTCCCGTTTGATCGGTTGGCCGACGATCTTGAACTCCTTCGGATCTTTCGGTTTCGCTTTGCCCGGCGCGTAAAGCGGATTGCCGATCTTGCCGTTCCAGGCGAGCGTGACGTTGAAATAACGGCCGCCGACCAGTTCAGCATAGCTGACGCTTTTCGCCATTTCGGTATTGCTATGAACCACGCCGCCGTCGACCGACAGCTGTTCGGCGGGGACGCCAAGTTTTTCACCGGCGAGTTCGACAAGGACGCGGCGCGCTTCGGCGGCGGCGGCGCGCAACTGTTTGCCGCCTTCCTGGATGCCAGACGCGCTTGAGGCGCCGCCTTGATTCACGCTGCTCGCCGTATCGCCTATGACAACCTTGACGACCTTGAATGGCACGTCGAGTTCTTCGGCAACCATTTGCGCTAATGCGACCTCGAGCCCTTGCCCGAGATCGGTCTTGCCGGAAAAAACCGAAATCGTGCCGTCGGCGTTCACCGCGATATAGGACGACAGCTGGTCGGGCGTGAGCGGCGGCTGGGCGCCGACAAGCCGCGCTTCCTCCGCCGCGCGCGCCAATTCCAACGGCATCGGCGCGCCGATCGATACGACCAGCGCTCCGCCGCTTTTCAGGAGCGCGCGGCGCGACGGACGGTTGTGCTTCGCAATCGTTGTCATGAGCCGTCCTCCTCAACCCATCATCGCGGCGGCGCGCTTAACAGCGCGGAGAATGGCGACGTGCGTGCCGCATCGGCATTTCAGTCCGGACAGCGCATCCTTGATCTGCTTGTCGCTCGGCTTCTTGTTGTCGCGCAGGAATGCGGCGGCGGTCATGAGCCAGCCATTGATGCAATAGCCGCATTGCGGCACCTGCTCCTCGATGTAGGCCGTCTGCAGCGGATGCGGCTTGTCCGTGGTGCCGAGGCCGGCGAGCGTTGTGATCTTGCCGTCGCCGACCGCGGATACCGGCGTGATGCACGAGCGGATCGGCTGACCGTCGAGTTGCACCGTGCAGGCGCCACATTGCGCCAGCCCGCAGCCGAAATGCGGATTGTTCAATCCAAGATCGTCGCGCAGCACGTAAAGCAGCGGCGTATCGGGATCGGCGGTGACGGAATGGGTGCTTCCGTTTACGCTGAGCGAAAATTTCTCACTCATTCTGGCGAGTCCTCCTGCATGCGGCGATCGCGAAGCCGTCGCTGGTATTGTTTATGCAAAACTATTCACAAAGCGGAACGATTGGGAACAGGATTTGCGCGTAATGAATTCCTGCCATGCTTGTCGCGCTGTTCCCCTCCCGCCCACGCGTGCAGAGCGTGGTGGGGAGAGGGTGGGGGTGGGGGACTCTGTTAGTTCGCCCCCACCCCGGCTCATTTCACTCACGTGAAATTCGCCGTCCCTCCCCACCGCTGCGCGGGGGGAGGGGATAAAGAGCCAGCATCGGATCACCTTCCAGCAGCACGATGCTTCAGGCGCCATGCGACACCAGCCTCTCCACCGCGGCAAACAAATCGCGGATCTGGGCCTCCGGAATATTCCGCGTAATGAAAACAACGCGGCTGTCGCGACTTTGGTCCGGCCAGGATTGCAGTTCCGCCGGCGGGTGCGCGAGATGCTGGACATATTGCACGACCACCGGACCGCGGCAGCCGGCAACATTGAGAATGCCCTTGACCCGCAGAAGCTCAGGCCCGCGCAGCGCGATCAACGTCTCCATGGCGCGCGCGAACCCCGTCCACTCGATCGGTTCGCGCCAGTGCAGGACGAAGCTCGAAATTCCGTCGCTGTGCTCGGCTTCGGCGATAAAGCCAGAGCGCTCCGCAGTCGCCGGCGCGATGAAACGCTCAGGGTTAAGCGCGCCGCCGACCGCAACATCGATGCCGGCGCGCGGATTGAGTTTCTGCAAGTGCCTCGTGAGCGAGTCGAGGCCGGCGGCGGCGAGATCGCTTTTCGAAACGATGAGGCGATCGGCGAGGATGACTTGTTTGCGCGCTTCCGCGGCATTTTTCAGCGTTGCTTCGCCGTTGACCGCATCGGCGACCGCGAGCATCACGTCGATGTGGAATTCGCCGCCGAGGGCGCGATCGGTCGAGAATGTCTGCAGGATCGGCGCCGGATCGGCGAGCCCGGATGTCTCGATCACAACGCGCGCAAAGTTCGGCACCACACCGCGCTCGCGATCGATCAGGAGCCGGCGCAGCGCCAATTGCAGATCGGTTCTGGTAATGCAGCAGAGGCAGCCATTGCCGAGCAGTATCGTCTCTTCGGCGGCATCGCGAACGAGCGCGTCGTCGATGCCGACGGCGCCGAATTCATTGACGATCACCGCCGTTCCCTGGCCTTCGGGCGAGGCCAAGAAACGGCGGATCAGGGTGGTCTTGCCGGCGCCGAGAAAGCCGGTGACGACCGTAACTGGAATTCGCGCGCCGCGTTCGCGTTTGAGCCTGCGCCCGAACGGGCCGGCTTCGCGCGAGGGGAAAAGTTCGAGCATAGAGATTACCTCTCCCCACCCGCGGGGAGAGGGAGCTGATGACGGTCAAAAATCAAAAATCCATCTCCAGGATGTAAAGCCCACCGACGTGACGATCGACGGCGTAGACGATGGCGCGCTCGTCGACGAACACGTCATTGATCTGGATCGTGCCGGTCGGCGCTCCCGCCGGCGGCGGCGGCATGAAAATGCCGACCTCCTTCGGCTGATAAGGATTAGAAATATCATAGGCGCGCAAGCCGCCATTGAAGAACGTGCCGAGTACGATCTGATCGGACTGCCACGCGGTCGGCAGCGGCACATTCTCATGAATGTTATGGGCGCCGAAACGCCCGGCCTGGGCGTAGACCCGGTGATCCGGCATCGGACAGGTCGCGATCGGCACCAGATTGGTTTCGTCGCGCGCGTCCAGAATCCAGATCAGCTTGGGCCAGTCCTTGGCGTTGTTCTCGGTCGATTCGTCGGTCACCAGCATCAGCCCGCGGTCGAACAGCGGCACCACGGTATGCATGAAGCCGGTATAAGGCGGCGAATTGGTCCAGTGCGAAATTTTCTTCGGATTGGCTTTGTCGGAGATGTCCAGCACGAACATGCCGCCGTCGATGTAAGCGAGATAGCAGCGGTCGCCGCGCTGCGGATAGACGTTGGTGTTGTGAGCGCGATAGCCCTTGTCGATCGGATGCCGCGGCGGCGGCATCACGTTGTCGCCCTGGCGCGTGCCCGGCATCCACCAGCGGCCGATTTCGACCGGCTTCGACGGATTGCGCACGTCGACGCAGCGGTAAAACTGGTCGTCGTTCGGATTGGTCGGAACGAAGTCGCGCGAGCCTGACGCGCAATGGACGAACTCGCCGTCGCAGAACCAAAGCTGATGCACGCCGCGCGAATGTGGTCCGGAACAGTCGAAGAACGAAATCGATTTCGGATTTTCCGGCTTGGAAATATCGAACAGTTCGAAGCCGGCCGGCTGTAAATCTTTCTTCGACGTTTGGTACGCGACCGCCATCAGGTTGCCGGCAGTTTCCAGCGAATTCGAGCGCATGTTGGCGTGGGGCAGATCGGTCTGGCACACCACTTTCGGCTTGCGCGGATCGGAGACATCGACAGCGGTGAAATTCTTCGGCGCGCTCTCATGCGCGAGCCAGACGATGCGGCGGCCGTCCGGCGCGATCTGCACCGACATGCCTTCGCCCATGCCGCCGAAGCCGTCGAGCATGTCGTGCGCCAACAGCTTGAAATTCCAGACGACGGGTTGATAACCCTTGGTCAGCGGGCTTTCGTCTTTGGTCAGCATCCGTCACATCTCCTATCAGGGTACAGTTGATCTTTGCAGTTGGCGTTGCTTACGAGGCGGCGCGGGCGCGTTCCATAAAATCCGGCCGCAGCGCCGTCTTCCAGTCGGGGATGGCGTTGATCTTCTTGTCCGTGAGCAAAATTTCGGCCTGCTGCTGCATATAAGGCTGCAAATCGCGTGGAAAACCAGGATTCACCTCGACGCGCGACAACGCTTTCGCAAAAGTATCGAGCGACATGGTGTAACCTTTATCGGCGTAGAACTTATAGATGACGTCGGCGACCTTTTGCGGCGCGTTCTTGAAGTCGCCGGCAACATCGAGCCAAGCCTTCAGATAAGCGATGAGCACATCCGGCTTGCTTTGCACAAAGTCGGGCGTCGCCGCCATGAACACCGGCATCGGATCGACGCCGGAAAAATCCAGCAGATCGCTGCCGATGCCGTCGGCGACGGCGATCACATTATAAGGCTCGACATTGACCATGGCGTCGACGGTCTTGGCGGCGAGCGCGGCCACCATATTGTTGACGTCCATGCGCACTTCCGCGTAGTCGCCCTTGTTAAGGCCGTGCTGCGGCATGATCGTATCGACAAAGACATTGCCGACCGAGGAACCGGTCTGATTGGCGATCCGCCGCCCGCGCAGCTCCTCGACTTTGGTGATGTTCAAGTCCTTGCGCGTGGTGACCCGCGCCGTCTTGCCGACATGTTCAATAACGGCAATTGCTACGAGTCCGCCTTTGGCATTGCCGATGATGAAGGATTGGCCGGCATAGGTGCCGAGATCGACCTGCCGCGCCACCATCTGCTGCATGGTGAGATTGCCGGAAGGCACCGCGAATTCCTCGACCGCGATGCCGTGCTTTTCGAGATAACCCGACTTCAACAAATAGTAGGTCGGCATGCCCCAGATATTGGTCTGATAGCCTTGGCGGATGGTCGCGGTGGCGGCCGGCGCAGACCGTGCCGCCAAGCTCAGGGCCAGCGCGCCGGCGAAGCCCGCTGTCAGCTGACGTCGGGTCAGCATCGACGACCGTTTGTTCTGGTCCTGTGTCATCGTGTTCCTCCGGCATCGTTCTTTTCTGTTTATCTGTTCAGTCCCGTCGCGTTGGTCTCAAGGACTTTTTTATGTTCGCCTTCTTGACCTAGGAGCCGCAACAGCGCTTTTTGATAGTCGAGAAACTCCACGCTAAGCGGATCGCGCGGGCGCGCCAGCCGGATCGGCACTTCACTTTTGACCGTTCCCGGATGCGCGGTCATGACCAGCACGCGATCCGCAAGATAGACCGCTTCGGCGACGTTGTGGGTCACGTAGATAACCGTCTTACGCGTCGTCCGCCACACCTCCGCAAGGAGCCGCTGCATCTCATCGCGCGTCAGCGCGTCGAGCGCCGCAAATGGCTCGTCCATGAGTAAGACCGCGGGATTGTAAGCGAGCGCGCGGGCGATCGCGACCCGTTGCTGCATGCCGCCAGAGAGATGATGCGGATAGGAGCGGGCGAAATTCTCGAGCTTGACGAGGCGGAGCTGTTCGAGCGCGATCGCCTCGCGTTGCGACTTCGGCACACCCTTCATTTCCAGCCCGAAGGCCACATTGCCGAGCGCGGTGCGCCAGGGAAAGAGCTGCGCGAAATCCTGGAATACGACGCCGCGATCCGTGCCGTAGCCCTTGACCGGCGCGCCACCGATCCGGATCTCGCCCGCAGTCGGCGACAAGAACCCGGCCACGATATTCAAAAGCGTCGACTTGCCGCACCCGCTCGGCCCAACGATGCAGAGGAATTCCGAAGTCTCGATGCCAAAGCTGACGTCGTGGACGGCCGGCACCGCCCCGCTTGGCGTCTGGTAGGTGAGCGTGATATCGCGCGCCTCGATATGGGCCATTGCCGCGTCCCGCCGCTTCCCGCTTTGGCGTCTTCACCCTAAAGCGAAATGGCATTAAGTCGAATCGCCATTCGCTCTAGTTTTTTGAGCATGATCTTTTCCGAAAACCGGTGTCCACCCCGGATCACGTCCGGGGCAGGCTTTTTCGGGATCATGCTTTAATGCAGACTTCCGTTCGAGCCGCGCTTTGTGCCAGAAGCCATGAGCCGACGCAAAAGATCGCCGCTGAGGATTACTGAGATGAATGCATTAGTCGATATCCGCATGACCGCCGCACTCGCGCTTGCGGCCGCCCTCGCCGCCACGGCGCCGGCCTTTCCGGACACCTATCCCAGCCGGCCGATCCATCTCATCGTGAATTTTGCGGCGGGCGGCACCGGCGATATTGTGGGGCGGCTCGTCGGCAACAAACTCTCGAGCGCGCTCGGGCAATCGGTCGTGGTCGAGAACCGTCCCGGCGCCGGCGGCACCTTGGGCGCGCGCGATGTCGTCAATGCCGCGCCGGACGGCTACACGCTCACCGTAGCGCAAACGCCGGAAATCGCCATCAATCCGTTTTTCATGAAAGACGCCGGTTACGATCCGCGCAAGGATCTGCAAGCGATTGCGCTTACCGGGGTCGTGCCGCTCGCTTTGGTCGTGCCGGCCAACGCACCCTATTCCACTATGGCCGAGTTCGTGAAATTTCTGCGCAACACCGATCGGCCGGTCACCTTCGCTTCGGCCGGGATCGGAACGCCGGGCCATCTCGCCGGCGAATTGTTGAAGCTCAAGGTCAACAACAATCTGACGCATGTGCCCTATAAGGGCGCCGCTCCAGCCTTGAACGATGTCGTCGGCGGTCATGTCGATTTCTATTTTCCAGGATTTCCCGCCGCCGTGCCGCTGATGCAAGGCGGCAAAGTCAAGCTGCTCGCGGTATCGACGGCCAAGCGCGCAAGCGCGGCGCCCGACATTCCGTCGGTTGCCGAAGCCACCGGGATTGCCGAGTTCGATTTCGCGCTGTGGGTCGGGTTTTTTGGGCCGCGCGCGCTGCCGATGGATATCGCCAAGCGCTTGAACACGGCCATCAATCAAATTCTGCTCGAGCCCGAGATGAAATCGCGATTGCAGAATGACGGCGCCGAGGTTTCGGCACTGTCGATCGATGAATTCTCCGGCTTCGTCCGCGCCGAAATCGCCAAATATCAGGCGATCATCGCGGCCGCCAACATCAAGCCGGAATAAGTCGCGCTGTAGCGATTACACTCGCGCCGAGCGCGCCATGCCCCAGCGATAGATCGTGGCGCGCTCGATCGAACCGAACACCAGCCGTTCGGTGGCAAAGCCGATAAAACCGATCACGATCAGCGACGCCAGCATCACGTCGGCGTCGAGGAATTCCTTGGCGTCGAAGATTACCCAGCCCAGACCCCAATCGGAGCCCGCCAGCATTTCGGCGCCGATTACCGCGATCCAGGAGCGCAGGAAGGATTGGCGCAGGCCGGCAATGATGAAGGGCGAGGCGCCGGGAATGATGACCTTCCAGAACAATGCGTGTTCGTTCGCGCCCATGGCGCTCGCCGCGCGCAGCCAGATCGGGTTCACCGCGCGCACGCCCGACCAGGTATTGAGCAGCATCGGGAATAATGCGGCATAGAAAACGATGAGCACGCTCACGGTATTGCCGAGGCCGAACCACAGGATGAAGACCGGCACCCAGGCCAGCGATGGAATCGGCATCAGCGCGCTCATCAGCGGCAGCACGAAATTTTCAACCAGCCGGAATCGGCCCATCAGCACGCCCAAGGGCAACCCGATCGCAACCGCAAAGCCAAAGCCGATCAGCACGCGATAGAGCGTGGCAGCCGCATGCAGAAGCATGGTGCCGTCGGCGAGCGACGCAAAAAGCGTGGATGCGATGGCGCCGAGCGTGGGCGTCAAGGCTTGCGGGAAGTAGCCGCTGCGTGCGAGCGCGTCATAGAGCGCCGCGGCGATGATCAGCGTCAGCGCCCCGCGCCGCAATGAGCTCGACCGCTCTGACCATGCGCGCACCGTCGTCATGTCATCATGCCCCAGCGCACGACCGTGAAGTTTTCCAACGGCTGAAAGACGAGCTTCTCGAGCCCGAGTCCGATCAGCGCGATCACGGCGATGCCGGCCAGCATCACGTCGGTATTGAGAAATTCCTGCGCGCCGAAAATCAACCAGCCCAGGCCCCAAGGCACGGCCGCGAGCATCTCGACCGCAACCAGAATGCGCCAAGCCTGGGCGAGACCAAGCCGCAGCCCGGTGACGATATAGGGCAGCGCGCCCGGCAGGACGACATGGCGAAACAGGCGGCGATCGTCGGCGCCCATCGCTTGCGCCGAACGCAACCATATCTCCTTCACCGCTTTCACCCCGGTCCAGGAATTGTAGATGACCGGAAAGGCGGAGACGAAAGCTACCAGCGCGACGGTGGAAATATTGCCCGGCCCGAACCACAGCAGAAACAATGGTGCATAGGCGAGACCGGGAATCGGAGCGCCGATGCTCACCAGCGGCAGCAAAATATCTTCCGCCCGGCGCGAGCGCCCCATGAGCACACCCGCCGCGATGCCGACGCATGCGGCCAGCGCGAAACCGGCGGTGAGCCGGATGAGCGTATCGAAAGCGTGATGCGGCAGAACGCCACTGGCGCAGAGCCGGGCGAAAGCCGCGGCGATCGATTCCAGCGGCGGGAAGAACTGGACCGGGAAGATGCCGAGATGGGCTATGGCCTCCCACAAGGCGCCGACCACGATGAAAGGATAGATATTGCGCCACGCGCGCCAAAACGGATGGCTGTCGCGGACGCCGGCCGCTGCGAAATTCTCGACGACATCATGCATCGTTGCACGAGCATAATGTCATCGCCGATGTGCCGACAAGCATCGCGTATGTTTGCGACGTTGCAGCGGTCGTGCGCTGTGCTAGGACAGCGCCGCAACGCAAGGGAGCTTGACGATGGCGACGGGCAATAAGCAGACGATCGGCTGGATCGGCATGGGCCGCATGGGATTTCCCATGGCCGAGCGGCTCATCAAAGCCGGCCACGACGTATCGATCTGGAATCGCACCCGCGCCAAGGCGGAGCCGCTTGCGACAATCGGCGGCAAAATCGTCGATCGCCTGGCGGATCTGAAATCGGTCGACGTGCTGTTCTCAATCGTCGCCACCGGGGCGGACGTGCAACACGTGCTCTACGGCAAGGACGGTGTCGCCGCCGGCAGCGGTCGAATGCCGCCGGTGGTCGTCGATTGCTCGACGATCGCAGTGGAAGAATCGGCGGCGATCCGCAACAAGCTCAAAGAGCTCGGCGCCGAGTTCGTCGCCTCCCCGGTCAGCGGCAATGCCAAGGTCATCAAGGCCGGTCAACTTTCGGCCGTCGTCTCTGGCGCCGAGGCCGCGTGCAAAATCGCCATGCCCTTGATCGAGGTCTTCGCTCCGCGCGGCGTATCCTATGTCGGGGAGGGCGAATTGGCGCGGGTGTGCAAGATCGCGCATAACGTGATGCTCGGGGTCGTGATCGAAAACCTGATCGAGATCACGCTGCTCACCAACAAAATGGGCGTGCCGCGGCACGCATTTCTTGCCTTCCTCAATAATGGGGTGATGGGTTCGATGTTCACCCGCTACAAGTCCCCCGCGCTGGTCAATCTCGACTGGACGACGACATTCACGCCGGAACTGTTGCGCAAAGACCTCGATCTCGGATTGGAGCTTGGCCGCGAAATGGACGTGCCGATGCCGGTCACGGCGGCGACGCGTGAAGTGCTGCAGAGCCATTTTGGCGCCGCGATGCTGCAAAAGGACCCGCAAGATTATCTGCAGAAGGATTTTGCCGCGCTCGCCGAGACCATGGCGCTCGCCGCGGGGATGAAGCTTGTGAGCGAGAATAAAAACGTGCCGACCGGCTTGGAAAGCTGACGCCGAAAAAACAAAAACGAATTGGGAAGCGGAGGAAAATGATGCACGTGAAGCTGTCCAGAATTTCTATATCAATTTCTGTGTTGATGGCTGCTGCACTGAGTTTTGGCGCAGTCTTGATGGTTGCCGCCGTTATCGCGCTTACCCTGCCGTTCTCCGACCCGGCAGCGGCCGATCAAGCGTGGCCGACGCGGCCGGTGAAATTCATTCTGACGCTCGGTCCCGGCAGCGGCGCCGATATCGGGGCGCGCTTGTTCGCGGATCGGCTGGGCCAGCGATGGGGTCAACCGGTCGTGGTCGAGAACCGGCCCGGCGGCGACGGCATTGTCGCGATCAATTCCTTCGCCGGCGCGCATGATGACCATCAATTGCTCTTTTCCCCGACCTCCTCCTTCACCGCGCACCCGTTCCTTCATGACCACCTGCCGTACAAGCCGGCCGACTTGCTGCCGATTGCACGCGTTTCCAATACCATCATCGCGATTTCGGCGCCGGCAAGCCTAAACATCAATTCGCTCGCTCAATTGATGGCGCTCGCCCGCGCACAGCCGGGCAAGCTCAACTGGGCCGGCGTCACCGGCGCGCTTGATTTTATTTTCGCCGGATGGCTCAAACGCGAAGGGCTCGATATTGCGAAGATCGCCTACAAGAATCCGGTCGACGCCGCCAACGATTTAGCTGAGGGGCGCGTGCAAGTTTACGAGTCGGCGCTGGCAATTATTCGCCCGCAGCTGCAAACGGGCAAAGTCAAGCTCCTGTGCGTGACCAACACCGTGCGAGCGCCGACCGAGCCTGATCTGCCCACCGTGCAGGAAGCCGGTCAACCGGCACTGACGATCGACGGCCTGGTCGGTCTGTTCGGCCCGAGCGGCATGCCGCTCGTGCTACGGCAACGCATTGCCGCCGATATCCGCGCGGTCGCCGACGATACGATCAAACAACGGCTGGCGACGACGGGGCAGCTTCTCAATGTCGGAGGCCCGGAAGAATTCGCCAAATCGATCGAGGATCAGCGCTCACAAGTCGCGGCATTCGCCAAGGAACTCGGCATTGCCGAGCTGCCGCAGGATTAGACGAATGATATTGTGGAAAGTACGTAAAACGTCATAACGAAGATCGCGTGTACCGGTTAGGACAAGCGCCGACCGATCGGGCTGGTTCACTAGGGATGGTCATTGCCCAGGCCCCGCAATCTAAAAAGGATCTTGCGCCAAAGCGAGTCGGGCCGGATGACTGCAGGAAAATCCCACCACCGTCACCAGCAACTTGGCGATCAGCTGTTAATGGCGCTGACGATCTTGTTGTCAGTCCTCCTGTTTGTAGTCGCTCCGCTGCAAGCGAACGGAGTTTTGTCGACACCTTTGTTTGGCCTTTTCTTTGGACTCGTGCTCATCCCTGCAGGGTTCATTGTCTCGGGCAACCGGCTCGCCGTCGTATTGATATTGGTCGCTATGGCCCTCGTCGTGGTCGCTGTAGTGATGGGCTGGCGACAGCCTTCAGTTATGGACAAACTCCTCGACGCGGTAGCTTGGCTGATCGCGGGATTAACGCTAAGCGCCGTTGTTGCCCGTGCCGTATTCGCGCCTGGAATGGTAACCTTCCATCGGATCGTCGGCGGGGTCCTTTTATATCTCATTATCGGACAGATGTTCGCTGGGCTGATCGGTTTGGTGACCCTTCTCGAGCCCAATGCGGTCACCAATCTGGAGCCGCTAAATAATAATTTTGTCGGGAACCTCATCTACTTTAGTTTTGTGACGCTGACCACGACTGGGTATGGGGACATTGTCCCAGTGCATCCCTATGCGCGTAGTCTCGCTAACATTGAGGCCGTCATCGGTCAGCTCTATCCGGCAACGCTGCTCGCCCAACTCGTAACTCTCGAACTTAAAAGCCGGCACGACGCCTAGACCTGCAATTCGCAATACTATCGCTACTGCCGGAGCAAAGACGCGGGCCGCTCGTCTATCCGCGATTACGCCGGTAACAGAGGTCCGTTATGCGGCGCATTCCGGACATAACCCTGACGTGGCGCTACTTCTCATTTGGGTCCCAAGCAGACGTCGCCGACGACACACGATTAAACAACGGCTGGCGACGACGGGGCAGCTTCTCAATGTCGGCGGCCCGGACGAATTCGCCAAATCGATTGACGAGCAGCGTGCCCAGGTCGCGGCATTCGCCAAAGAACTCGGCATTGCCGAGCTGCCGCAGAATTAGGGCGTGTACTCGACCTTCACCACCGTGAGTAGCCCGACGGCCATCGGTAGTAACCTCGGGGTCCGTTGTAATAGGGGACGCCAAATGATGGCTCGAAAAAGCCCCAGCCGGGACCTGCCTGACCCCTCGCGAACTTAAACTCGCCGCCCGGAGTAACGCCGGTCAGTACTACCTGCGTATTTTCTAAACCATTCGCCTCCACCAGCGCATAAAGCGTGGTGGCATTCTCAGGCGAGATGCGCACGCAGCCGTGCGAGACGGCTTTGCCAAGATTCTTCACCTCATAGCTGCCGTGGATGGCATGACCGTCCTTTATAAAGAAAATAGAATGCGGCATGGGGGAGTTGTCCCACTGCTTGCTATACCAGATTTCGTTCATAGAGGTCGCAGTATAAGTCCCTGATGGAGTTGAATATCCCGCTCGACCTGTTGATACCGGCCACTCATATTTTTGTATCCCGTCTAAAAAAACCGTCATTCTTTGTTTGGCTTTATTGATGTTGATAAGGACCGCTGAACCTGCCTTTTTAGGTCCAGGATTGGCTTCAGGCTGTGAGCCTCCAGGCTCAGATTCGACTTTCGCGGCCGTAGAATTGGTCTGCGTGCTCGGCGTAGCTGCATTGGAGCCAGTGGTCGCTGGATTTGAGCTGGTAGGCGCACCCGTTAATTCGGACTGAGCCCGGGCGCCGGCCGTACCGGTGCTATTAGAGTCAGAGGTGGTCTGAGCGCTCGCGGGAAAAGCGAGTATCACCGCCAAAAGAGGGACAATTACCAAACTGCCGAAATGTCTCGGAGAAGCTAGTAAACACATGTCTTGCCCCTGGTTGCGCAGAAACCAACCCGTCAACGTTGTATAAGCGGTCTGGGCTTTATTCGTTCCTAGCCTTCGCGAAAAACGGCCGCTGATGTCGTCAGCGGACCAGGGCAGCGGTAGATAGCGAGGGCAGTGATCGTGCCGCTCGTACAGCGTTCTGCTTTTAAGGCAAACGGCATGAACAGAAGCCTAACAGTCGTAATAGCCCTTTCGGTGGCGCTGACCTGTGTTGCCGCGGCGAAAAGCACGGCTCCTGTACCTTTGCCGCGTAGCAATCCTTTGAAGAACACCGAACAGGAAAATCAGCAAAACTCGAAGCCAGCGGCGGATCTATTTTCAGAAAAGAAACTGCCAAGCCTCGGGAGAGCTATGGCAATTGGCTACTACCCGCGCGGGTGCCTTCAAGGGGGCGTCGAGCTTCCGACGACGGGGCCGACTTGGCAGGTGATGCGGCTGTCGCGTAATCGCAATTGGGGTCACCCGGAGCTGGTAAAATTCCTAGAACGCTTCGCGCCGCTCGCCGCTGAAGCCACCGGATGGAAGGGAATTTTGATCGGCGATATGGCGCAACCCCGTGGCGGTCCGCTTCCGTTCGGACATAAGAGCCACCAAGTCGGACTTGACGTCGACATCTGGTTCATGCCGATGCCAGATCGTGTATTAAGCAAAGAGGAACGCGAAACTATCGTAGCCAGCCACGTGGTTGCCGCGGATGGAAAACAAATCGATGACAAGATTTGGAGCCCTGCCGATGTCGCCTTCATCCGAACAGCGGCCGAGCAGCCTGAAGTCGAGCGGGTGCTCGTCAATGCTGCGATAAAAAAAGAACTCTGCCGTGTCGAGGGCAAGAATGATAAATCGTGGATGTCAAAGGTGCGTCCCTGGTATGGCCATACCGGCCACATGCACGTACGCCTGAAGTGTCCCGCCGACTTGCCGGATTGTCGCGCGCAGCCGCCGGTCCCAGGCGGCGATGGGTGTGATAAGTCGCTCGACCATTGGTTCGCCGATTGGATCCTACGTTTAAAGATCCCGGAATTTGGCGGCTCATCCAGAGGTCTGAAGCTCAAGGATTTACCGGCGGCTTGCACTGCTGTGCTCGATGCACCAGCGAGCCCAGCTAGTGCGGCGACGCAAGAGCGGTCGGAGCGGAGGTAAGGAGGTCATAAGCGGACTGATCCGCACCACACACGTCTGCGAAAAAGCGCCTCAATAATTTTTCATGCTAGATTTTCATGCAAGAACAGTCAGGTTCGGTGCGCGACGCCGCCAGAACCCAACGTGACAGGCCGCGTCGCGCTCGTGCGAGCAAGGCCTGTTAAGAAAAAAGCTGCGACCCAAAGCACGGGACCAAGCAGGCCCGGCCACCACGGCGCGTATCCGGGGATCAAGACGAATAGAATGAAAGGAATGTCGGCGATGCCGACGATCACGCCGTTGACCCAAAAGCCGAGCCGGTCGTTGCGCCAATTGAGCGTGATCGCGAGCACGATCGCAGTGGTAGCAAACGCCGCCAGATAAAACGCCGTTTGCATCAAGCGTCCGCCTGCGGGCGCACGGACACCTGATTTTTGATCCGCGCGTTGTTGGGCCATCGAGGATAGGGATGGGCCTGCAAGAATTGCCACTGACGCGGCGAAAAGTATCGCGCGCGTGACTTTCCTCGTGGCTGATCGCTTGGGCATCGGCACTTTTTAGATGCCCCAAAACCCGCGCAAACGGTAGGCGCTTTCAGAATGGATTGGAAGCGCAGACTTAACACCGCTCAATGTCCGCTTCTCTAATCGGCCGTTTGGGGTCAAGCACTTTCAGACTGTCCACCGCTGCAGTGTCGATGTCACTCACGGGCTCGTGCTTCTCCTCGGAATCGGCACCAAGGCCCTTCCATCATGGGATTCGAAGACGAGGTGGAGCAATCTAAGGGGAGGCCTTGCCGATAGGCTATCGGCGAGTCAACCGGACATCAAATAACGTGGTGACATGGCCCCTTGTGTTCATATTCCACCGCTGTTTCGAGACTCGAGTTTACTCTATCGTCTTTGATCGTTCACGGTCTTCATGTCGCGCCCTCAGCCTTTCGCGATTGCAGCGCAATTCAGTGCCGGCAATAGATGCGGAGCATGATCACGGCCAACCGGCGAGCCAGCGCGACGATAACCTTTTTCATCCCGCGGCGCCTGGCGATCTGCATCGCCCAGGCCTTGAGCCACGACCATCTCTTTGACCGCAGCAATGGTCTGCGCTGCTTCGTAAAGCATCACCCGCATCATCTCATCGCCGCAGCGTGATATTCTGCCGCTGCGATCGATTTCGCCGGATTGATACTTGGCGCACGTCAGCCCAAATACCGCTCCGACTGACTTGGATTTACGAAAGCGAGCAGGCACGTCGACAGTAGCGCGATAAGTCAGTGCCACCACGGGGCCGACACCGGGGGTCGTCATCAGGCGCCGGCACACCGCATCGTCCCGCACGATGGCCAGCAAACGGCGATGCAGGATGACGACCTGTTCGCGGAGCGCCCGCCGGACAATGAGCAGTGGTTCGATCAGAATGGCCAGATCGGGAAGGTTCTCGACCAGCTCCTTGATGCGGGCCTCGAACTTCGCCTTGCCGACCTTCCGACCTTGAGGCCGAAGTTGCGTAAGGTATCGCGCAGGTCATTTCTCGATGGCGATCGCCTTCGATTGCAGCAGCTTGCGATGGGTCAGCAGCATGCGCAGTTTCTGACTGTGCAGTGTCTTCACATGCCCCGGGCGATAAAACCCGACCCGCATCATCTGTGCGATGCCGCGTGCATCGTTGCGGTCCGTCTTGTTGATCTGCGCTTTGAGCACCGCCTGCATGTGCCGCGTCTCGACACAGACCACCGGTAACTCTGCCTCGGCAAGAGCGCTGCAAAGCCATTGCGACAGCGGCCCGGCTTCCAATCCAATCCGCTTGAAGTGGTAGGCGGGGTTCCTCAGAACCGCCAGAAGGGCTTCGGGTTCGCTCGCGACCTTCACTCCCCGAACGATCTTGCCTGTGTCATCCACAATGCAGACGCTCGTCTCCTTGACCGATACGTCCAGTCCAGCAAAATGGTCCATGCTGCGCTTCTCCTTCTGATGCTTGGGGCCCGTACAACGGTGACCCCTTTCACCATCGCTTGAAGCGCAGCACCCAAAAATCTTCCAGCTATCCACAAGCCGCCGGCCGATTCCCCCTCTAGGGACTGTAGGTCATCAAGCGATTAAATTTGCGTCCCACCAAAGGAGCCATTTTTCGTCAGATTGCTTGCGAAGGATTGAAAGTGTGTATCCCTTTCGACGGCTCGCGGCCCGGCACCATAAAGATCACATCATCCGCCATTAGGCTCAGCACGGTGTTTACATCACCGCTCTCGCTGGCCCTCATCCAAGTCGAGACCAATTCTCGAATCGCACGCTCGTCGTCAGTCATTGGCTCGAATTGTGCGAACTCATTCGGCTCCTGACTGCGTCGTTGCTACGGCGTCTGAATGTCGGTCTGCACGCTGACCGTCATCAACCACTGGCCGTTGCGCCGCACCCAGACGCGGGCGGCGCGATAGGGCGGACGGGAATTATCCGGAAGCATCTGGGTTGTGATCATCGCCGCCGCATCGCCGTAAACCGAAAGCTGCATCGCCTGAAGTTCGCCGACCGTTACCGAGCTTCCGGCTTGTTGTTGTCGCTCGATCGCAGCGATGCGCGCTGCTTTGTCGATTGGAACGTAGCCTGAGCGGTAGAGCATGAATTCATCCGTTACATGCTTCGACCATTCCTGGGCATCATGGGCGATGCTGGCTTTCTCAATCGCCAGAAATGCATTGAGAACATCCTGCTCGGCCGGCGAACGCACCCGATAGGGCATGGTCTGACAGGGATTGGTGCATTCGATCGCTTTGCCATCACCCCGCGACGACGCCGATGCGGCGGGCGCAGCGCCATCCGCGAGCAAGACGTTGTGCCGGGCCAGCGCGCGCCAAGCGCCTTTCTGCTTCACCCAAATATCGAGAAAAAACGCCGTGTTGCCGTCCGGCGAATTGCGTTCGCCGGACACCGTCGCAAGGAGGCCGTACATCGTCAGTTTGGGATCGCCGGCCGTCGCCGCGGACAGGTTTTTCAGATCGGCAAGAAACTCGCGGCGTGAATAGGCCCTGCCGGCTTCATCGGTGTAGCTAAATTGCAGCGACAAGAGCTTACGCGCCATTGTTCGGTCGGCGGTGTGCATGGCGTCGGCAAGCGCGCGATCGGCTGTCGCCACGAATTCTTCGGCCGACTGCGCGCGCGTTCGAATAATATGCGCGGTGACGAGGCTCGCGGCCAAGAGCGCTAGAGCGAGACGCCGCACCGCTCGTCGGCTGGCCAACTCCCTGGCCCGACGCATCTCCTCACCCCCACGCACTGCCGTTCCGGGCCGGCCGTTGTCCCCTCATGCGGCACAATGGCACTTTCCGGCGCTGCCGCTCAAGCCGCGGCTTGCCATCGCGACGCCCAGTCGCAGGCAAGAAAACGCAACGAGATCAGCCGCAGTGGTGGCAATGACGATAGTGATGATAATGCCCGCGATGGCGACCCTTGCCGGAAGGCTCGCCGCGCATGGCGACGCGGCAGGCTTCGCTGACCTGCGACGACTTCGCTTTCATGCAGGCCGTGACCCTCGCCACGTCGGGGATGACATCGGAACAAAGCCGCATTGCATCGGGCGTGCACGCCTGGCGGACCGCATCGCTGCCCTGGGCGGACGCGCCGTCGAGACGACAAAACAGCAGAGCGAGCAAGGCAACGGTGCCGGCCAGGTGAACGATCCGCATGTAGATCCTCTAAGTTTGGCGACTTTTTGCGCGGGCGAATTTGCTGAACGAGATAGGCCGCCGCCTGGCGCAATCCAAGTCCGGGAACAAGTCCGGGAACAACTGTTCTCGGATCGACCGCACCGACAACTGCTCGCCCAAAGGTGGCGAAAGTACGATCTCGCCCGCTACACCGAGGCGTGTAGTATTTTGCCGGAACTGAGCTAGTCGCGCCCTCGAGCCAGCACGCTTTCATTGATGAGAACACAGGTCGTCATCATCGGCGCCGGTCCGGCCGGGCTGTTACTCGGTCAGCTCCTTCAGCGTCGAGGCATCGACAATATCATCCTGGAACGGCAGACCGCCGATCATGTGCTCGGCCGCGTGCGCGCCGGCGTCATCGAACAGGTCACGATGGATCTGTTGGACGAGGCCGGCGTCGGCGCGCGGATGCACGCCGATGGTCTCATCCACGAGGGCGTACAGATCTGCGTCGACGGCGCGCGCCATCGCTTGTCATTCAAGGAGCTGACCGGCAAGACCGTCATGGTCTACGGCCAGACCGAAATCACCAAAGACCTCATGGACGGCCGCGCCAGCACCGGCGCGCCGACCGTCTATTCGGCCCACGACGTGACCTTGCACGACATTTCCGGCGATCAGCCGCGCGTGACCTACCGCGCCGGCGGCAACAGCCACGAGATTGCGTGCGACTTCATCGCCGGCTGTGACGGCTTTCACGGCGTGTGCCGCAAGAGCGTGCCGGCGCGCGCGATCAGCTCCTACGAGCGGGTCTATCCGCTGGGCTGGCTTGGCATCCTGTCGGATACGCCACCGGTTTCCGAGGAACTGATTTACGTGCGCCATCCGCTTGGTTTCGCGCTGTGCTCGATGCGCTCGCCGACCCGCAGCCGCTACTACTTGCAGTGCAGCCTGGCTGAAGACCTCGAGTCCTGGCCGGATGAGCGGTTCTGGGAGGAGCTCAAGCCGCGGCTTGACGACGAAGCACGCGAGCGCCTGGTGACCGGACCCTCGATCGAAAAAAGCATCGCGCCGCTGCGGAGCTTCGTGGCCGAACCGATGCGCTTCGGGCGTTTGTTTCTCGCCGGCGACGCCGCCCACATCGTGCCGCCGACCGGCGCCAAGGGTCTTAATCTCGCGGCGAGCGACGTGCGCTATCTGTCGCGGGCGCTGATCGAACACTACGAGGACAAATCCGACGCCGGCCTCGACCACTACTCGGCGCGCGCGCTGGCGCGGGTGTGGAAGGCGGAGCGTTTTTCATGGTGGATGACCATGACGTTGCACCGAATATCCGATAACCCGTTCGATCATCAGCTGCAGCTGGCCGAACTCGATTATTTGTTCCGATCCAAGGCCGCCGCCACGGCGTTCGCCGAGAATTATGTGGGTCTGCCGTATTAACGAGACTGGCCTAGTACCACTGCACAGTGATTATGACTCTTTGGTTTGGGCCTCGCGGAGGGTAGCGGGCTGTGGGTAGGCGCGGCCCATTTTGGCGCGAGCTTTGTTGGTTGTGAACATCCATTTGATGCGAGCGCCTGAGGCATTGCGCTGACCTTCCCATGCAGCGATTTCGGATTCGATCTGCTCCTTCGTGTCGATGCGTCTGTCGAGGCATTGGCTGCGCAGCACCCCGATCTCGATCTCAACCATGTTGAGCCAACTTGCGTGCTTGGGGGTGTAATGGAACTCCAGCCGTCGCAAAATGCGCCGGGCTTCGGCGGGTGGGAACGTCTGGTACAGAGCGCCGGCCGAATGGGTCGATAAGTTATCCTGCACAACCCGGATGTACTCGGCATCTGGATAATGGATATCGACGAGCTCGCGCATACATTGGGCGTAGTCTTCTGCGGCTCGCCGTTCGGTGACCTTAACCTTACGCCAGGGCCGATGCGCGTCGAGGAAGACGAACAGGTTGACCGTTCCGTTGCGTTTATATTCGCAGTCGGAGCGTTCGATCTGGCCCGGCTTGGCTGGGATCGGCTGGCGAACCTCGCCGATGAGCTGGGTCGGGCTCTCATCGAAACAGACCACCGGGCATTTCGGATCGGGGACTTCGGCGTAGAGGTCGAGCACATCCTCCATGCGCGCGACATACTCGCCGTCGACCTGCGGAATACACCACATGTCCTTGCGCCAGGGCTTGAGGTGGTTTTCGGCCAACCGCCGACGTACGGTTTCGCGGGATACGCTGGCGTGTTCAGTGAGGCTGACCAACTCACCCGCCAACAGCTCCAGGGTCCAACGGGCGCGGCCCTGCGGGGGCTTGGAGCAGGCGGTGGCGACTAGCAGTGCTTCCTCTTTGCTTGAGAGCTTACGGCTTGCTCCTGGGCGTGGTGCTTCGCTGAGCGCCGCCTCCAGGTTGCCGAGCACGAAGCGCTGCTTGGTCCGGTAGACAGTCGAGCCGCCAACGCCCACGTTGGTTGCGATGTCGTCGTCGCTGGCGCCCGTGTCGGCGGCCAGCAAAATCTGCGCTCGTTTGAGCTTGCGTGCGGCGCGCTTGCCTCCGCTCAGAAGCGCCGTGAGGTCGGCGCGTTCGGTTTGGCTCAGCTCGACCCGATAGCGTACATTCATCTGTGCCTCCTCTTCGTTCGAGGCACGGAGGAACAATTGAATCGGATGGCCGCAGTGAGTCGCGCTGCAAAAGCCTTTACGCCCACGCAGGGCCAGTATCTGGCGTTTATCCACCTGTACACACGCCTGCACCGCCGGCCGCCCGCCGAAACGGACATGCAGGAATATTTTCGCGTCAGCCCACCTTCGGTTCACCAGATGGTGCTCACGCTCGAACGCGCAGGATTTCATCCGACGGCAGCCGCATGTCGCTCGCAGCATCGAAATGCTCGTTGATCCGAAATCCCTGCCGGAGCTACTTTGACCCCGGATTCAACCTGTCAAAATCACCGTGCAGCGGTACTAGTCGGCTTTCACCGATCGCAAGGGTGCGGTCTTAATTCGCTTTAGTGCCGGCGAAGTTCACCACCCTACCCCACTTCTCGGTTTCGGCGGCGATGAACGCGGCGAAGTCGCCGGCCGAGCCGCCGCCGGGGCCGACGCCTAGTTCGGCAAGCCGCTTTTTGATTTCGGGATCGCGCAGCGCGTCATTGATCTCTTTGTTGAGGAGCGCGACGACGTCAGTCGGCGTATTCTTCGGCGCCGCGACACCATACCAGCCGACGGCCTCGAAACCCGGCAGAAACTCGCCCATTGCCGGCACGTCGGGCAAGACTTCCTGCCGCGCCGCCGTCGTCACGGCGAGCGCCCGCAGTCTGCCGCTCTTGATATGACCGAGCGAGGCCGGCACGACGCCGAACATGATTTGCATCTGGCCGCTGAGCAAATCCGGGATCGCCGGCGCCTCGCCTTGATAGGTCACGCTCACAACCTCGACACCGGCCATCTTCTTGAAAAGCTCGCCGGCGACGTCGAGCGGAGTCCCCTTGCCCGCGGTCGCCATGTTGATCTTGCCGGGATTGGCTTTGGCGTAAGCGATCAATTCGGGGACGGTTTTGGCCGGCAGCGAGGCAGACGCGACCAGCACAAGCGGGATACGGCCGATCAGCGCGACCGGGGCTGTGTCGCGGATGAAATTGTAATTCAGGCTCGGATAGAGCGACGCATTGATGGCGTTAGCCGACATGGCGACGAGCAGCGTGTGGCCATCGGGCGCGGCTCGCACGACGAATTCGGTGCCGATATTGGCGCTGGCGCCCGGCCGGTTCTCGATCACGAACGGCTGCGCCAGGCGATCAGAAAGCCACTGGCCGAGCAAGCGCGCCACGATATCAGGCGAGCCTCCGGCCGGAACGGTGACCACGACGTGCACCGGCCGGGTGGGATAGTTCGGCGCGGCGGCCAGACGCGAACCGAGCGGTTGCGAAGCGAGCGGCAGCACGGCTGCGCCAATCGCGCATCGCCAAATCTGCCGCCGCGACGTGATCATGCGAGCCTCGATTGCCGTGCTGTGCTGTGGCTCAGGCCGCAATACGCCGCCGCATCATGCCAAGGAGCCCGCGCGGGAAAAATAGCACGACGAGAATGAAGATCGCGCCGACGAAGAACATCCAGTTCACCGTCATCGACGAGATGTAATCTTGCAGCATCACAAACACCGCCGCGCCAAGAAGCGGTCCCCAGAAGGTGCGCATCCCGCCGATCACCGTCATGACGACGAAATAGCCCGACAGGGAATAATGCAGCGTCAGCGGGTCGGCAAAATTGTTGAGCAGCGCATAAAGCGTGCCGGCAAGCGCGGTGAAGAAACAGGAGATCGAGAACGACAGCCAGACGTGGCGCTCGATCGGAATGCCGAGGAATCGCGCCCGCCGCTCGTTCTCGCGGATTGCCAAAAGCGTCCGACCGAACGGCGAGCGCAAGACAAAGCCCATCAAACCCACCGCTGCCGCGAAGATCGCCAGCAGGAAGTAATAGAAGGTCGTGCCGCCTTCGGTGATGTCCAGTACCAACGGGGGAATTCCGATCGCTTCGCGATGGAAATCGCGCAAGCCGTCGAACCCGCCGGTGACGCTGTTCCAGCTATAAGCGAGGTAGTACCAGAGCTGGCCAAACGCGATAGTGCACATCGCGAAATAGACGCCGCGGCGCCGCACGATCAAAAGTCCGAACAAAGTGCCGGCCAATCCGCCGAGCAGCGTGCCGGCGGCGATCGCCGCCGGCGTCGAGTGCGCCAGATAGCGCAACGTCAGTCCGGCGCCGTAGGCGCCCAGCCCAAAATAGGCCGCATGCCCGAAGCTCAGCACGCCGGTGAAGCCGAGCAGGATATTGAGCCCCATTGCGGCGAGCCCGAACACCAACACCCGTCCGGCCAGCGCCGTATAGCCGCCGAGCAGCGGCAGCCACAGCGGCACTGTCAGGAGCGCGGCCCATATCGCGATCAGCATCAGGGCCTTGCGGCTGACGCTGCGCCCTTCGCCCGCGGCGGCGACGGCGGTGCTCATGACATCATGCCTTCCTCGCCAATCAGCCCGCGCGGACGCAACAGCAGCACCGCCATCATGATCGCGTAGATGACTGCCTCGCTGGCGGCCGGATAGAACGCAGTGGTCAAAGCGGCCGCCATGCCGATCAACAATCCGCCGAACAAGGTGCCGATCAGGCTGCCGACGCCGCCGACGATGATGGCGATGAAGCTCGGCATCAAAAGCTCGTCGCCCATATTCGGATTAAGTCCGATCTGACCGGCGGCAAGAACGCCGCTCAAGCCGGCCAAGAGGCAGCCGACGGCAAAATTGAGCGTCCGCAAATGCCGCACGTTGACCCCCAGCGTCGCCACCGTTTCCAGATCGAAGGTGCCGGCGCGAATGCGCAGACCGACGCGGGAATAGCGCAGGAAGGCGAACAGGCCGATCACCGTCACGATGACGACCGCCACCATGAACACGCGGTACCAGGTGATGAAGAACAGGGTCGAGGTGATCGGTTGCGCTAACACGGCCGGCAATCCCATCGGCAGGCCGTTCGGCCCCCAGATATAGCGCGCGCCGTCTTGCAGCACGAAAGCGAGGCCGAAAGTCAGGAGCAGACTGTAGACTGGATCGCGATTGTAAATTCGCCGGATCATCAGCCGCTCGACGACCACGCCGATGAGCGCGGTGAGCAGCGGCGAGATCAACAGCGCGCCCCAATAGCCCAGCACCGGCGATAGCGTAAAGGCGAGATAACCGCCGAGTGCCAGGAAATTGCCGTGAGCGAAGTTGATGACGTTGCTCAAATTGAGAATGAGCGAAAGTCCGAGCGCCATCAGCACGTAGAAGGCGCCGATGATCAGGCCGTTGGTGACGTTGAACAAAATGACTTGCGCCATCTGCCCCCCTTTGCGCCCCCCTTCACGCCGCTTTCACCTCATGCGTGATCGCAATTCGGCGAAGCAACCCGGCCGTCACTGGATTGCTTCGCCACTTCCGCCGCTGCACGAGAACAAAATTGGCTCGCCGCTACTCCGAACATCAAGTCGGTTGCACCATCTTACAGCCGGTCTCCGCCACCGAACCGGCCGCTTCCTCACCGGGCACCAGCGATGCAACCGTGAACACATCCTCGGGGCCGGCCTTGGGCGGTGGACGCTGCCGACGAAGATGTTCGGCATCAGTTCGTGATCGCCGGCGCGATAGCGCACCTTGCCCGGCTGCAAAGCCACATCCGGCGGCAGCTCCAAATCTTCCAGCGCCGCCGCCAGCTTCGGACCATCGAGCGATTTTGCCTTGTCCGCAGCAAGGCGGACCGAGTGCATCGATACGTAACCGAACCAATCGCGCGCCGACGGCGTCTTGTTCACAGCGGCGCGATAGTCGGCGACGAATTTCACGACTTCGGGCACGTTGGGCTGATTCCACCACCATTCCATGTCCCACCAGCCGGCCTGCGCCTCCGGCGGACAGCCTTTGATGCTTTCCAGCTCAAACAGCCCGCCGCCGAGCGCCATCTCCTTCTGCATTCCGAATTGGGTGAACTGCTTCATGCAATTGATCTGGGTCAGGCCACCCATATTGTTGAGGAGCACATTGGGCTTGTAGGCCTTGGCCTTGATCAGCGTGCCCGAGAAATCGGTGTTGTTGATCGGCAGCATATCGCCGTCATAGCTGCCGCCGGCTTTGTTCAGCGCCTTGACGAAAGCCTCCTGCAAGGTGTGGCCATAGGCATAATCGGGCGTAATGAAGAACCATTTCTTGCCGAACCGCTTGACCAGTTCGGGCGTCACTGCATTGGCCTCCATGGACGTCGTATTGCAAACGCGGAACACATTCCATTTGCAATTGGTGCCGGTGATCGGATCGGTGTGGCCGCCCGGCACGATGTGAAACACTTTCTTCTCGTTGGTCACCTGCGACATTGCATAAGCAATGCCGGAGTTCACGTCACCGAGGATCACATTGACATTGTCGCGGTCGATCAATTTGCGCGTCTTCTGCACGCCGGTGCCGACGTCATTGGCCGAGTCCTCGACGAGAAGCTGAACCGGACGGCCGAGGATCCCGCCCTTTTTGTTGATTTCAGCCTCGGCATATTTGGCGCCGTCCACCTCGCTTTGCGCCAACGCCGCGAGCACGCCAGTGAGCGGATTGACCATCCCGATTTTGACCGGTTCGTCGCCGCGCGCGGTGATGATAAACGGCGCGCCAATGACTTGACTGGCGCCGAGCGCAAGACCCGCCTGGATGAACGCGCGACGGCGTACCGGCTTTAAGATCTTCGGCATGTTCAAGCTCTCCCTTGGTCACACTTTGTTGGTTTTGTCTCCTTGGGCCGCCTGGAAAGATAGCGGCATTCGCAGCGCGCGGCGGCCGGTTCCGATCCGGAAGGCGCGGCTTTAAGCGAATATCTTCCACCCCGCCTATGGCCGGGTCAAGAACGGGTCCCGCGTGACGGAAATTCCGCGCGCATCAAACCTGCACGGCGCAGCGCTACGCCGTCCGCTCGCCCGCACGCGCCGCACTTTGCTTCTGCGCCTTGGCCTGTTCGGCGAGAAAGCGCGACAGCCGGCTGCGCACTGCGTCGGCTTGTTCCGGCGTCCATTTGCGAAAACCCTCGCCGGTTTTCATGCCAAGCTTGCCGGCCTTGACCTTGTCGCGCAGGAGCGGGTGCGGCCCCACGGTGCGATCAAGGTCGCTATAGAGCACCTCCGCGATGTCGAGGGCGAGGTCGAGGCCGACCAAATCGGACTGCTCCATGGGCCCGAGCACGGCGGTGCGCGCGCCGAATCCTTCGCGCACGACCGTGTCGATCGTTTCGGCATCGCAGACACCGGCCGCGACCAGCGCGATAGCTTCGCGTTTCATCGCGTGCTGAAGCCGGTTGCCGACAAATCCCGGAATGTCGCGGCGGACATGCACCGGCACTTTTCCGGCCCGACGCAGCAGTTGCATGGTTCGCTCCACGACC
Organism: uncultured Alphaproteobacteria bacterium; assembly: GCA_963816295.1. Taxonomy (GTDB): domain Bacteria; phylum Pseudomonadota; class Alphaproteobacteria; order Rhizobiales; family Xanthobacteraceae; genus BOG-931. The sequence goes on along the minus strand of CAWFJS010000022.1, from coordinate 907,736 downwards.
TCGCCGCTGGTCCTTTCGTTTTGAATGACTTCGACCAGCGGCACCAGATGCGGCGGATTCCAGAAATGCGTGCCGACCATCCGTTCGCGATGGGCGAGATGCCGACCGATCTCGGTCGACGGAATTGCCGAACTGTTGCTGGCGAGTATGGTGGTCGGCGCGACCAGCTTTTCGATCGCGGCGAAGATTTCCTGTTTGAGCGGCAGCTTCTCCGGCGCGGCTTCAAAAACCCAGTCGGCGCCGCGCATCGCGGAATCAAGCGAGTCGTGCGCCGCAATTCGCGCCAAGAGCTGCGGATCGTCCCCGAGCAATTCGACGATGGCACGCAAGCGCTGCGGCAGCGAGTTGCGGATATCGGACAAAGGTTCAAACACATTGACGTGATGACCGGCCGCAGCAAACAAATACGCGATGCCGTGGCCCATCAGGCCGCCGCCGACCACGCCAATTTTTTGTTCTGTGTGTTCGTTCATCTTTTTCCTCGAGCAAATAAACCGCCGGAACCGCGCTGGCGCACAAACGTTGAATGAGCAGCGTTCAGGTGACCCAACCCGCAGAGGAGGAGAAGGTCATGCCTGCCCTGCTTTGGGTCGCATTCTGGTCGTCGCTGATGGCGACTGCCGCCTGCTTCGGTGAGATGTCACGCGCCGTTTCGCTTGACAAGCGTGACCGCACTGACGCACCCGACGCGTAGTCATTTCCGCTGATCCGCTGAATTCCGACTTTCCGAAAGACGGCCGTGCGACCGTCGGCATGGTTGCCGTGGTGTTAATCGGCATTGTCGTGGCCTGTCGAAACCAGCCGGGCTGGCGCTGGCGGGCATTTCCCCGGCCATTTCGGCATTTTCCTTGGCATTTTCCTTGGCATTTTACTTGGCGTTTTACTTGGCATTCTACTTGGCCATGTTGCGGACCGCGCATCCCGCCGGTATGTATACGCGCGCTTTGGCGCCGGTCCGGTAACGACATGCGGGCCGGCGCATTTTGCATCGGATGACTGAAAGCCCGGCGCGCAGATCGATTCCATAGTCCGACACCACCGACCGTATCGACCCCAATGGCTCGCCTCGTGATGAAATTCGGCGGAACCTCGGTCGCCGATCTCGACCGCATCCGCAATGTCGCGCGCCACGTCAAGCGCGAGGTCGACGCCGGCAATGAGGTGGCCGTCGTGGTCTCGGCGATGTCCGGCACCACCGACCAGCTCATTACGTGGTGCGAGGAGGCACTCCAGCAGCGGCGCATTTTTGATGCCCGCGAATATGATGTGGTTGTCGCCACCGGCGAGCAGATCACCGCCGGACTGCTCGCGATCGTGCTCCAGGACCTCGACATCAATGCGCGCTCCTGGCAGGGCTGGCAGCTGCCGATCGCAACGACCGAGGTGCACGGCTCGGCGCGAATCCTCGACATCAATGCCGAGGCATTGGTCCGGCGCTTCACGGAACGCAAGGAAGTCGCCGTCATCACCGGCTTCCAAGGCATCCACCGCGACAGTGGCCGCATCACCACGCTCGGGCGCGGCGGCTCGGACACTTCGGCGGTGGCGATTGCGGCGGCGATCCGCGCCGATCGCTGCGACATCTATACCGACGTCGATGGCGTCTATACGACCGATCCGCGGGTCGTGCCGCGCGCGCGGCGGCTCGAACGTGTCGCCTTCGAAGAAATGCTGGAGCTCGCCTCGCTTGGCGCCAAGGTCTTGCAGGTGCGTTCGGTCGAACTTGGGATGGTGCACAATGTGCGCATCTTCGTGCGCTCGAGCTTCGATCCGCCGGAAAAAATCAATCCGCACGACAACCCGCCCGGAACACTAATCTGCGACGAGGGGGAGATCATGGAGCAGCACACCGTCACCGGCATCGCCTACTCGCGCGACGAGGCGCAAATTTCCGTCCGCGAAGTTCTCGACAAGCCGGGAGTTGCGGCCGCGCTTTTCGGACCGCTCGCCGAGGCCAATGTCAATGTCGACATGATCGTTCAGAATGTCTCGGGCGACGGCAAGACAACCGACATCACCTTCACGGTGCCAGCCTCGGATTATCAGCGATCGCTGGATGTAATCGCAAAAGCCAAGCGTGCGATCGGTTACGCCCGGCTTGACGGCGCCACCGATGTCGCCAAGATTTCGGTGATCGGCATCGGCATGCGCAGCCATGCCGGCGTGGCGGCGGAGGCGTTTAAGGCTTTGGCCGAGCGGTCCATCAATATTCGCGCTATCACCACCTCCGAGATAAAGTTTTCGCTTTTGATTGACGCCGCCTTCACCGAACTCGCAGTGCGCACGCTGCATTCGCTGTATGGACTCGATAAAGCGGCCTGATTCGCCGCGTTTGCGTTGCGGCGCACAATAGCCTGATCCGTCATACCGCTGTCTTTGGCTTGCGGTTTGCATGCCGCATTCGATATAGGCTTTAGGATATTCGCTTTCGGACCTGATCCGGGCGAATTCCACTTGACCAAGACCGGCGCGTTATGGGCTCCGCCCCGGTCATAGCCCGGCCCGAAGGACCTCACGCCATGCGTGGCGCGCTTGGTGGTCCGCGCGTGCTGTTGCGTCGGCTTCGCGAAGTCATGGCGGAGCCGGTCAGCGCGCAGGAGCGCCTTGACAAGATCGTGGTGCTGATCGCCGCCAACATGGTTGCGGAGGTCTGCTCCGTCTATGTGCTGCGCGTCGATTCGACCCTCGAACTCTATGCAACCGAAGGCCTCAACCGGGACGCCGTGCACCACACGGTGATGCGGTCCGACGAGGGGTTGGTCGGCTTGGTGGCCAGTCAAGCGAGCGCGATCAACCTGTCGAATGCGCAGGCGCATCCGGCGTTCTCATACCGGCCGGAAACGGGCGAGGAGATCTATCACTCGTTCCTCGGCGTGCCGGTCCTGCGCGCCGGCAACATATTAGGCGTGTTGGTGGTGCAGAACCGGGCGCGGCGCACCTATTCGGAAGAAGAAGTCGAGGCGCTGCAAACCACGGCGATGGTGCTGGCCGAGATGATCGCCTCGGGCGAACTCTCGGCCCTGGCGCTGCCGGGTGCCGAGCCTGCCGCGCGCCGTTCCGTTCATGTCAAAGGTTCGGCCTTAAGCGAAGGAATTGCGCTGGGGCACGTCGTGTTGCACGAGCCGCGCGTCGTGGTGACCAATTTCATCGCCGACGACGTGCAAAAGGAATTGGCGCATCTGAACTCGGCGGTGGAAAGCCTGCGCACCAGCCTCGACGAAATGCTCGAACACGGCGACGTGGTCGAGGGCGGCGAGCATCGCGACGTCTTGGAAGCGTACCGGATGTTCGCCTATGACCGCGGCTGGGTGCACAAGCTCGAAGAAGCGGTGATGACCGGACTCACCGCCGAGGCCGCGGTGGAGCGCGTGCAATCCGACACCCGGGCGCGGATGCTGCGGCAGACCGATCCGTTCCTGCGCGAGCGACTGCACGACCTCGACGACCTCGCCAATCGCCTGATGCGCCAGCTCACCGGCCGCGATCACGCCCCCTCGCGCGAGAGCCTGCCGGAAAATGCCATTCTCGTGGCCCGTTCGATGGGCCCAGCGGCGCTTCTCGACTATGACCGCAAGCGCCTGCGCGGCCTCGTGCTCGAAGAGGGCGGCCCACATTCGCACGTCGCCATCGTGGCGCGGGCGCTTGGCATTCCGGCCGTCGGCGACGTCGAGAACGCGACCGGCATCGCCGATCCGGGCGATGCGATCATCGTCGATGGGTCGGCCGGCGATCTACACATCCGTCCGCTTCCCGACATGGAAGCGGCCTATGCCGAGCGGGTGCGGCTGCGCGCCCGCCGGCAGCAACAATATGCGGCACTGCGCGACAAGCCCTGCATCACCAAGGACGGCCAGCAAGTCGCGCTTCTCCTCAATGCCGGCCTAAGCGTCGACCTGCCGCACATCGCCGACACCGGTGCGGGCGGCATCGGCCTGTTCCGCACCGAGTTGCAGTTCATGGTGGCGCCGAGTTTCCCGCGCACCAGCGAGCAATATGCGCTCTATCGCGCGGTGCTGGATGCCGCCGGCAGCAAGCCGGTGACTTTCCGGACCCTCGACATCGGCGGCGACAAGTTGCTGCCCTATATGCGCAACGTCGAGGAGGAAAACCCCGCGCTGGGCTGGCGCGCCATCCGGCTTGGCCTCGACCGCCCCGGCTTGCTGCGCACGCAATTGCGGGCGCTGCTTCGCGCCGGCAGCGGACGGGCGATCAAGATCATGTTTCCGATGATCTCCACGGTGCAGGAATTCGATCAGGCCAAGGAGCTTGTCGAGCGTGAACTGACGCACCTTCGCCGCCACGGTCATAAACTGCCCGACCAAGTCGAAGTCGGCAGCATGGTTGAAGTGCCGGCGCTGCTCTATCAACTCGACGAATTGCTCGAGCGGGTCGACTTTCTCTCCGTCGGCTCGAACGATCTGGTGCAATTCCTCTACGCGATCGATCGCGGCAATCCGCGCGTGTCGGACCGCTTCGATGCGCTCTCGGCGCCGGTTCTGCGCGCGCTAAAGGACATTGCCGATAAAGCACATGCGCACGGCAAGCCGGCGACAGTCTGCGGCGAACTGGCTTCGCAGCCGCTCGGCGCATTGGCGCTCATCGCCATCGGCTATCGATCGCTATCGCTCACCGCCTCCGCGGTCGGACCGGTCAAAGCGATGCTATTCGACGTCGATTGCCGCAAGGCCGCCGCGTTCCTTTGCCCGTTAATGGACAAATCCCCGGGCGGCACGCCGCTTCGCGCGCAACTTGAAAAGTTCGCCGCTGAAAGCGGCCTGCAGGTCTAACCATCGGCGCGGCGCAAGATGTTACCCGATCAAAAACTCGATGCCCTTGTGATACGGCATGCCGCATTGGAGCGCGATCTGGGCGCGGCTTTGCCCGCCGAAACCTATGTGAAACTATCGCGGGAATTTGCCGAGCTCGCTCCCGTGGTCGACGCGGTCAGATCTTATCGCGCCGCGCAACGTGAATTGGACGACTTGACGGCACTGATCGCCGACCCCGCAACCGATTCGGAAATGCGAGCGATCGCGGAGTCGGAAAAGCCGCAAGTCGAAGCGCGCCGCACCGCGCTCGAACAAGAGTTGCGGCTCGCGCTGTTGCCCAAGGATGCAATGGACGAGCGCAACGTCATCCTCGAAATCCGCGCCGGGACCGGCGGCGACGAGGCCGCTTTGTTCGCCGGCAATCTGTTCCGGATGTACGAGCGCTATGCCGCCAAACAGGGCTGGAAAGTCGAGATCGTGGCGGCCAGCGAGGGCTCGATGGGCGGCTATAAGGAAATCATCGCCGAGATCCGGGGCCGCGGCGCCTTCGCCCGGCTGAAATACGAGTCCGGCGTGCATCGCGTGCAGCGCGTCCCCGACACCGAAGCCTCCGGCCGCATCCACACTTCGACCGCGACGGTTGCGGTGCTGCCGGAGGCGCAAGACCTCGACGTCGCCATCAACGATACCGATCTCAAGATCGACACGCTGCGTTCGAGCGGCGCCGGCGGCCAGCATGTCAACAAGACCAAATCGGCGGTGCGGGTGACGCATATTCCTTCGGGAATTGTCGTCATGATGCAGGAAGACCGTTCGCAGCACCGCAACCGCGCCAAGGCGTTCGCCGTGCTGCGGACGCGGCTCTACGACCTCGAGCGGCAGAAACAGGATGCGGCGCGCGCCGCCGAGCGACGGGGCCAGGTTGGAACCGGGGATCGCTCCGAGCGCATCCGCACCTACAACTATCCGCAAGGGCGGGTTTCCGATCACCGGATCAATCTGACGCTCTACAAGCTGCCGCAGATTCTCGAGGGCGAAGCGCTTGGTGAAATCATCGACGCTTTGGTTGCGGAAAATCAGGCGGCGCAGCTTGCCTGGCAGGACACGTAAGAGGGCGCGTGAGAACACGCTTGAGGACGCGACCAGCCGTTACACCCGCCGCAGTCAAAGGCGTTGCCGATTGCCGGCGCGCCTGGACCGCCGAATTTCGCGCCCGCGGCATCGATTCGCCGGAACTCGATGCGCGCGTGCTGATCGGCCACGCGTTGGGCCTCGATCACGCCGCGCTAGCCGCGCACGCCGATCAGCCGCTCTCGGCCGAACAACAAAGCGCAATCGCCGCGCTGGCGCAGCGGCGGCTCGCGCACGAGCCGGTGGCGCGGATTACCGGAACGAAGGAATTCTGGTCGCTGCCGCTACGCGTGACCGGCGCGACGCTGGTGCCGCGGCCGGAGACCGAAACCATCGTGACCGCCGCGCTGCGCGCGCTCGATCGACGGGGGCCGCGTTCGCGAGCCTGGCGCATCGCTGATATCGGCACGGGCTCCGGCGCGATCATGCTGGCGCTCTTAAGCGAACTGCCAAACGCCTTCGCCGTCGGCACCGACATCAGCGCGGCGGCGCTCGCGGTCGCCCGCGACAATGCGGGCCGTCTCCACATAAGCCGCGCCGCCTATGTCCTCTGTGACATGGCGTCCGCGCTGAGCGGTCCCTTTGACCTCATCATCTCGAATCCGCCTTATATCGCCACCGCAGATCTCGATCAGCTTGCCCCCGAGGTGCGGCTGTTCGACCCGCGCGTCGCGCTCGACGGCGGCGCCGATGGGTTGCATTGGTATCGGGCGCTGGCGGCAATCGCGGCGCCACTCCTGGCGCGCGATGGCATCCTGGTGGTTGAGCTTGGAAAGGACCAGGCGGAACCGGTTGCAGCATTAATTGCCGTGGCGGGGCTTGCGCCGATGGCGCCACAACCCGATCTTAATGGCGTACCACGCGCTTTGATTGCAGAGAAAGTTGGGTGTGAGCTATGACGCCCAACATCGCAGGTCTGGATTGCAGACCCGGCAAACAGGCGTGAGGAATAAAAAAGCACTTGGAATATCGGCCGGAACCGATTAGCTTGCGGCCCACGGAATCGCCCTTGAATAAGGGTGCCGCGTTGCCTTGAATACCCGGAGCATAATTCTCCACGAGGTCGGCAGCGCAGGTCAGGCAGAAAAAGCGAAGCTGAATAGCGAAAAGCCGGATTGGACGGCATACAGGATCGCCAGATTCAGATCGTGCTCAGATCGTGACGCTTCAGGGGTTCGGCCTGCACGCAATTGGCGCGCGCGACGAAGAGTCTTGCCGATGCAGTGCGATTATCGAGCTCGTGACGTTGGCACTGGATTGGGACTGGGCTAGAGACCGGAAATTAAGGTTAGGAAATTTCGCGCGGCGCGCAGCCGCACGATGGAATCTGGTGAACTCGCAGAGAATCGGCGGCAAAGGTGCCGTCGCAGTAAACGGGGGTCGGCGGAACAGCAAACCATGAGAAACGGTCAGAACAAACGCATGCGCGGTCGCAACCGCAAGGGTGGGCATCATCATCATCAAAATTCATTATCGCGAATGTACGAGTCCAATGGGCCGGACGTAAAAATTCGCGGTACGGCGTCCCATGTCGCCGAAAAGTACCTTCAGCTTGCCCGTGACGCGCAAAGCTCCGGGGACCCGATTGCAGCGGAAAACTATTATCAACACGCCGAGCACTATTTCCGCCTCATCGCTGCGGCGCAGGAGCAGTTCCGGCAGAGTCAGCCCTATTACCAACAGCAACCGCCCGGCGAAATGCGCGCGGCCGATGACAGTTACGACGACGGCGATGGTGAGCAGCCCCATGTCGGCGGTGAGCCGTTCGCCCCGCGCGAGCCGCAGCCGTACTATCCGCGCGAGCAACATCACAATCAGCAGCACCATCAGCCGCAACAGCATCAGCAGCAATTTCAGCCGCGGTCGCAGCAATCGAATTCGGAAAACCAAGGCGACGTCGACCGCTTGCCATCGTTCATCACCGGCGCTCAGCCGCAGCATCAGCCGCCTCAGCCCGGCAACGACGGGCCGCCTGGGCAAAACGGCCCGAACGGCTATGACGGACAGCAAGATCGCTTTCCGCTGCACCGGCGGCGCCGGCGGCATCGCGGCGGCGGACCGCGCGACCACTCGATGGATCATTCCGTCCGCGGCGACGATGACGGAACGCCGTCAGGCTCGCATTCCGACGAGTAAGCACGACGCGCTGATATGAAAGCGAAACCGGCCGGGCACTCGCCCGGCCGCGTTGTTTTGTGCCGCGTTGTTTTGTTCTCCCGCCTTACAGCCCGCGCGGCGCCTTGGCCAGGCGCGCCAAAAACCAGATCGGCACAACGATCACCGCGCCCAACAGGAAATAGCGCCACAGCCAGCGCACCGCATCGAATCCCATGTTCCAGATGTGTTCGATGAGCCGCTCTACGGATTCGATAATATTCCAGGGATCAAGTCCGATGGCGGCGAGAATGACCCCGACCAGGATCGACAGCAGGATAAGCCGGCCGACCACCGCCAATGGCGGGCCGCCGAAAAAACGATAAATGAAGGGTTGGGACGTTCGCGAGTCCAGGGATTGAGTCATCGAAACCCTCTCGTGGCTCAATTAGGCCTTCGTTGAGGCTATCGCAAGCGGCACCGGCCGGGTTTAGCGCCGGGCGCGCCGATGCATTGCCTGACATTGACCACTGGCGCTAAGTTGCGACCGCCCCCTCGCTATAGGGCATCCCGAGGACCTTTCATGGCCAAAGTCGAAGACCGCGCGCTCGCGCCGAATGCGAGCCTCAATGACGATATCGGCGAGGAACGGCGGCTGCGCATGTACCGCATGCAGGTCGAAATTCGCGAGGCCGAGCAGCGTGCATTCGATCTGTTTTTGCAGAACCTGGTTAAGGGCACGAGCCATCTTTCGCTGGGCCAGGAAGCGGTCGCGGCCGGCTGCGCGGCGGCGATGAAGCCCGGCGACCTTTCGTTCTGCACCTATCGCGGTCACGCCCACACGCTGGCCCGCGGCGTCCCGATCGAAAAGGTGCTGGGCGAGCTGATGCAGCGCGACAACGGATTGATGCGGGGCAAAGGCGGCTCGATGCATCTGACCTCGGTCGACCACGGCGTGATGGGCTCCTACGCGATCATCGGTGCGCATTTGCCGATCGCCTGCGGCGCGGCGTGGCGCGCGCAGTACAAGGGACAGAAGGACGTCTCGGTTTGCTTCTTCGGCGACGGCACGACCAATATCGGCGCTTTTCACGAAGCCCTGAATTTCGCGGCGGTCTGGAAATTGCCGGTGATCTTCGTCTGCGAGAACAATCTGTACATGGAATACACGCCGATCGGCGATGTCACCGCGGTGCCAAATCCTGCAGCCGACCGGGCCGCGGCCTATGGCCTGCCGCGCATCGTGATCGACGGCAACGATGCCGATGTCGTCTACCGCACCGCCGCGTCGGCCTATGAAAAGGCGCGCGCGGGCGGCGGCCCGTCGCTGATCGAGTGCCTCACCTATCGGTACAGCGGGCATTCGCGCGCGGACCCGGCCAAATACCGTCCTGAAGGCGAGCTCGAGAAATGGAAAGAACGCGATCCGATAAAAATCTATCGTGAGCGCTTGAAGCAATTCGGCGTCAGCGAAGACATCATCGCCGGCATCGAGCTCCATGTGAAACGGCGCGTCGACGAAGCCACCGAGAAATGCAAGGCGGCGCCGCCGCCGGCGCTCGACATTCTCACAACCGATGTCTATGCCGACGGAGGCTTCGCATGGCGGAATTGACCTACCGCGAAGCGGTGGCCCGCGGCATCGCCCAGGAGATGGCGCGCGATCCCGACGTAGTGTTTCTCGGCGAGGACATCGGCAAAGCCGGCGGGGTGTTCAAGGCGACTGTCGGCCTCTACGAACAGTTTGGACCGCTGCGCGTGCGCGACACGCCGATTTCCGAGCAGGCAATCCTCGGCGCCGCGATGGGCGCGGCAATGACCGGATTGAAGCCGATTGCTGAAATCATGTTTTCGGACTTTTTCGCAGTGTGCTTCGATTACATCGCCAACGAATTTGCCAAGAGCCGCTACATGTCCAACGGCCAGGTCAAATGTCCGCTGGTGGTGCGGACCGGCAACGGCGCCGGCTCGCGGTTCGGCGCGCAGCATTCGCAGAGCGTCGAGAACTGGTGCATGATGATTCCCGGGCTCAAAGTGGTGGCGCCATCGTCACCGCGCGATGTCATCGGGCTTTTGGCCGCGGCGGTGCGCGATCCCGATCCCGTGATTTTCCTCGAACACAAATCGCTTTATCCGATCAAAGGCGAGGTGCCGGACGGCGAGATCGTCGATCGCCTCGGTACTGCAAGTATCGTGCGGCCAGGCCAGGACGCTACGATCCTGGCGCTGGCGCTCATGGTGCCCCGCGCCATTGCCGCGGCTGACCAACTCAAATCCGAGCACGGCATCGACTGCGAAGTCATCGATGTGCGCTCGCTGGTGCCGCTGGACACTCAGACGATCCTCGGCTCGGTGGCGCGCACGCATCGCCTGTTCACCGTCGAGGAGAATCCTCGGCTGTGCGGCTGGGGCGCCGAGATCGTTTCGATCGTCGCCGACGAAGCCTTTTACGACCTTGACGGCCCGCCGGTGCGGATCACCACGCCGCATATTCCGCTGCCGGCCGCCGATATTCTGGAAGACCTTGCGCTGCCGAGCGTCGAGCGGATCGTCGACCGGGTGAAACGCGCGATGGAATCTTAAGCGTCATTGCCGGGCTTGACCCGGCAATCCATGAAGCGATGACGCCGCATGGATGCCCGGGTCGAGCCCGGGCATGACGACAAAAATGAGGTGCGACCATGGCTATGTACGACAATCTGCTCGCCAATGTACCGACCGATCTGTGGATCGGCGGCAAATGGCGGAAATCTTCCGACGGCGGCCGTTTTGATGTCATTGATCCAGCAACTGAAAACAAAGTCGCTTCGGTCGCGAGCGCGACGGTCGAAGACGCTCAGGCCGCGCTCGATGCGGCGAGCGGCGCTTTCGCTGCCTGGGCCGGCAAGAAGCCGCGCGAGCGCGCCGAGGTTTTGCGCAAGTCCTACGAGTTGATCATGCGCGACGCCGAGCGGCTGGCGAAACTCATCACCATCGAGAACGGCAAAGCGCTGTCCGATTCGCGCGGCGAAGTCGCTTATGCCGCCGAATTCTTTCGCTGGTATGCCGAGGAGGCAGTGCGCAATATCGGCCAAAATTCCGTCGCGCCGTCTTCCGGCGCCCGCATATTCGTCCATCACAAGCCGGCCGGCGTCGCCGTGCTGGTCACGCCTTGGAACTTCCCGGCCGCCATGGCCACACGCAAGATCGGACCCGCGCTTGCCGCTGGCTGCACGGTAGTGCTCAAGCCAGCCTCCGACACGCCGCTGACCATGCTGGCGCTGATGCCGATCCTGGAAGAAGCCGGAGTGCCGGCCGGCGTCGTCAACGTGATCCCGTCGCGCTCGTCCGGCAAAGTGGTCAGCGCCATGCTGCACGACCCGCGGGTGCGGGTGGTGTCGTTCACCGGCTCGACCGAGGTCGGCCGCAAGCTCCTGCACGAAGCCGCCGATTGCGTCGTCAAGCCGGCAATGGAGCTCGGCGGCAACGCGCCCTTCATCGTTTTCGACGACGCCGACATCGACGCCGCGATCGACGGCGCCATGGTCGCGAAAATGCGAAACATGGGCGAGGCCTGCACCGCCGCCAATCGCTTCTACGTGCATGAGAAGGTGCATGACGAGTTCGCCCGCAAGCTGACCGCGAAAATGGGCGGCTTGAAAATGGGCAATGGGCTCGACGACGGCGTTTCGCTCGGACCGCTGGTCAACAAGGACGGTCGCGACAAGGTGATCGAGCTCGTCGACGACGCCGTGAAGAAGGGCGCCAAAGTGCTCGCCGGCGGCCAGGCGCCCGGCGGGCCCGGTTATTTCTACCCGGCGACCGTGCTCGCCAACGTTTCCGATGACGCCAAAATGCTCAACGAGGAAATCTTCGGTCCGGTGGCGTCAATTCAGTCCTTCAAATCGGAGGACGAAGTCATCACCCGTGCCAACAACACCGAATATGGCCTTGTCGCCTATCTCTATACCAAGGACTTGAGCCGCGGCATGCGGGTGTCGGAGAAACTCGACTTCGGCATGGTCGGGCTTAATCGCGGCCTGGTGTCAGATCCGGCGGCGCCGTTCGGCGGCGTCAAACAATCCGGGCTCGGCCGCGAAGGCGCGCACGAAGGCCTCATGGAGTTCACCGAGACCCAGTACATTTCGGTGACGTGGTGATCGGTGACTTGCTGAGGCGGGCGGGCGCGGCATGACTGACGGCGAAGTGGCCAACAAGCTGCTCGGCGCCTGGCGCTATATAGGCACGCGCATCAACGGCAGCAATTGGGATCGCGGGGCCAATCCGAAGGGCATGATTTATTACGGCCCGCATGGCGAGATGGCGGTACAGATCGCGCCCGACGTCGACCGCACGCGCGCCGGTGCGGCGATGACGCCGCAAGAAGCGTTTACCGCAGTCAAAGATTACATTGCCTATTTCGGCACCTATACGGTGGACGAAGCGGCCGGCACCGTCACGCATCATCGGCAAGACAGTCTCCAGCCCGGCGACAAGGGCGATCTGGTGCGGCGCTACGAATTGAACGGCGATCGTCTGGTGCTGCGCGCCCCCAACTCGACGCTGGAAGTCACTTGGGAACGGGTCAAGTGATGGACGTCCTGATGCCGCAACTCGGCGAGACTGTCGCCGAGGGCAAAATCACCAAGTGGTTCAAATCCGCCGGCGACGAAGTCAAGCCGGGCGACAATCTGTTTGAAATCGAAACCGACAAAGTGTCGATGGAAGTGCCATCGACCACGACCGGAGTGCTTGCCGAAATTCGCGTGCCGGCCGGTGCGGTGGCGCCGGTCGGGGCGGTGGTCGGCGTGATCGCGGATGGCGCCGGCGCAACGGCAAGCGCGGTGGCGACCGCGACGGAAGGCAGGCCGCTGCCTCAATCCGCCGATCGCGGTACCCGGCGCGATGCGCCCGCCGCGGCGGTAGACGCTGACGAGCGGCCGCGCGTGGCACTCGATCCGTTTTTCGAGGTGCGCACGCCGCAGCGCAATTATGGACCGGCGCGGCTACCCGGCGGCGCGACTGTCACGCCGCTGGCGCGGCGCTTGGCTGGCGAAGCCGGGATTGATCTCGCGCAATTGCAGGGCTCCGGGCCGCGCGGCCGCATCCTCGCGCGCGACATCGCCGATGCTCCATGGGCTGCGGGCGCGGCGCCGCCCACCCCTGCAGCCGGACCTGGCGCCGCCGGACCTGGCGCTGGACCTGGCGCCGCCGCGATCAAGGCGCTGTTCGAGCCCGGCAGCTATCAGGAAGTCCCGCTCGACGGCATGCGCCGCACGATTGCAGCCCGATTAACGCAAGCCGCGCAAACGATTCCGCACTTCCATCTGACCGCGGACGCCGATATCGGCCGGCTCATCGCGCTCCGCGAGGAAGCCAACAATGCCGCGCCCAAGGATCATGACGGCAACGCCGCATTCAAGCTCTCAGTCAACGATTTCATCATCCGCGCGCTCGCACTTGGCTTGCAGAAGGTGCCCGCGGCCAATGCGGTTTGGGCCGGCGATCGCATCTTGCGCTTTGCCCATTCTGATATCGGCGTGGCGGTGGCGCTCGAAGGCGGGCTGATCACGCCGGTGATCCGCCATGCCGAAACAAAATCGTTGAGCGCGATCTCAGCCGAAATGAAGGATCTGGTGACGCGCACCCGCGCCAAGAAGCTCAAGCCGACCGAATACCAGGGCGGCGCGGCGGCGATCTCAAACCTCGGCATGCATGGCGTGCGCGAATTTTCCGCAATCATCAATCCACCCCACGCGACGATCCTGGCTATAGGAGCGGCGCGGCGGCAGGCGATCGAGACCGACGACGGCGGCGTCGCCTTCGCCAGTATGCTGAGCTTGACGCTATCATGCGATCATCGCGTGGTGGATGGCGCCCTGGGCGCCGAACTTTTGGCGACGATCAAACGATTGATTGAGTCGCCGGTCACGATGCTGGTGTGAGGAACATAAATGAATGCCATTAATCGCGAAGTCATTCTGCTGGGGACGTTGAAGCCGCTGATCGTCAAGGGGCTTGAAGCGGTCGGCACGATACACAAAGCGGCGGAAGCGAAGGACCCCAATGCTTTTTATGCCGCACATGCCGACGTCCGGGCGATCGCCTGCTGCGCTACGTCGGAGCTGCTTGACGACGCTTTCATGCGGCGCTTTCCCAAATTGCAGATCATTTCAAGCTTCGGCGTTGGCTACGACCATATCGACGCCAAAGCGGCGGCCGCTCACGGTGTCATTGTCACCAACACTCCGGAAGTCCTGACCGAGGAGGTGGCCGACACGGCGCTCGGCTTGCTGCTGTGCACGGTGCGTGAGTTTCCGCAGGCCGAACGCTATCTGCGCGCCGGCAAATGGCTGCAGAAGCCCTATCCTCTGACCAAGGGGACCTTGCGCAATCGCAGCGTAGGGATTGTCGGCATGGGCGCCATCGGGCAAGCCATTGCACGCCGTCTCGACGCGTTCGGGGTGCCGGTGGTCTACCATGCGCGGCAGCAGCGCCCGCACTTGCGCTATCGCCATTACCCGAAGCTCATCGACATGGCGCGCGACGTCGACACGCTGATGGTGATCGTGCCGGGCGGGGCGGCGACCGCGAATATGATCAATGCCGAGGTGCTCAACGCACTCGGTCCAAACGGCATTCTCATCAATATGGCCCGCGGCTCGGTGGTCGATGAGCCAGCGCTGATCAAAGCGCTCCTCGAAAAACGCATCATGGCGGCGGGGCTCGACGTGTTCGCCAAGGAGCCGGAAGTGCCGCAGGAATTGATCGCAATGGACAATGTGGTGCTGTTCCCGCATGTCGGGTCCGCCTCGGTTCATACCCGCGACCGGATGGATCAGCTCGTCGTCGACAACATTGCCGCCTGGGCGGCGGGAAAACCGCCGCTCACGCCGGTCGCGGAAACACCGTTCAAATCCTGGAACACCTGAGTTTGGCGGACACGATTGCGCCGGCGCTGACGCGATCTTGGGCGCGTGCTAGTCTAACGCGCATGCGGGCCGAAAAATTTTCAATTGTTGCGGCCATCGCCGTCATGCTTGGCGGCGCTGCGGCTTTCGCGCAAGGCGCGCAGCAAGACACGCAGCAAGGTGCGAAGCCTGGTCAGGCGCAGAACCCATCGGGTTCAGAGGGGCAAAATCCGCAAGCACAAAATCCACAAGAGCGATCCGGCGCGGAAGACCCGGTGAATGCGATGCTCGGTGCTTGGGAATTCTCCGATGCCGACCACAACCGGATCTGCCGCTTCACCTTCCGCGGCGAACCAGCATCGGGCGGTCGCCGCCTCGACGTCGACAAGAGCTGCGTGAGCTTGTTTCCGTCGACCAAGAACATTTCCGGCTGGGCGCTCAACAGTTACGGCGATTTGAGTTTGCTCGGCTCTCATGGCGAAGCGGTCATCGAGCTCACCCAAGTGGAAAGCGGCATGTATGACGGTTTTTCGCCCGGAGAGGGCCGCTACGTTCTGCAGACTGCTGCCTCCGCGCCGGTGCGCTTGGCCGAAGACATGGTCGGCGATTGGGCAATCACGCGCGGCGCGGGAAAGCCGATTTGTACGCTTACGCTGGTGAACAGTCCGGTGAATAGTCCGGCCGCCAGCGGCGCACTCACGCTACGGCTGAAGGCCGGCTGCGATCCGCTGGTCACGCGATTCAATCCGAATGCCTGGCGCATGGATCAGGGCGAACTGGTGCTCCTGTCGCCGCGGGGACAATCCTGGCAATTCGTAGAGACCGATCCAGACACCTGGCAGCGTGTGCCGGAATTGGTCGATCTGATTCTGCTCGTGCGGCAGTAACGCTTGTCATTGCGAGGAGCGAAGCGACGAAGCAATCCAGTTCTCGCACACTAGCTGGATTGCTTCGCTGCGCTCGCAATGACCAAATCAAAACAATGAAAGAACGATATCAGGTCGTCATCGTCGGTGGCGGGCCGGTTGGCGTCGCCCTTGCCGTCGAGCTCGGCCAGCGCGGCCTGTCCTGCGCACTGGTCGAGCGGCGGCGCGAGCCGCAGCGCGTCCCCAAGGGACAAAATCTCACGCAGCGTTCGGTCGAGCACTTCTACTTTTGGGGCGTTTTGGACGCGCTGCGCGCCGCGCGCATCCTGCCGCCGTCCTATCCGATGAGCGGCATCGTCGCTTACCGCGACTTGAACAATGAATATTGGGCGGCGCCGCCGCTGCGCGAGATCGTCAATCCCTATTACTTCCAGAACAACGAGCGCCTGCCGCAATATCAGGCCGAATATGTTTTGCGCGCGCGGCTCGCACGCCTCGACAATGTGGCGGTCCGGTTCGGCTGGGCCGCCGAATCAATCCGCCAGGACGCCGGCGGTGTCGAGATCGCGATCGCGGAGGATGGCGACGGTGCGCGTGAAACTCTGCAATCCGATTACGCCGTCGGCTGCGATGGCGCGCATTCTTTGGTCCGCGAGCAAGCGGGTATCGCGCGCGGCGGCGCCGACTTCGACCAATTGATGGTGCTGGCGCTATTTCGCTCACGCGAGCTTCACGAGGGGCTCAAGCGTTTTCCGCAGCGCTCCACCTATCGGGTCATTCATCCCGAGCTGAACGGCTATTGGCAATTTTTCGGCCGCGTCGACGTCGGCGAGAGCTGGTTCTTCCATTCGCCGGTGCCGGCGAACACCACGCGCGACAATTTCGACTTCCATGCTTTGCTGCAGAAAGCAGCGGGCTTTCCGTTCGCCTGCGATTTCGACTATGTCGGATTCTGGGATTTGCGGATCGCGGTGGCCGAGACTTACCAGGCCGGCCGCATTTTCATCGCCGGCGACGCCGCGCATTCCCATCCGCCTTACGGCGCCTATGGGCTTAACAACGGGCTCGACGATGTCGTCAATCTCGGCTGGAAACTTGCGGCGAAATTGAAGGGCTGGGGCAGCGATGCGCTGCTCGCGAGCTACAGCGAAGAGCGGCGGCCGATTTTCAAGGAGACCGCGGAAGACTTCATCGAAGCCGGCATCCGCCGCGATCGCGATTTCCTGCGCCGCCACAGCCCGGAACGGGATCGGGCCGAATTTGAGCGCGCCTGGCAGGAACACATCAATTTCAGCGCGCCCAACGTTTTGACCTACGAGCCGCACTACGAAGGCTCATCGATCGTGTTCGGCCCTCCGGGCGGGGCGAGCAGCGCCCGCGGCGCGCACACGTTCAAGGCCCGCGCCGGGCACCATCTGCCGCCGCAACTTCTCACCTCGGGCCGCAATGTCTTCGAAGAGCTCGGCAGCGACTTCACGTTGCTGGCATTCGACCACGATGAGACGACCGCGGCGGCCTTTGCACAGGCAGCCGAGACGCTGAATGTACCGCTGAAGATTGTGCGCGATAGCTACGACCAGGGCCGGTGCGCCTACGAAACCAAATTCATTCTCGTCCGGCCGGACCGCTACATCGCCTGGACTGCCAACGAGCCGCCGACTGACGCCGTCGCGATCCTCGTCAAGGCGATCGCAAAGCCGCGGGCATAGTCCGCACCAAGGAGTTTAGGCGCCAATTTCAGCACTGACTGTCGCCTCAAACAGACAAACAGCACTCAACAATTGTGCGGCGACGTGCAATGCTCGGGAGCGGCAGCGAATCAGGGGCAGGCCATGAAATCGCTTGAGATACTCCCCAGTGATCGTACCCACCTTTACAACGCTATGATCAAAAAACAGGCGGAGATCCGCCGCAGCGGACGCGGGACTTTCTCACGCGCCCGGGCGGGTAAGCGCAACGCCGCGCGATGGACCCACATCCGCTACAAGGGCTCGATCAATTTGGAGCCCGGTCCATCGGAGGCCGTGGAGGCCGTCATCAGATCGCCCGATCGCGGCGACGAAGCGCGATTGCTGTCATCGTTTCTCGGCTGGCTCGATCGGCATTTCGGCGAGCATCTGTCGGCGGTGAACATTAAGTACCGGCAAGCCGGCCGCGGCTGAGAGCACTTTTGGCTGCGATGGCAAATTTTTGACCACGCCAAATTCTTGAGTGCGCCAAATTTCTTGAGTGCGTTCGATGGACGCGCTGCAAAGCGAACTGCCTGCTAAAGCGAGATGGTTTTAGGTTGATTTGGTATTTCGCTTTAGCTTGTTATTTGAGCATGATCTTTTCCGAAAACCGGTGTCCACTTTTCGGGATCGTGCTTTAATTGGCGTTCACACACACCGCATAGACGGAAGCATTGCCGCTGCCGCCATTGCTTTTGAAGCTCACCTTCCAGGCGTTGTTGCCCTCGGGATTGGAAAAATCCGTCGTATCCGCAGGACTCGGCGTTGAAAAGCCGCCGCGGATCGCACGTTTACCGGTCGGGCACGTGGCAACCACAACGACTCTGCCGTTGCGCGGCAGGTTTCCACGATTGTGCACGACTTCGTAGCCGCTGACGGCGGCCGGCTCCGGGGGCTTATCGGCGTGGTAGTGATTGTACGACACGCCGGCGATGAGCGGCCCCACCCACCACGGTTTCTTCAAAAGTCCGATCAACACGGCCTCGTTTTCTCAAGCGAGCGGACCTGTCCCCGAAAAAGACCGCGCCGGGCGTTGCCCGGCAGCGTTCCCAGTGGCGCGATGATGCGAACGGCCCGCCCGATCGTTCCCAGTATGGGCGGCAGAAAGTTAGAAAACGGTTATGGATGGAAGCTCAGCCGTCAAAGCAGCGGGGCCGTCGAAAGAACCGACCATGGTCCGCGGATCGCACCCGCGCGGCGACAACGCCGCGTGAGATGAAAATATTGTGAACGCTACGCGCGCCGGCGCGACACCGCCGGTTTTGCCGAGCGTTGTAATTTATCCTTCGCGCGCTCCACCTGGCCGAGCATATTGTGGTTGCTCGGATCGATCCCCTCCTCGCTGCCCGGCATGCCCTCGCTGCTCGCTGTCAGCATTTGGCGCGCGTCCTGTTCCCAGATTTTGAGAGCATCGAGTTTTTCTTCGCGGGAGAGATCGCGATCCTCAATCAATTGATCGGGCGTCGCATAGTGCGACTGCGGATGTTCAATTTTGTCGATTTTTGACAATGCAGCGCGAGGCATGGCGGCCTCCTTAAGACCTGCAACTCCAGGCGAAATCGAAACGCCCGACGGCGGGATCGGGTTCCGACGCGCTGCCCAAGCCATGGTCATGTTACGGCATCGACTCGTGTTACCTGGCTGATATCCTCGTAACTGCACATCCTGAAGAGTTCACCGATGGGAGGAGTCCGTGGCAACTTGGCAGCCTGATCCGAGCTTCTACCCCTCGCCGCGTTCGGCGGCGAAAGCGCCTCCCGAAAAGCTCGCTTACGTGGCGGCGTTCGATCCGGACCGAAGATCGCCGGACAATATCGCCGTGGTCGATGTCGATCCGGATTCGGCCTCATATTCGCGCATTGTCGGCACTGTTCCCGCCACTCACCCGGGCGATGAATTCCATCATTTCGGCTGGAACGCCTGCTCCTCGTGCCTGTGCCCCAACGCCCCGCATCCGCATGTCGAGCGCCGTTATCTGGTCGTTCCGGGCTTGCGGTCTTCGCGCATTTATATTCTCGACACCAAGCCCGATCCGCGCAAACCGCAGATCGTCAAGGTCATCGAGCCGCAGGACATCGCCGAGAAGACAGGCTACACGCGGCCACACACCGTGCATTGCGGCCCGGGCGGCATCTATGTGGCCGCGCTCGGTAACAAGGATGGCAAAGCGCCGGGCGGCGTCTTTGTCATGGATCACGAGACATTCGAGCCGCTCGGCCGCTGGGAAGTCGATCGCGGCCCGCAGCAGCTTGCCTACGACGCGTGGTGGCACCTCGGCTTCGATACCATGGTGACCAGCGAGTGGGGCACGCCCGATACATTCGAAAATGGACTGGTGCCGGAGATCCTTCTCGGCAGCAAATATGGTCGCCGCTTGCATTTCTGGGATTTCACCAAGCGCAAGCACTTGCAAGAGATCGATTTCGGCGAAGAGCACCAGCTGGTTTTCGAACTACGGCCGGCGCATGACCCGACCAAGCCGCACGGTTTCGTCAACTGCGTCATCAGTCTCAAAGATCTGTCGTCATCGATCTGGACCTGGTACCGCGACGGCGACAAATGGGCCGTGAAGAAAATCATCTCGATCCCCGCGGAGCCGGCTGACCCCGACCTCCTGCCGCCCGTGCTCAAAGGTTTCAAAGCGGTGCCGCCGCTTGTCACCGACATCGACCTTTCGATGGATGACCGCTTCCTTTACGTCGCCTGCTGGGGCACCGGCGATCTGCAGCAATACGATGTATCCGATCCGTTCAATCCCAAGCTCACCGGCAAGGTGCGGATCGGCGGCATTGTCGCGCGCGCGAACCATCCTGGCACGAAGAACGGCAAACTCAGCGGCGGTCCACAAATGGTCGAAGTAAGCCGCGACGGGCGGCGGGTCTATTTCACCAATTCGCTTTACGGCGCCATCGACCCGCAATTCTACCCCGACGGGATCGACGGCTGGATGGTCAAGCTCGACGCCAAGCCGGGCGGCGGCATCGCTTTCGATCCGAAATTCTTTATCGACTGGCCGAAGGGACAGCGCCCGCATCAAGTCCGTCTACAGGCCGGCGACTGCTCCTCGGATTCCTATTGCTATCCGTGACGGCGTAAGGCGCGTGTCGCTGCCGCCGCTTCCCGACACGCTTTGGCTGTGGCTCGCCATAGCGGGACTA
The DNA here is from genome assembly GCA_963816295.1 of uncultured Alphaproteobacteria bacterium. Taxonomy (GTDB): domain Bacteria; phylum Pseudomonadota; class Alphaproteobacteria; order Rhizobiales; family Xanthobacteraceae; genus BOG-931. The sequence continues at coordinate 887,098 of CAWFJS010000022.1, read as the reverse complement.
GGGCTGTTTCACGGCATCAATCCCGCGATGGGATGGCTGTTCGCGGTGGCGCTCGGGCTTAACCGCCGCAACGAGCGGGTGATTTGGCTGGCGCTTCTGCCGATCGGGCTCGGCCACGCGCTCGCCGTCGCCGTCATCCTGTTCCTCGTGCTAGCGCTCGGGCTCGTCCTCGAGCCCGGTTTGCTAAGGCCGATCGCCGCTGCGGCGCTGTTCGCCTGGGCCGGCTGGCATGCGCTGTACGGCTGGCGCCACAAGGTGCGCTTCGGCATGCAAGTTGGTCTCGGCGGCTTATTTGTATGGTCGTTCCTGATGGCGAACGCGCACGGCGCGGGTCTGATGCTGATCCCGGCGGTGATCCCGCTCTGCCTTGCCGCTTCGCCAACGCATGCGCTCACGCTGGCCGGCTCTCTGCCTGTCGGGCTAGCGGCGCTCGCCCTCCACACCGCGGCCATGCTGGCGACCATCGGGATCGTGTCGATCGTCGTCTACAAATGGATCGGCGTTGGATTCCTGCGGCGCGGCTGGATCAACCTCGACCTGTTGTGGACCATCGCATTGGTCATATGCGGGATCATCGTGCTTATGGTCTGAATCGGCGCTGCGATCAGCAGCGGCGGCATTTGCACGCGCAGATGGATCACACCACTCCCATCGTCATTCCGTTACCGTGTCGGCGAGTGCGAGCAGCGTCGGCGGCACCGGAAGTCCTATCGCTCTTGCTGTCTTGAGACTGATCGTCAGCCTGAACTTGGTCGGATTCTGCACCGGCAGGTCGCCGGGGTTTTCCCCTTTGAGGATACGATCCACATAGGAGGCCGAACGGCGAAAGACGTCGGCTGGATCGATGCCGTAGGACATCAATTCGCCGTGGGTTGTAGAAATCTCATCGGGATAAACCGCCGGCACCCGATGCCGCGCCGCGGCGGCGACAATGGCATCGCGATGCACTGTGGTAAAAACTTCCGGCATCACCAGCACGCCGCCGCGCTCGTCGCGGGCATGCTTCATCAAGGCATCGATGTCTGCATCGTCGCGGCAGGCTGAGGCGCGCGCCGTCACCGCAAACGAGCGGACGGCGGGCTCGACGGCCTGTAGAATGAGATCGGCAAAAGGCGTGGAGGCAGGATTGTAGAGCAATGCAACGCGGGCGATGGCCGGCTTGATTTGTTTGAGCAGCCCCACCCATTTGCCGGCGATCGGCGGATCATAATCGCTAAAGCCGGTCATGTTGCCGCCGGGATGCGCGAGGTTATTGACGAAACCCTGTCCGAGCGGGTCGGTGATCATGATGAAGACGGTCGGGATCGTGTTGGCCGAGCGGCGTAGCGCCGCAACCGCTGGACTGCTTTGCACGATCAACAGATCGGGGCGAAGCGCAACCAGTTCTGCGGCGTAGCTTTCGTAGAGCTTGGGGTCGCCGCTCGCCCAACGCCAATCAATATGGATGTTTTGACCCTCGCTCCAGCCCAGCGCGGCGAGATCCTGCGGCAAGACCGTAGCAAGCGTTTGCCCAAGGGAATCGTTGGCGGCATAGCCCGCGAGCACGCCGAGGCGGCGCAGGCCGCCGCCCTGCTGCGCCCGCGCGGCCAACGGCCACGCGGTGACGCCGGCGACAAGGCCGACAAATTCTCGTCGCTTCATTCACCCCTCAAATGGCCGCCCCCGACTATCGCGGATAATACCGCAAACAAAGTCGTGCGCCGCTACCGAAGGGAGCCCCGCCAATTGCCCCTCAATCTCGGGGCCAATGCGGCACCATGTACTTTTGTACTCAGTGGAAGAGACGTTTGGATGATTACTCAACGCCTCTCAACATGGCGAACTGGGGCGGGCATCAATGATACGGTAGCTTGTAAGCAGCGCCGCGTCCGGAAACGGCAAATAAATATCGAGCCGGAGCCATGGCTGACCTAGATAACATCGAACACTTCGTCGTGCTCATGCTGGAGAATCGCTCGTTCGATTCCATGCTGGGTGCGCTCTACCCCAAATCGGCAACCTTCGAAGGCTTGGCTGGCACTGAATTGAATCCGGACTCGGCCGGCGATCCCGTCCCAGTCTGGTGCAGCGCCGAGATCGACGACAACGCGATGCGGATACCGGATCCCGATCCGGGCGAATTGTGGACCGACATCAACACACAATTGTTCGGCAACGCCGTTGTCCCCGTCCCTCCGATCCCGACGATGGATGGATTTGTCAAAAATTACGTCGCCCAGCCGAATGGACCGGTTGGCCGGAATATCATGCATCATTTCTCACCGGCGCAGGTGCCAGTGATCAGTCAACTCGCAACCCAATTTGCGGTCTGCGATCGCTGGTTCGCTTCTGCGCCCTGTCAGACCTGGCCGAACCGATGGTTCGTTCACGCGGCAACCGCCGACGGCCACGAAAATAACGAACCGATACACCTACCCGGTGTGGAGACGATCTATAACCGGTTCGAACAAGCCGGCATGCACGATTGGAAGATTTATTTTCACGATCTTGCTCAGGCCCACTCTCTCTTGCAGATTTTTACTCTTAGTGATCATTTTCACTTCTATCGTCAATTTCAAACCGACTGTCAGACAGGCCAGCTGCCAACCTACTCGTTTATCGAGCCGCAATACTATGCCGATCTGGCGCATCCAGAGAACGATCAGCATCCTCCATCGGTGGTCACACTCGGCGAGCAGCTCATTGCCGACGCGTACAATTGCATTCGGTCAAGCAGCCTGTGGACGAAACCGCTGCTGATCATCACTTACGACGAACACGGCGGATGTTATGATCACGTCCCGCCTCCTGCGGCAGCGCAGCCAGAGGCACCGAGCCCGGGACAGGTATTCAATTTCGACCGCTATGGCGTACGGGTACCGGCCGTTCTGGTCTCACCCTACATCGCACCGGGCACCATTCTCCGGCCCGTGGGCGCTGTGCCCTACGATCACACCTCAATCATCGCAACCTTACGAAAACGATTCCAGCAACTCGGCGGTCCGCTGACCGGTCGCGATGCGACGGCGCCTGATCTTGAAAGCGTGCTGAGTTTGGTCAGCCCCGATAATCAGGGGCCTCCAAAGTTGACCCCGTTGCCATACGCGCCCGATCCCACCACCGCGGCCATGGCTCACGCGCGCCCTCTCAACGATATGCAAAGAGCACTCGTCAGGCTCGCAGCAAACTTTCCAGCCGCTCCGGGCACCGACCTGAAAGCCCGTCGCGCAGCCGTAACGGCCGCACCACAGGCGCCGCCGCCCGACGCCACGACCGATGTCCGAAGCGCGCTGTCCTTCGTGAAAGAGCGGGTCGGAAACTATTTTCTCAGCGTGGGCGAGTGATCGCCTGACTCCTTCGCGGCGAGCAGTCGGCCGATAGGCAGTCGCTTCAGCGAACGAATTTGTAGCGGAATCGATTGCCGTCCGCCTCAACGAGCCCGGTGGTCGGATGCGGAAAGTGGATCGGCAGGATAAAGCTGCCGGTGCCCGCGACCTTGCCGAGAAAGCGCCGACGCGACCGCGCCGCTTCCTCGGCGTCCCAATCGAAGACCGTCGACCAGCCCGGCTCGCGACATTGCAGCGCGTGATGCATGAGGTCGCCGATGACGACGGCATGCTGTCCGCGCGAGCGGATATTGACGCAGCAATGGCAGGGCGAATGGCCCGGCGTCGGGGTGAGCCAAAATGTGTCGTCGAGCGCAAAGTCGTCGTCAACCAGGAGCGCCTGCCCGGCCGCGACCACCGGCTCGCAATTGAACCGCCACACATTGCCGCCGCCGCCGGCGCGAGTTTCACCGCGCTTGGTCGATTCCTCCCAGGCGGCATATTCGCGTTTGTGGAAGATGTATTTGGCTTTCGGAAAGGTCGGTACCCAGCGGCCATCGCGCAGCACCGTATTCCAGCCGGAATGATCGATATGCAGATGCGTGCAAAACACGTAGTCGATATCCCCGAACCGCAAACCTTCGGCGGCGAAGCCGTCGAGCCACGGCTTCTTCGGAAAATCCATCGGCGGCGGATAGCCTTTGTCCTCGCCCGTGCAGGTGTCGATCAGGATCGTGTGTTTGGGCGTCCGCACGACGTAAGTCTGATAGGTGATCACCATCTTGCCCGAGGCTGGATCAAACACCTCGCGATCGAGCTCGGCGAGATGGCGGCGGCCGATCTCGGGATCGTATTTCGGAAACATTTCCTCCGGCGTGCGCCATGGCCCGTCTCGTTCAATGATGCTGGTAATCGTGACGTCGCCAATCGCAAGCTTGTTCATGTCGTTCCTTTCCAATGGACCTGTATGATCAAATCAACCTCAGCCCCTTCAGGCTCGCATGCCCATCCTTGCCGACGATGAGGTGATCGTGAACCGAAATGCCGAGTGGGCCCGCCACCGCGACGACCTGCTGCGTCATCTGGATGTCGGCCTGCGAGGGCGTCGGATCGCCCGACGGATGGTTGTGCACCAGGATGATCGCGCTCGCCGATAATTCCAGCGCGCGCTTGACCACCTCGCGCGGATAAACCGGGGTGTGATCGACGGTGCCGGTCTGCTGCACTTCATCGGCGATGAGCGCATTACGCTTGTCGAGAAACAGCACGCGGAACTGCTCGCGATCGGCGAAGCCTTGCGCGGTGCGGCAATAATCGAGCAGCTCGACCACGACGACAGCACCGGCCGCTTTTTTATGGCGCCGTGGAGCAGCCGGCTGGCCGCCGCCTGCACGATCTTCAGTTCAGTGATGCCAGCGCCGCCAAGTCCCTTCACTTCCGCGAGCCGCGCCTGTGGCGCCGCGATCACCTCGGCAAACGAGCCGAATTTCGCGAGCAGCACCTTGGCGAGCGGCTTGACATCGCGGCGTGGCAGCGCGCGAAACAACAGCAGTTCCAATAGCTCATAATCGGACAAAGCATCCGCGCCGGCGTCGCGAAACCGCTCGCGCAGGCGTTCGCGATGGCCGTGATAATGCGGCGCGGCTTCGGCAAGCCCGCCATCGCTGTCGCGCTTCTTTTCCAGGATGAAACTCCGGACAAAGACCCCGCTTGGACCCCACTTGGCCGGCGGCTCGCCCCAGCCGCCGTCAAGGATGACCGGACTTAAGAATTTTGCAATCGGCTTTGCGGCAGCGCAATCCGCCGCCTTGATCCCTCACTGCCGATGCGGCGGCTTGTCGAGTCCATTCGGCGACAAGGTGAAAATCTCGACGCCGGTTTCGGTCACGCCGACCGAATGCTCGAACTGCGCGGAGAGCGAGCGGTCGCGCGTCACCGCGGTCCAGCCGTCGGACAAGACCTTCACATGCGGCCGGCCGAGATTGATCATCGGCTCGACGGTGAAGAACATGCCGGGCTTGAGCACGATACCCTCGCCCGGCCGGCCGATATGCACGACATTCGGCTCGTCATGGAACAGCCGGCCCACGCCGTGGCCGCAAAAATCGCGCACCACGCTCATGTGCTGGGCTTCCACGAAAGTCTGGATCGCGTGACCGATATCGCCGGTCGTGCCGCCTGGCCTGATCGCGGCGATGCCGCGCATCATGCCTTCATAGGTGACCTCGATCAGCCGCTCGGCGCGGCGCGGAATTTCACCGACCGCATACATGCGGCTGGAATCGCCGTGCCACTCGTCGAGGATCAGGGTGACGTCGACATTGACGATGTCACCCTCGCGCAGCGGCTTGTCGCTCGGAATGCCATGGCAGACCACATGGTTGACCGAGGTGCAGGTCGCCTTGCGGTAACCGCGATACATCAGGGTCGCCGGCAGCGCGCCGCGGTCCATGCCGAATTCGAATACCCGGCGGTCGATGTGCTCCGTCGTCACGCCAGGTTTGATTTCACCGACCAGCATGTCGAGACATTCGGCCGCGAGCCGCCCGGCCTTGCGCATGCCCTCGAAAGCCTCAGGGCCGTGAATTTTGATCTGCCCGGTTTTGCGCAGCGGCGCACAGGCTGCATCGACATAAGTCATGGCGTGTCGGGAATATCGTAGAGACTTAGGTCTTCAATGTAAGCATCGGCGGCGACAACGCAAGCAAATGCAGGGTTCCGCGTTAATTTGCGATTTTGCCACCTAGTTCGTCCGCGATATGGACGCGGATTATCTCTTCGAACGAGGCATCGCCGCGAAAACCGAGCGCGAGCGCGCGTTGTGGATCGAACCGGCTTGGCCAGCCGGCCACGATGCGCGCGATCAGGGGATCGGGCTCGCGGCGGATGCGCGCCGCCACTTTGTCGCCAGCGATCCGCCGCAAGGCGGCGATCTGCTCGGCCACCGTGCAGCAGACGCCAGGCATGGTGAGATTGATGCGAGGGCCGAGCTTTCCGGCATCGAGCCCGGCGGCATGGATCAGAAATCCCACTGCGGCGCGGGGACTGGCGTGCCAGTGCAACACGCTGTCCTCGACCGGCAGCACTGCCTCTTGGCCGGCGAGCGGTTCGCGAATGATCGAGGAGAAGAACCCCGAAGCGGCTTTGTTCGGCTTGCCGGGACGCACCACGATGCTCGGCAGCCGGATGCCGACGCCGGAGAGAAATCCGCGACGCGTATAATCGGCGAGCAGAAGTTCGACGGCCGCCTTTTGCGTTCCATAGGAGGTCAGCGGGGTGAGATGAAAGTCGTCGGCGATGGCATCGGGAAATGGCGCGCCGAACACGGCGATAGATGAGGTAAAGACCAGGCGCGGACAATAGCCGTCGCCGAGGGCGCGAACCGCGTCGAAGCAGCGCGCGCGAACCGTCGAGATTGATGCGCATGCCTTTGTCGAAATCGATTTCGGCTTCGGCGGAGACCACGGCGGCAAGATGAAAGATCACGTCGGGCCGGGTTGCGACAAGCTTCCGCAGTGCCGCGGATCGACGATGTCGCCAGCCACGGTCTCGACAGAGCCGGAAAATTTCTCTGGCTTCGCCGGGGCCGTCACGTCGAGCAGCGTAAGTTTGTCGATCCGGCGATTGTCGAGCATGCCGTCGGCCACCAGCCGCGCCGTCAGCTTGCGCCCGATCATGCCAGCGGCGCCGGTGATGAAAATGTGCATGGAGCCCCCGTTGTCGATCACCCTGGGGAGCGAGCGCAGTGCGAGCCTCGAAGGGTGACCTACATCTGCTGGTCGTTCATCCTTCGAGGCGCTCCTTCGGAGCGCACCTCAGGATGACGAAATGGGTTTCTTACAGCGCCATTTGTTATAATGCCATGCCGCCGTCGACCAGATGCGGCTGGCCGGTGATGTAGCTTGCCTCGTCGCTGGCGAGAAATACGGCGAGCGCGGCAACTTCCTGCGCGGTGCCGAGCCGACCCATCGGCTGCCGATCGATAAATGACTGCTGAACGTCTTGGAGGGAGCGCCCAGTTTGCTTCGATAAAGTCGCGATGCGCTCTTCCAGCGACGGCGATTTGATGGTGCCGGGACAGATGGCGTTGCAGCGGATGCCTTGCTTGATGAAATCCGCGGCGATCGCCTTGGTGAGCCCGATCACCGCTGCTTTGGTGGCGCCATAGACGTAACGATTGGGAACGCCGCGGATCGACGATACCGCCGAGGAAATGTTCACGATCGAGCCCGACTTTTTCTCCACCATTCCGGGAAGGAAGGCCTTGATAGTGCGGTGCATAGATTTGACATTGAGATCGAAGGAAAAATCCCAGTCCCGATCCCCGCACTCGAGAATGCTGCCGTTGTGCACGTAGCCGGCGCAGTTCACCAGGATATCCAGCGCACCGAATTCGCTTCCCACCATCTTGGCGACGGAGTCGACATTGTCCTGCGTGCGCACGTCAAGCTTGATTCGCTTTGCAGCGGCAAGATCGCGGACTTTATCTTCGGCGACATCGGTGGCGATGACCTTGCCGCCTTCATTGGCGAAGGCCTCGGCGATGGCGCGGCCGATGCCCTGCCCTGCCGCGGTGACCAGCGCCACTTTACCTTGGAGCCTGTTGCTCATCCTGTCCTCCCGCCGCGGCATTCAATGCTGCAAGGCCCACGCGTTGGACGCCCTGCGCGTCGAAATTCTCAGGGTTCAGCCATCGTTCGAAGTTGCGCTTACGCGACGGCCATTCGCTGTCGAGCATTGAAAACCACGCGTTGTCGCGATTGCGGCCCTTGGCAATCATGTACTGGCGAAAAGTGCCCTCGTAGACGAATCCATAACGCAATGCCGCCCGCCGCGATGCGGCATTCAACGCGTCGCATTTCCATTCATAGCGGCGATAGCCGAGCGTCTCGAACACGTAACGCGCCAACAGATACTGGGTTTCGGTGCCGAGCGGGGTGCGCTGCAAGGTCGGCGAATAGAGCACATGGCCCACTTCGATCACGCGATGCGGCGGAACGATCCGCAGCAGCGTCACATAGCCAACCGCGCGATCCTCCAAATCGATGATCGCATAGGCATAGGGATCCTCGGCCGCCGCGCGCTTGGCGATGAAGCTCGCGAATTCAGACGGATCGGCGAATGGGCCGTCGGTAGAGATATAGGTCCAGACATGATCATGGCCCGCGAATACCGCCCATAGATCCGCCCAGTGATCGGGCCGCAGTTTCTCCAAACGACCGTAACGGCCCTTCAATATGACCGGTCCGGGGCGCGGCGCGGCCCCGGTTTTCTCGACCGGCAGCCCAATCGGCTGCCCGGTAATCGGGTGAGGCTCGGACGCAGTCATGGCGACCCACCCTCTTTCCGATCGTCGCTGAAGAACTTGTTTAATTCGGCATTGCTGATGAGGCCGGCAAAACCGTCGAATTTGCCGTCGCGCGCGATCTCGGTCGCGACGCCAATGAAGGCGTGCATGGCAACGCGAGCGAGCGAGCCGCCGACGCTGATGCGGCGTACGCCCATGGCCGCAAGATCACCGACCGTGAAGCCGAACGCGCCGCTATTGAGGAAATTGACCGGCTTCGGCGCCACCGCCCTCACCACCGCCTCGATTTGCTCGCGGTCTTGATGCCGGGGGCGTAGAGGCAGTCGGCGCCGGCATCTTTATAGGCGCGCAGCCGGCGAATGACGTCGTCGAGATCGGGCACGCCGCGGATAAATCCTTCGGCTCGCGCCGTGAACACGATGTCGCCGCCCGCACGGTCGATCGCCGCGCGCGCAGCCTTGACGCGCGCCACCGCGACATCGAGCGGGTAGAGAGGCATTGCCGCATTGTTCGGCGAGTCCTCGATGGAAAGACCGGCAACGCCGGTCGCCACGCAACGCGTCACATTTTCCGCAAGGCTTTCGAGATTATCGGCCAAGCCATCTTCGAAATCCGCGTTCAGCGGCACGTCGGTTGCCGCAGCAAGGTCGCGGAAATGCGCAAGCACCGCCTCGCAGCTGAGCGCGCCGTCGGCATAACCTTGCGAATGCGCATAACCCGAGCTCGTCGTCGCCAGCGCCGGAAAGCCCAGGCTTTGCAGGTAGCGCGCGCTGCCGACGTTCCACGGATTGGGAATGACGAAGCAACCGGCGTCGTGAAGCTTGCGGAAGGTTTTGCGTTTCTCGGCGGCGGACGGTCGGGTCATTGCACTCATTCCCGGCTAGGTCATTGCGGTTGAAAGCGATCACAATCTGCCACGCTCCCGGTAGCGATGACTACCGGGCGCGTGATCAAACCTGGATGGCACTTAGTGATTATCGCGCGGCACCGATTTCTGCGCGACCCGCTGATATTTCACGGCTGGGGTCAAGACCATGCCCTCGGCGAGCTGATCGACCATGGCGCGCTGGATTTCCTGCCACGGCGTCTGGCTCGGCGGATATTGATAGCCGCCGCCCTTGTCCAGCGCCGCGCGGCGCGCGGCCAACTCGGCGGCGGATATCAGAATATCGGCGTTGCCCTTGTTGAGATCGATGCGCACCCGATCGCCGGTCTTGAGCAAAGCGAGACCCCCGCCCGCCGCCGCTTCCGGCGAGGCGTTAAGGATCGACGGCGAACCGGACGTGCCGGACTGCCGGCCGTCGCCGATGCAGGCGAGCGAGGTTATCCCTTTTTTGATCAGCGCCGCCGGCGGCTGCATGTTCACAACCTCGGCCGAGCCTGGATAGCCGATCGGTCCCACGCCGCGCATGAATAGGATCGTGTGCTCGTCGATCCCAAGCGACGGATCGTCGATGTGGCGATGGTAATCCTCAGGTCCATCGAACACGACGGCGCGGCCTTCGAACGCATTCGGATCCTTGGGATTGGAGAGATAGCGATTGCGGAATTCGTCGGAGATCACGCTCGTTTTCATGATCGCGGAATTGAACAAGTTGCCGCGCAGAACTTTGAATCCCGCCGTCGCTTTCAGCGGCCGGTCATAAGTCCGGATGACCTCGGCATTGTAGATTTTGGCCTGCGCGACGTTTTCCGCAACGGTCTTGCCGTTGATGGTGAGCGCGTCGCCGTGCAGTCGCCCGGCAGCGTGAAGCTCATGCATCACCGCCGGCAGGCCCCCGGCGCGATAATAATCCTCGCCCAAATATTCGCCGGCCGGCTGAACGTTGACCAGGAGCGGCACGTCGTAACCGACCTTTTCCCAATCCTCGATCGCAAGCTCGACGCCGGCATGGCGCGCAATCGCGTTGACATGGATCGGCGCATTGGTCGAACCGCCGATCGCCGAACAGGCGACAATCGCATTCTCGAATGCCGCGCGCGTGAGAATGTCCGAGGGCTTGAGGTCCTCGCGGACGATCTCGACCGCACGCACGCCGGTCTCATAAGCGATTTGTCCGCGTTCCCGGTATGGGGCCGGAATTGCGGCGCAGCCCGGCAGCGACATGCCAAGCGCCTCGGCCAGCGCATTATTGGTCGAGGCGGTGCCCATGGTGTTGCAATGTCCAGCCGACGGCGCCGAGCGCGCGACGATGTTGATAAATTCCTTGTAGTCGATCTTGCCAGCGGCCTGATCCTGGCGCGCTTGCCAGATCAGCGTGCCGGAACCCATCAGCTTGCCGTTCTCAACGTGGTTGAGCATTGGGCCGCCGGACAGCACGATTGCCGGCGTGTTCACCGTGGCCGCGGCCATCAGGCAAGCGGGCGTGGTCTTATCGCAGCCGGTCATCAGCACCGCGCCGTCGAGCGGATAGCCGTAGAGCACTTCGACCAGCCCGAGATAAGCGAGGTTGCGGTCGAGCGCTGCGGTCGGCCGCTTGCCGGTTTCTTGAATCGGATGCACCGGAAATTCGATGGCGATACCGCCGGCATCGCGGATACCGGCGCGCACGCGCTGCGCCAGTTCAAGGTGATGACGATTGCACGGGCTCAAATCCGAGCCGGTTTGGGCGATGCCGATGATCGGACGGCCGGACGTCAATTCGGCCCGGGTCAGTCCATAATTGAGATAGCGCTCGAGATAGAGCGCGGTCATTCCCGGATTGTCGGGATTGTCGAACCATAATTGCGAACGCAGACGCGTCTGCGTTTCGCCTCGCGCGCTCTTGTCCCTGGCCATTACCTTCTCCGACTAAAATGGACGTCTCGATCGGTCGCAAAATGCCTGCAATGCAATTTCCGCAGGACGTTGATTCAGTAGATATATCGCGTTTGGGCAATCGCGAACGGCGCGCGGCGCAAGCCGCTACATCGATAGACGCCGACCTAATCCACTGAGTCAAAACGGTTTTCCGATTTTGGGTTTTTGCAACGCAGCAGAGCGGCGGTGGAAGCGCAATTGGCGTTCCGCTAAGCTATTGATCCTTCACATTATCTTGAGATTTGGTGATCACGGCGTGCGTTGTGCAATGCGATAAACAGAATAGATAGCGGCCAAGGGCGACTGCCAAAAGGAGATTCGAAAATGACCACTCTGACCAAGAAATTGGCTTTGTCGGCGCTCGTTCTTGCCACGCTCGCGACCTCGGCGTTCGCCGATCAATATCCCAACGGCGCATTGCGCAGCGGAACCCAGCAGTCGTACCAATCCGGCGCTGAGTTCAACGTGCAGCGCGGCTCCTAAGCCGGCAAACCAGCCGACAGCGAATGGTCAGAAGCCCCGGATCAAATCCGGGGCTTCTGCTTTCGTGCCTGCCGCTGTCAGCCCCCTAAGTGGGGTTTGCATTTGATCGGCGATTGGGTTGAACTGCCGCCCGATTTTTGGGGGGACTGCCATGCTGAAAACTGTCGCTGCCTTCGACCGCATAGGCGAAGAGAATGCTTTCGCCGTACTGGCGCGGGCCATGCAGCTTGCCGCGCAAGGGCGCGACATCATCAATCTCGGCATCGGCCAGCCGGATTTCCGCACCCCCGATTTTATTGTCGAAGCGGCAATCAAGGCGCTGCGCGACGGCCATCACGGCTACACGCCTGCGGTCGGCATTTTGCCGCTGCGCGAAGCGGTGGCGGCCGATCTCGGCAAGCGTTTTGCCGTCAAGGTCTCGCCCGATGAAGTGATGATCATGCCAGGCGGCAAGCCGACCATGTTCATGTCGATCCTGATGTTCGGCGAGCCGGGCGCCGAGATCCTTTATCCCGATCCCGGCTTTCCGATTTACCGCTCGATGATCGAATATACCGGCGCGCGCCCAGTGCCGGTGCCGATCCGCGAGGAAAACAATTTCGCGTTCTCAGCCGAAGAGACACTGAAGCTGATCACGCCACGCACGCGGCTGCTCATTCTCAACTCGCCAGCCAATCCTACGGGCGGCGTCACGCCGAAACCGGAAGTCGATAAACTCGTGGCCGGACTGGAGCGCTTTCCCGACGTCGCGATCATGTCTGACGAAATCTACGACCACATGGTCTATGACGGCGAAAAGCATGTCTGTCTGCTTGGCTATCCGTCGATCCGCGACCGCCTGATCCTGCTCAACGGCTGGTCGAAAACCTACGCGATGACCGGCTGGCGGCTTGGTTATGCGGTATGGCCGGGCAAGCTTTACGAATATGCGCGCAAGCTCGCGGTCAATCTGCATTCCTGCGTCAACGCTTCGGCGCAATATGCCGGGCTTGCCGCGCTCACCGGCCCGCAAGACGAGCCAGCGCGCATGGTGGCCGAGTTCGACAAGCGCCGCAAAGTGGTGGTCGCTGGTCTCAACAAGCTTCCGGAAATGTCCTGCGCCACGCCGAAGGGCGCGTTCTACGCGTTTCCAAACATCAAGCGCACCGGCTGGAAAGCCAAGGCATTGGCGTCTGCGCTCCTGGAAGACGCCGGCGTGGCGCTGATCGGCGGGCCCGATTTCGGCATTCTCGGCGAAGGTTATATGCGTGTCTCCTACGCCAATTCGACCGAGAATATCTTGAAGGCGCTAGATCGCATCGGCGAGTTTCTGACATCGCGTAAGGCGGCGTAGTCTCCTCGGCGTCATGCCCTTTGTGTCAGCCGGAAACCGGCGATCACAATAACAAGCCCGGCGAGCTGCGAGGCGCTCGGCGCCTCGCCGATCGTGAGATAACCGATCAAGAGCGTGAACGGCGGCACCAGCGAGGGAAACAGCACAGCCCGGCTGGCGCCGAGCAAAACCACTGCGCGCGTGAACAGATAAATCGCGCCGGCGCCCGCCAGCGCGCCCTGCACGACAGCCTGCATCGCATTCTCGTAGAAACCGGCCGCCAGCATATTGCCGAAGCTGGACACGAGGATCGGCAACCCGGCGAGCGAGAGCACGCTTGTTATCGCCGCCGCCCGAATAGCCCCGATCCGCCAGTGCCGCACCAGCACGCCGAAAATGGCGAAACAGCTTCCGGCCGCGACAAAGAGCAAATCGCCAAGCACGCCGTGGGCACCAATCGTCCGCAGCGCTTCGGCGCCGATTACCGCCAGGCCGACCACGATGACCGCGGCGCCGGCAATGCGCCGCGGCGGCAGCGGCTCTTTGAGCACCAGGCGCGCCAGAACAAGCCCGCCTAGCGCTGCACATGATGGCTGAATGACGGCGCCGTGGCCGAGCGGCACCAGGACGAAGCCGACATAGCTCAGAAGTGCGAGCGGCAAGCCGCCAAAGAGCGCGAGCGCCGCGCCGCGGCCAAGCCCGATCATGCGCAGGTCGGCGAAATTGTTCCTGGCGACCAGCGGCAGGAGCGCAAATCCCGGCCACACGAACCGATGCAGTGCAATCACAAGCGGCGACAGGCCCGAAGTGACGCCCTGGCGCGCGGCGACAAAGCCGAGCGCCCAAAACAAGGCCGCACCGGCGCCGCAAGCTATGCCCCATGCGGTTGCGTATTTTGCCGTTAGCGTGGGCTTGCTCTGCATCAGGGCAGGAATGAAACAATCAGCCTGCGCCGGCAAGGAGTTCAAGCCCGCCGACAGCCAGGACGCGCCCTTCGTCCAGCTGCACGACATTGGTCGCGATTTGGCGCAACTCGCCGGCGATATGACTGACATAGACCATCGGAACGGCGGCTTGATCGCGCAGACGCATCAGATAAGGCAAGATTTCGCCCTTGTGCCCGGCATCGAGTGACGCGAGCGGCTCGTCGAGCAGCAAAAGACGGGGCTGCATGAGCAAAGCGCGGCCAATGGCGACGCGCTGACGTTCGCCACCCGACAGCATGCGCGGCCGGCGCTGGAGCAGATGGGTGATGCCCAGCAGCGACGCGATCCGTTCGAATTCAGTCGGATCGCGCGGCCGGCCGCTCATGCGTCTGCCATAATCCAGGTTTTGCCGCACACTCAAATGCGGAAACAGTCGACCTTCCTGAAACACATAGCCGATCTGGCGCCGGTGCGGCGGCACATTGATGGCCTTTGCCGCATCGAACAGGGTCGTATCGTCGAGCACAATGCAGCCGCGATCCGGTTTGAGCAGGCCCGCGATCATATTGACCAGCGAGGTTTTCCCGGCTCCCGACGGGCCGAACAGAGCGGTGACGCCACCGGCGATTTGGAATCGCACCGCAAGCGCGAGCGCGCCGAGCTGTTTCTCCACCTCGAGCGCAAGCACGATCATTCCCCGTGAAAGCGCGCGCGGGCGCGCCGGCCGAGCCATTCGGCGGCGATGAGCGCGGCGAGCGATAAGACGATGGCGACCACGACCAGCCGTCCTGCCGCGGCGTCGCCGTCGGGAATTTGCAGGAATGTGTAGATCGCGGCAGAGATCGTCTGCGTCTCGCCGGGAATGTTGGAGACAAAAGTGATCGTCGCGCCAAATTCGCCAAGCGCGCGAGCAAAGCACAACAAGACGCCGGCAACGATGCCGGGCAAAGCGAGCGGCAGCGTCACGGTGAAGAACACCAGCGCCGGATTGGCGCCCAAGGTCGCCGCTGCATCCTCAAGCCGACGGTCGATCGCCTCGAGCGCGAGCCGGATCGGCCGAACCAGAAGCGGAAATCCCATCACGCCGGAGGCGAGCGCCGCGCCGGTCCAGCGGAACGCGAAAACCACGCCAAAATGATCATAAAGAAACGCGCCGACCGGGCCCTTGCGGCCGAACCACATCAGCAACAGGTAGCCGGTCACGACCGGCGGCAGCACCAGCGGCAAGTGGACCAGACCATCCAATACGGTCTTGCCCCAGAACTTGCCCCGCGCCAGCAGCCAGCCGATCGCGATTCCGAACGGCAGCGCCCATGCGGTCGCCACCAGCGCGATGCGCAGCGACAATTCGACCGCGGTCCATTCCGCCGGAGAAAGCTCAAGCATAACCCGCGCGGCTCACGAAACCGGCTTGATCAAAACGCTAAAGCCGTAGTGCTCGAAAATTGCCCGCGCCGCCACCGAGCGGAGGAAAGCGAGATAAAGCGCCGCGGACGGCTTGGCAGTTCGCGTCGCCGCCACGGGGTAGACGATCGGCTCATGCGAGTCGTCGGGAAAGGTTGCGATGACCTTCGCCGCGGGCTCCACTTTGGCGTCGGTGGCGTAGACGATGCCGAGCGGCGCCTCGCCGCGCGCGACCAGGACAAGCGCGGCGCGGACATTGCCGACCATCGCCAGTTTCGGCTCGACCGCGTCCCACAGCCCGAGCTTTTGCAAAGCGGCTTTGGCGTAGATACCGACCGGCACCGCGCGCACATCGCCCGTTGCAATGCGCCCTGCGCCGGCTAATCCGGCGAGATCGAGGTTGGGACCGATCGTCACTTCGCTCAGCTTCGATTCTTTGCCGGCGATCAGAACGAGCGTGTTACCGAGCAAATTCACGCGCGTGCCGTCATCGATAAGCTTCTTCTCCGAACCGTAATCCATCCATTTCAGATCAGCGGAGATGAAGACATCCGCGGGAGCGCCCTGCTCGATCTGCTTCAAGAGCGCCGAACTCGCGTCGTAGCTGGCGACCACCGCGATGCCGGATTGTTTGGCGAAAGCGGCATCAACGTCGTCAAGCGCGTTCTTCATTGACGCCGCGGCAAAAACCAAGATCGATGTGTCTTGAGCTTGTTGTTGGGCTGGCGCGGCAAGCGGCACGACGCAAGTCGCGAGTAAAGCGGCAAGCGCCGCAAAAAAGCTGGTTCGCTGCGACACGACGGCTCTCCAATGCGCATGATGCGCTCAAGGCACACGCACGATTGCGAATGCTGATATTGATCGCGGCCAGCTTTAAGGGAACCGTCGTTCCGGGCTGTGATCCGGCGCGCGCGCGGCGCGCCGTTGGCCGCCGATGATGATAGGACCGCGAGGCGGCGCCGACAAGCGAGGCGCCAGTTTGCAAGGCAGTTCGCAAGGCCGGCCCCTTTCCCCTGCGGCCAACGCTGCTATGTTGCCGGCACGCGTTGCGGGAGCGTGATGTGGCGCAAGAGGAAGTGACACAAGAGCAAGTGACACAAGGGCAAGTGACACAAGAGCAAGGGACAAAAGGCGAGCCGATCGACGGCGACTACGACTATATCATCGTCGGCGCCGGTTCGGCTGGCTGCCTGCTCGCCAATCGCCTGTCCGCCGATCCCGATAGACGCGTACTGATCCTCGAAGCCGGCGGCAACGACAACTGGATCTGGTTTCATATCCCGGTCGGCTATTTGTTCGCGATCGGCAATCCACGTTCGGATTGGTGTTTCAAGACCGAGCCGGAGCCGGGATTGAACGGCCGCAGCTTGAACTATCCGCGCGGCAAGGTGATCGGCGGCTCCTCGGCCATCAACGCGATGATCTATATGCGCGGGCAGGCCGCGGACTACGATCATTGGCGGCAGCTCGGACTTAACGGCTGGGGCTGGGACGATGTGCTGCCGTTCTTCAAGCGCCACGAAAATCATTTCATGGGCGAAAGCGCCGCGCATGCGATCGGCGGCGAATGGCACATTGAACCGCCGCGGGTGCGCTGGGATCTGCTCGACGCTTTTCGCGCCGCCGCCGAACAGGCCGGGATCAAATCCATCGCCGATTTCAACTGCGGCGACAACGAAGGCTGCTGCGCCTTTCATGTCAATCAAAGACGCGGCCGGCGCGTCTCCGCAGCGCGCGCTTTTCTCAAACCTGTGCTCAAGCGCGCCAATCTGCGGCTTGAGACCGGCTGCCTGGTCGAAGGCTTGACCTTCGAGGGCCGGCGCGCCGTTGGCGTGCGCTGGCGGCAAGGTGGCGCGATGCGCAGCGCGCGCTGCCGTGGCGAAATCGTGCTCGCCGCAGGAGCGATCGGATCGCCGCAAATCCTGATGCTGTCCGGCATCGGGCCGGCCGAGCATTTGCGCGAACACGGCATCGAAGTCCTGCTCGATCGGCCGGGCGTCGGCGCCAATCTACAGGACCATCTGCAGCTCCGCCTGATCTACAAAGTTCAGGGCATCACCACGCTGAACGAGCGCTATCACGCGCCGCTCGGTTTTGTGCGCATGCTCGCCGAATATGTCCTGTTCCGCCGCGGCCCTTTGACCATGGCGCCGTCGCAGCTCGGCCTGTTTACGCGATCCGACCGCGACCAGCCGCGCGCTAATCTGCAGTATCACATTCAACCGCTGTCGCTCGACCGCTTCGGCGAGCCGCTGCACAAATTTCCGGCCTTTACCGCGAGCGTCAGCAATCTGCGACCGACCAGCCGCGGCACCTTGCGCCTGCGTTCGCGCGAGCCCGCCGATGCGCCGGTGATTAAACCCAATTATCTCTCGACCGACGAGGACCGCCGCATCGCCGCGCGCGCAATCCGGCTCACGCGGCGGATCGCAGCCCAACCGGCGCTGGCGCGCTTTCATCCCGAGGAATACTTGCCCGGCGCCGCTGCTCGCGACGACGATGAAGCGGGGCTCGTAAAAGCCGCCGGCGATATCGGCACTACGATCTTTCACCCGGTCGGCACCGCGAAAATGGGGCTGTCCAGCGATCCATCGGCGGTAGTCGACGAGCGCTTGCGCGTTGCCGGCATCGAGCGCCTGCGCGTGATCGATGCTTCGGTGATGCCGGCGATCCCCTCCGGCAATACCAATGCGCCGACCATGATGATCGCCGAAAAAGGCGCCGCGCTGTTGCGCGAAGACGTAAAGGGACTGGCGGCATGAACGCGTTCGTGCGCGCCAAGGCGATCCTGGTCGATCCGGCCGCGGCCTGGCGCGGAATCGAAAAGGACACCGGCGATCCGGCCTTTCTGCTCAGCCGCTATGTCGCCGTGCTGGCGCTGATCCCCGCCCTTTCCAGCTTTGTCGGCGCGACGCTGGTCGGCGTGGTTGCGCCCTCCGGCGCCATTCTCCGCGCCGATCTCATCGACGGACTGTTCGGCGCGATTTTCAGTTACGCGGCGAGCTGCGCCATTGTGCTGCTGCTCGGTCTGATCATCGACCTTTTGGCGCCACTGTTCGGCGGACGGCGCGATTTCGAGGACGCGTTCAAGCTCGCGGTCTACTCGTTTACACCGCTCTGGCTCGCCGGAATATTTCTGCTGCTGCCCGGCTTGCGTTTTCTCCTGCTCACCGGCGTTTACGGCATTTATCTGTTCTGGCTCGGGGTGCCGCGACTGACCAAAGTGCCCGAACAGCAAGCCGCCAATTTCACTGTGGTCATTGTCATCTGCGTCTGCGGCCTGTTGTATGCCGCGGCGCTGGCGCAGCGGATGCTTTTTGGAACGCCGGGATTGTGAACCTAACGCCTCGTCCGCTTGCCCCCGCGAAGGCGGAGGCCCAGACAAAAATTCGCAAAATGACTGGATTCCCGCTTACGCGGGAATGAGCGGTCGTTTCGGTATCGCTTACGGCGCCTGCACGATCGATTTGCATGTCGGCGGCAAGCCGGTGAGCGTCAGCGGCGGCTTCGGCTTCGGGGGAATGAGCGGCGGCGGCGGATGCAGGGTCGATTCCTTGAACCAGTAATCGAGCTCGTGACCGCAGCCATCGTTCGCATCCGGCGGCGCCTGCGGCTTGCAATCGGGACTGTCCGCTGGACAAGCGATGCGGACGTGGAAGTGCTCGGCATGGCCGTACCACGGCCGTACTTTCTGCAGCCAATCGCGATCCGAGCCGGCCTCGCGGCACAGTGCCTTCTTGATCGCGGCATTGACGAAGATGCGCGTCACCGACGGATCCTTGGCGGCGGCGCGGATGAGTGCGGTATAGGTCGGTGTCCAGATTTGCGGATCGATGTCGAGCAGATCCGGCGCGACAATATCGGTCGCCGACGTGAATTCGCGCTCCTGGCGGCTTTGCACATGGTCCGGCATCGGCGTGAACCAGATGTCGGCGTCGAGCCCGACCTGATGGCTGGTATGGCCTGAAATCATCGGCCCGCCGCGCGGCTGCGACATGTCGCCGACCAGAAGGCCGTTCCAGCCGACTTTCTTGGCGTTTTTGGCAAAGCGCTCGATGAAGCGCACGAGATGCGGATTGCCCCAGTTGCGGTTGCGCGACAGCCGCATGACTTGCCAAGACGGGCCGTCGATCGGCAGCGGCGCGGCGCCGGCGAGGCAGCCGTCGGAATAGCCGCCGATCGAGCGGGCGGGGCCGGGAAACGGCGTCGGCTTGCGTGCGAAAAATTCCTTGGCCGGGGTGGCGGCGTCCGGATGTTCGAGCGGCGGCAGCGGCTCGGGATTGAGCGAGCCGGGCGGCGTCGGATCGATCAGGTGCTTTTCCTGCGCGGCGGCGGAACCGGCCAGCGCGAAGAGGAGAACGGCAACCAGGCGGGCGGCAGTGTACATCAGCGGCTCTTCTTCTTAATGGCTGTCGCCGTCTTGTTCGCCATCTTGTCCGGCTTGTTCGCGCCCCTGAGGCGGTAGGCGACGGCACGCACGCGGCGGCGATACGCTGCCGCGAGTCGTTCGTCCTGTCCAGTTGCGAAGAGGTCGCTATCCACGCCTGCGGCTTCGAGAAGCCGCCGCTCGGCGGCGGTGTGCGATTCGATTCCGCCATCATGCAGGATGTGTCCGACCGTCACACCGCGCGCGGCCAGCGCGCGGGCGACCAACAGACAGCGATGGCAGTCGAGCGGATCGCGCTCCGAACACATCAGGCACAGGCGCCGCTGCCCGGCGTTCGCAAGCAAGCGATCGAGACCAGCCCGGAAGCTCGGCCACCTCGCCATGGCCTCGTAATCGGCGACGCCGTCGCAATAGAGCGACGGATCGCGCGGCCGGCCGCCGAGTTCATCGCCGAAGGACAGATAGTCCATGTTTGCGCCGGCCAAGAGCGACGCGAGGTTCTTCGCCGAGAACCAGGGGCAAAACCGCGACGCGGGGATTGAGCGCACGTCGGCAATAGCGTCGACACCGGCGCCGCGCAGCAGTGCGATAAAGCGCTCCGCCGAAATATTGGAATGACCGACGGTGAAGAGATCGAAGGTCGTCATGGTTAGCCCAATGTTACAGCCGTGCGCTGTTGCGCTGCGCCCGGGAAAAAGATCAGTAAAGAACGTCCGCGCTCGGTAACCGCTTTACAAGCACTTCACGTTACGTAGTGATTAGGTGCTGAGGTCGCCGGGGCCCGTCATGCGTCATCTGTACTGCGTACTGGCCGCGCTGGTATTCACTGTCGCGCTGACGAGAAGCGCCAGCGCCGCCATTGTCGTCGACATCGATCGCGCGGTGCAGCGCATGGCGGTGACCGTCGATGGCGTGCCGCGTTACAACTGGCGCGTCTCCACCGCGCGGCGCGGCTACATCACCCCGCCCGGCACCTATCACCCGGAAATGCTGGCGCGGCACTGGTTCTCACGCAAATATTACAATTCGCCGATGCCGCATTCGATCTTCTTCTACGGCGGCTTCGCCATCCACGGCAGCTACGAGATTTCGCATCTCGGCCGCCCCGCCTCGCACGGCTGCGTTCGGCTTGATCCCGGCAACGCCGCGATCCTGTTCGGCCTGGTGCAGCGCGAAGGCATGGATGCGACCACGATCGTGATTCATTAGCGCGGTTCTCCTTCTCCCCGCTCGGATCCGAGCTATCGGCAGATGCCCGCGACAGGCGAGGACATGACCGAAAAAGAAAGGGACCGGCACGATGGCCGGTCCCCGCACTCCCCCCAACGCTTGCTTAGCCTTTGGTAACAACCGGCGGCGGGGCTTTGCCCTTGCCGTAGTACTGCGCACAGCCCGCGATACTGAGGAGAGCGAGCAGCGCGGCCAGTGGTAGAGCGAGCTTCTTCATGGAAGTAACTCCCCTTGTCATGACACGTCACCCTACCGGCGCGGGCTCGCGCTCCTCTAGTGTTGGAAAGACACACACGCCCTCTCGCAGCGTGCCGACACGATTGCCCTCAAGCGGCTTTTTTGCGGCGATGGAACCTGCCACAATTAGGCTGCCGCGAAGGCCTCGATTTCAATCAGGAAATCCGGACCGTAAAGTCGTGACACCTCCACTAAGGTTACGGCCGGACCGGCGGGTGGCGTCACCGTAGCAAAAAATCGATTTCGGGCTTCTCGATACGCTGACAAATCATCCATGTTTCGGAGAAAGACGGTCAGCTTGATCAAGTTGGCGGCAGTGCAGCCGACGGATTGCAGCGCAATGGCTAGATTTTCGAACACCTGGGCCGCCTGCTGGGCAAAATTGGCCTTGCCGACGACTTCGCCGTTCCGATCCAGCGCGGTCTGGCCCGCGATGAAAATAATACGCCCGCCGCGAACTTCCACCACCTGCGAATAGCCCGGCGGGACGCCGAGTTCGAGCGGGTTAATCCGTTTGATCGCAAGCGATGCTTGATCCGTCATCCGTGAAATCCTCCTCCCCGGTTTACCTCCGTAAGCGTAAGATAACGCGGCGGAGGAACTGCCGGAGGAAACTGCCCATGGCCATCACCGTTTGTCCGGTCACGCCCGGTTTTGTCGCTGAAATCGGCGATATCAATTTGTCGACAACGCTCGAACCGGCCGACCTCCTGGCCGTCAAAGAAGCATTCACGACACATGCCGTGCTGATCTTTCCCGATCAGCATCTATCGCAGGATCAGCACCTCGACTTCGCCAGAAACTTCGGTCCGCTCGAGACCACCATCGCGCTGTTCCGCAAGGATGCGAAATTACGCGTGCGCAAGGAGTTCGCCGACGTCTCCAATCTCGATACCGACAACGAGGTCTGGGGCAAAAACTCACGACGACGCATGTTTGAGCTCGGCAATCGACTGTGGCACACCGACAGCTCGTTCAAGCGCCTGCCGGCGCGGGCGTCGCTGCTCTATGCACGCTCAATTCCGCCGATCGGCGGCCACACCGAATTTGCCGATGAACGCGCCGCCTACGATGCGCTACCCGAAGACATGAAGCGGCGGCTCCAAGGCCTTGTCGCGGAGCACTCGATCTTCAATTCCCGCGCCCGACTGGGCTTCACCGAGTTCAGCGATGAAGAGCGCCAAGGTATGCCGCCGGTGCCGCAAGCGCTGGTGCGTGTCATCCCGGAATCCGGCCGCAAATCACTTTATCTCGCGTCCCATGCCGGCCGCATCTTCGGCATGCCCGAGCCGGAGGGTCGAGCGCTGATCGATGCACTCATAGCCCACGCCACCCAGCGGCAGTTCGTCTACACGCATCGCTGGCGTGTCCACGACCTGGTGATTTGGGACGATCGCTGCACCATGCATCGCGGATCGGAATTCGACGACCTGCGCTGGAAACGCGACATGCAGCGCGCCACGGTGTCCGACATCACCAATTCCTGTGAGCAGGAAGGCCTCGCCGTTGCGGCGGCGTAAGCGCCCAACCTGATCGCAGAGAAACCAGGGCGCGGACTCATTAATGCCCGATGTCGGATTAATCGGTTACCTCGGAGTCTTAGCCTTGCTTTCGGCTGGCGCCGCGGTCGTGACCGGCACTTCCGAACCGCTCCGCGCTCGTGGGCTGTTTGACCGCGGTTTCATCTGTGTCGCCAAACGACGCCCAAGTACCGTGAGAACTTCGGTTAGAACACGAGCATGCAGTTCTGGCGACTTGTCGATATTGAGATGTCCAATGTCATGATTGGAGCTAAGGTCGACATTGTTAAGCAGGCCGCGGAAGCCGGGTCCCGGCCGCATTTGAGCATAATCTCGCTGAGTAAAATTGACGACACGAGCGACATTGCCAGGCACCGGGAACGACTGCGTAGCGTCAAACGGCACCACAAGAGCCACCGGAACACCTTTGTCACCCAAATAGTCGGCCATCTCCATTGCGGCGTCGGCGCCGAGCGAATGACCGATGAGGATAATTGGGCTCTCCTTCTTAGCCTTGTAATCTGCTGCGGCTCTGTCGGCTATTTCCTTCCAATCCGTATGACTGTGTGACGTCGCACGGACGCCATGTTTATTCAGCTCATCGGCCAGTGTGTCCATGCCGGTCGAAAAAACATCCGCTAATCCGCGGAACAGATAAACATGTGGATGCGATTCCGCGTTTCCCGGTGCTATTCCGAAGCCAAGCAGGGTCACAGTTGCTAGGATCATAATCGCGACACGGCGAAACCAGCGTCTCATGGTTCCTCTAGGCTCGCGGGTAGCGAAGCTCACACATCGACCTTCAGCGCGGCGATGAAGGCTTCCTGCGGGATGTCGACCTTGCCGAATTGGCGCATGCGCTTCTTGCCTTCCTTCTGCTTGTCCAGAAGCTTGCGCTTGCGGGTGACGTCGCCGCCGTAGCACTTGGCCGTGACGTCCTTGCGAAAGGCGCGCACGGTCTCGCGCGCGATGATCTTGCCGCCGATCGCGGCCTGAATCGGGACCTGGAACATATGCGGCGGGATGAGCTCCTTGAGCTTTTCCGCCATGGCGCGGCCGCGGCTCTCGGCGCGGGTGCGATGCACCAGCATGGCGAGCGCATCGACCGGCTCGGCATTGACCAGCATCTGCAGCTTGACCAGCTCCGAGGTGCGATAATCGGTCAGGTGATAATCGAACGAGGCATAGCCGCGCGACACCGATTTCAGCCGGTCGTAAAAATCGAAAACCACTTCGTTGAGTGGCAGATTGTATTTCACCAGCGCCCGGTTGCCGACGTAAGTGAGTTCCTTCTGCTCGCCGCGGCGGTCCTGGCACAATTTAAGCACGGCGCCGAGATATTCGTCGGGCGTCAGAATCGTCGCCTCGATCCAGGGCTCGCGCATTTCCTCGATGTGGTTCGGATCCGGCATGTCGACCGGATTGTGGATCTCCAGCTCCCGGCCATCGCGCAGTTTGATCTTGTAGATCACCGACGGCGCGGTCGCGATCAGGTTGAGATTGAATTCGCGCTCAAGCCGCTCCTGGATGATTTCAAGATGGAGAAGGCCGAGGAAGCCGCAGCGGAAGCCGAAGCCGAGCGCGGCCGAGGTCTCCATTTCATACGAAAAGCTCGCGTCGTTGAGGCGGAGCTTGCCCATGGCGGCGCGCAACGCTTCGAAATCGGCGGCGTCGACCGGGAACAACCCGCAAAACACCACCGGAATTGCCGGGCGAAAACCGGGCAGCGGCGCGGCCACCGGCTTGCGCTCGTCGGTGATGGTGTCGCCGACGCGGGTATCGGCGACTTCCTTGATCGAGGCGGTGAGAAAGCCGATCTCGCCGGGGCCGAGCTGGTCGAGCTCGACGCGCTTGGGCGTGAACACGCCGACACGGTCGACCTCGTAGGCGGCGTCGGTGCCCATCATGCGGATGCGCTGGCCTTTTTTTAGGACCCCGTCGACGACGCGAAACAGCACGACGACGCCGAGATAGGAATCGTACCAGCTGTCCACCAAGAGCGCCTTTAGCGGCGCCGCAGCGTCGCCTTTCGGCGGCGGCAGCCGATGCACGATCGCCTCCAAGACTTCCGGCACGTTGTCGCCGGTTTTGGCCGAGATCAGGATCGCGTGCGAGGCGTCGAGCCCGATCACGTCCTCGATCTGCTCCCGGACCTTGTCCGGCTCGGCCGCCGGCAGATCGACCTTATTGAGCACCGGCACGATCTCGTGATTGTTGTCGATCGCCTGATAGACATTGGCGAGCGTCTGCGCCTCGACGCCCTGCGAGGCGTCGACCACGAGGAGGGAGCCTTCACAGGCGGCGAGCGAGCGGTTGACCTCGTAGGCGAAATCGACGTGGCCGGGCGTGTCGATCAGATTGAGCACGTAATCCTTGCCGTCGCGGGCGCGGTAGTTGAGCCGCACTGTTTGCGCCTTGATGGTGATGCCGCGCTCGCGCTCGATATCCATGGAATCGAGCACCTGATCGACCATTTCGCGCGCCTCCAGCGCCCCGGTGAGCTGGATCAGGCGGTCGGCGAGCGTCGATTTGCCGTGGTCGATATGGGCGATGATGGCGAAGTTGCGGATATTCTCGATTGGAACCGCGGTCATGGCGGCGCAGATAACATCCGCCTCAGGAAGCGGCAAGGCTTGATACAGCAGGACTTGGTTGATTCAGCAAGACTTGCGATTCCCAAAGGGAAGGCGAACGCGGTAGAACCGCTGGCTGACGGCCGGCCTGCAAAGGTGCACCATTTGATGAACGTCGATACGATGCGCCGCATCGATCATTGGGCCGGCGTGCCGCTCTGCGCCGCCGCGACGCTGCTCGTGCGTTTGCGCGACTGGTTTCGCCCTAGCGACGCGCGGCCGGTGCGGCGCATCCTGTTCGTCGAATTGTCGGAAATGGGCACGACCATCCTCGCCGAACCGGCGATGCGCAAGGCGCGCACTGAGCTTGCCGTCGAACCGTTTTTCGTCATCTTCGAGCGCAATGCCGGTTCGCTCGAACTTCTCGGCACGTTTCCCGCCGAAAATGTTTTCACCATCTCCGACAAATCGCTGTTCGCGCTCGCTCGGGACACGCTCGGCTTCCTGCGCTGGTGCCGCGCCAAGGACATCGACACGGTCGTGGACCTGGAACTGTTCTCGCGCTTCACCGCGCTATTAAGTGGACTATCCGGCGCTGAGCGGCGCGTCGGCTTTCATCGCTTTCACAATGAAGGGCTCTATCGCGGCGCGATGCTCACGCACCGCGTCGCCTACAATCCGCACATCCACATCGCCAAAAACTTCATCGCGCTGGTCGACGCGCTCGCCGCTCCCGTGCCGACGGTGCCTTACTCCAAGACCGTGATCGGCGACGATCAGCTCAAAGTGGCGCTCCCGCCGCCGGGCGGCGAGGCGCGCGAACGCCTGCTCGAACGCATCCACGCGCTGGTGCCGTTCGATCCGGCGCGCCAGCGCCTTGTTCTGATCAATCCGAACGCGAGTGAGCTATTGCCGCACCGGCGCTGGATGCCAGAGCGATTTGGCGAATTGATCGGCCGCATCCTCGCCGCCCATGACGATGTCGTCGTGCTGATCACCGGCGCGCCGGAGGAGCGCGCCAGAGCCGAGGAACTCGCGCGGATCAATGGGCCACGCTCGGTCTCGTTCGCCGGCCATTCGAGCCTTGCCGACTTGCCGGCGCTTTATGCGCAAGCGACATTGATGGTGAGTAACGATTCCGGTCCGGCGCATTTTTCCGCCGCCGCCGGCCTTCCCACCATCGTGCTGTTCGGTCCGGAGACGCCGAAGCTCTACCAACCGCTCGGCACGTCGCGTGCGATCTATGCCGGGCTCGCCTGTTCGCCCTGCGTGACCGCGCACAATCATCGCAAGACCGCCTGCACCGATAATGTCTGCATGCGCGCGATCGCAGTCGAGGAAGTCTATGCCGCGGTCGCCGAAGTGCTGGCGGCGCCCCGCGCCGCGGCCGCATCCCAATAGAACAGCTCCGCGCATGACCATGGCTGAAAAAGCAGGCGTAAGCCGCAATCCGTTCGAACGGATTTTTGCCGCGCTGATTGATCCGGTGCGCAGCGAGCGCACCATGCTCGTCCTCCTCGCCGGCTATGCCGCCGCGTGGTCGCTCTACGGCGCCATCGCCAAGGGGAGCCAAGATCTTCATTTCGACATCGGCGAAATGTTCGCCTGGTCACACCAGATCGGCTTGAGCGCGCCGACCCATCCGCCGCTCGGCGCCTGGTTGGTGCGCGCCTGGTTCGCAGTGATGCCGCGGCAGGACTGGGCATTTTACCTGTTCGGAATTCTTCTGGCGACGATGGCGCTGTGGATCGCATGGCGACTCGCCGGCCGATATCTGACCCCGGAAAAGCGCGTGCTCGGATTGGCGCTATTGAGCCTCTTGCCGTTCTATAATTTTCACGCACTGAAATACAACGCGAGTTCGGTACTCACGCCGTTCTGGGCGGCCACCACCTGGTGGTTTCTGCTCTCATTCGAAACCCGCCGCGCCGGTTTGGCGACGCTGGCCGGTTTGGCCGCCGGCGCCGCCATGCTCGGCAAATATTGGTCGATCTTTTTGCTCGCTGGACTCGGGCTCGCCGCGTTGAGCGACCCGCGCCGCACCGCCTATTTTCGGTCACCGGCGCCGTGGCTGACAATCGCCGCCGGCACCGCAGTATTGGCGCCGCATGTATTTTGGATCGCGACGCACGGCTTCACCACCGTCGATTTTGCCTTCACCTCGCACGCCACTACACTTCCGCACGCAGCCGCCGGATCGCTGTATTTCCTGGCGAGCGTGCTCGGCTATATCGCCGTCCCGACCGTGCTCGGCGCGCTCGCCACCCTGCCGAGTGTCGCTGCGATTAAAGATACGCTGTGGCCGAAAGCGCTAGAACGGCGAACGATTCTGATCGCCTTTGCCGCGCCGCTGATACTCGCCGCTCTGGTCGCTGTGCCGGCACGCGCGGACCTCGATCCGCTATGGTCGATGTCGGCGATGACCTTGCTGCCGGTCGTGCTGTTTGCGTCACCGCTCCTTCACGTCAACCGCACTGCGGCAATCTATCTTTTGGCCTTCGCGATTGTCTTGCCGCTGCTGCTGCTCGCCGCTTCCCCGGTCATCGCGCTCGTGATCCATCGCCAGGGCGTGACCAATTACGCGAGCCATTATCGGCTGATCGCGCAAGCGGTCGAGCAGGCGTGGCGCGGAGCGACCGACAAGCCGCTGCGCATCGTCGGCGGCAATCGGCCGGTGGTTGACGGCAGCAACTTTTATTTCGCCGATCCGCCGGCGACCTTCGTGGTGACCGAACCGATGCGCACGCCGTGGGTCGACCAAGCGCGCATCGCGCGCGAAGGCATCGCGATCGTGTGTCCGCGCGCTGAACCAGGTTGTCTGTCAAGGAACTCGATGCCCATGCCGCCGCGCTATGGCGGCAAGACCGAGGACGTGACGCTCGCTCGCCGCTTCTTCGGTTCATCCGACACGCCGGTCGATTACCAGATCGCGATCATCCCGCCGCGGTGATTGCAGGCTCAATACCGGTAATGATCGGACTTGTACGGCCCGTGCACCGGAATGCCGATATAGTTTGACTGCTTGTCGGACAGCTTGGTCAGCTTCACCCCGATCTTGTCGAGATGCAGCCGCGCGACTTTTTCGTCGAGCTCTTTCGGCAGCGTGTAAACCTTGTTCTGGTACTTGTCGGGATTGGTCCACAGCTCGATCTGCGCCAGCGTCTGGTTGGTGAAGGATGACGACATGACGAAGCTCGGATGGCCCATGGCATTGCCGAGATTAACGAGGCGGCCTTCCGACAACAGAATGATGCGCTTGCCGTCGGGGAATTCGATCTCGTCGACCTGCGGTTTGACGTTATGCCATTTCAAATTGCGCAGCGCCGCCACCTGAATCTCGCTGTCGAAGTGGCCGATATTGGCGACGATGGCGCGATGCTTCATCTTGCGCATGTGTTCGATGGTGATGACGTCGACATTGCCGGTCGCGGTGACGAAAATGTCGGCTCGCGGCGCCGCATCTTCCATGGTGGCGACTTCATAGCCTTCCATGGCGGCTTGCAACGCGCAGATCGGATCGATCTCGGCAACCATGACGCGGCAGCCGGCCTGGCGTAACGACGCCGCCGAGCCTTTGCCGACGTCGCCGAAGCCGGCGACCATCGCGACCTTGCCGGCCATCATCACGTCGGTGCCGCGGCGGATGCCGTCGACCAGCGACTCGCGGCAGCCGTAGAGATTGTCGAATTTCGACTTGGTGACGCTATCATTGACGTTGATGGCGGGGAACAACAGCCGCCCTTCCCGCTCCATCTGATAGAGCCGGTGCACGCCGGTCGTGGTCTCCTCGGTGACGCCCTTGATGTTTTTGGCGACGGTCGAATACCAGCCCGGCCGTTCCTTGAGCCGTTTGCCGACCGCGGCGAACAGTACTTCCTCTTCTTCATTGCCCGGATGCGCGACCACGCCGGCATTGCTCTCGGCCTGCATGCCGAGATGCAGAAGCAGCGTGGCGTCGCCGCCATCGTCGAGGATCATGTTAGGACCGCCGCCGTCGGCCCATTCGAAAATACGGTGGGTGTAGTTCCAATATTCTTCCAGCGTCTCGCCCTTGACCGCGAATACCGGGGTGCCGCCGGCGGCGACGGCGGCGGCGGCATGGTCTTGCGTCGAATAGATGTTGCATGAGGCCCAGCGCACATCGGAACCGAGCGCTTTGAGCGTCTCGATCAGGACCGCGGTCTGGATGGTCATATGCAACGAGCCGGCGATGCGCGCGCCCCGCAGCGGTTGTTGCGGCCCGAATTCCTCGCGGGTCGCCATCAGCCCCGGCATTTCGGTTTCGGCGATGGCGATCTCCTTGCGGCCCCAGTCCGCAAGGCCGATGTCCTTGACGACGTAATCGGCGGCCGAAGCATGCGTTTTTGTTTTCGCGGACGTAGTCATGGGCATCCTTTTTGCGGGAAACAGAGCCATCCGCCCCGGATCCGGGCCGGGGCCAGCTTTGTCTATGCTTTAGCAGGGACGCGTCGCGGCGGCAATAAAGACATAAAGATACCTTTATGCCCTCGCTTTTGAACGACAAACACGCCGCCTACCGCGATTTCGTTGCCGACCTGAAAGCGGCACGCGCGGCCGCGGGCAAAGCGCCCACTAAACGCTGATTATTCGGACGCCGATCAGCCGGCCTTTGGCGGCGGCGCTGTCGGCCGCTGTGCTGCCTTCACCACGCCGGCTTGCGTCAGCGCCGCCGCGATCTGTTGCATGCGATTGATGAGATCGACGGCCGCGACCGGCGGCAGCACCAAGCGCCGGATAGCGGCGGCCGGTGATCGGCGCATTGGGCTTGACGTCGTCGAAACGGGTGACGCCAAACTCGATGCGCAAGGTCTGACCATCGAAGATCAAACCGGTAACGGAATCGGCAAAAGTCTCGACCATGTCGGCGCGGTCGACATAGCGGATGCTCGCCGCGCCACGTTCAGCCGCAGCGGCCGAGGCGGCCGGGGCAGGATTGGGGGCACTGCCTTTCGTGATCGGTTCGGGGCTCATCGACTTACTCCTGTTGGGGCGGCTATTTGGTCGCGACACACTGGTTTTGGTCTTGGCCTTGACTGTGGCCTTGGTGTGGCTTTGCGTTTCGCCATGCGCAGCCAATCCTAGAGCATGATCCCGAAAAGTGGATACCAGTTTCCCGCCTGCGCGAAGCCTCGCCGATCGCGACTCCTTCCATTCGACGCTTCGGCGGGCGAAGCCAGGTCGGTCAAGATCATGCGCAACAAATGATCAATCAGCTTCGCCGAAACGCGAGGCGATCAGCGCCTCCAAGGCATCGACGGCGGCAGCGGCTTGCGGCCCGGTGGCGCTAATCGTGATCGAAGTTCCCGGCGCCGCGGCAAGCATCATCAGCCCCATGATCGAGGTGCCGCCGACGGTTTCGTGGCCGCGCGTCACCCGCACATCGGCATCGAATTTTTCCACGGTCTGTACGAATTTGGCCGAGGCGCGGGCGTGCAGGCCTTTTTTGTTGCAGATAACGAGAGCGCGAACCACGGCGTCCTCGGCGGGTTGCGTGTCCGGCATTCGGGCGCTGCTTTGCCCCGTGGCGTTCATTTGCCGGTCAGCACCCGGCTGGCAATGGTCACGTATTTACGCCCGGCTTCCTGCGCTGCGGCGACCGCTTCGGCGAGCGGGCACTCGTCGCGGACCTTGGCGAGCTTCACCAGCATCGGAAGATTGATCCCGGCCAGCACCTCGACCTTGGGCCGACTCATGACCGAAATTGCCAGGTTCGACGGGGTGCCGCCAAACATATCGGTCAGGATGGCGACGCCGTCGCCGCTGTCGACCCGCCGCACCGCTTCAATGATGTCCTTGCGGCGCTCCTCGACGTCGTCGTCGGGACCGATGGTTATTGCTTCGATTTGGCCCTGCGGGCCGACAACGTGCTCCAGCGCGGCGCGGAACTCGACAGCAAGCCGCCCGTGGGTGACCAGCACAAGACCAATCATGGAACTCCCCGCGGGCGCGCCCCGGTTGCGCCGCACGAAAGGGGGCTCATCATGACCATCTAAAGCCCCGGCGCAAGGGGCATTCTGGGCAAGCTGCGGGGGTTGTTGCATCGCGGTAACGAGCGGGTTCCGCCGGCACAGCATCCGGCCAAAGCGGCCAGAATTGCTCGCGTGTCAAGAATTGAGCGCCGCGCCGAGTCTTGGAACATTATGGTTAATCAATTGCCAATTCGGTCTTTGTGCCGCCCCCAAGTCGCCCCCCAAGTCGCCCCCCAAGTCGCCCCTGGGTCGCCTTTGAGACGCTTACGGCATCGCATGAAGTGACCACGGCCAAGACCAGCGGCAAGGCTGCGACCGCCGGTGCGACGGCGAGACGCGGGATCGTTATGCCTTCCACAACGGTTTCGTCGCGTTCGGGCAGGCGTTCGGCGTCCGCGGCGGCGAGATCGACCACAAGGCCGACGACCGCGCAGGCTTCATGATCGCGCCGCAGAATGCCGACGCCGCGCAGTTCGATCAGTCCGGCAAGCGCGTCGTTTGGCCGTACCAAAAGCCGCCCGCCGGCCGCCCGAAGATGAACGCGATCGTCGCCGACGAGTCTCGCGAAAGCGACGGCACCGCCGCGCGCTGCCTCGATCAGCTCCCATGCCAGCCGCGATTTGCCGGCCCCGGAGGGCCCGCGGATCAAGACCGCGCGCGCGCCGACGAGCACCGCCGAAGCGTGCACGGTCGCGCCAGGTTTTGCCATTAGAGCGCCGGGAGCCTGACGATAAAGCGTGCGCCGAGCACGCGCGGCTCGCCGTCCGCGCCTACCGGACCGGTGCGGTTCTCGACGGCAATCGAACCGCCGTGGGCCTCCACGATCTGTTTCGAGATCGACAGTCCGAGACCTGAATTTTGGCCGAATCCCTGATGAGGCCGATCGGTGTAGAACCGCTCGAAAATTTTCTCGTGCACGTCGGGCCGCACGCCGGGCCCGTCATCGTCGACTAAAATCTCGACGTAGTGGCGTGAGCGCCGGCAGGTAACGCGAACCGTCCCACCGGGCGGCGAGAACGAACGCGCGTTCTCGATCAGATTGTCGATGATCTGGCCCAGACGCGAGTCATGGCCGGGAACCTGGAAGCCGCGCCCGGAACCGCCTTCGAACCGCAAAGTGACTTTGACGCAATCCTCGCGTTTCACTTCGTTTGCTACCGCAACCAGCGTGCTCAATAGCTTGGCGAAGTCGACCGGCGCCGCCTCCTCGCGCTGCAGCTCGGCGTCGAGCCGGCTCGCGTCGGAAATATCCGAGATCAAGCGGTCGAGCCGTTTGACGTCGTGTTGAATGATGGTGAGCAGGCGAGAGCGGCTTTCGTCGCTCTTGGCAAGCGGCAAAGTCTCGACCGCAGAACGCAATGAGGTCAGCGGGTTTTTGAGTTCATGCGCCACGTCCGCGGCAAAGCTTTCGATGGCTTCGATCCGGCTGTAGAGCGCATTGGTCATGTCGCGGAGCGTGCCCGAAAGATGGCCGATCTCGTCACGGCGGCGCGTAAAATCGGGAATCTCCACGCGCGAACGGATGCGGCGGCGAACGCGCTCGGCGGCGTCGGCGAGACGCCGCACCGGTTCGGCGATGGTGCCTGCCAACAGGATCGACAGTACGACCATAACGGCCGCGGCGATCAGAAACACTTTGAGAATGGCAAGCCGTTCGGCCTCGACCATGTCGTCGATATCGGCGCCTTGGGTCGAGAGCATCAGCGAACCGCGCACGGCGCGGAAGCGCTGCACCGGCACCGCGACTGAGACGATCACGTCACCGCGTTCGTTGATGCGCACCATGCTGGCGTTTTGCCCGTCCAGCGCGCGCGCCACCTCGCTATAGCCTTTGCCGTCGTCCGGGCCGAGCTCGTGATACAGCGGAAGATCGCCGCGCCCGAGCCACATCCGCAGCGCGATGAAGGCGCGCTCGAAGAAGCCGGGCTTTTCGGCGCTCGGCGGCGGCAAATCGTAACGCAAGATATCGCCGCGGCCGAACAGGTTGCGGCTGTCCACGAGCAGCACGCCGTCGCGATCATAGATGCGCGCGCGCGTTTTGGTCGGCGAAACCAGCCGCCGCAGGATCGGCCCGACGCGCTCGGGATTGATCGGAAAATCGAGGCCGTACAGCGCGTCCTCGTTCGGACCGTAGCTTTCGCCCGGATGCAAATTGAGAAGCTTGTCGGGATCGAGCGTGATCGATGAATCGGTTTCCACGGTCGCCGACGATGCGATCGCGCCGGCGATGATCTCGCCCTGCACCAACAGGCTCTGGATGCGGGCGTCGATGAGGCCGGCGCGAAATTGCGACAGCACAATAATGCCAATCGAAAGCGCAACCAGACCGGTGAGGTTAAGAACGACGATACGGCGGGTGAGGCTCGACGAGCTCTGGGTGATAAAGAACTGCCAGCCGCGGGCCAGCCAAGCGCCGACACCGGCGCTGTGACGCGCCGTCACCTCAACGAGGCCAGCGCTTTGGCTCTCGTTCTGGTTCTCGACGGCAGTTGCCGTCGATGTTTTTGCGTCTGCGGTTCGATCGAGCACGTCGTCTGCCGGGGTTTCGATCGGCCTTCCGTCTGCCCCCCACCGCTGCCCGTTGCGGGGAAAGACGGACGGGAGGCCGGACGCCATTACTACCGCACGTCAGCCGCCCAGTCAGGAGCCCTGTTTGCGCTTAGCCGCAGCCAGGCCGGCATGACGGCTTTTACTCGGCCGCCTTAGCGCCCTGCGCGTTAGCTGCGGAGGCTCCAATATCTATCGCGTGTGACCCGCTTCGAAACGCCAGCCGGTGCTCCCGAATCATGCGCTCGCGCTTATTCCTTAAAGCGATATCCGACACCGTACAGCGTTTCGATCATGTCGAACTCGCCGTCGCTGGCTTTGAACTTTTTGCGCAGCCGCTTGATGTGACTGTCGATGGTGCGATCATCCACATAGACCTGATCGTCATAGGCCGCATCCATCAAGGCGTTGCGGCTTTTCACCACGCCGGGGCGGCTCGCCAGGGCTTGCAGGATCAGAAACTCGGTTACGGTGAGCGTCACCGGCTCGTTTTTCCAGGTGCAGGTGTGGCGCTCCGGATCCATGCGCAGCTGGCCGCGCTCGAGCACCTTGCTGTCCGCCTCCTTCGGCATGCTGCCGTCTTTAGGCGAGGCGCGGCGCAGTACCGCTTTGACGCGCTCGACCAAGAGGCGCTGCGAAAATGGTTTGCGGATGAAATCGTCCGCGCCCATTTTCAGCCCGAACAGTTCGTCGATCTCCTCGTCCTTCGACGTGAGAAAGATCACCGGCAGATCGGATTTCTGCCGCAGCCGGCGCAACGTCTCCATGCCGTCCATACGCGGCATCTTGATATCGAGAATGGCGAGATCCGGCGGCGCGGTCTTAAAACCGTCGAGCGCCGAAGCCCCGTCGGTATACGTGGTGATCCGGTAGCCTTCGGCTTCGAGCGCGATCGAAACCGAGGTGAGGATATTGCGGTCGTCGTCGACGAGAGCGATTGTCGGCATGGCGGCCTTCTAACATGATTTAACGTGAGTCGGCCGCAGCATCATCAGCCCGGCCCCAAAAGCCTTTGAATCCCCATGTGGGGGCGGAAGTGTGACCAGACAAGGCAAAATCGGGGCAATTCCGGTGGCTCACACTACCCCGCAGGCTTTAAGAGCCCCTACGATGGGAACTGGGCGATGACGCCCTCCGATAAAGCCCCCGGTAATGCCCCCAGTAACGTCCCTATGGCCGAATCCGGGGGCCCCAAAGGAGCAAACCGCTCGATTCCGGATCGGCCGCTACCGGGCGCCATGCCGGACCGGCTGCCGGAAACCGCTCCGACGCCGGATTTTGACGCCAAAGCGACGGCGAAAAAATTGCTGCGCTTGATCCGCGCCGGTGCGCTGGCGACGATCGACCGCAACACCGGGCATCCGTTCGGCTCGCTCGTCAATGTTGCAACCGACAGCGATGGATCGCCGCTGATCCTGATATCCCGGCTTTCCAGCCATACCGCCAATCTTGAAGCGGACAGCCGCGCATCGGTGCTGCTCGCCGCCGCCGGCAAGGGCGATCCGCTCGCGCATCCGCGGCTGACCGTGCTCGGCAGGTTTGTAAGGATTGTGCGTGACGCGGCTGACGAAGCGCACTTGCGCCGGCGTTTTCTGGCGCGGCATCCAAAGGCCGAGCTCTATGCCGGCTTTGCCGATTTTGCGCTCTGGCGCATGATTGTTGAATCCGCGCATCTCAATGCCGGCTTTGCCCGCGCGGCCGATCTCACAGCGGCCGAGGTCCTGACCGATATTTCCGGCGCCCGCGATCTGCTCGAAATCGAAGCGAGCGCGGTTGCCCACATGAATGACGATCACGCCGATGCAGTCGCGCTTTACGCAACAAAATTATTGGGTGCCCCAGCGGGGCCGTGGCGGGTGATCGGGCTCGATCCGGACGGACTGGACCTTGGTTGCGGCGATGCTGTGCTGCGCTTGGAATTTCCACGGCGCGTCACCGCCGCTGGGCAATTGCGCGAAGTTTTGGCCGATTTGGCGAAGCAGGCGCGCTCTAGCTGATAATTCGACAGAATATTCCGCCGATCGATCTCGCTGCACTGCAGCGTTGGAACGCGCGAGCGGCGAGCCGGTTAGGGCTGTGGGAACTCGTAGCTTGGCAGAGGCGAAGCGGCTGGATATAGGGTCGCAACGCCCGCCGACGAGGCAGGTGAGCACAGACGGGGTCGCCGCTCGGGCAGCTCTGCACGAGGGCGACAGGGGTCAAAAAAGCGACACGAAACGCAACAAGAAACGGCCAATCCAAACGGCGAACGGCAGCCGGGAGGCAGCCGCGCCAAGCGGCCAAAGCGGAGGCTTAAGGTGGTGGAAACGGGTGTGAGAAACGGCGCGCACGGCGTCGATAAGTTCGGTTTCAAGAGTCTCGCCGGCGTTCATTGGAATTTGCCTGACACCGTTTTGGTGGAGCACGCAATCAGAAATGGCGAAGGCGCGCTCGTGCAGGGTGGCGCCTTCTGCGCCCAGACCGGTGTCCATACCGGCCGCAGCCCCAAGGACAAACACGTTGTCGTCGACGCGCTCACCGAAAATACGGTGTGGTGGGGCGGCAATCGCAAACTCAATCAGGCCAATTTCCAGCTGCTCTATGACGACATGATCGCGCATGCGCGCGGCAAGAGCTTATACGCGCAGGACCTCTATGGCGGCGCCAATGCGAAATACCGGATAAAAACGCGCGTCTTCACCGAGCTTGCCTGGCATTCTTTGTTCATTCGCCAATTGCTGATCCGGCCCAATATTTTCGAACTGGCCGACTTCGTTCCGGACCTTACCATCGTCGATTTGCCGAGCTTTAAGGCCGACCCGACGCGCCATGGTGTGCGCAGCGACACGGTCATCGCCATCGACTTCACCAAGAAGATCATCCTGATCGGCAACTCGTCCTATGCCGGCGAGATAAAAAAATCGGTGTTCACCACGCTCAACTTCTACCTGCCGGCGCAAGGCGTGATGCCGATGCATTGCTCGGCCAATGTCGGCAAAGCCGGCGATGTGGCCCTGTTCTTCGGGCTGTCGGGCACCGGCAAGACCACGCTGTCGGCCGACCCGAACCGCACGTTGATCGGCGACGACGAGCATGGCTGGAGCGAGGAGGGCGTATTCAATTTCGAGGGTGGCTGCTACGCCAAATGCATCAATCTGTCCGAAGAAGCCGAGCCGGAGATTTATGCCGCGACCAACCGCTTCGGCGCGGTGCTGGAAAATGTCATTTTCGATCCGGATACCCGCGTTTGTGATTTCGAGAGCGACAAACGAACTGAAAACACCCGTTCCGCCTATCCGATCGAATTTATGCCGCTCGCCTCGCGCAGCGGCTGCGCCGGACAACCCAAGAACATCATCTTTTTGACGGCGGACGCGTTCGGCGTGATGCCGCCGATCGCAAAGCTCACGCCGGCGCAGGCGATGTATCATTTCCTTTCCGGTTACACCGCCAAAGTCGCCGGCACGGAAAAAGGCTTGGTGGGTGTCGAGCCGGAATTCTCGACCTGTTTCGCCGCGCCGTTCTTGCCGCGGTCGCCGGCCGAATACGGCAATCTGTTGCGCGACATGATCAAGAAGCACGATGTCGATTGCTGGCTGGTCAATTCCGGCTGGACCGGCGGCATTTACGGCGTCGGCCGGCGCATGCCGATCAAGGCGACGCGTGCACTTGTGACCGGCGCGCTTGACGGCTCACTGAAAAATGCGAGCTACCGCACCGATCCGTATTTCGGCTTCGCGGTGCCGACCTCGGTGCCGGGCGTCGAGCCGCATCTGCTCTATCCGATGAAGACCTGGAAGGACAAATCGGCGTTCGACCGCACCGCGCGCAAGCTCGTCGGCATGTTCCAGAACAATTTTACCAAATACGAGAAACACGTCGACGCCGAAGTGCGCGACGCCGCGCCGGAAGTGCGTTTGGCGGCAGAATAGTCATCATTAACGATTGAAAACTTCTCGTTTTAAAGCGGATGTCCTTGTCATCATCTTGATGCGCACAATGATTAATGTTCGCCGCTCGCGATCTAATTGTTGAGAACAGAGGAGCGGTTCGATGATGACGATGGAAATTTACGATGTCCCGCGCGCGCTGACCGACCAAGAGAGCGAGTGCGTTGGCGGCGGGACCCGCGGGAGCATATCGCCTCCACTCAATCCACCCGCAAGCCAGGTAGGGTTCACGACAATAAGCACGCAGTTTTGTCATCCCGGAATCGGGTGCGGATGGTTCACGATTGGCATTTTTGGCGGCATTTTTTGATCTGATTTCACCGTCTCGAAGCTAAAGACGTGGATGGCCGGAACAAGCCCGGCCATGACGAATTCGATTTGGATCTGCCGCGATCGGTCCGCTTCGCAGAGCCCTGCCCTGCGAAGCGGCGAATGAAGCGGGCGCTCTCCGAAGCCGTTTGAGCGGCGATCGAGGGTTGTCGTCGTTACTTAGGTGGACCCTGGTCGAACCATAGGCTACCCGCAGCGGCGAGTAACCCGACGGCCGGGCCGCCGATGACACAGCCGCCTACAAAGGCAACAGCCGCCTGGAGCCAGGTGCCACCCCCGCTGACGGCCTGCAATTCGCTATCTGTAAGTTCTCGCAGCGTCTCATTCATGGCTTTCCCTCCGTCGTTCCGAGCTCATCTCTATTTTGACTGCATCGTGCTTGAAGTCCGAATGAAATGTTTTCGTTTCAAACTGACGCTAACTCTCCTGCATCTGCCGCCCGGCGCGCTGCGCCCAGTTCTCCCAGGCGCGGTTGAGCGAGTAATCATTTAGCCGCGCGATGATCTGGTCGATCTCGCCGGGGCTCAAGAATTTGATCTCGCCGAGCGCCATGGCCTGCATCTGCAGCTTGGCGCCGACTTCAAGATAGACCGAGACGAACACGGCGTGGCGCACTGTGCGGCCGACGACTGTAGCGCCATGGCCGCGCATCAGCGTCGTCGGCCGTGTGCCGAGGAGCCGCGCCAGATCGCGGCCCATGTCCATGTCGCTCACCAATAACGTGGTGTCGCCAAATTTGTCGCGGCAATCCCAGGTCGGCACTTCATGGCCGATATGGGCGCACATGTGCAGGAATGGTTTCAGCTTCTTCGTCGTCACGCCGAACGGAATGACGCTCGGCGAATGATTGTGCACGACCGCGTGCACCTCCGGCCGCGCCTCATAGATCGCCCCGTGGATGAAACGCTCCATGTATGGCGCTTCGGCGTTCTTATCGATGGCCTCGCCGTCGAGCGTATATTCGACGATGTCGCTGCGCTCGATACGCTCGGGCGCGCGCGCCCGCGACAGCAGATAGTGCTTGGGATTATCCGGATGTCGCGCGCTGACATGGCCGAACGAATTGACGATGCCCTCATTAGCCAGAATGCGGTTGGCGGTGACCAATTCTTCAAGAATGAAATCGAGCTTGCTCATGTGGTGCTCCTCCCCTGCCGTACTTGTAGCGGCAGCACGCCGCGGGACTCAACGGCCGATCTGGGCTATGGCATGCGCGATGCAATTTTGGAGGGTCTTGATGTTGCGGCGCTCGGCCATGGTCGTGTCATTCGGGGTTGCACTGCTACTCGGAGCGGCGGCGGCCGTAGCATACGCGGCCGATTATCCTGACCATCCGATTCGGGTGATCGTCTCGGTGCCCCCTGGCGGCGGCGTCGATACCATCACCCGGATCGTCACCGATAAAATGCGCGCAACGCTCGGCCAGCCCCTCGTCGTTGAAAATAAATCGGGCGTGAGCGGCAGCCTCGCCGCCGAGACGGTGTTCAAGGCCGAACCGGACGGCTACACGCTGCTCGCTTCGCAGCCGGCGCCGATCACGACCAACGCGTTTCTTTACAAGTCGCTCAACTACACTCCGGTGGAGCTCATTCCGGTCGCGATCATGTCGCACGTGCCGAACGTCGTTCTGGTGCGCCGGGATTTCCCGGCCAAGACCGTGCAGGAGCTGATCGCTTACGCCAAGGCCAATCCCGGCAAGATCAACTATGCCTCGCAGGGCATCGGCACCACCTCGCACACCACTGCCGAACTGTTCCAGTCCATCACCGGCACCAAGCTGACGCATGTGCCCTATAAAGGCACCGCGCCGGCGGTCAACGATTTGCTCGCGGGCAACGTCGACCTGATGTTCAATGAGCTCGCCACTTCACTCGAATTGCACAAATCCGGACGCGCACGGATTCTCGCCGTCACCGTGAAAGAGCGCGTGCCGTCGCTGCCGGATATCCCGACGTTGGAAGAGATCGGCATTCACGGCTGCATCTCCGACACCTGGCACGCAATCACCGCGCCGCCGAAAACGCCGCCCGAGATCGTCGCCAAGCTCAATGCCGCCGCCAATGCGGCGATGCACGACCCCGGCCTCATAGAGCGCTTTGCAGCGCTGAGCATCGGTCCGGGTGGCGGCACGCCCGCCCAGGCGAGCGCCTTCGTTAAAGAAGAGACGCAGCGCTGGGGCGACGTAATCCGCAAGGCCGGCATCGAGCCTGAGTAATCGGAGGACGGAGGTCGGAGACGAGGTAATCTGATATTCTGATCTCTGACATCTGGTCTCTGACATCCGATAACCATGAAAGTGATCATCGCAGGCGGCGGGATCGGCGGGCTCACCACCGCACTGATGCTGCACGCGCGCGGCATCCAATGCGAGGTTTTCGAGCAATCCGACCAGATCCGCGAGCTTGGAGTTGGCATCAATACGCTGCCGCATGCGATCAAGGAGCTCGCTGCGCTTGGGCTTTTGCAACGGCTCGATGCGGTCGCGATCCGCACCTATGAGCTGTTCTACACCAATCGCTTCGGCCAGGAGATCTGGCGCGAACCGCGCGGGCTCGACGCCGGCTATGACGTGCCCCAGTTTTCGATCCATCGCGGCCGGTTGCAGGGCGTGATCCACGACGCCATGCGCGAACGGATCGGCGAGCAGCACATCCATACCGGCCATCGCCTCGGCGCCTTCCGCCAGGATGAAACCTGCGTCACCGCCTATTTCTTTGACCGCACCGGCGCGCACCGCGCTACCGCTTACGGCGACATCTTGGTCGGTGCCGACGGTATTCATTCGGCGGTGCGTGAAGCGCTTTATCCCAGTGAGGGCCCGGCGCGCTGGAACGGCGCCATGCTTTGGCGTGGCGCGACCGAATGGCCGCGATTTTTGACCGGTCGCTCCATGATCGTGGCTGGCGGCATGGCGGCCAAACTCGTTGTCTATCCGATCGCCGAAGGCGCGCGCGAGGATCTGCGGCTCACCAACTGGGCGGTGGTGGCCAAGATCGGCGACGGCTCGACACCGCCGCCGCGCAAGGAGGATTGGTCGCGCCCCGGGCGCATCGAAGAACTGGAGCCGCACATACGGCCATTCGAAATTCGGCACGTCGACGCGCAAGCCTTGATCGCGGCAACGCCGGAATTTTGGGAATATCCGATGTGCGACCGCGATCCGCTGCCGCGCTGGTCATCCGGGCGCGTAACGCTGCTCGGCGATGCCGCACATCCGATGTATCCGGTCGGTTCGAACGGCGCCTCCCAGGCCATTCTCGACGCCCGCGCTCTTGCCGACCATTTGATTGCCGCCGAGCATCCCATGCAAGCGCTGTGGGCCTATGAGCGCGATCGCTTGCCGCTGACGGCACAAATCGTACAAATGAATCGAACCGGCGGACCGGAAGGCGTCATCGACGCGATCGAAGAACGCGCACCTGACGGATTTACCGATATCAACGCCGTGCTCTCTTATGAGCAGCGCGAAGCCATCGTCCGCGGCTATGCCGCGACCGCGGGCTTTGCCAAAGAACAGGTCAATACGGCCCCCGCCGCGGCCGCTGGCGGACGATGACGATCGGAACAAAACTGCCAGCTATTGTTTTAAGTTGGCAGCAGGACCAGAATGGCTGATGGTGCCCGCGGCATTTTTGAATGCGGCTTTTTGAATAGTGCCGCGCAAGCGCGCGCCGTCTTACAGTTATGAGTTCGCCAATGAGCAAGCATTCTGATCAAGTCGTCAACGACATTGCCGGACGCTATTTTCTCGTGCTCGGCGCCGCCGCCGCAGATTTGTGGGGTGAATTGCCGCAAGATCTGCAGCAGCGATTGTTCGAGCGGGCCGTGCTGCTCGGTCACCAAGGCGAGCAAGACGAGAGCTTGCGCGAGCAACTGGCGCAATTTCTCCACGACCATCACGAGAGAACCGCCCAGGCATTGCCGCCGCTAACTTGATCGCCGCGCTGCCACCCGGATCGACATGCCAAGCAATAAAGACCAGCCCGAGCGGCCGCGCCGAGAACCTGAAATCATTCCGCCGGGTAATGATTGGCCCAGCCGGGATTCGCGCTGGCCGCCGAATTACAGATTTAACGAGCGCCGCAGCACGCACCGAATCTATGTCGGTCGCATTGGGCCGCTTGGCTTTGCGCTGTTGTTGCTCATGATCGTACTGTTTGGTGGCGTCTTCCTGCTGGCGCTGATTGGCGCTGCGCTGATCTGGTTCCCGGTGTTGCTCCTGTTTGCCGTCATAGCCGCCATTGCCGGGCTGATCCGGCGGCTCTAAGGGAGCCGCCGGCACGGGTCCGGGGCGGGTCGGCGGATGAACAAATTCATTGCCGGGGCGAACCGGGCTTAAGAGCTTGGCTTCGCCTGCGGCGTTGAATCGACAACGTTAATGAGAAGGCGGCGCTATCTTAATTAAGTTTAATGCGCCGCGTATTCTCAAGCCGCTATAGTGCGGCGCACGGCGTCCGCGCGGGCCGGGAAAAGCCCCGGATTTCGCGTAAATTCGCCGTTTGAGCGTTAAGG
Organism: uncultured Alphaproteobacteria bacterium; assembly: GCA_963816295.1. Lineage (GTDB taxonomy): Bacteria > Pseudomonadota > Alphaproteobacteria > Rhizobiales > Xanthobacteraceae > BOG-931. The sequence goes on along the minus strand of CAWFJS010000022.1, from coordinate 844,305 downwards.
GAAGCAAGCTATAGCTACACCCATGGGGATGCGGATGACCGGGCGAAATTCCCGGCAGATTTTTTTCATTGTTGCGGGGATTGCGTTCGCGTCCTTGGCCGCAGCCATCATTTTCTGGCGCCATACAACCTCACAGGCCGCACAGACCGCCGCCCGGCCCGCGGTCCCGGTTACGGTCGCCGAAGCGAGCGTGCGCGACGTGGCGATCTATTCTCACGCACTCGGCACGGTTCAGGCGCTCAACACCGTCGCCATTCGAGCGCAAGTCAACGGCCAGATTGTCGCGATCGCCTTCCGGCAAGGCCAGGAGGTGCATCAAGGCGATGTCCTCGCCAAGATTGATCCAGCGCCATTGAAAGCCGCACTCGATCAAGCAATTGCGAAAAAGAGCCAGGATGAAGCGCAGCTGATCGACAACCAGAAGGATTTGGCGCGATTTAAGACATTGGCGCAAAAGAGTTACGAGACCCTGCAGAACGTCGACTTGCAGCAGGCCAAGGTCGATACCACCAAGGCCGGCATTGACGCCGATCAAGCGGCCATCGAGGCGGCGCAGACGCAACTCGATTATGCGACCATAACAGCGCCGATCGACGGCGTGGTCGGCTTCCGCCAGATCGATATCGGCAACATCGTTCACACCACCGACACCAGTCCGCTCACCGTGCTCACGCAGATCAAGCCGACGACGGTGATTTTCACCCTGCCACAGAGCGATCTCGGAAAAGTGCGCGAAGCGATGCTGCGCGGCGAGGTGAAGGTCTTGGCGTTCGATCAGGACGACGAGAAACAACTCGCCGAAGGCAAACTCCTGCTGATCAACAATCAGATCGATCAGGCCACCAGCACGATTCAGCTGAAAGCGGAATTTCCTAACGAAGACGAGCGGCTGTGGCCCGGCGAATTCGTGCGCGTGCACATGCTCATCGACGCGCGCAAGGACGCTGTCACCATACCCACAGTCGCGTTGCAGCGCGGTCCGGACGGTTATTACGTGTGGGTCGTCAAATCCGACGATACCGTCGAGCAGCGGCCAATCCAAGCGCTCATCCCCAACGACGAAATCGTGATTGCCACCAAAGGCCTCAATGCTGGTGAAACGGTCGTGACCGATGGGCAATCGCGATTGGATGCCGGCGTCCACGTTTCGATCCGATCGCCGAAAACATCCCCTCCCCGGCAGCCGGGTAATTCCTGATGAATTTCTCGGAAGTCTTCATTCGGCGGCCGATCGCTACGTCGTTGTTGATGGCCGCATTGGCGCTGGTCGGCATTGTCGCCTTCCCGCTATTGCCGGTTGCCCCGTTGCCGCAGGTCGATTTCCCGACCATCCAGGTGCTCGCCACGGTGCCCGGCGCCAGTCCCGAAACCATGGCCGCGACAGTGGCCACGCCTCTGGAGCGGCAATTCGGCCAGATTGCCGGCGTTGCACAAATGACCTCGGTGAGTTCGCTCGGCTCGACCGTCGTCACGCTGCAATTCGATCTCAATCGCAATATCGACGGTGCCGCGCAGGACGTGCAGGCGGCAATAACGGCGGCAGGTGCTCAACTGCCTAAAAACCTCTCCACGCCGCCAACCTACCGCAAGGTCAATCCGGCGGATTTGCCGATGCTGATCGTGTCCGCGAATTCGGAAACGATCCCGCTCACCATGGTCGATGATTTCGCCGAGAACGTCGTCGCCCAGCAAATCTCGCAGATTACTGGCGTCGCCCAGGTGATCATCGGCGGCCAACAGCGTCCCGCTATTCGCGTGCAGGTCGATCCCGCCAAGCTGACCGCGCGGCGGCTCACGCTTGCGGACGTGCGCGCGGCGCTTGCGAGCGCCACGACCGATGCCGCCAAAGGCACGATGCTCGGCCGCCAACAGAGCTTCACGATCGCGGCGAATGATCAGCTGACCGACCCGGAAGCCTACAACAAGGTCATTATCGATTATCGCAACGGCGCCCCGATTCGCGTCAGCGACGTCGGACAAGCGATTTCAGGCCCTCAGGACGTAACGCTTGGCGCACTGCATCGCGAGCAGACTGCGGTCACGCTTTTGGTGTTCAAGCAGCCAGGCGCCAATGTGATCGACACCGTCGACAACATCAAAAAAGCGCTGGCGGGAATCCATGCTTTGATCCCGCCTGGCATTCATCTGACCACGATCGTCGATCGCACGCAGACCATCCGCGCCTCGGTCAAGGACGTCGAGTTCACGCTGGCTTTGACCTGCGTGCTGGTCGTGCTTGTCATTCTCTTGTTCCTTCGCAGCATCCAGGCCACGCTGATCCCCGGCGTCGCGGTGCCTTTATCGCTGCTTGGCGCCGTTGCCATCATCTATCTCGCCGGCTTCAGCCTCGACAATCTATCGCTGATGGCATTGACCATTGCAGTCGGTTTCGTGGTCGACGACGCTATCGTCGTCGTCGAGAACATTTTCAGGCACCTTGAAGCCGGTACCACGCCGCTGCAATCGGCGATCAAGGGCGCGCGCGAGATCGGATTTACGGTTCTATCGATCAGCGTGTCGCTGATCGCGGTTTTCATTCCGCTGTTGCTGATGAGCGGCATCGTCGGGCGGCTATTCCACGAATTCGCCATCACCGTTACGGCTTCAATCGTCGTTTCTGTTGTAGTTTCGCTGACATTGACGCCAATGTTGTGCTCGCGGTTTCTAGTCAGCGAGCACGACCGCGAACACGGCCGGCTTTACCGGATCATCGAGCGCGGCTTCGATTTCATTCTCGACGGCTATCGTCGCAGCCTTGATCTGGTATTGCGCCATCAGTTCACCACCCTGATGACTTTCCTGGCAACGGTTGCCCTTACCGGCGCGCTCTTCGTCATGATGCCGAAAGGCTTCTTTCCGGTTCAGGACATCGGCATGATCCTCGGCATCTCCGAAGCGGGACAGGACGTTTCGCCGGAAAAGATGCGGCAGATCCAGCGCGAGCTTTCGGATGTGATCGCGCAGGATCCGGACGTTGCCGACTTCGGCTCGTTCTTCGGCCCGAGCTACGGCAACACGCAGAATACCGGCCGCTTCATCATCGGATTGAAACTGCGCGACGACCGCAATGCTTCGGCATCGCAGATCATCGATCGCTTGCGCCCGAAACTCGCGCAGGTTCCGGGAGCGAGGCTGTTCCTGCAGCCTGCACAGGACATCACGGTGGGCGGCCGCATCGCCCGCGGTCAATTCCAATACGTGTTGCAGGATCCCGACCTTCATGAGCTCGGCACCTGGGCGCCGCGCCTGACCGCAAAACTAAAGACGCTGCCGGAATTGGCCGATGTCGCCACCGACGCGCAGAACGCCGCACCCCTGCTCACCATCAACATCAATCGCGACGCCGCCGCACGCTTTGGCATTCAGCCGCAGCAGATTGATGCCACGATCAATGCCGCCTTCGGCCAGGATCAGGTCACGCAATATTTCACCAACAATTCCTATTACGTCGTGCTGGAAGTGCTGCCTGAATTGCAGGGCAAACTGAAAACGCTGGATGACCTTTACATCAAAGCGCCGACCAATGGACAGCTCGTCCCGCTCTCGACCTTGGTGCAGGTCGATACCGCGCATATCGGGCCGCTTCTGGTCGCGCATTCCGGTCAGTTCCCGGCGGTGACCTTGACGTTCAATCTGCCGCCGGGCGTGGCGCTAGGCCAAGCGGTCGACGCCATCAATCAGGCGTCGGCCGAGATCGGGATGCCGCAGTCGCTGATCGGCAGTTTCCAGGGCAACGCGCAGGCGTTTCAAGCAGCGCTGTCGAACGAGCCGATCCTGATCGCAGCCGCGCTTGTCGTTGTCTATGTCATTCTCGGCGTGCTTTACGAAAGCTACATTCATCCGCTGACGATTCTGTCGACGTTGCCATCCGCCGGTGTCGGCGCGCTGCTGGCGCTCTCGGCCGGCGGTTTCGACCTGTCGGTAATCGGCATTATTGGCATCATTCTGCTCATCGGCATCGTGAAGAAAAACGGCATCATGCTGGTCGATTTCGCGATCAATCGCGAGCGCGCCGGCCTGTCGCCGCGCGAGGCGATCAGGCAAGCATGTCTCTTGCGCTTCCGGCCGATTGTGATGACGACGATGACCGCATTATTGAGCGGCGTGGCGCTGATGTTCAGCCACGGCGCCGGGTCCGAACTTCGGCAGCCACTCGGTTATTCGATGGTCGGCGGCCTCGCACTAAGCCAAATATTGACGCTGTACACCACGCCGGTGATTTATCTTTACCTTGACCGGCTCCAGGCGTGGTTGCGTGGCGATAAAGAGGAACCACAACAGCCGCAGGAAGCGCTGCCGCTCGCGGCCGAGTAAAGAGCCTCTGCGCAGCTGGTTCCGAATTATTTTCTAAAATATTGTTCATGCAAGTTCCCGCGCGCAAAGCGTGTTCCGGGGAACGTGGCCACGCCGCTTCGCGTTTCTCTTTCTGACGCAACAGAAACAGGAGGAGAGAAATGAGAAAGCTTGCGCTTGGACTTGGTACTGCGGCCCTGTTGACGGCGGCCGCAGCGGCACCTGCAATGGCGCAGGTGGGATTCTACGCGGGGCCGTTTGGCGTCGGAGTCGGCGCGCCCGCATATTATGACTGCGGCTATAACGGCTATCCGTGCGGCTACTATGACTACAATGGCGGCCCCAACATCGTGGTTGGCGGCGGCTGGGGTGGTTGGCACGGTGGTGGCTGGCATGGCGGCCACGTCCACTTCCATCACCACTAGCCATTACCGCTAGCGTGACTCACCACGACTAGTTTGGCGTGGTGATCAGGCGGAAAGGGCTCCTGGATCGGGGCCCTTTTCGTTATGGAGCTTCGTTATGGAGCCCGGTACGCGGCACACACTGGAATGTGAATTGAACCCCCAAGCCGCCGCGCGCGTTCAGGGATGCATGGGTCGCCGCGAAATGCCATGATCACCGCACGACGAGCATGCTTCGTTGCTTGCGGGAATATCCGCTCCGGTAAGAGAATCATGCTTCGGTATAGCTCGGGCCGCTCGCGGGCAATTGTTTTCACAAAGGCTGCCCGTGGCGCGCCCCACGAATAAGTTCAGGAGGAGCGCCTATGGCCAATTCGCATCTTCTTGTCGGCGCAACGACAAGTCCTGCGCAACCGGTCGTTCGCCGCATTGCGTCGGCAGATATTTATTATGCCCTTACCCGAGGTATCGATGATTTCACTGCGGTGCCTAGCCACGCAGTGTTTCTGTGCGTGATCTATCCCTTGCTTGGAATTTTGCTGATCGGCGTCACGTTGGGAAATTCACTGTCGCTGTTGCCGCTGGCGTTCCCGATTGCCGCCGGTTTCGCTTTGGTCGGGCCGCTTGCCGCAATCGGTCTTTATGAACTGAGCCGGCGCCGCGAAGCCGGACTCGACAATTCGACAGGCCATGCGCTCGATGTGCTGCATTCGCCATCGCTCGGCGCGATCATCGCGCTCGGTGTGCTGTTGATGGCGCTGTTTCTGATATGGCTGGTGGTTGCCGAAGCCCTCTATATCGCGGTATTCGGCTATTCGCCGCCGGCTTCGATCATACAATTCGCGCACGACGTGTTGACCACGCCGCGCGGATGGACTCTCATCGTGGTCGGCACCGGTATCGGCTTTCTGTTCGCCGCGCTCGTGCTCTCCATCAGTGCGATTTCATTTCCGCTGCTGCTCGACCGCGACGTCGGCGCCGCGGTCGCGGTGTACACATCGCTTCGGGTCATGGCGGCGAACCCGCTGCCGATGGCGTTGTGGGGATTGATCGTCGCCGCGCTGTTGGTGATCGGCTCGATTCCGTTCTTTGTCGGTCTCACGGTGGTGATGCCGGTGCTCGGACATGCGACCTGGCATCTCTACCGGCGGGCGGTCGAGCCGGATCCAAATCCGCATCCGGACCACACGCCGCGCGAACGCCCGCGCCGCTCGGCGGCCGATTTCCCCGCAGCGCTGTTTCCGACCCGCGAGTAACACGGTCAGAGCCAAATCGGGCTAGCGCGCGGTTTGTCAGCGCGGGGCAATGGCCTATCATGTCCGGCGCGGTAACAATCGCCGTTGCGGCTGTGTTGCATGCTCGACCTTGGTCTAAGCTTTCTCGGCAGCGTTGCGCGGGATCCGAACGCACTTGCCGTCGTCGATGGTGAGCTGCGCTTAACCTATGCGCAATGGTACCGGCGCATGTCGGCCCTGGTCGCCGGCCTCGATTCGCTTGGACTTGCGCCCGGCGATCACATCGTGACCGCGCTGCAGAACCGCTGGGAAGCCGCCACGCTACATTGGGCCTGTCAATTTGCCGGCGTGATCATCACACCGGTGAACTGGCGATCGACGGCAGGCGAACTCGATTTCTTTCTGGCCGACGCCGAGGCCAAGGCGATTGTTTATGAGGAAACGTCCGCGGCCGCGGTTGGCGGATCGCAACTGTCGGCGCGGCTGCCGCGCATTGCGCTCGACAGTGTTTCGCCCGGTGCCACGCCATTCGCCGCTCTCACCGACCGCGGCGCGCCCGCGGCGCGCCCGCGCGTCGACACTGAGGCCTGGTCGGTGATGCTCTATACCTCCGGCACGACGGCGCGGCCGAAGGGCGTTCCGCGCCGGCAGCGCGCCGAGCGCGCGGCCGCCTTGGCGCACGTCGCGCAAAATCTTTACGGCCGCGGCGAGCGCACGCTTGGGGTGATGCCGCTTTATCACACGATGGGCGTGCGCTCACTCTTGGCGATGTCGCTTATCGGCGGCGCTTTTATTTGTTTGCGCCGGTTCGACCCTGCCGAAGCCTTGCGACTGATCGCGACCGAGCGCGTGACCAATCTTTATCTGGTGCCGACGCTCTATCACGATCTCGTGCATCATCCGTCCTTTGCAGAAAGCGATACCAGTTCGGTGCGCAAGCTCGGCTTTGCCGGTGCGCCGATGACGGACGGACTGCTCAAGAAGCTGCAGGCGGCGTTCCGACCGGATTTATTCGTCAATCATTATGGCTCGTCCGAGATCTACACCTTCACTATCGAGCAGAACGCACCGGCAAAGCCCGGATCCGCCGGTCGCGCCGGGGTCAATCAAATGGTGCGCGTGGTAAAACTCGGCGCCAAATCCGTGGACGAACTGGCCGCGCCCGGCGAGGAAGGCGAGATCATTGCGCTTCTCGCCGGCGATGAATCCTTCGACGGCTACTGGCGTCGTCCCGATGCCGACGCCAAAGCGCTGCGGCAGGGCTGGTATTTCACCGGCGACACCGGATTCATCGACTCCGACGGCGATATCTTTGTCACCGGCCGGGTCGACGACATGATCATCACCGGAGGCGAAAATGTCTCCCCGGTGGAGATCGAATCCTGTCTGTCGCTGCATGCCGCGGTCTCGGAAGTCGCCGTGGTCGGGTTGCCCGACGAACGCTGGGGCCGGATCATTACCGCTTTCGTCAAGCGCCGCGCGGCGATCGAAGCCGAGGAGCTTGACGCCTTCTGCCGCGCCTCCGGCCTTGCCAATTTCAAGCGACCGCGCCGTTATATTTTCGTCAGCGAAATCCCGAAATCGCCGGTCGGCAAACTGTTGCGCCGCAAGCTCGCCGCCGGCGATTACACACCCGAGCCGGCCGCGGCGCCGCGCCAGCAAGGAACGGCGGCATGAACGATTCGTCGTCTCATTTTTCCGATCCGCGCTTGGCGAAGCTCGACGGCTTTCGTGTCGAGATCGACGGCGCGCGCGAACGCGCCGACATCGTGCTCGACCGGCCGCCGCTCAATGTCATCGAGATGGAGCAACGCGATCAGCTTCGCCTTGTATTCGAGGCGCTCGACGAGGATGCGCGCGTGCGCGTGATCGTGCTACGCGCGGCGGGTGAGCATTTTTCGTCCGGCGGCAATATCGCGGGCTTTCTGCAAGCCTCTCCTGAACACGTTTCCAAACTGGCGTGGAACATCGCGACGCCAGCGCGCTGTATGAAGCCGGTCATCGCCGCCAGTCGCGGCTATTGCTTCGGCGTTGGCTTTGAGATTTCGCTGGCATGCGATTTTCGCATCGCGTCCGAGACTTGCCTCTATGCACTGCCGGAACAACGGCTCGGGCAAATCCCTGGTTCAGGCGGTTCCGCCCGGCTGCAAAAGATCATTGGCATCACCCGCACCAAGGATATCGTGATGCGCTCCAAGCGGATCACCGCCAAGCAGGCCTACGATTGGGGCATCGCCACCGATTGCGTCTCCGACGATAAGCTCGAAATGGCGACCGATGCCCTGGTCGATGAACTGCGCGCGTTCTCGCCGCTGGCGCAGCGCACGGCGAAAGCGCTGCTCAACGCCACCGAAGACACCAATCTGCAGGCCGCCATCGAGCTGGAAGGCCATAGCTACAGCCGGTTGCGGCAGTCCGACGATTTCCGTGAGGGCGTCGAAGCCTTCCATGCCAAGCGCAAGCCTAAGTTCCGCGGCACGTAGAACACATGCACGCTTTGCGTTAAATTTGGTGAGACACTAAAAAGCAGCCTCAGAAACGCCTCAGGAACCGCATCATGACGCTCAGCCCCGCAGAGCTCAAACAGTTCGACGAACTCGGTTATCTGTTTTTCCCGAACTGCTTCAACGAGGAGGAAATCGCGCTTCTGCGCGACGATGCCGAAGCGATCCTCACGCTCGATCGCCAGGAGATCTGGCGCGAAAAATCCGGCGCGCCACGCACCGCGTTTGCCGCGCATACCTTCAACGAGACGTTCCGTTTGCTGGCGTGCCATCCGCGGCTAATTGAGCCGCTACGGCAGCTGTTCGGCGAGGACGTCTACGTCCATCAGTTCAAGATCAACGCCAAGGCGGCCTTTGAAGGCGACGTGTGGCAATGGCACCAGGACTACGGCACCTGGGCGCGCGACGACGGCATGCCGGAGCCGCGCGCGATGAACATCGCGGTATTCCTCGACGAAGTGATGCCGATCAACGGCGCGCTGATGCTCATTCCCAAGAGTCACCGCCAGGGCGTGCTCGCCGCCGGGCACGACGAGCTGACAACGTCCTATCCGCTATGGACGCTCGACAAAGAAACGGTGACTCGGCTGGCCGCAGAGGGTGGCATCGTGGCGCCGACCGGCAAGGCGGGCTCGGTGCTGATGTTCCACGGCAATCTTGTTCATGCCTCGCCGCCGAACATCACGCCCTATCCGCGCAAGATCGTCTATTTGACGCTGTGCGCGGTGTCGAACCACATCACCAAATTCACCCGGCCGGAATGGATCGCGCATCGCGATTTCACTCCGCTCGTGCCGGTCGCCGATGACGCGCTGCTCGCCTATGCGCGCGCCCACAAAGTGGCGGCGGAATAGCTTCGTCATCCTGAGGTGCGAGCGAAGCGAGGGAAGGATGATCGGCCGCCACACCGGGGCCATCGCCCTTCGAGGCCCGCTGGCGCGGGCGCCTCAGGGTGACGGATCGAAGGAGATCGCATGAACTTGCAATCGCTGCTCGCGGCCCGCGTCGACGCCGGCAAGCCGGTGCGCGTCGGCCTGATTGGCGCCGGCAAATTCGGCTCGATGTTTCTCGCTCAGGTGCCGTCGATCGCCGGCCTCGAAGTGGCGTTGATCTGCGATCGCGACATCGATCGCGCCAAGACCGCGTGCCGCACCGTCGGGTGGGATGCCGGGCGGATCGCGCGCACGCAATTTTCCGCGCGCGGGTGCGATGCCTGCGCCGATGACCGTGTCGAAGTGGTGGTCGAAGCGACCGGCGATCCGGGAGCGGGAATTGCGCATGCATTGGCCGCGATCGAGGCGCGCAAGCCGATCGTCATGGTCAATGTCGAAGCCGATGCGCTCGCCGGACCTTGGCTCGCCGCCAAGGCGCGCGCCGCTGGCGTGATCTACTCGCTCGCCTATGGCGACCAGCCGGCTCTGATCGCCGAGATGGTGGATTGGGCGCGCGCGGCCGGTTTTATCGTTGCCGCTGCCGGCAAGGGCACGAAATATTTGCCGGCCTATCACGCGGTGACGCCGGACGGCGTGTGGGAACATTACGGCCTCACCGCCGCGGAGGCGCGCCAGGCTGGAATGAATTCGCAAATGTTCAACTCCTTTCTCGACGGCACCAAGTCAGCCATCGAGATGGCGGCGGTCGCCAATGCCTGCGATCTCGCCGTGCCGCAGGACGGTCTTCTATTTCCACCGTGCGGCGCCGCCGCGCTCGCAACCGTGTTGCGGCCAAAGGACTTAGGCGGCGTTCTGGAGCGCGACGGCATGGTCGAGGTCGTCTCCTCGCTCGCGCGCGACGGCAGCCCGGTGCCGCGCGATCTGCGTTGGGGCGTTTACGTCGTGCTCAAAGCCGCGAACGACTATGCCGCCGCCTGTTTCAAGCAATATGGGCTGCCGACCGACGCCACAGGGCGCTATGCGGCCATGTACAAGCCCTATCATCTGATCGGGCTGGAATTGTCGATTTCGGTGCTCAATGCGGTGCTCCGCCGCGAGCCGACCGGATCGTGCCGCGCCTGGCGCGGCGATGCCGTGGCGGTCGCCAAGCGCGCGTTGAAAGCGGGCGAAATGCTCGACGGCGAGGGCGGCTATACCGTCTATGCCAAGCTCATTCCGGCAACGCGCAGCCTTGAGCGCGGCGCTTTGCCGATCGGATTAGCGCATCATGTCAAGCTGACTCGCGATGTCGCCGCCGGCGAGATTTTGACCGCGGCCGACGTCGCGCTCGACGCCAATCAGGAGGTGGTGCGCGTCCGTCGCGAAATGGAGCGGGAGGCCCTTACCTCACGCGCTGCAGTCGCTGCGGAGTAGACAATTTACTCCGCCGCAAGCCGCGGCGGCGGGCGCATCGATTCAAGTCCATCCACGGCAGTCGCCGAGATCGTGGTGCGCACCATGTGGCGCGCTTCATGCGCCGGCCACGGCCGACCGCGATGCATGGTGGCGCGATTGTCCCACATCACCACATCGCCGGCGCGCCAGGCATGGACGTAAGTCGTGCCGGGAGCGGTGGCCGCGGTGGTGAGTTCGTCGATCAATTTCTCGCCCGCGATCGGATCCATGCCTTCGACCGCATAGGCATGCGAGGCGAGATAAAGCGCGCCGCGGCCATTGGCCGGATTTTTCCAGACCATCCGCCAGCATTGCGGCGGCAGCGCCGCCAGTTCCTCGGTGGTGGCGAGGCCGTCGGCGATCTTTTTGCGCGAATGGCCGTAATGGTGCCAGGCGAAGGAATTTTCGAATTTGTCGCGCATCGCGGAGTTGAGCCGTTCGAAGGCAAGCCGCGTCGAGGCGAATTCGGTTTCGCCGCCGTTATCCGGAATGATGCGCGCCGACAAGATCGAAGCGAGCGCCGGTACGCTCTTGAACGAGCTGTCGGTGTGCCAAAGCTGATTGGCCTTATTGCGCATGGCATAGCGATGATCCGCTGGCACGACCTTGCCGTCCGGACCGATCGTGGTGAGGATCACGAAATGCGTTCCGGTGCCGAGCGAGCCGACCTTGGTGATTTCCGGCGGACCGAAGCGGCGCGAAAATGCAAGCTGGCTCTCGTTTGTCACGTCCTGATTGCGGAACACCAGGATCGAATAGTCCTCAAACGCCGCGCGCACCGCCTGGTAAGCGGCGTCATGCGCGGCCACATCGGCAAGCGTCACGCCGCGCAGTTCCGCACCGAATCCGGGACGCAGAGGGATGATGTCCATCGGCGTAGCCTCCGTTTTAAAGCGTTCGTTTTGGAGAATTTCCTCCAAAATGGGTCTACTGGCAAGGAAGCCTTAGCCACTTCAGCAAGCCACCGCGCGTTGCACCACCTGCCGTCCGGCATTAGGCTTCCAGCGCCGTAACAATGTAGTTCGGGGGGCGATGCGGGCAGCTACGCGGCCTGCGATCGGGCGGGAAACGTCCATGCTGGAAGACCTGCTGCTGCGGCGGCCGTATAACGCCGTCGCTGATCTCATCGATGCGCCAGTCGAGCGCGGGCTCGCCGGCAAAACCGCCTTCATCGACGCCGACCGCACACTGACTTACGGCGACTTGCAAGCGCGCAGCTGCCGGCTCGCTTCCGCGCTGCTCGATATCGGGGTGCGGCCCGAGGAGCGGCTTGCGCTGCTGCTCTACGACACGGTCGATTTTCCGGTGGCATTCTGGGGCGGCGTGCGCGCCGGAATTGTGGTGCTGCCGCTCAATACGCTGCTCAACGCCGAGCAATACGCGTATATCCTGGCCGACAGCCGCGCCACCGCGATCGTTGCTTCGGCTTCGCTGGCCAAGACGCTACAGCCGATCCTCGACCGCCTGCGGCGACTGCGCACCATCATTTTGGTCGGCGGCAGTAGCGACGATCGCGCCGCTTTCGCGGCTGCCGGCCGCGCGGCACACGATTTCACCGAGCTTGCGGCAAGCGGTCGCGACGACGTGTTCACCGCGCCGACCCTCTCCGACGAAGTCGCCTTCTGGCTGTACACGTCGGGCTCGACCGGCGATCCGAAGGGCGTCAAGCACGTTCACACGACCCCGATCGCGGCGGCGCGGCTGATGGGCCGGCACGTCATCGGCATCCGCGAGGACGACGTGGTGTTCTCCGCGGCCAAGCTGTTCTTCTCCTACGGCATGGGCAACGCCATGGCGTTTCCGCTGTCGGTCGGCGCAACGAGCATTTTATTGCCGCAGCGGCCCACGCCCGAAGCCGTATTCGAGACGATGCGGCGGCAGCGCCCGACGATCTTCTATGGCGTGCCGACGCTCTATGCCTCGCTGCTCGCGCACAAAGACATGGCGCGCGGCGCCGGATCGGATCGGCTGCGGCTATGCATCTCCGCTGGGGAGCCATTGCCGCGCGCGCTTGGCGAGCGCTGGCGGCAAGCGAGCGGCATCGACGTGCTCGACGGCATCGGCTCGACGGAAATGTTTCAGACGTTTTTATCGAATCGGCCGGAAGACGTGCGCTACGGCACCACCGGAAAACCGGTGCCGGGTTACGAGCTGAAAATTCTCGACGAACAGGGACGCGAAGCCGCCGATGATGAAATCGGCGAGCTCGTCGTGCGCGGCGCCACCGCCGGCGAAGGCTATTGGAACCAGCGCGGCAAAAGCCGGCGCACTTTTGCCGGCGAATGGACCTTCACCGGCGACAAATATTTCCGCGACAGCGACGGCTATTATCATTACTGCGGACGGACCGACGACATGTTCAAGGTCAGCGGCATGTGGGTGTCGCCGTTCGAGGTCGAGGCGGCGCTCGCCTCGCACGAGGCCGTACTGGAAGCCGCGGTGATCGGCAAACAGGACGCCGACGGCCTGATCAAGCCGAAGGCCTTCATCGTGCTCCGCAACGGGTTTGCCGCCGACGAGCGCCTGCTCGAAACGCTGCGCGTGCATGTCAAAAACAGCGCCGGGCCGTGGAAATATCCGCGTTGGATCGACATCCGGCCCGACCTGCCGCGCACGGCGACCGGCAAGATTCAGCGATTCAAGCTGCGGGAGCTGGAATCGTAGGCACGGACATTCCCTCTCTGCGTCACCCCCGGACTTGATCCGGGGGTCCATGCTGATTGTCCGATCGGCAGCGCCGTATGGATTGCCGGGTCAAGCCCGGCAATGACGACGTGGTGAGCTCGGCCGCCTATGAATCAAACAATCGCTGCACCAGCCGCCGCGCCAAGACGCCGGCGACGCGGCGCCGATAGTGGCCGGGCGTAAACGTCGTTTTCATCGCCATGATCTGGTCGCGCACCAGTGCGTCGAGGCCGGCGAACACCCGCGCATCAAGCGGGCCGCCGCAGAGCTGCGCGGTGCCGGCAAGGCGCACCGGGCGCGGATTGGTGCCGGTGAAAGCGACGCGGAGATCGGCCAGCGTGTCGCCGTCGCGCCGCAAAGCCACCGCGACGCCGGTCACCGGATATTCGATCGAGCGGCGGATGCGGATCTTGTCATAGGCCGAGCGTAAGCCCGGCGTATTTTTGGCGCGCACGGCGGTGACGATCTCGCCTGGGCGCAGCGCGAGGTAATATTTGCCGTCGCCGCGGGTCTCGGTGACCGGCTCATCCTGCCGGGCAAAGCCGATATAGAAATCAGCGAGCGGGATAGTACGCCGGCCGGCCGGTCCGGCGATCTCGACCTCGGCATCCAGGATCAAAAGCGCCGGCGCCAGATCGCCGCTGAAAGTGGCAAAGCAGACGCCGCGGCTTTTCGGCGCAACATGGCACACGGTACCGATGGTTTTCAGGCAATGCCGGTTGGCGTCGCGCCACCATTCGCTCTGGTTGTAAAAAATACAGCGGGTGTCGAGACAGAGATTGCCGCCGACCGTGCCCATATTGCGCTGGGTCGGGCCGGCGATATGCGCGGCCGCCTGCGCCACCACCGGATAGTGACGCGCGACCCCCGGATGCGCGGCGATCTCGCTTAACGTCACCGCCGCGCCGATCGCAAGCTTGTGCGCATCCGTGGCGATCGCGTGCAGCTCTCTAACGCCGTTGGTCTCGATCAAGACCTTCGGCGCGACGATGCCGCGGCGGATATTGACGATGAGATCGGTGCCGCCGCCGAGCAGGCTCGATTGCGGATGCGCAGTGCGCGCCGCAATGAGCGCGTCGAGCGTTTTTGGCCGCACGACCTCAAAGTCCGGCAATGCATCCATTACGAAATTCCGCCGCCGTTGGCTTGGCCGTCGCGGGCGCGTTTCTCGAACGCGGCGAAGACGCGATCCGGCGTCACCGGCAGATTGTTGAAACGCAGACCTGTGGCATCGGCGATGGCATTGGTCAGCGCCGGCAAAAAGGCCGCGAGCGAGCCCTCGCCGGCTTCCTTGGCGCCGAACGGCCCATGCGGATCAATGCTCTCGACGATGCCGACCTCGATCGGCGGCGAATCCTGGATGGTCGGCACCCGGTAATCGAGCATGTTCGCCGTGACCATCAGGCCGTCGTGGTAAGCCGCCTCCTCGCTCATGGCCTGGCCCATGCCCATCCACACCGAGCCCTGGACCTGGCCCTCGACCGTGAGCCGGTTGAGCGCCTTGCCGCAATCGTGCGCCACCCACACCTTGTCGACGGTGACGACGCCGGTCTCCTCGTCGACCGTGACTTCAACGACTTGCGCCGAATAGCTGTAGCCCATGGTGCCGCCGATCGCGGCGCCGCGATATTTCTTGCCGCCGTGCGATTGCGGAATGGTCGAGTAGTTGCCGGTGACCGTGATGGTGCCGGTGTCCTTCAAAGCTTCGGTGACGACTTGGTTGAAGCTCAATCCCTTGTCCTGCGCGCCGGCGCGATAGAGCTCGCCCAAGCACTCGATCTCGTCCGGCTTGGCCTCGAGCTTGCGCGCCGCGGCGGCGATCAGGACTGCTTTAAGATTTTGCGCAGCTTCGATCGCGGCATTGCCGACCATGAAGGTGACCCGCGAGGAATAAGAACCGTTGTCCTTCGGCGCCACCTCGCTGTCGCCGCTGACGATGCGGATGCGCGAAAGATCGAGCCCGAGCACCTCGGCGACGCTTTGCACCAGCACGGTCGACGAGCCTTGGCCGATCTCGGCGGCGCCGGTGAGCAAAACGATGGAGCCGTCGAAATCGAGCTTGAGTTTGACCGTGGCATGCGGCTCGCCGGTCCAGTTCACCGGCTTCGAGGCGCCGCTGATGTAATGCGAACAGGCCATGCCGAGGCCTTTGCCGCGCGGCAGCTTACCCTTGCGCACCTTCCAGCCGCTTTCGCGCTCGACCCAATCGAGACATTCCGGCAAGCCGTAGGAATTCACCATCAAATCGTTCTGCGTGAAGGTCGGCGCGTGCAGCAGATTGGCGCGCCGCACCGCGAACGGCTCTAGCCCGAGGGCACGCGCCATCTCGTCGAGCAGGCTCTCAACAGCGAAACGCACGTCGACGGTGCCGTGGCCGCGAAACGCGCCGCACGGCGGCGTATTGGTGAGCACGCGCTTGCCGATATATTTGACGTTATCGAGTGCGTAGATCGCGTACAGCATCGACCCAGCGTAGAGGATGGTGACGATGCCGTAGCCGGAATGGGCGCCACCGCGCTGAATGCATTCGCACTCGATGCCGGTGATGCGGCCGTCCTTGCGCATGCCGATCTTGAGCCGGATATCGGTTTCCGGGCGGCCGCGATGGGTGATGAAGGTCTCCTCGCGATTGACGACGAGGCGCACGCAGCCGCCGGCCTTGCGCGCCAGCAAAGCCGCGATCAATTCCACATTCAGCGTTTCGGTGCGGCAGCCGAAACCACCGCCGACATGCGGTTTGATCACGCGGATCCGCGACATGTCCATGTCGAGGATCTGCGCCAGCATCAGGTGCACGTAATAGGGCACCTGGGTCGAGGCATGCACGGTCATGCGATCGCGCACCGCATCGTAATCGGCGATCGCCGCGTGCATCTCCATCTGGTTCTGGCAGACCTCGGCGCAATTGTAGACGCCCTCGCGGACCAGGTCGGCCGCGGCAAAGGCGGCTTCCACATCGCCAAGTTCGAACAGCACGTCGCGTTCGAGATTATGCGGGCGGTGATCGTGAAGCGCGATCGCGCCCGGCGCCATCGCTTGTTGCGCGGTGTGGTAGGCGGGAAGCTCGCGCACCTTCAGCTTGATCCTGCGCAGGGCTTCCTTCGCCGTCGCATCGTCGATCGCCGCGACGGCGGCAATCGGCTCGCCGCGATAGCGCACGCGATCGCGCGCCAGCACATGTTCGGTGCGCGCGACCGGCAACACGCCGAACGCCGTCTCGCAATCGGCGCCGGTGGCGATTGCCTTAACGCCGGGAAGCTTGGCGGCTTCGGCAACATCGATCTCGAGGATTTCCGCGTGCGAATAGGGGCTGCGGAAAATTCGCCCGGCCAGCATTCCGGGGACAATGAAGTCGGCGGTGTATTTGGCGCGCCCCGAAACCTTTTCCGGGCCATCGACCATCGGCACATAGCTGCCGATGTTGTGCGCCGGCGCAATCTCGTTCACGGCGTCAATCCAGCGGCACAAAGCGACGCCGCGTGTTTCACCGCCTCGATGATTTTCACGTAACCGGTGCAGCGGCAAATGTTGCTGCCGAGCGCCTCGCGTATTTCCGTATCGCTCGGATTGGCATTGCGGCGAAGGAGCCCGGCCGACGCCATGATATAGCCGGGCGTGCAATAGCCGCATTGCGAGCCGAGCTTCTCGTGAAAGCCGCGCTGCACGGCGGACAAATGGCCGTCCTTGGCAAGCGACTCGATCGTGTCGATGCGGCGGCCTTCGACGCTCACCGCAAGCGTCAAGCAGGACAGGCGTGGCGCGTCATCGACCAGTACCGTGCAAGCGCCGCATTCACCGCCATCACAGCCGGTTTTCGTTCCGGTCAAGCCGACCACTTCCCGCAAATAGTCCAGCAGCAAAAGATTATCGGGAACCGCGTCGGTCCGCGCGCGGCCATTGAGCGTAAACTGAAGAATGCGCGCCATTGCCGGCCCTTGGACGTTTTGAATTGGGCGTCTTGAACCGCCAATTCCATAGCAATAACGCCGAAACCCTTCAAACCGTCGCGCCCATAACGCCGCTTTGGCGGGCCGATCAGGCGCGGAAGAGCGCGGCGACTTCGGCCGGTATCGGCTGTGACTTCATTTTCGACGGATCGGCAGGATCGCGGGTCGCCCAGACCCGGGTTTCATGTCCTTCGACCGCCACAGTTGTGCCGACCAACAGCCGATGCTCGACGTCAAAGCTTGAACGGCGGAATTCACGGACGTGGGAGCTCAGTTCGACCTGGTCGCCGAAGCGCGCCGGCGCCAGAAAACGCGCGCCGGCATCGACCAGGGGCAGCCCGGCAATGCCAAAAGCCGCTGCCAGCTCGGACGGCTTCACGCCGAGCGCGGCCTCGAACAGTATCCAGGTTCCCCAGTCGAAAAATTCAAAAAAACGGCTGTTGAAGACGATGCCAGCAGGGTCGCAATGGCCCCACTCGATGGTAAAGCGCCGCCGGCTGATGAATTTCGCCATCGCCGGATGATCGCCGCGAAACGGCGCGGCGGTCAACCGCGCAGTCGATCCAAGAAACCGGCAGCAAAAATCATGACGGGCGAGCTTGCGCCCGCCCGTCACGTTCCTTGCGCTGCTACCCGCTGCAGGGAACCAGGATCAAATCCACCATTTGGTGCGACGCTGGTAGCTGCGACCACACCCAGGCCAATCTGACCTTGGCGATCGTCACATTCGGCAGAACCAAACGCGACCGATCTGGGAGAAAGGATAACGTATCGCCGGCGAGTCTCAAGCGAAAGCGTGCATCGGTGAGAGCGGCTCGCGTTTGGGGATAACTGTGTGGATTGAAAATGGCAGCGCCACGGAAAACATTTATTTGTTCGCATTCCCGAGCTGAGCCGGCGAATTGACGGTCTTGCCCGGCCATTTGCATAAGTCGGCAATGATGCATTTTTCGCACAACGGCCTGCGCGCCACGCACACGTAGCGTCCATGCAGGATCAGCCAGTGGTGAGCGTGCAGCCGATACTGCTCCGGCACCACCTCCAGTAATTTCATCTCGACGTCGAGCGGCGTTTTGCCGACCGCAAGCCCGGTGCGATTGCCGACGCGAAAGATGTGGGTGTCGACTGCGATGGTGGGTTCGCCGAAGGCAATGTTGAGCACCACATTGGCGGTCTTGCGCCCGACGCCGGGCAAAGCCTCCAATGCATCGCGGTCATGCGGGACCTTGCCCCCATGTTCGGCGATGAGTTGTTTCGACAGCGCGACGACGTTTTTCGCCTTGGTGCGATAAAGGCCGATGGTCTTGATCAGGTCGCGCAACCGTGGTTCGCCGAGCTTGATCATTTTCTCCGGCGTATCGGCGAGCTTGAACAAAGCCGGGGTCGCCTTGTTGACGCCGGCATCTGTGGCTTGGGCGGAGAGCACCACCGCCACCAACAGCGTGAACGGATTGATGTGCTGCAATTCACCGCGCGGGGTCGGATTGGCGGCGGCAAAGCGCCGGAACGCCTTGGTAATCTCAGCGGCTGTCCAGTGCGGCAGTTCGCCATGCGCGGCCTTGCGATCGGCTCCGACGCGCGCCTTGGCGTCCTTCAGCCGCGCCGCCTTGCCCTTGCGCGCCACGGCAAGCCGTTGCCGAACGGTTTTGCGCGTCCGCGGTTTCGGGCGAGTTGTGTGTTTGCGCATCGGGATTTTCGTATAATGGGCACGATGCGTGACGACAATAACAGCGGCACGGACCCTTACGTCGACCCGAAAATCTTTGCGGCGATCATCACGCCGCATCGTTCGCTTGGTCCAAAGGGCTTCATCATCTTTATGCTCTGCCTGGGATGCTTGAGCTTTATCGCAGGCGTCGTCTTCGTGTCCCTCGGCGCTTGGCCGGTATTCGGCTTCTTCGGACTTGACGTATTGCTCGTCTATCTCGCCTTCCGCGCCAATTACCGCACTGCGCGCGCCTATGAGGAGGTCACCGTCACCGCCTCGGAATTGACGGTGCGGAAAGTCAACCATCGCGGCGGCGTCCGGCAATGGACGCTCAATCCGCTCTGGGTGCGGCTTGAGCGCATTGTGCATGAGGAATTCGGCATCCAGCGGCTATTTCTTGTCTCCCATGGGCGGCGGCTCGTCATCGCAGGTTTCTTAAATCCTGCCGAAAAAGCGAGTTTTGCGCGGGCGCTGACCAGCGCGCTCGGCGAGGCGAGGCGCGGCCCGGCCAGAACGCCCAACGGGCGATTTTGACTGTCTCCGGCTTGGTGCCACCGCAGCGCCGCGCAATTGCGCTGGCCCCGTTTGAGGCTCGCCTTGGCCATGCCGCGCCTGTAAAAATAACCTCAGAAATCGGGTGGTTTGGCGCGAAAGGACGCCCTAGATCGGGAGCAAATGATGGAGACAGCCATGTTGTCACCCGATCGCATTTTCAACTCAACCCAGCTTTCCGAGGCCGCAGCCGACTACGAGGTAGTGCGGAAAGCCATCGGACATATCCGCGGCCATTGGCGCGAACAGCCGGAGATCGAAGCCATCGCTGAAGCCGCCGGCGTCACTCCGACCGAACTTCACCACCTGTTCCGGCGGTGGGCCGGGCTGACGCCCAAGGCCTTTCTGCAGGCGCTCACGCTCGACGGCGCGCGGCAGCTCCTGCGCGATTCGGCAAGCGTGCTCGACGCCAGCTACGAAGTCGGCCTTTCCGGACCGGGCCGCCTGCACGATTTGTTCGTGACCCACGAAGCGATGTCGCCCGGCGAATGGAAATCCGGTGGCGAAGGCCTCACCATATATTTCGGTTTTCATCCCTCGCCATTCGGCAAGGCGCTGATCATGGCGACCGATCGCGGACTCGCGGGCCTCGCCTTTGCCGACCACGGCAAGGAGCCCGCTACGCTTGCCGACATGAAACGGCGCTGGCCGAAGGCAAATTATGTCGAAGACAATGCGCGCACCGGGCCGATCGCCCAGCGGGTTTTTAATTCGAGGCAATGGCGGCAAGAACAACCGCTTCGCGTCGTGCTGATCGGCACCGATTGGGAAGTGCGGGTGTGGGAAGCGCTCTTACAAATCCCGATGGGCCGGCTGACGACTTATTCGGGGCTGGCCGGCAAAGTGTCGACGCCCGCCGCCGCGCGCGCGGTCGGCGCCGCGGTGGGGAAAAACCCGATCGCCTTCGTCGTGCCATGCCATCGCGTGATCGGCAAAGCCGGCGAACTCACCGGCTATCACTGGGGCCTTACCCGCAAGCGCGCCATGCTTGGCTGGGAGGCGGGGCAGGTCCTCGCGGCAGCCTGACGGCGACGACGCCGATTGACGATGCGGCGGCAATCCGCAATACCGGTCGCACCTCGATTAAAGGCGTTTTGTGATGCAGCACCGGCGGCCGGTGATGCTGGTCATTTTGGATGGCTGGGGCTGGCGCGACGACCCGCGCGACAACGCCATTCGCCAGGCCAAGACACCGAATTTCGACCAGCTGTGGCAAACCGGCCCGCACGGACTTCTCCACACCTCAGGCAAGGACGTCGGCCTGCCTGATGGCCAGATGGGCAATTCCGAGGTCGGCCATCTCAATATCGGCGCCGGCCGCGTGGTGATCCAGGACCTGCCGCGCATCGACAACACCATTGCCAGTAGTGAAATCGAGCGTGCGCCGGCGCTCGTCACGCTGATCGAAAAACTCAAAAAGAGCGGCGGCGCCTGCCATCTGATTGGACTGGTCTCGCCCGGCGGCGTCCACTCGCACCAGGATCACGCAGTAGCGCTGGCCAAAATCCTTGACCGCGCGAAGGTGCCAGTGTGGGTACACGCGATCACCGACGGGCGCGACACGCCGCCGCAATCGGCGGCGGATGATCTAAAGCGATTGATCGCGGCCGTGCCGCAATCGATCCGGATCGCCAGCGTGTGCGGACGTTACTACGCGATGGATCGCGACAAACGCTGGGATCGCATCGAGAAGGCTTACAAGGCGATTGTGGAAGCTGACGCTCCGCGCTTTGCCGATGCTTCAGCCGCCATCGCAGACGCCTATGCCAATAAGAAATTCGACGAATTCATTGTGCCGGCCGCGGTCGGCGATTACCGCGGCATGAAGGACGGTGACGGCGTACTTTGTTTCAACTTCCGCGCCGATCGTGTGCGAGAAATTCTCGTCGCGATGCTCGATCCGGATTTTTCAGCTTTTTCACGGAAACGCTTTATCCGATTGGCCGCGGCAATCGGCATGGCGCAATACAGCGACGATCTGGACAAGCTGATGGGAGCGATTTTTCCGCCGCAACACTTGACCAACGTCCTTGGCGAGGTGATGGCCGATGCCGGACGCACGCAGCTGCGCATGGCGGAGACTGAAAAGTATGCGCACGTCACCTATTTCCTCAACGGCGGCCGCGAGGACCGATATGCTGGCGAGGATCGGATCATGGTGCCCTCGCCCAAAGTTGCGACCTACGACCTGCAGCCGGAAATGTCGGCGCCAGAGCTCACCGACAAAGCGGTTGCCGCAATCGGTTCCGGCAAATACGACCTCATCGTCCTCAATTACGCCAACCCCGATATGGTCGGTCATACCGGCAGTCTCCACGCCGCAATCAAGGCCGTCGAGACCGTCGATGCCGGACTTGGCCGCATCACCGAGGCGATCCGCAACGCCGACGGGGTTTTGCTGGTGACCGCCGATCACGGCAATTGCGAGCTGATGCGCGATCCGCAAACCGGCGGCCCGCACACCGCGCACACCACCAATCCTGTGCCGCTTTTACTGTTCGGCGCCCGCAATCGCGCGCTGGTCGCGGACGGCCGCCTCGCCGATATCGCGCCGACGCTGTTGGAATTGATGGAATTACCGAAACCGCAGGAGATGACCGGGCAGTCGCTCTTGCGCGCCGCCAGTGACTAAATCGGCCCCCGCCCGATTGCCGACCACGTTTTACCTCAGTTAAAAACCATAGCATGCGGCGTTTAATGCGAGCCGTTTCCCTTGCCTCTGCCACAGGTCGATATGGGAGCCAGAACTTTTCTAATCCGATTGGCGAAGAGCGCGTATTTCAGCACACCGCTATGGCGTTTTCTTTTGCCGATCATGAAATTCGACAAGAATATTGCGCACCTAAGCTTCATTACGGGTGCGATCAAGTCCGTCAAAGCTGATGGAGCTGTATCGGAGATCGGAGTTGGCGGCGGAGGTACATCGATTGTCATCAACAAGTTCGTGGAAGAGGAATCAATCAATCGACCATTTTACGCCATCAATACATTCTACGGTTTCACCAAAGAAGATGTAGACTTTGAGGGGAAAGAGCGGGGCAAAACGGATCGGTATCTCGGCTATCGATCATGTAAGGACTGGTACACAAAAACGCTTATCGCGCACGGCATACGCAATGCCCGCGTAATCCAGGCGGATGCCAAGCACCTGGACTACTCTCAATTTGCACCCGTAGCCTTTTGTTTCCTGGATATTGACTTGTACAATCCGATCGCGAGCGTTCTCCCGCGGATCCATGACGTGCTTGCGCCAGGCGGCATGATCGTTGTCGACGACTGCAATCCAGCAGACTCGCTTTACGATGGCGCTGGACACGCCTATCGCGAATTTTGCGCATCGCGGGGAATTGCACCGGAGATTGTGCATGACGATCTCGGCATCATCAGAAAACACGGATCGTGATAGCGGCGCCGCGGAAGTGCCGCCCAACGCCTGGTCAGCGCCGCTCGCACTCAGACGAGTCCGGCCCGCTAGATATCCTTAAGCCCCAGCACGTCGGCCATCGAATAAAGTCCCGGCTTCTTGCCGCGCGCCCACAATGCGGCATGCAGCGCGCCGCGGGCGAAGATCATGCGGTCCTCGGCACGGTGCGTCAGCTCGACCCGCTCCGCCGGCCCGGCGAAGATCACCGAGTGCTCGCCGACCACGGTGCCGCCGCGCAGCGAAGCAAAACCGATATCGCCGGCGCGGCGCACGCCGGTGATGCCGTCGCGCCCGCGCACCGAATGCTGCGCAAGATCGATGCCGCGACCCTCAGCAGCGGCGCGGCCGAGCATCAGCGCCGTGCCCGACGGCGCATCGATCTTCTTGCTGTGATGCATTTCGATGATTTCGATGTCGTAATCGTCGTTAAGTGTCTTGGCGACGCGCTGGACCAACGCGGCAAGGAGGTTGACGCCCAGACTCATATTGCCGGATTTGACGACGGTTGCCCGGCTGGCGGCCTTGGCGATCACCGCTTCTTCTTCGGCGGAATGGCCGGTGGTGCCGATGACATGCACCAGTCCCGCATTTGCAACCAATTCGGCGAACCCCATTGTGGCGGCCGGAATGGTGAATTCGATCAGGGCGTCCGCGCGCTGCAACAGCGGCGCGGCATCGCTGACTACGCTCACTCCATTTTTGCCAAGCCCCGCCAATTCGCCAGCATCGCGGCCGATCACCGCGGAGCCCGGCGCATCGACCGCGCCGGCGAGCGTCACGCCTTTGCTCGCCGCGACGGCATGAATGAGCGTGCGGCCCATGCGCCCCCCGGCGCCGACGATGACTACCCGCAAATCGGAATCTGCCGCGGCCATTGTTCTTCCATGCGTTTGTCTAGCGGCGGTATACCGGGGCGGTGTCAGGCCAGCAACATCAGAGAGTGCCGCTCACCCTCTAAAACCGCGCGCCGTCGTAACCCTCAATCACGATGACATCGGCCTCAGCCTTGCCGTCGCGCAGTTTCTTCGCTGCCTGGTATTCGAGTGAACGGTAGCAGGCGAGCGCGGCCTCAAAGCTTGGAAACTCGAGCACCACGATGCGGCTGCGGGCGCTACCCTCCATCACGTCGCGACGGCCGCCGCGGACCAAATAGCGTGCGCCGAACTTGCCGAATGGCGCCTGGTTGGCGACCAGGTATGGCTTGTAGGCATCCGCGTCGGGCACGTCGACCTGGACGATCCAGTAGCCCTTTTTGCTCGCGGGCGGCGGCGGTGAAGGCGACGCCGGCTGCGGCCCGTCATAGCCTTCGACAATGATGAAGTCGCAAATCGAATGGGAGAGCCGCAGCGGCTTGGCGCGCTGATATTCATCCGAGCGATAGCAGGCGAGCGCCGTGGCAAAATCGGGAAATTCGCGCAGCACGCAACGGCCGCGGGCATTGCCTTCGACCACTTCCATTTTGCCGCCACGCACCAGCGCAGCGCCATGATATTTTTCATGCGCCGGCGGTGTCGCCGCCATATAGGCCTTGTAGCCTTCCGGATTGCTGATATCGATTTGCGGAATCCAGTAGCCTTTGGGCATGTTCGTCACGCTCCGTTCCCCTCACACGCTCATTTTTTTGTCGCTGCACCGGCGATTTCGGCGATGATCGCCTCCGCCGCGGCCTTGGGATCGGGGGCGGCAATGATTGGGCGGCCGACCACGAGATAGTCGGCACCGGCGGCGACCGCCGCAGCCGGCGTCGCCACGCGCTTTTGATCCCCAGCGCCGCTGCCGGCCGGACGGATGCCGGGCGTAACCAAGGTCAGTCCAGCGCCGACGATGCGGCGCAGGTTGGCGACTTCCTCCGGCGAACAGACGAGCCCGTCGACGCCGACGTCACGGGCTTGCGCCGCGCGCCGCGCCGCCAGTTCGGCGACGGTGGTGGCATAGCCGGCCTCGTTCAGATCGGCATCGTTGAGCGAGGTGAGCACCGTCACCGCGAGAATGTGCAGATTGTGCTCACGCGCCGCGACCGCGGCCTGCATCACCTGCGGATAAGCATGCACAGTGAGGAAGCTTGCACCAAGGCCGGCAACGCTTTTCACCCCGGCCGCCACCGTGCTGCCGATGTCGTGCAGCTTCAGATCCAGGAAAACACGCTTGCCAGACTGCGCAAGCTTGCGCGCATAATCGAGCCCGTCCGCAAAGGCGAGCTGATAGCCGATCTTGTAGAACGACACGGAGCTGCCCAGCCGCGCGACCATCGCCTGCGCCGCGTCAAGCGACGGGACATCCAAGGCAACAATCAGGCGCTCGTGGGGGTCCATTCCTGCTCCGTTGGCAAGCTCGAAATTCCTTTAATCCATCATGCCGGCCAATACGACCAGCCGGCGCATGGCCGCCCGCAGCGCTGCGGCGAGCGTTTCATCTTTCAAACTATCATCGTCGTCGAATGCGAGTTCGGCCCGCGGCACGCAGACCTGTTCCGGGATGACCAAAGCGCCGCAGCCGAGTTCGAGAATTTGCCGCAGCGCCATCAACGAGCGAATGCCGCCGCCGCCCCCGCTCGTAGCCGAACCAAGCGCAAACGCCCGGCCTTTGAAAGCGGCATAGGTCGGCTCGCCGCGCTCGCGCACGCGCGACACCCAATCGATGGCGTTTTTCAGAAGCGGAGTGACCGAGGCGCTGTATTCCGGGCTTGTGATAAAAACGCCACGATGCGCCACGAGCGCCTGCCGCAGCTTGAGCGCCGCAACCGGCGGTCCGGAAGCGGTCGCCAAATCGGCATCGAACAGCGGCAACTCATAATCTTCGAGCGAAATGCGCGTGACTTCGGCGTCAAGCAGCGCCAATTCCTTGGCGGCGAGCGCGGCCAGCCGCGCATTATGCGAGCCGGTGCGCAGCGAGCCGGGTATGACGAGAATTTTTGGGACAGACATTAAGGAACAGATACCAGGTTACGGAGGTCGGATGTCGGATGCCAGATATCAGAATGACGAGACTAAGCCTGGCGTCTGTCATCTGACCTCTGACCTCTGTTATCTGGCCTTCGATAGACCCAAACGCGCGCCGGCGGAATGTTCATCCAGATGCGCTCGGAAGCCTCCACCGAAAAACCGCCGAGCCGTTTCGGCAGCGGCGCGGCGACCGAGTAGGTAAATTGCACGAAGGGCGCGCCCGGCACCATAAGATCGAAGGAATCGCGAATGAGCCGCAAGCGCAAGGTGATCGGCTTGGTGATCAGCGGCAGGCCGGAGACTACGGCAGCGGCCGGTTGCAGCAGCAAGGTGTCGAGCAGCCGGCGCATGCTGTAGGCATCGCCTTGCACCAGGGTGGCTTGCGGATAACGCGAGCGCAAAATCCGGCAGAACGCCGGGTTCGATTCCACCAGCACCAGGCGCGAAGGATCGACGCCGACTTCGACCAAGGCGTCGGTGACCGGTCCGGTACCCGGACCCAACTCCACGACAGGCCCCGTCGATCGCGGATCGACGTAGCGCGCCATGGTGCGGGCCAGAATTTTGCCCGACGGGGTGACTGCGCCCGTGGATAACGGACGCTCGATCCAGGAGCGGATAAAGCGCACTTCGTCGTCGATCCGAACGCCGCGCTTAAGCTCGAATCGCTTTATCTGTTGCTCGATCTTGCGGCCAAGCCCATCGCGTTTTTGCTCGAACAGCCGAATTTGACGTTCGATCTTGCGCTCAATGAGAGTTTTTCTGACTTCCAGGAGGCGAAGCTGCCGCCCAATTTTTCGTTCGAACAATTGCAGGGCGGGCAGTGCCATGGCATCCACGCGACAAAGATGTTGCGGTTATTTAAAACATTTACGTCACAAAAACCATAGAGCGCATTCAAGCGGCGCCGGCACGGCCACCGAGCCCATCCAGGAACTCCTTGACCTTGCCGAGGAATCCGGAGGATTCCGGCTGCGTCTCGCTGGACGACAGGCATTCGAATTCAGCCAGCAGCTCCCGCTGCTTCTTGGTGAGCTTCTGCGGAGTTTCGACCACCACCTGGACATACATGTCGCCGCTCTGGCGTGAGCGGAGCACTGGCATGCCTTTGCCGGCTAGGCGGAAGCGGCGGCCGGATTGCGTGCCCTCCGGCACTTTCACTTTGGTCTTGGCGCCGTCGATCGTCGGCACTTCGAATTCGCCGCCGAGCGAAGCCGTCACCATGGAAACCGGAACGCGGCAATGCAGGTCGGCGCCTTCGCGCTGGAAGAACGGATGCGCGCCGATCGACAGGAATATGTAGAGATCGCCGGGCGGCCCGCCGCGCACGCCGGCTTCGCCTTCGCCGGCGAGCCTGATGCGGGTGCCATCCTCGACCCCCGCCGGAATATTCACTGACAGCGTGCGCTCACGGGTGACGCGCCCGGAGCCAGCGCATGATGCGCATGGCGTGTCGATCGACTGGCCGCGGCCGTGACAATTCGGGCAGGTGCGTTCGAGCGTGAAAAAGCCCTGGGCGTGACGCACCCGGCCGTGGCCGCCGCACATCGGACAGGTCTTCGGCTTAGTGCCGGCTTTGGCTCCGGAGCCGGAACAGGCTTCGCAAGTCACCGAGGTTGGAATGCGGATCTGCGCAGTCTTGCCGATGAAGGCTTCCTGGAGCGTAATCTCCATATTGTAACGCAAATCGGCGCCACGCTCGCGGCCGCTCGAGCGGCCGCGCCCGGCGGACATGCCGAAAATGCCTTCAAACAAATCGGAAAAGGTGGTGCCGAAATCGGCGCCGAACCCGGCTGGGCCGCCGCCCATCCCGTGCTCGAACGCGGCATGGCCAAAACGGTCGTAAGCGGCGCGCTTGTCCGGATCTTTCAAGACCTCATAGGCCTCGTTGATCTCCTTGAAGCGATGTTCGGCCGTCTTGTCGCCGGGATTGCGATCCGGATGGAGTTGCATCGCATGCTTGCGAAAGGCGGCCTTGATCTCGCCATCGCTGGCCGCGCGGTCGATCGCTAGCGTCTCGTAATAGCAGCGCTTGGCCATCAGCCCTCACCCGATCGAGGCCGCCTATCGATGAACGAGCACCCCCGTTTGGGTGTTCGGGGGTGCCATTCCGATGACTGCGACGGCATCGAACGCCCTCGCCGACTAAGCAGACTTTTTGTTCTTTTTGTCGTCGTCGACCTCGGTGAACTCGGCATCGACGACGTCTTCCTTCTTGCCGTCACCGCCAGGCGTTCCACCGGCGCCCGTTCCACCGGCGCCGTCGCCGGCCTGCTGCTCCGCAGCTTGCTTATACATCGCCTCGCCGAGCTTCATCGAGGCCTGCGCCAAAGTATTGGTCTTGGCCGTGATGGCGTCGCCGTCGCTGCCTTTGAGGGCCTCCTTGAGATCGGCCAAGGCGTTCTCGATCGCGCGACGATCGGCCTCGCCAACTTTCGTGCCGTGTTCGGCGAGCGCCTTCTCGGTCGAGTGCACCAGCGCCTCGGCGTGGTTCTTGGCCTCGACCTGCGCCTTGCGCTTCTTGTCCTCCTCAGCATGCGCTTCGGCATCCTTGACCATCTTGTCGATGTCGGCCTCGGACAGGCCGCCGGAAGCCTGGATGCGGATCTGCTGCTCCTTGCCGGTGCCCTTATCCTTGGCGGAAACATTGACGATGCCGTTGGCGTCGATGTCGAAAGTGACCTCAATCTGCGGCACGCCGCGCGGCGCCGGCGGAAGGCCGATCAGATCGAACTGTCCGAGCAATTTGTTGTCGGCCGCCATTTCGCGCTCGCCTTGGAATACGCGGATTGTCACCGCGGTCTGGCCGTCGTCGGCGGTCGAGAATACCTGGCTCTTCTTGGTCGGAATCGTGGTGTTGCGATCAATAAGCCGCGTGAACACACCGCCCAGCGTCTCGATGCCGAGCGACAGCGGTGTCACGTCGAGCAACAGCACGTCTTTGACGTCGCCCTGCAGCACGCCGGCTTGGATCGCAGCGCCCACTGCAACGACTTCGTCGGGATTGACGCCCTTGTGCGGCTCCTTGCCGAACAGCTGCTTGACGACTTCCTGCACCTTCGGCATGCGCGTCATGCCGCCGACCAACACGACCTCGTTGATCTCAGCTGCGGACAAGCCGGCATCCTTGAGTGCCTGCCGGCACGGATCGATCGTCTTCTGGATGAGATCGTCGACCAGCGCCTCGAACTTGGCGCGCGTCAGCTTCATCGTCAGATGCTTCGGTCCTGCCGCATCGGCGGTGATAAACGGCAGATTGATTTCGGTCTGCGCCGTCGATGACAGCTCGATCTTGGCCTTCTCGGCGGATTCCTTGAGCCGTTGCAGCGCGAGCTTGTCGCGGCGCAGATCGATGCCTTGCTCTTTCTGGAATTCGTCAGCGAGATAATTGACGAGGCGCATGTCGAAGTCTTCACCGCCGAGGAAGGTGTCCCCGTTGGTCGATTTCACCTCGAACACGCCATCGCCGATTTCGAGAATCGAAATATCGAATGTGCCGCCGCCGAGGTCATAGACCGCGATGGTGCCCGTCTTGCTCTTGTCGAGACCGTAAGCGAGCGCCGCCGCCGTCGGCTCGTTGATGATGCGCAGGACTTCGAGCCCAGCGATCTTGCCGGCGTCCTTGGTGGCTTGGCGCTGCGCGTCATTGAAATAAGCGGGAACGGTGATGACCGCCTGCTCGATCTTGGTGCCGAGATAGGCTTCCGCCGTTTCCTTCATTTTTTGCAGCACGAACGCGGAAATCTGCGAGGGCGAATAGGTCTTGTCTTCAGCCCCCACCCAAGCGTCACCATTCGAGGCGCGTACAATCTTGTACGGAACGAGCTTCTTGTCTTTTTCCACCATCGGGTCGTCGTAGCGACGCCCGATCAGGCGCTTCACTGCGAAAATGGTGCGCTCGGGATTGGTGACGGCCTGGCGTTTCGCCGGCTGACCGACCAGACGCTCGCCCTCGTCCGTGAAAGCGACGATCGACGGCGTCGTGCGCATGCCTTCAGCGTTCTCGATGACCTTCGGCGTCTTACCTTCCATCACGGCGACGCAGGAATTGGTCGTTCCGAGATCGATACCGATGACCTTGGCCATGGTCTTAAATCCTCTTCTTTGCGGCAGGTCGGGCTGGCCCGTCAGGCGCCCTTAAGTCCGACCCCCTTAAACCCAACGCATCGCCCCGGCGGTCCAAAATGGCTGCGCGAGGCGATTTCCCTTGGCTCATATAGGTGGGCATCATAGGCCTGCAAGGCAGCATTCCCCGCATCGGCCAACGCTTGCGGCGGCGGCTGCTCGGTGTCGACTGTAGCGCTGCGGCAAAGCTGAAGCGGGCATGGGTCAGGCGGGCGGCGGCAGAGTTCGAGTGGGCTTGGAGTTTGAACAGATCGGACAGCGAGAGCCGTCGGCACACGAGGGTGGCGACTAGCGGTAAAAATCCAATAAAGGCAACCGAAGCGAACCGATGAATCTGCAAATTGGCGCCCGCGGGCTGCGCTTTTATCCGGACTATTTCAGCCGCAAGACGCAGATGGCCGTGCTCGCAGCCCTCCGCGGCGTATTGGTGAAAGCGCCGCTGTTCACGCCGCGCATGCCAAAGTCCGGCCGGCCAATGTCGGTCGGGATGTCGAATTGCGGCCCGCTCGGCTGGATTTCCGACGAGCGCGGCTATCGCTATCAGAGCCTACATCCAGATACCGGCCAGCCTTGGCCCGCCGTCCCGGACCTGCTGTTGCAATTATGGGACGAGGTTGCGCACTATCCGCACGCCCCGGAAGCTTGCTTGATCAATTATTACGGTCCGAACGCGAAAATGGGGTTGCATCAGGATCGCGATGAGTCCGATTTCTCGGCGCCGGTCGTCTCGCTGTCGCTCGGCGACACCTGTTTATTCCGTGTGGGTGGCGGCAAACGCCGCGATCCGACCCGCTCGTTCCGCCTCAATTCCGGCGATGTGCTCGTCCTTGGTGGCGATACGCGGCTCGCCTTCCACGGCGTGGATCGCATTTACCCGGAGACATCCACCTTGCTCGCCGAGGGCGGACGGATCAATGTCACCATGCGGCGCGTAACGCGGCCGCAAGCGCCGATCTGAACTCCGCGGACGCTGCGGCTCATAGCTCGACCGACCAGATCGATAATGCATTCTGCCGTCACATCTCATACTCGGTTTTGCCGACGCGGCGCCACGGCAGCGGGCGTGTGTATTGGTCTTGCGGTGCTGATGACGCTGCTGCTGATGCTGCCCATACAAGGCGCCGCGGCGGCGGATGTGATATTCCCGGCCGGCTCGCGTCTTGGCCTGGTGCCGCCGGCGGGCATGGTGCCGAGTCACACGTTCCAGGGTTTTCAAGAGCCGGGCACCAAGGCCACGATTCTGCTCACGACATTGCCGGCGAATGCCTACGAGCAGTTGGCAAAATCGATGGTGCCGGAGGCGATGAAGAAAGAAGGCATCGAGGTCGAGCGCCGCGAAGCCGTCGAACTCCCTGCCGGCAAAGGCTTCGTGCTCAGTGGCTGGCAAACCATCGAGAAGGAGCGTTACCGCAAGTGGCTACTGATTGCATCGGCGGACGATCTGACGGCGCTCGTCAACGTTCAAGTGCCCGAACAAGCCACGAATTATTCGGAGGAAGCGGTGCGCGTCGCGTTCGCAACGCTCGCGGTGCGCCCGCAAATCCCCGAAGCCGAGCAGCTCTCCCTCATTCCTTTCAAGATCGGGGAATTGGCCGGCTTTCATGTCGAAGACGTCTTGCCCGGCCGCGCGATCGTATTGGTCGATCCGGCCAGTCAAACTGCTGATGGCGCCGGCGCGACCGCGAAGGCGCGCATGTTCATCTCCGCTATCCCCGGCGGGCCTGAGGAGGCCGCCGATCGCGATAATTTTGCGCGCGTGGCCTTTGGCCAAATCGTCGGTATCAAGGACGTGCAACTGCAGGACGCCGGACCGCTCCGCATCGCCAGCCAGCCGGGCTATCAGACCTTGGCGAAGGCCAAGGATGCCGGCACCGGAGCCGATGTCATGGTGGTGCAATGGCTGCGGTTCGGCTCGGGCGGTTTCTTGCGGATGATCGGGATTGCGCGCGCGGACGCCTGGCCGGAAATCTTCGGCCGGCTGCGGGCGGTGCGCGATGGCGTCGCCACCAATTGACAACAGCGATTTAGGATTTGCTCGCCGGCTTCTTCGCCGCCTCAGCGTTGTCGTTGCTTGGCGCGCTTGGAGCCGCTTTCGGTCCGCCTTTTGATACGCCGACCAGAGCCGGACGCAGCACCCGGTCACCGATCATGTAGCCGGGCTGCACAACCTGCACCACGCTGCCGGCGGGCACCGAGGCGTCAGGAATTTCGAACATCGCCTGGTGAAGATTTGGATCGAATTTTTCGCCTTGTGGGATGAATTGCCGCACGCCGTTCTTCTCGAGCGCTTTCAACAGCTCCCGCTCCGTCAATTCGATGCCATCGATGAGCGCCTTCACGCCGCTCTCCGCGGTGCTTCGCAATTCGGGCGTTACCGCTTCCAGCGCGCGGCGCATATTATCCCCCACCACGAGCAGGTCCCGGGCAAATGAGGTGACGCTATACAGGCGGGAATCGGCGATCTCTCGCTCGGTGCGCTTGCGCAGGTTTTCCATTTCGGCGAGCGTGCGCAGCAGCCGATCCTTCATCTCGGCATGCTCGCGCTCAAGCGCCGTGGACGGCGCCGCAGTCTGCGCTTGCGCGGATGGTCCAGCCGGCGTCTCTTGCCTCGTCGCTTGGCCATCCTCTTCAACGCGAGCGGTTTGGTCCGTCATTATTTCCTGCCGTTCAAAAGTTGCGACCCGCGATCGGGCGGCACCGGGCGCGCGCCGTTTGTTGCCCTTTGCTTCGGGTTTACCCGCAACCAGTGCCCCGCATATCAGGGCGCAAACCGTAAAAATCAAGCCGAATGTAAGGGGTTCAACCGCCGAGCAGCTTACTCACGATTCTCGCCGTATAGTCGACCATCGGCACGATGCGGGCGTAGTTGAGCCGGGTCGGACCGATCACGCCGAGAACGCCGACGATTTGTCCGGACGCGTTGTGATAGGGGGCGACGATGGTCGAGGAGCCGGACAACGAAAACAGCTTGTTTTCCGAGCCGATAAAGACGCGCACGCCCTCGGCCTGCTCGGCGCGGCCAAGCAGATCAATCACCTCGCGCCGGGTTTCGAGATCATCGAACAACAGCCGCACGCGTTCGAGATCGGCGAGCGCCTTGAGATCCTCAAGCAGATGCGCTTGCCCCCGCACAATCAGCTTGCGCTCCTCGTTCTCGCCTCCCGACCAGCTCGCCAGACCCTCGGCGACAATCTTTTGCGTAAGCTGATCGAGCTGCGCCTCGCTCTCCTTGAGCGTGCGCTCGATCTCGACCTTGACCTCAGGCAATGTGTGACCGCGCACCCGCGTATTGATGAAATTAGTGGCTTCCGTGAGCGCCGATGTCGGCAAGCCGATTGGAACATTGAGAACCCGGTTCTCGACCTGCCCATCCTCCCCGACCAGGATCACCATGGCGCGCTCGGGCTCGAGCCGTACGAATTCGATATGCTTGAGCCGCGGATTCGACTTGGCGGTGAGCACCACGCCGGCGGCGCGGCTGAGCCCTGACAGCAACCCCGAAGCTTCGGTCAAAACCCCTTCGACCGATTTGGCCTGACCGGAGGCCGCGACTTGGGCTTCGATCGCCCTGCGATCGGCTTCATTGAGGTCGCCAATCTGCATCAACGCGTCGACGAAGAAACGCAGTCCGATCTCGGTCGGCAAACGTCCCGCCGACGTGTGAGGAGCATAAACCAAGCCGAGCTGTTCGAGATCGGACATGACATTGCGCACCGAAGCCGGCGACAAGGTCATTGGCAGGATGCGCGACAGATTGCGCGAGCCGACCGGCTCGCCGGTCGCAAGGTAGCTCTCGACAATCAGCCGAAAGATCTCGCGCGAACGTTCGTTGAGCTGTGCGAGACCCAGCTGGTTCGCGCCAAGCGGCAGTTCGTGGCTGGTCAAAATCTCACTCCGCAACGTTGCTCGAGATATGTATCACTCCGCCGCCGCCATCGCACGTGTCTGGGGTGCTGCGCGCAACCGCACCATCAGCTCGCGCACATATGCGCGTCGGCTCTCGCGTTCCCTGCTCGTCATCCTCGTCCTCGCGCTGTAGCCGCCGGAGCGTAGCGGTAAGCCGGCAAAGCTGGCAATTGGGCAATTATTGATCGCGTCTCGGCGCGCTAGCCCCGTCCATCCTGTCTGACTGCTCTCTTGGCGGGCCATGCCGCACCCACTACAACGTCACACTCAGTGATCGTTGACGGTTTACAAGCGTGAGGCCCCGGCGCAGCGGCGCCGGCAAACTTTCGGAGAAATGCATGCGGCCGAGCCGCCGACAGCCCGATGAATTACGCCCCGTGTCGCTCGAACGCGGAGTTGTGAAATATGCGGAAGGTTCATGCTTCGTGAAATTCGGCGACACGCATGTGCTCGTAACTGCAACCCTCGAAGATCGGTTGCCGCCGTGGCTCAAGGGCCAGGCGCGCGGCTGGATCACTGCCGAATACGGCATGCTGCCGCGAGCGACGCTTGAACGCACACGCCGCGAGGCCTCGGCCGGCAAGCAGAACGGCCGCACGGTGGAAATCCAACGCTTGATCGGGCGCAGTCTGCGTTCCGTGGTCGATCTCAAGGCGCTCGGCGAACGCCAGATTACGATCGATTGCGACGTCATCCAGGCCGATGGCGGAACGCGCACGGCTTCCATCACCGGCGCATGGATCGCGCTTTATGATTGCCTCGTCTGGATGAAGGCGCGCCAGATGGTTGAGATGGATGTCTTACGCGATCATGTTGCCGCGATCTCCTGCGGTGTGTGCTCCGGCGTGGCGGTGCTCGATCTCGATTATGCAGAGGATTCACAGGCCGATACCGACGCCAATTTCGTGCTCACTGGCTCGGGCAATATCGTCGAGGTCCAAGCAACCGCGGAGAAGATACCGTTTACCGAAACACAGTTCTCGGCTTTGCTGGCGCTGGCGCGCAAAGGCGTGGCTAAGCTCGTCGATTTACAAAAGATGGCGGTGATGTGAGGCCGAAGGTTAAAGATCAGATGTCGGAGGACGGAAAGACCAGTTCGCGCGCATCCTCGCCGTCCGCTGAGATCCGGCATCTGACATCTGACATCCGTCATCTGACCTCTGATCGTCTGGTGATCGCCACCCACAATCGAGGCAAACTCGCCGAAATGCGCGAACTGCTTGCGTCTTATGGGATAGCCGCCATATCGGCCGGTGAGCTTACTTTGGCCGAGCCGGACGAAAATGGAATGACGTTTGTTGAAAATGCGCGCATCAAGGCGCTTGCGGCTGCCAAGGCTGTGAAGTTGCCGGCGCTCGCCGATGATTCAGGGCTTGT
Organism: uncultured Alphaproteobacteria bacterium; assembly: GCA_963816295.1. Lineage (GTDB taxonomy): Bacteria > Pseudomonadota > Alphaproteobacteria > Rhizobiales > Xanthobacteraceae > BOG-931. Next base: position 808,876 of record CAWFJS010000022.1, on the reverse strand, counting down.
TGTCGAGGCGCTCGATGGCGCTCCCGGCATTCACTCGGCGCGCTGGGCCGGCGTGGATCGCAACTTTCACCGCGCCATGGAAACGATCGAGCAAGAATTGCACGCGCGCGACGCGACCACGCCGGAACGCCGCCGGGCGCATTTTGTCTCCGCGCTGTGCCTGGCCTGGCCCGACGGCCACACCGAAGAATTCGAAGCGCGCGTTGCCGGCACGCTGGTATGGCCGCCGCGCGGCGATCGCGGCTTTGGTTATGATCCGATGTTTTTGCCCGACGGCCAGCAGAGAACCTTTGGCGAAATGTCGAGCGAGGAGAAACACGGCCTGCCGCCGCGCGGCAAAGGCCTATCGCATCGCGCCCGCGCGTTCCTAAAACTTGCCGAGGCTTGCCTTGAGCGCCGCTGATTATTCCGCTTCCGCTGCGCGGACCGACAGTCATGATGACGGGCCGGCATTCGGGGTCTATGTCCATTGGCCATTTTGTTTGTCGAAATGTCCCTATTGCGATTTCAATAGTCACGTCCGCCGCGAACAAATCGATGAGGCGCGCTGGGTTCGATCCTTTACCGCGGAGATTGCCAGTACGGCATCGCGCTTATCCGGACGCGTAGTATCGACGATTTTTTTCGGCGGCGGCACGCCATCACTGATGCAGCCAAAGACCGTCGCCGCCGTCATCGACGCGATCGCCAGTCATTGGCCAATCGCGCCCGACGTTGAGATCACGCTTGAGGCCAATCCGACCAGCGTCGAGGCGGAGCGCTTTCGCGGCTATCGCGCCGCCGGCGTCAATCGCGTTTCGCTTGGCGTGCAGGCACTTGACGATCGCGCGCTGGCGGCGCTGGGGCGCACCCATTCGGCGCGCGAAGCGCTGGATGCGGTCGGCGTCGCGCGCGCGGTTTTCGACCGCTATTCGTTCGATCTCATTTATGCCCGGCCGGATCAAACGTCGGAGCAATGGTCGCGCGAACTGCGCAGCGCATTGGTAGAAGCCGGCGAGCACGTTTCGCTCTACCAGCTCACGATCGAGCCGGAGACGCCATTCGCGGCGCTCCACGCCGTCGGCAAGCTGCGTCCGCCGGACGAGAACACGGCGCGCATCCTCTACGACGTCACGCAGGAGATCTGCGCCGCGCACGGCTTGCCGGCCTACGAGATTTCAAATCACGCCCGGCCCGGCGGCGAATGCCGGCACAATCTGATCTACTGGCGCGCCCATGAATATGCCGGCATCGGGCCCGGCGCCCATGGTCGGCTTGATATTGCCGGCGAGCGCCACGCTACCGCCACGGAAAAACGGCCGGAAACCTGGCTCGCACGGGTGGAGAAGGACGGCCACGGTCTGGTTGCTGACGAGGTACTCACATCCGCCGAAACTGCCGATGAGTTTCTGCTGATGGGGCTTCGCCTTGCCGAAGGCATCGACGCGACACGCTACACGCAGATTGCCGGACGCCCGCTCGAGCCGGACCGCATCGCCATGCTGCGCCAGTACGGCCTGATTGAAGTGACGCCACCTGGCCGCCTCAGAGTGACCTTGTCGGGGTTCCCGGTGCTCGATGCCGTGGTTGCTGACCTCGCGGCGTGATGGGCTAGAGCGCCAACTCTTTCAGCCGCGCGGCAAGGAAATCGACAAATAATTGCGTCTTGGAGCTTTCTGGCTGGACATCCGGATCACCGACGGGACCAATACGCGCGAGGAAAAAGCCGCTTTCATCGCCGCAGCTTTCGCGAAAATGAACGAGCTGATCGGACCGTTGCACAGCGAGAGCTATGTGCATGTCAATGAGGTCCGCGGCGACGCCTACGGTTTTGGCGGTGTGACCCAAAACGAACGCTATATCACCGGCAAGCTGGCTGTTGCAGCGAAGAAAGCTGCGGCCTAGCACGGGTAATTGCCATGTTACGTTGCCGATCCGCCGCCAAAGCTGCGCAGCGGCGGCGCCGCGATTTGAACGCCGGCACTGGAGACCCGAAGCACCGCCAAGCCGCGCTCGTTGGTGCCATCAGGGCGGAAGCGAAACAGACCGTCGATTCCGGTGAAGCCTGAAGGGTTGGTCAGGACCTGCTGGGAAAATCGCTGTGGGCCTTGCGTTTTCACCAAAGCGGCGACCAGCGCGACCGCGTCATAGGCCAATGTGGCGGTGCGCACCGGATCCTGGTTGTAGCGGGCGCGATAGCGCGCCGAGAAGTTTCGATAGCCGACGCCGTCCGGCGCGGCATACAAACCGCCGTCAAGCGAGGGCGCGGCATAGATGCGCGGGTCGTCCCACAGTCCGGTACCGAGCAACTGCAGTCGTTTGAGGTTGACCCCGTCCGCAACCAGAGCCTGCGCGACATCAGGGACCGCATCGCCGCCATCGGGAATGAACAGCGCGTCGGCCCGCGCCGAAGCTTGACCGACGCTGCGAACCGGATTTGCCATCGCGGTTTTGTCGTGCGGATAGCGTTCGAGCGCAACGATCTGACCGCCGCCGCGCCGCGCCACCGCCTGCTTGAAGGCCGCCTCGACCACGGTGCCATAGGGATTGTCGGGAATGAGCGCGGCGTAGGAATGCTTCCCCGTCGAAGCCGCGTATTGCACGATGCGATCGACGTCGGATTCGGGGAGGAAACTCAGCAAATAGACGCCGCCCGCGGCGACATTGGCGTCGGTCGAGAATGCGATCACCGGGACGTTGCGCGGACGCGCCACTTGTCCGACGAAGCTGACCGACTGCGCGAACAATGGTCCGAGGATGATCTCAGCGCCTTCATCGATCGCCTGCTGCGCGCCGACGCGAGCGGCTTCGGCGGTGCCGCCGTCGTCTTTGACCAGGAGCTGAATGTTCGGATTGTTGAACTCGGCAATCGCGATTTCCGCGGCATTGCGCATGGCCTGACCGGCGACCCCGGCATTGCCGGCGGCGGACAGCGGCAGGATGAGTGCGGCTTTGACCTGGCCGGCGCCGATCGTTGCGGCTAGCGGCGTCTGCGGTGACTGTGGCGGCGGCGTGGAGGACAGATACTGGGAGGTTTGCGAACAGCCGGCCAGAAACGCGCCGGCGGTGCCAAGCAGGCCGGCGACCGCGCGGCGGCGCGTTGGCCAAGCTGCCGAGCCCTGAACCTGCAACTGCGCGGACACGGCAGTTCTCCCCACGGCGGCCCCCAGCGCCGTTAACGGCCCCATTAACCATTCGGCACTGCCAATCCGACATATTGGCGGCGAATGGTTAACCAAGTGAGAAAAATAGGGAATTTGGCGCCCCTACGACCGATGCTGTGACCGGTAAGGAAACCGAGGCTAGAGTGGCCGCAATGAGTATGACCGCCCGCCATCGATCGCGCCAAGACGGATCGCGCCAAGACGGACCGCGCCAAGACGGCCACCAAGAGCGCCATCAGACCAACCGCGATGAAGGCGTTATGCGCTCCTTCGCGATCGCCGACCAGCCGATCCAGGGTTCGCGGCTGGCGCCGGGCCTGTATTTGGTTGCAACCCCGATTGGCAATCTCGGCGACATCACGCTGCGCGCGCTGCAGACACTCGCCGGCGCCGATTTGATCGCCTGCGAGGACACCCGCGTGACCCGCAAATTGCTTGACCGTTACGCCATCGCAACGCCGCTTACGCCCTATCATGATCACAACGCGGCCAAGGCGCGCCCGGGACTGCTGCGCCGCCTCGCCGAGGGCGCGGCCATCGCGCTGGTTTCGGACGCCGGCACGCCGCTTATTTCCGACCCGGGCTTCAAGCTGGTTCGTGCGGCGCAAGATGCCGGCCATCTCGTCACCGCCCTGCCCGGCCCTTCGGCGGTGCTGACCGCACTGACGGTGGCCGGATTGCCGACCGATCGGTTTTTCTTCGCAGGCTTTCTGCCGCCCAAACAAGCGGCTCGCCGCGCCCGCATTGCCGAACTGGCTCCGCTTCCGTCAACGCTCGTGCTGTTCGAAAGCGGTCCGCGCATTGCGGCGACTTTGGTCGATCTCACCGCCGGTCTCGGCGCAAACCGCGAGGCTGCATTGTGCCGCGAATTGACCAAGCTGCATGAGGAGGTCAGACGCGGCGAACTCGCGAGTCTCGCTGAAGCGTGCACCGGCGACGAACTGCGCGGCGAGATTGTCGTCGTGATCGCCCCGCCGCCAGCGCCGGCACAAATGGGGGCAGCGGAAAGCGAGGGCTTGCTGCGCGATGCGCTGGAGCGGCTGTCGTTGAAGGACGCCGTCGCTGAGGTCGCTCAGCTGACAGGAAAGCGGCGTCGCGAAATCTATCAGAGCGCGCTGGCGCTGCTGAAAAGCGTCAAAAAGGATGCCAAACATGGCGCGCCGCGCTGAACCGCTCCAGCCGTCGAAGCCGCCGCCGCGGCCGGAACGGGTTGCCGCGTTCCAGCGCGGCTTGTCGGCGGAAAGCCGCGCGGCGCTGTTTTTGATCGCCAAAGCCTACCGCATCCTGGAGCGGCGCTGGAAAACACCATTCGGCGAGATCGACATCGTCGCCCGGCGTCGTGGCGCGGTGGTGTTCGTCGAGGTCAAAGCCCGCGGCAGCATCGATGAGGCGGTGGAAGCGGTCACCGACCGAACCAAGCGCCGCGTGATTGGCGCGGCCGAACTGTGGCTCGCGCGCCATCCTCAATATGCCAATGGCGGTATTCGTTTCGACGTCATCGTGGTCACGCCCGGCAAAATGCCGCATCACATCGTCAATGCTTTCACCACAGAGGTCGCATGAGCGGATCGGCGTCGTGCGCTCCGCATGGAGACAACTTGTCCTTTGCCTGGGATAGCCTTTGACGCGATAAACTGCTGCGGTCGAGAATCGACCTGACAACTGCGAACCGGATCAGCACAAATGCCCTTGAACGTCGCCGTCCAAATGGATCCTATCGAGCGGATCAATATTCGCGGCGATTCCACTTTTGCCTTGCTTTTGGAAGCGCAGGCGCGCGGCCATTCGCTGTTTTATTACACGCCCGATCAGCTGGTCATGCGTGACGGCAATGTTTCGGCGAGCGTCCAGCCGCTCTCTGTGCGGGACAAAGCCAGCGACCATTACACGCTCGGAGAGGCGCGTGCGGTCGAGTTGTCCTCGCTCGACGTCGTGCTGCTGCGGCAAGACCCGCCGTTTGACCTCGCTTACATCACCTCGACGCATATGCTCGAGCGGATCCAGCCGAAGACGCTGGTCGTCAACGATCCGGCGCATGTGCGCAACGCACCGGAAAAGGTCTTTGTCACCGAATTTCCCGATCTGATGCCGCCGACCCTGGTGACGCGCGACCTGGCGGCGATCAAGAAATTTCGCGCCGAGCACGGCGACATCGTGATGAAGCCGCTCTATGGCAAAGGCGGCGAGGCCGTGTTCCGCCTCGCCCGCGAGGATCTCAACTTCGGCTCGCTCTATGATTTGTTCGCGGCGACGTTTCGCGAGCCTTGGGTGGTGCAGAAATTTCTCCCTGCGGTGAAAGAGGGTGACAAGCGCATCATCCTGGTCGATGGCGAGTTTGCCGGCGCGGTCAACCGCGTGCCCGCCGCCGATGATCTGCGCTCCAACATGGTGCGCGGCGGCGTGCCGAAAGCGACCGATCTTTCGGCCCGTGAGCGCGAAATCTGTAAACGGCTCGGACCGGCTTTGCGTGAGCGACGCCTTCTGTTCGTCGGCATCGACGTGATCGGAGACTTCCTCACCGAGATCAACGTCACCTCGCCGACCGGCATCCGCGCGGTGAAAAACTTCGGCGGCGCCGACATCGCCGCACTGATCTGGGACAAGATCGAAGCGCAAAGACCCCGCACCTGACATCCCCGGCGTGGGAACTATGTTCCCGAATTGTTCTTGACGCCGCTGAGCTACCCGTTATGGTTGCGTTGGACTGATGCAAATCGCGCCATACGCGCGATCGGCGCCTGGGAGCTTGCGCCAAGGGCGGGGATTAGGCGGGGATTAGGCCGAGATGGTCCAGCGCGTCGCCACCGTTGCGTTCGAGGGCATCGAGGTGCGCCCGGTCGACGTGCAGGTGCAGGTTGCGCCGGGCATGCCCGCCTTCGCCATCGTCGGCCTGCCGGATAAGGCGGTTTCGGAAGCGCGCGAGCGGGTGCGCTCGGCGCTGATCGCCTCGGGGCTCGCTTTGCCGGCCCGCCGCATCACCATCAATCTCGCGCCCGCCGACCTGCCCAAGGAGGGCAGCCATTACGATCTGCCGATCGCGCTCGGGCTGATGGCCGCGCTCGGGCTGATGGCGGCGATCGGCGCCATCCCGCATGATGCGCTGTCCGGCTTCACCGTGCTGGGCGAACTCGGCCTTGACGATCGCGCCGGTCGCCGGCGTGTTGCCGGCCGCCATCGGAGCGAATGCCCGCGGCGAGGGCCTGATCTGTCCCGCAACTTGCGGACCAGAAGCGGCCTGGGCCAGCCCGGAAATCGAGATCATCGCCGCAGGCTCGCTTATCCAGCTCGCCAATCATTTCAAAGGCACGCAGGTCTTGTCGCGGCCGCAGCCGAAAATTCTGGAAACGAGCGGACCGGTCCTCGATCTCGCCGACATCAAAGGCCAGGAAAGCGCCCGCCAGCCTCTCGAGCTACTCAGATTGCGCGAACAGCGTAACCGGCACGCCTTCTTCGCTGTCGTCTTTCTTCATGAGCAACTTCACGCCCGCCTCATGTGCGCGAATGAGCGCCAAGTGTAATCGAAGTGCGTTCCGAAACACCTCGCTGTCGAAGACGTGGCGCGGCCAGACGGCAGCGGGCTTACGCTGTTGCGCGAAGCCGCCGATGCGATGCGGCTCTCGGCGCGCGGTTACCACCGCGTGCTGCGCGTTGCCCGCACGCTCGCCGACCTCGACGGCGCCGATAAAGTCGGACGCGTCCATCTGGCGGAGGCTTTGTCCTATCGCGCGCTCGCCGACGAGATCAGGCGCGCGGCATAAAGGCGCTGTAGCCGGCCTAGCGTTCTCGATCGCGATTATGTCCGCTTTTCGCCGCTCCGCCGATTACCCCGACCCATTGCCGTGGACCGAGCCGCGCATGCCGATCGCGGACAAAAATTCCTGCCGCGTCTCGGCGTGATCGCGAAACACGCCAAGCATGCGGCTTGTCACCATGGTGACGCCGGGTTTGTGTATGCCGCGCGTGGTCATACACTGATGCGTCGCTTCGGTGACGACGGCCACGCCGTGCGGCTTGAGCACGGCATCGAGACAAGAGGCGATCTCGGCGGTCATTTTCTCCTGGATCTGCAAGCGGCGGGCATAGACTTCGACCAGCCGCGCCAGCTTGGAAATGCCGACCACGCGGTTGCGCGGCAAATAGCCGATGTGAACACGGCCGATGATCGGTGCCAGGTGATGCTCGCAATGCGACTCGAAGCGGATGTCGCGCAGCACCACGACCTCGTCGTAGCCGCCGGTCTCCTCGAAAGTGCGTTTGAGATAATCGCGCGGATTATCGTTATAGCCGGCGAACCATTCCTCGTAAGCGCGCACGACGCGCGCCGGGGTGGCGACAAGCCCCTCGCGCTCCGGGTCGTCGCCGGCCCAGCGGATCAGCGTCCGCACGGCGGCTTCGGCTTCCGCGCGCGACGGCCGCGCGACGCGGCTCGCAGCCGGTGCTTTGCGGCGTTCAGTTTTGTTGGCGACAGGCTTATCCATAAATCTTTCTCCGGCCCGGCATTCGTTTAACTTATGCGTGAATCATCATCTCGCCATCGCGCTACAACCTGCGCAGCGCCACTTCCTCAACCCGGTGACTTTCGCTCTTTTTCAAGATCAGATCGGCGCGCGGCCGGGTCGGCACGATATTTTCGTGCAAGTTAACAAGATTGATCCGATTCCAGATGTCCGTCGCGGTTTCGACCGCCTCGCTGTCGGATAGTCGCGCGTAACGGTGGAAGTAAGATTTCGGATCGGCGAACGCGGTGCCGCGGAGGGTGAGAAAACGGGCGACGTACCAGGACAGCAGCACCTCCTCGTCGGCATCGAGATAGACCGAGAAATCGAAGAAGTCCGACACGAACGGAACGGCTTTGCCGTCCTTGGGCAAACGCCCGGCTTGCAAGACATTCAGTCCTTCGACGATCAGGATGTCCGGCCGATCGATCTCGATCCAGTGACCGGGGATGACGTCATAGATGAGATGCGAATAGACCGGCGCGCGCACCGGCCGCCGCCCGGCTTTGATATCGGTAAGAAAACGCAGAAGTGCCGGTAGATCGTAACTTTCCGGGAATCCCTTTTTGTCCATCAACCCTTCGCGGTCGAGCACCGCGTTCGGGAAAAGAAACCCGTCGGTGGTAAGAAGATCGACCTTGGGCACGTTGGGCCAGCGCGCCAGCAAGGCTTGCAAAACGCGCGCGGTGGTCGACTTGCCGACCGCGACCGAACCGCCGACGCCGATGATATACGGCATCTTCGCGTCCGCGGTGCCGAGAAACGCCTGCTGGGCCCCAAACAGCCTTTGCATCGCCGCGACATAGAACGAGAGCAGCCGGGAGAGCGGTAGATAAATCTCCTCCACTTCCGACATATCGAGCCGGTCGTGCATTGAACGCAGCCGCGCCACTTCGCCCGAGGTGAGCGTCATCGGCGTGTCTTCGCGGCGGATCGCCCATTCCGCGCGCGAGAACACGCGGAAAGGCGAGACGTCTTGTGCGGTGCGCTGCTCCATCGGATGCCCTTAGCCGCTCTTGCGCGCTGCCTTTTCCTCAAGCCCCGATTGATGGCTGCGGGCGCCGAGTTCGGCCTCGACCTCGTCGAGCGAAATGCCGCGGGCATGGAGCACCACGAGCAGATGATAAAGCACGTCGGCGGCCTCGCGGATCAAGCCCTGCCGGTCGTCGCCCACCGCGGCAATTGCCGCCTCGACGGCCTCCTCGCCGAACTTTTTTGCGCAATGATCGACGCCGCGATCGAGCAGCTTGCGGGTATAGGAAACCTCGGCGCTTTCGCCGGCGCGCGCCTGCACGCGCCGTTCCAGATCGCGGATGGTAAAACTCGACATCGGCAAGTCCTTGGGCAAGTCCTTGGCAAGTCCTTCCGTCCGGGTTCCCTATCATCTCCCCCGCCATGCCGGGAGAGGCAGATTACGGATCGAGCCGCACCGGAAGACCCGCTTGGGCCATATAATCCTTGGCCTGCCGTACGGAATACTCGCCAAAGTGAAAGATCGACGCCGCTAGCACCGCGGCGGCGTGACCGTCGCGGATGCCCTCCACCAGATGGTCAAGGTTACCGACGCCGCCGGAGGCGACCACCGGGACCGAAACCGCGTCCGCCACGGCGCGGGTCAACGCAATGTCGAATCCCTTTCGCGTGCCGTCGCGGTCCATGGAGGTCAGCAAGATCTCGCCGGCGCCAAGCGCCACTACCTCGCGCGCATAGGCGAGCGCGTCGATCCCGGTTGGATGGCGCCCGCCATGGGTAAAGATCTCCCAGCGCGCCGGTTCGCCGGGCTTTGATACTTGCTTGGCATCAATCGCCACCACGATGCACTGATCACCGAATTTTTGGGCGGCTTCTTTGACAAAGCCGCGGCGCACCACCGCGGCAGTATTGATCGAGACTTTATCGGCGCCGGACGCGAGTAGCGCGCGGATGTCCTCGATGCTGCGCACGCCGCCGCCGACCGTGAGCGGCATAAAGCAGGCTTCTGCGGTACGCCGCACGACATCGAGCATGATGCCGCGGTTCTCATGGCTCGCAGTAATGTCCAGGAAAGTGAGCTCATCGGCGCCCGCTTCGTCATAGGCGATCGCCGCCGCGACCGGATCGCCGGCATCGCGTAGATTGACAAAGTTGACGCCTTTGACGACGCGGCCGTCTTTGACATCGAGGCAGGGAATCACGCGGACCTTGAACATCTAGGCCGTCGCTCGCGCCTGGCGCAGGAGGGAGAGCGCCGCCGCCGGATCGAGCCGGCCGTCGTAAAGCGCGCGGCCGGCAATTGCGCCTTCGAGCTTTTGTGCGCGCGGCTCGAGCAGCGCCCGCACATCGGCGAGCGAAGCAAGCCCCCCCGAGGCGATCACCGGCAGCGAAATCTGCTCGGCGAGTGCGATCGTGGCATCGAGATTGAGTCCTTCCAGCATGCCGTCGCGATTCACGTCGGTATAGACGATGGCCGCAACGCCGACGTCTTCGAAGCGGCGGGCGACGTCGAGCGCGGACAGCGTCGATGTTTTCGACCAGCCTTCGACCGCGATCTTGCCGTCGCGTGCGTCCAGCCCCACCGCGACCCGGCCGGGATAGGCGCGGGCGGCAGCTTTGACGAGCGCCGGATCGCGCACGGCCGCGGTGCCGACGATCACACGCGCGATGCCCTTATCCAGCCAGGCGTCGATGGTGGCGCGATCGCGGATGCCACCGCCGAGCTGCACCGGGATTTTCACCGCCGCAATGATTCGTTCCACCGCCGCGGCGTTGACCGGCTTACCGGCGAACGCGCCGTCGAGATCGACCAGGTGCAGATAGGTGAAGCCCTGCTCCGCAAAGGCGCGCGCCTGCGCCGCCGGATCGCGGCTGAACACCGTCGCGCGCGCCATGTCGCCTTGCTGCAGACGCACGGCCTCGCCATTCTTCAGATCGATCGCCGGAAATAAGATCACGGTTTCCACTTCAAGAAATTCGCAATCAGCGCCAGGCCGAGCTTTTGGCTCTTCTCGGGGTGAAATTGCGTGCCGACGATGTTGTCCCGCCCAACGATCGCCGTGACCGGTCCGCCGTAATCGGCGTTGGCCACCAGATCCTGGCGCTGCGATGGATTGAACGCGAATGAGTGCACGAAATAGGCGTGCCGGCCTTGCGGCCCGAGCGTCAAGCCGTCGATCAGCGGATGCGGGCGCACCACATTGAGCGTGTTCCAGCCCATATGCGGGATCTTCAACGTAGCGTCGCGCGGGGCGATGCGATCGACTTCGCCGCCGATCCAGCCCAGCCCCTCGACCACTTCATATTCGCGCCCGCGCTCGGCCAAGAGCTGCATGCCGACGCAAATGCCGAAAAACGGCCGGCCCTTGCCGCGTACCGCTTGCTCGAGCGCGTCCACCATGCCGGACACGGCATCGAGTCCGCGGCGGCAGTCGGCGAAAGCTCCTACTCCGGGCAAAACAACGCGATCGGCGCGCGCCACGATCTCCGGATCGCGCGTCACCGCGATCGGCTGATCCAATCCAGCCTCATGGGCTGCCCGTTCAAAGGCCTTGGCCGCGGAATGCAGATTGCCTGAGCCATAATCGACGATGGCGACGCTCACCGGTGCGCTCCGGGTTCGGGAAATAATCCGATCACGTCGGATGGCGCGGGGGGCGGCGCCGGCGCGGCTGAGCCCGATGTGGGAGCGCTCGGCGGCGATGCGGGGCGACGCGCCGGCGCCTGACGGACCCAGGCATCGAAAAAGCGCCGTTCTGCGTCTTCGGCATCATCGCCGGTGACCACGCCGATATTGCGCCAATGGCGGCGCGTCAGCTTGAATCGCCGCAGCGTACCGGCCTCAAGCCCGGCAAGGAGCGAGATCAACAGCCCGGTCAAAACTAGCGTAAACACCGAAGCGCCGAGCGCGCGCAAACCGGCGTTGAGCGCTGCCGACACCAGAAGATAAACCGCCAGCACCAGCCATAAGCGGTGCCGCAGCATCCACAACGGCGTGAGCAGGAAAGCCCACCACGAGAAGCCGTCACGGACAAAGACAAAGCGATAGGGTTCGGCCGCGGCCGCGCCGGTATCGAGCGGCGGTTGATGGACAGTGTAGACGGACATTGACCGATCTTTCAGCGTTAGCCTGCTGCACGATCCTTTGAAACTCTCGTTTCACGGACCGAAAGTTTAATTGCCGAGCCTGCCCTTGGTTGAAGGCACCTCGCCCGCCGCGCGTGGATCGACGGCAACGGCGGCCCGCAACGCGCGGGCCAGACCCTTAAAACAGGACTCGGCGATATGATGATCGTTGGTGCCGTACAGCGTGGCGACATGCAACGTCACACTCGCATTCATGGCGAAAGCGCGAAACCATTCTTCGACCAATTCGGTATCGAACGGGCCCACTTTGGCCCGGACGAATTCAACGTCGAACACCAGAAACGGCCGGCCGGAAATATCGAGCGCGACGCGCGTGAGCGCTTCGTCCATCGGCACGTGCACGTCGGCGTAGCGCGTGATGCCCTTCATCTCGCCGAGCGCCTGTTTCAACGCCTGACCGAGCGCGATGCCGACATCCTCGGTCGTGTGGTGGTGATCGATGTGCAGATCCCCCTTGGCTTTAACGCGGAGGTCGATCCGCGAATGCCGGGCCAATAGATCGAGCATGTGGTCGAGAAAGCCGATGCCAGTTTCGATCGAAGACGCGCCGGTCCCGTCGAGATCGACGGCGACCTCGACATCGGTTTCCTTGGTCTTGCGCGCCACCGCGCCTTTGCGCATTTCACTCTCCCGATCGCTGTCTCGGGCTCAATCGTGCCTTTGCGCGGGCCTTTTATCAGGGCCGATCCAAACTCGCCACTGGCGCCATCGCGCATTTGCATTGCCGGCGGCCAACTCTTAAATCATGGCTTGAGTAAACGTTTTCCAGCACGGTCGGTTGAATGTTGGCCGTCGAACCGGGTTTATCGTTCATCCAGCGCATGTCATCGGTAGAAGCGGGCCATTCTGGCCCCTGGCACGGCACGACCATTCTGACGGTCCGCAAGGGCGGACTGGTCGCGATCGGCGGCGACGGACAGGTCTCGATCGGCCAGACCATCATTAAGGCGAACGCCAAGAAAGTGCGCCGTCTCGGCGGCGGCGCGGTCATCGGCGGCTTTGCCGGCGCCACCGCCGACGCGTTCACGCTGTTCGAGCGGCTCGAATCCAAGCTCGAACAGTACCCCGGCCAATTGACGCGTGCCGCTGTCGAGCTCGCCAAGGATTGGCGCACGGACCGGTATCTTCGGCGGCTCGAAGCCATGATGATCGTCGCCGACAAGGATGTGTCGCTGGTATTGACCGGCACCGGCGACGTGCTCGAGCCCGAGGCCGGCGTTGTCGGCATCGGCTCTGGCGGCAATTACGCGCTCGCGGCGGCGCGGGCCCTGCTCGATGGAGCGCTTGATGCGGAAGCGATCGTGCGCCGCTCGCTCGACATTGCCGCGGAGATTTGCGTTTACACCAATCGCAATGTGACCGTAGAGACGTTGAAGGCGTGACCGACTTTTCTCCCCGCGAAATCGTCTCCGAGCTCGACCGTTTCATCGTCGGGCAGGGCGACGCCAAGCGCGCCGTCGCGATCGCGCTACGTAATCGCTGGCGCCGCCTGCAGCTCGACGAACGGCTGCGCGAAGAAGTGTTGCCGAAAAATATCTTGATGATCGGCCCGACCGGCGTCGGCAAGACCGAAATCTCCCGCCGGCTCGCCAAGCTCGCCGCCGCACCGTTCCTCAAAGTCGAGGCCACAAAGTTCACCGAGGTCGGCTATGTCGGCCGCGACGTCGAGCAGATCGTGCGCGACCTGGTCGAGATCGCTATCACCCTGACGCGCGAAAAACGGCGCAAAGACGTGCAAGCCCGCGCGCAGCAAGCCGCTGAAAATCGCGTGCTCGACGCATTGGTCGGGGCGAATGCCAGCGCTTCGACCAAAGAAGCGTTTCGCAAGAAGCTGCGCGCAGGCGAGCTCAATGACAAAGAAATCGAGATCGAGGTGCAGACCGGCGGCGGCGGTTTGCCGCTGTTCGATATTCCCGGCATGCCGGGCGCGCAGATGGGCGCGATCTCGATCGGCGATATTTTCGGCAAACTCGGCGGCGGCCGAACCAAGACCCGCCGCGTCACGGTGGCGGATTCATGCGACATTCTGGTCAACGAGGAATCCGATAAATTACTTGATACCGAGCAATTGACTCAGGAGGCGATCAAGACCGTTGAAAACAACGGCATCGTCTTCCTCGACGAGATCGACAAAATTTGCGCCCGCGACGGCCGTATCGGCGCCGACGTGTCACGTGAGGGCGTGCAACGCGATCTTTTACCCTTGATCGAGGGCACCACCGTTGCCACCAAACATGGCTCGGTGAAGACCGATCATATTCTGTTTATCGCCTCGGGCGCCTTCCACATTTCCAAGCCGTCCGATCTGCTGCCGGAATTGCAGGGGCGATTGCCGATCCGGGTCGAGCTCAAGCCGCTGACGCGCGACGACTTCCGCCGCATTCTGACCGAACCGGAAGCCTCGCTGATCAAACAATACGTGGCGCTGATGGCGACCGAAGGCGTCAATCTAGAATTTTCCGAGGATGCGATTGACGCCGTCGCCGACGTTGCGGTGGCGGTCAATTCAAGCGTTGAGAATATCGGCGCCCGGCGCTTGCAGACGGTGATGGAGCGCGTGCTTGATGATGTTTCGTTCGGCGCGCCCGACCGCGCCGGGGAAACAGTGAAAATCGACGCAGCCTACGTGCATAAGCACGTGGGCGATCTCGCCAAGAACGCCGATCTCAGTCGATTTATCTTGTGAGCGGCCGCACGGCCGTGGCGCCGGCAGCTATCGCGTTCACCGCTGGAAGGCCGGTTGGCTCCGCTGCTCGCGGTTGATTTCGCGGATCATCGCCATCCATTTTTCGACCTGAGCCAGCATGCGCAGATCGGAGGCGCCCGCGTGCGTTGAATTGTGCGCCGAAACCGGCGCAGGCTTGGCCGTGGTAACGATACTCTCGGTGACGATACGCTGGGACATGGGGTAGTTGGTTCCGAATCGCGTTTGACTTGCGGCGTAGAGTTTCGCCGAGGAGTTTGACGGATTTGTGCGTTTTTTCGGGCTTTCTCGATATTAACCTTAACGGTGCGTATGTATTGGGTGCCGACCGTCGCTAACGCGGGCGGCGCCGCAAGCGCAGGTAAAGCGCGCCTTCGCCGCCGTGGCTGGCGTGCGCTTGTTGGAAGCTGACGATAAAGCGGCGGAACTCCGGCAATGGCAGCCATAATGGCACTTGCCGCCGCAGCACGCCGCGTTCGGACGCCGAATCCGCGGCGCCGCCGATACCCTTGCCGGTCACCACCAGCGCGAGTTTCGCATCCTGCGCTTGCGCCTGCGCGAGAAAACGCAAAAGCGCCCCGTGCGCCTGTTTCTGCGTCATGCCGTGAAGATCGAGCCGGGCGTCAATCGCCGCGCGACCCCGCGCGACGCGCTGCCGCAAGCGGCGATCGAACTGCGCCAGCGCCGGCGGCTGTTTCGCATGTGCGCGTTCTTTCGGGACGCTTTGAGCCGGCGGCGGCATTTCCCGCACGGCCTGATCGGGTGCAACGTCAAGCGGAGCACCGGCGCTGTGGCGCAACGGCGTCACACCGCGCGCAAATCCTCTCCACAGCGCCCGCTCGTCGTCACTCAAGCGGCGCCGGCTCATCGGCGGCGCCGCACGTTGGACTTGCTGTTCGTGGACGGCGCCGCGTTCGCACCGGCCGCCAGCGCCGGCTTGGTCTCAGGCAGCGGCACCTCATCCCCGTCGGGCACGGTTGGGTCGGGCATATTGTCAAAATTGAAACTGAACGGGCCGGGCCGCAGCGGCGGCAGCGGCACGTCGCTCCCGGCAGCCACCGGATCGAGCTCGCGCGGCACCAGCATGACGAATGTGCCCGGATTTTTGATGCGCCCGGCGATGCGCGCTGCCTCGTCGCCGGCGCCGAAATAAATATCCGCGCGCGCCGGACCGACGATCGCCGAACCGGTATCCTGCGCGATCATGAGACGGTCGAATTTCGTGCCGGTTTTCTGGTTGGCGATCGGCAGCTCGGCCTGAATGAAAAAGGGCGTGCCGTAGGCGTGGAGCGCGCGGTCGATCGCAATCGAGCGACCCGGCATGAGCGGCACGCCCTGGCCGCCGACCGCTTCATCCTCGGTGGCAAGATCGGTGATCCGGAAAAACACATAGGATTTGTTTTGCCGGCGCACTCCTTTCGCCTGATCCGGATTAGCTTCCATCCAATCGCGAATGCTCTGCATCGACACCTGGTCTCTGCTCAATATTTTCTGGTCGACGAGAACGCGGCCGACTGGCGTATAGGGCCAGCCATTGTGTGAATCGTAATTGACGCGAAGAATGGCTCCATCTTCGAGCCGGATTCGGGCAGAGCCTTGGATCTGCGCGAACAGAACGTCGACCTGGTCGTGCAGGTAGCAGATTTCAAGATGCCAGCCATCGAGCGCGCCGTCCTCGATCTGGCCGCGATCGTAGTAGGGCACAATCTTGCGGCGGCCGACGCGCCGACCGACGAACACGCCCTTCGATGGAAACGCATCGCCGAGCTTGCGCCGGCCGGCGGGTACGAGATTCGGCGGCCGACGGTAAAGCGGCGCCGTGAATTCGCCGGTGGGTACGCGTGAGCCGGCAATGATCGGTTCGTAATATCCGGTGAGGAACCCGTCGCTATCGCCGAGTCTGGTGATTCGGATCGGCCGGAAATGGTCTTCAAAAAATTTCCGGGCGCCGTCTTCGTCCAGCGGAATGGCTTGACGCGCGTCTTCGCAAATGTCTTTCAGCGCAGCCGGGATCGGGGTCAAATCCCGAGCCGACTGGCGACGCCGGTTCTGCAGCGTCCGGCAGCTGCCAAGAAAAGCAGCAAAGGCGGCGGCATGATCGTCGCTGGTCCAGCCCTCGAGCTCGCTCCACTCGACCGGCTCATATTGCGTGTCGGGGAATACCAGCGGACCGACGCCTTGTGCGAATGCCGCGGTTCGCAGCGCAATGAGGACGACCAATGCCGCGACAACGCGAAGAAGCGCAAGGCGAAGGACCAGAAGGCTAGGGGCCAGACGCGGCGCCGCACCCCCACTCATTGCGAACATCATTGCCCGGTTTCGGTCGCGATGACTTTCCAGTTGGGGTCGCGCGAGGACACGTCGCGGGCGAAGGTCCAGACATCCGTTACGTCGGTGACTTTTTCGGCATTGCCGTCGATGACGGTGCCACTGCGATCGCGTGTGGCGGAAATCAGTTTGGAGACGAAACGCAACGTGATTTGCGCAGTCGTCCGATTGCGGAGCTCGGCCGCCGTGATGGTCGAACCATCGATCGAAACGAAACGAGTCTCGGCCGTTTCACTGCGGCGCTCGCGCTCGGTAATCGCCGCGTCGAAGCCGTCATAGACTTCGCGCGACAACAAATTGCGCAGCTGCCGGCGGTCACCGCCGGCGAAAGCAGTCACAACCATCTCGTAGGCGGTGCGTGCACCAGTAATGAAATGCTTGGCGTCAAAGCTCGAATCCGTGGCGGCGATCGCATCAAGCCCGGCCGCCACCGTCGATCCGCTCTCGGCGACATCCTTCCAACGCTCGGCCGCAGGCGCCGCGGCTTCAGCGGGGCGCGACGAGGCGTCCGAACCGCGCTGCGGCAGCGCCACCACCTTCTTCTCGGTGGCCGGGCTGCGCACGGCATCGCGGGCCGAATATGGATCATAGGGTGGCCGCTCGCGGCCGGTCCGCTGGCCCAAAACGCTGCGTAACCGCAGGAAAATAAACACTGCGAGGGCTAGGAAAATGATGGTGTAGATATCGAACACGTCGGCCATTCTTTCGCCATCGCAGCAAGCGGGCCAGTGCGTTCCGGGGATCGGTTCGAATGACCAAACCGCGGCAGGACACCGGTCCCCGCTCTATGTAGGCACGCAGGTAAGACCATCCAGTGGCGGCTCGCCGTCATTTTAACGCGGCGACGCGCAAACATTAGACGATCGGCGCGGCGGCGCCAATAATGCAGCCCGGCGGTCGCCCCCTATCTCTAAACGCTAAATTGACGTGCTTTCTTCGGCTTTGGACCTCAAGCCACCGCCGTTCCCCCGGCATTGTTCGCGGCTCCGCCGCATGTTAGCCAAGCCGGCCAAGCGGAGATAACAATGTCGACGACGAATGGTGGCCCCGCGCCACAACCGGGTGCCCCGCAGACGCCGGTTCCGCAGATCGGCGTACTCATGCAATATGTAAAGGATTTCTCGTTCGAGAACCCGAACGCGCCGCGCGCTCTGACACCGAGCCCACAGCAACCTTCGATCAAGATCAATATCGGCGTCGAGGCAGCCCCTCTCGCCGAAAACGACATCGAGGTGACGCTGAGGCTGGATGGCAAGGCGGAAGTTCAGGGCTTCGTACTGTTCGGCTTCGAGCTGCTCTATGCCGGGGTGTTTCGGATCCTCAATGTGCCGCCCGAGAGTATCCAGCCGATGGTCATGATTGAGTGTCCCCGCCTGTTGTTTCCCTTCGCACGAGAAATCGTCGCCACGGCGACCCGCAATGGCGGCTTTCCCCCTCTGATGCTTGAGCCGGTCGATTTCGCTTCGCTTTATCGGGATCGCATGGCCACCGCGCAGCAAGCGCCTGCTAATCCAAGCTGACGTAATCGCGCCAAACCGCCTTTTCGCCGAGGTTCGCGATGAAACGGCGATGGGCGGCCTGCGCATCCGCCGTTAGCCGCGACGGCAACGGCATGGGGCGTTCCCGCACCGCGATGATCTCGCCGGGCGCCACGATGGCCGGCGCTTGCGAAAGGATAAGCTGAGCCTGACGCGCGCCGATCAGTTCGACATAGACCTCGGCTAGGAGTTCGGCATCGAGCAGCGCGCCATGCTTGGTGCGTCGCGAATTATCGACGGCATAGCGAGCGCACAAATCGTCGAGCCTGTTCGCCGCTCCGGGATGTTTGCGCCGCGCAATCAACAGCGTGTCGACCGTGCGGTCGCGGCTCACCGCCGGGCGCCCGGCGCGCTCCAGTTCGGCATTGAGGAAGGCCAGATCGAACATTGCGTTGTGCGCAACGAGCTGAGCGTCGCCTAGGAAATCTATGAGTTCCCCCGCCCGGTGCGCGAATAACGGCTGATTCTTTAGAAAATCGACCGTCAGTCCGTGAATTTTCAGGGCCGATTCCGGCATGTCACGTTCTGGGTTGAAATAACCATGGAACGTTTTGCCGGTCGGGAATCGATTGAAAAGCTCGATGCAGCCGATCTCGACGAGACGATCGCCGGCAAGCGGGTCGAGCCCGGTCGTTTCGGTATCGAAGACAATTTCACGCATCGAGAATTCGTTGGCCGCTGCGAATCACCGGCGTCGCATTGTAGCGACGTTGCGTAAAATGTCTCGAATCTGCGCTCGGGTGTGATCGAATCCCTGCGAGCTGTCCACGACGAAATCGGCGCGGCGGCGCTTTTCGGCGTCCGGTAGTTGCTTGGCAAGCAGCGCTGCAAATTTCTCCTCAGTCATTCCGGGGCGGTCCAAAGCGCGGCGGCGCTGATCCGCGGCCGGCGCCGAAACCACCACCACGGCATCGCATTGCGATTGCGCCTCGGTTTCGAACAACAAAGGGATATCGACAACTACGACGGCAGCGCCCTGCGCTTGCGCCTCCGCCAGGAACTTTTCCCGCGAAGCGGTAACGGGCGGATGAATGATCGCTTCGAGGCGAGCAAGCGCAGCTCGGTCGTTGACGACGATGGCCGCAAGCTTGCTGCGATCCACCTTGCCGCCGGATGTCGAGCCCGGGAATGCCCGCTCGATCAGAGCCGCCGCTTCGCCCTCGTAAAGGGCATGAACGACGGCGTCGGAATCGTGAACGGGCACGCCGCATTCAGCAAAAAACTTGGCGGCGGTCGATTTTCCCATGGCGAGGGAGCCGGTCAGGCAGAGGACGAACGGCCGGTCGGTACTCATCGCGCCAAGCACCCAAAGCGCCGCAGGAATTCCAGAGCTTCAAGGAGCGGCAGCCCCAAGACCGTGAAATAATCGCCGTCGACGCGTTCGAATAATTGCATGCCGAGGCCTTCGAGCTGATAGGCCCCAACGCTTGCGGTTACCGACGCGCCGGCTGCCTCAAGATAATGCTCGAGAAAGCGTTCGGAGAAATTGCGCATGGTGAGCCGCGCCACGCCGACATGTTCGAACAGCACCGCACCATGCTGCACGAAGGCGATCGCCGAGTGAAGTTCATGCGTGCGGCTGCAAAGCGCGCGCAGCTGCGCCCGCGCCGCATCGCGATCTTGCGGCTTGGCCAAGCGTTCGGCGCCGAAGGAAAGCGTTTGGTCGGCGCCGAGAGTAAGACCTCCGCCATGCTTGCGCGCTACCGCAATTGCTTTTTCGCGCGCCAAAAACGCGGCCACGGCGCCGGCGGATTTCGATCGGGCACCCGCTTCCACACCGCGTTCATCAAGATCGGCCGGATCCGCTTCGACCGGGACGCCGGCGGCGCCGAGAAGCATCCGCCGCGTCTTGCTTTGCGATGCCAGGATGAGCGGCGCGTCGGCAAGCCATAGCGCCATGGCCGGCCTCAGGACACGTGATGCCGGCGCCGCTCGCCGAGATGCGCAAGCACCGCGGCGGCCGTTTCTTCAATCGAGCGGCGGGTGACGTCGATAAGCGGCCAGTTGTGTCTGGCGCAGAGCCGCCGCGATGCGGCGATTTCCTCGGCAACCGCTTGCCGATCGATATATTGATCGTCGTCGCGATGTGCCTTGAGTCCGAGGAGCCGATTCTGGCGAATTTGCACGATCCGTTCCGGCGTGGCGTAAAGCCCGACGACCAAAGGACGCTTGAGCGCCTCAAGACGCATGGGCAAGGGCACGCCAGGCACCAGCGGGACGTTAGCGGTTTTCACACCGCGATTAGCGAGGTAGATCGAGGTTGGCGTCTTCGAGGTTCGTGACACCCCGACCAACACCACGTCCGCCTCCTCAAGATCGTCCATATGCTGGCCGTCGTCATGCAACATGGTGTAATTGAGCGCATCGATGCGGCGAAAATATTCGGCATTGAGCGTATGCTGCGCGCCGATTTTATGCGTCGATTCAGCGCCCAGATAAGATTGGAACAGGTGTAGCACCGGTCCCAAAATCGAGAGACAGGGAAGGCCCAGCGCGCGGCATTTCTCTTCCAGCCGCTGCACCAAGTTCTCCTCCAGGAGCGTGTACAAGACGATCCCCGGCGACTCTTCGATTTCTACGAGAACCCGATCGAGCTGCTTCTGCGTACGCACCAGCGGGTGGACGTGCTCGACCGGCATGACCTTGGCGTATTGCGCCGCGGCGGCTCGCGCCACTGTAATCAAGGTTTCTCCGGTCGCATCCGAGATCAGATGAAGATGGAAGTAGCCCGCCGCGTGTACCATGGAATCGTTCAAGCCGACTGGAGAAGCTGTTGACCGCTGGGGAGAAGGCCATGGCTTTGCGAACGGCGCAAGCGGATTAACCGGGCGACGCATTGCCAGTCCACACAGCACATCCTCCGGCGTTTTATTCCGCAGGCAATGGCCAGGACCGGTGAAATGTGGAAACCGAGTTGACAAGTGATCCATAATGATCGGGAAACAAGCACTGCGCTGCGCTTCCCAGACGAACCATCCAACCGGCCGGAAACTGGGGATATGTGGGTACTTCCCGCGCGCAGTGTGCAAGCCGATTTATGAGTCCAATCAACTGTCCAATCACTACAACAGATTCTAAGATTCTATTTGTATTAGAGATCAAAATGCCGCAGGTAAACCTGTGACCAAACCCTTACTCGACGTTCTTATCGGTAAGCGACAGACCATCCCGCCGATCTGGCTGATGCGGCAAGCCGGACGGTATCTGCCGGAGTATCGTGTGCTTCGGCAAAAGACCGGTAATTTCCTCGATCTTTGTCTTGATCCGAAGCTAGCGGCGGAAGTTACATTGCAGCCGATTCGACGATTCGGATTCGATGCCGCCATCCTGTTTTCCGATATTTTGGTCGTTCCTTACGCGCTCGGGCAGAACGTTGCATTTACTGCAGCGGACGGGCCGCGGCTTGATGCGATCGATAACGCGAAAAGTTTGCACAAGCTGCGAAGAGAGCTCGATCATGAGCGGCTTACACCGGTCTATGAGACAATCGTACGCGTTAGGTCGCAGCTGCCGGCAGGTGTCACGCTCTTGGGGTTTTGTGGCGCGCCATGGACTTTGGCGACATACATGATTGCCGGAGCCGGCACGCCCGATCAAATTCCGGCCCGCGAATTTGCCTATCGCGCTCCCGAAGCATTTGGCGAATTGCTCGATATTCTTGTGGACGCTTCAGCATCATACTTGATCCGGCAATTCGAAGCCGGTGTCGATGCCGTGCAAATATTCGACACCTGGGCCGGCATATTGCCGGACGACGAATTTGATCGATGTTGCGTTGAACCGTGCGCGCGCATCATTGCCGCCGTGTGCGCGCAAATTCCGACAGCGAAGTTCATTGGATTTCCACGCGGCGCCGGCAGCCGGTTGAAACGGTACATCGATGCTGTTCCGGTCGATGCGGTCGGGCTCGACTGGACCATCGATCTTGCTTTTGCTCACAACGAGTTGCAGCGGCGCAAACCTGTTCAAGGCAATCTCGATCCTGTCGTGCTCTTGGTCGGCGGCCGCTCGCTTGATCGCTCAATCGATCGAATCATGGAAAACTTCAAAGCAGGACCGTTCATCTTCAATCTCGGCCATGGCGTGTTGCCGGACACGCCGGTCGCGCATGTTGAACAGCTGGTGGCGCGCGTCCGCGCGTCTGCCTGAGAGAGCCCCCGCCGCATGTATGAATGGGTGAAGGCGTTTCACGTCATTGCCGTTATCGCGTGGCTCGCGGGAATGCTCTATTTACCGCGCTTGTTCGTCTATCACTGCGCCGCCGAAAAGGGGTCGGTGCAGTCGGAGACCTTCAAAACCATGGAGCGCCGGCTCCTCCGAATCATCATCACTCCGGCCATGGTCGCGACCTGGTTGTTGGGGCTATGGCTCGCCTGGCACGGCCCTGATTCTCGCTACGGATGGTTCGCTTCCGGCTGGCTTTCAGCCAAACTCGCGCTCGTGCTTGCGCTCTCCGCGCTACACGGCTGGTGCGCGCTTTGGGTGAAAGATTTTGCCGCTGATCGCAATCGGCATTCTCAGAGATTCTATCGCCTGATCAATGAGATACCTGCAATCCTCATGGCGGCGATCGTTATCCTGGCGGTGGTTAAACCGTTCTGACGGTAACGCGTTGCTAAGGCGAAATCCGGTTCAGCCCTTGCCTGAAGTGCGGTCTTTTCTTATCTTGGGGCTATCCCACCCAACGTAGGCGGATGCAGTTGCGTCTCGGCTCCAGCAAACTGGAGCCACCAGTGCATCGGGTTGGGGGTCCTAAGTTCTTACCAGCCCAAAGACCCTTACCAGCCCAAAGACCTGCGAACTTCTCCAGCCAGCGACGCCACTATTGAATTTCGCTGGCCCAATTTCCGTAGGACATTCTTATGCGGGAAATGAAACTGCAAGAACTCAAAGGCAAGACTCCGGCGGAGCTTGTTTCCTTCGCGGAGGAGCTTGAGGTCGAGAACGCCTCGACCATGCGCAAACAGGAGCTGATGTTTGGCATCCTCAAACAACTTTCGGCGCGCGAGACTGACATTGTCGGCGAAGGCGTCGTCGAGGTACTGCCGGACGGCTTCGGCTTTTTACGATCGCCGGAAGCGAACTACCTGCCCGGGCCCGACGACATCTACGTCTCACCGTCGCAAATCCGGCGCTTCGGGCTGCGGACCGGCGACACGATCGATGGTCACATTCGCAGCCCCAAAGAAGGCGAGCGTTACTTCGCGCTGCTCAAAGTCAATTCGCTCAATTTCGAGGACCCCGAGAAGGCGCGTCACAAAGTCAATTTCGACAATCTGACGCCGCTCTATCCGGACGAGTGGCTGAAAATGGAATACGAGGATCCGACCAAAAAGGATCTCTCAGCGCGCGTCATCGACATTGTCGCGCCGGTCGGCAAGGGCCAGCGCGCCTTGATCGTGTCGCCGCCGCGCACCGGCAAGACCGTGCTCTTACAGAATATCGCGCACTCCATCACCCACAATCATCCGGAATGCTACCTGATCGTGCTCTTGATCGACGAGCGGCCGGAGGAAGTCACCGACATGCAGCGTTCGGTGAAAGGCGAGGTAATCTCGTCGACCTTCGATGAGCCGGCGGTGCGCCACGTCCAGGTCGCCGAGATGGTGATCGAAAAAGCAAAGCGGCTCGTCGAGCACGGCCGCGATGTGGTGATCCTCCTCGATTTCGATCACGCGGCTCGGCCGCGCCTACAACACCGTCGTGCCGTCTTCCGGCAAGGTGCTCACCGGCGGTGTCGACGCCAACGCCTTGCAGCGGCCGAAGCGCTTCTTCGGCGCGGCGCGCAACATCGAGGAAGGCGGCTCGCTGACGATTATCGCCACGGCGCTGATCGACACCGGCAGCCGCATGGACGAAGTGATCTTCGAAGAATTCAAGGGCACCGGCAATTCGGAGCTTATTCTCGACCGTAAAGTCGCCGACAAGCGCACCTTCCCTTCAATGGACATCACCCGGTCCGGCACGCGCAAGGAAGAGCTGTTGGTGCCGCCGGATCAGCTCAAGAAGATGTACGTGCTGCGCCGCATCCTCAATCCGATGGGAACGATGGATGCAATCGACTTCCTGCTCGACAAACTGCGCAATACCAAGAACAACGGCGAATTCTTCGAACTCGATGAATACCTGATCGCGGCTTATGATCGTCGCATCGCGTCGATCGCTTCAGGCAGAGCTGCAGGGTCTGTCACCGGCAGCGAACAGGTCTCCCCAACACAGACGAAAGCTTGCGGTTCACGCGCGACGTTTAACTTCTCGCGCGCCGGGTGTTGGCTTGGCAGCGCCTCGGCAGAAGCTGCATGGAACACGATGCGATCAAGCGGCGACAGCCGCCGCGCCGCCTTGAGCAGCGCGTCGGCGCCCGCGCCCTGCCCGGTCACCACG
The DNA here is from genome assembly GCA_963816295.1 of uncultured Alphaproteobacteria bacterium. Classification (GTDB taxonomy): domain Bacteria; phylum Pseudomonadota; class Alphaproteobacteria; order Rhizobiales; family Xanthobacteraceae; genus BOG-931. The sequence continues at coordinate 784,164 of CAWFJS010000022.1, read as the reverse complement.
ATCTCGGCGCCGTGCAGCCGCAGATCGATGGCATTGAGCATCGCCAGATGCATGTAGAGGTTCTCGGCGATGAGCGGCGCCACGCCCGCGATTAATCGATCCGCTTTATCGCGCCAGGCATCGTCGCCGGACAGCGCCGCCAGCCGAATGAGATTTTGCGCTGCGACCGCATTGTGGTTGGGTGTCGCCTCGTCGGTCGTCGCGGCCGGACGAATAATGAGCCCCTCTGCGTCGGCAGCCGTCAGGTAATAAGTTGCGGTGTCGGCATTGACGTAATCGCGATCCAAGACCCGCTGCCATTGCAGCGCGTGATCGAGGAAGCTCGTCCGGCCTGTGGCTTCATAGAGCGCCAGCGCCGCGCGGATCATAGCGGCATAATCCGAAGCAAGTCCCGGAAATTTGAGCTTGCCTTGACGCCAGGAATGGCCGAGGCGATCGCCGCGCGCCATGCTGTGCGCGACGAAGTCAAAAGCGCGGCTGGCGAGCTCCAACCATCGCGGCTCATCCAGCATGGATCCGGCATTGGCGAGCGCTGCGATCATCAGGCCGTTCCAATCAGCGAGCACCTTGTCGTCAAGCCCGGGTCGCACCCGCAAGGCGCGCGCGGAGAGGAGCTTTTCGCGCAAAGCCGCGAGCCGCGCCTCATCGGCGTCGCTGCGCGGCAGCGGCTTCAAACGATTTAGGATGTTGCGGCCTTCGAAATTGCCGGCAGGCGTGACGTCATAGTGCCGGGCGAAAAATTCGCCATCCTCGATGCCGAGCTGGCGGATCACTTCGTCATAGGACCAGACGTAGAACTTTCCTTCCTCGCCTTCGGAATCGGCGTCGAGCGAAGCGCAAAACGCGCCCTCCTCTGTGGTCATTTCACGTTCGAGCCAGCCGACTGTTTCGTCAGCGCGGCGGCGATACATATCCTTGCCGGTGCGCCAGTAAGCGATCGCCAAAAGTTCGAGAAGCTGCGCATTGTCGTAGAGCATCTTTTCGAAGTGCGGCACGAGCCAGCGCTCATCCACGGAATATCGCGCAAACCCGCCGCCGAGGTGGTCGTAGATGCCGCCCTCGCAGATGTGGTCGAGCGTGATTTCCACGGCTGCGAAGTAGCGCGCTTCGCCGGTGCGTAAGCCCGCGCGCCAAAGGCATTCGAATAGCGCGGCTTGCGGAAATTTCGGCGCCCCGCGCGTGCCGCCATTGACCGGATCGATGAGCCCGCCAAGCTGGCGCGCGGCATTGTCGAGTTCGGCGCGTCCGATCGTTGCCGAACCGGCGGGCCGCGCCGCGGCCGCAAGCCGCTCCATCAGCGCCGCGCGATTGCGCTCGATCTTGGCCGGCTCGTCGCGGAACAGCCGAGCGATTTCGCGTAGAACGTCGACAAAAGCTGGCTTGCCATAGCGCGAGGTCTTCGGGAAATAAGTGCCGCCCCAGATCGGCTCGCCGTTCGGCGTCAAAAACATCGTCAGCGGCCAGCCGCCATGCTCGCCCAGGTGATGCAGCGCCGCCATGTAGATCTGATCGATGTCGGGCCGTTCCTCGCGATCGACTTTGATATTGACGAACAGGTCGTTCATCACGTGCGAGGTCGGTTCATCCTCGAAGCTCTCATGCGCCATGACGTGGCACCAGTGACAGGCGGCATAACCAATCGAGAGAAGAATTGGCTTGTTGCTGCGCTTGGCCTGCGCCAGCGCTTCGGGTCCCCAGGGCCACCAATCGACCGGGTTGTGCTGGTGCTGCAGGAGATACGGACTGGTCTCTGTGGCGAGACGATTGCGGCCCTGGCCGGCGAGGTTCGGCGAGGCGGCCTGCGATGGTGTTGACGGCTGCGTTGACATGGACGCACCGTAGTCAAGTAGCCCGCATTGCGCGAAGCGCCGACCTCAATGGACGCCAACCCTGCACCATGGCCGATCGTTCCACCATTTTCGCGTTGTCCTCCGGCCGGCCGCCGGCGGCCATTGCGGTGGTGCGCATTTCTGGTCCGCGGGCCCGACTTGCCCTCGAACGGCTAACCGATCGCGTGCCGCAGCCGCGTCAGGCGACGCTCTTGCGCGTGCGCGAGCCGGCGAGCGGGGAGGTGATCGACGAAGCGCTCGCGCTTTGGTTTCCGGCGCCGCACAGCGAGACCGGCGAGGACGTCGCAGAATTACAGCTGCATGGCGGTCACGCGGTTATCGCTGGCGTGCTCAGGGCGCTGAGTGCGGTCGAAGATTGCCGCATGGCCGAACCGGGCGAATTCACGCGGCGCGCTTTTGAAAACGGCAAGCTTGATCTTACCGCGGTCGAAGGACTCGGTGATCTCATTGCCGCCGAGACGGTGGGCCAGCGGCGGCAAGCATTCCGCCAATTGAAGGGACTGATCGGCGACCGCGCCGAGGCCTGGCGCCAGCGCTTGATCGAAGCGCTGGCATTGGTCGAGGCACGCATCGACTTTTCTGACGAAGCCGATGTGCCGGAGGACTTGATAACGCCCGCGGCGAAAATCGCGCGCTGCCTGCGTGATGAAATTGCCGTCGCGCTTGCCGACGGCGGCCGCGGCGAGCGGCTGCGCGAGGGTCTCGTTGTTGCCATTGCCGGGCCGCCGAATGCCGGCAAGTCGACGCTGTTCAACCGATTGGCCCGGCGCGAGGCGGCGATCGTTTCGCCTTTCGCCGGCACCACCCGCGATGTGATCGAAGTCCATCTCGACCTCGATGGCTATCCCGTGACCGTCCTGGATACCGCCGGCATTCGCGATAGCGCCGAGCCGGTGGAGCAGGAGGGGGTACGCCGCGCCCGCGCCCGCGCGGCGCAAGCCGATCTGGTGCTGTGGGTCACTGACGTATCGGCCGAAGGCCGAGCCCCAGCGGAGTTGCCGCAGCTGAAGAGCGACGCGCCGCAATGGCTCGTCGAAAACAAGATTGATTTGCTCGAAGAGAGCGCAAGCAGGCGATCGATTGCCGGTTCGTCCCGGCATCCCCAAAGCAGTGAATTTAAATTCGTTTTTTCCGTTTCAGCTGAGCGCGGCGAGGGGCTCGATACACTGTTCGGCGCGTTGGCTGAGTTCGTTAGAGACTCTTTTGCGGCTGGCGAAGCGGCAGTCGTAACGCGGGCCCGCCACCGTCGCGCACTTGAGGAAACCGCCGCGGCCTTGGGCCGCGCCGTGGCGGAGAGTGCGGCACAGAGTCCGCGCGAGGAGCTGATCGCCGAAGAACTGCGTCACGCGGCCTGGGCCCTTGGCGGACTGACCGGCCGTGTCGATGTCGAGGACGTGCTGGACAAGATCTTCCGCGAGTTCTGCATTGGTAAATGATCGGTTAACAACGCCCGGTCGTTGTTTCACGTGAAACACCGTTTTGACCGGCTATGGTGCATTCACTAGAACGGCTGCGGATTTGGTGCAGCAATGGATCGTCGTTTTGATGTGATCGTGGTTGGTGGCGGCCACGCCGGCTGCGAGGCGGCCGCCGCGGCCGCGCGCATGGGAGCGCGCGTGGCGCTCGTCACGCAGCGCTTCGCGAGCATCGGCGCGATGTCGTGCAATCCATCAATCGGCGGCCTGGGCAAAGGCCACCTGGTTCGTGAGATCGACGCATTCGACGGTCTGATGGGCCGCGTCGCCGATGCCGCGGGAATCCAGTTCCGCATGCTCAATCGCCGCAAAGGGCCGGCGGTGCGCGGCCCGCGCGCGCAGGCCGACCGCAAGCTCTACGCCGCGGCGATGCAGGAGGCTATCCGCAGCACCGCAGGTCTGACTGTGATCGAGGGCGAAGTCGACGATTTGCTCGGCAGCGAACACGCAACGGGCGTTCGCCTGTGCGATGGGCGCGAATTTCGAACAGGCGCCGTCGTTCTGACTACTGGCACGTTTTTGCGCGGCCTCATTCATATCGGCGAGCGGCAGATTCCCGCAGGCCGGATGGGCGAGGGGCCCGCGCTCGGACTTTCCGCTACACTCGAGCGTCTGGGGTTTCGGCTGGGACGGCTAAAGACCGGCACACCGGCGCGGTTGGACGGCGCGACCATCGACTGGCGCAGCGTCGAGATGCAGCCGGGCGACGATCCGCCCGAGCCATTCTCTATGCTCACCGCGCGCATCGCGAACCGCCAAGTCGAATGCGGCATCACCCGCACGACCGCAGCGACCCACGCCATCATTCGCGCCAATGTGCATCGCTCGCCGATGTATTCCGGTCAGATCACGAGCCGCGGTCCACGGTACTGCCCCTCGATCGAAGACAAAATCGTGCGCTTCGGCGAGCGCGACGGTCATCAGATTTTTCTTGAGCCGGAGGGTCTCGACGACACCACGGTCTACCCCAATGGGATTTCCACCTCGCTGCCGGAGGATGTGCAGGCGGCGCTGATCGCCACCATCCCCGGTCTCGAACGGGCGCGCGTTGTTCGCCCCGGCTATGCCATCGAATACGACCACGTCGACCCCCGCGAGTTGCATCCAAGTTTGGAGACCAAGCGCCTGCCTGGCCTATTTCTCGCAGGCCAAATCAACGGCACTACCGGCTACGAGGAAGCCGCCGCGCAAGGCCTTGTCGCTGGACTTAACGCCGCGGCTTGCGCCGACGGCGCGGTGTCAATCCTCTTCGATCGGGCCGAGGGCTACCTCGGCGTGATGATCGATGACCTGGTGACGCGCGGCGTCAGCGAACCGTATCGGATGTTCACATCGCGCGCCGAATACCGGCTGACCTTGCGCGCCGACAACGCCGATCAGCGGCTGACGGGAAGGGGGATCGCGCTTGGTTGCGTCGGTAGTGCGCGAGCCGAGCGTTACCGCGCCAAAATGGCAGTCCTCGAATCGGCGCGAACCATGGCGCGCTCACTCAGCCTGACGCCGACCCAAGCCGCGCGCAACGGGCTCGCCTTGCGCAGGGACGGACAGCGCCGTTCGGCGTTTGAAATCCTGTCCTATCCGGAAATCGGTATCACCGATCTGGCGCGGATTTGGCCGGCCTTCGGCGAACTTGATGCCAAGATCGCGGGGCAGCTTGAGATTGATGCGAAGTATCACGTCTATCTCAGTCGCCAAGCCGCCGACGTGGAATCGTACCGGCGCGACGAGAGTCTCGTGCTAGGCGAAGATCTCGATTACGCGACGCTGCCGGGCCTCTCCAACGAGGTGCGCCAGAAATTGCAGCTGCATCGGCCACGCACGATTGGACAAGCAGGCCGTATCGATGGCGTGACGCCTGCCGCGCTGACACTCTTGGTTGCCTATCTACGCCGCGCGCGCGGCAGCGTGGCACGCAAGCCTGCAAGTGGCGCGGCCTGACCTCACCGCCGATCGCGCTCGGGCGCTCGCGCTCGCCCCTGTTTCACGTGAAACAGAGGCGCGCCTTGATCGCTTTGCCGCGCTGCTGCTCGACTGGCACGGCCGGATGAATTTGATCGCGGCTTCGACCGTGCCAACGCTATGGACACGTCACATCGCCGACTCGCTGCAGCTTCTCGCGATCGCGCCGCAGGCACGCAAATGGGCCGATCTGGGCTCAGGCGGCGGATTCCCCGGTCTGCCAATTGCGTGTGCTCTAGCTGATCAAAACTCGGCGGAAGTCCATCTGATCGAAAGCAACAAAAAGAAGGCCGCCTTCCTGCGCGAGGCTGTTCGCGTCACCGGCGCGCCGGCTGTTGTTCACGCCGAGCGCGTTGCCGACTTCGGCCGGACATTTCGCGGCGAGCTTGATGTGGTGACAGCGCGCGCTCTCGCGCCATTGCCTGAATTGCTTTCGATCGCATATCCGCTGTTGAAAAGAGGAGCCCAGGGCCTGTTCCCCAAGGGACAAGATGTGGAAGCCGAATTGACCCAAGCAACTAAATGTTGGAGCATTCAGGCCTCTTTAGTTCCGAGTCGGACTGATCCAAAGTCGCGGGTGGTGGTGATTCGCGAGGCCAAGCCGGAGTGCAAATAGCGCGGCTTTTGCTATCTGAAGTTGTATTAAACACGTAACGGTTGCGAAACGCCCATGACAAGAAGCCCATGACAAGAAGCCCATGACAGAAGCTGCCGTATCGTCGCAAGTGATGGACTACTCGGCGCCGGATCAGGCGCGCTTGGCGCTCGCGACCAAGGCGCCGCGGGTGCTCGCCGTCGCCAATCAGAAGGGCGGCGTCGGCAAGACCACGACTGCGATCAATCTCGGCACCGCGCTCGCAGCGATCGGCGAGGATGTGCTCGTCGTGGATCTCGATCCGCAGGGCAATGCTTCGACCGGTCTCGGTCTTGACCGTCGCAACCGGCGCTATTCGACCTATGACGTACTGACCGCACAGGCGACACTGCGCGACGCGATCGTGCCCACGGCGGTGCCGCGGCTACAGGTCGCCCCGTCTACTCTCGATCTATCTGGGCTTGAGCTCGAGATCGGCCAAGCGCGCGATCGCGCGTTCCGCTTGCGCAATGCGCTCGCGAGCTTGAATGCACAGGACGGCACGCGTTTCACTTACGTCTTGGTCGACTGCCCGCCGTCGCTCAATTTACTGACCGTCAATGCCATGGCGGCCGCCAACGCCATCGTCGTTCCTTTGCAGTGCGAATTCTTCGCGCTCGAAGGTTTGTCGCAACTTCTCAAGACCGTTGAATTGGTTCGCGCCCAGCTCAATCCGGAGCTCACGATCCACGGTGTCGTGCTGACCATGTACGACGCGCGCAACAATTTATCGTCTCAGGTGGTCGCGGACGTCCGTGAATTCATGGGTGCGAAAGTCTACGACACCATCGTTCCGCGCAACGTGCGTGTCTCGGAAGCACCGTCCTACGGCAAGCCTGTGCTGGTCTACGATCTTAAATGCAGCGGCAGCGAAGCTTATTTGCGGCTCGCGACCGAGGTCATCCAGCGCGAGAAAAAACTGTGCGCACGATGAGGCGTTGCGATGAGCGTTAATCCCGGAAAGCTGGCCGAAGACCCGGCGCGATCGCGATTAGGTCGCGGGCTCGCCGCCTTGATCGGCGACATGGCCGCCGAAACGTCGGTTGATCGGCCGCGCGGCCAACGGCGCCTGCCGACCGCTGCCTTGCGGCCCAATCCGCGCAATCCGCGCCGTGCCTTTCCCAACGCCGAGCTCGACGAATTGGTTGCTTCGCTGCGCGAGCGCGGGATCATTCAGCCGATCGTCGCTCGGCCCGTGCAGGGCGCCGCGGATGTCTATGAGATCATCGCCGGCGAACGCCGCTGGCGCGCGGCCCAGCGCGCCGGCTTGCACGAAGTGCCGGTGGTCATCATCGAAGCCAACGATGCCGAGGCGCTGCAACTTGCGATCATCGAAAACGTGCAGCGTGCCGATCTCAATCCGCTCGAAGAAGCCGAAGGCTATCGCGCCTTGGTCGAGGAATTCGGCAACAGCCAGGACGAGATCGCCAAGATCGTTGGCAAGAGCCGCAGTCATGTGGCCAACACCCTGCGGCTTCTGAAACTGCCTGAAACGATAAAATCGTACATTCATGCCGGAAAGCTTTTCGCCGGGCACGCGCGGATGCTGATCGGGCAGCCGGACGCCGAAAGACTGGCCGAGGAAATCGTCGCCCACGGCCTCAATGTGCGTCAGGTCGAAAGCCTCGCGCGTGAGGCGGCTGAGCGCGGCGGCAAATCACGTGGCGCGCGGGCCGTGCGCCGCGCGGGAAAAAATGCCAATTTGGTTGCGCTGGAAAAACGCATCTCGGATGCGGTTGGCCTCGCTGTCAGCATCAACGAAGCCAAGCGCGGCGGCGTTTTGACCATTCGCTACCGCAGTCTTGATCAACTCGACGATGTGCTGCGGCGATTGGAGAAGCGCTAGCTTTTCATTGTCAGCCGCGGGCAATGGCCACCATCAGGATCATCAAGACGAAGGGTTTATGGGACTGGTGACATACCGGTAGGGTGTTACGTGCACACATACTGTCCCATCAATCCGGCATCCTCATGCTCAAGGATGTGGCAATGATACATGAAGGGGTGCTGGCGGGTTGCTGGCTGATTGAAGTCTACGAGAAGCACCGCTTTGTCTTCAACGAGAACGGTATCCTTCCAGCCAATAAGATGAGCCGGCGGCGGTGAACCTTCGATCGACAAGATGTGAAACATTGCACCGTGGACATGAAACGGATGGGCCATTCCGATTGAGGTAATCTCCCAAATTTCCGTTGTTCCAAGCTTTGTTTCAACGTCAATGCGCCCGAGGTCAAACGGTTTCCCGTTTATCCCGATTAGTGCTGGCATATCCGTATGCGCGCTTGCTTGTGGGCGGCTTGCGCACAAGCCGCTGTCCAGGACGAACTGACGACGCCGTACAGCCGACGCCGCAACGGCCGTCGCAGGCTCGACCAATCGACTTGGTATTTGTTTCACCAAAGACATCGTTGGTGTTGGTTCGAACTGCATGACAACCACATAGTCTGCGCTGCCATCCGGCGCCACGCGGCCGAACTCGCCCATTTCTTTGTCGGGGCCGGTTTCGAGTGCGATCGCTTTGCCGTCCGAGAAGTCGACCAAGATCTCGAAGCGCTCGGCTGGGGAAATCATCAACTGTGTGACAGCGACCGGCGCAGCGAGAAAACCGCCGTCTGACGCTATGATGTGAAACGTCCGTTGGTCTTTGAAGCGCAGATCAAAATTTTGCGCGTTGGCAGCATTGAGCAGTCGCAAACGAACCAAGCCGGCTGGGACTTTTGCGATCGGCGTTATCGCTCCGTTTACGACAACTGTGTCGCCTCTAGCTCCATACGCGATGTCCAGGGCATTCAAGTCGTTGTTGTCGTATCCGATCGATCCATCCGAATCGATCGAACGATCTTGCAGGATAATCGGCAGATCATCGACCCCATAGGTCCGCGGTAGATCAAGCCTAGCATCGGAGCCGTCATCGATGATCATGATGCCCGTCAGACCCATATAAATCTGCCGAGCAGTATCGTGATGCGGATGGGGATGAAACCACAGTGTGGCTGCCGGCTGGTTGATCTTTAAAACTGGACGCCAATTCTCGCCTGCTTGAATTAGTTGCTGCGGCCCACCGTCGTTGTAGCCGGGCGCTAGAAGTCCGTGCCAATGCACCGTCGTCACTGTGTCAAGCGCGTTTTCGACGGTTACTTGAACTTCATCGCCGCGCCGTACGCGCATGACTGGCCCTAGAACTGGCGCCGAATAGCCATAGGTTCCAGTTGGCTTTCCCTTAATGAAAGCGTGCCGACCGAACATGGCTTTCAAGTGGACGGCGTTTCCCTGCTTCGCGGCATCAATCAGCATTGGGATCGGTAGATGCGTGTCCGCAGGTGCGGGATCGGTAAAACCAAGCGGCGCATCAAAGATGGCGCTTGAGGCGAAAGCTCCGCAGCCGATCGCAAACTTACGCCGCGTCAACATCATGGAGTTGGTGCCAGCTCCGCGAGATTTACTCCGCTGCCGCCTGGCCAGAGGAGGAGCCGAATCGGCGCTCGATGTAATCGACGACGATCTTCTTGAAATCAGCGGCCAACGTCGGGCCGCGGAGCGTCATGGCCTTTTTGCCGTCGATAAAAACCGGCGCGGTCGGCTGCTCGCCGGTGCCCGGCAGCGAAATGCCGATATCGGCATGTTTGGACTCGCCTGGGCCGTTGACGATGCAGCCCATCACCGCGACGTTGAGGCCCTCCACGCCCGGGTAACGGGTCTTCCATTCCGGCATCGATTCGTGGATGAAGCTCTGGATGTTGGCGGCGAGCTCCTGAAAGGTGGTCGAGGTCGTGCGGCCGCAGCCAGGGCAGGCCGCGACCAGCGGCACGAATGTGCGCAGACCTACGGTTTGCAGCAATTCCTGAGCGACCTTCACCTCGAGCGTACGATCGCCATTTGGTTCCGGGGTGAGCGAAATGCGGATCGTGTCGCCAATGCCCTGCTGGAGCAGGACGCCGATTGCCGCCGAAGACGCCACGATGCCCTTTGAGCCCATGCCGGCCTCGGTCAGGCCGAGATGCAAGGCGTAATCGCAGCGCCGCGCCAGCTCGCTGTAAACCGCGATCAGATCTTGGACGGCGGAGACCTTTGCCGAAAGAATGATTTTTGAGCGGGGCAGTCCGATCTCCTCGGCGCGCGCCGCCGACAACAGCGCCGACTGGACCATCGCCTCGCGTGTGACGTCGCGCGCGTCGACCGGCTGATTGGACCGCGCGTTCTGGTCCATTAGGTGCGTGAGCAGCTCCTGATCGAGCGAGCCCCAATTGGCGCCAATCCGCACCGGCTTGTCGTGCCGGATCGCAGTTTCGACAATGGCGCCGAACTGGCGATCCTTCTTTTCCTTAAAGCCGACATTGCCTGGGTTAATGCGGTACTTGTCGAGCGCCTCGGCGCAAGCCGGATGATCGGCAAGGAGCTTGTGTCCGATGTAGTGGAAATCGCCGACGATCGGCACGTCGACATTCATCTTGGCAAGCCGATCTTTGATGTGGGGAACGGCGGCCGCCGCCTCGTCGCGATCCACCGTGATGCGCACGATCTCCGAACCGGCGCGTGCCAAGGCCGCCACCTGCTTTGCGGTGGCCTCGGCATCGGCCGTGTCGGTATTGGTCATTGACTGCACCACAACCGGTGCCCCCCCGCCAACGGTGACGCCACCGACTTTGACGCCGATCGTGCGATGCCTGGGGGCTGGACCGGAAAACGCGATCATGAAAATTCCTTCAACGAATCCGTGGCTTAGCAGAGGGTTCCATCGCTGCGGACTGCGGCCCGCAATGCTCCGACGCCATGCATATAACCTCACCGGGGCCGATTGACGAGGAGGAGCCCGGCAGCGACCAGCGCCACCGCGACAGCGAAAGCCGGGGTCAGTGGCTCGCCAAGCACGAGATGGCCCGCCGCCACCCCGAAGAGCGGCGCCAGAAAGGTGAAGACCGACAGGCGCGCGGCCGAATAACGCACGACCAAGACAAACCAGATCGTGAAGGTGATGCTGACCACGTAGATGGTCTGATAAGCAAAAGCGCCGAGTGCCACGGCGGAAGGCGTGGCCGTGATGCGCTCACCGAAGACGATCGCACCGAGGCCCAGCAGCGGCGCCGAGACCACGAGCTGATAGAGCAGGGTCTTTTCCGCGCTAATCCGATTGAGTGCGCTCGCTTTGATGGTGAGCGTAGTCGCCGCCCATGCAGCCGCGCCGCCGACCAGCATGAGATCACCAAGGACTTGCCGGGAATCGGCCGCCGGCGTCGGCAGGCCGAACGCTATCACGATGCCGACGAAGGACAGCAAAAGGCCGAGCCATTGCGAGAGGTGGAAGTGATCGCCTGGAACAAGCCAGCGCGATCCAATCACGACAAAGAATGGCGCGAGATAGAGAAACAGAACGCCGCGCGTCGCGGTCGTCCAGACCAGGCCGCGATAGATCAGCAGAAATTCGAGCGCGAACAGGACGCCGGCGAGAATTCCGGCACGCAGTGTACCATCGCGCTTGAACAAAGGAATTCCGCGCGCCTGTGTCCAGGCGCCGACCAGGAGCGCCGCGACGAGAGAGCGCGCCGAGGATTGAATCAGCGGCGGAATGTCATGGATCGCGAGCTTGATGGCGACATTGTTGAAGCCCCAGCTCAGGCAGAGTCCGATGGTGACTGCAATTGCAGTTGCATCGAGCGGGCGCGACGAAGGAGAGGGCGGCACTGCGGTTAGTCGATTTGCAGCCGCTTATCGTTCACGGCAATGCGCGCAAATGCCGGCGATTTCGACCAACGGACTGCGTGGCGAAAAACCGGCCGCGCGCGAAGAGGCTTTGAGCGCCTCGGCAGCGGCGCCACCTGGTGCTTCGCCGACCGCACCACAGCGTTCGCAAATCAGGAAAATGACAAGATCGCCGGTGCCATGATTGTGCACACAAGCGACGAAGGCGTTGCGGCTTTCGATGCGGTGAACGAGACCGTTATCGCACAGAAATTCGAGCGCTCGATAAATCGTAATCGGCGCCGGCCGCGTCTTCTGTTGCAGGCGGTCAATGATTTCATAGGCGCCAAGCGGGCGATGGCTGCTCAGCAAAACTTCAAGCACTTGGCGCCGCATCGGGGTCAATCGTTGGGCGCGCGCGGCGCACTGCGCTTCGGCATGTGCAATGGCAGCGCTGGTGCAGCGCTGATGATCGTGACCGGGAGCGGGGAAAATTACGGGCGACATGATTGCCTGGTGCTTGGTCCGGCGCGGCGCCTATGCATTAGTCCGTGCCGGTCTCTTTTGCACTAGTCTAATTGATCGCCGATCGCTCGAAAAAAGCGTTTCCGGCAAAGCGCGTTAGTGATATTGCGCTGCAGCAAAAAGCGCCCCACATTCCTTGGCAAGCTTCGGCCGTAGGTCCGAGGTGTCCGATCCGACACCACATTTCATCGGAGATCCGCATGTTGCAGGGAAAATCAGTGCTGGTGACAGGTTCCACGTCGGGAATCGGTCTGGCCATCGCCCGCGCGCTGGCCGCGCAGGGCGCCAATGTCACGATCAACGGCTTTGGCGACAAGGACGCGATCGAAAAAGAACGGGTCGCGATCGAGAAAGATTACAAGGTCAAGGCGATCTATTCGCCCGCCGACATGGGCAAATCCGGCGACATCGCCGAAATGGTCCGCACGAGCGAGAGGACGTTCGGGTCGCTCGATGTTCTCGTCAACAATGCCGGAATCCAGTTCGTCTCACCGATCGAGGAATTTCCGATCGAGAAGTGGGACCAGATCATCGCGATCAATCTGTCCTCGGCCTTTCATGCCATCCGCGCCGCCGTGCCCGGAATGAAGTCGCGCAAATGGGGCCGCATCATCAATACCGCATCGGCGCATTCGCTGGTGGCCTCGCCGTTCAAGGTCGCTTACGTCTCCGCCAAGCACGGCCTTGCCGGCCTGACCAAGACGGTCGCGCTCGAACTTGCGACTTTCGGCGTCACCTGCAATTGCATCAGTCCGGGTTACGTATGGACGCCGCTCGTTGAAAAACAGATTCCCGATACGGCGAAAGCCCGCGGCTTAACGGAAGAACAGGTCAAGCGCGACGTATTGTTGGCGGCACAGCCGACAAAGGAATTCGTCACTGTCGACGAGGTCGCCGACCTTGCCGTTTATCTTTGCTCGGATGCGGCCAAGTCGATTACCGGCGCAAATCTTTCGATCGACGGGGGCTGGACGGCGGAGTGATGTCGAAATTTGCGGCGTCTCGCCCTTCTTGACGGGATCGCTGACCGCAGCGCCCACGCGCGAACTTCTTTTCGTATTTCTGTCCGCTGTCTTGGCGGCTTCGGTCGGCTAGACACGCGAGAGGATCATCTTCAATGAAGAACGTCTTGGCCTCGCTGATGCCCGCCCGCGCGGCGGAGAAAAAAACATCGGCAACCACCAAACGCATCAATCTGGCGCTGCAAGGCGGCGGCGCGCACGGCGCCTTTACCTGGGGCGTGCTCGATCAAATTCTCAGCGATGAGCGGCTCAGCATCGAGGGAATTTCCGGCACGTCGGCCGGAGCCGTCAATGCCGTGATGCTCGCCGACGGGCTGTGCCGCGGCGGGCGAGAGGAAGCGCAAAAGCGGCTCGCCGACTTCTGGCGTTCAGCGTCGAGCACCGGCAATCTTCCGGTGTTGCAGCGCGCGGTCATGGAGCGACTCTTATCCTTCACCCCGCTCGAGGGCACGCCGGTACAGGCTTGGGTCAACGCTTTGTCGCGCTACTTTTCGCCCTATGACGTCAATCCGCTCAATATCAATCCGTTGAAGGATCTGATCGAGCGCTTTGTCGATTTCGAAACACTGCGCGCCAATACCGATCTGCAACTCTTCATCTCGGCGACCAATGTGCAGACCGGGCATGTGCGGATTTTTCCGCGCGATAAGATAACGGCCGACGCAGTCATGGCGTCGGCCTGCCTGCCGTTGTTGTTCCGCGCCGTCGAAATCGATGGCGTGCCGTACTGGGACGGCGGCTATCTCGGCAATCCGGTGATTTTTCCGTTCTTCCGCACGACCGCAACCGAGGACGTGCTCGTGGTGCAAATCAATCCGCTGGTGCGGCAATCGACGCCGATGTCGTCGAGCGAGATCATGAATCGCATCAACGAGATCACGTTCAACTCGTCGCTTCTTGCCGAGTACCGCGCTATCGACTTTGTCGCGCGGCTGATCGATCAAGACCGGCTGCCGCGCGGCATCGGCCCGGGAGAGTATCGCCGCATCAACGTGCATCGCATCGTGCTCGATCGCTTCGGTACGCATCTCGACACATTCAGCAGGCTTTCGACCGATTACGACTTCTTCGACATGCTTCACGTCAGCGGCAAGCGCGCGGCGCGGCGTTTCCTCGACGAGCACTTTGACGATATTGGCGTGAAGAGCACGGTCGATCTGCGCGCCGAAGCGCAGGCCGAATGGGCGTGATAAACTCGGCTCGTGCCTTCCTCGATTGCCAATATCTCTTCGCTTGCCGGTGCCGCGATCGGCTCGACGCGGCTTGACGTCTGCGTCGCCGACATCACAACGCTCGCCGCCGATGCCATCGTCAATGCCGCCAACCGGACGCTCCTTGGCGGCGGTGGGGTGGACGGCGCCATTCACCGTGCCGCCGGACCGGACCTGCTGGCCGAATGTCGAACGCTTGGCGGCTGCGAAACCGGTTCGGCAAAAATCACCCGCGGCTATCGCTTGCCGGCGATGCACGTCATCCATGCCGTCGGCCCGGTCTGGCGAGGAGGACACGCTGGCGAGGAGGAGCTGCTCGCGTCCTGTTATCGCACTGCCCTCGATCTTGCAGCGGCGTACCGCCTCGCGTCCATTGTTTTTCCAGCGATATCGACCGGCGTCTATGCGTTCCCGGCCGATCGGGCAGCGCGCATCGCGGTCGGCACCGTTACCGCGGAGCTTGGCGCCTCTGACCGCGGCATCTCACACGTCGTGTTCTGCTGCTTCGCCCAGGGCGCGGCCGATCACCACCTGGCGGCATTTGCAGATCTCAGTCTGGCCTGACTGCCCGCGCAATTTTCAGGTTTTCGGTCGTCTGCGGCTGATTTTCGCGAGAATTTGCTCGCAGAATTAATAAGCTGACTTATATTAGGTAGGCCTTATACAGGATTTCGACCGTGGCGCCGCGCTCGCTCAATCGAGAATTCGCTTTCCTACTCAATGATGTAGCGCGCATGCTGCGGACCCATGCCGACTACAAAGCCGCCCAGTTTGGCATCACACGGGCGCAGTGGGCGGTTCTGGCAAGGCTCGACCGGTTCGAGGGCCTCAAGCAATCGGAGCTCGCCGAAATGCTCGACGTGCAGCCGATCACGCTGACGCGCCTTTTGGATCGGCTCAGCGCGGGTGGACTGATCGAACGCCGGCCCGACCCGAACGATCGCCGCGCCAATCGCCTTTACCTCACCCCGGCGGCTCGCCCGCTCCTTGAGCGTTTCGGCGCGCTCGGCGAGGAGCTGATGGCAACGGCGCTGGCGGGCGTGGACCGCGCCACCGTCGAGCGGATGCTCGCCGAGCTTGCGACCATGAAAGAGAACCTGCGGCACGCCAATGCGCAACGCACCGTCGCTTGAGAACAGCGTTATGCCTGATACGGTTCTTAAATTGGTTCGCAGCGCTTCGGCAAAATAACAAAGAGCAGCGTCCGAGAACGCCGCTCTTCGGTTTACTTCGATTGAGGCGAATTTACTCGGCTGCGCCGCCTGCCGCAGCCTCGCGCGGCTCGCCGCCTTCCGCTTTTTGCTTGGCTTCGAGATCCTCGCCGGTCTGCTGGTCGACCACCTTCATTGACAGCCGCACCTTGCCGCGCTCGTCGAAGCCGAGCAACTTCACCTTCACTTTGTCGCCTTCTTTCACGACGTCGGTGGTTTTCTGCACGCGCCGCGGCGCCAGTTGGCTGATGTGCACAAGGCCATCCTTGGCGCCGAAGAAGTTCACGAAAGCGCCGAAGTCCATGACCTTAACGACGGTGCCTTCGTAGATGTGGCCGACTTCGGGGTCCGAGGCGATCGACTTGATCCAGTTGATCGCCGCTTTGATCGATTCCGCCTTCGCGGATGCGACCTTTACGGTGCCGTCGTCGGAGATGTCGATCTTGGCGCCGGTCTTTTCCACGATCTCGCGAATGACCTTACCGCCCGAACCGATGACCTCACGGATCTTATCGACCGAGATCGAGAACACCTCGATACGCGGCGCGTGTTCGCCGAGCTCGGCGCGCGCCGACGTAATCGCCTTGCCCATCTCTGCGAGAATATGCATGCGGCCGTCCTTGGCCTGGGCAAGCGCGATCCGCATGATCTCTTCGGTGATGCCAGCGATCTTGATATCCATCTGCAGCGAAGTAACGCCGCGTTCGGTGCCGGCGACCTTGAAATCCATGTCGCCGAGATGATCCTCGTCGCCGAGGATGTCGGACAGCACCGCGAACCGATCCTCCTCCTTGATCAAACCCATGGCGATGCCCGCGGTCGGCCGCTTGAGCGGAACGCCGGCATCCATCAGCGACAGCGACGTGCCGCACACGGTCGCCATCGAAGATGAGCCGTTCGATTCGGTAATCTCCGAGACGACGCGGATCGTGTAGGGGAACTCGGTATGCGGCGGCAGCACCGGATGGATTGCGCGCCAGGCTAGCTTGCCATGACCGATCTCGCGCCGGCCCGGCGCGCCCAGCCGGCCGGTCTCGCCGACCGAGAACGGCGGGAAATTGTAATGCAGCAGGAAGGTTTCCTTATACGTGCCCTGCAGCGCGTCGACGTATTGCTCGTCTTCGCCGGTGCCGAGTGTCGCCACCACCAGCGCCTGGGTCTCGCCGCGAGTAAATAAAGCCGAACCGTGCGTGCGCGGCAGCACGCCGACCTCGCAGTTGATCGGCCGCACGGTTTTGACGTCGCGTCCGTCGATCCGGGTTCCGCTGTCGAGAATATTCCAGCGGACGATTTTAGCTTCGAGATCCTTAAAAACGCTCGCGGCTCGCGGCGCCGGATATTTCGGCTCCGCGACATCGGGCGGGCAGAAGTGACCCATCACACGCTCTTTGGCGGCGTCGACGGCCTTGTGGCGCTCCACCTTCTCGGGGATGGCATAGGCGGCGCGCAGATCCTTTTCGATCAGCTTAAGCATCTCCTTTTCGAGTGTGGCGTTGTCCGCCACCACGAGCTCGCGCGGCTCTTTCGCCGCCTTCTCGGCGAGCTTGATGATGGCATCGATCACCGGCTGAAAATGACGGTGGCCAAACATCACCGCGCCGAGCATGATGTCCTCGGAAAGCTCCTTGGCTTCCGATTCGACCATCAGCACGGCGTCCTGCGTGCCGGCGACTACGAGATCAAGCTGGCTTTCGCTCATCTCGTCGATCTGCGGATTGAGTACATATTCGTTATTGATGAAGCCGACGCGCGCAGCGCCGATCGGTCCCATAAACGGGGCGCCTGAGAGCGTCAGCGCCGCCGAGGCCGCGACCATCCCCAAAATATCCGGATCGTTTTCCAAATCGTGCGACAGCACGGTCACGATTACCTGGGTGTCGCAGCGCCAGCCGTCGGCAAATAGGGGGCGGACCGGACGGTCGATCAGGCGGGAGACCAGCGTCTCCTTTTCGGTCGGGCGCGCCTCGCGCTTGAAATAGCCGCCGGGAATGCGGCCGGCCGCGTAGTATTTTTCCTGGTAGTTGCAGGTCAGCGGAAGGAAATCGATACCTTCCTTCGGCTGCTTGGCCGCGACCACGGTCGCGATCACGGTGGTGTCGCCGTACGAGGCGAATACCGCGCCGTCGGCCTGACGCGCGAGTCTGCCGGTCTCTAGCGTGAGTTGGCGGCCACCCCAGTCAAGTTGCACACGATGAGTATTGAACATTGCGATTGTCTTTCATGGTTTTCGCGAAAGGGCGAAAGCCAAAAGCAAGACGGCGAGAGGCTGTCATCACCGCAGCGAAGCTGCGATGCTTGTTCAGCGTCCGGCGATCCTGCCATGGCCTTCGGACCTTCCTGCATACGGACGGGCGCTCGCCCGTCCCGGAATCGGCAGCTTCGCTGCCGGGCAATGGCGGCCGCATCATGCGCGCCGCCGAGCGCACGGCTTCTGCCGCGCGCAAATCGTCAACGACGAATACCAAGTCGCTCGATCAGCTCCTTGTACCGCGCATCGTTAGTGCGCCGGAGATAATCCAGAACCTGGCGTCGCTGCGACACAAGCTTCAACAGCCCGCGCCGCGAGTGATTGTCTTTGACATGTGTCTTGAAGTGTTCCGTCAAATTATTGATCCGCTCCGACAAGAGGGCAACTTGCACCTCGGGCGAACCGGTATCGTCAGATTTGACGGCATACGTCTTGATAAGCTCCGCTTTACGCGCGGCTGTTATCGACATCGTCACCAACCTTTGTCTCTCTGCCGGCACGACCAGCGATGCCGGCTAAATTGAACACGCGCCGGGGAACGATCTCGCCCTGTTCGACCTCGGCAATGGCCACGAGTTGGCCGCTGCAAGCGACCTGAACCATGCCGCGGACAATGGGAGCGTCCCGTCCGCGCAATAATACGGCTTGACCCCTCTGGAGCCTTGCCGCGTCTGCCGGGCTCACGGCCAGCGCCGGGATGTCGTCCAGCGCGGTCTCGACCGGCAGTAACGCGTCGGCGAGGTGTCCCTCGCCGGCGGCCGCTCTATGGCACAAAGATTGCGCCTGTTCCAGGGGTATCATGTCGGCTTCGCCGAATGGCCCCACCCGGCTGCGGCGCAGGGTGCAGACATGCCCCAACGCCCCAAGCTCCCGGCCGAGGTCGCGCGCAAGTGAGCGAATGTAAGTTCCCTTGCCGCATTCGGCACTCAAAACGGCGTGGTCGGGGTCGGGAATTTCGATCAATTCAAGCCGGTGGACCGTGATCGTGCGGGGGGCGAGTTCAACGATTTCACCGTCCCTGGCCAGATCGTAGGCCCGCTCGCCAGCGAGTTTCACGGCGGAGAAGCGTGGCGGTACCTGCTCGATCGTGCCGGTAAAACGCGGCAGTAACCCTTCGATCGTGTTGCGATCGGGACGTTTGTCGCTGGTCGCTACGACCCGACCCTCGGCGTCGTCGGTATCGCGTTCTTCGCCCCAACGGATGGTGAAGCGATAGGTCTTTCGCCCATCAAAGACGAACGGGACGGTTTTCGTTGCCTCGCCGAGCGCGATCGGCAGGCATCCCGACGCCAGCGGGTCGAGCGTTCCGGCGTGGCCGGCGCGCCGCGCCGCGAACAGGTGCTTGATGACCGAAACGGCATGGGTCGAGGTCATGCCGACGGGTTTGTCGAGCACGAGCCAGCCGTGAATGTCTCGCTTTTGCCGCTTGACGCGGGCGGCGGGCGCATCCTTGCCATCGGGATTAACGAGCGAACTGGTCGGCGCATTCATATTTTGGAAACCATAATTCATGCCGACAACAATTGAGCGGCGTTTGGTGCGCGCGCGAACGGGTCGGGATTGGTCGGAACGATGTCGGTGTTGTCCATTATTTCTCGTTACGGCTCCTGAGATCGCGTTGGACCGCGGGTGTTCGCAAAAGCTTCTCGATCCGTTCCGCTTCGTCGAATCGTTCGTCGATGCGAAATCTGATCTCAGGTGCAAATTTGAGGTTAACGCGCCGGGCGATCTCGCCGCGGACATATCGGCTGTTGCGGTCCAGCGCGCTGAGCACTTCCTTTTCGTCCCGTCCGCCAAGCGGCATGACGTAAATCGTCGCCAATCGCAGGTCGGCACTCACGCGCACTTCGGGAACCGTAATCATGTGATGCTCAATCACCGGATCATGAACCTCGCCGCGCGCGAGCATGTCGGCCATTTCGTGACGGATCAATTCGGCAACGCGTAGCTGCCGCTGCGAAGCTCCAGCCGTTTGATCGCGATGCTGACGGCGGCTCATGGGTGAATCCGGATACCCTTTTATGAGGGCCGCTTTGCTAGGGCCATCTACGTCCCAGTGCCTTTGAAATTTGCGGTGGAACGCCCGGCACAAAACCAGGCAGGACGGCTGTCACAGCGTCCGCTGTATCGTCTCCACGCGGTAACACTCGATAATGTCGCCGACCTTCATGTCTTGATAATTCTCGAATGCCATGCCGCATTCCTGCCCGGCCACGACCTCGCGCGCATCGTCCTTGAAACGCTTGAGCTGCGACAGCTTGCCTTGATGCACGACGACGCTGTCGCGGATGAGCCGAACGTTGGCGCCGCGCTCCACTGTGCCGTCGGTGACGCGGCAGCCGGCAATATTGCCAACTTTCGACACCTTGAAGATTTCGAGAATGACGCCGTTGCCGAGCATGGTTTCGCGCAGCGTTGGCGCCAGCAGTCCCGACATCGCTTTCTTCACGTCGTCGACAAGATTGTAGATGATGTCGTAGTAGCGGATTTCGATGCCCTCGCGCTCGGCGGCTTCGCGCGCTTCCTTGTGGGCGCGGACGTTAAAGCCGATGACGGCCGCGTCCGACGCTTCCGCCAGTGTAACGTCCGATTCGGTAATACCGCCGACCCCGGCAAAGATGATTCGGGCGGCCACTTCGCTGGTCGAAAGCTTTTCCAAGGCGCCCACGATCGCCTCGATCGAACCCTGCACGTCGGCCTTGATCACCAGCGGGAATTCCTTGCGGCCGGCGGTCTTGAGCTGATTCATCATCTGCTCAAGCGAACCGCGCATGCCGGTTTGCCGGGCCGCCATCTTTTCGCGCTTCTGGCGGGCGCGATAATCGGTGATCTCGCGCGCACGCGCTTCGGTGTCGACAACGGCGAGCCGGTCGCCGGCCTCCGGCGTGCCATTGAAGCCAAGCACCTCGACCGGCATCGACGGCCCGGCGGCGACCACCGAATGTCCGGTGTCGGAGGCCAAGGCGCGCACCCGGCCCCACTCGCTGCCGGCCACGACGATGTCGCCGGGCTTGAGTGTGCCGCGCTGCACGAGAACCGTGGCGACCGGACCACGGCCACGGTCGAGGCGGGCTTCGATCACCGTGCCTTCGGCCGGCCGGTTTGGATTGGCCTTGAGTTCCAGCACTTCGGCTTGCAGCGCGATAGTGTCGAGCAGCTTGTCGAGATTGGTTTTCTCCTTGGCGGAGACTTCAAGCTCGAGCACATCGCCGCCGAGCGATTCCACCTGAATCTCATGCTGCAGCAATTCGGTGCGCACGCGTTCCGGCTTGGCGTCCGGCTTATCGATTTTGTTGATCGCGACGATGATCGGCACTTTGGCAGCTTTGGCGTGATGAATTGCTTCGACCGTCTGCGGCATCACGCCGTCATCGGCCGCCACCACCAGCACGACGATGTCGGTGACTTTAGCGCCACGGGCGCGCATCGCGGTAAAGGCGGCGTGGCCGGGCGTGTCGATGAAGGTGATTCTGCCGCCGGACGGCGAGGTGACCTGATAAGCGCCAATATGCTGGGTGATCCCGCCGGCTTCGGCGGCGGCAACTTCGGTCGAGCGGATCGCATCGAGCAGCGAGGTCTTGCCATGATCGACGTGGCCCATGATGGTCACCACCGGCGCGCGCGGCTGCAGGCTTTCCGGCGAATCCGAAGCGTCGAACATGCCTTCTTCGACATCGGATTCGGCAACGCGCCGCACCGTGTGACCAAGTTCCTCGGCGATCAGTTGCGCGGTATCGGCGTCGATCGTGTCGGTGATCTTCGCCATATGGCCTTGCTGCATGAGGATGCGCACGACATCCACCGACCGCTCGGCCATGCGGTTGGCGAGCTCCTGGATCGTGATCGTCTCGGGGATTATCACTTCGCGCGCAATTTTTTCCTTGGGCTCCGCGTCGCGATGGCCGGTCTTGCGCAGAACGCGGCGCCGGAACGCGGCCTCGGACCGCTCGCGCACCTCATCGGCGGAAAAAGCGTTGACGACGGTCAGTCGGCCACGCCGTTTTTCGCCGCCGCCGCCGCGCGCCGGCTTGGGCGCCGCGGCGGGCCGAGCGGCTGCGCCGCGTCGGGCCGTGCGTGGCGCCTCGTCATCGTCGGCTTCCAGCGCCGGCCGCGCACCGGGCTTTGCCGTCAGAGCATCGGTGCCAAACCGCTTTTTGGCGACTTCGTCGGCTTTGCGCCGGGTTTCTTCGTCGTGCTTGCGGCGCTCTTCTTCGTCACGCTTGCGGGTTTCCGCCGCGGCGCGCTCGGCACGCTCGCTTTCCTCTCGACTGCGCCGCGCCCGGGCCTCTCCTTCGGCGCGCTCGCGCTCTTCGTGTTCGCGCAAACGCGCGTCGGCGAGCGCATGTGCGCGCGCGTTGCGTTCGTCCTCGGTGAGGGTGCGCAGCACGACGCCAGACGCTTTCGGTGACACCACCGGAGCCGCAGACGGCGCCGAGGCAGGCGCAGCGGCAGCCTTGACTGGTGCCCCGGCACGTTTGGGCGCGGCGCCGCGATCGGCCGCCGGCGCCTCGGGCTTGGCCTCGCCTGGTCCGGGAATGCGGCGTTTAACCTTCTCGACCACAACAGCCTTGCTGCGGCCATGACTGAAGCTCTGGCGTACCACGCCCTGCTCAACGCTGCCGCGCTTTAACGTCAGCGTCTTGGTAGGGGTCACGCTCAGCTTTTCGCCGCTATTTTTTGTGGTCTCACTCATTCCGATCCGGTTCCGTACCACTAGCCTCGAACATTAACCTTGCCCCGGCCTGCTTCATCAAGTTCCGCATCTTCGCCGAGCTCGGCGCTCCGAAATCGTTCCAAGCGCCGCAAACGCGCCATAAACGTCTCGCTGGCCCGGCCGGCAAGCAGGGCTGCATGTATCACATTTGGGCGGCCCAATGCCAAATCCAATTGGCCGGTCGTCAGTATTCGGATGGTCCTCACCGATCCGCTTTGTCGGCTTTGCCTTAGCGCGGAATCGAGCTTTTTAACTCCGTCCGGGGCTGCTTCGGCCGCATGCAGAAGCGCAATGACGGCGTCGCGCTTCAGAGCGGTCTCGACCTGGGCAAAGCCCATGGCAACCCATCCGGCTTTGCGTGCCACCGCCAGGGCACCGACTGCGGCGTTTTCGAGCAGCCGTTCGGTGCGAGGGACGAGATCGCCGGCAAGCCGCACCTCGCGCCGGAAACCGCGTGCGAAAGCGTTGGCCTTGAGGGCCTGATCCAGCGCGCTGCGTGTCGCGGTTACCCACACGCCGCGCCCGGGCAGGTTTTGTTTGAGGTCGGCGACGGCTTCGCCATTCGGTGCGATGACGAAGCGGATCAGGTGTTCGACCGGCCGCACAGCGCGGGTCGCCACGCAAAACCGCTCAGCGCCGCGCGATCGCGGTCCATCGTCGAGTTCGGTAGCGTCCGACTGTGCCAGCATCCGTGAGCTTTGATCCCTCTCTCTCTCGCTTTAAGGCTGCGCCGGCTCCGTCGCCTCCGCCGCCGGCTCCTCAGCGGCGGCAGGCGCGGCAAAATCCGCCTCGCTGATCCAGCCGGCCTTAACGCGAGCACGCATGATCAGCGCCTCCGCTTCATCCCGGCCTAAGTCCATGCCGTCGAGAATGCCGGCTTGGCGCACGGCCTCGCCGTCCTTGCGTTCAGTCCAGCCGGCGAGGTCATCGGTCGCGCAGCCGGCGAGATCCTCGACGGTCTTGATGCCGTTCTCGCCAAAACGCACCAGCGTCGCCGTGGTGACGCCCTCGATTTCCGTAAGGGCGTCTTCGACGCCGAGCTCGCGGCGCTTGGCGTCGAGCTCGGCCTCGATCCGGGCGAGATATTCGCGTGCGCGGGTCTGTAGTTCACCCGCGGTGTCCTCATCAAAGCCTTCGATGTTGGCAATTTCCTTGACGTCGACCACCGCCAGCTCTTCGACCGAGTTAAAGCCTTCCGAAGCCAGCAATTGCCCAATCACCTCGTCGACATTGAGCATGTCGATGAACATCCGCGTTCGATTCTCGAACTCGGCCTGACGGCGTTCGGATTCTTCCTGTTCGGTCAGGATGTCGATGTCCCAGCCGGTGAGTTGCGACGCAAGCCGCACGTTTTGGCCGCGCCGGCCGATGGCGAGCGAGAGCTGCTGATCGGGGACGACCACCTCGATGCGCTCACGCTCTTCGTCCAGAACTACTTTGGCAACTTCGGCGGGCGCCAGCGCATTGACCACGAAGGTGGCGATATCGTGCGACCAGGGAATGATGTCGATTTTTTCGCCCTGCAACTCGTTGACGACCGCCTGCACGCGCGAGCCGCGCATGCCGACGCAGGCACCGACCGGATCGACCGAAGAATCGCGGGACACGACGGCGATTTTCGCGCGCGAGCCCGGATCGCGGGCCACCGCCTTGACCTCGACGATGCTATCGTAGATTTCCGGCACTTCCTGCGCGAACAGTTTGGCCATGAATTGCGGGTGCGTGCGCGACAAGAAAATCTGCGGACCGCGCGGTTCGCGCCGAACGTCGTAAATGTAAGCGCGGATGCGATCGCCGTTGCGGAACACTTCGCGCGGCAGCATTTCATCGCGCCGCACGATAGCTTCACCGCGGCCGAGATCGACGACGACATTGCCGTATTCAACGCGTTTGACGATGCCGTTGACGATGTCGCCAATGCGATCCTTGTACTCGTCGTATTGACGATCGCGCTCGGCCTCGCGGACTTTCTGCACGATCACTTGCTTTGCCGATTGCGCGGCAATTCGCCCATATTCGAGCGGCGGCAGCGGATCGGCGATGGTGTCGCCGATTTGCGCCGCCGGATGCCGGCGCCGCGCATCGTCGAGGCTGATCTGAGTCGCGGGATTTTCGACCGTGTCGACGACGAGCATGTGGCGAGACAGATGCAGCTCGCCGCTTTTCGAATCGATTTCCGCACGCACTTCGGTCTCGCTGCCGTATCGCGAGCGCGCAGCCTTGGCGATCGCATCCTCCATGGCGCCGAGCACGATCTTGCGATCGATCGCCTTTTCACGGGCGACCGCCTCGGCGATCTGCAGCAGTTCGAGTTTGTTGGCGCTAACGGTCGCCATTGGTCAGTCTCCCTGGTTAGATCTCTGTTTGCTCTTGCGCAGCGATTCGGCAACCAGCGCGTCGGTAAGAACGAGCCTGGCCTCCGCCATGTCGTCGATGCGCAGCAAAATGTCGTTTGTCTCGTCACAACAAATGCGGGCACATTCGCCGTCGGTGCCGTGCAGTTCACCGCGAAACCGTTTGCGTCCGTCGATCGGCACCAGCATTTCGATCTGGGCGACATGGCCGGCGTAGCGGTTAAAGTCGGAACGGCGCACCAATGGCCGATCGATGCCAGGCGACGAGATTTCCAGCCGATACGAGCCTTCGATCGGATCGGCAACGTCGAAGACCGGCGATAGCGCGCGCGAGGCGGCTTCACAGTCCTCAATGCTCATCGTTCCGTCGGGACGCTCGGCCATAATTTGCACGGTGCAACCGGCAAAGCCGGAAATCCGAACACGAACCAGACGATAACCGAGGCTGGCGAGCACGGGCTCGGCCAGTACAGCGACGCGCGCCGCTCGCCCCGGCTCGGTTATCCGCCGGGGTTCCTCGGCAAAAGCCACGTCTTCAAAGGTGCTCGATCCACATTCCATGTTCTTCGCAAAGCCGCCTGGCCTCAGGTAATAAAAAAGAGCGGGTCCCGGGGGGCCCACTCTCAAAACCGTTCGGATAATCCGACCGTTATGAGGTATCCATTGGCGGACGACGCAAATATAGCGTTTTGCCAGTCCGTTGCAAGGGTAAAGCCCGCAGACGACCAGCAAATAAAAGTGCCTAGGCCGCCGACTTTATCATCGGCTGGCCCATCGCTTCGGCTTTAAATCCTGCGGAACATCAAAAAACATGATGAACGTTGCTGGCGCGCAGCCTTGGCGTGGTAACGGGTGCCGGTAAAGCCCGGCCAAGGATTGCGCCAATCATCGGCGCACTGCGCCATCCATTCGAAATTGGGAGAGCGCATGAGCCGCTGCAGCGTCCAGGCCGCGTAATCCGCGATATCAGTGACAAAACGAAATTCGCCGCCGCGGCGCAGAATGCGCGCCAGCTGTCCGACCGTTTCATCTTGAACGAATCGGCGCTTCCAATGCCGCCGCTTCGGCCAGGGATCAGGATGAATGAGATCGATCCGAGTGAGCGACGCTTCGGGGAGCCACGCGATCAAGCCAATCGCATCATCAAAATGCAGCCGAATATTCTGAAGGCCTTCGGCTTGGATGCCCGCGAGCGCCTTGGCCATGCCGTTGACGAACGGTTCGACGCCAACAAAGCCGACGCGCCGATGTGCTTTGGCTTCGGCAAGCATCGCCTCGCCGCCGCCAAAACCGATTTCGAGACAAACCGCCGTGACCGGCTCGACAAACAACGAGGCGAGCTCGGTCGGTGCCGGCTTACTGAGATCAAGGGCAAGACGCGGCAGCAGCGTTTCGAACAGCCCAGCTTGCCGCGGCCGCAGCTTATGCCCTTTACGGCGCCCGAAGAACGCGCGGACATTGTGGAGTGCGGGATCCATAGCCGTCCTGATCGCGGTTCACCGCGACGATCGACGTCTTCCTGGTTACGCCCTGGTATAGCAAACGCGCCGGCAGCGGGCACGACGTCCGCAGTGCCGGCGCATGTGTGGCGGCTTAGCGCAAAGCGCGCTTGAGCGAATCGGCAAGATCCGTTCGTTCCCACGAGAATCCGCCGTCCTTTTCCGGCGCGCGGCCAAAATGGCCGTAAGCGGCCGTGCGGCGGTAGATCGGCCGGCTGAGCTTCAAGGTGCGGCGGATATTGGTCGGCCGCAGCGGGAATAATTCAGGCAAAAGCTTTTGCAGCTTTGCTTCTTCGATATTGCCGGTGCCGTGGGTGTCGACATAGAGCGACATCGGATCGGCTACCCCGATCGCATAAGCGATCTGAATCGTGCAGCGTTCGGCGAGTCCGGCCGCGACGACATTTTTCGCTAAATAGCGCGCCGCATAAGCGGCCGAGCGATCGACCTTGGTCGGATCCTTGCCGGAGAAAGCGCCGCCGCCATGCGGGGCGTAGCCGCCATAGGTGTCGACAATGATTTTCCGCCCGGTGAGACCGCAATCTCCATCCGGTCCGCCGATGACGAAATTTCCGGTGGGATTGACCAGAAAATCGCTCGGACGCTTCGGCATCCAGCCGCTCGGCAGCGCCGAAGTCACTGTATCCTCGATCATATCGCGGATCATTCCGGGCGAATATTTCTTGCCGTTACGATTCTGCGCGTTGTGCTGGGTCGAGACCACGACCTTGGTGCAGCCGACCGGCTTGCCGTCGACATACCTGATAGTGACCTGGCTTTTGGCGTCCGACTGCAAGTCAAACAGCGCGCCCGAGCGGCGTTTTTCCGAAAGCACTTTGAGAATCTTGTGTGCGAAATAGATCGGGGCCGGCATGAACGAGCCCTTTTCGTAGACTTCGCTCTCGGTGCAGGCGAAGCCGAACATCATGCCCTGGTCGCCGGCCCCCTCCTGCTCGCCATCCTTCTTCTTTTTCGCGTCCACACCCATGGCGATGTCGGGAGATTGGCCATGCAGCAGGACCTCGACGTCGGCGCCGTAATACGAAAAGCCATCCTGGTCGTAGCCAATGTCCTTGACCACGCCGCGCGCAATTTCGGTGATCATTTCCCGGTTCACGACGGCCTTGCCGCCGTGTTTGTGAAACAGCGGGGCTTGACCACGGCCCTCGCCGGCGATGACGATCTTATTGGTGGTGCACAACGTCTCGCAGCCGAGACGGGTATTTACGGCGCTTTGGTCGGCTATGCCGAGCTTGAGATCGTTCTCGATAAACGCGTCGAGAACGGCGTCTGATATTTGATCGCAAACCTTGTCGGGATGCCCCTCTGACACGGACTCGCTGGTGAACAGATAATTGGCGCGGCGCAAGGCGAAACACTCCCCCTCAAAACTGATGTGATGTGCCAGTCTCTGCCAGTAGGCGCGGTGGCGATACGCGCGGTCGGTTGGTTGACAGGGTTGTTGCAGCGTCGCCGTGCGCGGTCAAGATGTGGGCGAAAAAATGGGCGGCTACCTCGATTTTGGCCTGCGGTGTTGCGGCGACTGTTCGAGTATTCTTCAGCGTTTGTCGCGGCTGGCAATTTGCTCGACGAGATCGACGATGCGGCGCCGCAATTTTAAATCCTCGATCCGCATAAAGGCTTTGGTCAAAGCAAGGCCGTCGGCAGTCGCCAGGAAGTCGGAAACGTAAGCAGGCGAGGGGGCCTCGGCCAAGCCTTCATGGCGGCCTGCGGTCTGAACATTGGGGGCGCCTTCGAAGAAAAAAGCGACCGGGACTTGGAGAGTGTGAGAAATCTGCTGAAGACGACTGGCGCCGATCCGGTTGGTGCCCTTCTCGTATTTCTGAATCTGCTGGAAAGTCAGGCCGAGCGAGTCGCCGAGCTTCTCTTGGCTCATTCCCAGCATCATCCGGCGCATGCGAACCCGGCTTCCGACATGCTTGTCGGTCGGGTTTGGCGCCTTTTTTGCCAGCGTAGCCATGGGGCTTCTCCCCTTTTAGCTCAATGCCGATAGATAGCAAATCTGTCGCAATTGAAACTGCTTTCCTGTTGGCGGGACCCACAGGCAGCGGTTTTTTCCTGGGATCGCGCCAATTCTCACGGAATGTGAGATCGCCCAATTTGCTCGCGTTGGTTGCAGCGTAAGGTATCACCAAAGTATCACCGCTGTGATCCCTAGTTTGTTTGCTCCCTGGTTCGGTCCGGCTCAGGTCATCGCGGCGCCGGCGCGCAGTCGACCGCGAATGGCAAGAACAAATGCGATCAAAATCAGGGCGGCAGCGGGTGCGTCGCCAAAGCGCGCATAGATCGGCGCGCCGATCGAACGCGGCAATGGTGCATCCAACACGCCTTCACTGGCAAGCGGCAAAGAGCCGACGATGCGCCCGACTGGATCGATTACGGCCGAGATCCCGGTATTGGCGGCGCGGGCGAGCGGCAGACCCTGCTCGATCGCGGTCACGCGCGCCTGCTGCAAATGCTGGTAAGGTCCGCTGGAATTGCCAAACCAGCCGTCATTGGTGACATTGACGATCCAGCCTGGCCGCTCGTCGGACGACCTCAGTTCGCCAGGAAAGGTTATCTCATAACAGATGAGCGGCAACGCGCTCGGCGCGCCAGGTACGGTGATAAGCCGATGCCGGTCGCCAGCAAGAAACCCGCCGCGCTGCTCGGTCAGCGTCTGCAGGCCGATGCGCTCCAGGAGATCTTCGAAAGGCAAATATTCTCCGAATGGAACGAGGTGTACCTTATCGTAGACGGAGCGAATAGATGCTTGGTGATCGATCACATAGATCGAATTGTACACGCCGGATTGCGTTGGATTGTTTGGATCGGCAAGCCGCATCGCCCCGGTAAACAACAAAGTATTCTGCGGCAAGGCCTGCGCGATCTGCGCGAACGCATCCGCCTCGCGCGTCAAAAAGAACGGAAAAGGCGATTCCGGCCAGATCAGATGCGTGACCTGATCAAGACCTGGCCGCGCCGATAACGCGAGATATCGTTCCACCACCTCGTGCTTGGCGGCGTAATTAAAGCGAACGTCCTGCTGCAGATTCGGCTGCATGATGCGCAAATGAACGCCGTCAACAAGCCGGGTTGGCGTGCGCGCCAGTCGCACGGCGCCAAAGCTGGCCAGCGCGGCGAGCGTGAGCGCAGCCAATGTGAACGGCAACAACGGCCGCCGTTTTTTCGCATCCTGATCGAGCAGCGTCGCTGGGCTGGCGCAGACGGCGACGGCTATGAAGGTCAATCCCCACAGGCCGAGCACCGAAGCCGCTTGCGCCAGCGCCAACGGCGCGGTGAGTGCATAGCCGAAAGCGTTCCACGGAAAGCCTGTGAAGGCATGGCCGCGCAGCCACTCCATTGCGGTGAGGCAGACGGCCAAGGCTAAGATGCGCATCGCACCGCGCTGCCACAACAAGCGGGCCAGCACGACCCCTAGCGCAGTGTAGATCGCAAGAATCGCCGGGAGACCTAAGACCGCGAATGGTAAGAGCCAGCCAAAGGTCGCGGCATCGACGAGAAACGCGTAGCCGAGCCAATACAGACCGGCCAGAAAATAACCGAATCCGAACCACCACCCGATATCGGCCGCCGCGATCAAGCCACTAAAGCCGCGGCTCGCGACGCCATCGATGAGGAAAACGAGGACGGGGAAGGTCAAAAACAAGACGGGCCAGGCGTTAAACGGCGCCATCGCCAGAACCGACACCGCGCCGGCGGTGAACGCGATCGATCGGCGCCGCCAGCCCCAGGCCAGAACGATGCTGTGGACCAGGTTGTTCGGCTTCACGGTCCACGCGAGGGGTTTGGATTGGACCGGGCCGTCTCGTCGCGTTGCGTCGCCGGGCGAGGCGCTACCGCCCGCAGCGGCAACACCGCCTCGCGCGGACCTGCCGGCCGGCGATCCTTGCGCAGATAAATTTTGACGCGCTTGACCCGGCGCGGATCGGCATCGAGGACTTCGGCCTCAAACGGTTCTGGCCCCGGCACCAGTTCGCCGCGAACGGGCACATGGCCGGCTTTGATGACGAGGTAACCGCCGAGCGTCTCGACTTCCTCCGCGACGTCGCCGACGTCGAATTCGCTGCCGATTGCGGCGCGCACATCATCGAGGCTGGCGCGGCCGTTGGCCAGAAACGAGCCGTCGCTTTGCCTGGTGATCCCCGGGCTCTCTTGCTCATCGTGTTCATCGGCAATATCGCCAACGATGAGCTCCACCAGGTCTTCGATCGAGACCAGTCCGTCGCTCCCGCCGTATTCGTCGATCACAAGTGCAAGATGAATCCGAGTAGCCTGCATCTTCGCCAGCAGGTCAAGCGCCGGCATGGACGGCGGCGCGTAAAGCATTTCGCGGACGATGTTCGCCGCAGTCAACGGCGTAGAAAGATCGATATTCGCAAAATTAAGCGCTGCGGGTTTTGGTTTGGCGGATCCATCCGCTGAGGCCTCGTCATCGGAGGCGCGCGCCGCCATGAACGCGATCAAGTCGCGGATATGGACCATACCCACCGGGTCATCGAGGGTGTCGTTGTAGACCACCAGGCGCGAATGCCCGGCGACTTCGAATACTTTGACGAGCTCGCCGAGTGTAATGTCTTGCTGGACCGCGACGATATCGGCGCGCGGCACCATGATTTTTTCAATTCGGGTTTCCCGCAGACCGAGAATGTTCTTGAGCATCACCGCTTCTTCGGGCGAAAAATCCGATTGCGCTGGTTCAGCGGTCAGAACGAGCTCGAGATCCGCGCGCGGCGACGGCGCTCGCCAACCGAACAGCACGCGCGTCATGCGCGTGAGCCAACTTTCCGGCTGGTCGGCTTGCGCCGACACCACGACGGGAAGCGAATGACGTTCGCCCTCGGTCGGTTCTGTTCGGGGTGAAGGCTCAGCCATTGGGCGTCTTCGGGAGCAGGATCGGGAAGGCTATTTTACGCGTTCTGCGCGGCGCGCGCTCGATCTCTGCCAGGGAGCTTTGCTGGCCGCCGGCCGGCATGCCCGGCGGTCGAGCGGGTTGGACGATAGGGATCCGGCACCGCGAGATCACGCAAGATCGAGCGCTCGGTCGTCTCCATGCGGTGCGCTTGGGCGTCGTTTCCGTGATCATAGCCGAGAAGATGCAAAAAGCCGTGCACCACGAGATGGGCGAGGTGGTGATCGAACGGTTTGCCCTGGCGGTGGGCCTCGCGCTTGACGGTCTCGTAGGCGAGCACGATGTCGCCCAGGTGACTGCCAAGCTGTTCGTCCAGCCGGTCGCTGGGATTTTTCGTTGCGAAGGACAGTACATTGGTCGGCGCATCGATCCCGCGCCAATTGCGGTTGAGCCTGCGCATCGCAGCATCGTCGGTCAAAACAATGGCGAGCTCGGCAGTTTTTGTTGACAACGTAGTGGCGGCTTGCTTGAGCGCGCGCCGGACCACGGCTTTTGCCGCAGCGACATTTTTCCAATGTTCCGAATCGACCAGCACGTCGATTTTTAGTCCGGCGACTGCCGTCCGCTTCATTCCCGGCGCTCGCGCTTGCGTCCGGCCTCCTCGTCATAAGCCGCAACAATGCGCGCGACCAGCTCGTGACGAACTACATCCGCCGCTGTGAAACTGACATGTCCGATGCCTTCGATCCCCGCGAGCAGGCGCACCGCGTCGGCGAGTCCGGAAGTCTGGCCGGGCGGCAAATCGACTTGGCTGGGATCGCCGGTCACCACCATCCGGCTGCTTTCGCCGAGCCGCGTCAGCAGCATTTTCATCTGCATCGCCGTCGTGTTCTGGGCTTCATCCAGAATAACCGCGGCATTCGACAGGGTTCGCCCGCGCATGAAGGCGAGCGGCGCAATCTCGATTTCGCCTGTCTGCAAAGCTCGTTCGACGATGCGCGCATCCATCAAGTCGTAAAGTGCGTCGTAGATCGGCCGCAGATAAGGATCGACCTTTTCGCGCATGTCGCCGGGCAGAAAGCCGAGCCGTTCACCCGCTTCCACCGCCGGGCGCGACAGAATGATGCGATCGACTTCTTTGCGTTCAAATAATTGCACGGCATAGGCGACCGCGAGCCACGTCTTGCCGGTGCCGGCGGGCCCGGTGGAAAACACCAGTGTGTGCCGTTTGAGCGCGCGAACATAGGCATCCTGCGCGGCGGTTCGTGCGCGCACGCGCCGCTTGCGCAGGTTGATTTCCTCAAAACTCAGGCGAGCCGCCGTCGGGTCGAAGTCGAACAGCGAGCCTTGCGATAGCGCCAGCCGGATCGTGCCTTCGACATCGCCAGGGACGAGATCGTCGCCACGCTTGAGCCGGTCATAGAGACTTTCGAGAACGCGCCGCGCCTGATCGCAGGCCTCGCGCGCGCCTTCGACCGTCACCTGGTTGCCGCGCGAATTAGCAACTACGCCGAGCCGTCGCTCGATCAGCGCCAGATTCTGACCGTATTGGCCGAACAGTGTCGAAGCGAGCCGATTGTCGTCAAACGTAAGAACGATCTGTGCCGTATTGTCTGGCGCGATAAAAACCGATTCTTCCGTTTCGGGCGTGCGCATTCAGACTCCTGTTGCGACCAAGGCCGTCTCGGCGGGCGCCGGCGGCGTGGTTGCGGCAACGCGGTCGGCAAGCGTGCCGAACAGACTGTTGCTGCCGATCTCGGTAATCGTCACCGCCGCCATCTCACCGATCAGCGATTCCGGCGCGGTCGCTTGCACCGGCTGAAGATAGGGCGAGCGGCCGACCAGCTGGCCGGCATGGCGGCCTCCCCGTTCAAACAACACCTCGAAGGTACGGCCCAGGCAGCTGCGATTGAATTTCGCTTGGCTCTCATCGATCGCTTGCTGCAGGCGCTGCAGCCTTTCCGATTTTATCGCTTCGTCGATCTGTCCCGTCATTTCGGCGCCAGGCGTGCCGGGCCTCGGCGAGTATTTGAACGAGAAGGCTCCTGAAAAACCGACGTCGGCGACCAGATCCAGTGTTGCGGCAAAGTCCTCCTCCATCTCGGCGGGGAAGCCCACAATGAAATCGGAGGTCAGTGCAAGCGCGGGGCAGGCGCGGCGCAGACGCTCGACGATGCGTAGATAGTCGGCTCGCGTATGCCGGCGGTTCATGGCGGCGAGGATTCGGTCCGAACCGGATTGCACCGGCAAATGCAGTTGCGGCATCAGCTTCGGCAAATCGCGATGCGCGGCTATTAAATCATCATCCATGTCATGCGGATGACTGGTCGTATAGCGCAGGCGTTCGACGCCCGGCACTTGCCCGACGCGTTGCAGCAGGCTTGCCAGCGACCAGACACGGCCGTCCGGACCCATGCCGTGGTAGGCATTGACGTTTTGTCCGATCAGCGTCACCTCGCGCACGCCGGCCCCAGCGAGCGATTCGATTTCGGCAATAATGCCATCGACCGGACGCGACAGTTCGGCGCCGCGCGTATAAGGCACGACGCAAAACGTACAAAACTTGTCGCAGCCTTCTTGTACCGTGACGAAGGCGCAAGCGCCGCGCGCGCGGGTTGCCGCTGCCGTTGGCGCAGCAAGAGCCACGAATTTGTCGTCCGTTGAAAATTCGGTATCGATCGCGCGCGCCCCGTCCGCCGCGCGCGCCAACAAGCCGGGCAGCCGGTGATAGCTCTGCGGCCCGAAAACCAAATCAACCGCAGGCGCCCGGCGGACAATCTCTTCGCCCTCGGCTTGCGCCACACAGCCCGCAACTGCGATCAGCACATGGCGGTTTTCGGCGGCCGCGGCTTCTTTCAACTGGCGCATGCGGCCGAGCTCGGAATAGACCTTTTCGGCGGCTTTTTCCCGGATGTGGCAGGTGTTGAGAATGACGAGATCGGCATCCTCGGCCGTACCGGTCTCGATATAGCCGTGGGGCGCCAGAGTGTCCGCCATCCGACGCGAATCGTAGACGTTCATCTGGCAGCCAAACGATTTGACGTAGAGCTTGCGGGCTTTCGTCATGCGGCGATCGCTAACTTAACCCTCTGTTGCAGATGACGAAATCCTCGGGTCCGGCAATTTCCGCGGCGGCCATCAGGCGGCTTAGCCGGTTTACCGATATTCGCGCAATATACACGCCCAATCCAATGCCCCGGCCTCTGTTGACGGCGGCGGATGTCATATAGGCATCCGGCGCCTTGCAGCTACCGTTGCAACGGTCATTCCAAACCGCGAGCGACGGATCATCAGCCGAAGTCGCGGCGCAGCACCAGCGCGGTCGCGCCGTCGTCGTAATAGCCGCGCCGGCGGCCGACGTCCTTGAATCCGGCGCGACGATAGAGCCGGCAAGCCGGCATATTGTGCTCCCCGACTTCCAGGTAGACGGCGCGGATGCCAAGACCGGCGAGGCGCCGCAGGTGCAGATCGAGCAGTTGTCGGGACAGGCCGCGCCCGCGCCACGCCGGCGCGATCGCGACCGAGAGGATTTCCGCTTCGCCTGCGGCAAGACGCGACATAATGAACGCAATCAGTTTGCCGCCGACCGTCATGCGTTGCGTCACCACATTGCGTTCGAGCAACAGGCGCAGAATTTCGTCTTCGCCCCAGCCGCGCCGAAACGAAACGCCGTGCAGCGCCGCAATTGCCGCCGCGTCGGTCGGCCGCGCTTCGGCAATGGTCGGCATTTTGCGGCTAAAGAGACGCGATACGAACCGCATCATCGGCGTGGCAGTTGCACGGCATTTTGCGGCTGCGCGTCCGGCGCGCGCAGATATTGCGGATTAGGGGCTGAATGCGCCTGCGGCGTAACGGCGCCGATCTGCGCCACCCACACGATGTCAGGCGCCTCGCGCGGATCGACGGCGCGCGGCGGTGCTGCGTTCTTCGCCAATCCGTCGGCGATCGCTCGCGCCGACGAACCGACCAGATAAGCCGGCGCGGCGGATGCTGCGCGTATCGCTTCACTCAAACGTGCCAGTCGCGGGCTGACGACGGTCTGCCCGCCGGGTGCGAATACCTGCAGAAACACATGCTCGTGCCGGGCATCGATCGCGGCGACCACCGGAGACTTGCCGTTGCCGGCGAGATAAGGCGCGGCATAGACCGACAGCGTTGAAACGCCGACGACCGGCACGCCGGTGGCGACGCCAAATCCGCGGGCGGCGGCCAGACCGACGCGCACGCCAGTGAAACTTCCCGGCCCGATGGTTACCGCAATGCGGCCGAGGTTGCGAAAAGGCATGTCGGACCGCTTCATGACCCGCGCGATCAGCGGGATCAACGCCTCGGCATGGCCGCGGACCATCGGCAGGCTCTCGCTTGCGACGATCCCATGGTCGGTGTCCAGAACGGCAGCCGCACAAGCCGCGAGCGCCGTATCAATGGCAAGCACACGCATGGAGCGTCACAAAGATAGAGTGGATCGCCGGCGCCAACTGTGCCCGATCACATCGGACGGACTTCGGTAACGTCTGGAATGAAATGGCGCAGCAAGTTCTGAATGCCGTGGCGCAGCGTCGCGGTCGACGATGGGCAGCCGGAACAAGCGCCTTTCATGTTGAGATAGACGACGCCATCCTTGAAACCGCGGAAGGTGATGTCGCCGCCGTCATTGGCAACCGCGGGGCGAACCCGGGTCTCGATCAACTCCTTGATGGTGGCGACCGTGGCAGCGTCCGCCTCGTCGAAAAATTCTTCGCCGTCTGTGATCTCATGGCTGCCGACGGTCAGCAGCGGCGCGCCTGACATGAAGTGCTCCATGATCGCGCCGAGGATCATCGGCTTGAGCTGATGCCATTCGCCGGCGCTTTTAGTCACGGTGATGAAATCGGAACCGAAAAATACACCGCTCACTCCCGGGATGCCGAATAAGCGTTCGGCGAGCGGCGACTGTTCGGCTTGAGCGGCGTCACGCAGATCGAGGGTGCCGTGTTCCAGCACCGGGCGTCCGGGCAGGAATTTCAGCGTCGCTGGATTCGGCGTAGCTTCAGTCTGAATGAACATCGTGCCCTCCATCACGGCGCGCTCCACTGGATCGAAGCTGCCCCGTGACTCGTGTCAAACTCCCCTATTAGGTGGCGAATTTGCTCGAAAGTTCAAGGGCGGCGGCGATATCCCTCCTACACACGAACGACTATTTTGCCGCCGGCTTCACTCGACTCTGCCAGCCGATGCGCCTCTTGGATATCCTCGAAGCGAAAGACTTTGGCCGGCTTGGTCTTGTAAAGGCCCGCGGCGGCGCGATCGACGATCGCCTGGAAAGGAATTTCGCTGAGCGGGAATTCCGGCGTGCCGGTGACCACGGCGCTTGCAAAGACCGTGAGATGCCGGCCGCTCGGGATCTGAAATACCGGCTCAAGTGACAGCGGACCACCGCCACCAAGAAAGCCGACCAGACACGCGTGACCTCCGCGTTTGAGCATCGCCAGTGAGTTGAGCATCGTGGTGTTGCCGACGATATCGAGTACGGCGTCAATGCCTTGCGGATGATGCTCACGAATGCGTTTGGCAAGTTCCGGCGATTCCAAGAGCACCTCCTTGGCGCCCAATGCATCAAGCATCGCTGCCCGCGAAGAATTTCGCGTCGTTGCGACGACACGCGCGCCGGCTTGGTTTGCGATATTCACCGCGGCCTGACCGAGCGCGGAGGTCGCGCCGCGAATGGCGACGATCCGGCCTTTGCCGAGCGCGAGGACGCCCATCAGGCTTGTCCATGCGGTGGCATAGGACTCCGGAATGGCCGCCAGGTCCTCCCACGAAAGGTTGCTGTCGACAGCGACGACATTGGTCGTTGGCACGCAAACCTGTTCGGCGTAGCTGCCGTTCATGCTGCGCCCCAAGCCGCCGACCAGGGCCATCACCTTCTGGCTAGGCGCAAAGCGACTATCGGGGTCGGACCTGACCGTTCCCACGCATTCGATGCCGGTGATTTCGGCCACATCGCCCCATGCGCCTTTGCGGAAATAGATTTCAGCATGGTTGAGCCCGAAGGCTTTGACATCGATGACCACGTGGCCGGGTTTCGGCTCCGGATCGGGACGTTCCTCGATCTGCAGGACTTCAGGACCGCCGTATTGCTTGATGACAATTGCACGCATTTGAGCCGCTCCGTGTGGACGTTGACGGACGGGATTGATACGCGCGTGCTTGATTGATAAAAAGAATTAAATTTCGATATTCTTGATAGAATTACTCTATGGACCATCTCACCCTGCACCAACTCGAATGCTTCGACGCCGTGGTCACCGAAGGGACGTTTCAAGCAGCAGCTGAAAAGCTGCGGCGCACCCAGCCCTCGGTTTCGACGGCGGTGAAAAACCTCGAGAGCCAATTGGGGTTGGCGTTACTCGATCGCGGCGGATACCGCGTTGCACTGACCGAGGCCGGCCGATCATTCCACCAACGTACGCGTGTTTTTCTGCACGATCTGCGCGCGCTGAAAAATCATGCGGCGCAGCTTGTTATGGGCGAGGAAAACGAGCTCAGCGTCGTAATCGGCGATCTGTGTCCGTTGCCGCAGACGCTGGCATTGCTGCGGCGCTTCTTTGACGACTGCCCGGGGACACGGCTTCACCTACATTTCGAAGCGATTGCCGGACCGTGGGAGCGCCTGTTCGACGGCGAGGCTGATCTCATTCTCCATCACGTCAACAAGGCGGACCCGCACTTTGAGTTCATGGATCTGTTCACCGTGCGCGTCATACCCGTCGTGGCGCCCGGTTTCCTGCGGTTTCCGATCTCGCGTTCGATTACGCCGGAGCAGATGCGGGACTATGTGCAATGCGTAATCCGTGACACCTCGCGCCATTCATCGCCCCAAGATTACTTTCTGGTCGAAGGCGCCCGCAGCTGGACGGTCAGCGATCAGCTGATGAAACGCGAATTGATTTTGCAGGGCATGGGATGGGGGCATATGCCGAAATTCCTGATTGACCAGGATTTGCGCAAAAAATGTTTGCTCGATATCAGCGGCAAACATTTGCGCGGCGGCGTAGCCGAAATCGTCGCGGCGCGGCGGCGCGAAGTGCCGCACGGGCCCATCGCCAATCGGCTGTGGTCCTATATCGAAGAGCGGGCCAAGACCTTCGTCGAAGCAATCGGCTAGCGCACGAAACCGACCACGTCCTTGACCGCGTTCATGGTTTCACGCGCCAATTTTTGCGCGCGGGCCGCCCCATCCGCCAGCACCGCGTCAATCGCTCCCGGATCGGCAAGAAGGCGTTTCATTTCCGCTCCGATCGACCCCAGCTTGGACACCGCAAGGTCGGTCAGCGCCGCCTTGAACGTCGAGAATTGGGCATTGCCGAATTGCTTGAGCACGCTGGCCCGATCCACGCCCGCAAGCGCAGCATAAATCCCGACGAGGTTATCGGCCTCAGGCCGCGCCGCCAGCCCCTTTTCGTCGCTCGGCAACGGCTCGGGATCGGTCTTGGCGCGGCGAATTTTCTGCGCAATCGCGTCGGCGTCATCGGTCAGGTTGATACGGGAAAAATCGGAAGCGTCCGATTTCGACATCTTTTTTGAGCCATCGCGCAGCGACATCACCCGCGTTGCCTCGCCGGTGATGAGCGGCTCGGGCAATGGAAAAAAAGCATCGCCATAGCCTTTTTCCCTGATCGATTGGCCGAAGTCGTTGTTGAATTTTTGGGCGATGTCGCGCGACAATTCCAGATGCTGCTTCTGGTCTTCGCCGACCGGCACATGGGTGGCGCGATAAACCAGAATATCGGCGGCCATCAGCGTCGGATAGGCGTAGAGGCCGACCGAGGCATTCTCGCGATCCTTGCCGGCCTTCTCCTTGAACTGCGTCATGCGGTTGAGCCAACCCAGCCGCGCCACACAATTGAATATCCAGGCGAGCTCGGCGTGCTCGGCGACCTGACTCTGGTTGAATACGATATTTCTTTTCGGATCGATCCCGCAGGCGAGAAAGGCGGCGGTAACCTCGCGGATCGCGCGCGGCAATTCGCTGGGCTCCTGCCACACCGTGATGGCGTGCAGATCGACGACGCAATAAATGCAATCGAAACGATCCTGCAGCTCGACGAAACGCTTAATCGCGCCGAGATAATTGCCGAGATGGAGGTTGCCGGTCGGCTGCACCCCGGAGAAAATCAGTTCTTTAAACTTCATCTGTGGGGACCTCGCCCGAGCGCGGCCGATCCGGCTTGATGGTGTTGATGCCGCTCGATAGCGTCCCCATGCCATCCGTCAGCTTGCCGTGCAAGAGGCGCCCGCTATAGTGCGCGACCCGCGGCAGCCGACCGAACTCAATGCCAGCCATGACCTCCGCTCGTTTCGACGTCCTCGGCATCGGCAACGCCATTGTCGATGTCCTTGCCCGGGCCGATGACGACTTTCTGCTGGCGCAGGGCATGCGCAAGGGCGGCATGGCGCTGATCGACGAGGCGCGCGCGCAAACGATCTATGACGCCATGGGTCCGGCGGTCGAAATATCAGGAGGATCGGCGGCGAATACGATGGTCGGCGTCGCCGGGTTCGGCGGACGAGCGGCGTTTGTCGGCAAGCTCAAAGCCGACGAGCTCGGCCGCGCGTTCGGTCACGATATCCGCGCCGCCGGCGTGAGCTTTAGCACGCCGCCGGCATCGCACGGCCCCTCGACCGGCCGTTGCTATGTGCTGGTGACGCCGGACGGCGAGCGCACCATGAACACCTATTTGGGCGCGGCGCAGGACCTGCATCCGCGGGACGTCGACGAGACGATGGTGGCGGCAAGCGCCATCATTTATCTCGAAGGATATCTGTGGGATCCGAAACACGCCAAGGAAGCCTTTCTCAAAGCGGCCAAGATCGCGCACG
The DNA here is from genome assembly GCA_963816295.1 of uncultured Alphaproteobacteria bacterium. Classification (GTDB taxonomy): domain Bacteria; phylum Pseudomonadota; class Alphaproteobacteria; order Rhizobiales; family Xanthobacteraceae; genus BOG-931. Next base: position 744,051 of record CAWFJS010000022.1, on the reverse strand, counting down.
GCAGCGGCCGCAAAGTTGCACTGTCACTGTCGGACGCCTTCTGCGTCGACCGCTGGCGCGACGAATTCCTGCAGCTGATGCGCTCGGGCACTCTCGATCTCGTCTTCGCAAACGAGGCGGAGCTGCACAGCCTGTATCAAACGTCGGACTTCGACGGCGCTATCGCCACGCTGCGCGCCGATATCGGCGCCGCGGTCGTGACGCGGAGCGAGAAGGGCTGCCTCGTTATCAGTCCGGAAGGGATCGAGGCGGTGCCGGCATTCCCGGTCGAGCGGGTCGTCGATACGACAGGAGCAGGCGATTTGTTCGCCGCAGGTTTTTTGTGCGGGCTTGCGCGCGGCGCCGACGACCGCAGCTGCGGTCGGCTTGGCGCGCTAGCGGCGGCGGAAATCATCCAGCATCTCGGCGCCCGCCCCGAGGCTTCGCTGCGCGAGCTGGCGGAAGAAAACGGTCTTGCTGTTTAAAGATTTAGACCGGATCGGCCTCGTTTCGGAAAGCGCGAGCGGTAACCAATCGCTAACCAAAACTGGTTAACGATTGATCAACCGTAAACGCCGGAGAACCGAAATGGCCGAGCCGTCCGATCATGCCGCTGGAGGCGGCGAGACAGCCGCAACCGACGCCGGCACGACGCGCATCAATCTGCCCGTGGTCGTGGCGCCGAAATTGAGCGCTGCCGCAGATCAAGCCAAGAACAGCGCGGGAGACGAACCGGAGCAAACCAAAACTGCAGCGGCGACGGCGCGCTCCAAGCGTTTCGTCGCGCTGGCGGCGAGTGTAGCCTTTGCCGCAGGCTTTGGTTCATTCGTCGGCTCGGTGTCGGGCTCGGGATTGGCGCGGTTCATTTATCCGCCGCCGCCACCGCCGGCTCCGACAAGCGGCATCGAGAACACGATCGCCGCAATGCGCGATATCAAGCTTGAACTCGCCAAGGTCGCCGCGCTCAAATCCAACCTCGACATCGCCGGGCTCAAATCCGGTCTCGACAACGCGGCCCGCAACACCAGCAATCAATATGCCAGGATCGCCGACCGTTTGGACCGGATCGATCAGCGCAGCGCTGCCGCGGCCGAGACGACGGCTTCATTGCCGGCCGCCAGTCCGGCGGCTCCGCCGTCGGCTCAAACTGCTGCGCTGGCGGCCGCTGCCCAGCCTGCAGAACCGCCGAAACTGAATGACCGGATTTTGCAGGATTGGATCGTTCATGATGTGCAGAACGGCCATGCGTTGATCGAAAGCCGCTACGGCGGACTGTTTGCGGTTAGTGCCGGCAGTGTCCTGCCCGGTATCGGGCGGGTCGATATGATCAAACGCCAGGACGGTCACTGGGTCGTGCTGACGGCCCGCGGCACCATCACCTCGGTGCGCTGAGGCGATTTCAACCAATCGCGAGTGCAAATCGCGCGGCGACGCAGGTACTCGCGCGCGCCGTGCCGTCCGATTTGCTATGGTCTGCCGTTTGAAGCAGGACGCGTGAGGATGAACATCTCGCGATGGATCATCCGGTTTGTTTTGGCGGCGATCGCGCATTCGATTTTGCCTTCGCTTGCGATCGCGCAACCGGCGGCGCCGTCAAACCCGGAAATGACGCAAGCCTGTCCCGGGCTGGTTGCCGGCAACCACGCAACGGCGATTCCCGCGGCGTGGCAAATGGGTGCGGCGAATCTTGGCGGGCTAAATTCCGGCTCCTTCAATCTGGCAGCGCTGAACTCAGATCAGGTCCGCCTGACCTTTCTCGGCCACGCGACTTTCCTGATTGAAAGTCCGCAGCTCGTGCGCATTGCGACCGATTACAATGATTACGTGAAGCCGCCGGTGCTGCCGGACATCGTGACGATGAATCACGCGCACGACACGCATTATACCGAGCATCCGAGTCCGGCCATCAAATACGTGCTGCGCGGCTGGGGAATGAGCCCCGAGCAACCCGCGATCTGGGACCTGAAATATCGTGACGTGCGGGTGCGCAACGTGCCGACCAATATCCGAAGCTTCTACGGCAGCACCACGACCGAGCGTTACGGCAATTCGATCTTTATTTTCGAGATTGCCAACCTGTGCATCGCACATCTCGGACATCTGCATCATACGCTGACGCAACAGCAGCTTAACGAGATCGGCCGCATCGATGTGGTCATGGCGCCGGTCGACGGCAGTTACACGCTTGATCTCGACGGCATGATGGAAGTGCTGACCGCGCTCAAGACGCCGTTGATTATCCCCATGCACTATTACGGCCAGTACATCCTCGACCGGTTTCTTGACCGGGCGCGCAAGCTCTGGGATGTCGAAACGGCGGAAATTCCTTCGGTCGTGGTCTCGAAGGCGACATTGCCCGCCGCGCCCAAGGTCCTGGTCTTGCCGGGACGGTTTTGATCGCTCAGACGTCGACGCTCGCGGCCAGCGCGTGCTGTTCGATAAATTCGCGGCGCGGCTCCACTTTGTCACCCATCAGCTCGTCGAAAATCGTATTGGCCTCGTCGATTTCCTTCACGCTGACGCAGAGCAGTGAGCGCGCATTGGTGTCGAGCGTGGTTTCCCAGAGTTGCTCCGGGTTCATTTCGCCCAAACCTTTGTAGCGCTGCAGCGCAGCGCCCTTGCGGCCGGCGCCCGTGACCGCTTCAAACAATCCGACCGGGCCGTGAATGGGCACCTCCTCGTCCTTTCGCCGCAGCATGGCCGGCGGCGTCGGCCGGGGATAAGTCTGTTGCAGGGACGGCGCGTATTCGTCGAGCTTGCGCGCGTCGGCGGAGCCGAGCAGCGCCTGATCGATGATCGCGACTTCCTTGACGCCGCGCAATGTGCGCTCGAACTGGAATTCGGCCTCGCTGAATTGGCCTTTCCAGCCGCGCTCCGCCGCTTCGGTGAGCGCGTCGAGCCGCCGGGCGATGTATTCCGCCGCCGCAGTCGCGCTGATCGAATCCCCGGTGACCTGCGAGCGCAGCACGCCGGCGATGGCGGCCTGCTCGATCACCTGGCGATTGTACCGGCTGTGCAGCCCGCGCAGCAGATTGCGAATGCTGCGCGCCTCTTCGACCAAATTCCGCAGATCGTTGCCGGCGCGCACTTCGCCGGACGATAATCGCAGCGCGGTATCCTCGAGGCCGGCGTCGATGAGGTAGTCCTCGAGTGCGTGCTCGTCCTTAAGATATTGCTCGGACTTGCTTCGGGTCACCTTATAGAGCGGCGGTTGCGCGATATAGAGGTGTCCGCGATCGATGATCTCGCGCATCTGCCGATAAAAGAACGTCAACAGCAGCGTGCGAATATGAGCGCCGTCGACATCGGCGTCAGTCATGATGATGACCTTGTGGTAGCGCAACTTGTCGATTGAGAATTCGTCGGTGCCGATGCCGGTGCCAAGCGCGGTGATCAGCGTGCCGATCTGCTCCGAGGACAGCATCTTGTCCATGCGCGCGCGCTCGACATTGAGAATCTTGCCGCGCAGCGGCAGCACCGCCTGAAATTCGCGATTGCGGCCCTGCTTGGCGCTGCCGCCGGCGGAGTCGCCCTCGACGATGAACAGTTCGGATTTTGCCGGATCGCGCTCCTGGCAATCCGCAAGCTTTCCCGGGAGCGAAGTGACTCCGAGCGCGCTCTTGCGGGTCATCTCGCGCGCTTTGCGCGCGGCCTCGCGTGCGGCGGCAGCCTGGATCACTTTGCCGACAATGATCTTGGCCTCGGACGGATGCTCCTCGAACCAGGCATTGAGCATGTCGTTGACGATGCCCTCGACCGCCGGCCGGACTTCGGACGAGACGAGCTTGTCCTTGGTCTGCGAGGAAAATTTCGGATCCGCCACCTTGACCGACAAAACCGCGGTCAAACCTTCGCGGCAGTCGTCGCCGGTCAGCGCAACCTTTTCCTTCCGCGCAACGCCGGCGGAGTCGGCATAGCCAGTGACTTGGCGCGTGAGCGCGCCGCGGAAGCCGGCGAGGTGGGTACCGCCATCGCGCTGCGGGATGTTGTTGGTGAAGCAAAGTACGGTTTCGTGATAACCGTCGTTCCACCACATCGCGCAATCGATCATGACGCCGTCGCGCTCGGATTTGAGGACGATTGGCTGCGGCACCAGCGGCGTTTTGTTGCGGTCGAGATATTTGACGAACGCCTCGACGCCGCCCTCGTAGCGCAGTTGTTCGCGCTTTTCGACAGCATGGCGCATATCCGACAGCACGATGGTCACGCCGGAATTGAGGAATGCCAATTCGCGGAGCCGGTGCTCCAGCGTGGCAAAATCGAAGTCCGTCATGCTGAAGGTTTTTTTGGACGGCAGAAACGTCACTTCGGTGCCGCGTTTGTCGCGCGCAGCGCCGACGACCGCGAGCGGCGCCACCGCCTCGCCGTCGCGAAATTCCATGAAATGTTCCTGACCGTCGCGCCAGATCGTCAGCCGCAGCCACGTCGATAGCGCATTGACGACTGAGACCCCGACGCCGTGCAGGCCGCCCGAAACTTTGTACGAGTTCTGGTCGAATTTCCCGCCGGCATGGAGCTGCGTCATTATGACTTCGGCGGCCGAGACGCCTTCGCCCTTATGGATGTCGGTTGGAATGCCGCGGCCGTCGTCGCGGACCGTGCAGGAACCATCCGGATTGAGGATGACAGTCACTTCCTTGGCGAAATCGGCAAGCGCCTCGTCGATGGCATTATCGACGACCTCGTAGACCATATGGTGCAAGCCCGAGCCGTCATCGGTATCGCCGATATACATGCCCGGCCGCTTGCGAACCGCATCGAGCCCCTTGAGGACCTTGATCGATTCAGCGTCGTAATCGGACGGTGTGGAAATCTGCTTGCGGACGGGTTCAGCCATGTTGGGGCTTTCGAATCACTTTCAAAAAATATGTGTGAATCGGTGAATCTTGTACACCAAAAAGGCGATCCGCACAGGACAAAAGGGATAGAACTAACATATTGTCAGATCGCCGTTTTTCAAGCTTTTGGCGGGGCAAAAAAGCAACCGCCTTTTGGCCCGAAATTGGCCGTCGCCAAGGCGCTTCGCGGGCCAATGCACAAATCACGTGCCGCCGCTGTGCGGAAGGTCGAAAGTGTTGATCAAGCCGGCGAGCGCCGTCCCCGTTTCGGGTCCGAAGTTAGCAAATGCTGGTCGCCTGGGTGGTAGTCCGGAATCGGATGTTGAAAACGGTCAAGTGCCGCGGCCCAAAGTTCCATGCGATCCAAATCCCCGCGCAGGCGCTCGAGCGCTTCGATCAAGTTTCGCACGATCGCATCTGCTGCCGGTTCCGGCATTGCGATGCCCTCTGTCTTGTATCCGACGTTGCGGCTTCTCTCGGGTTAAGAGGCGGCACGCGGTCTTGTTCCCGAAGACCGCGACTGCTCGCATGGTTGAAATGCGTTTGGCGGACCGTTCCACCTCAGCTTCGGTTAGGGGACGCGGTCAGTGTTCCGGATTTCACTTCGACCACGCCGGCAAGCGAGTCGATTTCGCGGAACAGCGCGGGATCCGCGCCCGTCATCCACGCTTGCGCGCCGAGCTCGGCGAGTTCGCGATGCAGCGCCAGGCGGCGCGCAGGATCGAGATGCGCGAGAACCTCGTCGAGCAACAGGACTGGCGCCGCTCCGGCCATCTCACTCAGCAATCGGGCATGCGCCAGCACAAGCCCGATCAGAAGCGCCTTCTGCTCGCCGGTCGAAGCATCCGCGGCGACGATGCCCTTTGCGGCATAGACCACTTTCAGATCGCTCAAATGCGGTCCGTCGAGGGTACGCCCGGCGGCGGCGTCGCGACCGCGATTGTCGCGCAGCACCGCGCGGTAGCGCACTTCGACGTCACTGGCCGGATACGCCGGGATGAGTTGCTCCAGCCAGCCGTCGATTGCGACTTCGACCGGCGGGAACGGCGAGTCCTTGCGCGTGTCCAGCACTGTCGCGAGGCGGCGAACGGTCTCCACCCGCAGGCTCGCGACGGCCACCGCAAGCTCTGCGGTTTCGTGTTCGACCGCTTCGAGCCAGTGGCTATCTGCGCGTGCTTCCTCCAAGAGCCGGTTGCGTGAGCGCAGCGATCGCTCGAGCGCATTGACGCGGCTCGCATGTTCGGCGTCGACCGCGAGCGCCAGACGATCGAGAAAACGCCGGCGCTCCGACGGCGCGCCGGTAAACAGGCTATCCATCGCCGGAGTGAGCCATATGACCCGCAAATGATCAGCGAAAGCCGCGGCCGAAGGCACCGGTTCGCGATCGATGCGACATTGGCGCTGCGAGGTTGCTCCGTCCTCTGGCGGCGGGTCGATGCCGGTGCCGAGCGTGGCCAATCCGAGCACGCCCTCGATTTCCGCAGCGACTGCCCAGGAGCCGTCGCCTTCATTGAACGCGATCTCGTTGAGAGTGGCGCGGTGCAGGCCGCGGCCGGGCGCAAGAAACGAGATCGCTTCGATCAAATTGGTCTTGCCGGCGCCGTTCGGTCCAACCAGCGCGATCGTCCCGGCACCGGCCTCGAGCGCGGCGCTGTGGTAGTTGCGGAAATTATGCAGGTTTAGGCGGCGGACGAGTGCGGGCATCGCTTCGGAATTAGGCCTCCGGCGGCCTCGATACCTGACGACCGATTGCCGATCCCTGTCAAACGCGCATCGGCATCAGGACATAGAGCGCGCCGCGCTGTTCTTTGTCCTGGATGAGGGTTGGCGATCCCGGATCGGCAAGCTTCAGCACGGCGGCTTCACTTTCGATCTGCGCCGCGATATCGAGAAGATAGCGCGAATTGAAACCGATATCGATCGGATCGGCTTCATATTCGACCTCGAGCTCCTCGTTGGCGCTGCCCGAGTCCGGATTGGTAACCGATAACAATAGCCGCCCGGCATTGACGGATAATTTCACCGCACGGCCGCGCTCGCTCGAAACGGTGGATACGCGATCGACCGCCGCCTCGAACTCTTTTTTGTCGACCACCAATTCCTTGTCATTTCCGACGGGGATTACGCGTGCGTAATCGGGAAAGGTGCCATCGATCAGCTTCGAGGTCAGCACGGTCTGCCCGATCGTGAATCGGATCTTGCCGGGGGAAAGTTCGATCATGACCTCGGTCTCGCCGTCTTCCATCAGCCGGTGAGCTTCGCCGACGGTCTTGCGCGGCACGATGATGCCCGGCATGCCGGCGGCGCCTTTCGGCAGTTCGACTTCCATCTGAGCGAGCCGGTGACCGTCGGTGGCGACGGCGCGAAGCGTCTGCGCCTTCGCGGTGCCGGCCGCGTGCAAATAGATGCCGTTCAGATAATAGCGGGTCTCTTCGGTCGAGATCGCAAATTGCGTCTTGTCGATGAGACGCTTGAGCTCGCTCGCCTTAAGCGTGAACTTGTGCGTCATCTCGCCGGCGGACAGATCGGGAAAGTCACTCTCTGGAAGCGTCTGCAGCGTGAAGCGGGAACGGCCGGCGCGTATCGCCAAGGCGGCGCGATCGCCCGACGATTCCAGCGCGATTTGCGCGCCTTCCGGCAGTTTGCGGACGATATCGAAGAACATGTGCGCCGGCACCGTGGTCGAACCGCCGGGGGCGACCTCGGCGGCAATCGTATCGATGACTTCGATATCGAGGTCGGTGGCCTTCAACGAAAGCTTGGAACGGTCGCCGTGCAAAAGCACATTGGCGAGGATCGGAATGGTGTTGCGGCGCTCGACCACGCGATGGACATGGCCCAAGGACTTCAACAATTCCGAACGCTCAACGGTGACTTTCATCGCCCAATCCGAAAAAGAACCCGAAATGCGGACAATAAGGGTGGCGCGCCGCGAGGCTTTCGGCAAGCCCGGCCCCGCGACCACGCGGGGCTTTTCCATGTCTTTTTATGGGTTTGCCGGATTCTGGGCTTGCTGGATGCCAAGCAATCTGGCCTGGACCAGTACTGGGCTCAGTCCTGCAGCTGGCGTTTGAGCGACTCGATCTCCTCGGCAAGGGCGCTGTCATTACCGGCCAAATTCTCGATTTTGCGGACCGCATGAAGCACGGTGGTGTGGTCGCGTCCGCCGAAGCGGCGGCCGATTTCGGGCAATGACCGCAGCGTGAGAACCTTCGCCAGATACATCGCCACTTGCCGCGGGCGCACCACATTGGCGGTCCGTCGCGACGACAGCAAATCAGCGCGGCTCACATTGTACTGGCGTGCCACGACGCGCTGAATGTCCTCGATTCGCACCCGTTTCGGCTCGGCCGGACGGATCAGGTCGCGCATCTCCCGTTCCGCCATTTCAAGGGTGACCGGCTGGCCAGTGAGCTTGCTATGAGCCAACAGCCGGTTGACCGCGCCCTCAAGGTCCCGGCCGTTGTGGGTGACCGACTTGGCGATGAAAGCGAGCACCGGCTGGGGTACTTCAAAGCCGGGGTGATGCACCCGCGCGGCGCCAATCCGGCTCTTGAGAATTTCAAGGCGGAGTTCTTCGCCGAGCGAGCCGATCTCGACCACCAAGCCTCCGGCCAGCCGGGAGCGCACGCGATCGTCGAGGCTCTCAAGATCGGCGGGCGGCCGATCGCTGGCGATCACCACCTGACGGCCCGCGTCGATCAGCGTGTTGAGCGTGTGGCAAAACTCGGCTTGCGTGGAACGGCCTTGCAGAAATTGCAGATCATCGATCACGAGCACGTCGATGGCGCGAACGGCTTCCTTGAAAGCGAGCGTGTTCTGACTGCGCAGCGCCGAGACAAACCCATACATGAAACGTTCGGCTGTGAGATAGAGCAGTTTGCGGTCAGCGGCCGTGTTACCGGCCCAGGTGATCGCCTGCAGCAGATGGGTTTTGCCCAATCCGACCGCGGCGTGGATGTATAGCGGATTGAACATCAGCGGCTCGCCGCGCCGGCTGGTGGCGACCTGTTTGGCTGCGGCGTGCGCAAGCGTGTTCGAACGCCCGACAATGAACGTTTCAAAGCTCAGCCGCGGGTCGAGCGGCGAACCGCCAAGTGCCTCGTGCACGTTCATGAAGGGAATGCTGGCGCGTGCGCTGGCGATCTCGAACGAGGTCTCGCGGCCATCGCGCGCCGGCAGCGGCGGCTCCAGCGTTTTCGGCTTCGCGGCCGGCAGCCGAATCGTCGAGGAACGGACGGTCAATTCCAGGCGCGTGACGTCCGGCTCTTCGGACTGCCACTTGAGCAGCACCTTTTCGCTGTAATGCGACTGGATCCAGTTGCGGAGAAAACGGGTCGGCACCGAGAGCCGCACCGATCCCTGCTCAACGGCTTCGAGCTCCATGCGCCCGAACCAGCTGCTGAAGACATCCTCGCCAAGTTCAGAGCGCAACTGATCCTTGACCCTTCGCCATCGCTCCTGATCGGTGCTTGTCATGTCGATACTTTTCTTTTCGAGGAGGAACCGAAGCGAGCACGTCAGGCAGACGCTCTCGACTTCGCGAAGACGCTCTACAATCCGGTGCAGGGAAGTGGCCGCGTAGCCGCCGAAACGAGCTGACGGGGCCGCCGCGGCCAATCTCAGCCGCTTGACGGGACCCTGGGCTGGTACCCTCCAGGCCAGTGAGCTTCAGGCCGAGACGCGCTAGGCGCAATTAGCGATCGCTCGCTCGCGGTTGCAATTACAGTTGTCATGCCCCCCACCTCCTAGGCTCGCGGACTCGTATCACCCCCTCAACGCCGCGGCGGTTGCCGGAGCGTCTCGCAACGAGACCCGCTCTCTCTATGTTTTCAGCCGCTAGCAAACTGCGGCTGTACGATCCGCTATACAAATACGCTGCGGTTTAACTCGATAAATTGGACACACCTCTCCCGCGCCCATTCTTCGATGGGTTTCCGCCTGCCTCGTTTTTGAAGACCTTCAGAGCGGAAGGGAGTTTGAAGGCTAGCATGCGGTTTGCGGCCCGCAACCGCAAAAACCGCGTCAACATTGGACTTTCTGCATTGTGCGGCCACGGCAGGAAGCAGGCTGCAACGCGCGTGCGCGAGCAAGATATTGAGTCAATTTGATGATTCACATTTCTGCAATATGTGACACGCGCGCGAAATCGATTTCATGCAGTAAAGCAACAAATAAAAAAACGCACAATGTCATGCCGCAAACTCAAAGTCCGTGCGATGCCATGTGCGATAACCCTTTCATTGTGCATGAATTCTTCTGCGCGCAGAAACGGGGTACCCGTCGCTGCGCGGAACGCGAGCAAACAAGAATCTTCGTCGTCGCTGCGCGCAAGTCGCAGCACGATCGCGCTTGGAGATTTTCCGAAGTCACGTGACAATAATGCAACAGATTGATTGCAATCCACAATTTGGATTGCGGGAATTGTCCGCAGCCGGTGCGAAAAAATTTATTTCTTTTCGAGTTTCGCGATCTGGTGCGAGAGCCGAGACACTTTTCGCTGCGCCGAATTGCGATGCACGATGCCCTTTTGCGCCGCTCGAATCAAAGCCGGCTCGGCTTCCGCCATGGCCGCGGTCGCTCGGCCGCGATCGCCAGCGGCAATCGCCTCCTCGACCTTACGGATCGCGGAGCGCATGCGCGAACGCCGCGATTTATTGATGACGGTTCGGCGTGCGGCCTGGCGGGCGGCTTTCTTTGCAGATTTCGTATTGGCCATACGTGCTGGACACAAGAGATGGTGACAGAGAGAGCGGGGCTTATAGGGTTCTGGCGCGATACCGTCAACGGCACCGGCCAAAAGGAGGGTAGGGAGCCGCCGGCTGCGAAGCGGCGCGCTTCTTATCTATCCAGCGCGCCGGTCAGGCGACGCGTTTAGCGCGTAGGGTGTCATAGCCGGCAATTGCGGCCGCGCGGTCGGCGGCAGGATATCCGAACAAGGGCGGTTGGACGCGCGCCCATTGCGAGTCGCCGTGAATATGCGCGAGCAGCGCCTTTATTCCCGGCACCAAGGGTTTGCCGTCGAATAATTTGCGGATCGCCACCGCTTCGGAGAGAGCTGCGGTGTCGCCAGAGCGGTAAGCGCGCGCGCAAAGATCGGCATTGAGATTAGCGGTCGCCGAAATGCAGCCGGCGAACGGACCCGAGCGCGCTTCCGGCAGGGCCGCTTCAGTGGATGGAAACACGAGAAAGCCCGGGGCAATGGCGGCCGCCTCACGGGCATAAGCCATGTCGCCCGAAGAATCCTTCAGACCGACAATGCGGTCGCCGAAGCTCCGAACGAGCCGGCCGACGAGCGCGACGTGCCAGGGCAGTCCCGATTGTGCCGGAAAATGATAGAGGTAAAGCGGAATGGGTCGGGCGGCGGTTGCCGACAGAATAGCTTCGATGACCGCGACAAGACCGTCATCCGGCACGCCCTTGTAGTAGAAAGGTGGCAGGACGAGCGCACCGGCGAAACCAAGCTCGGCGGCGTGCCTGGTCAGCGCGATCGCGTCGGCGAGCGCGGCGGCTCCGGTTCCCACCATCATCCGAGTGAGCGGCAGACCGCTCTCCGCATAGGCGTTCATGACGCGGCGCCGTTGATCGAGCGAGAACGATGTGGCCTCGCCCGTGGTGCCAAGCACGTTGAGGCCATCGCAACCATTGGCCAGAAGAAAGCGCGCCAGCGCAATCGATCGCGCACAGTCGGGCTCGCCTCTGGGGTCGACGGCGGTCGCGATCGCCGCGATCACGCCATGGAGCTCCCGCTCCGCCCGCCCAAGCTTGCCCGCCATGTTCCTGATCCTACCGCTGTTGTTTCAAGTGGCTTGTCTCGCCTGACCAAGTAAAGCATGAGGCGAGCATGTTCAATCGGATCACGCCCGGATTGGCGCCGGGAGAGGTCTTGCAATGACAGCGGCATTCGACGTCATCATTGTCGGTGCCGGGGCGGCCGGCTGCGTATTGGCCAACCGGCTTTCAGCGCGGTCCGCAACGAACGTCCTGTTGCTTGAGGCCGGGCGCGACACGCTGCCCGGCAGCGAGCCCGCTGACGTGCTCAATTCCTATCCGCGGTCTTATTACAACGACGCTTATTTCTGGCCCGACCTCAAGGTGCATTGGCGGCGCAAGGGCAACTCGCCGCCGGTCGGTTTTTCTCAAGCGCGCGTCATGGGCGGCGGTTCAACGGTGATGGGCATGGTGGCCCATCGTGGCACGCCTGACGATTATGCCGAATGGGAAGCGCTTGGCGCGGCAGGATGGGGCTGGGACAGCGTCCTTCCTTACTACTGCAAGCTGGAAAACGACTGGGATTTTGACGAGTCGCTACATGGCAAAACCGGTCCGGTCCCGATCCGGCGCACCAAACCGGAAGAATGGGCGCCGCTGGCAAAAGCCGTGCATGCTTTCGCGCAGGAACGGCAGATCGCGTTCATCGCCGATATGAACGGTGATTTTCGCGACGGCTATGGCGCGGTTCCGATGAGCAACTGGCCGCGGCAGCGCGCCTCAACAGCGATCTGCTATCTCGATTCCAATGTGCGGCGCCGCGGCAATCTCAGCATCGCCTGCAACGCGTTCGTGACCGGGCTCGTGTTCGACGGCCGCCGCGTCGCCGGCGTGCGGGCCAGGATCGGCGCCGGGCAAAAGGATTTTTTTGCCCGCGAGATCATTGTGGCGCTGGGCGGTATCCATTCGCCGGCCTTTCTGATGCGCGCCGGGATTGGAGCTGCGGCCGCGCTGAGCGATCTCGGAATTGCGGTGCGCGCCGATTTGCCCGCCGTCGGCGAAAACCTGGCGAACCACGCCATCATCTTTGTCGGGCTTCTGCAAAAGCCCGGCGCGCGGCAATCGAACAATATCCGGCCGCATCCAATGACGGCGTTCCGTTACTCCTCCGGGCTGCCCGGCGCGCCGGCGGCGGACATGTACATCAACGTGCAGTGCAAGACATCGTGGAGTCCGCTCGGGCATCAGGTCGCAAATCTGGCGCCATCACTGCTCAAGCCGATGGCACGCGGGCGCGTGTCGTTGTTGGCGGCCGATCCCGCGGTTCATCCGCTGGTCGAGTTCAATTTCACCGGCCACGAGCTTGATCTGAAGCGCTTCATGGCGGGCTTTCGCCGCTGCCTGCAGATTCTGGCGCACGACGCGGTGCGCGCCATTACGCGGCTGACGTTCCCGGTAAAATTCGACGATCGATTGCGGCGGCTTAATCGCATCACGCCGGCAAACAAGCTCAAGAGCGCGGCCATCGCCGCGCTCATTGATGCCGTGCCGGCGCTTGCTTCGCCGATCTTTGCCACGCTAGCCGATCGCAAAGTGGATCTTGCCGCGCTGGTCGCCGACGATGACACGCTGGCCGAGCATATCCAGCAAAACGTCGCCGGCACGTTTCATCCGACCGGCACCTGCCGCATGGGCAGAGCCGGCGATCGTGCCGCGGTGACCGATGTCGCGGGCCGGGTTCACGGCGTCGCCGGCCTGCGCGTGATCGATGCGTCGATCATGCCGACGATCCCGCGCGGCAACACCAATATTCCGACCATCATGGTTGCCGAAAAGCTTGCCGCCGAAATGTTACGCGAGCAAACGTGACGTCGGGGCAGCGAGCCAGCGGGGCGCGCCATCATTCAGGTTGCGGTCGCAGAGGCGGCGGCACGCAATCAGACACGATCAGCCGATGCTGACATAAATGTGCCCGTTGCGGACGGCGACCGGAACCGGCGTCAGGCGCATCGCCGGATCGCCCGGATGGCAGCCGGTGGCGAGATCGAATTCATAGCCGTGCCAAGGGCAAACGATGTGGCGCTGCTTGCCGAACCGCAGGCCGGCGCTTTTCTTCTCCGGCGTGATCACTTCCTCGACCTGGTTGAAAATCTTGCCCTGACAGACCGGCCCGCCGGCGTGCGGGCAAACGTTCTCGTAGGCAAGCACCTTACTGCCGGTGCGAAAGACGCCGACCTCGAGCTTATCGAGTGCGAAGATTCGGTAGTCGCCATCGGCGATATCCGCCAGTTTGCCAATTGCCACTTCTTGCATCCGCCTCTCCGTTTCAAAGTTATGCAGCGCCGAAGCAGGCCGCGCTTCGGCTATTTGCTGCTACTCGATCCCCTGCGGTCGATGAAACCAGATTGCCACGTCGAACATGTTGAGATCCGCAGCACGAATCATGCCGCACGCGGTCACTACGGTTTCGGTTGCGGTGACCGTACCGGGCGTAAACGGCGCCACATCGTGGCCGCGCCGTTCCACCTTGGCGGCATAGATTTTGACCGCGGCGGTCAACACCTGCTGCAGGGCCTTGTCGGTAATCGCATCCGGCGTGCCACGCTTGAGCGCCTCGCGTGCGCGGGCGCAGAAGTCAGCCACGGTTGCGGGCCTGGGGGTTTTTGTTGCGCGCTTGAGCGCGCGGTTGGCGGCTCTTCGCTTTATTGCTGCAGGCATTGCCGGCTCAGGCGGTAACCGGCACGCGGCCTGCCGGTGCCGGTTTCGGCTTGGCAAGCTTGTGCTTGGGAACTTCCAGGTTGAACAGCCGAGCAGCATTGAAACCCAGAATGTTGCGCTTGGCCCGTTCGCTCAGGAACGGCAGGCTGGTGATTGAATTCGGCAGGTCGAAATCCCAGTGCGGCCAGTCGGAAGCAAACAACAGCTGCGTCTCGGCGTGGATCGCATCGAATGCCGCCTCCGTGAGCTTGAGGTTCGAACGTTCGAGCGGCTGGCTGGTGAAATACATCTCGGCAATGTATTCGCTCGGCCGGCGCTTAAGCAGCGGCGCTTCGGAGGATCGCATCATGTATTCGGAATCGAGTCGCTGCATTAGGAACGGCACCCACGCGAGTCCGCTTTCGATCCACAACACTTTGAGCTTGGGAAAGCGCTCCGGCAGCCCGTTGATGATCCAATTGGTGAGATGAATGAGATTGTAATAAACGAACGAGATCGAGTGCATGGAGATGAAGCGATTGCATTGCTGCATCGACTGGTCACCCCAGTGGAATCCAGAATGGAAGGCAAGCGGCTTTCCGGTCGCCTGGATCGCCGAATAGAGCGGCATGTAGCTGTCGTGATTGACGGCGCGAAAACGCGTAGAGGTGACCGAGTAGCCGATGACGCCGGGATGATCGGCATACATCTCTACCGCTTTCAGTGATGCTTCAGGATGATTGAACGGCAGGTACAGCATCGCCTTGATACGATGGTCCTGCGGCAGGATTTCTTCCGCCAGCCATTTGTTGAAGGCGTTGCCGACCACGACCTCGGTTTCGACTTGCGGGTGCATGCCCAGCACTAGCATCGGTGTTGGGAACACGACCATGTAGTCGATGCCCATCGAATCCATCGCGCGCTGCACCAGCGTCACTTGCGCGTGGGTCCGCCCACCCGGCACGCTCTCAGCGAGCCGTTGCTGGTGCGGGATGCGCCCGAACACGTCCTGATGCAAAAAGCCGGGTGTGGCGTTGATCAGGCCGGGCGGCGAGCCGCCACGATCCTTAAACGCGCGCGCCATCTGCCGATAGACGTCGCTGTCCATGCGGTCGATGATTTCCGACCAGAACGCGGTCTCGGTGACATGCGCATCGACGTCGACGATGAAGTAGTCGTCGCGCTTCTCCTTGGCGGCATGAGCCAGGATCTCGCGCGTGTCGGTCTGAATGGTGATTTTCGGCAGCTCTCTGACGCGCGTCGGCTTTTTTCCGTTTTTGCCGCCATTGCCGTTGTGTTTCTTGCCGTTGCCATTGGGCGGCGTGCGCTTGAGCATTGGTTTCCTCCACTGGAGCGGAGCGGGCGTGTTGAAGCCCTCGCTGTTGCGCCAAAACTAGCAGAACCCGGAGGCTTTGGCATCGCGTAGGCCGTCATTGACCGGCCCCGGCGCGAGAGCTACGGAAATCACCGAATTTCCGCCGTTTCGGCGGATTGGACCGCGCTATGAACCGCGCCATGGTCCATGCCACCGTCCACGCCATAGTTCAGGCTTTGGAACGCTCATGAAGCTTCCATCCTTCGATTACGCCTGTCCGGCCACGATCGCCGAAGCCATTGCGCTTCTGGCCGCGCATGGCGGCGAGGCGAAGCCGATCGCCGGCGGCCAAAGTCTTGTGCCGATGCTGGCGTTTCGGCTTACAGCGCCGACGCTGCTCGTCGATTTGCGCAAGCTTTCCGAATTGCGGCAAATCACGATCACCGATGCAGGCGTTGCGCTGGGCGCCATGGTGCGCTGGCGCGATATTCTCGATGCGCCGCGGCTGCGGCAGGCGCATCCACTTCTGGTCGCGGCGGTCGAACACATCGCCCATTATCAGATCCGCAATCGCGGCACGGTCGGTGGCAGCCTCGCACACGCCGATCCGGCCGCCGAGCTACCCGGCATCGCCGTCACCTGCGAGGCGGAGATAGTCGCACGCGGCGGGGCAGGGCCGCGTGTGATTGCCGCGGCCGATTTCTTCCGTGGCGCGCTTGTTACCGCGCTGCGACCCGACGAGATCGTTACCGAAATCCGTTTCCCGGCCTGGCCGCGCCGGCGCCGTTACGGCTTCCGGGAATTTGCTCGCCGCCGTGGCGATTTCGCCCTGGCGGCGGCAGCGGTGGCATTCGACGAGACGGAGCAGAAATTTTGCAATGTCCGCGTCGGCGCCATTGGCGTTGGCGACCGGCCGGTTCGCCTTAACGCGGCCGAACGCGCGCTCGAAGGCGGCGTGATTGCGGAAGCCGCTGTCGCCGGCTGTGCCGCTGCGGCCTCTAGCGCGGTCGATCCGCCCGACGATATTCATGCCAGCGGGGCGTATCGGAAGACATTGATTGGCGTGATGGTCGAACGTGCATTGCATGACGCCATCGGCGGGCTCATTGTTTAGTTCGCCACCGGAAGCCGTCTGACTTTGCGGCAACCAGCACGGAGTATCGTTTCATGAGTGTCGCACGGCATCCGCGCCCCAAAGATCTTGAGGGCGTTCCGCTCGAAGAGATCATGGAAAAATATGTCGGCCGGTTCAAAGACAAGAAGCCGGACTGGGCCGCCTTCGAGGATGCCAGGATCGAGGGTTACAAACGGGCGCAGCGTCGCTTCATTGGCGCCGGCGGTTCCGGCAAGCATGGCGATCCGACCGTTATCCCGGCGGGCAATTTCACGCTCTCGATCATGTATGTCGAGCCGGGCCAGGGCAACGCCGCGCACACCCACGAAGTCGAAGAGTGCTTCTTCGTGCTGCAAGGCTTGCTCGATGTCTTCGTCGAGGACGAAAGCGGCCGGCGCGTCACGACCCGGCTTGGGCCGTGGGAGTGCATTTCCTGCCCGGCCGGGGTCATCCATGGTTATCAGAATGACTCGCTTGAACCGGTCTATTTCCAGGTCATGCTCGGCCGCGGCAAGCCGGATACGATGGGCTACGCCGACGACGAGCTTTACCAGCGCAAGGACGCACACTTGAAAACGGGGTAGACGGAAATTCCTGCCGCGGGGCTGAGCGGACGACGAGACCTAGCCGTAGGTCGGCACAAAAAGCTTTTCGATCGGAATCGGCTCGGCGATAAGACCTTGTTCGGCCATGTAAGACACCAGCGCCTCAAGCGTCGGGCGATTGGGCTCAACGCCATAGGGCCAGCAATCGCCGCCAAACAGCGTGTCGATCTCCTCAATGTCGGCCGGCAGCCACGGCAGCATGTAGCGCAGCGTGCCGGGGTAGCGCATCTTCTGCCATGCCCAGTCCTTGGCTGCGCAGAAAGCGTCATAAAGGCTCGTCGCTACGAACGGATGCCGCTCGTATAGGTCCTTGCGGATGACGATCAAATGCATGATCGGGAAAATCCGCGTGCGCCGAAAGTAATCGTACTCGCGCGTCCGAAAATCCGGAAATAGCCGCACCACGTCGGGATGGCGGCCGAGCGCGCACGGCAGATTGGAGCCGATAATGGCATCAATCTCGCCGACTTCGAGGAGATCGCTCAATGATCTGCCGGTGGTATTCGGCGTGATTTTGACCGGCTTGAGCAGCGGCATCAGCGAAGGATGTCCGTAGCTTCCAGCCTCGTTGACGGCGCCTTGCACCCATTCGATCCCGGACAGATCGATCCCGAGATCGTGCTGCATCAGGCCGCGGACGAAGATTGCGGCGGTCTGGGTGTAAAGCGGAACGCCGATGCGCTTGCCGGCCAGTTCCTTGGCCGCGTTCACGCGGCGGCGGTTCACGACAATAAAGCCATGACGAAAGACCCGGGATGCGAATACCGGCAGCGCCACGAAGGGCAACTTCTGGGCCGCGAAGCGGCTGACATATTCCGAGCTCGACATCTCGCAGACATCGAATTCGAGCCGGCTGGTCATGCGATCGAAGATCTCCCGCGGATTATCAAGGACGACAAAATTTAGATCGATACCGTCCGGTTTGACGTCGCCGGTATAGAGCGCCAGCATCCGGTCGTAGAGACCGCAGGCGAAGTTGATCGGCAGGGCGGGCATCTGTGGCACTCCGGGGATTTGCGAATTTGGTTTCGTACTATTACACAGCGTCGGCGGCGATGTCCGCTTGACGGCCGGTATTGGTCCAATTCATTTTGGATAGAACGATGACTGATTCAGCATTGCTCGCCCGCTTCGACGGCCCCATCGTGATGATCGGCTTTGGCTCGATCGGCAAAGGCACCCTGCCGCTGATCGAGCGGCACCTTGCATTCGACCATGAAAAATTTGTCGTCATCGCACCAGATGATGCCGATCGCGAGCTGCTTGACGTGCGCCAGATCAGGTTTCTGCATCTGGCGATCACGCGCGACAATTATCGCGACGTCCTCAAGCCGCTCCTGACCTGCGGTCCCGGCCGCGGCATGATCGTCAATCTGTCGGTCGATACGTCGTCGGTCGATCTGATGGACTTCTGCAAGGACATCGACGCTTTTTACATCGATACCGTGGTCGAGCCTTGGCCGGGTCTCTATTTCGACGGCACGCGCTCGCTGTCAGAACGGTCGAATTACGCACTGCGCGAAGGCATGCTTGACCTGCGGCGACGACGGCCCGGCGGCATCACCGCCGTGAGCTGCTGCGGCGCCAATCCGGGCATGGTGTCATGGATGGTCAAGCAAGCGCTGGTCGACATCGCCAAGGGCCTAAAACTCGATTTTGCCGAACCGGGGACTCGGGAAGAATGGGGCCGACTGATGCAGCGCGTCGGCGTCAAAGGCATCCACATCGCCGAACGCGATACGCAGCGCGCCCATACGCCGAAACCGCGCGGCAAGTTCATCAATACTTGGTCGGTCGAAGGCTTCATCTCGGAAGGCCTGCAGCCTTCCGAGCTGGGCTGGGGCACGCATGAAAAGACCATGCCGCCCGGCGCACACCATCATAAATTCGGTTGCGACGCGGCGATCTATCTGACCCGTCCCGGCGCCGCCACGCGGGTCCGCTCGTGGACGCCGAGCGCGCAAGCCCAGCACGGTTTTCTGGTCACGCACAACGAGTTCGATCTCGATCGCGGACTATTTCACGCTCCGCGAGAACGGCAAGGTGATCTACCGTCCGACTTGTCACTACGCCTACCACCCTTGCGACGATGCAGTGCTGTCGCTGCACGAGATGGCCGGTGGCGGCTGGGTGCCGCAAAAGACCTGGCACATCTTGACCGAGGACGACATCGTCGACGGCATCGACGAACTTGGCGTATTGCTCTACGGGCATGCCAAGAACGCGTATTGGTACGGCTCCCAGCTCTCGATCGAAGAGACCCGCAAGCTCGCGCCGTACCAGAATGCGACCGGCCTGCAAGTCACCTCGGCGGTGCTCGCCGGCATTATCTGGATGCTGGAGAACCCCGATCGTGGGGTTGTCGAGGCTGACGAGATGGACTTCCGCCGCTGCCTTGATATCCAGCTGCCGTATCTGGGCCCGGTGATCGGGCAGTACACGGATTGGACGCCGCTCTCAGATCGCGGCCGGCTATTTCCAGAGAACGTGGACCGCGACGATCCCTGGCAGTTCAGCAACGTGCTCGTGGGCTGAAAAGCGCGCAGGCCCGCAAGCGCGGATTCGCGACGGTCATCCAACATCGCTTTTCGTGCGCTCGCGAAGCAAAGCAGTTCGCGCCTCGGTGCTGAGTTTTACTTCAGTCGACTGGCCGCTTCTTGGATCAAGCTTAGATCGGAATGCGCTTTGACGTCGAAGCTCGCCTTCGCGAAGCCGAGTTCATGCGTCATGTCGACGTTTCTCTGCAGCGCACCGAGGTCCGGCATCAGGTTCGGATCGCGGTAGTAATCATTTTTGCTGAAAATCCAGCCAAACCGCTCCGGCGGCTGTTTGGTAAGTTGGGAAGCGATTTCGGCCGCGGCATCGTGATTTTTGGGATCAAGATACCAGTGCAGGATGCGCAGCGAATCTTCCAGAAAGTCGACCAGTGCGGCGCGGTGAGCGTCAATGAACTGTTTGCGGGTGGACCACATCACAAACTGCGATCTTCCGATGGCGGCTTCCATGTTGAACAGCGAGCGTGCGTTTTTCTTCAGCTCGGGATCGAGCATGAACGGCAACACCGCCGGAATGAGATCGACTTTCTTTTCGATCAGCATCGACTTCATGCCCGGGAACGGCGCCTCGATGATGGTATAGTCGCGGTTCGCTTCCAGTCCGTGCTTGCGCAGCATGGCGCGCATGGCAATGTCGACGCCAGCGCCGGCGCTATTGATTGCCACTACCTTGCCCTTGAGATCTTCGACTTTTTTGATCGGACCATCGGCAAGCACCTCAAAATCGTTCGACACATAGCCGCTCACGCCATCCTGGAAGTCGTCGCTGATGACGCGAATGTCGTCCATGCCGGCGTTTTCGATCGCGATCGGCAAGGTCGAAAACGCAAGATTGCCGATCTCAAGCTCGTTATTGGCGATCGCCGTGATCATTGGCGGTGTGCCGGCATAGCGCACCGGCTCGAACACGTAGGACTGGCCGAAATGGACGGCGAGGTCCTTCTTTTGCAGCCAGACCGAGGAGAGATTTGCCAGCGGCGCCACCCAGGCGCCGCGGATTTTCAGCGGCTCTGCCTGTGCGCTGAGACACCCTCCGCCGACGCCCAAGGCGAGAAGCGCAGCGAGAGCTGAGATGATTTTCCCACGCATGGTCGTCCTCCAGGATGCACTTCTATTGGCGCGTCGAGCGCGGATCGTGGTGCGATTGTGGGCGGAAACGGCGGTGCGAGGCAAGCCTGCTGGGATCGCGGCAAATCGACTAGTGCTGCTCGGCACTCTCCTGATGCCAGACCAGAAGCCGGCGGCGGATGAGCGCCATGGCTTTGATCAGCGCGTAGCCGACGATGGCGATCTCGACGATGCCAGCAAAAACGCCGCGGGAATCGGCAAAACGCGAGGCGCTCATCATGGCGCCGCCGAGTCCATAGCCGCCCATCGCCATCTCCGCGATGATGGCGACGATCAGCGCAATCGGCAGCGCGACCTGCAGCCCGGTCAAAATTTGCGGCAATGCCGCTGGGAGCGCGACTTGCCACATCAATTCGCGTTCGCTCGCGCCCATGTTTCGTCCCGACCAGATCAGCTCCTTTTCCACGCCGGCCAGTCCGGCAAGCGTCGCCGTCACCACCGGGAAAATGGCTTCGAATACGACGACGGAGATTTTCGAAACATCGTAGAGGCCGAGCCACAGGATGATGATCGGCAGGAACGCGATCTTCGGCATCGGAAATCCGACCGAAATGATTGGGTCGAAGAACCAGCGCACGAATCTGCTGCGTGCCATCATCGCGCCGAGCGTGACGCCGCCAATTGCGGCGATGACGAAGCCGGTCAGGGCGCGAAACATGGTGAGGCCGAGATTGCGCCAGAGCTCGCCGGTGACGGCGTCGGCGTAGATGCGCTGTGCGACCGCCGAAAACGGCGGCAGCATGAACGCAGTGACCTTGCCGCTGCGGGCAAACGCCTCCCAGGCGATCAGCAGCACCAGAATCGAGAAAATTCCGGCGCCGCTGCGGAAGATGACATCAAGCCGCCGCGCCGCATCCCGGGAAATCTGGGCTTCAGCGCCCGCAAGCGAAGCGGTATCGTCTATTCGCGCCATGCCAGCAGCCATTGGATGAAGAGCTGATAAATCCGGTCGGCGGCAAAGCCGAGGAATGCGACGGTCAGCACCACGGCATACATGCCCTCGTAAGACCCCGTCGATCCCAGATAACCAATCAAATAACCGAAGCCCTGTTGCGACACGATCAGCTCCGAGCTCACCAGCAGGATGAAGGCGAGCGCGAGCGCCGTGCGGATGCCGTTAAGCAGTTCCGGCAGCGCACTGGGCAAGATCACGTCCCACATCATGCGCAGCCGGTTTGCCCCCATGCTGCGGGCTGACCACACCAGCGCATGATCGCTGCCGCGCGCGCCGTTATAGGCCCCGATCGTGACCGGGATCATGCAGCCGAGAAAGATGAGGAGGATCTTCGAGCCGTCGCCGAAGCCGAGCCAGAGCACGGTGACCGGGATGAGCGCCGACTTTGGCAGCGGATAAAACAATTCCACCAACGGATTGACGAAGTTATCGAATAGCCGCCAGCGCGCCATCAGGAGCCCGAGTCCGCCGCCGCCAAAAACAGCGAGGAGAAGCCCGACTGATCCGCGATAGAGCGAAGCCTTTCCGTTGTCGATGAGTTCGCCGTCTCGGATCAGATCAATCCAAGCGACCGCCACCTTGCTTAAGGGCGGCAGCGCCGACGTGTCGACCAGGTTGAGCCAAGTGACCGCTTCCCAGGCCAGCGCCAGGAGCACGAGCGGCAGATAGCGGAGGCCTGCCCGCATAACGGCTTGCATGATGCATCCTGCTCGTTAGCGCGTTCGCCCGTTCGATGCGCTCAGGCGCTCGGCTTTTTTGCTTCGGCCTTGATCGCTTCCTCGCGCACTAAGTTCCAAATTTCGTCGACCTTTTCCACAAATTCCTTGCTGCGGGTGACGCCCGGATCGCGATGGTCGACCTTGGTTTCGATCACCGCCTTGATACGTCCGGGCCGTGCCGACATGACCGCGATCCGTTGCGCCAGATACACCGCTTCCTGCACGTCATGGGTCACAAAGATCACGGTCTTGGGCGTGCGATTCCAGATGCTGAGGAGTTCGGTTTGCATCAGCGCGCGCGTCTGCGCGTCCAGCGCGCCGAACGGCTCATCCATCAGGAGAATGTCGGGATCGAAGGCCAGCGTACGCGCGATTGCGGTGCGCTGTTTCATGCCGCCGGACAGCTGCGACGGATAGCTGTCCTCAAATCCGCTCAACCCGACCAGATCGATAAAAGCTTGCGCCCGCCGCTCGCGCTCGGCGCGCGGCATGCCCTGCCGCTCGAGGCCGTAGAGAATATTGGCGCGCACCGTTTTCCACGGGAACAGCGCAAAATGCTGAAACACGATGCCGCGATCCGGCCCGGGCGCCGTGACCGTTTTGCCTTTCACCGCGATGCGGCCGGCTTCGATCGGCAGAAAACCGCCGACGAGATACAGCAGCGTGGATTTGCCGCAGCCGGAGGGGCCGAGCAGCGCCAGGAACTCGCGCGGCCGCACCTCCAGCGAAACGTCGGACAGCGCCAGCACGGACCGGCCGCGCGGCGGCCGATAGGTGTGGTTGACGCGCTCGATGACGATCTGGCTTTGCCCGTCCATGCCTGTGCCCGCTCACGTCTGCCGTCTGGGCCCATCCGGCGCTTGGCGCGCCGCAGGCGGCACCCTAGCCGGAGCCATAGCGGATACAAACGTCCGCTTGCGTTTGCTGCGGTTCGCCAAAAGCAGCTATATCTGGCGCAAAGACAGGCCCCGGTCGCCCATGGAACGCTCGTTCGCCAAAGAAGTCGAGGCGCTGCGGCTTGGCGCCGGCGAAAGCTTTCGCGGCGAAGGCATCCTTGCCGTCACCAAGGCGCTGCTGCAGTCCGGCGTGAGTTATGTCGGCGGCTATCAGGGTGCGCCGGTGTCGCATCTGTTGGATGTCATGGTCGAAGCCAAGGACTTGCTCGCCGAGCTTGGCGTGCACGTCGAGACTTGCACCAACGAGGCCGCCGCCGCGGCCATGCTCGGCGCCTCGATCAATTATCCGCTGCGCGGCGCGGTGACCTGGAAATCGATCGTCGGCACCAATGTCGCGGCCGATGCGCTGTCGAACCTCGCTTCGCCGGGCGTCATTGGCGGCGCCTTGATCGTGCTCGGCGAGGATTACGGCGAGGGCGCGAGCGTGATCCAGGAACGCTCCTACGCCTACGCGATGAAGTCCGCGATCTGGCTGCTCGATCCGCGGCCCGATCTACCGACCATCGTGCACATGGTGGAAAAGGGCTTTGAGCTGTCGGAAACGAGCCACGCGCCGGTCATGCTCGACCTCCGCGTGCGCGCCTGTCACCTCACCGGCGAGTTCATCGCCAAAGACAACAAACCCGGGCTTTACAACGCGCAACACCGGCTCGCGGGACCAGTCCGGTTCGAATATGGGCGGCTTGCGCATCCGCCGGCGACCTTCGCGCAGGAACGGCTGAAAATCGAACAGCGCCTGCCGGCGGCGCAGAAATTTATTTGCGAGCAAAAGCTCAATGAGCTGATTGCCGGGGAGATCGGCGAAATCGGCATTATCGTTCTCGGCGGACTGACCAATGGCTTGCTGCGCGCTTTGGCGCGGCTCGATCTTGCCGATCTCTACGGTGCTTCGCGCATCCCGATCTATGTGCTCAACGTCGCTTATCCGCTCGTGCCGGAAGAAGTGCAGGAATTCTGCGCCGGCAGACGTGCCGTGCTGGTCGTGGAGGAGGGTTCGCCCAACTACGTCGAACAGCAGATCAACGTGATTTTGCGTGGCGGCGGTGCCGACACGCGCATCTATGGCAAGAGCTGCCTGCCGGCGAGCGGCGATTACACGTCGGAGGTGCTGCTGCGCGGAATCTCAACCTTCGTTTCGGCGGCGCAGCCGGCCGGCGTCGATGCCGAAGTCATTTCGCGCCGCGTCGAAGACGTCGTTGCACATCGCGCCGGCGCGCTTGCCGCGCTCGACGATATTCCGGCGCGGCCGCCGAATTTCTGCACTGGCTGTCCGGAGCGCCCGGTTTTTGCCGCGATCAAATTGGCGCAGCGCGAACTCGGACCGATCCATATCAGCGCCGACATCGGCTGCCATTCGTTTGCGACTTTCGCGCCGTTCTCGCTCGGCAATTCCATTCTTGGCTACGGCATGTCGCTGGCGAGCGCGGCCGCCGTCGCTCCGAACATGGCGAAGCGTCCCATCGCGGTGATGGGTGATGGCGGATTTTGGCACAATGGATTGATTACCGGCGTCGTCTCGAACGTGTTCAATAAAGGCGACGGCGTGCTCGTGATCATGCAGAACGGCTACGCCTCGGCAACTGGCCAGCAATTTTTGCCGTCGAGCAGTGCGCATCGCACCGGCGCGTCGACTGGGATCAGCATCGAGAAAACGCTCCGCGCGCTCGGCGTAAGCTGGCTGCGCACGGTGCGCAGCTACAGCGTCGGCAAAATGGCGGCGACGCTGAAAGAGGCCATGCGCAGCGCCGAGCGCGGGCTCAAAGTGATCATTGCCGACGGCGAATGCATGCTGGCGCGGCAGCGCCGCATCCGCGTCGAGCAAGCCGACAAACTCAAGCGCGGCGAGCGGGTGGTGAAGACGCGCTATGGCGTCGACGACGAGCTGTGCACCGGCGACCATTCCTGTATCCGCCTCTCGGGTTGTCCGTCGCTGACGGTGAAGCCCAATCCCGACCCGCTGCGCCGCGATCCGATTGCCGCCGTTGTCGAAAGCTGCGTCGGCTGTGGCTTGTGCGGCGAGGTGGCCCATGCCGCCGTGCTGTGTCCGTCGTTTTATCGCGCTGACATCGTCACCAATCCCAATTGGTGGGATCGCACGCTGCACCGGTTGCGCACCGGCGTCATTAGCTGGATTAGCAACAGCAATTCACCTCCCCCCTTGAGGGGGAGGTCGGCCGCCGAAGGCGGCCGGGAGGGGGGTCTTAAAGCAGGCGAGCTCCAATCGACCCCCCTGCCTAACCCTCCCCAGTCAAGCTTGCACTCCGGCGCGCGTGAGCGCGGCCCGGGTAGGGGAAGTGAGCAAATGCGCCCGATCACGATCCTGATCGCCGCGCTCGGCGGCGAAGGCGGCGGCGTGCTCACTGATTGGATCGTAACGGCGGCGGCGAGCCAGGGCTTTCCGGTGCAATCAACCTCGATTCCGGGCGTCGCGCAGCGCACCGGCGCAACCACCTATCATATCGAGATGGTGCCGGCGCCGATGTCAGGAAGCGGTAACGGATCCGCCCGACGACCGGTTCTGGCGCTGGCGCCGGCAGTCGGCGACGTCGACCTCCTGGTCGCGAGCGAATTGATGGAGGCGGGCCGTGCCGTCGCCGGCGGCTATACCGCGCCCGATCGCACCATGGCGATCGCGTCGACCAGCCGCTCCTATCTCGTGGTCGAAAAGATCGCCATGAGCGACGGCCGCTACGATCCGCAGCGCTTGATCGCGGCGGTAGAGAAAAATTCGCGCCAGGCGCTGCTCCTCGATTTCGAAGCACTCTCGCGGCAAGCCAATGCCATGATCAATGCGGTGTTGCTCGGCGCGATCGCTGGCGCGCGCGCACTGCCCATTCCGGCGGAGGCATTCGAAGCGGCGATCCGCGCCGACGGCAAAGCGGTCGAGGCCAATCTGCGCGGCTTCCGCGCCGGATGGGACGCCGCGACGGCGGGGTCACAAACGTCCGCCGAACCGGCCACGCGCCATAAGGCGCCGGTGGCGGCGACCTCTGATCTGGAAACCGAAATCGTCGCCATGCCCGCCGCGGCGCAAGATGTCATCGCCGAAGGTGTGCGCCGTTTGACTGCTTATCAGGACCGCGACTATGCGCGCCTCTATCTCGATCGGCTCAATTCGATCCGTGAGGCCGATGCGCATGCAGCAACCGACGGGCGATTGCTCGCCGCAACAGCGCGGCAGCTCGCGCTGCGCATGTCCTACGAAGACGTGGTCCGCGTCGCCGAGGTCAAGATCGATCCGGCGCGGCTGCCGCGCATCACGCGCGAGCTTGCGGTGAAGCCGGGGCAGACGGTCGCGGTGACCGAGTTTTTGAAACCCGGCGTCGATGAATTGTGCTCCATTCTGCCGCCCTGGCTGGCCACTGCGATCTTAAAGCTTGCACATCGTTATCCCGCGCTTGGGCGCCGCCATCTCGCCATGGCCGTCAATAGCCGCTCGATTTCCGGTTACTTGCGCTTTGCCACGCTCGCCAAGCTCCGTGCGTTCCGGCGCAAGTCATTCCGCTTCCAAAAGGAGCAAGAGGCGATCGAGGCGTGGCTGCGGCTGATCGCGCAAGCGGCCGCGCGCTCCGCCGAACTCGCTATCGAAATCGCCGAATGCGCCGGCCTCATCAAGGGCTATGGCGATACCTATCGGCGCGGCAGCGGCAATTACGAGCAGATCGTCAAGCACGTCGTGATGCCGGCCTTGGCCGACGCTATGCCGGTGCGGCGCGCGATCGATGGCGTTGCCAGCGCGCGTGCCGCGGCATTGCTCGATCCGGAAGGCGAAGCTTTGGTGAAGTGTCTCGCCGGCTTGGCAAACCCGGCCGCGCACGCCATCGCCGCCGAATAACGACCGCAACATCGGCTGGAACAAAGCCGCCACGCCGGTGATTGCTTTTTGAAAGCCACTTAGCTTCGGATGCTTGCTATGACGCGAACATCAGCTCGGAAATCGGCGGCAAAATCGTCGCCGCGATCGCAACGAAAAACCTCCCGCCGCAAATCCGCGCGCAGCGGATCGCGCGGCCGGCGCTGGTCGGCGCGTGTGACGCGCGAAAGCGATGCGCTCGATCTCGACCGCGGCGTCTTCACCAAACGCGATCCGAAGCGGATCGCGGCATCGTTGAAGCGCTCGGCGGAACGCAGCCGCCGCCGCAAAGCTGATCCATACCGCTCGGCGCTGTCGATGTTGACTTTCTACATCAATCGCGCCGGCAAGAACCTGCCAGCCGGCCGGCGAAAAACATTGGAACGCGCCAAGGGCGAATTGCGCAAACAATTCGGCCGCGACTGACCGCCCGCGGTCACGCTTTCGCTTCTTGCTGCTGGCGGCGCGCCTTCGCTATGCTGGGTTTAGCGCGGGCGTAGTTCAGTGGTAGAACGACAGCTTCCCAAGCTGTATGTCGAGGGTTCGATTCCCTTCGCCCGCTCCAAATTCAGGGAGCGCTGTTGCCACAGAATGCGCGCGGCAAGCTCGAGCGCCGCGACCCGCAGCGGGAAATTGATCGAGCCGTAGGTTGCCTCAACGTCTGCGTGCAATTCGATCCCGATCGCCTACGAGCCCGTTAAAATAACGGAAAAATAGCGGGCTCTTTTCAACCGCAGATTGCACACGCCGAAATTCACGTCTTGATCGATTAAACTCGACGTGCTGACTTCCGGAGCATTACGCTCATCGTTGAACCGCGGATCGCTCATAAGCCTGAGCTACGATTGTCTCCGCGGTCAGGAGGGGACCGCCCTGGCGACTTAGCTCTTTTTCTGGGACCGCCTTCGTAGCCGCACCCCGGGGCCGCCGCCGTTCTCGTCGATGAACTCGACGCCGGCGGATTCCAAGGCTCGCCGGAGCTTGTTTCGTGCCTCATCTGAGACACGAGGGCCCAAATCGGCTTCAACTCTTTTAACGGTAGGCAGGGATAGTCCCGCACGAACCGCTAGCTTTGATTGGGACCAGCCAAGTAGGCCCCGAGCCGCGCGGAGCTGCTCAATCGTGAGCATTTTGCAAGATTCCTCTTGATCCAAAAAGGATCAGTGCTATGATCCATTTTGGATCATAGACAGATTTCCTCAGCCGTCCGCGAAAGTAGCGGGAGTCTCGGGGAAAGGGGATATCGAAAATGGCAATCGACACGAAAATCGCCCATCGCCGTTACTTCATCGGCGGCTCGGACGCCCGGATCATCATGGGCGACGATGAGGTCGCTCTCCTGAGGCTTTGGCGCGAAAAAAGAGGCGAGGTCGAGCCGGAGGACCTGTCAGGCAATTTGATTGTCCAGCTTGGGCTGGCCACCGAGGAGCTGAACCGACGCTGGTTTGAAGCCAATACCGGCCAGGTGGTCGTCGACGTCCAACGTAAGGTACGGCATCCGGTCCTGCGCTGGATGGGCGCGACCCTCGATGGCCGCGTGCAGGGCAGTGACGCGGTCTTCGAAGCTAAGTTCATGTTGCCGTGGTCGTTCTCGGAAGAAGCGGCGGCCGAAAAATATATGCCGCAGCTGCAGCACAATATGTGGGTGGTGGCGGCAAGGACCGCGGTCCTGTCAGTCATTACCGGAGGCGGCAAATGGGTCGAGATTCTGGCCCATGCCGATCCCCTCTATCAGCATCTGATTGTCACCGCGGAGCGCAAGTTCTGGCGCTGTGTGGAGAGTGGCGAGCAACCGCAGCTATTTGGCGTGGAGCCACCTAAGCTGCGGCTTGAGGCCGTGCGTGTTGTCGACATGGCTTCGTCTAACGCATGGGCGGAGTTCGCTACGATATTCACGCAAACCCACCAGGCGCATCTCGAGCACGAGCAAGCCAAGGCGGAACTTAAGAGCCTAGTGCCGGAGGATGCCAAGGAGGCGATTGGCCATGGCGTTCGGGCCAAGCGCTCGAAGACCGGAGCCGTCAGCTTTGACTTTATGAATCCGGAGGTGAGCAATGCAGCGGTCTAGTCAATCGATCGCTGCACTCGCGACCGCACTGGCCAAAGCGCAGATCGAGCTTACCAATCCCGAGAAGTCGCTGACCGGCACGATCGAACCGCAACGCGGGCAGGGCGGTCCACGGCAATTCCGCTATGCGCCGCTGTCCAGTGGGCTTGAAATCGTGCGCAAGACTTTGGGCCAACATGAGATCGCGACGGTGCAGACTACCGCGATCGACCAGGCTGCTGGGATCGTCAATCTGACGACGGTGCTTGCCCATTCCTCGGGAGAATGGATCGCCTCGGATTGGCCGGTCTGCCCGATTGCCGAGACCGAAAGGCCGCATCGGATGGGCGCGGCGCTGACGTATGCCCGGCGCTATGCCTTGTTCACGTTGGTCGGTATTGCGGGTGAAGACGATCTCGATGCCCCGGATCTCACGGATCCCGCTCCGGAAAGCGACAAGTTGGACACCAACAGCAAGAGCGGCGTCAATGGCGGTCAGCCAAGCGCGTCCGAGCGGCGAGCAACTCGCAGCAGAGTAAAGTCTGGTTCGAAATCGCCCCGGCGTGAGCTTTCGGCGGCTCTGTCGGAGAGTTTACGAACCGAATTGCTTCGTGAAATCGAATGCCTGGGCGCGGCCGAGGATGCGGCACTGTGGGCGCAGCGACGCCTAGTGGCGAAGAACCAGTTATCCGCAGCCGATGCCCAGCTGGTGGAGGAGGCGTTCGCCGCCAAATTAGCATCAATCCATCCACAAAACGCTTCGGTTGGTGATCACGGCATCACCGAGAAGACCGGGACATCAGAGATCGATAAAAGCATTCTCGCGTTCCCTGAACCGCGCCGTATTCGTGATCGGGACCATATCCGGCACGTGATCAAACAGGCCTGTCTTATTTGCGGTCGCCGGCCGTCGGATCCTCATCATTTACGGTTCGTGCAATCTCGCGCGCTCGGGCGCAAGGTGAGCGATGAATTTACAGTCCCGCTCTGTCGCGCGCATCACCGTGAGGTCCATCGCTGCGGTAATGAAGGATCGTGGTGGCGAAAGACCGGAACAGACCCACTTGTGGCTGCCCGCACACTTTGGCTTGAAACCCATCCCCTACTGAGAGCGGAAGCCACCGCGGCGAATACGACGACTCCTGAACGCTGACACAACCGCTCTTAGCTTCTCGCGATTTTTCACCGAATCGGTGACCATGCGAATTTTAGGCAACAGAGTGCCTTGCCAACAATTTCGATTTCGCTGAGCGTGACTTCTTCAGCAGCATGCTTGGGATTATCTGAAATAACCTTGACCCGACCCGGCTGCGTCGCACGCAACAGCTGCAGACGGCGAAAACAGGGGTTCGAGTCCCCTCTTCTGCGAGGACATAGCGTGTTATGACGCGGCTTAGGACATCGCCTTGATCCATGGGATGCACCGCTGGATTGGGCAAAGCACCATGCTCGCATTAAATTTTGATCAACTGCGCCGGCCTCATACGTATGATGAAACGCGGCGGATCGCAGTCAACGTGGCGAAGCTGCCAGAGCAGCGCCTACGTGCTACCCACAGCGGCGGCTGCGTCGGTTTCTCTAATGTCAGTTATTAAGCGACTAACCCGCAGCCTTCGTCCTACGTCGCGCCGGACATTCTGCAGTGCGTCGGCGAAGTCGTCGGCTGCCATGCTGAGACTTTCAGGAGAGAAGGCTGCATCGAGAGCCTTCTGATCCCACTCCTTGTTCAATTGCTTTGCCAGCGCATATACGACGGTGCGCCCTACGCGCAATATGATGGTGCGCTCGGCATGCTGCTTCACCAGCGCTCGCATCATCTCGGGATCGTTCGCGTCCGCATACTCAGCTTCGAGTTGCGCTCGCATCTCGGCGATCGACGGATACTGCATATTCACGAAAAGCACACCGGACTCCATCACATAGCGCGCCGCACGCCCCTTGATGCCCTTTTCCTCGATCTCGGAGTCGTCATACAGCTGAATGATCTCGGGAGCGCGCTCGGCGTTCTTAAACATCTCTGCCCGTTTAGCTCCTGCGGGTACTATCGACAGGTCCGTGGGTCTGCTGCGCGCGCTGTCGGAACCGCCATTGGTGCCGACGCCAGCATTTTGCCCGCTCGCCGCCCCGGCTCCACTGTCCAGCTGAATGGTGCCGACAGGTACCACCTTCGGGCTCACACGGCGCACGCGCAGCTGATTTAAGAGTCTCTGAAGCTCATTCCTTATGTCATCGTGCCGTCAACGCTGAAGCCGCGCGAGAGAAAGCCAATGACCGACCCGCCGCGGATCGCACTCAATGGCCGAATGTTCGCCCACAATCAATCACACTGGAGAGGCGATGTTTTCGAGCGCGGCGAGGCGCTGGTGCAACTTTATAAGATCGTCACCGGTGCGCCGAGCGATTGTGCGAGGCTCGCTTGAGTCGCGCTGACGCTCGACCAAACCATTCGCTGCGTCTGGCCGGCATCGCGTCCCGAAGTCGTTCGTGCGGCCATCAACGGGCAATCCGGCGGTTGAAACGACAGGGCTACACCAACGTCGAAGTCCGCATCGGCAACGGCTATGCCGGCTGGCCCAATCACGCCCCGTTCGACAAAGTGATGGTGACGGCCGCGCCGGACCTGATCCCTCCTCCCCTGATCAACCAGCTCAAGGCTGGCGGAACGATGGTGATCCCGGTCGGCTTGCCCGGCGCCCAGCAGCTTGTCGTGGTCGAGAAAGACTTGAACGGCAAGGTCACAACGAAAGAAATTATGCCGGTACTGTTTTCGCTGCTGGAGGGATCCGAGCAACCGGCATTCCGAGCGTCCTGATCAATCGATGGGGTGGAGGCCGGGGATCGAGATGATCCCGGCGCGTTCGGCCAGCACGCCCTTAACTTTGTTGGCCCATTTGCGCCGCCTTGAGCGGCTGGCCTTCCCCATCACACTGACCAGTGCGATCATGATCGCGAAGCTTCCGTGAGGACATGATGCAGGAAGAGCTTCCGGTGATCGCCAACTTCGAAGTGCGTCGGCGAGCTTACCTAGCACCTGATGGCGGGATCCTCCACCATCTTCCAAATTTTGCCAATGACCGAGATCTGATCATTTCAATGTACCGCGGCATGGCGTTGGCGCGCACCTTCGACTTGAGGGCCGTGTCGCTGCAGCGCACAGGCCGCCTCGGTACCTATGCAACGTCGCTAGGCCAAGAGGCGGTCACGGTCGGAATTGCCAGCGCCATGCGGCCGGAAGATGTGCTTCTACCCAGCTACCGCGATAATGCGGCACTGCTCTGGCGCGGGGTGACAATGGAGGACATCCTGCTGTTTTGGGGCGGCGACGAACGCGGCAATCGCTGGTCTGGACCAGCCCATGATTTTCCATTTTGCATTCCTGTCGGTTCGCAGGCGCCACACGCGGCCGGCGTGGCTTACGCCTTCAAATACCGCAAGCAAGCCCGAGTCGCGGTCTGCATCCTTGGCGACGGCGCGACCTCGAAAGGCGATGTCTGGGAAGCAATGAACTTCGCCGGTGTTTGCAAGTTGCCCGTCGTCTTCGTGGTCAACAACAATCAGTGGGCCATCTCGGTGCCGCTCAAACTACAGACGGCGTCGCAGACGCTGGCACAGAAGGCGATCGCGGCGGGTTTCTCTGGTGAACAAGTCGACGGTAACGACGTCATGGCTGTGCGCGCGGCAGCCGATGCGGCCATCGCTTCTGCCCGCGCAGGGGGAGGACCACGCCTAATCGAGGCGGTCACCTACCGGCTTGGAGATCACACTACCGCCGATGATGCGTCACGTTATCGCTCGACTGAAGAAGTCCAGCAACGCTGGAAGGAGGAGCCGCTCGTTCGATTGCGGAGCTACCTCGTCAGCCGAATGAATTGGAGCAAGGCAGACGAAGAGAAAATGGCTAGCGAGTGCGAGCAAAAGGTGAATTCGGCGATCGAACGTTATCTGGCAATCGGACCGCGTGCGCCGGAAACCATGTTCGACTATCTCTACGCCCGACTGCCAAGCGTCTATGCTGGCCAGCGTAAGGAAGTCGAGGACCAGAATGCCTGAGCTCACATTGGTCGATGCAATCAATTTGGCTCTGGCCCGCGCTCTGACGGATGATCCTAATGTCGTGATCTTTGGAGAAGATGTCGGCGTCAATGGCGGCGTATTCCGTGCCACCGCCGGTTTGCAGCAGCGCTTCGGCGCCGAGCGCGTTTTCGACACGCCATTGTCGGAAGCGTTGATCGCCGGACTTTGTGTGGGCATGGCGGCGCAGGGCCTCAAACCTGTCGGCGAGATTCAGTTCATGGGATTCCTTTATCCGTGCATCGATCAGCTGGCTAACCACGCGTCCAGGCTCCGCAACCGCACTCAGGGGCGCCTCAGTTGCCCGATGGTTTTGCGCACGCCGCATGGCGCTGGCATTCGTGCTCCGGAACATCACTCGGAAGCAACCGAGGCGATGCTCGCTCACATCCCCGGCTTGCGCGTGGTCATTCCGTCAGCGCCGGAACGCGCCTACGGTCTATTGCTCGCTGCGATCCGCGACCCCGATCCGGTGGTGTTTCTTGAGCCGACGCGAATCTACCGCGCGGTGAAGGGCGATGTCGAGGATACAGGCGAAGCTTTGCCGCTGGATATCGCCTTTGTGGTTCGCGAGGGGCACGACGTGACACTCATCAGCTGGGGAGCGATGGTCAGGGACACATTGGAAGCAGCAGACGAACTGGCTGCCGAAGGTATAGACGCGGAAGTGATCGACCTAGCGACGCTCAAGCCCTACGACGAGGAAACAATTCTCGATTCAGTAGCCAAGACTGGCCGGTGTGTCATCGTGCACGAGGCCGCGCGCACTGGCGGATTTGGCGCGGAGATTGCCGCTCTGATTGCCGAGCGCGCACTCTTGTCGCTGCTCGCCCCCGTGATCCGCGTGACCGGATACGATACGGTAATACCGTTGCCACGGCTGGAGCGGCAATACATGCCATCAGTGGCGCGCATCGTTGCCGCCGCTCGCAAGACCTGCGAGTTTTCCTAAGGTCAACCTAAATCGCATGCCACGTCAGTTCACTTTGCCCGATCTCGGCGAGGGTCTCGAAGAGGCCGAAATCGTGGCTTGGTTGGTGAACGAGGGCGATCATGTCGTCGCTAATCAGCCGCTGGTGTCGGTGGAGACCGACAAGGCCGTCGTGGAGATACCCTCGCCGTGGAGCGGAACTATTGCGCGAAGATTCGGCGCCAAAGGCGATCGGATCAAGGTCGGTGCCGCGCTGGTCGAGTTTGGCGAGGGAGCTGAAGCGGACACCGGCACAATCGTCGGCGAGGTTGAGCGCAGCAAACCGGAGGCGCGCGAGGCCGAGGCGCCCTCGCGACCACGGGGGTTGCAAGTGCTCCCTGCAATTCGGGCTCTGGCGCGCAAGCTCGATGTTGATCTCAACCTCGTCCAAGGCAGCGGTGCCGGCGGGATGATTACGCGAGCCGATGTCGAACGTGCGGCGCGCAGCCTGAAGGAGGCCGGTCCGGCCGAGCCGCTCAAAGGGATGCGGCGCGCCATGGCGCAGCGAATGGCATTGGCGCACGCGCAAGTGGTTCCGACGACGGTGATTGATGAGGCCGATATCGACGCTTGGTCGAAGGAAGCTGACATCACGATTCGTCTCGTGCAAGCGATCGCGGCGGCGTGCAAAGCCGAACCCTCCCTAAATGCTTGGTACAACGCTGAAGCCGGGGAACGGCGCTTGCTTAGCCGCGTGGATGTCGGCATCGCCGTTGACCTTGAAGGCGGGCTCTTGGTGCCGGTGCTGCGCAATGTCGGCGAGCGCGACAGCGCGGATTTGCGCGCGGGCCTCGATCGCATGCGTGCGGACGCGGCTGCGCGGTCGATTCCGCCGGAAGAGTTGCGTGGCGCGACAATAACCTTGTCGAATTTCGGCATGATTGGCGGCCGCTTTGCTAGCCTTGTCGTCGTGCCGCCCCAGTTGGCCATCGTCGGCGCCGGCCGCGCTGAGCGGCGCGTAGTCGTCAGCAATGATCAGCAAGTGATCCACCGCATGCTGCCTTTATCTCTCACTTTCGATCATCGCGCCGTCACCGGAGGTGAAGCAGCGCGCTTCCTCGCTGCACTCAAAGGGAGCCTGGCGAAGCCCTGACGAGGCCTGGAACTTGGTTTCGCCGCTGTCTAACCGCGCGATGCCTGCGAAGTCGTAGCTCCGTGATTTGAGGACTGATCTTGCTCCAACAGCGGACATTACCTCAGGGCGCGATTGCCGCGATCATCGAAAACATCAGTTCCGGCGAAATCGAGGTGATCGAAGGACACCGTATGGTGTAGTTGGGCGGCGACCTCTCTCGTGTACCAGCCACTGCAGGTGTGCTTGGGTCTTTTGGGCGAACCAAGCCGCAAGTCCCGATGTAAGCCCACCTATGGCGGCTCCTATCAGACCCGCGAGAGCCGAGATAATTGATGCGTTCATGACGCGACCCCCCAACTATCATTTGGCTTGATCAGTTGTGTGGACAGCCCTTCGAACGATTTGATGGATTTTCTTTTCACGCTCTACGTCAACGCTGGAAATGACCCGCGACATTTTGCCGGTCAGTCTGAGCCGTCTGGTTGCTCCGATCCTGGCTTCATAGCTGCTTTCCGGCAGAGTCGGTGCAGGCATTGATCGATTACGGCGCCGAGATTGCGCTCGCCCGCCATTATGGCACGTTCCAGCTGACCGACGAACCGATCGATGCGCCGCTCGTTACACTTGCCGACGCCTTGACGGTTGTCGAGATTTCGCCGAACCGCTTCCGCACGTTGCGGCCTGGGGAAGTGTGGCAACTGTAGTCATTATCTTCGGGTTAGCCGGACGATGTGCTGGAATTGTCGCGTGGGCATAGCCCTACTTTCTTGATCAGTTTCTCCTGCGGAGGCGACACATTCTTACCTGCCGATCATGGCGGCGCGCGACAGTGGGTGCAGAAGTCTGAGGGCGACCGTGTGCACGAAGTGCACATAATTCCGGGTTATGTGCGGTTGCGCGCCTCCGAGGCGAAGCTTACAACCCCGCCGTCCTACTGCTTTAGCTTTTCGTGCCTTGAAAGATTTTTAGGCCGGAGACCACGACAAGACCGGATTGCTTTTATGACGTGAGCGTGTTGCCCCACCCAAAGGAAGCGATCATCGCAGCGTTCGAGAGAGAGAGAGATCGTGCGGTCGCCATTTGAAGTGTACGTAGATTGGTTGCGAGGCGGTGGGCTATTTTTGTTTAATTTTCTGGAGGGCATCGGTCCTGACCCGGTACCATTTGGGGGCTTGGACACTTCGCAACTCCCGCGAGGCCGCACGCCAGCAGACCTCGACGAGTTGAGGCGAATTGTGTCCAGCCCGGAATACAAGCGAGACGCAGAGAGGTCTGCGAGCTGCTTGCTGCGGGCCTTCGCTATGCTGGGCAAAGCGCGGGCGTAGTTCAATGGTAGAGCGACAGCTATGTCGAGGGTTCGATTCCCTTCGCCCGCTCCAGTTCTTGAGCAAAGTTCGCCGGTTTTTTGGCATCGACGGCGACTTGACCTAAATGCCGCACTCTTTCGGCAAGGTGGACCTCTTGGCGACTGCCGGGCCCTTGCGGGCGCCGCCGCTGGGGCGCGGTGCCAGGCGCTGAGGGAAACGGGGAATTGGTGTGCGCGCACTTACTTAAACTGAGCGAGATTATCGACGCGATCAATACGTTCATTGGCCGCTGGGCTTCCTGGTTGATCCTGGTCGCCGTAATAATTTCCGCCGGCAATGCGACAGTCCGCAAGGCATTTGACCTGTCCTCGAATGCCTGGCTCGAATTGCAGTGGATACTGTTCAGTGCAGTGTTCTTGTTATGCGCGCCGTGGACGTTGCTCGAGAACGAACATATCCGCATCGACATTGTGAACAATCTGCTGCCGCGCTGGCTGCGCAATGCGATAGAGCTCGTCGGTCACGCATTTTTCTTATTGCCGCTCGCGATCGTTCTCGTCGCCACCGGAATCCCATTTTTCCTCAACTCCTATGAGATCAATGAGCAATCGGGCAATGCCGGCGGGCTGCCGCAATGGCCTACTAAGTCGCTGGTCATGATCGGCTTTGCGCTGCTGCTGGCGCAGGGCATTTCCGAACTGATCAAACGTGTGGCCGTCGTTCGCGGCATGATCCCGGATCCGCATGCGACGCAGGTGCACGCGCTCGAAGCCGAGGTCGAGCACATTGTCGAGGCTATCGAAAAGCGCTGAGCGCCGGCGGAGTTCTTAAGGAATGGAAGCGTTTCTCGTTCAAAACATGGCGCCGATCATGTTCGGCTCGCTGGTGGTCGTGCTGTTGCTCGGCTATCCGGCTGCGTTTTCGCTGGCCTTCGTTGGCTTGTTTTACGCGCTAGTCGGCATCGGGCTTGGTCAATTCCAGCCGGATTTTTTGCAGGCGCTGCCGGAGCGCATCTACGGGGTGATGAGCAATGACACGCTGCTGGCGATCCCGTTTTTCACCTTCATGGGATTGGTGCTTGAACGCTCCGGCATGGCGGAAGATCTGCTCGATACCATAGGTCAATTGTTCGGCACCGTTCGCGGTGGACTGGCCTATGCGGTGATCTTCGTCGGCGCGCTGCTTGCCGCCACCACAGGCGTCGTCGCCGCCTCGGTCATTTCCATGGGACTGATCTCGCTGCCGATCATGCTGCGCTACGGCTACGACCGGCGATTTGCATCGGGCGTCATTGCCGCATCGGGCACACTGGCGCAGATCATTCCGCCGTCGCTGGTTCTTATCGTCATGGCCGATCAGCTCGGTAGATCGGTCGGCGACATGTATGAGGGCGCTTTCATTCCCGGCCTTGCCCTGGCGGGAATGTACGCGGTCTACACTTTCATCATCACAGTCG
Source organism: uncultured Alphaproteobacteria bacterium (assembly GCA_963816295.1). GTDB lineage: Bacteria > Pseudomonadota > Alphaproteobacteria > Rhizobiales > Xanthobacteraceae > BOG-931. The sequence goes on along the minus strand of CAWFJS010000022.1, from coordinate 705,700 downwards.
TGTCTCCGAAGGCGACGCCCGGTCTGCCGATGGAGGCCGTAGGCTTTCGCGAGAACGACAAGAGCCGCGGACTATGGTCGCTGCTCGTCTTAACCATTGCGAGCGCGGCGTTCGGCTGGTTCATGATGCGCAATTCTCAGAGCCATGGCGCCGACTACGTCGTGCTGAGCATGTTTTTCGGGATCCTGTTTGCATTCGCTGTGGCGATCGTGAACTGGATTATCGACCGTCTCACCGGCTTCCGCTTCCTGTCGCGGATGGCGCAGCAGACGGCATTCGTCATGGTGCCGCCGCTGTTCCTGATTTTTCTCGTGCTGGGCACCATCTTCATCGGCATCGCCACCCCGACCGAAGGCGGCGCCATGGGCGCGAGCGGGGCGCTCATTCTCGGCGCGCTCAAACGGCGCTTGACCTGGGACTTGGTCCGCCAAGCGACCGAGTCCACGGCGAAATTAGCTTCGTTCGTGATTTTCATTCTGCTCGGCGCCCGTGTGTTCTCGCTTACTTTCTATGGGGTCAGCGGCCACATCTGGGTTGAAAGCATGCTCACCTCGCTGCCAGGCGGGCAGGTTGGCTTCTTGCTGTTCGTCAATGCTTTCGTGTTCGTGCTGGCCTTCTTTCTCGATTTTTTCGAACTGGCCTTCATCGTCATCCCGCTGCTCGGGCCGGCGGCTGATCATCTCGGCATCGACCTGATCTGGTTCGGCGTTATGCTCGGCGTCAACATGCAGACCTCGTTCATGCATCCGCCGTTCGGCTTCGCCCTGTTCTATCTGCGCTCGGTGGCACCCCGCGATTCGTTCCTCGATCGCGTCACCGGCAAGCTGACGCCCGGAGTAACAACCGGCCAGATTTATTGGGGCGCAGTGCCATTCGTGTTGATTCAGCTCATCGCCGTTATCTCGGTCATCATGTTCCCCGGCATGGTCATGCATTACAAGGCTGGGCTGTCGACTGTCGATCCTAACAAGGTGCAGATCAATATTCCGCAAGTCGATCTGCCGCCGCTCGATCTTGGCCAGCCGCCAGACATTAAATAGCGAGTTCGAGTCTCGTTGAGAACGCAGCCGCGAGCAGGGTCGGGCGTGATAGGCCTAAACCTCGACCTTGCAGCAAGATCAGAAAACGCGAATATTAACATCAGCTTGAAGGTCATCCGGCGAATCTGGAAAAATCAGCGCGGGCTGGATGTTGCGGTTCCTCGAACGCTTCCTTGAAACAGTATTGGCCGCCGCCAAATGGCTGGCGCTGCCGGTCGTGACGTTACTGTTCCTGCAATGGCCACTACGTTCAATTGTCGGTCTTTATTCGCGGGAAGCAAACGATCTCGGGCAATGGCTGTTTGCGCTCTATGTCGCAGCCAGTATCACCGCCGCGACGCGCGCGAAAACTCACCTCGCGGCTGATACGCTATCGCGCAACTATTCAGACGCGGCGCGCCGGTGGTTCGCGCGCGCCGGCGCGCTGTTCGGCCTTATTCCGTGGTCGATCATCGTGCTCGTGACAAGCTGGACTATCGTGCGCGATTTGACGCTGCTGCTCGAGCGGTTTCCGGATACCGGAAACCCGGGCTATTTCATTATTAAGATCGCGCTGCTGATTTTGGCGCTGTTGATCTTGATCGAGGGCACGATCGGCCTATTGCGGCCGGCCCGCGTGCCGCATCCGTAAATGGCATCAATGATGCCTTGGCTCGGCTTAGCTCTGTTGCTGCTGGCCGGCGTCGGTGTCGTCTTTACTGGGATTCCAGCGGCCGTGGTTTTGCTGGCGACGGCTTGTTTCGGCGCCGCAATCGGGGCCTTGGGCGGCGATGTGCCAATTCAGCTGCTTGGCGCCTTGCCCGAACGTCTGATCAATCTGCTCGAAAACGATTTGCTGCAGGCCATACCGCTTTATGTGCTGATGGGCGCGCTCATTAACCGCCTGCCACTCGCTGACGCGCTTTATCGTTGCTGCCTCGCCTTGGTGCCGGGACCGGCGGCCCCGGTGCTTTCCGGCTTCGTACTGGGTGCGCTGCTTGGACCGATGAATGGTTCGGTGGGCGCCAGCGTGCTGGCCTTGTCGCGCGTGGCCGAGCCGCGGCTTGCCGCATCGGGCGTCGCGCTGCCACGCCGGGCCGCGATCATCACCGTGGCGAGTACGCTCGGGGTCGTGGTGCCACCATCGCTCGTGCTGATCCTTCTTGGCGACGCCATGTTGAATGCACACACGATTGCAGTAACTGCGACCGGCCGCGAAGACCGCGTGATTAACACGCAGGATGTGTTTCACGGCGCGCTGGCGCCGGCCGGCCTTTATCTCGCCGCTTGTCTCCTGCTCGGCTGGTGGTTCAACCGGCGAGCTACGCCGGACGGAACAGCCCGGGGTGTAGCGCCACGACCGACGGTACAGCAAGCGATCCTGGCGACGGTGACCGTGCTGGCAATACTGATCCTGCTCGGCGGGGTCGCCACCGGTTACTTCTACGCTGTCGAAGCCGCCGCGATGGGCGGTTTCACGCTTCTGGTTGCAGGCCTCGTCAGTGGCCGATTGCCGCTTCCAGTCCTCAACGAAGTGTTGCGCGAAACGCTGGCGCTCACTGGCGCCTTATTCTTTCTGCTCGTTGCCGCCACCACGTTGACGCTGGTGTTGCGCATCCTTGGCACCGATCAACTTGTGGCCGCCTGGATCGCTGCGATACCTGGCGGGACATTGACCGCGACCATCATCGTGCTTGCCGGCATAGCGCTGAGCGCGCTGGTGCTCGACGCGTTCGAAATCATCTTCGTCATCGTGCCGATCGTCATTCCGCCGCTCCTGATCCGGGTAGCGGATGCGCGCTGGGTCGCGGTTCTCGTGCTGCTTGCTTTGCAGGCAAGTTTTATCAACCCGCTGATTGGCTACGCGGTGATGATGACGCGAACCGTTCTCAAGCAGGCGATTCCGTTTCCAGCGCTGCTGCGATCGCTCTTGCCCTATCTGTTTGCACAAGCCGCTCTCTTGCTTGCCGTGCTGCTTGTGCCGCAGCTCACGCATGTCGGCGAAAGCGCCGCTGATCTCAGCCGCAAACCGCCCGCAATTTCAAACCAAGAACTGGAAAAACGCTTCGAGCAGATGATTCAGCCGGCAGAGCCGCCGCCGCTCGACGTGACGCCGGGGAGGTAATGGTCAGCGTGGCGATAAATTCGCAAAAAAGGGGCCGACCCTCGGCCGGCCCCCGGTATTGCGAAGATGGTTGTTCAGCTCTTCGGCCGCGTGCGGATCATGAAGGTCTCGTAGCTATATTCAGCAACCTGCCACCAGAGATTTTCCTCATTGCGAAATGCCTGCTGCGATTCCCACATTTTCTTGTAGTCCGGATTGGCGGCTGACGTTTCCGCATTGACCTCGGTGGACGCCTTAAGACAAGCCTCCATTACCTCCTGACTGAACGGGCGCAGGATCGTGCCGTTAGCGACGAGGCGCCTAAGCGCCTGCGGATTGCGTGCGTCGTATTTGGCCTGCACGTCCATATTGGCGTAGCCGGCGGCCGCGGTAATGAGAGCTTGATAGCTCTTCGGCAGAGCGTTCCACTTGTCGACATTGACGAAGAAGTGCAGCGCCGTTCCACCTTCCCACCAGCCGGGGTAATAATAGTTCTTGACGACTTTATAGAAGCCAAGCTTCTCGTCATCGTAGGGGCCGACCCATTCGGCTGCATCAATGGTGCCCTTCTCCAGCGCCGGATAAATGTCGCCGCCAGGAATTTGTTGCGGTATGAGCCCCAGCTTGGCCATGGTCTTACCGGCCCAGCCGCCGATCCGCATCTTGATCCCCTTGAGGTCATCGGCGGTCTTGATCTCTTTGCTGAACCAGCCGCCCATTTGCGTGCCGGTATTGCCGCCGGGAAGCGCATAGAGATTAAACTTCTTGACAAACTCATTGACCATTTCGTTGCCGCCGTGATCGAAAAACCACGCGTTTTGCTGTCGGGAGTTCAGGCCGAACGGCACCGAGCATAGAAGCGCAAAGGTCGGGTCTTTGCCGAAGAAGTAATACGCCGCGGTATGACCCATTTCGACAGTCTGATTGCCCACCGCGTCCACCACGCTGAACGGCGGCACGATTTCGCCGCCGGCAAAGGTCTGAATCTGGAATTTGTTGTCGGTCGCTTCGGCGACGTATTTCGACATCGTTTCCGCGGCGCTAAACGGCACGTCGAGCGACTTTGGCCAGCTTGTCGTCAGGCGCCACTTCAGTTCCGGCATGGATTGAGCGATTGCAGGCGCGGCGATCGCGGAGCCTGCAACGCCGATACCGGCGGTCTTCAAGAATTGACGACGTTTCATAAGACAAACCCTCCCTAACGGCGGAGCCTTTGCGGCACCGCTTCGCCTGGTTGCAGGCGCTAACACATTTTAGGGGGCTTCGGCCACCGCGGGAAGCGTAAACACGTTAACGCCCGCGCACTGCAGCGGCCGCGGCCTGCGCTACTCCCCGCCGGTGTGCCGCTAAGTCCCAGGTTGGCGCCGAGGACGGCGATGCAATCAGCTCTTTTTCTTCTCTTCCGGGAGCTTCTTCTCTTCCAGGAGCGCCAGTTTGCTTCCGAGCCATCGCGTCGTGGGCGCCTGAATGAGGATCGTCATGAGGATGGCAATGAACGTCACCGATGCGATCATTTGCGCGCCGGGCGCCTTCATGCCGAGCAAGATGCCGGCGAGTGCGGCGGGAATGACGCCGGTCTCGCGCGTCCAGCACATGAACAACATCTCGTTGAGGCTCCACCGCGCCCGCCGGTCGGGCAGCGTGCAAGCGAATACCGTGGCTGGCCGCGCCACCAACATGAAGATCGCAACCACGGCAACGCCGCCCAGCAGATACCGGTTCATCAGGCCGAAATCGACTTGGCTGCCAAGCAGTATGAAAATGAACAAGCGCATGATGAATGACGTCGTCTCGACATACTGATCGAGCCGTAGCGACTTCGGTCTTGCCCATTTTGAATCCGAACGAATCTTTGTTGCCCAGCATGATGCCGAACACGAACACCGCCATGAAGCCGCTGGCGCGCATGCCGTCGGCGGCGAAATAAGCGCCGATCACCGCCATGATCGTCACAACCGGTGCATATTCCATGAAAAATGCCCAGCGTTCGTGCGCGATCAAGAGCGCGGCGAGATAGCCGAGTATGGCGCCGGCAGCGATGCCGAGCGCGGCTTGGGTGAGTAGATCGAGCAAAGACGACGACAACGAAAACTCGCCGGTGCCCATCGCAACCGTCAACACGCCGAACGTGACGATCGCGCCGGTGGCATCATTGAAAGCGGACTCGCACATCACCGTTTGCGCCACCCGGTCGCGGACATGGACTTGGCGAAAAATCGGAACCAAAGTCGCCGGATCTGTCGAAGCCAGCGTAGCGCCGAGCAGCGCTGCCACGATCCAAGGCACGCCGAGAACAAAATGTGCGGCGGTGCTGGTGATGATCGCGGTAATCAACACGCCTACGGTTGCGATGACGATGATCGTAATCCAAACCTGCTTCATCACATGAAAGCGGAGCGAGGCGCCGCCGTCGAACAGGATGTAGCTGGCGCCGAACAACAGGAGAATTTGATAAAGCGCGGAATTGGCCTTTATGTCGATCAAGCCCAAGGCCTGCGGCCCGATCATCATTCCGGCGACAAGGAATACCGCGACGTCGGGAATTTTCGTCTTCTGCGCGAACAGTCCGGCGACCGTGCCCACCGCCAGAATGAGCCCGCCGGCCATCAGCGTATGCTTGGCAATTTCGACTGAAGCCGGCTGGTCCAAGTGCTTCCTCCCGATCGAACGCGGTTTTGCAACGCACAACGATCGAAAAGAAATATAGCAAAACTGTTTGTCGTGCACTGCACCCGATCCGTATCCACCATTCAAGCGCTTCACATCCGCTGTTTGGTGCGGCATCATCGCCTCGGGCCGGCAGTCCACGGAACAAGTGTGATGGGCAGCAGGTTTCTGAATGGCCTGCGCTTGCCGCAGAGCTAAAGTTTTTGGGCCGGTCGAGGCTCCCGAGGATAATAGGCGCGAGATGGATCGGCCAGACACCAATCGGCGGCGTGCCCACTCCGGCTGGAGCTGGTGGTACCTGCTGTTTGTGATCCAGTTCATCGCGGTGCTTTGGCCGCCATTCTACAATTCGGTCGAGCCGTCCTGGGCCGGCGTTCCGTTCTTTTATTGGTATCAGCTCCTGTGGGTCATCATCGGAGCGATTCTGACCGCGATCGTTTACTTCGCCACCGAGGAGTAACGGGCGCTTCCAACCCAAATCGGCGTCAATACGGACGCGAGGTTTAGGTCAGGCAGATACGACGGGAGAGAAATGCCGTGGCCGACGTCAATTGGACCGCTCTGATCATCTTCATCCTGCTGTTCGCGTTCGTCACCTGGCTGGGTTTCGCCGCCGCGCATTGGCGCAAGGGCGACCTTGATCTGCTGCACGAATGGGGACTGGGCGGCCGGCGCTTCGGCACGATCATCACCTGGTTCCTGGTCGGCGGCGATCTTTACACGGCCTACACATTCATCGCCGTCCCGGCGCTTGCCTTCGGCGCCGGCGCGATCGCTTTTTTTGCGGTGCCCTATACGATTGTGATCTATCCGATTCTGTTTCTGGCATTCCCGCGGCTTTGGTACGTCTGCCACAAGCATAATTACATCACCGCCGCTGATTTCGTGCGCGGCCGCTTCGGCAACCGCTGGCTCGCTCTCGCGGTCACGATCACTGGCATCGTCGCGACCATGCCCTATATCGCGCTGCAATTGGTCGGCCTACAGGTGGTCATCGGCGCTATGGGTGTATCGGGCTCCGGTTATGCCGGCGACCTGCCGCTCGTCATCGCTTTCGTGGTTCTGGCCGCCTTCACTTATTCCAGCGGCTTGCGGGCGCCGGCGTCGATCGCGATCGTCAAGGACATTCTGATCTACATCACCGCTTTTGCCGCGGTGATCGCCGTGCCGATTCAATTGGGCGGCTTCGGCAAGATCTTTTCGGCAGTGCCGCCGGCCAAATTGCTTTTGGCCGCGCCACCCGCCAATAGCACCGGCGCCTACGGAATCTACGCGACTTTGGCGCTCGGCTCCGCTTTGGCACTGTTCCTCTATCCGCATTCGCTGACCGGCATCCTGAGCGCGTCGAGCGGCCACGCTATCCGCCGCAACGCGGCGATGCTGCCGGGCTACTCGTTCATGCTCGGGCTTTTGGCGCTGGTCGGCTTCTTCGCCATTGCCGCCGGCGTCGGCAGCCTTCCGGAATTTGCCGGCGGCTTTAAGCAATTCGGCAACAATTTCGCCGTGCCGGCGCTCTACCTGCATAGCTTTCCGGCCTGGTTTGTCGGCATCGCGTTTGCAGCTATCGGTATCGGCGCGCTGGTGCCGGCCGCGATCATGTCGATCGCGGCGGCCAATCTCTACACCCGCAACATCCATCGCGAGTTCATCAATAAAAATCCCACCGACAAAGAAGAAGCGCAGATGGCGAAATGGGCGTCGCTGATCGTCAAGTTCGGCGCGCTTGTTTTCATCGTCTTCGTGCCGTCGCAATACGCGATCTATATGCAGCTTCTCGGCGGGATTTTGATTATTCAGACGCTGCCCGCTGTGCTGCTCGGCGTCTATACCCGCTGGTTCAACGATTGGGCGCTGCTGGTCGGCTGGGCGGCCGGCACCGCCGCGGGCACCTGGATGTTCGTCGCGGCGAATCTTACGCCGAATTATCCGCTGGCGATTGGCGGCCATACCTTCCCCGGTTACACGGCGCTCTACACCGTGATCCTCAATCTCATCGTGACGATCGTTCTAACCCCGGTGTTCAATGCGCTCGGCCGCCGGCAGCACGATGCGACCGTCGCCGCCGACTATTACGCTTAAAGCCGCGCGTTGCCGAAGCTCCCTTGCTCATGGCACATTGCGTGTGGCTTGCGATCGCGCGTGCCGAGATACCGAGAGAGAGAGAGAGAAGCACATGGCCTGGGTCAAGGTGACGGACATCGCCTATGGGCGCCTCAGGGCGCCCGATCTCGACGTGATGGAGGAATTTCTCACGCGATTTGGCCTGCGCCGCACCGAACGGACCGCCAATGCGCTCTACATGCGCGGCACCGATCCCAACCACCACATCCACGTCACCGAGAAGGGCGATCCGAAATTTGTCGGGCTGGCTTATTACGTCGACAGCGAAGACGATCTGAAACGGCTGACCAAAGCGCCGGGTGCCACCGGAATTGAGAATATCGACGAGCCTGGCGGCGGCAAGCGCGTGCGGCTGCGCGAGCCCAACGGCTATCAGATCGAGGTCGTCTGCGGGATTGCGCCGGTGCCCGAAATCCCGGTGCGGCGGCAGAAGCTCAATTCCGGCGAGACGCCGCTATCGCGCGCCGGTGAATTGATGCGGCTGCCCAGAGGCCCGGCGCACGTCAAGCGCGTTGGCCACGGCGTGCTGATGACGCCGCGCTTTGGCGAGACTGTCGGCTGGTTCCGCGAAACATTGGGATTTATCTGCTCCGACGATGTCTACGTTGAAGACAAGGGCAACATCATCGGCTCGTTCAATCGCTGCGACCGCGGCGATCGCTACGTCGACCATCACGTGTTCTTCTGCCTGGCGCACGAGAAAACCGGGCTCAATCACCTCTCGTTCGAGGTGTCGGACATCGACGATGTCTGCATGGGCCACGACTATCTCAAGCAATTCGGCAAATACGAGCACATGTGGGGCATCGGCCGGCATGTGCTCGGCAGTCAGGTCTACGATTATTGGGCAGACCCTTGGGGACACGTCCACGAGCACTGGGCCGACAGCGACCGGCTCAACCTCGCCAACGGCTCGAATCTCGTGCCCGCCGAGGAAGCGCTGGTGTCGCAATGGGGCGAGGCGCCGCCGGAGAAATTCATCAATCACGCCAGTCCGTGACGCGGCTGTCGCGGCACGGACCTCGCGCTTAGCGGTGTCAACGGGTTGTTTGAAGGTTAGAGCCGCGTCACCCGCGCGTGCAGGAGCGCGGCCCGGCCGCCGCGAACTTCCTTGACGCAGCGCGCCAGCGCGGCGGGCACATCGGCCGGATCGCTTACCTCCTCGCCGTAGGCGCCAAACGCTTCGGCGACCTTGGTGAAGTGCACATTGGGCGCGAGCTCCGCCTCGAAGCCGTTGGCCGACTTGGCCTCGCCTTCCGGGTACACGCGCAGCACCGACTGCTTCACTGCGTTCCAGCCGGTATTGTCCATAACAACGGTGAGGATCGGCAATTTATATTGCTGCGCGACTGCGAATACCGAACTCGGATTGCCGAAATAGAAACCGCCGTCGCCGCAGATCTGGACGGTGAGCCGATCGGGCGCGGCGAGCTTGGCGCCGAGCGCGGTGCCGCCGGACCAGCCCAGTCCGCCGCCGCCGGCGCGAACGGTCGTGTTGGCGACGCGCCGGGGAATCTGCATCAGCACCGCGGCTGCATTGGTCACACCCTCGTTGAAGATCATGTCCTGATCGTCGAGAAGCTTCGCAAGCTCGGCGGTCAGGTAATGTGGATTGATCGCGCCGGACCGGCCTTTGTCGGCGGCAAGCTTGGCCGCACGCGCGATGCGCTCGTCTCTCGCCGCCTTGATGCGCTTGAGCCGCGCCGCGACGGCCTCCTTGAAACGCGGCGTTGCTTTCGCCTTCAGCGCTTCGAGTACTTGATCGAGAATGCGGCCGCTGTCGCCCTGCATGCGGATGTTGCCCGGGAAGGTCCACATCGGCGAGCCCGGCTTGAGCGTATCGATGTCGATGTGCGCCCAGAATGCTTTGTCGTTGGGCTGCACGTCGCTCGGAAACCACGGCACGTCGACATCGACCAACAGCCCGACATCGGCCTCGGGCACCGCCTTGTCGGCGGTAAAACCGACGAAGCACGGGCTGTCGTGCGAGATATTGTTGGTCATATTGGCTTCGTAGACGGCGATCCCGGCGAATTGCGCCAATGCGTCGATGGCGCGCGAGCCACGCTCGTGCCGGCCCGCATAGCCGGTGATGAGGATCGGATTCTCCGCCTTGAGAATTTTGTCGGCGAGCGCGGCGACCAGCGCCGGATCGGCGCCGCCCGCCGACGTGGCGGCAAATTGCTCGCCGGTGTAGCGGCGAATTTCGTCGGCCCGCCAATGCTGCGTCAGCGTCTCCCGCTGCATCATCAGATAGACCGGCCCGCAGGGTTCGCTCTGCATGATCGAGACCGCGCGGCGTAACGCTTCCTTGACGACCACGCCCGATGGCAATGTCCACTCCCATTTCAGGTACGGTCGCACCAGGCTTGCTTGGTCGAACGGCTCCTGCACGAAATGGACATAAGTGTCGCGCGAACCGACCAGTTCGTCGTTGACGGTGTACGGCGCCTTGCCGGCCATCAGCAGCACCGGCAGCCGGCTGCGAAACAGATTGTGCATGCCGTTTGCGGTATTGGCGGTGCCGACGTCGACATGCACCAGCACGCCCTGGCCGCGGCCGGTGACCAGCGCATAACCCGCCGCCATATGCGCGGCCGTATTCTCATGCGGGCAGCGCACGATGGTCGGCATTGGCTCACCGCGCCTACGGCGATGCGCCATCTCGTCGATGATCGGCGCATGATCGGTGCCGAAATTACAGAACAGGTAATCGACGCCGATCTCGTTTAAGCCTTCGAGTAAGTAATAGGCCGTCGCGAAATCGGGAACATTGGTCTGGCGCGCAACCGAAGTGTCCATTGTGAGCACTCACCAAATCTTTGCTTGAGCGGAGGGAACTTTGCCCAATTGCCGCTGCCTTATAGCACCTTTGCTGTGGATGGTGCGGCAAGTCAGGCCGTCATTTCAGCATAAAGGCCGGGAATCCCCGAACTCTTGCCACAATGCCGGTTAAATACTCCGCCCGATTGAGCGGGGAGAGGGTACTCCATGAAATGGCAAGCAGCCTTGGCCGGCGCGCTGGCGTCGGCCCTAGTGACGTGCGCGGCATCCGCCGACGTGCGAATTGTCGGCGATCCTGGAGGGGAGGTCTCCTCCTATGTTCAGAAATTCAATGAGATCCGCGCTTCCGGCGAACGGATTGTCATTGACGGGCCATGCCTGTCGGCCTGCACGTTGTTCACCGGCATCGTCCCGCGAGACCACGTTTGCGTAACGCGGCGCGCCGCCTTGGGCTTCCATGCGGCTTCTTATTATGACGACGCGTCGCGCTCCTTGGTGCCGACTCGCAGGGGCAGTGCGGTCGTGATGCGGCTCTATCCGCCGGAAATCCGCTCATGGATCAACCACCATGGCGGGCTGCGGCCGCAAATGATCGTGATGCGCGGCCACGAGTTGAGCACGCTGTACCCGATTTGCCAGTAAATTATCGGGCAGGTGAACGGCAGGGCACCGCGGCGGTTGCGGTGCTTTTCGCCGTTGTCGGAACGCCAATTCCGGCCTATCTAACCCGGGCCGGATGTCCGCCATGCCGCAAATCCTCGTACGACCGCGAGTTTCTGGGCCTTTGTTCGTAGCCAGCGCGCTGGTCGCTCTCGCGCTTATTGGCACTGGCTTGCTCTGGGCCTATTACGGCACCGCCGTGTTCTTCGAAACGATCCGCGCTGGCTTTGCGGCCTGCTTTGGCTAACGGGAAACCGCTCGTGAAGGCGAATACATCTCGCGTCATGCTGCTGCTCGCCGCTTTTCTCGGCGGGTTGTTTCTGTTTTTTGGCGCCATCCTCTTCGTTACCGGCCGCGCGCCGTCGCCGGTTGGTCCCGCGATTGCCGCGGTCGGCGGCCCGTTTCATCTTGAAGACCAGAATGGAAAGCCGTTCACCGATCAGGATATGAAGGGACGCCCCTTCCTGGTGTTCTTCGGCTTTACCCATTGTCCCGATATTTGCCCGGCCACCCTGTTTGAGATCTCGCAAGTGCTGCATACGCTCGGGTCCGATGCCGATCGCACCGGAGCATTGTTCATCACGGTCGATCCCGAGCGCGATACGCCATCGGTCATTAAGGATTACCTGTCGAATTTCGACCCGCATTTGCACGGCCTGACCGGCGATCAGGCCTCGATCAATGCGGCGCTGCGGGCCTATCGCGTCTATGCCAAGAAAGTGCCGCTCGAGGGCGGTGACTACACCATGGATCACACCGCGGTGGTCTACCTCATGGACAAGGACGGGCATTTCGTTGCGCCGTTCAACGTCAGCCGGACTCCGGAGCAGGAAGCAGCCGATCTGCGGCGCTACTTCTGATGGCCGTGGCCCAACTGAGACGGCCTGTGCGGCTGACGCTACGAGCAATCTTGGCCGCGGCGCTGCTCGGTGCGGTTGCGGCGGTCCTTGCCGCAGGATCGCCGGTTCAGGCGCAGCAGGGGGTGACGCTGCCGTCGGGGGCCGGCGTTCCGGGATTTTGGGACCCGCGGCGGCGGCCGGAGCGGCCGGACCTTTCACGCATCCAGTCGATTCGCTTTCTGACCGAGCTCGACTATCCACCGTTCAACTATGCGGGGCCGGACGGCAATCCGGTCGGTTTCAACGTCGATCTTGCCCGCCAGCTCTGCGACGAGATCAAGACCACCTGCACCATCCAGGCGCGGCGCTTTGAACTGTTGCTGGATGCGCTCGACAATCGCGGCGACGCCGTCATCGCTTCGATCGCGATCACGCCAGCCACGCGCCGGCGCGCCGATTTTACCGATCCTTATTATCGTACGCCGGCGCGCTTCGTCGCTCGCATCGACAGCCCGATCGGCGACGTGCTGCCGGAACTGGTCGAGGGCAAGAAAATTGCTGTCGTCGCCGGCACAGCGCATGAAGCCTTCCTCAAGCAGATGTTCACCGCGGCCGAGGTGCGGTCCTACGCCAATGCGGAAGCCGCGCGCGAAGCGCTCCGCAACAAGGACGTCGATCTGTTGTTCGGCGACGGCATTACGCTCGCTTTCTGGCTCAATGGTTCCGACTCCGCCGGCTGCTGCGTGTTCCGCGGCGGCCCGTATCTGGAAAGCCGCTATTTTGGCGAGGGCGTGGGCATCGCGGTCAAACGCGGCAATGATCTGTTGCGACAGGCTTTGAACTGGGCCCTGTTTCGGGACTGGGAGAAGGGCGGCTTCACGGATCTGTGGTTGCGCTATTTTCCGATCAGCCCGTTTTGAGCCCATAGCTTGCCCAGATGGCTTGAACCGATGCGTTTGACGATGCGACGCGGCCTTCCTAGTGTCCCGATTCCGAAGTTCGTGAGCATTTGCGGCACGCTCAGACGAACTTCGCGGCACTAGTGTCGCAGACCAAGTCTAACGCCGCGGAGTTGACCAAAACCCATCATGACGGCGATCGAAGCCCCCACCGCCTCGCTTCGCGAAGTGGCCGAGCTTTCCCACGCCTGGCCGTTCGAGGAAGCGCGCAAGATCGTCGCGCGGCTGAAGCGAAAGCCTAAAGACGAGGTGATTTTTGAGACCGGCTATGGCCCCTCCGGCCTGCCGCATATCGGCACCTTCGGCGAAGTGGCGCGCACCTCGATGGTACGTCATGCCTTTCGCGTCCTGACCGACGACAAAATCAAAACGCGGCTGATCGCGTTTTCCGACGACATGGATGGACTGCGCAAGGTGCCTGACAATATTCCAAACAAAGAGCTGGTCGCGCAGCATCTCGGCAAGCCGCTCACCCGCGTGCCTGACCCGTTCGGCACTCACAACAGCTTTGCCGCGCACAACAATGCGCGGCTGCGCGCTTTCCTCGATCAGTTCGGCTTCGATTACGAGTTTATGTCTTCGACGGCCTGTTACACGTCCGGGCGCTTCGATGATGCATTGCTCAAAGTGTTGCACCATTTCGAGCAGGTGATGGAGGTCATGCTGCCGTCGCTGCGCGAGGAACGGGCGCAAACCTATTCGCCGTTTCTACCGATCGATCCAGAAAGTGGAATTGTGCTGCAGGTGCCGGTCGTCGAGCATGACGCCAAAGCGGGGACCATCACCTACGAGCATCCCGATCGGGGCGGGCGCGTCACGACACGCGTCACCGGCGGCCGCTGCAAGTTGCAATGGAAGCCGGATTGGGCGATGCGCTGGGTAGCGCTCGGCGTCGATTACGAAATGGCCGGCAAGGACCTGATCGAACTCGGTGAAGCTCTCGGGAGAAATCTGCCGCACGCTCGGCGGCGCGCCGCCGGAAGGCTTCAATTACGAGCTATTTCTCGACGAAAACGGACAGAAGATTTCGAAGTCGAAAGGCAACGGCCTGACCATCGACGAATGGCTGCGCTATGCCAGCCCAGAGAGCCTGTCGCTGTTCATGTATCGCGAGCCGAAAGCCGCCAAGCGGCTTTATTTCGACGTCATCCCGCGGCACGTCGACGACTATCTGCAATTCCTCGATGCCTATCCGCGTCAGGGTCTCAAGGAAAAACTCGGCAATCCGGTCTGGCACATTCACGACGGCGCGCCACCGCCGCCTGACAATCCGGTGCCGTTTGCGATGCTGCTCTCGCTGGTCACCGCCTCGAATGCCGCCAACGCCGAGACGCTGTGGGGCTTCATCATGCGCTATCGGCCTGGCGTGACGCCGACCACGCATCCGCGACTGGCCGCGCTCGTTGATTATGCGATCAACTATTATCGCGACTTCGTGGCGACGGCGAAAAAATTCCGCGCGCCGAACGCTGCCGAACGCTCCGCGCTTTTGGACCTGCGCGATGCGCTAGCGCAATTGGAGGAGCAGCCGACGCCGGAGGCTATTCAAGAGGTGGTGTACGAGGTCGGCCGCCGCGAGCCGTTTCTCGACAAGAGCGGCAAAATTAAAACCAAGGACGGCAAGCCCGGCGTGTCGCTCGACTGGTTCAACATGCTGTATCAGGTATTGCTCGGCCAGGAGAAAGGGCCGCGGTTCGGCTCGTTTGTCGCCGCCTATGGCGTCGGCAACACCATTGCTATGATCGACGGCGCGCTGGCGCGCTCGGCGTGATGTCGCAAATTTGACCCCACTATCGCAGACCAGATCTGCGCATGCGTCAGCATCGGCACCCCCGAACGGCGCAAAGAATAGGAATTATTGCTTGATGCCTCAAGGGCCGATAGGGTCGCCGCGACCTGCGGCCCGAGCTGCGGCCAATGCCGAACGATTTGTGACAACGATCTACAAAATCTGCGAGCGAGCGTCCTGGCGGCTCGCCGAGCAAACCGGGACGTATCGCGGCTCGGCGGCTGACGCCCGCGACGGCTTCATTCATTTTTCCACGGCTGCACAGCTTGCTGCAACCATGGCAAAACATTTTGCGGGACATCGTGATCTGTTGCTCGTTGCGATCGATGGCAACGCGTTGGGAGCGGCGCTGAAATGGGAGCCTTCGCGCGGCGGCGAACTATTTCCACATCTCTACGCCGCGCTGCCGCTCACCGCGGTACGCTGGACAAAGCCGGTGCCGGACGAAGTCTCCGGTCGGCGCATATTGCCGGAGTTCACGCCATGATCGGTTTGCTCGATCGATTGGCGCGGCCGTTCCTTTATGCGCTCGATCCCGAAGATGCCCATCGCCTTGCGATCAGGATGCTGCAAATCGCGCCGCTGCCGCCGGCACGGCCGGATGACAGTCGACTGGCGACCCGTGTGTTCGGGCTGAATTTTCCGAATCCAATCGGGATTGCCGCCGGATTCGACAAACACGCGGAGATTCCGGACGCGCTCTTGCGCGCCGGCTTTGGCTTTGTCGAGGTCGGTACCGTCACCCCGCTGCCGCAACCGGGCAATCCGCGCCCGCGGCTGTTTCGGCTCGACGCCGATCAGGCCGTGATCAATCGGCTCGGATTTAACTCCGAAGGCGCCGATACCGTGCTGCGGCGCCTGGCGGCGCGGGCCAGGGTCGGCGGCATCGTCGGCATCAATGTCGGCGCCAACAAAGATGCGCCGGATCGCGTCGCCGATTACGTGCGCCTGATCGAAAAGTTCGCCGCAGTGGCGAGCTATGTCACGGTCAATATTTCTTCGCCCAACACGCCCGGCTTGCGCGACATGCAGCAGGCCGGCGTATTGGACGATCTCTTGGCGCGGGTCATCGATGCGCGCGAGCGTGTGACCAAAAACGCCGGTCCCACGCCGGTCCTGCTCAAGATTGCCCCTGATTTATCGCTTGCCGATCTCGACGATGTGGTGGGAATCGCGCGCGCGCGCCGGGTCGACGGCATGATCATCGGCAATACCACCGTGACCCGGCCCGCGCTGCGCGATACTCAGTCGAGAGAAGCGGGCGGCCTCTCCGGGCGGCCGCTCTTGCCACTCGCCGACCGCATGCTGGCCGAGACTTATGTTCGGGTTGAGGGCGTTTTCCCGCTGGTTGGCGTCGGCGGCATCGATTCTGGAACGAGCGCACTCGGCAAGATTCGCGCCGGCGCAAGCCTCGTTCAAATTTATTCGGGACTGGTGTTTCGCGGCCTTGGCCTCGTCGGCGAAATCAAGGCCGCCATGCTGGCCGCGCTCGACCGCGACGGCAGCCAAACCATCGCCGACTATGTCGGTGCCGATGCGGCTTCGGTCACTGCCGAAGCGTGGCCAGTCTGACGTGCCAGTCTGAGGTCGCGGCGAGATCACACCGCTTGGTGTCGCAGCGTTTTCGCTAGTTCCGCGGCAATCGCCACCGCCGCGGGCGTGTCGGAATGCACGCAGATCGTCTCGGCCCGCACCGGAATATCGCGGCCGGTTGTCGTGGCGACAACATGATCGCGCATGACGCGCAGCACACGCGCGGCGGCTTGTGCCGGGTCGACGGCATCGTGGACGCGGCTGAGAATGAGATTGCCGTCGCCGTCGTAGGCGAGGTCGGCGTAAAATTCGCAAATCATCGCGACTCCCTTTTTTCGGTAAGCCGTTTCGTGCGCGGTGAAGGCCATGCCGAGGACCGGCACGCCGAATATGCGCGCGGCATTGGCGATCGCGCCAGCAATGGCCTCGTCGCGGGCCGCCATGCCGTAGAGCGCGCCGTGCGGTTTTATGTGGTTGAGTGGCATGCTTTCGCTGTCGAGAAAGGCTTTCAACGCACCGGTTTGATAGATCACCAGGTCTTCCACCTCGTCGGGCGCGATGACCATTGCGCGCCGGCCGAAGCCCTGCATGTCGGGAAGCGAGGGATGCGCTCCGACTTTGACGTTGTGCTGCTTCGCGAGCCGCACCGTCTCATGCATGATCGAAGGGTCCGAGGCGTGGAAGCCGCACGCGACATTGGCGAGGTCGATATGCGGCATCAGCGCCGCATCGTTGCCGAGCCGATAAAGCCCGAAACCCTCGCCCATATCGCAGTTGATCGTCATGCCCATGTTGTCATGCCCATGTTCGCGAGCCCATTTTGGTGTGATCCGTTGAGCGGCTGATCGTTTCAGCGTATCGCGGTCGCGCCGGGCGAGGGTATCAGCACCGGCTTGAGGGCCGGAACGAGGCGCCGCCGCTCGCGTCGCGCCGGTACGGTGCGATAGACCTGCTTGGTCGCTTCGACGATGTGGACCCCTGCAAATGGTGCGGACAAAGTGGCGCCGGTGCGCTCCCACGCGCCCGCCGAGCGCAGAAACCAGCGCCGCGGAATCGGCGGCACATAGAGCGCCTCGCCCCAGGCGGTTGGCGTGAACCAGGTGTCGCGCAATAGATGCATGATCTGGGTGCGCGAATACGGCCGCCCGTGACCGAACGGCGTCGTGTCCATGCGCGCCCATACACCGCGGCGGTTCGGCACCACCGCCAACAGCCGCCCGCCAGCCGCCAGCACGCGCCAGCTTTCGCGCAACAGCTCGACCGGATCGGGAGACATTTCCAGCGCATGCACCAGGAGCACGCGGTCGACCGCGGAGTCGGTAAGCGGTAATTCATCCTCCTCGACCAGCGCCGCCAGCGCCGGACGCGTCGACGGCCAGCGCACCACGCCTTGCGGCGCCGGCATCAAAGCGAGACAGCGTTCGGCCTCGCCGCGGAACAGCCCGAGATAGGGCGTGGTATAGCCGATGCCGAGGACGCGCAGCGCGCGCGCATCGTTCCAGCGCGCACGGATGCCGCGGCCGATGAAGCGGCGCGCCACCACGCCCAAGTGCTGGGCATAGAAATTGCGCAGGTCGACGACGTCCATGGCGGCAAAATAGCATGTTGCCGCCCGCTGCGCCCTTGCAGTTGGCGGCGCCGAATACTTAACTTTATTGCATCGTGATTTATCGTTACCGCTCGCCTTCCCGTCAGCCAATACGAGACAGCCATGCCGGCGCAAACGTATTTGTTCGGTTGTTTAAAGGACAATTTCGGCGTTCTGCTTCATGATCCCGCAAGCGGCGCCACCGCCGCAATTGACGCTCCGGAAGCCGCCCCCATCGAGGCGGCGCTCAAAAAAACCGGCTGGCGGCTCACCGACATTCTGGTGACGCATCACCACGGCGATCACACCGCCGGCATCGGCGAACTCAAGGCGCACTACCACTGCCGCGTGACCGCGCCGCGCCGCGAGGCGCAACGTATCGCCGATGTCGATGCGACGGTTGCGGAAAACGATACCGTCAAAGTCGGCGCGCTCGAGGGCCGCGTGTTCGACACGCCAGGCCACACGGCCGGTCACATTTCATATTTTTTCCCGGCCGACAAGCTGGCGTTTGTCGGCGATACGCTGTTTTCAATCGGTTGTGGGCGCGTCATCGAGGGCGATGCGCAAATGATGTGGAACTCGCTCCTCAAACTGCGCGCGCTGCCTGACGACACGCGCTTTTATTGCGGGCACGAATATACCGCCGCAAATATCCGCTTCGCTCAAACCGTCGAGCCGAACAACAAAGCGCTCACGGCGCGCGCGCAAGAGGTCGCAAAGCTCCTCGCCGACGGCAAACCCACGATCCCGGCGACCGTCGGCGAGGAAAAAGCGGCCAATCCGTTTCTGCGCGCCGACAATCCGGAGCTCGCGAAGTCGCTCGGTCTAGGCGGCGCGCCGGCGTGGAAGGTTTTCGCCGAAATTCGCGAGCGGAAGAATCGCTTTTAGGGATGATCCGGAAAAGCGGAGATGGGGTTTTCAAAAAAGATGATGCCTTCGGCAAAATGTTAGATCGACGATCGATTCGTTTTAACGAAATTGCGCTCTCATGCCCACGCTGACCGCACAGGACATCATCAGGATGCTCGCGCTTAGGCCGCATCCGGAGGGTGGTCATTTCCGCGAGACTTTCCGCGACTCAAGTCAAACCTTGGACGGGCGTGCGGCATCAACTGCGGCGTACTATCTGCTCGCGCGCGGCGAGCGCTCGCATTGGCATCGGCTGGACGCCGCCGAAATCTGGCACTGGTACGCCGGCGCCCCGCTACAGCTTGAAATCGCCGCCGCACCCGGGCGCATCGAGCGTGTCACGCTCGGCGGCGACATCTCCGCGGGTTTGCGTCCTCAGGCCGTGGTGCCGGCCGAGGTCTGGCAGGCGGCGCAGACAACCGGCGAGTGGACGCTCGTTGGCTGCACGGTGGCGCCCGGGTTCGATTTTGCCAAGCACGAATTGGCGCCGCAGGAGTGGTCGCCGGAATAAAAGCACGCCGCAACGCACCGCGGGCGGTAGAGGAACAATCAGGCGTAATATTGCCCGCCATTCGCCGACAGCGTCGACCCGGTAAGTAATCCGGCCTCGTCTGACGCCAGAAACAGCACGCAGCGCGCGATTTCTTCCGGCTCGCCCAGCCGCCCGATCGGGATCTGCGGCAGGATGTTTTTCTGCAATACCTCCTGCGGCATCGCCTTGACCATGTCGGTCGCGATATAGCCCGGACAGATAGCGTTGACGGTAATGCCGACGCGCGCGCCCTCCTGCGCTAGCGCTTTGGTGAAGCCGATCTCGCCGGCCTTGGCGGCCGAATAGTTGGTCTGGCCGAATTGCCCCTTTTGCCCGTTGATCGAGGAAATATTGATGATGCGGCCGAACTTGCGCTCCCGCATGCCCTCGATGACGTTGCGGCACATGTTGAACAGCGATCCGAGATTGGTGTTGATAACCTCGGTCCAATGTTCCGGCTTCATGCGGTGCAGCTGGGCATCGCGCGTAATGCCGGCATTGTTCACCAGCACATCGATGGGCCCGAGCTCGGCCTCGACCTTCTTGACGCCGGCGGCGCAGGCTTCGAATGACGACACGTCCCATTTGTAGACGTTGATGCCGGTCTCGGCTTTGAACTTCGCCGCCGCTTCGTCGCTAGAGCCGTAATTGGCGGCGACGTTATAACCGGCGGCCTTCAAGGCTTTGCTGATCGCAGCGCCAATGCCGCGCGTACCGCCGGTGACCAGTGCAACGCGGGCCATGATGTCCTCCCCGACACTGAACGCGTCTTCGCTTGAGACCGGATCACAGATGTCAGATATCGGAGGTCAGACAATTGAGCCAGCGACCTCCGTCATCCGACCTCTGACATCTATCTTTCCACGCACATCGCGATGCCCATGCCGCCGCCGATGCACAGGGTGGCGAGGCCTTTTTTCGCG
This sequence comes from uncultured Alphaproteobacteria bacterium, assembly GCA_963816295.1. GTDB lineage: Bacteria > Pseudomonadota > Alphaproteobacteria > Rhizobiales > Xanthobacteraceae > BOG-931. Next base: position 685,270 of record CAWFJS010000022.1, on the reverse strand, counting down.
TTCCGCTTCTGCATCTCATAGAGCAGCGTCACCAAGACGCGCGTGCCCGACGCGCCGATCGGATGCCCGATCGCAATGGCGCCGCCGTTGACATTCACTTTGTTGGTGTCCCAGCCGAGATCCTTGTTCACGGCGCAGGCTTGCGCGGCGAAGGCCTCATTGGCCTCCACGAGATCGAGGTCGCCGACATTCCAGCCGGCTTTCTTGAGCGCCGCGCGCGAGGCCGGAATTGGTCCGGTGCCCATGATCTTGGGATCGACCCCGGCCTGCGCCCACGACACGATACGGGCCAGCGGCGTCTTGCCGAGCTTGGCGGCTTCGCTGGCTTTCATCAGCACCACCGCGCCGGCGCCGTCATTGATGCCTGACGCATTGGCGGCGGTGACAGTGCCTTCTTTGTCGAAGGCGGGGCGCAACTTGCTGATCGCCTCGAGCGTGGTGCCGTGCTTGGGATATTCGTCGGCGTCGACGACGACGTCGCCTTTGCGCGTCTTGACCGTCACCGGCGTGATCTCGTCCTTGAACCTGCCGGACTTCTGCGCGGCCTCGGCCTTGTTCTGTGATGCGACGGCGAAAGCATCCTGCTGCTGGCGTGTGATCTGCCACTGCCGCGCGACGTTCTCGGCGGTCGTGCCCATGTGATAGCCGTTGAAGGCGTCCCACAGGCCGTCCTTGATCATGGTATCGATCATTTCGAAATCACCCATCTTCACGCCTGAGCGTAGATGCGCGCAATGCGGCGCCACGCTCATCGATTCCTGGCCGCCGGCGACGACGATTTCGGAATCGCCGTTGACGATCGCCTGATAGCCGAGCGCGACCGAGCGCAAACCAGAACCGCAAAGTTGATTGACGCCCCAAGCGGGGGTCTCGACCGGCACGCCGGCGGCAATCGAGGCTTGCCGCGCCGGATTCTGCCCTTGGCCAGCCGTCAATATCTGACCCATGATCACTTCCGAGACCCGCGGCGCTTCGACGCCGGCGCGGTCCAGCGCGGCTTTGATGGCGATTTTGCCGAGCTCATGGGCAGGCAATGATGCGAACGCGCCGTTGAACGCGCCGACCGGCGTTCGCGTCGCGCTGACGATAACGACGTCGTCTTTCATGACAGGTTCCTTCCGAACTGTTTGGGGCTATTACGACGCGGGCTGGCCGCAGGTCTTTGATATATGTCATAGGGAGGCCGCAGGACCTCGACAAGGCGCAAAGGCGCGCAAAGCCGCCGCATGGCCCGCATGCCTCGCCCTCGTTGGGCGCGGACGGCCTCCAATCACAAAAGGGTAGCCGCAAGCGGCGAAACAGCCTATTTTGGCGGCAAAGTCACGCCTTCGCCCGTCGACAATGGTTCTTCGCAAAGCCCGAAAGTTCATGTCAGAAACAGCGACCAAGACTGCTGAGCCGGTTACGATCAAGAAATACGCGAACCGGCGGCTCTATAACACCGGCGCAAGCACCTACGTCACGCTGGAAGACCTCGCCGCGATGGTCAAGACCGGCGAGGACTTTGTGGTCTATGACGCCAAGACCGGCGAGGACATCACCCGGTCGGTTCTGACCCAGATCATCTTCGAACAGGAAAACAAAGAGGGTCAGAACCTTCTGCCGATCACGTTCCTGCGCCAGCTGATCCGGTTTTACGGCGACAGCATGCAGATGCTGGTGCCCCGCTATCTCGAAGTCTCCATCGAGTCCTTGACCCGCGAGCAGGAGAAATTCCGCCAGCAAATGGCGCAAGCCTTCGGCGTCGGCGCGTTCACGTCGCTGGAAGAGCAGGTCCGGCGCAACATGGAGATGTTCGAGCGCGCGTTTGCGATGTTCGCGCCGTTTGCGCGGCGGGAAAGCGGCGGCGAAGGCGGTGAAGCCGAAAAAACCTCGGGCAAATCGGGCGATATCGACGATCTCAAACGTCAGCTTGACGAGATGAAGCGAAAGGTCGATCGCCTCACCGGTGGCGGTGAATGAGTTTTGACCCTAGTAGAGAACTCATACAATCTATTGCTTTGTTTGGTGATTTTACCCTCTGATTGGGTTCGTCCAATTGGGAGGTTGTGATGACGCGCCTGTTTTGGCTCTCCAACGAAGCGTGGGCTGCAATTGATCCACATTTGCCGCGCGGCAAGCCTGGTAAACCTCGCGTCAATGATCGTCGCGTCATCAGTGGCATCTTGCACGTTCTCAAGACGGGATGCCGCTGCGCACGTGCCGCTTGAATACGGCCCAGCGACCACGATCTACAATCGCTACAATAGATGGTCGCAGCGCGGGCTTTGGCAGCGCCTGTTCGAGCAGATTGCGGCTTCTGGCGATGTTCCTCACGAACTCAGCCTCGACAGGTCGCATGTGAAGGCGCACCGCTCGGCAGCCGGCGCAAAAGGGGGGAGTGGACGCAAGCGATCGGTCGCTCGCGCGGAGGGCGCACCTCGAAAATCCATTGTCTGGCCGATGATCGCGGCCGACCGGTCGCCTTCGCGCTGACGCCCGGCAATGTCGCCGATATCAGCATGGCCGTGCCGCTGCTGGGCGCCGTCACGCCGCCTAAACATCTGATCGCAGACAAGGCCTATGACGCGGATAGCTTGCGCAACTGGCTTAGATACCGCCGCATCAAAGCCGTCATTCCATCCACCGCAACGCGGACTGTTCCTTACCCGCTCGATCGCGCAGTCTATCGACGCATAATGCTGCGCGTACCGGCCCGGGTCGATTTGATCAGCTCGATCCAGAGCAGGAAAATGGCGAAGGCGAGAAGAATATCCTCCCAGGTCAGCACCCAATCCTGGCCCGACATCATATGCACGGTGGTGACCGGCGAGGTCCAACTCACACCGGGGGTGAGAAACGCGATCATGTTGTAGATCGCGAACGGAATCAGCAGCAGCGGAAAACCGAGCGCAAACATGATCCATCTCGCTCAACCGCCCTCAATGGCGAGGGCGCGCGGCGGGTCAATGGCGCCGCCGCGATGAGGAACCCTGGATCGTATAGGGGCCGAGCCGGCGCAGACAATACTGCGCCGAGACGGAAGTTCAGGTTTCGGACTTCTTACTTAGCACTTGCCGGCCGCGATACATGCCGGTTTTGAGATCGATGTGGTGCGGCCGGCGCAGCTCCCCCGAATCCTTGTCTTCGATATAGGTCGGGGCTTTGAGGGCATCGGCAGACCGGCGCATGCCGCGCTTTGACGGCGACGTTTTTCTCTTCGGCACGGCCATAGCCGTTCTCCCTCTCTCTCGGTTTCGCTGCTCGGAACGCGGCTTATAGAAGAATGATTGCGACCAGGCTAGCCCCGCACGCAGGCATCCAGGCCGCTGAATTCGAGCGATCGCCGCTCATAGAGGGCGGCGAGGCGGCGCACCAGCACGCTCGGAATGCGGGCGCTGCGGCGTACCGGGCTGGGCAGGATCGCCGCGAGTTCCGCCGCCTCGGGCGGGGCGAGATCGCGGGCCGATTTGCCGAATGCCCACCGGGCGCCGGCCTCCGCCCCGAATTCGCCGTTCGGTCCCCATTCCGCAATATTGAGGTAGATTTCAAGAACCCGCCGCTTCGACAGCACCAGATTGAGCCACAGCGCCAGTGGGAACTCGAGCGCCTTTCGGATAAAACTGCGGCCCTCCCACAGAAACAGATTTTTGGCGGTCTGCTGCGTGATCGTCGAAGCGCCGCGCGCCTCGCCGAGTTCGTCCGACTGCTGCATCGCCTCGCGGATGGCGCCGAGGTCCACGCCACGATTGCGGCAGAAGCTGCCGTCTTCGGCGACGATCACCGCAAGGCGCAGCGCCGGCGCAATGCGGTTTAGGGGAACGGCGATGTGCACGACGCGCTTGCCGGTGGCCCAGCGCCACAGCATCGGGGTCGAGACCGGATCGACGAAACGATAAAGCGGCGCGATCACATAGGGGATGAGCAGGACGGCGAGTGCGAGGATTATCAAGTTCCTGACAAGCCGTCGCACGAAATGCCCTCCGCGCGCGATGAAGACGTGCGCGCGAGCTTATCGTCGTTCTAGTGCCGCGAACCCGAAGTTCGCACAAGCGTCCGGAGCCCCCTGATGCGAACTTCGGGTTCAAAGGCGGCACTAGCAAGCATATTATTTGCTAGTGTCCTTATCGATTCCGAAGTTCGTACCAGCGTGCCGCAAATGCTTACAAACTTCGGAATCGGGACACTAGTGCCGCGAACCCGAAGTTCGCACAAGCGTCCGGAGCCCCCTGATGCGAACTTCGGGTTCAAAGGCGGCACTAGCAAGCATATTATTTGCTAGTGTCCTTATCGATTCCGAAGTTCGTACCAGCGTGCCGCAAATGCTTACAAACTTCGGAATTGGGACACTAGTGCCGCGAACCCGAAGTTCGCACAAGCGTCCGGAGCCCCCTGATGCGAACTTCGGGTTCAAAGGCGGCACTAGCAAGCATATTATTTGCTAGTGTCCTTATCGATTCCGAAGTTCGTACCAGCGTGCCGCAAATGCTTACAAACTTCGGAATCGGGACACTAGTGCCGCGAACCCGAAGTTCGCACAAGCGTCCGGAGCCCCCTGATGCGAACTTCGGGTTCAAAGGCGGCACTAGCAAGCATATTATTTGCTAGTGTCCTTATCGATTCCGAAGTTCGTACCAGCGTGCCGCAAATGCTTACAAACTTCGGAATCGGGACACTAGTCGCGCACGTAGCCGATCAGCGGTTTGCGCTTGCGCCCGAGCAGGATCAGAACCGTCGCTATGACGCCGACCACAACCCAAGCCGGCAGGTCGAAGCTGCGCTGCAGGTAAGGCTCCCAGGCCCAGGCAAGCTGCAGCTTGAACCAGTCTTGCACGGCATTGAGGCTGTTCTGATCGATGATCGCCCAGACATCGTCGAGCTTGGTGTAAAGCAGATCATGATTGGCGATAGATTTCGTCCCGTCATAGACGAAAAGCACAAAGGCGGTGGCCAGAAGGCACAGGCCGACGAAACGAAACAGGAATCTGATCATGGCGCTGCCGGCGGTGAACGATCGGTCGTGAGCGCCTGCCATTACCCCTCCGCGCCGGCGAGTTCAATGCGCTGCAACGAAAGATCGCGCCAGGCGCTTTCGCCTCGAACCGATGGACCCGGTTGACTTGCAGTCGCCGTAACTTTCGGCGGGGGTCCTTGAGTACGGACCGGGGCTTTCGCTAAAGTCCTACGGGGCTTTGCCTTAACCCGCTCATTAAAGCGCTCATTCACCGGCAGGCGATCGAAAATGGCGGCCAAAAACGGCGGCATTACGCAGCGTCCGACCTTCACCGATCAGGAAGCCCTGCTGTTTCACAGCCAAGGCCGCCCCGGCAAGCTCGAAATCGTTGCCACCAAGCCGATGGCGACCCAGCGCGATCTTTCATTGGCCTATTCGCCGGGCGTTGCCGTTCCGGTGCTGGCGATCGCCGCCGACGAGAGCAAGGCGTACGACTACACGACCAAGGGCAATTTCGTCGCGGTCATCACCAACGGCACCGCCATTCTCGGGCTCGGCAATCGCGGCGCCTTGGCGGCCAAGCCGGTGATGGAAGGCAAAGCGGTCCTGTTCAAGCGTTTCGCCGATATCGATTCCATCGATCTCGAAGTGTCGACCGAGGATCCGGACGAGTTCATCAATTGCGTCAAACTGCTCGGCAAGGGCTGGGGCGGGATCAATCTCGAAGACATCAAGGCGCCGGAATGCTTCATCATCGAGCAGAAGCTTCGCGAGCTGCTCGATGTGCCGGTCTTCCATGACGATCAGCACGGTACCGCGATCATCGCCGCCGCCGGCCTGATCAACGCGCTGGAACTTACCGGCCGCAAAATCCCGACCACCAAGCTCGTTTGCAACGGCGCCGGCGCGGCCGGGATTGCCTGTCTCGAACTGCTTCGCGCCATCGGCTTTCGCCCCGAAAATCTCATTCTCTGCGATACCAAAGGTGTCATTTACGAAGGCCGCACCGAGGGCATGAACCAATGGAAATCGGGCTTTGCGGTTAAAACCAAAGCGCGCACGCTAGCCGAGGCACTGGCCGGGGCCGACGTGTTTTTTGGTCTTTCGGTGAAGGGCGCGGTCACCCAGGCCATGGTGAAGTCGATGGCGGACAAGCCGATCATCTTCGCGATGGCCAATCCCGACCCGGAAATCACCGTCGAGGAGGTCGCGGCGGTCCGCTCGGACGCGATCATGGCGACCGGCCGCTCCGACTATCCGAACCAGATCAACAACGTGCTCGGTTTTCCCTACATCTTTCGCGGCGCGCTCGACGTGCGGGCGCGCGCCATCAATATGGAAATGAAGATTGCTGCCGCCCAGGCATTGGCTGCGCTGGCGCGCGAGGACGTGCCCGACGAAGTTGCCGTGGCCTATGGCGCGCGGCCGAAATACGGACCCGACTACATCATTCCGGTGCCGTTCGATCCGCGGCTGATCTCCGATATTCCGCCGGCGGTGGCGAAGGCGGCGATGGAGTCCAAGGTGGCGCGGCGGCCGATCCAGGACATGGAGGCCTATCGCCACCAATTGCGCAGCCGCCGCGATCCGATCGCCGGCGTGTTGCAAGGAGTTTACGAAAGGCTGCGCCGGCGGCCGCGCCGCGTCGTCTTTGCCGAGGGCGAAGAGGAACAGGTGATCCGCGCCGCGGCGAGTTTTGTTCACGAAGGGCTCGGCACCGCGCTCTTGGTCGGCCGCGAACCGCGCGTGCGCGCCAGCGCACAAGCGCTTGGCATCGAGCTTGGCGGCAATATCGAAATCACCAATGCCGCCATCTCCAAGCGTAATTCGTCCTACGTCGCGTACCTTTACGAGCGGCTGCAACGCCGCGGCTTTCTGCAGCGGGACTGCCAGCGGCTTATCAATCAGGACCGCAATCACTTTGCCGCTTGCATGGTGGCGCTCGGCGATGCCGATGCCATGGTCACCGGCGTAACCCGCAATTTCTCCGCGGCGCTGCAAGATGTTCGGCGCTGCATCGACACCAAGCCCGGCCATCGCGTGATGGGGATTTCGCTGGTCTTGGCGCGCGGCCGCACCGTCCTGGTCGCCGACACCGCGGTGACCGAAATGCCCACGTCCGGCGAACTCGCCGAAATCACCATCGAAGCGGCGCGCGTCGCCCGCAATCTCGGTTACGACCCGCGCGTCGCCTTGCTGGCGTTCTCGACTTTCGGTCATCCCCCAGGCGAGCGCTCGCAGCGCGTACAAGAAGCGGTCCGGCTTTTGGACGAACAACGCGTCGACTTCGAGTATGACGGCGAAATGGCCGCCGACATTGCGCTGAACATGGAACTGCGCGAGGCCTATCCGTTCTGCCGCCTGTCCGGGCCCGCCAACGTCCTGATCATGCCGGCGTTCCACTCCGCTTCGATCGCGACCAAGATGCTGATGGAGCTTGGCGGCGCGACCGTGATCGGTCCAATGCTGGTCGGGCTCGATCGCTCCGTGCAGATCGTGCCGCTTGCGGCCAACGATGCGCAGCTCGTCAATATGGCCGCTATCGCGGCCTTCAATGTCAGCGCCTAAAGCATGATCCCGAAAAGTGGGTAGCGGTTTTCGGAAAAGATCATGCTTAAACAAAAAAAGCTAAAGCGGAACGGTCTGCCGAGGCGCGAATGAAACAGCCCGACTGGAGATGGCCGCATTGGACTTGGCCGGCGGGTAAACGCATCGCCGTCGTCTTCAATGTCTGCCTCGAAGCCTGGTCGGACGGCAAGGCGCCCGGCATTAGTCCGATGGGTAATCCGCTTCCTGCCGGCGCGCTCGACACGATGGCGATTTCCTGGGCAGCTTACGGCGTCGAGGTCGGCATTCACCGTTTGATGGACGGGTTGGCAAACCATGGCGCCAAGGCGAGCGTCATGGTGAATGCGATCATCGCGGAACGTTCGCCGCGGACCGTGCGCGCCGTCGCTGATTGCGGCCACGAGGTGTTGTCGCATTCCTATGCGATGGACGTGATCCCGGGTCTGCTCTCGGACGACGAGGAACGGCGAAACATCGCACGCTGCACCAAGCTTCTCACCGAAGCGGCCGGAAAACCGGTGTGCGGTTGGCTCTCCCCGCGCGGCACCTCGAAACCATCCACGCCAAAACTCCTCGCCGAAGCCGGCTATCGCTGGTATGGCGACGTGTTCGACTTCGATCTTCCGCAACTCATCAGCTATGGCAACAGCACGATTGTCGCCATTCCGCTGGCGTACGATGTCAATGATATGCCATCGATGAAGTACGGCCATCCACCACGGATGATGCTCGAATCCTACAATGAGGTGATCGAGATTGCGCGCGCCGGCAGCGAGCTTCGGATCATCGATGTGACCAGCCACGCCCACATTTTCGGCCATCATCGCGGCGCATATTTTTACGAGAAGATCATCGAGCAGGCGATGTCGTCGCCTGATATCTGGGTTGCCACCCGCGCCGAAATCGCCGATCACGTCTTGAGCATCATGCCGGCCTGACGGGAGCATGAGACAGAGGATGGAAAATCCCGGGATGGAAATTCTCGCATGATCCCCTTCGAAATGGCCGAGCCGGGCTCGCTCGAAGAGGCGGTGGCGATGCTCGATCCGCAGGAGCCGACGATCCGGCCGGTCGCCGGCGGCACCGCGCTGATGCTGATGATGAAAGCGGGCGTGTTCCGCCCCACCCGCCTCGTCAGTCTGCATCGCCTCGAGCCGGAGCACGCGCGCATTGCCATGAACGGTTCCGGTGAATTGCGCATCGGCGCCCTGGCGACGCTGAGTGAGCTCGAGCACGATCGCGATATTGCCGCGCGTTTGCCGGTGCTCAAACGCGCGCTGCGCACGCTGTCGAATCCGCGCGTCCGTAACGTCGCCCGCGTCGGCGGCGCGCTCGCCCATGGCGATCCGCATATGGATCTGCCGCCCGTGCTTGCGGCGCTCGCGGCGCGCGTGACCATTACCGGGCCGAACGGCGCGCGCGAACTCCCGCTCGCCGAGCTTTACACCGGCTATTACGAGACCGTCCTCGAGCGGAACGAACTTATCACCGCGGTGACGGTGCCGCCGCTTGACGGACGCAAAGCCGCCTATGTGAAGATCACCGCACGGTCAGCCGACGATTGGCCCGCGCTCGGCATCGCCGTGTCATTCATGCTCAAGGATGGCGCTGTTCACGACCCTGCTGTCGTGATCAGCGCCGCGACGGAGAAAGTGACGCGCCTGCCCAGCGCCGAACAGGTCCTGCACAACGGGCGCCTTGACGATCATCTGTTGCGGCGTGCCGGCGACGCCGCGGCCAAGGAAGCGATCTTGCTCACCGATGCGCATGGCTCCGCCGGTTACAAGCGCGAATTGCTGCGCGTCTATCTGGGCCGCGCGGTGCGCCAGGCGGCCGACGGCGCGGGAGCCCACCGGCCATGAAGCAGATCGGCCGAGAGCTGCCGCGGTTGGAAGCCCGCGCCAAAGTCAGCGGGCGGGCCGAATACACCCATAATCTACGCCTGCCGGGCATGCTGTACGGCAAGGTGACCCGCTCGACCGTGCCGCACGGCGTCATCCGGCGCATCGATACCACGGCCGCACGCGCGCTGCCCGGCGTACATCGCGTCGTGACCGGCGAGGATATCCGCAAGCTCATTCCCGAGCCCTATTACGGCCCGGCCTTTCACGATCAGCCGATCCTCGCGTTCGACAAGGTGCGCTATGTCGGCGAACCGGTCGCCGCCGTTCTGGCGAGCGATCCGCACGTTGCCGAACACGCCGCACAGCTGATTACGGCCGAATACGACGAGCTGCCGGCCGTCTATGACGAGCTCGCCGCGATGCAGCCGGACACGCTGGTGCACGAGGTGCTGAGGCCGGCCGGCACCTTTGCCGATCTAAAACATCTGCAAGGCCGCAAGGGCACCAATGTTGCGCTCGATTATCACTTGCGGCGCGGCGACGCCGACAAGGCGTTCGCCAATGCGCACCGCGTTTTTGAGCACACCTTCAAGACCCAGCAATGTTTGCATCTGCCGTTCGAGCCGCATGTCGCGGTAGCGGAGCCCGGCGATGAGCGGCTGACGATCTACAGCTCGAATCAGACGCCGTCATTCGTGCGAATCGAAATCGCGCGGCTGTTTGGCTGGCCGGAAAACCGCGTGCGCGTCAAAGTGCCGTATCTCGGCGGCGGCTACGGGTCGAAAGTCTACGTCAAGCTCGAAGCGCTGGTCGCCGCGCTCGCCATGCTGGTCCGCCGTCCCGTCAAGATCGCGCTGACGATGGAAGAGCAGTTCTACATGATCACCAAACATCCGACGACATTCCGCATCAAAAGTGGGGTGGATAAGGATGGCCGCATCATCGCGCGCGCTTGCGAGGTGTATTGGAACGGCGGCGCCTATGCCGATATCGGTCCACGGGTCACGCAGAAATCCGGCTTCACCGCGGCCGGCCCATACGACATCGAAAACGTCAGCATCGATTCTTACGCGCTCTACACCAATCGCACGCCGGCCGGCGCCTTGCGCGGTTTTGGCGTTCCGCAGCTCGTCTGGGGCTATGAAAGCCACACCGATCTGATTGCGCGCGAACTCGGCATGGATCCGGTCGCGTTCCGCCGCAAGAACCTGCTGCGTAACGGCCGGCCGCAGGCGAGCGGCACCGTGCTGCGGGATGCCGCTGTCGGCGAAGTGCTCGACGCGCTCGTGGCGCGAATCGGCTGGAACGCACCGTTCAACCGCGGTTCGCCGACGCTGCGGCGCGGCCGCGGTATTGCCATCGGTCTCAAGGCCTCGATCTCGCCGACAACGTCGGTCGCGATGGTGAACGTGTCCGCCGACGGCAGCGTGTACCTTTACAAGAGCACGGTCGATATGGGGCAGGGCGGCGACACGGCCTTCGCGCAGATCGTTGGCGAGGTGCTGGACGTCAAAGCCGAGGATGTCCGCGTCGTCGCGCCGGACACCGATGTCACGCCCTACGACATGGGCACGCTCGGCTCGCGCTCGCTCTATCACATGGGCAACGCGGTGCGTCTCGCGGCGGAAGATGCACGCGCTAAATTGCGCGCGCTCGCCGCCGAGGCCGGGCTGCCGGAAGGGACCAATTATCCGCCGGCCGAAATATTCAGGAAGCGTTACGGCATGCAGGCAGGCAATGTCATCGGCACGGGGAGCTTCGTTCCGAGCTACAAACCGCCAGACCCGCAGACCGGCCAGTCGGACAATGTCACGCCGTTCTGGATGGTCGGTGGCGCGGCCGCGGAGGTCGAAGTCGACACCGAAACCGGACATGTGCGCGTCCTGCGGCTAATCAATGCCGCCGATTGCGGCAAGCTGATCAATCCCGCCGTGGCTCGCACGCAACTGTCCGGCGCCGCGATCATGCAGCTCGGTTTCACCTTGTCCGAGGCGATGCAGCTCGATGGCGGGCAAGTCACCAATGCGTCTTTGGCCGACTACAAGATTCCCGGCATTGGCGACGTGCCGCCGATGGAAAATGAACTTGTCGCCGCGGAACAGCATTCAGGTCCGTTCGGCGCCAAGGGATTAGGCGAGACCGGCACGTTCGGCGTCTCACCGGCGATCGCGAATGCGGTTCACGACGCCGTTGATGTGCGCATCACGGAATTGCCAATCACCGCCGAAGCGGTGCTGCGCGCGTTGCGCGCCAAAGCCGGCCGACCGCTCGAGGACGAATGATGAGCGCGCGCTCCATCAGTTTTACGCTCAACGGCCAGCTGGTCTCGACCACGATCGAGCCGCATCGCAATCTGGTCGAGCTCTTACAGCGCTTCGATCTGTTTGGCGCACGCGAAAGCTGCGGGCAGGGCTTGTGCGGCTGCTGCACGGTGCTGGTGGACGGGCAGGCGGTGTCAGGCTGTCTTTATTTTGCGGTCTGGGCTGACGGCAAATCAGTCACCACGGTCGAACATCTCGATGCCGATGGCGCGCTGTCGAACGTACAGGAAGCTTTTATCGCTTGCGGAGCATTCCAATGCGGCTTCTGCACGCCGGGATTCGTGCTGATGACGCACCAATTGCTCAAGCACAATCCCGATCCAAGCGACGAGGACATTCGCCACTATCTGTCGGGGAATCTCTGCCGCTGCGCCGCCTATCCGGAGATTGTCGCGGCGGTCAAACAGGCGGCCAAGGCAGCGGGAACAACAGCGGGAACAAGCGCGGGGCAATGAAATGAAAATTTGGCAAGTTGCGTTGCAAATTGCGTTAACGGCTATCCTGATCATTGCCGCGTCGCTGGCGCGTGCCGAAACGATCGAAGTTGGCGGTGACCATGGCGGGTTTGTCTATCTTTACCAGCAGAAATGGGAGAAGCTCGCCGCGCAAAAGGTCAACATTCGCATCGTCGGCCTCTGCGCGTCCGCCTGCACCTTGCTGACCGGATACTTTCCGCGCAAGGACATTTGCGTCACGCCGGATGCGGTGCTCGGCTTTCACGCCGGGACCTTTCCGTTCGTCACCGACCAATTGCTGAGGATTTATCCGGAAGACATCCGTAAATGGGTCGACGCGCACGGCGGATTGACCTGGCAATTGATCTGGATGCAGCGCCCGGAGATCTACAAGTTCTTTCACAAATGCTGAAGCGAGTGCCGACTGCGATCAGGCGACGTTCAATGCCGCGATAAAGCGTTGCTTGATGGCGTGCCCGTCGCGGAGCGGCAGAACCCGCGGCACGTCCTCCGGCTTGATCTTGGCGTTGATGAGAATTGGTCCTTCGCCGGCATGCAGCAATTTCCGCACTTCCGCCGCCTCTTCGATGCGCGTCACGGTACGCGCCTGGCGGAAACGGCAGGCGAGCGCGATCGCCACGAAATCGACGCCGGCGTCGGTATGGCTCGGCTGCATGCCGGTCTCGCCGTAGCGCGCATTGTCGAGCACCACCACGACGAGATTTTTCGGTTGCTTGACGCCGATCGTGGCGAGGCTACCCAGGCCCATCAGCATGTCGCCGTCGCCGGGAATCGCGACCACGCGCCGGTCGGGCCGCGCCAGCGCCAGACCGAGCGCGATCATGGCGGTGCCGCCCATCGCGCCCCAGAGATAGAAATTGAGCGGGTGATCGCCGGTCGCTGCAACATCGTAGGTCGCCGAACCGAGTCCGGGCACGACCAATAGATCGCCGCGATCGACCAAGAGTTGTTGCACGAATTCGCGCCGGTCCAGCATCATCGCACCCTTATCGCGTCCATTGCTTGGGGCCGATCAGCCGTTGCGACAGCAGGATCGCAACCGCAAGATTGCCGCTAAACGCCATGTCGCAGCCGGCGCCCACGGTCTCATCGACGGCATCCGCGCTCTCGACCCGGTAGGTGAGAAAGCCGCAAAGCCGCAGCACTTCTTCGGTGATGGCGCCCATCGGTACCTGCCATGGATTAAATTCGCCGAACTCGCCGCGCATGGTGACGAGTGCGATGCAGGGAAAACCGCAATTGCGCAGGAGCGAAAACATATTGACGCAGTTGCCGACGCCGCTCGACTGCATCAGCAGTGCTGCGCGTTGCCCGCCCAGCGCGGCGCCGGCAACCAGCCCGACGCCTTCTTCTTCCGTGGTCAGCACGACGTCGGTGATCTGTGGGTCGTTTTGGCACAACGTAATCAGCCGACTGTGTCCGGCGTCGGGCACATAACCCACTTGGCGGATGCCGACGCGGCGAAAATGCGCGTAAATCGCGTCGGGCCAGGACGTCGCGATGTCTGCCGGACTATGCAAAGGCGGTCTCGCTGTTGCGCGCCGCGAATATTGCACGCCGAGCGCAAAAGCCAAATTGCCGAGGATTAGAGCATGATCCCGAAAAGTGGATACCGGTTTTCGGAAAAGATCATGCTCAAACAATAGGCTAAAGCGAAATAGCGATTCGACTTGATCCCATTTCGCTTTTATCGCTCAGCGCCGCCACGGCAGACTTTCCGGCGCTTCGACAAAGAACCAAGCGCCCTGGCCCAATTCCGCCGGGAAGGTCGCGACAATGCCGTCTTCGAATGCGCGCCATTCCAGGTCGGCGCCGTCGATCGTGGCTTCGGCGGCGGCCAGCGATTCGACGCCGAGCGCGTAACCGATCATGAAAGGCAATGAGGTGACCGGCACCTCCGGCAGTTTCTCGGTGGCCCTGTCGTGGCTGACCAGATAAATGCCGCCGCGGTCGAGCCGGATGAGCGCGCCGCCCGGCGTGAACGTTGCCGGCCGGCCGGTGAAGCGCGCGAACCGCTGCGCCGCCTCTTCGACATCGTCGACCGCAATCGCCACGTCGATGAGATCGCAAACGCTGTTCGGATGCGAAAGCCAGCGCGTCTGCCACACGGTCTCTTCGGTGTGATGCGTCAATATCTGGATGCGCCCTTCCGGCATCGTCATCGGCGTTACGCGTGAGATCGTAAAAGCGGCAACGCCCGGGCCGCTCTCCGTCTCAACCGGCCGCTGCATGCGCACCAAATCGCGCACCGGAAATCCGGCGGCGGCCAAGCGCTCGCGCGCCGCGGCCGCATCGATCACCGAAAAGGCGGCGAGATGCAGTCCGGCGCGGCGGGCGAGCGCCGCGTCGAGTTCGCCGGCCAGCGGCGTGTCGGAGTTTTTGAACAGCACTTCCATATAGCCGCGCGCAAACATTGCGGTGACGTTGCCTAGTCCAGTGGGAACGAGGCGCCCCGTGGACGTCTCCTTATCCGCTTGGATCGAGACCGGCGTCGGCGCAAAGCCGGCGCGACGCAGCGCGCGGCTTGCCGCTTGCGCATCGCGCACGAAGTGTCCGACATGATCGAGAAAAACTTCGTCGCCGAGGGGAAGTTGGCGGCGGCTCGCGGCCGGCATTGTCGCGCGCGGCACCACGATCACTCCGACCGGGCAATGCCGGCCTCCTCAACGACCTTGCCCCAGCGTGCGATTTCAGACTGCAGGAACTCGGCAAGCTCCGCGGGTGAGCCGGCGCCGACCGGGATCATGCCGATGTCGCGCATCCGCGCGCGCACATCGTTCATCGCCACCGCGTCATTAAGCTCAGCATTGAGCTTGGTAACGATCGCCGGCGGCGTGCGGGCCGGCGCGATCACGCCTTGCCACGGCGCGGCATCGAAACCGGGTACGCCGGCCTCGGCCAACGGCGGAACCTCCGGCAAGACGGAGAACGGTTGTTTGGTGGTGACCGCAAGCGCGCGCACTTTGCCGCTGCTGATGAAAGGGGAGGCCGGGCCATAGTCGGTAAACATCAGTTGGACATAGCCGGCCATCAGGTCGTTGAGCGCGGGCGCCGTGCCGCGATACGGCACATGCATCATCTTGATTCCGGTCATGCTCGAGAACAGCGCTGCGGCCAGATGATGAAAGGCGCCGACCCCGCCAGTGCCGTAGCTGAGCGTGCGTTGCTTGGCGAGGTTGATGAGATCCTCGACGCTGTTCACCGGTAGTGACGGATTGACGACCAGCACGAACGGCACCCTGGCGATCAGCGCCACCAGCGCGAAGTCCTTAGCCGGGTCGTAGGGCAAGCTTTTGTACAGCGTCACGTCAGCGGCGAGCGACGACACCGCCATCATGATCGTGTAGCCGTCGGGTGCCGACTTGGCGACGTAATTGGTGGCGAGGATGGTGCCGGTCCCCGGCCGGTTCTCGACGACGAAGGCTTTGCCAAACCGCTGTTCGAGTTTCTGCGCCAGGAGCCGCGTCAGGATGTCGGTGCCGCCGGCTGGCGCAAACGGCACGATAAAGGAGACCTGGCGTTCAGGGTAAGTTTCGGCGCCATTTTGCGCGTGGGCCGTCGCGATCGTCATTGCCGGCAAGCCGGCCGCGAGCAAGGCACGGCGTGAAAGGGTCATCCTCCTTTCTGCCGTCATTGCTGGTCTCTCCGGGTCGGCCGGCGTGGCTGGATTTTTGCGTAATTGGCTTGCGCTTTACCATGACCGGCGCACCAACGTCACCCCAGCGCGCCTGCGGCACAAGCATCCGGCACCGGCAGAGCCCAGCTTGGTTTGCATTTCTTGACAGCCAGTTACGAGCCGGTCATAACGGCGCCGGTCTGCGCATTCGATGCCGCCGTCGCGCCACGAGGCCGCGGACCGTCAGCAGAATAGACTGGAAGGATCCGGTCCGGGCAATATGACCCGCGCATCGGGCTTCGAACGAGGCTTGGAAACGAGGCTTGGAAGAGGAAGACAGATGTTCGCGGTCTTTAAAACGGGCGGCAAGCAATACCGGGTAGCCGCCGAGGATGTGATCAAGGTCGGTAAAGTTAAGGGCGAGCTCGGCGAGATCGTCGAGTTTGGCGAGGTCTTGGTCGTGGGTGGCGACAACCTATCGCTTGGCGCGCCGACCGTCGCCGGCGCCTCGGTGGCGGCTGAAGTTCTCGAGCAAGCGCGCGGGCCGAAGATCATCGCTTTCAAAAAGCGCCGCCGCAAAAACTCACGCCGCAAGATCGGTCATCGTCAGGAATTTACGCTCCTGCGCATCACCGAGATTTTGACCGACGGCAAGAAACCGAGCAAGCAGGCGCAGCCGAGACCCAAGCGAGCACGTGCGGCGCCCGAAGCGGCCGCCGCTACAGAGACGGCTGAGACCGCCGCGCCGGCGCGTAAAGCTTCAGCACAGAAGCCTGGGAAGCCGAAAGCCAAACCAGCGGCGAAAGAGAAAAAGCCCGCGGCCAAAGGACCGTCAAAGGGTAAGAAAAAGTGAAGAAATGACATTGGCGAGTGATGCTTTTGTCACGAATGCGGTATACATAGCGAAGCAATGAGTTTCGGAGCCCGGTAATGGCACACAAGAAAGCAGGCGGATCCTCGCGCAACGGCCGTGATTCGGCGGGACAGCGTCTGGGCCTGAAGATTTTCGGCGGCGAACAGGTGCTGGCCGGAAATATCATTGCCCGTCAGCGCGGGACCAAATGGCATGCCGGCCGCAATGTGGGCGTTGGCAAAGATCACACGCTCTTTGCCCTGATTAACGGCAAAGTCGAGTTTGTTACTAAAACCAAAGGCCGCGTATTCGTCTCCGTACATCCGATGAATGAGGCCGCGGCCCAGTAACACGGTGGATCATAGGAGGTCCGCCGGTATGCAGTCGAACCGGCGGGCCCAAATGGGCTCCAAAAGGGGAGACCGGCATGCCGGTCTCCCCTTTCGGTTTCTTGTGGGTTTTTTGCAGGAGCCCAGGCGATGACATTCGCAACGGAAGTCGCAACGTCTGAGTTGACGGAAGTCGAGTTGACGGAAGTTCTGGCGCGAGACGCCAAGCTAGACGCCACGACGCACCGCGTTCCCGCGCTCAAAACCGCGCGGCTCTCGCTGCGTGCGCCGTTGCGCAGCGACGTGCCGGCAATGGTGGCTTTGGTCGGCAACCGCCGTGTCGCCGAGAACACCGCGCGTATTCCGCATCCCTATACCGCCGCGGATGCCGCAGGACTTATCGCCTCGGTCAATCAAACGGGCGGCGAGACGGTATTTGTAATTGAACTTGACGGCGCGTTGATCGGAATGTGCGGCCTTGACCCGCGGCAGGACGGCGTCGAGCTCGGCTACTGGCTGGGCGTCCCCTTTTGGGGTCGCGGCTACGCCACCGAGGCTGCGCGGGCGCTGATCGATTACGCCTTCGCCACGCTCGGCCATGAGGTACTTTCGTCCGGGGCTCGCGTCAGCAATCCGGCGTCGCGCCGCGTGCTGGAGAAGTGCGGCTTCCAATGGACCGGCGTCCAGCTTTGCCGCATCCGCGCCATCAATTCCGCGGCGCCGATCGATCGCTTTCGTCTTGATCGTGGCCTGTGGGCCTCGCTCAAGGCCTGGGGCCAGGCGCGTCAGGTTGCCTAGAGCATGATCCGAAAGGGTCATGCTCCAACAAAAATCTAGAGCGATGATGCTATCGCTCTAATGCAGCCTGACCGCCGCTTGCGATCACGGCCGCGGATTGGTGGCGAAGAACGGCGCCAGCTTTGCCACCAGCGCCCGGCCGAACGAGCCTTGTGGATTTGACGGTGTGGCGTGATCCATCATTTCCCAGCCGAGGATCAGGACGCGTGCGTGATCGAAGGCATTTTCGAAGTCCGCGCCCGGATGCAGGCTTTGGTGGAAGAACGCGTCGCCAAAATAGGTCCAGTCGCGTTCCGGGGCGCAGCCGAACGAAGTGTGCTTGGCGTCCGCCGCGGTGATGACGATGGAGTTGTCGTTCGCTAACGGCGGCACGAAGATTCCGGAAAAGCAGGCGGAAACGATCACGACTCGATTCTTGATGCCTTCGCCGTCGAGCGCCGCTGCAACTTGCTGCGGCGTCAATTCCGCCGTCCCGCCGGGCAGCTGCAAGGCGAAGCCGGTCTGCTCGCCATGTGACGTCATGACCAAAACGAAGACATCGTTGTCCTTGTCCATGACGTTGCCGATGGCGCGCACCGCCGCCGTAAAATTCGAAAAATTGGCGAGCGGAATCGTATTGACCGTGTCGCGACGATTGATCAGGCGCACGGTGCGGCCTTTGGTCGGCAAAACGCTGCCGATCGCTTCCAATGCGCCGTCGAGTTCCTTGACGAAGACATCCTGATCGGCCCAGCCGGCGACCGCGAGCGTGTAAATTTCGGTTTCGCCTTTGCGTGACGGTGTCAAGCGCGCGAACTGGTCATGCAGGAGCCGCGGTTGAGTTTTTTCGATTAGCGCGACTTGCCTGTTAACTTGCCCGGTGCCTTGGCCGGTATCTTGGCCCGTGCGCGGTTTGCTTTCGGCGCGATGGGCCGCATACACGGTTTCCCACCAGTTGGCGTTGCGTGGATCGAAATCGGGCGGCACAAACACCGGCGTGTGCGGCAGCGCTACATTGGCGGCGAACAAGGCGAGCCACAGACCCGCAATCCTGCCGACGAGCCGCCAACCCGATTGCTGTTCGAGCGACCCGACGATGCAGGTCATGGCTCCAATCCACCACACGAACAGCAGCATGTAGATTGCGCCGGCCACGACCGCGTTATTGATCAAGGCAGGCTGTCCCGCCGCTTGCGCTACCAGCGGCGTGCCGACACTGATTGCGGTCATGACGATGTCGGCGATTACGGAGAGAACGAACATCGCCGCCAATGCGGTGGTGCGCGCGGCCGGCCGCACGAACAGGGCGGCAATCGCGAGCTCAAGTGCGATCCAGGCAATCACTGCATTGAGGCCGTAGGGATTGAAGGCTTGCCAGGCGCCGGCTTCGACCAGTTGCAGGCCCGCGCGGACGGCCGCCACCAAGGCCGCAAACGCCAACAGCGATCGCAATCCGACGAGGGGCGGGTTGAACGTCCTACGCCAAATCGCAGCCCGCATTGCGAGCTTTACAACGCCCCACACCTCGTCGTTCTCCTTGGTTTCGAATAGGCAGAAATGGCAGGCCGGGCTCCGTGCTTGCAAATTCCGACCTTATATCAGGCCCGGCATTATCGGCCACCGTGGTACTGGTGACGCCGAGACCGGTTGTGCCGCCGGCTTTCGCGCTTTACCAGTGAAGCAAATGAAGTTTCTCGACCAAGCCAAGATTTACATTCGCTCCGGCGACGGCGGCAATGGCTGCGTCTCGTTCCGGCGCGAGAAGTTTATCGAATTCGGCGGTCCGAACGGCGGCGACGGCGGCAAGGGCGGCGATGTCATCGCCGAAGCGGTCGATGGCCTTAACACGCTGATCGATTACCGCTACCAGCAGCATTTCACGGCGGCCAACGGCCGTGCCGGCATGGGCAAGGACCGACACGGGGCCAACGGCGCCGATGTCGTTCTCAAGGTGCCGGTCGGCACGCAGATCTACGACGAGGATGACGCGACGCTGTTGGCCGATCTGACGGAAATCGGACAACGCGTCTTGTTGGCGCGCGGCGGCAATGGCGGGTTCGGCAATGCCCATTTCAAAACGTCGACCAATCGCGCGCCGCGTCACGCCAATCCCGGTCAAGCCGGCGCCGAGCTCACGGTGCGCTTACGCCTCAAGCTCATCGCTGACGCCGGGATCATCGGTCTTCCCAACGCCGGCAAATCGACTTTTCTTGCTGCCGTGAGCGCGGCCAAGCCCAAGATTGCCGACTATCCATTCACCACGCTGCATCCGCAGCTCGGTGTGGTCGAGGTCGACGGGCGCGAATTCGTGCTCGCCGATATCCCGGGATTGATCGAAGGCGCACATGAAGGCGTCGGTCTTGGCGACCGCTTTCTCGCGCATGTCGAACGCTGCCGCGTGCTGTTGCATCTGGTCGACGGCACGAGCGAAGACGCCGGCGCCGCCTACAGAACCGTGCGCGCAGAGCTGAAAGCATACGGCCACGAGCTTGCCGACAAGCCCGAAATTGTGGCGCTCAACAAAGCCGATGCGCTCAGCGCTCAAGACATCGCGCGACAGGCGGCAAGTTTGAAACGCGTGGCGAAGACGACGCCATTCGTCATTTCGGCGGTGAGCGGACAAGGTGTTGACACGGTCTTAAGGGCGTTGATGCAGTTCATCGACAAGGCGCGTCAGGACACGGCCACGCCGCGCTCCGCCGACGTCGCCTGGCAGCCTTAGGGCATGATCCGGAAAAGTGGAAACCGGTTTTCCGAAAAGATCATGCTCAATCAAAAATGCTAGAGTAAACGATTCAATCTAAAACGATTGCGCTCTTGCCTCTGGCGCGAGCGCCGGCAGGGGGGATTAATGGCCCACACCTTTGTGCTGGTGCACGGCGCCTGGCATGGCGGCTGGTGCTGGCGGCGCGTCGCCGATCGGCTTCGCCTCGATGGCCACGCGGTTTTCACGCCGACGCTGACCGGGCTGGGCGAGCGCTCGCATCTGCTGCGGCCGGGCATTGACCTCGCCACTCATGTCGCCGACGTCGTGAGCGTGATGCGATGGGAGCAGCTAAGCGAAGTGGTTCTCTGTGGTCACTCCTATGGCGGATTCGTTATTTCCGGCGTCGCCGAAATGATGCTGACACGGATTCGCTCGATGGTGTTCCTTGATGCTTTTCTTCCCGCGAGCAGCGACACGATCCTAAAACTCACCGGGCCGGCGGTTGGGGACGCCATTCGCGCGGCTATGCAGCGGGGCGAGCTCGGCGTGCCGCCGCGGCCGGCGGAGGCGTTCGGCGTCAATGAGGCCGACCGCCAATGGGTCGACGATCTTTGCGTGCCGCAGCCGATCGGGACCTTCACGTCGCCGATCGCACTTAATGGCGCACGCGAGCGCATCGCGCGAAAGACCTACATTCGCGCCAAAGCCTACAACAATCCGGCCTTTGATCGCGCGCTATCGGCAGTCCAATCGGATCCATCCTGGCGCTGTCACGAAGTGGACTGCGGCCACGACGTGATGGTCGATATGCCGGACCGCCTCACCGAACTTCTGCTGCAAGCCGCGGCCTGAAACGTTCGAACCGCAGCGAGCCGTCGCGTTTGATGCGCGGCAGGAGATCGACCTCCCAGGTCAGATATTCTTGCATCGCCACTTTGATGTCGCCGGAGCGCTCGTAGGGCTTGCGCCATTGATCGACCGCCTCATCGGCCATCTTCGCCTCGGTCGAGAACGCTTGGCCGGCCGCTTGCCAAGCCGCATTGCCGCCTTGGAGAAAGCGCACCGGTCGATCGATCAGGTTCTCGGCTTCGGCTACCGCAAGCACAGCGAGCGCGCCGTCCTCGGACGTGAGCACGAGGGTGTTTCCGACTGCAATTTTTTCCAGCGCCCGCGCCAGTCGCGTCCTGATCGCAAACCATGCGCCCGGAATGTGCCCGGCGAGATAATTCCGGCTCAGCGAAAGATCGAGGACGGTTGCCGCATTGCGCGACACGAGGTCCGCAAGCGCCTTGGCCTCGATTGCAGCTTCGCGGCGCGTTTCGCTTTCAAGCACCGACACGACCGGCCAGCCCGCTTCATTGCCGGCTTCCGCCAGCAAAAAGACTTCGGCAAAACCCATCTGCCGCAGCCACGATCCGGTCATGGCGGCGCGCACTTCCAGATCATCGGCCAGCACGACCCGAGCGCCGAGCGTGCCGATATATTGATCCGTCGCCTGGACCAATTGGCCCCCTGGCGCCGAAATCGCGCCGGCAATGTGGCCCGCTTCGTACTCGGCGGGATCGCGCACATCGAAGACATAAAGCGTGCGGTTCTCGTCCCGCCGCAAAGCGTTAAGCTTGGCCGGATCGATGCTCTCGACGCCACAGGCCTGCGCCACCCGCCGCGCGGCGCTTTTCGCCCACGCCAATTGTTCGCGTGAGAGGCGCGGCGCACGCCGGCTTTTCCCGTTGTCGCAGGTCAGGCCGGCAAGGTTCCAGCCCATCGTGCCGTTGCGCAGGGCGGCGACTTTGTTGGGGAGGCCGGCATTGATCAGGGATTGCGCGCCGATAATGCTGCGGGTGCGGCCGGCGCAATTGACGACCACCATCGTGTCTGGCGACGGCGCCAGATCGCGCGCTCGCAACACCAGTTCCGCGCCGGGCACGTTGGTCGCGCCCGGGATCGAGACTCGCGCATATTCATCAAACGGCCGGCTGTCCAGGACCACGAGATCGGCATCTTTGCCGATCAGTCGCGCGAGTTCATCGGCCGCGATGCTCGGCGTGCCATCTTCATGTTCGATGAATTCGCCGAACGCCTTGCTCGGCACATTGACGCCGGTGAATAACTCGAACCCGGCCGCCGCCCACGCCTCTACGCCGCCGGCAAGGATGCGCAGGTCGGAGTAGCCGTTGCGCGCGAGAACCGCAGCCGCGCGCTCGGCAAGGCCGTCGTTGCCGTCGCACAGCACGATGCGGGTCGTGCGCCGTGGCACCAGCTGGGCAAACTTCAGCTCCAGCCGGCTGAGCGGCGCCGAACGCGCCAGCAATAGATGACCTTGCGAATAGATCAGCTCTTCGCGGACGTCGACAAGCGCGAGCTCGCCGCGGTCCTCCAACATGCCCCGCAGCGCGGCAGGGCTGACCGCGGCCGTCACGTCGCCTGCTGCGGCGTCATCTGTTTGACTTCGCCGGTATTGAGATCGAAGCGCACGCGCTGGATGCGATCGAGATTCGTTCCGGTCACGCGAACGAAGCGAGCGTTGTCCGGGTAGTCGATCGAGTGAATCCTGCCATCCTGATAAATGCCGGCTTGTCCGGGCATCAGCCGATACTTCTTCACCGGTTTGAGCTTGGCGTGCTGCGGATCGCGGCCGTCGTCATCGCGCTCCCATTCGGTCACGTCGGTGTAGTGGGTCGCCTGACCGTAAATGGCCCACGAATCGCCGTGGTCGTGCGGCGGCGAAACGCGCGCCTTGTCATTGATGTGAGCGAGCACCTGAAAACCGAGCTCCGGGTCCTCATAAAGGACGTGCAGGCCGCGGGGTGCCTCTTCGCAATGCCGGCGCACAAAGTCGGGATTCTGCAACAGATGTTCGAGCCGGGCGCGCACCTGTTCGCGGCCTTTTGGGCCCGGATCGCGCGCCAGAATGGTCCGGCAATCGGAAATGAACTGGTCGAGTTCGTAAGCCATTGCAATCAGTCCTGATGGAGCTTCGACCCGTTTAATGTCGCCCATCCGCGCGCCAAGCGCCAGTGCCACTATATCGATAGTGTTGCTAGTGTCCTTGTCGATTTCGAAGTTCGTACGAGCGTGCGGCAAATGCTTACGAACTTCGGAATCGGGACACTAGCCAATTTGGCGCGACTCGGCCGGATCGCTACATTAGCTGCATGTTTGGTCTGCCCCGAACTCATGAGCGGCCCCGCAACGTACGGCTGGACACGCTGATCCGCCTGCGCTGGCTCGCGGTGTGCGGCCAGTTGGCCGCCGTTCTGGTGGTGCATTTCGGCCTGGAATTTGAAGTTCCGATTTGGGCGTGCCTTGCGGTTATCGCTTTGGCGGCGCTGTTGAACGTGGCGCTGCGGGTCAGTTTCCGGCAGACCCAATGGCTCGAGCCGGACCGCGCGGCCTGGCTGCTGACGTTTGATATCGCGGAACTCGCTGCGCTTTTGTACCTCACCGGCGGCCTGGAAAATCCCTTCGCCTTCCTTCTCCTCGGCCCGGTTTTGATCTCGGCGACTGCGCTGCCGCCGCGCATGACCTTGCTGATCGGCACGTTTGCGATGTTCTGCGCCACGATGCTGGTATTCCTGCATTACGATTTGCCCTGGGATGCCGAGAACCCGCTTGAGCTCCCCGAAATCTACATGGTGGGCGTCTGGCTCTCGATCCTGCTCGCGATCGGCTATATCGGCGTTTACACGTGGCAGGTCGCCGAGGAAGCGCGCCAGCTGTCGGACGCGCTGGCCGCTACCGAACTGGTGTTGGCGCGCGAGCAGCATCTGTCCCAGCTCGATGGCTTGGCCGCCGCGGCTGCGCATGAGCTCGGCACGCCGCTATCGACGATCACGGTCGTGATCCGCGAGATCGAGCGCGCGCTCGAGCCCGGCTCGCCCTACGCCGAGGACGTCAAGCTCTTGCGCGAGCAAGCCCAGCGTTGCCGTGAGATTTTGGCCAAAATCACCGAACTGCCCGCCGGTGAGCCGTTCGACCGCATGCCGCTCTCGGCCCTGATCGAGGAGGCGGTGTCGCCGCACCGCAATTTCGGCGTTGCCATCATCGTCGGCTATCCGACCAACCGCGCCGGCGAACCGGCCGGAGCGCGCAATCCCGCGATCCGTTACGGCCTCGGCAATCTGATCGAAAATGCGGTGGATTTCGCCCACAGCCGGGTCGAGGTCGCCGCCCGCTGGACGGCGGAGGAGGTCAGCATCACCATCAGCGATGACGGGCCGGGCTTTGCTCCCGAAGTCGTCGATCGCCTCGGCGCGCCCTATGTCACCCATCGCCGGCCCGGACCCCGCGGTTCGGACGCCGACGAAGCGGCGCTGTTTGGGCTCGGGCTCGGCTTTTTTATCGCCAAGACGCTTCTGGAGCGCTCCGGAGCCAAGCTCTCGCTGATCAATCAAGCGCCGCCGCTGCACGGCGCCACCGTCACTGTGACCTGGAACCGGGAGGATTTTGAAACTCCGCTCGCGCCGCCCCCACTTGAGGCCGCGGCGGTCGCTTCTTAGCTGTAAGTTGCCATGCCGGACGGTGCCGCTGTGAAAGAGATCCGCCCGGCAAGGTCTAGGGACGGAAATTACAATGAACGATGCCGAATCAAGCTCGATGCCGACCGAGCGTTCGCTTCTGATCGTTGAGGACGACAAGTCGTTCCTGCAGCGCCTGGCCCGCGCGATGGAAGGCCGCGGCTTTACAGTAACGACCGCTGAATTGGTCAGCGACGGTCTTCTGCAAGTTGAAAAAGCCGCCCCCGCATTTGCGGTCGTCGATATGCGGCTCGGCGACGGCAACGGTCTCGATGTTATTTCGGCGATGAAGAAGCGCCGCCCTGAGGCGCGCGCCATCATTCTCACCGGCTACGGCAATATCGCGACCGCGGTGAATGCGGTGAAGCTCGGCGCGGTCGATTATCTGGCCAAGCCGGTCGATGCCGACGATGTCGCCGCGGCCTTGCTCGCCCTCGGCAACAGAAAGATCGAGCCGCCGGAAAATCCGATGTCGGCCGACCGCGTCCGCTGGGAGCACATCCAGCGCATTTACGAGTTGTGCGGCCGCAACGTTTCAGAGACCGCGCGCCGCCTCAACATGCATCGTCGCACATTGCAGCGCATCCTGGCGAAGCGCGCTCCCAAATAATTCGTTTCTGCCCGCTGGGTTGTTTTGACGCGCCGGGCTCGCGCCTGGCGCCCAAAGCGAAATGATTTTGCGTTGATTCGGTATTTCGCTTTGGCCTGTTAATTGAGCATGATCTTTTCCGAAAACCGGTGTCCACTTTTCGGGATCATGCTTTAGAACTCGGCGTTGTAAGGTCCTTGCGGATCGGCAACCGCCTGCAGCCGCAGCGCCGCCGCATGGGCAAAGCGCAAAGTCACCGATCTGCGGGTCGCGGCGGCAATGCGCTCCTCCGGCGCTTCGCTCACGATCGAGGCGCCGAACGCGTCGGCGACGATCAACCCGGCCTCAGCGGGAAAAATATCGCAAGGCACGCCGGCATGCGTGGCGAAGAACAGCCGATCGCAATGCCGCCGGTAGTCCATCCATTTTTGGTCGGCGCGGAAATCGGCCACCGAGGTTTTTATCTCGACAATGATGATTTCACCGTCGCCGCCGAGTGCGACGAGGTCGGCGCGCCGGCCCGACGGCAGCGGCAGTTCACTGACGACGCAATAGCCGAGCGCGTGCAAATAGCGCGCGGTGCCACGGGCGATTGCGAGCGCCGTTTCCGATTGTCGCCCGTCCACCAAAGGCGAGTTTGACGATGCGATCCTGGCGGTTACGCTCGCTGAAGCGTCGGGCGGAACGTTCATGCTGAGAATTCCAGGCAGCGGCACGTTCGAGAGCGGACGATGGACGAGCTTACGCACGCAAGGGACTCCACGCGAACCAAACTCAACGAGACTCAAGGTGGTCTCATTCTGCCGCGCCGGCGCGCTCCGGAAAAGCCCTCGCCAACCCCTCGCGCGAGGCGGCAATCACGCCGCGTTCGGTGATGAGTCCGGTTATGAGCCGCGCTGGCGTGACGTCGAAGCCGTAATTGGCCACCGGCGAGCCGTCGGGCACGATCCGCACCGTTTCAATGCTGCCTTGCGCGGTGCGACCAGTCATGGTCGCCACCTCGTCGGCGCCGCGCTCTTCGATCGGGATTTCGGCAAGCCCGTCGCTGATCGAAAAGTCGATGGTCGGCGACGGCAGCGCCACATAGAACGGGATATTGTTGTCGTGCGCCGCGAGCGCTTTCAGATAGGTGCCGATTTTGTTGCACACGTCACCAGCGGCGGTGACCCGGTCGGTACCGACAATGACCAGATCGACGAGCCCATGTTGCATGAGATGGCCGCCGGTATTGTCGGCGATCACCGTGTGCGGCACGCCGTGCCGGCCGAGTTCCCAGGCAGTTAGCGACGCGCCCTGATTGCGCGGCCGCGTCTCGTCGGCAAAGACGTGAATGGCGATGCCGTTATCGTGCGCCAGATAGATCGGCGCGGTGGCGGTACCGACATCGACGGCAGCCAGCCATCCGGCATTGCAATGGGTGAGCACATTGACCGGCTGGCCGGGCTTCTTGCGCTTGGCGGCCGCTTCGATCAGCGGCAATCCGTTTTTTCCGATTGCCGTGTTGGTGGCGATGTCCTGCTCGCAGATTTCTTGGGCGCGCCGGTAAGCCGCGGCAACGCGCTCGCCGCGGGCGCGGTTCCGCACCGCGGCGACCATTTCGTCGAGTGCCCATTTGAGATTGATCGCGGTCGGCCGCGTCCGCAGCAAGGTCGCGCAGGCGCGATCGAGCGCTTCGTCGGACGCATCCGCGCGCAACGCCAGGCAAACGCCATAGGCCGCAGTCGCGCCGATCAGCGGCGCGCCGCGCACCAGCATGGCCGCAATCGCATGCGCCGCGTCTTCCAGGCCGGTGAGGCGGGCGGTCGTTAGCCGGTGCGGCAACGCGGTCTGATCGATGATCCCGACCGACCAGCCGTCGCCTTCCAGCCAGATGCTGCGCATCGATTTGCCGTCAACTCTCATGGCCTTCCTTTGGCATTCCTTTTACCGGTCCACGCCGATTCCGGAAACCACCGAAATTTTTGCCGTCGATCTTGGTCGGTCGCTCGGGGCAAACTTGCCAGCGCCGAAGACATGCCGCAGATTTGCCGCGCAATCCGTATGGAGGCGCCCGGTGGCCGCGATCGACTACGAAGTTGAATATAACAATCGCGCCCGCGTGCCCGAGCACCCCGAGATTTTTGCCCGCTGGACGCATGAAGCGGAGCTTTATCGGGCCGAGATGCTCAAGAATGGCCGCGCCGAGCTCGGCCTGACCTATGGCAGCACCCCGCGGCAGAGCATCGATCTCTTCCTGGCGCAGGGGCACGAGAATGCGCCGCTTGCGATTTTTATTCATGGCGGCTGGTGGCGCTCGCTGGAGCCGTCCCTGTTCAGCCAAATGGCGCGCGGGCCGAATGAGCGCGGCGTTTCCGTGGCCGTTGTCGGTTATGATCTGTGCCCCAACGTCACCATCGCCGATATCATCGAGCAAATGCGCCGCATGTGCGCATTCCTCTGGCACCGCTTTGGCCGGCGCATGATGGTCTATGGCCATTCGGCCGGCGGGCATCTCGCCGCCGTCTTGCTGGCGACCGACTGGCGCACGCTCTATCCGAAAGCCCCCGCCGATCTCGTTCCGGCGGCCTATTCGATCTCCGGCGTATTCGATTTGACGCCGCTCCTTTCCACCGGCGTGAATGCGGATCTCCGCCTCGACCCCGCCGGAGCACGGCAGGTTTCGCCGCTGTTTTGGCCCATCGCGTCAAATCGCATCTTCGATGCCGTGGCCGGTGGGCTTGAATCAAGCGAGTTCAAGCGGCAGAGCCGCGCGATCGCGCAGACCTGGCAGCAGGCGGGCGCGCAGGCGCGCTATGAGGAGGTCGCCGGAACCAACCACTTCACCGTGATCGATCCGCTGTCCGATCCGCAAAGCACAATGGCGGCGCGCGTTGCCGATTTGGCGAAGATAGCCGGACCTTGAACGAAAGGCGGCGGCGCGTAGGCGCGCTCACTGCTCCCTCTCCCCAGCGGGGAGAGGGTTGGGGTGAGGGGGTGCTGAACTTAAAATTAAAACACCGACCCCCTCACCCGCTCGCGGAGCTTGTCATCGGGCCGGCCACTTCGGGCCGGACCCGTTGGGTCGCGACCTCTCCCCAACGGGGAGAGGTGACAATCAAATCTCGTTTTGGTCGGCCGCGCTGTTAGATTTTCACGCCGTCAGGCGGCATGTGAGGCGGTCTCGACGGCGCTCTGGCGCGTCAGCAAAACGCAAGCCGACGCGACAAAGATCAGCGCAAAGCCGATCATATCAGGAGCGGTCGGCACCTCGCCCAGAAGCAGAAACGATCCGATGACGCCGATGACCGGGGATGCGAGCACGCCAAGCGACGCGGTCACCGCCGGCAGCCGCTGAATGATGGTGAACCACAGCGCATAGGCGATACCGTTGCCGGCAATCCCGGTCCATGCCGTCGCCAGAATGCCGTCGCGATGCGCAGTCGCGAAATGCAGTCCGCCGTCGAAGATCAGCACGCAAGCAACGAGGATGACGGCGGCAATTGTCATTTGCCAACTGCCCGCACCCATCTGATCGGCCTCGATATGCGCCCATTTCAGGTAAACCGTGCCGCCGCCCCAACACACGCCGACGGCGAGCGCAAACACGATGCCGAGCGGAATTCCGTTGGCGGTCAGGGGATAAATGAGGATGGCAAGGCCCGTTGCGCACAGCACAAGCGCGGTGGCTTGCACGCGGTTCGGCCGCTCGCCAAGGAACGGCCACGCCAGCAATGTCGACCAGATCGGCATGGTGTAGGCGAGGATCGCCACGCGCGAGGTGGTGGCCACGAGCTGCGCGAAAGCGCTGAACAGGCTAAAGGCGACGATATTGAGCAGCGATCCGACCAGGATATGCGCCCACGCTTTTGGCGAAGGAATACGCAAGCTGCGCCGCATGAAAACGCACATCAAATAGTAGGTCACGGCGCCGAAGGCTGCGGCGGTGGCGCGCATGGTCAGCGGCGGGATCTCATTGAGCGCGATTTTCATCACCGGCCAGGTGATGCCCCAGATCAGGCCAAGCGCGACAAGCATCAGGCGCGCGCCGATATCTGCGTGCACTGGGCCGGCGCTTTTAGGATCGGGATTTCTCACGGAGCTTTCGGCCCGGCGGCGACGAACCAATCGGCGATCTGCGCACCGGTCCAGAACAGCACGTCTGATTTCTTGCGAATGACCTCGAAAATGCGGCGCAGATACTTCACCCGGTGCGGCGCGCCCATGATGTAAGGGTGCATCGACAGCGCCATGATGCGCGCTGAAGTGGCGGAATCGGCATAGATCTGTTCGAACTGGTCGAGCGCGCGTTCGCAATATTCGGACGCCTTGTGGTGCTGGATCAGCATCATCGCCACATCGTTGCATTCCTGCGTGTAGGGCAGGTTGAGGATCGGCCTGCCGCGGGTCTTGAGCCACACCGGCTGATCGTCAAGCACCCAGTCGGCGACATAGTCGTAGCCTTCCTCGGCCAGCACGTCCGGGGTTTGCCAGGTTTCGGTCAATCCGGGGCCGAGCCAGCCGCGCGGCCGCTTGCCGGCGGCTTTGGCGATGACCTCACGCACTTTACGAATATCGGCGCGCTCGTCGGCAACCTTTTGCAGATTGCGCTGGGTGAAGCCGTGGCCCATGAATTCCCAATTCCGCTCGACCGCCGCGCGCACGATCTGCGGATAAGCGGCGAGCGCCGAACCGTTGATGGCAAGCACGCCGGGTATTGCGAAGGCGTCGAATATTTCAACGAACCGCCAGAACCCGACGCGATTGCCGTATTCGTGCCAAGCCCAGTTCGGCACGTCGGGCATTGGCGCGCCGCCGGCCGGCGGGGTGATCACGGTGCGCGGCATCGCTTGGGTCGCATCCCACTCCTCGACATTGATAACGACCCACACCGCCATGCGGGCGCCGTTCGGCAGTTTGAGCGGCGGCCGATCGGTGATCGGCGAATAAGCGAGCCGATCGGTCGGCAGCATCACTGATTTGGCGGCGGGCTTTTGGGAAGTCGATTTGCGGGAAGCAGATTTCGCCGGACGTTTGACCATTGCCATTGCAGCCTTTCCGCGCCGGGTGATAGCAGGACCGCCGCGCGCTGTCTTGGTAGCGTTGCCTTGGTAGCTTTGCCTTGGCAGCTTTGCCTCCGCGCAGCTGCGGATGCAGCTGGTCACGGTCTCGGATTTGGAATGCTTCTGGGCTTTTCGCGCGGGCGCCTGTTGTTGCACCGCATTTCGCTTCATGTTAGCAACCCGGCGATGTCCGGACGCGGGCCCATGCCGCGCCCGGCAGATGACAGTCCCGCTTGAATTCCGCTTGAGTGCCAGTGGCTTGTGCCGACCATGCGCGCCGGTTGCGGGTCTTGCGGAGAAGCTCAAGAACACCGCGATCGAGTTAAGCGCAGCGAGCACAGACTTTGGCAGCCGAAACACCCGTCCTGTCCGGCATGGCCGGCCGCTATGCGACCGCTTTGTTCGACCTCGCGCTGGAGACGAACGCGATCGAGGCGGTGAAGGCCGACCTTGATCGCTTCGATGCGCTCGTCGCCGACAGCGCCGACCTGACCCGGCTCGTGCGCAGTCCGGTATTTTCCGCCGAAGAACAATTGCAGGCTCTCTCAGCCGTGCTCGAACGGGCCGGCATCCGCGGCCTCGCGGCGAATTTCCTCAAGCTCGCCGCGTCCAACCGGCGGCTGTTCGCGGTGCGCGACATGATCAAGGCATTCCGCGCACTGGTCGCCCAGCACAAAGGCGAAGCCACAGCCGCGGTGACTGTGGCCGAACCGCTCAAGGATGCGCATGTCGATGCGCTGCGCGCCGCGCTCAAATCGGTCACCGGTAAGGACGTCGATCTCGACGTCAAGGTCGATCCGACCATTCTCGGCGGACTCGTTGTCAAGCTCGGCAGCCGCATGGTCGACAGCTCGCTCCGCACCAAACTCAATGCCATCAAGCACGCGATGAAAGAGGCTCGCTAATGGATATCCGCGCCGCGGAAATTTCCGCAATCCTCAAAGAGCAGATCAAAAACTTCGGACAAGAGGCCGAGGTTTCCGAAGTCGGACAGGTGTTGTCGGTCGGCGACGGCATCGCGCGCGTCTACGGGCTCGACAATGTGCAGGCCGGCGAAATGGTCGAGTTCGAGAGCGGCGTGCGCGGCATGGCGCTCAATCTCGAAAGCGACAATGTCGGCATCGTGATTTTTGGCAATGACCGTGAAATCAAGGAAGGCCAGACCGTCAAGCGTACGCGGGCGATCGTCGAAGTGCCGGTCGGCAAGGGCTTGCTCGGCCGCGTCGTCGACGCGCTCGGTGATCCGATCGACGGCAAGGGCCCGATCAAGGCGGAACACCGGGCGCGCGTTGACGTCAAGGCGCCCGGAATCATCCCGCGCCGATCGGTGAATGAACCGATGGCGACCGGATTAAAGGCGATCGACGCCTTGATTCCGATCGGCCGCGGCCAGCGCGAACTGATCATCGGCGATCGCCAGACCGGCAAGACCGCGATCGCGCTCGACTCCATCCTCAATCAAAAATCGCTCAATGCCTCGGGCGACGAGAAGATCAAGCTTTACTGCGTCTATGTCGCGGTCGGACAGAAGCGCTCGACGGTCGCGCAATTCGTCAAGGTGCTGGAGGAAAACGGCGCGCTCGATTACTCGATCATTATCGCCGCCACCGCTTCGGATCCGGCGCCGATGCAATATCTGGCGCCGTTCTCCGGCTGCGCCATGGGCGAATATTTCCGCGACAACGGCATGCATGCGGTCATCATCTATGACGACCTTTCCAAACAGGCGGTCGCTTACCGCCAGATGTCGCTCTTGCTGCGGCGCCCGCCCGGCCGCGAAGCCTATCCAGGCGATGTGTTCTATCTGCACTCGCGGCTGTTGGAGCGCGCGGCGAAGATGAACGACGACTACAAGGCCGGCTCGCTCACGGCGCTGCCGGTCATCGAGACGCAGGCCAACGACGTCTCCGCCTATATTCCGACCAATGTCATTTCGATCACCGACGGCCAGATCTTTCTCGAAACCGATCTGTTCTATCAGGGCATCCGGCCGGCAGTGAATGTCGGGCTTTCGGTGTCGCGCGTCGGCTCCGCCGCCCAGACCAAGGCGATGAAAAAGGTCGCCGGCCGCATCAAAGGCGAGCTCGCCCAGTACCGCGAAATGGCGGCGTTCGCGCAGTTCGGCTCCGATCTCGACGCCACCACGCAGCGGCTTCTCAATCGCGGCGCGCGGCTGACCGAACTCCTCAAGCAGCCGCAGTTCTCGCCGCTGCGCATGGAGGAGCAGGTCTGCGTGATCTATGCCGGTGTCAACGGCTATTTGGATGTGCTGCCGGTCGAGCGCGTGCGCGCGTTCGAGGAGGGGCTGCTGGGGCTGTTGCGCAGCCAGCACGCCGATGTCCTCGCGTCGATCCGCGACTCGCGCGATCTCGACGACGCAACGGCGGGCAAGCTCAAGACTGTCGTCGACAATTACGCGCGGACGTTCGCTTAGGTCATAAGCATGTAGCCATGGCCTCACTCAAAGACCTGCGCAACCGCATCGCCGCGACCAAGGCGACGCAAAAGATCACCAAGGCCATG
This sequence comes from uncultured Alphaproteobacteria bacterium, assembly GCA_963816295.1. Classification (GTDB taxonomy): domain Bacteria; phylum Pseudomonadota; class Alphaproteobacteria; order Rhizobiales; family Xanthobacteraceae; genus BOG-931. Next base: position 652,178 of record CAWFJS010000022.1, on the reverse strand, counting down.
CAAATGGTCGCGGTGTCGAAATTGCGCCGCGCGCAGGCCGACCGCCGAGGCGGCGCGCCCCTATGCCGCTCGCATGGACACGGTGCTTGGCAACATCGCGGCCTCCGTGGCGGCGGTCGAGAGCGCGCCGCGGCTCCTGCGCGGCACCGGCAGCGACCAGAAACACCTGTTGCTGGTCTGCACCGCCGAGCGCGGCCTGTGCGGTCCGTTCAACTCCGCTATCGTGCGGCTGGCGCGCGAACGCGCCGCCGCGCTTGCCGCCGAAGGCAAGGAGGTCAAATTCTTCTGCGTCGGCCGCAAGGGTTACGATCAGCTGCGGCGGCTGTTTCCCAAGCAGATCGTCGAAACTGGTCGATCTTCGTTCGGTGCGCGTATTGCATTTTGAGAACGCCGAAGCCATCGCCGAAAAAATCATCGCGCTGTTCAACAAATTCGAGTTCGATGTCTGCACCCTGTTCTTCTCGCGCTTCCGATCCGTGATCGCGCAAATTCCCACCGGGCAGCAAATCATTCCGCCGGTATTCGAGCAAAAATCCGCCGATGCGCTGGGCGGAGCGGTCTATGAGTTCGAGCCCGAGGCTGAAGACATTCTCAACGATCTGTTGCCGCGCAACGTCGCGGTGCAGATCTTCCGCGCACTGCTTGAAAATTCCGCTTCGTTCTACGGCGCGCAGATGTCGGCGATGGACAATGCGACCCGCAACGCCGGCGACATGATTCGCCGCCAAACGCTGTTCTACAACCGCACGCGCCAGGCGATGATCACGAAGGAATTGATCGAGATCATTTCCGGCGCCGAAGCGCTCTGACCAACCGATAAGAACTCTGACAAGGACCTGACCATGGCTCAATCCGTCGGACGCGTCACCCAAGTCATCGGCCCGGTGGTCGACGTGCATTTCGAAGATCATCTGCCCGCGATCCTCAATGCGCTGGAAACTCAGAACCAGGGCAACCGCCTGGTACTCGAAGTGGCCCAGCACCTGGGCGAATCGACCGTGCGCACCGTGGCGATGGACTCCAGCGAAGGCTTGGTGCGCGGGCAGGAAGTGGCCGATACCGGCCAGCCGATCGCGGTTCCGGTCGGTCCCGGCACGCTCGGCCGTATCATGAACGTGATCGGCGAGCCGGTTGACGAGGCGGGTCCGATCAAAGGCGTCGAAATGCGCGCGATCCATCAACCGACGCCGAGCTACACCGAGCAATCGACCGAAGCGCAAATCCTGGTGACCGGAATCAAGGTGGTCGATCTCTTGGCGCCCTATGCCAGAGGCGGCAAGGTCGGACTGTTCGGCGGCGCCGGCGTCGGCAAGACCGTGATCATTCAGGAACTCATCAACAATATCGCCAAAGCCCATGGCGGCTATTCGGTGTTCGCCGGCGTCGGCGAGCGCACGCGCGAGGGCAACGATCTCTATCACGAGATGATCGAGTCCAAGGTCAACAAGGATCCCAAGGAAGGCTCGGTCGAAGGCTCAAAATGCGCGCTGGTTTTCGGCCAGATGAATGAACCGCCGGGGGCGCGCGCCCGGGTCGGGCTGACCGGCCTCACGGTCGCTGAATATTTTCGCGATCAGGGTCAGGACGTGCTGTTCTTTGTCGACAACATCTTCCGCTTCACCCAAGCGGGCTCGGAAGTCTCGGCGCTGCTCGGCCGTATTCCTTCCGCGGTCGGCTATCAGCCGACTTTGGCCACCGATATGGGCGCCCTGCAGGAGCGCATCACGACGACGACCAAAGGCTCCGTCACCTCGGTGCAAGCGATCTACGTTCCTGCCGACGACCTTACCGATCCGGCGCCCGCGACATCGTTCGCCCATCTCGACGCTACCACCGTGCTGTCGCGCTCGATCGCGGAAAAGGGAATTTATCCCGCCGTCGATCCGCTCGATTCGACGTCGCGCATGTTGTCGCCGCTCGTCGTCGGCGAAGAGCATTATCAGAGTCGCGCGCAGCGTGCAGCAGATCTTGCAGCGCTACAAGGCGCTGCAAGACATCATCGCCATCCTCGGCATGGATGAATTGTCGGAAGAGGACAAGCTGACGGTGGCGCGGGCGCGCAAGATCGAGCGCTTCTTATCGCAGCCGTTCCATGTCGCCGAAGTGTTCACCGGCTCGCCCGGCGTGTTCGTCGAGCTCGCCGATACCATCCGCGGCTTCCAGGGGCTCTGCGAAGGCAAATACGATCACCTGCCGGAGCAGGCCTTCTATATGGTCGGCACCATCGAACAGGCGGTGGAGAAGGGCAAGAAACTCGCCGCAGCGGCGTAACACCGCGCGTCGAAAGAGCAGGACGCAATGGCTGGACTACGTTTCGAGTTCGTATCGCCGGAAACCGTGCTGTTCTCCGGTGATGTCGATCAGGTCGATCTGCCCGGCATCGAAGGCGATCTCGGCGTGCTGCCCGGGCATGCGCCGATGGTCACACTGCTGCGGCCGGGCATTGTCACTATCATGCGCGAGGGTCGGCGCGAACCGGTCGTCGTGGTCGGCGGCTTTGCCGAAATGGGACCCAGCGGACTGACCGTGCTCGCCGACCGTGCCGGGGCGCGCGAGGATTTCGACCTTCAGTTGCTGGCAGACGACATCAGAGACACCGAAGAAGACATCGCCGACTGCAAGGACGACGCGCAGCGCGACAAACTCGTGCGCCGTCTCGACCAGCTGCGCGGCCTGCAGGCCGCGTTGACGCAATAGCGCTTAGTTCATTCCGGCAAATTTCGCGAATTCCTCCACCACGCGATCATAGACCGCGCGCTTGAACGGCACGATCAGGCGCGGAATCTTCTCCAGCGCCTCCCAGCGCCACGCGGCAAATTCCGCCTCGTGCGCGCCGTCCGGATGTTCGACATCGATTTCGCTTTCCTCCCCGGTAAAGCGCAGCGCAAACCATTTCTGCGCCTGACCGCGATATTTGCCCTTCCAGGCCTGGCCGATCAGCTCGCGTGGAATGTCGTAACGCAGCCATTCGGCGATTTCGCCGAGCCGCTCGACCGAGCGGATATTGGTTTCCTCGCGCAGTTCGCGCAGCGCCGCCCGCCACGGGTCTTCGCCGGCATCGATGCCGCCCTGCGGCATTTGCCAGGAATGTCGGAGATCAACGTGCTCCGGCCCGTCAATGCGCCGGCCGATAAACGCGCGGCCGTCGCGATTGAGCAGCACAACGCCGACGCAGGGACGGTAGGGCAGATCTTCAACGCGCATTGCGACAGCGACGGGTTGGAAGCGACCGACACGAGGAACCTTGGATGATCCTAACTTTGCCCGGCCCTGTCATCAGTGCTGTACCGCTGCGGCCGGAGAAACCGCGCCATTTTTGGATCGTTGGCGATCACCGCTTCCTTGGAAGCTGACCGGTCGTGTCGGCGTTGTTCTGGTCGGGCCGTGCGCGCTCGGCATCGGTCGCCGCCTGCGACGGCGCCGCCACAATGACCTCGCGCTTGGCGCCGGTCTTGCCGTCGACAATCGTAACCGTCACACCGCTCGGCGATTTTGCCGGAGCGGGTGGCGGCAGTGTTGCTGTTGTGGCGGGCTGGGTGGAATCAATTGGGGCCGCAGCTTGCGGTACCGCGATGACCTCCGGGCTCTTTTTGGCGATGCGCAGATCCGCTGGCGCCACCGCCATGGGCTCACCGCCCGAACGGTCTTCGGCGGTCACGGCCCACAACACAAACGCACCGAAGAACAGGCCGAGCGCCAGCGCGATGATCTCCGCCGGGACCGTGATCGCGCGCCGATGTCTTCTCGGATCCTGTCCAAGCGGCGCTGTCAGGTCATTCATCGTCATGCGCGATCCCATTCCCGATCAGCGCGTTCGGTTTCGCCTAAACCCGCAACCCCGCGCAACGTGCAATACGCGAATCACGACGGCCAGCATATCACGGCAATTCCGCAGCTGGTCGTCCTGCCTAGCGGCGGCTGGCCTGGCATTTGCGGCGCAAACAACGAAAAAAATCGGGGCGGCACATGGCCGCCCCGGTCTTCGCTTTGTTTGGCGCTTACTTGGCGCTTACTCTGGCGCTTATTCGATCAGTTCGGAACCGCCGCTTTCGGATTCGGCGGGAATGCGGCGTTGCTCGCCGTTCCGCGCAACAGGTCAAGCGCCATCTTGATCGCTTTATCGTCCAATTCGTTCGGCGGCACGTAGGACTGCGAGCCGGTTTCCTCGGCGCCTTCGGCCTTGAGATGGCCGCGCAGCGAGGCTTCGCCCTTGGAATCGGTCTGCGCCTTTAAGCTATCGGGAACGTCCTGCAGCACCTCGATATCCGGGGAGATGCCCTTGGCCTGGATCGAGTGCCCCGACGGCGTGTAGTAGCGCGCCGTCGTCAAGCGCAGCGCACCGTTGCCCGCGCCAAGCGGGATGATGGTCTGCACCGAACCTTTGCCGAACGAGCGCGTGCCGATCAGCGTTGCGCGCTTATGGTCCTGCAGCGCGCCGGCGACGATTTCCGACGCCGAGGCCGAACCGCCGTTGATCAGAACGATCACCGGCTTGCCCTTGGTCATGTCGCCGGGCCGCGCGTTGAAGCGCTGCGTCTCTTCCGGGTTGCGGCCGCGGGTCGAAACGATCTCGCCCTTCTCCAGGAAGGTGTCGGAGACCGAAATCGCCTGGTCGAGCAAGCCGCCCGGATTGTTACGCAGATCGACCACGTAACCCTTGACCTTGTCGGCGCCTCCGAGTTGCGCGTTGAGCTCGTTGATCGCCTGCTTGAGCCCGTCGGTGGTCTGCTCGTTAAATTGCGTGATGCGAATGTAACCGACGTCGCCGCCTTCCGGATGCCAGCGCACCGACTTCACCCGAATGATGTCGCGAACGATCGAGACCTCGATCGGCTTGTCGGCGCCTTTGCGCATGATCGTGAGCTTGATCTTGGTGTTCACCGGGCCGCGCATCTTGTCGACGGCCTGATTGAGGGTGAGCCCCTGCACGGCCTCATCGTCCAGATGCGTGATGATGTCATTGGCCATGACGCCGGCCTTGGCCGCGGGAGTATCGTCGATCGGAGCGACCACCTTGACCAGGCCGTCCTCCATCGTGACCTCGATGCCAAGCCCGCCGAACTCACCGCGGGTCTGCACCTGCATGTCGCGGAAGCTCTTGGGGTCCATGTAGCTCGAATGCGGATCGAGCCCGGCCAGCATGCCATTGATGGCCGATTCTACGAGCTTGCTGTCGTCCGGTCTTTCGACGTAGTCGGCGCGCACGCGCTCGAACACATCGCCGAACAGGTTGAGCTCCCGGTACGTGTCGGTAACCGCCGCGCGCGCCGCCGAGCCAACCAGCAAGGCGTGCGGCTGCGTGATCATCAGTGTTACCAACACGCCAGCCAGTGCACCGAGAAAGAGCAGTGAAGTTTTGCGCATCATCCGCGAACCTTTTCGCCTTCGTTAGTCGCCCACCACGGGCTGGGGTCAACAGGAGCGCCGTCCTTGCGGAACTCCACATAGAGTACGGGTTGCTTGGGACCGGACGCGCCGGTCGGGGACGCTTGTGATCCGCCACCCATCACCGCTACCGGCTCACCGGTCAGGACGAACTGCCCCAGATCGACGGAAATCCGCTCCATCCCCGCCAGCAGCACATGATAGCCGCCGCCGGCATTGAGGATCAAGAGTTGCCCATAGCTGCGAAACCGTCCGGCGTAAACAACCCAACCGTCGCAGGGCGCGGTAATCTCGCCGCCCGCCCGGGCGGCGATGGATAGGCCTTTTTGAGTTCCGCCCAAGCCGTCTGGGCCGCCGAACTCCCGAATCCGAGCGCCATTGACCGGCAAATGCAGATGCCCGCGCATATCGGCAAACGCAACCGCTGGCGTTAGGCGGCCGGGGTCGCTCAATGCGGCGAGTTCCGGATGCGTCGCATCGTTGGCAATTCCCCGATCGGCGTCCCGCGTCGCGCGCTTTGCGCTGTCGAGCCCGGCTTCGAGCTCGGCGATCAGGTCCTTGATACTATCGACTTGGCGCGCAACGTCGGCGGCCCGCTGGCGCTCGCCGGCCAACGCCTGCTCGGCATTGGTCTGCTTTTTCTGCCGTTGATCGATCAATAGGCTCACGCGAAGTTGTTCGCGGCCAAGCAGATCAAGTTCGCCCGTGAGCCGGTCGCGCTGCGCGACGATCTCTTTGCGCACGTTCAATAGCGCCGCAAGGTCGCCGGCGAGCGCGTCGGCCTGGCTGCGCATTTCCGGTAGAACGGCGCCGAGCGTGATCGCGGTACGGACCGCGCGCAATGCGTCTTCGGGGCTGACGACCAGAGCAGGCGGCGGCTGGCGGCCCATCCGTTGCAACGCGGCGATCACTTCAACGATCACGGCGCGCCGCTGATCGAGCGATTTTTGCAACGCGTGTTCCTGCTCATTGAGCGTATCGAGCCGGGTTTGGCTCGCATTGATATTGGCCTCGACGTCGCGCACCCGCGCCGCCGTATCGATCAGTTGCGCATTGAACTTGCGGCGATCCTGGCCGAGCGCTTCAATTTCGCTGCGCAGTTTGGTTTGCGCGTCGGCGGAATCGCGTGCTCGCGCCAGTGCCGCGTCCAAATCCTGGTCGCGCCGCTTGAGCGCGTCGGCCGAATTGGGCGCCTGGTCGGCGGCGGGCTGCGGGACGGCTTGCGCCCTGACGCTGGAATTTAGCGCTAGCTGCACCCCGATCGGCAACACAAATGCCAATGCCGAACCGAGCACCAGGCGCGGATCGGTTCGGCTCGACCGTCGGAGAATCATCGGTTGCAAGGTAGAGGCGGCCCTCAGTAAGGCAAGTAAAACGGAAAAAGCGGGCTAGGTTACGACCGGAATGCGACAGGTGCGGCATGCCGCCGTCACAATTCGCCCGCTAACCTTTACGAAAGCCGCCGTAAACCCATTCAGCCGCGATGGTAAGGGTGGCCGACGAGAATGGTGCCGGCGCGGTAGAGCTGCTCGAGCAGCATAATGCGGACGAGCTGATGCGGCCAAGTCGCCGCGCCAAAGGCCAAGACGTGCCTGGCGCGCCCGCGCAGGCTTTGCGTAATGCCGTCGGCCCCGCCGATCACGAAACACAGGGCGGCGCGGTTCTCCTCGCGGCATTTTTTCAGCAATGCGGCCAGTCCCGGGCTGTCGATATTCTCGCCGGCCTGATCGAAAACAATAATCACGGCGCCGTCGGGGAGAATGTTGGCGATCGCAATCGATTCTTCGGTGCGGCGCCGCTCCGGCTCGCGCGCCCGGCTCTCGCGGATTTCAATGACTTCGATCTGGCGCAGCCCCAGCGAACGGCCGAGGGCTTCGGCGCGCTTGCGATAGGCCGCGGCGAGTTCCCGCTCGGCTCCCTGCTTCAGCCGGCCGACCGCGGCGACGATCACGCGCATGAGCGGACCTCTTGCCGTCCGTCATTGTCAGGCGCCGCGGGAAAAGGCCCGAAGCGACTCGGTCATGATAGGCTGGATCAGGATCGCAGGTGAACCGCCGCACCGGACAATTCGCGGCGATAGGGCCTGGCTCACTGTTTATTCCGTAGCCAAGCATTCTGCGGCCAAGTATTCCGCGGCCAAGAGCTCAGCGGCCGGCCGAGCCGGAGCATCACGCGATGGGAACCCCAAGCGCGACGGAGCCAGCTTGCGCGCCGCGCGGTCGTCCGGCCATCCACATTTTTTCGAGATTATAGAAATCTCGCACTTCCGGCCGAAAGACGTGGACGATCACGTCACCGGCGTCGATCAGCACCCAATCACAATGCGGCATGCCTTCGACCTGGGCGCGAACGCCGACCTTGCGCAAATCTTCGACCACCCTGTCGGCTACCGATCCGACATGGCGATGCGACCGGCCGGAAGACACGACCATGTAGTCGCCGATCGAAGATTTGTCTTTAAGATTGATGGTGAGGGTGTCCTCGGCCTTCATGTCGTCGAGGCGGTGGAGGACCAATCGGAGGATCTCCTCGGCGTCAAGACGCATTCTGGAGACCGTTTCGGACGCGCGACGTTCGGCCCGTGAGAGTTCGACTGGTGACAGGGTTCGTGATCCTTTCGCTCCAGGTTCCTTGTCCAACTTTCCGTACTTAAGGCAGCTTACCGCATTCCTGTGACGCTAAATCGGCACCCGCGTTGCGCCATCGCTTCAGCCCCGCGAATCCCTACAAGGTAAAGATAGTCACGCGGCCTTAACAGTTTCAACCCGCTTCCTTCAAACAACTGTCATTTGCGGCGCTCCAGAGCGCGCGCGGCGCGCAAAGCCGTCGACGACAGCGGCGATTTGAGCCCGTGCAGATAGATCCAGGCCGGCGGGCGGCGCTGTGGCAGGGTTCTGGCGGCCGATTCGGGGAGCCGCGCCCAGGCCAGGGCTTGCCCGGCGGCGCCCGCCATCGAGTAAAGGCTCGGCCCCAAGCGGTCGATCACCGCGATCGGCACCAAGCGGGCGATGTCGCGCCAGCGCTGCCAGCGATGAAAGCTACGGAGATTGTCGGCGCCCATGATCCAGACAAAGTGCACGCCGGGGCAGCGCCGGATCAAATAAGTGATGATGGCAAACGTATAGGTAATGCCGAGATCGGCTTCGAGACCGGTAACGTCGATGCGAGCGTGGCGGGCGAGTTTGCGCGCGGCGGCGAGTCGCTCGGCGAGCGGCGCCAGGCCGCGGGTGTCCTTAAGCGGATTGCCGGGGGTGACGAGCCACCAGACCCGATCAAGCCCGATCCGCCGCATCGCCAATAGGCAAGCGGCGCGATGCGCGGCGTGCGGCGGATCGAAGGTGCCGCCAAACAATCCAATGCGCATGCCGCGTGCATAGGGAGGCAAAACCGGACGGCCGCGCCGGTCGAACCGGGTGGCGACCGGGCGCAAGGGAAACAACTCGTCGTTCATGACTTCGAAACGAGGCCCCTCCCGCGCATCGCCGCCGGCCGCCGGCGATCAATTACGGCCGCGTCTGTCCGTTGCCGCGTATGCGGTATTTGAAACTGGTCAACTGTTCGACACCGACCGGTCCACGGGCGTGGAGCCGCCCGGTGGCAATGCCGATCTCGGCGCCGAAGCCGAACTCGCCGCCGTCGGCGAACTGGGTCGACGCATTATGCAACACGATGGCTGAATCGACCTCGCGCAAGAATTTTTCCGCCGCCTTGCGGTCTTCGCTCACGATCGCGTCGGTATGATGCGAGCCGTAGCGTTCGATATGCGCGATCGCGGCATCGACGCCGTCGACGACGCCGGCGGTGAGAATGGCGTCCAGATATTCCGTGCTCCAGTCTTGTTCGGTCGCTGGCTTGACGCGCCGGTCAACCGCTAAGACCGCGGCGTCGCCGCGGATCTCGCAGCCGGCGTCGAGCAGCATTGTGATCAGCGGCCTGAGCAGCTTGTCGGCACCGGCGCGGTCGACCAACAGCGTCTCGGCGGCGCCACACACGCCGGTGCGGCGCATTTTGGCGTTGAGCACGATCGACTTGGCCATTGCGAGCTTGGCCTTGCCATCGACGTAGACATGGCAAACGCCCTCAAGGTGGGCGAAGACCGGCACGCGCGCCTCGGTCTGCACGCGATCGACCAGATTTTTCCCGCCGCGCGGCACGATCACGTCGATGGCGCCATCGAGCCCGGCGAGCATCATACCCACGGCCTCGCGTTCGCGGGTCGGAACCAGCGCGATCGACGATTCCGGCAGCCCGGCTTCGGTCAAGCCCTCGACCATGGCGGCATGAATGGCGCGGCAGGAGCGGAAGCTCTCGGAACCGCCGCGCAGGATCGCTGCGTTGCCGGCTTTGAGGCATAGCGCGCCGGCATCCGCGGTGACATTCGGCCGGCTCTCATAGATGACGCCGACAACGCCAAGGGGAACCCGGACCCGCTCTATTCGCATACCGTTGGGGCGGCGCCACGACGCCATCACCGCTCCGACCGGGTCCTTGAGCTTGCGGATGACGTCGATCCCGTCCGCCATAGCCGCGACCCGGCCGCGGTCGAGCGCCAACCGGTCGAGAAAGGCGGGCGTCGCACCGGCGGCCCTGGCCTCATCCCGATCCTGGGCATTGGCCGCCAAGATGGCCGGGGAGGCTGCGCGGATCGCCTTGGCCATGGCAGCCAGCGCCCGGTTCTTTTGCGCTGTCGGGGCAAGCGCTAGCGCTCGGGCGGCGGCCCGGGCATCACGGCCGACCTGCCGCAGCGTCACCGCGAGCGGGGCGCCCTTGGCGGACGACCGGGGGCTGGAGCTGTCCAGCGCCTTGAGCGGAGCATTCATGGCCTTGATCCGTCTTGCATTCGCCGCGTTTGTAACATGTCCGGCCAAGCCGGGCGAGGCGGCTCGCCTTTCGAGATACGCACAGCAATCCACAACATTCGCGAATCCGTCACCGAATTTTCGGAACCTGCACGGAATAAGGGGAGTTGCAGCGTGGAGTTATCATGCGGAGAGGGGGAGCTATGCCTTTAACAGTACGTCATAAGCTTAGCCGTTTGCCGAAGCGCTTTCCGGTCGGAACCACTTTCGTGGTCGAAGGCCGGGCTATCGCGGCGAATGGCAAAAATAGTGAAAATTTGCGGGTGTTTTCCCGATTCGTCGTGCTGCCAGGCGGCCGCCGCATCGATCTTGGCGGCGATGGAACGGCCGGGACCCGCAGCCGGCGCACCCGCAGCCGGAACCCGCAAAGCGCCGCGCCCCGGGCCTCGGCCGGGGCAAAAAAAATAGTTAGCGAGCGCGGAACAACCCTTCAGCAACGTCGTTGACGGGTAGGCGCCGGGCGAAGCCCCCCAGCCCCTCACCCTCAATCACCCGGCGTCGAACCCCGGCCGCATTAGCGGTCGGGGTTCATCTTTTGGGGTAGTGTCTTTGGGGGCCGTGTCTGAGTATCGACACGGCAAGGTCGTCTCCGGAGTGCGAGTGTCGGACTCCCTCATCACACCCGGACGCCGCATTCATTCCCGACCGACCACCAGGTCGTCGCGGTGGACCATCTCGGCCCGGCCGGAAAAGCCAAGGATCGCGTCGATTTCGCTGGAGGATCGGCCGCGTATCTTTTGTGCGTCCTCGGCATCGTAGGCGCACAGCCCGCGCCCGATCTCGACCCCGTCCGGACCGCGGATGATCACGGCGTCGCCGCGGGCAAAGCCGCCTTCGATCCGCACCACCCCGACCGGCAGGAGGCTGTTGCCGCGGCGCAGCGCTGCGACCGCGCCGGCATCGATGGTGAGCGTACCCTTCGGCTCGAGCGAGCCGGCGATCCACTTTTTGCGCGCCGTGACCGGATTGCCGGCGGTGAGAAACCAGGTGCAGCGCACACCATCTTCAATCGCGCGCAGCGGATGATCGAGATGACCCGAGGCGATGACCATGTGGGTGCCTGCGGCGGTCACGATCTTTCCCGCTTCGATTTTGGTCGCCATGCCGCCGCGCGACAACCCCGATCCCGCGGCGCCGGCCATGGCTTCGATCTCGGGCGTGATCCGTTCGACCCGCGGCACATGGCGCGCGGTGGCGCCGGTGCCTGGCGGGGCGTCGTAGAGTCCATCGACGTCGGAAAGCAGCACCAGAAGATCGGCACTCACCATCGTGGCGACGCGCGCGGCGAGCCGATCATTGTCGCCGTAGCGAATTTCATTGGTCGCGACCGTGTCGTTTTCGTTGATGACCGGGACCGCACGCCATTGCAGCAAGCGATCGATCGTGGAGCGGGCGTTGAGATAGCGCCGCCGTTCCTCGGTGTCGCCGAGCGTCACCAGCACCTGGCCGGCGGTGATGCCGTGCCGCGACAGCGCCTCGGTCCAGGTCCGCGCCAGCGCGATCTGTCCCACCGCGGCGGCGCCCTGGCTGTCCTCAAGCGCCAGCTCGCCCGCGGCCAGCTTGAGCACCGTGCGGCCGAGCGCGATGGCGCCCGATGACACGACCAGAATGTCGCGTTTGTCGGCGTGCAGCGCGGCGATGTCGGCGGCCAGCGACGCCAGCCATTTTTCGTTGAGCCTGCCACCCCCGGCGTCGACCAGGAGCGAGGAGCCGATCTTGACGACGATCCGGCGGAAATCGGTGAGCCGAGGCGTGTTCATCGCGGGTTTCATGGCAGGTTTCATGGCGGGTTTTTACCGCATGACCCGCAAAAGTGGATACCGCTTTCCCACTTGCTTAACGTCCGGCGCGCAGACGTCTCAATGAGCTTAGAGTTCGGCCTCGTGCTGCAGCAGCGCTTTGTTCTCCAGGCAATAATAGCCGGACAGGCGGCTGACCAGCTTGCGCCGCTTCCAATCGTTGAGGATGCGGCTGACATTTTCGCGGGCAATGCCGGCCATGGCGGCAAGATCGCTTTGCCCGATCTTCTGGCGGATGACGATGCGGCCGGCACCGACATCCTGGCCGAAATCCTGGGCCAGTTCGAGCAGCGTGCAGGCGACGCGGCCGCGCAGCGGCAAAAAGCTTCCGGCCGCCACCGTCGCGTCGGTTTCGCGCAACCGCGCCGCGATCAACGTCAGCAGCGACTTGTAGACTTCCGGATGTTTGTTGGCGAATTCCTCGAACGCGGCGCGGCTGAGAAAGCTCAACTGCGCCGGGCGCACCGCCACCACGGACGCCGAGCGCGGCAATCCGTCGATAAGCGAGAGTTCGCCGACGATGGCGCCCGAACCGAGAAAAGCGAGGATGCGCTCGGTGCCGGCCCGCGACACCATCGTGACTTTGAGCAGTCCATCCTCGACGCGATAGCAGCCATCGCCGGCGTCGCCGGAGAGGAACAAGACCTCGTCGGCTTTAAGCCGGACCGGCTTCGTGTTGCTGAACAGGCTGGCCGAAAGATGTTCGGGCAATCCCGACAGCAGACTTGGATTGTTGCGGGGCAGAGCCATAGCGCGTCTCGCGGCTCATTTCGGCCGGGATCCCATCCCGTGCGCTCGGGCGAAGCATGCGGCAGATTTGCGAAAAGGAAAAGCCCGCCCGGATGGTTAGTCCGGAGCGGGCGAGGTTGAACCCGTGGCAGGGTTCTTGGGGTGTATGGGGGACGTGCATCACCCCTTGGACATCACGCGGGTCATTGGAGGTTTGGGGACGGGGGAAACCCGCTGACATCGAACCGAATTCAAATCACCGTTTGGCGCCACTGCTTGTTGTTTTCGACAATCAATTTAGCGGCTGGCGCAAACCGCGAAGTGACTGAAGTCACAGAACGGCGCTTTTCCATAAGCTATTGATATTGAAAGGATAGTTGCCAACAACGGGTGCTTTGTCGACTGGCGGAGCGCGATCAGCGCTTGGGCGCGCGTACTTCGACGCCGGCGCGGGCTTCGATCGGCTGCACGACCTGGGTGATGTCCTTGTCGGGACCGAGCTCGTCGCAGGTGAGTTTCAAAATAGCCGCGACTGCCTCGATCACCTGGATCGGGATGCCGAGCGCCTTGGCCTCCGAAATAAAAAGGTTCACGTCCTTTAGCATCAGGCCTGCGGTGAAGCCCTGATTGAAGCTGCGCGGCAGAACCACTTCGGGGAATTTCTGCTCGGTCGCGGTGCTGCGGCCCGAACTGGCATTGATCACATCGAGCATGATCCGCGGATCGAGGCCGGCCTTAACGCCCGTGACCATCGATTCCGAGGTTGCCGCCATCGCCGCCGCGGACAACACATTGTTGCAGAGCTTCATGGTCTGGCCGGCGCCCGGCTGTTCGCCGATGTAGAAGAATTTGCCGATCACCTTGAGCGCGGGCTCGACCGCCTCGACATCCGCGCGCGGACCCGACGCCATCACCGCGACCGTGCCTTTTTCGGCGCCGCGCACGCCGCCGGAAACCGGCGCATCGATCTGCACGATGTTGCGAGCGGCAAGCGCCTTGAAGATGCGCTGCGCCATCACCGCGCCGGTGGTGGAAAGGTCGACGAAGCGCTTCACGCGTTTGCCTTCGATCACGCCGTCAGGCCCGGTCGCGACTTTGAGAACGATGTCGGGCGTCGGCAGGCTCGCCATCACTGTTTCGACCATGTCGGCGACTTCCTTCGGCGAGCGCGCCGCGACGGCGCCGCGCGCGGCGAGATTGCCGATCGCTTCCTGGCGCGTGTCGTAAACCACGACCTTATGCCCGGCCTCAACGAGCCGCCGCGCCATGTGCGCGCCCATATTGCCGAGACCGATAAAGCCGATGTCCATGACGTTACCCTTTCCGATTCTCATCCTGAGTGCCCGCGACAGCGGCCTCGAGGGATGCTATCAAAATTTGATCGTCACCCTTCGAGGCTCGCTGCGCTCGCACCTCAGGGTGACGCATTACACGCTGCTCGCGCTTAGAACATTAGAAAACTCCGCGCGCACTTTATCGGTGTGCTGACCGACTGCCGGCACCGGTCCGTAGCGGCGTGCGTCGGCATCATGCCGCGGCGGCGCCGGATAGGACACCGGCCCGCTGGGCGTGCCGACGGTGATGCGGCGCAGATGCGGATGACGCGACAGGTCCGCTGGCGTGTTGACGCGGGCAAACGCAATGTCAGCGGCCGCGAGCTTTTGCTCCAGCAGCGCCGCATCGAGCATGCCGAAAGCCTTGGCGACCCTGCCGTCGGTTTCGGTGCGGTGTTTGACGCGCTCGACATTGGTGGCGAAGTCAGGATCGGCGGTAAGCACAGGGTCGCCGAGAACTTTTTCGGCGAGCACGCGCCATTCGCGATCGTTTTGGATCGAGATGAGGATGGCGACACCGTCGCGGCTGCGGAACGCGCCATAGGGCGAGATTGAGGTATGCGCCAGGCCGATCCGCCGCGGCGGCGCTCCCGCCTCCTGCTGCAACAGCGGCACAGTCATCCAATCGGCCATGGCATCGAACATCGAGATTGACAGCGCCGCGCCTTGCCCGCTGCGTCGGCGCGCGATCAGCGCTTCCAGGATCGCCTCATAGGCGTTCATGCCGGCGGCGATGTCGACGACCGAGACGCCGACCCGGGACGGCTCGCTCGTGCCGGTGACGGAAGCAAGGCCGGACTCGGCCTGGATCAGCATGTCATAGGATTTGCGCGCCGCCAGCGGGCCGGTTTCGCCGAAGCCCGAGACCGAGCAACAAATCAGCCGCGGGTGTTCGCGCCGCAACCGAGCAATGGCAAAACCAAGCTTGGCGATCGCACCTGGTTTCAAATTCTGCACGAACACGTCGGCGCGGGCGATCATCGCTTCAAGCAGCGCCTTGTCGCCGGGCTTGGCGAGATCAAGCACGACCGATTCCTTGCCACGGTTGAGCCAGACAAAATAGCTGCACTCGCCGTGCACGAGATCGTCATAGCCGCGCGCGAAGTCGCCTTCCGGCCGCTCGATCTTGATGACCCGTGCGCCGGCATCGGCGAGGCGACACGTGCACATCGGCGCCGCGACTGCCTGTTCGAGCGAAACGACAAGAAAACCAGAGAGCGGGAGCGTCATGTGCGCTCAATACGACCTTGGCAGGCCGAGCACATGCTCGGCGACATAGGACAGCACGAGATTGGTCGAGATCGGCGCCACCGTGTACAGCCGGGTCTCGCGGAATTTGCGCTCGATGTCGAATTCCTCGGCAAAGCCGAAACCGCCGTGCGTCTGCACGCACATGTCGGCCGCAGCCCACGATGCTTCGGCGGCGAGATGCTTCGCCATATTCGCTTCGGCGCCGCAATCGCGCCCGGCTTCATAGAGCGCGGCCGCCTCGCGCACCATCAGCTCGGCGGCGCGCATGCCGATATAGGCGCGCGCGATCGGGAACTGGACACCCTGGTTTTGTCCAATTGGCCGGCCGAACACCACGCGCTCGCCGGCATAGGCGGTCGCTTTCTCGATGAACCATTTGGCGTCACCGATGCATTCGGCGGCGATCAGGATGCGCTCGGCATTCATCCCGGAAAGGATGTAACGAAAGCCCTCACCCTCCTGGCCGATCACGCCCTCGGCCGGCACGCGCAGGTTCTCGAAAAAAACCTCCGTGGTGGCGTGGTTCATCATGGTGCGGATCGGCCGAATGGTCAGCCCGTTGCCTCTCGCCGCGCGCATATCGACCAGAAACACCGTAAGCCCGCCGGTGCGCGACTTCGCCTGCTCGCGCGGTGTAGTGCGGGCAAGGAGCAGCATCAGATCGGAGTGCTCGGCGCGCGAGGTCCAGATTTTCTGGCCGTTGACGATGTAGTGGTCGCCGTCGCGCACCGCCGTGGTGCGAAGATTAAGCGTATCGGTGCCGGACGTGGGCTCGGTGACGCCGAACGCTTGCAGGCGAAGCTCGCCGCGCGCGATCGCCGGCAAATAGCGTTTTTTTTGCTCCGCGCTGCCGTGACGAAGGAGCGTGCCCATGGTGTACATCTGGGCGTGGCACGCCGCGCCGTTGCAGCCCGAGGCCTGGATCTCTTCCATGATTGCGGCCGCAGCCGTCATCGTCAGCCCGCTGCCGCCGTACTCTTCCGGAATGAGCGCGGCCAGGAAACCGGCTTTGGTCAGCGCGGCGACGAATTCTTCCGGATAGGCGCGCTCGCGATCGAGGCGGCGCCAATATTCGCCGGGAAAATCCGCGCACAATGCCCGCACCGATTCGCGGATCGGGGCAAAGTCGTCGTGGGCGGAGTCCTTGGTCGCGTTTGCCGTCATCTCACTCTTACAATCACACTTGCATCACAACCGCAGCTCGGCGCGGCCGTTATTGACCGCGATCACGTCGCGCTCGACGACGCGCGAGCGAAAGCTCACGATTTTACCGTCGCGCCACATTTCGGTGCGCAGCGTCTCGCCGGGAAACACCGGCGCCGAGAACCGGCACGCGAAGGCGACAAGCTTGTGCGGATCATAGCCGCAAAAGCTTCGCAGCACCGCATGGCCGGCGATGCCGAAATTGCCGAGGCCATGCATGATCGGCCGTGGATAGCCGGCCTGTTTCGCCACGGCCGGGTCGATGTGCAGCGGATTGAGATCGCCGCTCAAGCGGTAGATCAGCGCCGCTTCGGGACGCGTGGCGAGATCGCAAACGGCATCCGGCGCGCGCGAGGGGATCGGATGCGGCTCGGGCGCCTGCCGCGGCGGCCCGCCGAAGCCGCCGTCGCCGCGGCAGAACGTGGTCTGCGTCACGGTCGCGACCGGTTCGCCGGTCGCTTTGTCTGTCACCTTGCGCTCGCTGAACACGAGCGCGCCTTTGCCCGGACCTTTGTCGATGACCTCGATGATGCGCAGGCGGCCGACCACCGTGCCTTTGCCGGTCAACGGCCGGTGCAGGGTGATGCCCTGTTCGCCGTTGACGATCCTGACCCAATCGATGCCGGTGTCGCGCTCGCGCGCCCAAAAGCCGGGATGGCCGAGTACGGTGCCCATGGTCGGCAGCACTTTCAGATTCTTCTCGTAAACGAAGGCGAGCTCGTCTTCGTTCATCGGATCGTGGCCGAGCCCGATGCCGAGCGCGTAGAGGATGCAATCCTTCGGATCATAGGATTGTTCTCTCGGCGGCACGTCGAGCGCCATCAGCTTGTCGTAGACGATCGCCATCACACCGGATCCCAGGAGAACACGTCGCCCGAACGCTCCAGCGGCGTGAAGGAAGGCGCGAACGCGCCCTTGAGCTGTGCGTCGAGCTTTTCCGGCGTCCAGCCGTCGGAGCGATGGATGGTGCGGATTGGCCGGTTCTGGTTGAACAAATAAATCTCGTTGTTGCGCACCGAAAAAATCTGCCCGGTGATGCCTTCAGCGCGATCGGAGGCGAGATAGACCGTCAGCGGCGCGATTTTCTCCGGCGTCATTTCGCGGATGCGCGCGACGCGCGCTTTTTCCTGTTCGGTCTCGGCCGGAATCGAATCGATCATGCGCGTCCAGGCGAACGGCGCGATGCAATTGGAGCGGACCTTGAACCGCTCCATGTCGAGCGCGATGCCGCGCGACAGTCCGACAATGCCCATCTTCGCCGCCATGTAATTGGCTTGGCCGAAATTGCCAACGAGCCCGGAAGTCGACGTCATGTGCACGAAGCTGCCGGAATTCTGTTCGCGAAAATGCGTCGCACAGGCGCGGCTCATGGCGAAGCTGCCATGCAGATGCACATTGATGACGTCCGACCAGTCGGACCAGCTCATGCGATGAAAGATGCGGTCGCGCAATATGCCGGCATTGTTGACGAGGATGTCGACGCGGCCGAACCGTTCGAGCGCCGCTGCGACGATTTTCTCGGCGTTGCCTGGGTCGCTGATCGAGGCCGTCGAGGCGATCGCTTCGCCGCCGGCCTTCTTGATCTCGTTGACCACCGCCTGTGCCGGGCCGGTATCGGTGCCGGCGCCGTCGAGGCTGGCGCCGATGTCGCAAACCACGACGCGCGCGCCCTCCTGCGCCAATAACAGCGCGATGCCGCGGCCGATTCCGCGTCCCGCGCCGGTGACAATCGCGACTTTGCCCGCAACGATGTTCGGCATTCGAAATAGCCCCCGTTTCAATTTTCACCCCCGTGCCTGACACGGGGGGTCCATGCAGCAATGCCGCCCGATGGATTGCCGGGTCAAGCCCGGCAACGACGATTCAGAAAACGCTAGCCCCAAACCTCGCGGGCCACCTCGCCGATCATGCGCAGCTTCGCCCATTGCTCGTCGTCGGCGAGAATATTGCCTTCCTCGGTCGAGGCGAAGCCGCATTGCGGCGAAAGACAAAGCCGATCGAGATCGGCGAAACTGGCGGCTTCCTCGATGCGCCGTTTGATCGCGTCTTTGCTCTCCAGCGCGCCGGTCTTGGTGGTGACAAGGCCGAGCACCGCGACGCGGCCGTTCTGCAGGCGTTGCAGCGGCTCGAAGCCGCCGGCGCGCGCAGTATCGTATTCCATGAAATAGCCGTGCACCTTGATGCGGTCGAACAGCACTTCCTGCATCGCCTCGTAGCCGCCGGCGCCCATGAAAGTCGATTTGTAGTTGCCGCGGCACAGATGCATGGTCACGGTCATATCCGACGGAATGTCGGAGATCGCGACATTGATGAGATCGCCGTAGATCGTGCCGAGCGCCTGCGGATCGTCGCCGCGATCCTTCATCTGCTGGCGGTATTTCGGATCGCACAACATGGCGATGAAGACCTCGTCGAGCTGCAGGTAACGGCAGCCGGCTTCGGCGAAGGCGCGCACCGCCTGGCGATAGGCCTGGCCGAGGTCGTCAAAGAATGTATCGAGCTTCGGATAGATGGATTTATCGATCGGGGTCGCGACCGGGCGGCCGTAGAGCGCCGACGGTGCCGGAATGGTCATTTTCGGCGTGCGGCTGGTATTGGCTTTGACGAATTTGAAATGCTCGATCATCGGATGACCGGAAAAGCCGAGCTTGCCGGTGACCCTCACGCCTTCATTGCGCGTCGTCACCGCGGCAAAGGCGATGCCGGTATCCATGACATGCCGCTCGACGCCGTCGAGGCCCCACAGGAAATCGAGATGCCACCATGAGCGGCGAAACTCGCCGTCGGTGATCGACTGCAGTCCGGCCGCCTCCTGTTTCTTGATGACGGCTTTGATCTCGCGGTCCTCGACCGCCTTGAGCTCCGCAGCGCCGATTTCGCCTTTGGCGCGGGCCTCGCGCGCGGCTTTGAGCGCCACCGGCCGCAACAGGCTGCCGACGTGATCGGCGCGAAACGGCGGCTTGGTTCTTTGCGTCATGGTTTGCTCCGTGAGCGCACCTCTCCCCGCACGCGGGGAGAGGGAGACTACCCCCACACCTCCTGCGCGATCTCCACGATCATGCGCAGCTTCGCCCATTGTTCGTCCTCGGCGAGAACATTGCCCTCCTCGGTCGAGGCGAAACCGCATTGCGGAGACAGACACAACTGATCGAGAGCGATGAATTTCGCCGCTTCCTCGATGCGGCGCTTGATCACGTCCTTATTTTCCAGCGCGCCGGTTTTGCTGGTGACGAGCCCGAGCACCACCGTCTTGCCCTTGGGCACGAAGCGCAACGGCTCGAAGCCGCCGGCGCGCGAGGTGTCATATTCCATGAAATAGCCGTGCACGTTGATGGTGTTGAACAAGAGCTCGGCCACTGGTTCGTAGCCGCCGCTGGCGACAAAATTGGAGCGAAAATTGCCGCGGCACAGATGCATGGTGATCGTCATATCGGTTGGAATATCCGCAATCGCGGCATTGATCATGTCGGCATAGGTCGCCGGCAAGAGCGCCGGATCTTCACCGCGATCGGCGATCACTTTGCGCAAAGACGGATCGCACAGATAAGCGAGATTGACCTCATCAAGCTGCAGATAACGGCAGCCGGCATCGGCGAAGGCGCGCAACGCCTTGCGGTAGGATTGGCCGAGATCGCGATAGAAATTCTCCATCGCCGGGTAGAGCGCCTCCGGCACCGCATCGCGGCCGTAGCGGAAATGCAGCGACGACGGCGACGGGATGGTCATTTTTGGCGTGCGCTTGGTGCGGGTCTGCAAGAACTTGAAATGATCGATCATGGGATGCGGCTTGTAGCCACCAAGCCTGCCGATGAGGCGCAGTAGCACCTGCCGCGGCTGCGGGCCGCTCGTTTGAAACTTGATCTTGCGTTCGCCGGCATAGGCCTCGACGTTGTCCAGCCGTTCGAGGAAGTCGATGTTCCATGACACGCGGCGGTATTCGCCGTCGGTGATCGATTGCAACCCGGCCGCTTCCTGCTTCGCGATCACGCCGGCGACCTCGCGGTCTTCGATCGCCTTAAAGGCTTCGGCGTCGATTTCGTTGCGCGCCCGCTGCTCGCGGGCCGCTTTGAGCGCCGGCGTACGCAGGAGACTGCCGACATGGTCGGCGCGAAAAGGCGGGGTGGTGCGTTGGGTCATGGGTGCTCTTGAATTCACCTCTCCCCGTGCACGGGGCGAGGTCGGATTGCGCAGCAATCCGGGTGAGGGGGCGCGTCCGCAATTTTGAGCCTAGCGGCTAAGCCCCCTCACCCCAACCCTCTCCCCGCAGGCGGGGAGAGGGAGATTGCTCACGCGCCAGCCCGGCTATAACATCTCTAATAGCTACCTCCACACTTCCTCGGCGATCTCCACGATCATCCGCAGTTTGGCCCACTGCTCTTCCTCGGCGAGGATGTTGCCTTCCTCGGTCGAAGCGAAGCCGCATTGCGGCGACAAACACAGTTGATCGAGCGCGACATATTTTGTCGCTTCATCGACGCGCCGCTTGATCTCATCCTTGTTCTCGAGCGTGCCGGTCTTCGACGTGACCAGCCCGAGCACGAGCTGCTTTTTGCCTTTGGGAAAAAACCGCAGCGGTTCGAAACCGCCGGCGCGGTCGCTGTCATATTCGAGAAAATAGCCGTCGAAGTTAGTGTGGCCCAGCAACTGCTCGGCGACAAAGTCATAGCCGCCCGAGGCGATGAAGGTCGAACGGAAATTGCCGCGGCAGGAATGCATGGTGATCGCCATGTCGGCGGGTTTGGCTTGCAATGCGGCATTGGTGAGCCGCGCATAGCGCGCCGGCAGGCTGTCGGGGTCGTCGCCGCGTTTTTTCGATTGCGCCCGCTCGTTCGGGTCGCACAGCATGGACCAGGCGGTGTCGTCGAGCTGCAAATAGCGGCAGCCGGCGTCATAGAAGGCGCGGATCGCGGCGCGATAAGCATTGCCGAGATCGTCAAAGAACGCGTCGAGGTCGGGGTAGACCTGTTGTGAGATCGCGGCGCGGCCCTGGCGGAAATGCAGCGTGCTCGGCGCCGGTATCGTCATTTTCGGCGTCACGCGCGCATGCGCTTTCAGAAACTTGAAATGGTCCAGCATCGGATGGCCGGAAAAGCCGATTTTGCCGTCGATCTTGATGGTCTCGGCCTTGGTTTGCACGCCGTGAAACTGGATGCCGTGATCGGTCGTGTAAAACGTCACGCCGGCAAGTCCACGGAAAAAATCGAAATGCCACCATGCGCGGCGAAACTCGCCGTCGGTCGCGAGCTTGAGTCCGATCTGTTCCTGCTTGCTGATCGCTTTTTCGATCTCGCGATCCTCGACTGCGCGCAGCGCTGCGGCGGTGATCTCGTTGCGTGAGCGTTGCTCGCGCGCGGTTTTGATCGCTGGCGGCCGCAACAGGCTGCCGACATGGTCGGCGCGAAACGGTGGACTGGTGCGCTGGGTCATGCGTTGTCCTCCTCCCCCGCCTGCGGGGGAGGTGGCGAGCGTAGCGAGCCGGAGGGGGCGCTGGCGAGGCCCCTTCCATCGCACGGAGCTTGTCATCGGGCCGGCACGGGGGTCCCCATCGCGCCAGCGCGATGGGGTGCCCCGACTTCGGGCCGGACCCGTTGGTGCGGTCCCCCTTCCCCCGCAAATGCGGGGGAGGATAACTATCCCTCGCTGCTGGCCCTGTGAGGAGGCAACGATGAATCCGATGCTCCGGCTGTGCGAGGACGTGTTGTCAGATCATGGGGCGATGGAGCTGCCGGCGCTGCCGCGCATGATCTTTGTCGTCCACGGCTCCATCGCGATTGCGGACCGTACCTTGCGCGACGAAGAAGCGTTCGGCGGTGAAGGCGCGATCATGCTCAAAGCGGGCAGCGCCGGCGCCACTGTGTGGCGCTGGGAATTGATCACGCGCGAGGCGGATTTTGGCCGGCCGCCGCCCGGATCGGGCATGGTTTCGCGCGAGAAGCTTGCGGCGATGCTGGCGAGCGTACCGGCGGGCGCGCTTCTCCTTCGCGGCGACAGCGTCGCCTTTCCGCCCAGCGGCTGCGCTTACCTGCACCGGCATCAGGGGCCCGGCATCCGTTGCCTGATCGAGGGCGGCATCCGCATCGATACCCACGGCCGCTCCACTGCATACGGGCCGGGCGGCGCCTGGTATGAGACCGGGCCTGACGGCGTGTTCGCGCAAGCCGCCGATCGCCCGACGCGCTTCATCCGCGTGATGATCCTGCCGCGCGCTTATCTCGGCAAAAGCTCGGTCGAATATCTCAACAAAGAAGACAAGGCGAAGCCGAAGTCGCAGAGTTACAAGATCTTCGTCGATATGCCGATCAATTCGTCATCCTGAGGTGCCAGCGCGTAGCGCAGAATTCACACCGGCTTGTAATTGCGGTCGACCGGCACGTCGATGAGCAATGGTGCATCGCTTTTCAAACCCTTGGCGATGAGATCGGTGGCGACGTGCACGCTCGCTGCACGTTCGGCGGCGACACCGAGCGAGCGCGCGAGATTGACGTAATCGATCGCCGGATCGGTGAGCTCCATGCCGACAAAGCGGTCGACCTGGGCGGCGAGCCCGCGTTGCGCAACCAGGCGCTGCTTGAGAATGCGATAGGAGCTGTTGTTGAGGATGACGAACACCGCCGCGATGCGCTCATGCGCCGCGGTCCACAGCGCCTGGCAGGTGTACATGGCGCTGCCGTCGCCAACGAGCGCCAGTACCGGACGGTGCGGCAAAGCAAGCTTGACGCCGAGCGCGGCCGGCAGGCCCCAGCCGATGCCGCCGCCGCGCAAGCCGTAAAAACTCTGCGGATCGTCGCTGCGGATGAGCGAGCGGATGCCGGCGCCCGACGAAATGGTTTCGTCGATCACGACGGCGTCTTTCGGCAGCATCTCGCCGATCGCGTTCAGCAACGACAGCGGCTGCACCGGCGTTTGCCCCGCCATCTCGCGCGCCTTGGCCTTGAGCGCGTCGCGCTCGGCCAGCGTCGCGGCTTTGGCCGCGTCAAGCCGCTCGCGCGCCGCGCCGCGCGCGCCGCTCGACATCGCTTTGCGCACGGTCTCGGTGATGTCGGGCAGCGTGGTTTTCGGATCGCCGAGAATCGCGACCTGCGGCGGATAATTTTTGCCGAGTTCCCACGGATCGGTGTCGAGGTGAATGAGCGTCAGGCCGGCCGGCATCGGCTCGATGTCGGACGGCAGCGACAGCGTGAACAGATCGCCGCCGACCGAGAACAGCACGTCATATTGTTCGAGAATTTTGCGGATCGGTCCCTGCATGCGCGTCATCGCGCCGCGAAACAGCGGGTGCGAGGCCGGAAACGACGCAGTCGAAGGCACGAGCTCGCTATAGACCGGCGCGCCGATCAGTTCGGCAAGTTCAATGAGTTCGGCGTGCGCTTTCGAGCGCGCCACGGCATCGCCGGCAACGATAAGCGGTCGCTTGGCTTCGGCGAGGATCGTTGCGGCTTGTTTGACCGCGGCGGGATCGCCGCGCAGCTGCGCCGCGATGCGGGTCGGCGCGAGCAGGTCGATCTCGCCCTCGGCTTTGAGAATGTCGCCCGGCAACGACAGAAACACCGGGCCGGACGGCGGCGCCAGCGCTGTCTTGGCGGCGCGGTGGACGAGCCGCGGCAAATCGGCGAGCCGATGCACTTCGGCCGACCATTTCACCAGCGGCCGCGCGATCGGCGGCAGGTCGGCCCACAGAATGGGTTCGGTGGTGTTGAAATCCTGATCGTGCTGCCCGGCAGTGACCAGGATCGGACTGCCGGCCTTCTGCGCGTCGTAAAGCATGCCCATCGCATTGCCGAGGCCGGGCGTGACGTGAAGATTGACCACCGCGAGCTTGCCCGACGCCTGAGCATAGCCGTCGGCCATGCCGATCACGCTCGCCTCCTGCAAAGCGAGCACGTAGCGCAGCTCGTTTTCGACCGCGAGCGCGTCCATCAGCGGCAATTCGGTGGTGCCGGGATTGCCGAACAAAATCTCGACGCCCTCCTGCTTGAGCAGTTCAAGGAAGGCGCGTTTTCCACTCATTGCGGGCAAGGCTGTTTCCTCCAGCGCGTGAATTCGCGGCGCGCGTCCAGCGGGCAGGGCCGGCCAGATGGCAAGCTCCGGCGCGAGCCCGGAATTTATGGCCACGATACTTGCAGATTTGCGATGCGGTTAGCTATGCCGGATTTGCTTGGCCAGGATACAATCAGCGCCCCGCGCCCCGCAGTGGCGACAGCAGAGACGTGGCTAGCGGGGACCCAAAAGCCGGAGCACCGTGTTGAAACTGAACATTGTGATGCAGATCGGCCTCGTAGCCTTTACGGCTCTTGGATTCCTTTTCACCTCAATGAAGCTGCCGCACTACGGCGTAGCTGCGAATTTGGTGGGTCAAATCTTTTGGCTTTACAGCTCGTATCGGGCGTGGCGCGAAGCAGACCAAATTGGAATGTTTATTTTAACAATCGGCATCACGCTGATTCTGCTGTACGGCGTGGCCAACTATTGGCTTTGATTTCCTATCGGTGCCGGGGCACTGCCGCCGAACCGTGCGGTGGAATACTGATGATCGGACTGACTTATGAGCGTGAGATAGTCGACACCGGCGGACCGGCGTTTTGTAAAGTCTCCCACCGCACAAAGGCAAACTCCACTGCCGCACAAAATTCATGTTCGTTGTAGCCTGGATGCCTTTTGATGGCAGCATGTGCTCGCGCAACCCGACCGCGGCGCACCGGGCTGACAGCAGCATTCTCGGCGAGAACTTCCGTCAGTGCGTCTGTGAACTCGCGGCACAGTGTAGCAATGTTGTGTTCGGTGCTCATGTTGTGTTCAGTGCTCATGGCTTGCCTCCAATACTGACCTGGAATGGGCCTGCCATGTGGCTAATCGCCATTTCCGCGATGAGTTCCAACGGCGGTCAGCGAGTATTTAAGCGATCAGCGTATATTTAAAATGTTCCGCGATCGAGACCTGAGCGGAAATAGCGTCGCCGTCGGATTGCGTCCGCCTTCGACCCGGAGCGGACCTAGTCTAGGCCGATCGCTTTCGTTTTTTGACCCATAAGAGGCATCAGCCGGGCGGTAAACTGAGTTTACATACGAATAACGGGATTTGTTGCAAAAGCATATTTGTGATGTCGGTCACAGCGGCGATCGTGCGTCAGCATCTATTCTTTAGGCTGGGTTAGGCCTTGGCATGGCCCTTGCTAGTTGAGATTGCAAGTTGAGCTTGCAAATTGAGACCGACGGCTTCGCGGCTGCTTGGGTGGTTAGCCATCAGAGGAGATTTACATGCCAATGAGAGATGAACTCGCGGTTTCCAGGACGCGATCCGATAGCGCAACCGCCGCCGATCGTGAATTTTGGATCATCGTCGCCTTCTGTACCATTGGCTTCGCGGCCACGATGTACATCTTCGACCGTTTGCCGCTTCTGCTGAGCAACCCGATTGTCTGGGGATGACGTCGAAGACCGCCAGTCGAGGCGGCCTTTAGCGCACTGCAGCTAGAGCATGATCCCGAAAAGTGGATACCGGTTTTCGGAAAAGATCATGCTCAAACAACAAGCTAAGGCGAAACAACGGACCAACCCAAAATCATTTCGCTTTAGCCCGACGACGCCGTCGGTTCACGCATCGGTTCATCCGACGTTGTCAGGCCCGGTGCCTGCATCAAACTCCGCACGGCATCAATCTGGACTGATTCAGATAGCTGTTTGTTGACGCGGCGCTCAAGAACGAGGTTGGTATTCAGCTCGGCAATCGTCGTTATGAAACGCGAACGAGCGAGAAACCACCCAATCGCAGCACCCAAAATAAGGGCAGCCACGCTGACACTGATGGCTAGCAGATCCATATATCGATCCATCGCGCAAATTTGGGACATCGGATTTAACGCAGGCCCGGGTTACTGCAAATCAAAGGGTTGATAGCGTCCGTCCGCGTCGAGCTGTGTACCCCACACTTTGTGTACACCTTGGTGCTCGGAAGGGCTGAAGGTCATGGGCGTCCCGAGCCCAATGTCGAGATCGCGAAGATTTTCAAAGGTTGCCACTAATTTTTCGGTGTCGAGTTGAGCGCCATTCTGTTTCAGCGCGGCGACCAACACGGTGGCGTCCACATAACCTTCGAGTGACACGTAGTCTGGCGCCTCGCCGGGAAAGTATTTGGCGAGCGCGGATTTGTAATCCAGCACCAGCGATGAGTGACCCTCGAGCGCCGGCACGACCTGCGTGACGATGACCCCGGTTGCATACTTTTTTCCAAGCAGCATCAACTCATTGGCCAGCGCGGTACTGCCGACGAATGAGACGCTGGTGTAAATCATGTCCGGGTAGAGATCGCGGGTCTTCTCGATAAATTTAGCCGCCGCCCGATAGGTCGGGACCATGATCACCGCTTTTATTGGTGGCCGACTCTTTTGTTGCAGCGCTTGTTGTTGGACCTGTTGCAGTTGCGCGACGGCGTCATCCACGTCCACTGTGTTGCGCTGGTAGTTGAGCCGCAGAATTGGGCTATCATTGCCTCCCCGCAACGAACGAATAGCCTTTTCCACACCGCTGAAGCCGGCGTCTCCGTACGCATCTTGCTGAGCAAAGACGGCGATCTGCTCCGGCAAGAGCCGCTTCACTTTCACCAGATAGTTAACCACAGCGGCGGTTTCTTCGGCGTAGCTGGCGCGGTAGTTGAACACATAGCGGTCGGGCGGATCGCTTCTGAGCAAGCCGGCGCCAGTGAAAGCTCCGAAAAACAGCATCTTGCGGTCAAGCGCATAGGGTAATGCAACCACCGCCGTTGGCGTGCCCACATTGCCAATCAATCCAAAAACTTGATCTTTTTCGTAGAGCTGTGTCATCGCGGCGGTGGTTCGCGCTGGCTCGTAGCCGTCGTCTGCTGCGACGAGCCGAAGCTTGCGGCCGTATACGCCGCCATTTGCGTTGGCCGCGTTGAATGCCGATTCGATACCCAGCTTCATATTCTGGCCGAGTTCCTTGGCTGGACCGGAGAATGGCGCGGAAATTCCAAAGCGAATTTCACTGTCAGTTACGCCGCGGAAGGTTGGGGCGGGCTCACTTGCCCCGCCAACGGTCGCGAGACGCGCCGGCGCGCTGCTGGCGGGTTGCGCACCCGTCGACGCAGCCGGAACACCAGCGATTTGCGGACTCGATTGAACTGCTCGCGGTGCCGTCGGCGTATTCGGAAGGCCAGCGCTCGGCGAGGTCGGCGCGACCTCGGCAGTCTTTGTGCTGGAGGAAGGCGCTTTGCCAGAGAGCGATGGAAACTCGGCAATAACCAACCATCCGATTACGACTCCGAACGCCAAGGCAATGATGAAGCCTGAGGCGAACCATCCGAGCCGCCGGGTGGGTTGAGGTACATGGACGATTTCAGGTTCCGGCCCGAGTGACTGACGCAGCCGCGATAGATCCCCCTTGGGAGCGGATCCCTCGCCTACAGCGGCGCCCGCTCTGCCGTGACGGTAGAATTCGCTTGGCCCTCTTGGGCCATAATCTGAAATGTTGTCCGAAGGCTCTGGTCTACTCATGGAACTACTCCAACTTATCGACCATGCTGGCTTTGCGCCGATGTCGCCTGTTTGCGAACCTAAATCGAACTACTTCAAACTGCCTTTCTAAATTGTGTAAAAATGTATGGGTGACCAATGTATGGGTGAAGCAGCGCCTTTACGCGCGGGCCATCATTTTGGGCTGCCGCGCCGCCGGATAGACGGGCGAAACGATTTTTCCGGGCAAACGGGTTCATCGCGTGTACGGGGGTGTAGCTGGTACGACCATCAATGGCGGAAACTACAAATTCGGTGGTCAGGTGCTGGACGGCAGCTCGGGCAGTGACGTTCTGCTCGCTGGAAAGAGTGCAACTATTGAAATCAGCCGTGATCACCGCTGTCGCGTCGCTCTATTTGAACGTCTTTGTTCTAGTCGTGCAGAGCTTTGTGAAAGTTTCAGCCCTCAATGCGTTGGCTCCGACACAGTCTGAACCGCCGTTCGCGATCACGCAGGCCGTGGTATTGGCGATCTTTATTTTGATTGCACTCATCGCCGTCGTTAAATTCCGGCCCAGTACCACTGTGCGTGTGTAGCAGTTTGCAATGTCCGCTTCTGGCCCAACGCTTTCGGGGGAAAAGCGGACATCCCAATTCGACGATGTCATGTCTGCTTATGACCCGAAGCGGACATCCGTCGAACCGAATTTGCCGTGACCTTAAGAAACCGCAACCACGTTCGCCGCCACGAAATCATTGCAACGGCTTGAGGCTACCCATCATAGTCGGAATAAACTCCGACACCGTGGGATGAATATGCATCGCGCGTTGCATCACCGTGTAGGGCGCCTTGGCGTACATAATATCGAGAATGCAGTGGATGACCTCGTCACCTGCGAGTCCCAGGAAGGAGGCGCCCAATATCTGTTTGCTGTCTCGATCCACCAGGATTTTCATGAACCCCTTGGTCTCGCCTTTCTCATATGCGCGGCTGACATCTTTCATAGCCAGTGTAGAAATCAGCGCGGGCTTGCCAGTCTTGCGGACTTCCGCTTCCGTCATCCCCCCGCGACCAAGGGGGGGATCAGTGTAGAGCGCGTAAGCGGTGATGCGGTCGCTTACGCGCCTCTGATCGTTGTCGAGAAGGTTGGCCGCCACGATCTCGAAATCATTCCACGATGTGTGCGTGAACGCACCTCGGCCATTGCAGTCGCCCATCGCCCAGACGCCCGAGACGTTGGTATGCAACTGGTCGTCCACCTGGATATAGCCGCGCGCGTCGGTGACGATGCCGGCCCTTTCGAGCCCAAGGTCGTCCGTGTTCGGCCGCCGACCGGTCGCGACCAGCACGTGCGTTCCAACAACATTTGTGATCTTCCCCCCGACTCGACCTTCACGGCGACCGAGTTTCCCTGTTTCTCCGCACCGACCACCTCACTGTCAACCCGCACGTTAATGCCTTCATCCTTGAGAAAATCTACAACAGCTTGCGAGACGTCAGCGTCTTCCCTCGAGATCAAGCGCGGTCCGAGTTCGATCACGGTCACCTCGCTTCCGAAACGGCGATACATCTGTGCAAACTCAAGGCCGACGTAACTGCCCCCGAGGATAACGAGATGCGTTGGAAGAAAATCGATGTCCATCATTGAGCTGTTGGTCAGGTAGGGAACCTGTTCGAGGCCGGGGATCGGAGGAATCGCCGCACGCGCGCCGACATTGAGAAAGATGTGATCGGCGGCAAGCTCAGAGTCATTCACTGCCACTTTCTTTCCCGCAACAAAGCGACCGTGGCCTTGATAAACCGTACATCCTTGTAAGGTTCTCAGCGATCGCTCAACGCCATTGTGGAACGCAGCCACAATGGCATCCTTTCGCGCCTTGACTGCCTTCATGTCGACATTGACCGACCCCTCAATTCTGACACCGTAGTCAGCGCCGCGGCGTGCAACATGTGCAGCGTGGGCGCTCGCGATTAGTGTCTTTGTAGGGGTGCAGCCGGTGTTGATGCATGTGCCGCCGAACAACTTGCGTTCGATGATCGCGACCTTCCAGCCTGCTGCCACCAATCGCCGCGCTAATGCGGGTCCTGACTGCCCGGTGCCTAGGATAATCGCGTCGAAGTTGGGCATGACTGACCTCCGATCCTGGTGCGCTTCCGGATGGCGACCAAGCAGTCCACTTCGTTGACAGATTTTTCCTCGTTCTGTCAAACAAACGGTGCGGAAGCTGCGAGGTGCTCGCAATCGACGCTCCGGGCATGGCCGATCGCATCCTTGCACCAATGAAGCATCCCGATTTAAATTGCGACTGCACCGCGGCGCCTTCCCGTTGACGTTATGGTGGGGGTGTTCTGTCTGTGGCAAGAATGCGATCATGACGGTCTCGATCCTCGCTGCGATTTGCGACGGGGACACGATTAGAAGGGTTGAGGCACCCCGAGATCTAGCCAGCCTTTCTCGCGACCCGTCCGAGCTGCTTAGCGTGTGATTTCAAATCACGGCGAAGATGGACCATGATGGATCTACTGTTCGTTGGTATCGGGTGGACCGACCTCGCGATCACCCTGAACAGGATCGCGGTTGGGGCATTCTTTATGCTGTCGGGATATCACAAGTTATTCAACGCAGAGCGCCACCGTTCCGTCGTCGATGAACTCAAGGCGCTCGGCGTTCCAGCAGTGGGTTTCAATCAATGGTGGGTGCCGCTGGTCGAGTTCACCGCCGGCGGCGCCGTCCTTATCGGGCTTTTGGCGCCACTCGCCGCGCTTGGCCTGCTGGTCATCATCCTCGTCGCCATCGCGACGTCCGGGCGGCAGCGGATCAAACTCTACAAGCCGATCGATGAGGCGGATCGCATCGACGATTGGCTCTATTTACCAGAGACGCTTTATGCCTTTATGTTGATCATAGTCGTCTCGGCCGGCGCCGGGCCTTACAGCCTCGATGCCCTGATCCTGGGTCTGATAAATAGGCACGCCGCGTAACACAGCGTCTTCCACCGGTTATTTTGTTCCGACGGCGCACGCCGGCAAACCGCCGCCATCATGAGTGGTCCGCCGTGATTGTCACGACCTTCCCTAGAGCTGTGCGGGTCATCGAGCATACGTTGATACCGTTGAAAGACGGTACGACGCTGGCGGCTCGCATCTGGCTGCCGGAGGATGCTGAGCAGAATCCAGTTCCTGCAATCCTGGAGTATCTCCCGTATCGCAAGCGCGACGGGACTTACGAACGAGACGCGCTGACTTATCCCTATCTCGCAGGTCACGGCTACGCGGGCGTTCGCGTCGACCTTCGAGGTAGTGGCGAATTGACGGGTTTACTGTTCGACGAGTACGCCAAGCAGGAACAAGACGATGGCGTGGAGGTGATCGCTTGGCTGGCAGCTCAGCCCTGGTGCAATGGCTCGGTTGGGATGATGGGAATTTCCTGGGGCGGGTTCAATGGACTTCAAATTGCGGCGCGCCGTCCCCCGGCACTCAAAGCAATCGTAACCATTTGTTCGACCGACGATCGGTACGCCGACGACGCGCATTACATGGGCGGCACGTTTCTTACCAAAGCAGGACTTGAATGGGCCTTTTTCTTTTTCAGCTTGATGGGCCTCCCGCCCGATCCGCTGCTGGTCGGCGATAGCTGGCGGGCGATGTGGCTGGAGCGCCTGCAGAACATACCGCTGTTCCAGGAAAACTGGCTGCAGCACCAACGACGCGACGCGTATTGGAAGCATGGATCGGTATGCGAGGATTACGCAGCGATCCAATGCCCGGTCTATGCGGTCGGTGGTTGGACCGATGGTTATAAGAATGCAATCCCGCGTCTGCTTAAGGGATTAAAGGTACCTCGCAAGGGTCTTATCGGGCCGTGGGCACATGGCTATCCGCATTTTGCACTTCCTGGCCCGCAGATCGGGTTCCTGCAGGAAATCCTGCGTTGGTGGGATTATTGGCTGAAGGGGATCGATACGGGTGTGATGGATGAACCGATGCTGCGTGCGTGGATGACGGAAAGTGTGAAACCGGCGAGCCACCACGAGACGTTGCCGGGCCGGTGGATTGCAGAACCTTCGTGGCCACCGCCAGGAATAATGCCGCGGCGGCTGTTCTTGACCGACGAGGGGCTGCGAGACGCCGCAGCACCTTTGACGGCTCGCGCAGTGTGCTCGCCGCATACGGTTGGCAAGTGTTCAGGCGAATGGGTTCCATTCGGTCGTGGCCGCGATCAAGCACGCGACCAGCAAGAAGATGACATGCGCTCCTTGGTTTTCGAGACGACGCCACTCGATGAGCCGATCGAGATCCTCGGCGCTCCGATCGTAACGCTCGATGTCGCGTCCGACCGGCCGGTTGCGAATCTGGTAGTTCGGTTATGCGATGTGCACCCGTCCGGTGAATTGCTGCGTGTCAGCTATTGCGTACTGAACCTCACGCATCGCGACGGACACGAAAACCCTGCACTGCTGGCGGCGGGAGAACGCTACCAGGTGCGCATCCAACTCAACGATATGGGCTCGGTATTTCCACCCGGGCACAAGGTGGGGCTTGCGATATCGACGGCTTACTGGCCGATGATCTGGCCCACTCCGGAGACGGCGACCGTGCAGATCTTTGCCGGCACGCTCGATCTGCCGCAACGCCCGCCCAACGCTGCGGACGTCAGGCTCGCGCCCTTTCCCGAACCGGAGACGGCGCCACCCGAGACGCCAACCATCATTCGTCGCGATGGTGTGCGGATCGAACGTATCGACCGCATCGGTCTGGAATTGGGCACACAGGACAAGTCGGAGTATCATGTCGAGGAGAACGATCCGCTCAGCGCCGTTGCCGAACTGCACCATACCCAGACGCTGTCACGAAACGAATGGCAAATCCGGGTCGAGACGCAGCTGCGGATGTCATGCACGGGCAATGCCTTCATGCTGCAGGGAAGTTTGCGCGCCTTCGAGGGCGCGAACGAAGTGTGTCGTCGCGACTGGGACCGCTCTGTTCCTCGAGATTTCTCATGATAAACGGCATCGACGATGAGCTCATTCTTGCGGCCCGTATTCTTCTCCCGACGCTGTTTCTGATTTTCGGCTGGAGAAAGCTGAGGGACTTTTCGGGCACGGTAAGTCAAATGGTGCAGCTTGGCCTCGCGATGCCGGTCCTGGCTGCTGTCGTTGCGACCTTCATGGAGCTTCCAGTTGCGTTCGCGGTCGCTGTTGGCGCATTCACGCGTCCTTTGGCTGCACTCATGGCTTTATACGCGCTGGGAACCGCGCTGATCGGGCATCGCTACTGGACAGTGAAAGACGCGGATTTTGTCGACAGCTTGGACGGCTTTTACAAAGACCTCAGCATTATGGGAGGCTTCTTGCTGTTGTACATTACCGGTGCAGGAAAATATTCGATGGATGTATTGTTCGGCATCGCCGCGCCATAACCTTGCGTGTTATGGAGCCGACGATTCAACCTCACATCGCGGCGCCTGGAACGACGTACCGATCGGTCAAACCCAATGTTTGGCCAGGAACGCAAGAATAAGACCCGCGATCTCGTCGTTCTTCTCGTCCAAGGCGAAATGGCCGGCGTTGAGTAGATGGATCTCGGCGTCCGGCAGGTCGCGCTTGAACGCTTCGGCCCCGGGACTGATGAACGAAGGATCGTTCCCGCCCCAGACCACCAGAGTCGGTGGCTTGTGCTCACGTAGCCACGCTTGCCACGCCGGATACGAAGCAACGTTCGTTCGGTAGTCGTAGAGCAGATCCGCCTGGATCTCGTGTTGTCCGGGCCTTGATAAATGGGCGTACTCGTCGGTCCAGGTATCCGGGTTATAACGTTCGGGATGCGAGGTGCCGAGTGTGTGACGCTGTTCGGTCGCTGTGAACGACACGAACGCATCGAACACTTCAGGATGCGCTTTCGGATCGGCCCAATATTGCGCAATGCCGGCCCACTTGGCGCCCAGGCCTTCCTTGTAGGCATTGGCATTCTGGATGATAAGCGCCTGCAGCCGCTCCGGATGCGCCGGGATGATGCGAAAGCCGACCGGCCCGCCATAGTCATGAAGATAGAAGGTGTATTTGTTGATCTTGAGTTGCTCGAGAAGACCGTTGATCGTCTTGGCCAAATTTTCAAAGGTGTACACATACGACGATGGCGGCGGGGCTTCACTCTGACCGAATCCTGGAAAATCCGGTGCTATCAGATGATAGCGCGTTGCGAGCAGGTGGATGAGCGTATCGAACTCGCGCGATGAAGAGGGGAACCCGTGCAGGAGCACGATCGTCGGCGCGTCCTTCGGACCAGCTTCGCGATAGAAAACTCCGACACCATCAATCGTCATGCGGTGATAGGTCGTTGTCGCGGACGTCGACTCGAGCAAAGTAGCCTCCGCGGGATGACAGTTCATTGTTAAAGCACACTGCCGGACGTATTCTGTCGAGGGGCGAAACACGATATCCGAATTGGGGTCGTCCATGAGCCAAGTACAAGTCGAGCAGAAAAGCTATCAGATGCCGCCGCAGGACGGCATTACCGTCGCACACTTTCTCACCGTCGCCGACATCGAGCGATCGCTTCGATTTTACGAAACGGTCTTCGGTAGTCGCATTCTGAGCAGAGGCGATAGCAAGGGCGCGCCGGGTTACATCCAGATCGCGAACACGTGGCTCATTGTCAATGTCGGGGGCGGCCCGACACCCGACAAACCATCGGTAACGCTCAGCGTCCCCGCCAACCCCGATTTAGTCAACAGCTTTATGAATATCCGCGTTGCCGATATTCAAGCCTGCTATGAACTATGGCGAAGCCGGGGAGCCACGTTTATCACCGAGCCAAAACCCAAGTACGGCGAGACGCGCTGCTACATTCGCGATCCGGACGGTTACATTATAGAAGTTGGCCAAAGCAACCCGGGCGTCACTTACGGCTAGACGGCACGACAGCATCTGTGGTGACCGCGTACACTCCGGCTGCGTGAGCCGGATCCTCATCGGCCGCCGGAGCAACTGAAGCAAACGGAAGTCAGAGAGGAACCTATGAAGTCCGAGAGGGAGGGTATCAACCCAGCGGCCAAACCAAGCGGAGCAGGTTGCGTCGAATGCTTGGCTCTGGGCGGATGGTGGTTGCATCTTCGCAGATGCGCACAATGCGGTCACATCGGCTGCTGTGATAGTTCACCAAATCAGCATGCATCGAAACATAGCGCCGCGACGGGTCACCCGATAATCGCGAGCTTCGAGCCGGGCGAGCGGTGGTTTTACGACTATCGTACAGAACAATTCATCCCCGGGCCGAAGCTTGACGCTCCTCACTCGCATCCGTTGGATCAACCGGTGCCCGGACCAGCCGGACGGGTGCCTTCTAACTGGCAAACGCTGCTTCACGAATAGGGGGCGCGCGCCGCGATCGGCCGCGCCATTCTATAGCCTCGCAGCCGTCACGAGCGGCATGACTTTGCAATGATTGCTCCGCAATACACGAACTCCACAATTGGTGTGAACGTCCGCTTTTGATGCTGTGGACGGCTCCTCCACCGGCACGTGAGTGCCATGGATGTGGGTGCTGTTAGAGCTCCCACGATTCGGAGGAGCTAACCATGCGAACGATTACGACAATCGGTCTCGATATCGCGAAGTCGGTCTTTCAGGTCCACGGCGTTGATACTGTTGGGCAGGTGGTCATTCGGCGGCAGTTGAAGCGGCGCTACGTCCTGGCCTTTTTCCAGAAGCTGCCCTCGTGCCTGATCGGCATGGAGGCCTGCGCCTCATCGCATCATTGGTCGCGCGAGCTCGAGGCGCTGGGCCACACAGTTCGCCTGATGCCGCCTGCCTATGTGAAGCCTTATGTGAAACGGCATAAGAACGATGCCACTGACGCCGAGGCGATCTGCGAGGCAGTCACCAGGGCCAACATGCGATTCGTTGCGACCAAGACGCCAGAGCAACAGAGCTGCCTGACGCTGCATCGTACCCGTCACTTGTTCATCCGCCAGCAGACCTCGGTGATCAATGCCATCCGCGCTCATCTGGCCGAGTTCGGGATCGTCGCGCCAGTCGGACGTCATAGTGTCGCGCAGCTTCTCGGCATCGCGGCTGATGCAAATGACAAACGCTTGCCCGAGGTGGCACGTGCATGCGTTACCGCTCTCGGCGCTCAACTGCGGATGCTGAAGGCGCAGATCCTGGAGTTCGATCGTATGATCAATGCTTGGCACCGTTCCCATGAGGCAAGCCGGCGGCTCGACGACATCCCCGGCGTCGGTCCCGCGTTGGCGACCGCTCTGATTGCCAGTGTTGCTGATCCCAAGGCTTTTCGGTCAGGGAGGGACTTCTCAGCCTGGATCGGGCTCGTCCCTAAGCAGAACTCGAGTGGCGGCAAAGACAGGCTCGGCAGTATCAGCAAACGAGGCGATCGCTATCTGCGCAGTCTGTTCACGACAGGCGCGTTGGCGGTGATCCGCTATGCCAAAATCCATGGCACCAGGCATCGGCCTTGGCTCACCGCGTTGCTAGCGCGGAGACCAACGAAGGTCGCGGCCATCGCGCTCGCCAACAAGATCGCCAGGATGGCATGGGCGATGATGGCCAAGGGTGAACGATACAAGGAACCCGCTGCGCTTGCGGCGTGAACGAGATCGCATCGGACATTCGATGTGATGTGACGGTTGGCAGGGCGAACAGCACGTAATGCAGAGCCGGTCGATCCGGCGATCAGGACAACCCACTAGGGCCAGAGCATTGTCGAATGCGAGCTTTTGACCGGGACCTGATCCGCGGAGGGCATTATGGCCAGCGGTCATGTGAACCGCATCAACAGGCCGAACACATGGCTGCACCGACCAATGCTGCGTTCGTGAAGAAAGTCCTTGCCAACCCGGAGCCGTCCACACATGGCCCAAAGCGGACATCACAGCAGCGTTGGCGAATGTCTACTTTCGGGAGAATAGCGGACATCGGCGAGACTTAGCGAAATGTCCGCTTGTGACGGTGAGTTCAACAAATCGACGCAACACCTTCTAATCTTGCCAGATGAGGAGGTATGCGGATGGAGGGGAATGCACGGACATGGTTCACACCGAAGCAAAAGGCCGAGCTCTGGGAGCGCTGGAAGAGCGGTCAATGTGTGGCGGACATCGCCCGAGCGCTTGAGAGGAGGAACAAGAGCGGCGTCTATCGGGTCTTGGCTGTCAATGGAGGGATTGCTCCAGCACCACGCCGGAGAGCTGTGATAGCCCTGCGGCTTGAAGAGCGTGAAGAGATTTCGCGTGGCATTGCCGCCGCTCGGTCGATGCGGCAGATCGCACAGGGCCTCGGACGATCGCCCTCGACTGTAAGTCGAGAGATCAGGCGTAACGGCGGCAGCAGCGCCTACCGCGCCAGCGAGGCTGATCGGCACGCCTGGCAGCGGGCGTTGCGCCCGAAGCCTTGTCGCCTAGCGCGCCATGCCGAGCTACGATGGCGCGTCGCGCAGAAGCTCGTACTCCAGTGGTCGCCGAAGCAGATTTCTGGCTGGCTGAAGCGGCAATTCCCTGCCGACCAAGGCATGCAAGTATCTCACGAAACGATCTATCGGAGTCTCTTTATTCAGACACGCGGCGTGCTGAAGAAGGCGCTGATGGCGCACCTGCGTACAGCACGGCAGATGCGCCAAGCCAAAGGCGGCACCACCAAGAGCGGACTGGGACAGATCGTCGATGCGGTTTCCATCCGCGAGCGGCCGGCCGAAGCCGACGATCGCGCCGTGCCAGGCCACTGGGAAGGAGACCTTCTCTCCGGAGCAAACAACACGCACATCGCGACGCTGGTCGAGCGCCATACGCGCTTTGTGATGCTTCTCAAAGTCCCGAGCAAGGACACGGCGACCGTGGTAGCCGCGCTCGGTAAACACGTGCGCAAACTGCCTCAGGAGCTGCGCCGCTCCTTGACCTGGGATCGAGGCAAGGAGATGGCTGACCACAAGAACTTCACCGTCGCCACCAACGTTCAGGTCTATTTCTGTGATCCACGTAGTCCTTGGCAGCGCGGCAGCAACGAGAACACCAACGGCTTTGCTGCGGCTCAATCAACGCCCGCGGAAGACCTTGGGCTTTGAAACCCCTGCCGATAGACTACGAGCAGTGTTGCAGTGACCAGTTGAACCCGCAACCCAAAGCGGACATGGACAAGCGCCAGTAACTTGCTGCTCAATGCGAAATGGTCGTTTAAGCGTGCCCAGTGTCGCCAAAGCGCGAAAAAGACGTGGACTCAAACATCGTTGCCTCCTTGCCTTCGTCAGTGGCAAGCCACTCTTTTAGCTCCTGATCCGATTTCGGCTGACGACCTTTCATGCCTTCGAAGGCATCGCGCAGAATTTGAATTTCACTTTTCGCTGCTTTCTCTTTTTCGCTCATAGTGACTTACCCTTAGTCGCTGCTCTTTGCAGTCAACGTCAATGCGACCGATTCGGGCCTACGTCCGTCCAAGACGCGGTGCGATGACCCCCACACTGCCAGAACTATGATCGCGCCAACGATTGCCCCAATGAAACCAGCGTTCTGGCCAGCTTGATACCACCCGACTGCCTGGCCGAGATAAGTTGCTGCAAAAGCTCCAACAATCCCGAGCACGGTCGTCAAGATGAACCCAGTGGGCTCATACTTGTTTCCTGGATATAAGAACTTTGCGATCACCCCCGCCACAAACCCAATTATGATGGTCCAAAGAATACCCATTGCGTCCTCCCTCCAGTCGTGCTTCGTCGAGTAAACTCCTCAACGTGCCAGATGCGGCACGCCCGCCCTTCAATCAATAAATAGCACGATTTGATTTTGGTTCCTTGAACAAACGAGGTGACCGAATAGCTACGCTTTTGCTGCGCCGCGCTTTGTCGCCTTTTGGGCCCAAAGCGGACATTTAGATTGCGCCGAGGGATGTCCGCTATTGGGGGTAAAGCGGACATCGAAATTTAAGAGCGTCACGTCCGCTTTTGACCGATACCGTTGATAAAGTCTGCGATGAGCTTGGCGTGGCCGCTGATTGACGGTTTGGCGGTTAGTTTTTCCTCGCTGCTCCCGTTGGGAGGGAGCGATATTGTTTACATGACTGGGACGCGAGAACTCGAGGCACACACCTAAAATACCATCTGCAAACCGCGCAAATCCTGTCAGCCGAGCAGGTGCAGCACTATTCAACGCTTCGGGGCTATGGTTCTGAGTTCCAAACGCAACACCATCACAACATGCAATAGCGGTGAGGCAATGATAAATCGCCGTTCGTTGCTTAAATGCGCGACCGCGATACCGCTGGCAGCCGTGTCGGACAGTCTTGCGCAAGCCGCTGAGAACCAAACCAGTTCCGAAAAAGCTGACTACACACTCCGCATCGCAACCGGACTTGTTGAACTATCGCCCGAGCACATTGTCTCGACCACGCTCTATAATGGACAGTTTCCCGGGCCATTAGTGCGGCTTACGGAAGGCAAACGGGTCGCTGTCGACGTCTACCACGACACCGACACGCCGGAGCAGCTCCATTGGCACGGCCAGTTCGTTCCCGTTGATGTGGATGGTGCCGCCGAGGAAGGCACGCCCTATATTCCTGCGCACGGCATGCGCCGCATTGCTTTTGTGCCGAAGCCGTCAGGTTTCCGCTTCTACCATACTCACGTCGTTCCCATGAACAATCTCAATCTCGGCACCTACACTGGACAAGCTGGACCGGCTTTTATCGAGCCGGTGAACAACCCGGGCGCTTATGATCGAGAAATCTTTCTTGTGCTCAAGGAATTTCTACCGTCCTTCAGCCAGGGCGGCGACATGGAGATGGATTTTCTTGCCGGCGCCCCGATCAAAGAGTTGCAAGAAATCGGCAAGAAAGCTGAGGAACAATTCAATGGCCCGAAAGGCTACGAAGTCGGCTACGATTTGTTTTGCATCAACGGCAAAATGCTTGGGTATGGCGAGCCAATCCGCGTCAAGCAAGGCGAGCGCATTCTATTTCATGTGCTGAACGCCAGCGCCGGCGAAATTCGCAGTTTGGCGCTACCCGGACACGTTTTCAGGATCGTTTCGCTCGACGGCAATCCCGTGCCGACACCGACTGACGTGCCGGTGCTGTGGCTCGGCACCGCTGAGCGCATCACCGCCATTGTCGAGATGAACCGTCCCGGCGTGTGGGTCATGGGCGATCTCGCCGATGATGATCGCGGCCATGGCATGGGCATCGTTGTCGAATACGCAAATGTCAAAGGCAAACCGCAATGGAGCAAACCGAAACCGTACAAGTGGGACTACACCATATTCGGCAAAGCCGGCGTGGCACCGGCATCACCGGACGAGACGTTCGACGCAACCGTGGTTAAGCACAATGGCGCGCTTAACGGCTTCAATCAGGGCTGCTCAACGGCGAAGCGTTCTCGATGGAAACGATGAAGCCGGCTTACACGGTGCATGAAGGGCGCCGCTACCGATTCAAATTTCGCAATGCCAGCGACGATGTTCACCCACTGCATCTGCACCGGCATAGCTTCGAGCTTGTGCGCGTTGGCGGCAAGTCAACAGCGGGGGTGATCAAGGACGTGGTGATGTTGGGTGGATTCCAGGAGGTGGAATTTGACTTCGTTGCCGACAATCCAGGGCCAACCCTGTTCCACTGTCACCAGCAATTGCACATGGATTTCGGCTTCATGGCGATGATCAATTATGCCTGACAAAGAGTGCGCCCCCAGTCATGACCATCGAATCTGGCGGCGCTGACGCCGACATCCCGACTCGCCTTGCGACAACGCCGCTGCCGGATGCGGGAATGTCTCGCATTGGCCCTTAACAGACATTCCATTGCGCTCGGCCGATGTCTGCTTTTGAGGGGTAAAGCGGACATCGCAATTTGATCGCGCCATGTCCGCTTTTGACCCAAAGCGGACATTCGCGCTTCACGATTGCCGCCGTGAATCCGGTATGGCGCAGCAATATGCGGCGAGTCCACGCACTAAGATTTTTTGATCCTCAAAACCACTCGCTTGTGCAGATTAAGTGCGGTTTTCGCCTCGTTTATGGCCGAGGCCCGCCGCGTCGCCGACGCTTTGTGTGGCGAAAGGGCAACGCCCGCGAAATTAGTAAAGTTACTTCACGAGATTGCTTGGCTGTGATGTCGGTCACAGACTAAGGACTATGAGCGTGCAAGAAAGGAAAAGGCTCGCAGGGGTGTCACCCGCCTCGCGGAGCGAACATAAAAGGGTGGAGAGCGTCAAATGAGCTATTTAACGCAAGTTGCGAACCAGCGGCCGATGCTTCGCATCGCGGCCGAGGTCGTACTCGTGTTTTGTTGTGCAGCGCCACTGGTGTTGGCGCTTACAAGTCTCGTCGCTTACGGCCTGCAGTCGCTCTCGCATTGAACGACGACAGACACGACGCCGAGACCTTCAGCACGCTTTTTCAATTCCACCTGTGTTGTAGCACTTCAAGCTGCCAACACCGCCGGCGGAAAGCGTCGCGCGAGAAACCGTTAGCGCCACCGTTGCGGTAAGCAGCACCACCACAACTCCAAACAAAGCGAATACATTGCGGTTCATGAGCCCGTCCCCCGACTTGCTCTAATTGAATCAGTTTATCACCCCAATCAGGGGTGGCAATCCCATCATTTCGACCTAGCCAATTCGCGAATGCGCGGTGATCCACTCACGCGCACGCTTTTCGGAACTAAATCTGCCGAAATAGCGCACAGAAAAATTTGACTGTATTATCTGCACTCGCCACATACGGCCTTTCCGCATTGGCGACATCCAAAGATGAGAGGGGCGCGCACGCTGAACGCGTTGCGCCTTCCCACCGCGTCCCCGTCTCCGGCGGTCCATCCGCCACCCCTACCCGCCGGGACAGCGCGCCGGTTTGCGCCACGCCAGCGGTCATGTTGGTTTCACACTTGGACTAGTGCAGTGGGCGAAAACTTGCGGTATTGGGACAATTAGTTGTTTTCGTCGGCCAATGCATAATGACTGCACGCCGCTTTCCGCCACCGTGGTCTAGGCCGTCATTTCTGTTTCTCAGGGGACTCCAGCACCTTGCCGGACTTGAGGTTGACAAGATGAATCCGCCCGCAAGCAGTACACGTCTTGGGTTCGTAAATCTCACCATCGGCTAGATGATCGGGCAGCGGCCCAAAGCCTTGCACTTGCAGGCCGGTTCGTGGGCAGCGGTAGATGAAGGGAGCCATCATCCACCGTCCTGTTAAGTCGCTACAAGTATGTATTCAAGTGGCGCACGTCCCTCGCCCACCGGGAACAAGACGTCACAC
Organism: uncultured Alphaproteobacteria bacterium; assembly: GCA_963816295.1. Taxonomy (GTDB): domain Bacteria; phylum Pseudomonadota; class Alphaproteobacteria; order Rhizobiales; family Xanthobacteraceae; genus BOG-931. Next base: position 609,904 of record CAWFJS010000022.1, on the reverse strand, counting down.
CTAACGCAACCGAACTTGTTGTGCTGATCTCTTGGAACCTCAATGGTGACAATAATGTATTTTGCCCCGCAACTTGGACAGGCGAAGGCAATCGGTTCTGATTTATTCGGAAGACAACGCGCGGACATTTGCCCGCAATATGGGAACAGCGCCAATCCATGCCTTGCTAATTTCGGCCAATATGTTGCTTGCTAGGGCCATGCTCGCGATGAGGCGCGGCGGATCGCGGCGAACATCGCCAAGCTGCCGGAGCTACTCGCGCGCAAATAAAAAGGGCCGCCTCGCAGCGGCCCCTCTGTGCGTTTGTTTGTTCAGGCCGCTGTTTTGCGCCTTCGTCAAACCCCGCTTTTGCGCAAGAATGCCTTTGCTTTCCCTTTGAAATCAACCTGCCCATCCTCGTCCAGATTTGAGCTAAGTTGTTGATTTTGCTGGTGCCGCGGAGAGGATTCGAACCTCCGACCCACGCATTACGAATGCGTTGCTCTACCGGCTGAGCTACCGCGGCATTTCAGCGGTTTGGCGCTGCTCGGTAGCAGAATTGCCACCGAATTGCCACCCGCCTGCACGATGGTGTTCGATACAAGTGCTTCGTGTCCGCTTGCAATATTCCGAAGAACAGGCGGGTTCCAACCTCAGTAGAGTCTCGAGCCGCCAATAGCCGCTCGGGGGGCCACGATCAGCGCCAGCGGTCGATCTGATGTCGCCCGGTCGCTCATCGGCAGCACGACCACTTTGCTCCGATTAATCATGTCACTCCAACCGCGCGAGCCGCGGACACGCCTTGCAGCAGCGGCCGTGGTCTTTTTCGCGACACCGAAAAAGCCGCTTGCGTCGCTTCGACCTTTTTGCCAACGACGCCAGGCGATTGGTTCGATCCGCAGGCCGGTTCCTAAATCGGCGTTAATCCAAACGCCGGCATTGGTCCGCCGGCACGGAAACAAAAGCCTCATCACTCTCTGTTGGTCGGCAACGCGGAGTTCAAGATCCTGATTGTTGGGCGACGTTGAGATCGGGTGCCAGTGAGCTAGGTGACGCCGCAAAAGATATTTACGGATGTTCCGAACCGCAGCGTCAAAAAGATCACCAGGCCTTGCTAGCGCGGACTTGACGATTAGCCCCTCATTATTGCGCATGGCAAATCTCCCGTTTGAAAGCTCAACCGAGCAAGCCGCCCTTCAATCATCCAAGCGCTACCGTTCCGAACTCGCGAGCGCGCGCCATGCACCGAGTGCTGAAATTGCCTTTCATCACCAGGCGGCTGAACGCCAGCTCGCAGCTAAATGGAATTTTTTCGATACGGCGTTCGGCCTGCGGCTGCGTGCGCTGGCCGCTGTCGCCGCGAATCGGATTCGACTGTGCAGGCACGGCGCTCCAGCGCTGCTCAAACGGCATGACGTACAGCCGGCTCGCTTTGTGCGTGCGATCAAGAATTTGCGAGGTGGATATTTGATCCGCTTGGCTAATTCTCAGCTGGGCCAGAATATTTCCAGCCGAAGCCGGCCAGTACGCCAACAACAATGCAACAATACCACTCGCAATTGCGTAACTGATGGCGGTCAATGACGTTTTACAAAAGCGTGTTCGCGAGTCGGCGTCGACAAAACCGTTATCGCAGTGACGCCGAGCCCGCTGATTTTGTCCGCTTCTAAGCATGACACCCGCGCTCCCCTCTTAGGCGTGATAACCTCCTGGTAACGATGGAGCGGGGGCACGAGAATTTAGATATTCCGCTTAAGTAGAAGCACTTAAGGGAAATTGATAACGGCGCCTCTTTGTCACCCTAGAACCGTTTCTTGTTTGGAATCAAAACGCTTGGCGCCTGAAAAATTTAATCACTCTCGAAATGACCGCCGCGGCCGCGGCTCAAATATGCAGCAGTATGCTAATGGTTCAACAGCTTTGCTGTTGGCTCACCGCCCGTCCGCCTCGGCGCGCAGCTTGAAGCGCTGGATTTTTCCAGTCGCGGTTTTCGGCAATTCGCTCCGGAACTCGATCCAGCGCGGATATTTAAAGACCGCAAGCTTCTGCCGGCATTCGTCCTGCAGCTCCTGCGCAAAGGCCTCGCTCGCCTGGTCTGGCGATTTGAGCACCACGAACGCCTTCGGCTTGATCAGCTTGTCGATATCCGGCCAGCCGACCACGGCGGCTTCGAGCACGGCGGGATGGCTTTGCAGCACCCCTTCGACCTCGAACGGCGAGACATACATGCCGGAGACTTTGAGCATGTCGTCGCGCCGGCCGCAGTAGACGAAATAGCCGTTGTCGTCCTCGACATATTTGTCGCCGGAGCGCGTCCACTCGCCGAGGAAGGTGGCGCGCGACTGCGCGCGATTATTCCAATACATCATCGCGCTGGTCGGGCCGCGCACTTGCAGCTCGCCCAGCTCGCCCGCCGTCTCGATCAGCTTGCCGTCGTCGTCGACGAGCCGGATGTCATAGCCCGGCACCGGCTTGCCGCTGGTGCCGTATTTGACGTCGCCGGGGCGATTGGACAGAAAAATGTGCAGCATCTCGGTCGAGCCGAGACCGTCGAGAATGTCGACGCCGTAACGTTCGCGCCAGCGCCGGCCGATGTCGGGCGGCAGCGCTTCGCCGGCGGAGACGCAGCGGCGGATTTTCACTTCCCGTCGCGCCGGTGCGGCCGGGCTCGCCAGAAATCCCGCATAGAAAGTCGGCACGGCATAGAAGATCGTCACCTGATGTTGCTTGAGGAGTTCGGCGACCAGATCCGGCGTCGGACGCGCCGGCAGCAGTACGGTCGTCGCCCCCGCCGACATCGGAAAGGTCAGCGCATTGCCGAGCCCATAGGCGAAGAACAGCTTCGCCACCGAATAGCAAATGTCGTTCTCGCTAATGCCGAGGATCGGCCGGGCGTAAAGCTCATCGGTGAGCTTGAGATCGGCATGGCTGTGCACGGCGCCCTTCGGCTTCCCGGTCGAGCCGGATGTGTACAGCCAGAAGCACATGTCGTCGGCCGTGGTCGGCGCGGTAACCGGCTTATTGTCGGCTCCCGCGAGCAGACCGGCGAAATGATGGTGCCCGTGCGCCGCGGCGCCCGAGACGATGACATGCGCGAGGCTCTTCGACGCCGCGATCGCGGGCGCAAATTTTGGCAACAGCTCCTCGGACACGACCAGCACGCGGGCGCGGCTGTCGTCGAGCATGAAGCGATAATCGTCCTCGGTCATCAGCGTATTGACCGGAACGGCGACCACCCCGGCCTTGATGGCGCCAAGAAACGCGGTCGGCCAATCGATGGTGTCGAGAAGGCAGATGAGGATGCGTTCTTCGCTTCGTACGCCGAACCCGCGCAGCACATGGCCGAACCGTTCGACGCGGTCGGCGAGATCGGCATAGCTGTATTTGCCGTGGTGATCGATGAAAGCGATCTTGTCGGCGCGGCCGGCGTCGAGATTGCGCTTTAGGATATCGACGGCGAAATTGTAATCACGCGGCACGCTGGGCGCGTTCGACGTCTCGCTTGGCGAGATGGTGATCATCGCTTTCGTTTTCCCATCCGACCGCCGCGGCTTTCGCGAATGAGCGGCCTTTCGTCCATTATGCCGATGGTGCAATGGGCCGCAATCCGTTACAGCATGATCCCGAAAAGTGGATACCGGTTTTCGGACAAGATCATGCTCAAGCATAACCGGCGGCCGACGGAGCCAATGCCATGATATTCAGCCGCGACCGCATTCTCACCACCCATGTCGGCAGCCTGCCGCGCAGCGAGAGCTTAAGCGACCTCTTGATCCAGCGCGAAGCGGGCGAGCGCTACGACACCGCGCAATTCGAAGCGGAGATGGAAAAGGCGGTCCGCCATGTCGTGAACAAACAAAAAGACGCCGGCATCGATGTCGGCAATGACGGCGAGCAGCAGCGCGTCGGCTTTCAAACTTACGTGCCGGCGCGCATGGCGGGCTTTGCCGGCGAATCCAAGCGGCGGCGCGGCCGCGAATTCGAGGAATTTCCCGACCTGGTGCGCTATCTCACCCACCGCTTTCCGCATGTGAGCAAACAGCAGAACGCGCCAGAGGCGCGCGCCGAGTTGCATTACCACGACACCTCCGCCATCGCGGCTGAGATCAAGCGTTTTACCCGCATCGCCGGCGAGGGCCGCACCTTCGCCGAAATGTTCATGACCGCGCCGTCGCCCGGCATCATCGCCTCGACCATGCTCAATGCCTTTTACGCCTCGCAGGAGGATTATCTCGCCGCCATTGCACGCGAGATGCGCAACGAATATCGCGCCATCGCCGAGGCCGGGCTCATTCTGCAGATCGATGCGCCCGACCTCGCCATGGACCGCACCATGTTCTACCGCGATCAGAGCGATGCCGAATTCGCCAAAACCTGCGAGCTGCATGTGGCGATGATCAATCGCGGCATCGAAGGCATTCCACGCGAACGCGTTCGCCTGCATGTCTGCTACGGCAATTGGGAAGGCCCGCACATTCATGACATCGCGCTGGAAAAGATCCTGCCCGCGCTCTATCAGGCCAAGGTCGGCGCGCTGTCGATCGAATTCTCCAATCCGCGCCATGCCCACGAATATGCCGCGTTCAAGCGCGCGCCATTCCCCAGGGACATGATCCTTATTCCCGGCGTGGTCGAGACCACCTCGAATTTCGTCGAACATCCTGAAGTGGTGGCGCGACGGATCGAGGAAGCCGTCGCCGCGGTCGGCGACCGCGAACGCGTCATCGCCTCGACCGATTGCGGCTTCGGCACGTTCACGCGGCGCGAATGGGTGATCGAGCCGGCGGTCTGGCTCAAGCTCAAATCGATCCGCGACGGCGCCGATATTGCGTCGGCCCGGCTTTGGGGTAAGAAAAGCGCCGCGTGATCGTCATTGCGAGCGGAGCGAAGCAATCCAGACCCAGATTTTAGGCAAGGCTGGATTGCTTCGTCGCATCGCTCCTCGCAATGACGCGTTTGATAATTTCCAGTTCATTCGACCCACAACAGGACCCACACCGTGATTGACCTTTACACGTGGACGACGCCGAACGGCCGCAAGGCCTCCATCGCGCTCGAAGAGCTCGGCCTGCCCTACACCGCGCATGCGGTGGACATCTCAAAGGACGAGCAATTCAAGCCGGAATTTCTCAAGATCAGCCCGAACAATCGCATCCCCGCGATCGTCGATCGCGACAACAATATGAGCCTGATGGAATCCGGCGCGATCCTGATCTATCTCGCCGACAAAACCGGCAAGCTTTTGCCGCAGAGCGGCGAAGCGCGCTACCGCACCATCGAATGGCTGATGTGGCAGATGGGCGGGCCGGGGCCGATGTTCGGCCAGGTCCATCACTTCGTGAAATACAACAAAGGCAAGGCGCCCTATGCCGAGGAGCGTTATCTGAAAGAGGCGCATCGGCTTTATGGCGTGCTCAACAAGCGCCTCGCCGATCACGAATACGTCGCCGACGCTTATTCAATCGCCGACATCGCGATCTGGCCGTGGGTGTCGCGCTACGAATGGCAGACCGTCGATCTCAATCAATATCCCAACGTCAAGCGTTGGTATCTCGCCATTGCCAAGCGCCCGGCGGTGCAAAAAGGCTACAAGGTGCCGAAGGACGTCGGCGACGTGCCGATGCCGTAAGCCACGTTTCGTCATGCCCGGGCTTGACCCGGGCATCCATGCTGACAACCGGCCTTTTTATATATCGCTTGGCGCAACTCTGCATGGGCCACCGGGTCAAGCCCGGTGGCGACGAATAGAGTTTTGGGCGGTATAGTTTGCTTAAACACCCAAGGAGTTTCCCATGGACGACATCACCAAGCGCGAACCGATCAAGATCACCGCCGAGGACATCAACCCGCGCTACAACTGGGGCCGCCATCTGCCGGTGCTTGGCACCATGGGCGTCGACTTCGAGGAACGCGTCGATTACCGGCGCATGCACCGCTACCGGCTCGGCCGCGCGCAGGCGGCGCTGGAAGCGTCCGATCTCGGCGCGCTGTTATTATTCGACGACAACAATATCCGTTACGTCACCTCGACCAAGATCGGCGAATGGGCGCGCGACAAGCTCTCGCGCTGGACGCTGTTGCCGCGTGGCGGCGATCCGATCCTGTGGGATTTCGGTTCGGCCGCGGTTCACCACAGGCTCTATTCGCCGTGGCTCAAGCCGGAAAACTGTAAGGCCGGCCTCGTCGGCCTGCGCGGCACAGTCGATCCGGCCTTCGGCCTGATGAAGCATCACGCCGAAGAGATGGCGTCGATCCTCAAATCCGCCGGCGTCGCCAAAATGCCGATCGGCGTCGACATCATCGAGCCACCCATGATGTTCGAACTGGAAAAGGCCGGGCTCAAAGTCAAAGACGGCCAGCAGGTGATGCTGGAAGCGCGCGAGGTCAAATCGGCCGACGAGATCGCGCTATTGAACCGCGCCGCGGCGATGGTCGACGGCGCCTATCAGCTGATCGATGAGGAGCTCAAACCGGGCGTGCGCGAAAACGACATCGTCGGCAAGGTCAACGAATTCCTCTATCGCCACGGCTCCGACGACGTCGAGGCGATCAACGCTATTTCCGGCGAGCGCTGCAATCCGCATCCGCACAATTTCACCGACCGCATGGTGCGGCCTGGCGATCAGGTGTTCTTCGATATCCTGCAAGCGTTCATGGGCTACCGCACCTGCTACTACCGCACCTTCAATGTCGGGCGCGCCACGCCGGCGCAGCAGGATGCCTACAAGCTGTGCCGCGAATGGCTCGACAAGGCGATCGATCTGATCAAGCCGGGCGTGACCACCGACAAAGTGTGCTCGGTCTGGCCCAAGGCGCCGGAATTCGGCTTCCCGGACGAGCTGTCCGCGTTCGGCCTGCAATTCGGCCACGGGCTTGGCTTGAACCTGCACGAGCGCCCGATCATCAGCCGCGTGGTCTCGCTCGACCATCCGACCGTGATCAAGGAAGGCATGGTGTTCGCGCTCGAGACCTATTGCCCGGCCAAGGACGGCTACTCCGCCGCGCGCATCGAGGAGGAGGTTGTGGTCACCGACAAGGGCCACACCATCATCTCGCTGTTCCCGGCCGAGCAATTGCCGATCGCCGCGAAGTATTGAGAACTAACTTCCTCACGTCCCGCATAGCTTCGTCATTGCGAGGAGCGAAGCGACGAAGCAATCCAGACTCGTAGCAGCGAACTGGATTGCTTCGCTACGCTCGCAATGACGAGCGCGTACAAACCGATTACCTCTCCATGCCCTCCCCCTCTCTTCTCCCCAAAATCGCCGTTGCCGAACAGCTCGCGCAAAAGATCGCCGCGCTCGATCCAGCCAAGCTGCCGCAGGCAGTGCGGCGCAAATGCGAGGAGCTTTTGATCGACGTGGTCGGGCTCGCCGTCACCGCGCGCAACGAAGATTATGTAAAAAGCACGCTGGCTGCGTGTGACGACGACGGGCCGTGCACCGCGATCGGGCACACGCGCACGCTGTCCGCCGCCGCCGCGGCTTTGGTCAACGGCACCGCGATCCATGGCGAGGATTTCGACGACACGTTCGAAGGCGGTCCGGTCCATGCCGGCGCGGTGATCGTGCCGGCGGTGCTGGCGGCCTGCGAGCGGCACCGGTCCCACAATGGGCGCGACGGCAAGGCGGCGCTGCTTGGCATTGCGGTCGGTGTCGAGACCATGTGCCGGCTCTCACTTGTCGCGCCAACGCTCACGCACAAGGCCGGATTTCATCCGACCGCGGTGTTCGGCACGATGGGCGCGGCCGCCGGCGTCGGCGCCGCGCTCGCGCTAACGCCGCGGCAGCTCGTCGATGCGCTCGGCAATGCCGGCTCGATGGCCGGCGGCATCATCGAATATCTTGCCGAAGGCGCCTGGACCAAACGGCTTCACGCCGGCTGGGCGGCGCAAGCCGGCATTCGCGCGGCGCTGCTTGGCCGCGCCGGATTTTGCGGTCCGCGCACCGTGTTCGAAGGCGTGCACGGATTCTTCTACGCCTTCGCGCACACGAGTGCCGGCGACTTCGCCGCCGTGACCGACGGCTTCGGCGCGCAGTGGGTGACGCAGACACTCGCCTTCAAGCCTTATCCGTGCGGGACCATGACGCATCCCTATATCGATTGCGCGCGCCGGCTCGGCCGCCGCGTGCCCGCCGACGACGTGGTGGAGATGGTGTGCGATGTCGGCGAGGGCACTGTGCATCGCTTATGGGAGCCGCTTGCCGCCAAGCAGCGGCCGGCAAACGGCTATGCCGGCAAATTCTCCACGCCCTATTGCATCGCCGCCGGCTTTCTTCGCGGCAATGTGGCTTTGAGCGATTTTACCGACCAAGCGGTGCACGATGCCGCGGTGCTCGCGCTCGCCGCCAAGGTGCGCTACCGCATCGATCCGCAAAATCCCTATCCGAAGAATTTCACCGGGCACATTCGCGCCACGCTGCGCGACGGCTCCGTGATCGAGGAACGCCAGCCGCATATGCGCGGCGGCGCGCACGAGCCGCTCACGCGCGCCGATCTCGAGGAAAAATTTCTGCTCAACGCCAAGCACGGCGGCTGGAGCGATGCGCGCGCCGCGGCGGCGCTTAAGCTGATCGTGGGGTTGTTCGACGGGCCGGTGGATTTGTCGGCGCTAAGGGGGTAGGCGCGCGTAGGGTGGGTTGAGCGCAGCGAAAACTTACCATTGTCTCGTCACCGCCGGGCATAACCGTTCGAAAGAACGGCGTCGCTCTCGCTCGCCTTTGACCCAGCGGTCGATGGAGCGGTGCGGCCCCATGGATTGCCGGATCAAGTCCGGCAATGACGCAAATGTGATGTCACTGTGACATTGACCATTGTCCCTGTTTCGGTTACATATGGCTCCGAATCTCGCCCTTCTCGGACGCGGCCCGGCAGGCATAGCCGGATCGCGCGGGCGAGTGCGGTGCCCGCGGGCGGAGCTTGCAACCCGCTCCCGGGCGGCTTTGGGCATCATCTCTCCGGCACTACGACCGGAGCGCGAGGTGCTATCGCTGGACTGGGACAGGCAGGGGCGGGTAACACCCGCTCAAAGGACACGCAAAACGTGTTCCGCCGCGTCCCAGGAAGCCTGGCCTGAGGCTGAGTCCCTTGCGATGAAACACTCCTTGGGACGAGAACCGCGGTGGAACGCCGACAGTCGTGCGCCTCACGCTTGAGGCGCGGCCGTGGCCGAAGCCACGGCAGAAGAGCCTTGCGTCTGTCGGCGTTTCGCCTCCGAATCTTTTTCGTTCTTCCGTTCTTTCCTTCGTCATTGCCGGACTTGATCCGGCAATCCATGCAGAAGCTTCGCTGGCACAAGCGCTTCCACCGGCGTTCGGGCGCGTCGCCTCAGCATGGACCACCGGATCAAAGTCCGGTGGTGACGAGTTAGAGAGTGCCGTGACAGTGGCGTGGCATAGCTCGGGCGCAAAGGCGCGTCGCGAGAACGATGAAACTCGTCCGCCCCCGTGAAACGGGGGGAGGGGGACCGCCCGTAGCTCGCGTGAGCGAGCGTAGGGTGGTGGAGGGGGCGTGTGACATGAGGTTGAACAATAAGTCGAAGATTTGCATCGCGTCTCTGCTCGCGCCCCACCCACCGCACTTCGTGCGGTCCCCCCTCCCCGCTATCGCGGGGCGGGATGAAAGAAGGCGCGCGGCGAGAACGATCATCGCGAGGAAAGCCCCAATCCGATTGGTTAATCGGGTCTTAACCTCGCCGCTTCTATGTTATCCAAGCGTAGGTGCGGCGGGCGGTCCCGCTGTTCATTGATGTACAGAATGACGCCCGAGTTTGCCCCGAATCTTGTTCGCGCCGCGTCCGCCGGCGCGACGAATACGCGCTCGCCGTTCGTGCGGCTGCGCGAACTGCTTGCCGACATGCCGGCAGGACAGCCGCCGATCAGTCTCGCGGTCGGCGAGCCGCAGCATCCGATTCCGCCTTTCGTCGGCTCGGTGATCGCCGCCCATGTCGCCGAATTTGGCCGCTACCCGATGAACCGCGGCCTCGAGGAGTTCACCGCCGCCGTCGGCCAATGGCTTGATCGTCGCTATAAGTTGCCGCGCCGTGTCGATCCGGCATCGGAAGTACTGGTGCTCAACGGCACCCGCGAGGGCCTTTTCCTCGCCGGCATCGCGGCCCGCAATTACGCGGGGTCTCGTAGAAAATCAGCCGGCAAACCCGCCGTCCTCATCCCCAATCCGTTCTATGCGGCTTACGCCATTGCCGCGATCGCGGCCGAGTGCGAGCCGGTTTATCTGCCGGCGACCGCGGCGACCGGCTTTCTCCCCGATCTCGATGCGCTCAACGACGAACTCCTGGCGCGCAGCGTCGGGTTCTATCTCGCCTCGCCGTCGAATCCGCAAGGCGCGGTGGCGGACCGCGCCTATCTGGAAAAGCTGACTGCGCTGGCGCGGCGCTTCGGTTTTCTCGTTCTCTCCGACGAATGCTATTGCGAAATCTACTCTGACCGCGCGCCGCCGGGCATGCTCGAAGCCGCCGGCGCCGATTTTGCGAACGTCGTCGTCTTTCATTCGCTGTCGAAGCGCTCCAGCCTGCCCGGCTTGCGCGTCGGCTTCGCCGCCGGCGACCGCAAATTCCTGGCGAGCTATCTGGAATTGCGCAATGTCGCCGCGCCGCAAGTGCCGACGCCATTGCAGCACGTCGCCATCGCCGCTTATGGCGATGAGAGACATGTCGAAGACAATCGCCGCCTTTATCGCGAGAAATTCGATCTCGCCGATCAGATCGTCGGCGATCGCTACAATTATCGCCGTCCCGCCGGCGGATTTTTCCTCTGGCTCGACGTCTCGGCCTATGGCGGCAGCGAAGCGGTGACGCAGCGGCTATGGCGCGAAGCCGGCTTGCGCGTCGTGCCGGGCCGCTATCTGGCGCACGACCAGGTCGACGGCAGCAATCCTGGCGCTGACTATATCCGCGTTGCCATGGTGCAAGACAAAGAGATCACCGCCGAGGCGCTGCATCGCCTGGTCACGGTGCTCGGTTAGAACATGGTCCCGTCACTGCGAGTGCAACGATGTCGATGATCGAGCGCAGCCTTGACGGCATGGCCGCGCTGACAAGCGAGCTCGGCGCCATGGCGCGGCGGCGGGTCACCGAACTGTGCGGAATCGTGTTGATCAGCCTCGCCATGATGGCGGCGCTGGCGCTCGCCAGCTGGTCAGTCGCCGACCCGTCGCTCAGCCACGCTACCGACGCGCCGGTGCGCAATCTCGTGGGCTGGCCGGGCGCGGTCGCCGCCGACCTGATGATGCAGCTGCTGGGGCTCGGCGCGCTGGCCTTGATCTTGCCGGTCGCCATTTGGGGCTATCGCCTCTTGGGGCACCGCACCATGGGACGCGAGCGGCTGCGCGTGCTCTTGTGGCCGGTTGGCGCCGTGCTCGCCGCCGCCTTGGCCTCGTGCCTGCCGCGGAGCACGCACTGGCCGCTGCCGTGCGGGCTCGGCGGGGTGATCGGCGATGCGATCCTGCGGGTGCCGATTCTCTTGTTTCATGTACCGCTTCGCGGCGGCAACAGCGTTATCGCCGGTGTCGTGCTCGGCGCCGCGGCTGCCCTCGCAATCGCTGTCGCCTGCGGCCTGTTCTGGCGCGATGCGGACGCGGACGAAGATGAGGAGTACGAAGCCGCAGAGCGAAACGAAGACGATGGTGAGCGCGGCTGGGTCTCGCTCGGTTGGCTCACGCATTCGCTCCTGAGCCTACGGGCGCGTTTGGCGCGGCTGTTCGGCCGCCGCAAGCGGCGGCCGATGCCGTCTCCCGATGCCGTCTTGCGCGGGCGGATCGAACCGCGCTTCGGCGCGGTCGCGGACGCCTACAGCGCCGAAGACGCCGATGAGGAGGAGGACAGCGAGCCGGCGCGGGTGCGCAAGCCGCGCCCGCGGGCGCGGCGCTCCAGCAGCGGCTACGTGCTTCCGGCGCTGGAATTCCTCAATCCGCCGAGCCGGGTCGGCCGCGCCACCGTGTCGAGCGAAATCCTGCAGGAGAACGCGGTCGCGCTCGAAGGCGTGCTCGCCGATTTCGGGGTGCGCGGCGAAATCATCAATGCGCGACCGGGTCCGGTGGTGACGCTCTACGAACTCGAACCGGCGCCGGGAATTAAGTCGTCACGTGTCATCAGCCTCGCCGACGATATCGCCCGCTCGATGAGCGCACTGTCGGCGCGCGTCGCGGTGGTGTCCGGTCGGAACGCCATCGGCATTGAACTGCCCAATCCGACCCGCGAACGGGTCTATTTGCGCGAACTTTTGGCGTCGCGCGATTATGCCGAGACCTCGGCGCGGCTGGCGCTCTGCCTCGGCAAGGCGATCGGCGGCGAGGCGGTGCTGGTCGATCTGCAGCGCATGCCGCATCTGTTGATCGCCGGCACCACCGGCTCCGGCAAATCGGTCGCCATCAACACCATGATCCTGAGCCTGGTTTACCGGCTGCGCCCGGATCAGTGCCGGCTGATCATGGTCGATCCGAAAATGCTCGAGCTCTCCGTCTATGACGGCATCCCGCATCTGCTCACCCCGGTGGTCACCGATCCGAAAAAGGCGGTGGTGGCGCTCAAATGGGCGGTGCGCGAGATGGAAGAGCGCTACAAGAAAATGTCGAAGCTCGGCGTGCGCAATATCGACGGCTACAATGCGCGGCTCGCCGAGGCCAAAAGCAAAGGCGAAAAACTCAGCCGCACGGTTCACACCGGCTACGATCGCGAAAGCGGCGAGGCGATCTACGAGAACGAGGAGCTCGATCTCGAACCGCTGCCCTATATCGTCGTCATCGTCGACGAGATGGCCGACCTGATGATGGTCGCGGGCAAGGACATCGAAGGCGCGGTGCAGCGGTTAGCGCAAATGGCGCGCGCCGCCGGCCTGCATGTCATCCTCGCCACGCAGCGCCCCTCGGTCGACGTCATCACCGGCACGATCAAAGCCAATTTCCCGACCCGTATATCGTTCCAGGTTACGTCAAAGATCGACAGCCGCACCATCCTTGGCGAACAAGGCGCCGAGCAGCTCCTCGGCCAGGGCGACATGCTCTACATGGTCGGCGGCGGCCGTATCAGCCGTGTGCACGGGCCGTTCGTGTCCGACGAGGAGGTCGAGCGGGTGGTGCGCCATTTGAAGTCGCAAGGCGTGCCGGAATATCTCGAAGCGGTGACTGCCGAAGATCCGCAGGACGAAGACGGCAATCCGATCTTCGACTCGACCGCGATGGGCGCCGGCGAAGGCGGCGACCTTTATCAACAGGCGGTGGCGATCGTGACGCGCGACCGCAAGGCTTCGACCAGCTATATTCAGCGGCGACTGCAGATTGGCTACAACCGTGCCGCCTCGCTGATGGAACGCATGGAGGAGGAAGGCATTGTCGGCCAGCCGAATCATGCCGGTAAGCGGGAAATCCTGGTTGAAGCCGCCGACGAGGATGCCTATTGAGAGCCGATTTTTAGTGCTCAATTCGAAACAGTCAGTCGCGAATTTGCCATAACGCGCATTTAGCCAAGCTCGTTTCTGGCAGGGCCTGCGTGCAGAGCGCATCGGCGGGAGGGGGATTATGGCGCCAAAGCGCCCGGCGAGTTCTGGCTTGATCGCGATTGCGCCGATTATTCGCCGGACTGCGATCGGCTTTTGCTGCGGTATTGTCGCCGCGATTGTTGTCGTGATTCTTGCACCGACCCGGGCTTCGGCCGATCCGGTCATGAGCGAAAACGTGCCGCTGCCGGTTCCGGCGCCGTTACCGAAAACCGGGACCGCGCCGGCGGCGGCGGCCAAGCCTGCAATCGACAAGCCGGCAACCGAAACACACCAGACGCCGAGCCTGTTTCCGTTCTCGGCGCTGTTCGGCAACAAATCATCCACCGCCACGCCCGCGCCCAGCGCGCCGGAGCCGCCGTCGCCCTTTGATGCCAAGCAGCGCGCGCTGCTCGACAGGATCAGCGCCTACCTCTCGGGCGTGCAGACTATGGTGGGTAAATTCGTCCAGGTCGGGCCCGACGGCGGACGCACCGAAGGCATGCTCTATCTGCAGAAGCCCGGGCGCGTGCGCTTTCAATACAATCCGCCCAGCCCGATCGACATTATTTCCGACGGCTCTTCGGTCGTGGTGCGCGACCGCAAGCTCGCCACCCAGGATCTCTATCCGCTGTCGCAGACGCCGCTGCGCTATCTCTTGGCTGAACGGATCGATCTGTTGCGCGACACCGATGTGGTCAGCGTGAGCGCGGACGATAGTTTTGCAACCGTGGTGATCGAGCAGAAACAGCTTTTTGTCGGCACCGATCGTCTGATGATCATGTTCGATGCCAAGGACTTGACGCTCAAGCAATGGACGGTGACCGATCCGCAAGGCTTCGACACCACCGTCGCGGTCTACAATCTCGACTCGACCAAGAAACCCGATCCGAACCTGTTCGTCATCAATTACCAGCGCGAACAAACCGGGGTGCAGTAGTCGGGCATCGGAAATCAGCAATCAGGCATCAGGGACTAACAATTAACAGGGTAGCTTGTCGCTTGACCGAGACTTATTTATCTCTGACCGGCAAATCCCTGATCCCTGTTTCCTGACCTCTGATTCCTGTGAAACTCACCATCACAAGCTGGAACATCAATTCCGTCCGGCTGCGCATCAATCTGGTGGCGCGCTTCATCAAGGCGGTGCGTCCCGACATTTTGTGCCTGCAGGAAACCAAATGCCCGGACGACAAATTTCCGCTCAAACGGCTCAAGCGCCTTGGCTATGACTACGCGGCGCTCAACGGCCAGAAGGGCTATCACGGCGTCGTCGTTCTCTCGCGGCTGCCGTTCGAGCGGTTCGAGATCCAGACGTTCTGCGGCAAGGCCGATTGCCGTCACGTCGCGGCGGAATTCGGCGAGCGCGCTGGCCTGCGCGATCCCATAACGGTGCATAACTTCTACGTGCCCGCCGGCGGCGACATTCCCGATTCCAAGCTCAATCCGAAATTCGCGCACAAGCTCGGCTTCCTCGACGAAATGCGCGACAACGCGCGCTTGCGCCCGCAACGGTCCGAGCGCGCGATTCTGGTCGGCGATCTCAATGTCGCGCCGCTCGAGCACGACGTCTGGAGCCACAAGCAGATGCTGCGCGTCGTCTCCCACACGCCGATCGAATGCGAAAAGCTTGTCAACGTGCAGAAAGCCGGAGACTGGGTCGACAGCATGCGCCAGTTCACGCCCGAGCCGGCCAAGCTCTACACCTGGTGGAGTTATCGTTCGCCGGACTGGGCCACGGCCGATAAAGGCCGCCGCCTCGATCATATCTGGACCTCGCCGATGCTCGCCGACCGCGTCGCCGCAATCGCCGTCGCCAAGCATTATCGCGGCGCCGCGCGGCCGTCCGACCACGTGCCGGTAACGGCGACGCTTGAAGTGTAGTTGCGATCGGAAGCGCTATTGCGGTCCGGTGCCGCGCGCCAGTACGGCGTGAACTTTCTCGAAGTCGCGCGCCAATTGATCCGCACGCGACGCGAATAATGTCCGCAGCCGTTGCGCCGCTTGCGGATTGCTTTCCAGCATTTTCAGGAACATGGCGCGAGAGATCCGTAGCACGATAGAATTTTCCCGCGCGGTCGCCGTTGCGCGGCGCGGCGTTTCGATGAGCAGCGCGGATTCGCTGAGCAGGCTTCCAGGTTCGGCGACGCTTTCGATCCCGTTCGCCGCTTCCGGCTTGACGGCAAAAGAACCGTGCTGGACCACATAGGCGCAATCGGCGCTTTCGCCCGGCGCGAAGAGCGTTTCGCCCTCGCTGACGGAATAGCTCTCCGAGCCGATCGCGAGAATGCGTAACGCACTCTCGCCCAGCTGAGCCAGCATCGGCACCCGTTCAAGGAATGCGATGTCGTCGTCGATGCTCATGCCAATCCGCGGTCACGGCACCAATTTATAGCCGCCGGCTTCGGTGACCAGAATCGCGGGCGCGGCGGCGTCCTTTTCGATCTTCTGCCGCAACCGATAAATATGCGTTTCCAAAGTGTGCGTGGTGACGCCGGAATTATAACCCCACACCTCTTGCAGCAGCGTCTCGCGCGAGACCGGCCGCTGACCGGCGCGATAGAGATAGCGCAGGATCGAGGTTTCCTTCTCCGTCAGCCGCACCTTGTTGCCCTTGGGGTTGAGCAGGAGCTTGGAACTGGGACGAAACGTGTAGGGCCCAATGGTGAAAACCGCGTCCTCGCTGGCCTCGTGCTGGCGAAGCTGGGCACGAATGCGCGCCAGCAGCACCGCGAATCGGAACGGCTTGGTGACGTAATCGTTCGCGCCGGATTCGAGCCCGAGAATGGTGTCGGAATCGGTATCGTGGCCGGTGAGCATGATGATCGGCGCCTTAAATCCGTTCTTGCGCAGGATGCGCACGGCCTCGCGGCCGTCGATGTCCGGCAGCCCCACATCCATGATGACGAGGTCGATCTGTCCGGCTTTGGCGGCTTGGACGCCTTTGCTGCCGTTTTCGGCCGCGACGGCTTCGAATTCTTCGTGCAGCGACAGCTGTTCGGTCAGCGCATCCCGCAGTTCCGGATCGTCATCGACAATGAGAATCTTACGCGTATTCGGCATTAAATCAGAGCTCACCCGCCGCTTTGGCGCGCCGCTCGGGGCGCAAGTAGAACCGTCGAGGATACTAGAGCAGGATCTTGAAAAGGGGAAACCGGTTTTCCGAAAAGATCATGTGACCACAAAACGTTAGAGCGCTAGTCAGTTTGGGTTGAAAACAATTGCGCTTGGGAACTCCGCGACCGCTCATGGCAAAACGCAGACACAACCGCAAGACCTCGCTGTCCGCAATCCATGTGTACGTCCGCCCGCGGCTGCGCGCGCAGGCTTGGCTCGTGGCGGGGCAGCGCGCGATTCGCGCCGCTTTGGGCCGGACAAGCGTCAAGGCGGCGAAACGCGAAGGCGATGGCGCCACGCCTGCCGGCCAATTTCATCCGGTTCGGCTGTGGTGGCGATCGGACCGCTTACCGCGCCCGCGTACCCTCCTGCCGGTCCGGCGAATTGGGGCGGACGATGCCTGGTGCGAAGACCCCAAGGACCGACGCTACAACCGCCCGTTTCGGCGGTCGGCCAATGAACCAGGCGACCGCCTAAAGCGTGTCGATGGGCTTTACGATCTGATCGTCGAAATCGACCATAACACCCGGCCGCGTGTTGCCGGCCGCGGCAGCGCTGTGTTCATTCATGTCGCGAGGCCGGGTTTTGGCCCGACCGCCGGCTGTGTCGCGCTTTCGCCCAGTGATTTGCAGCAGTTGGTGCGCAGGCTGTCACCCAAGACGCGAATTATCGTTCATTCCTAGATCACGAGCACCGAAAATGGCGGTGCCGACGCGCACATGCGTGGTACCGAAGGCGATCGCCGTCGGGTAATCCGCGCTCATGCCCATGGACAGGAGCTTAAGCCCGTTGCGTCGGGCAATCTTGGCGGTGAGCGCGAAATGCGGCGCCGGCGCTTCATTCTGCGGCGGCAGGCACATCAGGCCCAAAATGGCGAGCCCGTAGCGGTCGCGGCAGGCTGCCAGGAAGGCGTCGGCCTCCTCCGGCAGCACGCCCGCCTTCTGCGGCTCGGCGCCGGTATTGATTTCGACAAAAAGCAGCGGGCCTCGCCCTTGTTTGGCGATCTCTTTGCCGAGCGCCTCGGCGAGGCTTGCGCGGTCGACGGAATGGATGGCATCGAACAGCGCTACGGCCTCCTTTGCCTTGTTCGACTGCAGTGCGCCGACGAGATGCAGCTCCAGGCCTGGGTGACGCGAGAGCAGCGGTGGCCATTTCGCCTTGGCCTCCTGCACGCGGTTTTCTCCGAATACGCGCTGCCCCGCAGCGATCACCGGCTCGATCGCGTCGGCTGCGAAAGTCTTCGACACCGCGACCAAGGTGACGCCGGCCGGATCGCGCCCGGCGTCGCGACAGGCGCGCGTGATCTCTGCCCGCACTGCCGAAAGTCCGTCCGGCTTACTCATGCTGTCCAATTTGCGATTGACCGCGCGAGCGGTTCACGTGCGGCCGCGGGATCCGATTCCGCGGGAGTCATTTGTACGCGGCGGCGGTGGCTTTTGAAACGGTTGCGAGGGGCCGTTTCGGCGCGCGGCGTGGCGCGAACTTAAGACTTCGATTTTTTCTTGGTCTTCCTCCGCGTTTTTGGCTTGAGCCTCTTGGCGCTTATCTTGGCGCTTCGCTTCTCAGGCGGCGCCCAGATCATGGCTTCGAGTTTCATGCCGTCGGGATCGGTAAAATAGACGGCGTAGTATTCACGTCCGTAGTATTCGCCGGGCGGATCCACGATATTCATGCTGTTCTTTCCGAGAAACGCGCCAAGCGCGTCGACATCTTTGCGGCTTGCCATTTCGAAGGCGTAGTGATGAAAGCCGACATCGCCCTTGCGATATTTGTGTTTCCGACCCTCGGCATCGGCGGCGGCAATCCAGAACAGCGTCATGCCGTTGCTCCACCCGGCCATATCGTCGTATTCGTGCTTGAGCTTGAAGCCGAGAAAGGTCAGCAGCTTGTTATAGAAAGCTTTTGACCGGGCGAAATCGCCGACGCTGAGAACGAGGTGGTCAATACCGACAATGCCAGGCATGAAGTCACCTTTCGAAGCTGCCTTGCGTAACAACGCCCGCGCAATCAAAATGTGCCGCCCGGCGTGAACACCACGATCATGCAGCAAACTTTATTCGATAAAATATGGGACCTTCATCGCGTCGCGCAACGCGCCGATGGCCGCGATCTCATCTATATCGACCGCCATGTGCTGCACGAACTGCACGCCCATCACGCCTTCGCGCAGTTGCAAAAGCAAGGCCGGCCGGTGCGCCGCGCCGACCTGACCTTTGCGGTGCAGGATCATACGGTGGCAACCAAACCGGGCCGCGACGACGACACCAACCCTTCGGGATCAGCTTTCATCAGGGCGATGCGCGAGGGCTGCCGCACGAATCGCATCCGGCTGTTCGATGTCGACGATCCGGAGCAGGGCATTTCCCATGTCGTCGCGCCCGAGCTCGGCATCGTGCTGCCCGGCGCGACGCATGCGGTGCCGGACAGTCACGCCAGCACGGTCGGCGGTGTCGGTGCGCTCGCGTTCGGCTGCGGCACCAGCGAGCTTGCGCACATTCTCGCTACCCAGGTAATGGCGCTCAAGCGGCCCAAAAATATGCGGGTGCAGCTCGACGGCCGGCTCGCCGCCGGTGTCAGCGCCAAGGACGTGGCCTTGCGCATCATCGCCGAGATCGGCGTTGCCGGCGCACGCGGCCACGTCGTCGAATATGCCGGCCCGGCGGTCCACGCGATGCCGATCGAGCAGCGCATGACCTTGTGCAATCTCAACATCGAAATGGGCGGCCGTTCGGGCTTTGTCGCGCCCGATGACGTCACGTTCGAATGGCTGGCGCGGCGGCCGTTCGTACCACAGGGCGCCGAATGGGATCGCGCGTTGCGGCACTGGCGCATGCTTGCAAGCGATGAGGGTGCCGGCTTTGATCGTGAAGTGAGGCTCGATTGCGCGACGCTCGAGCCGCAAATCACCTGGGGCACTGATCCGAGCCAGGTGGTCGGAATTTCCGGCCGCGTGCCGGATCCAGCCGTGCTCGATCCCGGCCGCCGTGCCGCCGCGGCCAGCGCGTTTGGCTATATGGATCTAGCGCCGGGGATGCCGCTCCTTGGATTACCGATCGACCGCGTCTTTATCGGCTCCTGCACCAATAGCCGTTTGCCGGATTTGCAGGTTGCGGCCGACGTCGTACGCGGGCGGCATGTTGCCGAAGGCGTCGTTGCCATGGTCGTGCCAGGTTCGTCGAGCGTCAAACGCGAAGCTGAGGCCGCAGGCCTCGATCGCGTGTTTCGCGAGGCCGGATTTTTCTGGGGCGAATCCGGATGCTCGATGTGCGCCGGCGGCAATGGCGATCGCGGAGATCCCGGCGAGCGTTGCGTCTCGACCACCAATCGCAATTTTGAAAACCGCCAGGGGCCGAAAGTGCGAACGCATCTGGCGAGTCCGGCGACCGCGGCCGCGAGCGCAATCGCAGGCCGGATTGCCGACGCGCGCCAGCTCGCGCCGGGAACGACATGATGCAGCCGTTCACCCGTCACACCGGCATTGCCGCTCCACTGGTCAAGGACGACGTCAACACCGATCAGATCGCGCCAATCCTGCATTCGCGCGGCCTGAAAGAAGATTATCGCGCCATGCTGTTTCATCGCGCGCGCCGGCGCGATGACGGCAGCGAAGATCCAGATTTTGTCCTCAACAAGCCGCAGTTTCGCGCGGCGGGCATTCTGGTCGCTGGCGAAAACTTTGGCGCCGGTTCGTCCCGCGAATCCGCGGTCTGGAGCATGCTGGCCAATGGCATTCGCGTCATCATCGCCAAAAGCTTTGCCGATATCTATCGCGAAAACTGTCTGCAGAACGGGTTGCTGCCGGTCGTGCTTGGCTCCGCGCTTGGCGATCAATTCATCGCCCGTGTCGTCGCGGTCGATGGCAAAGCGCCGTTCACAGTCGATCTGGGGACGCAGCGGATCAGCGGCCCCGGCGGCCCGGATGTCGCTTTTGAAATTCCGGCCGCCGATCGCACGCGGCTCATTGAGGGCCTCGACGATATCGGCCTTACGCTCAAACACGTCTATGAGATCGCAAGCTGGGAGGCGCGCGCGCAAACGGCGCAGCCCTGGCTGCAATCGGCACGAGACAGCCGCTAAGCGGCGCTGAAAAGGAGTGCGCGAATGAACGTACGCAAAAAATTCAGAGCGCTGATGAGCGGCAAGCGGCTGGTGCTGATGCCGGGCGCCTATGACGGACTGTCGGCTCGCATCATGGAAGCTGAAGGCTTCGAAGCGCTGTGCGCCGGCGGCTATGCCGCAATCGGCTCGATGATGGCGCAAGCGGACATGGGCCAGTCGAATGTGCGCGACTATGCGGATCATTACGCGCGCATCTGCGCCGCCGTCGAGATTCCGGTTTTTGTCGATGCCGATACCGGCTTTGGCGGCGTCAACAAT
Source organism: uncultured Alphaproteobacteria bacterium (assembly GCA_963816295.1). Lineage (GTDB taxonomy): Bacteria > Pseudomonadota > Alphaproteobacteria > Rhizobiales > Xanthobacteraceae > BOG-931. Next base: position 588,941 of record CAWFJS010000022.1, on the reverse strand, counting down.
GTGCGCCAGATGATCCGGACGTTCGAAGCGGCGGGCGTCGCGGGGATGTTCTTTAGCGATCAGGTCTTTCCGAATCGCTGCGGCTATCTGCCGGGCAAGCAGGTGATCCCGGCCGAGCAGATGCTGGCCAAGATCAAGGCGGCGCTCGATGCCCGCCGCGATCCTGATTTTTTCGTCGCCGCGCGCACCGATGCCGCCGGCGTCGCAGGCCTCGATGTGGCGATCGAGCGTTGCCAGCTTTTCGTCGCCGCCGGCGCCGATCTGGCCAAGCCGCAGGGCGTGGACGCGATCGAGGATATCAAACGCGTGATCCGCGAGGTCGATTGCCCGCACATGGCGACGTTGTCGCAAGCGGCGGGAGCAAAACGCAGAAGCCTGGAAGAACTCGAGGCCGCCGGCGTGGTCGCGGCGACTTTCCCTTCGATCGCGCTGTTTGCCGCCGCGCATGCGGTGCGCAATGTGCTGCGCGTTCTCAAGCGTGAGAATTCGCTGACAGCCACGTTCGACCACCTGCTGCCGCTCGACGATTATTACGCGTTGGTCGGACTAAAGGAGCAATTGGCGCGCGAGGAGGCCTACGATCAGGCCGCTGCAGCGCTCGCGCGCAAACGCGCGGCGGAATAGTCAGAACGCGCGTAGCGGATCCGCAAAAGAAAGGGGCCGGCACAAGGCCGGCCCTTCCCCCATACAATGCTGTACAGCATTTACCCCTTGGTAACGACCGGCGGTGGGGCTTTGCCCTTACCGACGTACTGAGCGCAGCCCGCGATGCTCAGGAGAGCCAACACCGCGGCTGTTGCTAGAGCGATCTTCTTCATGAAAGTACTCCCCTTGTCATGACGATTTAACCATACAGACGGCCGCCCCCGTCCTCCTAGTGCTGAAAAGACACAGTCATGATCTGATTGCATTGGAATTCGGGTTCCCGACTTAAGGCTTGTTAGGACTTCATTAAGAACCGCGCCGCGGGCTCATAATCGAACGAATTGAGCAGCCATCGGCAACGCGCAATCGAGAACTGACCTCCAAATTGCGCGAATTTTGAGCGCTCACGTCGTACGGTCCGGTCTGAGCTTGGGCCTCGGGAGCGTTGCAAATATGCCGCACGCTAAAAAATCCGGAAATCTCGCCGAACATTTGCCACCGGCGGGGAATCAATAATTGGTAAATTCGGGCTGCTAAGCTCAATTAAGGCAGACCGAGTCATGGCGATGGCGGCGCTATCTTGCCGGTTTCGCCTTTGGTTGATGGGTTCGTTTGGTCATGCGGAGGGGCATTATGCGGCAAAAGCTGACTAACGTTATCGGCTGGGCGGGGCTGGCAAGTCCTCGGATAGTGGCCGTGGCCATGAGGCTTAGTTTGGGGCTTAGTTTGGGGCTCGGTCTGGGCCTCGGCACAGCAAGCGCGCAAGGCAACAAGACCCCGGTCGTCACCAGCGGAGCGGGCCAGTATTACTTCGAGTTCCGCTCGCGCCAGGCTTGGGACTACGGCCACACCTTTGTGGTGTTCGGCCGTGTCGGCGAGGCGCCGAGCAAAAACAACGTCGCTGGGCTTTCGCCAAAGGGCGATGACCCCTCGATGTGGGTCATGGGCCATTATGTTCCGGTCCCCTCCGATACCGGCTGGACCGATGGCGACCTCGAGGACAAATACATCACTTCGCGTTACCGCGTTCTGGTGAGCAAGGAGCAGTACGACAGAACCGTCGCTTACATCCGCCAGCTGCAGGCCAAATCGACGACCTGGAGCGTGGAAATGTACAACTGCAACGCCTTCGTCGCCGATATCGCGAAATTCATGGGTCTTAAGGCACCGGCTTCAACCTGGATTTATCCGAAAGTCTTCGTGAGCAATATGCGCAAGATCAATACCGGGCATCCGGAAGCCGCCAACGAGCTGGTCAGCGATAATGTGAAGGAGATGAGCAATCCGACCCGGGACGGCCGCGCCATGATCTCCTCCGGCTTGATTCATCCGGACAGCGCGCCAGTGGGATCGGCGTCGCCCCCCCACGTCACCATCGGCGCTGTTCGCGTCTCAAATCGTGGGGCTAACTCGGCAGTCGCATCCGAACCCCACACGCCCTGAGCGAACGAGCCTTGAAAGCTTCGCTGTTCAGCGTAATCGGCGCACTGGCGGCCGGCGTGGCGCTTTCCAGCTGCGCCACCGGCACCACTGTCACGCAAAGCGGCGAAGGTGCGAACGGCGCGCCGGTGGTGCCGACCAGCGTTGCACAGCGCGATCTCACGCCCCAGGAAAAGAAAGTGATCACCGACGCCGTCGCACCGTCGCTGCGCAATGCCGGCGCGGCGAAGTATCGATGGGCAAAATTCCCCACCGTCGTCGCCGAGGAATCGGTCAATTATTGCGCCGTGGTGGACGCGCAGAGTCCTTACGCCGCTTATAGCGGCCGCCAAGCCTATATCATCGAAGCGCATTTGAGCGGCGGGCAGGTATCCTCGGCGGTCATGGGCTTGATCGCCGGCGGCAAGGATATCGCGATCGTCAACGAAATGTGCGCCAAGTACGGGCTCGATCCCAAGAACTCAAGCTGAACTCAAGCTGACAAGTATTTGCTGCTTTAGCTCGGCTGTTTCCATTCCTCGGCGCTGGCGCCGGCAAGCGACTGGACCCGCGCCTCATCGGCTGCCAGCTCATGGGCAGGTCCCGAATAGACGACGTGGCCATCGTCGAGCACGTAAGCATGGTCGGCGACTTCGAGACTCATGCGCACATTTTGCTCGACCAGGAGAACCGTAATGCCCTGCGAACGCATCTGCGCCACGATGCGAAAAACTTCGCGCACGATCAGCGGCGCCAGTCCTTGCGACGGTTCGTCGAGAATCAGGAGTTTGGGATTGAGCAGCAGCGCGCGCGCGATCGACAGCATCTCCTGCTCGCCGCCGGAGAGTTGGCGGCCGCGGCTTGCCCTGCGCTCCTGCAGGCGGGGAAACAGCTGATAGACCGTGGCGGGAGTCCAGGGGCCGGGTCGCTCCAGCGGTACCAACAGATTTTCGTCGACCGTCAGGTTCGGAAAAATTCGCCGGCCTTCGGGGACATAGCCGACGCCAAGCGCGGCGACGCGAAATGACGGCCAGCCGGTGGTTTCGGTTCCGAACATGGTGATCCGCCCATCGCGCGGGGGCGTCAGCCCCATCAAGCTGCGCAAGGTCGTGGTCTTGCCTGCGCCATTGCGGCCAAGCAGCGCCGTCACCTGTCCCTCGGCCGCCTCCAGGCTGACGTCATGCAGAATGTGGCTCTTGCCGTAAAAAGTGTGCAGCCCTTCGGCGATCAATGCTGCGGTCATTGGCCCTCGCTCATGCCGCTTGGCCAAGATAGGCGGTCTGTACCGCCTTGTTGGCGGCGATCTCCGGCGGGGTGCCCTCGGCGAGGAATTTGCCTTGATCGAGCACCATGATGCGGTCCGCAAGATGAAAGACCACGCGCATGTCGTGCTCGATCAGCACGATCGTCAGCTTGCCGTCTTTATGCAGCCGGCGAATGAGCTGGGTGATTTCGTAGGTCTCCTGGTCGCCCATGCCGGCCGTCGGTTCGTCAAGCAGCAGCAAGCGCGGGTTAAGCGCAAGCGCCATCATGATTTCAGTTGCGCGCTGGTCGCCGTGGGACAGCTCGCCGACTTGGCGGTCAGCCTTGGCCGCCAGGCCGCTCATATCGATGAGCTCGCGCACACGGCCGCGGATCTTCTCGTCATCGATTTGCGACAGCCAGGGGCGCAAGCGCATACCGGATGCGACCTCCACCGCAATACGCAGGTTCTCCCGCACCGTCAGTTCGGGGAATACCTCGGTCACCTGAAAGGTCCTGGCCATGCCGCACCATACGCGGCGCGCCGGCGAAAGCTCGGTGACGTCTCGCCCTTCGAAAATGATACGACCCGCGGTCGGCCTGAAGAAGCCGGTGATCAGGTTGAAAAACGTGGTTTTGCCGGCGCCATTGGGTCCGATGATGGCGCGCAATTCACCCGGCTTGACCGTCATCGAAATATTGTTGACGGCGATCAGACTGCCGAAATGCTTCGAGACGTTTTTGACCTGCAGCAGGCTCATGACGCCACCCTGTGTCTTATCGCACCGAGAATGCCGCGAGGGAAGAACAGCACGACCAGCACAAAGAGGAATCCGATGAAGATCTGCCAGTTGATGGTGACGCTCGAGACGTAGTCCTGGAACACGACAAAGAGTATCGCGCCCAAAAGCGGCCCCCAGAAGCTGCGCATGCCGCCCATCACCGCCATCATCACAAAATCGCCCGACTGGCTGTAATGCAGGCCCCTGGGGTCGGCGAAGTTGTTGACCAGCGCGTAGAGCGATCCGGCATAAGCCATGAAGAAGCAGCTGAGCGTGAAGGCGATCCAGATGTGCAGCTCGACGGGTATGCCGAGGAAGCGCGCGCGGCGCTCGTTCTCGCGGATGGCCAGCATGGTACGGCCGAAGGGCGAGCGCAGGATGAACGCCATTGCCGCCGAGGCGAGCGCGAAGCAGACCAGCACGAAATAATAGAACGCGGTCGCGTCGTTGAGGATGTCCAAGGTGGCGATGCCCAGATGCAGCGGTTGGCGGTAGAACGGGCGCAAGCCGTCGTCGCCGCCGGTGACCGACGACCACTGGAAGGCGATGTAATAGAACACTTGGCCGAAGGCGATGGTCACCATGGCGAAGTAGACGCCGCGCCGGCGCACAATCAGCGCGCCCAGCACCGCGCCGGCGAGGCCGCCCGCCAGCGTCCCGGCGAGGATTCCGAGCGGCGTCGAAAGCGCGACGAATTTGAGGATCATGCCGCAGCCATAGGCGCCGATGCCGAACCAGGCGGCGTGGCCGAAAGACAGCACGCCGGTAAAGCCCAATAGGAAATTCACCGACATCGCGGCCAGCCCGAGCACGAGGACGCGTGTCCCCAGCGCGGTGTAGCCGCCGAGCAGCGGCATCCAGAAGGGCGCGAGCACGAGCGCCGTCCAGATCGCGACCAGCGCGGCAAGCTTGCGGCGCGAATCCGGTTTGAACAGCTTGCTCACGTCAGCATGCCTTCCTCGCCGAACAAGCCGCGCGGGCGCACCATCAGCACTGCCGCCATCAGCACGTACATGATCGCCTCGCTCGCCGCCGGGAAGAACACCGCGGTAACGCCCGAGGCGACGCCGATCAGCAGCCCGCCGACCAAGGTTCCGGTGAGCGAGCCGACGCCGCCGACGATGATGGCGATGAAGCTCGGCATCAGCAGGCCGGCGCCCATGGTCGGCTCCAATCCCAATTGCCCACCGGCGAGCACGCCCGACAACCCGGCGAGGAAGATGCCGACCGCGAAGTTCAAGGAGCGCAGCGCGCGCACGTTGACGCCGAGCGCCGAGACGGTTTCGAGATCAAGCGTGCCGGCCCGGATGCGAATGCCGGCGCGGGTGTAACGCAGCAGCATGAAGAGCAGCACGATCGTCACCGCCACCACGACCACCATGAACAGGCGGTAGCTAGTGATGAAGAAGAACTGGTTGCTCAAGGGCTGTGCCAACGCGGCCGGGATGGTGAAGGGCTTGCCGTTCGCGCCCCAGATGACTCGCGTGCCGTCCTCGAGGATGAAGGCGAGGCCGAAGGTCAGCAGCAGGCTGTAGAGCGGGTCGCGGCCATAAACGCGGCTGATCAAGGTTTTCTCGACCGCGAGTCCGATGATCGCGGTGAGGAAGGGCGAGGCGATCAGCGCGCCCCAGAATCCCAGATAGGGCTCGAGCGTGTAGGCGATATAGCCGCCGACGACCAGGAAGCCACCATGCGCGAAGTTGATGACGTTCGACAGGTTGAGGATGAGCGACAAGCCGATCGCCATCAGCACATAGAAGGCGCCGATGATCAGGCCGTTGGTGATGTTGAACAGGAGAAGCTGGGTCATCCTGGCACGCAAAAAATGACCCCCACCTTTCCCTCTCCCGTCGAACAGGGATGAGGGTTAGGAGGGGGCATTACGCATTCGCCGGCGTCAGGCCGGCCACTGGAGCGTGCAACCGGTCTCGCTCTCCGGCGGCGAGGTCTTGTCGCCCGCGACGACGGTGTCGACCTTGAACAGGTCCTCGGGGTCGCCCGCCGGCTTGGTCAGCGCCTCGCCGACGAAAGCCGAGGTCATCAGCTGGTGGTCGCCCGCGCGGTAGTAGCACTTATTGGGCTGCAGCTTGACGTCGGCCGGCAGCTCGAAATTGCCCAACGCCTTGGCGAGCTGGACGCCGTCGAGCGTCTTCGCCTGGTTGGCGACCAGCGCGTAGCTCATCATCGAGGTGTAGCCGAACCAGGTGCGTGCCGTCGGCACCTTGCCGCCGCTGCGCGCGCGAATGTCGGCGACGAACTTCTCGACGCCTGGCACGCCCGGCTGCTTCCAGTACCACTCGAACATCCAGATGCCGACGCGCGCCTCGGGCGGCATAGCCTCGAGCGATTCGAGCTCCTGTTGCAAGCCGGCGACGTGGATCTGTTTGTCGATGCCGAACTGCGCCACCTGTTTCAGGCAGTTCACCATGTCGAGGCCCTGCGGCAACACCAGGAGCACGTCGGGATTGGCGGCGCGCGCCTTGATCAGGTAAGCAGAGAAGTCGGTGGTGCCGAGCGGCGTCAGCTCGTTGCCGGTGACCGTGCCGCCGAACTTCGTGAGATCGGCCTGCGCCGCCTCCTGCAGCGTGTGGCCGAACGCGTAGTCCGGGGTAATGAAGTGCCACTTCTTGCCGTACTTGTTGAACAGCAGTTCGGCGACGGAGTTGGCCTCCATCTTCGTTGTGTTACACACGCGATAGACGTTCCAGTGGCAGTCCTTGCCGGTGATGCCGTCGGTGTGGCCGCCGGAGACGATGTGCAGGACTCTCTTCTCGTTCGACACTTGAGCGATGGCGAGCGCGATCCCCGAATTCACGTCGCCGATGAGAAACTGGATGCCATCGCGTTCGATCAGCTTGCGCGTCTTCTGCACGCCGGTGCCGACGTCGTTGGCTGAATCCTCGACCAAGAGCTCAATCTCGCGGCCGAGCACGCCGCCCTTGGCGTTGATCTGCTCGACGGCGTATTTAACGCCGATCAGTTCGTTCTGCGCCACCGCGGCGTAGACGCCGGTGAACGGATCGACCATGCCGACCTTGATCGGGTCGGCGGCGCGTGCTGACCAGACGAACGGCTTGGCGATCTGGGAAAGGCCGACGACAGCGCCGGCCTTGACAATGGTGCGACGGTCTACGGTGCCGAATTTGAGGCGTTTGGTCATCGGTTCCTCCCGGAAGGGATTTTTTCGATGGGCGATCTTGCCTCGGCAGCGTGGGGCCGACAAGGGCTATGACTTAGCGGATATGCGATCATGGCACGGCGTAGACGGCGCGGGCGTCGGCGCTGAAAGCTTTGCGCGAATTTGGATCGAGATAAAACATGTGGCCGCCGCGATAGAGCTTCAGCGTGGCACGGCCTTCAAACGGCGGAAAGTGATCGAGCACGTAGCGTGACACCGCATACGGCGTCACCAGGTCGCTATAGCCGTGAGCGATCACAAGCCGAAACGACGGCGTGAGCGCCAACAGCACGCGCAGATCGTCGTTGACGCTGGCTTGGCCGTGGCCCTGTTCCCAATCCCATTTTCCGGCGATGTCGCCGGCGAGCAGATTGTAGGACATGTCGGTCTTAAATCCGAGTTCGTCGCGCGCATAGCCGACGAATGCACCGCCGTAGGCGCGCACCAGCGTGTCCAGGATCGGATCGGGCCCGCGCGGCACCGGGCTTGTCGGGTAAGGGTCGTCCACGGCGAATGTCGCGTCGTAATGGCTGACGATCTTGTGGCTGCCGGCCTCGAGGCTCTTCACATAAGCATCCTGGATGAAGCCGTTGGATTGGGCGATGGCCTCGACCGGCAGCCCGGTCATTTTCGCGACCCGCGCATAGAAACTCTTGGCGGCTGCTCCTTGCGGCGGCGGACCGGCGAGCGTCGTGAGATAATCGGTCAGAGCAAAATGCTCGGCCTCGGCAAGCGCCTCCTTGCTGAAGGCTCCTTCGCGCTCGAGCTCCGCGGCTGCGAGCGACGGCAGTTGCATGGCGGCGCCGAGCGCGAAGTGATCGCCGCCGAATTGAAATGCGCCTTCAAGCGTCGGCGACAGCATCAGGACGCCGGAGGCGACGATGCCTTGCTCGCTTTGCAGCACGCGCGCGACCTTGGCCGCGCGAAACCCGCCGTAGCTTTCGCCGAGGATGAATTTGGGCGAGCTGGCGCGCCCGTTCTTGGCGACGTAGAGCGCGATGACCTTGGCCATGGATTCCGCATCGCTATGAACGGACCAAAAGGCCCGGGCGCCGTCCGGCTTGGCCGCGCGGCTCCAGCCGGTGCCGACCGGATCGATCAGCACCAGATCGGTGAACGGCAACCAGGTGTCCGGATTGTCGATCAAGCGCACTTTGGAGCCGTCGCGGCCGTCGGGCCCGAACTGGGCGATGCGCGGCCCAACCAGGCCGAGATTGAGAAAGGCCGAAGCCGCACCGGGCCCGCCGTTGAAGACGAAGGTCACCGGGCGCGCCGCCGTATTCGCCGATTTCGCGATAAAGGCCGTGTAAAAAATCTGCGCCGAACGTTCGCCGCTCTGGTCGAACAAAGCAAACGTGCCCGCGGTCGCGGTATAGGCGAGCTTGCCGGAGGGCAGATCGATGCTGTGCTCGGTGACGGAATCGCCCGGCAATAAAGCCAGCACGCCGGGCGCGTTCTGTTCGTGGCCGTTCTGCTCGTGGTGCTCGCCCGCGCGCTGCCGCGCATCCTCATGCGAATTGTTGCGACTGGCATCGCGGCCGCCGCGTTCCTGCGCGAGGCTTGCAGATGCGGCAACGGCGAGGACGATCACCGCGATCAGCAAACGAATAATTCCCGGCATGATTGCACCCGGACAGGCCCCGACAATCGCACGCTTTATTCCAACTCGATCGCGCCGTCGATCTCGACCTCAAGCCCGACTGCGCCGACTGTAAGCGTCACCTTTGCCGGCAGCGCCTCGTGCCCTTTGAGCTTGCCATTGGCAAGCGCGGCGCGGACCGCCTTCTCGATTTCGCGCTGCGAGGTAATGCCGACCTTTTTGAGAAATTTACGTATGCTCACATTGAATGCTTCTTCATTCATGATCGCTTCTCCAAAACGCCGGAAAGATGGCGGCGGCGGGTCAGTTTATCCGATCTATTTTATCGTTCCTGCCGAACAAATGACGCATGCATCCGCACCCGTAGACAACACCGTCAGGATCGGTGAAGTTCGCCTCCGCACAACGGGTATTTTGTCCCCGTGAAGGGAGATCGGAGACTTCGGCAATGCCTCTTCCCCGCGCTTCGAAAGCTCTGGCACGCTTTACGGTGCTCGATCTCACCCGCGTGCGCGCGGGCCCGACCTGCGTTCGCCAGCTTGCCGACTGGGGCGCCAACGTCATCAAGATCGAATCGCCCCCGGGCGTGGAAGACCAGATGGGCGGCCCGCGCGAGGGGTCTGATTTTCAAAACTTGCATCGCAACAAGCGCAGCATGACGCTCAACCTCAAGGCGCCGGAGGGCCTGGCTGCGTTCAAGCGGATGGTCAAGAAAGCCGATGTCGTGGTCGAGAATTTCCGCCCCGACGTGAAAAAGCGGCTTGGCATCGACTACAAGACGCTGGCGAAGATCAATCCGCGGCTGGTCTATGCCAGCATTTCCGGTTTCGGTCAGACCGGCCCTTATGCCAACCGGCCCGGCTTCGATCAGATCGCCCAGGGCATGGGCGGGCTGATGTCGATCACCGGCCTGCCCGGCCAGGGGCCGGTTCGCGCCGGCATCCCGATCGCCGATCTCACTGCCGGCATATTTGCCGCGCTCGGCATTCTGGTCGCGCTTCTCGAGCGCGAGAAATCAAAGAAGGGCCAGCACATCGAGACCTCGCTGTTGCAGGCGCAGATTTTCATGCTCGACTTTCAAGGCGCGCGCTATCTGGTCAAGGGCGAAGTGGCGAAACAGGCCGGCAACAATCATCCGACCAGCATTCCGACCGGCGTGTTCAAGACCAAGGACGGCTACATCAACATCGCCACGGCGGGTCAAAAGACCTGGCAGCGGTTCTGCGAAGCCGTTGGCGCCACCGCGCTGATGCGCAAGCCCGAATATCAGACGCCCGAAGCGCGTTCGAAAAACCGCGATGCGCTCGGCGTTGAAATCGACAGCTACCTTACCGGGGAGACCAGCGCCGAATGGGTCGATCGCCTAAACAAAGCAGGCGTGCCGTGCGGGCCGATCTATTCGATCGATCGGGTCTTCGCCGATCCGCAGGTGCAGCACCTCGGGATTGTTCAGAGCGTAACCATGAAGGACAAAAGCAAGATGCGTCTGCTCGGCCAGCCGGTCGGCTTATCGCGCACGCCGTCACGCCTCGTGGCGCGGCCGCCGGATCTCGGCGAGCATACCAATGCGATCCTCAAGGAGTTCGGCTTTAGTGCGCGCGACATCGCGGCGCTGCATAAAGCGAAGGCGCTGTGACGCAAGGAGTCACGACATGACGCAGACCGACAAAATGCTCGCGCGCAAGGAAGGCGGCGTCGGCATTCTCACCTTCAACAATCCCGAGCGGCACAACGCGGTGTCGTTGGAGATGTGGGAGGTGACCAAGAGCATTCTCGACGGCTTCGCCGCCGACGATGACATTCGCGTGGTGGTGCTCACCGGCGCCGGCGGCAAAGCCTTCGTCTCGGGCGCCGACATTTCCAAGTTCGCAAGCGAGCGCGCTACGCTTGAAGCGTCGCGCGCCTATAACGTGAAATCAGACGCGGCCTATTCCAGCGTCGCCGATTTTCCCAAGCCGACGATTGCAATGATCAAGGGCTATTGCATCGGCGGCGGCGTCGGCCTTGCAGTGTGCTGCGACCTGCGCATCTGTTCCGATAATTCGCGCTTCGCCGTGCCGGCGGCCAAGCTTGGCCTCGGCTATGGCTATAGCGGCCTCAAGCGCCTGGTCGATATTGTCGGCGCCTCTTTCGCCAAGGAGATTTTCTACACCGCGCGGCAGTTCGACGCCCAGGAAGCGCAGACGATGGGGCTGGTGAATCGCGTGGTGCCGGGGGGCGAATTGGAGGCTTACGTCAAAAGCATCACCGACATGATCTGCGCCAACGCGCCGCTTACCATCAAGGCGGTAAAATTCACGGTCGGCGAGATGCTCAAGGATGAGTCCAAGCGCAATCTTGCCCGCTCGGTCGAACTCGTCGAGCAATGTTTCGCCAGCCGCGATTACACCGAAGGCCGCACTGCGTTCATGGAAAAACGCAAACCGGTATTTACCGGCAGCTGAGCCGGCGGCGGGACTGCTGCCCACCTCTGCCCACCACCGGATTGGACCCCGGCAATCGACACAATCGGTCTTACCAGCGGTCGAACCGACTTGCTAAATTAGAAACCCGGTCGCGCGCGAATAGCGCGGCGGGAAGTCGGGGAGGGCGGACAATGTATCGAGCCACCAAGGACATCAAGCTGCCGACGACGATCACCGGTTCGTTGCCGCGGCCGAGCTGGTACACCGAAAATCTCGGCACGCGCCACTTTCTTGAAGCGATGGTGAGCCGCCGGTTTCGCGAGCAATATGAAGACGCGTTGACCTGTTATTTGCGCGACCAGGAACTCGCCGGGCTCGACATCCTCACCGACGGCGATTGCCGCTTCGACGACGACGTCGGCGGCCAAAGCTGGACCGCCTATCCGCCGAACCACATGTCGGGCCTCGATATTGCGCATCCCCTGGCGACGCCGGCCGGCCGCGGCGGCATCTGGTTTCCGCGCGGCCACATCCTGCACGACTATCTCGAATCGCGGGTGATGCCGGTGATCACCGGGCCGGTCGGGCGCGGCAATCTGCAATATACGGCAATGTGGAAGGCGGCGCAGCGCTTCACCACCCGGCCGGTCAAATTCGGCGCCGTGTCCGCCGAGATCGTTGCCTTCGCGCTACAAGACCGCCACTACAAGAGCCTGCCCGAGCGCATGTTCGCAATCGCCGACGCCTTCAATGAGGAATATCACGAACTCGCCGATGCCGGCTGCCCGGTCATCCAGATCGAGGAGCCGCAAATCCACCTGATCGCGGTCCGCAAGATTCAGGACAAAGTGATCACGCCGCAGCTGATGGTCGAAGTGTTCAACCGGACCGTCAAAGGGCTGCGCGCCAAGACCGAAGTGTGGGCGCATTCCTGCTGGGGCAATCCCTCGCAGCAGCGCATGTTCGCGCAGGTGCAAAGTTATAAGCCGGCGCTGGAGACCTACAACACTGTCGACGCCGACGTGATCACCTTCGAATTGTCGAGCTCCGGCGGCATCGATCTCGAGGCAATCGGCAAGACGATTACGAACAAGAAGATCGCCATCGGCGTCATCGACCATCACACCTTGCAGGTCGAGAGCCCCGATGAAGTGGCGGCACAGATTCGAGCCGCATTAGAATTCATCCCGCCGGAACGGCTGGTGATCTCGTCGGATTGCGGCATGGGCCGCGAAGGCATGAGCCGACGGCATGCTTATTACAAGACGGTTTCGCTCGTGCTCGGCGCCAATATCGTACGCAAGGAACTCGGCGTGCCGCAGGCGCAATGCCTTGCCGCGGACGAGCGTTATTCGCTGATCGTGCCGACGAAATAAAACCGCGTGAACTGCGGTACGTTTACGACTACGCTTGGACAGCACATAGGGGAGGGGACAATGGCGCAAGCACAGACTGAACCGAAACTTTTACTGCCGTTCCTGCAGCCGTTCTACGACGCGGTCGTACCACTATCCTGGCTGATCATTCGCGTCGCCGTCGGCTGGAATCTGCTGGTGCACGGCTGGGGCAAGATCATGATCGGTCCGACGGATACCTTTCTCAAAGCGTTCGCAGATCTCGGTTTCACGCCGCCGGCATTCTGGTTCTGGAGCTCGTTTCTCATCGAGATGCTTGGCGGCATTTCGCTTATCCTCGGGCTGTTCACCCGGTTTTTCGCGGCCGCTGCGGCGATCGAAATGCTGGTCATCTGCGTGACCTATTGGAACAGCGGCAACGGCTTCTCGTGGATGAAACGCGGCTACGAATATGTGCTGCTCTGGGGCCTGTTGTGCCTTGCGATCGCTTTGCGCGGCGGCGGACCGTATTCGCTCGATCGCAAGCTCGGCCGCGAGCTGTAAGCGCAAATGGCCTGAGGAGCAGGCGCCACAGCGATCAGCCATAGAGCCTTGTGTCGCTGTGGCGCCGCCGCTAAATACGGCCTGACCACTTAAGCTTTTTCCTCGCGGAGAGGTGGCAGAGTGGTTGAATGCACCGCACTCGAAATGCGGCATACGGGCAACCGTATCGGGGGTTCGAATCCCTCCCTCTCCGCCAACGTCCTACAAAAAAGCAACGTCATTGCAAGACGTTGCGATTTTTACTGGGTTTCCATCGCGCCTACCGTACAACATGGTGGACAACAAGCCGGACAACGCCTATATAGTGGACAGCGACCACACCTGTGCCGGTGTGCCGGGCAAACACTATTGGAGGCAAAGTCGTGGCGAATTACCTTGTGCGACGGGAGAGCTTCTGGCGCTTCGTGCGCCGGGTGCCGCAGGAATATGCCGATCTCGATAAGCGCGGCATCGTGCAGCAGAGCACCAAGATCAGGGTCGCCGATGACCCGAAGGCAATCCGCGCCAGCCAAGTCGCCAACAACCTCAATGCTGCGCTGGAGCGATACTGGCGCGATCTGGCCGAAAGCGATTCCGCGCAAGCCGTCCGCGACTATGAAGCGGCGATCAAGGCCGCCAAGAGGCTCGGCATCTCAGCCCACATCTCAGCGCCGGTCGATGATGACAAACGCATCATTGCCGAATTGCGCGAGAGGATCAGGAAGCTAACCGGCGAGCGCGCCGAAGATCGTACATCTGCCCTGGCGGTCTATGACGCCGCGCCAAAGCCAGACATCACTTTCCGGCAATGCGCCGAGCGATACATCGAAGCGCATCGACCAGGATGGTCCAATCCGAAGCACGCCGCGCAATGGCAGTCGACGCTGGCGACATACGCCTATCCTGTCATCGGTGACATCGCGGTGAGGAAGATTAACGGCAATGGCAGCACCGACATGATCCTGAGCATCTTGGAGCCGATCTGGTACACCAAGACCGAAACGGCATCACGCTTGCGTGGTCGCATCGAGCAAATCTTGGATTGGGCCAAGGCGCACGACTATCGCGAGGGCGAAAACCCGGCACGCTGGCGCGGGCACCTCGACAAGCTGTTGCCAGCGAAAAGCAAGATCGCGCCGGTCGAGCACCATCCCGCCTTGCCCTACGCAGATGTGCCGGATTTCATGAAGCGGCTTCGTGCCATGCCTGGAACGGCGGCGCGAGCGCTAGAGTTCACGATCTTGACTGCGGGCCGAACAGATGAAGTGCTCGGGGCCAGACGATCCGAGTTCAACCTGGATTTCGCGGATGTGGATTGTGCCGGCGGCCCGCATGAAGGGTCGAAGGGAACATCGGGTCGCCCTTTCTGATTCCGCAATCGCGATCATCAAGACGTTGCTCAGTGACGGCGATTACATTTTCACCGGCAGCGACGGAAAACCACTGTCCAACATGGCCATGCTCAAGACATTGGAGCGCATGGGGGTGCGCAAGCAAGCCGTGACGCACGGCTTCCGTTCGACGTTTAGGGATTGGGGTTCCGAGACTGGCGACTATCCGAACGAGCTTCTGGAAATGACGATAGCTCACAAGATCAGCGACAAGGCCGAGGCGGCCTATCGGCGCGGCGATATGCTCAAGAAGCGCCATAAGCTGATGGCCGACTGGGATCGGTTCTGCAATCAGGCAGATAAGCGGCGACGTTGATCTGCTTGGTGCTGTGCTCAAGGACTTGTCCGGCGTACTCCAATGGGTCGCCATTCGTCAGCAAATCATCGCGCGCCGCTTCGAGGCGCTTTAGGGTCGGCAAAATTTGCGGAAGGTTGTGACGCCGCATCACATACGCAGTGATGGCGATCATCTCATCTAAGTCGTCTAAGGTTACAGGACCAGACGCATTCATGCCCCTCACTCCTTTTTGTTCATGACTGTTTAATCGGTATCTTGATCTTCGCCCTCGTCGCTCTCGACTGCGACCACGTTGCACTCGCAGCGGACGTGCAGGGGCGGGCTATCGTCACCAGACGGAAAGTCATCGTCTAAGTCGATCTCGCCGGCGGCTTCATTTGCGAGGCAGTCGTCGCAGACCATATCGCCGCCCGAGGTCTCCCATGTCTTTTTCAACGCCACGTTGCCATCGTCGCGGGCGACCTTATAGGCCGCAAGCGCGCTATCGTTGTTGATCGACGACACCTCGTAACGAGCAATCATTTCGGCGCGCGCTTCTGAGAATGCGCCGCTCTCCATGAGATCAGCCGCGATTTCGTCCACGGTTTTCTGTTCCGAAAATCCTTGCTCGATCACGTCGCGGATCATGGTGCGCGTGGTGTCGCTGATCGCAAACCTTGCGTCCGGGTTATCGACCAGGTTGCCGTCGCTGTCCCATTTCTTGCCGACAAGCTCGGCGGCGCGCTGATGGGCAAGCTCAACAGCGACCTCGTCGGCCGCCTTGGCTAAATCGCGGCCATAAGCGCCGGTTTGGCCCAAGGCGCTGTCGGCGCTGTCGCTGGCCACAAGGATCAAGTGCGCATCGGTTGCCGGCACCGCCTCGGTGAGCCTCGTCACCGGTATCTCGATCTCGTCGGCCTCGTCGAAATACCGCCGCCGCTTATCGGCGGCTGCTGCGTGCAATGTCGGGATGCGCTGCTCTATTTGCAGCCACGCATGGTCAACCACATCCTCGGCCAGGGCCAGAAACGTGGTGTGCAGCGCCATGGTGATCGCCTTCACCGCGGCGAGCGTGACTGGGCGATCGAGCGGCACAGGTGGCAGCCGGCGCTTGCTCATGTTGACTCCAACGGCGGTAGAGCGTCGGCAATCGCTTTACGCAGGCGCTCGGTGGTGTGGGTCTCGATGTTGGTCATGGCGTGGCGAAAGTCGCCGCACCAAACTTGCAAGCGTTGCAGGGCTGCGTGCAATGGCGGATCGCTGTGGGTGGTACGCAAATGCGTTGATAAGCCATCGGACACGATCGTGGCATCGGTATAAAGCCGGCCAAGCGCCACGAGCGCCGCACCGATCGATGACTGCGGATCAGATAAATCAGTGGGCATTTTTTGCTCCATGGTTGGGAAAAAAGGCGGCGCAAAAGCCGGACACCCGAAGGCTCGACTCTCGCGCCGCCAGACGAGCGCGGTTCGGACGGGTTGATTAAGTCCGCCGCCGCACGCCGATGCCACGTCGCCAAGAAGTCAAACGAAGCGGCACCGTTCGCGCCAAGACCGCGCGGAGGATACGCAGTCTAGTCGCAGATCAGGCCACTGCATCCTTAGCGCCCGGCATGAGCCATGCCGGGCAGTAGAAACGATGACTACCGTTGGCGGGCTTCCGGCTCTGCGCTTCAGCAATCGAGGCTTTCAAGTCGCCGACTACTTTTGTGGTCTGGCGGATGGACTCCGTCCATACCCTGATCATTTTTTCGAGGCGCGCAAAGCGCTCATTGACTTCTCGGTCGAGAGCCATTGTGTTATCTCCATCTTTTGAAATAAATACGGACGCACCGCGCAAGCCTTTGGGGGCATCGCGCGGCGCGCCCTATCAGCGGACCGGCGTCGAGCTTCAATCGCACGGTCGCTGACGTTAAGGCTATTCCCGGAGCAGATTTATCGCGGCTAATTGTTGTTTGGCCGCCATCCTGTGGGCGGGATCAGCCTTTGCTACCGCTGCCTGCTTATCGAAATCTGCAAGCGTGACTCCTTTGTGTGGATCGACGGCTACGCCAACACGACGCGCGCTCGCCAAGGCAAGACGGGCGGCATAGGTCAGTTCCGCATCTTGGGCGGCAGTCAGGTGGTCGCCAAGCGGCGTGGCAGGGTGGTCGCCAGCATGCGCAATAGCGCCCCTGATCTGGCTCATGATCTGATTTCGCTCGATGGCGTTGACGCCGGCAGCGCGCAATGATTCGGCGATCGATGCAATGTGGTCGGTCATAATTAAAATCCTTTTTTCAGAAATATGTTTCAGGCGCTGAATTATTTCAGCGGCTGTCGTGCGAGTCTTGCGGATGGCCGCGCTTGTTCTGGTCGATCAACCATTGCGGAATCTCCCCGCTGCGGTCGTGCCAGACTGGCGCTCCGCGTCCACGCTTCGAGGTCGCATTAGCGTACGCCTCTTGCTGGACGGCGCTTGAAGGGTAAGCCCGGCCATACGATGGCGCGGCATCACCGGGGCCAATGTTGGTTTCAGTCATTCTAAAAGTCCTCATCGTGGCAGGGATTGACGCTCCAGCCGGCGGCCACGTCACTGGCTGAGCGGGTTACATCAAATGGCTGTGGTCGGAAATCAGATCGCGCGGGCCTCGCAGTACGCCACCTTGGCCAAGGCGCGTCGGACCGCGACCAGCCGGCCCGACACTTGTTGCGCGGGCGTTACTTTGTCCGCCCGCGTTACCTAACTCTTTATCAAAGAGACCGCCCAGCGCGATCTGCGGAATCCGGTGCCGATTGCCATGGCGATTTTCTACGTTTACGCCGAACCGGCGAAACAGAAAATCATAAAAGCTCATCGCTTTCTCCCTTGATACATATCGCGCTCGGTCTCACTGCGCGGCCGCGGTCTCTTGGCCGGGTCGCCCGTCGGGTTCAAAATGTATCGCCGGATCGGGTCCTGTTCATTAGACCAGTCGATCGTCGGGCCGCGCATGTCGTAGTCAATGTCGTCGCCGAGCGACGCATTGTTGTTGCTGATGGTCGGACCGCGCCTAGCAAATAATCGCTTCACAAACCGGAACATGGTCAATCCTCAATCGTCATTACGCCGCGACTCCTTTGTCGGTGGTCCGTCGGGGCCGATGTCGCGCAGATACGCCGATCCGTCGCGCGAATATCCGCCGCCGCTGCTCCCGTATTCGCGCGATGAAGTGTACCATCCGCCGGCCGGCTGGGCGGTGTAAGTGTCATCCCCGCTAGACGTGTAAGCGCCGTCACGAACAACGCCAGTCGTTCCGAGCGCAACCGCCGCCATACGATTGCTTGGCCGAGCACCCATTTGGACCGCGGCGTGCGCGGCCATGGCCAACGCGACCACAACGTCAATCCGGTGTGACTGCTTCTCCTTCGCGATGCGCCAGCCGCGCGAACTTTCAATAGCGACACAGCGACTGACGGCGAGCCGCATCGCCGGATCGGGGTAGGCGACAAGGTTGCGGCCGGTGATTAGCTCATAAAGGTTTTGGCTCGCAGCCGTGAGGTTCGCAACGGTTTGGGGGAACTCCTCGACCGGTATTCGCATCCGCGCCAGCCGCTGCGCCGTGCTTTGCATCTGATAGGGATCAAACAAAATCCGTTGTATCTTGAAGCGTTGCGCAAGCTCAATGATTGTATTTTCGATCGTCGCTTCAAAATCCAGCGGCTCGGTCGGCGTTGGTTGAAACACACGGTGCCAGACCAGGCGGACCTTTTGCGCAGCGTGATCCCAGGTCGTTGCCACGATCGCCGTGCTGTCGTGCTTCACACTGGCATCGGCGCCGATCCAGATCGGCAGCATCTGGTCAACCACCAGCGGCTGGGCATTGGGATCGACGCAAGCGTCCCACGCCTCCATGGGGATGAACGTCGACTCGCTGGTGACAAACGTGTTCGCGATCATGCGCAGGAATTGATTAGGCCGCAGCGCCTGACGCATTTGTGTTAGCCACGACTCGGTCTGCCATGGCGCAATCGGCTGGGTATGCCACGCAAAAAGCAAGCCATCGCCAGCGCGAAGGCTCGGACCCACCTCTGGCTGCGCCATGCCGCGCTTGTGCATTTCTTCGAGCAGCACCGACTCGCCGGCAAAACCGGCATAGGTCACGGTTAATCTGCACGCAATCTTGCGCGTTGGTGGCGGCACCATTTCATCCCACAACCGTCGTGACCGCTCAGATGTGTAGCCCCACAATTCGTCAAAGACACTGATCGTCGGGTTAGCACCAGCAGCGCCCGCATAGTCGCTGGCGATCGCGCTAATGGTCGCGCCCGAGAAAGCCGGGAACGTGATCTTGTCGCGGGTAATCTCGGCTTGGCTGGCGAGCAGCGGCGATGCTTCGACAATGCGCGTGATGGCCAGGAACACCCTCGACTGCGCTTGCTCAAGATCGTTAGCCAGCGCATAGCCTTCTGCGAAGCGGCCACCGAACAACAGCACGGTAGTCAGCATGAGCAATGCGGCGAAGCCGGTCTTGCCGGATTTCTTGGGCGCGGCGAATACCTGTTCCGGATAAAGCAGCCGACCGTTGCCATCGGTGAGGAAGGCGTACTCTATGAAGTCGCGCTCGGCCGGCAGCAGCACGAACGGCTTGCCAACGTCGCCTTCCGGTCCGGGATTGACCAGCACGGTCTCGATGAACGCTGCCGGGTTGCTGCGCCAGCGTGCCAGCGCCTCTTGGGTGATGCTCATGACTGGCCTTCCTGTTCATACGGCCTGGTTTTGCCGTCATAGGGCGTCCAGACATCGGCGAGCGTCTGGACCGTCTTGGCCCTGCGCTTGATGCCGATGGTCTCAAGCAGGCGGCGCAGGTTGCCGGCGGTGCGCTGGTAGAGATCGAGATCGGCAGCGGCGGCCTTGGTCTCGCTAGACAAGGCGAAATGGGCTTCCAGCCTTTCTAGCTCTGTGGTGAGCACGGCTATGCGCCGGACGATGCTACGCTCGGCTACCGAGGTGTTGTCCTCGCCGCCAAGATCGGAGAGGTGCGCGGCAATGACCTCCTTGCAGCGCCTGACCCATGCCGACCTGTTGTCGCCGGGCAAGAGGGCCGAGCCATTCGCCATCCGAGAGCGTTGACGAGCCGGTACGCGAGCCGGTGCGGGGGATACGGCATCGGCCGCCGGTCGGTCTACCGACGACTGCCGGTCGGTCTGCGGTCGATCTGGCGACGAGATTTCCGTCATTGGATTTGCCTTTTGGCCGCGCCGGGCGCGCTGCGGGTGTGCTTACCTGTGGTTGCGCCGGCTGGGGTTCCGGACTGCTGTCGGTTGTCCGTTTGTTATCCGTTTGTTATCCGTTTGTTGTCCGGTTTGGGCTGCCATCGGAACCCAGGCGGCTAATAACGCCTAATAACCCAATCCCATCAATAGGGGTAGGCGGAGATTATATCCGCCTCAGGGTACGACCTAGGCTAGAAGGCCCCGCGCCGAAGCAGCGGCGGTCGCTGGTAAGCGCCAGACCGGACCAGGCTTTCCAAGGCCACGCTGACCACAGACGCACCGGCGAGCGCCGCTAGGACGCCTGAAAGTGTAGCCAAGGCTACAATTTGTAATCTACGGATAAAATAGTCGGTCTGGACGAGGGCGGCCGGAACGTAAACACGAAGCTGAGATTGATCGCGTTGCTTCGTGCGATCTTCTGCGTTGCCCGTCGCGGCTATGCGCGGTCACAGGATCGCATTGCGCGAGACTTCGACAGCCTGAGTCCGGCGGTCAGGCGTACCTATCGCGACATGGCAACCGCTGCGATCAGCGCAATAACGGCAGACGGTGAGCCGGTGTTGCCCGATGGCGGCCTGACCAGGAGGAAGTCCTTTACTGCAAGAACTGAATGATCGTCTGAAGTTGGGTCTTCAGATTGTTCCTGAACTCCACATAGTTGCCGTAGCTCACGGGGTTTTCTCCGTGTGCGCCGCCCGAACAGCTCAAAGCCAAGCCGTTGATCAGCGCGTCGTACTCACCCAAGCCAGTATTGATGTGTTGAATGCCATCCGGGATCTGGCCTCCCTGCAAAGACATCTGTCCGGCGTGCAGCTCATTCACGGCCCCATAACCATGAACCTGCAACGCACCCCAGCTAACGGGTGGCACGCCGTTCGCGCCGCCCGAGCAACCTTGGCTCATAGACACCATCTGAGCTTGGATCGTGGGCACCGCGCCGCCGAGTAATTCTATCGCTTTCTTCACGGGGTCAACAGCAGCAAACGCCGTGCCGGACAATAGAAGCGCGGCGCCCATGAGTGACGCCGCCACATTTCTGTAGATCATCTGAAAATCCTCCAGAACTCACGACCGAAGCTGTGCCGGGTAACGTGCGCAACGTTCGATCCTGACAAGCTATCACGGCTCGGATTATAGCGGACACGACCTCAACAGAGTCAATTTTTTGTTAATCAAACGAAACTATGGTTAACGGATATTTACAATCGAAGGCGGGCCTAGCTCTGTTCGCGCAAAGCCTCACCTTTGTTACAGCGCTGTTACAGCCGCGAAAGTCGGTCCCAATGTTATCGGGCCAGTTCGGGGTTCACCTATTCGTGAATCTCCGTCAAGCACGAAAACGCGGCCAGGGCGGTGGCAGGGCGGCTGATCCTCTGCACCCGTGTGGGTCATTGGCAGTTCGCAAAGAAGTCCATACCGCTTAACCTATCGTCAGCGGCGCGCAAACGTCGATGGGATGCGGCGAGTCAGGTCATGGAGGCAGCGAGATGTAGCCGAAAGGGCGGATTAAGTACGGACGATTCTGGTGTTACCTTTGTCACCCGACGGCGGTGTTTATTGGAGTAGCTTTTCTAGCGGGGAACAGACCGGGGCAATACTTTGGGAGAGGAAACACCATGAAACGCTTCGCCCTTTTTCCGTTAATGGCACTAATCTTTGTCTCAGGTCAGTCCGTGAACGCACAAAACGCCGACTCCTCAGAGATACTCGTCGACGCAATACACTTAGATCAGGTTGAAAACCCAGCCGAACTCGACAGGTGGCGAAAAATCGTCGACACGCAAGAAGTGAGAGCAATTGGTGATGCTGTAACTTCGTACTATGGGTGCGTCGGATGCTACTCAATGGTCGGAGACGTTATCAACACCATCAAACCTTTAAGTAATGCCGGTAGTGAACACAAGGGCGTCATCCAAGCCCCCATTGGCTATACAGTTTGTCGCGCATACGCTAAAAATCCTTCCGTTAATTGTAATGGTACGCTAACCGGTAGTTATCGGATTGCCGATGACCCTGGCAGCGGAGGTTACGACGGTTTGCATTGGTACATTGTCGTTCCGACGCCGGGTATCGGTGCGGGCAGGTGTTGGGCCGACGCGACGGTCGTTGTCGAATTTTTGCGAGCAACGCCCGGAAATCGGCAGAGGCATAACTGTGCCCCCAGTGGGACGATTGCTTTCCATTACGGGAAATAGGCACGCTTCGTCCTGTTGCCGCCCTTTCATTCCATAGTGACCCGCCGGCGTCGGCTACCTCTTCGTCTCCGTTCATCCCCATGGGAGGTCCCAACTAATCTCATGAGGGTGTTTTCATAAGGGGCATACGACCGCCGATCGACGGTTCGCGCAACACGTGTCTGGGGGCCACCGTACTGGAGCGTAGAAAAGCAAAGAAAAGGCGTTGTTGATTGCGTTGGCCTTGCAGAGAATTGAAGTTCACGAGTGGATTTGCTGACGCTTCGGTCGTGACTTTCAACTACTCTCGCTCCAGAGGGGACCGCAGCGCCCTGGCCCGCTCGGCGGCTTCGGCCCTCGCTTCGCAATCTGCTATGGCCTTGACCCATGCGGGCCAGGATAGGGTGCGGCCGGTGGTGATGGTCATTTTCGCGATCCCAATGCGGGTTGGACCAACCTTGTCCCTTTCCGCACCCCCTTTTTGAAAAGTTTTAAAGGCCCGAAGTGGGACCTTCTATATATCCCCCCAGAAAGGTTGGTCAGGTTGGTACGTTGGTACAAACATAGACAGGATGGGCATTTCTTATGTACCAACCTCTGGTTCCCAGGTTGGTACATTGGGCTAAAGGTTGGTACATCATTAGTCGGGAAGGTCGGTGGCGGCATCAGGCGACCGATACCGTCGTGGTCGTCCGGGCAACGAAGCGCGGTAGGGCGCCCATTTCAGCACTTTAAGGCAGGCGGCCACCCTCATCTGGTCACTGCGGGTCCACCGCGAGCGATCCGCGCCGAGGCTCATCAGCACTTCATCGGTGCTTACATCCGGCATCGTCCGCACAAACCTGGCGATCAACTCATGCCAAGGGTCCTCAACGTAGCGGTCGGCCTGCTCTTCTCTGGCGGCGAGGATGGTATCGCCGTCGGCGAACCACCAGGGCGCGCCGCTGTTGTAGAGCGTGACGGCTTCGGCCCATAGCTGGTCGCGGTCGCGCTTGATGTCGTCGAGACGGATTTTGCCGTCACAACGGACGGGCCAGAAACGGCGCCCGCCGGTCTCGTCTTTCAGATACGAATCCGCATTGGTCGAGCCGATAAACATTGATTGGCGCGGCACCTCAATGACGCGACGGCCGTAGCTCGGCCGAAAGCGATCGACCTTGCGGGTGACAAATGCCTTGATGCGGTCGATCTCGCCGCGCGCCATGCTCGCCAGTTCGGAAATCTCGATACCCCAGGCGACGCGGACTTGCATGGCCGCGTCTTTGCTGCCCAGTTCGGCAAGGTCGTCGGAAAACCAGGGCGAGAACAGCAATTCGATTGCTGTGGACTTGCCCTTGTCTTGCACGCCCTCAAGGATCGGAACGTAGTCGGCCTTGCAGCCCGGCCACATGATGCGGGCAACACCAGCAATGAACAGACAGCGGCTTACGGCTTGGTGATAGGGCTTCGCTTCGGCGCCGAGATAATTGGAAGCGAAGTCTGCGATACGCTTGCAGCCATCCCATTTCAGCCCATTGAGGTAATCCTTGATTGGATGGAAGGCCGCATCCTTCGCCACCGCTTCAACGGCTGTCGCCGCTACTCTTTCATTGACCGAGATATCGTGATGTTGCAGCCAGTTTGCCGTCAGCACATCGTCGCGATCGGTCCATTGTTGTGGTGTCCAGGAATGACCCCGTGGCTCGAACCAAGGTGGCGCTCGCATCAGCTTAGTGACAAGTGCAAATTCATCATAGGCAAGTGCGCCCTGCCATTCCGGGGCCTCGCGCAATGCAATGAGCGCGTTGGCCAGGATGGGCCGCGGTGTTTTTGTCGGTGTCAAAATCAGATTGACGCGCCAGTCGAGGTGCTGGCGCAGCTTCTCAAATATAGCCGGCGCACTGGCACCGTTACCGGTGCTCGTGTGCTGCTGCTGCGTTGCAAACATTGGCTTGTACTTTCTTAAAATGACTTATATGGCCGCGCACCACGCTCAGCATGATGGTTTCGATATCGCTTTCGGCTAATGGCGGGGTGCATCGGGCAAGGTTGATATTGAGCAGCATGTCGTACAGCAGCACTGGATCGGTTAGCCCGGCGTGCAGAAGCTTGCCGCAGATAGACGTGAGCGTGGTGTTGCGCCGGCCGTCTGGTATTTGATTGGTCAGCAGGTGGTGCCACTGCTCTAGCGTTTTGCCCTTGCCGTTCACGGCATTGGCGACGCTAATGCGTTGCAGCAGCCAGTGCGGCGGCTTGGCCAATTGGTCGGCACCATCGACCGACCAGCAATAGGCGCGGCCGTTCTCGTGGATTGATGGCGGTGCCACGACATAACCGCCGTCACCGCGGATATCGAGCTTGTCGCCGACGATCGCGACACTGCACTTCACCCGATGGTTACCGGTGTTGAAATAGCAATGACGACCGCCGCCGCCGGTAATGATTTCCCTTGTGGGCGGCAGCTTGCCGTGTTGATTTTCCAGATGTCGCAACGATGCTTCACCATCTTCGCCGTCGATGTCGAGCGCGAAAAACCCGGACACGGCGCCAGTGGCGAGGCCAATGTTAAGCTCTGGCACGCTACGCCACCAGCTTTCAATCCGTGCCGCGTCTGTGGTTGCACCGTGGAAGCCGCGTGAGCCTAAAAGCGGCTCTTTGGTACGCGGCTGTAACGGAAAGACATGCCACCCGCGGGCAGCGTAGTCCAAGGCGCTTTCGCCCAGATTGGTCATGACAGATGTCCTCTCATTCAATGCACGATGGGGGTGGCCCGATAAATGACTTACCGGGCCACCGCCGTGTCAGATGTCGATGCTGTCGTTGAGTTTCATCCGCCAATGCGCGCTTGCAGCGCACTGCCTCGGCGACCTTGCCGCGGAATTGGACGAGGTCGGAATACAGCGTAACCTTTTTGCCCGGCCACATATCGGTATCTTCGCCGCATGCCGCCGCAATCATCACGAAGTTTGTCTTGTTTGCGACTAGCGGCTTGATGCTGTTGTCTTTGAAATGAACGACCGGCTTTGTCTGTTTCTTGCCGTCATTTTCAAATACATCACTTGCGACACGGTCGATAGTAACCGTCACCTCGCGAGTGCCAAGGTCGGCAGCGCGCAGATAGTTGCTTGGAAAGAAATCATTTGCAGTTGCCATTGCATGTTCTCCCGTTCATGGCATTGCGTTTCAGTGCAGTGGACGGCCATCGTCGCCGCCGTCCGCGGCGTCATCGGCAGCACGACCGAGCCGGATTTTTATCGGCATAGTCGGGCAGCCAAATCTGGCAATCGTTTCGTTGAGGAAGCGGCACGTTTCGCGCGCCACCCAACCGCGATGCTGTTCGCATTTTGCGCAGCGCATTTCTGCGGCGTGCGGACCACGACCGGGGCCAATCACGGCGAGCGCAGTCTGGCCGCAGCGGCACAGCGCGGGCAGCGCCACGGTGAGGCCGACCACCGGATCGGCCGCCGGGGGGCGCGGCGGTGATGTCTCGCCAGGCGCGAATAAATCTGGGGTGGTCATTGCTGCCTCTTCCGAAAACAAAAAGGCGGCCGAAGCCGCCTCTCCTTAGAGTACAAGTCGAGACTGGATTATGTAGTTTCAATGGTGTGGCACTATTTGTCATCGCCGCCGGCAAGCCTGCGGAGGTCCGCGGGATCGTCGCGCGCGGTGCGGAAGCATTCGCGAAACAGCGCAGCCGTGTCCGGGCCGACCTCCGGGTCGGCTCGATAAATTTGTTGCAGCAGTCTGTATTCAGCGGCCTCGGCAATGATCCGCTGAAACCGGCTATTGCGGGTGATGTCGTTGTTGTTGCTCATCGATGTACTCCCTCGCTTGGTTATCAGGTCCAACCCCGACCCCAGAACACTTGCAAAAGGTCAAGCCATGAACCGTATTTCATTGGCAGTTCCGGTAACTTCACATCCGGCGGCAGGTCACGCTTGGCGGCGGCCATGTCCCGCAGCATCAGAAAAGAGAATAAGTGAACAACGACGAAGCGTTCCTCTATGATGTGCTTAAGCTCTGCCGCGCGCGGGGCCAAACAACAAAAAGAGTTGTGGACCGTCACCATGCGGATGCCGCGTTTGCTGGCCTCCCAAACAACCTCGTGCAGATGCGCAGCATCGAGCGAATGGATAAAGTTGGCGGTAGCGGATTGTTGACTCTTCCTGACATTAATCTCCGGAAGGTCCCCGACGGTCAAATTCATGTCGAGGCGCGTCCATCCAAGACGGACGGCGATGCCCTCTTTGATGTTTGGCATGTGGTACTCGTTTATCACCGGAAATCTCGACGACTTATTTGTCCAGCAAAAGACCTTCCCCTCATCGGCATAGAGCTTCGCCAACCTGCCAACAAACTTCCGCACCTTCTTTGCTGCTGGTGCCAGATCACCACAGGCTTTATGGATTGCCTTGGCCAGCTTCTTTATTTGTTCCGGGTCTGCTTCTCGTCCCAGTTCCTCCAGCGTCTCCTCTATTTCTTCAGCCATAGTTTCGGCGGACGCCCCGTAGAAATATATTTGTGTTGGTTGCTTCACGATCTTGCGGTCATCGTCCCTATTTGCGCCCATCCTTTGCCCGCATAAGATTTCCGGATTGTCATCACGAACACGCTTCGCGACTTCCGTATAGAAGTCCTCGGCCACTTCGTTGGGGGTAAGGCCGGCCAAGCGCCCCTCCGGGGCCCGCATAAGGCCGCAAAAATGTTGCAGGCCACTACAGCAGCCGTCGAACTTGATCGGCAGTGTGGTGATAAAGTCGGAAACCGGTGTGGTGTCGAGAGCCTGTTTCAGTTCGACACAGGCGGCAAGGAACTGGATTTTATCATCCGGTAGCCAATGTCGCTCAGGTACAACACCGTTCAAGACATCATCAGCAATCTTGCGGAGCCGTTCCAGATTGCGACCCGTCCAAGCGACACGGTCATTGAAACTGAGCTTGCTCGGCTTCCTGTTATCGCTCCAGGTGTTGCCATCGGCGCAGCCGGCGACATGATATTTGAGCCATGGTAGTCCGTGATCACCAAGCCGCTCGCCCGGAGCGATCCGAAAAAGTCCGCGGACATGGTCGGCACGTTGGTAGTTGAGGTGTGGGATACCGTAGACCCTACCTCTAAAGTCCATATTGTGGAGGACGTTAAAACGACCGCGATCCGCCATTATGTCGGCGAGTTCCAGATCGGCGTGATAGTCATGCACCTTTTTCCGCGACCGCCGCCATTTCTTCCTAGCCGGGTCCGATCGGGCCAAACCCTTCTCAGGCGGCGGCGGGATTTCTGGCGGTAGTTGCTTAGCGATGTTCAACAGCCGCTTGTCAATGACCCACCAAACATCTTGGATGGCATTAATGGCCTCCAGCACTCTCGACATTTCACCGTTTTCGATTGCCTGCTGCACCGCTGGTTCGGAATGGCGACGGCTGACCAGCGATATCTAACTCCCTGCGGGACCCTGCCGCACCCCGGTCCATGGCGCTAACCGTTCGGTGGATGGCAATAGATATGGATTATCGTGCGCGGCTCGGTCGATCGCGACCTTAAAGAAGTGCTCCAGGGATTTTGTCCGCAACAGTATCAGCACTTTATCGTCATCGAGTCCGAAGGGTTCGAGGCGAAGAAGCAAGTTGACACCCCAGGCCCCGATGCGGGCCTCTAGCTCTACGTCTTTTCGTTGCAGTCGCGAGAGCTTGTCGCCAAGCCATAGCAGGACATTGCGGGCATGCTTGACGCCCTTACGGTCAGCGGCAATGGACGAAGCATCTGCGACAGTGAGGCCGAGCTTAAACAGTCGCTCTGCGAGGTCTGGGACGCTGGGGGTCCTCAATAGCTCCTGCACATTACCGGGGCTGTCCCCCATCAATGCCCCCCACACATCACGGAGGCGTCTGGGGTTGATCATGTCGGCGCTTATCAGCCCTTCGAGCTTTTCCCGATATTTCCGGTACAAGGCGTCCGCCTGCCGGGTCGTACCAAACCCGCGCTCCTTGGCGCGGCGCGCCTCGTCCTTCTTGACACGCCTGCGGGTATAGACCTGCTCGCCGCCAGGCTTCCTTAAGATGTCGGCAGCAGTCTCCCGCTTGGTCTTTTTCTTTTTGGTCATCGCGCTAACCCAATCTCAATGCGCGCCGGGCGTGTTCTGCCTTCTGCTGTGGATTTCACGAGGCGCGCAAGTCCAGCGGCGCGAAAAAACTAATGAAGCCCGGTTGAGTGTGCGGAAAGATGCCGCGGGCTTTGTTTGTTCGTTTTGGTAAACATGTAGACCAAAATGGTAAAGATGTAGACCAAAAAACACACAAAAAACCCCCGCAGAATCGTCGTTTTCATTGTCAATACCATCGCCGCACGCGGCGTAAATTGCCGCATCGATGGCCGCCGGCCGCCGTTTGACGGCGTAAAAAATTGGGAGTTGGATTCATAAAGAGCGCGGTTGCGATTTACGCCGCGCGGTAAGTCCGCCGGCGCGGCCTTTGTATTGCGGATCACCGCCGCGCCGAGCCGAAGGGCGTCGTCGCATCGGCAAATCCTGGGTGGGAGCCTGGAACCGAGCGGCGGCGCCCCGCCCGACACTGAACAACAAACAGGAGACGAAAGATGCCAAAAGGTCCCTTCACAGACGACGAGATCGCAGCGGTAGAAACCGCTTTGGAAAAACATATTGCCGACACCTCATTGCGCCGCCGGATCAAAGCGGCAGCGGAGTGTGGCTTATATCCGCAGCCGGTCGATGAACTGCTCGGTGCTGTCGAGAAAGCGACCGGGATCACGATCACGATCGATCCTGCGCAGCGCAAAGCTCTGGCTCAGATCATCCAAACGTACCAACGCTGTTTTCGCCTGTTGGCCGCCGTTGACCGCAGCAAGCACAAAGGCAGCACTTAGATATGGCCAAGCAATCAGCCGTCAACGACAAGGTACGCGACCGGCTGCGCAAGCTGTTCGGGATGTTGGGTTCGAGCAACGCCGCAGAGCACGAAGCCGCTCGACAAAAAATCAATGACCTGCTCGCGCGGCATCGCAAGACCTGGAACGATCTCACTGAACTGATGCAGCAGGACGGCAGCACCGCCGGTTCATGGGATGCCGCATGGGATGACGGGCAGAGCGACGAACAGCACGCCGGCGACGCCGTCAAGGCCGGTTTGCCGGCGACAGCTTTCGACAAAGAACCGCCCGACGTGCTCACGCTCGTCCATCATGTCATCGAAGACACATCGACATGAAGCGACACGAACGCATCGCGGTGGCGCTCTGGGTACTGCACACGCATATCTTCGATCGCTTCATGATCTCGCCGCGGCTAGCATTCACGTCGCCGGTGCGAGGTTGCGGCAAGACGACGGCCTTAGCTGTGCTTGAAAAGTTAGTGGCCCATCCTGAGCGGATGGATCACGCCACGCCGGCGGCGATCTATCGCCTCATCGATCAACTCCACAGTAGCACGCTACTGATGGACGAAGCCGACAATCTCGGCCTCGACGTGAACGGCACTCTGCGCGCCGTTTTCAACAGTGGCCACCGCGAGGGCGGAGGCATCCGTCGTGTGATCAAAAACATGGTTAAGAACTTCCCGACATTCACACCGATGACCATTGCCGCCATCGGCACTTTGCCGCTGCCGCTGATGCAACGCTCGATCATCATCCATATGGAGAAAACCACCGGCGACAGTATCGAACGCTTTGATAAGAAGAACCCTACGGCGATCGGGCGCGTTAACGTCGTTTACGGCTTCGTGAGCAGGTGGTCGTGCAGCAAGCCGGCACTCGATCTGAACCCAGACCTGCCGAAGGAACTAAAGAACCGCATTGCCGACAACTGGCGTCCGCTGATCGCCATCGCCAACTCCTTTAGCCCTGGTTGGGGAAAGATTGCGCGCGAGACGGCACTGGCATTCGCGCGCTCCCATCACGACGAGGACATCGGCGTGATCCTGTTGTCGGACATCAGAGACATTTTCAATCGGACGCGGGCCGATCGCATCACCAGTGTCGATCTAATCACGGCGCTCCTCGACATTGAGGAATCTGGCTGGAGCGAATATCGCGGCGTGCGTGACGACCAACAGCCGCGCAAGCTGAGCGCCGGTGAAATGGCGCGGCTCCTGCGACCCTTCGGCATCCGGCCGCGCTCAGTCTGGCCAGCGGCAGTGAAGCGCAGAAAAGGCAGCAGCAGTAAGAAAGGCTACTATCGATCGCAATTTGAGAGCGACTGGGCGCGCTACTGCGAACCAGCCGGCACGGCGGCACAGAGCAGCAAAGTCGCATACATCGGCAGCCGCTAGACCGGCACCCTATGAATGAAGGGGGACGAAAAATGAGAAAGAACCGATTTCCTACCCTCGACCAATTCCGAAAGTTGGCTCGCATCTATGGAGTCGGCCATGGATGCCCTCCCGAAATGCTCAAGATCGGAGAACAACTCGAAGTCGCTCTACGCATGGATGGCAAGCACGATGAAGCTGATGAGGTGCGTTCGGTGTGCACACGTCTGATGGGTCTCAAGTCGCCCACATCAAGAACCGCTTAGGTTGGCACCTGTGCCGGCGTGCCGGGCCACTCAGCAGCACAGTGATGGACTAACGTTAATCGTACAACGGTGCGTACAACATCGCAGACAACGCCGTTTTCTACATGGTTGAAATCGTTGTACTAAATCGCCTATGGCTGGGCGGACGGCGAATCCCTCCCTCTCCGCCACCCTCCGCCCCTTTCGGGGCTTCGGGTGGCAGGCCACCAGTGCCGAAAAAATTTCAGTTTCGCGCCGGATCACGAACGAAAAAGCCCGGCATTGCCGCCGGGCTTTAATCGAAATCGGGTCTTGTTCGCAGTTCTGCATCACATCGGCGGCGTCAGTCCGTCGCGGCCAACGCGCCAGGCGCGGCCTTGCAGCGTGCCGTCGGCCTGTTTGACCGCGACGATGAAGACTTTCGCGCCCGGCTTGATGTCGCTCTTGTCGCCCGGCACGTAAGTCACGATCGGCGCGTTGGCGGGGACAGTGATCTTCTTTTCTCCGTCCTTGTATTTCAAGGTCAGCGTCCGTCCGTCGACTGCGCTCACGACTTGCTCGACATTGGCATTGGTCATCGTGCTTTGCGGCTGCAGATCCCACGGATAATGCCCCTCGCCGGTGCCGCGCATCGCTTCCGGAAAGATGTGCACTTCGACGGCGCTCAGGCTGCCGTCAGCTTGCGGCATTGCAGTGACGCCGACAAAAGAATTTTGTTTGATGTCAGCCAGAGAAGCTTTGATGATGCCGGCAATTTGCGCGTTGTCGGCGAGCGTCAGTTTTAGTTCGGCGCCGTCGCGCGCCTTGACCATATAGGTCGCGCCATCGACGCGCTCGATGGTGCCGCGTATGCGAACGGCCGGTTGTCGTGCTTTGTATCTCGCTGGGCTCGCACAGGTCATTTTGCGTCACCGGCTTGGGGGAAACGCGTCATGAAAAAATTGCTGTTCGCAAGCGTCGCAGCTGCAACACTGATCGCGACGAATGCTGCGAGCGCCGCCGATATGGGACTCCCTGTCAAAGGCCGGGCGCTCGAGCCGGAGTGGAATTGGTCGGGGTTTTACGCCGGCCTCAATGCCGGCTATGCGCGCGGCACGACGGTGTGGAACGATTTGGACGGCGCGTTGAGCGCTGGTGGCTCGATCGTCAATGATTTCAAATAGTGGATTCATCGGCGGCGGCCAGATTGGTTACAACTGGCAATTCCGTCACGCCGTGATGGGCATTGAAACCGATTTCAATTATCTCAGCCTGAATCAAACTACCGTGTTCTTCGCTAACGATCCCGGCGGGGCTGTTCCTCCCAGCTTCCATGACTCAATACATTGGTTTGGGACGGTTCGCGGCCGTGCCGGACTCGCCCTCGACAACATAATGACCTACGTCACAGCAGGTCTTGCCTATGGCAGGACCAATCACAACTTTGTCGACGCGGCTGGAGCCAACCACGATATCAGCACGACAAAGGTCGGATACGTTGCTGGTGTTGGCGCAGAATATGGGCTTGACCCGCGTTGGTCGGTCAAAGCCGAAGTCTTGTATGTCGATCTCGGAAAGAATCAAACGACCGCTCCCAATGTGGCATTTGGAAATTTTCCGAGTCGTTTCGAGACATTGGACACGATGTGGGTTCTCCGCGCCGGCGTGAATTATAAATTCGGCGGCTAAACGCAAGCTGCGGCGCGCACCATGCGCGCCGGCATCAATCCACTACATTCCCATCTGCGCCATCTCACTTGCCGTTGAGATGACGGCGAGCCGCGCCGCAATGCGCGCGGGATCGTACCGCCGCCTCGCGCGTTATCGTGTCCGAGCGTGAGGTGATCGAGCTCGGCGATGACAGTATGGGGTCAACGGCCTGCTGCAGCCAACAGCCGGGCGCTTGGGTTGCAGCGATCAAACGGCGCCTTCATCGCCGTTCTCGTGCTGCTTGGCGCGGCAGCCGCGGTCGAAGCTGTCCCGGCGCTCGCCGCCGAGGGCGGTTCGGGCGGTGGGTCGCAAGCGCTGTTCATCGCCCAACTCGCGCTTTTGCTTTTGGTCGGCCGGCTAATGGGCGAAGCCGTGCAGCGCATCGGCCAGCCTTCAGTCATGGGTCAGCTGATTGGCGGTCTTCTGCTCGGCCCTTCGTTCTTCGGCTTGCTCTGGCCGTCGGCTCAGCACGCGATCTTTCCCGCCGATCCCGTGCAGAAGAGCATGCTCGATGCCGTTTCCGAGCTTGGCGTGCTGATGCTCTTGCTGCTGACCGGCATGGAGACCGACCTGCAAATGGTGCGCCGGGTCGGCCGCGCGGCGATCGCCGTCGCGCTCGCCGGCGTCGCCATACCCTTCGCATGCGGCTTTGCGCTCGGTGAAATGCTGCCGGCCCAATACTTGCCCAAACCGGATGCGCGGCTCGTCACCGCGATCTTTCTCGGCACCGCGCTGTCGATTTCTTCGGTGAAGATCGTTGCCATGGTGGTGCGCGAAATGAATTTCATGCGCCGCGACTTGGGGCAGATCATCGTCGCATCCGCCATTCTCGAAGACACGATCGGCTGGGTGATCATCGCCGTGGCCTTCGGTCTCGCCGCAGCCGGCACTATCGACGTGTGGTCGGTGAGCCGCGCCGTCGTCGGGACCGCCCTCTTCATGGTCGCGAGCTTCACCGTTGGACGCCCGATTGTGTTTCGCTTGATCCGCTGGGCGAACGACAATTTCAAAAGCGACTTTCCGGTCATCACAACAATCCTGATCATCATGGCGGCGATGGCGCTGACGACGCAACTCATCGGCGTCAACACCGTACTCGGCGCATTTGTCGCCGGCATTCTGATCGGCGAGTCGCCGATACTGACCCGCCACATTGATGAAGAATTGCGCGGCCTCATCGTCGCTTTGTTTATGCCGGTGTTTTTTGGTCTGTCCGGCTTGAACGCGGATCTCACGATTTTGCGCAGCCCCGACCTGGCGCTGCTCGCCGTCGGGCTGATCGTGATCGCGAGCATCGGAAAATTTCTCGGCGCGTTCATCGGCGGCACAATCGGCGGATTGTCCCGCGCCGAATCGCTAGCGCTGGGATGCGGCATGAATGCGCGCGGCTCCACCGAGGTGATCGTCGCGACGCTCGGTTTGTCGGCCGGCCTGCTCAGCCAAAATCTTTTCACCCTGATCGTCACCATGGCGATCGTGACCACGACGGCGATGCCGGCCATGCTGCGTTGGTCGCTCAAGCGCTTGCCGTTGCACAAGAAAGAACGCCTGCGGCTTGAGCGCGAAGAGCTGGACGCGAAAGGATTTGTAACCAATCTCGAACGGCTGCTCGTGGCCGCCGACGACAGCGCCAACGGCAAATTTGCCGCGCAGCTTGCCGGCATTGTCGCCGGTTCTGCAGGCAAACCCACGACCATCCTCGATCTCGCAGCCAACGTAAAAAAGGACTCGGAAAAAACCAAAGGATCGGCGACGGCGGCTCGCCAGCCGGCGGGCGACGCAAAGTCGGATGGAAAGCGTTCCGAGGAGGCCGTCAAGCGCGCGGCCGAAGCAACGACCTCGCTCGAAACTCCTGACGGGGAGAAGCCAGGGAAGGTCAACGTCATCACCCGGCAGCCCGCGGGCGGGCCGGAGGCGGTCGCCAATGAAGCTAGCAAGGGCTACGACCTTCTTGTTGTTGGCATTGCCGATACCCGTGATCCGAAGGGCGGCTTCAGCAAGGATCTGTCGCTGATCACGCGAGGGTTCGAAGGCCCGCTCGCTGTGGTTGACGCACGCTCGCCGCGTCACGAATTGGCGAAGGAGCGGCACGGGCGGGTTTTAATTCCGGTGAATGGCACGGAAGTCTCGCGCCGTGCGGTTGAGGTCGGCCTCACGCTGGCGCGCGCCAGTGATGCGCATGTCACCGCGCTCTATGTCACCCGCGCCAGCGCCAGTCCCGCCACCAGTCCGCCCCGCCGCTTGGTCATGCGGCGTAATGAATCGGGCGTGCTCAAGGACATCGCCGGCCTGGCCGAGCGCTACGACGTTCCGCTGCGCAACACGACCCGCGCCGATATGGCCCCCGACGAGGCGATTCTGCACGAAGCGGGCCGCGGCTATGACCTTGTCATCCTTGGCGTCAGCCGCCGACCCGGCGACATGCTATTCTTCGGGAACACCGCGGCGGTCGTCCTCGAACGGTCGCCGACATCGATTCTCTTCGTCGCGAGTTAGTATAGCGAAAGCGCAAATTCGGAATGGCCCCAATTCGGAATGGCTCCATGTCGATAATTCCTTTGCTCGCACAATCGGCCTTTGATCCGGAAACGATTGAAACATTGGTCTCGGTCTTCGAAGCTGCGTGGCGGAAAGTCGAACAATCCGGCAGCAAGCTCGCGTCGCCCGCCTATAAGCGCGCCGCCCAGGAGATCATCGCCAAGCGCATCATCGAAATGGCCCAGCGCGGCGAACGCAATCCGGACGAGCTTGCCGACGATGCGGTGTCGTATCTAGATCGTTCTTATGCTTGAAGGTTTCCCGCCCGAGCGCGCGACTGGTCAGTCGGCGTAACCGAGAAATCGGCTCGCAAAGCTTGAGTCTGGCTTGAGTCTTGTTGGTAGGCCCAGCGGCGAGCGCGCTCCTCCTGCATGAGCCGCCGCGCTTGAGTCACGGATGCAGCGGGTTTGCGGCGGAGATCTCGGGCAGATGCCGCCGGCTGCGCAGTGCCCGGCGAGCTAGCCGCAGCCGCATGTTTTTCGGAATGACCGGCGCCTTGCGTTGCGTGTGCCTCGACCGCCGCCGGCTTATTTGGCGCGCTCGGCCGCACCAGCATCGCGCTTGCGCTTTGTGGCCGCGTTTGCGTTTGGAGCGGCTCCTGCGGCGTGGAAAAGAAGACAAAGAACGACACCGCCAAGCCGGCGAAAAGCGCGCCGATACCGGCCACATAAGCAAGCATGCTTGCCAAAATATCCATCGACGCTCTCGCGCTGAGATCAGGCCCCGCCCTACAACTACGGGATGTCGATGTTCGTTCCTTCGCCTACAATACCGGCGCGGAACGGATGCCGTTCAAATAATGGCGCGGGACCGGTGCCGGCTGGTAACGCCGGTGTGATACTTCGCTGATGCGCCGCATGCGGCGAACAAGCGACAAAAAAGCGAAATGGCTTTATTCGCCATTTCGCTTCAGCCATTACGCTTGCGCTTTGCGTGGAATCCGTTGCCTAAACCTGACCGGTCATCCTTGCGAAATAAATTTTGTGTTCAAGTAGGCGGCGAGTCCCTCGATGCCGCCCTCGCTGCCGTAGCCCGACTCTTTGACGCCGCCGAACGGCGTTTCCGGAGTCGAGACCGCGATCGAGTTCACGCCGACCATGCCAGATTGCAGCGCATCGGCGATCATGGTCGCGGTTTGCGCCGAGCTGGTAAAGGCGTAAGCGGCGAGTCCGTAAGGCAGCGAATTGGCGCGTTCGACGACTTCGTCGAAGCTCTTGAAGGCGAGGATCGGCGCCACCGGCCCGAACGGCTCCACGGTCATGACCTTGCTGTCGTCCGGCACGTCGGTGATGACCGTTGGTTCAAAAAAGTAGCCTTGATTGCCGCGGCGATTGCCGCCGGTCACGATTTTGCCGCCGCGTTGCTTGGCGTCATTGACGAAGCTTTCCATCGCGTCGATCCGGCGCGAATTGGCCATCGGTCCCATGGCGATGCCCTTTTCGAGCCCGTCGCCAACCTTGATCGATTTGGCGTATTCGGTGAAGCGCGCCAGAAAACGGTCGTAGACCGGCTCCTGCACGTAAAATCGGTTCGGCGAGATGCACACCTGGCCGGCATTGCGGTACTTGAACGCCGCGATCGTCTCCGCGGATTTCTCAGGATCGGCATCGGCAAACACCACCACCGGCGAATGACCGCCGAGCTCCATGGTCGCGCGCTTCATGCCTTTGGCGGCGAGTCCCGCGAGATGCTTGCCCACCGGAATCGAGCCGGTGAACGAAATCTTGCGCACGTCGTCCTTGGCGATGAGGTGCTCGGAAATCTCCGATGGCACGCCGAATACCAGATTGAGCACGCCGGCGGGCAGTCCCGCATCGGCAAAGCAGCGCACCATTTCGATGCAAGCGCCCGGCGTCTCCTCCGACGCCTTGAGAATGAGCGAACAGCCGGCCGCAAGCGCGCCGCCGATTTTGCGCGCCGGGGTCAGCGTGGGGAAATTCCACGGCGTGAACGCGGCGACGATTCCGACCGGCTCCTGCACCACGATCTGACGCACGCCTTTGCCGCGGCCGGGCACGATGCGGCCATAAGCGCGACGCCCTTCCTCGGCGTACCACTCGATGATGTCGGCTGAGGTGATCACTTCGGCGCGGGCTTCCGGGTAGACCTTGCCCTGCTCCTGCACCATGATCTTCGAGATGGCGTCATGACGTTCGCGCATCAGATCGGCGGCTTTGCGCATGATCTTGGCGCGGTCATAAGCGGGGGTTGTCCGCCACACTGCGAATCCTTTCCTGGCCGCTTCGAGCGCGGCATCAAGATCGGCTTGGCTCGCATGCGGCAAATGCGCGAGCGGCTTTTCGGTTGCCGGATTGATTACGTCCTCGCCGCGGCGGCCGTTGCCGCCGAGCCACTTGCCGTCGATGAAAAGTTCGAGATTGGCGTACATGAGAATCCTCGTTGTGCTCCCGTAGACGACTGCTTGGGCCTGCCTCTGGCCTCCGTTCGGAGGGAGGAATTAGCAGGTTTTGTCGATCCGTTCACCCCGCTCCGGCGCGAGGCGCCTTTGCCGTTACAGCGCATCTCCGCCGGTTTCGCCGGTGCGAATGCGCAGCGCATGATCGATCGGCGCGACGAATATCTTGCCGTCACCGATTTCCCCGGTTTTGGCGGCGGTGGTGATCGTCTCCACGACTTTATTCGCATTCTCTTCGGTCACGGCGACCTCGATGCGAATTTTCGGCAAGAAATTCACGGCGTATTCGGCGCCGCGATAGATTTCCGTGTGGCCTTTCTGCCGTCCATAACCTTTCACTTCGGTCACCGTCATGCCGTCAATCCCAATCGCGAGCAGGGCGTCCCGCACTTCCTCCAGCTTGAACGGTTTGATGATGGCGGTGACCAGTTTCATGGCATTCCCCGGCTTGCGGCGAGACACTGCATTCCGTTGTGCACGATTGGCATCGGTTTGCTGCCCACAGATAAATCCATTGTGTGGCTCAGCGCGCGCCGCGTCCAGTGCTCCGATGACCGCTGCCTTGCCGTTGCCGCAACAGCCCTTCCTGGGCGACCGACGCCACCAGCGTACCGTCGCTTGCGAAAATCAGGCCTCGCGCAAAGCCGCGGGAACCGGCCAAGCTCGGACTGTCCTGGGCGTAGAGGAGCCATTCATCGGCGCGGAACGGACGATGGAACCACATCGCGTGATCGAGGCTTGCGGCCATGATGTCGTCGCTGAGAACGGTGCGGCCGTGGGCGATCAGCGCGGCATCGAGCAAGGTCATGTCGGAAGCGTAGGCCAGCACGCATTGATGGATCGCCGGTTCGTCGGGCAGCCGACCGGTGGTGCGCACCCAGACGTGAAAGCGGTCGCCGGCGAGCTTCTCGCCGGCATAGCGATTGTACTCGACCGGCCGCAGTTCGATCGGCCGCTCGCGCTCGTAATAGCGGCGCACGGCCTCCGGCATCAGCGGGATCCGCTTCTTGAACTCCGCTTCGGTCGGCAATTCGTCCGGCTTCGGCACATCCGGCATCGCGAATTGATGCGACAGATCACCTTCCTCGACGTGAAACGACACCGACATCGAGAAAATGGCATGGCCGTGCTGGATCGCGACCACGCGCCGCGTGGTGAAGCTGCGGCCGTCACGAATGCGGTCCACCTCATAGATGATCGGTCCTTTCGGATCGCCGCCGATCAGGAAGTAGGCGTGCAGCGAATGCGGCGGCCGCGCCGTGACGTCGTCGACGGTGCGGCACGCCGCCACCAGCGCCTGACCAAGCACCTGGCCCCCGAACACGCGCTGCCAGCTCGATTGCGGGGAGCGTCCACGAAACAGGTTCACTTCGAGCGGCTCGAGGTCGAGGAGCCCGATCAAATCCTGAACTGCGGAAGCCATGATATCTCCGACGGCTGGTTTGCAGTTTCCGATCTTTGGGCAGCAGCGAGGCGCGATCGTGAGCCTTGGTTGCATACGGGATCGGCCGCCCGGTCAAGCCCGTCATTAACGATCGGCGCGGAGCAAATCTGTTAGACTGGAATTGATAGTGGCAGCCGCCGTGCGGTTGTCGCGCGGTTTTGCGCCGATTCCTGTACCAAGTGCCAGACCATGCCGCGTTCTAATCTCGATGTCCTGATTGCCGGCGGCGGCTTCGCCGGGCTCACGCTCGCCATCGCTTTGCGCCAGGCACTCGGCGATCGCTTCGCCGTTGCCGTCGCCGACCCAGGCCTCGGCCGTGGCGCGGCCGCCGATGACGAACGCGCCTCCGCGATCGTCGCCTCGGTGCGCCGGCTGTTCGAGACGCTTGGCGTTTGGCAGCGCGTTGCCGCCGACGCCCAGCCAATTCTCGACATGGCGGTCACCGACAGCCGGCTTGGCGATGCGGTACGGCCGACCTTTCTCACTTTCGCTGGCGAGGTCGAGCCAGGCGAGCCCTTTGCCCATATGATCGAGAACAGGATTCTGGTTGACGCGCTCACGACCAAAGCGCGCGAGCTTGGCATCGATCTGCGATCCGCGGCGGTGACGGACTTCACGCTTGCCGCCGCAGGCGACGATAACGCGGCGGCGGATCGCCGTTGCATTGATGCGCGGTTGAGCGACGCAAACGCGCTGAATGCGCGTCTTCTCGTCGCCGCCGATGGCGCGCGGTCGACCATCCGCAGCAAAGCGGGAATCGCGACACATGGCTGGAGCTACAGTCAGTCGGCAATCGTCGTAAATGTGGCGCACACGCGCGATCACCAGGGACGCGCCGAGGAGCATTTTCTGCCAGCGGGCCCGTTCGCGATTTTACCGCTCAAGGGAAACCGCGCCTCGATCGTCTGGACCGAAACCACCGCGGAGGCCGAGCGCATCATGGCCTTGCCGGAGGCGGAATTTGATGCCGAACTCGAACAACGGTTCAAGCTGCATCTCGGCGAGATCAAAGTGATCGGCAAGCGGCGCGCGCATCCGCTCGGTTTTTTCGTCGCCCGCTCCTTTATTGCCGAGCGCATTGCGCTCGTTGGCGACGCTGCGCATTTGATCCACCCGATCGCCGGCCAAGGTCTCAATATGGGATTAAAGGACGTCGCCGCGCTCGCCGAAGTCATCGTCGACGCGGCGCGCCTTGGGCTCGATCCGGGAGCGCTCGATGTGCTCGAGCGCTATCAGCGCTGGCGGCGCTTCGACACGATGGCGATGGGCGTTGCCACTGACGGCCTCAACCGGCTGTTTTCCAACCGTTCGGACGTCTTGCGGCTTGTCCGCGATGTCGGCCTCGGCCTGGTCGATCGGCTTCCCGCGCTCAAGCGGTTGTTCATTCGCGAAGCAGCTGGCCTGGTCGGCGAAGTCCCCAAATTGCTGCGCGGCCAAGCGCTCTAAATTGCATGTGCCGCAAATTGCGCTTGCCGCGGCCGGGCTTGTTCCGGCCGTTAATGGCTTTACTCTTTGCCACATCTTGAACGCGCGGTGCCCGGCACGCGGCCGGGCGGCAATCGCTTTCGGAAAAACATGGCGTTGAACCATATTGCGGTCCTTGGTGGCGGCGCCTGGGGCACGGCTTTGGCATTGACCTGCGCGCGCGCCGGACGAAGCGTCACGCTGTGGGAGCACGACGCCGCCAATGCCGAACGGCTCAAGAAAAAGCGCGAGAGCGTGTTTCTGCCCGGCGTCGCGCTCGACGAGCGCATCGTCATTGCCGACGATCTCGCCGAAGCGGCGCGCGCCGAAGCGATCCTGCTCGTGGTGCCGGCCCAAGCGGTCCGCGTCGTGATGCAGGCACTGACGCCGTTACTTGCGCAGCGCACGCCTGTGATCGTGTGCGCCAAAGGCATCGAACGCGGCAGCAAGAAATTCATGACCGAAGTCATCGCCGAATGCGCGCCGAAAGCGAGCCCGGCGATTTTGTCCGGACCAAGCTTTGCCGCCGATGTGGCGCGTGGCATGCCCACTGCGGTCACGCTGGCGGCAGGCGATGGCAAGCTCGCTGGCAAGCTGGCGCAGGCGGTCGGCTCGGCCACGTTCCGTCCTTATCATTCGAGCGATGTCCGCGGCGTCGAGATCGGCGGCGCGGCCAAAAACGTGCTCGCGATCGCCGCCGGCGTGGTCACCGGCCGCGAGCTCGGCGCGAGTGCGCTCGCGGCGCTGACCACGCGCGGTTTTGCCGAACTGGTGCGCTTCGGCAAGGCCTATGGCGCGCAGCCGGAGACCATGATGGGCCTGTCCGGCTTGGGCGACCTCCTTTTGACATGCTCGAGTCCGCAGTCGCGCAATTTCACCTTCGGCATCAAACTCGGCCGCGGCGAGCGGCCGGATTCCATTCACGCCGGGCTCGCCGAGGGCGTGTTCACGGCGCCCGTTCTTCTTGAAATGGCGAGCGATCGCGCGGTCGATATGCCGATTTCGGCCGCGGTCGCTGCCTTGCTTGCCGGCAAAATGACGGTCGACGCGGCGATCGAGTTGCTTTTGACGCGGCCGTTCAAAGCGGAGGCGTGACTGCCGCTGGAGAAGGAAACGTGACGGAGCAATAAACGATGGCTTATTGGCTGATGAAAACCGAGCCGGAAGAATTTTCTTGGGACGATCAGGTCAAGCGTGGCGGCAAAGGCGAGTCGTGGAGCGGCGTGCGCAATTTCATCGCGCGCCGCAATCTCAAGGAAATGAAAAAGGGCGAGAAGTTTTTTTTCTATCACACTGGCGACGAGAAGCAGATCGTCGGCATCGGCGAAATCGTTCGCGAGGCCTATCCCGATCCCACCGCCAAGAAGGGCGAGCCCTGGGTCGCCGTGACCACCGCGGCAATCGAACCTCTGCCCGAGCCGGTGACGCTCTCCGCGGTCAAGGCCGAGCCGAAGCTCAAGAACATGGCGCTCGCCAAATATGCCCGTCTTTCGGTCCAGCCGGTGACCGACAGCCAGTGGAAGCTGGTCTGCAAGATGGGCCGGCTGTAGGCACATGCCGCTTGCGGTTGGTGCTCGAACCGGTCGGTGCGCGACGTGATGGAGAATGGGCGCGCGCTCTGCTGTCTCATTCGACAAGGGGGATGTCGTGACTTTTGCCGGCATCAATTATCTCGCGGTCATGATCGCGGCGGTGGCCGCCTGGCTCGGTAGCGCCGTCTGGTACATGAGCCTCAGCAGGCTTTATGTTGCAGCGCTCGGCAAAACGCCGGAACAGATGGCG
This sequence comes from uncultured Alphaproteobacteria bacterium, assembly GCA_963816295.1. Taxonomy (GTDB): domain Bacteria; phylum Pseudomonadota; class Alphaproteobacteria; order Rhizobiales; family Xanthobacteraceae; genus BOG-931. Next base: position 546,903 of record CAWFJS010000022.1, on the reverse strand, counting down.
GCGGATCGCAAGAAGCCGTGGGCTTTCCTGCCGTTTGTCTACGCCCTCGTCGCGAACGTCGTCATTGCCTGGATGCTTGCCGGCGTACTCGGTCATCTCGGCCCCGGCCAAGTCACTTTGCGCAACGGCGTCATCTCCGCGGCGTTCCTCTGGTTCGGCTTTGTCCTCACCACGATGACCGTCAATTACAGCTTCGTCGGGCGCGACAAACGGCTTCTTGCGATAGACACCGGCAACTGGCTGATCGTTCTTGTTGTTATCGGTGCGGTGATCGGGGGAATCGGTGTCTAAGACGCGATCGGCGGGGTGGCTTCGCCCTTAAGGCGCGTCAGCGGGGCGCGGTCCTTGAGCCTTGTCGGTTCTTAATCTGCCGTCGCATAATGCGGCGGAAAAACGCCTATCAGTAAGACCCGTGCGTGAGCGGAGGAGAGCGAGATGTCCGACAAGATCTACGATGTGCCCGCCGAATGGACGAAACGCGCCTTCATCAACGAATCCCAATACCGGAAGATGTACGAGCGCTCGCTCGCCGATCCGAACGGGTTTTGGGCCGAACAGGCCAAGCGCATCCATTGGATGAAGCCGTTCAGCAAGGTCAAAAATACCTCTTTCAACAAACCCAACGTCTTCATCAAGTGGTTCGAGGACGGCGTCACCAACGCCGCCTACAACTGCATCGATCGTCATCTGCACAGCCGGGGCAACCAGACCGCCATCATTTGGGAAGGCGACGATCCGAAACAATCAAAGCGCATCACCTACAAAGAGCTTCACGACGAGGTGTGCCGTTTCGCCAATATTCTGCGCACCCGCAACGTCAAAAAGGGCGACCGGGTCACGATCTATTTGCCGATGATTCCCGAAGCCGCCTACGCGATGCTCGCCTGCGCGCGCATCGGCGCCATCCATTCGGTGGTGTTCGGCGGCTTCTCACCGGATTCGCTTGCCGGACGCATCGAGGACTGCAAATCCAATGTCGTTATCACCGCGGATGAGGGCATCCGCGGCGGTCGCAAAATCCCACTGAAAGCCAATACCGACGCGGCGATCGCCAAAGTCGGCGGCGTCGATTACGTGATTGTCGTCAAGCACACCGGCGCGCCGGTTGACATGGATCCGGTGCGTGACGTCTGGTACCACGAGGCCAAGGACGTGGTGACGGCGGAGTGCCCTTGTGAGCACATGAACGCCGAGGACCCGCTGTTCATCCTCTACACGTCGGGATCGACCGGGCGGCCGAAAGGCGTGCTGCACACCACCGCCGGCTATCTCATCTTCACGGCGATGACGCACCAATATGTGTTCGATTATCACGAGGGTGACATTTATTGGTGCACCGCGGACGTCGGCTGGGTCACGGGTCACAGCTATATCGTCTATGGTCCGTTGGCGAACGGCGCCACCACGCTGATGTTCGAAGGCGTGCCGAACTATCCTTCGACGTCGCGCTTCTGGGAAGTCATCGACAAGCACAAGGTCAACACCTTCTATACGGCGCCGACCGCGATTCGCGCGCTGATGCAGGCTGGCGATGCGCCGGTGAAGAAAACTTCGCGCGCGTCGGTGCGGCTTCTTGGTACCGTCGGCGAGCCGATCAATCCGGAAGCCTGGGAATGGTATCACCGCGTGGTCGGCGACGGCCGCTGCCCGATCGTCGACACCTGGTGGCAGACCGAGACCGGCGGCATTCTGATCACGCCGCTTCCTGGCGCGATCCGGCTCAAGCCGGGATCCGCGACGCTACCGTTTTTTGGCGTGGCGCCGCAGATCGTCGATGCCGAGGGCAAGGTGCTGGAAGGCGCCGCCAGCGGCAATCTGTGCATTGCTGACGCCTGGCCGGGCATGATGCGCACCGTCTACGGCGATCACCAGCGTTTCGTGGACACCTATTTCAGCGCGTATCCCGGAAAATATTTCACCGGTGATGGCTGCCGCCGTGACGAGGACGGCTACTACTGGATCACTGGCCGCGTCGACGACGTGATCAATGTCGCGGGCCACAGGCTTGGCACGGCGGAGGTGGAATCCGCGCTGGTTGCGCATCCGAAAGTTTCCGAAGCGGCCGTGGTCGGCTATCCACACAACATCAAGGGGCAGGGCATTTATGCCTATGTCACGCTGATGGCCGGAGAGCAGCCCACCGAGGAACTGCGCAAGGAACTGGTCGGCTGGGTGCGCAAGGAAATCAGCCCGATCGCATCTCCTGATCTGATCCAATTCGCGCCGAACCTGCCGAAGACGCGCTCCGGCAAGATCATGCGCCGCATCCTGCGCAAGATCGCCGAAGACGAGTTCGGCAATCTCGGCGATACCTCGACGCTCGCCGATCCGGCCGTGGTCGACGACTTGGTGAAGAACCGCCAGAACCGCAAAAGCGCATAGCATTCCTTCCGCGCTATGCGCCGCGCGAGCATGCCTGCGGGCAAGCTCGCGTGGAACCGTTTGGCTATTTGCGCTTTGCTGGCAGGCAGAAAGGGGGGTGGTGCGCGGAGAACACACCCGACGGAAAAATCTAGGAAAACGTCAACCCTGTTGTCGCACACATGCTGAGCGCAGGGGTTGATTCCGCTAAGATGTTTGACGTCGAAAACGCCACCACGGGGCTCGGGTTGGGGGCGATTGAAAGCATTAGGACAAGCATTAAGGAATGTGAAAATGCGAGGAAAGATTCTGGTTTTGGCTGGCTGCGCCGCGCTCGTCGCAGCATTCGGTTTTGCGGCTACGCCGGCGCAAGCGCATGGCGATCGGGTGTCGGTGAAGGACAGCTATTTGCCGGGAACCATTCTCATCCGCACCGGCGAACGCAGGCTCTACTATTTTGTCGGCACCGGCGAGGCGATCCGCTATCCGGTCGGCGTCGGCCGCGCCGGTATGCAATGGTCCGGCACCGCCTTCATCGATGGCAAATATATCAGGCCAGCCTGGACGCCGCCGGCCTCGATCAGGGGCGACTATCGGAGACTGCCGCCCGTTGTCCCCGGCGGCTCATCGCATAATCCCATGGGCGCCGCGGCAATGACGCTTTCCGGCGGTGGCGAATACGCCATTCACGGCACCAACGCGCCGGGCACGATCGGCGGCTTCGTCTCCCATGGCTGCATCCGCATGTACAACGAGGACATCATGGAGTTGTACAGCCGGGTGAGCATCGGCACGCGCGTGGTCGTCACCAGATAGTCAGGGATCAGGGATGGGGCATCAGAAAAATCAGTGATCGCGACGAAGCTGCATTCGCTTGCTGATACCTGATTGCTGCTACCTGATTCCTGCTACTCAAAAATCAGATGCGAGCCCGTTGACCTCCCAGTCGCCGTAGCGCGTCGGATCGAGCCCGCCGCGGCCGCCGGTTTCATCCGCGGCTTGCGACTTCCCAGCTTCGGTATTGCCACGTTCGGTTCGCCGCGCCGCAGCTTCGGCCAGCGCGCGAGCGGCGGCGTCCGGCAACGGCCGTCTGTTGGCTGGCCGCTCGCTCGCGGCGTCCGCGGGTGTCGGCAATGGCGGATCGGCTGATGTTGGCATCTCCATTGATTTGGCGTAGCCCTGCCGCGGCCGCAAGGAGGACCTCGCCGCAATGGAGAAGCCGCGCAAGCCGGCGACGACACTGGCGCGCTCCGGCGAAGCGCCGGGCTTTGCCGTTCGCCGCGTGGCCGCCGATATGCTCGATAGCGTGCTGCGCCGGCATCGCGCGCTGGATGAGCTTCTCAATTCAACAAACGAATTCGTAAGCCTCGCGGAGCGCGACCGGGCATTGGTGCGCGTTCTGGTCGCCACGGTGCTGCGCCGGCTCGGCACGCTGCGCGATCTCCTCGGGCTGTTCCTTGATCGCGGCTTGCCCGCGCAAGTGCCGCGGGTCGAGACCGCACTGCTCATCGGCGCGGCGCAGATTCTTTTTCTCAATGTACCCGATCATGCCGCCGTCGACGTTTCCGTCCGGCTGGCGCAAGCCGATCGGCGCGCCGCCGGATTTGCCGGTCTGATCAATGCCGTGTTGCGGCGCGTGGCGCGGGAAGGCGCCGCGCGCCTCGCCGCGTTCGATACATCGACGCTCGACACACCGGATTGGCTGATGACGCGCTGGACCGCGGCTTACGGCGCGGCGACCGCGCGCGCCATCGCCGCTGCCAATCGCAGCGAGCCGGCGCTCGACCTCACCGTCAAAAGTGATCCGGAATATTGGGCAGGAAAGCTCGGCGGCCGCGTACTCCCGACCCGTTCGGTGCGCGTGGCTGCGGCCGGCGCGGTGAGCGCGCTGCCTGGTTTTGCCGAGGGCGCGTGGTGGGTTCAGGATGCCGGAGCATCGCTGCCGGTGCGGCTCCTCGGCGAGGTCCGCGGCCGGCGGGTCGCCGATCTCTGCGCGGCGCCGGGCGGCAAGACCGCGCAGCTGGCGCTCGCCGGCGCCAGCGTGACCGCGGTCGATCGTGCGCGAGCGCGGTTGCAACGATTGCGCGACAATCTCGCGCGGCTTGCGCTCAAGGCCGAAATCGTCGCCGCGGATGTCGAGGAATGGTCCGCCGAGCCGTTTGATGCCGTGCTCCTGGACGCGCCGTGCTCCGCGACCGGGACTATTCGCCGCCATCCCGACGTGCCGTGGCTCAAGGACGCAAACGACATCGTCAAACTTTCCGGGTTGCAGCGCCGCTTGCTCGATCGCGCACTCGCTCTGACCAAGCCTGGCGGGACGCTCGTTTACTGCACCTGTTCGCTTGAGCCGGACGAAAATGAAGCGATCGTCGCCGATCTGCTCGCGCGCGCGCCCAAGGCGCGGCGCGCGCCGATTGCTGCTGCCGAAGTCTTGGGCTGCGCGGAGTTCATCAGCAAAGATGGCGACCTGCGAACCTTGCCGTGCCACTTTGCCGATAGCGATTCGCGGTTTGCCGGGATCGATGGTTTCTATGCCGCCCGGCTGCTAAAAGACCAGTAAACCTAAGAGTTTGGCCCACCATTGGCCGGGGCGCGAGCGTTTCGTTATGGTCGCGCGGGAGGGGTGTGCAGAGAGGGCGAGCGAAGCCGATGTCGCGCATTGCGGTCGCGAACCATGCGAAGCTCTCTTGGCTTCTGCTTCGCGGCGCGTTGCGGCGCATCGCCGGCCGCGCCAATGGCCACCCGCTGTTTCGCTGGCCGTTCACGCCGCTCAAGTCCGACCGCCTCGTAATCGCGCCGCAGGATCTGCGCACCGCCGACGCAACCCGGGCCACCGAAATCTATTCCGGGCGCTTTGCTTTTGCCGGAAAGGTCGTGGTGTGCGACCGGCGCTCGATCTTCGAGATGGAGCCGCCGTCGAACGAATGGGCTGCGGCCTTGCTCGGCTTCGGCTGGCTTCGCCATTTGCGCGCGGCCGAATCTGGAATCACACGCGCCAATGCGCGCGCACTGGTCGACGAGTGGATTTCATTCCAGGGTGCCTGGCACTCGGTCGCGTGGCGTCCGGACGTGCTGGCGCGCCGCATCATCTCCTGGCTCAGCCAGTCGACTCTGGTGTTGCAGGACGCCGATGTGCGCTTTTATCGGCGGTATCTGCGGAGCCTACTGCGTCAGGTCCGTTATCTTCGCCACACCGCCGGCGATGCGCGGCGCGGCGTCGCGCGCTTGCAGGCCGTGATTGCACTAAGCTATGCCGCGCTCTGCATTGCCGGCCAGGCGCGTCATATCAAATCGACGACTGAACGCCTCAAAGGCGAACTCGAACGGCAGATCCTTCCCGACGGCGGGCATACCAGCCGCGATCCCGGCGCGGTGATTGAAATTTTGCTGGACTTGTTGCCGTTGCGCCAAGCCTTCGCCTCGCGAAATATCGCACCGCCACAAGCGCTGCAGAATGCGATCGACCGCATGATGCCCATGCTGCGCTTCTTCCGCCATTCCGAAGGCACTTTCGCGCATTTCAACGGCATGGGCGCGACCCCCGCCGATTTGCTGCTGACGCTATTGGCCTATGACGAGGCCCGCGGCGCGCCATTCGCCAATGCGCCCTATTCGGGCTATCAGCGGTTGGCGGCGGGCGGCGCCGTTGCCGTTGTCGATACCGGATGCGCCCCGCCGATCGAGATGAGTCTCGACGCCCACGCCGGGTGCTTGTCGTTTGAGTTCTCCTCGCCACGGCAGAGCCTGATCGTCGTCAATTGCGGCATGCCGGCGATCGGCCGCGAAAACTGGCGCCCGATCGCGCGCGCCACGGCCGCCCACTCAACGGTGACATTCAACGACGCCTCTTCGGCGCGCTTTGTCGAATTGGCCACCTTTCGGCGCATGCTCGGCGGCTCCCCGATTGTCGGCGGACCAACGCGCGTGACGGTGAACCGCGAGGAGAGTCCCGATACGATCGCTTTGCGCGCGATGCACGACGGCTATGCCACGCGCTTCGGTATTCTCCACGAGCGCGTTTTGGTCTTGTCGACCGACGGTATGCGGCTCGAAGGTGAGGACATTTTCCTGGACGCCGACGGCGAGCCACGCCTGCGCAGCACGCGCGACGAATTCGCCATTCGCTTCCACCTTCATCCCACGGTGAGAGCGACACGCTTGACCGACGGGCATGGTGTAATGCTGATGACGCCGAACAAGGAAGTGTGGACGTTCAGTGCGTATCACGACCAGGTCGAGCTCGAGGACAGCGTCTATCTTGCTGGAAGCGAGGGTCCGCGCCGAACCTTGCAACTCGTTATCCGCGGACATGCGCGCAACGCTGCGCGCGTCCAATGGTTGCTGCAAGCCTATCCGCCAGCCGGCGCGAATGGCGGGGCCCGACAGCCGGACGAGGAGGAACCAAGACTGCCCTTATAAGACTGCCATTATAAAGCTGCCGTTATGAGAGTTGTTCCGATCAAACAAATGGAACACATATAGGAGCACGATGAGCGACAATTTGCGCCGCGCTTCGCGCGCGCTGGTTTCGGTTTCGGACAAATCCGGCGTCGTGGATTTCGCGCGTGCGCTCGCCGGGTTCGGGATTGAGCTGATTTCGACCGGCGGCACGCGCAAGATTCTCAGCGATGCCGGATTGAAAGTGCTCGATGTCAGCGAGCTCACCGGCTTTCCGGAAATGATGGACGGCCGCGTCAAGACGCTGCATCCGGCGGTGCACGGCGGACTTTTGGCAAGACGTGATAATTCCGAACATATCGAAGCCATGCGGGCGCACAAAATCCGCCCGATCGATATTGTGGTTGTAAATCTTTATCCGTTCGAAGCGACCGTCGCCGGCGGCGGCGATTTTGCCGCCTGCATCGAGAACATCGACATCGGCGGCCCGGCGATGATCCGCGCCGCCGCCAAGAACCACGACGATGTTGCGGTGTTGGTGGACGGTAACGATTACGCCGCGCTGATCGAGGAACTCAAACGCCATAGTGGAAGCACGAGCCTGGCGCTGCGCCGCCGGCTCGCCGCCAAGGCCTATGCGCGCACTGCTGCCTATGATGCGGCGATTGCCAATTGGTTCGCCGGTGCGATCAAGGAGATCGCGCCTGACTATCGCGCGTTTGGCGGCCGCCTCGTGGAAGCGCTCCGTTATGGTGAAAACCCGCATCAGTCGGCGGCGTTCTATCGGACGCCCGAGCCGCGCTTTGGCGTCGCCACCGCGCGCCAGGTTCAGGGCAAGCAGCTCTCCTACAACAACATCAACGACACCGACGCGGCCTATGAATGCGTCGCCGAGTTCGATCCGGGTCGCACCGCCGCTTGCGCCATCATCAAGCACGCCAATCCCTGCGGCGTGGCGGAGGCGGAAAGTCTGGTCGATGCCTATCGCCGGGCCTTTGCCTGCGACCGTACTTCGGCATTCGGCGGCATCGTCGCGCTCAACCGCACGCTCGATGCCGAGGCGGCGCGCGCCATTACCGAGATTTTCACCGAAGTGATCATCGCTCCGGATGCGACCGAGGAGGCGATCGCGCTTGTTGCAGCGAAGAAGAATTTGCGGCTTCTGCTTGCCGGCGGACTGCCCGATCCGCGCGCCGCCGGCTTGACGGAGAAGACGGTTGCCGGCGGACTTCTGGTGCAGACCCGCGACAATGCGGTGGTCGACGACATGGATTTGCGGCCGGTGACCCGGCGCGCGCCGACCAATGCCGAATTGCGCGATTTACGTTTCGCATTCCGTGTCGCCAAGCACGTGAAGTCGAATACGATCGTCTATGCCAAAGACTTGGCGACGGTCGGCATCGGCGCCGGCCAGATGAGCCGCGTCGATGCCGCGCGCATCGCGGCGCGCAAGGCGCAGGACGCCGCACACGAAGCTGGACGCAAAGAGCCTGCTACCACAGGGTCGGTGGTCGCTTCCGACGCTTTTTTTCCGTTCGCCGACGGTTTGCTCGTCGCCATCGAAGCCGGCGCGACCGCTGTGATCCAACCCGGCGGGTCGATGCGCGACGATGAAGTGATCGCGGCCGCCGACGCCCATGGCATCGCCATGGTTTTCACCAGGACTAGGCATTTCCGGCATTAGGACAACGGCGCGCGCGTCATTGCGAGCGCTAGTGAAGCAATCCATACTTTATTTGCGCTATGCGCCTCTGGATTGCTTCGTCGCCCCCGTCGGGGCTCCTCGCAATGACGAGGCGGAAAAGGGCGACGCTACCCGCTTAGTCAAGACAACCAGCAAATCAGATCGAGCCGCTAATCCACTGCTCGAGCTTCTGCTTCGGCTGCGCGCCGATCTGGCGCGATGCCAGCTGGCCGTCCTTGAACAGCATCAAGGTCGGAATCGACATGATCCCGTATTTCGCCGCTATGCCGGGGTTCTCATCGACATTGAGCTTGACGATCTTCACCTTGCCATTGAGTGAGTTGGAAATCTCTTCAAGCACAGGGGCGATCATTCGGCATGGGCCGCACCATTCCGCCCAGAAATCAACGACGACAGGACCGCTCGCCTTGAGCACGTCCTTCTCAAACGTGGCATCGGTTACCTTCTCGACCATGGAATACCTCGTCTTTCAGGGAGTCGTCGGTTCTGGGGAAAAGCGCAGAATCGGCTGCCCAAATGAATCGGGCGCTGAACGTATGAATGCGTTGCTTGGGCGTCAAGCCGCGCTCACCGGAGCGTGACAGCGCTGCGTTCCGTGGCGCTCGAACTGAGTTTCGAGCGCGGCATCCAGGGTTGACGCGGGAATTTCCAGCAAAAGCGGACCGGCCGTGAAAATGAGCGCCGCCCGCACGCTTTTGCCCGGATAAATTCGCATCAGGACCGCTCGATAGAGCGTCAACTGCGCAATATAGGCGAGCGGCACGTCGTCCAGGCGGCCCGGCACGAGGCTGTCGGTCTTGTAGTCGACGACGAGGACAGCCTCCTCGGTGGCGATCAGCCGGTCCACTTGCCCGGCGATAAGAATGGGTTCGCAATCCGGCCGCGAAATTCGACCGACGATCGGCACTTCCGGCCGGCTTCCCGCGGCAAAGACGTTCGCAAATTTGTCGTCCTCAAGAATTGCGAGAACGTGCCGGGCGATTTCGGCGCGCTCGTCCGGCGAAAGGTCCCGGGCAGCGTTGCCGAGATAGTGCTCGAGCGCCGACCTGCGCGCCGCTGGCGCAATGTCAGGCAGCGACTGCATGAGCCGATGCACGACCTGTCCGCGCTGCAACGCCTTCTGCCGATCGCCCGCGGCGCCCGGCACTGCCCGTCCGATCTCCTCGTCAAAAGCTGAGGAGGGCGCCAATGGCACGGGCCGAGGCGCTTGAACGGGCGCGGCCTGCCGCAGCCACGGTGGCAATTCCGGCTCTGCGGTCTTGGCCGGTGCGCCCGGCGGCGCCAATGGCGCGGGCTCTGCCGCCGTCGGGCGGAAGCGCAGAACTTTCTCACCGTCATCGGTCTCTTCGACCAACTGCGGATCGAGCGCCGCACGGACGAGGTCGTACCAGCAACCGTCCGGCCGCCTTCTTTCGCCGTCGGCGCCGCAAATGATCAACCGGTCCGCGGCACGCGTCATCGCCACATAGAGGAGCCGGCGATATTCGTCGCGCGCCCCGGCGAGCGCCGCCTGCCGCGCGCTTGCCATGGCAGACGAGTTCGTCGGCTTTTTTCCCGGCCCAGACCACGGCACTGCCGGAGAGCGTGAGCAGCCGCGGCTGCCGCGGTCCGGCCGGCGGGGTCATGGTGTCGGCCAAGATCACCAGCGGCGCTTCAAGACCCTTGGCGCCATGAACGGTCATGACGCGCACCTCGTCGCGGGCGATCTCCATGTCGCGCTTCACTTCCGCGCGCGCCTGGCGCAGCCAGGCGAGAAAACCTTGCAGCGATGGCGTCTCGCGGCGTTCATATTCAAGCGCCAGGTTGAGAAACTCATCGAGCGCATCGTTGGCCTCGGGGCCGAGGCGGGCGAGAAAGCGGCGTCTGGCCCCGCCGGCGCCAAGAACCTGCGCGTAAAAATCGAACGGCGTCTCGCGCTTGGCCAATTCGGCGAGCTTACCGAGGAGGGCCGCCGCCCCCGCGAACAGCGGCGTCTCGCCGGCTCTGCGGCTGAGCGCGGTACGCAGCGGCAGTGACCCGCGATCCCAAGCCAGCGCAAACAAATCGTCGTCGCTGAAACCGAACAACGGACTGCGCAATACCGTGGCAAGCGCGAGATCGTCGTCGGGCAAGAGCAGCGCGTCGGCAAGCACCATCAAGTCCATGACCGCAATATGCTCGGTGAGCATGAGGCGGTCGGCGCCCGCGACCTCGACATTTTCATTTTTCAAGGCGCGGATGATGGCCTCGAACAATTCGCCGCGCTGGCGCACCAGCACCAGGACGTCGCCATAGCGCAAGGCTCGACCCTCCGTCCCGACCGGCTCGCGGCTTTCGACGAGCCGCCGCACGGCGTGCGCGATCCGCCGCGCCAGTCGCACCCGCGGGCTGGTCTCGCTGACCTGATCGAACGGGGCGTCCCAGCCATCGATCTCGGCGCTTTTCTCCGGTTCGACCGGCTCCCAGATCTCGACCAGACCGGGAGGCGCGGCGGGCAGCGCGATGTGCGGGGGAAATCCGTCGGCATCGGACGAGACGCTCGCTGCAATGGCTTTGTCGCTGAAGACGGCATCGACGGCGGCAAGGATGTTTGCTCCGGAACGGAACGAATGCTTGAACTCGCGAAACACGAAGCTACGCCGGCCGGCTTGATGCGTGCGCTCGAAGTAACGGCGCATTTCGGCAAATTCCTTCGGCGCTGCGTTCTGGAATGAATAGATCGATTGCTTCTCATCACCGACCGCGAACACGGTTCGCGTCGCGGGCCGCGCGCCCGCGCCGGCGGTGAATTCGGCAACCAGGCGGCGCACGATCTGCCATTGCTTGCTGCTGGTGTCCTGCGCCTCGTCGATCAGAAGATGATCGACGCCGAAGTCGAGCTTGTAATGAACCCAGGCGGCGTCGACATTGCTGAGAAGCTCGAGCGTCTTGTCGATCAGATCGTCGTAATCGACGAGACCGCGGCGATCCTTCTCGCTTTGATAGTGCCGCAGAATCTCGTGCACGATGGTGAGCAGCGCGGCCGAGCGATCCCGGCAAATCACGGCGCGAAGCCGCTCCAATAGTGCACAGACCCGCGCCTGTTCGGCCGTGAGCCGTTCAACCAAGTCCTTATCTTTGATGGCCTGCGTAGCGATCGACCGCCGCGCCGTGCGCTCGCTGGCCGTGCAGAAAATGTCGAGATAGGCCTCGACGCGGTCGGATCCCGACAATGAGGCAAGCTGCCGAAACCGGCGCGCTTGGTCGCGATCGCTCTTGCCGCCTTGTTCAAACGCGGCGGCGACCGCCGGCCATGCCGAAGGCGCGATAAGCGAGCCAGTGAAGAACCCGTCCTCGACGCTGTCGCGGGTTTCGCCAGGCTCAAGGCCAAGCTGGCGCGACATCGCAGCGATTGCCGCCTCCACGCCGCCGGTATTGATGACCCAGCGCGCGACGGCCTCGCGCGCGCTGATCGCTGCCCGGATGGCGTCGCGCAAGCTCTGATCGGACGCTGCGGTGATGGCGACTTCCAAAGCACAGCCGATCGGGCTCTGCGGTGTTCGCGCCGCCTCGAGCAAGAGATCGAGCGTCAATCGCTCCAAAAGTTGCGTCTGTTCGGTCTCATCGAGCACGTCAAAACGCGCGGCGACATTGGCCTCGAAGGGAAACTGGTGCAGAAGCTGCGTGCAGAACGCATGGATCGTCTGCACTTTCAGCCCGCCGGGTGTCTCCAGCGCCCGGGCGAACAAACGCCGCGCCAAAGCGCGACGGGGGGCGTCGGGCTCGATCTCGGAGCCGGAACTGATCGCCTCGTCGAGCGCGGCGTCGTCAAGCGTGGTCCATTCGGCGAGCGTGTCGAACACGCGCTTGGCCATATTGGCGGCGGCCGCCTTGGTGAAGGTTATGCAGAGAATTTTCTCGGACTCGACGCCTTCCAAGAGGAGGTTGATGACGCGCTGCGCCAGGACATGCGTCTTGCCCGATCCGGCATTGGCCGCGACCCAGGCCGAGACCGCGGGGTCGGCGACGGCGCGCTGCAAATCACGAATCTGAAGCGGGATGATGTCCGGCTTGATCATTCGCCACCAACAAAATCATCCGTCACGCCGCCCGAGCTCGACCATTCCCTCACGCGTGCGAGATGATCGTAGTCGCCATAATGCGTGCGCCACATCGGATGGATGAGCGAGCGATACGGCGTCTTGTCGTCGTCGAAATGCTGCGCGAGCTGGGTCAGCTTGGCCAAAGCACGATCGGCCTGGCTGTCCGGGGTGCCGTCCTTGAATTGGATCGGTTTAAGTTCGCCGGCGGGGTCGCCGCCTCTTAACTGCACGTAGAGCAGTTCGGCGACCGAGCCGCCGGCTGCGATACCGCCAAAGCCGCCATCGCGCAGCATCGCCGCTTCTAAGGTGAGCTGCGGGGCCAGTCCCGTGCGCACCTGCTTTTCGGTCCGCGCTGCGCCGGTCTTGTAATCAAGGATGATATAGCGGCCGTCGCGGCAAAGTTCGATGCGATCGGCGCGGCCGCGGAGCCTGAACGTGCCGTCGCGCAGCGCGATCTCGATCTTGCCGTCGGTCTCGGCGGTGAGCGCAGCGATAGCCGCGCGGCGCTCGGTCTCCCAACGCGCGAACCAGTGCGCAATGCGCCTGAATCGCGGCCACCAGAACGCGCGGGCCTCGGGAAAATCTTCCAATGCGGCAAAGCGCGGCTCGCCCAGCGCAATCAGCGCGCCGATGGGGTCGGCTGGCAGCTCCTTGACGTAGGTCTGGGTAAATTCGGCGATGGCCGCATGAATGATGCTGCCGCGCTCGGCGGCGCCAGGTTCGGTGTCGACAGGATCGAGCGGGCGCAGCCGCAACACATGTTTGGCGTAAATCGTATACGGATCGCGCAGCCAGTCCTCGATCTCGGTGACCGACAAACTTTTCGGCCGCGCCGCGCGCGGCGGCGTGGGCGCGGGCTGCGGCGCCGCCGCGATGTGCTCGGGCCGGTCCAGTTGCCGCGCCCAGGACAGATAACGATCGCCGCGCGTCACCACCTCGTCCCAGCGGGCACCCGCCAGCGCCGCAAGGCGCTGGACGAAACGCGACGGCATCGCCGGCGCGCCGCCGATCTTCGCAGCGCGGCTGAGCACCACTTCGCGGGCGTTGACGAGCTGGGCGAAATCGTGAGCGCTAAGCCCGATGCGCCGCTCCGGCAGATCGAGTCCAAGCGCAAGGCGCATCCGGCGGCTGAGCCAGGCATCGGAACTGGTCTCCGGCGGCCACCTGCCCTCGACCAGGCCGCCGAGCACGACGCGGTCGCTCTCGGTGAGCCGCGCTTCGAGCAGACCGAAAATGCGCACCTGAGCGCCGGTCCCGGTGGCCTGCCGCACGACTTTTCCCATGAGCAGGGCCTTGAACAATTCCACATACTCGGATTTCACAAGCTGCAGCTGCGCTGCGGCGCTGCTGGCCGCGAGTTCGTCGAACGCGTCCGCGAGGTTCCTTCCCCCTGGACCGATAAACGCCGCCGCCGCATCGTGCTGTTTCGACAGCGCGGCGACCACGGCGCGATGCCGTCGCGCAAACTCTGCAAGCGGGTAGCGGGCGTCGTCCATCGCTTCGAGCGGCTCAAGCGCGGTTGCGAGCCGCGCGACCAGCTCGGTTGCCTCGGCGAGCGCATCGTCAGTTAGCGTCGTACGATGATCCGACGGATGCAGTTCGCTCGCTTCGCGGCGGTGGAATTTGCCAAGCTGGAAGCGAAAACTCTCCAGCGCTCCCGCCAAGCCCCGCGTTCCGGGACGCGGGCGCGGTCCGCGCAGGATTGCGCGTTCAAGTGTGGCGATCGCCCGCTCGCGCCGCTCGAAATCAAGGCGCAGCAGCGGATGTTTGAGCAGAGCCAGCGAATCGACCGGGGCGGCGCCGCACAGCGCGGCGAGCGCGGCCAGCCGGGCAAAAACACCCGCCGACGTATCGGCGAGCGCTTCGCCCCCTGAATCTTCCGCGGTGATATTCCAGCGACCGAGTGCGGCGGCGACGCGGCGCGCCAATCTGCGATCCGAAGTGACGAGAGCGGCGGTCTTCTGCTCTTGCACCGCCGCGCGCAGGGCCACCGCGATGGCGAGTGCTTCTTCCTCGGGATTGGCCGCTTCGATCATGCTTACGTTCTGCAGCGCCGCCGTCATGTGTGCAGTGAAGCCGGCATCGGCAGCATTGGCGCGCCATTTTTCGGTTGCGTCCGCGGGGCGCAGGGCCTCCGAGATCAGCCGTTCGCGACCGCGCGCGGAAGCCAAGGCGACCACCGCGTCGCGCTTTACCCCCATGCGGGCCAACAGCGCTTGCATCGCGAATTGGGGATGTCCCGGCGCCGGAGCCAAGCCCTTGCGTTCGTCGCCTGCAATCAGCCGCCAGCTGTCTTCGTCGAGATCGGTATCGAGCCCCGGCAGCACCACAGCACCGTGCGGCAGCTGCGCAATGGCGGCGATCAAGTCGGCGGTTGCGGGAATCGATCCGGTCGAGCCGGCGACAATCACCGGCCCACCGGGTTTGCCGGCGAGCCGCGCCGTCTCGGCTTTGATCAGCGCGTCGCGGCGCGTCATCGGTTCCATCGCTTGCGCTTCGCGCAGAACCTCCGGCCAGCGTTCGCGCGCGATCTGCAAAAAGCGCAGCGTGAGCTGCCAAAACGTGTCGAACTCGTCCGGCACCAGCTCGTCTAGCCGCTCCCACGACACGTTACGCGTTGTCATGTCGTCCATGAGCCGGGCGAGCTCGTCCGCCAAAGCGTAAGCCGCTGCCGGCGTTTGCGCCACGAGCGGCGTTCCGGTCGTGCCGTGGACTTCCGGCGATTGCGACCACGCCATCACCAGACGCGTCAGCAGGAGCTTGCGTTCAAGCCCGCCCAGCGCCGGCGGCAATGCCAGCGCATCTGCGGCGATGCCGGCGGCCGCGCTCTCGGCGAAGGCGATCTCGTCTTCATCGATATCGCCGATGGCGACGATGCGCGGCAGGATTGCTCCGTCGCCGCGAATCCGGTCAAGAAACGCCTCGCGCATCAGTCGGCAGGCGCGGCGCGTCGGCAGATAGAGCGTCGCCGAAGACAGCGCTAGCGGATCGTCGGCAAAATCGAAGCCGAACTTGCCGTCGTGCAGTGCCTCGATCAGCGTCGGCAAAAACGGCGCCGACGCCGGAATGTTGAAAACGCGCTGAGCCATGTGGGGATCGCGGAAATTGCCGCGACAGTCTAGCAGAGCTTATGCCGTTGCTGCGAGCGCCGCCTCTGCCGCGGCGACCGCTTCCGGCGTACCGACATGCATCCAGATGCCGTCGAGGCGTAAGCCGATCAGTCGTCCTGCGGCGGCGGCGCGATCGAACAAGCGGGTCAGCGCGAACGCGCCTTGCGGGGCGTCCGCGAACAGCGCTGGCGAAAGGATAGCCGCGCCGGCATAGATGAACGGCGCTACTTCGTGTTCGCCGCGCCGCCGCAGCCGCCCGTCGGCGAGCATGCTGTAATCGCCACGCCCTTGATAGCCGAGGCTGCCGACGCTCGGAGCCAACAATAAAAGCGCATCCATTTCGTTCGCGTCGAAACTTTCCGCCAGGCGAGCGAAGTTGGGCTTAACGCCGTCCAGCCATAGCGTATCGGAATTGACCAGAAAGAACGGCGTATCGCCGAGCTGCGGCAGCGCCTTGGCGATGCCGCCGCCGGTGCCAAGGAGGTTTTCGCGTTCGTCGGAGATGATGATGCGGGGACGTTTGCGCGCCGCCAGATGCCGTTCCACGGCGTCGGCAAGATGATGCACATTGACAACCGCGCGTTCGACGCCGGCTTCCGCCAGCCGATCGAGGCCGTAATCGATCAGCGATCGCCCGCCGACGGTCACCAGCGGCTTTGGCACATGGCCGTTATACGGCCGCATGCGCGTGCCAAGGCCGGCCGCCAATACGATCGCGCTTTTCGGCATCATCGCGCTGCCCCATCCAGCCTAATGTCAGCCCGAATCGCCGTATCATAGCCCATCCGGAGATGGCACATTTGCGGCATACCAGCCTTTGAGCGCCGCGAGTGCTGGATGAGCCAGGGATCGTTGTAAGTAGCCCCACAACCGCGGCATGTGCCGCAGATATTGCGGCTTGCCGTCCCGCCGCCGCAGCCGGGCGAAAATGCCTAGGATCTTCGTCGCGCGCTGCGCCGCCAATGTGGCGTAAAGGAGCGTGAAGCCGCCGGTGTCGAAACTGCGATGGTGGCTTAGGCGCGCGCGCACGTAACGCCCGAGCAGGTTCATTTCCATGTTCTCAGGAACGTCGACGCGCGCGTCCTGCAGCAGCGAAGCAACGTCGTAGGCTGCGGGTCCGATCAACGCATCCTGAAAATCGACCAGGCCGATGCGGGCGATCCCCTCGCGCTCCGGCAGCCATAGCAGATTGGGCGAATGATAATCGCGCAGCACCCAAGTCGCCGGCGCTTCCATCGCCGGTTCCAACGCACTGCGCCACAAGGTCACGAATGCAGTGCGTGCCGCCTCGCCCACAGGCGCGCCGGCGCTAACGAGGTACCAATCGAGCAGCAGCTCGGCTTCAATCAGAAGAGCACCGATGTCATAGCGAGGCAGACGATAGTCGAGCGCGCTCGTGACCGGCAGCCGGTTCGGCAGATTGCGTGCGTGGAGCGAAGCCAAAAGATCGACGGCGGTCGCGTATCGCATTTCAACAGGCGCCGGAGGGTTACCGCTGACGATGGGCTCGTCGCCCAAGTCCTCCATCAGGATCAGGCCATGATCGAGATCGGCGTGCAGGATTTCAGGGGCGGAGAGATCGATGCGGCGCAATCCCGCGGCGAGCGCGATATAGGGCACGATATCTTCGGCAAGATGCGCGATCGCGCTGTACGGCTTGCCGTCGCGAACCGGCGGACCATCCGGCCGCCGCGGCGCGTTCATGAGAACGGCAGTCCGATTGCCCGCGGTGAGCCGCTCGAAGATTCGCGTCGACGCATCGCCTTGCATGCGCCGCCGTCGCGCCTCGCCAATTCCGGTCTCGTCGATGAAGCCGCGCACCAACGCGATTTGTTCGGCCCGCACGGCGAACGCGCCATAGCCGGTGTAGCGGACCTGGCGCGCATTGGGCCCGGCGCTGGGCGCAAGGGTGAAGGCGATATCGAGCCGGTCGGCCGGCAATGCTCCCGCGGCACGGTCGGGCCATTCCATCAGGACCACCGCGCCGTCCGGCACATCGTCGAAGCCGAGTTCGGCAAGCTCGGCGGCGCTCCTCACCCGGTATAGGTCGGCATGGACGAGCGTGAAGCGCGGCAGCTCGTAGTTTTGCACAAATGTAAAAGTCGGACTCGGCACTTCGATCGTCTCGTCGCCGGCGAGATGGCGAATGAGCGCGCGCGCAAACATCGTCTTTCCGGCGCCGAGATCGCCGGACAGCGTGACGAGATCGCCGGGTTCCAGCGCGCCCGCGAGGTCCGTCGCCAAGCGCCGCGTCGCCTCTTCATCCGGCAATGTCACGGTAAAGCTTGCGCCCCGGGGCGCTGTCAAAAGCATCGCGGTCCCGCTACTCCGCCGCCGTCAGGTTGGCGGTTTCGGCGAGGGGGAATGTACATGTGACGGTGGTGCCTTGTCCCAGGGCAGAAGTGATCGTCACCTCGCCGCCGTGCAATTCTACAAACGACCGGACCAGCGAAAGCCCGATGCCGGGCCCGCGGTAGCGGGAGCCGAGCGAATGGGTTTCGAACCAGTCGAACACTTTTTCCAGCATGTCCGACGGGATGCCGGGACCCGTGTCGGTCACGGAGAACACGATGGCGTCATGCCGGCGTTCGGCATGCAAGGTGACGGTTGAGCCGGGCGGAGAAAAATTCAAGGCGTTCGCCAAAAGATTGAACAGGATCTGACGCAGGCGCAACTTGTCGGCGACGAAACTGCCGATATTGGACGGCGCTTTGATGTCCAGCGTGACGCCGCCGCTGACGGTGCGGTCTTGGACGCCTTCAGCCGCGGCCATCATAGTTTCTCGAATATCGACCGAAGCGAGCTCGAGCTGCATTCGTCCGGCATCGATAGTCGCTAGATCGAGAATATTATTGATCAGCGCCAACAATGTATTGGTCGAGACGGTGATGTATTCGAGATATTCGCGCTGTTTCTCGGTCAAAGGACCGGTCGCCGGGTCACCGAGGAGGTGGACGAAGCCGATAATATTGGTGAGCGGCGAGCGCAGCTCGTAGGAGACGTGATGGACGAAGTCGACCTTGATCTTGTCGGCGTCTTCCAGTGCCTCATTGCGTTCCCGCAGCGCCCGCTCGACGTTGACTGAATCGCTCACGTCATGGAACGTCACCAGAGTCGCGCCATCGGGCAGCGGCACCGTGCTGCAGTCAATCACCCTGCCGTCACGCCGCTCGATGCGGCCGAGCGTCGCTTCGCGGCTTTCGATCGCGGTGGCCGCTTCGCGCAAAGCCCGCCACGCCGGCGCATCGCCGTGCAGCGGCTGGCATAACGCGGAGATTTTCTCGACGTGCGGCCGGTCGGACAGCGCTCGCGACGACAGCCGCCACATCGCCTCAAAAGCGGCGTTGTGCAGCCGCAGCCGGCCATCGCTGCCGAAAACGGCGACTCCCTCGGCGAGCTTGTCGAGCGTTTCGCCTTGAATGTGGATCAGTTCCTCGAAACGGCGTTCGAGATCCAGCCGTTCGCTGACATCGTGAAACAAATAAGTCACGCCGCCGTCGGGATTGGGCGTCGTCACCACGCGCAAGGTGCGTCCGTCCGGCAGATGCCAAGTATGATCTTTTGCTTCGCTGGCGCGATAGGCTTCGTGCAACTGCGCCTTCCACTGGCGAAAGTCGCGCTCCTCGGGGAGCTTGCGACCAATGCGCAACAATTCGATCACGGCGGAATTGGTGGGCCGCTGATCGAGAAATGCGGCGTCGAGGTTCCACAGTGTGCGATAGGCCTCGTTGTAGAACGTCAATCTATGACTAGCGTCGAACATGGCGACGCCGGTGGGAAGCTGATCGAGCGTGCGGCGGTGCGCGTCCGCCAGCCGCGTGAGCGCACTACGCATGGTTTCGACTTCGGTCGCATCGACGCCGATGCCGGCGCTGCCCGCTTCGGTATCGAAATCGAGCACGTCCAAGGTTCGCTGCGCGCCGCCAATGGCCGCGCGAAACCGCCCAGAATAAGCGTGGCCGGCAAGTCGCGCCTGCGCAATGCTTTCGCGCGCCGCTTGGTCGAGAAGCTCCAGGCGGCGGTCGACCGCCTCGGCGGCGCTCTTCGCCTCGACCGCCCGGGCATAGGCCGCATTGACGAAAGTCAGCCGCCCGGCCGCGTTTCGGGTCCACACTGGCGAGGGCAGTGTCTCGACCACGGCCCGCAACGCCACAGCTTCCGCCGCCAGGTTTTCGTAGCGCTCGAGTAATTCGACAAGTTCGCGCTTGATGCCGCCGGCATCTTTCAGCCGCATCACAGCATGCCCGCCGACCACACGGCCCTGCGCCTCGATCGGGTGTCCCGCAAGCGTACTCAGCGCCATTGAAAACGGCTCACCGCGTGTGCGCAGCGCCTCGACAGCCCGCACTATCGCGGCGGCCTTGCCGGGTTCGAGCCAGCGATCCAAGACCAGCAGCTCTTGCCCGCCGGGCAGCCCAAGCGCTGCCGGATCGCCCTCGATGCTGGGTTCGTTGGACGCCGCGGGCCAATCAATCACCACCTGCGTTTCGGACAACAGAAGCGCCTTGGCGCGATCGGCTTCCTCCCGCAACGCGGCGGTCTCGTCGCGAACCAAGGCGTGGAGCCGAGCCGCGTGCCGGCGGGTTCGGACCAAGACAATCGCGGTTACGATGGCGAACAATACGGCGCCGGCCGTCAGCGCCAGAAAAATGATTTCATGCTGGGCAAAGCCGCGATGAGCATCAAGCGCGATCTGATGTAAGGCCGGCGCGGACTGTTCCGCCGCACTGGCCGTCGATGACACCAGCGTGCCGATTGCCGTTGCCGATCGGCCAATTCCCCGGCCGCGCCCCTGCGGGCAGCCCCAGCTCGTCCGGATCGTGTCCGGCATGCCCCTTTGCCTCTGCCGGCCTCAACCCATCATCCCGCCGGCCGGTCCGCCGCGAGCGAGCCCGCGAATCGTGCAAATTTACTCTTAAGGGGAATCGCACCGAAGGGGAATCGCACCGAAAGAGTCCAGATCGTGAACACGGCGTTTGAATGCCGCCGAATAAATTTCAGCGCCGCGCCTCCGCGGTGCGTGCCTCGGGGTGCTGCTCCCCAAGCACCTGGGCGTCGCGCACGAGGTCTTCGACATTGATGCGCGACAGTGCTACGCCGAATTCGCGTTCGGCAGCGGCCACTGCAGGCAGTACGACTTTTTTCACAAGCTCTGAGCCGGATTGAGGCTCATCGCTTTCCTCAACTGTGCCGGCGGCCTGCAAAATGTCATTCACCGTAACGCGGCGGCGCTCGCGCGCCAGCTCATAGCCGCCGCGCGGACCGCGAATACCTTTCAAGATTCCGCAGCGAACCAGAGCCTGCAGCACAGGTTCCAGATGCCGGGGAGGCAAGCTGTGCCGCGCCGCAAGCGTTTTTGCGGAAATCGGCTTTCCATGCTCGTGCATCGCGACATCAATGACTGCGGCGACGGCGAGAACTGCTTTACGCGGCAATAGAGGCATTGAGCGGAATAAACGTTATGTAACTGGGATTGGTTCGAGGGTGCGGGTAATAATCTCGCGATTTCTCGCCACATGTAGGGCGTCGCTCAAGCGTATTTGAATTTGGCTCTACCCCGTTGAACCGAAACCGCCGCCTTCGCGCCCGGTCACGTCCAGGCGGCCCGATTCAATAATTTTGGCCTGTATTATTGGGGCAATGATCATCTGGGCGATGCGGGTTCCCCGCGTAATCTCGAAGTTTTCTGCGCCCAAATTGACGAGGATCACCTGTATTTCGCCCCGGTAATCGGCGTCGATGGTTCCCGGTGAATTCAACACCGTGACGCCGTGACGAAGCGCAATGCCTGATCGTGGGCGGATCTGACCTTCATGCCCGGACGGCAAAGCAATGGCGATGCCGGTCGGGATCATCACGCGCTCGCCCGGCGCAATCGTAACCGGGGCGCCGGCGGGCACCGCAGCGACGAGATCGAGTCCGGCGGCGCGATCGGTCTGATAAGCCGGCAGCGGTAGATCGGCCGCGTGCGGCAAGCGCAGGATACGCAACTCGGCGTTCATCGCTTCGTCCCGTCGAGCGTCGCGGCAATGCACTCGATCAACCTGCGCGCGACCTGATCCTTGGCTTGCGGCGGCCATGATTCGACGCCGCTTGCGGTGACGAGATGCACGGTGTTCATGTCGCCGCCCATTACTCCGCTTTCGGCGGAGACGTCATTGGCGACGATCCAGTCGCAGCCTTTTTTCATCCGCTTTGCACGGGCATTGGCGATGACATCGTCGGTTTCCGCGGCAAAGCCCACAACCAGGCGTGGGCGCCCGGATGTGCGATGGGCGACACTGGATAAAATGTCCGGGTTCTCCGTCAGTTTGAGCGTCGGCGTCCGCTCCGGCTGTTTCTTGATCTTGCTTGCGCTTTCGCTTTCGCTGCGCCAGTCGGCCACGGCGGCGGCGAAAACGGCGGCATCCGCGGGGAGCGCGGCTTCGACGGCGTCGAACATCTGGCGCGCGGTCTCCACCTTGACGACGTCCACGCCCGGAGGGTCCGGCAGATTGACCGGGCCGCTGACCACGACGACATCGGCGCCGGCCGCCGCTGCCGCTGCCGCAATGGCATGACCCTGTTTGCCCGAGGATCGGTTGGCGATGTAACGCACCGGATCGATCGGCTCGTGGGTCGGGCCGGACGTAACTATTATGCGTTTGCCGGCGAGCGCCGCGCCCCGCCGCAAGATGCTCTCGGCGGCCGCGGCGATCTCCAGCGGCTCGGCCATGCGCCCAAGCCCGGCTTCGCCGCGCTCGGCCATCTCGCCGGCATTGGGGCCGACGACGCGCACGCCGTCGGCGGTCAGCTGCGCCAGATTGCGCGCGGTTGCTTTGGCCGCCCACATGCGCGGATTCATCGCCGGCGCGATCAGGATCGGCTGGTCGGTTGCCAGCAGGACCGCGGTCGCCAGATCGTCGGCGTGCCCGCCCGCCATTTTGGCGAGAAGGTCGGCGGTCGCCGGTGCCACAACAATGAGATCGGCGTCGCGGGCCAGCCGGATGTGACCGACATCGAATTCGCTCTGCGGATCGAACAGATCGATAAAAGCGCGTTCGCCGGTGAGCGCGCCGACGGCAAGCGGCGTGACAAAATGCTGTGCGGCCGGCGTGAGGATGCAGCGCAGCCGCGCCCCGCGCTCCTGCAAGCGTCGGATCAAATCGAGCGATTTATAGGCGGCGATGCCGCCGCCGATGATGAGGAGAATGCGTGGTCCGTCTTCGCTCGGCGTTGCGGTCTTGTGTTTTGGCGCCGCGGAAGGCGCGAACCGGTCGGCGGCGCCATGGTCGGTTTCTGCCGCGGCTTCGCGCAAGATCACCCGGACCTCGTCCTCCATGGATCGGCCGTGGCGCGCCGCACGCAGCCGCAGCAGCTTCTTCAGCGTGTCGTCCAGTTGGCGAACAGTCAGGCTGGCCAAAATGTTTTTCCCTTATTCAGCCATAGCTTAGCAGGACAATGCCAGCATTGCAATCAGTGCAATCAAATCGACGCAATCAGTGCCGCAGGGCGAACCACAGCAAGAGCGCCGCGATGATCCACAGCGCCGCGACCATCCAGCGGCCGCGCCGGGCTTCGGTCTTGTCGAGTTCGGCGATGGTCTGCGGCGACAACACGAGCCCGTCGCGCGTCATTTCATCGAGCTGATCGAGCACGCGGGCGCCGCGGGTTAAGAGGCCTGGTGCATTGCCGACGAAGCGGCCGAGTTCGGCGGCGCCAAGTGCGGCGCTTTCGAGCTTACCGGCGGCGCCGAGGTGGCGCTCCATCCATTCGCGCACGACCGGCTCCGCCGTGCGCCACATGTCGAGCTTGGGATCGAGCGTGCGCGCCACGCCCTCCACCACGACCATGGTTTTTTGCAACAGCAACAGCTCCGGCCGCGTGCGCATATCGAACAGGCCGGTGACCTCGAACAACAGCGCCAGCAGCCGGGCCATCGAAATGTCTTCGGCGGTGCGATTGTGGATTGGCTCGCCGATGGCGCGGATCGCCTGCGCGAAATCTTCGATCGAATGCCGCGTCGGCACATAGCCGGCTTCGAAATGAACCTCGGCCGTGCGGTAATAATCGCGGGTGATGAAGCCATGCAGGATTTCGGCGAGGAACAGGCGTTCTTTGATCCCGAGCCGCCCCATGATGCCGAAATCGACCGCGATCAGCCGGCCCTCGTCATCGACGAACAGATTTCCCGGATGCATGTCGGCGTGAAAGAAGCCGTCGCGCAGCGCATGGCGCAGGAAAGTTTGAATAAGGGCGCGCGCCAGCTGCGCCAAGTCGAAGCCCTTGGTCTGCAGCCGCGCCCGGTCTGACAGCGGCGTCGCATCGATCCATTCCAGCGTCAGTACTTCCTTGCTGGTGCGGTCCCAATCGACTTCCGGGACGCGAAAATCGGGATCAGCCTTGGTGTTTTCCCCCATTTCGGAAAGCGCCGCAGCCTCCAGACGAAAATCCATCTCCACCATCACCGAGCGGCGCAACGTGTCGACGACCTCGATCAGGCGCAGCCGGCGGGCCTCGGCGGAGGCGTTTTCGGCGTGCTGCGCGGCAAAAGTGAATGCGACCAGATCGGCGTGAAAGCGGCGCTCGACGCCGGGGCGCAAAATCTTTACGGCGACAGCGCGACTGCCGGTTGCCGTCACAACCGTGGCCCGATGCACTTGCGCAATCGAGGCGGCGGCAACCGGTGGGCCGAAGGTTGCGAAAACCGACCCGACCGGCTTGCCGAAGGACACGGCGATCGCCGCCTCGGCTTCGGCTTGGGGAAACGGCGGCATGCGATCCTGCAAGCTCTCAAGATCGCGCGCCAGCGCGGCGCCGACCACGTCGGGTCGGGTGGCGAGAAATTGCCCGAGCTTGACATAGCTCGGGCCGAGCTTGGTGAGCGCCACCGACAGTCGCGTTTCCGCCGGCCCAGTGGTGTGCCGCTCCAACAGCCGCGCCATTCGTATGAGCGGGCGCGCCCCGACCGGCGCCACCACCGGATCGATGATGCCGAAAACGCCTTCGCGGGCGAACACGAAGCCGGCGTGGGCGAGCCGTACGAGATGCGCAGGAGCCGAGATCACAAACGCCAGCCGGAGTGCAACATCACGATGCCGCCGCTCATCGCTTGGAACGAGACGCGGCCGAAACCAGCCGCGCGCAACATTGCAGCAAAGGCTTGCGGTTTGGGAAAGCGGCGGATGGATTCAACCAGATAACGGTAGGATTCGGCGTCTCCGGCCACGACCCGGCCCAATGCCGGAATGACGTTGAACGAATAGAAATCATAGAGCCGGTCGACGGCCGGAACGTCCACCGACGAGAATTCGAGGCAGACAAATTTGCCGCCGATCTTGAGCACGCGGAAAGCTTCGGCCAGCGCGCGTTCGATGCGCGGCACATTGCGGATGCCGAAGGCAATCGTCGCCGCGTCAAAACTGCGGTCGGCAAACGGCAGCGTCTCGGCATTGGCCTCAGCGAATGTAACGACGTCGTCGCCGCCATGCATCGACGCGCGCTCGCGGCCGACTTCAAGCATGTCGGGATTGATATCGCAGACGGTGACGCGGGTCTGCGCGCCGCCGGCCTCGATAATGCGAAAGGCGATATCGCCGGTGCCGCCGGCGATATCGAGCATCGCAAACGGCGCCGCTCGCGGCGGATTAACCGCCGTCACCAGCGCATCCTTCCAGGCCCGATGCAGCCCGAACGACATCAGGTCGTTCATGAGATCGTAGCGGCGCGCGACGCTGTGAAAAACGTCGTTGACCAGCGCCTGCTTGGCCGCAAGCGGCACCCGTTTGGAGCCGAATTGGGCGGATTCTGTCATCGCTGCCGACCTCGCTGCGCAACCATAGCGCGGCCCGCCGGAGCAGGCTATGTCTTTGAAATTAACCACGTTGCAGCGGCGGCCTTAAAGCAGCAATGCCCGAACTTCCGGAAGTGGAAACGGTCCGCCGCGGCCTCGAAGCGGCCATGGATGGCGAACGCATCACGCGCGTCGAGGTTCGGCGGCCCGATCTGCGCTGGCCGCTGGCGAAGGACTTTGCGCAACGGCTCCACGGCAAACAGGTGATCGGTGTCGGCCGCCGCGCCAAATATCTGCTGGTCGATTTATCGTCGGGCGACGTCTTGCTCATGCATCTCGGCATGTCCGGATCGTTTCACGTCTTTCTCGGCAAAGATAAGCGACCAGACAAACATCTCGGCCGTTACTATCACGAGCGCAGCAAGCGCCTCGCCCACGATCACGTCGTCTTCCATTTGGCCTCCGGCGCGAGCGTGACGTTCAACGATCCGCGCCGCTTCGGTTCGATGAAACTTGTTGCGCGCGAAGAGCTCGATGCTGAGCCGCTGTTGCGCGGACTTGGTCCTGAACCGCTCGGCAATGCCTTTGATGCCGCGATGCTGGCGGCAGCCTGCCGTGGCAAAAAGACGAGCCTCAAAGCAGCGTTGCTCGATCAGCGCGTCGTCGCCGGGCTGGGCAACATCTATGTCTGCGAGGCGCTGCATCGTGCCCACTTGTCGCCGAAGCGGCGAGCGTCAACGCTCGCCGGGCGCAACGGCGCACCGAACGAACGCGCCGCGCGGCTGGTTGACGGTATCAAGGCGGTGCTGACGCAAGCGATCAAGGACGGTGGCTCATCGCTGCGCGATCACCGGCTCACCGATGGCGAGCTCGGCATGTTTCAGCATCACTTCCGCGTTTACGATCGCGCCGGCGAACCATGCCGGACTCAGGGCTGCGGCGGTACGATCAAGCGCATCGTCCAGAACGGCCGCTCGACCTTCTATTGCCCGGTGTGCCAGAAATGACTTTTGCCAGGAATCCAGAGGAACTCATGAGCGAGAACGTCATTGTCGAGACCCGCGGCCGCGTCGGCTTGATCCGGCTCAATCGCCCGCAAGCGCTCAATGCGCTCAACAGCGCGTTGATGCGCGAACTTGCTCAGGCGATCGACACGTTCGAGGCCGACAACAATATTGGCTGCATCGTCATCACCGGCTCCGATAAAGCCTTTGCCGCCGGCGCCGACATCAAGGAAATGGCCGGCAAGACTTTCACCGACGCGTTCCTTGGCGATTTCATCGGAACGTGGCATCGCGTCGCCGAAGCGCGCAAGCCAGTCGTCGCCGCAGTCGCTGGCTTTGCGCTCGGCGGCGGCTGCGAGCTTGCCATGCAATGCGATGTCGTCATCGCTGCCGACAATGCCAAGTTCGGTCAGCCGGAAATCAAGCTTGGAATCATTCCGGGCATCGGCGGCACTCAGCGCCTCACGCACGCGGTGGGCAAAGCCAAAGCCATGGATTTGATCCTGACCGGGCGGATGATGGACGCGCAGGAAGCCGAGCGCGCCGGCCTCGTGGCGCGCATCGTGCCGTTGCAAAGCCTGCTCGACGAAGCAATCAAAGTCGCTGCGACCATCGCGGCGATGTCGCTGCCTTCAGTGCTGGCAGCAAAAGAGGCGGTTAATCGCGCCTTCGAAACGTCGCAGGCCGAGGGCGTGCGCTTCGAGCGGCGGGTGTTTCATTCGCTGTTCGCGACACGCGACCAGAAGGAAGGCATGGCGGCCTTCATCGAGAAGCGGCCGCCGAAATTTGAGAACAAATAGGCCTTTGCGCCATCAACTGGGAGGACACCGACATGCCGAACCACCTTCACTTCTCGAATCCGGAGACAATCGCCAAGCCGCCGGGCTACAGCCATGTCGTGGAAGTGATCGGACCGGGACGCCTGGTTTATTTCGCCGGCCAGCTCGGCATGGATAGATCCGGCAAGATGGGCGCCAATGCCCGCGAACAGATGGAGCTCGCATTCCAGAACTTGAAGGCGGCTCTCGTCTCAGTCGGCGCCGGTTTCGAGCATGTGGTCAAAGTGAACAACTACATCGTCGACATCGGCAAGAATATCGCGCTATTCCGCGAGGTCCGCGACAAGTACGTCAACACCTCCGCGCCGCCGGCCAGTACCACCATCGGCGTGCCGGAGCTGGCGCGCCCGGGCGCTTTGTTCGAGGTCGAGGCGGTCGCGATACTGCCACCGAAATAAGGTCCGCTTCTGCGGATTGAATAACAAGTCCCGCTGCGCGAGGCATCGCGCGCGCTTGGCACAGCTTTCGAATGCGGCTCGCGCAGTTCGGACGCGCTGAAAGCGCTGGACGGCGGCTGATAATCTGCAAAAAACGCGCGGTTTAGCGCCCAGTCGCCGAGGCGTGGCTCCGGCTCTATATTGTCGGCATGCTCAGCGACGACGAACTTGAACGCTACGCGCGCCACATTGTGCTGCGCGAGGTTGGTGGACCGGGGCAGGCGGCGCTGCGCCGCGCGCGCGTGCTTGTGGTCGGCGCCGGCGGGCTTGGCGCGCCGGTGCTGCTCTATCTCGCCGCCGCCGGGGCCGGCACGCTTGGCGTCGTCGATGACGACGCGGTCACGCTGTCGAATTTGCAGCGCCAGGTCATTCACGCGACGCCTGACATCGGCGCGCCGAAGGCCGAGACCGCGGCGGCGGCAATCCGGCGGCTCAATCCGAATGTCTCGGTGAGGCCGCATCATCTGCGGCTTGCCGCGGACAATGCTTTGGCGCTGGTCGAGAATTACGACATTGTCGCCGATGGATCGGACAATTTTGCCACGCGCTATCTGGTGTCCGATGCCTGCTTTTTTGCCAAGAGGCCGCTGGTTACGGCGGCGCTTGGCACATTCGACGGCACGCTCACAACCATCCGCGCGTTCGAACGCGGTGCCGACGGCAAGCCCAATCCCACATACCGGTGCCTGTTTCCGGAGCCGCCGCCGCCCGGCAGCGTTCCAGCCTGCGCCGAAGCCGGCGTGCTCGGGGCGCTTGCCGGCGTGGTCGGATCGCTGATGGCGCTTGAGGTGATCCGGGAGATCGTCGGCTTCGGCGAAGGCTTGGTCGGCCGGCTCCTGATGATCGACGCACGCGCCATGCGCTTCGAGACGCTGCGCTACGCCTGGGATCCGGCGAATCCGCTCAACGGCGAGAAGCCGACGATCCGTGATCTGTCGGTGCATCAGTACTAAACTGAAGGCCTTCAACTCAGCGCGCCTGACCGTGATAGACGCTGTTCGGCCGCATGTCGGTCGCGGAGGCGACGCGGTTGGTCATGTTAAAAAAGCCGGCGACCGCGGCGATGTCCCAAATATCGCGATCGGAAAATCCGGCGCAGCGCAAGCGCGCGCGATCCTCCTCCTCAAGGAGCCAAGGCTCGGCGGTGAGCTTGACGGCAAAATCGAGCATGGCGCGCTCGCGTTCCGACAGCCGCGCCGCCCGGTAATTCATGACCATGAGCTCGCCGAGCGGCGGATCGCCGGACAATTGCCGCACCGCCGCACCGTGCGCCACCAGACAATAATAGCAGCGATTGTGCGCCGAAACCGCGACCGCGATCATTTCGCGTTCGAGCTTGCTCAAGCCGGACGGCGCCAGCATCAAATCGTTGTACATGGCGACGAAGGCTGCGAGCTTCGGCATGTCGAAGGCATAGGCCTTGAGCACATTAGGAACGAAGCCGAGTTTTTCCTCGCATTTGGCGAAATAGGCCGCCATCTCCGGCGTCAATTCTTCCGGCTTAAGCTTCAGCGCCGTGATATTGCGATCATCATCTGCCGCCGCGGGCCGGCGCTGGCGTTGTGCGCTCCGGCCGGCTTTGTTGTTTCGTTTACGCATGATTTCTCGCTGCCGCTCTCGTTAAACCGGTGCGCCGCCGGCCTCCCCGCGCGATACGGACACGCAGACAGGCGCTGCTAGCAGACCACTGTCATGAACGATTAGTATTATTGTGCATCGTAAGCAGAGCAAACATGAACCGACAAGCCAATCCAGCAGGTGGCGACCAAAGTGGCGGCCTTGCGCTCGTTGCGGCCGCCGCCAGGCTCTTGGCGGAGCGGAAGTCCGCCGTGCCTGAAGCTTTTGTCGCCAAATTGTTCGCCCTCGCGGCGCCCGAAGATTTGCGGCACTGCGGTGCGGTGGAACTGGCAAACATCGCCGAGCAGTCGTGGTCATTTCTTGCCGAGCGGCGTCCCGGAGCTCCCAAGATACGATTTGAGCCGCTCGCCGGCGCGCGCGGCGTCGCGGTGCTTGAAATCGTCAATGACGACATGCCGTTCCTGGTGGATTCGGTTGTCGGCGAGCTCAACAGCCGCGGTCTCGAAATTCGCTCGTTTGTTCACCCGGTATTCCTGGTACGGCGTGACGCTGCGGGCCGGCTTGTCGAGTTCGAGGCTCCGCACGCGCCCGACGCGCGCCGCGAAAGCTTCATCCATTTCCATGTCGATGAGGCCGATGATCCGGCACAGCGCGCCGCGGTCGTGCATGCGCTCAACGACATTCTCGCCGAGGTTCGCGTCAGCGTCCAAGACTGGCAGCCGATGCTCACGCGGGTACGCGATGTCATCGCCGAATTGGAAACAAAACCGCCGCCGCTGGCGAGCGAGGAGATCGTTGAAGCGGTCGCGTTTCTCCATTGGATGGCCGAGGAGAATTTCACGTTACTTGGCGCGCGGGATTACGTCTTCACCAACGATGAAATCCTCGCACCGGTATTCGAGACCGGCCTCGGCCTGCTGCGCGATTCCGGCGTGCGGCTGCTACAACATTGGAACAAACCGGTGACTATCACTTCTGCGGTCCGCGCATTTCTTCAAGAACAAACGCTCCTGATCATCACCAAATCGAGCGCGCGGTCGCGCGTGCATCGGCACGTGCCTATCGACTATGTCGGCGTCAAGCGATTCGACCGCGCCGGCAAGCTTATTGGCGAGCATCGCTTCTGCGGGCTGTTCACGTCGACGGCCTATACGCAGCCGGCGCGCGGCATTCCCTACCTGCGGCGGAAAATCGATCGCATCATCGGCCGCGCCGGCTTTGATCCGGCCAGCCATTCCGGCAAAGCGCTGGTTAATGTGCTTGAGACGTATCCTCGCGACGAATTGTTTCAGATCGATGAGGAGTTGCTCTATCACTTCGCATTGGAAATCCTTCATCTCGACGAGCGGCCGCGCGTACGCGTGCTGCCGCGGCGGGATCGTTTCGGCCGCTATGTTTCGGTGCTGGTTTACGTTCCCCGTGACCGCTACAGCGGCCAGATCAGAGCGGCCATCGGCAGATATTTGACCGCGGCATTCCACGGACGCTTAAGCGCCTATTACCCGTTCTTTCCCGAGAGTCCACTGGTGCGCGTGCAATACATCGTTGCCCGTTCTGAAGGCGCGCTCGACAATCCGGATCGCGGCGCGCTCGACCGTGGCGTCGAAGCGATCGTGCGCAGCTGGACCGACGCGCTGCGCGACGCGCTCGCGACGGATTCCGATTTAAGTCGCGCTCGGGCGCTCTTCTCGCGCTATCGCGACGCATTTCCGATCGACTATCAGGAGGTCTATTCCGCCGCGAACGCGATGGCCGACATTCGCGGTCTGGAAACCTTAAGTGCGCAACGCCCGCTCGGCGTCGTGTTCTATCGTCCGCAGGGCGCGGCGCCGACACGGGTCGGCTTGAAGGTTTTCAGTCAAAACCGGCCGATTTCATTGTCGGAGCGCGTTCCTGTTCTCGAAAATATGGGCTTTCGGGTCGTGGACGAGCGCACCTATCACATCCGGCCGGCGGAGGCGGCGGAGGTCTGGTTTCACGACATGGAGCTTGAAAGCGCGTCCGGGCAGTCGATCGACTTGTCCGCCTCGGAAAGCCGGCTCCAGGCCTGTTTCCTCGTCGTCATGGCGCAGGCAGCCGAGAACGACGGCTATAATGCCTTGGTGCTCGCGGCCGGCCTCGGCTGGCGCGAGGTGGCGCTGATCCGGACGATTTCGCGCTTCCTGCGCCAGCTAAAGGTTGCCTACTCGCAGGATTACATGTGGACGACGCTGCGCAAGCACGCGGCAGTCGCTGCGCAGATCTTCGATTTATTCCGCACCCGCTTTGATCCGCGCTCGGCTTTGCCGGCGCAGCAACGCGCCGCGGGTGAAAAAGAAATCCTATCCGCAATCGAAACCGCGCTGCAGTTGGTCGATAGCCTCGACGAAGATCGCATCATCCGCCACTTCGTCAGTGCGGTCATTGCCGCGCTGCGGACCAATTTTTACCAGCTTGATCGCGACGGCCGAGCCAAAGATGTCATCGCGATCAAGTTTGCCAGCCGCACGTTGGACGCGGTGCCACCGCCGCGGCCGCTGTATGAGGTTTTTGTCTATTCGGCGCGGCTGGAAGCCGTCCATTTGCGCTTCGGCAAAGTCGCGCGTGGCGGCATACGCTGGTCGGACCGGCCGCAGGATTTCCGGACCGAGGTCTTGGGCTTGGTGAAGGCGCAGAATGTCAAGAACGCGGTCATCATCCCGGTCGGCGCCAAGGGCGGGTTTGTACCGAAACGCTTGCCGGTCGGCGGCCCGCGCGAAGCCATCCAGGCCGAGGGCGTCGCGACATACAAATCGTTTATTTCGACGCTGCTCGACATCACCGACAATATCGGCATCGGCACGACCGGCGTGATCCCGCCGGCCGACGTCATTCGCTACGACGGCGACGATCCCTATCTTGTGGTTGCCGCGGATAAAGGCACCGCGACCTTCTCCGACATCGCCAATGAACTGGCGGTCGCGCACGATTTCTGGCTCGGCGACGCGTTTGCCTCGGGCGGCTCGGCGGGTTACGACCACAAAAAGATCGGCATTACCGCGCGCGGCGCCTGGGAGTCGGTGAAACGGCATTTTCGCGAGATGGACATCGACGTCGCGGCAACGCCGATCACCGTGGTCGGTGTCGGCGACATGTCCGGTGATGTATTCGGCAATGGCATGTTGCGCGAGAAAACGATTAAGCTCGTCGCCGCTTTCGACCATCGCGACATTTTCATCGATCCCGATCCCGACCCGGCGCGAACCTTCGCCGAGCGCAAGCGGCTGTTCGATCTGCCGCGTTCGAGTTGGCAGGATTTCGATAAAGCATTGTTGTCCAAAGGCGGAGCCGTATTTTCGCGTACCGCCAAGGACATCAAGCTGTCACCGCAAGCGCAGGCTATGCTCGGACTTCCCGAGCATGTCACGCCCAGCGATCTCATTCGCGCCATCCTCAAAGCGCGCGTTGCTCTCATCTTCTTCGGCGGCATTGGCAATTATATTCGTGCCTCAGATGAGAGCGACGAGGCGGCCGGCGATCGAACCAATGACGGCGTTCGCGTCACAGCCAAGGAGCTGCGCTGCAAAGTGATTGGTGAAGGCGCCAATCTCGGCGTCACCCAGCGCGGCCGCATCGAAGCCGCGTTTTGCGGCATCAAACTCAACAGCGATGCCATCGACAATTCGGCCGGCGTGAATACGTCCGATATGGAGGTCAACATCAAAGTCGCGCTGAGTATCCCGTTGCGCGATGAGCGGCTGACGATGGACGGCCGCAACACTTTGTTGGTCCAGATGACCGATGAAGTCGCCGCACTCGTATTGCGCAACAATTATCTGCAGACGCTGGCGCTGTCGTTGGCGGAGCGGCGCGGCTTGGCGGATTTCGGCTTTCTGCAGCGGCTCATTCAATCGCTCGAGACCCGTGGCTTGCTCGATCGCGCGCTCGAATACCTGCCCGATGACATGCAGCTCGAGGAGCGCCGCCGCCGCATGCAGCCGTTCACGCGGCCGGAGCTGGCGGTGCTGCTCGCCTACGCCAAGCTCAGCCTCTACGAGGAGCTGCTCGAATCCGCGGTGCCGGACGATCCTTATCTGGCGCGCGAACTGGTTCGGTATTTTCCCAAAGCCGTAGCCGAGAAATACCCCGATGCGCTTGAGCATCACCGTTTGCGCCGGGAAATCATCGCTACCCAGCTCGCCAATTCGATGATCAATCGCGGCGGCCCGTCGCTGATCGTGCGGATCGCCGATCAGACCGGCGCCACGCCGGCCGCGATCGCCTCGGCATTCGCCGCAACCCGGGACAGCTACGATCTCACCGCACTGAACGCCGCGATCGACGATCTCGACAACAAGGTTTCCGGAAAGTTGCAGCTCGATCTCTATATCGAGGTACAGAATCTGTTGCTTGACCGGCTGGTCTGGTTTTTGCGCGCGGTCGATTTTTCCAAGGGACTGGCCGAAGTCGTCGTGCATTATCGCGACGGCATTGCCGCGGTCAGCGCTGCGCTGGGTCAATCGCTGTCGCAAGATCTGCGAACGGCGAGCGAAGCGCGCCGGCAGGAACTCATGGCCGCTGGTTTGCCCGACCCGCTTGCCGCGCGCTTTGCCAATCTTCGCGCGCTCGTTGCCGCGCCCGACATCGTGCTGGTCGCGGACCGCAGCCGCAGTCCCGTTAATCGGGTGGCGGCGACCTATTTCGCCGTCGCGGCTTTTTTCGGCATCGAGCGCTTAACAGGCGCCGAGATCCCGGCGGCGGATTACTTCGATCGCCTGGCGCTTGATCGCGCCCGCGACGTGATCGGCGATGCCGAGCGCAAGCTTACGGCCGCCGTTCTGGAGGGTGTGACTTGGGGCGCCCCCGCCGTAGAGACCTGGGCAGCCAAGCACAAGGCCGAGGTCGACCGGGTGCGATCGGCGTTCGGCGCAATGGCGAGTTCCGGCCTAACGGTGTCAAAACTGGCTGTTGCCGCAGCCATGCTTGAGGATCTGACGCGGCGTTAACGGTCCCCGCTGAGCCAAACCAAAAGCTGCGCAAAAGAAAGACCCCAAGCAAATACGCCGCTTGGGGTCCGTAAGTTGTTGCCTCAACTCAGGCTTATCTGACCGAACGACGGGGTGTCGGGGGATGGGGGAGTCGCCCGATCGGCCTTGATAGGGAGAAAATAGGCTTCGCCCGCGCGAATACAATGCGGATCACAGATTAGTGTTATCGGCTGCGTCAAAAGGCGCGGGGGCGTGAAGAGGCGCGGGTGAGGTCAGCCGCTCCAGCCAACCTTGGGGCGTTAGGAAGCGACGGGACTAAAGCGACGGGACTAAAGCGACGGGACTAAAGCGAACTGGGCAGGCCAGCGGACTTAGGCTTGCGCCCCCGGTAAACCATAACGGTGCAGATCGGCCCCATGGGCGTCCAGCCACGCCTTGGCTCTTTCATGCCCGGGGACGAGCCGGTTCACCACGCGCCAGAACCGCGTCGAGTGATTCATCTCGACAAGGTGCGCGACTTCATGGGCGGCCAGGTATTCGAGCACATAGCGCGGCGCCAAAATGAGCCGCCACGAAAACGACAGCACGCCGGTGGTTGAGCACGAACCCCAGCGGCTCGACTGATCGCGCACGCTGACGCGCCGCACGGCCAGGCCGAGATCGGTGGCAAACTGTCGGCTGGCGGCTTCGAGGTCGCGTTTGGCTTCGCGCTGCAAAAAATCGGCGAGGCGCCGATTGAGGTGTGCCACATGACCGGCGACGCACAACAGGCGCCCGCCATTGCCGTCGCTCTCCGTCCACACGGTCCCGCGCGCGCTCCCTCGGTGCGCAATCCGGTGCGGTTCGCCGCGCAACGGCAATAAAACACCATCAGCGAAAGGCGCTGCTTGCGGCAGCCGTCCGAGCCGGGCGGCAATCCAGGCGCCATGCTTCTCGGCAAATGCGCGCGCCTCCTTGAGCGTGCCGCGCGGCGGAATCGTGAGTACAACTTCGCGCGTCGGCGCTTGGATCCGCAATGTATAGCGCCGGGCCTGGCGATGCCGCCGTATGCGGATTGGCAACACGGCGCCGTCGAAGGCGATCTCGATTCGTCCAGGCTCGCTCGGGCGGCGGTAGAGCAGCGCATGCGGCGGCATAGGACACCCGAATCCGATTGCGGAGCGATATTGCCACATTGCCCATAGTCATGGCGAGATTGGGCCGACGGCGCAATGATGCGGAGAAGATCAGGCGCTGTGAAGCGCGGCGCTTACCAATCGCGCGCCGACCGGGCGTCGCGCCGCGCGGTCGGATAATGTCATCGACAGTACGAAGTCGGAAATCCGCGGTGCTATTTCGGCGCGAAAACGCGAGCCGTTGAAAACGCCGTAGTGCCCAACATCAGGCTGCAGCCAATGCGCTTGGCGGTCCGGCGGGATGTTGACGCACAGGCGATGTGCCGCTTCGGTTTGCCCGACGCCTGAAATGTCATCGTGCTCGCCTTCGATGGTGAATAACGCCACACGCCTGATCGCGGCAGGATCGACGTGGCGTCCGCGATGGGTCATCTCGCCCCTCGGCAGAGCATGCCGCAGGAACACCGTGTCCACCGTCTGCAAATAAAATTCCGCGGCGAGATCCATGACGGCGAGGTATTCGTCGTAGAATTCCTTGTGCTTCTGCGCCGAATCGCCGTCGCCGCGCACCAGATGGAGGAACAATTGCTTGTGCGCCTCGATGTGCCGCTCGAGGTTCATGCTGACGAAGCCGTTGAGCTGAAGGAAACCGGGATAGACGTCGCGCATGAAGCCGGGATTGGGAAACGGCACCTTGGTAATGACATGGGTGCGGAACCAATCGAGGCCGCGCTTTTCGGCGAGGGTGTTCACCGCGGTCGGGTTGATCCGGGTGTCGATCGGTCCCCCCATGAGAACCATGGAGATCGGCACGCAGGGATCCTGGTCGGCTTCCATCAGCGCCACCGCGGCGAGAACCGGGACCGAAGGCTGGCACACCGCCACGACATGGGTGTCGCCGCCGAGCCGATGCAGCATCGAGATCAGGTAATCGATGTAATCATCGAGATCGAACGAGCCTTCCGTCAGCGGCACCATGCGCGCATCAACCCAATCGGTGACGTAGACGTCGTGATTGGGCAGAAACGCCTCGACCGTGCCGCGTAAGAGCGACGGGTAGTGACCGGACATCGGCGCGACGATCAGCAGTTTCGGCTGCGGACGCTTGGGCGGATGTTCGAACTGACGCTCGAAATTGATGAGATTGCAGAACGGCCGCTGCCAGACGGTGGAAATTCGCACCGGAATTCGCTCGCCGCCCGCGAAGGTCGAATTGATGCGCCACTCAGGCCGGCTGTAACGGCGCGTCGAGCGCTCGAACAATTCACACGCGGCCGCGACCGATTTGCCGAAAGTCGTATACGAGAGGGGATTGCCGGGATTTTTGAAAAACAGCCGGGTGGCATCCGCCCAGGCTCGCGACGGATTCAGGGCGGCATGGCTCATCTCATAGAACCAATAGAGCGGGGTCGAGACGAGAACACCGGTGTCGCCCGGCATCGCCGGCGCGCCGCCAAACTCGCCAATAGCCATCTTGAAACTATCCCCAGCCCGCTGCAGCGCAGCATTGTGACGTTGGTGTGTCATCTGGTCAACTTAAAAGCGAACTTTTCCCTTTTTATTTGGCATGTTGAATTAACGCCTTCACGCCATTCGGCGCTCACATGGCGGCCATTCTCCGCGCTCCGGAACTTAAGGTGGTTATTCGCCGCTCTGCATCAATGAGCCGTGACGCCGCGCGCTCTGCAGCAGCTTGAGAAAGCCAAAGACACCGGCGGCGAACAGGACCGCGTTGAGCGCCAGCGCATCGAGCATCAGCTCGGGCCGGAACACCTTGTCGATCACCAGTGCCCGCATGCCTTCGAAAACGTAAGTGGGCGGCATCAGCCAGGCGACCGGTTGCAACCAGGTCGGCAGGGTCGCGACCGGGTAGTAGACGCAGGTCAGCGGCATGAACAAAAACATGATCGACCAAGCGAGATTTTCAGCGCCCATGCCGTTACGCAAGATGAGTCCAGAGACGAAGATTCCGATCGCCCAGCTTGTGAGCATCAAATTGAAAAAGAACGCCACCAGCGCCAGGCCGAAGGCGTAGAGGTTGAAGCCGAAAAACGCAATGGCGAGGAATGTCACCGGCACCGCACCGAGCGACAGCCGCACCACGCTCATCACCATCAGCGCGATGATGAACTCGAACGGGCGCAGCGGGCTCATCATGATGTTGCCGAGGTTGCGCGAATACATCTCCTCCAGGAAGGAAATCGAAAAGCCAAGCTGGCCCCGGAACAGAATGTCCCACAGCAGCACCGCGCCGATGAAAGTGCCGCCTGCGCGCGCGAAAAAGCCGGCATTGCTGGCGATGTAATATTGCAGGAATCCCCAGGTCACCATTTGCACCGTCGGCCAATAGATAAGATCGAGCAGGCGCGGCCAGGACGAGCGCAACAGGTACCAATGGCGCAGCATCATTGCCGAGATGCGGCGCGCCGACGATGTGACAGCGGATTTGTGGCGGCGGCTCATTGGGCGGCCTCCCGAGCCTCGCCGCCGTTACCGCGCGCAACATCGAGGAAGACTTCTTCCAGCGTGCTGCGGCCATAGCGCCGCAGCAGCTTTGCCGGCGTGTCGTCGTCTTCAATACGCCCGCGTTTCAACATGATCACGCGTTCGCACAGCCGCTCGACTTCGGTCATGTTGTGCGAGGCGAGCAGCAAGGTGGCGTGCCGGTCCCGGCAATACCGCTCCAGACGCGCGCGCACCCAATCCGCCGTGTCAGGATCGAGCGAGGCGGTCGGTTCGTCGAGCAAAAGCACATCGGGAGTGTTGATAAGCGCCTTGGCGAGCGACACACGCGTTTTCTGGCCGGCGGACAGGTTGCCGGTGGGACGATCGAGCAGTTCGATGAGATCGAGTTCGTGCCCAAGCTCGGCGATGCGCTCGCGCAGATGGTCGACGTCGTACAGCTTGCCGAACACCGTCAGATTCTGCCGCACCGTGAGCCGCATTGGCACTTCGACATAGGGGCTTTCAAAATTCATTCGCTGCAAAACGCGGTAACGCTGCTGCGGCATCTGCGCGCCGAGCACGCTCACGCGCCCGCAAGTTGGCGTGATCAGGCCCATGATGCTGGCGATGGTGGTCGTCTTGCCGGCGCCGTTGCCGCCGAGGAGGGCGGTGATCGTTCCGGGCGCGAGCGTAAATGAAATCCCGTCCACCGCGGGAACGGTTTTATAGATCTTGACGAGCCGCTCGACGGCTATGGGAGGTGATTGCGGCACCGCGCAGATGTGGCGTGCTTGGCCCGGCTAAGCAAGAGGAGAAAATCCGCGCCGGTCGGGCGCTATGGAATAAGCGCGAGGAAGATGGCAGAACGTGAGGTCAGAACGCCCCATCCCCAGCACAGCATTCCATTACTGACGTTCCATGACTGCCGTCACCCTCGATCAGGCCGAGCGCATTATCGACGCGATCATCGCGCGCGGCGCCGCGCTGAATTGCCGGCCGTTGAGCGTCATCGTGGTCGAGCCTGGCTGCAAGGTGAAGGCGTTCAAGAAGGAAGATGGCGCCTCGATGATCCGGTTCGAAATGGCTTACGGCAAAGCCTATGCCGCGCTGTCGCTCGGCCGCAGCTCGAAACTCGTTCGCGAGCGCGCGCAGGAACGGCCGGTCTTCATGCGCTATCTCATTGCCGCGAGCGGCGAGCAAATTTTTCCGGAAGGCGGCGGCATGCTGATCCGCGATTCTGGCGGCGAAGTCATTGGCGCGGTCGGCGTGACCGGCGATACCGAGGACCGCGACGAGGAGCTTGCCGTCCACGGCATCCACGCCGTGGGACTGAAGACCGACGCGGATTGCATGGGCATGGGACGGCGGGTCGGCTTGCCGCCGAAAACGAGCTGATCGTCGCAAGCTCGGCGCGTGAAATAGCCAGGGAGCGGAATGCATTATGCAAATCGGATTGTTCGATCATGTCGAGCATGGCGACCGGCCGCTGGCGAGACTGTTTGACGAACGGCTGAAATTTGTTGAAGCCGCCGAGGCCGCCGGCATTTATTGCCTGCACGTTGCCGAGCATCACGCCACCCCTTTGAACATGGTGCCGGTGCCCGGCGTCTATCTCGGCGCCGTTGCGCGCACGGTGAAACGGATGCGGCTCGGGCCACTCGTCTATTTGCTGCCGCTTTATTCGCCACTGCGGCTGATCGAGGAAATCTGCATGCTCGATCATCTCAGCCACGGCCGTCTCGATGTCGGCATCGGCCGCGGCGTATCGCCGTACGAGCTGAAATATCACAAAGTCGAGCACGATCGCTCGCGCGACATTTTCATCGACGCCTTCAAGTGCGTCAGCGCCGGTCTGGCGACGGATCGCCTTTCCTACGAAAGCGAGCACTACACCTACAAGGATGTGCCGATCGAGCTGCGCCCGTTGCAAGAGCCGTATCCGCCGTTCTGGTACGGCTCATCGAACGAGATCGGTTCGACCTGGGCCGGCGAGCAGGGGCTGCATTTCGTCACGCTGGGACCGATGACGACCGCCAAGGCCAACGTCAACGCTTACAAAGCGGCGCTGAACAAACGCGGCGGACCGGTTGCGCCCAAGGCGGAATTTCCAGGCGGCGCGGCGATCGGCGTGCAGCGGCACATCTTCGTGGCCGACACCGATGCGCAGGCGCATCGCTTCGGCAAGCCGGCGATGGACATTCATCTCGCGCACTTGAATTGGCTGCGCGTCAAGCATGGCGAGACCGGGCTCACCTCGCGGCTGAACGTGCCGCGCGGCGCCAACTTCGAGGCTTGCGTCGAGGATCGCACCGTGATCGCCGGCTCACCGGCGACGGTCCGTGCCGAGCTCGAGCGGCAGGTGCGTGAGCTCGGCGTCAATTATCTGCTGACCTATCTTTTTCTCGGCACCATGTCGCTCGCCGATGCGCTGCGCTCGCTCGATCTGTTTCGCAGCGAGGTGATGCCGCATCTGATGAAACTATAGATTTAGTCATTCCCCGCCACTTCGTGGCGCCCCGAAATGACAGCGCAGCGCCAATCACTTTGCGGCGTTGTCGAGCGCACGCTCCTGATCGGCCCGCAGCGCGTCGGGATCCGGCATGGCAATGACGTTGTAGCCGCAATCGACGAAATGGATCTCCCCGGTCACGCCGGTCGAGAGGTCGGAGAGCAGGTAAAGCGCGGCGCCGCCGAGCTCGTCCAAAGTGACGCCGCGATGCAGCGGCGAATGCCGCTGCTGAAACGCGAACATCGCTCTGGCGTCGCCGATGCCGGCGCCGGCAAGCGTGCGGATCGGGCCCGATGAAATGGCGTTGACGCGGATGCGCTCGGTTCCGAAATCGACGGCGAGATAGCGTACCGACGCCTCGAGCGCCGCTTTGGCGACGCCCATGGCGTTGTAATTCGGCATCGCGCGCAAGCCGCCGTTGTATGTCAGCGTCAGCATGGCGCCGCCATTGGGCATCAGCGCGGCGGCGCATTTGGCCGCCTCGGTGAACGAGAAACACGAGATCAGCATGGTGCGCAGAAAGTTCTCGCGCGTGGTGTCGGCGTAGCGTCCGGCAAGCTGGGTCTTGTCGGAGAACGCGATGGCGTGAACCAGAAAATCGAGCGCGCCCCACATCCGCCCGATCTCGGCAAACACTTCATCGACGGTCGCGATGTCTTCCACGTCGCAAGGCAGAACGAGGTCGGCATTGACCGACGCCGCCAATGGCTTGACGCGTTTGCCGAGCGCCTCGCCCTGGTAGGTGAAAGCAAGCTTGGCGCCGTGCGCGGCAAGCGTCTTGGCTATCCCCCAAGCGATCGAGTGATCGTTGGCGACCCCCATGATCAGGCCGCGCTTGCCCTGCATCAAGTCCGGCATGCGTCAGGCGTCCGGGTGCTTGAATATGACGGAAGCGTTGGTGCCGCCGAAACCGAATGAGTTTGACAGCACGCAGCCGAGCTTCACATTGTCTTGGCGCTCGCGCACGATCGGCATGTCGGCAAAAGCCGGATCGAGCCGTTCGATATTGGCGCTCTCGCAGATGAAACCGGAATTCATCATCAACAGTGAATAGATCGCTTCCTGGGCGCCAGCCGCGCCGAGCGAATGGCCGCTGAGCGATTTGGTCGCCGAAATCGGCGGGCATTTGGCGCCGAACACTTCGCGGATCGCTTCGATCTCCTTGAGGTCGCCGATCGGGGTCGAGGTGGCATGCGGGTTGATGTAATCGACCGGCGGTTTCACCGACGCGAGCGCCATTTTCATGCAGCGCGCCGCGCCCTCGCCGGACGGCTGCACCATGTCGGCGCCGTCGGAGGTGGCGCCGTAGCCGGCAACTTCGGCATAGACTTTGGCGCCGCGTGCCTTGGCATGTTCGAGCTGTTCGAGGACGAGCACGCCGGCGCCGCCGGCAATGACGAAGCCGTCGCGATCGGCGTCATAGGCGCGCGAGGCTTTCTCCGGCGTCTGGTTGAAGCTCGACGACATCGCGCCCATGGCGTCGAACAAAACCGAAAGCGTCCAGTCTAGCTCCTCGCAGCCGCCGGCGAAGATAATGTCTTGCTTGCCGGACTGGATGGTTTCGAAGGCGTTGCCGATGCAATGGTTGGACGTCGCGCAGGCGGACGAGATCGAGTAATTCACGCCTTTGATCTTGAACCAGGTCGCGAGCGTGGCCGAGGCGGTCGATGACATCGCTTTGGGAACCGCGAACGGGCCGACGCGTTTTGGTCCCTTGCTGCGCGTGATGTCGGCGCTCTCGACAATGGTCCGCGTCGACGGCCCGCCGGATCCCATAATGATGCCGGTGCGTTCGTTCGACACCTCGGTCTCTTCGAGACCGGCGTCGCGGATCGCCTGCTCCATCGCGACGTGATTCCAGGCGGCGCCCCCGCCAAGAAAGCGCATGGCCCGGCGATCGATGGCATCGCTCGCTTCGAGCGTGGGCGCGCCGTGCACCTGGCAGCGAAAGCCAAGCTCGGCATAGCGGTCGGCGCGGACGATGCCGGATTTTGCTTCGCGCAATGAGGCCAGCACTTCCTGCGTGTTGTTGCCGATCGAGGAGACAATGCCCATCCCGGTGACGACGACCCGTTTCATGTCAGCCTCGCCCGCCAGAGCCCTGTCGTGAGATGATCCCATCCAAACCGGCGCTCGTGGCGTGAATTATAGCAATGAATCCGCGCATGATCCTGTCTGAAAGCCGGCGGCATTTGCGGCATCGCGCACGTTCGAGAGGCAGTCTCACGCGCCGTTGGGTTGCGGCTCGCCATCGCGGAACAGACCCACCTTGAGATCGAGCGCGCGGTAGATGACCGAGCCGTCCGCCGACAGCCAGCCATCGGCAATGCCGAGCACCAGCTTCGAACGCATCACGCGCTTGATGTCGATGCCGTAAACGATCTTTTTCATCGTCGGCAGGACCTGCCCCGAAAACTTGATTTCGCCCATGCCGAGCGCGCGCCCTTTGCCCGGCGAACCGAGCCAGCCGAGAAAGAAGCCCAGCAATTGC
Source organism: uncultured Alphaproteobacteria bacterium (assembly GCA_963816295.1). Classification (GTDB taxonomy): domain Bacteria; phylum Pseudomonadota; class Alphaproteobacteria; order Rhizobiales; family Xanthobacteraceae; genus BOG-931. Next base: position 504,132 of record CAWFJS010000022.1, on the reverse strand, counting down.
CACAGCGCGTCAAGTCCGAGGCAGCCCGGCATCACCGGATCGCCTTTGAAATGGCAGGGGAAGAACCACAGGTCGGGTTTGAGATCGAGCACGGCGCGAACCAGGCCTTTGCCGTATTCCCCACCCACCTCGGCGATTTCGGAGATGCGGTCGAACATCAGCATCGGCGGCAGCGGCAGCTGCGGGCCTTGCGCAAACAGTTCACCCCTCCCGCACGCGAGAAGGTCCTCATAGTCGAAATTCGAGCGGCGTTCCTGCATCCGCGGTTCAGCTCCGCGATTTCCGGGGCAATGCTTCGATTCACTAACATATTGGCATAGCGGGGCAAAGACGCATCCCCACCATGCCGCAACCGCATAGTCCGCGCACTCTGCCGGCGGGGAGCGGCGGTTGCGGCACCGAAAACTGTCGTATATTGATTTCGTCCGCAACAATCGCCCTGGTGGGGCGAGGAACGAGTGCGTGATGAAACAGGGTGCGTTATGAAACCGCCACTGCCGATCGCTTTTGCGCCGACCGCGCTCGCCCAAGATCGGCTGGCCCAAGAGCGGCTGGCCCAACAGCGCCCGGGAGAGCTAAGGCACGGCGCGCTCACCGGCTGTCCTTGGCATGACGTCAAGGCCAAGCTGCGCGGCGTCGGCCTGCGTCCGACCCGGCAGCGCATGGCGCTCGGCTGGATCCTGTTCGCCAAGGGCGACCGGCACGTGACGGCGGAGATGCTCTATGAAGAGGCGAACCGCGCCAAAGTGCCGGTCTCGCTCGCCACCGTCTACAACACGCTGCACCAGTTTACCGAAGTCGGCCTGTTGCGGCAGGTGGCGGTGGACGGATCAAGGGCGTATTTCGATACCAACAATTCACTGCACCACCACTTTTTCATCGAGGGCCAGAACGAACTCCTCGATATTCCGACGAGCGACGTGATGGTCGGCAACGCGCCTGTTCCGCCCGAAGGTTATGAGATCGCGCGCATCGACGTCGTGGTGCGATTGCGGCGCAAGCAGGCCTGAATTTTCTTCACCTCACCGTAAGCATTACGAGTGCGGCGATAGTGGCCGCGCAGCCCTGCGCTTGCCGTCTCATGCATGAGGAAGGGCGATCGCGCGGAAATCGCGATCATTCAACCTTCTCACCGGGATAGACGCCCCACAAAGCGCTCTGCTCGATCCAGCCGGCAAAGCCGTCGCCGGAAATCTGGCACCATGTCCCGGTGCAGTGCTTCACCGATCCCAGCACGCCGACTTGCAAGCGTGCGCTCACGGCGCTGTGCACGTCCGGGGTTTGGTAGAGCAGCGCCAGATCGGTTTTGGTTTTCAATTGCACCGCCGCGGTGCGCTTGCCGGAGAGCAGCGAGTGATAGACCCAGCCCTCGGCGCCGTCGCAATCGCGAATCCGGCGCCAGTTTTCAAATTCCGCGGTGATTTCAACCGGCCAGCCGGCGCGGGTGTAGATCCAGGCCACGTCATGATCTTTGTCGGGACCGCCACGCACGGTCACCCGATCAGCCTTGAGGCTGACAAAACGTGGAACCGGCAATCCGCTGGTCACTGCGTCGCTGGCTGCCCTTGCCGGGCAAGCCAGGGTGGCGAAGCCGAGAGCAAACAGGGCTATCGCCGACGCCCAAATCGATACGGTCGGTCGGCCACGTGCTTTGGCATGTGTTTGGGCACGTGTTCGGGCCATCGCGAGTAGCCTCAATCCCCGCCATTGGACGCAGACGTGCCCGCGGCTCCGGCGCGCTTTGTAGGAATATGGCCATCTGCTAGAAATTTTACGGACCGCTCCCCGCCCGTTAGTTTCGGCGAGCGGGGTTAAGGAGACCTGAACGGCGGTCTGGCGAACAGCGCTTGCAAACGGCTGTTGCAAAGCGTGCGATTGCAGGGCTGAATTTGCGGGTCTTCATTGGAACCTTCCGGCGAAGAGGCAGCGCATGGCGACGGGCAAGAAGCCGCTGGTCGTGGTCACCCGTCGGCTGCCCGACAGCGTCGAAATGCGCATGCGCGAACTGTTCGACGCGCGGCTTAATTCCGATGACAAACCGATGACCCAGGCGCAGCTGGTGGAGGCTGCGAAAACCGCCGACGTATTGGTACCGACGGTCACCGATCACATCGATCGCGCCGTACTCAGCCAATCGGGTGAGCGGCTTAAGCTCATCGCCAATTTCGGCAACGGCGTCGACAATATCGACGTCACGACCGCGGTGCAGCGCGGCATCACCGTGACCAACACGCCCGGCGTGCTGACCGAAGATACCGCCGACATGACGATGGCGCTCATTCTTGCGGTGCCGCGGCGTTTGGCCGAGGGCGCGCAGGTGCTCATCGGCGACCGCGAGTGGAGCGGCTGGAGCCCGACCTGGATGCTCGGTCACCGCATCTGGGGCAAGCGGCTCGGCATTGTCGGGCTGGGCCGGATCGGCCAGGCCGTGGCGCGCCGCGCCCAGGCCTTCGGCTTGAAAATTCACTATCACGATCGTCGCCGGGTCTCGTCGGCAATCGAGGAGGAACTGCACGCCACCTATTGGGAGAGCCTCGATCAGATGCTCGCCCGCATGGACATCATCTCGATCAATTGCCCCCACACGCCGGCGACCTATCATTTGCTTTCGGCGCGGCGACTCAGATTGATCCGTCCCGAAGCCTATATCGTCAACACCGCTCGCGGCGAGGTGATCGACGAGAACGCGTTGGCGCGCTTGATCGAGTCCGAGCACATCGCCGGCGCGGGTCTCGACGTGTTCGAGCACGAGCCGGCCGTCAATCCGAAGCTGATCAAGCTCGCCCGCGCCGGCAAGGTCGTGCTGCTGCCGCATCTGGCCTCGGCGACGCTCGAAGGCCGCGTCGACATGGGCGAGAAGGTCATCGTCAACATCAAGACCTTCCTCGACGGTCATCGCCCGCCCGATCGCGTTCTGCCGTCGATGCTGTAGGGCAAGGCCGCGCTTTCGAACATGCATCCGCAATTATTCGCGCTGCGACGCTTTGTTTGCTTTGCGCTCGGCGCAACCATCGCGCTGCCGCTCGCTGCGCGCGGCGACGAACGCGCCGCCGATGCCATCGCCACTCCTCAAGGCGTCGTGGCACATCGCGGCATGGTGGTGGCGCAAGAGGCGCGCGCGGCGCAGATCGGCGCCGATATTCTCAAAAACGGCGGCAATGCGATCGATGCCGCCGTTGCCGTCGGCTTTGCGCTGGCCGTGACCTATCCGCGCGCCGGCAATATCGGCGGTGGCGGCTTCATGGTGATTCATCGCGCCGACGGCAGCGATACGACCATCGATTACCGCGAGACTGCACCGGCCGGCATCGACGCCAAGAGCTTTCTCGATGAGTCTGGGAATGCCGATCCAGGAAAGTCGCGCGATTCCGCACTTGCCATCGGCGTACCGGGTACGGTCGCCGGCTTGACGCTCGCGGAACAAAAATACGGCTCGGGGAAATTCACGCTTGCCGCGTTGATCGCGCCGGCGATCGCTATGGCGCGAGACGGGATCGCGGTTACCGACGATACGGCCGATTCACTGCCGAATGTTAGCGCGCGGCTGTCGCGCTGGGCGGCATCGGCAAAGATTTTTTTCAAAACCGGCGGTAGCGCACTCGGCCCTGGCGATCGGCTGGTGCAGAGCGATCTTGCCGACACCCTTGAGACAATCGCACGCGAGGGGTCGCGCGGTTTCTATCAAGGGCTGGTCGCGGAAAAAATCGCCGCCGCGGTGCAGGCTGCGGGCGGCGTCATGACCTCCGATGACTTGAAGAACTACCAGGCGATCGAACGCATGCCGGTGCGCGGCAGCTACCGTGGCTATGATGTGGTTTCGATGGCGCCGCCATCGTCCGGCGGCGTCGAGCTGATCGAGATGCTCAATATTCTCGAAGGCTACGATCTCGGCGGCGTCGCGCGCGTGAACGCCGCGCAGGCGCTGCATTTGATGATCGAGGCAATGAAGCGCGCTTATGCCGATCGCGCTCTGTTTCTTGGCGACCCGGACCAGGTGGCGAACCCGGTTTCGCTGTTGACCTCGAAGAGTTACGCCGCCGGCTGGCGCGCCGGCATCGATCCGGTTCACGCCACCGCGGCCGCGGATATCCGCGCCGGCGAGGTGGTGCAGCCGGAGGGCCGCAACACCACGCATTTTTCCGTCGTCGACCGCTTCGGCAACGCGGTCGCCAATACCTATACGCTCAATTTCAGCTATGGCGTTGGGCTGGTCGCCGAGGGCACCGGCATCCTCCTCAACAATGAGCTCGACGATTTCGCCGCCAAAGCCTATGCGCCCAACGCTTATGGCCTCATCGGCGCCGAGGCCAATGCGCCGGGCCCCGGCAAGCGGCCGCTGTCGTCGATGACGCCGACCATCCTGCTCAAGGACGGCAAACCTTTTCTTGTCACCGGCTCGCCCGGCGGCAGTCGCATCATCACCACGGTGCTGCAGATCATCGTCAACGTCATCGACCGCGGCATGGATATCGCCGCGGCGGTCGCGGCGCCGCGCCTGCACGAGCAATGGATGCCGGACCGGGTTTATGTCGAACCGGGAATTGCCGATGACATCGTTGCCGCGTTGCAGGCCGGCGGCGACAAGGTGGTGCCGCAGCGGCCGTTCACCTCGGCTAATTCGATCATGATCACGCCGGAAGCTTTCGTCGGCGCCGCCGACCCGCGCACGCGCGGCGCGCTGGCGGTTGGAGATTAGCTGCTCACGTTCTCAGGATGGTCCGGGTGGTTGGCGGTCGAGGCCAAGGCCATAACCACGACGGCGCAGAGCGCCACTGGCACAAAGCTCGCGATCGGCGAGTGAGTAAAATCCCACAGCCAGCCGCCGGCGACCGAGAGCACCATCGCGATGCTGTAACTGACCGTGAACATGCCGGCTGACGTGCGATGCACGTCGTCAGGTGCGCTGAGCACCGACGGCAGCGCCAGCACGAGAACGAGAATGGCGGTGGTGACGAAACCCAAGACGCCGGCCCAGAACACGATCCAGGCGCCGCTCGTCGCCGTCATGATCCCGACCAAGCTGATCAGCGACAGCGCGCCGGCCGCCACATAGGCCCAAGGCCGTTTCACCAATCGCCCGGCAACTGCGATCATGATCAGCGAGGCGGGCAGCTGGCAGAAATTTTCCGCGGTCAGCGCGCTCGAGATCAGGTCGGGCCGGCCCGCGGCGGTGACGAAATCGGGCAGGAAGGCATTGGTGACGAAATACATCGAATTAACGCTGCCGAGGATCGCCCCGAGCCGCCAGATCAGCGGCCGCCGCCAGTCGGGCCACCACAGCCGGCCGGCCGCGGCCGCGCCGTTCGTGCCTTGTGGGCGCGGCGCGCAGGCGATGATCAAGAGCGCCGTGGCAAAGGCCGGGATCGACCAGACGACGAAACTCAAGCGCCAGCTGTTGTCGACCAGCGGCAGCACCAGCGGGATGGTCAGTGCCACCGCAATGGTTTCGCCGGCGAGAAGTCCGTTGGTATAGACCGCGGTGGCAAACCCGATCCGCCGCGGAAACCAGGCACGCACCAAAGGCGGCAGTGCCGGCTGCATGATCGCTACGCCGGCGGCCATGACGATGGTCGTCGCATAAAGCATCGCCGCGTTCGGCAGCGCTGCGCGCGCGATCGATCCGATTGCGTTGAGCAGAAGACCGACGAACAGCGCCGGCACGATGCCAAGGCGCGCGATGAGAACGGCCCCTGGAATTGCGACGAGCGCGAACAGCATCGGCGGCAGGCTGGAGAGCCAGCCGATATCGGTCTCCGATAGATTGAGGTCGCGATGTAAAAGCGGGATGACCGGCGGGATCGCCAGCACGGTGACGCGCAGGCACACGCCGGCGAGCCACAGCAGCAGAAGTGCGAAGGCGCCGTATTCCGACGGCGCGGGGCGGTTTTCATTGGCAGTGGAGACAGTCACGGCATGCGTTCCGCCCGACATCGCGACCTTCCGGCACGCAAGCTGGTGACGGCCGAGCCTTCGATCAAATCAAGGATTTTGGAGCGGGCGAAGGGATTCGAACCCTCGACCCCAACCTTGGCAAGGTTGTGCTCTACCCCTGAGCTACACCCGCGTCCTTAAGACAGATAAGGCGGCCATCGGAACGGTTGGGTATGACCGGGCCGCCTTAAAGCTATGCCAAAGAGCGGATGGCTTGGCAACTGCGGCCGTCCCGGCCGCCTGCCTTTGCAACCACGCACTTTGCAACCGGACCCGTGCGGCACTATCAAGCAGGCCAATGCCCGCCACGCCGGACGAACTTTTCGCCTATCTGGATACGCTCGAGATCGCGCACAAGACCGTCACCCATCCGGCGGTGTTCACGGTCGAGGAGGCGCGCGATTTGCGCGGCGCCATCGCCGGCGGGCATACCAAGAATCTGTTTCTGCGCGACAAGAAGGGTGCGGCCTATCTTGTCGTCGCGCCCGAAGATGCCGCGATCGAGCTGCGTTCGCTGCATCGCCTGCTCGGCGCCTCGGGGCGGTTTTCGTTCGGCTCGGCCGAACTGATGCAGGAGGTGCTCGGCGTCCTGCCCGGCTCGGTCACTCCGTTCGCGGCGATCAATGACAAGGAGCGCCGCGTGAGCGTCGTGCTTGACGCGGCGCTGATGGCGCATGAGACGCTCAATTTTCATCCTTTGGTGAATACCGCGACGACAACCATTTCGCGCGACGGCTTGCTGAAGTTCTTGGCGGCGACCGGCCACACCCCGCGCATTGAAGTCCTCTCCGCCGCACCGGGGTAAAATCCCCGATTGCATTTAAGTGATTTTCTTCCCATTTAATCAGCTAGCTAAAGCGAAATGATTTTAGGTTGACTCGTTGTTTCCCTTTAGCTTGTGTTTGCGCATGATCTTTTCCGAAAACCGGTAGCCACTTTTCGGGATCATGCTCTAGGGTTAATTCGCCAGCCCGCGGGAACGCGGGCAAGAACGTGGGCAAGAACGCGAATAAAATTCAGGGCAAAAGACGAGCAGAACGCGACATGTTGCAACCAGCTGGAACGGCCACTGCAGAAGCGTCGGTCAAGGACACGACGACGCAGACCTTTGTCAAAGACGTCATCGAAGAATCCAAGCGCCAGCCGGTGCTGGTCGATTTCTGGGCGGACTGGTGCGGTCCGTGCAAGCAGCTGACGCCGGTTCTGGAGAAGGCCGTCAAAGCGGCCAAGGGTAAGGTCAAGCTCGTCAAGATGGATATCGAGAAACACCCGTCGATTCCAGCCCAGATGGGCATTCAATCGATCCCGGCGGTGATCGCTTTCGTCAACGGCCAGCCGGTCGACGGTTTTATGGGCGCGCTGCCGGAGAACCAGGTGGTCGCTTTTCTGGAGCGGCTGACCAAAGACCGGATCGGCGGTGAAGCCAAAGATTTGCTCAATACCGCCGACGCGGCACTCGCCGCGGGCGATGCCGCCGGCGCGGCGGACCTCTATGCGCAAATCCTTGCCGAGGACAGTTCCAACGTGCCGGCGCTGGCGGGCCTGGTGCGCTGCTACGTGCAGACCGGCGCGCTTGACCGCGCGCGGCAAACGCTCGCGATGATTCCGGCCGGAAAGCAAAACGAAGCCGCCGTGGCGGCGGCGCGCGCCGCGCTCGAGCTCGTCGAGCAGGCCAAAACCGTGGGGCCGATTGCCGAGCTTGAACAGAAGGTCGCCGCCAATCCGCTCGATCATCAGGCGCGCTTCGATCTTGCGCTCGCGCTCAATGGCAAAGGCCGCCGGCTCGACGCGCTCGAACATCTGCTGGCGATCGTCAAGCGCGACCGGAAATGGAACGATGACGGCGCGCGCAAGCAGCTTGTGCAATTTTTCGACGCCTGGGGTCCGACTGATGAAGCGACGATCGAAGGCCGCAAACGGCTCTCCTCGGTCCTGTTCGCTTAAAAGTTTGCGTCGGTCTGCAGAGACGACGATACTGCAAGCCGTATTGTCGATGCCGTGAGTTTCGGTGCCGTCGCAGGGCGGAGTGCGACATGCCGATGAACACGACCTACAAAGGGCCGGACGCGCTCCCCGATGTGATTGCGGTATTTCCGCTGCCGGGCGCGCTGCTGCTGCCCAGGGGTCAGATGCCCCTGAATATTTTCGAGCCGCGCTATTTGGCGATGATCGAGGACGCGTTGCGTTCCTCGCATCGCATGATCGGCATGATCCAGCCCGATCCGGCGCATCCTGGCGCCGATGCGAACAGGCCGAACTTGTTTAAGATCGGCTGTGTCGGCCGCGTCACCCAATTCGCCGAGAGCGGCGACGGCCGCTATCTGATTCAGCTCACCGGCATTGCCCGCTTTCGCATCGAGGAAGAATTGCCGGTCACTACGCTCTATCGGCAGTGCCGCGTCAGCTATCAGCCGTTTGTTGACGATTTCGTTGCCCGCAAGGGCGAAGAACAGGTCGATCGCAAGGCGCTGCTGCGCGCATTAACCGAATTCCTCAAGGCCAACAAACTCAAGGCGGATTGGGAGGGCATCGAGAACGCGCCCAATGAAGCTTTGGTCAACGCGCTGGCCATGATGTCGCCGTATGACGTCGCCGAAAAGCAGGCCATGCTGGAGGCGCCTGACTTAAAGACCCGCGCGGAAATCCTGGTCGCGGTCACCGAGATCGAGCTTGCCAAGAGCAAGACGCCGGGCGAAACACCGTTGCAGTAAACCCTCCCCATTCCAGGGGCAGGGAATATTTCGATCTGCGATTTAACTGGAGCTGATGATGTCCGATCGTCCGGCCGAGAGCGTCGATCCCAAATTGCTCGAAATCCTGGTCTGTCCGCTGACCAAAACGCCGCTCGAATACGACGCCGCGAAACAAGAATTGATTTCGCGCGCGGCCAAGCTCGCTTATCCGATTCGTGACGGCATTCCGATCATGCTGCCCGAGGAGGCGCGACGGATCGATTGACGATCAACTCCCTCGCCCCGCTTGCGGGGAGAGGGTTGGGGTGAGGGGGATTTCCTGCTGGGCTCTGGCTACTTGCACGCCCCCTCACCCGGCGCTTTGCGCCGACCTCTCCCCGCGCGCGGGGAGAGGTGTACGAAAGCCGCAACGAGCTGGGAGTAATTGCCATGATCAAAGTTTGGGGCCGCAATACCTCGTCGAATGTGCAGAAGGTCATGTGGGCGGTCGGCGAGCTCGACCTGCCGCACCAGCGTATCGATATTGGCGGACCGTTCGGCCACAACCGCGAGCCGGCTTATCTCGCCATGAACCCGAACGGACTCGTGCCGACACTCGAGGAAGAGGACGGCTTTCTGCTGTGGGAATCGAACACCATCGTTCGCTATCTCGCCGCCAAGCACAAAGCCGCGGTGCTTGAGCCTGCGGATTTGCGCAAACGCGCGCTGGCCGGCAAGTGGATGGACTGGCAGCTCGGCGTCGCCGGCCCTGCGATCTTCGGATGCTTCTGGGGCCTCATTCGCACGCCGCCGGAAAAGCGCGATCACGCCGCCATCGAGGATTCGAAGAACAAGACGACTGCGGCGATGACGATCATGGACCAGCAATTGGCGAAGACCGCCTACCTCGCCGGCGATGAATTCTCATACGGCGATATTCCGGTCGGCATCATCGCCTACCGTTATCGCCAGCTCGTGCCGGAGCGCCCGGCGCTGCCGCATTTCGAACGCTGGTATGCGGCCATTGCAGCGCGCAAGGCGTTCAAAGATCACATCGCCGCGGTGCCGCTGACGTAATACCCACTGTATTTGTTCACCGTTATCCTGAGGTGGCCGCGGAAGCGGCCCTCGAAGGATGCGGCCCGGGTGCTGCGGCCGTCGCCCTTCGAGGCTCGCTTCGCTCGCGCCTCAGGGTGACGGAAATGAATCATTCATTCGTCTCAGCCTTCGGCCGGCCCCGGAATGACGATGATTACTCCGCGGCGGCGCGGGCGCCGGCCGAGTGCGCCGAGACGATGTAATCCATCGCCGCCTGGACGCCGCCCTTTTTGTGAGGAATGCCGGCGAGTGCGAGCGCCATTTCGGTCGCGGCCAGCGCGCCGACCTGCCAGCCGTCATTGACGTCGCCAAGGTGCCCGATGCGGAAATATTTTTTGACATAGGGACCGAAGCTGGCGCCGTAGGAAATATTGAACATGTCGAGCGCCAAGTTACGGAAAGCGTCGGCGTCGTGGCCGTCCGGCAACAGCACCGCGGTGACCGTCGGCGAATAATATTTCGGATCCCGGCAGAGGATTTCGAGGCCCCAGGCGCGCACCGCGCGACGTGTGGCTTCAGCAAGGCGCGCGTGCCGCGCGAATACGTTGTCGAGACCTTCCTCGTGCAGCATCTCGATCGAGACCGCGAGGCCTTGCAGCATCTGCGTCGCCGGTGTGTAGGGAAAGAAGCCGATCTTGTTCATGGTCAGCATCTCGTCCCAGGCCCAGAACGACTTCGGCAATTGCGACATCTTCGCTGCGGCAATCGCCTTGTCACTGATTGCGTTGAACGACATGCCGGGCGGCAGCATCAGGCCTTTCTGCGCGCCGCCAATCGTAACGTCGACACCCCATTCATCGTGCCGGTAATCGGTCGAGGCCAGCGACGATATGGTGTCCACCATCAACAGTGCTGGATGGCCGGCGGCGTCGATCGCTTTGCGGATTGGTTCGATCGGCGACAGACAACCGGTCGCGGTCTCGTTGTGCAGCACGCAAACCGCTTTGATTTCACGCGCCTTGTCCTTGCGCAGATAGTCTTCGACTTTCCCCGCGTCGGCGCCGGTGCGCCAGTCGCCGGGAATGAACTCGGGCTTCAGCCCGAGTTTCTGCGCCATCACTTTCCACAGCGTCGCAAACTGGCCGGTCTCGACCATCAGCACTCGATCGCCGGGCGATAACGTATTGACCAGCGCCGCCTCCCAGGCCCCGGTGCCGGTCGCGGTGTAAATGATCACCGGGCTGGTGGTCTTGAAAATCGTCTTGATGCCGTCGAGGCACCGTTTGGCCAGTTTGGCGAATTCGGGACCGCGATGATCGATGATCGGGGTATCCATCGCGCGGAGCACGCGGTCAGGCAGCGGCGTCGGCCCCGGAATCTGCAAAAAGTGACGCCCGACGGCGCGCGACGAATTCTGCGGCATTTTCGACACTCCTGCGGACGGGTGGATGACGCCGGACGGAACGAGCCGGATGGAACGAGCCTGGGCGCGCGTCCGAGGCGCCGGCTTGTGGCGTTGAATAGCGAATGCGACATTCGGGTCAAGCCCCGATCCCTCGTCACGGCTGGCGCGCGACGCGCGCGGGCAATCGCCCAAACAAAAGAAGGAGACAGCCTTGGCGGCGACGCTGTTGCCAGCGCTGGAAAAAACGCTCGAACGGCGGCTCAAGGCGGAGCAAACGGGCGATGTGCGCTTCGACGCGTTCACGCGCGGGCGCTACGCCACCGACGCCTCGCACTACCAAATCATGCCGCTCGGCGTGGTCACCCCACGATCGGCAGCCGACGCCGAAGGCGCGCTCGCCGTTTGCCGGTCCGAAGGTGTGCCAGTGACGCCGCGTGGCGGCGGCACCTCGCAGGCCGGCCAGACCGTGAACCGGGCAGTGATCCTCGATTGCTCGCGCTATCTCAACCGGATCATCGAAATCGACGCCGCGGACCGCCGTTGCTTGGTCGAGCCGGGCATTATGCTGGACGAACTCAATCGCGCGCTTAAGCCCCACGGCCTGTGGTTCCCGGTCGACATTTCCACCGCCTCGCGCGCCACGATCGGCGGCATGGTCGGCAACAATTCCTGCGGCGCGCGCTCGTTGCGCTACGGCAATACCCGCGAAAACGTTCTCTCGATCGATGCCGTTCTCGCCGACGGCACGCGCGCGCATTTCGGTCGCATGGGCGAGGCTGGCGTCGACGTGCCGCCGGCGCTCATTCGTGATCTTCTCGCCATCGCGGCCCGCGAAGCGAACGAGATCGAACGGCAATTTCCGAAAGTGCAGCGCCGGGTCGGCGGCTATAATCTCGACGCGCTCGTGCCCGGGCGCAACGACATCAATCTCGCGCATCTTCTGGTCGGCTCCGAGGGAACGCTCGCGTTTTCGACCAAGATCGAATTGAAGCTGTCGCCGCTGCTCGGACCGCGTGCGGTCGGCGCCTGCCATTTCGGCAGCTTTCATGAAGCGATGACCGCGGCGCAGCACATCGTCGCGCTCAAGCCGATCGCCGTCGAACTGGTCGACCGCACCATGCTCGGGCTTGCGCGCCAGATCGCGATGTTCAAGCCGACGATCGATGCATTTCTGCGCGGCGATCCCGAGGCAATCCTGTTTGTCGAGTTTGCGGAGGATCGCGACGAAAACGCACGCCGGGCCAAGGCGCTCGCGGCGCTGATCGGCGATCTCGGCCTCTCGTGGGACAAAACCGGCGCAAAATGGGGCGGTGTCGTCGAGGTGCTCGATCCCAAATTGCAGGCGGCGATCGGCGACGTGCGCACCGCGGGGCTTAACATCATGATGTCGATGAAGGAGGAAGGTAAACCGATCTCCTTCGTCGAGGATTGCGCCGTTCCGCTCGAGCATCTCGCTGACTACACCGCGCGGCTGACGGAGATCTTCGAGAAAAACGGCACGCGCGGCACATGGTACGCTCACGCCGCGGTCGGCTGCCTGCATGTGCGCCCGGTGCTTAACCTGCGCCTCGAAAAAGATGTGCGCGCCATGCGCGCCATCGCCGAAGAGGCCTTCGCCATGGTGCGCGCATATAAGGGCTCGCATTCCGGCGAGCATGGCGACGGCATCGTGCGCTCGGAATTCCACGAGACGATGTTCGGCGGGGAGCTCGTGCATGCATTTGAGGAGGTGAAGGACCGCTTCGATCCGCAATATCTGTTCAATCCCGGCAAAATCGTCCGGGCGCCGAAATTCGACGACCGTGCCTATTTCCGCTACGGCCCCGGCTATCGCGCCGATGCGCTCACGACCGCGCTCGACTGGTCGGCTTATCCCGGCGCCGGCGGCGGCTTTCAGGGCGCCGTCGAAATGTGCAACAACAACGGCGCCTGCCGCGCGCTTTCAGGCGGCGTCATGTGCCCGAGTTACCGCGTCACCCTCGACGAGCGCGACGTGACGCGCGGGCGCGCCAATACGCTCCGCCTCGCCATCACCGGCCAGCTCGGGCCGGATGCCGTGACATCGCAGGAGATGGCGGAGACGTTGAAGCTTTGCGTTTCCTGCAAGGCGTGCCGGCGCGAATGCCCAACCGGCGTCGACATGGCGCGGATGAAAATCGAAGTGTTGCGGACGCGGGCGGAGAAATTCGGCCTATCGCTGCACGACCGGCTGGTCGGCTATCTGCCGCGCTATGCCCCCTATGCCGCGCGCTGGTCTTGGTTGTTCAACTTGCGCGACCGGCTTCCCGGCGCCGCGGCGCTGTCGGAAGCGATTGCGCAATTTGCCGCGGAGCGCCCGCTGCCGAAATGGCGGAAGGATTATTTCCGTGACGGCCAGCAGTTTTTCGCATCGGCCGGCAAGCCGGCGCGGGGAGAAGTCGTCCTATTCGCCGACACGTTCAATCGCTACTTCGAACCGGAGAACGTGCGCGCGGCGATCGCGGTGCTCACCGCCGGCGGCTATCAAGTTCATATAGCGCATGCCAACAACGGCGGACGGCCATTGTGCTGCGGCCGCACCTTTCTGGCGGTCGGCAAAACCGATGCGGCGCGAGACGAGGCCGAGCGCACGCTGGCGGCACTGGCGCCGCAGCTGGCGCGCGGCCTGCCGGTGATCGGGCTTGAGCCAAGCTGCGTGTTCAGCTTTCGTGATGAAATTCCGGCGCTGCTCAAAACCGACACGGCGAGAGAGGCCGCCGGTCGAATCGTGCTGTTCGAGGAATTCCTGGCCGCCGAAGCGGCCGCCGGAAAACTGGACATCGACTTCGCACCGGCGAAGCGGCGCGCGCTGTTGCACGGCCATTGTCATCAAAAGTCGTTCGGCGCGATGGGGGCGGTCGAGACGGTGCTCAAACTCATTCCTGGCCTTGACCTGGCAACGATCGAGTCGAGCTGCTGCGGCATGGCCGGCGCCTTCGGCTACGATGCCGAGACGATCGATGTATCGCGCGCGATGGGAGAACTATCGCTGCTGCCCGCGGTTCGGCAGGCGCCGACTGACGCCATCATCGTTGCTGACGGGACTTCATGCCGCCAGCAGATCCGTGATGGAACGCGCCGCGAGGCGATGCATGTCGCACGCGTCCTGGCGCTGGCGTTGCCGGTAGCACGTGAATGAACAGTGCGGGAGAACACCCGCTAGGCCTCGCGGCTCAGCGCGCTTTCATGCCAGCGGCGCAGCGCCAGATGGTTCACAAAGGACAGCGCATAAAAAATCGCAATCCCCGCCACCGATAACAACAACAACGCGGCGAACATGCGCGGGATATTGAGGCGGTATCCGGATTCGGCAATCCGATAGGCGAGCCCCGAACCGGCGCCGGCCGAGCCGGCGGCGATCTCCGCCACCACCGCGCCGATCAGCGACAATCCGCCGGCGATCTGCAAGCCACCGAGGATGTAGGGGAGCGCCGAAGGCAGCTTGAGATGCCACAGAACCTGGCGCCGCGATGCGCCATAGAGCGCAAACAGATCGGAGAGATTGCGGTCCACCGAATGCAGGCCGAGCGTCGTATTTGCCAGCACCGGGAAGAACGCGACAATCCAGGCGCAAGCGAGCACGGCCAGCGGCTGCGGCAGGTAGATCAGCAACAGTGGCGCGATGGCGACGATCGGCGTCACCTGCAGAATGACGGCGTAGGGATAGAGCGAATATTCGAGCAGGCGCGACTGGTTGAACAACAGCGCAAGCCCGACGCCGCCAAACGCCGCGAGCAGGAAACCTTCCACCGTCGTCGCCAGCGTGACCAGAAGCGATTGCGACAGCAATTCCCAATCGTCCATCAGCGTGCCCAGGATCAGGCCGGGGCCGGGAAGCACATAGGGCGGAATATGATTGATCCGCACGATCGCTTCCCAGATCAGGAGCACAAGCGCGAGCACCAGGATCGGCAGTGCGATCCGCAGCATATGATCGCGCCACTCTTGACTGGTTTGCGCCGCGTTCACGCCTGATCTCCTGCCGGTTTGTAGTCGCTCATCGCTTGCGCCAGCGCCGTGGAAGCGCGGCGGCAATACGCGGCGTATTCGGCCGAGGTGCGGAAGTTCTGATCGCGCGGATAGGGCGCCTCGATCGCGAGCTCTGAGGAGACCCGGCCCGGCCGCGCGGTCAGCACCAGGATGCGGCTCGACAGATAGACCGATTCGAACACCGAATGCGTAACAAACACGACTGTGGTGCCGGTCGCTTGCCAGACCTGCAATAGATCGTTGTTGAGCTTGAAGCGAGTGATTTCGTCGAGCGCGGCGAACGGCTCGTCCATCAAGAGAAGCTGCGGCTCGGTGACGAGCGCACGCGCGATCGAGACGCGCATGCGCATGCCGCCCGATAATTCGCGGGGAAAAACGTGCGCGAATTTTGCAAGACCGACGCGATCGAGCACGCCGGTCACTCGCTTTGCGATGGTTTCGGCCGGTACACCCTTGAGCACCAGCGGCAGTGCCGCATTGTCGAACACGCTGGCCCAGGGCATCAGCGTCGGCTCCTGAAACACGAATCCGATCCGGCTTGTTTGATCGGCCGCCATTGCGTGGGCCAGCCATTCGACGCTGCCTTGGCTTGGTAGGCTTAAGCACGCGATGATCCGCAGCGCCGTCGATTTGCCGCAACCCGATGGACCAAGCAGGGAAAGGAATTCGCCGGCGCGAATGTCGAAATCAAGTTTCGAGAGCGCCAGCGTGCCGTTCGGAAACGCCTTGCTGACGCCGTGCAGCGCGAGCAATGAAGTCGCAATTTGCGGTTTGAAAGCTGACGGCATTATTGCTTCGGCCGCAGATCGAGCCCGACTTTTTTGTTAACGAATTGCAGCGTGTAGCCTTTGCGATAGTCGAGACTGGACTTTGTCACGCCCGCCCGCACCATCTCGTCAAAAAAATCCTTCATCCGAGCGTCGGTCATGGCGCCGACGCCAAGCGTCAGTGCGTCACCGGAATCGACGATACCGAATTTTTTCAACGCGGTAACACAATAGGCCAAGAGCTCGTCGGTCATCTCCGGGTTCTGCTTTTTGATCAGCGCATTGGCGGCGCTGTTATTGCCGTACAAGTAATTGTACCAACCGATGACCGATGCATCGACAAAACGCTGCACCAGGTCCGGTTTTTTCTCGACCAGTTCGCGCCGCGTCTCGATGAGCGTCGAATAAGCTGAAAATCCCTGATCTGCGAGCAGAAAGACGCGCGGCGTGAAATTTGCGGCTTTGGCGATGGCGAAGGGCTCCGAGGTCACATAGCCCTGCATCGCGCTTTTGTTATTGGCGAGAAACGGCTGCGGGTTGAAGGTGTAGGGCCGTACTTGCGCATCGGTAAAGGCAAAATCTGCTTTTAGCCATTGGTAAAAGGTCGACACGCCCTCGTTGGAGATGAACAGCGTGAGCTTTTTCAGATCGGTGAATTTGTCGATGCCCTGGTCCGGATGCGCGATCAGCACCTGCGGATCCTTCTGAAACAGGGCGGCCACTTCGATCGTCGGAATCTTTTGCTCGACCGCATCGAAGGCTTGCAGCGTATTGGCGCTCAGAAAAAAATCGATTTTGCCGACCGGCAGCAGGATGCGATTGTTGACGTTCGGCCCGCCCGGCACGATGGTGACATCGAGCCCGTATTTGCGATAAGTGCCGTCCGCCAGCGCCTGGTAGAAGCCGCCGTGCTCGCCTTCGGCGACCCAATTGGTGCCGAACGAGACCTTATCGAGCGCCTGCGCCGCCGCCGGCGAGATGGCCGCGCCGGCGAGCGCGAGACCGATCAATCCAATTCGAAACGCGGTCGCTAGAGCATGATCCCGAAAAGTGGGATAGCGGTTTTCGGAAAAGATCATGCTCAAACAACAAGCTAAAGCGAAGCAACGAGTCAACCTAAAATCATTTCGCTTTAGCGGCATCCATTGCTCCCGTTCGCGGCGGACGCGACAATAGAGCATGCCCGCATTAAAGTCAGACCGATTGAGCAAGTGAGTGTGCACCGATGCCGCTGCCGAAGCGCGATTGGCTGGAGATGACCTGGCAGGACATCGCCGGCGCGACGACCGACCGCTGGATCGCGGTGCTGCCGCTCGCGGCGATCGAGCAGCACGGGTCACATCTGCCGCTTGGCGTCGATAGCTTCATCGCCGAGGCCTATCTCAGCCGGGCGCGCGAGATGTTGCCCGACGATCTTCCGGTCACCTTTCTGCCGATCCAGCGCGTCGGCATTTCGACCGAGCACCTCGCTTACGCGGGCACGCTGACGTTCTCGGCGCAAACCGCCATCGCCGCCTGGACCGAGCTTGGCGAGAGTCTCGCTCGTGCGGGGTTGCGCAAGCTCGTGCTCGTCACCAGCCATGGCGGCAATGTCGCGGCCATGGAGCTTGTGGCCCGCGATCTGCGCGCGCGGTTGCGCATGCTGGCGGTCACCGTCGGCTGGCACCGCTTCGGTTATCCGGACGGTGTGTTTTCCGGCGAAGAAAAAAAGCACGGCATTCACGCCGGCGACATCGAGACGTCGCTGATGCTGGCGGCGAAGCCGAACACGGTGCAAATGGAAAAAGCCGCGCATGCGACACCCGAGACCATCGCGATGGCGCAGGAGTTCAAATGGCTTGGCGCTTATCGGCCGGCCGGGTTTGCCTGGATGACGCAGGATCTCAATCCGACCGGCGCCGTCGGCGATGGTACGTTGGCGAAAGCGGACAAAGGCGCCGCGGCGCTGGCGCAGGGCGCAAAAGCTTTTGTTGAATTATTGCGCGAGATCGATCGCTTCGATCTGTCGCGACTGCGCGAGGGCCCGCTCACGGACCGATAACCGCGCAGTTTTGTCACTGCAGCTACGCCCGCGCCGATATAATCAGGTTGCCGGGTTCGGACATTCGGCGATCGCGCGATCGCGGAAAGGCGCGTCATGTTCATCAAAACCAAAGACGGCGTCGAAATCTTTTACAAAGACTGGGGCAAAGGTCAGCCCATCGTCTTCAGCCACGGCTGGCCGCTGTCGGCCGACGATTGGGATGCGCAAATGCTGTTTTTCCTCAATCACGGCTATCGCGTCATTGCCCATGACCGGCGCGGCCATGGCCGCTCGACCCAGGTCGCTGACGGCCACGATATGGATCACTATGCTGACGATCTCGCCGCAGTGGTCGCGCATCTCGATCTGAAGAACGCCATTCACGTCGGCCACTCCACAGGCGGCGGCGAAGTGGTGCACTATCTCGCGCGTCACGGTGAAAGCGGCGTGTCCAAGGCGGCGATCATCAGCGCGGTGCCGCCCTTGATGGTGCAAACGCCGGCCAATCCGAAGGGGCTGCCGAAGAAAGTATTCGACGATTTCCAGGTAGCGCTCGCGGCGAATCGCTCGCAATTCTATCGCGATGTCGCCGCCGGCCCCTTCTACAACTACAACAAAACCGGCAAACCTGCCGAGGCGATCGTCGAGAACTGGTGGCGGCAAGGCATGATGGGCGGCGCCAAGGCGCACTACGACGGCATCGTTGCCTTCTCGCAGACCGACTTCACCGAGGACCTGAAGAAGATCAGCCTACCGGTGCTGGTGATGCACAGTGAGGACGACCAGATCGTTCCCTATGTGGCCGCCGGTCCCCTTTCGGCCAAGCTTCTGAAGAACGGCACGCTGAAGACCTATAAGGGCTTTCCGCACGGCATGCCGACCACACAGGCGGAGACGATCAACGCGGATCTGCTCGCCTTTTTGAAGCAGTAAAGTTGTCCGCCCCCGCGTGGCGCAAGCGAAGCGGGGACGGAATGATCACGCCGCGATTTTCACGTATTCGAAATCGCCCGGCTTGTTGTCGATGCCGATGCGCGGCGGGGCGATCCAGCTCGCGAATTTTCCGGGCTCGATGACCTGTTTCATCAGGCTGCCGATGAACGCGCCGTCATCGGTTGACGGCAGCCACTGGTTCTTGTCGCGAGTCCAGGTCGCCTCATCGATGAGCTTGCCGGCGGGCGTCGCCTTGACGTCCTTGAACTCGCCGATCTGGCGATGGAAGCCGACATGCGGCAATTCGAATTTGTAGGCGACGCCGGTCTTGTCGATGATCTTGTTCCAGCGATCGAGCCCGCGCTGGCAGTCGGCGGTGTAGTCATCGCGCAGTCGCATATTAATCGCGGTCAGCGCCGGCTCGTCGATGCGCTTGATCGCGCCATCGACAAATTTGAGCACCGGGTAGGTGGCGCTTTCGAGCCGGTGATCGTCGTCGATCTTGGTTTCCTGGAAACGGCCTTTCAGCCCGGCGCTGAACGTGTTCGCCGCATTGGTGGAAACCTCGGAGCCGAACAGATCGAGCGAGAGCGAGTAGTGCAGGTTGAGTTTCTTCTGGATGGTCGGCAGGTCGATGACGTCGAGCGCCCGCACCTTCTCGATCTCGGCGGGATCGTCGATGCCGGCCGCTTTCATCGCCTCGCAAGTGCGCTGGATGGTGCGGCCGACCCCGGTCTCGCCGACAAACATGTGGTGCGCCTCTTCGGTCAGCATGAAGCGGCAGGTGCGCGACAGCGGATCGAAACCCGATTGCGCCAGGCTTTCGAGCTGCATTTTGCCGTCGCGATCGGTGAAGAAAGTAAACATGTGAAACGACAGCCAGTCGGGCGTGGCTTCGTTAAACGCGCCGAGCATGCGCGGCTTGTCGGGATCGCCGGAGCGGCGCCGCAATAGTTCCGCTGCTTCCTCGCGGCCGTCACGGCCGAAATATTTTTGCAGGAGATACACCATCGCCCACAAATGCCGGCCTTCCTCGACATTGACCTGAAACACGTTGCGCATGTCGTAGAGCGACGGCGCGGTCTTGCCGAGATGGCGCTGCTGTTCGACCGAAGCGGGCTCGGTATCGCCCTGGATGACGATCAGCCGCCGCAGCATGGCGCGATATTCGCCCGGCACGTCCTGCCAAGCCGGTTCGCCGTAGTGGCGGCCAAACGGGATTTTGCGGTCGTCCTCTTTCGGCGCCAGCAGGATGCCCCAGCGGTAGTCCGGCATGCGCACGTAATCGAATTTGGCCCAGCCTTTCGGATCGACCGAGACCGCGGTGCGCAGATAGACGAGCGCCTCCTGAAATCCCTGAGGGCCCATATCCATCCACCAGTCGATATAGCCGGGATGCCAGCTCTCCAGCGCGCGCAGCACCTGGCGATCGTCGGTCAGATTGACGTTGTTCGGAATTTTGGTGGTGTAATCGACGTTCTCGATGTTCATGGTCGGGTCCTCTCATACCCTGCGCGTATCGAAGACCGGCTTCTGGCCGGTGCCATAGCGCTTGAGCGCGCCGTCTTCGCCGATGGCGTTCGGGCGCTGAAAAATCCAGTTCTGCCACGCGGTCAGCCGCGCGAAGATTTTCGATTCCATGGTCTCCGGCCCAGCGAAGCGTAAATTCGCTTCAAGGCCGGTGAGCGCGTCGGGCGAGAAGCTGGCGCGCTCCTCAAGGAACACCCGCACTTCATCGTCCCAATCGATGTCGTCGAGCGCGAAAGTCACAAGCCCGAGCCGTTGCGCCATCTCCGCATCGATCATCTTGCCGCATTCGGCTTTGACGCGATCGACATTGTCGGGCGATGCCAAAAAACGACTGGCAAGGCGCGTTAGTCCGTTCGCCATCGGATAGGGACCGAAATTGGCGTCGGCGAGCGCGATGCTCGCCGGCGGTTTGTTGTCGCCGCTGCGGCTGCCGATCAGCATGTAGGAGCGGTCGCTGGAGAGCGGCAATTCGGCGAGCGTGCCGGCAAAGCACGAACCGGGCTCGATCAGCGTCACCAGCGAGCGCGAGGTGAGATCGACGCGCTTGAGCACGCGCTTCCAGAGCAGGCGGATCTCACGGACGAGCCAATGCTGTGCGTTGGCATCGAGGAAGCGGTCATAAGCAAGGATGTCGTTCGGTTCGCCGGACGATTTGAAGACGATCGCGGCCACGTCGAGCTCGTTGAGCCGAATATGCAAAATCGCGTCATCGAGCTCGCGGGCGAGCTTGAGCGGCCAGAACTCGGCGCCTTGCGCCACCATCGCGTCGGCCGAAACGGGTGGCGGCGCCGCGGGGCCGCGCACGAGAATGGTCGCGATGCGCGCGGCGCGGTTGAGTTCGACCGACAGGGTGCCGTATTCGATCGCGTCGTCGGTGAACTTGCGCGAAAGCGGCGTCAGCTTGATGCCGGCCCCGGATGTCGCGCGGCCTGACTGGGCGGCGAATTCCTTGGCGCGGGTTTCGATCGTCTCGTCGAATTTCGAGCCCGGCACCGCGACATCGACCAGCCGCCATTCGACGGCGCGTTTGCCTTTGACGCCTTCCTCGGTGGTGCAGAAGACGTCGGCATGGTCGCGGCGGACCCGGCGCTTGTCGGAGACGCGGGTGAGCCCGCCGGTGCCGGGCAGCACCGCCAACAGCGGCAATTCCGGCAGCGACACCGCCGCCGAACCGTCATCGATAAGCATGATGTAATCGGTTGCCAGCGCCAGCTCGTACCCGCCGCCAGCCGCGGTGCCGTTGATCGCGCAGATCGATTTGATGCCCGAATTCTCGCTGAGATCCTCGATGCCGTTGCGGGTCTCGTTGGTGAACTTGCAGAAATTCACCTTATGCGCGTGGCTCGCCCCGGCGAGCATGCGAATATTGGCGCCCGCCGAAAACACTCGCGGCTTGGCCGAGCGCAGCACCAGCACCCGCGCGCCGGGATGCTCGAAGCGCAGCCGCTCGATCGCGTCGGCGAGTTCGATATCGACGCCGAGATCGTAGGAATTGAGCTTGAGGTCGTAGCCTTCGAACAGCGCCGATTTTTCGTCGACGTCCATCACCAGCGTGGCGATTGCGCCGTCGACCTTGAGTTTCCAGTGGCGATAGCGCGACGGCTCGGTCTGAAAATCGATCCGCACGCGCTTGTCGGTTCGCGTAGCGTCGCTTCGCTCGCGCGTCGCTCGATCAGCTTGGGCATGGTCTATCTGGCCCATCTTGGTCTCGGTCCTCGCGCTTCGACCGCCTCCGCTAAGCTCTGGCTATGGGGTTGGATCGGGCTCGCCCTTCATATGTATTATAATTCATGAGACGGCAATCCCGATCTTGACCGACGGTTCCGCCTCATGGTGGTCGCGCAGCAGCCGGTTGATGAATTCGGCGACCGCATCGACCGTGAGCTCCGGCGCCTCGCGATAGGGAGTATGCCGAAGGCCGGGTAGCACCACGGCTTCGACCGGGCAGAAGCATTCCTGCCGCGCCGTCTCGATCTGCTTGAGCGTGCCGTACTGGTCGTTCTCGCCTTGCACGATCAGGATGGGAACGCGGATGTAACCCAACGCTTCAGTGATGTCCCATTTCTGGAAGTCGGGATGCAGCCAGGGCTCGTTCCAGCTGCGGAACGCGGTATCGACATCCGCGTGGTAGGGCTTCAACCTTTCCCGCAAACCGCCGGAGTCGAACGATTTGCGCGCGCGTCGGATTTCAGCGAGTCCCATCTCCTCGGTGAAGAAATGCGGCGCGATCAGAACGACCCCGCGCACGCGGTGGTCCTGCACGCTGCCGGCATAGATCGTGGCGATCGAAGCGCCGTCACTGTGGCCGAGCAGAAAGCCGCGCCGGAATCCGATCGCCGCCAATACGCGCGGCAGCACTTCGCGCGCCTCCTCATCCATAAAAGACGTGGTGCGCGGCAATTTGGCGCCGGTCGAATTGCCGTAGCCGGCCCGCGAATAGGTGAAGACGCCGGCGCCGGTTGCAGCCGCAATTTTGTCCGGGAACTGTCCCCACAGCCCGACGCTGCCAAGCCCTTCATGCAGCATGACGATGGTGGGCGCAGCTTCCGGCCGCGGCCCGATCATGCGGTATTCGAGCCGCAGCGGCGGCAAATCGAGAAAGCCGGTATCTGTAAGTGTCACGGCCGCGCGCCTCCCGCGGTTTGGCGGCGATCGACCGCTGTCGGCCCCAGCAACTCGGTAGCGATGCGCTGAAGCTTGGCGAAGCTTTGTTCCACCATCTCGCCTGAGGTGTCGAGCTGCGCCTGTGCGCGGGCATAATCGGGCCCGCGGGCGTCAAGAATCGCCACCAGATCCGCCATGGCTTCGCGGTTCTGCGCCATCGGTCGAAAATCGCCCTGCGCCATAACCCGGCTCATATGGTCCTCTGGGCGCGCCTTGATCCAGATCGTGTGGCTACGCCGCAGCAATAACGCATAACTCTCGCGATCGGACACGATGCCGCCCGCTGTTGTGATCACCGCGGCCTCATGTTCGGCGATCACGCGCGCGAGCGCCGCCCGCTCGTGGCGACGGAACGTCGCGGTGCCGGCCATCTCGATCATATCCGGAATGCTGGCGCCGTAGTCCTGCTCGACCACGCGGTCGAGCTCGATGAAAGGCCAGCCGAGATGCCGCGCCAGCATGCGGCCGAGCGTGGATTTGCCGGCGCCACGCAGCCCGACCAAGGCGATGCGCCGCGCGCGATCGGCGCGCTCGGGTGGCAGAAAGCGGGCTTCGATCAGCTGCGTGAGCTCGGCGAGGCTTTGATCGGGCAGCTGCGCCACGACATCGAGCAGTGCCGCGCGCGCGCCACTATGCGCAGCCGGCTCGCCCAGCAAATTGGCGGCGGGAATGTCGAGCGCTTGCGCGATGGCGCGCAACACCGCGACCGACGGATTGCCGGTGCCGCTCTCGATTTGCGCCAAATATCGTTCCGAGGTGTGCGAAGCATGCGCCAATTGCCGGCGTGTCATACCGCGTTTGGCGCGGCCGCGCCGCACTTCGCGGCCGAGTTCGCTCAGAAAGCCGGCAGCGGCGCGCCCATTGGCTTGCGTGTCTGGCGCCGATTTCCGCAAAGTCCTGGATTTTCTGGCAGGCCGCACGGCGCCAATGGCCTCATGCACGATATGCACTATAGTTCATATAGACATAGCGCAAGGCGGTGAGGCAGGCAAGCCGTTAGCGAGACAAGACGCGGCGCTACTGAAAAATCTTGCGCCAGCCGCCGCTCTCTTGATCGGCAGGTGTCTCGCTTTCTTGTGCCCCGTCAGGTCCCGGATCGTCGGGCGCGTGCACGAGCGGAATTACTGGCTCGGGTTTGGGCTCGGCTTTGACCGGTTCCGCCGCCGAACGGACGGCGGAGGCGCCAGCGGGAATGACGGCGTTTTGGCCGCGCGGCGCTGGCGCTGCGCTGATCGGGGCGGGAAGCTCCGGCTCGATGATCGGTGCGGCAATCGCGCCAGTGAGCGGCACCCGCCAGACAAACGCATCGATGCGGCCGCTCACCGGCGAAACCGGCAGCCAGCGGTCCGAAACATATCCATCGGCCGTCCATTGCGGGTCGGGCGGTGCGTTGAGCGCGCGCGCCATCCATTCCCGGGCGCGGCCCTCATCGTTGCGCTCGGTACGTTCGAGCTTCGCCATCAGCACACACACACGCCGGGTCGGCCGCTCGAGATAGGGCGAAAGCTCGTTGCGCGCTTTGGCAAATTCCTGCGCATCAAGCGCGGCGCGCGCCACCGCCAGCGCGCCCTCGATATGGCCCGGAACACGCCGCGCTCCAGCCTCGATCCGCTTGAGCTTATCGCGCGCGGATTCGCCGGACCGCAGCTCGGCATAGGCTTGGGCCAATTCGGGATGCGGGTTGGCGCGCCAGGCGCTGTCGATGATGCGGCTTGCCTTGCGCAAATGACCGCCCTCGGCCAACAGCCGGCCGGCGAGCGCGGCTGCCGGCACCAGATCCGGCGCGAGCTTGTTGGCTTCGAGCACAAATTCTTTCGCGGCGTCGCGATCGCTGTCTTCCACCGCCAGCGCCCGCGCGGTGAGCAGCACGGCGCGCTGGCGGCGATATGTCGCTTTATCGAGCATGCGCCTTTGTTGCTCGAGCAGATTAAGGGCGCCGGCCCAATCACCGTCGCGGCAGCGCGCCTCGAGCACGGCCGTGCCGGCCCAGCCGAGCGAGGGGGCGATGCGGGCGGCCTCCTCGGCGTAGGCGCGCGCGCTGCCGGCGTCGTTGCGGCGCTGCGCCTCGATGAACAGGCCATGCAGCCCGAGCGCCTTGGTGTCGGGTTGTGCTGCCATTGTGCGGAACGCGCGCTCGGCCGCGTCGCGATCGCCGGCGAGCTGTGCGGCTTGCGCGCTCAATAACAGCGCCAGCGGTTCTCCCGGCGCGAGCCGCTGAACTTCGGCAGTGAATCGCTGTGCGGCAGCGACATCGCCGGCGCCGACCGCGATCAGGCCATGCGAAATCGCTTCATAGGCGCGCACGCCGCGGCGATTGCGTAAAAGCCGCGCCAACGCGATCGGCGACCGCACGATCCAGCGAATAAAGCCAAAAACGAAGCTAAGAACGATGACCGCCACAAGGATGGCGGCGCCGAGCACCAACAGCGAGGTCTCGATGCGCAATCCCTGCCAGGTGACGATGACATCGCCCGGCCGGTCGGCAAGAAGCGCGACGCCATAAGCGATCGCGCCGACGAGGACGAGATAAAGCGCGACGCGGATCATCGGGCGCTCGATTGGGCGAGCGCCGCGAGCGCATCGGCGGCAATCTGCCGGCTCGCTGCCAGGGCCGCTTCGCGCCCGGCGGCTTTTTTGGTGAAGGCCGCGGCGAGCGGCTTTGCCGCGTCTGGCAGCGCGTTGATATCGGCGAGCGCGGCGCCGATATCGGCATGCGCCGCATCGAGTCGGATCCGATCGACCACCGCCGGCGGATCGTTTCCCGCCGGCGCATTGAGCGGCGTTATACGCACCAGCTTTTGCGCATTGCTTTTGAGCCGTTCCACGAAACTCGTGTCGCCGGACCGCGGCTCGGATGCTTCCTGCAGCGCCGGCGTGAGCGCCTCCAATTCGCGCGCCAGCATGGCGGCGCTCGGAACGCCGTTGCCTACGAAAGGTTCAAGCGCTGCGGTCGTTTTCTGATCGACGCCGAGCGCTTGCACCGCATTCAATTCGGCTTGGTAGGGCGCGCCGCGTTCGACCGCTGCGCGCAATGCCTCGGCGGCGATGGTCAGCCGTGCCGAGCGGTCATTCGCGCCTGACGACGCCAGCGGCGCCGTCGCGGCGGCGAGTCCCTTGACCGCGCTTTCCAGGGCCATGATCCGGCTCGCGAGTGCGTCGACATCCTCATGGCGCACTTGGTCTTTACTTGCCGCTTCGCTCGCGCTCTTCGCCGTCGCGGCGGCATTGAGCGCGGTGTCGGCCTGTTTGGCGGCGCTTTGACTCGTCGCCGCAATTTCATCGACGCGGCGCGTCAGCGCGGCGAGGTTGTCGGCGAGCGCTTTGGTTTGTGCTGCGAGCTCGGCAATGCGGTTGCCGAGCGCCGGGTTGCTGCGTTGTGCTTCGATAGCGCGCTCGATCTTGTCGAGCCGCCCGGTCAAATCCGGCGCGACGGGGCCGTTCTGCGCGGCGGCGGGTGAAGGCGGCGGATTCGGCGCCGGATTCGACGGCGCTGCGGGCGCGGACAAATCCGACGCGGCTGTTCCGACCGGCGCGGCCTCGCGCAACGGGATGACACCGGTAAACCAAAGCGCGGCCGCTGCACCCGCCATCACCGCCGCGCCGATGAGCGCACTGGCGATATGCGACACGAAGCGCCGGCCGGTCGGAGCCGAGGCAGGCGCATTCGAACCGGCACTCGCGTGTTCGGCCGCGCCGGTAATGCCCGCGTCGGCCTCGCCGGCTGCGGGTTTGTCGGCTGAGCCATCAACCTCGGTGGCCGCCAATTCGATGGTGGGGGGCCGCCGGGGCGTTTGGTCGTCCGTTTCGCTCATGTGTCCTTTTTAAAGCAGATGCGGCGTAAATGCTTTGCCCTAGAGCATGATCCCTTTAGCCGCAAAGTTCGAGCAAGGCATCTTGGGTCGGCTGCGCCGCGACTTGAATACGCGCCGCGCCGGCCTCGCGGAGCGGCGCGGCGACTTGCTCCGATAGGCAAAGATGGACCGGCTTGGTCAGCGCCGCCTCGAGCAGGTTCGAATTGCGCGCCGCCTTGAGAAAATCCTCGGCACTCGCGCGGGAGAAATGCAAGACGGCGTCGATTTCGCCGGCCAGCGCCGCGGCGGCCGGCTCGGGAAGAAATTGCGCCGTCAGGAAACGATAAACCACGACCAGATCGACCTCGAAATTTTTGCTGCGCAGCGCTCCGGCAAGATCGCCAGCGCGTTCCTCGCCGGCGAGATAGAGAAGCCGCGCCGGCGGCTGCAAACGTGCGGCGACGAGATTGGCGAGATCGTTCACATTGCCGCCTGCCGAGGCGACCTCGACGAAACCCATATCGCGCGCCGCTTTCGCGCTTACATCGCCGACGGCAAAAACCGGTATGCCGTGCCACTTTTTATCCCAGGCAAACGATGCGATGCCCCACAATCCGTTGGCGCTGGTGAGCAAGATCGCAGTCCAAGGTCCGGTTTTAGGATCAACATCGGAGAGAAGTTCGATTTCGAAGAGCGGCGCGATGATCGGCTCGTGGCCGAGCTCGCGCAAAGCGAGTGCCGTGTCAGCGGCGCGCGGTTGCGATCGCGTCACCAGGATGCGCACGCTCAATCCTCGACAAAGAAGCCGGCGCCGGCGCGGGTCTTGATTTCATGCCCGGCGTCGGCGCCGAGCGCCGCCGCATCGGCGCGGCGGCCCTGCCGGGACACTTCAATAGCGTCGCTGCCGTCGGTTTTGGCGAGGAGGCCGCGAAATCTCACTGTATCGCCGTCGAGGCGCGCATGACCGGCAATCGGTGTGCGGCACGAGCCGCCGAGCGCGGCGAGAAAAGCGCGTTCGGCCGCGAGCGCGGTATGGGTGTCGGCATCGTCGATGGCGGCGGCAGCCGCACGGGCGCTCTCATCGTTTGCACGCGTCTCGATAGCGATGGCGCCCTGGCCCGCCGCCGGCAAAAACTCCTCGATCTCGAGCGCGGTGGCCATCGTCGAAAAAAGTCCGAGCCGCTTTAATCCGGCAACCGCGAGGACGGCGGCGTCCATCTCGCCGGCTTCGATCTTGCGCAGCCGGGTTTCGACATTGCCGCGCAAGGGCGCGATGCGCAGATCGGGCCGCGCGCGCATGAGCAAGGCCTGCCGCCGCGGCGATGACGTGCCGACCAGCGCGTTGCGAGGAAGCTCGCGAAAAGTCTTGGCCTTGCCACTGACTAGCGCGTCGCGCGGGTCCTCGCGCGGCAGGAACGCCGCAAGCGTAAGTCCCGCTGGCAAGATGGCTGGAATATCTTTGGAAGAATGCACGGCGAAATCGATCGCGCCGGACAGCAACGCCTCTTCGATCTCCTTCGTGAACAGTCCCTTGCCGCCGGCGTCAGCCAGGCTTTGTTCATTGGGGCCCTGGAGCTTATCGCCCGAGGTGCGGATGATCTTGATTTCGATCTGTTCCGCTACGATGCCGCAGGCCTTGGCCAGCGCGGTCTGTGCCTGCCGCGCCTGAATCAGCGCCAGCGGCGAACCGCGCGAGCCGATGCGCAAGGGGCGTGCCGGAGTCGAGGATTGGCTCATAACGAGGCTATAATACACGGATGAATATTCTGGGCATCGAGACGACCTGCGATGAAACAGCCGCCGCGGTGGTGAGCCGCGACGATGACGGTCGCGGCCGCATTTTGTCGAATATTGTGTTGTCGCAGATCAGCGAACATGCCGAATTCGGCGGTGTGGTGCCGGAGATCGCTGCGCGCGCCCATGTCGAGGCGCTCGATCGCATCATCGGCAAGGCGATGGCCGAGGCGCAAATGTCATTCGGCGCACTCGACGGCATCGCCGCGGCGGCCGGGCCCGGCCTAATCGGTGGCGTCATCGTCGGGCTGACCACCGCGAAAGCCATTGCGCTCGCGCATGACAAGCCTTTGCTCGCGGTCAATCACCTCGAAGCACATGCGCTCATCGCGCGGCTGACCGACGGCACCGCGTTTCCTTATTGCTTGTTCCTCGCCTCGGGCGGGCACACCCAGATTCTCGGGGTGCGCGGCGTCGGCGATTACCTACGACTTGGCGGCACCGTCGATGACGCCATCGGCGAGGCTTTCGACAAGACGGCGAAGCTGCTCGGCCTCGGTTATCCGGGCGGGCCGCTCGTCGAGAAGGAAGCCGCCCGCGGCGACGGCGAACGCTTTGACTTGCCGCGGCCGATGGCAGGGCGCGCCGATGCCGACTTCTCGTTCTCGGGGCTGAAAACGGCGCTGCGGCTCGAAGCGGAAAAAATCGCGCCGCTGAGCGACGAGGACGTTGCCGATCTCTGCGCCTCGTTCCAACAGGCGGTGGTCGATGTGGTCAAGGATCGGCTGCGCAGCGGCTTGCGGCTGTTTCGCGCCCAAATCGGCAGCCCCAATGCACTGGTTTGCGCCGGCGGTGTCGCCGCCAATCAGGCGATTCGCAAAGTGCTGCACCGCGTCGCGTTCGAAGTTGGCACCGAACTGGTGGCACCGCCGCCCGCTCTGTGCACCGACAATGCCGCGATGATCGCCTGGGCTGGTGCCGAACGGCTGGCGCTCGGCTTGACCGATCCGCTAGAGGTCGCTGCGCGCGCCCGCTGGCCGCTCGATCAGGTGGCGAAGGGGACTAAGGGCAGGGTGGACGCGTAACGCCGTGTTTGTCATTCCGGATTGCCGCGAAAGCGGCAAGTCCGGAGTCCATAGTCACGAGCGCCGGGGTTATGGATTCCGGGTTGCTCGCGGAGCCCTGTCATCGGGCCGCGTGACTTCGCGCGGGCCCGTTGGCTCGCCCCCGGAATGACGGGAACATTACTGCTCAAATCTGTCGACAAACCAGCGCAGAAGCCGCATCCAGATTTCGTCCTTGCCGACGGAATCTTCGATGCCGTGTTCGAGGCTCGGATTGTCGTTGACTTCCATCACGACAATGCCGCTCTCGGTCTGTTTGAGGTCGACGCCATAGAAGCCGTCGCCGATCGGCCGAGCCGCGCGCACGGCGATGTCGATCACTTCGCGCGGGACCTGGTCGAGACCAAAGGCGCGGAAACCGCCTTCGTGCGAGGAGCCGTCCGGCCGGTACTTCACCACCTGCCAATGCCCGCGCGCCATGCGGTATTGGCACACGAATAGCGGCTCACCGGCGAGAACGCCGACCCGCCAATCGAAATCGGTCGGCAGGAATTTCTGCGCCAGGAGGAGATCGGTTTCCTCGAACAGCTCGTCGCAGATGCGGCCGAACTCGGCGGGCGAAGCGATCTTGTGCACGCCGCGCGAAAACGAACCGTCCGGAATTTTCACGACCAGCGGCAGGCCCAACTCGTCGATCGCTTTATCGAACTCGGTGTCCTCGGCGAGAATGACCGTGGGCGGCGTCGGCACCTGGTTCTGCTGCAACAGCTCGACCAAAAAGACCTTATTGGTGCAGCGGATCATCGAGATCGGATCATCGATAACCGGCATCCCCTCCTGCCAGGCGCGGCGGGCAAAGCGGTAGGTGTGATTGTCGATGGAGGTGGTCTCGCGGATGAACAGGCCGTCGAATTCGGCGAGCTCGCCAAGTTGGCGCTTGGTGATCGGCTCGACGTCGATCGACATTTTCTCGGCGATGCGGGCAAAGTGCTTGATCGAATCGGGCGAGGACGGCGCGGTCTTTTCGTTCGGATCGTAAAGCACCGCGAGATCGTATTTGGCGACCGAGCGTGCCTTCGGGTCGCGCCATTCGCGCTTGGTGTGGTTGTGCAAGGACTCGCGGAAGAATTCGGCTTCGCCGTTGGCCAGGCGGGTAATGGCGCGCGGCCGGATGCGGTCGATCGACAGCCACTTGCCGCTGGTCTCGATAATCACTTCGAGCGCCGGACAACGGAACCAGTCGAATAAGAGCCGGCCGAACGGCTCGAAACGGTCGTCGCGGGCGATGCCGAAGCAGACCAGGAGCTTGAACTCGCCCTCACATTGAAAGTCGGCGCGCTGGGCGCAGCGGTTCAGCTCTTCCTCGAGATCGGGGAGGGCGTGCTCGTAGAGCTTTTGCTCGCGCAATTCGAGCATGGTCTCGACGGTGGGCACGACGCGATGGCCGCGCGCCTCCGCCAACAGCGAGGCGTAATAGCCTTTCGATTGATAGACATAGGAGCGCGCGAGGTTGACGAGCTTCGGCCGCCCCACCTCGAACAGGCGCGGCCGCGCCAGATACTCGCTTGTGGTGATGACCTTGTGAGGGGTCTCGGCGTTCGGCAGGTCGCGGGACTGGTCGACGAGGATGACCCAGCCGGTCATGGGCGGGTCCCTTTCAGGTCGAAGCCGACATGTGACGTGAGGCCGATCATGCAGTTGATGTCAGGCGCGGCACGCGGTGGTCATAGCCGGAATTGCGAAGGATGGCGACTGCACCGCGCGCGATTGTCCACCATGAAAGCCGATTTGGGCACCAGAGTCATGATCATCAGAGTCGGGATAGTGTGTAAAAAACTCATAAACGTTGGCGCGGTTCCTTGCCGAGCGCCTTTTCAAGGCGCAGGGCGTCGATGCGGCTACCATAATACCCCGGCGCGCGCCCGATGCGACGATAACCGGATAACTCGTACAGCGCGATTATTCCTCGATCGTCGGCCCGCACTTCGAGCCGCATGGCTTTGCGGCCGCGTCTGACGGCGTCCTTCTCGGCCGCCGCCACCAGCCTTCGCGCCAATCCGCGTCGGCGGAAACGGGCAGTGACACCGATCGAATATATCCGCGCGGCGAGGGAATTGGCGCGGTACAGCACCAGTAGATAACCGGCGATCCGCGCGCCGGCTTCGGCAACGATGAAGGTGGCGCTCGGTGACGCGAGCAAGCGCCGAAAGCTCGCGCGCGAGATGAGATGCCCGGCAAAAATCCGGCTGCTAAAGAGTTCGCGTTCGATCGCCACCAAGGCGCCGAGATCGCCGCGGCGTCCGCGGCGAAGCTTGGCGTCAGGGCGCTCGGCCTTCGAGCGCATCACGCGATCTGTCCCTGCAAATGGCCCTGCTCGATGCGCGCGAGCAATGTTTCCAGCCGATCGAGGCGATCCGCATGACCCGGCGGCTTATCCCAGCGCAGCCGGTTGATGCGCGGGAATCGCATCGCCAGACCCGATTTGTGACGCGACGATCGCTGCAGGCCCTCGAATGCCACTTCTAAAACGAGGCCGCGATGGGCCTCGTGCACGACCTCGCGCACCGGACCGAACCGCTCGATCGTGTTTCGCCGCACGAAACGATCGATTTGGAGAAGCTCCTCGTCGCTAAACCCGAAATAGGCCTTGCCCACCGGCACCAGCTCGTCGCCGTCTTCGCTCTTGGTCCAGACCCCGAACGTATAGTCAGAATAATAGGACGAGCGCTTGCCGTGCCCGCGTTGCGCATACATCAGCACTGCATCGATAATGAAGGGATCGCGCTTCCATTTCCACCACAGGCCCTTGGGCCGGCCCGGGAGATACAGCGCCTCGCGCGCTTTGAGCATGACGCCTTCGACCGCCGCGGCATCCGGACCGGCGCCGGCTGCGCTGGGATTTTTTCTCGCCGCGATCAGCTCGTCCCAGCTATGGAACGCAATGAGCGGCGACAGGTCGATTCGTTCATCGTTAAGCCGCGCCACGAAGCGTTCGAGGCGGGCGCGCCGCTCGGCAAAGGGCCGCTCGCGCAAATCCTCATCGCCGTCGGCGAGCAGATCATAGGCGCGCAGATGCGCGGGAAATTCCGTCATCAGCTTGGCGGCGACGGTTTTGCGATTGAGCCGCTGCTGCAGCACGTTGAACGTTTGCACCCGGCGGTCGCGCATGATCAAGAGTTCACCGTCGATCGCGCCCGGCGAGCGCAGCGCCTCAAGGAGATCGGGGAAACTTTTCGATATTTCCTCGCCGGTGCGCGAATAAAGTCGGGCAACAAGCCTGCCATCGGGCTTGTCTTCTCTGCCGGCCACCGCCTGAACGCGAATACCGTCCCATTTCCACTCCGCCATGAAGTCGGCAGGGTTCAGCGCGGCGAGATCGGCATCATCGAGCGCATGCGCCAGCATCGGCGGCTGGAACGGCGCCGGATCGCCACTGACCGGTTTGTCGGCGCGCCCCTCCAGCCAGGCAAATAATTCGCGGTAGGGCGGGGCCAGTGCGGGCCAGATCACCTCGACGTCGTGAACGTCCTTGTCGGCGAGCGCGGCGACCGCGGCCTTGGCGAGGCGCGCTGACACGCCGACCCGCAGGCCGCCGGTGACGAGTTTGATCAGCGCCCAGCGGCCGGTCTCGTCGAGCGCATCAAGCCAGCGCGCTAGCTGCTGCGGCAGTTGCGTCTTGCCCAGCCTCGCCAGCGTCTCGACCACGTCGGTGAGGGTGAGTTTGTCTTCTTCCTCACCGCCTTGTTGGGTGGGGGCAGTGGGGATGTGTGCCTGCTTGGCAGGCCACATCAGTGCGACGGTCTCGGAGAGGTCGCCGACGTAATCGTAGGAAAGCTCGAACAGAACCGGATCGGTTCGCTCGGCAATCAGGCTGCGGATCAGCCCGGCTTTGGCATGCGGAAAGCTGAGCCCGCCGGTGAGCGCGGCGAGCGCCCAGCCGCGCTCCGGATCGCCGCTGGAGCGAAAATAATCGATCATCAGCCGCAGCTTGTTGTTGCGGCTCGGTTCATAGGCGAGGCGATCGAGCAGCTCGGCGAAGCGATTCATGATGCGTCTTCGCCGCCTTCATCGCCCTTTTTTTCACCTCTCCCCGCCGGGGAGAGGTCGTGAGCGGAGCGAGCGGGTGAGGGGGATCCGACCTCACCGCCCGACCCCCTCACCCTAACCCTCTCCCCACTGGGGAGAGGGAGTTCGCTTGCATTCGCCGGGAGGTCGCCATTGCTTTCTTCGCCGGAAATATCGTCATCGCCTTCCTCGTCGCCATAGCCAACGATGTCGAGCGGCCGCGCTTTCAAACCGCGCGTGGCGCACCAATGGATCAGCGCATCCTCCTGGCCGTGGGTGACCCAAATTTCGCCCGCGCCGGTTGCCGCGATGGTGGCGGTCAATCCATCCCAATCGGCATGGTCGGAGATCACCAGTGGCAGCGCGACGCCCTGCTGGCGCGCGCGGGCGCGCACCCGCATCCAGCCCGACGCGAAAGCGGCAACCGGATCGGGAAAGCGCCGCGTCCAAAGATCGTTCAACGCCGAAGGCGGGCAGATCGTGATCGTGCCGGCGAGATTGGCCTTGGTGGCGCCGCGCGCCAGCCGCAGCTCGCCAAGCGCAATGCCGCGCTCAGTGTAGTAGTTTGTGATCTTCTCCATCGCGCCGTGCAGATAAATCGGAGCCTCGTAGCCCGCTTTTCGCAGCAGCGCGATCAGGCGCTGCGCCTTGCCGATCGAATAAGCGCCGACGAGGTGCGCGCGCTCGGGAAACAGCACGAGCGAATGCAGAAGCTTGCCGATTTCGGCGACCGGCTCGCCATGACGGAACACCGGAAGTGCGAATGTCGCCTCGGTGATGAAAAGGTCGCAGCGCACGAGCTCGAACGGCGTGCAAGTTGGATCGATGGTTGGATCGGCGGCATTTTTATAATCGCCGGAGGCGACCACGCGCAGCCCATCGACTTCAACCGCAACCTGCGCCGAACCGAGGATATGGCCGGCGGGATGCAGCGTAATCTTCGCGCCGGCAAGGTTTACGCTTTCGCCGTAAGCCAAGGCCTGCGTCGTGCCGGCGAAATTCTCGCCATAGCGCAACCGCATCAGGTCGAGCGTTTCTTGCGTTGCCAGTACGGCGCCGTGGCCGGCGCGGGCGTGATCGGAATGGGCGTGGGTGATGACCGCGCGCTCGACCGGCCGGGTCGGGTCGATGTGGAATCCGCCGCGTTTGCAGCAAACGCCGGACGGCGAGGGGACGAGAATGTCTTCAGGTCGGATCACGAGTCATAAATAATCACGATCGAACCCGGCGCGAGCGTTCCAAGAGCCTTGCATGACCGATACCGGCCCCAATACTGGCCCATTGTTTGTATCCTCCGGCGACCTTGTCAGCGACCGCCGCTACAAGGCCGCCGTCGAGCTCGCTGCGCGCGGCGATTTTGCCGCCGCAGCGGATGTTCTAACGCAGACCGTCGAGGCTGCGCCCGGCTTCGCCACCGCCTGGTTCGCGCTCGGCGCCATCCGCGACCAGCTTGGCGATCGCGACGGCGCCGTGGCGGCGTTCCGTGCGGCGAGCCGCGCCGACCCGGAGGATTATCACGGCGCGCGGCTGCAACTCGCGCGCCTCGGTGCCGGCGCGGGAACGCCGGCGATGACCGAGCCCTATGTGCGGCGGCTGTTCGACCAATATGCCGGCCGCTACGACGCCGCGCTGACCGAACACTTGCACTATCGCGGCCCGGCGCTCCTTTTGACTGCCGTGAAGTCCGTGCTGGAGCGCTTGGGGCAGCCGATGCATTTTGCATCGCTGCTCGATCTGGGCTGCGGCACCGGGCTTGCCGGCGAGGTGTTTCGTCCCTTTGCGGCGCGGCTCGTCGGTGTCGATCTCTCTGCGGCAATGATTGCGCGCGCGCAAGCGAAAGGCGATTACGATCGGCTCGTCGTCGGCAATTTGGCGGCGTTTGTGTCTGATGAGATCGCCAAAGCCGCAAAATACGATCTGGTGCTTGCGGCCGATGTGTTCGTCTACGTCAACGACCTTGCTCCGGTGCTCGCCGATATCACTCGCGTGCTGGCGCCGCGCGGCGTGGTCGCCTTCACGGTAGAGACGCATTTCGACGCTGGCGTCACGCTGTTGCCGACGCTGCGCTTCGCCCATGGCGAGCTCTATCTGCGCGATGCCGTGGCCGTCGCCGGCTTGGAACTGCTGGCGCTCGAACAAGCGGCGATCCGTACCGAGAAGGGCACGCCCGTGGCCGGCCTTGTGGTCGTCGCAATTTCGGCGCGCACATGAGCATTGTTACACGAGCGGAACCGGCCGGGTTTTGCTCGACCGCCGCTCGCCGTCCCGGCTAGGCTGCCGAGGTGAATTTGCTCGACCGCAATCCGCCGCTCCTTCCGGAAATATTCACGCGCTGGTTCGCCAGCCGCGGCTGGACGCCACGACCGCATCAGCTCGAACTCCTGGCAAAGGTGCACGCCGGCCGTTCCGCGCTTCTGATCGCGCCGACGGGCGGCGGCAAGACGCTGGCCGGTTTCTTGCCGAGTCTGGTCGAGCTGAGCGCGCTTTACCTCTCCCCGCAGGCGGGGAGAGGTCGACACATTGAAGATGTGGCGGGTGAGGGGGCGTCCAGGTTTTTGCCCGACGGACACGCCCCCTCACCCGGCTCGAACCTCCGGTTCTCGCCACCCTCTCCCCGCGCGCGGGGAGAGGGGCGCGGTCTGCACACGCTCTACATTTCTCCGTTGAAGGCGCTTGCGGTCGATATTGCGCGCAACCTTGAAATTCCGGTTGCGGAAATGGCGCTGCCGATCCGCATCGAGACGCGGACCGGCGACACGCCGGCATCAAAACGCCAGCGCCAGCGCCGCCATCCGCCGGACATGCTCTTGACCACGCCGGAGCAATTGGCGCTGCTGCTGGCGTCGGCCGACGCGCCCTATTTGTTCGGGACGCTCCGCCGCGTCGTTCTCGACGAGCTGCATGCGCTCGTCACCTCTAAACGCGGCGACTTGCTGTCGCTCGGGCTCGCCCGCTTGTTCCGCATCGCCCCGGAGCTGACCAGCATCGGCCTCTCGGCAACCGTTGCCGAGCCGGACGATCTCTGCCGTTTCATGGTGCCGCAGCGCGAGCGGCAAACGCGCGCCGATCTGATCGTGGCGGAAGGCGGCGCGCCGCCACAGGTGACGATGCTCGACAGCGACGAGCACCTGCCCTGGGCCGGCCATTCGGCGCGCTATGCGCTTGCCGAACTTTATGCGCTCATCAAGACTCACCGCACCACGCTGGTCTTCGTCAATACCCGCAGCCAGGCCGAAGGCATCTTCCAGGATCTGTGGCATCGCAACGACGACAATCTCGCGATCGCGCTGCATCACGGCTCGCTCGACGTCGCGCAGCGGCGCAAGATCGAAGCCGCCATGGCGGCGGGCCGCCTGCGCGCGGTCGTCTGCACCTCCTCGCTCGATCTCGGCGTCGATTGGGGCGACGTCGATCTCGTCATCAATGTCGGGGCGCCGAAGGGCGCTTCGCGCCTGTTGCAACGGATCGGCCGCGCCAATCACCGCATGGACGAGCCGTCCAAAGGCGTGCTCGTCCCGGCGAACCGCTTCGAAGTGCTGGAATGCCGCGCCGCGCTCGATGCGGTCGCCGAAAATGCGCAAGATACGCCGGCATCGCGCGTCGGCGCGCTCGACGTGCTGGCGCAGCACGTGCTCGGCTGCGCCTGCGCCGCACCGTTCCTCGCCGATGAACTTTACCGTGAGGTCGCAGCCGCGGCGCCTTACGCGGAACTGACCCCCGCCGATTTCGACGCTGTGGTCGATTTCGTCGCCACTGGCGGCTATGCGCTCAAAGCCTACGAACGCTTCGCCCGCATCCGCCAAGGCAAGGACGGCCGCTGGCGCATTGCGCATCCGATTGTGGCGCAGCGCTATCGCCTCAATGTTGGCACCATCGTCGAAGCCGACATGCTTAAAGTGCGGCTCGTGCGTTCGCGCGCTTCGAAGCTCATTCCGCGCGGCGGGCGGCTCCTTGGCGAAGTCGAGGAGTATTTCATCGAAACGCTGGTGCCGGGCGACACCTTCGTGTTTGCCGGCGAGATCCTCAAATACGAGGCGCTGGCCGAGGACGAGGTCTATGTCTCGCGCACCACGGCGGAGGATCCCAAGGTGCCCGCCTATGAGGGCGGCAAATTTCCGCTCTCGACCTATCTCGCCGACCGCGTGCGCGGCATCATTTCCGATCCGCTGGCCTGGCGCAGCCTGCCCGAGCAGGTGCGCGAATGGCT
Source organism: uncultured Alphaproteobacteria bacterium (assembly GCA_963816295.1). Taxonomy (GTDB): domain Bacteria; phylum Pseudomonadota; class Alphaproteobacteria; order Rhizobiales; family Xanthobacteraceae; genus BOG-931. The sequence goes on along the minus strand of CAWFJS010000022.1, from coordinate 466,300 downwards.
TGAAATCCAAAAGTGGCGGTCACAAGTGCCGGGCCGGCGCGAACTGCTGGTGGAAATCTTTCCGCGCGCCAACAAGAATTACCTGATCTGTTATCCGTTCGAGGGCCGGCTCGCGCATCAGACGCTGGGCATGTTGCTGACGCGCCGTCTCGAACGCGCGCGATTACGGCCGCTCGGCTTCGTCGCCAATGAATACGCGCTTGCGGTCTGGGGGCTTGGCGACATCGCCGCGCGAATATCGAAGGGCGAGCTTTCGCTCGCCGCTTTGTTCGACGAAGACATGCTTGGCGACGATCTCGAAGCTTGGCTCGCCGAATCGGCGCTGATGAAACGCACCTTCCGCAATTGCGCGATCATCGCCGGCTTGATCGAACGGCGCTTCCCGGGCCAGGAAAAATCGCGCCGCCAGCTGACGATTTCGACAGACCTCGTCTACGACGTGCTGCGCAGCCATCAGCCCGATCATGTTCTGTTGCGCGCGGCGCGCGCCGACGCCGCGACCGGGCTTCTTGACGTGCGCCGGCTCGGCGAAATGCTCTCGCGCAGCAAAGGCCGAATCGTGCATAAGGCGCTGGATCACGTGTCTCCGCTCGCCGTTCCGGTCATGCTGGAGATCGGCCGCGAGCAAGTCTATGGCGAGGCCGCCGACGCGCTGCTCGCCGAGACCGAGGCGGAACTGGTCAAGGAGGCCATGCAATGAGCGCCGGTCGCACTGCCGCTCATGTCGGCGCCAGCGCCAATCCGGTCGCCGGGTCGATGCCGGCGCGCGGGCGCGCCGCGCATGAAATCGCCATCGCCGGCGCCACGCTCGTTGCCGATCCGGCGGGCGCCCTCTATTGGCCTGATGAAAGGCTGCTCGCCGTCGCCGATTTGCATCTGGAAAAAGGCTCGGCCTTCGCGGCGCGCGGCGTGCTGTTGCCGCCCTACGACACCACGGCCACCTTGGCGCGGTTAGCAAAGCTGATCGAGCATTACGGGCCAGCTCTCGTGGTGGCCTTGGGCGACAGCTTCCATGACGGCGGCGGTCCGGCGCGCATGCCGGAAATTTCGCGTGCGGCGCTCGCCACCTTGCAGCGCGGCCGAGACTGGCTCTGGCTTGCCGGCAACCACGATCCCGATCCGCCGCAGGGCGTCGGCGGCCGCGTCGCCACGGAGCTTGCGATCGGGCCGCTCACGTTCCGCCACGAGCCGTCGCCGCACGGCGCCGACGGAGAGATTGCCGGCCATTTGCATCCGAGCGCGCGGGTCGCGCAGCGCGGCCGCGGCGTGGCGCGGCGCTGCTTCGCCGCCGATGCCAAGCGGATGGTGATGCCGGCTTTCGGCGCCTATGCCGGCGGACTCAACGTTCGCGACCGCGCCTTTGTCGCACTGTTCGGCGCGCTGTCGTTTACCGCGCATCTGCTCGGCGTCGGACGGCTTTATGCCATCCCGGCAGCGCGCTGCTTATCCGATTAAAACTGCGGGTCAAAACTTATTATCCCGCGAGCGGCATTGCGGCCAAAATGGCCGTCCGGAGAAAGGCGCTCGCCTTGGTGGTGCTGGGATTACGACACGAAAGAGAACGGCCTTTTTCCTGTTCATTCTCGCGGGAATGACTGACTGCGCGACTCACTGTCTGTTTATGCCCGCAGTTGCGGTTAAGCGGACTTCGCAATTGCCAGCTACGACGCGATTGACCCAAGGCGGACATTGCTAGTTCGGCCTCTACGATGCTTTGTCCTGAGCCTCGGGGGAGGCAATGAGACGGCGCGAGTTCATCAAGCTACTAGGCGGCGCGTCGGCTATGTGGCCGCTCGCGACGCACGCGCAGCAACCAGCGATGCCGGTGATTGGTTATCTCACTACCGGGACACCTGAATCCGATGTCCCCTTTTTGGCGGCCTTCCGGGAAGGACTGCGCGTAACCGGCCATACAGAGGGGAAGAATGTCGCGATCGAATATCGATGGGCAGAATTTCAAATGGATCGACTGCCGGCACTGGCAGACGATCTAGTTCGCCGTCAAGTGGCAGCCATTGCTGCGATCGGCGGCACCCCGCCAGCACTCGTGGCCAAAGCGGCGACTTCGATCATTCCTGTTGTTTTCTATCTCGGCATTGATCCGATCCGTTTTGGACTGGTTGCCAGCCTCAATCGACCTGGCGGAAACATGACCGGAGTGGCTGCTCTACAAGCCGAATTGGTCGCAAAGCGTGTTGAACTGCTTCACGAATTGGTGCCCAAGGCGACCGTGATCGCTCTACTGGTGAATCCGACGAATCGCTATACTGAAACAGAAACGCAAGTCACCCAGGACGGCGCGCGCTCTCTTGGTCTGCAGTTGCGTGTTTTGAACGCGAGCACTGCAAGCGAAATTGACGCAGCGTTCACTCAAGTCCCGGCGGATGTTCTGCTTGTCAGCGCAGACTTGTTCCTTCTTAGCCGGCGCGAACAGATTGTTGCTCGTGCGGCTGAGCACGCGCTACCCGCAATATATGCATGGCACGAGTACAGCACTGTCGGCGGCTTGATGTGCTACGGGCCCAGTCTTTTCGATGCATATCGATTGGTCGGCGTGTATGTCGGGAAAATCCTGAACGGTGCAAGGCCAGCCAACATCCCCGTCGAGCAAACTACGAGGGTGGATTTTGCCATCAATATGAAGACCGCCAAAAAGCTTGGTCTGGTTTTCCCGATCCCTTTGCTAGGTCTCGCGGACGAGGTGATCGAATAGGGCTTAGTCACTTCCGCTTATGGCACATCGCGCGTGAATTGGCGGGTCTGAGCGAACAGCGGAAATGCCGCTTTCGTTCCACACGGTTATGATTTTAGTTGTAACGCGAAGGGACGCGCCTTTTGGCCAGCATCGCGGCCGCGGCGATGATGAGTTTTGGCCTAGTTCGTCCTTGTGGCCGGTCCGCCAACATTCGCGCTTTTCGTGCGCGGCTTCGGCCTCGGCGTCTGGATGGCGGCGTCCCACCCGCCCGGCGGTGTTTTGACTTTGACCGCGTCGTCGGGCTGCGGCTCCGGCTTCCAGCTTTTCACCACGAGATCTGCCGCGGCCAGCGCCTCTTCGTCGAGTTGCGCCGCAATGTCGTCGCGTTTGTTCGCGGCTTCGACATCGCCCTGTTTCGCGGCGAGTGCAAACCACTTGTAGGCTTCGGCATAATTCTGCGGTCCGCCGCTGCCGCGCGCGTAGAGAATCGCAAGATTGTACTGGCTGTCGGTGATGCCGCGATCGGCGGCCTTGCGGAACCAAAGCGCCGCGGTGTGGTAGTCGGCCCGGCCATTGACGCCGTCGGCGTAGAGCACGGCGAGATTGTGCATCGCCTTGGCGTTGCCCTTCGCGGCTGCCGCGAGATAAAGGTCACGCGCGGCGGCGAGGTCCTTCTTCACGCCGATGCCTTTTTCATAATAGCCGCCGAGCCGGAATTGCGCCGGCGCCAGCCCCTGCTTGGCTGCAAGTTCGAGCCAGTATGCGGCTTGTCGCTCATCGCGCGGCACGCCGCGGCCGTCGCCAAAGCGCACCGCAATTTCGTATTGCGCCGACATGTCGCCGGCGCTCGCTGCCGCGCGCAATGCCGGTCCGCCGATCGCGGGCGGCAACGCATCGATCGAGAGCGCGGGAGCATTCATCGCCGCGGTATTTGCCGGCGCCGGCGTCGCCGGCGGCGTCGACGCTGAGGGCATCGGACGCCGCGGCAGTGAGCCGGTGGGATCGGCAGCATTCGGCGATGGCGGCTGCGATGCGGGTGCCGCCGGTACAGGCGTAACAGTCGGCGCGGCACTCGGAGCGACAGGCGGTGCCGCGCTTGGCGCGGCATTCGGCGCAGCCATGGGCTGAGCTGCGGGCTCGGCCGGGGAATTTTGCGATGGTTTCCCGCCGGCGCTTCCGCTTGGGGCCGCACCTGGGGCCACAACCGGTGCCCCCTCCGGCGCCGCGCTCGGGACCGGCGCGACCAGTGGCATCGGTGCGGATGTGGCGGCGGGCGACGGTTCGACCCTGCCCAAGGGCTGCGGCGATCCGGGCTGCGGCGATCCGCTCTGCGGCTGCGCCGCGTTCGGATTCTTCTGCGCTGGAGGCGTCGGTTCCGCCGGACTTTGCCATGGCGCCGATGCGTCTCCGGCCGGCCGGCTGTCCTGAAAAATATGCAATGCGATCTGCAAACAGCTGACGGTAAAGATCGCGATGGCTGCCGCGACCAAAAGTTTGCGAAAGCGCGGTGGTTTGTTCTCCTGCATTTCGCCGTTTGTGCGGCTTCGCAACCGCCGCCGCCGCGATCTGGAACGCGTCTCGTCGTCGCTCGCGGACGCCGTGGCGGCCTGAGTGGCGCGCCGCGCCGCTGCGATGAAATCTTGCCGCTCGGCCTCCCCGATGAGCTCCGCCGGTGCGGTGGGTGCGCCAGCTGGCAACGGTGTGGCGGCTGCCGATGTAACGGCTGCCGGCGGTGCCTTCTCGGCGGCCGGTTGCGTCGACATTTGGCTGCGCGGCGCCCGCATGGCGACGTCGTGAATGTCGTTTTCGATTATCGCCAGACGGCCGACCACCTGTTCGACGGTGCCATGAACGGCCTCGAGCGAGTCCTGGGTGCGCTGCTCGCTACGCTTGATTTCGGCGACGTCGCGCGCAATTGCGGCGACCGCGGGTCGCGAGCTTGTACCCGCCGCGGGCGCGGCCTCCGCGCCGCGAAGCTGCTCGATATGCGCGAGCAAGTCGGTAACGCCGCGCTCGACCGCGGCCATATTGCCGAGCCGCGCATCCGATGCGTCCAGCCGGCCGATCAGCTGCGCGATTCGCTCCTCAAGGCGCTTGAACGCCGACGGATCGGTCGTGAGCCGAACCGATTCGAGCTTCTCCATGATGTCGGACAAGAGCTTCTCAAGGCCGCGCGGCGCGGCGACCTCGGCCGAGGCGTTGATCGCATCGGTGAGCGTATCGATGCGGCTGCCGAGCGCCGAAACCGCCTGGCCGCTGGCCGCGCCCTTGGCAAGACTGTCGATCTTGGCGGCAAGGTTGCGCACATCCTCGGCCACCTTGGCGAGCGCGTCGTTCGAGGCGACATGCGAAACGACGCCGCGCAACGCGCCGATCGCGGTTTCAAGCTGCCGCAGTGCCGCGGGGTCTTCCCTAGCGATGATCAGGTCAAGCTTCTGCGCCAGCGCCTTGAGCGCTTCATCGAAGCCGACCAGGTTCTCGGCCGTGGTCATGCCGCGCAATGCGTCGCCAACCTCGGCCAATCCGCGTTCGATTCCGGCGATCGCGTCCGAGTCGCCGATCCGCTCGCGGGAGCGATCGATGCGCCGCGCCAGAGCCTCGACCTCGACGCAGAGCGACTCGACCGCCTGGCGCGGCAGCGCTTCGGTGAGCTGGCGCCTGATGTCGGCAAGATCGCTGCGGAACGCGGTGATGACTTTGTCGAGTCCGGTCGAACGCAGCGATTCGATCTGCGCTGTAATACGACGCAGCTGTTCCTCGAGCTCCCGAAATTCCGGCGACTGTTCGGGTTCGGCTGCCTCGGCCGCAAGCTGCGGCGCGGTCGCAGGCGAGGGCAGATCCGGCTGAGCTGAAGCGCTGGAAATGGGCGCGTCAGCGGCATCGGCAGTGGTCTCGTCGACGGGAAGATCACCGCCCAAGCGCAAGAGCCGCCGCGGCTGCGTCGGCGCACCCCGCAGCGGCGGCTTACCACGCGCCAGTTGCTCAAGCTGATCGGTCAGCCGGTCGAGCCGGGCGTGAACGTCGCTTAATTCGTCGCGCGCCGCGGCTCTGTCGTTGTCGTATTCGTAATCGCCCCGCGGCGGGCGCGGCCTGGTGCGGCGGCGGCAATCATCCTGCGCCGCCTCGTCGGGCCAGCCATAGTCCTCGTCGGATTGATCGGCCGGCCGCAGCGAGGCGCGGCTATAGTCGTCCTTCTGTTCGATAAGATCGTTGAGCCACTCTCCGACCGAGACGCCGGATCGCCGCGCGGCCTCGCGGGCGGCTGCCAGGGTTTCGGGACGAAGGCCTCTGAGATTCCACGGGCCGCCGGATTTCATCGGGCGCAAAACCACTTCGGGAGGAACGTGGGTCGCCCTGGTTTCTAGCGAAGCCCGCTCGACAGCAAAGCGGAGGGCGCGGTCTTCTGTCCTCGACCGACTTTTCCGGAATTACTGTAAACAAGCGGTTAATTACGCCCTGCCGCGGACCGCCGCGGCGACCGGCAAGCTACGGTCCGGCCTCGCCATTTCACCGTCGTAGCAGCGGTGTAAATCGGCTAGGGTTTGGCTGCGGCCGACCCGGGGTGCCCATCCAGGGAAAGGCTGCAGGTGGCCTAAAGGACAACCGCAAATCCGCTAGAGGCGCTGATGCCGGTCTATAAAGCTCCGGTCGACGAAGTGACATTCCTGTTGCGCGACGTCTTTCGTCTCGACCGCTACAACAATTTGCCCGGTTTTGCCGAAGCGACGCCGGACGTCGTCGAGGCGGTGCTCGTGGAAGCAGCGAAGTTTTCCGAAGCGGTGCTGATGCCGCTCAACCGCGTCGGCGACAAGGAAGGCTGCCGCCGCAACGCCGATGGCAGCGTCACCACGCCGAGCGGTTTCAAGGACGCCTACAAGAAGCTCGCCGAAGGCGGCTGGGTCGGCGTCTCGGCGCCGGCCGAATTCGGCGGGCAGGGCCTGCCGATCGTCATCAATCAGGCGGTCAGCGAGTTTTTCTCCTCCGCGAATATGGCGTTCGGCATGTATGCGGCGCTCACCGAAGGCGCCGCCGCCGCGATCACGGTGCACGGCTCGCCCGAGCAGAAAAACCTCTATCTGCCGAAGCTCACATCCGGCCAATGGGCCGGCACGATGAATCTCACCGAGCCGCAATGCGGCACCGATCTCGGCCTGGTGCGCACGCGCGCCGCAGCGCAGAGCGACGGCAGCTACAAGATCACCGGCACCAAGATTTTCATCTCCGCCGGCGAGCACGATCTTGCGGAAAACATCGTCCATCTGGTGCTGGCGCGGATCGACGGCGCGCCGGCCGGGACGCGCGGGCTGTCGCTGTTCATCGTGCCGAAATTTCTCCCGGCGGCGAATGGCGGCGTGGGTGCGCGCAACGCCGTGTCCTGCGGTTCGATCGAAGAGAAGATGGGCATTCACGGCAACGCCACTTGCGTGATGAATTACGACGGCGCGACCGGCTGGCTCGTGGCCGAAGCCAATCGTGGCTTGCAGGCGATGTTCACGATGATGAACGAGGCGCGCCTCGGCGTCGGCGTGCAGGGCCTGGCGATGTCGGAGGTCGCCTATCAGAATGCTGCCGCCTACGCCAAGGAGCGGCTTGCCGGCCGCGCGCTGACCGGCGCGAAATTTCCGGATAAAGCCGCCGATCCGATCATCGTTCATCCCGACGTGCGCCGCATGCTGATGAGCATGCGCGCGTTCAACGAAGCCGCCCGCGCGCTCGCGGTGTGGACGGCGCTGAAAAGCGACATCGCGCACCGCGCCACCGACGCCAAAGAAAAGCAGGCGGCGGAAGATCATCTGGCGCTGCTCACGCCGGTCATCAAAGGCGTGCTGACGGATGCCGGCTTTGCCAATGCGGTGTTGGCGCAGCAGATCTTCGGCGGCCACGGTTACATCGCCGAGCACGGCATCGAGCAATTCGTGCGCGATGCGCGGATCACGATGCTCTACGAAGGCACCAACGGCGTGCAGGCGCTCGATCTGGTCGGCCGCAAACTGCCCAAGGATGGCGGCCGCGCGTTGCAGGCGTTTTTTGCCGAGTTCACCGCTTACGCCAAGGAGCGCGGTGCCGATCCGGCGATGACGCCCTATGTAAAGCCGGTCAGCCAGGCGCTCGGCGATTTACAGCAGGCAACCATGTGGTTTTTGCAGAACGCGCTCGGCAATCCGGATAATGCCGGGGCTGGCGCGACAGACTATATGCATCTCTTCGGCTTGGTCGCGCTCGGTTATATGTGGTGTCTGATTGCCGAGGCGGCGAATGCAAAAACCGGAGCTGGAGGTGACGGTGCGACCGACCGGATGGCACAACGCTTAGCCACCGGCCGCTTTTTCATGGAGCGAATGTTGCCGGCTACCGCCACGCATCTCGCCCGGATCAAGGCCGGCGCGGCGAGCACCATGGCGCTACCTGCGGAAGCATTTTAACGATCTTCGCCGGCCTGCACCGGACCAGGTATAGGAGAAATTCCGATGCCCGACGCTTTCATCTACGACCATGTGCGCACGCCGCGCGGCCGCGGCAAAGTGGACGGCGCGCTGCACGAGGTCACCGCGCTCAATCTCGCTGGTCAGGCGCTTGGTGCGATCAAGAGCCGCAATAATCTCGACACCGCGCTGGTCGATGACGTTGTCATGGGCGTCGTTGATCCGGTCGGCGAAGCCGCCGCCGATATCGCGCGCACCGCGGCTTTGGTGGCCGGCTACGGCGACAGCGTGGCCGGCGTGCAGATCAATCGCTTTTGCGCGTCAGGGCTCGATGCGGTGAATTTCGCCGCGGCGCAGATCATGTCCGGCCAGCAGAAACTCGCGGTCGGCGGCGGCGTCGAATCGATGAGCCGCGTCGGCATCGGTTCGGCCGGCGGCGCCTGGTCGGTCGATCCGTCGATCGCGGTTGCGCATTATTTCCTGCCGCAAGGCGTCTCCGCCGACCTGATCGCCACCAAATACGGGTTCTCGCGCGACGACGTCGACGCCTACGCGGTCGAAAGCCAGAAACGGGCAGCGGCGGCGTGGGACGACGGCCGCTTTTCCCGCTCCGTTGTTCCGGTCAAAGACGTCAACGGGCTGACCATCCTGGCCAAGGACGAGCATATGCGGCCGGGCACGACGATGCAGTCGCTCGCGGCGCTACAACCGTCATTTGTCCAGATCGGCGAACTCGGCGGCTTCGATGCGGTCGCCATTCAGGCCCATCCCGAAGTCGAGTTCGTCAATCACGTGCATCACGCCGGCAATTCGTCGGGCATCGTCGACGGCGCCGCCGCGGTGCTGGTCGGCAACAAGGATGCGGGCGCCAAGATCGGGCTTAAACCGCGCGCGCGCGTGCGCGCTTTCGCCAATATCGGTTCCGATCCGGCCTTGATGCTGACCGGGCCGATCGACGTCACCAAGAAAGTGCTCAAAGCCGCGGGCATGCAGCTTTCCGACATCGATCTGATCGAGATCAACGAAGCGTTTGCCTCCGTCGTGCTCCGCTTCATGCAGGCCTTTGAGCTCGACGGCTCCAACGTCAACGTCAACGGCGGCGCCATCGCGCTCGGCCATCCGCTCGGCGCGACCGGCGCAATGATTCTCGGCACGCTGGTCGATGAGATGGAACGGCGCGATGTCGCGATCGGCCTGGTCACGCTCTGCATCGGCGCCGGCATGGGTACCGCGACCATCATCGAGCGGGTATGAGCCATGCCCAAGCTCGACATCGAAGCGCTGCCGATCGATACCAAGACGCCGTATCCACCGCCGTTCGATCGGGCGGTGTACGGCCGCGAGCGCCGGCGGCTCGGCAACGCGGCCGGTCTCAATCAATTCGGCGTCAATCTCACGACGCTTCGTCCCGGCGCCGCCTCGGCGCTGCGGCACTGGCACGCCAACGAGGACGAGCTTGTCTTTGTGCTCGTAGGCGAGGTGGTCTTGGTCGAGGATGACGGTGAGACGCCGCTCAAGCCTGGCGACGCGGCCGGTTTCAAGGCCAACAGCGGCAACGGTCATCATTTGGTGAACCGGACCACCGCGGACGCGGTCTATCTCGAAATCGGCTCGCGCTCCAAGCACGAGCGCGTCGAATATCCGGATGTCGACCTGGTTGCGGTGCGCGACGACAAAGGCTGGCGTTTCACGCGCAAGAACGGCGATCCCTATGGGTGAGCGGCGACGATGAGCTTTACCAATTTCACGATCGAAAACGACGGCGACGGCATTGCACTTGCGACCTGGGATTCGCCGGGCCGCAGCATGAACGTCATTGATGCAAAGGTGATGGACGAGCTCTCGGCCATTATCGACCAGACCACCGCGGACACGGCCGTGAAGGGCGTCGTCATCACCTCGGGCAAGGATGCATTCTGCGCCGGCGCCGATCTTACGATGCTGGAAGGCTTGAGCCGCGCCTTTGCCGAGCTTGCCGCGTCGCAAGGCGAGGAAGCGGCCATGATGCGCTTCTTCGAGGAAAGCCGACGATGGTCGGTGCTGTGCCGGCGCATCGAGACCTGCGGCAAGCCCTGGGTCGCCGCCCTCAACGGCACGGCGCTTGGCGGCGGTTTCGAACTGGCGCTGGCCTGCCATCGCCGCATCGCCGCCGACAATCCGCGCACGCGCGTCGGCCAGCCCGAGGTCAAGGTCGGATTGATCCCGGGCGCCGGCGGCACGCAGCGGGTCGCACGGATGATGCCGCCGTCGGATGCGCTGCAGTTTCTGCTCAAGGGCGATCAGGTGCAGCTTACGCGCGCCAAAGCGATGAAGCTCATCGACACGGTGGTGCCGAAAGCCGATCTCATCAGGACGGCGAAGGAATGGATCAAGGGGGGCGGCAGCGCCAAGGCGCCGTGGGACGTGGACGGGTTTAAACTGCCTGGCGGCCCGGTCTACTCCAAAGCCGGCATCATGGTGTTCACGCCGGCCAACGCTATCTACCGCCGCGAGACCTACGACAATTACCCGGCGGCGCGCGCCATCCTTCAGGTCGTCTACGAAGGTCTGCAGCTGCCGATGGATCAGGCGCTGCGCGTGGAGTCGCGCTGGTTTGCGAAAATCCTCCGCTCGCCGGAGGCCGCGGCAATGATCCGTACTCTGTTCGTCTCCATGCAGGAGCTCAATAAAGGCGCGCGCCGTCCCGTCAATGTGCCGGCAAAACAGCTGCAGCGGATCGGCGTGATTGGCGCCGGCTTCATGGGCGGCGCGATTGCCTATGTCAGCGCGCTGGCTGGACTGAACGTCGTGCTGATCGATCGCGACCCGGAAACCGCCGAAAAGGGCAAGACCTATTCGCAGAAATTGGTGACCGATCAGATCAATCGCGGCCGCGCCACAACCGCCGATCGCGATGCTTTGCTGGCGCGCATCAGCGCGACGGCCGATTTTGTCGCGCTGAAAGACTGCGATCTCGTCATCGAGGCAGTGTTCGAAGACCGCAAGATCAAAGAGGAAGTAATTTCGCGGACGCAGAACGTGCTCGGCGAGGAGGCTATTTTCGGCTCCAACACCTCGACGCTGCCGATCACCTCGCTGGCGGCGGCTTTCAAGGATCGCGCGCGCTTTATCGGCGTCCATTTCTTCTCGCCGGTCGAGCGGATGATGCTCGTTGAAATCATCATGGGCAAGGAAACCGGCGACGCCGCGCTGGCGATGGCGCTCGATTTCGCCCGCACGATCCGCAAGACCCCGATCGTGGTGAATGATTTCCGCGGCTTCTACGCCTCGCGCGTCGTCGGCACCTATATCCGCGAGGGTCATCTGATGTTGACCGAGGGCGTGCCGCCGGCCTTGATCGAGAATGTCGCGCGCATGGCCGGCATGCCGGTCGGCCCGCTGTCGCTTACCGATGAAGTGGCGGTGGATCTCGCCTGGAAGATTCTCAAGGCGACCGAGGCCGATCTCGGCCCGGCGGCGGTCGATCCCAAGCAAAAGGCGCTGCTGGAGGAGATGGTCGAGAAGCGCTCCCGCTTCGGCCGCAAGAACGGCAAGGGATTTTACGATTATCCGCAGAACGCACCGAAGCGCCTATGGCCCGGGCTTGCCGATCTGCAGCCGAACCGGCTTGACGTCGACGACATCGACATCGCCATGCTTAAATGCCGGCTCCTTGGCATTCAGGCGCTCGAATTCGGCGCGTTGTATCGGGGACAGGGTCGTCACCGACATGCGCGAAGCCGATGTCGGTTCGATTCTCGGCTTCGGTTTTGCACCTTTTACCGGCGGAACCATTTCTTACATAGACGGCATGGGTGTGAAGAATTTTGTCCAAATGTGCAACGATCTCGCCAAAGCTTGCGGGGAGCGGTTCAAGCCGTCGAAGCTTCTCATCGACATGGCGAACAAAGGCGAGACGTTTTATGGCCGCTTCGCGCCAGCAAAGCGTAAAGCCGTTGCCTAGAGCATGATCCCGAAAAGTGGGAATTGGTTTTCGGACAAGATCATGCTCAAACAAAAGGCTAAAGCGAAATCGCGATTCGACTTTGAGTCATTACGCTTTAGCTTCATGACGGCGCATTGCTTACCGGAATGCGCCGCCTGTCCGGCTGCGTCCGATCCCAGGGTTCGGCATGGCGCGTGATCAAGTCGACCTGACGCCGATCGAGCGGCGCGACGATCTGGTGCATTGGCTCGCGCAAGGCGTCAAACCCAAATCGCAATTCCGGCTCGGCACCGAACACGAGAAGTTCGGCTTCACGCTGCAAGGCCAGCGTCCGGTGCCCTATGAGGGACCGCGCGGCATCCGCGCGCTGCTCGAGGGCATGCAGCATCTGCTCGGCTGGGAACCGATCATGGAAGGGCCGAACATCATCGGCCTGTTCGACGTCACCGGCGGCGGCGCCATCTCGCTCGAGCCCGGCGGCCAGTTCGAACTCTCCGGCGCGCAGCTTGAGACCGTGCATCAGACCTCGAGCGAGCTGATGGCGCATCTGGCGCAGGTGCGCGAAGTCGCGCGCCCGCTGCATATCGGTTTTCTCGGCATCGGCATGACGCCGACCTGGACGCGCGCGGAAATGCCGAAAATGCCGAAGGGCCGCTACAAAATCATGACCGCCTATATGCCGAAAGTCGGCACGCTCGGGCTCGACATGATGTATCGCACCTGCACGGTGCAGACCAATCTCGACTTCGCCTCGGAAGCCGACATGGTCAAGAAGCTGCGGGTGTCGATCGCGCTACAGCCGGTGGCGACGGCGTTATTCGCCAACTCGCCGTTCACCGAGGGTAAGCCCAACGGCTTTCTGTCGTTCCGTTCGGAAATCTGGCGCGATACCGACAACGCCCGCGCCGGCATGCTGCCCTGGGTGTTCGAGCCCGGCATGGGGTTTGAGCGCTGGGTCGACTACGCGCTCGACGTGCCGATGTATTTCATCAAGCATGGCAACGACTACATCGACGTCGCCGGACAATCGTTTCGCGATTTGCTAGCCGGGAAATTGCGCGCGCTGCCGGGCACGCGCGCCACGATTTCCGACTGGGCCAACCATCTGAGCACGATATTTCCGGAAGTACGGCTCAAGCGCTATCTGGAAATGCGCGGCGCCGATTCCGGCACGCTGCCGAACTTGCTGGCGCTGCCGGCGCTGTGGGCCGGCCTCCTCTATGACGACGGATCGCTCGATGCCGCTTGGGATCTGGTGAAGGGCTGGAGCGCCGAAGATCGGCAATCTCTTCGCGACGCGGTGCCGAAGCTGGCATTGGCCGCAACGGTCCGCGGCCGCAGCGTGCTTGAGATTGCCGCCGAAGTTCTTGCGCTCGCCCGCGCCGGCCTCCAGCGGCGCAATCGGCGCGATCCAAGCGGCAAGGATGAGACGCGCTATCTCGAAGTGCTGGAAGCGCGGCTTGAGCGCAAGACTACGCCGGCGCAAGAGTTGCTTGATAAATATCACGGCCCGTGGCGCGGTTCGGTCGATCACATCTACGCCGACGAGGCGTATTGAGCTTCGGGTCACAAAAAGATTATTCAACTCCCGCCGCCATCCCGACCAGGATTAATCACACCACGATCGCAAGCGAACACGAACCACATTCGGGAGGGCCGCGTGCTCGAACATTATCACAACATCAATTCGGTCTGCGCGCAAAAGGTGCGGATTGCGCTCAACGAAAAAGGTCTCGAGGTCAAGGAGCACTTGCTGACGCTGCGCGGTGATCAGCACGATCCGGGCTATCGCAAGCTCAATCCCAATGGCGTGGTGCCGACGCTGGTGCACGACGGCAAGCCGATCATCGAGTCCTCGCTCATTCTTTATTATCTCGACGATGCTTTTCCGGAGCCGCCACTGATGCCGCGCGAGCCGCTCTTGCGCCATCGCGCGCGGATGTACAGCAAACTTGTCGACGAATACGTGCACAATTCCTGCATGATCTTGACCTTCGCCACGGCGTTTCGGCCGAATTTTCTGAAAATGCCGCGCGAAGCCTGGCTTGCCGAGGTCAACAAGACGCCGCTCAAACGCCGCGCCGAATATAAGCGCAGCGTCATCGAGCACGGGCTCGATTCCGAATTCGTCACTGACGCGATCGCGCAGCACGAGAAATTGCTGGCGTGGATGGCCGAGTCGCTGCACAGCGGCCCTTATCTTGCCGGCAATGCCTTTTCCAATGCCGACTGCGCGGTCATTCCCTATATTCTGCGCCTCGAACTTCTAAAACTTGCCGGCATGTGGGATCGCTATCCGGCGATCGACGATTGGTGGACGCGCATGCGCGAACGGCCTTCGGTCAAGGCGACCGTCATCGATCGGATGACGGACATGGACTGGGCGCCGTTCCGCAATCTCGCGCCCGATCCTTGGCCCAGGGTGCAATCGCTCATGAAGGCGGCGTGATAGCTTAAGCGCCATCCTTTCGCGCGCTCTCGCTTAAAGCGTCCGGATACTCCATGGCATCTCCGATCAATGCAGTACTCTGCGCGTTGGTCGGAGCGGCATTTTGGAGCACGCTTGGCTATGCGATCGCGCGTCACTTGCTGCCGCGCGTGTTGGCGCTCGGCACGGCGCCGGTCATCGGCTGGGCGGTCTTCAGCGCGGCAAGCTTGCCGATCTTAAGCCTGATCGGATTTTCGACGCTCATGGTGATCTGCCTGGCGGCGCTCGGCCTCGTGCTCGCCGGTATTGGCTTGCGCCGGCCGCTGGCTACGTCGGGTTCGCCGACCGATCCAAAGTGGCTGGCGGCGGCTGCGATTGCGGCGGCAATCCTCGCGCTTGCTCCGGCACTTGCGCTCATCCCGAAATATTCGGATGGAGGCGTGCATCTCGCCGCCCCGATTTTCGATCATTCCAAGATCGCCATCATCGACGCGATGACGCGCCAAGGGCTGCCACCGGTCAATCCGGTGTTCGCCGAGGCCAACGCCGCGGGACGCCTTGTGTATTATTACCTCTGGCACTTTAGCGCGGCGGCGCTCGCGCTGCCGCTGCATATAAGCGGTTGGGAAGCCGATATCGGCCTGACCTGGTTCACCGCCTTTGCCTCGCTGACCTTGATGATGGCGCTTGCCGTTTGGCTCAGCCGACGCGCCGGCGCGGCAATTCTGGTCGTCGCTCTGGCGGCGAGCGCCTCATTGCGCGAGGCGTTGAGTTTTTTCTTCGGTAATTACGAGCTTGAGCCGTTCTTGCAACACCCGAACGGTTTTGCCGGTTGGCTGTTCCAATCGGCCTGGGTGCCGCAGCATCTCATGGCCGCTTCCGGCGCGATCGCGTCCATGCTGCTGCTCGCCCATTACGCGCAGCGGCCGAAGTTCATCTACATCTTGACGCTGGCGCTCGTCATTGCTGCAAGCTTCGAAAGCTCGGCCTTTGTCGGCGGCGTGACCTTTGCGATTGCCGCTTTGGTCGCGGCGCCGCTGTTGCTTTCCGCCATCGAAGAGAAGCGGCGAGCGACCGCAATCCTCGGCTTGGCGCTCGCCGGCTCGCTCGCGCTCGGTCTCGCCGCGCCATTCATTCGCGATCAGTTTGCGTTTATCGCCTCGCGCGGCAGCGCCATCGGCATTCATCCTTTCGAAGTCCTGGGCGAGATGTTTCCGCAAACGCTGCGCCGCATCCTCGACCTGCCGGCTTATTGGTTGATTCTCCTGCCGCTGGAATTTCCCGCGAGCTTCATCGCCGGCGTCATTGCGGTTGTGGCCATGCTGGGCACGCGCGTGTCGATCCCGGAATGGACGGCGGCGAGGGTGCTTGGCGTGCTCGCGGCGGCGGGGCTGGCGATTTCCTGGCTCATGGTGAGCCGGCTCGGGGAGAACAACGATCTCGCGCTGCGCGCAATTTTGCCGGCCGCCATGATCCTGATCGCGTTCGCGGCGGCGGGAACGCTGGCTGCACCGCAACGCGGACTGCGCGCCGCGATCGCGGCCTTTGCCTTGGGCGGGCTCATGCTCAGCCTGCCCGACAGCGCCATGATGATCTACGACAACTGGCGCGGCAGCGCCGCCGCCGACGAAGCCGCGTTCGCGCAAACACCGGAACTATGGACCGCGGTGCGGCGCCACGCTCCCGCCGGCGCGCGGGTCGCGAATAATCCACTGTTCTTGCAGGATTTGACGCCATGGCCCGCCAACATATCGTGGGCGCTCCTTGCCGATCGCAGCTCGTGCTTTGCCGGCCGCGAACTGGCGATACCGTTCGCGGCTCTGTCGCCAGAACGCCGCGACATCAATGACCAATTCATTCGCGTGTTCGCCGGCCAGGGGATGCCCGCGGACGTCGGTGAGTTCGCCAGCAAATATGGCTGCGATGTCGTCGTTGTGGTGCCGCAGGACGGTGCCTGGACCAACGATCCATTCGCGGCCAGCGCCGATTATCAACTCGCTGAAATTCGCGACACCCGCTGGCGGATTTATGTGCGGGCGCGGTGAACACCGTCATGGCCGAACTCGTCCCGGCCATCCACGTCTTCGTTCGGTGCAGCATCTAAGACGTGGATGCCCGGCACAAGGCCGGGCATGACGATTCACTTAAATTTTAGCTCGCGCCCTCAAATCCCCGCGTACCAATTAAAACCGCGCTCGCTCCAATAAGTCTCGCGGAATTCGTTGGAGACTTCGATCGCTCTGATCCATTTGGCGTTCTTGTAGCCGAGCTTGGTCGAGGTGCGCAGCCGCAGTGGATAGCCGAACGGATCGCCGATGATCTCGCCGGCATATTTGGTGGCGAGGATAGTCTGCGGATGCAGTGCGGTCGGCATGTCGATGCTTTCGGTGTAATCGTCGGCGCAGATGAAGTAGATATATTTCGCGGTCAGGTCGGCGCCGACGCGCTGCAAAAAGTCGCGCAGGTTCGGGCCGGACCATTGTCCGATATAGTCCCAGCCCTCGACACAGACGTGGCGGATGATGATCTCGTGCTCCGGCAGCGCGTAGAGCTGTTGCGCGCGCCACGGCCGCTTGTCGGCGATCCGGCCGGCCAATTCGAGGGTCCAGCTCGCGCCGTCGACCGGCTTGACGTCCTTGATCGGATAATAGGCGTTGAAACGCGGCGGCTTCATTACTTGCGACGGACTGAAAGTCGGCGCCAGATGATTGGCGCGGAAGATCGCGTTCTGCACGCCGTCATTCCACGACGACACCGCGCGCAACGCTTTCTGCACCGAATCGGTCTCGCTGACATCGCAGCCGGTCAGCATGGTCAGCGCGCCGAGACTGACCACGCCGCGCAGGAGTCCGCGCCGGTTGATGTCCTCGATAAGCTTGCGATTCTCGGTGAGAGCGCGCTGATCGATCGGCTTGCGCGGCCGAAACAGCGACGGAGTGCGGGGGCGGATCGTCATCGTCGTGCCCTGTCAGTGCGATGTCTCGATCTCCGGAACGGTCTTGACCTCCGGAAGGGTTTTGATCTCCGCAATGGTCGGAGCGGCGGCGCTCGGCGCCTTGTCGCGCGCGTTGTCGATCGCTGGGCCGCCGGTGAGCATGGCGAGGAGGCTTTGCGGCACCAATAAAGCCAGTGTCACGTGAACCACGATGAACGCCACGATCGCGGTCATGCACAGGAAATGCACCAGCCGGATAGTCTGAAAACTGCCGAATAGATTAGCGAGCTCGGAAAATTGCACTGGCTTCCACAGCGCCAGGCCGGAAATCACGATCAGGACGCCGACCGCCATCACGCCGAGATAGAGCGCCTTCTGCACGGCGTTGTAATGCGTGAGATCGTCGTGGCGCAGACGAAACCGCAGCGCCTCGCCCACTGTCGCGAAAACCTCGCGCGGCGATATCGGAAACAGCTTCTGCCAAAAGCGGCCGCTGATGATGCCGTAACAGAGGTACGCGATTCCATTGAGCACAAAGATCCACATGCCGAAGAAATGCCATTGCAGTCCGTACTGCGCCCATTTGCCGATCACGAGGGCATCGGGAAACCGCAAGAAACTGAACAGAATGTCGTCGTTGTAGATCTTCCAGCCGCTGCCGACCATGATGAAGATCGCCAGCGCATTGATCCAGTGCATGATGCGCACCGGCAATGGATGCAAGCGGCGCGGGGGCGTGCGTTTAGCGAAAGCGGTCGCCCGCGCCGTTTGCGGCATCGGCAACTCCTGTTCGACACATAACTGTCGCAAAGCGGGCGCGAGCCCCTGCTGCGGACCGATTTTGAAGGCTTCGCCCGGGATGCTTACGGCCGCAACGGTACGAGCGCGCCGGTGCGTCCGCAAGGCACGAAGGTTCACAAAGCTGCGGGAAGTCATTGCGAATAACGAGTGGCGCGTAGCAAATAGAAATTATTCAGTCGCTATTCGCAAATTCGCTTCCAAAGCAGCGCGAACCCGATGCGATCACGACTTTGTGAGGCTGAAAATCCGATAACTTTTTGGTGTTTAAGGACTTGTAACCGCTGAGACGGAAGTGATTGGCGCCTTGCCGGCCGCTTTGGCACAGCAAGACCGATTGCGCTGCCAATGATTTGCAGGGGGCCCGCATGACCGATCAATTCGACGGAAAATCAGTTTCGGATCGCGCGGATGCGGGCGAGCGCCGTTGCGATCACTCATGCGGCATCGCCTTTATGGCCAAGGCCTCGGCGCCCGGACGCGCCAAAACCAGGCTCGTCCCGCCGCTCACCTTCGACGAAGCGGCCGACCTCAACACCGCATTTTTACAGGATGTGGCCGAGAACCTTGCGCTCGCCGATGAGCAGCTCCGCGCCGCACAAAATGCGGCTATTGTAGGCTATGCGGCTTATGGCCCGCCGGGCTCGACTGATTTTTTCCACCGCATCCTGCCAGCCTCGATCGGTCTGATCGAAGCCTGGCTGCCGAATTTCGGCGATTGCCTGTTCCACACCATCGGCGAAATCTTAAGCCGCGGGCATCAATCGGCGGTGGTGCTCAATTCCGACAGCCCGAACTCTGCCGACCGAATTCCTGGTCGAGACCGCCGAGGTTCTGGCGCGGCCGGGCGATCGGGCGGTGCTCGGCCCCTCGACCGACGGCGGCTACTATCTGCTCGGTCTCAAACACGCACATGCCCGCATGTTCGAAGACATTACCTGGAGCTCCGAGCGGGTGGCGGAGCAGACCCTGGCGCGCGCGCGGGAGATCGGCCTTGACGTGCACAGGTTGCCGGCCTGGTACGACGTTGACGATGTCGATGCGCTCAAGCGTCTCGACGCCGAGCTGCGCGGCGCGGATATGGAAACGCGCCGGCAGGTTTCGCAGCGGCCGCGTTTCTCCGCGCACACCGCCAAACTGATGCGACAATTGGCACGCGATGGCGATTTCACCCGCGCCGCAGCGCGCGCTTTCGCGACCGACCAGATCCACGCGTGAGCCGGCGTGGCTTCGAGAATTTTTTAAGGGGATGATTTGATGCAAGACGCGGCGACGAACGGGGCGGTCGATCCGACCCGGTATTTCGAGAACGTAGCCACCGATGATGACATCCCGGAGCAGGATCCGGTTTGCCTTTATCTGGAAACCACCAACCGCTGCAATTTGCTGTGCACGACGTGTCCGCGCACCTACGAGGAGCTTGAGCCCCCGGCCGATATGAGCTGGGAGCTGTTCACCTCGATCGTCGATCAGATTCCACATTTGCAGCGCGCGGTCCTGCACGGCGTCGGTGAGCCGATGCTGGTCAAGCACCTGCCGCGCATGGTGCGCTATCTGAAGGATCGCGGCACCTATGTGTTGTTCAACACCAACGGCACTGTGCTCAACGAGAAGAACGGGCGCGCGCTGATCGCCGCCGGTTTGGACGAGCTGCGCGTCTCGTTCGATGCCGCCAATGCGGAATCCTACCGCGCCATTCGCGGCAAGAATTACTTCAATCGCATCTTGAAAAACGTGCGCGCGTTTCGCGCGCTGCAGGAGCGCGAGGGTCACGCCAAGCCGCAGGTCTCCGCCTGGCTCACGGGTTTGCGCGAAACGATCGAGGAATTGCCGGATTTCGTCCGCGTTGCCGCCGAAACCGGCGTCAAGGAAGTGCATCTGCAGCGCCTCGTGTTTTTCAAGGAAAACGCCATCGGCATGGCGCGGCCGGATCAGGCGCTGTACGAGCAGCTGTCCGCCGAGGAAGCGGTCCATATCGAGCGCGCGACTGCGGCTGCCGAAGAGCTCGGCATCACGTTTAGCGCGTCCGGCGGCGCCTCGGAGCCGGGCGTCAGCCTTAAGCGCAGCGACAAAGGCTCGCCATGGTCGCTGTGCCGGCGACCGTGGACGGTGATGTATTTCACCGCCAATGGCCGCGCGCTGCCGTGCTGCATCGCGCCATTCTCGCAGCGCGGCTACGAGAACTACACGCTCGGCGATGCCACGCAGGAGACGCTACGCGAGATCTGGACTGGGCCGGCCTATCGCGCCTTCCGTCATGCGCTCAAATCCAATAAGCCGGCCGAAGCGTGCGCCAATTGCGGCTTGCGTTGGAGCCTTTGACGGTGGTCGCCGTCAAACCCTCCGTCGCCGTCATCATCCCGACGTTTAACGAAACGGAATTGATCGGCGCGGTGGTCGCCGGTTTGCCGCGCGATATTGTCGGTCGTGTCATCGTGGTCGATGGCGGCAGCGCCGATGCCACGCGCGAACGCGCGCGAGAGGCCGGAGCGGAGGTGATCGCGGTCGGCCGCGGCTATGGGCTCGCCTGTCTCACCGGCGCGCAGGCCGCCGATGCCGACATTCTCGTCTATATGGACGGCGACGGCGCCGACGATCCCGCCGCCATCGCCGCGCTGATCGCGCCGATCGAGGAGGGCGCTTGCGATTTCGTCATCGCTTCGCGCGCCCGCGGCAAGCGCGAGCCCGGCAGTATGAGCTGGCACCAGCTACTCGCCGGCCGCGTCATCGGCGCGCTGGTCGGACTGTTTTACGGCGCGCGCTATACCGATATGTGCGCCTTGCGTGCGATCCGTCGCGACACGCTCTTTGCGCTCGGCATGCGCGAGATGACCTATGGCTGGAATCTGGAAATGCAGATGCGCGCCGCGCGCGCGCATCTGCGCGTGCGCGAAGTACCGGTCGACTATCGCTGCCGCATCGGCGGGCAATCCAAAGTCGCCGGCTCGCTCTCCGGCTCGCTTAAGGCCGGCGCCAAGATTCTCTCAACCTTCGCCCGCATCGCGCTGGAGCCGAAGCGGACGTCATTCCGGAGCGCCGCGCAGCGGCGAATCCGGAATCCATAATCACGAGTCCACGGATTATGGATTCCGGGTTCCTCGCTACGCTCGGACCGGGAATGACGGCTCACCACCTCGTAGCCGCCCCGCTCCGGGGCAACGCAGTCAGCTCGTCAGAATATGCTTGTCGGGATCGAGCCAGAACGCCCACACCGCCGCACCGACGACCAGCAAAGCGGCGGCGACGATGAACGGCGCCTGCCAATTGCCGATCTGAACGAGCGCGCCGAACACGATCGGCGACAGTGCGCCGCCGATATTGCCCGCCATGTTCATCATGCCCGACACTGTGCCGGAATATTTGCCGCCGGTGTCCATCGGCACCGCCCAGGACGGGCCGATGGTGCATTCCAGAAAGAACATCGAGGCGGTCAGGCACCAGACCGCGACATAAGCATCTTCGGTCAAAGCCGCCGGCACGATGAACACCGCGCAGCCGAGGAGCCCCGTGATCGCGACGACGCGCCGGCCGATCTTGGCGCTGCCGGTGCGCTTGAGAAGATAATCGGTGGCCAAGCCGCCGACGGTATCGCCGACCACGCCGGCCAACAGCGGCAGCGACGCAAACAGCCCGACCTTGAGCAGCGTGAAATGGCGGAAGTCGACGAGATAGGACGGCAGCCAGCTCAAAAAGATCCACAGGCAGTAAACATAGGTGAAATACGCCGCCATGATCGCCCACATGTTCGGAGAACTTAGCAGCGTGCTCCACGGCACATTGTGTTGCTTCTCCATCGGCGGCGGCCTGATCGCCCCCGCTGCATCGAGGCCGCGAATGCGCTCGAGCTCGGCGCGGTTCACCATGTCATGCTCTTCCGGCAGGTTGCGGTAGGACAGCGCCCACCACAGCGACCAAAAAATGCCGATCACGCCGCAGATCAGGAACACCGCGCGCCAGCCCCATTGGCTCATGATCAGCACCACGAGCGGCGGCGCGATCGCGGCGCCGAGCCGGCTGGCGCTGTGGGTGATGCCTTGCACGAAGCCGCGTTCGGGCTGCGGGTACCACAGCTGCATCGCGCGGGTGGCGCCAGGAAACGCGCCGGCTTCGCCGACCCCGAACAGAAACCGCACCACGATGAACGAGACCGCGCTGAACGCGCCGGCGGTGGCCGCGGTCATGACCGACCAATAAGTGACGATGCCGCCGAGCACACCGCGCGCGCCGAATTTGTCGGAGAGCCAGCCGCCGGGAACCTGGAACATCGCATAGGCCCACACGAAGGCGGAAAAGATAAATCCCATCGTGATCTTGTCGAAGCCATATTCTTTGCTGATCAGCGGCGCCGCGGTCGAGATGTTGACGCGGTCGAGATAGGTGATGAGGTACATCGCGCTGATCATCAACAGGACGTACCAGCGGCCTCGGCTCGGACGTGTAGATGCGTGTGTGGGTGCGGCGGCGGCCTGCTCGAGCATATGATTCACTCCCCTTGCGATCGTTTCTTGTGCGCGCGCGGTTTCTTCACGGCGCGCTTGGGCCACCCTGCCTGTTTATGCTGTGATCGGCAAGCGCACGGGATGCCGCGGCGTTACTGATGTAGTCCTGATGAAAGGAAATGAAATCCGGGAGCGGCGTTACGAGAACACGGTGCTCACCTATGCGCAACTATTTGACGCCCAACTATTTGAGGCCATTGACAGCGACAATGTTAAATTTGGCGTATTTCTCGCCAATCTTGAGTGCAGCCTGAAATTCCGGAGAATTGCGCCAGCCTTCCAGAGCCTCCATGCTTTCCCACCGCAGGATCACAACTGGCCCGTGAGGTAGGTTTCCCGCTAACTGCGTTCCTGGTCCTGCCGCGACATACTCGCCACCGTGATCCTTGACCGACTTCTGCGCAGGCGGAACGTATTCTTTTGAGTAGCCCTCCTGGTCGCTGACCTCGTTGATGGCGATCATATAGACCGGTGGTTTGGCTTGCGCATGCAGCGCCTGGATCGCAGCGCCGCCAAGTGCCACCCCCGCTAGCATTGCTAGCGCCGTGGTAAATCGGGTCTTCATGATTGTCCTCCAGTACGAGTTGTGCTGCGAACGATACCGATGCAAGGAATTTCTGTTTCTGGAAATCGTTGCGGCTCAGCTTGGTGACACGAAGCGCTTGATATTGGATCAGCTAATTCGGGCAAACCGCGCCGGTCTTCACCCAGGCGTCAAGGAGCGCGCCGGCTCGCGCCTGCGTGCCGGGCGCGGGCCGACGATCTCCTCCCGGAGCCCAGGCCCAGCCGACTAGATGATCCTCAGCCACGTGATGCACGACGTCTTCGAGCGAGCGGCCACCATTGCGCGCAGGATCTTTGATCTGCGCGCAGATCTGCGCGAGCGTCTTGCCTTCCCAGGCCATCTCATGCGGCGCGAGATGCCAGCCCGGATTGCCGGGCACTCCGGCGGGTTCGAAATTGGCCGCTTGGTGGCAGATCGGGCAGCGCATCGCCGGCAACCCAAAGCCGTCTTCGCCGCGCTCGACCGGCGGCTGATGCAAACGCCGGGCGTCGCCCTGGCGCGGGCGATCGCCGGCGGGATGGCAATTCACGCAGCGCGGATGAGTGAGCACTTTGCCGGCCTCGGTGAACAAGGCTGCGGAGCGCGCCGCGGTGTCGGCGACTGCGGCAAAGCTTTCCGGAGCGGCCAGATTGTCCGCCGCCTCGTCCGAAACGGCCGGCGCGGTTATCGCGATCGCGAGCAGAGCCGCGACGGCCGATAGGATTTTCGCCCGCAGCTTAAGTCTCACGGCTTGAACAATCGCATGCCAATGCTTGGCCACTACGTCAGATAGCGTCGCTGCGGATCGGCCAGGATCACGTCGCGCACGGCCTCGTGATATTTGATGTAGCCGGTGCAGCGGCAGAGATGGCCGTCGAGCGCCTCGGCGATGGTTTCTTCGAGCGCGGCGCGCGCCACCCGCTTCTCGCCAGCCGCTCAGCCGCGCGCGTCGACGAGAGAAGCCCCGTCATAGCCGCACGACACGCTAAATGCTCGATGAACGCCTTCTGCAGGACGGAAAGATCGCCGTTCTTGGCATGGCCTTCGACCGTGCGGATCGATTTGCCGTTGAAGCTCACCGCCGGCACGATGCAGGTCGGGCTGGTGTAGCTCGTGCCGTCGGGATCATCGACGATCACCGCGCAGCTCAAACATTGCGCCGCGCCGCAGCCGAATTTGGTGCCGGTGAGCCCGAGATATTCGCGCAAGATAATCGTTCATCGTCAGTTCGTCGCGCACTTCCGTCGGGCCGTATGCGCGACCATTGATCGTTACGCTCAACGTCGTCACGTCAGCACCCCCTTCATCATGCTCTGCGTCACCGGCAAGCGATCGGAAGCGATGGCCGGTGGCGTCGAAGATGGCATTCACCAGCGCAGCAACGACCGGGATCATCACGACTTCCGCCATGCCTTTCGGCGTTTCGTTCGCGTCCACCGGCGGCAACATCTCGATCTCGAGATCGCGCAGCGGCAGGTCCGAGCCGCGCGCGATGAATATTGTCCGAGATTCCATTTGCCGTTGCCGGGCCCGTCTTCATAGAGCGGCAGCTTTTCGAGCAACGCGTAACCCACGCCCATCGCGAAGCCGCCCTGCGCTTGGCCGATCACGACCTCCGGCACCAGCGCGTTACCGCATTCGAGCACGCTATAGGCCTTGGCGATGCGCAACGCGCCGGTCGCGCGCTCGATCTCGACGCGCACCAGCGTGCCGCACTGCGCGGTATAGGTGGTGCCGAACCGGTTGTAGTCGGTCGGCGGAAACTTGACGTTGGTGCGATCGAGGCGGACGAAATTGCCGTCGCCGTTGCGCAGCGCCAGCGCATCGATGTCGGCCGTCCAGTTTTGTCCGTCGATCGCGAAGCTCGCGCGCGACCAAGCCCAGCGCTTGAAGCCATGCGCCATCGCGCCGGTCACGCCCTTGCGCGCATGCGCCCGCGCTGCGATCTGCCGGCAAGGCCAGCGGCGGCAGCCCCGGCACGGTCAATTGGCCGTCCTTCCAGCGCGCCGCCTCCCATTGCGCCGCGCGCGGATCGCTCGGCGCGATGCGCCACAGATCGAGCGCCGCCGGCCACAAGCCCGAAGCGGTACATCGACGCGCGCGGCTGACCGCCGCGCGTGCGACATGGACGCCGGTCGAGCCGGCGGTGTCTATGCCAATGTCCGACACCATGCGGATTGCGATGGCCGCCGCCGGCATCACCTATACGATCGTGTAGGATCGCCGGAGGTCACGAGCGCGAGCGCAGCGAAAGCGTCGACTTGCGCCACCGCAACCTCGTCGGCCACGCCGCCCAGATAGCGGCGACCCGGTTCGCCACCGCCGTCCCGATGCCGTTGCCCATCTCGCGTGATCGCATGGATTCCGACATCGTCCTCGCGGCTCAATTCACGCCGGCCGGGCGACAATCCGCTCCGTGCCGTATCCTTGGTCGCAAGCGACGCCGGTGCCGTCGACATGCCCGGCTCGCGCCGCGCGCCTTCTCTTGCGCGCGCTCGCGCCAGATCGCATGCCGCTCCAGCTTGTCCAGGATCTCCGGCGTGCGCACCGAGACGCTGTATGTATTTCCCGCCATCATCCGGTCGCCCGCCTTGAGCGCGTTGCGCCGTCGGAATTCGATCGGGTCGAGCGGCAAGCCGTGCCGTCTCGTCGACCAGCACTTCCAGCGCCGTCATCGTCTGCAGCGTGCCGTAGCCGCGCATCGAGCCCGCCGTCACGCGCGCGCGAATGCAGCGCAACCGTGGTGATGTCGACTTTGGGAACATCGTAGATGCCGATGCGCCGCGTTGGCTGCGACCGTCGCCACGTGGGCGAAAAATTCGCCAAGCCGCCGCCATGCAAGCACATGGTCGGCGGCAAAAGCGCAGATCTTGCCGGTGGCCCGATCGACGCCCATCCGCGCTGTGCATCGGAAGGCGTGCCGCTTGATTCCCGCATTGGAATTGCTCGATAGCGTTTCGCGAGCCGGACCGGCCGGCTCGTGAAGAACATCGCCGGCAGCGCCACATAGAGCGGAACGGCGTGTGATCGCGCCCACCGAAACCGCCGCCCATATAAGCGAACTGCGCATCGATGCGCGCCGGCTTGTACGCGGCCTGCGCTTTGCCGAGCATGAACGCGACCGGTTCCGCGATCTCGTAGGCGACTGCACGCCAAGCACGAGCTCGAGGTTCTTGCGCCTGTGTCGTACCAGGCGAGTCCGCTATCCGGTCGAGAAACACCGGATCGACGGATTGCGTATCGAAATCGCCGCTCCAGCACCAGAGCGCCGCTTGTCGGGCAAGATCGGCGCGTATCTCTTCGCCGTAAATCGCAGCCTCCGCGTAGTCTGCTCGTCGAAATCGGCAGCCGCCCCAGATCGGGCGCTCGTGTTCTGCAACTTCCCGGGACTGACCCAGCCGGTCTTCACCGGCGAATAGACATCGGGCGCGTCGGGGCTCGCCCGCACCGCGGAACGAAGCGCCGTACCGCACACGACCGCACCGCTCTCCTCGCCGATTTCACGAAGCTCGCGCAGCTGAGCGCGCCTGATCAAGCTCGAATTCGTAGATCAGAGGCACTCCATATCATGGGCAGAACTGGCGCGTATGAAATTCGAACCGCCGCCCGAGATCGCGGCGCTGTCCACCCCCACCCACACCTAGAACGTGCGTCGCGCCGATAAGGCTCGATTATGTGCTCGAGCTCGCCGAGGAAGCGCGCGCCGACGCCGCGCGCGAAGCCACCACCGCGGTGATCGGCATCCATCCCTTTGTGGTCGGCACGCCCGACGGCGCCGCCGCGATGCGCCGCGTGCTCATGCGGCTCAAGACCGATCCCAGCGTCTGGCTCGCCGACACCGCGTCGATCCTCAAGGCGGCGGACGGGAAGTGAGACGTTTCATCCTCCCCGCTATCGCGGGGCGGGACGAAGCAAATACTCATCAGCGGAAGTGCGATTCACGGCAAAGCCGTTTCCCTTTAGCATGGCGGCATTCGCCGCCACGGTTTGTTCCGAGGATTGCACAATGATCAAGCGCTACAGCGACCACGCCGCCAACGAGCGCACCTTTCTCGCCTGGGTGCGCACCGCGATCGCGGTGATGGCGTTCGGTTTTATCATCGAGCGATTCGATCTGTTTCTCAAAGTCGCGGCGCCGCAGCTGACCGAGCGCCAGCTCGCGGCGCACGGCGAGCGTTTCGCCAACTGGGCCGGGCTTGCCTTCATCGTCATCGGCGTCATCACCATCGCCATCGCCGGTTTGCGCTTCACCAAGACCGCGAAGGACATCGACACGGAAGAGGAAGTGGCAAGCCCCGGCGAGCGCTTCGATCTCGCGCTCGCGGTCATGATCGGCCTATTGGGCGCCTCGCTCGCGCTTTATCTGTCGCGCGCGGTGCTGCCGACATTTTAGGTTCGTCAGCGAGACCGATCGCAAACACATCAACCCGAGCCGGCGATGAATTGCGTGCAGGATTTGACCTGATCCGGCAGGACGGTCCGTGCGGCGAACAACGCATCAGGATCGGCGCCGGTTTGGCGGTACGCCAAAGCTTGCGTCAGAACGTCGGTGTTCATTCCTGGCGGTCGACGTTCGCAGGTAAATGCCACCGCCTCATCGTTCGAGGCCATTCGTCCCGTGGTCCAGCTGTAAACCAGCCGCGCCGGATAGAGTAGCGTCCGGATAAAAACTTTATGATCGCTTGGTGCGAGAGCATCCATCGTTGCGAAACGGTTTGCGTTTTCAGCCCAATTCGAGAATGGCGCGCCGTTGAGATAGACGCGGATCTCATCGAGCGTTGGGCGTGCGGGCCGAACGCGCTCGCGCTCGGTCAGCACGACGGCATGATCAAGATAGTCCGTGCGATCAAGCGGCGGCATCCTGCCGATGGTGAAATGGCGATCGGCCCAGAACACCGACAGCTTTTGGCTGAGTGCGGCGTCCTCCTCCGCCGCTAAGGCGCGCAATGTCGTGAGTGTCGCCGCGTCAAGGCCGTCCTCGGTGACGAGCGCCATATCGATGTCGCTGTAGCGGTGGCTGAAGCCGCCGTGGGCGAGGCTGCCGATGAGATACGCGCCGATCAGCCGTTCGCCGAGCTGCGCCCGATACGATGACGCGAGCGCATGGGCGAACGCGAGCGCGGCAGTTCGGGCCATGCCATTTTTAGGGTCATTGTGTTCAGTCGACATGAAACGCCATTGATGACCGCGGTGGGATGAAAGAATTCATCCAAAGGAATTCTTCCATTTACACGATCTCCTCGGCGCGCCCCTCGCGCTTGAGTTGTCGCGCGCCGCGCGCTGCCGGCAATTTAGGGTTTCACATCAAACAAAATGCAACGAATGGGACGCGCCCAATTCTTTGCCCAATTCTTTTTGGTCGGGAGTTGGACTCACATCGTGTGCTGTAACTTTCACTCTAAAAAAATGATCTGTCCTAATTTATCCGGTCCGGCGTGATAGTGGATCACGTTCACCGCGCCAAAGAACGCGGAAGTGTTTTGCGTATCTGCTTGAGCCCGGCCCCGTTTCGCAACCTTCAGAGCCAATGCAACGGGGCCGGACCTTTTTGCTCGGCTTTGTCAAAGCGGTACGGCGCGCGGTTCCAACGATCCGGCGCGTGTTTCCAACGAGAGACCAAGGCTGAAAGCCTTCTGCCGAGTTGCGTTCTCCGTCCGTCTTAAGCTGTAGGCGATGTTGGCCGCGCGTGTTTTTTTCCCGGCCAGCCGCTTCAATGTGCGGATGTCACGGCTGGTCCATGCCCGCCTCTTCATCGATCTGCTCCGTGGATTGAAGAAAAAGGAACTGAGTGCAGTGTGTGGAGCTTAAAAAGTCGTCGCCGCGGCCGTCGTTGATATAGATCACATCTGGGCGCTTTCCCTGCCCGCAGTCGCGCTATGTCGGACCACCGACACACAATCACGGCGGCCGCAGTCAATCAACTGAACTGTTTTGTGAATACCCTTCCCCTTGCGGGGAGGGTCGACGCGCAACGCGCGGCGGGGTGGGGGTGGTTAAGACGGTTCCCGTCGCTGACGATTTTTCCTTGCGACCCCCACCCCTAACCCCTCCCCATCAAGCAGGCACTCGGGCGCGCGTAAGCGCGGCCCGGGTGGGGGAGGGGAAAGAAAATTTTACTAGAAATTAATGCATTTGGCGCGATCACATTAATGGTTGAGCAGTTTTCACCTTTGTCTGCGCTCCTGACAGGATGAAAAGGAGAAGCGCGATGCGAAAGTCCTTGGCGCTGTCCTTGGTGCTGTCCTTGGCGCTGATCGTCATTGCGCTCGCCGCCGGTCAGGCCTCGGCCGCGGACTTGCGATTTCCGCCGCCGGGACCCGGCTATCTGCCTCCCGCTTACCTGCCGCCGGCGCTGCCGCGTTGGACCGGCTGTTACGTCGGCGGCAATGTCGGCGGCGCCTGGGCCAATATCGACGAGAGCAGCGCTGTCGGCGGAACAGTCTCGGCAAACCCGGCTGGCGTTGCCGGCGGCGGCCAGATCGGCTGCGATATCCAGTTCGACCAATGGGTGTTTGGCATTCGCGACATGCTCGACGCGACCAATTTGCGCGCCAGTACGAACTTTCCGGCCGGCAGCGCCAACGGCCGCATCAACTGGTTCGATACGCTGACCGCGCGCGAAGGCTATCTCGTGCAGCCGAACGTCCTGCTGTACGGGCAGGGCGGCGCGGCCTGGACCAGTACCAGCGTGACCGTTTTCAACACCGCCGGCACGCAAATCGGCAGCTTTTCGAACAGCAATCAGGGCTGGACGCTCGGCGGCGGCGCCGAATGGATGTTCGCGCCGCACTGGTCGGTGTTCGCCGAATATAATTTCATGGGCTTCGGCGGCAGCAACATTCATGTCGCCGCCGGCGTGAACTACAAATTCTGAAGCCGGCGCGCCGGTCGCGCTTCAACGATCCGCGCGGTCGGGCGGATTGGCCAGCACGACCGAGGTTTCAATCTGCCGCTCCGGAATGGTCCAGTAGGACTTGAGTAGCACGGTCTTGCGTTGCGGCGACACCAGCGCAAAGCCGTGGCGCTCATAAAAGCGGATCGCCCATATGGCGGCGGCCCAGGTGCCGACCAGCATTGGCTTTGTGCTCATCTGCTGCAGATGCGCCAGAAGCTTGCCGCCGATGCCGTCGCGTTGCTTTGCGGGCACGACATAAGCATGGCGGATGAGGTACACATCGCGCACGTCTTGCAGTCCCATGACGCCAGCTAAGCCGGCCGCGATCCTCGTAGCCCCAGAACACGACGCCGGCGGCGCGCTCGCGGTCGAACTCGTCGCCCGGCATGTAAGGCTCGTGCCAGCGGTCGGCCGGGATCACGCCGCGATAAGTTTCGGCCGCGGCGTTGATGACGGAAAGAATGTCGTCGCGCTTGTCGTCGCGACACAGCCGGATGGTCATCGCGTCGCTTACAGGTTCGAATTTTGTTAGTTGTATTGAAGTTGTCCGTGGGAGGCTAGGGTTGTCATTGCAAGCGGAGCGAAGCAATCCAGTAAGTCTGCAGGCTGGATAGCTTCGTCGCTTTGCTCCTCGCAATGACGATAAGCGAGACGTCACTACGCAAATTTCGGGCTTGCCGTAGCTGCGAACCAGCAAAGATGGCTTGCCAGCCGTAGCTGCGAAGCAGCGGACAATGGTGCCCAGGGGCGGAATCGAACCACCGACACCTGCATTTTCAGTGCAGTGCTCTACCGACTGAGCTACCTGGGCGCTCTATTGGGGCGCTCTATTGGGCTTTCTATTGCGCTTATTGTTTTCGAACTGGGCTTCTTGTTTGGCGCGCCGTTATAGAGAGTGAGCTTGCCGCTGTCCAGAATGCGTTCCGCGATCCGGTCTCCTCATTGCGGCGGTTCGTTCCGTTCGTCGTTCTCTTCACGCCGCTCATCTTCTTCCTCATCTTCGGTCACCGGCACGACATAGACGCCAGCGAGCCAGCGGTGCAGATCGACGTCCGCGCAGCGTTTCGAGCAGAACGGCCGCAGCACGGCATCGGCGGGCTTGCCGCAGATCGGGCATTTGGCCGTGGTTCGCTTGATTGTTTCTTTCGATGTCTTTGCGCGGGCCATGAACGCAATATGGGAAACATGGAGGGTGGTGCCAGAGCACGTTAGTCCGAAGTACGGCGTCATCCTGAGGTGCGAGCGAAGCGAGCCTCGAAGGATGCGGCCGTCGCCCTTCGAGGGCCGCGGAGCTTGTCATCGGGCCGGCCACTTCGGGCCGGACCCGTTGGCGGCCACCTCAGGGTGACGGAGACCATACGTATCAACGATTATCCGGCGTTGATCCAGCCGAAATGGATCGGATAGCCCTCGCCGCCAAGCAGCGTCAGCGTCTCGTATAGCGGCAGGCCGATAACGTTTGAGTAGGAGCCGACCAGCTTGACCACAAATCCACCGGCGATGCCTTGCGCGGCATAGCCGCCGGCTTTGCCGCGCCATTCGCCGGAGGCGAGATAGGCCTCGATGTCCTGTTCGGACAAACGCTTAAACCGCACGCGCGTCTCCACGTAACGCTGGCGGAATGTTTCCTTCGGCGTGACTAGACAGATCGCGGTGTGAACGCGGTGATTGCGTCCGGATAGAAGCCGCAAACATTGCGCCGCCTCGTCGAGCAGTTCGGCCTTGGGCAGAATGCGCCGCCCGACGGCAACGACGGTATCGGCGGCGAGGATGTAGGCGCCTTTGAGTTCGTCGTCGATGCGCACCATGCCGAGCGCGGCTTCCGCTTTGTTGCGCGCGAGCCGTGTGGCGTAAGCGCGCGGCAGCTCGCCGCGTTTGGGCGTCTCGTCGATGTCGGTGGGGCGCAGCGCGTCGGGCTCGATGCCGACCTGATTAATGAGCGAGAGCCGGCGCGGCGAGCCGGAAGCGAGCACCAGTTTCGGACGGCCGATCATTTGAACCGGTAGGTAATCCGACCCTTGGTCAGATCATACGGCGTCATTTCGACCAGCACCTTGTCGCCGGCGAGCACGCGGATGCGGTTCTTGCGCATGCGTCCCGCGGTGTGCGCGATGATCTCATGATCGTTCTCGAGCTTGACCCGAAAGGTGGCGTTCGGAAGCAGTTCCGTCACCACGCCGGGAAATTCCAACAGTTCTTCCTTCGCCATCCGCTGTCCGAACGCTGGTTGCCGTCGGGCCCGGTGCCTTTCTCACGCGCCCTGGCCGAAAATTTGCGCGGGACACTAGTGCCGCGAACCCGAAGTTCGCATGAGTTTGCGGATCGCTCTGGTGCGAACTTCGGGGTTCAGAAGCGGCACTAGCAGGGATTAACTTGCTAGTGTCCTTATCGACCCCGAAGTTCGTACGAACGTACCGTAAATGCTTACGAACTTTGGGGTCGGGACACTAGCTGAAGGCGGGTTGCATCACAACAGCATTGAAAACTATTCGTCCAGCGACGCCGGCCTCATTCATTGCCGGGACCGCGGGGAATAAAACGCTGGCGAATGCGCGCCAAAATCTGGTCGCGCACTTCCCGATAGGCTTCCAGCCGCTGCTCGCGCGTACCTTCCACCGCGGTCGGGTCGGCGGTCGGCCAATATTCCACGTCGACCGCGCTGGTGCGCGTCAGTTCCAGCGCCCGGTGATGCGCCTCCGGCGCGAGCGAGACGATGAGATCGAAATTGAGCCCCTCCCATTCGTCCAATTCCTCGAAGGTCAGCGGCTTGTGCCGCGAAATGTCAAGGCCGATTTCCGCCATGACCGCGACGGCAAATGGGTCGAGCTCGCCTTTGCGCACGCCAGCCGAGCCGACATAGACGCCGCGTCCGAAGATCTGTCCGAACAAGGCCGCCGCGATCGGCGAGCGCACCGAATTGAGCCCGCAGGCGAACAGCACCGCCAGCGGAGGGCGCGATTGCGGCGGCATCGCCCGCTCAACCCTTCCAGTGCAAGACCGAGATCAAAGTGAACAGGCGGCGCGCGGTGTCGAAATCGATGTCGACCTTGCGCTTGAGCCGCTCCATCACCAGGTGCGAGCCTTCGTCGTGCAGGCCGCGCCGCGCCATATCGAGCGCCTCGATGCGGTCGGGCGTCGCCGTGCGGATGGCCGCGTAGTAGCTGTCACAGACCGTGAAATAATCTTTCACCACGCGGCGGAACGGCGCGAGCGAGAGCATATGCGCGATCACTGGCGAGTTGTCGGTGAGACGAATGTCGAATACGAGCCGGCTGCCCGAAATGCCGAGTTGCAGCGCATAGGGACCGCCGTCGTGTCCGACCGGCCTGAACTTGTTGTCTTCGAGGAGATCGTAGATCGCGACCCGCCGCTCATGCTCGACATCGTCGTTGGTGCGGCCGAGCGAAGCTTCGTCGAGGGTCACCGCCGCAAGCCGGCCGGTATTGTCTTTACTGGCGCCTCGCCGCGGCATCAGAGGGCGATCCAATTAACTTAAATCACTGTGCATCTCGAAGATTTGTTTGCCCATGATCTTATCCGACCTGGCTTCGCCCGCCGAAGCATCAAATCGCCCGGTAAAGCGGTTGCCGGAGCTTCGCGCAGGCGGGAAACCGTTTCCCACTTTTCGGGATCATACGCTAGCGGTTGAGCCGGATCGCGACCGAACGCGCGTGGGCATCGAGCCCTTCGGCGCTGGCAAGCGTGATGGCGGCATCGGCGAGCGCGCGCAGCTGCTCGGGTCCGCATTTGAGAATCGAGGTGCGTTTGACGAAATCGAGCACGCTCAGCCCTGAGGAGAATCGCGCCGCGCGCGCGGTCGGCAGCACGTGATTGGAGCCGGCGACATAGTCGCCGATCACCTCCGGCGTGTGCGGGCCGAGGAAGATTGCCCCGGCATTGCGGATGCCTTGCGCCAGCCGCTCGGCGTCGGCGGCGACGATCTCGACATGTTCGGGCGCAAGCGCGTCGACTAGCGGCAGCGCTTGTTCGAGCGCCGGCACGACGATGACCGCGCCGTAATCGCGCCACGACGCACCCGCAACCTTGCCGCGCGGCAAGGCGGTGAGCTGCGCCGCCACCGCGCGTTCGACCTGTTCGGCAATCGCGGCGCTGTCGGTGATAAGAATGGCCTGTGCGCTCGCGTCATGCTCCGCCTGCGCCAGAAGGTCGGCGGCGATCCAGTCGGGATTGCCGTGCCGGTCGGCGAGAATGAGGACTTCGGACGGGCCGGCGATGGTGTCGATCCCGACCTTGCCGAACACCATGCGTTTGGCGGCCGCGACATAGGCATTGCCCGGCCCGACGATTTTGGCGACCGGCGCAATCGTTTTTGTTCCGTAGGCCAATGCGGCAATGGCCTGGGCGCCACCGATGCGGAAGATTTCGTTGATGCCGGCGAGGTTGGCCGCCGCCAGAACCAGCGGATTGAGTTCGCCGCCGGGCGCCGGCACCGCCATCACGAGCCGCGGCACACCGGCGACCTTTGCCGGCACCGCGTTCATGAGGACGGACGACGGATAGGCGGCGCTGCCGCCGGGCACGTAAAGCCCGACCGCCTCGATCGCAGTCCAGCGCGAGCCGAGTTCGACGCCGAGCGGATCGACATAGCGGTCGTCGGCTGGCACTTGGCGGCGGTGAAAGGCTTCGATGCGCGCCCGCGCGAGTTCAAGCGCTCCGAGCGCGGCGGGGCTGCATGACTTTTCGGCTGCCGCGATCTCGTCGGCGGTCACCTTCAAACCGATGCGGTCAAGATCGCAGCGGTCGAATTTGCGCGTGTAGTCCTTGATGGCGTCGTCGCCGCGGGCTGCCACGTCGGCGACGATCGCGTGCACCACCGCTTCGACATCCGCGGAGGCTTCACGCTTGGCGTCCAGCAAGGTGCGAAAGTCTTTCGCAAAATCGCCGGAATTCATATCAAGGCGGGCGGCCATCGCATCTGCATCAAGGCTGGCGGCGCCGAGGCGCGCGCTTTTCGTTAAACTTCGCGCTGGGTAGCAGTCCGGCGAGGTTATAACAATTCTAAAATTGGGCTTTTAGATTGACAAAAAGTCCGCTGTTCCCCAACTCCTTATTCACATCCTTGGGTTTATCATTCACGGCAGAGAGCCGCCTTGACGGGTATGAACAATCGCAGTGGCGCGTTAAATCGGCGGCATGTCCTCGCCGCGGTTCTGCTGGCATCGGCGGCACCGCTGGTTGCGCGCGGTGCACGGGCTGAGGATGCCGTTTCGCTGTCGCTGACCATCAAGGACGGCAAATTCGAGCCCGCCGAGCTGCATGCGCCGGCCGGCCGGGCGCTCGAGATTCACGTTACCAATCTCAATACCATCCCTTCGGAATTCGAGAGCAGCGATCTGCATTTCGAGAAGATCGTACCCGTCGGCAAGGAAGCCGTGGTTCGCGTGCGGCCGCAACAGCCCGGACGCTATAATTTCTTCGATGATTTTCATCGCGAAACACAGGGCGTGCTGGTGGTGCCATGAACGTGTTTGCCGGCGGCGGGATTACAGCAACCCTGATGGTCGTGTGAGGCGCTCGTGCTTGCAGCACTCATCATCGTCTTTCGCGAAGTCTTCGAAGCCGGCCTGATCATCGGCATCGTCATGGCGGTGACTGCCGGAGTGCGCGGACGCGCACTCTGGATTTCTGGCGGCGTCGGCGCCGGCGTCTTGGGCGCGTGCGTGGTGGCGCTGTTTACCGGCGGGCTTTCACAATTGTTCGGCGGCACCGGCCAAGAGGTCTTCAACGCCGGCATTCTCAGTTTCGCCGTGGTGATG
Source organism: uncultured Alphaproteobacteria bacterium (assembly GCA_963816295.1). Lineage (GTDB taxonomy): Bacteria > Pseudomonadota > Alphaproteobacteria > Rhizobiales > Xanthobacteraceae > BOG-931. Next base: position 430,381 of record CAWFJS010000022.1, on the reverse strand, counting down.
TTGACCTGGCATAATGTCTGGATGTCGCGGCACGGCCGCGAGCTTGCGGAGGAGCTGCGCGCTGCCGGCGAAGCGGTCGTGGCCGGCTCGAAGTCGCTGTTGGCGCTGGCGATCGTGGTTGCGGTCGCGGTGCTGCGCGAAGGCTCCGAAGTCGTGCTCTTTCTCTACGGCGTCGCCGCCGCGCAGGGCGGCGGCAGCTGGGCCATGGTCGCGGGTGGCTTTGCCGGCCTCGTGCTCGGCTCACTGGTCTGCCTTTTGACCTATCTCGGGCTTCTCAGCATTCCTTCGCGTTATCTGTTCGGTGTCACCAGCGCGTTGATTGCTTTCCTCGCCGCCGGCATGGCGGCGCAGGCGATCGCGTTTCTCGAACAAGCCAATATCGTGACCGCGCTCGATCAAACGGTGTGGAATACCTCCTGGATATTGAAGGATTTGAGTTTTCTCGGCCGCGCGCTCCATACGCTGATTGGCTACGTCGATCAGCCGACCGCCATGCAAGTCGTGGTCTACGCGCTCACGCTTGCGGTCATTGCCATATTGATGAAGCTGTTTGCCACGCCGCCGGCACAACGTCCGCGCGCCGCTTAAATCCGCTCAGGCGCGGGCCGTATTGGCGGCAAAATGGTCGGGGCAGATCGCTGCCGCCGAGACTTCGCCGAGATCGGCGAGTTCCGCTTCGAGGCATTCGACGTCGAGGCGAATGACGCCGCCGCCCGAGAAAATCAGCGACACGATACCGGCCGGCGAATTGAATTCGGCGAATTCCACGGCGAGCAGATTAAGCTGCGCGTCCTTTGCGGTTTGATCGAGATTGCGGCATTTGCAGGCAAGCACGCGTTCGAAGCGCAGCGCGGTCCGGCAACGCCGGTAGTCCGGTTTGGCCGCGGCGCCTGCCGCTGTGCCGAACACTTTGCCGGCCTTGGCAATCTCGGCGGCGCTCATCCAATCGAAGCGATTGAGCGCGATCACGAAGCGATGCTCGCTCGGCCGCCATAATATGTCGGCGATCTTGACGAGCGAATCCTGCACATGGGCCGAGATCACCTCGATGTCATCGTTGTCGAGGGCGACGAGCTTGAGTTCGTCCGTGCAAGGACTCATTACGATCGCTTCCATGATCGATCCGCTCCCCTGCGAAATTAGTGATCGCATGCGCCACCCGCAAGTGCGGCGTCGAACGGAATCTTTAAACGCCCTGCGCGCTATTTGCAGCCGGCCGGCGTCAATGTCTCGCCGGACTGGCACCGCTGGCCGACTGGCCTGCAGGTTTGGCAATCACCTGGCGCCGTACCTGGCGCCTCACCTGCGCCACATGCCCCGATAGTGAAGGGTTCGCGGCGGCGGGAAGCGGATGCTGCCATTCGATCGAAGAATCATAATCACTCTTGAATTGATAGGTTCTCGAACATTAGCATTGCAGAGGAATCGTTTGCTTCCTGGCGACATGCGCGCTAATGATCTAAAAGAACTTTTTGTTTTATGATGCCGGAATGGATATTGCGATTTCCGCAATCGGTTCTGGCGCGAGCGAACCGAACGCCAAAGGTGATTGTCACACTCGGCTTTTCTTTTGCTCGCATTAGGGATACAAGCTGCCTTTCTTGAAAGGGAGGTGTTATGGCGAAGAGGAAGAAAAAGCGGCGCGCGTGGACTTCAAGCGAGCTCCGTGAGCTGAAAACGATGGCGCGCAAGAAGACCAAGGCGTCGCAGATTGCGAAGAAGCTGAGGAGAACCGAAGGCGCCACGCGCCAGAAGGCTTTCAGCATCGGGCTCTCGCTCGACTCCCGTTCCTGATTTTTCAGAGCACATCGGAACCTCATCGAAGCCGCAGCCGCCGGCCGGGCAGAACCCCGACCGCCGGCCACGGCTTCGCCGTTCTCAAAGCGGCTGAATAGACCAATAGCAATCGGCGCCGTGGCGCCGATTGCCTTTTGTTGCGGCCGCGATTTAGGAATAAATCCTTAGATTGCAGCCGCTTGGCGGCGGCGTGCCACCGGCTCGCGGAAGGTCGCTCGCCCGCGGCAAAACGCCGGTTTGCCGTCCTTACCAATTAACTAACGGCCGTGAACCCGCCCAAATCTCGTGTAATGCGGGTATATTTGGTCCATTATCGTCGCGTTGAGGGGAAATGCCCCCGCGACGAGCCAGGATGGCTGACCGCCGGTCTTTACGAGCCCGAGCGTGGTTTCGCGTCCGTAACAATGGTACGCAGTCTTTGATGAATTCTGCCCTCGCTCCGGCGCAGCAGCAGCCTGCCAGTTCTGAACTTGCGGCCGCCCTCGGCGCGTGCCGGCGAGCATTTGTCGCGACCGCCGTCTTCAGCGGCATGAGCAACCTTCTGATGCTCACCGGCGCGCTGTTCATGCTCGAAGTTTATGATCGCATCTTGCCGAGCCGAAGCGTGCCGACACTGGTGGCGCTGCTCTTTTTGGTTGCCGGTCTGTACGCCGCACAGGGCATGATTGACACAATCAGGAGCCGCATCCTGGTGCGGGTCGGCCATAGCCTCGACGAGTCGATGAGCGGCCGGGTCTATGACGCGATCGTGCGCCTGCCGTTAAAGATTGGCGGCAAAACCGAGGGCACACAGCCCATTCGCGACTTGGATAATGTGCGCAGCTTTCTTTCCGGAAGCGGCCCAGTGGCATTCTTTGATCTGCCCTGGATGCCGGTCTACCTCGCGATCTGTTTTTTGTTTCACACCTTCATTGGCTTGACCGCGCTATTCGGCGCCATCGTTCTCGTCGCTTTGACGATCGTTACCGAGATCAAGACCCGCCATCCGACCCGCAGCGCGGCGCAATTCGCTGTGGCGCGTAATGCGCTCCTCGAAGCAAGCCGGCGCAATGCCGAAGCGATCACCGCAATGGGCATGGTCGGCCGCATCGCCAAGCATTGGCACGAACTCAACCGGAATTTCGTCGCGACCAGCGGGCGGGCCAGTGACGTCGGCGGCGGCCTCGGCGCCGTGTCGAAAGTTCTGCGCCTGCTGCTGCAATCGGCGATTCTTGCGGTTGGCGCCTGGCTGGTGATCAACCAGCAGTCGACGCCCGGCATCATCATCGCCGGCTCGATTCTAGGGGCGCGCGCTCTGGCGCCGGTCGATCTGGCGATCGCCAATTGGCGCGGTTTCGTCACGGCGCGGCAAAGCTGGCAGCGCCTGTCCAAACTGCTCGCTCACCTGCCGCCCAAGGCCGATCCGATGCCGTTAAAGCCGCCGTCGCGTTCGCTGGTCGTTCAGAACGGCACCGTGGCGCCGCCCGGCGTGCAAAAGGTGGTCTGTCAGGACGTCAACTTCACGCTTGCGGCCGGCAAGGCTTTGGGCGTGATCGGACCGACCGCCTCGGGCAAGTCGTCGCTGGCGCGCATGCTGGTCGGAGTTTGGCGGCCGCTGCGCGGCACGGTGCGGCTCGATGGCGCGACGCTCGATCAATGGTCGTCCGAAGCGCTCGGCCGGCATGTCGGCTACGTCCCGCAGGACGTCGAATTGTTCAACGGTACGGTGGCGCAAAACATCTGCCGTTTCGAGGATCCGCCGGACCCCGATGCCGTCATCGCGGCGGCCCAGGCGGCCGGCGTCCACGATCTCATCATCAACCTGCCCGACGGTTATGACACCATGATCGGGGATCACGGCAGCGCGCTCTCGGCCGGACAAGCGCAACGTATCGCGCTCGCCCGCGCGCTCTACCGCGATCCCTTCCTGGTCGTACTGGACGAGCCCAACTCGAATCTTGATGCCGAAGGCGATGAGGCGCTGACCCGCGCCATTCTCGGACTGCGCGCCCGCGGCGCCGTCACGGTCGTTATCGCGCATCGGCCGAGTGCCATCGCCGGCGTCGACTACATCCTGGTCATGGCGAAGGGCCGGCAGCAGCAATTCGGCCCGAAAGAGGAAGTTCTCAGCCGGGTGGTCCAGCCGGCCAACGCGCCGCGCTCTCTCAAGGTTGCCGAACAGGGAGGCGCAGGTTGATCGCAAAGCTCAGTGCGGACTTATATCGCCTCGTCGGCGCCGTCACCGCGCGGGCCAGGACGATCGCGGCTGCCTTGCCGTGGGGCCTCGGTCAGGCAGGCCCAACGACCAGCGCCAGCGAATCGATCCGGCGGCACATTCTTGCGGGGTCCATTTTAGTCGGTGTGCTGATGATCGGACTGGGCGGCTGGGCATCGACAGCCCAGATCTCGGGCGCGCTGATTGCGCTGGGCTCAATCGTCGTCGATACCAATGTGAAGAAAGTGCAGCATCCGACCGGCGGTGTCGTCGGCGAATTGTTTGTGCACGACGGCGATCATGTCAAAGCCGGCGATGTTCTCGTCCGCCTCGATGAAACGGTAACCCGCGCCAATTTGGCAATCGTCAACAAGGGGCTCATTGAACTTTACGCGCGCAAAGCGCGGCTCGCGGCCGAGCGCGACGGGGCGGACACCATGGCGGCGCCCCCTGAGCTTGCCGGTCGCCTCGACGAACCCGACGTCAAAGAGGCGTTCGCAAGCGAGCGCAAGCTTTTTGAATTACGCCACCAAGACCGTCTTGGCCAAAAGCAACAGCTGCACGAACGCATTACCCAATTGCAGGAGCAGATCTCCGGCCTTGCGGCGCAGCAGGCCGCCAAGGACAAGGGGATCGCCCTGACTGAACAGGAACTGCAGGGTGTGCGCGATCTGTGGCAGAAAAATCTGGTGCAGCTCAATCGGCTGACCTCGCTGCAGCGCGACGAAGCGCGCCTTGACGGCGAGCGCGGTCAAATCATCGCCCAGGCGGCAGAGGTGAAAGGCAAGATCGCGGAAATCCAGCTGCAAATCATTCAAGTGGATCAGGATCTGTCCAGCGACGTCGCCAAGGAGATGCGCGAAATCGACGGCAAGATCGGCGAATATGTCGAGCGCAAAGTGACGGCAGAGGATCAGCTCAAACGCACCGATATCCGCGCCCCGCAAAACGGCATCGTCTTTCAATCGACCGCTAATACCGTCGGCGGCGTGATCGCCGCTGGCGATCCGATCATGCTGATCGTGCCGGAGAGCGACAACCTGACGGTCGAGGTCAAGGTCGATCCCAAGGACATTGACCAGATTCAGTTGGGCCAAACTGTCGTACTGCGGTTCACATCGTTTAATGTCCGCACCACCCCGGAGATCAACGGTACCGTGTCGCGTATTGCCGCAGACACCTCTACCGACCAGCGGACCGGCCAGAGCTACTTTCTGGTGCGGATCGCGCTGCCAGCGCAGGAACTCAAAGTCTCGGCGATGTAAAATTGACCCCCGGAATGCCGGTCGAGCCTTCATCGAGACCGGCGAGCGCACGATGATGTCTTATCTGATCAAACCCCTGCATGATCAGTTGATGCGCGCATTCCGCGAGAAATAACCGAACCTCTCCCGCCGAGCGAAAGCGGCCAGGCGTCATTTGCGGAACGATCGGACGGATGATGCTCCCCCTGCGGGGTGCGGCGGGATAAAATGGCACGCCTCATTGGGAGCGTTGATGGGAAACGGCCAGCGATGAACAGCCTGATCCGCCGCGCGCAACAAGTCGGCCTGGCGCGGGCGGTCTGCATCCTTTTGCTATTCGCGTTGGTGCCGCTGCGGCTCGCCGATCCGCGGCCACTGCAAGAATTGCGCACCCGCACTTTTGATTTCTTTCAGGTGCTGCGGCCGCGGCCGCAAGAGATTCGGCCGGTCGTTATCGTCGATATCGATGAGGCGAGCCTGAAAGCGATCGGGCAGTGGCCTTGGCCGCGCACCACGGTCGCGGACCTCGTTTCTCAAATCACCCAACTCGGCGCGGTCGCGATCGGATTCGACATCATCTTTCCGGAACCCGACCGCATGTCGCCTGCGATCGCTGAGCGAAGCTTTCGCGGCATCGATGCCGAAACCCGGGCCAAACTGGATAGCTTGCCGAGCAACGACGACGCGTTGGCCGAAGCCATAAAACATTCGCGGGTGGTCGCCGGCCAAGCCGGTGCAGCCTCTCCGGAAGTAAGGACCGCGGCTGACGCGGCACTGCAGACCGGCTTTGCCGTTCGCGGCCCTGATCCGCGTCCCTATCTGGTCACCTTTGCCGGCCTGCTGCGCAACGTGCCGGCGATCGAGCAGGCGGCCGCCGGCCGCGGCCTTTTCTCTATCAATCCCGAAAGCGACGGCATCATCCGGCGCGTGCCGGTGATCATGACGGCGCAAGGCAGCCTGGTGCCATCCCTGAGCCTGGAACTCCTTCGCGTCGTTACCGGTTCGAGCGCGATCCTGGTTCGCGTCGATCAAGCCGGCGTCCAGGCGGTCGCGGTCCCTGGTCTGGAAGTGCCGACCGATCGCAATGGCCAGTTCTGGGTGCATTTCAACCACCACGATCCAGAGCGCTACGTCTCGGCGAAGGACGTATTGCAGGGCAATGTGCCGCCGGATCGTCTGGCCGGGAAGCTAGTCCTGATCGGCACCTCGGCGATCGGACTGCTGGATCTCAAGACCACGCCCCTCGATGCCGCAATCCCGGGCGTCGAAGTACACGCCCAAATTCTGGAAAGCGTGCTGAGCAAGTCGAGTCTCGTGAACCCGAACTATGCGATCGGCGCCGAGCTCGCCCTCGCCGTCTTGTTCGGGCTTGCGATCATTGTCGCCGCGCCGATGCTGCCCGCCAGCATCGTCATCGTGCTCGGCGGGTGTTTGATCGCGGGCCTGATCGGGTTGTCGCTGTATCTCTTCGTCGAGCACAACCTGCTCATCGATTTCACTTATCCGCTGATCTCGAGCTGGCTGATTTATCTCGTTCTCACATTCGTGAATTATTTCCGCGAGCAGAAACAGCGCCGGCAAATCCGCTCGGCGTTCGGCTACTACTTGTCGCCGCACATGGTGGAGCAACTTGCCAGCTCGCCGGAAAAGCTGGTGCTCGGCGGTGAAGAGCGCCGCATGACGATACTGTTTAGCGATGTGCGCGGATTCACGACCATCTCCGAACACTACAAGGACGATCCGCAAGGATTAACGCGCCTGATGAACCGATTCCTCACCCCGTTGACCAACGCCATCATCGAGCGCAAGGGCACCATCGACAAATATATCGGCGACGCCATCATGGCATTTTGGAATGCGCCGGTGGACGACCATGAGCAGGAAGCGAACGCTTGCGAAGCGGCGCTGGAAATGCTGTCGCGCGCCGAAACGCTTAACGGCGAGCTCAAGCGCGAGGCCGAAACCAATGGCGGCGTGTATATGCCGCTGCGCATCGGCATTGGGCTCAATACCGGGCCTTGCGTGGTCGGCAATATGGGATCGGATTTCCGCTTCAATTATTCGGTGCTGGGCGACACCGTGAACTTGGCGTCGCGGCTGGAAGGCCGGACCAAAGATTACCGCATCCCCGTCGTCATCGGCTCGCGCACCGCGCAAGGCGCCAAGCAAAAATTCGCGGTGATGGAAATCGACTTGATCATGGTCAAAGGCAAGAAGCAGCCGGAGGCGGTGTTCACGGTGCTGGGCCGTTCGGAAATCGACGCCGACCCGCGCTGCCGGGAGTTGCGCGACGCCAACGCGCAGATGCTGGGGCGCTTTCGCAAGCAGCAATGGGACGACGCTATAGATTTGATTGCGCGCTGCCGCAAATTCGCCAACGGCTTCGATCTTTCCGGCCTCTATGACATGTACGAGGAGCGCATAGAACTTTATCGGGCGCAGCCGCCGGCGCCGGACTGGGACGGCGTCTATGAAGCCGAGACGAAGTGACAATCCGCTAAATGCGTGATAGCCGCCAGGACGCGCCAGAATTCACTTGCTGAAGCTTGGCGCTGGGCGGCCGTCAGTTCCGGCCGCCGCCGGCGAGCACTGCGCGGGTGGCGCGGTCGGGGCCGAAATCGTCGACGCTGTCGATGGCGAGGAGATCGGCAAGCCGGGTGCGCGCGCGATTGACGCGGCTCTTGATCGTGCCGACGGCGCAGCCGCAAATCGCCGCCGCGTCATCGTAGGAAAAGCCGGAGGCGCCCACCAAGATGAGGGCCTCGCGCTGATCCGCCGGTAGCTTGGCCAAGGCGGCGCGGAATTCCTCGAACTCCACGCGCCCGGTCTGTTCGGGATGCGATTTCAAGGTTTCGGCATAGCGGCCCTCGGCATCCTCGACCTCGCGGCGCCGCTTGCGATACTCGGAACGGAACAGGTTGCGCAGGATCGTGAATAGCCAGGCCGGCATGTTGGTGCCGGGCTCGAACGAATCGATATGCGCCAGCGCCCGCAGCAAAGTCTCCTGCACCAGATCGTCGGCGCGATCGATGTTGCCGCACAGCGAAATCGCGAATGCGCGCAGGCTTGGCACCGTCGCTAAGACTTGGTCCCGAATTGCAGGATCGAGCTTCATGCTCTGTCCACCTTCAGTCCTGGTCACCTTCAGTCCTGGTCTTGGTCGCTTAGACGGCGAACGAGATCGGCGAGATGTTGCGGCACGCCCTGGCTGACCACGTCGTTGTACATGGCGCGCAGTTGCTGCCCGATGCGGGCTTGAACCTCCCGGCCCAAGCGAGCTTCCTTATGGGGGGACGTGGTGGCTGGCCTCGCCATCGGGTCTTGGCTCTCTGGCTTCTCCGCAACCGGCTCTAGGTTGGTCTTGCGGTGCTTCATCGCGTCATCTTTCCCCCGTTCGCCCATTGCCGTCACTCTCAAAGCCCCCAACTTAACGTGCGCTAACGCCCTGACAGGCCCCGGAGTTCCGCTGCGGCAAGCTGGACGGGAACTTTTTTTGCGTTGCGAGGTTTTTCCCAATAACCTCAGCGTACTATGGAAGGGGAGGGTGTCCGTGTCGACCTCGCAAGCCGTACTCCAGCATCTGCCGTCGCTGCGCCGCTATGCCCGGGCCTTGACCGGCAGCCAAGCTTCTGGCGACGCCTATGTCGTCGCAACGGTGGAGTCTCTGATCGCCAGTCCGCAGGTGCTCGAATCGAGCACCAATCCCCGGGTCGGTCTGTACCGCCTCTTTACCAAAATCTGGAATTCGGTCGCGGTGAACGACAAGGCGGAAGCCGGCGACGTCATCCTGCCGCCCGAACAGCATCTGACCCAAATAACGCCGAGGCCGCGGCAAGCCTTCCTGCTGGTGGCCTTGGAAGGGTTCTCGGAAGACGATGCCGCCGAAGTGCTCGATTGCGATCTGCAAACGCTTCGCGCCTTGGTCGAAGAATCCGGCCGCGAGCTTGCGGCAGAAATCGCGACCGACGTCCTCATCATCGAGGATGAAACATTCATCGCCATGGACATCGAAGCGCTGGTCGAGAGCCTCGGCCACAACGTCATCGGGATCGCGCGCACCCATAGCGAAGCACTGGCTCTGGCGAAACAGAAGCGGCCCGGGCTCATCCTGGCCGATATTCAGCTCGCCGACGGCAGTTCAGGATTGGATGCGGTGAACGAACTCCTTGGCTCGTTTGAAGTCCCGGTGATCTTCATCACCGCGTATCCGGAACGCTTCCTGACCGGACAACGGCCCGAGCCAGCTTTCCTGATTGCAAAACCGTTCCAGGTCGCCGTGGTCTCGGCCGTTGTCAGCCAGGCGCTGTTTTTCGGCCGCAAAGCGCGCCAGCGCGAGCGCAAGCCGAGCGAGCGCCAAGCGACGCTGTAGTGCAACGCTGTGGCCGAGTGACGCTGTAGATGTAATTTCGCCAAATGTAGTTTCGTCGATCCTGCCGCGCGTCTGCGAGCATCTCGCAGCGCACAAGCACGTCAAATTTGCTCCGGGGCTTGTGCCGTGCTGGCTCTATCGCTCGGCTTCAACAAAAAATTAGGGCGCAGCCGATCGGCATATCGACTGCGCCCAACGTTGAACGGCCAAGCACGGGGGGAGGGGGAAAGGATGGCCGTCCGCCATGACAAGTGCCGCGCCCCATCTTTGTTCCTCCCTGTTCCTCCCCCTCGCGACGTCGCAAGGACCGCAAGCTCGTTTGCGGTGTCGAATCCCGTATCACGACCCGGTGACCGGCGGCCGGGGATGGAACCAGACGGGGCGACAGGCGTTAACTGTCCGGTGTTGTGGTCAGCTCGGGGGATTTTCGTGTGCGTGATCGATCGCAGGGGTGGTCGCATCAGCGCTGCGGAGCAATCCGATGGCCAAGCTATTCGTTCGCATCGCAGGCGCGTTGGGAATAACGGCGCTTGCCCTGTTCTTTGTCGGGCTGATCCCGTTCTTCGCCGATCCGACTGTCGGCGCCGGCATCGCCGCTAAAGCGCCGAGTTTTTCCGTCAATCGGCAATTCAAGGGCGACCTGCTGCCGCTCTCCAGTGCTCCGAACGTCGCGCGACGCGGGCTGAGCACGCAGGAGCAATCGTCGAAGCCACAGAAGATTCCGGTCGGATGCGAGGGGTCGTTTTCTCCGATCTCGTCGCCACGATTGGCCCACGTTGTGGGACGCTGCATGACGTGACCGGAAGGGTGTCGGTTTATTTGTTGTTATTTGTTGCTGCATGCGATCGCAGCGGTGACGCTGTGGTTTGCGGGGCTTTATTCGCCGGCTCGGATTTTCGATAAATAAAGAGACAAATAAAATTAATGCAATCGACGCGGCGTATGCGGCGGCATTATTTATTTGTTTGTTCTGTTTCTCTTTCCAGCTGTCATGTTCGATCGTTTTGTTTGATACCGGAATGGAACTTTAAGTTCCCTTCGATGGTTAATCTCGGCAGAACGGCATTTCAGCACGGGAGGTGTGTCGTGTCAGCAATTAGCCGCGCATGTCTTTGCCGCGCGATCGCAACGCTCGCGATTGTCACGGTCTCCGCCGGCCCCGCTTTGGCCCAGGCGCTTTCGTTCGCGCCGGCATTTCGCTTTGAGCAGCCATTGCCCCAATACGCGCCGCAACAGCAGGACGATGCGGCCGGAACGGAGCAGTTGCCGGCGCAGCTTCGCCGGCAAATGGTGGCGTATCCGACCAACGAGCCGCCCGGCACCATCATCATCGACACCGGGCATACTTTTCTTTACTTGACGCTCGGCCATGGCATGGCGATGCGCTATGGCATCGGCGTCGGACGCCAAGGCTTCACCTGGTCCGGTGTTGAAACGATTGTGCGCAAGTCCGAATGGCCGGACTGGATACCTCCGGCGCAAATGGTGGCGCGTCAGCCCTATTTGCCGCGCTGGGTCGGCGGCGGCCCGGGAAATCCGTTGGGCGCGCGGGCGCTCTATCTCGGCAATACCGAATATCGCATCCACGGCACCAATGATCCGTCAACGATCGGCAAGCATGTTTCGAGCGGCTGCATCAGGCTGCAGAACGCCGATATCATCGATCTATACAGTCGCGTTGGGATCGGAACGAAGGTGGTCGTGTTGGCATATGACCCGCGGCGGGTGTCGCTGGACGACGGCAAGCCCATTGTGATGCAAGACGCGCCGACAGGCGCCCGGATGTCGGCACAAATTCCAGTGCAGCCGGCGGCGCAACCGCAGGCGCTTGTTTCCAGCAGAACCGGACCGGCCGGCCTTTATTGATCGGCAAGCCTGGCACCCCAAATCGCCGCCGCCGCAAACCCGGGCGCCGCGCATAACAGGCGGCGACGAACAGGCGCGGCCCCTTTTCAAGCATGCCGAAAGTAACGATCTATCTCGGGAGGTGCCGGGAGTGAGACGTTAACGGCATGGACAGGTCCGAAGTTATCAAGCGGCCAAAATTCGGTTCGGAACATCGGCCCGCGCCGGATCAAGCGACAGAATTATTTCCGGACTTTACGACTTTCCACGAGGCGTTCGGGGCTGCACAGCTTGGCGTGTGGTCATGGGATCTCGCCACCAACGCGGTGAAGTGTTCAAGCAACCTTGCGGCGCTGCACGGCTTACCGCCCGGCGGTTTTGACGGCAGCTATGCCGGCTTTCTCAACGGCATCAATGAAGAGGATCGCGCCGCGGTCAATGCCGCTCTACAAGAAGCGGTGCAAAAACAGGGCGGCTTTCGCACCCGATATCGCGTTGCGCACACCGCGAACTCCGACGAGCGCTGGCTTGCAGCGAGCGGCGCCGTTTTCGTCGAGGACGGCGCCGCCAGACGCGTCATTGGTTTGTGCTACGACGTGACCGAGCGCGCCAATCTCGAAATTGAGTTGCGCAGCAGGGTCAAGCAGCAGGAAGCGCTGGCGCAGCTTGGCGAGCGGGCATTGACCGAGCCGGATCTGGAGCGGCTCTTAAACGACGCGGTCAGCACGATTGCGCTGACGCTTAATGTCGATTTCGTCAAGATCCTGGAATTACTACCCGGCGATACCGAGTTGTTGCTGCGAGCTGGGTATGGTTGGAAATCCGATCTAGTCGGTTCGATCTTGACCACCACCGCGCCGAATAGTTTTGCGCGCGTCACCTTGGACGCGGCGGCTCCGACTATCGTCGACGATTTCGACGCCGAGACGCGATTCGAACTGCCGAGCTATTTGAAGGATCACAACTGCAAGAGCGGCGCCACCGTGAGCATCGCCGGCCGCGACGGCCGGGCCTATGGCATTCTCGGCGTTTGCGCCGCCAGAAAAAGAAGATTCCGGCCGCAGGACATTTCGTTTTTGGCTGCGATCGGCAACCTTTTGGCCGGTGCTATTCAGCGCCGTCAGCTCGAACAGCGCCACGAATTGATGATCCGCGACATGCGGCATCGCTCCGGCAATCTGTTCTCGCAATTGTTGGCATTGTTCTCACAGACTGCGCGCACTTCGAAGGGTATTCCCGATCTCACCAGCAAGTATCAGGCGCGCGTCCTGGCGATGGCGAATGCTCACCGTTTGATCACCGAGGGCGGCTGGAAATCGATTCCGATCATGGAGCTGCTTTACGTCGTGTTGGGACCTTATATCGATCGGGTGTCGTTCGACGGCCCGAGCTTCGATCTCGAGCCCGATCCGGTCTTCAATCTGAGCGCGGCCCTGCATGAGCTTGCCGCCAACGCCATCAAGCACGGCAGCCTGTCGCGGCCAAAGGGCCAACTCGAGTTGCGCTGGTCGGTGAGCCGCGCGCAGCGCGGCATGACGCTGGCTCTCGATTGGGTTGAGAAAAATGGCCCGCCGACGCGCCGCCCGCGCAAGCTCGGCTTCGGCATGCGGCTGATCGATCTGGTTATCCGGCGGCAGCTCAATGGCGAAGTCGCCTATTCCTACTCGCGCAAGGGGCTGAGCGTGAAACTTGCCGTGCCGCTGACACATGAACGCTGGCCGAGCCGAAGCGCTCGAGCGGAATCGTTGACTACATCCCCTTCGCTGCGCTGAAAAAGTCTCGGTCTTCGGCCGCCCGCATCCTCTTCCGTTGCCGCAGCAAATCGCTACAGTGCCGCGGGCCAAGCGCAAGAAAAGCAAGCGCACGGGGGAGGCAGCGTGAAAGAACAGGTGGTCAGCTTCAAGTCGGCAGGCTTGCGCCTGCACGGCGTGATCGGCGTTCCCGACGACCTGCAGGCGTCGGAACGCCGTGCGGCGTTCCTGGTGTTGCACGGCTTCGGCTCCAACTCCGAAAGCTCAAACGTGCTGGCGCCGACGCGCGTGCTCAACCAATTCGGCTATGTCACGCTGCGCTTCGACATGCGCGGCTGCGGCAAAAGCGAAGGCGAATTCGGCCGCGTGATCTGCCTGGAACAGGTCGAGGATCTCGGTAATGCGCTGGAGTTTCTCGCCAAGCACCCGGCGGTCGATCCGGACCGCATCGGCGCGATCGGTTCGAGTTTCGGCGGCGCCGTCGCCGTATACGCCGGCGGCACCAATCCGCGCCTTGCCGCCGTGATCTCGAACGGCGGCTGGGGCCACGGCGAACGCAAATTTCGCGGCCAGCACCGCACGCCGGAAGCCTGGGCCAAGTTCACCAAAATGCTCGAAGAGGGTCGTGCCTATCGGGCGCGCACCGGCAAATCGCTGATGGTGCCGCGCTACGATATCGTGCCAATCCCCGACCACGTGCGGCAGAACCTGGAGCGGCAAAAGGTCGGCATGTTGGCGCCGAATTCGGTCGAGATGTTTCCCGCCGAGACAGCGCAGAGCATGTTCGATTTTCGCGCCGAAGAGGTGGTCGGGAAGATCGCGCCGCGGTCGTTGCTCTTGATCCATGCCGCCAACAATTCGGTGACCCCGACCGAGCAGTCGATCGAAATGTTCAAGCGCGCCGGCCAGCCGGCCGAACTGCATCTATTCAGCGGGCTTGATCATTTTCTGTTCGCGGAGAACTCGACGCGGGTCTGGACTGTGTTGCGCAACTGGCTCGACGCCTATTTCCCGGCACGGGGCAAAGCATGAGCGCACCCGCCAAGCTGGTCGGCCATGACGAGCTCGGCCGCTTCATCGCAGACATTCTGGTCAAGCACGGCGCCCGCGCGCAGGATGCCACGATCGTGGCCCAGGGCCTGGTCTGGGCCAATCTGCGCGGTGGCGACGGCCACGGGGTGTCACGGCTGCCGCGCTATGTGAAGCTTCTGGCCAGTGGCGAGATCGATGTCAAAGCGCAGCCGCGGCTTGTCCATGATCGCGGCGCGACTTTGATGGTCGATGGCGGCCACGGCTTCGGCCCAGTCGCGGTCATGGACGCGGCCGCGCGCGCGGTCGAGCGGGCGAAACAGACCGGGGTCTGCTTCGCGCTCATTCGCCATACAACCCATACCGGCGCAATCGGCCGTTACGCGCAATGGATCGCCAAACGCGGCTGCGCGGCGGTGCTTATGGGCGCCGGCCCCACTTTGATGGCCTATCACGGTGCGCGCGTCGCCAGCATGGCAACAAGTCCGATCGCGATCGCGGTGCCAAGCGGCGCCGGCCCGATCGCCCTCGACATGGCGACCAGCACGATATCAAACGGCAAGATCTTGCAGGCGCGCGCGACCGGCGCGGCACTGCCGGAAGGCACCGTACTCACCGCCGCCGGCGAGCCGACGACCGATGCCAAGCAGGCCGAAACCCTCCTTCCGCTCGGCGGCCCCAAGGGTTCGGGATTGGCCTTCATGTTCGAAATGCTGGCCAGCGTGCTTGCGGCAGCGCCGATCCAGGCGCCGGCGCTCGGTCCGCAAAAACGCACGCGGCACACCGGCAATACCGCGATGCTCGTGATCGATATCGAGATGTTTCGGCCGCTGGTGGAATTTCAGACCGACGCCGATGCGCTTGCCGCCGTGGTCAAGGCGCTGCCGCGCCGGGCCGGATTCGATGAAATTTTGTTGCCCGGCGAACGCGGCAGCCGCACCGAAGCAGCGCGCCGCAAAACCGGCATCCCGATCCCGACAAAGCTGTGGGAGGAATTGGCAGCGATCGCGAAAACGGATGGGGTGAGGATGCCGGATATTGGAGACGCCGCATCGTGAATGTCCACGCCCAGTCCGCGTCTGTCAGGTCGAAACCTCCGTTTCGCGCCGAGCATATCGGCAGCCTGCTGCGTCCGGCCAAATTGCTGCGCGAACGCGCCCGCTTCGCCAAGGGCGAGATCAATGCAGCCGAGCTTGCGGCCGCCGAAGATGACGCCATTACCGATGCGATCCGGCTGCAAGAGCGATTGGGCTTCAAATTTGTCACTGACGGCGAATTCCGCCGCCGCTCCTATCACAGCTTTTTCTACGGCGCGCTCGGTCAATTGCGCATCGACACGATCGGCGGCGCCGACGCTGTTGGTGCGGGCGGGCAAGGCGGGCGTGGGGCACAGCCGGCCGCGATTATCGAAAGCCGCGTGCAGTGGACCCATCCGATCAATGCGGCCGACGCGGCCTTCCTCAAAACCCGATCGGATCGCTGGCCGAAGATCACAATTCCAGGGCCTTGCGCGCTGCACTTCCGCGGCGGCGATGCTGCGGTAACGGCAAGTGCATACCAGGACGTGGATCAGTTCTGGTCGGATACGGTCGACGCTTTCACGCGTGAGCTTCACGCCCTTGCGGCGGCAGGCTGTCGTTATGTCCAGATCGACGAGACCGCCTTCGCTAAATTCGGCGATCCCCACGTGCAGAGCGCGCTCGCAGCGCGCGGCGATGACTGGAGCGCGCTGATCGACAAATATATCTCGGTGACCAACCGCCTGCTCGCCGCCGCGCCGAAGGAAATGTACATCGGCATGCACCTTTGCCGCGGCAATCGCGGCGGCCACTGGCACGCCGAGGGCAGCTACGAAGATGTTGCGGAACGGCTGTTCAACGCTTTGGCCATCCAATTTTATTTCCTGGAATACGACACGCCGCGCGCCGGCAGCTTCACGCCGCTGCGCTTCGTGCCGAAGCATAAATCGGTGGTGCTCGGGCTTGTCTCCACGAAGATTCCGGAGCTTGAGGACAAGGCGGCGCTCAAACGCCGCCTCGACGAGGCGACCAAATTCGTGGCCGTGGACCGGCTCGCGGTCAGTCCGCAATGCGGCTTTGCCAGCCTCGACACCGGCAATCCGCTGACGGTCGAGGCGCAAACCCGCAAGCTCGAATTGGTCTGCGGCCTGGCGCGCGATATTTGGGGCGACACGTAAGGACTTTGTGCAACAGATGACGGCGATAATGACCAGGATTTCAGCGGTAGCCGCGATTGCCTTGGCGCTCGTTGCATCGACAGCGTCGGCGGAAGATAATTTTCCAACCCATCCGGTCCGCGTCATCGCGGCTTCGGCCGCCGGCGGCAATCCCGACGTGCTGGCGCGAATTCTTTCCGCTCGCTTGAGCGAAATCTTCAACGATCCGTTTGTGGTCGAAGACGTGCCGGGTGTCGGCGGCGTGATTGCGGCCAAGCAGACCGCGGCGGCGCGGCCGGACGGCTACACGCTGGGCCTGAACGATTCCGGCTCGCTCGGCATCAGTATCGCGATAAATCCTGACGCCAATTATACGCTCAAGGATTTCACGCCGATCACCGCGTTGGCGCGGTTGCCGACCATCCTGGTGATCAGAGCCGATGTGCCATCCAACACGCTCGCGGAATTCGTGGCGCTCGCCAAAGCGAAACCCGGGGCGATGAGCTTCGGCTCCGCGGGCACCGGCTCGATCCATCAGATGACGATGATCATCTTCGAAAAAGCCGCCGGTATTTCTCTCCTTCACGTGCCCTATCGCGGCGGTACCGGTCTCGTCAACGCGCTCTTGACCGGCGAGGTCGACGCCGGCTGGTCCGGAATTCCCAACGTCGTTTCGTTGATCAGGACCGGTAAGCTGCGTGCGCTCTGCATCAGCGTTCTGCAACGCGACGAATCCCTGCCAGAGGTGCCGACTTGCGACGAGCTTGGCTACAAGGGTTTCGATGTCGCAACGGTCCTTGGGCTGCAGTCCTCGGCCGGTGTGCCGCCGACAATCGTCGCCAAGCTGCAGTCCGCGGTGGCAAAAATCCTGCGCGAGCCCGAGATCGCCAAGCGCTTAAAGACGCTCGGCATTCATTTGGCCGAAAGCGGCACCGCCGCTTACGCGAAATTCATGCAAGACGACCTCGACCGCTACACCGAGATCGTCAACGAATTTCATCTTCAGATAAAGCCATAGCGCGATGCCCGAGTGCGCTGATCACATCGAAATCGTCATCCTCGCTCACTGCCGAAAACGCAGATTATCGCGTGACAACTCGCGGATTGAGGCGCAGCCCATCAGCTTCATATCCCGCTCAATCTCAGCGCGCATGAGGCTTAGCGCCTGCTCAACGCCCTGCTGACCGGCCGCCGCCAGTGGGAAAAGATAATAGCGGCCAACGCCTACGGCTTTGGCGCCTAGTGAAAGCGCCTTGAGAACATGAGTCCCGCGCTGTACCCCGCCATCCATCATGACATCTATCCGGTCACCCACCGCGTCGGCTACTTCAGCGAGCTGGTCGAACGCGGTGCGCGAGCCATCCAGTTGTCGTCCGCCGTGATTGGACAAAATGATGCCGGTGCAGCCTATCTCGACTGCACGCTTCGCGTCAGCGGCTGACATAACGCCCTTGAGGCAGAATTGACCGTTCCAAGCGCGGACCATCTCAGCGACATCGTTCCAATTCATTGAAGGGTCCAGCATGTCTGTGAAGTAACGGCCGATCGACATGACGCCACCGCTCATGTCGACATGTTCATCCAACTGCGGCAGCTTGAATCTTTCATGGGTCACATAGTTGATCGCCCACATCGGTTTGATTGCGAATTCAAACATTCCGCCAAATGTGAGGCTGAAGGGAATGGAAAAGCCGGTGCGGAGATCGCGCTCACGATTTCCTCCGGTGATGCTGTCGACGGTCAGCATCATTACATTGACGGCGGCTTCTTTGGCGCGTTGCATCATGGCGTGATTAAGCGCCCGGTCCTTATGGAAATAGAACTGATAGACCTGCGGTGTATCGTGTGCCTTGCGCAACTCCTCGAGACTGACCGTGCCCAGCGACGACACGCCAAACATTGTCCCAAATTTTGCTGCCGCCGCTGCGACCGCGCGTTCACCCTGGTGATGGAACAGCCGCTGAAGCGCGGTCGGAGAACAATAAACCGGCATGGCGAGCTTTTGCCCCATGACGGTGACGGACACATCGGGGCTTTGTACTCCGCCCAGAATATTGGGCACCAGATCACAACGTTCGAAACTTGCAGTGTTCTGTCGAAGAGTAACTTCGTCGTCCGCCCCGCCATCTATGTAGTTAAAGATCGGTCCGGGCAGCCGTCGCCTCGCCAGTTCGCGGAAGTCGTGAAAATTGTGGCAGTCGCGCAAGCGCATGATGCTTTCCCATTTGCTAGCATGATCTTAGCCGAGATTGTTACCCACGACGATGGATGCCCGCCTAATGAACCGGCGAGAGACCGTTTCTCGCAGCCAGGATCAAGCATCCGCGAGCCGCAAACCGATCAGCCGCTCAAGCGCCGCGTGATCGGCGAGGAGGGCCGCCGACGCACCGCGATGCACGATGCGGCCGCGTTCGAGTACGATCACGTTCTGCGTCAGTGGCAGCGCGATTTCGACGTGCTGCTCGACCAGCACGAAAGCATTGACGCGTTCGGCGATCATCTGCCGGATCGCCGCCGTAAGCTCTTCCACCACGATCGGCGCCAGGCCCTCGAACGGCTCGTCGAGCAAAAGCAGATTCGGATTGGTCATCAGCGCGCGTGCGATCGCCAGCATCTGCTGCTCGCCGCCGGACAATTGATTGCCAAGATTGCGGCGGCGTTCGGCAAGCCGCGGAAACAGTTCATAGACGCGCGGCAGCGACCATGGGCCGTTCCGGGCGGCGACGGTGAGATTTTCCTCGACCGTGAGCGTCGAAAAGATCTCGCGCTCCTGGGCCACCCAGCCGATGCCGGCCCGCGCCCGGCGGTGCGGCGATTCATGGGTGATGTCGGCGCCACGCCAGAGGATGTGGCCGCGGCTCACTCGCGTATAGCCCATAATCGTGAGTAAGAGCGTTGATTTACCCACGCCGTTGCGGCCGAGCACGGCGAGCCCGCCCTGCGGCGCGAGATCGAACGACACGCCGTCGAGCACGACGGCGGAGCCGTAGCCGGCGCGCAGATCCGCGATCGCAAGCAGCGGCTCAGCCATGGTGAAAACATTCTTCTTTGAGCATGACCTTGTCCGAAAACCGGTATCCACTTTTCGGGGTCATGCTCTAGTTGCTTTGCCAAGATACACCGCGCGCACCTGCGGATCGGACGTAATCTCGGCCGGCGTGCCTTCGACCAAAATGCTGCCGCCGACCATCACGATGACTCTGCTGGCGAAACGAAACACGAGCTCCATGTCGTGCTCGATGAACAGCACCGCGATGTCGCGCGACAGTCCGGCAATGGCGGCGAACAGCTCTTTGCTTTCCTCGCGCGGCACGCCGGCTGCGGGCTCATCGAGCAGGAGGACCTTGGGTCGGCTCGCCAGCGCCAAGGCAATTTCGAGAAGCCGCTGCTGGCCATAGGCAAGTTCGCGCGCCGGGCGATAGCAGGCGGCGCCCAGCATCAGCGCGACGAGTATCTGATGCGCTTCCTCGATCTCCTCGCGGTAGGTGATCAGGCGGCGCCACCAGGTTTGCGCGACCCGCCGCCGCTCGCAGACCGCCAGTGTCACCGATTCGAGCGCAGTCAGATGCGGAAACAGCGAATTGATTTGATAGGTTCGGGCAAGGCCGCGCCGCACGCGTTGCTCGGGCGCAAGTGCCGTCACATCCTCCCTGCCAAGCAGGATCTGGCCGGCATCCGGACGCAGCATGCCGGTCATCAGATTGATAAGCGTGGTCTTGCCGGCGCCATTCGGGCCGATCAGCGCATGACGCGCACCGGGCGGCAGAGCGAGGTTGACGTTGGCGGCGACGACGAGCGAGCCAAATCGTTTATCGACGCCGCGAGCGGCCAGCGCGCTCTCACTCACGATTGAGCCTTCGCGCGCCGCGTCAGGAGCGAAAGACCGCCAAGGAGCCCGTTCGGCAACACCACTACCACCGCGATCAAGAGGAGCCCGATCCAAAAGTACCAGTACTGCGGATTAAGCCCAGAAAATTGATCGCGCGCGACCATGTACACGACTGCCCCCAGGAGCCCCCCATAGAGCCGGCCGGTGCCGCCGAGAATGAGCATGACCAGCACGTCGGCCGAACGCTGAAAGCCCAACACTTCGAGCGAGACGGTCTCGGTGCTTTGCGCCAGGACGGCGCCGGCTGCGCCCGCAATCATTGCCGCGATCGTATAGATAGTGCGGATATGCGAATGGGTCGTTGCGCCGATCGCGCGCATCCGCTGGCTGTTGTCCCGGATGCCGCGCAATGCCAGGCCGAACGGCGAATGAATAAGCCGCCGCGCGCCGAGAAAGATCACAAACAAAGCAGCGAGCGCGTAGCCGTATGCGGTGTAGCCGTAGAGATCGAAACGGAATCTGCCGAGAATCGGCCAAGTATGGATGCCTTGGAGGCCGTCGAAACCGCCGGTGAGCCAACTCGCACTGTTCGCCGATTCCTGCAGCAACAAGCCGATGCCGAGCGTGATCATAATCAGTGGCAGGTGGCGGAATCGGGCGATGATGAAGCTCGTCACATAGCCGAATAAGCCGGCCGCCAGTGCTGCGATGACGAGTCCGGTGAGCGGCTCGCCCCAGCCCAATTTGGAAATCAGCCCGGCGGTGTAGGCGCCAGTGCCGAAATAAGCGGCGTGTCCGAGCGACACGATGCCGGCGAAGCCGAGGATAAGATCAAGCGACAGCACGAATAGCGCGGCGATGGCAACTTGGCTCGCCAGCAGGAGATAGTCGGGCGCAAGGACGAAAGGCAGCAGAGTGGCGAGCCAAAAGGCGATTTCGCCCAAGCGCCAGCGCATCTGCGCCTGCAGATAATCGCGCGGCTCGGCGATCGTTGTGCTGGTCACGCTAGCGTCTCCCGAAAATTCCGGCGGGGCGCAACATGATCAGCACCGTCATGACTAAATAAATCAGGATCGATCCGAGCGCCGGCACATAATATTTTCCGGCGATATCGCTGACGCCGAGCAGCATCGCGGCGGCAAGCGAGCCGCCGATCGAACCAAGGCCGCCAACCGAGACGACGATCAGGACGTAGATCAGGTAAGTGAAGGCAAAGGACGGATCGAGACCGACCAGGTCGATGGCGAGCGCACCGCCGAGCCCGGCAAGCCCGCTGCCAAGCGCAAAAGTGATGGCAAACAGCGCATCGACATCAATGCCGAGCCCGCGCGCCATGCGCTGATTGTTGACGGCGGCGCGGACCTGTGCGCCGAAGCGCGTCATCTCCAGCGTGGCGACGAGCACGACAGTGATAATCAGCGCTATGCCTATAAGAAACAGCCGATAAACGGCGAAATTCAAGCCGGCAAAAGCAATCGAGCCGCGCAAGAACGCCGGCAGTTGAACCGGCTGCTGGTCGGTGCCGTAAATGTAGGCCGCAGCCGCGATCGATACGAATACGATGCCGATCGTCAACAGGCACTGTTCAAGGTCGCTGGCATTGTAAAAACGGCGAAAGAACGCGCGCTCCAGCACGACGCTCGCCGCGGCGGCGGCCACGAAGGCGGCCGGCAGCGTCGCAAAAAACGGCCAGCCAAGCCGGTTCATCAGCGTGACCGTGACGTAACCGCCGAGCATGGCGAAGCTGCAATGCGCCAGATTGACGAAGTTCATCATGCCGAGCGTGACCGACAGCCCGACCGACAGCAGAAACAGTAGCGTGCCGTAGGCGAGGCCATCGAACAGAACGCCGAAGACAGGAGGCATCGGACGCGGCCGCCGTCGCTCTGTTACTGCCAACTCATGACCCCGAGGCGCTCGAAATTCACTGCGTCATGTGGCCGGGATCTTTCACGTTCGGCACCTTGTCGATCTCGACATTGCGCAACTCGCCGCCAACCTTTTCAACTTTGAAAATGTGAACGGTTTGGACGACGTCGCGGGTTTGCGGATCGATCGACATCGGTCCGCGCGGGCTATCCCACGCCATGCCCTTGGCCGCGGCGATCAGCGTGTCGCCGTCGGTCTTGCCGCCGGTCTTCTGCAGCGTCGCGTAAATGAGATGCATGCCATCGTAGCCGCCGACCGCAAAGAAATCAGGATTGCGATGAAATTCGTCGTTGTACGCTTTGACGAAAGCTTTGTTCATCGGCGTATCAAGATTGTAATCGTAATAGGCAACCGTGATGATTCCGAGTGACGCGTCGCCCATGCTTTTGAGTGCGGTTTCGGCGGTCAGCGCGTCCTGTCCCAAAATCTTGGTCTTCGACGTGTCGATGCCGCGCTCCGCCAGCGCTTTGCCGATTGCCGCAGGCTGCGCGCCGCCGGGCACCCAGATATAGATCGCGTCCGGGTTTGAATCCTTGGCGCGCTGGACGAAGGCGGAGAAGTCCGGATTAGCGACCGGGAAACGCACCGAGCCGACAATCTCGCCTCCACCGTCTTTGAAGCCTTTCTGGAACCAGGTTTCGGCGTCAATTCCGGGGCCGTAATCGGAGACCATGGTGTAGATTTTTTTGATTCCGTTTTTGGCGGCCCATGCGCCCAGCGTGTGATTGAGCTGCGGCGTCGTCACCGAGGTGCGCGCGATGTAGGGAGATTTCGTGGTGATGATCGAGGTTGCCGCGTTCATCACCACCATGAATTTTTTCGCTTCCGCAGAGACGTCGGCGGCGGCGAGCGCGTTGGGAGTGAGCACAAAGCCGCCGAGAAGGTCGGCGTGGTCGCGCACGATGACTTCTTGCGCCAGCCGCTTGGCGACATCGGGAGCGATGCCGCCGGTATCCTTGCGAATGAGCTCGATCTTGACCTTTCCGGCGCTGTCGCCGTTTTGCTTCATATATAGCTTGATGCCGTTATCCATTTGCGTCGCGGTGTCGGCGAACTGCCCGGAATAGGGCATGATGACACCGATTTTCACAGTGTCCTGGGCATCGGCTGCGGCGGTACCCAAGAGCAGCGCCAAGACAGAACCAGCGAAGCCGCAAAGCAAACGTTGCATCCTTCCCTCCCGGTTTTTCTGATGCGCGGACCTTTTTCCAAGCCTATCCTCGTTCAGGTCGGGAGCGAGTGCAACACTCGCCGAGGTCGCGTATCTTTCGCGGCGTTCGCGGGCATGGTGGGCTGCGGCCCCGCAATGGGAGCTGAAAATGGAGCGGCGGCAACCCCGCGCAGACACGGTCGACGATGACGAAGTCGCGCGATTTTCGCGGCTGTCAGGCGAGTGGTGGGATGCGCGTGGCCCCATGGCGGCGCTGCACAAGTTCAATCCGGTGCGGCTCGCCTATATCCGTGATCGCGCGGCCGGCCATTTCCATCGTGATGCAACCCGCCTCGACAGCCTCGCCGGGCTCCGCATCCTCGATATTGGCTGCGGCGGCGGCATCCTGGCCGAGCCCTTGGCGCGGCTTGGTGCGGCCGTGGTGGGCGTCGATCCATCGGAAAGCAATATCGCCGTCGCGCGGCGCCATGCCGATCAATCGCAGCTGACAATCGACTATCGCAATAGCAGCGCCGAGGCCTTGGCCGCGGCCGATGAAACATTCGACGTGGTGCTGGCGATGGAGGTGGTCGAGCACGTCACCGATCTTAATCTGTTTATCGATGCCGCCGCGGCGCTGGTGAAATCCGGCGGGCTGTTGTTTGTTGCAACGCTTAACCGCACCATCAAGAGTTTCGCGCTGGCGATTGTCGGCGCCGAATATATTTTACGCTGGCTGCCCCGCGGCACGCATCAATGGGACAAGTTCGTCACGCCCAACGAACTGGAGATCGCCATCGAGCAAAGCGACCTGCACATCATTGGCGAGACCGGCGTGATCTACAATCTTTTGGCCGACCGCTGGCAGCTCTCCAGCGACATGGACGTCAATTACATGGTCGTTGCGGAGAAGTCTGCGTGACCGCGACGCCCTGGCTCTGGGCCGCTTTTACCATCGCCGCCGCCTTCGCCCAGACCATCCGCAATGCGATGCAGCGCGAATTGACCGCGGGGCTCGGCACCGTCGGCGCGACCCAGGTGCGGTTTCTCTTTGGTTTTCCTTTCGCGCTGGTTTTTCTGGCGGTGCTGCTGGCGGTCACTGGCGCGCCGTTGCCGCGGCCCGGATTTTACTTCTGGCCGTGGGTCGTCGCCGGCGCATTGACCCAGATCGCCGCCACGGCCTTGATGCTTGCGGCGATGGGCGAGCGGTCGTTTGTTGTCACCATCGCCTATATCAAGACCGAACCGATCCAGGTTGCGATATTCGGCTTCATTTTTCTCCACGATACGGTGACGTGGTCGATGGCCGCTGCCATTTTGCTGGCGACGGCCGGCGTGATTGTCACGTCCACCAAACCGGGTGGCATGATCGGCGGAATGAAGCCGACATTATTGGGCTTGGCCTCGGGTGGTGCCTTTGCGCTCGCTGCAATCGGGTTTCGTGGCGCGATCCTCAGTCTAAACTTGCCGGATTATTTTATGGCGGCGACGTTCACGCTGGTCATCGGCTTGGCCATGCAATCTGTCGTGCTTTCGCTCTATTTGTCGCTGCGGCGGCCTTCGATGATGTTCGCGCTGTTGCGGGCCTGGAAACCGTCGCTGTTCGCCGGTTTCATGGGCGCGCTCGCTTCGCAGTTCTGGTTTCTCGCCTTCGCACTCGCGACCGCGGCCAGTGTGCGGACGCTGGCGCTCATCGAAGTTCTGTTCGCGCAGCTGGTGGCGCGCTACGGCTTTGGCCAACGCACCAGCGCGCGCGAAGCCATCGGCATGGCGCTCGTGGTCGCCGGTGTGGCGCTGCTGATACTGGCCTATTGAAAAATAATTTCCACGCCGCGCGGCGGCGATCCGGCGTCAATTCTTGTCGTCAGGCAGGATCGGCAGCGGGTGAAATTCGATGCCTTCCTCGTGCAATTGCTTCGCTTCTTCCGGCGAAGCTTCGCCATAGATCGAGCGGTGCTCGGCCTCGCCGTAGTGAATCTTGCGCGCTTCCTCCGGAAACCGGGGGCCGACATAGTGCGCATTCTTGGTGATGTGATCGCGCAGTTCTTTGAGCTTGTGCCGCAGCTCGCGTTCCGCGGTTGACATCATCGCGACCGGCGACTTCGGCGGGATTGGCGGCATCGGCGCCGGCTGCAGCGGCGGCGGTGGTGCAGGTGGGGCGGGCGTCGGTGGCTGCGGATCCGCAATCCCGCTATGGCCGAGGTTCGCGGCCAGATTGGGCGCCATGATCGCCTTTTCCACCTTCGCCGAGCCGCACATCGGGCACGTCACCAGCCCGCGCTTGGCCTGCTTGTCAAAGGTTGAGGAGCTCGCAAACCAGCTTTCGAAAGCGTGGCCTTGATCGCAGTTGAGCGCGTAACGAATCATGTCGGCTCTCGCACTGCGTGGAGATAGGTCGGCTCGGCCAACGGTTCAACGAGTTCGAAGCGACGGCCGTGATGGAGTGAAGGAATCCGGCTGCGTGCGGCGACGGCCTCGGACGGGTCGACCTGCGCCATGACCACGCCCGGTTCGGTGCCGCCCTCGGCCAGGATGCGGCCCCAGGGGTCGACAACGAGCGAATGGCCGTATGTCTCGCGGCCGTTTTCGTGCTTGCCGCCTTGGGCGGCGGCGAACACGAAGCAGCCGTTTTCGATGGCGCGAGCACGCTGCAAAACATGCCAGTGCGCTTCGCCGGTTTGCCGCGTGAAAGCTGACGGAATCGCTAGAAACGATGCGCCGGCTTCCGCCAGCGCGCGGTAGAGCGCCGGAAAGCGCAAATCGTAACACACGGTCAGGCCGAGGCGGCCCCACGGCAAATCGGCAACCATGGCCAGTTCGCCGGGACGGTAGGTATTGGATTCGCGGTAGCTTTCGCCGCCCGCGAGATCGACGTCGAACATGTGGATCTTGTCGTAGCGCGCGGCCACCTCGCCGCGGCGGTCGATCAGAAAGGAGCGATTGGCGGCCTTTTCCGGCGATGCCTTGATCGCCAGCGAGCCGATATGGATGTAGATCGCAAGCTTGCGCGCCACTTCGCGCAAGGTCGTCAGCGTCGCATCCTGCTCTTCAGCGACAATCTTCGCGAACAATTGCTCGCGCTTTGCCGCCAGGATGTTCGTCATTTCCGGAGTGAGCACGTAATCGGCGCCGGCCTCTTTGGCCTCATCGATCAACTCCAATGCCGCGGCCAGGTTGGCCGCCGGGTCGAGCCCCGAGCGCATCTGAATCATTGCGGCGTTAAAGCTCAAACGCTCTGCGGCGCTCATGATTGCTTCGCCTCGGCAAGCAGCGAGTTCGAGCTTGCCCGTTTCCTCCAGCGCATAAAGATCGTCGCAGCCCCCGACATGGGTTGCGCCGATGAAAATCTGCGGGTAGGTGCTCCGGCCGTTGGCGCGCTTGATCATTTCCTTGCGAGCGTCCCGTTTTCCAGTGACGTCGATTTCATGGTAGCTCACACCTTTGCGCGAAAGGAGCTCCTTGGCGTCCTGGCAATAGGGGCAGTAGCGAACCGTGTAAATATCGATATTGGCCATGATCGATCTTAAATTTTAGCAAAGTCTTATATGGACGTTCGTGCCGGCTCGGCAACCCTGGCAAAAACCAGTACATCGACATTGGCGGCTCCGGCGCGCAACAGCGCTCGCGCACAGCCGTCGACGGTCGCGCCCGATGTCAGCACGTCATCGATGAGCACCAGGCGGCGGCCGGTCACGGCGGCCTTGCCGTCGCCGGGCACACGAAACGCGCCTTGGACGTTGGCGGCGCGTTCGGTCCGCGACAGCCGACCTGCTGCGCGGTCGGCTTGACCCGCTTGAGTGCGCCGGCAGCGACCGGCACACCGGTTTGGCGCGATACTGCAACGGCCAGCATGGCGGATTGATTGAAACGCCGCGCCCATAAGCGCCGCCAATGCAGCGGCACCGGAACCAGCGCGTCGGCCTCGGCGAGAAGTTCGCGCCCAGCCTGGCCGATCCAGCGGCCCATCATTGGTGCAAGATCAAGCCGATCGCCATATTTGAGTGCGTGCACCAGCGCCCGCGAAATCTCGTCGAAACGCACCGCGGCGCGAGCGCGGTTATAGGCCGGAGGATCGGCAATCGCCTCCATCGACAAGATGCCCGGTCCGGGGTCGTAGACGAAGGGTGTGCCGAGCCGCTCGCAATAGGGTCGCGTGATGAACGATAGTTTCGACCAGCATGCCGGACAGAGGCCGCGGCCCTCGACCGGCTCGCGGCACGCCGCACAAAGTGGCGGCAGCGCAAGATCGAGCACACGGCGCAGCGCCGACTGGGCGGCGCCGACGACACGCTTGAACGGAGCTGGGAGAATATTGCCGTCGGACAACATTGAGGCGTCACGCTACCGATCTCGACGGCCATTGTCATCGGGCCATCTCGGCGACACATGCTAAGGAAGAACATGAGACAATGACTCTCATGGTTGAGAGATAAATGACCGAAAGCCCAATCATCTTCGATCGTTTGCTCCAGCGCTGGCGCCGCTCCCGTGCCGCGGCGTCGGGAGTGAATTTTTTGCTCGATCATGTCGCCGGTGAGCTTGCGGATCGTTTAAGCGTGGTGCTGCGCCGCTTCGATGTCGGGATCGACCTTGGCACGCCCGGCGACGCGGTGCGCATATCGCTGCGCCGGCTCGACGCAGTGGGAGTGATCGTGGGCGCTGATGTCATCGCCCGCGACACGCCATTCGTGGTCGCCGACGAGGAGGCGCTCCCGTTTCGTGACGCCAGCCTCGATCTCGTGGTGTCCGGCCTGTCGCTGCACTTTGCCAATGACTTGCCGGGCGTGCTGGCGCAAATCCGCCGCGCGCTCAAGCCGGATGGTTTGTTTCTGGCGGCGCTCCTTGGCGGCGAAACACTGACCGAACTGCGGCAAGCCTTTGCCGAGGCCGAAAGCGAAATCGAAGGCGGCGCCTCGCCGCGTGTGGCACCATTCGCCGATCTGCGCCAGCTCGGCGCTTTGCTGCAACGCGCGGGATTCGCCCTGCCGGTGACCGATGTCGAGCGCGTGACGGTGCGTTACAGCTCGGCCTTCGATCTGATGCACGACCTGCGGCGGATGGGGGCCGCCAACGCGCTCGTGGCGCGCCGTCGTGTGCCGCTGCGGCGCACGACGCTCATGCGGATGGCTGACATCTACGCCCGGCGTTTTGCCGATGCCGATGGTCGCATTCGGACGACCTTCGATATTGTGTGGCTGTCGGGCTGGGCACCGCATCCGGATCAACAACAGCCACTGCGACCAGGATCGGCAAAGGCGCAACTCGCCGGTGCCCTTGGCACGCGCGAGATTTCCGCCGGCGAGAAAGCCGGCCGCTGACGCGTGAGCGCGATCGCATTGACCTTCCGCGTGATAACTAGGGCGTAATTGCTCCAAATTGAATTGATTATCGCTCTAGGTTTTTGGTTGAGCATGATCTTTTCGGAAAACCGGTTCCCACTTTTCCGGATCATGCTCTAAATCAGCGCAGCAAGGTGGGCGATCAGCGGTTCGTCGGCCGGCGGCATCGGATATTGGCGCAGTTCGTGCGGCCGCACCCATTTCAGCTCTTGCGCCTCCTTGGCCGCAACGAACCCGTCCCAACGCCGGCACACATAGAGCGGCATGAGCAGATAGAAATCAGGATAAAGGTGGCTCGCGAATGTCAGTGGTGCGAGACAATCTTCTTTCACCGTTATTCCCAGTTCCTCTTTGAGTTCGCGAATAAGACACTGCTCAGGCCGCTCGCCGGATTCGACCTTGCCGCCGGGGAATTCCCACAAGCCGGCCATCGCTTTACCGGACGGGCGTTGCGCGATCAGGACCCGGCCATCGGTGTCGATCAAAGCGCAGGCGGCGACGAGGACAAGCTTGACGGTCACGGGCTTCTCATCGGCGTCATCGCCTAGATCCGCATCATTTCGAGAACGGCATCGGCGAAGCTTTTTGGATCTTCCTGCGGTGGGTTGTGCCCGATCCGCGGCAGCACACGCCGCTGATAAGGCCCAGTAAAAAACCCGGCATGCCGCTCGGAGGCTTCCGCGGGCAAGACGCCGTCGGCCTCGCCTTGCAAGGCGATCGTGGGCACCGTGATTTTCGGCTTTTGGGCGAGCCGCTGCTCGATTTCCTCAAGTTTGGGATCTCCGACGGCATTGCCGTAGCGGTGGCGATAGGACTGTATTGTCACCGCGACGAAATCGGGATTATCGAACGAGGCGGTGCTGCGCTCGAAAGTCGCCGCGTCAAAAGCCCAGTGCGGCGACCAAAGCCCCCACAACAGGCGGCACAGTTCGCCACGATTGCTTTCAAGCCCGGTGCGGCCGCGCTCGGTCTGGAAATACCATTGATACCAGAAGCGCCGCTCTTGCTGCGGCGACTGCGGCTTGGCCGAGTTCGGAATGTCCTGGATGTTGTAGGCGTTGACGGTAATGAGGCCGCGCACGCGCTCTGGCCAAAGCGCCGCCACGATGCAGGCGGCGCGGCCGCCCCAATCGTAGCCGGCAAGCACCGCGCGATCGACGGAAAGCGCATCCATCAATTCGCGCAGATCGTTGCCGAGCGCGGCCTGTTGGCCCGAGCGCGGCGTGGTCTGGTCAAGAAAGCGCGTCGGTCCGAAACCGCGCAGATAAGGCACGATCACGCGGGCGCCGGCGGCACAGAGTGGCGCGATGACCGCATCGTAGCAGCGGGGATCGTATGGCCAGCCATGCATCAGAAAGACCGGCGCGCCGTCCGCCGCGCCGCTTTCCTCGTAAGCGACGTCAAGCACCGAGGTTCGGATGCGTTTGGGTGCCGCGTTCAACTTCGATAATCCCCGTTGATCGCGACATACTCTTTGGTCAAGTCGCACGTGAGCACGCGATCGCGGCCCTTGCCGAGCCCGAGTGCCACTTTGAGGCTGATTTCGGGCCGCTTCATTGCCGCGGAAACCGCCGCTTCATCGTAAGCTTGATCGCGCGCGCCTTTATGCGCGACGCGAATGCCGCCGAACCAGATCGACAGTCGGTCGCGATCGGCCGGCTCGCCGGCTTTGCCAACCGCCATCACCACGCGGCCCCAGTTTGCGTCTTCCCCGGCAATTGCGGTTTTGACCAGCGGCGAATTGGCGATCGAGAGCGCGATGCGGCGCGCCGAAACTTTGGACACCGCGCCTTCAACGACGATCTCGACGAGCTTGCGCGCGCCTTCGCCGTCACGGGCGATCTGCTCGGCGAGATTGGCCAAGACGCCGGCGAATGCCTTGCGAAACGGAACTAGCCGCGGGTCACTGCTGCGGCTGATGCGCGGCGCGGCCGCAGCGCCGGTCGCAAATGCCAGCACGGTGTCCGAGGTCGAGGTATCGCCGTCAATGGTGACGGCGTTGAACGTATCGACCACGCTCTCCCGCAACACCGACTGCAGCACAGGAGCGGAAATGGGCGCGTCGGTAAAGATGAAAGCGAGCATGGTCGCCATGTCTGGCGCGATCATGCCCGCGCCTTTGGCAAAGCCGTTGATGGTCACATCCGTGCCGCGGAGCCGCGCGCGCGCCGTCGCCAGTTTCGGGAACGTGTCGGTCGTCATGATGGCCTTGGCTGCATCGCCATAACCGTCCGGGCAGGCGTCGGCGGCGAGGCCGGCCATGACGCGATCGAGGGCTTGCGCATCGAGCGGCTCGCCGATCACACCGGTCGAAGCGAGAAACACCTGGGAGCTCTTGCAGCCGACCGCCGCTGCCGCAAATTTGGCCGTCAACGCACAGGCCTGCCGCCCGCTTTTGCCGGTGAAGGCATTGGCATTGCCGGAATTGACGACCAGCGCGCGCGCGTTGCCGCCCTTGATCTGTGTGCGACACCATTCAACCGGTGCCGAGGGGCATTTCGAACGGGTGAACACGCCGGCAACGCTGGTTTGCGGCTCAAACACCGCGAGCATCACATCGGTCCGGTCGCGATAGCGAATGCCGGCCTGTGCCGTGGCCAGCCGCACGCCGGCAATGGTTGGCAGCTGCGGCGTGGTTTTGGGCGCGAGCGGAGAGATGATGGAGGACATATGAGTTATTCCGGAGGCGAGCGACGCCCGCGAGCCCAGAATCCATAATCCCAGCGTCAGCGGTTAGTCTCGAACACTGGGACTATCGATTCCGGCACTCGCTTGGCTCGGCCGGAATGACGCTTTTTTGCGCGCCCCGCAAGGGCCAATCACTTCTTTGCCGGCGCAGCGGGATTGAGGGTGGAGGGATTCGCCTGGCTGGCGGGCTGGTCGAGGCGCTCGATCGTTGCCGATTTGCGCAGGTTGTCGACGAGGTCGGCTTGCGCGCGGCGCGCGACGTAGTTCTCCAGCTGGCCTTTGACCTCATCATATGTCGGCGTCGGCTTCGTGCGCTTGTCTTCGACCTTGATAACGTGCCAACCGAATTGCGTCTTGACCGGATCCGAGATCTGACCCTTGTCGAGCTTGAAAGCAGCTTCGGCGAATTCCGGTACCATCTGATCCTTGGTGAAATAACCGAGATCGCCGCCTTCGGCCGCGCCTGGGTCCTTTGATTTTTCCTTCGCCAGCGCAGCGAAATCCGCCCCGTTCTTCAGCTGCGCCTCGATGTCTTTGGCTTCGCTTTCCGTCGCGACCAGAATATGCCGGGCGTGGACTTCCTGCTCGTTCGGAGTCTGCTTGATCGCTTCGTCATAGACCTTGTGCATCGCATCGTCGGTCATGGCGGCTTTGCCGGCATCCTGCAGCAGCGCTTCCATCAACGCTTTGTGCCGCTCGAATTCGATGCGCTGCTTGACGTCGTCGCGATTGGCGAGCTGATGCTGATCGGCGGCCTGCGCCAGAATGATGACGTCGGCAAGATAGGTGATGAGATAGTCGCGTTTTTGCTCGGGACTCATTTTCGGCATCGCCGAGCCGATATCCTCTTCGGCCAAGGCAAGATCGCTCTGCCGGATATCGACGCCGTTGGCGCGGGCAAGGACCGGGTCGGAATCCCCAGCGCGTGCGATCGGCGCCGTCAGCAGTGCCGCAAGCGCAGCCGCACCCAGCAAGCGAGCGGCGAAGCGATGAGTGAAAGACATGATCGGATCCTTTGGCGTGAAGTCCGGGATTAACCACGACGCTAACGCGGCAAACCAGCCGTACGGGCGAGACAGCAAATGCCCGGCGGGCCCATTTGGCCCGCCATTTTGCGGTCCGGCGACTAGCCTGCGGCCCTTGATCGGCGCGGACACTCGCCCAATCGCCCAGCGTTTGGCAATGGGGGAAATCTGGCGGCGCCTAACGATCGCGTGAAACAGCGGTCGCATTGACAAAAAAACGACCCCCTCCTATCTGTCGCCGTGTATCGGGATGTTCAATCGCCTCGTCACCGCCCGAATAGCGCCGTATTTTCCGCCCGTTGGGTTTGCGTCGCCCGCGAGACAACGACGGCACGGTCCGAGCAGAGCGGGAACGAATTTCCGGAAAAATCGTGTTGTCGTCAAACCTGCCGGATGAGCCGAGATTCCAAGGGATAATGCGATGATCGGCGCTGTCGCCCGCAAGCTGTTCGGTTCCTCCAACGACCGCCGGATCCGCTCCTATCGGCCGCGCGTCGACGAGATCAATGCGCTGGAACCCGAGTTGGAAGCGCTGTCCGACGAGGCTTTGCGCGCGCGCACCGAGGAGTTCAGGCGAGAGCTGGTCGAGGGACGGACGCTCGACGACATCCTGGTGCCCGCATTTGCCACCGTCCGCGAAGCCGCCAAACGCACGCTCGGGCAGCGCCACTTCGATGTTCAGCTCATCGGCGGCATGGTTCTGCACGAAGGCAAGATTGCCGAGATGAAGACCGGCGAAGGCAAGACGCTGGTTGCGACCCTGCCGGTCTATCTCAACGCACTCGCCGGCCGCGGCGTCCACGTCGTCACCGTCAATGATTATCTCGCCAAGCGCGACGCCGAATGGATGGGCCAGATCTACACGTTCCTGGGTCTGACCGTCGGCGTCATTGTGCACGGCCTCGACGACGAACAGCGCAAAAAGGAATACGACTGCGACGTCACTTACGGCACCAACAACGAACTCGGTTTCGATTATCTGCGCGACAATATGAAATATCGGCTCGAGGACATGGTGCAGCGCGGCCGCGTCTACGCCATCGTCGACGAGGTCGATTCGATCTTGATTGACGAAGCCCGCACGCCGCTGATCATTTCCGGCCCGCTCGACGATCGCTCCGAATTCTACAACACCATCGACGCCTATATTCCCCGCCTGGACAAGGCCGACTACGAACTCGACGAGAAACAGCGTACCGTCAACCTCACCGAAATCGGTATGGAAAAGATGGAGAACTTGCTGCGCGACGCCGGGCTCCTGAAATCGGACTCGCTCTACGATGTCGAGAACGTCTCGGTTGTCCACCACGTGAATCAGGCTTTGCGTGCGCACAAGCTGTTTGCCCGCGACAAGGACTACATCGTTCGCAACGGCGAAGTGATGATCATCGATGAGTTCACCGGTCGCATGATGCCCGGTCGCCGCTACTCCGAAGGGCTGCACCAGGCGCTGGAAGCCAAGGAGCATCAGGTTATCCAGCCGGAGAACCAGACGCTCGCCTCGATCACCTTCCAGAATTTTTTCCGCATGTACGAAAAGCTCGCCGGCATGACCGGTACGGCGGTGACGGAGGCCGATGAATTCCAGGACATCTACAATCTTGAAGTCCTGGAAATCCCGACCAACATGCCGATGATTCGCATCGACGACGACGACGAAGTCTATCGGACCGCTCCGGAGAAATTCCGCGCTATCCTGGCCCTGATCGAGGACTGCAAAGCGCGGGGTCAGCCGGTGCTGGTCGGCACGACCTCAATCGAGAAATCCGAGCAGCTCGCCGAAATGCTGCGCAAGCAGGGCTGGGAGCAGCACGATTTCTCCGATCCCAACGCGTTTGCGGCGCTCTATTCCGGCGACGAGGGCGCATCCAAGGCCAAGGTGTTCGCGGTCCTCAACGCGCGCTATCACGAGCAGGAAGCGCAGATCATTGCCCAGGCCGGCGTGCCGGGCGCGATCACGATCGCCACCAATATGGCCGGGCGCGGCACCGACATTCAGCTCGGCGGCAATGCCGATATGCGTATTCGCCAGGAACTGGCCGACATCGCCGATCTGCGCGAGCGCGAGAAGAGCTCGCGCGCCGGCGACATCCGTACCCAAGTCGCGCGCTTGAAGGAGAAGGCGCTCGCCGCCGGCGGGCTCTACGTGCTCGGCACCGAACGCCACGAAAGCCGCCGTATCGACAATCAATTGCGCGGCCGTTCCGGGCGGCAAGGCGATCCTGGCCACTCGAAATTCTTCCTGTCGCTCGAAGACGACTTGATGCGCATTTTCGGCACCGACAAGCTCGACGGCATGCTGCAGCGGCTCGGTCTGAAGGAGAATGAAGCGATCATTCACCCCTGGATCAACAAGGCGCTGGAAAAGGCGCAACAGAAGGTCGAGGCGCGCAATTTCGACATTCGCAAGAACATCCTCAAGTTCGACAACGTGATGAATGATCAGCGCAAGGTCATTTTCGATCAGCGCGTCGAATGGATGGAGGACCAGGCCGTCGGCGAAGTGGTCGCCGACATGCGCCACACGGTGATCGACGATCTGGTGGCCAAGCACGTGCCGGAAAACGCCTATCCGGAGCAATGGGACGCTGCCGGGCTTCGCGAGGAGCTCAAGCGCGTGCTCGGGCTCGATCTGCCGGCCGACGAATGGGCCAAGGAAGAGGGTATCGCGGACGAGGAGATCTTCACGCGCGTGGAGCGCCGTGCCGACGAGCACATGGCGGCCAAAGTGGCGCAGTGGGGTCCCGACGTGATCCGCTATATCGAAAAGTCGATCTTGCTGCAGACGTTGGATCATCTCTGGCGCGAGCATCTGGTTATGCTGGATCACTTGCGTCAGGTGATCGGATTCCGCGGCTATGGCCAGCGCGATCCGCTCAACGAATACAAGGCGGAAGCGTTTAGCTTGTTCGAAAACATGAGCCAGAATCTGCGCGAAGCCGTCACCGCGCAGCTCATGCGCGTCGAGATCCAGGCGGCACCGCCGCAGCAGCCGGCAGCCCTGCCGGCGATGGCAGCGCACAAGATCGATCCCACGACCGGCGAAGACGAGATGGCGCTGGCACTGGCCGGCGCGGAGACTTTGGCGCGCCATGGCATAGGGCCGGCCAACGCGCCCGCGGCGGGCGGAGCCATGGCGGGAACCGCACCGGCGCGCTCGCCGGTACTGCGGCCGCAAGGACCGGCCCGCAATCCTCAAGATCCGCAGAGTTGGGGTAAAGTCGGCCGCAACGAGCCTTGTCCGTGCGGCTCAGGCAAGAAATACAAGCACTGCCACGGCCGATACGCTTAACGGAAATCAGATATCAGTCACCAGGTATCACAGCCCTGATCCCTGATCGCTCCTTACTGCAATCCCGCCCAGCGGCCGTCAAACGAGCCCGCCGGAACGGGCGGTTGCGCGCCTTTGATCAGGCCCGCAGGCGGCACTGCACTGGCGATCTGTGGCGCTTGCGCCCGTGGCGCTGCCGCGGCCGGCGCCTCCGCCTTTTGCGATTCAACTTTTTGCGGCTCGGATTTTGACGTTTCGACTTTCGCCGTATCGACTTTGCGCGGCTGCGGCGCCGGCTTTAAGCCCGCCAGCGTCGTTCCTTGCGGTGCTGGTTGCGGAGCGGCCTCGGTCTTCGGCTTGAACAGCCGCGCAAAGAAACCTTCGCTATTGGAGCTTGTATTGGCGGAGGCGACCTGACTGGTGGTGCTCTGGCTGGTGGTGCTCTGGGTCGTGGTCCGGTCAAACAGGCCGCCAAACAGTCCCGGTTTCTGTACCGAAGCGGTCTTCATGGTCGCTTCGGGGTCCTCGCGCGGGCCGCTGATCGTCGGTGCCGGCATGCCGGGGTGGATCGGCGGCGCATGGATGTGGCCGTCATTGTCATAGGCCGGCTGGGTTTCTGCCAACTTGGCGACGAAGACACGGTTCATGCCGCCGTCGGTGCCCATGACGATCGGCGCCACCGGCGTATTCAGCCTGGTCAGCTGCGCTATCTGATATTCGTCGTTACGTTGCTTCTCCAGCGCCGGTCCGGCGATCTCGGCGGCGACTTCATAGACCGGGCAGCGCGCGCTCGGGCTGAACGCAAGCGGCTTGGTCGAATCCGCCGGCTGCTGTGCGTCGAAAACGTAATGGCGGTCGCAGACATCGACCTTGGGCTCCATATGCGTTACTTCGAAATGGTCGTTGCCCTCCTTGAGCATCGTCCAGAACGGCATATTCGGATTGGTGCGATGCCTGGCCAAGTTGGCCGGCGTCATGCGGAACGGATAGGCTTGAATTTGGAATTGCTTCTGGCCGCCTAGGAACGATTCTCGCGCCAGCGAGTAGATTTCTCCGATCTGCTCGTCGGTCATGGCGTAGCAGCCGCGCGACGAGCAGTCGCCGTGAATCATCAAAAATCCGCCGCTGTAACCGTTCGCTTTGTCATAGGCGTTGGGGAAGCCCATGTTGATCGCGAGGTAGTAATTGGAATTCGGGTTCATCAATCCGGGCGAGATCGAATAGAAGCCTTCCGGCGCCTGTCGGTCGCCTTCGACTTTCTTAGGGCCTAGTTCTCCCGACCAGCGGCAGATCGGATAAACTTTCAGCAGTTGATAGAGCCCGGTGGTATCCTGTTTCCACACCTCCAGCTCCGATTCCTCCTTGAACACGCGGACGAGGATCGGGGAGTCCTTCGGCATATTTTTGTTTTGCAGCAGCGCCAGCATTTCGGGCGACAGTTCCTTCATCGCCCTCGCTGGCAGCTGATAACCCTCGTCGCCATAGCAACCGGCGAGCGCAAAGGCGCAGGCGAGCACCGCCGATGTCGCGACCACACGCAAGCTGGCGCCGCTGCGCCGGAGCGCGCGGCCGAAATAGCTGCGGATCAAAGCGAAGTTCCCCGACAGATGGACCATCCCCGCGCCATCATCTGCGTAATCGTTATCCGCAAGACGCGGCTTTCGCAAGGCAGCCGCTGCCGCTCCATTGGTTGAACACCCGGCGGCTAAATGATTGGTAAATTCTCCGCGAATTTGCCTCCTAAATCCAAGACGTTAGCAACCATAACCCGCCAGGTGGAGGAATCGCGGCGACATTGTGGCAATTGCACGTTCGCAGGTTAGCGCGCCGCCACGTCACATTCATCCGAGGCTTCGCCCGAGCGCGTTAAATTTCTCTCGCCGCAGCCGGACGATCGTCGCCCGATCGAGGCCGCGCAACTCGCCCAGCGCTTCGGCTATTGCTTCGCCGGCGGCGCCGATGGCCGCGCCGGGATCGCGATGCGCGCCGCCCGTTGGCTCCGGCACGATCGTGTCGATGATCCCGAACCGAACCAGATCCTGCGCAGTGATTTTCATGCTCGATGCGGCGTCCTCCGCTCTAGTGGTGTCGCGCCACAGGATCGAGGCGGCCCCCTCGGGAGAAATCACGCTGTAAATGGCGTGCTCGAGCATCAGCACCCGGTTTGCGGTGGCGATCGCAATCGCTCCGCCAGATCCGCCTTCGCCGATGATCACCGCCACATTGGCCACGCCGATATCGAGGCAGGCTTCGGTCGAGCGCGCGATCGCTTCGGCTTGGCCGCGTTCTTCGGCGCCGATTCCGGGATAGGCGCCAGCGGTATCGACGAGCGCGAGGACAGGGATGTCGAAATGATCCGCCATGGTCATCAGACGCGCCGCTTTGCGATAGCCCTCCGGCCGCGCCATGCCGAAATTATGTTTCAGTCGCATGTCGGTATCGGCCCCCTTTTCATGGCCGATCACGCAGATGCTTTCGCCGCGAAAGCGGCCGAAGCCGCCGACGATGGCTGCGTCCTCGCCGTGCTTGCGATCGCCGGCGAGCGGCACGAAGTCGGTAGTCAGGCCGGATACGTAATCGAGGCAATGCGGCCGTTGCGGATGCCGCGCGACCTGCGTCTTCTGCCACGGGCTCAGCCCGCCATAGAGTTCTTTCAGCGCGAGCGCCGCCTTGCCTTCGATGCGGCTGATTTCCTCGCCGATGGCAATCGAATCGCCGCCGCTTTGCAGCGCGCGCAATTGCTCAATCTTGGCCTCCAGTTCGGCGACCGGCTTTTCAAAATCGAGATAGCTGCGCATTGGGAAAGCTAATTGCATCACCGGAACTGGCGAGACCAGACATATTATTCACGCGCCAGAGGGTGCAAGTCGCGCACCAGACCCTTCAAGCGCTCTTCCAGCACATGAGTATAGATCTGCGTCGTTGAAATATCCGCATGGCCCAGGAGGGTCTGCACCACGCGCAGATCGGCGCCATTGTGCAGGAGGTGGCTGGCAAACGCGTGGCGGAGCACGTGGGGACTGACCTGGTTGGCGCGAAGGCCGGCCGCGCGCGCCAGGCTCTTCAACTCACGCGCCAGATGCTGTCGCGTCAAATGCCCGCTATCGCCGAACGATGCAAACAGCCATTGCGATCGGGCGGCGCCTGACAGATCGCGAAGGGCGAGATAATCGGCGATCGCGCGGCGCGCGGCGTCGTTGAGCGGCACCAGACGTTCCTTGTTGCCCTTGCCGCGGACCACAATGACACGTGCATCCCGCCGCGCTGCCGCGATCGGCAGCGCCACGAGTTCTGATACGCGCAGCCCGGTCGCATACAAAATCTCAAGGAGGCAGGTTAAGCGCGACGCGCGCAGCCGTGCTTGGAGTGGCGCCGCGGCATCGCATTGCCCCGCCGCCCGCAACAGACGATCGACTTCCGCCACGCTGAGTATCTTAGGCAAAGCGCGTTGACGCTTCGGCCCTTCAAGGACGGCGGCGGGATCGTCGCTGCGGTGAGCCTCGGTATAAAGAAACCGGTAGAGCTGCCGCATCGCCGAGAGCCGCCTGGCCGTGGTGGTGGCCTTAAGCCCGCGCCGCGAAAGCTCTTCCAGATAGGCCCGCAAATCGGCGGTCCGTGCCGACGCGATAGCGCGCCGCAACCCGCGGAGATAGGAGGATAGGTCTTCGAGGTCGCGCCGATAGGCGGCAAGCGTGTTGGCGCCGGCGCCGCGCTCAGCCGCCAGCATGTCGAGATACAGCCGAACCAGCCGCTCGTCGGAATTTCGCGCCGCGTGCGCCGATGCGCCGGCCATGACTGCTCTCAGTGTTCCTTGAAAAATTTGTCGGGCGGAATCGAAACGGAAATTTCGCGCGACTTCGGTTGCACGAAATGAGCAAGCGCATAGAGACCGCCATAGACGATGGCGCACAACAGAACAACGATCGTCAATAGCCGCAGCAGGCTGGGCATCGTCCGCCGTCCCCATCGTGAAGGCCGCAAGCACGCGCGGTAAACCTTGCCTGCGAACTTCGGAATCAAATCCGAGGCGAAAGTACCAAATAATTGATGCTCGTGCGGTTCTGCATGCGTCGTTCCGGTCCATGCGCCGGGTGAACTCAGCGTTTCAAAGCCGCGACAAGGGTTAGCCGCATCCGGTTGGTACCGGCTGCCGGGACCGGGTACGATGGTCTGGATACGACGATGGCGCCACCATCGGCACGGATTTGCCAAGGGTTAGTACGCATAAATGACTGATATTGCTACACAAAAATCGACGAACAACGGTCCGGCACCTGCCATCGTGCCGCGGCTTGGTGACCGCTCGATCGTGCTGATCGGGATGATGGGTGTCGGCAAATCGTCGATCGGCCGTCGGCTCGGGGCGCGACTCGGCATTCCCTTCGTCGATGCCGACGCCGAGATCGAAAAAGCTGCCGGCATGAGCATCGCCGATATATTCGCCCGGCATGGCGAGGTGGCTTTCCGCAGCGGCGAAGCGCGCGTTATCGCCCGATTGCTCAACGGCGGTCCGCAGGTTCTGGCGACCGGCGGCGGAGCGGTGATGAACCCGGAGACCCGCGCGCTGATCCAACAAAGGGGCGTTTCGATCTGGCTTTCGGCCGAATTCGAACTTTTGCTGCGGCGGATCAGCAAGCGCAAGGCGGACCGTCCGATGCTGCAAACCGCCGATCCTGCCGCCACGTTGCGGGATCTTTTGGCGACGCGCGAACCGATTTATGCGCAAGCCGATCTCACGGTGCAGTCGCGCGACGTGCCGCACGATGCCGTTGTCGCCGAAATCGTCGAGCGGCTCGCTGCCT
This sequence comes from uncultured Alphaproteobacteria bacterium, assembly GCA_963816295.1. GTDB lineage: Bacteria > Pseudomonadota > Alphaproteobacteria > Rhizobiales > Xanthobacteraceae > BOG-931. The sequence continues at coordinate 389,943 of CAWFJS010000022.1, read as the reverse complement.
TTCTTGACGCGACGCCGCCGCAGCGGAGCCAGTCATGACCGCACTCGTGCGTGACGATGCCGTCGTCGTGCCGGTCGCACTCGGGTCGCGCAGCTATGAGATCGTGATCGGGCGCGGCGTCATCGCCACGCTCGGAGCGCGAATCGCCGAACTGCGCCCGGACGCTAAAGTTTTTATCGTCAGCGACGAAAACGTCGCCGCGCATGCCATGGCGGCCGCGCAAGCGGCGCTCAAGCGCGCCGGCATAGCGAGCGGCCAGATGATCGTTCCGCCGGGCGAAGTCTTCGAAAAGCTATCGCGTGTTCGAACAGGTCTGCGAGGCCATTCTCGATGCCCAGATCGAGCGCGGCGATTTGGTCGTTGCGCTCGGCGGCGGGGTGATCGGCGATCTCGCCGGTTTCGCCGCCGCCGTGGTGCGGCGTGGACTCGATTACGTGCAGGTGCCGACGACGCTTTTGGCTCAGGTCGATTCTTCGGTCGGCGGCAAGACCGCTATTGATTCAAGGCAGGGGAAAAATCTGATCGGGGCATTCCACCAGCCGCTCCTGGTTGTCGCCGACACGGCGCTCCTTGACACGCTGCCCGAGCGCGAATTCCGCGCCGGCTATGCCGAACTCGTGAAATACGGCCTTCTTGGCGATGCCGCGTTCTTTACCTGGCTGGAAGCGCATTGGCGCGACATATTTGGCGCCAGCTCATCGCGCAATTCCGCGCGCGAACATGCCGTGGCGGTGGCCTGCCGCGCCAAGGCGGCGATCGTTGGCCGTGATGAGCGCGAGACCGGCGAGCGCGCGCTCCTTAATCTCGGTCATACCTTCGGTCATGCCCTGGAAGCGGCCTGCGGATTTTCCGATCGGCTGCTGCACGGCGAAGCGATTGCGATAGGCATGGTGTTTGCCTTCGATTTTTCCGCACGCCGCGGCCTTGTGCCCGCGGCCGAGGCCGCGCGGGTCAAGCGCCACTTCGCCGAAGTGGGCCTGCCGACCAGCCCGTCCGATATTCCGGGACCGCTGCCGGGTCTTGACCGGATCATGGAATTGATTGCCCAGGACAAGAAAGTGAAACGGGGAATGCTTACATTTATCCTGGTGCGCGCCGTCGGCTCGGCGGTGATCGAAACCGGGGTCGCGGAGCTCGAGATCCGAGCGTTTTTGAACGAGAAACTTGCGAGGCGATGAGCATTCTCGATTGGCTGATCGTATTGGCGGTGGTTCTGTGCCTTTTGATATCGGCGTTCTTTTCCGCGAGCGAGACCGCGCTCGCCGCATCCTCGCGCGCGGCGATGATGCGTCTGGAAAAGCAGGGCAACCGGGACGCCGGCATCGTCAACCGGCTGATGGCGACCCGCGAGCGGCTCCTTGGCGCGATCCTGTTCGCCAACAATTTCACCAATATCGCCGCTTCGACTTTGGCAACCGGCCTGTTGCTGGCCTATTTCGGCGAGGCCGGCGTCATTTATGCGACCTTCGCGATGACGCTGGTGATTTTCATTCTCGCCGAAGTTTTACCAAAGACGGCGGCATTTAACGCCCCGGACCGCATGGCGCTGGCGGTGGCGAGCCCGGTGGAGCGGACCGTCCGCCTGTTTGCTCCGCTTCTGCGCGTGGTCGAGTGGCTGGTGCGCTGGATCTTGCGCGGCGTCGGCATGCCGGTCGGCAGGATTCAATCGATTTTGTCACCGAGCGAAGAACTGCGCGGCGCCGTCGATCTGATGCATCGCGCCGGCGTGGTGGAAAAGCACGACCGCGACATGATGGGCGGCTTGCTCGATTTGCGCGAGCTCACGGTCTCGGATGTGATGATCCATCGCACCAAAATGGTGATGCTCGATGCCGACGAGCCGCGGCGCGAACTGATAGACGCGGTGCTGGCAGCGGGCGTCACGCGTATCCCCCTGTGGCGCAATTCGCCCGAGAACGTCATCGGCGTTCTAAACGCCAAGGAGCTTTGGCGCGCCTTGCACGCCGCCGGCGGGGATGCCGCCAAGATCGAGATTCCAAGCCTGGCGAAGCCGCCGTGGTTCGTGCCCGATACCACCCCGGTCGCCGAGCAGCTTAAAGCGTTTCGGCATCGCAAGACGCCGTTTGCGCTGGTCGTCGATGAATACGGCGAACTCGAAGGTCTGGTTACACTCGAAGACATCATTGAAGAGATTGTCGGCGACATCCGCGACGAGCACGATATTGCGGTGCCCGGCGTGCGGCCGCTTCCGGACGGCTCGGTCAATGTCGACGGTGGCGTGCCAATTCGCGATCTCAACCGCGTGATGGATTGGAATATTCCTGACGACGAAGCGACCACGATCGCGGGCATCGTCATTCACGAAGCGCGCTCAATCCCGGAACCGGGACAGAGCTTCACGTTCCACGGCTTTCGTTTTCAGGTCCTGCGCAGGACGCGCAACCGCATCACGGCGTTGCGAGTGGCCCCGCTCACCCGCAAGCCGACCGCAAAGGCGAGCTGAATGAGTGCACCTTCCATCGATCCCGGCGTTCGCATCGGCCATGTCCATCTTAAGGTCGCCGATATTGATCGCGCGCTGGACTTTTATTGCGGCGTGCTCGGCTTCAAATTGATGCAGCGCCGGGGGCCGCAAGCGGCATTTATTTCCGCCGGGGGCTACCACCATCACATCGGGCTCAATACCTGGGAAAGCCGCGGTGGCAATCCAGCACCTCCGGGCACCACCGGGCTCTATCATTTGGCCGTGCTCTACCCGACCCGCGCCGCACTCGCCGACGCGTTGCGGCGACTGATCGCGGCCAACATTCCGCTCGAGGGCGCTTCCGATCACGGCGTGAGCGAAGCGCTTTATTTGCGCGACCCTGATGACAACGGGGTCGAGCTCTATTGCGATCGACCGCGCGAACAGTGGCCGCGCAGTGCGGACGGCGAGCTTGCGATGTTCACCGCGCCGCTCGATCTGACCGCACTTCTCAAGGAGCCCGAATTGGTGCCGCAAGCGGTGGTCGTCGGGCGGTAGATCAGCTGGTCTCTCCCGGCGCCGCCGCATGAATGGCAAGCGCATGGACGCGGCCCTTGAGCTCGTTGGCGAGTGCCGCGTTGATCATGCGGTGGCGTTCAAGCCGGGTCTTTCCGCGGAACGCCCGCGCTACAATATAAAGGCGAAAGTGCGTCTCGCCGCCCGGCCGATGCCCGGCATGTCCCTCGTGCAAATGGGATTTGTCTTCGACGTGCAGGCTCTCCGGCGCGAAAGCCGCAATAAGCTTAGTCGTTATGATGTCCTGCATTCCCATTGTCAGGCCCGGTCCAGCCAAGCACGGGTTGGCAGCAATAAAACGTTAGGCGTATCGGCGCGACGCGCCGATTTGTTCGCTGTCAAGTCTTGAACCTCGCCGCCACAGTCCCGCATAGTCTCATGATGCGATCTCCTTCGCCGCTGTTCGACCGGATTCGGGTCAAGCCGGAGCACGACCGCCGCCTTGCCGCGGAGCTTCCCGGCTGCCAATGGCCCGGCTGCACTGCGTCGGCAACGCACCGCGCGCCGAAAGGTCGCTTGCGTGCCAGCGAATACTGGCAGTTCTGCCTCGAACATGTGCGTGAATATAATAATTCATACAATTTCTTCGCCGGTATGAGCGAAGACGCGATTTCGAAATACCAGAAAGAGGCCCTGACCGGGCATCGGCCGACCTGGAAAATGGGTTCGATCGGCGGCAAACGCACCCGCAGCGCGGCCAGGGACTTTCGCGATGCCGACTGGGCGGCTGACGATCCGTTCTCTTTACTCGGCGAACGGGGCGCAAGGCGCGCTGGTCATGCGCGCACCGCGCCGGAGGGGCGCAAGATTTTCAATGCACAGCGCCGGGCGCTCGATGTTCTCGGCCTTGAAGCGGACGCCAAACGTGCCGATATCAAGTCTAAGTTCAAGATCTTGGTTAAGCGGCATCACCCCGACGCCAATGGTGGTGACAGGGGTTCCGAAGCCCGGCTCCGGGAGATTATTCAAGCCTATAATTACCTGAAATCGGCCGGTTTCTGCTGAACTTTCCGCTGATCTTGAGTGGCTTTCGCCGCCTCGGAACTTTCTGCTAAATCTAGTTGCGCAACCGGCTGCCGACACCCGATTCGCGCCTCGGATTTGTTTCTCGCTCCCGAGCCGACGTCACGGAGGAGCAATGGCTCTCGCAACTGATACAAATACGGAATCCGGCTTGCCGGACATGAAAGTGTCGGTCCGACAAGTGTTCGGAATCGACAGCGATTTGGAAATCCCGGCCTATTCCGAACCGGACGAACACGTGCCGGAACTCGATCCGGACTACCGCTTCGACCGCCCGACTACGCTCGCCATCCTGGCCGGCTTCGCCCGCAACCGGCGCGTGATCGTCACCGGCTATCATGGCACCGGCAAATCAACCCACATCGAACAGGTCGCGGCGCGACTGAATTGGCCCTGCGTGCGGGTCAATCTCGACAGCCATATCAGCCGTGTCGATCTGATCGGCAAGGATGCGATCGTCATTCGCGAGGGTATGCAGGTCACCGAATTCCGCGACGGCATTCTGCCCTGGGCGCTGCAGAACAACGTGGCCTTGTGCTTCGATGAATATGACGCCGGCCGCCCCGACGTCATGTTCGTGATTCAGCGCGTGCTGGAATCCTCGGGCCGGTTGACGCTGCTCGACCAGAACAAAGTGATCAAGCCGCACCCGGCATTCCGGCTGTTCGCAACCGCCAACACGGTCGGGCTCGGCGATACGTCCGGGCTGTATCACGGCACGCAGCAGATCAACCAGGGTCAGATGGACCGCTGGTCGATCGTTACCACGCTCAATTATCTGCCGCACGATAATGAAGTTGAAATCGTGCTGGCCAAAGCCAAGCACTACCGCACAGCGGAAGGTCGCGACATTGTCTCGAAGATGGTGCGGGTCGCCGATCTCACGCGCAACGCTTTCATGAATGGCGACATTTCGACGGTGATGAGTCCGCGCACGGTTATCATCTGGGCCGAGAACGCGGAAATCTTCAACGATATCGGCTTTGCCTTCCGGCTAACCTTCGTCAACAAATGTGACGAATTGGAACGGCCGCTGGTGGCCGAATTCTATCAGCGTTGCTTTGGGCAGGAACTGCCCGAGAGCGCGGTCAATGTCGCGTTGTCCTAACGGCCTTTCCCGTTAGCCGGGAGAGGCATTGAGCCGCGCCGAGCCATGTCGTCCAACATCAAACCGAAGGGCGCAGCGAAAGAAGCTCCAACCGAGCCCTTTAAGCGCGCCGTCGGAATTTGCCTCAAAGCGATTGCCTGCAAGGGCGATCTCGAAGTCAACTTTGCCTCGGAGCGGCCTGGGCTTGTCGGCGGCAAGGCGCGTCTGCCGGAGCCGCCGCGGCGATTGAACGAGCGCGAGGCTGCAATCGTTCGCGGCCATGCCGACGCGATCGCGCTGCGGCTCGCCTGCCATGACCCGGCGGTGCATCGCAAGCTGGCGCCGGGCGGCCAACAAGCGCGCGCCGTATTCGAAGCCATCGAACAGGCTCGGGTCGAAGCGATTGGAGCGCGCCGCATGGGCGGCGTTGCGAAAAACCTGACCGCCATGCTCGACGACCGCTTTCATCGCGGCAAGTTCGACGAAATCACCGATCGTGCCGATGCGCCTATCGAAGACGCGCTGGCGATGATGGTGCGCGAGCGTCTCACCGGCCAGACGCCGCCGGCGACCGCGCGCAAGCTCGTCGAGTTGTGGCGGCCGCTGATCGAGGAGCGCGCCGGCCGCGATCTCGATCGGCTCGAACGCGTAGTCAACGATCAGCGCCGCTTTGGCGATGTTGTGCACGATCTGCTCGACTGCCTGGATATGGGCGAGGATCGTTCGAGCGAATCCGACGAAGAGGAAGGCGAAGAGGGCGAGGACCGCAATCAGCAGGAGGAGACCGGACAGGACGGGGAAGCCTCCGATTTTGCCGAAAGCGAACAGTTGGCGGCCGAGGCGGAAGCATCGGCCGATGAATTGCCCGATAGCGCCTCGGAAGCGGTCGACGCGCCGGCCGCTGAGATGGCTGACGATGCCGAAATGGCCGATTCGGAGAGCGCCGCCGAGCCATGGCGCCCGCGTCACCCACGTAATGAGCCGCGTGGGCCGGATTATCGGCCGTTCTCGGCGCGGTTCGACGAAATGGTCGGGGCCGAGGAATTGTGCGAGCCTGAAGAGCTCGATCGCCTGCGCGGCTACCTCGACAAGCAGTTATCGCATCTGCAGGGCGTGGTCGCACGCCTCGCCAACCGATTGCAGCGGCTTCTCTTGGCACAGCAGAATCGCGCGTGGGAGTTCGACCTCGAAGAGGGCTTGCTCGATCCGGCGCGGTTGTCGCGCGTGATCGTCGATCCTCTGCATCCGCTATCGTTTAAGCGGGAGAAGGACACCAACTTCAGGGACACCGTCGTTACCCTGCTCTTGGACAATTCGGGATCGATGCGCGGTCGGCCGATCACCGTCGCCGCAACCTGCGCCGACATTCTGGCGCGCACGCTGGAGCGTTGCGGTGTCAAAGTCGAAATTCTCGGCTTCACCACGCGGGCGTGGAAAGGCGGCCAGTCGCGCGAAGCATGGCTCGCCGCGGGCAAGCCGCCCAATCCCGGCCGGCTCAACGATTTGCGTCACATCGTCTACAAGGCGGCGGATGCGCCGTGGCGACGCGCGCGCAAGAATCTCGGACTGATGATGCGCGAGGGACTGCTCAAAGAGAATATCGACGGCGAGGCGCTCGACTGGGCGCACAAGCGGCTTCTGGCACGGTCGGAAACGCGCAAAATTCTGATGATGATTTCAGACGGCGCGCCGGTCGACGATTCAACGTTGTCAGTCAATCCCGGCAACTATCTCGAACGCCACCTGCGCTGGGTGATCGAAGATATCGAAACCCGCTCGCCAGTCGAATTGATCGCGATCGGTATCGGCCACGACGTCACGCGCTATTACCGGCGCGCCGTCACCCTCGTGGATGCCGAGGAGCTCGGCGGCGTCATGACCGAGAAGCTCGCCGAACTGTTCGAGGAGCATCCGACCGACGACAGGGTCCGGCCGACACGGCGACGCTTGAGCGCGTAGTGCCGGACGGCAAAGTGGCTCATTCGGCGGCCCGCGCCGGCGGCCTTATGCGTAGCGAGCGGATGAGGATCGTTAAGCCGTAGCCTGGCGTTTTTTGGCGACTTGGCGCTTGATTTCAAGCGCGCGCGGCGACAAGTCGGCCTCCTTCGCGGCGAGCAGGAAAGCGTCAAGACCGCCGCGGTGATCGACGGATTTCAGCGCATTTGCCGAAATCCGCAAACGGACCGAACGGCCGAGTGCGTCCGAGATCAGCGTGACATTGAGGAGATTGGGCAAAAACCGCCGCTTGGTTTTGCGGTTGGAGTGGCTGACCCGGTGGCCGATCTGGCGCGTCTTTCCGGTCAACTCGCATCGCCATGCCATGGTAGAGGATCCTTAGCCAAAATCCCGCTGGTCCCGCGCTGGGCGCCGCCTCTCGGACGATACGGGGATCGCGCGGACCTATAGTGGCCGCGCCATGAGGGGTCAAGCGCGCAGCCTGCGCATCTGTTGCCGGTCCAAACCACAGAAACGTCGTATTCTCCCATGAGACAGGGGCTTATTCGACGTTTCCGGATTTGAGGGCCCCTTGCGCCGCCTTGTGCTGTTGCAACTGCGCGTTCGCCCTGCAGGCGCCGCCGCAATCGCCGCGGCGTTTTTAGTCTTTGCTTCGGGCGTGGTTCCTGGCGCCAAGGTTACTGGCGCTAAGGTTTCCAGCGCCATGGCCGGGGACGCCGCGCATCATCAAACCGGCGGGCTCACCCGGCTCGAAGCCGAGTATGTCGTCAGCGTTGCCGGGATCCCGATCGGTCGCGGCAATTGGATTATAGAATTGTCCGACGACGCCTATTCGGCGGCGGCGAGCGGCACGACCACCGGCATCGTACGGTTCTTCACGGGCGGCCGCGGCACCGGCACGGCGCGCGGCACGATCAGCGCCGGCCAGCCGACACCCACGGCTTATGGGGCTACGCTGAGCTATGATCGCAAGATCGATGACGTACGGATGACGCTCGCAGCCGGCAATGTCACCGATTACGTCGTCGAGCCGCCATTGCCGCCTATTCCCGATCGCATCCCGGTTACCGACGCCGATCGCCGTGGCGTGCTCGATCCGATGACCTCGATGCTCAATCGCGTTGCAGGTAGCGGCGATCCGGTATCGCCGGAAGCCTGTAACCGCAAAGTGGCGGTGTTCGACGGCCGGGTTCGCTACGATCTGCACAGCGAATTCAAGCGCATGGAAACCGTCAAGGCTGACCGCGGTTATGAGGGACCTGCAGTTGTCTGCGCGGTCTATTTCACGCCGATCGCCGGCTATGTGCCGGACCGCCCGGCGATCAAATATCTCGTCACCTTGCGCGAGGCCGAAGTCTGGCTGGCGCCGATCGTCGGCACCCGCGTGGTTGTTCCATTCCGCTTCTCGATGCCGACGCCGCTCGGTATCGGACTGTTGCGCGCGACAGAATTTATCTCGGTTCCCCAGCGGTCGCTGCAGCCGCATCCGATCGCCAAAACGCAGTGACGTTTCGGCCCGCTTCCGGCTACGGGCCATTCCGTCCCCATTTTCCACAGCGTGCAGCCCCTTGAACTCCTGCCGGAATCGTGGTTGCAAGCCGACCAGCCGTTTGTCCGGCGGAGATAAGCCGCTGCGGCGTCGATTTCCACCCGATCTGGTATGCAACATCGTTGCCAGCGCCATATATCGCAGTGAACGAAGACGAACGGCGGCGGAGTCGCCGATTCGGCCGCGATTCGTTCCAAACTCGTTCCACACGTTAAGCACAGGGCTTTCCAGCGCCGCGGTTGTGCTAGACAAGCACCACCTTTCCTGCGTGATACCGCCTCAGCCGGGCTTTCAATGTCGATTTCGTTCTCGCCTAGCGCCGACCGCGAGCTTCGCGCCCGCGGCTCAGGCGTAACCGCCGTACTGGGTCCTACCAATACTGGCAAAACGCATCTCGCTATCGAGCGAATGCTTGCGCATTCCTCGGGCATGATCGGGTTGCCGCTGCGGCTATTGGCCCGTGAGGTCTATAACCGCGCGGTAGAGCGGGTCGGCGCCGAGACGGTGGCACTCGTCACCGGCGAAGAAAAAATCAAACCGCCAAATCCGCGGTTTTGGGTCGCCACTGTGGAGGCGATGCCGCGCGAGCTCGACGTCGCCTTCCTGGCCATCGACGAGATCCAGCTGGCCGCCGATTTCGAGCGCGGGCACGTGTTTACCGATCGCATGCTGCATCGGCGCGGCCGCGAGGAAACACTCGTACTCGGCGCCGCGACGATGCGCCCGATCGTGGAGCGTTTGTTGCCCGGCGCCAGCATTGTCAGCCGGCCGCGACTGTCGCGCCTTACCTTCGCCGGCGAAAAGAAGCTGACGCGGCTGCCGCGCCGCTCCGCCATTGTCGCTTTCTCGGCTGAGGAGGTCTACGCGATCGCCGAATTGATCCGCCGCCAGCGCGGCGGCGCGGCGGTCGTACTGGGCGCGCTGTCGCCGCGCACCCGCAACGCGCAGGTCGAACTCTATCAATCGGGCCAGGTCGATTATCTGGTGGCGACCGATGCCATCGGCATGGGACTAAATTTAGATGTCGATCATGTTGCCTTCGCATCCGATCGCAAATTCGACGGTTATCAATTCCGCAAGCTTAACCCATCCGAACTCGCGCAAATCGCCGGCCGGGCCGGGCGCGCCACCCGCGACGGCACGTTCGGGACCAGCGGCCGCTGCCCGCCATTCGAGACCGAGCTGGTGCAGGCGCTCGAATCGCACACATTCGAGCCGGTGAGGCTCGTGCAATGGCGCAACTCTGATCTCGATTTTTCGTCAGTCGGCGCGCTGCAGGCGGCGCTCGCGATGGCACCGAACGAGGGCGCGCTGGCGCGTGCGCCAGTTGCCGAAGACATCCTGGTGCTGGACCATGCGGCGCGCGACGACGACGTGCGTGCATGGACGCGAACGCGGGCCGACGTCGAGCGGCTGTGGGACGTGTGCCAATTGCCCGATTACCGCAAGATCGCGCCGGCCAATCATGCCGAACTGATTGTGACGCTGTACGGTTTCCTGCAACGCGACGGCGCGATCAAAACCGATTGGTTTGCACAACAAATCGCGCTGGCCGATCGCACCGACGGCGACATCGACACGTTGTCCACGCGCATTGCCCATATCCGCACCTGGACCTTCGCGGCGAACCGTCCGGATTGGCTCGCCGATCCGGAACATTGGCAGGGCGTCACCCGTGCCGTCGAAGATCGCTTGTCGGATGCGTTGCACGAACGGCTTACCGAGCGTTTCGTCGATCGCCGCACCAGCGTCTTAATGCGGCGGCTGCGCGAGAACGCAACGCTGGAACCGGATTTCAACAAAACCGGCGATGTCGTGGTCGAAGGCCATCTGATCGGGCGTCTCGACGGTTTCGTCTTCCTCCCCGATGCCTCCTCGGGTGGCTCGGAGGCAAAAGCCCTGCAAAACGCCGCGCAAAAGGCGCTGGTCGGCGAAATTGCCGCGCGCGCTGCACGCTTGGCCGAGGCGCCCGACGACCAATTCGTGCTCGCTGCCGACGGCACGCTGCGCTGGACCGGCGCCGCAGTCGGCAAACTCAATGTCAGTGAAGAACTGCTGCACCCGCGCATTCGCATCATCGCGGACGAACATCTCAGCGGTGCGCCGCGCGAGAGCGTCGAAGCTCGGCTCAACGCTTGGCTCAAAGCCCACATCGAAAGACTATTGGCCTCGCTCGCCGAGCTTGCGGCGGCAAGCGATGTCACCGGCATCGCCCGCGGGGTGGCGTTTCAATTGGTCGAGGCGTTGGGAGTACTCGATCGCAGTCAGGTGGTGGATCAGGTCAAAGCCCTCGACCAGCCCGCCCGCGCGACTTTGCGCAAATACGGCGTACGCTTCGGCGCCTACCACATCTATCTGCCGGCGCTTCTGAAACCAGCGCCGCGCAAACTCGCAACCCAGCTTTGGGCGCTCAGACACGACGGAACGGACAGCAAAGTTCTGGACGACCTCCGCCATCTCGCCGGCAGCGGCCGTACCTCGATTACGGCCGACCCCGCGATCGATCCAGCGCTGTACCGCACCGCCGGCTATCGCCTGTGTGGCGCACGGGCCGTACGGGTCGACATTCTGGAGCGGCTTGCTGATCTCATTCGACCAGCGCTGGCTTGGCGCGAAGACGCGCCGGGGCCGCGGCCGCCGGGTGCGGTCGCAGGCGGCGTCTTTACCGTGGTCAACACCATGACATCGCTGATCGGTGCCTCGGGCGAAGACTTTGGATCGATCTTGCGCGCGCTGGGCTATCGCATGGAGCGCCGGCCGAAACCACCGGAGCCACCGCAGCTGCCGGCCAGCGCCGCGCCTGTGAACGAAACAGCCGCACCCGCGGAGCCCGCACATGCGGTGCCTGAAGGCGAATTGCCCGCGAGCACGCAGGCGATCACAGCAAATTCCAGTGCCGCCGAGTCAGGCGTGCAAGCGGCGTCGGAGCCCGCGCTTGCGCAACCGGACGTGCCGGCTGTTGAGGACACCGCCAGCGGCCCCGCTGTCGCCCCGCTCGCAAATGAGCCGGAGATGATCGAGGTCTGGCGTCCGGGCCGCATGGGCGACCGGCGCCGCGTCCAGGCGCGTCAGCGCGGCAGAGCAAAACAAATCCGGGCCGAACCGGCTGTGCCGCGCCAGTCCTCGCCGGAAAGCTCCGCGCCGGAGCCCGGCACTGCCGAGCTGACCGCGGTGACCGAAGCTGCGGCGGCCACTGAGCCGGCCACGCAAGCCGGCGCTCACGCGAAACCGCGACGCCCGGTGCGGCAGCGGCGGCCGGAGCATCGGATGGACCGCCAAGACCGGCAAAAGCGGGAGCGGTCGCCGGGAAAACGGTTCGAACCCAGAGAGAAAAGACCCGACCCCAATTCTCCCTTTGCCAAGCTCGCCGCTTTGAAGGCGCAGCTTGAGGCAGATGCTAAGGAGCGCCGTTGAGTGGCGACCACGGTTGCGCGCCAGCGCATCGATCGCTGGCTTTGGCATGCTCGCCTGGTACGCACGCGCGGCGCTGCCGCGGCGTTGGCGGGTGGAGGCTTTGTGCGGGTCAACGGGGCGCGCATTGACGCACCGGGTCACATGGTACGAACCGGCGATGTCATCACCGTCGCCCTCGACCGTGGGGTGAGGGTGGTCAAGGTGATGGGCTTTGTCGAGCGGCGAGGGCCTGTCGGCACGGCCGCGGCGCTTTACCAGGATCTGCAATGAAGGACTTGCTGGCTGAAGGGCTTGTGGCTGAGGGACTTGTGGCGCTAACGCGCGGCGAATAGGCGCCTTCTTGCGTGCCCCTGACCCATGCGATAGGAGCAAGGCCTCAAAACGGGCGTCCAGAGTGTGCAAATGACCTATATCGTCAACGACAATTGCATCAAATGCAAATACATGGACTGCGTTGAGGTTTGCCCCGTCGATTGTTTTTACGAGGGCGAGAACATGCTGGTCATCCACCCGGACGAATGCATCGATTGCGGCGTATGCGAGCCGGAATGCCCGGTCGAAGCGATCAAGCCGGACACCGAGCCTGGCGTGGAAAAGTGGCTCGGCGTTAATGCCGAATATGCGAAGACTTGGCCGAACATCACGACTAAAAAGACGCCGCCGACGGACGCCAAACAATGGGAGGGCGTGCCCAACAAATTCGAAGAACATTTTTCAGCCAGTCCGGGCAGTGGCGACTGATACACGCTCAAATTGCAGCCTTAACCATTGTTAAAAATTGCGCCCTGCGCCGGTCTCATGCGAGGCTTGCGCCGGGTCTTAAGGCTTTGATTTTTGCGGAAAATGTGATATATAGCCGCCACACAATGAAATAACACCCCGAGGCCTGCTCCCGACCGGGAGCATATTTTTTCGGGGGAGTTTCCGAGGAACCGTCAAAAGAGGCGTGAATTCCACGCGAGAGCAGTGGCAGAGAAAACTCGTCGTCGTCCGAAGAAGAGTACGACCGGCATGAGCCGGAAGGCAAAAACCTCCTCCCGCGCGAGCCGGAGGCCTTCACAATCAGCGCGTGCGCTGACCCGGAGCCGGGTCAGCGTGGCGAAGCCCGCGCATCGGCGCAAGCCGGAGGCGGAAGGAGCAACAGCTTTGGGAATGAATACAAAGAAGACCACGCAACGACAGGGCTTCAAGACCCACGAATTCATTGTCTATCCGGCACACGGCGTCGGCCAGATTGTGGCGATCGAGGAGCAAGAGGTCGCCGGCGCGCGGCTCGAGCTGTTCGTCATCAATTTCGTCAAGGACAAAATGACGTTGCGGGTGCCGACTGCGAAAGTAGCATCCGTCGGTATGCGCAAGCTGGCCGAGACCCCGATGGTCAAGCGCGCGCTTGAAACCCTCAAAGGCCGCGCGCGGATCAAGCGCACGATGTGGTCGCGGCGGGCGCAGGAATACGAGGCCAAGATCAATTCCGGCGACATCGTCGCGATCGCCGAGGTGGTTCGCGATCTCTATCGCTCGGAGACCCAGCCGGAACAGTCGTATTCCGAGCGCCAGTTGTATGAAGCGGCGCTCGACCGATTGTCACGCGAAGTCGCGGCGGTGCAGCGGATTACCGAGACCGAAGCAGTCAAGGAAATCGAGGCTGCGCTCGCCAAGGGACCGCGCCGTGGTCCGAAGCCGGACGCTGAGGATGATTCAGTCGTCGAAGAGGAAGCGGCCTAAGCTCGGCACTTTACGATTTGAAAAGGCCCGGCAGTTCGCCGGGCCTTTTTTATCGCGGTGCTGAAATGGCCGCCGATGAGCGGAGGAAACCGGCAGCCGCGGTGCCCGGCGCAAAAATGTGGCCGGCAAAATACCCATGGTTAGCCATAAATTAAGCTTCCTTTGAAAGGAAATAGAGCCAAGGGATGAGCGGGGGCGTCTTCATGCGGCGGAAAACAGCGTCGAAGCGCGGACGGTTGTTGCCGCTGCTTGCCGCCTGCGCCTTTGGCTATCTGACCGGGGCTTTGCACGTGGCGGCGTTGCGCGAGGCCGGCCATAGCTCGGCCGCAGAAGTTGTCGCGCAGCGCTTTCCGCGGGAGTGGAATGCACCGCCTGCGGTCACCTTGGCAGCAGTGAGAAACTCGCGGGCCGATCCAGACCTATTCAGCCCCGCACCCATGGTTCAGCCGCTGCAATCACAATCAAGCGCGGAGCAGCTGGTCGAGAAATCGGCCACGCCAGCTCTAGAGCGGCGAGTGGTGCAGACGGCATCGCTCGGTAGTATCGCTCCGCCGGCGGCGAGCGCTGCCGATTTATCGCCACGGCCAGCAACGAGCGCGGCAGCCAAAACATCGGCGGCTCCGGCGCACCCACCCGCTGCAAGCCGTGCGGGCTATATTCTCGATGATGCGCAGATTGCCAGCATCAAAACGCGGCTGCATCTGACGCCCGATCAGGAGCGCATGTGGCCGGCGGTCGAAGCCGCGTTGCGCAACATGGCCTATAAGCGGACGCAGCAGGCGGCCGCGCGCGGCGCCGCGCGAAACGTGCAAGCAGCGGCGGTCGATCCCGAGGCTGTCGAGGGACTGAAATCGGCGGCGGTGCCTTTGATCATGAGCTTTAACTCTGAACAAAAAGAAGAAGTCCGCAGTCTCGCCCACGTCATGGGCCTCGATCAGTTCGCCTCACAATTCTGATTGTTGACGCCGCACGCTGCGCTGCGCGCTCCTCGCAAACGGCGCGGACGCTAGTCCTCGGCCGCCGGATTTTGCCGCGGTAAGGCCAAGAGCGGTTGCAGCAGGTCAGCGGCGCATTTTGCGCCAATCAAAGCGAGGCCGACGAAGCACACCAGTTCACCCACATCCAATGGGCTGGCGACATAAAAGCTATAGAGCGGATCGTAGAGGAAAAATGCCGCGCAAAGCGTTGCCGCGATCCCATACAGCATGGCGAGGAGACTGCCGTAGAGCGTCGCGACTAAGGCAATCGGCAGCAGATAAAAAAACACCAAGTGCTGCGGTCCGACCGCCGAGATTCGGATGAACCACAGAACCGCGGTGACCACCGACACGACGGCAAACACCAGCACTACGGGTGCCGCCCGTCTGAGAATGCCCATACGTTGCCCCGCCAGCCGTTTACCGGCCTCGCGAGCAATGATAACCGACCCAAGCGGTGCCGAAAATAGGCGAAAAAGGTGAGGTCGCTGCGGAGGTTAACCAAAGCGGCCGGCAGTCGGCTATTCCACCACTATTTTTACGTCGCTGCCGGGCTTGAGCTTGTCGCCCGGATCGAGTCCATTGAGCACGCGGAAACGGTCGAGCGCGCGATCGGCCACGGCCATTTTGCCCGCGAGCTTCTCCACCGTATCGCCGGGCGTGACCGTCACGATGCGAAGGCGAAGCGGTTTCGCCTGCTCGGTCTCGGCGATACTCATACGGCGGAAACTGCCGACCGTTTCACGAAATGCGCGATCGGTTTCCGGCGTGCGATGTTTGGCGGCAAAAATGAACCGGTACACGTCGCTGCCGAAGCGGATCGCGTAGAGACGAAAGTCCCATTGTTCGCCTTTGGCTGCGGCGGTCGCGCCCGGAAAACCGTTGATGGTGATATCTTCCACACTGTTTGGATCGATATTTTCGATCCACCCCGATGTCAGATAGGCGCCGAGCGTCTGTTCTGCCGGCACCCGGACAACATCGAGCCGCAGCGCCTCGCCGCCGCCGCGCTTGATGCCGAGCACGGCCTGAGCGGTGTTGTCGAGCGTGAAGCCATCCGGCGCGGCAAAAGTGAAGCCCAGCTTGGGATGCAGGAAGCGGCGGCCGCGGACGAAACCCTCGCTGGGATCCTCGCCATAGACGAGACCGTTGATGTCGGCGAGATAGGCCGACTTGGATTGGGCAAAATTCTGCCCGGTATCGGCCGGGGCGCGATATTGGCGGGCGCTTGCGATTGCATTGGTAATGCGCTCGGGCGTCGCTGGATGCGATGACAGGAAGTCGGGCGCGGCCGGATTGATCGCCCCGCTTTGCTCCGGCTTGAGCCGGGAATTGTGCTCCATCGCGGTTAGAAATCGCACCGCGCCATAAGGATCGTAGCCGGCGCGCGCGGCCATCGCGACGCCGATCGCGTCGGCTTCGAATTCCTGCGTGCGCGAGAAGCTCGCCAGCGCAAGTTTCGATTTGGCGAGCGCGAGCGCGCCGGCCGCGGGATCGGTGACCACGTCGGAAACGACGCGGCTGACGAGTTCGGCTTCGCGCGCGTGTTCCTCGCGCAGTTCGGCATGGTGGGCGAGGACGTGCCCCATTTCGTGGGCGAGCACCGAGGCAAGTTCGGAATCGTCGTTGGCAAGCGCGATCAGCCCGCGTGTCACGTAAAGCTGGCCGCTCGGCAGCGCGAAGGCGTTGACCGATTGCGAATTGAGCACGGTAATCTTGTAGTGCAGATCGGGCCGTTCCGATGCGGCGACCAGTCGTTCGACCGTTCGCTCGATCAGCGTTTGCAGCCGCGGCTCGTTGTAGATGCCGCCATAGGCCGCGAGAATGCGCTGATGCTCGCGCAGAATGTCGGGCGCCATCGGCGCCTCGGCGGTCTTTGCCGGCAGCGAAGCTGTGCCTTGGGGGGCATAGGCGGAGGATGAAGCCGTACAGGCGGCAAGCAGCAGGGCGGCAAACAGCGCAACCGCCCTGCCGAGCCGACAGCTGATAAGCTCGAATTGTCCCCGTCTCACCACGTCACCCAACCACCCAAGCGCGATTTCGTCGCTCCCCGCGCGCCGCCGATCGATCAATCGGCCATTTCGATCTGTTCCGGGCGCTCGGCCTCGATCCAGGCGCGTTCGCCACCACGCGCCTCGATCCAGCCGCGAACCCTGATGCGTCGGCCAGCCAGACTCCTCAAATCAAGACCCGCCGCCGCGAAACTGCGCTCGTTTCGTTTCAGGATCGTAACCGTAATGTCCCCAGTCCGCCGCCGGCCGAAATTCACGTAGATTGTCGGCCCGCTTTCCCGTACGGACGCTACTTTGCCCTCGACCAGCGCAAATCGGCCTCGATACGCCAGGGCATCCTTGGGCGTCTCGGCATTGAGCACCTCATAATACGGATCGGCCCATAGGCCAAGTTTAGCCTCGCGGGCCATCTTTTCACGATCCAGCAGATGTCCGGCGCACGGACTTGCGATGCGGGCGCTGACCCGGGCAAATCCCTCGGCCACGAGTTCTCGCTGTAGCAGGAACTCATCACCGTCCCGCAGCGCATAAGGCGTAGGCGAGCAGGCGGCCGTAGCGATCGGACCCGCTCTCTGCCCGCCGCAGCACGACCTGATCCCCGGCGGCAAGGGCACCAAGGGCCGCCGCCGCGGCGCGCCCTGCCGGGTCTGAGCGATCCTGCGGCCCGACCAGCGGAGCAACCTCGATTGCGGCCAAGCGGATTTCGCGTCCATCGTCGAGCACGAAAGTGCGGCCGTCGAGAATCTTGCCGACCGTGCCGCGGGCGATCTCGTCGCCGCCGCAGACCGGCCCCTGCCGTGTCAATGCCTGATCGTCCGCGAGCGCCGGCGTGTCGCCGCCGCCCATCGCCGCAAATCCAGCCGCGAATGCGGCTATCAAGCACGCGTCCCGCCAACCCGCCATGCACCCCGCCATCACCCCGCTATCACCCCGCTATCACCCCGCCTTGGCGCCGAGCCAAAGGCCGGAATGCGGCGTTCCTGCGGCGGCCCTGGACGCAAGCCTGCCGCCCCCGTGATCGTCGAGCTGAGATTTCCGGTTCCCGGCCGGCAACAGACCCCGCAATCGGAACGGTGCACGTGCTCGCCGGCGCCGGCATAGCACGCCGCTTGGCGAATCAGCCGCGCGCCGGTAACGCTCGCGCCGATGCTTTTCTTTTTGTCGAGCCAGTCGCTCTGGATTTCCGGCGCGATAATTATTGGCGGCGGCACGCTGCTGGCAATGCTAGGCCCCGCGCTGGTCCGCCGCTACGTGGCGCTCGATCGACTGACGATCAACAATGAGATCGCTGGTTTCAAGTTCGCGACAGTCGGCGTGCTGTATGCGGTACTGCTCGCTTTTGTCATTATCGTGGTGTAGGAAAAGTTCAGTGCCGCGGAAGTCAATGTGCATGAAGCCGGCGCCGCGGAGAATCTTTATCGTCTGTCGCAGGGTCTGGGCGATTTCAGCGGAGCCGATCTGCGCAAGGCTGTGGCCACCTACCTCAAGGCTGCCATTACCGATGACTGGCCGGCGATGGATAAAGGTACCGTCAGCGCCGGCGGATCCGCCAAGCAGGCGCTCGACGCAATCTACCGCATGCTCTCGGTTGTCAACGATCAGCGCAATCGTGCCGTCGTTGCGGAAATCTTTAGTCAGCTTGATCGCATGACCGAAGCGCGCCGGTCGCGATTGATTGCCGCCGAGGGCGCAGTGCCCAACGTCATCTGGCTGGTGCTGCTGGGCGGCGCCGTGGTCACGATCGCGTTTACATTTTTCTTCGGCATGGAAAGTCTGCAGTCACAGACGTTTATGCAGCGCTGCTCGCGTTGGTCATATTTGCCGAACTTCTAGTGGTGATCGCCATCGATCGGCCTTTCACCGGTGCGGTGAGGGTGCACCCGCTGCGCTTGCCGAGGTGCTTGCGGACGTCGAATCCCAGCCTGATGAGCCTCGCTAGCTGACGGTCCCGCCAAGGACGTGACGTCGCACGTCTCCGTCCTCCTTGCGGGAACGCCCGGAAAAGCGCTGAATATCCGAACTCTTTCAGAAATCTCGCTGCTGCTGCTGCGGCGGCCAGCATCGATCGACGGGCGAGGGGAGGAATCATGCAATTTGCACGCGCGCTTGCGGCCTCCATGCTCTGCGCAATCGCGGCAAGCGGTGCTGCGGCACAGACCTATCCCAATCGTCCGGTCACCCTCGTCGTTGCGTTTGCGCCCGGCGGTGCCGACGATGCGACCGCGCGCATCCTCCAAGATCCGATGCAGAAGGCGCTGGGTCAGCCGATCGTCGTTGAAAACGTCAGCGGCGCCGGAGGCATGATTGCCGCCGCCAAGGTCGCCCACGCCGATCCCGACGGCTACACGATCCTGTTGCATCAGGACGCGCTCGCCGCCGGCATGACGCTTTATCCGGACCGCACCTTCGACGCCGAGAAGGATTTTGCGCCGATCGGGCTCGTCAACACGACGACGAATACACTTGCCGGTCGGCCGTCGCTACCGGCGAACAATTTCGACGAACTATTGCGCTGGATGAAAGAGCCCGGCCAGACCATTCGGATCGGACATCCCGGCGTCGGCTCGTTCGGCCACTTGGCCGAGGTGCTGATCTTTCAGGAGCTCGGCATCAAAGTCACGCAGGTCCCCTACCGGGGCGCCGGCCCGGCGCTAGTCGATCTTTTGGCTGGGCAAGTGGACTTGGGTCCGATCTCGGCCGTCGTCGCCACGCCGCTGGTCAATTCCGACAAGCTTAAGGCCTATGCGCTCATCGGCAAGAAGGACTTCGCCGGTCTGCCGCAGCTGAAGACCATGGACCAGCTCGGCTATCCAAAAGCCGATATCGACTTCTGGCACATGCTGCTGGCCCCAGCGGCGACGCCGCGGCCGATTATCGAAAAGCTTAACAGTGCGCTGCGCGTGGCGCTCACCGATGCCAAGCTGCGCAAGACTTTCAGCGACGGCGGTATGGATCTGTATCCGCAGGACGAGGAAAGCCCGGAAGCCGCGCGTACTCTGCTCAAGCGCGAGGTCAAATTATGGGGCGAAGTGATCCGCGCCAACCACATCGCTGCGCAGTAGAAAATGGCTTGAACGTCGACGTGCGAGCGGCGGCAGAGGGTGCTATATAGCCCCGTTCTGTGAACGAAACCCAACGCAGCTAATAAAACACCCTCAACTGGTCCCGTAGCTCAGCCGGATAGAGCAGCGGTTTCCTAAACCGAAGGTCACAGGTTCGAGTTCCTGTCGGGACCGCCATACGGAAAAATCTCTTTGCAAATTCAACGGTGAAATTGGCAAACCATTTAAGGTTTGCCAGTTGATGTTTCCGTTTCAGTCTCAAATGCCTTGTGCGTCTTGGCCTGTGCCACGCGTGCCAATCGTGCCTGATCCACCGCCGAACAATATCGCTGCACTTCGGAAAGGCTCTTATGACCGCTGATCGCCATAATCTCCGAAGCCGTACATCCGGCTTGTGGTCGCAAAATGAGTTTTTCACCGCAGCATCTAAACACTGCATGCTTCAAATCGGCAAGGTCAATTGCGGGGCCTGGTAGTAAGATCGTTTATGGACCCGAAAGGGCTTGGCGCGACGTCGAGGACTGGCCAATCAAATCCACTGACTGTATTTCATCCGCCAGCCTCCACTAGGAACGCCGGTAGGCATTCAATCGAATCGCAACAGTCACAATCACGCGTGAGAGCATGACCAGTCACAATCCGGATGAAACCAGAGCCGCGGCCAATGCCGCGGCGGCGAGCGAGTTCTACAACCTGCACGAAATCGTGCGCAAAGCCCGCGCCAATCTCAATCAGAACGAATGGGACTACATCGTCGGCGGGACCGAGACCGAAACGACATTGCGGCGCAACCGCATGGCGCTCGATTCGATCGCGCTGCGGCCGCGCGTCTTGCGCGATGTGAGCAAAGTCGATCCTTCCGTCGAAGTCCTCGGCCGCAAATTACGCTTGCCGGTGGTGCTCTGTCCGGTCGGATCGCTGGAGAGCTTTCATCCGCGCGGCGCCGAACCGGTGGCGCGAGCTGCGGCCGAGTTCGGCGTCGCCCATATGCTCAGTTCGGTGTGCGAACCGGGACTCGAAGAGGTTGCCAAAGCCGCGCCCAATGCGCTGCGCATGTTTCAGCTTTATGTCCGCGGCGATGCCGCCTGGGCCGACGATCATGTCGAGCGCGCCATCAAAAACAATTACGCGGCGTTCTGCATCACCGTCGACACCGCCCATTACAGCCGGCGCGAACGCGATCTGGCCAAACGGCACGTCACCGCAGGCCGCCGCCGCGTGCAAGGTCGCGACTTTCAGATGGCGCTCGACTGGCGCACAGTCGAGCGCATGAAAAGCAAGTTCAAGATACCGTTCGCGATCAAGGGGATTGGCACCGCCGAGGACGCCAAGATTGCGCTCGATCACGGCGTCGAGATCATCTACGTCTCCAATCATGGCGGCCGTCAGCTCGATCATGGCCGCGGCTCGGCTGAGGTCTTGCCGGAAGTGGTCGAGGCCGTCGCGGGCAGGGCGACGATCATCGTCGACGGCGCGTTCAATCGCGGCACCGACATCGTCAAGGCGCTGGCGCTTGGCGCCGACCTGGTCGGGCTTGGCCGCATGCAGTGCTACGGCCTCGCGGCTGCCGGGCAGGCCGGAATCGTGCGCATGCTGGAGCTCATGGAAGACGAAGTGACGCGCGCGCTCGGTCTCCTCGGCCTCACCAGCTTCGGCAAGCTCGACCGGTCCTATCTGCATCCGGTGGCGCCGGCCAATGCGCCGCACGTGCTCTCCGCCTTTCCGCTGTTGGAGGTCGAGCCGTATCGGTACTGAGCCGAACGCACATTGCGCCGAATGGGCTCCGTCATCCGCTCGTCTCCGCGAATGCGGGGGCCCACAAAAATCGTTTCAGTGCTTATCCCGCTTTCGCGGGAATGAGCGGAATACACAGCTATCCGACACGGCTCCGGATCAGAAATACGCCTCAAGCCCGCGCGCCGCGACAATGTCGCCGATCTGGTCGCTGCGTGTGCCATGAGCATGCAGAAGCGCCGCCACGTCGCGCCGCAGTTCGCCGCCGCGGCGCTGCGCCACTGGCTTGAGCTGCGCCGAAAGGTAGGCGCCCTGCTGGCGTGACAGCGCGACCATGTCCCGGCCGAACGGCACCTGCACGCTTTCAAAGCGGGCAAGCCCGCCGGCTACGTCCTCTCCCACGCGGCCAAGGCAGTCGGCCAAGACCGTCGCGTCGATTGCCGCCTTGGTCGCGCCGGCACCGACATGCGGCCGAACCACAAAGGCAGCGTCGCCGGTTAGCGCCACCCGGCCGAACGCCAATGCCGGCGATTCGAGATCGAAGATCGGCTGAAAAAAGGGTTCCGACCGCAGAAAGATCTCAGCCAGCTGCGGCGCGAGCAGCGCCTCGGCGTTGGCTTTGACCCCTGCGATCACCTCATTGCGAATGAGCGCCGGCGCAATCCCGCCGCTGTGCAACCGCCCGGATGCATCGGTGCACATGTCGTCCACGGCAAGCGAGTTGGTGGGCCGATACCAGACGATGTTGTAACGGCGGCGTCCGGGAAGCGTGTCGCCGTCGTGGCCCGGCACCGGATAGCCGAGCAGCTGCTCGCCTTCGGGCAGGCAGAATGTGTAAAGCTCGAAGATGTCGCGGTGCGCTTCGCGCGGCACGCGCGCTTCGTCCAACACGGCGCGCCACGCCACGTAGCCGGCATAGACTGGCTGTGCCTGCGGCAGAAATTGCTCGCGCACGGTGGAGCGGATGCCGTCGGCGCCGACCAGCACATCGCCGCGCTCGCTGGTGCCGTCCTCGAATATCGCAGTGACGCTGCCGGCATCTTGTTCGATCCGGCGCAGTTTCTTGCCGAGCCTGTAGTCCTGCGCCGGCAGCGCATCGCGCAGCGCCCGATACAGCCGCGACCAGGCGCTCATGGTCCGCGCGGTCGGCTGTTCGACCATGATTTTGCCGGCACGATCGAGACAAACGACCTTCGGCACCGTGATACCCATGGTCGCATCGAAGGCGATGCCGGCGCGACGCAGCGCGGCGATGAGTTGCGGATGGGTGCCGAGACCGACGCCGCGCCCGGTCAGCGCTTCTTCGTTGCGCTCGAATACCACGGCGTGCCAGCCGGCACGGCGAAGAAGATGCGCCGCCAATAGCCCGCCCAGTGATCCGCCGATAACGAGCGCGCGGCTCATCTATTCCCCTCCCCCTTGAGTGGGGAGGGGTCAGGGGTGGGGGTGACCGGCAAAGGCGAATGACGCAGATCATCCAGGTCAGCTGCACCCCCACCCCGCCGCGCCTTCGCTCGCGTTGCGAGCTTCGGCGGGCGACCCTCCCCACTCAAGGGGGAGGGTAAAAGATTCACGGCAGCGCCCAGGCCAGACTGTCGTGGCCGGGCTTGTAATCCGTGTTGCTCTGCGCCGGATTGCGGTTCACCAGCGGCCGGCCATACATCGGATTGGTCTGGCTGCGCGTTTCGTGTTCGACGGTGAACAGCACTTCGCGGCTGTCGAGATCGATCACATCCTGGAAACGATATTGGTGCTCGTTGCTTTCTTCGGTGATCAGATTGAGCTCCTCCAGCCGCCGGTGCGGGCCCGAAAAATCGGCGATGTAGATCTGCACATGATGACGGTCGTACGGCCGTTCGGGCGCGTCGGTTTCACGGAAATAGAAATATTGTTTCTCGCCCACCTGCACGCGCGCCTCCGGCCCGGCGCCGTTTTTGACGACGTCGGCGGGCGCGTGCAGCACCTCGCGATAAAACCGCGCGATGCGCGCTGCGGTCCCGGGCCGGACATCGAAACGGACGTAGGGCATGCCGAGTTGAATCCGGCCAAAACGCTCCGGATCGGGCGCATGCACATGGATGCGGTTGCCCCAGGGACAAACCGTCTCGACGCAATCGTTGCTTTCGCGGAAGTCGAATTTGGTTCCGGCCAGCGCTTTGCGAACGCGCGCGAGCCGGTCGAGTAGCGCGCGACGATCGGGCACTACCAGTCCGGTCACGCCGCGCAAGATTTCCGGTGTTCCCATCGGCAGGTGGAATTGGCTCATGCCGACATTGATCCACATATTGCCGGCACCCGTATTGAGGAACGGATCGCGCGTCAGTCCGAGTCCGCTGACGTAGTAGTGTGTTGCGATGTGCTGATCGCTGATACAGACATTGACGTGACCGAGATTGACGATATTGCCGATATTCTGCGCGGCACGATCGTACTGTTTGCTCTGCATGATGACGTTCCTTGACGTTTCCTTGGCGGTTCCTTGGCTCGCGGCGGCGTTGCTACTTTTCCAGCAGGAAAAATTGACGTGCGGTTGGTTTGATGTCCTTTACGGCGGCAGCTTTTGCAGCTCGGGGAATGCAGCATAGGTTACACCGGCGCACTCCGTTTTCGGCAAATCGACAAATCGATCCAGCCGCCCGCCCATGAACACGGCGGCGATCTCCCTTGTCCCGCCATATTCGCTGACGTTCTTTTTTGGGGTGAATCGCAGGCATGCGACATAGCGGTTGACGGTGCCGGACCATTTTAACACCGGCTCGGAAATAACGGCATCGCGGATTCCGGTCGGATAGTTCAGATAGGCGTGCATCGCGGCAAGAATGTCCGATTTGTAGTTCGTCGGATAAATATTGATTTCGTCGCCGTCGGGGACGACATCGTGCCCGCAGGCGCCGAGCGCAAACACCAGGCTGAGCAGCAGACTTACGTTTCGCAATAGCAACTCCGCGTTCGCCGGCGCGTGGGGCTTTTCATCAGCTGCCTTGTCATCAGCTGCCTTCTTTGGCGGGCTGCTTTGCGGATTTCGGCCGCAGCCGATCAATCTGCAACTGCGTCAAAAATAGCGCCAGTGGATGCGCTCTCATTTTCACCATCGAAGCCAGATCGAGCTTGATCAAGGCCTCGCGCTGCTCCGGCAGGGTGAAAAACTGCGGCGCATGCGGCAGCATGGTGCCGCCGATCACAGTTGACATCATGGCCTTTCTCCTTTGCCGGAAAAATATCGCGCGCGGCAAGCCGCAACAAGAAGACCGTTACCGCCGCGGCGCAGCGCTTGCGCTTCCCATGGCGCTATCAAGCCGGTACGGTTTGCAGCGCGATTTGGAAATACGGAGCGGCGGAAACCCGGCCTGATCGAGGCATTGACGCATACATTCATGAGCAAGGTCTGGTGGAGCGCAAGGTCGAAATCGAAGAATTATTCCATTCCTTGATTCTCGACATTACAAAAATCCGATAATGAGGCGGCATTCCCCCTATTGCGACGGCTTAAACTGGGCAAACTCGACGCAATACCTTTGCGCAATTATGTTTACTGCCCTGAACAGGTTTGACTGAACGCCTTCGGCAGCCGGGCCTCGCATGGAGTTTCTTCAGTACCTTATCCACACCTATGGCCTTGTCGCCGTCGGCGCGGTCGTCGGCCTGGAATGTGTCGGGTTTCCGCTGCCGGGCGAGACGGCGTTGCTCGCAGCTGCGGTCTATGCCGGCACCAAGCACGATCTGAACATCGTCTCGGTCATAATCACGGCGGGGGCAACGGCCACCGTCGGGCGAATGATTGGCTACGTGATCGGTCGGGAATACGGCTATTGGCTGTTGCTGCGCTACGGCAGTTACGTACGGATGACGCAAGGCCGGATCAAACTCGGACAATATTTATTTCTGCGTCACGGCGGCAAGATCGTTTTCATCGCCCAATTCGTGCCGGTGCTGCGCACCATCGCCGGCGTGTTTGCCGGCTGCAATATGATGCCGTGGCGCAATTTCCTGCTCACCAATATCGTCGGCTCGGCACTATGGGCGCTGAGCTACGGGTATGCCGCCTATGCGTTCGGCCTCGGCATCAAGCGGCTCGAGGGGCCGCTCGTCATTGTCTTGGTGATCCTCACGATCCTGGGATTCGTCGTCGGTGGCATTTTCATACATCGGCACGAAGCCCAGCTTACCGCCGAGGCCGAACGAGCCATGCCCGGCCCGCTCAAGCTGCCGTGAACGCCCGCTGGCGCTGCGGTGCGAGTTCCTTGAACCCGCAATCCTTGTCCACCATATTTAATGTGGTCGAAGCGGAAGTGTTCCGCCCGGCTGGGGTGCCGTAAGGGCCCTGCAAAGTCGCTTCCAACGAGGGCTTTGGAATCATGTCGAGGGTGCCGTCGCTTTCGAGTCCGTTTCTTCTCGGCTTCGACGAGATCGAGCGCGTGCTTGACCGAGTCGGAAAAGCAGCAGACGGCTATCCGCCTTACAACATCGAACGGGTTCCACGCGACGGGAACAGTCCCGAGCGCTTGCGCATTACCCTTGCGATCGCCGGTTTCACCCGCGATCAACTCGAGGTCACTGTAGAGGAGAACCAACTCGTCATTCGCGGTCGTCAGCAAGACGACAAAAGCCGGCAATACATCCACCGCGGTATCGCAGCGCGTCAGTTTCAGCGCACGTTTGTCTTAGCGGATGGAATGGAAGTGTCGGGTGCGGACCTGAAGAATGGATTGTTATCGATTGACCTGGTGCGCCTGGAGCCGGAGCGCGTTGTTAGATCGATATCGATCAAAGAGTGCGATTAACGAGGAAAACGACTCGACCGAGTAAGAAAGGAGTCGAGCGCCATGAACAACATGAACCGTACTGAAAACAAGTTCGAAATGTCGCCGGAGGCGCTGGCCCAGCTCGGCGACGGCCG
The DNA here is from genome assembly GCA_963816295.1 of uncultured Alphaproteobacteria bacterium. Lineage (GTDB taxonomy): Bacteria > Pseudomonadota > Alphaproteobacteria > Rhizobiales > Xanthobacteraceae > BOG-931. The sequence continues at coordinate 363,506 of CAWFJS010000022.1, read as the reverse complement.
CATCGCTTACGTCAAGACGATCCGATCCGAGGACGTTCAAACCTTGTTTCCGCAAGCCGATGTGCCGCAAATGGCGCCGGGTCAGAAGTTGTTCGCGCTGCATGCCGCTGACGGCACGCCGATCATGCTCACCGACAGCCGCGAAGCCGCGGTAGCCAATGCCTGGAGTCAGGAGCTGGAGATGGTCAGCGTGCACTGATCAGGAATCAGGGATCAGATATATCGGTAATCAGAAATAGCGAGAACATCGCCGGCCCCGTTCTGATTACTGATCCCTGACTCCTGGCTACGCCGCAGAAGCCGAAGGCATAGCCAAGACCGCGTAGAGCGATTCGGCGTCGTGGGTGACGCGCAATTTGTGCACCACGGGCTGATCCCGCATCAATCGAGCAATGCGCGCCAAGGCCTGGAGATGATCGGCGCCGGCCCCCTCGGGCGCCAATAGCAGAAAAACCAGATCAACCGGCTGATTGTCGAGGGCGTCGAAATTGACCGGGCGCTCCAGCCGCGCGAACAGCCCGAACAATCGGCTGAGCGTCGGCATTTTACCGTGGGGAATGGCAATACCATTGCCGATCGCTGTGGTGCCGAGCTTTTCCCGCTGCATCAGGAGATCGAAAATCGCCCGCTCGTTCTGCCCGGTCAGCGGGGCGGCACGCGCCGCAAGCTCTTGCAGCACCTGCTTCTTGTTGTTGACCTTTAGCGCCGGAAGAATCGCGTTTGGCGCGATCAGATCGGTGAGCGGCATGTATGGAACCTGAGGACGAAGTTTTTGGCAGCGCCGATATTTAGGCGTGATTCTCCCCGTGGGCGTTAGCCGAACGTTCCGGGAGGGTGCTTAAAGGCCGCGGACCATAGGGACCACGCGCGAGCGCGTCAATGGGCATCGCGGAGTGAGGGACCCGCGGGATCGATCCAGCCGAAATGGCCGTCCGGTCGCCGGTAAACCACGCTTATTCCACCGTGGGCGGCGTGACGAAAGACCAGGACCGGCGCGCCGGTCATGTCGAGTTCGGTCACCGCCTCGCTGACCGAGAGGCGTTTCAAGGTCGTCGTCGATTCGGCAATGATCACCGGCGTGAAACTATCGAGGTCGACGGCATCGTCGTGCTGCGGCGCCTCGATGACATAGGTTGCCGCGCTGCTGGAAGTTCCCGTCTCGCCCCGCTCGTGCCGATGCTCCTTGAGTCGACGGTGGTAGCGGCGGAGCCGCTTTTCGATGCGCAACGCCGCTTGGTCGGCGCTGGCATAAGCGTCCGGCGCCATGCCTTCGGTATGCAGCGTGATTTTGGAGTCGAGATGGATGGCGCATTCGGTGCGGATGCCGAAGCCGTCTTTGGCCAGTGTGACATGGCCCGAGTAGCCGCCGTCAAAATACTTGCTCACGGCCTGCGCTATTCGAGCATTGATGCGTTCCCGTAGCGCCTCGCCCAAGTCGAGATTCTTCCCTGACACGCGAAATGGCATGGGCAGCCTCTTCATCGAAAGCGATTGGAAATCATCAAACTGGCTCAACCGAGCTAGGTACTGACTTGGTGTCCTGACTGTGTCCTGACTTGGGCCGGTTCAATGCGATGACGCCCGACCTGGACGCGGCGCAATCATAAGTTCAGTTCGCGATCGCAGCTTGCTTCTCTCGCCGCCGTTGGACGGACGAAGGAATCCGCATCGATTCCCTGTATTTGGCCACCGTCCGCCGCGCGATATCGATCCCGGCTTCACGGAGCTTTTCCACAATGGTGTCGTCGGACAGAATGTCGGATGCGCGTTCCGCATCAATCAATTGGCGAATGCGGTGACGGACCGCCTCGGCCGAATGCGCTTCGCCGCCATGCGCTGCAGCGATTGCCGAGGTAAAGAAATATTTCAATTCGAAAATGCCGCGGCTGGTGGCCATGTATTTGTTGGCGGTAACCCGCGACACTGTCGATTCGTGCATACCGATTGCTTCGGCGACGGTCTTGAGATTGAGCGGGCGCAGATGCTGCACCCCACGGGCAAAAAACGCATCCTGCTGCCGCACGATCTCATTGGCGACCTTGAGGATGGTTCGCGCGCGCTGATCGAGCGCACGAACGAGCCAAGTGGCATTCTGCAGACAATCGGCGAGATAGGACTTTTCGGCATCGCGCCGCGCGGTCGCCGAAACCTGCGCGTAGTAGGTCTGGTTGACCAAGACCTTCGGCAGGGTGTCGGAATTGAGCTCGACCAGCCAAGCGCCATCCGGCGCGGCGCGCACGAACACGTCAGGTACGATTGGGTGAACGATGGTTGAACCGAAGGCGAGGCCGGGCTTCGGATTAAGACGCCGAAGCTCGGCGATCATTTCGGCGAGATCTTCGTCGCCGACGCCGCAGATTTTCTTCAAGGCGGCGACATCGCGCCGGGCGACGAGATCGAGCCTGCCAATCAGGGCCGCCATCGCGGGATCGTAGCGATTGCGCTCCTTGAGCTGGATGGCCAGACACTCGGCGAGGTCGCGCGCGCAAATGCCGGGAGGCTCGAAAGTCTGCAAAATGGCGAGAACCGCCTCGATCTCGGCAAGGCCGGTCCCAAGCCTTTCCGCCGCCGCCGCGAGATCGCCCGCGATGTAGCCGGATTCGTCCACCAGATCGACGAGATAGTGGCCGATCATGCGCTGGACCGGATCGGTAATCGCCAGCGTCACTTGTTCGCGCAGCCAATCCGCCAATGTCGGCTCGGCGGACACGAATGATTCGAGGTTGTAGTCGGCGTCGTCACGCGGGCTCGCCGAGGCTGCGGCCCATTCCGAATAGCCGGTCGGCGTATCGGCAAGCCGCGGGCGCGTCGGCGCGTTGTCGTCCAGCGATCCATCTTCGAGCGGGTCCTCGCGCGCGTCCTCGCCGCTCGCACTGTCGGCGAACTCGGCGGCGGGCGACGCGCTGTCCTCGGCTGCGCCATTAGCCGTTGCATCTCCGGCGCTGCCGGCCGCAACTGGTTCGTCATCCGCGCCACGCTCGAGCAGCGGATTGCGCTCGAGCTCTGCTTCGACATAGGCCGTCAAATCGAGATTCGAGAGCTGGAGCAGCTTGATGGCTTGCATCAGCTGCGGCGTCATGACCAGCGCCTGGCTTTGCCGGATTTGCAGTCTTTGGGTTAGCGCCATCCGCGGCCTGTGCGACTTGGTCCGATTCTTGCTTCTTCGTGCTTACAACATCGGGACCGCCCTCGCCAGCCGTTTTGGGCATAAGAATTAGAGGCGGAATTCCTCGCCCAAATAGAGCCGTCGCACGTCGGGGTTGTTGACGATGTCGTCGGCGCGGCCCTCCATGAGGACTTCGCCGGAATAGATGATGTAGGCGCGGTCGGTCAGGCCGAGTGTCTCGCGCACATTGTGATCGGTGATCAGCACGCCGATGCCGCGATTGGTCAGATGACGGACAAGGGTTTGGATATCTCCGACCGCAATCGGGTCGATGCCGGCGAACGGTTCGTCGAGCAGCATGTAATTTGGCCGGGTCGCCAGCGAACGAGCGATTTCGACCCTGCGCCGCTCGCCGCCGGACAACGCGATCGCCGGCGTCTTGCGCAACCGCGCGATGTTGAACTCTTCGAGCAGCGCCTCGAGATCATGAGTCCGGCGTCGAGCGTCCGGCTCGACGACCTCCAAGACGGCGCGGATGTTTTCCTCGACCGTCAGGCCGCGGAAGATCGAAGCTTCTTGCGGCAGATAGCCGATACCCAGCCGCGCGCGCTGATACATGGGCAGTTGCGTCACGTCGCAACCGTCGAGTTCGATGCGGCCCTCATCAGCCTTGATGAGGCCGGTGATCATGTAGAACACCGTCGTTTTACCGGCGCCGTTGGGGCCTAAAAGCCCGACGGCCTCGCCTTTGCGCACGTAGAGGCTCACGCCTCTGACCACTTTGCGGCCAACAAAGCTCTTGGCGACGCCATGAACCGAAAGCAGCGGCTTGCGTTCGGCCGGTGCGGCACCGTTGCCGCCGCCACGGCGGCGCGGTCGCATCACTGGGCGCTGACCATTGTTTTGAGTGACCGGCGCGCCCGGCTGGCGCTGCGGCCGCGTTGGGACCGCCGGCGGCTGGGCCGGAGGCGGGGCTGGGCTTCGCGGTGAACTTGGTGGTGGCGAATGCGCTGGCGGACCTGCTGGCGGACCTGCCGGGGGAGCTTTGGCGCGCACCTTTTCCGCAGGTACCGGTACGCACGCGATATCGACATAGAGTGTGCTGATCGCGCCGCCGATCGAGGCTAGCTCGATCGCCTCATCTTCGGCGAGCGGCGGCGAAGGCCTCTTCGCATTGCGGCGGCGGAAATATGAGAAAAGGTCCTGGGCCAAAATCCATTATCCCGTAAGCCGGTGTCTCAAATTGCGCCCCAATTTGCGTCTCTAGAATCGCGAAGCGATGCCGGTTGTTTAAGAAGCTTAGCCGATTTCGCTGGGTTTTGGTGCAGGCGGCGGCTCAATTTGGCCGGCCGGGCCCGACGGTCATGAAATTGGACGCGCCGCCCTGACCCTTGCCAGGTTGGATCAAAGCGCGCACGCGACCCCCGCTGCCCGCGCTCGTTCCGGCGCCAGTGCCGCCGGACTCGACCCGCGCATTTCCGGTCTCGGTGTCGACCACGACCCGTTCGCCATGGATGACGTTCTGACCCTGACTGACCACGACATTGCCGCTCAACGTGATGGTCTTGGTCTTGAGATCGTAAATACCGAGGTCGCCGCTCGCGCTCTGATCTTTGGTGAGGACGGTCACTCCGCCGCGCGCTTCAATGCGGCGGATATTTTGAGCGCCCTTCGAGCCGCCGAGCGGAGATTTTGCGGCCGTACCCGTAGTTGCCTCCCCGCCCGATTCCCCAATGCCGACTTCCTGGCCATAAAAAACCACGAGACTGCGGCACCGCATCGTGGTGTCGCCCTGGACCACCTGCACATTGCCAGAAAACGTTGCGGTCTTGCTCTTGTCGTGAACCTCGAGCGTGGCGGCCTCGATCTGAACCGGGGCATCCTTGTTTTCGAATTGCCCCGGTTTGGCCGGGTTGGAAACGGCTCCTCCTTGGGCGAGGTGTGTTTGTGCAAAAGTCTGTGGCGCCGGGGCGATGAATACGGCGCAGAACGTCGCCGTCACGACGACAGTAGTTGCGAACCACCGCATCATGGTTCGCTCGTTTTAGCGGCCTCGGCAGACGCGCGTTTGCCAGGCAGCAGCGTCATGGCGACGCCGCTGAAACGGACGACGCTGCCGCGGTCAACGATGTCGAGCCGTTTGGCGTTGAGAAAGCCGTCGAGCATTTTCACCGACACCGGCTTGTCCGAGACTACATTGCCTTTGCGCACATCGATCACGGCCTCGATCAGACGTCCTTGATACCCGGTCGAGGAAACGAGTTCGATATTCTCGCGCAATGTCAGCATTTCCGTCTTGGCGTCGTAGACGCCGGACACGGCTGACATCTCAACCGTGCTGTTATCCTGCAGCTCCATCTTGGCGTGAAGTTGGTGCAGCTCGACCAGATTGGGCTTGGTGATGTCTTGCCCGGCCGCATCCGCCGAAAATTCATAAGCGCGGGAATCGACCGTGTAGCCGGCCAGCCGCGGTTGCTGCATCGTTATCCGCGTGCCGTGGATGACGAGCTTGCCGAGTTCGCCGGGCAGCCGAAAGCCGCCGATCGGCGGCATGTAATTGATGCCGATCACAGTCAAAAGCAGCGCCGCGATGCCGACGGGGACGCAGATGCGCAGCCAGCGCACATACCGGCTGTGCCGCAACGCCGCGCGATAGTCGCGCTCGAAGTCGCCGCGGGAATTTGCCGAAAGTGCCTTCGCCGCGTGCCCGGGGTAGAGAATGGCCAAGCACTTATCCCTTCACGCCGCCCCTTGAGTCGGACTTAGACCACGCTTTGGGTCGTTTTGTCTCACAAAAATGCGGCTGCGAATATGGCTGGGCGAAGGCTGTTATTTCAGGCACTTAGCCGCCGCTACGGCCTACGAATGGGCAAAAATATCCTCGCCCGCGAAACCGGCGAGGTCGAGTCGGACCCGATCCGGTAGGAAGCGAAAGCAGGTCTCCGCCAGTTGTTCGCGGCCTTCGCGGGCGAGCATGACATCGAGACGCGCTCTGAGCGCATGGAGATGGATGACATCGGCGGCCGCGTAAGCAACCTGCGCTTCGCTCAATTCAGGCGCGCCCCAATCGGAGGATTGCTGTTGCTTGGACAGCTCCTGCCCGAGGACTTCGCGCACCAGGTCCTTCAGCCCGTGTTTGTCGGTATAGGTTCGCGCTAGCCGTGAGGCGATCTTGGTGCAATAGACCGGCTCCGGCATGAGGCCGAAAGTCTTGAAGAGAAAAGCGAGATCGAAGCGGGCAAAATGAAAGATCTTCAGCAGCGTCTTGTCGGCGAGCAGTCGTTTCAAATTAGGCGCATCGCCGCCGCGCGGCGGGATCTGCACCACGTCGGCGGAGCCGTCGCCCGGCGACAGCTGCACGACGCACAGCCGGTCGCGGGTGACATCCAGCCCCATGGTCTCGGTATCGATCGCGACGGCGCCTCTATAGCGTGAAATGTCCGGCAAATCGCCGCGATGCAGTCGGATCGTCATGCGGCCGTTATCGCGCGCGATCCACGGGATTCCAAGGCCTTATTTGCGCAATCGTCGCGAAGGGTTGATTTTTCCCGTCGCGGCTGGAACATTCTTTTGCGTCAATGGATTTGCCGGGGCGGTCCGCGGCTATTTTTGTTGGCCGTGGTTGTTGTTGGTGCCCAATTATTGGTGCCCAGGAGAGGACTCGAACCTCCACGCCTCGCGGCGCTAGTACCTGAAACTAGTGCGTCTACCAATTCCGCCACCTGGGCGTTCGCCATTGCTTTCGTCAGTTCGGCGAGGGGCGATGGTCGATCGCGGCGATAGGTAGAAAGCGCCTGCCGCCTTGTCAATCGAAGGGTCGTCGAAGCCTTCAAGCGAAGCGCCGATCCCCTATACAGCGCAGAACCGATCCTGTATCTCGCCGCGCATGGCGCTTCGGAACAGGCTGGAAACGCTCGTCGCGGTATTCGGCGGCTCGGGTTTTCTCGGTCGTCACGTGGTGCGCGCGCTGGCCAAGCGCGGCTACCGCGTTCGGGTCGCGGTGCGCCGGCCAGAATTGGCCGGGCATTTGCAGCCGATGGGCCGGGTCGGCCAGATCCACGCCGTGCAGGCCAACCTTCGCTACCCGGAATCGGTCACGGCAGCCGTGCGCGATGCCGACGTCGTCATCAACCTAGTCGGTATTTTGTTCGAACGTGGCCGCCAGCGCTTTGACGCGGTGATGACAGGCGGGGCGCAAACCGTGGCGCGCGCGGCACAGGCCGTCTCGGCGCGGCTCGTTCATGTCTCCGCCATCGGCGCCGACGAAAAATCGAGCTCCAGCTATGCTCAAGCCAAGGCCGAAGGTGAACGGCTGGTGCTGGCCGCTCATCAGGCCACGATAATCGTGCGCCCGTCGATCATCTTTGGTCCGGAGGATGATTTCTTCAACCGCTTCGCCGCGCTCGCGCGCATCGCGCCGGCGCTGCCTCTGGTCGGCGGCGGGCTCACGCGCATGCAACCGGCGTTTGCCGGCGACGTCGCCGAGGCGATCGCCAAAGCGGTCGATGGCGATTTGCGCTCGGGTTTCGTCTACGAGCTTGGCGGCCCCGCCGTGCGCACGTTTAAGGAATTGATGCAGTTCGTCCTCGCCACCACGCAGCGACGCCGTCTCTTGGTCCCGGTGCCGTTCGCGTTGATGAAGTTGCAGGCGATGATCCTGCAATTTTTGCCCAAGCCGCCGATCACACCGGACCAGGTTGAACTGCTCAAACGCGACAATATCGTGTCGGAGGAGGCAAAGCGCGACGGCCGCACGCTGGAAGCGATCGGCATCACGCCGGAATTGATCGAGGCGATCGTGCCGACATATCTGTGGCGATTCCGCAGGACCGGCCAATTCAATCCGCACGTCGCCTAGTTATTTTTATGGCGCGGACACTACGCCGCCTTCGCCGGTCAGGCGCGGGCGACTGGCAGCATCCGAGCGGCGGCGTACTGTCGCCGCCGCTCGACCAAACGTTGCGCGTTCAAACTTTCGTGCTTGTTCAACCTTCGTATTTGAACGACAGCGCCACGCGCGTGCGAAAGGCGATCACTTTGCCGTCTTCGACTTTCATGTCCATCTTCATGACTTCGGCGACGCGCAGATCGCGCAGCGAAGTCGCCGCCGTTTCGATGGCGCGCCGGCCTGCATCTTCCCAGGATTTCTCACTGACGCCGACCACGTCGACGATGCGATAGACGCTCTCCACCGGTTGCTTCTTGGCCATGGAGTGATCCTTTCGAGGCTGTCCAAACCCCACCCCCCGTGCGAGTGCGATCTTAACGGCCGCGGGATGCGCTTCACAGGCCAATGAACAGGGCAAGTAGACCCAGGCCGCCGACCACGATCCGCCACCAGGCGAACAGTGCAAAGCCATGGCGGGCGACATAGCCGAGCAGAGTCTTGACCACGAACCAGCCGCAGATGAACGAGACGGCAAAGCCGACGGCAATGATCAGCGTGTTGCCGCCGGTGAACTCGCCGCGGTTTTTATACGCCTCGAACGCAAATGCGCCGACCATGGTCGGCATCGCCAGCCAGAACGAGAATTCGGTGGCGGCCCTCTTGTCCGCGCCAAACAACATGGCGCCGACGATTGTGGCGCCCGCGCGCGACACGCCCGGCACCATGGAGAGGCACTGCATGACGCCGATGCCCAGATACATCGGCAGGGTGAATTTGGTGGCGTCGTGATAGCGCGGTTTGAGCTTGAGGCGGTCAATCCACAACAGCACCAGGCCACCAGCCACGAGCATTGTGCAAACGATCCAGACGTTAAACAGAACGCTCTTGATGGTGCTGTAAGCCAAGGCTCCGATCACCATGGCCGGAAGAAAGGCGACCAGAACGCCGATAACGAAACGCAGATCGTCGCGATTGGTGAACATGCCGAGAAACAGGCGCCACAGCCGCGAGAAGTAGATCGACAACAGCGCCAAGATGGCGCCGAGCTGGATCAGCACGTCGAAGCTCTTGCCGAACGACTTGTCGTCGAAACCGAAGAAATGGCCGACCAGCAGAAGATGGCCGGTCGACGATACCGGGATGAATTCAGTCAGGCCTTCGACGATGCCGAGGAAGACCGCCTTGATAAGATCCAATGTCATGTAAGCTCCGCGACGGAAGGATATGCCGGTTTGCCGCGTCAGGTTCTCCGACCGCGTGGCAATATGTGTTCGAAACCGCGCTGTCTACATTTGCGAGGGTGGTTTAGCGGCCGGTTTTGACGAAAGCAAAACCGGCCTCTAGGGTTTTTTCGTGAGCACGATTCTTAGAAGATCATGCGGTAAGGCCGATTTTTCGGCAAGGTCGCTGCCAAGGCTCGCTGCGCAATGTTGACGCTGTTCCACCATCCGATTTGTCCACATTCCCGCTTCGTGCGCCTCGTGCTCGAGGAATACGGTTTGACGCCAAAACTCGTCGAAGAGCGGGTGTGGGAGCGGCGCGCCGAGTTCTTGATGCTCAATCCGGCGGGAACCACGCCGGTTCTGGTGGAAGAGGGCGCGCCCGCGGTTCCCGGCGCGGGCGTGATTGCCGAATATCTCGACGAGAGCCACGGCGCCGCCGCGGTTGAGCGCCGCCTTTTGCCGGCAGAACGCGGCGCGCGCGTCGAGGTGCGGCGCCTGACGAGCTGGTTTAATGACAAATTCTTCGAGGAGGCGAGTGGCCCGTTGGTTATGGAGCGGGTCTACAAGCGCTACATGCCGGCGGGCGGCGGTGGCGGACCGCCGGACACCGAAACCCTTCGTGCTGCAAAGAGCAACATCAAGTACCATCTAGCCTATATTGGCTGGCTCATCCGCAAGCGCGACTGGCTCGCCGGCGACAACCTGACCTATGCCGATTTGAGCGCGGCGGCGCACCTGTCCGTCGCCGACTATTTGGGCGATGTGCCGTGGGACGAGGACGAGACCGCCAAAAGCTGGTACGCGAGGATCAAATCGCGGCCGTCGTTCCGCGGGCTGCTGGCGGAGGCGCTGCCCGGGCTGGCACCGTCCAAAACCTACGCCGATCTCGATTTTTAGATCTCGCCGCCCTTAAGGCGGAACTGATCGGTGCCGCGCGGGCGTTAGGCTTTGATGTCGCCGGCGTCGTTCGGCCCGACGCCATCCCGCTGGCGGCGCCGCGCTTGCGAGAATTTCTCGCCGCCGGCGCCCATGGCGACATGGCGTGGATGGCGGCCAATGCCGAGCGACGCGGCGACCCTCGGGCGCTGTGGTCCGAGGTGCGCTCGATCCTGATGCTCGGCGTCAATTACGGACCGAATTGCGATCCGCTTGCCGTTCTCCAGAAACGAAATCGCGGCGCCATTTCCGTCTATTCGCGCGGCGACGACTATCATGACCTGATCAAGTCGCGCCTCAAGCAGATCGGGCGCTGGCTCATCGATCGTGCCGGCGGCGACGTCAAAGTTTTTGTCGACACCGCGCCGGTGATGGAAAAGCCGCTGGCGGAAGCTGCCGGGCTGGGCTGGCAAGGAAAGCATACCAATTTGGTGTCGCGGCAATTCGGCTCGTGGCTCTTCCTCGGTGCGCTGTTTACGACGCTCGAGCTGCCGCCCGACACGCCCGAGACCGATCATTGCGGCCAGTGCCGCGCCTGCCTCGATATTTGTCCGACCGGGGCATTCCCGGCGCCGTACCGACTCGATGCGCGGCGCTGCATCTCTTACCTGACCATCGAGCACAAGGGCCAAATCCCGCGCGAACTTCGTGCGCTGATGGGCAATCGCATTTATGGCTGCGACGATTGTCTGGCGGTCTGTCCTTGGAACAAGTTCGCGGTGGCCGGCCGCGAAGCAAAACTCGCCGCGCGCAAGGTGCTGCGCGCGCCACCGCTTGCCGATCTCGCGCGGCTCGATGACGGCGCATTCCGCGCCTTGTTCGCCAAGAGCGCGGTCAAGCGGATCGGGCGCGCGCGTTTCGTCCGCAATGTGCTGATCGCAATCGGCAATTCCGGCGATGCCAATCTCGCCGCGGAAGCCGAGCGGCTGCTCGACGATGAATTGCCACTGGTGCGCGGCGCCGCGGTGTGGGCGCTCGGCCGGCTTGATTGCGACCGGCTCAGACAGTGCGCGAAGACGCGCCGCGACAACGAGGCCGATCCGGAACTGCACGCAGAGTGGGCCGCGGCTCTTGGCGAGGCTCGGCAGTAATGGCCAACCTCGTCTGCTTCGGCTTCGGCTATTGCGCCGAACACTTCATCGCGAAATTCGGCGGCAAGTTCGAACGGGTCATCGGCACCGTGCGCCGTGCGGAGCGTGCCGGGATTTTGAATGCTTATCAGGCTGGAGCAGTGCGCGCGGTCGTGTTTGACGGTGTGCTGGCGACGCCTGAGCTTAGTGACGCGATCGCCGCGGCAGACTATGCGCTCATCTCAGTCCCGCCGGACGCCAGTGGCGATCCGGTGCTCGCCGCGTGCGGTGGCGCACTCGCTGCGCGACGCAATCTGCGTTCGGTGGTCTATCTCTCGACGGTGGGCGTTTATGGCGACCACGGCGGCGGCTGGGTCGACGAGCAGACGCCGCCAGCCCCGCGATCGGAGCGCAGCCGCTGGCGTGTGGCCGCCGAGCAAGCCTGGCAACAATTCGGCGCGCGGCATGGCGTCCCCGTCGCGGTATTGCGTCTCGCCGGCATTTACGGTCCCGGACAGAATGCGCTTGTTGCGCTCGCGCGCGACAAAGCCCGCCGCATCGTCAAGCCGGGTCAGGTTTTCAATCGTATTCACGTCGGCGATATCGCACACGCGATCGACGCTGCTTTCGCGCGTGGCGCCGCAGGCGTGTTCAATCTTGCCGATGACGAGCCGTCGCCGCCGGCTGATCCGATTGTGTTCGCCGCGAAACTGATGGGTCGCGCGCCGCCGCCGGAAATTTCATTCGCGCAAGCCGCGCCGTCAATGTCGGAAATGGCGCTGAGCTTCTGGCAAGAGTGCCGTCGCGTCCGCAACGGCAAGCTCAAGCGCGACCTTGGTGTGACGCTGCGCTATCCGACCTATCGTGACGGGCTGCAGGCTTTGTTTGCAGAGGTCAATGCAGGCTCGGGCCTTTGAGAAACCGGCTGCGCTCGCCTGATTTGATCCGCATCTGCATCGTCTCGCCCTCGCGATAGATCGTCAGCGGAATTTCCACGCCGGCCTGCCCTTGCGCCCAGATGCGACGGAAGAAACCGGCGAGATCGCGTACGTCCTTGCCGGCGACCGAGATCACGATGTCGCCGGTACGTAAGTCCGCCTTCTTCGCCGGCCCGCGATCGGCGAGACCGACAATAACCAGACGATTCTCGACTTCGGTAGCGTAGAGGCCGAGCCACGGCCGCGGCGGCGCGTTGCGGCGGCCGAATTTCATGAGATCGTCGACGATGGGTTTCAATAGATCGATCGGCACCATCATGTTGATGTTCTGGGTCTGACCGCGCTCGCCGGCGTGCTGCAGCTGCAGCGAGCCAATGCCAAGGAGATCGCCGGCCGGTCCGATCAAGGCGGTGCCGCCCCAATTCGGATGCGCCGGCGCGGTGAAAATGGCCTCCTCGAGCACATATTCCCAGTAGCCGGCGAACTCTTGTTTGGCGACGATGCGCGCCGCCACTGAACGCTGCCGCCCGCCAAAACCGCCGACAACGACCCGCTCGCCGATCGACGCCGCGGCCGAGTCGCCGATCTCCAGCGACGGCGCATCGAGCTTGGCCAGCGCCTGCACCAGGCCGAAGCCGCTTTCCTGGTCATAGCCAAGCACGTGGCCGGGCACCGCGCGTCCGTCGTTCAGCGCGATCCAGATCGTGTCGGCTTCGGTGATCAAATAGCCGATGGTCAGGACCAGGCCGTTGCCGCGAATGAACACGCCGTTGCCGGCGCGTTCGGTTCCGAGCGTGTCGGCCGTGAACGCATCCGCCGGCACCGTGGCATGCAGCCCGACCACGCATGATAATGTGCGGTCGAGGTCATAGCCGTAGTCTTCGGGCTTTGGTTGCACCGCGGATGGTACTTTCCAATTGCTGACGGACGGCATTCTTCCTTCCCGCTCGCAGCGGCAAACTCCATTGCGATTTTGCAGCCTAGATACGGCATCCGGCAAGATGCCGGCTGTCGCTATGTGTTGACGTTCTGCACCGCGATCAAGCCCGGCCGCAGTCTGATTGCGCTCACCCGCCGGCCAGACTCGCGCTCAGAAACTCCTTTGACCACCGCGAATAGTCGGCCTGACGCGTCACCTGTTTCATCAGATCGGGTGTTGCGACGGATTTTATATTGGCCGGCGGCGTGCCGGCACGCAGCGCCTTCAGGGTTTCGTAGACTGCATTCACAGCGGCCATGAACGGCAAGTGACCTTGCAGGCAAACACGAACATTGCGCGCGCTGAGATAATCGAGATCGTAAAGCTCCGCGCCCGGGCTGCCGAGAAACAGCGGCAACTTCACTGCGCTGGCCACTGCGTCGAGCTGCGCCCGGGTTTTGACTCCCGCCATGAACAGCATGTCGACGCCGGCCTGCTCATAGGCTTTCAGCCGCGCGATGGTGTCCTCGACGCTGGTGATCGCCATGGCGCTGGTGCGGCCGACGATGACCAGCCGCTTGTCCTGCCGGCCGGCCAGCGCCGCTTTCATCTTGCCGACTCCCTCCGCGATCGGAATCAGAGTAGGCCCGCTCGCCCCGTACCCGGCCGGCAGCGCGGTGTCTTCGATCGTCATGCCGGCGACGCCGGCCGTTTCAAGTTCCTCCACGGTGCGTTTGACGCTCAGCGCATTGCCGTAGCCGTGATCGGCATCGACCAGCAGCGGCAATTTGCCGGCGCGATTGATACGATAGGCCTGCTGCGCGAATTCGGTCAGCGTCAGCACCACCACGTCGGGTGCGCCGAGCACCGTGAATGAGGCAATCGAGCCGGCGAACATGCCGGCTTCGAAGCCGAGATCTTCAGCGATGCGCGCCGAGATGGCGTCGTAGACCGATCCCGGATAGATGCAACGCGGTCCCGCGATGAGCGAGCGCAAGCGCTCCCGCCGCTCCGTCCAATCCATTCTGCTGCCCCTGTCGGATGATTTCAGATCAATGGCGGCGTGTTCTAACACGCCGCGAGGCGCCGGGGCATGTCGTCAACGCAGAGGTGGATCGGAAAAACGTGCGCCTTACTTGGAAGCGGCGTCCACCGGTGTGCCTGACTGCTGCTCCAATTCCTTCAGCTTCTTTTCCAGGAAGGGCAGGCTGGCGACTGCGGCGCAATTCGTCTGATGGGTGACCGCGTCTTTCTGCACCTGCGTCCAACGCGCGTCTGCATCCTGTTTACTCCAGGGACGCCTGGTTTCCGGATTGTACGCTCCCTGCGCCGCGAGATTATCGAGCGAGCGGCGATAATCCTGCAGATTGAGCACGCGATCGCGCTGCTCGAAATAGAAATTCGTACCGTTCAGCTCATTGCAATGGCGCAGGCCGCCGGCAAAATTTCGCTGCACCAATTGTGCCTCCCAGATCTTTGCCTTGATGTCGTTGAGCGCTTCGGAATTTTGCGCGCGCAACGGGGTCGAAGCAGTCAAGACCAGCAGGAGGGCCCACAAACCTGTACGCGTCATTTCCGCCTCCGCCGTGAAGGTTTTTCGGATGAGGAATTCTATACCATTCGAAGAGTATAGTTCACGTCGGTTACGGGGTATTCACCATGCCTTTGAAGCGGCGCTTCAGGGGCGAAAAGCGGCCAAGGAACCGGGGATTTCGCCTTGTTCCTGCCTAATGTTAGGGGCAAGACTGGGGTGTCGTCGGGGACGTCAGTGGTTGAGCGGGGGGTCTCTTTGCGGTCAGGTTTTAGCTTTGCGATCGTTGCCTTGGCGCTGGCCGGGTCGACCTACGGCGCCGCGGCGCAATACTATCCACCCCCGGACTACCCGCCGGCGCCAGTGCCCATTTATCGGGATGGGCCGCCGGTTTACCGCGATGCCCGCGGCGTCCCGATCAATCCGCGCTATGTCCAGCCCGCCCCAGGCGAAGAGGTTTACGAGGCGCCCCCGGTCGGCCGCCCGTTTTTCCCGCCGCAGCCCCTACCGGTCGTCACTGGCGGCCAGGTCGATCGGCCTCCCGGCGACGTCGCCGCGACCTCGGGTTACGCCGATGTGACCGGTTCGGTTCGCGACGCTGCTCCCGCCGCGCCACCGCCCAGTTACCCGCCGGGCGGCAGCAGTGCCGCGCCCCTGCGCGCCGGCTCAAACGTCATTGCCTCCTTGCCGCCGGAAGATCAGCCCGAGCAGGGCCCGGCCAAAGAGCTGCCGCAGCGCTTCCGGCGCCAGATCGTCGAATTCAGCACCACCGAGCCGGCCGGCACGATCATCATCGATACGCCGAACACTTACCTGTACTTCGTGCTCGGCAATGGCAGAGCGATCCGTTACGGCGTCGGCGTTGGGCGCGAAGGCTTCACCTGGTCCGGCACCGAACGCATCAGCCGCATGAAGGAATGGCCAGACTGGTTCCCGCCGAAGGAAATGATCGAGCGGCAACCCTATCTGCCGCGCTTCATGGCGGGGGGCGAAACCAATCCGCTCGGCGCGCGCGCTCTCTACCTCGGCAACACGGTCTATCGCATTCACGGCACCAACCAGCCGTCGACGATCGGCAGCTTCGTGTCGTCGGGCTGCATCAGGCTCACCAACGACGACATCGAAGATCTCTACAACCGCGTGAACATCGGCACGCACGTGGTCGTCCTGCCGGGAAGCAATCCCGACACCGCGGCGCTACGCCCACCGGTCGCCCGCTAGCGGCGGGCGGCTCAGTCAGCGAACCTCGGTCGCGGAATTTGGATGTGGCGCGCTCGCCCACATCAGCTTTGTTATTTTTAACATTGGTTTTCGCCCGACTCAGCTAAGGTCGCAGCAGTCGGTTTCATCGTTCAGCGGCGCCCTGGTGATAATCGTGAAGCCTGGTCAGGCGTAATTCTTCGCGGATCGCGCGGGCATTCAGCGAGGTCCAATGTTTCCCAACGTTCGCCTGATAGTCGTAGCGATTCTGGCTGCGATTACCGGAATCGGCTGCGGTTTGGGCTTGTTCGCGACTTTCCGTATCAATCACGAACCGCTGGCGCGGCTGGCGGAAGGAAGTCCGCCATTGCAGCTTGCCTTCGACAATCGCGCGCTTGGTTCGGATGCACGGACGCCAATGGAGGCGCGCTTGCCGGTCAATGGCGCCGCGAAGGTCATACCCGTTCCGGTGATCATTGCCACTCCAAGTCCCGCCGCGGAGCAGGCGGGAGCCGATTCGACGATCGCCGGGGATTCCAGCGTTCAACAAGCGGCCGCCGGCGCCATCGCGGTGGATCAGAGCAATACGGCAAGCGTTGCCCCTTTCAAGCCTTGCCGTTGCGGTCCCCGCAGAACAATCCAGCGTGACGCCCGAAGCCGTCGCGCCGGGCCAGCAAGAGGCGGTCGCAGCGGTACCCGATCAACAACCGGCCGAGCAATCGGCGGCCGTCAATGCCGCTGCGGAAGATCAGCAGCCGGCGGCGAAACCGACAAAATCGGAGGAGAGCGAAGCGGCAAAGCCGGCGGCCCGAGTGTCTCGCCCTGCGGCGCCAGCGCGCCGCGCAGCCAAGGCGGTTCGCGCCCGTCGAACTGTGGCAATGGTGGCGGCGCAGCCGACCTACCAATATTCGCAACCGACCTACGCATGGACGGACGGCACCGCCCAGGCTTCGCGATCCGTCAAGCGGGTGCAGATCAAGCGGCATCGCACGGCGAAGAAGGCGCCGGCCGTTCAGTCCAATCCCTCGGCTGCAACAGCGGGCCTGAGTACCCAATAACAGACGTGCTGGGATTGACGCCGGCCGCGCTAGCGCGCTGATAGCCGCGGTGCTCGCAACCATGCGCAAAAACGTCGCGTGATTCCGCTTTCCGTCCTTGATCTGTCGCCGGTGACCACGGCCACGCCCGGGTCCACGGCCTTGCATAATTCGCTTGATCTGGCGCGCCTCGCCGATCGGCTCGGTTACCACCGCTATTGGCTCGCCGAACACCACAATCTGGCAAATATTGCGAGCTCATCGCCTGACATCATGATCGGACAGGTTGCGGCGGCAACCTCGCGTATTCGCGTCGGCTCAGGCGGCGTGATGCTGCCCAATCATGCGCCGCTGATGGTCGCCGAACGCTTCAAGGTGCTGGAGGCGTTATTTCCCGGCCGCATCGATCTCGGGCTTGGCCGCGCACCGGGAACCGATCCGGTCACCTCTTACGCGCTGCGCGCCAGACAAGATCCGCGCGCGGGCGACGAATTTCTCGAACGCTTTCAGGAATTGCTGCTGCTTGAGCACGGCGGTTTCCCGGACGGCCACCCGTTCCGCAATGTGCGCGCGGTGCCGAGCGACGTGGCGCTGCCGCCGATCTGGCTCCTCGGCTCGAGCGGCTACAGCGCCGAGCTCGCCGCGGCATTCGGATTGGGCTTTGCGTTTGCGCATCATTTTGCCGATCACGACGCGGCGAGCGCAATGCTCAGCTACCGCGAACGTTTCAAGCCGACCCCGATGCTGCCGCGGCCCTATGCCATTCTTGCTACCGCGGCGATCGCCGCGGACAGCGATGCCGAAGCCGAACGCATCGCTGCAAGCGCCCAATTACACTATGTGCGGCGCGCCCAGGGCGAATACCTGCCGCTGGAATCGCCCGAGGCGGCTGCCACTTATCCTTACACGGCCGTCGATCGCGAGCGGATGACGCGTCAGCGCGCCCGCTTGGCGATTGGCAGTGCGCTCGCCGTGAAGGATCGCCTGCTCGCCCTGGCTGAGGCGACGCGAGCCGATGAACTCATGATTACGACCATGATCTACGATCATGCCGCGCGCCGGCATTCCTATGAGCTTTTGGCGGATGTCTTTGCTTTGCCGCGTTAATTGGGTCGGCGCGCCGACAGCGTTTGCGCAATTCGCATGGCAAGGGAACCGAACTTGAATGCGCCGTTGCGATCCGGTCGCGCTATAACATTAGCGTCACAATCTTGAAGTTTTGCCGCATTTCGCCACGACCGCGACATACTCCCGATTCACTAGGATTTGCGGCAGGGCTCAAGACCGATGCACGTTAGCCTAGGGGGGCAAATTGCTCGTGACGCGCACGCGACAGGACAAGACGCCGTCTCGGCGGGATCGCCGCGTCGGCGGCGGAGGGGTTTCCGCGCTCGCTGTCACCGCGTGCCTGGCACTGACGGCGAGTGCATCTCCTGCCGCGGCCGCTTACTGGTACGGTGGCGGCTGGTCCGGCGGCTGGCACAAACATCGCACGGCACACCAAACCCACGAACCAAAGGGCGCCGATCGCGCCGACAAGGAACCGTTCGGCCAAATTCAGAAAGGGCCGCTGCAGATCTTTATTTCGATCAATCAGCAGAAGCTGCATCTCTACAGCGACGGCGTGCATGTTGCGGACACTTCAATCGCGACCGGAGTGCCGAGCCTGCCAACACCGCTAGGCGTCTTCAGCGTCATTCAAAAACAAGTCTTCCACCGCTCCAATATCTACAGCAATGCGCCGATGCCTTACATGCAGCGCATCACCTGGTCGGGCGTCGCCATGCATGAAGGCGAAAGTATCGGCCATAGGGCGTCGCATGGCTGCATCCGCATGCCGCGTGATTTCGCCGTGCGGCTGTACCGCCTCACCAAGCTCAACACGCGCGTGATTATTGCGAACACTGAACTAAAGCCCACCGAGTTCGCCGACCCGCATCTGTTCGTGCACAAGGAAAAACTGCCGGAGATCGCGGCGCCGGCTGATATTGGCGTCGAAACCATCGTCGCCAAGCCGGCCGAGCTCGCCGTGCACGCAAACGATCCAGCGGTCACGCAGCCGGTACAATCAGACGCTCCGACACCGCTGCCCGCCGCACCTGCCATGAGCGCCGATCAGAAAGCCGAAAGCGCCGCGCCTGCCGTCGCTGCTCCTGGGTCCGGCGCTGCTGCGCCGCCGGCGCCGGCCACACCAACCGACCTGGCGAAAGTTGCGGCGGCGAAGAAAATTCCGATCTCGATTTTCGTCAGCCGCAAGCGGCAACGCCTTTACATCCGCCAGGATTTCGCGCCGCTATTCGACGTCCCGGTGACCATCGCGGAGCCGGAATCGCCGCTCGGCACGCATGTCTTCACGGCGCTGGAATTCACCGGACCCGAGCGCACCATCTTGCGCTGGAATGTTGTGTCGTTGCCCGGCGAGCCGCCGAAGCGCGTTCGCTATGTCGAAGAGCGCCGCGACCGCCACGGCCGCGTGCGCCGGCGCGAGATCGAGGAGGAGCGGGCGAGCGATACGCCATCGCCGCAAAGTCCGGCACAGGTACTCACCCGCATTGAGATTCCACCCGAGGTGGGCGAAGCGATTGCGCAAATGATCGTACCCGGCTCCTCGCTCATCATTTCGGACCAAGGTCTTGGCGATGAAACCGGCGAAGGCACGGATTTCGTCGTCGTTACCCGATAAGCCGCCGCCTCATTGCCAAGCCGCCAAGGTGGGTTGAGCGCAGGCAAAGCCGCCGATAGGCTGCCCGCCCGGCAACTACCTGCGACCAGAACATCGATGGAGGATCACATTGGGTAAGCACTTTACATTGACCGCTTCCGACAGTTTCAAGCTCGGCGCCTATCGCGCCGATCCCTCCGGCAAAGCCAAAGGGGGCATCGTCCTTATTCAGGAAATCTTTGGCGTCAATCATCATATCCGCGCGGTCTGCGACCGGCTGGCCGGCGAAGGTTACGCGGCGGTAGCGCCGGCGGTGTTCGATCGCCAGCAACCGAACTTCGAATCCGGCTACTCCCCCGACGAGATCGCCAATGCGCGCAAGTTCGTTGCCAACCCGGATTGGAACGCGATGCTGCGCGACGTGCAGGCCGCGATCAATGAACTGAAAAACAACGGCCCGGTCGGCATCATGGGATTCTGTATGGGCGGCACCATCTCATTTCTGGCCGCGTGCCGGCTTAGCGGACTCTCGGCCGCGGTCTGCTATTACGGCGGCCAGATCGCCAAGAATGCCGACGAGAAGCCGAAAATACCGACGCAGATGCATTTCGGCGAGCAGGATGCCTCAATCCCGATGAGCGACGTCGAAATGATCAAAAAGAAACGCGACGGCGATTGCGAAATCTTCGTTTATCCGAACGCGCAACACGGCTTTCATTGCGACGAGCGCGGCAGCTACAACGCCGAGGCCGCCAAGCTCGCCTGGCAGCGGGCGATGGCGTTTGTGGCGAAGCATGTGAAGTGATCAGGTAACAGATAACAGGTAACAGGAAATCAGGGATCGGCTTATTACAGCCGATCCCTGATGAGTGATTTCTGACACCTGACTAGGCCGCTACTCCCGTACTGATCGGGCAACTCACGCCGGTGCCGCCGAGGCCGCAATAGCCGTGCGGATTCTTGGCAAGATATTGCTGATGGTAATCCTCGGCGAAATAGAACGGCGGCGCGTCAACGATTTCGGTGGTGACCGGGCCCATGCGCTCGGCCGCCAGCGCTTTGTCGTAGGCGGCCTTGGAGGCTTCGGCGGCGGCGCGCTGCTCCGGCGAGAACACATAGATGCCGGAGCGATATTGCGTGCCGATATCGTTACCCTGGCGCATGCCCTGGGTTGGGTCGTGGCTCTCCCAGAACGACTTGAGCAGGCGGTCGTAGGAAATTTTCTTCGGGTCATACACCACGAGCACGACTTCGTTGTGCCCGGTGCGGCCGGAGCACACTTCCTCGTAGGTCGGGTTGGGAGTGAGCCCGCCGGCATAACCAACCGCGGTTACATAGACACCGTCGCCGAGCTCCCAGAATTTGCGCTCGGCGCCCCAGAAGCAGCCGAGCCCGAACATCGCCATGGCGAGCCCCGTAGGGTAGGGGCCTTGCAGCGGCCGGCCATTGACGAAATGGGTCCGTGCGGTCGGGATCGGCGTCGTGCGCCCCGGCAAGGCCTCCTCGGGCGCGGGCATTTCCAGCTTCTTGCGGAATGAAAACATGGCGGCGGCTCCAGCTTGGGGCGGCGGAACGGGGGAAATTTCGCAGAAGAAATATAAGCGCGGCGCGCACCGATCGCATCGGGCCCGGCGATCACGTTCGCGCGCAAGGTGTTTTCCCCTCCCCCACCCGGGCCGCGCTCGCGCGCGCCCGAGTGCAAGCTTGTGGGGAGGGGTCAGGGGTGAGGGTGGATAGGCGATGCTTCAACGTCTCCTTCTGAACTACCCCCCTCCCGGGGTCCCCGTCGCGCGAGCGCGACGGGGTGACCCCATCCCTCCCCCACAAGGGGGGAGGGATCTATTTGCTGATCTCGGGCTCCCGGCTTCCGCTTGCCGCATTTGCTGCTTATGGTGGCGCCGATTTCGGGACGTGGGAGGCTGCTACATAATTCGCGTATCTGCATTCGTTTTGCTCTGCGCCTTCGCTCTGGCGGCCGGTTCGGCCGCGACGCCGGCAAGCGCGCAACAGCCGGCTGCGCCCACCGCGGCGCCGCCGCAGCCGCCTTACGGCCCACCGATCACGCTCGAACAGGCCAAGCGGGTGATGGCGGCAGCCGAGCTCGAAGCGGCAAAGAATTCCTGGGCGGTCGCCATCACCATTCTCGACAGCGGCGGCAACATGATGATGTTCCACAAGGGCGACAACACGCAGCTCTCGGGCATCAGCACTTCGGCCGGCAAGGCGCGCACCGCGCTCGAATTCAAGCTGCCGAGCAAGGCGCTCGACGATGCTATTGCCGCGGGCGGCGCCGGCATGCGGCTGCTGGCGCTCAAAGACATCACCCCGCTGCAAGGCGGCAATCTCATCCTGGTCGATGGCAAGATCGCCGGCGCCATCGGCGTCTCCGGCGCGCTCTCGGCGCAGGACGATCAGGTCGCCAAAGCCGGCACCGATGTGCTGGCGAAGGGGATGTAGCGGCACCGTTGTTAGCGGCCTGCCAAAAAGGCCTTGGCTTTCTTGCGTGTCTCAAATCGGCCGAGTTCGCGATAGTCTGCGGAGTGTCCCGCTGTTCTGGGAGACCGCAGCACGACAAATTCGTCACCATCTTTTTCTACAATTTCAGTGAGGTCATCGGCGTCATACGGTGACATGTGTCGCGCCCCGCAATCCCGACAGTCATCGTCGCACATGCAGGACCATTCGTCCTGCCATTCGTAATCGCAGCGAGCGCATCTGTAATAATTGCGGTACCAAGCCATTCTCGACTTCCTTTTTGGGATCAATTCTCTGATCGCAAACGATAGTAGCCACGCGATACGAAATCGATATATCCACGATCCCTGAGGAATTGTAACTGTTGGCGAATCTTCGGCTTCACATTCTGATTTTCCGGATAGAGTCCACTCAATTGGTCCTCAAATGCGTAAATGTCCTCAATCGTAAACTCAGGTTTCCCGATCGCCTCAATACATTTCATCACCTCTATGAGCCAACCTCTCGCTTCTGGTTTTTCATCCCGTAAAAACAGTGTTCTGGTTCATTTGGCCAGGACAAAATCTTTTGGCTGTATTCGCCCATCACGAACAATATGTATTTTGCCGGATTGTGGAATTTTGTTCAGCAAGATGTTGGAGCCTATCCAACCCGCACGTCTAGCCGTTAATGCTAATGGCTTTCTCTCTTCGATGATGTCGCGTACGAAAAAATGCTTTGGCACTACAAAAAAATTGACAACACTGAGTTGGCTTAAATCGTAGTTCATAAGAAAGAGATTGGGATTATTTTGAGCCGCTAGCCGTTCACATTTAGTTCGAAAAGCTCCATCAAGCACTTTGCTACCAAATTTATTCTTTTGGCTTTTTAATTCGTATTCTTCGTTGCAATTCGCGCACAGGAAATCCGCTAAAGGGCTGTTGTTCGGAAAAGGCGCTATCTCGGAGTTTCCGCAGTTTGGACAATAGGCCCACTTATGAAGCCATTGTTCGGTCCAGGCCCGCGCACTTTGTGATCCGCTTCTGTAGGAGGTCTGAGAACTCTTCAAAGCCAAGTTTCATGTTAGTTGCATATGATGCGACTGCTACATCATCGAAATTGTCAGGCCGACTCACTCTGCCGCCAACACGCGCACGCGCCGCTCAATTTTTGGCCAATCCTTCGCGCGGGCGAGGCGCAGCGCAGCTCAAAGGACGCCTGCAGGTTCATCCACAGCTCCGGCGTGGTGCCGAAATATTTTCGCAAGCGGAGCGCAATGGGGGCGGTAATCGCCGAGCGGCCGTGAACGATGTCGTTGACGCGCGCGGGATTGACGTCGATGTCACGTGACAGCCTGTTCTGGCTGATCCCGTTCGGCTTCATGAATTCTTCGGCGAGAACTTCACCGCGGGGTAGGATCGAGGCGGTCCGTTTTAGGGTCGCGTTTGTTTAATGCCCCGTTCCTACGCCGCTGACGCTCTCGTTTCATCTTTGCTACCCCCCTCCCAACCCTCCCCCACAAGGGGGGAAGAGCAATTTACTTTTCGTCCCGCCAAATCACCGCCCTCGTGGCTTCCAGCCGCAGCGCGCGCTTGCCCTAGTGCTTTTTGCCATACGGGTACGTGCCGGGTTTGGCTTGGCTGTGCATCCCGGTGAACGGCGATGGAGCTTCGGTGCCGGCGCCCTTCTTCTTGTTCTTGTCTTGTTTGGGCTTTTTCTTTTCCCTGTTGCTTCGTATCTGACCTTTCGCCATGGCGACCCTCCAATTCTCGATGGGTGATTCGTCAGTGAACGGCGAGCCTAAACCATCGCCCTACGCAGCGATATCAGCCTACCCGCCGCACGAGCGATTACCGCCTTCTCGGCTTCCAGCCGCCGCGCATGCCGGGGCGTCCCAACGTGGAGCGCGGGCCGGAGCGGGATTCTTTCCCTGTCGCGCCAGGGGCGCTCTCCGCCTCTTGCTGAGGACTTCTGGGCCGGTGCGGCGCGACCTCGTGATGGAGCGCGACGCCCATTTCGTCGAGCGTGGGTTTGTGGATTCTAGACTTACCTCTCCCCGCAAGCGGGGAGAGGTCGCCGCGCGCAGCGCGGCGGGTGAGGGGGCTTCGCCGTGATTCTCGAGTCTTGCCGCGATGCCCCCTCATCCCGACCTTCTCCCCGCCCGCGGGGAGAAGGTGCAGAAAGCACTTTCTTGGTCGGATCATCCATCACCGCGAGCTCGATCGAGCGCAGCCGTTTGATTTCGTCGCGCAGCCGCGCCGCTTCCTCGAAATCGAGATCGGCGGCGGCGGCGCGCATGCGGGTTTCGAGATCGGCGATCACCGCCTCGAAATTGTGGCCGATGGTGGCGGCCTCTTCGAATTCGCCTTCGCCGCTGCCGGCCGCGATCAGCACGTGGTCGCGCTCATAGACGCTGTCGAGAATGTCGGCGATACCCTTGCGCACGCTCTCCGGAGTGATGCCGTTCGCGGTGTTATATTCCTTCTGCTTCTCGCGTCGGCGTTCAGTCTCGGCGATGGCGCGCTCCATCGAGCCGGTCACGCTGTCGGCATAGAGAATGACGCGGCCGTCGATATTGCGCGCGGCGCGGCCGATGGTCTGAATGAGGCTCGTTTCGCTGCGCAGAAAGCCCTCCTTGTCGGCGTCGAGAATGGCGACCAGCGCGCATTCCGGAATGTCGAGGCCCTCGCGCAAGAGATTGATGCCAACCAGCGCGTCGAAGGCGCCAAGCCGCAGATCGCGGATGATCTCGATGCGCTCGATCGTGTCGATGTCGGAATGCATGTAGCGGACGCGAATGCCCTGCTCATGCAGATATTCGGTCAGGTCCTCGGCCATGCGCTTGGTGAGCACCGTGACCAGCGCGCGATAGCCGGCTTGCGCCACCGCGCGGACTTCGCCGACCAGATCGTCGACCTGGGTACGCGCCGGCCGCACATCAACCGGCGGATCGATCAGTCCGGTCGGCCGGATCACCTGCTCGGTAAACACACCGCCGGATTCATTGAGCTCCCACGGGCCCGGCGTCGCGGAGACGCATGAGGTCTGCGGCCGCATCGCGTCCCATTCCTCGAAGCGCAGCGGCCGGTTGTCCATGCAGGAGGGCAGCCGGAAGCCGTATTCGGCAAGCGTCGCCTTGCGGCGGAAGTCGCCGCGATACATGCCGCCGAGCTGCGGAATGGTGACGTGGCTCTCGTCGACAAAGACCAGCGCATTGTCCGGGACATATTCGAACAAAGTCGGCGGCGGCTCGCCGGGCTTGCGGCCGGTGAGATAACGCGAATAGTTTTCGATGCCGGCGCAGCTTCCGGTCGCTTCCATCATTTCCAGATCGTACAGCGTGCGCTGTTCGAGCCGCTGCGCTTCGAGCAGCCGGCCGGCGGCATTGAGCTGTTCGAGCCGCTGCCGCAGTTCGAACTTGATGCCGGAAATCGCCTGCAACAGCGTCGGCCGCGGCGTCACATAGTGCGAATTGGCGTAGATTTTGACGAATTCAAGCTCGTCGGTTTTCTGCCCGGTGAGTGGATCGAATTCGTGGATCGCCTCTACTTCGTCGCCGAACAGCGACACCCGCCAGGCGCGATCCTCGTAGTGCGCCGGAAAAATTTCGATGGCATCGCCGCGGACGCGAAACGAGCCGCGATAAAAATCGCCGGCCGAGCGCTTGTATTGCAGAGCGACCAGGTCGGCGAGCAATTGCCGCTGATTGAGCCGCTCGCCGCGGCGGATGGCGAAGGTCATCGCTGAATAGGTTTCGACCGAACCGATGCCGTAGATGCAGGACACCGAGGCGACGATGATCACGTCGTCGCGTTCGAGCAGCGCCCGCGTCGCGGCGTGGCGCATGCGGTCGATTTGCTCGTTAATCGAGGAATCTTTCTCGATATAGGTGTCGGTGCGCGGGATATAGGCTTCCGGCTGGTAATAGTCGTAATAACTGACGAAATATTCGACCGCGTTGTCCGGAAAGAAGCTCCTGAACTCGCCGTAGAGCTGCGCCGCCAGCGTCTTGTTGGGCGCGAGAACAAGCGCCGGTCGCTGCGTCTCTTCGATCACCTTGGCCATGGTGAAGGTCTTGCCCGAGCCAGTGACGCCGAGCAGCACCTGGCTGCGGTCGTTGCGGCGCACGCCCTCGACCAATTCTCTGATCGCTTGCGGCTGATCGCCCTTGGGATCGAAATCGGATTTGATCGCCAGCCGCCGGCCGCCCTCGGATTTGTCTGGCCGCGGCGGCCGGTGCGGTGTCCACAAATGCTCGTGGAATTCCGGGCGGCCTTCGCGCAGCAGGCGCTCCAGCGATTGCTGACTTGCCGCGCTGCCGAATGCGCTCACCCCTCCTTCCTGCCCCTGCGAACGCGCAAAGCGCGATCGGGAGGCGGTCTCTTCGCCGTATTTAATCGCCCCACCCCGGTCGCTTGCGGCTTGCGACCCTCCCCCTCCAGGGGAGGGCGAAGATGACGTCCCGTCCTCCTCCTCAATGCCGAGCGCGCGGGCGAGGTCAGGATCGAGTTCGCCGGGCGAGACCGGCGTGCGGCCAACATAACCTTGCTGCGGCGGCTCGCCGAAGCCGCGCGCCACCGAAGCACGGGCGCGATGCGCTTGCGCAAAATCGGCGCGGCGATCCCAGGAATTATCGGGCGGCGGCTGCAGTCCGCTCGCTGTTGCGCGCGACTGATGATCAGTCTCTTGCCTCTCCCCGGTGGGGAGAGGCCGGCCCGTAGGGCCGAGTGAGGGGGGCTGGCCTCTAGGTCCGACCCCCCTCACCCGATCTCGCTCCGCTCGATCGACCTCTCCCCCGCGGGGAGAGGTGAGATCATCGCGCTTCGATCTCATTCCCGTCTGCGCGCCGATGCCGGCGCGGCCCTGGCCGATGCCGGGATTGAGCAGGTCGGCCAATGACGGGTCGAGCGCCGGCGTGTCCGGACGCGCCGCCTTGGCGCGCGTCGGTTTCGCCGGATCTTTCTTCGAATGCTTTGCCGGATCGCGCCGGTGCGGCGCCTGCGGCCGATCGGGGCCTTTCGCCATCGTCACAATATGGGTCGAGTCTTGGGGCTACGAAAGTACGCTCGTCATTCCGGATTGCCGCCAAAGCGGCAAGTCCGGAATCCATATTCGCTGACCTGTGAGTATGGATTCCGGGCTCCTCGCTTTCGCTCGGCCCCGGAATGACGGGTCACTCCAACCTGATCCCGGCGCGCTTGATGACCTCGCCCCATTTCCGCGAATCGGCGGCAATCAGCGCCGCAAACTCCTCCGGCGTTCCGCCGGCCGGCTCGTCGCCGATCGTCGCATAGAATTGGCGCATGGCCGGCGAGCCGAGGGCGCGATTGATCGCGGCATTGAGGCGATCGACGATCGGCCGCGGCACGCCCGCGGGCGCGATCACGCCCGCCCAGGTGGGCGCCGAATAGCCGGGAACGCCGGCCTCGGCCACCGTCGGCAAATCGGGGAACGCCGGCGAGCGGTGATCGCCGCTGACCGCAAGCGCCCGCACCGCGCCGGAACGCGCGAACGACGCGATCGAATTGAAACTTTCGAACATCATCTGCACGCGCCCGGCCATCAGGTCGTTGATTGCCGGTGCGCCGCCTTTATAGGGGACATGGACGATGTCGGTGCCTGTCATGAATTTGAACAGCTCGCCGCCAACATGGCCCGGCGATCCATTGCTTGACGAGGCGTTCAGCAGCTTGCCGGGATTTGCTTTGGCGTAGGCGATCAGCTCCGGCACGGAATGGAACGAAGTCGCCGGCGACACCGCGAGCACAAGCTGGCCGCGCGCCACCAGCGCGATCGGCTGGAAGTCCCGTTGAATGTCATAGGGCAGCGGCACCACTAGGTGTCTGGTGATGGCGAGCGCGCCGATCGGGCCCATGCACAAGGTATAGCCGTCCGGCGGCGATTTCGCGGTGAGATCGAGGCCGAGCGTGAGCGCACCGCCGGGCCGATCGTCGACCACGACCTGCTGATGCAGCTCGTCGGACAAGGCCGACGCGAGCACCCGCGTAATCGTATCGGTCGCGCTGCCGGCGGCCTGCGGCACGATCATGCGGATCGGATGGTCCGGATACTCGGCCGCGGCGGGGTCTGCCAACGCGAACGGAAACAGGGTCAACAAAAAAAGCAGCGCCCGGCGATACATGGGTAAGAGTTCCAAAGGCAGGGACGTCAAGAATAGCCATGACACGGCGTGCTGTCTTGGCTAACAAGGCGGTAACGAGAATGACAATGAGCCCGCTCATTCGCGCAAGCGAGCGGACTGGGAGAGGAAAGCGTTTATGAGTGCGTCGCCGCTTGACTTCGCGTCGCTGTTCGCGCCCGGTCTGCCGCCGCCGGCCGCCAAATGGAACGGTTTTGCCAAATACAATTTCATCGGCGGTCATAACGACGTCGATCAGGTGCCGCTCGAAGCGCTGATCAAGGCGGCGAACGAGGTGCTCACGCGCGAGGGTCGCACGCTTGCGACTTACGGGCTTTCCAGCGGCCCGCTCGGTTATCGTCCGTTGCGCGAATTTCTGGCGCGCAAGCTCGAACGGACCGCGGGCATTCGCTGCGAGGCCGACGAAATCCTCATCACCTCCGGCTCACTGCAGGCGCTCGATCTGGTGAACGGAATCCTGCTCACGCGCGGCGACACCGTCATCATCGAGCAAGCGACCTATCAAGGCGCGCTCACCCGCCTGCAACGTCTCGGCGTTCAAGCCGTCGGCATTCCACTCGACGGCGAGGGCATGCGCGTGGATGCGCTCGCCGCCGCGCTCGATGATCTCAAGCGCCGCGGCACGCGGCCGAAATACATCTACACGGTGCCGACCGTGCAAAATCCGACCGGAACGATCTTGAGCGAAGCGCGTCGCCGCGAAATGCTCCGACTCGCGGCGCAATACGGCGTTCCGATCTTTGAGGATGATTGCTATTCGGATCTGATCTGGGACGGCAAGCGGCCGCCGGCGCTCTACGCGATGAGTTCAGCATGGCGGCGTCATTCATATCGGCTCGTTTTCCAAATCGGTCGCCCCGGCATTGCGCGTCGGCTACATCGTCGCGCCGTGGCCGTTATTGGCGCGGATGCTCGCGCTTAAGACCGATGCCGGTTCCGGCGCGCTGGAGCAGATGGTGCTTGGCGAGTTTTGCCCTCGGCATTTCGACGCCCATGTGCCGGCGCTCACCCGGGCACTACGGGCCAAACTTGAAACGCTGATGGATGCGCTCAACGAGCAGTTCGGCACCGCGGCCGAATTCGAGGATCCGAAAGGCGGCATTTTTCTCTGGGTCAAATTTCCGGATCAGGTCGATACGCAAAAATTGTTCGCGCCGGCGCTGGCCGCCGGCGTTGCCATCAATCCAGGCGCCGAATGGTCGACCGACAAGAACCACGGCAGAAGCCGGGCGCGGCTGTGTTTCGCTAATCCCTCGCATGAGGCGATTCGCGCCGGCGTCGCGACGCTCGCCGAAGTGTCCCGGCGCGAATTCGGCGTCCCGGCGCGGATTGCCAATGTGGAGCGGGCGAGGGCGTAGGACGCGGGAAGCTCAACGCATCCGTTGCGCCCTGATCTCGTCGAATTTCATGGCGGCGCGTTCAAACTTGTCGTTGAACAGCCACATCGCGTCGAGAATTTCGCGAAACGTCGCCGAAGTTCTCGCCCTATCAGCATGCCCGAAGGTGAAGATGCTGTTGTTGCGCAAATAGCCCATGATCGTCGGCTCGGAAATTCTGTAGTTCAACAAATTTCCCGATCGAAGAGCCGCTCGCGTCGGGCTGGGAACGATCTGGATCAGTTCAAAGACCTTCATTTGATCGATCGGATCGGGCAAAACTTTCACAAGCGCCGGTATTTGCAGGAAAAGATCGGCATGGGCGCTCATCAGGCTATCCCGCACCGCGGTCCAGTGATTGAACCGATGATCTAAATTGCCGGCCCGCTTCTCTTCTTCGCTGTCGCGCGCAATCAGTGCAGGATCAAAGGCGGCAATCGCCCCTTTCATCGCCGCCCATTTATGCTGGCCGGTTTGATCTTCCGATATCCCGGTTTGCAGACTTCCCTTGTAGGTATTCGACCGCGCATTGCCGATATTTTGATGGCCGTTGGTCTCGGCAAAAAACAATCCGAGGCTGATGCGCCCCGCTGTTTGGGCGTTTGACTGGTCGAGACCCTTAGCTCTTGCAATAGCGGTTCCCAGATCGACGACGTCTTTAAATGGCGTGTCGGATTTTTGCGCGCTCGCGGGCGGCGCCTGCATGATGCTAAACAGTACACCATACTCGTCGAGCAGCGGCTCGTTGTCGGCATCGAAATAGGCCGGAGGAATCTTGAATTTATTGGGTCCTCCGATTTTCGACGGCAGCACGTCGGTAAGATCCTTGTACGTACTGAGCATATCGTTGCGCGCGAGATAGAGCGCCTGCCCGGGCAAGTCCGGCAGCTTTTGTTTTGAATCGATCTGCGCGCGCCGCTGTCGCAAGACAGATTTAAAGCGGCTTGCGGCTACATTGTATGAATTCATCGCATCAGATTGTGTTTTGGTCAGCGCGAGAGCCTGACTTGCTGCGGGGGAGGTGAGGCCGACACGTGCAGCTCCCGCCACGAGCGAAACCGCGGTGAGGCTCATAGCGATACGCAACACTCCGATATTGATCATCATCGAGGCCTTACGTGTTCATCGCGTTGGGCATTTTGCCGGTGTGCTCACGTGATTCGAAGGGCACGCAAAGAATATCTCCAGGTTCCCCTCTTGCGGTCATAGGCGATACCATCGTTGCGGCGGATTTGAAGTTTGCCACCGAGGCTAATGGTTGTTGCTTTGCCAAAGCGGAAATGTGACTGACTCGCAGGGGGGCCAATATGCGCCGTTTCGGCCTGCTGATCTTGAGCCTGATTGTGATTCTGTCGCCGACCATCAGTCGCGGCGGCAGCTACCCTGATCGGCCGATCAGGCTGGTGGTCGGTTTCGGGGTTGGTGGGCCGACCGATATTCCGGCCCGATTCATCGCCGACAAGCTCAGCGAGGCGCTCGGCCAGCGTGTCTTTGTCGAGGATAAGCTGGCTTCGGGCGGCATTGTCGCCACGCGTGACGTGATCGCCCGGCCCGCCGACGGCTACACGCTCCTTCTGTGTACACATTTCGAGCCGATCAACCTCGCCGCCTACAAAAATCCCGGTTTCAAGCTTAGCGATTTGGCGCCCATTTCCCTGATCGCCAAATATTATTATGGGCTTGCACTGTCGAACGCGATTCCACCGACCGACATCGACTCGTTCATCGCTTACGCCAGGGCTCATCCTGGCCAGGCGAACTACGGCACGGTCGGCTTCGGCTCAGCCCAGGAGATTCTGGCGCGACAGCTGGAGAAGGTCACCGGCATCACGATGAATCAGGTGCCATTTCGCGGCGGCGCGCAACCCGTGCAGGAGATCGTCGCCGGGCGCATTGACTTCTATACGGCGCCGCCATTGGCTCTGATCCCGCACTATCGGGACCGGCAGCTCAAAATCATTGCCGTCAGCAGTCCGGAGCGATTGGACGTGTTGCCGGAGGTGCCGACACTGGCGGAGGCGGGTATCAATTTCATCCGCTCCGGCTGGCTCGGCATTTGCGCGCCGGCGGGCACGCCAGAGGCGATCATAGAGCTTCTCAATCGCGATATTGCGCAGATCGTCCGCTCGCCGGATTATCGCGCGTTGATCGAAAACGCAGGCTCGATCGCTGCGGCTTCGACACCGGACGAACTGGCAACGATCATGCAGCAGACGCTGGCCGAAGTGGCGCCGACCATCGCCGAATTCCACTTGCAGCGGGAGTAAGCGGACGGGCGCTAGAATCCCCGCACCACCTCGCTCACATGCTCCACATCCGGCGGCGAAGCGAAGCAGTGGGCGACCAGCTTGCGCCATTTTTGGAAGTCCGCCGAGCCGCGAAAATCGTTGGTGTGGTTCTCGACCGTGTCCCAGCCGACGAACAAGCGATAGCGGCTCGGTTTTTCGATCGAGCGGCGCAGTTCCATGCTGCGGCAGCCTTTGGCGCGCCGGAAAATCGGGACCGCTTGCTTCACCCCCTTTTCAAATTCCGCTTCCGTACCCGGCTTCACATCAATCTGCGCGATTTCGGTGATCATGATCGGTCCTTGCTTGTGAGTATCGTTTGCAATCTCGCTGCGACGCGTCGTTCCTTCGGTGACACGCCCCTGGGGAGTAGGCGTGGCGGGAACTGTCCATCATGACGCGGATAACACGAATGCGCGAGGCGGGCTTCATTGCACCGCCGAGGCGCGCTAGGTTGGCTCATCAGCATCAGCATCCACAGACGGGTTGACCATGATTGACGTACATTATTGGACCACGCCGAACGGCCATAAGGTAACGATTTTTCTCGAGGAAGCCGGATTGGAGTACAAAATTATTCCGATCAATATCGGCAAGGGCGAGCAGTTCAAGGCAGATTTCCTCGGCGTCTCGCCGAACAATCGCATCCCCGCGATCGTCGACCATCAGCCCGCCGACGGCGGCAAGCCGATCTCGGTTTTCGAATCCGGCGCGATCCTCGTCTATCTCGCGGAGAAGACCGGCAAGTTCATCCCGAAAGATTTGCGCGCCCGCACCGCCGCGTTGGAATGGCTGTTCTGGCAGATGGGCGGGCTCGGCCCGATGTCGGGGCAGAACAATCATTTCGCTCACTATGCCGTGGACAAAATCCCGTATGCGATCGATCGCTATCGCAATGAAGTGAACCGGCTCTACGGCGTGATGAACAAACGGCTTGCCGGGCACGAATATCTCGCCGGCCCATATTCGATCGCCGACATGGCCTGCTATCCGTGGGTGGTGCCGTGGGAGCGGCAGGGCCAGAACATCGCCGATTTCCCGCATCTCAAGCGCTGGTTCGAGGCGATCAAGGCGCGGCCGGCGGTGGTCAAGGCCTATGAATGGACGCCGAAGATCAATCCCGGCCAGGGCGGCATCCGCACGGCGGAAGAGCGCGCGATTCTGTTTGGCCAGACCGCGCAGTCCGTCGCGGCGATGGCGGGTAAGCGGTAGACAGCGCCCGTTTCCCGGACGCGGTGCAGCGTGAAACGGTGCACCGCTGATCCGGGACCTTCGCAAACTCTGGATTCTCAGGCTTGGAAACGTGGTACCGATCCGGACATCGCCTTTTGCCTTCGCCGAATTGTGCAAACCTCACTGCTGCGCGACGCCGCCGAGATAGCCGGCGATCTTCCAACCGCCGTCTTGCTTGCTGTAGCAGATTTGATCGCCGCCGAGCGGCGATACCAATTGCACATCGACATATCCGGTTTTGCCCGATGGCGTTGCTACGTGCACGAAAAACGGCTCGTTGGGATTGGCAGGCGGGGCGGTATCGGGCAGGACGCGCACCAGGTTCGCCCCGAGCCTCTCGACCACGGGCGAATTGGGCTGCGCCGCCGCGTGCACGTCAACGCCGGTCTTGGTCGGATAGCCCCATTCGCTCGGATCGGTCTGTGTTGCTTTGGCCAGCGCTTCCAAAGCGCTCGGATCGAGCTTGGGATCGGCCGGGGCGCAGAAAATGCCGGGCTGTTGCGGCGATTCCGCCGCGGAGAGTTCGGTAGTTAAGACAGCCAACAATTGCCAGCCCGAACCATCCTTCGCGTCGAGATCGATCGCCTTGGCGAGATAATCAATCCCAGGTTTGCGTGGGTCGGCAAGGTTCTTGTCCTGCATCCAAAAAAAGTTTTGCGCCACGACCATCTTGGCGAGCGCGGCACGATCCTTATGCGCGGCGACCTCGCCGAGCTGGTTGCGAAAGGCGGTGAAGCTCGGATCGTTCAATGGCGCCGGCGGTGTCACCGGCACCGCCTGATATGGCTTGATCGGCGGTGAC
Organism: uncultured Alphaproteobacteria bacterium; assembly: GCA_963816295.1. GTDB lineage: Bacteria > Pseudomonadota > Alphaproteobacteria > Rhizobiales > Xanthobacteraceae > BOG-931. Next base: position 329,686 of record CAWFJS010000022.1, on the reverse strand, counting down.
GGCGGCGGCTTAAAGCCGGGCAGCGGCAATTGTCCCTGTTGCGCCGAGCCATGCTGTTGGCCGAAAGCCGCGAATGCGGCGGCAAACGCTAAAACGGCAAGCAGCCGACGGTGCATAAAAATCTCCTCCTCAACGCCGCGTTACAGCGGCTAACCGCGAATTGCGACGGCGCTGCGGCGATGGCTGATACACACGTCATTAATACGACTTTGGCAGGCCCAATACTTTTTCAGCGATGAAGCAGAGAACAAGCTGCGGTGAAACCGGTGCAAGCTTCGCAATCATCACCTCCCGCAAGTACCGTTCGACGTGGTACTCCTTAGCATAACCGTAGCCGCCATGCGTCGCGATCGCGGTTTGGCAAGCTTTGAATCCGGCTTCGGCGGCGAGATATTTCGCGGCGTTCGCCGCGGGCCCGCAGGCCATGCCCTGATCGTACTGCCACGCCGCCTTCAACATCATCAGATCGGCCGCTTCGAGTTCCATCCAACACTCCGCCAACGGATGCTGAATGGCTTGGTTCTGTCCAATCGGCCGGTCGAACACGACGCGGCCCTTGGCGTAGGAGCTTGCCCGTGCCAGCGCGGCGCGGCCCAGTCCGATCGCTTCGGCGGCAACCAGGATGCGCTCCGGATTGAACCCATGAAGCAGATATTCGAAGCCGCGGCCTTCTTCGCCGATCCGGTCCGCGGCCGGCACCGGCAATGCGTCGATGAACAACTGGTTTGAGTCGACCGCCTTGCGGCCCATTTTCGCGATCTCGCGCACTTCGACGTGGCGGCGATCGAGCGCTGTGTAGAACAGGCTGAGGCCGTCGGTCGGCTTGCGGCCGGCGCCGGGCGGCGCGGTGCGGGCGAGCAGCAGCATCTTGTCGGCGACCTGCGCCGTCGAAATCCAGATCTTTGCGCCGGTGATTGTGTAAACATCGCCCCGCCGTTCTGCGCGCGTTTTGATCTTGGCGGTCTCGAGACCGGCATCGGGCTCGGTTACGGCGAAGCACGCCTTTTCCTTGCCGGCGGCGATCGGCGGCAACATCCGCCGCTTCTGGTCCTCGGTGCCGTAGACCGCGACCGGGTTGAGCCCGAAAATGTTCATGTGAATCGCGGACGCGCCGGAAAGGCCGGCGCCGGAAGCGGCGACCGCCTGCATCATCACGGCCGCTTCGCTCACGCCGAGGCCCGAGCCGCCGTACGCCTGCGGAATGCAGACGCCGAGCCAGCCGTCATCGGCCAGAGCGCGATAAAACTCTTCCGGAAAATTTCCGTCGCTGTCGCGCTTGAGCCAGTAATCGTCGCCGAAGCGCGCGCAAATCTTTTCGATTGCGGCGCGCACCGATTGCTGAAGCTCAGTGGGGGCGAAGTCGATGGGTTTTGCTCCAGCGAGAGTTAGGGTCAAAGCTCATTATTTCCGCGAGCCGCGTTGCAGCCAAAATCGCTCGCCGGGCAGGAGAAGGGTGAAGAGCGTATCGGGGAATACGGTCGAGCCCTTTGACGAACCCGGCGGCGATTTTCGCTGCAACCCGAAGGGACGCGGGCCTTTCGGTCGCTGGCGTCGTTGCTCGTCGCTCATGATCGTATAGATCACATCGCTCCTCGCGCCTAGCCAGCGGCCGAAATGCCCAGCGTCGCGGCCGCGCAAATAATGAGTTTTGACCCTAGTAGTTGCGCTCACTCCGCCGCCTGCATCGCCGGCGCATCGATGAAGCCGCCGGCTTGGCGCCGCCACAACGCCGCGTAGTGGCCATTCTGCGCAAGCAGATCGCGATGCGAGCCCTGCTCGACGATGCGGCCCTGGTCGAGCACGACGAGGCGATCCATCTGCGCGATGGTCGATAGGCGATGCGCGATCGCAATCACCGTCTTGCCGGCCATCAATGTGCCCAGGCTCGATTGAATGGCGGCTTCGACTTCGCTGTCGAGCGCCGAGGTTGCCTCGTCGAATACCAAGATCGGCGCGTCTTTGAGAATGACGCGAGCGATGGCGATACGTTGGCGCTGGCCGCCGGAAAGCTTCACGCCGCGCTCGCCAACGTGAGCGTCATAGCCGCGGCGGCCGCGCCAATCCTCGAGTTCAAGAATAAACTCATGCGCGTGCGCCAATCGCGCGGCGCGCTCGATCTCTTCGTCGCTTGCGGTCGTCCGGCCGTAGCGAATATTGGCGCGGATCGAGCGGTGCAGCAGCGAAGTGTCCTGTGTCACCACCGAGATTTGCGCGCGCAAGGATTCCTGCGTCAGGCTTGAAACATCCTGCCCATCGATCACGATCGATCCGCCCTCCAGCTGGAAAAACCGCAGCAGCAGATTGACCACGGTGGATTTGCCGGCGCCGGAGCGGCCGACCAGTCCGATCTTCTCGCTAGGACGAATGGCCAAATTGAAATCCTGCAACACGCCGGTTTCGCGGCCGTAGCCGAAATTGACGCGGTTGAATTCGATGAGGCCGGCACGCACCGTCAGCGGTCGCGCGCCGACGGGATCGGGCAGTTGCAGCGGCCGTGCGATGCTTAGCATTCCTTCTTGTACGACGCCGACATCCTCGAAGATTTCGGTGATCCGCATCGCAATCTGGCGCGACATGTTGGTGAGCTGGAGCGTCAGCGGCAGCACCATGGCGATGGCGCCGACCTCGACCGCGCCGTAGCGCCACAGCAGCAGCGCCAGCGCGCCCGATCCGGCGATCAGGAGCGCGTTGAGTACATCGAGGATGGTGCCGAAGGCAGTGAGCAGCCGCTGTGCGGCTGAAAACAAGTCAACGTGACGATCGACCGCCCTGCGCACATAATGGTCTTCGTCGCTGGCGCGCGCGAATAGTTTGACTGTGAGAATGTTGGTGTAGCTGTCGACGATCCGGCCCATCAGCGCCGACCGCGCTTCCGAGGATTGTTTCGAGCGGTCGCGCATGCGCGGCACGAAATGCACAAGTAGCGCGGTATAGGCGAAAAACCACAGCAGGATCGGAACGGCGAGCCAGCGATCGGCGGCGGCGGTCAAGGCGATGGCCGAGACGCCATAGACCAAAATGTACCAGATGGTGGTGATGGTCGCGGTCAGGGTCGAGCGCACCGATGGGCCGGTCTGCATCACCCGATTGGAAATGCGCCCGGCGAAGTCGTCCTGGAAAAACGCCCAGCTCTGCCGCACCACGTGCCAATGCGCTTGCCACCGGATCAGTCCGGTAAACGGCGCCGCGATCGCCTGGTTGGTGATCAGGTAGCGCGTGAAGGTCACAACTGGTCGGGCGACGAGCACGACGAGCGCCATGCCGAGAAGCCAGGGCCAGCCGTCGGCGATGAGCCGCTCGGGCGGCGTCTTGGTGACGATGGTGACGACGCGGCCGATGAACCACGGCACCGCGCTGTCGCCCAGCGCCACCAGCAATTCGACGACGAACAGAGCCACGAACAGCCATTTGGCCTGGCGGGCGAAATGCCACAGGAAGCCGAGCAGGCTCGGCGGCGGTTCCGGATGCTCCGGCGGCGCCGTTGGCGTCAAGAATTGTTCGAAGCGCGATAACATTGCGGTTGGTTACAGGCCGGCGATAGCTCGCGTCAATCAGGGGCCGGCAAACAGCGCGATTGCGGTGGCCGCTCACATCACGACAGAATTGCTGACCTTTTCGCCCGCGGCGACCCGTGCCATCGTTCAAACTTCAGCGCAGCGAGAGGGCAGGCCATGGCGGCGGACCTCATGAAGCGAAACGGCATGGCAGGTTTTGCCTTCGCGCTGTTTGCCCTCGTTGCCGCCGCGACTCCTGTCGCGGCAGAGATTTTCCCATCGCGTCCGGTCACGATGATGGTCGGATTTCCGCCCGGCGGCCCGACCGACACGCTGGCGCGCATCATCGCCGATGCGATGCAAGGGCCGCTCGGCCAGCCGGTGGTGGTGGAAACCTTAAGCGGCGCCAGCGGCACGATCGCCACCGGCCGCGTCGTCCACGCCAGGCCCGACGGTTACACGATCGGCATCGGCCAGTGGTCAAGCCATGTCGCTTCGCCGGCGATCTATCCGCTGGACTACGATGTTCTGCGCGACCTGCAGCCGATTTCGCTGCTCTCGGCGTCGCCGCTGTGGATCATCGGCAAGGAAGCACTGCCGCCGAACACGATGCCGGAGCTGATTACCTGGATGAAAACGCGACCCCAGCCGACCACCTTCGGCACCGTCGGCACTGGCAGCGCCGCTCACATGTGCGGCCTATACTTTGCGCAGAAAACCGGATTGCACCTGCAATACGTGCCCTATCGCGGTGGCGGCCCGGCCATGCAGGATCTGATCGGAGGGCAAATCGATCTCGCTTGCCTCGAAGCGAGCTCCGGGCTCGCTTACGTCCAAGCAGGGAAGTTCAAAGCCTATGCGGTGATGAGCGAGCAGCGCTGGCCGAAATCGCCGGACACGCCGACGCTGAGTGAATTCGGCATTGTGGGAGCGACGATCAATTTCTGGCACGCACTGTGGACCACCGCAGGAACGCCAAAAGAGACCGTCGATCGGCTCGATGCCGCGGTGACGAGCGCATTGGCCAATCCCGCCGTGCGGCAGCGGCTCGAAACGCTCGGCCAGGTCGTCTTTCCGCGTGACCAGCAGGGGCCGGCGGCGCTTGCGGCCTATCATAAGGCGGAGATCGACAAATGGTGGCCGATCATCAAAGCCGCCGGCATCAAGGCTGAATAAGTTTCTGGTGGCGGATCAGACCACCGGCATCGCCGCCGCAGGCCGAAACTCCATCGGCACGTAGCCGGGCTGCTCGGCGACGCGATCGAGCCAGGCGCGGATTGCCGGAAACGGCACCAGGTCGTAATCGCATTGCGGGGCGATATGGGCATAGGCGTAAAGCGCGATGTCGGCGATCGTGTAATGGCCGGCGACAAAGAAGTCGTGCACCACCAGGTGTTTCTCCATCACGCCGAGCGCGCGGTTGCCTTCCTCCATCCAATCTTCGAGCGCGTGCTGTTGCAATTCACGGCCGCCTTTGACCAGCGTCAGCCAGAAATAAGCGGCGCCGAGATTGGGCTCGAGGCTGTGCTGTTCAAAGAACATCCATTGCAGCGCTTCGGCCCGGCCGATGCGATCTTCGGGCGCGAGCGGGGTGCCGCCGGCGATGTACCAAAGAATTGCGTTTGATTCGGCAAGATACCGGCCCGGCGCCACTTCCAGAAGCGGCACCTGACCGTTGGGATTCTTGGACAGAAATTCCGGCGTATGGCTGTCGCCCTTGAGAATATCGACCTCGATCAGCCGATAGGGGACGCGCAGCTGCGCCAGCGCGAGCCGCGCTTTGTAGCTGTTTCCCGAACGCTGCATCGAATAGAGCGTGAACATTAGGCTCGTTTTCCCACGGCGCCGACCGCGCCGTTATCGCAGTTGTTTAAGACTTCAGGGCGGCAATGTCATGGCGGGGCAGGGCGTCGCGGCACGGCTTTGATGTCGCGCGTCGTCAAGGGCGCTGCCCTGCAACATCTCGACCGGTCGTCAGGTTCCGCGACGGGATCCTGTGTTGCGCGCGGAACGCGGCGATGCCGAAAATGCCGCAGATGTGAGAGCGAAACGGGCTTTAGTGCTTGCCTGAGCGCCCGACCGGCATTACCAAGCGAGCCGCCTGAAAATGGAGAATCGCAATGGCCTTTCTCGCGGACCAGATCATGCGCATCAAGCCGTCGGCGACCATCGCCGTGACGGACAAAGCGCGTGCGCTCAAAGCCGCTGGCCGCGATGTCATCGGGCTCGGCGCCGGCGAGCCGGATTTCGACACGCCGGAGAACATCAAGGAAGCCGCGATCAAGGCCATTCGCGGCGGCAAGGCGTCCAAATATACCGCGGTTGACGGCATCCCCGAGCTCAAGGCGGCGGTGGCGCGCAAGTTCAAGCGCGAGAACAAGCTCGACTACAAGCCCTCGCAGATCATCATCGGCACCGGCGGCAAGCAGGTGCTCTACAACGCGCTGGTTGCAACCATCAATCCGGGCGACGAGGTGATCATCCCCGCGCCTTATTGGGTGAGCTATCCGGAGATGGTGCTATTGGCCGGGGGCGAACCGGTGCCGGTCGTCACCACCATGGACGCCGGCTACAAGATGAGGCCGGAGGCGCTGGAGCGCGCGATTACCCCGCGCACCAAGTGGATCATCTTCAACTCGCCGTCCAATCCGACCGGCGCCGCCTATACGCGCGGCGAACTCAAGGCCGTCACCGATGTCCTGGTGCGCCACCCGCACGTCCACGTCATGGCCGACGACATGTACGAGCATCTCGTCTATGACGATTTCGAGTTCTACTCGCCGGCGCAGCTCGAGCCGCGGCTTTACGAGCGCACGCTGACCGTGAACGGCGTGTCGAAGGCTTATTGCATGACCGGCTGGCGCATCGGTTTTGCCGGCGGACCGGAGAACCTGATCAAGGCCATGGCGATGATCCAATCGCAATCGACGTCGAATCCGACGGCGGTGGCGCAATGGGCGGCAGTCGAGGCGCTCGACGGCCCGAAGGACTTCATCGCCAAGCACAACAAGACCTTCAAGGAGCGGCGCGACCTCTGTGTCTCGATGCTCAATCAGGCCCGCGGTCTCCAATGCCCGAAGCCAGAAGGGGCGTTTTACGTTTATCCGTCTTGCGCCGGCACCATCGGCAAGACCGCGCCGACTGGCAAGACACTCGCGACCGACGAGGATTTCGTCACCGAATTGCTGGAGGCCGAGGGTGTCGCGGTGGTGCAGGGCACGCCGTTCGGCGTCGGCAACTCGTTTCGCATTTCGTATGCGACAGCGACCAGCGCGCTGGAAGAGGCGTGCACTCGCATTCAGCGCTTCTGCGGCAATTTGCGGTAAACACGGTTGGCTTAATTGGCTTTCGTCATTGCGAGCCAACGGGTCCGGCCCGAAGTGGCCGGTCCGATGACAAGCTCCGCGAAGCAATCCAGCCTGTTTATTCTAGATTGCTTCGTCGCTTCGCTCCTCGCAATGACCGGTGCGTGCCTCACCCCGTCGGCGGCGCGAGTTCGTCCAATCCCTTTTGCCGCGCCTCGGGACCGAGTTGGGTCACGGATACGGCGGCGATGAACAAAAGGATCGCCAGGCATAGGAACACCGTGGTCAGGCCGAAGCCGTTCTGCACCCACAGGATCGTCGGCAGGATGAAAGCGGTCGCCAGCCGGCCGACGCCGGAAGCAAGGCCGAAGCCTGATGCGCGCGCATTGGTCGGAAACACTTCCGAAGTGAAAATCTGCATCGAGTTGCCGGCAACTTGCACGAAGAACACCATGATGAAACCGGCGATCATCAACTCGGCCGGCGTGCCGGCATTGCCGAACACGATCGCCATCACGCCCGCGCCAATGAACGCGCAGATCGAGGTGATCTTGCGGCCGAATTTATCGAGCGCGTACATCATGAAAACGCTTGCGGTCGGCACCGCGAAATTCATGACCAGCGTGTATTGCAGTGACTTGGTGATCGAGAAGCCCTTGGCGTTCATGATATTGGGCAGCCAGGCCCCAAGCCCGACCGCGATGCCGAAAAACGCCGTGAAGCAGATCATGCCGGCGATGACGCGTGTCGGGAACATGCGCAATACGAGCAAGATCGGATCGCTCTGCGTGTTACTGGCGGCGGACGCCGCCAGCGGCTGGGTCGGCCCGGCAATGCCGAGCCGGCTGAGCACTTGCAGCGCCTGCTCGCCTCTGCCGTGGGTCGCGAGGTAACGCGGTGATTCCGGCAGTGTGAAGCGAAACACCCAGACAATCAGTGCGCCGATGCCGATAATGATCCACACGCTGCGCCACACAGTTTCAGCGGAATCGAACATGCTGCCGAACAGCAGCACCAGCGCGGTTCCGATCGGCCACACCATCGCGCCGCCGATGAAATGCACGATCGCCAGGATGCGGCCGCGGATGCGTTTGGGCGAATATTCGCCGGCATAGGCGAATGCCAGCGGCTGTTCGGCCCCGAGACCGAGCCCGGCAATGAAGCGACAGATCACGAGCAGCGTCACGTTGGGGGCGAACGCGCCGAGGATGGTGAAGATGCCGAACAACAAGAGATTGAACTGATAGATGAAGCGCCGCCCAAAACGGTCGCTGAGCTCGCCTTGTCCGGCGGTACCGATGAACATGCCGAAGATCGCGGCGCTGCCGATCGCCGCGGCTTCACCGGGCGTAGTGAACCCTGATTTGATGATGTACGGAATAAGCGAGCCCAGAATGGTAAAGTCGATAACGTCGAAGAAATAGCCGGCGGCGATCAGCGCGATGACGCGGCGATGCAGCGGCGAAATCTTCGCTTCATCGAGCGCCGTACCGACAAAAGCTTCGATTGTCTGGGCCATCGATTCCTCCCCCCGTGGCACGCTTTGGCCGCTTGAGCGGCTCGTATCAGTTCAACTGTGAAAGGCCGACGCGCCGCTGTCAATGCAGAACCGCGCTGGTGCAGACGCCGCCGCACAATTCCAACTAAGCGCCCTCGAACTGCAAAATGTACAGTCCGGCATTCGTATCGGTCACATACATCATGCCTTGCGCATCGACGAAGCAGTCGGCGGATTGGATGACTTTCGGGCGGTTGGGACGCGGATCGTACATACGCTCCGGATCGGGCGGCACGAAGAAGCCGATTTCGCGCGGGGCGAACGGATTGGCGATGTCATAGGCGCGCACACCGGCATTGTGCAGGGTGGCGAAAATGATGCGCGAGCTTTGAAATGCGCCCGGCCGGTTCTCCCACAAATTATGCGGGCCGAAATTGCCGCCCTTCTTGCAGTAGTCGGCTTCGTCCGGAATCGGCATTGTGGCAATACTGACCGGATTGGACGGCTCGCGAATGTCGAAGATCCAGATATAGCGCAGGCCTAGTTTGCAATCGGCGAAATTGGCCTCATCGGCGACGACGAGCAGATTGCGATCCGGCAGCGGCAATGGCGAATGCGTGCCGCCGCCGAACGGTGGATCCCAATTGCGGTAAGCGATCATTTTGGGCTTTTGCGGATCGGCGACGTCGACCACGCTCAAGCCGCCGTCGCGCCAGCCGCCGAAAGCGAGATTGCCGGCGACCAAAGCGTGATGCAGCGCGTAGCGCTTGCCTTTGGGCCAGGTCGGCGTCTCGCCAGCGGCCGTCCGCATCCCGGGCAGCCAGAATTTGCCGGCCACTTGCGGCTTGGTCGGCTCCGCCATGTCGACGATCACCAGCACATGATCGGAAAATTCCGGCAGGTGCACCGAGACATAGGCGTAGCGGCCGCCGACATACCAGATGCGGTGCGGTCCCAAGCCGCCGAGCGGCAGAAACGCGATTTCGCGCGCCGCTTCCCCGCGCGAAATATCGTAGATGCGCAAGCCCCCGGTAAACTTCTGCCCTTCCAGCGCGGCCGCCGACGTGCCGGAAAAATAGGCTTCCTGGCTGACCTGCATGGTCCAGACGCTGGGGCCGTTGACCGCGAGCAGCAGATCCTCATGGGTCTGCAGGTGATGCGCGCGCGTGTTCGGCGGGCAGGGGAGGAAATTCACCGGTTTGGGATGTTTGGCATCGCGTACGTCGATCACGGTGATACCGTTGGAAAAACCGTGCCCGATATAAGCGTAGCCGCGATTGACCATCACCTGCACGCCGTCGCCGCGGCCGCCTTGGTCGGTGTGGCTGACATATTTGATGTTCCGGCTGGCAACGGCGTTCATTAGAAAGGCTCCCTATGACATTTTATCGTAACCGTCATGGCCGGGCTTGTCCCGGCCATCCACGTCTTCACCTTTTCTCGTCGCAAGACGTGGATGCCCACGACAAGCGCGGGCATGACGGCATAGATTATTCATGTCGCTGAAGGGAAGAAACGATGGCCGGCAAAAACTCATACGGGATGATCGCGGTCGACAAGATCGGAACGAAAGTCCTGTTTCTCAATCCGCAGACCTATGCGACCGAAGTGGTGATCGACGGCTTCCCGCGCACCGTGCACGAGTTGCTGGTGGTGCCGGAAACCGGTCGCGCCTATGTGCCGATCTTCGGCGACGGCATTCACGGCCGCAATCCCAATCCGCAGCACCACCTCTGCGTGTTCGATCTGCACAAGCGCGCTCATGTCGAGACCATCGATCTGCGCCCCTATATCGCGCCGCATACGCTCAAGCTCGGGCCGGATGGGTTGATCTACATCACGTGCGAAAATTCGGCGGTAGTGGCGGTCATCGATCGCAACAGCAACAAAGTCGTCGACGCCATCGATTCCGGCTCGACTAACGGCCATCGGCTGATCATCGCGCCGGACGGCCAGCGTCTCTATACCGAGAACGAGGAAGACGGCACGGTCTCGGTGATCGATCTGCCGAAGCGGAAATTGCTCGGCAAGATCAAAACGCCAAGGCCGCTTGCCGGGATCGCGATTGCGCCGGACGGCCGCACCGTGATCGCGGTCGACGATGCGCAGCCGACCTTGTTTTTGATCGATACCGAAGCCGGCCGTGTGCGCGAGGAACTCGTGCTGAAGGATGTACCGAAGCCCGCGCAGATCGCGCGTTACGCGCCGGATAACAGCCTTCTTGCCGTGACCAGTCTCAACAGCGACACGATCAGTTTGATCGATCCGTATTTTCGCGAGCAGACCGCGATCAAGGTCGGGTCGCAGCCCATGGACATGGCATTCCGCGACGACGAACTGTTCGTCGCCTGCCAGGGCGACGGCTCGGTGCACATCATCGATATCCCGCACAAGCGCGCCAAGGGCAGTTTTTCAGCCGGCAAGGGCTGCGAGTCCTTGGGATCTTTCTAGGAACGCATTTTAATCATGCGCAAAACCGGGCGAGACGCGGGCGACGTTCTTCCCTAGAATAATGGCAAGGACCCGCCCGGGTTCGTGTGAGGGAGCAAGTAGAGATATGTCGTATAGGGGTATGGTAGCCGCGCTCGTCGGAGCGGCGGCAGTGGCGGCGGCTGTAATTATTCCCGCCAATGCGCAGTCGCAGCGCGTGCAAGTCGGCACGCTCGCCTGCTCGATTTCAGCCGGCGTTGGCCTGATCGTGGCCTCGCAGCGCAATGTGAGCTGCAATTTCCAGCCCGACGGCGGCCCACCCGAGGCCTATACCGGCACCATGACCCGGGTCGGCGTGGATGTCGGCTTCACCACCGGCGGCGCGATGGTCTGGGGCGTGTTCGCCGGCACGAACCGCTACGCCGGAATGCTGAGCGGGACTTATGCCGGCGCGACTGCCGAAGCGACCGTCGCCGCGGGCCTCGGCGCCAACGTGCTGGTCGGCGGATCCAACCGTTCGGTCGCGCTGCAGCCGCTGTCGGTGCAGGGTCAGGTCGGGCTCAATGTGGCCGCCGGCGTCGGCGCACTGGAACTGCATTTGGCGCAGTAACTTGGCGCCGAAACTGGCGCAGTAATTCGCGCGTCACGCTCCAGTTCGATTTTTGGCTCTCATCCGCGCCTCGCTTGCGCGCGGCTCCGCGTGACCGTCTCCATGGTTGCTCCAATGGTTGGCCGCTGCCCATTTTGGGGGCCGTTGCCGCGAGGTGCTGTGTCGCGCCTCTTGACCCACCCCCGCCACCACTGAAACGATAGCTTATCCTTCAAACAATAACTCCCCGCGGTCCGCGCCACATGACCGGTCCGCCCGCGGGAGGCGGTGCGGGAGGTTTTCGATGGTGACAAATGGCGACAATGGCACGCGCGCGGCGGGTCCGCGCTGCGTCGCGCTGGTCGGTCCGTTCCAGAGCGGCAAGACGACGCTGCTCGAAGCGATCCTCGCGCGCACCGGCGCCATTGCGCGCCAGGGCACGTTTGAAGCCGGCAATACCGTCGGCGACGCAAGCAAAGAGGCGCACCATCATCGCATGAGCGTCGAGTTGACGGTCGCCACCACGACTTTCATGGGCGACAATTACACCTTTCTGGACTGTCCCGGCTCGGTGGAGTTCGTTCACGACATGCGGGCGGTGCTGCCGGCGATCGACGCCGCCGTGGTCGTCTGCGAAATGGACGAGAAGAAGATTCCGCAACTGCAGCTCATTCTGCGCGAACTGGAAGACTGGAAGATCCCGCGTATTCTGTTCGTCAACAAGATCGACAAGGCCGACGCCGCCGTGCGCGACGTACTCAATCTGCTGCAGCCGGCGTCGCGCACCAAGTTGATTTTGCGGCAAATCCCGACCTTCTCCAGCGACATCATCAGCGGCTTCGTCGATTTGGCGCTGGAACGCGCGTTCGTTTACAAGGAATACGCTCCCTCGCAGGTCGTACCGCTCGAAGGCGACGCCGCCGATCTGGAAAAGACGGCGCGGTTTTCCATGTTGGAAACGCTGGCCGACCACGACGACGAACTGATGGAACAGCTGCTCGAAGACATCCAGCCGCCGCGCGACAAGGTGTTCGACGACCTGACGCGCGAATTGCGCGACGGCCTCGTCTGCCCGGTCCTGATGGGCACCGCGGCACGCGCCAACGGCGTGTTGCGGTTGCTCAAGGCGCTCCGCCACGAGTCACCAGGCGTGGCCGATACCGCCAAACGGCTCGGCGTGAAACAGGGCGGCGACCCCGTCGCCTATGTGCTGAAAACGCTGCACACGACGCATGGCGGCAAAATGTCGGTCGTGCGGATGCTCGCCGGCCAAGCCGGCGATGGCATCACATTCCTGACCGGCGACGATGAAGCCGGACGCGTCGCCGGCGTGTTCAAGGTGCTCGGCCAATCCAACGAGAAACGCGGTCCCGCGACGGTCGGCGAGGCCGTCGCCTTCGCCAAGCTGGAAAGAGCCAAAACCGGCGACACGCTATCGGCCGGCAAACAACCGCACGCGCCGCTCGCCAAAGTCGCACCCTATCCGCCGGTGCTGGCCATCGCCATCACCGCGAAGGAACGCAAGGACGATGTCAAACTCGGTCAGGCGCTGACCAAGCTCGCCGAAGAAGATCCCTCAATCACGATCGTGCACAATCCGGAAACCCACGAAGTCGTGCTGTGGGGCCAGGGCGAGATGCATTTGCGGGTCGCCACCGAACGGTTGAGCGACCGTTACGGCGTGGCCATCGAACGGCGCACGCCGAGCGTCGGCTATCGCGAAACGATCCGCAAATCGATCACCCAGCGCGGCCGGCACAAGAAACAATCCGGCGGGCACGGCCAGTACGGCGACGTCGTGCTCGAGATCAAGCCGCTGCCGCGCGGCGCCGGATTTACGTTCCAGGAACGGATCACCGGCGGCGTGGTGCCGCGCAATTACATTCCCTCGGTCGAGGAGGGTGTCATCGACGCGCTCAAGCACGGCCCGCTGGGCTTTCCCGTGGTCGATCTCAGTGTTGCTTTGATCGACGGCTCGTATCACACCGTCGATTCATCGGACATGGCCTTCCGCACCGCGGGCCGTATCGGCATCACCGAGGGCCTGCCGCAATGCCAACCGGTGCTGCTTGAACCCATTCATCTCGTCGAGATCGTCTGTCCGAACGAGGCGACGGCGAAGATCAACGCCTTGATGTCGAGCCGGCGCGGACAGATCTTGGGCTTTGATACGCGGGAAGGTTGGGACGGCTGGGACATGGTCCGCGCCAAAATGCCGGAAGCCGAGATCGGCGACCTGATCGTCGAGATTCGTTCGGCGACCGCCGGTGCCGGCACTTTCACATTTAAATTCGATCACATGGCCGAGCTGACCGGCCGCACCGCGGACCAGATCGTCGCCGCGCGCCGCGCCGCGGAGTGATTTAAGCGCTCTGCATGTTGTGCCGTCACCCTGAGGTGCGAGCGTAGCGAGCCTCGAAGGGCGACGGCCCGGGCTGTCATCCTTCGAGGGCCGCTGAGCCTGTCATCGGGCCGGCCACTTCGGGCCGGACCCGTTGGCGGCCACCTCAGGATGACGTTTAACTTCTTGAGGGGTCCAAACACAATGCCAGCCTATTGGGTCGCGCGTTCCAAGATCAACGATCCGGTCGAGTACAAAAAATACACCGATCGCGTGCCGGCGATCATTGCCAAATACGGCGGCAAGGTCTTGGCCCGCGGCGGCCGCTTTCAGATCATGGAAGGGCCGCACAAATTCCAGCGCTTCGTCGTCATCGAATTCCCCACTTTCGAGCAGGGCGTCGCTTGCTTCACGTCGAAGGAATATGACGAAGCGGCTGCGTTCCGCCGTGCCGGCGCCGGGGAGGTGGAGACCATCATGGTCGACGGCGGCGACGCCACGACGTGAGGCGCGCTACCGTCACGCTGCGACGCTCGGCTCGGCTCCGGGGCGCGGCACCGCGACGCCAGCGGCGGCGTAGTCATTGAGCTTGTTGCGCAACGTGCGAATGGAAATTCCGAGCACCACGGCGGCGCGCGTGCGGTTACCGAGGCAATGCCGCAGCGTTTCCAGAATCAAATCGCGTTCGACTTCGGCAACGGTACGGCCGACCAGACCGATCACATTGGCCATAGCCGACGTCCTCCCTCGCGCCTGGGCACGCCTGCATGCGGCGAGATTTGCGCGCGCCAAGCTTTGCCTGCGCCATGGTTAGCGGCGGGTTAACGCGCCGTATGCGCGCGCGCCCAAACGAATCGGACGCGCGCCGACGATGGCGCGCCGCTGATTGCGGGATGGCTTAGGCCGCTATTGGCGATATTGCTGAATGCGGGTCGTGCGCAATCCGGCAAGGCCGTGCTGGTCGATGGAGTATTGCCAAGAGAGAAACTCTTCGACCGTTAGCGTGTAGCGGCTGCACGCCTCTTCGAGCGACAGCAGCCCGCCACGGACGGCGGCAACGACTTCGGCCTTGCGGCGGATGACCCAACGTTTCGTCCCAGGCGCCGGCAGATCGGCAACGGTCAGGGGCGAGCCGTCCGGCCCGATCACATATTTAACCCTCGGGCGATGGGGTTCAGTCATAGGAACTCTCGTGTACTCGACAACTCTACAGCGGGCCAATCTACGGGCCCCGACTTAAGATTTACCTAAGCGGAATCCACGTTTTCGCGGCATTTGCGGCCAATATTTGCATGCGCTTCGCCGGACCCAAGGGTGGCTCCTTTTCAACACGTTAACGGCCGCCCGCGCCGGCATGGCGGAGCGGGACCGCGCCGCCTATAGTAAAGGAGCGTCGGCCCGCACTTTCGGCGGCCGACGGCAATGCCGCCGCACTTGGTCACGTGCTCGGCCCCGTGCTTGGCGCGTGGACCTTAACTTACGGACTTGTTCGCTGCAGGACGTGGCTCTCACTATGTCTGCTTCTATAGCTTCTATGGCGTTGAACACGCTCGATCTCGAAGGACCGCCGTCGCAGACGCGGGTGGTCGTGGCGATGTCGGGCGGCGTCGATTCCTCGGTGACGGCGGCGCTGCTGGCCGAGGAGGGTTATGACGTCGTCGGCATCACGCTCCAGCTCTACGATCATGGCGCAGCGACCCACCGCAAAGGTGCATGCTGCGCCGGCCGCGACATTCACGACGCTCGGGCCGTGGCCGCGCGGATCGGCATTCCTCATTACGTGCTCGATTACGAACAGCGGTTCAAAGAAGCGGTCATCGACCGGTTCGCGGAAAGCTACGTCGCCGGCGAAACGCCGGTGCCATGCGTCGAATGCAATCAGGCGATCAAATTTCGCGATTTGTTGGTGACCGCGCGCGAGCTCGGCGCCGCGGTATTGGCGACCGGCCACTACGTCGCCTCGCGCCGGTTGGCCGACGGCCGCCGCGCGCTCTATCGCGCCCGCGAAGCCGAGCGTGACCAGAGCTATTTCCTGTTCGCGACGACGCGCGCGCAGCTCGATCTGCTGCGCTTCCCGCTTGGCGATCGCACTAAAGCGGAGACGCGCGAATTGGCCCGCCGGTTCGGGCTCACCGTCGCCGACAAGCAGGACAGCCAGGACATCTGTTTTGTGCCAAACGGCCGCTATGCCGATGTGATCGAACGGCTGCGTCCCGGCGCCGCCGGACCCGGCGAGATCGTCGATCTGGAGGGTCGCGTGCTCGGCCGCCATGACGGCATTATTCATTTCACCGTCGGCCAGCGGCGTGGGCTTGGTGTTGCTACCGGTTCGCCGCTCTATGTCGTGCGTCTCGACGCGGCGTCGCGCCGGGTCGTGGTCGGCCCGCGCGAAGCATTGCGGACCAGTCGCATCCGTTTGCGTGACGTGAACTGGCTCGGCGATCGCACGATCGACGAAGCGGTCAGCGCTCATCGCGAAATCTACGTCAAGGTCCGCTCGACGCGCGCGCCACAAGCCGCCTGGCTCCACCGCAGTGCCGATGGTTTTGAAGTCGGGCTGATCGCCGGTGAAGACGGCGTTTCCCCCGGACAGGCCTGCGTCTTTTACGAGGCGGCCGAGGGCCAGGCGCGCGTGCTCGGCGGCGGGGTCATCGCCGGCATCGTGCCGTTGGCGCGCACGACCGGCGCCGCCGAGGCGACGTTCGCCGCCGCCCGATAATGCCCGCATGGTCGCTTCGGAAAACTGCCGTTGCGTCGGTAATTGTGCCGGCGTGGGCCTTCGCATGAGGCGCTGACGTCCAGCAATGGCCGATCAGCTCGACAAAGAGGTTATCGCCAAGGCCTATGCGCGCTGGGCGCCGATCTACGATTTCGTCTTCGGCGCGGTATTCGAACGCGGCCGCAAGGCGGCGGTCGCCGCGGCCGAGCGGATCGGCGGGCGCATCCTGGAAGTCGGAGTCGGCACCGGGTTGTCCTTGCCGGATTATTCCTCGGCTAATCGGATCGTCGGGGTGGACCTTTCGGCGCCGATGCTGCGCAAAGCCAAGGCCCGCGTCGCCGAGCGTCGGCTCGGCAATGTCAACGGGCTCGCCGTGATGGATGCACAGCATCTCGCATTTGCCGAAGCGGCTTTCGATGTGGTGGTGGCGCAATATGTGATCACGGCAGTGCCAGATCCGGAGGCGACGCTCGATGAGTTCGCGCGCGTCACCCGGCCGGGCGGCGAAATCGTCCTGGTCAATCATCTCGGCGCCGAGAGCGGCCTGCGTGCGATTGGCGAGAAATGCTTCGCGCCCTTGGCGCGTCGCCTCGGCTGGCACCCGGAATTCGGCTGGCGGCGGCTGGCGCGCTGGGCGGCGCGTCATGGCGGCGTCGAACTGGTCGAGCGGCGCGCGATGCCGCCGCTCGGTCATTTCTCCCTGATCCGGTTCGCGCGCAAGGCTGGCGTCTAGAGCGCGATTGATTCAGACTGAATCAATTGTTGTTCTAGGTTTTTTAGTGAGCATGATCTTTCCGGACCTGCCTTCGCCCGCCGAAGCATAAAACGAAAGTGCCATCTCCATTACTGGGCTTCGCGCAGGCGGGAAACCGGTTCCCACTTTCCGGATCATGCTCTAGCCGCGGCGTTCGGCTTCCCAATGGCCGGAGCATTGCGAGGTCGACGAGCGGCCGCTCCAGGAGCCTTGACCGTAATTGCCCGATAGCTGGCCGTAACCGGTTGCCGACTGTCCGCCCGCGCTGACGCCGACCCGCACACGACCGGCGCCATCGACGCCGCCGGATACGCCGAATGATGGATCGTCGTAATAGATCCGGCCATTGGCGATCCGCAACGCATAGCGGTAGGCGCGATCGCAGGTGCCGCGGTCAGTAATAATGAGCACGCTCCAGGCGCCGTCGAAAGACATTCGCGCCATCGCCCGCGGCGAGCCGAACAAACAAATCGCGAGAAAAAGTGCCGAAAGTCCGGCGAGAATGGCGCTGCGCTTCATCCTGATCTCCCGTTCTCGGCTTTATGCGCAAGGACTCGCCGGGCACGCCGGCTTGTCGCACATGTAGGCGTTCCGGCGCGATTGCCAACCCATGCAATAAGCCGCGCAAGAAGTCGCTCAAAATGCGCTCCCGCGCCAACGGTTAGCCGGTCAGCGCCGGCTCATCGGCTATGGCCCTGCCGTCTTGCAGGCGGAGCATGCGGTCGCAGGAAGCGAGGCTCTGATCGCGATGCGCGATCATCACGATGGTCGGGCGCGGCTTGAGATCGAGCATTGCCTTGATGATTTTCCGTTCCGCCGGAACGTCGATCGCGCTTGTTGCTTCGTCGAGCACGAATAGGAAAGGCCGGCGGAGCACGGCACGGGCAAGGCACAACCGCTGGCGCTCGCCGCCGGAAATGAGCGTGCCGCGTTCGCCGAGCACGGTGTCCAGTCCCGCCGTCAAGCCGGCCACGAAATCGTCGACACCGGCAATGGCGAGCGCGTCCCAGATCTCGGCGTCGCTGGCCTGCGGATTGGCCCATAGCAAATTCCGGCGGATGGTATCGCGGAACAAATACGGGTCTTGGACGACATAGCTGACATGGTTCCGCCACTTGATCGCCGCCGCGCCGCGAAGCGGCACGCCGCCGACTGTGATCTCGCCAAGAATCGGACTCGAGTAGCCCGATCAAAAGATCGGCGAAGGTCGTCTTGCCTGCGCCGGTCGGGCCGCTGACGCCGAGGAATGTCCCCGGCGCAATGGTCAGATTGAGGCGCTCGATCCCGGCGCCCGCCCGGCTCGATCGGTCATAATGGAAACTGACGTCGCGAAACACGATCGCGCCCGGCGCAATCGCGGGTGCAGGCCGCGTGTCGGGCGCATCTTGAGCGGCGAGATCGCGTTCGAGTTGGAGAAATTCCGCGTGCGCAGGAACGGTGCCGGCGAATTGCTGCAACATTTCACTCATTTGCATCGTCGGTCCGGAGATGCGGGAAAAGATGAAAAGCATGGTCAGGATGACCGCTGCTTGAACGTCGAATAGCACCAGGCCGACAAAGGCGATCAGTGCGCCGACCAGTCCGGCTATGATCGCAGCGGCGAGCTGGTTGCGATTGTGCTGACCCAGATAGGAGAGCTGCTCGCGCTTGAGCCGGTCGAGACTGTCCTGAAACTCGGCGACGAAATTGGCTTGGCGGTTTTGCCCGGCGGCAAGCTTCAGCCCGCCGAGGAACTGCGAGGTCTCATGCATCAGCTCGATGCCCATACGGCTTAACCGCGCCCCGAAATCATGCGCCCGCCGCAGCATGACAAAACCCACGGCCGCACCGATCGCAATCAGAATCAGCGCCACGACCGTCAAAAGAGGCGAGAGCAGGAGGGCAATAATGATCTGCGCGCCGATGATGACCAGCGTCGCGGCGAATTGCACCATGTAGTGCGTCGCCGTACCGACGCGGTGAATGTCGCCGCTCATCAGGTGGGTGACGCGCGCATGCTGCAAACGCGATACCACCGGCCAGGGCGCGGCGGCGAGCCGCCTGGCGAGCCGGGCGCGGACCGTTTCAATAAAGCCCATTTCGATCTGCGCCAGCATGATGTTGCGGCGGGCAACGATAATCGCCCGGATGACCACCACTCCGGCAAATAGGCCGAGCAACAGCGACAGCCGCGCCGTGCGCGTCTGCGCGCCGGCGATTTCGAACGCCTGCGTAAGGAGTTTGTGCGTCCATCCAGTGCTGGTATCGGACGCGGTAATGAGCGACAGCAACGGCACCAGAAGAAGGAGGCCGACGCCTTCAAAGCTTGCGGCGAGAACGGCGAGCGCCGACGCCACGACCCGCTCAAGCCGGCAAACGCCGCGAAATCGCGGACAAACGCGATCGCCTGCCGCAGCAGGCCGGAAATCGGCAGACCGGTTTCGGTCACCTCAGACTTGTTCATTGGCCGATCGCTGTTGGTTCGCACGGACGGGTACCGGCGGGACGTTATGTACATCGCGCTGCCCCGCGCCCAAACCCGCCCATTGCAGCAAGACCCCTTTAAAGTCAGTAGCATAAACCCCGGGCCGCGCCCGCAGGCAAGCCGTTCGCAAGACCCCGGAATCCCGCTTGGAAAGCCGGCCTCGCTGGCATAAATGTGCGTGCTGCGCACAGGCGACGCGGCCTTGCCGGCCGGCAAAGGTTGATCGCGGCTCGACCGGCAATGTGCCGCGCCGGGAGGCGTGCGAGTTGGCGGAGTAGCTCAGTTGGTTAGAGCAGCGGAATCATAATCCGTGTGTCGGCGGTTCGAATCCGTCCTCCGCTACCATCTTTGGCTAAGGTCGGAAACGCCCACGTCAACGTAAAGTCAACAGGAAGCCCGTGGGTGCGGTTTGGGCTCCGGGCCGCTTCCCGTTATAGCGCCGACGCGACGAACGCACAGGCGAGGCCCGCAGGGGCAAAGCGGGGGCTAGATTTTCGTGGATTGGCGCGACCCTGATACGTGGAAACTGCCAGCGAACCTGATCGACTATTGGAAAACCATACTGGTCGGCGGCGTTGCCATTGTGGGCGCTGTTGTCACGATCATTGGCTGGGGACTTAAACCCTTTGGCTGGGTGTGGTCTGGGATCGCGCGAACCGTCAAGCCGTCACAGATCAGCCGACCTCTCCGCTTTGTTCAAAACGAACAACAGTCGTTTTGGGGACTAGCTAAGAGAGGCGATCAACCGGGAACTCAGGTCGTCGGGCATTGGCAAGTTACAAATACGTCCGATCGACACATTTGGCTCCTACGAGCGCGGCTGCATGGCCATCCGTCAGGGTACAGCCATGTGGCAACCCAAGGAGAAGATGGACTCTACAGTTCAATGCATCCCGCGCTCGCAGAACACATGCGTGGCGTTGTAGCCAATTTCACGTTCTTCCCGCCGATCAGATCAGGCACCGAGCCGCTCGTGGTGGACGTCATCTTCACGGATAACTTTGAGGATGAGCATCGTGTGCGAGCTACGTTCCGATGTATCCAAGCTCCACCCTAAGACAGCGGCCACGCTGCCCGCAGGCAGCGTGGCCTTCGTCGGCTTGCGCAGGCGTGACGCACTCGCCACCGTTCTGAAAAGCTGGCGGCGGGAGCCAAATGGATCAACAGTTCAGTGGAATTGATAGTTCATGGGGGCCGTTTTCTTTTGTCCTTCGACACAAATTGGGTAATAGGAAATTTCCCCGCAGAATTTGGGCGTGTACTCATAAAATCCAGATCGCGATGAGCAACAGGTGCTCAGTGTCCGCTATCAATGCCGGGTCTAGGACAGGTATTGCCTAATTTTCGCCAGCAGTTGGCGCGGACTGAAAGGTTTCGGCACATAGTCATCGCAGCCTGCCGCCCGCGCCTTCTTTTCTTCACCACTGAGCGCATAGGAGGTAACCGCGATGATCGGGATCGATCGCAGCGTCGGATCGGCTTTAATCCGGCTTGTGGCCGTATAACCGTCCATGATCGGCAGTTGAATATCCATCAGGATAAGATCGGGCCGCTGCTTCGCTATGGCGGCGAGCGCCTCCTCGCCGTTTTCAGCTTCCGTGATCTCGTAATCGGTGGGGGCCAGCATATCGCGGATGATCTGGCGATTGTCCGGCTGGTCCTCGACCACCAGAATGCGCTTCGTCATGCGGCCTCCACCTGCCGCTCGACGATCACTGGGAGCGTGAACGCAAACGTCGAGCCCTGGCCGAGCTGTGACTCGACCCAGATCTTGCCCCCATGCATCTCGATGATGCGTTTGGATATGGCGAGCCCCAAGCCAGTGCCGCCCTTCTTGCGGGTAATCGCGTTGTCGGCCTGCTGGAACTCCTGAAACAGCCTGGCCTGATCGGCAGCGGAGATGCCAGGACCAGTGTCTCGGACCGATACATAGAACGAGCCGTTATTCGCTTCGGCCTTGATGGCGACTTCGCCCGCATCCGTGAACTTGATGGCGTTACCAACGAGATTGATCAGGACCTGCGTCAAGCGGCGTCCGTCGCCCTGCCCGGCTGGCAATTCGGGGGCAAGCTCGAGCTTGAACGCGAGCTTCTTGTCTGCCGCCAGTGGCTCCAGCGTGCTGCGGACGGTCTGGGCAATATCCTGAACAGAGTAATCGGAGAGTTCGAGGACGAGTTGACCAGCCTCGATCTTGGACAGATCGAGCACGTCATTGATGAGCCCGAGCAGGTGCTTGCCGTTGGCCTCAAGGCGTTTGAGTATGCCCAGCATCTTCTCGGATGGCTCACCGTAAGCGCCATCCGCCATCAATTCGGTGTAGCCCAGAATGGCATTTAGTGGCGTGCGCAGCTCATGGCTCATATTGGCGAGGAATTGCGACTTGTGCTGGCTCGCAACTTCAAGCTGTCGGCTCTTGTCCTGGATTTCGTCGAACAGCCGCACATTCTCGATGGCAATGACAGCCTGGTCGGCGAACGTGGTCACGAGGTCGATCTGCTTGTCGGTGAATGCCTTCGGATTCAAGCGGGTTAGCCCCAAAACGCCGATCGGGCGCCCCTCGCGCATAAGCGGCACGGCAAGCACCGCCCTAAAGTGTCCAACCTTTTGCGATTCCCACCAGGTGTATTCGGAATCTTGAAAAACATCCGGAATATTGACGACCTGGCCTTCGAGCGCAGCGCGGCCGGTTACAGTGCCGCGCTCGGGCTTCAATTGCCGATTCTTCATGTATTCGAGATATTCGCCCGAAAAGCCGTAGCTGGCGGACCAGATATAGTTTCCGCTCTCGTGTCGAAATAGGAACGAATTATCTGCCTCGCACAAACGGGCCGCCGATTGGACCAGTGTGTCGAGCACTGCCTGCAGATCGAACGTCGAGCGGCTAATGATTTTCAGTACATCGGCGGTGGCCGTTTGCTGCTGCAGCGACCCGGTGAGATCGTCGGTACGTTGTCGCAATTCGTTGAGCAGCCGCGCGTTCTCGATAGCTATAACGGCTTGGTCGGCAAATGTTGCTACAAGTTCGATCTGCTTGTCGCTGAAGGGCCTGACCTCGGTACGACGAATCGTGATGGCACCGATAGCTTCGTTCTCTCTTATGAGTGGGATAGCCAGCGTCGTGCGGTGACCCTGGCGCAAGGCCATCTCAGCACCCTCCGGAAACTCTTGGGCAGACGCCTGGAGGTCATGGACGTGGACCGGCTCGCGAGCCAACACGGCGCGTCCTGTGACCCAGCCGGGTCCAATCAGGCGCAATTCCGACAGCCCCAACGGGATTGGGCCGTGATGTGCTCTGATGGAGAGCCTTTCGCCTTGGCGGAGGAGAATAACGGAGTCGTATGCCTCACAGAGCCGGGTTGCCGACTCGACCAGCGTATCGAGCACCACCTGCAGGTCGAAAGTAGAGTGGCTGATGACCTTGAGCACGTCGGCGGTAGCGGTTTGCTGTTGCAGCGATTCCCGCAATTCGTTGAGCAGCCGCGTGTTCTCGATGGCGATGACGGCCTGGGCGGCGAAGTTCGTCACCAGCGCAATCTGCTTGTCGGTGAACGGACGCACCTCCTGGCGGTACACGGTGAACGAACCAATCAGTTCGTTTTCTCGCAGCATCGGAACGGCTAAAACCGTCCGGGCGCCCCCTAGCTCGACGGCTGCGATGGCACCGTGATCGCTGCGGTCAATGTAGCCTGGCAGTGCCGCAGCATCGACGATATGGACCGGTGCTTTGGTCGCCAACAACCGACTGATAGCGCCGCTCGCAGCGGCGCGGTGAAATGGTGAACGCCTGCGAGCCTGGGCGAATGCAGACGGTGTGTTGTGAGATGCCACGAGGTGTAAAGCGTCACCTTCCCAGCGATATATGTTCCCAAACTTGGCGTCGCAGATGCGGACGGCATTCTCCAGCATGCTTGCGAATACAGGCTCCAGATCGCCGGGCGAGCTTGAGATAACTTGCAGCACTTGGGAGGTCGCAGTCTGCTGCTCCAACGACTCGGTGAGATCGGTCGTGCGCTGCCGCAGTTCGTTGAGCAGCCGCGTGTTCTCGATGGCGATCACGGCCTGCGCGGCGAAGTTCGTCACCAGCTCAATTTGTTTGTCGGCGAAGGGTCGAACCTCCTGACGGTAGATGCCGATGATGCCGACTAACTCGTCGTCCTTGCACATCGGGACCGCAAGTACGGTGCGGGCACCGGCGAGCTCAGGGAGCTGCGGAGCGGTGTAGCCTGGCGGCGGATTAGAATAATTGGGTAATTTCAGTACGTCGGCGATCTGAACCGCTCGCTTGGTTGCTACCGCGCGTCCGAGGGTTGATTTGGGGTGTGGACGGACGATCGGATTGCGCCGCCGCTCTTCCACATAGGCCGGCGGTGCGCCATGCAGCGCAACGGCGCGAAAAGCATCTCCCTCGGAGCGATACAGGACGCCGAACTTCGCCTCGCATAGCCGCGTCGCGTTCGCGAGCATCGCTTCGAAGACAGGCTGAAGGTCACCCGGCGAACTGGAGATGACCTTGAGCACCTCCGAAGTCGCCGTCTGCTGTTCCAGCGATTCAGTCAGCTCGCGCGTACGCTGCTGCTCAGCCTCGAACAGCCGCACGTTCTCGATGGCAATCGCCGCCTGATCGGCGAACGTCTTCAGCAGTTCTTCCTGGACCTTCGGGACCGGTCCAGCTTCGGTCCAACCGACGACGATAACGCCGAGCGGTTCGCCCTCGCGCAGCATCGGCACCCCCAATGCTCGCCGCCAGCCCCCCGGGCGGATCGTTGGTCGTAATCCGGATCGGCAAGCGCATTCTCCAGCCGAACTACCGATTTTTTGAGCAGGACTCTTCCGGACACCTGAGAAGAGTCGGGCCGCATCGGGTACTTCGCCTTGAGGTAATCCGCATAATGCCGCCACGGACTTGGGGCCACGTTGTGGGAGGCGACAAGATGCAACAGCTCGCCATCGAAACGGAACACGTGGGCATATACACTGCCGCAGAGAGAGACCGCATTTCGCACGATCGTCTCGAACACCGGCTGCACGTCAGCCGGCGAGGTACGTATCACACGAAGAATCTCCGCGGTGGCCTTCTGCTGCTCTAGCGCCTCGCTCAGCTCGTGCGTTCGGCGATCAAGTTGTTCTTGGAAGACAGCAACGGAGGAACTGCGACCGTGCACTGACTTTGTCGCATTGCGGCGCTTCAGCGTTACCGTCTTACGACGTCGCGTTTTAACTGGTTCGCCGCCTGCTCTGGAGCGCCGTCTCATTGCCTCCCCCGAGGCTCAGGACAAGGCATCGTAGCGGGTCAAACTAGCACACTGGAAGGCGGATGGGTGTGAGTTCAGGCACAGGGCGTTGAGCGTCCGGCCAATGTCCGCTTTGGGTGGCGGATTCAACCGATCGACGCAACACCCTTCCACTCTATCTGGCACGTTGGAACGGTATGCATATGGAGGGGCATGCACGGACGTGGTTTCACGCCGAAGCTGAAGGCAGAGCCCTGGGAGCGCTGGAAGAGCGGCCAATGGGTGGCAGACGTCACCCGAGCGCTCGAGGAACGAGAGCGGTGTCT
The DNA here is from genome assembly GCA_963816295.1 of uncultured Alphaproteobacteria bacterium. GTDB lineage: Bacteria > Pseudomonadota > Alphaproteobacteria > Rhizobiales > Xanthobacteraceae > BOG-931. The sequence goes on along the minus strand of CAWFJS010000022.1, from coordinate 304,535 downwards.
AAGATCTTGGCTCTCAATGGAGGAATTGCTCCAGCGCCATGGCCAGAGCGCTCCAGCGAGTAGTGTTGCGTCGACCGGTTGAACTCACCGCCAAAAGCGGACATGGCGCGATCAAATTGCGATGTCCGCTTTACCCCCGAAAGCAGACATGGTCGAGAGCGGAGGCTATATCTGCTTAGTGCCATTAACGGAAATCCGAGGGAGCAACGGCACCATAGTTTTGAGCCGAGATTCGATGAAAAAGTGAGCAGGAGCATGTCATGAGGAAAGTCATTCGAGGTTACGGTAAAGACAAAAATCTCAATCTCATTCTTATTGGCACGATCCCTGTCCCTCATAGCAAGGATAAAGGCTCTCCGGCTGCTCGCCAGGATAAAAGATATTTGGTCAGACAAGGAGCAACGATCTTTAAGAAGGAAACTATTCACGCTCCCGATCTTGGCTGAGCTTGCTGGCCTGTCGGCTATTGGTTTGATTTCGCGGCAGGCGACGCGGCAGCATCGAACGTACAGTCGGCACCCCCGGGCCGCCGCCAAGTCTACGGCGCGCTCAAGTGGCCGTCATAGAAAGACAGTTGAGAGAGGCCCTCAATAATAGGATGCGCGTCCAGAGGCTGACCAACTGCCGCTGCAATTTCCCCTAGACGATCACCATCGACCAGTGCCGCAATTGAGCGATAGCCTGCCGGAGCCGGATGCGGATAGGCCACCGCCGGCTCACCCGGGTCACGTCATTAGCAACGACGATGCTTTGGTTGGCTCTTTAGCGCCAATGACGCCGGACACCAACAGCGGCGGCATAGATATGGCGTCGGACAACGGGGTGATAAGCGTACCTGTAACCCCGGTAAGCCGGGTAGCTGTAGCCGGTCCGATAACTATAGCCGTAAGCCGGGTAGCCGTAGCTGGCTCCATAACCAGAGCTATAGGCCGGGGCGTAGCCGTAACCGGTCCCATAACCAGAGCCATAGGCCGGGGCGTAGCCGTAACCGGTCCCATAACCATAACCGGTCCCATAACCATAGCCGTAAGCTGGGTAGCCATAACCATAAGCCGGGTAGCCATAGCCGTAACCGTAGGATGACGCGGCGATGGCGCTACCGATCAACGCTCCGGCTGCAAGCCCCACTGCTGCTCCGCCCCAGCCAAATCCGCCACCGCGCCAGCCCCAACCCCAAGCGTGAGCGGGACTTGTGAGCGACGGAACGGCAGCAGTCATCAGCGCCGCTGTTAAAGCTGTGGTGCGCAATAGTTTCATGAAACCCTCCTACAAACGCTGTCGCCCGGCACCGTTATCTAGGAACAATTCACCAGGAGCATTGTTCCGGCCTTCCGGCACTACAGTTGTCTGGTCCGTTAAAACACAATCTTGACTTGACAGATCGGGCGGCGACGATCGGGGCAATGGGCTTCAACCGCCGCAAGATGGAAGATCAGCGCCGGCAGGCCGCCGAGAAAGAAGCGGCCGCCCGCCGCGCGACCGACGCCCAGGTGCTTGAGGATGCCGAGCGCCTAATCGGCGCCTGGAACGAGCGGCAGGCAAAGCGGATGCCGATGTTGTTTTCGCCAACGATCGGCGCCGCCATCACTGCAGGCTATTTGTTCCTCTGGGTACGCTGCCCGGCGTGTCGAACCATCAACGCCGTGGATCTGTGCACACTCGATCGTCACCCCGATGCTGCCGTAAGTAGTCTAATACCCGCGCTGTCCTGCCGATCATGTCGACCAAATGCACCGTTTGCCAAGCTCGTGCGGCTATCGCGAACAAGCATCGCAGATGAAATGCGGGAAGAGCATAGGCGCCGGATTCTTGGGGAGTGAGAACTCGGTTTGCGCCGCACGCACGGAGAAAGTCGATGGAAATGCGGGTATTCGGCCGCACCGGCATGAGGCTTTCGATCCTGGGCTTCGGCTGTGGCGCAGTCGGTGGACTAATGGTGCGTGGCGATCCGCGCGACCAGGAGCGCACCATCGCCCGGGCGATCGCTGCCGGTGTGAACTATTTCGACACTGCGGTGCAGTACGGCAACGGCGAATCGGAAAAGAATCTTGGCCGCATTCTGCAAAAGCTGAAACCGTCTGACGTGGCCGTCGGCACCAAGGTCCGATTACCGAGCGGCGATTTCCACCGCATTTCCGATGCTGTGGTGAAATCGCTCGAAGGCAGTCTGACCCGACTTCGCCTCGAGCGCGTCGACATCTTCCATCTGCACAACGCGATCACCGAGACAGGGGGCGGAGAAGCGCTCAGCATCCGACAGGTCCTCGATGAGGTTGTGCCGGCGTTCCAGTGGCTGCGCCAGCAGGGCAAAACGCGGTTCCTTGGGCTTACAGCAATCGGTAACACAGTGGCACTGCAGCAGGCGATCGACGCCCGCATCTTCGATAGCGCGCAAGTGGTCTACAATATGCTCAATCCATCGGCGGCCGCGGCGTTGCCAGCGAACTATCCGGCACAGGACTATGGACACCTGTTCGATCACACGAAGGCGGCAGGCGTCGGCGTCATTGCGATCCGCGTGCTCGCGGGGGGCGCGTTGTCCGGATCGGCCGAACGTCATCCGATTGCGAGTCCGCCGCCGGAGCCGATCGGCTCTAGTATGAGCTACGGCGCCGATGTCGCGCGCGCCTCCCGCCTGATGCCCTTGGTACAGGAGGGATTTGCCGCGAGCCTGACCGAAGCGGCCGCGCGGTTCGCGATCTCGCATCCGGCGATTGGCACTGTCCTGGTCGGTTTGGCGACACCGCAACAGTTCCAGGATGCGCTCGCCGCGGTCCAAAAGGGCCCGCTGCCGGCCGCCGCCCTGGATCGTCTGACAGTGCTGCGGCAGGGATTCGTTGGCGAACCACGGTAATCGCAGGTGCAGGTAAATTGCCCGGCTGCCAGTTTCCCGGCGCAAAAGGGTAGTGCACAATGCACTATCAATGCCGGGCGATACTCGAATTAATTTAGTTCACGTCCTTCGCGAGCGAACGCTTTCTCGCTGGCGAGCTAACGGACAAATTCAGACAGCAAAGCCGTCAGCCTAGGGAAGCCAACGGCTTTGCCTTCGTCCCCCATACGCGCCCTCAAACCCCCAGCACGTTGGGCTGTCGGGCCGATGGTGTGGGGGGCAACCCGCACCATGGCACAGGCCCGACCGGGACAGCGTGTGGTCTGCGAGCGACTTTTTTGCGGCGGCGGGAATGAATGTAGAACGGCGAACATTCGCCCTAACAGTCTCCTCTCTAACTTGCGCGCACATAATTCACGGTGAGGATTTGATACCCCCGCGAGGATGGGGATAAGGGGAACGGGGGACCAAATTATATTAAAGAGGCCGTCTCAGAGAGGCGGCCTCTTCTTTATGAGCCGAGCGGCCAGGGGTTCGGGGGATGGGGTAGCCGCTTAGCCCCCCTTACCGTATGGCCGGTTCTAACAAACTCAATTAGCTCGTGGTCTTTATTCACTATCCATTGGTATAGGCGTCGGAATATGTAAACGGGAAGGCCAATTCCCGCCTAACCATTTTTCTCCCAGCGCTGCGCCATATGATGCCAAACACTGGCCATTTTCACATATAGCGCGCGTTTCTCATGCGAGGGAATCGTCTGAGCTAATTCCATGCATTCGGCGGCAAATTCCCGGAATAGCGTTGGCGGATTCAGACCCTCAAAACTGGGCTCGTTTTCTCTCGGCATTCCTTCGGCTTTAGCGTTACGACAACTCCTACTGAAATATAGCCCCAGCCGGTCTGCCGTGGCTTGAAAACTCAGGCCAATGAATTGCTCCTTTAGGCCAACCGACTACACGATCCGCCGCGCCTCGTCGGGCGGCATTAATAGTCGGCCGGTCATGGTCCTTGGCCCGCCTTGCTTATTCCGTTCTTATAACATCATCGCCCTATCCACCTCGCATTTATATGCGGAAAAAATTACTTCGAGAGTCCGACTCGGGATGGAGTGGCTCCCGTGCGGCATTCAAAATTTGACTTCATAGATGCGGATAACGACGAGTCCGGCGTTCCTTTGCCAAAAACCTCGGAAGAGCGCGTAGATCGGTTCGGAATCAGGACCGCGTTGCTTGTTTTGGTCATAGCCTTGTTTGGCGCGGCTATGTGGCTCGTGGACAGACCGAGTTTTGAAAAGTGCAGCACGCTTGAGAACGTGACTGAGCGCAATGCGTGTTATGAGAAGTTGAGAGCCGATTTATCAAAACCGCCAGCAAAAGGCGCGGATATTCCCAAAAGCTAAATTACGTTCGGCGTGATAGCTCCGGCAGCTTAGCGATATTCGCCGCAATCCGCCGCGCCTTAATCGTCTTTGTCAGATTGCGTTACGGCTCTCCCCATTCCCATTTGCCGGTCTGCTGGTCGTAGCCAGCAACACCGCGCTTGATCATTTCGTGGCGCCAGCGGTTGCGTGTGACGACGAAGGCGATCAGGTAGCCACGGCCGAAGCAAAGCGCTCCGAACGCAACCACAACGCCGAATTGCAGTAGCAGCTCGCGCATGAACTCAATGGCCCCAATCTTCCTCCGCCTCGCGCGCGACGACGGGCGCTTTCGGATTTTTGACCCTCACCACCACAGGGCCGACGCCGTGTGGCCATACGGATAACAATAGCGGCTGTAATATTGACACGGAAACGCCCACGGATAGGTACGAACACAACCTAAATAGCCGCAAGAATAGGTCACCAGCGTCGAGCGGCCCCGGTGGTGGTGGATCGACCGCGTTTTTGCGACCGATGTCGGTTGCTCAGATCGAGCGGTCGTACTCGGGGGCTCTTCATGCGCAGGCGATGTAACCTCACCACTTGGAACGGTGCTTGGTGTTGAAGGTGTTGTGCTTGGTGTTGTCGGCGTGATGGGCTTGTAACTCGGTTGAGGCACAGTATTGGGACTAGACGGATTGAAAACGGGCGGTGGCAGCGGCGTAGGAGGAGGCACATACTGCGCTTGTGCATTTTCGACCAAGACGCAAGTCCCAAACACGACTGCGCATCCCACTAACAGCTGCGCCAGTGCTATCCGCTCAAATCTCCTCGTGTGCATTCCGGTCTCCTTTGAGCCGATGTTCTGCTGTCACTAATTGACCACATTGGCTCAACGTTGTCCTTCACCGACGAAGCAGGCGGGCTGTTCCTCAACAGACCACGGCGGCGGGAAGCGGCGTTCGGGCATTAGGGGAAGTCACCGGTGTGCCGACTCAGTTATGTATGAAGCCATGCGGCGGCTTATGAACTTTATTGTCTCGGTCGGACTGATCTGCGCCGGTCTCTACGTTCTGTATGAGGAACTGTTTGTCCGATATTCAGCTATTCACGGCCGTTACCAGCCTTTCGGGGGTAGGTCTTGTTTTAATCGGTAGCGGCATTGTTTGGCTGTGGTTTTACGTTGTCGGCGAGGCAGTCCTAAAGCGACTCTCACGCGATGAGTAGGGGCATTGTTCTCGGACACTCCGCGCGTTAAGGTCGACGGGAAACGGCGGGGCGTCAACTCACATCGCCTGTCTGGCGGTGTCCAATCCCTTTTTTAGATCTTCGGCGTTCATCACGGGGAGCAGCTGAACTCGTGCATTGAGGCCTGCGAACAAAGGTTCAACAATACCCGGAATGTCGGATGCGTCATTCATGTTAAAGAACATCATTGCACAACGCTGGCCATGTTCAGCCACGAAGTAAGCGGCTTCAGGTTTTATCTTGCTCATCGTGGTTTCAAAGATTTTATGTAACGAACCGTCTTTAATTGCGTGATTGCCGGTTTCTGTTGGTATCAGGATTTTGAGCATCATTCGCATCTCTGCCTCTCTCTTTCCTTTGAGTGTTTACGTTCATCTGGGAGCATCGATCCCTACCGCCCCCCAATCCTCTTCCGCCTCTCGTCTAACTGCTGGTGCCCTTGGGTTTTTGATCTTCACCCAATGCGCTGAACGCCCCGAGCGATAGGGCGAGCCAAGCCGCTTCGACACGATCCCTTCGCAACCGAGCTGACAAGCGGCACGATAGACCGTCGCACCGTCCTCCTCGAAATGCTCATTCAGGACGAGGCTCACATGCGAGCCCTTGAGCAACTTGGCCAGCAGATGCTTTCGCTTCTCGATTGGCTGCCGCCGCAAGTCCTCGCCATCCAGCTCTAGCAAGTCGAACGCGCAAAGGACTGCGCCCGCGTGCGTGCGATGGCCCCGGATCAATTCAAAGATGGCAAGTCCGTTTTCGTCGCAAACAACAGCCTCACCGTCGATCAGGCATGAGCGGACCGGCAGTTTGGAAACCGCCATTTCGATAAACGGAAAGCGGCGCGTGAAATCGTTTCCATTGCGGGTAATGAGCTGCACGCCAGCAGGCCCCCGCCGCGCCAGGATGCGGAAGCCGTCATGCTTGATTTCGTGCAGCCAGCCGGAACCGGAAGGCGGCACCTTCGCGGGCGATGGTAGGCACGGCTCGACAATGCCCAAACCTGGGCGGGTACGCTCACGCAACGACATAACGGCGCAGATATAAAGCCGCGCTTCGGGCGATGCAAAGCCTCAAGCCCACTGAAAAGGAAAAAGCCCCGACCGAAATGTCGGGGCTTTAAAACTAAGCGCGTCATGACAAATCCGCTCAGCCTTAAATACCCAACACCGCCGACGAGGCTTTGTTCCCGGTGTGGCGCCGGCCTTCGGGGCTGGGGGGCTTGCGATAGGCCTGGCGCCACGGGCGCGGCCGGCTCTGAGGCAACATACCGACCGGCCTAGTGTAGCAACAAACTCGGCGCCGACATCGTTCCGCTTGACAGACGGTGCAGCGCGTCATTCAGCGGCAACCTACGACCTGAACTGGTCGGGTTCCGCCCGCTGCGGACGGGACGTTGAACGTATCCGCATTCCAATGACACGGCCCAGTGGCAATCGAGCCTGTCACGTTAGCCGCCTGGGGAGTCGCTTGCGGGAAAGCTACGACCGTAGTGTTGCCGTACCCGTTGTCACCATAGCCCAAGCCCCAATCCCAACCCCAACCGCCAAGCAAGAACTGGTTCCTCAGGAACCGATGGTCGAAGTGAGCATGGCCGAAGTGCCCGACATGACCTCCTGAGCCGCCCTTACCACCGCCGCCCTTAGCCATGGCGGCCGAGCTTACGCCCATCACTGCAACAGCAATTAGTACGACGAGAATTTTACTACGCATTGCACTCACTCCCTGAAACTGAACTACGCTCGACAACTGTTTGCAAACACCCTGTCCGATTAAGCCATAAATCGCTGCGGCGGGAAGCGGCGAGTCACCCCTGGCGCCGGATCAGCGAAAAAAGAGACCTCTTGGGCCGTGCCCAGATTGTTCGGCATAACCCAGCGCGTTCCCGTAGCCGTAGTTGTTTTGCTGACGGGCGAGCACTTTGGGTTTGTAATGCTTGATTTTTTTAGCGTCCGCTTTTGCAGTGGCAACGACCGGAGACACATCCTTTGCTGGCGATGCTTCTTTCGCGACCGGTGATTGCCGTTGTGTCTCCACCGCAACCGTCCGAGCGATTACAGGACGGGGATAGTGACGCCCGTTTCCAAACGTTGAGATGTTGGAGAAGCTGGGCAGCAACACCACGACCGTGGTGAGCACCGTAATCATACAGAAAAAGTAACCCAACAAAGAAAATAGCATAGGAGACTACTCCCAGAGCCCCCGACGGCATAACTCTAGCCTACCCCGCCTGGCCGCAATTTGATCGAAATCAATAACGGCGGTGCGGTCCAGCAGATGGGCGCCGCCCTGGGAGTCAGCCAGTTTTTATCTGGTGCCGCATGCTGGACGTCGGAGCGCACCATTCATGTTGGCTGATCTTGCAGGCGTTGTTCATGACCGCCAAAGCCCCGACTATGAGCACCGTCACGGTGAGGATGATCAATACGGAGGTTTTCATTGCGACCTCGCCACTGCGGGCCCCAACACCTACCGACCCCGATTTTCGTGGTTCAAAATGAACCCGCCGTGAACGCACAGGGTTAAGCGTCTAATCGCCGCGCAGATTGCGCGCCTAGGGAGGGTCTCAATAGGAAATAGCGCTCAATATCAATATGGCAACAAACACGACGGTCAGCGATACGCCAACCGCTTTAGCAATCGTACGCTCGTCGCTCATGACAGCCTAATCTCGACCTTCAAAACGATATGAACACATACTTGGTTGATAATTCTTTGCGTTAAATCAAACTGCTGAATTGCAAGATTTCCCGCGTGCTACCTTCTGCAACAGCTCCAACAGTTTGGTGATGTTGGCCGCGATCCGCCGCGCCTCAGTCTTTGTTTCTAATTCTTCCGCCACTTCAGGCCGGATATTCGATGGCAAGAAACATTCGTGAGGTCATCGCCGCTGTGCAGGCTGAGCGGCGCGCCAAGATCGCCGCCGCCTACAGGCAAAAGCTTACTGCGAAAAAGAAGAAGCGGCAGTTGGAGGAAGCCAAGTGCGCCATGGAGCTTGATCGCAATCTGATCGTGATCGCAGTGTTAATCGTCGCACTTCCGATTATCGCCGCCTTGGCCGCGATGCTTACCGTCCTCGCTGTGGGCGACCACTAATCCAGAATTCTGACGGCCTTTTTCTCCGCATGCTCGTCACTCTTGGTCTGGCAGCTTGGCGATGTTCGCCGCGGTCCGGCGCACTTGTCAGTATCGCGTGTGGCGTTTCTGGTGTTTGTAGGTAACTACCTGAGACGGTCCCGGCCGCGGGTTCAAATTGCAAAAGCCGCGATTACCGGCGATCACGTTCGGGACGCATTCTTCTATCGTGCGGTATTGGCAATCCCAGTACACGTCACCTGCCCCGATGTTTACTACTGCGCACCAAGGGGCATCGCCAAAAGCTTGGCTCGGCGAAGTTCCAAACGACGTCGCCGCTACAAAGAGCAGCGATACCAAACGTCAGTTTCGCAAGGGTTTTCAGCACAACGAGCCCTCCTGTCTTCTTAAATAAACACCGCAATGGAAAAACAAATCCCAACTCTTTGGCCGCGACCCGCCGCGACGGGTCGGCCCGACTATGCTTTGCAACTTAGCTGCGGTCTCGCGCGTTCACTACGGGTAGGCTTCGGCCCCACAGCAAGGGAGATTGCAATGAACGCTCCCGTAATAGCTGTCATTATCGTCGTTGCGCTCATAGTTGGCAGTGTTCTCTCGATCATGAACAAAGCCTGCAAAAGCGGCTATCACGCTTGGTGCGCCCCAATTTCTACCGCGCGGCATCATTCTAAAACTCAGCCGCCTGCCTGATTGCGACTGCCGACCAGAGACACAGGACGTCGGTGACGGTCACTTGCCCAGTAGCTCTGGCAGCTTGGCGATGTTTGCCGCAATGTGCATAATGATGTTATGAGCAGCCCCAAACCGCCAGAGCCGTCGACTGAGGAACGCATCGGAGAGATGATACGAAAAATCATCTTTCTGGCGATCTGTACCTTCTTTCTTTGGGGCTATTCGACAACATTGCTTGCTCAGTTCCACTTGTTTTGACTTCTTTCGTCCCGCGCTGCAAAAGCTCCGGCAACTTCGCGATATTCGCCGCAATCCGCCGCGCCTCGTCTTTACTGAGCAGCTTGGCCGCTGATGAGCGTCGACCCGGCTCACTCTCATAATAAATGTAGCTCAGCGCCTGACCGTTAGGCATCTACGCAAAAAGGCGATATGCTTGCTATTGGGGTAGGCGGTCTGAAAAATGTTTGAGAGAATCTACGTCCGAAAATGGACACGGCGCGACTGGGTGCTGCTCTCCATATTTGCCGTTATCGCGCTTGCCGGCATTACTGTGGGGCACCTCAATTATCCCACAAGCGGTACTGCGAGCGGTTCAATAGCTGAGCTTATCAAGCAAGACGGCACTCCGGCACGCCCCTATGCGGACGCCAGTCAATGTTCACTGATCTAGTGTTTTGGCCGAACAGTCGCTCGATCCCGAGCATGCCTCCCAGCATATCGGTGTGCTTTGTTGGAGATCGGTCGTTCGAGAATAGCGGTCCTGACCGTATAGAAGTGCGCGACCGGTAAGCGCGCAAGATAAACAGCCAAAACGTCAAAAATTCTAACTGCCCAACTTGCGGCCATCGAATGATTTTAATTAGAGACGTGCCGAGACTAGGTACGCTTCCTGCACTCCGCATCTACAAATGCCAAGAATGCGGAGTGCCATTGACGGAAACTGAGGACGCGAAAGAACTGCGGTAGTCCTTCCGTAACAGCTCAGCAGCTTGGCGATATTCGCTGCGATCCGCCGCGCCTCATCTTTTGTGAGCAGCTTTGCGGCTGAGCGCCGTCCCGGCTCGTCCTCGAAATAGACGTAGGCGAGCGCCTGTCCGTTATGGTCGCGCACTACAAAGCAGGCGGGTTGTTCCTCGACGGACCAGGGTGGCGGGAAGCGGCGGGAGGGCATGATGTGTGGCGGAACCAGCGCAGATGACCAGCATGGTTATGGATTGTAGGTACGCCATAGCCACGGCAGGCCTTCTATCTCTGCACCTATGCCGACTATTCCAAGCACGATTAACACCAGCAGACCGATCACGATCCAGCCTTGTAACGCGGTCATGTTTTAGCTCCTTCGAATGGATGGTGCTGTAGCTCAGCGCCTGACCGTTGGCGTCACGCACGATGAAACAGTTCGGCGTGACCTCAGCAGACCACGGCGGCGGGAAGCGGCGCTTAGGCGTAAATCGACCTAAGTAAACATCCGGAATTGCGAGTTGCAATGCCGTTCTATAACTGCGCGACATGGCAAATTTTGCTTTTGTATATCGCTGCCCGACGACAGGCCTAAAAGTTCAAGGCCATGTTGCGGATGACTTAATCGGCGGCGCGACGTACGAGGCCGTAGCGTGTACCGCTTGTGGGCGAGTTCATCTTATCAACCCAAAATCCGGGAAGGTACTAGAGCCCGCTAAAAAGTAGGGTGGCAGCCGCGCAATGTCTCGCCGCGATGCGCCGCGCCTCGTCGCGGGTGAGCAGGGAATAAAATATGTACAGTAGGCATTTGTAGCCGATGAGGGCCATTCAATGAGGCGGCCATGAGGTTGTTGCTGCTCGTGTCAGGAATTTGCGTCGCTATCGTTGGCATTGGAACGCGCGCCGAAGCCCAAAATTATCCGTGGTGCGCGCAATACAGCGACGGCAGCGGTTCCAAGAATTGCGGGTTTACGACTTTCCAACAATGCCTGGCCGATGTCAGCGGAGTTGGTGGGTTCTGCACACAAAATAGTACATATCAGCCCACGCCTAGTTCTCGACGACGCTATCCCTATTGACGTCCAATTCCTCGACGGTCCACGGCGGTGGGAAGCGGCGGTGGGCATTTCAATATCTCGATTCTTTCGGCGGCTCTCCCCATTCCCATTTGCCGGTCTGCCAGTTGTAGCGGGCGACACCGCGCTTGATCATTTCGTCGCGCCAGCGGTTTCGCTCAACAATAAACGCGATGCCGTAGCCGCAGCCAAAGCAGACGGCCCCGAACACCACCACAATGCCGACCTGCAACAGCAACTAACTCATGAAGAAGGCGTGGCCCCACTGTGTAAGATATCATGGTGCGTGCCCGGTGTGCGCCTTAAGGCGCTGCCAAAACTAGGGAGGCGACGATGATAAGACTGGTTACGCGTGGCCGGTTCACACATAACTACCTCAAGGGGATGTTAGCCGCACCGGAGGATCGAGAATCAGCTGTACGGAAGTTGATTGAGGCAGCGGGCGGTAAAGTAATCAGCTTTTACGTTACAACTGGCGAAACCGACTTCCTGCTCATTTCGGAAGCTAACGAGGCTGAGGCCATTATTGCCTCGTTAATGGCAGCTGCAGCGGCAGGCACCATTTCCGATGTCAGCACTGGAAGGGCTTGGACCGGTGCGGAATTCAAAGCAATTATAAAAAGGGCTTCCAAAGCGTCGAAGGCTTATCGACCTCCCGGTAAACGCTGATTGAGCCTTCGCGTTCAAGGCTTCCGCAATAGCTCCGGCAATCTCGCGATGTTCGCCGCGATCCGCCGTGCCTCATCGCGCGTAAGCAGCTTTTGTGATAGCTATTTTGCTGTTAGGGAGGGCAACATGATGCGCGTGCTTCTGGCGGCTACCGCAGTCAGCTTTTTGGTTGGCGTTTTTCCTGCTTTTGCGCAAAGCGGCGGGGGCTGCGCGGATTGGTGTCGCGTTAATCGTTGCAGTGGCGGGTATACGTCCGGTGCCGCGCCAAAGTGCATGATGGCCTGTATCGACGCCTGCCAGAAGAAATCGAAGTCCAAAAAATAGCTACCTTAGCAAGTAAGAAGCTCCGGCAGCTTTGCGATGTTCGCCGCGATCCGCCGCGCCTCATCTTTGCTGAGCAGCTTGGCCGCTGATCGTCTGCCCGGCTCTGTGGGAAGAAGATTGAAAAGCGAGCGCCGCTTCGCCGTTTTCGTTAACGGACCAAGGCGCGTTCTTGATCTAAGTCAATGTTTGCTGATCGGATTGTACCTCAAATTGAGTATTACATACTCAAAGATATGGAAGGACTCCAATGGCGCGCGCGAAGAATAGTTCAAAGCGAAACAGTCGGAAGAGAGCCGCACCCGCGTTGGGAATCGCCGGAGTGTCTTTGGCGATGGCCGGCGGAGCATCCGCATCAACTGCTGGATCGGCGGTGAATGTGCCAGTGCAGAATACCGCAACGCATCACGAACTCTTCCTCGGTGAGGAAGAAATTTCCGACGTCAGCTTGTCGACCTTCTACGTCTTCGACAAGGAGAACGACGCAACGCTCAAGGGCGGCCTAAAGACCGCCTGGCGGCGTTGTAGGTGCGGTGGATGCGCACGTTGGGGAGGCTGTGGCGGCTGCGGGGGCTGCGGCGGTTGCTGCGCATCTTGGGGACGCTGCCGCTGGTGCTAGACGCGACTGCAATGCGTCAATAGACAAGCAGCTTCACGCGGTCCGACGCCTGCCCGTCGCGATCCCTCACGACGAAAACATGCGGGCGTTTCCTCGACAGTCCAAGGCGGCGGGAAGCGACGTTCGGTCACATCACAACTCCATGTGAGTTGGGCAACACACCTTCGGTTCCATCATTGGCAATGCGGAGGGGTTCCGGAGGGGTACCAAAGAAAGGGTACCCACGATGCGAATCCGCAGAGAAAAAGAAAACCGCTTCGATTGGCGATTCACCATGGAACATGTTGGGCGGGAACTCCGAAAACTTTATCCGCCCGCAGACATGCCGCCGGGGTTGCACGCTCTATTCACAGAGGAGCGTCGGCGGGCGAGAGAGATGCGCCGAAAAGATCAGCGTGTCACGCATGGCCGAGTAGCAAAGTAAGGCGACCATCAGTGCAGCCCGCCTGACCGTTAGCGTCACGCACCACAAAGCACGCTTCCAACTCTTCGACTGACCACGGCGGCGGGAAGCGGCGGTACGGTCATGTAACTCTCCGCATCTACGCAAAAAGGCGATATGCTCGCTATTGCGGTAGGCGGTCTGAAAAATGTTTGAGAAAATCTACATCCGAAAATGGACACGGCGCGACTGGGTGCTGCTCTCCATATTTGCCGTTATCGCGCTTGCCGGCGTTGCTGTGGGGCACCTCAATGATCCCAAAAGCGGTACTGCGGGCGGTTCAATAGCTGAGCTTATCAAGCAAGACGGCACTCCGGCACACCCCTATGCGGACGCCAGTCGATGTCCGCTCAGCACTAATCTAGTGTTTTGGCCGAACAGCCGCTCGATCCCCAGCATGCCTCCCAGCATATCGGTCTGCTTTGTTGGGAAATCAGTCGTTCAACAATAGCGGCGGCGGTCGCTCGGGTGATCTGCTTTCAATAAATGAGCGAGCGCACGCCGTAACCCACTACGCCAGAAATTAACAACACAAACGGCGCCGCACAGGTAAATGCGAAAATGATCGTGGCCGAAATGCGCAGCATCGGCCGTTCGTTCGTGACATTCGATAAATAAGTCATCCAGCACTCCCGTTGATCGACTATCCGCCACGTCAAGGGGGCATTGTTATGAGCGTGCTACTGAGCTTTGGTCTGTGCTGCCTATCCATTAGTTTAGGCCACACACACTAGGAGCGGCCGCGGGGCGTACTTCTTCGGGTATCGCGCCTCGTTTTGAGCGGACGTAGGCAAAGAGGAGCGCGACAAGCTGTGATGCTACCCTCGTGGCTTTTTGCATTGCTGCTCGGCTTTAGCCTATGTACTGCGGTCAATTTGACGTTGCAGTTGCTGCCATAAGCGTCAACTTTGCGACGTTGGTGGCGCTCAGCCGTGCCTCATCGTTGCTGAACAGCTTGGCTGCCGAGCGCCGCCCCGGCTCATCCTCGAAATAGACATAGGCGAGCGCCTGCCCGTTGTGGTCGCGCACGATAAAGCAGGCCTCCAATTCCTCGACAGACCACGGCGGCGGGAAGCGGCGGGGCACTCCGTCAGCCTCGTCGTGTCACCGGAGCGGGGGGTGCAAACTAGGTAAAAGCAAGTATGAGGCGCGTAAGCCGTTCGACCGTTTAGCAGATATGGGTGGGGTCATCCGATAGGTTTTTCAACGGACAGCCCGGGGCCAAGTTGTAATACGGCGTCAAGTCATAGCCAATGAACGGTACATACCCAATGGATGGTAAGGGGGCAGCCTCAACCATCGGTGACGCGTGAACGACCCCACCTGGCGCATAGTCGAACAGACCGCGGTAGGACGACTCTACCCCTGAGTTGGGCCGCCAATATTTAAATGCGGGTTCGGAGCCCATCATCGAATTGAAATATGGCGTCAAGTCATACTGAAGATATTCAATGGGCGCCGGATCACTCCACATCGGTTTTGCTAATGCGGGCGCGGAGCCGATCAGGGTGAGCATTAACGCCGCGACAAATCCTTTTGTGATGTGATGACTTGTGAACATGTTTTGCCTCCGTCGGCTCGGATGCGAGTGGATAAGTTAGTTGCCTGCAGTCGGAACACATTGATCTGCATCAACACACTGGGCGGACATTGGTTCACGCGACGCAGCTCAAGCGGCCGGCCCGCTCTTCGGCTGCGCCTCGTCCGATAGCTGCCACGGGTCGCCGTGCTGCGGACGTTGCCAACCTAATGGCGCGGGGGCTGGTAGTGTCCCCGAGTGGCGTTTGACCGAAAATGTCCGTTCAAGAGCGTGATGAGCATCAAGTCCACTTGAGACTGAGAACACCGGCTGATGCGCGGTGGTTGCGCTTCGAGCGGGGCTTCTGTTGAGTAGACCGTCACAGCTATCGTGAGAGGCGTCGCTTCAATCCCGCTATCTCAGGCAACCGTCATTTTGACGTGACAACAATCCTCAGGGCTGAATGTCCGCTACGGGTCAATAGCTGACGTGCCGCGTTCAAATCGTGATGTCCGCTTTACCCGAAAGCGGACACTAGACCGCAGTCGCAGAATGTCCGCCAAGGGCCAGAAGCAGACATCGAGGCAAGCGTTGCTGAACGCTAGTTTTGACCGCCTTTTTCGAGCAATCCGAGCGCACGTCGCAGTACATCTGCTGCCGCTTTGCGCTCGTCGTCGGACATACGATCCGCATCGACCTCGAGCCGCAAATGCGCCGTACTGGCCTGTTCCGCGTCTTGCTTAAGCCCGACGACCGCATACGTCGCGATCGGCTGGGCGATGCCTTTAACCAGCACGTGGCCGCGTTCTTCGCAGCGCATGTCGTCCTTCACGTGGGCATAGGTCTCGAATGAGATCAGCACTCCGCCCGGTGGCGCCTCATGCTCCAACCGTGAAGCAAGATTCACGGTGCCGCCGACCATCGTGTAGTCCATGCGGTCCTCGCTGCCGAAATTGCCGACCGTGCAATAGCCGGTGTGAATACCGATACGGCAACGCAGCGGCGTCTTGATACCGCTGTTGCTCCATTCATGGGCGAGTTCTCCGACGCGCTTTTGCATAGCGATCGCCATTTGAACGCAGGCTAGGGCATCCTCCTTGACGCCCAGCGTCGCCGGATCGCCGAAGAACATGACAATGGCGTCACCGACGTATTTGTCGATAGTCGCCCCGTATTGCAGTGCGATCTTCGACATTTCAGTGAGGTAGTGGTTGAGGAGCTGGGTGAGATCTTCCGACTCCATATCGTCGGTGATCTCGGTAAAGCCGACAAGGTCGGAAAAGCAAACCGTGAGCTTCTTGCGTTTGCTGACTATCTTGACATCCTGCTGGCCGGTGAAGATCGAATCGTACACCTGTGGCGCCAGGTATTTTGCGAGCTTGGATGTCAGCGCCGCCAGCGTATTCGACTTCTCGCTAAGATCCTGCTCGCGCTGCTTGAGCTCGGTGACATCGGAATAAACTCCGACGATGCCACCATCCTCAGTGCGGCGCTCACTGACCATCACCCAGCGACCCTGGTCACGCCGCTGCACCTGCGGTTCGCCCGGATTGCGATGTTGATGCAGCCGTTCCGCAATCCATTCCTCAACGCGACCTTCCGCGTCCTTGATATAGCCGCTCTCAGCGGCCCGGCGGATAATGCTCTCGAACGTCTTGCCGACGCTTAGATCGATTTCCAGGCCTGGGTAGAGCAAGTTGCGATAGCACGAGTTGCTGATGACAAGTCGGTCCTCTCCGTCGTAACAAACGAAGCCTTCGGAAATACTCTCGATCGCCTCGGCGAGCCGACGTTCACTGCGAAGCCGGGCCTGCTCGGCGCGGCGCAGCGGCGTAATGTCATAGAGCCAATACAGCCGTTTGCCGCCGGCGACTGCTACGTGACCACCGTGGTAGGCGACCTGGACATAAGACATCAGCAGATTGAGTAACTCACCTTGCTTGGTTTTCCAGACCACCTCCTCGTTCAGCAACTGACCGCCTCGCGTCCGCAGCAGCTCAACCACGTGCGTACGGTGAGCAAGGTCATGCCAGAACCGCTTGGTGTCGAACAGTTCCAGTTCCTCTTTCTCGTAGCCGGTCAATTCGCGCAGGCGCCGATTGTGAAAAAGGAGCCGCCCATCTTCATCGACGACACTCACTACAGCTGGGCTATAGTCGAGAATTTCGCGAAGCTGGTGTTCGTGGTCGGCGACTTGTGCCTGGTGTTTTGTCAGTTCTGTAATATCGTAAACCCACAGCACGCGTTTCCCACCAACAAAACTGATGTGCCCTCCGTGGTACGCGACCTGCACGTAGGACAGCATAAGATGAACCAACGTGCCTTTCTTGGTTCGCCATATCACCTTCTCATTCAGAATTTGGCCGCCCTGCTCTCGTAATTGCTTGATGATCCGAGCGCGCTGATCGAGGTCATGCCAGTGCATCCGGGTGTCGCAATGGTCGAGCTCATCCTTGCTGTATCCTAGAATTTCCCGGAGCCGCGCGTTGTGGAACAGCAGTCGGCCATCTTCATCCACCACCAACAGCGCCGCCGGGCAGAACTCTAGTATCTCTCGGAATTGGCGCTCGTGCTCGGCCGCCTCCACTCCCAGAGCCGTGCCGCCGTTGGTCGCCGCCGATCGGCTCGCTGTGATGTCAGAAGACATGCGGTTTCCCCTGGATTGACCTGGCGAACGCTAGCATCGAAGCCCACAGAGTTGGAGGCCCCCACTCGTTCAGTGGAGACAGGTCCGACGCCCACTGGCTGATGTCCGCTTTGGGTTGCGGGTTCAACCGGTCACTGCAACACCGCTCGCCGGAGCTCTCCGGCGTGGCGCTAGAGCAATATCCGATTGACACTGCTCTTGTTCCTCCGCTCGGGCGACGTCCGCCACACATTGACCGCTCTCCCAACACTCCCAGAGCTCAGCAATCTGCTTCGGCGTGAAACCATGTTCGTGCTTGCCCCTCCACATGCATGCCGTTGCAACGAGTAAGATTAGAAGGGTGTTGCGTCGATCGGTTGAATCCGCCGTCACAAGCGGACATTCCAATAATTCTGTTCGACGTCCGCTTTACCCCCGAAAGCGGACGTTCGCCCCGCGATCAGGATGTCTGCTTTGGGCCAAAAGCAGACATGGCGATACCGTTGGCTATGGCGACGCTCGAGGTTAGGGTTCGAGAGAATTCCGGGGCTAATTAGCGGAGATCGAGCAATGTCTGGTCATGACGGCGCACCCGCGACAATGTTTCAGAACGCAGAAGTCTATGAACGGATAATGGGGCGGTGGAGCCGCCGACTTGCGCCCCAACTGATCCAATTCGGGGGCCTGTCCGATGGCGACCGTGTGCTTGATGTCGGCTGCGGCACCGGCAGCCTGACATTCGCCTTGCCAGAATTTGCAAATGTTTCGGCCATTGTTGGCGTTGATTTGGTGGAAGGATACGTCGACTTTGCGAAAAGCCGCAATAAAGACCCACGCGTTACTTTCCAGCAGGGCGACGCCTGCAATCTCCCATTTGAAGACAAGTCGTTTGATCGCGCCTACTCGATGCTTGTGCTGCATTTCATTCCAGACTCCGTGAAGGCTGTCAGCGAGATGCGCCGTGTCGTGCGGCCGGGTGGCATTGTCACGGCTGCGGTCTGGGATGAATACGGCGGCCTGCCCCATTACAGGATGCTGGTGGATATTGCTGCCACGCTCGATCCCTCCGTCGAGCGGCGCCTATTTCTTCCACTTAACGCACCGGGCGAAATGGAGAAGTTGTGGCGTGACCTTGGAATGGTCGATGTTGAGCAGACTAGCCTCTTGATCCGCATGGAATTCAACAGTTTTGACGATTACTGGCTGCCGTTCACCAAGGGCGAAGGACCGCCGGGACGCCTAGTCGCGAGCCTATCCGAAACGACGCGCGCGGCACTGCAAGATCATCTGCGACGCGGATATATCGCCAACCGGCCCGATGGCCCGCGTTCTTTCGCTTGCGTGGCTTGGGCCTGCCGCGGGACCGTACCGCAATAAGCAATTCTATCACCCCAAGAAATGTCCGCTTTGGGCCAGAAGCGGACGTGGCGTCCGCTGCCGCGAAGCTGGACAAATGACCGAAGTTCGTTCCCGCCAGTCTGAACGCCCTGTTCAAGGTACATTCATGCGGCATGTATTTTCCTGATCTCTCGTTCGGGGCGACAAAGGGAAGTCACGGAGGATCGGGTTTATGTGCCTTAAAGTATTATCGGCCATGTCGGCGACGCTTTTGCTCTCGCTCGTCTGCATCAACGGGGCCAGTGCTGAGGGCGGATGTGGCGCTGGCTGGCACCGCGGACCATACGGAGGATGTCAGCCTAACAGAGGGCCGGTCGTAGTCGTACCTGGGGCGCCGGTAGTGGTGGCCCCGGCAGTCGTAGCGCCGGCACCGGTGGTTTGCGGAGTTGGCTACCGCTGGCATCCCTATCGAAGGCGCTGCGTTGTCCTTTGACATTGTCTAGAACCTATCTCAAAATCGTCTGAAGAGGATAACGAGGCAGGCGAGTTGGACAAAGCCGAGGAAGTTCTGGGCGTGATACTCCCAGCGGACGAGGATGCGGCGTTGCCATTGGATCCAAGCGAAGAAGCGCTCGACGAGCCAGCGTCGCATGTAGCGGCTTAGCCGGCGCCGATCTTGCGTGGGCGGCTTGCTGCGGTTGCAGCGATGCGGCGCGATCATCTCGATGCCATCTCGGCGCAATTCCTCGTCCAGCGGATCGCTGTCGTAAGCGCGATCGCCAATCAGGTTCTCTGGCTTGGCTTCGATCATGTAGAAGTCGAAGCAGAGCTGTACCAAGCGGACTTCGTGATGGTTTGCCGCATGCGTGCTGACCGAAAGCGGCAATCCATGGCGATCAACAATCGCCATGATTTTCATGCCTTTTCCGCGCTTCGTGGGTCCGATCTCCGCGCCGCCGCCCTTAGCCATAACGAACGTCGCGTCAATGAAGCATTCTTCTTCATCCAATACGCCTCGGTCGCGAAGATCGTTAGCAACATCCGTCAATATCCGGCGCAGAGTCTCGTCGCGACACCAAGCCTGAAAGCGCCGGTGCACAGTTTTGTAGTTCGGATAGCTTTGCGGCAGCATATGCCACTGCGCGCCGGTATTGAGAATCCACAGCACCGCTTCAAGCACGCGCCGACTCGCAATGGGTTTACGACCAGGACGTCCATCGGCAATGTGCTCCTCCGGAAAATGATCCCGGATGCGTTCCCACTGCTTATCGGTGAGCCGAATCATTCCGCATTTATATCGGATCGACAGCGGTCAGCAATTTTGAGATAGGTTCTAGTCATTTGTCGCGCTGCTCCGAAAACTCCGGGGCGGCTCATGCTTTTGCTTGCGTTCACGCATGGGCTACCAGTTCGGCCACGGCGACTTGCCATAGGGCTCGGCTTCATGCGGAGGCAATGCTTTCACACAACAAACAAAGCGCCGCCACGCGGCCATAGCGTCGCGCTTTAAGTCTGCCGGGCATTTGTCGTTGGCCTTTTCGCGATGTCCGCTTTACCCCCAAAAGCAGACATCGCTGATCACGACTGACATCCGCTTTGGGCCAAAACCAAACTTATGCGCCGCAGCAATTTGCCGCCGCTATTGCAGGTAGTGACGAATTGCGCATGGTGTCGGTTGCGCAAAAAAACCCGACCGTGCGGACACGGTCGGGGCTAGAACAGCCTCGATAGCTGGAGCCAGCCACTTAAGGAGAAATGGCGTCAGCAATCCAATACTGCATCCGGGCATGCACCGTATCAACTCTTAATTGGTTAGCTTGCCCAATCGTCGTTGGATCAACCGCGTAGGATCGTGCAGCGCAAGTATGGTTCCTGGCACTGTCCGTAAAAGCTTGGGCTATGGAGATAACTCGACCCGACCAACGGAAGTTTTCGGATTTTCCACGACATCATTCCAAAATGAACGTGACCTCTAACGTCACGCGATATTCGGTGATCTTACCTTTTTCAACTTTGCCCTTCAGCGAGCTCACCTCAAAGCCTGTGACTCCGCGTAATGTCTTGGTGGCGCGCTTCAAACCCTCCTCAGCGGCCTCCTGGAAACTCTTCTTTGACGAAGCGGTAATTTTGCTCACTCTTGCAACTGCCATGACGCGTCTCCTCTACGGCGTATCTGCGACCGAAGTCACTGGTGAGTTCAGCGCGAGATCATGTGACCCCCCACATCCTTACATGAAAAACGCGCCTAGGCTCAGAAATTTTGTGATCAAGGGCGCAAAACGACTTTTGCAACACTATCTGCCAACAGCAGACATTCACCGTTGGCCGTCAGCGATCTTTCCTGGATAATGACGCTGGCATTGGCTTATCGACAAGTTGCTTGGCTCTGACAGTCGCTTTTTTTCAGCATGGCGTCACAACCCTGCGGCGCTCAATTCCGCCACTGCGGATCGATGGCGTCGAGCATGCGCAGGTACGCCGGCCAATCGGCCGAGCCGCGGCCGGAATCATGATGCTCGTATTGGTGCGCGGTCTTTTCGCAGATCTCTGCCGGGATTTCGATCAGGTCGCCGCCGGTCGCTTCCATTTTGATCTGAATGTCGGCCGCCTCGATCAGCGACTTCATCAAGACGAAGGCTTCGCGCGCGGTCTGGCCCACCGTGAGTAGGCCGTGATTGCGCATGATCAGCGCGCGGTTCTTGCCCAGCGCCTTGTTGATGCGGGCGCGCTCGGCGAAATCCTCGGTGAGGCCTTCGTAATCGTGATAGCCGACGCGATTGTAAAAACGCACCGCCGGCTGCGATACCATGCGCAGTCCGTGCTGCAATCCGGCGAGTGCCATGCCGATCTCGGTATGCACGTGGACGGCGCAGTTGACGTCCGGCCGCGCCGACAGCACGCCGCCGTGCAGCGTGAAGCCAGGCCGATTGACGCCGGCGAACTCGTCGAGGTCGTCATCCATGCTGACCTTGACGAGGTTTGACGGCGTCACCTCGGTGTAGAGGAGTTCATGCCGCTTGATCAGAAATTTGCGCTCCTCGCCCGGCACCCGCATGGAGGAATGATTGTAGATGACGTCGCCCCAGCCGTTGTAAGCGATCAGCCGATAAGTCGCGGCGAGGTCAACGCGGGCCTGCCACTCGGCAGGCGAAATTTCCGATTGCGTGACAGTGGCAAGCTTGACGTGCGGGTTCATGAACAGGCCTCCCGGGCTCAAGCCAGTTTAGCACGATACCGGCGCGCTGTGCACATCGTCGACTGCGGCGCGCTGGTGATCGGCTTGATGTCCGCGTAGGGTCAAAAGCGGACGTGACGCCCTCAAATTTCGATGTCCGCTTTACCCCCGAAAGCAGACATCACTGAGCTTGACCGGGATGTCCGTCTGGCTCTCACTCCCAGAACCGCATTGCCGAGGGAGGTACCTTGGGCCCTATGAATGGAAATATACTGTGAGCGGCCGACGTATGAAGGGCCGATTTGGAGCCTGACATGAGAACAAAGAGAATGTTCGCCGCTATTGCCGTCACCGCCGCGCTTGCCGCTGTGACGGCGCTTGCGCAGCAGCCGCAGCGCGTGCGCGGAACGATCGAGAGCGTTGACGGCTCGACGCTGGTCATTAAGCAGGGCGAAGGGCCGGACGTGACGGTGAGGCTCACCGATAATGTCCAGGTGTTCGGGGTCGTGCCGGCGACGCTCGCCGACGTGAAGACTGGTGCCTTCATCGCCGTTGGCGCCATGCCGCAGCCGGACGGCAGCCAGAAGGCGATCCAGGTGATGATCTTCGCCGAATCCCAGCGCGGCCTCGGCGAGGGTTTTCGGCCATGGGATCGCCCCGGCACGACCATGACCAACGCCACGGTCGACACCACAGCGGCGGGCGTCGACGGCCAGGAGGTGACGGTCAAGTACAAGGACGGCGAGAAGAAGATCATCATCGGCAAGGACGCCGTGATCCGCGCCTACGTCGCCGGCGACAAGAGCGAGCTGAAGCCCGGCGCTCACATCGCCATCGTGCGCGCCGACAAGATGCCCGACGGCACGCTGCAAACCGCGCGTATCAACGTCGGTCGCACCGGCGTCGTGCCGCAATAACGGGCGGATTTGATTTTGATGAATGGAGCGGCTCTGTCGCTCGTGCCGATGGCTGCGGACACCGGACGGCATAACTTCCGATAAGCGTGATTATCGGAACCTGCACATGTCCGCTTTTCACCCAAAAGCGGGCATTCGCCGAGGCTACTGCGATGTCCGCTTTGGGCCACTTTCGGACATACGCGCTCCACCAATTCGGTCGTGCCGACAAGAGAGTTTGCGTACCAGCTCGATGCCAACGCGAAATCCGCCTTTTTAGCGGAAACACGGCGCGACCTCCTCGCACATGAGCTGCAGCGAGCGCATGACTTTTTCATTGTCGAGCAGACCCCCGCAATTGAGCTCGGCCAGGACGCCATTGAGGCCGAGCTTGCCGATCAAATACTGGAGGCGCATCGCCACCGATGCTGGAGTTCCGATAATCACTTTATTGCGCAGCGCATCTTCATAGCTGATGGTCTGCAACGCGTGGCCGCGCTCGGCGCGTTCCTCGCCCGCGCCCATGCCGGGCCTCTTCGCCGCGCCCTCGAGTTGCAGTCCGAGCGTCCGGTAGAACTGCATGATTGATGGCTCTGGATCTGCTCGTGCCGACGCTTCGGTCTCCGCAACATAGATCGGGACTCGCAAATAAACCTCGCCTTGCCCGGCATGACCGGCCGACTGATAGGCCTCGCGATAGGCCGCTATGCTGGGACCCAGTTCTTCGAACGTACCGAGGCGGACGGCAACGAAGATGGGCAAGCCCATGGCGCCGATCGCGCGATAGGTGTCTGCGCTCGTCGCTGCGATGCGCAACGGCGGATATGGCTTCTGCAATGGCCTCGGGACGATTGTGACATTGTGAAACCTGTGAAACTTCCCCTCGAAGGAGAAGCGCTCCTCAGCCCAACAGCACTTGAGTATTTCGAGCACTTCGGCGAAGCGCTCGCGGCTCTCGTCGTAGGGTATGCCATAGGCCTCGTAGATGTGGGGAAAGCCGCTGCGGCCCACACCGAAAACAAGGCGTCCATGGCTGATGTGATCAAGCGTTGCGACTTCCTCGGCCAAGCGCAATGGATGGCACAGCGGCAGCACCTGCACCGCAATGCCGATTTTTATGCGGCGGGTCCGCGAAGCGATGGCGCTAGCGATTAGCAGCGGAGCGGATGCGACCGATCGCTCCGGAAGGAAGTGCAATTCCGCGATCCAGATGACGTCGAGACCCCAACGCTCAGCCGCGTCCACCTGGGCGAAGGATTGCGTGAACGCCTCTGCATCCGTCACCCCTGCGTAGCGCGGAAACTCGTGAAAGACACCGAACTCGAATGACATGCTGCCTCTCCCGCGCGGCCGCCTTATTCGATCACCTCGTCGGCGCGCGCGAGCAATGTCGGGGGAACGTCGAGGCCAAGCAAACGAGCAGTTTGCAGATTGAGAATGAATTCGAACCTTGTCGACTGCAAAACAGGAAGATCGTCCGGCTTGGCACCTTTGAGGTGCTGCCCGTATAGACACCAACCTGGCGGAATACGTCGGCAACGCTAGTCCCGTAACTCATCAGTAGGCCAGCAGTGACCATGTCGCTCGAAAAAGAGCTGGCGGGTATTCGGTTGCGCGCTGCGAGCGTGGCAAATTGCGCGCCGCGGCCGGCATAAAAGCCATCAGGCACGAGAAAAAGGGCGTCGGCTCGCTCACGAGCAATAGCAACAAAGGCCGCGTCAATATCAGCGGGTGTGCTGGCGTTGAAAAAAAGCAATTCTAACTCAAGACTGGAAGCGGCTTGCTTAACTGTTTTCGAGGTCGCCTCGGCGGTTGGAGCGTTCGCAGGATTAACTAGCACAGCGAAGCGTTTGGCTTTAGGCAGCAACTCATGCATGAGTCCAAGCCGTTTGGCGTCTATCTCGTTAGCGAAGAAATTAATCCCTGTCGCGTTGGTGCCTGGCTGGGCGAGGCTCAGTACCAAACCTAACTTCACCGGATCTTCAGCCACGCCGAACACAATCGGAATTGTTGCGGTGCCAGCTTTCGCGGCTAGGGATGCGGGGGTGCTGCCGGGCGTGGCGATGACGGCAACATTGCGCTGGACCGCGTTGGTGATTATGGCGGGTAACTGCTGGTATTGGCCGTCGAGCCAGTGGTACTCGACAGCGACATTCTTGCCTTCAACGAAGCCGGTTTGGCTGAGGCCCTTACGAAATTCCGAAGCGAAGCCAGCGCCAGCGGCAGCGTTTCTGCCATTGATGAGCGTGACCACCGGCATTGCTTGCTGCTGCGCGCGCGACGCGAGCGGCCAGCCGACTGCCGCGCCACCAATTGCTGTGATGACCTCGCGCCGTCTCATTGACTTCCCCAATCAGGGCTCAGGACAAGGCATCGTACCCACTTAAACTGGCTTACTGGAAGGGCGGACGCGGGAGGCAGCAACGTCCGCTTTGGGTGGCGGATTCAACCGATCGACGCAACACCCTTCCACTCTATCTGGCACGTTGGAACGGTATGCATATGGAGGGGCATGCACGGACGTGGTTTCACGCCGAAGCTGAAGGCAGAGCCCTGGGAGCGCTGGAAGAGCGGCCAATGGGTGGCAGACGTCACCCGAGCGCTCGAGGAACGAGAGCGGTGTCTAAGATCTTGGCTCTCAATGGAGGAATTGCTCCAGCGCCATGGCCAGAGCGCTCCAGCGAGTAGTGTTGCGTCGACCGGTTGAACTCACCGTCAAAAGCGGACGTGACGCCCTCAGATTGCGATGTCCGCTTTACACCCCCAACAGCGGACATTGCTCGACGCCGTCCCGATGTCCGATAAGGGCCAGAAGCGCGACATTCGGCAGGTGAATGCTTCGCTCAAGGCGCATAAGTGGCCGCTACTCGGCCAAATGCACTAAGATTGATATTGGACCGAACTGGAGGTGCAGCCGTGAAAACGAGTCTTTGCGAGCGCCTGGGAATTGAGTTGCCGATTATTCAGGCGCCGATGGGCGGCGCGGTCGGTCCTCAGCTCGCCGCCGCCGTGAGCAACGCAGGTGGGCTCGGCATGCTGGTACTCTGGCGTGCCGATGCGGAAACGATGCGCCGGCAGATCAGCGAGGTGCGTGCGCTGACGTCACGCCCCTTCGGAGTCAACTTGGTTCTGGACTTCCCACAGGAAGATCGCCTTTCGATTTGTGTGGAAGAACGGGTCCCGGTCATCTCCTTCTTCTGGCGCCATCCTTCTTCCTTGATGCCACGTGCCAAGAGCGGCGGCGCCATCGTGATGCACACCGTCGGTTCGGTTGCAGACGCTAAACGAGCTGTCGATTGCGGCGTCGATATTGTTGTCGCGCAAGGATGGGAAGCGGGTGGGCACGTCCGGGGAATGGTGGCGACGATGCCGCTCATACCGGTCGTGGTCGACGCGGTCTCGCCGATACCAGTGGTCGCCGCCGGCGGCATAGCTGATGGACGAGGCGTTGCCGCAGCACTGGCGCTTGGCGCAACTGGTGCCTGGATCGGGACGCGCTTCTTGGCGAGCCAGGAGGCTGCGATCCACACGCGCTATCGTGAGCGTCTATTCCAGGCCAAAGAGACCGATACGGTTTACTTGGAGAATCTGTTTGACGTGCGCTGGCCGAACGCGCCGCACCGTACGCTCAGAAATCGGACAGTGGATGCCTGGGAGGCGGCGGGACGTCCGCCATCTGGCAAACGGCCAGGAGAGGGCGACGTGATCGCCACGTCGCGGTCGGCAGGACCCATCGTTCGCTATCAGTCCTACACGCCGGGTGCCGATGCCGAAGGCGACATCGATGCCCTCTCGCTATGGGCCGGACAGAGCGTCGGTCTGGTTTCGAAACTGCAGCCTGCTGGTGAAATCGTGCGCGAAATTTCCGACGAGGCGGATTCGATCCTTCGTCGATTGTCGCAGTGACCAGTTCGGGGCAATGTCCGCTGTGGGTCTTGGTTGTGTAGAAAGGCCCAGGGGAGAGGCGACACAAGGTCGTCGAAGTTGGCGAGGCGGATTGATTTTCTGGATTGATACTATGCCCTCATCGCTGTGATGAGTGGCTGGATGCCGATGATGTTCATGACGCGGGTGAGATTGTAGGCGAGTACGTGTAGCGCCATCTCGCTGGCGACCCGTGGCAGTGTCTTCATGAGGAAGTGGGTAGCCCCCATCCGAGCCTTGATCGTGCCGAAGGGATGCTCGACCGTCTCACGCCGCTGACGCATCTTCTCCGGATGCTCATCAAGCCGGCGTTGCACGGCCTCGATAATATGCTCATGCTCCCATCGTGAGATCAGTCGCTCCTTGCCCTTGGTGCAACTGTTCTTGATTGCGCAGCTATGACAGGCGGCGGTCCGGTAGCGACGCAGGACCATGCCTTTGTCCTGGGTTGTAAAGGAATAGGCGAGCTTCTCGGCTGCAGGACAAATGTAAACGTCCTCATCAGCCACATAGCGGAAGTCCTGCTTGCCGAAGCGTCCTTCCGCCTTTGCGTTCGAGGTCATCGGCTTTGGCAGCGTAACCGTGATGCCAGCCTCCTCGCATGCCAGGATCTCTTCGCTGTTGAAGTAACCGCGGTCGGCGACGGCATCGAGCTTCTCCACGCCTAGCGCCGTCTTGGTCTCGTTGGCCACATGGGAGAGCTGCGATCGGTCGGTTCCGTCGTTGGTTACCTCATGCATGACGATCAGATGATGGTTGGCCTCGACGGCAATCTGGACGTTGTAGCCAACGACGCCGGAACCGCGGCCGCTGGTCGCCATCGAACGGGCATCGGGATCGGTCAGCGAGATCTGCTGGTCCGGGGTGGTGAGCATCTCCACCTTGAGAAGCTCGAGACGCCGCATCTGCTCCTTCAGCGTCTCGATCTTCTCTTTGAGGCGGTTCGTCTTGGTTGTGAGGGCCTCTGACGGTTCCTGCCGGTCGGCAGTGTCGAGCTGCTGCAAATAGCGCGCGACGCTCTCCTCAATCTGCGCCATCCGCCGCTCCATCTTGGCGCGCGTGAAGTTCTTGTCGCGGTTGTTCACCGCCTTGAACTTGCTGCCGTCGATCGCGACGCTGGGTTGCGTGAGTAGGCCAATCATGCGGCACAGCGCAATAAAGCGTGCGCACACCTTGCGGATGGCAGTGCCATTGTCCTTGCGGAAGTCGGCAATCGTCTTGTGATCCGGTACAAGCCGGCCCGTCAGCCACATCACCTCAACGTTGCGCGCAGCCTCACGCTCGAGCCGTCGACTCGACTGAACCCGATTGAGATAGCCGTAAATGTAGAGCTTCAGCAGAACCGACGGATGATACGAAGGCCGACCGGTTGCTTCCGGATCGACCCCGCCAAAGCCAAGCTCGCCCAGATCGAGTTCCTCAACAAAAACGTCGATCACGCAAACGGGATTGTCCTCATCGATCCAGTCTTCCAAGCATTCCGGAAACAGCGTGCTCTGCCCACGATCCATGCCCTCAACGAAGCGCCTCATCCGATCCCTCCGCAAAAGCAGCCGGAATCATACAGCGCGAATCAAATAACCAAGTGCGTTTTCACACAAGCTGGGTCAAAAGCGGACGTGACGCTCTTAAATTTCGATGTCCGCTTTACTCCCGAAACCAGACATTCGGTAGTGCAAACGGCATGTCCGCTAAGTGCCACAGTGCAGCAAGAAAGCTGCTGGGTTACCTCGTCGGTAATCGCGAGCAGCGTCGTGCGTTGGTTGAGGCCGCAGCAGTCACGGATGTGGACCCCACGGCGCCGCTGTCAGCAGCTTGACCTCCTGTGTCATGACAAGCGGTCGGAACTTCGAGGCAAAACCTTCCACGAAGTCCTTGTTGGCGAAGACCCCTGCCCAGTGCTTCCGCCGATCGGCGTCGTCATCAAACTTCCAGAGATGGACGAGTTGGTTGATCGTGCCAGTGTCGGTCTGGAAGTAGCCCACGAGCTTCTCGTCATGACCGCCCTTCTTGAGCGCCGGGAAGCCGAGCTCCTGGTAGAGCTTCGTCGCTTCCGCCATCTTGCCGACGTAGAGTGTGTACGTTCGCAATTCGTACAGCGCCATCAGGGGTTCTCCTTCATCGATCTTTATTTTGCGCCGGCAGCGTAGTCGGCGCTCAGTTAACCAGCAAGCAACTCCGACCGCGACCGCCGGATCGACCGGCTCTGCCTCACGTGCTGTTCGCCGTCCCAACTTTCACATCCCGCCGGACGGCGGCGCGATCTCGTTAGACCTTCAGTGAGGCCAGAGCGCTGAGATGAATGCCGGTCGGTCCGGTCGCGCCAATAACCGCAATTTTCATCATGATAAACGCGGCTCTAAAGGTCGAGAATACCTGGCGGTCCCCGCTCAGTGCCTTCAACTGCCGGTGACGGCATGTAGCCCGGCAGGGATTCGATTAAAGTTCGGACGCTGCACCCACGCTGGAGTTGCCATGTGGTCTCGCCTGCTCGCCCTCGCTGTGCTCCTGCTACCCGCCCCGGCCTTGGCTGACGTCAAAGAGAAAGTTGCGGCCCTCGCTCCGTCAGGGGTAGTGCTAGTGGTGGACCTCGAAGGCAGCGAGTTGGTGGCCCAGAACGCTGATGAGCCCTTCGTTCCGGCCTCAGTTACCAAGATCATGACGGCTTGGCTGGCGCTGGAGGTGCTGGGCGGCGACTACCGCTTCGAGACCCGCTTCTATCTCGACGACAAGCGCGTGCTCTACGTGCGCGGTGGCGGCGATCCTTTCCTGATCTCAGAGGAGCTAGCGCCGCTCTCGACCGATCTCGTCGCAGTAGTCGGCAAGAAGCCGATCGATGGGATCGTGCTCGACGCGAGCTACTACCCTTCAAATCTCCGCATCCCGGGCATCGAGGACACCAACAATGC
Organism: uncultured Alphaproteobacteria bacterium; assembly: GCA_963816295.1. Lineage (GTDB taxonomy): Bacteria > Pseudomonadota > Alphaproteobacteria > Rhizobiales > Xanthobacteraceae > BOG-931. The sequence goes on along the minus strand of CAWFJS010000022.1, from coordinate 274,858 downwards.
TTACGATGCGCTGAACTCCGCGCTGGCGGTGAATTTCAACACCATCTACGCCGTGCGCAGCCGCAACAAGGTGAGGTCCGCCGAGAAGCAGACCCCGATCACCCCGCTCGCGATCGCCCAGTTCCGGGCGCGAGGCCCTAAAGGGAGCGGCCGCGTCAGCCTGAGCCAGGACCCCACGGTGAGCCTGCAATATGCCGGCGAGCTGATCGCCGCGTTCATCGAGCGGGCCGGCGGCCGCGTGAAGGGCAAGATCTCGGCCGGAACGGTGCCCGAGGGACTAAAGCCGGTCTACGTTCACCGACAGTCGCGTACCCTTTCGGAGATCCTCGCCGAGCTGCTCCGTGCCTCGAACAACTACATCGCCAACCAGGTCTTCCTGGAGATTGGCGGGCACCGCCTGGGCGGGCCAGTCAACCTCGAGAAGTCGCTCGAGGTCGCGAATGAGATGCTCGCCGCGCATGGCCTCGCCACGGCCATCCATCTCGAGGAGGGCTCGGGCATCAGCCGTGACAACCGCTTCACCGCCCGCGGCCTCGCCAAAGTGCTCGAGCTCTTTGCGCCCCACGCCAACCTGCTCCACGGCCACGACGGCGGCATGAACAAGACTGGCACTATGGACGGGATCCGCACGCTCGCGGGCTATGCCGACACCTCAAGTCATGGTCGGGTGCGTTTCGTGATCTCGCTCACAAGCAATGACGACGAGATGCGGTTCCGGCTGCTCCACGCTATCGAGTCCGGGCTGTAGCCAGGGTTTCGCGTTAGCATTCCTAATTAGGGCGTGTACTCGTAGATCGAGGTCGATAAGTCAATGTCCGCTTTACCCCCAATAGCGGACATCCCTCGGCGCTATCTAAACATCCGCTTTGGGCCAGAAGCGGACGTCGCGCCGCTTCATTCGATCACAGCGGAAAAGGGACGATGATTCCGAATGACTTTGCGGTTTTTTAAGTTGATAAACATCTCGAATTTCGTGGAGCGCTGCACCGGGACGTCGGCCAGGCTGCGCGCTCGCAGCGAGCGACCACGCAGCTGCACCGCCGAGAAGCGTGATGAACTGGCGTCTTTGCATGGGCTCCCGTCTGCAATGGCTAAAGCCTAGCACTTTGTGACCGAGGGGCGAGTGGGAAATGAAGTCCCTTCCGTCAGATCTGTTCTAACAAGACATCAAGGTCCAACGTGGAGCGGTGTCCAAGATCCGATGCATGGCTCTCCAAAAAGACTTGCGCCGACCTTCGCCCCTCATCGCGCAGCAAGCAGAAGAACTCCCATTCCGCGTTGAGCTTGGAGGAAGCGCCGAGCTCGGTCAGCATCTCGCTCGCAATGCGGTGGATACGCATGCTGGCCCATTGCGCGCCCTCGCTGTTGCCCGGATCGGCGACTTGCCGAAGCAAGGCGATCATGCGCAGCTCTTTCAGCAGAACCGCGTTGAAGGACACCTCATTCAGTCGGTTGAGAATCTCTGAGGCGGAGCGCGGCGATCTTTCGCGTTCAACCGGATTGATCTGAACGAGAATGGTATCTTGTGACTTGCACTCTCGAATGAGAGGCGTGATCGTAGGATTGCCGGAATAGCCTCCATCCCAGTAGGGCTCGCCGTCAATCTCTACGGCCTGGAACATGGTGGGAAGACAGGCTGAGGCGAGCAGAACGTCCGGCGTAACAGCTTCGTTCTTGAATACGTGACCGCGGCCGGTTCGGACATTGGTTGCGGTGATGAAGAGTTTCGTAGGCGCTTGCGCCAACCGCTCGAAATTGATTGTTTCGGCGAGAATTGCACGCAATGGATTTTTGCCCATGGGGTTCAAGTCATAGGGCGACACCAAGCGAGACATGAGATCCATGGCGACATAAATAGGCGAAGAGTCCAGAGTCCAACGGCCGAGAATCACATCGAGGGGGCCGCGCCGCAATGGACTGAAGCGAGCCGCCTCGGAGACGCGGAGCCAGAAATTCTCCAGAGCTGTCCGGGCACCCGCGGCCCCGCCTTTGGCATGACCATCGACAAGCACCGCGGCATTCATCGCCCCCGCCGACGTGCCGGAAATGCCATCAATTCTAAGCCACGGCTCCTCGAGCAGACGATCGAGCGCGCCCCAAGTAAATGCCCCATGCGAGCCACCGCCCTGCAACGCAAGATCGATAAGGATGGGATCACGAGTGATGGCTGCTTTAATTGCGTCTTTGGCCATTGGATCTCGCAAAAAATTCGCACTCGCGCCGAGAACCGGCCAACGGGCAAATACGATTGATGGAAACGCGATTGCGAACAGCCCAATGAAGTCAGGACTGTTCCTTCGCTAATCAAAGCCCATTTTCAGTTCGAAAACTGAGCAGTTTTGATCATCAGAGCGCTGCGGCTCTTCGCCTTACCCATTGGAACCAGCGGAAACCTCAAGTGTCGATTGATTGACGGCTGGACAGATAAATGCCGAGGAAGAGACGGCGTCTGCTTTGGGTCAAAAGCGGACATGGCGGCTTTAATTTGCGATGTCCGGTTTACCCCCGAAAGCGGACATCCTCGGCGCATCTCTAATGTCTGCTTTGGGCCAGAAGCAAACTCATGCACCGCAACATAATCAGCGAGCCAAATACAAAAGGGCCCTCTCGCGGCGGATTCTCGGAATTTCCATTAGCGTTTTTGTTCAGGCGACCGCAGAATCAGGGACGTGACCGAAGAATGCGCTGGTCGTAGTCGTTAGCCAGGGCGCAGAGTGCACTCGCGCCGTCGCCGGAAAATGAGGGGCCGTGCATGAGCGCCAGTGTGCGCGGTGAAAACTCTGCGAGCCGACGGATCATCGTGCCCATGCCAGGGTTTAGGCTGGAATATCGGAAGATGTCTTCGGCGGCAATCGCAGGCCCGACGACATCGCTCTCTGTCAAAGCAGGACCATCGCCGAGTTGGGTAAACAAGTCGCCGCAGAGCAGGGTTCGGCTTGTCTCTTCGTAAAGAACGCCGGCGTCCCAACCGTGGGGAATATGCGGCGTGTCGCACAAGAAGCAACGCGCCGGTTCGGCACGCATCCGGTAGGGCTCAATTTAGTGGAGAGCCATCAAGAAATCGCGTGCACGCCTAAGGTCTGACGTCTCTGCTCCTTCTTCAAACCAATGGTAGATTGGTTCTAGCAGCTCTCGTGTCTGATCGATTCTTTCTTGCTGGCGCAAAAGCGTTGCGAGGCTCAGAGCCGCTCGCAACTCCAACGACTTGGAATTTTGACGGCGCGCCAGTTCAATCGCGTTCTTAAGATGTGACTCGGCTTCGGCAATTTTCGATGGGTTCAGCGCTAAAAGCATCTCCGCTCTTTGGCGATTGTAACTCAGCTTCCCATGACCGACCTGTCGCGTCGCCGATCTCGCGCAATGTTTGCTCAATGATCGACGCCGCGGTCTCATGATCGCCGGACCGAGCGCGCACATCAGCCAACCAGCTATACATCATCGGAAGCATGAAACCGACGCCCGTACGGCGTCCTTCGAAAATTCCATTTTGGATCTCAGTCACAGCTTCTTGCAGCCGACCAAGCTCGCCAAGTGCGTGACCTCGCGAAATAGTAGACAGAAGCACGTACAAGGAGAACCGTTGTTCGCGTGACATTTCGAGGCTTCGCTCGGCACTCTCAAGGGCGCGGGCCGGATCGCCGCGCAGAAGATGGACAACGGAGGTCATGTAATGGGCAAATGCTATGCTGTAGGGCTGTGCGAGAGCCTGCGCGAGCGTGAGGGCTTCTGAGACGCGCGCTAGCGATTGGTCGGGATAACCAAGAAACCACAAATCCCAAGACAGCAGTAATAAAGAAGCGACCTGCGGTTCCACCATGTAAAGTGTGTAAACCGATTGTCTTCGCTCGGTTTTAGAGAGCGCGATCGACTCCTCGAAGTGTCGCCTCGAGTTTTCGAACTCGCCGATGGTCAAAAGTGTGCTTCCCATCACGCGATGAGCCACCATCAGCAGAATGCTATCCGACGTTTCTCGTGACTTTGCTAGGAACTCATTGGCCATAGCGAGCGCTTCGTCGTTTTTGCCGCCCATCCACGAATGTCCCCAAAGTCCGAAAAGCGCCTGGAAATACTCGGGCTGACTGTCGAGTTTAAGGCACAGAGTTCGTGCCCGCGAAAACGCCTCGCGAGTTTCTGGAGCGGCATAGCCCTGAACGGCGATGAGCGGAATGCCCAGCGCCAACTGAATTTCGATTTCTTCCTTGTTACGTTGCGGAGTATCCGGCAATGCTCTTAAGAGCTGCAGTGCGTTGCGAAAATGACCAATGGCTTCTACGTTGGCTGAGTTTGCGAGCGCGCGTCGACCGGATTCACGCCAGCAGCGAATGGCCAACTCGTTCTTTCCTGCTTGGCTATAATGATAAGCCAGAATTTCAGGTCTATTTTCGACTACGTCGCGAAAATGATTCTCCAATACTGCGGCGATATCGGCGTGAATCTCCTGTCTCTTGCCCCGGAGTAGAGAGTTGTAGACCGCATCGCGTAATAATACGTGTTTGAATGCAAAACGCACCGAAGGCGAAACGCCGGTTCGATAGATGACGTCAGCGTCTTCGAGTTGCGAGAGTGCCGAGCGGAGATCCGTCTCATCAGTCCGAGATGCGGCGGTCAAAAGATCATAGGAGAACTCCCGGCCGATTACGGCTGCGATTTGCGCCAGCTTGCGACCGTGCGCCACGCGATCGAGCCGCTCCATTAATGCATCATGCAATGTCTCGGGAACTTTGGCCGTAAACGGCGTAGTCTGGTCCAAATCGCTCTTTTGTCTATTTTGTCTCGGCGTACTGACGATGCTTGTTGTGAGTTCCTCGATGAACAGCGGTACGCCATCCGCCTTTTCGATAATCTGATCGAAAACTTGTTGGGACAGGCTACCTTCTCTCAACAGCTCCTTGATCATCCTCGTCACTTCGCTACGCGACAATCGGGTAAGCGAGTGCAGCGTTACGTTAGCATGGGTCGACCAGGTGTGCCGGAATTCCGGTCTGTACGAAACCACAAGCATGATACGGGCGCGATCAATCCGGCCGATAGCCAGCTCAAGCAGCTCAAGCGTAGATGGGTCTATCCAATGCACATCCTCGAAGATGCACAGCGTCGGGCGCTGGGCAGAGAAAGATAAGATCATCTCCAGAAGCTTATCTACCGTCCTATTCTTTATTTGCTGGGAAGTAAGTGTGGACAGTCCCCTCTGATCTTCGATTGAAATGGACAATAGACGGGCGATCAGAGAAACCGATTCGACTCGATCATCGATCAAGCCCGAAAGGTAGGCCTTCAACTTGGCAAATTTGTCCGCGTCGGAGTCGCCAGCGTGTAGTTGGGCAGCCAATTCTATTTGCTCGATAACCGGAAAAAATGCGCTCTGGCTGTGATACGGAGAGCACTGATAATTCAATAAGAAGAAAGGCTCATTCTGGATATTCGACTTCAGCTCATGGATGAGTCGTGATTTACCAACTCCCGGAATACCTGAAAGCAGTACGACCTGTCCGTCGCCTTCTTTGGTTTTTTGCCAGCGATCCAGCAACAAGCTCAGTTCACTTGAGCGACCGACGAGTGGCGTGAGGGAGCTCGCATGCGCCGCTTCGAAACGGGTCGTGCTGTGTTTCGCTGACAGAACGCCATACACGCGAAGAGGCTTGGTCACGCCTTTGAGTTCTCGAAAACCAAGATCTTGAAATTCAAAGGCCGCCAATGCGAGTCGTTGCGTGGATTCCGATACAAGCAAAGTGTTGGGCGCGGCGAGCGTTTGCAGCCGCGCAGCAATGTTCGGGGTTTCGCCGACCGCCTCCATCCAGCCTCCAGGCCCGCCGGCCTGGCCGACCACGACTCGACCGGAGCAAATGCCCACCCGCGAAGCGAGTTCAACTGGACCAGGAATGTTGGTGACTTCAGAGAGAATTGCCAGGGCAGCATGCACAGCACGGACTGCATCGTCCTCATGCGCGCGTGGCCAACCAAAAAACGCCACTAGGCCATCACCGGCATAGTTCGCAACTTGGCCTTCGTATCGGATGACCGCCGCGCCGCAGACTTTTCGATACGCGTCGATCAGCGCCCGGAGATCTTCGGGATCCAATTTTTCCGAGAGCTCGGTAGACCCTACGAGATCACAGAACATTACTGTAATCTGACGGACTTCAGGTTCGCGGTTCTCTGAGGGAGAGAGTACTCCCATGACCGTATTTTCCTACTGCTTGCCCATTAGGTTGGCATTTAGGCTGCAATAGGCTGGACATCAACAGAAGAACCATCGCCAACACCCCTAATTCCCCTTATCCGCATGTGGTCCTCAATGAGACGGCGAGCCTCCGTCATGCCGACTTTGCCACGTAGTTCCTGGTACATATCCCGCAGCTGTGCTGGCGGCTGATAGCGCATGCCTGCGAATGGAATGCATTGCGGACCGCGTTCGCGTTGCGGCAAACCAGCACGCTTAGCCATATGGGATATTAGACAGCTCGATACGGCGAACTCCGCAGCAAGGGCCCTATATGTTACGGCCCAAGTGCCATCCGGGTTCTTCACCTGAATACGACGTACGATATCCGTTTTTTGCGTCGAACTGATCTTCATTTTGTCCTCGCCCTCACTTCATAATCAACGGACGCATGACAGTTTGGGGCAGCGAAGGGCGCAGCTGCCTCAATGTGCGACACGCCACAAGCTCGGCATTCAAAGGTATAAAGGTCGGGCAGGTCGCCAAATCGCGACGTTATTCGAGCGAGCCGCATGATTTGAGCGCAGCTTGGGCAAAGCGGGGGCCTTGGCGCGTATTCGTTAGAGCGTTCGTAACGCATGGACAAAGCGGTCCTTGAGCCGCGATGCCCGGCACCCTGATCCCGACACGACTTAGTTGGTAAAATCCGCTCGATGAAACCTTGCGATTTTGAGACAAACTTTTGTTTTTATCGGCCATCTGGTCAAAAGCGGACGTGACGCTCTTAAATTTCGACGTCCGCTATTCCCCCGTTTGCAGACATCGAGCGGCAGTCTTTGCACGTCCGCTTTGGGCCAGGAAGATATGCAGTGCAGCAAATGCCATCCTATTCGATCACCGCGTCGGCGCGCACGAGCAGCGTTGACGGCACGTGGAAACCAAGTGCTTTCGCCGTCTTCAAATTGAGCACGGTTTCGTACTTGGTCGGGGTCTCGACCGGAAGGTCGGCCGGATTGGCCCCGCGCAGAATGCGATCGACGTAGGATGCCGCCCGCCGGAATTGCGTGATGAGGTCAGTGCCGTAATACATCAGGCCGCCGGCCGTGACGAAATCGCGGAACGCATAGACCGCCGGCAAGCGATGGCGCGCGGCGAGCGCGATGACAAGATCCCGATTTGCCTCAACTGTGGTGTCGTTGGGAGCGAGCAGGCCGCCGTTTGGCACGCGCGCAAAAAACTCGATGGACTGTTCGATTTCGTCGGCATTCGCGACCGGAGCCGGGATCACCTCGATCCCTAGCGACGGTGCAATGGCCTTGGCAGTGCGCAGAAAATAACCGTACGGGAACCCCTTTGGGTTGCCGAGGAGCGCGGTCCGCGTCATATACGGGGCGATCTCCTTGAGCATACCTAGCCATTTGCCGAGGATGCTGTCCTCATAAAACAAAAAGCCACTGATGTTGCCGCCCGGTCGCGCTAGGCTGGCGACCACGCCGGCACCAGTGGGATCGGAGACTTCGACAAATATCAGCGGAATGGTGCGGGTTTGCTGCTGCAGCGCCTTGATCGCCGGCGTCGTGTTCGTGAAGATGACGTCGGGATTGAGCGCCACTATCTGATGGGCCACGGGTGCGAGCCGATCGTAGTCGTTGGCAGAATAGCGCACCTCGATATGCACATTGCGATTTTCCTGCCAACCAAGCCCTTCAAGTTCCTGACGGAACGCCGCAAGCCGCTTCTGCGACACTGGATCAGTCTCCACGCCATGCACCAGGATGCCGATGCGCCGCAGCCCCGGAGACTGCTGCGCGTGTGCGACGCGCGGCCATGCTGCTGCGCCGCCGATCAGCGTAATGAATTCGCGCCGCCTCACGGGCTTCCCCCCTCAAGCTGACAATCACAACTTACCACATCGCCGAATGGCGGCTGTGTTGTGCATCACAGCAAATCTCGGCCTCGAATGGCAGAGATGGGTCACAACCAGACATTGCGCGGTCAAATCACGATGTCCGCTCTACACCTGATTGTGTTGCAAAACTCGGATGTATTTGCCAACGCGGTGTCGTCTGTATTTTTGCCGTGCCTTGTTCCGCTGTCCCGATGAGGGAGTTGCGGCATCGACGCATCGGTACCAACGCCTGACGCACCAGCTATGTTGGACAGGCCGCCGCCAATGGCGGTGGACGGCAAAGAAATTTGACGAGCCGCCTCAGGTTCTGCGCGGTTGCTGTGAGCAGGACCTCGTCCCTCGCACCGGTCAAGCCTCGCAGTCGAAGCCGGTCGAGCCTGAAGATACGCTTCATATGCGCAAATCGCATCTCGATCTTCTTGCGCTCGCGGTGTGACTGCTGGAAGGCCTCGGTGTTGGCCAGCGCGCGAACTTGATCTCGCAGATCCTCGTGGACGTCTCGTGTGACCTTGCGCACGACCGCCGTGGTGCATTTTGGCTTCAACGCGCAGATCGAGCAGTCGTTCTTGTTGGCCCTGTAGTAGACGATGTGGCTCTGATCGATGTTGCCGGTGCTGGTTAGCTCCGCGCCACCTGGGCAAACGTAAATATTACGCTCCCGGTCGAAGACGAAGTCGGCTCGGCTGAAGGTACCGTCGTGGCGCGCCGACTTGTCCCACACCGGAACGTGCGGGGTGATCTTGCGCTCCACCAGCCACTTGAGCAGCCTGACCGCGCCATAAACAGTATCACCTGCGAGCCTCTGCGGCCGCAGATCGAAGCGGCGGCGGACCCGCTCCACCATGGTCTGGGTGACGGCAATCTCCACGGCGCGATTGGCGCGGCTGCCCTCGGCGTCGACGATGATCCCAGCCTTGCCCGGCAGCGATGCACTTCGCCACCACGCCCTCAAATACCCGGCGCAACGCATCGCTCTCGCGGAAGCGCGCGTGCCGGGCACGGCAGAATACCGAATGATCGGGGATACGATCTTCAATGCCGAGCTTGCAAAACCATCGGTAGGCTAGATTGACCTGCACCTCAGAGCACAGCCGCCGCTCGGAACGGATCGCAAAAACATAACCCACCATCAGCATCCGGATCATCAGCACCGGATCAATCGACGGGCGACCTGTGTGCGAATAATAAGGCGCAAGCTCCTTATGCACCCAACTCAGATCGAGAACGGCGTCGATCTGTCGAACTAAATGATCTGGTGGCACCACCTCGTCGAGATCAAACGCATAAAAGAATTGGCCTTGTCCACGCTCCTGCCGCCCCATCATCGACCGCTCCCGCGAATCGCCACCTCAATCCGACCGAATCACGGTTCATCGATCGTCTCAATGAGAGTTTTGCAAGTTTTGCAACACAATCCACCTGAAAGCAGACATTCCTCAGGACTGTCTCGATGTCCGTTTCGGGCCAAAAGATGGGTAATCGGCCGGCGATCGTCTCCTTCGCAAGGCCTAAGCTTGCCTATCGCATAAACCATAGGCCGCTCCTTCGGCGGTTGTTTTGATCCATGTCAATGGGACTTGAAGGGCTGGGGGCCGTTTTCGAGCGCAAAATTAAGGATCGAATCAATTTTGAGTGGTCGCGCCGCAAATAAGAACGGGGGCGGCCAAGACCGGAGCCGACTGGAAAGGTTGCCCTGCTCGGATATTGCCTTGGCGGCCTAATGGTATTTCTTACGGCCGCCCGCTACGAAGTCGATGCCGCCGTTGCTTATCATGGCGGTGAGACGGAAAAATACCTCGGCGAGGTTGGCGGGCTGGCGGCCCCGATGCTCATGCACCTGGCCGAGGAGGACGAATTCATCTCGAAGGCGGCGCAAGCTGAGATCAAAGCGGCCCTGGCAGCAAAAGCGAACGCGACCGTTTACAGCTATCCGGGTCAGCATCACGCCTTCGCTCGACATAATGGGACGCACTACAATGCCGCGGCAGCAGCGCTCGCCAACAGGCGGACGAACGAATTTCTGCATCAACAACTGCAGTGACCTTCGGTCGCTCCAGACGTTTCCGTTTGATGACGATCTGGTCCGGTACCGGCAAGGAGCCGTGGGAGCGCGACATGACCCAAGCCACTACACAAGCCTCCATCACGTCACAGACGATTACAGTGGAGCATATCAGGATCTCATCAGAACTGTCGTTCGCAGAGGTCCGCCGGAAGCTCGAGGGCACGGTACCTAAGCTGGATATAGGTATCGCGGAGGCGCGAAGCAGGCGTCGGTTCCTTCGAGCAGCGAGCACCATTCGCCCCTGGTGCGCGTCTTAAACAGCCTTTCAAGGACGAGAGCGCGCGATCAAATCAAAACGCGCCGGCTTATCTATGCCGAGGCCGCTCGGAGTCAGTCGATCCAATCGGATAATGCTCGCGCCTTGGTCGGCGAACAGCATAGCCGCCATCGGCGCGGGCCCGATACCCGCGAACTCGACTATGCGAAAACCGGTGAGAGGTCCCATCGTCGCTTCGGTTTTTCGGACTCGGTCCAGCACGTCAGTGCAATTTCAGCTGTGCACCTGATGTCGACTTCAACCGGGCACGGCCACATGCTTTCTCGGTATTTGTTGGCGTCTTTCCACTCTATCAGGTGCTATAAATGTGCGCGCGACAATGGAGACATGTGATGCCTGTGATTTCTGGGTTTGGCGTGCTTGCGGGACTTCCGTCGGAGCACATCAATGATAAAATTGAACGTCGCGTCCTTGCAGGCGAGCAGGGAATGATCGTGTGGTGGAAGATCAAGGCGGGCGCACGTGCCGCTCCGCATAGGCACCCTCACGAGCAGATTGTCTGGATGCTTAAGGGGCGGATGGACTTTCGGATCGGGAACGAGCAGCTCGACGACGCTCTCAAGAACACCTTTCCGGCATCTGACCCAATTTCAATTGAACAACCCGCTCCATCTGCCGCGGATCCCGACTGAACCCTGACGGCGAATGCCTCAAATCACAGCAAGTGCTTGGCTATTCATTCCGAGCAGCAAGTCACAAAACAAGCGCACAGTAAGCAATCACTTGATAGGTGAATTGGCTCTGCGGCAAAATCGGTGGCATGCTCCTGGGCAGCCGAAGTCGACTGATGCTTGCAGCACTCGTTTTTGCCCTCGGCTGGGCTTCCGGCGCAGCCATGCATCGCGCCGGATTACTGTCTCTTTCGGCCCTTTGCCTGGCAATCGGATCCGTCGCGCTCGCCTATTTTGGTTGGGAGTACCACAGAGCTTGGCGTCTGCGTCCTTCGAGCTCTGATCGCAAGAGGTCAATCACAGTCAGAAACTGGTCCGGCCTGGCTGTGAACGGGTTGATGATTAGACCAGAATACATCACAGCGGGCGTGGTGTTGCTGTTCTGCGCACTTGGCATGTACAAGTATTTTCAAGTCAGCCCGTCGTCCTCCATGCCGCTTGCGCAATCCCCGCCTGCCGTAGTGCTGCCTGAGGCTAGACCGCTTCAGTAATGATCGAGGAATGAGAACGCCAACACTGTTACCCTGACTTTCCCTTTCAACCTAAACACCAACCCCGCCGATGACTGATCGCGCTCCTGCTGTTGAGATCCCCACACGCTTGAGCGAACGTGGATCAATGACTCATCTGCTGTGGTTTTTTGCTCTCGTCTACGTCGTGGAGGGTCTCGGCCAGATCGGCGGATTAATCTCGCAGCCGCTCAACTACTATCTAAAACAAGTGCAGGGTTGGACACCGCTGCAAATCACCGCCTATCTGACGCTCTTTAATCTTCCATGGATCATAAAGCCGCTTTACGGACTTGTGTCCGATTTCATTCCGCTCTTCGGCTATCGTCGTAAAAGCTATCTTCTTATCGCCAATGCCGCCGCCACCTGCGGCTTTCTCTTGGTGACCCAGCTCACCGTGCCGGACCGGCTGGTCTTCGCGCTGATGCTCACCGCCTATGCGATGGCCATCTCGAGTACTTTGTGTGGAGCAGTGTTGGTCGAAAATGGTCAGCGTCTCAAAGAGAGTGGGACGTTCATCAACCAGCAGTGGCTCTGGTACAACGTTGCGGCGATGACAGCCGCGATCGTTGGTGGTCAGCTCGTCCAGAACCTTGCGCCAACGAGCGCCTTGCATAGCGCGGCGGCCTTGGTCAGCTGCGCTCCCTTGCTTGTGATCTTTGGGACTGTGTTTCTCATCCCCGAGAAAAAAGCTCGAATGAATATTCAGGGCATGAAACATACGTTCGAAGGACTGTCGAGCACGTTTCGGCGACGCCACCTATGGATCATCGCGGCTTTTATATTTCTCTATTATTTTAGTCCGGGATTGAGCACGCCCCTCTACTTCATCATGACTGATGATCTGAAATTCTCACAAGCCTATATCGGTTTTTTGGGATCAATCGCCGGGGCCGGTTGGGTCGCCGGTGCTTTCTTGCATCGGTGGTACTTGAAAAAATTGACTCTCAAAAAGTTGCTGAACTTGAGCGTTGCGATCGGGACATTGGCCAGCTTGGGATTCTTGTTTTTCTGGAATGAGGCAACGGCGGCAGTTATTAGCTTTTCCTCCGGTCTTGCAGCAATGATTGCTACTGTGGCCACGCTAACACTCGCCGCCGATTATTGCCCGCGTCGCGCAGAAGGATTTGCCTTCGCAGTTTTGATGTCGATCATCAATCTTGCAACCGCGCTGGCCGACAATCTCGGCTCCTATCTCTTTACGGATGTCTTTCATCGCAATCTCTCGCCGCTTGTCGTGTTGTCTGCAGCGTTTACGGCATTTGCTTTCGTGCTGGTGCCGCTATTGCATCTTGGCGAAAAGCGCCAAGGCGATCCCGCGGCAGTTGGAGCCATTGCTCCTCCTCCTCCGCCGGACACGCGATAATTCGGCTGACATTTTTTCGGCGGGCAGGGCCCTGCGCCGGCTGGACCGTACCACATCATGGAAGGAACCGTGTTGTGCATCACAGCAAACTTGGACTACCGATGTCCAGATTGGGTCAAAAGCGGACGTGACGCTCTTAAATTTCGATGTCCGCTTTACCTCTCAAAGCGGACATCAAAAGCGGACGTCATATGACGTGAGCGCTACGTCACGCACCGTCATGGATTGAGCGTGGCCGCATTTCAATGACGTTCGTTGGGGGTTCAGGAGGGCGTGGTGGCGCCTCGGGTTGTGGCGGAGACGGATCCATAGTTTGCATCCCGCCCTCAACCGGCGGCTGATAGGGCCGATGTTCGTGGCCACACTTGCTGCAAATGCCAACGAGCGTATCTACAATTTCGATCTTCACTTCCGGGATTTGTGGCACAGGGGGCGGCAATAATTCGGAAATAGCCCGCGTGATCGCAAGCAATGCGTCGGCATCTGTGTTCCGGCCAGCGACTAAGTTTTCCAGCATCGTTTGATGCTGAAGCTTCAATGCCGCAAGCATCACTACACGATCGGCATCAACCGACAGACCAAGCACGGCGGCAGCTTCGGCTTTCAGTTCCTCAAGGCGGCTGTAGCGCACTTCGGTCAGGGCGTAGCCCCATGCTTGGCGCGTCGATAGCTGTCTAGGGACGGCGGCGGCGGCGGTTCTGGTAACCGATCTAAAGCCAGTGCAGTACGCAGCCGGCGCACAGCGCGTTCGTGCTGATTAAGGACGGCGTGATCGATCGGCTCATGCCTTAACAGGCAGCCGCGCAGCTCTTCGGCAACCGCCTCGTGTTCGGCCAGCTTTACAATGTCGGTGTGAACTACGGGATCGCAGGCGAGGCCGCCCAGCCGCCTGCTATAGCCGGCGACGAGCTGTTTAACGCGCCGCGCCGTCTTGGTTCGTCCGTCAACGCGCTTGTTTCGACGACCGGCTGGCGCACAATCGACACCGTATCGAGGCGGTACCGCTGCAGTATCTAAAGGCATTATTTGGCCGTCCGACGTTGACCTAACGTTGACGCGAACTAGCGTTCAACGCCATAAAGCCATACCTCATAGATATTTAGCGCAATAGGGTATGCGGTATAGGTAACCGCTATGGCCTGATTAAGCGAGTATCAGGGCCGATAAAAAATGGCGCCTCTGAACGTTCCAGCCGCAGCTTCTCTTGTGCCCCTTCCGGTGTCGGCATTGAGCCGTCGACGATCATGCGTTTGGCGAGTCGGATAGCTGTCTGCACGTCCCTGTTCTCTCCCACGATATGTTCAACGTGTGCGAGGCAGTGGCCGGCGGCGTCCTGAACGCACCAGGCTTGCCGATCGTGCGACCACTCGACCTCGGACCACATCTGCCCGTCGATCATGAGGTGGTAGGTTTCGGCATTGCGACGCCGGACCTCGATCACCCCGTAGCGTCTCTTGTCTGTCATCATTTTCGTCGTCTCCTCTCTTTGTCCCCTCTACCCGCCTTTTTACCTGCTACACCGCTACAAATGCCCATTTCATCGGCGTTTCTTGCACTTTTTTACCCGCTACACCTTTTCCCGCTGTAGCACCTAAAAAACGCAAGTTGTCCCACAGCCACGCGGGTTTGTAGCACTGTAGCGGGTAAAAACGCCCCTAACGGTACCTTTCCCAGGCGTCCTCAAACTGCGTCCTCAAGTAACCGCGTATTACAGCGCCGCTTGGCAGCCGGATTGATTGCGGGGTGATACCGAACGGTTTCAGGACCCGCGCCAGTTGCGCCTGCGTGATTGGCTTGCCGTTCCTCCACTCAGCCCAAGGGCTATCGAGGTAGGTGGCGAACTGGGCGGCAAGATCAGAGGAGCTAATGCGTTCCAGCGGTTCCAGTGGGCGATCGTCGGCGTCCTTCGGATAGAAGATCGACTTGGCGTCCGTAAGCGCCCGGGTGTTGATCGTCTTACTGTCGGACGACCCTTCGATCTTCACGGCGGCAGCGCGCGCCTTGTCGCCCCACTCCTCTGCGCCAGAACACAGATCCGCGATCGAGAACAACAGGCGCCAGTTGTCCGCCCGGCGATTATCGAAGTTGTCCGGCATGGACACTTCGACGTTGAGGGCGTCGGCATTGTCCATTGCCCACCGGCGCAGACGGCAACGGAGATTGCCTAGATCGGCGTCGTCCTGGTGGGCGAAGCGCTCGATCGTCTCGTCTGCCAGACGCCGGCGCAGTTCTATGCCAATGCAGCGCCCAAGCGTTGCCGGCGGAAGCTTCTTGCCGATCATGCCGATCGCCTTCGGTGCGAACGTCGAGAACATTTCAGGCCGGTGATCGTCGGTGACGCAACGAAGGACGCCCTGGCCGCGGACGTGTCCGCTATTGACCACACTACGCAACTCGGCCTTGTCGTCGTCGACGGAACTCAGGACGGTGTCGAACTCGTCGATAACGAAGGACGGCTTCCACAACTGGATTGCGCGATAGAGCGCCGCCTTGCTGATCTCGACACTCGCGATTGCCCGCGGTGTCAAATAGGAGACGATAGAAAGCGTCGTCGTCTTCCCGCTTTCTGGTTCGGCGGAAGTGACCAGTAGCAACGGACTATGAACTGCCGCGTCCTCGTGAACCCACGAGAACACGACCCACAACGCGATCACCAAAGCGTCGTCGGACGAACAGACGACATGCCGTAGGATCTTCTTGATAATGTCTCTGATCAGCGCGTCGCCGTCGGCCGGATCGGGCCACGGTTCAACGTGCCAGTGCCCATACAGCGGCGCCGCTTCACGACGGCGCTTCAGTTCGGCGTCGATATCAGTTTTACCGACGCGCAGTTCCTTGGCGACCTCGTCGCGCTGGCGACGATAGGCAAGGCCAGGTTCCAACTTTTCCAGCGCCGCCAAAAGCTCGTCTTCGCGCTTCTCGGCGTCTTCCCTCTCGTCGGCGGCGTGCTTGTCGATCTCCTCAGTGGAAAGCGGCTTCCAGTCTGGCGCCGCCTCTAATACAGCGTCCAGCTGTTCACGCGTGCCGCCGGCTTTCGCCCAGTCAATAACGTCGTCCTTGGCTTTGGCGTCAGATAAGGCGAGGACACGAATCCGCTTGGCAATACCGGATAGCGAAGAACCGACGACGTTGACGTGTTCCCAACCGACGCCGTCGTTATCAGGAAGAAGGACGACATCGGCGCCGTGTAAGAACGCACTATGTTCCGGCTTCCACTTCTTGGCGCCGCCGGCGCAGCAATGTAGCGGCGACGTTCCACGACCACAGTAGATCGGCGTTCGCCTCGCCTTCGACAATTAGAACTGGTTGACCGGTGGCGATCGCCTCTAGCACTTGCGGCAGCCGGTACGGCACCACTGGGACGCCGGTGACATTAGGCAGCCACTTGCCAGGGTGATCGGGATCGGGGCGGCACTGTCGGAAAGTTTTATCCGGTTTACCGTCTTTGAGGACGTAGCTGCCGTCCGGCTTCTGGAACTGGATACGATCGACGGCGGAGGCGACGCTGCCGTTTTGATCCAGATACTCGAAGGTAGCGACGACGACCTTCTTCGCTCTATCAGTCGCGCCTTTACCATTGGCTTTGCCATTAGCTTTCGGCAGCGGACCGGCCAGCGTAGTGCATGCGGCATTGAAGTCGACGCCGTCGAGGTGTTCGACCAGTTCTATTACGTCGCCGGCGACGCCGCAGCCGCGACAATTAAAGACCTGCTTCTTGATATTGATAGCGAACCGATCGTCGCCACCGCACTTCGGACATGCACCGACGCGTTCGAGGCCTTCGCGCCGCAGCTTTACACCGCGGCGCTCGATCTCGCGTTCGATGGGTACAGTACGGGCGCGCTGTACCCAATCTTGGTGTTCGTTGCCCCTCATGGCACGAACGGGATCTCGTCGTCGAAGTCGACGGCCGGCTTCTTTTGATCCGTGGTTTTGTCGGCCTTGTCGGCCTTGTCGGCCTTACCGTCCTTCAGCGGCGGCGATATCGGCTCAATTAGAACGGCTTCGTGATCAGATCCTTGAAATTCGATCATACCGAGGAACATGCGGATCATTTTGCCAATCCACAGATCACTCTCGTTGCCATTCCTCCCCCAGTTGCCGCCATTTGCGCAACAGGCGCAGCGAGACACCTAGGTCCGAGGCCGTCCGATCCTCCGATCGGTAGCCGTCAAGGATGCTCGGCTTAACATTGGATTGTTGTTTGGAAGGCATCGCGTTCTCCCTTGTGCAGCTAAATGCTGATAAGGGACGCGACGTGCCGCGCGCGAGCGATTTATTTCATGCCCCGAAATAAATCTGGGTAGCGACGGCGAAATTGATCTTCGAAGCGGCGCATAGTTTGTTCGAGACCCTTCTCCATCTTCCTGAGGTCGCGGCGACCTCGCTCTACCCTTGACTTTAAAGTGCCGCGACCGGGTATAACCCCGTCCCGAACTAATTGCTTGATTATCTCAATGCGGTCTTTTCCCTGTGCTTCAAATAGGTGCCCGAGCATTCCTATAGTGAAGCGATTTTTGTATGGCTTTGGTCCGCGCCGCCGGCTCCCTTCCCTGAGTGCGTCGTCGATCCAGCGGATCAACTCTTCGCGGCTGCCAGCAGCAGCGTAGAGCCGATGCAACCTCCTTAAATCGGCTACTGTGGGCCGACGGGATTTCATGACCGCTGGCCACGGATCTGCCGGACCTCGGCACTCGGCTTGCCGGCGCCGGTGATCACAGTGGTGATCTTCTCGGCTGCCTCACGCAGCGGATCGTCGGCCAAATGCGCGTAACGCTGTGTCGTCCTCGGCTGCGTGTGGCCTAACAAACGGCCGATGATCGGAAGGCTTAGACCGCCGCCGGCGCCGATAGACGCGAAACTGTGTCTTAAATCGTAAAGGCGCGCGTCATTGCCGAGACCGGTCCGCTTGCGAACGAAGTTCCAGACGCGCCACAGCACCGTTAGATGCGCTCCCGGCTTGTCGCCGGGAAACACCCACTGACCCTTCCGTTTCTTCCGCAGCCGATCGATCAGTTCGATTGCCGCCGGAGACAACGGCAGCTTATGCGTCTTGCGCTGTTTAACGTGGGCGGACGGCTTTACCCAATAGCCGGGTTCTCGATCGAACTCTTCCCAACGCGCCTTCATAGCCTCGGAAGGCCTGGCGCCGGTCAGCATGATGAGGCGAACGCAGTCGGCGGCACCGCCGGAATACTTAGCCAGCGCGTCGCTGATCGCTGTCAGTTCGGATTGTGAGAAGAACCGTTCCTTAGCCTCTTCGTGGTTCTTTTGAATACCCTTGCACGGGTTACCTTGCGTCGCATTGCGCCATGGTAGCGTCTCGCCGGCCTTCGGCACCAGCGACAGTGAGAACATCTTGCTGGCCACGGCCAAGATTCTATTGGCGCGGACCGGTCGTCCCGATTCGGTGATCCGGCGGTGCATGTCGGCGATATCGCCGCCGTGTATGGCGGCGACCTTGGTATGCCGGCCAAGTTTGTCGCCGACCTCAGCCAGCATCTTCTTCTCGTCGTTGGCGCGCAGTCCGACGAGAGTTTTCGTCGGCAAGTGATCTTCGACGTACCGGTCGATCAGGTCTTGAATGGTAGGCGCCGTCCGGCGCGCGCGCTTGTCGCCGGCGGGATCAATCCCCCGGTCGATCTGCTTGCGTAGCGCCTTGGCTTCCTCGCGTGCAGCTTCGGTGGACCAGCGCGGGAACGGACCGATGGTGTAGCGCCGCTGCCGGCCGTCGAGGCGGTAGTCGATGAAGAACGATTTGCCCCCGCCGGGATACGATCTGACGCCGAAGCCTGTAGCCTTCGGATCGTCGTCCCACCACATTTCGGTACCGGTGAGCTTGGCTACGAACTTGTTCGTCAGCCGCACCGGATGCTTCGGCTTATCCCTCATGTCGGAATCCCCCGCGTCAACTGTCCGTCAACGTCGCCGCATATTGCGACGTGCCACACAGTGCCGTGAGATACCGCTTATGGCAACAAGAAACCGCTAAATGACGGGGATAAATTCGCGCCGTTGGTGAAAGTGCGTCAACATCAACGGCTTGCTCAAGAGACAAAGGGCGGAATCATAATCCGTGTGTCGGCGGTCCGAATCCGTCCTCCGCTACCATCTTCCCCTATCAAACGTGCGACCTCGCCAGCGTGCGAATGCGCGTATGAGATCACTCGTATAGGGCCGTCAGCTGAGATGCGGTCCGCGCATGAGCTTTAATACCGACTCGATGTGGCGCCACGTTTCAGCGTCCTCGGTGTGACCTTTTTCCTCGTAGCGGCAGGCCCTTTGCGCAGCGGTGACGACGGCTTTGTCGCCATAGGCCTCAAGCAGTTGCCGCGCATAGTCATGAATCTCAATTTCGCCCATCCTCATGACATTGTCCTCATGTATTGGAACCCTGATCGGCCTCGTGCCGGATGCTAATTCAGGCAGGGTTCAAAAGTTTCCGGCGTCGCACCGGCATTGGCGCAATACGCGAATTAAAGCGCCCAATTAGAGCGACGCTGGCGCTTGGAACTTTCGATACATTGCGCGCCAAGCGGCCAGTAGATCGGGCGCGAAGGATTAACCGCCGAGGCTATCCGGCTCCGGAACTTCTTCCATGATGCCGGTATTGGGCGGGCTTCGCTCCTCCGACGGGAGCCGTGTCCGCAGCGGCGGGGCGTGTTCGCCGCGCCAGCGCATCCGCGTCAGCGCCGCTTCCGCCTCGGTGACGAGCTTGTGCATGATCTCGTTGACCGAGAGGATCTCCTTGATGCCGCCCGCGGTCTGACCGGCCGTCAACAGGCACTCATGTTGCCGGCCGGCCTGGGTGGTTGAGACGATCTGGCCGCGCAGACGATCGCGCTCGCGGCGCGCCTCGTCACGCTTGCCGCTCCATTCCGTCAAAAACTCCGTCGGCAGCGAGCGCAGCACGGTCTTGAACCCGGCGGTGCCCGGCAATGGCGTGATGTCGTTGAGCACCTCGGCCTTCATGGCGTGCTCCGACTTGGCGTCGACGATCGCCTGCTTCCATTCCTGCGGCGCCGGAGCTTCCTTCGAGGCGATAAAGCGGGTGCCGATATTGACGCCGGCGGCGCCGAGCACCAGCGCTGCGGCAATGCCGCGGCCATCAAAGATACCGCCCGAGGCGATGACCGGAATTGGCGACACCGCATCGACCACTTGCGGCACCAGAGTCATCGTGCTGACCTCGCCGCAATAGCCTCCGGATTCGCTGCCCTGTGCGCTGATCACATCGGCGCCGCGCTCGGCGGCTTGCAAGGCTTGATCCACCGTCGTCACTTGCACCATCGCCCGCGCGCCGGCGTCGTGCGCTTGCCGCACCAGATCGCCCGGGTCGGCCAGCGTGAATGAAATGACCGCCGGGCGGGCTTGCAGCGTGTAGCGAAACGCTTCGGCATCGAGCGTCTGCGGGATGTGATTGATGGTGAAAGGCCGCTGCGTAAGCCTCTGCACCATGTCGATATCGCGCTTGATGGCCGCGAAGCTGCGGAACAGCGTGCCGATGCCGCCCAACCCGCGGGCGTTGGAAACCGCCGCCGCAAGCTCGGCCGAGGTGCAGGTGTCCATCGGCGCCAGAATGATCGGCACCTCGATGCCGAACAGAGGGCAAAGCGGGGTCGTCAGCATGGTGTCGTCTCCACACTCGGCGCGCGCCACCACGAGCAATCGGGCGGCGTCGAGACACCTTCAGCTACTGAGGCATCATAATACGGCTAATTATCGGCTGCGCAGCCTGTTTTCCGCTTGGCTTGAGCGGTGGCCGACCAAAAACCTCCGGATGCATGGTGGGAACGCCGGCGCCCGCCCGATGTTCTCACCGCATGCGCTGCGGGTCAGCGCGTGCGTTTCTCAGTTCAATGACGTTTGCCATGACCCAAAGGTTTAAAATCGGCGATCATGTAAGTTGGAATTCGGAGGCCGGCCGGGTCAGCGGCAAAATCGTGCGCGTGCACACCAAAGATGTGGATTATAAAGGCTACATCCATCACGCGAGCAAAGAGGAGCCGCAATACGAAATCAAAAGCGATAAAACTGCTCACATCGCTCTGCATAAAGGCAGGGTGTTGCGGCGTCTCCGCTAGAGCGGCGTCGGTGCGCGGCAGCTTTGGCGGCACTCAGCGTTTATCGTCGTCTGTGCCGCGCTTGCTGAAAAATACGTGGTAGAAGACCGCGTCCCAGGCGTTGTGGATGCCGATGAACAGCAACAGCAACGTTGCGGCGCCGACGCCGAACAAAGCCTCCCGCGAGAGCAAGACAGTCGCGAATGCCGACGCCGTCAGCGCAGCATAGGCCGCCATCGGCAGCACGATGTGAAACAACCAGTCCTCGAATTCCGGCTCGTATGCGCCTTGCTTGCGCATGCGTCGCAACACGATCACTGCGTAGACAATTCCACCCAGCCCGACGAGACCCCAAAGCACTGCCGGGGCGGCGATCGTTGGCCAGGGCGCGCGCAAAAGCGCCGCTAACAGCAAAGCCGCGCCGAAATGGACGATGGTCGGCGTGCCAAACGCCGCCGAGGCGTCCGGCGCGGCGCTGGTCGGCCTTTGCGCAATCAGCGTCACCACAACGAACTGCAATCCGATCAGCGCGCCGGCGGCCGAGCCGACGATGACGTAGAAGCTGTCCCATGCGGCGAGTTCTGACATTTTCTCACCCGATTGGTCGGTGCCGACTTGCGGCTAGGAGCGCCTGTACTCCCCGTTGCTGACTTTTTCCATCCACTTGACCGGTTTGCCATTGAGCGCTTCGTAAATTGCGAGTTATTGCCACTCAAAGCGGATCGTATCCCGGTTTCTTGTAGAGCTTCGGATTGTTCAGAATATCCGGCTTATAGACCTTCTCCGCCCATTGCCCCGGGGCGACGTCCTCAATGGCGACCGAAATCGATTCGTCTTCCAAATTCAGTGTGGTCATCATCGCTTTGGTTATTGCTTCGGCGAGTTTTGTTTTCTGTTGGTCCGATCGGCCCGCATAAAGCTTTACCAATACATGAGGCATTGTTCTCTCCTTCGGCGCTTCACCGTCTGCATATAACTACGCCCGCAGGCCGCGCGACGTGTTGCCCGGACAAATTCCGGCGGGTCTCGACCGCCTTCAATTTTTAACCGCGCAATCGCGCAGGATCTGCGGCTTGAAAGCGAGGCCGTGGCCGGGCCGTTCCGGCGCGGTGATTACTCCGTTCACCACCGGCACCGGCTCGACCCAGATATCGTCGGCGAGCCCCATGTCCTCGATCCACAGCCCGTTCGGAATCGAGGCGAGCAGCTGAACGTTCAGTTCCGGAAACAAATGCGGCGCGATGGTCATGCCCCAGGTGTCGGCGACTGTTGCGATCTTGCGCAATTCGGTCAATCCGCCGCGCATGGGATCGGGTTGGAGGATCGGCAGCTGCGGATTTTCGAAAAATGGCTTGAGATCAAAACGCGTGAAATGCGTTTCGCCGCCGACCACGCGCAAATCGAGCGCCTCGGCAATGCGTAAGTAGCCGGCAAAGTCGTCGGGCACGACCGGCTCTTCCAGCCAATAGACATTATAGTCTTCGAATTTTCGGCCCATCTGGATCGCGACGTCGGCGGTCCAGCCCATATTGACGTCGATCATGATGTCGATGTCGGGCCCGACCGCCTCGCGCATGCGCGCGACATTGTCGAGATCGGCGGCGAGGTCGGCGGTGTGCGCGACCTGCATCTTGATTGCTTTGTAGCCGCGCTCCTTATAGTGCAGCGCTTTCGCGATCATGCCGTCGCCGCCGCTGCCGCGAAAGCAGCCGCTGCCGTAAGCCGGCAGTTGCGCGCGGTAATGTCCCCACAGCCGGTGCAGCGGCAGCTTGGCGGCTTTGCCCAGCACGTCCCACAGCGCGATGTCGAGAGCCGACATCGCCATCACCGCAATGCCGGCGCGGCCATAGGTGACGGTCGTGTGCCACAGGTCCTGCCAGATCGCTTCGACCGCGCTCGCGTCTTTGCCGAGCACGCGCGGGATAACGCATTCGTCCAGACAAGTGGCGATCGTGCGCATGCCCGGGCGGAACAGGAACAGATAACCCATGCCGGCAAGGCCGCCGCGGGTCTCGACGTCGAGCACCAAAAACTCGCGCATCGGCCCGAAGGCATGGCCTTTGAGCCAGGGCATCTGCGGCCACGGCACGCGCAGCATCGTGGTGCGAATGGCCGTGATGGTCGTGTCGGTCATGGGACGCGTGCTCGCCATGTGTTGTGCGTGATGAGGTTCGAATGCTGCGAAAACTTCTATCGCGCGTCAACACGCGCACTGCGAGTCGAGCAATTGTCGTCGCCTCGGGACAGTGCGGCCGCAGCGGTTGCTCTGTTGCCTGCTCTTATTACCGGTTCACGGCGGCGCCGGTTTCTATGATCTGCGGGGGCGGCGGCGGGTTCGGTTGGTTCGCCCGCTGCGTCGACTCGATGAGGATCTGCAGCGCGTCGTTCTCGCCGGTATTGGTCGGCAGCCACGGCGGTTGCGGGCAGGGCGCCGTCGAATAGGTGCCGCAGGCAAAACCGGTCGTGGGCAGGCCTTTGAACCCCGTCACGCCGCCGTCGTAGCCGAGGACGCTCGACAAAATGTTGATGTGGTGGATGACTAGGTCGTCCGTGACCCGCACCAGAGGTCCAAACACCGCGTTCCAATCGGCGATTGTCACCATGAATCCGGGCCGCGTCAGGACGATGGTCCCGCGGCCGTTTTGAATCGTATGTGTGCCATTCTGATTGATGGCCTGCGTTCCGGTGCCGTTTGCTATGACTGGCGTTCATGGTGGCGCCGCGGATGCCGATGACGGCCGCGGGTGTCTCGACTGTGACCGCGCCCTGATGGCTGAGCTGGCCGCCGATATATTGCAGCGTGCCTTGCGTCAATTTGGTCAGCATGTGGCCGCTATTGGAGGCGGGATCGTAGACGAATTCGTCGATCACCAAGCTGGTATTCGGCGCGATATTGAGCGTGCTTTTGTCGAGAAACAGAAGCTGCACGGAACCGGTCGGCGAGGTGTGGATGCGTTCCTTGTGCAGCACGCGCGCGCCCACGGTGAGCGTGGTGGTCGAACCGCCGGGCGGCGTGCCCTCGGAACTGGGATTGACCGCGGTCGCGGTCCCGATCTGCTGCGCCATGGCGGGCGCGGCGACGAGAGCGGCCGCGAGCGCCAATGCGATGGATTTAAGTTTCCCAGTCATTTCAGCCCTCAAAATCGGATTAACGGTCCGGCACTGACCGACAGGTCGCGATACGAGAACGCCGCTACATTCGACGTCGCGTTTCGATATTGCAGCAGCGAGCCCAAAACCAATTGCCGCCAGATCGGCACTTCGAGACCAAGTCCGACGCGCCATTCGGTGGTGTGCGCGGTGGTGAAAGGCGCAACGAACGGATCGGGCGCATCGTATTGCCAGGTCGTCACGCCGGCCGTCGGAATGATCGTCCACGGCCGCATTCCGGCCCAGGAGATGAGCCAGGGCAGCCAGACATCGCCGGCAAAGCTCTTATAGCTGTCGAAGGCGGACTGGTCGCTGGCGCGGCAGCGATGCGCGATTGCCAGGCGAGCCCGGAAGCGATCGGGCCGGAAGCCTGCAGACCGACGGTCGAGAGCGTGCCGCTCAATCCGGTGGCCAGGGGATAGAAGCTCGAATTGCGGAAGCTCTGCTGGACCACTTCGACATAGGGGTCGAGCGAGACATTGCCAGCCATGGCATGCAGCGTCAGCCCGCCGCCGATGCCGCCCATATAAGCCGCATCGGCCAGCGTTGCGCCGGTTGCGACGACATAGGGCTTTATGGTCAGGCCGTTGATGTCGCCCGGCGAAAATGCAAAGCGCGGACCGGCGCGGATTTCAAGGAGACCGATATCGAACTGGTGCAATGAAAATTGCTGCGCGTCATAGGCGATGACCGAAGCTTCGAAAGTTTCGCCGGTCTGGGTTTGGAAATCGTGGACGTAGTTGAGGCCGACAGTGCCGAACCAGTTCCAGTCCGGCCGGGCAAGAAAGTTGCTGTTGATCGTTCCGCCGGAAGCGAGCACGGTCTGCGATCCGGCACCGAGGCTGGCATTGCTCTGATAGCGCAGGCCGGTTTGCGCGAAACCGGAGAATTGATCGGGCTGCAGCTTTTTGTCGGCCAGCTCGAGCAGGTCCTCGATCTTCTGGCGAAGCTCCGGCGTGACGTCCGGCATTTCCAGCGCGGTTTGCAAATAGCCGCGCGCCTGAGCGTAGGAGCCAAGCTGATAATAAAGCACGCCGAGCTGGTAGCGTGTGGCGCCAAGCAAGGGATTGTAGAAGCGGAGTTGCTCGTAAGTGCTGATCGCCGATTCAATATCGCCGTGCGCGGCGGCCGATGCCGCATACTGAATCGTGTTGTCGAGATTGCCCGGGTGCGCGAGCACGCCGCCAAACAGCGGATCGATGTTGTTGAGAAAATCCGAGCCGCTCTGGGCGGAAACCGTGGCTGTGAACGCAACGACAAGCGCCGCCGCGCCGGCGACCTCGGCAATCAAGCGTAAAGGTGCACGCGTTGTGCCGGTTACCACCTGAATGTTGGCCCCCAACCCCTGTCGCCGCACCGGATCGTACGATTTCCGAAGGCGAAACGCTGCCGTCGCCCCGAAGCAGCGCATTACCATGTGAAACCTGTCAAAAGGAGACCAAAGCCATTGACGGCGGTCAATCGCGAGTTCCCGTTTTCGCAGAAGAAAAGCCGATTTATTTGTACTGTGGCGAGGCGATCACGCACGCGGCGCAGGTTATTAAGTTGCGGAACGCGGGGCAGTTTTGCGGCGCTTTATGATTCGCAACATTATTATTGCTTATCCGACGCGGCCGGCCGGAGGTGTCCGTGATCTCGACGATTAACCTGGCAGCCTACAGCGACGCCCTGGTCGTGCTCGGCACGGCCGGGATCCTGGTGCCGATCCTGAGCCGGCTCGGTTTCAGCCCGGTTCTTGGCTATCTCGCCGCCGGCGCATTGTTGGGGCCGTTGGGGCTTGGTTCGCTGATCCAATCTTTTCCGCTGCTGTACTGGTTTACGATTGGCGACTATCAGCGACGTCGCCGGCATCGCCGAGCTTGGCATTGTTTTTTTGCTGTTTCTGATCGGGCTGGAATTGTCGTTGCCTCGGCTCTTGACCATGCGGCGCTTGGTTTTTGGCGTCGGCGGATTGCAGATCTTGGTCACCACGGCTTTGCTGGCGGGTGCCGCCGCCTATTCCGGAAAAACACTCCCCGAAGCGATCATCCTCGGCGCCAGCCTGTCACTTTCATCGACGGCGATCGTGCTCGAACTGCTCTCCAAGCAGGAGCGGATGAAGACAACTGCCGGACGCGCCAGCTTCTCCGTGCTGTTGGCGCAAGACCTCGCGGTCATCCCAATCCTGATATTCATCGGTCTCCTCGCTGCCGGTCCAAAGGGCACGGTGCTCGGCAGCCTCGCCAATGCCTTCGTGCAGGCGGTGATCGCGCTCGCCGTGATCGTCCTGTTCGGGCGCTTTCTGCTGCGGCCGCTGTTCCGGCTGGTCGCTTCCACGCGCTCAAGCGATCTTTTCATCGCGACCGCTTTGTTCGTCATCCTTGCGGCTGGAGTTATTGCCAATCAAGCCGGCCTCTCCATGGCGCTCGGCGGCTTCGTCGCCGGACTGCTCCTTGCCGAGACTGAATACCGCAAGGCGGTCGAAGCGACCATTGAGCCGGTCAAAGGGCTGCTTGGTGGGAATTTTCTTTTTCACCGTCGGCATGGCCATCGACGTGCGTGCGTTGTTACGCGAGCCGCTGTTGCTTGCTAGCGCGGTCGCCGGACTGATCGGAGTCAAATCGCTTCTGATCATCGGACTGGCCCGGCTGTTCCGGTTGTCGTGGCCGGTTGCAGTCGAAATGGGGCTGCTGCTCGGCGCCGGCGGAGAATTCGCCTTTGTCAGTCTCGTCATGGCGGCGGGTTCGAACCTGATTGATCGCTCTACGGCGAGTTTTGCGCTGACCGTCACCGCGGTCACGATGGCGCTGATACCCGTGCTATCTCACCTTGCGCGCCGATTCGCATCGCGCTTGCGCGCCGCCGGCGCCACGCCGTCCGAGCTCATGATGCGGCCGACCGGGCGGCAGCGACACGCCATCGTCGTCGGCTACGGCCGGGTCGGCAAAGTGGTATGCGCGCTGTTGAAAGAGCACGGCATTCCCTACATCGCCGCTGATTCCGACGCCTCGACCGTGACCCGCGACCGCCGCGACGGCCATGACGTGTATTACGGCGACGCCGCCGATCCGAAGTTCCTCGAGATTTGCGGCCTCGCCGATGCCGCCGGAGTCATCATCACCATCCACACGCACCATCTGATCGACGACATCGTCGAGCATGTGCGCGCCATGCGGCCAGAGGTGTTGATCGTCTCGCGCGCGCGCGACGCCGATCACGCGCGTCATCTCTACCGCCTCGGCGCCACCGATGCCGTGCCCGAAGCGATCGAAGCGAGTTTGCAATTATCGGAGGCCGCGCTGGTCGGTCTTGGCCTGCCCACGGGACCGGTGATTGCCTCGATTCATGAGAAGCGCGACGAGATCCGTCATGGATTGCAGCAGGCGGCGCGCGCCGCCGGTTTGGAAGGCATCCGCTCGGTGCGAGCCAAGACCCGCACGATTTTCAGAAAATAGGCGGTTCAGCTCGAACTGTTCGCCGCCGCGCTCTTCTCGGGCGCGGCGCTCTTCGCTGGTGTGGTGGCGCTGTTCGCCGGCGCGGTGGGCGCGGCGCTCTTCGCCGGTGTGACGCCTTTGTCCGGTGACGCCGTCTTGGCGGGAGAGACGCTCTTTGCGCTGTTGGCCGGCGCGGCGTTCTTCGGCGAAATTGCCTCTTTGGACGCGCTGTCTTTGGTCGCGTTCTCTTTGGACCCATTGTCTTGAGGCGCGATCTCCTTCGGTGCGGGCTGTTTCGCCCGCGCAACAGCCGGCGCGTTTGTGCCCGGCCGGCACGACTGTCCATGTGCCGCCTGCAGAATCTCTTTGAGCGCCATTGCCTGCAACCGCGGCGATTTGTCGATCGTGACATGGTCGATGGTCGTGTCGCTGGAAACATCGACATTCGACAATTTGCCGTGGAAGCCGGCGCCCGCCTGCATATAGGCGTATTTGCGCTGGGTCAGGTTGACCACGCAGCTGACACTGGCCGGCGCGGCGTAGGAAGCGGTGCCGTCGAACGGCACGACCAGCGCCACTGGAACACCCTGCGCATCCAACTGCTGCGCCATCAGCATGACCGCGTCGGCGCCGAGCGAATGCCCGACCAGAATGTAGGGGCCGTGGTCCCCGGCGCGATATTTCTGCGCGATGGCGCCAACTACGGTCTCCTCGACCGAGTGATTGTAAACGCTCGCATCGATGCCGTTTCGCGCGATCTGCGCGGCCAGCTGATCCATGCCTAAGGAAAAAATATTGAGAAGGCCGCGCATCAAATAGACATGCGGATGCGAGGCGTTGTCATGGGTAGAGGCGTGGGTAGAGGCCGCATGGGGAGTGGCGGCATGAGGAGCGGGTCTTGCGGTTTGCGCCGCCGCGCCCGGGACAATGCCCAGCGCCGCGACCACGGATGCGCCTGCCGCAATACGGCGCAGCGCCTGCGCATGCCGTTGAAGGAGGGCACCGCGCCTCAGTCCGCCGCTTGTCAACGAAGCCGACATCGCATTCCCCGGGCGATCCGCGCACCGATCCAGCGAGAACTATGGTCAAATACGGTAAATACTTCCTTGTGACAGCACCTTGCGGGTCAACTGGCCGCTGCCTTGCGGTTGGCCAGTTGCAGGACGATCGGCCGGGTAGCCGCCTGCAGCGGCGTCCGGCGAATGTCGGACAGGGTATGAAGGAAGTCGGAAAACCAGTTCTGCACCGATGACGCCTTGAGCTTGCGCACCATCGCCTGCCAGCGTTCGCGGCGCTCTTCGATGCTCATGTGCAGTGCCAGCGCCAACTGCCGCGCCATACCATCGATGTCATGTGGATTGATCAGGACCGCCGCATCAAGTTCTTTCGCCGCGCCGGCGAAGGACGATAGCACCAGCACCCCTGGATCGAGCGGGTTTTGCGCGGCGACATATTCTTTGGCCACCAGATTCATGCCGTCATGCAACGGCGTGACCAGGCCGACGCTCGCCACCCGATAGAAACCTGCCAGCGTCAGCTGCGAAAATCCCTTGTTGAGATAGCGAATGGGCATCCAGTCCACTTCGCCGTGGCGGCCGTTCACCTCGCCAACCAGGGCGGCGAGCTCGGCCTTGAGCTCGCGGTAGGCTTTGATATTGCCGCGGGAGGGAACGGCGACCTGCAGCAACGAGACCGCGCGCTTGAGCTCGGGCTCAAGCTCGAGCATGCGATCGAACGCCCGCATTCGGTTGGCGAGCCCTTTCGAATAATCCAGGCGGTCGACGCCAAGGACGAGCTTGGCGCCGCGCAAGCTTTCTCGCAAACGCATGACTTCGGTGCGGCCCATCGCCTTGATGGCGCGGGCGGCGAAGTCGTCGACGTCGATTCCGATCGGAAAAGTCGCCAATTGCGTCAGACCCCACTCGGAGGCGACCGTGCCGTCGACCACATTGAAGCCGAGCTCGGCCTGCAGGTAATCCTCGAAATTCTGCCGATCCTCAACGGTTTGGAAGCCGATGAGGTCATACGCGAGCATCGCGCGTGCGATTTCGTCATGGTGTGGCACAGCCGTCATGGTGCGACGGTCCGCCCATGGCGTGTGCAGGAAGAATCCGAGCGGACGCTCTACGTCGAGCCGGCGCAACTCGGCGCCAAGGATGAGAAAGTGATAGTCCTGGATCCAAAAAATCGTCTCGGGTGCGTTGAAGCGCAGCAGCGCGCGCGCCATGAAGGCGTTGACCTCGCGATACGAGGCATAATCGTCGGTGCTGACATGAATCAGATCGGCGCGCGAGTGCAGTGCCGGCCACAACGCTGAATTGGCGAATCCCTCGTAGTACCCGCGATAATGCTTGGCCGGGATATCGACGGTCGCCAGCGCGCCGGAGCCAAGCGACTCGATGCGCGCAAACGACCCACGCGAGCCATCGCCGCTCTGGCCGCTGGAGCCGACCCAGATCGCGCCGGAATCGCGAACCATCGGCAGAAGCGCCGCAGCTAAACCGCCGGCCAATGGCTCATCAGGCTTTGCCCGCGCAACGCGGTTCGACACCACCACAACGTTCACGGGGACACCTCCAGGTGGTCCTTTAACCCGGATGGCGGAAATTTGTTCCGGATTTGTGATGCGGCGCACCCAAGTCCCGGAAATTGCCGGATTTGTTATGGGAATGTCCGCAAGCGCGCATTGCGCCTGGTGCGGCGCACTAGCGCGGCGCCTCGGCATAAGCGGTCGTTGACAACAAACTTACTTCAGCGTGTCGCGAATCGAGCCGCGTGTGTTGCACCACGATCGGTACATCGGATTCGAATAGTGACGAGTAGGGCGTATCGCGCGGAATCGGTTCGGGCCGCTCGAGATCGTTGAAACGTAAGTGCAGCGTGCGCCGCGGTGGGACGGTGACGAGATACGGTCCCACCGGCTCGCGATCGGCGAAGAATACGGTGATGCGGATATGAGCCGGTTTATCGCCGGCATTAAGAATGCAGGCGGTCTCATGCGAGACCAGCGCCGGATCTGAGAACGAACTTTGCGCGGGGATGTAGCCCTCCGCGATGGCCCAACGCGTCTGTCCCAGCGCCGTCATTTTTGCCGCCCGTGTTTGCTGCCGGATTTGAAGTAACGGCGCAGACGGCGCCGCAGTTCCGTGACCGGAACTTTGTTCCGCAATAAACGTTTCATCGCGGGGCGCGCGGGCGCGGCTGCGCGCAGCAACAGCGCGGTTGCGCAAAATATTGCAGGATTAAACGAATGCGCGCCCTGACCGTTGCGCCAGGTATTGCCAATTCAGCCGGCATCGAAGATGTCCCGGAGCCGCCGCCATCGGATGGCGCGGTGCTGGTGCGCAGCTTGGCGCTGGGTGTTTGCGGGACCGATCGTGAGATCGTTGCCGGCTTGTATGGCTGGGCGCCGCCCGGCCGCAAGCGGCTCGTCATCGGCCATGAATCGCTCGGCACCGTGGAAGACGCTCCGGTCAATTCCAGCTTCAAGCGTGGCGATCTTGTCGTCGGCATCGTGCGCCGCCCCGATCCCGTCCCGTGCCCGTGCTGCGCCGCGGGCGAATGGGACATGTGCCGCAATGGCCGCTACACCGAACGCGGCATCAAGGAGCGCGACGGCTACGGCTCGGAATTTTTCCGGATCGAGCCGGAATTTCTGGTCAAGCTCGATCCGTCGCTGGGACTCAACGGTGTTCTGGTCGAGCCGACCAGCATCGTCGCCAAGGCCTGGGATCATACCGAGCGGATCGGCCGCCGCTCGCGCGTCTGGGCGCCGAAGACCTTGCTGGTCACCGGCGCCGGGCCAATCGGCCTGCTCGCCGCAATGATCGGAGCCCAGCGCGGGCTCGACGTGCATATCCTCGACCATAACGATCGTGGACCGAAGCGGCAGATCGTGCGCGACCTCGGCGCGACCTTTCATGTCGGCGAACTCGCCGACATGGCTATCATGCAGCCGGATATTCTGATGGAATGCACCGGCGTGCCCGGCGTCGTGCGCGACACGCTCGGGCACACTGCTGCGGCGGGGATCGTTTGCTTGCTCGGTGTCTCCGCGCCGGGTCACGATCTGGACCTCGACATCGGAGGACTTAATCGCACCATGGTGCTCGACAACGATGCCGTGTTTGGCGCGGTGAACGCCAACCGCCAGCACTACGAGGATGCGGTGATCGCGCTGCAGCGCGCCGATCAGCGCTGGCTCGATAGCCTGATTACGCGCCGCGTGCCCGCCGAACAATGGACGCAAGCGCTGGTGCCGCAGAAGGGCGACATCAAAGTCGTGGTTGATTTCTCTTGAGCTCAGTCATTGCCGGGACGACCAAAAAATGTCCACGCCAATCGAAGATTATGCGCTGATCGGCGACTGCCGGAGCGCCGCGCTCGTCTCGCGGGACGGTTCGATCGACTGGCTGTGCTGGCCGCGCTTCGATTCGGAAGCGTGCTTTGCGGCGTTGCTCGGCAACCGCGATCATGGACGTTGGCTCGTCGCGCCGCGAGACAAGGCCCGTATCACCCGCCAATACCGTCCCAACACGCTCATCCTTGAAACACATTTTGAGACAGCGGAAGGCGCCGTAGTCCTGGTCGATTTTATGCCTTTCCACGGCGAGCGTTCCGAGATCGTGCGTCTCGTCCACGGCACGCGCGGTCGCGTCCGAATGCATACCGAACTGATCCTGCGGTTCGGCTATGGCGCGATTGTGCCGTGGGTGACGCGCCTCGAAACCGGCGTGCTGCGCGCTATTGCCGGACCCGATATGGTGTTGTTGCGCACGCCGGTGCATCTCAAAGGCAAGAACATGACCACGGTCGGCGAGTTCACCGTCATGCGCGGGGAAACCATTCCGCTGGCCTTGAGCTATGCGCGCTCGCATCGGCCCGTCCCGCCCGCGCGCGATCCAACCGCCTCGTTGGAGGCAACCGAAAAATTCTGGAAGGATTGGACGGAGAAATGCCGTGCCGCCGGCGAATGGACCGACGCCGTACGTCGCTCGATGATCACGCTCAAAGCGCTTACCTACGCGCCGACCGGCGGCATCGTCGCCGCGCCGACCACCTCGCTGCCGGAACAGATCGGCGGCGAGCGCAACTGGGACTATCGCTATTGCTGGCTGCGCGACGCTACGCTGACGCTCCTTGGCGCCATGCATGCCGGTTACTACGAAGAGGCGGAGGCTTGGCGCGAATGGTTGCTGCGCGCGGTGGCCGGCAGTCCCGACCAGCTGCAGATCATGTACGGCATTGCCGGCGAGCGTCGGCTGAGCGAATGGGTCGCCGACTGGCTACCTGGCTACGAGAAATCGGCGCCGGTGCGCATCGGCAACGCCGCCCACACGCAGCTGCAGCTCGATATGTTCGGCGAGATCATGGACGTGCACCATCAGGCGCGTCGTGGCGGGTTGACGACCAACGATTCAGGATGGGACGCGCAGATCAAGTTTCTCGAATATCTGGCGCGGATCTGGCGTGAGCCGGATCAGGGCATCTGGGAAATGCGCGGCCCGGCGCAGCATTTCACCTATTCCAAGGTCATGGCCTGGGTTGCCTTCGACCGTACCATCAAGAGCGCGGAAAGTTTCGGGCTCGAAGGACCGCTCGACGAGTGGCGCAATTTGCGCGACGAGGTTTGCGATGACGTCTGCACCCGCGGCTACGACAAGAAGCTCGGCACATTCGTGCAGGCCTATGGCTCCGAACAACTTGACGCCAGCCTGTTGCTGCTGCCGAACGTCGGGTTTCTGCCCGTAACCGATCCGCGCATTGCCGGCACCATCAAAGCGGTCGAGCGGAGTCTCCTCCGTGGCGGTCTGGTCATGCGCTACAGCACTGAGGACGTGGAAGACGCGCTGCCGCCCGGCGAGGGGGCGTTCCTGGCCTGCAGCTTCTGGCTGGTCGATGTCTACATCCTGCAGGAGCGACTCGAAGAAGCTGAAAACCTGTTCCGTCGGCTAGTCGGGCTTTGTAACGAAGTCGGCCTACTCAGTGAGGAATACGATCCGAGCTCCAAGCGCCTGATCGGCAATTTTCCGCAAGCCTTTTCGCACGTGGCTCTGGTTAACAGCGCCTATAATCTGACGCGCGTGCGCAAGCCCGTGCATCAGCGCGCCCAGGAAGACCACGCCCCGCCCGCTGCGGTGCGGGAGAAGGTGCCATAGGCGGACACCAGCCTCGCTGAAGCGCCGTTGTGAAATCGGTTGCGGTCCCGGATTCACCGGTTCCGCATGCTAGCCCCTGATGAA
This sequence comes from uncultured Alphaproteobacteria bacterium, assembly GCA_963816295.1. Classification (GTDB taxonomy): domain Bacteria; phylum Pseudomonadota; class Alphaproteobacteria; order Rhizobiales; family Xanthobacteraceae; genus BOG-931. The sequence continues at coordinate 241,033 of CAWFJS010000022.1, read as the reverse complement.
AGTGCCATTGCGCAGTTCGGCGACCGCCTGCTCGAGCTGCGCGCGCGTATTCATCACGATCGGCCCATACCAGGCTACCGGCTCCTCGATCGGTTTGCCGGACACCAGCAAGAAGCGGATGCCGCGCTCGCCGGCCTGGACCTCGACCTCGTCGCCGGAGTCGAACAGCACCAGCGAGCGGTCGCCCACCGGATCGCGCATGAGCAGCTCCTCGCCGTCGACCTGTTTCTCGGTGAGAACACCGAAGGCTCGCGACGCCGAAGCAAAACGGCCATCGCCCTCGAAAATGTAAGCGAAGGCATGGCGCTCGGTTTCGACTTTCAGCTTTTTACGCTTGCCGGCGGGCACCGCGATGTCGAGGTAGCGCGGGTCGGCGGCGACGCCGTCGACCGGGCCCTTTTTGCCCCAGAACTCGCCGCACACGACGCGCACGCGCGTGCCGTCATCGTCGACCACTTCGGGAATCTCACCCGCTTTGACGTCCTGATAGCGCGGCGCCGTCATCTTCAGCGACGCCGGCAGGTTGGCCCAGAGCTGAAAGCCGTGCATGCGGCCCTGTGTATCGCCTTGCGGCATCTCCTGATGCATGATGCCGCGGCCCGCGGTCATCCACTGCACGTCGCCGGCACCGAGCGTGCCGCGATTGCCGAGGCTGTCGCCGTGCTCGACCGTGCCGGAGAGCACATAGGTGATGGTCTCGATGCCGCGATGCGGATGCCAGGGAAAACCGGCGAGATAGTCCTGCGGCCGGTCGTTGCGGAAATCATCAAGCAGCAGGAAAGGGTCGGTCTCCTGGGTATCGCCGAAACCGAAAGCGCGGCGCAACTTCACGCCGGCGCCTTCGATCGTCGGCTTGGACTGCACGATGCGTTTGATGGGGCGAATGGACATGACGATGACGCTCGGGCTGCGCCGCGAGCCCTCCCAAAATTGTGGCTTGTTCTGAAGCTAAATAAATGCGGCAGGCGCCGCCACAAGAAGGCACACCGCTGATACCGGGGCAGCGCACTCAGCAATGTCGAGCGTTCCACGCTGTTGTTGCTTTCAATCAGTTGCACAATTCGTTGAATGGCGGCTCCGCCGGGCATGGCGGAATCGACGATGTGCCACCGCCCGGGCCGCTCGTCGATCCGGAACCGTTTCTTGCGCCATAACCGCCGGTGTTCGGGCCAGTGACGACGTTGCAGAAGTTCGCCGTCATTTCCTCAATGCAGAACACGCCGGTTATCGGCGCTTGCGTCAATCCCGTTGCGCCGCCTTGTGTCGACGATTGCGCTTGACCGTTCGGCGTCACCAATTGTGCGGCGGCGGGCGATGCCGCGAAGATGAGTGCCGCAATGATTGCGAATTTGTTCATATCGGCCGCCTGCGCGCGCTGCTCCAGCACCAATAAAGCCAGGCGAGGCGCCGCGCACAGCGCCCGATTGCCACTCTGGCTCAAATGTCCCACCAAGAGAAACCGAGCTGCTTCTTGGTTTGTTCCGGAACCCGAATGGCCTGTGATATCGGTCACAGACTAGGGGGTGCCGGCGTGCCAAAAAGAATCAAGCACGTAGAGGTATTACTCGCCTCGCGTGGCCCAATAAAAAAATTGGGAGCGTCAGATGAGTTATTTAGCCGATGTCGCCAACCAGCGACCGTTGCTCCGCATTACCGCCCAGGTCCTTCTTGCATTTTGTTGTGCAGCGCCACTGGTGTTGGCATTTTCGAGCTTCGTTGCCTACGGTGTGCACGCGCTAATGCATTGAGCGACGTTGCGGTTTGCACCACTGCGGACTGCCGAGTTTCCGCCTGGCCGCTTCCTCAGAGGGAGACTCTGGCGGCAAACGCCAGCCTGTTCGGGCCGGACACCGCCACTATAAATTCAAAGCTGACGATGAACGTCGTGAAATTCCCTGTAAATTGGCTGTTTAACGGCTACTGAAAAAAGGGCCATGCGTCGAAAACCGCCCACGCGTCCGTGCCCGGAGCCAAACAAAAGCGCACCAGATCCAAACAACCGTCCGCCCGCGCGCCGCGCTTAACGGATCGCGCCGGTCGCGACCATCACCGATGCTGTCTGTTCGTAAAGTCGATGGGTCTCCACCGTCACCCACAGAGCGGCTACGAACGCACAACCGAGAACAACGAACGCAACATACCTCACCATTCCGATGGTCCTCTCCCGCGCTTTTGCGCTTCCACGACCACAGCACTGCGGCTCAGGGCCGGATACTGATAAATAGCCGTCGGTCCGCCGGCGAATAGCGCAAAGCCCCGACCTAAAAACATCAACAGGTCTCTCATGACACGCTCTGCGCGATGATCGTGGTCACGGCCACGCCGGTCGTGAAGGCGAAAGCAAGGACCATAACCACGAAGATCGTTTTCATGACACTCGCCCTCTCGCCCTCGTAAGCATGGCAGAACCGGCCGGGCGTTCTGTGACATGCATCACGGAACATCGTTTTTCAGCGGGCATTGGCGGCGCCACAAGCAGGCGGGTCTGCCTTCTAAGGACCTCTATTCATTAACGTTCTTGTTTCATTCTGCTAGCGCTGGCGTGTTTGATCGAGGTCAAAATCAAACGTCGTGAACCCGTCAGAGCACTTGCCGAGGCTTTGATTTTTATTGTTTCCCGCCAGGGCGCTGCTGCAATGTCCAGCCGTGCGCCGTCATGCAGGCTTCATAGACCTGCTCGTTCGTGGTCCCCGGCGGCGGCGGTTCTTGCAGCGTCCGCATGCAGACGGATTGATCTTGCGCCAGATCGCTCTTTGATGCGTCGGGCTTCACCCAGCGCGGAGCGGCGCAGGCCGACAGCAAACAGGTCCCGACAATGGGCAGCAACAACAACCGTGCGGTCACCACATCGACGTCCCCGCCAAGCCGCTCAAAAATTATATTACGCGGCAGGAGCGCTAGCGCTGGCGTACTTGCACACCCGAATCGCCATCGTTGAACGACTGATCCCCGACGAAACAAACCGATATGCCGGGAGGAAGGCTCGGAACCGAGCGCCCGCTCGGCCAAATGATCAGGTCAGTGTTAGACGGGCATTGGCTGGCATCCGCATAGGGATGCGCCGGCGTGCCATCTTGCGTAACAGGTGGCTCGGCTTTTGAAACCGTGCCGGTCGTGTCGTCTTTGGAGCCACCGCTGGCGGGTCGCGGAAGAGTAGCGGCAAGCCCGATAACAACGATCGTCAACAGCGCGATCCATCCGCGGCGCGCTCGTTTCGGGCCGTAACTTCTCTCTGACATTTTTCTACCACCCGGGCCGAATACAAACATAAACGGCTTTTCGAATGGATGCGAGGGTGTTTTTGGAAGCCAATGCAGAACGCCGGTTGACCAAGCCGAGCGTTCTTTGATTCAAGTCAAACTTCGTCTCCACGCGCCCGGCTAAAAATTCAGACAATCCATTTGACAGGCCAAAACGACCAGCGGGTTCACGTGAAGAGCCATCGGCTGCGTAAATTCTTTGCCGCGGTACTTGTCGTTTGCGCTATCGCCGCGGCAGCAAACTTCCTTCGCTCGCTGCGGTTCAATCCGGATCCGAGTGCCGACGCAGGCTTCATCACGCGCGCGCAGCGAAAATCGGCCCCCGGAATTACCGTAAGCGTCAGCGCCCTTGGCGAGGGCGAAAGCCGGCAAAGCTTCGGAGAGGATCTTGCGAAATACGACATCCAGCCGGTCTGGCTCTCGATTACCAACGAAACCGACGATCAGCTCGTGTTTCTTCCGATCGCAATGGATGCGGATTATTACTCACCCTATGAGGTTTCCTACAGGTTCCACGGCGCCTTCTCTTTCGCCACCAATCGCGCGCGCGACGCGTTCTTTCTCGAACACCAAATCGCAGGTATTCTGCCGCCGCATTCGACTACAACCGGCTTCGTGTATGGTGAGCTCGATGCGGGCGTAAAATACGCCCACATCGTCATCTCCGGGAAAAATCGCCTGGAAACGTTCGATTTCGCGCTCCCGGTGCCAGGGCCTTCATTCGTCGGCACCGGCATCAGCGCCGACAAGTTCTTTCCGGGCCGAAAGATCGAAGATCTCGAACTTGATCCCCTAAGAACGACACTTGCCGGACAGCACTGCTGCACAACCAATGCTGACGCCACACGCAATGGCGACCCGCTCAATATTGTCATTATAGAGAGCAAGAAGGATCCGATTGTTCCTTTTATTGCCCGTGGCTGGCATCTCGCCCGAACGCTTGATGTGGCAAGTGCAATCGAGACAGCGCGCGCGTTCTTGTTTCGGGAGGCGTTTCTCACCTCGCCAGTCAGCCCGCTGTACATGTTTGGCCGTCGCGAAGATGTCGTCTTGCAGAAGGCGCGCTCGACCATCAATGAACGCGTCCACGCGCGGTTTTGGCTGGCGCCGTACACATTCGAAGGGCGGAGAATATGGGTCGGACAGGTCAGCCGGGACATCGGCGTTCGCCTCACCGCGCAAACCTGGAACCTGACGACGCACAAAATCGGACCGGACGTCGATTTTGATCGCGCTTTTCTTCTGCAGGACTTGTTGATGTCGGGATTCGTCGAGCGCTATGGCTATGTCGATGGCGTGGGCGCGGCTCCGGAATCGGCGCCGCGGGCAAACCTCACCGGCGATCCTTATTACACCGACGGATTGCGCGCCGTCATTTTTTTGTCGAATCAAACGACGCCGCTTGAAAATATCGACAGGCTTCCCTGGCAGGTTCCGCCGCCTCCCGCGCAGGAGCGTTAAGTGTCGGCGTGAAACCGCGTGCGGTCAGCGGCGTTGCCGGGATGGGCCTCGGCGGCGTGGCTTCGTGAAAGACAATTTTGCGGCGCTGTGGTCAACTAGGGTCAAAACTCATTATTTGCGCGGCCGGGTTCGTCGAAGGGCTCGACCGTATTGCCGATACGCTCTTCGCCCTTCTCCTGCCCGGCGAGCGATTTTGGCTGCAACGCGGCTCGCGGAAATAATGAGTTTTGACCCTGGCGACAGCAGAACATCGCCCTCAAAGGAGACGACAATGCCTACGAGGAGATTTGAGCGAATGACGCGGGATCATATTTTGGTGGGGGGATGCGCAATCGTATTTGGCGCCTGCGTCTTGATCGGCAATGCACAAGCGCAGTATGTGCCTCCTCCTACGCCGCTGCCACCGCCCGTTTTCAATCCGTCCAGCCCCTATACGTCACATACACCCCATCACGCCTACAACACCAAGCGCCGCCGCTCCCGGATATGTGGTTAGCTCGCCGGTGAGTGGACGCCTACCGCATACAACCGCTCGCTCTCACCGACAAACATCCGTCGCAAAAACGCGCGCGGTCCATCACCGTGCTGGCTCCGCAGTCGTTCGCCCAGCGCCGGAATCTTATTCCTACTATTACTCGCCTTTCGGATATAGCTATGGCTGCGCCTGGCGACGCGGATGGGACGGATATTGGTTCCGAACGTCGCCCTGTTCGTGATTGAAAAGCTGAGTTCCGCCGTCACAGGTTCTGATGCTGTGGACGGCGCGCACTGCGCGACATCAAAGTGCCAAAGGGTGGTTACGCGAACCGTTGATCTTGGCAAGGGTAAGGCGATCGCGTGCGGCAATAGACAATTTTACGAGCTCCGCTTTGGCCATCCTGGTTTTTATTTATCACCGATCTGTGCCATATTCGTGAGCGAATGTGTTGTTTAACTTTGTGCTCATGGCACGAGAACTCGATCCGCTCAAACTGACTTCACCGCGCATCTTCCTCCTCCGCATGCTGGTGTTTGTGGTGCTCGTAGGCGCGATTGTCGGTGTATTGCGCAAGCAAATCGAGATCGCGTTCATGGCGAACCCGGCCCTGAACGGCCTGATCATTCTAGTACTCCTGATCGGCATCGGGCTGGCGTTGCGGCAAATACTGCGGCTCTATCCCGAGATCGCCTGGGTCAATGGCTTTCGTCTCGGTGATCCAGGCCTCGCGGTCAAACGCTCGCCGGTGCTTCTGGCGCCCATGGCGTCCATCCTTCGTAGCCGCGCTGGGCGCATGACAATCTCGGCGCAGATGATGCGCGGTATCCTGGACTCGATCGCGACTCGGCTCGATGAGGCGCGCGACATCTCGCGTTACATGACCGGGCTACTGGTATTTCTCGGTCTACTGGGGACGTTCTGGGGCCTGATTGAGACGGTCACCTCCGTCGGCGGGGTTATCCAGGGATTGAAGGCAACGGGAGACGCGGCCTCGATGTTCGATGCGCTCCGCGGGGGTCTTGCTGCCCCGCTCAGCGGCATGGGAATTTCTTTCTCATCGTCTTTATTCGGCCTTGCCGGGTCTTTGGTGCTTGGCTTTCTCGATCTGCAATCGAGTGGAGCCCAGAACCGGTTCTACACCGAGCTCGAGGACTGGCTTTCCACCACGGTCTATGACCATACCGCCGAACCCGTCCTCGCCGAGGGCAGTTCTGGCGACATGCGAAATGCGATTGAGCGACTACGTGCCGCGGTTAGCGAGGCCGGCGGTAACAAAGCCGCATCGGCCGCCATGTCCGATTTGGCCGAAGCGGTCCAAGGCCTGGTTGCGCAAATGCGCATTGAGCAACAGACGATTCGGAGTTGGGTGGATAGCCAGGCCGAGCAACACCGCGCGATCAAGGAGCTCCTGCAGATCCACGCTGCACGAGGAGAAGTGGTGAGTTCGATTCTGCCATCCGCCGAGCGCTCGGTCGAAGAGAAGATTTGAAGGGAATGATGTGCCTTGGCCCGCATCTGTGTGCGAACCTGATGAATAAAACCTAGACTGGAACCGATGGCGCTCGCACGGATTTGCCGCGGCGAAAGCGGCATGAACTACTGGCCGGGCTTCGTCGATGCTTTATCGACTCTGATTCTCAGCATCATTTTTTTGCTTAGCGTTTTTGTCGTCGTCCAATTTTATTTGCAGCAGGAAGTTCAAGGCAAGGATACGGCACTGCAGCACCTTAATGGGCAAATTGCTCTGCTGTCTAAACTCCTATCCATGGAAAAGACCAGCAAAGCCGACCTGGAAAATCAGCTCGGCGGCCTGAAATCGTCGCTTGCGGCGGCACAGAACGATCGGGACAGATATAAGGGTCTTTATGAGGGGGCCGCCGCCGCTCAGATGACAGCGGAAAGCAAACTAAATGAGCTCTCAGGCCAACTCGAAGGCGAGAAAGAAAACTCAAGCAAGGCCTTCGGCCAAATCGACCTGCTTAACCAGCAGGTCGCGGCATTGCGTGAGCAGTTAGCGGCGTTGGGGACGGCGCTTGACGTTTCCGAGAAAAAGACCAAGGACTCTCAGGAACGTATCAGCGAACTTGGTCAGCGACTAAATGTTGCGTTGGCCCAACATGTACAGGAGCTGTCGAGCTACCGCTCAGATTTTTTTGGTAAGCTCCGAGAAGTCCTAGGCAATCGACCCGACATACGTATCGTCGGGGATCGTTTCGTCCTGCAATCGGAAATATTCTTCGACACCGGCAGGGCCGATCTGAAACCTGAAGGTCGCACCGAACTCGATAAGGTGGCAGCTGCAATCGTCGAATTGGAAAGCCAGATTCCATCTGAAATTCCCTGGATCCTGCGCGTTGACGGTCATACCGATGTACGGCCGATCATTGGACAATTCAAATCGAATTGGGATCTGTCGGCGGAGCGGGCAATCTCAGTGGTGCAATACCTGGTTGGAAAAGGCGTGAAACCATCTCGGCTCGTGGCTGCCGGGTTCGGCGAGTTCCAGCCGATCGATAGTGGTACGACCGAGGATGCCTACCGTCGCAATCGCCGCATCGAGTTCAAGCTCACAGAGCGCTGATTTTTCGACCGACCAGCAGCAAGTCCGAGTTTGGCGTCACCCGCGCCAGTAGCGGTCTTCCCAGCTGCGGGAAAGCCGCATCGCCGAGAGAATGAGCCCGGCCATTGAATAAGTCTGCGGGAAATTGCCCCACAGCGCGCCGGTGTGCGGGTCGACATCTTCGGAGAGCAGCCCGTAGCGATTGCGATGCTGCATTGCGTCGGCGAACAGATCGCGCGCGGCGTCGCGCCGGCCGAGCGACCACAACGCGTCGATCAGCCAGAACCGGCAGATCAGGAACGCGGTCACCGGCATGCCGAAATCGTCGGCGCTGGCATAGCGCATGACATGCTTTTCGCGCACCAATTCGCGCTCCATCGCGGCGACGGTGGAGGCAAAGCGCGGATCGTCGACTTCGACCACGCCGAGATCGGCGAGAAGCAGCACGCTGGCGTCGAGATCGTCCGAGCCGAACGCCGCGGTAAAGGCGCCGCGCTTTTGATTCCAGGCACGCTCAAGGAGTTCCGCATGCAGCGGCTCGGCGATGCCGTTCCAGTATTTGGCGCGCGGCTCAAGCCCAAGCCGCATGGCGATCGCGGCGAGCCGCTGGCAGCCGGCCCAGCACATTGCCGCCGAATGAGTGTGCACGCGCTGGCGACCGCGGTATTCCCAGATGCCGGCATCGGGCTGAAACGCCTTTTCGGCGGCGCGGTGGCCGAGCGATTCCAGCAGATGAAATAGACCCTCGTCGCCTGGACGCGGCAGCCGGCGGTCGAAAAACATCGGCATGGCGGCGAGAATGACGCTGCCATATGCATCATGCTGTACTTGATTGACTGCGGCATTGCCGATCCGGACCGGGCCGTCGCCGCGGTAGCCTTGCAGATCGGGCGCCGTGCGCTCGTGGATCGCGGTGGTCGGCACCACGCTGTAAAGCGGCCGCAGCTCCTCCTCCTCTGGCTTGGCCGCGATCGACAGCGTGAATGAAATGAACTCCTCCATGGTGCGCGTCGCCCCGATACGGTTGAGCGCCTGTACGACGAAATAGGCATCACGCAGCCAACAATAACGGTAATCCCAGGTGCGGCCGGAGGACGGCGCTTCCGGAATTGAGGTGGTATGTGCGGCCACGACCGCGCCGGTTTCGTCGAAATTGGAGAGCTTCAATGTTATCGCGGCGCGAATGATCGCTTCCTGCCAATCGTAAGAGATCGACAACCGGCGCACCCAATCCGTCCAATAATCATGCGTGCGTTCGATGAAGTCGCGGCACGTCGACTGCAAATCGCCGGTGAACGGCTCGTCCGGGCCGAACACCAAATGCAGCGGGCGGGTCAGCACGAACGGCGCCTCGCTGTCGATCAGCGATAACGGCGCGTCGGTGGTCAGGCGGATCACCGTGGAGTCGTTGGCATAGCGGATGTGATTGCTGCCGAGCGAGCGATGCGGCAACGTCTTGCCGTAATCGCAGGTCGGCCGCATGCGGATGGTGATGCGCGGCAGCCCGGCGAGCGGCTCGATGATGCGGTAGAGTTGCGGCGGCCGGAACACGCGGCCGAATTGGCGGAACCGCGGCGCCAGATCGGTAATCCTCACCTTGGCGCCGTGGCGGTCGGTCAGGATGGTGGAAACGATCGCGGTGTTGCGCACATATTGCGATTGATAGTCCACCATGTCCTCGAGCAGGACATCGGAGAATCCCTTCTCTTCGCGCCCCGACAACAGCCGGCAGAAAATCGGGTCGCCGTCGAAGCGCGGATAGCACCACCACACGATGCGCGAGCAGGGATCGACCAGCGCTGCGGTGCGGCCGTTGCCGATCACGGCGAGATCGAGCCCATGGTCAATCACGCCGCCGGGCGCGGTCCGTGAATCGTGTTGGGCGCCGGTCGCTCTATTCTTGGCGAGTACGGCGAGATCGTGGGCCCTATCGTTCATAGTGCCGCGCCTTGGCTCTGATCTTGGCTTTTGTTGGCGATGCGCGACAGCCACGCGCGCACCGATTCCGGTTTCTCGAAATGGCCGTTAACGTCCGCGACCACGCGGCCGACGGAAAATCCCAAGCCGCCGAATTGCGAAAGAATCGGGAATACCGGCTCGTCGGTCGTATCGTCGCCGATGAAAATCGGCTTACGGCCCTTAAACGGCGGATACTTCATCAGCTCGCGCACGGCGCCGGCTTTATTGATGCCGGTCATTTTGATTTCGAAGACGAGCTTGCCGGGCAGGATTTCGACCGATCCGGGCGGCGCCGTGGCGCAGATATCCTGGATCGACGCGCGCAAGGCATCGCCTTTGTCCGGCGCCAGGCGATAGTGCAGGGCGAGCGAATAGCCTTTGTCCTCGGCCAGAATTCCCGGACTGAGCTCGGTCAATGTCGCTAGTTTGCGTTTTAATACCGGATTGAGCTCGCGCGCGCGCGTCACCGCCTCGCCGCCGGGCACCACGCGCAACTCCGCGCCATGGCCGCCGACGGCGGCGAGCTGCAACGGCGAAAAGATCAGATCGATGTCGTGGAGCGAGCGTCCCGATACCAGCGCCAAGGCGCCGCCGGTCAGGTTTTCGAGCCGGGACAGTGTGTTGCGCAACTCGGCCGGAACCCAGACCTCCTGCGGCGCTGGGGCAAGATCGAGAATGGTGCCGTCGATGTCGAGCAAGAGCGCGCATTGGCGCAAGTCCGCAACCACGAGCCGGTCCGCAAGCTCCATATCGACGTGAGTGAATTCCAAGTCCATCCTTAAATTCCACTTATCTTTCTCAATCGGCCAGTGCCAGCGGAGGCGCAACCGATTCGAGCGACTTGCGCTCGGCGGCAATTCCCCAGATCGCCTCGACCGCCGCGGCGCCGATCATCAAAGCCGCACCGATCATGTAACCAATGGCGACGCTGCCGCGCGAACCCGTACTAATCAACGCCCCCAAGAGCAGCGGACCGATAACGCCTCCGACGCCGGTGCCGATAGCATAAAAGAACGCAATGGCAAGCGCCCGGATTTCCAGCGGGAAAATTTCGCTCACCGTTAAGTATGCGGAACTTGCGGCCGCCGAGGCGAAAAAGAAAACGATCATCCAGGCGGCGGTCAAGCCCTGCGCCGTCAGAACATTGTGACTGAACAGCTTCGCCGTCACCGCCAGCAAAATGCCGGACAGCGCGTAAGTCCCGGCGATCATCACCCGCCGTCCGAGCGTGTCGAACAGATGGCCGAGCAGAATCGGTCCGAGCACGTTGCCGGCGGCAAAGGGCAGTATGTACCAGCCCACCTGATCGGCCGGCGTGCCGTAGAAATCGGTGAGAACCAGCGCATAGGTGAAGAAGATCGCGTTGTAGAAGAACGCCTGCGAGGCCATCAGGCTCAAGCCCACCAGCGTGCGTCCGCGGTAGGTCTCAAACAGCGTGCGCGCGACTTCGCCAAGCGGCGTATGGCGGCGCATGCGCAATCGGATCGGCACGCCGCGCGGGCGCTCCCCGAGATGCGCGAAGTGCGCTTCGATCCCGCGCACCACTTGATCGGCTTGTTGCGGCAAGCCATGCGTTATGAGCCAGCGGGGGCTTTCCGGTATCCAAAATCGCATCAAGAGAATCACGAGTCCGATTATAGCCCCGATCAGAAATGCCAGCCGCCAGCCAATCGCCGGATTGACGAGCGCCGGATCAAGCAGAATGAGCGATCCCCCCGCGCCGACGGCAGCGCCAACCCAAAAACTGCCGTTGATGAGAAGATCAGTCCAGCCGCGGAACCGGGCCGGAATAAGCTCCTGGATTGTCGAATTGATGGCAGTGTATTCGCCGCCGATGCCGGCGCCGGTCAGGAACCGGAATAGGGCATAGCTTCCCGCATCCCAGGACAGGCCGGTCGCCGCAGTCGCCAAGAGGTACACCGCAAGCGTAATGGTGAACAGCTTTTTTCGCCCTAGCCGGTCGGTCAACCAGCCGAAAAAGAAGGCGCCGAGCACCGCGCCGGCGAGATAGCTGCTGCCTGCAAGTCCGATTTGCGTATTGCTCAATCCTAGGGCGCTGGGGCGCGCCAGTTCCGCCGACAGCGCGCCGGCGAGCGTCACTTCCAGTCCGTCGAGAATCCAGGTGATGCCGAGCGCAATGATAACGAGTACGTGAAAACGCCCGAACGGCAGGGCGTCGAGACGCATCGGAATATCAGTTTCGATGACGGCTTCCGACCGGCTGTCAGCCGGCCGATCGATCCCGGCGGCGCGGCGCGGCGATAAATTGCCTGGGGGTGAAGTCATTTTGAAATACAGCCCCGATCCCCCTGACGGCAACGCGCCGGCGGTATGAGCTGTTCCGGTTGCGCACGCCTCACGCGGGATGAGGGATCGTTACTGGATCGGCGCGGGCCGGCTGGCATAGGCGACGCGCCAGATCGTGCCGCTGCCATCCTCGGAAATGAGCAAAGCGCCAGCCCTGTCGACGGTCACGCCGACCGGCCGGCCCCACACCGCGCTGTCGTTGATGACAAAGCCGGTGGCGAAATCCTCGTATTCGCCGGTCGGCGCACCATCCTTCATGATCACGCGAATAACTTTGTAGCCGGTGCGCTTGGAGCGATTCCACGAACCATGCTCGGCGGCAAAGATATTGCCGCGATAGTCCGCCGGAAATTGCGATCCGTCATAGATCGTCATGCCGAGCGAGGCCGAATGCGCTTCGATCAAAATGTCGGGCAGCGCCACCTTGTCTTTGAGGTCGGGGCGCTCGCCGCGGTGATGCGGATCTTCGTTGCCGCCGATGTAATACCACGGCCAGCCAAAGAAGGAGCCTTGGCGCACGCGCGTGATGTAATCGGGCGGCAGGTCGTTGCCGAGGTCGTCGCGCTCGTTGGTCGAGCACCACAGTGTGCCGTCTGGCGTGATCGCCATGCCGACGCAATTGCGGATGCCGGTCGCGAAGATTTTCTTGTCCTTGCCCTGCGGATCGAACGCCAACACATCGGCGCGGTCGGTTTCATTGCCCCAGGCCGCGCCGAGCGGATGATCGGCGATGAAGCTTTGCAGGCTCGCGCCGGAAAGTCGGCTCATGCCTTCGGCGTCGTTGGAGCGCGAGCCGACCGACACATACATGGTCGCGCCGTCGGGGGAGAACGCGACGTCGCGCGTGGCGTGGCCGCCGACCGGAAGCTGCGGCACCACGGTTTCGGGCTCGCCGCGCGGGGAGAGATCGCCGCTGCGGTAGGGAAAGCGCAAGACCGCGTCGGTATCGGCGACATAGACCCATTGCGGGTCGGCGCCAGGCGGATAGAAGGTAATGCCGAACGGATAGTTCAGCCCCGACGCAAACACCGATTTCTTGGCGGCCGCGTCGCTCGCGCCGCCATCGGGCCGCAGCACGCTGATGCGGCCGGCGCGGCTCTCAGCCACGAATATGTCGCCGTTCGGCGCGGCGCGGATCATTCGCGGCCCGGCCAAGCCGGAGGCGAACAGGTTGATAGCGAAGCCAGACGGAACGAGCGGCTTCTGATCGGTCCGCTGCACGACTCTGACGAAATTCGCGACAGCTTCCACAGGCTGCGGCGCCGGCAGGTCACGCGGCAGAATGTGGCGGCGCACGCCCGGCCGGTCGGCGCGCCAATCGCCGAACGCGGCGCGGCCTTCGAGAATGCCGGTGGCGGTTTGCGCCAAGAGTGGGGCGAAGAGCGGCGCGACGGCGAGGCAAAGGACGCCGGCAATGCTCAGGCCAAGCAATGGATCAATCGGACGGCGCATGGAGGCTCCCGAAAAAATTGGTGTAATTTCGCTAAAGGAACAAAGCAGTGGTCTGCCTAGTTCCGCAGTCGCCATCCTGTCTGGGAGACGGGTATAGTGGGATTGCGAAAAAATACGAGTGCGGCCCCAAGGACGGATCATGGACCAGCGCGTCACGGTGGACTGCGTCGCCAATGCACGGGCGCTCGCAGCAGCGCTCGCGGCGGCGGCCGCTCGCATCGAGGCCGGCCGCGAATTGCCGCCCGATATTGTCGACGCGCTGCACGAGGCGCGGCTGTTCCGCATGCTGGTGCCGCGCTCGTATGGCGGCGATGAAGTCTCGCCGGTCGCCTTCATGGCGGCGGTCGAGGAGCTCGCCAAGGCCGATGCCTCAACGGCGTGGTGCGTGGCGCAGACGTCGGTCTGCTCCACTATTTCTTCATCGTTGAAGCCCAGCGTTGCCGCGGAAATCTTCAAAAACGACCCGCGCGGCGTGCTGGCTTGGGGGCCGTCGACCAGTAAAAACGCCAAGGCGATCGCCGAACCTGGGGGATTCCGCGTCACCGGCGAATGGCCGTTCGCCAGTGGCAGCCGGCATGCGACCTGGCTTGCGGCGCATAGTTTCGTCTACGAAACCGACGGCAATTTGCGCCGCGATGCCGCTGGAGAACCGGTGCAAAAGACGTTCGTGGTGCCGCGCCGCTGCGCGGTTATCAAGGACGTATGGCATGTGATCGGGCTCAAAGGTACCGGCAGCGACACCTATGCGCTGACTGACGTGTTCGTGCCGGAGGACTGCGCTGTCGCGCATCACGCGCTTGATCCCGCCGAGCGGCGCGAGCACGGCCCGCTTTATTCGTTCAACATCTACCAGCTGTTCGGATCGAGTTTCCCGGCGATTGCGCTCGGCATCGCCCGCGCCATGCTGGATGCCTTTATCGAGCTGGCGCAGACCAAAACGCCGGTCGCCGGAAAGACGGTTTTGCGCGACAATCCCGTGATCCAATCGCAGGTCGGCGTCGCCGAGTTGCAGCTCGCGGCGGCGCGCACATTTTTCTTCGCTGCCTGGGACGAAATTTGGCGCGCCGCGCAGGACGATGCCGTCACCTTTGCCCAGCGCGTGCGGCTACGCATGGCCTCGATCCATGCCAGCCAGCAGGCCCGCCAAGTCGCCGAGACGGCTTATCTCGCCGCCGGCGCCACCGCGGTTTTCGAAAGTAATCCGTTCGAGCGCCGCTTCCGCGACATGCACGCGGTCTCGCAGCAGGCGCAGGCGCAATTTGCCATCTATGAGGTGATCGGGCGCCACTTCCTCGGGCTGCCTTTGCAATCGTCGCGGTTTTTTTGAGCGGGGACGGAGTTGACAGCACGCGAGAGGGGTAATCTTTTCAACCGCCTGCCTTGCCCTTCCTCACAAAGTGGGAAGGATAAATGTGGGGTAGCGCAAAATCATAAACGGAAACGCCATTGGAAACGCTTATGAACACGGTTGGTCTGGTCGGCATCGGCAAAATCGGCCTGCCGGTTGCGGATAATCTGATCAAAAGCGGCTATCGCGTCGTCGGCTATCGCCGTAGTTCGCTCGCCGAGTTCGAAAAAATCGGCGGCGTGCCGGCGCGTTCGGCCGCCGATGTCGGCGCCCAGGCCGACGTGGTGCTCTCCTGCCTACCGTCCACGGAGGCGCTCGACGAGGTGGTGCACGGCCCGCACGGCCTCGTTCACGCGGCCCGACCGGGACAAATCGTGGCGGAGCTCGGGTCGCATCCGCTGCCCGACAAAAAGCGGCAGATCGCGCTCCTCGCCGAAAAGGGCGCGATGTTCGTCGATGGCGAGGTTTCCGGCACGCCGGGCATGGTCGCCGCGCGCAAGGCGGTAGTCTATCTCGCCGGCGACGCCGAGGCCTGCAAGAAGCTTGAACCCGTCATTGCGGGCATCACCGATTCTTGCCTCTATTTCGGCGAATTCGGCGCCGCCAGCCGGGTCAAGCTCGTCAACAATCTTCTCGTCGCCATCAACATTGCCGCGACCGCCGAAGCCATGGCGCTGGGCTTGAAAGCCGGCGTTGACGTGCCGCTGATGATCAAGGCGATCGCCAATGGCAGCGGCGGCTCGACCCAGTTCGCGATCCGCGCGCCATGGATGGCGGAGCGGCGCTTTCAGCCGGTGCAGGGCTCGGCCGGCACGCTTGCGCATTATTTCGGCATGATCGCCGATTTTGCCGACAGCGTCGGCGTGGCGACGCCGCTTATGGATTGCGTTGTTCCCCTCTACCGGCGCTGCACGGAGATGGGCCTGGGCGACAAGGATGTCGCCGCCATGGTCGATGTCATCGGTGCGCTGCCGCGCGGCAAGCACTAAAGGCAAGGGAGACACCGCATGATCCGCGTCAGCAAAATCGCGCATGCCGCCTACGAGACGCCCGATCTCGCGCAGCAGACCGAATACTATACGGAGATTATCGGCCTGACGCTTGCGGCGCAGGAGAAAGACACCGTCTATCTCGCCTCTACCGTCGATCACCACTCCATCGTGCTGCGCAAGGGTGCGCAGGCGCAATGCATGCGCGTCGGCTTTCAGATTCCGCCGTCGGCCGATCTCGATGCTTTTGAAAAACAGGTCGCCAGCCACGGCATCGCCACCGAGCGCCGTAAAGATCCCGAGCCGTCGATCAAGGACATGCTGGTCTTTGCCGATCCCAAGGGCACTGTGATGGAGGTGTTCAAGCGCGACGCCTTCTCCCACCAGAAATTTCAGTCCAAGGGTATCGTGCCGTACAAACTCGGCCACGTCGCCTTTCATGTCACCGACGTCAAGCACGTCACCAAATTCTATTGCGACGTGCTCGGCTTTCGTGAATCCGATTGGATGGCCGACTTCTTCTCGTTCCTGCGCTGCGGTCCCGATCATCACACCATCAATCTGATGGAGACCGGATCGAACCGGCATTTCCACACCGCCTTCGAGCTGCGCGACTGGGCGCACCTGCAAGCCGCTTGCGATCTTCTCAGCCTGCGCGGCTATAAGCTCTTATGGGGGCCGGGACGGCACGGCATCGGCCACAATCTGTTCGCCTATCACCGCGCGCCGAACGGCTTGATCACCGAGACTTTCGCCGAGCTCGACCGCATGAACGAGGAGCTCGGTTATTTCGAGCCGCGGCCGTGGCACCGCGACAATCCGCAGCGCCCGAAGGTGTGGACCAAGGATCCATCGGCGGCGAATTTGTGGGGTATCTTGCCGAGCGACGAAATGATGAAGTGATTTGTTGTTCTTTTCCCTCCCCCCTTGCGGGGGAAACAGCAAAACAACTCGGCGGGGGATGTCCATGCTGAAAATCGTGCGCACCGTTGCGGCTCTAATAGCCATCGCGGTTTGTTGGCTCACGTTAGGACCTGCCCGCGCCGCTGATCCGATCAAGGTCGGTTTCAGCATGGCCTTGACCGGATCGGTGGCGCAGAACGGCAAGCAGCTCATCATCGCGCTGGAGCTGTGGCGCGACGACGTCAACGCCAATGGCGGCCTGCTCGGCCGGCCGGTCGAGCTGGTTTATTACGACGATCAGAGC
Source organism: uncultured Alphaproteobacteria bacterium (assembly GCA_963816295.1). Lineage (GTDB taxonomy): Bacteria > Pseudomonadota > Alphaproteobacteria > Rhizobiales > Xanthobacteraceae > BOG-931. The sequence continues at coordinate 224,012 of CAWFJS010000022.1, read as the reverse complement.
AATCCGACCAATGTGCCGGGCATCTACACCAAGCTGATCACGGTCGACAAAGTCGATCTCTTGCTCGGCCCCTATGCGACCAACATGGCGGCGGCCGCCATGCCGGTGATCATGCAGCACAACATGGCGACGATCAGCATTCTTGCGATCGACGTGAACCGGCATTTCCACTATTCGCGCTACTTCGACATGATTCCGGTCGGTCCGGAAGGGACCAAGGCGTTCTCGCGCGGCTTCTTCGTGCTCGCCGCGGCGCAGAAACCGAGGCCGCAAACCGTTGCGATCGTCGCCGCCGACGCCGAATTTTCGAAAACCTCCGCCGACGGTGCGCGGGAGAACGCCAAGGCCGAGGACTTCAAGATCATCTATGACCAAAGCTATCCGCCGAGCACAACCGATTTCGCGCCGGTGATGCGCGCCGTGCAGGCGGCCAATCCTGACATCGTGTTCGTCGCCGCCTATCCGCCCGACACGGTCGGCATCGTGCGTGCGGCTGCCGAAATCGGCCTCAACCCCAAAATGTTCGGCGGCACCATGATCGGCCTTCTGATCACGCCGATCAAAATGCAGCTCGGGCCGATGCTCGACGGCATCGTGATCAGTGAAAGCTTCGTGCCGGCGCCGAGCTTCAATTTCCCCGGCGTCACTGACGTGCTCAAGCGCTATCAAGCCAAAGCCGCCGGCGAAAAGATCGACCCGATCGGTTACGCCTTCGTGCCGTTCGGTTATGCCGCGGGGCAGGTGTTGGCGCAGGCGGTGGAAACGACCAAGAGCCTCGATCAAGCCAAACTCGCCGATTACATCCACCACCACACCTTTTATACCGTGGTCGGCGAGATCAATTACGCCGCGGACGGCGCCTGGGCGCAGCCGCGCACGCTGGTCACGCAATTTCAGAACGTCGCCGCCGGCAATGTCGATCAGTTCCGCGACGGCAGCGTGCAGCCGATCCTGTGGCCGCCGCAATACAAGTCCGGCACCCTGATCTATCCCTATGTCACAGCGAAGAAGTAAGCAGGACAATGCGTGCTGGTGAGATAAAATTGTCGTTGCGGCACACGCATAATTTCCCCTTCCCCCACCCGGGCCGCGCTTGCGCGCGCCCGAGTGCAAGCTTGTCGGGGGAGGGCAGGGGTCGCTCCATCGCGCTCACGCGATGGAGACCCCGGGAGGGGGGTTCGCAAAAAGGTACCCCCCTCCCGGCTCGCTCCGCTCGCCGGCCTCCCCCTCAAGGGGGGAGGCGAAGAGATAAGTCGCTCCGCCGGATTGCCACTGCACAGTTTGTGGCGGTTCTCATCGCCGCTCTCACGACCCCGCCAGCACGCGCCGACAATTATCCATCAAAAACCATCACCATTATTGCGCCCGCCTCGCCCGGCGGCGTCACCGATCTATTGGCGCGCATGCTGGCGCGGCGCTTCATCGTCGATTGGGGCGCGCAGGCGATCGTGGAAAACAAGCCCGGCGCCAACAATCAGGTCGCCGCCGAATATGTCGCGCGGCAGCCGGGCGACGGTTACACACTATTCATCGGTCCGGAGACGACCTTCATCGTCAATCCGGCGCTGTATGCGCATCTGGCCTACGATCCGGTGAAGGATTTCACGCCGATCGCCGGTCTCGTCAGCATCAATCACGCGCTGGTGCTCAATCCGTCGGTGCCGGCCGACAGCGTGAAAGACTTGATCGCGCTCGGTAAGGCGAAGCCGGGCCAATTGAATTACGGCGACTACGGCGTCGGCTCGAGCGGGCACCTCAACATGGAAATGTTCAAGGCCGTCACCGGCACCAATTTCGTCGCCGTGCATTACAAAGGCGCCACCCCGGCCTTGGAAGATGTGATGGCCGGGCACATCCAATTGATGTTCATCTCGACCGGCAGCGCCATGCCGCAGGCCAAGGCGGGCGCGGTCAAGATCATCGGGCTCGGCGCTGAGAAGCGCATGGCGCTTTTGCCTGATGTGCCGGCGATCGCCGAGACCGTGCCGGGCTTCACCGCGGTGTCTTGGTTCGGGCTGTTCGGCCCGGCCGGCATGCCCGCTGACGTGGTTGGGAAAATCAATGCCGAGGTTCGCGCGATCTTTGCCGAGCCGAAGGTGCAGCAGGACTTTCTCGACGCGCAATATTTCGAATCGCTCGCCAGTTCGCCCGCCGCCCTTGCGGAGCGCATCCGCAGCGAAGAGCCGAGATGGCGCAAGCTCATCCGCGACGCGCATATCAGTGTGGAATAACGGTTGGGAAAATGAATGACCCATTCCGTCACCCTGAGATGCGAGCGGAGCGAGCCTCGAAGGGCGACGGCCCGAACGCTCGAGCAGCATCCTTCGAGGGCCACTTTGTGGCCACCTCAGGATGACGTTACCTGAAGAGTCGTTTTTGCAACTCCAACAGGAAAGCCCGACCATGCGCGTCATCACACTTGAAGAGCATTTTGCCACGCCCTTGTTTCTCGACGGTCCCGGCCAGGACCTGAAAAAGGCGGCGCTGAAATTCGAAGGCCACGCCATTAAGCTGATCGAGCCCTTATGCGACATCGGCGACAAGCGCCTTGCCGCCATGGATGCAGCCGGCATCGATTTTCAGATGCTGTCCCTGACCTCGCCGGGCACCGAGCAATTGGATGCCGGCGACGCCATCGCGCTCGCGCGCGATACCAACGACGCCGTCGCCGAAGCGGTGAAAAAACACCCCAAGCGCTTCGGTGGCTTTGCCGCGCTGCCGACCATGATGCCGGACGAGGCGGCGGTGGAATTGCAGCAACGTCTGCGTTCCGGCGCATTCAAGGGCGCGGTCATCAACGGCCACGTGCACGGCCGCTATCTCGACGACAAATTCTTTTGGCCGATCCTGGAATGCGCCGAGGCGCTCAACGCGCCGATCCACATCCATCCGACCAAGCCGCCGCAGCCGGTGTTCGACGCCTATTACGCCGGTTTTTCACCGCTGGTGAGCGACATGTTCGGCAGCCCAGGCTGGGGCTGGCACATCGAGACCGCGGTTCACGTCATCCGGCTCATTCTCGGCGGCGCCTTCGACCGTTTTCCGAAACTGCAGCTCGTGATCGGCCATCTCGGCGAAGGCTTGATGTCGCTGTTTCCCCGGCTCGACAATATGACGCCGGCAATGACCAAGCTGCAGCGGCCCATCACCTCGTATTTGCGCGAGAACGTGTATTACACGGTGTCGGGCTTCAATTTCCCCGCGACATTTCTCAATCTGCTGCTCGAGGTCGGCGTGCCGCGGATCATGTTTTCCGCCGACCATCCCTATCAGTCGATGACGTTAGCGCGCGCGTTTTTGGACCAGATCCCGGTCTCCGCCGCTGACCGCGCACGCATCGCCCACGGCAATGCCGAGAAGCTGTTCGGGGTGTAAACGCGATGATGTGTCTCGCGGGGCGGGATGAAAGAAGGCGCGCCGCAAGAACAGTGATGATACTCGTGGGAAGCGCGGAAGGAATTACTACGCCGCCGCGAGCGCGGCATCGCCGCGCTCGAGCGATTGCAGCGCCTGGTCTGTGGTCTGCACGTCGCCGAACTGCCCGTAGAATGTCGACAGCGTTGCGTTGTGTTCTTCGTCGGTATGGGTGGCGAGCGCATCCGACACCATCACGACCTTGAAGTTAAGCATCATGCCGTCGCGCGCCGAGCTTTCGCAGCAGACATTGGTGGCGGTGCCAGTGATCAAGAGTGTGTCGATGCCGCGATCGCGCAAGTGTTGCTCAAGCGTCGAGGCGCCTTGGATAAAGGCGCTGTAGCGGGTCTTGGTGATCTGCGCATCTTCGGAGCGAATATCGTTGAGGTGCCAGTAAGCGTAGCCGTCGCCGTCGATATCCATGTCCGCCAAGCGTCGTTCCACACGCTCGGGAGTCATCAGGTTTTCATGCAAGGTCGACCAGCTTTCCCGCGTGTCCCTGGTGCCATTGCGGATCCAGACGACATGGCCGCCGCGCCGCCGCAAACCGGCGGCGAGCCGATTGATATTCGGTACGATCTCGCGGGCCGCCGGAATCTCGCCCTGATGCCCCGGCTTGACGAAGTAGTTTTGCATGTCGATGACCAACAACCCGGTCTTGCGCGGTGCCATGGTGTCGAACGGATGCAACTTGCCCATGCGCCGCGTCATCCGGTCGAGAGCGACTGGAGAGATCGCAATCTTGTGCATCGTTGCATCCTCTACTAGTGCAATCGTCGTATAGATCGCTGGTAGGCGTCGTCGTGGCCCTAGTGTCTCATAAACGCGCGGTTGGATCGAGCACGGAAGCGGCTAGCATGTCTGAAAGCATATCGGGATCCGACCGTTGGGAATTCTGGATCGATCGCGGCGGCACTTTCACTGACGTTATCGGCAGAAAGCCGGGCGGCCCGCTCGTCACTCACAAGCTGCTTTCAGAGAATCCGGAAGCCTACCGCGATGCGGCCGTACACGGCATCCGGCACTTGCTTGGATTGCCGCCGGGCGCCGCGATTCCGAGTGAGCGCATCGGTGCCGTTAAGATGGGCACCACGGTGGCGACCAACGCGCTGCTCGAGCGTAAGGGCGAGCGGACGCTGCTTTTGATTACCAAAGGCTTCCGCGACGCCTTGCGCATCGGCTACCAGGCACGGCCGAAAATCTTCGCCAAGCATATCGTCAAACCGGACATGTTGTACGAGCGCGTGGTGGAGGTCGACGAGCGCGTGCGTGCCGATGGCACCATCGAGCGCGAACTCGATCTTGAAGCGGCGCGACGCGCGCTCGAACGCGCCAAAGCCGACGGCATTGGCGCGGTCGCCATCGTGCTAATGCATGCCTACCGCTACCAAGCGCACGAGCAGCAGCTCGCCGCGCTGGCTCGCGACCTCAGTTTTCCGCAGGTGTCGGCCAGTCACGAAGTGTCGCCGCTGATCAAGCTCGTCGGCCGCGGCGATACCACCGTGGTCGACAGCTATTTGTCGCCGATTCTGCGCCGCTACGTGGCGCAGGTGGCGGGGGAGCTGCATGGGAAAGCTGCCGGCCACCAATCCTCACCCTCTCCTGGAGGGGGAGGTGAGGCTCTTCGCAATCCCCGCCTCATGTTCATGATGTCGTCGGGCGGGCTCACCGCGGCCGACCTGTTTCGCGGCAAGGATGCGATCCTGTCGGGTCCGGCGGCCGGCGTGGTCGGCATGGCCGAGACCGGACGTGCGGCCGGCTTCTCGCGGCTGATCGGCTTCGACATGGGCGGCACCTCGACCGACGTGTCGCATTTCGCCGGCGAATACGAGCGCGCGTTCGAAACCGAAGTCGCCGGCGTGCGCATGCGCGCGCCGATGATGCTCATTCACACGGTCGCGGCGGGCGGCGGATCGATCCTGCACTATGACGGCGCACGCTTCCGCGTCGGTCCGGATTCGGCGGGCGCCAATCCCGGGCCGAAATGCTACCGGCGCGGCGGTCCGCTGGCGGTGACCGATGCCAATGTCATGGTTGGGAAACTCATTCCGGAATTTTTTCCGCAAATCTTCGGACCGCGGCAGAATTTGCCGCTCGACGCGGAGGCAGTTCGCAACGCTTTTGCCACGTTGGCGAAACAGATCGGCGACGGCCGCAGCGGCGAACAGGTTGCCGACGGTTTCATCAAGATCGCAGTGGAAAACATGGCCAACGCGATCAAGAAAATATCGGTCCAGCGCGGCTATGACGTGACCCGCTACGCGCTCAACTGCTTCGGCGGCGCCGGCGGGCAGCACGCCTGCCTGGTCGCCGACGCGCTTGGCATGACGCATGTGCTGATCCATCCGTTGTCCTCGCTGCTGTCCGCTTACGGCATGGGCTTGGCCGATATCCGCAGCGTGCGACAGCAGGCGATCGAGGAGCCGTTCGGGAAAGACGCGCACGCCACGCTTGAAAAGGTGGCACGCCGGCTTGCCGAGACCGTGATTGCGGAAGTCGCAGCGCAAGGCGTCGAAACGAAAAAAATCAAGCTGCATACCCGCGCGCACATTCGCTACGCCGGAACCGACACGTCGCTCATCGTCGGAGCTGGAAGCCTTACGCTCGCGAGCAATAAAAAGGGTCGTCCGGCTACGGCTCCGCTCGCAAAGATGAAGTCCGCGTTCGAACGCGCCCATAAGGCGCAATTCGGCTTTATCGATCGCAGCAAGGATTTGGTGATCGAGGCGATCTCCGTGGAAGCGTCGGCGGCGGCGCGCGTTTCAAGGAAAAAGTTCGCACAAGACAAAACGCCGCAAACTGCCGACGCCAATGCAACGGACGCGTTTCTTTTCCGCCGGCAAATGGCAGCGCGCGAACGTTTACTTGCGCGCCGCGCTCACCCCCGGCGACAAGATCAAAGGCCCGGCCATTGTCGTCGAACCGCACCAGACCGTAGTCGTCGAGCATGGCTGGCAAGCCGAACTTACCGCCCGCGATCATCTGCTGCTGAAGCGCGTGCAAAAACTCGCCCGCACTCGCGCCATCGGCACCCATGCCGATCCGGTGATGCTCGAAGTGTTCAACAATTTATTCATGTCGATCGCCGAGCAGATGGGCGTCGCATTGCAGAACACCGCCTATTCGGTGAATATCAAGGAGCGGCTCGATTTTTCGTGCGCGGTGTTCGATGGCGACGGCTCGCTTGTCGCCAATGCGCCGCACATGCCGGTGCATCTCGGATCGATGGACCGCGCGGTCGAGACCGTGATCCGGGAAAACAAAGGCAAGATCCGGCCCCGCGACGCCTACGCCATCAACGCCCCTTATAACGGGGGCACGCATTTGCCCGACATCACCGTTTGCACGCCGGTCTTCGATGGCCGCAAAATCCTATTCTGGGTCGCTTCGCGCGGGCATCACGCCGACGTCGGCGGGATCTCGCCCGGTTCGATGTCGCCGAACGCCACCACGATCGAACAGGAAGGCATCTACATCGACAATTTCAAGCTGATCGACCGCGGCCGCTTCCGCGAGAAGGAGCTCTATGCGCTGCTCACCGGCGCCAAATATCCCGCGCGCAATCCGTTGCAGAACGTCAACGACGTCAAGGCGCAGATCGCCGCCAACGAGATGGGCGTGCGCGAACTGCACAAGATGGTGCGGCATTTCACGCTTCCGGTGGTGCGCGCCTATATGCGCCACGTGCAGGACAATGCGGCCGAAAGCGTGCGCCGGGTCATCGATCGGCTGCATGACAGCGCGTTTGTGGTGGAGACCGACCAGAGCAATAAGATCAACGTGCGCATCGCGGTGGACAAGGAGCGACGCGAGGCGACCGTCGATTTTACCGGCACAAGTCCGCAGCAGCCCAGCAATTTCAATGCGCCTGAGCCGGTGACACGCGCCGCCGTGCTCTACGTGTTCCGCGTGATGGTCGATGACGACATCCCGATGAATGCCGGCTGTCTGCGTCCGATCCGCATCATCATTCCGAAAATGTCGCTGTTGTCGCCGGAATTTCCCGCTGCGGTCGTCGCGGGCAATGTCGAGACCTCGCAAGAGGTAACCAATTGTTTGTTCGGCGCGCTCGACGGCCATGGCGGCGGCGCAGGGCACCATGAACAATCTCAATTTCGGCAATGCGCAATATCAGTATTACGAGACGATCTGCTCGGGCTCACCAGCGGGTCCCGGATTCCCCGGCACCGATGCCGTCCATACCCACATGACAAACACACGGCTGACCGATCCCGAAGTGCTGGAATTCCGTTATCCGGTCCTGCTCGAAGACTTTCACATCCGGAAAGATTCCGGCGGGCGCGGGCGATGGAAAGCCGGCGACGGCATCCACCGCACGATCCGGTTTCTGGAAAAGATGGAATGCACCATTCTCTCGGGCCATCGGCGCGTGCCGCCATTCGGACTGGCTGGCGGCGGCGATGGGCAGATCGGAGAGAACTGGGTGCGGCGCAAGGATGGCCGCATGGAACGATTGCAGGGCTGCGACGCCACCGTGATCGACGCCGGCGAAGCAATCATCATCCAGACGCCGACCGCGGGAGGGTATGGACCACCACGCTAGCGCGAGTCGCCACGTTTGGGCTGGTTGCGATGCTTGGCTACGTCGAATTTTATCATTTGAGCGAGGCCGACATCCAATACGTCCAAAACAACGCGGGCCTGTTGGAAGGCTTCGGAAGCGTCGAAAATCTAAGGAACTGGTACGATACCGTAATCAACGAGCGGCACGCTTGCGTCACTCACGCTCCGGTAGATCAAGCCACTCAGGAAAGTTATGAGACCTGGTTCAATTATCTGGACGGGTTGGTCGATAACGTCGTTTCATACATCCACTACAATCAAATTAGGACGCAGTCCGAGGAATCTAGATCTAAATTGTTCAGGGCAAGCATCGTTGCCGCGGTCGCGTTGCTTGGCTTTGCTTGGGCCGCAAATCCGAAAGCCGAGCAAGCGGCGGTCGTTCTACAATCGCCGACATCCGCAGCCGCGCTCAAATTGACCGATCAAGGTAAGGCCGTCTTGTCACCGGTCATCGGCGTGCAGTGCGCTACTCAAGACCACATTGATGTTATCGTATTGAATGTCGCGACCACAGGGAGTGACGTCATCACTTTGAAAAGTAAGAATTGTCAGCTTGCGCGGTTCACGATCAGCGATGCCTTGGGTAGACTCACCCCTGCCGCCTCCTGACACAGCGCTCGATGTTAGCAGGAGACGGGCGTCATTTTCGGTCCGCTTTACGCGTTACCGAATATCGGATGTTGGCTTGGCTGCCCTGCCAGTAAAAACTGTAATCGATCACGACATTGCCACCATCCGGCAGTGGCAAGGTCGCCTTGCACATGACCTGCGTTTTGCTGCTCGACACGGTTGTGGTCGGCGCGTAGCGGCTAGGCTCAAGCTTGAGCTGCTTGAGCACGTCCGCGAGCGTGCGCTTGGCGCGTTCCGAATCGCATTCGGGCAGAAAAAAGCGGTCGTGCAGACCGTAGTAAAACAAGCCGGCTATGATGCCGATAAGCGGAATCACGATCAGGCGAGCCGCTAAGCGGGGGCGCGGGGTGCGGGGCGTCAGTTGCGGAGATGGATCGCCACTCCGGCGGGAAGCGGGGCTTTGCGGCGAAGCGTCTTGCGGCATGCTCGCGCCTGTTCGGACCAGCCCCAGACCGCGGTGGCCCTACCGTTGTGCCGGTTAGATCGCCTTGACGATCCCTTCGGTCATTTTCTTGGCGTCGCCGAGCAGCATCATGGTGTTGTCGCGATAAAACAGCGGATTGTCGATGCCGGCATAGCCGGACGCGAGCGAGCGCTTGCTGAACATCACGGTGCCGGCTTTCCACACCTGCAGTACCGGCATACCGTAGATTGGCGATTTCGGATCATCTTCAGCGGCGGGATTGGTGACGTCATTGGCGCCGATCACATAGGCGACATCGGCCTGGGGAAATTCCGAATTGATGTTTTCCAGTTCGAATACTTCGTCATAGGGAACGTTTGCCTCGGCCAAGAGCACGTTCATGTGACCCGGCATGCGGCCGGCGACCGGATGAATGGCGTATTTCACCTCGACACCGGCCGCCTTGAGCTTGTCGGCCATTTCGCGCAGCGCATGCTGCGCCTGCGCCACCGCCATGCCGTAGCCCGGCACGATGATGACCTTGCCGGCATTCTTAAGAATGAAAGCTGCGTCCTCCGCCGATCCGATCTTGACCGGCCGGTCGCCAGCCTGCGCGGCCGGGCCCGCGACCTCGCCGCCGAAGCCGCCGAGAATGACGGAAATGAACGAGCGATTCATGCCCTTGCACATGATGTAGGACAGAATCGCGCCCGAAGAGCCGACCAGCGCGCCGGTGACGATTAGTGCCGGATTTCCAAGAGTGAAGCCGATGCCCGCGGCTGCCCAGCCGGAATAGGAATTGAGCATCGAGATCACGACCGGCATGTCGGCGCCGCCGATCGGAATGATGATCAGCACGCCGAGCAGAAAAGACACCGCCGCGATCAGCCAAAATGCGAGGTGTTGCTGCGCTTCGAAAAACCAAACGATCAACCCGATCAGTCCAAGCCCAAGCGCGATATTGATCGCGTGCCGCACCGGCAGAATGATCGGCGCGCCGCTCATCCGCCCCGAGAGCTTGAGGAAGGCGATGACCGAGCCGGTGAAGGTGACGGCGCCGATGGCGGCGCCAAGCGACATTTCAATCAGGCTTTGGCCGTGAATCGCACCTTCGCTGCCGATGCCAAAGGCGGAAGGCGCGTAGAGCGCGCCGGCCGCGACCAGGACTGCGGCCATGCCGACCAGCGAGTGGAAAGCAGCGACCAATTCCGGCATCGAGGTCATCGGCACGCGCCGCGCAATCACCGCGCCGGTGCCACCGCCGAGCGCCATGCCGAGCGCAACCAGGCCCCATGCCGAATAACTCGCCGGCGGATGCAGCCCGAGCGTCGTGGCGATTGCGATCGCCATACCGAGCATGCCGAAGAAATTGCCGCGCCGGCTGGTTTCCGGATTCGACAGGCCGCGCAACGCCAGAATGAAAAGCGCGGCGGCAACCAGATAGCAAAGCGCGGCGAGGTTGGCGCTCATCCGGTCACTTCTTTTTTCTTTGGAACATGCCGAGCATGCGTTGCGTCACCAGAAAACCGCCAAAAATGTTGACCGACGCAAAGCTCAGCGCCACGAAGCCTAGAGCGCGTGCCCACAGAGGGCCGGCATCGTTGGCGACAAGCGCGACACCGACGGCAAGTAGCGCACCAACGACAATGACCGAGGAAATTGCATTGGTCACCGACATCAATGGCGTGTGCAGCGCCGGCGTGACGGACCAGACCACGTAATAGCCGACGAACACCGCGAGTACGAAAATCGACAGTCGGAATACGAATGGGTCGGGCACGTCGCTCGCAGCCACGGGTGCGTTGCCGGTCGCAGCAGCAATCAGGTCGAGCTGGCCGAGAACCGAAAGCGTAATCATGACCGGGTGCCGCTCCTTGGATTTAAGCTGCGCTTTTGGGTCTAAAGCTCGGATGCACGACCGCGCCGTCGCGGGTGAGCGCGGTGGCTTTAATGATCTCGTCGTCCCAATTGACGGTCAGTGCTTTGCTCTTTTTGTCGATCAGGAGCTCGAGGAAAGCAAAGACGTTCTTGGCGTAGAGGCTCGAGGCCGTCGCCGCGAGCCGACCCGGGACATTGCGATAGCCGACGATCTTGACGCCGTTGATCTCGGTCACCGCGTCGGGGCTTACGCCCTCGACATTGCCGCCCCGTTCGACCGCGAGATCGACCACCACCGAGCCGGGCCGCATCGAGGCGACCATGTCTTTGCTGATAAGCCGCGGCGCCGGCCGGCCGGGGATGAGAGCGGTCGTGATCACGATGTCCTGTTTCTTGATATGCTCGGCGACGAAGGCAGCCTGCTTGGCCTGATACTCTTTCGACATTTCCTTGGCATAGCCGCCGGCCGTCTCGGCGGCTTTGAATTCGTCGTCTTCCACCGCGATGAATTTCGCGCCGAGACTTTCCACCTGCTCCTTGGCAGCGGGGCGTACGTCGGTCGCGGTGACGATGGCGCCGAGCCGGCGCGCGGTCGCGATCGCCTGCAGTCCGGCCACACCCGCGCCCATGACGAAGATCCGGGTGGCGGGAACCGTGCCGGCGGCCGTCATCATCATCGGTAGCGCGCGGCCAAACGCGGCGGCGGCGTCGATCACCGCGCGATAGCCCGCCAGATTGGCTTGGCTCGACAACACATCCATGACTTGCGCGCGAGTGATGCGCGGCAAAAGCTCCAGCGCGAAGGCGATAATGCCGGCATCGGCCATGGCGCGAACCGCGTTCTCGTGGCCATACGGATCCATCATGCCAATGACGATGGCGCCTTTTTTCAGACGCGACAGTTCAGGCGCTTCCGGTCGCCGTACCTGAACCACAATATCGGCGTCGCTCGAGGGGTCGGCCGCGACGGCTGCGCCCGCCGCCGTGTAATCCGCGTCGAGGATGCCGGATTTGACGCCCGCGCCCGCTTGCACGGCGACCGTAGCCCCGAGTGCGACCATCTTCTTGACGGTTTCGGGAGTTGCGGCGACGCGCGGCTCGTCCGCATCGGTCTCGGCAATCACCGCAACCTTCATAAATCCTCCGACCGCGCGGCTGGCGTAACTGGCGTCGTTGACGGTTGACCTGGCTCGGATCAGGTCAGGAAATATCCCATCAGAATCAGTATCACGACGATAACCGCCAGCGACACCTTCACCAGCGTGACGAAATTGCGATACGTCACTTCGTGAGCGGGATAATCATTGCCAGTTGCGGTCGCGTATTGGACCTCGGCGTGATCGGCCATTCCCATCTCTCCAAACGGCGGCGTGTTGTCTGTGCATGATCGTTTCCGAAACCAGGTACTTTTTGGGATCATGCTTTAACGGCGGACTTAGCGTAATTGCGCTGGCAGAGCAACCGCGGTTCTTTATGCGATTTCGCCTGCCGCTTATGCCAGCCGCTGCGCCTTGCTCGGCTGACCTCGAATCCCTACTCTTCCTCTTACGACCGCTATCAAGGGCAGAGTCATGCTCAGAAAAGAACAAAATGATCTTCTGACGCAGACCAGTCCCGGTACCCCGATGGGCAGACTGTTTCGCTGCTATTGGCTGCCCGCGTTGCTGGCCGAGGAACTCCCTGAAAACGATTGCCCGCCGGTGCGGGTGAAATTGCTCTCGGAGCGGCTTCTTGCGTTTCGCAACTCCGAAGGCTGCTACGGCCTGATCGATGAGTTTTGCGCCCATCGCGGCGTGTCGCTCTGGTTCGGCCGCAACGAGGACGGCGGCCTGCGCTGCCCCTATCATGGCTGGAAATACGACGTGACCGGCCAGTGCATCGAGGTACCGTCCGAGCCGGTGGAGAGCGGCTTCTGCAAGAAGATCAAGCTCGCGTCGTATCCGCTGGTGAAACGCGGCGACATCCTGTGGACCTATATGGGTCCGCCAGAACAAAAGCCGCCGCTGCCGGAATGGGAATTCGCGCTGGTCCCGCCGGAACAGACATTCGTCTCCAAACGCTTGCAGGAGTGCAATTGGCTGCAAGCCATGGAAGGCGGCATCGACTCGAGCCACGTTTCGTTCTTGCACCGTGGCGACTTGGGGTCCGATCCTCTGTTCAAGGGCGCCAAAGGCAATCAATACAATCTCGCCGACATGCAGCCGCATTTCGAAGTGGTCGAGCAGCCGGGCGGTCTGTTCATCGGCGCGCGGCGCAATGCCGAGAATGGCAAATATTACTGGCGCATCACGCCCTGGGTGATGCCGTGCTTCACGATGATCCCGCCGCGGGGCGATCATCCGATCCACGGCCACTTCTGGGTGCCGATTGACGACGAGAATAGCTGGGCCTGGTCTTATGACTTCCACCCGGTGCGGGCGCTGACCAAGACCGAGGTGGACGCCATGAAGGACGGCGCCGGCGTCCATTGCAAATACGTTCCGGGCACATATCGCCCGCTGGCCAACAAAGACAATGACTACCTGATCGACCGCGCCGCGCAGAAGGCCGGCAAGACATTTAGCGGGGTTGCGGGTTTCGCCATGCAGGATGCCTCATTGCAGGAAAGCATGGGGCCGATCTGCGATCGCACGAAAGAAAACCTGGTCTCGACCGACAATGGCATCATCATGGCCCGCCATCGGCTCATGCGCGCCGCCAAAGCGCTGGTCGATAAGAACGTCATGCCGCCCGGCGTCGATCCGGCGCACCACAAGGTGCGCTCTTGCTCGGTGGTTCTGCCGTCCGAGGTGCCGTTCAAGGAGGGCGCCAAGGAAGCGTTGCACGCCGAGCGCGGCGCGGCCCAGACGACGGTGTAGCGGAACGACCCGGGGGGCAAAATGTCGGTTCAGACCAGCGCGCAAAATCTGACCGGCATTTGGAATGGCCTCTACACCTATCGCGACGGCAGATCGATATCCTTCGTCGCGACGCTGATCGACGGCGGCGGTTCGTTGGCCGGCACCACGCACGAGCCCGATAGTCGGAGCAGCGTAACTCTTTATGCAACGCTTGTCGGTACCCGTCACGACGGCGCGGTGACTTTCATCAAGACCTACGATCAGCCGGACCGCTATCACCGCAATCCGGTCTTCTACAATGGTGCTCTCAGTCGCGATGGGACCGAGATCGAAGGCCGCTGGGTCATCAGCCCGCGAGCATCCGGCAAATTTCTCATGATCCGACCGGCACCGCGCCGCGCGAAAGTCGCACAAACCGCGTTCGAGAAGGTCTGATCTGCGGCTCACGTGCGGCTCACGGCAAAGCGTCAGCCGTTACTGCTCTCCGCGGCGGCGTGCTTGCCCGCGATAAAGCCCTGACAAATTGCGCGCGGCAGGCCGTGCATGGAAAACCCGCCGGCCGATTCACCGCCACAATAGAGGCCGGAAATCACCGCGCCATTCATATCGATCACTTGGCAGCGTGCGTTAATGCGTAGTCCGGCGCGGGTGTCGTGGAGCACCGGCGTCGCCCAGGCGGCATAAAACGGCGGCCGGGCGATCTTGTGGCGCGGGGCAGGCTTGCCAAAATCCGCATCCTTTCCGGCGTCGACGAATGAATTGTAGCGCGCGACGGTCTCGACGAGATTTTGCGGCGGCATCGGCACGCGTTGATATTTCATCACGATTTTTCGCGCGAGTTCTTGGAGCGTAGCGGCGGCGAAAAAGAAGCCGGCATCGCAATCGACATGCGGCGGCGTCGGCTGCCATTGTTCGCGAGAAACGGCATCGGCATCGAAGATCGCCCAGATCGGACCGCCGCCGTTGTGGCCGTCGCCAATTCCGGCAAGCGCTGCATTGATGAAATTGCTGGGATTATATTTCGCGTTTTTAGCGTTGAGGTAGCTGTGCGGCTCGTAAGGATTGACGCTCAGATAGGTGTTGTAACCAAAGTGACCCGCGGTCTCGTCGTAGAACCGCCGACCCAGCATGTTGACGAGAATGAGATCCTGCCAATCCTTGACAGAAAGCCCGATGCCGCGCGCCTTGTCGAAAACCGCGCTGCCCGGATGCCAGCGCACGTTGACATAGCCGTATTGGCAGCCGATCGCGCCCGGTTTGGTGATTCCCGAGCCAAATTCACCAGTATAATTGAACAGTCCCCAGAGCGCGGCGCCAATGTCCATGGCGGCAAGCTCGCCGCTGGCGTCCTGATCGGACCACGGCATGCCGGCGAGCCCGCAATATTCTTCCGTGAGCCGCGGGTCGAACATGCGGCGGAAGTTGACGTTGCCGGTTGAGCCGCCAGTCGCGACGATGATTGCTTTGCGAGCGCGAATGTTGCGAATGGCGCCTCTGTGATCCACCGCGATGCCGAGCACGCGACCGCGCCTCGGCGCTTCGCGATGAATCGCAGTCATGCGGTGTTCGAGCAGAATCTCGACACCGGCCTTACGCGCCGCGGCTTCCAGCGGCCGGATCAGGCCCGCTCCGGCCCTGATTTCGGGGTCGTTTGGATCGGCCTGCCTGCCGGTATGGACCATCGGCCAATCGGCAACGTCAATCTGCATGGTGCGCGGCACTGAGACGCCGATCTCGTGTCCGATGGTGTTCGGCGGCCGGTCGATGACCCGCACCCCGTGAGCGAGCAGGAATTCGGACGCTGCCACGCTGTTGTCGGCGAAGGCGCGGATGATCTCGCGATCGTTGTAGCGATAGGGCGGGAAGCCATTATTCTCGACCACAGACCAATCGGTCAAATCGCGGAAGAATAGTTCGGGTAAATCCTGGATGCCGTATTTTTTCTGATAACTGGTGCCGCCGCCGAGCGGCAGGTTGCCGCCGCTGGTGATGGCATGACCGCCGATATGCGGCTGCGCCTCGACGATAATGACCGAGGCGCCGGCCTCGCGGGCGATGATCGCCGCCGGCATGCCAGTGGCGCCCGAGCCGATCACCACCACGTCCGCCTCGTGGTCCCAATGCGATAGTATTTCCACGCCTGTGCCCCTGCCCTTTGCAGAATTGCCGAATTGCCCTTGCATTGTCATGGCCGGGCTTGTCCCGGCCATCCACGCCTTGTCGCTTCGAAGTCAAAGACGTGGATGCCCGCCAAAGGCTAGCGAAGCGACGCCGTTCTGCGAACGGCTATGCGCGGGCATGACGATGCAAAGTGTTGCGGCCTTGGTTATACGATATCGTCTCTTACGCAGTTTGAGGAATGCCGCATGGCCGATTTTGTTACCACTCACCGGCTCACGCATAAAGCGAGCCTGAAAATGATCGACGCCGGCGTCGCCAAGGCCGACGCGCTTGGCTGCAAGGTCTCGCTCGCCGTGGCCGACCAGAGCTGCCGCCTGATCGCCTTTCTGATGATGGATGGCGCGCGACATTTTTCCATTATCACGACGCAACGCAAGGCCATTACCGCTGCCTCGCAACGGCTGCCGACGGGTTACGCGCCGGAGGAGAATGCACTCAGCATGTCCGTGCGCATGGGCGACTTTACCAACGTGCCGGGTGGGTTTCCGATCGAAGTCCAAGGTGAAGTGATCGGTGCGGTTGCCGCGGGCGGCGCCAAGATCGAGCAGGATGTCGAAGTGGCGAAGGCGGCCTTGGCGGCGCTCGGTTTGTGACCAGTCGGGCGGGTTAGCGAAGCGTAACCCACCCTCAAAAATGCGAAGTCCCGCTAAGCCGTCTTGCGCATTTCGTCGCGCGCCGCGCGCACCGCTTTGATGATGTTCTGATAGCCGGTGCAGCGGCACAGATTGGAAGCGAGCACGTCGAGCAGTTCGTCGTCGCCGATATTCGGATTCTTTTCGAGCACGTTGGTTGCAAGCATCAGAAAGCCTGGCGTGCAATAGCCGCATTGCAGGCCATGGTTCTCGATGAAGGCGCGCTGCAGCGGATGCAGTTCGTCGCCGTTCGCCAGCCCCTCGACGGTGCGGATCTTCTTGCCGTGGGCCTGAATTGCAAACATCAGGCACGAGCGCACCGCTTCATCGTCGACGATGATCGTGCAGGTGCCGCAGACGCCATGCTCGCAGCCGATATGGGTGCCGGTTTGCCCGCAATCGTCGCGGATCGCGTCGACCAGCGTTTTGCGCGCCTCGACCCGGATCGGGTAATCGCGGCAGTTGATATTCAGTGTGATGTCGAATTTTTCGTTCATTGGCATTTTCAGGAAAGAAATTCAGCGCGGTAGTACGTCCGAAAACTTTTTACGCACCAGGTCCTCGACCTCTTTGCTGGCGCGCACCACAAGCGGGAAGCTGCCGCGGCGGTTGAACGGCTTGCAAGCATCGATCACGACCCGCGCGTTGCGTGGATCGTCGGCGGCATAGGCCATCGGATCGAGCGCCGTCGACCAGCAGCCGCGCAGCGTTTCCATGCCCTCGCGCGGGTCGAACCGCGTGCACATCGCCCATATCACTTTATCTGTGTCGGCCGGATCGATGTCGTCATCGACTACGACGACGAAACGGTTGGCGTAGGCGCCGGCATGGCATTGCGAAGCGATGAGGCCCGCTTGCTTGGCGTGACCGGCATATTGCTGCTTGATCGCGACGGTGAGCCATAGTCGGCTGCCGCCGGCGGGATGTGCCCAGACGCCTTTCACTTCGGGCACGCCCGCGGCTTCGAGCTGATTCCATACTGCGCCCGCACGATAGGTGCCGCGATAGAACGAATCGTCGTCGGGCGGGATACCCGGAATTGCCCCAAGCAGGATCGGATCGTCGCGGTGCATGAACGTTTCGATCCGGATCGCCGGCTCTTTCTTGAGACCGCCGGCGTAATAGCCGGTCCACTCGCCGAGCGGCCCTTCGTCGAGCAGATCATTCGGGTGGATGAAGCCTTCGAACGCGATTTCCGCATGCGCGGGGATCGGCAGGCCGGTGCGCGGCCCGGCGATCACCTCGACGGCTTCGCCGATCAGGCCGCCCGCGGCTTCGAATTCGTTCCTGCCATACGGAATTTCCAAGCCGGCGATCATGAACAGTGCCGGATGCATGCCGCAAATCACCGCGATCGGGCAAGGCTCGTCGCGCTCATGATAGCGGCGGCGAATGAGATCGCCATGCTTGCCTTTCGAGCACATGACGGTTGCTGCATTGCGCGCCTGCGCCTGCACACGATAGGCGCCGTAATTAATCCAGCCAGTGTCCAGATCGCGCATGATGACCATGTCGCCGGTGCCGATGTAATAGCCGCCGTCATGCTCGTGCCAGCGCGGTACCGGGATGTTGAAGATATCGATGTCGCTGCCGGTGAGAACATTTTCCATCACCGGCCCGCTCTGCACCGTGACCGGCGCAATCGCGCGCGCGTCCTTCATGTAACGCCGCCAGTATTGGATGAGGTCGTTGGGACTCGCGTCGGCATCGAGCCCGAGCGTGATATTGATCCGGCGGATCGAGGTCAGAATGTTGGCCAGGATTCGATGACCGCGCGGGTGTCCTGGAATGTCGTCGAACAGCACGGCCTTGTTGCCGATGCGGCGCTGATAAATATCGACGATGCCGCCGATTTCGCGCTCGCGCTCGGCGCCTTTGATGTCCTGTAGCTCGTCGGCCGCGCGCAGTTGCGCGATCCAGGCGCGTAAATCCTGCTTTTCTTTTGCGGGACGGTTTTTCTTGGTCGGCGATCTGACGGGGGCGTCCATAACGTGGTTATAGACCGTCGCTTATGGCGTCACCAGCGTTCGAATTGCCGAACTTTCGCGCCCGGGCGGCAGCCATCCGCGTGGCTACATGTCCAGCACCAGCCGCTCGGTCTTGCAGCCGCAGCAGCAAATCATGACCTTCTCGTTCGACGCCTGCTCTTCCTCGCTCAGCACCGAATCATGATGCTCGGGAATGCCCGAAATTACCCGTGTCTCGCAGGCGCCGCAGATGCCGAGCTCGCAGGAATAGTCGACATCAACGCCGGCCTCGTACAGCACTTCGAGAATCTTCTTGCCTTCGGGAATGAAATATTCCTCGCCGGAGCGCGCAAGTTCGACCCAGAACCCGCCCATATGGCCGGTCGTTGCATCGTCCTTCGGCGTGAAATACTCGATATGAATATTGCCGCGCGGACGGCTTGCCGCGGCCGCCTCGAACGCTTTGAGCATCGGGTTCGGTCCGCAGCAATAAAAGTGCGTGTTTTGCGGCGCCGCTTCGATCGCCCCAGCCAGATCAAGAAACTCGCCGTCGGTCTCGTCGTCGAAATGTAGATGCACGACTTGCGGATCGAGTTTTTTGAGTTCCTCCAGGAACGCCATGTCCTGGCGTGACCGGCACGAATAATAGAGTTTCCAGGATCGCTTAAGCGCGGCGAGCTGTTGCACCATGCACCAGATCGGCGTGACGCCAATGCCGCCGGCGATGAGTACGACGTGCTCGGCGTTGTCGACCAGCGGGAAATTGTTGCGGGGTGGGCTGATCTTGATCTGATTGCCGATGCGCATTTCGTCGATGATGTAGCGTGAACCGCCGCGGCTTGAGGCATCGCGCTTGACGCCGACGACATACTTGTCAGGGTTCGAATCCGGCACGACCAATGAAAATTGGCGTACTAATCCATTGGGCAGATGCAGATCGATATGTGCGCCCGGCGCGTAAGCCGGCAGCTTGGCGCCATCGACGCGCGCGAAGGTATAGAGCTTGGTGTCGCGGGCGACGTCTTCAATGGCCGTGACGCGCGCGTCAATCAGGCCCGCCTGGTGGGGCGGCAAATGCGCGGAGTTCGCGACGGAGGGCGGGGCGGTCAGACTGTCCATGCAACAGATAGATAGGCGGCCGGGACGGGTTTCTGCAACCTTCAGGAAATTATTTAGCTAATGGCACCGGGCGCTGCATAGGCGCCAAAGCCACTTCACTGGCGCCGCTTTGCAGGTGATCGAACACGCGTCCGATCATGATCACAACCGGCCCCGCGAGCCGTTCGGCGGCGAGCCGTTCCGGCAGATCCGCGATTGTCGCTGCGATCACGTGCTCGTCGGCGCGTGTTGCGGATGCCACCGCGATCGCTGGAGTCTTTGGCTCGAGACCCGCTTTGAGCGCGGCGTCCACCAGATCAGGCAAGGTTTTGGTCGGCATGTAGACAACCGTCGTCACGGTGGGATCGGCGAGGCTTGTCCAATCGACATCGGCCGGTAGCCTGCCGCCGCGGCTGTGACCGGTAATGTATTGTAGGCGGCGGGCTGCGCCGCGGCGCGTCAATGACACCAGGAGCCGGCCGGCAGCGCCTTGCGCGGTGGTGATACCGGGGACGACTTCGATCGGAATCCCCGCCGCGCGGCAGGCAGCGATCTCCTCATCGGCACGGCCAAATATCATTGGATCGCCGCCCTTTAATCGCACCACGGCGCGCCCGCTCTTAGCGAGCGAAATCATCAGCGCGTTGATCTCATCCTGGCGGCACGACGGCGCGTACCCGGTTTTGCCGACCAGCATTTTCTTGGCCTCGCGGCGCGCAAGATCGAGAATATCGGTCGAGACAAGATCGTCGAACAGGATCACGTCGGCTGATTGCAGCGCGCGCACCGCGCGCAGCGTCAACAATTCTGGATCACCCGGCCCGGCGCCGACCAGCGTCACCGATCCGCCGGCGCGCGGTGCTGGGGCCAGCAACGCATCGAGCTCCGTCTCGTCCGGCGTTCGATCCGGGGTGGCCATGGCACGGGCGGTGAACCTCTCCCAGAAGGTACGGCGGCTGCGAAACGACAAAGCGAGCGCGCGCAAGCGCGGCCGCCATACCAGCGCCGCCGCCGCCCAGCGCGCAAATCCCTGCGGGATCAGCACTTCGATCTTGGCCCGAATCGCCTGACCGAACACCGGAGAAGCGCCTTCGGTAGAAATGCCGATCACGAGCGGTGAACGATTGACGATCGCGCCAAACGAGAAGTCGCAGAATGCCGGCCGGTCGATGACATTGACTGGCACGCCGGCGTTGCGTGCTGCCGCCGCAAATTGCGCGGCGGCTCTGTCGTTCGGACAATCGGCGACCGCGACGGCGGCGCCACTAAAATCGTCCGCGGACCAATTCCGCCGTTGGATAACGACAGCACCGTTCGGCGGAGCGCTCGCCAGCGCCAGCATGTCGGCGCCGGGCTCCGGCGCAAGCACTTCAACCTGCGCACCGGCGGCGGACAGAAGCTCAGCTTTCCAGGTTGCGGCGGCGCTGCCGCCCGCCACGATGACGCGCTTGCCTTCGAGAGCGAAGAACGCCGGCAGTCGCGACAGTGGCGCGATCCGAGCGGTCGGGATGTGTTCAGGCGCGCGGGTCATGGCGGATCCATCGAGAAATAGAATTCTTTTTCTCATATAGCAAATTCATGCGCGATATTTGGAACACTTAACTCTAATTGTGAAACTACGGAGAACATTCGTTCTAAATCTCCACTCAAACCTCATCGCTGCCCTCTTCACGCTTTCACCAGGATTGCATTCAAGAGCCGTGCCAAAGCGGCCTATAAAAAGCGGCCCGCAAAAAATTGGCGGGCGCCCGGCGGGGTTCCGCCGAGCGCCCTTATTCTCACGTCAGCCAGCCTATAAGCCGGGTTCTGGACGGCATGCGAACGGATTTGCCTGCGTGACGGCCATTCCTCTGGGACGCCGGTCGCCCGGCGCCTCAAGCAACCTACCCGGACGGCAGGATCCGGACACGATCCCGAAGTTGCACTTTCGCGCAAGCCTCGCGCCGTCCCTATTCGGTCTTGCTCCCGGTGGGGTTTGCCCTGCCACCGGCGTTGCTGCCGGTGCGGTGCGCTCTTACCGCACCATTTCACCCTTGCCGCAGCTAATCATGCCGCGGCGGTATGTTTTCTGTGGCACTGTCCCTGGGTTCGCACCCGCCGGATGTTATCCGGCACCGTTTGTCCGCGGAGCCCGGACTTTCCTCTCCGGCAACCTTTCGGTTTCGCCGAAGCGGCCGTCCGACCGACTGACGCCCTCAGGGATGGGGATATTGAGGGGGGCCGTCAAGGGCCCAAGGCGGACGATCGCGCCGCAAGCTTAAAGTTTAGGGTGCCACGCGCAGTATCGCGGTCCGAGCCCGAGCCGCAATTGTTCTGGCACGGCCGCGGCTGGCAAGAAGCTCCTGCAATGTGCTTCGCGTCGATGGATCGGCGTGGCCATCGACGCGTTCGGGGCGGAAATGGCGTTGGAACGCGGTCACGACCTCCAAAGTGTTCGTATCGTAGTCGCCATTGGCCTCTATCCCATACCCATACTCGCGCAGAGATTTCTGCAGCGCGACCACGGCGTCTCCCCGCGAGCCGGGCGCAAGCATTTGGCCAAAATTCATAATCGGTGCCGGCTTCACCCAATGGCCGACGCCCGATTCATAGAGCGTGCGCCAGGGAAACTTTTCACCGGGGTCCTGCTTGCGGGCGGGCGCAACATCGGAATGAGCCAGAACGCGCGCCGGCGCAATGCTGGTGCGGGTCTGGATGCTGCGGCAGAGCGCAGTGACAGCGGCGATCTGGCGGGCTGGAAAATCAGGATAACCGTGGTCATGGCCGGGATTGGCGATTTCGATTCCGATCGAACAAGAATTGATGTCGGTTTCTCCCCCCCATTCCGACTTGCCGGCGTGCCAGGCCCGGCGGCCTTCCGGCACCATTTGGATGATCCGGCCGTCCTCGAATACGAAGTAGTGGGCCGAGACATTGCTGCCTTGAGTGCACAACAGCGCAAGTGCGGAGTCTGCGTCCACCATCCCGGTGTAATGCAGCAGGATCATATCTGGCCGTCGGCCGTCGCTCCGCTCACCGTGAGTAGGCGAGGGCATCACTTCAGCGACAACGCAGGAATCGGGCGCAAACGCAGGACGCGACATGGATCGACTTTAGGAGATCACCGGTCGCCGACAAGGCGATTTGCGCGCCGGCTCACAAAAAAGATTCGACAAAGCCCACATGCGTTGCTCTGAGAGCACGTAAACGTCGGCGAGCGTACTTTGGAAGGGGATCCGCTCCGGTTGTTAACATCTGAACCGCTCGAACAAGCCCGAACGTGAGCCCGCGCGCTTCAACGCTTCCTTAAGCTTACCCCTCGTTAATCAGAAAGCTTCGAAGCCAGCCGCGGCGCCCCCCATGGCCCATTGATTGGCCCGTTGACGACCATTATTGCCCATGATAGCCCATTATATCCCACGACGGCGACTGACGCCCAGCTGGTGGCGCAGTACGCAGAAGTCGGGCGCAACCCGCGTATCGCGCCGGCTTTCCGGCGAGGGGCAAGATGGACCAGTTCGTGTCCCACTACATGCTCCGTCTCGATGCGAAAGGACGCGTTTCGGTGCCGGCAACCTTCCGAGCGGTGTTGGCGCGCGATGGCTTCGACGGAGTTTATTGTCATCCCGCGCTCGACCGGCCGGCACTCGATGCCGGCGGCAATGCGCTTCTCGCCGAAATCCAAGCGCTGATAATCGGCTATCCGCCCTATTCCGAACAGCGCGAACAATTTGCGCTGTCGCTCTACGGCACGAGCGAGACGTTGAAGATCGACAGCGAAGGTCGCGTGGTGTTGACCGAAAGCCTCAAAGCGCATGCCGGCATCACCGACGCAGCGACCTTTGTCGGGCTCGGTCACAAATTTCGAATCTGGGAACCCGGCCGCTTTCGCGCGGAACTCGCGGAGGCCACCGAGAAGGTCCGCGCTTTCAAGCAGGAGCTGGGCGCCCGGATGGCGGCGACAAAACCGCTCGGAGCACGGGAATGACAACGGGCAGCGGCAGCGGTGCTGTCGCTGGCGGACCGGCTCGTCACATTCCCGTGCTCGCCCGCCCCGCCATCGATTGGCTCGCGGTCAGGCCCGGTGGCATTTATGTCGACGCCACGTTCGGCGGTGGCGGCTATGCGCGCGCCATCTTGCAAACCGCGCATGCGCGCGTGATCGGCATCGACTGCGATCCGGTCGCAATAGCGCAAGGCGCATCCTTGGTCGCAGCGGCGGGGGGCCGCCTTGAGCTCTTCGCGGACCGGTTCTCCAATCTGGAGTCGATCGTAGGGGGCGCGAACCGGGTAGACGGAATCGTGTTCGATCTCGGCGTTTCGTCGATGCAGCTCGATGAAGCGGCGCGCGGATTTTCATTCCGCCTCGATGGACCATTGGATATGCGCATGTCGGGCACGGGGCCGAGTGCGGCCGATGTCATTGCGCGCGCAGGCGAGCGTGAACTCGCCGCCATCATCGCCGAATTGGGAGAAGAAAAGCGCGCTCGCGCAGTCGCGCGAGCGATCGTCCGAGCGCGGAACAAGAGTGCTATCAACTCGACCCGCGCGCTCGCCGAGATCGTCAGCGCGGTGATGCCGGCGCGCGATCGAGCGATCCATCCGGCGACCCGAACCTTCCAGGCGCTGCGCATCTTCGTTAACGGTGAACTTTCCGAACTCGCCCTCGGCCTCGCCGCCGCGGAGCAGGCGCTTAAAGCTTCGGGCCGGCTGGTGGCGGTCGCGTTTCACTCTCTCGAGGACCGGATCGTCAAAAATTTTCTGACCAGACATAGCCGAGGGCCGGCCGGTTCGCGGCACCGGCCGGAAGCCGCGGCGGCGCCTCCAACATTCCGCGTTCTGACACGACGGCCGGAAACTCCGGATGAATCCGAATTGTCCACTAATCCGCGCGCGCGCTCAGCGAAGCTGCGTGCCGCCGAGCGAACCGAGGCGCCGGCGCGCGGGGACGACCTCGACGATCTCCTGCCACGGCTGCCGCGGCTCGCCGACATCATGCGAGGTGCGGCGTGATTCTGCGCATCCTGAACCTTGTTGTGATCGGCATCCTGATTCTTGCCGCCGCTTACGTTTATCGCATCAAGTTAGATGCCACAGTACAGGCCGAGCGCCTTGCCAGGTTGCGCGGCGAACTGCGCCACGAGCGCGACAAGATTGCAGCGCTGCGCGCGGAATGGGAGCAGCTCGACAGTCCGGCGCGGATCGAAACGCTCGCGAAGCGGTACTTGCCGCTGCGCCCGATCGCGCCGACGCAATTCGACGCGCTCGATCGCCTGCCCGAACGTCCGGCCCAAGACCTCGCGACGCGCGCCGACCCGATCGGCGGAATGATCGAGAACCTCGAGCAGCCGAGCAAGATCGAGGTGACCGGGACTGTCCCAGCGACAAATTCGAACCGCGCGACGGCCGATCGTCCAGCCGGCGGCATCGCAACCGGAGCATCGCCAAATGAGCGCAGCCGCTGAATCGCTGCTCGCCGCGCCGATCGCGGGCGGAACGCGTCCGCCGTGGCGGCACTGGCTGATCGGTAAGATTCTTTATGGCACCGCAGTGGATCGCCATGCCAAGGCACGGGCGCGCATCGGTTTGGCTATTATTGCTTTCGCTGCCGTCTATTCGATCATCGCTGCGCGGCTGGTGCTGTTCGCGCTGGCCTCCAACAACCATGCCGCCCATCGTGTCGTATCGAGCGATGCGATCGCGACCGCGCGGCCCGATATTCTCGACCGCAACGGCACAGTGCTCGCGACCGATGTGCGCGTGCCGTCGCTCTATGCCGAACCGCGTCGTCTGATCGACGTCGACGAAGCGGTCGAATTGCTCACGGCGGATCTTCCCGATGTTGATACCACCGAGCTGCGGGAGCGGCTCTCGTCCAAGCGCGGATTTGTCTGGCTGCGGCGCGATATCACCCCGGAACAGCAGCGCGAGATTTATCGCCAAGGTCTGCCCGGCATCGGTTTTCTCAACGAGAACAAACGCGATTATCCGGACGGCGCCGAGATTTCGCACCTGATCGGCCACGTCAATATCGACAATCAGGGCATCGCCGGGATGGAGAAATGGCTCGACGGCCAGGGATTGGCTGCCTTGCACATGGCGGGTTTTGCGACCGATCGCCTGCAAAATCCCATCGAACTTGCCGTCGATTTGCGCGTCCAGCACGTTCTGCATGAGGAACTCGCCGCAGCGCGCGGAAAGTTCGGCGCCTTGGCGGCGGCCGGCCTCGTGCTCAACGTCCGCACCGGTGAAGTGCTGGCGATGGTCTCGGAGCCTGATTACGACCCGAACAATCCACGCCAGGCGCTCGATCCATCACGCATCAATCGGCTGACCACCGGCGTGTTTGAAATGGGTTCGACGTTCAAGGCGTTCACCGTCGCTATGGCGCTCAATTCCGGCAAGGCGACGCTCAAGTCGACCTTCGACGCGCGCATGCCCTTGCACATGGGGCGGTTCGACATCCACGATTTCGAAGCGCAGCATCGCATCCTCTCGGTGCCGGAGATTTTCACCTATTCCTCGAATATCGGCGCGGCGCGCATGGCGCTTGCGATTGGAATCGACGGCCATAAAGCGTTCCTGAAAAAAATGGGCCAGCTCGACCGCTTGCGCACCGAACTGCCGGAAAGCGCCGAACCGATCGTGCCCAAGCGCTGGGTGAACCTGAATACGGCCACTATCGCCTTTGGCCACGGTCTCTCGGTCGCGCCGCTGCAAGCCGCGATGGGCATCGCCGCGCTGATGAACGGCGGCACTCTCATTCCACCGACATTTCTCAAACGCTCGGAAGCGGATGCACAGGCGCTCGGCAAACGCGTGATCAAACCGGAAACCAGCGCCATCATGCGCTACCTAATGCGGCTGAACGTGGAAAAGGGAACCGCCGCCAAAGCCGACGTGCCCGGTTACTATATCGGCGGCAAGACCGGCACCGCGGACAAAGTGGTCAATGGCCGCTACTCGAAAGCCAAAGTGCTGACCGATTTCATGGCGGTGCTGCCGGCCGATCAACCGCGTTATTTGCTCTTGATCATGCTGGACGAG
Source organism: uncultured Alphaproteobacteria bacterium (assembly GCA_963816295.1). Lineage (GTDB taxonomy): Bacteria > Pseudomonadota > Alphaproteobacteria > Rhizobiales > Xanthobacteraceae > BOG-931. The sequence goes on along the minus strand of CAWFJS010000022.1, from coordinate 197,359 downwards.
CCGCACGCGACGCCTGAAACGCATGGTTTCACTACGTCCGGCTGGAACGCCGTTCCGACCGGTGGCGCTGTGGTCGCGCGCATCGCGCCGCTGCTCGGGATCGAGCCGCGTCCGGGCCTGCCAGGCGCCGACCAGCTGATACTGGCCTCAGTGAAGGAAAGCAGGTAAGGCAGCATCGTCAACCGAGCCGCCGACAAACTGATCAGAAGCTCGACATGAAGCTTCGCGAGATTGCGCCCGCTGACGCAGAATTCGATGCGCGTCATGCCGATATCAAAGTGAGCGGAGTGGCCGCGGATAGCCGCACCGTAAAACGTGGCGATGTGTTCGTCGCCATCGCCGGCGGCAAGGCTGACGGCGCGCGTTTCATCGATCCGGCAATCGCCGCGGGCGCGGTCGCGATCGTCGCTGAGCGCGCGCCGACAACGCCGCTGCCGTCCGGGATTGCGTTTATGCGCGTCGCCAATGCGCGGCGCGCCCTCGCGTCGATCGCGTCTAAGTTCTTCCCGCACCAACCGCCTACGATCGCCGCCGTCACTGGAACGAGCGGCAAAACTTCGGTAGCGGCGTTCACGCGACAGATCTGGGTGGCGAACCATCATCGCGCCGCGAGCATTGGCACGGTTGGAATCGTATCACCGCGCGGCGAAAGTTACGGCGCACTAACGACACCCGACCCGGTCGAGCTGCATCGCTTGCTCGACGCGCTGGCCGGCGATGGCGTCAGCCATCTCGCGATCGAAGCTTCGTCGCATGGCCTCGACCAGTACCGACTTGATGGTTTGCGCATCGCAGCGGCGGGGTTCACCAACATCACGCGCGATCATCTCGACTATCATCAGAACTTCGCGTCGTACCTTTCCGCCAAGCTGCGACTGTTTGAAGAATTGCTGCCGCCCGGCGCAGCCGCGATCATCAACGTCGATCACGAACACGCGGACGCAGTGAAAAGCACGGCGCAAGCACGCGGTCTTGCGATCACGACGGTCGGTCGGAAAGGAAACGGAATTCGGCTTCTCGATTCAGTGCGCGACGGCTTTGGCCAAAAACTGCAGCTTGAACACGAGCGCAAACTTTATCGGATCCGTTTGCCGCTGGTCGGCGAGTTCCAAGCGGAGAATGCGCTGGTCGCGGCCGGTCTCGCCATCGCGACCGGTGACGATGCCAGCGCGGTATTCGCCGCGCTCGAACGCCTCGATGGCGCCAAAGGACGACTCGAACGCGTCGGTGAGAGCCGCGGCGCGCAAATCTTTGTCGATTACGCGCACAAGCCGGATGCGCTGGCAAAGGCGCTCGAAGCATTGCGTCCATACGCCGCCGGACGTTTGCTCGTCGTGTTCGGCGCCGGCGGCGATCGCGATGCCGGCAAGCGGCCGTTGATGGGCGCGGTCGCTGCAGCTAAAGCCGACCGCGTGATCGTCACCGACGATAACCCCCGCAGCGAGGACGCCGCGGCGATCCGCGCCGCAATCATGGCTGCGGCACCGGGCGCTGCTGAGGTCGGCGACCGGCGCGAGGCGATCCGCCGCGCCATCGCTGAGTTACGGGCCGGCGATATCTTGCTCATCGCCGGCAAGGGCCATGAAACCGGCCAAATCATCGGCGACCGGATCATGCCTTTCAGCGATCACGAAGCGGTCGCTACCGCTCTTAAGGAACTTGCCGCATGACCGTGCGCGTGCTGTGGACCGTCGAAGCGATGGCGAGCGCGATGGGCGCGGAGCGCTTTGGCCAACTTCCGGCGTCAGTCGCCGGCCTTTCGATCGACAGCCGCAGTGCTGCGCCCGGAGAAGCTTTCTTCGCCATCCGCGGCGATCGCCGAGACGGCCATGACTTTGTTGTCGACGCCTTGGCGGCCAAAGCGGCCTTGGCAGTGGTGACGACCGAGCGGCGCGCGCAATTTCCTGACGACGCGCCATTGCTGGTTGTGCCCGAGGTGCTCATCGCCTTGCGGGAGCTTGCCGCCGCCGCCCGAACCCGCATGCGGGGCAAAGTGATCGGCGTCACCGGCTCGGTCGGCAAAACCGGAACCAAGGAAGCATTGCGGCTTGCGTTGTCCAAAGACGGCGAAACCCACGCGTCGGTCGCGTCCTACAACAATCAATGGGGAGTACCGTTGTCGCTGGCCCGCTGCCCGTCGAGCGCCCAGTATGCGGTATTCGAAATGGGCATGAATCACCCGGGCGAAATCGCGCCACTGTCGCGCCTGGTTCGGCCGCATGTCGCAATCGTCACCACGATTGCGCCCGTGCATCTCGAGTTTCTTGGTTCGCTCGCCAACATTGCCGACGCCAAGGCTGAAATATTCCTCGGCGTACCGCCGGACGGCGCCGCCGTGATCAACCGCGACATCGGCCAATTCGCACGGCTTAAAGAGCGTGTGCATGAAGCCGGCATCGAGCGCGTGATATCGTTCGGCGAACATGCGGAAGCCGACGCGCGTCTGATCAAATGCGCACTGCACGCGCGCTGCTCGACGGTCGAAGCGGAAATCCTCGGCACCCGATTCAGCTACAAGATCGGCGCACCAGGACGGCACCTCGTCATCAACTCGCTTGCGGTCTTGGCCGCCGCCGAACTGGTCGGCGCCGATATTGCGCTTGCCGCTTTGGCGCTTGCCGAGCTGGAAGCGGCGCCGGGTCGTGGCGCGCCGATCACGATCGAGCTTTCCGGCGGTTCGGCGCTACTCGTCGATGAGAGCTACAACGCCAATCCTGCCTCGGTCGAAGCAGCTTTGGCGGTGCTTGGTCGAGCAGTCATTGGGCCACAGGGCCGGCGCATTGCCGTACTCGGCGACATGTTGGAACTTGGCCCGACGGGTTTGGATTTACATCGCGGGCTGGCCGATGCAGTCGTTGCGAATGACATTGATCTGGTCTTTTGCTGTGGTCCGTTGATGCACGCGCTCTGGCAAGCTCTTCCCGCAAACTGCCGCGGCGGCTATGCAGAGAACTCCGCGGCGCTCGAAGCGCAAGTGCTGCCGGCAATCCGGGCCGGCGACGTCGTGATGGTGAAGGGCTCGCTGGGTTCGCGCATGGCGCCGATCGTCAAAGCTCTGCAGCGCGCCTATCCGCGCCGCGAGACGATGGCAGACGCTTCCGTACAAGGTTGATGGCAATGCTGTATTGGCTGGTCGATCTGTCGGACAAGCTGTCGGTGCTCAATGTCTTTCGCTACATCACGTTTCGCACCGGCGGGGCGGTCATAACGGCATTATTGTTTGTATTCCTGTTCGGCCAAAACATCATCGACCGGCTGCGGCTCCTGCAAGGTAAAGGGCAACCGATCCGCACCGATGGTCCAAAAACGCACATTGTCGCCAAGGCCGGAACACCGACGATGGGTGGATTGATGATCCTGTCCGGGATGCTGGTTTCGACGCTGTTGTGGGCAAACCCGACCAATCCTTACGTGTGGGTAGTGTTATGGGTGATGCTCGGCTTCGGTTTGGTGGGTTTCTACGACGATTATCTGAAGGTCACGAAGCAGTCGCATGAGGGCTTTCGCGGCCGCACCCGGCTCATTATCGAGGCCGGCATTGCCGGCCTCGCCTGCTTTGCACTGGTGCGGCTCGGTCATGCGCCGTTTTCGACCTCGCTGGTATTTCCTTTTTTCAAGGAACTGGTGCTCAATCTCGGCTGGTTTTTCGTGCTGTTTGCCATGTTCATCATCGTCGGGGCGGGTAACGCGGTGAATCTCACGGACGGGCTCGATGGCCTCGCCATTGTCCCGGTGATGATTGCCTCAGCAAGCTTCGGGATGATCTCGTACCTCTCGGGCAACACCGTTTTCGCCGATTATCTACAAATTCATTATGTCGCCGGCACCGGTGAGCTGTCGGTCCTGTGCGGAGCCGTGCTCGGCGCTAGCCTCGGCTTTCTCTGGTTCAACGCGCCGCCCGCGTCGATTTTCATGGGCGATACTGGCTCGCTGGCGCTTGGCGGCATGCTCGGCGCTGTCGCCGTCGCGACCAAACATGAGATCGTGCTTGCGGTGATCGGCGGTTTGTTCGTGCTGGAAGCGGTCTCGGTGATCGTGCAAGTGGTGTCATATAAATTGACCGGAAAGCGCGTATTCAAGATGGCGCCGATCCATCATCATTTCGAGCAGCTCGGCTGGACCGAGCCGCAGATCGTGATTCGCTTTTGGATTGTCGCGGTCGTGCTCGCCCTCGCCGGACTTTCCACCTTGAAGTTGAGATAGGCGGCGTGATTCCGATCACGACCTTTGCCGGCAAAAAGATCGCGGTGTTTGGGCTCGGCGCTTCGGGCCTCGTCAGCGCCGGTGCGCTGTTGGCCGGCGGCGCCGACGTCATCGCGTTTGATGACGATACGGCAAGCATCGCCAAGGCGAGTGCGGGCGGAATTCCCACGGCTGACCTGCGCCAGGCCGATTGGTCGAAGATTGCCGCGCTTGTGCTCGCGCCCGGCGTTCCGCTCACTCATCCGACACCGCATTGGGTTGTACAGCTCGCCCGCAAAGCGAATGTCGAGGTGATCGGAGACGTCGAACTATTCTGCCGCGAGCGCCGGCACCACGCGCCAGGCGCTCCGTTTGTCGCCATTACCGGCACCAACGGCAAATCGACCACGACCGCGCTGATCGCGCATCTGACGGCCTCGGCCGGCATGGACGCGCAGCTTGGCGGCAATATCGGCACCGCCATCCTCTCTTTGGCGCCGCCGCGGCCTGGCCGCGTGCATGTGATCGAATGCTCGTCCTATCAGATCAATCTCGCTCCGTCGCTCGACCCATCGGTCGGGATCCTGATCAATCTCAGTGAAGACCATCTCGATCGCCATGGCACGATGGAAAACTACGCGGCGGTGAAGGAGCGTCTGCTCAGCGGCGTGCCTGATGACGGCACCGCGATTATCGGTGTTGACGACGAATGGTGCGAGAAGATCGCGGCGTGCCTCGCGCAAGCGGGAAAACGTGTGGTGCAGATTTCGGTGCGGCGCAAACTAAAGGACGGTCTCTACGTCGAGAGCGGCCGGATCCTGCGCGTACACGGTGGGCAGTCCTCGCTCATTGCCGAGCTCAGCGGCATCGGCTCTTTGCGCGGGTTGCACAACGCACAGAACGCCGCCTGCGCAGCAGCCGCTGCGCTCGCGCTCGGCCTCGAGCCGGCGGCGATCCAGGCGGGGCTGCGATCGTTTCCCGGATTGGCGCACCGGATGGAGGAAGTCGGACGGCGGGGCACCGTCCTCTTCGTCAATGACTCCAAGGCCACCAACGCCGATTCGGCCGCTCAGGCACTGGCCTGTTTCCACGACATTTTTTGGATCGCCGGAGGGCGACCCAAGACCGGAGGAATTGAAAGCCTGCGGTCTTTTTTCCCGCGTATCCGCAAAGCCTATCTGATCGGCGAGGCGGCCGATCAGTTTGCCGCCACTCTGGCCGATATGGTGTCCCACGAGACCAGCGGGACGCTCGACAAGGCGCTTGCCGCCGCGGCGCGGGATGCCGCTACGTCGTCAGCCCGGGAACCCGTGGTGCTGCTGTCGCCCGCCTGCGCCTCGTTCGATCAGTATCGGAATTTCGAGGTGCGGGGCGATGCCTTTCGGGCGCTGGTCCAGGCGCTGCCCGGGCTACTGAAGAAATGAGGCGCCGGTCACGATCCCCGGCCGGACAGCGATCTTAATCGCCTGGAAACCATGTCCGATGCAGGACTAGAGCGGGATGAGATCCGTCGAATCATCATCCCGCTCTAGTTTTTTGTTTAGGCATGATCTTTTCCGAAAACCGGTCTCCACTTTTCGGGATCATGCCTTAGGCGGGGAATTTTTGGGGACCTGGCTGTACGATGACTTCCCGCGCGCAACCGACCTTGTTCAGTGAGTGGTGGCGAACCGTCGATCGGCTGACACTGGCAGCGCTCGGGGCGCTGATGCTCGGCGGCATTGTGCTGTGCCTCGCCGCAAGCCCGCCGGTCGCGGCGCGGATCGGGCTTGATCCGTTTCATTTCGTAAACCGCCAAGTCCTGTTTCTTATCCCCGCGGCGCTGGTGCTGATCGCGGCCTCGTTCCTCTCCCCGCGCGAAATCCGCAAAGTAGCGCTCGTCGTGTTCGCCGTAAGTTTGGTTCTGACCGCGCTGACGCCTTACTTCGGCGCCGAGATCAAGGGCGCGCGGCGCTGGCTCGTCATTCTCGGGGTGAATATCCAGGCCTCGGAATTCCTAAAGCCCGCTTTCGTCGTCCTCATCGCCTGGTTATTCGCGGAAAGCGCGAAGCGACCGGAAATGCCGGCGAACTCGATCGCACTCGCGCTGCTCGTCGTCGTCGTCGCGCTGCTGGTGCTGCAGCCCGACTTCGGCCAGACCATGCTCATCGCGCTGGTTTGGGGGGCGCTGTTTTATATCGCCGGCATGCGTTTGATCTGGGTGATCGGATTGGCGGGCGCGGCCGGTGCGGGCCTGATCGCGGCTTTCTTCACCGTCCCGCACGTCGCGCAGCGCATCAACCGCTTCCTCGATCCGGCATCGGGTGACACTTTCAACATCGATATCGCCACGGAATCTTTTATTCGCGGCGGCTGGTTTGGTCGCGGCCCGGGCGAAGGCACGATCAAGCGCGTGCTCCCGGAAGGTCACACCGATTTCGTCTTTGCGGTCGCGGCCGAGGAGTTCGGCGTGGTAATTTGCCTGGTTTTGGCGGCGCTGTTTGCCTTTATCGTGATTCGTGCGCTGGCAAAGGCCATGGCCAGCGACGATCCGTTCATTCGTTTCGGGACCGCCGGGCTCGCCATGCTGTTCGGGTTGCAATCGGCCATCAATATGGCGGTCAACCTTCATCTGATGCCGGCGAAAGGAATGACACTGCCGTTCATCTCCTACGGCGGCTCATCTTTGATCTCGCTTGCTTATGGGATGGGCATGCTGGTGGCGCTCACCCGCGAACGGCCACGCGCCAAACTTGCCAGCGCGCATGGATTTGTTGCGAGTCCGGCCTGATGGACAAATCGCAATCGCCGTCGGTGCTGGTCGCCGCCGGCGGTACCGGCGGCCATTTATTTCCGGCGGCGGCACTGGCCGGCGTGCTCACCGAACGAGGCATCGCGGTCCATCTCGCGACCGACCGTCGCGCCATACGATTTGGTGAAACATTCGCGGAAGAAGCCGTCCATGTCGTCGCCAGCGCGACCATCCGGTCGCGCAATCCCGTCGCACTGACACAAACGGCAGCTGCACTCGGATTAGGCTTGCTTCAGGCCTGGCGGCTGATCGGCCGGCTGCACCCGGCGGCCGTGATCGGCTTTGGCGGCTATCCGAGCGTTCCGCCAGTGCTCGCTGCAATATGGCGCGGAGTACCCACCGTGATCCACGACGCCAACGCGGTCGTCGGGCGCGCCAACCGGCTCTTGGCGCCACGCGTCACCGCCATCGCCACGACCTTTCCTGAGACCTTCCGAGACGCGCCGGATTTGGCGGCCAAGGCGACACTCACTGGCAACCCGATCCGATCCGCGGTGATCACGGCCGCGGCAACAGCTTACAGCGCGCCTTCCGATCTGCTGCGCCTACTGATATTCGGCGGCAGTCAAGGCGCCCGTATCATGGCCGACATCGTGCCTGCGGCAATCGCGCTGCTCGAACCTGGACTGCGGGCGCGGCTGCACATTGTTCAGCAGGCGCGCGAGGAGGATCTCGCCCGCGTCCGCGACGCTTACGCAAGCCTTTCGGTTGCTGCGGAGGTGGCGGCGTTCTTTTCCGACCTGCCAGCGCGCATCGCCGCAAGCCATCTCGTTGTGGCCCGATCCGGCGCTTCGACAGTTGCCGAATTAGCCGCGATCGGCCGTCCGTCCATCCTCGTGCCGCTGCCGCACGCGATCGATCAGGATCAATTCGCCAATGCCGGCGTGCTCGACCATGCCGGCGGAGCACTTCGGCTTGTGCAGGAGGCTTTCACTCCCGAGCGGCTGGCGGCTGAAATTGCGGCGCTCGCGGGGGCGCCGCAACGCCTCACGGCCATGGCCGCGGCGGCGCGATCGTTAGGCAGACTCGATGCGGCGGCGCGACTGGCCGATCTCGTCCTTAACGTGGCGGCGATCGCCAAGCGCTGATGGGCAGCGCGTCGACGAAGAATCGCGGACTTGTTCCTGCCATCCAGCTCATTCATTGATAGGTTTGCATTGATAGGCTTGGAACAACGGCCGGAATGCCGGAACAACAAAACCGGAGAATCGCATGAAATTGCCGCGCGATATCGGGCCGATCCATTTTATCGGCATCGGCGGCATCGGCATGAGCGGCATCGCCGAGGTGCTGGTGAATCTCGGCCACACCGTCCAAGGATCAGATCAGGCCGATGGCGCCAATGTCAAACGGCTGCGCGACAAGGGCGTGAAAATTGCGATCGGTCATGCGCCGGAAAATCTCGACGGCGCCAAAGTCGTGGTGATCTCGTCGGCGATCAAGTCCGATAACCCGGAACTTGCAGCCGCCCGCGCGCAGCGGCTGCCGGTCGTCCGCCGCGCCGAAATGCTGGCCGAACTGATGCGCCTGAAAAGCAGCATCGCTATTGCCGGCACTCACGGCAAGACGACGACGACTTCGATGGTGGCGGCGCTGCTCGATGCTGGCGGTTTCGATCCGACCGTGATAAATGGCGGCATCATCAACGCCTACGGCACCAATGCACGGCTGGGCGCCGGCGACTGGATGGTGGTCGAAGCGGATGAGTCGGACGGCAGCTTTCTCAAGCTTCCGGCCGACATCGCTGTCGTGACCAATGTCGATGCCGAACATCTCGATCACTTCAAAACCTTCGATGCGGTGCAGGACGCGTTTCGGGCCTTTGTCGAGAACGTGCCGTTCTACGGCTTCTCGGTGATGTGCACCGATCATCCGATAGTGCAAAACCTGGTGGGCCGCATTGAAGATCACCGCATCGTCACGTACGGCGAGAACCCGCAGGCCGACGTGCGCCTTGTCGACGTGTCGCATGCCGGCGGCACGTCTTTGTTCACCGTATTATTCCGCGAAACCGCCGCGCGACCCGTCCACGAGATCAAAAACATCGCGCTGCCAATGCCGGGCCGTCACAATGCGTTAAACGCCACCGCCGCCATTGCCATCGCGCATGAGCTCGGCGTCTCAGACGAAACAATCCGCCAGGCCTTCGCCAAGTTCGGCGGCGTGCGCCGGCGCTTCACCCGCACTGGGATCTGGAACGGCGTTACTATTATCGACGATTACGGACATCATCCGGTGGAAATCGCCGCGGTTCTGCGCGCGGCCCGGGAGTCGACCAAAGGTAACGTGCTTACCGTGGTACAACCGCATCGCTTCACGCGGCTTGCAGCCTTGTTTGACCAGTTCTGCACCTGCTTTAACGACGCCGACATGGTGATCGTCGCCAATGTCTATCCGGCGGGCGAGGCGCCAATCGCCGGCGTCGATCGCGATGCGCTGGTCCAAGGCTTGCGCACGCATGGCCACCGCCATGTTATTGCGCTCGACGGGCCGGAGATGCTGGCGCAACTTGTCGTCGCTGCGGTCGAACCGGGCGACTACGTCGTCTGCCTGGGCGCCGGCTCGATCACGCAATGGGCCTATGCCCTGCCGGCCGAACTTGCGGCGCTCGGGGCGCGGTAATGGCGTTTCCCGATCTCGTGCCTTTGCTCAAAAACATGATGCCGGAACTGCGCGGCCGTGCCTTGGCCAATCAGCCGCTTGCCGAACTGACATGGTTTCGGGTCGGCGGACCGGCGCAGCTTCTGTTCATGCCCGAGGACGAGGCCGACCTTGGTTATTTCCTCGTCCATTTGCCGGACGAGATTGCCGTGACCGTGATCGGTCTTGGCTCGAATTTGATTGTGCGCGACGGCGGTGTCCGCGGCGCGGTCGTGAGACTGGGACGCGGTTTTAACGGCATTGCCGTCGAAGGCGCGCGGATTCGCGCCGGCGCCGCCGTGCCGGATGTCAAGATCGCACGCGCAGCACAGGAAGCCGGCATCGGCGGTTTGTCGTTCATGCGCGGCATTCCCGGCGCGATCGGCGGCGCGCTGCGCATGAACGGCGGCGCCTATGGGCGCGAAACCAAAGACGCGCTGGTCGAGGCACGCGCGGTCGATCGGCGCGGACGCGTGCACGCCCTGAGCAATGTGGACATGCATTACACCTATCGTCATTGCGGTGCGCCCGACGATTATATCTTTACCGAAGCCCTGTTCGCGGGCGAACGCGGCGATCCAAAACTCATCGCCGCCGAAATGGAAAAAATCACCGAAGCGCGAGAGTCGACGCAACCGGTAAAGAGTCGCACCGGCGGTTCGACTTTCAAAAACCCGCCCGGCCGCAAGGCCTGGCAATTGATCGACGCCGCCGGCTGTCGCGGATTGACCAATGGCGGCGCGCAGGTGTCAGAGATGCATTGTAATTTCCTGATCAATCGTGGCAATGCAACCGCCGCCGAGATCGAAGGCCTTGGCGAGTTGGTGCGGCGCAAGGTTGAGGAGCATTCAGGCGTCAAGCTCGAATGGGAAATCGCGCGGATCGGTGTCGCCGCGTGACGGCACGCCGGGAACCCTACCGCGCCGAACCGAAACCCTGCTTGCGCTCGCCATCCGCGCGATCTAGATTCCGCGCTTGGGGATAAGCAGACTCCCCGTCAGACGGATCCGTCCAAGCTCTGCGCATCACTCGCTTTGGCGAGGAGCTTGCGCATGGACGGGAAAATAACCTTCGATTTCATCCGACAAGTTTTATGAGTGTCTTGGCGCGGCGCGGAGATCTGCTTTGGCCGGCGTCGATCGATTGACTATTGGCGCGTGCCGCCGAACCGCGACACTCGCGGCGTGCTGTGCCGTCGGGATCGTTCTTCATCTCACCGGAGCTATCCAGTGACCGCATGAGACGGAATACACGTGCATGAAAGCTTGCAGGGAATAAGGGATTGGATGGAACGGTCCTATTCGAATTGAAAGTGGTAAGGGGCGCTGAAAGGGCCAAAAGTCCGATATGGAGAAAGCTGATGCGTTTCTATTCTGCCGTTGTTTTTGGTGCAGCCAGTTTAATTTCGGCAAGTGTCGCGCAAAGTCAGGAAATTGACTGGCAGAAAGTCGATGAAGCAATCGGCAGAAAGCCCGCGGTGGTGTCCGGCGATGTTCATCGCTACGGTTTTCCCCGTACCGATCTCAACGTGAGGCTCGATGATGTCGGCATCAAAGCGGTATTGGCGCTCGGCGGCTGGGTTGCGTTCAAGGGAATGAGCGGTGGCGCAATGAGCGGTCAAGCGATGGTGATGGGCGATCTCGTCCTCCTCGAAACCGAAATCAAGCCGGTTATGACCAAATTCGTCGAAGGTGGCCTCGATATCACCGCGGTCCACAATCATCTTTTGCGCGCCAATCCGGCAACGTTTTACATGCATGTCGGCGGCCACGGCGATCCGGTGAAAATGGCGACCGCCATTCGCGCGGCTTTGGCCGAAAGCAAGACGCCGCTCACGCCGCCGTCGCCGCCAGCCGCTCCGCCGGCGATCGACCTCGATACTGCGCAACTCGACCAGATCATCGGCGTCAAAGGTCAGGCCAATGGCGGCGTGTATCAATTTGGCGTGCCGCGCCGCGATGCCGTCACCGAGAACGGAATGACGCTCGCGCCGGCCGGGCCATTGGGCCTGGCGACCGGAATTGGTTTTCAACCGACCGGCAACGGCAAAGCCGCCATCACTGGCGACTTTGTAATGACCGCGGACGAGGTCAATCCGGTCATCAAGGCGCTGCGCGCCAATGGCATTGAGGTGACGGCCTTGCACAGCCACATGCTCGACGAGCAGCCGCGCCTTTACTTCATGCATTTTTGGGCGAATGACGATGCAATCAAACTCGCCAAGGGTTTGCGTGCCGCGCTCGACAAAATGGCGAATGCCAAAAGCTGAAACCAAACTACGAAACCAATCGGACTAGCGGCGGCAAGCCGCCTTGCAGAGCGATCAACAACACCAAGGCAATACGCTGAATCCACGTTCCAGCTTCTTACTCGTCTATAGCGCACGCGCATTGCGCGGCTTTGGCGATGGCTTTGCCACCATCGTGCTTCCGGTCTATTTGGCAAAGATCGGATTCGATCCCGCGCAGATCGGACTGGTTGCCGCGGCGGCCCTGTTCGGCACCGCGGTCCTGACGCTTGCCATCGGATTCGTTGCGCCGCGCCACGATCTCCGTCGTTTGTTAATCGCCGGCGCGGTCTCGATGGTCGCAACCGGTGTCGCCTTCCCGGCCTTCGAGGAGATCGGGCTTCTCATCGCAGTGGCCTTTTTCGGCACCGTGAATCCATCGACCGGCGACATCGGCGTGCTCATACCGATCGAGCACGCCGCGCTGGCGCAAGGCACAGCCGATCATGACCGCACGCGGGTATTCGCGCGCTATAGCCTGATCGGAGCCTTGTCGATGGCCGCCGGTGCCTTGGCGGCGGCCGCTCCACAGCTACTGACGCGCATCGGCGTGAGCGAACTCTCCGCGTTGCGGACGATGTTCTATGCCTACGCGGTTCTGGGCGTTGTCAGTGCGGCAATCTACTATTGTTTGCCGCGCCGCAATGTCGAGCACAGATCCGCAGCAGTGCCGTTAAATGTCTCTCGCGGTGTCGTCTATAGGCTCGCCGCTCTGTTCAGCGTCGACGCATTTGCCGGCGGATTTGTCGTCCAGTCGCTGCTCGCGGTCTGGCTGTTCAAACGCTTCGATATGTCGCTCGCAGCCGCCAGCCTGTTCTTTTTCTGGTCGGGCGTGCTCAGCGCCTTCTCTTATCCGCTGGCGGCCATGATCGCGCGGCGCATTGGTTTGGTGAACACTATGGTGTTCACGCATGTTCCCTCGAGTATTTTTCTCATTGTTGCCGCGCTGTCGCCGAACCTGACCGCCGCGCTCGCTTTTCTGCTCTTGCGATCGGCGCTATCGCAAATGGATGTGCCGACGCGGAGTTCTTACGTCATGGCGGTCGTGACCCCTCCGGAGCGGCCGGCCGCGGCGAGTGTCACAGCGGTACCGCGCAGCCTTGCATCGTCACTGAGCCCGGCGCTTGCCGGCGTTTTGCTCGGCGGCCCGTTTCTCGGCGCCCCCTTGGTGATCTGCGGCGCGCTTAAAATTCTTTACGACGCAGCATTGCTGTTCTCGTTCCGTCATATCAAGCCGCCGGAGGAAATCCCGGCCTAGCGCGTTTGCAAAACCCCAAGCCGACACTCGTCGGCCTCAATTATGCGCGGAAACTCTCGACCTTTCGCCTATTGTCGATTCTAGTGGTGTCGGTGCGAATCAGGGGCTCGGCGGAGCCAGCGAGGCGGAGCTGTGGCCAAGCACGTCGCCGTTTTGATGGGGGGTTGGTCGGCCGAGCGCGAGGTTTCGCTGCGCTCCGGCAAGGCCTGCGCCGAGGCGCTGGTCCGGCGCGGCTACCGCGTCAGCTCGCTCGACGTCACGCCCGAGATCGCCGCCGCACTGGCCGCGACCAAGCCCGACGTGGCGCTCAACGTGCTCCATGGCCGCCCCGGCGAGGACGGCACGCTGCAGGGCCTCCTGGAAATTCTTGGCATTCCCTACAGCCATTCCGGCGTGTTGGCGTCCGCCGTAGCCATGCAGAAAAACTTCGCCAAAACGCTGTTTAAGGCGGCCGGCGTTCCGGTCGCGGAGGACCGTGTCGTCTCGCGCTTCGAGGCGGCCAAAGAGCACGTCATGCCCCCGCCTTATGTGGTGAAGCCGATCGCCGAAGGCTCGAGCGTCGGCGTCTTCATCGTCACCGAACAGCACCCGCACCCACCGCAGGAGCTGTACCGCGACGACTGGCCGTTCGGCGATACGGTCATGGTCGAGCGCTACATCCCCGGCAAGGAGTTGACCTGTGCGGTGCTCGGCGATCGGGCGCTTGACGTCATCGAAATCGTTCCGACGACGCGCTTTTACGACTACGAGGCCAAATATGCCGCCGGCGGGTCAAAGCACCTCTTACCGGCGCCAATTTTACCAAATGTTTACCAGGAGGTCCGAAGACTGGCTCTGGCTGCGCATGACGCGCTCGGCTGCCGTGGGGTCAGCCGCGCGGACTTTCGCTACGACGATCGGGGGACGGGAAAGCTGGTCTGCCTTGAGGTCAATACCCAACCCGGCATGACCGAAACCTCGCTCGTGCCTGAACTGGCTGCCTATGCGGGCATCACGTTCGATGAGCTGGTGCAATGGATGGTGGAGGACGCCTCGACCAACCGCTGAAGCGGTCGAGGCAATCAGCGACAAGATGGTTCGGCGCGCCGGTTGACGAGCCGGATTGCGCGCGCGCGCAAGCCGATGAGGACATCGCAACCGCCAGCTTCAGCCTTTTCACTGGCGGCCGCCGTGCCCGGCGTTCGGCCGCCCGACTAGCCCAAATTCCCCAAGGCGCCGGCGTCGCCGGATCGCTGCTGCTACTCGGTGCAACGCTATTCTATGGCGCCATCGCCGGCGGGCATGTGGCCGCCGTCACCGATTGGCTAAAAGGCGCACGCGACAACGCCGCGAATGCACTCGGTTTTCGCATTGCCGCGGTCTCGGTGAGCGGCGGCAGCCAGGTTAGCCGCGAGCAGGCCCTCGCGCTGGCGGGCGTGACCGGCCGGTCGTCGCTGTTCTTCTTCGATGTCGAAACTGCGCGCGCCCAGCTATTGGCAAACCCGTGGATCGCCGATGCCGCCGTCCTCAAACTCTATCCGGATCGTCTGCTGATCACGATTACCGAACGCCGGGCTTTCGCGCTGTGGCAGCGCAATGGCCAAGTCAACGTCATCGCCGACGACGGCACGGTACTCCAGCCTTTTGTCGAGGACCGCTATCGCGGGTTGCCGCTCGTGGTCGGCGGCGGGGCCGAGCGCCGCGCCAAGGACTTTATCGGCCTCCTGGATCACTTTCCGGAAATTCGCTCCGCGCTCACCGCTTCGGTGCTGGTGGCCGAGCGGCGCTGGAACTTGCGGCTGACCAACGGCATGGATGTCCGCCTGCCGGAAAGCGATCTGCAAGCCGCGCTCGATCGCCTGGTCAAACTGGACCATGACAAAAAGCTGCTGTCGCGCGACATCGCCACTATCGATCTGCGCCTGCCCGACCGAGTGACGGTGCGCTTGTCGGATGCGGCGACGCAGGCGCGCGATGATGCGCTCAAAGCTAATGCAAAAAAGAAAAAAGGCGGCGACGCATGAATACACTCGGTCACGGCGTGGCGCCGAAGATGAAGCCGATCTCGGCGCGCCGAAGCGTCGTGGTCGCCGCGCTCGACGTCGGATCGAGCAAAGTCGTTTGTTTGATCGGCCGGCTTCGTCCCCATGGCCCGCAGCAGGTTCTGACCCGGCGTAGCCATTCCGTCGAGGTGATCGGTTTCGGCCACACACTTGCGCGCGGGACCAAGGCTGGAACCGTCGTCAACTTGGTGCAGGCGGAAGACGCGATCCGGCGCGCCGTGGATGCCGCCGAACGAATGGCTTCGGTCGAAATCGAATCCGTGGTGCTGTCGATATCGTCGGGGCGGCCGACAAGCGAACTGTTCGCGGCAGAGATTGATATCCTGGGCTCTGCGGTATCGGAGAACGATATTGCACGGGTCTTGGCGGCCGGAAGTCGGCATTCGCTGCGCGACGGCCGTGCGGTCCTGCATTCGCTTCCGGTCGGCTATTCAATCGATGGCGTAAACAGCATCCGCGATCCGCGTGGAATGCTCGGCAGCCGGTTCGGGGTCGACATGCATGTGGCGACCACCGATGTCGCCGCTGCCCGCAATCTGATGCTCGCCGTCGAACGTTGTCATCTCGACGTCGAGGCCATGGCGGCCTCGCCCTATGTCGCAGGGCTCGCGGTTCTCGCCGATGACGAGGCTGATTTGGGCGCGGCCGTGGTCGATATGGGCGCCGGCACCACCACGATTGCCGCATTCCAGGCCGGACGGCTCGTTCACATCGACGGTTTCGCGCTCGGCGGCCATCACGTCACCATGGATCTGGCGCGCGGACTGAACGCCCGGATTGCCGACGCCGAGCGAATCAAAACGCTTTATGGCACTGTGCTTAGCGGAGCATCGGACGAACGTGACATGATCACGGTCCCGCCGCTGGAAGAGCATGAGCGCGAACCGGCGCAATTCGTATCGCGCGCAACTCTGGTGAGCATCATCAAGCCACGCGTCGAGGAAATCCTCGAAATGGTGCGCGACCGCTTGGCCGCATGCCCGATCGCGACCGATCGGCGGGGGCATGTGGTCCTGACCGGCGGCGCCAGCCAGCTCAACGGGCTGCCGGAATTGGCGGCCCGGCTGATCGGACGTCCGGTGCGGCTCGGACGTCCGCTCGGCATTGCCGGCGCGCCGGATGCGGCTAAGGGGCCCGCCTTTGCGGTTGCAGCGGGCCTGCTTGTCTATCCGCAAGCGGCGCATCTCGAACATTTCGAGGCGCGGCGTAAGCGGCAACTCATGACCGGCACGGGCGGGTATTTCGCCCGCGTCGGACGATGGCTTCGCGAGAGTTTCTGATGGCCCTCAGAAGCGAAGCTCGAAAATCTCAGCGACCGGTGGCGGACCGGACGGGCCCGGGCGTGGAGCACGTCCGCGCGAGAAAAAAGAGGCAATCATGACCATCAATCTGAACATCCCGGATATTCGTGAGCTTAAACCCCGCATCACCGTATTCGGAGTTGGCGGCGCGGGCGGCAACGCGGTGAACAATATGATCACCGCTGGCCTGCAGGGCGTCGATTTTGTCGTCGCCAATACCGACGCGCAGGCGCTCACGATGTCGAAGGCCGAACGGATCATCCAGATGGGCGTCCAAGTGACCGAAGGCCTGGGCGCCGGTTCACAGCCCGACGTGGGGCGCGCCGCGGCCGAAGAGGTCATCGACGAGATCCGCGATCACTTGTCGGGAGCGCACATGGCGTTCGTCACCGCGGGAATGGGTGGCGGCACCGGCACCGGCGCTGCTCCGGTCATTGCCAAAACCGCGCGCGAGCTCGGGATTCTCACGGTCGGGGTAGTGACCAAGCCATTCCACTTCGAAGGCCAGCGGCGGATGCGGACCGCTGATGGCGGCATCACCGAACTGCAAAAATGCGTCGACACGCTGCTGATCATTCCCAATCAGAATCTGTTCCGCGTCGCCAATGAGAAAACGACTTTCGCCGACGCTTTCGCGCTGGCGGATCAGGTCCTTTATTCCGGCGTGGCCTGCATTACCGACCTGATGGTCAAAGAAGGCCTCATCAATCTCGACTTTGCCGACGTTCGCGCCGTCATGCGCGAGATGGGCAAGGCCATGATGGGAACCGGCGAGGCCGAAGGCGACAAGCGAGCGCTCACCGCTGCGGAAGCGGCAATCTCGAATCCGCTGATCGACGATGCGTCGATGAAGGGCGCCAGGGGCCTTCTGATCTCCATCACCGGCGGCCGCGATCTGACGCTCTATGAAGTCGACGAAGCCGCCACGAGGATTCGTGAAGAGGTCGATCAAGACGCCAACATCATTGTCGGCGCCACTTTCGACGAGAGCCTCGATGGCATGATCCGGGTCTCGGTCGTGGCAACGGGCATTGACCAGGCCTTGGCGCAACGTCCGGGCCTTTCCGGCCTAAGCGAGTCCCGGCTCGCGGATATCGGACCACGGCTGCGCGCGGAAAAGCAGAGAGATGCCGAGCGCGTCGAGCGCTTCGAGCCGGCAAGGCCTTCTCAGGCGGCCAGTCCGGCCAATGCCGCGGCCGGTAGCATCAATGCCTCGATCGAATCCGCGGCCAAGGCGGCGATCGCGGCAGCCGTCGAGGACGTCACGATCCGCCCACTCGCGCCCAAGCCATCGCTGTTTATCGATCCGGCGGCGAGCGAGCCCGAAGCCGAGGAGGAGACGGCGTTCATTCCACCGCAGCCCGAGCGAATGCCTATGCGCGCACCACGCATGCCGCGAATCGATGAGCTGCCGCTGCCGGCCCAGAATGAAATTCGCGCCAGGCGCGGGGAGCTTGCCGACGATCATCACCCCGAAAAAAGGCATCGGTCCCTGCTGCAACGCTTGGCGTCGGTCGGGCTCGGCCGCCGCGAGGAAGGCGCAAAATCGCCGCCACCGGCACCGCGCGCTGCCGCCGTTGCCCCTATGCCAGGGGCTGACCGCCTGCCGGGCCGGCCGATGCCGCGCCCGAGTGAGCCTCGTCCCGAGCCGGTTTCCGAATACGCCAAGCGGACCATGCCGCAGGGGCTGGACCACCATGGCCGGACCAGCGCTGTGCATAACTCCGCTGAAGCGGATCAACTCGATATCCCGGCCTTCCTGCGCCGGCAAGCAAACTGACGAAATGGCAGCCCCACGCTTGCGATGAGCGTGGGGCCTACGCTGCGGCATTCTCCGCCGAGCACCGATCCAACTCCTTGTTTTTCTGTGATTTTCCATCGAAAGCGGCGCTAGCACCCAATCCGGCCGGCGGCGCCGGCTCACATTTCGGGGTGCCCGAAAGTTTCGCCGGGCCCAATTTTGGGCAAGGTCCGGACCGGAGTGCGGCCGGAAAAAGGTAACAGTCGGTAAGAAAGCGTGAATTGGCCTCGTGGCGATGCAGCATTAGGGTTTGCGCATCGAGGGGATGTTTTGGGGGATTCGAGTCGGTCGGCCATTGCGGCCCTTCCCAAATTCGAAATCTGAAAGCGTTCCCCTCCTGTTGGGGTGGCCTATTCGCGATGTGTTTTGACTCGCGGAGTGGCCGTGAGGTGTGGGGCAAAAGCATGACGTGGGGCGTGCCGTGGGGCGTGCCGGCCGGCAGGCAGACGACGCTACGGGATCATGTGACCGTTGCCGGCGTCGGGGTCCATTCCGGTTTACCCGCCAGCATCACGCTGCATCCGG
This sequence comes from uncultured Alphaproteobacteria bacterium, assembly GCA_963816295.1. Lineage (GTDB taxonomy): Bacteria > Pseudomonadota > Alphaproteobacteria > Rhizobiales > Xanthobacteraceae > BOG-931. Next base: position 178,532 of record CAWFJS010000022.1, on the reverse strand, counting down.
CCGAGGCCGATACCGGCATCGTGTTCATGCGCTGTGGGATCGACGGCCAGCCCGATCGTGAACTGCGGGCCCATTTCCGCTCCGTCACCGCAACCGAATTCGCAACCGTCCTCGGCGACAAAAACGGACCCGCTATATCGACAACCGAACACGTTTTGGCGGCTTTGCATGCTCTGGGCGTCGACAATGCAGTGATCGAGGTCGACGGTCCGGAAATTCCGATCATGGATGGCAGCGCCGCGCCATTCGTTGCTGCAATCGATCAGGCCGGCATTGCCGCGCTTGCGCCTTCGCGGCGCTACATCCAGGTGCTCAAGCCGGTGCGCGTGGCCAAAGGCGATAGCTACGGCGAATTGCGGCCCTATTTGCGCGGTCTGAGAATCGAAACGGAAATCCAATTTGACCATCCGCTGATCGGCCGTCAGACGCTTGCCATCGACGTAGAGCCGGATTTATTCCGTCGCGACTTGGCGCGGGCGCGCACCTTCGGCTTCATGCGCGATGTCGCCAAGCTATGGAGTGCCGGTTACGCGCTCGGCGCCTCGTTCGAGAACACGGTGGTCGTCGCCGAGGATCGGGTTCTTAATCCCGAAGGCGTGCGCTACGCCGACGAATTCGTCCGCCACAAGGTCGTCGATGCGATTGGTGATTTGGCCCTGTCCGGGGCGCCACTGATTGGCGTTTATCGCACCGTCCGCGGTGGCCATAAGCTCAATCATGCGGTGCTGACCGCTTTGATGGCCGATCGCAGCGCCTGGACCTATGTGGAAATGCCCGAGACACGGCGTCCGCGCGGCCATGCCGATCTTGGCATCGGTTTCGCGCTCCCTGCTTACGGGCCGGACGTCTCCTAAAGGGCTTAGATTTCGCGCCTTAATCCGGGCCGATTGTCGGCCATAATTGCTGTATTCTCTTAGGGGCTGCGGGCGTCGATCAGGCGGGGCCCGGCTGTCAGACGGGGCTCAAATTACGCTGATGACGGCGCGGTTACGAGGATCGGCGAGATCCGGGAACGGAACGCGTGCGCGGACCTCTTGGTTCGCGGCGGTGTTGATTTGCGTTCCGCTGGCTTTGCCGCTGGTGGGTTGCAGCAGCCTGTTCAATAAAGACGACGATTACGTTCCCGAAAGCCCCGCCGACTCGCTCTACAATCAGGGCCTCTTTCTCCTGAACACCAAGCAAGATTACAAGGAAGCGGCCAAGAAATTCGACGAGGTGGATCGGGAAAATCCATACTCGGAATGGGCGCGCAAGGCGCTGTTGATGTCGGCTTTCGCCTATTACCAGGCGGAAATGTACGATGACTGCGTCAATTCGGCCAAACGCTACGTGGCGCTGCATCCCGGCAGTCCCGACGCCGCTTACGCACAGTACCTGATCGGCTCCTCGTATTACGATCAGATCCTCGATGTATCGCGCGATCAGGCGCGCGCCGAGAAGGCCATCGACGCGTTGCAGCAAGTCGTGCGCAAATATCCGAGCAGCGAATATGCGGTCAGTGCGCAGAAGAAAATCGGCATGGCGCGCGATCAGATGGCCGGCAAGGAAATGGATGTCGGACGCTTCTACCTCAACAAGCGCGACTTCATCGGCGCCATCAACCGCTTCAAGGTGGTGGTGACGCAGTTTCAGACCACGCGGCACGTCGAAGAGGCGTTGATGCGGTTGAGTGAATGCTATGTCGCCCTGGGCATCATCGACGAGGCGCAGACCGCAGCCGCGGTGCTCGGGCACAATTTCCCTGATAGCGCCTGGTACAAGGATGCTTATCGGCTGGTGAAGACCGCGGGCGGTGAACCCACCACCGAGAACAAGGGCTCATGGATCAGCCGCGCTTTCCAGAAAATGGGGCTGGCGACTTCACAGAACGGATGACGCCCGGATGTCGGATGTCAGAGGACAGAATAGAGAATCGCTCATATCATCTGACCTCTGATAGCTGATCTCTGACATCCGACCTCCGAATGCTCGCCCGGCTCTCCATCCGCGACATCGTCCTTATCGATCGGCTGGACATCGATTTCGGCTCCGGGCTTGCCGTGCTGACCGGCGAAACTGGCGCCGGCAAATCCATATTGCTTGACGCTTTTGCGCTTGCGCTCGGCGCGCGCGGCGACGTGGCCTTGGTGCGCGACGGCGCCGAGCAAGGTCAGGTGATTGCCGCTTTTGAAATCGGCCAGGACCATCCGGCGCGCACGCTTCTTGCCGACAACGGCCTCAGCGCCGAGGACGATCTCATTCTGCGCCGGGTGCAATTTGCCGACGGCCGCACCCGCGCTTTTGTCAACGATCAACCGGTCAGCGTGCAGGTCTTGCGCGCGCTTGGCGCCGCGCTGGTCGAAATCCACGGTCAGCACGATGAACGCGCCTTCGTTGAGGCGGCCACACATCGCGGCCTGCTCGATGCCTATGGCGGCATCGAGGGGGAGGCCGCCGCAGTCGCAGAGCTATGGGCGCAATGGCGCGAGCGCGAAGCGGCGGTGCAAAGCCATCGCGCCGACGTTGAGCGCGCCAGCCGCGAGGCCGAGTGGCTGCGCCATGCCGTCGAACAGCTCGGCCGCCTGGCGCCCCAGCCTGGCGAGGAATCCGCGCTTGCGGAACGCCGCTCCGCAATGATGCAGGCGGAGAAGGTCGCCGACGATCTGCGCTCGACTTACGACAGCCTGGCCGGCCCGAACTCGCCGGTATCGCCGCTTGCGAGCGCGTTGCGGCGTCTCGAGCGGCGGGCCGCACAGGCGCCGACGCTGGTCGAACCGGTGACTAAAGCCATTGATGCGGCGCTCACCGCATTGGACGAGGCGCGCTTGCAGCTCGAGCACGCGTTGCAACTCGCCGACTATGACCCGCAGGAACTGGAAAAGATCGAGGAGCGCTTGTTTGCGCTGCGCGCCGCCGGCCGGAAATACAATGCGCCGGTCGACGAACTCGCAGGCCTCGCCCAGCGCTGCGAAAGCGATCTGGGATTGATCGACGCCGGAGCCGAGCGGCTCGCCGCTCTGGAGCGCGAGGCGCGCGAGACCTCGGCGCGATATCGGGCGGCCGCCGAAAACCTCTCGGCCGCGCGCCGCCGCGCAGCTCAGGCCCTCGATAAAGCAGTAAATGCCGAGCTCAAGCCGCTCAAGCTGGAACGGGCGGAGTTTTCGACGGAGATCAACAGCGAAAGCGAAGGGCCCAACGGCATCGATCGAGTCGAGTTCTGGGTCCGCACCAATCCTGGGACGCGACCTGGCCCCTTGATGAAGGTGGCCTCCGGCGGCGAACTGGCCCGCTTTCTGCTCGCGCTCAAAGTGGTGCTGGCCGACCGCGGCTCGGCGCCGACTTTGATATTCGACGAGATCGATACCGGCGTGGGCGGCGCGGTGGCCGATTCGATCGGCGTGCGGCTCGCGCGCCTGGCGGCCGGCGTTCAGGTGATTGCGGTTACCCATGCGCCGCAGGTGGCGGCGCGGGCCGAGCGCCATTACCTCATCACCAAGGACGCTTTCGCCCGCGGCAAGCGGGTTGCCACCCGGATCGCCGAACTGGAAGGCGAGCGTCGCCGCGAGGAGATCGCGCGCATGCTCGCCGGCGCGGAAATCACCGCCGAGGCCCGGGCCGCTGCCGAACGCCTGATCCGCGCCGCGGGGTAGTACACAATCCCGGCACGCGTGGTTATCAATTCCGGGCTGCCGGCGCGGCTGGACCCGGAACGACGGATTATCGCCAGAATGGCACCCAAGGACGCTTCCAAAATTGCGGTGGATGAACTCACCGCCGCACAAGCCAAGGCCGAGCACGCGCGCCTGGAAGCCGAAATCGCCGCGCATGATACGCGCTATTATCAGGACGACGCGCCGAGCGTCAGCGATGCCGAATACGACCGGCTGCGGCAGCGCTACAGCGCCATCGAAGCCCGTTTTCCGCAGCTGCGCACCGTGACGAGCCTGACGCAGCGCGTCGGCGCCGCGCCGTCGGCGCGATTCGCCAAGGTGCGTCATGCGGTGCCGATGCTCTCCCTCGATAACGCTTTCGCCGAAGATGACGTGCGCGACTTCGTCGGTCGCATCCGGCGGTTTTTGCGGCTGTCCGACGACGATGAGATCGCATTTTCCGCCGAGCCGAAGATCGACGGTCTCTCGATGTCATTGCGCTATGAGCGCGGCACGCTCGTCACCGGCGCGACGCGTGGCGACGGCAATGAAGGCGAAGACGTCACCGCCAACATCAGAACGCTCGCCGACGTTCCGCAGCGGCTCAAAGGCAGCGGCATTCCCGCGATCTGCGAGGTGCGCGGCGAAGTTTACATGACCAAGCACGCCTTTCTGGCGCTGAACAAGCGGCAGGCCGAAACCGGCGGCCAGATCTTTGCCAATCCGCGCAATTCCGCGGCCGGCTCGCTGCGCCAGAAAGACCCGTCGATCACCGCGTCGCGGCCGCTCGGCTTTTTCGCCTATGCCTGGGGCGAGATGAGCGAAATGCCGGCCGATACGCAGTCCGGCATGATCAAATGGTTCGAGCGCTGCGGCTTTAAAACCAATCCGCTGACCAAATCGTGCCACGGGCTCGATGCCTTGCTGAAATTTCACCGTGAGATCGAAGCGCAACGCGGGACGCTGGACTACGACATCGACGGCGTCGTCTACAAAGTCGACCGGCTGGATTGGCAAGAGCGCCTTGGCTTCGTGTCGCGCTCGCCGCGCTGGGCGATTGCGCACAAATTTCCAGCCGAGCGCGCCATCACGCTGCTCAAGGACATCGAGATCCAGGTCGGCCGTACCGGCGCGCTCACGCCGGTCGCCAAGCTCGAGCCGGTGACGGTGGGCGGCGTCGTCGTGCAGAACGCGACGCTGCACAATGCCGACGAAATCGTGCGGCTCGACGTGCGCATCGGCGACACCGTGCAAATCCAACGCGCTGGCGACGTCATTCCGCAGGTGCTCGGCGTCATCCTGGAGAAACGTCCGCGCGGCGCCAAAACTTACGAATTTCCGAAACGTTGTCCGTGCCCGCTGCACACCGAAGTGGTCCGCGACCAGACAGCGGCCGGAGAAGAAGGCGCCGTCGCCCGTTGCACCGGCGAATTCGCCTGCCCCTATCAGGCGGTAGAGCATCTCAAGCATTTCGTCTCGCGCCGCGCCTTCGACATCGACGGACTTGGCGACAAGCAGATCGAGCTGTTCTACGAAAACGGCTGGGTCAAGGAGCCCGCCGACATTTTCACGCTCGAGGACCGCAACGGCAAAATTCACCTCCAAGAGGTTGAAGGTTTCGGCGACACCTCGGTGCGCAACCTGTTTGCCGCAATTTCCGCCCGGCGCGAGATCGCGCTGGAGCGCTTCATCTACGCGCTCGGCATTCGCCATGTCGGCGAGACTACGGCCGTCGCCTTGGCACGCGGCTACGGCACGTGGCAGACCTTCCACGACGCCTGCCTCAAGCTTGCCAAACGTGACGAAGAGGTCAGGGCGGACATGGACGCGCTCGATCAGATCGGCGGCACGGTGATCGACAGTCTACGCGACTATTTCGCCGAAGCGCACAATCGCCGCCGCGTCGAACGGCTGGCCGAACAGGTCAAGATTCGCGAGGCAGAAAAGCCGCGCAGCGATTCCGCGGTCGCCGGCAAGACCGTGGTGTTTACCGGCACGCTCGAAAGAATGACGCGCGACGAGGCCAAGGCCTCGGCCGAGCGGCTTGGCGCAAAAGTGTCCGGCTCGGTGTCGAAGAAGACCGACTATGTCGTGGCCGGGCCCGGCGCCGGTTCAAAATTGGCCGACGCCAAGAAGCTCGGCGTTGCGGTTCTGACGGAAGACGAATGGATGAAACTCATTCGCTGAGCCGTCTTGTTAAAAACGACAGCGCTCATAAACAGCGCTGTTCAGAGTCGTCCCATCAACGCCAGAATGAGCACGATCACGAGTATAAGCCCGAGGCCGCCGCCTGGGTAATAACCCCATTCGGCGCTGTAGGGCCAAGTCGGCAAGGCGCCGATCAACAACAGGATCAGAACGATAATCAGAATGGTCGATAACATGGAGTTGCCTCGCGTTTCCGATGCGGAAAGCCGCATGCAAACAAACGTCCGCTAGGCGCAAAAGTTCCTCTCGCAAAGCTGGCGCGCGCGGTGCGCGGCGGCGGCTTTAATTTGTTGTTAACGGCGCGCAGGCGCCGCGCAGCCACGCGCGCGTTGGTTCCTCTACGAGCGGCGCAAGCATATCGCGCACGCGGACATGGTAGGCGTCGAGCCAGGCGATCTCCTCTGCCGTCATCAAGGACGGCTCGACCAGACGACGGTCGATCGGCGCCAACGTCAACGTCTCGAAAGCGTTCAGCGGTTTTTCCGCATCCACCACCGGCGTCGCTTCGGTGATGAGGACGAGATTTTCGATGCGAATGCCATAGGCGCCGGCACGGTAATAGCCGGGCTCATTCGACAAGATCATGCCGCGTTTGAGCGGCGCGGTGCCCAATTTTGAAATTCGCGCCGGTCCTTCGTGGACCGACAAATAACTGCCGACGCCATGGCCGGTGCCATGATCGAAATCGAGTCCATCCCGCCACAAAAATTGCCGCGCCAGCGGATCGAGCTGCGCGCCGGTAATGCCGTCGGGAAACACCGCGCGCGCGATCGCGATGTGACCCTTGAGCACAAGCGTGAAGTTCTTGCGCATGTCCGCATTCGGCGTGTCGATCGCGACAGTGCGGGTAATGTCGGTGGTGCCGTCCTCGTATTGGCCGCCGGAATCGATCAAGAACAATTCGCCCGATGCAATACGCCGGTTGGTCCGCCGGGTGACGCGGTAATGCACGATGGCACCGTCCGGTCCGGCGCCGGCGATGGTGGGAAACGAAATATCCTTCAGGAGCCCGGTGTCGCGGCGGAAGCTCTCCAAGGCCTCGACCGCGTCGATTTCGGTCAGCATGCCGCGTGGCGCTTCGTGATCGAACCAGGCGAGAAAGCGCGTCACGGCGGCGCCGTCACGCAGCTGCGCGGCGCGCGCGCCGGCGATTTCGGCGGCATTCTTCACCGCCTTCATGGGCGCGATCGGATCGGCCGCGCGCACGATTTTGCCGCCGCTCTCGGTCACGGCCCGGGCGATGGCATCGGGGCACAAAGCCGGATCGAGCATCACCGCGCGCCCGGCTTTGCCCAGCGCCGCAAGATCTTTTTCAAAATCCGCTGGCGCGCGCACAGCAGCCAGCGTTTCGAGCCGTTCGCTCGCTGCGCCGGTCAGTTTGCGGGGCTCGATATAGATCGCCGTCCGGCCGCCGCGTTGCACAGTGGCGAAAGCGAGCACCACCGGCACATGCGGCACGTCGCGCCCACGGATGTTGAACAGCCAAGAGACCGCCTGCGGGTCGGAGACGATCAGCACATCGGCGCGCCTTCCCAGCGCCTCGTTCACGCGCGCGAGCTTGGCTGCGGCGTCTTCGCCGGCATAGCGCAGATCGTGCAACACCGCGGCGCCGGGCGGCTGCTGCGGCCGCTTTTGCCAAAGTGCATCGATCGGGTTGTCGGCGACCGCAACGAGGCTACCGCCGGCCGCGTCGGCCGTTTTGGCGAGGCGCTCGGCGCCGTCCACCGTATGCAGCCACGGCGAATAGCCGAGCCTGGCGCCCGATGGCAGATTCTCCTCAATCCAGGCTGTGGGCGGATGCTCAACCAGATGCTCGACCGCGAATGCCGCGCTGTCGACCTCCTCGCGGACCTGCACCAGGTAACGGCCGTCAACGAAAATCGCCGCGCGGTCGGCGAGCACGATGGCGACGCCGGCCGAGCCGGTAAAGCCGGTCAGCCAGGCGAGACGCTCAGCGCGGGGCGGCACATATTCGTTCTGATAACGGTCGGCGCGCGGCACGATGAAGCCGTCGAGCCCCCGGCGTTTTAATTCGGTGCGCAGCGCGGCGAGCCGCGGCGCGCTGGCGGCGCGCTCGCTGCGGTCCTCGAACGATTGGAATCGCGCTTCGGACATAGGATCGCAATCTAAGGGCGCGACCCGTTGCGGACAACGGCGGCCCGCTTGAGAACCAAAGTGGTCCAGCCGTCGACCTCGATGCGCCGCTCGAGTGCGAAATCCGGATAGGCCGCGCGCGCGGCGCTGGCCTGGGCATTTAGGAGGCCTGACAGAATGATGCGGCCGCGCCGGGCGACAATCCCGGTCAGGGGCGCAGCGAGCCTTTGCAGCGGCGCGAGCAGGATATTGGCGATGACCAGATCGAACGGCGCGCTTGCGCGAATATCCGCCGCCGCAAGACCATTGGCGCGGCAGACCCGCACGAAGGGGGCGCTGCGATTACGCCTTGCATTGTCGCGTGCGATCCGCGCCGCAAGCGCATCGATATCGCTCGCCAGCACGTGGCAGCGCAGGCTCTTGGCGGCGGCGATCGCCAGCACGCCGCTGCCGGTGCCGAGATCGAGAATGCGCGGCACGCGCGTCACCCTGAGGTGCTCGGCGCGCCGCGCCGAGCCTCGAAGGGTGGGTCGCGGATGCCGGCCGGCATCCTTCGAAACTCGCTTCGCTCGCACCTCAGGATGACGACCCACGGTCAGGCGATCTTTGCCGGTCGACTTACACAGCTGATCCAGCGCCAATAGGCAGCCGCGCGTCGAGCCATGATGACCGGTGCCGAAGGCCTGCGCCGCCTCGATTTCGATGCCGAACCGGTTCGGCGCCGCGCAGCCGCGATCGTGCGCGCCGTGGACTACAAAGCGTCCCGCCGCGATCGGTTTTAACCCGAGGAGACTCTCGGCGACCCAATCCTTGGCGGCGATGCGCGCGAAGCGCAGTCCCTTGCCCGCCGTGGCGCCGGCCGCCGAAATCGCCAAATCGCGCACCGCGCCCTCGCTGACATTGGAGCGGAAGTAGAACGTCACGCGCCACTGGCCCTGCCCGGTATCCACAAGGCTGACCGCGACGTCGTCGGCGAAAAACGCCTCGGCAAAGCGGTCGGCGACCCGTCGCGCCGATTGTTCATCGGTTGTCAGCGTGCCGATCGCAGTATCCGCTGCGTGCGGAAGCGGTTGGTAATTCATTGCAGCATCGATCGTTTTTAAAGCTCTCCACCGGATTCACAAGGACGGCGGCGCACACTTTTTATTCCCGTAAATGCCAAAAATATTCACCGCGCGATCCACGCTTTGTTTGTCACATTTCCACAGCCATCGCCGCTATATTTCCACAACATGGGAAAGTTTACCGGAGCCATTGGAATGATCGGACTCGCAATGATTGCACCACGCCCGCGCTCACGTTTTTTGATCGCCGCGACGATCGCGGCGGCCGCCTGTCTCGGCGTCTTCACGCCCCCGCCCATGGCGCAACCTGCCCCCGATTACGCTGCTCTCCTTGCCGCCACCGATCGCAGCGATGCTGACCGCGACGCCGACAAGCGCCGCGATCCGGCGCCGTTTCTTATTTTTGCCGCGCCGCGGCCTGGGATGAAGGTGCTCGATATGGGCGCGGGCGGCGGCTACTCGAGCGAACTGATGGCGCGGGCGGTAGCGCCGAACGGGGTCGTGTTTGCGCAAAATCCGGCCGATCTCGGCGAGCGCGCCAAGGCCGCGTTCCAGGCGCGGCTGGCGACGCCGGCGATGAAGAATACGGTCGTCGATACCGCGCCGTTCGATGATCCGGTTCCGGCGGGTGTGGCGGACTTCGACCTGATCACCTTCCTGTTCTACTACCACGACACGACCTACATGGAGGTCGACCGCGCGCAGATGAATCGCAAATTGTTCGCCGCGCTTCAGCCCGGCGGCACTCTCGTCATCGCCGATCATTCGGCGCTGCCCGGCCAAGGCGTCTCGGTTGGCAAGAGCCTGCATCGTATCGAGGAAGCGACCTTGCGCCAGGAAGTCGAAGCCGCGGGCTTCAAACTGATCGCCACCGGCGATTTCTGGCGCAATGCCGCCGATTCGCACGACTTCCCGAGCTTCAAGCGCGATATGCCAGTCGACAATTTCGTGCTGAAGTTTCAGAAGCCGATGTGAGTTGCGGGCCGTCATACTGAGGTGCGAGCCAACGGGTCCGGCCCGAAGTGGTCGGCCCAATGACAAGCTCCGCGAGCCTCGAAGGATGAGCGGCCTCGCCACCCTTCGAGGGCCGCTTTCGCGGCCACCTCAGGGTGACGAACAGACGCGACGCTACTGCAGCTGGTCCTTCACCTTGTCGAGAGCGGCGTTGATGCAGTCATCGTCGACACCGGGCGAGCCCGACACACCGACGCCGCCGATCACCGCATTGCCGACCTTGATCGGCTGGCCGCCGGGAATTGCTATGACGTTCGGCAGCGTCACCTGCTGATGCGCGACCGACGTCGGATCCTGCAGCTTCTTGGCATATTCTGCGGTCGGCTGTTTGAAGGCCATCGCGGTATAGGCCTTGCGCCGCGCATTCTCCATCGTATGCGGCGAGGCTTCGTCGCCGTGCATGGCGACGATGGTGTCGCCGTCGCGATTCACAACCACCGCGGATACCGGATAGCCCTTGGCGGCGCAGGCCGCCACCGCGCCTTCGGCGATGGTCTTGGCGACGTCCAATGACAGATCCTTATGCATGATCAGCGCGGCGCCGGCTGGTGCGGCAGCAAGGCAAGCGAGCGCGGCGGAAGCGATGCAAGCAAAACGCAGCGAACTGGAACGACGCAATTTGAAACGACAAACGTCCGGCATGATTAGTCCTTTCCCGGAAAGCAAGATTGCACTGCGTAGAACAACCGGCGCGGCAGAACTATTCGATTGCGCGCCGTGCAAATCGGCAGGTCAGCTTTGACGAAACGTGAGTCGAATTGGCATCAACAGATTTGGCGTCACCACTGCCGGTAAACCGGCGGCGGTTGTGCCGGAAAACCAGGCTGCGCATAGCCCGGCTGCGCATTGCCCGGCTGCGCGTAACCGGGCGGGGCATAATTGGATTGGCCGTAATAGGACTGCCCAGCATAGGGCCGGGCGTAATTGCGCTGCGCGTAGGTCGGCTGGCCGTAAGTGGGTTGACCATAACTGGGTTGGCCATAACTGGGTTGGCCATAAGTGGGCTGACCGTAACCGGGCTGCGCGGGCTCCGACGATACCGTCTCGTTAAGCGGCAGCCGCGCGCGTGCCACGGGCGCGTTGTCGCCACCCGGCGTGCGGCCGGCGACCACGACTCTGGTTTCGCTCATGCCTTCAGCCTTGATCAGGTTGAACAACGTCTGCGCATGATCGGGCGAGAGCCGCACGCAGCCATGCGATACCGCGCTGCCGAGATGTTTCACGTCGAAAAAGCCGTGGATGGCGTGACCCTCGAGATCGAAGAAAACCGTATGCGGCATCGGCGCATTGTCCCATTCCTGGGAGTAGTGGTCGGCATCCATGCGGTTCGGTTTGAACGTGCCGCTCGGCGTGTCATAGCCGGGCCGCCCGGTCGAGACCGGCCAGACGTAGCGTTGCGCGCCATCGACCGCGACCGACATCTGCTGCGTGCTCTTGTCGATGGTGACGAGGATGCTGGCGCTCGCGGGCGTTGCGAGCGGCAGAGCGAACGCGGCCGCAAGCGCGCAGCTGCGTAGCCAAGCGCCGCCAGGCGCCGTGCCTACAGACATTTTGCCGAGAAACATACTGACACCCTGATGCATTCCGATCCCCAGCATAAGAAGTCTTTGGTCTACCTTTCGTTCAAATGTCCGGGAGCGCCAGCGGACGGAAAGGTGAACGGATTAAAGCAGCGCTTTCTCTACATCCCGCCCCGCGAGCGGCGCCCCAGCGCGCTTCGCGCGGCGGCGCCTCACTTTCCCTCCCCCCGCGAAAGCGGTGGGAGGGAAAAGATTCTCGTTCTCGCGATGCGGCTGAGCGCCCGAGCTATGGCACGCCACTCTCAGAAGTCGTCACCACCGGACTTGATCCGGTGGTCCATGCTGAGGCGACGCGCCCGAACGCCGGTGGAAGCGCCTGTGCCAGCGAAGCTTCTGCATGGATGCCCGGCATAGGCGAGCGAAGCGACGCCGTTCTGCGAACGGCTATGCCCGGGCATGACGAAGAAAAGAACGGAAGAACGAAAAAGATTCGGAGGCGAAACGCCGACAGACGCAAGGCTCTTCTGCCGTGCGTTCGGCACGGCCGCGCCTGGAGCGCCAGGCGCACGACTGTCGGCGTCCCACCGCGGTTCTCGCCCCAAGGAGTCTTTCATCGCAAGGGACTCAGCCTCAGGCCAGGCTTCCTGGGACGCGGCCTCGATCGTCGCTAAGCGGGTGTTACCCGCCCCTACCTGTTCCAGTCCAGCGATAGCACCTCGCGCTCCGGTCATAGTGCCGGAGAGATGATGCCCAAAGCCGCCCGAGCGCGGGTTGCAAGTCCGCCCGCGGGCACCGCACTCGCCCGCGCGACCCGGCTATGCCTGCCGGGTCACGTCCGAGATGGGCGAGGTTCGAAGCTCGATGTAACTGTATCGGGGACCAATGTCAATGTAAAGGGGACGAAAAATTTTCATGCGTCCTTGCTTTTTCGATGCTGCCGTTCAGTTACAAAAACTGTCGGCTTTGCGCGATGCCGGACGTGCAGACGCAGACTTCGGTCGCGATTGATCCAATTGCGACATAGTGCCGACATCAATCGCACTCGCGGGTTTGATGCCAGGCGGAACCGTTTCAGTCGCACCACGCTTTTGCTATTTTATTAATCCGGGCAGCCGTTTCGAAGGGATGATCCGTGAGCGGAATTGGGCGGGCTGCGCTTTCAAGTGCATTGATGCTTTCGGCAACGACGTTGGAGCTGGCGTCGATGAATGCGCCGGCTCTGGCGCAAACGTTTAACGACCGGAAATGCACCGGTAATCCCGACATCCCGTGGGACGAGCAGATCGTCGGATGTACCAACGCGATCAAGTCAGGAAGATATACCGGAAAGGATCTTGCCGCGGCCTTCAACGGCCGGGGCACCGCCTACCGAGCCACGGGCGATTTTGTCCGCGCCATCCAAGACTATGATCAAGCAATTAAACTCAATCCGGATGACGCCACCGCCTTCTACTATCGCGGCATTGCAAACGGCATGCGGGGCGAATCCGACCGCGCCATTCAAGACTTCGACCAGGCGATCAAGATTAATCCGAATCACGTCGGCGCCTTGTACAGTCGCGGCCTCACATATAGCAACAAAGGCCTATGGGACCGCGCCATCCAAGACTACGACGAGGCAATCAAACTCGATCCGAACTACGTCAGAGCCATCAGCAATCGCGGCAACGCCTACTTCGCCAAGCGCCAATATGATCGCGCCATCCAAGACTACGACCAGGCGATCAAGCTTGATCCGAACGAGGCCATTCCCCTCAATAATCGTGGCAGTGCTTACTACCAAATCGGCCAAGTTGACCGCGCCATTCAAGACTTCGATTTGGCGATCACGCTTAATCCGAACTATCCCGACGCCCTCAACAATCGCGGCCTCGCCTACATAGGCAAAGGTCAATACGATCGGGCTATTCAAGACTTTGACCAGGTGCTTAAGCTCGATCCGAAAGACGCCGACGCCATCAGAAATCGCGCTATGGCCATCACAAGGAAAAATAACTGATAGCAGCTGCCAGATCGCATGGCCGAGAACCATCGACGTGCAGCTAGCTTTGTTGCCAAAATCCTGGGGGAACAAAAGCCTGGCGATTTGCCTACTGAGCTACCTGTGAGACTCTTGAACTGGTCGTCAACCTCAAGACCGCCAAGACAATTGAACTGTCGGTGTCCGAGTCGTTCTTGGTACTGGCAGACAAGGTAATCGAGTGAGGTCGTGCGATGTCGCTTATCGGCCCTTCGCGGACGTGGCGAAGTATCTGTTTTTGGTGAAGACCGGAAATAGGGAGCGATATATCAGCCCGCTTTCATTTCCTTGGGCGTCGGAATGTATTTCTCCATCCGCGGCGTCGCGCCGTTCTTGCGCATCTCGTCGAGCCAGATGCGGTGGATACGCGGGTCCTGATCGTCGTATTCGATCTGATCGCCGCCTTCTTTGACGCTTTTCGACACCGCCGGCGTGTCGCCTTCGCTCGCGCCGAGCAGCGAAACGCGTTGCGCGCGCATCGTCGGATAGCGCAAGCCCCCGACGGCGGTGGCGAGATAGCGCGCCGGTGCGGGCCCAGTGTTGAAATGCTGATGAAATTGCCGGTCGGCCGGCACCAGCACCATGCCGTGTTTCCAATCGATGCGGCGAAAATCCTTTTCGTGCTCGTACCACAGCAATGAGAAACCCTGGCCCATCACGCACATGACGTGAAAGCTCGGCCCGTGCCGATGCCCTTTCTTGTAGGTGCCGACCGGCATTTCCGAAATGTGCGCGTGCATGGTGCCATCGGCCAGCACGAACATGATATTGGCGCCGCCGGCGCCGCGATCGCCCCAGCTTTTCAGCTCGATCGCGGTCAAGTCCGGCACGAAATTGGTTTCCCACATGTGATTGCCGGGCCGGACGGTGATGAGATTGCCTTCGCCGGCAAAATATTCGCGTTTTCCGGCGCGCTCGCTGAAATCAAAATCGCAACCGAAGACGAAGTCTTCATTGTGGAAGACATTCATCACCATCGGCAGGTTGGTGGTGCTGACCAGAAGCGCGCGCTCGGCGCCGCTGCCGTTAAAGTGGCGATATTTGGCATTGAGCGGAATGGCGAACAGGCTTTTCTCGCCCCATTCGAAACTGCGGCGACCGCCATCGGCGAATTCGAGCTGCGTCGAACCGTGGCCCTCGAGCACATAGACGACTTCTTCGTAGAGGTGGCGCTGCGGCGCCGTCGATTTTCCGGGACCAATATCGAACAGAAACATATTGGCGAAATCGCCGCGGCCCTTGAGATGAACCGCCGCGCCGTTGACGCCGTAACGCGGCCAAGGCGCGGTCTCGACCGCGAACAAGTCCACGCCATAATCATCGGTGAGCGGAATGCCTTCGCCGGCAAGCCAATCGAGATAGGGATCGATGCCGTAGCGCGGTTTGTCTTGATTTGCTTTGGCTTGCGGCGTCTCGCGGACGTTCATGCGTTTCCTCTGGCCCTTTCCCGGCCTTTGACGGTTCGATCATAATCGATTGCCGCGGCTTGTCATTCGCCTTTGCGTCATTGCGAGCGAAGCGTTTCCCGGACGCGGTACGGCGCGTTTGTGTCGCCTCTCCCCGACGGGGAGAGGTCGACTTGGGAGCCAACGGGTCCGGCCCGAAGTGGCGGCCCGATGAGAAGCTCCGCGAGCAAGTCGGGTGAGGGGGATCGGACGGTGCAAGATTTTGATAATCCGTTCCCCCTCCCTCGCCTGACGGCGCTCGGCTCCCTCTCGCCACTGGGGAGAGGGAAAGTGACAGCCGTTAAAACATTCATGCTGCACTGCGCCCGGGACACAACGGCCGGATTACTTCGTCACTTGCGCTCCTCGCAATGACGGCGGCAATTCAATTCAACTGAAAAGCGCTCTGATGATTCTGGCGAACACTATTTGCCGAACAGCAACGACTTGATCACGACCGGCACCACGCCGGGTGGCGCGATCAGTTCGCCGAGATCGATGTAGTCGAGCTCGTGCAATTCCACGCCGTCGAGGCAAACGATTTTTCCCGGCCAATTGAGTTCGCGATGCATGAGCCGTCCGAACGTCTTGCCGATATCGCCGTCGATCGCCAAGACGAGAAGGTTGATCTTTTCCTGCACCGGCTGCAGGCCGCCGACGATAGCTTCGGCGGTGGCGCGCAAGCGCGAATGTTCCGGATCGCCGCGCCAGGTGAATGCGATCGTAACGCCGGGGACATTGTCGAGGTCGATTTCTTCGAGACCGCCGCGGATTTCCGCAGCCGTCCGTTCGCGGTCAAGGTGCCCGGCATCCATCGTGACGTGCACGACCGGCACATTGCAGACGGGAAGCACGTAAGGATCGGGCAGGTAAATGGTCTTGCCGCTGACCTGCACCGTGAACTGCGAGGCGCCGATGACGGTGGCGCGGATGCGCTGGCCCGGGTCGATCAGCGGCAAGCCGGAGCGGGCGCCCAGTTCGCGCGCCAGCACCTGCGCGAG
This sequence comes from uncultured Alphaproteobacteria bacterium, assembly GCA_963816295.1. GTDB lineage: Bacteria > Pseudomonadota > Alphaproteobacteria > Rhizobiales > Xanthobacteraceae > BOG-931. The sequence goes on along the minus strand of CAWFJS010000022.1, from coordinate 162,537 downwards.
CGGCTTGGCGATATCGCCGAACTCGGAACTCTCGTGGCCGAATATATATTCGGCGACGCCGCCCGAGAGCGTTAGCGCGGCCGGGGCAACTTTGCGTGGCAGCGGCTCGGTGAGCGAGAGCGATCGCGCCAGCGGGTCGAGCGGTGCGTCAAGGATCACATCGGCTGCCGCCACCGCGAGGCGCTGTACGATGCGGCGGCGGACCGTTTCATCGGCAAGTGTCGTCGGTGACAATTTCAACGACAAATCATCGGCGACAAGCCGCGCGGCGTGATCGATGCGCGTCCAGTCACCGCACGCATCCGCCGCCACGAGCCGCCCGCCGACGGCGAAGGCCGCCAATCCGACAATCGTGCCGCGGTCGATCAGCGCAAGCTTGGTCGTGCCGCCGCCGATATCGACATGCAGCAGGCAAATGTTGCGCGCTTTCGACAGCGCCACGGCGCCCGAGCCGTGCGCCGCCAGCCGCGCCTCGAGCCTATGGCCGGCGCTGGCGCAGACGAATCTTCCCGCCTGCGCGGCGAAGAGTTCGTCGATGGCGCGCGCGTTCTTGCGCTTGATCGCCTCACCGGTGAGGATAACGGCGCCGCCGTCGATTTGATCTTTCGTGAAACCAGCGTCGCGGTAGCAGCGGTCGATGAAGTCGCCCAGCACGGCAGCGTCGATCAAATCATCGGAACGAAACGGCGTCAGCAGTATCGGCGAGCGCCACACGATGTCGCGCCCGATCACGACAAAGCGGCTCGAGTGGCCTTGCGATTGCCGCTGCAGGGCGACTTTTGCAAACAAAAGGTGCGAAGTCGAACTGCCGATGTCGATGCCAACCGTCGTGAACACCAGATTGTCTTGAGCCCAGATCGACCGCGCGATGGCGGCGCGTTCGGCCAGCGTCTCGCTATGCTCGTGGGAAAAATCGGTCTCGTGCATCGGTTGAGGAAAATTAGCGCGCAAAGGGTAGTCTGCGCCAGTGAAGAAAGATTAGGGCGACCTCGCGGCTTATCAGCGACAAGTCCCGTTTATTCCTCAATATTAGCCTTGGACCGCGCTGGTCGCACGGCCGTGCGATTATCGCTTGCCGAGCCGATTGGAAATATGAGTTCAAAACTGGTACCACGAGAATCTGTCTTTGACAGACGCAATGCACCGCCGTGCTCCTCCGCGATAGCCCGACAGATCGAAAGGCCAAGTCCCGTACCGCCTGGTTTTGTCGTAAAAAACGGATCGAATATCCTGTCCCGAAACTCGGGCGCTATTCCGTCTCCGGAGTCCTGGATATAAACTGAAACGCTTGATTTCTCATCGAAACCGGTCACCAGCCGCAGACGCCTGTTGTCGGACGAACCGGAGCGCATTGCCTCAATCGCGTTTCTGACCAGGTTCAAAATGACCTGCTGCATCTGGGTATGATCGGCATATATCTGTGGAAGATTCTCTTGGTATTCAGCTGTAGCAGTTATGGTCCCAACCCTCAGGTCGTCCTGAACCAAGTTGAGTACCTCGCTACAAATATCGTTTATTTGAATCATTACCCGTTGAGTTGGTGTATCTTTAAACAACCCGCGAATAGCGGTAATTATTTCATTCGCGCGATGGGTCGCATCTACCATTGAGTCCAGACACTCGCTTGCCCTGTTCAAATCAGGTGGCGTTCGCTTGAGCCAATTCAATCCTGCCGTACCTCGGGTTGCGATTGCGGTTAGCGGCTGCCTGACTTCATGCGCCATTGCAGCTGTGGCTGCCTCCACGCTGACAAGCCGATCGGCACGTTCGCGTCGTAACAGAAGGTAAGCATGGGTGAGGCGCGCATAGAGCGCCGAACTTTCCGCAAGCAGGACGACCAGCAATGTAGAGCTGGCGACCAGCGCAACCACGCGCGCGACGTACCAGCCGGCGCTGAAGCGAACGTACGTTTCGAAAATCGCCACTAAAAAGTTCGGCCACCACGCAAACAAGACCACTATTAGCCAGAGGTCGAGAATCGTGCGTCTGCGAACAAATAACAACACGAAGGCCGCGAGGTTAGCTGCCCATAGAAAGATGTTGACATTGTTGGCTGACGGCGTCTGTTCCAGCGTATTAAAATAAAGAGCTGGCAGATAGGTGGCGCCATTTACCGCCAGCCACGTCAGTACAGCCGTCGTCACCAGTACGAATGTGACGGTAACGGTAAGGTTGACCGCGATCGATCCGCTGGAAAGCCGGGCAACGTCGCGTCGATCTTTTGCTAGCGCATAGATTATCAGCGTCAGTGGAAACGTGGTGTGCCAGAGCGCAAAGATCCAGGCTGCACTATTTAACCCATCGCCGATCAGACCAGTCGAAGAATATACACCCGGAAAAGCAAGGGTTTGTATGAAGGCAAAAAGCCCGCTGAATACATATCCGCTCGCCACTGCCAGAAGGGCACGCGCAGGGTAGATCGAATACTGCGCAAACAGAAGGGCAGCTGTCAAAAGGTCGATGACGCACATGACTGTTTGAACAGCCGGGATGAAACCGTCAGCACGGGCGAGCCGCACGTTCGCGAATGGCGCCACCATCACATCGATGACCGCGAGCACGATGATGAGACTGAACGCAATCCTGCGCTCTCTCGCGCTTATCGGCATCGCCGCGATCACGACCGGAAGATGATCTTGACCTGAGCCGGTGGGTAAGGATTCAACAGCTGTCTTGGTCACACCCGGTTCTCTTGCTACGGCAAGCTTAAGGACATCATAGCTAATTGAAACGGACGTCAGTAGGTCTCTCGCGCCGTCAATAGACTGACGCTTTTTGAGGTAAATCAATTTTCGTCCGGCTCAATTGCTTTAGGTTAGCGGCGGGACGGTCCTTTGCGAGGAAGAGGACCGCTCTCTCCTCCCGGAAAACTAAAGGCCGCTACTCGAGCGGCCTTATTTTTTTCTGGCTTCGAACATTCCAGAGCGCTGGAACGCATCGATACTTTGGTTTAGGCGCGTCAAAACAATGACTGATCCAAATCGCAAGCTTGCATCGGTTGTGCCGGGGCGTGAACCACGCGACCGTGGGTCTCATACCAATCGCCATACGTGTTTTTGACTAGGATCAATATTTCCCCCGCTTCACTATGCTTTAGCCACATCTGGAACGGTCCTTTGTGAGGATGGAGTACCGTTCCTGTCCTCAAAAACTGAGGCCGCCCGCTTGGCGGCCTTTCTCTTATGCCAAACGTACCACGCGCTGACGCACCACGAGCTAACGTGACGACTGCCCGACGACTGCCGATGTCCGAGTACACGCTCTAGTTCGTCTGCAACAGATTGGCGACGGTCTTGATCTCGTTACGGGCGTATTTCGGCAGGCCGGCGCTGATCGATTCTCCGGAATTGAACGACGACTGCCCCATCAGCACTTGCGCCGGCACCAGGTTGCGCAGCACGGGCACTTTCTCGAATTCGCGCTTCTCATCAAGCACGTTGGCTTTGATCGCCAGCGTCATGAATGCGGTCACGACGGTTTTGTCGGCGTCCGATGGGTGGGCCTGGAAGACAGCGAAAAACTTGCCGAATTTCATGATCTGATTGACGTAGAAAATGTTCTGTTCAAGCACGCCAGTGATCGTGGTGTTAAGCGCGGTCAGCTCCTGCAATCCGCTTTGGTCGAGATCGGCCAACGGCAGCGCGGCGAGTTCGCTTTGAAAATCGATATGATCGGCGACCTTTTTGCTGTCGCGCAATTTGTTCACCAGCGTGATGCCGATCGGTATCTTGCCCTCGAGCTTATAAGTCGACGCAATGCAGATCGTGTTGGCAAGGCCGGTGCACCACTTGCGATCGGGGTTCTCGTTACCGATGCCGGCTTTGTCCTTGAACGCCGTTACATCGGCCGCGCCGACGAGTGAATGTTTTATGGCGGGATCTATCTTTTGCAAAAACGCGAGCGTCACGTAGCGGGAAAGATCGATTGCGCTTGGCGCCTTAGCCAGCACGAAGCGCGCCTGCGCGACATACATATAAAGCTTTTCGGTATAGGGCTTTTGCGCCGGTTCGGCGGAACTGTCTTCGATATTGATTACCGGTTCGACGTAACTCGGAAACAGCGCCAGAAATTTTTTCTCGATTGGCTGCCGGTTTGCCCATTCATCAAAGGGCATCAGCGCGCTTTCGCTGGTTGCTCCCGCGCCGCCGGTACGGTCGCTGAATTCGATCGCGCCTGCCGCGAGTCGCGTCGCGTCGGCTTTGCGCGCCGAACTGACGTTGTCGATGCGAAATTCCGTCGTCTGCGCGATCGAATGGGACGCGGCAAACAATGCGCCGGCAATCGCGGCAAGGACCGCCGCGCGCCGCATGCGCGCTTTTCGCCGAGGGGAATCGATCAATTCACCCGCCCGCCCCAGAAGAATTCACGCAGCGGCGAGGGATTGTCGCTCCAACGCCAGGGCTGGAACAGACCACGTACTGCAGGGGGCGGCTGCGGCGGCAGTGACTGCGAATTCGGGTAGTAAGAGCGCCCGATCCACTGCCCATTGCGATTGTACCCGCCCCAGAAGGAGCCCTGATCGTTATAGCCCCATTGGTCGCCTTCATAATAGCCGCCGTAGCGCGATGCCAATTGATACTGCGTATCCTCAATCTGACCGGCGGCATCGCGGCGGAAATGCTCGACAAAGCCGCCGCCCGCGACGCGATTGCCGGTGGCGTAATCGATCGGCACATCCACGAGCAGTTTTCTCGCCTCCGGTGATGGCCCGCTCAGCAGCGTTTTCGGCGCAATGTGTTCGGCCCAGATCGCCTGGATGATCGGCTCGAAGATCGGCAGCGCCACGCGCGCGCCCGTCGCATTGGTGCCGAGCGAGCGCCGCTTGTGATCGGCATTGTCGTAGCCGACCCATACCGCAACGGTGACGTCATTGGTAAGACCGATGAACCAGCCGTCCACGGCGTCTTCGGTCGTGCCGGTTTTGCCCGCGACATAGGGTGACAGCCCGCCGATCGCGCGCGCGGTGCCGCGCGCCACGACCCCCTGCAACATGGTCTTGAGCTGGTAAAACGAGGCGCGATCCGCGGCTCCGATCCATGGCAGCGGCGTCTTCGGATATTCGTAAATCGTCTGACCGTTGTCCTCGATCGAATCGATGCCGTGCGGCTGCGGCAGCGCACCCTCGTTGGCGACCGCCGCATAGAACGCGGCGAGATCGATCATTCGTACCGGCTGTGCGCCGAGCACGAAGGGGTAATAGCGCACGCATTCGGAATAGATTTTCGCGGCGACCGCCGTGGCGCAGACGGCGTCGAGACTCTTCTCCGGGCTGTCGCTGATCCCGCCGTCGAGCAGATGCGCAGTCACCACGTTGATGGAGTTTTCAAGCCCCCGCCGCATGGTGAAAAGGCCACCTTCATTGTAGTCGGCATTGCGCGGCGACCAGAAATCCTGCGGACGCGCATAGCCGCCGTAATCGCGGCTGATCACGTCGCGGCCATCGGCGCCGCTGCCGATCGGAGGGAGCGTGATCGGTTCGTTGGGCACCAGCGTGTTCGGCTGCAGGCCATGCTGGAGCGCGGTGAGGTAGGTCAACGGTTTCATGGCTGAGCCAGGCTGGCGCTGGCTCTGCGCGGCACGATTAAGCTGGCTGAGCGGATAAGAAAAGCTGCCGGCCATCGCCAGGATCCGGCCGGTCTTGTTCTCAAGCACCAGCGCCGCGCCTTGCACCGTCGGGCGGACACGGAGCTGCGCTTGTCCCCCGGCTTGGCCGCCGCTTTGCTGAGCGGTGCCGCCGCTTTGCGCACCGCCGATATTCGATTTGCTCCTCGACCGGGTCTCGCCGCTCTTGCTCTCGACGAATTTGTTCTCGACGACATGGACAAAGACCACGTCATAGAGCCCGAGGCCGCGCCGGATCGCACCGCTCCACACGGCGAGCGGCACGATGCGTCCGTCCGGCAAGCCGACGCGGATCGCCTCGTCGCCTTTCTTGCCGCTTCCCTTCGACAGCACGACTGCGGGAGTCCAGTGCACATCGTAGAGCGGCAAGCGCGCCGCTTGCAGCGCCTGCTGCCAAGCCGGCTCGCCGGCGCGATTGTCGCCTTCAAGCTTGCGCACCGTGTCGCCAATGTTCGCTTCAGGCCCGCGGAATTGCATCCGCCCGGTCGATAATTCGTAACGCGCCAGGCCTTCCTGCAGCGCGGCTTCGGTGTCGCGCTGCAATTGCGCATCGATTGTGGAATGCACGGTGTAAGAGCGCGCGGTCAGGCTGGCGACGCCATCGGCTTTGGCCTCGCGGCCTAGGAAATCGACGAAGTGAAAGCCGGTGTCGCGCCGCGGATGCTGGTAGGCGACAAGCTTCGGCGGCGCCGCGATCGCCTCATCCTTTTGTGCCGCGCTGATGGCGCCGTCTTCCTGCATGCGTTCCAGCACGTAACCGAGCCGTTCTTTGGCGCGATCCGGATGCCGGTCCGGATTGTAGTAATTCGGTCCCTTCAAGAGGCCGGCCAGCATCGCACCCTCGGGCACCGTGAGATCCTTGGCCGATTTGCCGAAATAGCTGCGCGCGGCCATTTCGATGCCCCACGAGCCGCGGCCGAGATAAGCAGAATTCAAATACAGTTCGAGAATTTCGTTTTTGCTGAGCGTGCTCTCGAGCCGCGACGCCACGATCATTTCGCGAATTTTGCGCTCATAGGTGACGTCGTCGCCGACCAACAGATTCTTCACCACCTGCTGGGTGATGGTCGAGCCGCCTTGCGGCCGGCGCGGGTCGGCGAGATTGCCGACAAAGGCACGGATGATGCCGCGCTCGTCGACGCCATGATGCTGGTAGAAGCGCCGGTCTTCGGCGGCGACGAAGGCCTTTTGCACCGGCTCGGGAATATCGGCGAGCGATATCCAGATGCGCCGGTTGCCGGACTCGAACACGTCGGCGAAATCCCGGCCATTGCCGTCGAGCACTACGCTCATGCTCGGCAATCGCTTGCCTTTGAGGATGTTTTGATCCGGCAGATCCGCGGCCGCATTATTGAAGAAGTCGATCACCTGCCGCATGTCCACGACCGGATTCGTGATCGGTTCGTTTTTGCAGAACTGGTGATAGGCGGTATTCAGATCGGTGAAGTTCAGCCCATGGAAAGGCTTGATCTCGGTGCCCGCCGCCGCCTTGGGATCGTCAAGCGCGGTCGTGATCAGATCGTCGAGATTGATCGATTCAATATCGAAGGCTTGCTTCATATGCGCGCAGCCGCTGCGCAAAATCTGCACGACCTCGTCCTGGTCCTTGGCCGGATCGAATTGCGTCTTGATCGCCTGCGGCTGGGTCGTGACCTGGCTCAGCGCCAGCGCCGTCGCAAAGATCTTGACCAGGATCAGGTCCATGGGACTCGCGGGCGAAGGGCCGGATTCGAGGAACGCAACGAAACAACGGCGATTATAGCGATCTGATCCACACAAAGAGACTTTTTTGCGAGTGCGCGAGGCCACCAGACCATGGCAACGATGGCATAAATTGCGCGGAATTCTGTAACTTTAAGGATCAGTTCTTGGCATCAAGTCTTGGCATCAAGTCTTGGGATCAGTTCTTAGCCGGCGCCAAGCCGTCAAAATGGCCGCGATGCTGGAGCAAGGCCAATAACATCAGTGCCGGCAGACCGGCACCTGCGCATATGGCAAAGAACCACGCCCATCCGGTCGCCGCCGCGATAAAGCCGGCAGCCGACGAAAGGTAAGTCCGGCCGAATGCCGCCAGCGCGGTCAGGAGGGCATATTGGGTCGCCGTGTGCAGCGGGTTGCGGCACAGCGCCGAGAGATAGGCGACGAAAATCACTGTGCCGATGGCGCTGGTGAAATTTTCGGCAATGATGGCGAAGGTGAGCCATGCCGCGTTGTGGCCGAGCACCGCTTGCCATGAAAACGCGAGGTTGGCGAAGCCTTGCGCCAATCCACCGATCCAAAGGCTTACCGGAAGCGAATAGCCGCGCGCCACCGATCCGCCGGCGAAGCCGCCGATCAGCGTCGCCGCAAGCCCGACGCCCTTGATGATCGCCGCATATTCGTTGCGCGAGAAACCGAGATCGATCACGAAGGGCGCGGTCATCGCGCCCGAGAGCGCATCGGTGAATTTGAAGAGAATGACAAAGACCAATGCCACCAAGGCCAGATCGCGGGTCAAAAACTCTGAAAAAGCGCCGACTGCGGCTTCGACGACCCGCTGCAGCGAGGTCTCCCGGGCCTGCGCCGCAACCGCGCTCGCCGATTTTTCCGATTCATGCGCGACGAGCGTCGTTGCCACGCCGATGAGAACAAGCACTGCCATCGCCGCGTAGCCGGCGCTCCAAGCGGCACTGTGCGTAAAGCCCAAGCCCTGAAAACCACTGACGAGAAACAGCGCGCCGGCGGTCGAAACCAGCATGCCGATACGATAGGCGGCGACATAGGACGCCATGCCGGCGGCCTGTTCGCTTTCGTCGAGGCTTTCCACGCGAAAAGCGTCGACCACGATGTCCTGGGTCGCCGAGGCGGTGGCGACCAGAAGCGCGCCAATCGCCACCGGAAACGGTGATACCGAAGGATCGCACAGGCCGAGAAAGACGATCGCCGCCATTAAGAGAAATTGCGACAGCAGCAGCCAGCCGCGGCGGCGGCCGAACCGGCGGGTCAAGAGCGGCACGTCGAGCGCGTCAATCAGCGGCGCCCAGAGAAACTTGATCGTGTAGGGCGTGCCGACCAGTGCAAATAATCCGATGGTACCAAGATTGACGCCTGCTTCCGTCATCCAAACGAGCAGCGTCGAGCCTGACAAAGCCAGCGGCAGGCCTGACGAGAAGCCGAGAAACATGATCACGAGCACGCGCGGCTTGAGGTAAACGGCGAGCGTCTCGGTCAGGGACGGGCGCGCGGCTGCGGCGCGGGCATCGGAACCCATGCGCCGCTACTCACCTGCTTGCAATTTGAGAGTTGGCGCCGCCACGACATTCTCGGCTTGCGTCTCCAGCTCGACTTCTTGGATCCGGCTCCCATGCGCCTCGATCTTGTCGACGGACACGACCGCCAGCCGGATGTCTTCACTGGCCTGATTAAAATGCGTTTGCAATTTGCGCACGCGCTCGCCCAGCAAGCCCACATCTTTCACCAAACGCGCGACTTCGTCGCGGATTTGATCGGCCGCCTCGCGCATGCGGGTGTCCTTCTGGATTTGCTGCACCATCTGGATGGCGAGCGCGAGCAGCGCCGGCGACACAATCATGACGCGCGCGCGATGGGCGCGCTGAAAAAGATCGTCGAAGCTGTCGTACAACTCGGCATAAACCGATTCCGACGGCACAAACATCAAAGCGACCTCATAGGTCTCGCCGGGGATCAAATATTTTTCGGCGATATCGGCAATGTGCTTGTTCACATCGGTACGCAAGCGCTGGGCCGCGGCTTTACGCTCCTCCTCGGATTTGGCTTCGCGATAGGCGGTGACTGCTTCGAGGGGAAATTTGGCGTCGATCGCCATTGGGCGCTTGTCCGGCAGGAAGACGCAGCAGTCGGGGCGGGTGCGATTGGAAAGCGTACGCTGGAACTCGTAAGCGCCTTTCGGCAATCCGTCCGCAATGATTGCCTCCATGCGCAATTGCCCGAACGCGCCGCGCGATTGCTTATTGGCCAAAACGCCCTGCAGCGAAGTCACCTCGCTGGCGAGCGCAGCGATGTTCTTCTGCGCGCTATCAATAACGGCGAGCCGCTCGTGCAGCTTGTGTAAATTCTCGGCGGTGTGCTGCGTGGTCTTTTGCAGCGAGTCGCCGAGCCGGTGCGAGACGCTATCCAGGCGCTCGTTGACCGTATGCGCAACTTGCGACTGCCGGTCGGCGAGCATTTTGATCATGGCCTCGAGCCGCGCGGCGCCGTCGCGCTGCGCCTGCATCAATTCCGCGATCATCGCCGCCTCGGGATCGGCGGGCCGGCGGGCCCGCCACAGCACGACGCCGAGCCCCGCGAGTGCGGCGGCGACAACTGCGATAAGAACAACAAGCAGCAGGCTATCGGTCATGCTCCGCTCGACGGGTCAGGCGGTGATTCGACCATGTGATTCGACCATGTGATTCGCCTTGGGAACGAACAGCGAACGGTCATAGCCGCTTGTCGGGCGATGCGCAATTAAAACCGGCGCATTGACCCCGCTTTACGCACCAATTACATCGCCCGCCATGATGGTGTGACGATGGCGATCCGCGAGATCATCAAGCTTCCCGATAAGCGCCTGCGGCTGATCTCGGAGCCGATCAAACAGATCGACGCCGGGATCCGTAAGCTTGTCGATGACATGTTCGAGACGATGTACAAGGCGCCGGGCATCGGTCTTGCCGCGATCCAGCTCGGCGTCGCCAAGCGCGTGATCACCATGGACTTGTCGAAAAAAGAAGACGATCACCAGCCGCAGGTGTTCATCAATCCGGAAATCCTTTGGCAATCGGAGGAGCGCGCCAAATTCGAGGAAGGCTGTTTGTCGATTCCGGATTACTATGAGGAAGTCGAACGGCCGGTCGCGGTGAAGGTCAAATATCTCGATCTTGGCGGCAAGAAGCGCGAGATCGACGCCAAGGGGCTAATGGCGACGTGCCTGCAGCATGAGATCGACCACATCAACGGCGTGCTCTTCATCGATCATCTGTCCAAGCTCAAGCGCGACCGCGTCATCAAGAAATTCGCAAAAGCAGCCAAGAGCACGACAACGAGCAGCGCGACCAAGAACGTGGAGGCGTGATTGGCGCTTCGCCTCGTTTTCATGGGCACGCCCGAATTCGCGGTGCCCACATTGGACGCGATCGTCGACGCCGGACACAAACTGACGGCGGTGTATACGCGTCCGCCGCGGCCGGCCGGCCGCGGCATGGCGGAGCAAGCCTCGCCAATTGCACATCAGGCCAAGCGCTTCGGTTTGCCGGTATTTACGCCTAAAACTTTGCGCGAGATCGGCGCCGTCGACGCCATGCGTGCGCATCATGCCGATGCCGCGGTGGTCGTGGCCTATGGTTTGATCCTGCCGAAAGAGATTCTCGATCTGTTTGCGCTCGGTTGTTTCAATTTGCACGCCTCGCTGTTGCCGCGCTGGCGCGGCGCGGCACCGATCCAGCGCGCCATCATGGCCGGCGATCGCGAGACGGGCGTCGCCGTCATGAAAATGGAAGAAGGTCTCGATACCGGTCCTGTCGCCATTGTTGAAGGCAAAATGACGGAGCGCATTGCCATCGGCCCAGACACGATCGCGGGCGATCTCCACGATGAGCTCGCCCGGCTTGGCGCTGGTCTGATGGTGCGCGCGCTCACGGCACTGGAAAAGCGCGAGTTGCGCTTGACGCCGCAACCGAGCGCCGGCGTGACCTATGCCAACAAGGTCGAGAAAGCTGAAACCCGCATCGACTGGACGCAATCGTGGAACAAGGTTCACGATCATTGCCGCGGGCTGTCGCCGTTTCCAGGCGCGTGGTTCGAGCATTCAAAGGCCGGCCGCATCAAGGTCCTGCGCAGCACCAAGGCCAGCGGCGCCGGCGAACCCGGCCGCGTGCTCGATGATGATCTCACCGTCGCATGCGGGGAGGGCGCGATCCGGCTCCTCGAGTTACAGCGCGCCGGCCGGCAGCCGATGTGCGCGGAGGAATTCCTGCGCGGCACGCCGATTCCGCGTGGCAGTAAGCTGCACTGAGCGCTAAAGCGAAATGATTTTTCAGTTGAATCGGCACTTCGCTTTAGCTTCTTGTTTGAGCATGATCTTTTCCGAAAACCGGTATCCACTTTTCGGGATCATGCTCTAAGGCCACGCAGCGATGCCTCGCTACAAGCTCACGATCGAATATGACGGCACGCCCTATGTCGGCTGGCAGGCGCAGGATAACGGTGCCTCGGTGCAGGGCGTTCTCACCGCGGCGATTGCCGCTTTCGCGGGCGAGCGGCTCGCAGTCGGCGCCGCCGGACGGACCGATGCCGGCGTGCACGCGCTCGGCCAGGTCGCGCATCTCGATCTTGCCAAGGACTGGGACACCGAGACCGTGCGCGACGCCGTCAATTTCCACTTAAGGCCGCAGCCGATCGCGGTGCTCGCCGTGGAACGCGCGGCGCCGGATTTCGACGCGCGCTTTTCCGCCGTCAAACGGCATTACCTTTATCGCATCGTCAACCGGCGCGCCGATCTTACGCTTGAGCAAAATCGCGCCTGGCGGGTGCCGCGCCTGCTCGATGCCGAGGCTATGCACGCCGCGGCGCAACGGCTTATCGGCCGCCACGATTTTACGACCTTCCGCTCCAGCGAGTGCCAGGCCAAATCGCCGGTGAAGACGCTCGATCGGCTTGACGTGGCGCGCGACGGCGACGAAATCCGCATTACCGCCGCGGCGCGCTCTTTTCTGCAACACCAGGTGCGTTCGATGGTCGGCTCGCTGGCGCATGTCGGCGACGGCAAATGGCGCGCCGACGACCTTGCCGCAGCGCTTGCCGCGCACGATCGCGCGGCGTGCGGTCAAGTCGCGCCGCCGCACGGGCTTTATCTGGTCCGGGTGGATTATTGAGCGGCCGGCCTAGTGTCCCGATTCCGAAGTTCGCCACCATTATCGGGCACGCTCCGGAGCGAACTTCGGAATCGAAAGGACACTAGCAAGTCTACGGTTGTAGTGTGGTTTTGGATTTGAAGTTCCTATAGGGAGCTTGCGGCAAGAATGATAGGAACTTCAAATCCACCACACTAGACCGATCGTGGTGATGATGGTGTTTCGAAATCCTGGTCGACGGACGCGGTCCCGGCGAGGTCGGGTACGGACTGGGTGAACAGTTCCCGCCAATACCGCGCACATCGTCCAAGCACTGCTGCAATGTCGAGAATCTGCAGCTCCGAAAGCCAGCCTGGCCGAGATCGTAATAGGCGCGTCACGGCCGTCTCCTGGTGACCAGCTGCTACCAAGGTCTACAGCTTAGGCCGTTTGTCGTCGAAATATTTTTCGACGATGCGGTGCCGCCGCTCGTCGAACGTTTCGGCCGGCGGCTGGCGGCCGGTGCGGGCGGCCCTTTCTCAAAAACGCCGCGGCGACCTGCTGTGTGGTTCCGGCGAGGACGGGTACGGACTGGGGCTGCAGGACCCGCCGGTCCCGAGCCGGTCCGCCAAGCATTGTTGCAATGTCTCGTACCGGCAATCGGCATAACCGTCGCCGTAATTTTTATAGATGCACCACGGATGACTTTGCGCGTTAGCGGGTTTTTCGATGCAGGCGATCAGGGCGCAAATTCCCAGAACGCGTAGCAAAAAAGCCATGGCCGTCTCCTGGTGGCCAGCTGTTATCAAGGTCTACAGCTTAGGCCGTTTGTTGTCGAAATATTTTTCGATGATGCGCCGATAGATTGCCGTCAGCGTCAGGAGGTCCTGAACCGGCGCGGATTCATCGGTCTGATGCATGGTCTGGCCAACCAGCCCGAATTCCAGCACCGGGCAATAATTCTTGATGAAGCGCGCGTCCGACGTGCCGCCGCTGGTCGAAAGTTTCGGCCGGCGGCCCGTAACTTCGGCAATCGCCGCGACCGCGAGCTCGGTAAACGGGCCCGGCTTGGTGACGAATACGTCGGCATTCGAAGGCTGCCACTCGAATGAGTAGCGCACACGGCCGCCAGCCGCGGTCTCGGCGCGACGCTCGATCAGCGTCTTGAGCGCGGTCTGGCTGTGGCGATCGTTGTAGCGGATGTTGAAGCGCGCGCGCGCTTCGCCGGGAATGAGGTTGACCGTCGTGTTGCCGACGTCGACCGACGTGAATTCCAGATGCGACGGCGAGAAGTGCTCGCTGCCTTCGTCGAGCGGCACCTGCAGCGCGGCAATCAGGCTCATAAGGCCGCGGATCGGATTGTCGGCGCGTTCGGGATAGGCGACGTGGCCTTGCCGGCCGGTGACAATCAGCGTGCCATTGAGCGAACCGCGCCGTCCGGCTTTGATCGTGTCGCCGAGGACGTCGACATTGCTCGGTTCGCCGAGAATGCAGTGGTCGAAGCTTTCGCTGCGCTCGGCCGCCCATTTGAGGAGCTTGACGGTGCCGTTGACCGCCACGCTTTCCTCGTCGCCCGTGATCAACAGCGAGATCGAGCCTTTCAGCTTGCCGCCGTGCGCCAGATAATCAAGCGCCGCTGCGACGAAGCAAGCGATGCCGCCCTTCATGTCGACCGCGCCGCGGCCATACAAGCGCTCGCCGGCAATCTCGCCGGCAAATGGCGGATGCGACCACGCGCCTTCGTTGCCGGGCGGAACCACATCGGTATGGCCTGCGAACAAGAGATTCGGCCGCGACGTGCCGATGCGTGCATAGAGATTGTCGACCGGCGCGGTGCCTGGTTCGGCAAAGATCGCCCGATGAACATCGAAGCCGGCGCGCGCCAAAAGGTCTTGCAAATAAGCCAGCGCGCCGCCCTCGTCCGGGGTGACCGAGCGGCAGCGGATGAGGTCGCGAGCGATGGCAACAGGGTCGCCGGACATAGCTAATCACTGACATAGCTAATCAATGGGAAGCAACGGGATCCGGTCCGTACTGGTTGGGACCGATCGTACCTCGGCGAAAACCGAGCTCGATCAATAGCGCCACAAGCAGGACCGTAAAGGGCACTGCGATGACCAGTGACAACACGCTGGGCTGGTCGTCGCTGCCAGTCAATTCCAGCACGGTGAGCAAGTCGAGCAGCGCTCCGCCGCCGAAGAAAACGATCAGAATCCAGATCGGCAGATCGCGGTCGTGAGCGCGCTTTGCCGCGATCGCGAATTCCGGATAAGTGAAGGCGAGGTCGACAATAGCGCTGAGCCGATCGCCCTGAAGCGCTTGCGCGACGAAATGGCCAAGCATTTCGGCGCTGACAAGGACCGCCATCCCAATCCAGAACGTCTTGCGGCTGATGCGGCCTTCGAAACTGTTGAGGAGATAGACCCAATCCATAGCGCCCGACCGTCGGTCTTGCTCCGCTCAATCGCGAAGCAGTTCGTTGATGCTGGTCTTGGCGCGCGTTTTTTCATCAACGCGTTTGACGATGACCGCGCAGTAAAGATTGGGCGTTGCCTCGCCCGAATTGTTTCGCTTGCCCGCCATCGTGCCCGGCACCACGACCGAATAAGCCGGGACCTCGCCCACAATTGTCGCGCCGGTCTCGCGATCGATGATTTTCGTGGACGCCCCAAGAAAAACGCCCATCGAAAGGACCGAACCCTCGCGCACGATCACGCCTTCGGCCACCTCCGAGCGCGCGCCGATAAAGCAATTATCCTCGATGATGACGGGTCCCGCTTGCAGCGGCTCGAGCACACCGCCGATGCCGGCGCCGCCGGAAATATGACAATTCTTGCCGATCTGGGCGCACGAACCCACGGTCGCCCAGGTGTCGATCATGCTGCCGGAATCGACATAAGCGCCGAGATTGACGAAGCACGGCATCAGCACCACGCCTGGCGCGATGTAGGCGGAATGCCGCACCACGCAGCCCGGAACGGCGCGAAAACCTGCCGCGCGAAACCGCCGTTCGTCCCAATGATCGAATTTCGAGGGCACTTTGTCCCACCAAACCGCGTGGCCCGGTCCGCCCGGAATTTCGCTCATATCGTTAAGACGAAACGACAGCAGCACTGCTTTTTTGAGCCATTGGTGGACGCGCCAGGTGCCGTCGCTTGCCCGCTCCGCCACGCGGGCAGCGCCGCGATCCAAGAGGTCGAGCGCCTGCTCGACCGCTTCGCGGACAGCGCCTTTGGTGGCCGGCCCCAATTCTTCGCGGCGATCAAAGGCAGAATCGATTGTTTTGGCGAGCTCGGCCGAGGACATCAGGGAGATCCGTGCTGGCGGTTTGTCGGGGCGTTCTTGGTCGATGTCAAGCAATTGGAGGATTGCCCGCCGTTAACCGAGATCGATGGTCGCCTGCCGCCGCTGGTAAGTAAGTTGGAACTATTCTTGCATGGTCGCTGGTGGCTATTGCTACCAAAGGACATGCAAAGGACTTGCAATGATTACGATGGGAATAGGCCTCGTTGCCGGCGTTTTCTACTGGCTGGCCTCGTACAAACTGGCGTTCTGGATACTGGTTTACGCGATCATTTACGGCGGGCTCGGCATCTTGCGCGGCGACAATCACGCGCGTCCGATTTTTCGTGGCGATTCCGAGTTCACTGTGGCCGTGATGATGCCGGTCGCCTGGCACATCGGCAGGCTTGCCGGTTATCTCTAGGGTTAAAACTCACATAGCCGAAATGTCGCGCAAGAATGCGGTGAGATCGTCGGTGACATAATCGACGTGCGCGGAATCGCGCCCGGCGAGTTCCCACTCCTCGCGCAGCACCACTTGGGTGCCTTGCGGAACGACCAAAACCGTCGTCATTCCGAGCGCGTGCGGCACTTCGAGATTACGCGCGAGATCCTCGAAGATCGCGGCTCGGCCTGCCTCGACGAGGTGCCGCGCCAGAAAGCGCTCATAAACCCCGCGGCGCGGCTTCGGCTCAAGCTCCGCGGCCCTGATGTCAAAAACATCTTCGAAGTGGTGCTCGATCCCGATCCGCCGCATCACCGCATCGGCATGCCCGCGCGTTCCATTGGTGAGAATGAATTTGCGGCCCGGCAGCCCGGCAATCGCGGTGCCGAGCGCCGGATTGGGCGTCAGCGGTGAGTGATCGATCTGATGCACGATCTCCAGAAACTTGTCCGGGTCGAGACCGTGCTCCTCCATCAAGCCGCGGAGCGTCGTGCCATAGCGGCGATAATAGTCCTTCTGCAGCCGAAACGCCTCCTCGTGCGTGACCTTGAGGAAATCGACGATGTAATCGCGAATGCGAACGTCGACCTGCTGCCACAGATTGAGGTGATGCGGGTAAAGCGTGTTGTCGAGATCGAAAATCCAACTCTCGATCGTTTTGAAATCTGCGGGCCTGGCGCGCGGCTGGTTTGCCGATTGCTGCCCCAACTCTTTGTTGCCATCTTTGTCAACGAGGAAGTCCGGTCGCTGCCGAATCATCGAAAATGAATCCAAAAATGGAAACCATGCCGCACCGTAAGCGATCGATGCGACGCGCCTTGCGTAAATCTATGCCATTCGTATGGGCGTTGCTAATCGGCACTTTGGCCGGCGGCTGCGTCGCCGCACTCGCCGTATTCGCGGCGCATTCTTAAAGACACCCCGTCAAAATGCGTGGCGTCAGCCTGCCTCGCGCCAAACGGTCGCAGGTAGCAGTCCTTTTAGCGCCCCATCGTGCAGTCGCACGGGATCGCGTTCGCCTTCCATCGCCAGACGTACGACGCAGCGCGCCAGCTCGTCCGGCTTGACGGTTTTGTTGCCAATCGACTTGAGCGTCAGCCACGCCTCGTCGAAAGCCGCTTCCAAAAGCACCAGCGTCTGCGGATCGAAGGAGCTGTTGTGGAAGCCGCGCATTGCTCCACCTTCGAAATTTGTACGGACGATTTGCGTGATTAGCGGAAGCTTCGGCGCAAATCTCGGCGCAAACGTGGCCAAGTTTGTGACCTCGCCGGACGATGGCACAACCGCGCGATTCGGATCAACTGTATTTGATCGTCGGCTACGTCGTGTTCCGTGTTGCGACGGACGAACGTTATTCAACACAACGTGAATTGCGTCGCTCTGTTCTTATGCGCTCAGGCGCGGCAGCAGCCGCAGGGCGAGATCCTGCGGCGACAGCGTGCGCCGCAGATTTTCAATCTGATTGAGCGGATAATATGGGTAATCGCTGCCATAAGTGATTTGTGACATCGGTATGAGACTGGTCAGTGCCGCCATCGACGCCGGATGGGTCGCATTCGCCGTGTCGTAATAAAGGCGGCGAAATTCGGCTTCTACGCCGTCGGGCGCAAAACGGTCATGGTTGCCGGCGCGATCGAAAAACGATTCGATGCGGCCGGCCAGCATCGGGATGGTGCCGCCGGCATGCGAGAACAGCCATTTAATGTCGCGCATCTGCGCGAATGTCCCGCTGACCAAAAAACTCACAATCGTGCGTGTCGTATCGTGCGGCACTTCGATCACTGCGGGGAACGTGCCGATATTGAGCCTGCCGCAGCAGCTCGCGACCAGAGGATGGACGTAGACCACCGCTTTGCGCCGGTTCAGCTCCTCGAAAACGGGCCGGTAAGTCGGATCGCCGAGCCATTTATCTCCGTAATTCGTTTGTAGATTGACGCCGTCGGCCTTGAGCCTATCGAGGGTATATTCAATTTCTTTCAGCGTCGCGTCGATATCGAGCATCGACAGCGGCGCGAACAGACCGTAGCGGCCGGGCTTCTCGCGCACCATTTCCGCCGCGAAATCGCAGCACAATCGCGCCATATCGTGCGCAGCTTGCGCGCCGGCGTCGAACCAAGTCCCGGGCGTCGAGGCAAGCGACAATATGCTTGTTGTGACGCCGTTCTTGTCCATCGCCTCGATGTCCTGGTCGCGGTTCCAGGTGAGCTGAAACGCCGAGGTGCGGAATTTTGCGCTGATCCTCCCAGTCGGCCCACGCTTTTTGATAAGTCGGCGGATAGAAATGATGATGGGTATCGATCAGCTTCGATCCGTCGGCCGCGAGCGCGTGGCCGCGCATCGTGAAGGTCGTTGCGGCGCAGACCGCGGAGGCGGCTGCCAGGAACTTTCGGCGCGATGAATGATGATGTTCCAAATGGCAATGCGGATTTTTCGCGAACGACTTTGCGTCCAACGGCTTCCCGTCCAACGACTTCGCGTCCAACGACTTCGCGTCCATGACGCTGCTCCCGGACCACGCCCCGGCTCGATCGTACATCATCGGCGGCGCCGGACAATTAAATCGTCGGCGCGTCATCGCCATACCTGAAATGCGATCAGCCCAGCGAGCATAATGATCACACCCAACGCCTGTATGGGCGTGATGACTTGGCCGAGCACCAGGCCACTGAGGATCGTCGCCGTTAAAGGCTCGAGATGCATAATCACCGCGGTGCGAAACGCGCCGATACGGACGGTTGAGAGAAATACAAACAGGATCGCAGCCGTCGCGGCGAGGCTAAGCGCCACGAGGTAAGTCCAGGCCAGATCCGAGTGCGGCAGGTTCCATGAGTGTTGCGCAAGTGACGCCGTTAAGAAGATGACCGTCGACGACAGCATCGAATACCAGGTGGTCAGGCGTGCGTCGGCGCCGACGAGATAAGCGCGCGTCACCAGCAAAACTGCCGTGCGGCAGCCGGCCGCTCCGATCGCATATGCGACTCCCGCGACGGCAAACCCGGCAGGATGCGCGTCGATCAGCAATGCGAGCCCACAGAATGCAACGATGGCGCAAAGCACCCCCTTCCAGCGCAGCGGCTCAAGGCCGGCGAATGCAGCCGTCAAACCGGTCAGCAGCGGATAAGTGAAATAGGACAGGATTGCGGTCGGCACGTCGATCGTTTCGATTGCCTTGAACAAGCAGAAAATCAGTCCTGCAAAAATGATTCCAACAATCATCGAGATGACGCGCACCTGGACGTTGGCGGTCGGGCGGCGCCCGAAACGAAACCAGGTCGCTACGAAAGCAAGGCCAACCAGACTGCGGAACGACAGCAACGAGACGACATCGACGCCGCCCGCCAACAGGATTTTTGCCAGCACGTCCGAGATGCCAAGCGAGGTGCCCGCGGCAATACCGGGAGCGAGCCGGTGCATGCGGTCGCGGAGCGGGGAAGCGTTCATTCGCCGTCAGACATGCTCCGGCGCGGCGGATTAGCGGCGGAACAAAGTGCCGGCGCCGAGCTCGGTGAACAGCTCGAGCAGCACCGCGTGCGGCACCTTGCCATCGAGAATGACGACGGCTTCGACGCCGCGTTCGAGCGCATCGATGCAGGTCTCGACCTTGGGAATCATGCCCCCGGAAATCGTACCGTCGGCGATCAGGCGGCGCGCCTCATCGGCGGTAAGCTCCTTGATGAGCTTTTTCGACTTGTCGAATACGCCGGCAACGTCGGTGAGCAGTAAGAGACGCTTGGCCTTGAGCGCGCCGGCAATTGCGCCGGCAAAGGTGTCGGCATTGACGTTGAAAGTGCCGCCGTCTGCCGCGGCGGCGACCGGCGCCAGCACCGGAATGAGTTTGCGGCCGAGAACCTGATCCAACACCGTGGTATCAACCTTCTCCGGCTCGCCGACGAAGCCAAGGTCCACGATCTTTTCAATGTGCGAGTCCGGATCGACCACGGTGCGCGTGAGCTTGCGCGCCACGACCATGTTGCCGTCCTTGCCGCACAGCCCGATGGCCTTGCCGCCGGCTTCATTGATGTAACCGACCATTTGCTTGTTGATGGATCCGGCCAGAACCATTTCGACGACTTCGAGCGTCTGTTCGTCGGTGACCCGCAGCCCACCGGCGAATTGCGATTTGACGCCGACCCTTTTCAGCATGGCTTCAATCTGCGGTCCGCCGCCATGCACCACGACCGGATTGATCGCGGTCTGCTCCAACAGCACGATGTCGCGGGCGAATTCGCGCGCCAAATGTTCGGCGCCCATGGCGTGGCCGCCATATTTCACCACGACAATTGCCTCGTCGTAGCGCTGCATATACGGCAGCGCTTCCGCCAGGATCTGAGCCTGCTGAAACGGCGTCACGTCCATTAAGGAACTCCTTTGCCGGATGCGGCTATTTAGCCGCGGCAGCGAAGCCGAGGAAGGGGCAATCGGTCAAGAAGTCACAGGAACATCAAAGCATTCGGCAGGTTGCTCTCTCAAGACTCCAGCGCTCTCAAGACACCGGCGGACCGCGTTCCTCGGTGAGCCGCGCGATCGCGGCGCGCAAGCGCTCGATCCCTTCGCCGCTGCGGGTGGAGGTGGCGATCAGATCGGGAAACGCCGCCGGTCTTTTTGCAATTGCAGCTTTGATGCTATCGCCGCATTGAGCGAGAACGGCCTCGCTGATTTGGTCGCATTTCGTCAGCACGACCTGGTGGCTGACGGCGGTTTGGCTCAGCACGTCAAGGATGCCCTCATCACCGGATTTCAATCCGTGGCGCGAGTTGACCAGCACATAAACGCGCGCCAGATTGACACGCATCTGCAAGTAGCCCCGGATTAGCCGCGACCAAGCGGCGACCTTTGCCTTGCCCGCGGCGGCGTAGCCATAGCCGGGCATGTCGACGAGCGTGAGCCGGTGCCGCGGGTTACCGAAGAACAGCAATTCCTGCGTGCGCCCGGGAGTGTTGGAGGTGCGGGCCAAGGCGCGGCGACCGGTGAGCGCATTGATCAATGACGATTTGCCGACGTTGGAGCGGCCGGCGAAAGCGATCTCGATGCCGCCGGATGGGGGCAGCGCATCCAAGGCTCCCGCCGCGCCGAGAAAGTTCCACTCTCCGGCGAATAGGCGCCGGCCGACATCAATCTCCGCGGGGGAGAAATCGGGCGGCTCGGCGGTCGCGCTCACCGTGATGTGCCCACGCCGTGTGCCGCTGGAACCAAAACTCGGGCGTGCCGTTCCTCCATAGGCGCGGGTTGCGCGCCCTTATTGCGGGAGGAGGAAATGGACGACTGGTCGAGCATTCGGCTCTGCGACGTGGTGAATCTCATCCTCGGCGGCATCCTGTTCTTTTCACCGTGGCTCTTTGATCTGTCTGCCGGAGCCCAATGGCAGACCGCGTCCATTGTCGGCATCATCATCGCGGTGCTGTCGATTGCGGCGCTCGCGGCTTTTGCGGTCTGGGAAGAATGGTTCCTCCTGGCTGCCGGGATCGGGCTCATCGTATCGCCCTGGCTGTGCGGCTTCCAGAACAGCGATTCGATGATCATCAACGTGGTGATCGGCGTCCTCGTCGCGGCCTTGGCGGCCTTCGAGGTTTGCCTGGCGCGCCAGGACAAAGCGCAAGTCACAGCCATCGACTAAGTCAGCTTCGGAAGCCAGGAATCAAAAAGGGGACACGCCCGTGTCCCCCGTTTCCAACCCCCGCCGATTTAGGTGTCAGGCCAGCTCCTCGGCATATCGAAGACGCCAATCGTTTGGCGCCGGGGCGTAGGCCGGGTTCTTGGCAGTACCCTGGTAGCGCGCTGCCGCCGCCACTGCCGAAATTCCGATCTGTCCATAGCGGGCATCGAGGGCCGGCCGGGCCTGGACGTTACTGCCGGAAATCTCATGTCGTTCAGGCGTTTGGCTCATTGTTTTGTGACGCTCGGCAGTCGCATTCGGCATACCAAACCCCGTTCGTTTCCTCTGTGGATTGGTTGAAGATTTAGGCGGTGAGTGAGGCGGAAATGGGCGGCAAATCGTGCCTTGCCGTGACATTGCCGTTCGGACAGCTACTTGCACCCGGCCTGGTAAACCCCTGCTTAACGGCTCGGGATCATATTTCCCCCTGATTTCGGGTTTAGGTTTCGGGGTGGAGTTGGGGTTATCCACCCTGGCCACGGGGAACTGCGGCATTCCTGCAACACTCGGCGCCGACCTTGCCGTGACTGGCCGCTAACGTCTGGCACCGCCACGGCGGTTTGGGTATTGGGAGTTCACGGGTGTGGATTGACCGGCCGCACGGCCGGGCGGTGGGAGAGTCAACGCGTTATGACGGTACGTGGCATTGCTTTCATCATCATCGGACTTGCGCTGGGCGGTTGCATGCAGGAGACGCTCGAACCGGCGACGCAGGCCGGTTGGAATGCGCGCGACAAGCAATTGATGTCCAATCTGCCTTATGCGCAGGCCTCAATTCCCGAGCCCTATAAGCGCCATATCGTCGACTTCACACGCAAGGAAGCGCCCGGAAGCATCGTCATCGATAGCGACAACAAGTTTCTCTACTACGTGCTGCCGAAGGGGCAGGCGATCCGCTATGGCATCGCGGTGGGCGAAGACGCGCAGGCCTGGAGCGGAATCGCCAAGATCGGTCGCATGGAGGAATGGCCGGCCTGGGTGCCGACTGCAGGCGAGCAGACTCGGCTCGGTCCATTGCCGGCCTATGTCACCGGCGGCCCGCACAACCCGATGGGCGCCCGCGGCATGTACCTTTATTCCGGGAACAAAGACACGTTGTACCGGATCCACGGCACCAACCAGCCTGAATATATCGGTCAGGCCATCTCGTCCGGCTGCATCCGGATGACCAACGAGGATGCGATCGATCTCTATGGTCACGTCAAGGTCGGCACCATTGTTGTCGTGCTGGCGCCTAAGCAGGGTGACTCGCCATTCAGTGCGATGATGGCGGCGGGTCCGGAGCCGAGGGCCGGCCGCGCGAATTGATTACGGAAATCTTCGAAAGACGGACGATGGGCGCCGGCATGGTCCGGCGCCGTTGTTTTTTGCGTCGGGTACATCAGGTCTCAGAACGATGATCACACTTGATCGAGGCGCCCGCGCCGGACCCAATCGAGCGTCTTATCAAGGGCGCGGCCCAGCCGGTCGAACAGCTCATCGATCTCGGCCGCGGTGATAATCAGCGGCGGGCACAATGTGAGGACATCGCCCATCACCGCGCGCACGATCAGTGCCTCGTCTTCGGCAAAGCGCACGGCGCGCGGGCCGACGCCTTGCCCGGGCGCGAACGCTTGCCGGGTCTTTTTGTTCGCCACCAGTTCGACACCGCCAATAAGGCCGAGCCCGCGCGCTTCCCCGACGAGGGGATGACTATTGAGCGCAGTCAGGCGCGCTTGGAACTGCGGCGCCCGTTCCGCGGCGCGTTCGAATATCCGGTCCCGCGAATAGATTTCGATCGCCTTGAGCGCGACCGCGGCAGAGACAGGATGGCCGCCATAGGTGAAGCCATGACCGAAGACGCCAATCTTTTTACTTTCAGAAAGCAGCGCCTGGTACATGATCTCCGGAATCATCACGCCCGCGATCGGCAGGTAGGCCGAAGACAGCGCCTTGGCCACCGAAATCGCGTGCGGGACGAAGTTGAGCTTCTCACAACCGAAGGCGGTGCCGAGCCTGCCGAAGCCGCAAATCACCTCGTCGCTCACGGTAAACACATCGTACTTGGCGCAGACCGCCGCGATCTTTTCGAAATAATTCTGCGGCGGCACGATCACGCCGCCTGCGCCCATCACCGGTTCGGCGATGAAAGCCGCCACCGTGTCGGGACCTTCTTTTAAGATCAGCGCCTCCAGCTCGGCGGCAAGCCGGGTTGCAAACGCCTCCTCGGTCTCGGCCTCTTGCGCGAAGCGGTAGTGATGCGGACAGCCGGCGTGCAAAAAACCCGGCAGCGGCAGGTCGAAATCGCGGTGGTTCGCCGGCAGACCGGTGAGCGAAGCTGCCGCCACCGTCACGCCGTGATAGGCTTTGACCCGGCTGATGACCTTCTTTTTTTGCGGCCGGCCGAGCGCATTGTTGAGGTACCAGACAAGCTTTACCTGCGTGTCGTTGGCTTCCGAGCCGGAATTGCAAAAGAACACCTTTGAGATCGGGACTGGCGCGATCTCCTTGAGCTTTTCCGCAAGCTCGATCGCGGGGTCGTGACTTCGGCCAGTGAACAGATGGGCAAAAGAAAGCTTCCGCATTTGCTCGGCGGCCACCGCGACAAGTTCTTCATTGCCGTAACCGAGCGCCGTGCACCAAAGCCCGGCCATGCCTTCGATGTAGGGCTTGCCCTCCGTGTCATAGACATAGACGCCTTGCGCCCTCTCGATGATGAGCGGCCCGGTTTCACGGAAGCTAGCGAGATTGATGTAGGGATGCACCAGCGTTTCAACGTCGCGGGCGGCCAGGTTGCTGAGCGGAGGCGTGCTGAGCGAAGACATGGGATCCTTGTTTGTCGATGCGTGCGGTTGGCTGCGAGCGCCGCCGGACTTCGGCCGCTTTGATGTCATCGCGGAGCGGCGGGCGCAAGCCACAACTCCCCGCTGACGAGAGTTAATTGCGCCCGTTCATTTTGTTTCGGATTTTCTCGTCCTGCTACTCGTCAGATTAGCCGCTAGCGGTCGCGGCCGCGGCAGCGGCACTTCGCTAGCCGCGATTGCGGTCGCCGCTTCGGCTTGTTCGCTTGCTTCGTCAGTCTGTTGGTTAGTCGGCTGGGCCAATTCCGCCTGCGCTGGCGGGGGCGGCTCGCGCAGCTCCCACTCGCACAACTTATAGCCGTTGCGTCGCTCGGCCAGATCGAGATGCACATGCTCCTCGTGATAGCCGTCCGATCCGGGCCCGAGCACCGTCGAAAATCGCGCACAGGCGCTCGCGCGAAATTTCTGGCGCAGGTCTTTGGCGACGTTAATGTCGGTCAGTTCAATTTCGCGGCCGTCGGCAAGCCTAAACCCACGCACGTCGAGCGCGTCGGCGCGGCCATGCTCGCTTAAGGCCGCGGCGCGCACGCGATTGCGTCCGCGGCATTCATAGGAGTTGAAATTGTCGAGGACGCGCAGCGGCGGCCCTGTCTCAGCCAGCGACGGCGCAACGTCGTCCCGCAGCCAGTTGGCGATCTGCTCCGCCATCGGACAGCGCAACGTCGCCGGTGGGGTCACCGCCACTTTCGTCTGATCGGGCAACACCACCGTCTGCAGCTGCACGGCGTCGGCTGCGCCGCACTCGCCCGGGCCGATCAGCGTGCCGAGCGCCTGGAACATGGCGACCTTAGCCAGCCGCAGCTGACAGGCCGATGGTGCTGGCGGCGCCGCGGCCGCGTCGCCGCTGGGTTCAGGAAACGAGGCATCAGCCTCCTGCGGCGGAGCGAACTGCTCCGGGAGCACAAAGGGTAGCGCGCGCGGCTGCTGCACTGCACGAGCGGATCGGGCCCGCGGAGAGGATGCGCCAGTTTGCGTCTGCGCCGCGGCGCTTGCCATTGCGCCGGTCATGGCGGCAGCCAAGAGCAGTACCGTTGCAGCAGCAGCTTTCACGCGGACGTCTCCGGCGCAATCGAGCAATTGTTCAGGGGGGATAGGCTGATCATCGTTTAAGCATGACCCTAATGGAAGCTATTTTGCGAAATGGTGACCTTTGGGGTGCCTTGGTAGCGCAACTTGGGAGTTTGCCTTGACGCAACATCAGATTAATTTTGGCGTGTTTCGACCGTTCCCGCCACGGCACAGACGGTCCAATGCATGATCGGCAGGGTCGTGCAGCGAAAGGGAGGTAGCCCATGCTTGGCCTGATGCAGGACTGGCCGCTTTTGTGCCATCGCATCATTGATCACGCCGCCATGAATGCCGGCGAGCGGCCCGTGATCTCGCGGTCCATCGAAGGGCCGATGCATACGACCAATTACGCCGAGATCCGCAGACGCGCGCTCAGCGTGGCGCAACGGCTCGAACGCGACGGCCTGCGGCTTGGCGACCGGGTGGCGACGCTGGCCTGGAATACAT
This sequence comes from uncultured Alphaproteobacteria bacterium, assembly GCA_963816295.1. Classification (GTDB taxonomy): domain Bacteria; phylum Pseudomonadota; class Alphaproteobacteria; order Rhizobiales; family Xanthobacteraceae; genus BOG-931. The sequence goes on along the minus strand of CAWFJS010000022.1, from coordinate 136,350 downwards.
GGCGGCACCTTGAGACCTGGTACGGCATTCTGGGCATCGGCGCGGTCTATCACACGGTCAATCCCCGCCTGTTCACCGATCAGATCGCCTGGATCATCAATCACGCGGAGGACCGCGTGATAATGACCGACGTCACGTTTTTGCCGATCCTGGAGAAGATCGCCGATCGCATCCCGACAATCGAACGCACCATAGTTTACTGCGATGCTGCGCATATGCCGGCAACCTCGCTGCGCAACGCGGTGCCCTATGAGGACTGGCTGGCCGAGGCCGATGGCGATTTTGCCTGGAAGTCCTTTGACGAAAATACTGCGGCGGGCATGTGCTACACCTCGGGCACCACCGGAAACCCCAAGGGCGTGCTCTATTCGCATCGGTCCAATGTGCTGCATGCGATGACGGCGTTGCGTCCGGATATGATTGGAATCTCGGGCCGCGACATCGCCATGCCGGTGGTTCCGCTGTTTCACGCCAATGGCTGGGCTATCGGTTTTGCCGCACCCATGGCGGGTGCCGCGCTCGTCCTGCCTGGGCAGAAACTGGACGGCCCGTCGGTCTATCAGTTGCTTACGGAGTACAAGGTCACCTGCACCGCCGCTGTGCCGACCGTTTGGCTGGCATTGCTGCAGGATCTGGAAAAGACCGGCGGCAAGTTGCCCCATTTGCGTCGTGTCGTGATCGGCGGATCGGCCTGTCCGCGCGCCATGATCTCAACCTTCCAGGATGTCTACGACGTCGAAGTCACCCATGCCTGGGGCATGACCGAAATGAGCCCGCTCGGCACCACCTGTTCGCTTAAGCCCGAATATGCCGGCCTAAAAGGCGACGCGCTTCTCGACGTATTGCAGAAGCAGGGACATTCGCCGTTCGCCGTAGAAATGAAAATTACCGACGATGAGGGCCGCCGCTTGCCGTGGGATGGCAAAACGTTCGGACGGCTGAAAGTCCGCGGTCCTGCCGTCGCCAAGGCCTACTTCAAGGACGACAGCAATATTCTCGACGAAGAGGGATTTTTCGACACTGGCGACGTCGGCACGATCGATCGATATGGCTATTTAGGTATCACCGACCGTTCCAAGGACGTGATCAAATCAGGCGGCGAATGGATTTCATCGATTCAACTGGAGAACCTCGCCGTCGGTCATCCTAAAGTTGCCGAGGCGGCCGTGATCGGTATCCGCCACCCGAAATGGGATGAGCGGCCGTTGCTGGTTATCGTGCTCAAAGCGGGCGAGCAGGTGAGCAAAGAGGAAATGTTGGCTTTCCTTGAAGGCAAAATCGCCAAGTGGTGGATGCCGGATGACGTCGCTTTCGTTGCCGAAATTCCGCACACCGCGACCGGCAAGATTCAAAAAACGGTATTGCGCGATCAGTTCAAAGATTACGTGCTGCCGAGCGCGGCCGCGTAGCAATTTACAGCGCCCCGCAAACGAAAATGAAGGCCAAGAGTTCCTTATTCCGCACTGCAATAAAGTCGTAGCGCAATGCAGGAGATGCATAACTCCCTAGCCTTTGCGCGCGACCTCATTGGCATATTTATAAGTAAAATCAATATATTGTAACGAAAATTATGTGGCCATTTTATTGCCGCAGGATTTTCCATTTCGTTACTGACTGATTTTTAAAATGGTGCGACGCACAATGACCACATTTCGCTGCCCATAGCGCGCCCAGTTCGCGAGCCGCGGACTCAATCACCCTTCCCATTAACAATCGCACAGGATGGTCATGGCTGTTTCTGGCCTTACGAAAACTTTGTTTGCTTCGGCTCTCATCGGCTGCCTTGTCGGGGTACCGCTGACGGCGCTGGCGCAGAGTGGTGTAGCCTCGGTCTATGCTTACGATGGAGGCCGCACTGCGAGCGGCGAGCGTGCATCGCCTGGCGCGCTGACCGCGGCGCATCGCACGCTGCCGTTCGGCACCATGGTGCGGGTCACCAATCGGAGTAGCGGTCGTTCGGTCGTGGTGCGCATCAACGATCGCGGGCCTTTCGTTCGCGGGCGCATCATCGATCTCACGCCGGCCGCGGCGCGGGCGCTGGGTTTTTCAGGTCTCGCCAATGTGGAGGTCGACGTCGTCGACCGCAGCTGAGTTAAACAAAAGCTAACAGCTAAGCCAAGCACGGGACGGGAGGCGCAAGCCTCCCGTTTTTTTCTGCCGACAAATTTAAATTGACCTCCGCCTCGGAGCATTCAATGGCTGCGCCGGCGCCGCAAAAACTATTCCGCTGGCTGTTTCGGCTTCGGTTTGATGAAGGTGCTCTTGAGGTTATTCCAAAGCTCGATCTTGGCGCCGTTGCGGTGCATGATGACGCTCTGCTGGATGACCGAGAGCGTATTGTTCCAGGCCCAGTAGATGACCAAGCCAGCCGGGAACCCGGCCAGCATGAAGGTGAAGATCAGCGGCATCCAGCTAAAAATGATCTGCTGCGTGGGATCGGGCGGCGCCGGGTTGAGCTTCATCTGCACCCACATGGTCACGCCCATAATGGCCGGCCACACGCCCAGATGCAGATAGCTCGAATACAGCGACGGATCGAATGGAACGAGCCCGAACAAATTGAAAATATTGGTCGGATCTCCCGCGGAGAGATCGTGAATCCAGCCGTAGAACGGCGCGTGTCGCATTTCGATCGTGATGAACAGCACTTTGTAGAGCGAGAAAAACACCGGAATCTGGATCGCGATCGGCAGGCAGCCGGCCACCGGATTGATCTGCTCTTTCTTGTAGAGCTCCATCATCGCCTGCTGCTGCTTCACCCGGTCGTCGGCATAGCGCTCCTTGATCATGGCCATTTGCGGCTGCACCGCCTTCATCTTAGCCATGGACGCATAGGACTTGTTGGCGAGCGGGAAGAACAGGATCTTGACCAGCACGGTAACAATCAAGATCGCGATGCCGAAATTGCCGACCAGCTGGAAGAAAAAGTCGAGCGCGAGGAACATCGGCTTGGTGATGAAATAGAACCAGCCCCAATCGATCAGCAGGTCGAAATGATTGAGACGGAGCGCCTGATTATAACCGCCGGGTCCAAGCGGAAAATCGATGCCGACCACCGAGACTTCCTTGGCGCCGGCGAACAAGCGTGAATTGGCGCTGCCGGTCGTGCCCGGCGCGATCGTTTGTGGCTGCAGCAGATAATCGGTCTGATAGGTCTTCAGCCCACCCGCTTCGCCGGCCGAGAAACGGGCGCGCACCTTGGCGTCGGTATCGGGTAACAATGTCGCGGCCCAGTATTTATCCGTAATGCCAAGCCAGGCATTGGTAACGTCCCAGGTCTCCGATTTCTTGTCCTCGATTTTTTTATAGGTTTCTTCCTGCAGACCTTGATCGCCCATCACGCCGATCAGACCTTCATGCAGAATGTAGTAGCCCTGCACTTTCGGCGCGCCGTGCCGCGAAATCAACGCATAGGGAAACAGCGTCACCGGATTGCCGCTGTCGTTCGCGACACCGTCCTTAACGGTGAATAGATAATGATCGTCAACGCCGATGGTGCGGGTGAAGACGAGTCCTTGGCCATTGTCGTAGGTCAGCGTCACCGGGTGACCGATGCCGAGCGCACCGGCGCTCTGCTGCTTCCATACCGTCTCGGGACCGGGCATGGCCGCATTGGTGCCGGCAGCAGGCACCCACCCGAATTCAGCGTAGAAGGCCGCCGGCGCGCCCGACGGGGAGAACAGCACGATCGGCGGGGACTTTGGATCGGTCTCTTCGCGATATTGGGTGAGTGTCAGGTCGTCGATGCGGCCGCCCTTAAGATCGATGCTGCCGCCGAGTCGCGGTGTCTCGATCGCGATCCGCGGCGAGGAAGCGATCACCGCTTCGCGCGAAGCCGTTTGCGTCTGTGCCGATGGTGCGCCGGCTTTTGGCGTTCCCGGTACTTCCGGCGTTGCCGGTTGGGCGGCGTTCGGCGCCGGCGCGCCTGGTTGTGCGGCGCCCGGTTGCGCGCCGCCTGGCTGCGCCGGCTGTTTGAGCTGCGCCTCCTGGCGTTGCCGCTCCATTTGCGGATAGCCAATGAAATATTGCCAGCCGACGATGACGAGCAACGACAGCACAACGGCCAGAATGGTGTTCTTGTGCTCGATCATCAATGCTCGTGCTGACTGGTCCGCATTTCGGGACCCATTTGGCGCTTGCCCCCGCCACCTTTGGACCGACCCGCCCTATGTGGGGACAGCGCGCCCGATGTACCAGTTCCACCGCCGCTTTTGCTGGAGCCGCTTTTGCTGGAGTCACTTTTACTGGAGCCATGGACGCGGCGAACCGCGCCGCTGAGTTCCTTCATCATGGCGTCAAACGCGACCTTGAGCGCGGCGCGCCGCCCAATCAGCACGTAGTCGTGACCGGCGGACAGGACCGCTGGCGGAGCAAGCCGGATGAGCTCGCGCAGGCGGCGCCGCACCCGGTTGCGCTCCACGGCGTTGCCGACCTGTTTGCTGACGGTGAAACCAACCCGCGGCGGACCGGCCTTCCCCCGTTCGCGTGCTTGCAGGGTAAAGGCGCTCGCATGAGCGCGCGCGCCGGCCCCGGCAGCTTGGGCAACGGCCCGAAAGTCACTCCGGCGTTTTAACCGCTCCATTGCAGCGACTTTGGTATGACCGCGTTGTAGAGAACCATTCGCAAATGCAACTGAAACACCGAGCCTGTCGCGCTCAGGCACTCAGTCTTTTGCGGCCCCGTGCGCGCCGCGCGGCCAACACCCTGCGGCCGCCTTTACTGGCCATACGGGTGCGAAAGCCATGGCGGCGCTTGCGTACGAGTTTGCTCGGCTGATAGGTCCGTTTCACGGGGTGTCTCCGCTGCGCCGCTCGCCGCGACCATAAGTCGCCGCGATTGCGGCGGCTTATAAGGGAGGGCTCCCGACCCGTCAAATGTAGGTTATCGGCCATTTGTCGGCATTTTGCTGCGGTCTTGTGACGTCGATTTCGGCCCGTCCCGCGCGCTTTGCGATCGTGTCACTGGCGGCGAATCGCGTGACACTTGACGATCATCGAGATGGTGAGGAACCGTCTTGATTATGAAGCGCGGTATGAAATGCCAGTCCAGAAATACGCCAATGACATATATAATTCGCAGGGATTTGACCTGCTGTCCGGTGCGGCGCATCATTGGGCCGCTGCACTGTTCGGCTAGGCAGCGGATCTAGGTCATGACTGAAGACACAGCCGTGCGGCCGGAGCCCCGGACGCCGCGCTTCGGGCTATCGGGAAAACTCCTCGTCCTCACGATTCTATTCGTGATGATCGCGGAAGTGCTGATCTATGTCCCCTCCGTCGCCAATTTCCGCGTCGTTTGGCTGAAGGACCGGCTGGCGACGGCCTATACCGCGGCGCTTGTGCTTGATGCGGCGCCGAACGGCGTGGTCTCCGACGCGCTCGCCAAGCGCATTCTCGACTCGATTGGCGCGCGCGCCGTCGCCATGAAGATGGGATCGCGGCATCGCATGATCGCGGTCGACGATATGCCGCCAGCGGTCGCCGCCACTTACGACATGCGCAACGTTTATGCATTCGACGCGGTGGTCGATGCCTTCACCACTATGCTCAACAGCAAAAAGGAGGCGGTGCGCGTCGTTGGGCCGGTGCCGGGCGGCGAATATATCGAGCTGGTTATGGACGAGCAGTCGCTGCGCCGGGCCATGCTGCGTTACTCCGTCGACATTCTGCTGCTGTCGCTTCTAATCTCGGCGATCACCGCGGCGCTTGTTTACCTGTCGCTGCATTACATGTTCGTGCGGCCGATGCGCCGTGTCACCGGTAATATGATCGCGTTTCGCGCCGATCCTGAGAATAGCGATCGCGTGATCGTGCCATCCGGACGGCTCGATGAGATCGGCACCGCGGAGCGCGAACTCGCCAGGATGCAGACCGAACTCGCCTCGATGCTGCATCAGAAAAACCGCTTGGCCGGACTCGGCCTCGCGGTTTCCAAGATCAATCACGACCTGCGCAATCTACTCGCTTCGGCGCAACTGTTCTCCGATAGGCTCGCCAAGATTCCCGATCCCGGCGTGCAACGTTTTGCTCCGAAGCTGATGCACGCGCTCGAGCGCGCCATCGCGTTTTGCCAATCGACACTGTCCTACGGGCGCCTGCAGGAGCCGCCGCCGGACCGCCGGCCGATCCCGCTCGAGCCGCTGGTTGAGGAAGTGCACGAGACCTTGGGTCTCGGCGCCGACGCGCCGATCCGTTGGATCAGCGCCGTCGAGCGTGGGCTTGTGGTCGAGGCCGATTACGATCAGCTGTTCCGGATCCTGTTGAACCTGTCGCGCAACGCGGTGCAGGCGATGGAAAGCCAGGCCGCCGAAAGCCGGACCGACCGCGATCCCGGCCGAGACCAGATTCGCATTACCGGTCGACGCGAAGGCGCGGTGGCGGTCATCGAAGTTTCCGATACCGGACCTGGCTTTTCGGAAAAGGCACGCGAGCATCTGTTCGAAGCGTTCCAGGGTTCGACCCGCACCGGCGGCACCGGGCTGGGACTTGCGATCGCGGCCGAATTGGTGCGCGCCCATGGCGGCGAAATTCGTCTGGTCGAAGGGACGATCGGGGCGACCCTGCGGCTGACCATTCCCGATCGCGCCGTCGAGCTCGCCGCCCATCGTGGCGCGCGCGCACATGGTTAGAAAATCCATGCCTAGCAATCCGTTCAGCGGGCGGCGCCGGCGCTGTCGGCATGAGCGCGCGGCAAGCCTGCGCGGTAAGCCTGCTTGCCATCGCGCCTTCTTGCCATTGAACGTCGGAGCCTATAGCTACGACGCGCCGCGCCCGTAGCTCAGCTGGATAGAGCACCAGACTACGAATTTGGGGGTCAGGAGTTCGAATCTCTTCGGGCGCGCCACTTTCATTTACCAAATTTGCCAGTCTGCGACGCGGCCCGGTGCGTAGAGCTTAGGCTTTCGCCCCGAAACGGCAATGCCGGCGCGCGGCAACATTGCACGCATCACGCGTGGGGTGTCACGCTTGGCACCGGCAAACTGCCATGATAGCCTTTTTTATCGCTCAATGCCTTGAGCCAACGATAGTTCTAGCCGGCTGGCGGCGCGGCGAAGGGACCCACGCCGGCGCGGTGCAAGGAACGACAAGACCGGGGATCACGAGAAAGGACACGCCATGGCTCAGAAACCGAGTGCTTCCATGAATTCTGATACCGAAGCCATGGCGTCGGCATCCGCTGACGTGCCCGAGCAGCGCGACCAGGTTGCGTCCAAGCTGGTCGATAGATTTGCCATCTGGTCCGGCGTTGCCGGGCTTGTGCCGTTGCCCGTGATCGATGTGCTTGCGGTCGGCGGCTTGCAGTTGCAGATGCTGCGTCGACTGTCGCAAATCTACAACGTGGAGTTTTCGCAGAACCGCGGTAAGGCGCTGATCGCGGCGCTTGCCGGTTGCATGATCCCTGCGACCAGCGGCATGGGCGCGGCGAGCGCGCTTAAGGCGATACCGGTCGTCAACATTCTGGCCGCCGGCTTCATCATGCCGGTGCTCTCGGCCGGCGCCACTTATGCCATCGGCAAAGCCTTCATCCAGCACTTTGAATCCGGCGGCACGCTGCTCGATTTCAATCCGCCGGACTATCGCGAGTTCGTCAAAGCGCAGAAAGAAATGTGGGAGTCGCGAACAAGAGGCCGTAGCAGCAGTTCGACTACGGCAACCTCATCTCCTTAGTCTTTGCTGATTTTGCAAAGTGATGAGGGTGTTTTAACGAAGCGAGGGGCTGTCACGTCGATCAGGCGCAACTTCTCGTGACAACAGCTACCGCGTCCTAGTTCGTGGCGCTCGTCAAGCGATCGACGCGCGGCGGAAGGTTTCGCGGCAGAGAGGGACATTCGGGGGACTTGGTCGGGCAAGCTCGGCCAGTGAACGCGTGACAGTTAATTCGTGGCAGTCAAGTCATGGCAGCAGCCATTCTCGCCTACATCGTCGCGTGCCTGCTTACGGGATTTTGCGGCACCCATCGCCGGATGGGCTTTTGGGGGACATTTTTTCTTGCGGTTGTTACCACTCCGTTGCTGGTATTGCCGGTGCTGTTCATAACCGGCCCATCCCGTCGTTTTGAATGGCGTTCCCGCGAATAGATTGGCTTTATCGCTGCCGCCGACGGGCGGGTCCGCCAGCGATTCCATTTAGGTCATCACTACCCGCATTAACGTAGAACGGACGAGCGTACGATCATGTCCTTCTTGCAGCTCGTTCGGCGCGAAATGCACGGCTCGATGCCGAAGCTCTTGTTCATGTCGAGCGTCGGCGGCATCAGCAACGCTTCGATTCTCGCCGCCATCAATACCGGTGTGCAGGATACGAGCAGCGGTCAGAAACCCGGGTTGTGGGCGGCGTCGCTGTTCCTGGTCGCGCTGCTTTTGTTCATGAAGTCGCAGCAATTTGTCACCATCACCGCCACCGCCGAAGTCGAGGCAATCATCCATAAGCTGCGCTTGCGGCTAATGGATCTGATCAGACGCTCGGAGCTCCTCGAGATCGAAAAGATCGGCCGGGCGCGGATCGTTGCCTCCATTACCAGCGACACCGCGATATTGACGCAGGCGAGCAACATGCTCTGCTTCACCGTGCAGGGCGCGGTATTGATTTTGTTCGTCGGGCTTTACGTTGCCTATTTGTCGATCGTCGCATTTCTGCTGACACTCGTGATCGTGTCGGGCGCGGGAACGGTCTTCCACTACAAAAACCGGCAACTGAGCGTGCAGAAGGGCGAATTGGCCGCCTGGGAGCGCCGGCTGTTCGACCGGCTGACCGACTTCCTGGACGGCTTCAAGGAAGTCAGGCTCAATGCTGCGCGCAGTGAGGATCTGTTCAATGACGCATTGGAGGTGTCGAAGACCGCCGCCAACATCAAGATTCGCACGCAAGCCGAAACCTTCAAAATGATCGTCACCTCGCAGATCTCGATGTACATCCTGCTCGGCGCGGTGGTGTTTGTGGCGCCAAATCTAAGCGACACGCTCGGCGGCGCGTCGATTGCGAAAACGACCACGGCGCTGCTGTTCGTGGTCGGCGCTTGTTTCGGGCTGGTGCAATCGATCCCGATCTTGCTCAACGCCAATGCCGCGGCGAGCCGCATCGAACGGCTGGAAGACGCGCTGCAGGCGACGCTCGTCGAGGGTGAGCGGCGCGCCATTACTGCACCGAAGCGCTTCGAACAAATCGAAATGCGCAATATTGAATTCCGCTATACCGACAAGTTCTCCGACACCGTTTTCAAAATCGGGCCGATCGATTTCACCTTGCAGCGCGGCGAGCTTGTTTTCATTACCGGCGGCAACGGCTCCGGCAAATCGACTTTTCTTCGCGTGCTGTCTGGTCTTTATCCGCCCGATTCCGGCGAGGTCCTGCTCGACGGCCGGCCGGTGACCGACGCCAATCGCGACGAGTATCGCGGATTAATGTCGGCAATTTTCTTCGACTATCATTTGTTTCAGCGGCTGTATGGGATAGCGGACGCCGATCCGTCCGATGTCAACCGGCTGTTGACGCAATTTCGTCTCGCCGACAAGACTTCGCTCGGCAATGGCGAGTTTCGTACGCTCGATCTTTCCGGCGGCCAGCGCCGCCGTCTGGCGCTGATCGTCAGCCTTCTGGAAAAGCGGCCGATCATGCTGCTCGACGAATGGACCGCCGAGCAGGATCCCGAATTCCGCCTCAAATTTTACGACGAGCTGCTGCCGGAAATGATGCGGGCCGGCGCGACGATCGTGGTCATCACCCATGATGACCGCTATCTCGACGAGCTGCACCTGCCGGCACGCCGTATCAAGATGGATTACGGCCGTATTGTCGAACAGCGTTCAATGGGTGGATGATAGGGCCCGGGCGGAGTTAGGGTAATGGCCAGCTATCCGGAAACCATCGATGACTTGGCGCCCCCGCCTCAAAAGCGGGGATGGTGGCGCTTTCTGGTGCGACATTTGCCCGGCCTGTCGTTCGTCATCCTGGTCGGGTTGCTGATCGCGGTCGTGCTCTGGCCCTACGTGGTCATCACCGTGCCGAGCGGCTCTGTCGGCGTGCTGTGGAAGCGATTTAATGGTCTCGATATGTACTGCTGGTGCTGGGTCGGCCGCGGCACGGTGCTCGACCCGCGCGAATTGCGGGACGAAGGCCTCCACATCATTTGGCCGTGGGATAAGCTCTACCTTTACAATTTGCGGCTGCAATCCACGCAACAGACCTACAATGCCATTTCAAAGGATGGCGTGAATGTTAAAGCGCAGATCAGCGTGCGCTATCAGCTCTTACACAATTCAGTCGCGGTGCTGCACAAATTCATCGGTCCGGATTTTTTGACTTCCGTCGTCAATCCGGAAATCGGCAGTCAAGCGCGGCAGGTCATTTCGCAATATACCGGGGAGGCGGTCTACACGTCGCGGGAGCAGATCCAGAAACAAATTCGCGACGCCTCACAAAAGAGCTTGGCTGCGAATCTCAACAAGCTGGTACAGCCGGAAGCGATGGAGCAACCGGACCCGAAGCACTACAACGATTTTCTCCAGGACGCGATCCAGATTCTCGACACTCTCGTGCTGTCGATCGAGCTGCCGCCGGACATCGTGGCGGCGATCAATCGGCAGACGGAGCAGTTTTACATGATCCAGGAATACAAATTCCGCGTCGAGCGTGAGGCCGAAGAATCCAAACGCAAGCAGATCGAGGCCGACGGCATCGCCGCTTTTCAGAAGACGGTCAGCCAGGGAATTTCCGAATCCTATTTGCGCTGGCGCGGCATCGAAGCCACGCTTTTGCTCTCGCAATCTACCAACGCAAAAGTCGTGGTCATCGGTTCGGGCAGGGATGGCTTGCCAATCATTCTCAACGCCGAGCCCAATCCGCCGGGCGCGGCCTCGCAATCTGGCGGCGGCGGCGCTTCGCCGACCACGGCGCCGTCAGCTCCGGGATCGTCGCCTTCGGGGGCTTCTTCATCGAACCCGTCCGGCAATGCGGCACCGCCGGCGCCGAATAGCAATGCGCCGCCGAACACCTCGACCGCGCCCGGCGCGGTTCCAGGCGGCCCCGGCTCGGCGCCAAGCAAGCCCCCGCCTGGTACCTCCGGTGCAGCAACTCCGGTTGCTCCGGAGGAGACCGCAAATGCCGGTCCTGTAATCCTGGCCCAGCCGGAAAAAACAGTGTCATCCGCGGCTGCGCTGGATATTCCGGGCGTCCGTCCGATCCTTTCGGGAATTTCCGGCGCTTTGCGCGCGGGTGCGGATTTGATATCGCCCGAAACTAAATCCAAACAATAGGGGGGATGCGGTGCTTGATCGGACGCAATCGGACCGTAGTCCCAAGGGTTCGCGGTGGCGCCGCTTTGGTGCGGAATACCGCGCTACGGCGATTCTCATCGCGATCATCATCATTGTCGGCATCCTGATCGGAGGACATCTCTACGGGCGGTATCTGTCCTCGATCGATCTGGCCGACCGCGAAGCCCAGATCGAGCAGCTACGTGCGGAAAGCCAGAAGCAGAAAAGAGACATCGACTCCAAGAGCCTGCAGCTCACCGCGCTGCAAGACAAGCTGACTAAGACGCAAGCCGCGCTGAACGCGATCATGCCTTCCGCGCACACCTACAATATTAACCCCAATCAAACACTGATCCTCGGCGACGGGCACTTGACGGTCGGTCTGGTCGGCCCGCCCGCCAATGACAGCGTGGTGCTCAACATCAACGGCAAGTCACAAACGGTAGCGGCCGGACAAACTCTCAATATTACTGCCGATCCGGCCACCCAGTGCCAGATCAACGTGCAGTCCTTCGATGTCTTCAAAGCAGTCGTTGTCGCAACGTGCGCCGCGGCCAAAGCGCAATAGCATTCTAAGTCCGCCCCTAGCGACAGGTCGGAAACATTGCCGCCAGTTCACGCCCGCCCAGATAAATAGTTTTGGTCTGCAATCCGCCGTGCTGCGCGATCCACCGGCGCACGTCGTCGGGATAATGCGACCACAAATATTTGGTCCCCGGTTTGTTGATCTGAGCGCCCGTCAGGCTGGGATCCCAGGCGGCGTGGAAGGCGAGCACAGCGCGCGGCGTCACGCAGATGCGATCGTGCGGGATCACGCCCAGCAGAAGCGTGCAGGCTGACGCGCAGGTGCCGTCGATCGCGACGCGCTGGCCGGATTTCCGGAGCGTCTCATACCTGATCAAATAAGTGCCGATGCGGCCGCCGCTGTCATCGAGTATTCGCTCGGCAGACGCCGGCGCCGCCGCTCCCGGCCATAATGCCGTCAATGCCGCGATCGCAGTCGCCGCCAAGCACGGTAAGGCCATGCAACGATGCAGGCTCGAGAGCATTTGACCGCCTCCAAGCTAGCGGACACCGCGTAACGATACGCATTCCTCGCGATTGTGAACAGTAGCGGCAGCGCACCAGCGAGCGACTTGGCCACATTCGGTTTTCCGGTCGCGAGGAACTGAACAGCCAGCTTCGGCGTTGCGCAGCGGGAGGGTTCCGTGGCCAAATTCCAGGACCATCAAAGGCGCGCGGCCGAATGCCTACGCTTGGCGCGCGAAGCCACGGACAAGACCAACAAGGCCCTGCTGATCGAAATGGCCCAAACTTGGGCCAAGCTCGCTGAGCAGGACAAAACCAGAAGCGAGGACGAAAAAGCGGAATAGTCCGGGGTCCAACATCCACCCGGCATCCCGATCTTTGCACACGCATCCCCGTTAAAGTGAGCGGAACATCCAATTCCGCTCGCTTTTTTTGAACGGCGCAAACCAAATCCGCCCTGCGTCGCTCCACCTCGCCGCCGATCAAGCGCGCGAGGCGAAATTTTTGTCCGAATGAGGCGAGCACCATTAGTTTGGAATAATGAAAAGCTGCGGGCTAGAACCGCTCCAATCTTTAGGCAAAACGCGCAGTTTTCTTGACAAACAAAAACAGCTCGGGCGTGGTGCTGTCGATCAGCAAATAAAGCATCACGATGTCAGTTCATTCTCGCTGCGCGGTTGGGAGGCTGTTTACTGTTTTTCAGGTGATAGCCGCGACAATTTTCGTTTCGACATTTGGCGTTCAAGCGCAAGACGCCGGTGCATTCCACGAATTAGAGACCAAATACATATTCGGGAATTTCACCGTCGGATCATCGACCGGCATCGAAGGGGAAAAGGCATTCGAACCGGAAACAGAAGCCAACTTTGGCAAGGGCGGCGGACGTTACGCCGCCGCCCAAACCACGCTAGAATATGAGTTTACGCCAACGCAATACATGCAGATTATACTTGGTCCGACCGTCTCGTATTACAACATCCGCGGCGTTCCGGGTCTCGACGACCGCAACATGGCCGCCGTTAACGGCTTCGAGGCTGAGTTTCGCTCCGTCTTGATTGATCGCAATCCGTCGCCAATCGCTGTCACGCTGTCGCTCGAACCGGAATTTCACGGCCGTGACGAGACTAGCGGCGCGAAAGTCGTGAACTACGGCCTGGAAGCCAAGCTCGAAGCGGATGCCGAACTCATCAAGAATCGCTTGTTCTGGGGCTTCAATCTACTTTACGAGCCCGAGACCACCCGCGCCGACCTGGGTCAATGGCAGAACGAATCGACATTCGGCATCTCTTCGGCGCTTGCCTATCAGATCGTGCCCAATGTCGTGGTCGGCGCCGACCTCTGGTACTTGCGGCATTACGACGGCGCGGCATTCAATTCCTTCACGGGCGACGCCGTCTATCTCGGTCCGACTTTCTATTGGAAGATTGCGCCCAAGGTGCTCATGAGTGCCGCATGGGAAACGCAGATCACCGGCCACGAGCCCGGCGTTAGCTCTACGCTCGATTTGATGGATTTTTCCCGACAGCGCGCGCGATTGTTGCTCGAGTTCGAGTTCTGATGCAGCGGCTCGATTGATCTGGAGGATTTGTGCAGTTAAATCTTTTACCGCTGAGAGCGGTGCGATCCGTGAGGACTTGCTTCGCGTTCACGCTGCTCGGCACCGCCATCCTAATTGCGAGCGAGCATGCGCAGGCGCAGCAGAGCGCCAGCGTTGCGATCTCAGTCAAGGACCATCGCTTCCAACCCAGCCAAATAAGCGCGCCCGCCAATCGCGCGATCAGCATAAAAGTGAAGAATCTCGACACTGCACCTATGGAATTCGAGAGCGTTTCGCTGCGCGTGGAAAAGGTCATCGCGCCCGGCAGTGAAGGCGTTGTCAATGTCAGGGCGCTGGCGCCCGGCCGTTATGAATTCTTCGACGATTTTCACCAGGAGGCGCGCGGAGTCCTGGTGGTGGAGTAAGCGCGGCCAGTCCCGTTGCCCGATATCCCAGGCTAAATCGCTGGAAAAACGCAATTTTGTGTTGAATATCACATTCCCCAGGGGCCTGCCGGGGCAGGTATCTATCCGGGGCCACGAACCTCCCACGCTCGTGCTTTTAAGACCGATTCCCGCCCCAAAACAGGGAGCATTCGCTCATGCCGGGGCTGCGACAGCTGCGTCCGCGACTGCGTTCCGGTCGTAAAGCCAAGGCGATGCGCGTTGCCGCCATCAGCACCGATCAGCTTGTGCCGTGCCCAACTTGCGGTGGCTTCATGCAGCTGTCCGATGCCCAGGCGTTTGAGTGCAAACAATGCGGCCGCGCCATTCGCGTCGAGGGCGTGCTGAAAAGCATGGACAGCGAGTAACTTAGCTTCAAAGAATCACAGTCAGTGCCGCCGCGCCGGTGGCCTATTCCCAGACCAGCACATTGGGCAGTGATCGATCGATCCGCCGCAACACTGTATAGCCGACGCCGGCAAGACCCCTAAACAAGCCCAAATTGAATTGCCGCTTGCCGCTGTTCCAGCGGTAATCGCCGGTTGCAGCTGCGCTGTTGAGAACAGCCGCCAGACGCCGCGCCGCAAGCTCGTTGATCTCGCCTGCGCCCGCCCGATCTGCCGCCTCGCAAAGAAATTCGATTCCACCGAGCGTGCCGCAGCACAACGTGTCGAATTGGCCGGGCCACGCTTGCTTCACGCTCTCGAGCGCGTTGTTGATGTCGGTCGCGACAAGTGTGCCGCCGAGCTTGGCGTCGAGCGCCGCATTGGCGCCAATGCGGCGGCCGATGGCGAGCCGTGCCAACCCGATCCCAGGCGCGCCGTGGCACCATTGGCATGGCCACACTGGTTGCCCCGGCACGCGCAAGTCCGGCCAGTTGTGCCGTGCCGGATCATAGGTTTGATCTTCGAATGCGATGCACTCCGCTGCGGCATCTGCGAATTGCTCGCGGCCGCTCGCCGCCGCCAACGAGGCCAGCGCATAGGCAAAACCTGCCGCGCCATGCGACATGCCGTTTAGCGGCGAGCCGCCGAACCCTTGGCCGATCCAGCTGCGATGGCGCGCATGTCCGATTCGATCCTGAGCCAAAAGATGCTCGCCGCAACGGATCGCGCGGGCGAGCGCGACATCCGATTGCGTATCGCGATGCAAGCGAAGCAAGGCGAGGATCGCGCCGGCGGCCCCGCCCATGACGTCGAGCTGTTTGTCCGCGGTGATCAGCTCGTCCGTAAACAGCTGTGCTGCGCGTTCAGCTTCCTGCAACAAAACTACGTTGCCGGCGCATTTTGCGATCACGCAAAAACCATAGACGATCGAGCTCAGCCCAGTGGCGGCGCCGATGCCAAGCGAACGCGCAAACCGTGCCGCGCTGCGGCTGTTCAAGTTTCTGCGGATATGCGCGAGGCCGGCAAGGGCAAGTTCGGTCGATGGTGTGTGCCCGCTGACGGCGCCATGCGCGGCAAGGAACAGTGCAATTCCGGTTGCGCCATTGTAGAGATCGGGCCCAAGGCAAACGAGCTGGAACACCTCCGAATCGCCGAGCCAATCGAGTCCGATCCATGCCGCGCTGCGGCCGCGGCGGACCGCATGCTGCGCCAGTTCGGCGGCGATCTTGTCGGCTTCGGCCTTGAACACGGCCTTGTCAGGCGCGGGCGCGACGCCGGTGTCGACGCTCGGACTACGCTTACGATTGCTCGGCCCTGCTGATTGCTGATTGAGATTTTCCCGGATCACCTCGATTTGCCAGCCGATTTCGTTCTGATCGAGCGTTTGTAGCCGCGCGCCGGCGCGATCGAGCCCGGGCGTCGCTGCGGTCAGGGCTGAAATGCCTCCTAGATCCGAAATCGCGGCGCCGTCGCTTGGGGTAACGAAGTACGGAACGTTCAGAGAAACCAGCGCCGCGCGCTCCGCCCGCTGCAACGGCCAGAGCGGATCGGTTGCCTTATCCCAATCCGCAAGGCGGGCCATGAAATCGGCCTGTGCCGACCAAATGGCGCCGTCCGCCATATTGCGATGATCCTTTAAACGCCGCAGCAGCATGTAATAGAACCGTGTCGGCCGCACGACTTTCCGAACCGTCAGACCGGCAAAATCCTTTAACAGTGCTGCCGCGCTCACATCTTGCACCTGACGCATCAGGAAATCGGCATAGTCGGCAAAACCGGCAATGAAGCTCTCCACGTGATCGCCGAGCTTGGCATAGCGGCCATTCACGTGCGGCAAGTTCGGCGTTCCCGCGCCGGCTTCTTCCACTTTGGCCGGGCGCATAGCATCGGTGTTGACGTGCCTCCACTTAATGACAGTTCGCGCGCCCCATTCGGCCGTCATCCCGCCCATCGCGAACACATTGTTGTCGACGGATCGCCCATATGCCGGCAGCAGGCCAACCGTCATTACCGAATTGCCGACGATCTCCATCGCGGCGTCGAACGCTTCCGCTTCCGGCGCGCCGATCTTGTGTTCCTCGGCCGAAGGCTGAAGGATGGTCTCGAGATCGATCGGCACGGGATGATCACCGACCGCGATCATATTTTCCTGATGGATGTCGGTCGCCGCGAAGCAGTGCAGCAGCGCCAGCCAGGCACCGGCGCGGCGGAAAAAAGCGTCACAATCACGCGCGTCGGGGCAGCCGGCGTGTTCGATAAATTCCGTCCAGCCGTAGCCATTGCGCGACAAAGCGCTCGCTGTCTTCAGCGTAATGGGAGCGCCGGCGCCGTTGAGCCGCTCGACCAATGCGCGCCAGGCCACGTCGAGCCGCAAATCCTTTGGTTTGTACACGACATGCGTGCCGTCGGCGAAAGCCACGATACTGACACAGCGGCCGCCATTGTGTGGATCGGAAACGCCGCTCCTGATCTCGACGATGTTGGCGCCGGTGGGCGCCTTGACGAGTTCGCGCCGAATCGCCGGCAAATCGGCGGCCAGCCGGTCGACGAATTCGCGCGTCGCATCGATCCATTGCCGGGTCAACACCGCGATCAATCGCAGCAGCACCGGCTTTTGTTCGAACAGCTGGCGTGAACCACCGCTTCTGAGATCGGCAATGAATTCACGGTATCTGGCCGTGCCCGGCGCCTGAGCGAATTTGTCGAGGTCGCGTGGCTCGGAGTTGCGTGACTCGGGGTCGCGTGATTTGTCGAGGTCGCGCGATTTGGCGAATCGCTCGTAAAGGGCGGGCGCACAAAGCTCGGACAGCGCGGCAAGGAGTATGTGCCGTAGCGACGCTCGCGCTCGCTCATTGAAATAATTGCAGGTGCAGGTATCGACGCCGGACCAAACCAGCGCTTCGGCGCGTTCGATCAGGGCCGTGAACAAGTCTTCGAACGGATAAACCGGCGCAACTTGCGGTTCGGCCTGGCCGGCTTCCTTAAATGCCTGTTCGATCCAAATGGCGTCTTCTATCCATCGCGGATAGGGCGCCGAGGCGCGGCGCTGGGAGCGAGCGAGCCGATTTTCGATTTCGACTTGCGACAGGTCGTCGCGCATCAATCTTCGCGCGAAGGAAGACGCGTCGCCGGCAGCACCGGCCCGCCGCCAGGCCGCCATGCGCCGGGCGGCCAAATCGGCATCCGCAGCCATCTCCGGCGAGACCTCAAACGCGTCGGAAAGAAGCTCGTCGATGGCTGCGGCGCGTAAGCTCAGGCGCTGGTAAAATGCGTCCACCAAGTCCTCTGTCGAGCGCTGTCAGCCGCTTGCCGCGGGGGCCTTTCTGCAACGGCGGAGCCGGCGATTTGCGGGCCTTTTTTGGCCTTGGTAAACGACCAAAATTGCCCGCGGGCAAGGCCGTTTTATCTTCGTATTTCAGTTATGTATCACAGCCAGCAGACAGACTTTACACTGTCCGCCGCCGATGATTTAATGGATTTCTTGGCGGGGGGGTTCTCACCAAGTTGCTCGACCTGCCTGGTGATGCCGGCGCCGCTGGCGAACGAGAGGAAGAAGGCCAATGACTGACAAGTACATCCAGAGGGAAGAAGAGATTCTCAGCTTTGAGGTTTCCGACGAAATGCTGGAAGCCGCGGCGGGTTCGGTCAAGGAGAAGGCTGGAGCTTTCACGCTCGCTTTCTGCTCGGGCCTCGACACTTGCCCCAGCGCGAGGACGGCCTAAGGCTCGTCACGAGACGGGTCTCGGCTTCATCTTTTTCGCCCAGGCTGTAGAACCTATCTGATCTTTCCGACGAGGTGCCGGATACTCCGGCGCCTCGTCATGCTTTTTCATTGTGCTCCGCGTTGTTATGAAGGCCGGTTTTCGCTAGGTCTCGACCAACGACGAAGGTGTCTTTGCCGCGCGTTCGGTCGATCCCGCACTCTCCTTACGCGGGAAATTGCAACGGTCAACAACCTTTTCCGCCGAAAAGGTCTCATCCATATCGAACACGCGCACACCCAGCTCCTTTGGCATCGGAGCCAGCCACGGCGAAGCGCGCAAGGCGCCTTGCGCATCGGCTACGCCCTGTCGCCACCGCCCTTCCATCGACGCGCGGCTGAACTCGTAGTCTTTCGAGTGACCCTCTGGTTCGCGCGAACGATAGATAAGCTGGACGATGTCCATCTCGGTCACGCAGCCAAGCTCATAGAGCCGCTCGGCTTCTTCAGTGTTCGCGATTTCCGGCGGCAACAGTTTGTGTAACTCGTTAATCGCATGCCGGACGTGATGCTTGTCGCGTGCCGCGTCGGTGCAGTTCTGCGTCCGGCTCGCATAGCGGATGTCCTTTTCGCGTTCCGATGTTTCATCGAGATTGGTCGGCAACCATCCCGCAGTCTGAAATACGTCGACTTGAAATGTCAGCCGGCTTCGGCGCGGATAATAATCCAGGACGTATTCCAGCGGCGTGTTCGAAAACAAGCCGCCGTCCCAATAGTGCTCGCCATCTATTTCAATGGATGGAAATCCCGGCGGCGGCGCGCCACTGGCCATAATGTCGGCGCGGACTGCCATGTGTGCACTGTCAAAATAGGTAAATTGGCCGGTCCGAACATTCACCGCGCCGACGTTCAAACGAATATCGTTGGCTTTATTAATGCGATCGAAGTCGACCAGCCGCTCCAGCGTGCGCTTAAGAACGGAGGTGTCGTAATAGCTGGTGCGTTTCTTCGGTGAGAACCAGTCATACAATTGCCGCGGAGCGAAAAACCCGGGTTGGCCATACATCACCGCCATGAATGCGCTTGCCTGCCGCTGCCAGGCGGCAAACGGCCAACCGAGTCCATCCGGCCAGGAGCTGGTATGGCTGGTGATCTCGTTCCAGAAAGCGTGCAAATGGTTCAGACGGTCATCGGGTTGATTGCCGGCGATGATTGCGGCGTTGATTGCGCCGATCGAGATCCCGGCCACCCAATCGGGCAGATATTCCGACGAAGCCAATGCCTCGTAAACCCCGGCCTGGTAGCTGCCAAGCGCGCCGCCGCCCTGCAAGACCAAGCCGACCTTTTTGTCATAGGATGCAGGGCGTGCCGGAAACCCGTTCGGCATTTCCGCCATGTCTGGCTCCACTTATTTAAACGCGGCGAGTGCCGCGACTATCGTCCAAATGATGTCTGCGAATTGCCGCGCTCCAGGGCAAGCTCGCCGATGTCACGCGCGGTGCCGAGGACGGGCACCATTCGCGCAAGCGTATTGTCGCGAATAATAAAGTGATGAACAAGTGCATTCACGGCGTGGGCGGTGATCAGAAGACCCAAAGCCCATGCACCGATCCGGTGCAGCGACAGTAGTATGGGTTGAACGGTCGGGTAGTGGGGAATCAATGGCGGGACATGCCACCAGAACAAAGTAAACGAACGTCCCCGCGTCAGCACCGCGCTAAAACCGATTGTCGGTTGAATAACCAGCAAAGCGTACAGGCAGTATTCGTTTATTTGTACTAGCGCGCGATGGATCCGGGTCATGTCGTCCGGAAACGGGGGTAATTTCGCATTTGTCTTTCGCCTACCGTCGTCATCCAGACTAACACGCCCAACGATCTGTGGATTCGAAGGAGAAGGACTTTGAGCACGTCGTCATGAGACTGCGCGTGCCAGATCGCGGTTGTGAACAATCCGAGCACGAGCACCACGGTCGCCCAGTGGAATGTGAGCGTGACGCCATCGAAAGACGTGCGTTTGTCGGCCGATGGCAAACGTTCCACGTTGGAACCGTGAGATAAATCCGCGGCGGCGGTCTCTTGCGTTGTTAAGCTTGACATTGCTTCGCCTCCTTGGTCGCGATGTGATCAGAAACTCCCGGTTGTGAGATCGTCCGGCAGCGAAAATCGCGCCGAAAACGCGCGCGGGGCGTTCACCCATACGAGACTGCCGGCAAGACCATTATTCCCGGCTGTAAATCGGGCCACCCGGCCTCGTTGCTTTAGGAACAAAGCTCGAACGAGCCTGCGAGAAACCAGGCGATGCGCAGGCACGACGGGTTGATGCGATTTCAAAAAAAACGCGACCGAGAACCAGCGAGCGGTCGCGCGGAAAGCAGCTACAGACGAGACATTGCAAGCGCGGTTTCGCGCTTACTCATAGTGCAGCGAAACGTTGCGCATTTTGCCGATCAAGATCGCGGGCAAGATCGCGGGCAAGATCGCGGGTAAGATCGCGGGATTGTGTTGTGATCTGGCTGGCCAAGAATGGCTGATCATTATCAGCGAATTTTTTTCAAGAGAGAACGAAGCTCCGCCGGGAATAAAATTCCGAATCGCCAAATCACGCCGATGCAACGGATCATCGCGATTTGTACGCCGGATAGGAGAGAATACAGTGACGCCCACAAAAATCATTCTGGTTTTATTGCTGCTTGCGAGCGCAATTACCGCCGCTTTCGCCAACCCGCCCGGCGGTTCTTACATTCAATGCGACCCAAAGAATCCGCGCTCGCCGGTTCGGTGCACGCCGGACGGTTGGTGATAGCCAAATAAAGCGGCGCGAGATTTGATTGCTCGGCGCTGCGGCGGTCTCGACAGGTCGCGGGAATAAATAACAGCCTGAACAATCAGGCTTGCGAGCGACTTAAAAAAGGAAAAAGGTCTCATGAACGAGTTTAATGGAGCCGAGCATAGCGACGAGGCGATGCTGATGCTGGATCTCTCCGAGGAGGTATGGGAGAAAGCGGGAGCGATGACGTTTGCTTTCTGCTCCGGTATTGACAGTTGCCCAAGTAGTGTACGGGCTTAAGGCCATTGAACAGGTTTTGGCCTCCTGTTTTTCAGCCAAACTGTCGAACTGTTCCGAGGCGTTTGACGAGGCGCCAGCCCCCCGGCGCCTCGTCGCACATTTGTTAGCCCGCTGCGGTATTGGCAACTCGGTTACGGCGCACGTCATTTGCAAATACCGCGTGGGAAGCTGCACTACATGCCGAGATAGGCCACTTGCACTTGCTTGTTGTTTGCAAGCTCCGCGCTCGAACCTTGGATGATTACTTTCCCACTTTCCAGAACATAAGCGCGCTGCACCATGCTTAGAGCTCGACTGACGTTTTGTTCGACAAGCAAAATCGCCGTACCCATTGCGTGTACTTCCTGAATTTTGGCAAATGTGGCATCGGTCACGACTGGCGCGAGCCCGAGCGAGGGCTCATCCAGCATCAGCAATCTGGGTCTGAGCATCAAGCCGCGGCCGACCGCGAGCATCTGCTGTTCGCCGCCGCTCATGGTGCCGGCCAGCTGATTGCGCCGTTCGGCAAGAGCCGGGAAGATGGCGAATACCAGATCGAGTGTGCGATTGCGCTCGGCTTTGGCGCTTGGAATGTAAGAGCCGACCTCGAGATTCTCCTTCACTGTGAGCTCAGGAAAGACTTGGCGCCCCTCGGGCACGTGAGCAATGCCCAATGCGGCGATCTTGTGCGCGGGTAGCGCGGCAAGGTCTTGACCTAAAAAGGTGATCGTTCCCGAGGTCAGGCGTATCAAGCCTGAAATCGCGCGTAGCGTGGTGCTTTTGCCGGCGCCATTTGCGCCCAAGAGGCCGACGGCCTCGCCCTCGCCGACGGTTATGCTGATATCGCTGATCGCCGGGACCGATCCGTAACGTGCGCTGACTGCGGACAATGTCAGCATGCGACGCCTCCCGCGGGCGCTTCGTGTCGGTAACCGGTTCCGAGATATGCGCGAATGACCTCCTGGTTGGCAACGACTTCCTTAGGACCGCCCTCGGCGATCTTCTGACCATGGTCGAGCACGACGATGTGCCGCGCCACGGCCATGATCGCGCGCATCACATGTTCGACGATGACAATCGTCAGGCCGCGCTTTGATAGATTTCCAATCAGCGCCACCGCCTGGTCGATTTCCGCGTGGTTTAATCCCGCCATCACCTCGTCAAGCAGCAGGAGCCGCGGTTCTGTTGCGAGCGCACGAGCCATTTCCAGCCGCCGCTGGTCTATGGTTGTGAGTTCGCGCGCCGGGGTATGTTCCTTGGCGGAAAGTCCGACGAACTCGATCGCGGCGCGGGCGCGCGAGCGCGCAATATCGAGGTTCTTGTTGCGCAGAAAGGCGCCGGTCATCACGTTCGCCAGCACCGTCATTTTTCCGAATGGCCGCGCGACTTGAAAAGTGCGAGCCAAACCATGACCGCAGATTTCGTGCGGCCGCAGTCCCACCAGTTCACGACCGAACGCAGAGATCGAGCCGGTGTCCGGCCGATAATAGCCGGTGATCAGATTGAAGCTCGTCGTTTTGCCGGCGCCGTTGGGTCCGATCAGCGCGACGGTCTCACCGTCGCGCACGGAAAAGCTGAGATCCTGGACCGCACGCAGCCCTCCGAACCGCTTGCTCAGATTACGGATAACAAGTGCCTCAGCCATCGAGCGGCACTTCTTTTGCGCGCGCCGCGCCGGCAGAGGTGAAGCGCCGGTACAAATCGGTGAAAAGCCCAATCAGTCCGCTTGGCCGCCACAGGATGACGGCAATCAAAATCAGGCTGTAAACAGTCAGTTGTACGCCGCCATGCCCGCTGCCGAACCAGCTCTGCAGGAGCGCGGAAGTGGCCTCCAGCAAAACAGTTCCTACGACCGGACCCCACAATGTGCCGATGCCGCCCACGATCGACACCAGCGCGGCCTCGACCGAAATATTGAAGCTGAACGCGGTATTCGGATCGATGAAGTAGATGTATTCGACGTAGAACGTGCCGCCGAGTGCGGTCAGGAATGCGCTGATCAAGTAGATATGGCGCTTGATCTTCGTCGTATCCACGCCGACCGCTTCGGCCGCATCCTCATCTTCGCCGACGGCAACCAGATAAAAGCCCATCCAGGAGCGCTCGATGCGATAGGTGATAGCGAGCCCGAGCGCCAACAGAGCGAGTGCGATATAGTAGTAGGCAGCTCTGGATTCGAACTGCATCATCAATGGCGCGTCGCCGAGATTCGGCAAAGTCGTGCCTTCGGCGCCCCAGGCGAAATCGCGGAATTTGAGAAACAGCAGCATCAAAACCTGCGCGGTGGCAATGGTGGCGATCGCGAAATAGGGGCCGCGCAGCCGGAAGCACAGCGCGCCGATCGGTAGGCTTGCCGCCATCGCCACTACGCCACCGGCGAGGATGCCGATCCAAGGCGAGATGCCAAAACGGATAAGCAGGATCGTCGAGGTGTAGGCGCCCAAGCCGAAATAGGCCGCATGGCCCAGCGATAGTTGCTTGGCGTAGCCGCCCATCAGGTTCCAGGCGACGCCGATAAAGGCGAACAGCAACACCCTGATGCAAATGTCGAGCGCGAAGGGATTGGCGACCACAATCGGGAGCACAAGCGCGGCTGCCGCGAGCGCGGCGACCCAAAACCAGGATCGTGTAAAGCGTGCCGATTTCACCGCGCCCAGCCTCCGAATAACCCATTTGGCCGCAGCGCCAGCGTCAGCAGAAGCATGACGAAGACCACAATCAGACCCGAATCGGCGCCGACGAATTGCACGCCGAGCGACTCGGCGACGCCCATCATCAGGCTTGCAATCAGCGCGCCGGTGACGTTGCCCAGCGTGCCTAAAACCACGGCGACAAACGCCATCAGCACGAAGACCTGGCCGACCAGCGGATAGGCTGGATAGAACGGCATCAGCAGCGAGCCGGCGGCGCCCGCCAGTGCCAGCGCCACCCCGACCGCGACGCAAAATACGCGATCGGGATTGATTCCCATCAGCATGGCCACTTCGCGGTTTTGTGCCGCGGCCCGCATCGCTTTGCCGATGTCGGTGCCATGCAGAAACAGATAGAGGACAGCACTGAGCAGCATGGCAATGACGAAAGCGATGAGCTTCGCCACCGCGAAATACAGCGGGCCGATATGGAAGGACAGTTCGCTATAGGCGGTCTGCACCGTCCTGTAGTTGGCGGTGAATAGCAACAGCGCGACGTTCATCAACAACAGCGACAGCGCAAAGGTTAAAAAGATTTGCGGCATGTCGCCAAGACCCAGAACGCGGCGGATTAGAAAGTGCTGCACCAGCACGCCGACGGCAAACAATGTTGGCATTGAAATCAGAAGCGACAGCAGCGGATCGACGCCGAAACTGTTGGCGAGAAAGAAGCTGATATACATGCCGATCATCACGAATTCGCCTTGGGCGAAATTGACGATCTTGACCACGCCGAAAATAAGCGTGACGCCGATGCTCACGAGCGCATAAATGCCGCCAATAAGCAGGCCGTTGATCACTGCCTGTGCAAGTGTCGCCAGCATCGGCGCCGCCGCTGGTATTAGGCTTTGATCAGCTGGGCGCGGGCTTCTTCCTTGGGAAAGACGGTCGCCAGGTCACCGTGCTGCCACTGCACGCCGACCGGATGGGCGTAAATGTTCTTGCCGTCGGGACCGAATTTCACCTTGCCGCCGGGGCACATGGCGGCGTAGCCAGCCGAGACGTCGAGCGCAGCGAGTGCATCGCGCACCTTTTGTGGGTCGGTTGATGCGGCGCGCTCCAGCGCGTCGGCAATCATAAACGTCTGGGCGACAAGACCGCCGGCATATTCGAACAAGAACTCGCCAAACTGCTTCTGATAGGCGGCATTGACCTTTTGCGCATTGTCGTTGATGTCGTGATTCCAGTGCGCGACGCCGAGTAAGCCCTCGGCGGCGTTGCCTACGTTCCGGTAGAAATCCGGAATGACGAAACCGCCGGAGCCGCCATTGATGGCGATCTTCAGATCGACCTGCTTGATAGCGCGAATGATCAGAATGAGATCGTTGAGATACGAGACGGGGAACAGCATGTTCGCGCCCGATGCCTTGACCTTGTTCATCAGCGGACTGGCATCGCTTAAGCCCGCCGAATAAGGCTCGAACAGCACGATTTCCACGCCTTGGGCCGGCGCCTGCTCGCGCAGTCCGTTCGAAGTGGACGTACCGAAGGCGGTGTTCTCGAATATGACGGCGACCTTTGGCTGATCGCTCACCAGCTTGGACATCTGCAGCTGCGCCAAGGCGAATTGGGAAGCGCGCGAGAACGGCGTGAAGGTGAAATGGCGATCCTTATTGAGCTGATCCGAGCTTGAGCCGGTCAACAGCGGCACCTTGGCGCGCTCAGCGACTTCGCTCGCGATCAGCGTGAGCGCGCTGGCGAAAGCGCCGTGGATCGCGGCGGGCTTATAGCTCGAGATCAGACGGTCGGTCTCGGTGCGCGTCACCGTCGGATCGCTTTGGACGTCCGAGACGATCAGATTGAGTTTGGCGCCGCCCAAGGATTTGATGCCGCCGGCATCATTGACCATCTGCACCGCCAACTTCGCAGCATTGACGCAGCCTTGGCCGATCTGCGCAAAACTGCCGGTGACCGGGTAAAGTCCGCCAATATTGACCGTGTCAGCCGCCGCCGCCGTGCCAATGTTAAAAGCGCCGACTGCGCCTGCGGCGAGCGCGCCAGAGGATTTGATGAGGAAATCCCTGCGGCCAAGCCGCTTCGTATCAAGCTTATTTTTGGACCGTTTCATCTGAACCTCCCCGAAAGTGGCGCCCTTTCAATTAAGGCGCCGGCGTTGTTGGCGGCCTAGCGTTTTAGCATTTCGCGCGACCTGCGAACGACCCGCGCGAACGATCCGCGAGCGTGACTTGCTGAGGGATACAACATTGTATACAATATTGTAAACGATAATCTGAGAGTGCCCGCAGAGAGTGGCGGGGTCAAGAAGACTGTCAATTCTCCCATGGCTTTGCGCGCGCCAAAACGACGAATGTCAGCGCCGGAGAAACGGCACCGTTCACGCCCTCCATCGGCCGCATCGCTTGCCGAATCCCATCGGCAGGAGCGCGCGAGGGCGGATAAAATCGCCACACGGCTTGAGGAGGACATTGTCCTGGGGCGTCGCCACCCTCGCGAACGCCTGGTCGAACAGGACTTGTGCGATCGGTTCAACACGCACCGCGCCGATGTCCGGCTTGCGCTTTTTGAGCTCGAGAAGAAGGGCATCGTACAACGCATCCCCAATCGCGGCGCAATTGTGCGCGATCTCACGCCAAGGGAAGTCATGGACATTTATGCGGTCCGTGAGGAGCTGGAAGTCATGGCCGCGCGCATTCTGCCATTTCCGGTTGACGAAACCGAACTTGCCAAACTGGACCGGCTACAGCGGCAGCACAGTACGGCAATCGACAACGAAGACATGCTCACAGTGTTTTATACCAATTTGTATTTTCATCAGGCTTTGTTCGGTTTGTGCGGAAACCCTTGCTTGATCGAGACGATCAGGCAGCTTGAGCAGAAAGTGTATGGAATCCGCTTCTATGCTAACGCTTTTCCCGAGGCGCTTGACCAGGCACGACGAGATCATCTCGAAATGGTCAAGGCTCTGCGCGCCGCGCGCCGCGACGATCTGATCGCGCTTACGCGCAGCCACTTGAAACCTTCGCCGCAAGCCTACATCCGCGCCTATGAACGCCGCTTCGGTCCTTCGACGCAAGCATGATTTCGGTCCGGCTCCGCGCGGGGGCCGACCGTCAAACAACTAGCCCAATAAAGCTTGGGTTTCGTGCCACAAGCGGTGAACGACTTCGCCGGCGGGTTCTGCCCTCGCCAATCGGGCCGACTGACCGGCCCAGGCTTGCATCCGGGCGACATCGTTCGCTTTGGCAGCCGTTTCGCGCATGGGCTGCGTGAGGCCGCGTTGCACGGGATAGGGCGCCGGCGGCGGCGCCGTCGGTGCCATCGCCGCGCGCACATATTCGGTGGCGATGCTACGGGCTGGCCGTCCCGTCATGGTGCAAGTGATGACCGTATCTTCCGGCGCGGCTTTTCCGATCGCGTCAGCCCAGGCGCTCGGGATCTTGGCTTCCGGGCAGCGCAGGAAAGCGGTGCCGATCTGCACCGCAGAGGCGCCCAATAGCAACGCCGCCGCAATCGCGCGTCCGTCGGCAATTCCTCCGGTCGCCACCACCGGGATGTTCACCGCATCGACCACGCCAGAAATGAGACTAAATAGCCCGACCAGGCGCGTTTCGGCCTGCGTGACGTCAAATGCGCTGCGATGGCCGCCGGCTTCCATGCCTTGCGCAATGATGGCGTCGGCGCCCGCGCGTTCCGCCGTTTTTGCTTCGCTGACGGTCGTGACGGTTGCGAACCATTTGATGCCTTTGGTCTTCATCCGGGCGACGAAACGGTCGGGGTAGAGGCCCATGATGGACGAGACAAACGCGGGGCTTGCCTCCAGCAATGCGTCGCATTGCGCTTGGAAGTCGGGCAGCACGACATTGCCGGCTTCGGGCGGGACGGGCGGACCCCAATTGGCGAGGAAATCGCGCACCGCGGCTTCCGCGGCGGCGTCGCGCTTGGGCGGCGGATCGGGAATCCACAGATTGAATTGAAAGCCGCCATTGGTGCCGGCCCGTACGTCGGCCGCCCACTTCCTGATCGCTTCCGGCTGCATCATCAGCGCGCCGCAGCCGCCGAGGCCCCCCGCATTGGCTATCGCGATGGCGAGCGAAGGTGGACAGGCGCTTGCCATTGGCGCCATCAAGATCGGCACCCGAAGGTTGAATTGTTCACAAAACGCGGCGGCGCGCGCGAGGGCAGGGTGCTGCGGCATGCTGCAGCCAGTTTACATTGATCCCTCGCGGCTTTCGAGGCGGAGCTAGGGCGGCTGTTGTCGCGTAGTACGTTCAACGCTAAGGCGAATTCCGCTCGCCTCGGCAGTCGGTTCATACTAGGCTGTGGGCAGGGAGTGTTGTCCGGGGCAAGGCGCCGCGCATGGCGGGGCGCCGCGAGGGGAGGGCCAGGTGATCAAGGAAACATCGCTGATCTGCGCGCTGTGGCTTGTGCTGGCTGCAGTTTTTCCCGCGAACGCACAAACGATGAGCTACGCCGACGCGATCTCCCAGCTTGCCGCGGCTTGCAGGAACGACATTGAAAAATACTGCAAAGGGGTGCCGCTCGGTCCTCGCCTCAAAACCTGCTTCGACACCAACGGGGCGCGAATGTCCCCGCAATGCCAGCAGGCTCGCGGAGTAGTCTACACCTCGATTTCGCGAAGAGCCGCGGCGCAGCGCAATATTGGCGATGCTTGCAACGCGGATATCGCCAGGCTGTGCGGCACCTCGCATGCCGATGCGCATCTGGTCGAATGCCTGCTCAGCGTATCGCCCGCGGCGATGAGCTCGCAATGCAATCAGACATTCACCGATACCGGCTGGCGTACGGAAAGGGCGCGGCAATGAAATCCCACTACATCTTTGTCGTCGCTGCTGCCCTTATCTTCTGTGCGGCGGTGACCGGCGCTCCGGCACAGCAGCAGATCAATTCAGGCCAAATGGCAACCAGCTTGGCCGCCGTCAGCAATACTGGACTATCGCTGACCGGCGCGCAGATGCGCCAAGCCGTGCTCGACAACATCCATAATTACCCCGGAGCACTACCACCCCACCCGCTTACATTTCCGCAGCTGGAAAACCTCGCGCAATTCGTCGTGGAGGTGGACTTTGACTTCAATTCAGCTGTCATCAGGCCGTCGTCATACCGGACGATCGGCGCCATCGCCGATGCACTGCACAATCCTATTCTGCTCGGTTATGGCTTTCTTGTTATCGGTCACACCGACTCCGTCGGCGGCCGCCAATTCAATGTGGGTTTGAGTCAGCGGCGCGCAGAAGCGATCCGGGATGCCTTGATCGACCCATTCAATGTTAACCCGGCCGTGCTCGATGCGGTCGGCATGGGCGAGGAGCAGCTGCGCGACCCCGCGCACCCGACGTCCGGAGTCAATCGACGCGTTCAGCTCGTTAATGTCGGCAAGAAATTCTGTTTTGGCCGCTCCGGTGAACAGTTCGTGTGCCCGTGACCGGGCATGGCTTCGCGGATCGGTAGTTTGCTCTTTGCGTGCGTGCATCGCAGCCGATAGATCTGCACATTCAGGCGTTCCGACCGCGCGATCGCCCAGCCGCTTTCGAGCAGAGTAGCCGCCTATAATAATGTGAATTGGGCCGCATTCACCGCAATGGTGACATTTTTCCGCCGCGCATGCTTTCTCGATACGTGGCTCGATACGTGGCCGAACCCAAGCCGTACGTTGGGCAAAATCATGGCTTGGCAGCCTTCGTTAATTTCACAATGCCAACGCACTCACGCCCCAATGCGCGTGAGGATTGGCTACCGCAGTCGCGATTCGATGTCGGGGCGTGACTACAAACGAATTGGGGGGATCAATGCGATCAAAGATCCTGGCGATCGGCCTTGCCCTGATACCAGCAGCTGTTCTGGTGAGCGGGCATTCAAGCCTTGGCGAAGCGAAAGGCGATGAATGCAGGATCAAGCCCGATAGTTCGTCGCCGGCGGGCTTGCATTGGTACTATCGCGTCGACCGAGCCAACAATCGCCACTGCTGGTATCTGCATGAGCAAGGCATGCGGGTCCACTCGCTCATCAATGCGACGTCACGCCGTGCGGATACTCAGAATGACACTGCCGGCGAGCAAGTCTGGAAAACGCCGCCGCTGACCGACACTGCAGAGCCAGAATACGAGCAAAGCGAGACGACGACTGAGCAGCCCGCCGTAGATTTTACGGCCCGCTGGGTCGATCTGCCGAGATCGGTGGATTTGAACGCACACGAACTGGTTGCGGAAAGCAACGGTTATGCCGCCGAGCATGGAGTGGAAAATAGGCAAGAACAATTACCGCCTGCCTGGGCGAACGTTTCAGCCGCGAACGGCGACGTGCGGCAAAACGCCGGGACTCAAACAAACTTCGGATCAATCAGTCTGGCCGGTGCGGTGGTCTTGGCATTGTTGTTAATGTCGGAAGCATTGGTGCGGGTTGCGCGCACATCCGGTTGGCGTCTGCTGCGCTTTAATCGGCGCGCGAACTCACATCGCCGCAC
Organism: uncultured Alphaproteobacteria bacterium; assembly: GCA_963816295.1. Taxonomy (GTDB): domain Bacteria; phylum Pseudomonadota; class Alphaproteobacteria; order Rhizobiales; family Xanthobacteraceae; genus BOG-931. Next base: position 105,824 of record CAWFJS010000022.1, on the reverse strand, counting down.
CGAGCGTTCTGAGCCGGCGGTAGACGCCACGCGGCATGGCCCCATCTCGCGCATTGCAACGGGGGTCGAACCAATGTCCCGAACGCAGACGGGGGTGAACGAGCTTCGGCTCCTGTTGGAGCGCGCCGGTACAGGACTGAGGCCGCCCCAGTCGTTCGCGCCGTCGAGGTCGGTGCACCGCCATGAGCACGCCAATCGTGCTCGAGCACATTCCGCTTTTGCGCGTCTCAAATCGCGATCCTTCAGCGGCATGACCTGGGCACCGCTCTGACCCGGAGATCGAACCGATGTATCCCTCGTCCACACCCTTAGTGCCCGATGACCAGTATCACGAGCGCGATTTTGCTCCGCGCGACCTGGATGCCGAGCGAGATTTGCAACGCGTGCGGCGGCCCCAGCGCCAAAACGCAATGAAAAAGCCCTCCGTTGCGAACCGAATGGTGCGATCGGTGAGCCGGTTCTGCGCGGCGGTTCTGATTGGCGTCGGGCTTACGCTGGCCGGGCAATCCTACAGTGAGCAGTTAAACGAGATGATTACGGGTTGGGCTCCGTCATTGGCTTGGCTGTTGCCCGCGCAAAACCCGAAGAAAACTGCCGAGACTGCCGTTTCATCGGAAGTGGCGCAGCAGATTAAGTTGATCGCAGTTGATCTCGCGATTGTGCGGCGGAACATGGGGCAACTCGCCGCCAATCAGGACCAGTTTGCCGCCAAGCAAGAGCAAATAAATCAGAACATTGCGACGCTGCAGCAGGTCGAGCAAGATGTCAGACAGCAGGTTCTTGCGCCGCCTGCACTCAAGGCGGCGCATCCTCCAGCGCACAACCCGCCGCAACCTTCCCCGCGGTAAGCGCGGCCGGACTTATTCGGGCGACGTGCGTTCTGGCGATGTGCGCCACCTTATCCGGGGCGTCCGCACAGGCGCGTTCTCGGCCTTGTCGTCCGCTGCGCTCACTCCCGGGGGATGCCAAGCCCACAATATCGCGCCGAAGATTATGTAGAGCGCAATCGCACCCAGCGGCATGAAGCCATACGCATACGCAAAGTCGGTAAGTCGCTGGCCGGCGAGGTCGTTTGAAGTGCCGGCACGCAGCAGGAAGCTCGCCGCCAGCACATAGGCCCCGAGCGTGCGCATGCGTGGATCGGCGATAGTCGCTGCGGTCGCCAGAATGACGGCGGGAAGCACAAAGATATAATGATAGCGGCTGGTCATCGGGGAAAGCGCCAACATGGCGATCAGGAGCACCGCCGTGTCGATGGCGACGTACTCCCTCCGGCGTGGTGACATGAGCAGAAGCACGCCGACGATCACGGCAAAGATGCCATCGACGACGATGAGGATCATTGTCGGCGTTAGGCCAAAGACGGGACCCGTCGCGAAGCGATTGATCAGGCCCCGCAGCGACTGGTTGTAGAGATTGGCGCCGTTCCAGATATCCCAGAACACGAGATTGGACGATGTGCCAGGGACCAGCGCCGGGCCGACGACCTGACGCAGCCAGTCGGTGAAATAACCGGTATGGCCGCCGCGCAACGCACCGATAACGTCAGGGATGAGACTCACCCCCAAGAACGCGACAACGAAAACGCCGCAAGCAAGAAAACGCCGCTTGAGAAGCAAATAGGGAAGATAAATGAGCGGCGAAGCGCGGATTGCGGCCGCAACCGCAAGCCACAGTCCGCCCACAGCGTCGCGGCCGTTAAACAACGCCCACGTTGCGAACATAATGATGGCCAGCGAAAGCGGGTCATGGGAGGCATAGGTGATGACGTCGAGAAAATGCTTACCGCAGGTGATCAGCATGATCGTCCGCAGCCAGAACAGGTTCTGACCGCGTGTCGAGCCAGGATAAAGCCGTTCGGCGATCGCCTCGGTTAGTCGAACCGCGAGCACCAAACAGCCGACAAAGATCACGTACCAGATCAGTCTTTGCAGAACCGCCGGCAGGAATGCGAGCGGAATGAAGAAAATCGCCAAAGCGGGCTGATATGGGTACGGCGGCAGGCAGCTCAGCAGCGCTTCGCCCCGCAAAATGCAGCGAGCGGCGGTGCTGTAAAACGGTCCCATATCCGAGCTGCGGCCGAACATCGGGTACAGAGCCGCAGCCGTCGCAATCAAAACGATCCAGTCACTCCACGGCTGCAGCCGCGCCAAGCCGGAACGTAGAAGAGCGCTCGTCCGAGAACTGGCAGCGGCGGCATCGCTCGAGCTCGCCGGATGCGCGGAAGTCTGCGTCATTGCCCCTCAAAACGCTGGTATCGAACACCAGCTAAAACCGGCACCCGTCCCCACAGCGGAGCCATTCAACCAGACAGGCAGTGGGTCGGCCACGCGGGCGGCTTGCAACAGCCCTCGATTTCCATGAAGTATCACTTCAGCGCCACAGGATTGTGGCGTGCCAAGCCTGGAAGAAAGCATAATGTCGTTAGCTCGCCGCCACCTGATCTTAGGATGCGCCGCCGCGGCCGCCAACGCGGTTCCTAGCTGGGCGGATCCCTCGTCCAATATTTGGCCCAACAAGACAATTGTCATCCTCGTACCGTTTCCAGCGGGGGGAAGCGCCGATCTCTCGGCACGGCTATTAGCCGAGCACCTCAAGACCGTGCTTGGGCAACCTGTTGTGGTTGAGAACAAGCCGGGTGCTGGCGGCAATCTCGCCGCCGCGGAAGCGGCGCGCGCGCAAGGCGATGGCCAGACGCTGTTCATCGGCACCAATGGCACACAGACCATCAATCAAAGCCTGTACCGGCATCTGTCTTATGATCCGACGGCCGATTTTACCGCGATCGGCATGATGTGGTCGGCGCCGCATCTCGTTGTGGTTCATCCCGCGATACCGGCGCGATCGCTGGATAGCTTTATCGCTTACGCACGCGCGCGTCCGGGCGAGCTCAGCTATGGCTCGTCGGGGATCGGTTCGTCGACTCATCTATTCGGCGAGATGTTCAAGGCGCGCACCGGGATCGACATGGTCCACGTGCCCTATCGGGGCCAAGCTGCTGCACTCGAAGATCTGATTGGCGGTCGAATTGCCGCGATGTTTCCGATTGTGCCGGATGTCATTGCGTCCATACGCGCCGATCAAGTGCGCGCGCTGGCGCTTGCCGCCAATTCCGCGTCCGCGATTCTACCCGATGTTTCGCGCATGCCGCAGCTTGGTTATCCTGATCTCATCGCCTCGGCCTGGGTCGCGCTCTACGCTCCGGCTCCAACTCCCGCGTCGATCATTGAGCGGTTACGCGCACAGCTCGACGCCTTATTGGGGAGCTACGCTTTTGTCGAGCGGATGAAACAAGAGGGCATCGAAGTTGAGCGCAAGCGCATCGATGAATTCGTCGCCTTTGCGCAACAGGAGCGCGGCCGCTGGGCGAAACTAATCGAAACGCTCAAGCTGCAGATTGAATGACATAACACTCTGGCGAGCGTGGTTGAGTCTATTCGTGATCACCCGAATGGAACCGGCGACCGTTTGCTCTCTTGACAGACGAGGCAGTTGCGCCAAGATTTAAAGTTGTAGCTGTCGCGGTCATGGAGGTGCGTATGCTTCCACCGGGCCAAGAAAGCCGCGATGACTGACGCCGCATCCGTTCGGGCGGCATCATAGCGGTCAATATGCGAGCGGTGCGCTGGGAGCGATCTTTCGGGGCCGCATCAGTCAGGCAAGGCCCCACCTTGGTCGCTCCCTGCGTGCGTTTCTCCTCGTGTGTGCTTCTCCCTGCGTGTGCTTATCGCATTGCGACTTTAGTCGATTCATCCTCGCATCGAAATTCCTGTCGCTAACGGCACGACGCCGCGATCTCCTGAGCCGCCAAATGTTGCGAGACGAAAGGCAAGAGCATTGGGGCGGCCGCCTGCCGGCGCGCAATGTCCTCGGCGAGCCCCTTGAACTGTGCTCGATCAAACCAATGACGGGTTTCTACCGGGACGGCTGTTGCAACACCGGCCGGGAGGACATCGGCAGTCATACCGTCTGCGTAGTCATGACCGACGCCTTTCTTAGTTTTTCCAAATCGCGTGGCAATGATCTGTCGACGCCGGTTCCGGAAATCGGCTTCGCTGGGCTTAAGGCCGGCGACCGCTGGTGCCTGTGCGCGCAGCGTTGGCAAGAGGCGTTTGAAGCCCATCACGCGCCGCGGGTCGTCCTGCGCGCCACGCATGAGGCGGCGCTGGCTTACTGCGCGCTGGGCGATCTCAAGCGATTTGCGCTCGATCTGGCGTGAGGCGCCATCGCGCCGACCCCGGATCTTACCTCTTCGCTTAGCGGCAGCGATCAAAGCTCGAATAAAGTACACGCTCAGAGAAGGCTTTCAGCCGGAATTCGCGGCCGCGAAAGAGCGATACTGCGGTTTCCGGATAGATATCTTGCAGCCAGTTGACCAGGTGCGCTCGCCGCTGTCGCGTAATCGTTGCAAGCGCGACCGACAGCAATGGCGGATCGGTTTTCGCAACCACAATGTCGGCCGCCCCTGCGATCTCGCGGAGGTGGCGTCGCACCGATCGGTAAAACGAAAGATAATCAAGCGCGCGTCCGGATAGCGCGGCGCGGCCAAAGCGGGTCGACGCCACGCGATGTACCTGCACGCCATTTATGCTTTCGCTTTCGGGCAATGCTGCGCAAGAGTTGTCATAGAGTTGCCTTGACGTGATGACGTGCACGTCGTGGCCGATCGCGGCCAGGTGAAAAGTCAGATCGGAGAGGATTTGGCTGGTGGCGGAGTGATCGGGGAAGAAGTATCGATTGACAAAAATAACACGAGCCATCGGAGCTTTGGGGCGCTGGATTGGTCGAGTAATTGAATTAAGGATACCATCGACTGCGCAAATCACGAACCCATATTCTTTGCCGCGTTTTGCGCCAGTGAGTCATGGCGCAGGGCGGCATCGGCGAACGAGATCGCGAAATAAAAAATGGAACCGGATGGGCAAATCTAATCGCCCTCGGACTCTGGGAGTGAGGCGAGGCGCTGGACCAGTCGCAACCAGCATTGCTGCGCATCTAAGAAGCTTTGTCGAAGTGCGGGTTCTGCTTGGGCCGCAGCCTTACGCGCGCAGTCCTTTGCATGCGCATGGCATTCGCGTACTTCATCGCTCAATTTTTGCAGCATGTCTGCGCGCCGCGAACTGAACCAAGGCCGAAGATTCGCTGTGTGACGATAGCCGAATGATTGTGTGTGGAAACTAACACAGCGAAGCGAACGTCGGTGAAATTCTCTCATCGTTTATGAAAAATCTCCACGGACGGCCTTTGCGAGGACTTATCCGCTGCGCCGAGCGCCAAGTCTTGTTTGCGCTAAAGTGCTGGTTTTTGCTTGGGACGCGCGGCTACGCCTCGGCGCTCTGATCGCGCGCGATTGATGCTTTTACAGTGCCGTCGCTCAGCAAGCTCTCAAAATAGCTGATGGTTCGGCTAAGCCCTTCTTTTAGTTGCGTTTTGGGAGACCAACCGAGCAGGTCATTGGCCTTTGAAATATCGGGGCGGCGCTGTCGCGGATCATCCTGCGGTCGCGGCCGGTGGACGATGCGCGAGTGCGAGCCCGTCAACTCGATTACCAAGGAGGCCAGTTCCAAGATGGTGAATTCTTTAGGGTTGCCCAAATTGATGGGACCGATCACCTCATCCGGCGTGTTCATGAGCCGCATCAGGCCATCGATTAAATCATCAACGTAACAGAATGAGCGGGTTTGAAGGCCATCGCCGAATACCGTGATGTCACGGCCGAGCAGGGCCTGGACGATAAAGTTTGAAACCACCCGGCCATCGTTGGGGTGCATGCGCGGCCCGTAGGTGTTGAAAATCCGCGCCACTTTGATGGCGAGCTTGTGCTGGCGCCAATAATCGAAAAACAGCGTTTCGGCACAGCGTTTGCCCTCATCATAACAAGAGCGCGGTCCTATCGGGTTGACGTGCCCCCAATAATCCTCGCCCTGCGGATGGACGCTGGGATCACCGTAGATCTCGGACGTCGACGCTTGAAGGATTTTGGCGCGCAGGCGCTTCGCCAATCCCAACATGTTGATGGCGCCGTGCACGCTGGTCTTGGTCGTTTGCACCGGATCGTGCTGATAATGGATGGGGGAGGCGGGGCAGGCCAAGTTGTAGATCTGGTCGGCCTCCAGATAGAGCGGAAACGTGACATCGTGCCGGATGACTTCAAAACCATGATGATCGAGCATGCTCTCGATGTTACGACGTGTTCCGGTGAAATAATTATCGACGCAGATGACATCGGCGCCCTGCTTGAGCAAACGCTCGCACAGATGCGAGCCGAGAAATCCGGCTCCTCCAGTGACCAGCACACGCGTTTCGAGGTGCAACCTCAATCTCCCCGGGGATCGGCCTAATCCAGTTTAGCCCAGCACACCAAAACAAATCAGCTGATCTGTCAACACAGCGTTACCGGATCGTGCAATCGGCCCATTTTGCCGCTCCTGTAGACAATCATCAGCGGCATTGTCGGTACATACTCAGGAGCTCTGGGCCGGACAGGTAAATCGTTGCGAGGCCGAGCCCGCCATTACGGCTGATCCACTGCCGAATTGGCGTCGGATAGATGTTCCAAAGCGTGCGTGTGGCAGGATCATTAATGATCTCGAAGCCGAGAAAGCCAGGACGCCAGGCGGCGTGAAAACCAAGCACCGCGTTTGAAGTAACACAGATCCGATCATGCGGCACAATGCCGAGCACAAGCGTACAGGCCGACGAACAGATGCCATCGATAACGATCTGCTCGCCGGCATCACGAAGGGCCATATAGCGCGACCAATAGGCGCCGATATTGCCGCCGCGATCACTTGTTATGCGGACAACGGCGGCGGCGTTTTCCGCCAACCCCCACATCAATATCAAGGTGAGCGCTGTTGTGAACACGATGCGCAAAGGACGCACAAGTTCAGCGTTGCGATGCAAGCACGTGAGCATATCGGATAGCGCAGTTCTATGAGCGATATCAGCTGGCACAATTCGATCGTGATGTGAGCGAGGCGTACTGCTGGAATTCACGAAACTAGAACGGGCCCTCGTCCTCCCCCGGCTGCAAATAGTCGAATATTCTGTCGCCGAAATCATGGTAGCCAAGATGGGCGGCCCCGGCTGCCGAAATGAGAACTTCGCAAAGGATTAAAGTCGCTTCAAGTGCGCGGTGCGAATTCGGCGCGTTTTCGCCTCAACCTAGAGGGCTCATTGCATTGGCGATCGGTTCCTGCCTTACCGTCGCAGGTTCGCGCGCGAACGGACTGGTTGTTGAATCGAGAGTACGACGGTCAGTTACCGCGTGACGGAAAGGGCGGCTGCCTCTCGCTCGAGGGCCTCAGCGTCTTCCATTAGTTGCAGGCTCATTGTTTCAAGCGCGCCGCGAATGCCGCGAGCGGATCGTCTGCGGGCTAGCCACCTGCAAAATTGCGCCTTGCGGCGCAAACAACAAGGCATATCCGTAGCCGCGGGGCAGGAATGGCAGGCCTCTGCGTCACAAAATCTCATGGCGATGTGCTCGGTATTTCCGCCTCAGGCTGCCACACGATTGTGGAAGAGCCGTTAACCGCAATGGTACGACTGTAAAAGAAGTACAACAGGTATAGCCAACGATTTTAGTCAATTCCGCAGATTCCATCGTCAAAATGGGACGCTGCGCGACGATCTTTTAAGGTTCTTTCTCTAGCCGCATGGCGAAATAGGCGACGGTCTTCGCGTACACCTCGGACTCATTCCACTTCTGCAAAACACGAAAATTGGCCGAGCCTTCCGTCCATGGCTGATTGCTGGTCCAACCGTAGTTTTTGAGATAGTTTGCCGTCGACGCCAGCGCGTTCAGGGCGCTGTGAATTAAATCGCGGCGTCCATAGCCTTCGAAATCAACGGCAAACTTCAAGTAGGAGGACGCTAAAAATTGCGTCTGACCGATTTCGCCGGCCCATGCCCCGATCATGTCGCTTGCCGCCAGGTCACCGCGCTCAACTATCCGAAGCGCATCGAGCAATTCGGACTTAAATTTTTCGGAGCGTCGACAATCGTAGGCCAAGGTTGCGAGTGACCGAATTGTCGAATATTTGCCTTGATTGACACCGTAATCGCTTTCAAGTCCCCAGATCGCTACCAGCACTTCCGCCGGGACACCATAGCGGTCCTCAATCCGCTGGAATATTGACCCGTATCGTTTGAGCATGTTGGCTCCCTTGCGCAAGCGATCGGGCGATACCATCCGGCCGGAAAATTGTTCAAAGCTTTGCTGAAATACGCTTTGTGCATGGTCGCGGGTGATAATGGCGGGATCGTAAGTAACGCCATTCAATGCGGACGCGATCGTCTTTTGCGAAATGTCCTGGGTGGCCGCTTCCTGTTTGAAGCTTTCGAGCCAGTCGGCAAAATTGTCGCGCTGGCAATCCGCGGCGACCGCGGTGCCAAGCGATAAGCCGATGCATGCCGCCGAGATGATTGGGAACGCAAGTCGTCGTCTAATGCTTGTTGCCGCTGTGCGTCGCATCAGGAGTTCCTTCCGTTCAAAATGCAGCTTCAACAAATTGGCCAAAGTTCGGTTGTAATTACTGTCGTCACCGCGCTTGGCTTGGAAGCTCACAAGCGGCGGCATGCGCGTGATGTCGAGCGACCATCAGGCAGGCACCCTGCGCCCGTGGTGCCGCGATTCCGATGCAAATTTTGATTTGACATGTGGCGGTTGGGCAACACCCGGTAAGCGCTTCGAACAAGAGAGGAATCCGTGCCGCACGGGATCAGGAGGTAAGTCGTTTGGCACACCTAACGGGGATAACCCAAGCGGACGGCGGGACCACTGCCGACATTGCTGCTGAGAAATGCAATCTGGATCAGGTCCGGCGGGGAATCAGGCGAGCGCGGCCCGTTTCACTCAATAATAGTGCCATCGGCCGGCATAGTACCGGCAATGCCGGTAGAAGGAATTATCGATCCAGCATGCATGAGGACTATTCGGCGGTCCCCAAAACGGTCTCCCCCAGATTGCGCCGATAACGCCGCCGACCACAGCGCCGGGTGGCCCAGCAACCACAAGCCCGGTTCCGGCACCGAATGCTGCGCCAACAGCATCTGCTTGCGAACTGGTCGGAGCAGCAAGCATCAAGAGAATTGGTACGGCTGCCAATAATATCTTGCGCATAAACTCCCCCCTCGATGATCTAATTGGAAGTTGGGAGTGTGGTCTTTCGACGGCCCGCGGCGGACTGCAGGTGATTTTTCCCTTCATTGTGCTGAAATAGTAACAGTCGCTCACCTTCGGACGCGTCCGCTAAAAAGCTTGGGGGATCTAGAAGCGCCGTGTGGACGAGGAGATCGTTTAGATTGCCTGTGGCCAATCAATGCTTCGACCTGACGGATCACTAATTGGATGTCATCCGCCCCAAGCTTAAGACCCGCCGCGATCAATTTGGAGAGCCACTGATCGCGTTCCAAATCTCGCGGTGACTTCTCAGCCATCGTCGATTTGCGCAACTTCATTGCACGCCGGCGATCAGATCTGATCAATCGCACTATTTCGCGAACCAGCGCGTTGCCTCTGACGGTCAGGAACGTCTGCGTCCTGCGCCCGTCTTGCGGATCTATCACCTGCTGGACGAGGCCATAGCCAGGTTGGCGCCCACGACTGCGGGAGCTAAGGGCGAACAAGATGCGTGTCATTACTGCCTGAGTGGTCCCGGCGCGTTCGGCATATTCCGAAACGCTGTGACCTTCCTCCAACGCCACAAAAAGGAAGGCGTAGGCATGTTGCAATGGCATTGTCCGGCGAATGGCTCGGAACGCCTCCATGAGCAACAGGCATTTGTGGAGATTGTCGTCCTTAGCTTCACGAGATCTGTGCAAGGCTTTTTTGTCCGGCTGCTTGCCCTGTCGCACTGATCGGCAAACACGCCCCTTTCATCATACCTGATCCGTACTAGTGGCCAACACGCGGTGTTCCCCCTGCCAGAACGATTTGCATCCATGCCCGATCGATATTTTGTCCGCTCAGGATGACGGCCACCTGCCGCCCTTGCAGCTGCGCACGCTCCTTCATTAGGGCAGCGAATGCTGCTGCACCGGCGCCCTCAGCGCAATTGTGGGTCGCGGTATAGATTGCTCGGATCGCCTCGGCAATTTCGTCTTCGGTCACCTCAATAATTCGGTCAGCGCCCTTGCGAATGACGTCGAGCGCTGTCGAGTCCGGCACGCGCACGGCCATGCCATCCGCGAAGGTTTGCGCGGCATTGGTGGGTACCACAAAGCCCGCAGTGAAAGAGCGCAGATAACTGTTCGCTGCTGCCGCGACTACGCCTACGATCTTTGTCTTTAATCCAAACGCATCGCGCGTGCCAATCAGGCCGCAAATGCCAGAGCCGAGACCAATCGGCACATAGACCGTATCAAGACGATCAAAGGCCCTAAACAGTTCCTGTGCGTAAGTCGCGACCCCAATGACGAGGTCTCGATCAAACGAGGGCGCGTATTCGAGGTCGCGCTCGGACGCGATCTGTATCGCGGCCGCTTTTGCCTCATCGAAGTCGTTGCCATGCTCGATGAGTTCGGCGCCGAATGCGTGCATCGCTGCATTTTTTTCAGTGGAGTTTCGGTGTGGCGCCACGATCGTGACGGCAACGCCAGCGCGCGCCCCGGCGTAAGCCAGCGATTGACCGTGGTTGCCACGCGTGGCTGTGATCACTCCCTTGACCGCCGGCCGATCGCGCTTGAGCCGGTCAAAATAGACAATCCCGCCGCGCACCTTGAAAGCACCGATTGGCGTGTGGTTCTCGTGTTTGATGATGACGTCAACGCCCGTTAGCGCCTTTAGCAAAGGCCACGCATATTGCGGCGTTGGCGGAACGCTGTGATGAATCAGCGGGATTACATCTTCGAGCTCAGCGCGCGTAAACATTCAGTCCAACCCAGTCAGGCGCATGCTAAGCGCTCGTAACTGCTCACGCGCACGCTCGTCATAGGCTTGCACGTTGGCCCTTGACGGTCGCAGCCCGTTGTAAAACTCGCCTGAATGACCATCGAGCGTTTTCGACACCGCGAGGTTGAGAATTGCTTCGGCTCCTTCTTCGATTGTGCTGACCGGAGTGACCCCGCTCTGCCGTACCATTGTTGTCGCCATGTAAGTAGCCGGATGCAGGCAATTCGCCGTCACCGTTGCAGGAGCGAGTTCGCGCGCAAGATCGAACGTGAACATGATCTGGGCGAGCTTCGCTATTAAATGCTCGTCCCGTCTTCGCGCATGAGAGAATTAATTGGCTCCTTGTCCGCCCCCTGGACCAAAAACCGTAACCGATGACCGAAGCCAGAGCTTGGCACCGGCGAGAGCGACAGCGCTGCGATGTCGCACGCCTAGCTTATCGAACAGCTTGGCAACATGGATTTTCACGGTGCCTTCTCCTATTCCAAGCTTGCGAGCGATCTCCTTGTTGGATAGTCCGACGACAATCAGATGAAAAATTTCACGCTGACGAGTTGTCAACAACTCAGCTTCGATAGGCGGGATTGGCGCATATCTTACTAGGTAATGCACGAGAGCCTCAACGCCGATGCCTTGTTTCTATGAAGGTGCCACACTAGTCGTTGTACTCACTTGATCTAAATCGGAACCTAAAAATGCTTCGATGCGTCTGACTGCCGCGGCGGGTTTCGTTAATCGAGAATTGTCTTACACACCGATTTACAAAAAATTTAGCAATAATTTAAGCGAGCAAATTAGGTTGCGCGTAATCGTGAGGGCCCATGCTTTGAACTTAGCCCAATCGAGTGGTGGACACCCATGATTTCGTCCACGTTCGAGCGACGTCGCGCCCCCCGCCATCCTGTTCAACAAATAGGGATGATCTCTGCCCAGTCGGGCGGGGATCCGCGCTACTGCCTCATTGTGGATAGGTCCGATGGTGGCGTGCGACTCCGCACCACGTCGGATTTTGAGGCTCCTGACCAATTTGTCCTGCGCTTTGCAGCGAGAGAAGCAAGATACAATGTGGTTTGGCGCAAAGGTTCGATCTTGGGCGCTAGGCTCGTCGCTTGAGCGCGCGACAAGCAACGTTGGCTGCGCCCGTGTCGCCACTCTTTCCTCAGCCGCAAGTCATGTTTTGGGCCGTTTTTCCTAAATTGTGACGTAACCCGACGGTGGGTTCTCAATAAGAGAGCCTTATCAAATCGCTGGCGGGCACCTGGCGCGACATGGGCTTTGTAATCCGCAGTACTCTAATCATCGCAATTTTTGTGGCGACGCTGTCAGCTACGCGTAGCGCCCACTGCGCACCGTCTGAACCATTCGGCAACCACACCGTCGAGGTGGCCGACGGCCCGCTACTCGAAAAGTGGTTTGCAACTGTTAACAAGCTTGGTCGTGATCATGCGCTATTCGGGGCGTGCAGTGATAGCAACGTGACTGAATGTGGAGCCGCGCAGCAGTTAGGCGCCATCATTGAAGATGCAAAAGCGCAAAACGGTCTGGCTGTCCTCGGACATATCAATCGCGCCATCAACTTTGAGATTAAGCCCGTGGTGCAGAGCGATTGGCGGAGCCCACTCGAGGCGATCAATGGCGGCGGTGATTGCAAAGCCTATTCTATCTCCAAATATTTTGCCCTGCTCGAGGCAGGTGTTGCAGCGGATCACTTGCGCCTTGTCATCGTGCATGCGCGCGGCCAATCGGGCAATCACATGGTGCTCGCGGCTCTATGGCAAGATCGCTGGTTTATCCTTGATAACTTGACGCTTACGCTTGTGCCAGACGAGGCTTCGGAATACGTGCCTTTGCTGGTTTTGGATGACAAGGGTGTGCGGAGTTACGTCGCCCCAGCCGTGAATTACTAAAGCTATTTGCTTGCTTGGACAGGCTATATTCCATCTTTGATCTTAAATCACCGCAACGAAGCGCTGTGGACTGCGGTGGCGACGACGAAGCTCCAGTATATTCGCGTGTAAGCAGCGTGAAAAACAAAAAGGCCCGCAAAGCCAGGGCTAGTTTGGTTTGATGAAGTGACGCCTGGCGACAGGGACGATCGATAAGTTACAGCGCAACTATCGTTGGCTTGCTTGGCGGACGACATCGCTAGAGCCGTTCATGGCTGCATCCAGTTCAAGCTGCTGGTGGACAAGCGCCGACATTGCGTTTGTGTTTTGCGCGATCGCGCGCCACAACTCGTCGTCACTCAGGCTTGCGCCCTGCGTGGGGATGCCCCACCACACGAATTACGCGCTCCACGCAGTGATTAGTCTGCTTGGATCAAACTAAAAACAGCTTAACGCCGATTTTGATACAGTCGGAGAAGATAGCCACGGGCCGGAAGCTTATGCCAAGACGGCGCAAACCCGCACACCGCACGACCGCTGTGCGGCTCGCACATAGCCGTCTCGGAAGTCGCGCGCGCATATTTGACGATGATGACGTTATCGAGCTGCTAAGAGCCGCAATTGAGCGCGAAGGAAATCAAGGCGCATTCGCGAGGCGGCATAAGATTGGGCGTAGCTATGTCAATCAGATCTTGAACCGGAAAAAGCCTGTGAGCACAGCCATTCTAAAAGCTCTCGGGCTTCGCAGAGTGTACGCGTCTGTGGAGCGAGATCCTGAACAAGACCACGAGTAATGAAGCCATGCCGCTTTCCGCCCCTCGTCCCGGTAGACCCCCCTGGTGGCCGCGGTTTTGAACCCGGCGATAAAGCTGATGTGGACCGAAACATCCAGCGTTTCGCGGCACTTCCCAGGGGTATGGTCGGTTCAATAAGCGACGTATTTCGGGGCATCGGCGGAAGAAGGACCGGACCTGCCCGTAAAGGTGCCTTAATTCACGGCATACTTCCCGGAAGCGGGAAGGGGTCGGGACCATCCACTGCTGTCACACCTATTTAGATCGAAGCGGCGCTGTTTTCGCTCGCGGCAACGCGCTCGTCAGACGACTGCTGCGCCGGCGCACTCTGGTTTTCCTGTTTGCTTCGGCAATTGTGGCACTCACCAGCGGCGAAGTGTCTTCGGCCCCAGGCCACAAGCAAGTCATCGCGCACCGGAGCAAGGCCAGCAAAGCAGAGCATCACAAAAAGCGGCCGGTAACTGAGGCCAAGCATGGGGAGCGTGCGCCCGGACCCCGAACCATCCTCACAGCCGACACCATCGATCCTTCACCGGTGCCGCAACTGTCGCCCGATCTCGTTGCGGTGAAGCAGGCGCTCCAGCTGGTGCAGCAGCACAAGCTTAGTGACGCGACGAAGCTCGCGGCATCGATCGACGATCCGGCGGCGCGGAAACTCATCGCCTGGGCTGCGCTGCGCGATCCCGATAATCCCGCCGGGTTCGACGACTACAATAGCTTCATCCAAGCCAATCCCGATTGGCCGAGTATCCCGCTGCTGCGCCGGCGCGCCGAGGCAAGGCTGTGGCAAGAGCGGCGCGATGCGGCGACGGTGCGCCGCTTTGTCGGTGCGCACCCCGCCAGTGCGCCCGGCCGACTGGCGGTCGCGCGCCTGCTGCTGGGCGACGGTGATCGTGCGGCTGCCGCACGCGAGGTGCAGGCCGTATGGCACGCGGCAGAATTATCGGCCGAGTTGGAAACCGCGGTCGCCACTGCATTCCACGACCAATTGACTGCTGCCGATGACATTGTGCGTATGGACCACCGCATCGGCGCCAAGGATTTTCCAGCCGCGATGCGGGCCGCGAAGCGGCTCGGCTCAGCTCAAGTGGCGATCGTGAAGGCTTGCGAGGAGACCGAGGCGAACAGCAGCAAAAGCGGGGCGCTACTGGCAGCGGTCCCAAAGGAGGCACAGGCTGATTTAGGCTACGCCTTATGCCGGCTGCACTGGCTATTGGCCCATGACGATGTTGCGGCGGCGGTCAAGCTGTTGGGCGAAGTTTCAGGCGATGATTTGCGTCTCCAGGACACCAATGAATGGTGGCGAGAGTGTCGCATGCTGGCGCGCCGACTGCTCGATCTCGGCGAGCCAAACACCGCCTACCACGTTGTCCGCCAAGTAGCGGCTCCGGCCAATCCTTATTACCGCGCAGAATTTCACTTCATGCCAGGCTGGATCGCGTTGCGTTTCCTGTCGGATCCAATCACGGCGCTGCGGCACTTCGCGAAAATCGACGAAGGCTCGAGCGATCCGATTGTGTTGGCGCGTGCCGCCTATTGGCGCGGCCGCGCGTTCGAGGCTGCCGGCCAGCTCGACGAGATGAAGGCACAATACGAGCGGGCAGCGCGCTATCCCACCGCCTATTACGGCCAGCTCGCGCGAGCGCGACTTGGCTTTAACGAGATTGCGTTGCGTCCGTCACCCCAGGCCAATCTGGAAAACGCGAGCAACGATGTGCCCCGCGCCTTAGAAAACCTTTATGCGATTGGCGAACTCGACCTAGTTTTGACCTTCGTCACCGAGTTCGCTGAGAGCAGCACCGACCTTGCCACGCTGAACGCGGTTGGCGAGCTGACCGCACGCCACCACGATGCTCAGGCGATGCTCGTTCTGGGAAAGACGGCGCTGGCCAGAGGTCTCGCCATGGAGCGGTACGCGTTTCCCGAGGTCGGCGTGCCAACCTATAGCCCAATCGCGCCAGCAATCGATCACTGTATGGTCTATTCGATTGTGCGCACCGAGAGCGGTTTTGATCAGCGCGACACTTCGCCGGCTAATGCGGTGGGGCTCATGCAGGTTACGCCGGAGGCCGGTCGCGATACCGCGCAACGGTTTGGTGTTGTCTACGATTGGCAGCGTCTCGTCGCCGATCCGATCTACAATACACAGATGGGCGCCGCCGAGGTCAGCGCGCTCTTTAAGGAATATACGGGTTCCTATGTGATGACGTTTGCCGGCTACAATGCCGGCCGCGGCCGGGTGCGACAGTGGGTGGCGCAGCACGGCGAACCGCGTGATCCCAAGGTCGATGCGGTCGATTGGGTGGAGCGCATCCCAATGGCGGAGACGCGCAATTACGTGCAGCGGGTTATGGAAAACCTGCAGGTCTACGCGGCACGCCTGGGCGCCAGCGTCGCCACCGTCGAGCCTAACCTGCACCGCGTGACGGCCATCGAGTGGCCCGCCAAGCCAACATTTGTGGATGCCATTCCACACTAACTATCTCGCCCATACCGCCGATTTTAAAAAAGTTTGCACACCGGAAAAGCCAAAGAAACGCGACGACAATCGCCATAGCGATGATGGTGGGAAGGAGCCTGTGTGGTGCTTCCTGCTCAATCATGGCTGCCGGCTATGGATTCGCAGGCCGGCAGAAAAGCTAGCTATTGGTTCAACATGACGGAATGTCGCGCCGACATGACTGATCTGCACAATCCCGTAGCGAAAATCGTCGTGGCGAACTAGAGGTTAGGAACGGGCGGCTAATGCGATGGGCCGATGCCATGAGGGTTCCTGATTACATCGCATTCGCCATTTTGTTCGTCCTGATGATGTGGATCCTCCCTGGACTCGATGGCGCACACGGCAGAAACGACCAGGAGTCCGGCTATGGTGGGGCGGCCGGATCCTGTGGGAGCTCTGTGCTGACCGGCCCGCTGCGGGACTTTTTGGGTGTGAATTTTGCGCTAGGTCAAATTGCGTGAACGCAAATCGAGATATTCGGCCGTTTCCGCGCTGAAAAAAGCTCCACGAATACCTCCCTCTGCCATTACTGGCGGCAGTGGGCTGCTGCGCGGCACTTGGCCTCGACTTGCAACGGTGTCGGGGCCTTCTTTTTTTGCCGCACTCAAAAAGAAACGTCGGGAAGCCAAGAGCCTCCCGACGATTCCCCCCCACCTGAAGAACTTTGACTTGACGAGGACGTCCGTCAAAGCCTTTGCATCGTCCGCCCAAGGACGCAGCGCCGTCAATCCATCTGGAAGCTGAATATTCAAATAATCCCGAGCGTTGCCAAAAAAACACATTCATGTTCTGAGCGCATAACATCCGTGATTTCCGCCCTCGCGCCTAACTGCCTTTTGGCGCTACTCTTCCAACGTCGCGCTGGCGGTTGAGTACACCCATGTCCGTAACTGCCGGTTCGACAACCCAACATGCCGACCCGGAACTCGGCAGGTATGGGGGGACGAAGGCAAAGCTGCCGGCTACTCACCTGGCCGGCGGCTTTGCTGTCTGAAGTGCCATTGCGAATTAAAGCGAATTTTAGTGCTGTGCATCACTACTCACAGCATTGATCCGCATTTGAATAATCAGGCGTCGACATCACCCGTACCGTCTGTCCGCGGATGGACGGCCAAAAGCGGCGCAGCCTCGGCCTCGACATTGGAAGGGTGTCGGGGCTTCTTTTTTGGCGCGCTGTACATAACCAGTCGCAAGCTTTCCAAAGGTTTAGTCACAGCACCGTCGTGCCGCGGCCTCACTTCCTCCGGCATCGGGCAGTGTAGTTGCTGCACGTCCCCCAATGGCCGGACCAAAAAAGCGTGCTTCCTGGCCCCGACGGAAATCGTCGGGGCCTCTCTTTTTAACCAAACAAGGCATGGAAAACTGTGAAGCCGCAAAAAAGCCGTTACGCGGACGCTAATCTTCTCTGGTCGGGCGGGCGTCCCCCTTCGCGGAACGAAGAGCGGGGACGAAAGGTGAAATCACCGCATTACCTTCACCGCCGGTTCGACACCCAACGACTGCTGTCCAAGAAAACGGCACGTATGGGGGACAAGGCAAAGCCGTTGGCTTCCCAAAGGCCGGCGGCTTTGTTGTCTGAGTGTCCCGAGGAGGGGGAGCAGTCCTTTCGCCGATTTCTGAGTTCGTTGCCTTCCCGAATGCCGTCAGTGCGAATGAAGGACTATGACACCTTCAGTAACAGATCGGCGGCCTAGGCCGGCTGACCGATCATTACGTCGTCTCTGGTGTTGTCGTTGACGCCGGCTCTGCAGTTCGCCAGCGCCTTGGCGGAGGCGGCCCGCAAGAAAATAAGGCCGCTCAACCAGGGCGGCCTTAGTTTGGGGAGAGAAAACAATTCTCCTCCCGTAAAGGATCGTTCCCATCTTTAGCTAAAGCAATTGACGCCGTGGCAAATTAATTTCGCTCAAAAATCGTGCGGCGGTGCAAAAATTTCGGTGGCGCGGCCGAACGATCAGAACGTCGGCCGAGACTCAGAGAAGATCCATGACACACTCGATGTGTTCGAGTACTTGTTGTTCCGCTTCATAGCGTTTTGCCACCGTTGTCGCCAACCACCGGCCGCCGGCCGAAAGCAATCGTTCAAGGGCG
Organism: uncultured Alphaproteobacteria bacterium; assembly: GCA_963816295.1. GTDB lineage: Bacteria > Pseudomonadota > Alphaproteobacteria > Rhizobiales > Xanthobacteraceae > BOG-931. The sequence continues at coordinate 87,659 of CAWFJS010000022.1, read as the reverse complement.
TCGCTGACTGGAGGATTGGTGTCAAAGTGTCGGGCGATCAAAGCAAGTCTTCTACAATAACGATCCATAGCCAACTCGTCATTGCGGCGAACGGCATCGCCCATACCCTTAAGCAGGGCCTGTAAGAGAAGCCGCTGAGTAGAAGCCATATAGCTAAAAGCCGCAAAATATTTGACTGCGCAACTGTCTCGCGACCTCGCGTCTGAACCGCATTCGTCCCTGGCGCTCGAAAGGCGACTGGCACGATATCCGCTTTGAGAGGGAAAAGCGGACATTTGGCCGACCTGCCGTCATGCCCGCTGCTCAATGACCTGCGCGTAAATCTGATCCTGAGCGTCCAAAAAAAGTGAATGAGGTCAGGATCGGTCATCGAACGCGTGTAGTCGGGCGACGGCGGTCTTTAAACGTGAGCTTTTCGCCATCACAGTGGCGCCGCTCCACGATGATCAGGCGGCTGCGTCACCAATACGCGACATTCCTTGCACTCGAAAACGTCAGAGTTTGGGACTGCTCCCATGCAGCTTCCGCAGGAAGGACATAGTGTGAATTGAGTGATAAGCTTCGGACCAATGCTGGCCAAATGACCTGATTCAAAGAAAAGGCCATTGGCAAGCGGCTCACGAGCATGAGGCAGTGCGGTCATGGCGGCGCTTAATAGCAAGTTGGCAGGGCGGCTTCGGAGGGCCTACTCGGCATCCACCAACTCACGCGCGGCCCAATAGACCGTATCTTCAAACTCGTAGCCGCAGGCCTCGCACGACCACACGTTGCGAACCCGGTGATCGGGAAAATGCTCAGACCACTCGGGTGCGGTCAGAACCGCACCGCACTGCGCGCACTGATTTCCTGAAGTTCTTTCCACCGGCCCCTCCCGACACACCGTTAACCGCCGTCACTGGCGCGCCACCCCCAAATCAAGAGACCGTGGCGAGAGAAAGACAGTACTTCGGCGACCGCCAGGCAAAAATAAAAACCCCCGGCGTTTATTCGCCGGGGGTCCCCTCCGGTCCAAATTGTACGGAAATGGAACCGTTGAGGTTGTGATCTGAGAATACCTTTTCAGGACCGTGGCCTATGGCGTTTCTGCCCACAGTAAAAAACTATTCCGCTGAGCGTCCGCGTTAGTCGGTTGCAAACCATGGCACGAACGCACCACAGCAACCTTCCGTTCGCGACGAGCAGTAAGGTTGCGGGCACACCACGAGCCGGTTACGCTCGATGGCATGCGGGGGGTGATTGCTATCGCCGGACTTATTGCCATGACGGTGGCGTCGTGTAATCGCGCGCAACCGGTGGCCGTGAACGCACCGCTTTCCGAGACCGCTTCCGACTCTGCACGGGCTACGCCAGACGATCCGCCGGCAACAGGTTCTGTCGCGCAGGGCGCAGATCCGCGGCTCGCGTGCACGCAACAGCTAGCCGCTGAAATCGTGCGGGTTCAACACACCTTGCAAGCATCGAATGATGCTTGCGTCGTCTATTGGCGTTCACTGGAGGTGCGGCGGCACCCGGAGCGAGCGTTCTATCTGGAGTGTAACGGGTTGAAGGCTTACCCCGACCCGCAGCCGCCGGGCCATCCGATCGCGCTTGCGGACTGCGACCGCAAACTTCGGGAGCGTCAAGCACGAATGGGGGTCCCGGTAACCGGGATGAGCGACGAGGAGAAGGCAACATACCGGGCCACATGGGGCGGCGGTTGATCGCGCGATTGCCGCATCGGTCTGTCCAGCTTCAAGTGCACGTAATCGGAGCTTTGGTTATTGCCGATTATAGATGTGACGAAGGGGTGCCGCGATGCGTTCGGCCTACGACATTCCAAGTCTGCGTGGTGACCCAAGCGCAACGCTCCAGAAACAATTTGTGATTACAAATTGTCGCCAACTCAGAGCCATAATTTGTTGTGGCAATAGCGGCCCCAACCTCAGTTGGGGTGTCGGGGGATGGGGACACTGAGATCGGAGCCGCACTCTCGTGGGTGAGAGCGGCTCCGATTTTATATCCGATGCGACCTAAGCATATTGAACTTTTGGTTAACCAAACGTGATTGTGGTTAATGGAGCAAGTAAGTCGTTGTTCTGTCACCCCGAATTCTATGCAAGCAACGCAAAGCTCACAGAAATCTGAGCATCAACCTCGCTAAACTTCGCAACTCGCTCAAAATCACCTGGATCGCGCCATCGGCTCTTTCACTTCATCCGCAGAAGCGGAGGATGATCCCATTGAAGAGTATGCGGGCCCATCCAACATCATACCGCTTAATCGTTTGAACACTGGGCGCCAGCACGTTTCGGTGCACCTGATGTTGATTAAAACAACAAGAGGCGCGCTGACCGAAAAGCTGACTATGCCGTCCCTCGGTGGCGTCATGTCATCGCCACGCTGGCTGTCACGCAAATGCCAGACCGCGCAAAGTCGATTAAATCCGCTAGCGCCTGCGATAATTCGGCAAAGGCGACCGGAAAGCTCTTGCTTTATTTTCGTTCAAATTTAATCACCCGTCAAGAAGAGCGAAGAGGGCAGCCTGAAAATTGCAAACCTAGAACTTATAATCGACGCCGAGCCGGATCAGGTTGGCATTGAATTTGACCGTAACCGGCGTCGCAGCGGCGACTGGAGTGAAGCTCGCGTTCTGCAGGTCGACGAACAGATACTTGACCCGTGCGGTCCAGTGATCGGTAAAGGCGCCCTCGATACCAGCGCCTGCAGTCCAGCCGGTCTTGTCGGCGCTTTGCCAGTTGGCGATCGTGTTGACGACGATATCGCCGAAGGCGACGCCACCGGTCGCGTAGAACAGCACGCGATCGGCGGCGTAGCCGATGCGACCGCGTATGGTGGCGAGCCAGTTATTCTTGGTTTCGCAGCTCGGCACGCCACAGACGCTGGCCGTGCCATCCATCCAGGAGCCGTCGAAATCGCCTTCGATGCCGGCGACAAACCAGTCGCTCTGCCAGTTGGCACCAATTGTGCCACCGACCAGGCCGCCGTTGACATTGAAATTGCCGGTATCCAAGGCGGTGACGGCAACAGTGGTATTCCAGTCGCTCTTGCCAAAGCCCCAACCGCCGTTGATGCCAAGGTAGAAACCGGTCCAGTTGTAGACCGGTGGCGGCGGGGCATAGACCACAGGGGCGCGCGGCGGCGGCGCAGATGGCGGTGGCAGATCGGAGGCCAGCGCAGCACCGGTCGCGGCGACGGAGAGCAGGACGGTAGCGAGAATCCGCTTCATCGCGTGTTCCTGATCATGTCGTTCTCCGCAGTACGCAATTTCGCTACGAATTCTCACGGGCTCGCCGGGGTGGTGGTGCCGTTGCTCTTGCTCGCCTCATAGGCGGCGATGCCGATCCCGATGCCGAACAAGGTGCCGCCAATGATCCAGCCCCAAGTGTCGTCCTCACAGTGGGGCCGCCCATCGGAGCCGATGGGACAATTGTTATAGTTCTGAGCATTGGATCCCGAAGCGCAGGGCGACAGCGGCGCAATGGTCGTCACTGCGCCGGGCTTAACGTTGATCTTGCAGCCGTCCTCATAAACGACGGTCGCGCTGCCGCCCGGACCGACCATGACCGAGTCACCGACATTGGCGGTGGTGCCGCTCGTGACGGGTTTAGAACCTTGGCCTTGATTGATGGTGAGATCGCCGAATCCAGGCTGGACCCGTCTGCAGGCGTGGGTGGAATGGGGAAGCGTCGGCGTCTTTTCAGCGCATTGTCAGTCGGTTGTGCCGTACTCGCGGCGAGCCCGTCTTGGGCCGCGGTGTAACGATGGCGCCTTTGGAACCCAACTGGCTGACTAGGGTTGGAGGGCCAGCAGGGCGACATTCCTCGAGAGCGTTCCGATGTCTTTGGGCAAAAAGCGGATGCGAAGTCGCAAATGCGTCAATTGCGTCGCGATCCTCACCATCCGGGTCTCTAGGAACCCTCCGTCCTCGGCGTCCAAAAGAACACCTCTTGCCCATTCTGGTCCAAAATCCGCAAGCCATCGGGGTTCTGAGGCATATTCAAAGTTTCGAAGAGCGACTTGGCTTTGACCTTTGCACTCTCTAGATCAGTCGCGATGTGTGTAATGCGATCGAGCATGGCGCGCGCATTGTCCTCTTTGCGGATGCGGAAGAACTCTATCGTAAACATCATTTTTGTGCCTCTCCCGCAACAAAACGTAAGGCGCCGAATAAATTGACCGAGTTGGCCGCGACGAAGACCATAATTACCCACGGATGATCAGCTTGCATTCAAGAGATTTGCAAAGAGCGAGATCGGCGTCCGACATGTACGGCCCGGTTTCATCATGCCGGAAAAAAGCAAAATCCGGTTGATTCGCGCGGCGCGCTCGACCGCTTGCGCGTTTTAGGCGCCGCGTGCTGGTGTGCGTGCGAATAGAATTTGCCAATCGTTCGGCGGCCTCGGCCTCTGAAGATAGAATCGCGACGAGGCTATCTCGATCGATATTAACGAGCGAATTCAGAAGAGCGTCGAGGTCCCGCACGATGTTTAACGCACCAAAAAACGCTGATTGGGACTTGCGGCCCGCGGCGAGCTCAGATTTCTGTGATGAGCTTTGCGTTGCCTGCACACACATTTCGGGGTTGCAGAACAATGACTTATGTCACCTCGTTAACCACAATCACGTTCGGTTAACCGAAAGTTTAATATGATTAGGTCGGGTCGGATATAAAATCGGAGCCGCTCTCACCCACGAGAGTGCGGCCCCGATCTCAGTTTTCCCATCCCCCGACACCCCAACTGAAGTTGGGGCCGCTATTCCCCGAACAAATTATGGCTCTGAGGTGGCGATAATTTGTAATCACGAATTGTTTCTGAACTGTCCCTTGTGTTGGCATAGAAGAGTTTTCAATGGCATTCCGAGTAGTTCTCTGAATTTTGCCGCCCTTCCAGGAAATACAAACAGACGAATGCATGGCACGGGGCCAAGCCGGCGTTGACCAAACCAACTCGCTCCTAGGCACCTTCGCGGCTCCGGTCTTGGCCGCTTTGCGTTACGCGATATGGCTGCTTTTCTTTACCGCCGTCCCAAAACCGGCCTTTTATGATCTTACCTAAACGCGACGCGTTGACGGTATTTGGTCTTGCACCGACGATGTAGGAGAATATTATGAAGGCGCTGTATATTTTAGCCGCGGTCGCCGGAATATATTCCCCGACTTCTGCGGTGGCACAAGTTCCGTTACAGACACTGCGGACCTGCCTTGAGATTGAAGACCAAAGCAAGGAACGCCTGGACTGCTATGATGAGAAGATAGCGCCAGCACCCAAGCAGGTTTCTGCTCCAGCAAAGAAAGTGGAAGATTGCCGCTTCGTAAAGGAAGAGGATGAGCGTCTTAATTGTTTCAATCGATTTGTAAATCCTCCACCGAAAAAGAATACAGCTCCGCAAAAGCGCAAGACGCCCTAGAGCGGCGGGCAAGCGCTGGCGTATGTCTATTTCGAGGAAGACCCCGGCCGGCGATCCCCAACTGACTTGCTCACGCGCGATGAGGCGCGGCGTATCGCAGCCAACATTGCCAAGCTGGCGGATTGCTCAGCTTCTGATTTGAGACCAAACCTAGCCCGTGGAGTACAGAGGGATACGATACACCGTCCGCGCTCGGATCGAGCGAGAGCAATGGTACGTCGCCATTCATCCTGCGGGCGTCGAAATGGCCGGGAGGCTGGTCATCGGATCACGCAGCGACGCAGAATTGCGGGCTCGCGCCATGATAAACGGTTGGCTGAAAAAGGACTTCACGCAAAAGCCAGAATCAAACTGACGGTCTCGCCACACAATGATGGAACTGGCTCCTGCGGCACGGGTTGCCAGCGGTACCGGATCCATTCTCATTCGCGAGGCAGCCATGCCAACATGCGAAACTTGCGGCAATGACTACGACAAAGCGTTCCAGGTTACACTAAACGGCAGCACCCACACCTTTGACAGCTTTGAATGTGCAATTCAGGCCCTGGCACCGACTTGCCCGCATTGTGGCACGCACGTCGTCGGCCACGGAGTTGAAAAAGACGGCACGATCTTTTGCTGTGCTCATTGCGCCAAACAGGAAGGCGTGACGCAGCTGCGCGATCGTGCCTAATGCGCAGCAGTCCAAACGCCTAGACCTGCGCCGAGATGCGCGCGATGAGGCGCGCGGATCGCGGCAAATATCTTATCTTGAACCTGGGGGAGGCAACGCCTGCTAGTGCTTCTTGCCGTATTGGGTCACGTACGAGGTGCCGAGTTTGACGGCGAACGGTGAGGGTGCTTCGCCGCGTTTCTTCCTATTCTTGTCCTGCTTCGGCTTCTTCTTTTCTCTGTTGCTGTGCATCTGACCCTTCGCCATGGCGACCTCCGGAACTCTCGATGGGTGATTCGAGAGGTGAATGGCGCAGCGTAGCCCATCCGCCCGCACGGCAATACATCTGACTCGAACGGGTCCTTCCTGCGAACTCGCGCGGATTGCCGAGATTGGCCGAGTTTGGGGACCCCAAGAGTTCGGGGCAACTAAATCTCAAACGCTTGGCGCGGGATCGCGGTGACGAAGGTCACAGCGTGGCAAGCGACGCTGGTGTATTCCGCCCTCGTGGCGTAGACGAGAAATGCAGCCGCGTCGCGGAGTTGGACGCCTACCGTTTAAACACGTAGTGAAGCTTAGGGGATTGATGTCATGGACAGCGACCTAACCGAACGCGACGAGAATATTCTCACACTCGATGTTTCAGATGACGCGCTGGAGCGTGCTGCCGGCGCCGAGGGCAGAGCCATGACCGTGGTCTACTGCACGCAGGTCTGGTATAACTGCGGCTGGCCGCAGTAGCGAATAGATGCGCCGATCTTTAGACCACGTTTTTACAGGACTGTCCTAAATTCGAGTCATTTGTCGTGCCACTCAAAATCTACCGTGGTGAGGCTTTGCGCGCACTCATGATGAGTTGTCGCAATTCTTCGCAGCGACACCTTGGTGACTGTGATGGCGTTAGCCGTTACCGGTCGCTCTGTTCAGAGCATTGTTCGTGCTTCATGCGGTCCAAGTTGACCGCATTAGAATTAGGCTCAACGCACTAGGTAAAAAGAAGGCCCCGACACCCGTGCAGGTCGAGGCCGAAGTTTGCGCCTTTGGCCGTATGGGGGACGATCACTGGCCTTTTGATGTCAGACGCACGCGGATCTGATCTCGGATCGATTTTGCGCGATGTGACCGCGAGCACAAAACGGCTGAGTTCACACAGCAAAGCCGCCCGCCCACGAAACCAGCGGCTTTGCCTTGTCCCCCATACGTGCCGTTTTCTTGGACAGCAATCGTTGGGCATCGAACTGGCAGTGAAGGGCTCAAGTCTCCACCTCGTCCCCAGTCTTCCGTTCGGGGGACGGCCGGTCCGACAAGCCAAAGTTATGGACGTGTGACGGCTTTTTTGCGGCCTCGGCCGCGTATCGCGCTTTGGTTGTGGAGAAAGGAAGGCCCCAACACCCCTTCCAATGTGTCGAGGCCAAGGTGGCGCGCTTTTGTTTGCTGCCGATGCCGTTGGGGACGGGACGGCGAAGGCAGGTGGGCTGACCACACCACCGGCCCATGCCCACAACGTGACGCAGAGTAGGAAAATCTGTGGTTCTCCCCGTTTTGCACTTTTCCGCATGGCCGCGCTGTAGGAAGCGGAAACAAAAAGCCCCAGCCGAAACCGGGGCTAGTTTGGTCTGATGAAGCTCACGCTGGATGAAAAGGGGGGCTCGTTCAGCGCGATACAACGAGCTCAACTTTGTTTGGTGGCTAAATTATGCGAAACGAGTGCAAACAATTTGAAATTCGCAATGACGGATCATAGCAATGCTGTCGGCCAGGAAAGCCGCGGCGCGACTTTTTTACGGCGGTGAAATGTAGAACAGCGAACATTGCACCGTTGCATTTTCGGCTTGCAAAAAAGAAGGCCCCGACACCACTCCCCCAAGGTCATCGAAGCAAAATCGGAGGAGGTGAGTCCGTTGGCTGTGCGAGTTATCCCCAAACTTTTGCGGGGGCCGCACTGTGGGAAGTGGACACGTCGAATTTCGGTCGAGCGCCATTTCGTCCGGTACGACCGGCGCCGCCTCGCGGCTACGGCAGAAGAGGTGGCTCGGCATTGTGGAAATGGCGTCGCTGTGGTTTGGTTGCTGGGGTTTCAATTTGAGCGCAAGATGCCTTGGTGGAATACAGAGGGGTAAGGTACACCATCCGCGCCGGGATCGAACGGGACCACTGGAGCGTAGCGATTCATCCCGGTGATGTTGAAAGCGCCGGGAAAGTCGCGACTGGCGACCGCGAGCAGGCGGAAGCGCTGGCTCATTCGATGATCGACAATTGGCTCGACCGTCATCAGTGGCGTTGAAAGCACTCGGCGGTGCCGGAATGCTTTAAAATTGCGCTGCGCAATAGGCTAGCGACGCCATTGGCGCGCAAGCCAAAAGCTTCCGAAACAGCGCGGGCGATACAACACTTCTGAGACATTACGCGAGGTCCGAGTTGTGTCCGGAATACGGACCACAACGGCCTCAGCATGATGACGAGCGTGCAACGATGAAAACGTTCACGTCATCTCGCCCTCAGGTTTACTGCGGATGTTTTCCCGCGGTTGTCCTCGACCTCAAACTCAACGTGCTGACCTTCATTGAGCGAGCTCAGGCCGGCTCGCTCGACAGCCGAGATGTGCACGAATACATCTCTGCCGCCGCCTGTAGGTTGAATAAAGCCATAGCCTTTTTGCGAGTTGAACCACTTCACCGTGCCGGACGCCATTGCCGAATCTCCGAGTTGACGATTTGAACCTCGTAGCGCCACGATTGCCAAAAGCCAATGGCAAAATCCGGCGTTCGGACGCCCTAGCCTGAAAAGCGGGCAACTTCATGGGTACTGCATCCAATTTCCACTGGCCGCGCGAGAAGCGACCTGGTCCATCGAACATGAAATTGAATTCGCAAGACCTGGACAAAATCGCCGACGTAACGCTGGATTTCTACAACCGGCATGCCGAGGATTTCTGGGAAGGCACTCGCGACCACGACGTCAGCCAGAACATCACAGCGATCTTGCAACACATCGAGGGTGAACGGCCTTTCACTATACTCGATTTTGGCTGCGGCCCTGGACGCGACCTTAAGGTCTTCACCGAACTCGGCCACATTGCAATAGGTTTGGAAGGCGCCACGCAACTCGCCGCCATGGCGCGCGCTTATAGCGGTTGCGAAGTATGGCAGCAGGATTTCCTCAAGCTCGATTTACCCGACAACCATTTCGATGGCGTATTCGCCAATGCCTCGCTGTTTCATGTCCCCAGCCAGGAGTTGCCGCGCGTGTTGCTCGAATTGCGTGCATGTCTAAAGCCGGGTGGAGTGCTGTTCAGCTCAAACCCGCACGGTCACAATGAGGAAGGTTTGAGCCGCGGCCGCTATGGCGCATATCTCCATTTAGAGACTTGGCGTCGCTTTTTAACTTCCGCGGGTTTTGTAGCACTGACCCACTATTACCGTCCTGCCGGCCTGCCGCGCGAAAGGCAGCCCTGGCTGGCGACCATATGGCGTCGGTAAGCGCGCCGCGCTCGATGCCAAAGCAGACATGACGGACATTGTCCAACGTCGCTTAGGGGTAAAGCGAACACCGCAAATCGGGCTTTTCACCCCTGACGATGCGATTGACATAGCTCGCGGCTTGTCCCGAAGGGAACAATCTTGTTGCTGGTGTCATGCCCAATGTCAGCGCGTCCCAACCACGGAATTCCGGACCTCTGGCACCAGTAACGGGCAATCTCTTCTTCGTTCATTCCGAAATCGGGTTCGTTCGGGGTGATGCTGCTGCAGCGGCCAAGCATGACGCCCGACACCCGCCTGATTTCGGCGTTACTCGTAATGTGAAATAGCGACCTATCAATCCTGTACATTGCCTCCCCGACCTCTTCCAACATGAGCACATGTCCGCCGAGGTCAGGTTGCAGCGGCGTGCCAAGTAACTGGCTAAGGACGGTCATGTTAAATGCTGCTGTCATCTTCACACGGCCTACCGTGGGCTCCAACGCCTCTGGCGACCGATCGACCATCCAGGCGAGCGCTCGCCCAACCGCCGCGTCGCCCCCGTCTCGGAGGATGTCCTGCGCCACGGGACCATGCGCAACGGCCTCGAACCCAGCCCGGTACAAGGCAGCGAGCAGCACACCGGCATCACTGTAGCCCATGTAGGCTTTTCGTCTGGACGGCTCCGTCAGCCTACACATGACCGCTTCAACTACCCGGCAGGAACCGTAACCGCCACGCGCGAACCACACCGCGTCGTAGCTCTCGTCGTTAGCGATGTCGAGGAAGGCCTCTCCGCGCGTTTCGTCATCGCCAGCGAAATGTCCGTGCGAAGCGAAGCACTGCGGGTGAAAAACGATCTCCGGCGTCCTGTCCGGGTACAGCGATCTGGCCAACGTCGGCACTCTCTCAGCAACTTCCGGAGACATGCGCGAAGCCGGCGCGACTACGCCGATCCTGCACCTCTCTTTGCTCATCCAAGCGCCCAGCTTGCATTGCACCTCATCGGCAACCCTTCTAGATTTCGCCAATGTCCCAACTCGGAGATTACTTTTTCTGCGGCGTTGGCGGTAGTGGCATGACCCCGCTCGCTTTGATCATCCAAGCCAGGGGTGGACTGGTTGAGGGTTCTGACCGGGCGCTCGACCAGGGGCGCAATGCCAAAAGATTTGATTTTCTGCGTGCACGTGGTGTGCTGCTCCATCCCCAGGATGGCAGCGGCATTACGCGGGCCAGTCAGATCTTGGTGACGTCCGCTGCTGTGGAAGAGACGGTCCCCGACGTGCAAGCCGCGCGCCGTATCGGTGCCGCCGTCACCACTCGCGCGAGGCTTCTCGCCGAACTCTTCAACTCTGCTGCCTTAGGCGTCGGTGTGGCCGGCACGAGTGGTAAGTCCACCACGGTTGGTATGCTCGGCTGGATTCTGCACTGCGCTGGAAAGAATCCAACGATCATGAATGGCGCGGATATGAAGAACTTCGTTGATGTGGGCTCACCTTTTGCCAGCGCCAGGATCGGCGAGAGCGAGCTTTTCGTCAGCGAGTTGGACGAGAGCGATGGCTCGATTACGCTTTTCGAGCCCCGCGTCGCAGTCGTGAACAACATCTCCTTGGATCATAAATCGCTGGACGAGCTGCGCACCCTTTTCCGCGGTTTCATTGCCAAGGCGCAGGCGGTGGTACTGAATCTCGATAACGCAGAAACCGCGGCACTTTTGGTCGGTCTGAAGCCGGGGCAAGCAATCACCTACAGTCTGAATTCTGCGCAAGCCCATCTCCTTGCGTCTTCGCCGGTTCGATCGCCGGGTGGAATCAGATTCCAAGTGAAGGCGCGCGAGACCGGTGAGGTCGTCGAGGTGGACCTGAAAGTTCCAGGGCTGCATAATGTGGCCAACGCACTCGCCGCTCTGAGTGCCGCAATGGCCTGCGGCGTAGCTCTCGCGCCGGCCGCAGCCCATCTCCGTGAGTTCAATGGCATCCGTCGGCGACTGGAGGTCGTGGGCACTGCAAATGAAATAACCGTGGTCGACGATTTTGCCCACAACCCCGACAAGATATCGGCCACGCTCGAAACCTTGCACGCGTTTCCCGGCCGCTTGCTGCTGATGTTTCAGCCCCATGGCTACGGCCCGATTCGTTTGATGAGGGATGGCTTAGTGGGCTGCTTTGCAAGCGGGTTACGCGATGAGGATGTTCTGGTCATGCCCGAGCCCGTTTATTTCGGCGGCACGGTCGACCGCAGCGTCGGCAGCAATGATATTGTTTGCCAAATCCGGCGGTGCGGCCGAAAGGCCTTTGCTTTTCCGGACCGCGGCGCCTGTGGCGACATGCTGGTCAGGTTGGCCCGTCGTGGTGATCGCATCGTAGTCATGGGCGCGCGCGACGATTTGCTTTCGCAGTTCGCATATGAGCTCCTTCGACGGCTTGCGGTGACAAAAGACGAAGGTTCGATTGCCACTCCGTGACTGCAAGTCAACCCAAATGTCCGGTCTTAGGGGTAAAGCGGACATCGGTTGGACACTCCGAAATGTCTGCTTATGACCCAGCTTGTGTGAAAACGCACTTGGTTATTTGATTCGCGCTGTATGATTCCGGCTGCTTTTGCGGAGGGATCGGATGAGGCGCTTCGTTGAGGGCATGGATCGTGGGCAGAGCACGCTGTTTCCGGAATGCTTGGAAGACTGGATCGATGAGGACAATCCCGTTTGCGTGATCGACGTTTTTGTTGAGGAACTCGATCTGGGCGAGCTTGGCTTTGGCGGGGTCGATCCGGAAGCAACCGGTCGGCCTTCGTATCATCCGTCGGTTCTGCTGAAGCTCTACATTTACGGCTATCTCAATCGGGTTCAGTCGAGTTCGACGGCTCGAGCGTGAGGCTGCGCGCAACGTTGAGGTGATGTGGCTGACGGGCCGGCTTGTACCGGATCACAAGACGATTGCCGACTTCCGCAAGGACAATGGCACTGCCATCCGCAAGGTGTGCGCACGCTTTATTGCGCTGTGCCGCATGATTGGCCTACTCACGCAACCCAGCGTCGCGATCGACGGCAGCAAGTTCAAGGCGGTGAACAACCGCGACAAGAACTTCACGCGCGCCAAGATGGAGCGGCGGATGGCGCAGATTGAGGAGAGCGTCGCGCGCTATTTGCAGCAGCTCGACACTGCCGACCGGCAGGAACCGTCAGAGGCCCTCACAACCAAGACGAACCGCCTCAAAGAGAAGATCGAGACGCTGAAGGAGCAGATGCGGCGTCTCGAGCTTCTCAAGGTGGAGATGCTCACCACCCCGGACCAGCAGATCTCGCTGACCGATCCCGATGCCCGTTCGATGGCGACCAGCGGCCGCGGTTCCGGCGTCGTTGGCTACAACGTCCAGATTGCCGTCGAGGCCAACCATCATCTGATCGTCATGCATGAGGTAACCAACGACGGAACCGACCGATCGCAGCTCTCCCATGTGGCCAACGAGACCAAGACGGCGCTAGGCGTGGAGAAGCTCGATGCCGTCGCCGACCGCGGTTACTTCAACAGCGAAGAGATCCTGGCATGCGAGGAGGCTGGCATCACGGTTACGCTGCCAAAGCCGATGACCTCGAACGCAAAGGCGGAAGGACGCTTCGGCAAGCAGGACTTCCGCTATGTGGCTGATGAGGACGTTTACATTTGTCCTGCAGCCGAGAAGCTCGCCTATTCCTTTACAACCCAGGACAAAGGCATGGTCCTGCGTCGCTACCGGACCGCCGCCTGTCATAGCTGCGCAATCAAGAACAGTTGCACCAAGGGCAAGGAGCGACTGATCTCACGATGGGAGCATGAGCATATTATCGAGGCCGTGCAACGCCGGCTTGATGAGCATCCGGAGAAGATGCGTCAGCGGCGTGAGACGGTCGAGCATCCCTTCGGCACGATCAAGGCTCGGATGGGGGCTACCCACTTCCTCATGAAGACACTGCCACGGGTCGCCAGCGAGATGGCGCTACACGTACTCGCCTACAATCTCACCCGCGTCATGAACATCATCGGCATCCAGCCACTCATCACAGCGATGAGGGCATAGTATCAATCCAGAAAATCAATCCGCCTCGCCAACTTCGACGACCTTGTGTCGCCTCTCCCCTGGGCCTTTCTACACAACCAAGACCCAAAGCAGATATCGCTCGGTAGCATTGGCAAGGGACGCGGTTGCCGCACGCTGATGCGCCAGGAGGAGAAAGAGGGTAGAATTCAGCTGGCTGAGGGGCTTTCCAAAGGGAGGTCCCAGATGTGTGATTACAGCCTTTACAGCATCAAATCGCGGCCTGCCAAAATTGGCGACAAGCTTACCGTGCGCGACTTTGGCACGGGTACCCGAGGATTTGCGGCATCGGAAGATGCGACTGTGGCAGTCTGCGTTCTACCAGGAACTGAGTTAGCTTTTGCTCACGAGGTTGAGCGCCTGCCAACTAGACTGTGGCCGTGGCACGACGGTGCGATCAAGCACAAGACAGCAATCTTTCGGCAAATTAACAAAGAAAAGGTCGTCGCTCATCACGATGCGCTGGAGTTTCCTGATGGCCAAATCGTGCTCCTGACATCGCTGAGCGAGGGTCAGTTAGCTACGGTTCTTCAGCTACCGGCGGAGCCAAAGACTGGCGTTGAGTTCGAAGCCCAGCGGCGGGCAGCCTACGTCGGCTGAATGTCCACACGATGGCAGCTTGCTCGCAGGCGGCCACTTTTCCGTTCGATCAAGTAAGGGAAGTATTCCAGGAGAGATGCCATGCCAATCTTCATCTCGCGTGGTCGGTTCACGTCAGACGCCATCAAAGGCATGCTGGCTAAGCCAGAAAATCGTGAGGAAGCTGTTGCCAAGCTCTTCCAGAGCGTCGGAGGTAGGCTCACCGCGTGGTATTTGACATTTGGTCACCACGACTGGCTGGCCATTGGTGAGTTCCCTGACGCAAAGGCTGCAGCTTCTGCGGTGCTGGCTGCGGCGGGGGGAGGCAGTTTGTCTGACGTTGAGACAACTGTTGCTATGACAGCTAGCGAGGCACTTGCCACCTTCGAATCTGCTGCAAAGGCGGCAAAGGCCTTCCGGAGCGCCGGGCGCTCATAGGTTTGAGAAGCAGACATCGGCGCTCATCGGAGCAAACCGGGGCTCCTGCGCGGAGCTCAGCTGTGTGGGGCCTGTTATTATCATTGTAGCCAGCAGCCTCGCGCTTGGATTTATGGCTGGCTATGGAGTCCGCTCCCTAGTCTCTCACCATCGCAGAACGCAATCACACAAGCGTTTAAAGTGATTTGGAACTACCGCCCGGTTCCGTTGTCGCAAAACGCCGCTTGAGGGCGGATAGGGCCGACGTGTGCTTTGCAAGTCGGCATCGGGCGTCCCGTGGCAACACTTGGGACAAAGCCGCCGGTAATCCATGGCCGACGGCTTTGCTGTGTGGGCGGCACGGCGGCGGGAAGCGGCGGCGCACGGGTATCTTTCAGAGGACAAATTTAGGAGGGCGCAACGATACTGCACTTTGATTCGGATCAAAGATTCGATTGGCCCACTGTGGTTAAGGGTGTCTTCGGGAGGCCGGTTTGATGTGCGTCATGAAAACTCTAGCTAGAATGGTGGTCTTCACCGCGCTCATTGGCGGCCTCTCACTGGCGAACGCCCACGCCGACGGTAATTCTGTTTACGTAGCGGGGAAGGGTAAGTACTGCAAAGAAACGGCGGTGAGCGGCTATCTCGATTGTTTCTATGCGAGCCTCGACGCGTGCGAAAAGCACAACAAATCCACAAATCTTCGGTGTGTAGCAAATCCAAATTCCGGTACGTAGACGGCGATAAGCGTGCCGCGGGTTTGTTGGTAAGCGTTTATGGCGTTAGGAAAAACGAGTGAGTTTCGGACGCGTGCGTTTGCGGTCGCGCTTGTGGTCATAGCGGGCTCTGCGACGTGCGGACCGGCCTCGGCCCAGTGGGGCGATCGGGGTGGCTTGGGCGATCAAAGGTCGGGGGGGTGGGGCTGGGACAATCGCCCGTCGGGTGGCTGGGGCGACCGCTACCCCTCGGATCGCTATTACCGGCAATCGCCCTACCGTGATTTTTTCTCCCCGTTCTCTGGCGACCGCCACAATCGTCCAGCGCCATCCGTCGATTACTCGAAGGCGCCGCCGCCGCGTAAATTGGAAACGCCGGCGACCAGCACGGTGGTAGTCGTCGGCGATTCGATGGCCGATTGGCTGAGCTATGGGTTGGATGAAAACTACGCCGACCAACCGGAAATCGGCGTCGAGCGTAAAATCCGCGCTGCCTCTGGACTGGTTCGTTACGATGCGAAGAACGAGTCACTGGATTGGCCGCAGGCAGCCAAGGAGGCGTTGTCGAACGAAAAACCGAATGCCATCGTGGTTATGCTGGGCCTGAACGACCGGTTGCCGCTGCGTGAGAAAGCTCAAGCGCAGCCAAAGCGAAACGGTGAACCGGCCCAAGGAGCAAATCAGTCGACGGGCCAAGCTTCGCAGGATAAAGCCGCGCCGCCGGCGGACGCCGAGGCCCCGCCGCAAGCTGCGGGGCAAACCAAGTCGCAACACCCCGTTCCAGGTGGTCCCTATGATTTCCACACCGACCAATGGGCGGCACTCTACGTCAAGCGCATCGACGCAATGATTGCGGCGCTCAAGAGCAAGGGGGTGCCGGTTATTTGGGTAGGGTTGCCGGCAATTCGTGGCACCAAGGCGACCAGCGATATGAGCTATCTAGACGAGCTTTATCGCGAGCGCGCCGAGAGAGCCGGAATTATTTACGTCGACATTTGGGACGGCTTTGTCGATGAAGAAGGCCGTTATGCGGTGCAGGGTCCCGATTTTGAGGGTCAAACCCGGCGGCTGCGTACTCCCGACGGCGTGTATTTCACCAAGGCCGGGGCGGTCAAAATCGCAAGCTATGTTGACCGCGAACTCCGACGGGTGATGCCGAGCTCTGTGGCGCCAGTGGCGCTGCCTGGTCCGGAAACGACGCCGAAATCGGGACCGGCCGGTGCAAGGCCCGATGTCGGTCCAGTATTGCCGTTAACTGCAAGCGGTGGCGACCACGGCGGCGACCTCCTCGGAGCGGGAGACCACTCAACACAGACGACGTCCGACCCGATCGCGGCGAAAATCTTGAGCCGCGGTGAAACTTTGGCAGCGCCCGCTGGCCGCGCCGATGATTTTTCATGGCCGCGTCCCGGAAGCGATGCGAGTGCGAGAACTGACGTTTCGCGTGAACCCGTTGCAGCGGCGCCGGACACGCCGGCAAAACTAGGCACCGCGGCTAAGGGCGATGGCAAAAACCAAGCAGACGCCAAGAAGGACGCGAAGGAGAAACCCGCAACCGATTCGCGCGCCAGCGCGCGGGTCTGGTCGCACGGATATTATAACTACTACCCCGGACGACATTACGGCTGGCACCGTGGAGGCTGGTACCACCGCTGGTAATCTTCGCAATTCAGGAATGTGTCATGCCATGGTTTAATGTGGGGAGCGGAAACCGCCGAGCAAAACTGCAACGTATGCAGCGCTTCGAGCCGGCCGATCGTGTGGTTGTGGAGGTCTGTGCCGATTTGCACGAGGCGCGCCATTTAAAAAGCAAGCCATCCCCCGAGATATCACCAGGTGCGGTGCAACGGTTTGAGCGTAAGGCTTGGGATCGACTGATTGAATATCTGATAAACTTGCCGCCGTTCTACGACGATGGTCGCGCGCGCTAACTCAATAGTCGCTGAGGCCGTCCTTTATGTTCAATGCGATTAAGTGAACGAAGGCTAGGGCTGGGGGCATGGTTGAGCGCACACCTTTATCTCCCCAGGACGTTGTGATCACTCGCACCGTGGCCAAGTTTGGCGACACTTCATACCCAATCGCCGCTATTAGCAGTGTCAGCGTGCAACACCAGGAAAGCGTAAACTGGATTTTTCCATCAACTGGGCTCCTTCTGATAATTGCTGCTTTGGTAATCGGTTATTTTGAGTGGGCAAGCTGGATCCAAGTCGGAATTGCTGGAGGCATAATATTTGTGATCACGAGTCTTTTGAGTTCTGCCTTCCCAATAAGGACCGCAACCTTAGTTCTCACTACTGCAAGTGGGGCAGCCCAGGCGCTTACATCGCGGGACATCGCGGGTGTTGAGCAGGTAAAGCTGTTAATTGAGGACGCTTTTACGGCTAGAGGGTAGCCGCCGCCGCTCAGCGGCCAAGCTACTCACCAAAGATGAGGCGCGGCGGATCGCGGCGCGTTAGACCATTAGACAGCTTTTAGACCATTAGACAGCTTCTTTCCGGCCCGCGACTTCCATAGTCTGAGGCTATAAATCGGCAGGAAGCGCCAAACACACTCATCCCCGCCATCGTTGCTATGGCGATTGTCGTCGCACTTCGCCGATCGTAATTCGAGCTAATTCTGATGTCCGGTTTCGGAGGTAAAGCGGACATCGAAATTTAAGAGCGTCACGTCGGCTTTTGACCCTAAGCGGACTTCCGGCACAGCTGACGATGGTTTGATCGATCCCTCCGGGACCATGCTTGTGCCCACACAACGCCGGTCAAACGCCACATTCGACCCCTATTCGAAAGCGCGGAGGGTGCCGAATCTTTTATGCTTGGGCTTTCAACTCGAAGGTTTTTCGCGTTTGGTCTCGCGGCGGCGGGAGCGGTTCCTCTCGCAAGCCGGTTGCGATTTAGTTCGGCCAACGCGATCGAAACGGCGGGGCGCGCCTTCCCGATTGCGCCCGTCGTGCCGAAGACGTTCAGAGCATTTGGCAGTGCGCGGATCGATAACTACGACTGGCTGCGCGACCGCAAGGATCCGCGGGTCATTGCCTATCTCAATGCGGAGAATGCCTATGCTGACGCCCGTCTTAAGCTGATCAAGCCGCTGATCGATGAGCTTGCCGCAGAATTGAAGGCGCGCGAGGCGCAAGAAGATGCAAGCGTCCCCACAGCATACAACGACTATCTCTATGAGCGCCGCTTCACCCAGGGCGCACAGTATCCGTACATCGTGCGCCGGAAGGATGCCTTTGGGGCACAAGAAGAAATCGTACTCGATGTCGGCACGCTCGCAGCTGGTCATCCGCAGCACTGCCAGCTCGGCTCGTGGAACATAAGCCCCGATAACACGCGCGTCGCATTCGCGGTCGATTTCACAGGTGGTCGTGATTTCCGCATCTTCGTGCGAACGATCGCGACTGGCGAAACCGTCGATCAGGGTATCGACAATGCTAGTTCAGATCTCGTGTTCGCCTCCGACAGCAATACGCTCTTCTATGTACGCAACGAGCCGACGACCTTGCGTTCCTACCAGGTTTGGCGGCATCGGCTTGGCAGCAACTCGAACAGCGATGTGCTGATCTACGAGGAGAGCGATCCGACTTTCAGTGTTTCGATCGGCTTATCAAGGTCGCGCAAGTTTATCCTGCTCAACCTTGATGAGGAGCGCACCAGCGAGTATCGCTATCTGCCGGCCGATCAGCCGACGGGAGAGTTGACGGTCATTGAGCCGCGGCGACGAGGCGTGATCTATGAGGTCGATCACGTGGGCGACGAGTTCTTCGTCCGCACTAACCTTGACGCGCCTGACTTTCGGCTGATGAGAGCACCGCAGGCGACGCCCGCGGCATTGCATTGGAGCGAGATCGTTCCGGAGGAGCCAGGGCATCATCTCAGTAACTTCAAAGCGTTCAAGACATTCGTGGCCGTCGACGTGGAAGACGAAAGTGGGACGACGATCCGCGTAATCAGCCTACCGGAGCTCCGCGAAATTCCGGTGCCGCGTCCAGCCGCAATCGGCGTCGCCTCGATTTCCTTTGTAGACGACAACGAAGCCAATCTCGATCCCGCTGCAAACGTATTGCGCTTCCATTTTAGCAGTCCGCTGCAACCCCAATCCGTCTACGACTTTGACGTGACGAACGGCGCACTGACCCTCCGCAAGCAGGAGCCGGCGAGCCGCTGGTTTGATCGGCATCGCTATGTGCTCGATCAGCTCAGCGCGACTGCAGCTGACGGCGAGCGTGTTCCGATTACAATCGTCTACCGCAAGGACATGCGCCGCTCCGGAGGTAATCCGACGCTGATCGTTGGCTACGGCGCCTATGGTTTGAGCTCGCGTGCAACTTTCACGAGGTCTGCTTTCAGCCTGATCGATCGCGGCTTCGTCTATGCCATTGCCCATGTGCGTGGTGGAAACGAAAAAGGTGAGCGCTGGTATGCAGAGGGCCGCATGCTTAATAAGCGCAACACGTTCACAGATTTCGTCGTTGTAACCGAGACGCTGATTGCCCAAGGCTATGCCGATTCCCGGGCCGTTTTCGCGCAGGGCGGCAGCGCCGGCGGCCTGCTCATGGGCGCAATCGCCAATCTGCGTCCTGATCTCTATGCTGGCATCGTCGCGGAGGTGCCCTTCGTCGATGTTGTTACCACGATGTCCGACGCCTCGGTCCCACTCACGACGCTCGAGTACGATGAATGGGGCAATCCGGCTGTGAAGCGCGAATACGATTACATGCTGTCGTATTCACCTTACGACAATGTTGCACAAAAAAACTATTCGGCAATGTTCATCACCGCAGCCTTCCACGACAGCCAGGTGAGCTATGCCGAACCCGCAAAGTGGGTCGCAAAGCTGCGGGCGAACAAGACCGATACACACGAACTCTTGCTCAAGACCGATATGACCGCCGGTCATGACGGACGCTCAGGACGCCTCGGCTCGATCGAGCAAAGCGCGGAGATCATGGGTTGGCTCATCGCGCATGCCCGCGATCGGCGTCTTTCGTGACCCCGGCGAATGCGAGAGGCGCGACGGATTACGACAGCAACAAATCGTTCCGCTAAAGCAAAAGCGGCCGAACTTCGTTCAGCCGCTAAAGCGTAATTAGATTCGAAGCTCCTTGATAGCGTTGCTTCAAAGGATCGCGCGCTTCAGGTCTTCGCTTTCGAGTTCTTCTTCTTTTTCTTCGCCATGACTCTCTCCACGTTTGCCCCTTACCGTAAAAGAACAATGGCTTTAGCGACATGAATGCGACATGAACGGTTTGTGGCGGATCGGAGCAAGCCGCGGCCAAGCTACTCACCAAAGACGAGGCGCGGTGGATCGCGGCCGAGATCGCCACTTAGTGATGTCCGCTATTGGCGGATCGGAGCAAGCCGCGGCCAAGCTACTCACCAAAGACGAGGCGCGGTGGATCGCGGCCGAGATCGCCACTTAGTGATGTCCGCTATTGGCCCAAAGCAGACATCCTGATCGCGTGGGCGAATGTCCGCTTTGGGGGTAAAGCGGCCATCGAGATTTCAGGGCGCGCTGTCGCCGTGCGACCGTTCTTTTCTGCCTTTCCCGTTACCGTTAAACTTGCCGATCTCAGCGCCGGCCGCGTGTTGTGCGCGATCCGCGTGACCTGTGCCGGTCCAGGGTCACCGGCGGATCGAAGCGCCGCACAATCGTTTCAGTCGGAGCACGTTCCGCTTGAAGCTTGGCCACGAGGCGGCGCGCGGTCTCGGCCTCGGCGGCAGTGCAGCCGCGATCTACAGTCATTCTCAGGAGCGCCGCGATCTTCTCGTGCTTGGTCATGCCGCTGATTTTAGGTGGAGCGCGGCGCGTTCAATTCGATCGAACGGTTCCGCGTTAACAAGGACTTTAAGGAACTCAAACAGCGATTGCGCCGCCGACAATCATGGTGAGTTCTCGCCCGCTTCCCGCCGCCGTGATCCGCGCTAGGCGACGTGCCGACTAGTCAGTGTCAAGCACCGATTGTACAGACGATGTTCCAGCGCTGCTTGCCCTATTGCCGCGTGGAGTTTGATACATGCCTCGCGAGCTTCCCGACAAGCTCGATCCGCGCGGATGGCGGCAAACTCGACGCGAAAGAAGCCCTTGGCCGTCATCAGATTGTAGTTTGCAACGTGCAAAGCCCGCCAAGCGGATTTCAACGCGGTGACAGCAGCGATCACAGCAGGATTCTCAGCGTAGCCTTCTCGCGTCGCCTGCTCATAGGCGTCCTCGCAAGCGGTAAACATACCTGCAAGGTCCGGGGGAATGGCAATTTTAGTCATCGTAGTAATCCGCGTCGCGTGTTGCGGACCGAATTTGTGTCTTATTGTGTAATAAATTCCGAAAAGCCCATCTAACGCGATCACTCGAATTATCGCGGTATTTCGCATAATTGATAGTCAAACCCGTACATCGGGATGCCAAGCGCGGCCGCTTTCCGCCGCCGTGGTGCTCGCGTTACGATTGGTCTTACAGTTGGAACGGGTGCCGTGTTTGCCGATAATAGCACATCGGCTCGAAGGAGACCGCGATGCCTACGGCGAAATTTGACCGGATAACACTAGTGCAGCGTTTAGTGAGCGGATGCGCGATCTTGTTTACCGCCTACGTCTTGATCGAACATGCGCAAGCACAGCCAGGATATGTGCCTCCGCCCACTCCGCCGCCGCCGCCCGTTTTCAATCCATCCAATCCCGGTACTGTGCCTCAATCGCCTTACACGCCCATCACGCCGACAACACCAAGCACAACACCTTCAACACCAAGCACCGTTCCAAGTGGTGAGGTTACGTCGCCCGCGAATGAAGAGCACCCGAGTAAAGCCGCTCGATCTGAGCGAACGCCCGTTGCAAAAACGCGCTCGGTCCATCATCACCGAGGCCGCTTCGCGGGAATCACGTGGCCTTATTATTGCGGCTCTTCACCTTGTGTTCGTATCGTTGTTGCGGAGCCGCCCCCGGTCTACAGGGCGTCGGTCCTGTGGTGGCCCGGCTATTATGATTATGCACCCGGTCAATTTGGGCGCGGGCGTCCCCGGTGGGGAGGGTATGGGAGGCGCGCCGGGTATCACGGGGACTGAGATTAGATTGCGCCGAGGGATGTCCGCTATTGGGGGTAAAGCGGACATCGCAATTTGATCGCGCCATGTCCGCTTCTGACCCAAAGCGGACATTGGTCGGCCGCCTCCATCTATCCTCGAAATGCAGTTTCAACTGCGGGCGATGAGGGAGCGCCTATCGATGGATGAAATCATCGTTTAGGCGTTGGGACGATCCACTATGCGTGGAGTGAATGACCAGTAAGGCTTCGTCGGCGCGAGGACCACGACAATTGTGCCAACTTTGACGCGATTGTAGAGGTCGACCACGTCCTCGTTGGTCATGCGAATGCAGCCCGAGGAGATGGCTCGGCCGATATATTCTGGCTGGTTGGTGCCGTGGATCCGGTACTGCGTGTCCTTGCCACCGGAGTACAAATATAGCCCGCGCGCACCCATCGGATTTTGCGGTCCGCCGGTCACAAAGGCCGGGATGGGCCCAAGCCGCGCGTGTTCGCCGGCGGTCGGTGTCCACGACGGCCATTCTTCCTTGCGGCCGACCGTGACGATGCCACTCCAGGCTTGCGCGTCTTCGCCGACAGTGACGCCGTAGCGGATCGCTTGGCCTTTCGGCAGCACGTAATAGAGAAACTTGCTGCCGCTATCGACGACGATGGTGCCGGGGGCTTCCTGGCGCGCGTACTGAACGATGTGACGCCTGTACTCCTCCGGAATAGTCGCCTGCGCGTAAGGCAGATTGGACATCAATTGTTTATCGCGCGCGCTCCAGCCGGCTTGAGTCATGGGTGCAAGCGTCTCCTGCATGCAGCCGCCGAGCATCAGACCGATAATTACGAATACAATTGCACGCATGAACTACTCGTGAAACGACAGTCGCATCGACTGCTGGGGCGTCGCTATCGGTGTTGCGGCCGGCGTCTTGACCGGGTTGCTGACGAGGTGCGTGCGCGGACTGCGCTGATAAAAGTCGCAATAGGCGAAGTCCAATCCAGCGACTGAGCCGCGGAAGCTGCGGTTGTCGATCGTCTGCACCCTGAAGCACGGCGTAATCGGTAAGCCCGACAGGTGCGCGCAGATCGCCGGGCCATCCACGCGGATCGTGCCGGGTGGCAATGCGGCAAAGCGCGTCTCACCCTCGCCGCGAATGCGAATGGTACCGACGACGGAACCATCGGGGAAAATGCGGCCGATGCCTGCGGTACCTTCGAAACAGGTATAGGAGAACAGCTTGCCCACCACGAACGCGCTGGCCTGCTCTGGAGCGAGATCTTCGGCTGCGGTCCAACCTGTTCCTAAAATCCCGGCTCCCAATCCACATACACAGACGAGAGCTACGCGCAGGAGAGCGAGTACCGCAGCCATTGCAAGACTGAGCTTCTTCATGATGATACTCCCCCAGTCATGACGAGCTAACCGTCACGGCCTACTCTACGCGCGCAACCTCCTGACCTATCACCCCATAAACGGGCATAAGGTGGGAGCGCTTAGGTCGCGCATCCAAGACTGAAGGGGCGATAGAAGATTAAAACCCCCACCCATTCCAAAGTAACAAACGTGAAGGGGTGGAATTGGTTCCCGCCTTGAAAGCTTTTTTTGATGACCGCGAGGCGCTCACCCAGTCTGCCTCAGTGGGCTACAACAAAGGTGGAATTGAAAAAGCGCGCTGAACGTCTCTGCCTCGCGTCTGTCGTTATTCAATGCGAGAGCGAGTGCAGGCCATAAGCGACGAAACTGGAAAACGCCAACACCAGTGGCGCCGCACAGCAAAATACGAGAAAAACCTCGCCTGTGACGCGAAGCATCGGCCGCTGATTTGCGATATTCGTTAGGTAGCTCATTTAACGCTCCCCACCCTTTATGGTTCGCCACGCAAGGCGGGTGACACCCTGCGGGCCTGGATCGCCTGTCAGTCTTGCTCAGCAGCGGCGCTTATTTTTCGACGAAGTGTCTGATAATCCGACATCAGGTCGTTCAACGTGGCGAGTAGATTTTGAACTCGCTCGCCGTCGTGGCTTTTCAATTTATCTTTCTCGACCAATCGGACTTGTCTGTAGATTAGCTGTCTAAGTTCTGCGATGTGGCGATCTATTGTGTCCAGTTGCTGGCGAGTGAGACAGGGCTTTTCTGCTTCACGCAACAACCGCTTGAGCAGCATCGAGCGCGTAAATGCGTCAGCACCGCTTTCCAGAGAACTATGGAAACGCGCTAGGTCTTCCCCAGGAATGAAATTGCTCATGGGCCGTCCCTCACTACGGCCCATCCCCCGTAGATTTATGCGCTCATGCGCCGCGTCCTACAAGATTTCATCCCCTATACGAAGGTTTAGCCAGCCGCTGCTTGATCGAGTGATATTTGAGTGCCCAAACTCAGGCTCTGCTATTTTCAGCCAAATCTTTGCTTCTAAATGCCAACGGAAAAACGGGAGCGAGTCCGCGTGCGTCAGATAAAAAACCTGCAACTTAGTGACATTCCGACGGCGGGCGGCGGCATATCCCGTGCCGCGTATGCCTTGGCGTCTGACACGAAATTGTCAGTCGGATCGCTGCTCAGGCGCGCCAACTTGAGCCTCGAGCAGGCGAAAAATCCTCGTCTTCGGATTGCCGTGGGAGATCAGATCAAATTTCTCAATCTCGTGGCCGATGAGCTCGATGATGAATTTCTCGGAATTCGTCTTGCGCAAACGGCGGATCTTCGTGAAGTGGGACTGGTGTACTATGTGATGGCTTCATCCGAAACCCTGGGCGAGGCCCTGCAGCGGGTCGCACGATACAGCATGATCCAGAATGAAGGCGTACGGATTGGGTACCGGGCCGGAAAATCCGTCGCGCTCACATTCAACCATTTCGGCGTCGCCCGCCGGCTTGATCGGCATCAGATCGAGTTCATCATCGCGTTCCTGTTGCGCTTGTGCCGCAATCTCAGCGGGCTTTCATTATTGCCATCGCAGATAAAACTTATGCACCATCGCACCCGCATGCCTTCCGAATTCAAGACTCTGTTCGGGTCACATGTTGCGTTCGCGTGCGCGGTCGACGAGATCGTGTATCCGGGCTCCATCGCTCGCACGCCTTGCACCAATGCGGACCCCTATCTCAACGCGCTTCTGGTGAGGTACTGCGAAGAAGCGGTTACGCAGCGCCGCAAAAGATCGACGACGTGGCAGCTAAAAGTTGAGAATGCGATCGTCCCTCTGCTGCCGCACCGGCAGGCGCGTATCGACAAGGTCGCCGCTGAACTTGGCGTCAGTCGCAGAACGCTCGCGCGGCGGCTTGCCGCGGAAGGACAGTCATTCGTCAAGATACTCGACAGTTTGCGGTTCGATCTCGCCAAGCGCTATCTGCGAGAAGCCGATTTGCCGATCACCGAGGTCGCGTGGCTTCTCGGCTACTGCGAGACCAGCGCACTCAATCATGCGTTCAAACGCTGGACGGGGAGCACGCCCAAGCGACGCGCCAATGGCGGTTCTGAAATGACTCTGCGCGCTGGCTCGGCTTGAATCAGGACAGCACATCGAGCCGCAACACGGTCGGGACGTCCGGATCGCGCTGGGGGATGTCTCTTTCGGGGGTAAAAGCGGACATCGCAAGTTGAAGCCGTCATGTCCGTTTTTGACCCTTAGCAGATTTTCACAAGCCCTGGGTATAGCCGGAGGGCCCAACCTGCAGTCCACGGGCACCGGTGCTGTCGATTGCGCGCTGCACCACTCGCTGCAGCCCGCCACGAAGTTGAATGTGAATTCCGTGCGCTTACGATACTGGATTTATCAGGAAGGCATGAGCGGCGATCCAGTCGCGCGCACGCGTTGCAGAACTAAATCTGCCGAAATAACGCACGCAGCCATTTGGCCGAGTGATTTGCACGCGCCACATGCGGCCCTTTCGCACGACCGATAAAACAGCGCGAACGTTGTGCTGCTTGCTTCGCAAATGAGAGCGGCGCGCCCGTGACTTTGCAACACGGCGCGCCGTCCCACCGCGTTCGCTCGTCTCCGACAGGCCCATCCCCCCACCGCCGGGACAGCGTGCGCCAGTTTGCGCCGCTCTGGCGGCTACGAGGCTCAGAGCTTTACCGGTGCGGTGGATGAAATCTTGTCTTATCGGGCCAGATAGTTGTTTTAGGGCGCCATGACGCAGATTGGAACACGCTTACGGAAACGGCCTGAATGAGCAATATATTGACCTGAATTATCAAGCCGCGGCAGACCGGCTGGGACTATTTCAGAAGGAGTTTTCATAACGCTAAAGCCGAAGGAATGCCGAAAGAAAACGAAGAGCCCTGCTTTTGAGGGTCTGAATCCGCCAACGCTATTCCGGGAATTTGCCGCCGAATGCATGGAATTAGCTCAGACGGTTCCCTCGCATGAGAAACGCGCGCTATACCTGAAAATGGCCAGTGTTTGGCATCAGATGGCGCAGCGCTGGGAAAAGAAAAGCTAACCGTCACCCCACGTCGAAACAAATTTCTGTCTGGACGTACAAGAACTCATCCACAGGTTTGCTTAGTCGATTTGCGCAATGCCTTTATGGGACACAATTATGATCGCGCTCGTGCTCGGGTCTACCATTGCCTTCTGCTTTTGGGCCCGCATTCGGGCCACTGGAGGCGACGGCTAGGATCGCACTGGCGAGTTGATCCTCCACCAAACACTGTTGCGGCAAGTTAGTTTAGCGGCGGGGTCATTCCCTGTCCTTAGCCACAGTGGTTTCGTCTAGCTCGTCGGCCGCGTGGCGCAAGAGCCAAACGCTTGAATGTCTGCTATTGGCGGCGGATTTAACCGATCGACGCAACACCCTTCTAATCTTACTCGTTGCAACGGCATGCATGTGGAGGGGCAAGCACGAACATGGTTTCACGCCGAAGCAGATGGCTGAGCTCTGGGAGTGTTGGGAGAGCGGTCAATGTGTGGCGGACGTCGCCCGAGCGGAGGAACAAGAGCAGTGTCAATCGGATATTGCTCTAGCGCCACGCCGGAGAGCTCCGGCGAGCGGTGTTGCAGTGACCGGTTGAACCCGCAGCCCAAAGCAGACATCCTGATCGCATGGGCGAATGTCCGCTTTCGGGGGTAAAGCGGACATCGAAATTTAAGTGCGTCACGTCCGCTTTTGACTGAAAGCGGACATAGCGGGCAATCCGTGAGCGTTAGCTCATAGACTGAGACCGTCTGATGCGCCGTTGCCTTTCCGGTTGCCGTCAGTCGACGTGGCCTCGGGTTGGACGCGATTTGTTTGGACGCACGACGGCGTATCGATCGTATTTTCGCTTCGTCGCGAAGTTCCCTCAAATCGCGCATTCTCCTCGATCGCCAGTGTTCGATGGAAAATATCGCCCTCAACGACAGCGGTGCTATTTAGCTTGACGCGGTTGGCATGGATGGTGCCCTTGACGTAGCCACCGATCGTCAGTTCCTCTGCGCTGACCTCGCCCTCTATCTGTGCCCCTTCGGCGATCACGACCGTCGAGGCGCGTAGCTCGCCTTTGACGTGACCAAAAATGGTCAGGGCGCCATCGCCGACAATCTTGCCGACAATCGAAAGGCCCGAACTGATGGAGGAGGCTTCCGACGCTGCCGAGGACGCAGCGGCGGAGCGTGGCATCCTCTGCACCGATGCCGAATCTCGATGGCTGTCTGCAGTTTCACTCTGGGATTTTCCGAACATGTCACTCTCCTACTCTTTTACTTGGCACGGAAGTTGGTGTCAGATGGCACAGTAGATGCGGTGGAAGCGGGACCCAAGATGGCTGAGCACTTCGCGCCCAGTCGATTTGGCTGCTGCTGCGAATTCATCGATACCGATCTCCGGACCAATAAGCGTAACCATTTGGCCGAGACGCGCAGCTGTGGGATCTGGAAGATCAGTTATATCGATCGGTAGTAGATCCATCGACGGACGCCCAGCCACTGGACACCGGCGACCGCCGACGATCGCTTGTAGCTTGTTGCTGAAAGCAATTTCCGATCGCGGATAGCCATCAGCGTATCCGGTCGAAACCAACGCCAATCGAGTGCGCCGTTTTGCAGTCCAGCCAAGGTTGTCAGCGATCGTTTCTCCCGGCATCAAGCTAAGGACCTGCACGATGCGCGCACGCAGTTCGATTACCGGCAGCATTGGGTTGGCTGCATCCGGCGCGGGATTGACGCCGTAAAGCGCTGCGCCTGCGCGCACGAGATCGAAATGGGCCTTCGGTCCGAAAAAGATGCCGGATGAATTGGCCAGTGAAGCGGGAATACCGCCGAAGAGCCGACGTAAATCGTAAACTAAGCTGATTTGCCGATCGTTTTGAGATTGGGAGCGCTTATCGGCCTTATCGAGACGGCTCATCAATAGTGTAATGCCGTGGCCCAGCGAATTGCTTCTAGGCGCGAGCGCAGCCGCTTCTTCGATTGAAAGACCGAGCCTGCTCGCGCCAGTGTCAACGTTGAGTGCGCAACCGCCCGTCCATTGATGCGATCTGACAAAGACGTCCCATTCGGCCATTTCGATGGAATTGTTGATGACGGGTCGCGCATTGACTTCCGCGAAGGCTGGCTCGGTTCCGGAGTACAGCCCATTGAGAACATAAATGGTCGAATTTGGCGCAATCGCGCGAACGTGTTTGGCTTCCGGGATATTGGAAACAAAAAATGTCCTACAGCCAGCTTTGGCCAGGGCGCCCGTGATCGGGTCGATGCCGCAGCCGTAGGCATTGCCCTTGACCACGGCGGCACATTCAGCCTCAGTGCGCTTTGCTAGATTGTCCCAATTGGATGCAATAGCCGTTAAATTGATCATCAGGACGCCGCAGGCTTCCGCTTCGGCAGGCCCGTCGGTTGTTACGCATGCCGCTTTATGGTTAACGACGAGCCCACCTCCTCCATTGATGATTTTGCCGGCGACCGAACCGTCGACGATGACCTTCGCGCCCGGCTCGATTGTCAAATTGCCGAGAAGATTTCCACGAACATGTAAGAAGCAGTTCTTTCGGACAATTGTGTCGTTGACAACTGAGCTGTGTATATCGGACGAGCCAGCGACCAGGAGCGGCCCTTCTCCAGCTTTATGCGCTGAAAGCATCGCAGCGTTCGACACGTCGACCCAGCCCCCGCCGACTGAAATGCTGCGAATGGTTGTCGCGCCTTTCCAGTCTTGCCGCAAGATGCACAGTTCGAAAACCTCGCAACATGATTACCAAACCGCGTCCTGTGAAGTGATGATGGCTTGACGGGAGCCAATTGAATAAAGAGCGCAGCGTCCGCTTTTGGCGCAAGCAGACATAGCCTTGCTCCGACCATGTCCGCTTTTCGGGGAAATAACCGACATTGCCAAAGGCATAGTGTCCACGAACTCCTCTTAAACGAGAGGCCCGCGACAATGACCCCACCGCCTACGGAACCAAGTGAACAGCCGACCAGCGCAGAGACGCCATCTTCGAATACTCTCAAATTTTCCAAAAAACAGCTTGCGCTTGCCTTTGTCATCGCAGGCATCTCCGATGCCATCGGTGCTTTCATAACTCCCCTGCCGCCGATCGGGTGGGTGGCGGATCTTGCGACAGCGCTGCTGCTTTTCATGGTGCTGGGACGGCAGTGGTTGCTATTACCGGGACTGGCTCTGGAGGCCATTCCGGGCTTGGGCGTACTTCCATTCTGGTTGCTGGTGGTTGGAGCGATTGCTGTCCTGGGCACTCCTCGACCGAGGTTTGAACGGCACTAGAACTGCGCAACCGCTTTCTTATTCGTTGTTTGCATGGCCGCGCGTCGCTTCAGTATGTCCGGTTTTGGCCCTTAGCGGACACTCCGCGACGGCGGTCGAATGTCCGCTTTCGGGGGAACAACGGACATGGGCAGGACATCGTGAAATGTCCGTTCCTGACGACGCACCTACGGTCTGTTGATTTCCATTCAACTGTGGCAGGTCTGGCAGTGAAAATTGCAGTCGCGTTATGGGTTAACCGGAGAGGGTTCTTGAGAGACTAGTTCAGCGCCAACAATCTGCCCGCTGCGCCAAATTACTTTGTACCGGGCCTCTGTGTCCTCGAAACGCAGAGTGAATACGCTAGGCGCTTCGAAATCTGATGCAGTGCAAATTCGCACCCCGCCTTCGGAGGTTTCCGTAACCAAGCAATATTGAGGTGGCGCCGTCGGCTCAGTCAGGATCTTCCCTATGTGCTGAGCGGGCCGACGCAAGCTGCGGCGTCGATCAAACGGAAGTGGGACGACGTTGTAATTTCGATGCGCGCGCATGCGCAGGACGTTTAACCGCTGAGGATTTGGGGCGCCTTAGCTCGTCTACTTAAATTTTCATCGCATTTTAGGCAGATGGGAAAAGTGGATCCTTTTACGGCGCGGCTACGTGTAAAATCCGCACGGCCGCGGCACAGCCCACGCGGATTGTCCCACCGACCCCAACGTCCTATTAATTCGTTGGAGGCTTAGAATAACCCGCCGGGCCGCATCACTGCGGCTCGGCTCTTTCGCGAGTCAAGTTAGCTTCTTTCGCAACCTGATCCGCTGAAGCAACAATTGGCCCAGTTTCCGGATTAAGGCGCTTACGCATTTCTTTTCCAGTTTTGAAGAAGGGAACGGCTTTCTGTGCGACTGGGACGACAGCTCCGGTACGGGGGTTACGCCCCTGGCGCGCTCCCCGGAGCTTAGCCGAAAACGCTCCGAAACCTCGTAGCTCCACTCGGTCTCCGCGACGCAAAGCTTCTATAATTTCGTCCAATATGGCGTTGACAATCTTCTCAATGTCACGCTGGTACAGGTGCGGATTCTGAGAAGAAATGCGCTGTATCAATTCGGACTTTATCATTGCCCCCTCCGCAGGCGCAGGTTGGCAAATTGGCGAGCTCTCCGTCGACCTAGTTTCCACGTCAACTCGCCCGAAGCGGACATTGACTCTGCCTAAGCTGCCTTCTTGCATTTAGCCATGAAGCTATTCTTGGCCGCTCCGTGAAGTGGTTTGCCCTCGGCACTTACCGCCTTGCCTTCGCAGGCGTCCTGCTTGCACTTTCTTACAAAGCTCGCTTTGGCCGCGCCATGAAGTGGCTTGCCTTCCGCACTAACCGCCTTGCTTTCGCATGACTGCGCCATGGCGGTGCCGATAAGGCACGAGGTGATCAGAGCAACTAGAATAACACGCGTCATCGCGGCCTCCGGTCTAATGGCCAATTATTTCTCTGATCTGACAAGCGCACTGTATTTGACTTAGGTCAAATTCAGGATCGTCGCGCACGAATTATCCTCGATGCCGAATCGGGCTTTGTGCGAAATAGGAGCTGTTGTTGTTGAGCGCCAAATTACCGCCGCTGGCTCCCGGCCGGGCGCCACGCCGAAGGGTGAGTACGTCGAAACCTAACACGAGGACCCTTGCCATGATGACACGTCACGTTGCCCTATATGCGGTCACACTTCTCGGCGTTGTTGCAATGCAAGGCACTGCGGCCCATGCGCTTTCGATGGCCGAATGCAGCGCGAAGTACAAAGCGGCCAAAGCCGCTGGAACCCTCAACGGGATGAAATGGAACGACTTCCGGAAAGCGCAGTGTGCGGCGAGGCGACTACTCCATCAACACCTGGAGCCGCACAGCCAACGAAGACGACGACAGCACCGAAGCCCACCC
This sequence comes from uncultured Alphaproteobacteria bacterium, assembly GCA_963816295.1. Classification (GTDB taxonomy): domain Bacteria; phylum Pseudomonadota; class Alphaproteobacteria; order Rhizobiales; family Xanthobacteraceae; genus BOG-931. Next base: position 55,709 of record CAWFJS010000022.1, on the reverse strand, counting down.
CGGCACCAACGCCTGGGCAGGCCGCGGTCGGAAACGCAGTCTTCCCGAACGACGTCAGTCCTAAGTATTCGAGCGGGTCTGTGGGGAAAGCGCGCATGGAAACTTGTCTCGATCAATACCGAGCCAACAAGGCGAATAATGCAAACGGCGGACTGAAATGGATTTCAGAAGGGCGGCGGCTACTACAGCGAATGCATCAAGCGCCTGAAGGGGCAGGCCTAACCAACGTCAGGCTGGGCGACCGGGACAGCATCATGCAATGTGCTCGCGGAGTAAAGAGATGCCAAACATCATTTCCAGAACTTGCTTTGCGCTGACCATAATCGGTCTCAGCTTCGCACTGGCAAGTTGCGGATACAACACGATCCCGACACTTCAAGAACAGGCCAAGGCCCGCTGGTCGGACGTGCAGAACCAATATCAGCGCCGCGCTGATCTGATTCCGAATTTGGTATCAACTGTTCAAGGCTATGCCGCGCAAGAGAAGAGCGTACTTACCGGCGTAGTCGAGGCGCGTGCCAAGGCGACGCAGATAAAGGTTGATGCCTCTGACCTCACCGATCCTGATAAGATCAAGGCTTTTCAGGATGCTCAGGCGCAATTGACGGGGGCGCTCGGCCGACTGTTGGCAGTGTCGGAGAACTATCCCGAACTCAAATCCAATGCTAATTTCATGGCTCTGCAATCGCAGCTCGAAGGCACCGAGAACCGCATTGCGGTGGCACGGCGCGATTATATCGACGCAGTGCGCGCCTTTAATACGGCGTTGCGAACGCTCCCAACAATCATCTGGGCAAAGACGGCATTCGCCGGCGAAAAACCGATGGCGGAATTCACGGCGAACGAAGGGGCGCAAACCCCGCCGCAGGTAAAGTTCTAACGCGCCGCACAACTTAAAGGCGCCTAGATGACTGCAAGTTGCCCCTATTCCCCTTTGGCCAGGGGAGGCTTGTGTTTTTTCACTTCTATCGTCGTGTCGTTGTGCGCGAGTTCTCACCGCTCTTGCCGCTCATCCTCCGGAACTCACGGGCCGCATCGTCGATCAGGCCGACATTATCCCGGCCGCCACACGCAGCACCATCGAGCCGAAGCTCGCCGACCTCGAAACCAAGTCTGGCATCCAACTCGTCGTCGCGACCGTTAACTCGCTCGACGGCGAGGAGATCGAGCCCTACGCCAATGAACTGTTCCGCAGCTGGAAGCTTGGCGAGAAGACGAAGAACAACGGAGTGCTTCTGCTCGTTGCGCCTAAGGAAAAGCGGGTGCGCGTCGAGGTCGGCTATGGCCTCGAAGGCACGCTCACCGACGCGCTCTCGACGGTTATCATCAGCAACGCCATCGCGCCGCGCTTCAAGGTCGGCGATTTCGGCGGCGGCATCTCGCGCGGCGTTGACGACATAATATCGGTGTTGACAACCGACGCCTCCGAATGGCAGCAGCGCCCGTCCCTGCGCGTCGATGACCAGGCGACCCGCGATCCATTGAACTGGCTCATCGTTGCCGGGATCATCGCGCTCGTCACGCTGCTCATAGTGTCGCCCGGTTTCCGCTGGTTCTTCCTGAACGTGGCGCTGAACATCCTCCTCAATTCGGGCGGTTCGCGCGGCGGCGGGTTCTCTAACCGCGGTGGCTTCTCCGGCAGAGGCGGCTCGTCGGGTGGTGGCGGGGCATCGGGGAGGTGGTGATGAACATCTCGGAACAAGACAGCGAGCGCATTTCAGCCGCAATCCGCACCGCCGAGAGCAAGACGTCAGGCGAGATCGTCTGCGTGCTGGCGCAGGTGTCTACCGACGCCACGGGACTGCCGATCCTCCTCGCGGCTGTGGTCGCGCTCACGTTGCCTTGGCTGCTGGTCGCCCTCACGGCAATGTCGGTCCACCGGATTCTACTGTTGCAGGCCGTCGTCTTTTTCATACTCGCCGTCGTGCTCTGCCTGCCGCGCGTGCGCGTCGCAATCGTGCCGCGCGCGGCGCGCCGCGTCGTTGCCCACCGCGTCGCTATGGAGCAATTCTCAGTCCGCGGCATTGCGCGCAAGAAGGACCGTAGCGGCATTCTGATCTTCGTCTCACTGGCGGAGCACTATGCGCGCATCATCGCCGACGAAGGCATTGCCGCCCGCGTGCCTCAATCGGAATGGCAAGGGGCTATCGATACGCTCGTCGCACACATCAAGAGCGGCCAAATTGCCGATGGCTTGATAACCGCTATCGAGGTGTGTGGAAATACGCTCATGACAAACTTCCCACGGACTGAGTCCAGCCGCGACGAACTGCCAAATCGAATCTATTTGATCTAAAACGATGTTGGAGCGCCGATACCGCCACCGCCGCCCTGGCCGTGACAGGCCTGCCGCTACCGAACATCATTGCAAATCGCGACCTTGCTGCACTTCGCGCTTGCGGCAACTGATGCTTCAGCGCGAGGCTGTGGCCCTTAGATGGGGTAATCGGCCGGCGGCTTGTGGATAGCTGGAAGATTTTTGGGTGCTGCGCTTCAGGCTGATGGTGAAACGGGGTCACCGTTGTACGGGCCCCAAGCATCAGAAGGAGAAGCGCAGCATGGACCATTTTGCTGGACTGGACGTATCGGTCAAGGAGACGAGCGTCTGCATTGTGGATGACACAGGCAAGATCGTTCGGGAAGTGAAGGTCGCGAGCGAACCCGAAGCCCTTCTGGCGGTTCTGAGGAACCCCGCCTACCACTTCAAGCGGATTGGATTGGAAGCTGGGCCGCTGTCGCAATGGCTTTGCAGCGCTCTTGCCGAGGCAGAGTTACCGGTGGTCTGTGTCGAGACGCGGCACATGCAGGCGGTGCTCAAAGCGCAGATCAACAAGACGGACCGCAACGATGCACGCGGCATCGCACAGATGATGCGGGTCGGGCTTTATCGCCCGGTGCATGTGAAGACACTGCGCAGTCAGAAACTGCGCATGCTGCTGACCCATCGCAAGCTGCTGCAATCGAAAGCCATCGCGATCGAGAACGATTTGCGCGGTACCTTGCGCAACTTCGGCCTCAAGGTCGGAATGGTCGGAACGGCCAAGTTCGAGGCCCGCATCAAGGAGCTGGTCGAGAACCTTCCCGACCTGGCCATTCTGATCGAACCACTGCTCATTGTCCGGCGGGCGCTCCGCGAACAGGTCGTCATCCTGCATCGCCGTTTGCTGGCCATCGTCCGAGACGATGCGGTGTGCCGGCGCCTGATGACGACCCCCGGTGTCGGCCCCGTGGTGGCACTGACTTATCGCGCCACCGTCGACGTGCCTGCGCGCTTTCGTAAATCCAAGTCAGTCGGAGCGGTATTTGGGCTGACGTGCGCCAAGTATCAATCCGGCGAAATCGATCGCAGCGGCAGAATATCACGCTGCGGCGATGAGATGATGCGGGTCATGCTTTACGAAGCAGCGCAGAGCATGCTGCGGTCGAAGAAATGGTCTTGGCTCAAGGCCTGGGCGATGCAGATTGCCAGGCGCCGCGGGATGAAAAAGGCGATCGTCGCGCTGGCCCGCCGGTTGGCCGTGATCATGCACCGCATCTGGGTTGACGGCACTGAGTTCCGCTGGACCCGGGAACAGGCTGCGGCCGCAGCATGAAGACCGTGCAGGATCAAAGACGATAGGAGGAAACTTCGAGCTCCACCCAGCGGTGGAATGATGTCCCTCGCGGGACGATGGATGAGGTGAGTTCGCATGTCCGCTTGGACCCGCCGATAGCCTATCGGCAAGGCCGCCCCTAAGATTGCTCCACCTCGTCTTCGAATCCCATGATGGAAGGGCCTTGGTGCCGATTCCGAAGAGAAGCACGAGCCCGTGAGTGACATCGACACTGCAGCGGTGGACAGTCTGAAAGTGCTTGACCCCAAACGGCCGATTAGAGAAGCGGACATGACCCCTCTGGCGCGGTGACCCATGCGCCGCCTATGCTCTGAGTACAATCTTGTACGACATTGGGGGTCGACGATGGCGAGGAAGACGCGCAAAAGGACCGCTTCAAAAGCGACAAAGAAGGCGAAAACTTCAAGCAAAAAGGGCACGATGGCGAAGACTCAGCGCAAGGCCGTCGCGCCGAAAAAATCTAAATCTGTTGTGAGGAAAGCACGGGCCAGGAAACCGATCCCTAAGGCGTCTGAAAGCTTCTCGCAAAGGGTTGCCGCCGCGTTCCACACAATTGTTGATACTCTTTCGGATGCCGAGCAGTTGCACCGCAAATTAGATCCCGGCGTGTCCCGCGAGCCGGAATAACTCATCGGATGAACGATGCTCTCCTGCGCCGACGAGGCGATCGAATGAGGCGGCGCGAGTTCATCGCCAGTGTCATCGCCTTGGGTGCATGGTCCGCAAGCGTCCGTGCGCAGCAGGGAGAACGCCCGCGCCGCATCGGCGTTCTTATCGGGCTGGAAGAAAGCGATCCCGAAGGAAGGAGGTGGGCTGACGCACTGGTGTCGTCGCTACAGAAACTTGGATGGAAGCAGGGCGAAAACCTACAGATCGAAATGCGCTGGGGCGGAAGCGATATGGCCCGAATTGAGACAGAAGCGAAAGAACTGGTGGCGCTAGATCTCGAAGTAATCGAAACGTCCAGCACCCCTGCCACTGCTGCAGTTCTTGCCACAAAAACACGCGTTCCAGTCGTGTTTAGCGCGGTATCAGATCCTATCGGTCCCGGTTTTGTCACTAACCTTGCCCGGCCAACCGGAAACGTTACGGGGTTCATGAATGTGGAGGGGTCGATTGGGGGCAAATGGGTAGAGCTACTCAAGGAAGTAGCGCCTCATCTTTCGCACGTGGCCCTGCTCTACAATTCCACGAGGTCGAAACCGCAATTGGCGTATTATCAAGACCCTATTAAAAGTGCCGGAGCATCGTTTGGCGTAACGACAGAGTTGACGGAATGGGATGATATAAAAAATCTAGAACAAGCGATGAGTGCCCTCGGTCAAAAACCTAATACTGGATTGATTGTCATACCAACTCCTCACACGAGCGCTGAACGCGAGCTCATCATTTCGCTTGCCAATCGTTATCGCGTGCCCGCCGTGTATGGGTTTCCTTTCTGGGTCCGCGGCGGAGGCCTAATATCTTACGGCGTTGATTTGCCTGACCTGCATCGTCGCGCAGCCGCCTACATCGATCGCATTTTGAAGGGCGCTACGCCCAGCGACCTTCCGGTGCAACTCCCGACCAAATTTGAGATGACAATCAATCTCAAAACCGCAAAGGCGCTTGGCATTAATGTACCGCCGACGCTGCTCGCCACCGCCGACGAGGTGATCGAATGAAGCTGTCATTGCTGCGGTGCATAAGTCCGCTTATGGCCCAAAGCGGACATCGAGACAGTGCAGTGGAATGTCTGCTTTTGGGGGTAAAGCAGACATCGAAATTTAACAGCATCACGTCCGCTTTTGACCCAAATGTATGGTCCGGCCGTGCGTAGCAAGAAGATTTTGACGAGTTGGTGGTGAGCGGTCTTGCATCAATGTATCAGACCTCTGATTGGAGCTTAGCTCCGGGCCGTCATGGATATCAGCGCGCAGGCGAGCTCATTAGCGGAAAGGCCTCAACGGACCATTTGGGTCACCAGTGTTCGCATGCGCCGGGAAGACCGAACCTCCATCTCGTTTCATCCTCTCGCAGACCTCGGCAGGCAACTAACTTCTTTCAAATGCTCACGCCGCCTGAAGCTTGCTTGCTTCAAAGGCGCGGCTGCCGGCCAAAACACCCCATGCGATGCGCGCTAGTTTGTTAGCGAGCGCGATTGCAAGCACGTTGCGGTGCAGTCGCTTCCTGGCTGCCTCGATCCAGTGCTTGAGCCCGTGCCGTTCCCAGCTCATCGGTTTGATGAGGACGACCCAGGCTGCTTGGACGAACAGAACGCGCAGGTAGCGGTTACCGCGCTTCGATATCTTGCCAAGGATGGTGCGGTCGCCGGTCGACATCTGTTTAGGCACGAGGCCCAACCACGCGGCGAAGTCACGGCCTTTGGCGAACGCCTCGCCGGTCCCAATGGCGGCCACCATGGCGCTCGAGATGATCGGGCCAATGCCAGGCACACTCATCAGCCGTTCGCATCCAGCGTCCTGCCGGGCCAGGACGGCAATCTCATTGGATAACTGATCGATCCGCTCATTGAGCCGGCGCCAGTCTTCGGCCAAATCGCTGATGACCCGCACCATGCGAGGCGACAGCACCTCGGGCGGAGTGGCTAAGATGCGCGGCAACTCAGCCCGCAAGAACCGCAAGCCCTGGCGGACCGCCACGCCGCGCTCCAACAGAAAGGCGCGAATTTGATTGATGATGCCGGTGCGCTGACTGACCAGTCGCTCGCGCACCCGATGCAACGCCTGCAGGTCGAGCTGTTCGCCGGTCTTTGTTGCCACAAACTTCATGGTTGGCCGCTGGACTGCCTCGGCGATCGCCTCCGCATCGCGGAAGTCGTTCTTTTGTCCCTTCGAGTACGGCCGAACATACTTCGCCGGCATCAGTCGGGCGTCGTGACCCAATGCCTTCAGCTTTCGACTGAGATGATGCGCACCAACGCAAGCCTCCATGCCGATAAGGCACGGCGGCATGTTAGCCAGCCGTGCTTCGATCTGACCACGCGACCACTTCTGACGCAGCACAATAGCGCCACGATCATCCAACCCGACGACGTGGAATGAGTTTTTACCGATATCAATGCCGATCACGGCAACTGCGCTGTTGAGGTTCTGGGACATGGCGTGCTCCTTTGTCTTTGGAGCCCCTTGCCAGATTCGCCACTGGCGGGGCAGGAGCACGGCCGGACCATTCCATTAGCGGACATCGCCACTTTTCGACCTGGCCACTTCCAATCTGCCAGTTTGACCCGCTACGATGCCACTCCCCAACCTGGGAGGGGCAATGAGACGGCGCGAGTTTATCGTCGCTTTCGGTGGTGCGGCGGCTTGGCCGTTGGTAAGCCACGCGCAGCAATCGGCGATGCCAGTTGTTGGATTTCTGAGTGGCGCGTCACTTGGAACGATGCACGAATATGTTGCCGTATTCAAACAAGGCCTAGCTGACGCAGGATTTACTGAAGGCCGTAACGTGGTGGTCGAATACCGATGGGCAGAGGGTCACAACGAACAATTGCCTACGTTGGCCGCGGACCTGGTTCGCGGTGGGGTGACCGTTATTGTCGCTGCTGCCAGTACGCCAGCCGCACTGGCTGCCAAGGATGCGACGCACACAATCCCGTTCGTTTTTTTTATTGGTACTGATCCTGTCAAAGTTGGTCTCGTCGAAAGTCTTGCGCGGCCGGGCGGTGACATTACAGGCATCACAGTTATTAACGTAGAACTGATCGCAAAAAGCCTTGAGCTGGCGCACACCCTAATGCCTCCAGCCACGACGATCGGAGTGCTTGTCAATCCGGCCAACGCACCTCAAACCGCGAGTGAAAGAGAGATCGTAAGGAATGCGGAGCGCACCCTCGGCAGGCGCTTTATCATTGTGACCGCAAGCACTCCCGACGAGGTTGAGCCGGCCTTCACGAGCCTCGTCAGCGAACGGGTCGGCGCACTTGTGGTCAGCGGTGAAACGTTCTTTTTGACCCAGTGTAATCGCGTGGTCGGGCTGGCGGCTCGGTACATGCTGCCAACCATATATCCGTACCGCGAGTATTTCCTCGCGGGAGGTCTCATGTCCTACGGGACACGCTGGGCGGACGAATTCTACAAACTTGGAATTAGCACCGGTCGCGTTCTCAAAGGCGAAAAGGCTGCTGACCTGCCAGTTCAGCAAGTGACAAAGATCGAGCTGGCCATCAATCTCAAGCTTGCCAAGACACTCAACCTCACAATTCCTGAGCCACTGCTTGGGCGCGCCGACGAGGTGATCGAATAACCGCTGCTGATGTCCGCTATGGCACATAGCGGACATCACCATTGCGGCCCACGATGTCTGCTTTGGGGGGCAAAGCGGACTTCGGTGCTTGTCCGCAGAATGTCCGTTCCTGACCCAAAGCGGACATCAACAGCAACATAGATTGCTTATTAGAAGAGGTTCCAATTGGACTGTCAGTGAATTTGAGCCAGCCGAGATTGGCTTCAAGTCGCAGACCGATCCCTGAGCGGATTGGCACCACAACGACATGATTGTTTCCGGTAAGTGCGGTCATACCGAAACCGAAAACAAGGTAAGCCGATCCGTTGATACCGCCGATGCGCTGGAGCGTTGGTGACCATCGTTCCCCGAGCGTTCGTCAAGGCTGCGCCCTTGGTCAATCCCTTTCGCCAAGCACCTCTGCGATTGCTCTGTGCCTTAGGTCACACCTCTTTTGCTATCGCCCCACTATTTATACGGTTGGAGGCTTGCCATGACCAACTTTTCACACGCAATTACTTGGTTTCCAGAATGGGTCACTGCCTACTTACTTCGCGAGAAACGCCATTATGATAGTGCTGAACTGAAGAACCTGAGCGACCGCAGCTTGGAAGATATCGGCCTTGAAGTTCATAAGCGGGACTTCGGTACACTGAAGCCATTCTGGATACCCTAAGGGGGTGCTGACATCGCAAATTTGCCGCGCGTCGTCCAAGAACACGGCACGATGGGGACGAAGGCAAACGGAAAAACGCCTACGAGGGCGGAACAACCCTTCGACACGATCGTTGCCAGTCAGTCGCCGGGTGAAGCCCCCAGCCCCTCACCCCCAATTCACTCGGCGTCGAACCCCGGCTGCCCAGCGGTTGGGGTTCATTCTTTTGAGGGCACGGTAGCCCCAGGTTCCTCAGCACAGCTTGTGGTGTGGCGCACATCGAGGCAGCGACCTTCGCCGGGCTGTCATGCACCCGCAGCCAGTGTCCGCTGAGGACGAGGACAAAATGAAGATCAGTTCAGAGCAAAAAGCGGATATCGTGCGTCGTATTCAGGTGAAGAACCCGGATGGCACTTGGGCAGTATCATATAAGGCCCTTGCTCCGGAGTTCGGCGTATCGAGCTGTCTAATATCCCATATCGCTAAGCATGCTGGTTTGCCGCAACGCAAACGCGGTAGATACGTTCCATCCGTACGCAAGCGCTATCAGCCACCCGCACGGTTGTCGGACATGTACCGAGAACTGCGCAGCAAAGTAGGCGTGACGGCGGCTCGCCGCCTCATTGAGGACCACATGCGGGTCAGAGGAATTAGCTATAAGGACGTTGGCAGGGGTTCTTCTGTTGATGACGAGCCCATCGCCGCTTGAAGACGTGGCGCATCGCGCGCCGCTGGAATTTATCTTTGGGGCGACGCGCCGAATTGTGCGGCTGGGAGCGTTTGAGCCAGATGGCCCCATTCCAAATCATCCGCATTGCACATCGTGCGAGCGTAGCGAATTCTACTTGTCGCGGGAGCTACTGAAATCACAATAATGCGGCGGCGTTTGGCCTTGTTTGCGCATTCTGCGCATTCTTGGATACACAGTGTTTCTGTGGCTATAAAGTTTCTGTGGCTATAAATTCGCGCCGGAATTCCAATTACAATCGCGACTCGCGCGCTCGGCGCATGGTGGTTAAGCTAAACGACTATGGTTGCCCGGTGCATGGCGCTAACGTCCGCTTTTGATGCTGTGGACGGCTCCTCCACCGGCACGTGAGTGCCATGGATGTGGGTGCTGTTAGAGCTCCCACGATTCGGAGGAGCTATCCATGCAAGCGATCACGACAATCGGTCTCGACATCGCGAAGTCGGTTTTTCAGGTCCACGGCGTCGATGCGGAGGGCAATGTCGTCCTTCGCCGCCAGTTCAAGCGGCGCTACGTCCTGGCCTTCTTCCAGAAGCTGCCGCCGTGCCTGGTCGGCATCGAAGCCTGCGCCTCATCGCATCATTGGTCGCGCGAACTCCAGGCGCTTGGCCACACCGTTCGCCTGATGCCGCCGGCTTATGTGAAGCCCTATGTGAAGCGACACAAGAACGATGCCACTGACGCCGAGGCGATCTGCGAGGCGGTCACCAGACCGAACATGCGGTTCGTCGCGACCAAGACGCCAGAGCAACAGAGCTGCCTGACGCTGCACCGTACCCGTCACTTGTTCATCCGCCAGCAAACCTCGGTGATCAATGCCATCCGCGCGCACCTGGCCGAGTTCGGGATCGTCGCGCCGGTCGGACGCCATGGTGTCGAGCAACTGCTCAGTGTTGCCGCTGATTCAAATGACAAGCGGTTGCCCGAGATTGCACGCGCCTGTGTCGCCGCGCTCGGCGCCCAACTGCAGACGCTGAAGGCTCAGATCCTGGAGTTCGATCGTATGATCAGGGCCTGGCACCGATCGAGCGAGGCAAGCCGGCGGCTCGACGATATCCCCGGCGTCGGTCCTGCATTGGCGACTGCTCTGGTTGCCAGCATCGCGGATCCGAAGGCGTTCCGATCAGGGCGGGACTTCTCAGCCTGGATCGGGCTCGTGCCGAAGCAGAACTCGAGTGGCGGCAAGGACAGGCTCGGCAGTATCAGCAAACGAGGCGATCGCTATCTGCGCAGCCTGTTCACGACCGGCGCGTTGGCCGTGATCCGCTATGCCAAAATCCATGGCACCAAGCATCGGCCTTGGCTCACCGCGTTGCTGGCGCGGCGGCCAACGAAGGTCGCGGCCATCGCGCTCGCCAACAAGATCGCCAGGATGGCGTGGGCGATGATGGCCAAGGGCGAACGCTACAAAGAACCCGCTGCGCTTGCGGCGTGAACGAGATCGCATCGGGCATTCGACGTGATGTGAAAGTTGGGAGGGCGAACAGCACGTAATGCAGAGCCGGTCGATCCGGCGATCAGGACAACCCACATGGGCCAGAGCATTGTCGAATGCGAGCTTTTGACCGGGACCTGATCCGCGGAGGGCATTATGGCCAGCGGTCATGTGAACCGCATCAACAGGCCGAACACATGGCTGCACCGACCAATGCTGCACTCGTGAAGAAAATCCTTGCCAACTCGGAGCCGTCCACACATGGCCCAAAGCGGACATTTAGATTGCGCCGAGGGATGTCCGCTATTGGGGGTAAAGCGGACATCGCAAGTTGAAGCCGTCATGTCCGTTTTTGACCCGGAGCAGACATCCCTCCAGCGCGTATGACGCTTCGCACAATTCACGACTTCTGATGTGTTAGAGTGCAGCCCTGTGTTCTGAGGGATGACGCAATCATGCGGCGGCGCGAGTTGATCGCGGTACTTGGCGGCGCAGGGATTGGTTGGCCGCTCGCTTTGCGTGCACAGCAGCGTGACCGCATGCGACGCATTGCCGTGCTGATGGGCCTCGCCGAAGACGATCCGGAAGCAAAGGCGCGGCTTGCGGCATTCCGGCAAGGACTTGAGAAGCGTGGGTGGTCGGAAGGCCGCAATCTCCAAATCGAGTATCGCTTTGCGCGCGCCAGTAGCGTGGATCAGGCACAGGCGGTGGCGCAAGAGTTGGTCGCAGAACAACCCGAAGCGATCTTCGCATTCGGAACACCACTCATTACCGCGCTCCAGCAGCAAACCCGCACGATCCCGATCGTGTTCGCCGGCGTCGCCGACCCGGTCGGCTCAGGTTTCATCGCGAGCCTGGCGCGGCCAGGCGGCAGTATTACTGGCGTGATGCAGTACGAAGCCAGCGTCACCGGCAAGTGGCTCGCGATGCTGAAGGAGATTTCGCCCACCATCATGCGCGCCGCCTTCGTGGTCAATCCACAGACTGCGCCCTTCTATAAATATTACCTGCGTCCAGCCGAATCACTATCTCAGTCGCTCGGGATCGAGCTTGTGCCCACCCTCGTCGAGAATGCAGCGGACATTGAGCGCGCCATCGAGTTTTTCGCCGTCGGGTCGAAAGCCGGTCTGATCGTCCCGCCGGACATCTCGAACGTTGCCCGTCGCGATCTCATTATCGCGCTTGCGGCCCGGCACCGCCTGCCGGCGGTCTATAATAACCGTGTTTTCGTCGATGCCGGTGGTCTTATGTCCTACGGTGTCAACTTTGTTGACATGTGCCGGCAGGCGGCACCCTATGTCGACCGTATCCTGCGCGGCGACAAGCCGGCCGACCTTCCGGTGCAGGCAGCGACTAAGTTCGAAACTATCCTCAATCTCAAAACGGCGAAGGCGCTTGGGCTGAACGTGCCGCCCAGCCTCCTCGTAGCCGCCGATGAGGCGATCGAATAACGCCTGCTTTGCTGCGTTGCGTTTGGTCCGGAAATGGCCCGAAGCAGACATCCTGATCGGGTGGGCGAGTGTCCGCTTTTGGGGGTAAAGCGGACATCAAAATTTAAGAGCGTCACGTCCGCTTTTGACCCAAAACGGACGTATGACGTTGTAGCCCTAACATCGCTCGTGATAACGTATTAGTCGTATTTAAATTGATTTTTGGGGGCTGCATGCCGTCTCCTTAGTCGGGGTTGAACGAGAACCGCGTTTCTTCGAAATGGCACGCACGGAGCAGAATAACCGTGGCTTAGGGAACGTGCAGTTGGTCAATGCCGATGCGGTGAACACCGGGCTTGATAAAAATTCATACGACGTTGTCCATGAGCGCCTCGTGTTGTGCCACGCAACAAGCAATTCTAACGGAGATGCTGTCTCTGCTTAGGCCCGGCGGAACGATTGCAATTGAAGAGTTTGATTTTGTGTCATTCGCTTGTGACCCGGACCATCCATCTTGGAACGTCTTATTCAATACGTGGTGTGACGCATTTCATGCTGCCGGCGGTGGTAATTTGTTTATAGGTCGCTCTCTGGCTCGGTTGCTGCGGTCTAGCGGGGCGGAAACCGTCCGGATACATGCGCACGCCAGCCTCCCGCAAGCTGGAGAATACCAGCGCACGCATCTCCTTTCGCTCATCGAATTGACACGCGAACTTATGATCAAATCCGGGCGTTTGACCGAAGGGGAACTGCGCCACCACATGGCCGCGTTGGCAAAGCATCTCGCTGATCCGGCCACGACACTCATCGACAGGCTGGTCGTTCAGGCTTGGGGGACGAAACCAAATTGATTTTTGTGCTGCCCCAACCTTCGGGCGCCTGGGTCGTTCATAATGTCCGTTTTGGCCCAAAGCGGACATGAGCGTCCGATTTTGCTGTGACGCACAAGCGCATTTCCCTTTCAACGACGTGGTAAGATGCGGTCCTCGGCCTGAGGGAAGCACATGAGGCGACGCGAATTCATCACAGTTGTCGGTGGCGCGGCGGTTTCTTGGCCGCTCATGGCGCACGCGCAGCAGCCCGACCGGATGCGGCTGATCGGCGTGCTAATGGGCTTTGTGGAGAGCGATCCGGTTGCACAGGCTGAGATCGCGGCGTTCCGGGAGACGCTCGCGAAACTGGGGTGGACTTAAGGCAGCAATCTGAGGATCGAACTTCGTTGGGGTGCCGCTGATCCGGACAAGATCAGGACGTTCGCAAAAGAGCTGGTCAGTCTGCGACCCGACGCGATCCTTGGTCAAAGCACGCCCGTCATCAGCGCCCTCTCTCGCGAAACGCGAACAATTCCGATCGTGTTCGTAATCGTAGCCGATCCGATCGGCAGCGGCTTCGCTGCGAGCGTTGCGCATCCAAGCGGCAATGTTACCGGCTTCACGGACAACGATCCCACAATGGGGGGTAAATGGGTACAACTATTGAAGGAGATCGCGCCGCGCACCGCGCACCTGGCACTCCTGTTCAATCCGGCGACAGCCGCGCCGCTCAAATTCTACATGCCTTCCATTCAGGCCGCTGCATCGTCTTTTGCCGTTCAGGCGAGTGCCGCTCCGATTCACGCGAAGGATGAGATCGAAGGCGTTATCGCCGCACAAGCACGCGATTCGGATGGCGGCCTCGTCGTGATGCCGGACGCCTCTAACGTGGAAATCGTGACCTGATCATTGCGCTGACGGCCCGCTACGGCGTCCCGGCGATCTATTTTAATCGGCTCTTTGCGGAATCAGGCGGCCTGATCGCCCATGGCGTTGATAAAGTTGAAGAATTCCGCCAGGCGGCAGGATACATGGACCGCATCCTCAAGGGCGCCAAGCCGGGAGAATTGCCGATCCAACTGCCGACCAAGTTCGAGCTGGTCATTAACCTCAAGACGGCCAAGACACTCGGTCTCACTCTCTCGTCTGGGTTACTCAGCATCGCCGACGAGGTGATCGAATAAGAGGGTTGCCTTTGCTGCGATTCTCGACCAGCTCCTTGATGCGGGCCTCGAACTTCGCCGTTCCGACCATTCCGACCTTGAGGCCGAAGTTGCGTAACGTACCGCGCAGGTCATTTTCGATGGCGATAGCCTTCGATTGCAGCAGCTTGCGATGGGTCAGCAGCATGCGCAGTTTCTGACTGCGCAGTGTCTTCACATGCACCGGGCGATAAAGCCCGACCCGCATCATCTGTGCGATGCCGCGGGCATCGTTGCGGTCCGTCTTGTTGATCTGCGCTTTGAGCACCGCCTGCATGTGCCGCGTCTCGACACAGACCACCGGTAACTCTGCCTCGGCAACAGCGCTACAAAGCCATTGCGACAGCGGCCCGGCTTCCAATCCAATCCGCTTGAAGTGGTAGGCGGGGTTCTTCAGCACCGCCAACAACGCCTCAGGTTCGCTCGCTACCTTCACTTCCCGAACGATCTTGCCTGTGTCATCCACAATGCAGACGCTGGTCTCCTTGACCGATACGTCCAGTCCAGCAAAATGGTCCATGCTGCGCTTCTCCTTCTGATGCTTGAGGCCGCGAAAGCGAGACCTCGTTTCACCATCAGCCTGAAGCGCAGCACCCAAAATCTTCAGCTATCCACAGGCCGCCGGCCGATTACCCCATCTTTCGGGGGAATAGCGGACATCGAAATTTGAGAGCGTCACGTCCGCTTTTGATGCTGTGGACGGCGCCCCACTCTGCGGCATCAAAATGCAATACTGAGTTGAAGCGACGATGGGCGATCCAGGGAGGTGAAGTTACTGCCGACGGCGGCACAGATGGCATGGAGCTCAAGGTTTTAACGAATTGGCGAGGGCATGACGACGTAATGCAGACAAGGTCGTTCCGGGGATCGGGAGAACCCGCTTGAGTCATCGCATCTTTGAATGCGTGTTTACGATTGGGACCCGATCCGCGCAGAGCATTATGGCCAGCGGTTTCACACCGGCCGCACAAACAGGCCGGACACATGACCGCACCCGACCAATGCTGCAGAAACACCGCACCCGACCAATGCTGCAGAAACGTCAGAAAGTTCTTGCCAGGGCGTCGTCCACACATGAATCAAGAGACTGGCAATCGGAACTCTCGCGAAATTTTCGCTTTGTTCTGGGGTGGGGCTGACTACAGGCCGAAGGATTGGTCGGGGGCCGCCTATAAACGCGGCTACGCTTCTTGAGATAATCGAATCGATGGAATTGCGGAGTTGCCGACCCATACTGCAAAGCCCGGGGGCCATGGATCACCGATGCTTGGTCTTTTTTGGACTCAAATCTGGATTTCCGATCATTGATCAGGCTGAAGCGGAACACCAAATCCGCCGCTCCAAGGAGAGCAAGTTACCGCGCGCTAAATCTCCGACACCGCGATTTCAGCGAAACAACAAGGCGCACAAAACGGAGAGGATAAGCCCAAGCGCCAGGCCCGCGACTACTGTCATGACGCAGGAGCGAAATGCCTCCGCAGGCGTTAAGCCCGAATCAAATCGTTTGGGTAGAAGAAACATGTCTTACTTTAGCACAGGCAAGCGCCTGTGCTTCCGGCACCAGCCGTGCGTTAGTGACAATCTCCCGAATTAATCTGTACCTAGCGCCTTCCGCTCCCTGCGCCAGCCGAGCAGACCTAAGCCGCCAAGGTCAGTGGCTCAAAGATCGATTTTGCATCGTATCCGACGTTTATGTCGGCTGTGTGAGAAATTTGATCCAACGCAAATTCTTTGTGTGTATTCGCCTCTAGAATTTTCATTGCTCTTGTAATGCGTCTTGCGGGCAGGGAGCGGCATTCGGGACCGCGATCGGCTGGCGCTTCTGAAAATATCTCAGTAGTGCGCCGCAGGCGGCTGCAGCAGTGAAGTGCTTGAGAGTGTGCCCACTCAGAATTGCGCCGGCAGAATAGATCGCGTTATCGTAAAACTCGAACAGCTTTGCAAGTGCATAAAGCATAGCGGCGAGAAGCCAGTAAATTGTGCCGCTGAATTTCGGCGTGAACAAAAGGAAGATTAATGGCAGCGCGAGGCACGGAAAGAATTGCACCCAGGCGTAGAGCCGTAAATCACCGGTCCAGCGCCACAACAGCAGACTAAACACACCGATTACAGTCATCGGCCAAAGCAAAATGGCTCCCACTCTCCGATCCACACGCTCCTCGATGGCAATCGCAAAGATAGCCATAAAACCGATCGCCATCGGGAGCCGGTCCCAGAACAAGGTGTGATCACTTGGTTCGAGGTGATAGTAGGCCGAGCCGAAACCGGTCAGAAAAATGCCGAAGAAGAGTAGCATGGTTGCCTGAGACCGACCAAATTGCCATAGGCCTATGGTACCGACGCCGATAAAAGGAATGTTCGAGACCACGTTCCAGAAATTGGGTATGCCGAAGAGTGTGCGCTGATCTGCGAAGTCGTGATAATTCTGATCCTGAACAATTGGCGGCAATAAAAATAGTCCGAGGAGCGACGCAAGCATAACAACGAGAAGACCAAGTGCGCGGCGACTATTTATCTTGCTGTCCAGTATCATTTGGGTAGCATAGCAAAAGCCACTGACTTAGTCAGCAAACGTGCACTACAGCTTGTATCGCCGTTGTTGCTGATTCAACGATTAATCGTTGGCAGTGAGACGCGAATACGGTCTGAAAAATCAGGCGCGTCATCAGCCACCTGCGCGGCCTCGTTGATCCGGGAGCGCCGCCTCAATTCGTCAAATGGCAGTGTCGTGTCGACCCGACCCGAATAGTAGAGGTAGTTATCGATCAGGCCGTTGAGCAAATGACGAATGTCGAACCGGCCCGCGCGGCCGGCGGCGTTCGCGTAACGTATGATGTTGATCGTACAGCTGTTGCTCAGCAGGTGGTAAAACTCTGCCTGATCGGCGAGTTCGTTGATCCGTTTTAGGTACACCATCAGCAGCCGGCGCACATTGTCGGGCGATGAGTTCAGGCGATAAAGATACACCGTCTCTTTGCGATAATTGGTGCGCACGCGCACAAGGTCACGTTCGTCACCTACGACGTAAATCAACTCAAATTGCTTGAAGAGTGAGGCAATAGGATTAAAGCCTTCGCCCACCTCTGGCCGCGTCTCTATGGAGATACTCAAGGGTGGGGCATTGTCGAAGATGAAGCTCAGGAAGGTATGGCCAACCAGCCCCTCGCTCCAGTAGGACACGAAAAAGTCGAGGCCGGTCAGATGTGACAGCTCGACCTCTCGGTCCTCGTAGCGCACCGTAAAATCATTCAAGCTACGGTAGTCGAAGTTTCGAACGCCAGTAATTCGTACGCGGTCGCCATCAATGGTCGCCCGTGGCATTACGGCGACTTCCGGACGCCACGGTCGATCGTGAGAAGGGGAAATGGACAGCCACCAAGCGACCACACCGAGAAACAGTACGCTGAAGATCGCGGACGCGTGTCGATCGCGCGACAGCCAAAGCAGCCATATCGCTAGTACCGCAAATGACATCGCCAATGCGAGACGCAATCCAGCAAACGGCAGATTGGAATAGTAGATGGCCAGGGTCGCCCATGTGATGAGCAAGACCCGGAACAGAAGCCATATTCCCCTGATCAGCCAGTTGAAAAGTTTGGACAAGAAGCCGCCGCTCAAGTTACCCCGATTCCGGAATGTGTTGTACTTGGTCCCGCCTCTGTTAACGTAGGCAATTCGATGCTCAGTCTACATCTCGACCCATTCAGCACTGACGCGAGCGCATGGTAGCGCCTCTGTAGTGCGAGCTCAAAATCGCGAAGGCGCTGCGCCTCAATATGTCCGCAAGCAACAGCGCGCCGCGATGTGATCGAATGAGCTCTTTTTGCCGCGCTGCGTAAGGTCCACTTTTGGCACAAAGCGGACATGGGGCAGTCGTCGTATCACGCATTATAAAGTACAGGGCGAAATCACTGCTCCTTTGCAGATGCTATTGCGGCCAGCTGCAGTGCCACCAGTGAGTGCAATGTCCGATCGTTATGGCTTGCCCGTCAGTAACTACGGCAGCTCGCTCTAGCGAGTCGTCTGATACATCAAATGTGAGAATATCCTCACCGAGTTCGGCTAGATCATTTGCGTCATTTTCTGGCATGGCATTTCCCCAATAATTGGTGGAGCAATTAGCACGCAGTTGACTGCCGGGACGCTTTGATCTGGATCAACAACGAGTGCGGCATTACCGGGTGCTGCGCCGTCAGCCGTTTGAAAAGAAGGCGGACCGCTCCTCAACGGACTAGGGGGCGAAAGCGGCGGGAGGGCATAGCGCATCAAAGCTTGATTTAGATCAAACCGTCCGGTTTGCCTGAGCAGATAGGCTTTCAGCTTTCGGAGCAACTGAGGCGCAAAGGAGGATTCCGATGCTCTACTTGCAGGAAGGCTTCACCTATCGAAATTTCCTGATGGACGTCCTAGCGATATTCATCTTCGTCGTGTGGTTCTGGCTATTGATTACCGTTTTTGCTGATCTGTTCCGTCGCCACGACATTTCTGGTTGGATCAAGGCCATTTGGGTAATAGCATTGATTGTCTTTCCTACATTGCGGTCCTTGCCTATTTGATCTTTCAGGGAAGAGGCATGGCAGAGCGCAATGTGCAGCAAGCTCAGCAGTCGCGTGATGAGCTTAGGCGCGTTGTTGGTTTCAGCGTCGCAGATGAGATCCAAAAGCTCGATGGGTTAAAAAAAGCCGGATCGATCAGCGACGCCGAATTTGCAAGACTACGCGCCCGGCTGATCCAGTAACGAGGGGGCCAGCTGTAACTCAATGAGGTCCACAATCATAATAATTTTTGCAGTGTTGATTGCCGCCCTTCTGGCATTCGACGCATACGAATATGATGGACACTACCGGGCGGCCGTTTGGGAGCAGACTAAACACCAAGCCGACGAAATCGAACATGCAGTAGAGAATTGGTTGGCAAACTCGAACCATTGAGTGAGACTCTCGCGGTTGTGACTGCAATCATCAGCCTCGCTCGATCCTGAAATAGTAACCGCTGGCCCAAACAAGGGCTCCTATTTTTGACTAAGATCAAAGTACTTAATTGGCCGAAATGTTGAGCTTGCGCACAATTGAGGTCTGTCGTGCGTTCAGCGATCCTGATTTTCTTTTTTGCGAGATCCAATGGCCAAAGGCGCAATTAAAGCAGCCATCACTCGCGATCCCATCCTTGTCGATCTCGCGTTGCAGGGCGGTGGCTCGCATGGGGCATTTACTTGGGGCGTGCTCGATCGTCTGCTCGAGGAGCCGTGGCTTGGAATCGATGGCATTTCCGGCACGTCGGCGGGGGCGATGAATGCCGCGGTGCTTGTCGATGGTCATGCCAAAGGCGGGGCCGCGGGTGCCCGGACAGCTCTGGAGAATTTCTGGCTCCGCGTCTCCGAGGCGGCTCGCTTCAGTCCTTTGCGGCGCGGCCCCCTCGATGTGATTCTCGGCCGCTGGACGCTGGATTCTTCGCCTATCTATGTCGCCATGGATCTCATGTCTCGCTTGGTGTCGCCCTATGACTTGAACCCGATGGGCAAAAATCCATTGCGTGCAATTCTGGCCGAAACAATCGATTTCGAGCGGCTGGCGCGAGCACCTACGAAGCTCTTTATCACCGCAACCAATGTTCGGACCGGCCGCGGTCACGTGTTCAAGAACGACGCTGTTACGCCGGACGTTTTGCTCGCCTCAGCTTGTCTGCCCACCATGTTCCAGGCCATAAAGATTGACGGTGAACCCTACTGGGATGGAGGCTATTCCGGCAATCCCACGATCACGCCCCTTGTACGGGAGTGCAAATCGCACGATACCATTCTCGTTCAGATCAATCCGGTCGAACGCGAAAAATCACCGCGCTCCGCCTCGGAGATTCTCAACCGGCTAAATGAGGTGTCCTTCAACGCGGTTCTGCTGAAGGAGCTGCGCATGATCGCCTTGCTTCGGCAAGTCGCCGACCCGGGCCACAGTGAGGGCGCGCAATGGGCCGGCATGCGTATCCACCGTATCGCGAGCGAGATGCTGACCGAGCTCGGTGCCTCCTCCAAGCTCAACGCGGAATGGGAATTCTTCTCCTTGCTGCGCGATGAAGGGCGAAGGTCGGCGCAAGTCTTTTTGGAGACCCATGCATCGGATCTTGGACGCCGCTCCACGCTGGATCTCGACGTTGTGCTCGAGAGTATCTGACCAATGGGACTTGTCGGCATTCTCAGCCCTTAACGGACATCCCAGCCGTTTATCGCCTCGTCCATCTAAGGCGTCAGTAATTGACATGCCTCAATTTAGAGTTCCCTGAACTCCGATAATTTTATCAACGGCTATTTTGCCGGAAGTTCGGGAGATCGTGATGTCAACACGCCGAGAGTTCATCCAATCCGTTCCTGCTACAAGTGCAGCTTTCGCGGTGGCCGGGAATTTAATTTTAGAAGCGAACCCCGCTCGCGCTCAAGAGCCCACTCCATTGAAGGGACACTTCGATCCCAAGGGCAAGGCGCCATCAAAATTCACGCTGGATGTGCTCACGCAGGCCAAGGCCACGCTGCCCTTTGCCGACACGAGGGATTTGGAGGAGCAGAAGAAGGGACTTATCGCTCCCATGAAAGACCTCAAGATCATGGCGGATGCCGGCCACGTCGCCTGGGACATGGAGCGGTTTCAGTTCCTGGATTCACAGGACGAATTTGAGAGCATCCATCCCTCACTGCACCGTCAGTCAAAATTAAATAACAATTACGGACTCTACGAGGTGATCCCAGGCATTTATCAGGTTCGCGGGTTCGACCTCTCTGATATCTCCTTCGTTCGCGGCAAGACCGGGTGGATCGTCTTTGACCCACTGGTCACGAAGGAAGTGGTGCGTGCGGCGTGGAAGTTGTTCCAGGACCACGTTGGCAATGGCCTGCCTGTCTCAGCCGTGATCTATTCCCACACACATGGCGACCATTGGGGCGGCGTGCGCGGTATCGTAGATGAAGCCGATGTGAGGTCCGGGAAGGTCCCCATCATTGCTCCCGTCGACTTCATGAACTTCACTGTTTCCGAGAACGTCTATGCCGGCAACGCCATGAATCGGCGCCTATTTTTCCAGTACGGCTTGCTGCTGCCGGCGAGTCCTTATGGTTATGCCGGTCAAGGCCTTGGTCAGGCCATATCGGCCGGTGCGACCGGCCTGATTGCGCCCACCCGTTACGTGGAAAAGGACATCGAAGAGTTCGAGGTCGACGGCGTCAGGATGATCTTCCAGTATACGCCTAACACCGAAGCCCCTCGGGAAATGAACACGTACATCCCCGAGATGAAGGCGCTGTGGATGGCTGAGAACGTCACTTCAACGTTGCACAACATCTACACATTGCGCGGCGCGCAAGTACGAGACCCACTCGGCTGGTCAAAGTATATCAACGAAGCGCTATATCGTTTTGGCCAAGAGGCTGAAGTCATGTTCGCGTCCCACCATTGGCCGCGTTGGGGCAACGATCGAATCCAGGAAGTTCTTCGTGGTCAGCGCGATCTCTACGCCCACATGAACAACCAAGTGCTGCACTTGGCGAACCAAGGGGTGACGATCAACGAGATTCACAACGTGTATGAGGTTCCCAGGAGCCTTCAGAACAAATGGTTTTGCCGCGGTTATCACGGCTCCCCTCAGCATAATAGTCGTGGAGTCGTCCAACGCTATCTTGGCTTTTGGGATTGCAACCCGGCGACCCTTATTCCGCTGTCGCCTAAGGATTCTGCGCCGCTCTACGTCGAGATGATGGGCGGTTCAGAGAAAATAATGGCCCGAGGGCGACAACTGCATGATGAGGGTCGGTATCTGCACGCGCAGGAAATCGTCAACAAGTTGGTGCAGGCTGAACCGCAAAATCAAGCTGCCAAGGACTTGCTCGCGGACATTTTCGAGCAACTCGGATATCAGCAGGAAACTCCGAGCTTGCGAAATAGCTACCTTGCCGCTGCTTATGAACTCCGCACAGGAATTCCTCAGGGGGAGACCGTCGACGCGAGTAGTCCCGATGTCGTGAGGGCAATGTCGACAGAATTATTCCTCAACTTCCTGGGCATCCGGATGGACAGCCGCAAGGCCGAAGGCATGCGGTTCACCATGAACCTTATCACACCGGACAATGGGGAGAAATTCATCGTCGAACTGGAGAACGCCACTCTTACCAACATCAAGGGCTTCCTGGCCGAAAAACCCGACCTGACCCTCACGATAAACCGCTCCGACCTGGAGCAGACGATGATACGCGCAAAGACGCTCGAATCGCAGATTGCGGACGGCACGGCCAAGGTACAAGGCGACGCAAGCGTGCTGCAGAAACTCGCGGCGACGATGGTGGACTTTGACCCGCGCTTTGAGATCATGCCGGGGACCATGCTCCGGCCGGACGTGGTGGCGCATGCGGATCCGTACGAGGCGGTCCCGCGCCAGACCATCGCAGAATAGAGGCACTTCCGGTTCGCAGTGGCACGAGGATGATTGCCATTGGGGCCCCCGACTTTGCTGCAGTGCATGAGTCCGCTTGTGATGCTGTGGACGGCTCCTCCACCGGCACGTAAGTGCCAAAGATGTGGGTGCTGCTTGAGGCTCCCACGATTCGGAGGAGCTAAGCATGCAAACGATTACGACAATCGGTTTCGACATCGCCAAGTCAGTCTTTCAGGTGCATGGCGTTGATGCGGTCGGCCAAGTGATTGTCCGCCGGCAGTTGAAGCGTCGCCAGGTCATAGCGTTTTTCCAGAAGCTGCCGCCATGCCTGGTCGGCATCGAGGCGTGCGCCTCATCTCATCATTGGTCGCGCGAGCTCCAGGCTCTTGGCCACAGGGTGCGGCTGATGCCACCGGCGTACGTGAAGCCCTACGTCAAGCGACAGAAGAACGATATGGCCGATGCTGAGGCAATTTGCGAAGCGGTCACGAGAGCCAATATGCGGTTCGTGCCAACCAAGACCCCTGAGCAACAGAGCGGGCTGATACTGCATCGCACGCGCCATCTGTTCATCCGCCAGCAGACCTCAGTGATCAATGCGATCCGCGCTCACCTTGCCGAGTTTGGGGTCATCGCGCCGGTCGGACGCAAAGGTGTCGAGGAACTGTTACGTGTCATTGCCGATCCGAACGACAAACGGGTGCCCGAGGTTGTGCGTGGATGCCTTGCCGCACTGGGCAGCCAACTGCTCAGCCTCAAAAAGCAAATCCTAGACTTTGATCGAATGATCATGGCTTGGCATCGCTCCAATCAAACGAGCAAGCGCCTTAACTGCATTCCTGGCGTCGGTCCGCTATTGGCCACCGCTCTGGTGGCAAGTGTCGCCGATCCCAAAACCTTCCGATCAGGTCGCAACTTCTCGGCCTGGATCGGGTTGGTACCGAAGCAGCACTCAAGCGGAGGTCGGGATCGGCTCGGCAGTATTAGCAAACAGGGTGACCGCTATCTGCGCAGCCTGTTCGTGGCCGGCGCCCTCGCCGTCATCCGCTATGCCAAGATCCACGGCACCAAGTATCGGCCCTGGCTCACAGCGCTGCTGGCCCGACGGCCGACCAAAGTCGCGGCCATCGCGCTTGCCAACAAACTCGCGCGAATGGCCTGGGCAATGATGGCTACGGGCGCGCGGTACAATTATCCGGCCTCGCTGAGGGTCTAACGAGATCGCGCCGAGTACCCTGGCGTGATGTGAAGGTTGGGAGGGCGAACAGCACGTAATGCAGAGCCGGTCGATCCGGCGATCAGGACAACCCATATGGGCCACAGCATCCTTGAATGCGGGCTTTTGACCGGGACCTGATCCGCGGAGGGCATTATGGCCAGCGGCCCTGTGAACCGCGCTAAAGGCCGAACACATGGCTGCACCGACCAATGCTGCACTGTGAAGATAACCCTTGCCAACTCGGAGCCGTCCACACATGGCCCTTAGCGGACACGCGGGCCGTCCGTCTTCGTGTCCGTTATTGGGGGTAAAGCGGACGCGCCACTTCGGAGGAAGCGCGGCAGTTATTGACCCAAAGCGGACATCGGCCCATCATGGTCGAATTGCGATTTCCCCGCGTCCTACTTCAACTTCATGGCGAACTGGGGCTCCGACATTTTACATCTGGATAAATTCAAGATCATCGCGCAAAATCTATTATCAACGACGGATTGGCATTCTGACGCGGTACGCAGCAAAGTTAGCAAATTAAGCGTCGTCGCTTGGAGCGACTTTGACCGAGTATAGAGTTGTCGACAAGTTTGAGACTTCGATTGCGACGATGACGCCTACAGCGCGGCAGCGTCGGTTGACGCTTGTGCTTGCCGCGGCTGTGCTCATAGCCACTGGAATTATTGCCCCGTTCGGCGCAGTTCAGTTGCGCAGGATAGACGGCTTTATTCCGGCCACTGAGTCCGCCATCGTTATCACTGATTTTTTTACAGCGGTCCTGTTATTCAGTCAGTCGAGGATTGTTGGATCACGCGGCCTTCTGCTGCTTGCAAGCGGTTATTTGTTCAGCGCACTAATGGTCGTTCCGCACCTTTTGACTTTTCCCGGTGCATTTGCGCCATCTGGTCTTCTTGGTGCCGGACTTTCAACCACAGCATGGCTTTTTATCTTCTGGCATTTGGGATTACCCGTTTCAGTAATTGGCTATGCCTACCTGATTGACGAAAGGCGCGCTCTGGCCCCTTCAGCAATCTATTGGAGCGTAGCGCTCGTCATCGGTCTCGTTTTGGTACTCACATGGATCGTTACAGTGCACGATGACGCTCTGCCCGCCCTCTTTGTAGATCAGATCGGCTTTACTGTCTGGGCCAACCGCATCACAAGCATGGATTTTGGAATTAGCATCGTTGCGTTAGTGGTGCTGTGGAGTTGTCAAAAGTCGGTACTTGATCTATGGCTTATCGTTTCGGTGTGTGCGTTGGTGGCAGAACTTGCGAGTACTACGTTTGTAATCACGAGTTGCTTCAGTCTGGGTTTTTACACACAGCGCATATTTTCGTTGGCCGCTTCGACCATCGTGTTGAGTGCGCTGCTTGCCGAAGCGGTGGTTCTCTATGCGCGCCTTGCCAACGCTGTCTCACGATTGCAACGCGAGCGCGCTAGTAGGTTGCTGGATGTACAAGCCGCAGTGGGCGCTTTAACTCATCAAATGAGGCAGCCTCTGACTGGTATTGGAACAAGGGCTTCTGCTGCACGTCGATTTCTTGTGCAATCGCCGCCCGACATTGACAGGGTCCAGCGCATTCAAGACGAGATTGTCGGCGCTGCATCCCATGCCAATGAAGCACTCGAAAGTGTTAGTGCCCTGTTCAAGGATGCCGATCAGCCGCGAAGCGTAATCAACTTGAACGAGCTAATCGTGGAATGTTTTCAAACGCTGCAGCAAGAACTTAAGGAGCATGGAATAGTCGGCAGGATAGACCTAGACCCTACACTTCCTCTGATCGCGGGTCATAGGGGGCAATTGCGTGAAGCCGTTCTCAACATCATGCAGAATGCAGTTGAGGCAATGGAAGCATCGGAGAGTGGGAGGCGAAATTTAATGCTTGAGACTAAACGACAGGATCAGGGTGAGGTCATTATCTCGGTGCAGGATACCGGGCCTGGCCTCGAACAACAAAGCACGACGAAAATATTTGATGCTTTCGTGACAACTAAAGATAAAGGAATGGGATTGGGTCTTGCGTTATCGCGAATGATTGTTGAGTTCCACGGCGGTCGTATCATCGCACAGTCTGATCCCGGGAGCGGCGCAAGATTTCAGATAGTGCTTCCAATTAAGATGACACCCGAAACTGCAACCTAGAAAGCTCGTGGGAAGGGAGCCGAATGTCTGCTTTTGGCACAAAGCGGACATGGCGATAGTGCGCGGCGATGTCCGCTTTTGGGGGTAAAGCGGACATCGAAATTTCAGGGCGCGATGTCTGCTTCTGACCCGAAGCGGAAGTTTAGACCGGCGCGACAGTGCGGCGTACGACGCGATTTGCCCACACCTACTTCGACATCCGGCGCCACCGTACGACAGCTTGGCCCGTACGGCCGGGAAAATTGGGATGGACCATGCCGACGGTCGAAACCGAAAGTAAATCGCCGTCGATCTCAAAGGCGCGTGTCTGTTCCGTGTTCATCCATGCCGGATGCCAAGCGACGTCGACGTTGGTAACGAAACGATTGTCATCCAGGACGCGGCAGTGACCGGAATAAGCCAACATGCTTTTGAAGAGAGAGGCATTGTCGACGTCGTTTTGCGGCGGTTGGCGGTCGCGTACTGTCTCGATTACCATTAAGCGCCCTTCTGCCGTAAGGATAAAGTAGCCCAAAGGTTCGGGCCCATACATGTCCATGCTTTCACCGGTATCAGTTAGCTCGAATTTCACCGAGACTAGCTGCCATGTCCCGACGAGCGAGTTGCGTGTATCTCTTGGCAACGTCATAGGGTTGCTCCATTAGGCTTGAACACGCTCAAGGGTTAGCATTCTGCGCTCCAACATAGCGTCAAGGTAGACATCACTTCGCGCTTCATAACTGCGCGAAGCACCCAAGCGGGTGATCAGTTAGTATTGCTATCGCGGCGCGAATTTGTAGCGGAACGTGCAGCTCGGTGCGCCTTGCATGATGGTCTGGTCACGGGTGAAAGTGACCTCGCCGGTGCCGGCCGCAGCAATGTCGAAATCGGTCTCACATATCAGTAGCGCGCCGAGTTCAGGCTCACCGAGTGCGCGAAAGAACTCTGCAAATTGGCAATGCGTTATATCGAATTCCAGCGCTTCCTTATCATGGCGGAGCATCTCCATCGTAACATCGTGCTCGGTAATCTCAGCCATGGCCGTGTGCATAGCCGCCCATTTGCGGCGCGGGCTACCATCAACGCTGCTGCCGATGGCCGCAAACAGCTGTTTCGACCAGTCACGTAAGGCTTGCTTGACGACTGCGTCAGCTTTCGCTTTCCCCAGTTCTGCGCGCAACGCTCGTAACACCGGCACCAGGACCTGGGCTTGAATGCGTGTTTTGTCCAGGAGCGACAGCTTGGGATCAACTAAATAATCGTCGAGTACGCTCATATCTGCTTCCTCCGACGAGACTTAAACTTTACGCCGTCGGTGGTGCCACGGCAACGCGCCGACGTCACCCTTGCCGATCTCGCTCGATGTCCGCTACCAGCCCGCTATTGATAAGCTTAGCACCCGTTGCGCAATGTCTGCTTTTGGCCCAAAGCTGCCGCGCCTGCGGGCGACTGTCGCGTCCGCTTTCGGGGGTATAGCTGCCGCGACGCCGGCCGGGTCGCGTCGCAGCTAATGACCCGATCCAGACATCCGTAGCCAAATTTGGTGCGACGCACGCGGCTCAGTTCCCATTCATTGATATGCTAGAGTGCTGTCCTCGGCTTGAGGGCAAGGCCCATGAGGCGACGAGAATTCATTACGCTTCTCGGCGGAACAGCGATTGGTTGGCCGCTTCCCGCGCGGGCGCAGCAGCCGACGATGCCGGTAATTGGTTTTCTCAACAGTGCATTAGCTGTTAAATGGTCCCCCTTCGTGGCTGCGTTCCGCCAAGGCCTGAGTGAGACCGGCTACGTCGAAGGTCAGAATGTCGGTATCGAATTTCGTTGGGCGGAGGGTCACTATGACCGGCTGCCAGGGCTGGCGGCCGATCTAGTTCGTGCTGGGGTAGCCGTCATTGTCGCGACCGGTGGTGCCACGTCGGCACTCGCAGCCAAGCAGACGACCACCACAATTCCAATTGTCTTTTCAACTGGCGGTGATCCCATCAAGGAAGGCCTTGTCGCCAGCATCAATCGGCCAGGTGGCAATATCACCGGGGTGAACCTGCTTACAACTGGGCTTGAGGCGAAGCGGCTGGAAATTTTGCACGCAGTGGTCCCCAACGCTTCTATCATTGGCGCGCTTATAAACCCGAACAATGCGAACGCCGAGGTTCAATCAGCCATGGTCCAGGATGCGGGTCGCACAATGGGCCAAAAAGTGCTCATCCTCCACGCCAGCAGCGAACGCGATTTCGAGGCTGTGTTAGCGACTATGGTGCAATCGCGAATTGACGCACTTATTGTCGGCTCCGATCCTTTCTTTAATAGCCAGCGCGATAAACTCATTGATTTGACGGCGCGCTATCGCATTCCCGCGATCTACGAGTGGCATGAATTCGTCCAAGCTGGGGGCCTGATGAGCTATGGAAGCAACCTGGCCGACGGCTATCACCAAGTCGGCATCTATGCTGGACGGGTTCTCAAGGGCGAGAAACCAGGCGATCTACCGATTGTGCAATCAACCAAGGTCCAATTCGCCATCAACCTCAAGACCGCCAACGCGCTCGGCGTCATAGTGCCGCTGCCATTGCTCGGCCGCGCCGACGAGGTGATCGAATAGCGCGCTGCGTTGCTGCAATGCACTTGGTCCGAAAATGGCCCAAAGCCAACATTCTCCTCACAATCGAGATGCTCAAACTCCCGCCACCCATTTGGACCCTAATCTACGTTCTCACAGCTGCGGCGATCAGCTGGTTTTTTGATTGGTCCAAGGTGCCCGGCCTTCCGCTCGCACCTCTCGGGATCTTGTTGGTCGCGATTTCTTGGATTCTACCTGTTTGGGCCATTGTGCTCTTCCGCCGCGAGGGCACCGAGGTCGAACCCACTTCACCAACCAATCGCAAGCTTATTACAAGCGGTCCGTATCAATTTACCCGCAATCCCATGTACCTGGGCCTCGTTATTCTTACGCTTGGCATCGCAATCTGGGTCGGCGCGTGGCCAATGTTTGGTGCGCCTGTGGCCCTCTTCGCTACTGCCAATTGGGTCCACATTCCGTTTGAAGAAGCAAAAATGCGTCGTCAGTTCGGAGCGCTATATGACAACTACATCGCGAGAGTGCGGCGCTGGATATGATTGTCAATTGCTGCGGTGCATGAGTTTGCTTTTGGCCGATTTTGTTGCAGAAATCTGTTGAAGGTTGTTGGGGTCGGTGATTTCGTCGCTGTGATGCGATTCGCGACGGGAGCGGACCATGATGGGGCGGCGGAATCACGACCAGGAACAGTTTTTCTATTCATTTCGTCTCGATGAGGCAGTGCCAGACGATCATCCGGTCCGCGAGGTCGCCGCGGTTCTCGATCTGAGTTGGGTGCATTCCGAGTTGGCGCCTTATTATCCTCGGCTCGGTCGGCCATCGATCGATCCGGTGCTGATGATCCGGATGCTCATCATCGGCTATGTGTTCGCGATCCGCTCGGAGCGGGCGCTGTGCCGTGATGTGGGAGTGAACCTTGCCTATCGCTGGTTTTGCGGGCTCTCGATTGAGGACAAGATCCCAGATCACTCGGCGTTTTCGCGGGCCCGCAATGAGCGGTTCCGCGATAGCGGCATCTTCCGCAGCGTGTTTGAGCGTGTTGTGGGCGCGTGCATCGGGGCTGGCCTGGTCGGCGGTGAGGGCTTTGCGGTGGATGCCAGTCTGATTGTTGCGGACGCCAATAAGCAGCGATCAACGCCCGGGCCACGTTGGAATAAGGAGCTCGATGCAGAGGCGGTAAGCCGCGCGACCAAGGAGTATCTCGCCACCCTTGATGACGCGGCATTTGGGGCGGCCAGCGATGTGGCGCCCAAGTTCGTCTCACCCTCCGATCCCGCCGCCCAATGGACGGGAGCCCAGCGCGGACCGGCGTTCTTTGCCTATTCCGACAATTATCTAATTGACGTGAAGTTCGGCATCATCATGGACGTCGAGGCGTCGCGCGCCATCCGCCAAGCCGAAGTTGGCGCCGCCAAGACCATGATCGAACGCACCGAGCAGCGCTTCGCCATCAAGCCCGAACGGCTCGCGGGCGATACGGCTTACGGTTCTGGAGCCAACCTCGACTGGCTGGTCAACGAGGCAAAGATAGCGCCGCACATCCCGGTGGTCGACAAATCGAGGCGAGAAGACGGAACGTTCAGTCGGGAAGACTTCACATTCGACAAAGAGCGTAACGTTTACATCTGTCCGGCCGGCAAGGTTCTCACCACGACGGGCAAGGTGGCCACCGATGGGGAGACACTATATTACCGGGCCAGGACACGCGATTGCCGCAGCTGCCTCCTTAAGGCGCAGTGCTGTCCGAAGGCGCCGTGGCGCAGAATTCCGCGCAGCATCTACGAAGAGGCCCGTGACGTAGCCCGGGCGCTGGCCAAGACCGAAGCATTCGAACGCTCGCGCCACGATCGCAAACGCGTTGAGATGCTGTTCGCGCACCTCAAACGTATCTTTCGGCTCGGTCGTCTGCGCTTGCGTGGGCCGTGCGGTGCCCTGTTCGAGTTCACACTGGCGGCAATCGCGCAAAACCTCCGCAGGCTCGCAAAGCTCGTCGTCCGACCACCGCCGGTCACCGAGGCGTGCTTTGCATAAGGAGTGCAGAGTTCGGCGGCAGTGGTGTCAGCCCACTCCTTGCTAGGGAGTGGATGGCAAACGACTACTTAAAGAAGTTCGCGCCAGTCGCCACGCACCTGTCATCGCCGACTTCTGCAACAAAATCGGCACAAAGCGGACGCGCCGGTCGTGCGACTGTCGCGGCAGCTTTCGGGGGTAAAGCGGACACCGCGAAGTCGGCCGTGGCGGCCGCTTATGACCCAAAGCGGACATCACGCGCCATCCCTCCAGATGGAAATGTGATACTTTTAACTCGCCCAGAGGTCTCGGCAGGGGTGAGCCGATGAGACGGCGGGAATTTGTTGTTTTATTGGGCGGCGCGGCAGCGTGGCCTGTTGCGGCGCGCGGGCAGCAAACGGCGATGCCCGTTATAGGATATCTTAGCGGTTGGTCGCCTGGCGACGCTCCCGAATATCTGAACTACTTTCGTCAGGGTTTGGCTGAAACCGGATACACCGAAGGCCGGAATGTCGCAATCGAATACCGCTACGCGGCGGGCCGCTTCGAAGAGGTTGCAAAACTCGCCGACGATTTGGTTCATCGGCAGGTCAATGTCATTGCGATACCAAACACAACTCAGTCGGCAATCGCCGCGAAGGCAGCGACACAAACCATTCCGATAGTCTTTTCGCTCGGATCCGACCCGGTTGAGGTCGGCCTCGTTCAAAGCCTCAATCATCCCGGCGGCAACGTCACAGGCCTCACCGCTCTGCAAACCGCGGTGACGGCCAAACGCCTTGAACTCGTGCATCAGCTCATCCCCGGCATTACGAAGATCGCTTTCCTCGTAAACCCAGCCAACCGGGCTTTAGCCGAAAGCGACACCAAGGAAGCGCAGGATTCCGCCCGTGCCTTTGGCATAAATCTGCTCAACCTCGGCGCGAGCAACCCAAGCGAAATCGATGCAGCTTTTGAGATCTTGGTTCGTGAGCAAGCAGAGGCGTTGCTGACTAACAGTGAAAGCCTCTTTATAATTCATAGTACTCAACTCGCAATATTGACGGCCCGCCATCGCTTACCTGCGCTCTATGCGTATCGCGAGAATGCGGTGGCCGGTGGTCTTATGAGCTACGGAGCGAACTTTCTTAATGCCGCTCGTGAATTAGGCGTTTACGTCGGCCGCGTTCTTAAAGGTGACAAGCCGGCAGATTTGCCGGTGCAACAGGCGAGCAAAATCGAGCTCGTTATAAACTTGAAGACCGCGAAGGCGCTTGGCCTGACCGTCCCACTCTCGCTGCTTGGCCGCGCCGATGAGGTGATCGAATAGCGGTCATTTTTGCTGCGGTGCCATGTAGGGAGCAAAGCCGACGTGATGCGGACACGCCCGCGTCAAGCGACCTAAGCAACTCACGTGCCGCTGGACGAGCTGTCTACAGCATCAAAAGCAGACATTCCTAGGGCCGGACAATTGGCACGGTCGCGTTCAAGTGCTCGATTGTCTTCTGGATTAATCCACCGGGTGAATGCTTGCATGTTGGGCGAGCTGCACGGTGGCTTGCAGATCATCTTTAAAGAATTTCTTGAACTGAGCGACGCTCATTATTTCCGGATCGACCCCGAGTTTTGCCAATTTGTCCTTCACCGCTGGCGTTTGCAGCGCCTCTTCGGTGGCGTCGTGCAGCTTGTTGACAATATGGTTGGGAGTTTTTGCCGGCGCCGAGAGTCCGACCCAAAAATTGGACTCGGCAGACGGGTAGCCGGCTTCGGCAACCGTCGGCACATCCGGCAATAAGGCTGCGCGCTTGGCGGTGCTCACCGCAAGCACAGTGAGCTTCCCGCTTGTTAGTGCTGACGCGGCCGCCGCAAGCGGGAGGAAATAGAAATCGATACGGCCTGCCATGACCTCGGCAAGACCGCCTTCGCGGAAGGGCACGTGCCGGACTTCAATTTTAGCGGCCAAGCGGAACTTCTCGCCCGCC
This sequence comes from uncultured Alphaproteobacteria bacterium, assembly GCA_963816295.1. GTDB lineage: Bacteria > Pseudomonadota > Alphaproteobacteria > Rhizobiales > Xanthobacteraceae > BOG-931. The sequence continues at coordinate 23,293 of CAWFJS010000022.1, read as the reverse complement.
ATGTGCGATGTGGAACCTACACCCGCGGAAGCGAAGGTGAGCGTGTCGGGCTTGGCTTTTGCCGCCGCAACGAGATCCGCAACCGTCTCGTAGCCGCTTTGTTTTGAAGCCACCAAGACGTTGGGTTGAGTGCCGAACAAAACCACCGGAACGAAATCGCCAACCGGATCGTAAGGCAGATGCTTATGCAGCACAAAACCGTTTGCCATGGAGGACGAACTGGTGACCAGCGTATAACCGTCAGGATCCGCCTTGGCTACATCGGCAAATCCGAGTACGCCTCCGGCCCCTGGTCGATTTTCAACCACCATTGGCTGCCCCAGCACGTTTGAGAGTGCATCGAGGACAACGCGGCCGGTCGTATCAGAGGCGCTACCCGGCGGGAATGGACTCACCACCCTTATTGCTCTTGTTGGGTAGGTAGCGTCGGCAAGCGCCGATCGAGCGGCCGTGACACCGCCTAGTATCCCGCCAACGAATGTGCGTCGTGACAACACAACAACCTCCCTCGTTTACCGGTGATCTACTGTGCTGCGATATGATTGGCACGGATCACGTCACCCCAAAGCTTGACTTCGCGTTCGAGCAAGGCGCGCGCGGCCTCGGGCGTTTCCTCATCATCGGGGTAAAGATCCATGCCGCCGTCGTTAAACGTCTTGCGCAGTTTGGGGTCGGCAAGTGCGGTACGCAGCGCAGTGTTCAGTTTGTCGATGATCGGACGCGGTGTGCCGGCCGGCGCAAGCAGCATATGCCAGAAATCGATATCAAGTTTCTTATAGCCGAGCTGGGTCATCGTCTTCAGCTGCGTCAGGCCAGCGAACGGCTTTTTGCTGATGACAGCGTAGGCTTTGAGCTTGCCGGAATCGACCAACGGCCGTGCTACCACGGCCGAGATCGGACCTAAATCCACTTGGCCCGCCAACAGGTCGACCAGCGCCGGACCTGCGCCGCGGTAGGGGACCTGCGTAACTTTGACGCCAAGCTCCTGGAAGACCAGCACCTCCGCCAAATGACCAAACGAACCGACGCCGGGATGACCAACCCGGATCGTCTGGCCGGGCTGCTTCATCCAACGCAACAGCGCGTCGAAATTGTTCGGCGGCAGCGATGGGCGTCCCGCCAAGCGTAATTGCAGTGGTATTGACGAGCCCGATGGGGACGAAATCCTTCTCGGCGTCGAACGTGTGGTTCGGATAGAGCGCCATACCCGCCGCGAGCGCGTCCTGATGCAGCAGGATTGTGTAGCCGAGACCCGTAAACGACCTGATGACGGCAAGCACACGTTCTTCATTTAACAATCGCGACCCTGCTCCTTAAGCCGATCTGCCGCTTCCTGCAAAATCCTGATTGCGTCAGTCTTGCCCTGTTCGGTCAAGCGCAAGGGCGGTATCAATAAATGTGCATTCGTGACCGGGCCGCAGGACAGGCGGCAGACATCTTTCGCCGCTTGGCCGCTTACGTCGACCGCGTCCTTAAAGGTGAAAAACCGGCCGATTTGCCCGTTCAACAGCCGACCAAGTTCCAATTTGTCATCAACGTGAAGACTGCGAAGACGCTCGGGATGACCGTGCCACCGAACCTGCTTGCGCTTGCTGACGAGGTGATCGAATGAAGCGGCGCGAGTTTGTCGGATTACTTGCCGCTGCCAGAAGTCGCGGTTCGCAGTTGAGTGCTTACACCATCGTCATTTCGCGCCTGAGATCGGGAGCGAAGATGGTCTTCGGGATAAGGGCATGGACGCCGCGAACGATGTCCACCACTTGCGTCACGCGGAAGCTCACGGCGATGCTGCAAAGTGCGTAGGCGTCTAGTTCGCTGATCTTCGCCTGAGCGGCCAGAAACTTGATCGCGTTGCGCGCTGCCATTGTCATCGCCGCGTTAAGGTCTTTGTCGAGGCCAATAATGATCCAATGTGAATTCGTCTCGGCCACGGGCCAGGCCAAGTTCTTCCGCTTGTGCAGGACGACTTGAATGCGCAGTTCCTTCATGCGTGTCTCAAGCGCGGTGAGCGAAATCTCGCCGTCACCCTGCGCGGCGTGACTGTCGCCCGTGTAGATGAGCGCACCGGGCTTCCATACCGGGATGTAGAGCGTCGAACCCTCGGACAACTCGCTGAGATCAAGATTGCCTGCGTGCGGTCCCGGCGGCACCGAGGTCGTGACGCCGGGACTCAACGGCGGGAAATAGCCATCTGGCGGCGCAAGGCCCAACGTGCCCTGGAAGGGTTTAAGTGGAACAGTGATCTTGGGCATGAACTTGCCCATCATAGCGCCCAGATCGAGATCAATGTATTTGATCTGCCCTTGTGGGTAATCCTGTGGCAGCAGGCCGGTGCCAAGCGAGCCCGGGTTATTAAATACGGCGCCCCATTCATAGGGACGGATTCGCTGATAGCGAATTTCCAGCACGTCGCCCGGCTCGGCCTTGTTCACGGCGATCGGTCCGATGATCGAGTGTGGCCCGCGGCCCGGATTGTCTACGCGGAGCTTCGCTAAGGTGTCGACCGGCACGCCGGGCTGCATTTGGTTGAGGAAATGCGACCAGGTATCAGGAAAGCTGATGATGTCGCCCGAGTCGATGGTGAGAATGGGCGGCAGCGTCGTGTCAAACACACCGAGTTTCACCGTTTCCTTGGTCGAGGCCACAACATGTTCGTGTCCCTCAAAATGGGCTTGCCGCCGAGACCCGGCGCCGGCCTGTTCGGCGCGCGCAAGTCTGGCGAACCACGGCTCGACGGAAGCGAGAGCCCCCATGAAGCTGCTTGCTACCAGGAACTTTCGGCGATTGCGGCCGCGCACCGAGAGATATCCGTCAAAAGTCTCCTGATCGACTTCGTCCATATGGAGCAAGCGATCCGAGGCGCGTTTGTCGAAGGCGGCATCCTTGATGTCCTCGCGGATGATCCCTGTACCCTTCTCGTCGCCGCAGCCAAAGAGATTGCCGCAGTCATGATGGTGATGATCATGCGCGTGCTCGTGTCCGTCGTTATGCTCTGACATGGTGATCTCCACAAAAAACGCGGTCAGGCAAAATGTCTCTCACAACGCGGTACCCAAAGTCTTCTAACGAGCCAATTCCAGCATCAATCCGACTTGATGCCAGCATCCTTGACCATCTTTCCCCAGTCGGCGATCTCGGCCTTCATGTAGTCTCCCAATTCCTGAGGCGTGCTGGAGAATCCCTCAAACCCTACGTTTTTGAATTTCGCCTGCACTTCCGGACTGTCGATGACCTTGCGCAACGCGACGTTGAGTTTGGTCACGATTTCCGATGGAGTACCGGCCGGCGCGACTAGGCCGGCCCAAGCATCGAGGTTGAAGCCCTTTATGCCTGCCTCATCCATTGTCGGCAGATCCGGATACAGCCTGCTACGTTTTATGCGCGATATCGCCAGCGGGCGTATTGTGCCGGCAGCCACGTGCGGCATCGCGGAGGTGAAGTCGGCAAACATCATCGACACCCGGCCGGCGATGATATCCTCGAGTGCTGGTGCGGTAGTCTTGTAGGGCACGTGCAGGATGCTGACTTCCGCACTGTGCTTGAGGGTTTCCATGCCGACGATCCCGGCGGTATTGCCGCTGGCGTAGGTCAGCCTACCGGGGTTGGCCTTGGCATAGTCGACTAATTCCTTGACTGAATAAATCGGCAGCGTCGGATTCACTACCAGCATCAGGGTGAAGCTGCCAACACGTGTAATCGGCACAAAGTCCTTGATGGGGTCGTAGTTGATATCCTTGTGTATGAATGGGTCGGCGGAAAGCGGCGAGTTGGTTCCCATCAACAGCGTGTAGCCGTCCGCCGGCTGATGATGGACGTACAGAGCTGCCAGCGCTCCGTCGGCACCTGGACGATCCTCGACGACGATCGGCTGCCCAAGCATTGGACTGAGCTCGTTGGCGATGATGCGGCAGATTGTGTCGCTGGCGCTGCCGGGGCCGAACACTGCAACGAGTGTGATCGGTCGTGTCGGGTAATCGTCAGCTCGAAGCGCCGTATTGAACAACGTGGCCAGGGCCGTCACGAAAATGAAGGCAAATTTTTTCATTGTCATTCCTCCCGGATGATCGCTGCGGTCGACGCTGCAAGGTCCCCTATGTTGTCCGTTAGCGCGGCCTTCCAAGATGCAGGAATCGGCGGTGGACAAGTTTTAACGTGTTGCCCAGTGTTCAATGGCCCCTCCTACAACGCAGAAGGTGCCAGGAAACCGATTTTGACTTTTTTCCGAAGCGCTTGCCCGCCGAGGGCACAACGGCTGCCTTTGATTTTTGCGGAAATCGGCACGTTCCGCTGGCGGCTCGGCGATCAAAACTAAGGAAACTCTCTGCTTAAGTGAAGGGGCGGCGATGTCGCATTTTGGCCCTGAACCGACTTGCCGCGATGTCCGATATGAGTCCGTTATTGGGAGCTGAACGGACGTGATGCAGACGTCTGATTTCGGCAGATATTGACCCCGAGCCGACATGAGCCACGGGTTTTTGCTGTGATGCACAATCGCTGCCATTCGATGTGGTAGGGTATCGTCCTCGGCCGTAGGGATACCATGATGCGACGTGAGTTCGTCAAAGCCGATCGATCGGAGGAGACATATGAGATTTTCCCGTCGCAAATTATCGCACCGGAGATCCAGTTTGTGCAGGTGTTTTCGGCCGCCATGGTGGCCGGCTCGAGAGACATTGAAGGTTCCAAACGACTGATCGAATTCCTTACCTCCGCACGCGCTTTCGAGGCAATTAGGAACAGCGGAATGGAGCCGCTCGCGACCTCGAGGTAGGGGCAAGCTGCGACCAAACATGGCCCTTGTTCCCTCGCCCTCGAATGAAGAGCCGTACGGCTGTGCAACGGGCGGGTTGCTTGGGACCTAATACGGCTCGCCGAATTCGACGATGTCGGTGAGTGGAATTCGTTTGACGGACTGCCCTGAACTCCATTCGCCGCGCTCCTGCAGTGGCGCCGCGAATGTTCGTTTCTGGCGCAAAGCGGACATCGCGGACTGGCCAAAAAAAAGCCGTGAGGCCCGTCGGTCGTGTCGGTCGTTTGACGCGACGTAGGCATTGGGCTCCACATCGGCGTAAAGTAGGATCGCGCTGTGGGAGGTAGTGATGCAGATTACCGGAATGTTGCATGGCGCGCGACTGCTCGACTATGTTGAGTTTCCCGCTAGCGAGGTTTTGGGGCCGGACGCGACGGAGGACGAGATCCAGGGGCTGATCGACCGCCACAAGCTCATCTTCATCAAGCCGTTGTTTCGCGGCGGCGTTGGTAAGAAGGGGAAGTCGGGTCTGATCGGCAAAGCCACAGACCTCAAGACTGCGCTGAAGGAGAAAGAGCGGCTCTACTTCGTCGAACATCGCCATGGCAATGCCGTCGCCAAGGCGAACGGCGTCACCTTCGAAGGCGGTGTCCCGGCCGAGCACGAGGTTTATTTCGCCATTACTGATTCAACTGAATTTCGTGCGCCGACAATGACACTGACGCATCGCGGCGGCATGGACATTGAGGAGCTCGACAAGAGCGAGGTCGCGCAGGTACCGTTCGACGCGCTGACTGGGCTGAAAGCTTTCGTCGTTGCCAATGCACTGACAGACGTCGGGGCCCCAAAGGAAATAATTTCGCCACTGGTTCAACATCTGCCGAAGCTTTGGGAGTTGGTGCACCACTATGGCATGACGGCCCTTGAATTAAACCCGATCCGCATGCAACCGGGGCGTGACGGTCGTCTGACACCAGTAGCATGCGATTTCAAATGTGCCTTTGATCGCGACGACCCGCGATGGCAACGACTTGGCTTGCCGAACCAGCTTTTTGCGGCTGACACATCGGACTTCGAACACGAGGTCAATCAGTTGCGCACCCATCAGGGACAATCCGACGTTTTTGTTATCAACGAAAAGGGTACGATCCTGGCCCCGACCTTTGGCGGCGGTGCCAATTCGCTCGTTACGGAGGTGCTCGGTGAAGCCGCGATTATTTCTTCGGATTTCGGTGGCAATCCGCCCTACGAAAAAATGAAGTCGGTAGCGCGCATCTGCTACAAGCACTGGCTTGCTCAGACCAACGTGCTGTTCATCATCGGCGGCAAATCGAACAACACGGACATCTACGAAACTTTCCGGGCTATGGGCGACGCTTTGCGCGAGTATTTCAGTGCCAACGGCCCGAAACCACTTTATGTCGTGGTGGGCCGCGGAGGACCGAACCTCGTCCGTGGCATGGGCGCACTCGCCGACACCTGCGATTCGCTCAATCTGCCGTACCGTTTCTTCGGCTTTGACAGCGCAATCTCAGAGGTCGTCAATTACGCAAAGAAAGTGGACGAATGGATGAAGGCGGGAGGCCGTGCGCAAATCGCAGCGCATCTCGGTCTGAAGAACGCCGCATAAGTAGCTGTCGAGTGTCGGAGTAGCGTATGTTCAAACGCGGCATTGAAGGTTTTCCTTATTTCCTGGGAGTCGCCGCGCTCGATAAAGTTGCCACGCGCGACGACCGGGTTTGCGTCCTCAACATCCTCGGCGGCGAGTCGCGACAGGTCACGCCGGTCAGTCACGCATTTTCCGGCGGCAACGTCGTGTTCGGCACGTCTCCCGGCCGACGCGGCCAGGTTCTGCCAACTCCGATCGGCGATATTCCGGTCTTCAACAATGTGCGCGAAGGCCTCGATGCTGGCTTTTCCTTCAACACGGGCGTCGTTTATTTGCCACCTTCCGGCGTTCGCGACGGTGTAGCCGAGCTCGTCCGAGTCAATCCCGGTCTGGAAAAGATCGTGATGATAACGGAAAAAATCGCCGTCCACGATGCGCGCGAGATTAGAGCTTTGGGTCAGGCCAATGGCATCGATATTTTTGGGGCGAATTCTCTGGGCGTGGCAGATTCCTGGAATCGCGTACGTATCGGCGGCGCACTTGGCGGCGACAATCCCGAAGAGGTGTTGATCAAGGGCTCGGTGGCGCTCTTCTCTAATTCTGGCGGCTTTACGACCACTATCGCCCAATATCTGGCGACGGAAGGATGGGGAACGACGACGCTGATCTCGTCGGGCAAGGACGTCTATATCCATTACGCGGCGCGGGATTTTGCCTACGCGTTTCAGCGTGATCCGCGCAGCAAGGCGGCGGTGCTCTATTCTGAACCCGGTGGTTACTACGAGCACGGTTTCGAATTCGGCAAACCAGTCGTGGCCTGCGTAGTCGGTCGCTGGAAGTCCAAGCTGACGCGCGCCGTAGGCCATGCCGGCGCGATGGCAGGTTCCGGCGACAAGGCCGAGGACAAGGAACGCTGGTTTATGGAAGCCTTCAGCGTGGACAGCATTTTCACGCCGGAGCGACCGATTTACTCCGCCAAGGGCGCGGTGGTGACCAACATCGCCCATATCCCGTCAGCACTAACCGCGGTGATGAACAAAAACGGCATTGACACAGATTTCGCTCCGCGCGGGAGCCTCGCCCTGAAGCCGTGGCTTGCTAATAATCAGGGACTAAAACTGCCGCCAGCACTAGCCTTACCGGCCGTCGAGGCACTGCCGCCGTACAACAGCCAGATCAAGGCGCTCGGCGCCCATATTGGAGCCGTCATTTCCCGCCAGGGCATGAAAGATAAATCCGGTGCGACGTTGATGGACGCGAAGACGCAAGTCACGAGCGTGCATGGACATCAAGTTCTCGATCTCGCGCTGCTGCCGCTCGAAGCGAACTTTGCCCTACCGCTAGTTCATGAAATCGCTTCGGAGGACGACCGAGCAATGCTCGACATCGCGGTTGCCGCCGAAATCAACTTGGTTGGCGACACGGCGCTTGCTGCCGCAGACGCGTCGCGTGAAGCAGGCAATTCGCCGAATACGGTGATGGCGGCGGCCGCGGCGATCATTGGCCCGAAGCGCGTGGAACGCGTCTTGGCCTGCACGCGCAAGCTCATCGATCTTTTTGCCCATTCCGGACTTGCCGATGCACACGACGAAACTTTCGATTTCAGCGCGGTCAAGATCGACGCCAAGACCCGAGAATTATTTTTGGCACGGGCCGACGAGGCAAATGATCCGCGCCCCGAAGCCATGCTGAAGGCAGTCCACGATCGCGGCGGTAAGTCAGTATTTCTCAAATTCCTGCAGGCGCTCAAAGGGCGGCCATCGCGCGACGCAATTCTCGCTGCAATTTCCAGCACAATTGCCTGGGGACCGCTGATGCGCAAGCGGATCTCGCGGCTAACCGCGGAAACCCTGCCGTGGTATCTACGCCTCTACGGCGTGATGATTGGCGCTTCCATACCCGGCAAGCACCATCAGCACGGCAGTTTGTGGGGTATACCGCGCGACGAACGCTTCGGCCGTTGGACCATGGCGGATTTCTTGTTTCTGGCGCTGACGGGAAAGCGTCCCACCGAGGCTGAGGCACGGCCATTACAGATACTGATTGGTCTATTGATCTCCAACGGGCCAGGCGCGATCAGCGCGCAGGGAGCCAAGGGGGCAGTCGCGGCTGACGGCCCGCAAACGCCAGGCCGCGTCCAGATCAACAAAGCGATCATGGGTTTCCTCACGCATTCCGGCTACAGCCACGGCGGTAACGGATTTGAGGGCATGGCTTTTCTCCTGGAGCAATTCAAGGAGGCCGATCTTGAAGACCCAACAGATCCCAAGCACGGTCTCGACCTCAAAGCGATGGCGACGAAATTCGCTGAGGCTTACAAGGAGGAGAAAATCCAGTCGAAGGAATCCGGCTTCGACGAACCGCGCGCGCTGCCGGGCGTTCATCATCCAATCTTCAAGGGTAAGTCTGTCAACTACGATCCACGTGAAAGGTTCATCGCCGCTTTCATGGAGAAGCGCAGTGACTATAACGTCTTCCACGCCTTCTATCGCGAACTGGTGCAGGCGCTATATGAAACGGGCGCCTCGCGCTACGTGTTTTGCGTCAATGTAGATGCTGTTATCGCCGCGTTGTTGCTCGCCGTCTTGTGGAAAGATTACCGATCTGGCGCCTTGACCGAGAAGGATCTGGAGACGGCCGCATTCAACGTGTTCCTTTATGGGCGGATGATTGGCGCCGCCGCAGAGATCGACGATCATCTCAACCGTGGCAGAAACATGGATACACGAACGCCCCAAGATCAGTGTGCCTTTGTCGTATAATAGATCTGTCAAATAGGCGATCCGATTGAAACTCATGGACGTTTAAAAGCGGCGGGAAAATGAGCGGTGCCACTGCAGGCCCTACCACACAGCAAATCTATAAAGTCGCGCTGGCGAGCATCATCGGCTCGGTGATCGAACAATACGACTTCCTAGTCACCGGCATCATTGCAGCGACCGTGTGGGGCGGCGTCTTTTTCAAGCTGCCCGGGCTTGCCGCAATTGCCGCGGCGATAGGCGTCTACGGTCTCGGCATTATCATCCGGCCGATCGGGGCTTTTCTCTTCGGCCACATTGCCGACCGGCACGGGCGCAAGGACGCCATGGTTTACGCGCTGGTCCTGATGGGTGTCGCCACGCTCTTGATAGGTCTTACGCCGAGCTATGACAGCATCGGCGTCATCGCACCGGTGCTGCTGATTGTGTTCCGGCTCTTGCAGGGAATCAGTTTTGGCGCGGAGTTCGGCACCGCCTCGACCTGGGTGGTCGAACAGGCGGCGCGATCGAAGTACCGCGCGTTCTGGGGAGCCTGGGTGGGATTCGCTATCCCGATCGGCTTATTGCTCGGCTTCGGCTCAGTGATCTTGGTCAAATCACTGATGACGCCCGAGAGTTTCACGAGTTGGGGTTGGCGTATCTTTTTCATCTTCGGCTTTTTAGTGGCGATCGTTGGACTGATCATTCGGACGCGAACCATGGAAAGTTTCGTGTTTGAGCAGCAAAAATCACAAACCTCGGCTCTCAAATACCCCTCCAGTCAGGTTTGGCGCGAGATGCCGCTGACCATCCTGCGCACGTCGCTGGTCAACGCTATGTTCGGCGGCGCGTTCTTCCTCTATTTCGTTTTCGGCACCGGCTACATGAAGGCGGTGGGTTTCCCGGGAAATCAACCGGAGATAATCGGCCTGATTGCTGCTGCTTTCATGCTCATCTTTATGATCATCGGCTCGTTGCTCGCCGACCACATCAACCGAAAAACCGTTCTGTTGATCGCCGCTGTCGTGTTCCTGATATCCGCGATTCCCTATTTCTACCTGGTCAACACGGGCAGCTTCATTCTGGCGACAATCGCCGAGATCATCGGTTTCGGCTTCGTGTTCGGTTTCGGCTACGGCGCAATCCCCACCTTCTACACTGAGAACTTCCCGACCCGCTATCGCGCCTCGGGCGCGAGCGCCGCCTACCAGATCGCGCAGGTCTACGGCGGCGGGCTGATCCCGATTATTGCCGGCCAGATCTTGCGCGTTTATGGCGTTAAGGATGCGTATATCTACATTGGCGGCTTAGTGATGATCTACGCGGTGGCTGCAATCATCGCGATTCTCCGCACCCCGGAGACTAAGGGTGTCAGTCTCGAAGGGTAATGTCATAGGCCTACTATTTTGCAGACTGTTCAAAGAAGGACCAATGTCCGGACAGTCACCCAGAGTGAAATGCGCAACATGCGCGCCATGCAAAATAAAACCGACATCGCAGCAAAAGTCGCGGATCTTCGGCTCACAATTCAAACAGGGCGCTGCTAGACCCTCGCTTAATCGCGATCTCCGCTGGCGCTCGAGTTAGCGTTCACGAATTTTCCACTTTTCCATACGCCCGATTGCGTCCAGCCCTCAGCGGAAGTGTAGGTACCTTGCCCGTAGTAAAGTCCATCTTTGATTTCACCCACGTACTTCGCCCCACCTGGAAACGAATACGTGCCTTGTCCATTTGGCTTGTCGTTCTTGAATTCACCAACATATTTCTGTCCGTTGACCCACGTAAGCGTACCTTGCCCGCTTTGTAGGTCGTCCTTGAATTCACCGACGTACTTCTGTCCATTGGGCCACGACAGTGTGCCCTGTCCATTTCTTTTACCGTCTCTCCACTCGCCAACGTATTCACGTCCGTCAGAGAACGTTTCGGTACCTTGTCCATTTCTCTTACCGTCGCTTACTTCACCGACATATTTGTTACCGTCGGTGAATATATAGGTGCCCCGCCCATTTTCTTTATTATCCACCCATTCACCTACATATTTGTCGCCATCAGCCCAGGTCAGAGTACCCTGTCCATTTCTTTTGTCGTTTTTGAATTCACCAATGTAGCTACTTCCATTAGAATATGTTTGGGTGCCTCTCCCGCTTCTTTTGCTATCCCTCCATTCGCCGATGTATTTGTCACCGTCGCTAAATGTATAAGTGCCCTGTCCATTTTCCTTGCCATCGCTCCATTGACCGACGAATTTGTCTCCATTGACAAATGTGAGCGTGCCCTGGCCACTTCTTTTGTTGTCTCTGAATTCGCCAACGTACCGGCTTCCATCAGGATAGCTATAAACACCTGTGCAATCAGTCCAGATTTGGTTTCGCTCGGATGGGCACTGCGGCAAGTGACTTTGAGCAGCACCAATGCTTGGTGCCAAGCAAAAAGTAATCAACGATGACAAAATTGTTGCCGCTACATACGCACGCGAGTACCTCATGAGACCCGGCAAGCTGCTCGAGGCCACATGCTCCGCACATGCTGCGGCGTGCTTACGGCAACCCGCTCGAACATTTTGAAGCATGAGTTACGCCCGCGCGCTTATCTGTGACCTAGACGCAAAATATCGTGGACGGTCGCAGCGCCCTACGCGACGTCTGGCCGCGCCTCGCTGCAAGACATCCTCGCCTGAATTAGGCTGAAGCCGCGGCCTATCGCGGACAAATATTGCATCGGCCGCGCCCTAGCATTTAGGCTTTTACTGGCTGATCGTTTTGACGACGCGCGATTCGGGGCGCGTGTTGTTGGCTGACGAGTATTTATCCTGCGTCCTGACCATGTCGTCATACTTCGCCAGTGTGATTACCGGCTCTTTAGGCACCATGTGCACGATCCTGTAGCCGCCGGCCTTAAGCTGACGGAGCAGTTCGGGCAGGGCCTCCGCCGTGTTGTGTTGAAAATCGTGCATCAGCAAAATGCCCTTACCGTTCTTGGCGAGCTTCGTCATCGCCGATTTGATGACGTCTTCCGGCTTGTGCAGCTTGAAATCGAACGTGTCGATGTCGGTCGAAAAGGTCGCGATGTTGCGTGTACCCAAATAGGTCATCAATGCGGCCGGCTGTTGCAAATCGGGAAAGCGGAAAAAGGGCGCGATCGGTCCGCCAGCGGCCGCCATGTGCACCGCGCTGATGCCCATCTCGATCTCTTGCTTGGCCTGCTCAATGTCCTTGGCATAGGGGTTCCTCGCCAGGTCCTTGTGCGACCAGGTGTGGGTGCCCACGGTCATGCCTGCGGCGACGACCTCTCGGGTCAACTCCGGATGCCAGGTCGCGTGTTCGCCGATCTCAAAGAACGTCGCTTTGATGCAATTGTCCTTGAGCGCCTTCAGCACCATCGGCGTGTTCTCGGGCCACGGGCCGTCGTCGAAGGTCAGCACGACCTCTTTGTCGCGCAGGAAATCGTATTGCTTGAAGTGCTCGGTCCCGAATGCGGGACCGCCCGTCGTGTCGATCTCCACCACGCGCGACAGACCGATTGCATCGGGATTGTTACAGGCAGGAATGGCTTTGGCCGCCGGCGGGGTGGGCGCGGCTGAAGGTGCTGGCGCTGCCGGTGTTGCTGCGGCCGACGTTGTGGCGTTCTGGGCCAAGCGCGCTGGCGCGTCGACCGCCGGAGCGGCGGTCGTTTGCGCAACCTGAACCACGGGCGCCGGAACGGGGCGCTGAACCGTCTGCGCCTGAACAGGCTGGGTCGGGGCTGGTGCTGCGCCGCTGCTTTGCCCCGGCGAGATGACATGCGAGGCGAGCGCGAGAAGCGAGTTGGGTCCGGCGGCCCGCTGTGCGGCGACTACGCCGAATGCGGCAAGTCCCAATGTCGTCAAAGCCGCAACGACAACCACTATGACGCGCATCATTATTCTCCCATGCGACTCGAGGCAGAGGGATGCACGCCTGACCTCGACATCACGGTGACCAACAAATCATAATAACGTCTTAAGCCTTGATCTGATTAAAGGTTCCAGCCGAAATCTCGCGATCCAAAAGGAAGGCTATATTGATGCTATCTCAATGACCGGGACGGAAGTTTGCCGCTAAGCATGTCATCGCTGCGTGGACGAAGGCCTGTGTCCACCGCGCGCCCGGTTCGGCTCGATAATGGTTCTGTGAATGCCATCAGGCATTCACGAGCAAAATGGGAGCCACCCGTCATGGATATTACTACGATCGGCCTCGATTTGGCTAAGAGCATTTTTCAGGTTCACGGCGTTGACGCGAACGGTCGGGTCGTCATGGGCGCGAACCCGTCATTATGAATGCTAAGACCATACTCATCTCTGGCGCTGGGATCGGCGGGCCAACGCTTGCGTTCTGGCTGCAAGCCGCTGGGTTCGAACCGACGCTGATCCAGCATGCGACAACGGTGCGCACCGGCGGATATGTCATCGACTTCTGGGGTCTCGGCTACGATATTGCCGAGCGCATGGGCTTGGCAGGCCACATCGATCGCGTTGGCTATCACATTCGTGAAGTGCAGATCGTCAGCGACAGAGGCAAGCGTGTGGCTGGTTTTGGGACCAGGGTTTTCCGAGAATTGACCGGCGGACGTTTTGTGACGCTCGGGCGCAGCGACTTGTCTCGGCTACTATTCGAAAAGATCAAGCACACGACAGAAGTTATTTTCGACAATGACATTATCGGCCTTCAAGAGAATGCAGACGGCGTGCAGGTCAGATTCAAACGCGGCGGCGGGCGTCGGTTTGATCTGGTGATCGGCGCCGACGGTTTGCACTCTACAGTTCGCAAACTCGTGTTCGGACCACAGGAATTATTTGAAAAGCACCTCGGCTATATAGTCGCGGCGTTCGAGGTTTGCGGATACCGTCCTCGCGATGAAGATGTATACGTAATTTATAGTGAGCCAGGTCGAATGGTTGCGCGCTTTGCGTTGCACGATGATCGGACGCTGTTTCTGTTCGTTTTCGTCGCCGACGCTGGTTCTACAAAGGCGATGACTGACCTGTCGGCGCAGAAAGCCGTGCTGCGAGAGAGGTTTGGCACCGACAGGTGGGAGTGTCAGCGTATCCTCGGCGAACTGGATCGCACACAGGATCTGTATTTCGACCGAGTGAGTCAGATCAAAATGAAAAGGTGGTCGAAAGGCCGCGTTGCGCTGGTAGGTGATGCCGCATTCTGTGTGTCCTTGATGGCTGGGCAAGGTTCGGCGCTTGCGATGACAGCCGCCTATGTGCTGGCGGGTGAGATCGTCAAAGGGGGCGGACGGCATGCCGAAGCCTTCGGCAAATACGAAGGGCTCTTGCGGGCCTATATCGGCTCCAAACAGCAGGGCGCCGAGCGTTTTGCTGCCGCGTTTGCGCCAAAGACCAGATTTGGACTATTCCTGCGCAATCAAGTGATAAAGGCCTTCGCCGTCCCGCGGCTGGCACGACTCGCATTCGGCCGGGATATCATCGACACTCTGCAACTTCCCGATTACGGTTGGCCAGCGCTTTAATCAAACGCGAGTTAGATCGCGGTGCTGTTCGACCGGGCTCAATTTCTTGCCATACTTGCAGGAGCGACCGGTGGCGCGATTGCCATCGCGAGCATGGAGGCGTTCTCCATCACCACTGCATTTCCGCTGGTAGCGATTCCATTCGCAACGTCCATCGTCTTGGTATTGGGATCGCCGAAGACAGAGCCGGCCCAACCGCGCGCGCTGATCGGCGGCCACCTCGTCTCCACTCTGGTCGGCCTGCTGATCGTCAAGCTGTGCGGACCGGCACCGTGGGCTGCGGCGCTGGCGGTTGGTCTGGCAATGGTGGCCATGCACTTGACCGAAACATTTCACCCGCCGGCGGGAATCGACCCACTGGTCGTAGTCGTCAACAACATGTCATGGAGCTTCCTGGTTGTGCCGGTTGGCGCTGGGGCGCTGCTGCTCGCGCTGTTCGCCTTTGCCTGGCACAACCTGGTCGCGCGAGGGGGCAACAAAAGTGATATCTGGCCAATACGGTGGTGGTAAATGCGGCAGATCGAAGTGATAATAACGGACGTCCGCTTGTGACCCCTCGATGCCCCGAGCCCCAAAAGGCGAAAACGCCCCGCCATCAGTTGCTCAAGTTCACGGATTGCGCCCGCGTTGTAGAAGCATTTTCCATTCACAGTCACCATTTTTGAACATTCCCTCAAACCCATCCGCGCTAAACTTCCTAGTAAAAGGTTGCCAACCGATCGTGGCGCCAAATGTGCCGTCTTCGCGAACGGTCCTGTTGATGTTCGGTGCATCGTTCGCGAATTGAGCCTGGCCAAGGACCACCGTACCCTCGACGGTCACGGTAACTCTGGCTGATTTACATTGCGCAACCGTCGATGTTGCTGAGCCGATCCACGTCCCATTGAAGGGACCGGAACCGCCCGCGGCAAAACCATCGCTCAACTGCGCCAGGAGCAGCATTGGAGCAACCGAAGCGACAAGCACACGCTTCATTTGCAAACCACATTCCGGATCATAGCTGCTTGAATACAGAGAGCGATATTATGAGCGACCCTGGGAAATTTCTACTACCGGTGAAAGTTGAGGGTTTCCGCGGGTCTTAAGCGCAGCAGTCCCCTGACGGCCGGTTAGCGGGCATCCGACCCAGCAACGAGTGTGTCCGCTTTCGGGGGTCAAGCGGACATCGAAATTTAAGAGCGTCACGTCCGCTTTTGACCCGAAGCCGACATCGATGTTTCAAATTTGCTGTGATGCACAACACAGCTATTTGTCGCCTTGCGCTGGACCTTTGGCTGCGCGAGCATAGCACAGCAATCTGCGGAGTGAAATCTGCACCAATCCGCGACAACGGGGACTTCGATGATCCGGATGCGTAACAACGCCTTGACTGCCGTCATGGTCACGACAGTGATGGCTGCGACTTTAGCGCTTGCGACCACAGGCGCCGAAGCCAAGGACAGGGTGAAGGTTGGCTTCATCGGTCCGCTCACCGGCGGCGTTTCCGCCAATGGAATTGGAGGACGCAACTCGGCCGACCTCGCGGTGAGGCTTCGCAATGGCGACGCGTCGGCGAAATACGAATACGAGATGGTCGTGCTCGACGACGAATGTAAGCCGGACGTGGCGGTCCAGGTCGCGACCAAGATGGCGGCCGACAAGGATATCATCGCGGCGGCCACACATTATTGCTCAGTGACCGCAATCGCGACGGTCGACACCTATCACAAGTTCGGCTTCCCGGTCATTGTTTGGGGCGCCGTGCTGCCGGATATCACTTATCGCAACAAATACGACGAGGTTCATCGCGTTAACGGCACGATGATCAACCAGAACGATGCCAATGCCGAACTGATTTCCAGCCTCGGCTACAAGACCGTGGCGGTCATCCATGACACCACCGACTACGGCAAGGGCCATAATCAATATTTCAGCAACGCGCTCGCGCGCATCGGCAAGGCCAAGATCGTTGGCACGTTCGGCGTCACCGCTGATCAACAGGATTTCACCGCCGAGCTCACCCAGATCAAAGCGCTCAATCCGCAGGTGATCTATTTCGGCGGGCTAACGCCGATCGGGGTTCGGATTCGTCTGCAAATGGACAAGCTCGGCATTAAAGCCGTGTTCGATGGAACCTCGGGCATCGTGTCCGACGCGTTTATTCAAGGGCTCGGACCGCTGGCGGAGGGGACGCTCGCCTTCCGCGAAGGCGCGCCGATCGAGAAGCTGCCGGGCGGCAAGCTCTTTATGGAAAAATATAACGCGCAGAAATATCCCGATCCGCCGGAGGCCTATGGCGCCTTCGCCTATGCGGCAATGAACCTGATCCTCGACACCATCGAGCAGGTCGGTCCGGATCGCAAGAAAGTCATCGCGGCGCTCGGCAACGTCAAGGACCGCGACTCAATCATCGGCAAGATCACGTTCGACGATCACGGGCAGAATACCGTGCCATTGATCACCAAATATGTGGTCCAGGACGGCAAGTTCGTGGAATGGAATGACAGCGAATATGCCACCGGCAAACGCAAGTTGCCGGGACAGTCATAAAGCGACTTCGGAGGCTGCGCCGGAGGCGCAGCCCCGCTTTCTCGCCTGCACTGAGAACGTATAACGTGACGCCATGGACGCAGGCCTGTTCGCGCAATACGTGATGAACGGGCTGATGCTGGGCATGATGTATGCCCTTGTCGCGGTCGGCTTCACGCTCTTTTTCGGCGTCCTCGACGTCATAAAGTTCTCCCACGGCGACGTGCTGACGGTCGGCGCGTTCACGGCGCTGGCCACGTTTGCCGGGTTGCAAGAGCTGGGCTTGCGGTCGCAGTGGTTCGATCTTGTCGTCATGCTCGCGCTGGCGACGCTGGCGATGGCCGCGCTCGGCATGGTGATCGCGCGCTATTTTGTGCTGCCGTTGCGTGCGGCGCCGGCGCTCAACACGCTGCTGATCACTTTGATGCTTGGCACGGCGCTGCGCGAATCGATACGGCTGTTCTATCCGCAAGGCGCTAATCCGAAGCATTTTCCGGCGCTGCTGCCGAGAGGGTCGGTCGATCTCGGCCATTTCAATCTGCGGCTCGACAACGTTCTGATGCTCGGCTTCGGCGTATTGGTAATCGTCGGCCTGCAATTGCTCCTCAACCGCACCAAGCTTGGGCTCGCCATTCGCGCGGTGGCGCAGGACGAGGAGACCGCGCGGACGATGGGCATCGATTTCACCGCCATCGTGTTGATCACCTTTGCGATCGGCTCGGGCCTTGCTGCGATTGCCGGCGTCATGAACGGGCTCTATTACAACGAGGTCAATTTCGGCACCGGCCTTTATCTCGGCGTGGTCGGTTTTTCCGCCGCAATCATCGGCGGACTTGGCAGCGTCTATGGCTCCATTCTCGGAGGCTTTCTGTTCGCCGGCCTGCAGACAATCGGCACGGTATTGCTGCCGTTCGCGAGCGCCTACAAGGACGTGTTCGCCTTCGCGGTCGTTATAGCCATTATGGCTTGGCGCCCAACCGGGCTGATCCGGGAAAAGATCAGCGAGCGAGTTTGAATTGATGGCTGGCAAAGGCAAATCGCGGGCGGCTTTATGGCCCGGCCTTGCCGCGCTCGCCGCTGCAACTGTTTACCTGACTGCGCTCCTGGCCGTGGAACGCCAGGCGCTCATTATCTCGCTCATCGGCGTCGGCATCGCCGCCGTCGCGTTCATTGCTTGGTTTCGACTTTTCGACGGCTTGAGCCACTCGTTCGTGGAGAACGAGGATCCACTAGGCGCCTGCGCCATCCTCGCGGTCATCGCAATCGCCGCCTACTTCCATGACGATCATTTCGCGATGCTCCTGATCGTCACGGTTCTGCTCTACAGCGTCGCGACGCTCGGGCTGAACATTCAGTTCGGCTATGCCGGGGTTCTGAACTTCGCCGGCGCATCCTTTTTCGGCGTTGGCGCTTATACGTCGGCAGTCCTTGGTACCTATACTGCGGTGCCGCATCTCATCGTGCTCGCCGCGGGCGGTGTTGCGGCGGCGCTCGTCGGCTCGCTCCTGATGCTGCCGGTGCTGCGCACGCGTGGACATTATGCGGCGGTCGTGACAATTGCCTTCGCGCTGTTGTTCAAGACGTTTCTCGAAGTCAACGATGTGCTCGGCGGCCCGCAAGGGATGCAGGTCAAGGGCATGAAACTCCTGAACTGGTCGTTCAATGATAACGTCGAGATCGGCCCGATCTCGCTATCGTTTTACATGAACTATTTCGTCGTGAGCTTGGCACTTCTGATCGCTGCGTTCATCTTGGTGCGGCGGCTTGAACGTTCGTGGATTGGACTTAATCTCGACGCGCTGCGCCTCGACAATGTCGCGGCAAGCTGTTTCGGCCTCAACATCGCGCGCTGGAAGATTACCGCATTTCTGATTGGCAACGTCCTCATCGGCGTCGCCGGTGCGCTTTACGGTATGGTTGGTGGGTTCGTTGCGCCGAACAACTATACCTTCGCCGATTTGCTGGTTTTCGTATCCATTCTGCTACTCGGCGGTATCGGCAATCCCTGGGGCGTCATGGTCGCCACCATCATCGTCGTGATCATCCCTGAGAAACTCCAGACGTTGCAAGAGTACCGATTTTTGCTCTACGCGCTCATGGTGACCGCCATTCTATTATTTCGCCCGCAAGGGCTAATGCCGCGCCCCGTGCGTCGCTATTTTCCGGGATGGCGGCCATGAGCGCTTTGCTCGAGGTCCGCGGCCTCACCAAGCGGTTCGGCGGCGTTGTCGCCATAGACGGTCTCGACATCGTCGTCGCACCGAATGAAATTCTCGGTCTGATTGGCCCGAACGGCTCCGGCAAGACGACCTTCTTTAATGTGATCACTGGCCTTTACGCGGCCGACGGCGGCCTAGTGACGTTTGCCGGGGCTGACATCACCGGCGCCACAGCGCGCACGATCTACCGCGCCGGCATTTCACGTACATTCCAGCATTCTCGCCTATCGTTATCGTTGTCGCTATTCGACAACATCATGATCGGCAACCATAAGCGACTCAATCAAGGGCTTTGGTTCAATCTCATGAAGCGGGCCGCTTTGCGGCGGGAATTCGAGGTTGGCTATCGGGCGGCGCGGGCGTTGGTTGAGGTGTTCGAGCCCGCGCTTGCTGCGCGCATGTTCGAGCCGGTCGCGGGTCTGCCCATGATCGATCGCCGCCGCATTGAGATTTGCCGCGCGCTCATCAGCGCGCCCAGTCTATTGCTGCTGGACGAGCCGTCGGCCGGCATGACTCATGACGAGACCACCGAGCTGATGGACGACATTCTCCTTGTGCGCGACCGCCACAAGGATCTCACGATCATCATCATCGAACATGAGATGGGCGTGATCGAACGGATTACCAATCGCTGCGTTGTACTTAACTTCGGCCGCAAGATCGCCGAGGGCCCCTATCGCGAGGTCGCCTCCGCCAGCGAGGTTCAAGAGGCTTATCTCGGGGCGGCATGATGTCCGGGTTGCTCGAGATCGAGAACGTCTATACCGCCTATGCCAGCGCCGATGTGCTGCAAGGGGTCTCGCTGGCGGTCAATGCCGGCAGCATCACTTGCCTGCTTGGTGCCAACGGCTCCGGTAAGACCACGCTGGTGCGCTCGATCCTAGGCCTGACGGCGCCGCGCGCGGGCCGGATCCTGTTCGATGGGATCGATATCACGCGGATGCCGACCCACCGGATCGTTGCCGCGGGCATCGCCTGTATTCCCGAAGGACGGAAAATTTTTCCGAAGTTTTCCGTCGAGGAGAATTTGCGCGCGGGAGCATATCAGGAGACATCAGAGGCGGTAACGCGGAGGCGCATCGGCGAGATATTCGATATTTTCCCGCGCCTTGCCGAGCGCCGTACTCAGCTTGCCGGAACTCTGTCGGGCGGCGAGCAGGCGATGGTTTCGATTGGCCGAGGACTGATGCGCGCGCCAAAGCTTCTATTGATCGATGAACCTTCGCTTGGGCTCTCGCCACTGCTTGTGAAGGAGAATTTCAACATCATCCGCCAGATCAAGGCGCGCGGCGTCACCGGTCTTTCTAGTCGAGCAGAACGTGCGCCAGACGCTTGCCATCTCACAGCAAGGCTACGTGCTCTCGAAGGGCCGGGTGGTCGCCGCGGGCACGCCGGGCGAGCTCGCCGATCGCGCCGAAGTCCGCGAGGCCTATTTTGGCTGAGCGCGCTGTTGCTGCCGTCCATGGGTGCGAAAACGACGCTGGTGTGGATCAAACCACTTCGATAGGCCGCATACGAGAACCGCGGTCCGTTACGATTACCGGAAACGAACTGAAAAACGTAGCACTAGCCGGTTCCTGTACCGGCGTTATGGTCTGGAAACGAGCCGAGTAGATCTCCCAGGAAACATTTGGCCACGTTATTCGCACGCGCAAAAATGTTGCCCTTTGCGCAAACTTGCTGGGCGCGCAGTCCTTCTATTCAATGACAGGAGGCGTACCCCGGCTTAGTGAAACCAGGCCGAGTGCTGACTGACCGCCACCACGCCAATAAGGCCTAGCAGCAGACAGATAATGTTCGCCTGCAATACCAAATGACCGTCCTTACTCATGGCTGTCATTGCCCGTTTAAGAAGTACTCGCTAAAGCCCATACCGTGAATTTGCGACGCTTGTGAGGCATCGGGAACTCGTCGCGAAGTCCAAGCTTGGGCTGGCTTGATATTTGTTCTAAACTTCCTGAGCGTAGGCCTTGTTGCTAGGCGTGGGTGTAACTGCCGATAACGTCAGCTCCAGCCTTACAAACAATAATGCCGAGCGGCGTAAGGGAGGGATCGATGGCCAAATCGAAATTGCTCAACGTGAACGGCAAGCGGGTCCCGGTGCGATACGACGATCCGCAGATGCCACTGCTTTACGCATTGCGTAACGATCTCGGCCTGCACGGGCCACGTTTCGGTTGCGGGCTTGGCCAATGCGGTGCCTGCACCGTTCATATCGACGGCAAGGCCGTCCGCTCGTGCGAAACGCAGATTGCCACGGTCGAGCCCAAGCAGAAAATCGTCACCCTTGAGGGACTTGCCAGCGGGGAGAAACTTCATCCTCTGCAGCAGGCTTTCATCGACGAGCAGGCCGCGCAGTGCGGATATTGCATCAACGGAATGGTGATGCAGGCGGCCGACTTGCTGGCCAAGAACAAGAAGCCGACTGACGCCGATATCAAAAACGCGCTTGCCAACAATCTGTGCCGTTGCGGCACCCATGTTCGCATCGTGCGCGCGGTCAAACGCGCGGCGGCGGCGTAAGGGAGGCCGACCATGAATATTCAGATTTCTCGCCGCGATGCGTTGCTCGGGTCTGGTGCTTTGGTCGTCAGTTTCTCGCTCGCCGGCGCGCTCGATCAAGGGTTGGCACAGACCGCCCCCAAGCCGGTCACCCTCACCGAGGTCGATTCGTTTTTGGCAATCGACAAAAGCGGAAAGGTGACCGTCTATTCCGGCAAGGTCGATCTTGGCACCGGTGTCTATACAGCGTTGCAGCAGATCGCTGCCGACGAACTCGATGTGCCAATGAGCCGCATCGAGATGATCCAGGGCGACACGCTTCTCACGCCCGATCAAGGCAAGACTTGGGCGAGCATCACCATCCAGGTCGGCGGCATGCAGTTGCGCCAGGCTGCGGCAGCCGCGCGCACGGCGCTCATTGACGATGCTGCAAAAAGGCTCGGGGTGCCTACCGCGCAGCTCACCGTGACTGACGGTGTCATCTCCGGTGGAGGCAAGAAGGTCACCTATACCGAGCTGATCGGGGGAAAGAGCTTTTCGATCAAGCTCGATCCGAAGCAGCCGGTGAAGGAAAAAGACCCCAAGGATTACAAATTGGTCGGCAACCCGGTGGCGCGCCTCGATATCCCGGCCAAGCTGACCGGTAAGTTCACTTATATGCAGGATTTCCGGATCCCCGGCATGTTGCATGGGCGCGTGGTGTGACCGCCGGCCATCGGCGCAAAGTTGGAAAGCGTTGACGAGGGTTCGATCAAAGATGTTCCGGGAATTGTCAAAGTCGTACGCGACGGCGACTTTCTCGGCGTGATCGCGGCGAACGAATGGGCCGCCATCCGTGGCGCACGCGAACTCAAGGCAACATGGTCGACAGCGGAGACTTTGCCCGACCAAGCCAAGCTTTGGGACTACGTGCGCGCCACCAAAGTTGTCAAGGACGAGGTGACCAGCAACGTCGGCAATACTGCGGAGGCGATGGGCAAGGACGGCGCGAAGACCTTGCAAGCGACCTACGACTTCGCCATCCACACCCATGGCTCGATTGGGCCGTCCTGCGCCGTCGCCGAATTCAAAAACGGCAAGCTAACGTCATGGTCGGCATCACAGGCAACTCATGCGCTACGTGGTCAGCTCGCGCAGATGTTTGCGCTGCCGCCCGAAAACGTGCGCTGCATTTATGTCGATGGCGCAGGCTGCTACGGCCGCAATGGCCATGAGGATGCCGCTGCCGATGCAGCGCTGCTCGCCAAAGCGGTCGGCAAGCCCGTGCGCGTGCAATGGTCACGCGCTGACGAACACGGTTGGGACCCCAAAGGCCCACCGACGCTGATTGACCTGCGCGCTGCAATGGATGCAGCGGGCAACGTCACCGCGTGGGAGTCCGAATTCTTCATTCCCCAGGCCGGCCCGGGCGGCCTCGACGTGCCGCTGACGGCCGCCACGCTTGCCGGGCTGCCGCAGCAACCGGTACCGT
>CAWFJS010000021.1:0-71453 GCA_963816295.1 uncultured Alphaproteobacteria bacterium | reverse complement strand
TCTATGGCGCATTTTGTCAACAATGCTTACTTTTCATTAGTAACCAAATGGCCGACTGTCAGGCTCGCCTGGCACCGGAGATCTTTTCACCTCCACCGTGCCTTCGAAACCGTTGTTGCTATTGACCGATCCCACGCATTTCGAGGTGAGCTACACAATCAACCCATGGATGCAGCCCTACGCCTGGGCCGAAGATCCGGTAGGTCGTCTGGCTGCGGCCCGGCGCAGCTTTCATCACTCGCAGTGGCACTCACCACTGCCGGGGCACGGCTGGAGACCATTCCCGGCGTTCCGGTCTCCCGGATATGGTGTTTCCCGCCAACGCGGCGGTGGTGCTCGATCGCCTGGCGCTGCTCGCCGGTTCCGCCGCCCGAACGCCAGGGGAAGAACAACATTTTCAGGAGCACTTCGCGTTCTGATGGAGCGTGGGTTCATTCTCGATGAGGTCGCACAAATACCGCCTGATTGTTTCAGGAAAAAACCACAGACTGCATTTGGATTCGACCCGCGGACGGTTCTGGGCCGGCTACGGTCAACGCTCGACGCGACAGGCGGTGGCGGAGGTTTCGGCCTTTTTTGGCCGAGAGGCGACGGCGCTCGAGCTTGTCTCGCCACGCTTTTATCATCTCGACGTCTGCTTCTGCCCCTTGAGCGGCGGCGAGTCTTTACTATCCGCCGGCGTTTTCCGCGGCATCACTTGCCAAGATTCACGATGTCGTTGCGCCCGAAGATCTGATCGAGGCGACCGACGAGGACGCCGCGCGCTTCAACGTTAACGCAGTAAACATCGATGACCGTTTGGTGATGGCTAGCGCCTCGCCCGACTTAGTGGCGCGACTGGCAGAGCGCGGCTACCGGGTGAGCCAGGTTGATCTCCTTCCTTTCATCATGTCGGGCGGCGGCGCCTATTGCATGGCCTTGCGCCTCGACAACCGCAGTGCGGAAGCCAGTGCGTTGCTGCTCGCCGCCGAATAATAGCTTGCCGCATTCGAACAGAAACGAAGAGGTTCGAAATGAACATGATGCTGAAAGATCTTCCGCCGATTACGCGCGACAGCTATGGCATTCTTGAGCGCCAATACGGCGCGCGCAATTACAAGCCGTTCGAAGTCGTGCTCAC
This sequence comes from uncultured Alphaproteobacteria bacterium, assembly GCA_963816295.1. Lineage (GTDB taxonomy): Bacteria > Pseudomonadota > Alphaproteobacteria > Rhizobiales > Xanthobacteraceae > BOG-931. Next base: position 70,333 of record CAWFJS010000021.1, on the reverse strand, counting down.
CCGTGGCCGCGGCGTCTGGGTTTGGGACATCGATGGCCAGCGCTACCTCGATTGTCTGTCGGGATATTCCGCGGTCAATCAGGGGCATTGCCACCCGCGCATCTTGGCGGCATTGACCAAGCAGGCGTCGCGGCTCGCCGTTACCTCCCGAGCCTTCATGAACGACCAACTACCTCTGTTCTGCAAGGGCTCTGCGCCACCACCCATTCGCACAAGGTTCTGCCCATGAACTCAGGCGCCGAAGCGGTGGAAAGCGCAATCAAGGTGGCGCGTAAATGGGGCTATGAGGTAAAGGGCGTGCCGAAAGACCGGGCCGAAGTCATCGTTTGCACCAACAATTTTCATGGCCGCACCCTGACTATCGTCGGCTTTAGCACCGATCCGACCGCGCGCGACGGCTTCGGCCCCTTCACTCCCGGATTCCGCGTTGTGCCATTTGGCGACGCTACCGCGCTCGAAGCGGCGATCACGCCCAATACGGTCGCCTTCCTGGTCGAACCCATCCAGGGCGAGGCAGGGGTGATCATTCCGCCCGCAGGTTATTTCAAATCGGTGCGCGAGATTTGCACGCGCCACAACGTCATTCTGATTCTCGATGAGATTCAGACCGGGCTCGGCCGTACCGGCCGGCTCCTCGCCGAAGAGCATGAAGGTATCGAGGCCGATCTCACGTTGATCGGCAAGGCGCTGTCGGGCGGCTTCTATCCGGTGTCGGCAGTACTTTCAAACGACGAAATCCTCGGCGTGTTGAAGCCGGGCGAACACGGCAGCACATTCGGCGGCAACCCGCTCGCCTGCGCGGTCGCGCGCGCTGCGCTCAAAGTCCTTATCGAAGAAGGTATGGTAGAAAACGCCCACGCGATGGGAACGCGCTTCCTCGCTGGCCTGCGGCAGATCAATAGCCCGGCCGTGAAAGAAGTCCGTGGCCGCGGCTTAATGATCGCAATCGAACTTCACCCCCAAGCGGGTGGCGGCCGGCGGTACTGCGACGCCCTACGTCTGCATGGGGTGCTATGTAAGGACACCCACGAACACACCATCCGTGTCAGTCCCCCACTGGTGATTACCCGCGACGAAGTAGATTGGGCGCTCGACCAATTCGACGCGGCGTTGAGGCAGCCGGCAGCGGTCGATCGGTCACCCGTCAGAACCCAGCATCGCACTGTTCCCTAACGTGCGGCCAAGTCTACCAGGGTGTGGGCCTTACTGACGCTGTCGTAGATAGAAACCTGAAGTATTGGAAACCCGGTTTTGATTTGCAACGCCGCGGATCGAGCAGCTTCGAAAGTATTGAAAGAGCCCTTGGCCTGCCTGTCTAGCTGCAGCAGGTAGCGTCCCCCTTCTGGTTGCTTTCGTTGGAATGGCGCTTCCTCAGACGATTCTTTCCTGGGAACTCGTTTGTCCTTTGCAGGCATTTTGATTTGACGTTGGGCCACATGCCCTCCTCGTTGTAAAAGTCTGTAGACCAGGGTTACGTTCAACTATGTGTTGGTAGCGATGGACGCATTGATTTGCTCCGGCGCTTATTTTTGCGTCTACCTATCAATTAATTCTGAAAACTGCAGCGCTGCCCAGCGTCGTGCGTCGAATTCGGCGATCATCTTGATCAGGATGCCCGAAATGCAAATTCGTCGGGTCCCTCGAGCACCGAGAACAACACCGGCATAATTTCCTTCGTTGTGACCCTGCCGTTCAGATCCTTCTCGACCACGACAAGCTGCTGGGCACTGAGCAGGCCGACCGGGACCACCATCCTTCCCCCGGCCCGGAGCTGGTTTATCAGGGGAGGAGGGATCAGGTCCGGCGCTGCTGCGACGATCACTTTGTCGAACGGCGCGTGCTCGGGCCAGCCGGTATAGCCGTTGCCGATGCGGACTTCGACGTTGGTGTAGCCCCGTCGTTTCAGCCGCTGTATTGCCCGTTGCGCGAGCTCGTCGATGATTTCGACGCTGTACACCATGCCGGCCAGCTCCGCGAGAACTGCGGCCTGATAGCCGAGCCCGGTGCCGATTTCGAGAACCACGTCGTCAGGCTTGACCTCGAGCAGGTCCGTCATCACCGCAACCATGAACGGTTGCGAGATCGTCTTATCGAAACCGATCGGAATTGGCCGGTTGAGGTAGGCGTGCCGCTGGACCTCGACCGGCACAAACTCGTGCCGCGGCACCTTGGCCATTGCCCCGAGGACTCGCTCGTCTAGCGCGGCCTTGCCAAGCTCGGCTGCCAGGTGGTCGGCTATCGCCCTAATTGCCCCAACCATCTCTCGCCGCTGTTCCTCGAAATACCCCGCGTTCATAAAACGCCCTCATACCGGGTTTGCCCAAGAGGAGCTACAAGCCTAATTCAGAGGCGAGCGCTTAGCGCACGGAGCCGTTTGATGAGCGACCTGGCGCATTTGAAAATTTGGGACGATCCAGCGATCCGCAATAGCCTGTCTTGGTACCTGGACGTGGCAGAGAACCGACGGCCAGCCAAATTTCGGATTGCAGCAACGGTAGCCACACGGATCGACCCTCATGCATCCAGTGAGGATGCGCTATGGGCCGAGTTCGACGGCCTGACCCCGATATTTCTGGGACGGTGGCAGGCAATCCGAGCGGGCGCACCATTGCCTCCAACGGCAGATGGGCCAACTCTCCTAGAGTTATGCCGCGAGCTTGCCTATCGCATGCTCGCCCATTGCAATTTCTGTCCGTGGAATTGCCGCGTCGACCGCATGACGGGCGCCAAATTCGGCGCCTGCAAACTCGCCTCGGCTTCGCGGGTCAGCTCGTATTTCCATCACACCGGCGAGGAGCTGTTCTTCCGCGGCACGGAAGGCTCGGGCACGATCTTCTTCACCTCCTGCAACATGCGATGTGCGTTTTGCCAGAACGGCGACATCTCGACTGACAAGGACAACGGCGAGGAGACAAACCCGCGCACACTCGCCGCGATGGCCTGGATGCTGCGTCGCGAAGGCTGCCACAACATCAATTGGGTGGGCGGCGAGGTGGTCATCCACCTGCATGCCATCGTCGATGCGATCGCGATGTTGGGCCGCGATTTCACGCCGACGCAGGTGGAGCTTAGGCGGGCGCGCAGAACCAAAGCCGACCGTTTGTTTTGGTTCGACGAGGTGCCCGACAAGGCCCTGTACGAGGGCAAGTTCAATGCGCCAATGCTGTGGAACAGCAACTTCTTCATGACGCTTGAAAGCATGAAAATCCTGCGTGTGCTTACCGACGTCTGGCTGCCCGATTTCAAATTCGGGCCTGGCCGGTGCGCAATGGCATTAGCCAAGACCCCTTGGAACTGGGAGACGGTAACCAGGAACCTCGCACTTATCGCCGAGTGGAGCGAAGATTATTCGATCCGCCACTTGATAATGCCCAATCATGTCGAGTGCTGTACCTATCCGGTACTGGAATGGATTGCCGAGCACGTACCTGCCGTGCCAGTGAACGTGATGGCGCAGTTCCATCCCGACAATTTCTGCGATCCGGCGACCGCCAAGTACCGGGACAGGTATGCCGAGATCGCACGCCGGCCGACACCCGCAGAACTGAATAAATCTTGGCGCCGCGCGCGCGAATTGGGCCTGAAATTCGAAACCACTACGTTCGAGCGCCGCAACACTTTAGGGCCGGCGCTGCTCGCAATGTGAAGACCGTGCCGCGGTTCTTGTGCACATCGATTATCCAGTCACCGATCCACAAAATTTTTTTGGTGCGGCGGCCCGGATAATAGACAAAAAGTAGGCAACGCTTGGTCGGCCAAGAAGGCAGGGCAATTAAGTCGCTGATTTTACTGGCGCTCCCTAGGGGACTCGAACCCCTGTTTTCGCCGTGAGAGGGCGAGATTGCAGACATCGGCTAATTTTCGCGAAGTCGGCCAAGTCACCGTTCAGGAGCCTTCATGTTCGCAACTGTCGGCTCCCACTGACCCAACGGATGGGTTTCCAACCAGAACGCGCGGGCGGCGGCAAGCGGATCCATTCCTGTCTTTCGCCACCACAATTCTTCGTTCCCGCAGCGATGGACCTCACGGTGGTGCGCGCGACAGAGCGGCACCGTAAATTCGTCACTCACCTTGCGACTGAGCGCACGAGATTGCGCGAAGCGCAAATGGTGAGGATCCGACGGCCGCCGACCGCAAATCAGGCAGGGCTGTTTAATTACGTGTCGGATGTGGTCGCGGTCACGAATGCGACGCGGTTCGGGAAAAACGAGGACCCCCTTGTCGATCGATGATGTCTTCTCGGCCAAGATCTGATCCCGGAACTCAGTCGTGGCGTCATCAGCCTTTGTACTTTGTGCCGGGATTGCTGCTAATTTGGCGGCGAACGCTTCCTCCACCTGCTGGGCGTCAGTTGCGGACAATTGATTCTTTGCGGGCAGCCGCCGCCGCGCCCATAGCGCGGCATCATTCGCTGAGCCGAGTCTTTCAATCTCGGGGAGCAATCCGGCTCTTAAGCTGGCGGAGAGGGCCGCCGAAAGCTCGGACTGGAGCGAAGCTGAGCCCGCCTTACGGGCACCACCGCCGCGACCGGGCGGGCGGTCCGGAACGGTTTGCTGACCGCCATTGCTGGCAGTCTTGCTGTTGACCCTCAAATTCTCGATTTTCGGATTGGAATCTGTGAGATCGGGTGCATCCAGATCATCTTCGCCAGCAATACCGACCAGCGTGAACAAGGAATAGCGCCGCGCATAGGTCAAGGCCGCACCCATCCGCTGCGGCCTCTCAGTTTCCGCTATTGGGCAGACAGGCCAGTCCGAGGCAATCCATTCTCCGGAGGCATGCGCCAAAACCGTATTGAGACGGACAATTCCCGCTGTCTCATCAATTGAGGTGGTTTGCATTGTCGCAATTTCATGTTGGCTCAAAGTTTTGCGCACGATATCGAGCCCGGTCGACAGCGGCGCATAACGGAACGACCGTTCTGATCCACTGGGATCAGACCGGATTGTCCCAACCAGCGATTTATCTGGATTGACGAGTTGGGCTTGAGCTTTGGCCAATGCTGCGGCAATGGCGCCAATCGTCTCGCTAGAGCGCTGCATGCTTTCCCTCCGCTTCGATCAGATCGAAACTGACCGCTCCTGACTTTGACCGCCGGGCGCGAACGCCTTGGCCAATGGCCTCCTTGGCATCTTCGGGCATCAATGCCTTCAGCTCTGTCTTCGAGCGCTCGTGGTCCAGGAAGGCCTGTCGGGTATTGCGGAATAGACCGGCAAATTCGGCCCATGAGTTCGAGGCGCTCATATCTACAATTCGCACAGCCTCGATCCGCGGCTTCGGCGGCTCAACGCCAAACAGGTGAGGGGCCTCGCCGCTCTCCACGCAGCGCCAGAACTTACGTTCGGCCGTGACGATGAGGTGCTGGTAGAGCGGATCGGCATGAGTTGCGATCTCGACCCATTTGCCGCCGCCAGTGATCACCGAAAGCACCGCGGTCCTGGCCGCTACGACCCACATATTGTGCTGCAGCTGCGGCATGTATTTCTCGGCCGCGGCTTCTTCGGAAAATGCTCAGGGCAGCATGAACTTGGCTTCGAACACCGCCCCCGTTGCCTCGACCCGGCCATCCAGTGTGGCCGCCATCCAGCGCAGTGCCGGATGCCGGATTTGACGCTGAACGTCCGTAAGGACTTGGCCGGAATTTGCCTGGTACCAGCGCCGGTTTAGGTCCTCGGTCGCAACGCCAAGCTGGACAACCAGATTGCCGGACAGGTCTTCTGGCTCGACTTCGCCCCGCTTTTCCCGCCACAGCCGGAGGAGGGCGGCTTCGTCATTGCCCATTATGACCCGGGCGTCCGAGCCGCCGATGAAGTAGCGCCGATCAGCAGGCTTAATCCTGATCTGGCGTGGTTTCGCCGTGGATTGCTGCGGCTGCGCGTCTGGGTTCAGGGCGTGATTTGCGGTAGGAACGGAATCAGCCTGGGCCATGGGTCGTCTCCGTGGCTTGGGTTAGGGCTGGTGGGAGGCTGCAACTTCCCACCGGCTCGCTCAGCCCTTTTTATGTATCACATATTATGGCAAAGTCAATTCCTGTGATACACAAAAAACGGGGGCGTCCGGCCACTGGCCACGACCCTGTTCTGACGGTACGTCTCTCGCCGGCAACAAGAACGGCCGTCGAAAACTGGGCCAAGCAGCAAAAAGACAAACCATCACGATCAGAGGCGATTTGCCGCCTGATCGAGATTGCTCTGACCCGCAAACCAAAACGGCAAAGCAGCCGCGGCGAGAAGTAGATTGGTGCCACGGCGCGTATTACAAAACGAAGCCAATTTAGGCGCGCTGGCTATACGCAGACACAGGGGCTGAGCGGCTCCACGACACAAAGCGGCTCAGGACACACTGCCTCAGTGCCTCAGTGCCTCAGTGCCCTTCCAATTTTTGGAATTAATGCGATACTGAGTTTTATAATGATTGTTATCGGCACGGGCGCGGTCGAAAGCTATCTGACGGACCACGCTAGCCACAAAGGCATCAAGGCCGCGCGATCGCAGTATGAGGCCTGGCTCGACATTGTGACCCGCGCTAATTGGCGCACTCCGGAGGACATCAAGGCATCATATCCAAAAGCAAGCATTCTTAAATCCAGCCGAGTTGTTTTCAACATCAAAGGCAACGACTACAGATTGGTAGCCGCGGTCCAGTACCGTGCCGGAGTTCTCGCGATCCGATTCTTCGGCACCCATGCAGAATATGACAGGATTGATGCGGAAACCGTGTGATGGATGCGACCCTGATTGTGATCGACAGCGATGCGGAACTTGGGCGCGCGCGCGCCCTGGTCGATCGGTTGTGGGATTCGGAAAAGCCCGCCGATATCGTGCGGCTCCAGGCGCAAGCGCGTCTAATTGCTGCCTATGAGGAGAGCAAGTGGCCGCGCCGCCGCCCGAGCACAGCGGAACTGATCCGGCATCTCATGGATCAACACGAGCTCACTCGGGCAGAAATGATTCCGCTGCTCGGTACGCCGAGTCGCGTGAGCGAGGTGCTTCGAGGCAAGAAGGAACTGAGCCTGGCAATGGTGCAACGGTTGCGCGCGCGCTTCGGCGTGCCGGCCGACGTTCTCATTCCACGGCCGAAACACGCGCGGCGCACAGGTAAACGGGCCGCAGCCTGACGAAGTTGCGGCGCTGCTAATTGTCGGTTTCAACCCGGCCACCAAGCGCGCCTCGCCGTCGCGCACGCGAGGCGGAGCCGTATGCCGGAAGCCCGCTTGGACGGATCTGTGCGGGGGCGCTCAGCGATGAACGTCCCCGCGAATAGATGAAGTCGCCGCAAATAGTGAAATACTTGACGATTCGCCCGTGCGACCAAATCTGAAGAGAACGGCAAAGCACTGTCGGGTCGGTTGTTTTCGGGAAACGAGGACGAGATGGCGGCCAATCCATTCACCCGCGGCACGAGCCCAGGTCGCGCCCGCCCGCCGCACCGGGGCAGCTTTAAAATGGGCCATGCCAAACGTGGCGGACGCCAAAAGAAGACGCCGAACGCGATATCGCCTCGCGCCCGAAAGGTGATCATGGCGGCGGCAAAGCGCGTCCCCCGCGGCACCACTCTCAATCGCAATCACTGGCAGTGGATCATCGAAAAGAACCCGCTGATCAACGAGGCGCGCGAGCGCCAAGGCCAGCTCACGTTAACCAGCGCTCCGCGGGTTCGAAGCCGCAAGTTTAACATGAAGGCCTTTTGTAAGGACCTCAGCGCCGTGGCCATGCGCGCGATACAGACCGACCAATTCGTCGATCGGGATCTCGTGGAATGTTTAACGCTTTTGGGCGTACGCGATCCAACTGCGTTCGCCAAGTTTCTGGCCATCGCGGCGCCAAAGCAAAGCTACCTGGCGGGGCGGCCCCATGCCGAGGTGGTGGAGCCGCGCGAGGCGATCAATCCGGGCGAGTACCGCCGCCCGCCCATTCCCGAATGGACGCTTGGTTACGACCCGACCCTTAGGGCGTACACACCGGTCCCAGTCGACCCGGCGCTGACGCCGCAGGACGCCTATCACGAGGTTGCCGGCTCACCGGTAAATCCGATGCCAGGCTGGGACTGGAAGTTCGACAACGAGGAAAGACGTTATCGCGCGATAGCACTGCGGCCCAAAACGCCGATCCCGGAATGGACGCTGCGCTTCGACCCGAAGCTCCAGGGCATGACCCCGATCCCCGTCGACCCCAGGCTGAGTCCGGAGGAGGCTTATCATCGGGAGTACGGCTCGCCGCTCTACCCGGTGCAAGGCTGGAAATGGGAGTTCAATTCAACGACAGAGCGATTGGTACCCTCAATCTCAGATGAGCCGAGCCGCCACGTCGAGCCCAGATTTGCGCTTCCGAAGTTGCGGCGGCTGTATCGATGGCATCCCGACCAGGGCCATTACAGCCTTGTGCGCGAAGACGACGATGACGGGGAAGAATATGCAGACAATCTCTACGACATACGACGCCGAGCGGCTTTTGTTTAAACGCCACCAGCCGGTGTTGAAGCCGCTTCCGCCGCTTACGCCACCGAAACCGCGTCAACCCGAACCACCGCCGCGTCGACGGTTCTTTGTACGGCACCGAGACGGCACCTACGCTCCTGTCCCCCGACGCGACGAATACAGTCGAGATGACCTCTACGAATATGACGCAAACAAGAACCAGTTCGTCCGCCGTAACCAAATAGATCAAATGGCAGGATACAAAATGAATCGATACCACCGTGGATCAAGCACTTCGATCAGATTCAGGTCGGCTTCTGGAGCTCAACTTGAAGCTGAGAATCCGGTGCCGTTGCGCACTATCTGGAAACTTTGATTTATTGCCGTCCTCGCGAGCGTCTTATTGCTGCAGCTCAACGCTTATTTATCCGGAAGCTTTGATTAAAATTGATTAAAAAATCAAAACTCGGCGATACAGTGCCGATGGCGACACGAACATTGCACGCAAAAAGAGTGCCCATCCACTGGAGAACGATTTATTTCCGCGGCTTGGCCCGGCGGGTCGGCGCGGCTGCGATCGGATCCTCCGGCCACGGATGTTTGGGATAGCGCCCGCGCATCTCGGCGCGCACGGCGGCGTAGCTGCCGCGCCAAAATCCGGGCAAGTCGCGCGTGGTCTGCACCGGCCGCTGTGCCGGCGACAACAATTCGATCGCGAGCGGCACCTTGCCGCCGGCAATCGCCGGGTGGCGGTCGAGCCCGAACAATTCCTGTACGCGGATTGCGATCTTCGGGCCGCCTTCGCTGGCATAATCGATCGGCACGCGCGTACCAGTCGGCGCTTCGAAATAGATCGGCGCCTCGGCATCGAGCCGCCGCCGCAGCGGCCAGGGCAGAAGTTCGCCGAGCGCCGCGGCGAATTCGTCGGCAGGCAATCCGGCAAGCGCGGTCCTGCCGCCGAGCGCGCGCGCCAGCCATTCCGCGGCGCTCCCCGCGAGCGCCGCATCGGAAAGGTCGGGCCATTCGGCGCCCTCGCTGCGGCGGAGAAACATGACGCGGTCGCGCCATTGCTTCAGCGCTTCGGTCCAGGGCAGCCGGTCAATGCCGAGATTGGCGATGCTTTCGGCGAAAAGCCGGGCATTGTTCTCGTCGGGCAAAACCGGCACCGCCTGCTCGCCGAGGACGATGGCGCCAAGCCGCCGGCTGTTGCGGCCGCGCAGCGACAGGCTCGCGGCATCGAAGGCGACGTCCTCGCGGGCAACGATGCGATCGGCAAAATGCGTCTCGATTTCATCAAGCGTGATTGGCGCGGCCGAGAGAATGCGGCCCTGCGCGGCGCTGCCGGCGAGTTCGGCCACCGCCAGGAATGGCTCGCGCGCGAGCGGGGAGGCGGGATCGAGATTGGCGCCGCGGCCGTTCGCCAACAGAAACGCACCGGCGGTGCCGCCGCGGTTTTTGGCGATGCGTTCCGGAAAGGCCAACGCGATCAGCGCGCCGACGCTTAAATCTCCTCCCCCGCTTGCGGGGGAGGACATGTCCACCACTTCCACCCACCTTTGCGCCATGGCCCGTGCATCGCGCGCGCGAGCCGAGCGATCGCGGCGGAGCGCGGCCAAGCGCTCGCGCATGTCGATGTCGTCGCCGCCGAGACCGCGCTCGCCGATCAGCGCGGCAAGTTCGGCGGCGAGCATGCCTTGGCCCACGCGCGCCGCGTCGATCACCATCCGCGCAAGCCGCGGCGGCAGCGGCAGACGGCGCAATTGCCGGCCCTCCTCGGTGATGCGCCCGCCCTCATCGATGGCGCCGAGCGCGGCAAGAAGCGCCTTGGCTTCGGTGAGCGCGGCGCGCGGCGGCGGATCGAGGAAGGCGAGCTTGTCGGCGTCGACGCCCCAGGCGGCGAGATCGAGTGCGAAGGAGGACAAATCGGCGGCGAGGATTTCCGGACGCGCGAACGGCTCGAGGGCTGTGGTTTGCGGCTCATCCCACAGCCGGTAGCAGACGCCCGGCTCGATACGCCCGGCGCGGCCACGGCGCTGATCCGCCGCCGCGCGCGACACGCGCACGGTGTCGAGCCGCGTCACCCCGACATCGGGCTCGTAGCGCGGCACGCGGGCAAGCCCGCTGTCGACGACGATGCGCACGCCTTCGATGGTGATCGAGGTTTCGGCAATCGAAGTCGCTAGCACGATTTTGCGGCGGCCGGGCCGGGCCGGTTCGATAGCGCGCGCCTGCTCGTCGCCGCCGAGTGCGCCATAAAGCGGGACGATATCGGTCGCGGCATCGGCGCGGCTCTCCAGCAGGTTCTGGGTGCGGCGGATTTCGGCGGTGCCCGGCAAAAATGCCAGCACCGAGCCGCGCTCCGCGCGCGTCGCCCGCATGATCGTATCGGCAACCTGCGGCTCGATCGGCCGCGCATCGCGCCCGATATAGCGGGTCTCGACCGGAAAAATACGGCCCTGGCTCTCGATCACCGGCGCGCCGCCAAGGAGCGCGCCGACGCGCGCGCCGTCGATCGTCGCCGACATCACCAGGATTTTCAGATCCTCGCGCAGGCCTTGCTGGGCGTCGCGCGCCAAAGCGAGCCCCAGGTCGGCATCGAGCGAACGCTCGTGGAATTCGTCGAACAGCACCGCACCGACGCCCGCGAGCATGGGATCGTCGACGATCATGCGCGTGAAAATGCCTTCGGTGACGATCTCGATGCGGGTCTTGCGCGAGACTTTCGAGCCGAAGCGCACCCGCAAACCCACGGTTTCGCCGACCGCTTCGTTAAGATTGTGCGCCATGCGCGCGGCGGCGGCGCGCGCGGCGAGCCGGCGCGGCTCGAGCACCAGGATGCGGGTGGATTGTCCCGAAAGCTGCGCCCATGGTTCCGCGGCGAGGACGAGCGGCACCCGCGTGGTTTTGCCGGCCCCGGGCGGTGCCACCAGCACCGCGGCATTATTGGCGCGCAAAGCCGCGGTCAGTTCCGGCAGCGCGGCGTCGATGGGGAGCGGCGAGGAATCCACAACTTCGTCTCCGTCATTCCGGGGCGCGGACGCAAGTCCATGAGCGCCAATTGCGCACAGGCCTGTGGTTATGGATTCCGGACAGCCGCTTCGCGGCTTCCGGAATGACGTCAAACTCTTATATTACTGGCCATCATGCCCACAGCACAAAAAGCCCCACCGACAGCGGACAAACCGGCAAAGCCGCCGGTCCAAAGCAGGCCGTTGCAGAAAGGCGATCACCTCTTCCTGGTCGACGGCTCGTCCTACATTTTCCGCGCCTATCACGCGCTGCCGCCGATCAACCGTAAGTCGGACGGCTTGCAGCTCAATGCCGTGTTCGGCTTCTGCAACATGCTGTGGAAGCTTCTGCGCGACATGAAGCCGGAGGAGAAACCCACCCATCTCGCGGTGGTGTTCGACCTCTCCGAGCGCACCTTCCGCACCGAAATGTATCCGGACTACAAGGCCCACCGGCCGGACCCGCCGGACGATCTGCGGCCGCAATTCCCCCTCATCCGTGAGGCCGTCAAGGCATTCGATTTGCCGTGCCTGGAACAGCGGGGCTTCGAAGCCGACGATCTGATCGCGACCTATGTGCGCGAGGCCTGCGAGGCCGGCGCCACCGCGATGATTGTCGCATCGGACAAGGATCTGATGCAGCTCGTGCGCGACGGCGTGATCATGTTCGACACCATGAAGGATCGCAAAATCGGCCGTCCGGAAGTGATCGAGAAGTTCGGCGTGCCGCCGGAAAAGGTGATCGAAGTGCAGGCGCTGATCGGCGACTCCACCGACAACGTGCCGGGTGTGCCGGGCATCGGGGTGAAGACCGCGGCGCAGCTCATCGGCGAATATGGCGATCTCGAAACGCTGCTCAAGCGCGCGGGGGAGATCAAGCAGGAGAAACGCCGCCAAGCTTTGATCGACAACGCCGAGAAAGCGCGGTTGTCGAAGAAGCTCGTCACGCTTGACGATCACGTCAAGCTCGACGTGCCGATCGGGGATCTCGCCGTGCACGAACCCGACCACAAGCGCCTGATCGCGTTTCTCAAGGCGATGGAATTCAACGCGATCACCCGTCGCGTGGCGGAGTTTGCGCAGCTCGACGCCGGGGCGATCGAACCGGACGCGCGGCTTTTAGGGAAGGGGGCCGCTCTCTCTTCTCCTCCCCCGCCTGCGGGGGAAGGTCAGGAGTCACACAGCTCTGTTCCCTCCCCCCTTGTGGGGGAGGGTAGGGAGTGGGGTGGCGACGCAAAATCTCGTGCACGTGTCTCCACCACCCCCACCCCTATCCCCTCCCCACAAGGGGGAGGGAAACTTGGCGCGCTCACGCCGCAGGCGCTGGCCGCGGCGCGGCTCGATGCCGCGCATCAGCAGAAATTCGACCGTTCCAAATACGAGGCGGTAGGCAGCCTCGAACGCTTGCGCGTTTTCACTGAGCGCGCGCGCGATGTCGGCGTCGTCGCGCTCGATGTCGAGACTGACAGTCTCGATCCAATGCAGGCGCAGCTGTGCGGCTTCTCGCTCGCGGTGGCGCCGAACGAGGCCTGCTACGTGCCGCTCGCCCATCGTCAGGGCGGCGACGGCCGCAGCGGCAGCCTGTTCCAGGGCGAGATCGCGGCCGATCAGATCGCCGAGGTCGATGCGCTCGCGGCGATGAAGCCGCTTCTGGAAGATCCGGGCGTGCTCAAGGTCGGTCAGAATTTCAAGTTCGACTGGCAGATTTTCGCGCTGCGCGGCATCGAGATCGCGTCCTATGACGACACCATGCTGATGTCTTATGTGGTCGATGCCGGCCGCTCGGATCACGGCCTCGATCCGCTGTCGCGCCGTTATTTCGATCACGAGGCGATCGACTTCAACGAAGTGACCAAGCTGGGCCGATCCAAGACCACCTTCGATAACGTCGATATTGCCAAGGCCACCGAATATGCCGCCGAGGACGCCGATGTCACGCTCCGCCTGTGGCAGGTGCTAAAAGCGCGGCTGCCGGCGGAACGTGTGCTCAACGTCTATGAGACTTTGGAGCGACCGCTGTTGCGCGTATTGGCCCACATGGAACGGCGCGGCGTCTCCATTGATCGCCAAGTGCTGTCCCGGCTGTCGGGCGAATTCGCCCAAGAAGCCGCCGGGCTTGAAGCTGAGATCAACAAGCTTGCCGGCGAGCCGGTCAATGTCGGCAGTCCGAAGCAGATCGGCGACATCTTATTCGGCAAGCTCGGGCTGCCAGGCGGCACGCGGACCAAGACCGGGCAATGGGCCACCGGCGCGCGCATGCTGGAAGAACTGGCCGAGCAAGGACATCAACTGCCGCAGAAGATTCTCGACTGGCGGCAAGTATCGAAACTGAAATCGACTTATACCGATGCGCTGCCGGGCTTCGTCAATCCGACCACGCACCGCGTGCACACCAGTTACGCGCTCGCTTCGACCACAACCGGCCGGCTGTCATCCTCGGAGCCGAATTTACAGAACATCCCGATCCGCACCGAGGACGGCCGTAAGATCCGCCGCGCTTTTATCGCCGCGCCGGGCCACAAGCTCGTCTCGGCGGACTACTCGCAGATCGAGTTGCGGCTCCTTGCCGAGATCGCCGGCATCGAACAATTGCGCAAGGCGTTCCGCGAGGGGCTCGACATTCACGCCATGACGGCGTCGGAAATGTTCGGCGTGCCGGTGAAAGGCATGCCCGGCGAAATACGCCGCCGCGCCAAGGCGATCAATTTCGGCATCATCTACGGAATTTCGGCGTTCGGGCTCGCCAATCAGCTCGGCATCGGCCGCGAAGAGGCAGGCGTCTATATCCGGAAATATTTCGAGCGCTTCCCCGGCATCCGCGATTACATGGAGGAGACCAAGGCGTTCGCGAAGAAGCACGGCCATGTGCTCACGCTGTTCGGCCGCAAATGTCATTACCCCGATATTGGCAATTCCAATCCGTCGATCCGCGCCTTCAACGAGCGCGCCGCGGTCAATGCGACGCTGCAAGGCAGCGCCGCCGACATCATCCGCCGCGCCATGATCCGCATGGACGATGCGCTCGCCGCAAAGAAGCTATCCGCGCAGATGCTGTTGCAGGTCCACGACGAGCTCGTCTTCGAAGTGCTGGACGATGAAGTTGCGAAAACGCTGCCGGTCGTCACCAAGGTGATGATCGATGCGCCGCTGCCGGCGGTGTCGCTGTCGGTGCCGCTGCATGTCGAGGCGCATGCCGCCGACAATTGGGACGCCGCGCATTAATTTTCTCCTCGCCAAGTCCGCTTAGCAGCGCATTTCGGACTCGGCTCCGACATTGCGCGACTTCCGAGACGGGCTATCAACGGTCATTGTCGGACGGCAGGGCAATGTCGGTTGACGCGGGCAAAGCAGACATGCCTCCCGAGGGACCGACAATGCGCCTGCGCTACGCACCGGCGCTTCGGACCGGCGTTTCGCGTCGACCGTCGCGCCACTACTCCATCAGCTTCAGATCGGCGTCGTGGATCACCTTGGCCCATTTGTCGGTTTCGGCGGCGAGGAATTTGCCAAATTCCGAAGGCGATCCGCCAAGCATCATGCCGCCGAGATCGGCGAATTTCTTTTTCATTTCCGGGTCGGCGATCGCGTCGTTGACCGTCTTGTTCAGCATGCCGATGACTTCCGGCGGCGTGCCTTTCGGCGCGTTGAGCCCATAAAAGGCGCTGACCTCGTAGCCGGGCAGGAAATCGGCAATGCTCGGCGCGTCGGGCAGCGCGGCCGAGCGCACGGTGGTGGTGACGCCGAGCGGACGGAATTGCCCGTTGCGGATAAAGCCGATCGAGCCCGGCAGGTTGTCGAAGGCTGCCTGCACTCGGCCGCTCAAGAGATCGGCATAGGCGCCGCCGTTCATGCCGCGATAGGTAATATTGTTCAGCGAGATGTGCGCCATCAGCTTGAACATTTCCATCGACATGTGCGGCGAGGTGCCGTTACCCGGCGAGGCGTAATAGAGCTTGCCGGCATTGGCCTTGGCGTAGGCGATGAATTCGGGAACGCTGTGCACCGGAACGGCCGCGCCTACCACCAGGACATTGGGCACGCGCATGATGCCCGCGACCGGATCGCTGTCCCGCAGGAAATTGTAGTTGAGGTGCGCGTAATAGGTCGCGTTGATCGCGTTGGTCGGATTGGTAAGGAGGAGCGTATAGCCGTCGGCCGCCGACCGGATCAGGTCTTCGGTGCCAATATTGTTGGCGGCGCCGGGCCGGTTTTCGACCACGAATTGGCCGTTAAGGCGGCGCGACAGCCAATCGGCGATCAGCCGCGCCACCACGTCGACCGCGCCGCCGGCGGGAAAGCCGACAATGATCTTGACCGGCCGGGTCGGATAGTCGGCCGCGAAGGCGCCGCGCGAAACGGCCGGCAGCGCGGCAGCGCCGGCTGCCAATTGCAGGAACTTGCGGCGCGGAAGTGTCATGGCATTACCCCCCAAGGTTTTCGAACGCCGCGCTGGACGGTGGCCCGCGAATTCCAGCTTCTTTTATTTTTGATCTTCAAATGCGGGTCTGCGTCAAAGCCTATACCGATAGCCGGCCCGTCTCCAGAGACGGAAAGACGCGGGGTTCACCTTGTCATGCTCCGCGAAGCGGAGCGCCCGCCCGAGAGGAGCGAAGCAATTGGAAATGATTGGAGACCACGACCAAAACGTGCCATCACCAAGCATTGACTGAGCTGTTCGATGGCCTGGTCCGCGAGATTGGCAGAGATGCGTTAGCGCGGCTGCCCATCGAAAAACTGGCGCATTGCGGAACTCAAGGTAGCCGATTGAAAAGTTCACGACCGAATTGGAAGGCCTCGAGACGTCGCGTTGGCGGTGTGCTGGAAATGACGATTGGCGCCGTCTTTGCCGCCGCGTTCGCGATATCGGTCTACGCCCAGGAATTCCTGGCGGGATCGGGCACGCCAGCGGCCGCATTTCCAAATCCCGATCGCCCGGTCGCCGACATTATCAGCCCGATCTGGCACGACGAAAAGGAGCGCGACGATGCCGGCGAACCGCGCCAGCTCGTGCGCCTGCTCGGCATCAAATTCGGGATGACTGTCGCGGACATGGGCGCCGGCAGCGGTTACGACGTCGTACGGTTGTCGCCCATCGTCGGTCCCCGCGGCCGCATCATCGCCGAAGATGTCGTGCCAGAATATTTGCAAAACCTGCGCAATCGCGTGCGCGACCGCGGATTGCATAACGTCGTCATTGGCCGCGGTGAGCCGCACGATCCGAGGTTGCCGGCCGATTCGCTCGACATTGCAATTCTGGTGCACATGTATCACGAGATCGCCCAGCCCTACGGTCTGCTCTACAATCTCGTTCCGGCGCTTAAGCTTGGCGCGCGGGTTGGTATTGTCGACGCCTATGGGCCGACGTCCGAGCATGGTACCCCGCCAGATCTTCTCCGCTGTGAGCTTGCCGCCGTGGGGTATCGGCAGATCAGCTTCGATCGGCTCGCGGGCAGCAACGCCTATCTGGCAATCTTTGTGCCGCCATCTGTTGCGAGCCGGACACGGCCGGAAGCCATGGTCGCCTGCAAGGCGCCTTAGCTGGCGACTTTCGCGGGCCGACGCCGCCGACAATTGGGACGCCGCGCACTAGTTTGTGATATCTGTCGGGGCCAGCACCTTCGCAAATTGATCAACGACTGCATGGGCTTGCTCGATCAGCACGCTCTATCGCGACTGAAAATTTGATTTCGATCAAAGAGACAGAAATTAATTTTCGCTATTGCTTGGAACCCGCAAAGCGATCATCGACGAGATACAGTTGGAAATTAAATGACGGTACTTGGAAATATTATCTCCACCATTTTTGGCCATGCCGGAGCCAAGCCGTCGCCGACGTCGCCTGAGACAGGCCCCGCTTCTACGGGGCCGACATCATCGAACTCAAGTGGTGCAAGTAGTGCACCAGCCGCCGCGCCGCAATCGGCCGTCGACGTTGAGGCCGTGCTGACGAATCTCGCCGGTCAAAACAAGGAAAAGCTCGACTGGCGAAGGTCTATCGTTGATCTCATGAAGCTTCTCAAACTCGACAGCAGTCTCTCAGCGCGCAAGGAGCTTGCAAAAGAGCTGCACTATGCCGGCGACACAAACGACTCTGCTGCGATGAATGTCTGGTTGCACAAGCAGGTCATGATCAAACTTGCGGAAAACGGAGGAAAGGTTCCGGATTCCCTTAAAGTCTGATTTTTAGCCGACAGGTCGGAAGTGTGCGATCGGGCACTAGCCAGACCGACTTGCGATTTCGACGTGTGAGGAATCGCGCTTTTTGCAGGAGGACGACATGGGCATCATCAGCTGGATCATACTCGGCCTGATTGCCGGGTTTATCGGAAGCAAGATTGTCGACAAGCAAGGCCAAGGTCTTTGGCTCAACATCGCGCTGGGGATCGTCGGCGCCTTGGTGGGTGGATTTGTGTTCGATTTCTTCGGTGCGGCCGGCGTCACTGGCTTCAACCTTTACAGCATGATCGTCGCAATTGTCGGGTCGATCGTGGTGCTGCTGATCTACAATGCAGTAACGGGTCGTCGTAGCCGAGCGTGAGGGGCATCAGGTGACCAATGGAGAAAAGCATGTCTGGATTCGATGATATGATTCGTTCAGCCGCTCCGGGTGGCAACATCGGCAAACCGTTGATGCTCGCTCTTGGTGCTTTGCTTGCTTCAGGCGCTCTGTTCCGCGGAAGCGGTGCAGGACAGACCGCCAGCGCACCGACGCAACCGACATCGGACGAGGGTGCCGGCGGAGTGCTTGGCGGCTTGGGCGGGCTGTTGAACAAACTGCAGCAGGGAGGACTTGGCAACGTAGCCAACTCCTGGGTCGGTTCCGGACAAAATCAGCCGGTGGCACCTGGTCAGCTTGGTTCAGCGCTTGGCCCTAGCATCATCAAGATGCTGGCTCAGAAGTCAGGCCTCTCCGAGGAGGAAATCACCAAACAACTATCGCAGGTCCTGCCTGGGATTGTTGACAAGTTGACACCAAACGGCAAGCTGCCAACGGCGGCGGAGTTATCGCAAAAGATGTGAAGACTCCGTTTTCCGGACAATAAAAACATCCGGTAGATGAGTTGCTGGCGGGCTGGACGAAAGAGTGTTCCCGCCCGCCAGCAAGATTTGCCCGAGCGCCCGGAGCAACACCCGAAAGGTCGTTAGTGCAGCGTTCGTCTGCGTTGTTGCTCTGCCTGAAAGATCTCAAGGCAGAACAGCAGGAACGCGATGATCGCGTCCTCACGCACCTCAGCCGTCCGATAGGCGCTAGACATAGATCCCCCCGACCCGTCATCCGCCATCGTATAGACTAACCTGAGTCGGTGACCCAATCTGTGTTTTTTAGGCAACATCCACGAACCATTTTTCGATTTGAAAACACTGCGGGTTGGCAAGCCTCTGGTCCAAGGTCCGTTCCGCTCGCGCCCGGCGACAAATCGATCACGGGTTACGTCAAAGTTGCCGAGAGCGTGGCTGATATTGCTGGCGATCCCTCGCGCTTAGGGTCAAAACTCATTATTTCTGCGAGCCGCGACGCCGGCGGCCGAAAGGCCCGCGTCCCTTCGGGTTGCAGTGAAAATCGCCGCCGGGTTCGTCGAAGGGCTCGACCGTATTGCCGATACGCTCTTCGCCCTTCTCCTGCCCAGCGAGCGATTTTGGCTGCAACGCGGCTCGCAGAAATAATGAGTTTTGACCCTAATATCGCGCATAATTCCGGACCGTCTTCTTCTCTTTTTCTTTGAGCGCTTTGGGGGGATAGTGGGGGGCGAATCCAGAGCCGAAATGCAGTTGGCGTCAGGGAGGCTGCAATGGCGACGAGGAAAAAAGCAAAAGGCAAAGCCAAGGCAAGGCGCAAAAAAATGCCCGTTAGCAAAGGCACGCGCACAAAGACCATCAAAAAAGTCAGGACAATCCGAAAGAAGGTAGCCAAGAAGGCGCCGCTTCGGCCCGCATCACGGAAGCAAGCGAGGCCGGCGAAGCCGAAACCGAGGCCAGGCAGCGGGCGAGCCCCGAAAGCAGTCAGACCGCCGCCGAGTCGCCCGGCAAAGCCGGCGTCGTCAGAGCAACGTATCGGCGTCGTGACCCACTATTTCAGTCATCTTTCAGTTGCGGTCATGCAGCTCGAACCTGGCGCTACGCTGCGCGTTGGCGATGTAATCCACATCTGGGGACACACAACCGATTTCACGCAAAAGGTCGAATCCCTAGAGGTTGATCATGCGCCGGTCGCCGAAGTGGGACCAAAAGACGATTTCGGGCTGAAAGTGATAGAGCACGCGCGGGAGCACGACGTCGTGTTTAAAGTGCGATCGTAACGCAGCTGGAAAAAATTACGGTGCAGTCGGCGAATAGAGCTGTGGCCGCATGACCACAGCCAGGGAGAATCGCGATGGCGGCTTTGGGTTGCCACAAAAAGAACCCCAAGACCACTTAGGCGCTTGGGGGTACGGAGTTTGTTGCCTCATTTAGGTTTCTAAGCCGGGCGGCAACGTGTCGGGGGATGGGGCTGCCCGGCCCGACCTAATACGCAGTACGTAGCGACGCGACGCGCAGATTCAATGCTCCGCCATGCCGGCGTGAGTGTCGCGGAACTATCGCTGCAGAAGAGGCTAGCATGCTCCTTGCGGTTACGGGCGCCACCGGCTTCATCGGGCAATATTTACTGCGTGAATTGCCGAAGCGCGGTTACCGGCTGCGCGTATTGCTGCGCCACCCGTCTTCGATGCCCATGCAGTGTGCGAGCGCAGTCATTGGCGACCTGGCTCGGCCACGAAATATGTCCGCCGCGCTCGAGGGAGTGGATGCAGTGATCCACTCGGCAGGGTTCACTCACGGCATGTCCGGCATTCCGGAGGACGACTATCGGTTACTGAACACTGAGGCAACGATCGGCCTAGCCCGTGCTGCGGGGCGAGCCGGCGCCAAGCGTTTCGTTTTTCTTTCCTCAATTCGCGCCCAATGTGGACCAGCGGCCGAGACGGTATTGACCGAGGCCAACGATCCGAATCCGACTGATGCTTATGGAAGGTCCAAACTTGCAGCAGAACGCGGTTTGACCGAGCTTGATCTCGACTGGGTGTCTCTGCGGGCGGCTCTGGTCTACGGACTTGGCGTCAAAGGCAACATCGCGCAACTCATGCGGCTCGCGCGCTCGCCCTTTCCACTGCCGTTGGGCAGCTTCGCCGGCCGGCGTTCGCTCCTTGCACTGGAAAATCTGTCGGCGGCGATCGAGACCGTGCTCAAAGCGCCGGGGATTCTACGGCGGCCGTTCATTGCCGCTGATGCAGAGGCGCTAACGGTCGCGGAAATGATCGCGGCCATGCGCGATGGGTTGGGGCGCCGGCGGAAGGTATTTCCAATGCCACCAGTGTTGCTTGAGTTTCTGCTTCGCTCCATCGGCCAGGGAGAAAGCTACCGGCGCATGTCAGGTTCACTGGTCGCCGATTCGTCTGCATTGATTGGTCTAGGCTGGGCGCCGCGACTAACCACCTCAGATGGGCTTAGCAGGTTGATGCAAGACGACCGCTTAGGGCAAAGACCTGCGTGAGATTTGAAAACCGAACGTAAAAGTCGAGATAAAAAAGCCTCGGACCCCACGCCGGAGGTCCGAGGCTACGAACTTGTTTGAAGTTTATTGCTTGGGCATCGTCTGCAAGCGCGTATTGTCTTTTAGCATGGCTTTGTGATGGGTGCTCTTTGCCGACATGTACATCTTTTTGTGGTGCTTGGTCGTCGTCTGATGCGCGATGCGGGTTCCTGACGAGGTCTTCGTCGGCGCAGCCGCCGACTGGAGATTAGGGCTCGGCGCGTTAGGCATGACGCCCGGTCCGGGTGGTCCCGACGCTACAGGGGCAGGCGTTTGGCCGCCGGTCGCTGGGCCGTTTTGCGCCATTGCCAGCGAAGCGTAGAACAGCCATTAATTTTGAGGATGTCGCGCATTAAAGCGCGTCATCTCAATCAACGCCAAAACGGTTTGACCTCGGCCAAGTCCGCATAGGCCTCCGTCGCCGCGGCCATCGCCGCATCCGCGCGTGCGTCCTCGCGCCCGGTGAGTAGTCCGGCGGCAAAGACGCGGCTGGGATTTGATCGCCGGCGGCGCACGCCCATGGCCGCGATGCGTTTTTCATGCACGGCGATGTCGTTGAGGTCGCCGAGCCCATCTTGCAGGCGCTCAAGCGCAGGAAGAAATTGCTTGCGCCGTTTGTGCGCCCGCTTGGTCGTGAACAACGTGGCGAAGAACTCAGCCGCATAACGCAGCTTCTTGGTCTGGATGCGCAGCTTGTGGCGGCGGCGTGCATCGAGCCGCGCCAGGATTCTTCCTTTCTTGCGAACCTTGCGCCAGCGCCGCGCCAGCTGCTCGAGCGCGAATACCTCGATCGGCAGATCGCCGCGGTCGCGAGCGAGGTCGTCCTGCGGGTTCCTCCACAGGCCGGCCTCCAGCCATGCCGCTACGTCGAGCGTCAGCGCGCGAAAGCGCGCTGACTGCACCGCCGCTTGCGCGCGCGATAACGCCGCGTCGCGCCGTTCCGCAAATTCGTGCGAAAGCGAGGGCATGCCGCGCCAGCGCCGGCGTTGTCGCTTCATCGGCACAACCACGCGGCTCACCAGCACTTCGAGCTCGCGCGCCGGGCCGAGCTCGCCGGCGAGCCATTTGAGTTCGTTCTTGATGGCCGCCGTCTGCGGGTCGTACAAAAGCGCGGCAAACAAGGACATGGCGGCGCGCAGCCGGCGCAGTCCGATGCGCATTTGGTGGACGCCTTCGGGATCGCCCCTGTTCAGGGCCGGCTCGTTATTGATCGCCTGTTTCAGGCAGGCGAGACCGATCGTCTTGAAAGCCTCGCGCGCGCTTACGCCGGCGTGCAGATCGATGGCAGCGGCCTTGACCGGCAATTCTTGCTGGCCATCGAGAATCTCGTAGCCGCGTTCCGATTTGCTCTTGACTGCAAGTCGCGCCGGCAGCGCTTGCGTGAGCTCGCGCGCAACGTCGAACAGATCGCCGGCGCTCCCGCGCACAAGCTCGAGCTCGATTTCGCACAAGGACTGCGAGCGGGTACCGGTGTCGATCGTGCCCTGGTCCACGGTCAACGCGATCGCGTGCGCATTGGCGACCAGTGGATAGACCGTTCGCCGCACCCGCGTCTCGAACACCGGCTTGAGGCGTCGGCGCAGCTTCTTGGTCAGAAGCGGCTCGAGCGTAGTTCCGTTGGCGCGATCGAGATCCGGCTCGTTCCCCGCGATCTCGGCTTCCCACTCGTCGCGCGCAAAGTAGTCTCCCGCATTGGCAGTCGCTTTGATGGTTTGCGTATGGTGGCGACCCTCGCGCCGCACGCGGAGCATCAGCCCCTTTTTGCGCAGCTTTTGGTCGTTGGTATCGAAATAGACCGATACTTGGGACGCGCCCTTGGGCGTCGGCTTGACCGTCCGCAACAGTGGAATCTTTTGGAGATCGAGCAAGTTAGCCGGCGCAACTTCGAGCTTGAGCTCGATTTCCTTGTGCGGGACCGGCGCGGTTCCATGCATCGGGCAACCTCGTGGGATGATCGGTAAACGACACAAAAGCGTGAGGGTTCAAATTTGACGCGCAATCGCGCACCAGATCTTGCGCGCGTCAGCGTTTGCGTTGGATCAAAACACAGAAAAATTTTGGGAAAGCGACGCTCGCGCCAGTTGAACTTACTGAACTGATCGCGTGCGCTGCTGATCGTGGTGCGGACGCTCGACAAGAAAATATTTGAGAATGAAAGCGTTTTCCCGGCCATCGAGCGGTCCGCCGCAACTGAGGCAACGTACTTTCGCGTCAACCGGCGATACGGCTTCGACCTTCACCAGCGCATACTTTGCCGCGCAATGAGGGCAGTGGAACGGACTTGCGCGTAATTTTTCTGTCATGGAGCGGGAGCCTAATTGAACGGCTGTTGTCCCAAACCGGGAATCTACAGCGTCCAAACTGGTCGTGCACCGGTCTCGCCATGCATTGGCGGCGGTGCCCCTTGTCGGAGTTCACATGGCAAAGCGTTTGACTTTGACAATATTGCTATTGCTGCTGGTCTCGATGCCGCCTGCCTCCGGGCAATATGTCACGGTCATAGCGGCTTGCACCCGGGACGTGACGAAATTCTGTCAGGCCGCGCGACCACAGCGTAATTTTCTCGCCGAATGTATTGAAACGCATTTCCAGGATTTCAAGGAACAGTGCCGGACGGCGCTAATGCAAACCGCCGCCGTGCGTGAAGCCTGCAACGCAGATATCGCGCAGCAATGTCCCACAGCGCGACCAGGAGCCGGTCGCATCCTGCTGTGCGTGAAAAAACATTTCGCTGCGCTCGGTCAGTTCTGCAAGGCCGCGATCCGCCACGCGGCCGAGCTGAAAGTGGGATCCTACTAAAGCCGCATCGCTTTGCCGCCGGTGGTGTCATCGAGCACATGCGCGTCGCCGATCCGATGAACGACATGGCCAAGGGATTAAGCGACGACGATCTGCGCAAGTTTGCCGAGGCCATTACCAAATTGCCAGCGCCGCGCCCGCCTGACGGGCCGGTGGACACCGCGCGTATCGAACGCGCTCGCGCGCTCGTTGCGCAAAACCGCTGCAATATCTGTCACACCGCGACTTTTGCTGGCCAGGACAATGTTCCGAACATCGCCGATCAGCGCGAGGACTATCTGGTCAAGGCGCTGCGCGGCTATAAGGACAATTCCCGCCACGGCTACGACGCCACCATGGCCGAGGTCATGGCGCCGATCAGCGACGATCAGATTCTGGATCTCGCTTATTACATCGCACGCGTTGGCGCGCGGTAAGTTTTTGCTCAAGCCATCTTACGCCCGCTTGCGCGGCGACCAGCCGTAGATGCGCGCGAGCGCGCCGCCCATCAGCTTGACCTTATCGCTGTCGGAAATGCGGTCGGTCGCGCGGAACGCGTCGACCCCTTGCGCGTAAGTGAGAAACTTCACCGCGCGGGTCCAGTCGGTACCCCATAGGCAGCGGTCGATGCCGAACGCGTCGATGACGCGGCAGACTGGATCCCAGATGTCGTTGTAGGGAAACGGCTCGTGCGACAGCGTGCAGGCGCCGCTGATCTTGATCGCAACGTTCGGCAGTTTCGCCAGCGTCAGCACTTTCGGCAATTCGGCCCACGGCTCCTTCGGCACCGGCGGCTCGTGCGGCTGAACGAGGCCGAGATGATCGATGATGACCTGCGTATCGGGATGGCGGCGGATGAGTGCGATCCCCTGATCGAGCCGCCCGGCAATGTGCAGGTTGAGCGGCAGCGACAACCGTGCGGCCTCCGCCAGCACGCGATTGAGCCCGGGATCGGCGGCATCCTCGGTGAGGCAGCCGCGCACGAGCAACATGCGCGCGGCGACCGCGCCGGGCGTGCGCTTCCAGTCGGCGATGACCTCCGCGACGGCCGGATTGGCAGGATCGACCGGCTTGACCACGGCAAAGCGATCAGGATGGCGCTTTTGCACCGCGACCGCGTAGCTCGCGTCATAGCGGTACATCGTGAAGGCCGACACCAGGATCGCGCCGTCGACCCCGACCGCATCCATGGCCGCGATCATCTGATCGCCGGTGACCTCGGGCGGCCCGGTCAATATGGCGTGCCAGGGGCGTCCGGGATGATTGCGCTCGTAGGCATGCACCTGCGCGTCAATGGTCAGCATGATTGGACTCTCATTTTCCTCCCCGTGAACGGGGGAGGATGATGTTACTCCGGTACTACGGCGACGGCCTCGATCTCGAACAGGGCGCCGTCGCGCGCGAGCTTTGATATCTGCACCGCGGTCGAAGCCGGCGGCGCCTTGGTGTTCACATAGCGGTCGCGCACTTCGAAATAGGTCGGCAGGTGCGCCATGTCGGTGAAATAGACCGTGACCTTGACGACATGCTCGAAGCTCGCACCGGCCGCGGCGAGCCCGAGCTTGAGATTCTCGAAGGCCTGCGCCGCCTGGGCGCGGAAGTCGCCCGGACCGCCGGCGACTTTGCCGTCCGGCGTCATGCCAAGCTGGCCGGCAAGGTAAATCGTGCGCGAGGCCCCGCGCGTCTCCACCACATGGGTGTAGCCGCGGGTCGCGGGCATAGTCGACGGATTGAGAAACTTGTGAGCGGGCACTGGTGAGGTCCTCCGGCATTCGCCTTTGTTGCGCTGCGCATAATGCAGAGCCTTGGTCAGGAGCGCAAAAGGCGAAACTCGGGCGCTCGGCCGTGCCGGGAGAACGGTGTTGCTTACCCTCCCCCTTGCGAAGCGTCGATGCGCAACGCGCGGCGGCGGCGCGCAAGCGCGGCCCGGGTGGGGAGGGCAAAGAGAAGGCGCCGCAAGAGCGGCATTATGAGCACAACGAAGTGGAGCGAAGCAATTCAGGCTAAGCTGCCGATCTGGATTGCTTCGTCGCTTCCGCCTGCGCGCTCTGCGCCCCCCACCTTCGCGAAGCCCGCCCTTCGCGGATCTGATTGATTTTGCCTAACGCTTCGGCGGGCGAAGCAAGGTCGGCGGAATTGAACCTGCCGTGCTCGTGGATCGAGCGAAGGCGGGGGACGCTCCTCGCAATGACGGTTGGGTAGCCGTATCCTTGCCCAAACACGTCTCGGGAGGGAGGCATGCCGGAGCCGCAGCTCAAACCGCGCGAAGTGAAAATCCGCGTCCATGATGGCGTCGATATCGCGGTCGCGCTGTATATGCCCGAGGGCGACGGCCGATTTCCGGTGGTGCTCGGCGCCTCGCCCTATCGCTATGACAACAATGCGCTGCCGGCGAGCCCGCAATTTCTCTGGCGCGAAACCGGCCCGATCGGCCTCTATGTCGAGCGCGGCTATGTCTACGCGCAGATGGACGTGCGCGGCTGCGGCAAGTCGGGCGGCGAATTTCGTTTTCTCGACCGCAACGAGCAGAAAGACCTCTATGACGTCATCGAATGGCTCGGCCATCGGCCGTGGTCGAACGGCAAAGTCGGCGGCATCGGTCAATCCTATTTCTGCATGCTGCAATGGTGGATGGCGATTGCGAAGCCGCCGTCGCTCGCCTGCATCGCCGCCTTCGACGGCTTGAACGATCCGTATCGCGCCTCAGTCTATCAGGGCGGCATGCTCGGTGATTTCTTCGGCAGCTATTGGTGGAATCAGAACCGCATCATCAATCGCCACCCGGCCAATGGCGAACATCCGCGCGAGCAGACTTGCGATTTGAATCTCCTGATGCAGCAGCATCCAACCTATGACGATTTCTGGCGCGAGCGCTGCGCCGCCGAGCACCTGCACGAAATCGAGGCGCCGCTTTATTCGATCGGTGTCTGGGGCAAGGTCGATCTGCATACCCGCGGCAATATCGACGGCTTCCGCCGCGCCCGTGGACCTAAAAAGCTGAAGATGATCGGGCCGGTGAATGCCTTCGTTGCCAATCGCGAGTTCAACAGCCGCGAATTGCACGAAACGCTGCTGCTGCCGTTCTACGATCACTACCTGAAGGGATTGAAGACGAGTTACCCGGAGCGCCCGGCGATCGAATATTTCGTGCGCGGCGCGGATGCCGTGCGCACGGCGGAGACCTGGCCGCCGCAAGGCGTCCGCTATGTCAGCTGGCATCTCGACGCCGCCAAATCCGGCAGCGTGACTTCGCTCAACGATGGCTCGCTCGCCCGCGAGCAGCCGTCGGGCGAAGCGCAGACTTCCTACAGCTATCCCAATCCGGGCTGGATGATGGGCGTGGTCGGCTTCGGGCCGAACAATGCGCCGGATCCGGCGCGGCGCGTGCTCACCTTCACCACGGCGCCGCTGCCGGCGGACCTCGAAATCGCCGGTCCGATCAAGCTCACGCTTTACGCTTCATCGACGCGCGACGACATGGATTTCTTCGTCAAACTCTCCGAGCAGATGCCGCAATCGGCCGAGGATCGCGGCAAGGGCCTCAATCCGGCGTCGTATTGGATCACCAAAGGCTGGCTGCGCGCCTTGCACCGCGCGCTCGAGCCGGACAAATCGACCGAGATGGAGCCCTATCACAGCCACGCCGATCCGCAGCCGATCGAGCCTGGAAAGATCTACCGCTTCGATATTTCGATCGAGCCGATGGCGCATCGCTTCAAAAAGGGCAACCGTGTGCGGCTGGAAATCGTCAACGGCGACTCGGTGATCACCGACGTGCTGTGGACGCATTATTATGTGCCGAGCAAGATCGGCATCGACACGATCTATCACTCGGCGGAACATCCCTCCGCGCTCACTTTACCGGTGATGGAAGGCGCGTAAGGCGTATCATCCAGAAAACAACGAATAGCGGCGCCAGACTTAAGTGCCGCTGAACGCGACGGTCGGGAGAAAACGCGATGCCAGCGAGCACACCAATTGCTGCGACCAGAATGCAACGCGCTGGAGTCCGCCCGATCAACTGGCCGGTGACGGTGATTGTGTTCTTTGCCGGGAGTGTTCTACTTTGGGCCGATCGCAGCAATTTCAGCGTTGCCGCCGCGGCCTGGGCGAAGGATTTGAACTGGAAACCGTCCACGATCGGTCTGATGCTGAGCGCCTTCTCGCTGGGTTATCTGGTGATTCAGCCGATCGGCGGGTGGATCGCGGATCAGTTCGGCCCGCGGCGCACGCTTGCCGGTGCAATGGCCGGCTGGTCGGTCTGGGTGCTGTTGACGCCGCTGGCGCCGACAATCTTGTGGCTTACGGCCACTTTCCGCGTTCTGCTCGGCGCGTTCGAGGCGCCTTACATTCCGGCGAGCATCGCCGCGGTGTCGCGCGCGATCCCGTCGCGATCGCGGCGCGGCAAATTCGCGGCCTTCATGCAATCGGGCGCGCAGCTCGGGCCGGCAACGGGTGTGTTCTTCGCCGGTCTTATTCTGCAAGCGACCGGCTCGCCGGTTTACATCTTCGTCGTGTTCGGCGTTATCGGCCTCGCCGGTGCCGCGCTGTGGTGGATTTTCGCCAGGAACTTTGCCGATCCGGTGCCCACGGGTGCGCATGCGGAAACCGACGAAGCCAAGGAGCGCGCCGCGCAGGCGCCAGTTCCGCCGCGCCTTCTCGTAACAAGCCCAGCGCTGTGGCCGTTCTACATTGGCTATTTCGCGCTGCCTTACTGCCAATACATCTTCCTGACTTGGCTGCCGCAATATCTGACGCATTACCGGCACATTCCGCTAGTGACGGCGAGCGCGCTGAGCGCGCTGCCGTTCGTGGTCGCGTTCGTCAGCGCAAACTTTGTCGGCTGGGCGATGGACTGGTTCGCTGCGAAGGGCTGGACCGCCGGCGGCTTGCACCGAAAATTCTTCATCGCCCTTGGCGCGCTGACCTATGCGACAACCACGCTGATCGCCGCGACGACCGAGTCCACAAGTTTGGCGGTGACCATGATTGTCATCGCCAATGCCGGCTTGGCGTTCTATGTCGTGCCGTATTGGCTCATTTGCACCGACGTCGCGCCGAACCAGACCGGCACGTTGGGTGGGGTGATGAATTTCTTCGGCATCGTCGGCGCAACCGTGTCGCCCTATTTGAGCGGAGTCATCGCGGAGGCGACCGGCGCCTTCGTCGCGCCGCTGTTGCTCGCGGTGGCGATCATGCTGGTCGCGGCGACGACCATGATCGCGCTGTTCCGTATCCGGCCGCTGAGTAGCCTTTTGGCGGCGCAGCCCGGCGGCGCGAAATTGGCGACGTGAGGCTGAAGGGCCGTCCTCCTTCCGCGGCGCACTTTCCTGCCCATATAGGGTTCGAGGGGCGTCACTGGAGACGTCATGTCGGCGCCGTTTATCGTTTCGATTCCGCACCGGCTGGGTAAAGACGAAGCGGTGCGCCGCCTTAAGTCCGGTCTCGGCAATGCGAGTTCAAACTACGCGCATTTGTTTGCGATCGAGGAGGAAATCTGGAGCGGCGAGCACTTGCAGTTCCGCGTCCGCGCGCTCGGCCAGGTGGCGAGCGGTACAATCGATGTCGCGGAGGAGTACGTCACGTTGCAGGTATTTCTGCCGTGGCTCCTGGCCAAAGTCGCCGCCGCGATCCAGCCGCTCGTTCGCAAGGAAGGCACGCTGCTGTTGGAGAAGAAGTAGTTATAGCCCGGACGGAGCGTCACGCTGATTACTAAACTTCGTCACCCTGCAATTCCGCATGGATTGCCGGATCAAGTCCGGCAATGACGAAATGGAAAAATGCAGTGCGCGAGTTTTACAACCTCTCCGCCAAAAACCGCATCAGCCGCGGCGCCAGAAAGCCGGACAGGCTGCCGGGCTCCTCGATCGGATCATTCATCCAGTAATGCGGCGCGCCGGGCACGATGCAGGGCCGCACAAAAAAGCCAGCTTGTTTGAGCGCGAGCTGGAATGCTCCGGTCTGCGTCTTTGGGATCGACGAGATCGTCCTCGGTGCCGGTCGCAAGCAACACGCCGATCGCATTGTTGGCATAAGTCGCGTAGCTGACCGGCGAAGCGTCAAAATAAGTCTGGCGGTTCGCCATCGGCGGCGCACCGATGAATTTCTCGACTTTGTTGTCGCTGTTGCGGCCGTCTTGCACTTGGAGCGAGCACCACATCGCGTGCATGTCGTAGACGCCGTAGACGCCAACCAGCGCTTTGACGGCGGCGTCGGTTGCGGCGAACGGATCATGCGGATAGGCGCCGAGAAATTTCTTGCCGCTCAACGCCGCCAGTGCCGCAAGGTGCGCGCCGGCCGAGGCGCCGATGAGCCCGATCCGCGCCGGATCGATGCCAAAGCGCTCGCTTTGCCGCGGACGAATTGCACCCCGGCGAGCACGTCCTGCACCGCTTCGGGAAAGGTCTTGGTTTTGGTCGCGAGCCGATAGGAGATGGCAAAGACCGCAATGCCGCGCGCGGCGAGATAGGGGCCCCAATATTGAAAGGCGCCGCGCACGCCGGCGACCCAGCCGCCGCCATGGACCGCGACCAAAGCCGGCGCCGCTTTGGCGTCTTTCGGCAGGTAGAAGTCGCCAAGAAGCTCGACGCCATCGTGATTGGCATAGGCGATGCCGTTGTGGACCGTAACGCCGTCCGTCATTTCTTGGTCTCCTGGCTTGAGCCGCGTGCAATGGTAAAACGTCTTTACCGTGCTAGAACAACGCTGGTTTGAGCGTGATCTTTGCCGAAGACGCACTTTTCGGGATCATGCTTTAATTGAAAAGCCTCGGTGAGGAAATGCTGCAGAGGACCGACACCGTATCCGACTCGCTCACTGTCGAAGGCACGCGCATCGATCTGATCGCGCACGGCGAGGGCCGGCCGGTGCTGTTCCTGCATGCCGAAAACGGCATCGAACCGGCCGCGGCGGCGATCGAGGAGCTCGCGAAATCGGCGCATGTCATCGCGCCGACCCATCCCGGGTTCGGCCGCTCGGATGTGCCCAAGGGCATGCACACGGTCGACGATTTGTCCTATTTCTATCTCGATCTTCTCGATCAACTTGATCTTTGCGACGTCACGCTGGTCGGCGTGGCGTTCGGCGCCTGGATCGCCGCCGAGATCGCGGTGAAAGCGACGGCGCGGCTCGCGCGCCTGGTCATGGCCAATGCGGTCGGCATCAAGGTCGGCGATCGCGAGACCCGCGACATCGCCGACATCTTCGCGCTCACCGAACCGGAATATCTCGAGATCGCCTATTGCGATCCGAATGCCGGACGGCGCGATTACAAATCGCTGTCGCCAGCCGAGGCCGTCGCCGCGGCGCGTGCCCGCGAAGCCACCGCGCGATTTGCGTGGAGCCCGTATTTCCACAATCCGCGGCTGAAAAGCCGGCTGCACCGCATTCGCATTCCGACGCTGTTCCTGTGGGGTGCGCATGACCGCATGGTCGGCGAAGCTTACGGCCGTGCCTATTGTGCGATGATCTCCGGAGCGCGCTTCGAAACCATCGAACGCGCGGGCCATTTTCCGCATCAGGAGCAGCCGCAAATATTTGCCAAGCGTGTTTTGGCTTTCATGGATGGGAAATGAAAATGCTCGTCATTCCGGGGCCGAGTGAAACGAGGACCCCGGAATCCATAATCCCTGCGCCGGGGATATGGATTCCGGGCTCGCCACTGCGTGGCGCCCCGGAATGACCGAACGAATGGGAAAGCGCGCCATGCGAGTCTATCAGTTCAGCGAACAGCCTTATTACCCGACCTGGAACGATCATTCCGGGTCGCTGCGCGTCATTCTGCCCAATCGCAAATGCGATCCGCGCGTCGCCGCCGACCTGTTTCATCGCTATTACGACGAATATCAGACCTGCGACGACATCGGCATCGACATCATGCTCAACGAGCATCACCAGAGCGCCACCTGCATGTCATCGGCGGTGGTGGTCGGATTGTCGGTGCTTGCGCGCGCCACCAATAAAGCGCGGCTCCTTGTGCTCGGCTATCCGATCGGGCACCGGCCCGATCCGCTGCGCGTCGCCGAGGAGCTGGCGACAATCGACGTCATTTCCCGCGGCCGGCTCGACATGGGCTTCATCAAGGGCATCCCCTATGAAATCGCCGCCTCCAATCGCAATCCCGTCGAGCTGATGGAAAGATTTTGGGAGGCGCACGATTTCATTCTCAAGGCGATGACCACCCATGACGGGACGTTCAATTGGGAAGGCGAATATTTCCACTATCGGCAGGTGAACATCTGGCCGCGGCCGTGGCAGGAGCCGCATCCGCCGGTCTGGTCGACGACCGGCAGCACCACGCAAGCGCGCGTCCTCGGCGAGCGCGGCTATGTGATGGCGACGCTCGGCACCGGCTATGGGACGCGCAAGATCTTCGACGCCTACCGCAAAAGCTATCTGGCGAAGTTCGGGCGGGCGCCGACCGCCGACCGTTTCGCATATCTTGGCCTGGTTGCCGTCGCGAAGGACAAAGACGAAGCGCGCCGCCGCGGCCACCTGATCGCCGGCTATCTGCGCACCAGCTCGATCGTGCATCTGCCGTTCCGCAATCCGCCCGGCTATCTGCCAGTCGAAGACAATGCGCGGCTCATGCGCGGCGAGTCGCCGCCGCGCAGCTTCACCAAGGACGGTCGCAGCATCAACATGCATGCCGCCACCGTGGAGGACCTGATCGATGCCGGCATCCTGTTCTGCGGCACGCCCGATGAGGTTTACGCCCAGATCGTCGACTTCTGCGAACATTGCGGCGGCATGGGCAATCTTTTGATGATGGCCCATGGCGGCGAACTCACGCATGCGCAGACGATCGACAATCTGACGCTGTTCGCCGCCGAGGTGCTGCCGCGGCTCAAGGCCTACCGGCAGCCCGATGCCGAGGCCGCCGCGGCGGTCGTGGCGGCGTAGTTTCCGCTCGGCCCAGTTCCGCAAAGCCAAGTAAGCTCCTGGAAAGACCGTTCGTATCTGATCTGTTCAAAAATTGGAATAAATCTTGATTTTGGGACAAGGTCGGTTCATCTCTGTGTCGTGCGGTTGCGCCCGGCTTCGCTGACGAATGCCAATAACGATGCGCCAATAACGATGAACGTCGATCCGAGGATTTGCGATGAATGGTGAACCGTTTGCCTCCGCGCCCAACGTCGTTGGCAAAAACGCCGTCGTCGGCGAGAGCGCGGCCGCGCGCATTCCAGCCGAGGAATCGCTGTGTCCGGTTCTGTCGCACGACTGGGTGAACGCCGAATACAAGCACCTCGTCGTCGAGGCTTCGCCCAAGGCGCTCTCCGTCACGCCCGGCCAGTTCTTCAATCTGTTGTGCCCGTCGCCCGATGTCGGCGCACTGTTCTTCCGCCGCCCGCAGAGCGTTTATCGCATCGACCGCCCGCGCGGCCGGATCGAGTTTCTGTACAAATGCGTCGGCCGCGGCACCCGCGGGTTGGCGACGCTGCGCAAGGGCGACGACCTCAACATGGTCGGCCCGCTCGGTGTCGGCTTTAAGTTCGATCCGGCCTGGCGGCACATCGTGGTGCTCGGCCGCGGCGTCGGCATCGCCACGCTCGGCCCGATTTCGCAATTGGCGCGCGATCGCCATGTCGGCGTCACCGCGATCTTGTCGGCTCGCAATCCCGATTTCGTCATGGCGGACGCTTTGTTCCGCGAGGCCGGCGAGGTGGTGAGCGTGCTTGATACGGATGGAACGAGCGCGGTCGAGAACGTCGAGCGCATTCTGCAAGACCTGATCGCGAAGAACCGCGCCGACGCCTTCTTCACCTGCGGCTCGAACCGGCTGTTCCAGTTGATGAAGCGGCTCGGCAAGGCGCACAATATTCCCGGCCAGGTGGCGATGGAGCAGGTGATGGCTTGCGGGCTTGGTCCCTGTTACGTCTGTGTGCGCACTTTCGAAGTGAACGGCAAGCAGGAGCTGCGCCGGGTCTGCATCGACGGACCGGTCTTCGATCTGCAGGAGGCGGTCGGATGGTAGATATGAGCGTCAAGATCGGCGCGGTGACGCTGAAGAATCCGGTAATGCCGGCGTCGGGCTGCTTTTCGACCGATCTCGCCCAGGTGATGGATCTCAACCGGCTCGGCGCGCTGGTGGCAAAAACCGTGTCGCGGGAATTTCGCGCCGGCAATCCGCCGCCGCGCGCCGCCGAAGTCGAAGGCGGCATGATCAATTCGATCGGCCTGCCGACCAAGGGCATCGATTATTTCCTGGAACACCAGGTCCCGGACTACAAACGCTTCACGCCGCCGCTCGTTGGCTCGATCTCGGCGACCACGATCGA
Source organism: uncultured Alphaproteobacteria bacterium (assembly GCA_963816295.1). GTDB lineage: Bacteria > Pseudomonadota > Alphaproteobacteria > Rhizobiales > Xanthobacteraceae > BOG-931. Next base: position 36,286 of record CAWFJS010000021.1, on the reverse strand, counting down.
GGATTTCGAAGCGATGGCGCGCGATGTAGCCAAGTCGGCGATCGACGTGCTTGAAGTCAATATTTCCTGTCCGACGCGCGATCCCAAAGGCGGCAACTTCGCCCTGCACGAAGAGCACACGTATAATGTCGTCAAGCTCATCCGCGCCACGACCGACAAGCCGATGTGGGTGAAATTGTCCCCCAATGCCGGCGATGTCGTCGCCGTCGCCAAGGCCGCCGAGCGTGCCGGCGCCGATGCGCTGGTCGTGTCGAACACAATTCTGGGGCTGAAGATCAATACCGACACGTTCCGGCCCGCGATCGGCAATAAATTCGGCGGGCTGTCCGGCCCGGGCATAAAGCCGATCATCGTCCGCATGGTCTATCAGTGCGCCAAGGCGGTGAAGATCCCGATCATCGGCTGCGGCGGCATCGTCAAAGTCGAGGATGTTGTCGAATACATGCTGGCCGGCGCCACCGCGGTGATGATCGGCTATCTGACTTTCCGCAATCCCACGGGAATGATCGCGATCATCGAGGGCCTCGAGCAATGGTGCGCCAAGCGCGGCTTTGCCCGCGTCGCCGATCTCACCGGCGCCATGATCGATGAGCCGCCGATGGAGACATTCGCTGCGGCCGCGGCGCCGATCGGATAGGCTTCTTTGCGATGACCACACGCATCACGATCCGCAAGCCGGATGACTGGCACCTGCATGTTCGCGATGGCGAAATGCTAAAAGCCGTATTGCCGTTCACGGCCAAAAATTTCGGCCGCGCGATCTTGATGCCGAATCTGGTGCCACCGGTGCGCACCACGACGGACGCCAAGGCCTATCGCGAGCGCGTCATGGCGGCGCTGCCGCCGGGCTTGAAGTTCAAGCCGCTGATCACGTGCTATTTGACCGACGACACCGATCCGGACGATGTCGAACGCGGCTTTCGCGACGGATTATTCACTGCCGTGAAACTTTATCCCGCGCATGCCACGACCAATTCCGCATTCGGCGTCACCGACTATGCCAAGATCCCGCGCGTGCTGGAGCGCATGGAAAAGATCGGCATGCCGTTTCTCATGCACGGCGAATATGTCGCGCCGGACGTTGACATATTCGATCGCGAGGCGGTGTTCATCGATCGCCTATTGTCGAAATGGCTCAAGCAATTTCCGGGCCTGCGAATGACGCTTGAGCACCTGTCGTCGAAGGAAGGGGTCGATTTCGTCGCCGGCGCGGCGCCGCAGCTCGGCGGCACGATCACGCCGTACCATATGATGCTCACGCGCACCGACTGGCTTGGCCACGGCTTGAAGCCGTACATGTATGTGATGCCGGTGATCAAAACTGGGCGCGACAAGACGGCGCTGCGGCAAGCGGCGACTTCGGGCAAGCCGTGCTATTTCCTCGGTACCGACTCGGCGCCGCATCCTTATGCCAAGAAGGTTTCGGTCAGCGGCATTCCCGGCATGTTCAACGCGCCGGTTGCCATCGAGACCTACGCGCAAGTCTTCGAGGAGGAAGGCGCGCTCGGCAAACTGGAAGCCTTTGCCTCGCTCAACGGCGCCAAGCATTATCGGATGCCGCCCAATGACGAGACCATCACTTTGGAAAAGACGCCGTGGACGGCGCCGGAAGAGGTCAAGGTCGCGGGGCCCGACGAGCGCGCACTGATCTACCGCGGCGGCGAGACCATCGCCTGGAAGATAGTGAGTTGAGACAGTATTCTATGGGGTCATTCCGGGGCGCCACGAAGTGGCGAACCCGGAATCTATATTCACGGACAGTGGTTATGGATTCAAGGCTCCTCGCGGAGCTTGCCATCGGGCCGGCCGCTTCGGGCCGGACCCGTTGGCTCGGCCCCGGAATGACGCAGAGCACGGAAATATCACTATGACCTGTTTCGCCGACAAAGCGGTCGTCGCCGAGCTGACGGCCAAGATGCTGCTCGAAGTGGACGCAGTTCGCTTCATGGCCGACAAGCCTTTCATCTACACGTCCGGCTGGGCGAGCCCGGTCTATACCGACTGCCGGCGCCTGATCTCCTTTCCGCGCGTGCGCCAGCAGCTGGTCGATTTCGGCGTGGCGACGCTGATGCGCGAGGTCGGCTTTGAGCAGTTCGACGCCGTGGCCGGCGGCGAGACCGCGGGAATTCCATTCGCGGCCTGGATGGCGGACCGCCTGATGCTGCCGATGCAATATGTGCGCAAGAAGCCGAAAGGGTTCGGCCGCAATGCGCAGATCGAAGGCCATATCGAGCCCGGCGACCGCGTGCTCTTGGTCGAGGACATGACCACCGACGGCCGCAGCAAGGTGAACTTTTGCAAGGCGCTGCGCGAGGCCGGCGCGGTCGTCGAGCATGTCTTCGTATTTTTCTTCTACGATATCTTTCCTGAGGGAAAGCAGATCATGCGCGAGCTTGGCGTGACGCTGCACGCGCTCGCAACCTGGTGGGACGTTTTGGAGGCGGCCAAGAAGAGCGGCACCTTCGACAAAGGCAAGCTCCGGGAAGTCGAAAAGTTCATGAAAGACCCCGCGGCCTGGTCGAAAGCGCATGGCGGCGCCGCGCAGGCGGCGGAGTAATCGCGAATGACAAACCAAGTCGCGGATGTAATCGTCGTCGGCGCCGGCAATGCGGCGTTTTGCGCGGCGCTGGCGGCGCATGAACAGGGCGCCAAAGTGGTGATGCTAGAAGCGGCGCCGGAAGACGAATCCGGCGGCAACAGCCGTTTCACCGCCGGCTCGATCCGGGTCGTCTATAACGGCGTCGACGACATCAAGACGCTCGTCCCCGACCTTACGCCCGCGGAGATCGAAACCACCGACTTCGGCACTTACACCGCCGATCAGTTCTTCGACGACATGGCGCGCGTGACGCAACATCATGCCGATCCCGATCTGGTCGAGCTTCTGGTCACCAAAAGTTTCGACTCGCTCAACTGGATGCGGGACAAAGGTGTACGCCTCATTCCGATCTATGGGCGGCAGGCGTTCAAGGTCGAGGGCAAGTTCAAGTTTTGGGGCGGCCTGACGGTCGAATCGGTCGGCGGCGGCCCGGGCCTGATCGCGATGCTCACCGAAGCGGCAAAAAAGCGCGGCATTGAGATTCGCTATGCGACCCGCGGTGTCGATCTGTTGTTCGACGGCAACCGTGTCGAAGGCATCCGCGCGCGCGAGCGCGGCGAAGTCCGCGAGCTGCGTGCCAGATCGGTCGTGCTTGCTTGCGGCGGCTTTGAAGCCAATCCGGAATGGCGCACGCGCTATCTCGGGCCCGGTTGGGATCTCGCGAAAGTGCGCGGGTCCCGTTATAACACCGGCGACGGCATTCGCATGGCGCTTGATATCGGCGCCGCGCCGCGCGGCAACTGGTCAGGCTGCCATGCCGTGCAATGGGAGATAAATGCGCCGGAGTTCGGCGACCTTGCGGTCGGCGATCAATTTCAGAAACATTCGTATCCGTTCTCGATCATGATCAATGCGCACGGCAAGCGCTTCATCGACGAAGGCGCCGACTTCCGCAATTACACTTACGCCAAATACGGCCGCGTCGTTCTGGAACAGCCCGGCCAGTTCGCTTGGCAGATTTTCGATCAGAAAGTGAAACACCTGCAGCGCGACGAATACCGCATTCGGCAGATCACGAAAGTCACGGCCAATACGATCGAAGAATTCGCCCAGAAGCTCGAAGGGGTGAACGCGGCGGAATTCCTCAAAACGATCAAAGAATGGAATGCGACGGTGAAAACCGACGTGCCGTTCAATCCCAACATCAAGGATGGACGTTGCACGCAGGGCCTCGCCATCAATAAGAGCAATTGGGCGAACACGATCGATGCGCCGCCGTTCGAAGGCTATGCCGTGACCTGCGGCGTAACTTTCACTTTCGGCGGGTTGCGCATCAACACCGATGCCGAAGTGCTCAACACCGACTATCAGCCGATCCGCGGCCTCTACGCCGCCGGCGAATTGGTCGGCGGCTTGTTCTATTTCAATTATCCCGGCGGCTCGGGGCTCATGTCGGGCACCGTGTTCGGCAAGATCGCCGGCACCGCCGCCGGGCGGGCTGGCAAGAATTGAGCACCAGCAATGGACGTAAAGGTTAGGCGGGGGCTCAACGAAGTAGGTGTCACCGAAATCGTGGCGAAGATCGCCGCGGGCGAGATCACTTGCGAAGCCGTCACGCGCGATTGCATCGAACGCATTGCCGCGCGCGAGGCGACCGTCAAAGCCTGGGTGAATTTCAATCCGGAATTGGCGCTCGCCCAGGCGCATGCTCTCGATCGCGAACCGCGCCGCGGCCCGCTGCACGGCGTGCCGATCGGGGTCAAGGACGTCATCGATACGTTCGATATGCCGACCGAAATGGGTTCGCCGATCTATCGCGGCTATCGGCCGACGGCGAACGCCGCTTGCGTTGCGCTGTTGCGCCGCGCCGGCGCCGTGATCCTCGGCAAGACCGCGACCTGCGAACTTGCCGGCATGGCGCCGGCCGCGACCACAAACCCGCATAATGCCGCGCATACGCCAGGCGGCTCGTCGAGCGGGTCGGCGGCGGTGGTGGCCGATTTCATGGTCCCGGCCGCGCTCGGCACACAGACCGGCGGTTCGGTGCTGCGGCCGTCCTCGTTCTGCGGCGTGTTCGGCTATAAGCCGACCTACAACTCGTTCAACAAAGCGGGGCTGAAGCCTGCGGCCGAAAGCATCGACACGATCGGATGGATCGCCCGCTCGATCGAGGACGTCGCACTCCTCACCGCTATATTGCGAATGGACGAGCCACAACCGCTGTGCAGCGTGAGCGCGGCACCGCGCATCGGGCTCTGCCGCACCGAGCTCTGGGACAAAGCGCAACCTGAAACAAAGGTCGCGGTCGAAAGCGCCGCCCAGGCACTGAGCAAGGTCGGCGCCGTGATTCGCGACGTCAATTTACCCGACGCTTTCGCCGGCCTGCCCGCGATCGCGCGCGGCACGATCAATCACTTCGAGCGTGCCGCGTGCATGGCGTTCGAATGGGACAATCATCGCGCGGCCCTGTCGCCGCAGATGCGGCGCTACATCGAAAGCGGGCTAAAGACGTCGCGCGCGGAATACGTCGCCGCTTGGCGGCGCGTCGAACAATGCCGCGCGCTATTGTCGGAAGTTTTCGACGGCATCGACGTGTTGCTGGCGCCCTGCGTGCCCGGCGAAGCGCCGAAGGGCCTCGCTGCAACCGGCGATCCGAGCATGCAGGCGATGTGGACCGCTTTGCACACGCCGACCATGACACTGCCGACCCATCGCGGGCCGAACAATCTGCCAGTCGGCATTCAATTGGTCGCGCAGCGCTATGACGACGATCGCTTATTCGGCTGCGCGCACTGGATTTGGGACAAGATCGGCGCGCCGGACATGGTCGGGGTCGGTCGGTTATAGCGGTTCGGGATAGCAGCCCACCTGCATGCACAAGCTCGGCATTAGTGGAAAATCGCTCCTGATCGTCGCTGCGCTTGCGGCGTCGGCGAACGTCGCGCGGGCGGACAGCGTGGCGGATTTCTACAAGAGCCGCAGCATTTCGATGATCATCGGCTACAGCGTCGGCGGCGGTTACGATGCTTATGCACGGCTCTTGGCGCACTATATCGGCAGGCACATTCCAGGTGAGCCTTCGATCGTGCCGCAGCAGATGACCGGCGCCGGCAGTTTGCGCGCCGCCAATTATCTTTTTTCGGTGGCGCCGAAGGACGGCTCGGTGCTGGGAACGTTCTCGCGCAGCATGGCAATCGCGCCACTCCTTGGCCAGGCCGAATTCGACAGCCGGAAATTCACTTGGCTCGGCAGCATGACCGACGACGACACCACATGCGTCACCTGGAATTCTTCGCCGATCAAGACCTGGAGCGATTTTCTCAGTAAACCGTCGAAGCTCGGCGGTCTCGGCGCTGACGCCGATCCAGATATTTGGGCGCTGCTGTACAAAAACGTGTTCGGCGCCAAGGTACAGCTTGTCAGCGGTTATCCAGGCACCAATGACGTCGTCCTGGCCATGGAGCGTGGCGAAGTCGACGGCCTCTGCGGACTGTCATGGAGCACGATCAAGACGCGGCATGCGGAATGGTTGACCGGCCACTCCGCCAATATCATCGTGCAAGCGGCGCTTAAAAAAGAGCCCGAGATAGCCGCGGTGCCGCTCGCGACCGATCTCGTGAGCAATCCCGAGCAGCTGCAGATCATCAGGCTATTGCTGGCCAGCCAGGCCATGGCGCGGCCATTCGCTGCGCCGCCCGAGCTTGCCGCAGACCGCAAATCCGCGCTGATCGCGGCTTTCGATGCCACGATGCGTGACGCCGATTTTCTGGCCGAGGCGCAGAAGCTGAATTTTGAAATCCATCCGGTGAGCGCGGCGACAATCGACAGCTTGCTCGCCGAGGTCTACGCCACGCCTAAAGACGTCCTCAGTCGGGCGGCCAAGGCGATATCGAGCGCCGGCCAGTGAGCGTGAGCACGATTGGCGCGCGCGTTCTTCGCCTCGAAGACCAGGCGTTGGTGACAGGCGGAGGCCGCTTTGTCGATGACATTCCGGCCGCGGGCGTTTTGGCCGCGGCGTTCGCGCGCAGCCAGCATCCACATGCTTTGGTTCGCGGCATTGATCTGAATGCGGCGCGCGCCGTGCCGGGCGTCGTCGCGGTGCTCACGCTCGACGATCTTGCACCGGTGATGAAGCAGCGCCGCATGAACCGCGTTTCCAATTCCGGCGCCAATCTGGCGCAGAGTTGGCCGTTCGCGCTGGCCGACGGCGAAGTCTGTTTTGTCGGCGAGCCGGTGGCCATTGTGATCGCCACCGACCGCTACGTCGCGGAAGACGCCGCTGCGCTGATCGAAGTCGATTATGAGGTGCTTGCCGCGGCGATCGATTGCCGCACCGAGGGAGCGCCGCCAGTACGGCGCGAACTACGCTCGAACCGCGTGATTTCATACAAGGTCGGCTACGGCCACATCGAGACCGCCTTCGCGAAAGCAGCGCACGTCGTGCGCGAAGAACTGTGGGTGCATCGCGGTGCGGCGCATTCCATGGAAGGCCGTGGTATTCTCGCCGAGATTTTCGATCGCGAAACGCTGGTTTGGGCTTCGACCCAGAAGCCGCACGATCTGCGCACCGCTTTGGCCGACTATATTGCGCTCGATGAAAGCCGCCTGCGCGTTGCGACGCCCGATGTCGGTGGCGGTTTCGGACCGAAGCTGTGCGTCTATCCCGAGGATGTCGCGGTCGTCGCCGCTGCGACTTTGCTGCGCCGCTCGATCAAATGGATCGAGGACCGCCGCGAGCATTTCACCAACGCGGCGCAAGAGCGCGACCAATATTGGACGATCGCGCTTGCCGCCGACGGCGACGGGCGCGTGCGCGGCGTCCGCGGCCGGCTCATTCATGATGTCGGGGCCTATGCGCTCCAAGACGTGAATATTCCCTACAATTCAGCGACCACTTTGACCGGCCCGTATGTCGTCCCGGCCTTGGCGATCGACGTTGCCGCTGTGCACACCAACAAAGCGTCGGTCTCTTCGGTGCGCGGCGCCGGCTATCCGCAGGCGGCCTTTGCGATGGAACGCATGCTGGATCGCCTGGCACAGGCGTTGCGGCTCGATCGCGCGGAGTTGCGCCGCCGCAATTTGATCCCGGCGGAAAAGATGCCCTATCTGAAACCGTTGAAATCGCGCGCTGGCGAGCAGATGCAATACGACAGCGGCGATTATCCCGGCTGCCAAGCCGAAATTGTTCGCGCCGCGCAATGGCAGGATTTTCCGCGCCGTCAAGCTGCCGCGCGCGCGCAAGGCCGTTACATCGGCATCGGGCTGGCGCATGGCATCAAAGGAACCGGGCGCGGCCCGTTCGAGTTCGGCAATGTCCGCGTCTCGCCGACCGGGCAGATCACGGTCTCAACCGGTGCGGCGTCGATGGGGCAGGGACTTTGCACGGCGCTCGCGCAAATCTGCGCCGATGCCTTCGGTGTGCGCGCGCAGGATGTAACGGTGATCGCCGGCGATACAGCGGCGGCGCCGCTCGGTCTCGGCGGTTTCGCCAGCCGGCAGACGGTCACGGCGGGCTCTTCGGTGAAGGTTGCCGCCGCCGCGGTCGCAGCCAAAGCGCGCAAGCTTGCCAGTCATGTGCTTGAGGCCGCCGAGGAGGATCTTGAGATCGCCGACGGCGAGGTCCGCGTTGTTGGCGCGCCACAGCTTGCCGTGAAGCTTGGCGACTTGGCACGCGTTCTCAAAGGTGCGCCCGGCTATCCGTTTCCTAAGGACATCGAGCCAGGGCTCGAATCCAGCGCCACATTTCGTGTCGATCAGCTCGCTTACTCGAACGCTTGCCACGTGGCTGAAGTGGAGGTCGACGTCGAAACTGGCGGCGTGCGTATTCTCCGCTATCTCGCGCTGCAAGATGCCGGACGGCTGATCAATCCGATGATCGTCGACGGCCAGGTTCACGGCGGCGTCGCCCACGGTATCGGCAATGCAATATTCGAATGGATGGGGTATGACGAGGCGGGTCAGCCCATTACCACGACCTTTGCCGATTACCTTTTACCAACAGCGGCAGACGTGCCGAAACTGCAAACGCTCTACAAGGAATTGCCGTCGCCGCACAATCCGCTCGGCGTAAAAGGCGTCGGCGAAGTCGGCGTCATTCCTGCGGCGGCCGCGGTAATTTCGGCCATCGAAGACGCATTATCGCCATTCAATGTGCAGATAGCGCAAATGCCCGTCACGCCACCCAAGCTTGTCGAACTGATCGGACGCTCGCGAGCCCGATCGGGGGGTGCGACAGGATAAACTTTTGACGCTTTCCGCTCAGGAGAGCAAACTCGCTTCCGATTGAGGAGACGCCAATGACTCGCTTGAGATCGCCACTGTGCCTGCTGCTCTGGGCTGCATTGCTCTTGTTATTTGCCGCGCCGGTACGGGCTGAGACATTTCCATCCCGGCCAATTCACTTGATCATGCCCTACGCTCCCGGCGGGATCGTTGATTTTGCCGGACGCGTCGTGGCGCAGAAGCTCGGCGAGGTTTTAGGGCAAACGGTTGTGGCTGAGAATCGTCCGGGCGCCGGCGGCATTGTCGGGGTCGAATATGTCGCGCATTCGGCGCCGGACGGCTACGACCTGGTCATCATGGATCCCGCATACGTCATCAATCCGATCATGCAGAAGTCGATGCCTTACGACATTTTCAAGGACCTCGTGACGGTCTCGATCGTCAATTCCTCGCCCGAAGTCCTCGTTGTCGCGCCGCAGCTCGGGATCAAGAAATACGCGGATCTCGTGGCCTACGGCAAAGCCAATCCCGGCAAGCTGAACTACGCGTCTGCCGGCGTCGGCACGACGCCGCATCTTGCCGCCGCGATGTGGGCGCAGCGCAGCGGCATCGAAGCGGTTCATGTGCCGTATAAAGGTGTCGGGCCGTCTTATATCGATCTGGTCAGCGGCAAAGTGCAGATGCTGTTTTCCAGCATCGCCGGCGCCTTGCCGTTCACCAGCAAAGGCAGCGTCGTCGCCCTCGCGACCACTGGAAGCGAGCGCTCGCCGGTCTATCCCGATCTTCCGACCGTCGCCGAAGCGGGCCTGCCGGGTTATGCGGTCGACCTGTGGCTCGGCATCTATACGCCCGCGACGGTGCCGCCCGACGTGCTCGCCAAGCTCAACAGCGGGATCGCCAAAGCGCTCAAGGATGAGCAACTCAAGGCCTCATTCGCGACCTTCGGCCTGACGCCGCGCGGGACGACACTCCCCGAAGGCGCCGCCTTCACCAAATCCGAATATGAGAAATGGAAGAAAGTGATCGACGACGGACACATCACGCTCGACTGATCCCCGTGTCGCGTTTTGTGTTTCGAAAGCGGTGAGGCGGTGTTGCGAGGTCCACGATGAATTCTTCGTCGCGTCCTTGGCCGACTGAGTTGCGCCTGCGCAAGGATCGGAAGATGTTGACGGTCGCCTTCGATGATGGCGAGGAGTTCGATCTGCCGGCCGAATACCTTCGCGTATGCAGCCCGAGCGCCGAAGTCCAGGGTCATTCCCCGAGTGAACGGCGGACGGTTGCCGGAAAGCAGAATGTCGAGATTCTGGAGCTGCATCCGATCGGTAATTACGCGGTCCGGCTGGTATTCGACGACATGCACTCGACCGGAATTTTCAGCTGGGACTATTTGTTCGAGCTCGGCCGCGACCACGAGGAAAATTGGCGCCGCTATCTTGCCGATCTCGCGGCCAAGAACCTGTCGCGCGCGACGCAAACGCCGTAACGCCGAAACTTGGTGCCGTCGATCGTGGCCGCACGTCGGCAAGGTGTCTCATCTAAAGAACTTGTTTACCACGTGCGGCGTGGCAATGGGCCGAGGGTCGAAGCATGATCCCGAAAAGTGGACGCCGGTTTTCGGAAAAGATCATGCTCAAACAACAAGCTAAAGCGAAATACCGAGCGAACCTAAAATTATTTCGCTTTAGCTGCACTCACCTTGCGTCAACGATCGGTCAACTTCGGTTCGGCATACTGCCCGCAGTGTCGGGGTGGGGCATTTGATGGGGCACCAACCGGCATCAGAACGGCCTTAGCTCTCTCCCTCGGGCTAAGGCCGTTCGTTTTTTTGCGGCGCTCCCCGGCCGTGAAAGCCGCATCGCACCGGCCGTACATTCGCCTATTGAAATTTTTGCCTCCATAGTTGACGGAACGTTTCGATCCACGCAATTCGCGCCCGGTCCCAGTGGCGCTCGCTACACCAATGGCGGCGGCTTCTTTTTCTCGAAATGAAAATGTAAGATGAAGCAAGGCAGCGCACGCAGTGCTGCCAATTAAGGGGAGGGAATTGCCGCGTGCGTACGCAGCATTTGCGCTTGCCATTGCCCTGGTTTCTACCGCGCCTGCATTGGCTGCAACCATCATCGACGAATGGTCAAACGTAAAGGCGCCGCCGCCGCCGGAATTGAAGAGTGTTACCCTTGATCCGAAGACCACCGCAGTGCTTGTGATCGACCTGATCAAGCAGACTTGCAACGACCAGCGACGTCCGCGTTGCGTCGCCTCCATTCCGAAGATTGAAAAATTACTCGCCGCCGCACGCGCGAGCGGCGCCACCGTGATCTACACTCTGTTTCCTAGTCCGTCGCCGGCGACGTTCCCCAATCCGGTTATCAGTGATAACCTTCCGGCGGTTGCCCCGAAGGGAAACGAGCCGGTTGTGACATCGTTTGTCGACAAGTTCATCAACGGCGAGAAGGATACCGGTCTCCAAAAGATGTTAAAGGATAAAGGGATTACGACCATCGTTCCGGTTGGCACGGTTGCGCACAATGGCGTTCTATTTACATCGGTCGGCGCAGCGTTTCGTGGTTTTAACGTGATCGTGCCGGTTGATGGAATGTCGGGTAACAACGCTTATGAGGAGCAAGCAACAGCGCACATTTTGACAAGTTCGATCGTTTACAAAGTCACGCTGACCAGCATCGATATGATCAAGTTCTAAAGCGCATGACGGTGCCGCATTTGGGAGGCCGCCAATTGAGGCGGCCTCTTTATCTTTTGGTCGAAAACGAGTTTCAACTTCGCTGTGTCACTTCACGGCCGCAGCACCGGCCTCCGCGGACTGGTGATCTTGCAACGGTGTTGCGCCGCTTACGCCGATCGCGCCGATGACTTTGCCGCCGACGACAATCGGCACGCCTCCGGCGGCCGGTACCACGCCAGGTAATCCCAATATGAACGTTTCGCCCGACGAGAGACGATCCTGGTAAGCTTTCGTAGGCACTCGGAACGTGGCGGCCGTCCTCGCTTTCGCTTGCGCTATTTCGCTAGAAGAGTTGCTAGCGAGATCGGCTTTCTCAAACGCGATAAGAGTGCCGCCGCCATCGACAACGGCAAAAACATGGTTCCAACCATTTTTCTTGCTTTCCGCTTCACCGGCGACAATCGCCGCTCTTGCCTGCTCGAGTGTAATTGGCGTGCCATAAGCGGGCGGCGGTGGCGGTGGCGAGGAGGGCTGTTGCTGCGCATGAACGACGCTTCCAAACAGTACGGCAACTCCTAGGGCCATGGTAGTCCATGCCAAACGACCCATATGGTCCTCCCGGCGGTATGGTTTAATTGCTTATGCCCTGCTTGAGGTCGTGCAGGACGGACGGTGGCCGACCGATATTAAAGAGCCTCTCGGTAGCCGCCTAGTGGCTTCGGGCGAAATGGGATCAGCGCTTTCTGCAGTTGTGAGCCGCATTCATTTCGCAGTCTCGTGCTTGACGGTGCGCGCAGTTGCTGGTCCCTTTGGGGCGAAAGAAACCACTCGGAGGAAGTTATGTTCCGTATTCACGGCTTATTGGCGGTTGCCGCGCTTGGAATTGCATTGGTTTACGCCGCGCCCGCGCCCGCCCAAACCATTATCCAGGAGTGGTCGAGCGTCAAACCACCGCCAGCGCCGGAACTCAAGCCCGTGACGCTCGACCCGAAAACTACTGCCATTATGGTAATGGATTTTGTCAAACAGACCTGCAACAGCGATAGGCGACCCCGCTGCGTCGCTTCCATTCCTAAAATCGAGAAGCTGATCGCCGCGGCGCGCGCCCAAGGCGTGATGTTGATCTCTACTACAGTGCCGCCGGTTCCGATTGCTGATACCCTTCCAGCGGTTGCTCCTAAGGGCAATGAACCCGTGGTGGTGGCGTGGGTAGACAAATTTATGCTTGGAGACAAAGATACTGGCCTTGAGAAGATGTTAAAGGAAAAAGGCATTACCAACGTTATCACCGTCGGGACGGCAGTCCATGGTGCTGTGCTCTACACTGCTAGCGCGGCGGCGCTTCGCGGTTTCAACGTGATCGTTCCGGTGGATGGCATGTCCGGCGACGGCCAAATTGCTTATGACGAGCAGGCTGTTGCTTATATTTTGACGCACGCGCCGGCAGTGTCGGCGAAGATTACGCTGACCAGCATCGACATGATCAAATTCTAGACCTGGGGATCCGGCTCTTAGCCTTGCTTGATCGAAATCGACGAGGGCGGCAAATATTTGCCGCCCTCGTCGCGTCATAGAATTGGTTATTAGATCGTGCGGGGTCGAATTGCAGCCCCGACGCTGCGCGAGAATAAGATCGTGAATGCCGTCATACATCCGGGATGGCGTTATTTGCCGGCTGCGGTCCTGTCGATCGCGCTCGCGGCGCCCTGGGCTTCGCCCACCGCCGCTCAAAATGCCGGGTCGACTGTTGCGCTGTCGCCAGAGCTCGCTGCGGCGATGGCGCAGTATCGGCGGGCACTCGAGGAATACAACAAGGCTTGGCAAAGCTTCACCGCGGCATCGAGCGCGTACTGGGATCTGATTTCGGAAAAACGAAAATTGCGCAATGCCAAGCGCGCGCGTGGCGAGCCGCTTTCGATCTCCGATTACGTGCTGACGCAGCCGCCGGTCTATACCGGCCCGCCAAAGCCGCGAAATCCGCTCAAGCCCGAAGTCCCGCCGGCTCGAATCTATGTGCCGGTGGTCGCCGATTTTGTCGCGGCGGCTCGCCAGGAATTCAAATTCGTCCCGCGGTTTCCGCAGAGCGAGATCGAGTTCAAACGCGGCTACGCCAAAGTGGCGCTTGCAGCAGGTTTGACGCGGGAGCAGATCGTCCGGATTTACGGCTTCGAGGCGACCGGAAACGGCAGTTACGACATCGAGGCCGGACTCGAATACAACAAGCACGGTCGCGCCATCACCACCGCGCTCGGCTACAACCAATTGTTGGCGACTAATTCGGTGGAAATTCTGGCCGAAAAAGGCGACGAGTTCATCAAGCAGTTCGAGAGCAAATCCGCCATAACCTCGGGCGCCGAGCATCAGCCGCTCGACGGCAAGATCGGCGTGTTGCGCAGGATGGTCGCCTTCGCACGCAGTGTACCGGACGCGTGGGGTCAGCACGAGATTTTGGCAAATACGACGAAAGGGCTTGGGGTGCACGCCCTTAATCTCGATCTCGATGTTGGACCGATGCTGCAGACGCAAAAGCTTCTGGATTCGGTCGTGTTCGCACGCCGCAAGGGATTTTCGCGGACGCTTACCGCAGCCGAACTCGAAATGATGAACCTGACTGGCGACGGCAACGGTTTCGACATGGTGACGATGCCGGCATCGTGGCGCGACCAGGTGCCGACCGCAAATTTTTTCCGGCTGAGCGGTTATGCCGATAATCCGGTGGCCCAGCGCAACAACGTCGTCGCGAAGCTAATCGGGGCCACTGACGCGCGCATGGACGAAGAAATCAAAAAGCCCGGCGCGCGCGAGCTTGCCGCATATTTGCAGTGATCGCACGAGGGCATTGCGACCCCGCTTTGGATCGTTACCATGCGTGCTCGCAAGGGCGGGGCAATGAAGCGGCGCGAATTCATCGCATGGCTAACCGGCGGCGCGGCGGCTTTTCCGGCGCTGTGGCCGCTTGCGAGCCGTGGTCAAGGCACTGCGCCGGCGAACCAGCCCGCGCCGGCGACCGCCGATAATTCGATCGGCCAAGTCGCAAGCGTGACCGGCAGTGCAACAGTGACGCGCGGCAATGCTGCTCGCGCGGCCTTGAAGGTCGCCGCCGTCATTTATGCAAAGGACATTTTGCAGACCGATGTGAATTCCGCATTGGGCATCACTTTCGATGACGAAACGACTTTCAGCCTTTCCGCTAATACCCGCATTGTGATCGACTCCTTCGTCTATCAGGAGGGCGGTCATGGCAATCTGGCCTCGTTCAACGTGGCGACCGGCACCGCGTCCTTCATCGCCAGTCTCGTCGCCAAGACTGGGGACATGAAAATCACAACGCCCGAGGCGACGCTCGGTATCCGCGGCACGACCGGCATCGTCGAGGTGCCGCCGGCTGGCGGCGCCACAGCGCCCACGGTCAAGCTCTATCCCGACACCGACGGACATGTCGGGCGCATCGAGGTTTTCGATCGGCAGGGCGCGAATCTCGGCGCGCTCACTCAGGGCGCGAGCGCATTCGCGCTGCGACCTGGTGCCGGCGGCCGGCTCGCCGCGGTGCCGTATCAAATTCCCGCGGCGGAAGCGACGCGCGATCGCGGCGCCTTGCAGCGGCTCAGTCTCACCCACACGATCGGCCGCCAGATGCTGATCCAGCGGCAGCGCTTGCGTGGGCCCGGCCGGCAAGGTCCGAACAATCAGCGCCCGCGTGGCGGCCAGAACCCGCGACCTGAGCGGACGCCGCAGCAGCAGTTTAACCGGCAGCAACGCCGGCCAAGTCAGCCGCGCCCGCGGCAGCGCAAGAATATTTTCAACGAGCCGAAACGCTAGCTCCGGCCACCATTCAAGGGAGGAAAATCATGCGCGCCTATCAATTGCCCAAAGGCGGCGCCGGGATCGAAGCGCTCGTCCAGGTCGATCGCCCCGATCCCAAGTCCTCCCATCGGCAGGTGCTGGTGAAAGTGAAGGCGTGCTCGCTCAATTTCCGCGATCTCGCTATTGCTCGCGGCAGCTATCGCATGCCGGTGCGCGAAAATCTTATCCCGCTTTCTGACGGCGCCGGCGAAGTGATCGAAATCGGTTCAGACGTGACGCGGGTTAAAGTTGGCGATCGCGTTGCCGGAAATTTCTTTCAGCGCTGGAGCGGCGGCGCGCCGGCGGCCGATACGCACAAAAGTGCGCTCGGCGGCGGCATTGACGGCATGCTCACTGAATACATCGTGCTCGAAGAAGACGGCGTCGTAAAAATTCCGGCGCACCTGTCGCTGGAGGAAGGCGCGACGCTACCCTGCGCGGCGGTTACGGTCTGGCATGCGATGGTCGAGCACGCCAAGCTCAAGGCCGGCGATACCGTGCTGCTGCAAGGTACCGGCGGTGTTTCGATTTTCGGATTGCAATTCGCGCGCGCGATGGGCATCCGCGCCATCATCACGTCCTCGAGCGACGAAAAGCTTGCGCGCGCGAAAGCCCTCGGCGTCGCCTTTGGCATCAACTACCGAACGACACCGGACTGGGAAAAAGCGGCCATGGAGTTCACCGGGGGAACCGGCGTCGATCATGTCGTCGAAGTCGGCGGCGCCGCGACGCTGACGCGCTCATTCGGCGCCATTCGCGTCGGCGGCAAAGTCACGCTCATTGGCGGGCTAAGCGGCGGCGCCACCGAGCTCAATCCGGCGCTGATCTTTGGCCGCCGCGCCAATGTGCAGGGTATTTCGGTCGGCTCGACGCAGATGTTCGAAGCGATGAACCGCGCCGTCGCAGCGAACGCGATTAAGCCGGTGATCGACAAAGTGTTCGGTTTCGCCGAGGCCCAAGCCGCCTATCGGCACATGGCGGCCGGCGCGCATTTCGGCAAAATCGTCATTCGGGTCGCCTGATCGCGGTTGTCCCCAGCCAGCAGCCCCACACGTAAATAGCGCTTGAATTGTTAAAAATGATGTTTTAAACATCATTATTCCTACCTGGACTATATCCACACGCCCATTGTGATTACCGCCGGACAAATTCGCGCCTCACGCGCGCTGCTTGGAATTGATCAGCGCCGCCTTGCGGAAGCCGCCGGGCTGTCGCTGCCGACCATCCAGCGCATGGAGACAAGCGAGGGCGTCATTAGGAGCAACGTCGATTCGCTGATGAAGCTGGTTGCGGCGCTCAATGTCCTGGGCATCGAACTGATCGCCGATGACGCAGCAAGCCAAAACGGTGGCCGGGGCGTGCGGCTGAAAGCGCCCGCCTCATGATGCTGAGCGTGGCCCTTGTCTGCGCTGCCGCGCTGTTGGCGCTCGCCGTGCTCGCAGTGCTTTTGGCGCGCGCGCCGTATGTGGGGCGGCTCATTTACGCCGCTTGCATGATCGTAACTGCAGTTTCACTGGCCGCGGCCTTGACGCATCTCCTCGCCACGCGAGTGCCCGAAGCGCTGACGCTGCCGGTCGGATTGCCGTGGCTCGGCGCGCATCTGCGCCTTGACGCGCTGTCCGCTTTCTTCCTCGCGGTTGTCGATCTCGGCGCGATGACCGCCAGCCTGTTCGCAATCGGCTACGGCGAGCACGAAAGCGCGCCGGAGCGAGTCGCCCCTTTCTTCCCGGCTTTTCTCGCCGGCATGACACTCGTGGTGCTCGCCGACGATGCTTTTACGTTCTTGTTGTCGTGGGAGTTCATGTCGCTCACGTCGTGGGCGCTCGTGATCTCGCATCATCGCGTGCCGGAGAATGTGCGCGCCGGCTATATTTATCTATTGATGGCGAGTTTCGGCACGCTCGCTTTGCTGCTGGCATTCGGTCTGCTGGCCGGTTCGGACGGCCTCTATACCTTTGCGCAAATGCGCGCGGCGCATCCGGCCGCGGCTACCGACGCGCTGGTACTGCTGCTGGTGCTGATCGGTGCCGGCTCAAAGGCCGGACTCGTACCGTTGCATGTCTGGCTGCCGCTCGCTCATCCAGCCGCTCCCAGCCATGTGTCGGCTTTGATGAGCGGCGTGATGACCAAGGTCGCCGTCTACGGATTCGTCCGAATCGTGTTCGACCTCGCCGGCGCGCCGTCCTGGTGGTGGAGCATCGTGATATTAACGGTCGCCGGCATCACCACCGTCATGGGCGTGCTGTATGCGCTGATGCAGCACGATCTCAAGCGGCTCCTTGCCTATCACACGGTGGAAAACATCGGCATCATCTTCATCGGCCTGGGGCTTGCGCTCGCGTTCAAGTCGCAAGGCATGCTATTTGCCGCCGCATTGGCGCTCACGGCGGCGCTTCTGCACGTGTTCAACCACTCCTTGTTCAAAAGCCTATTGTTCTTTGGCGCCGGCGCGGTGCTCACCACGACCGGCGAACGCGACATGGAGCATCTCGGCGGTCTCATACACCGCATGCCGCAGACCGCGTTCGTTTTTCTGATCGGCTGCGCCGCCATTTCAGCGCTGCCGCCGCTGAACGGCTTCGTCTCCGAGTGGCTGACCTTTCAAGCCATCCTGCTGTCGCCGCAATTGCCGTCATGGGGCTTGAAATTGCTGGTCCCGGCGATCGGCGCATTACTGGCGCTCTCCGCCGCATTGGCCGCCGCCTGTTTCGTCAAAGCCTATGGCATCACGTTTCTCGGCCGGCCGCGCACGCGCGCCGCCGAGACAGCATCGGAGACGGACTGGTTTTCACGAATGGCCATGATGGTTCTGGCGAGCCTCTGCCTGCTCGCGGGAATTCTGCCGGGTCTGTTCATCGATGCGCTGGCGCCCATCAGTTCGTTTCTGATCGGCGAAAGCATGCCGACGCAGGTCGGCGCGCAATGGCTGTCGATCGTACCGATTGCCGAGAGCCGCAGCTCTTATGACGGGCTTCTCGTCTTTTTGTTCATGGCGCTATCGGGCACGCTCGCCGCATTTGTCATCCATCGCCTCGCTTCTGATCGTTTGCGCCGAGCGCCAGCCTGGGATTGTGGCTATCCCGATGCCGGGGTGGTCACCCAATATTCGGCGACCAGTTTTGCGCAGCCGATCCGCCGTGTATTCGGCACCGTGGTTTTCCGCGCCCGCGAAACCGTGGAAATGGCGCCGCCGGACGACACACGGCCGGCGCGGCTGACCGTCGAACTGCACGATCCCATCTGGGAATGGATCTACGCGCCGCTCGCCGGAGCAATCGGCGTTGTCGCCGATCGCCTCAATCATCTGCAGTTTCTCACCATCCGACAATTCTTGACGCTCGTATTCTGCACGCTCGTGGTCCTGCTCTTGGTGCTGGGCCTATGGTCTTGATCCGCGATTTGACGATTTAGGGCGTGCAGATGCTGCTGGTGCTGCTGCTGGCGCCGCTGTTCACCGGTTTCGTTCGCAAGGTAAAAGCACGGCTGCTGCGACGGCGCGGACCGCCGCTCATCCAGCCCTATTTCGATCTGGTGCGCTTGATGCGCAAGGACGTCGTGCTGGCGGACAGCGCCTCGTGGCTGTTCCGGGTCATTCCATATCTCGTCTTTGCCGCGACTTGGGTCGCGGCGTCGCTGGTTCCCACTTTCCGCACCGGGCTTCTGTTCTCATGGTCGGCGGACCTGATCGCAATCGCGGCGCTGCTCGGTAGCGGACGTTTCTTTCTCGCTCTTGCAGGACTGGACGTCGGCACGAGCTTCGGCGGCATCGGATCAAGCCGCGAGGTGATGATCGCTTCGCTTGCCGAGCCCGCCATGATCATGATCGTATTCACGCTAGCGCTGATCGCCGGCTCGACGCAGCTTTCCACCATGTCCGCCTTCATGGCGTCGCCGGCGGTCGGTCTGCGCGTCTCGCTCGCGCTTGCGCTGATTGCGTTGATCATGGTCGCAATCGCCGAAAACAACCGCATCCCGATCGACAATCCGGCGACCCATCTCGAGCTGACCATGGTCCACGAGGCCATGGTGCTTGAATATTCCGGCCGCCATCTGGCGCTGATCGAGCTGGCAAGCTGGCTCAAGCTCGTTCTTTATGTTTCGCTGATTGCCGGCCTGTTCGCGCCCTGGGGTATCGAGTTGAGTGGCGCCGCATTGCCGGCGCTTGCGCTCGGCATCGCTGCTTACATCGCCAAGCTCGCCGTCGGCGGCGTGCTGTTGGCGCTGTTCGAAACCTCGATTGCCAAGATGCGCGTGTTCCGGGTGCCGGAATTTCTCGGCGCGGCGCTGATGCTCGGATTATTGGCGACGCTGCTCCGCTTCGTGTCGGGGAGCTTCTGATGAACGGTCTCGCTTTCGATATCGCGCATCTGCTCGCCGGATCGCTGGTCCTGGTCAGCCTGCTCGAACTCTATCAGGACCGGCTCTACGCGCTTCTCAACATTTACGCCTTGCATGCTGTGGTGCTGGCTGCTTCCGTAGCTTGGCAGGCATTCGTTCAGGATGCACCGCATCTCTACATCACCGCAGCGATTGCGCTGATCTTCAAGGCGACAGTCATTCCGGTCGCGCTTCATCGCATCATCGTGAGGCTCGGCATCCATCGTGAGATCGAGAAGGTGGTGGGCGTCGGCATTACTATGCTCGCGGGCATGGCGCTCGTCGCTCTCGCCATGGTGGTCATGTTGCGCGTGACACGGGAGGCCGATCCGCTGGCGCGCGAGGATCTCGCCTTTGCCCTCTCCGTCGTTCTTCTTGGTCTGTTGATGATGGTGACGCGACGCAACGCCGTCAGTCAGGTGGTCGGCTTCATGTCGCTTGAGAATGGATTGGTACTTGCCGCAACCGGCGCCAAAGGCATGCCGCTCGTGGTGGAGATCAGCGTCGCCTTCTCGATCTTAATCGCCTTTATCGTGATCGGCATTTTTCTGTTCCGCATCCGCGAACGTTTCGACACGGTTGACGTACAGATCCTCAGCGATTTTCGCGGAGAACGGCAATGACGTTCAATGCGCTCGCCGGTGTCCTGGGAATTCCGGCCCTTGCGGCGGCGTTGTTCGCCGCCCTGCCGAACTACCGCATTGCCGCTCGATCGAATATCGCGGCGACCGGGCTCACCTTGCTCTGCTCAATGTCGTTGTTTTTCGCCAAGCCGCCACCTGGCGCTTATTTTTTGGTCGACGATCTCAACGGCACATTTATAGTTTTGACGAGCTTCGTCGGCTTCACCACCAGCATTTTCAGCGCCAGCTACATCGGGCATGAACTTGAGGTCGGAAGACTGACACCGCCTTTCGTGCGCTTCTATCATGCGATGTATCAGGTCCTGATGTTTGCGATGAACTTGGCGCTGATCGCGAACAATATCGGACTGATGTGGGTGGCGATCGAGCTGGCAACGCTCACCACCGTGATGATGGTCGGAATCTACCGCACTCACGAGGCGCTTGAGGCGGCGTGGAAGTATTTCATCCTCGGTAGCGTTGGCATTGCGCTCGCGCTGTTTGGCACGATCCTCGTCTACATGGCCGCCCGTCCCGTGATCGGCGAGGGGCTCGACGCGATGGTCTGGAGCGTGCTGGTCACGCGCGCCGGCGCATTCGATCCCGCTCTGCTCGACGTCGCTTTCGTTTTTCTGCTGCTCGGTTACGGAACCAAGATCGGACTTGCGCCGCTGCATGCCTGGCTGCCGGACGCCCACGCGGAAGGCCCGACGCCGATATCGGCAGTGTTGTCGGGGCTTCTCCTCAACGTGGCGCTCTATGCGCTGTTGCGATTTAAGATGCTGCTTGCGGTCAATCCGGCGGCGATTGCTCCCGGCCCGCTGATGGTGACGCTCGGACTCGTTTCGCTGGTCTTCGCTGCTTTCATGCTCTACCGACGGCGCGACATCAAACGCATGTTTGCGTATTCGTCCATTGAGCACATGGGCATCATCACCTTCGCTTTCGGCATGGGCGGACCGCTCGCCAATTTCGCCGGCCTTCTTCACATGACCATGCATTCGCTCACCAAATCGGCAATCTTTTTCGCGGTCGGCCATGTCGCCCAGGTCAAAGGCACGCAACGTATCGCCGACATGGGCGGTCTCACCGAGACCCATCCGGTTCTCGGCTGGACCCTGATCCTGGGCGTTATCGCGATTGCCGGGCTGCCACCGCTCGGGATCTTCACCAGTGAATTCCTGGTCGTCAGCTCGACCTTCGCGCGCGCGCCGGCGCTCGCGCTCGTGCTCGTATTCGGGATGCTGGTCGGTTTCGCGGCGCTGTTCTTGCGACTGAACAGCATCGCCTTTGGCGAAGCCCGGGGACCAAGCGAAAAAGCGAAGGCGTCTTACCTGCCGATGTTCGCGCACCTTGGCCTGGTGCTGATCGCAGGCGTCTACTTGCCGCCGGCACTGGTCGGTTGGTTTGAAACCGTCGCCAAATTGTTGGGATGAGGTGATGCCGTCGCTGCAAAGCATCGTCGCGCAGGGTAGGGCCATAGCGGCACATCGGCCTTGGCCGCGTGCCGCTGTCACCCCCGAGCTCTGGGCTGCAGCGACTGACGAACTTGCCGACGGGCGGGCAACGCTGCTCGGATTGTGGGGCGAATCGGGAGCCGGTCACGCTGTGCACATGGCGTTAATCGGCGAGGACAGTCGCGACATCGCAGTGCTGAGCCTCGCATGCCCAGGACTGGAATTTCCCTCCGTCGGCAGGCGGCACGCGCCGGCGATTCGGCTCGAACGCGCGTTGCACAGCCTCTATGGACTGCGGCCGATCGGAATTCCGGACTCGCGACCCTGGCTCGATCTCGGCTTCTGGGACATGCGATTTCCCCTCGGCGCGCGCTCGACGCCGGTGCCGCAGACTTATGCCTTTCTCCCGGTTGAAGGCGAAAACCTGCATCAGATCCTGGTCGGGCCGGTGCATGCCGGCATTATCGAGCCCGGGCACTTTCGCTTCACGGCGGCGGGCGAAACGGTGGCCCGGCTCGAGGAGCGCCTTGGCTACGTGCACAAAGGGATCGAATCGCTGATGGCAGGCGCCGCGCTTGAGCGTGGTGCGCGGCTCGCGGCCCGCACGTCCGGCGACAGCACCGTGGCTTACGGAATCGCCTTTGCCCGAGCGGTTGAGGCCGCATTGGACATCGAGCTGCCGCCGCGAGCGCATTACTTGCGCGCGCTGATGGCGGAGCTTGAGCGTCTCGCAAACCATTTCGGCGACATCGGTGCGATCTGCAACGACGCCTCATTCGTGCTCATGCACGCCCATTGCGCCATTCTGCGCGAGCTCGTGCTGCGGGCGGCGCAGACCTGTTTCGGTCACCGGTTGATAATGGATCGCGTGATCCCCGGCGGCGTCACGACCGATCTGAGGAGCGAAGGCGTTAGAACTCTGAAAGACCTGCTGCAGCAAGTTCGAGATCGGTTTCCGCGGCTGATCGAGCTTTATGATAATACTGCCTCGCTGCAAGACCGCACCGCCGCGACCGGGATACTCGACGGCGCGATCGCTCGGCGGTTTGGTGCTGCGGGATTTGTTGGCCGCGCCAGTGGTCGCGATTTCGACGCGCGGAAAGCGCCCGGCTATTCACCATATTCCGAGCTCGATTTCACGGTTCCCGTGCTCACGGCGGGCGACGTCAACGCGCGCGTTTGGATTCGCATCCGCGAAGTCGAGCAGAGTCTTGCTCTGATCGAGCAGATGCTTGAACGCCTGCCGCAAGGGCCGATCGCCATCGAGCTCGCCGGTGGCAGCGGCGAAGGCCTGGCGCTGGCCGAAAGTTTCCGCGGCGACGTACTGGTTTCTTTGCGGGTTGAGGCGGGTCACATCGCGCGCTGTCATTTGCGCGATCCATCCTGGTTTCAATGGCCGCTGCTTGAGGTCGCCATCGAGGGCAATATCGTCGCCGATTTTCCGCTCTGCAATAAATCGTTCAATTGCTCCTATTCGGGGCATGATTTGTAACGCAGGCTCTAACCTCGGCAACAAAGACAGAATGTGATGCGCAGGACATTATTTGAAAGCCTCACGCATGGTCCGCTGACCGAAACCGCGCCTCGACCGCTAGACAGCGGAATTGCAGAACTCGCCGCCGCGGTCGATCGCTCGGCGCGTCGCCGCCTTGGCCGCAGCCTCGCCATACGCCAAGTCGATGCCGGTTCATGCAATGGCTGTGAACTGGAGATTCACGCTCTCAATAATGCTTTTTACGATTTGGAGCGCTTTGGACTGCGTTTCGTCGCTTCGCCGCGGCACGCTGATGTACTGCTGGTGACCGGGCCGGTAACGAAGAACATGCGCGAGGCTCTGGAACGGACCTATCGCGCGACACCCGATCCAAAATGGGTGGTTGCGGTCGGTGATTGCGCCGGAGATGGCGGAGTTTTTTCCGGCAGCTATGCAGTTGTTGGCGGCGTGTCGCAGGTCGTGCCGGTCGATCTGCACATTGGCGGCTGCCCGCCATCGCCGAATCAATTATTGCAGGGTCTGCTCGCTCTCCTGGAAGCCAGCGCAAAATAGGCCGGCGTTAAGCGCCGCCGCCCCGTCTTAGTAAGATTATTAAGAAATGTCCGTTTGCCGATAATTGCGCGAATCAGCCCTTGAACGGCGCGTTTCGGCCGGATTGTAAGGGATTTTGCATCCAATTGATGCGAGATTGCCCACCGCGCGGATCGCTTCTGTGACGGAGCGATTTTTGTTGCATTGTGGCGGCGCGGTGACAATCGCCACATTTCCGCTGTGCTATGCTGACTTAAGGGGCCGCAGTGAATCGGTCGGCACGGACTGCGGACGAGTCGGGGACCTAGGGGATGATCATAAGGGCGTTGCAGCTCGCCTTTATCATTCTGGCGATCGCGGTCATCTATCCATTTTACGAACGTGAACCGGTGCTGTTCCCCAAGGATACGGCAACGCCGGACGGCATCGTACGCACGCAGAAGTCCGACAGGCTATTACAGACGCAAAGGTCCGAAGAGGAAGCGATCGTGACCGTGTCGCTGCCGCCGGCTGAACAAACAAAAAAAGCCGAGGACGATCATCCGTTCTTCAATGCTCGTTCGGCCGAGGTCAGCCAACCGGAACAGGACCTGGCGTATCTCGCCGATTACGCCTATTCGGAAGTTCCGCCCGATAAGAAGCCGGCGGATACAATTTTGGCGGTGTTGAAGGACATTCCGGTTGGCACGCCTATCGAGGAAATCAAGCGTGCCTCCGACGCCTTGGGTATCGATTTCACTTTCATGAAGACGGTTGCAAAGATCGAATCCGATTTCGATCCCAAGCAGCGCACCGGCTCCTATATCGGTCTATTCCAATTGAGCAATTATGAGTTCGATAAATACGGCTCCGGAACCATCACCAGCCCGCGCGACAATGCTATCGCCGCGGCTTATAAATTCACGACGGCGGCCATCCTGTTTGAGATACAGACTCATAAGAAGCCGACACTCAGCGATCTTTATCTGATTCATCAGCAGGGCACCCAAGGCGCGGCCGAACATGTCAGCCATCCGGAGCGCATCGCGTGGCAGTCGATGTGCGCGACCGATGAGGGTCGGCAAAAAGGCGAGAAGTGGTGCAAGCGCGCCATTTGGCAGAACACGCTGCCGGCCATCAAACAAATCTGGAAATCGGTCGAAAACCTGACATCGGGCGCCTTCGTAGAGATGTGGCAGCAGCGCGTGGCGCAGTTCTACACACGCTATTCGGCGGCGGTAACTGCAAAATAAAAATCTGTTCGATCGGCGCTTAAAGTCGAAAGTAAAACGCTCCGGCAAAAGCCGGAGCGTGTGCCTGAAATGGCGCTCGTTGCGGCGAGCGGCCGCCGCGAAATTGTTCACCGCCCGATTTGGCCGCTGACGGCGTTCTCCTGCCGATTGAGCACCTTTTGCTCGCCTTTGGTGATATGGCCGCCGTTGATTTTGGCCATGTCGCGCTCCTCTTGGCGAATCGCGTGGTCTTCCCGGTGAAGCTGGTTGGCTTGTTGTTTCGTGATCTCGCCTTCTTTCTGTTCACGGTTGATCCGGCGGTTCTGGTTTGCAAGCCGGTCATTGACCTGATCGCGGCGCGGGTGATTGCGCTCCCACTGCGTCTCAGCAAAAGCAGCCGACACTGCGCTGCCGACAACGGCGAACGAAATAACGAAAGCAACGGTCTTGGATAAGGCACGCATGGATTTTCCCTTCTTGAGCGGCCGGCGAAAGATCGTCGACCCGCGCGGGACTTTGTCCGAGCGATGCTGAATTGGTCATGAGATGCGCGTTTAATTCCGGTTCATCGAACGGGCAAAATCGTGAGGCCCACAATCGAAATCGAAAAGGGCCCGATCGCCCCGAAACCTCCGAAGCGCCGTGTCTGTGCAAAGCTACGGGTGGTGAGATGAAATGCCTTCATCGATTTGCGTCTGATGAACAACGCGGCTGATCTCGATCATATGTTAGCACCCCTTCAAGCGCCGCCCAGGATGTTGCCGGCGGCAAGACCATCGCTTGACCTCGATTCCCGGGGTATTTTGCCCATGCTATGTTAGGCCATTCGACCGCGGCACAGCGGTGAACGTGAGAATGTTCAAAGAAGGGTAAGGAAATGTCCAAGCAAAGGATCAGCTACGTCCCGCTCGAAAAGATGGATGCCCGGATGCGGGCGGAAATGGAGCGCTGTCAGCGCGAAGGCACGCCGCGGCCGGAAAGCTCGGCCATCCGTGCGCATGTGCCCGCCTGCTTCTGGTTTTTCGCCGACTCCTGGCACAACATTTTTCGCAACGGCGTCCTCGATCACGCGATCAAGGAACTGTGCCGCCTCTACGTTTCCCGCTCGGTGACCTGCGAATATTGCGGCAACCAGCGCTCAGTGAAGGCGACCACAAGCGGCGCCCTGATCGAAGAGCAAGTGCTCGATCTTTTGAATTTCGAAAAGTCGGCGAAGTATGACGAACGCCAAAAAGGGGCACTCGCCTATGCCGAAGCCATCGTTTGGCGGCTCGACACCGGCGACGACTTCTGGGAGCGCATGCGTCGCCACTTCACGGAGCCGGAACTGGTCGAGCTCGGTTGCATGATCGGGCTTACGCTCGGTCAGCAAAGCTGGCTGCGGCTTCTCAATATCGAACATCATCAGGTGCTCGCTGGCACGCCGGCGTCGATGGCGCCAGGTTTCGAGACCGCCGAGGATCTCAAATCCACCAAGGCGCAAGTGGACTATTGGGCAAAATCGAAAACTGCGGCCCGGTCCGAGAACGCCGCTTGATGGTGACCCAAGCAAGCGGCAACGAGCTCGCCGGCATACTCGAAAAATCCAATGGAGGATGGTGATCCGGAGGACCGGGCAGCGGACGCCGACCTGGCGCTATGACCCGCGGGAATTTCTCAAACAACCCCGTCTTTTCGCGGGACTTTCCGCCGCTGAAAAGTTAGTGAATATCCTAGCGAGCTGGGAGCTTTGCCATGCGCACGACAACAAAGATTGTATTGGCAGGTGCCTTGATTGGCGCAGCGGCCGCCCACGGCATGGGGACTGCAAATGCTCAGTACTATTATCCGCCGCCGCCGCCATACGGTTACGGCTATGGCGGGCAAACTTGGAACGGCTGCCCGCCGGGTTACACGGTGCAGGGCGGCGGCTGTGCGCCGTATCGAGGTCCCAGCGGAGGCGGATGGCGTACTTGGAACGGCTGTCCGCCGGGCTACACCATCCAAGGCAGTAATTGTGCACCCTATTCAGGTCCGGTCGGCGGCCCGCCGCGCAGATGGTATGGCTACTGAACTCGAGCGGACGCGGGCTCAGCGCTATCTGCTTGGCAGTCAATTTGGCAGACTACTTGGCGGACCGCGTGCCATGCCGGAATTTTGCCGCGGAAATTTCGCGCTTCGATGTAGTTCCGGCGGACGTTGCGGGTGATCATCTCAATCGTGGCAATTGAATCGTTGATTATTAGCGGCATTGCGTCGCACTGGTACGGTTCCACAGTCCGGCTGCACACCGCTTCGATTAGTTCCCTCAACGTGCGTTGAGCTTACGTCACAATTCAGCTTCGCCTGTTTAATTTTCCAGACACATTGCGCTGAATGCAGATGCGGTCCGCGTCGGCAGGGAAAGATTTGTCTAGAAACGAAAATGGCGTGGCCTATATCAGTGGGGTCTGAGGCAACGCAACCCTTGCAATGGAGAGAATCGAATGGCCAATCCGCGCCAAGCTGAACGCAATTCTAGCGAGTCGGTCCACGAGACGACCCGAAGGGCGACCGAACAGGCCTCTCAGACCAGCCGCGCGATGTCGGATACGGCGGAGCGCACGACACGAGCGGGAACCGAAGCGTTTCGCCGCAATGCCGAGACCATGAGCAGCACCTGGCGCGATAGCAGCGAGGCTGCGACCCGAATCGCCGAGCGCTCGGTGGATCAGTTCTCAAAGCTGTTCGGTCTCACAGGCGACACCGCGAGAGAAACCATGCAGCAGTCCGCCGGCAACGTGCAGGCCCTGATCGAGAGCTCGACCTTCGTGGTCGACGGGCTACAGAACGTCTCCGGAGAATGGATGCGCTTCGTGCAAAACCGCATCGAGGAAAATCTCGAGCACTTCGAGGAGTTCCTCGGCTGCCGTACACCCCAGGAATGTTTGGCTCTGCAAACGCGTGTGGTCCGCGACAATATCGAGGCCCTCTTGCACAGTGCGCGCCGCACCGCCGAAGCATCTACAAAATTGGCGGACGCCGCCGTCAGGAGAATGAGCGATACGGCGCTTGCGCCCCGTTGACTAGTTTTTCGTACCGGCCGGGAGCGCTGCCGCTACAGGCGGACGACGACCCGGCCGATCGGGCTTTAGGCGTTTCTACGTCAAGTTGTCAGACCCTATCGACTCTCGTTGCCGGGGCCGCAACGGCAACTGTCGCTAGATGCGTCTTTTGACGCAGCAAATTCCCACCTTGGTTCAGGCGGCGTTCATCGACCCGGTGTAGATAACCTGGCGTTGTCGGCCGCATGGCGGCAATGGGGATGGCTCTCGCTCCCGCCGATCTAGTTTTCGCCAATGGAGCGCCGCCATGGCCATTTACCGGCTTTTGCAGAATTCAGCCTTTGCACCCGAGGATATCGCTCCGCTTGTCGCGGCCTACGAGGACTGCCTGCGAACCCTGAAGCTGAGCGACCGGTTCGATCCCATCACTGAGATTGTTGCAAAGAAGATCATTGAGATCGCGCAGACTGGAATACGGGATTCGGCCCAGCTCGGTCGGTTGGCGCTTGCGGAAATCGGAATTTCCGGCAGTGGATGAGTGCAGGCCTTCAATGCGCGAGGGCTGCCTGCCAGCGCAATGGTGAGCGCGTTGATGCATAATGGGCAACCGCAAGAAGTTCGGTTGTCCGTAACCGGCCCATGCGTTAGATTATTTCGCCAATAGGTTTGCAATAGTTTTTCTTGGGGGCTGGCCATGTATCTGTCCAATCAGAGTCTCCTCGTCATCTTGATCGTCGGCATTGTCGCGGGATACCTCGCTGGCAGAGTGATGGAAGGCGGCGGTTTCGGATTGATCGGCGATTTGATTGTCGGCCTGATCGGTGCATTTATTGGCGATTGGCTGCTGCCGCGGATCGGCATTCACCTCGGCAGCGGGATCATTTCGCTCATCCTGAATGCGTTTATAGGAGCAGTCGTGCTCCTCCTGTTGCTTCGGTTGGTGGGCGGCGGTTGGGGGCGCCGGCGCTGGGGGCGGCGCTGGTAGCGCGGCGAGCCTGTTGGCGGCAATAAGGGAAAAGCCCGCTAATTACTTCGCCTGAGCATTTCTCCATCTCATGACGATTTTCGCGCGTAAGCCGCGCCGCTCGGGCCAGCGCGCGTTATCAGTTTTTTTGACAAAAATAGCCTTTCATTGCCGCTCGACGAGACGGATAATGCTGTGCCGCCGCCTGTAGCTCCAGCGGAACTCGATTGGAGAACGACAGATGCGCACAGATGATTTCCGTCCCAGCAGCAATGTCGAAGACGATCGCGAGGCCAGCGCTTCCCGCGGCATGCCCGGAGGCAGGGGCGGCCTTGGCATCGGAACTGTTGTCATTATCGGTTTGATCAGCTGGTATTTCGGTGTGGATCCGAGCGTACTTTTCAATGGCGCGCAGATCCTGCTCGGCGGCGGATCGCCCTCGGAACAGACGAGCCCGGCGCCACCCGTTACTGCCGGGACGCCAGACGATGCCACCGGGAGGTTTGTTGCGCTGGTGCTGGGCGACACCGAGGACCGCTGGACCGAGATCTTTTCCGCCAGCGGCCGAACCTACCATCCACCAAAATTACGCCTATTCGCGGGTTCCGAACCGACCCCATGCGCTTTCGCTCGCTCAGCCATGGGCCCGTTTTACTGCCCGCGCGATCAGCGCATTTATCTCGACACCTCTTTCTTCGAAGATATGCAGCGCAAATTCGGCGCCTGCTCGGATGCGAGCGCATGCCGGTTCTCGGAAGCCTATGTCATCGCGCACGAGGTCGGACATCACGTGCAGAATGAGCTCGGTATCCTGCCGCGCGTCACGGAAGCGCAGCAGGCCGCTTCGAGCCGGGCTGAAGCCAATGCTATGCAAGTCCGGGTCGAGCTGCAGGCCGACTGTCTCGCCGGCGTGTGGGCAACCCGTTCCCAACAGAAGAACAAGTTTCTCGATCCCGGCGACCTCGACCAGGCCTTGCAGACCGCGTCCGCCATCGGCGACGACCGGCTGCAGAAAGAAATGCAGGGCTATGTCGTGCCCAACTCATTCACGCATGGCAGTTCCGAACAGCGCAAGCGCTGGTTCCTCAACGGGTTTAACTCGGGACAGGTTCCGGAATGCAATACGCTGTCGGCTGAGAGATTGTAGGAACCAGGCCGCAGCAACGACGGCTTGCCCACGCTTAGAACTCGACGTCTAATTCCTCGAGCTCGTCGGGTTCGAGTTTGGCGGCAGCAATCCATTCTTCCATGTACGGATAGCTCATCATTGTGCGGCAATAATCCACCGCGCTAGCGCCGAGCGTGACGTCATAAGTCACAAACCGCGAGCAGACCGGCGCGTACATGGCGTCCGCAGCACAGGCGCGCTCTCCAAACAAATACGGTCCGCCGTAGGCATCCATGCATTCCTGCCAAATGGTCGCGATCCGGTCGATGTCGGCGCGCGCGCCCGCCCACGCTTTAAAGCCGGTGAAGTGCGCCTTGATGTTCATCGGCAGGGCGGAACGCAGATTACTGAAACCCGAATGCATCTCGCCGCAGATCGAGCGGCAATGCGCGCGCTGCGCCTGTTTGGAAGGGAACAGGCCGGCGTCCGGCCTGATTTCATGGAGGTATTCGGCAATGGCCAGCGTGTCCCAGATCTTCAGCCCGTTATGGCTCAGGCAGGGGACGAGGAAAGACGGCGATAGCAACAGCAATTCGGCGCGCGTCGAAGGATCGTCCGTCGAGACCTGCTGCTCGTCGAAGTCCAAGTTGGACATTTTGCACAGCAACCAGCCGCGCAGCGACCAGGAGCCGTAGTTTTTGCTGGCGATGCTGAGAGTAGCAATTGTCATGCAGTGCCCCCGCGCCAAATTGCGCCTGCAATCAGAGCATTACGCGAGGCCCGGCACCTCAATTGGGGACAGTCAGCTAAATCGAAGCGGCCGCAATCCCCAACTGTGCAGGATGTGCACATTCCTGTCGCAGTGCAACAAAAAATCCACTAGGGTTCAGCGCTGGGGATAGTCAACGGGAGCTGTTGCCGGGCGGCTCACGGCACCCGTGGGCTGGGAATGCTGTATTTCGCCTATCAGATGCAATCGGACGTGATGGTGCCGGTCCGGGCCTGGGCTGGCATGGCGGCAAGCTCGGGAGGCTCGCCGCTCCTCGCCGATCATCCGGCGATGCGCAATCTCACCGCAGCCTATGAACTGATTGCACGGTCCGGGCTAAGCCACACTCGACCGCCCTTTGGCATTACATCCATTACGGTCGGCAATCGTGAAGTGGAGGTGCGGGAGCAAGCAGCGGCGCGGACGCCCTTCGCTACACTCCTTCATTTCAAGAAAGACATCGCAACCGCACAGCCACGCGTGCTGCTGGTCGCCCCGTTGTCCGGGCATTTCTCGACTTTGTTGCGGGCAACGGTGCGTACCGTGCTGCCGGACCACGATGTGTTCATCACCGACTGGCACAATGCCCGGGATATTCCGATCATGACCGGCCGGTTCGGGGTTGATGAATATGCCGATCACCTGATCAAGTTTCTGGAAACGATCGGTCCGGGCGCGCACGTTCTGGCGGTTTGTCAGCCGTGCGTCTCGGTACTCGCCGCCGTTGCCGTGATGGCGCAGGCCGGCAATCCGGCGCAGCCGCGATCGATGACGCTGATGGCGGGACCGATCGACACGCGGATCAATCCGACCAAAGTCAACGCGCTTGCCAAAAAACGCTCCATCGAATGGTTTGAGCGAGCGCTGACGGCGGCTGTGCCGCTGCGCTATCCCGGCGCCTATCGCCGCGTCTATCCCGGGTTCGTGCAGCTCGTCGCTTTCATGAGCATGAATCTGGAGCGGCATCTCAAAGCCCATCGCGAGCTTTACGAACATCTTGCCAACGGCGATCTAGACAAGGCCGCGGTGACCAAGGCGTTCTACGATGAATATTTCGCCGTGCTCGATCTCACGGCGGAATTCTACCTGGAGACCGTGCGGCTCATCTTTCAGGAGCACGCGCTGCCACAGGGCAAACTGGAATGGCACGGCCATCGGGTCGATCCGACCGCGATCCGCAAGACCATGCTGTTCACTGTCGAAGGCGAGCGTGACGACATCTGTGCGGTTGGCCAGACCGTCGCGGCGCACGATCTGTGCAGCAAGCTGCGGCCTTATCTCAAGCGCCACCACATGCAGGCCGGCGTCGGCCATTACGGCGTGTTCTCAGGAAAGCGGTGGGAGAATCAGATTTATCCGATCCTGAAGAACGTTATTTTATCGAGTGATTAATTGCGACGACTCGCGCTAGCAGCCGAGGGAGCATACTGGCGCGCGATTTTTATAAAGCAACCGCGCGCGATTCACGCTGCGCTCGTCTTCAGAGTTGACCGGGTGGCCTTGAATGTCCGTGCCAGCCCACCTTGCGACCGTGATTCCATCCCGGAGGCCGCCCTTTAGACGGCGAGCGCTTCACTTCGATAATGGTATTCGCGGCCGTCGCGGCTTTAGCGATGCCGTTCTGATTGGCCACAAAGGCGCCGGCCGGTTGTGGTGAAATAAACGCAACTGCAACGCCAATGGCAGCCAAAATGGCAGCAACAATAAAATATTTTCGCATGCTCCGTCTCCTCGCCAGCATTGCGCAGGGGCAATAACGCGTGCTGTCGTTGTTAGTTCCGATCGCTTTGCCGGCTGAAGCTGCGAGGCGGAGACGAATGGTGGGCGCTGTAGGGGCAACTTGCCACCTAATCAGAAATGCCGGTTATGCCTGATTATCCTTGCTTTATCGAGGGTACTGTGCCATGAGGCTGTACCATCAACTTGTACCATCAGCGGGACACAGCATGGCCGACACGAGGTACTTAAGGCAGCGGCATCAAGGCTGGTATTTCGTCGCGGCCGTACCACGGGCGTTGCGCGGCAAATTCCTGAGCGACGGGCGCAATGGAAGCGCCGGCCGGCCGCTCAGCAAGATTGTAGTGAGCCTCAAAACACAGTCGCTTGGGGAAGCTCAGGACCGGCGCTGGCCGCTTGTGAAGCAATGGCGCGAAACTTTCCAACGGGCGCAGACCGGCGAGCCATTGTCGCTTGCCGAAATCGACGTGCAGGCGCGAGAGATTTTCACGTCAACGCTGGAACGGATGGAGGTGGACGCCAAGAGGCGGCGGTCGTCCGTCAACGAAGAGCGCGAAAGCCTTAACGAGGGCCTGTACAGTTTCCTTGAAGGTATGGGACTTGTTTCGCTAGACCCAGGTGAATCAGGCACGCCAATCGACGACCTGATGAGCTTTGACGCCATCGCCCACGAATTGAAGGCCGTCGGGCGACGGACTGGCGTTCAGCTAGAGCCCGGCAGCAAGACTTATCGGCTCATGGGCCAAGCGGCGGTGCGGGCGCTCATCGAAGCGGTCAACGGTCGCTTGCGTGCATTGGAAGGCAAGCCATCGGAACCGCCGGCAACCTTCCTCGGAGCACATGGCATTGACCCCCGAACGCTGCGGCCAATTGTTGCCCCGCCACGCAAGGTTGTGCGCATTCGCAATGATGGCGGAATGCGTTTTTCAGAAGCGGCGGCGCGATACATTGAAGCCAAGCGGAAGGCTGGCAAAATGACGGCTCACACGCAACGTCAACGGGAAACCGTGTTCCGTCTATTCAAAAGCTTCACCGACGACGCCCCGCTTGCTGCAATCGACAAGCTGACGGCAACCGATTTCCTTGAGCAGATTGGAAAGCTAGACCCCGATTGGCACCACATTGAAGGCGCACAAGAGTTGCCCTTGAACAAGCTGGTTGAAAAATGCGCCAATCGTTCGGGCAGGCTCACAAACCGAACCATCAACTCATACATTCACGCTCTTTCTGGCGTGTTCAGGTTGGCGGACAAAGAGGGACACTTTGAAGGGCGCAATCCTTTCGCCGGGCGAACGCTTGAAGAAACCAATAGCTCATGGCGGTCCTATAAGACCGACGAGTTGAACAAGCTCTTTAGCACGGCGCTATTACGCGACACGCCAACCGAACAGCGCATCCGCCCGGCTAAGTACACGTTTGAAAATGCGATGGCTTGGATTCCATTGGTCGGGCTCTTTAGCGGAATGCGGTCAAACGAGATTTGCCAGATGCGCGCCAGCGACGTGCAGCGCAAGGAAGGCATATGGTTGTTCAACGTGAGCGACGACAATACGGGCCAAAGCCTCAAGACGGAAGCGGCCACGCGCGTTGTGCCGATACATAGCGAATTGGTCCGCTGCGGCTTCCTCGATTACGTGAAGGCGTTACCGCGTGACGGCCAACTATTTCCAGCACTGAAACCGGGCGGCCCTGATGGCAAGTACAACCATTATTTCGCCAAGCGATTCACAGAGTACCGGAGAAGGTGCGGTGTTAGCGTTCCGCGCACGGCATTTCATTCATTCCGCAAGAATGTGGCGCAAGCCCTCAAAGACAAGCGTGCGACGCAGGTCGAAATAGCGGAGCTAATCGGCCATGAGCAGGGCTTCACGTTTTCGGTGTATGCGCCTATGCAACTGCCCACGAAGGCGCTGAAAGAATTGATTGAACGCATCCGCTATCCGGGCTTGCGGCTCAATCACTTATACATCAAGTAGTCGAGCTAGGTTGGGCATCGCCTTCCATTCGTT
Source organism: uncultured Alphaproteobacteria bacterium (assembly GCA_963816295.1). Classification (GTDB taxonomy): domain Bacteria; phylum Pseudomonadota; class Alphaproteobacteria; order Rhizobiales; family Xanthobacteraceae; genus BOG-931. Next base: position 1,692 of record CAWFJS010000021.1, on the reverse strand, counting down.
CCGCAACACGAACGCGGCGCAGGCGTTGAAAGACGCCCCCACCACGCCTGCAGAGATTGTCGAGGTGATTGGCCACGAACGCGGCTTTACGGTCGAAACTTATGTAACCGTTTGGCTTGCTGGTGTCGCGGCTGGGGGCCCACAGATTTTGCTGAGAAGCGGCCCGATTACCCTTATCAGCGGGTCCAAGGTTCGAGTCCTTGTGCGCCCACCAACCATCAATGATTTAGTGGCACTGCGCCCGGTTACCAAGGAGTATCTCGCCACCCTTGATGACGCGGCATTTGGGGCGGCCAGCGATGTGGCGCCCAAGTTCGTCTCACCGTCCGACCCCGCGCCCAATGGACGGGAGCTCTACGCGGACCGGCGTTCTTTGCCTATTCCGACAATTATCTGATTGACGTGAAGTTCGGCATCATCATGGATGTCGAGGCGTCGCGCGCCATCCGCCAAGCCGAAGTTGGCGCCGCCAAGACCATGATCGAACGCACCGAGCAGCGCTTCGCCATCAAGCCCGAACGGCTCGCGGGCGATACGGCTTACGGTTCTGGAGCCAACCTCGATTGGCTGGTCAACGAGGCAAAGATAGCGCCGCACATCCCGGTGGTCGACAAATCGAGGCGAGAAGACGGAACGTTCAGTCGGGAAGACTTCACATTCGACAAAGAGCGTAACGTTTACATCTGTCCGGCCGGCAAGGTTCTCACCACGACGGGCAAGGTGGCCACCGATGGGGAGACACTATATTACCGGGCCAGGACACGCGATTGCCGCAGCTGCCTCCTTAAGGCGCAGTGCTGTCCGAAGGCGCCGTGGCGCAGAATTCCGCGCAGCATCTACGAAGAGGCCCGTGACGTAGCCCGGGCGCTGGCCAAGACCGAAGCATTCGAACGCTCGCGCCACGATCGCAAGCGCGTTGAGATGCTGTTCGCGCACCTCAAACGTATCTTTCGGCTCGGTCGTCTGCGCTTGCGTGGGCCGTGCGGTGCCCTGTTCGAGTTCACACTGGCGGCAATCGCGCAAAACCTCCGCAGGCTCGCAAAGCTCGTCGTCCGACCACCGCCGGTCACCGAGGCGTGCTTTGCATAAGGAGTGCAGAGTTCGGCGGCAGTGGTGTCAGCCCACTCCTTGCTAGGGAGTGGATGGCAAACGACTACTTAAAGAAGTTCGCGCCGGTCGCCACGCACCTGTCATCGCCGACTTCTGCAACAAAATCGGCCAAAAGCAGACATTATGTGAGAGACTACCGAATGCTTGGCCCTCCTGCCGATCTGAGATCCCTCGAAAGCGGGACAGACTAGAAAGTCAGTCCGACCAGCAGGTCCCCATAGCCCCAGATCCCGGTTCCAACAATGCCGGTCAGATAACCCAAGTACAAAAGACGCACGTACGATTTAGGGGGTTCGAGGTGAAGCTCGATCTCTTTAGACACCGAAACGAGTTCTTCCTTGAGCGCCGCAGCGAGTGCCCCCTGATAGAAATTGGCGAGCCTAAAGGTAACTGCCGCCCCAACCAAGGCCATGACGGCGCCTGACCGGGTAAACCAATCGGCGCCCGTCTTTCTAGACAAATAAAAGGAAAATGCTGCGAATAGCCAGGCAGCCGCTATCAAGAGACCCAATCGAATAATGGTGCGGTAGAGCCCCGCGTATAGTGATTTAATTCTAGCTTCGCCTGTGGCCATCGTTGGCT
>CAWFJS010000020.1:0-379628 GCA_963816295.1 uncultured Alphaproteobacteria bacterium | reverse complement strand
TATGCTGATGAATGCGAACAGACTGGCGATTGTTGGCGCATCGAAAAACTCGACGATGAACAACGCCGCTGCCAAAAGCGCCAGACGTGGCGGCATATCCTAGCCGGCGTACAATCCGATCGCCTATTTCTTGTTGTGTTTTTTCAGTTCGTCTTGGGTAGATTGAGTTGTTCGTTCTTCTTTTGCTCGATCTTTGCCGAATGGTATCGGAGACAGATCGCCTTAAGATCAGCAGAGGGTTTTGGAATTAGAAGTTTCATCTCATCCAGGCGGATTATCGATGAGAATGCTCGAAATGGCGAGATCCCGAAACCACTTGTGATTGGATGGAATAACATACCAGGGCGCGTCCGTCGTGGTCGTCTCGCGTATCGCATCTTCGAAGGCCGCGGCATAAGCCGGCCAGTATTCGCGCTCGGTATAATCGGAATTGCTTATTTTCCAATTCCGATGCGGGTTCTCTAGTCGTTCCTTGAACCGGGTAAGCTGCTCTTCTGGACTGATGTGCAGATAGAACTTGAGCACGCGTGTGCCCGCTTGGGTAAGAAGTTTCTCGAACTCACAGATGCGATCATAGCGTGTTGACCAGATCGCTTTAGGAACGATGTTGTGCACGCGAACGACTAATACACCTTCATAGTGCGAGCGATTGAAGATCATAATATCGCCGTTGATCGGCACATGACAGTGGGCGCGCCAAAGGGAGTCGGTGGCCAAGTTCTTCATAACTTGGTTGTTTGAAACACGTTACGTTGACACCTTGCGGGTTGACGCTATTGAAAATATGACGAATGACGCCGTCTTTTCCCAGATGCATCAAGACCTTGCAATACAACGAGTAGCGAACGCCTGCCTTCGGCGTAAAGCTTATATTGCAGGTGAGCGAGGGCTTCGGTGTTGCGCACAATCTCCGCCGCTGCGGTTTGGTGGCTCTCGTGCTCACCTTTGTAGGCTGGGTCGATATCGGCAAGTTTGAGTTTGCCGCGTGGCGGCACTACCAACCTCTTTCGGAAATCCATGATGTTATCGCTCCCTTGGGCAAGCTTGGACCTGAGGTCAGCTTCAGGTGAATTTTGATGTTCTGACGTAGCTGGACAATCGAGCACGACGCGAGCATGACCCCGAAGGGCAACCGAAGCGACAGGATCTCATGGCTCGCTGTAACCGCCAATGTCTGTTCTCGGGACCCAGTCCGGAAGTCGAGCCTCCTGATTTGCTGCGATGCACCGTAACCTAAATTCGATGTAGTACGGTATCATCCTCGGCCGTTGCTCGATCGCAAGGAAGTATTACGATGGCTGTTTCAATACGTGACACACAAGCAACCGATGCCGCTGAGTGCGGCCGCGTAGTCCACGCGGCCTTCGCGACGATCGCGGCCCAGCACAATTTTCCACCTGATTTCCCCTCTGCCGAGGTCGCCACCGCGGTCGCCTCGATGCTGATCGCCCATCCCGAATTCCATGGAGTTGTGGCGGAAACCGATGGACGCATTGTTGGCAGCAATTTTCTTGACACACGCTCCCTGATTGGTGGCATCGGCCCGATCACAATCAGCCCTTCAGTGCAGAACACTGGAATTGGCCGCCAATTGATGCAGATCATCATGGAACACGCTGTAGCTAAGAAGATGTTCCGGGATCAGATTGGTGCAAGATGCCTTTCACAATCGCTCGCTCTGCCTTTATGCAAGATTGGGTTTTGTGACGCGAGAACCGCTTTCGGTGATGCAAGGTCCGCCGCTCAAGCAGCGACTTGCGGGCTACGAGGTCCGACCAGCGACCGCCACAGACATCGCTGCATGCAATGCGCTATGCCGCCGCGTGCATGGCTTCGATCGCGGCGCCTCATGCTCGACCTGGATCGTCTCGCATGCGACGCCTGCCGCTTGCGTTGCGACCGGGCATGCTTCTGCATGCGTACTTTGTACTGAGCCGGCGTATCCTCGATCATTTGTGTGTCGGTCGTGATCGTATGAAAGGGCCATCGATGCTGAGCAGATTTTTGAAGTAGCCTTATTCGATAGCTCATCGGTTCAAACTGCTGATTAGAACCTATCTCAAAATTACCGGCTGCTGTCGATCCGCTATAAAGGTTGAATGATTCGGCTCACGGACGGGCGTGGGAACGCATCCGAAATCGTTCTCCGGAAGAAAACATTCCGGATGGGCGTCCTGGTCGAAAGCCCGTTTCCACGCGTCGTGTCCTTGAAGCGGTGCTGTGGATTTTCAACATCGGTGCGCAGTGGCACATGCTGCCGCAGAGCTATCCGAACTACAAAACCGTACATCGGCGCTTTCAGACTTGGTGCCGCGATGAAGTTCTGCGTCGAGTGCTGACGGATGTTGCCAACGAACTTCGCGACAGAGGTGCACTCGATGAAGAAGAATGCTTCATTGACGCTACCTTCGTTATGGCGAAAGGCGGCGGGGCAGAGGTCGGAACCACAAAGCGCGGGAAGGGCATGAAAATCATGGCAATTGTGGATCGCCATGGGCTACCGCTTTCGGTCAGCACGCATGCCGCCAACCACCATGAGGTCCGCTTGGTGCAGTTGTGCTTCGACTTCTACATGATCGAAGCCAAGCCAGAAAACCTGATCGGCGACCGTGCCTATGACAGCGATCCGCTCGACGAGGAATTGCGACGAGATGGTGTCGAGATGATCGCGCCACACCGCGCCAATCGCATCAAGCCGCCGACGCAAGATCGACGACGGCTGAGCCGCTACATGCGACGCTGGCTCGTCGAGCGTTTCTTCGCCTGGATACAATGGCAGCGCCGCATACTCGTCCGCTGGGAATTCCACACTCAGAACTTCCTCGGCTTCGTCCAACTCGCCTGCCTCGTTATCCTCTTCAGACAATTTTGAGATAGGTTCTAGTAAAATTTAAGAATGCCAGCCCCCCTCCGTTTGTCCTTGAGCTAGATCAAAGCGGTTTTCTGTATTTGGGATCAAAATTTTCAAGTTCTCACTTCGTCCGCAAAAGTACCTCAGGAGACAAGAGCATGGCGAACGTTTACGTTGAAGTGCGGCCCAAGGGCCGACCTGAGGGGAGCCATATCGACGATTATGTCGTCGAAGACCATGCGGACCACGTGCTCGGCACCTTCAAAACGCAGCGAGAAGCGCGATCGATTGGGCGAAAAGTAAGGGCCACAGCCCCCTTGTTGCTCGCGTCCGGCACCTGAATGATAAGAAGCAGCCTGATCACTGGCGGGCGGCCTAAGGCGAACCTCTGATCTGAACTTCGCCCTTGCCGTCGATTTCGCGCTGTCGCTCAGACTTCCGTAGTTAGGAGTAAATCTGATGGACCCTGGACATCGTCAATCGGCCCGGCCGTGCGTAGCAAGAAAGATTTCGACGAGTTGGGTGTAAACGGTCTTGCATCAATGTATCCGGCCTTTCGTTGGAACTTTGAGCGCATCCGCACGTCCAGATCAGCTCGACACGAATAGCATCGAGTGGTGCGACTTCTCCAGCACCGCAGCCGCGATCTTGCCAAAATACAGGGTCTCGCCCGCCGGGCGGCCTACTCCCATCACGATCAGATCATAACGCCCGAGGCGCGCTTGTCGCAGGATCGCTTCCTCAGGTGCGATATCGACACGCAAGGCCGTTCGGATCGGCGTGTCATAGCGGTCCGCCAGCTCGACAATATCCTTGAGGATGGTTTCCTCGTGACGCCGGCTCATGGTCGCCCGTTTCAAGCGACGCTGTGCGGCACCGAGGCCGACCGTTCCCATGACATAGAGGGCCGTCACCGCGCTGGTGCCGGCACGTGCTAGAGCGAGTGCCACCTCGGCGCCCCGCCGCGAGACTTTGTTGCCGCGCACCGGCACCAGGATGTTCAAACGGTGCCCCGGTGGTTTCTGTGGATGCGCGCCCCGCGCCACGACGACCGCAAGGGGACCCTCGAAGCCGGCGGCGATCCGGGCGATTTCATCGTGGAAACCGCCGTGGGCTGCCATGGTCCTCTCAGCACCGATCAGCAGGAGATCGTATCCCTTCCGCGCCTCTTTGGTCACGGCCGCCTCCGGCGTGAGAAACTCGACGTGCAGGGCCACATCCAGCCATCGCGCCCTCGCCTCTCGTACCTGCGTCCCGCCAATCTCGCCCGTTTTGTTCATGCCGCTCGCGCCCGTTTGGGCGCGCCGCGCCGGCGTCGTCTCGTTGACTTGAACCGGTTCGCGCCGGCCCAGATGAAGGACAGTCATCGGGATGCCACGCGATCGGGCAAGCATGTCGGCAAGGTGGTGGGCGAGCTTGCCATTCGCACTGTCGTCCGCGGCGACAAGAAGACGCTCGATATTGGTGACGAATCCCGTTGCCTCGAATGCTTCGCGCTCGAGACGAACGCGCTCGCCGTAACGCAGCGGTAGCCGCGAGAATGCCCAGCGCAAGGTTGGTGGCATGGCCGTCGTGGTGACGACCGCCATGGCGACGATCATGGTGAACAGATCCTGGCTGAGCACGCCCATCGACAAGCCAATTGACGCGACAATCACCTCGGTCGAGCCGCGGGCATTCATGCCGCAACCAAGCGCCAGGGATTCTTGTGCGCTAAGGCCGCCAAGAGCGCCCCCCAAGAACGCGCCAGCGAACTTGCCGAGGCTCGCGATCAAAATCAGACCGATGGTCAAAGGAACAGGGTCGGATCTCGCAGGATGGTCAAATCGGTATGCAAACCGGCAAGCGAAAAGAAGATGGGCATGAACAGAGCGGTGACGAGGCCGCGCAATTGCTCGTCGATGTGGCGGGTCAGGATCGGTGATTTGCCGACGAGAATTCCAGCCACGAACGCACCGAGCACGGGATTTATGCCTATCAGATCCGTTGTGAGCGCCATGGTGCCCATGATGACGAGAATGGCGGTCACCACCGGCATTTCGCTGACAAAACTGTCGTTGGTCCAGCGGATGATGCTGAATACCAGACGCCGGCCGAGTGTAAAGCTGACAGCAAGAAAGATTGCCGTTCCGAGCACACTCTGGCTCAAGGTGAGCGCGTCCACCTCGCCGTGAACCGCGAGGCCGGAGATAATCGCGACGATGATCCATCCTACCGTGTCGTCGATGATGGCTGAGGCGATCAGTGTGATCCCCACGTCTCGACGCATGAAATTCATTTCGCGGACGACCGTTGCCACGATCTTCACCGAGGCAATCGACAATGCCGTACCAAGAAACAGCGAGGTGATGATCCGCTGGTCGGGCTTTGGCAGCAGTGCGGCGGGTAATAGCTCGCCGAGCGCAAATCCGCAGGCGAAGGGCAGGATGATTTCCGCCGCCGACGTGCTAATGGCAGCCCGACGCGCCTTTTTAACCAGCCTGAGGTCGGTCTCCATCCCGGTCAGCAGCAACAGCATTAGGATGCCAAGCTGCGAGACGGCATCAATCATGCTTTGCTGTTGCGGATTAGCGGTAAATACCGTGCGTTGCGCCTCCGGCCAAATCGCGCCGAATACGGAGGGCCCAAGTAGAATTCCGGCCATCAGCTGCCCTATGACAGCCGGTTGCCCGATCCGTCGCATCACCTCGCCGATCAGACGACCTACCAGGAGCAGCAGAACGATCTGCGCAAGGAAAAGCGCCTCCGATGGAGCCTGCATTCGGGTTCTCCGCGGTGAGCGCGTTTCAGTACTCATCAGCCCGTCAGAGCCGGGCTCGCGGCAGCGGCGCGCTGCGGATTATCTTCGCGGGTCAATTGATCTGAATTAATGCGCTCCTTAATCAGGAACGCTCCCCAATTCATAGCGTGTTTTATCGCGGTTTTCGGGGGTTTCCTTGCCAAGTGGTGTGCCGTCGACGAAGCGATAGACGTCCGCTGCTCCTTGAAACATTATCGGTGTGACGCCGGCAGAGCCCAAGGTCTTGGAGATCTCGATCATTTCAGGCACCCAGCGATAGGCCTTGGGTGTCAATTCGGGAAATTGGCTCAACGCCCAACTATAACGATCCGCCTGAGACTGCTGTAACTGCTGTTCGAGTAGCCGGGCGATGCCCAGCCGTTCAGCGGCGATCAGCACCTCCAGCCATAGCGCCTGCGTCCCCTTGTTGAGGGCGCCATAGCACATCTTGAGCGCGCTGGCGTCCGCTACTCGTTCGCCGATCGGATGCACGAGGAGCTGCGGCCCCGCAAGCTGTTCCAGATCGGAAGCGCCGGGTCCCGATACGTACAGATTGGCTTTCGCCGTGCCGCGTGGAGGCGATCCGATGATGCCGGCGTCGAGAAAACGCCCGCCCGCTTGCTCGACCAAGCCTGCGATTTCGTACACGGTCTGCGGCGCGATCGCATTGCAGTCGACAATCAGTGTCCGCCGGCCACTCGTGCGGATGGCATCCGAGACTTCGCGGGCGAAATCGACCGCAGCGCCCGGATCCATGATCGAAAGCACGACATCGCATTCGACAACGAGTTGTGCAAGCGTACCGACGTCGGTTAGTCCCGCCTCGCGCGCTAAACCGCGGGTGCGTTCGCTGCGGTGCTCAAGCGCTGTGTAAACATGCAAACCCTTGGCTTTGATCTGAAGCGCCACCGCCTGCCCCATGTCGCCGGGGCTCATCACGCCGACATTCTCGATCTTCATTTTTCCAGTCGCCTCGCTTGTGCCGCGCGCTGCGGACGGCAGACCGGCCAAGGCAACGGTTGTCGCAGCAACCCCTTCCTGGAGAAATCCGCGGCGGTTTCGTTGCATGGTGTCATTCGTATCCATGACAAATCCTCCTCCACACTTTGCTCGGGGAGACGCGTTCAAGCGTATCAAGCTTGGTTTCTTGACAGGTTAAAGAAGTGTTTTTGTTTGGGTGTTGGGGAGGTCGAGGGGTCCCCGTGATGCCAATCGACATCCTGCAGACTGACACCGTCGGCAAAAGCGCAGCACAATCCGTTTCTGCTCGCAAGGCGGTCGAACCATTCCTTAAGCGGCGAATTCGCGAAGCGTCCGTCGTCACGCGCGTATGAGTGGTTTGGAACGAACACAGTGACGCACAGCACAGCGACTGCCACGGTGAGTTTGTACATCGTGGTCACGACAACATCGCCAGCTATCGTTTTCGGTACACACGGCATCCTATTCGGGCACCTCGTCTGGCTTACAGTGACATTTGCGATAATGTCATGGGAGGCCGGAGGGTGTAGGTTAGCGGTTAGTCCAAGTCGGCCACAATCCCAGAAACGTCCGGCTTTGGGGGAGCGCAATGGCAAGTCCACATGACAGTCTGACAGGTTGGTATCGCCAGTTAGATCCCAGCGAGAGACGCACATTCTGGGCGTGTTTCGGTGGTTGGATGCTCGATGCCATGGATGTGCAGATTTTCAGCTTCGTCATCCCGGCGATCATCGTCGCTTTTGCGATCACCAATGCGGATGCTGGGTTGATCGGAACAGTGACGTTGCTCACTTCCGCCTTTGGCGGCTGGTTCGGCGGTGCCCTTTCCGATCGCTTTGGGCGCGTGCGCACGCTGCAAATCACCATCCTGTGGTTCGCCATCTTCACGTTTCTTTGCGGGTTCGCCCAAAATTACGTACAGCTTTTCGTCTTTCGCGCATTGATGGGATTTGGCTTCGGCGGCGAATGGGCGGCGGGAGCTGTCTTGATTGGTGAAGTGATACGCGCGGAGCACCGTGGCAAAGCGGTCGGTAGCGTGCAGAGCGGCTGGGCGGTTGGCTGGGCCATCGCAGCCATCGCGGCGACTTGGTTTTTCAGCGTGCTGCCGCTGGACACCGCCTGGCGTGCATTGTTCTGGGTGGGCCTTTTGCCGGCGTTCCTCGTCTTTTTCGTGCGCCGTTTCGTCGACGAACCGAAAGTGTTCACCGCAACACAAAGCGGACTGATGGCAAAGGGGACGACTGCGAATTTTATGGAAATTTTCTCGCCGGCGATGCTGAGAACAACGATTTTAACATCAGTGCTCGCGACCGGCGCACAGGGCGGCTATTACGCTATTGCGACATGGCTTCCGACCTATCTGCGCACAGAGCGCAAGCTAACGGTGCTCGGTACTGGCGGTTATCTCGCCGTCATCATTGTCGGCTCATTCGTCGGTTATCTCGTCAGCGCGTACCTTGCCGACCGGATAGGGCGTCGCGCGAACTTCATTCTGTTCGCCGTCTGCTCAGTATTGACCGTATTTGTCTATACGCAGCTTCCCGTCAATGATTCTATGATGTTGATTTTGGGTTTTCCGCTTGGCTTTTTTGCCTCAGGCATTTTCTCGGGCATGGGCCCGTTTCTCACCGAGAATTTTCCAACGCGCGTGCGCGGGTCTGGGCAAGGCTTCGCTTACAATTTCGGGCGGGGTGTAGCGGCGCTTAACCCGTTCTTCGTTGGTGTGCTCAGTGCTACGCTGCCGCTCGGGCAATCGATCGGTATTTTCGCGGTGATCGCCTACGGCATTCTAATCGTTGCCGCACTGATGCTCCCGGAAACAAAAGGACGTGTGCTCACCGCCGACGCCTGAAATTGCGCGATAGAGAAAATTTCAGGGTCGAGCTATCAACAAGACATAGCTCACGCAGATCCCCTTACGCTTACAGCACGCGCAGATCTGGCCGGCTCGGATCGACCGCGCGATAGGTGATCGGTCCCGTGCCGCAGATCGCAATTACCGCGGCCTCGTTACCGTTGTCCTTTCCGAAAATCATATCCGCGCGTAGCGATGATGCAGTCCACCCAAGACCGGCACAGCAACGACGGTACCAGACCGTTGGATTGCTCGATGCAGTGGCGCATCCTTGTGCAGTGATAGGTGCGTGCGCGATTCATTATAGTAGATGGCGTACAAGCTCAGAATTCGCCTCAGGTGCGCCTCGCCAAAGATCAGCATCCGATCCAGGCACTCGCGGCGCACAGTGCCGATCAGGCGTTCCGCATACCCGTTTTGCCAGGGCGATCTAGGCGAGATCGGGCGGTCACGAATACCCATGGCTCTCAGCCGGGATGTAAAGACATGTCCATAGGCAGCATCATTATCGCGCACCAGATAGGTCGGCGCCGATGCCCAGGGGAAGGCCTCAGTGATCTGGCGGGCCAGCCACTCGGCTGTCGGATGTCGCGTGACCTCAAACCACAGCAACTGTCGCCGGCCGTGGCTCAGGACCAGAAACGCGAACAATCGCTCAAAGGTCAGCGTCGGGACCACGCACATATCAATAGCAGCGATCACCTCCATGTGGTTTCGAAGAAACGTCCTCCAGGATTGCGAAGGCGGCCTCCGACCCTGCACCATGTATTTGGAGACCGTCGACTGGGCGACTTCGAACCCCAGCATCAGCAATTCGCCATGGATCCGGGGCGCACCCCAGAGCGGATTCTCTTTGCTCATCCGTCGGATGAGATCGCGCAGCTCACGATCGACCTTTGGCCGCCCTGCCCTATTTCGGGATTTCCAGCGCCAAAACGCTTTGAAGCCGGAGCGATGCCATCGCAAGATAGTTTCCGGCTTCACGACCCGGGATATGTCGAGCAGACCGGGCCAAATCCGCGTCATCCATACCAACAACGCCCGATCACTGCCGTACAGCCGCAGCCGAGGCGGCGCTCGCCTCAATGCGATGTTAAGCTGATGATGAAGAAACAGGTTCTCGGCTTCCAGCCTGCGTCGCGACTTGAAAATGTCGACAACGAAGATCCACAGCACGTGCAGGATCGCAAACATCGGCCCGGATGATGCGATGATTCTGGCTCATGCTGCGAATCCAGACGGATCGAATTTTCGGAAGGGACACCGGGTGAGGTCTCAGATGGGCCATGTGTGGACGGCTCCGAGTTGGCAAGGACTTTCTTCACGAGTGCAGCATTGGTCGGTGCAGCCATGTGTTCGGCCTGTTGATGCGGTTCACATGACCGCTGGCCATAATGCTCTCCGCGGATCAGGTCCCGGTCAAAAGGACGCATTCGACGATGCTCTGGCCCATGTGGGTTGTCCTGATCGCCGGATCGACCGGCTCTGCATTACGTGCTGTTCGCCCTCCCAACCTTCACATCACACCGGATGCCCGATGCGATCTGGTTCACGCCGCCAACGCAGCGGGTTGCTTGTATCGCTCGCCTTTGGCCATCATCGCCCACGCCATCCTGGCGATCTTGTTGGCGAGCGCGATGGCCACGACCTTCGTCGGCCGCCGCGCCAGCAATGCTGTGAGCCAAGGTCGATGTTTGGTGCCGTGGATTTTGGCATAGCGGATCACTGCCAACGCGCCGGTCGTGAACAGGCTGCGCAGATAGCGATCGCCTCGTTTGCTGATACTGCCGAGCCTGTCTTTGCCGCCACTCGAGTTCTGCTTCGGCACGAGCCCGATCCAGGCTGAGAAATCCCGCCCTGATCGGAACACCTTCGGATCCGCGATGCTGGCTACCAGAGCAGTCGCCAATGCAGGACCGACGCCGGGGATGTCGTCGAGCCGCCGGCTTGCCTCGCTCGATCGGTGCCAGACCCTGATCATACGATCGAATTCCAGGATCTGAGCCTTCAGGGTCTGTAGTTGGGCGCCGAGCGCGGCGACACAGACGCGTGTAATCTCGGGCAACCGCTTGTCATTTGAATCAGCGGCGACACTGAGCAGTTGCTCGACACCATGGCGACCGACCGGCGCGACGATCCCGAACTCGGCCAGGTGCGCGCGGATGGCATTGATCACTGAGGTTTGCTGGCGGATGAACAGGTGACGGGTACGGTGCAACGTCAGGCAGCTCTGTTGCTCTGGCGTCTTGGTCGCGACGAACCGCATGTTCGGTCTGGTGACCGCCTCGCAAATCGCCTCGGCGTCAGTGGCGTCGTTCTTGTGTCGCTTCACATAGGGCTTCACATAAGCCGGCGGCATCAAGCGAACGGTGTGGCCAAGCGCCTGGAGCTCGCGCGACCAATGATGCGCCGAGGCGCAAGCTTCGATACCAACCAAGCACGGTGGCAGCTTCTCGAAGAATGCCAGTACATGACGACGCTTGAGTTGACGACGGAAGATGACATTACCTCCGGCATCGATGCTATGGACCTGGAAAACCGACTTCGCGATGTCGAGACCAATTGTCGTAATCGTTTGCATGGATAGCTCCTCCGAATCGTGGGAGCCTTAACAGCACCCACATCCATGGCACTCACGTGCCGGTTGGAGGAGCCGTCCACAGCATCGGAAGGAGACTCATGCACCGCAACACACGCCAAGTGTTACTCGATCACATCGTCGGCTAGGGCGAGCAATTTATCTGGAATGGTGAGCTCGAGCGTTTTTGCAGTCCCGAGATTGATCACGAGTTCGAACTTATTTGCTCCCGAAAGATGGGGTAATCGGCCGGCGTTCTTGTGGATAGCTGAAGAATTTGAGGTGCCGCGCTTCAGGCTGATGGTGAAACGACGTCCGTGGATGCGGCCTCAAGCATCAGAAGGAGAAGCGCAGCATCCATTGCGACCTTCTCAGCAAAAACGATGGGGTCAACGCTCACAGAAAACCGCAGTTCCATTGCAGCGACGTCCCATCTCACGAAAGGAGACGAGACGCCGCCGACTCTCGTCCCATAGCACGAGGCGCACACAGCGAAAGCTCTGAAGCAGCGTAAGTCGGCTTACGCTGCAAAGCTCGGGATGGTCGCGGAGCACCTGCGGTAGCCGGTAACAGGGAATGCGGCTGCATAGGTGATGGACATGGTGCACGCCGATGTTCGCAGTGAACCAGCGCAGGACTCCAGGCAAATCGTAATGTGAGCTGCCATGCAGAGCCGCCTCTTGAAAGGTCCACTCTCCGTCATGGGCCCAAAACGTCATCTCGAACTGATGTTGGACGTAGAACAGCCATACCCCGATAGAGCCTGCGAGCAGAATGGTAGGCAACTCCACGAGCACGAACGGCCCAACCCCGATGGAACAGATCAATCCAGCAGCGATGGCTGCGATCGCGACGTTGGTCGCCATGGTGCTGAGCCAGGGCTGCCAGCCGCTGCCGATCAGACCGACCGGCAGCCGGTGCCGCAGGATGAACAGATAGGCGGGACCGATGCAGAACATGACGAGCGGGTGCCGGTACGCGCGATAGCGAAGACGACCCCAGAAGGAGAGCGACAGATATTCGCCCACCGTTAGGGTATCGACGTCACCGATCCCGCGCCGTTCGAGATGGCCAGAGCTGGCGTGATGGATGGCGTGAGTGTGGCGCCAGAAATCGTAGGGCGTCAGGGTGAGCACGCCGATCACCCGGCCCACCCAATCGTTTGCCGCTCGTTGGCGAAAGAACGAGCCGTGGCCGCAATCATGCTGAATCATGAACAGCCGCACGAGGAAGCCCGCGGCCGGCACCGCAAGCAGCAAGGCGATCCACCAATATTCAAAATGGATCGCTGTCCAGGCCAGCGTCCAAAGCGCCGCAAGCGGCGCGACCGTGATCGCAATCTCCACGATGCTGCGGACGTGGTTGGGCTCGCGATAGCGCGCAAGGGCTTGCGCCCAGCGCCGCGGGGTCAGGGGAGGTGAGGCAACGGTTGGGATGTTTTCCAATATTCAGTCCGTGGTTAGGGTTCGCGGCTGCTTAGCCTCTACGGAGAACCTGCAATTTCGTACTAACCGGAGATCGCTGAATGCGCATTGAAGCGATTACGATTTATAAGAGTCAAAAGGCTGCGGGAGTATCACTGCCATCCCCCCGACCGAAGATACTTAAAATATCACGAGTATATAACGTGCAGTGCACAAGCAAAAATTATGATTGCGAAAAAAAATGGGAATGACGATCGGAGGAACGAACCAGGCGGCCATGGTGCTAATCCTGCGGAGTTTTATGATCAGGTTGCAGCGGCGACGCGCCTATATCGACGAAGGGCCAGGGCATGTCGCGTAATCATTGCAAAAAATATGCCCTCAGTACTGAGGACGTCTGTATAAAATTGCTCACTGTGGCTGAGAATGCCCCCGCATTGGCTCGGCTCGTCTGGTCAAAAAGTAGCAATCATTCAAGTCCTTTGACCCATTCATCCCAATCGCGCCATGGCTTTTCCGGGACCCCAAGGCACTGTCCAGGAGCTTTTGCATCGCACCAGCGAGTAGGCAGGCTTTATCAATCTTGAGGAGCGTGATAATTGGGGTGTGAGGGCGGCACGGTGTTAGCAAACGGTGACCCATTCATTCTGGTGGCACAAGGCGCGCATCACGAAGTAGCTCTCATTCACCTGGTGCCGCAGCCGCATCGATAAGCTTGGCTCGGCGTTCCTGTGCCCGGCCCAGAGCGGCCGACAGGATCAGCCAGACCGCCGCCATCGGCGCCGCGACGAGTGCGATCGTGCCGAGCTTTAATCCTAGCCCCTGCAGGCTGTCGAACACCCAACTGTACAGCGCGTCGGAGCCGCGATAAATGACGACGTCGATCAAATTCTTGGCTTTGTATTTTTCTTCCCGGCCGAGCACCGTATAGAACACCTGACGCGCCGGAGTGGCGACGGAAAAGTGAAACCAGCGTTGTGCCACTTGAACAACCAGCACAACCGAGAGCGTCGGCGCCAGAAACACCGCCAGAAAGCCAACGACAAAGATCGCCGGCAACGCTGCCGCGGCAAGACCAGTGCCGAAGCGCTTGAGCAATTGTCCGGTGGCGAGGATCTGCGTGGCCAGGGTCAGCAGATTCACCGCAAGGTCGACGCTGGCAAAAACGCGGGTCTGCGCGTCGGCGCCGCGCACGCCGGCTGCGATCATGTGGATCTGCTCGAAATAAAGGATCGTCGCGCAGAACGACAACAGAGTGATCCAGGCGGCAATGCCGAACAGATAGGGCGAACGAACAAGCTCGAGAAAGGCCGCAAACGCGCTGCCGCCGAGGCGCTGCGGCTCGGCCTGCAGACCCTCGTGCGCAGTCGCCGCGCGCTCCAGACGCCAGACGCAGAACACTGCCGCTTCCAACAAAATGACTGCCGGAATCAGCAGATTGACCGGACCGAGCGGCACTGACAGCCAAATGGTGATGACGGGCCCGAGCAGCGCTCCGGCTGTGCCGCCAGCACCGATGAAGCCAAATAGCCGCTTGCCCTGATCGGCAGTGAAAATATCAGCCATGAACGACCAAAACACCGCAAGCGCGAACAGGCTGAAGACGGCGACCCAGACGTAGAACACACGCGCGACGATCGCCGTGCCGAGGTGGAAAGTCAGAAACAGCCAAAACAGCACGAGATTGGCGGCAAAGAAGTGATAGACGATGGGGATGAACCGGGCGCGCGGCAAATTCGCCACGAGCCCGCTGTAAAGCGGCTGCACCACAAGTAGCGTGAGGAAGGTCGCGGTGAACAGCCAGGGTAAGTTCCGCACCCCGCCGGCGATTCCCATTTCGTCGCGCAGCGGACGCAGCACGTAATATCCAGCGAGCAGGGTGAAGAAATAGGCAAACGACCAGAGTGCGGCGGCGCGCTCCTGCGGCGTCGCCGGCACCGCCGCCGTGACCCAGCGCTGCAGCATCGCTGCGGCGCCAGTCCGATCCCCGGTCGGGTCGACTGTCATTGCGGCAACGACAATTTCTGATTCAATTCAGCTGCGGTCGCCCGCTGGCCGTAACCTCGCCTCACTGGACCGCCCGCTTTGCGTGAACTGTGAACTGTATGGTCAGCTTCGTATATGAGCCAATAATCGCACCACATCCTTGCCCTGGCGCGTTTTATCGCGGTTTTCGGGGGTCTCTTTACCAAGTGGTGTGCCGGCAACGAAGCGATAGACGTCGGCTGCCCCTTGAAACATTATCGGTGTGACGCCGGCAGAGCCCAAGGTCTTGGAGACCTCGAGCATTTCAGGCACCCAGCGATAGGCCTTGGGTGTCAATTCGGGAAATTGGCTCAACGCCCAACTATAACGATCCGCCTGAGACTGCTGTAACTGCTGTGCTGATCTTTGGCGAGACGCACCTGCGGCAAATCCTGACCTTGTGCGCCTCCTATTATAATGAATCGCGCACGCACTTATCGCTGCACAAGGATGCGCCGCTGGGTCGCGCGGTCCAACGATACGGAAACATTGCCGCTACGCCCGTCCTGTCGGGGCTGCATCATCGCTACGCGCGGATATGATTTCCGGAAGGGACACCTGCAGATAGGTTTCCACGCCCGCTTGCCAACAAACGTTAACCTGAATTCTTTGCCGCGAGCCGCCAAACCCGATCCCTCCACTGTCGCGGCGCCGTTGCGATCAGCCGCTCGCGCATGAGCGCAAAGCCGGTGACGCGACTGCCGGGCGGTTTCGATACCAGTTCCCACTTGATGCCGGGGTGCGTCTCTCCTTTGATCCGCACCGGCCGTTCAAATTCGACGGCGACCGAAAACTCGTTTATCGAGCAGCCCGGGCCAAATCCGCGTCATCCATACCAACAACGCCCGATCACTGCCGTACAGCCGCAGCCGAGGCGGCGCTCGCCTCAATGCGATGTTAAGCTGATGATGAAGAAACAGGCTCTCGGCTTCCAGCCTGCGTCGCGTCTTGAAAATGTCGACAACGAAGACCCACAGCACGTGCAGGATCGCAAACATCGGCCCGGATGATGCGATGATTCTGGCTCATGCTGCGAATCCAGACGGATCGAATTTTCGGAAGAGACACCCAGCATCTTCCAGCGAAACGACCATCGCTCGATCCGCAGTTGATCGCAGCGATCGTCTTGGATCGCATGTTCCCACGTCTGTAATGGACTGCCGAATGCCGCGCCTGTTACGTTGGGCGCCGTAGAGGTACAATTGTTATAGTGGATTGCGAGGAGTCAGTAAGAGTGGTGATATGAGACATGTCGCCAACGGAGACCGACATGCTCGATCAGCCGTCAAAGCATACGGAAAAATCCAAGCCGGGTTGGCGATTCGTGAAATTGTTTAGATATAGCGAGGCACCTAGCGCCGGGCCGAGCAAAGGCAAGACGGGAAACCGCACGCCGAAGGAGCCGGAAGAGCGCAAGCACCAGTTTGCAACCTGGTACATCTTTGCGGCCTTCCTCGGCCTGATGCTGGTCCAGTTTCTGTGGCTGCGCTTCACCCAGATCGATACCATTCCGTACAGCCAATTCGAGCAGCTCCTTGACGAGAACAAGATCGCGGAAGTGCTGGTCGGATCCGAGACCGTCCAGGGGACTCTGAAGGAGCCGTTTCCGGACGGCCGAAAGGAGTTCTATACGGTCCGAGTCGAGCCCGGGCTCGCCGACAAGCTTCGCGCCCACGGCGTCGTCATCACCGGCGCGCCATCGTCGACCTTTCTCTCGACCATCCTGTCCTGGGTACTGCCGATCTTCATCTTCTATCTGATCTGGACCTACGGGTTTCGCCGCATGGCGGAGCGCCAGGGTCTCGGCGGCCTGATGTCGATCGGCAAGTCGCGAGCCAAGGTTTATGTCGAGACCGACACTAAGGTCACCTTCAAAGACGTGGCCGGCGTCGACGAGGCAAAGTTCGAGCTACAGGAAGTCGTTGCCTTCCTGCGCAATCCGACATCGTTCGGGCGGCTCGGCGCGCGTATCCCGAAAGGTATTCTGCTGATCGGCCCTCCGGGTACCGGCAAGACGCTGCTGGCGCGCGCAGTGGCCGGCGAGGCCGGCGTGCCGTTCTTCTCGATCTCCGGCGCCGAGTTTGTCGAGATGTTCGTGGGCGTCGGGGCAGCGCGCGTGCGCGATCTGTTCGAGCAGGCGCGGAAGACGGCGCCCTGCATCATCTTCATCGACGAGTTAGATGCGCTCGGCCGCAGCCGCGGCCCCAGCGCGTTCGGCGGCTACGACGAGAAGGAGCAGACGCTCAATCAGCTGCTTGCCGAGCTCGACGGGTTCGATCCGATGACCGGCGTGATCCTGCTCGGCGCCACCAATCGACCGGAGGTGCTCGATCCCGCCTTGCTGCGGCCCGGCCGTTTCGACCGCCAGGTGCTGGTCGACCGGCCGGATCGTTCGGGCCGACTGGAGATCCTAAAGGTCCACGTAGCCAAGATTCGACTGGTGGCCGGCGTTGACCTGGACCAGGTCGCCGGATTAACCGCCGGCTTCACCGGCGCTGATCTTGCGAACCTGGTCAACGAGGCCGCCATCGTGGCGACCCGGCGCGGCGCCGAAGCGGTGACGCTCGCCGACTTCACGGCAGCGATCGAGCGCATCGTGGCGGGGCTGGAAAAGAAGAGCCGCGTTCTGGGTCAGGAGGAACGTCGCCGCGTCGCCTATCACGAGATGGGGCATGCGCTGGTCGCCGCGAGCCTTCCGGGCGTCGATCCGGTGCACAAGGTTTCGATTATCCCGCGCGGCGTGGGCGCGCTCGGCTACACTATGCAGCGGCCGACCGAGGATCGCTTCGTGCTCGCCCGCCACGATCTCGCCAACCGCATCGCCGTGCTGATGGGCGGGCGGGCTTCGGAGGCCCTGATCTTCGACGGCGAGGTCTCCACCGGCGCGGCCGACGACCTGCAGCGCGCGACCGAGATCGCGCTGCAGATGGTCACCCGGTTCGGCATGGACCAGACGGTGGGCCAGCGCACCTACTCAGCCCCACCGCAGCCATTCCTGGGGACTCCGGCGGGCGGCGTCGAAGCCTCCGAGACGACCGAGCGCGAGATCGACGTGGCGGTGCGCGACATTATCGCGAAGGCCTTCGAGCAAGCCACTGCCATCCTGCGCACACGGCGCACTGACCTCGACGAAGGCGGCCGCCTGCTGCTTGCCCAGGAAACGTTGACCGCCGATCAATTCCCCGCGATCCGGCCCGTAACGAAGCAGCCAGAAACGGTGGGCTGACGCCTTCGTTCTTTCATTTTCGGCTGTCGCGTCCGTCGATCCTAAAAAGGTGTTGGCAACTTTTCAACGGTCTGATGAACGAGAAGGTCCGTTTCGGGTCAAACTGCGAAGTAATGGGCTAACCGCAGAGAGTCCGCGCCTGCCCCAATTGCGAACATGGGCGTGCGCACAAATGACAGACCATTCCCGGATGCAGCCCGATGTCTGGAATTGGGGGATGACCGGACTCGCCGCAAACAAACCGCGAAGTCGCAGTTTGACCCTAAGCGGAATTGGCGTTGGGCATCTGTCGCTTATTTTTTCTCTTCCAGGAACGGAATGATGACGGCGATAACCTGTTGGGGCTGTTCCTCCATTATCCAGTGGCCCGAATTGTTGATGACCGCGCTTTGTCTTGAGAACACTGCTTTTGTGCTCTAGCCTGGCAGAGGCTACCGTTCTCACGGGCGGTGGAAAATTCCTCTATGCGTCGCTGGTGAATTGTCGTCAGGAGATTCTACGGTCACTGAAAGATTGTCATGCAAATCCCATTGCAAGTGACTTTTGAAGGAACCGATCCGTCGGACGCCGTGCGCGTTGCGATCGAACGTGAAGTAGAGCGGCTGGAAAAGCACAATTGCCACATCATTGGATGCCGCGTAGCTGTAATCGCACCTAGCCACAAACACCATCACGGCACCGGCTTCCATGTCCACATCTCGCTTACCGTTCCACCGCACGAAACCGTCATAGTCAATCATGCGCCGTCTGACGACAAGCGGTACGAACATATTGAGGTGGCGGTCAAAGACGCGTTTGCTGCCGCCCGACGCCAACTCGATGATCTCGCCCAGCGAAGTTAGGCTTCATCATAATCATCTCGAAGACATTGTTGCAGTTTGCATTTCTTGCAAGACGGAAGCACTGCGCTACGAATAAGGTTCGGGCAAGCGATCATATCTTCGATCAAGCTCCGCGCCATGTCTTGCTGATATTTCATTTCTTGCGGAGGCGGCAGTGAAAGACCCATACGAAACACTGGGCGTCGAACGAAGCGCCTCGCCCGATGCCATCCAGAAGGCGTATCGCCGTCACGCCAAGAAGCTGCACCCCGATCTCAACCCTGGGAACAAGGAATCGGAAGAGCGCTTCAAGGAGCTTTCGGTTGCCTATGGTTTGCTCTCCGATGCAGACAAGCGTGCGCGATATGACCGGGGCGAGATCGACGCCACGGGAGCCGAAAAGCCGAGGCAGCGCTTCTACAAGGACTTTGCATCCGATGCTCCGGCGGGCCACGCCTACGAAAACTATTCCGCCTTCGCAGATTTTGCGGATTCGGACGACATTCTGTCCGAGTTGTTTAAGCGCGGTGCAAACGTTCATGTGCGTGCCCGCGGACCGGACGTGCACTACCACCTCCCGATCGAATTCCTCGAGGCTGTCATAGGTGGGACCAAGCGGCTGACATTACCCGACGGAGGAACTCTAGATGTGACAATTCCGGCTGGGATCCAGGATGGCCAAGTCCTACGATTGCGCGGTAAGGGCCGCGCGGGCATCGGGGAGGGCGAGGCCGGCGACGCGCTGGTCGAGATCGCAGTCAAGCCGCACCGTTTCTTCGCCCGCGAGGGAAACGACATTTACCTCGACCTACCGGTGACGTTGTCCGAGGCCGTGCTCGGCGCCCGCATCAATGTGCCGACACCGACCGGCTCCGTGACGATGACGGTGCCGAAAGGGTCCAACACCGGTACGGTCCTGCGGCTCCGCGGTAAGGGTGTGCCGCGCCGCGATGGCGGTCCCGGCGATGAGTTGGTGAGATTGAAGGTCATGTTGCCGGAGCAGCTCGATCCTGAGCTCGAAGCTTTCGCCGCTGGTTGGGAGCGTGGGAAGGCATACGATCCCCGTCGGGATATGCAGCCATGAAGATCAGCAAGCAGGAATTCCTAGTTCGCGCACAGCTCGAGCATGAGACGCTCGAGGCGTGGATCGAAGAGGAGTGGCTCATTCCGAGCGAGGCGGCCAACGAGATGATGTTTTCGGATGCCGACCTCGCACGCGCCCAGCTGATTCGGGACCTGAAGGACGACTTGGGCGTCAATGACGAAGGGGTGGGCGTCATCCTCAATCTTGTCGACCAGGTGCATGGCTTGCGGAAGATGCTGACTGAACTGCTGCGGTCCGTGCACAGCCGTGCCTGAACGGCACAGCCGATATTTCCGTAATCTGTCACACCGTGAGAGGGCAAACTCACTGTGATCATTCGCCGTCTGCAGCTGTTGCGTGCGACGCAGCCGGGTCGGGTCAAGGTTATTTCAGATAATCCCAAGCATGCTGCTGAAGAAGTTGCGCTCAGCGAAATCGAAATTGTTGGCAAGGCACTCTGTTGCCCCTAAAATTCGCATTGTCACCGATTCGGTGAAAAATCGCGAGAAGCGAAGAGCGGCCGTGTCAGCGTTCAGGAGCCGTCGTGTTCGCGGCGATGGCTTTCCTCTCTCAGTAGCGGATGGGTTTGAAGCCAAAGTGCGCGGGCAGCCGCAAGCGGATCTATTGCCGTCTTCCCCCACCACAATCCTTCATCGCCGCAGCGATGGACCTCGCGATGGTGCGCGCGACAGAGCGGCACCGTGAACTCGTCACTCACCCTGCGACCGAGCGCACGAGATTGCGCGAAGCGTAAATGGTGAGGATCCGACGGCCGGCGACCGCAAATAAGACAGGCCTGTTTGATCACGTGCCGGATATGGTCCCGATCACGAATACGGCGCGGTTCAGGGAACGCGAGAATGCTTTTATCGATCTCTGATATCCCGATCTTCTCGGTGATGCCCTGATCACCGACCGAAGCGTTTTGTGGATGGATTGACTCTAATTTGGCGGCGAATGCTTCCTCCACCTGCTGGGCATCGGTTGCGGATAACTGGTTCTTCGCCGGTAAGCGTCGCTGCGCCCACAGCGCCGCATCCTCGGCCGCGCCCAGGCATTCGATTTCACGGAGCAATTCAGCCCTTAAGCTCGCCGATAAAGCCACCGAAAGCTCGAGCTTGGGTGACGGAGAATTGTATGTGTTCGCCCTGGCACGACCTGCCCTACGGTTGGAACTCGTTGGTTGATTTCCATTGCCGACAGACTTGCTCTCTATGCTCAGCGTCTGGGTTTGCGGAAGCGGGTTAATGAGATCTGGAGCATCCAGATCGTCTTCACCGGCAATGCCAACCAGCGTGAACAGTGAATAGCGCCGGGCGTAGGTCAGGGCCGCGCCCATCCGATGCGGCCGTTCGGTCTCGCCGATCGGACAAACCGGCCAATCCGAGGCAATCCATTCTCCGGAGGAATGCGCCAGCACCGTCGTCAGATTGATGATCCCCGCCGCCTGATCGACCGCCGTGGTCTGCACGGTAGCAATCTCATGCTGGCCTAAGGTCTTGCGCACAATCTCAAGTCCGCTCGACAGCGGCGCATAGCGGAATTGCCGTGGACCGCCCTGCCCGCGTTGCGGCTCGATCGCGCCGATCAGCGACTTCTCAGGATTGGTGAGTTCGATCTGCGCCTTGGCCAGTGCGGTGGCGAGCGCAGCGATCGATGGACTAGACCGCTGCATTGCTCACCTCCGGGGTCATAAGATCGAAGCTGACGGCTCCGGTTTTCGAGCGCTTGGCCCGAACGCCATGCCCGACCGCCTCCTTGGCATCTTCTGGCACCAAGGTCTTAAGCTCGGCCTTGGCTTGCTCATGTTGAAGATGCGCCTGCCGGGTACGCGTGAAGACCGCGGCGAACTCCGCCCAGGCATTGGACGAAGTCATGTCGACGATGCGAACGGCCTCAAGACGCGGCTTGGGCGGCTCCACGCCAAACAGCCGGGGCGGCTCGCCGCTCTCGACACAGCGCCAGAACTTGCGCTCCGCGGTGACGATCAGATGCTGATAGAGCGGATCGGCCTGAGCTAGGATCTCCACCCATTTGCCTCCACCGGTGATTACAGAAAGCACCGCGGTCCTCGCCGCCACACACCACATATTGTGCTGCAGCTGCGGCATATATTTTTCGGCCGCCGCTTCCTCCGAGAACGACCACGGCAGCATAAACTTGGCCTCGAAGACCGCATCACTGCCCTGCACCCGTCCATCGAGCGTCGCCCCCATCCAGCGCAGCACTGGGTGGCGGATCTTGCGCTGGACGTCGACGACCACCTGGCCGGAATTGGCCTCATACCAGCGCCGGTTCAGGTCCTCGGTCGCAAGACCGAGCTGGACGACGAGGTTGCCCGACAAGTCCTCCGGCTCGACTTCGCCCCGCTTTTCCCGCCAGAGCCGGATTAAGGCGGATTTGTCGTTGCCCATAATAATGCGGGCGTCCGAGCCCCCGATAAAATACCGTCGCTCCCCCGCTTTTTTACTTTTGCGAGAATCGCTTAATGTTGCCATCGTGGTTGGTGTGTCGATCGTCTGCATCTGAGGTGTTCCCGTCATAGTACATTGGTACAGTGTACCAATGATTAGCGCGCAACCGGTACGATGTCAATCCATATTGGTACACTGTACCTATGAAGCCAATTCAGCTAAAGATGGCCCGGGCTGCGGTAGGCTGGGGCGTGCGCGACCTAGCCAAAAAGGCCGGCGTGACGGCTAATACCGTAACGCGCATCGAAAACGGGGCAGATGCGAAGCAATCGACGATGGACAGATTGCAACACGCGCTAGAATCCGCCGGGGTCGAGTTCATCGACGAGAACGGCGGCGGCCCCGGAGTGCGGCTGCGCAAGCGCCAAAGGAAAAAGGATTAGCCCGCACTCCGGTTCGGAGTGGCCCGAAAATCGTTCGGTTGCCGCCAATCGCCAATGCAGGTGAAGGTGGGTTGACGGGAGAGCATTGCGACCGCCGTAACCGATCGCGATCTGAGCGGCTCGATCGGTTTGACCTAGCGGGGATCGGCTGCTCGCGATCGGAAAAAGCCGGTACCGCTCACCTCAACGAGCTATTCCGAACCCACAGCGACGGTGACATCGGCTTCAGGTTGCTGCAGCATCACTTACCGTTCGCATCCTTTAAGTCCAATAAAACTTCCGGCACACCCTCGTTGATCAGCTCCTGTCTGATCTCCGCGGCCCGACCGGTACACGATCTCGGTGTGACGCAAGGCCGAGACGTCGCCATGCTTCGGCGCCTTGCCTAAGGCGCGATCTAAAATTTTGCCTGCAGCCGAGAGAGGTGCTGCTGCCGGCGCTTCGACATCCTCCGCGACCTCGACCAAAACGTCGAGCATTTGATTAAGCGGGCGGCGTAGGCCGAGTTTTTTATTTGCCGTGTGAATATAGGATTATTTTCTTTTATTTGCCGGGAATATAGGATTATTTTCTTAGGAGCCATTTTGCCAAAACCGGCATTTGATTGTTTTAGTGGGGAACACTTAGAGAACAGCGGGTAGAGCCGGCTTTGATGTCTTGAGCAACGTGACGGCCAACCATGCACCGCTCCGCCACGTTGTTCATCGAAAGTCGACGGACGTCGTGCTAAAGCCCCGCGCTGGCAGGCAAACTTGGCCGGCAAACTTGGCGGGCGGATTTGGCCGGTGAACTGGCGGGCCGCCAGCTCCTTAAGAACCCCAGCGGCAGTAGCGGGCGGAACCCGATTTTCCTCGCCGCGGCCGCCGGGCGATAAGGCGCTGGCGGCAGATCGATGGCATCCGCTTGGCTGATTGTGAATGTGGACGATGGCGTAATGAGCGACAGGTTCAGCACGGCGCAGAACGGATCGGACCCGCGGGCCCAGGCGCTCGTCGGCGCCTATATGCGCGCCGGCTATGCGCGGATCGATCCGCCGCTCTTACAGCCGGCCGAACCGTTCCTCGATTTGTCCGGCGAAGACATCCGCCGGCGCATGTTTCTGACCGCCGACCCGCAAGGACGCGAAATGTGCCTGCGCCCAGATCTCACCATTCCAGTGTCACGCGCTTATCTGCAATCGGCCGCGGCGGGCAAGCCGGCGGGCTTTTGCTATCTCGGCCCCGTCTTTCGCCACCGTCCCGGCGCGTCGGCGGAATTTGTGCAGGTCGGGATCGAATCCTTCGGGCGCCAGGACAAGGCTGCCGCCGATGCCGAAATGCTCGCGCTTGGACTGGAAGCGACCGTACAATTCGGCATCACAGCGCCCGAGATTCGCATCGGCGATGTCGGATTGTTCTCGGCCTTTATTGCCGCGCTCGATCTGGCGCCGGCCTGGAAACGGCGGCTGATCAAAGATTTCAACCGCAAATCTTCGCTCAAGCACGATCTCAATCAGCTCACGCTCGCAGCCGGCGATAATCGGCTGGAATATCAGGGCGTGCTTGCCGCACTGGCCGGTTCAGACCCCAAAGCCGCGCATCATCTCGTCACCGATCTTCTCTCGATCGCCGGGATTGCCACGGTCGGCGGGCGCACCGTCGCCGAAATCGCCGATCGCTTCCTCGAGCAAGCGACGCTGAAAGCGCCGACCCGGCTGCCGCGCGAGACGCGCGCGCTGATCGAGCGCTTCCTCTCAATTGCGGGCGATCCGGACGACGCCGCGGCGGAACTGCGGGGGCTGTGCGCCGATGTAAAAATGTCGCTCGGCCAAGCGCTCGATCTGTTCGAGACGCGGACCGGATTCCTCGCCGCTCGCGGCGTCGAAGTGCGCGCCATCAAATTTGCAACCGCTTTCGGCCGCGGCTTCGACTATTACACCGGTTGCGTGTTCGAACTGCACCGGGCGGGCGGCAGCAGTCCGCTCGTGGCTGGCGGCCGCTATGACGGACTTTTGGCGCGGCTCGGCGCGCGCGAGACGATCCCGGCGGTCGGTTTCGCTGCCTCTATCGAAGAACTGACCGCGGCGGGAGGCGCGTCGTGAACGGGCCGCTCATTCTCGCTGTCCCCTCGAAAGGCCGGCTGCAGCAAAACGCAGAAAACTTTTTTGCCCGCGCCGGGTTGCAACTCGTCAAGCCGCGCGGCGCGCGCGATTATCGCGGCGCCATTGCCGGGTTCGACGGCGTCGAGATTGCGTATCTTTCGGCGGCGGAAATCACCCAGCAGCTCAGCCAGGGCGCCGTGCATCTCGGCATCACCGGCGAGGATCTGGTGCGCGAGATGATTCCGCAATCCGACGAACGCGTGATCCTGATCGCCGGGCTCGGATTTGGATTTGCCAATGTGGTGGTCGCGGTGCCGCAGGCCTGGATCGACGTGCGCACCATGGCCGATCTCGACGACGTGGCGACCGCGTTCCGGCTCAAGCACGAGCGCAAAATGCGGCTCGCCACCAAATACGCCAACCTGACGCGCGACTTCTTCGCCGCGCACGGGATCGTCGACTACCGGATCGTGGAAAGCTCCGGCGCGACCGAAGGCGCCCCCGCGGCGGGCACTGCAGAAATGATCGTCGATATCACCACCACCGGCGCAACGCTCGCCGCCAACGGATTAAAGACCATCGAGGACGGCGTGATCCTGCGCTCACAGGCAAACCTCGTCGCCGCCCGCGCGGCTTCATGGCAACAGACGCATCGCGAGACCGCGCGGCTCCTGCTCGACCGCATCGCCGCGCAAAAACGCGCCGAGGCCTTTGCCGAAGTGCGCACCCGTTTTGCCGGGTTGGATGACAAGCTGCTGGCCGCCGCACGCGATAAATTCGGCGTGGCGACCCCATTCGGAGGTCCGACGTCATCCGGGATGTTGACGCTGCACTGTCCGCCGGAGAATGTGCAGGCACTGGCCAATTTCCTGCGCGAGCACGGCGCCGAGGCGGTTTCAGTCGCGGGTCTTAACTATGTCTATACCTGCGACAACCCGCTTTACGCGACGCTCGCCGCGGAGCTCGCGCGGCCAGTCTCGTAACCCGCGTTCGGTGATCCGAACGAGCGCTTAAGCCGAGTGCCCATCAAAGTCGCCGGACTTCGGCAGCTTTTTCTCCCGCTGCGGAGTCATCTTGGCGGGATCGGGTGCACCCGGCACGCCGCGCGGACCAAGCTCGCGCCGCGCCATCTGATCTTCGGTTTCGCGTTCTTCTTCGCGGATCTTTTCGGGCATGACGGTTCAGAACGGACGATGCGTACGGCCAAGGAGCCAACCGAGCCCAAGCGCAATGGCCACCGCCGTATAGGGCTGAGTTTCGATCGTATTGCGGAGTGCGCGCTCCAGTGATCCGCCGGTCTGCCGCGCCGCGTCACTGGCGCTGTCGGCAAGATCGGCAGCCGTGTCGCGCGCATGTTCATAGACATCCTGGGCGGCGTTTGACGCCTCGCCGGCAAGATGACTCGCCTGTTTTTTTGCATCGCCGAATGCCTGATTGAAATCGGAGCTGGCGGAACGGACTTGAGCCATGACACTCCCCTGCTTGCCTCTCTATTTGGTCTTCTTTTGCTCTTCGCTGGCCGGTAACGCCCAGCCGGCCGCAAAAGTTCGCGCCAGCTGAGCTTTTCGTTGCAAATATTTGCTGGCCCAAGCGTTTTTCATCGCGCTGTTGCTGGGCGCCGTCTGCCGAGGGGAACGATCGCCGCTCCGGCGCGTTCCATCGTGCTGCGCATTGCGGCGGCTATTTGGCTTGCGATGGAGGTTCGCCATGCCGATTTTGCTTGGTTTTATCCTCGGAGTGGCTGTGACTATCCTGGGCGTCTATGAGTACGATTCCTCGACTGGGCGCGCCGGCAATGGCCTGCCGGCGAGCGCGGCAGGCGGAAAAGCGCCGATGGTCAATTGGGACGTAGTCAGCGACGGCTGGCACAACTTCCAGTCCGGTGTGCGCACGACCACCGACAGCATCGAGCGAAAGTTGAAGCAGCATTCCGGCTGATCCTTCAGCCGCAGATTGCGTATCAGTGGGCAGTGACGGCGTAAACGAACAAACTCCGCCGCGAGGGACGGGCGCAATCCAGCGAGAGGCTTCACACGGCGGCTAGTCAGGCCTGGAGTGTAGAGCGCTCCCACTACTCCCGGTGATCACGATCTGCTGCGTGATTTCATAACTGCGCGCCAGTTGCAGCCAGTTTTGCTCGAGTCGAAGAAAATCCTCGCGGATGTTGGGGCAGGCTGCGTTCTTGGCCTCGCGGGCGCAGTTCGCAGCATGGGCCTGGCAGTCTTCAATTTCCTTAGTAAGAAGAAGCGGCATCTCTCCGCATCCCTTTCACAATTTGATCCCGAGGCTGGCGACCACAGCGCGGTGCCAGCCGCTGCGGATCGCGCTCGGCCGTATTCCTGGAAAATTCGAGGACACGGTCGGCGATCGCTTCACGAACGCGGTCGGGATACTGCGCGCCGTGGAGCATGGCGAACACCGCGTCAAAGGTGTCGCCCACAAATTTGGTACTGACATCGTCGAAAACGGCCCCGATCGCCATGACGCAACCCCTGCTGGGATAATTGTGATCCGGTTTGACAAATCCGTCGGTTAGTCATGCGACTCACGTGACAGAAAATTCTCGGCGCGCCGGAGCTGTGGCCAGAGCTGTGGATTGTGCACAGCACACTTCCTTCATCCGGCCGGCAACGAGGCCGTCGCTCTTAAAGCGCAGGTCGCTTGCCCAAACAGTTGAAAGAAAAAAGAGAACCGCTCCTTGCCCGCTACCGCCGGGCCTGGAGAGCGGAAAACGCATCGGCATCGCCGTTAGAGTTTGATGCCAATCCGCTGCGACAGGTTTTCGTGCTTGATCGCTGCGTAGCACTCGCAAGCGCATGCTTCGAGCGCCGGACGGTCGAGGATGGTAATCCGGCCGCGGCTATAGCGGACGATGCCGCGCTTCTGCAGGTCCTGGGCAAGCAGCGTCACGGTGGTGCGCCGCACCCCGAGCATTTCCGCAAGAAATTCCTGCGTCAGCAATATCTGCTCGCTGCCGGTCCGGTCGGCGCATTGCAATAGCCAGCGGCACAATCGCGACGAGCCGTCGTGAACGGCGTTGCAAGCGGCGTTCTGTTGCGCTTCCGCCCACACCGTCTCGATATAGCGCATGATGAGATCGCGCAGCGCCGCGCTCCGGCTGGCCGCATGTTCGAAGCGCGCGGCCGAAATCGCTGAAAATCTCCCCGGGATCTGCACCATCGTCCGGGTAAACGACAGCCGCGATCCCAAGCCGCATTGCAGGCCGACGGCGCCCTCCCGGCCGGTCGAGGAGGTCTCGACCATGTCGCCATCGCCGGTGGTGATGAGCTGCGAGATCATCCCGGTATGGGGGAAATAGACTTGATCGATGGGATCGCCGGCGCCGTAGCAGACGACACCCTGTGGCAGGGTGAGCTGCCGCAGATCGGGCTCTAAGAGGATAAACACATCGTCGGGCAAGGCGGCGAGCACGCGGTTTCCCGCCGACCTGTCCTCTCTCGTTCGGTCCGGGGCATCTGCCTCGTTGCCAACGGGTTGCTCCAGGTCACGAGCGCACCCCTATCCGAATTATATTCAATCCTTCCGGTCGTCCGCCATCTATATTTCTCAGACCGGGGGATTTTAGATCGGTCCCAAGCTCCAAACGCGTTTTGAATTTTTGCCAACGTTTGCCGTGGCATCGCTCCTTCCTCCGAAGCCAAGGCAAGGGGCAAATCGGCAAGCCGGTGAATGTTCCACTTGGCCCGGCTATATTTTCAGTTGGCGGCACTGGGCCCACCGGAGCGCCAAAATGGCGGAAATACTCGGTGTAACGACCTTAAATGTCGCGGATGATGGCTTTGCCGAACCAACTCGCCAGACAGGGCCTGCCGCGCCAGCGCGCGACGAGTGCCTGTGACTCCTGGATCGTGGCCTCAACCGTATGGATCATGTCGCCAAGCACGCGCCGGCGCTCGGATCGGAATAACGTGCCGCTTGCTTAATCGGGGCTAGGAAAAATCAGATCACGCCACGTGCTGGAGTCGGTCGTCGAACTGCTGCGGCCAGCGTGCTTGGGCAGTCGCGGAGGCGGCGGCCGCGCTCTTGCCGGTTTGCTTCAACGCGGCCATCGCCGCTTCTTTCCGGTCTCGATCGCGGATGCGGCGCGCCAGCGTCTGGGCGCGATAGTCGCCCCAGGCCAATACTGCTGCGAACAGGACGAACGCGCCGACGACCGCGCTCAAGACAACGATCTGACCAATCGACATCGCAGGTCTCCTCTTAAGTCTTCCTTCCCAAAAAGCCCTACCGCGCCGGCGCAAGGGTGCTTTTGACCTAGGTCAACGCGGGCCACCTTTTTTGACCCGCCCGATCGCGCAAACCGGACAACGTGCGGCGTGGCGATATCGGCCGGAAGCCGCTATAAGCGAGGCCCGAGGAGCAAGCAGAGATGACCGCTGCGGACGCCAAAATCGCGTCGCTGCCGCGCGACCGTCAACCTGCGGAAGCCGCCGCGCAGGGGCTTTCGATCCATGGGCTTTCGATCCATGGGCTTTCGATCGTGGTGCCGCTTTATAACGAGGCAGCCACGCTCGAACGCCTGCACGCGCGGCTCATTGAGGTGGCGAAGCGGCTTCGTGAGACCCGCGGCCTTGCCTGCGAGGTTATCTATGTCGACGACGGCAGCCGCGACGGCACGCTTGCCATTGCGCGCGAGCTTACGGCGGCCGCAATTGACGTGCAGGTGATTTCGCTGTCGCGTAATTTCGGCAAGGAGGCGGCGCTGCTTGCCGGGCTCGACCACGCCCGCCGCGGCGCGGTGCTGTTCATTGACGGCGACGGTCAGCATCCGACATCGCTGGTCGAGACACTGGTCGCCCACTGGCTCGATGAGGATTGCGATGTCGTCTATACCGCCAAGGCGCATCGCGCCAACGAGTCGCTGATCCGCCGTGTCGCGGTTAAGACCTTTTATATTCTCCTCAATTGGGGCGCGCGACCGAAGATTCCCGAAGATGCCGGCGATTTCCGGTTGTTGTCGCCGCGCGCCGCCAATGCGCTGCGTCAGCTTCCGGAGCGCAATCGGTTTTTCAAAGGGCTGTCGAGCTGGATCGGCTTTCGCCAGATGCGGATTGACTATGAGCCCGAGGCTCGCGCGGAAGGCCGCAGCACCTGGAATCTGCGCCGCTTGATCGGCTTGTCGATCGACGGCGTCACGGCTTTTTCGGTGGCGCCGCTGCGGCTCGCCACGGTGATCGGAACGGTGCTCGCGCTGGTTGCCTTCTTCTACGGGCTCCAGATCATCTATGAGACTCTCGTCTACGGCATCGCCGTGCCCGGTTATCCGTCGCTGTTCGTCGGCGTGATGGTGCTTGGCGGCGTACAGCTGATCATGATTGGCGTGGTCGGCGAATATATCGGTAAGATTCTCGAAGAGATCAAAGGCCGTCCGGTCTACTTCGTCGCCGAGCACGAGATAAAGCTCAGCGAAGCCGACAAACAAGCCGACACGCGCACTGCTGCCGAATGAACTCAGTGTTGCGGCACATCTGGCTGTGCGCCGACGATTACGGCATATCGCCGGCGGTCAGCGCCGCGATCCGCGAGCTGGTTGCGCGCCGGCTCATCAACGCGGCGTCGGTCATGGTGGTGACGCCAAGTTTTTCCGCGAGCGAAGCGATGGGTTTGCGTGAAGCCGCAACCTCACGCGCGGCCATCGGGTTGCATCTGACGCTCACCGCACCGTTTCATCCGTTGACAGATTTCGGGCCGCGAAGCGACGGCGCGTTCCTGAGGCTCAAGGGCATGGCCGGCCGCGCGCTTGTGCACCGCCTCGACCGGTCACGGCTCGAAGCCGAGATTGCCAGCCAATTTACGGCGTTTCGTGACGCGTTTGGCCGCAATCCGGATTACGTCGACGGCCATCAGCACATTCACGTCTTCCCGCAGATCAGCGACGCGCTCTTACGCGTGATCAAACGGGAGGCGCCACAAGCCTGGCTGCGGCAATGCGGCCGGGCGGCTTTGGCGCCAAAGAGCCTCGCCGATCCGAAAGGCTATATCCTCGACGCTTTGAGCGCGCGCTTGCGCCGGCTTGCCGCGCTGCATGGCGTGCGCACCAACCCGGCCTTTGCCGGCACTTATTCGTTTCGCCCCGATGCCGATTTCAGCAGACTGTTTGATGAGTTTCTCGACGGCCTGCCCGACGGCGGGCTGCTTATGTGTCACCCCGGAAAAGTCGACCAAGAATTGCGCCAGCTCGATCCGCTGACCGATTTGCGCGAACGCGAATATGCGTTCTTTCTCGGCGACCGCTTTCCGCGGCTCCTGGCCGAGCGCGGCTATGCGCTGGCTTCGATTTCTTAGATCACCACGACTTTGGTTCCGACCTTCACGCGCTGATAAAGATCGGTGACATCCTCGTTGCGCATGCGGATACAACCGGACGACACATTGGTGCCGATGGTCCAGGGCTCGTTCGAGCCATGGATGCGATACAGACTCGAGCCGAGATAAAGCGCCCGTGCGCCGAGCGGATTGTCGATGCCGCCTGGCATGAAGCGCGGCAGATCGGGTCGCCGCGCGATCATTTCAGCCGGCGGCCGCCAATCCGGCCATTCGCGCTTAGCGGTGACGGTCTTGACGCCCGCCCATAAGAAGCCGGGCCGGCCGACGCCGATGCCATAGCGCAGCGCCCGGCCGCCGTCTTCGATCAGATAAAGAAACTTGTTCGCGGTATCGACAATGATCGTGCCTGGCGCCTCACGACCGGGATAGGCGATTTCCTGCCGGAGAAATTTCGGATCGATCGGACCGTCACGAGGATCGGTCTGGTTCGGCGCCGCATAGGCCTGTGGCGCAAAGGCTTGCGACGCGTTGCCTGGCGGTACCGCGTAATATGTCGATTCACCCGGTCGAAACGCGTGCGCTAGCATGATCGGCCCGGCGAAAATCGTCGCAAAAAACTCATCCAGGCCGCGATTTGACGGTGGCGTGACAGCCGCCGGCGCGGCGTAAGTTTGCGCCGTGACCGCCCTGTCGCTTTGCGGCACGGCCGCTGCGCGCGAGGGCGTACTCCTTGGCGCGATCGTCGACGTGACCTTCTGGGCATGTGCAACGCGCTTTGGCGGCACGC
Organism: uncultured Alphaproteobacteria bacterium; assembly: GCA_963816295.1. GTDB lineage: Bacteria > Pseudomonadota > Alphaproteobacteria > Rhizobiales > Xanthobacteraceae > BOG-931. The sequence goes on along the minus strand of CAWFJS010000020.1, from coordinate 347,992 downwards.
TCTGAGCCGATTGGCTCGCGCCGTCCGGCGCATAGGTCGGCCGCAGCGATTGCGCCAGCGCCGAGCCCGAAAATGTGCCCGCCAGGATTGCCGCGATGCAGATGCGCCACATGGCCGTACTCGTTACGCAAGCCCGAACGCAGCCGCTCTCCCGCGATCGGCTGGTCGGACTTAAGCGACGAGTACAGGGGCAAAGTTGATTTTGCTTAAATGTTGCGCGCTTCGAATTAAGACGGTTGTCGGATCAGCACGAAACAAAGAAGCGCAATCGCGGCGAAAGCCGCCACCAAAGCGAGCCCGATCGCGTCGGAGGCGCGATCGGCGACAAAAGTGACCACCACTGGCGCCAAGGCCTGAACCACAAGATAAGGACCGCCGATCCGGCCCATAAGCCGGCCATAGCCGGCGGCGCCAAACAAAGCGAGCGGGACCGTGCCGCGGGCGATAGTCAAAAGCCCATTGGCCATACCGAACATGACCGCGAAGAGCGCCGCCAACGCTGCAGAAAACGGCAACAGCGCCAGCAGCACGAAAGCCGCGACCAGCAAACCGACCGCACAGCGCGCGATCCATAGTGGATGCAGCCGCCGCGCAAACGACAACTCACAGATCCGCGCCAAGACCTGCGCCGGACCAAACAACATGCCGATCGCGACGACGGTCGCCGGCGCCAGGCCAAAGCGCTGGAAAATTGCAAGGAGCTGCGCCGAGAGCGCCGAGGGCACAAAGGCATAGGAAGCAAAACCCGCCGCCACCAGCACGAAGGCGAAGCCGGTCGAAGGCACGAAAACTTTTCTCGCTTTGTCGGCAGACGTCATATGGCGCGATGTGCCGCTCGCAGGCTGGCGCGGCAGCGCAAAAGCATGCAGCGGCGTGGCCAGGCCCGCCAGCAGCGCCGCATAGACCAGATAGGCACCGCGCCAGCCGACAGTTTGAATGAGAAATTGCGTTACCGGCCAGCTTACGGTCGAGGCGAAGCCGCCGGCGAGCGTGAGCACGGTGATCGGCGCGCGCGCCGCGCTGCCGAAGATTCGGCCGAGCGTCGCAAAAGCCGGATCATAGAGCGATGCCGCCATGCCAATACCGATCGTGATCCAGGCGGCAAAGTAGCTCGCAACACCGGGCGCCCAAACCAGCGCGAGGAGCCCTGCCGCGCCGATCAGCGAGCCGACCGGCATCACCACGTGGCCGCCGAAGCGATCAATGGCACCGCCCACATAGCGCGCGCACAAGCCGCCGACGAACAATCCGACGGAAAATCCCGCCATGGCAAAGGGTGCCGACCAACCGTGGTCGGCGGCGATCAGCGGCACCGTCAGCACCGGTGGATAAAATAGCGCGCCCCAGGATAGGATCTGGGTAATGCCGAGCACGCTGACCGCGCGCCAGGGACCAAAGATGAATGCGCCAGGACTTGGCATGAGAAGGCTTGGCATGAGCGTCCGTCAGTCCGAAAAAACAGGCAAGCAACGAGGCGACAGCCGGACGATGTGAGGAGTCCGGAATCGTTACAACACCGCTGATGTCATGCATCGCCGACTTGCCGGCGCGTGGCAATCGGCATTGACGATGCTCTTTTGAGCAGCAGGCTATTGGGCAGCAGGCTATTGGGCAGCAGGCTACTGCGCAGCAGGCTATTGCGCAGCTGGCTTGGGCTTGGCCCCGGCTCGCGCCACGCCTTCTGGCGCGCAGCGCACATAGACGCCGGTGCCATAGCGGCCGGCGACTTCCGGATCCATCCAGCGCAGCACCATGGTGCGGCCGTCGAACGACACGATCTCGCGATCCTGCGGACCGCCGGCATTGCCTGGCGGACCGATAAAGTTCTTGCCGTTGCTCGATCCTTTAAGCTGCAGCTCCTGCAGCTGCGCACTATCGGCGAGATACATCATCACCCCGCCACTGGCCCCGCGCGTGATCTCGACTGGCTGGCCGCATTGGCCGCGCGCCGCCGCCGACGTGCGCGCCAAGTCGCTCTCGTTGTGGAAGGCGCCGTAACCCCAGCGGCCGACGACCTCTTCCGGGCGGTATTGCGATGGAATTGCCGGCTGCGTCATGGGCGCGGTGGCCGCGGACTGCTCCAAGGGCGGCGTATTGGACGTACAGGCGGCGAGCGCGAGCGCGGCAAAGGCCGCACCGCCGCAAGCACTCTGCAATCGCGAGGCGCTCATGAAAATCTCTCCAAGGCCGGACCATCCGCCGCAGCGCAGCTCATCAGGGGTGACCGGCCCTCCCCTGCCGGGCAGACTTCGCCCCGTGTTTTGTACCGCGGCGACCTTTCGAGTTTGTTTCAAATCGTCGCCGCAGCCGGCAGCTTCGGCAAAGATTACGGCCCGGATTTGGCGGTTTGGCTTGCTCCGCGTCGGGTCGACCCGTTCCGGCTCGACCCATTGCGTGCTCCCCGTAATCCCGGGGCCCGCGGTTTCGTCTGCGGGCGCGAATCGACAAGCGGGGCTGATTTATGGATGCTCAGCGCCCGCATCAGGTCCGGATCGTCGAAAAAATCGCTGTCGGCGCAGAGTTTCGCGGCGTGAATGCCGGCAATCGCGCACAAATCGTCGAGTTCATTGGCATCCCCGGTGACCCCGACCGCGCCCAAAAGCTCGCCGCTCTTATCGCGGATCAGCTGGCCGCCGCCTTCCAGAAACAGCGGGTAATCGGCAAGCCTCTCCAGTGATTGCATGAATAACGGCTTCTCCCGCGCCTTCTGCAGCACAAGCTTGGACGGCCGGCCGAGCGCCAACGCGCCATAGGCTTTGCCATAGCAAATCTCAAAGCGCAGCATCGATGCGCCGTCCTGCTTCTGAAACGCCTTCACGCGGCCGCCGGCATCGAGCACGATCGCGCTCATCGGCCGGCATTTGCGCTTTTTGGCGGCGGCAAAGCTCGCCGCAATAATGGTATTGGCCTCCTCGAGGCTGAGCCCGCGCATTGCTTTTCCAGATTCCCGCTGCCTTGATGGCGGCACGGCCTAGAATAGACGTTCTCATCGGCCAAGCTACCGTTATCGCCGTCAAAGTAGGCGCCGACACGGGCGCTTTGCGCCACCCTCGCCTTGACTCCCCGCCTCAGGCGCATTATTTCCCGCTCGCCCGCTTGGCACTCAGGTTTTTAGAGTGCTAAGACGCTGATATACTGAACTTTTTCAATGTTATCGCGCGGCGTCTATAGCACACCGCGGCAGATGAGGATCATCATGGCGAAAACCAAGTTCCGGCCGCTCCACGACAGGGTGGTCGTCAAGCGCGTCGAGGCCGAGGAAAAATCCAAAGGCGGCATCATCATTCCGGACACCGCCAAAGAGAAGCCGCAACAGGGCGAGGTCGTCGCCGTGGGCCCCGGCGGCCGCGATGAGAACGGCAAGCTCATTCCGATGGACTTAAAGGCCGGCGATCGCGTGCTGTTCGGCAAATGGTCGGGCACCGAGGTCAAGCTCGACGGCGAGGAACTCCTGATCATGAAGGAGTCCGACATTATGGGCGTCATCGCCTGAGCGAGCGCCGACGATCTCCGACATCTGAATTCCGACATCCGAGGAAACACCAATGGCTGCTAAAGACGTAAAATTTTCCGGCGACGCGCGCGAGCGCATGCTCCGCGGCGTCGAGACGCTCGCCAATGCCGTGAAAGTGACGCTCGGCCCCAAGGGCCGCAACGTCGTCATCGAAAAATCGTTCGGCGCACCGCGCATCACCAAGGACGGCGTCACCGTCGCCAAGGAAATCGAGCTTGAGGACAAGTTCGAGAATATGGGCGCGCAAATGGTGCGCGAAGTCGCACAGAAGACCAATGACCTGGCTGGCGACGGCACCACCACGGCAACCGTGCTGGCGCACGCCATTGTCAAGGAAGGCGCCAAGGCGGTCGCCGCCGGGATGAATCCGATGGATCTCAAGCGCGGCATCGATCTCGCGGTGAAAGCGGTCGTCGATGAAATCAAGGGCCGCGCGAAAAGAGTGGGCTCATCGTCCGAAGTCGCTCAGGTCGGCACCATTTCCTCGAACGGCGACATCGCCGTTGGCAAGATGATCGCCGAGGCGATGCAGAAGGTCGGCAACGAAGGTGTTATTACCGTCGAGGAGGCCAAGTCGCTGGAAACCGAGGTCGAGATCGTCGAGGGCATGCAGTTCGACCGCGGTTATGTGTCGCCCTATTTCATCACCAATGCCGAGAAGATGGTGGCGGAATTGGAAGACGCCTATGTGCTGCTGCACGAGAAGAAGCTGTCGCAGCTGCAAGCCATGCTGCCGCTTCTCGAAGCGGTGGTGCAATCGGGCAAGCCGCTTTTGATCGTCGCGGAAGACATCGAAGGCGAAGCGCTCGCCACGCTGGTGGTCAACAAGCTGCGCGGCGGCTTGAAGGTCGCGGCGGTGAAGGCGCCTGGCTTCGGCGACCGCCGCAAGGCCATGCTGGAAGACATCGCCATTCTTACCGGCGGCCAACTCATCGCCGAGGACCTCGGCATCAAGCTCGAGAGTGTGACCCCGGCAATGCTCGGCCGCGCCAAGAAAGTCGTGATCGAGAAGGAAAAAACCACGATCGTCGACGGCGCCGGCAAGAAGAAGGACATCGAAGCCCGCGTCAACCAGATCAAGGCGCAGATCGAGGAGACCACTTCCGATTACGATCGCGAGAAGCTGCAGGAGCGGCTCGCCAAGCTCGCCGGCGGCGTCGCCGTGATCCGCGTCGGCGGCGCGACCGAGGTGGAAGTAAAGGAGAAGAAGGACCGGGTCGAGGACGCGCTCAATGCCACCCGCGCCGCGGTCGAGGAAGGCATTGTTGCCGGCGGCGGCGTTGCGCTCCTGCGCGCCAAAAAAGCGATCGGCAAGCTGCGCAGCGGCAATGCCGACGTGCAGGCCGGCATCAATATCGTGCTCAAAGCGGTGGAGGCCCCGGTACGCCAGATCGCCGAAAATTCCGGCCACGAAGGCTCGATCGTGGTCAACAAGATCCTGGAGAACAAATCGGAGACCTTCGGCTTCGACGCACAGAGCGAGGACTACGTCGATATGTTCGACAAAGGTATCGTCGATCCGGCGAAGGTCGTGCGCGCGGCGCTTCAGGACGCGGCTTCAGTTGCCGGCTTGTTGGTCACTACCGAAGCCATGGTTGCGGAATTGCCGAAGGAAAAGCCGGCAATGCCAGCCATGCCCGGCGGCGGCATGGGCGGCATGGACTACTGATTTAGCATCTCGCGCGAATCAGATTTTGCATCTCGCATGAAACAAGAGCGGCGCGGCACTCGGTGACGCGCCGCAAATTTTTAGCCCGCTCATGATGGTTTCCGATCTTGTCGCTTGAACGGTTCGCACGACAGAGCTTGTGCACATTGGTCCCGCATTCGACCTGATCGAACGCCTCACCGGTCCCGGCTTTCGCGGCCTCTATCGCAGCATCGACAAGAGCTGGTTGCCAATTCACCGCAGGCGGCCGCGCAGAACCAAAAATTGCGCGATGCGACCTGGGCACTCATCGAACCGGGATTGGCCATTCCAGCGATGCTCGCGCCACAGTAAGCGCGATCTCCGCCCGTTTGCTCTCCAGGTGCTCCACGTCGGCCTATTGGCGAGCAGCCCGGACCCGCTCAATGATACGAGAGAGAGATGAGGACCGCTCAACTCATCCGGGGAGTGGTCTGGAAAGGAGATTTTGGGCTTGCAGGCTTTTGAAGAAAATCCAGCTATGACCGCGCTTCCTGGCAGCATGGAGCAGCAAAAACTGGTCTGGAAACCCCGTGTCAGTTTGTGACAACCTTGAGCAAGTCGCAAATATAAGATGAATTATTTTCACTTAGTGTTGCATAAACCACGATAGATTCACGCGAATTCCGAGGGGCTATATCAGCGTACTTGTTTGGTTCTGGTTCGGCCTTACGGGCGAATCCCGCCGCCAGCGCTTCTCATTCCCAGCTGAAGCTCGGCCCCAACGCGCGGCGCAGGCGAACAAGTGCCGCACGGGCGGCGATGGCGTCAGCGGCGAGCCGCATCAGCGGGGAGACTTGCGAGGGTCGCGCCAGAATCTCCCACAGCATGGCGCTGACATCCGTGCTGCCGCCCGGCGCCATTGCCAGCAAAGCGGCCGGGGGCACCGCCCGGTGCGCCGGATCGATAATCACCCGCACCGCTGCGAAAGCTAAGCCGTGCGCATCGGCAAGCCTGGCGACCAGATGCGACTCCATATCGACCGCCACTGCGCGGGTGAACGTGTGCAGTTTGCGCTTGTCTGCCGGATCCGAGACGACGGAGTTGACGCCCATGATCGGGCCGTGACGGGCGTCCGGGATCATCTCGGCGAGCTTGCGCGACCACAGTGGATCGGTCGGCCGCACCGCCGGATAGTCGATGATCGCGGACGCCACCACGCAGTCACCGGGGAGCAGATCCGGCGCCAATCCCCCGCCAACACCGAAGCTGATGATGCTGCGGCAGCCGGTCCCTATGGCGAGCCGGAGCAAGTCGGCGGTTTCGCGGCCGCGACAGACCACAAGCACGCCCGGACCCGCTGCGATCCGCGCCTCGAAGGCAAGTCCGACAAAGAGCAATCACCGATCGCTGCGACAGATCATTGAGATCAAGCGCGCTGTCGGGGTCGGGCAACGACCTGACCGAGGCCGCACCGCGCCCGTCCACATCGATGTCGGGACTGCTCCAGGTTTCGTTCCAAGCCTCTCGCCAAGCATCTCTCCAACCTTGGCGCCATCCGGCTTGCGGCGGTGAAACATTGAAAGTTGGCCACGTCCAAGAAAATTTGCAAGAAAATCTGCAAGAAAATTTGCTCGGCATAATTGAACCCAGCGCAGATAATCGATCCACTATTGCGTGCCGACCGACTGGAGCGGTCTACCGTCGCAGTGCAAAGCGGCGCGCTTAATCTTTAAGCCGCTTCATCGCGTGCGAACGCGTAACGCCGCCGCAATTCCCGGCGCGACAAAAACACCAAGGTGCGATCGCGCCGCAACGTGTCGGCCCGAAGCGCCGCCGCGTTGCGCGCAAGCCACAATCATCGAGATCAGGATATTCTCGCCGAACCAGTGCATCTGCTGGCGGAACGACCACGAACTCGCCGCCGCAATTCGTTCAAAACCAAACCGGCTGACGAAGCGCACCAGCTGGGCGCTGCGCTCGGCAGGCTCAAGGCTCAATTTTGCGCAAATCGCGACGACGTCATCGAGATCGCGGCGGCCATCGAGAAAACCTGCCAATTCCCGCAGTGAGAATTCAAATGCCTGGTTGACGCGGCGGGCCCAGGCGAGTGTGGGTCCCTTGCCCGCAAAACACGGAAACTGCTCGTTCCAGACATGGAGATTAGCGATGCGGTCGCCGGGACGAATGCAGGTGCCGTCGGACAACACATAATTTTCGCTGCCGGCAACAAACTGGACGCGAAACAGGCACTCGCGATGAATTGGTGTATTCGATTACCCCGTGGCGTAGCCGCAGGCGGTCGTCCAGTGCCGCGACCATCGCTTCCAACCACGGGAATTGCCCAACGTCCCCACTGTGAAGGTGTTTGATGCCGGTTTCCATGTGGCAGTCCGCGCACCCCACCTAAAAACCGCCAGCAGCGAAGAAAGTTGCGTCGACTTTCTGACATTTGCGCCCTGCGTGCAAACAAACAGAACGCTCAGAACGAATATCGTGATCTGCGTGGAGATCCTGCCGACATGCTCGTGATCGCGGGCGGCCGGGAGCAGACGTCTCACGCTTTGGAGTAACGCGCTTCGGAATAGCACTCATGGGGTCGCGCTCATGAGGATTCCACTTCTGATGCGCCGCTCATGGATAGGTGCGGCCTTTCCAGCTGACACGGCCCGACAGCCGACGCCGCACGCTGTCAATCGCAATAAGCGCGCCGGCGGAATAGCCGAGCGGGAATAACAGGCCGTACCACGGCGGGATGCCAAAATAGGAAGCGCCCGCGATGTGCAAGCCAAATGCTCCAGCAGAGCCGAGAGCTGCCGGGATCAGGCCAATGCAGCCGCCGGAACTGCCCTGCGCACAATGCAACGCATCGCTGAGCGGAATGAGCCAGGCGGCCCACGCCAGCGCAACCGCCGCGGCGGCAATCGCGGTCGTGCGCAGCGGTCCGCCGAGCATTTCGCTCAAGTTCTTGGCGATACCGGTCCACAGCGTGGGCCAGCCGCGATACATGCGCGTTGACAACAACCGGCGGCCATCTTGAAGGATAGCGTGACCGCCCGAGCGCTTGAGAAGGCGCGCCAGCATCAAATCTTCGCAAATCGCACCGTGGACTGCGGCATGTCCGCCAATGGCTTCGTAACAGACGCGGCGCACCAGCATGAATTGCCCCGTCGCCGTAACCTCGCCGCTGTTGCGCGCCTGCACGGTGCGAAGATCCTGACAGAAGGCGAGCAGATAAAGACCGCATGGCATTACCAACCGCTCGGCGAAACTTTGCAGCTCCTGTCGGGGGGCAAGCGACAACAAATCGAGCGCTTCGGCACTGGCGCCAGCCATCGCGCTCGCAATCAGCGCGGGCTCGGCCCATACATCGGCATCGATGAAACACAGCCAGTCGGCGTCTTCCTCCACGGCGCGCGCGCCGATCCAGCATGCATGGGACTTGCCGACCCAATGCGGCGGCAGCGGCGGACTTTGCAAGACCATGAGCTGCGGAAAGGTCTGGGCCAACGTCCTGGCAATTGCGAATGTGCGGTCGCGAGAGTGATCGTCAATCGCGACGATGCGCAGACGCGAGGCCGGATACGTTTGCGCGACAAGGCTCCGCAAGCAGCGGTCAATATTGGCAGCCTCATCACGCGCCGGGACAATGACCGCGATCTTTGGCGCACGCTCGGCCGGCGGCGGTTCGGCGGGCTTCAGATTTTGCAAAAGACCGCGCTGCTGGAAAGCGCGGGCGATCAGCCAGATCACGGCCGCGAGCCAAATCCATGACAACAAAAGGTCCACGGTTCCACGCGCCCCGGAAAGGCTGCAATTGGACTTCGTTGCCTCAATCCCTAGCGGTTCTTTCGGGTTCCGCACATGCCTCAGTTCCGTCATCTGCCGAAAGCGCAGCGGCGTTGCGCCTCCTAAGAAGTTCGAACACCTTCGCCTTTGCGTCGCCAATTTGTGACCTGCGCCAGCGCCGCCAAAAGCTCCAGCATCGCGCGTTTGACGGTCCGGTTCGCATTGTGTGTTTGCAAATCGCCGGGAGAGATGCTGATCGCGTTCTCGGCTGACGACCGCTTCAGCGCGCGCAGTAGCGCACCACAGATCGATTGAAACGGCGCCGTTCTCGGCAATTTCAAGCATCGGGATGCGCTTGGAACCGCGCATGGGCGCCGCGTCGAGCATCAGTGTCGCGCCGAAGGGAAACGAGATCGCCGGCCGCTGCCAACGGCGGCGAGAGCGAAAGGCAAAGCAGTACGAGCAAGGCACGACAGCAACGTATTATCATTGGCACTCCGCGAACGCGCCTCGGCGCTCATGAGGTCTGACCGCCGCGCCGAGCGTCGGACGTTCGATCTCTTCCTGTTTCATGAGATGCGCATGGCCGGGACAAGCCCGGCCATGGCAATGTTTGTTGAAGCTTACAGCGCAGCTCTGCCGTGCGAAATCCCGCTATTTCGGCAGCACCGCGATGTTCGGGAAGAAGAAGTAACACGCTATCCCGATCAGGACGAGATAGGCCAGCAGGACGAGCGTCCAGCCGAAATTATGGCGAATGACTTCGCCCTCGTTGCGGACGAACTCGCTGGTGGAAACGCCGACGCTGGCAGTTTGCGGCGCGATCGGCTTGCCGATCTCCGCGCCCACCGAATTGAGTGTCGGCAACAGCATCGACGGCATGCCGAGCAATTGCCCGACCAAGGCCTGGAATTTGCCAAACATGGCATTGGTCGAGGTGTTGCTGCCCGAAAGCGCCACGCCGATGAAGCCGAGCAGCGGAGCGACGATGATGAAGAAGGGCCCGATCTCGGAAAACGCTTTCGCGAGCGAGCCCGCCATGCCGGAGAAGTTGAAGACGTAAGCCAACCCGAAGATAAAGACTCCGACCAGCAAAGCGCCCCACATCTGCGACCAGGTGGTGGCGAAGATTTTGGCAAGTTGCGAGCCATTGATGCGGTACAGCAGCGCAACAACGATCCACGAGGCCAAAATCGCGCTACCGCCGACGAATGGCGTCCAGTTGAAGATCGCCGCGACGGTTGCTCCGGGCGCGAGCGAGGATGCGGCATTGACTTGCAAGTGCAGCGCGATGATGGACGGCAGTTTCGACCATGGCCCGGTCCAGGCCACGACGATGGCAATCAGAATGAGGATCGGCAGCCAGCCCTGGAATACTTCACCGGGGCTGAGCCCGTGTCCCTCGGCCTGGGCCTCCTGCGCGGCGGTCACCGGCACGCCGCCATAGCCGAGCGTCTGCGCCGGCCGCCAGAATTTCAGGAGAACAAGCAGGCAGGCGAAACACACTATGGACCCGAGCACGTCGGGCAGATACGGCCCGAGATAGATCGATGTCGGCAGCTGGCCGGCGATGTAGCCGAGCGAGCCGACAATCGCGAGCGGCCAAGCTCCTTTCATGCCTTCGCGCCCACTCACGAGGTAAAGCAGGATCCACGGCGGCAGTAGCGCAAGAATGGCGACAATCTTGCCGACAGAACCGGCAAGCGCCAAAAGCGGCATGCCCGTAACCGCTGCCAGCGCGATGATCGGCGCGCCAAGCGCCCCGTAGGATACTGGCGCATTATTAGCGATCGCCGCCACGCGAATGGCATCGAGCGCGGGTATGCCAAGCGTGATCAGGATCGGCGCGACAAAGGCCCAAGGATAACCGAAGCCGACCAGTCCCTCGAGCAGCGCGCCGAAGGCCCAGGCGAACAGGATGGTCTGCACCCGCACGTCGCGAGTGCCCAGTTGCACCAGCCAGCGCCGCAATTTGTCGAATGCGCCGGTCGTGACCATCGTATTGAAGAGCATCACTCCCCAAAACGTGATCCAATCGACGTTCCATACCCCCGTCGCCGAGCCGTAAAGATAAGCGAGCAGACCGTCCTGGAACGGCATCTTCCAGACCCACAGTCCGAGCAAGAATGTAACGATCGAGCCGATCAGAACGGCGAGCCAGGCCGACATGCGAAGGCCGGCCAGCAGGAACAACAGAAATACGACGGGAACCAGCGCGACCAGCCAGGTCACAAACAGGTTGCCGGTAGGATCAAGAATTTGCGTGAACATCGACGGCCTCCCCGGGAGCCAGCGTGTGGTTTGTTATGACGTCCCTCATTGCCTCAAGGACGCCCCGCGTAAGAATGCCGCTGGCCGCGACATCATGAAAGCAAAATTTGCCGCCATCCCCGACTGCCGTTGAGGCCCGGCACGTGTTATTGCGCTGCACCAATGCCCCGTCAGGCATGCGGATTGCAATGTGCTCAGCGATGCAGTGCCGTCATAGCTAGGATTTGAGGGCGACTGCGAGTTCAGATTCGGAGGTTCCCGTGAGACGTCTTGTCGCGACGCTTGCCACGATCGTCCGGTTGGCCCTGCCCTATTTTCGTTCGGAGGACCGTTGGCCGGGACGGCTCTTGCTGGCGGCGGTTATCGGGATCGAATTGTCGATCGTGGCGATCACGGTGATTTTAAACCAGTGGTACAATCGCTTTTACAACACCCTGCAAAATTATGACTGGGACGGTTTCATCAGCGCCATTGTGTTTTTTTGCGTTCTCGCCGCGGTCTATCACAGTTCTCGCCGTCTATCAGACCTATCTCAATCAATGGCTGCAGATCCGCTGGCGGCGCTGGATGACGCAGACCTATCTGCGGCAATGGCTCAATACTGCCAATCACTACCGCATGCAGCTCCTGGGCGACGCCGCCGATAACCCGGACCAGCGTATTGCCGACGACCTGCAAATGTTCGTGCAGCAGACGCTGCAGATCGGCACCGGAATCTTGAGTTCTGTCGTGACGCTCTGCTCGTTCGTCTTCATCCTTTGGAATTTGTCCGAAGAAGCACCGCTGCATTTGTTTGGCGTTTTCATTCCCGGCTACTTGGTTTGGGCGGCACTGATTTATGCGACCTTTGGTACTGTGCTCACGCATCGCATCGGCTGGCCGCTCATACCGCTCAATTTCCAACAGCAGCGATACGAAGCCGATTTCCGTTTCAATCTCGTGCGCACCCGTGAGAACTCCGAACAGGTCGCGGCGCTCCACGGCGAGGCTGCCGAGCGCGAACGCCATATCGATCGCTTCGGCAATATAGTCGCCAACTGGATCGCGATCATGAAGCGGCAAAAGCGGCTGATGTTTTTCACGCAGAGCTATAGTCAGGCCTCGGTGATCTTTCCTTATTTGATGGTAAGCCCGGTGTATTTTTCCAGAGCGATGCAGCTCGGCGGGCTGATGCAGACGGGGTCGGCCTTCGAACGGGTGCAGAACGCGCTGTCTTATTTCGTGACGGCCTACCAATCGATCGCGCAATACCGCGCCGTGGTTACCCGATTGTCGGGCTTCGAGGACGCGATCGTTGCCGGCCGCGATTTGGCGTTGACACCGCCGACGGTCGAGGTCCTGCCGCGCGACAATTCCAACGTGATCGCGATCGACCGGCTGCATGTTCGGCTGCCGAATCAGGAGCCGCTGGTCAATGCCGAGCACATCGTCTTATCGCCTGGCGAGCGCGTGCTGGTCACTGGACCTTCGGGCGCGGGCAAATCGACGCTGTTCCGCGCCATTGCCGGCATCTGGCCGTTCGGATCTGGCCGCGTCCTGGTGCCGAAGGACGCCAAGGTCATGCTGCTGCCGCAGCGACCATATTTCCCGCTGGCCTCGCTCGCCGCCGCGGTGAGTTATCCGGCGCGGCTCGGCACGTTCGAGGATGCGCGGATTGCCGAAGTGCTCACCGCAGTCGGTTTGCCGGAATGGGCTGACCGGCTTGATGAGGAAGCACATTGGAACCGGATGCTCTCGCTCGGCGAGCAACAACGGCTCGCGATCGCCCGAGTGCTCTTGCAGGAGCCCGACTACCTGTTCCTGGACGAGGCCACCGCATCGCTCGACGAGCCGGCCGAAGCGAGCCTCTATCGCCTCCTTCACGAACGGCTGAAAGGCACGACCATTATCTCGATCGGCCACCGTTCGACGCTCGGGGCATTCCACCGCCGCCGTTTCGAAGTCGCGCCAAGCGAGGCAGCATCGCAAGTGCGCGACGTGGCGCTCGTTTCCGCCGCCGAGTGACGATCGCCGACGTTTAGTCGATGAAAATAAAAACGGCCGGCGACGTTTCCGCCGCCGGCCGTGTGTTCGAAATTCGCCGAAGCAATCTTACTTGATGTTGCTGAGATTGGTGGCGAAGGACAGTTTGGCGACGAAAGCCGCACTGCACCAATTTGAGGCCAGCCCACCCGGGTTCAAGTTGGTGACGCTCCCTGCGTCGAATGTCGAGGTGTGATCGCTGGTGAAGACGTTGCACTCGGCCTTGGTAAGGTTGGTGTCGTAGTAGCGCAGGTCGAGCGTAAACGCCTTGTAGGTGAAGCTTACGCCGGCGTCCCAGGTCCAGTAGCTCTGGTACGGCACGCCGCCCGGGATACGCTCCAGCGCAGCAGTAGCCAGGTCACCCGGGGGTACCGGTTGTGCAATAAAAGTTGTCGCTGGTGCCAAGCGCCCAATATCCCGCGTCACCCGAGATCAACATGCCGATGCCGCTCGGCAGGCATGGTGCTCGGCACGGTGAAAGTGAGGTTGCCGGTGGTGAACCAGCCGTCCGCACCGGAGTTCAGGACCGACGGCGAGTACCATTCCTGAATGCCAACGGCCCACTGGTCGTTAATTGTGTACGTTGCCTTGCCGTAAATTTCGACGAAGCTCAGGTTACCCTTAACGACGTTGCCGTTCGGTAAATATGTTCCGAAGGGTGAGTTTACACCGGGGTTGGCGCCGGGTGGATTGCACGGCGTGTTAAATTGCCATTGAAGCATTCGCCGCCCGGATACCAGTAGTACCAAACGCCGAAATCGAGCGCGAGCTTATCAAAGGTCGGGCGAACGCCGCCGTAGAAATCGATTTCCGCCGCCGCGTGGTTCGGGAAATCGATGCTCTCGCCGGAAATGCCCGCGTAATATTGCCACTGCGGATTAACGGTATAGCGCAGTTCGAAGCCGGCCTGGGTCGATGGATTGTGCCGCGATTGCGTAATGCCGCGGAAATTGTAGTCGTTCATCAAGGCCGCGGAGATCGCGACGTCCCATGGCGAGGGCGGCGGAGGCGGCGGTGCCGGCGGCGCCTTGGTGGCCATATCGGCAGCGAGCGCCGAGGTGGTCAGACCAGCCACAATAAGCAACGGTAAAGCCACTCTTTTCATAACCATCCCCTTTTTTATCCCCGTCCGCAGATGGCGCCTTTGACGCCTCCATCTGCAAACCCAATTCCCTGCGATAATCCGCACAGCCCCGACTTGCGCAGCTCTGAAACTTCGCGATTTTTTCAATTTTGTTACGGAACAGCCAAGATTAAATCGAGGGCAAATGCTGCCTTTTTATGCTTTCGTTGGAAAACTTCACACTTTGTCAAAAACTGTGGCAGCCGGGATACACCTGATGTGTGAGAGTCTTATCGTTCTGGCGAATGTTCTTATTCACCCCGACACATGCTGAAAGAGCCAGCGCCTATATAGGGCGAAGGGGCATCAAAGGGCGTCATTCGAGGAGCAAAGCCGATGAAGGCGATAGTGGACAGCGAAGTGGTCGCGGATAGCGACGACGTCATCGAATGCAAAGGATATCAATACTTTCCGCCCCAGTCCGTGAGCCTCGACCGGCTCGAAAAGGCGACCAAGACCGCGGACGACCGCGCCTGCCCGCACGGCGTCCAATTTTATGACGTGGTCGTTGCCGGCAAGCGGCACAGCCGGGCGGCCTGGAGCTACGAGGCGCCGCGACCCGAGATGAAGCAGGTCGGTGGACGATTCGGCTTCTGGCAGGACGTCGAGGTTGTCTAGGGCCTAGCTGAGCTAGAACCCCTGCCCGCTTAAGCCGCCTGCTTCTTGCGATTGGCCTCAAGCCTGGCGTCGACCAAGGCGACTTGGGCGTCGATGGCCGGAAGGCTCAGGCCCTTTTGCCTGGCAATGAGTTGCACCAGCTTGTCGGCGCGCTCGATGAACGGCGCCCCATTCTGCAAAGCGCGCGCCGCGGAAGCCGGCCGCGTCAGCGATTGCGCCGCAGCGGCGTATTTTTCGAACGGCACGAGATCTTCGGGCTTGGCGCCGAGCTTGACGCACAGATCGACGACGAAGTTGTAAACCGAACGCGACGTGGCGATGTCGCTGTGGACCGCTTCTTGCGCGGTGCGCATGCCATCCTTGGTCACGCAGCGGTAATTGCCAGCGAGCAGCATGGCCCATTTAGCCAGCGGCACAAAGATCGAGTCGTAGACTTTGAGCTTGACCGGCAATTCGATCTTGCCCTCGGGCGCATCGTAGCGAATGGCTTCGATCTCGTCCTGCAACTGGCGCAATATCGCAGTGGATTTCTCGTCATTGAAGCGCGCCACCTTGAAGTTTGTCGGCAAGGTGACCATCAGCACATTGACCTTCTCATCCGGCGGGCGGATCGCCTGCGGATCGGGACTGTTCAAGGTGATGGTCGCGGGATCGAACGAATCCCAAACGCTCGGATCGGTATAAGCAGGCTTGAGCGCTTCGTAATCGAGTCCCGGGATGCGTTTGACATAGGGCAGCGGCGGCATGTTCATGATCGACATGCACGGCACGCGCGATTTGCCGACCGCATCGAGAAGCTCGCGCACGCCGGCAGAGCGATATTGCGGCTCCTGCATGGCAAGGCCGACCAGGTCGTAGTCCTTGGGGTTCACACCCGCTGCCGGCCCGGCCGTGACTTTGCCCGGCAGTTTGCGCAAAGTCGAGTTCGATCGGATCCTTGCGCCCGCGCACGGGCAATCGCACCCGAAAGCCCTCCTTATTGATCAGATCGGCTTCCGCCGGAAGACAGACCAAATGCAGCTTGTGTCCGCCAAACAAAATCTTGGACGCCAGAAGCGAACCGTAAGACGCACCCATGATCAGGATTTTGTAGGTCGCCGGCATAACGCACCTCCTCGAAACGAAATGACCCGTTCTCGTAAAGCCCACGATCGGCCGCCCGATCGCCGCCGATCATTGCTTTTCCATGAATGCTATTGGCCCCGAGGGGGCTATGCAATGCAGGCGGCGGCGCCTAGTGCGGTGGATTTGAAGTTCCTACAGTTCAATCGGAAGCTCTCATAGGAACTTCAAATCCAAAAACCGCACTAGAATTGTATACTTTGCTAGTGTCCTTTTGATTCCGAAGTTCGCATGAGAGCGTGCCGACAAAGGCTGCGAACTTCGGAATCGGGACACTAGGCGCCGCCGCTCTCCGCGCTTGCTCGATCGATATTAGGCGCCGGTATCGCCACCGCCGCCGAAGTCGCTGGGCGGGCTCCATGAGGGCATCGGCGCCGGTTCGGGCATTGAAGGAGCCGCGGGCTTTGGCGCCGAGCGGCGCTTCGGGGCGGCCTTGCGCGCCGACTTCTTCTTGGTCGACCTTTTCGCTGACGCCTTCATCGTTTTCCGCTTCTTCCGGGCCGGAGCGGCCTTCTTCTTCTTTTTGGTGGACCGCTTCTTCGCCTTTGTCCTCTTCGCCATGATGGACCTCCCGATCCTTGTAAGGTTCAAAACTCGTGCCGTCTCCACGCCGTGCCCGGCATCTGACGCGCTGTGACTCCCAAGCCTCGGCCAAGCTCTTACTCAGCAGTCCTGCTCAGCCGGTTGCCGTCGCCCGGTGCATCGCCGGATTCGTCGCCGCCTCCGGGCGATGCTTCAGCAGCACCGGCGGACAAGGCCCGCCAGTAGCCCAGTCGATCAACTCGACCGTATGGACCGCCGGAAGCTCCGTGCCCGCTGCGATTTGAATGATGCAACCGAGATTGCCGGCTGCGATCACATCAGGTCGCAATCTCTCGATAGTCCTGACTTTACGCTCGCGCAACCTCCTTGCGATGTCCGGCTGCAGAATATTGTAGGTCCCTGCCGAACCGCAGCATAGGTGACCTTCGGGGATGTCCTTCACGACGAAACCGACCTTGCTGAGAATCTCCTTGGGCTCGCGGACGACACGCTGGCCGTGCTGCATAGAACAGGCCGAATGATAAGCGACAACAAGCTTCGTGCCGTGCTGTTCCGGCGCCAGCGGCAGCGCGGCAAGATATTCGGTGATGTCCTTGGCGAGTGTCGCCACCCGCGCGGCACGCTCGGCATAGTCGGGATCCTGCCGCAGCATGAAACCGTAATCCTTCACGGTCGTGCCGCAGCCCGAGGCCGTAATCAGGATAGCGTCGAGATCGCCAAGCGCGCTCCAGGCATCAATATTGGCGCGCGCTTGCGCCAGTGCCTCTTCCCGCCGTCCCATGTGATGAACGAGCGAGCCGCAGCAGCCGGCGCCTTCGGCGATCACGACCTCGATGCCAAAGCGTGTGAGAAGCCGGATTGCCGCGCCATTGATTTGAGGCGCCAGTACGTCGCTGACGCAGCCGGCGAGAAGCGCCACGCGCCCCTTGCGGGCGGACGGGCTCGCCGCCGGAAAAGTCTGTGCCGGCCGCGGCGGATGTGGCCGCCGCCACGGCGATAACCGCAGCATGGCCGAAAGCCGCTCGAACCCCAGCGCACCGGCGAGCGGCGCAAACGGCTTGGCAAACCGCGCCGCAAGGGCGGCGAGCCGAAACCGGCGCGGATACGGCATGATATTGGCGAGCAGCGCGCGCATGACCCGTTCCGCCAGCGGCCGCCGATAGGTTTGCTCGATGTGGGCGCGCGCATGGTCGACCAGATGCATGTAATGCACCCCTGACGGGCAGGTCGTCATGCAGGCGAGGCAGGACAGGCAGCGATCGATATGGATCGCGACTTCGGCCGTGGCCGGCCGATCGTGCTCCAACATGTCCTTGATCAGATAAATGCGGCCGCGCGGTGAATCGAGCTCGTTGCCATCGAGCACATAGGTCGGACAGGTCGCGGTGCAAAAGCCGCAATGGACACAGGCGCGCAGGATCTTTTCCAATTCCGCGGTGTCGGGATTGGCAAGCTGCGCGAGGGTAAAGTTAGTCTGCATCGCGAATAATTCAGCTACATCATCACACGCCGGCCCACATGCGGCCCGGGTTGAGAACACCGCGCGGATCGAACCCTTTGCGCACGCGCTGTGTCAAAGCCGCAAGCGACGCCGGCTCGGGCGTAAACACATCGACCTTGGCGCGGACGGCGACCGGCGCGCGAATAAGCGTGGCGTGGCCGCCAGCCGCCGCGACGGTCGCCTGCACCAGTGGCGCTCGTGCGTCATCGCTGCGCGGCAAAGCCGCCCATACGAGCCCGCCGGCCCAATCGTAGAGGATTTCGGCGCCGGCTTTATCGGCGAGCGCGCGGCCGATCTCCGCGCCGCGGGCTGGCGCCGTCGATATACGCCAAATATCGGCGCCGCCCCTTCGACCCTTCGCCGCAAACGGCGTCACGTCGCGGATCGCGCGCCACAGCGCCCGCGACGAGGCTTCCTCAAGGCCCGCGAGCGCGCCGAACGGGGCGAGCAGATTTTCCAAGAGCGATTTACGCTGCACCACCGAAGGCGTCACGCCCTCTAGCCGCAGCGCCGTGACCGCGCTGCGTGCCGAAGCGGTCTCGGCCACATCCGCGGCGATCGCCACGGGCAAATGCGCCGCCGCCGAGACGTCGCCATAGGAGGCCATTGCGGCGGCCATGATCTTGCCGGCGGCCGCAGCATCACCGCCGATGACGAGGATGGTTTGTTCGGTCTCCGCTTTCGGCAGCGTCTTAATGGTGACGTCGGTCATCGCCGCAAGCGTACCCCAGGAGCCAGCCATCAATTTGCAAAGGTCGTAGCCCGTGACGTTCTTGACCACCCGGCCGCCGGATTTGAACGTCTCGCCGCGGCCGGATACTGCGGAAAAACCCAGGAAATGGTCGCGCGCGGCGCCTGACTTTATGCGCCGGGGGCCGGACAAATTGGCCGCGATCGCGCCGCCGATGGTCGCGGCGCCGGCGTCGCCGCCCAGCAGCGGCCCATAATCCATCGGCTCGAATGCAAGTTCCTGGCGTTTGTCCGCAACCAAGGCCTCGATCTCGTGAAGCGGCGTGCCGGCTTTGGCCGAGAGCACCAGCTCCTCAGGCTCGTAGAGCGTGACGCCGCTCAACGCGGACAAATCGAGCGTCGCGTCCCATTGCGCGGCGCGGCCGATCGCGCGCTTGCTGCCGTGGCCGATCAGTTCGAGCGTTTTGTCCTGCGCGAGCGCCCAGGAAATCGCTTCCTCGACTTGCTTCGGGTCGCGCGGCCGCAGCGGCTCACTCATCGCGGACACTCACTCGGCCGCCCACGGCGCGGCGGCAGGGCTGGAGAATGCCGGCATGATCTCGCGCACGAAACGCTGCAACTGCGTCATCCCGCCCGCGAATGTGAGCAGCACATAATGCGCGCCGGCTTGCTCCAGGCTTTCGAGCATCGCGCAAATTTGGTCCGGCGTGCCAAACAATGCGTGCTCCTCAGTCCCCCGGCTCGATCGGCATAGGCAAGCACATGCGAACCCGACTTGCTGGCGGATGCATCGGCAGGCGGACGTGACACTTCTACAGTGCGTCTGGTGTAAGCGGCCTGGCGCGCCAACGCCGCCGCTCTGTCGGCTTCGTCCGTGGCGACATAGAGCTGACGCGCCACCGCAACCTGCATCGGATCGAACGAAAGCCCGTGCGATGCGCGCTCGGCTTTGTAGAGAGCGATGCGCTCGGCGATCAGTTCCGGCCCGGCATATTGGTCGAGAATCAGGTTGAACCCGCGCGCCGCGGCGCGCCGGATCGAAGCGGCGCTGCCGGCGGCGACCCATAGCGGCGGATGCGGCTTTTGCGCCGGTGGTGGCTCGACCACGATATCTTCGAAGCGCCAGAACCGGCCGCGATGCGAGAACCGGTGGCGCTCGGTCCAGGCACGGATCATCAGGCCGAGGGCTTCGTCAAAACGCGCTTCGGCCTCCTCGGGCGCGATCTGAAAGCCCTTGAATTCGCTGTGGCGATAGCCTTTGCCAATGCCGAGATCGAGCCGGCCGCCGGAAATCAGATCGAGCGTTGCCGCCTGCTCCGCGAGCAGCACCGGATTGTGCCACGGCAGCACCATCACCGCCGAACCAAGCCGCAATCGCGTGGTGCACATGGCGAGCGCCGTCAACAGCATCAGCGTCGCCGAGACCTGGTTCCAACCGCTGAAATGATGTTCGACCAGAAAGCTCGAGACGAAACCAAGCCGCTCCGCCGCGACATTGAAGTCGAGATAGTCGCGGAAGCCCTGGCCGGTCTCCGGGCCGAGATCGCCGCTGTTTGCCTGCGCCGACGTGAACAGACCGAATTTCATATGGAGTACTCGTTGCCTTACTCGAAAAAACTTCAAAACCGCGGCAGGTCGGGAAAGGCGACGCGTCCCGCATGCACATGCATGCGCCCAAGCTCGGCGCAGCGGTGCAGCGTCGGAAACACCTTGCCGGGATTGAGCAGGCTCTTGTCGTCGAATGCGCATTTGAGCCGCTGCTGCTGATTGAGATCGGTCTCCGAAAACATCGTCGGCATTAGATCGCGCTTCTCGACCCCGACGCCGTGCTCGCCGGTCAAGACCCCACCGACTTCGACGCATAGCCGCAAAATGTCCGAGCCGAATTGTTCGGCGCGTTCAAGCTCGCCCGGCTTGTTGGCATCATAGAGAATAAGCGGATGCAGATTACCGTCGCCGGCGTGGAACACGTTGGCGCAGCGCAAGCCGTATTTCGCCGACAATTCCTGCATCCGCCGCAACACCAGCGGCAGTTTCGCGCGCGGTATTGTACCGTCCATGCAGTAATAGTCGGGCGAGATGCGGCCGACGGCTGGGAAAGCCGCCTTGCGCCCGGCCCAGAACAACAGCCGCTCCGCTTCCGAATTGGAAATGCGGCAGGTGGTGGCGCGGCATTGTCGGGCGATCTCCTGGACGCGTTCCAGCAAATGATCGACCTCGGCGGTCGGGCCGTCGAGTTCGACGATCAGCAAGGCCTCGACATCGAGCGGGTAGCCGGCATGCACGAATTCCTCAGTGGCATGGATCGCCGGCCGGTCCATCATCTCCATCCCGCCGGGAATGATGCCCGAACCGATGATCTTGGCCACGCATTCGCCGCCGTCCTCGGAGGCGGCAAAGCCGATGATCGCCGCGCGCGCGGTCTGCGGCCGTTTGAGAATGCGCACCGTCACCTCGGTGACGACGCCGAGAAGGCCCTCCGAGCCGGTGACGATGCCCATGAGATCATAACCGCCGGAATCGAGATGCTTGCCGCCGAGGCGGATGATCTCGCCGGTCATCAGCACCAATTCGCAGCCGAGCACGTTGTTAGTCGTCATGCCGTATTTAAGGCAATGCACGCCGCCGGAATTTTCCGCCACATTGCCGCCGATGGTGCAGGCGATCTGCGACGACGGATCGGGCGCGTAATAAAAACCGGCAGCCTCGACGGCCTGCGTCACTGCGAGATTGGTGACGCCGGGCTCCACCACCGCGACGCGGTTGTCGTAGTCGATCTCGCGAATGCGCTTGAATTTCGCAAGACCGAGCAGCACGCCGTCGCCGAGCGGCAAGGCGCCGCCTGAGAGCGAGGTGCCGGCGCCGCGCGGCACGACCTTAATGCCTTCGCGGTGGCAGAAACCGAGCACAGCCGCCACCTGCGCCGTGGTTTCCGGCAGCACCACAACCATTGGCAGCTGACGATAGGCGGTCAGGCCGTCGCTCTCGAACGGCCGCATCGCCGCTTCGGAGTCGATTACGCCCTCGCCGGGCACAATGCGCTTGAGCGCCGCGACGATCTCGGCGCGGCGCTTAAGGACGGCGGCATCGGACTGCGGCATCGTAAGCGCCATCGGTTCCTCCAAGCGTTACAGCCGGCATTATAGCGCGATGCCGAAGGGCGGCGCATGACCAGACTGGTGCTTTGCGACGCGGCAAGACAGGCATGCAGCGGCGGTCAGCCGTGCCGCGCGCGCCGTTGACAGGCTCCGTTAGGCTCGCTTCAACACTGGCGACATGCATCTGCCGCATCCGATCGCCTCGGCGGCCCATCTGGTAAAAGGGAAATACGGAATGACACGCACGTTTCTTGCGGTGGCCGCATTTATCGCCGCGACCGCCAATTTCGCGATATTGCAAAAAGCCGCAGCGCAGGACGTCGAGAAAGGCCAACGCTCCTTCAACAAATGCCTGCCCTGCCACGCCGTCGGACCCGGCGCCGAAAACAAAGTCGGTCCCGAGCTCAATGGGCTCGACGGCCGCGGCGCCGGCGCGGTCGCGAATTTCAACTATTCCGACGCCAATAAGAATTCAGGGATTGCCTGGAACGAGGCGACGTTCAAGGAATATATCCACAACCCGCAGGCCAAGATCCCTGGCACGAAGATGGCGTTCGCAGGCATTACCAATCCGCAGGAGAGCGAGGATTTGTGGGCTTACCTCAAGCAATTCGACACCGATGGCGAGGTCAAAATAAAATAGATTGCCAATCGGGCATTGATCCGGCGCAAAATGCGCGCGGGCCGATGAGATAGAATATGCTCAACATGCCGAGCAGGAGACGCTACCATGGTCAAAGACATCATCGTCAATCTGAGCGTCACCAAGGAGGGGAGCCTAGTCGGAAAATACGCCGTTTCAGTCGCGGCCGCTTTGCAAGCGCACTTGACCGGCGTCGCGTTCATTTACGATCCCGTCGTGCCGATTTCCGGCGCCGGCTACATTCCGGCCGAGGTCATTGAAACTCAGCGCGAGGACAACGAAACCGCCGCCGAAGCCGCCATCAAGAGTTTCACCGCCGCCACCGACCAGGCCGGGATTTCCGCCGAACCGTTGATGACGAGCGCCAGCCTCGCCGGTGCCGGCGATCGGTTCGCCCGCATGGCGCGGCGCTTCGATCTTGCGATTGTCGGCCAAGCGCAGCCGGAAATCAGCAGCATGGAGCAGATCATCGGCGAAACCACGCTCTTCGAGTCCGGCCGGCCGATGATCATGGTGCCTTACATTCAGAAGGCGCCGTTCAAAACCGACAATGTCATGATTTGCTGGGACGGCAGCCGCACCGCCGCCCGGGCCGTCGCCGACGCCATACCGGTCATCCGCGACAGCGGTCGCGTCGAAATCGTCATCGTGACCAACGAACGCGGCAAGGAAGATGAAATCGAGGGCGCCGACATCGGCCAGCATCTCGCTCGCCACGGACTTAAAGTGGACGTCCACCGCATTTCCGGCGGCAACATCGATGTCGCCGACGCGCTATTGTCGCATGCCGCCGACAGCGGCGCCGATCTCATGGTGATGGGCGGCTATGGCCATTCGCGTTTGCGTGAATTCGTGCTCGGCGGGGTGACCCGGTCGATATTCGAATCGATGACCGTGCCCGTGTTGATGTCGCATTAAGCGCTGTCATGGCCGGACTTGCTCCGGCCGTCCACGTCTTTTTCGCGGGCATAACGCATCATTGTCGTTTCGCTTTATTCGGCCGTCACCGTCGTTTGCACGACCAAGCCGCGCGCCCGCGGATCAGCAAGGCCGAGCGCGCGCAAAGCGGTCAAGGCGAGCGATTGCACCAATTCATGCTCGCGCCCGCCGGATTGTGGCGCCAGCGGTCCGATCGTTCCCTCGACCAGGAGGCCGAGTACGCCGACCGCGGCGAGCGCCACGTCCTGTTCTGGCAAATGGCCGCTCGCGATCGCGGCGGCGATGCGCATTGCGAATTCGTCAGCCAGCAATTTCCGGAATTTCAGCCGGATCGGATCGAGCGCGGCGTCGACCGGTTCGGCGATCGCCGCGAAAGCAAGCCGGCGATGGCGCAGCACCCGCGCCGCAAAGTTCATGATCACGCAAGCCAGCGCCGATAAGGGACCCGGCGCGTTAGCAGCCGCGCGTCGCAATGCGCCGATCTCACGCTCGGAAATTTCCGCAAGCACGGCTGCAATCAGATCGGTCTTGCCGGGGAAGTAGCGATAGACCGTCCCGGCAGCGATGCCGGCGCGCTGCGCCACCGGAGCGATTTGCACCGCCGCCATACCGCCCTCGCTTGCTGCTTCGCGCGCCGCAGCGATGATGGCGGCGTGCCGGGCCGCAAGCCGGCGCTCGACATTTTCCGTCCGGCGATAAGGCATTTGGTATCCAAGAACGCGATAACAACTGAACCACGATTTACAATGCGCGGCAACGTGTTCGGCGCCTGGTGCGATGGATTTGCACTTTGGTGCGGGTCCTCTATGGCATGGTGGACGCATGCGCCGCGGAGGGAGAAGCGCCGATGACGATCAAGCATGTTTCGGCTGTTGCAGCGGCCGCCATTTGCTTTGCAACGGCGATGGCGATGCCGGCGGCATGCGCCGATGATTATCCATCACATCCTATCACCATGGTGGTGCCGCTGGCGCCGGGCGGCTCGACCGACACACTGGGGCGGATCATCGCGCAAGGCATGCGGCCGACGCTCGGGCAGCCCGTCGTTGTTGAGAACACCGCCGGCGCGGCCGGCACGATTGGTGTGACCCGCGCCGCGCGTGCCGCGCCGGATGGCTACACGGTGCTATGGGGGATGTGGGGGACCAATGTCGCCAATGGCGCGATCTACTCGCTTGATTTTGATCTCTTGAACGATTTCGCGCCGGTCGCGCTCGTCGCCACCCAGCCGTTCCTGATCGATGCCCGTAAGACCATGCCGGCCAACAATCTAAAAGAGCTGATCGCTTGGCTTAAGGCCAATCCCGACAAGGCGACAATGGGAACATCCGGCGTCGGCAGTCCAAGCCACGTAGCGGGCGTCTTGATGGAGCAACTGGTCGGCGTCAAATGGCAGATGATCTCGTATCGCAGCGCGGGTCTGGCGACGCAGGATCTGCTCGCCGGCATCACCGATATCCAGCTTGATACGCCCGCGGTTTCACTCACGCATGTGCGATCCGGCGACCTCAAGGCTTATGCGGTGACCGCCAAGGAGCGTATTGCGGTCGCGCCGGATATTCCCACCACCGACGAAGCGGGGTTGCCGGGATTTTATTTCTCGTTTTGGCACGCTATGTGGGCGCCAAAAGGCACGCCGAAACCGATCATCGCCAAGCTCAACGCCGCGATCGTCGCCGCGCTTGCGGATGCGGACACGCGCAAAAAGCTCCTCGACCTCGCGCAAGTGATTTATCCGCGCGAGCAGCAGACGCCCGAAGCGCTTTATGCCTTTCAAAAAGGCGAAGTGGAGAAATGGTGGCCGCTCATCAAGGCTGCCGGCATCAAAGCGGAATAAACGCTTCGGCGCGGCTCATGATCACTGCGGTCGGCTGGGATTGTTCTTTTCGTTCTTCTTCGCCTCGTGATGCCCGATCGCGCAACCGGCCGCCGCGCCGATAAAGCCGTGGTGACCGGCGACGTGGCCGGTGACGCCGCCGACGGCTGCGCCCTTGAGGCAGCCCTTTGCATCTGCGGGGGCGCTTATCAATCCCATCGCCAGCGCCAAAGCGGCACAGCTCAGAAAAGTCTTCATTGGCAGAACTCCGTTACTGCCGTCTCAATCCGCGGTGATAGCATTCGTTCCCGGCGGGTCGGGCAAAACGGCGCACGATGAGGATTTGCTACCGCTTTTCGGCGAGGGCGTTGGCGCGGATCTTGGCGAGCGTCGTTCCCGGCGTGATCGATTCGGGATCGATTGCCAGGCGGACGATCGCCGGCTTGCCCGAGGCCTCGGCGTCGCGGAATGCTTTCGGAAAGTCCTCGGTCCGCTCGACCGACACACCGAAACCGCCGAAGGCGCGCGCATAGCCTGGGAAATCTGGATTGCGTAATGCGGTCGCCGAAATGCGACCCGGATATTCGCGCTCCTGGTGCATGCGGATGGTGCCGTACATGCCGTTGTCGAAGACGATGGTGGTGAACGGCAGATCGTATTGAACCGCGGTTGCGAATTCCTGGCCGTTCATCAGGAAGTCGCCGTCGCCGGCGATGCAGACGACCTGGCGCTCCGGATAAAGCCGCTTCATCGCTACTGCCGCCGGGACGCCATAGCCCATCGAGCCGGAGACCGGCGCGACCTGCTGGCCGAAGCGGCGGAAGCGAAAGAACCGGTGAATCCAAGCCGCGTAATTGCCGGCGCCGTTGCAAATGATGGCATCGGGAGCGAGATTTTCGCGCAACCACACCATCACCGCGCCGAAATTCACCGCGCCAGGCTGCTCGGTCGGCTGTTCGGTCCAGGCGAGATAGTCGGCATGGGCGGCTTTGGCGTCGCCCGCCGGAGCGCGGGCGAAGGCCAGATTTTCCAGCGCTGCCGTGAACGCCGTCGGCGTCGCATTGATTGCAAGATGCGGACTATAAACGCGGCCCAGCTCTTCGGCGCCCGGATGCACATGCACAAACGGCATTTGCGGCCCCGGAATGTCAAACAGCGTATAGTGTTGCGAAGGCAATTCGCCCAAGCGTCCACCGATGGCGATCACCAGGTCTGACGATTTGATGCGCTCGAGCAGCTTGGGATTAGGGCCGATGCCGAGATCGCCGGCATAACAGGGATGGGTCTGATCGAACAGATGGCCGCGCCGGAAGGTTGTGCAGACCGGCAGCGCGTATTTCTTCGCAAAGACGGCGATGCGGTCGCAAGCCTGTTGCGACCAGCGGCTGCCGCCGAGGATCACGATCGGCACCCGCGCACCGCTCAAGAGTTCGGCGAATTTGTGCATTTCCGCCGCGCCCGGGGATGTTTCGATTGCCGTAAATGGCGGCGCATCGTCGACCGCAACGCGCTCGACCAGCATGTCCTCGGGAATGGCGACCACGACCGGACCGGGCCGGCCGTTGGCGGCGGTATGAAACGCCCGCGAGACCAGTTCCGGCACGCGCGCGGGGTCGTCGATCTCGGTGACCCACTTGGCCATCGAACCGAACACGGCGCGATAATCGAGCTCCTGAAACGCTTCGCGCTCGCGGGTGTCGCGCGCGACCTGGCCCACGAACATCACCATTGGCGAGGAATCCTGGCGCGCGATGTGGATGCCGTGCGCGGCGTTGGTCGCGCCGGGGCCGCGGGTAACGAAGCAGACGCCCGGGGCGCCCGTCACTTTGCCGAACGACTCCGCCATGATGGCTGCCCCACCCTCCTGCCGGCAGACTGTGACGGTGAGATCGCTGTCATGGAAAGCATCGAGCACCGCCAGATAGCTCTCGCCCGGCACGCAGAACACGTGCCGTACGCCATGGATGCGTAATTGATCGACGAGGACCTCGGCGGCACTACGCAAATTGTCCTTACCGCGCATTGGCGTCTCCCTGGCAGATCTCGATTACCGGCCGTTGCACCCCGCCGCATTTTCGCATGCGGGTCCGGCATTGCTGGACGCTCAATAGCGCAACTCGGCGGCCATCGGTAATGGGAAATTGGTGCGGCAATCCCGGCCTCGCGGAGTTTTGCCACTGCCGGCGATTGGCTGATTGACTAAGCCCTGCGGATAGCGACATAAGCTCCCCGGCACAAAAGGATCGCGAAGGACCGAATTATGGCGAGCACTGCATCGAGCGCGACGGCCGGCCACCCGCCGACGGCAACGCGGCGCGATTTTCTCTATATCGCGACCGCGACGGTCGGCGCCGTTGGCGCAGCGGCAACCTTAGTACCGCTCGTCGATCAGATGAATCCGGACGCCTCGACACTGGCGGCCGGCGGACCCGTCGATCTCGACATCAGCAAAATCGGCGAGGGCCAGCAGGTCGTGATCCGCTGGCGGCAGCGGCCGATCTTCGTGTTCCGGCGTTCAAAGCAGACGCTCGACGCGATGCAGGGCAAGCAGTTGACGTCGCAGCTTGCCGACCCCAATTCCGATCAGCTGCAGCAGCCGCCCTATGCCACCAATTGGCACCGTTCGCTCAAGCCCGAACTGGGCGTGCTCGTCGGCATCTGCACGCATCTCGGCTGCATCCCCTTGTTCTACCCGAACGCGAGCGAGATCACGCCGGTGGCGAGTTGGCTCGGCGGTTATTTCTGTCCGTGCCACGGCTCCAAATACGACGCGGCGGGCCGCGTATTCTCGGGAGTGCCGGCACCGTACAATCTGCCGGTGCCGCCGTACCGTTTCGTCAATGATAAGACCCTTCGCATTGGCGAGAACGACGCCAGCGCCACGGCCTGGAATTTCGATTCGATCCGCCAGCTGTAAGCGCAATTACGCGACCACGGCCTCGCACAGCGGCGTCAGCCGCTCGGCCGCGCAAACTCCCCAAGCGCCATTCTGCATTGATGCCGCAGGACGAAACTGCCGCGCGAGCGATGCAAGTTGCCCGGCTCCGACGGCCCCTCCAGCTCAAGACGACCGCGGGCAGCATCGCGCTGGGCGTGCTTTCGGTGCCGCGCTCGCCGATAATGTCTCATGGCTTTCGATTCACGGAGCCTCGCGGTGGCCACCGCGGGCTTTGCCGCTTTCGTCAATCTCTATTCGCCGCAAGCGCTGCTGCCGGAATTGGCGCGCGAGTTTCATGTAGGCCCGGGCGAAATTAGCGCATTGATGACCGCCGGCACCGCGGCGATCGCGCTCTCGGCGCCGTTCACCGGCGCGCTGGCCGACGTCGCCGGCCGCAAACGCTTGATCACTGCCGCGATGTTCGCGGTCGTGGTGCCGATGCTGATCATGACTTTCGCCGGCAGCGTGGCGCAGCTCACTTTCTGGCGTTTCATCCAGGGCCTGTTGCTGCCGCCGATCTTCGCGGTCACGGTCGCCTATATCGGCGACGAGTGGCCGCCCGCCGACGTGACGCGCGTCGCCGGGCTTTACATCTCCGGGTCGGCGATCGGCGGCTTCAGCGGGCGCTTTATCCCCGGCCTCCTGACCGACGTGATCGGGTGGCGCGCGGCGTTCCAGGTGGTGGCGCTGCTCACGCTCGTTGCCGCCATCATTGTCGCCACCACCCTGCCCCGGGAGCGCAATTTCACCCGCTCCGGCGGGCTTGCTACGTCCGCCATGCAAATGCTCCGTCATTTGCGCAACCGGCGGCTGGTGGCGACCTATGCCATCGGATTTGGCGTGCTATTCAATTTCGTCGCGACGTTCACCTATGTGAACTTCCATCTGGCAGCGCCGCCCTACCGCTTTTCGCCGACGCTGCTTGGCGCCTTGTTCATTACTTATCTGGTCAGCAGTCCGATCGTGCCCTGGGTCGGTCGCGCGATTGCGCTGTTCGGCCGCCGCCGTTTCGTGCTTGGGGTCATCGCGCTCTGGATGGTCGGCGCATTGCTGCTCTTGGCGCCGCCGATTGTGCTGATCATCGCCGGGCTGACTCTCTGCGCGGTCTGCGGCATGGTCTGCCAGGCAATATCGACCGGCTATGTCACGCTCTCGGCCAAAGAGGGGCGTTCGTCCGCGGTAGGGCTGTATGTATCGATCTATTATGTCGGCGGCAGCGCCGGAGCCTTCATCACGGGCTTTGCTTGGACGGCGGCTGGCTGGTCCGGTTGCGTGGCCGTGATCGTTCTGGTCCAAGTGATCATCGCGGCGATCGTCGCGGCGACTTGGGATTAGATTTCGGTATTGGATCGAAAGTTGTATTTGTGCTGATGCAAAAAGGGGAAATATCGTGGTCTCGGAAAGTCAATTCGCTTTTCTGCGGTCGATCGACACGCCGACCGTCTGCAACTTGATCGAAATCGTCGCGCCCGAGCGCCGCGGCGCCGGCTATACCGCCGTGCATCTGCATTGTCCGTTTCCCGATTTGCCGCCGATGGTTGGCTTCGCCAAGACCGTTACCATTCGCGCCCGCGACAAAGTCAGCGGTCCAAGCTACATGCAAAAACGGATGGAATATCTCGATTACGTGGCCGCGGCGCCGCGACCAAGCGTCGTTGTCATCGAGGATAAAGACGAGCCGCCAGGCTACGGCGCGTTCTGGGGCGAAGTGCAGACCAATGTGCACCAGGCGCTCGGCTGCCTCGGCACGGTGACCAACGGCTCGGTGCGCGACATTCCAGCCGTGGCTTCCGGCTTTCAGATGCTAGCCGGCTCTTTCGCGCCGTCGCACGCCTATGTGCATGTCGTCGAGTTCGGCATTCCGGTGACCGTTCACGGCATGGCGGTCACGAGCGGCGATCTTATTCACGCCGACCGCCACGGTGCCGTCGTGGTGCCGATTGATCAGATCGACGCGATGCAGGCGGCGCTCGACGGCCTTGCCAAGCAGGAAGCGCGCATCATCACCGCAGCGCGTGCGCCCGGTGCGACGGTGGAAAGCATCAAGGCGGCGTTTCGCGGTTAGCCTTGCTCCCCCTCCCCGGAGGGGAGAGGGTCGGGGTGAGGGGGTTCGGAATCAGAAGCAAACGCATGGCTTCCGACCCCCCTCACCCGCTCACTTCGTTCGCGACCTCCCCCCGCCGGGGAGAGGTGAAGTTAAGCGCCGCGCTCGGATGCCAGTGCGGCTGATAGCCAGCGGCGAGCACAGCAAGGATCGCCGGCGGGGTGAGCACGTCAATTGCGATGCCGCGCGGCCGCCGCATGCGGGCATTGTAACCCTCCGGCGTCCAGCGCAGCAGCGCGGCACCGCGGATGGCGAAAGCTGCGCCGTCCATTGCGATGAAGGCGCCGTCCGGCAGGCCGTCGATGCTGCGCCGGTGCCGGCGCTTGGCGCGGCCCTGCAAACGCTCGCGGTGGAGCACTTGATCCATCTCCGCGGCGCGGGGCCGCCGGCGATCTCCGTGCGCCATGCGCCAATAATCGGCAAATCTTTCCGCATCCTTTCGCCGGCATTCGAAGCAGGGCCGGTGCCCGGCGGCGAGCGCGGTCGGCTCATCGAGGAAAAACAGCTCGGTATAGAACCGCCCCCATACGTCGCGATGCCGTCCTTTGAACGCGAGCACGCAGCAGATCCACTGCCGCGAAGCCCAGCGCCGCGCCGTGAGCGTCCGCACCCCGGTGTGAAACCGCCCGCCGCGATTGCCCATGAAAGTGCCGCGCGCTGGGCCGGCAAAAAGTTCGCCGAACGGGTCGACACGATTTTGCAGCGGCATTGCCGATAACCCGCAGGCTGGTCTTAAATCTCCCCTCCCTCGGGGACGGGGACCTATCACCTACTATTTTCGGAGTAGCCCTTGAACCCTTTCGATCTTACCGGCCGCGTGGCGATCGTCACCGGCGGCAATGGCGGTCTCGGCCTGGCCATGGCGCGCGGGCTCGCTCGCGCCGGAGCCTCGATCGCGCTCGCCGCCCGTGATGAAAGCAAGGGGCAAGCCGCCGTCAGGGAATTGATCTCGTCAGCGCCGCAGACCCGGTTCTATGCGTTTGAGGCCGCGTCCGCATCATCATGCCGCAAATTGATCGAAACCGTGGTCGGGGATTTTGGCGGCTGCGACATCCTCATCAACAATGCCGGGATGAATAGAAGAAAGCCTCCTGAACAAATCTCGGAACAGGAGTGGCACGAGATTTTGGATGTCAACCTCGGCGCCGCATTGTTCTGCGCGCAAGCCGCATATCCGCACATGAAAGCAGCTGGCCGCGGCAAGATTCTCAATATTGGCTCGATGTACTCGCTGTTCGGCGCGGCAACGGTTGCCGCTTATGCCGCGAGCAAGGGCGGCCTCGTCCAGCTCACCCGGTCGCTCGCCTGCGCATGGGCGCCTGACAATATTCAAGTCAATGCCATCCTGCCGGGTTGGATCGATACCGAGCTGACTCGCAGAGCGCGGCAGCAAGTTGCCGACCTTCACGACTTCGTCCTCTCGCGCACACCCGCGGGCAGATGGGGCGAGCCCGACGACCTGGCCGGAGCGGCGGTGTTTTTGTGCAGTCCGGCATCGGATTTCGTCACCGGTGCGGCGCTTCCGGTCGATGGCGGCTATTCGGCTCGCGGCTGAGGAATAGTGTAATTGCGTGCAGCACGTGTGGCGGAGCGGCAATGCGGCTGCTAAAGCGAAATGAACAATTTCGCTTTGGATGTTTTTTGAGCATGATCTGTTCCGAAAACCGGAATCCACTTTTCGGGATCATGCTTTAGTTTGCCGTCACGCGATAACGGGAGGACAGGATGGGCCGAAAAATTGCGATCGTCGGTGCCGGCGCGGTTGGCGGCTATACCGGCGCGCACATGGTTCAAGCCGGCGAGGACGTGACCTTCATCGATCCGTGGCCGGCCCATGTCGAGCATATGCGCAAGCATGGCCTGCGCGTGACGCATGCTATGCAAGAGCCGGAATTCACCGTGCCGGTGCGCGCGCTCCATATCACCGACGCGCAGCAGCTCGCCAAGGAAAGGCCGGTCGATATCGCCTTCGTTTGCATGAAGTCCTACGACACTGCCTGGGCGACAATGCTGATCAGCCAATATCTGGCGCCGGACGGCTATGTCGTTTCATTGCAGAATTGCATCAATGAGCCGACCGTCGCCGGCGTCGTCGGTTGGGGCAAGACGCTCGGCTGTATCGCCTCGAGCATCACCGTCAATTTGCCGGAGCCCGGGCTTATTCATCGCGGCGCGGCCAAGCATGGCGCTGCACACACGGTGTTTCGGACCGGCGAGGTGCATGGCCGCGTCACCCCGCGCGCCGAAGAAGTCTGCCGGCTGGTGGCGTTTGCCGACAGCGCCAAGGTCACCAGCAATCTGTGGGGCGAACGCTGGTCAAAGCTCGTCGCCAACGCGATGCAGAACGGACTGTCCGCCTGCACCGGACTTCCCGGCGGCGAAATGCTCAAGAACGATCCGATCCGCCGCTTCGCCACCCGGCTCGGCTCCGAAGCGATCCGCGTCGGGCAATCGCTCGGCTATGAGCTGGAGGAGATTTTGCATCTGCCTCCGGAAACCATTGCGCGCGCCGGCGAAGGCGACGAGGTGGCGATGCAAACCTGCGACGCGCAGCGCTTCAAGGATGCCGCGCGCACGGCAGCGGGCCAGCGCCCGTCGATGGGCCAGGACATGCAGAAAGGCCGGCGCACCGAGATCGAATTCCTCAATGGCTTTGTCGTGCGCGAAGGTGACAAAATCGGCCTGCCCTGCCGCGCCAATGCCGTGCTCACCGACCTCGTCAAGCGCGTCGAAAAGGGCGAGCTCAAGCCCGACGCGCGCCACATCACCGAGCTGCGGCTGAATTGATGGTGTGGGGGCGGATTAAAGCGGGATGAAATTTGATTGGATCGTCATGCCCGCGCATCAGCCGTTCGCAGAACGGCGTTGCTTCGCTCGCCTATGTCGCGGGCATCCACGTCTTAAACGTTGGGCTAAGACAAAGACGTGGATGGCCGGAACAAGTCCGGCCATGACGAGCGCAAGGTAATCCGCCGCGCTCTCACAGCACCTCGGCTTGAACAAAAATAACGCCGCGACTGATCATTCCGAGCGCGCGCGCTGCGCTTGGCGAGAGGTCGAGCACGCGATGACGGCCGAATGGACCGCGATCGTTGACCGTCACGGTGACGCTTCGACCGGTTTTTGGATCGGTCACGCGCACGCGCGTGCCGAACGGCAGCGTCGGATGCGCCGCTGTCAGACCGTTGCCGTGCGCTGGGTAATAGGCGCAAAGTCCTGAGAAATTGTGCCGCGCGGCCTGCGCGTTTGCCTGCGCCGGCGAAGCAACCGCCAGCACAATTGCAGTCCAAGCAAAAACCAATCGCCGCATTAGAGACCCCGACGCCCTTCGCGCTTTTAAACTCTGCGATGCCGATTTCGTTCCGATCGGAATTTCGGAAAGCGCTGCACGGTTCCATCATGTTTCAGGTTCCATCATGTTTATGATGGACACCCGACACATCTGCCTTAGGCAAGGTGCATGTTAAAGCGCGATTCGTTCACAATTTCATACCGGTGTACGCCAGGCGCTGATTGCTGGCCTTTGCAGCCTGAGATTTTCGCGGAGCGTCGCGCCGGCAAAATCTTTGCGGAACAAACCACGGCGCTGCAGTTCCGGAACCACGAAGCGCACGAAGTCTTCATAGGCGCCCGGCACGTGGGTGGCGGAAAGCACGAAACCATCGCAGGCCGGCGCGGCAAACCAGGCTTCCAACCGGTCCGCGACCTCCTTCGGCCCGCCGACGATGGGATTGTGCACGCGCCCGCGGCCGCTGATCTCGATGAATTCGCGCACCGTGGGGTTTTTCTTCACGCTCATCACGCGATCGCGGATGCCTTGCAGACCGGACATCTCGTCCAATTCCGCATCGGTGAACGGCTCGTCCATGCCCTTTTTGGCAAAATCGAAATTAAGCGCCTCCGAAAGCAGCGACAGCGCATCGATTTCAAGCGGCAGTTTTTTGATCTCGGCCCATTTGTCTTCCGCCTCGCTTTTAGTCGCTGCCGCCACGGTATTGATGAGATGCGTGATCTTGACCTGGTCGGGATCGCGGTTAAACCGCGCCACCTCGGCCTTGAACGCAGCGTAGTCGTGTTTGCCGACTTCGATATTCGGATAGACGACGAAAATCACCTCGCCCCAGCGCGCGCCGAAAGTCTTGCCGCGGCCGCTTGATCCGGCCTGGATGATCACCGGATGGCCTTGCGCCGAGCGCGGCACCGTGAACGGCCCGCGCGAGCGATAATAGCGGCCCTCGTAATCGAGGCGATGCACCTTGTCGGGCCTGGCAAACAAACCGCTCGCCTTGTCCTGCACGATGGCATCGTCTTGCCAGGTGTCCCAGTGCCCAAGCACGATTTCCATGAACTCGTCGGCGCGATCGTAGCGCGCATCGTGACCGATCACTTCGTCGCGGCCCATGTTCTGCGCTTCGCCGTCGTTGAGCGAAGTGACGACGTTCCAGGCGGCGCGGCCGCCCGTCATCAGATCAAGCGTGGCGAATACGCGCGCGACATGAAACGGCTCGTAGTAGCTCGTCGAATAGGTCGCGCCAAGGCCGAGCCGCTCGGTCGCCATGCCCATCACGGTGAGCACGGTGACAGCGTCGAGTTTTACGCAGCGAATGCCGTGCTCAACGGTGTGGGCGTGATTGCGTCCATACATGTCCGGCATCGACAGGCGATCGTCGAAAAAGCCGAGATGGAATTTGCCGGCCTCCAGCACGCGGCCGATGTGGCGGTAGAAATCCGGCGACCAGCTGTCGGTGCGCGATTGCGGATGGCGCCAGGAACTCGCGAGATTGGTGCAATTCTGCGCCTGCAGAAAGCCGACCAAAATCATCTGGCGCATGGGCTGTATCCTCTCCCGCTCGCTACGTTATGCGGCGAAGGATAACAGCAAAACTCAACGGCGAATGATGAACGAGCAACCGATGTGACTAAGCCTGCGGCTGCGGCTCCATCGGGCCGGTTTCCGGGCGCGGCCGATTGCGGCCGGCGCCGGCGGTCGGCACGGTCGAGGCGCGCGGCGTTGCCGTCGGCTCGATCACCGACTCGCGGTTCGGCCGCTTGCCCAAGAGCAGATCCTTGATTTCGTCGCCGGTCAGGGTTTCGAATTCGAGGAGGCCCTTGGCGAGCGTCTCGAGATCGGCGCGCTTGGCGGAGAGGATGGCGTGCGCCTCGTCATAGCCGGCTTCCACCAGGCGGCGGATTTCGGCGTCGATTTTCCTCGACGTCTCCTCCGAAATGTTCTGCTGGCGGGCCACTGAATAGCCCAGGAACACTTCTTCCTGGTTCTCGCCGTAGGCGACCGTGCCGAGTTCGTCGGACAGGCCCCAGCGCGTCACCATCATGCGCGCAAGCTTGGTCGCCTGTTCGATATCGGATGCGGCGCCGGACGTGACTCGCTCGCGGCCGAACACCAGTTCCTCGGCGACGCGGCCGCCCATCATGATCGCGAGCCGCGAGGTCATTTGTTCGCGGCTCATCGAGAGTTTGTCGCGTTCGGGCAGTTGCATGACCATGCCCAGCGCGCGGCCGCGCGGGATGATGGTGGCCTTGTGCACCGGATCGGTGGCTTTGACATTGAGCGCCACGATCGCGTGGCCGCCCTCGTGATAGGCGGTGAGGAGCTTTTCCTCTTCGGTCATGACGAGCGATTTGCGCTCGGCGCCCATCATCACCTTGTCCTTGGCGTCCTCGAACTCGACCTGCGTCACCATGCGCTTGTTACGCCGCGCCGCCATCAGGGCGGCCTCGTTGACGAGGTTCATGAGATCGGCGCCAGAGAATCCCGGCGTGCCGCGCGCGATGGTCTTGAGATTGACATCGGGCGCCAGCGGCACCTTGCGCACATGAACTTTGAGGATCTGCTCGCGTCCCACAACGTCGGGGTTCGGCACCACGACCTGGCGGTCGAAACGGCCGGGGCGTAAGAGCGCCGGATCGAGCACGTCGGGCCGGTTGGTCGCTGCGATCAAAATGATGCCTTCGTTGGCCTCGAAACCGTCCATCTCAACGAGGAGCTGGTTGAGCGTCTGCTCGCGTTCGTCATTGCCGCCGCCGAGACCGGCGCCGCGATGGCGGCCCACCGCATCGATCTCATCGATGAAGATGATGCAGGGCGCATTCTTTTTGGCCTGCTCGAACATGTCGCGGACGCGGCTGGCGCCGACGCCGACGAACATTTCGACGAAATCCGAGCCGGAAATGGTGAAGAACGGCACGTTGGCTTCGCCGGCGATGGCGCGCGCCAAGAGCGTCTTGCCGGTGCCGGGCGGGCCGACCAAGAGCACGCCGCGCGGGATGCGGCCGCCAAGCCGCTGGAACTTCGCCGGATCGCGCAGGAATTCGACGATCTCCTGCAGATCGAGCTTGGCCTCGTCGACGCCGGCGACGTCCTCGAAGGTGACGCGGCCATGCGCCTCGGTGAGCAATTTGGCGCGGCTCTTGCCGAAGCCGAGCGCCTTGCCGCCGGCGCCTTGCATCTGCCGCGACAGGAAAATCCACACGCCGATCAGCGCGACAAAGGGCAGCCAGGAAATCAACAGCGAAACGAACCACGGCACGTTGTCCGATTGCGGCCGCGCGGTGATCTGCACGCCTTTATTGTAGAGACGCTGAATGAGCGATGGATCGCCCGGCGCATAGGTCTGGAAGCTGCGTCCGTCGGTATAGGTGCCGTGGATTTCGGGGCCCTGAATGAGCACGTCGCGCACGCGGCCCTGATCGACGTCGCTTAAGAGCTGCGAGAAGGAAATGTCCTGCGATGTCGTGCGCTGACCAGGATTCTGAAACAGCGTGAACAGGGCAAGGAGCAGCAGGACAATGATCACCCACAGGGCGAAATTGCGCAGATTGGCGTTCATCTCTTGTCCTTGGTCTCCGGCTCAACCGGAGTCCCGCGGGCCATCCGTGCCCGCACATCGTGGCGGCTTCACGTCCCCGGTATCAGGCAATGTAGGTGGCAGCCCTCGGCCTGCCAAGGGAAGCAGCCCCGGCGAAGCCCTTTATTACGCTATTTCGTAAAGGTCCTCTTGCGGTGTTTCGGCATGGCTGAGCGGCTGCCAGAGCCGCCCCACCGGGCCGAGGACCGCCGTGCCGGGGCGCGTTCGACCACGATCCAGTCGGCGTCGAGCGTGATGAGCGCGCCGGCGAGCGTTCGGCGCAGCCGCGTAGCGGTCTGACGCATCGCGACGTAGAGTGATTCGAGCTTGGCGAGTTCGACCGGCCCTTCGCTTCCGGTCCAGGCAACGGCACGGCCAAGGAGCCGCAACGCCACTTCGGCCGGCAAGCTTGCGAATCGGGCGGTGTCGAACCTGACCGGACCGTGCTCCGACCACGGCTCCGGGGCGAGCGCATCGCGCGCGGCGGCGACGGCGAATTCAATAGTGGCATCGGCGCGCCGCATCCGCGCCGCAAATCGCGACAGCCTGTGAGCGCTCAACCCTTCGCGCGCCAAATCCGGCATCAAGGCGCGTAAGCGCGCGCGGGTAAAGCGCGGATCGCGGTTGCTCGGATCGTCGCTGTAGGCGATGCCGGCGGCGCGCAAGTTCGCCACAAGTCGCGCCTTGGAAATTTGCAGCAGCGGCCGCAGCAGAAAGCCTATCCTGTCCGCTCCGACCGGCAGCGGCGAGGCATGGGCCATGCCGGCCAGTCCCATGAGCCCGCTGCCGCGCGCCAGCCGGAACAGCACTGTTTCCGCCTGATCGTCGAGCGTGTGCGCGGTCAGGATATGGGCGTAGCCGGCGCTGGCGGCGGTCTCCGCCAAGAGCCTATAGCGAGCGATGCGCGCGGCTTCCTGCAATCCGGTTTTCGGTTTTCTGCCGCGCCAGCGCAGCGTGCGATGCGCGACGCCGAGGCGCCGGGCAAGACGCTTCACCGCAGCCGCTTCGCGCGCCGCTTCGGCGCGCAATCCGTGATCGATCGTGACGGCGACGAGCTTCGGCGCGCGCTTGAGCCGTTTTGCCCAGCGCGCCGCGAGCACGAGCAGCGCCGTTGAATCGGGGCCGCCGGAAACCGCGAGAATAAGGCCGCGCGAATTTTCCAGACCGGAGAATAACGCGTTCGCTTCTTCGTCGCGAAGCGCTTGATCAGCAGTGCGTGCGCTTTTGTTCACGGTCGACGCTCTGCTTCACGCTGAGCGGAGCGCGCGGATATTTCCGCAACACCTCGCCGAGCGAGGCGCATGCCGCTTCTTTTTCGCCCAAGGCCGCAAGCGATTGTCCCAGCCGCAACAGCGCGTCGGGAGCGCGCGCGGTGTTCTCGTATTTGGTCGAAACGGTCAGAAACGATTCCGCCGCGTCGCGATATTGCTTGTCCTGAAACAGGCTCTCGCCCAGCCAGTATTGCGCTTCGGGAGCAAGCCGGTCGCTCGGATATTTACCCAAGAAATCGCGGAAGGTCTGCTCGGCAAGCGCAAAGTCTTTGTGCAAGACGTAGCCATAGGCCAGGTCGTACTCGTCCTTCGGCGTATTGCCCGGCGGCAGCGCGGCTTGCATGGCGCCGGTGGCGCTCGGATTGATCGGCGGTGATGCCGGTAGGTCTCCGCCCACCGCAGCGGTGCCGCTCCCCGGTGGCGACACCGACGGGCTCGAAAGATCGAGCGGTGCACCGGGCGCACGCGGTGTCGCTGCCGTAGCCAGTGCCGGCGGCGGCTCGTTGGCGTCGGTGCTGGCGCCGAGCGGCCGCGGCGCGCCGGGCGCGGTCGGATCGTGATCCGGATCGAACGCATCGCCCCGACGTGCGGCCGACACATTCGCCTCGCTCGAAGGGGGCGGCGGTAGCGGCGCCGATGTCGGCACCGATGCGACCGTGCCCGGGGACTGCGTGGCCGGCGGCGGATATGCGGCGGCTGCCGGCGGATATTGCGGCGAAGAATACCGCGGGCTCGGCGGCGGTGATGATTGTGCGGTCGGCGGTGTCGCGGCGACGGCGCCCGGAGCCGCGGCGCGCAGCCGCTGCACTTCCTGCTCGAGCTGCTGATTGCGATATTGCAATTCCTCGACCGTGCCGGTGAGCTCGCGCACCTGCGCCTGCAGGCGGTCGATGCGCGTGACGAGGTCGGCGCCGGACGTCTGCGCGTGCGCGGCGCCGGCCCACAGCGCGCCCGTCATCACGAGCAAGGAAGCTGAGCGGATCATTGTATGCGACGTTTTTGGCGATCTGCGCTGCCTTAACATAGCGCGTCCTGCGACCAAATTGTGACTGGATGGATTGGCGGCACGGCTGCTCAAGGGCAAGGAGGCGCCGGAGAAACGCGATCGGCGCCCAGCGGGCGCCGATGCAGTGGTCTCATCCGGCACGCACCGAATTACGAGCTCTGGTCGAGCACGGTCACGGCGCGCCGATTTTGCGACCAGCAGGAGATGTCGTTGCACAGCGCGACCGGCCGCTCCTTGCCGTAGGAGATGGTGCGCATGCGCTGGCCCGAAACACCGCGCGACACCAGATATTCGCGCACGGTCTCGGCGCGGCGGGCGCCGAGCGCGATATTGTATTCACGCGTGCCGCGCTCGTCGGCATGGCCTTCGATGGTGAAAGCGTAGCGGTTGTAGTTGCCCAGCCATTGCGCCTGCTTATCGAGCGTCGCGCGCGCCTGATCGGTCAGCTCGGAAGAGTCGGTTTCGAAGAAAACGCGGTCACCGACATTGACGACAAAGTCCTGCTGGCTGCCTGGGATCGCGGCGCCGGCCAGGGCACTTTGGTCGGTCGTTTTGGCGCAGCCCGCAATCGCAAGCGTCGCCAAGACGGCGGCAGCGAATTTGGCGCCGCGCAAGATGGTCGCGATGTTCATTCGGGTGCCCTCCATAATTTCCGCGGTGTCCGGAGCTGGCTTGCCGGACCGGTAGTCCCAAGCGGTCTAGCAGTGCCTTCGTTAAGCGAAGGTTCCGTCAACCTTGATGGGAGGTTGCAAACGACCCCCGACCCCGAGGATTTCCCCGAAAGCTTTTGCAATGGTTAATGAGGCGTCAATGCGGCGACTCTATGGAACCGGCTGCCACCTAGGATAAGAGCGGCGACCAAGCCGGATCGGACGCATAGCTTGGCGTTGGCACCCGCTGCTCATTGCGCCCGGAAATGTCCACCGAATACAGCGATGGCCCGGCATTGCCGCCGGGATCGCGGAAAAACATGATGACCCGCCCGTTCGGCGAAAATGTCGGACCTTCGTTGTGGAATCCCTCGGTCAGCACCCGCTCGCCGGTTCCATCGGGTTTCATCACACCGATCGCGAATTTGCTCTGCGCCAGGCGCGTGAACGCAATGTAGTCGCCCAGCGGCGACCAAACCGGCGTGGAGTAGCTGCCGTCGCCGAAGCTAATGCGCTGCGCCGGACCGCCGGCGGCGTTCATCACATAAATCTGCTGCTTGCCGCCGCGATCGGATTCAAAGCAGATCCGCGCCCCGTCGGGCGAGTATGAAGGCGCGGTGTCGATCGCTTGGGTGTCGGTGAGCCGCGTCGTTACTTTCGAACGCAAATCCATGACGAAAAGGTTCGAATTGCCGCCCTCTTGCAGGCTCATGATCACGCGCTGGCCGTCCGGCGAAAACCGCGGCGAGAAGCTCATGCCGGGAAAGTTGCCGACGATTTCGCGTTGGCTGGTTTCGATATTGTACAAATAGACGCGTGGATCGCCCTGACCGTAGGCCATGTAGGTGATCTCCTGCGTCGATGGCGAGAACCGCGGGGTGAGGACGAGCTCGTCGCCGCGCGTGAGATAGCGCACATTGGCGCCGTCCTGATCCATGATCGCAAGCCGCTTCACGCGCCGTTCCGGCGGACCGGTCTCATCGATAAACACCACGCGGCTATCGAAATAGCCGCCCTCGCCGGTGAGCCGTTCGTAAATTGCGTCTGAGATGATGTGGGCGATGCGCCGCCAATTGTCGGGCGTGGTCATATATTGCTTGCCGTCGAGCTGTTGTCCGCCGAGCACGTCCCACAGCCGGAATTCCGCCTGCAGTCGGCCATCCGCCTGGCGGCCGATCCGGCCGGTGACCAGCGCCTGGGCGTTGATGTTGCGCCAATCGGGAAAGCGTGGCACCGCATCGACGCTCGCGATTCGTTCGATATAGGCCGTCGGGTCGATCGGAGCGAACAGGCCGCTGCGTTGCAGGTTCGCCGTGACGATTTGGGTTACAGCATTTGCCGCGTCGCCGTCGTCCTGACCGGCAGCGAAAAATTTTGGAATCGCGATCGGCAGCGGCTGGAAATTTCCTTCGGTAATGTCGAGACGGACAGCTTTGGCGCGGCGTGGCAGCAAGGCCAAGCCGCCGGCGAGTGCGCCCAAGGCAAGCATACGCCGCGTCAACGGAAAAGCGGATCTATTGTGAATCATGACAACTCTTGTAAGCGGGATCAGCCGCCAAGCAGTTCGTGCGGATCAAATTTAAGTTCGAGATCTTTCCACTGATCGTAGTGTTGAGGCTTAAGCATGGTGAATGGCTGACACAACAGCAGGGCGCGCTTGGCGCTTTCCGCAAGCGCCGGTCCAAGCGACGAGGCGGAGCCTTCGACCAAGGTCGGCGCCTGCACCATTGAGCCGTCGGTCTTGAACAAAACGCGCAGCACGACATAGACCCTGGAATTTGCGTTGATGCCCGGAGGCGGGCTCCAGCAGCTGGAAATGCGCGCGCGCAAAGCATCGATCTCGCTCTGCGACAGTTGTGCATCTTGCGCCCCGATCGCCGCGCCGAGCGTCGGCGAATCGTTGAGCGACTGGGCGGTCGCGACTTGGCGCTGCGGCTCGCGCTTGTCGAGCAATTGAGCGACCTGGTCGGCGTTGAATTTTGGTGTATCGCGCGTCGGCTGCGCCGGCGCGTCTTGTTGCTTCGGCGGATCCTTGGCCGCGTCTTTCTTCAAGAGATTGGCGATCTGATCCGGCCGATATTCCGGCGGTTTCGGCTTATCGGGCTTATCCGCCGGTTTCGGTGCCGGCTTAAGCTCGGTCTTGAGCTCGGGCTTTGGCTCGGGCTTTGGCTCGGGCTTCGGCTCAGGCTTTGCTTCGGAAACCGGTTTCGCCGCAGGCGTTGTGATTTCCGGCTTGGCGGAAACTTTCGGCGCCTGCTGATCCACCGACTTCGTCTCGTCTACCTTGTCGGCGAGCGGCTTGATGTCCGGAACCTTCAGCTGCGGCGCATTCTTCACGCCCAAGGGGAGCTGGCTGAAGTCCTTTTCGGAGACGAAGGAGACCGGCAGCGCTTGCACCGGCGGCGCCTCCATCGGTTGCGCCGAGATCGCCATGAGTCCGAAGAACAGCGCGGCGGCGTGACCGACGCACGATATGGTCATGCCAGGCTTCATTGGCTGCCCTGCTCGACTTCGGTGACCAGCGCGATGCGATGGTAGCCCGCGCTCGAAATGCGACCCATCACCCGCATCATCATGCCATAAGCGACGGTCCTGTCGCCGCGAATATAGATGAGATCGTTGCTGGTCCCGCCGCGGGCGTCAATGATCGCCTTGAGCTTCCGCAACAGATCGTCGAGCTTGATCTCATCGTTTTGCAGAAAGATTTGACTCTGGTTGTTGACCGAAATCGTCAACGGCTCGTTGTTCTGTTCAAGCGCCTTGGCCTGGCTCTGCGGCAGATCGATCGGCACGCCGACGGTCAGAAGCGGCGCCGACACCATGAACACGATCAACAGCACCAACATGACGTCGACGAACGGCGTCACGTTGATTTCGCTCATGACAGGTCGCCGCCGGCGCTTACTTCTTCCGCCGGTCGCGGCTATGTTCATGCTGCCCGCCGCCATAACCTGCCCTCACCCGCTCCCGCCACCCTCGTCGATCTGTCGCGACAGGATCGCGGTGAATTCGCCGGCGAAGCCTTCGAGCCGCTGCGCCTGCCGATTCACCTCGCTCGAGAATTTATTATAGAAAATAGTCGCCGGGATGGCGGCAACGAGGCCAATTGCGGTGGCAAACAGAGCCTCCGCGATGCCCGGCGCGACCACGGCGAGCGAAGTATTCTGCGACGCCGCGATCGACTGAAAGCTCGTCATGATGCCGGCCACCGTGCCGAACAGGCCGATAAAGGGACCTGCCGAACCGACAGTCGCCAGCACCAACAAACGCCGTTCCATATGTTCGACCTCGCGGGCGATGGCGACGTCCATGACTTTCTCGATGCGCATCTGTAGTCCCGCCAACGAGCGGACGTGGCCTTCGAGGCTGCGCTTCCACTCGCGCATGGCGGCAACAAACAGCGCGCCGGTCGAATGCCCCGGCTGCGTCGCCAGCGACTTGTACAAATCCTCAAGCGATTGGCCCGACCAGAACGCTTCCTCGAAATGGTCGCCGGCGCG
Source organism: uncultured Alphaproteobacteria bacterium (assembly GCA_963816295.1). Classification (GTDB taxonomy): domain Bacteria; phylum Pseudomonadota; class Alphaproteobacteria; order Rhizobiales; family Xanthobacteraceae; genus BOG-931. The sequence goes on along the minus strand of CAWFJS010000020.1, from coordinate 304,341 downwards.
CCGCAGCCGCGCGAACAATAGCGTCTTGTCGATGGCGATCGCCCACACCCACACCGAGCAAACGAGCAAGCCCGCCATCACCGATTCCACGATCCAATGGGCGTGCCAGAAGAGATGGAACAGAGAAAGATTAGAGGATGTCAGCGGTGCGACCGACGAGGAGATGTCGGCAGGATTCATGGAACGTCCCTTCAGGCGATCCCGGCCGAACTGCCCGCGGACCGGGACCAAAACGGATACCGTGACCGGAGCCGCGCCCGCACAAGGGCTAAAGGGCCATCGGAGGCGGCCGCCTTGAGCACGCCGACCGAGACCCAAAATTTTCACGACAACCCAGCCGGCCCGTCACCGGCCCGGCGAAATCAATCGCGAAACGTGTCCAAACTAGGGCGCAACCCCAGTCATTTCCCGTTACCAAGCCCGGTTGTCGTTAATGCGCCGTTAACGCCGCAGCCTCGCCGCGGCCAACGGCAATCGGTCGAACAGCATGGGGCCTTCGGGTTGGGCGCCCTCAATCGTCAGTAGCCGAAGCTTTGTTGTCACGCCTCCCGGAGCGGAAAAGCCGCCGGGCTTGCGGCCGGCCGCCAGCACCCGATGACACGGCACGATGATGGGGCAGGGATTTTGCGACAATGCCTCCGCGACGTCGCGGGCCAGATTGCGGTCGCCGAGACGCTCGGCGACTTCGCCGTAGGATAGGGTCGCGCCGGCGGGGATGCGGCGCGCGACCTCATAAACGCGTCGATGGAACTCCGACACCGCGTCGATATCGATCGTCACATGATTCAAATCTCTGCGCTCGCCGCTGAGCAGCGCGACAATATCGTCGATAGCGCGCCGCACGTCGGCAGGGGGCGCACCGTCGCGCGCCGCGGGAAAGCGCCGCAGCAGGCGGTTGCGCGTCGCGGCCTCGCTGCGCTCGGGCAGTTGCACTCCAGCAATGCCGCGCTCGCTCCACACGATGCCGCAGCGTCCGATTGCGGTTTCGAAAAGCGCAAAGTTCATCATATGACTACAGCTGATGTGGCGACTGACTATAACTAATGTGGCGACGGCGCGCCGCCACCCGCTTCCTGATCCGCCTTCATGGCGATACGCAAGGGCTTTGGGATCGGCCGCGCCCGGCCGCCGCTGATGAAGGCGACCCGCACCCGCGCCTCCACCAAGAGCTCATCGCCGCGCATGATGCGCTGTCGCACGGTAGTCGAGGCGCCTTTAACTTCCTCCGGCTCGGTTATGATCTCGAGCACGTCATCCATACGCGCGGGCTTGAGAAAATCGATGTTCATCGAGCGCACGACAAAGGCAAAGCCCGGTGCTTCCTTTTCGGTTTCCTCAAACAGAGCGCGGTGATCGGCGCCGATCAGGCGCAGGTAATTGGTCCGCCCGCGCTCCATGTAGCGCAGATAATTGGCGTGATAGACGATGCCGGTAAAATCGGTGTCCTCGTAATAGACGCGCACCGTGAGCACGTGCCGGCCGTCGCGGATCTGGCCATCGAGAGGAACGGCAGTCACTCGCTTTATCTCCACGGCACGCGGCCGGTCATTGCCGCTTCCCAATTGCGGCCGTCGAAATGACCGATGGTGAGTGCGCCGATATCGACGCCCTCGAGACAGCGCGCGTTCACATCGATTTTATCGGGATCGGAGCGGGGAATGTAAAACGGATGAATGCCGCAGGTGGCGCAAAACGTGTGCTGGGCGACGCCGGTATTGAAACGATATGTCGTCAGCGCATCCTTGCCGCCGAGGAGCTCGAAGGCTTCCGGCGGCACGATCAGATGCAGAAAACCCTTTTTGCTGCAGATCGAGCAATTGCATTCCGTCACCCGTGACAAATCCGCGGTAACGCGAAAGCGTACCCGCCCGCAATGACAGCCGCCTTGGTAGGTTTGCAACACGAAGCCTCCGGCGTCATCGCCGGGCTTGTCCCGGCCATCCACGTCTTAAAAGCTTTGATCGGGAATAAAGACGTGGATGCCCGGCACGGGGCCGGGCATCACGAACCTACTCCACCTCACCATTGCCAAACAACCCGAACTGCGCCGGATCGCGCGCCGGTTCGGGCAGGCCGAGATGGCGGAACGCGTGCGCAGTGATCAGCCGGCCGCGCGGCGTACGCTGCAGCAGTCCACACTGGATCAGATAAGGCTCGATGATGTCCTCGATCGCGTCGCGCGGCTCGGACAGAGCCGCCGCCAGCGTTTCGACGCCGACCGGCCCGCCGCCGTAGTTGACGGCAATCGTCGACAAATAACGCCGATCCATGGCGTCGAGGCCCGCGCCATCGACTTCGAGCGCCGCCAGGGCTTTGTCGGCAACCGCGCGGTCGATTGCCGCAGCGCCGGCGACGGCGGCAAAATCGCGCACGCGGCGCAGTAATCGCCCCGCGATGCGCGGGGTACCGCGAGCGCGGCGCGCAATCTCGTTGGCGCCGTCGGCGGTAAGCCCGATGCCGAGCACGCGGGCGCCGCGATTGACGATCTCTTCCAGCTCCGCCTCGCTGTAAAAATTGAGTCGTACCGGAATGCCGAAGCGATCGCGCAGTGGATTGGTGAGAAGGCCGGCGCGCGTGGTCGCGCCGACGAGCGTGAACGGCGCCAGATCGATCTTCACCGAACGCGCCGCCGGTCCTTCGCCGATAATCAGATCGAGCTGGAAGTCCTCCATGGCCGGATAAAGGATTTCCTCGACCGCGGGATTGAGCCGATGAATTTCGTCGATGAACAACACGTCGCGCGCTTCCAGATTGGTCAGGAGCGCGGCGAGGTCGCCGGCTTTGGCGATGACCGGTCCCGACGTGGCGCGGAAACTGACACCGAGTTCGCGCGCCACGATCTGCGCCAGTGTCGTCTTGCCGAGGCCGGGCGGACCGACGAACAGCACGTGATCGAGCGCCTCGCGGCGCCCCCGCGCTGCCTGGATGAATACGGCCAGATTGCCGCAGGCCTGACGCTGGCCAACGAACTCGGAAAACCGCTGCGGTCGCAAGCTCGCTTCCGCCGCGTCTTCGTTGCGGCGCTCTGCCGACACCAGCTTGCGTTCGGGATTGCCGTTCACCGTTCCGGTTCCCGCGTATATTTGTTCGGCAACAGTTCGGCAATCGGCACGATCGACGGCGATTCGCCGTTCGGCACGATCACCCGCGCGTTCGGATCATAATCGAAAATCAGTTCGCGGCACGCGCCGCAGGGCGACACGACGGCAATCGTTTGATCCTTTTCCTCGGGCGGCGGATGGCGCACCGCGACAATGGTATCGATTCCGGCATCGCCCAGATCGACCACGGCATGGCCGAGTGCGACGGCTTCGGCGCACACCGCCATGCGGCCGAGATAAGCGTCGAGATTGACGCCGGTGAAGATTTTGCCCGAGCGCGTGCGCAGCGCAGCGCCCACCTCTTGCCAGTCGCCACGATAGCGGCGCTTGATCGTCGCCTGCGCCACGGCGATCAGCTCCTCATCCGCTTTGCCAAGGCCCACGCGTTTCACTTCGCCAGTTCCTTCAAGCCCAGTCGTATCAGCGTCGTCGTTTCCGCCCCCTCCCCGGCATTGCGCACCGCCGCCGCGATCGCAGCGGCCGCCTGCGCCTGCGCATAACCAAGATTGACGAGTGCCGAAAGGGCGTCGGTCACTGGCGCCGGCGCGCGCTTGTCGTCGAGCGCACCGGAGAGCCGCACCAGCGCCGGATCGATATTGGTATAAGCCGGCGCCTTGTCCTTGAGTTCGGTAACAATGCGCTCGGCAACCTTCGGTCCAACCCCGGGCGCGCGCGCTACCATGGCTTTGTCGCGCATCGCGATGGCGGAGGCGAGCTCGCTCGCCTTGAGAGTCCCGAGTACCGAGAGCGCGACCTTGGCGCCGACGCCTTGAACCGTTTGCAGGAGCCGAAACCATTCACGTTCGATCTCGGTGATAAAACCGAACAGTCTGATCTGATCTTCACGCACATGTGTCTCGATCGAAAGCGCGGTGGACTGCCCGATGCCCGGCAATTCCTGCAGCGTGCGCGCCGAGCAATGGACCTCGTAGCCGACGCCGTTGACGTCGACGATGACTGAGTCCTGGCCGTAGAACTCGATCAGGCCTTTGAGCTTGCCGATCATCTTCCTCTCCCCGCTTGCGGGGAGAGGGTGGCGAGCCGCACAGCGGCGAGCCGGGTGAGGGGGCGGATCGGCAACGCAATTTGCGTCCAGCCCCCCTCACCCGGCCGCCTCCGCTTCGCTTCAGCGGCCGACCTCTCCCCGCACGCGGGGAGAGGTAAAAATTGCCTCGTCTGTCGTTGGCTCCTCATAACGCCGCAACCTTAAGCAACACGCTCTGCCGGTGATGCGCATGGGTGACAGCAACGGCGAGCGCGTCGGCGGCATCGTCCGAAGCCGGATCGGCTTTCGGCAATAAAACACCGATCATCATCCGCACCTGCGCCTTGTCGCCGTGGCCGGCGCCGACGATGCTCTTCTTCACCACGTTCGGCGCATATTCGGCGACCGGCACGCCGGCTTTGGCCGGCACCACCATGGCAATCCCGCGCGCCTGGCCGAGCTTTAATGTCGCCGTGGCGTCCTTGTTGACGAAGGTCGCTTCGACTGCCGCTTCGTCCGGCCGGTATTGGTCGAGGATGCCCATGAGCCCGTCATGAATCGCCAATAGCCGCGCCGCGAGCGCGTCGCGGTCATTCGTCAGCACCGAGCCGCAGCCGAGAAAGCCGAGTCGATTGCCGGCGATCTCGACCACGCCCCAGCCGGTGCGGCGTAGCCCCGGGTCGATGCCGAGAATGCGAATCGGGCGGGTCATGCCCCTTGGTTCATAGCATGACGGGCGACCGAATATCGGGCTTGTGAAAGCGCCTGCGCACAAAAGCTAAAGCGAAACGGCGACCAAAAACCGGGCAATTCCGTATCAGGCGCTCATGCGGCTCACGAGCGCGTCCGACACTTCGAAATTGGCATAGACGTTCTGGACATCGTCGTGTTCGTTCAAGTTCTCAATTAACTTCAACAGCTTTTCGCCCTGCTCGTCGTCCACAGCGACGGTGTTTTGCGGACGCCAGACCAGCGAAGCCTTGCGCGGCTCGCCGAATTTCGCTTCGAGCGCCTTGGCGACCGAGCCGAAGCGATCCTGCGCCGCGTAAATCTCGTGGCCTTCGGCGCTGGAAACGACGTCGTCGGCGCCGGCCTCGAGCGCGGCTTCGAACATCGCTTCCGGGTTGGCCGCCTTGGCGTCATATTCGATCACCCCGACATGGTCGAACATGAAAGACACCGCGCCGGTTTCGGCGAGATTGCCGCCGCTCTTGGTGAAGGTCGAACGCACTTCGCCGGCGGTGCGATTGCGATTGTCGGTCAACACTTCGACGATGACCGCGACTCCGCCCGGCCCATAACCCTCGTAGCGGATTTGCTCGTAGCTCTCGCCCTCGCCGCCGGTCGCTTTCTTGATCGCCCGCTCGATATTATCCTTGGGCATATTCTCGGCGCGCGCGGCGATGATCGCGGCGCGAAGCCGCGGATTCATTGCGGGGTCAGGCAGGCCCGATTTCGCAGAGACGGTGATTTCGCGGGCGAGCTTGCCAAACAGCTTCGACTTGGCCGCGTCCTGGCGGCCTTTGCGATGCATGATGTTCTTGTATTGCGAATGTCCGGCCATCCGTAGTTCCTTGGCGCGTTCCTGGAGCAGTTATGCAGGGGCGATTTTTGTTTATTAGGGTGAGCCGGCGCGCAGTTCAAGGAAGGCTGCAATCGGACTGACTGCTGTAGCAGCCTAGTCCCAAAACGCCGGCCGCGTTCCTTCCAGCACGCCGCCGAGCCGCACCGGCGCGACACGGACCGCAAGCCCGGTCGCGGGATCGGTATCCACGGCGATGGCGCACAGCGTCGCCGGCCCGCTCGCCGGCTCGAACCGCGCCGAGGAAATGCGCCGCAGGAAACGCTGCAGCGGCTCCTCCTTGCTCATGCCGATGATGGAATCGAAATCGCCGGTCATGCCGACATCGGTGATGTAAGCGGTGCCTCCGGACAGGATGCGCAAGTCCGCCGTCGGCACATGGGTGTGCGTGCCGACGACAACACTGGCGCGGCCGTCGCAGAAATAACCCATCGCCTGCTTTTCGCTCGTCGCCTCGCCATGAAAATCTAAAATCACCGCATCGGCGCCGCGACCTAACGAACAAGCGGCGAGCTCCCGCTCGACTGCGCTAAAGGGATCTTCGAGCGGGTCCATGAAGACGCGCGCCATGGCGTTGACGATCAGCGCGCGCGCCCCGTTCTTTGTCTCGATCAGCGCCGCGCCGCGTCCCGGCGTGCCCGCCGGATAATTGATCGGACGAATGAGCCGCGGCGCCCGTTCGATGAAAACCAGCGCTTCTTTTTGATCCCAGGCGTGATTGCCGAGCGTGACGGCGTCGATGCCGCAATCGATCAGTTCGCGATAGATCGTCTCGGTGATGCCGAAACCGCCGGCTGAATTCTCACCATTGGCGACGACGAGATCGAGCTTCCAGTCGCGCACGAGATTAGGCAGGCGTTCGTAAACCACATTGCGCCCGCTGCGCCCGACAATATCGCCGACGAAAAGGATCCGCATGCTCAGGCGTTCCGCAAATCGATCGTCTCACTTTCGGTTAGCACAAGATCGAGCTGCGCGTCGAAAGCAGTTCTCGGCACGGTTTCGACTTCCTGAGCGGCGAAAGCAATCCCGATCGCGGCAATCGGCTTTCTCGCGCGCAACTGCGCGATGGTCAAATCGTAATAGCCGGCGCCGTAGCCGATCCGATGGCCGCTGCGATCGAAAGCAAGGAGCGGCACCAAAAGTATATCCGGCTGCACTTCCGCCGCCGCGGGTCCTGGCTCGCGGATGCCCCAAACGCCCGGGACGAGTGGCTCGCCCCATTGCCAGCTCCGCATGATCAGCGGCTTGCCGTGGCCAACGACCACCGGAAGCGCAAGTCTTGCGCCGGCGTCGGCGAGCTTGCGCATGAGCGGCAGCGGATTGATTTCGCTTTTCAGTGGCATGAAGCCGGACACGATCGTGCCCGCAGCGATGATAAGAGGAAACGCGCGTGCCGCGATCGCCGCGGCGGCGAGTTGGCGCGATTGTGCCGGGAGCGCATCGCGGCGGGCAAGCGCCTCACGGCGCAGTTGCCCTTTCACGTCCTGCGTCTTTTGTGGCGTCGGGTTCAGGCTTTGCTCCCTCATGCCCTGCCATAGCAAAGAACGGCGTCGCGGAGCCCGTCATCGGGTCGGCCACTTCGCGCCGGACCCGTTGGCTCGCCTATCGCCGGGCATCCACGTCTTTGCAGCCGCCAAAGTAAAGACGTGGGTGGCCGGAACAAGTCCGGCCATGACGAGGATGAGAAGGAAACTGAGAAACGATGCATCAAAGTGCGGAGCCGCGCCGGCCGTCGGAGCGCTCGATCCCGGGTTCCCTACCTAAGTAGGTGGGCGCCATATGTCCGAGCCCACGAGCCCGGTCAGGGACAGCTCCCTTCAAGATCGATAAGGGCCCGGGAATATGGCTCCTAACGCGCCGTGCAGCCCCGCATCAATAATGTAATGCGCAACCGCGCACGACGCCAAGTCCGTCAAAAAACCTCGTAGAACGTCTCGCTGAAAGTCCCGCAAAGATTATCGCAAACAGCGGACAGTCGACTCGTCGCGCCAAGCGAACAATGATCCGGAACCCGAGCGCGGTTTCGGTGCGCGTACGATCCATAGCGCGCCGTGACCGCTGCCGCTCGTCCATGCGTAATGTGCGAATCAACTAGCCGAGGGCGACGCCGCTATTGGCGATCGTCGCATTGAGCGCTTTGGTTATGTTTTCGACCCGCTCGGCGGCCTTGCTGAGCGCGGCTGCAATCGCAGCTTGCGCCGCCTTGTTGCGATCGGAGATCGCGACTTGGGCGTTTTGCAGAGCCGCGAGCTCTTCTTCGAGCCGCTTGATACGCTGCCCGGCCTCGGAAAGTTCGTCAGCGACGGTGATTGCCGCCATCACCGTCAGCCGGGTGTCGCCGATCTCGCCGAATTTGGTGCGCAAACCATTGATGCGATTATCGAGCTCGCGCGCGAGATTCATCAAATGGCCTTCCTGGCCGTCCTCGCAGGCCATCCGAAACTGCCGGCCATTGATCGTTACGCTGACTTGAGACATTCGCTTGGGAGATTTCCTCTAAGCCATTTCATTGGGCCGTTTCGTTAGAACTCACTATTCTTCGGACCGCTCCTTGCCGGCCCAATTGCGCGGGCTAATTGCCGAACTCCAGAACGCCGCGGATGGTTTCGATCGCCTGATCGATTCGCTGCGCAACTTCGCGGTTGGCGGCTTCCAATGCGCGGGCGCGGGCGGCCGCCTCGTCAAGTTGGCTGGCAAGCCGGGCGCGGTCGCTGCCCAAGACGTGAATCTGCTCCGCCAGCGCGCCATCGGCGCGATCGGCCTCGCGCCGCCGTTCGGTTGCGGCCTCGAGCGCTTCGAGCGCCTGAGACAGGCGCCGCGTCGCGGCTTCGATCGGATCGGTGTCGCTCATATGGCCTTCCGCCGGGCCAAAAACGCCGCCGCACGTCCTATGAAAAGCGTGCGACCGCAACTATTTATGGCGAGAAGCTTACGTCGTGTCGCGGGAAAACGTCAACGCCGCAGCGTTGGCCCTGTGCATGACGACGCAAACGAGGGCGTCCGGAATTGACTTGGATGGTTCGCATGTTATCAGTCCGCCGCCTGTTCCCACGACAGGGGCACCGCGCATTGCGCCGCGATTGCAGGTTCCCATCGCAGGCGCCATTGCGGGTCCCATTGCAGGCGTCATGACCAAGCCGGACCGTCTTCCCACGGCGAGTGCAATCGCCCAAACGTCTGCCTTTTCCGCCGCCGCTCATCCGAACGCGAAACCGCTTTCGCGCGCCGAGCACGATCGCATGGCCAATGCCATTCGCGCGCTGGCGATGGATGCTGTGGAGCAAGCCAAATCGGGTCATCCCGGCCTGCCGATGGGTGCGGCCGACATCGCCACCGTGCTGTTCACCCGATTTCTGAAATTCGACCCGGCCGATCCGGCTTGGCCGGATCGCGATCGCTTCGTGCTCTCCGCCGGCCACGGATCGATGCTGCTTTACGCACTCCTTTATCTCCTCGGCTACGAAGCCATGACGATCGAGGAGATCAAACGCTTTCGCCAACTCGGCTCGATCACGCCCGGTCATCCCGAACACGGTCACACGCCGGGGGTGGAGACCACGACCGGTCCGCTCGGCCAGGGGCTTGCCAATGCGGTGGGCATGGCGATCGCGGAGCGCCATCTCGCCGCGATTTTCGGCGCCGATCTCGTCGATCACGCGACCTTCGTGCTGGCGTCCGACGGCGACCTCATGGAGGGGGTGAGCCAGGAAGCGATCGCGCTCGCCGGCCATTTGCAGCTGAACAAGCTGACGGTGCTGTACGACGACAACGGCATTTCGATCGATGGCGCCACTGCGCTCGCGGACTCCGTTGATCAGGTCAAGCGCTTCGAATTCGGCGGGCTGGGCGGCGACCCGAATCGACGGTCACGATCCTGCCGCCATCGCGCGCGCGATCGAAGCCGCGCGCCGCTCCGAGCGGCCGTCGCTGATTGCCTGCCGCACCACGATCGGCTTCGGCGCGCCGACCAAGGGCGGCACCGAAAAAAGCCACGGCTCGCCGCTCGGCGCCGAGGAGATCGCCGCCGCGCGGCAACGGCTCGGTTGGACCGCGCCGGCATTCGAAATTCCCGCCGACATCCGGGCGCAATGGCGCGCCGCGGGCGAGCACAACCGGCCGGCGCGGCTTGCTTGGGAACAACGCTTGGCCGCGCTTGATCCGGGCCGACGGGCCGAGTTTCTCCGCCGCCTGCGTGGCGAGGTTGCCGAGCGGCTGACGCCGGCGGTCAGCAACATAAAGCAGACGCTCGCGCAAGCGCCGAAGGATATTGCGACGCGCGCGGCCTCCGAAGTTGCGCTCGATGCGCTCACCACGGCGCTGCCGGAAATGATCGGCGGCTCGGCTGACCTGACCGGTTCCAACAACACCCGCGCCAAGGGGATGAGGGTGCTCAAAGCGCCGGATTATTCCGGCACATTCATTCATTACGGCGTGCGCGAGCATGGCATGGCCGCCGCGATGAACGGCATGGCGCTGCATGGCGGCGTCATCCCCTATTCCGGCACCTTCCTGGTGTTTTCGGATTATTGCCGGCCGGCGATCCGCCTCGCGGCCCTGACCGGTCAGCGCGTCATTTTTGTGATGACGCACGATTCGATCGGGCTGGGCGAGGATGGCCCAACGCATCAGCCTATCGAGCATCTCGCCGCGCTGCGCGCGATCCCGAAGCTGAAAGTGTTTCGGCCGTGCGACGCAGTCGAGACCGTCGAATGCTGGCAGCTCGCGCTGCAATCCCACGATGGTCCGAGCGTGCTGGCGCTCACGCGGCAAACGGTCCCACAACTGCGGACAGGGTTTGACGCGCGCAATCGCTGCGCGTCGGGAGCCTATGAGTTGATCGCCGCCGAAGGCGGAGCAGCGCAAGTATCGTTGTTCGCCTCCGGCTCGGAGCTTGCCACCGCCGTCGAAGCGCGCAAGCTCCTTGCGGCGCACAAAATTCCGGCGCGCGTCGTCTCGGTGCCCTGCTTTGAGCTGTTCCTTGCTTCGCCCGAAGCGGAACGTAGCGCGGTGATCGGTGCGGCCAAAGTCAACGTCGCGATCGAAGCCGGGATTCGCCAGGGCTGGGACGCGATCATCGGATCCGCCGGCACCTTTGTCGGCATGAGCGGCTTTGGCGCCAGTGCGCCGTACAAGGACCTGTACCGGCATTTTGGGCTGACTGCGGAAAAGGTCGTCGAAGCGACGTTGAATAAGCTATGAAACTCGCACATATGATTTTGTTTGATAATACGACGGCCAGCCAAGTGGCCGCTTGCGAATAGGAGACCGGGGAAATGTCCGTGCGCGTTGCCATTAACGGGTTCGGCCGGATCGGCCGCAATATTCTGCGCGCCATCATCGAGGCGGAACGCAGCGACATCGAAGTCGTCGCCGTCAACGATCTGGCGCCGGTCGAAACCAATGCGCACCTGTTGCGCTACGATTCGGTTCACGGGCGTTTTCCCGCACAAGTGACCGTCAAGGGCGACACGATCAGCTGCGGCAACGGCGCCATCAAAGTGACTGCGGTCAAGGATCCCGCGCAATTGCCGTGGAAAGATCTCGGCGTCGATGTCGCGCTCGAATGCACCGGAATCTTCACCTCGAAGGACAAGGCCTCGGCGCATCTGAAAGCCGGCGCCAAGCGCGTGTTGGTTTCGGCTCCCGCCGACGGCGTCGATCTCACAGTGGTCTATGGCGTCAACCACGACAAGCTTACCAAAGCGCACATGGTGGTCTCGAATGCGTCCTGCACCACCAATTGTCTGGTGCCGGTCGTCAAAGTGCTCAACGACGCGATCGGCATCGACAAGGGATTTATGACGACGGTGCACTCCTACACCAATGACCAGCCGTCGCTCGATCAAGTGCATAAGGACCTGTATCGCGCGCGCGCCGCGGCATTGAATATCATCCCGACCTCGACCGGCGCCGCCAAGGCGGTTGGCCTGGTTCTGCCGGAGCTCGCTGGGCGGCTCGACGGCGTGTCGATCCGCGTGCCGACGCCGAACGTCTCAGTGATCGATTTCAAGTTTGTCGCCAAGCGCCCGACGACCAAGGATGAAGTCAACGGCGCGGTCAAACGCGCCGCCGAGCAGCAGCTTAAAGGCATCCTCGGCTATACCGAGGCGCCGAATGTTTCCAGTGACTTCAATCACGATCCGCATTCCTCCGTCTTTCACATGGACCAAACCAAGGTGATCGACGGCACGCTGGTCCGCGTCATGGCGTGGTACGACAACGAATGGGGCTTCTCCAATCGCATGGTCGACACGGCGGTGGCGATGGGCAAGCTCGGCTGATCGCCGCCGGCAGGTTTTTCTTAAAGCGCTTTCATGCCGACCTTCCGCAGCCTCGACAACGCCGACGTCAAAGGTAAACGCGTGCTCGTGCGCGTCGATCTCAACGTGCCCATGCAGGACGGCAAGGTCGCCGATTCGACGCGCATCGAGGAGATCGTGGCGACCATCGCCGAGCTCGCCGACAAAGGCGGCAAGATCATTCTGCTGTCGCATTTCGATCGGCCGAAGGGCCGGGATCCGAAATATTCGCTCCGCCCGGTCGCGGCCGAAGTAGCGCGGCTCGTCAAGCGGCCGGTTGCCTTCGCCGACGATTGCATCGGGCCGAAAGCGGAAGCCGCCGTCGCCGCCATGAAGAATGGCGACATTGTTTGCCTGGAAAACACCCGGTTTCACCCGGGTGAGGAAAAGAACGACAGGGAATTCGCGAAAAAGCTCGCCGCGCTGGGCGATATTTTCGTCAATGACGCCTTTTCAGCGGCGCATCGCGAACACGCCAGCACGACGGCCATCGTGACCGCCTCCAAGCTTCCCGCTTATCCCGGCCGCGCCATGAAAGCCGAGCTCGACGCTTTGGCTCGCGCATTCGAACACCCCGAACATCCGGTCACCGCAATCGTCGGCGGCGCCAAGGTGTCCACCAAGCTCGAGCTTCTGGGCCACCTTCTCAGCAAGGTGGAAGTTCTGATCATCGGCGGCGCCATGGCAAACACGTTTTTGGTCGCCCAAGGCAAGCAGATCGGCAAATCATTGTACGAAAATGAATTGGTCGGCGCGGCGCGCGAGATCATCGGCAAAGCCATGGCGCTCGGCCGCGAAATCGTGCTGCCGGTCGATGCCGTGGTCGCGCGAACGCTTGCCACGCACGTTCCCTCGCATGTGGTATCGGTCGATCAAGTCGGTGCCGACGATATGATCCTCGATATCGGGCCGCGCACGATCGAGCACGTCGTCTCGGTGCTGGCGCGCAGCAAGACGCTGGTCTGGAATGGCCCATTCGGCGCCTTCGAGCATGAGCCGTTCGATAATGGTACAATCGAGGTCGCCGAGGCTGCGGCGGAACTGACCGCGGCCGGCAAGCTTGTGAGCTTTGCCGGAGGCGGCGACACCGTCGCCGCGCTTAATATCGCCTCGGTCAAGGAGCGCATGACGCACGTTTCGACCGGCGGCGGCGCGTTCCTGGAATCCTTGGAAGGCAAGACGCTGCCCGGAGTAAAAGTGTTGCTGATTGCAGAACCATCGCGGGCGACCGCAGGATAGCCAAAGAGAGAGGCGCCGGGGCGCGGCGCCGCGCATGAGCATTCGAGGAGGGCGCGATGAACCTAAGCGAGTTGAACAAGGTCGCCACCGCAATGGTCGCCCCGGGCCGCGGCATCCTGGCGGCCGACGAGTCGACCAGCACGATCAAGAAACGGTTCGACGCCATCGGCGTGGAATCGACCGCCGACAATCGCCGCGATTATCGCGAAATGCTGTTCCGCTCGAGCGAGGCGATGGGGAAATATATTTCCGGCGTCATTCTTTACGACGAAACGATCCGGCAGAACGGCAAGGACGGTACCCCGCTCGTCAAGCTGATCGAAAAGGCCGGCTCGATTCCCGGGATTAAGGTCGATAAAGGCACCAAGCCCCTGCCCTTCTGCCCCGGCGAAGTCATTACCGAGGGACTTGACGGCTTACGCGAGCGGCTCGCCGAATATCGCGGGCTCGGCGCCAAATTCGCCAAGTGGCGCGCGGTCATCGATGTTGGCCCGACGCATGTCATGCCGAGCTACACCTGCGTGAAGGCCAATGCGCACGCGCTGGCGCGCTATGCCGCGCTCTGCCAGGACGAAGGTATCGTCCCGATCGTGGAGCCGGAAGTGCTGATGGATGGCGACCACGACATCGACCGCTGCGCCGAGGTAACGACCTGGGTGCTTAAGGAGACGTTCCAGGAATTGTTCTACAACCGGATCGCGCTCGAAGGCATGGTGCTCAAGCCCAATATGGCGGTGCCTGGGAAGAAGTCGCCGAAGCGCGCATCGGTTGCCGAAGTCGCGGAAAAGACCTTACGTATGCTCAAAGACTGCGTGCCCGCCGCGGTGCCCGGCATCGCGTTTTTGTCCGGCGGGCAATCCGACGAAGAGGCCACCGCGCATCTCGACGCGATCAACAAACTCGGCGAACTGCCGTGGCGCGTTACCTTCTCATACGGCCGCGCTTTACAGGCGGCGCCGCAAAAGACCTGGTCAGGCAAGGCGGAGAACACCGCCGCTGCGCAGCGCGCGTTCAATCATCGCGCCATGATGAACGGCCTTGCCACGCTCGGGCAATGGAAAGCCGATCTTGAGCGCAAAGCGGCGTGACATCGCCGGCGCCCCCTCCCCCGCTTCGCGGGGGCGGACAAGTAAACCGCGCCAGCGGCTTTATCTGGTCACCCCGGCGATCAGCGATCCGGCGCCCTTTGCCGGCGAGCTTGAACATGCGCTCGGTGTCGGCGACATCGCCGCGGTGCTGTTGCGCCTTGCCGATGGCGGTGAACGCACGCTGATCGAACGGGCCAAGCATATCGCCGCCGTCGTGCAGTCTCGCGACGTCGCGCTTGTCGTCGATAACCGACCCGAGATCGTGGCACGTGCCGGTGCCGACGGGGCGCATCTGAGCGGCGTTGAGAAGTTCGCCGCGGCGCTCGCACTGCTCAAGCCCGAACGGATTGCCGGCGCCGGCGGTTTACGCAGCCGTCATGATGCCATGCTCGCCGGCGAGGCTGGCGCCGATTACGTCATGTTCGGCGAACCTGACCGCAACGGCCGCCGGCCGAGCTTCGAAGAATTGCTGGAACGCCTGACCTGGTGGGCGGATTTGGTCGAAATTCCATGCGTAGCCTATGCCGCCGGCAAGGACGAAGTGACGCCGCTCGTGCGGACCGGCGCTGATTTTGTCGCGCTTGGCGACTGGATATGGTCGGCGCCGGAGGGCGCGGCCAAGGTTATTGCGGCTGCGGTCGCGAGCCTCGATGAAGCGGTGACATGATGCGCGCGATGGCAACAATAGCCGCCGCACTCTTGGCATTGGCATTGAGCCAATCGGCCTTCGCGCAAAGCGGCGCACCGCGCCCGCCTGCGGCCAAGCCCAACCGCAGCGCCGCACCAGGTGAAAAGACGGCGCCGGCGGCACCGGCCGGGCCGCCGCCTGACATGGCCTATGGCGCGTTTCAGCGCGGTTATTTCATCACCGCTTTTTCGCTTGCGACCGACCGCGTCACGAATAACGCCGATCCAAAGGCGATGACGCTTCTTGGCGAGCTCTATGCCGAAGGGCTTGGCGTGCCGCAGGACGATCGGCGCGCCGCCGAATGGTATGGACTCGCCGCGGCGCGCGGCGACAGCAATGCAATGTTCGCGCTCGCCATGTTTGCGCTCAATGGCCGCGCCGGCCGGCGCGATCGTGACGCGAGCACGCGATGGCTCGCGGCCGCCGCCAAGCTCGGTCATCCGCTCGCCGCCTACGATCTCGCATTGCTCTATATCGAAGGGCAAATGTTTCCGCAGGACTTTAGCCGCGCCGCCGAACTCTTGCGCATCGCGGCGCAAGGCGGCAGCGCCGACGCGCAATACGCGCTCGGCACCTTCTACAAGACCGGCCGCGGCGTACCGCAGGATACGCGGCAAGCGGCGCAATGGTGGGCGAAAGCGGCACTGGCCGACAATACCGATGCGCAAGTGGAATATGCCATCGCGCTCTATAACGGCGAAGGCGTCGATCGCAATGAGGAGGCCGCGACCGCATTGTTTCGCAAAGCCGCCATGCGTGGCAGCGCGATCGCCCAGGATCGCCTGGCGCGCATTCTCGCGAGCGGCCGCGGCGCGCCGCGCGATGTCGCCGAAGCAACCAAATGGCATCTGATCTCGCGCGCCGGCGGTGAGACCGATCTTGAGCTCGATGACGTCATCAACAAGCTCGATCCGCAGACCCGCGCCGCGGGCGAGAAGGCGGCGAAGCCCTGGCTTGACGCGATCGAAGCGGCGCGAAAGGCGCAAGCCGCCGCGCAACAGGCGCAGCCGCCGCAGGCCGCGCCGGCCAAGCGATGACGTGATGCAGGCGCCCGCCTACGGCTGTTTCGTCAATTCCACGCAAGAGGCAATGCGGGCGTCCGGTGCGTGCTTGAGATAGCACAGTTCCATGCGGTCCGGCGCCAGCATCGTGCCGTTCGAAAAGCCCTCGGCGTCGGCCAAGAAGATCGTGCCGCTGCGCGACATCACGGCGACAACTTTCGAGCCGCCGCGCGCCGATGAAAAAGTCCCGGAGAAGCGGCGTCCATCCTGCTTGTCGATCGTCAGCGTAAAGGCAACCGAGCGCAGCTCCGGCTCGCTCGCCGCAGTCACAGGGTGATGCGCGTTGCCGCCGCCGAGAACGATCAACTCGCTATCGCCCTTCCAGGTGCCGCGCAGGTCGGGAATTGCATTCTGCGCTACGGCCGAACTCACCGCCGTTAGCGTGGCGAGCGCCAAGGTGCAGGCAAGCTTTGACGTAAGCTTTAACATGGCCATTCCTCCATTCGGCTGGTGACCGGCGTGACCAGGGGGGCCGAAACAGGCGAAAACCCAAGGAAGCGTTCCGTTTCCTTGTCGTTTCGCCATGTTTCAGCCAAAGCTTTCAAGCAATTGTTCAGTCACATTAATGGGATGGGGGCTCAATGCTTCGGTCAAGCCGGTTTGCCGCTGCCGCCGCATCGCTGCTGCTCGCAGGCGCGATTTTCATCGTTTCAGGAACAAACACACCGACGGCGGCGGCATCCGCAAGCTGTGAGGAGTCAACCGAAGTCGCGATCTTGGCCTCGCCCCTTGCGCCATGGAAAGGCGCGCCGCTTCGCGTTCTGATCGCTGCCGAGAAACCGTTCGACGGCGGATTGAGCCTTATTGCGCCCGACGGCAGCGTGGCCGCCAAATCGGACCAGCAATATGGCGGGCCACCTTATTTCTGGATCGCCGAGGTCGCCGCACCGGCGGCAGGGACTTGGCATGCGACGCTAACGCGCGCCGGCGCGCCCGGCGCTTGCAGCGCGATCACGCGCGAAATCGCCGTGAGCGCCCAGAAGCCCCCGGGTCCGCGCGCGGCGCCGGGCAGCGTCTGGCAGATACGCAACACATGGAACCGCGCGACGGAAAACTTGTTTTCGGCATGGATCGAGAAATTGTTCGACGCGCCGCTCGACACCGAACCGTCGTGGAAAGCCTGGCACGAAGTCTTACGCGATCGATCGCGCAATTTTCTGTTCGACTATTTGGGTCTCGGCGAAGACAACGTGACGATCAACCTGCGTCCCGATTGCGCCGACTTTGCCTACTTCTTGCGCGCTTATTTCGCATACAAGATGGGACTGCCGTTCGGCTATTCGAATTGCTCGCGCAGCGGCAAGTGCTACCAGTGGTTCAACATCGAGCATCCCGAGGCCACGCGTCCGCCGCCGCCGCCCGATCAAATAACAGCGTCCGCCGACCCGGCGCCAACGCCCACTTTATTGCAGCAGATGCTCGGCGAGCCGGCCGCGCCACCTGCATCTGCATCAGCACCCGCGCCTGCGACTGCGGTTCCGCCGAAGCGGCTCGGCACGCCTTCATTCGGCGAATATTTGCGGATCGTCGGCGACGTCGTCCACTCCGGCTCCGTGCGGGTGTCGGGGAACGACGATAACACCGATTTTTATACGGTCCCGCTGACACAACAGACGCTGCGCCCGGGAACCGTCTACGCCGATCCTTACGGGCACGTGATGATGCTGGTCCGGCGCGTGCCGCAGGCCGGCGGCTCGGCTGGCATCTTGCTCGCTGTCGACGCGGAGCCCGACGGCACGGTCGCACGCAAGCGGTTCTGGCGCGGCACGTTCCTGTTCGCGCACGAACCCACATTCGGAAGCGCAGGGTTCAAGCACTTCCGGCCGATCGAACGCGGGGAAAACGGCGCTTTGCGGCGGCTGACCAACGCCCAGATCGCAAAGAATCCGGACTACGGGGATTTTTCGCTGGAACAATCGCAGCTTGCGGTCGACGATTTTTACGATCGCATGGATGCGGTGATGTCGCCGGAGCCACTCGATCCGTTCAACGCCATGAAAGACGCGATCACGGCGCTTGAAGAGCAGGTCAACACCCGCGTCACCTCGGTCGAAAACGGCCGCAAGTACCAGGACGGGCACGGCGAGGTCACGATGCCGGACGGGCCCGCGATCTTCGCGACGACCGGCGCGTGGGAAGATTTCTCCACGCCGGCGCGCGATTTTCGTCTCTTGATCGCGATCGATGTTGTGCGCGGCTATCCCGACCGAGTGGCGCGGCACCCCGAACGTTACGCCATGCCGAGCGGCAAGAACGTTGCCGACGTGAAAGCCGAATTGCAAACGATGCTGGCCGCGGAACTTGCGACCCGCAAGTTCTCCTATACGCGCAGCGACGGCTCGGCGTGGACGCTTGCGCTCAAGGACGCCGTCGAGCGCGCCGGGAATCTCGAGATGGCATACAACCCTAACGACTGCGTCGAGCTGCGCTGGGGCGCCCCGGAAAACAGCCAGGAGGCTTCGACTTGCAAGCGCCACGCGCCGTCGGCGCAGCGGACCAAGATGACGAACTACCGCTCGTGGTTCCGCGAGCGGCACTGGCCGGCGCGCGTCTAACGCAAGCGAAGCAGCCATTTCCCCGCCCGGGTCGCGCTTGCGCGCGCCCGAGTACAAGCTCGATGGGGAGGTGCTATCCAGCCGCCACCGTTGAGTGGCCGTCGACCAGTGATTGGATATCGGCGCGTCTGGTGATTTGCTAGCCAACGCTTCCGAGCTGGCTCACGATGCTACTTAAGATGCGCTGGCGACTCTATTGCCAAAATATTTCTTCGGAAAAATCTGTTCGTTCTCTTGAACACAGAACGGTTCCTTGAATGGAATTTCCGACGCTCCCGATCGCAACCGCCATTGTCTTTTTCCTCACTTATGCGGGCATTGCGCTCGGACGCGTTCCCGGGTTCCGGCTCGATCGCGCTGGCATCGCGCTCACCGGCGCGGCGCTGATGATGGCGATCGGCGCAATCACGCCGGAGGAAGCCTATCGCGCGGTCAACCTCGACACGCTCGCGCTCCTGCTCGGCATGATGATCATGGTGGCGCACTTGCGGCTGTCCGGCTTTTTTCGGCTGGTGACGAGCTGGGCGCTGGTGCATGCGCACTCACCCTTGATTTTGCTCGCTACCGTCGCGGTGACCGCCGGTGCGTTCTCGGCGTTCCTGGTCAATGACGCTGTATGCCTGGTCATGACGCCGCTGGTGATCGAAGTGACGCGCTCGCTGCGGCGCGACCCAATTCCCTATCTCCTCGCCGTGGCGATGGCCTCCAATATCGGCAGTGCGGCCACGATCACCGGCAATCCGCAAAACATGATCGTCGGCGCTGTCTCGCGCATCCCTTACGTGGAATTTGCCGCCGCCCTGGCGCCGCTCGCGGCTGTCGGGCTCGTCGTCGTCGTTGTCGTGCTTGCGGTGTTGTGGTGGCGCGAGTTCCGCCAGGCGGCAGAGCTTACGGCCAAACCGCCGCCCGCCCGCGTGCACAAGATGCAACTCATCAAAGCCGTCCTGGTCACGTTCGGCGTGATCGTAGCCTTCTTCGCCGGCGTGCCGGTGGCGATGGCCGCCTTTCTCGGCGGCGCGTTATTGCTGGTGACCCGCGCGATCAAAGCGCACAAGGTCTATCAGGAGATCGACGGCTCACTGCTGTTGATGTTTTCTGGTCTCTTCGTCGTGGTCGCGGCAGCGGAGAAAATCCTGTTGACGCCCGACGTGATCGGCTCGGTGCAGGCCTTTCATTTCGCCAATAGTTACGTTCTCACGTTCGATACCGCGGTGCTTTCCAACGTCATCAGCAATGTGCCAGCGGTGTTGGCGCTCAAGCCATTCGTGCTCGGCCTCGCCGACCAGCATCGCATTTGGCTCGTGATTGCGATGAGCGCGACATTGGCGGGCAATCTGACCCCGGTTGGATCGGTCGCCAACCTCATCGTTGCCGAGCGCGCCCGCGCCGCCGGCATCCACGTCTCGTTATGGGCGTATTGCCGCGCCGGAATTCCAATTACGCTGGCCACCCTCGCGCTTGGCGCTTGGTGGCTGCGTTAGGTTTGTGACGTTTGCGGCAGTGTCTTAACTGCGCTGAGCTGTATCCGGAACCGCGCTCTCATACCCGATGGCAGTCTCGGCGCCTTCGGTGGCTCGCTCAGCAAGTTTCAGCCAGGACTGCGCCATTTCGAGAAGCACAAGCTTTCCTGCGGGATCTGAAACATTCCGTGAAATTGCTATGCATCTGGCTGCATAAGAGCGGTAACGCTCGACTAACGCGGCACCCTGCATTTCCACTCCCCCGTATGTCTTTCGACATAGCACTCAACCCGAACGTCGCGTTGCGGTTCCTGCAACGCACAAATTTGGGCAATGTGTTGCGGGAACCCGGCGAGCTCTCGGTAGCGCAAAACGGCTAAAGCCGGCCAACTTGACGTGTCCGCTCCAGGGCTTACGACAAGCCGCCATGCTTCATTCCGCGGTCCTCAATGTCATGATCAAGGCGGCGCATCGCGCCGGCCGCAGCCTTAAGCGCGACCTCGGCGAGGTCGAGCACCTGCAGGTCTCGGTGAAAGGCCCACGGAACTTTGTGACCGCTGCCGACCATCGCGCCGAGACAATCCTGCGCGAGGAACTCGCGAAAGCGCGGCCGGACTACGGCTTTCTTGGCGAAGAGGGCGGCGCGCATCCCGGCGCCGACAAGACCCATCGCTGGATCGTCGATCCGCTCGACGGCACCACCAATTTTCTCCACGGCATTCCGCATTTCGCCATCGCGATCGCGCTCGAACGCAACGGCACGGTCGTCGCCGGCCTCGTCTACAATCCCGCCAATGACGACATGTTCGTCGCCGAGCGCGGCAAGGGCGCGTTTCTTAATGACAAGCGCATTCGCGTTGCCGCGCGGCAGCGGCTCGCTGACGCCGTTGTTGCCTGCGGCCTGCCGCATTACGGCCGCGGCGATCTCGTTCTTGCCCGCAATGAAATCGCCGCCGCACAGCACGCCTTCGCCGGGTTGCGCCGCTATGGCGCAGCGACGCTCGATCTCGCTTGGGTCGCGGCGGGCCGGCTCGATGCCTTTTGGGAGCGCGATCTGTCGCCCTGGGATCTCGCGGCGGGCTCGCTTTTGGTGCGCGAGGCCGGCGGCTTTATCAGCGATATCGACGGCGGCGATGCCATTCTACAAAAAGGCAATGTTGTCGCCGGCAACGACACCATGCATCGCGAATTGTTGCGGTTATTGCGTGAGGCGGAAAAGGCCGCCGGCAAAGAAGCCGCGGCGGCATCGACTTCGCCGTGAGCGCTTTTTCGTTCCGCCAGTACGACGCGGCGCGCGACGAGGGGCCTGCTTTGGCGCTGTGGCAGCGCACCTGGCAGAAGACCTATCCCGAAATCGATTTCGCGGGGCGACTCGCGTGGTGGCGCGATCACTGGCGCGGTCTGGTGCGTACCGCGCGCATCACGATGGCCGAAGCCA
This sequence comes from uncultured Alphaproteobacteria bacterium, assembly GCA_963816295.1. Taxonomy (GTDB): domain Bacteria; phylum Pseudomonadota; class Alphaproteobacteria; order Rhizobiales; family Xanthobacteraceae; genus BOG-931. The sequence continues at coordinate 282,842 of CAWFJS010000020.1, read as the reverse complement.
AAAGCGAAATGATCGGCTTCGTCACCGTCGATCCCGGCACGCTTTATCTCGACCAGATCGTCGTCGCGCCGGAATATTGGGGCACCGGCCTTGGCAGCGCGCTCATTGCCGAGGCCAAGCGCGCCTCACCGCGCGGGCTTGATCTCGACGTCAATACCGACAACGCGCGGGCGATCGCGTTTTATAAAAAAGAGGGTTTCGTCGTCAGCGGCGATGGGGTCAATCGGCTCAGCGGCCGGCCCGTCCGCCACATGCGCTGGCGGCCCCCACCCTTCCCTCCCCCGCAAGCGGGGGAGGGTTAGGGACGGGGCGACCCTCCCGCTACAGCTTCCGCCATCGGCGCGTCGAAGGATTTAGCGTCGACCTTGAGGTAAGCGACGTTTTCTTCGGCGATGATCACGGCTTCGATCACACCAGGGACCTGCCGCAGTTTTGTGGCGAGGCCATCGGCGTCGGACAATTTGTTTTCCGCGATCGGCACCAATCGCGTGGTCAGATAGCTCGGCTGCGCCATGCCCGCAGCGGCAAGGAGCCAGATCGCCGCGAGCGCCGTCGTCAGCGCGAATACGCCGGCGCTGCCGCCGTGTTGATGCGCCATGCCGCCGATGATGCCGCCGACGAAAATGCCGAGGAACTGCAGGCTCGAATAGACGCCCATCGCCGTTCCTTTGACGTCTGGCGGCGCCACCTTGGTGATGAGCGATGGCAGACTCGCTTCCATTACGTTGAACGCCGAGAAGAAGACGACGAGCGCGGCAAGCAGCACAAACACATTGCCCGCGCCGTAAAACAGCATGATCTGGCTCGCAACCAGCGCCGCGACCGCGCTTACGAACACGCCTTTCATCCGGCGATATTTCTCGGCGACGATAATCGCCGGCACCATCACCGCGACGGAAACGAGCAGAACCGGCAGATAGACGATCCATTGATCGTGGACCGCAACGCCCACGGTACCGTGCAAGAGATCGGGGACGACGAGAAAGCTCGCGGTGAGCATGGCGTGTAGCGCGAATATGCCGATATCGAGCCGCAACAGTTCGCCGTTGCGCAGCACGGAGCCGAGCAGCGCCGGCACCGCCTCGGCGTCGCGATGCACGCGAATGCGCTGCGGATTTGGCACCACGAATTGCGTGATCGCGATGCCGAGCGCCGCGAGCGCGACCATCAGCCAGAAGATGCCGCCCACTCCAATGAAATTGGCGACGATTGGGCCGGCTAAGAGCGCGACGAGGAAGGAGGCGCCGATGGTAATGCCGACCATCGCCATCGCCGCGGTGCGGGCCTCCTCACTGGTGAGATCGGCAACGAGCGCCAAAATCACCGAACCGACGGCGCCGGTCCCTTGCAGGGCGCGGCCGATAATGACTCCGCCGATCGAGGCGGAAACGGCGGCCACCGCACTGCCGATACCGAACAAAACGAGCCCGATGACGATCATGATCTTGCGGCCGATCCGGTCCGACAACAGGCCGAATGGAATCTGCAACAGGCCCTGCGTGAGGCCATAGATGCCCAGCGCTTCGCCGATCAGGTAGGGACTGGCGCCGGCAAGGCTGCCGGCATAGGCGGCAAAGACCGGGTAGATCATGAACAGGCCAAGAAGCCTGACGGAAAACACTGCGGCGAGCGCCGCAGCGGCGCGGAATTCTTGCGGGTTCATTGTGGCTGTTGGACTTAATCGCAAATTGACTGCAGGCAAATGGCGGCGCGTTGCCGATCTAATGCGCTCGCCCCTATTGGCGGTCAATTGCGGCAGCTTGTCCGGCCGCGAACGCTGCGTTATATAGCCGCCCAATTCCTGCAAAACAGCCGTTGTGCAAGGCCCATGGAAAGCCCATGAAATCGGACACGCATCCCAATTACCATACCATTAAAGTCGTCATGACCGACGGCACGGAGTTCACCACGCGCTCGACCTGGGGCAAGCCCGGCGACACGATGCATCTCGACATCGATCCGAAATCGCATCCGGCCTGGACCGGCGGCCAGCAGCATCTGATCGACCGCGGTGGACGGCTGTCGCGCTTCCAAAAGAAGTTCTCGGGCTTCTTGAAGAAATAGGTCGCAGCGCGTTTTTACCTGCCGGAGCGCCGCGCGTCGGATTCGAAAGCGGCTTTCAAAAGCCCGAATTGACGCCAAACCGGATTGTCGGTCGCAATTTTCGGCGCTGCGGCAGCGTGCATAGTCGCATCGAGCCGGCGCACCTCGATCTGAAGCTTGGCCGAGCGCGCGATCAATTCCTGCAATTTGGCCGGCAATAGCGCGAGCGATTTGGCATCCCCCGGCGCGCAGGCGACGAGGCTCACTTTGCTCTTTTCCTTATTCGCCTGGGCCAGCGTGATCTCGCCTTCCTTGACCGCGCGGTGAAGGAGCAGCCATGAAGCCAGATGCATCAGCCGGTTTGTCAGGCGCAGGCTCTCGGTGGCGTAAACCAATCCGGCGCTGCGTTCGAGCTTCTTGGATTCCAGCCGTCCCGAACCGTCGAGATAGCTCGCGGTGTCGTCGACCAATGCCATGCCATCGCGAAACAGCGCGACAAAAAGCTGGGAACTCGCCAGCCGCTCGCTGAAGGAGACCGCGCCTGCTTCTACGCTACGCTTATCGGACATTTACGCTTACGCCTCACACCCCAACATTAAGCATCGCGCGACTAATGGATGCTGTCCAGCAGGCTAAGCGGGAAGTTTCAGACATAGTTGCCGAGCGAGGCAACCGCGGGAAACGCCCCAATTTGGCCCGGAAAATAAAAAGGAGCCGCCGTTGCCGGCGGCTCAAGGCGATAACAGGGAGGCGTCAAACAGAGTGGACAGGAGCCACTCGATGTCCAGAAGTTGGACGAATTCTGTAATGAACGAGAAAGCTTAACGAAAAGTTAATAAATCACAGAAGCTTGGCGAATGTTTTTACAATGTGGCTTAAGCCGGGACCACAATCTTATTCTAAACTTGTTCCAAGGCTTTGAAAAGATTCACTTCTTGAAAAAAGTATCCGCAGCCGATTTGACCGCGCGCTTTCGCGCCATATCGGCTTCGAGCCGTGCGATCTCCTCTTTAAGAAGCGTAATCCGGTCGGTGAGCTCGGCGGCGGACAGGAGCGTGAGATCCTGGCCGATCTCATGAGTGATCTTCTTTTTCGGCCGGTCATCCTCGTCTACAGCGGGCATGCGCCTTACTCCTGCATGCGGTGATTTTTAGCCGCCTCAATCCCGGTTGTCACATCGGCGGCGGACAGATTAATTCGGTCGCGGATTGAAAGGGAGCGTGTATGCCAAACGGTGGTTTGCCCAAATCGATGACCTCTATCGCGATCCGCGAGCCGGGCGGACCCGACATGCTTGTGCCGCAGGAGCAGCCGGTGCCCGCGCCGGGCGAAGGCGAAATCCTGGTCAGAGTCGCCGCCGCGGGCGTGAACCGGCCGGACGTGATGCAGCGGCAAGGTCACTATCCGCCGCCGCGGGGCGCGACCGAAATTCCCGGCCTGGAAATCGCCGGCGAAGTTGCACAGGTCGGCCCGGGTGTGACGCGCTGGAGCAAGGGCGACAAAGTGATGGCGCTCGTCGTCGGCGGCGGTTACGCCGAATATTGCCTGGCTTTCGCAAGCCACGCGCTGCCGGCGCCGGCAAGTCTTTCGATGATCGAGGCCGCGGCGACACCGGAAACATTCTTCACGGTCTGGCACAATGTATTCGAGCGCGGCAAGCTCGCCGCCGGCGAAACGCTGCTCGTGCACGGCGGCTCGTCGGGGATCGGCACCACGGCTATTCAGCTCGGCAAGGCGTTCGGCGCTCGCGTCATCGTAACCGCTGGCACGCCGGAGAAATGCGACGCCTGCCGCAGGCTCGGCGCCGATCTCGCCATCAATTACAACACCGAAGACTTTGTTGCTTTGAGCAAGCAAGCAACTCAAGGCTCCGGCGTCGAGCTGATCCTCGACATGGTCGGCGGCGATTATGTCGGCCGCAATTATGAAGCCGCCGCCGTCGAAGGCCGCATTGTGCAGATCGCGTTTCTGGCTTCGTCGCGGGTGACCGTCGATCTCATGCGGCTGATGCTCAAGCGCCTCACCCATACCGGCTCGACGCTGCGTGCGCGCGCGGTCGCGGATAAGGCCGCCATCGCCCAGGCGTTGGAAAAGAACGTGCTGCCGCTTCTCGCCTCCGGCCGCGTCAAGCCGCTGATCGATTCGACCTTTCCGCTTGCGCAAGCGAGCGCCGCCCATGCCCGCATGGAAAGCGGCAAGCACATCGGCAAAATTGTACTGACCCTTTGAAATTAAACGGGAATATTTCTTGCCCCAAAACGCCCCAACCGCTACTAAGGCCAAGCGATTGCACGGAACAATCAGGGTGAGCCAGGCCTTCGGCGGGCGCGCATATTGCGGTCAGCGGTCGTGAATTCGGCGCAAAGCGCAGGCGTTAGTGGTTCCGGGGAACTTGTATTGCGTGGTGCGAGGCGCCGCTTGCCGGCACGGAGGGGTTGTTTGGAATCTTTGCGCGCCGCGAGGCTTGACGCCTGGCCGGGCCGCTGGCTCGGCCGGCTGCCTTCAGGTGCAATCGTCGCCGCCGCGCTCGCCATCGTCCTGCTCGTTCCTTCCGCCGCTCGCGCGGTCGAAGCGATCAATGTCCATAGCGATACGCAAGCAATCGATCTGACCGACGCGGTCGATTTTCAGCACACCGAAAGCGACCGCATTCAGGTGTCCACCGCGCCAGGCGCCGACGGCATCATCCGCCGCATCGAGGTGCGGGCCCGTGCCGGCGGCAATAACTGGGCGGTTTTTGCGCTCGCCAACAATGGCGATGAGCAGATCGACCGCCTGGTCGTCGCGGCGCATTATCGCATGGTCGGCTCCGGTCTGTTGTGGCCCGATCTCGGTCTCTCCCGCATCGTTTACATCACGCCGTCGTCGGGCGACCCGCCGGAGCGCCAGGACAATGCCGGCGCGGACGTGTTTCGCATCACGCTCGATCCCGGGACCGTGATCACATTCGTCGCCGAATTGCGTACCGACAATCTGCCGCAGCTCTATTTGTGGGAGCCTGACGCCTACAAGGACAAGCTCAATTCGCTCACGCTCTATCAGGGCATCGTCATTGGCATTGCCGGATTGCTGGCGCTGTTTCTGACGATATTGTTCGTCGTCAAAGGCAGCGTGATGTTTCCGGCCGCGGCGGCGCTCGGCTGGGCGGTGCTGATCTATATCGGCATCGATTTCGGCTTCTGGCCGAAAGTCTTCGATCTCTCGTCGGGCGCCGAACGCATCTGGCGCGCCTCCGGCGAAGCGATCCTCGCCGCCACGCTGTTGGTGTTTCTGTTCGCCTATCTCAATCTCAACCGCTGGCACGTGCGCTATGCCCACATCACCGTCGGCTGGCTCGCGTTCCTCGGGGCGCTGGTCGCCGTCGCGCTGTTCTCGCCGGCGGTCGCCTCGGGCATCGCGCGCATGTCGCTATTCCTGGTCGCCGTGCTTGGCTTTGGGCTCGTCATTTACCTCGCGACCCACGATTACGATCGCGCGGTGATGCTGATCCCGACCTGGCTTCTTCTCGTGGTCTGGGTCATCGGCGCGGCCTTGACCGTACTCGGGCTCGTCACCAACGACATTGTCGGGCCGGCGCTGCTCGGCGGGCTTGTTCTCATCGTCATGCTGATCGGCTTCACCGTGATGCAGCACGCCTTCGCGGGCGGCGGAATGACGAGCGGCATCGTCTCCGATATCGAACGCCGGGCGCTGGCTTTGACCGGCGCCGGCGACATGATCTGGGACTGGGACGTGTCCGCCGACAAGGTATTCACGAGCCCGGAGACCGAGGCGGCGCTCGGTCTCAAACATGGCGCGCTGGAAGGTCCGGCGGCCAAATGGCTCGACGTGTTGCATCAGGCCGACCGCGACCGCTTCCGCGCCACGCTCGACAGCGTGCTTGAACAGCGCCGCGGACGCGTCGTGCAGGATTTTCGCATGCGCACCGCCGACGGCCACTATCTGTGGTTCGCCTTGCGGGCGCGGCCGGTCGTCGGGTCTGACGGCGAGGTGGTCCGGCTGGTCGGCACGATCACCGACGTCACCGAGTTCAAGACCGCGGAGGAGCGGCTCCTCCACGACGCCGTTCACGACAACCTGACGGGCTTGCCGAATCGCGAATTGTTTCTCGACCGGCTCAAGGCGGTGCTTGGGCTCGCCAAAGCCGACGCCGCGCTGCGTCCGACCGTGCTGGTGATCGATATAGACCGCTTCAAACAGGTGAACGATTCGGTCGGCATGGCGGTCGGCGATTCCATTCTGCTGACATTGGCGCGCCGGCTCGGTCGGCTGATCAAGCCGCAGGACACGCTGGCACGGCTCGCCGGCGACCAATTCGGCATGATCCTGTTGTCGGAACGCGATTCCGCGCGCATCACCGCATTCGCCGAGACCATTCGCAAGACGCTGCGCGGCCCGATCACGTTCCGCGACCGGGAAATATTCTTGACGGCTTCGATTGGACTCGCGCTCGGCGGCGGCGATCCGGAACAGGCCGAAGACCTGCTCAAGGATGCCGAACTTGCGATGTATCACGCCAAGCGCACCGGTGGCGATCGCATCGACGTGTTCAAGGACGCGATGCGGGCGCGAAAGTCGGATCGCTTGTCGGTGGAATCCGATCTGCGCCGCGCGCTTGAGCGCGATGAAATCACGATCCTTTATCAGCCAATCGTGCGTCTTGAAGACCGCTCGGTGGCCGGCTTCGAAGCGCTCGCCCGCTGGAACCATCCGAAACTTGGCCGCCTCTCGCCGGCGGAATTCATCAACATCGCCGAGGAAACCGGGTTGATCATCGAGCTTGGCCTGTTGGTGCTCGATCGCGCGGCGCGGCAGTTGAGCACCTGGCAGCGCACGGTCCGCCACCGCGAGCCGCTATTCACCAGCGTGAACGTGTCGTCGCGGCAATTACTGCGTCACGACCTGATCCAGGACTTGCGTACAGTGCTGGCGCGTGCGCCGTTGACCCGCGGCTCGCTCAAGCTGGAGCTGACCGAATCCACGGTGATGGAAAATCCGGAACATGCCGCGCAGATGCTCCACCGTATCCGCGAGCTCGGCGCCGGCCTGGCGCTCGACGATTTCGGCACCGGCTATTCGTCGCTCGCTTATCTGCAGCGTTTTCCGTTCGATACAATCAAGATTGATCAGTCCTTCGTACGCATGTCGGCCAAGGGTACGCGGCCGGTGATCCTGCGCTCGATGATCGCGCTGGCGCACGATCTCGGCATGGACGTGGTCGCCGAGGGCGCCGAGACCGATTCCGATGCCGTCGAGCTGTTTCAACTCGGCTGCGAATATGCGCAAGGGTTCGCATTCGGCGAACCGATGAGCGCGGAACGCGCGCGCGCGCTGCTCGATCAGGAGACGTCAGGCATCAGGGATCAGCAATCAGGGATCAAAGCGAAGGTCTTCTAATCAGCGATCTGAGATCAGGGATCATTCTGATGCCTGATATCTGTTTCCTGATCGCCGTTACGCGTGTCCCGCTTCGCTCGACAACATGCCGAGATCGATGCCGAGCTTCTTCAAGGCTCTCTCATATTTGGCGCCGGGATCGGATCCGAAAATGAGCTCGGAGTTGGCGGCGCAGTGCAGCCAGCCATTGCCCTGGATCTCGGTCTCAAGCTGGCCCGGCGCCCAGCCGGCATAACCGAGCGCCAGAATGGCGCTCGCCGGCCCCTCGCCGCGCGCGATCGCCTTGAGAATGTCGATGGTCGCAGTGAGACAAATGCCGTCGTCGATCGGCAGCGTCGAATTCTCGATAAAGAAATCGGCCGAATGCAAGACGAAGCCGCGCTCGGTTTCGACCGGCCCCCCGCGCATGACCTTGACGCCGCCGGCGCGCGTCGGCAGCCGTATGATGTCGGTCGCCGGAATCACATTCAGCTTCACCAGAAGGTCGGAGAAATTGATATTCGGCGCCGGATGGTTGACGACAATGCCCATCGCCCCTTCCGACGAATGCGCGCAAACGTAAATGAGCGAACGGGTAAACCGCTCGTCCATCATCGCCGGCATGGCGATGAGCATTTGGCCGTCGAGATAGCCTCGGCGTCGGCCTTTGGTAGACGTGCCGCGCGGCGTCTTCATGATGGAAAGGTTAGCCCATCGATCCGTAATTGCAAACGAACGGTGGGTCAAAAAGTTCATAGTCACAATGTGTCGCGGGCGCGCGCTCGTTTAATTTCCTGCAACCAATGTCAAACCAATGTCAGCGACAAAACGCGTTTGCCCCAAAAGGTGATGCCGCAAAGTGGGGCAATCAGCCGCTTGGTCACAATCATGTCAGTAGCACTTGCGCCCGCCTGGGCTTAGACAACAGCCATGATCTCGGCAGGCAAAAGTCCGCCCGCAGCTTCGGCCATGACCGCGCGCATTGCGCGGTTGATCCCGCTGCCGAGGCGCATGTTCCGGGCCGCAATTCTGATATCTCTTACGGCCGCGCCGTCCGCTTCCGCGCAGGACGCTTCGAACTGGGATGGGCAGGCTCATAGCGCCGCGCGCCTGATCGCGGGCGCGACGAGCAAAAATCACGACGCTGCTTTCTTGCGCGCCGGCATCGAGATCAGGCTCGATCCCGGATGGCAGACCTATTGGCGCGACCCCGGCGATTCCGGATCCCCGCCGACATTCGATTTTTCCGCTTCCGAAAACGTGAAATCGGTGAACGTGCTGTGGCCTGCGCCCGAGCGATTTCCCGACGGCGCCGGCGGCAATTCGATTGGTTATCGCAACCACGTGATTCTGCCGCTCCATGTCGTTCCGATGGAAACCGCAAAACAAACGGCGCTACGGCTCAAGCTCGAATACGATGTCTGTTCCAACATTTGCGTCCCGATTGAGTCCAATCTCGTGCTTAATCTGCGCGGCGACGGCGCCGAAGACGCGGCGATCGAGCGGGCGGAGATTCGCGTGCCGCGCCCGGTCGCGCTCGGGCAGCAGGCGCGCCCTGACCCGATGCGTGAGCGCGCCCAAGCTGAGCGAGACCCAGCCACCACCGCTCAGGGCGCCGCGGGGGAAAGGGCCGACCAGCACCGTGAGCCTCTTGCCATTCTCGGCCTGCATCGTCAGCCGGGCGACGCGCACGATCGCGTCGTCGTCGATGTTGAGGCGCCCGCGGGAGTGCCGGTCGACCTGTTCGTCGAGGGCCCCACCCCCGATTGGTCGCTGCCGGCACCGCAACAGGGCGCAGCCGATGGCGCCGTCCGGCACTTCGAGTTCGAACTCGAGGGTCTGCCGCCGGACGCCAAAGCCGAAGGCGCGGCGCTGACTTTGACCGCGGTTTCCGGCGACGACGCCATCGAAGTGACCGCCCATCTCGACTAATTCGTCGCAGTGTCCCGATTCCGAAGTTCGCACGGTTTGGCGGCACGCTCTCATGCGAACTTCGGAATCAAAGGGGACACTGGCGATGTCTAGTTCTAGTGCGGGTTTTGGATTTGAAGTTCCTATGAGAGCTTCCGACTAACTATTTGAACTTCAAATCCACCGCACTAGCCGCTAGTTTATGGCCCGCCCGCGACAGCGGACGGAATTCATTGCGAAAACAAGAGGACAGGATCATGGCGATTAAGGTTGGCGACCGCGTACCCAGCGGCAGTTTCATGGTGATGACAGCCGATGGGCCAAAGCCCAAGACCACGGACGATTTGTTCAAGGGCAAGAAGGTGGTGTTGTTCGCGGTGCCGGGCGCCTTCACGCCGACCTGCCATCGCAATCATCTGCCGGGATTTGTGAAGAACGCCGCCGCGATCAAAGCCAAAGGCGTCGACACTATTGCGGTGACCGGCGTGAACGACGTGTTTGTCATGGACGCCTGGAAAAAAGCGTCCGGCGGCGACGCCATCGAATTTCTCGCTGACGGCAGCGGCAATTGGGCCAAGGCAGTGGGACTGACCGCCGACTTGAGCGAGCGCGGCCTGGGCGTCCGGTCGCAGCGTTATGCCATGCTGGTCCAAGACGGCGTGGTGAAAGCGCTCAACATCGAGGACGCGCCGGGCAAGGCGGAAATTTCCAGTGCCGATAATATTTTGAAGGCGCTGTGAATTTCTCCTCCCCCTGAAAGGGGGAGGAAGCGAGCGTAGCGAGCCGGTGGGGGTCAATGTTCACCGCTTGCGCGACGCGATGGACCCCCACCCTACCCTCCCCCTTTCAGGGGGAGGGTTTTTGATTTTGCGTTTGAGTCCCTGCCCTCATCTCCGCGATCGCCTGCCTTGCGAGCAGATCGGCGCGCTCGTTTTGCGCATGACCGGCATGACCGCGCAGCCAATGCCAGCGGATCTGATGCTCGCGCATCGCCGTATCGAGCCGCTGCCACAGATCGATATTTTTGACCGGCTTTTTGTCCGCCGTGCGCCAACCGTTCTGTTTCCATCGCGCCAGATAGGCCGTCACCCCGTCGCGAAGATATTGGCTGTCGGTGTGCAGATCGACGCGGCACGGTTTCTTAAGCGCCTCAAGCGCGGAAATCGCGGCCATCAGCTCCATGCGATTGTTGGTCGTATTCGCCTCGCCGCCTTTGAGCTCCTTCTCGTGGTCGCCAAAGGCGAGGATCGCGCCCCAGCCGCCAGGTCCCGGATTGCCGGAACAGGCGCCATCGGTGTGAATGACGACGTGTGGCAACGGCGGGTGCTGCGGCGCTGCTTCGCTCACGGCTCAATCAATCCATAATCGCGCGCGCTCTTTACTTTCTGGTGGAAGCGAAGCTTGCGCGCGTATTCGCGCGGGTCCTTCGGCCGCACCAAGGCGCCGGCCGGCACGTCGAGCCAATCGACCAGCCGGGTCAACAGAAAACGCAGCGCCGCACCGCGCGCGAACAAGGGAAGTTTCTGCCATTCCTGGTGCGACAGCGGCCGCGTTTTCGCGTAATTGGCAAGCAGCGCCCGTCCTTTGGTGACGTTGAAGGAATGATCGGTCTCGAAACACCAGGCGTTGAGACAGATCGCTACGTCGTAGACCAGCGTGTCGGTGCAGGCGAAATAGAAATCGATCAACCCGGACAATTTATCGCCGAGGAAAAACACATTGTCCGGAAACAGATCGGCGTGAATTACACCCTGCGGCAGACCGGGTGGCCATTCGCGTTCCAGCACGGCCAGTTCGGCGCCGACCAGCGTTTCCAGATTGCGGTCGACCTTGTGCGCGCGCTCACGGCAGCCCTCGTAGAGCTGCCGCCATCCGGCGACCGACAGCGCATTGTCGCGGCGCATCGCAAAATCCGCGCCGGCGAGATGCAGCCGCGCCAGCGCCTCGCCGAGCGCACCACAATGGGCCGCGGTGGGGCGGCGAATCCACATGCCGTCGAGGAAGGTGACGATCGCGGCGGGGCGGCCGGCGAGCTTGCCGAGCACCTTGCCGGCGCCGTTTTTCACCGGCTGCGGACAGTTGATGCCGCGGCCGGCGAGGTGCTCCATCAAGCTTAAGAAAAACGGCAGATCGCGCTCAGCGACGCGCCGCTCGTACAGCGTCAGGATGAAATGGCCCTTTGCGGTATGAACGAGGAAGTTTGAGTTTTCGACGCCTTCGGCGATGCCCTTGTAGGACAGCAGCGCGCCGATGTCGTAGCCGGCAAGAAACCGGCTCAAATCTTCGGCCGCGACATCGGTATAGACTGCCATGAAGGTCCCCGCGAAACGCGCCTGCGGCTCACGCCGCACCGCCCCCGAGCCACCGCAAATAACGCGCGTAAAGATCGGCCGTTTCCGCGCCACCATCGCGATAGATGACGGGCGCCAGCGAGCGGCCTTCGGCATGCGCGAGCCGAAACGCCATGTAACGATATTGTTCGGGATAATGCGCCGTCTCGGCCGCTTCGAACAATGCATCGAATGCCGGCGATGGCTCGACCGGATCAAGCCGGTCACGCTCGTAGATGGCGGCACGCTCGGCGATCAGCCAGCCGTCGCCGCGGCGCTCGACGCGGTCGAGAAAGCGCGAAAACGAGGTGAGGTCGGCCTCGATCGCGCCGAATTTCTGCCGCACGCGGATAATCACCGCCGTCTCGGCGACCGCGCGGTCCTTGTCCAGCTTGATCGTCGAGGCGAACAGGTGATGGCGCGACCAGCCGCGGCTCGCGGCAAAACCGGCGCGGCAGCGCTCGACGAATTGCTCGAACGGACCGCGAAACCACGACACTGAAATATGCCCGTCCGGCGTGAAAGTGCCGCGCAGCTCTTTCCACTTGCCCTGGTCGCGATAGAGACCCCAGGCCTGGATAAGTCCGGCGATCGCGAATTTATCGGCAAATTCCATCGGCTGCGCCTTGCCCGACGCACCATAGGATAGCGCGGCGACGCCATGCAATTGCCGGCGCCCTCAAGAATCGTCCACTGGGCGCGTCGCCTCGACCGAGGGCCGCGCCGCGAAGACGGCGTGCCAGATGGCAAGACGCGGATTGTCTTTACGCCAATCCTGGTCGGCAAAGCGGAAATCGAGATAGGACAGCGCGCAGCCGATCGCGATGTGGCCAATGTCGAATGCGCTTGCCGCAAGCGCGTCGGCCTCGCGCTCAAGACTGGCCAGCACGGCCGCGCTGCGCGCCGCCGCACTCGCCAAATGAAGCCGCGAAGGCTGTTCGCGCAGCCGCTCATTGCGCGCGAGCACCAACAGATCCAGAAAGCCGTCGCCCAGCGCCTGGCGGCGCAGCGCCACAATGCGCAGCTTGCGATCAAGCGGAAACAATTGCGGCTTGCCGTCGAGCGCGTCGAGATATTCGCAGATCACCGGTAAGTCATAGAGCACCGTGCCGTCGTCGAGCACGAGCGTCGGAATCTTCGACAACGGATTATCCCGCATCAGCTCCGCATGCGGCGTGGTCATTGCCGCGACCGTGCGCACGCAATTGAGCCGATCGATTAGTCCGCGCTCATGGGCGACGATCAAGACCTTGCGCACGAAGGGCGAGCGCGGCGACCAGTGCAGCTTCATGGATCATCCTCCGCCGCGATGGCACGTTCCCGCTCTGCAGGCGCGCCGGTTGCGCGCGAGCGATGGAATAGCGCCTAAGGACTGCCGCGCAGACGTACCACGCAACCTCGGCGATGAACGCCTAGTGTCCCGATTCCGAAGTTCGTAACCTTAGCGGCACACTCGTACGAACTTCGGAATCGATAGGGACACTAGCAACGCTATCCCTGCAGTGCCGCTTTTGAACCCGAAGTTCGCATCCGAGCGCTCCGCAAACTTGTGCGAGCTTCGGGTTCGCGACACTACCGGGCACCCTGCCCGCGCATCGCGTAGAAAGCGGCATAGAACTTCTTACATGCCTCGGCGAGCGAGTTGGCGGCGCGCTTGCCGCGACCGGCGAGATCGAAGCTGTAGTCGCAGCCTTCCCCCGCACAGGCGTAAAAGCGCATGCCGCGCAGCGTCTCGGCAAACTCCGAATTTTCCTGGCCGCAATTGGGACAAATCATCACAATGCGTGCAGTCGATTGTATTTGCGAAATGCCATAATTCCGCATGGCGGTCGCCCCGTCATTCGCGCGCACGAGGGCTTTCGCGCGCGGCGAATCGGGATCATTTTAGCAAACGATTGCTTTAACGCCGGGTTATCCCCGTGATTTCCTTGTTGCAGCCGCTTGTCCGCCCCGGAGCGGCGCGGCAGTATGAGAGGGGTGCCCAGAAGATCCCCGATTGCGGGACTGGCGCCAGGGGAACGACTGACTTTGAACGACTGACCGGGAACGACTGATTTTGAACGGTTGATCGGCCACGAATGAGTGGGGCGCGTGCGCGCATGAAAACTATTCTCGTTCCGACCGAGCAAAGTCCGACGATGGTATCGGCCTTGGATACCGCGCTGCTGCTGGCGCGGAAATTCGATAGCTGCATCGAAGGGTTCCCGCTCCGCCCCGCGGTCGCCGATCTGGTGGCGATGGATCCCGACAGCGGCCTGACCATGGTCGCCGTCAAGGAGAACGACGCCGAGATGGTGCGGCAAGCGGAAATGCTGTTCCGCTCGTTCATGGCGAGCAACCAGATTGCGGAAAGCACCGGCAAGGTGCCGGCGTCGCTGTCCTGGTCGTGGCTTGCCGACGCGCCGAGCGGACATGATTTTGTCGGCAGCTATGGTCGGGTGTTCGACATGATCGTCTTGGCGCGCCCCGGCGACGAATGGCAAAGCCCGTCGATGATCACATTGGAATCGGCGCTGTTCGAAAGCGGCCGCCCGGTGCTGATCGCACCGCCCGCTTCGCCGCGCTCGCTCGCAACCAATATCCTGGTAGCGTGGAACCAGAGCACCGAGCAGGCCCGCACCATGGCGGATGCCATGCCGTTTCTGCGCGCCGCGCAGCGGATCACGATCCTGACGGTGGAAGGCGCCACGGTGGCCGGCCCGAGCGGCGAGCAAATGGCGCGTTCGCTGGCGATGAACGGGATTAAGGCCGAGACCATGACGCTCAAGCCCACCGGTAAGCGCAGCGCCGGCGAGACGATTCTGGCCAAGGCCGATGAGCTCGGCTGCGATCTCATCGTCAAGGGCGCCTATACGCAAAGCCGGCTGCGGCAGATGATTTTCGGCGGCACCACCCGGCACATCCTGGCCAATGCCAAGCTGCCAGTCTTGATGGCGCACTGATTTCGCGGCCCTGTGATTTTTTGAGCTCCATTGTCAGCGCTTTACCAGACGCTGTTGCCGTTCGCCGACGCGCTGTTGCGCGCGGCGGTCGGGCTTGCGCTGGTGCCGCACGGCTTGCGCAACACTTTCGGCTTCTTTCCCAATACCGGCGTGCGCGCGCTCAATCTGACCGCATTAGCCAAGCAGCTCGACGAGACCGGCTATCGTCCGGGAACGCTGTGGGCGCCGGCGATCTCGCTCACCCAACTCGTCGGCGGGCCGCTCCTTGCGCTCGGTCTGTTCACGCGGCCGGTCGCCGCGGTGGTTCTGGTTTTCCTACTGGTCAGCAATGTCGAACGCTGGCGCGTCGGCCGGTACTTTTGGAATCAGCTTGGCCTGGAATATACGCTGATGTGGACCATCGCCACGTTCTACATCTTGATCTCCGGCCCGGGCCCCTACTCGCTCGATCGGCTATTCGGCATCTGACGGAAAATGCGCACATCATCCACTGAAGGCTTCGTGGACGCGAACGGCGTGAGCCTGCATTACACGCTCGCCGGCGACAGCGGCCGCTCGGTCGTGCTGATGCACGAGCTCGGCGGCACGCTCAATTCGTGGGATGGCGTGGCGCCGCGGCTGGCCGAGCATTTTCGCGTGTTGCGCTACGACCAGCGCGGCGCTGGGCTCTCGGAAAAAGTGCGGCACGAATTCACCAACGATATGCTGGTCGAGGATTTTGAGGCGCTCGCCGCCGCGCTCGCGCTGGCGCCGCCTTATCACTTCGTCACCGTCGCGGCAGCAGCGACGCAAGCGCTGCGCTTTGCCGAAAAATATCCGGACCGCGTCGGCGCACTCGTTCTGTGCAATCCGGCGCCCGGCGTCGATCCGAGCCGCGCCGCGGTATTGGACGAGCGCGCCGCCTTTGCCGCGCGCGAAGGCATGCGCGCCTCGCTGCCGACCACGCTCGCTTTGTCCTACCCGCCGCAGCTCGGCGAACACAGCGCTTACGAAGCTTATCTCGGGCGTTACCTTGCCAACGATCCGGTGTGCTTCGGCTTCGCCTTCCGCGCTTTGGCACGCACCAACATGCTGCACATGCTGTCGAAAGTACGCTGCCCGGCCATGGTCGTTGCCGGCCGTCATGACACGGTGCGGCCGCATGCCGGCTCGGCCGAGCTCGCCAAGAAAATTCCCGGCGCGCGGTTCGAGCTCATCGATGACGGCGGACACTTTCTGCCGACGCAGGCGCCGCGCGCGCTCGCCGCCTTGTTGGAAGAGTTCTTGCCGCGCTGAGCACCTTCATTCACGAGATATTTGCGTAAAGGGGACAAACATGAAAATCAAAGCCAACAGCATAAACATCAACTACCAGGTCGACGGCCCTGAGCGCGCGCCTTGGCTAATTTTCTCGAATTCGCTCGCCACCTCGCTTTCGATGTGGGACGAGCAGGCCGCCGCGCTGAAGGATCGCTTTCGCGTGCTGTGCTACGACCAGCGCGGCCATGGCGAAACCGAGGCCCCGGCCGGACGCTATGCCTTCGACACGCTCCTTGACGACGCGCTTGCGCTGATGGATGCGCTCGGCATTGCCAAGGCGACTTTCGCCGGCCTGTCGATGGGCGGCGCCACCGCACTCGGCCTCGCCGAGCGGCGCCCCGATCGCTTCGAGCGCATCATCGTCGCCGATTCACCATGCCAATCGACGCCGCAATCGAGCCAGCAATGGGAAGAGCGTATCGCGGTGGCGCAGCAACAAGGAATCGAAGCCCTGGTCGAACCGACCGTCGCCCGCTGGTTTCCGCCCGAGACGGTCGCGAAAAATCCGCCCTATCTCGACAAGATCCGCGCCATGATCCGCGGAACGCCGGTCAACGGCTTCATCGGCTGCGCCGCGGCGCTTGCCGCGCATGACTACGCGTCGGCAGTCGCGACGGTGAAATGCCCCACCTTGTTCATCGTTGGCGAGAAAGACGGCACGACGCCGGCCGCCATGGCCAAGCTCCATGACAAGCTTCATGACAAGCTTGCCGGCTCGCGTTTTGTCACGCTCCCCGGTGCCGGGCACATTTCCAACATGGACCGCGCCAGCGAATTCAATAGCGCGCTGCGCGATTTCCTGACCAAAGCATGATCCCGAAAAGTGGATTCCGGTTTTCGGATAAGATCATGCTTAAACAAATTAACCGCGCTATGCCTTTTCGGCGGGGCCTGTTGCGCCGCTTGCAGGCGGCACGCGCTTTCCAACAAACCGCGGAGTCACTATACCTCTCGGCAAAGGCTTGGCTGCTGGCCCCTTGCCAGAGCCGCCGCTAATTTAATCATCAGGGATGATCGCCCGCTCGCTCAAGGAGAACACCTCATGGCCACCGTGACAATGAAAGCCCCTGCCCCGGGCGGGCTTTCGAGCAAGGCGCGTGAATTGATGGAGGCCATCAACAGCGAAGCCGCCAAGCACAACATCTGGGTGCGCACCCAGGCCAATGCACCGGCGCAGCGGCCATGGTTCAGCGAAACGGGCGGCGAAGGTTCGGGCCAGCTCGCGACCGGCCGCGTTGCCGTCAATCAGATGAAAACGCTTCCGCATATGTGGAAGTGGAACGAGTACAGCGCCTACTTAAAGCAAATCTCCGAGATCGCTCGTAAAGCCGACGTATCGCCGATCGAATTCGCCGACCGGCAAAGCATCCTTCTTCTCAATCCCGGACTGAACGGCCGCTTGCAGGTGACCAACACCATTCGCTGCGCCATCTCGATCTACAATCCGGGCGACGTCGCGCCGGTGCATCTGCACTCGCCGAATGCGAGCCGCACCATCCTGTCCGATAAGGGCGGCTACACCGTCATCGAAGGCGAGCGCTGCACCGCCAATCGCGGCGACCTCATCCTCACCCCGAACGGCACCTGGCACGACCACGGCAACGATGCCGACGAGCCGGTGGTCTGGATCGACACGCTCGACTGGCCGCTGATGGAATTTCTCGACGCCGCTTGGGTCGATCACAACATGCCGGGCGCGCAAGGCAACATGAACGTGCAAGCGGTCACGCATGCCGAAGGCTATTCGCAAAAACTTTATAGCCACGGCGGCATCAAGCCGGCCTTTGTCGACCATCGGCGCGGGGTCGGCCACGCGCCGGCGCCACTGTTTCATTATCGCGGCGCGGACGTGCTCGAAATGTTGCACAGCCTGCGTGGCGAGAAGGGCGATCCGCACGAAGGCATCAAGGTCGATTTCGTCAATCCGGTCACCGGCGAGCCGGTGTTCAAGACGCTCAATTATTCGGCGCAGCTCCTGCGGCCGGGCGAGGAAACCGAGTTCAAGCGCGAGACCGCCGGCACTTATTACGTCGTGATCGAAGGCTCCGGCGCGACCGAGGTCGGCGGCAAGCGCTTCGAATGGGGCAAGAACGATCTGTTCGTCGTGCCGAACTTCCTGTGGCGCCGCCACATCAATACCGGCAAGTCCGACGCGGTGATCTATTCAGTTTCAGACGCTGCGCTGATGCGCAATATCGGCCAGTATTACGCGCAAGGCCGCGCCAAGGACGGCAAGGTCACCGAACTGACGGTGCATTGACTCGTTGCTGAAACAGCGCCTCGTCATGGCCGGGCTTGACCCGGCCATCCATTGTGCCGCGCCGCTGCATGGACCACCGGCATAGGCGAGCGAAGCGACGCCGTTCTGCGAACGGCTATGCCCGGTGGTGACGAGTTGCAGATCGAAAGAAGCAATTGATCAGAATACGCGCGCTACGCCGCGCCTTTGAGCTTCTTGACGCATTGGCTGTAATAGCCGCCACCCTTTTGCAGCCATCTCAGCCCGCCATTGGCATTGGTCGCCTTGTTGGCCTTGTATTGATCGAGGCAGGTTTTTCGGCGCGCCCTGCCCGGCTTCTCACTCGAATATTTTGAATCGACGGCCGTCGGGAACACCGCATTCGCGGCGACGACAGTGACATCGGACCCCGCCACGCTCGCTGTGCGCTTCCTCGGCGCCAGATCGCACTGCGATTTGCGGAAATCATTCCAGGTCGCGCCGTTGAGCGTGCCGGCGGCTTTGGCGTCTTTGTACTTGGCGCTGCATTCGGTGATCGTGAGCGCCTGCGCCGAACTCTGCATTGCAAACATGGCAACAGCTGCCGCGGCAGCAAACAAAACATAGCGCGTAGTCATTGGGCGTTCCTCGCTGAGCGATTGAGCAAAGTCGTTGGAATTGCCGGCGACCCGAAAACAGAATCGCGGCGGAGTCGGTGACGTGCATCCACACCTTGCCACACGTTGTGATTGAAAGGAAGAAAGGCGACCCCGCCGCTAAGAATGAAAAATTTTCATTTCTTGTGCGCGTAATCCTGAGGCTGGCCGATCATCTCGGCGCAGCCGGCGCGGGTCGCCCAATATTGCCAGGCGCGCCAGGTCTCGGGCGAATGCGGCTTGTAGCCGGCGGCGCGGGCGGCGATCTCGCCTTTCGACAACGGCTATCGGCTTGCCGCCGAGCCGCATCGCATTCATCTGCACCCGCGCATTGCGCGGCAGATAGACCGACAGCCGCACCACTTCGATGATCGAGCGCGCCGCCGAGGCAAAGCCATGGCCGCGCATCAGCGCCACATTGCCAGCGCCCAAACACTTCGCGAGATCGCGGCCCTGCGCCATATTCGTCACCAGCAAATTGGTGTCGCCAAATTTTTTGCGAATATCCCACACCGGCACCTTGCCGCCGATGAAGCTACCGGAATGGATCACTGGCTGCAGCGGCTCCTTGACCAGGCCGAACGGCAGCGTGTCCTCGGCGTGCGCATGTACCACCGCGGTCACGTCGGGCCGCGCCGCCAAAATCGCCGCATGGATGAAGCGCTCGAGATAGGGCTGGCGCTTGTCGTTGACCGGCTCCCCCTCGGCATCGAACTCGATCAGATCGTGGCGTTCGACCAGTTCCGGCGCCAGCGAGCGCGCCATGAAGAAGCGCTTGGGGTTGTCGGGATGGCGCACGCTGATATGGCCATAAGCGTCGACAATGTCTTCATTGGCGAGGATGCGGTTGGCGACGACAAGATCGCGCAGCAGGTCTTCGAGTTGGCTCATGGGGATTCCTTAGGTTTAGAATAATGCGTCATTCCGGGGCCCGAGCGAAGCGAGGGAGCCCGGAATCCGATAATCCCGGCTCAGGGACTATGGATTCCGGACTTGCCGCTTCGCGGCAATCCGGAATGACAGTCTGAGGAACTCATCGATGACTAGCCGTAAACCGGCACGAACAGATCGTCGACTTTGACCGACTTGTCGATCAGGCCCAAATCCTGCTGATACTGCACCAGCGCCTCCAATGTCTGCCGGTTCGGCTCGATGCCATAAGGCCACGGGTCGCCGTTGAAAACCTCCCAGATGTCGTCGATCTCGCGCATCAAGAACGGCGTCATGGTGCGCACCGCGCGCAGATTGAACAATTTCTCCAGCGCGATCTGTTTCGATTTGACGAAAGCGTCATAAAGGCTCGTGGCGACGAACGGATAGCGTTCGTAAACGCTTCTTTTTGATCGCGACCAGATGCATAATCGGATAGATCTTCTTGCGTCTGTAGAGATCCTTGTCGACATCGACGTAATTGGGGAACAGCCGCACCACGTCCGGATTGGTGCGGATCTCGTTCGGCAGGCTGGTGCCGAGGGTGGCGTCGATTGCGCCGTCGGCAAGGAGCTGACCGAGCGTCTTGTCGGTGGCGTTGTTCTCGATCGAAATATTTTTCAACAGCGGCAGCACGGTCGGACTGCCGTGCGCGCCCTCGGTATTCATCGCGCTCTGCACCCAGCGCACCTTCGATAAATCGACGCCGAATTCGTTCTTGAGGATGCCGTTGATGAAGATCGCCGCCGTCATTGTATAGAGCGGCACTCCGATCCGCTTGCCGGCGAGATCCTTC
Organism: uncultured Alphaproteobacteria bacterium; assembly: GCA_963816295.1. GTDB lineage: Bacteria > Pseudomonadota > Alphaproteobacteria > Rhizobiales > Xanthobacteraceae > BOG-931. Next base: position 262,341 of record CAWFJS010000020.1, on the reverse strand, counting down.
GGGTTTTTTATTCCGGATTTGCGGTTGATCGCGATGAACCCGAGCCGGAACGCGATCGACGGGAACACCGGAATGGCCACGAACGGGCATTCGCGATTGACGAAGCGCTGGACGAATTCGGAGGACGAATATTCGGCGACGTCGAATTCCTGGCCGCCGGACATGCGATCGAAGATCGGCCGCGGCTGATCGATGGCGATGTAGTTGAGATCGATGCCGGCGGGCTTCACCTCCCCGGTATAGAGCGCGAGCATCCGGTCATAGAGCCCGCAGGCAAACGAAAGCTGAAGCTTCGACATTTGCCCTCCCCTCATAGCGCTTTCGGCGCAACCGTTAGCACGCGCGTTGAGCGGCAGGAAGCGCAGCGGCCGGATGCGACACGCGCGTTTAATGTAAATCTTTGCGCAGGATCTTGCCGATATTGCTTTTCGGCAGCGTGTCGACGAATTCGATGATGGTCGGCACTTTGTAGCCGGCGAGCCGCTCGCGCATGAACTTCGTCAGCGCGATCTTGTCGAGGTGCGGATCGCTCCTGATGACAAAGAGCTTCACGGTCTGGCCGCTGCGCGCATCCGGCACGCCGATCGCAGCCGCTTCGCGTACGCCGGGATATTGCATGGCGACGTCTTCGACCTCGCTTGGAAAAGCCTTGAAACCGGAGACATTGATCATGTCTTTCTTGCGGTCGAGCAGCGTGAGGAAGCCTTCGGAATCGAAAGCGCCGATGTCGCCGGTATGCAGCCAGCCATCGGCAGTCAGGACCTGCTTGGTTTGCTCCGGCCGCTGCCAATAACCGAGCATCACTTGCGGACCGCGCACGCAGATCTCGCCGGCTTCGCCCGTCGGTAGTTCTTTGCCGTGATCGTCCCGGATCGTCACTGCGGTCGAGGGCAGCGGCAGCCCTACCGTACCCTGCTTCGGCGCGAAGAACGGATTGATGCAGACGACCGGCGAGGCCTCGGTGAGGCCGTAGCCCTCCACCACTTGGCTGCCGGTGATTTCGCGCCAGCGCTTCGCCACCTCGCTTTGGATCGCGGCGCCGCCGCCCACCGCGACACGCAAATGACCAAAATCGATGCCGGCAAATTCCGGATCGTTGATCAGTGCGTTGAACAGCGTGTTCACCCCGGACATCCAGGTGATCTTCGCTTTGCGCATGATGCGGATCAGCCGGTGCAGATCGCGCGGATCGGGAATGAGAATGTTCATCCCGCCCAACAGCGAAAACGACAGCAAGTTCGCGGTCAGAGAGAAGATGTGATAGAGCGGCAGCGGCGTGAGCACGCGCTCGTGCTCGGCCGTGGCGTCCGATCCGATCCAGGCGCGGCACTGCAGCGTATTGGCGATCAGATTGCGATGCGTCAGCATCGCGCCTTTCGGTTCGCCGGTCGTGCCGCCGGTGTATTGCAGCAGCGCGACGTCGCTGCCGCGTGCGCGCGCGTCTTCATAACGCTCGCTCGGCCGCCGCTCGCAGGCCTGCTGCAGCATGGTGAATTTCGGAAAGCGCCACGGCGGCACCGCGTGGCGGATATACGAATTGGCGAAGTTGAACGCCCAGCGCTTGAGCACCGGCACGAAATCGCCGAGCCGCGCCACCACGACGTGGCGGATTTTCGTCTGCGCGATGATCTGTTGCAGCTTATGCGCGAAATTCTCCAGGATGACGATGACTTCGGCGCCGCAATCGGCGAGCTGCTGGGCCAGCTCGCGCGGCGTGTAGAGCGGATTGACATTGACCACGATCAATCCGGCGCGCAGCGTGCCGAGAAACGTCACCGGATAGGCGAGCATATTTGGCAGCATCAGCGCCACGCGGTCGCCGGCGCGGCAGCCGATCTGCTCGATCAGGAACGCGGCAAAGTCCGTGCTGTCGCGCTCCCATTCGGCATAGGTCATGCGCGCGCCGAGAGACTCGAAGGCCGGGCGGGCGGCGTGCTGGCGGCACGCCTCGATCAGCATCGTCGAAAGCGACGGGAAGCCGTCGGGATCGATGGTGTTGGGCACGCCCGCGGGATAGGAGGCGAGCCAAATTGGCTCCGCCCCCTTTGTCACTTCCTTATTTGCTTCCTGGGTTGCTTCCTTGGCTGCAACCGGAGCGGCTTCGCCCTGCGATATGTCCGTCATTGATCGATCATCCGGTCGATTCCTCGCATCATCCTAACATCGCGTGCGCGTTGCTGTCGAAGGTCCGCGCGTGGGCTCGGCGCTACCGGCCGGCTTGCCTTGACACTTTGGCGAGCGCAATTCATACCCGCTTTCTACTTTGCAACTTGTGGAGGCTTCATGGCGGACGCGGCGTTCTCTGGACGCCAAGTTGCCGGCGCCTATCGCGGGCTGCGCAGCTGGATTGACACGGTCGACCGCCTCGGCGAGCTCAAGCGCGTCTCCGGCGCGCATTGGGACGTCGAGATGGGCGCGGTCACCCACATGCTCACCGAAAAAAGCGGCGGCACCGCGCCGGCAATTCTGTTCGATGACGTGCCCGGCTATCGCAAAGGTTTCCGCACGCTTTACGGCCAGCTTTCCTCCGTCAAGCGCATCGCGCTTACGCTCGGGCTACCGCTGCAACACGAACGCAAGGTCGATATCGTACAGCGCTATCATGCGCGCATGCAGGACTTGCGGCCGCTGCCGCCGCGCTATGTCAACGATGGTCCGATTTTCGAAAATGTCATCGAAGGCGACGCCGTCGACGTATTGAAATTTCCGGTGCCGCGGCACCACGAGCGCGACAAAGCGCGCTTCATCGGCACTGCCGACTGCGTCGTCACCAAGGACCCTGATAGCGGCTGGTACAATCTTGGCGCCTATCGCAGCCAGGTCTATGACGGCAAGACGGTCGGTTGCCAGATCACCGAGGGCAAGCACGGCCGCATTCACCGCGACAAATATTTCGAGCGCGGCGAACCGATGAAAGTGGTGATCCTGTGCGGCCAGGACCCGCTATTGTTCATGCTGGCGTCAAGTCCGTTGCCGGAAGTCAGCGAATACGACATTGCGGGAGGACTTCGCGGCGAGCCGATCGCCGTGGTGCGCGGTCCCTATACCGGTTTTCCAATTCCGGCCGATTGCGAGATCGCGATCGAGGGCGAGACCGTTCCCGGCGAGACCAAGCCGGAAGGCCCATTCGGCGAATGGATGGGCTATTACTCCGACGACACGCAGGAGCGGCCGTTCGTGCGCGTGAAGACGATCCTTCACCGCAACGATCCGATCTTGACCTGCGCGCCGCAGCACAAGCCGGTTGACGAGACCGGCTTGCTCAAAGGCATTGCCGGGGCGGCGCAGATCTGGCGGGCGCTCGAAGCGTGCGGCATTCCCGACGTGCTCGGGGTGTGGAATCACGAAGCCGGGCCGGCGACGCGTTTCACCGCGATCCAAATCCGCCAGCGCTATCCCGGCCATGCGCGCCAAGCGCTGCACGTCGCCTGCGCCTGCCAGGGCGGCGCCTATGCCGGCAAATGGACCGTGGTGGTCGACGACGACATCGACGCCGGAGATCTCGATCAGGTGTTGTGGGCGATGTGCACGCGCTTCGATCCCAAGGTCGATATCGATCTTGTGCAAAAAGCCTGGGCGTCAAAACGCGATCCGCTCTATCTGCCGGGCAATTTCAACAATCGCATTCTGATCGACGCCTGCATCCCTTACGACATGAAGCTCAAGGGCACGTTCCCTCAAGTGGTCGACGTCAGCGCCGACCTGCGGGCCAGGTTACTGGCGAAATTTCCCGCGCTGTTTCAGTGAACTCACCTGCTTCGTCATTGCGAGCAACCCGCCTTCGCTCGCTCGGCGAGCTACGGCGGGTATGAGTCCGCCAGAGCGGGTAGGCGGAAGCGAAGCAATCCAGAGAACATCACCCTGGATTGCTTCGTCGCCCCGATGGGGCTCCTCGCAATGACGAATGCTGCTACCCGCTTTGCGCGAACAATTGCCGGCCCATGGAGTTGAAGCGGGCCTTCTGATCGTCGCTAAGCGAATTGTAGAAATCGTCAAGCGCCGGCTGCATCGTCTCGACACCGCGCAGCATGGCCTGCAGGCGCTGGCCGACTGCCGTCAGCCGCGCCGGCGGCGTCGGTGGCACGTCGGCCGGACAGGCGGCCTTGATCGTGTCGGCGGCTTGTGACGCGGCCGATTGCAAGGCTTGCAGCTTGGCGCGCTGCGAGTCGTCGGGCCGCACCACGCGATCGATCTGATCGGTCGGCCACGCCATCATGCCGGCATCGCATTGGCCGCGAATGGTCGCAGTGGTGAGATCGCGCTCCGCGGCCTGGCCGTGGCGCGGCGTGCGCGGAGCGATGTGATCGAACCGCGCTTTTTGTTCGTCGCTGAGCGAATTGTAGAAGCCCGACAGCGGCGGACTGACGATATTGACCGCATCGACCAGCCCGCCGAGACGATCGTGCATCTGCGCGAGCCGCCCGGTCGGCGTGAACGCGACATTGGTCTGGCAATGCGCCCTGATCGCGTCGCTGGCTTTGACGATGGCATTGCCGAGATCGTCGAGCATCTGGCCCTGCCGCTGATCGGGCTGCACCGCGGCCTGGATCTGATCGATCGGCCAGCCGGTGACTTCGCCGGCTTCCTCGTTACAGCTCTGCACTATGCCCTGTTTGAGCCGCGCCATCCGCTCCGGCGCGCGCGGTCCCTGCACGTAATCGTCATAACTGTAAGGGAAGAAGACGGCCTGGTAGATGTCGCCATAGCCGTAGGCCCAGAACGGATCGTACCACCAGTAATCCCACGGCCACAGCGCGAAGTAGAAGAAATCGCCATAGGCATAGGGCCAGAACAAGGGACCGATCCAGCCGATATGGAAGAAATGGTTACGATGCCACCAGTTCTCGTGCCAACCCTCGCGCCAGAACGAGTTGAATGCTGTCTTGTTGGCGAAGTCGCGCCGTGAGCTGAAATTTTTCGGATCGGACGCGTTCTTAAGCGGCGTAACATGCGAGTTGAGGGTCTTTTCCTCGCCGGTCTTCGTCAATTCATGATTGGTGTGGCTCAAATTGTTATGACTCAAATTGCTATGCGTATTAGTTCCAGCCGTATGCGTGTGTAAGCTATGGCTCGTTGCGTAATGGTGACCGCCGCTCCAATGCGACGCGTGGGAGGAAATATGAGCCGAATAGTGTCCGTGCCCGCCGCTGTAATGGGCAGCGCTAAAGTGCGATGCGCTGAAATGCGATGCGCCGCCCCAAGCGTGGCCGCCGCCGATCCGCCGCCACCGCCGCGAGCCGCCACCACCGCCCCAAGCGTGGCCGCCACCGATGCCGCCGCCACCGCCACCCCCTCCGCCGCCAACTCTGCCGCCGCCGCCCTTGCCGGCGGCGAGCGCTAGATCAACTGGACCAAGCGCAAGTCCGAGCGCGCCGAGACTTGTGGCAAGTCCCAAGACGACAAGGTGTTTGCTGATCGATCTCATGACGTTTCCTTCCCCTTACAAGACGTGCAAGACGTGGTCCGTTATCCTTTGGCCTTGGCGCACACCTCGCCGTCTAACCAACGCGATTTTGACAAGCGGCGTTCCGCCTTCTCCGCGACTGTGATGCTGCGCTGCACCGACGAAGAGGTGGATCATAGCGGCCACAATTGTCGCTCGATTCAATTGGTAGCTTTGCCGTTGGGTATGGCGGAAATCGGAACAAACACTGCAGCGCGTATCACGATCACGTGCGCGGCTGCTTGGCATTGACGCAAATCAAAGGCGGCTTGCCCGCGATGGCCGGCGCCGCTCGATCCGCTGCCGGGATCCACTGCCGTCCAAGCCAACTGTCGCCCGAATGCCACAAGGCAAGGCCAAAAGCGGCTTCCCACATGAGCCTCAGCGCCCGCGATTGCCATTGGACCACCGCTTCGGCATGCTCCAGCCGGGGGTTAAGGTCGTCGTAGGGGCCGTCACGATGCGATAGACGCCGCCAACCGGTGGCGAACATCGCATTGCACGCGGCTTTTCGTCAGTTGCGCAGTGGGCAGTTGCGCATTTTGGGGTTTACAGCAAAACGGGTTCTGGCAGTGCTCGCGTTCACCCATGCTGGTCCGCATCGGGATAATCGGGTGCGACGCAGTCTTGCTTCACGCGCGCAGGCCCGGGCGGCCGCTTCGATCAATGTCGGCGCGCTGATTCTCACGCTGGCGCTCACCGGCTGCACAATCGGGCCGAACTATTCGCGCGAGGCGGCGCCGGTACCGGCCCATTTCAAGGAGCTCAAAGGCTGGAAACGCGCCACGCCGAGCGACGACATAGCGCGCGGCGACTGGTGGACGGTCTATAGGGACAGGGCGCTCGACACGCTTTTGCCTCAGATCGAAGTCTCCAATCAGACGGTCGCGGCGGCGGCAGCAGCTTATGAAGAGGCGCGCGCCGTCATCCGGGAAGCGCAGGCTGCTCTCTTCCCGGTCGCCACCGTCGGATACACCGTGACGCGGACCCGGACCGGCCCGCTTGCGGTCGGCAGCAATACCAGCGCGGGCGCGGGCAGCTTTGGCGGGGTGACGGGCGGCCGGGGCGCCATCTACAGAACGACCTACACCGTACCGATCAGTGCCACCTGGGATCTGGATGTCTGGGGCCGCATCCGCCGGCAGGTCGAGGCCAATACGTCGGGCGCGCAAGCCAGCGCCGCCGATCTCGACAATGCCAAGCTCGCCGCCCAGGCCCAGCTCGCCATCGCCTATTTCAGTCTGCGTGCGTCCGATTCCCTGATCGCGCTGCTCGCGAGCACGATCGTCGAATACAAGAAAACCTATGACATCGTGAACAACCAATACAAAGCCGGCTACGCGGTGACGGCCGGCGACGTGGCGACCGCCGATGCCCAGATCGCCACCACCGAGGCCCAGCTCGCCAATGCCCGCTTGCAGCGGGCTCAGTTCGAACACGCCATCGCCGTCCTGACTGGTAGACCCCCCGCCGAGCTCGGCATCGGCCCGCGCAATCTCGCCCAGCACATCCCGAAGACTCCCGTCACCGTTCCTTCGGCGCTTCTGGAACGGCGTCCCGATATCGCCGCAGCGGAACGGACAATGCAGGAGCAGAACGCATTAATTGGCGTCGCCGAGGCGGCCTGGTTTCCGGACGTGTCGCTGTCAGCGATGATTCAATATATCGGACCGATTCCGCTTCCCTTAAACATTTCGCGCTCGATCGCATCGATCGGCGCCAGCGCCACCGAAACCATTTTTAACGGCGGCTTGACCGCGGCGCAGGTCGACGCCGCGCGCGCCGCCTATTGGCAAGGCGTCGCCAATTACCGGCAAACCGTGCTCACCGCTTTGCAGCAGGTCGAGGACGAATTCGCGGCGATCCGCTACCTGGCGCGGCAGGTCGAGCAGGAACAGCGCGCGGTCGCGGATCAGCGCACCGCCGTCGACGTTTTCCTGAACCAATTCCGCGCCGGGACGGTGGCATTCACCACGGTTGTCGTCGCCGAAATTCAATTGCTTGCCGACCAGGAAGCCGAATTGACCGCGCGGCAAAACCTGTTTCTTGCCAGCGTGAACCTGATAGTGGCGCTGGGCGGCGGCTGGGACACGATCTTATTGCCGACGCAAGTTCAATTGCAGCGCGACTACTCATTGCTGCCGCAGCTTGAGTTGCAGCCCTCGCCGGCCGAAACCATTCCCAGCGATATCCTGGTGCCGCCGCCGTTGGCGCCGCCACCGGCAGCGCAGCAATAGGGCGCAAACGAACGCACCGCGCCGCAGCAAATCGGTGCCGTGACCGCTGCGGCTAGGCAAGCCATTGTTCTGACAACAAAATATGACGATGACCTAGTAATGGCTGAGCAAAGCTCACGATCGCCGTGAAACCATGCGCATTAGCGAATATTCATTAGGCGGCCTATATCGGGGCACTTTATAAATCCAAATCGGTTGAAGTGTCGGAATCGACGCCGAGGATGACGTCAAGGATATGGACGAGCGGACGCGCAAAACGGATGAGGACTTGAAGCCGGACTTGAAGCCGGACTGGGCGCCGGGCGTCCGCCGCCTGATCCCCGAGCCATTCAGGCCGTGGGTGAAGGCGCCGCCGCGTTCGCGGTGGCGGATCGGGATCGGCGTTGGTGTCCTGCTCCTTCTTGCCTTCGCCGTCTACGAGACAGCGCGCTGGGTGCGAACCGCGACGCCGCCGGGCGGCCGTTTCCCGCAAGGCGCATCGCAAACGGTCGGCGCCTCGACGGCGGCGCTCGGCGACGTCCGCGTCATTCTCAATGAACTTGGCACGGTGACGCCGCTCGCCACGGTGACCGTGCAGACCCAGATCAACGGCCAATTGACGGAAGTGGGCTTCACCGAGGGCCAATCGGTGAAGAAGGGCGATTTTCTCGCGCAGATCGATCCGCGGCCGTACGAATATCTGAAGGAGCAATTCGAAGGCCAGCTGGCGCACGATCAGGGACTGCTCGCGCAAGCGCAACTGGATCAGAAGCGCTATGAGACGCTGGCCCAGCAGAATTCGATCGCGCGGCAGCAAGCCGAGGATCAGGTCTTCATCGTGCAGCAATATGCCGGCTCGGTGAAACAGGACCAGGGCCTAGTCGACGCGCAGGCGCTCAACCTCGCCTATTGCCGGATCGTTTCGCCGATCACCGGCCGCGTCGGGCTGCGCCTGGTCGATCCCGGCAATTACGTGCAGACCACCAATGCCAGCGGCATTGCCGTCATCACGCAGCTTCAGCCTATTTCCGTGGTGTTTACGCTGCCGGAAGACGATCTGCCCGAGATCACACCGCAATTTACCGCCGGCTCGCCCTTGATCGTCACCGCCTATGACCGCGCCAATCTTCGCCAGCTCGCGGTCGGCAAGGTCTCGGCCATCGACAACCAGATCGATACCACCACCGGCACGGTCAAAGTGCGAGCGCAGTTCGACAACGAGAACAACGCGCTGTTTCCGAACCAGTTCGTCAATGTGCGGCTTCTGGTGAAGACCTTGCAAAACGCGGTCACGGTGCCGACTTCGGCGATCCAGCGCGGCGCGCCCGGCACCTATGTCTACGTCATCAACGCCGACAATACGGTGTCGGTGCGCCAAGTCAGCACCGGTGCCGTCGACGGCAATGTCACCGCCATCAATTCCGGACTGTCGGCCGGCGAGCGCGTCGTCACCGACGGCACCGACCGCCTGCGCGATGGCGTCAAAGTAACCGTGGCCGGCGAAGGCGGCCAAGGGGGCCAAGCCGGCACGCCGGGCGGCGCACCGGGTGCAGCGTCAGGCCAAGGTCAGTCTTCCGGCCAACGCTCCGGCCGTTCGCAAAATCAGCCGCCCGGCAATCAGTAGAGCATGATCCCGAAAAGTGGATGCCGGTTTCCCGCCTGCGCGAAGCTCCCGCAACTGATGGCGGTTTCGTTTGATGCTTCGGCGGACGAATCCAGGTCGGACAAGATCATGCTCATAGAAAAAGCTGAAGCGAAGCGGCGTTTCAAAGCCGCTTCGCTTTAGCGCGCCATGCGCGGCGGTGAAGCGGTGCGATGAACGTCTCCGAGCCTTTCATTCTGCGCCCGGTTGGGACTTCGCTGTTGATGGTGGCGATCATGCTGTCCGGCATGGTCGCCTATATGTTTCTGCCGCTCTCGACGCTGCCGCAGGTCGATTATCCGACCATCCAGGTGCAGACGCTTTATCCCGGCGCCAGCCCGGAGGTGATGACGTCATCGGTCACCGCTCCGTTGGAGCGCCAGTTCGGCCAGATGCCGGGGCTCAATCAGATGACCTCGGCGAGTTCGGGCGGCGCCTCGGTCATCACGCTCCAATTTGCCCTCGATCTTTCTCTCGACGTCGCCGAGCAGCAGGTGCAGGCGGCAATCAACGCCGCCGGCAACTTATTGCCGTCGGATCTTCCGGCGCCGCCGATTTATTCGAAGGTCAATCCGGCCGACGCGCCAATTCTCACGCTCGCGGTCACGTCGAAAACCATGGCGCTGACAGATCTCGAAGATCTCAGCGAAACACGGCTCGCGCAAAAAATCTCCCAATTGTCCGGCGTCGGGCTCGTCACCATCAGCGGCGGGCAGCGACCGGCGGTGCGCATTCAGGTCAATCCGCAGTCGCTCGCGGCTTATGGGCTGAACATCGACGACGTCCGCACCACGCTCGGCAACCTCAACGTCAATACGCCGAAGGGCAATTTCGACGGTCCGACGCAAGCGCTGTCGATCAATGCCAACGACCAGGTCACCACCGCCGAGCAATACCGCACGCTGATCGTCGCCTATCGCAACGGCGCGCCGGTTCTGCTCTCCGACGTGGCGACGATCGTGAGCGGTCCGGAAAACTCAAAGCTCGGCGCCTGGGCCGACACCACGCCGGCCATCATCATCAATGTGCAGCGCCAGCCCGGCGCCAACATCATCCAGGTCGTCGACCGCATTCAGACGGTATTGCCGGAAATCCTGGCCACGCTGCCTGCCGCCATGAACGTCAACATCACGAGCGATCGCACGGTGACCATTCGCGCTTCGGTCGCCGACGTCGAATTCGAACTGGCGCTCGCCGTGGTGCTCGTGGTCCTCGTCATATTTGTGTTCCTGCGCACGCTTCCCGGCACGATCATTCCGAGCCTTTCGGTGCCGCTCTCGCTCGTCGGCACGTTCGGCGCGATGTATCTGTTGGGCTTCAGCCTCGACAATCTGTCGCTGATGGCGCTGACGATCGCGACCGGCTTCGTCGTCGACGACGCCATCGTGATGATCGAAAACATCGCACGTTATGTCGAAGCCGGCATGGATCCGCTGGAAGCGGCGTTGCGCGGCTCCGAACAGATCGGCTTCACCATCATTTCGCTGACGATCTCGCTAATCGCCGTTCTTATTCCGCTGTTGTTCATGGGCGACGTGGTCGGCCGGCTGTTCCATGAATTCTCGATCACGCTTGCGGTCACGATCATCATTTCCGCGATCGTGTCGCTCACGCTCGTGCCGATGCTCTGCGCCAAGCTGATCCGCCACCACCCGGACGGCGAGCGCACCCGGTTCGATCTCAAAGCCGAACAGATTTTCAACACGGTGATCGCCCGCTACGGCCGCGCGCTCAATTGGGTGCTCGATCGCCAGCCGATGACGCTCTTGGTTGCGCTCGCCACGCTTGCGCTCACGATCCTGCTCTATGTCGTCATTCCGAAGGGCTTCTTCCCAGTCCAGGATACCGGGCTGATCCAGGCGATCTCGGAGGCGCCGCAAAGCATCTCCTATCAGGCCATGGCCGAACTGCAGGAAAAAATGGCCGAGGCGATCCTGAAAGATCCTGACGTCGTCAATGTCAGCTCTTTTATCGGGGTCGACGGCACCAATCAGACGCTCAATACCGGCCGCTTTCTGATCACGCTCAAGCCGCACGACGACCGCGCGCAGTCCGCGAGCCAGATCATCCGCCGTTTGCAGAACGAGGTGTCGGGCATCGCCGGGATGCGGCTTTACATGCAGCCGGTTCAGGACCTGACGATCGATGCGACGATCGCGCGGGCGCCGTACCACTTCGTGCTCGAGGACGCCAATCCGTCGGAATTCGCCACCTGGGTGCCGAGGCTCGTTGACGCGCTCAACCAGCGTCCCGAACTCACCGACGTCGCCAGCGATCTGCAACAGCAGGGTCTCGCCGTCGATATCGTCATCGACCGCGCCACCGCGAGCCGCTTCGGCATCACGCCGGCGACCGTGGACAACGCGCTCTATGATGCGTTCGGCCAACGCATCATCTCGACAATCTACACGCAGTCGAACCAGTATCGCGTCATCCTCGAAGTGGATTCGACGCTGCAAAACTCGCTGACTGGGCTCGATTCGCTCTATCTGCCGTCGTCCTCGTCTTCGACCAATGGCCAGGTGCCGCTGTCGGCCATTGCCCATATCGAGCAGCGCGCCGCGCCGCTATTGATCACGCACTACGGCCAGTTTCCCGCCACCACGGTCTCGTTCAATACCGCGCCGGGCTACTCGCTGGAGTCGAGCGTCAACGCCATCAAACAGACCGAAGCTCGACTCGGCCTGCCGTTGAGTTTCATCACCGCGTTTCAGGGCACCGCCGCCGCCTTCCAGTCGTCGCTCAGCAACGAAGTGTTTTTGATCATCGCCGCGGTGGTGGCGATGTATATCGTGCTTGGCGTTCTGTACGAGAGCTTCATCCACCCGATCACGATTCTTTCGACGCTGCCGTCGGCAGGCGTCGGCGCGCTCTTGTCGCTGATGCTGCTCCGCTATGACCTCGACGTCATCGCCATCATCGGCATCATTTTGTTGATCGGCATCGTCAAGAAGAACGCGATCATGATGATCGATTTCGCGCTCGACGCGGAGCGCAGCGAGGGGTTGCCGCCGCGCGAGGCGATCTATCAGGCCTCGCTGCTTCGCTTCCGGCCGATCATGATGACGACCATGGCGGCGATCCTCGGCGCCATGCCGCTGATGCTCGGCACCGGCACCGGATCCGAATTGCGCCAGCCGCTCGGCGTCGCCATCATCGGCGGACTTGTGGTCAGCCAGATGCTGACCCTGTTCACCACGCCGGTCATTTATCTTTATTTCGACCGGTTGGCGGTGCGCCTGACCGGACGCCAGCCATCCAACCCGCTGGGGCCTTCGAACCCGCTCGCGCCGGGGGCGCCGGCGGAATGAACGTTTCCGCGCCATTCGTCAACCGGCCGGTGGCGACCACGCTGTTGACACTCGGCATCGCACTCGCGGGTGTGCTCGCTTTTTCCAAACTGCCGGTGGCGCCGCTGCCGCAGGTCGACTTCCCCACCATTTCGGTCAGTGCGCAGCTTCCGGGCGCAAGTCCCGAGACCGTGGCCACCAGCGTCGCCGAACCATTGGAGCGCCATCTCGGCCAGATCGCCGACGTCACCGAGATGACTTCGCAGAGCGGCATCGGCCAGACCCGCATCACGCTGCAATTCGATCTCAACCGCGACATCGACGGCGCCGCGCGCGACGTGCAGGCCGCGATTGTCGCCGCGCGCGCCGACCTGCCGGCGAGCCTGCGCACCAATCCCACCTATCGCAAAGTGAACCCCGCCGACGCGCCGATTCTGATTCTGGCGATGACGTCGAAGACGCTGACGCAGGGTCAAATGTACGACGCCGCCAGCAACGTCTTTCAGCAGCAGCTCTCCCAGATCGGCGGCGTCGGCCAGGTCATTATTGGCGGCTCGGCGCTGCCGGCGGTGCGCGTCGAGCTCAACCCGAACGCCATGTTCAAATACGGCATCGGGCTCGAAGACGTGCGCGCGGCGCTCGCCTCGGCCAATGCCAATAGTCCCAAGGGCACCATCGACGAGGGCGAGCGCCGGTTTCAGATCTACACCAACGACCAGTCGATCAAGGCCGCCGATTACGCGCCGCTGGTGATCGCCTATCGTAACGGCGCCGCGGTGCGGCTGTCCGACGTGGGCCAGGTGCTCGATTCGGTCGAAGACGTGCGCAATCTCGGGCTGTCCAACGGTCAGCCCTCGGTGCTCGTGATCCTGTTCCGCCAGCCCGGCGCCAACATCATCGAGACCATCGACAGCATTAAGGCCGCCCTTCCCGCTTTGGAAGCGGCGATGCCGGCCGACGTCAATGTCACCATCGCCATCGACCGCAGCACCACCATCCGGCAGTCCTTGCGCGACACCGAAGTTACGCTGGCGATCGCCATCATGCTGGTGACCCTCGTCGTCTATCTGTTCTTGCGCGATCTGCGCTCGACCATGATTCCCTTCGTCGCGGTGCCGGTCTCGATCATCGGCACCTTCGCCGCGATGTATCTGCTCGGCTATAGCCTCGACATCCTCTCCCTGATGGCTTTGACCATCGCCACCGGTTTCGTGGTCGACGATGCCATCGTCGTTCTGGAAAATGTCTCGCGCCATCTCGAAGCCGGAATGCCGCGCTTGCGCGCCGCGTTGGTCGGCGCGCGCGAGGTCGGCTTTACCGTACTCTCGATCAGCCTGTCATTGATCGCCGTCTTCCTCCCCATCCTGCTGATGGGCGGCATTCTTGGCCGGCTGTTCCGCGAATTCACGCTGACGCTGTCGCTCGCCATTCTTATTTCATTGGCGATTTCGCTGACCACGACGCCGATGATGTGCGCGTTGTTCCTGCGCCCGCGGCCGCCGGAACGGCTGCGCGAACACCGCCACAGCTTTTTCGAACGCGTGCTCGGCGGCTACGAGCGCTCGCTGGTCTGGGCGCTCCAGCACAGCCGGCTGGTGCTGGTCATTTTCTTCGCCGCGATCGCGCTCAACGCGTTTCTCTTCTATGTCGTGCCGAAAGGCTTCTTTCCGCAGCAGGACACCGGGCGCTTGATCGGCAGGCTGCAAGCCGACCAAAGCGTGTCGTTTCAGCTGATGACGCAGAAGCTCCGCCAGATGATGGAGATCGTGCAGCGGGATCCGGCCGTGGAGCACGTCGTCGGCTATACCGGCGTCGGCAGCGGCGGCGGTTTCGGCCAGATCAATACTGGCTCGGTGTTCGTCTCGTTGAAACCGATCTCGCAACGCCCGCCGATCGACAACGTGATCGCGCGGCTGCGCCCGCAGCTTGCCAAGGTGCCCGGCGGCCAGTTGTTCCTGGTCGCGGTCCAGGACATCCGCCAGGGCGGGCGCCAGACGAATGCGCAGTATCAATATACGCTCCAATCCGACGATGCGGCGCTCTTACAGAAATGGACGCCGCTTCTGGTGCAACAGCTCGAACACAGTTCGGTCCTGGCCGATGTCAGCTCGGATCAGCAACAGCGCGGCTTGGAATCCGATCTGATCGTCGACCGCCCCACCGCCTCGCGGCTCGGCATCACGCTGGCGCAAATCGACAACACGCTTTACGACGCGTTCGGCCAGCGCCAGGTGTCGGTGATCTACAGCGCGATCAACCAGTATCACGTCGTGATGGAGATCGATCCACGCTACACCCAATATCCGGCGGCGCTGGCTGACATCTACGTCACCCCTTCCGGCGGCCCGGCCGCAGGCACGGCGATTTCGAACGCGCCGCTCGGGACGGTCAACATCGCCAATGCCAGGCCGGCGGGCTCGGCGGCCACGGCGAGCGCGACGGCTTCCACTGCCAACAACAACAACGCGGCGCGCAACGCCTTCACCAATGCAATAGGCAATCGAGGCAAGGGCACTGCGTCGTCGGGCGCCGCGGTGTCGACCGCCGCGGAGAAGATGATCCCGATTGCGGCGATCGCGCATTACAATACCGGCAACGCGCCGCTCTCGGTCAGCCATCAGGGCTTGTTCGTCGCCTCCACCATCTCGTTCAACCTGGTGCCAGGCGCCTCGCTCGGCACGGCGGCGAACGAAATCACCGACGCCATCAACAAAATCCGCATGCCGGCCTCGATCCACGGCAATCTCGCGGGCACCGCGCAGATTTTCCAGCAGGCGCTCAGCAACGAGCCGATCCTGATCGCCGCCGCCATCGCCGCGGTCTATATCCTCCTTGGCGTGCTCTACGAGAGCTACATCCATCCGATCACGATTCTCTCGACGCTCCCCTCGGCCGGCGTCGGCGCGCTGTTGGCGCTGATGCTGTTTCACACCCAGTTCGACATTATGGGGCTGATCGGGGTGATCTTGTTGATCGGAATCGTCAAGAAGAACGCGATCATGATGATCGACTTCGCCATCGAAGCCAAACGCGCCGAACATTTGAGTTCCTACGACGCGATCTATCAGGCCTGCCGCTTGCGCTTCCGGCCGATCATGATGACGACCAGCGCCGCAATCCTCGGCGCCATGCCGCTCGCCTTGAGCTTTGGCAATGGCAGCGAAATCCGCCGCCCGCTCGGCATCGCGATCATGGGCGGGCTGATCATCAGCCAACTTTTGACGATCTACACGACGCCGGTGGTTTATCTTTATCTCGATCGGCTGGCGCAATGGACGCTGCACACGCGCAGCCGGCTGTTGTCGCGACTATTCCGCGGCCCGGCGCCGGCGGAGTGAGCGCTTCGCGTCATTGCGAGCCAACGGGTCCGGCCCGAAGTGGCCGGCCCGATGACAAGCTCCGCGAAGCAATCCAGAAATTAGCGTGCCGAATTCTGGATTGCTTCGTCGCCCCATCGGGGCTCCTCGCAATGACGAGGCCTCGCCCTCACCTGACGTAAAGCCGCTTTCGCCAATAGCAGCACGGCGCCACGCTGACAGTCTCGACCGGTCCGAGAATCCGGCGCAGGTAATGCACGTCGGCGCGGGCGCCAAGAATCCACGGCGCCTTGTCCGCTTCATCGACGTCCGGATTGGCTTCGAGATGCGCGATCAGCTTGGTGTCGGCATAGATCGCGTCGCGAATGCACCAGTAGCAGAGCGGCTCGGCCGGCCCATAAACGACCGGCGGTGCGTAGACGATCGGCCGCGCATGCGCGGTCCGCCACAGATCCGCGGCTTCCGAGGGCGTCGCGATTGCCGTCAGTGGCAGTAAAAGACCAAGCGCGCAAATCGATAACATGCCGAATCATTGCCAAGCTCGAAAGCCGCCAAATCAAGCAGCGACGTAACAAAAGCATTATAGCACAAAGCTAGCGAAACGCCGTAGCCCGGATGGAGCGCGGCGTAATCCGGGACTAGCGTTGCAGCGCTCCCCGGATTTCGCTCCGCTTCATCCGGGCTACATTTCCCAAGATCACCGAATTACGCGGCGGCGGCGATTGCCTTGTTGATCGCCATCTCATGCAATAGCGCGCGTAGCTCTTTCGCCCGTTTGCGGCCGAACGCCGCCTCGAATCGCCCTTGCGCCTGGCGCCAGCCTTCACTCGCCGCGCGAAAGCGCGCCACCCCGGCCTTGGTCAATTGCAGTTCCTTGCTGCGGCGGTCGATTCGGCCCGGCCTTACCGAGATCAATTCATCGCGCTGCAACGGCAGAATATTGCGGCCGAGCGTGGTGCGATCCATGACCAGCTCGGCGGCGAGCGCATTGATCGACATGGGTCCTTTGCGCTGCAGCCTTGCAAGAATGGAATACTGCGTAGCACGCAAACCGCTTGCGCTGAGAAATTGATCATAGAATTGCGAGACATGGCGCGCCGCCTGGCGCAGCGCCAGGCAATTGCAGCCTGCGGGATTGGTCCATTCGGAAGCCATCGCGATCCACCATAGCTTGATTTAAGCGTATATACGCCTATATGGTGCACTGTTCAACCAGCCGCCTCGGCGAGATCGGCGGAGCGACCAAATGCCCAGCGCGTTATGCCCAGTGCGTTGATGCCGGCTGCTAACGCTGCGGCGGCTGTCGCGGTTAGCGACGCGCCCTCCCCCGCCAACCCCGCAGCGCCGGAGCAGCCGCGTTACGATCCGCGCACCCGCGCCCTGATCGAAGGCCCGATCGCGGCGACCCTGATCCGGCTCGCCGCCCCCAATGTCCTGGTGATGCTGGCGCAGACCTCGGTGGGACTGGTCGAGACCTATTTCGTCGGCAAGCTTGGCACCGATCCGCTCGCCGGCGTGGCGCTGGTGTTTCCGGTGGTGATGCTGATGCAGATGATGTCGGCTGGCGCTATGGGCGGCGGCATGTCGTCGGCGATCGCGCGCGCGCTCGGCGGCGGCCGGCGTGCGGATGCCAATGCACTGGCGCTGCATGCGCTGATCATCGGTCTCGGCTTCGGTTTGATATTCACGATCGCGGTGCTGCTCGGCGGCGACCGGCTCTACGCGGCCATGGGCGGCAGCGGCGGCTCGCTCGCGGCGGCCAACACTTATTCCACCGTGATTTTTTCTGGCGCCATTCTGGTGTGGCTATTCAATTCGCTGGCGAATGTGATCCGCGGCACCGGCAATATGGCCGTGCCCGCGCTGGTCACATGCGTCGGTGTCGGTGTTCTGATTCCGCTGTCGCCGTGTCTGATTTTCGGTTTGGGTCCGTTTCCGCGACTTGGCGTCGCCGGCGGCGCCGCCGCCGTGCTGCTCTATTACGCGGCCGGCAGCGCCGCGTTTGCTTTCTATCTCCGTTCCGGACGAAGCGTCGTGCGCCTAGGGCTGACCGGCGCCCGCTTACGCTGGCTATTGTTCGCCGACATTCTGCGCGTCGGCGCGGTCGCGGCACTCATCACCGTGCAGACCAATCTCACCATCGCGATCGCGACGGCTCTGGTCGGCGCGCTCGGGCCCGCCGCGATCGCCGGCTATGGCGTCGGGACGCGGCTTGAATATTTGCTCATTCCGCTGGTGTTCGGATTGGGCGGTCCGCTGGTCGCTATGGTTGGCACCAATATCGGCGCGCATCGTCCCGAACGCGCTTTGCGCGTCGCCTGGATCGGCGCGGGCATCGCGGCGGGTCTGTGCGAATTGATCGGGCTTGGCGCCGCAACGGCGCCGCGCGCTTGGCTGTCGCTGTTCGATACCGCGCCCGAGATGATCGATGCCGGCACGCGCTACCTGCATGTGGTCGGCCCCGCCTACGGCTTGTTCGGGCTCGGCATGGCGCTTTATTTCGCCTCGCAAGGCGCCGGCCGGCTGCTATGGCCGCTCATTGCCAATTTGACCCGGCTCGTGATCGCAGCCGTCGGCGGCTATCTTGCCTTGCGCTTGGGCACCAGCCTCACCGGCGTATTCGTCGCTTTGGCGGTTGCGCTTTGCGCTTTTGGCCTCATTAATGCGGCAGCCGTTGCCGGCGGCTCATGGTTTGACAAGCCGCTGCGCGTTGCGCGTGGGGAGCTGGCATGACCAAACGCTATCTGGAAGATTTCGCCGTCGGACAGGTTTTCAAGAGCGGACGCAAGAGGGTCGACAAAGACGAAATCTTCGCCTTTGCGAAGGCATACGATCCGCAGCCGTTCCATCTCGATGAGGCCGCCGCGCGGCAATCGCCCTTTGCCGGACTGGCGG
This sequence comes from uncultured Alphaproteobacteria bacterium, assembly GCA_963816295.1. Lineage (GTDB taxonomy): Bacteria > Pseudomonadota > Alphaproteobacteria > Rhizobiales > Xanthobacteraceae > BOG-931. The sequence continues at coordinate 243,538 of CAWFJS010000020.1, read as the reverse complement.
CGAGCGGCTGGCACACCGCGGCGATGACCATGCGGCTTCTGGTCGACGGCGAATTCAAACCGGCCGGCGGGATTCTCGGGGTCGGCTTCGACGAGTTGAGCTGGCCGCGCGCGGTCCGCCCCGGCGACGAATTGCGTGTACACAGCGAAGTGCTCGAAGTGCGGCCCTCGAAGTCGCGACCGGACCGCGGCATGATTCGGGTGCGCAACACCACGTTCAACCAGAACGACGAGCCGGTGCAGGTTTTCACCGGCAATCTGCTGGTGCCGCGGCGGCCCGGCGCCGCGGCGGCGCAGTAATCCATTCATACAGAGGACTTGCGTACAGAGGATTTGGCAATGCGCATTTTAGTGGTGGGCGCCGGCGCGCTCGGCGGCTATTTCGGTGGCAGGCTGAAGGAGGCCGGCCGCGACGTGACTTTTCTGGTGCGGCCGCGCCGCGCCGAACAGTTGGCGAAAACCGGGCTCGTCGTCCGCAGCCCAAAGGGCGACATCGCCATCGCAGCGCCGCCGACCGTGCTGGCGGAGAACTTAAGCGCGCCGTTTGACCTGATCCTCTTGAGCTGCAAGGCCTACGATCTGCAAGGCGCGATGGATTCCTTTGCGCCGGCAGTCGGCGCCAACACCGCGATCTTGCCGCTCCTCAACGGCATGAAGCATATGGATTTGCTTGGCGCGCGGTTCGGCGTCGGCGCGGTGCTCGGTGGTCAATGCATCATCTCGGCGACGCTCGATGGCGAGGGCCGCATCCTCCACCTCAACGATTTGCATTTTCTCTCGTTCGGCGAACAGAACGGCGCGAAATCGCCGCGCGCGGCGGCAATTGCGGCGGCTTTTTCCGGCGCCAAATTCGACTCCCAGCTCTCCACCGCGATCCTCCAAGAGATGTGGGAGAAATGGGCTTTCATCGCCGCCGCGGCCGGCATCTGCTGCCTGATGCGCGGCGCCTTCGGCGACATTGCCGCCGCCGGCGCGAGCCAATTGGCGAGCGATATGTTCGCCGCGTGCTGCGCGATCGCGGCGAAGAACGGCTTTAACCCGGGAGAGACCGCGGTCAAGCGCAGCATCGGCATGCTTACCGCGCCCGGCTCGCCGATTGCCGCCTCGATGCTGCGCGACATCGAGCGGGACGCCCCGATCGAAGCCGATCATATTGTTGGCGATCTGTTAGCGCGCGGCGTCGCCCGGCCGGGCGATTATCCGCTGTTGCAAATCGCCTATGCCCATTTGCGGACTTATGAAGCCAGGCGCCAGCGCGAGAAAACCGCGGCGGTGCGCTAGACTGGAACTCGCGACGGCGGAAAACTATTTGTCCGCAAGGACGTTGTTCTATCGGCGGAGGAGGTCTGCGCCATGACCAAGATCGTCTATCACATCGTCGAGCATGACGGCGGCTGGGCCTATCAGCTCGATGGCGTTTTTTCCGAAACATTCCCCTCCCATGAGGCGGCACGCCGCGCGGCGCAACGCGCCGCAGCCGAACAACACATGCCGGGGGAGACCCGCGCCATTTCCTGGGAAGACAGTAACGGCAAATGGCACGAGGAGGTGGCGCGCGGCGACGATCGGCCCGAGGCCGAGGTCGAAGGATAGTTTGCGGCGTCACACCCGCCGCAGCCAATCCGGCGCCATAACGGGGCCGCCGCAAACTCTCTATTGACGCGCGGCGTTCGCGACTATCGTAATGCCCGCGCCGATGCAGAATCAAACCAACCATCATGTCGAAACCGCGTTGAGCGGCTACGAGCTTCTCAACGATCCCTTGCTCAATAAGGGCACCGCCTTTACCGAGGCCGAGCGCGACGCGTTCGATCTGCACGGGCTGTTGCCGCCGCACGTCGCCGAGCTCGATTATCAGGTCCAGCGCCGGCTCGCCGCCTTTCACGGGCTGAGCAGCGACCTGCAACGCTATGTCTTCCTGCGCGGTTTGCAGGATTCCAACGAGACATTGTTCTACGCGCTGTTGACCCGCAACATCGAAGAGATGATGCCGGTCGTCTACACGCCGACGGTTGGGCTCGGCTGTCAGCTCTTCAGCCACGTCTTCCGCAAACCGCGCGGATTGTTTCTTTCCATTCCGCATCAGGATCTGATCCCGTGCATCCTTGCGCATCCGCGCTACGACCGCATCAACGCGATCGTGGTCAGCGACGGCGAGCGCATTCTCGGGCTCGGCGATCAAGGCGCCGGCGGCATGGGCATTCCGATCGGCAAATTGTCGCTCTACACCGCCTGCGCCGGGCTGCATCCGGGAATGACGCTGCCGGTCCTGCTCGATGTCGGCACCGACAACGGCGACCACTTGCGCGATCCGCTGTACATCGGCTGGCAGCATGAGCGCGTGCGCGGCCCGGCCTACGACAATCTGGTGTCAACCTTCGTCGAGGCCGCACGCAAGCGCTGGCCGCATGTGCTGTTGCATTGGGAAGACTTCGCCATCGGCAATGCCAATCGCCTGCTCGCGCACTACCGCGACTCGCTGTGCACCTTCAACGACGACATCCAGGGCACCGCCGCGATCGCGGTCGGCACGCTCCTTTGCGCCATCAATGTCACCGGCGTACCTTTGACCGAACAGCGCGTCGCGGTGCTTGGCGCCGGCTCCGCCGGCACTGGCATCTGCGCGCTATTGCTCCGCGCCATGGTCGAAGCGGGCTTAAGCGAACAGCGCGCGCGCGAATGCTTCTATCTGGTCGATCGTCCCGGCCTTTTGCTCGCCGGCATGAACGGCTTGGCGCCGTTCCAGGCGCCGTTTGCTCAGGATCCTGCTCGCGTCGCCGGCTGGAAGCTCAAGACACCGGGCCGCATCGACCTCCAAGACGTGGTGGCGAATGCGCATCCGACCGTACTGATCGGCACGTCCGGGCAAGCGCATGCCTTCACCGAGCCGGTGGTGCGCGTGATGGCGAAGAGCGTCGAACGGCCGGTGATCTTTCCGCTGTCCAATCCGACCGAACGCAGCGAGGCAACGCCGGCCGATCTCGATGCCTGGACCGAAGGCCGCGCCGTGATCGCCACCGGCAGTCCGTTTCCGCCACTCACGCGCGGCGGCAAGCAATTCCGCATCGACCAGAACAACAACGCCTATGTCTATCCGGGCATCGGGCTTGGCGCGATTGCGGTGCGCGCGCGCCGTATTTCCGACGGCATGTTCCTGGCAGCCGCAAACACGATCGCCGCGCAGTCGCCCACAAGGCGAGATCCGGATGCCAACCTGTTGCCGCCGCTCATTGAGATCAGAAAGCTGTCGTTCCAGGTTGCGCTCGCGGTCGCGTTGCAAGCGCAAAAGGAGGGCTGCGCCGATGCTCTCTCCGAAGAACAAACCGCCGCGGCGATCAAAGCTAAAATGTGGGAGCCGGTTTACGCGCCGTACCGGCGCATCGCGCGGCGGTGAACTCCCTCTCCCCGCGTGCGAGGAGAGATTCTACGCATCCTCCTCCAGCGGTTCGAAATGCGGCCGAAACCAGATCTGCGCGATCAGCGTCGGCACAACGGCACTGCCGATGACCGCCGTGAGCAAGACCGTGTATTGCGCCTGATCGATGATGTGATTGGTCAGTCCGAATAGCGCCGAGATCGAGCCGAAGGTCAGCCCGGTCGACATCATCAATGTCGTGTACATCCCCTCCCGCGGCTCGAAATTGAAATGGCGCGTCAACGGCAGGATGCCGCAAAATTTCGTAATCATCTTCACGCCGAGAAATAGTCCGATGAGACTGGCGCCGGCGATCAACGCATGCGCTTCGATCAACGAGCCGGCCTTGAGAAAATAGAACGGCGTGAGGAAAGCAAAACAAATTGCACGCATGCGTAGCTGCAGCTCGCGGTTCGCCAGGAAGAAGGGGGCGAGCGCCATGCCGACCAGATAGGCCGGCAACACCGCTTCGCTTTTGCCCAAATTGGCAAGACCGCCCAGCGCAAACAGCACCAAGAAGATGAACTTTATCTCGGGCTCGCTGGTGCGTCCGCCGAGCCAATTGAACAGGGGGCGAATGATGAAAGGAAGGATCGCTATCGCTGCCGCGGTGGCGGCAACGAACAAGAGCAAATAAAAATTGTAGTTGGCAAACACCAGGCCCAGCGCCAGCACGGTTCCGATGTCGTTGATGAAGCAGGCGGCGAGGATGATCTTGCCGAGCTCGGTCTGGTTGTAGCCGGTTTCGACCATCACGGCATAAACCACCGCGACCGAGGTGGTAGACAGTGCAATGCCGCCGATCTGCGCCTGCGGCCACGGCCAGCCGAGCCCGTAATGCGCAAGCAAGAGGCAGCCGAGATAGGGCGCGAAGAATCCCATCAAGCCGATGGTGACGCTGGAAGCGAAATTTCGCTTCACTACGTGCGGATCGATGTCGGTCCCCGCCAGAAACGTCAGCACGACGGCGCCGACGCCGGCGATGTAATTGATCCAATCGGTCAGCGGCAGGCCGATCGTATTGCCGGCGACGGCGCCGACGACGATTTCGAACAAAGCCGCCGAGATCGTGATGTAAAGCGAAGCGGTTGCGGCGACGAGCGCCAGCGCCATCCACAGCGCCGATTGAAACCAGACGTTGTTCATTAACCTCTCCTCTGCCTGTGCCGCGTGCACGAAAAACGAAAAAACCCGCCTTAAGGCGGGTCGTAAAAAGCCCCGCCGCGCGCGACGCGGCAGGGGTCATCAGCTCTGGTGAGCGGTTTTGGGGAACCCCATCCCCATGAAATTGACAGCACGAACTACTACCCGGTCGCGACCGGCCATTCAACTCATGGATTTACACAACAGCAGCTAGAACAGGCCCCGGCACGGCGCTTCGGTAAGGTGCGCACCAGCGACGCCTCACGGTCCGGTCAGGCAGCTTGAGGTTGGAACGACGGTCCAACCAACGCTACAGCCATCTTCGCCGCGGGGGTGCTGTCGCCATCGACCGCCTAGCTCAGCGGCGGCGGCGCCCGCCAAGCCATCGCCATCGCGAAAAAGAAAATCGGCGACCACGCGGCGCGGCCGCGCCTCGCGCGCGCGTGACCATTGCGATAAACCATGTCCAGGTTTAGCGATATTGTTGCTATCGGGCTGTTGCGCACCTTGACCCCGCAGTTCGCCGTGCTTTCGAAGCAGAACGGCGGTGGACCAGGTGCCCGTCTAAAACGACCATCTCCGATTGAGGGAACTTAGTACCTTGGGGGTCCGTCCGCCCTTCGAATGCACTTGCGCATCCGCGACGGTCCGTAGAGGCGAGCGCAGCGTGACAATGCGGTAGCGCCGCGCGCTCTTGCGGCGGCTTGATGGCGGCACGGGCCCCTAGCGCCAATCATATTTGCCGGAATATAGGATTATTTTCTTAGGATTTTGCCCAACGTTCTCGGCGTTTGATTATTATAGCGGAACACTTAGCGAACAGCCCTAGGGCCCCATCACACCAAGGGAGGTGCGCCATGGACTTGGCGATGAGGGACAAAAAAGCGATCGTCACCGGCGCCAGCGAAGGCATCGGCAAGGCGATTACGCGAGCGCTCGCCCGCGAAGGCGTGGATGTCGCCATCTGCGCGCGGCGAAAGGAGCCGCTGGAAAGAACCGCAGCGGAAATCGCCAAGGAAAGCGGCCGGAAGATTTTTCCCATTCCCGCCGATCTCACCAAACCGGCGGATGCAGAAAATTTCGTCAACGCGGCGCATGCGGCGCTCGGCCGGATCGATATCCTTATCAACAATGCCGGTTCGGCGCCCGGCGGCGTGCTGCAGCATCTCAGCGAGGAGGACTGGGCGCAGGCGCTGCAGCTCAAATTCATGGGCTACGTGCGCTGCATGAAGCACACGCTGCCGATCATGCAAAAACAAAAGAAAGGCCGCGTCGTGAACCTGATCGGCAATGACGGGGTCAAGGTTTCGTACTGGGAGATTGCGCCGGGCGCCGCCAATGCTGCGGGACAGAATCTCACCAAATCGCTCGCCAGCCAGTACGGCAAGGACAATATCAGCTTCGTCGCCGTCAATCCCGGACCGGTGCGCACCGAGCGATGGAGCGGACTGGTCAAAGCGATGGCGCGCGATATGAAGCTCTCGTTCGAACAAGCGGACAAGCTCGCTCCGGCAAGCATCCCGCTCGGGCGGATCGCCGAATCCGAGGAGGTCGCCAATCTGGTCGCTTATCTCGCCTCCGACCTCGCGTTCTTCGTCAACGGCACGATGATCGAGATCGACGGCGGCCAGGACAAGGTGCTGATGGACCGCATGCGCGACCGCTGAGAATAATTATTCGCGCGTGTGTTGCACCGTTATTTTTTCCCTCCCCCCGCGAAGCGGTGGGGAGGGTCGGCGAATGTCGCGTCAGCGACATGAGCCGGGGTGGGGGTAAGCTGAAAAAATCCCCCCACCCATAGCCGATGCTTCGCATCGGCGTTGATTAAAAAAGCACGGCGGCCGCAGGCCGCCTGCCCCCTCCCCACCACGCGCTGCGCGCGTGGGCGGGAGGGGGAAGGCCCAGCCGCAACACCGCAGCTCGCTTGGCAAGCTGTGCGCTCACATTATAGTTCAGATGATCAAAAGGCGGCGGGTCAAAGATAGCCGCACGACCAAGGGGGGATAACCGCCATGTCTTCTACACGCGCAAAGTCTTCTACACGCGCAAAGACTTCTCCACGCGCAAATCGCCGCGTTAGCGCATCTGTCCCCCCTCACCGGCTCGCGATTGCGATCGCCGCCACCCTCGCCTGTGGTGTTGGTTGCGGTCTTGGCGCGCTTCCCGCGTCGGCCGCGGATTTCGTGATGAAGTTCGGTACCGCGACGATCAACGAGACCCAGCACCAGTTCATCAAATTCTACAAGGACGAGGTCGAGAAAGCCTCGAACGGCCGCATCGAAGTCCAAATCTATCCGGCGAGCCAGCTCGGCCCGATCCCGCGCGAAATCGAAGGCGTCCAGCTCGGCAATATCCAGGGCTATATCGGGCCGGTCGACTTTTTTGTCGGCGTCGATCCGCGTTTCGGCGCGTTCTCCGCGCCGATGCTGTTCCGCGACGAGCCCAACGCCGCAGCGACCGTCCACGATCCGGCCGTACAGAAAGCCACGTTCGACCTTGCCGCGCCGAAGCGGATGGTCGGCATCGCGACGCTGGACCTGGGCTCGTCCAATTACGGCGCGAAAAATCCGATCCTGCGGCTCTCCGACTTCAGCGGCAAGAAGCTGCGCATAAACGGCACCGAGCTCGAGCGCCAGAAAATGGCGAAGCTCGGCGCAACCGGGATTGGCATGCCGCTTTCAGAAGTCGTCCCCGCGCTCGACCAGGGCACCATCGACGGCACCATTTCCGGACTTTCCGTCTTCGTGTCATTCAAGATGAACGATCTTCTCAAAGTGGTGACCGTCACCAACGACACATTCATCATCTCGATCGCGGTGCTGAGCAAACCGTGGCTCGACACACTGCCTGCGGATTTGCAGAAGGTCGTGCTCGACGCCGGCGCGGCGGCGCAGACCAAGGCGCAGGCGTGGGAAGTCGATTTCACCAAGAAGCTCGCAAGCGACTGGACTGCGCTGGGTGGCACCGTCCAGACGTTGCCGACCGAGGATCTTGCCCGCATGAAGACGCTGCTCGATCCGGTGGGCGACGAGGCCACCAAAGGCCAGCCGGCGGTGCACGACATGCTCGAAATGGTCCGCGCCGCCGCGGCCAGGAACTGAGCACCTTCGCCCCGGCATGAAGGACGCCCTTTCGCGCGGCGCCAAGGCGCTCATCGCGGCGCTGCGATTCGCGGCCGGCGCGATGCTCGCCGCCAGCGTGGCCATCAACTTCGCCAACATCATCGGCCGCTATTTTCTTTCCGTGTCGCTGTCGTGGGCCGAGGAAGCGATGCTGTTTCTGATGATCGGCTGCGTCTTCCTCGGCGCCGGTCCGGTCGGCTGGGCCGGCCGCCATATCCGCATGGACGTGGTTGTTTCGCTGTTGCCGCCGCGCGTGCGCAAGGCGTTCGACATTTTTTCCGACCTGGTGACGATTGCGACCTGCCTTGCGCTCGCGATCTTCGCCTGGCCGGTCATGACCATGCTGGCCGAACTCGACCAGCGCAGCCAGTCGGCCAATATCCCACTGGTCATCCCGCAGGCGGCGCTGCCGCTCGGTCTGTTGCTCATGGCGCTCTTAATCGCGGTTCGTCTGTTCGTGCACGGTGCGCGCCACGACGAGGTGGTGTCGCCCGAAGATTTTGGACATTGAGATGAGCAAACCCGGGCACCGCGCATGCTAGCCGCCTTCGTCTATTTCATCCTGCCGGCGATCTTGCTGATCCTGGGGCTACCGATCTTCGTCGTTCTGATCCTCACTTCGCTCGCCGCGATCCTGTTGATCGCACATGTGCCGGTGCAGGCGATGCAGACCTACATGTTCGGCAGCCTCGACAATTTTCCGCTGCTCGCGGTGCCGTTCTTCGTGCTTGCCGGTGAGATCATGGGCCGCGGCGGCATCGCCAATCGCGTCGTCACCTGGGTGGTATCGATCATCGGCGGGGTGCGCGGCTCGCTCGCGGTGACGACAGTCGCTTCGTCGGAATTGTTCGGCGCGATGGCGCATACCTCGGTTGGTACCGTCGTCGCTATCGGCCGGCTATTGTTTCCGTCGTTGACCAAGCACGGCTATTCCGAACGCTTCGCCGTGAGCCTGATCACCTCGTCGGGCGCGGTCGCGGTGATCATCCCGCCGTCGATTTCGATGATTCTGTATGCGATGACCGCGCAGGTCTCGGCCATCAAGCTTTTCACCGCCGGCATCCTTCCGAGCATCCTGATCGGCATCGTCGATGCCGTTTATGTATTGATCTATGCGCGCATCAAAATGGTGCCGCTGTCGTCACCGGCGCGCTGGAAGAATATCTGGGTCTCGACCAGGGAAGCGAGCTGGGCGATCGGCACGATCGTCGTGATTTTCGGCGGCATCTATGGCGGCGTGTTCACCCCGACGGAGGCAGCCGGCGTTGCCGTCGTCTATTCGCTGTTCGTGGCAATGTTCGTCTATCGTGAGGTCGATCTTGCTGCGCTCGGCCGCATCATCGGCAGCTCGGTCGTGCTGATCTCGCAAATCCTGATCATCGTCACCGGCGCCGGGATTTATTCGTGGCTCATGACCACAAGCGGCATTCCGCAAAATTTGATCAACGCGGTGAGCGCACTGCACTTGCCCAACTGGCAGACCCTGTTGTTCGTCAATGCCGGGCTGTTGGTTGCCGGCAGCTTTCTCGAGCCGCCGGCCGCGATCCTCATTCTCACGCCGCTCTTACTGCCGGTCGTCGAAGCGGCCGGCGTCAACGCGCTGCACTTTGGAATCATCATGGCGGTCAATTTGAGCATCGGACTCTATATGCCGCCGTTCGGCTTAAACCTGTTCGCCGCACGCGCCATCTTCAACGTGCCGATGGGCATGATCTATCGCGGCGTGCTGCCGTTCATCGCCGTAAATTTTATCGCGCTGCTGGTGATTACCTACGTGCCGGCGATCTCGATGGCGCTCATCGGCACGGCGCGTTAGCCGCTGTGCGCGCGCTTGACCCGCTTATTAAAAGGTTGCGCTGTTTGAAATAGACACGTGGATAGCCGGAACAAGTTCGGCCATGACGAATAAAATTGTAGTGCGTTGATTAAACCACGTTCTTGTTGAAGTAGCTCGAGCCCCAGATCACCAACACCCAGATTGCCAACAGGACCGCCAGCGCCAGAATGACTTCCATCGCCATCTCTCCTCGGTCTCGCGCAAGCGCTCGCTTGCGCTTTGGCTCATCAATCCGTTTCCCGCGGCGTTGCGATGACGCTGTCGCTATCAGCGCAGCGGCGCGTCAATTCTCTCTGCAGCCGCTCGGCCTCGTCATCCATTCCCATCCAGCGCAATTTGCGAATGCGCTTGACGAGCTCATTCGCCCCGCTCTCGCCCTCCGCCGCATCGTCGTGCTTTGGCTGTTTGAGCGTCATTGGCATGGCTGTCCTCCCGCATTCTTTTTTGGCTTTACCGGCCTACGCCGAACGCAACGTTCTTACGTCGCGGTTTGGCCTGCCGATCGATCGCGCGCCGTTTTACGGGCGCAAGTCGCGCCGGTCTCGCCAGACCGTCAGCTTTGACCTATTGGCTTGCCTGCGCAAGGGTACAGGCGTGCGCCGCAACATATTGCGGCAGAACATTGGCTAGTGCCGCGAACCCGAAGTTCGCACAACTTTACGGAGCCCTCCGATGCGAACTTCGGATTCAAAAGCGGCACTCCAGGATAAACTTGCTAGTGTCCTTATCGATTCCGAAGTTCGCACGAGTGCGCCGTAAATGCCTGCGAACTTCGGAATCGGGACACCACTTGCGCGCCATCGTCGAGGAAATCGGGGTAACAGACCTCGGGATAAATGCGATAGTCCGGCACCACCGCGACATAGCCGCGCCGCGCCAGCGCCTTGGCTACATAGCGATACAGTTCCTTATAGCCGCTCTGCCAGTCGCCACCGTAAAAGAAAATGATCACCGGCGCGGCCACCGCGTCGCGCGGTCGGCAGACATCGAGCCTGTGCCGCGAGCGCTCGGCATAGGCGATGGATTGGGTCAACTGAATGCGGAAAACCATTACCGCCCGCATGGAAACAGCGCTTCCGGACTAAATCATGGCGCTAAAGTCTCTGGCGCTTAACTTTCGGGTTACGTCGTTAGCCCTAAGTAACCGACCGCGAACGAGACGCGACGGTTAATATGATCGCCTGCGGAACCGCCCCCGCGATGATGCGTTGTCTGCATGCCAGCCAAGAGCGGCGCCAAGGCCGATCGTGTCTGTGGTTGTTGGGTGAATTAAGCGTTCCAGGCGACCTCATCTCAGTGCACTGGAGCAGCGTCCTGCTCGGAGCCGCCGTGATGGTGTTTTCCCTCCTTGCGTACTTCTTCTCAATGGTGGCGGCTTTTGCGATCGTGATGACGACGCTGGTCAGTTTCGGCGATTCACAACTGCGCACGACGCGGTCAACGCACTCGGCCGTCTCGATCATCGCAGGTTCCGACCGCGATGCGCTCACAAACTCCGACAAGGCCCAAGAGGCGCAAAAGGCCGCGGAGGCGCGCAAAGCTTTGGAGGAGCAGCGCGCCGCCGAAGCGCGCGAAGCCGCCAAGAAACTTGCGCGCGCCAAGGTCGCCCGCGAGCGCAAGCAGGCGGCGCTAGCGCGCCAGCGGCAAGAGCGCGAGGCGCGCGACAGCGCCTTGGCTTGGGGCAATCCAGGCCAGTATTCCGGCGACGGCCGGTCATATTCTTACGCGCCGGGCTTCGAACGCTGATCGGTGGCACGCGGCCATTACATTCGATTTCACATTTATTACTCGGCTTTAGTCGACTGCCGGCGCCGCCGGAAGCCGAAGACATTTCTGATCCGCACCGGCTCCGCCAATTCCTCCTCAGTGAGCGCATCCGCTATCTTCGGCAGCGTCAAATACCACGGCACGGCAATGACGGCGACCCGCGGACCGCCGTATTCGAGGACGGCGTTGCGCAATCGACGAGCGCGATGATTGCTTAGCAAATGTTCCCACCAGTGCCGTTTAACCAATTCGGAAATCATCACCGCAATGGTTCGTTCGGGGTCTTTTTGTTCCAGTTCGTTGATCAGTTTGAGAAGCGGCGCGTGAATCCGCCGAAACGGCGCGCTCAGAAAAACGAGCCGTGGCGGATTGGACGCCTGTGCCGCGACCGCGGAATCCTCGACGCCCCTCGCCCACTGCTCACGTAATTTTCGCTCCTGTTCGCCGACGTCCGGACCTTCCAGCGCCGCCAAATGCACCGCAATGACATCGGGCGACAGTTCCATCGCCAGCGAAAGCGCCTTATCGGTCAGACGATCCCATTGCCTGGTCATAACCAGGACGAATGGCGGCTTGCTTGGACGGAATTGCAACTGATCGTCGTCGCGCAACGCCGCGTCGACATTCCCGTAATAACGGTGAATGCCTTTCAGGAGCACGATGACGCAGGGAATGGCAACGATGGTGATCCAGCCGCCTTCGTTAAACTTTGCGATCACGATGACCGCAAGTGCCGTTATCGTGGCGACCGCACCGACGCCATTGAGAAAAAGCTTCACCTGCACACGTTGCCGCTGCCCGCGCCCGCGTTTGCCGCGCAGCACCTTGCGCCAATGCGCTACCATGCCCGTCTGCGAGATCGTAAACGTCGTAAAAGCGCCGATCGCAAACAACGGGATCAATCGATCAGTGATCCCGTCAAACGCGATCAACAGAAATCCGGCGGTTAGCGTCAGGTAGAGGATCCCGACGGAGTAGACCAGGCGCCGGCCGACCGTCGCAAAAGGCCGCGGCAAGAATCCATCCTGCGCCACGATCCGGCACAGTTGCGGAAAGCCTACGAAACTGGTGTTGGCAGAGAGACAAAGAATCATCAACGCACTTGCGATGGCGACGTAATAAAACACGCCGCGCCCAGCCACCGCACCGACCAGCTGCGACAACACGCTTTGATAGCCCGGTTTGGTCTGATCCATGGCCATGACGCCGTAGCTCATTGCCAGATAGGCGATGCCGGCAAGGAGAATGGCCAAGACGGCAACGATGATGCTCAAAGTGAGACGGGCATTGCGGACTTGCGGCTCACGGAAGGCATTCACCGCATTGCTGACCGCTTCGACGCCGGTCATCGCTGTGCAACCGGAGGCAAAGGCGCGCAGCAGCAGCCACAGGCCGAGCGCCTCGACCGGCGCCGGCGACGGCGGCGGCAAGATCACCGCTTGCGGATGGCCGCCGCTTGCGATCGCGGCATAACTGCCGATCGCAAGCACGGCCATGAAACAGACGACGAACAGATAGGTTGGAACCGCAAACAGCCGCCCGGCATCGATGGTGCCGCGTAGATTGACAAGCGTGAGGACGACAAGAATGCCGAGGCAAAGCGGCAGCGTATATACATGCAAAGCCGGCACCGCCGAGACCAGCGCAGCAACACCTGCGGATATGCCGACCGCAACGTTGAGGACGTAATCGATCATCAATGCCGCGGCGGCGAGCAAACTTGCATTCACGCCGAGATTGGCTTGCGACACGGTGTAGGCGCCGCCGCTCTTGGGATAAGCCTCGATCGTTTGCCAGTAAGAGATGAACAGGACGCCAAGCAGCGCCAGGATCGTCAGCATCACCGGCCCGAGACTGGCTAAGCCCGCCGCTCCCGCCGCGGAGAGAATCGTCAGCGCCGCTTCCGGTCCGTATGCGGTCGAGCTGAGACCATCCAACCCAAGCGCCGGCACGCCCTCGGCAGCGCCGATTTCGCGGGCCTCCATCTCGCGATTGGCGAGCTGGCGGCCGCGGACAAATCGTATGCAAGCCGTCAGCGGCGATACCGAGGCGCTGTCATCGAGATTATGTTCGTCATGTGACGCCATCGATAATGCTCGCGTCCGTCTTGGTCACAATCGGATACGATCGATAACTCGCCAGGGAGCGAATTGCGGCAAATCGCCCTCAGTGCGCTTGAGCCGCGCGGCGATGGCTTTCTATTTCACCGGCGCCGCGTCGGGAATGAAACGATGTCCGAACGCCGGCTCCTTGTGCTCCGTCGGGGGTAATTGCCAGGCGCCGGTCGAAGGCGGCCGGACTTCGGCATCGACATGAACGTCGAGGAGAAATGGCCTGTTCGCCGCTATGGCGTGTTCGAGCGCGCCGCGGAAATCCTGTGATCGCTCCACTGTGAGCGCATCGACGCCGGCTGCCTTCGCCCAAGCCGCGAAATCAGGATTGTACGGTTTCTTGTTGGCTCCCTGGTGAAACATGGTGCCATGCTCGCGGCCGCCAAACATGCCGAGCTGAATGTCCCGAATCGACACCCAACCGAAATTGTTCCAGATCACCCAAACGACCGGAATGTCGTATTCAACCGCAGTGCAGAGCACATGCGGAACCATGGTGAAACAGCCGTCGCCGGTCACCGCGACCACCGGGCGATCCGGAGCCGCAAGCTTTGCGCCGAGCGCGCCGGCGGCGCCGAATCCCATGCCGGAAAAGCCCCAGGAATTGAGCATGGTCTGCGGGCGGCGCGCATTCCAGAATTGCATGTACCAATTGTGACTCACTCCGACGTCGCAGCAGATGATGCCGTCCGGCGGAATGACAGCCTGACAATCGGCGACAACGCGTTCCGGCCGCATCGGCGTCGAGTGCATCGTAAAATTCGGGCGCACGAATTCGTCCCAAGCCGCACGCCATTGCGCGATCTGCGCCAGCCACTCCCGCCTCGCCGCTCTATCGCCGTTGCCTGATCGACGCTCCAGCTCGGCAAGGAGCTGGCGCAACAAGGTTCGCGCGTCGGCAACAATGGGCAGATCGGGCGGATAATTACGGCCGAGTTCGGCGGCATCAATATCGACGTGAATGAGTTTGGTAACGGGAAAATTCCAGGAATATCCCGGTAGCCACGATGAGGCCGAGCGATCGTCGAATCGAGCCCCGATCGCGAGTACAAGATCGGCGCGGCGGCCGGCCTCGTTGGCGGGAAAGGCGCCGTTGCGGCCGATAAAGCCGAGCGACAGCGGGTCCGTCATATCGATGCAACCCATGCCGTTGGGCGACGAGATCACGGGTATGGCGAGCTTCTTCGCAAACTCCGTGAGTTCGCGGCTCGCCTGCGACAGCGCCACGCCGTGGCCGATGAAGATCACTGGCCGTTCTGCATCGAGAATCATATCAAGCGCGCGCGACACTTCCTCAGGCGAAGCGCCGCTTCGTTGCGCGTTAAGCGGCGGAGCGGGAGGCGGCAAGTCGACCTCGTCTTCCTCCTGAAATACGTTGAAAGGAACATCGACATTCACCGGCCCGGGACGGCCCGACAGCATCGCTGTCATCGCCTGACGTAAGGCGAGCGGCAGCATGTCGACGCGCGTCGGCTGGAAGCTGCGCTTGACCACAGGGCGCACGATGTTGACGAAATCGGCCTGGTAATGCCGGTTGATCTCCTGAAACGGACTGCGATTGAACTGCGAGGTCGGCACATTGGCCGTGATTGCCAAAAGCGCCGATGAATCGGTGAGCGCACAAGCGAGCGGCATAACGATGTTGCACGAACCGGGACCGCAAGAGGTGAGAGTCGCAACCGGCTCGTGGCGCACGCGGAAATAAGCGTCGGCCATGTGCGCGGCGACCTGCTCGTGGCGGGGCGATATCAGCTTGATCCGGTCCCGCGCCTGATATAGCGGATCGAGCATGCCGACATTGCCGTGCCCGCAAATACCGAAAACGTAAGGGATACCGTTGGCGATCAGATATTCGGTGATCAGCTCGGCGCCTTTCATGCGTGGCATCGGTTCACCCGTATTGGTTGCTGATAACGCACTACTATAATGTGCCGGCCGCAGCGCTGCGCGCCGATATGTTAATCATTATCTGCGGCACAATCGAGAGCCGCATCGTGCACTCATGCTCAGTATCTGGTCGAATCCGAAAGGATCAATCACGATTATTTCCGATTAGCTAGACGCTTCATCCCGCAGTCCGGATTGCTGCAGCAGCGGATAAGTCACATCGCGGAATTCACGCATCCCGTCGATATAGCGCGGCCAGGAGAGTAGCACTCCGTCAAGCCCGGTCTTGGACAGCATCGCAAGCCCATCAACGACCTGCTCTTTGGTGCCGATAAGGGGAAAGCCGCCCCAGCCAGCGATCATCATCTCGGCCATGGCGTTGCGGCGCTCTTGCGGATAATCACGCTTGTTGATCTCGGCCGCCATCGTGTCGATGACGTTACGAGCCGCGACCCAGTCGCCCTTCTCGTGCACATAATAATGATAGAAGTCGCGAGCTTCCTTCTCCGTCTCGGCCTGCACGATGGTGGCGTTGCCCCATACCCGCACCTCGCGGCCATAAGTTTCGCGCGCCAGCTTATGATAGGCCGCGATGTGGGCCGCATTGGTCGCGATGTCGTGGGTGCGGATATTGGTAAACACAAGATCGCAGTGCTGACAGGCGAAACGGCGCCCGCGCTCCGAAGAACCGGCATTCATGATGACCGGATGCGGCGCTTGGATCGGTTTTGGCTGTAGGTAGCCGCCTTTGATGCGATAGAACTTGCCGTCAAAGTCGAATTTCTCGTCGTCCTGCCACAGCCGCTTGACGATGGTCAGCCATTCCTCGGCGCAGGCGTAACGGTCCTCGTGCTCAAGGAGCGCCACTCCGAACATTTCCATTTCCGGAAAATTCCAGCCGTTGACGACATTAAGCGTGTAGCGGCCGTTCGAGATGTGGTCGATGACGGTCGATTGCTTGGCTGCGACGATCGGATGGTTGAGCGCGACATGCGAGGTCGAGATCACGCCCGAATGCCGCGTCGCCGCGGCAATGCCTGCGGCCCAGGTGAAGGTCTCGAAGCCGGGCCCTTGCGGATCGGTCGCGCCGCCGAAGCCACGCCAGCGCGCGACCGGCACCAGTGCTTCAAATTCCATTTCGTCGGCAAGCTGCGCCAGTGTAACGGTATTGGGCCACGAGATTTGCAGCCGACCATCGAGGTCCGACATCACGCAGCCGGAGTCGAGATTGGTTTGAAAGGTGCCGAGTTTGAGCTTGCGCGAGCCGAGCGCAGGATTGACGTCGCGCCGATCCTTTTGATGGGGCTTTGGTGTCATGCCGCTCGCCGGTGTGTTAGCCGCGACGCTTCACCCGGCGCACGAGATAATCGAAATTGATGGTGAACTGTTCGGGCTGGGTGATGTCAGCTTTCAGCTTCTCGATATCGGCGCGCGAAAATTCCGGCGCCGGATCGCCCGCCGCTTCGGCCAGCAATTGCACCATAGCGCCGTTCTCCAGCATGATCGTCCCGATCACCGCCTCCGCAATCGTGGCGCCGGTCACCACGACGCCATGGTTTTTCAACAGTACTGCGCGACCGTTGCCCAGCGCGCGCGCCACTCCCGCGCCCATTGCCTGCGAGCGGATAAGATTGATGGTGTCGGTGTAGCTCCCGAGCGCCTCGTAAAACAGCGCGCCCGGCTGGCTATAGCATTTCAACCCTCGCCCGGTTGCCGACAGGGCGATCGAATAGGTCGGATGGGTATGGATTACGCAATTGACGTCAGGCCGCGCCTTGAAAATCTCGGAATGGATATAGACTTCGCTGTGCCGGCGCGCCGTGCCGGCGACCACATTCCCCTCCGGATCGATGGTGAGGATATTCTGCATCGTGATCTCGTCGAGTCCGATGCTGTGTGCCTTCATAAAAAACAGGTTCGGATCGTCGGGTAGACGAAACGAAATATGGCCGCGGGTAAAGTCGTCCTGACCTTCGGCCACGAGTACTTTTCCGGCGAGGATAAGCTGCTCTTTGAGCGACCGATGCGTCGCCCGCTGCCCCGCCCGCGTTGTCGGCCGCGTAGATTTTCTGTTCGCACTTTTCCTATTGATCATTGCCCTCACCGCCCTATTCCATGGCGGGTGCAACAGAACAGGGATTTCGAATCGTCTCAAGAGAAAAATTTAGAGGCGGGGAGACCGGTTCCTAGTTTCTGTGGAAATGAGTGGAGCGCAATGGAAGAGCAGCGATTGATGCGCGCTCATGCAAAATAGACGAACCAAATAATAGCAAATACGACAACGACCGCGGCGATGCTGAAGCCGAGCACGAACCTGACGTTATGCCCGGTCACGCCCTGTCGAGCCTGCCGCGCCGGTATCACCGGGCGCCGTTCCGGACCTTCGGAAGAACTCATGACGTTCTCCTTATTTCCAACGCCGATTGCTTTTTCCACAACCGCTCGGCTGATTGCCGGTTCTGCCACGTTCCAAGACGGCGCGCCGAACGAACGGCCTCTCCTCTGACTACCAGATCTCGTCTGCGCAAAAATCGCCAGGGCTGGGCGTCCAACCAATCGTCGAATTCCAGTCCATGTGTTCTCTCCAACATTGCGCTCTCTCCAAAATTGCCGATTACCGGGCACAGCTAACGTGACGAGCATGAGTTGAGTTCCGCGAACGGTTCCGGAAATTTCGTGTCGATCTCTACGGAACTTGCCGGAACACCGATGGTCGCAACCGCGTTGGACCTGTGAGCACATGGCATGAGTTGAGTAACGGCATTTTCGTGCTGCGAAAAGCCGCGGCTCAGCTTTGCGGGAGAGCCAGAGGAGAGCAGAAATGAGAAACAAGTTATTGGCTACAGTCGCCGTGGCGGCGGTAGTCGGGTTTGGCGGATTCGCCGCCGCGCAATCGCAGATGGGCGGCGAGCCGAGCAAAGCCACGCCCGGCGCAACCTCCACGACGCAGGAGAAGAGCGGCGGCAGCATGAGCGGAACCCAATCGGGTAATAAGACGCTCAACCCGTCGAGCACCCAATCGAGCAACCCGTCCCGAAACCAGTCGGCGCAGGAGAAGAGCGGCAAGGATAACGAGCGGCTCGGCCAAGGCCGGAACGAAGAACAAAAAGAAATGACGCGCGGTGCGCAAGACCAAAAAAGCGGGATGCAGCAAAAGGGCGCGCAGCAAGAGCGTGGGTTGCAGAAGAACCTGAAGGGTGCGCAGGAACAGCGCGGCACCAATATGAAGGGTGCCGAGGAGCAGCGCGGCACCGCCACCGAACGCAACGCGACCGAGCAGAATGGCCGCACCGGCGGGAATACGGCGGCCGGCGAACGCGGCGGCTCGGTGCGGCTGTCAGAAGATCAGCGCTCGCAGATCAAAACGATCGTCGGTCGTGAGCATGGCCCGCGGCTCGGCAAAAACGTGAACTTCAGCATTTCGGTTGGGACTCGGATCCCACGAAATGTGCACTTCGTGGTGCTACCTGAAGAAATTGTGCGGATTGTTCCTCAGTACCGAGGATTCGATTACTTCCTCGTTGAGGACGAGATCGTGATCGTCGATCCGCGGACGCTGGAAATCGTCGCAATCATCCCGGCCTGACCGGGCGTGAAATAGAGAACTGCGCGGGCCTGTGTCGGTCTTCCGACGCAGGCCCGATTCTCGCCCGGGTTTTTTGATTTTAATGTTTGCACTCACATTCCGTGATTATCTGTCGCGTTACTATTGATCAGCGAGTAAAAAACTAAAGTGATGCAATGAAAATCCCCCGGCGAGGACGCCGGGGGATTTCCCATTCGTGACCGAACTCAATCTAACGATGAACTCAATCTAACGATGAACTCAATCTAACGATTCTGGCCGCCTTGTTGACCGCCGCCGCCCTGCTGGCCGCCTTGCTGACCGCCCTGGCGTCCGGGCTGTTGTTGTTGTTGACCGGGCTTCTGCTGGCCGCCTTGTTGACCACCCTGTTGACCACCTTGTTGGCCGCCCTGCTGCTGCCCGCTCTGCTTCACATTACCCATTTTGTCGTTAGACATGGAGAACTCTCCTTCGCGGAATGACTCCGCGGCACAACAATTTCCTTGAGCCCTTCCTGGTTCCCCCAGCAGGCAGTTGCGTCGGGCAGCAATGCAGGAACACGCCGGAACAAGGATCGGAGCCCGTCATCAGCCCAAATTATCGGCATGCGGGCCTTCTCGCGCATTCAGCACCCGCAAAATGGGCTAGTGGAAATGGCCAAACGCCATCCTCATTCTGGAACAATTACGCCGCAATCCGGCCCCGATCGCAGATCGTTACTGATGGGAACGGCTGTTCAGGCGACGGCTGCGCGATCGGGTATGCTCGACATGAACACCTTCTGCAGCATGTCGCGCTCGATCGGCTTTTGCAAAATCGGAATGCCGATAAATCGCGGGTCGATGCTGTCGACATCGTAACCGGTTACGAAAACGAACGGCACGCCGCGCACCCCGAGAATTTCGGCGACGGTGTAAACCAGTCCGTCACCGAGATTGATGTCGAGTACGGCCGCGTCAAAGTGGCTCTCGCGCGCGGCGGCCAGCGCTTCGGATGCGGTGCTGAGCGGGCCGACCACCTGGAATCCGAATTCGGCAAGAGTGTCCTGAATCATCATGGCGACGAGCGCCTCGTCTTCAACCAACAGAACGCGCGGCTTATCCTTGCGTTTGAGATCGACCACCGCGCCGTTGCCGCCATTCGTCGTCAATGAGGGATTGAAGACGCGCGATTTCGTCAGTTCGGTGCGCGGAATGGCGAACAAACAACGCAAACCGGCATGGTTCCAATCGAATGCCGCTTGGCCGCCCAGCTGTTGCTCAATGCTCGCGGCAATCACCTTCAGGCCAAAGCTGCGCGACGACGGCTCCGCGACGGGTGGGCCGCCATTTTCAGCCCAGTGCAAGGTCAGCGCATCCGCTCCCAGTTCCCACTCCAAGCTGATTTTGCCGTTCGGCGACGATAACGCTCCGTGCTTGGCTGCGTTGGTCGCTAGCTCGTGGAGCGCGAGCGCAAGTCCTTGAGCGGTGGCGGGCTGCAACGAAATGTCGGGCCCATGGCACTGGATCTTGTCACCGGCTCGATATGGCGCCAACTCCTCGCCCACAAGTGTGCCGAGGTCGGCGCCGCGCCAGCGCGAGTCGGAAAGAAGCGTGTGCGCGCGCGCCAATGCTTTGATGCGACCTTCGATTGCCTGTACGTAATCTTCAACGCTTTTTGCGCGCGTCAGCCGGATAATAGATTGAATGACGGCAAGCGCGTTACGCGCCCGGTGATCAACCTCCCGCGCCAGCAGGATCTGCCGCTCGTCGGCCTCCTTGCGATCGGTGATATCGATGGTGACGCCGTTGATGCGCACGACGTTGCTGGCATCATCGACGCTTGCAGCCGCCGTTCCAATACACCAGCGAACCTCGCCGTTGGGCCGCACCACACGAAATTCGGTTTGTTGCGTGCGCGCCCCCCGCGACATGCCGCAGGCAATTTCGACGAGAGAAATCCAATCGTCCGGGTGGATCAGCGCGCGGATGTTCTCCACCGTGATTTGGAAATCGATCGGATCAACTCCGAAAATACGGTGTTGGCCCTCGTCCCAACGCCATTGCTTGCTCACCAGGTCCCAATCCCAGGAGCCCATCTGACCGGCGGCAAGCGCGAGGCTGCGGCCCTGCTCAGCTTGCTTGAGCTGCATGTTCGAAGCTTCAAGCTCGGCAGTCCGTTCGGTCACATGCTGCTCAAGCTGCAAATTCATTTGCTCGAGCTCGCGGGTCTTGCGGAACAATTCGGCAAATACCCGCACCTTGGCGCGCAAGACCTCGGGAACCACCGGCACCGGGACGTAATCAACGGCTCCCATCTCGTAGCCGCGCAGCCGATCGACATCGGTCAGATGAATGGCGGATATGAAGATGATCGCAGTTTTGCGGAAGCGCGGATGCTCGCGAATCATCGCAGCCAACTGGAAGCCGTCCAGTTCCGGCATGCAGACGTCGATTAGAACGACCGCGACGTCATTTTTGAGCAGAAACTGCAGCGCTTCGCGCGCAGACGAAGCCTTGACCAGATTCTCGCCAAGCTCTCCGAGAATCACCTCGTAGGCGAGAAGCTTGTCGGGCTGATCGTCGACCAAAAGGACGTTGACTTTGTCAGTCATGGCGGCGCCTTAGCGATGCAGCCACATACGTAACGCGGAGAGAAGCTGCTCGGTATTGACCGGCTTGGCGAGATAATCCGACGCGCCAGCCTGGAGGCATTTTTCGCGGTCGCCCTTCATCGCCTTGGCTGTCAAAGCAATGATCGGCAATCGGCGATAAGCTTCGTTCTCGCGAATCTTCTCGATCGTTTGATAGCCATCCATTTCTGGCATCATGATGTCCATCAGCACGATCGCAAGCGAGGGGGTTTCCTCCATGATCTCGATCGCCTCTGCGCCTGTGGTCGCGGTGAGCACCTTCATGCCGCGGCGCTCCAGCGCGCTCGATAAGGCAAAGATGTTGCGCGGATCATCGTCGACCAAAAGCGCGGTGCGCCCGACCAGGTCTTCGTCGGACGAGTTGAGCCGCTCCAGCATTTGCTGCTTCTCGGCCGGCAGATCGGTGATGACGCGGTGCAGGAATAGCGCTGTTTCGTTAAGCAGCCGCTCCGGCGACTCAACGCCCTTGACCACGATACTTCGCGCCATGGTGTGGAGCTGCGCGTCTTCATCTACCGTCAGCTCTCGCCCGGTGAACACGACGACCGGGACTTCGGCAAGGCTCGTATCGGCACGCATCCGCTCTAACACGTCGAACCCCGACATGTCGGGCAGACGAAGATCGAGCACCACGCAGTCGCATTGCCCCTCCCGGAGCAGGTCGAGAGCTTCTGCGCCGGTCTCGGCGTTAACAATCTCGATGTCATCGTGACCGAGCAGTTCTCGTATGCCCATCTGCTCGGCCTGATTGTCTTCGACGACCAGCAATCGTTTACGGCGTGGTTCCGCAAATTCCTTGATCCGGGACAGCGCCTGCTCGATGCCTTCGCGTGTGGTCGGCTTGTTCACGAATGCAAAGGCGCCGCGCGCCAGGCCGTGCTGACGGTCCTCGTCAAGTGAGACGATCTGCACTGGAATATGGCGGGTGAGCGGGTTCTGCTTGAGCTGGCTCAGCACGGTCCAACCCAGCATGTCGGGCAGGAACACGTCGAGCGACACTGCCGCAGGTTGATATTGCTTCGCCAAGTTGAGCGCATCATCGCCCCGCATCGCCAACAGCGTCTTGAATCCCTTGTCGCGCGCGAGATCGACAAGGATTTTGGCGTAATGCGGATCGTCCTCGACGATGAGGATAATGGCATCGCCGGGTTGGATATCCATACGATCGTCGGGAATTGGCTCGATGGCGCGTTCGCTGACCGCATGGGCTGCCGCAACCGGACCTAAAGCCGGCAGGGCAGCGGCGGCCTGGCTTGCGTTAGGCCCGACATATTTGATCGGCAGATAGAGTGTGAATGCGGAGCCAGCGCTTGGCGCGCTGCGCAAATGAATTTCACCACCGAGCAGCGTCGCCAATTCGCGGCTGATCGCGAGTCCAAGGCCGGTGCCGCCGTATTTACGGCTCGTCGAAGCGTCGGCCTGCTGGAAAGCCTCGAAAATGATCTTCTGTTTCTCGAGCGGAATGCCGATACCGGTGTCGGTGACCTCAAACGCGACTACCGCAGGCGCTTCGCTCAAAATCGGGTGATCGGTGCTCCAGCCGCCCGGCGCCAGCGCGACGTTAAGGCGCACACCGCCCTGCGCCGTGAACTTAAACGCATTCGACAAGAGATTCTTGAGCACCTGCTGCAAGCGTTTGCTGTCGGTCGTGATGCCGCGCCCGAGATTCGGGTCGACATGAACTTCGAAGGACAACTGCCGCGTTTCAGCTTCGTGCCGGAACGGCCGCGCCACCATGTCGACGAGGTTGGCGAAAAACACCTCCTCGGCATCGACCGTGACCGTGCCGGACTCGATCTTCGACAGGTCCAGAATGTCGCTGATCAGGTTGAGCAAGTCGGTGCCGGCACCATGGATCGTGCGCGCAAACTCGACCTGCTTTGTGGACAAATTTCCTTCCGGATTGTCGGTGAGCTGCTGGCCAAGTATTAGGATGGAATTAAGCGGCGTGCGCAGCTCGTGCGACATGTTGGCGAGGAATTCGGACTTGTACTTGGAGGTCAAGGCAAGCTCGGTTGCTTTTTCCTCAAGCGCGCGGCGGGCCTGCTCGATTTCCTGATTCTTGCGCTCCACCTCGACGTTTCGCTCGGCAAGCTGCTGGGCCTTCTGTTCGAGCTGCTCGTTGGTCTGCTGCAGTTCTTTCTGCTGCGTCTGCAATTCCGCAGCAAGCTGCTGCGACTGCTTCAACAGACCTTCGGTCTGCATCGTTGCCTCGATCGAATTGAGCACGATGCCGATCGAAGTGGTGAGCTGCTCGAGGAACATCGTCTGCAGCGCGGTGAATTCGTGAATCGAAGCGAGTTCGATCACCGCCTTGACCTGATTCTCGAATAGGACCGGCAGGACGAAAAGGTTACGCGGTGGCACTTTCAGCAAGGCCGAAGAAATCGGGGTTGCTTCTGTCGGCGTGGCAATCAGCATGCGGCGCCTGTCGAGCGCGCACTGTCCGATCAAGCCCTCGCCGAGGCGCAAAGCGTGGGCGTGACCATTCGTACTATCATCGGCATAGGTGGCTAGGAGCTTGAGCCCCTTATGCTCCTCTTCGGCGTGCATCTGGTAGATGACGCCTTGATGCGCGTTAACGAGCGGCGTCAACTCAGACAGCAATATCCGGCCCACAGTGGTGAGATCACGCTGCCCCTGCAGCATGTTGGTGAACTTGGCGAGGTTGGTCTTAAGCCAATCCTGCTCGGTATTGCGATCGGTGGTGAGCCGCAGATTATCAATCATCGTGTTGATGTTATCTTTGAGCTCAGCCACTTCGCCGCGCGCCTCGACCTGAATCGACCGCGTGAGGTCGCCTTTCGTAACCGCCGTCGCCACTTCGGCGATGGCGCGCACCTGCGTCGTCAGATTCGCGGCAAGCAGGTTGACGTTGCCGGTCAGATCCTTCCAGGTGCCGGCGGCGCCCGGCACGTTCGCTTGACCGCCGAGACGGCCCTCCACGCCGACTTCGCGCGCCACTGTCGTCACCTGATCGGCGAACGTGGCGAGCGTGTCGGTCATGTTGTTGATGGTCTCGGCGAGCGCCGCCACTTCGCCCTTCGACTTCACCGTGAGGCTTTGCTTGAGTTCTCCGTTAGCGACCGCGGTCACCACCTTGACGATGCCGCGCACCTGTTCGGTCAGGTTCGCCGCCATGACGTTGACCGTATCGGTCAGATCCTTCCAGGTGCCAGCGACGCCCGGCACTTGCGCCTGACCGCCAAGCAAGCCTTCGGTGCCGACTTCGCGCGCGACACGGGTGACCTCCGAGGCAAAGCCGTTGAGCTGATCCACCATGGTGTTGATGGTGTTTTTCAGTTCGAGAATTTCACCCTTCACATCGACGGTGATCTTGCGCGACAGGTCGCCGCGCGCCACTGCGGTCGTCACCTCGGCGATGTTGCGGACCTGCGTCGTCAGGTTCGCGGCCAACAGGTTGACGTTATCGGTCAAATCCTTCCAGGTGCCGGCCACGCCCGGCACCACCGCCTGACCGCCGAGCCGACCGTCAGTGCCGACCTCGCGTGCCACGCGCGTCACTTCGGCTGCGAACGAGCGCAGCTGCTCGACCATGGTGTTGAGCGTGTCCTTGAGCAGAAGCATTTCGCCGCGCACGTCGACGGTGATCTTCTTCGACAGGTCGCCGCCGGCGATTGCGGTCGCCACCTCCGCAATGTTGCGCACCTGCGCCGTCAAGTTCGACGCCATAAAGTTGACGTTGTCGGTCAAGTCCTTCCAGGTGCCGGCCACTCCAAGCACCTGCGCCTGCCCGCCGAGCTTGCCTTCGGTACCCACCTCGCGCGCCACGCGCGTGACCTCCGAAGCAAAGGCGTTGAGCTGATCCACCATCGTGTTGATCGTGTTCTTCAGTTCGAGAATTTCGCCTTTGACGTCGACCGTGATCTTGCGCCCCAGGTCGCCACGCGCCACCGCCGTCGTCACTTCGGCGATATTGCGGACCTGCGCCGTCAGATTGCCGGCCATCGAATTGACGCTGTCGGTCAGGTCCTTCCAGGTCCCGGCAACGCCGGGCACGTTGGCCTGGCCGCCCAGTCGACCTTCGGTGCCGACTTCGCGCGCCACGCGGGTGACCTCGCCGGCAAAGCGGTTGAGCTGATCTACCATTGTGTTCAGCGTTTCCTTCAGCTGAAGGATTTCGCCGCGCACGTCCACGGTGATCTTGCGCGACAGGTCGCCGCCGGCGATAGCCGTTGCCACTTCGGCGATGTTGCGGACCTGCGCCGTGAGGTTGCCGGCCATCGAATTGACGCTGTCGGTCAGATCCTTCCAGGTGCCGCCGACGCCGGGCACCTGAGCCTGGCCGCCAAGCTTGCCTTCGGTGCCGACCTCACGGGCGACGCGCGTGACTTCGGCCGCGAACGCGTTGAGCTGATCGACCATCGTGTTCAGTGTGTCTTTCAGCTCGAGAATTTCGCCGCGCACGTCGACGGTGATCTTGCGTGACAGGTCGCCGCGCGCGACGGCTGTGGCCACTTCGGCGATGTTGCGGACCTGGCCGGTCAGGTTCGACGCCATCGAGTTGACGCTATCGGTGAGGTCCTTCCAGGTGCCGGCGACGCCGCGCACCAATGCTTGTCCGCCGAGCTTGCCTTCGGTGCCCACCTCGCGTGCCACGCGCGTGACCTCGCCGGCAAAGGCATTGAGCTGGTCCACCATCGTATTGATGGTGTCCTTGAGCTCGAGAATTTCGCCGCGCACGTCGACCGTGATCTTTTTCGACAGGTCGCCGCTGGCGATCGCCGTCGACACCTCGGCGATGTTGCGCACTTGCGCGGTGAGGTTGGACGCCATCGAGTTGACCGAGTTGGTCAAATCCTTCCACGTGCCGGCGACGCCGAGCACGTTGGCTTGACCGCCGAGCTTGCCTTCGGTGCCGACTTCGCGCGCCACGCGGGTGACCTCGCCGGCGAACGCATTGAGCTGATCCACCATCGTGTTGATGGTTTCTTTCAATTGCAGAATTTCGCCGCTGACGTTGACCGTGATCTTCTTCGACAAATCTCCGCCGGCGATAGCCGTTGCTACTTCGGCGATGTTGCGGACCTGCGCGGTGAGGTTGGAGGCCATGAAGTTGACGCTGTCGGTCAAATCCTTCCAGGTGCCGCCGACTCCGGGGACCTGCGCTTGGCCGCCGAGCTTGCCTTCGGTGCCGACCTCGCGGGCAACGCGCGTGACTTCGGAGGCAAAGGCATTTAGCTGGTCCACCATCGTGTTGATGGTGTCCTTGAGTTCGAGAATTTCGCCGCGCACATCGACCGTGATCTTGCGTGACAGGTCGCCGCGCGCGACCGCGGTAGTCACATGGGCAATATTGCGCACCTGGTCGGTGAGGTTGCCGCACATGGCATTCACCGAGTCGGTCAAATCCTTCCAGGTGCCGGCGACGCCAGGCACGATCGCTTGACCGCCGAGCTTGCCGTCGGTGCCCACCTCACGCGCCACGCGCGTAACTTCGGATGCGAATGAGCGCAGCTGATCGACCATCGTGTTGATGGCCTCCTTCAACTGCAGGATTTCGCCGCGCACGTCGACGGTGATCTTTTTCGACAAGTCGCCGTTGGCCACCGCGATCGTCACTTCCGCGATGTTGCGCACCTGCGCGGTGAGGTTCGACGCCATCGAGTTGACGCTCTCGGTCAGATCCTTCCACACGCCGGTGACGCCGCCGACCTGTGCCTGGCCGCCAAGCTTGCCTTCAGTGCCGACCTCGCGGGCGACACGCGTCACTTCCGAGGTGAACACATTGAGCTGCTTGATCATGGTGTTCACGATTTCGGCGGAGCGCAGGAATTCGCCCTTGAGCGG
Source organism: uncultured Alphaproteobacteria bacterium (assembly GCA_963816295.1). Taxonomy (GTDB): domain Bacteria; phylum Pseudomonadota; class Alphaproteobacteria; order Rhizobiales; family Xanthobacteraceae; genus BOG-931. The sequence goes on along the minus strand of CAWFJS010000020.1, from coordinate 216,249 downwards.
ACGGCCATCGACGTCGAGCTGCACGGTCTGCAGGAGATCGCCTTGCGCGACTGCGGCAACGGCGCGCGTCACTTCCGTCGTCGGCCATAACAAATCGTCGATGAGCGAATTGACGCTCGACTCCATTTCGCCCCAAGCGCCGTCCGAAAGCCCCAAGCGCACGCGCTGCCGGGTACGGCCTTCGCGGCCGACGACCTGACCGACGCGCTCGAGCTGCTGTGCCATGCGCTGGTTGGTGGCGACGATGTCGTTAAAGGTGTCGGCGACCTTGCCGATGAGACCGACACGGTCACCGGCCATACGCACTGAGAAATCGCCCACTCGCATCGCCTGCAAGGCATGAAGAAGTTCGCTTAGCCCATGTTCGGTCAAGCCGTTGGCGTCGTCGCCGTTGACGTGGCGTTCGCCGGTGACGGCGGGGCCAGTGGAAACGTCGGTTTGCTTGGCGCCGACGACGTCTTCACCGATCTGCATAGAGAGCTCCAAAGGCAAGCGATTGGGTGATGCGGTACGTACTGGCTACCGCCGGACTCCGATACATGATTGACGACGTGAACAGGCACGTCAAAGGACATAACACCGGGAACGCGGCGCGAAGGGTGACGGGGGGTGTAGCGGACAGGTGAACGCCGCCAACGGGCTTCCGTCCGGCGAGGGCCGAGCTGGTGCCAAAGGACAAAGGCGCCGCCGAGCACGTGGCTCGTGGCCTACAACCTCGGAACCGACCTCCAAACCCCCTCACGTGTCGGGCCTCGGAACCTTTTGTGCCTCGACGCAAACGCCGCCGAATGCCCTTTGTTCCGAAGAATTGCGGACCCAAGCGCAAAAAATACGAAAATCCCAGCCGGGCTAGCAGAGGTCCGGAGGCGAATTTCATCCGCCTCGGGGCCCCCGGCCCCGTCGGGGCATGCCAGGGCGGCCGGTGGGCGCAGCTTCGCAAGAAGCGCCTCCGTCGGTTTCCGTGCAACCCGGAACCTGTAGCTCGCCCGCCCGGCCTCGGGCTTTCGCCGCGCCGTGGCGGCGGCTAATCGTCTGCAATGCAAGAGCCGCCGTCCCTCACAATGCAAGATGCCGTGTTCGAACTGCTGGGCAACCCGGCGACCTATCGCCTCTCCGCCGCGGCAAAGATAGCCCGCCACCAAACTCACGCGGCGATCGTCTTTCTCGCCGGGGATCGCGCGCTCAAAGTCAAGCGCGCGGTGCGCTATCCCTTTCTCGATTTTTCGAGCTTGGACAAGCGCAAGGCTGCTTGTGAAGCCGAACTCGCGATCAACCGCAAATTCGCTCCACAACTATATCGCCGCGTCGTTCCGATCACGCGCGAAGACAATGGTGCGCTCGCGCTCGACGGCAACGGCGAGCCGGTCGAGTGGGCGGTCGAGATGGTCCGCTTCGACGAGGATAAGACACTCGATCGCCTCGCCCGGCGCGGCGAACTCGACGAGAGACTGCTAGCTAAACTCGCGGTCGCAGTCGCGGCGATGCACGAACGTGCGGAGCCGGTCGAGCCGACTCCGTGGATCGCGGCTCTCGAACAATTCATCGGCAATAGCACGTCAACCTTCCAGCGATACCCGGCGCTGTTCGGGGAAACCGCGGTCATCGATCTTGAACGCCAATCGCTTGCGGCATTGAACCGGCTGCGGCCACTTTTGACCGAGCGCGGCAAGCAAGGCTTGATCCGTCGCGGCCACGGCGACCTTCATCTCGGCAATATCGCTGTGCTCAATGGTGAGCCGATCGCATTCGACGCGCTGGAATTCGACCCCCTTATCGGCTCGGGTGACCTGCTTTACGACTTGGCATTCCTGCTGATGGATCTGCTCGAATTCGATCGTCAGGCGGCCGCGAACCAGGTGTTGAACGGCTATTACGTCGCAGCACGCCGTGACGCCGATTGTGACGGCATAGCCGCCTTGTCGTTTTTCATGTCATTGCGCGCGGCGATCCGCGCGATGACAACCGCTTCGCGGCTCGATGTAACAAAGGACACGATCGCGCGATCAGCGCGTCGCTATTTCGATCTCGCGCTGAAGCTGCTCGCACCGGCAAAGCCAAGCGTGCTTGGGATCGGCGGTCTATCAGGGACGGGTAAAACCGTGTTGGCGCGATCGCTCGCGCCGTTGCGGGCGCCGGCGCCGGGCGCACTGGTGTTTCGCTCCGATGTCGAGCGCAAGGCGGTCTATGGTGTTGGCGAGCATGAACGCCTGTCGCCGAGCGCCTACCGTGCCGAAGTTTCGGAACGAGTGTATCGGATCCTCATCGACAAAGCGGCTCGGGTGGCGCGCGCCGGTCATTCGGCGATCGTCGATGCGGTCTTTGCTCAAGCGGAGGAACGCGCCGCGATCGAGACCGCCGCGGCGGCGGCCGGCGTGGAGTTTTGCGGGCTGTTTCTGGTGGCGGATTTGACAACACGCGTGCAACGAGTCAGCGGGCGCGCGGCTGACGCCTCCGACGCCGATGCCGAAGTGGCGCGCAAACAGGAAGAATTCGTCACCGGCCCGGTCACCTGGAGTTGTGTCGATGCCGCGAGCTCACCCGCACAAACGCTCGCCAATGCGCGCGCCGCGATCACGTGATAGCGCGCCAAGCCGACAGAAAGCCTGGTTAGGGGACCAAAACCGCAGCACCCTGTAGGCGCCCGCTGCGCAGATCGGCCAGCGCTTCATTGGCGCGAACGAGGGGATATGAAACCGTTTGCGTCGCAATCCGCGCTTTCGGCACGATCTTGAAAAACTCCTCGCCGTCTTGGCGGGTAAGATTGGCGACCGATTTAATCTCACGTTCCTGCCAAAGAATGTCGTAGGGAAAACTTGGAATGTCGCTCATGTGAATGCCGGCGCAGACCACGCGGCCGCCTTTACGAACGGCCCGCAAAGCCGTGGGAACGAGTGCCCCGACCGGGGCGTAGATGATGGCGCAATCGAGCGGTTCGGGCGGGGCGTCCTCCGAACTTCCCGCCCAACAGGCCCCGAGCCTCTTGGCAAAAGCCTGCGCCGCGTCGTCGCCTTGTCTGGTGAAAGCAAACACATCACGACCCTGCCAGCGCGCGACCTGTGCGATAATGTGCGCGGCGGCACCAAAGCCGTAGAGTCCGAGCTTCTCGCCATCGCCCGCGATTTGCAGCGAACGCCAGCCAATCAAGCCTGCGCACAACAGCGGCGCCGTTGCGACGTCATCACCGTCCTCGGGCAATGCGAACACGTAGCGCGCATCGGCGACCGCGTGGGTGGCATAACCACCGTCGCGCGTATAACCAGTGAACAAAGGGCGATCGCAGAGATTTTCCCACCCATTGCGGCAATATCGGCATTGCCCGCAGGTTCGGCCCAGCCAAGGCACGCCGACGCGTTGCCCGACGTTAAGGGCGTTGACGCCGCCGCCAACCATGTCGATGCGGCCGACGATTTCGTGACCGGGCACGATGGGAAGTTTGGGATTCGGCAGCTCGCCATCAACGACGTGCAGGTCGGTTCGGCACACCCCACACGCCGCCACACGAAGTCGGACTTCGCCGATTGCCGGCCGCGGATCAGGCTGTTCCACAAGCGTCAGTGGCGCGCCCGGCCGTTCCAACACCATTGCTTGCATGTGCGCAAATCTATTGCGCCGCTTGCGCGCGGGAAAGCGACACCGCGAATTGGCGCGGCGGTATCCTAGCGCGCGACAGCGAGCCGACGGGAATTTGCTAGGTCCGGCGCAATGCGCGTTCGCAAGATTCTGGACTGGTTTTTTCGCATGAGCGCTATGGCGGAATTGGCGATCGAAGTCGGATTGCAATCGCCGAGCTTCAGGATCGCCATCAGGCAGCGCGCCAGTTCGGATTGGCGCTCGCCTACCTCGAGCATGCCAAGCGTGGGATCGAATTCGACATAGGCCCATGCCTTGGCGAAGGCAGCACTCAAAATCTCGATTTCGGAGGAATCAAAAACGCTTCGCTCCAGTTCGAGCGAACTCACCGTCTCCGCGAGGGCGACGGCCTCACGACGCACGCTTTGCCGAACGATGACTTTTGCAGACGCAGCCCGGGCGGGTATCAAGAGGCTCTCCCCTGTTACCCCCGACCCCCCAGCAACGACATTTGATACTATCGCAATAAAAATTGGTGTCACCTGGGACACAGTCAATTTTTGTGAATATCCTTCCCGATGCTGCCGATGCTGCAATGCAGCTATGCTGATAACCGTTTGTCCTTCAAAGGACTGGCCGAATGCGCCGCCATCACGATGGCTGAGATGTTGTCATTCAACCGTCGCGCGCTGGCCGCAAACGAAGGTAGCCGGTGTGCCACCAGTTCGCTCAGTCGCGTGGTTGCGCCGGGACCCAGCACGCGCTCGAGACCGGCGCGGTATTCCGGAATATTGCTCCATTCCGCCACCGTCGAGGCGGTGATCTCAACATGATATTGCAGTCCATACGCGTGCGGCCCATGGCGGAACGCTTGGACCGGGCACGACGAATTCATGGCGAGAACTTCCGCGCCGTCCGGCAGCTGCGAGATTTCCGCGCCATGCCATTGAAATGTCTCTACCGGCGCCGCAAAGCCGGCAAATAGCGGATCCTGCCCGCCCGCTTCGGTCAAAGTAACCTCGCCAAGACCGATTTCCTGCTGGTCCATCAGCCTGACCACCCCGCCGAGCGCAGCCGCAAGCAATTGATGCCCAAGGCAGACGCCGAGGAAAGGCCGACCGAGATCCTTCACCCAATGCCTGATTGCCGCCTTCTCGGGTCCAAGCCAAGGGTAGAGATCCTCCTGCCAGACATCCATTGGCCCGCCCATCGCGACCAGCAGATCGAAATCATTCAAGTCTGGAATAACTTGGCCGGCATCCAATTCGACGGTGCACCATTCGTCACCGCTTTCTCGCCAGAGTTGGCAAAACGCGCCCGGATGCTCCACCGGAACGTGCTGGAAAACCAGAATGCGCATGATGGTATCCCGTTCGATAATCGGCCAAGGCAAAGTAGCATGAAAGAAGGCCGTGCCGGGCGAAAGGGCGTTCTGTCCCGGCCGGCAACTCTTGTGGGTAAAGAGGTTACGCTGCCTTGATGCCAAGCATTAATTGCGTCGAGCATGGAGCCGAAGCCGCAAGTAGGCACCGCGATCTGAACGACAAACGGAAAGCGTCTTTCGCTGAACGCGGGCCGATAGCTTGTCCTTGCGAGAAGAATGACGCATGGCGGTGTCGCTCCGAAGCGTTCTCGGCCAAAACTCCCCGAAGCACATCAGAGCAGTTGTTGGAGGGCTTCGGTGACTTCGGTAAAGTTTGGTAACGCAAGCATTACTGCCAAACTCGCCAACAGACCGACGATGCAGAAGCCCGCGAGAATCAGCAGGTCCGCATTGGTAAAAAACGATACAATTTGATCCCAGACGGTTGTCCTCTGAAGGATCCGGCGATCTACCGCGTCGAGAATTAGGCGTTCAGTACGCCGCCAATAGGAATAGTTCATTTGCCACCTCACAATGCCGGCTCGACCCTCTGCCGCTGTGTTTAGCGACCGAGCACGTGCTTCGGGGGCATAGTGGAGAGATCGCCGCGATGTCTGTGGCGCGGGTCACAGCAAACGGCGCCTAGATATGCGCTTGCATTTGCCGATGCGCGCCGTGGGCCCCTGCCCCAGCAACGCCGGCCAACCGAGTATTGGATTTAGCTAAATCGATTCTACCAGCCCGCGAAGCGCATCCGGCTTACGGATGATGGTCCAGCGGTTCTTCAATTCTATGATGCCCTGGCGCTGCCACTCGCGCAGGCAGCGATTGACCTTTTCCCGAGTCCCGCCGGCCATCTCCGCCAATTCGCTCTGCGAAAGCGACAATTTCATTCCGGCGCGAACTTCCGGCTCGTAGTTGAGCAAGGTCTTGGCGAGCCGCACGGGCAAGTTGAAAAAAGCGATGTCCGCCATGCGCTCATCCGAGCGGCGGATGCGCGCGCAAAGCATTTCCATCAATTTCATGCAGGCGCCTGGGTTACGCTCGAGGAAGGGCAACAGATCGCGCCGTTCCAAGACCATCAGCTCGCAATTCGTGAGCGCCGACACATTCGCGGAGCGCGGCTTGCCGTCGAGGACCGCAATTTCACCGAACAATTCTCCGGTCCGCAGGTCCGCCAGGATGACCTCTTTGCCCCTCGTCGTCGGCAGCGAAATACGCACCGCGCCCACGACGACTGCCATCATGCTGTCGCCGCGATCGCCGAGCCGACATATCGGCTCGCCAGTGCTGAAGGTGCGCGGCTTCGCATAGGCGGCAATGTCGCGCCGCGCTTTTTCATCCAGCGAACTGAAAAGCGCGCACCTTTCGAGCAATTTGCGGCCGCGATCGGCGGGGCTCATATTGGTCACAGGACGAACAACCTATAGATCAGGAAAGTAACAACCTGGCCCGTAGAGCAAAGGAGACCCCCATGATCCGCAGGGCAAAGGCAGTTTGGCGCGGCACCGGCCGCGCAGGCAATGGCCATCTTTCGACCGATTCCGGGGTGCTGGCCGAAACCCCGTATTCCTACAAGACGCGCTTTGAAAACGAGAAGGGCACAAATCCGGAGGAACTGATCGCCGCTGCGCATGCCGGATGCTTTACCATGGCGCTTGCCTTTCAACTCCAGGGCGCGGGCTACACGCCCACCGAATTGACTGCCGATGCGGCGGTCAGCCTGGAGCCGGAAGGTCAGGGTTTTCGCATCACCCGCTCGGCGCTCACGCTGCGTGCCAGCGTACCCAACCTCGACGAAGCGAAATTCATGGAATTGGCCGGTATCGCCGAAAAGTCATGTCCAGTCTCTAAGGTGCTCAATGCGCAAATAACCTTGGATGCCAAGCTGGAATCGGCGAAATAGACCGAGTGTCTGTTCTTTTACCGTGTCGCACTGCACGTGAAGCTTGTGCGGGAGTGAATATGATGGCCAACATTTGTCCGCTTGCCGGGCGATCTCTATTTGCCGCGTGCATTTTCCTGACCGGATACCAGGCCGCGGCGGCCCAGAGCGGGCCGCCGCCCGCTGTCACCGTCACGCCAGTCGTAAGCCGCGAGGTGACGGCAACCGGAGATTTCATCGGTCGCGTGGTGGCAATTGACAAAGTTGACGTTGTCGCTCGGGTCTCGGGTTTCATCAACGAGCGCAACTTTACCGAAGGGCAGCAGGTCAAAACCGGCGATCTGCTGTTTCGCATTGAACCCGACACCTACAAGGCGGCCGTCGACCAGCAAAACGCCAATCTCGCCAAGGCAAAAGCGACGGAAGTCAACGCGAATCTGCAGCTGCAGCGCGGCCAGGAACTCTTGCACAACCAGAACATTCCCCAATCCGAGGTCGACCAGCGCGCCGCCAACGCGCAAGCCGCGCACGCCGATGTCATGCAGGCTCAGGCCTTGCTCGAACAGGCGAAGATCAATCTCGGCTACACGGAGATCCGTTCGCCGGTCGACGGAAGGATTGGACCCGCAAACTTCACTGTGGGCAATCTGGTCAGTCCGTCATCAGGAACACTGGCAACGATCGTCAGCCAAGATCCGATCTATGTCACGTTCCAAGCCAGTGAGGCCGACGTTATCGAATATAAGCACCGGATCGCGGCATCCGCCGACAAAAATCCGCATGTTACGATTCACATCAAGCTACCGGATGGCACCGTCTATGCGAACCCCGGACGCACCAATCTTCTTGATGTTCAGGTTCAGCCAGATACGGATACGGTATTGGTGCGCGCGCAACTGCCAAATCCGGAAGGCATGTTGATCCCCGGCGGGATCGTCGGCGTCATGGTCGAGCGTGGCGCGCCCCAGGCTTCATTGGTTATCCCGCAATCAGCGGTGCAGCTCGATCAGGCCGGCCACTATGTGATGGTGGTCGGCGCGGACAAAAAGGTCGAGCAACGGCGAATCACGACGGGCGTTGAGCAGGGCCGCGACATCGTGGTGGCTGAGGGTCTCAAGCAAGGAGAACTTGTCATCGTCGAGGGGATACAGAAGGTTCATCCTGGCCAAGTCGTGGCGGCGAACCTCGCAGCACAAAACTGAGACGATGTTTTCAGCAATCTTTATTGATCGGCCACGGTTCGCGATCGTTGTTGCGATCGTGATCACGCTCGCTGGCGCTATCGCGATCACAGCAATCCCGATCGCGCAATTCCCCGACATCGTGCCGCCGCAAGTCTCGCTCACCGCGAACTATCCTGGGGCCGACGCCGAAGTGGTCGAAACCACGGTCGCGCAGCCGATCGAGGAACAAATCAATGGCGTCGATAATGCCATCTATTATCAGTCGGCCAGCGGCTCGGACGGCAGCTATACGCTCAATGTAACATTTTCGCTGGGGACCGATCCCGATATCGACACCGTCAACGTGCAGAACCGCACTAGCCTCGCGATTCCGCAATTGCCCGCGGAAGTTTCACGAGCGGGTTTGTCGGTCCGCAAGAAATCGGCGGCGCTGCTTCAGGTCATCAATATCTATTCGCCGAAAAACACCTATGATGCGATCTATCTCAGCAATTATGCGACCATTAACATTATCGATACGCTGGCGCGGATTAAAGGCGTAGGCCAGGTCACTTTGTTTGGCCCGCTCGATTATTCACTGCGAATTTGGCTCGATCCTGACCGGCTCACAGAGCTTAACCTCACTCCAAACGACGTCATCCAGGCTGTTCAAAATCAAAATGTTCAGGCGGCGCTCGGCCGCATCGGCGCCGCTCCGGTCGCAAGCGAGCAGCAAGTTCAGATCAACATCAAAACCAAAGGCCGCCTGACCCAGCCGCAGGAATTCGCCGCGATCGTGCTGCGCGCCAATCCGGACGGATCGGTTGTCAGAATAAGCGACGTTGCCCGCGTCGAAATGGGTGCAAAAACACAGGACCGCTACAGCCGTTTCAACGGCGCTCCGGCGGCAGCAATCGGGATCTATCAATCACCCGGATCCAATGCTGTCGATGTTGCAAAACAAGTGCGCGACACGATGAACAGTCTGGCGACGCGCTTTCCCGACGATCTGACCTATGGGGTTTTCTTCGACAGCACGGTCTTTGTCACCGCAACGATGGTGGAAGTCGTTCGCACACTCGTCGTCGCGATCATCCTCGTCGCCATCGTGGTTTTCCTGTTTCTTGGCAAGCTGCGGACAACGCTGATTCCGCTTGTGGCGGTACCTGTGTCAGTCATCGGCACATTCGCGGTGCTCCTGCTCATCGGATACTCGGCCAACACCATCTCGCTGTTGGCCCTTGTGCTCGCCATCGGCATCGTCGTCGACGATGCGATCGTGGTTGTCGAAAACGTAGAGCGGGTGATCGAGGAAGAGCCCAACCTCTCCGTTCCGGAAGCCTGCAAGAAGGCGATGGCGGAAATCACCGGCCCGATTCTGGCCATCACATTCGTGCTGTTGTCGGTGTTCGTTCCGGTAGCGTTTATACCGGGAATCAGCGGCCAGCTGTTTCGTCAGTTCGCCGTCGCCATCTCCGTATCGATGCTGATCTCGGCGCTCAACGCGCTGACGTTAAGTCCGGCACTATGCGGCGTGCTGCTAAAGCGCGGGCAAAGGAGCCGAGGCCTTATGACTTACGTGCTCGGCGCCATCGAACAAACGCGCGGCGCTTATGTGTCCGCGATCCGCAGGCTGGCGCGCGTGAGCATCGTTGCGGTTGCGGTCGTCGCGGGAGCGCTAGCGGTATCGGTACTGATTTTCTATCTCACGCCGCAAAGCTTCCTGCCGGACGAGGACCAAGGTGCAATCTTTGCCGCGCTGCGGCTGCCGGAAGGCGCATCAGTCAACCGCACGGAAGCCGTGGTCAAGCAGGTGGAAGACATCGTCCGGCCCATTCCCGGAGTTGAAGGCATATTGTCGGTGGTGGGGTTGAATTTCATCGACTATGTCGCCTCGTCGAACCAAGCTTTCTTCGTTATCCGGCTCAAACCGTATGAGTTGCGCAAGGAGTCGGCGCAGAACGCCAATGCGATCATCGCGCGTTTGCGGCCGCAATTGGCGGCGATTCCCGGCGCCATAGCATTTCCGTTCAATCTGCCGCCGATCCTCGGCTTGGGCAGTACCGGCGGCTTCCAATATGTTTTGGAAGGGTTGCAAGGCCAAACACCGAACGACCTCGCCGCCGTACTTCGGGGGTTGCTGGTGACCGCCAACAGCCAACCCGAGCTCGCCGGCGTGTTCAGTACTTACGCAGCCGACACTCCGCAGATTTATCTCGATATCGACCGCGACAAGGCGCAGGTGCTCGGTGTCAAGATCAGCGACATCTTCAATGCGCTGCAGTCCACGCTGGGAAGTTTTTACATCAACGACTTCAATGTTTTCGGCCGCACCTGGCAGGTCAATCTGCAGGCGGAGACGCCGTTCCGCCAGCGCCTCGATGACATCGAACGCATCTACGTGCGCAACGCACGTGGCGATATGGTTCCAATGCGCGCGCTCGCGAAAGCTACGCTCGTGCAAGGGCCGCAGACGGTGGTCCGCTACAACGGCTATCGTGCCGCGGTCGTGAACGGCGCGTCCAAGCCTGGCTATAGTTCCGGCCAAGGTCTTGCGGCGATGGAACGGATCTCTGCGGAAACACTGCCAGCAGGCTACAGCTTTGAATGGACCGGGACCGCATTTCAGGAAAAAGCCGCCGGCGGACGTACTGGGATCGTGCTCGGTCTCGCGGTGCTTTTCGCGTATTTATTTCTCGTCGCCCTCTACGAAAGCTGGAATATCCCGATTCCTGCGCTGCTATCGGTCAGCATTGCGATCTTGGGTGCGCTAGTGGCAATAAAGATCGCCGGGCTGAGCTTCGACGTATACGCCCAAATCGGCCTGGTGGCGCTCATTGCGCTCGCCGCCAAGAACGGCATTTTGATTGTTGCTTTCGCGGTCGAGCAACGACGGCTCGGAAAAGACATCCCTACGGCTGCTATCGAGGCCGCAGCGCTGCGTTTTCGCCCGGTCATGATGACGAGCTTCGCCTTCATCTTTGGACTGGTCCCGCTTGTGATTGCGACCGGCGCGGGCGCGGCAACTCGTCACGCGGTGGGCACACCGGTATTCGGCGGAATGATCGCGGCGGCGGTTTTCGGCGTCTTCGTCATTCCGCTTCTGTTCGTGATTGCTGAACAGCTTCGTTATCGCACAAAGAGATAGATAGTCTGTTGTTGACGGCGATGTGCCACGTCTTTGCAAACTAGGATCAATGCTCAGCGCGAACCGGTATCCAGTTGTAGAGCGAAAGCCCGCCATCGACTACGACCGTTGCTCCGGTGACGTAACGCGAAAAGCGATCGCACAACAGAGCGATCGCCATATCCGCGACGTCTTCCGGCGTTCCGGTCCGGCTGAGCGGGATCATCTTGGCGAATGAGGCGATGCCGGCGTCAAATCCGCCGCCGGGAATTGCACCAGGAGCAATGGCGTTGACGCGAATGCCATCTGCGCCGAGCGCCCGCGCGAGTTCTTTCACGACCATGGTTTGGCCTGCTTTGGTCGCGCTGTAATGCGGCAGGTTTCGCGGCGTATAGGCGTGCAAAGACGTTATGAAAAGTATTCTCCCTTTGACGTTGCGCGCCTTCATATGCGCACCCGCAGCCTGACCGAGTAGGAAGCCAGCGCGCAGGCCAACCGATGTCATCGAGTCCCATTCGGCTTCGGTCACAGCCAATGCCGTCTCGCTCTCAAAACGTCTTGGCGATGCGCTGTGTACAAATATTGAAATGGACCCAAGCGCTCGCACCGCAGCCTCGAACAACCGGCGCGGCGCCGCCGCTTCGTTCAGATCGGCGGCGATGAATGTTGCGTCCAGCTCGCGTGCAAGCGCGGTTCCGGCCTGCTCGGCGATATCGCTTAAAACGAGTTGAGCGCCTTCCGCGGCTAAGGCTTTTGCGATGCCGCGTCCAATGCCTGACGCTGCGCCGGTGACCAGCGCCGTATCGCCCGCCAGCAATTCCATTTCGCCGCTCCCCAATCGGTCAAGCACTCACTAGGCTGTGTCGCACAACATTTCGCGGCCGTGAAATTATTTACATATGCAGCAACAACCAGGCGCCGCCGGCGATGAAAATGCAGCCGGCGATACGCGAGACGAATTTGCCGAACGGCAACGCCTTCTCCAACAAAACCAACCCAGCCAGCGCAGCGATCCACAGCACATTCATGACGCCGCCGACAAACAGCAGCAACATCAGAGCCCAGCAGCAGCCAATGCAGTAGAGACCGTGGCGAAGACCGAGCGCAAGCGCGCCGCTCGCGTCGGAACGAAATCCGCCATGCCGCATGAGGAACGTCAGCGGCGCTTGGCAGTAGGAGAGGCACGCCTCCTTGACCGGAGTCCATTGATAGATTCCGGCGGCAATCAAGACTATTCCACCGAGCACTGCGCTGGCACTCTCCATCATCGGCGTGAGCAGTGCGGCGCGCTCCAGCACCCATTGCGCGGAAGTCGCCGCGAGCGAGAATCCCAACCAAGCGATCAGGTAACCGGAGGCGAACCATCCACTCGCCGCAAATGGATGTCCGCTTAAGACAGCCTGTCTGCCAACGCGCGCATAGATGAGGATCATCGGCGCCACCGACGGCGTCATCATCCCGATCATCATGACGGCCCACATCGCGAATACATAGGCGAACTCGAGCGGTTGCCACGGCGTGCTTGCGGGCATCATGAGTCCCTGGCCGGCCGGAATCATCCGAAATCCGGTCATGTCCATGCCGTCCATCGCCATGTCATCGGCGAGCCAGATGATATCGGCCCAGGCAAGCATGGTGATGACCGCAAGCGCGGCGAACACGATAGCGCGGTCGCGTCGCAGTACAGCTTCAAGCGAGGGATTCATTCCCGTTTAGCGCAGGATGCCACTCTGGCACATAGTGCCCCGAGTTTATTTTTCCAAAGGGTTGGACTGTCAAACCAAACTAAATCGCGACATTGGATCTAAAAGCGTTTTGGCGTGCTGTGTCAAACTTCGGAGCGTCGGCATGACACAAACACCAGCGACCCCGGTCTCACGTGAGCAGCGCTGAAGCCATTGAACTGCTCGCCGGTGCTGTGCGCGTCCGCACGCGCGTGCGGGGTTTTGCGCCGCGGAGCGGATCGGCTGTACAGCTGGCTTGCCATTCTTCGCCCTGCCTACGACCACCGCCTGACGGTGTTTGAGCGCTTCCAATCGGTTGGCGCGTCGTAATCCAGCAGGGTGACGCGTATCCATCAATGAGGCGCCTGGCGCCGGAGCTCTGCGACATCCTTATCAGTCAGCTTTGAGTGCTCGACACCGAAGCGTGCGGTCACATAGTTGGCAACGGCCGCGATTTCCGTGTCCGAGTAGGCGTCGCCGAAGGCCGGCATCGATATGACGCCCTCCGGTGTGTGGCGCTTGGTGCCGGAAAGCACGATCTGCACGACATTGGTCGCGGTGCGATCGTTCACGCCGCGCGTGCCGGCAATGGTCGCGAGCGGCGACAGCTGGCTCACGCCGGTCCAGTCATGACAACTCACGCAGGCGCCTTCGAACACGCGCTTGCCAAGCGCGTCCGCCGTCGCATTTCCCGCCTTCGGCGATTCCGGAGCCGGCGGCGCAAGCCTGGCCGGCAGATCGGGCGATACCACTGGAGGGACGCTTCGCACGTACGTGACCAGCGCATGGATATCGGCCGAAGCGATATAAGTGAAGCTGTCGTCGACGGCTTCGCCCATTGGGCCCGCTGCGGTGCCGCGGCCCGAAGCATGGCCAGTCGACAAATAGTCACGCAACTCGTCGTCACTCCACGCGCCGATGCCGGTTCCTTTGTCGGACGTGATGTTGAAGGCGTACCACCCATAGACCGAGCCGCTGAATTTGTTTCTGTTGTCAAGCGCGAAAGCCAAATTTCGTGGCGTGTGACATTCGCCGCAATGCGCCAGCGCCTCGGCCAAATAGGCGCCCCTATTCCATTCCGCGCTCTGAGCAGGATTGGGCCGAAAGCGCGCATTGTCATTGAAGAACGCGGACCAGAAGGTCATCAGCCAGCGCTGATTGAATGGAAAACTGAGCGTATTCGGTAAATTTTCTGCGTGGACCGCCGGCACGCTGAACAAATAGGCCTTGATCGCCAGAGCGTCCGCGTCGGTCATCAGGGTGTAGGACGGAAACGGCATCGCCGGGTACAGGCGCGTGCCGTCCGGCCGTATGCCGCGTTGCACGGCATTGAGGAAATCCTGATCGCTGTAATTGCCGATCCCGGTTTCTTTGTCGGGGGTAATATTGGTGGAATACAGCGTTCCGAACGGCAGAGGTAAAGGAAGCCCGCCGGCATAGAGCCGGTCGCGCGACACGGTGTGGCAGGCCATGCAATCGGCGGCGCGCGCGAGATATTCGCCGCGCTTGACGACATCCGCATTTGCGAGAGCGGCGGGAACGCCCGTTGGATCGGTGGCGTGATAATCGGCGAGCGCGACGGTCGATCCCTCCGCAAAGGCCATAGGCCCTGGATTGAATATTTTCCAAGCGAACACGGCTCCGACGATCACAACGACAGCGATAGTTGCGAGGATCGTGCTGAGCATACGCATGGTTCTCATGCCTTGCCGGTAACGGCGAGCGCCTTGCGCTCAAAAATGTAATCTTTTGCCCGCTATTTCATGGCGCTATTTCATGGCACGCCTGGGGACGGTCCAGTCCGAGCGGCGAATCAACGGCTTTTTTGCGGCTTAGTTCCGAGTCCTCGCATCATAAAGAATAAAAACGACAGGCATAGCAGTGTTGTTGACACCGCCGTGGCCTAGATGCGGGCCTCCCGGAGCCAGCTCAACAGCCGCGCCTAGCTGGTGAAGCCGGCAGGGCGATGTGGCTTCTCTTTTACAGTGTCACTTGCACCGCCCTAGAACTTTTTTCGTGATCGCGCAAAAAGGAACGCCCCGATGCCTTCACATCGGGGCCCAGTAGCGCGTCTGCTTCTCTCGCTTTGCATCGGCAATGCAGATGTAAACGAACAGCAGTGCTAAACCTGACCGAAGGTTTGACAAAAAAGCAAGAAAGAAATCAACGGCCGGATTTTAAGATGCCACTCTGGCACAAATTGACATGCGCGAACTGCGCGTAGGAATCGGCAAGTGTGAATTGCATAGGACGTGAGACAGCCGTCCAGCCACGACCGATTTCAGCGAGCGAATATTCGAAGCCGTTGGGGATGTCGATGCGGACGCGGTATTCATCGCCGGTGACCGGATTTTTGATCGGCTCGCCGCGTCCTTCGGTAACCCCGCGCACAACCACCCGGCCCTTGCGGTGATCTATGTCGACCTCAAAGTCGATAGCGGCGAAGATCGGATCGTGCAATTTCTCGAAAGTGGTGGAGAAAACTTGAAAAATTGTGGCGCCGGGCTCGGTGTCCTGCCCGGTCAAAATCCGCAGCAATGCGTTGCGCTGCGGCTCGCTCGCCCGCTCGTCAATCACGACCGCAGCTTCCCCTTTGCCTTCGTGGATCGCTCCCGGCCAGCGAAAGATCCCGACGAACCGCAGGCCATCGAGGCGCGTGTTGCCGTGAATTCCTTCATCGATCTGCATCGCAGCGACCGCTTCACAGTGGCCATAGCTTGGCCGCCCATTGAATTGGCACGGACAACCGTAAGAACAATTGCAGTTAACGAACTCCCTCGCTTTGATGCTCCATTTCACGTCGGTCATCGAAACCTCCCGAGCGCGCCGGATACCGCAGGGCTGCCCCTGTAGTTTATCGAACTCGCTGCGATAACAACATAACAAATTTTGTTGTTTGAATTCGATGTTCAAGAGTTACGCGGGATAGATCAAGACATCGTCAGGCCCACGCTTGGCAGCCGGCGTGATATGCGCCTCCTCGAGGTGGCCGGGGCCGAGAATATGGAATACTGTCGCCGCCAGCGGCGATCAGATAATCCGAGATTATTCGCCGGTGACAGCGCCACCATAGCGTTTCGGCGCACATGATTGCGCAATGTCTTCGCGTTCGCCCAATCCGCCGCAATTTGTTTACGCCCGACTGAAATTCGCGGCTCATGGCGTAATCCGCATAATTGTGAAAGCTCTGGTTTTGCCAGAATGCATTGGTGCCGGCCGGAATCTGTTTCTGTCTGGGCCGCAGACCCCCGAGCTCAGCAATATGCCTGTATTCGATACCAAATGCGGCGAGTGAAGTCGGCAAGCGCCTCGCGATCAAATTGGGGATTGGTTCTTGAACGTGGCGCGGTTCGCACGTCGACCACGAGCCGGACTTCCGCCTTGTTCAGTAACTCTATAAACGCGGCGATCGGTCTGGTGGCATGCCCGATCGTAAAAAACTGTCTTGGCATCTGCATTCCGCCAATCGTGGCCACTTGCGAATTTATGTCGTCCGTTATTTTGGTATCAGATGCGTCTCCCTGCCATTTCGACTCGTCAGGCCTACCGTTTCGCGGTACTATTGCAGGTGGCACCGGAGACTTAGGGGAATGGTTCCATGAACAATGACGTTGCTGATTGCGTCGAAAGTGACGAGATAATTCTCAATGTCGATGTTCCAGACGACGCACTGGAGCGCGCCGCGGGCCGCTTTGAGGGCCAGGCGATTACGTGGATATATTGCACCCACGTTTGGTACAATTGCGGGTGGCCGCAGTAATCTTGCCGCGTTTCGATCGGGCTTTGCTGCCATAATGATGAAGCCGAGCGGCCTTCGGCCCCACCTGCGCCTAAATGACGCCGCGAGTGGCGCCGCGCGGCCAACTCGTAATGCCGAGGTATCGATTCGCATTCCACACGGCCGCTTTTGTGTCTATTATTCCGCCCTGATCCCGGCCGCTTTGATGATCGGCCACCATTTTTCGATCTCAGCTTTCTGTTGCGCTGCGAGCCCGTCCGGCGTTTGTTTGTCGCGTGGCCAGGGCTCCTGTCCGAGCTCAATGAACCTTTGATGCACGGCTGGATCGGCCAAGCTTTCGACCACGGCACGATCGAGTTTGGCGATGACGTTTGGCGGCGTTCCTTTGGGCGCCCACAGCCCATGCCAAAAGGACGCGTAGAGACCTGCTACGCCGCCTTCGTCGCTTGTCGGCGTATCGGGCGCCTCCGCCCATCGCGTCTTGGCCATCACGGCGTAGGCTTTGACCTGACCAGAGCGCACCTGCGCCAGCGCGCTTGCCACCTGCGTGAAGGTCAAGTCGATATGGCCGGCCAGCAGATCCTGCATGATCGGCGCCGCCCCACGATACGGCACGAATTGGAATCGCGTGCCAGTGTTTTTTTGGAAATAGGTGCCCACGACGTCAGCGCCGCCGCCGGCGCCGCCGATGCCGACAGTAGCCTTGCCGGGACTTTCCTTCAGCCAGGCGATGAGCTCCTGCAGGTTTTGCGCTGCAAGGTCCGATCGTCCGACCAACCACATCGGACAATCCGCAATGAGTGAAATCGGCGCAAAGTCGTCCACGACATCGAACGGCAGCGTATAGGTGGCGCCGTTGACGACATGGGTCTGCCAATGACCGAGAATAAGCGTGTAGCCATCCGGAGGCGAACGGGCGACATGGGTGCTGCCGATCGTTCCTGCCGCCCCCGTCAAGTTTTCAATGATGACGGACTGACCGAGCGAGTTTTTCATCCGGTCGGCGAGCACGCGGCCAAGGGTATCGGTCGGTCCGCCAGCCGGGAATGGCACCACAATCGTAATTGGACGCGTAGGAAACGTTTGCGCCCACGCGACGCGCGAGGTGACTGAAGCCGCGCTCGCCGCGGCAAGCAGTTGTAAAAGCCTTCGCCGTCGAACCTTCATAGACCGTCTTACGAACTTGGTACTGTCCCGCGCAACAGGTAGGATCACGGGGCTTTATTGGATCGATCGCCCGCCGAAGGCATGCTCGCTGCCTTTAGTTGCATCTGAACGCCGGCCCGTTCCGTCAGCAGCTCTGAGCAAAAATACACCAACACTCGGGCTGCGGGTAGAGCCGCGTTTTTGAGTGTTTTGTCCTATCGCCCCCTGCGCTGTATTACGCCGCTCCCCGACTGGTGTCAGCAATTCGGCTGCCGTCAAACTCAAATGCTGCTTTCGCACAACTCTCAGCACATCCACTTTTCACCACCAAGCAGCAACTGATACACGTGGCTGAATTGGAGCCGATGCAAGGGCGCACTCCTCTCCCCCATTGCACAACCACGGAGGTTATGAAAGCATCAGCATCGCGGCCTTGAAAAGCTTGCGCATGCTTTTTGATTCCAATTTCGGCGTAATCAAACCGCTGGACGAAATTCGCAGGTCCTTGGATTTTTGTCCCGATCGCGTCAAGCTGCAAAGGCGGTCTTTGTCGAGGTCTAATCAGACCGCCGCTGGTGGGGGGCAGCTTGACGGCGGCTCCAACCGACAGCAAGGTGGGCGATGACAACGGCAATGTGGGAATCTCAACGGCCGACGTCGAAGGCGCTTCTGGCAGAGTACGATAGTGATCAACACGGACCACTGTTCGCCGTCAGTGATGAAGGAAGCGCGGGGCCAGTCGTCCTAGACGCGGCGCTCTCTTCGGCGAAAGCAGCTGCCGGCGCGTCGAGCCCCTTTCGACTTGGTGTCATCCTTGATGGGGAACGGATGACCAGTGCCGGTGAGGTTCCCATCGGCCCGCCCGAATACGGTGCGCTCTCATCTGCGGCTGCGGGACAGCTTCTCCTCACGACCAACGTCGGCACGCGCATCAACGTTCGCCTGACTGGGCAATTGCCTGAGTTCCCGGCGCTGGAGAAGTCCGCCGAAGCCGTCATCGCTGCGTTCCACCAATTCCTCGACACCCCCGACCGCCGACCGCGACCTCTGACAGTCCGGCTGCAGTTCGACCCAGGGGCGGACTGCACGCGGCTCGCTGCCCTCGTCGGGAAATTGGATGAGGCCCGGAAGAAAGGGGAGATCGGTCCTGCCAATATCCACCAGCTATCGGTTCTCGTCTCCTTCAAGGAGGAGATCGCCACCGACGCCCAGCTCGAGCAAAGCGAGGCAATTATCGCTGCAGCTGCCGACCTCGGAGTTCCAGAGGTCGCGATTGACGGCGCCCAACTCTCCTACGCCCGCCGGCGGTGGGGTGCTCAAGGGTTGCTCAATGTCCTCAGCATTCCGGCATCGAACAGGTTGCTAAAGTTCGCGACCGCGCGCGGTGTGCGCTTGAGGCCGCGATACCAAATAGACGTCGACTTCAGCAGCGCGGACTATCTGGACCGGATTGGAAGCAGCTCGAGTCAACGGGTTTGACGCGGGCAAATATGGCCTCCTCCCCCTCACGCTCGAAGAGCAAGGGCAGGTGATCGAGCTAATAACGCGATGGACGAGCGGGTGGACGGCAATCCCAGCGTTCTATGTAGATACGCCACTGGTGACCGCTACAGAAGTATTCGACGTGGCGCAATGCGAAGTGGCGGCCCGTCGATGGCTCAAGGCCGCCCGGGGAGCTGGAGCGACCACCGTTCTGTTCGACGCTCCCGACCGCGTGAACCCGCGCAAGCTGGTGCACGGCAGCGATAGCCCCGACGGGGTGCTCACTCCCGATCAGATCGAAGCCCTTCGCGACTATAGCGAGTTATTGGGAGTCAAGATCCTGTGGTCGGGGGGCATCACCGCGGCGCAGGCTTTCGATCTGGCTCGACGACGCGTGTTTGGCATTTTCAGCACGTCGAGCACTGCCGCGAAAATAGCCGTCACTGCCCAGTTCGAACGGGACCCCCGGCTGGCAGCCGAAAACGAGCCGACCGAGTTCGGGGTGCGGCGCATGCACGCGATCATTCAGGGCGGGTTTCTGTCCAGCCGAATGGGCGAGTTGCACGCGGGCCTTGCCCGCGAGCTGGAAATGGCTACCACGAACTTAGTCGCGAGCGGAGGCGAGGCCGCAAAGTCGCAGGCGGCGCTGGAGGCATTGAATGAGTTGTTAGTACGCGGCTGGCGACAGCATATAGGCATGGCGGACGACACCAGGTTGCAAGTTGCTAATCGCGACCGCTATGCACCGCGGCCCGTACCTGCGGATTCGGTCCGGGTCTTCCGAGGCCGCAAGAAAGCTGACACCCGGCGGGACATGTTCGTCCAGCGCCTCGGACAGGTCTTCATGCCGATTACAATCCAAATGCAACGCCTATACGGGCTAACGGCCTACCTTCCCGCCATCCTGCCTGAGTCGAAAGACAGCACGATCCCGGATGAGGTTGCCCTCGTCTTCTATCGCACACAGGAGTGCTACCACGAAGCTAAACGGTGCATCGGCGGCCGAGCATATAGCGAGCTACATGAGTTAGCTTTCGACATGTCGGCCAGCCATAGCGAGTTCCCTAGATTGCTCGCGGCAGACGAAATCACACCCGACCAGCCCTATCATCTCTTCGAGCGGTCCATTGATTGGCAGACCGGCTATAGCCGCCTGTTCGTTGGAACCCGGAAGGCTGGTGCAGGGTCCGACGCCTTTCTCGCAGGCGTGGCGAAGGTCGCTCGACAGGTGCAGGCGGACCCACGGTCACTCGACGCTGTCATTTTCTGTGCGACCAGCGATTGGGTGGTTTGGTGGGACCATTCGCCAACGGGCATGGCAACAGGCCCGGCGCATTATCTCGATGCTGTGGCCGATCTAGTGCACTCGTCGGCGGCTCGCTGTCTCCGCGTGCCGCCAAACCTGCTTGAGCCGTACGCGGGGCTTTCGTTGAACGCTCAAACGGACTTCCTTAACCTGCAATTCCCCCGCGTGTAACTGCCGCATGGTGATCGGACACCGGGGATCAGCAAGAGTGGAGGCACATCAATGGGAAAATTGGGGACACCGAATCTGCTGCGCGATGCTCGCGTATATCTTTCAGGTCCAATGGATTTCGTTGCGTCGCGAGAGGCTGAGAAGAAGTTTGGCTGGCGCAACCGCGTCAACGAATTTCTTCAGGAGCTTGGGGTCACGGTGTTCGATCCATGGTTCAAGCCAGAGATACAGGGCGTGAAGGAGTATGGACGAGAGGATGAAACAACCGCCAGGGTTCGGGCCCAATGGTGTTTTGACCCCTCAGAGAAGGGTGCGCAGGCGCGGGCCAACTGCGCTGACCATTTCTGGCCCGCGCTGCACATGGACCTACGCATGGTTGATACGAGCGACTTCATCATCGCGTACGTTCCAACCAACGTCTACAGCGTAGGGACGCCGCACGAGATCATCCTTTGTCGATTGGAGCGGAAGCCGGTGCTGTTCGTTAGTCCACCAATAAAGTTTCCAGCGCTTGCCCGATTGCGGGACCATCTGGCGGAAAAGGGCGATGCCGAAGGTTCTAGGATGCTTAAGGACCTCGAAGAGCAGGTTCCGATCAAAGAAAACCCGGACGGTTCTCCGAGCCTGTGGTATATGCCGCTAATCGGTGGCGAGCACTTCTTTGATGGCTTCGGCTTCGCGCAGTATCGGGATCGCTTCAAGTGGCAGCGCGTGGAGATGGACGATCGCGAAGATGCGAACCCGCCCCAAAAGCCGCTGCTGCCTTTCCTAGAACGATTGAACCTACAACTTCCTCTGAAATGGGACCGCCATTTACAAAAATTCGGGCCCAATGACGATTGGCTGCTCTGGAAACTCGATCGGGGAACTGCGACTGGGGCTCAACTCGAGGGAGATCACCAGCCCAAATAGTAAGTCGGAAACATCTCGGCTGACGGTGCTGAAGAATGCGAGCCTACAACAAGACTGGTTCACTTTCGGTGCAGGCAATCGCTGGCGCCTACGTGGTGCTTCTCGGCATCGACATGGAGGAGGCTGCCAGCGACGGCGTGCTCGGGTTTGGGATTGAGCGGATCGAACACGGGCACGGCAACTCACGTGCATGGTTGCAGGCACTCAAGGTGTTCCCCGACCTGCCCGTAGAAGAAGGCATGGTTTCGACCGAGCACCACCCGATTCAGGGATTTTTCTGGGGCGATTTTACGACACGCTACGGTCACGAGTATACCTATAGGATCGTAGCGATGCGGGGTGAGCCCGGTGCGTTGCGCGCCTCTGAAACTGTCGAGGTAAGAATTGCGACGGAGAAGGAGGATGAAGGACAGCACGCGGTCTACTTCAACCGCGGCGTTGCCGGCTCGCAGGCCTATGTCAGAAAATTTGGCGATCGCCGCCCAGCGGACGTTCCCAATCGCGCAGCGTTTCAGTGGCTGTCGCGCGGCCTCTTTCGAGCGATGCTCGATTTCATCCATAAAGCCAACGGCCCTGATTGGGGCCTTCGTGTCTCCGCTTATGAACTTCAGCAAGGAGCTGTGCTGAACGCGTTCAGAGAGGCTGCCGACTCAGAAGCGGATGTGAAGATCATCTTCGACGCGCGGGTAAAAACAAACGGACCGGCTGACGCCAATTGGACGGCAATTCGCCAAGCCAAAATTGAGGATCTTGTGATTCCGCGAACCCGAAGTCGCAGTGCTATTTCTCATAACAAGTTCATGGTCCTGCTCCACAATGGTGAGCCCGTCGAGGTTTGGACCGGATCGACGAACTTCACGGATGGAGGCATTTTCGGGCACTCGAACTGCGGTCACATTGTGCGGAATAAGGATGTCGCCGCCACCTACTTCAAGTATTGGGAGGAATTGCAAAAAGACCCGGAAATGCGAGATATCCGGCCCGGGAACGATGAGATTTTCCCGATCCCCGATGGACTTCCTGCGATCGGCACAGGAGCAGCGTTTAGTCCGCGGTCTAATCTGGATCTGCTGAGATGGTATGCGCGCCTAATGGATAAGGCCAGTACTGCGGTCTTTTTCACCGCAGCGTTTGGCGTTAACGATCTTTTCGAAGAAGTACTCGAGCAACCTAAACCTTATCTTCGTTATGTTCTGTTGGAAAGCGCAGATAAAGACATTGAATCGCTCCTCAACGAGGTCGCGGTCGCCAATATCCTGCCTCAAAATGAGTTCGAACGATGGATGGAAGAGCACCTTAGCGGGCTGAATACCCACGTCAAATATATTCATACAAAATACATGATCATTGATCCATTGGGAAAGGACCCCCTGTTGATCACGGGTTCCGCAAATTTCAGCGACGCATCGACACGCAAGAACGATGAAAACATGTTGGTGATCCGGGGGGACAAGCGAGTCGCGGATCTTTATTTGTCAGAGTTCATGCGCCTCTTCAATCACTTCCAGTTTCGTGGCCTTGCACATGCGCGAGCTGCGACGGGTCCAGAGAGCGCACGATCATTCCTCGTCCCGAACGACTCCTGGAAGGCCCGCTATTACCAGCCAGACACGCCCAAATATCTGGAGAGACTCTACTTTGCCGGTCATCCTAGCCGGTAGAAGGGACTCCTATGTCGCTGCAGTCTGCGGGCCGCAAGTATCGGGAGTGATGACCAAGATTTTCAAAACGGTCTCGGGTGATAAACAAGGGCAAATCGCGGATCTGGGGTCAATAACTGTAGGCGATCATTCATCGCCGACCATTTAGTCCCGTCAATGTGCATGTCGCAAAATAAGCTGTGTGGTCGCTTAACAACTGAACCGTCTCAAATGGTCGCCACGTCACGACCCTCAGTGGAGCAGCTGTAAGACTATACAACCTTACTGCGAGCAATATGATCAGTGAGAATTATCCTGCTCTGTTTCGGTCCGCAGATGAGGCTTCGGACAGGAAGCAATCGCTTTATCTCATGCTCATTCGTTGCGAGTATCTTCTGCTATTTGTCGCCGCAGTCCTTTCCATCGAGCTGTTTGAGAGTGCAAGTTTTTACTTGTTCTACGCGTTCATATTTGTTCTCTCAATATGCCTCCTGCTTGCGCGCGCTATGATGAAGCCTGAGCAGGACTGGTACCACTGCCGGGCCCTCGCCGAAAGCGTTAAAACCCTAACTTGGCGGTACGTAATGCAGGCCCAACCATTTTCGAGTGACTTGGCACCACCAGTTGCTCGGACTGAGTTCATACAACATCTGCAACGCACACTTGATGAAAATCGGAGTACCGCTGAAGCGATTGAGGCAGAATGGTCAGATCAAGACCAAATCACTCCAGAGATGGAGCGGCTAAGAAGCCTAACATTGGAAGAAAGAAAGGCCGTTTACTTACGCGATAGAGTGCAAGAGCAGCGCTCGTGGTATAATCGTAAAGCGATCACCAACAAAAAACTGGCCAAGAGGTGGATTGGACTTGGTGTGTTTTGCTATCTAGCAGCTATCGCGCTTGTTCTTAGTAGAATTCGATTTCCCGACTGGCATTACTGGCCAATTGAGCCCATTATCGTATTGGCCTCGTCGATCATTGGCTGGATGCAAATCAAAAAATTTAATGAGCTTGGAGCCGCATATACAGTAGCAGCTCACGAGATTGGACTCATTATCCCGCGATTGCTCGATGTTTCGAGCGATGCAGACCTTTCTGCTTGCGTGAACGAGGCTGAGTTAGCGTTCTCTCGCGAGCACACTATGTGGATAGCACGCCAATCGAACTAAGAAGAGTTTTAGATGGGCGATAGGGATCCATCATGATGGTAAGTGGGCATCGGCTAGGTGAAAGCATTGAAGAACAAAGAGCAAAATTATAAATGTGGCATTCTAATCACCCGCCCATGTTCGGTATCGAGTTCGGTGTATCATGTCGCAAAAGGAAAGTTGTGCCGCGCGTCACAGTAAAATAACTCTGGCCCAGATTTCTAGTTGAAACTTTCGAACCCTCCTTTTAGCCTAGGGGTGACCGTCCGACCACGAGTTGGCGACGCCGGTGTCGCGATAAGCCCCTCGCAGGTGGAGGACGCGACCAATGCGCGTGGACGAGGCAATAGTAAAAGGGCTGGAGTTTATAGGGATCGGCGGCGTGTTCGGCGGCTCGGGTGAATTGGCTCTTAAGCATTGCACCGACCGCGATACTGCAAGGTTCGTCCGACGCGTTTACCCCTTGGTAAATATTTTGACGACGTTCTTCGCATGGGGAGTTTTCCATGCGTGAGATTTTTATCAGCTATTCTCGCCGAGACATTTCCACCGTTCGAGCACTGACGGCGGCCTTGTCTCAAAAAGGGCTCACCGTCTGGGTTGACAGGAGCGACATCCAGGAAGGCGATGCTTACGATACCCAAATCGAGGAGGCGATCGCCCAAACCAGTGTTGTCATCGTTTTGTGGTCCGAAAACTCGATCAGATCCCATTGGGTGCGCGCCGAGGCGGCTTACGCGTTGGCTAAACATAAGCTATTGCCGATTACGATCGATCAAAGTCAGCCGCCGCTTCAGTTCATGCAAATTCAGACGCTCGATTTCGGCGGCTGGCAAGGCAGCTGCGAGGACGAGACATTTGAACGTCTTTTGGCCGCCTTGTCCAAACGCCTTGATCGTCAACTTTCCGTCAGTCGGTCAGCCGCCGCTGCGGCAATCACAGCGGCCGCGCCTGGCACCACAATCCTGCCGAAAACGGGTGTCGGCCAGAACTGGATCGGCAGAATATTTGTCGGCGGCATGGTCGCCGTCGGTTTGCGCTTTCCGGAAAAGATCATCGAGAACGAATTTCAAGACTATTTCTGCAACCGCATGTATGGCATCGCCCAATTTGGGATGTTACTGGGGTTTATCGCCTACATCGTCTACGGCGTTTCCGATTTGGCGAGCGACGCCGCAATTAGCTCGACGCGCTTTCGGTACATGGTTGCCTCCCCGGTACTCCTGCTGTTCTACTTCATGAGTTTCAAGGAATTCGCCAAAAGGCATTCCCAACTTTATATCTCCGCCTTCGCCGTTACGCTTGGCGTTTGCCTCTATATCACAGTTCGGCTGCTTGGGATCGAGACACCCTTCCGCATCGAGACTGGAAACGCCACAATGAACTTCATTTTGGTATTGGGCCTCCTCGCGCTGCTTCCACTGAGCGTCGTTTCGACTGCATTGATTGGCGCCGTGATAGTGGGATTACATGCGCTCATCATGATCGAGACGCAAATTCCGCTAGCGACGAGCTGGCTAAATTATCTTCATGTCGTTTCAATGTGGACAATCGCCTGCTGCATCGCATATTGGCGCGAATATCAGCAGCGGCGCTCGTTCGCGGAGGAACTGACCTGAACCGCAAGCAGTCCTGCACAAGTGCGCATGACCTCGAACATGAGGTGGGCAGTGTCTCCCGAAAATCTGGTGCTCTATGAAGTGCAGAGGTCGTTTATCGAGCCGATCCTGCGATTGTGCCGACTTTGGAACACCACCTTCGACATGCTCTTTTACGACGTCGGTTTACTTACCATGACCCTTTTAACGAAGGGCACGATCGTGGTGACAGAGGCGACAGCTTCACCAAGGCATCCTCTCACAATCCTCAATCTTACGGCACAATCTAATCCGAGTGGCTCGATTATCATCGTGGACGCCAACCTAGCGCCCTATGTGAGCGCGCCTTTTCTCGAGATGAAACAGTTCTTTGATTTTGCGAATAGTTTTGCGGGTGCAAAAATTCAAACGCTGGCCGTCTCAGGCGTTGGCAGCTCCGCATTTGGATCGGTCGCCTTGGCCTGGGATGTATCGGAAGCTCTTGGCGAGCCTGTCGCCGCCATCGTACCGGGTTACGGCCTTGCCGATGTGGTTCCGCAGGCGCTTGGCGGCTGGTTCGGCTTCGAAATGTATGATGTGGTGCAAAGCGCAACTCAGGAATTTCTTGCAAATTTTGCACCGACACTTGCCATGATGGGAAAGGATCTCGCACGCAGTACGCCGGGCCGCGAAACGGCACCAACCGGTGCACCGGTATTTCGTTACGGGAGTGCCGCCTCAGACGACGTCCATGCAATCCTCCGAAATGTTCCTGGAATCACCCGTGTCGTCGGCCACAGTAAAGGAGCTTTGGCGATTGAGAATGCCTTGCGATCACTCCCCTCCGATCGAACGGAAGAGATTACGGTGCATACGTTCGGGTGCGTGATCTCAGAGGACGTACCATGCCGAAGCTACGCTCAGCACTTGGGCTTGATCGACGCACTTGGGACCCTGAACTCCCTCGGCAATTCGCCAGAATTCCGGCCCCTTGCCGATCACAGCACCAACACCTTCATTCCGTGGAGTTTGCAGGTTGCCAAAGCTTTGGACTGATTGAGCCTCGGAGCCGTGCAAAGCAATAAGACGACTCCTCAAATCGCCCACCCTCAAGTTCACATAGCGGGGACGGCTGACCAAAAGATGGAAGTAATACGCAGCTGATCTGGAAGGAAGCTTAGCTGCTATGCGGTCTGGAAGGCTACCGAGGTGATTCTATGGAAAAAACAAAATTCGTACGCCTGAAGAAAATGCTGACTCAGATCGCGCCCGGAAATGCCCTCGAGGCGTTACCGCGGCCTGGCGCTGAAGCAATCGAGCGCGGGGGATTCGAAAGCTTGGGACCCGGCAATGCCGCCGCAATCGAATCGGGACTGCAAAAACTAGCGGAGGACCGCTCCCAGGAAATTACGCCGAGCGAAATGTTCGGCTTGGAGGCAATCGTACTTCCAAGAAATCGGCCGGTGGCATTTGTCCGTGGCGAGTTGTACGACGATCTCGAAGAGCCATGGCTTAACCTCAATGACGACGTCATCAAACGGCGGATTAGTCCACTTCTTCCTTTGATAGGGCGTGTTGAAGTGCCGAGCTCGCCGTTATTGCCGTACGCAGGAACCGGATTTGTGGTCGGCAAGGGTCTGATTGCAACGAATCGGCATGTTGCCCAGCTCTTCTCTCAAGGTCTCGGGCTCACCATTCGCTACCGCGCCGGTGATGCGGCGATCGATTTCAAGCGACAGATCGATGCCCCTGACGACGACCGCGCCGCCTATTTGTCGGTTCGCGCCGTGGAAATGATCCACCCATACTGGGACATGGCCCTGCTCAGGGTCGATAATCTTCCGACAGATCGCATGCTTAGATTGTCGGTGAAATCACCGGAAGAGTTACTTGACCACAATGTCGTCGTGATCGGCTATCCGGCCAGAGACGACCGATCCGATCTTGCGCTGCAGGACCGCGTATTCACCAGAACATACAACGTCAAACGGTTGCAGCCTGGCTTTATCAGAGCGCGCGCAGAAATTCAAAGCTTTGAAAATAATGTCAACGCAATGACCCATGATGCTTCCACGCTGGGGGGAAATTCAGGGTCTGCAGTCGTCGATATCGATTCTGGAGACGTAGTCGCGCTGCATTTTGCCGGCGAGTATCTTAAGGCCAACTACGCGGTGCCCATGTACGAGCTGGCGCGGGACGGCCGCGTCGCGCCGCTACTGAACTTCGAGGGAACGCTTCCACCGACCAATGACTGGGCGCCGGCCTGGCGTTCCGTGAAGGGGACCGAAGGTTCGCCAAGCGCGGCCGCGCCTCCGCAACCGAGTCCCCCTACTCGGGTTATTCAGTTACCGTCGTCGTCGACTGATGTCTCGTCGTGGACAATTCCACTTCGGGTCAGCGTTGCGATCGGTCGTCCGTCGACCGCACAGCCGGCTGGAACGGCAGCCGACCAGATACTGGACTGGGACGATGGAGGCGCGGAAGAAGCCATCGCGATCGATCCGGACTATAGCAATCGGCCGGGATTCGATCCGAGCTTCCTCGAGACCATTGCTGTACCGCTACCTCGCGTGAGCAAGGCGATGGAGCAAGACACTGCACGAGTGAGATCGGATGCACAGAAGAACGATGATCCATTCGAACTCGCTTACTATCATTTCAGCGTGTATATGAACAAACGCCGCCGCACGGCTTGGTTTTCTGCAGCCAATGTCGATGGTGACCATCGTCCCAATATCGGTAAACGGCGGGGCGACAGATGGTACATCGACCCTCGTATCCTGAGATCGGAGCAAATCGGGCAGGAGGCCTTCGAGCGAGGAATTGATCGCGGCCATTTGACCCGGCGCGAAGACACCGCTTGGGGCAACGATGTCGCCAGCGCCACCCTGGCAAACAACGACACATTCCACTTTACCAACTGCTCGTTACAGGCTTCTCCCTTTAATCAAGGTAAGGACCGTTGGCAGGGATTGGAGCAGTTTCTTTTGGAGCAACACGCGAAGAAGGAGCGCAGACGCCTGGTCGTCATTACAGGCCCGCTGTTCGCAGCGAACGATCCGGTATACAAAAATGATCGAATGAATTACTCGGTGCGGTGCCCGTTGCAGTTTTGGAAGATATGCGTGCTGATTAGACGGGACGGCACACCTTCAGCCACAGCGTTTGTGCTCGGACAAGAGGATATTCAGAACCTACCGGGCTTCGAGGAAGCGTTCGACGTGGCGGCTACCCAGATTAGGCTGGCTGATCTGGAGGAGCGTACTGGTCTGGATTTCGGCGATATCAAGAAATCTGATCACTTCGCTGCGGGCGGGGTGCCGGGAACACTGGAGTTGCCTGGTAGCGTCGAGGGGGAGACTCGGCGCACGAAAATCGTCAGGAATGGCAGCGATATCGTCGTGTGATATTTCTTCGGCCCTATCGTCGCTAGGGTAGCAGCAACCAAGGTCGCACGTTGGGCTAGCCGCTAGCCAACTTTACCTCGGTAGGGAGCCGGCATAATGGAGCCGAAACAATATCTCACCGAACTCCAGTCGGCTTTAGAGCAGTATCGTTTCCGTGACGTCCGAGCCCTCACCGATCAGATTGACCCGGCTGGTTTCGACTTGCCGCAAATCAAAAAAGCACTGGGTTTGATCAGGCGCAAGCGCCAGTTCGCCGACCTTGAGCATGCAGCCAGCCTATTCACCATGGCTGGAAGGGAAGACCCCGTTATTCGGCGACAATGGTGTCAGTCGCTCATCGACCAAGAGCGCGTTCCGCAGGCGTTGGCCACCTTGAATTTTATGTCGCAAAAGTACTCCGATGACCCGGTGGAAGGTCCGGAGATCCGAGGCCTGGTCGGGCGCGCCTATAAGCAGCTGTTTATCAAGGACGGCGATCCAGAAAGCTTGAGGGCAGCGATTACCGCTTACCGTGTCGATTGGGAGCGGCGTCAAGGCAATTATCGCTGGCATGGCATCAATCTTGTTGCGCTGCTGTCGCGGGCGAAACGCGACGGCATTGCTACGGGTAATGCTCTGGATGCGGCTGCAATCGCGCAGCAAATCCGTGATGACATCGAGGCGCAGGGAGCGAGCGGCGTTTGGGACTATGCGACGAGTATGGAAGCGGCGATCGCGCTAAAAGACGAGGATGCCGTTCTGGCATTAGCAAAAAAATATATTCAGCATCCGGATGCCGACGCGTTCGAACTTGGCAGTACGCTGCATCAACTGAAGGACGTCTGGCGTTTGGAAGGGACCGCCATCGGAAATAAGCTTTTGCCGGTCTTGGAATATGCCGTGCTGCAGCGAGAGGGCGGCTCGGTGCGTCCAATGCAACTCGGCAAGGTTCCCGATGGAGAGGGTTTTGAGGCAGTTTACGGCACCGAAGCGGTGGTTAAGCTGCAATGGTTCGACACTCTTTATCGATGCTGCACGGCCATTGGCCGCATCGGCAATTCCGCAACCGGCGATCCCGCTGGGACGGGCTTCCTTATGTCGGGGGCGGACCTCTACTCCGCCTGGGGGAACGGGCCATTGTTTTTGACCAATTCCCACGTGATCAGCCTCGATCCTGTGGATGATGCTCCCTTGCGTCCATTGCAGGCGGACATCGAATTCACCCGGCTCGCCGGCCGCCCGCGAGTGAGGCTGGGAGAACTCGTATATAGCTCGCCGCGCGTCGAGATGGACATCTCGATCTTGCGAGTCATTGCCCCGCCAGACTCGAGCAGGCTCGAGCTCTGCTCCTTTCTGCCGAAAATTAGCAACACCTCAATGCAACGCGTGTACGTGATCGGCCATCCTAGAGGCCAAGAACTTGCAGTTTCGCTGTATGACAACAGCCTTGCAGAATACTCACAGCAATATGTTCGCTACCGAAGCCCCACTGAAGAAGGCAATTCTGGGTCGCCGGTCTTGGATCGCCAACTTAGTTGCTTCGCCGTTCATCATCGGGCGTTGATGGCGAAACAGCTAAACGAAGGCATCACCCTGGAGGCGATCAGACGTGCCATCGCGCAGGTCGGATCGTGACCGGGATTCCAGTTGCGCCGCTTGTGTTCTGATCTAGGCGGGGACTTCATCAAAGCGGTTGCTGGCTCGACGGCAACTATCGCTTGGCCGATCGCCACACAAGCGCAGGAGGCGTGGGCGCGGATGCTGCGGGCTGGCGTCCATGGACCGACGCCTTTGTGGCGCGACTGCGCGAACTCGGCTGGATCGAGGGTCGCACCGTCGCGATCGAGTATCGCTGGACGGAGGGCCGTGTGTTTTCGTGTATTATGAATTTCGGCACATAGCCGAGATGCCTGATGGCGGCCAAGGTTTTTATTAGCTACCGCCGCGACGACAGCGCGGGTCACGCCGGGCGCGTTCACGATCGGCTGGCCCACGAATTCGGCGCCGACCTGCTTTTCATGGACGTTGACAGCATTCCTCTCGGCTCGGACTTCATCAAGGTCCTGCGCGAGGAGGTCGGCAAGTGCGATACGCTATTGGCGGTCATCGGCCGCCATTGGCTCGATGCCCGCGATGCTGAGGGCAAGCGGCGTCTCGATAACGAGAACGATTTCGTCCGTGTCGAGATCGCGACCGCGTTGCAACGCGACATCGCGGTGATCCCCATCCTGCTCGATGGCGCCAGGGTTCCAAAGCCGGAAGATTTGCCGGCGGACCTGCAGGGTCTTTCGGCACGCAATGGCCTCGATGTTCGTCACAGCTCGTTTCACGTCGATATGAACCGGCTGATCGGCGCATTGAAAGTCGGAGTACCCCACGCACTGGCCGAAGGAGCAGCAAGGCCGCCAGAAGGTGCGACAACTGGCCGGCGTCGCGGCCCGCTTTTGATCGCGGGCTTTGTCGCCATCGCCTGTGCCGGAGCGGCCGTGGCATGGATCGCCATGACACCGCGAGAGCGCATTGCGCCGTCGACGCTCGCTCCGAACCAGCAAACGGCGGTACCGCAACCGGTGCCGGCGCCACAGGCTTCGAATAGCACGCCGACTTCTGCACCATCGCAACCGTCTGCCGCGCCACCACCGGCCCAGCAATCACTGAAGTCGGCCCTAAAGCCAGTAGCTGCGCCCGCTCCCTCACCCGGCAAACTCTCGCCGTTCAAAGTCGAATTGCTGACGCAGGCGCGCGAACACGCCTTGCAGCCCAACGACAGCTTCAGGGAATGCGCGGCCTGCCCGGTGATGACGGTGATCGCGCCTGGCACGTTTAATATGGGATCGCCGACCACTGAACTCGGCCGCGCCGGCAGCGAGAGTCCGCAACACCAGGTCACGATCGGACGTAAATTCGCCTTCGGCCGCTTCTCCGTGACTTTCGACGAGTGGGATGCCTGCCTCGCCGATGGTGGCTGCAATGGCTACGCTCCGGCCGATCAAGGATGGGGACGCGGCAAGCGGCCGGTGATCAATGTTTCGTGGAACGAAGCCAACGCCTATCTGGCGTGGCTGTCGCGCAAGACCGGAAAACCGTACCGGCTTCCGACCGAAGCCGAGCGCGAATATGCGGCGCGCGCTGGGACGATGACGCCGTTTTGGTGGGGAAGTTCGATCACCAGCGAGCAAGCCAATTATAACGGCACCTACATCTACGGTGACGAAGGTGTTCGCGGCGAGCTGCGCGGCCAGTCGGTCCCGGTTGATTCATTTCTGCCCAATCCGTGGGGACTCTTCCAAATGCACGGCAACGTATCGGAGTGGACGGAGGATTGCTGGCACGACAACTATTACACCGATCCTCCGACCGACGGCAGCGCCTGGACTTTTCCCGATTGCAAGCTGCGCGTGCGCCGCGGCGGCTCGATCGGAAGCCCGCCGCAGGTACTGCGCTCGGCGGCGCGGCTTTCAGGTCCGCAAGACAAGGGACAGCCCTTCATCGGCTTTCGGGTCGTCCGGCCGCTTTCCGACTGATAGCTTCGTTTAAGCTGGGCTGGGAAGACGGCAACCTATGAAAGGCGCAGGATGCCGTCATCTGTTTTGTTGCAGTGCATGAGTCCGTTTATGGCCGATAGTGTTGCAAAAGTCGTTTTGCATCCTTGATCACAAAATTTCTGGGCCATAGGCGCGTTTTTCATGTAAGGATGTGGGCAGCCTGAAGCGCAGCACCCTCAAATCTTCAGCTATCCACAAGAACGCCGGCCGATTACCCCATCTATCAGGAGCTTAACGGACGCGACGCGGACATTGTCCAAAGTCCGAGTCTGACCCGATTCAGAAGTCGAGCCTCTGCGCTACTAAGAATCCGACGTGCCCTCTCTTTGTCCGTCAACCCTATGTAATAGCCGCCTGAGCCCATGATCGGATCGTGGTGAAGACGTTTCCGAACCGGACTTCGCCTAATTCCGGCAAGGGCCAGCGCCTTCGAGCTAGATAACCGATAGTGGCTTGTCCAGTCCTGCGGTAGGATTGGTTCGCCCATTTCGGGGGCGTTATGGCCGACAAGATTTTTATCAATTACCGCCGAGAAGATTTAGCCGCCACCGCTGGTCGGCTGCACGATCGCCTGGTCCAGGTTTTCGGGTGGAAGCAAGTCTTCATGGATGTCGATCAGATTCCGGCTGGGACTGACTTCGCGGCGCATCTGAACAGCCAAGTCGCCGCCTGCAACGTCCTCCTGGTCGTTATTGGTTCCCACTGGCTGGACGTGAAGGACGAAGCAGGGCAGCCAGCCTCCATCAGCCCGACGACTTTGTTGCGATCGAAATCGCGGCGGCGCTTGCCCGCGACATTCGTGTCATCCCTGTATTAGTTGATGGGGCAAGCATCCCCAAGGCGAGTGAGCTCCCGGACTCCCTCAAGCCGCTTGCGCGCCGCCAAGCCATCGAGGTGCGCCAACTTCATTTCGGCCGGGATGCCGAAGCGCTGATCGAAAGAGTGCGCGAGGCACTCGGCGACAAGGCCGGACTGGGCCGCTGGCGCGTGCGGGCGTTAGCGGGTGCGGCGGCAATCGCTGTGCTGCTGCTCCTAATTGGGGTGGGCGGCTACGCATTCGTTCGACATATTCTAGAGCAAGGTGTGAAACAGGCGGAGCTTAAGTGGGAGGAAGAGCGCAGGGCGGCCGAGGCGGAAGCCAACCGCAAGGTGACGGAGGCAGCTACTAAGGCAGAGGGGGAGCCCCAAGCAAAGGCGGCGCAAGAGGCAGAAGCTAGCCGCAAGTTGGAGGAGGCGAAGAAACAACAGGCAAGTCCTAAGGCGGAGCAGGAAGCCGCGCAACGCGCGCAATACTCTGCGCTGATAAGCCAAGGCACGGCGAATGCAAAAAACTATGCCGATGACAAGGCTATCGCGGCTTTCAGCGAGGCCATCCGGCTCGATCCTAATGCTGCAACCGCCTTCTACGAGCGTGCCAATGTCTACCGTAATAGGAGCGATTTCGTTCGAGCGATTGCCGACTACAACGAAGCCATTCGCATCGATCCGAAGAATGCAAGCGCGTTTAGCGAACGATGCTCCGCTTATTGGAATATAACCGACCTCGACAAAGCAATCGCAGACTGTAACGAAGCAATTCGGCTCGACTCGAAGAACGCCAGCGCCTTTACCGATCGAGGCATCGCGTTTGCCAACAAAGGGGCCTTCGACCAAGCCATAAACAATTACGACTCGGCCATCTCAGGCGATCCCAAATATGCCCGCGCCTTTTTAGTCCGGGGCATCGACTTTCAGAGGACTGGCGACCGCGACAGGAGCTTGGCCGATTACAATGAAGCAATTCGGCTTGTTAACGAAGCCCTTTCGTTCGATCCCAATGACGTTCGCGCCCTTGTAGTCCGCGGTGCCGCCTATGGGGGAAAAGGCGACTACGACTCGATTGCCGATTACAACGAGGCAATTCGATTGAACCCTAACTTCGCTATCGCCTTTAACGACCGGGGCAACGCTTATCGGAGAAAGGAGGACAACGACCGAGCGATTGCCGATTACAACGAGGCAATTCGATTGAACCCTAACTTCGCTATCGCCTTTAACGGCCGGGGTTTTGCTTATCAGAATAAAGGCGACTACGACCGAGCGATCGCCGATTACAACGAGGCAATTCGATTGAACCCTAACTTCGCTATCGCCTTTAACGACCGGGGCAACGCTTATCGGAGCAAGGGTGACAACGATCGGGCGATTGCCGATTTCAACGAGGCGATTCGACTGAGTCCCAACTATGCTCTCGCCATTGCCAACCGGGGTTTAGTTTATCAGAATAAAGGCGACTACGCCCGAGCGATTGCCGATTACAACGAGGCGATTCGACTGAACCCTAACTTCGCTATCGCCTTTTGCAATCGAGGATTTTCAAAAAGCAAAATCAATGATCGCAGTGCTAGTGAGGATATCGCGAAAGCAAGACAGCTAAACGCTTCCTCTTGCCGATTATGACGGCCGTGATAACGACAGCAAAGGCGACAAGTATCCAACCAACGGTATCAATTTGCGCCGTGTACTTCGGATCGCTAGTCTCGTGCAGCATGATTGAAGAATTTGACCTAGCCGACTATTCGTTTGTCGTGAAGCGGCAAGGGAACCCCCAAATGGTCCAAAAAACCTTTCGCGCTGAGTTTCCATGTGCCGGCACTCCCGTTACCGGACTGTTCGAGCGGTTCACGAGTCATCTTTCCGTCCCCTCTGGCTCCTGGTCGTTCGCGCCCCATTTCCTCGACATACCGGGAAGGCAGCCCGCTCGCCGCTTGCGATCTAGTCGAATGAGCGCATACTCGGCCTCGTGGGCGACATAGATCCGAACCTGACGATTAGGGCACAGCAGCGCAAAGATGGCACATGGGGCGATTTCCACCGCCGACCAGGCCAAGCTGTTTCAGGAGTTCCAGCAAGCCGACAATACAATCACCCGCAAGAAAGGCGGCACCGGCTTGCGGTTGGCCATCTCCAAGCGCATCGTCGAGATGCATGGCGGAAAAATTTGGATCGATTCGACCGTCGGCCAAGGCTCAACCTTTACATTCACCGTCCGCATTCGCGTTGACCGGCAGGTGGAGGCGGCATGAGCAAGCGCATTCTGGTCGTCGAGGACCAGGAGGATGATCGGCAGATCATTCGCGACATGCTCGCCGGTACCGGCTACGCAATTACTGAGGCCGAGGACGGTGAGCAGGCGCTTGCAGCAGTAGCAAAAGTGCGTCCCGATCTCATCCTGAAGGAAATCCAGCTGCCGAGTATGGACGGCTATGAGGCCATGCGACGCATCAGAACCGATCCTGCGCTGTTATGGATCCCGATCATCGCGGTCACGTCGTACGCGCCGAATGAGGAAGAACAGAAAGCGCGGGCGGCTGGCTGCGACGACTTTGTGCCCAAACCTTACAGCCCGCGCGAATTGCTGGCGAAAATTCGACAGCACATACCTCAATAGCCCGCGATCGATTGCTGCACTGCATATGTCGCCTTATGCCGAGTAGGTCCGGGGAGTTTCACCCCGAGCCTCTCACAGATCCGGACTTGATACTCTCGCATCATCCGGCTCGTGCCACCGCGCGAAGGCTGCCGCCTTCCATTGAACATTGGGTTCCCCCCGCCGCGGGTTGGACCCGACATCGGTTGACCCGAATCAATGTCGATGGCCTGCTCCCTTCGCTCCACGGGCATTACCCCGCTTCCCCGCTACTACAAAGCAGTCCGCCTCTAGCCGGCGCATCGGTATTTCAGCCTCGCGGTTGGAGCCACTTGTGCTTTTTCCCTTGGCATCGCCGTGTAGGTTCTCACGTTCCGTACCAGAGCCTGATTGAGCTTCGCGCCGCCTACATGCCGGATGCCGCTTGAGCCATGTCAGGCATCTCTCAAGCTGATCTCGGAGGAAGGGTCACCCCCCGATTTTGGCATCGTCTGACCGCTTTCGACACTTCGCTGGCGGTTCGCTTGCGCTCGCCTCTCTCAATCTTGCCTGCCGGAATCTTGTTCCGGTTTTTTCCGCAACGCTCACCACCATGGATTTTGACCACAGCAGCTTGCGGTGGCTTGAGATCAACACCTGATTGTCGAACTCGAAGGGCCCACCTCCATCTCTCGTACAGTTGCACATGCCGTTTGGACCGGCATGCTCGTGACACAAGGCCCAAAGCGGAAGTGTCAGCGGCCATCGATGATGTCCGCTTTGCGGGGTAAAGCAGACATGCAATTTTGAATTTTTGCTCTGCGTTGCAAGCGCACTAATGCAGTGTGTGCTGCCTCGGGGGATGACCATCTTTTGCATGCCGGGCGGGCCACCATCTGTCCGAACCTGTTTGGTGGCCGCCGATGAGATTTGTTTGCACGCGGCCAATTGGTTTGTGTGCTTGGTGTATATCCGCACTGTCCGCCCGGTGCGATTTGGGCCAACTCAGGCGTCGGAACTCCGGCAAAAATTTGAGGCCCCGCGTCGTGCAGCCAAATGGCGGACAGGGGCATGCCAGCTGCAGGCGTGAATTTGCTGCACAAAGTCAAAATCTAAAATCCTCGCCGCGTTCTTTTGGGCGGTGCGGCATACCCCGGGGATGACCTTGTTTAAAATCTCAGCACCAGAACCGCGATGACGGTGACTTGAAGAGGCAAGAACCACGAAGATAAAACAGAAAAGATCGAAAGTAGAGTGACTTCCGTATACTTAGCGACACTCACCGTCGTTTAGCGAAAAAAATTTACGCGGGCACCCTTCGCTGCGCTCCATTTGATCTCAATCAATACGGGAGACAGTAAAATTAAAATCACTACTCGTCTGTTGCGATTGTTTTCGAAGCAAAGATCAGGACCGTATTTGGCTAGGGAGCGTGACATCGCAACGAGATTGCCGTACAATTCTTGATGTGGACGATGATTATTTATCTCCACAACGCGAGGTGACGCTCGGCACTGGCTGCGGCACCTCAAGATCCCCTTCCCTGGGGAATTCCAGCCGATACCCCGCGGGGTGGAAGAGAGCCCAGTTCAAACGACCCGTTCCCCGAGGCTGACGTGGCCGTGATTATCATGAACCGCTTTCTGATTGCGCTGATGTTTGCGCCTTCGACCAAGCGTTATCAGCTCGTCGGAGATCCTATTCCACCGCCTTCGAAAACACCCAATCATCAACACAAGTGGCAAAAGGATTGAGGTCGAGGTTGAGTAGCCTCGCAACTGGGCCAGCCCGAAGACCAGACGGGGTATGGAGTATGTCTATGTTTACAAGAAGGAAAGCAATTGGCTTGTCTCGCTTGGTAGCGCTGGCAGTCCCATTTAAATTTTCGCCTCTCGTTGCCGCTGAACCTCAGGCCGCCACCAATACGCCAAGACCCCGCCTGCTAAGCCAAGACGGTCGGCCTTCCCCGTCAGTACCTCTGCAAGACGCTGATCCAAGGTTGCCGAATGTGAATTGGGTGCGAGGCGACGAGGCACGCGCCGAGTGGACTTGGGCGGCGCAGCTCATCGACAACCCCGAGGCCGTTCGTAACAACCTCGGGAGGTATTTTGTCCAGATACCTGGCGTATTCGAAAAACAGCTTGATTATTCCACCAGTCTCGCCTTCGACACGCCCTCATTCCGAAACGGTGTGCAAATATCGGGCTTCGTCGACCGCGTGACGAAGGAGCTTGTAACCAGTGCGATCGCACAGAGGCGAAGAGTGTGGTACACAATGACGCATCATGCCTTTCTGGGCATGGAGACCGCACTTCGTTATCGCACCACAACCCCTGAAAAAATGGCACAGAAGATGCTGTACCTCGACGCGCCGTCGACACCGGGCGTGTTCGAGCGCCATGAACGCGCAGCGTTGATCCTTGCAAATAAGTTCGCCACCGATCCGCAGTCTTACAACGATGAAGATTTTGCCGAGTTCGGTGCCGCATTCGGTGAATATAACCAGAACGCCTACGTGTCCACAGAGCGTCCATTCGCCCAACTTCGTGGCGCGCGTGAAGCAAGAGCCCAGGCGCTTGTTAATAACAAATCAGCCAACGAAGCAGATTCGCTCGCACGAAATGCTGCAGATGGCGTTCCTACAACGATGCCAAAGGATCTTCTCGAGCGCAAAGTTGATAGCCAATTCGTTGAACTTTGCTTTCACAGTATGCAGTTCGTCGCCTTGGCCGGCATGTTTTCCGCCTTAAACATCCCCGACGAAGGGCCAATGGACGATGCGCTTCAGCCGTATCCCCCTGAGTTCATTCAGAAGCTCAATGGTCTCCTCGCCGCAGGGTCGAATGGTATCGGCGAGATCGTACCGCCCGCTGTCACGCCGCCGACGCAGGCGATTGCTGCTGGCCAGGTAAAAGTTGAGCCGGCGCCATTGAAAGGAGCGCGCATCCCACTCACGTCGTATGAGGTAGACGCTGATCGCGACTTCGGCCTCACTCAAGGCGGGCAGAGCGTAGCATCGTGGGGGTGGGGCCGCGGCGCGCACGTCCCAGGCAGCCTAGTGTTTGCGCTGCAGTTCCTGCCAGATGCAGGTCGGGAGGAGGTATTTTACTCGCTCGCTCTCATGTTCAACGAGGACCAGACGAGAAACGGCACGCTCGTGGCGGGCTTTGTCGACCGCGTACTCAAGGAGTTACTGATCCAGAAGGTCTATCGCCTTAACCGCTCCCGCTATGGCTTGGAACATCACACGCTGTTCGCCTACAGCGAGTTCCTCCGGCGTTATGGCGGCGGCAATTTCAGACGGGCGGGAATGAGCGACACCGATGCGCAACGGGCGACCGAACGGGCGCTAACCGAGTGCACGGAAAAGCTTTTGTATATCCATGAAGCCAATAACCACCCCGAGAAATATTCACCCGTCGAGCTCGCGGCGTTCGCCTGGGTGGATGCCGTCATCCTGAGGCCTCACGAAGCCTACCGGCAGGAACCAGCGTTGCGCGAAGCGTTGCAGAATCAAAATGAGGCCGAAATTGCCGCGGGAACGCGCTGGCTCGACATGACGGGAAACGTGACGCGCGACGAGGCAATCAAGCGGTTGCTGGATCACCAAATCGCGGAGCTCGGCATGTTGATCCCGCACATAGACGGCGTTGGACGCGCGATGACCATGATGCGGCTAGAAGCGGAAGATCCTGTCCAAATCGTCCGCGGTAGGATTGGTCCGAGTGGTGGCATTGTTCCCGAACTGGACAGGGACGGACAAGTTCAGCCGACCGGGTATTTCAACAATCGCCCTGGCTTTCATGCGCTAATGCGGTGGACGGGTGTGGACGAAAGAGTGATGACAATCAATGAATTGTTCGTAAATCCCAAACTAAACGACGAAGTGCTGCATCGACTCCAATCAGGTCAGGCATCCGTCTCGATTTCCGGCGAGCAAGCGGCGAAGACCGGAGAGTTCTGACCATTGATTCCGACGCGCTTGCCCCCTCGTAAAAGATGGTGAGACACGCTCGAGATGTGGTCGGCGGACCTACGAACGCGAGCGTTCGCGCGTCGCTACAGGTGACGCCCAACGAGCTCGGACGTAAGGTGCCTCATTGCAGCCAGTTGTTTGCTATGGATTGCTCTGTAAATCGGCCAACATCAATCGGTAATAGGTAACGAATAAAATGATGAACCAAACGAACTCCCAGACCGCTAACAGATAAAAGGAAGAGCCCGCGGTCAGAAATATGATCGTCATTAAAAGCTTGACCGAGATGCTGGACCAGTTGGGCCAACGATAAAAAAGCGGATTGCGCACGCCTGGTATATAGAGAAACTGCAAGGCCAGAAGCATTGCTCCCCAAATTCGCGGCCAAGCTTCCGGGTGGGGATCGATCTGGAATATCAATTGGGCAAAGCCCACTGGATCGAATATAGACCACAGTCCCACGAGCAACCCAACGACAATGCTAATTGTAAACAAGACCTGATAGATGTGAAGCCGAGTGGCTGTCAGCGCCTTAGCATATGACAATGTCTGTGTTTCGCTCATGTGAAATCCCACGCGCGCTTACAAGGTCAAAAGATAGGCTAGCAGATCGGCTTTATCTGCTGCCGTCAGGTCGGTCCCATAGACGTGTCCGGAATTGGCATTGCCGGGTAGCGTAGTGTCAAAACAGAATACCCCTTTCTCGGGTCGACGCGGATCGCATGAGGGCGCCACAAAACCGCCGCGGTTGGAATCGAGGACTTCGCCCCCACGGACAAACGCCTTCGACCGGTCTTGCGGTGCTTCCAGCAAATCCGCAAGTGTTGGGACCGAGCCATTGTGGAGATATGGTGCCCGCAACCACAATCCGTCCAAGGTTTCGGCGACGTAGCCCTCTAATTTCTGGAAATGACTGAAGTTCCAGTCATAGCCCTTTCGATAACTGTTGTAGGCATCGCGTGCCGCGGTCGGCCACATGTCGATGCGATGCCGGTCAGTCTGAATTTCCTCAATCGGTATTACCGTCAGTGTGCGCGCACCAGTCGCCGCGTGACAGTCCGCGCACAGGTTGGCATAGAGTGCATGGCCTCGGTCAACCGCCGCCGAATCCGGCCGGTACGGCGAGGCCGGTGGTTTGGTGCGGCGTAGAAATGCAGCGACACGGCGCAACGACGTTTGGGTCTGTTCATCATATTCGCGCGCCGTCATACCGTCTCCTAGAGCAGAGCTTAAAACCACTTCACGGACCGAATTGTTGAGACCATCCCAATGTAATGGGGCATTGGCTCTAATTTGCTCTCGTGCACCGAGATTCCACACTGCCAGCATGTCCGAATTGCCGATCGTCGCATCGTCGGCCAACTGTAACATGTCAAATTTCACTGGATTGAAGGGATCGATACGACCTGGTCCCCACGGTGGCCGTTCATGCTGATCGGTCCATCGGAATTGCTCGCCTTGCTGCAGAAGGCTTTTCCTCACGATCGGAATGATCGCATAACGGTAGATCAACCGATCAAGCCAAGACAGATGCACTTCCTGTTCCATAGCGGGCAATAAGCCATCGCCGGAAAAGCGAGAGTCGCGTGCACAGGCCGTGAGGAAATTCTGATAACCCAATACGTCGACTGTGTTGCCAGGGCCCGCCGCCACGAATTCGAGCGGCCCGTTGGGCGTTCGACGATAGGTCGTGACGTGACAAAAGGCACAATTGATTGCCATCCGCTCCACGCCAACCCGAGCGCGCGAAAATCCAACCGGCGCGTCGGATTGGGTACGACCGGGTTCCCAACGGAATCCAAGGGACGCGTAACCGCCCGGACCAGGTAAGTACTCCGGAAAAATTTTCGGTAGCACCAGCCATATTGCGTACGGCACGCCAGTAGCGCCGTCGTTGCCAATTGATCCATATTTAAAATTTTGCTCATCATCAGCGTATACAGGAATGGCACGTACCAGGAAATTTTCATAAGTGAGAAAGCCCACTCCAGCGCAAAAGATGACGAGTGCAAGAGCTGCAAGTAACCATCGACGCCGCTTAAACGCCCTGGCCTTCATTGGGCGCTCCTGATGGTGTTCGACGATTTCCAGGCGAGCAGCAAAAGTATTGCCTGCGGGAGTCCAAACGCTAAATCAAACAGCCCAAAGAAAATGTAACGACCGCCCACGATTGTGAAAAACGCAACGCCGCCAAAGCGACAAACGATGGCGACCACCGCTGAATAGCAATGAGCCAAGGGATCGATTGCCGATGGAACATAAAAAATCGAAAGCAGAACCAAGAGGAAAGCTGCAAATCGCGGCCAAACCAATGGGTGAGCCATTTCGAGATGAAGGAAGTTGAGAACGCCTTCTGTCCATAGAATTGAGATTAACGCGCACGCGACATTTGCGCCGATGCCAAGCCACATAATAGCTCGGAACCACTGCACGGCTGCAATCGTCCGGGGTGTCGGTGAATTTTCGGAATCCACGGTCATGGCGCTCCTTAGAAAGTTAATAAGTACGCCAACAGATCCGACTTCTGTCCGGCAGGCAGGTCGACACCATAAAGGTGGCCACCATTGCCGTTGCCGGGTTTGCCAGTGTCGTAGCAAAACGGCTCTGTCGGTGCTGAAGGTGGCACGCACGGTGGCGCGACGAAACCGCCGCGATCTGGATCGAGCGTGTCAGAGCCACGCACGAAAGCCGCCGGCCGTTTATCGGAGGGATTGAGAAGGTCGGCGAGCGTCGGCACCGAACCGTTGTGCAGATAAGGGGCACGCAACCACAAACCATCGAGGGGTAGATTGCTGTAGCCATCGGTCTTGATAAAATATTTGAACTGATGAGGGGTGCCGGCGAAGAAATTGGCCAACTGATATTGCCGAAACTGATCCGTATAGGAATCGAGACGGTGAGGATCGACGCCGAGCTTGCTGTTCGGTTCTACTTGGCCAATCGTTTCGCCGGTAAAGACATAGCCAGACGTATCCTGGTAGCCGTGGCAGGCGCGACAGCGCGCCGTGAAAATGTCGCGGCCACGTGCCACCGCAGCCGGGTCGGGATGATACGGGCTTTGCGGCGGTCGCAATGCCCTTAGCCAATTGGCCACGCGATTGATGGTTGCGAAGTCGGCAGAATCAGGCGTGACGCCGGCCCCCATCGCCGCGGAAAGATTACGTTCGGCTAACGAGGTGTTGTTTCCGTCCCAATGCAGATGCATGCCTTCCCGCGGTCCCTGGTTGAAGATCGAAGGGAAATCGGCGATGCCGATCAGCTCGCTCTTCTGCAGTGAGGCAAGCGGCATGTTCGCTTGGATCAGTTTGTAAGGATTGAAAGTATCAACTCGACCGGGGCCCCAAGGTGGCTGCTGGCGAAACAATGGAAAGAGCCTGGTGCGCCGCTCTAGCAATCCGTCACGTAATGTCGGGATGATGTACCAGCGATAGATCAGTTCCTCGAGAAGACTGAGTCTCGGGCCAGTCTGATTGATTGCCGGTATCAATTTCTCCGGGGATAACCGTTCATCGGCGCCGGCATTCAAGAGGAACCGAATGAACCGTTCAAGATTGAGATTGTTGGACGGCATTCCGGGGATGATGTGCCGGCCAGTCGACAGCTGCCCACCGGCATCGCGCATCGTCGTGTTAACCGTGCCGGTGTGGCAGGTCGCGCAGTTAAACCAGACCACATCGACATTGCGATAAGTTCGCCGTGAAATACCAATCGGCAGGTCGCGTTGACGGCCGTCGGCGTCGTTTTCGTAGAGAAAACCGAAGGCCGAATAGTCCTGGAGGCCGCCAAAATACTCTGGAAACAATGCAGGCAGAGCGCGCCAAATTCGGTACGGAATTCCGCTATGCGGCTCGGCACCGATCGAACCGTATTTGAACTCCTCAACAATGTCGGCGTAGTACGGCGTCCGGTTCTGCGCCAGCTGCCAGAGGAGGACGAGACCAAGGATTGTGCCAATAATGCCGATTAGCGCAATAATCGCGAGGAATATGTAGACTGGGATGAGCAGACGCCAGCGCCGATGCAGGGCATTCTCGACGGCCGTGACCGGCTGTTCACCGATCATGGCGACACCTCCT
Source organism: uncultured Alphaproteobacteria bacterium (assembly GCA_963816295.1). Taxonomy (GTDB): domain Bacteria; phylum Pseudomonadota; class Alphaproteobacteria; order Rhizobiales; family Xanthobacteraceae; genus BOG-931. The sequence continues at coordinate 171,925 of CAWFJS010000020.1, read as the reverse complement.
CTGGTGTCGGTGCCTTCAGTATCGGATGCGTGTTGTAGATCGTCATCAGCTGATTGATCATCGCCTCATGGTTGGCAAAACGCAGCGGCTCGTAGCAGCCCATCGAATTTTTCGGGGCGTTTAGCAGACAACGATTGCAATAAGTACAAGGCGATGGCGGCAGGTCGTCACCAGCAGCCCAGAATTTTGGCAGATTCGGATTGGCGATCAGCGATCGCGCGATTGAAACCCCGTCACAGGCACCGGAAACGATCGCCTGTTGGATTTTCGAGGCGGTCTGCCAGCCGCCGGTCGAGATCACCGGGATCTTTACCGCGGCTTTGATCGCGCGAGCCTCATCTTCGCCTACGCCTTCCACGCGCCGACCACGCTTCATTCGAAACCAAGCCCAGTAAAATATGGGTCGCAAGATCGGATAGCGGAACAAGAAATAATTGCGCAATGTACTCATGCCTGACGAGATCATCGCGTCGTAAGTTGCGGTGATAGTTTCGAACGAAAAACCGCCCGGCGGGTTCAAGGGATGAGGAAATAGGCTGCCGGTCGAGACATGGATGGCATCGGCGCCAGCGACCTCGCACCACTTCGCGATCTGCACGCTTTCATCGAGTGTGTTGCCTTTCTTTTCCCACGGCACGACATTGTTATGATCGACTGCGCTAATCTTTACTTGCAGATGGAATTTGCTTCCGACTTTCGCGCGGATCGCTGAAATCACGTCGAGCAGGAATCGGGCGCGATTAGCTAGCGAGCCCCCATAGTCGTCGGTCCGATCATTGATGCCAGAGCTCAAGAACTGTGTGAACAAATAGCCATTGGCGGCATGAAGTTCGACTTCGTCGAGGCCGGCTTCGCGCGCCCGCCATGCTCCTTTGGCAAAGGCATCGATCGTGTAGTGGATTTCCTCAATGGTCATTGCCCGGCACAAAAACCCGTGCAACGATTCCTTTTTGCTGGTCGATGACAGCGTCGGGCGCACATAATTATGCACGCCGGGTATGTCCATCTGTCGACCTGAGTGCGATAGTTGCATGATAAATTTGCAGTCAAAGCCACGCACAGCTTCGCCAAGCTTTTGCCAGTACGGAATGAAGTCGTCGCGGTGGATGGTCGCGTAGCCGGCGATTATGCGACCCTCCATCAACACCGGGACGTAAGATGAGATTATGGCTCCGACGCCGCCCTTTGCGAATTTGCATTCCCAATTGATCCGCGTCTGGGTGAGCGAGCCATCTTCGTTATCGAAACGGCCGGAAACGCTGGAGCGAAAAACACGGTTCTTGACCGTGAGATTGTTAAATTTCAACGGTGTAAAGATGACATCGCTGCTGCCCCTGGCGGCGGCTGGTGTAACGCGCTGGTCCATCGCTTCGGTCATGTGGCAATGGACTCCTGTAAGCTCCGACGCCACACCACCAGGAGGAGTCCGGTCACGAAGGCGCGTGCCGGGCACGCATTCCAGTGGCCGTGCATGAACACTAGCTCCGCGTCCGGTGCCCGCGGCCAGGCAGCTTCGAGCTGCAGCATCAGAATGGAGCCGACGCTCAAAGGGTCTTTCACAAGCGGCGTCTCGAGCGGGACTTCGACGGTGCGAGGCACCTGTTTCGGCGGGATGAGGCATTGCCAAAGTACCGCCTCATCGCTGAGAGATTCCGCGTTTGGCCCACAGCGCAACCGACGCATCTGCGTCAAGGCTTGTACGATGCCGTGAACACCGATTGCGGTGCCGTGCATCGTCCAACGGTCAGCCTTGGCACGGTCAACCAAAAGAGCGCGCGCCCGGCGCAGCTGTCCGGTGAGCTGCCACACGATTTGAATTGGCGAGATACCATCGCGAAACTGATCGATCAGTTCCGCGGCTTTCCAAGTGGCACGATCTGCGTGGTAGACCGGATCGAATAAACTGCCGACAATTTGCTGAGCAACAATACCGGCGCCCTCATCGGTGCCGCCGCCGCAGACATAAGCGGCAAGTGCATCGATCTGTGAATTGCTCCACAGAGTGTTGCCAGATATCGGGTCAACTGCTGCAGCAAGCTTTTGCTGATGATCGGCACGGACATGGTCGTAGCGCGACATGAGGGAAGGCAACAGCTGACCCATAATCTGGAACCAGCGGCGGATACGGGCCACAATCAAGCGATTGATCAGCGGTCCGCGCAGGACGAAGTTGCGATCGACGCCGCGTGCATCATTGAGGGCGCGTATTTCGGCTGGGTCGGAGACCAGCACCACGTCAACGATTCCGGGCAGGCGGATGCGCCGCGCCATGACGTCAGCTCGCTGCTCTGGGCCACGGAAAGAAGCTGTTGCGCACGTTCCTCAGAACGGGATGGAGCGATGGGGCATGTCGCAACAGCACCTCGCGCATGCCATTTTTCTCCACCCAATCAATACCGACCGGCGTGTAGACATGGGGGTTGTAATCACTGGTCAGGAAGCGATCACTTTTAATCCTGCGCCCAGCCATGACGATGAAGATGCGGAATGAGGTGTCCGAGATAGCGAATCCCGGGGGCTTAGTTTCTGCCAGCGTGCCGGTCAGAAGATCGACGCGTTCGACATCCTGGTAAATTTTTTCCAGTTCCTTTTGCCAAGTCTCATTCTCGGTGAGCTCCTGGAAAGATTTCGGGACACTCATCCGCAGCATTCGTCGGAACGCACAATAGCGTGGAACACCGCGCTCACGGTCGCGCACAATATCGGTCGCAGCCAGATCGGTCATGATGCCTTGATCGATTTTTTCAGGTAGGCGACGCAGATGTAGCGGGTAATTGTGTAGCACCGGCGCACCCGGATAACTTGTGCCGATCGAATACAGTACGTCGTCGAACAAAACCTTGCGGTGTACCTTAGTGGTTCCGCCGGCAAACAGATCCGCCATTGTGCATGCAAGGATTTCCTTGTCATCGCTGTGCTGACGAAACGAATAATCGTCGGGAATGAGCGAGTGCAGTCGATAGACCGCCGTGAACTCTTCTGTAATTGAATACGGTGCGGCATACTGTTCGGTCGATGAGCCAGGAATGCCAGAAAGAAGCTCGTCGTGCGTCGATCGACCGAACGCTTTGAAATAAGCTTCGCCAAGCGCGCCCCACCAGCTGCCACGCATGGCATATTGCAAGGTTGATGACTGCAGCAATGCTGGCGTCCACTCGGTGGCGTGGATTTTCACGATCAGTGCAGCGTTGATTAGGCGTGCTTTCTGAAACAGCCACTCACCGTCTTTGTCGGGATAGTCAATTTTCAGGCGATCGACGATCGCGTTATGCTCACGCGTAAACAGCGTGTGCATGGCAGAAAGTCCAATCCACCAGTTCCCATTGACGGCGGCCAGCTCCTGAAGCGGGTCATGGTCGGCGGCTTCCGGATCGACTGGCAGGTGTCCAGTTTCGTCGAGATATAATTTGCCGTCGGGTAAAAGTTCTTTGGTCGGTGAGCTACGAACACAGTACTGCATTCGCAAGTCGGAGCCGTACATTTGCGATCCGTCCCACCAATGCGTGACTATGTTGCGATAGCTTGCTGGCCGGCCCTCATCCCGTGGCCCGCGCTGGTGATCTGGGCAGGTGCGCAGGATGGTCATCTCCGGCTTAGGCCAATCATCGTCCGCGGGAACGGGAAACCGTAGCGGAGGGCTTTGCGTATCGTTGACGCCATGGCTGAGCCAATCGTGGACCATGAATTGCAGCCACGCTGCCAGAAACAGATTGACGGTAGTTGCTGGGATGAAGTTGGTGCGCGCCAACAACTCACGGCTAATGACGCGTGGATTAGGCTCGTAAAGACTTGGTGGTTGTTCGCCAAAGGTCTGCGGAAGCGGCGCATTGCGTCCAAACCGCGCATCCGCCATTCCCATCCAAGTTTTCGATAAATCGTTGAAAGTGCCGTCAGCTGTCCGACAATGACGGATGTCGAAACTATCGGGCGCCGGCAGATCGGGTGGTGCGGTTTCGGTATCGAACAGATTGCGCCATCGTAAATCCACCCGCAGCGCCAACAGATTGATAACCGCGATGGGAAATGGCAGTCGATACCACACTCGCCAGCGGTTGATGCGCCGATAGATGGCGGCGATGACAGTCTCAAAAAAACCGGCCAACATGACTCCACCTTTCACGCCTGATGAGCGCTACTGAAGTCGTGCGTCAGTCTTATCGCGTCCTGCGTCGCGTGCAAAAGTAACTGGCGATCGTGAATTTCCGCTGTTGCCAATGTCACAGCGGCGAACTTGGTGCAAGCATGCCATTATATCATGATGCGGCATAGCGTGCGACCAAATACGCTGTCGTCAACGGGAGTCACGACATGTTCGGCCGCACGCGCGGTTGTCAGCCGCATACGCGCCTGCGCGACGGCGATCCGTAGAGTCCTGCTGGGCGCTCGCCAGCGCCATTTGAGCCGAGCGGGACTTTCGAGCCGTTCGGCAAAGACAAAGAGCGTGACGGCGATCATCCCCGAAATCTGACCTTGGCCTATTAAAAGCGTCAGCAACATCAGCGCCCAGCACGACCCGGCGCATGATGCGCCATTGGTCAGACCAAAATCAAAAGCGTCGCGATCTGCCGCTGCGCCGAATGCGGCGAGATGTGGCCGGCGATGGCAGCGGTTCAGGCACCATTGTTTCGTGGGCGAGACCTGCCAAAGTATTGCAGTTACGAGCGCGAGGCCAAAACACAGCAGCGGTGCAGGTGCTGCCCATCGCGCGACGAACGCAATGAGCTGGAGAACTACGGCGGCAATCATCCACACCACACCATAGCCGGCGGCGAATAGAATGGTCGCCCGCGTCCGTTGCCTAGCGAAACTCCGATCGCGGACGTGCCGAAGCGGCGCGATGATCAAGGGTAGCATCATGGCAGCAATCATCAGTGCCGAACCAGAAGCGAGCTGCGCCGGGGAGACGAGCATCAGCGCGAGATCGAACCGGACCGACAGCGGTAGCGCCCACAGCGTATCGGACGAACAGAATGCGGACATCATCAGGTCGCCGCTGTTGCGCGCTAGCAACCACCAGGCGAGCAAGATGATCGATCCCAACACAACCAGCCATATATCGGGCCAATGCGCGGTGCGGCTCATAAGGTGACCTCGTCAGCTGCTTTGCCGGAATATGCTGATGCGACCGATGCTAATCTGCGCCGCCTCGGGCACGGGCTTGATCGGGACCAGCCGCACCCGGAGCTGCGACACATTCAGAACGCCGGCGAGGTGCATGGCGTCGATGATATGAGTGATCTCGAAGACGAAGGTGACACCGTCGCCTGCATGTTCGCCATCGGCCAACGTCGCCTTGCGCACGCCAAACAGCGCGATGCTGCCCGCCAGAAGCTCGGGATGCCGGGCTGGATCCTCGCCCTCAGGCAGGTTGATGTAGATGCTAAAAGCAGTGGCGTCATTGAGGCCGCGTACATTCTCGAGATTGAGAAAGATTCGGTCAGGTGCCGGCCTCCCTGCGGCCCCGGCTGTCTCCAGGTTCGTGGATACTTTACGTTGGACCGCAGCGTCGAGGGTAACTGACGTGCCGGCTTCTGCACCAATTAGGCGTAAGCTCTCATTGTTGGCACCGAGCAGTTCAACAGTCTTAGGGCCAGCCATGGCGGTGCTCCTTGCAAGCGCGTTGGCCGTCTCCAATGGCACCCCGAGCCGCTCGAGCCGCGCAACCACCGCCGGCGTCGCAGATGGCGGCGACACATCATCATAAGTGTAATTGAGTTGCGAAAGATCACTCATCTGACCGGGGGTGTAGGTCCAGCTCACCCCGCCCGGCATCGGTAGCACAAAGGTGCCACCGCCGACGACGAGAGGTCCATTGACCCAATTGGCGTCGGTGGGATCCACATGACTAGTCGGGTTCTTCCGCCAGACCTCCCATAGCCGATCGATGTTAGCGTGGTGCAGCCAGAAGATGGGATCGAGCCCAGCGGTGTCCGGATCAGACATCAGTCCGGGTAAATTCGATTGGGGGTCGCCGCCACCGACTAAGCCGTGAATCCAATCGTGCGGCTGCGTCTCGATGCCGCCATGGACCTGGCCACTGTGACTGAACCCCGTATTGACGCCGCCGAACCCAGGGCTGCCGCCGCTGGCTACCCCTGAGAAATCAGGATCACCGAGTGTGTTCAGGTTGATCATGTTAACCGGCACGTAGACGTTGCCGTCGTTATTCGGACCGTATCGCTGTGGAACATAAAGCGGATTATCGCCCTCTCCGTCCGGCCAGTTTGCTGACGCAAAGGCGGGCGGTAGCGCATCCTGGTTCGGTTTGAAGTAGTTCCAGTAGGGCAGAGCCCAATCCGACGGTCCGCCGAGCTTGACCACTGCGTCGCGAACGACCGCCTCAAAAGCAATCAAATAGCCACGATGCCAGGGCAGGAAGTACCAGCTTCCGTGCTGGCATTGGTTCCAATAAGTCTCAATGTCGCCGCTGCTTGGCATCGCATCGCCAGAGCTCAGATAGCCGAGTTGCCGCCATAGATCCTGGTCGATCCCATGGATGGCTGCGTAGAACCGCCATCCCGTCGGCTCGCTAAGAGCCCGCGCCTTGATTGCCTTTACACCGCGCGCATACCAAAGGATCGGGTCAGCCCAGTCGCCGCCGAGCTCCCAGACATTCTTGCGAGTGTAGGCCATTCCGCCTTCCAAGCCCGCGCACCGCAAAAATGATACCACGTCGAATATGATCTGCGAATGTTACTGACCAAGAAAGTGTTCCGGCATTTCCGTTCCGATCCAACGAATCCTCTTGCCTACGGCACGCCAATAAGGAGCTCGCACTGTCCTTCAACAGCGCTCTGTATTGAGGACAAGTCGGGCGTCGTGGCCGTTGTCCGACCAGAGTTGGCTCCAGCAAGCGCGAGATGGCGAATGGCCAACACGCTGTCTCAGACACGAGGAGCAATGACCCAATCCGCGAAAATTTCGTCGCCGTGGCACCAAGGCGCACCGACCATCGAGCATGAACGCGTCATTAATGCCGTTATAATAGTCATAGTCATTTCGAATGGAGTAACCGCGGGTAAACCTGGACCGCGCAAATCTGGACTAGGAGGTGAGGTTGCGATGCCAATACCAAGACCCGTGTGTTTCATGATCATGCCCTACGGCCGCAAGCCGACGCAGGTCGAAGCGGGCCACGGGCCCGCAGAGATCGACTTTAACGCGTTGTGGGATCGAGGCTACGTCCCCGTGATTCAGGCGCTGGGCTATCAGCCGGTACGGGCCGATCAAGACACCGGGGCGCTTGTTATCACACAGATGCTTGAGCGGCTGTACTTTGCCGATCTCGTGTTAGCTGACATGACGATTGCTAATGTGAATGTCTATTATGAAGTTGGGATCCGCCACGCCGCCAAAGAGAAAGGCTGCGTATTGCTCGCAGCCGATTGGTCCAAGCAGCTTTTCGACGTCGCGCAGATGCGGACGGTGCGCTACCCGCTTCCTGAAGGCATGATTACCGAGCCGACCGCACATGCGTTTTGTAGTGCGGTGAAGGGCGAAATTCAGAGACGTGCGGGTGGTGCTTCGCCGATGCATGCATCAATACATGGCTACCCATCCAACGTCGATGAGCAAGCCGCATCAACCATGAAAGATCAGCTGACTCAACTCGCGATCTTTCAGGCAGATCTCCGCACAGCGCGCACCGTCCCCCTCCCCGCGCGGATGGCGCGGGCTCAAGAGCTTGTAGCAACTTATTCAATTCCACCAATGCTGCCAACGGTCGCTCTCGCGCTGATGGTGCTGCTGCGCGCTTCTGTGTACAAGTCTGATGATTGGAAAGTCGTAATCGACTTTATCGGCAAACTCCCCGATGAACTAACGACGCTAGCCCAGGTCCGAGAACAGCTAGCATTTGCCCGCTCGCACACCGGCAAGCATCTCGAGGCAATCGCGGAAGTCGATGCGCTAATACAAGAGTTTGGGCCGACTCCGGAGCGCCTCGGATTGCGAGGAGGCCGATTCAAGCGCTTGTATGATTCGGCAACGACCGCTCAAGAGCAACTCATTTATCTCAATAAAACCATCGAAAGCTACGAGCGGGGCATGGAGTTGGACTTGAACGAATACTACTGCTCTTCCAACTTGGCCCGTCTTTATCGTAAGCGCAATCGCAAAGGTGACCAGGAGCGCGCGCAGGCCGTACTCAATATCGTGATGGCAGCATGCGATCGAGCAAAGCGCCGGGGTACGAGCGACGAATGGCTTCGCCCCACGCTGCTCGCTGGGGCATTCGATCTTGGCGATGCTGACAAAGCTGAAGAGCTCTGTGACGAGGTCGCGGATGAAGGTCCCGCGTTATGGCAGATCGACAGCATTGTGCATGATCTCGAGGCGAGCGTTGCGCAGGTCGAAGACGAGGATCGGCGGAGACGTCTCAATAGAGTCATCACCAGGCTGAAGGCATACTAGAAAACCTTTAGCCATCGATTACTTATCAGATTACTTACCTGTAGTCGCCAAGGTAGATTTACGGCGTGCTACCGCTTGCAAGGCCCATTGCCGGAATGGCAAGCTTCCATATCGACGCCACGTTCGTGCGTTTGCCGGTTTTGATTGCTTGAGCCGATGCCAAGTAAAATCATACTTTCATACCGTCGCTCAGACTCAGACGTCATTACGGGACGGATCCGGGACAACCTTGCAAACCACTACGGCGAAGACGCCGTCTTCATGGACATCGATAGCATCCCGCTGGGATTTGATTATCGCGAGCAAATGAGGGATGCGCTGTCCGATAACAAAGTCATGATTGCAGTAATCGGTCCGAAATGGCTTGGTGGCAGGGGTAAGGACGCTCGGATCAACGCGAACAACGATCCAGTCCGGATCGAGCTGGAGACTGCGTTCCAACAAGGAATGCGGATCATTCCGGTGCTGGTCAGCGGCGCGACGATGCCGAAGGCTGCGGATCTACCCCAAAGCTTGCAAGGGCTTTGCTATATCAATGCCGGCGAAGTCGACGGCGGGCGGGATTTTCGTCAGCACATGAGTAGACTCATCTATGCCATCGACCAGATTCTGAAGACAGGCGAATCTCCCCTTTCAGGCCAGATCTCGAAGACCGAACCGGTTTCGCGTAGCGGAAGCCCGCCCGGTTCGAGCCCTAAATGGGTTCCGTTCGCGCTGGGGGCCATCGCCTGCTTGCTCGTGACGGTAGGCGGGATCTGGATTTATTTTACCGCAGGTTCGGAGAAGCACGACAAGTGCATAGCGGGATACGTTTGGCGCGAAGCCATTCCCGATGATCACGTGTGCGTATCCGTGCAAACTCACGAGCAAACGCTTCAGGACAATATGCTTGCTGGCTCACGACGCAATCCGAGCGGAGGTCCGTACGGGCCAGATACGTGCCTAACAGGTTTCGTATGGCGGGAAGCTTTCGAGGCTGACCATGTATGCGTCACTCCCGAAACACGCTCTCGAGCCGTCCAGGATAACCGACAGGGTCCCGACCGGATCGCGCGTTGAGCGAGCTTACGGACCACAACTCTTTGCACTGTCGGTGTCGTTCCGCAATTTTCCTGATTTTGGAACTTAGCCGGGCCGTTTTCGGGTTTGATGATGATTTCGAGCGTACCCCTGCGCCGTGTTCTTGGGCTTCTATCAAGCTTTGGGCTTTATATGTCCGCTTCTCTAATCGGCCGTTTGGGGTCAAGCACTTTCAGACTATCCGCCGCTGCAGTGTCGATGTCACTCACGGGCTCGTGCTTCTCTTCGGAATCGGCACCAAGGCCCTTCCATCATGGGATTCGAAGACGAGGTGGAGCAATCTTTCGGTCGGCCTTGCCGTCAGACGAACGGCAGGTCCAAGCGGACATGCGAACTCACCTCATCCATCGTCCCGCGAGGGACATCATTCCACCGCTGGGTGGAGCTCGAAGTTTCCTCCTATCGTCTTTGATCCTGCACGGTCGTCACGCTGCTGCAGCCTCCCGGGTCCAGCGGAACTCGGTACCGTCAACCCAGATGCGGTGCATGATCACGGCCAACCGGCGGGCCAGCGCGACGATCGCCTTTTTCATCCCGCGGCGCCTGGCAATCTGCATCGCCCAGGCCTTGAGCCAAGACCATTTCTTCGACCGCAGCATGCTCTGCGCTGCTTCGTAAAGCATGACCCGCATCATCTCATCGCCGCAGCGTGATATTCTGCCGCTGCGATCGATTTCGCCGGATTGATACTTGGCGCACGTCAGCCCAAATACCGCTCCGACTGACTTGGATTTACGAAAGCGCGCGGGCACGTCGACGGTGGCGCGATAGGTCAGCGCCACCACGGGGCCGACCCCGGGGGTCGTCATCAGGCGCCGGCACACCGCATCGTCCCGGACGATGGCCAGCAAATGGCGATGCAGGATGACGACTTGTTCGCGTAGCGCCCGCCGGACAATGAGCAGTGGTTCGACCAGAATGGCCAGGTCGGGAAGGTTTTCGACCAGCTCCTTGATGCGGGCCTCGAACTTGGCCTTGCCAACCGTTCCGACCTTGAGGCCGAAGTTGCGTAACGTACCGCGCAGGTCATTTTCGATGGCGATAGCCTTCGATTGCAGCAGCTTGCGATGGGTCAGCAGCATGCGCAGTTTCTGACTGCGCAGTGTCTTCACATGCACCGGGCGATAAAGCCCGACCCGCATCATCTGGGCGATGCCGCGGGCATCGTTGCGGTCCGTCTTGTTGATCTGCGCCTTGAGCACCGCCTGCATGTGCCGCGTCTCGACACAGACCACCGGTAACTCGGCCTCGGCAACAGCGCTGCAAAGCCATTGCGACAGCGGCCCGGCTTCCAATCCAATCCGCTTGAAGTGGTAGGCGGGGTTCTTCAGCACCGCCAACAACGCCTCAGGTTCGCTCGCTACCTTCACTTCCCGAACGATCTTGCCTGTGTCATCCACAATGCAGACGCTGGTCTCCTTGACCGATACGTCCAGTCCAGCAAAATGGTCCATGCTGCGCTTCTCCTTCTGATGCTTGAGGCCGTGACTGCGGACCTCGTATTCACCATCAGCCTGAAGCGCAGCACCCAAAATCTTTAGCTATCCACAAGCTGCCGGCCGATTACCCCATCTTTGGGTCAGGAACGGAGATAGCGTCAGGACCGAGAACCCACCGCTCGCCGTGCGACTAACAAATAGGATCACAAATCCCTTTAGCGGCCGCATGAGCTTTTCCACTTCCGCGCCATCAAGGCCGGAGGGCCGTTGGCGACGATCACACTCACGCGGCGACCGTCCAGCGCTTTGAGAATCGGCATCGGCACATACAAATGCCCACCACGTGTCGCGCGTTGACCGGCGCTGGGTATTTGCAATTGACGATGGAGCCTTCTGGCACGGACGTACGGTGTTCATAGCCGCTTATGTCGCATTTCTTATGAGGGAAACGTATTTATTTTGGCCTGCAATTGGAAAATAAGTTGTAGAATTCAATGAACGACTTTCCAATGGGTATGTTCGATGGCTCCTTCAGAATTCAGTAGAATCATACGGGAGCTAATTCAATTTTTTTCCGCGAGGAGTCGGGCGCGTGGTCAGGTCATCAGCAGTCGCACCAACGTGCGGCAGGTCTGCGGCTTCACCGACAAACCCACCGCATGGATGCGACTCACAAAGGAGATCAATGCTTTACCAAGTGTCCGGAAGGCAGCGTTGTACCTTACGCCGGCGGACATGGCTGACGTGACCACAATCGCGCAAATTGCGCGCAAGCTGCGAAAACGTTCCGTTGTTGCTCTAAAGAAGGGGGCGCGAAAGCCTGCGTCGGGTCGACGAGGGGGTGTTAGGCGAAAGTCAAAAGCTTCATCGATCGTTACGGCGAAGAAAGGTGTTCGATCATCTGGACGCAAATCTGTTGCAAGATCACGCTCTCAGCATGCGAAGGAAGCACCGCGTAATACTAACGATAATGCTGGCTATACCGTGTGGTTTGGAACCAATCGTAAGCCGAACGATTCAGAAAGCTTGCAACTGGGTTTTTCCAAGTCCCGCGACACAAAAATCCACTTCGGCTACTGCCGAGTCTTCATTCCCAAGTCCCATAAGATCGGTTCGACCGGTTCGTCGTGGTGGCAACGGTTGCGGAGTGGGATTGATGACCGCCTTAAACTCATAGAAATCAAAGGAATGGTCGCCGACGACTATTGGAGCGCTATCTCGTCCCGGCTTGCCAAGTTAGAGATCAGCGAGCGCGACGCAGTCATTTTCGTTCACGGCTACAATGTTTCCTTTGAAAATGCTGCGGTACGCGCGGCGCAGATTGGCTTCGACCTATCGGTCAAAGGCACCATGGCACTCTTTAGCTGGCCATCACAGGGGGCGTTGAAGGGCTATTCGGCGGATGAGGCGACTATCGAAGCAAGCGAGCCGTTCATTGCCGAGTTTATCGAGGATTTCGTAGCAAGGAGCGGCGCTGCGAAAGTTCATATCATCGCGCACAGCATGGGGAATCGCGGCATTCTGCAAGCAATCAATCGAATAGCCAACAAGGCACAAAGACGCACGGGTGTATTGATCGGACAAGTGATTTTGGCAGCGGCGGACGTGGACGCGGATACGTTTCGCAATCTATCTGGCGCATTTGGTCGTGTTTCAAGACGTACAACGCTCTATGTATCCTCTCGGGACCTTGCGATTGAAGCGTCGCGCTGGCTGCATGATTTCGCGCGCGCAGGTCTATTGCCGCCAATTATGATTGTACCTGGAATTGATACCATTAATGTAACAAACGCCGATCTAACAACTCTGGGTCACGGTTACGTGGCCGATGCGCGCGGCGTATTGGAGGACATGCATCAGTTACTTGCCTACGACGCGCCGCCCGACAGGCGATTTGCGCTGCGTCAAGGCGAGACTGATGCCGGAGGGCGTTATTGGATAATTGGCCGCTGACAGCGGCAGTGTAATGGAACGTCAGCCAAGCGTTTTCGGGATCGAGAGCGACCACTCACCAAAAATGAAACCAATGCGGCTCTATCAGCACCCGCAAGTTTCCCTCGACATTGCCGATCCGCTGAGTGCCGTGATGGTTCCAAAACAGTTGCTATGCCGCGTCGGAACTACGGCTTGTTCCGAGCTCATCAGTTTATTTGACAGGTTTTCGGCTAACCGCAATTAGCTGCAGACGGCGGCGTCGGACATGGCGTGGCGCCCGCCTGACTGAGTTCAGTACGTTTTCGGCGCGCCGACACGGCATTCTATACATAGTAATGCTTCACCTGCTCATGGTTACGCAGCGGCTCCGGACGGTACGGCACGATTACATCATAGTTGAGGATTGCCGGTGCTGCGAACCGCTCCAAAACTGACGGATGCAACGGGGCGTCATTGTCGATGTCCCTGTATTTCATGTTCCACTTGAATCCAAGCCGCTTCCAAATACCCGCGAAACCCTTTCGGCGTTCGTCATGCTGTGGGCCCGTAGCAGACGGGTACACGCGGAGCACAGACTCGTCTAATTGGATTGGATCAGGCAATTCCTTGAGCTGATCCAGCATCCATTGCAGCGCGTTATCGGACAGGCGCGATTCGTTCTCCGGGTAACTGCCGCCGATATCTGAATGATCGCCGGCAAACCAAACCTGGCGGAGCATTTCAGGTTCGTTTGGCGCGCGCTGGCGTTCATCACCATCATAGACCCATTTTACCCGGTCAAAGTCGGCCCTTGTTTCGTCGATAGACTGCGCATGCCGTGCGAATGCAACTCGGCGGTTCAGCTTGTTGTCATAGAATTTCATCGACCAGTTGGCAAAATAGATCCGCTTGTTGACCGGGTGGTATCTCATATGGGTTCTCAGGTAGGCGGCAATAACTACAAGCAGTGGGATGCCAAACCAGATCGCAAACCACAGCGAGAATGATAACAACCAGCGGGAAAGCAGCCATGCGAAACCTGCGGCGATAAGGCCCGTGACGATCGTTCCAACCATACCGAGCGCAAGCCGAATCGGCCGGGCAACGCCGAGTGCAGCTACGGTATCGAACACGCCGATAAAATACGGATACTCGTTGGCGTGGCCATCCCGATCCGAGCCATAGGCGACGCGGAATTGATGTGCACGCTTCTCGCGCAAATCCTTGAACGGATCGCCCTTGATTGAGGAGCCGTACTGGTAGACCTGCTTGACGGCCTCGGTCGCGATTGCACTGATCGTGGCAGGATCGTAGTGCAGTGGAGAGCCATCTTTCATGTGCGGGGGCACGCCGCATACAGCGAGTACGCCGCCAACGCAACGCACGGTATACGCTCCGCGGCTGAAGCCAATGAGAATTATGCGGTCGCCAGGTCGCCACAGGCTCAGAATGGCGGCATAGCAGTCGATAATGTTTCTGGTGATGCCAAGCCCGGTACCCTGGCTAATCAGATTGTAAACTTTACGGGCGAAGCCGATCTTGATTTGACTGCCGTCGGCGTTGGACCCGAGGCCGGGATCGTAGAAGGCAAGCTGGCGTTGGGGATCGATCATCGAATCAGGCCCGACCCGCGTCCCGCGGTAGAGCTTATAGACATTACTGCGGTTTTCATCGACGAAGAGCCCGCCGGCTTGCCCAGTGCCATCGGAGAAGATCAGGATGTTCTTCGACATTACAGACCTCCGGCTATGACGAACCGTCCTGCGCAACGATTTTAGAAACGGCCCAACATTGCTCAAGGTCTATTATTGGAATGACAGAGCATGCGCCGCGATTTCGGTGGCCAGCTCGCTTGATGCGAAGCACACGCAGGCCCCGAGGTTCGTTTTCCAGTAGCGTGATAGCAGCGTTGGCGATGGCGGCCGCAACTCCGACAATACCAATCTCGCCCACTCCTTTGATTCCCAACGGGTTAACGGCGCTGTCCGGCTCGTCAACGAAGATGATCTTGATATCCTGGACATCAGCGTTCACTGGCACATGGTACTCGGCGATGTTGGCGTTCATGATGCGACCGAAGTTGTGGTCGACCAGTGTCTCTTCATGGAGGGCCATGCCGATCCCCCAGACCACGCTCCCCATGATCTGACTGGCGGCGGTTTTCGTATTGATGATGCGACCGGCCGCGACCGCGTTAACAACACGCGTCACGCGGATGATACCGAGCTGCTCGTCCACCTTCACCTCGGCGAAGATCGCCGAGTGGGTGTTGCGCGCACGCTTGTTGTCTTCTTTAAATTCAGCAAACTTTTCGTGCTCGACGCGATCCACGCCACCGTGCCGCATGGCGTCCGCAAGCGATACCGCGCGGCTTGTGTTTTGCTTGGCGACAATCATGCCATCAGACAGAAGGACATCATTGGGCCGCAAGCCCGCGAGCGGCGAGCCCGGTATCTTCTGCGCGAGTCCCAGAAGGGTCTTTATTATAATCAAAATTCGGCGATGGCGAATACTGAGACGACGCAATGGCCCGGCGGCCCAAAAGTAGCTTGCGAGTGGCAACTATGCCAGCGACTTGGCAATGTTTGGAAACGCCGTAGGGGCGATCGTCATCAGTGCCGACCCATCTTTCCAGGACACAAAAGATGACCTTATCAAGGCCGCCAACGGCACCAACAAATATATCTGCTACTCAGTGCAAGAATTCAGCAATGCAAGCGGAAACAATAAACCGATTCACGGGAAGGCGACAATGCACGGTCCGTGGTTGCAGGACGCGTATACTTTGATCGGTATTCTTGCTCAAAACGTGCTTGTCAACGACAAGCAATTGGGTTTCTTTTCTTGTAGAAGGAATGTTACTGACGCCTGAGGCAAAAGCAGAGAGATCTGCGCCGACAACGCCGGCCACGATCGCAAAGGTCTCCCCTGGGCCGACAATCTTTGCAGTAGCCGATTTTGCCCTGTAGACCTCCCGAAAGACTGATTTGGTGGGGGGTACGCGCAGTGCGCGCTGCACAGGCCAAAGAGCGCATGCAAAAAGCACAGAACCTGATCGCCAACGAAGGCAATCCGCCCGCAACCTACCCGAAGGCGCTCGCCCTCACGCTGCTGCTGCGTGACTGTGTAAGTACCGCTGCGGACTGGAATGTCGTACTCGACTTCGTGCGCGATCTTCCGGACAAGTTCGCGGACGAGCCCGAGATCCAAGAAAAACGCGCATTCGCGGCCGCCCAGACCGGCGACGACATCCAGGCCTTTGCCGAATTACAAACGCTGATCGACCTGATGGGACCGACACCCGAGCGCTTTGGCCTGCTGGGCGGGCGCTACAAGCGCCTCGCCAAACTTAAGACGAGATCTGAAGGGGAGCAGCGGCAAGCTCTCGACAAGGCGATTGGGTACTACCAACAGGGTATGGAACTCGATCTCAACGCCTATTATTGCTCGAGCAACTTGCCCCGGCTCTATCGAAAGCGCGCGGAGCCTCTCGACGAAGAACGCGCGCAGACAGTGTTGAGACTGGTCATCATCGCCTGCGAACGCGCTATCAAGCTGAACGTCGCCGACGAATGGGTCCGCCCGACGCTGCTCGGCGCTGCCTTTGACCTTGGCACCCCCGATAAGGCGGAAGAACTGGCGAAGGCCGTGATTGCCGAAGGCCCACCGAAGTGGAAGGTGGACACCGTGCTTGGCGACCTCGAGGAAAGTGTCAGGCAGGTCCGTGATGCAGCGACGCGCGCGCGGCTCTCCGCCGTCATCGAGCGGATCAAGGCAGGCTGATGGCCGCCTGGAATGCCGCTCTGATTGTCGCTCTTTCGGGGGCCGAAGCCAGTCGTCGGTATGGTAGAGATTGGCGTCTGCGGTGGGCAACAAAGTTCTGAACTTGGTTCTTGAACGGTGACGGCGCTAGCGCATTATTAAGGGTATCAATTTTGCCTCTTAGAAGCGGCGCGCGGAGGCGGTTAATAGGTGGTGCGAATGGAACGCGGAACGTACAAATTCGAAGCTTCTGAAAATGGGGATCTCACCAACAGTGCCGCCAATGTTGAACTGCTTCGAAGACTTTGGCGAGATCGGCGCGTAATCGCCGGCGAAAACCTCGGTCCCGGTGATCCTGGTGACTTTGATTTCGGAGCATGGCACGTCGCCTGTCATTTAGCGGCCGGGTGCGGCGTGCGAGAACGTGCAGACGGAAGCTTGTCGTGGCTGCAAATCTCCCACGACGGTAGCACGGATCGATATTTCGCGAGCGTGACGGTTCTCGACGGCCGAAATGGGTATACAGTACCGACACGATCGGCGGAAGGTATCAGTCTCCTGCGAAAATCACAGCTGCTTGGTTTTGTTGAAGGTACCTCGACAGGACGGACGTCGGCCCGCTTTGCTAATGATCCACCCAATTTATTTAACCTCTGGCGCCGGCAGGATTTTGATCAACCTCCCGAAAGTGATGAGGACGGTGGCCGAGTTCTGGGAGCATTGGTGCACGCTTCGCGACATCCGTCCGGAGCACGCGATCGGCACGTCGGTTCTGACCGCTTTCGTCGCGCTGGCCGCGGCTCTCGGCGATCTGTTCATTTCTACCGTCGCTCGGGGTCGGCGTGAATATGGCCACCCCGCCCAACTGAAAGAGATGGTCGCCTCGGGCCTAGTGGATCGTAAGTCGGCTCTCTGGGAGGGCACTCCGATGGCGATTCCCTCGAATTTAGAAGCGGTGCTCGAAGACGCGGATCCTGCAACTTCGCTGAAGGCCGCAAAGTCCTTTGATTGGTCGAAGCCACCACGGTATTACATGTTCGCGCGAAAAATTGCCGGCTGGAGCAAGTCCGCCGACGTTGCGCGAGATTTGGGTGCCTAAGGTAAATAAGAAACCAAACTGCTTTTGGGACGCGCGTCTGTTTCTTATGATCAATAGACCGCCTCGTGTTTGCAAGCTATCCAAATGCAGCCTCCTAATTGCAGATCCCTTGAGGAGATGAGATGAGGCGTAACCAACCTCCGCGACGACCGCTTCGGGCGATACGTTCTCTCACACGAGGCAGAAATCTGTCGCCGACTGTCCAACGCAGCATCAGCGAGGCTTGCCGGGCGATTCTTCGCGAGTATCGTGCTGTGGCCTCAGAAGGCCGCCTGCCAAACGGCAACTGGCGCGATGCTGCTGCGAAGGCATTACATTATCTCGGCGGAGACGCGGACCTGCCTGGAGTTCTCGTTGCTGGATTACAATCATAGTCGGTTCGGTCCCTTTCTCGGTGTGAGCGATGATGGAACCGCTGCCGACGACATTTGTCGCGCGGCGCTTGCTTCCCCGAAGGCCCAAGCGCTTGGCGATCGGGCATCGCCACTGGCAGTCGGCGTCGCGCTCGATGCGGAACGACTGAGCGGTGTTGGCGAGCTGCCGGTAGGACCTGACGAATACTCCAACGTCTGGTGCGCGTGTGCAGGCCGTAATTTGATGACGACAAACATAGGGACTCGCATCAACGCCAGGCACTATCTCCCGCCACCGATCATAACGGTCAGCGACGGGCCAGTGGATAGCGCTCTGGCTTCAGCCGAGGCTGAGCTCGTGGATACGTTCAGCCGCTTTCTTAAGACGCCGGATAACAAACCACGGCCGCTCCTGGCGTTCGTTGAGTTTGAGCTTGGATCGACCCGTTCTTTCGCTGAACGCAAGTTATTGCTTCAGAAGCTCGTCAAGTACATTAAGTCGGGCGGGATCGCGGCGCCCAAGGTCCACCGCCTCGGATTTAACATTCGAATCGGTTGGGGATTGAAGGGGCGAAATTCTGCACTCAGGGCCATCGATCTTGCACGTGCGGCGGGCATCCGAGATGTGTCGATCGACGGAGTAGTTCGGAAAGAGGCCGATCGAGCGATTTCACTTCCTGGGTTGACCAACTACTTAGATCCCGAGTTAGTCTCACAAATTTTGCGATACGCGCGTCGGAAAGCCGTGCGGGTGCGCCCGTTGGAACTAAGAGATCCCGATACGATTGCTCGATCGATTTGGAGCGCCCTCAATACTGCGCGCTGCATGGGTCTCCATCTCGGAAAGTACAGTCTGTATCCATTGACCCTTGAAGAGAGTGCGATTGTCGTCGGACAAGTTCAACGTTGGTTTTCAGGATGGGCAACTGCGCCCGTCTTTTATGTGGACCAGGGAATCATCAACTCAACGGGCGTGTATGTCGGGCGTAATAGGGCCAACGGGGTTAAAATCTGGCTTCGTGCAATGGCGAGGCAGGGGGTCAAAATCGTTCTCATAGACACGGTTGACAAATCGAAGGGCTGGAAGCTCGTCCGTAGCGGCGACGACCCTAAAGGATTGTTGAGGTTGCATGAAGTCGCGGAAATTGCTGCGCTTGGTCAAACTCTAGGCATCAAAGTGCTTTGGGCGGGAGGCATTACGGGGCCTCATGCATATGAGCTTGGCCGACTGGGGGTGTTCGGAATTTACGTCACCACCGCGGCGGCTATAGATGTCGCTGTAGCTGGAACGTATTCGCGCGACCCTGGCATGGCGAAAATGAAACGGCCTAGCTTTTCTGGAGTGTTGAACGTGAAGACTCTGCTTGAGGCAGGGTACCTGAGCCAAAGGGTGAAGGGTGGAGCAAAGCGCAGTGAGAAGCGACTCCATGGCGCGCAGGACAACGAGGTGGGGCAACTTGACGTTTCACAGATTTCACGAGCCTTGCCTGCGGCGTGGCGCGAATGGTGGCGAGTGAGCAAATGACGGGCGACTGTTTGTGGCTTGGGCAACGCAACGATAAATTGTCCGAAGAGCGGCTAGCCCGCAAGGTCTTCAAGCAACGCGCTCTGCAGGTGGCGCAGGGCTCAACGATTAGAGTCATCGTTCATCCCGATGGCACGTCAGATAGCGGATCCCGAGTAGGCAGCGCGCGATCGGCTCGCCATCTTCGTTAAACATCGCCCTTCCAGTTGGTGTCATCCCGATCCCATACCATGTAGGAAAAACTTTTGGGGATCAGCGCCTCAGCAATCGGTATCGTAATCGACTAACTCTTGCAAATCGTCCCCTTTAAGTGTTGTCCGCAGTATTTCATACCAAACATCTTTGACCTCTGACTTGGATATCACTTTATCATTGGCCCTAAGCTTAAAGACGAGAGTATACGGGGTCGTGATATTTCTACTAGTCGATGTCCAATCAATGACTGTAAACGTGCTCAAAGCGGGGTCGACTGCGGCTTGAGTTATAATGACATCTATATTGGATGATTTCTTCGTTCCTTCACGAATGGTCGCCACGGCTGAATCCAAGCGATTCGCGTCGCCTTGGAGCATAAACTGTACAATTTCGTTTCTTTCATTCTTCGCGGATCCCGCGAGGTTGTACTTAATAGCCTGCTTCATGACCATGGCCCGGAAACCCACCTGCTGATCATCGCCAGTGACGGTTGCCGAAATAGCTTGTTTTTGTTGCATAGCTCGCTTCGACGCTCTTCCTCGGGTGGACTTTGTCGCCTTGCGTGCCTTACCGCGCGTTGTCACTCGGTTTCTCTGTTGTACTTTTGATCGCTTCTTCAACCTAGCCATGATTGGTTCCTCCCAGTGCTGTTCACTCCGTTGTTTTGGAAGTCTATCTGCAGGCATTGACGCGGATCAATTGTTCAATCGGGAGCCGCCCCAGTGCTTTGACACGAACTCCCGAACCAGCGCATCATAATAACGCCTCGACGCGCCCTCGTAGCGACACGCCGGGGATTCCCTAGGTGGACCGGCGCATGAACGACGAAGCCTTGGCCAGGCAGTAGGTCGACCGAGCGCGCTTCGAGATCGACGATGAAGCGTCCGCTTAGAACGAAGAAGAACTCGTCGTCGTTATCATGCTTGTGCCAGTGATATTCCCCCTGCATAACGCCGAGCCGGACAACGGAATCGTTCACCCTGCATAGCGTTTGATTGTACCACTGGTCCGTCACCGATTTGGCGAGCGCCTCAACATCGATGAGATCGAGAGAGGGGAATTTGATGTCGAGATGGGTGGCGTACGAGTAACTCTTCGTGTCCGTCATGAACGGTCTCCTTGAGGCCCCATTGCGCTGCGACGGCTCAGCTTTGGCTTACCTTGCGCGACCCAGACGGTAATATCCTACGTCATTCGGGATGATGCCGAACGCGCAGACCAAAATCCGGAATTCTGTCGCTGATATCTGCCGCTAATGCTGCTAACGTGTCACATAAGTCATTGATTTTGTTGATTGGCGCTCCCTAGGGGACTCGAACCCCTGTTTTCGCCGTGCTAGGGCGAACTCACTGTGATCATTCGCCGTCTGCAGCTGTTGCGTGCGACGCAGCCGGGTCGGGTCAAGGTTATTTCAGATAATCCCAAGCATGCTGCTGAAGAAGTGACGCTCAGCGAAATCGAAATTGTTGGCAAGGCAATCTATTGCCTAAAATTCGCATGGTCACCGATTCGGTGAAAAATCGCGAGAAGCTAAGAGCGGTCGTGTCAGCGTTCAGGAGTCGTCGTATTCGCCGCGGTGGCTTCCGCTCTCAGTAGGGGATGGGTTTCAAGCCAGAGTGTGCGGGCAGCCACAAGTGGGTCTGTTCCAGTGTTCTGCCACCACAATCCTTCATCGCCGCAGCGATGGACCTCACGGTGGTGCGCGCGACAGAGCGGCACCGTGAATTCATCGCTCGCCTTGCGACCGAGCGCACGAGATTGCGCGAACCGTAAATGATGAGGATCCGACGGCCGGCGACCGCAAATAAGACAGGCCTGTTTGATTACGTGCCGGACATGGTCGCGGTCGCGAATACGGCGCGGTTCCGGGAAGGCGAGGACGCTCTTGCCGACCTCCGATATCCCGGTCTTCTCGGTTAGGTTCTGATCTCCAGGCTCAGCTGGATAGATTGAAGCTAATTTAGAGGCGAACGCCTCCTCCACCCGCTGGGCATCTGCTGCGGATAACTGGTTTTTCGCCACTAAGCGTCGCTGCGCCCACAGCGCCGCATCCTCGGCCGCACCCAGGCATTCGATTTCGCGGAGCAATTCAGCCCTTAAGCTCGCCGATAAAGTCACCGAAAGCTCGGAGTCCGGTGAAGGCGAACTGAATTTATTCGCCCTGGCGCGACGGTTGGAACTCGTTGGCTGACCTCCATTGCCGACAGACTTGCTCTCGATGCTCGGCTTCTCGATTTGCGTACCCGGGCCAATCAGATCTGGGGCATCTGGATCGTCTTCACCGGCGATACCGACCAGTGTGAATAGCGCGTAGCGCCGCGCATAGGTTAGGGCCGCACCCATCCGGTGCGGCCTCGCCGTCTCAGAAACCGCGCAGACCGGCCAGTCGGATGCAATCCATTCTCCTGACGAGTGTGCAAGTACAGTCGTCAGATTGACGATGCCAGCCGATTGATCAATGGCGGTAATCTGCACCGTCGCGATTTCGTGTTGGCCCAGGGTCTTGCGCACAATCTCAAGCCCACTGGAAAGCGGCGCATAGCGGAATTGCCGTGGACCGCCCTCCCCGCGTTGAGGCTCGATCGTGCCGATCAGCGATTTCTCGGGATTGGTGAGTTCGATCTGCGCTTTGGCCAGTGCCGTCGCGAGTGCAGCGATCGATGAGCTAGACCGCTGCATTGCTCAGCTCCGGGTCCGGGGTCATAAAATCAAAGCTGACGGCTCCGGTCTTCGAGCGCTTGGCCCGAACGCCGTGACCGACCGCCTGCTTGGCATCGTCTGGCACCAGGCTCTTAAGTTCGGCCTTGGCTTGCTCGTGCTCGACATGCGCCTGCCGGGTTTGCTTGAAGACCACGGCGAACTCGGCCCAAGCATTCGAGGCGGTCATGTCGACAATACGCACCGCCTCGAGCCGCGGTTTGGGCGGCTCGACCCCAAACAGCTGCGGTTGTTCGCCGCTCTCAACACAACGCCAGAACTTACGCTCGGCGGTCACAATTAGATGCTGATAAAGCGGATCGGCATGGGCCAGGATCTCGACCCACTTGCCACCGCCGGTGATTATGGAAAGCACCGCGGTCCTCGCCGCCACACACCACATGTTGTGCTGCAGCTGCGGCATGTATTTCTCAGCCGCGGCTTCCTCCGAGAACGACCACGGCAACATGAATTTGGCCTCGAACACCGCATCACTGCCCTGCACGCGGCCATCGAGGGTCGCGCCCATCCAGCGTAATACCGGGTGGCGGATCTTACGTTGGACGTCGACGACCACCTGGCCGGTATTGGCTTCATACCAGCGGCGATTGAGCTCCTCGGTGGCGAGCCCGAGTTGGACAAGAAGATTGCCGGACAGGTCCTCGGGTTCGATCTCGCCACGCTTCTCCCGCCAGAGGCGGATCAGGGCGGCTTCGTCATTACCCATGATGATCCGGGCGTCCGAGCCGCCAATGAAGTGACGGCGAGCGTCGGCGGGCCTTGTCCAAGACATCGATTCCATGGCCCCTTCTCCAGTAAAATGGCCCGATTCTCTCTGGTAGGGCTGTGGCACTAATAGTGCCACATGGCACCATCGTGGGTCAAGCAGAAAAGCGACCTCTAACGAGCTTTCAGATCCGGGCGGCTCGAGCGCTTGTCAATTGGAGTGCCGAGGATCTGGCTCGGCATTCGTCGGTCAGCCTGCGTACGATTCGACGTGCTGAACTTGGTGACCGTCAGACGTCGATGACCGCTCCAAATGATTTGGCTATTCGCCGTGTATTTGAAGTGGCCGGCGTCGAGTTCATCGACGAGAACGGCGGCGGCCCCGGCGTGCGGCTACGAAAGCGGCACCCGAAGAAGAGCTAGACAGATAAGAGAACACTACTCGAGGGAAACAGCATCGAACGGCCCAGAGGGTGCGATTCGCACGCGCGGCAGGAGCTTTTCTCAACTGATCACGGATAAATGAAATGATAAGCGTAAGGGTCGTGACCCCTGTCGCAAAGCGGTTGATCCGATGACAGTTCGAACAGAGCACTGATGGAAGTCAACAATCGCCGAAGTAATGATCGAAGTGATTAAGCCCGCTTATCTGAGTCAATAGGCGCAACTCTGCGATTTTCGTGATGACTTCCTGGTCTCGCCAAGGCTTGCTTACAGCTTCATATTTCTCGCGAATTCTGCGTAGTCTTTTGCGTTCCCGCGGCGTCGCATCATTTGCTTCATTTTTCTGTTTTTTCCTCATCAAAAAATACTTGGTCCAAATTACAACTTCATCTTCGCTTCCATCAGCTCTCAATCGGCATTCAAAAGGCCCGGGCGGTAAATGATCGTTCCCAAAATTTTGCGGATCACGAATGTATCGGTTCACAGCTGAAAGATCCGGCAGTTTGATTCCAAGAATCCGAGCGTTTACGTCTCCATAAGTGAACCACAATAGCCATGGCGGAGCCTTCTTAAAGATCAGACGAAATTTTCCCAGTTCATCACGGCAAGGTCGGGAAGAAAATATTTGCGGACGTATTTTGCAATTTGCGTTGCACTAAAGCTTTCAAACGGATCCCGAGTATCGCGGCCGTATTCGTCCCAGCCGCCGAATTTTTCGCGACGCTTTTGCCATTCGGCCAGACTCCAGGCACCGCCTCCATGCGACGGATAAAGGCTCATCGATTTTTGGATCGCCGTAGAGGATCAGAGCGCTAAGATTGGCGGTGTGTATGAAGGCATAGTCTCGAACCATTTCCTCACTTCGTGAAACAGTCTCCTCTTTCGGTCTTAAATATGCTTCTGCGAGGCGCTCTAACCGCGCCGTTTGTCGGAACCGAGCCCTAGTCATCCTGCTACACCCATTATCTTGGCCTCCAACGCATCGATCCTTTTGACAAGGTCGGCGATGTCGATGGCGCGCGAATAGGAGTTCACCAGGTTCGCCACATCGGCTCCTTCATCCGGGCTGATCGACCCATCAGAAACGGCGCGCACGATTGAGCCGAGCGCTTCCACGGCGTCGTCGGCAAATTCCATCTTCGGCAGATCGATCCTGATCGGCCGCTCCCGCGGCAAGATTCGACTGAGGAAAAACTTCAGCATCGAGACGTCGCCCGCTTTTGCGAGCTCAATCCCTTTGCGTACGAGTTGTTCTTTCTCGCTGTCCGATAGGGCCTCGAGGATCAGCGAATTTTTATTCTTGGATCCGTGCCGCCGTCCACCGTTGCCTTTGACGAATGGACGGCCGCGAACGGCAGGCGTGCCAGTTGTTATCTGATTGGCCATTGTACTCACCCTCGTGCATTGTTCTTCCTCCCAAGGGTTCAACGCACTGGCTACCAATTGTGTTTCGAATGGCCAAGCGAGCGAATTGGTTAACTTAAATATGAATCAAAATTCATATCTTTGCTCGCGTAAATCGCACGTAGTTTACGCGGGGCCCCCGTTGGCGGGGCACGAAGTAATAGACGAGCGGCCTGTCGTCACAGAGGGCAACAGAAAAAACTGAGGCGCCGGCGGCCAAGGGAACGAGAATCCGCGCCAAGCTCCGCAGTGACGTTTTAGTTGAGCTTCGCCACACGAATATGCAGCTGACGGAGCCGTTTCGGCGAGACGTCCGACGGGCGCGCCCATCATCAGATCTTCGGCACGCTGATTCATCCGGAACAGCACCAACTTCGCGCAGGTTCTCCTGGCCACAGAGCGGCAGGACGATGCGCGGTCGATGCCGGGAGCGAAGGACCCCCTACGCGACCACACGCCGTCTCCTACCGCGCTCGCGATAGTACTAGCCTTCGTCCTAAATGGGAGGAGATGTCATGGCCCAAGGTCTTGGGGGGCGCGGTGGAGCTTTGGCCGCATTGGCCGAAGGACACGCACTCCAGGTGTTTGCTGCGATTGTCCTGACCTCAGTGCTCGCCAGCACGACCGTCCGCGCACGCGACGATTATCCGTCGCGACCGGTGCAGATGATCATTCCGTTTTCTGCCGGCGGACCAACCGACATTGTTGGGCGCGTTATGGGCGCGAAAATGGGAGAGCTGCTCGGTCAGCAGTTCGTCGTCGAAAACAAGACCGGTGCCGGCGGCAATATCGGGGCTGAGGCAGTCGCGAAGGCCACGCCTGACGGCTACACGATCTTAATGGCAACAGTGTCCACCAATGCAATAAATCCCGGCCTCTATAAGCACATCCCTTATGATGCGGTGCACGATTTTGCACCGCTAGGCCGCGTCGGTGTCACACCGACATTGCTGCTTGTGCATCCGTCGATACCCGCAACCGACGTGAAGAGCCTCATCGCTCTGATTAAGGCCAACCCGGGCAAATACAATTACGGCTCGTCGGGACTCGGTTCGATTCTTCATCTGTGCGGCGAGGAATTCAAATCGCTCGCGGGAGGCCTCGACATCACGCATGTGCCTTACAAAGGCTCGGCGCCGATGGATACCGATTTGATGGGCGGTCAGATCGCGATGGCCTTTGACGCCACGCCGACCGCAATGCCGCTGGCAAAATCCGGCAAGCTCCGCGCGCTCGGCGCCGGAATGGCCAAGCGCGTTGCGGCAATGCCAGATCTGCCGACGTTACAGGAGCAAGGTTTGCCGGGGTTTGAATGCTACACCTGGAACGTGCTGCTCGCTCCTGCCGGCACTCCAAAGCCGATCGTCGACAAGCTCAACGCGGCCATCAATAAGTCGCTTGCCGATCCTGCCGTTTCGTCGGCACTGGAAAAGGCCGGGATCAATCCGACGCCTGGCAGCACGCCCGAGAACACGGGCGAATTCGTCAGGGCCGAGCTTGCGAAGTGGGCGCCCATTATTAAGGCATCAGGCGCCGAAATCGACTGAGCGATCTTTCCGAACAGATCAAGGCTGCTGACTTGCCGCGCGTTCTGCGCCTGATTCGCGCAAAACTTCACTGTGCCTTCAGTCACAGCACTTGGCGCCATTTGTCCCTATTGTCGAGCCAGTAAGAGAGACGGAGATGTGCCATGACCATCCTCCCGCTCGACCTTTATCGTTTCTCAGACTTTTTGGCGGTCTACTTCGTCCGCTGGAAGCACCATTTTACCGATGCCCGGCTGGAAAATCTGAGCGATCAGAGCTTGAAGGACATCGGCATCGAACCAAGCCGGCATGACTTCGATACGGTGAAACCGTTCTGGATGCCGTGATCCAGCCTCGCTTTATGCGTTATTATGCATAGCGAATGACCGCATCTCGGCTCAGACCGAGCCGCACCTTGATATTGTGCGCATTGGTCGCCGCGGCTTCAGCCGCCGGCTTCCAATCCATTCACGCTCAATTGCGCGGCCACGGAGGCGCGGTGCGCGCGCTGGCAATTTCTGCCGACGGCCTCCACGTGATCTCGGGCAGTTTTGATACCTCGGCAATTCGTTGGTCATTATCTCGCAACGTTGCCGAGCAAGTGATGCGCTTCCACGACGGTCCGGTGAATGCGGTCGCTTTACTCAAGGACGGCCGCATCGTGACGGCGGGCGGCGATGCGCACATCGCGATCTGGACGGCAGGCAAGCAGTCACCCGATCGGGTGCTCGATGGCCACACTGGACCGGTCGCCGCGCTCGCGGTTTCCCCCGATGGCAAGACGCTGGCATCCGCATCATGGGATCGCACCGTTCGATTGTGGCCGCTCGCCGGCGGGTCATCGCGGGTGCTCGAGGGCAATGGCCAGAACGTCAATGGCGTGGCGTTCTCGCCGGACGGGGCTCAGGTCATCAGCGCGGGGTACGATGGAACGATCCGCGTCTGGCAAACAGGCGGCGACGGTGTGTCCGTCCACAACGTTCCCAGTCCGTTGAATAGCGTCGTTACCGCTGCGAACGGTGACATCATTACCGCCGGAGCGAGCGGTAAAGTCTTTTTCTTATCCGCGGCAGGTGAACTCCTGGCCGCGGTTGAAGCCGGAACCACACCAATCATTCAGCTTGCGATTTCCAAAGACGCCAGGCTTGTTGCCGCCGCCACCACCCGTGGGTCGGTGGCGGTGATCGATCGCAACCAGCGCCGGCTTATCCACACGCTGGTCGGTCCGGGGCTGCCGGTGTGGTCGGTCGCGTTCCTGCCCGACAATGCAACGCTCCTGACCGGCGGTACCGACGCGTTCATTCGACGCTGGAATGCCGTCACCGGCGAACCGCTCAATTCGACGCTGGTTGGCGCGCCCGAGGACCCACTCAAGCAATATGCCGGCGATCACGGGGCCGAAGTATTCCGCGCCTGCGTCGCGTGTCACACGCTTAAGCCTGACGACGCCCAGAAGGCGGGTCCGACGCTTTGGCATATTTTCGGCCGTCGTATCGCGACGCTCCCGGGATATAATTTCTCGCCGGCTTTGAAGAAGCTCGACATCGTCTGGTCAAAGGAAACTGTCGCGAGGCTGTTTGAGATCGGACCGGCGCATTACACGCCTGGCACCAAGATGCCCGAACAGACCATCAGTGCAGAGGACGATCGCAAGGCGCTTGTGGAGTTTCTCGCGCGAGTGACCATGAACTAGAGCGGTTTGCAAAAAGACAAGCTTGATCGTTCTCGCGGCGCGCCTTTGCGCCCGAGCTATGCCACGCCACGGCAAGAACGAACGGCCCTTCGTAAAAGCGAAGGGAGGCGGAGCGCCGGAAGGCGCAATCCAACCTTAGGCCGCATCGGCGGATGCGGCAGCGCGCTTACGCAAAAGCGCGCTCGCCTCTCGGCGCTCCACCGCGGATCTTGTCGCGGCGACCGAACGCTGCGACTCAGCCCAGGCCGCGCTTCACGCGAACGGGAGGGCGCGGGCGTTACCCACGCCATCGCTCGCGCTTAAGCGAGGCACCTCGCGCGCCGGTCGCTAGTGCCGGCGGGGACGATGCCCGGACCGCCCGGGAGCGAAGTTACGAGCTTCGCCCGCGGGGACCGCACGCGCTCCGTTTCAGGATCGTCTCTAGAAACGCCCTTCATGAGCGCGCAGGGTATATGTAACCATAAACGTGACATACGTCAATTAATTCGTGACGAAATATTTTCACATCAGGTAGAGCAATTCCGCTTTGGGCGCACACCGGACTGCGAGTCGCGGGTTGCAATTTGGCAGGCTGTTCGACCGGGATGTCGACCGGCTTCGTACCACGCAAATTCTTGTCGACTAACTCGGCATCGTGGACCGATCAGTACTTGGCGACGATCGGCATCGGTCCGCTGAACTCGTAGGCCAGTCCCAACATCACGATATGGGTCGTCACGTGGACAGTCGTATGAGACAATGAAAGGGGCGCGACTGTCGGTGTTGCTAATCGTCCGAAAGTCGGCGTAGCGATACCGGCACGCGCGAGCTAGTTTGGCGCAACCATGGTTTCGATGCCGCCACCAAGTGTCCAGCCTATCTTCGTGGTTGAATGAGTGATGATGCCGGGCGCAGCCAGCACCGCAGGACATCCAACAACACAGGGCACGATGCTTTGCGGGTTGAACGCAGTCGGCTCCTAAATCTCGATCTGCCGGCCGACTTCCACGAAATTCTCCGGGGGAATGTTGAACAAGTCCACTGCCCGCACCGAATTGCGAAACATCAGCGTGAACAGGCGCAGCCTGGCGCGGACCAACCAGCTGCGCCGTTTGGAGCAGACCACGGCGTCCCGGCCGCCGAAATAGATTGCGTCTTTGAGGTCGATGGGACACCCACGATCTTTCGCCTGTCGCAAGGCGGCGGGAATGTCAGGCACCTGAACGAAGCCGAAGTGCATCGTTATGTGCCAAAATCCCTCGGCGAGCTTCGCAAGCTCGATACGCTCGCGAGGCGCGACGCGCGGGATTTCCTCGAATTTTACCGTCAGCGCGATCACTGTCTCTGACAGCGCTCTCATCTGTGCGACATGCTCGATAATGAGGAACGGGATCGTCGCAGCGACCCGCGTCAAAAAAATAGCTGTGCCGGGCACGCGCGCGACACGACTCTCCTTGAGGTGGCGGAAGAACTCATCCGGCCTCTCCGCCAGCGCTAAATGGCGCTGGCGCATGGCCTCGAAGCCGAAGTGCCATGAGACCATGACGATGAACACCAGCGTGCCGAACGTGAGCGGAATCCAACCGCCTTCCCTGATCTTGAACAAATTTGCCGTGAAGAACGCGAAATCGACAGCGAGAAAGAGGCCGCTCGCGGTCAGCGCCGGTCCTGCCGGCCAGCGCCAGCGCTCGCGCATGACGTTGTATAGCAGCGCTGTCGTCAGCAGCATGGTGGTCGAAACCGCGGTGCCATAGGCGCCCGCTAGCCGATCCGAACGGCCGAAGCTGACGGTGAGTGCAATCGTCAGCACCATCATCGTCCAGTTCACAAACGGCACGTAAATCTGCCCATATTCTTCCGAGGAGGTCTGGCGGATTCGAACGCCCGGGAACCAGCCGAGTTGCATCGCCTGACGGGTCAGCGAAAACGATCCTGTAATGATCGCCTGGCTAGCGATGATTGTAGCAATGGTGGCAAGCCCCACGAGCGGATAGATCGACCATGACGGCGCCAACCGGAAGAACGGATTGCCGTCCATCGCCGGATCGTCGAGGAAAAGCGCGACCTGCCCGGCGTAGTTGAGCAGCAGCGCCGGCAGCACGATCCCGTACCAGGAGGCGCGGATCGGATTGCGACCGATGTGGCCCATGTCGGCGTACATGGCTTCGGCGCCGGTCATCGCGAGAAAGACACCGCCGAGCACGGCGATCCCGCTCCAACCGCGTCCCATTAGCAACGCGATCCCGTACCGCGGATCGACGGCGGCGATCACCGCGGGATAGCGGGAAATGCCGGCAACGCCTAGCGCGGCAATGACCGCGAACCACAACAGCATCACCGGCCCGAACGCCTTGGCGATCTGCGCAGTGCCGCGGCTCTGGATTGCGAACAGGGCGAACAGGATCGCGACCGCCATCGAGACGATATGCGGCTTGAATACGTCGGTTGCGACGTTGAGCCCTTCGAGCGCGCTCAGTACCGAGATCGCCGGCGTGATGATGCCGTCACCGTAGATCAACGCCGCCCCGAACAGCCCCATGACGATAAGAATGCGCCGGCCTTCGGACCAGTTCGCGCCGGTCATCGACATCAGCGCCAGGATGCCGCCTTCGCCGTGATTGTCGGCGCGCATGACGAACAGGCAATATTTGACGGAAATGCTGATGATCAGCGCCCAGAAGATCAGCGAGAGACTGCCGAGCGCCGCCTCCCGGGAAAAATGTCCGCCGGTCGCCCCGACGACCGCCTGCAGCGTATAGAGCGGGCTGGTTCCGAGATCGCCATAAACAATCCCGAGTGCAGCGAGCGCGGCCGCTGGCGTGGTCTTACGAGCGACGCGCGCGAGCGCCGAATTGTCTTCGTGAACGATGTCGGCTGACACGTTCCTGGCCTCCTTGCCATCAATCCAAGTGTATGCCGCACGCCTGCTGGCGTCGCGTCGCCGCATATTGCAGGAATATTGCGCTTGGGGAGTTACGTGGTCTCTTTGCCGTCGAACCGCGCTTTGGAGCCAATCACAGCTTCAAAAAATTCACCTCAAGTGCGATCGATGAGGTCGTTGTCCAGCACTTTTCTAACGTTACCTGAGTCGTTCCCCAGAAAAATTGAAACCGGAGCAATCTTACACGGCGACGGGCTAAATGCGGGTGTCTGGCGCAATTGATAGATTGCCGCTCTACTAATGCCGCTGCGTCCAGGTCCGCGCAAGTCAAGTCATTCCCTGCCTGTCATCGTCGGTTTTGAGCGTTGCAGGCCGAGAGGTTAATCGCCTTTTCGCGTATTGCCAGTACTGATCTGTTATCGGCATGGGCACTCTCCGGTACCCCGTCCCAATACTCGCGATGCGCTCCTTGGCCGTAGGCGTCTGATCAAAATTGCTCACCCAGATTGCCGGTCCACAGCAAACATGACCACCCACCCGCCGCGGCTTTTCTTAAGTTGTTGAAATTACTGCAGCAGCGCGCGGCGGTTGTGAAAATTTGCGAGGTAAAGCGCGGCGAGGTGACACCAGCCCGGTTACTATTTTGGGCGTCGGAATCGCTATATGATCGACTGACTTGACTGACTTCGTATGGGAAAATGGTGCTTGTGAAAAAGAGCAGGAAGGCCGCATTCGATCCCAAGATATTTCTCGCCAAGGTTGGCGATGGAAAAACAATATCGAAATATCAGAAGGATCAGATTGTTTTTTCGCAGGGTGACGTTGCGGACGCGGTTTTTTACATCCAGAAGGGCAAGATCAAGCTCACCGTCGTTTCCGAGCGGGGCAAGGAAGCAGTCGTTGGAATTCTGGAACCTAGTCACTTTTTTGGCGAGGGATGTCTCAATGGGCATCCGCTACGGGTCACAACAGCTACGGCGATCGAGCAATCCCTGATTACGTGCATCCCCAAAGCAGCAATGATCGCTACTTTGCATGATGAGGTAGGATTTTCCGAATTATTCATGGCGGATTTATTGAATCGGAACAGCCGAATTGAAGAGGACCTCATCGATCAATTATTCAATTCAAGCGAGAAACGGCTGGCGCGAGTCCTTCTGCTTCTGGCGAATTTCGGCAAAGAAGCCACGACTGAGCCGATCATCGGGAAGTTTAGTCAGGAAACCCTTGCGGAAATGATCGGCACGACGCGATCACGCGTGAGCTTTTTCATGAACAAGTTCCGCAAATTGGGCTATATCGAATACAACGGAAAACTGGAAGTCCGTAACTCGCTATTGAACGTGGTCCTATACGACAAGCCTGAGGTCAGGAAGAACGACGCGAGCGAAGGACCGAGATAGCTTCCGAGGTTGAGGTTTGGCGTGGATCAACATCGCGCCAAAGGTTCAAAATGCCGGAGAGGCCGCCAATTGATAGACGGTCTCAAGTCATTGGGTCGGCACCCCAAATAGTAAGCCGCATTTCATGGTGGCACGCAGGACAATCGTAAACGCGGAGCCTTGATCCAGATCAACACGCGGCGATCCAGCTCCGCGCCGACGAGGTGATTGAGCTTATTGGGCTGCAATTTTGACTTGGACCAACTTCTCTGCACACGCCCTGGCTAAGTGGTAGTCGGAGGCGGTAGCTCCTGGCCGTGTCGCCCAGCCGCCCTTCTCCAAGTAATCGCCTCGTTCCCAAGTCGTAGAGATCTTTTGCAGGACTGCCAGGTTCGCTTTCGCTTCACTGTTCTGCAGGAATTTCTCCACGCAGATCGGCGTGAGGACTGCTACGACGGCGTTATCAGCCCGCTCATCCGCAAGTTTGATAGCGGTGCCGTCAGTCACCCAGCCGCCCCAAGAAAACCCGATCACCATCGACGCAACCGCGCCGATAGCAATTCCTTGTAGGAGACGAGTCCGGCAACTCGCCCCGCAGAATTGATGGAACTTGCATGGCTTTTGCCCTTTCGATCAGAGGGACGAGCGCTGCGCGCAGCGCGCGCAGCAAGGGACGCGGGCGCTGACGCGGTACCAGAGCCGAACGTGGCTCTATTATTCGAGTGGGTATCGTGCCTACCGACGGCAATAGGCTGCCAATTGTGGGAAGCGGAGAATTCGGTATGTCGCCGTTTTTCGGGCAGCTCTGACGCTCGCCAAGTTTTTAATATATGCCGTATCAATTACGGTGACTGAGCAAAATTGCTCACTCTAAAATGGCGATGGCAAAC
This sequence comes from uncultured Alphaproteobacteria bacterium, assembly GCA_963816295.1. Classification (GTDB taxonomy): domain Bacteria; phylum Pseudomonadota; class Alphaproteobacteria; order Rhizobiales; family Xanthobacteraceae; genus BOG-931. Next base: position 138,524 of record CAWFJS010000020.1, on the reverse strand, counting down.
CTACGCTCTTGGTCAAAAGCGGACGTGACGCCCTCAAATTTCGATATCTGCTTTACCCCCTGAAATCGGACATTGCTCGACGTCAAGTCGATGTCCGTTTTGGGCCATGTGTGGACGGCTCCGAGTTGGCAAGGAGAATCTTCACGTCGCAGGCTTGGTCGGTGCAGCCATGTGTTCGGCCTTTGCGTGCGGTTCACATGACCGCTGGCCATAATGCCCTCCGCGGATCAGGTCCCGGTCAAAAGCACGCATTCGATGATGCTGTGGCCCATGTGGGTTGTCCTGATCGCCGGATCGACCGGCTCTGCATTACGTGCTGTTCGCCCTCCCAACCCTTCACATCACATCGGATGCCCGATGCGATCTCGTTCACGCCGCGAGCGCAGCGGGTTCTTTGTAGCGTTCGCCCCTAGCCGCGATGCCGAGAAGCTGCTCGACACCATGGCGACCGACCGGCGCGACGATCCCGAACTCGGCCAGGTGCGCGCGGATGGCGTTGATCACCGAGGTCTGCTGGCGGATGAATAAGTGACGGGTACGGTGCAGCGTCAGGCAGCTCTGTTGCTCTGGCGTCTTGGTCGCAACGAACCTCATGTTGGCCCTGGTGACTGCTTCGCAGATCGCCTCGGCGTCAGTGGCATCGTTCTTATGCCGTTTCACATAAGGCTTCACATAGGCCGGCGGCATCAGGCGCACAGTGTGGCCCAGCGCCTGGAGTTCGCGCGACCAATGATGCGATGAGGCGCAAGCTTCGATGCCGACCAGGCACGATGGCAGCTTCTGGAAAAAGGCCATGACGTAGCGACGCTTCAACTGCCGCCGAATGACCACCTGCCCAACAGTATCAACGCCGTGGACCTGAAAGACCGACTTCGCGATATCGAGACCGATTGTCGTAATCGTTCGCATGGTTAGCTCCTCCGAATCGTGGGAGCTCTAACAGCACCCACATCCATGGCACTCACGTGCCGGTGGAGGAGCCGTCCACAGCATCATTAGCGGACTCGTGCACCGTCTGGATTGGGTCAAAGCCAGACATTCGACGATGTCGGCATCATGTCTGGCTTCACCCTGATAAGCGGACATTGATCATCGGCTTTTGCACGTCAGCCTTGATGGCCGTACCGGTGTTCACTTTAGCTTTGATGATAGCGATGGTTTCAGTCCGGCGAGTCGCGCCTTCGCGCGTTTATCGGCATATTCTTTGCCGTCAATCGGCGCAACATGCGGGGGATCCTTGTCGAGATACGGTCGCCCGATCCCAAGCTCTTTTTCGTGCGCATCGATCCACTTCCACAAGATCTCACTCCACTCGCATCGCTCCGCACGTGTCTCGCCCTTCACGCTCACGAGATCGGCCGCAAGTCCATGGCCATAACCACCGCGGCGGCTCCCGCCGTGGTATGAGGTGTCCGTCGCTGCCTTGTTGCCGGTTGCGAGCTCTTGCCGGTAATCATCGCGGAATCCGCTGGTTATGCCAGGCGAAAACCCAGCGTCGTCCATCGCGCGAAGCGCATCATACAGCTTCCGTTTGAAGCCCCAATCCATACCTCCGATCACGTAGTCCTCCAACGACATGCCGGCTTTCTGCGCGGCTATCGGATCCTTCCACGCGAAGTCCTCGGTGACGTACTTCGTCAGAGTTTTGACGACGGTCCGCGTCTTGCCCTTCTTCTTGACCGTCACCTTGATCCGCTCCTCCACCTTGACGGTGTCGACCTTCGGCGTCCGCTCGTACAGCGACCAGAGGTATTGGTCGATGCAGAGGTCCGGCTCGAGGCACGCATCGAGCGCTTCGAACGAGTCTGCGGCCGGCCTAGCGGCGTTCTGCACAGGATCAGTCGGACTCACCGCCGCGAACGGCACGGGTACCGCCGCGGGCCGCGGCATCGGAGGAGCGTCGGGCAAAGCGGCGCTGCCGCTCCCCATATCGGCGACGGAGACACCGTTCTCGTCCAGTGCGGTTGCTTGGGGTGCGTCAACGTGCTCTGCGGTCGCAGATGTTGCCCGACTGACCTCGATCGGCGCTCCGATGCTCTCGATGCCGGGCGAACCGAGGCCAGCGAGCCCGGCAGCAACCCAACCGGCGAGAACGACCGTTCCGCACAACGCCGCTAATACAGCAAGTCGCCGCAGGCTTCTCACCCCCCCTCCGTCTCATCCAAGGTGGACCATACTGCACCAGGCAGGCTCAAGTATGGTCACGCAAGGAAGAAAAACTGTAGGCTGTCATCTTTCTCAATGTATTGCCAGAATACAACTCGGGTCTGAGATACTGGTTAAACTGCTGGGCCTGTCCTTTCCGAAAATTGGCGGGAATCAAGCGAACTGACCTGCAGCGGCATGGTCTCAACGTTCCTAACGGCAACCGGGGTAATACAGACCAAATTGCCCGACGCCGGAAAAAACGACGCATTACTCCCGGCGTCTCCGGCGCGTCCGCTTTGGAGAAGCGTGACTTCAAAAAACGCCAGTGATGGCAGGACGCATAAGGCGACGGTTCAGCAGCGCCAAGAGCGAAGACCCGGCGTGCCTCCGAGCGCCTTGGCAGTTTTCATGTTTACGAAAAGATCAAATTTGTCGGGCTGTTCGATCGGAAGATCGCTCGCCGCCTCACCGTTTAGTATTTTATCGACGTAGATTTCATCGCCTAAGCTTCAGCCAAAAATCGCCGGTTTTCTCTATTTTCGGCCCACCGCCTCGGCGAGCGCGTCCTTACATGGGTCACTGAGGTTGCCAAGGGCCTCCTTCATGCAAGACACAAGGCGGAGGCGGCTCTTGCCAGCGCAGCTTTTCGTTACATCCGCCTTACACGCGTTTCCTACGGTGGCAATCTTCGCCAACCTGGCCTGGCACGGTTCGGAAAATTCCGTGAGGTGTTCTTTGACGCAGGCGCTGAGGCGACCCTCGCCGCGTTGAACTCCGGCACACTTCGCCTTGATATCAGCTGCACACTGCCCACGTTGCTGCGCCATTGTGACGTTTGCGGAAAGCAGCATCGCAGCGCCGATTACTATGAGGCTCTTCATCATAGCTCATCTCCTCGACAAACCCTTTGGTGCTCACCCGAGACGAGGCGCATCCAGGCGCACAACATCATCCACCACCCAAATGCACGTCTTTGATCTAAATCATATAAGCCTTCGATGAGGCGCGAAGGATCGCCAGCAATATCGCCAAATTGCCTGATCTACTGACTAACGGCCGCCAACGATGAGAAGACCTTGTGCAAGTTGATCTGCGTCCTGGCTACTCCCAGCAACGCTGATGTGTGTAGTTCGTCCCAGGTTGCTTTGCTCTGTAGCGGAATTTGGGGGCTGCTGAGCCTGATCGTGCTGATAGTTTGGCTGCGTTGGCGTGGCGATCAATAATCCGGCGATGAGGCGCGAAGAATCGCAGCGAACATCGCCAAGCCTGAGCAAATAAAGATAGGGGCAATGCTCTTTCGTCGGTTCCCGTCCCCTACAGTAGGAACGGCATGTAAGTGGCTGGTTTGACCTGATGGCAGCCGGGCTGCCCGAAAGGGCTCCCCAAACCCCCGGTTTGCTGGGCCCCGGTCGAAGTTCGAGCCTTCTGCCGGGGTTCCCTACTTTAGTGCCAATCCATTGAGTTAGGCCAATACGTTGTTATTTTGGGCCGTGCTTTTTTAGGTCGGTTGTAGATTGTACGTAATGACGGAACGCCGTTTCTCCGCGCCGTGGTCCGCCGAAGTAACGCCGAACTGCTTCATTGTAAGGGACCGCGGCGGTTGGGCGCTCGCGTATGTCTATTTCGAGGACGGGCCGGGTCACCGGAGCGGCATTCTTACGTGGCCGTAGCTGTAACCCGGACTGGAAGGCAGCACGACATAGAAGTCGAATAAGCCATGGTAGGGATCGGAATAGCCATAGTACGAATCGGACAAGCGATAGTAAGGATCCGCCGCAGTCGGGCGCGACGTGGTCTCATTGATGCCGGGATGAAAAGGCTTGCCATGCGCGCTGGCCGCCCCTCGGCTTTTTGCCGTTGCGAGGGAAGTTCCGGCCAGCAACAACGCCGCAGCGACCGCAATCCGTGCTGATCTCGTCATCGTTGTAATAGTTCATAGCCGGCCCAAGGCCGGTGGTATTTGAGCCAAATCAAATCGTTCCACTTTTTTCGTAGTGGCGAGAAGAGACGCGTGGCTGGATGCAACGATGCAAAAAGCCACGAGGGTAGCCTCACAGCTTGGGCAAGATGCAGCGTCGGATCGAAAAACCTGAGGCCTACGTCCGCTCAAAACGAGGCGCGATAAACCCCCACACCACCAGAACTATGATTGCGCCAACGATTGCTCCAATGAAACCCGCGTTCTCGCCAGCTTTATACCACCCGATCGCCTGGCCGAGATATGTTGCTGCAAAAGCTCCAACGATCCCCAGCACGGTCGTCCAGATGAACCCAGTGGGCTCATACTTGTTGCCAGGATGAAAGAATCTCGCGATCACCCCCGCCACAAACCCAATTATGATGGTCCAAATAATACTCATTGCCCGCTCCCATTGTCGTGTGCTCGCACTATGCGAGAGCAAAGAACACAGTGGGTCATTTGAAACACGATTGGTAAATCGGAACTTTGATTAGAATCAAACGGACGAGGCGCGGCGCATTGCTGCCAACATGGCGAAGCTGCGTCAGGCTGAAATCTGAAATCTCTTTATCTCCCGACAAGAGCGGCCAAGACCAGAACCGGAGTAGCTGCAGGAGAAAACCCACTCGGCTCGGCAACGGCCACCCTGCTCTTGGGTGCTGATCCCTTGAGCAATTCAATCCTATGCGATCATTCCTCAGATTCCTTGATGTGGATCAATCGTGGCCTTCAGGCTGAAATCTGAAATCTCTTTTCTCCCGACGGGAGCGGCATCGCCATCCGAGATGAAAGATGCGCTAGTGATGATGCTGGCGCGCCAAACTCAAGTCGCAATGAGGCCTGGCCTTTGATTTTCCCTATGCGGTGGGCTCAACTGGCATGCCGGAGCATTAGGCGCGGCACCCCGATGTCCGCTTTGGGTCAGAAGCGGACGTGACGCTCTTAAATTTCGATGTCTGCTTTAGGCCGTTTTATTTGCAAAAGTTTGCGATAACCGGTCGTAGCGGGTGGCGCGAGCTTCTTGAGTTAGCCGCCCTGCTATCCACTCCCTCATAAGAATATCTGACATCACTGCCGCCGAACTCTGCACCGCTCATGCAAAGCACACCTCGTCACCGCGGTGTCACAGAGCTTGCCAGTCTACGAAGTTCTGCGCGATCGCCGCCATGTGAACTCGAACTGAGCACCACACGGCCCACGCAACGCAAACGACCAAGCCGAAAGATACGCTTGAGATGTGCAAACAGCATCTCAACGCGTTTGCGATCACGGCGCGATCGTTCGAATGCTTCGGTCTTAGCCAGCGCCGCGCCACGTCACGAGCCTCCTCGTAGATGCTGCGCTGGATTCTGCGCAACGGCGCCTTTGGACAGCAATGCGCCTTGAGGAGGCAGCTGCGGCAATCGCGTGTCTTAGCCCGGTAATATAGTGTCTCCCCATCGTGGCCACCTTGCCAGTCGTGTGAGAACCTTGCCGGCCGGACAGATGTAAACGTTGCGCTCCTTGTCGAAGGTGAAGTCTTCCCGACTGAAGTCCCGTCCTCTCGCTTTCGACTTGTCGACCACCGGGATATGCGGCGCTATCTTCGCCTCGTTGACCAGCCAGTCGAGGTTGGCTCCCGATCCATAGGCCGTATCGCCCGCGAGCCGTCAGGCTTGATGTCGAAACGCTGCTCGGTGCGTTCGATCATAGTCTTAGCCGCGCCAACTTCGGCCTGGCGGATAGCGCGCGACGCCTCGACGTCCATGATGATGCCGAACTTCACGTCGATCAGATAATTGTCAGAATAGGCAAAGAACGCCGGTCCGCGCAGGCTCCCGTCCATTGCGCGGCCGGATCGGACGGCGAGACGAACTTCGGCGCCACGTCGCTCGCCGCCCCGAATGCCGCGTCATCAAGCGTGGCGAGATACTCCTTCGTCGCGCGGCTTACCGCCTCTGCATCAAGCTTTTTGTTCCACCGTGGCCCGGGCGTTGATCGCTGCTTATTGGCGTCCGCAACAATCAGACTGGCATCCACCGCAAAGCCTTCGCCGCCGACCAGGCCAGCCCCGATGCACGCGCCCACAACACGCTCGAATACGCTGCGGAAGATGCCGCTATCGCGGAACCGTTCATTGCGGGCCCGCGAAAACGCCGAGTGATCCGGGATCTTGTCCTCAATCGAGAGCCCACAAAACCAGCGATAGGCAAGGTTCACTCCCACTTCACGGCACAGCGCCCGCTCCGAGCGGATCGCGAACACGTAGCCGATGATGAGCATCCGGATCATCAGCACCGGATCGATCGATGGCCGACCGATCCGCGGATAATAAGGTGCCAACTCGCAATGCACCCAACTCAGATCGAGAACCTCAGCGATCTCGCGGACTAGATGATCGTCCGGCACCGCTTCATCGAGACGAAATGAATAGAAAAACTGTTCCTGGTCGTGATTCAGCCGCCCCATCATAGCCCGCTCCCGTCGCTAATCGCATCACAACGACGGAATCACTGACCAAAAAAGCTTGCAACAGACTTCTGCAACAAAATCGGCCATAAGCAGACATTCTGGCATCTCCTCGGATCACTTGGTGCGGGTTGGCGAATTTCATCCTCCGAGTGCTATCGCAATGCCCACCAGGGAGGCGCCGATGGCTACCATTGTAAGCCCCATTGCCCATGGCCGAAGCCCTGCATGACGCGCAAAAATGAATCCGCAAAAAAATAACAATGCGACGGCGATTGCATTGGAGATTCGTAGCGCCAATTGCGCATTTTCAAAGATAATAAAGGGAATCACGACCGGGAAAGTGGACAGGATAACGAGGATGCAAACGGTTAATGCGCCCACCCAGTCGCGTCCGGTCAGTCTAGGGCGCAATTCGGAATCCGGCACGCGGCGAAATCCTTCACGGATCAATTCCAACTGCACCGGCTGAAAAATTGCTGCGAGCAACGGTGGGAGAGCGTCGGCAATGACGCGATGAGCGGTTTGGTTGTCAGGCGCCTCACGAATTTCCCGCAACAACAGGGAATTGCTGCCTCGCTCGATAAGGCGAGCCATCAGATACATTCCGGCGTCAATGATTCCCCAGGCGAGATTGCAACCGAGTGCCGCAATTAGCATAGTCCGGATCTGAAACCGGTCCGCCGTGACGACACTCGTTGTGCCCGTGACTGTGAGGGCCATGATCAGGCCGAACAGAATTTCCGAGATCCGTTCACCTGGCTCGAGCACTCGATCAGGCAGTCTCATTGAATCCCCGATCCAGGCAACGGCCAGGACGATCCTGGCGAAGTGCATCTATATCGCGCTTGCATTCTGGCTGAAGAAGCACAAGCATCCTGCGTGACCCGGCGTCAATGGCGGCATTCGTGCGCGGGGCGTTAAGGGGCTGAGCCGGAGCGAGATTTGCAATCGGCTGAATTGGGTGGGGCGCGTGCGGGCGCGGTGGCCGTGGCCACCGCGATATGGCTCATTTCGGTCGCTCTTAGTCCTGCGCATGGACAGGTGATCAATCTCGGTGGTCGCGGTTGGTCCGCAGCTGATGTTGGACTCGTCACGTCGGATCGCACGACGAACCAACTTGAGTTTGACGTCCGCGCAGGGTTTGCATCCGATTACATCTATCGAGGAACGACCCTATCGGATCACAAACCAGCGGTCGGGACCGCCATCGAAGCAACCTTTGGTCGGCTGTACGGGGGCGTTGCAGTGGCCAGTGTCAAGTTGCCGACACAACCGGCCGCCGAAATCACGATCAACGGCGGAGTACGTCAAAAGATCGGAGATATCGATTTCGATTTGCGCGCGACCTACTTCCTTTACCCTGGGGAAATACCAGTCGGTGTGACCAACGACATTGATTATTGGGAAGCTGGCGTCCGCGCGGATAAACGGATCACCGAATCGATCCGCGTCGCTGCAGGTTTCGCCTATTCGCCGAACGTGTCCAACACCGGTGCTTGGAGTAAGTACGCGGCAGCCGGTTTGGGTTACGACGTGCCAAGCAACCTGCTTCCGCCGGACATCGGCGTGTCGTTCACCGGAGGCGCCGGCTATTCCTGGTTCGGCACTCAATCTCAGGAACTCGGCGGCTTTGCGCTGCCCGCCTATCTCAATTGGCAGGCCGGCGTGACTTTTACCCGCAAAGTCTTCAATCTCGACCTGCGCTATTATGACACCAATCTCTCGAAGGGAAATTGCTTCGTCTTGACTGGCGACCCCAACGCACATCCGGGCGGCGGTATTGATCCTGTCACAAACCCCGAAGGTCTGGCCTCCCGTTGGTGCAGCGCCACCTTTGTTGCCAAGGTCTGGTTTGCTTTGAATTAGCCACATGACTAATTACAGCGGAGACTTCCAGCGACGAAATTGGGTTCTCGCCAGTCATTTTGCGCAGCATCATTCATGGCGGCTGATGTCTGAAGTGGGTCTGAAACGGACATTCTCAGAGGGTTGCTCGATGTCCGCTTTACCCCCGAAAGCGGACATTCGCCCACGCGATCAGGATGTCTGCTTTGGGCTAAAAACAGACATCCCTGCTTCATTCGATTATCTCGTCGGCACCTGCAGATAGGGTCGGCGGCACTTCGATACTCTCGCGCCATAGCAAAATTTCGTCATTTATTCGATGACTTTGTCCGCACGCGTCAGAAGACTTGAGGGAACAGAGATACCGATATCGCTAGCAGTGCGCTTATTAATGACCAGTTCGAAAGTAGTAGGCTGTTCAATCGGCAAATTGCTGACAGGCGTTCCATGCAACAGCTTGTTTGCGTAGGTAGCGAGTTGACGATAGGTTCTGTCAATATTCGGTCCATAAGACATTAACCCGCCGGCCTCGACGTATTCGCGCGCGTCGAATACCGCAGGGAGTCGGTGTTTTCGCGATAGGCTGGCTATTTGCTCCAGGTAAGTCACAACCGTCGGATTACGGAAAGTTACAATTCCCTGCATACCATTTGCCGATGCCTGATCAAACGCTGTCGTAACCTCATCCGCAGTGCGAACATTCAAAGCGAACAGTTCAAGTTCGAGTTGATGAGCCGCCAATTCCTCATTTTGCCAATCACGTTTCGCAATGCCTTCAGTCGGAAAATCCTGGCGCAACAAGACGCCGACACGGCGCACCGCGGGTGCCACTTCTTTAAGTAATGCCAATCGCTTCGGGTTCATTTCCTCTGTCATCGTGTAGACGCCGGTGACATTACCACCTGGCCGAGCCAGCGATTGCGCCATGCCGTCTGTGACAGGGTCGTCCACCATCCGTCCGATCACCGGCACGCTTTTTGTTACCCGCCAAGCTGCGGCGATGGAAGGTTGGCTGGTTGCCAATATGACGTTCACCCCTGAGCTAATTAGCTCTGCCGCAAGACGCTGCAGCCGAGTTTCATCGCCATCGGCATATCGCTCTTCAAGTAGGAAGTCCCGCCCCTCGATCATCCCGAGCGCCCGCATACCTTCTCGGAACGCCTGCAATTGATCGGGCGTGTGCAGCGGGCCTTGAATTTTCAGCCAGCCGATCTTCGGCACTGAGTGGGTCGGCTGGGCACGCGCTGCGATTGGCCAAGCGGCCCCCGCACAGCCAATCAACTTGATGAATTCGCGTCGCCTCATGGGTCACTCCGAGGCTCAGTACGGAGCATTCTACTGGCTCGAGCTAGCATGTTGGACCGTTAGGCGTGACACCCCGAAGTCCGCTTTGGGTCAAAAGCGGACGTGACGCTCTTAAATTTCGATGTTCGGTTTACCCCCGAAAGCGGACATCCGCCGGCGCCATTGCGATGTCAGCTTTGGGCCAGGAAGCGACATATGCACTGCAAAAGAGCGCGTGCTATTCGATCACCTCGTCGGCACGGGCGCGCACAGACGACGGTACGGCGAGGCCGAGTGCTTTAGCGGTCTTGAGATTGATCACCAGTTCGTACTTGGTCGGCGCCTGTACTGGCAAGTCGCCCGGCTTTGCGCCCTTGAGGATGCGGTCGACGTAGCCAGCCGCACGCCGAAACTGGTCGAGGAAATTCGGCCCATACGAAATCAATCCGCCGGCGGCAACATAATTGCATTCTTGGTAGACCGCGGGCAGCTTGTGTTGGGCGGCAAGAGTGACGATCAGATCACGATGGACCGCCGACAACGCGCTTGCCGTCAAGATCAGACCACCATTCGCGGATTGCGCGAAGGCTGCGACCTCGCGCTCAATCTCGACGGCGTCGCCCAGGTTGACCGGGATCACGTCTACACCGACCGACGGTGCCACGGACTGGATGATGGCGAACTGGCCGATCCCCGCGGCTATGGCGGGATCGCGAAGCACCGCCGCCCGCGTCACGCCCGGTGCGATCTCTTTGAGCAGTTCCACCCATTTCCCGCACAAACTGTATTCAAACGTCATAAAGGCAGTAGCGTTGCCGCCCGGCCGCGACAGGCTATGGACGAAGCCGGAACCCAGCGGATCGGAGACGAGTACGAAAACGATCGGCACAGTCCGGGTTGCCTGTAGCACCGGACCAATACCCGCGTTGCCAACAGCCAGGATGACGTCAGGCGCAAGCGCAGCTAATTCCGCCGCGTATTTGCGCGTGTCGGCGGCATTGCCTGCCGACAAGCGGGTGTCGATGTGGACGTTACTGCCATCGGTCCAGCCCAATCCTTGCAGCGCTTGCTGGAACGTCGTGAAACGAGCCTGTGCTTCATCGCCCGCGGCGAGCGGCAGGAGCACGCCGATGCGCCGCACGCGTTCCGGCTGCTGCGCGCCCGCCGCGAGCGGCGACATAGTCGCTGCAGCGCTAAATCCCTTGATGAAATCGCGTCGTCGCATTGCCTCTCCGCAAGGTCACAACTACGCCGACGATAGCGTGCAATGAAGGAATTACAGCAGGGTTCGGCCGCTGGCGGAATGGGGGTCAACCTTCATTTTGCGTGGCAACATTTTATCGGATCAAATGTCCGCTTTGGGCCACAAGCGGACATGGGGCCGGCGTCCCGGTTGACCCGAAAGTACATCACAGATCTCCACCGCGCCGGGACAGAAAGGCAATTTATTGTTGTCTGTCACAGTCCACGGGGCAGCGCAGACATAGGTTTTTGGTTGCTGATATTCGTCCCCGGATGTCAGCGAGACCAACCTTGCCCCGACAGCTTATCTGTCGGGGCCTTTTCTATCCGCTTGAGCGCGCGCCGTTTGACCGACGAGAACAATTATCTGTCCCGAGAAAGCAAGATGTCATCGACCAGACCAGCTACTACTAGCGTGGCGCGCCCCGGAGAAAGGGCGGTGGCAAAAGCGGGGTGAGAAGGGGGCGGCACAAAAGGCCGCCCCATAACGACCTACTGACCAGGCGGATTGTAGGAACTTTGGAGCTGTACTCTTTTTTGCCGAATGGAGGTTACTTCCTCCATGGTGAACAGGCGCACCATTTTGAAGTTATGAACTCCGTCGGACGATGCTACGACGGCACCCACTGATGGCGCGACAGCGGGATCGGCATCAAAGATTGCCATCGCACCTGGGCCGTCGGTCATGGTGCCGTACATGGCGACCAGCTTGCCGCCGGCGGCGGTTAGCAGTTTCTCGAATGCTTGACGACGGTTGGTATTTGGGTTTTTGGCCATGCTCTCGAGCGCCTTTGGCGTGTAATTCGCGGTGATGCAGAACAGCATTGCAAGTCCTCCCTTGTTTAACTCGCAACCAGCAGACGTCACCAAATGTACTTCGCCGCAAGAGCAATCACGGCGATTGTCACGATCACCAATGCGGCCATTTGCACCCAGACGTTATTTGCAAAGCCGCTTTTGCGTGTGATTTGAGTATCCATTGCGCTATCACCTCCCCTCGGCCCGATAGCTCCACGGGGATATCCAAGAGAAGCGCGGAAAAGGAAATTAGCTGTCGCGACGCTCTCTTGATTCCTTAGCTTCCGTCACTGTCACCCTGCATTGTTGGCAGTTCTAGGTGCGTAGTTCTGGAAGCGAGACCACAGGACACCTTTAAAAGCTGCACGAAAGAACGGCATTGACCTAGATCAATAGGACCCTATGGCACGCCGTTCGGTGCGTCTCGACTTTCGTGCGGCTGCGTCCCGACACCCTGGCGTGATCGGTCTCGCGCGATGAGGCGGGGCGGATCGCGGCGAATATTGCGAAATTGCTTCGCTAAAAAACAACAGGCCCACCGAGTTCTGCGCCCGGTGGGCCATACATCAGCAACGAACGTGGCTCGAACTACTTTTGTTTTGTGGTTTCGCCACCACCGTGCCGCTTCTCACGCCGCTCGTGGCGACCAGTGCGCCGTTCCTCACGCCGCTTGTGACGACCGGTGCGCCGCGCCTGACGCCGCTGCATACCATGCGTCCCTCCTGTCGGAGCCGGGGCAGTCGGCGCCGGCGCAGTCGGCGCCGGGGTCGTAGCCTGGGCCTCAGCATCTGACACCGTTAGCACCGTGGTTGGCGCCGCGAAGCCCAAAGCTGCCACTATTCCTAGAAGGGAAAATGCTCCTCGACGCGAGATCATTTTTTCACTCATGTCTTAATCTCCGGAGATTTTTATCCTCCCCCCGGGACACCTATTAGGGGCTCGCGCACATGAACGTCCGCTGAATAAAGCGGCTTTCGCATTCTCGCGCGAACGCTCATTAATTATCCGCAAGGATAGTTTGGTGACCGTTGGTTTATTGCGCGGTCTCGCGCCGAACTAAACACCCGCCATCCTCGTTAAATGTTCGGACGCGCAACGCGCCTCCGCATAGCACAAGCACGACGAGGGAGATTAGTAATGAGTAAGGCTCTCGTTCTCGCGGTCGCCGCTTTAGCATTTTCAGCGGCTGGCGCATCGGCCCAGGTCTATGTGACCCCGGGCTACGGGTATGGCTACGGCTACGGTCACACAGCAGCTCCGCTGTACGACTACGCAACTCCGGTCGCCGACTTGGCGGCACCTGCCTACGGCTACGCGGCTCCGGCTTATGTAGCGCCGGCCCCAGTCTACGCAGCACCGACCGTTATTATCGTAGCGCCAGCCCCGGCCTACGCAGCGCCACCGGTGTACGCGGCACCGCAAGTCTATACAGCACCGCCCGTGACGACCGGCTATTACTCTGCGCCGGTGATTTCGCAGCCGATATATAACTACGCGCCTGGCAGCTCCGGCTATGGGTCTTACGCCTCCGGCTATCCAGGCTACAGCTCCAGCAGCTACGGCTATCCGGCTCCTGGTGGGTCGTTTTACGCTTCGGCCGGTTATCCAGGCTATGGCAGCTACGGCTACCGGCCGGGCTATCGGGCCGCCCGCCGGGTGGCGATCCATAACGCCCGCTGGCATTGAGGCGACAGCCTCAGCAAAACACGTTGAAGAAGTGGCGAGGGAGCGCGTAGCAACGCGCTCCACCTCGCCTTTCTTACGGGCGTATGAGCGGCGCCCGCAGAACTAGGGCGTGCACTCATAAATTGAGGTCGATGGACCACAGTTGGTCAATGTCCGCTTTACCCCGGTGAGTTCAACCGGTCGACGCAACACTACTCGCTGGAGCGCTCTGGCCATGGCGCTGGAGCAATTCCTCCATTGAGAGCCAAGATCTTAGACACCGCTCTCGTTCCTCGAGCGCTCGGGTGACGTCTGCCACCCATTGGCCGCTCTTCCAGCGCTCCCAGGGCTCTGCCTTCAGCTTCGGCGTGAAACCACGTCCGTGCATGCCCCTCCATATGCATACCGTTCCAACGTGCCAGATAGAGTGGAAGGGTGTTGCGTCGATCGGTTGAATCCGCCCCCCAAAAGCGGACATTCGCCCACGCGATCAGGATGTCTGCTTTGGGTCTTGGTTGTGTAGAAAGGCCCAGGGGAGAGGCGACACAAGGTCGTCGAAGTTGGCGAGGCGGATTGATTTTCTGGATTGATACTATGCCCTCATCGCTGTGATGAGTGGCTGGATGCCGATGATGTTCATGACGCGGGTGAGATTGTAGGCGAGTACGTGTAGCGCCATCTCGCTGGCGACCCGTGGCAGTGTCTTCATGAGGAAGTGGGTAGCCCCCATCCGAGCCTTGATCGTGCCGAAGGGATGCTCGACCGTCTCACGCCGCTGACGCATCTTCTCCGGATGCTCATCAAGCCGGCGTTGCACGGCCTCGATAATATGCTCATGCTCCCATCGTGAGATCAGTCGCTCCTTGCCCTTGGTGCAACTGTTCTTGATTGCGCAGCTATGACAGGCGGCGGTCCGGTAGCGACGCAGGACCATGCCTTTGTCCTGGGTTGTAAAGGAATAGGCGAGCTTCTCGGCTGCAGGACAAATGTAAACGTCCTCATCAGCCACATAGCGGAAGTCCTGCTTGCCGAAGCGTCCTTCCGCCTTTGCGTTCGAGGTCATCGGCTTTGGCAGCGTAACCGTGATGCCAGCCTCCTCGCATGCCAGGATCTCTTCGCTGTTGAAGTAACCGCGGTCGGCGACGGCATCGAGCTTCTCCACGCCTAGCGCCGTCTTGGTCTCGTTGGCCACATGGGAGAGCTGCGATCGGTCGGTTCCGTCGTTGGTTACCTCATGCATGACGATCAGATGATGGTTGGCCTCGACGGCAATCTGGACGTTGTAGCCAACGACGCCGGAACCGCGGCCGCTGGTCGCCATCGAACGGGCATCGGGATCGGTCAGCGAGATCTGCTGGTCCGGGGTGGTGAGCATCTCCACCTTGAGAAGCTCGAGACGCCGCATCTGCTCCTTCAGCGTCTCGATCTTCTCTTTGAGGCGGTTCGTCTTGGTTGTGAGGGCCTCTGACGGTTCCTGCCGGTCGGCAGTGTCGAGCTGCTGCAAATAGCGCGCGACGCTCTCCTCAATCTGCGCCATCCGCCGCTCCATCTTGGCGCGCGTGAAGTTCTTGTCGCGGTTGTTCACCGCCTTGAACTTGCTGCCGTCGATCGCGACGCTGGGTTGCGTGAGTAGGCCAATCATGCGGCACAGCGCAATAAAGCGTGCGCACACCTTGCGGATGGCAGTGCCATTGTCCTTGCGGAAGTCGGCAATCGTCTTGTGATCCGGTACAAGCCGGCCCGTCAGCCACATCACCTCAACGTTGCGCGCAGCCTCACGCTCGAGCCGTCGACTCGACTGAACCCGATTGAGATAGCCGTAAATGTAGAGCTTCAGCAGAACCGACGGATGATACGAAGGCCGACCGGTTGCTTCCGGATCGACCCCGCCAAAGCCAAGCTCGCCCAGATCGAGTTCCTCAACAAAAACGTCGATCACGCAAACGGGATTGTCCTCATCGATCCAGTCTTCCAAGCATTCCGGAAACAGCGTGCTCTGCCCACGATCCATGCCCTCAACGAAGCGCCTCATCCGATCCCTCCGCAAAAGCAGCCGGAATCGTACCAGCGCGAATCAAATAACCAAGTGCGTTTTCACACAAGCTGGGTCAAAAGCGGACGTGGTTGTTGCGTGAAGCAGAAAAGCCCTGTCTCACTCGCCAGCAACTGGACACACTAGATCGCCGCATCGCGGAACTTAGACAGCTAATCTACAGACAAGTCCAATTGGTCGAGAAAGATAAATTGAAAAGCCACGACGCCGATCGAGTTCAAAATCTACTCGCCACGTTGAACGACCTGATGTCGGACTATCAGACACTTCGTCGAAAAATAAGCGCCGCTGCTAGCAAAACTGACAGGCGATCCGCGTCGCTATTTGATCGCTCGCGTTCCTGAATCGCGTGAGAAGCTCGCGATAAGCGCGCGGACTCTAGACCGCCGTCGCGGAATGTCCGCTTCTCTAATCGGCTGTTTGATTTATATCAAATGCTCCCGCGCACCAGCGACCGCATGTAAAAAAACTCGCCGAGAAGCGTTATGCCCCCGGCGAGTGCCATGACCGTTAGAGTAACATTTGCCGCGGCGAGTACATCCGTCGTCCTGCGGCAACGCCCTGATCCTCTGCCCAGCTGACCGCGGCGTCAATTTATCTCGTGGGCGACGGTTCAGATAAGTCGTGAGCGTTGCCCAAAAAACACACTGACGCGTTTCCTGCTGGACCGTGCCAGACGGCGCGATTTCCTATTGGATTAGGTGATGAACAGTTAGCAGTTCCCAAAGTTTCGCCCGCTTCCGGCCCTGAGAACGAGAAATGTTGTTCGCATCATGTCCCCTGGGGCATGGCACGCTCCGCACGACTTTGTCATTGTACTCGAGCCGGGTGAGGCAAGCGTGCGGATCGGGCCAATGGCATGTCCGAAGTGAGTGTTCGAACCCGCCTCTTATTTTGTGCGGCCTTTACCGTCGCCGCGGCCATCATGATGGCCGCAAGAGCGAAAGCCCAGGACGCCGAGCCAAGGTCGTACACCAACACGCCGATAGGGCTCAATTTTTTGATCGCAGGCTACATCTACACGCAAGGCAAAATGGCATTTGATCCGGAGTTGGCAATTGCCGACGCGCAGTTTCAATCCCACACGGGGGCTCTCGCCTATGTGCGGTCCTTCGACTTTTTGGGACAGTCAGCCAAGTTCGACGTAATAGTTCCATACTCGGCTTTTTCCGCGCATGCTCTCGTGGCGGGCCAGGATCACGAGCGCGAGATGTCAGGATTCGGTGATCCGCGGTTTCGCGTTTCGGCAAACTTGTTTGGCGCTCCCGCACTGTCCGCAAAGGAGTTTGCCAACTTCAAGCAGGACCTTATCGTCGGGGTCAGCCTTCAAGTGTCTGCCCCTCTGGGGCAGTATGACGACACCAAATTGCTCAATCTCGGCAATAACCGTTGGTCGTTCAGACCCGAACTGGGTATTTCCAAGGCATGGGGTCCATGGACACTGGAAATCGCCCCCAGCGTGACATTTTTCACGGACAACTCGGATTTCTTCTACGGCAGGAACTTTGCGCAAGCGCCGCTGTACCTGGTCCGTACAGACCTCATTTACAATTTTGATTCCGGTGCATGGATTGCATTGGATGGTGCATATTTCGCAGGTTTGCGCACCACTGTGAACGGCGTCAAAGGCGACAACGAGCAAGAGAACGCGCGCGTGGGTTTGACCGTCGCGCTACCTATCGACCGCCGAAACTCGGTCAAGCTCAATGCCAGCACCGGTATCTACACGCGCACGGGCAGCGAATTCAGCCTTGTCGGTATAGCGTGGCAGTATCGTTGGGGGGCAGGATACTGAAAAGGCATGATGTCATCGGCGCGCGAAAAATTATGTTGCCGGTGGTGCTGTTCGCGACATTTTGGGCGTCGATGTCCTGCTCGTACGATGCTGTGTACGACACAAAAGCCGGTTCCTGACATGATGGGATGATTATGAAGAGGGTAGACATCACTTATCGGTACGAGACGCGGGATACTCCAGCTAGGCCGCGTCCCTCGGATAGTAATGCTGCACTTGATCGGCTAAACGACGGCAATCGCGCGTTCGCTGCGCTTCTCGAAAATTCAGCCAATGAGCACGCGGAACGAATTATTTCCGTAGATTTGCGTGATCTAGGGCTCGGCGATACAAAGCGACCAAATCAACGTCCATTCGCGGCTATTCTTGGCTGCTCGGATGCCCGCGTACCAGTTGAATTGATCTTCAATGAAGGACCCAACGATCTGTTTGTAATTCGCGTGGCAGGGAATGGTTTAGGCACCGAAATACTTGGGAGTCTGAAATATGCCGTCGACAATTTACGCGGAAGTTTGAAGCTTATCGTCGTGCTGGGGCACAGCGGTTGTGGAGCGTTAACGACAGCAGTGGATGTGTTTTTGAATCCGACGGAATATTTGCCACTGGTCACGATGCATTCGCTTCGACGCATTCTGGATGGCCTTCTTGTTGTAGTGCGGAGTTCCGCGGGGAAATTTCAGAGTGCCTTCGGCTCAGAAATCTCAGATCACCCTCGATACCGAGAGGCGCTCATTGAAGCATCGATAGTCACCAATGCTGCTCTTGCTGCCTACTCGATACAGCAAGAGTTTGGAGCCAGTAATCCAGCAGAACTACAAACAGTGTACGGTGTCTATTTGCTTGAAACTCGTCAGGTGTGGGCACCGCGCGCAAGCGATTTGAAAGGAATTGGATTGGCGACAGCGCCCCAAGACGCCGCAGGTTTCAAAGAGCTGGGAAATGCGATTTTGCAATCGGATCGAATAAGATCACTGTTACAGCCATGACTTGCATGTCCGCTTTGGGTCACGTGTGGACGGCGCCCTGGCAAGAACTTTCTGATGTTGCTGCAGCCGGTGCGCAGCGCATGAAGCCGCTCAATTCCAGCGGTCTGAGTCCTGCGTCCGATAAGGTTTGCACCGTGGTTGGCACGGCGAAGCCCAACGCAGCCGCCAGTCCCAGAAGCTTTGATGATCCAATTGTGGCGCTAATCGCTTCATGACGGTTCTTCGAAGCCGCAGACGACGGCGGGCAAAAAATGGTGCTTTGATTTTGATCTAGGTCAATTTCACGTCATTGGCGTGCTAATAATTTATGTGAGGGGCTTGAATTGTTTAGGGAGAATTTGAAGGGGCAGCCAGGGCGCGTCCTGAGGAAGGTCCCGATGCGAAACTATCTCATCCCGATGGTGTATGTGAGTTTGGCACTTCTTGCAGGCTTCACCTTTCCACGATTCGAACTTCTGTACTTCCCGACCTATGTAAATGATGTTTCGATCAACTCGGCGCTCGCCACGTTGGGTGCGATTGCGTCCGGGACGATGGCACTCACCGCGATCATCTTTTCGATCGCCTATATTACCGTGCAATTCAGCGCAATCGCCTACTCCCCTCGCCTAGCGTTGTGGTTCGCTAATGACCCGCGGATGTTTCATGCCATGGGAGTTTTCATGGCAACGTTCGTCTACACGCTTTGGGTGATGGCCTGGGTTGACCGACACGGCAACGGGGCTGTGCCGCTCATGTCCAGCACCTTGGTCGGGGTTCTACTGATCGCGAGCACATACGTCTTTACGCTGCTGATCCGGGGATTGTCGGACTTGCAGATCACCAACACACTGCGTTTGATCGGTAACAAAGGTCGCGCCGTCATCGCCGAGATGTATCCAAGGTTCGATCGCGTCGATTCCGGGCGCGATAACGTGATTGACCTCGCCGACAGCGCTCGTCTGGGTGCGGTAACTCAGACGGTGCGATACTTCGGCGAGCCGCGCACGATTAGCAGGCTTGATATCTTAAATCTCGTACGGATGGCGCAACAGGCAGGTGCAGTCATTGAGATCACCCGGGCGGTGGGCGACACGCTCTCGGATGATACCCTTCTTATGAATATTCGTGGCGCTAAGGCGCTTTCTGAAAGCGAGCTTTTGCGATCGGTTCTGCTAAAGCCGCATCGCACCTTCGAACAGGATCCGAAGTATGCCCTTCGGCTGCTGGTCGACATTGCGATCAAAGCACTCTCTCCGGCCATCAACGACCCGACCACCGCGGTACAGGCGATGGATCAAATCGAGGACCTTATGCGCCGCCTGGGGCGGCGCGAGCTGGATGTAGGCTATACCAGGGACACGACCGGTATCCTGCGGGTCATTTTCCCCGTGCCGACCTGGGACGATTATCTGCATCTTTCCTTCGACGAGATCCGGCAATTTGGCGGCAACTCGGTTCAGGTCATGCGCCGACTACGGTCGGCCCTGTCAGAGGTCGCCGAGGCAGTCGCAAGCGAGACACGAACTGCCACTATGCAGGCGTATCTGAATCAACTCGATTACGGAATCTCACACTCGCTGCTCGATGCCGAGGATCGGGCGTACGCTAGTCACGAGGATCGACAAGGCCTCGGTCTCTCCCGGCATGGGAGAACTTCCCCGTCGCCGCCGACGGCGCCGGAGTTGCAGCGCGCAGGGTGATTTCACCGCATATGGCAAATGCGCGTCTTTCATTGCTCCAAGTCAATGAGGGCGCGCCCAGAAGGGCGCATTTAACGGCCGGCAATCGGAGAAATTCGCATGACCAGCTCCGACGACTGGAAAAAGACGGTTCGCCTCAACAAGCTCCTTGGCATGTGGGCCGCGGAAAAATTGGGAATCACGGGCGTGGACGCCGAGGCCTATTCGGATGCCCTCGCGGTAGGTACGCTCGATCCCGAACGCAGCGACGTGCTCAGCAAAATTCGCAAGGACTTTGACGCTGCTGGCGTGCTCCAATCGGATGAACAGATCCTGCGCGTCATGAACGAGTTCACGCTCCAAGCCGGGAACCAAATGCCGGTAACACGCGGAGGTGCCGCCGATGGCTTAGCGCTAATGCTCGCGCGCCAACTCAAGTCGCAATGAGGCCGGCCTTTGATTTTCCCTATGCGATGGGCTCAACTGGCGTGCTGGGGCATTAGGCGCAGCACCCTGGTGTCCGCGTTGGGTCAGGAACGGACATTCTGAGGAAAAGCTGAGCGCGATCGCCATGTCCGCTTTGGGCCATGTGTGGACGGCTCCGAGTTGGCAAGGAAAATCTTCACGCCATCCTGGCGATCTTGTTGGCGAGCGCGATGGCCGCGACCTTCGTTGGTCTCCGCGCCAGCAACGCGGTGAGCCAAGGCCGATGCCTGGTGCCATGGATTTTGGCATAGCGGATCACAGCCAACGCGCCTGTCGTGAACAGACTGCGCAGATAACGATCGCCTCGTTTGCTGATATTGCCGAGCCTGTCCTTGCCTCCACTCGACAGCCGCGATGCCGAGAAGCTGCTCGACACCATGGCGACCGACCGGCGCGACGATCCCGAACTCGGCCAGGTGCGCGCGGATGGCGTTGATCACCGAGGTCTGCTGGCGGATGAACAAGTGACGGGTACGGTGCAGCGTCAGGCAGCTCTGTTGCTCTGGCGTCTTGGTCGCAACGAACCTCATGTTTGGCCCTGGTGACTGCTTCGCAGATCGCTTCGGCATCAACAGCATCATTCTTGTGGCGCTTTACATAAGGCTTCACATAGGCAGGCGGCATCAGGCGCACAGTGTGGCCCAGCGCCTGGAGTTCGCGCGACCAATGATGCGATGAGACGCAAGCTTCGATGCCGACCAGGCACGATGGCAGCTTCTGGAAAAAGGCCAGGACGTAGCGACGCTTCAACTGCCGCCGAATGACCACCTGCCCAACAGTATCAACGCCGTGGACCTGAAAGACCGACTTCGCGATATCGAGACCGATTGTCGTAATCGTTCGCATGGTTAGCTCCTCCAAATCGTGGGAGCTCTAACAGCACCCACATCCATGGCACTCACGTGCCGGTGGAGGAGCCGTCCACAGCATCACAAGCAAACTCATGCACCGCAGCAAATGACAGTCTTTATTCGATTACCTTGTCGGCGCGCGAGAGAAGACCCGAGGGGACTTCGTGGCCGATGGCCTTCGCCGTCTTCAGGTTGATAACGAGTTCAAACCGCGTTGGCTGCTCGATCGGAATGTCGGCGGGCTTTGTACCGCCCAGCACTTTAGCGGCTATGCGTCCGCGCTCACGGTAAATTTCCGTAAAGCGCGGACCGTAACCGATGAGAGCGCCGTCCTCCGCGTTTTCAGGCCACTGGTATACCGAAGGCAGGCGTAGGGTCATGACTTGCCGAATAAATTCCGCTGCATTGACGGAAAACATTGGCGTCGCCAAAAAATTGATCGCCTGAGCACCAGATGACTTGACGTCATTGATCGCAGATAAGACGTCGTCGCGCTTAGCGACGCCGCGAACCAGAGCCTCGACGCCATGGCTCTGTGCCGCCTGCTGAAGTTGCGCAAGGTGCACGGGTTTGGCGACGTTAGCGTCTGCCAGCACCGCTATTTTACGCACGCCGGGAGTGGCCTCGATTAGGATTTCTTGCCGTTTCCCGTCGAGTTCAGGAGAAAGAAGACTAATCCCTGTAATGTTGCCGCCCGGCCGGTCGAAGGAAGCCACAAGCCCGTCGGCGACCATGTCCTCGGTCATTCCGACCACAGGTATTGTTTGTGTCGCCAACGACAGCGCGCGCAAAGGCAACTCGGGGCCAGAGACGATCACATCAGGAGATGCTGCGACGAGCGACGCTACGACGACCGCGATCTGATCGTTCGGCACGCCGAAACCTCCCGGGATAACGACCAAGTTTTGACCTTCAATGAAACCGTTGAGACGAAGCTGGTCAAAGAGTGCAACAACGGCTGGCGAGTCGCGGGTAGAAGGAAGGAGGAAACCGATACGATAAGTGCGGCCGGCATCCTGCGCGCCTGCGCCAAGCGGCCACGCCACTACAGTGCCGCCAAGCAATGTGATGAACTCGCGCCGCCTCATTCGATCACCTCGTCCGCGAGCAATTGCATCTGATTGGAGACGGTTAGCCCCAATGCTCTGGCGGTCTTCAAATTGATCACTAGTTCGAACTTGGTCGGTTGTTCGACCGGCAGACCCGAAGGCTCTGCACCCTTAAGCACCTTCGCCACTAATGCTCCATCTTGCTCCCACATAACGGGAAGGCTCGGTCCGTAAGAAATGAGGCCGCCGGCCTCCGCATGTTCCCTCCATTGATAGATCGTTGGTAGCCGATACTCGGCTGCACGATTAATGATCTCTAGATAAAGTGAAGCGAGAAATGGCGAAGAGAAAACATTGACAGCTTGTGCCTGGGCATCGCGTGCGGCACGGAAGACGCCGTCAAGATCGTCGCGCTGCGTCACCTCGAGAATTTGCAGCTTTAATTTCATGGTGCGGGCTGCGTTCTCAGACATGGCAACCTGAGACCCGCCGGTAGTCGGATCCCACAGGCCAGCCACGCGAGCCAGTCCCGGCACGATCGTTGACAAGAGCTCCAATCGCTTTGCACTGAGTTCTGGAGCAAGGATGGTGATCCCGGTCGTATTAGCTCCAGGCCGCGAAAGACTACCGATTAGTCCGGACCCAAGCAGATCGTCTGCCAGTGAGACGATGGGAATAGTGCTTGTGGCCTGTTGAGCTATCTTGGTTGCAGAATCGCCGAATGTAGCAATGACAGCCACCTTCGCGCGTACCAGATCGGCTGCGTGGTCGGCCAATGTTTGTTGCCCTGCCTGGACGTAGCGAAGGTCGATCGCGACGTTCTGGTCCTCGACAAAACCTGACCGGCGAAGTCCTTCGCGAAACAATTCCAAACGAGGTGAAACAGGTGGACCGGCTCCAGGCCAAAGCAAGCCAACCGTGGCAGTGCTCGCTTGCTGTGCGCGTACCGGAAGCGACCAACTGCCCGCAATACCGCCAAGAAGTGCGATGAATTCCCGTCGCCTCATAGACACCGTCCTCAGGCCGAGGATCGCAACCTACCACATCGTTGCATCGGTGTGATGTTGTGCAACACAGCAGATCGGGCTGCTCGACTTCCGAAACGGGTCATAAGCGGACATGCCGCCCTGAAATTGCGATATCCGCTTTACCCCCGGAAGTGGACACTGTCGGCGCGTTTATCAGTACACGCCCTAGGTAGAGAACTCATACAATCTATTGCTTTGTTTGGTGATTCTACCCTCTGATTGGGTTCGTCCAATTGGGAGGTTGTGATGACGCGCCTGTTTTGGCTCTCCAACGAAGCGTGGGCTGCAATTGATCCACATTTGCCGCGCGGCAAGCCTGGTAAACCTCGCGTCAATGATCGTCGCGTCATCAGTGGCATCTTGCACGTTCTCAAGACGGGATGCCGCTGGCGCGACGTGCCGCTTGAATACGGCCCAGCGACCACGATCTACAATCGCTACAATAGATGGTCGCAGCGCGGGCTTTGGCAGCGCCTGTTCGAGCAGATTGCGGCTTCTGGCGATGTTCCTCACGAACTCAGCCTCGACAGTTCGCATGTGAAGGCGCACCGCTCGGCAGCCGGCGCAAAAGGGGGGAGTGGACGCAAGCGATCGGTCGCTCGCGCGGAGGGCGCACCTCGAAAATCCATTGTCTGGCCGATGATCGCGGCCGACCGGTCGCCTTCGCGCTGACGCCCGGCAATGTCGCCGATATCAGCATGGCCGTGCCGCTGCTGGGCGCCGTCACGCCGCCTAAACATCTGATCGCAGACAAGGCCTATGACGCGGATAGCTTGCGCAACTGGCTTAGATACCGCCGCATCAAAGCCGTCATTCCATCCACCGCAACGCGGACTGTTCCTTACCCGCTCGATCGCGCAGTCTATCGACGTCGCAACCTCATCGAGCGCCTCTTCTGCCGCCTCAAGAACTGGCGGCGCTTGGCAACACGATACGACCGTTTGGCCAGAAACTATCTCGCCGCACTCGCTCTCATCGCGGTCGTTACGGAGTGGACCTGAATAAGTCCTCTACCTAGGCGTCGAACAGACAAATTCGGAATGGATCACGCCGCGTGGCACTTCGTCAGGGGCGGGTAATCGCGCGAATAGACCGAACTCGCCAGCATCCGGAAGCGCAATTCCGCTTCGTTCCCTTGTTTTATCGCTTACGGTCTTTGTTTGGACTTGTTTAGGGTCACGGCGGCGCGAACGAGAGCCTTCAGCGCCTCCTCGTTTATCTTCTCGCCCTCGTGGAAGTCGATGGCGCGCCGTATGTTTCCTTCGAGACTGGAGTTGAAGAGACCCGAAGGATCCTTCAGAGCCGCCCCTTTGGCGAAGGTCATTTTAACGACGTTCTTGTAAGTCTCGCCGGTGCAGATCAGTCCGTCGTGCGACCACACCGGAACCCCTCGCCACTTCCACTCCTCGACGACGTCGGGATCGGCTTGCTTGACCAAGGTACGAAGCTGGCCGAGCATCTGGCCTCGCCAGTCGCCCAGCTCCTTGATTCTCGCTTCTATCAGCTGAGAAGGAGACTTGGGAGAAGAAGACTTGGGAGAAGAAGACTTGCTTTTCTGCGATCCGCTCTTCTTCATGCCCGCGACCCGCGCATCAGCTTTCCCCTTCTTCCCGGCGCGCGCATCAGTTTTTGTTTTTTGACGAGCCAGCGCGAAGGTCGCGGAATTCTCGCGGGCCCTTGATGAGGCGACGCTTTCGCCGCGCGCGTTCCTCCTTGGTCACCGCCTGGTCGCCGAGGCGGTCAATTTCCCGGTCTGCCATCTCGGCTGCTTTGCGCCTGCTTTCTTTAGGAACTTTGGGAAGCGGCGGCGGGGTAGTGGTCGTGCTGCTAGCAAGACCACGTTCTGCGAGGCATCGGATCGCCTCGGGCCGCGACGGAAGATCGCGCTGTTTGCGACGCCAATTATCGAGCGCCTTCAAAAATGAAGTGGGCAGGCGCATTTCAATTCGCTCGGTTTTTTCTTCCATAGGGGGTTAACCCGTAATGTGCGGATATGCTCAAGTCCGAATTGTATGGCGAATAAGCGGCCACGCAAGGCGTGGGGAAAGACCGGCTGCGCCTTATCGTTTTCCTCAAGGCGCCGGTTTGATATCGTTCAGGTGCAACGTTGAGCCGACAGCGCCCAAAGGCACCGTGAAATGGTTCAACCCAACTAAATGATACGGATTTATTCAACCTGTGGGTGGCGGCAGGGACGTGCCAGAGCCATTTAACTGATTGCGACACCAGCAATCAGCGTTCGCTTTCAGCAGTCAGCTTTCCCCTTCCTCCCGGCGCGCGCGCAAATAATCTTCGGTGGTGCGCAACCGGGACCGCTGCGGAGCGCCAAACGGGTCGAAGTTCTCCTCCGCCGTCACCTGAACGCGACAGTCCGCGCACATCTTCACAAGGTCGAGCCGGCGCTTGGAATCTTTGTACATCCAATGCTTGCCTTCAAGCTTGGCCGCGACCCGCTCGACCGAGCTTTTGACTCCGAACGGAGTGCCGCAGCGGATGCAAAGGAACGGGTCTTCCTGCTTGACAACATGGCTCGACGCTGTCGCCGCGCGAAAATCGATCTGCGGCACAAGCGTGATCACCTTCTCGGGACACGTCGCCCGGCATAACCCGCATTGCACGCAGGCATCTTCGGTGAAGCGCAACATCGGCCGCTCGGGATCGTCCGACAGCGCGCCGGTCGGGCAGGCCGAAACACAGGACAGGCACAAAGTGCAGCCATCGACATTGACCTCCACTTTGCCGAGAGGCGCCCCCTCGGGCAGCGCAATGACGTCGACTGGCGCTGGAGCACCGGCATGCAATTCGCGCAGCGCGAGCTGCAGCACTTCGCGCTTTTTGCCGGCGGCAACGAAAGTGGCGGGCCTGCCCACCGCCCCAACGGCTTCTATGGCGCGCAGCGTCTGCCCGAGCACGTCCGGATCGTCTGTTTCAATGCTGGCGATGCGCGGCCCGTCAAAACCAAGCCCGGCAACGATCGTCTGCCCAAACGCAATTGTTTTGTTCACTCCGCTTACATCGTGGCGCGGTTTAGCCCGCAGCAGCAAACGCACGGCCGTCGCGCCGTAAGCAAATGCGCCGGCGAGCGTCTCAAGCCCGAGCTGGGTGATCTCATTGACTTCCACCGGCAGTACATTTGCGGGCAACCCATCGCCGTACCGGGCCAGCGCCTCAATCAGCGGGCGCCCGTGGTCCGCATCGTGAAACAACAGCACCGGCTGCATGCCGCCGGCCTCGAGAAAAGCTGCAAGCAATACGCGCAATTTTCGTAAATGCGCATCCACAGGCGGCAACGCGTAGCCCGCAGCGCCGGTCGGACAGACCGCCGCGCATTGGCCGCAGCCGGCGCAAATCTGGGCGTCGATCGCAACATGATCGCCGTTCGGCGTGATTGCGCCTGTGGGGCACAGATCAAGACAGCGATGGCAACCGACGATATTCGATCGCGAATGCGCGCATAGATGTTCGGTGAATGCGATGTAGCGCGGCTTCTCGAAAGTCCCCGAAAGGTCGCGCGCTCTAAGGACCGTCCGCAGCACCGCGGCCGCGTCCGCGGGATCGGCCCGCAAATAGCCATCGCGCAAATCCGGCGATGAAAACAGCGGCGCGCCACCTGAAAGATCAATCAGCACATCGGACTGCAATTCGACGTCATCTCGCGCAGCTGCGAAACTCAACCGATCGCGCGACGAAGGCAATGGCGCCGCATAATTATCGATACGAAGGTTGAACGCGCCGAGATGGCCGCTGACTGTTCTGATCGTGCCTTTGTGCAGCGAAAATTCCGTGGTGCTCGGCGGCAGTATCGCATCATCTTTGCTAAGCAGGACCGTGACGTCGAGATGATCCTTCAGCAAACGGGCAGCTTCGACCACCCGTTCATCCTTGCCGTAAAGCAGCGTCGAACCTTCGCTGGTCAAACTCACGACAGGAACATCGGGCATGGCTTCGCCCGCCGCGGCGATCAATGCCGCGATCTTCGGTCCCGCGGCCTTCGCGTCCTTGGACCAGCCCGCGGTTTCGCGAATATTGACGAACGTCATCGCAGTCTCGTGACCCTGCTCGCTAAAGAGCGGCGCCTCCTGCGTGCAGGCGACCATGATAGCTTGCCCGCCCGCCGCTGCGTCGCGCACGCGATCGAGTTCGGCGCGGCAAAGTTGCCGCCCGCGAACCACGTCGGCGCCGCGGCAGGCGCGCTCCACGCGGGCGCCGTCGAGCGGGATGGTGTCCTCGCAGGAGCAGATCAGGATTTTGCGCGGCCGCTCGGCCATTTTCGCCATCCAATGCCGTGTTGTTCCGTTGCTTGCACGCTAGCGAATCCCGATCGCCACCGGTTCAAGCTGGCGCCACAAACAGTCGGTCGCGAGGCCTTTATGGGCCACGCGGTTATATGTAAAAAGATCAGATATTAACAGCGAGGACGGATGCCGTCGGTGACGCAGGCCGGTTTTGCGTCGGAACTCGCGCTGCCGCCGCCATACCAGGCGGTGCGGCTGCGCGAGTTCGGCGACGCATTTGCTCATGCCGCCATGCTCGCGCCGCAGCGCGGCGCCGGAACGCTGGTCTATGTCGGCCGCTTTGACGTTGCCGAATTTGCGGTTGTGCTCGAGCCCGCCGACCCACTCGTTCGCGCGCGCCGCGTGATCTATGCCGGAATGGGTGCGCTCGCCGACGCGATCGCAGCGGCGGCGCCGCCGGAAACGGCCATCCACATCAAATGGCCGGACGCGCTGTATGTGAATTGGGGTCTCGTCGGCGGTGGGCGGCTGGCCTGGCCGGAAAACACCGACGAAGCGAACGTTCCGGCATGGCTGGTGTTCGGCGCGACGATCCGCACAGCATGGACCAAGCGCATCGACCCCGGCGTCACTCCCGAGTTGACGGCGCTGGGCGAGGAAGGCTTCACCGAAATCGAACTCGAAACAAATCGTCGAGAGCTTTGCACGCAATTTCATGCAGGCGCTCGACGTCTGGCAGGAAAGCGGTTTCTCAACCGCTGTACGGCCGTATCTCGAACGGCTTGCGCGCGAGCGCCAGCAAAGCTGCGAGATCGACGAGAACGGCGATCTTATGGTGCGGCACGAGAGCGGCGGCACGAGCGAGCGCCAAGTCTTGCTGCGCCAAGTCTTGCTGCGCCAAGTCTTGCTGCCGAAGCTCACGGCGCCTGCCTGGCTCGATCTGGTACACAAGGAGCCGTCGTGAAACTCTTGCGCACCGTTCGTCTGGATGCCTCCGATACATTCGTATTCGGTGCGGCGGCGGAGCCCGGCGAGTGGGCCGTTTCAGGTGCTTTCGTGTTTTGGGACAAGGATCCGGCGACGCTCGACGGCAAAGCGCGGGCGGCATTCCGCAGCGGCTTTCTCGGCGTCAGCTCACTGGGCTGGTCTACTTTGGTGCAGATCGTCGAGACAACCGAGGCCGAGCGCACGAGCCTCGTTGCGCTCTTGGCCGAACAGCTCGTACGCCACTTCGGCGCGCCGACGGGAGCCGCAGCGAAAGCCGCGGCCGAAGAGGAAGTCGCTTTTGCGCAATCGCTGTGCACCGTGCCGCAGGACAGCATTATCGCGGTGCATCGCACATACGAAGACGGCGCCGTGCGCGAGACTTTCCGCACGCTGCGGCCGCGCGGCGGCCTCAAGCCGGCACGCGTTTTCTCGTTCTTGGAGGTCGAAGGCGAAGACGCGCCAAGCGAACAGATCGATCTTGCGGCGCTGGCCGAGCGTGAGCGCAAATGACCGACTTCTGGCACAGCTGCGGCCATCACTTTCTCGACCGCGACGAAAGCGGCGGTTACGTCGTCACCGACGATTTTCTTAAAGTATATCTGGCCCGACCCGAAGTGATCCCGCCGCCAGACGCTTGTTTCGCCGAGCGCAATTTGCACGCTGCGCTGATTGCCGATCCTCGCCGGCCCGTCGCAGCTTCCGACATTATGAAAATTGCTGACAAAGATGCGCGCGAGAACTGGGAAATATTGATCGGCTTTCGCGATCACTTGCTCCGCCACAAAACACTGGAAGCCGCATATATTGATCTCATGCGGCGCGGCGTGGGCAAAACACCGCCGCTGTTCATCAATCAGTTCGTCCACGTCATCCTACGCAACGCGCTCGATGATGTCGCCGATCCGCATATATTGCGCGCAGCCGAGCTGTTCTTCCGCACCCAGCGCGTCACGCTGCATGACGGCGCGCTGATCGCCGCCGATGAGGAAACGATCGCCGGCGGCGGCGAAGCGCCGGCCTCGCCGCTGGTCTCGATGCTGGGATTGCCGCCGGATGCCGCGATCGAGGTGCTCAATAACGAGAATGCCGGCAGCTATTGGGAACGCAGCGATCGTTTCGACATGGCGCTCGATTTGAGCGGCGGCCGTACCGGCCTTGCAGCTTTTGCCAAAGTGATAGAGCGATGGGTGGGTCACCTTTTGGGCGTCGCGGTGACGATCGAGCCGCTGACGGAGCTGCGCAACGCGCCGCTGAGCTGGTATGTCGGACTCGATGCCGACGCCACCCAAATCGGCAATGCGTTGTGGCAGGGCGATGAGCTGGACGAGAACGCGATGACGCGCGTGGTCGGCCTGTTTCGTCTGAGCTTCCGCGACCCCTGGCTTATGCTTGATAAAGTCAGGGGCGAGCCGATTTATCTTGTGCTCGCAATGTCCCGCGAACATCTGATCCGGATGAAGCCGCAAAATCTCGTGACCGGCTTGCCGGTAAAACATTAGGTCAAAACTCATTATTTGGACGGCCGCGACGCTGGGCCTTTCGGCCGCTGGCTAGGCGCGAGGAGCGATGTGATCTATACGATCATAAGCGACGAGCAACGACGCCAGCGGCCGAAAGGCCCGCGTCCCTTCGGGTTGCAGCGAAAATCGCCGCCGGGTTCGTCGAAGGGCTCGACCGTATGGCCGATACGCTCTTCGCCCTTCTCCTGCCCGGCCGGCGATTTTAGTCGCAACGCGGCTCGCGGAAATAATGAGTTTTGACCCTGGAGGCGGTGAGTTGAGCATTATATCGCCGGCCAAAACGATCACCGTTGGCATTGTCGCTGAACGCAGCAAGAGCGCCGGCCCATGGACCGATTATCTGTGGCGTCCCGTGAGCGCATTCAGCGGAACTCCCGGCGCGCCGGCTTGGACCAAACTTTCCGACGACGGTGATCGCGCGACGTTCTTTGTCGGAACGACCGATATCGAGCTTTACCGTTCGGAAGCCGGCAACTACCGGGAAAATTTGCTGGTCGAGCAGCCGCTTTTGTGGGTCGCGCTGCGTTCGACCGCAGGCGATCCACCCTACATGCTGGTCGGCGCGACCGTAGATCCGGCCGAAGGCGAGTCCTGGGTCGCGCTTGGTAGCGATCTGGTCGATTCCGTATCCATGCCCAGAGCGGTTGAAGCCGTCGTCGCCGACTTCGTTTCCGAACATTATGTCGAGCAAGTATTTCACAAGCGCAAACGCGACCGCGCGGATCCGGAGGGCATGGCGCGGCGCTTGCCGGAAGATCATAATCGGAAGCCATGAGTAAACCCGAAAATAGCGAGCCCGGGAATTTCTTGACGCGCTGGTCGTTGCGCAAGCTTGCAAGCCGTACGCAGTCGGCGCGGCAAGATGCACATGCCGAGCACGAGCCTCGCGATGAGAACGGCGCGATCGAGAATGGTGCAGTTGCCAAGGAGCGGAAAGACAGCGACGCTCAGGACAATCCGCCATTCGATGTCGCGCAGCTGCCACCGCTCGATTCGATCGGCGCCGACACCGACATCGCCGCGTTCCTGCACCGGGACGTCCCGCCGGACTTGACCCGTGCGGCACTTCGACGCGCCTGGACTTCCGATCCAGCGATCAAAAATTTCGTCGGACTGGTGGAGAACGGATGGGACTTTAATGACCCCTCCGCCATGTCTGGCTTTGGCCCTATCAGTGCCGAAGAAGTCGCGCGCCTTGCCGGCAAACTCGTCGAGGCCTTGCCCGAGGCCGCGCCGGAGAATCAAACAAAGGACGTGTCGACGAGCGAAAAAAAACTCAGCTTGTGAACGCGCTACCCGCGGGACCGTTCGAGGCTGCGCCGAAGACCGCGGAGCCTGGGTGCGGCACTGGCAATGACGCAGCGCAGCAAATTGAGACCGGCAACAAAAGCTGAGCCAAAGAAGCGGGATCGGATCGCGTTCTCGCTTTCGATTTTTCGCCCCGCGAACCGTGTTTCAATCACGTTTTGGTGACGCGCAGGGCCGAATTCCGTAGGCTTTCTGCGCAGCCATAGCCTTAAGCTATTGACCGCAGCTTTAGCGCAGCGATAGCCTTCGCCCGGTCAGAATTCTGTTCACGTCGCTCGGCGGCGGCGCGAGCCGGGATCCACAAAAACGAACCATGGCTGACCGGGAACTCCAGGAGGCTATTCGCGCCGTCGGTGGCGTCACCGAACTTGCGCGCCGGATTGGAATTTCTCAGCCGTCAGTTTCGAACTGGGCCAGGGTGCCTGCGGAACGCGTTCTCCAGGTCGAGAACGCGAGCGGCATTGCGCGGGCGATTTTGCGACCGGACCTTTACGCCGAGCCGAATGTGGACGACGTCGCTCGCGGCCGCGCGCAGGAATATGCGTTGCTGGCACAATTGCTCAGGGAGCCACCCGATGCGGCGTTCTTAAAGCAGATCGGACAGTTGCAGAGCGACGAAACGGCGCTTGGCGCCACGCATCATGAATTGGCCGAAGTTGCCAAACGCACAAGCACGGCCGACGTGGAGCGCGAATTCTTCGACCTCTTCATTGGAGTCGGCCGCGGCGATCTTCTGCCTTACGCGTCTTATTACGTCACCGGCTTCCTGCACGAACGGCCGCTGGCGCGCTTGCGCCAGGACCTGAGCCGCTTCGGCATCGCGCGCGCCGAGGGCGTCGCCGAGCCGGAGGATCATGCCGGCATCTTGTGCGAGATCATGGCCGGTCTCGCCAGCGGGCAACTGTCGGCGCCCGAAGCGGCGGACCGTACGATATTCGCGAGCCACATTGCGCCATGGATGGGGCGCTTCTTCGCCGATCTCGAACGTGCGGAGGCCGCAGAATTCTACAAGCCCGTAGGCACTATGGGCCGCATTTTCATTGAAATCGAAGCGGAGGCATTTGCGCTGCCGCTGTGAACGCGACCTTAGGGAGACTGGCGATGAAACAGGACAACAAAGTCAAGATTGACCGCCGCGATCTTCTGCGCGTGCTCGGCGCCGGCGCCGGCGCAGCCGCAAGTCCTGTTGCTCTGGTGAGCGAAGCGCAGGCCGATTCGGGAACGAGTGATGAAAAGCGCAAGGCCCGCTATCAGGCCGATTCCGATGACGTCAAGGCGTTCTATCGCGTCAATCATTACCCGAAGTGAGGGAGGCACACGTGCTCGTCAAAAAATCAGACCGTCAAGCGCGCCGCAGCTCTCTCGCAAGTCTCGCCGCCAACGGCACCGCTCTCGATCGCCGCGCCTTTCTGCGACGTTCGGGTATCGGCGCCGGCAGCCTTGCCGTTCTCGGCACAATGCCACTGGCGAGCATTCGCAAAGCGGACGCGGCCGCCGCCGGCCCGCTCACCGCGGGCGCCATCATCCGCAAAAGCGTTTGCACACACTGCTCCGTCGGCTGCACGGTCACGGCGGAAGTGGCAAACGGTGTCTGGATCGGTCAGGAGCCGAGCTGGGACTCACCGATCAATCGCGGCTCGCATTGCGCCAAGGGCGCCTCGGTGCGTGAACTCGTCAGCGGCGAGCGCCGGCTGAAATATCCGATGAAGCTGGTCGAGGGCCAATGGACCGTCATCAATTGGGATCAGGCCGTCAACGAGATCGGCGACAAGCTGATGGAAATCCGCGGCAAGTCCGGCCCGGATTCGGTCTATTGGCTCGGTTCGGCCAAAATGACCAATGAGGGCTCTTATTTGTTCCGTAAGTTGGGCGCATTCTGGGGAACAAATAACACCGACCATCAGGCGCGCATCTGCCACTCAACGACCGTCACCGGCGTAGCCAATACCTGGGGCTACGGCGCGATGACCAACAGCTACACCGACATTCGCAACGCGAAGACGCAAATCATCATGGGCGGCAATCCGGCCGAAGCCCATCCGGTCTCGTTGCAGCATCTGATCGAAGGCGCCGAGATGCAGAAGGCCAACGTGATCGTGATCGATCCGCGCCTGACCCGCACTGCCGCCCACGCCACCGAATATGTCCGCCTGCGCCCCGGCACCGACATTCCGGTGCTCTACGGGATCATGTGGCACATCATCCAGAACGGCTGGGAAGACAAGGAGTTCATCCAGCAGCGTGTCTACGGCTATGAGGACGCGCGCAAGGAAATGGAAAAGTGGACGCCGGAAGAAGTCGAGCGCGTCTCCGGCGTTCCCGGCGAACAGCTCAAACGCGTCGCCGAGATGTTCGCCAAAAACAAGCCAGCCACACTGATCTGGTGCATGGGGCAGACCCAGCACACCGTCGGCACCGCGAACGTGCGCGCAAGCTGCATGCTGCTCTTGCTCACCGGCAATGTCGGCGGCCCGGGCATGGGCGCGAATATTTTCCGCGGTCATGACAACGTGCAGGGTGCCACCGATGTCGGCCTCGATATCGTGACGCTGCCGTTCTACTACGGGCTGGTCGAAGGCGCCTGGAAACATTGGTCGCGGGTTTGGGAGGTCGACTACAACTATTTGCTCGGCCGCTTCGACGACAAGAAAATCATGGAGACGCCCGGGATCCCGCTGACCCGCTGGTTCGATGCCGTGCTTCTGCCGAAGGACCAAGTCGCCCAGAAAGACAATGTGAAGGCGATGTTCATCCAAGGGCATGCCAGCAACAGCATCACCCGCATACCGGAATCCCTGAAAGGTCTTAAGGCGATTGAGCTTCTGGTCGTCGCCGATCCGCATCCCACGACTTGGGCTTCGCTCGCCGTGCAGGCCGGCCGCAAGGACGCCATGTATCTCTTGCCGGTCGCCACGCAATTCGAATGCCGCGGCTCGCGTGTCGCCTCGAACCGCGCACTGCAATGGGGCGAACAGATTGTCAAACCGATCTTCGAATCGAAGGACGATCTTGAAGTCATGTACTTGATGGCCAAGAAGCTCGGCTTCGCCGATCAGATGTTCAAGAACATCAAGGTCGAGAACAATCTGCCGGTCGCCGAGGATATTCTGCGCGAAATGAACCGTGGCAGTTTCTCGACCGGCTACTGCGGTCAATCGCCGGAGCGGCTCAAGTCGCACATGGCTCACCAAGCCGACTTCGACATGCTCACGCAACGCGCCACGACCGGCCCAAATAAAGGCGACTACTACGGATTGCCGTGGCCGTGCTGGGGCACGCCCGAGGTCAAACATCCGGGCACGCCGCTGCTTTACAACACCAATCTTGCGGTGATGGATGGCGGCGGCTGTTTCCGCGCCCGGTTTGGCGTTGAGCGCGAGGAGAAAAAGCCCGACGGCACTGTCGTGAAGGTGAACCTGCTTGCCGAAGGCTCCTATTCCAAAGATTCGGAGATCAAGGACGGCTATCCGGAGTTCACGCTCGCCGTGTTGAAGAAGCTCGGTTGGGACAAAGACCTGACCGAAGCCGAGATGGCGGTGATCAACAAAGTCAATCCGACCACTCCAGACGCGGTCTCCTGGTCGACGGACTTGTCGGGCGGCATCCAACGCGTCGCGCTGATGCACGGCTGCGTCCCCTATGGCAACGCCAAAGCGCGGATGAATGCCTTCGGCCTGCCGGATCCGATCCCGGTTCACCGTGAACCGATCTACACGCCGCGTGTCGAGCTGGTCTCCAAGTATCCGACCTTGCCCGACGCCAAGCAGTTCCGGCTGCCAAACATCGGCTTCACTGTACAGAAGGCAGCCGTCGACAAAGGCCTTGCCAAGCAATTCCCGCTCATTCTGTCGTCGGGTCGCTTGGTCGAGTACGAGGGCGGCGGCGAGGAAACCAGGTCGAACAAGTGGCTGGCCGAGCTGCAGCAGACGATGTTCATCGAGATCAACCCCGCTGATGCGACCGAACGCGGCATCAAGGACGGGGCGCTCGTTTGGGTGACCGGCGCCGAGAACGGATCAAAAGCAAAGGTCGCCGCGCTTGTCACCGAGCGCGTCGGCAAAGGCGTTGCCTGGATGCCGTTCCACTTCGGCGGCTGGTTCGCAGGTCAGGATCTGCGCGCCAATTATCCGGCGGGCACCGACCCAGTGGTGCTCGGTGAGAGCGCCAATACAATCACGACCTACGGCTACGATCCCGCGACCGGGATGCAGGAGCCCAAGGTCACCCTGTGCCAGATCACGGCGGCTTAAGGAGAACGGTCATGGCTCGAATGAAATTTCTCTGCGATGCCGACCGTTGCATCGAGTGCAATGCCTGTGTCACCGCCTGTAAGAACGAGAACGAAGTGCCCTGGGGCATCAATCGCCGCCGCGTCGTTACGCTCAACGACGGCAAACCCGGCGAACGCTCGATATCGATGGCTTGCATGCATTGCACCGATGCGCCTTGCGCGGCCGTGTGCCCGGTCAATTGTTTCTACACCACGGCGGACGCAGTCGTGCTGCACAGCAAGGACTTGTGTATCGGCTGCGGCTATTGCTTCTACGCCTGCCCGTTCGGCGCGCCGCAATATCCGAAGGTCGGAAACTTCGGCTCGCGCGGCAAAATGGATAAGTGCACCTATTGCGCCGGCGGGCCGGAGCCAGATGGCAGCAAAGCGCAATATGAGAAATACGGCGCCAACAGGCTTGCTGAAGGCAAACTGCCGCTATGCGCCGAGATGTGCTCGACCAAATCCCTGCTTGCCGGCGACGGTGAGGTGATTGCGCAAATCTATAAAGAGCGCGTATCGCGGCGCGGCTATGGCTCGGGCGCCTGGGGCTGGCAGACGGCCTACGGCGAAACCATTGCGACGTGAGTGACCATTGCGACGTGAGTGAAATGGGCGGCGCGCCCTTGTGCGCACCAGCCCAAAAACAAGAACGGCACCTTGTTAGGGACAGGTTTTAGGGAGATGTGGCATGCCGAGGCTTTTCGCGCTGATCCGCACGATCGCGTTCGGGCTCCTGCTTATGGTTATTGGACCGGCAAGCTCGCAGGTATCGGCGCAGGTCAATCCGAATGGTAGTGCTGTCCAGGAGCAGCAACTCCTCGATCAGCTCAAGACGATCAAGGGTCTCGGCACTATTCCCGACACCAAGTCCTATGTGCTTGAGCATCCGGCGGGGCGCGATTGGCAATATTTTCACAATGTGACGCTGCGCTGGATCGCCGCCATCGCCATCCTGGGCTTTTTCGCCGTGCTCGTCATCTTCTATCTCGTGCGCGGATCGGTGAAGCTCGAGAGCGGTTTCTCCGGGCGCAGGATCGTGCGCTTCAATTGGTTCGAGCGCTTTGTGCATTGGATGACTGCGGTCTGCTTCATCATCCTGGGATTAACGGGTCTCAACATCACCTTTGGACGGCCGCTGCTACTTCCACTGATCGGCGCCGACAATTTCACGGCGTGGTCTGAATGGGGAAAATACGCGCATAACTTTTTGAGCTTCCCGTTCACCATCGGCGTCGTGCTGATTGGCTTGATCTGGCTCGCGGGCAACATCCCGAACAGGGTTGACGTCGAATGGCTCAAGGAAGGCGGCGGCATCGTCGGCGATAAGCATCCGGCCGCGGAGCGGTTCAATGCCGGCCAAAAGCTAGTTTACTGGGTGGTGGTGATCGGCGGAGTGATCGTGGCGGTGACCGGGTATATGCTCATGTTCCCGTTCTACGGCACCACAATCGACACCATGCAGCGGGCGGAAATGGTTCACGCCGTGGCCGCGGCCTTGTTCATCGCCTTCATGCTCGGCCACATCTATATCGGCACCCTCGGCATGGAGGGCGCGTTCGAGGCAATGGGCGAAGGCACCGTGGACGTCAACTGGGCGAGAGAGCACCACAGCCTGTGGCTGTCCAGAGAGATGAGGCGCGAAGACAAGCCCGCGCGCGCGGTGCCGGCGGAATAGCTAGATTCGCTCCGGCCATCCACGTTTTATTTTCAGCTCTTCCTTTGAAACGGTAATGCCCGCCGTGAGCTGGCATTACAGGCGATTAAATCTCATTCTGCCGTATATCTATCAGACCCGCGCATAGGGGGTCGCGAACGCCTCGTCGACAGGTTCTTGCACATGATTGAGAACGACCAGCCCGATTGCGGCAAGGGCGACGGCAGCAAGGCAAGCAGTAAGAAAAGCCTTCATGGCGTGCTCCCTTCTCCGATATAGCCTCCGGCTATATAGCAAATAATCAAAAGGGAAGGAATGCCGCGCGGCAGCTTCATGGAGTCGCTGGTTATCCGGTGCTAATAACGCCCGGGCATGAGCGATTTTACGGCAGCATTCCATACCGCCTTCGCATTAATCGGCAGCTTCGACGCCGAATTGCGCGGCATCGTTTTGTTATCACTGGTCGTGAGCCTCACAGCGAGCGCCTGCGCGTTTGCGATCGGCGCCCCGCTCGGCACCGCGTTGGCGGTGTACCGTTTTCCCGGACGTGGCACGCTGATCGTTATTGTCAATGCACTCCTCGGTCTGCCTCCTGTGGTCGTTGGTCTCGCGGTTTATTTGCTACTGTCGCGCTCGGGGCCGCTCGGCTCGTTCGGCATTCTGTTTACGCCTTCGGCAATGGTGCTTGCCCAGTGCATCCTTGGCTTGCCGATCGTCATTGCGCTCGTGCATCGGCCTGCGGTGGGACATTGGCACGCCTACGGCGAGGCGCTTCTGGTCGACGGGGCTTCGCGCTTGCGCACAATATGGCCATTGATGAATATCGGCCGCGATGGATTGCTGACTGCCTTTCTTGCCGCTTTCGGTCGCGCCATCGCCGAAGTCGGCGCCATCATCATTGTCGGCGGCAATATCCGCGGCTACACGCGCACGATGACCACCGCGATCGCGCTTGAGACCAGCAAAGGCGATCTTAGCCTCGCGCTGGCGCTCGGCATGATTCTCATCCTGTTGTCGATGACAGTCAGTGCCGTGAGCCTGTTTTTCGGCCGCGCTTTGGCGCAGCGCTAGAGCATGATCCCGAAAAGTGGACACCGGTTTTCGGAAAAGATCATGCTCAAATAAAAGCTAAAGCGAAATGCCGATACAATCCGAAGTCGTTTAGTTCGTCTTCGCACTGCGCGGCGGAAAAAATAACTCTTCGCCATTGATCCGATAGGACGTGATCGCGTCGAGGCCGGCTTTCGAAGTCAGCCATTCGTGCCAAATCTTGGCATCGCTGTATTTCACCTGCGGCCATTTCGCCGGATTGACCAGAATACTGCCATAGGGATTGAACAGCGCCGGATCGCCCTCGGTCAGTATCTCCAAGCCTTGCCGGTTCTTGAAATTGGCCCACGTCGCGCGATCAGTCAGCGCGTAGGCGTTCATCGCGGCTGCGATGTTGAGCGTTGCGCCCATGCCCTGGCCGAGATCGCGATACCACCCCCCGTGCGGATCGGGTTGGACGCCGGCCGATTTCCACAGCCGAAGCTCCATCCTGTTGGTGCCGCTGTCATCGCCGCGGCTCGCAAACGGAGCCGCAGCCTGGGCGATTTGCTTTAACGCCGCGCGGGCGTCCTTTAAGCCGCGGATATGCGCCGGATCGCTGCCCGGTCCGACGATCACGAAGTCGTTGTACATGACGTCGCGGCGGTCGATGCCAAACCCGTCGGCGACAAATTTGTCCTCTCCGACGCGATCATGAACGAGGAGCGCGTCGGCGTCGCCGCGGGCACCGATGGCGAGCGCTTGACCGGTTCCGACCGCGACCACGTGAACCGTGATGCCGCTCGCCGCGGTGAAAATCGGCAAGATGTGGCCGAACAATCCCGAATCCTGGGTCGAGGTGGTCGAACTGAGCGTGATGAATCGCTCATCGGCTTGTGCCGGAACGGCGGCAAGAATGGCTACGAGGAAGGCAACAAAACGGATCATGCGAACCACCCTTTGATCGGCCGCGCCGGCCGCACCTTTACGACAGCTAATCCAAATAACCCCCTGACCGGCCGTCCAATGTCCGGCAAATCAAACGCAGTTTGCAATCGGCATGCGGTGCGTATTTTCGATGCGATTTCTGATTTCCTCCAATCGCAAAAAGGGCCTTCCCTCATGATTTATGCACTGGCGTGCCCGCGCGTGGCCTTTGCAAATATTCGCCGCGCGCAGAACTGACGACGTTGCCATTGTCATAGATCAACGAACCGCGCAAAAACGTGCTTTTCACGCGCCCGCTAAGCTCGATGCCCTCAAAAGGCGTGTAACCTTGATGGGACTGCGACTGCGCCGCACGCACTACAAAGCTTGCATCCGGATCGAGGAGAACAATATCGGCATCGTAGCCGGGCGCGATATCGCCCTTGTCGAGCAAGCCGAATCGCTGCGCAGGATTCCAGCTCAGCAATTCGGCCATATGGTTGTACGACATGCCTCGCCTACTGCCTTCACTTAACACCCCTGAGAGCAGATATTCGGTGCCGCCGAAGCCGGATTTGGCCAACCAAATGTTGTCTGGATCGCTCTTTGACCACTTCTGCTCGGCCGAACAACAAGCGTGATCGCTTACGATCCAGTCGACCTTGCGGTCGAGCACCGCCTGCCATAGCGCTTCCACATCCTCTCGCGGCCGAATCGGCGGATTGACCTTGGCGTGAACGGCACAGGCGCAACCCGTATCCAGTAAAAGATGGCCGACAGTGACCTCACGACGAAAAGCAACATGTGGAAACACCTGCTGCATAATTAACGCCGCTTCCATCGCCTTGCGCGAGCTAAGATGCAAAAGGTTGATGTTTAGACAGTTCGTTTCATTTGCAAGGTAAGAGGCTATCCAGATTGCCAAGCCTTCGGAGTGCGGCGGACGCGCGGCGCTGTACGCCTCCAATCCGGTAAGATTGCCCTCGCGTTCGACAATCTTTGTGTAAGCTTCGAGAATTTCCGCGAGCTCGCAGTGAAGGCTGACGCTGATATACGGCGACTTGTCGGGAAATTTGTCCATCAAACGTTGGGCCGAACGCATGATGAATTCGAAGTGCGCTATATCGTAGCGATCATCCGGCCCAATCATGAGGAATTCGTTTTGCGAAGACGAGCGGCCGTGCAGCCCATAGCCGCCGTAGAACATGAATATCTTGAAAGAAGGAATGCCGTATTCGACGAGCAGATGCTCCATTTCGGCGATGTGCGCAAACTCGATCGGGGCGATGTGATAGCCGTAATCAACCCAGAATTGTCCTTTGCTCTGTTTCAACACTTCCGGCATGAAATCGCGATATGGACCGCCGCGATTGAGGTAGTAATGACCGGTACGCATGTAGTTCAGGCTTGAAGTGACACCGCCCATCGCTGCGGCTTTGCTTTCTGAAACCGCGTCCTCATGAAGCGGTGAATAAATTCCGATGTGCATGTGGGCGTCGACGCAGCCCGGAAAAGCGAGATAGTTCCGCCCGTCGAAGACCTGCTCGGCTTGATCCGCTGAAACATCCGGCGCGAGGCGTTCGATCTTCCCGTCCCGAATTGCAATGTCGAGACAATCGACCGAAGTCTTTTTCGGACGCACAACGCGGACATTTTTTATGACGAGATCGAACGCTTTCGACATTGCCATTCCTCTACCGCGATCCTCGTAGCTGTTGCGCGCGCCACAGCGCCTGCGGTTTGTTGCCTATTCTCCGTAGCGCTTGCCCAGCGCCAGCAATTCCGGCGTGCCGATTAAATCGTTAAGGCCGTCAAAATCGAGCATTCGGCCGCGAAACGGTTCGGAACTGCCATGCTTGGCCAGCGAGGCGTAATACTCGCTCGCCAGATGGCCGAACGCCCGTACGATTCCGCCGGGAAAGATGACTAACGCAAAGCCGATCGCCTCAAGCTCCGCCGCCGATAGTGGCGGCGTCTTTCCACCTTCGACCATGTTGGCCATCAGTGGCGCTCGCCCGCGCAATGCTCCGGCCATTCGGGCGAGGTCGTCGCGGGTCTTTGGCGCCTCAACGAACAACATGTCGGCGCCGGCCTCGCCATACATAATCGCGCGCTCGATCGCCCGGTCGAAACCTTCGACGGCAATCGCATCGGTACGGGCGATAATGAGCGTGTCGCGTGCGCGCCGGGCGTCGAGTGCAGCACGAAGCTTGCCGCACATTTCGGCCGCTGGGATCAGCGCCTTGCCGTCAAGATGACCGCAGCGCTTGGGAAAATCCTGATCCTCGATCTGTATGGCATTGGCGCCGACGCGCTCGAACTCGCGCACCGTGCGCGCCACGTTAAGCGCGTTGCCGTAGCCGGTATCGGCGTCGACGATGAGGTGGGATGCTACGCGGTCGCGGATCATGGCTATCGTTTGCGCCACCTCGCTCATACTGACGAGACCGATATCAGGCCGACCCAGCCGCGTATATGCGATGGCGGCCCCGGATACATACAATGTGGCAAATCCGGCTTGCGCCGCCACCAGCGCCGTGAACGCGTCATAGACGCCAGGCGCCACGACAATGGGCTTGCGCGCAAGACGCGAGTGCAAACTTTCCGCAGTAGCCATCTCACATTCCAAGATAGGCATGTTTCAGTTTTGGATCTTTGCCGAGCTCGGCGGCAGGTCCCTCCAACACGAAGCGGCCATTATCGAGGATGTAAGCACGCTGCGCCACGTCCAGGCTTTGCACAGCATTTTGCTCGATCAGCAAAAGCGCCATCCCCTGCTTATTGATCGACTTGATGAGCGCGAACAATTCTTCGACCAATAACGGAGACAAGCCGAGCGACGGCTCATCGAGCATCAAAAGATCTGGCTCACCCATCAACCCTCTGCCGATGGCGAGCATCTGCTGCTCACCGCCGGATAACGTGCCCGCGCGCTGGGACTGACGTTCGGAAAGCCGCGGGAAAATCGAAAAGACGCGCTCTCGATTCTCGGCGCGGCTCCGGCGAGCCCGGCGATACGTGCCCAGATCAAGGTTCTCACGGACCGTCATGTTTGGAAAAATCCGACGGCCCTCCGGCACATGAATGAGGCCCCGCGCCACGATCTTGGCGGGCGCTTCGCGCTCGATTGAGGCTCCCTTAAAGCGGATAGAGCCGCGCCAGGTTCGGACAATTCCCGAAATGGTCCGGCTCATCGTCGATTTCCCCGCCCCGTTAGGACCTAAAACCGTGACGATCTCGCCGGCATGCACGGCAAAATTCACACCGCGCAGAATCTCGGTGCCGCCGTATCCTGCATGCACGCCGGTGAGCGAGAGGAGCGGCTCAGGCATGCGAACTCCCGGCGGTTATGCGTCTTGCCGCGCCTCGCCCGAGATAGGCCTCGACAACAAGCGGATCAGCGGCAACTTCTTGCGCTGTCCCTCGCGCGATTATCCGGCCCTCGGCGAGAACGAGCACGTGCTCGGCGAGCGCGGTAATCGCCTGCATCACATGTTCCGTCATCAGGATTGTCATGCCACGGGCGGTAAGCTCTCGAACGACCGGCACCATGTCGCGAATCTCTGACGGGTTCAGGCCAGCCAATACTTCATCGAGCAGAAGCAGCCGTGGCGCGATGGCCAAGGCGCGGGCGAGCTCAAGCCGCTTGCTGCCGGCCACTGTCAGCGTTGCGGCGGGCGCTTCGAGCTGCGCGCCCAGTCCCACTGAGAGCGCAACCTGGTTCGCTGCTTCGAGAGCTGCAGCGCGGCTGCGCTGCCAAAGATGCGAGCCGATGGCGATATTTTCACGAACAGTCAGGCCGGCGAACGGTTGCACGATCTGGAAGGTGCGCGCGACGCCGCGGCGGGCGCGCCGGTGCGGCGGCTCGGTTGTAATGTCGGCTCCATCGTAAAGCACGCGACCGTCGTCGGTCGGCAAGAATCCGGAGATGATTGAGAACAAGGTCGTCTTGCCGGCGCCGTTCGGACCGATCAACGCCGTAATTGTTCCTGTCCTGACCTGAAACGATGCTTTGTCAATGGCGAGCAAGCCGCCAAAATACTTTGAGACGTTTTCAACGGTGAGCAGCGATTCAGCCATTGTCGCCCTCTGGCTGGGCTCGAAAGGGCCGCCGAAAGAGCGCGGTCAATACTCCCGCGACACCGCGCGGTGCTAAGCCGACAACCGCAATCAGGACGAGACCGTAAATTACGAGGTCGAGCCCTGGGGCATCTCCACTCAAGAGCTTGGTGGCCTCACCAAGTGCCTTGATGACGAGCGCACCCAGAAGCGACGCGAACAGGGTTCCCGCTCCCCCAACAATGGGCGCAAGGAGAGCATCGATTGAAATCCATGGTCCGTAAGCAATAGCTGCATCAATAAAGAGAAAATATTGCGCATAGAAGCACCCCGCTGCCCCAGTGATTGCGGCTGAAAGGGTGATCGCTGCAAGCTTAACCGCAAAGGTGTTGATGCCGAGCGCGCTCGCGGCATCTTCGTTTTCGCGAATAGCGACCAGATAGGCGCCAAAGCGACTGTTTTCGGCAGCTCGCACCGTCACCAGAGACAAAGCAACTAAGGTGAGCACGATCCAGTAGAATGGCACACGGCTCTGAAACTGAAACGCTTCGGGACGCAGGTCGAGCTTAATTAATGTGCCAACCCCAGCTCCCGTGATCGGCGTCACACTGGAAAAGATGCGCAGCACCTCGGCAAAAGCGAGCGTGACCAATGAAAAATACGATCCTCTCAGTCCGGAGCGAAAACACAGAACGCCGATAACGGCGCCGACCAGAGAGCCCGCGAAGATCCCCGCAAACAGGCCCAGCCA
This sequence comes from uncultured Alphaproteobacteria bacterium, assembly GCA_963816295.1. Classification (GTDB taxonomy): domain Bacteria; phylum Pseudomonadota; class Alphaproteobacteria; order Rhizobiales; family Xanthobacteraceae; genus BOG-931. The sequence continues at coordinate 94,479 of CAWFJS010000020.1, read as the reverse complement.
AGCATTGATCCCGTATTGCACTTGCAAAATTGCGGTCGTATAGGCGGCCGTGCCAAAGAAAGCGGCGTGCCCGAATGAATATTGTCCGCCATAACCGCCGAGCAAATTCCAACCCTGGCCGACAAGCGCGATCAGTAATGTCGTGATCAGGAAATTCAGCACCACGTTTGATGTGGTGACGAACGGCACGATGGCGAGCAACACCACCACCAGAACGATCGGCCAATAGGTTTTCACGGCCGCGCGCCGAACAAGCCGCTCGGCCGCGCGAGCAGTACAACGATGAACATGATGAATATGCCGATTTGACCCAGCGACTCACCCAAAAAGATACTGGAAAAACTTTCCACCACGCCGACACATAATCCGCCGATCAGGGCGCCGGCGATCGAGCCCATCCCGCCGAGCACAACAATCGTGAAAGCAATCAGCACGAAGGCTTCACCGGCGGTGGGGTTGACGTAATAGGTCGGAATGAGCAGGCAGGCAGCCACGGCTACGCAGGCGGTACCCAAGCCGAAGGTGATCGCATAGATGTGCGCGACATTGATGCCGCAGAGTTCAGCGCCCAGTTTCTCCTTCGCCACCGCGCGGATCGCTTTGCCGGTGTCAGTCCAGCGCATTATCGTCCACAGCGCCGCCGCAACCGCAATGACGGCGCCGAATGCGATGATCCGGGGCATCGCGACGAAAGCAGGGCCTATTTCGATCACATCGAAAGCATAAGGCAGATTGATTGTGCGGGTGTCGGCACGAAAGAAATAGAGCAGCGCATTTTCGATCACTATGGCAAGACCGAGCGTAACCAAAAGGAAATTTCGATCCTCGCCATGCGCCGCCGGCCCGATGATAAAGCGCTGCAACGCATAGCCGATGGCGAAGAACAACGGCCCGAGCAGAAATGCCGCTAAATAGGGATCGACGCCAAGAAGCGTGAAGGCAAAAAACGCGGCAAACATTGCCGCGGTCAATAATGCGCCGTGCGCAAAATTGATGATGTGCAGAACGCCATAGATCAAGGTGAGGCCAAGCGCGACCAATGCATAGACCGCGCCGGCCATCAAGCCGTTAAGAACAGCGGGAATGAGAATGACCGGCGACAGCATGGCGCTACTTGGCGGCTACCGATCAGACCTCGTCATCAGGCGGGCGGCATCGGGAATACCGGCTTGGCGGACGCAAATTGCACAGGGAGGATCACCTGTATGTCCTTGCCGAGCACCTGGGTGTTAACCGGCGCCGCTCCCTGATTTTGTCCATCGACGAATTTTGTCGGTCCGTAAGGCATCACATGACCGCTGAAGGTCGAGCTCGCAAGCGCTTGCGTAATCTTCGCTCGATCCGTGCTTGCCGCGCGCTCGATCGCGTCGGCGAGCAACAAAATGCTCGAATAGTTCATATAGACTTCGTAGGTGAAGAACTGCCCTTTGTCCTCCACCCTTTTCTTTAAGTCCAAGGCTTTCGGGTTTTTGGGATCGAACCAATGATTGCAGTCCATGATGTATTGCGCCGCTTCGGGGAATTCCTTAACGAATTTGTAGGAGGAAGCGGCACCGCCGAGCACTGAATAAATGCCTTTCGGGCGCACCCGTTGCTGTTGCATGGTGCGGGCGAGCAGAACGTACTCATTATAATAGTTTGCCGGAATGACGAGATCAGGATTCTGCGCCTTGATTTTCAGCACGACATTGTCGAACTCGCGCGTCGGTGTCGGGTGGGAAATAGTTTCCAAAACCTGGAAGCCGCGGTCCGGCAATTGGGCGTTCAGGAGCTTGGCCAGTCCCGCACCGAACGCGGAATCCTCATGGACGATCATGACGGTTTTGGCTGGCTTGCCTGCCTGATCGTTGATTGTCACGAGGTTATCCAGGGCGGTCTTGGCAATCACGCCAAAACCCGGTCCGAACCGGAATGTATTCTTTAGCCCGCGCGTAACGATGCTATCCACCACGCCGACATCGACAACGTAAGGCAAATCGTACCGCGCCGCGGTCTGGCTGGCAGACAGACAGATCGCGCTGGCATAGCCGCCAACGACCGCGCAGACGCCCGCGGCATTCATCTTTTCGACCTCGGCGTTGCCGCCGTCGGGCGTCGATTGCGCATCGCCGAGCATCGGATCGAACTTGGCGCCGCCCAGCGCCTTGATTCCACCGCTCGCGTTGACGTCGTCGATGGCCATCGTCGCGCCGAGGCGGCCTTGCTGGCCGGAATAGGACAGTGCGCCCGAAACCGGATGGAGGACGCCGATCTTCACAGCGGCGCCTTGCGCCCGCAGAATTGCCGGAGCATGCAAAAGACCAGCGACCGCGGTTGCGCCGAGCGCGGTGCTGCGCAAGAACTTGCGGCGACTCAATTGCAACTGCCAACGAGACATGACGCCCCTCCTGGTAATCTCCGTTGAGCCTAACATTGGTTAGGATGGGTATCTATACTATCCTGCCGCGGCTTAGCGTCTGGTGCGTAAGTGAGCCAACCACAAACGATCATCGACAAACTTTGGAGCGCTCATGAGATTCTGCGGCGCGACGACGGTGAGTCGCTGCTGTGGGTGGATCGTCATTACGTGCATGAAGGATCGTTTCATGCGTTCGGCAAGCTTGCCGAACGACGCGCGGAGGTCACCGAACCGGGGCTGACTTTCGGAGTGGCCGATCACTACGTGCCGACGCGTGGCTCACGCCGCAATATCGCCAATCCCGAGCTCGCGCGCATGGTCCGTCAGCTCGAGGAAAATTGCGCAAGGCACGGCATCAAACTGTTTGGGCTTGACGATTCCCGGCAGGGCATTGTGCATGTGGTCGGACCCGAACAGGGTTTGACGCTACCTGGCCTTTTGATTGTCTGCGGCGATAGTCACACTTCAACGCATGGCGCGCTTGGCGCTTACGCGTTTGGCATCGGCGCGTCCGAGGTCGCACACGTGCTGATGACTCAAACAATCTGGCAAAAGAAGCCGAAACGCATGCGCGTAAGCGTCGACGGCATACTGCCGCCGGGAATTTCGGCCAAGGACATTGTGCTCGCCATCATCGCCTCTATCGGCGCCGACGGCGCAACCGGATGCGCCGTCGAATTCGCCGGCTCGGCGATCCGCGCCTTGTCGATGGAAGGGCGTTTGACGTTATGCAATATGTCGATTGAAGCAGGCGCCCGCTGCGGCGTCGTGGCGCCGGATGCAGCCACCTTTTCCTACCTCAACGGTCGGCCCTATGCGCCAACGGCGGCGGCATTCGAGCAAGCGGTCGAGGCTTGGTCGAAACTGGCAACGGACGAAGGCGCCGCGTTCGATCATGAGGTCGCACTGGATGCCGCGAAGACCGCACCGATCGTGACCTGGGGCACGAGCCCCCAGGACGCGCTGCCGATCGACGCCAGCGCGCCCGACCCGAGGCAGGAGTCCAATCCCGAGCGTGCCCAATATCTTCGCGAAGCGCTCGACTATATGGGCATCGCTCCGGGCAAAAAACTCACAGAGATCGCCATCGACCGGGTATTCATCGGCTCCTGCACCAACGCCCGTATCGAGGACCTGCGCGCCGCGGCGGCGGTGCTGGCGGGCCGGGCCAGCAAAGTGCCCGGACTCGTTTCGCCAGGATCCACTCTCGTCAAGCGCCAAGCCGAAGACGAAGGGCTAGACCGCATCTTCCGCGAGGCCGGACTCGAATGGGGCGAATCCGGATGCTCGATGTGTGTTGGCATCAATGGCGATCTGGTCAGGCCCGGCGAGCGCTGTGCTTCCACCACAAACCGCAACTTCCGCGGTCGCCAGGGTCCCGGCGCGCGCACCCACCTGATGTCGCCGGCAATGGTCGCCGCGGCGGCCGTCACCGGCCACCTTGCGGACGTGCGGGAGCTCCTGAGCGGTCGAAAAGTGTAAGCACCATGGAAAAGTTCGTCACATTCACCGGCACAGCCTGCCCGATTAACCAGAGCAATCTGAACACCGATCAGATTATTCCAGCGCGCTATTTGAAATGGACCCGCGCTATGGGTTTTGGCAAAGCACTATTTTACGATTTAAGATTCGATTCTGAGGGACAAGAGAAACCCGACTTTCCGCTCAACAACTCGGTCTGGCGCAACTCCACAATCGTTGTCAGTGCGCGGAATTTTGGCTGTGGCTCGTCGCGCGAGGCGGCGGTTTATGCGCTTTACGATTTCGGCGTGCGCTGTGTGATCGCGCCGTCGTTCGGCGACATCTTTGCTGGCAATGCCGTGCAGAACGGACTTCTTACAGCGGTTGTCACCGACGAGGAGGCTGCCGAGATCATGGGATCCTTGGCGCAAATGCCCGAGTTTCCGGTCACCGTCGATCTGGACCAGCAAACCATCCTCTGCGGCAATCGGACCTACAAATTCAGGATCGATCCCATTCGGCGCATGCGCCTCCTCAACGGCTGGGACGATCTTGCGCTAACCGAAAATTATCGCGAGCGCATTAGCGCATTCAAGGCAGAAGACAAAATAAAGCGTCCGTGGACGGCGCCGCGTGAACAATTATGAATTTGCATGACTTGGCAACGGCCCTCCCCTCATCGGGGCCTTGCCGTCGTTTCATTGTTGAATGTGAATTTTGTTGTCGCGGATGACCTGCCCCCAGCGCGCAATCTCGCTGTTCAACAGCGCGCTTGCCGCCGCAGGAGAGCGCTGATCCGGCGCGAAAACCGACACATCCTCCGCCGCCCAGATATTGACAAGTGCCGGATCGGACACCGCGTTTTGCAACGCCTTATTGAGCGTAGCGATAACCGACTGAGGCGTTCCCGCGGGCGCGAACATGGCTTGCCAATACACCACATCGAGTTTCGGTCCGAACATGAGCGGAATACTGCCTGCAGTTGGTAACTCTGGCAGCTTTTCTTTCGAAGTAACGCCATAAGCCTTTAATGCCCCGGTGGCGACTTGCTGCACAACCGATTGTGGAGTGGCAAAGAACAAGTCCACCTGCCCGCCTAACAAGTCTGTAATGGCCGGAGCGGCGCCCCGATATGGAATCTGATCGAGCGAAACGCCGGCTTCTTGCGCAAACAGGCTGGTGGCGAGATGTCCGGTCGTGCCGTATCCGGCAATTGCCGCCTTCAACGTCTGTTGTTTCATCAGGGCGACCAGATCGCGAAGCGTGCCCGGTTCAAGCGTGTGGCGGCCGACCAACACCAAGGGGTTGCGATTGATGAGCATCACCGGCGTAAACGTCTTAAGGGTATCAAATGGAAGATTTTGGTAGAGCGAGACATTCGCGGCGATTTGCAAATTGTGGACGAGCAGTGTGTAGCCATCCGGCGTAGCGCGCGCCACTTTTTCAGAACCGATAATTGCGCCGCCGCCGCCGATGTCCTCGACGATGAAGCTCTGCTTAAGCTGGGTCGAAAGTGATTGCGCAACCATTCGAGCGGTCTCGTCGGTCGGGCCTCCGGCCGGGTAAGGTACGATGATCGTGACGTTGCGGCTCGGATACTCTTGCGTGGCAGCCGTAGCGAGCATCGACGCTAGGCCCAGCGCGGCCACTACCGAGACCATGAACCCCGTTTTCACTCACCCCTCCCCGGTATCGCTCATTTCAGTTGAATTTCATTGCTCCGGAATGATTGGCAATAACAGATACGGCCGCTGATCTTTTGAAAAGTGCAGCGTATTTTGGGGCGCGAAAAGGCCTGGCGGCCGATCGTCTGGATCGATGTGGAGAAACGGCCCAACGCCTTTCATCGGATAGGGCGCATTCGGCAACGCAATGTCCTTGCCATCGACTTCGTAGTCTTTGCCCCTGATGCTGAGTGCCAGCTGGTAACCCGGCGGGACAACGATTGAGGTTGGCCAGATTTCAACATCGAGTTCTACAGCCTGCCCCGGCTGCAGTGGCCATTCCTCATCGTGCGTGTGCCAAGGCCGGTACGGCAGCGATTTCTTATCGTCGAGTTTGCGATGCGAGGCACGCAGCCAACCGAGCCCGATCGGCACGCGCGGATCATTAGAGCCAATGAAGGTAATTTCTTTCCCGTTCGGATCAAACAAACGCAAAGCCAGGAATACGTCGGCGTCTGCGGTCTGCGACGACAGCCACAGTTTCGCAGCAACCGGGCCGGTGATTTCCACGCTCCTTGCCGTCGGCGGGGTGCGAAAGGTCAGGCCGTTGCCGCTGGTCTCATAGGCCAATGTCATGGTTGCAGACGACGGCTCTGGCGTGAGGCGCAATCCATCTGGGTGCAAGAAGTATTTCGTCCATTGTGTGCGAGCCATCGGCCATTCGTTTTCGCCGCGAAGCACGAATTTCTCGTTTGGGTGACGAATAGTCAGTGAAACGCGCGGCTGCTTGTCCCAACTGGTATCTTCACCTTTGAGGAAGTAACCGAAAAACCGCTTCTGCAGCGCTTCGCCATATTTGCTGTAGAAATGCGTGAAGTGAGTATCACCATGCACCTCCAGCCACTTTTGCTCGGAACCGGCAGCCAAATACCCTTCGAAATTGCCGCGTGTGTGCAATCCCATGCCGCCCCAATTGGCAGCCGACAGCAGTGGTGCCGTTATTTTGGAAAAATCGGCGGTGCGCGCCGCGTAATACTCGTCGCAAAGCTTGCGCCGTTTGGCTTCGCCAGGCGAGTCGGCCCGATTTACCACAAGCTCGGAATCAGAAAGCGTGTCCGGACCGGCGACTAGCTCTCCCGTCACAGCGCTTTTGTCGCCGCGATCACCCATGCCGTGTTGCATGCTGACCACCTGGCGCGGGAACCAGCTACGGAAGAAATCACTCAGGATGCCGCCGTGCCGGCATAGTTCGCGATAATAATCGGATGAGCCTTCCCAGATGCACAAAGCGGCAAGGTGTGGCGGGCGCAGCGCGCCTACCGTCCATTGATTCATCGCATAATAGGAAATGCCGTTGATCCCCACCCTGCCGCTGCTCCAGGATTGCGTTCCGGCCCATTCGACGCACTGGTATAAGTCTGATGTTTCGCGCGGCGACCAGACGTCGAGCATGCCGGGCGAGCGTCCGGCACCACGCGAGTCGATGCGTAGGCAGGCATAGCCGTCCGGCACCCATCTCTCAGGGTCGACCAATTCCCAGTTCTGATACTTGTTGGTCGAGCCGACGAGAACTTCCGGCGCCGCTTCGATCAAGCGGGCCCAATTGCCTTTATAGCCTTCTTGAAACGACAACCCCTTGGCATACGGGCCGTAACTGAGGATGACCGGATGCTTGCCCTGTCCAACAGGACGGAACACGTCAGCGCGCAGAACAATGCCATCGTCCATCGCGATTGCAACGTCCCATTCGATCTGCATGTTGTCGCGAATCTCGGATTTTGAGACGTTCATGATCAATGTGTTCAATTATGACAGTCCTTTATCGTCATGAGTTACCTTCGATCAAGCAAGACAACTGGAGTCGGCAAAAATGCCAGTCGCAATCGCGGCAACCTCAGGCTTTTGCGCGCTTTGATTGACCCGATCTTGCCACCCATGAAGAGCCGGCACCTATCCGCTGAAAAACGAATTGGCCTCCAAGGTGACGGGTTCCCGGAAAATTCATGCTCTATAGCGCCAAGATAGCGCCAAGTGGCGAATAAAAGGTGGAAATCCTAGCTTCTTGCCATAATTCGGCTATCGATGCCTCCATTGATTCCATTGATTCGGTTTGAGGCTCGATAGGGGCGCCTTCTCCAATTTGGAGTGTTGATCGATTTCCTCTGCGCGAGATTCCATGCCCACAGCAGGAAACAGCGGACCGAAATCGGCCGCTTCTCCGGCTTTTTTGCGCACGATAATTTACGGCCTTGAAATCGCGATTATCGCCGTACTTTACGTTGGCGTTGCCAGTACCGCGCTGTTGCTTCCGGCAATCACAGCGATCCAAACGCCGCTTTGGCCGCCAACCGGAATAGCGCTCGCCCTGATCTTGCTGCGCGGCTATCGGATTTGGCCTGGGATCCTTGTTGGATCATTGTCCGCAACCGCGATCTCCAGCGGGATGCTGACCGCCCAAGGCGCGGCGATTGCGATCGGCACCACGCTTGGCGCGCTCGCTGGAGCAAGGCTCATCAATTATTGGTCCTATGGGACCAAGACTTTTTTCACGCCGCTCGGGATCGCACGATTTGTGCTCATCGCCTTTGTGCCGACGGCGCTCCTCAGTACCGCTGGCGCCATATCAGGACAGCTCTTCACCACCGGGCTCGATTTCTACGGTCTGTCGGTCACCGCGGCGATCTGGTGGGTGACGGATGCTGTGGGAAGCATGATTGTTGCGCCGGTGATTGTGCTCTGGGCGACGCCGTCGTTGCGGGAAGGCGCCAAATTGGACCTGGCAGAGACAGCCGGCGTCGTTACCGCCGCAGCCATCATCGGCGTCGTGGCCTTTCTTCCGGTGACGATCGAAGCCTTGAAGGCTGTGCTGCCCTACCAAAGCTTATGTGGTTTTCTCATTTTGCTGCCGCTAATGTGGGCTGGCCTGCGCGGCAATCAGCGGGCTGCTGCGACCGCCGCATTGATTTTCTGCGGACTTGCGGCATGGGGCCTTGTCGATGCCAACGGCGCGGCGCCTGGCCCAAATTCGCTGATGCTCCTGTTAGCACTCGCGATCAGCATATCAATCGTGCCTCTGTTTTTTAGCGCTGCAGTCGCTGGGTATAATTACAGACAGACACATCTGCTGTCGGAGCTCAGCCGCGCTAAGCTTGAATTCGAACAGACGCAGGCGGTGCTCAAAAGCACCAAACGCCGCTTTCAAATCTTTCTCGAGAGCGTTTCCGATTACGCAGTCTTTGTCCTTGATTCGTCGGGTCACGTGGCCAGCTGGAACAGTACGGCCCAGCAAATCATCGGGTACGCGACGCAGGAAATCGTCGGCAAACATTTCAGCATCTTTTACCGGCCTGATGAGCGGCGCGCGGGCGTACCGAACCGCGCATTGGAGCTGGCTATTCAAAAGGGCAGACACGAAATGGAGGGTTGGCGGATCAGGAAAAATGGCACGCCCTTTTTCGTAACGGGGGTGCTCACTGCGATCCACGACGACAACTCCAATATTCTCGGCTTTGCCAGCGTTATCCGCGACGCAACGGAGCGGCGCGACACGCAGGAGAAGCTGGTTGAAGCGCGTGAACAACTCGCCATGGCGCAAAAAATGGAGGCGATCGGGAAGTTGACGGGTGGCATCGCGCACGATTTCAATAATTTGTTGATGATCATCGGCGGCAGCGCGCAATTGTTCAAACGCTTGCTCGATCCGAAACTACCGCGCGCGATCGAAGCATTGCAGAGTGCCGCCAAACGCGGTGAAACGCTGACGCGTCAACTGCTCACATTTTCGCGGCGCCAGCATCTCAACCCGACGGTCGTCGACTTGAATGCAAGCATCAGAAATATACGCCCGATGATTGAAAGCTCATTACGCGGTAACATTGTCTATAAGGAAACGATCAACCCGAATCTCTGGCCGGTTAAGGTCGATCTGCCCGAGCTGGAATTGGCGATCGTCAACGTTGCGGTCAATGCCCGAGATGCCATGCCGAATGGCGGCGTCTTCGCGCTGACCGCGGAGAATGTAACCGTGAATAACAACTCCGGTCAGAATGGGCAGAACGGCGATTTCGTCGCAATCGAGTTTGGCGACTCCGGGACGGGCATTCCGCCGGATCTTCTCTCCAAGATTTTCGACCCATTTTTCACCACGAAGGAGGTCGGCAAGGGAAGCGGCCTCGGCTTGTCGCAGGTTTACGGTTTTGCGCACCAGTCAGGAGGAACTGTGCGGGCCGAAAGCAAGGTGGGGCTCGGAACTGCGATTACAATCTATCTGCCGTCATATGCGGGCGTGGCACTCGATGCGCCAAAGATCTCCGAGACCGCGCGCGCCGCGCGGCCGATGGTTCTGATTGTCGACGACAGTACCGAAGTCGCCGAAGTAACGTCCTCGCTGTTCGAGCATCTCGGCTATGACACGGTGTATTGCGATTCAGCCGAAGCGGCGTTGCGCTTGCTGGCAGACGGCACCAAAATCGATCTTGTTTTCAGTGACATTGTCATGCCGGGCACAATCGATGGCGTCGGTCTCGCCAGCGAAGTCCAGGCACGGTACCCGCATTTGCCGGTCATCCTGACGACCGGTTACAGCGATGCCGCGCAAGCGGCGCCTCCCAGCCTGCCAATCCTGCGCAAGCCTTTTGACGCTGATGCGCTGCGCAGCTTTATGCAAGGACTGATGTAACAGGACATTTGCTTTTGGCAGCGAGGCCGCCAGATATGGGCTTGCGTCCGGCGATGAGATTATTGCTGTGCTTGTGCCGGCAGACCGGCCAAGCCGCTTTTGGTTCGTGTTGCCGGCACTGCTGCTGTTGGCTGTCGTCGTCATGCTCCAACGCAGGCGCATTGCGCATTTAGCCAAAGTCGCAGTCGCCCTTTCGCGCGCCCCGATTGAAGGACAAGTCACCGCGCAAATTTCGCCTCCGCGGCAGTTCGAAATCAGGCGGGCGGCCGAGTCGTTATGTGATGCCGGGCGGTGAACATCGGATTGCACCACGCATGATAGCCGCTCTTACAAGCCTTGTTCATGATGGTCAGAGTGCTCCCGACTATCACCACTGCCGCGGTAAGGACAATCACTAAGGCAGTCTTCATTTTGCGACCTCCGCTATTGCGGGGCTCCGAAGCCTACCCAGTGGAAACGCGCGTGACGGAGCTAAGTTCGTTGGATATGGCACTTAGTTGCTAGGCGCGTTTAGTCGAATAAGTCGAGGTCAATTATCGCGTGCCATGAGTTGCCCGCCCCTTCCGTCTGCCGTGGGTCTCATCGGGTTCCTGGCGGCTTGAGAAATGTAAACGGACCCACAGTAACCGTAGGAACTAATCTCCCAGTGTTTATCGTTTTCTGGAAGAATCCGGCGGGCGTGGTCAACGGATCGCAGTGAAGCTTAGGAGGAGACCGCACCGGCTGGCTGGGGCGGGAGCAGTCACATTTTTACACCACAACCCTTATTGTTCTGTGGGTTAAGGTGGTGTTGAAAACGGACATACCGACAAAAATACCGACATTTTGAGCCGTTGACGGGGGGTGATGGGCCTCAGCTCCCGGCGCCATGGCGAGACCCAAAAGGGCACCCGCCACCACGCCCTGAGAGGGGCGTCACAAGCGGGCGGCAGCAAGGGGCAGCATACACTCACGATGAAGCCAATCGGCATTGGTGCGATCCGCGGACAGTAAAAGATTTTGTGACGCTTTCAACTTTCTGTGAGACCAAATCTCGTTGCGGGAACGACGACTGTACGCGAACACTCGCGAACAGAGACAGACGGATTTACAGATGGGTTTGGGTTCGGTCGATTTGCACCTGACGGCTTGATAGTGCCGCCGCTCCTATTAGGTTTGGGCGATGAAGCACACAACGTAAATCGGTGTGCTTGCATCCAAACAACCGTGAAGGTGCGACATGAGCAAGCGCGGTTCATACATCGGCGGGCACAGTGTTATACGTGATCCGGCGCGATCCGCTCGGTTGGCGCGCCGCCTTAGAAAAACCAAACAGGCCGAGAAGCGGCGCGAGCGGGATCGGAAACGACTGGCGGCCGATATGGCGGCCTATGAGCGCGCGCAATCGGTGCTTATCAAGGGGCACAGTGGCGCCAAAATTGGTTCGCTCGATGGAGAGGCGAAGCTTGACGGCAGTGATAAGCACTGTGACGAAACAAAAAAACCCGATTAGCTTCGGCGATAGGTGGCGGGATTTGGAAGCTGAAAGATCGAGATTATCCAAAAGACGCGACAACTCAAAACAAAACAGCGGCGCGAAGCCAAGGTCTCTAAGGAGATCGCCGACTATCTCATGAGAACCAAGCTGTGGCGAACCTGTGGCTACCTTTCACTCATCCCGACAGCCCCAATTGTAGACGACAAACGCCAGACATCCGCGAGGCCGGATCGCATCGACACTACGTGCCTCGCGCAATGACGGGGGACAAACTAACCTTCGTTGACACTCCGAAAACATCGACCTTAAATCCAGACCCAGAGATGGTGTCATGAAGACGTCTCCTGTCATCGTCGTGAGAATGATCAAGGGTGAGGGCATTTTTATCTACGCCGACGGCAAGCGGATTGCGAAGCGTGGCGAGCCCGGCACGCCACAAGCCAGGACTTGGGTTTCGCTTGAGCCCGGCTGGACTGTTCTCGATAACCGTGATGGCACTGAGTTGATTGTGCAGCGCGACGGCCGTGATGGTGCACTAAAAAGGCAAGCTACCGCACATCATTTCGCGAGCAGGATTTGAACCTGCGACCCCCTCGTCCCGAACGAGGTCGTATGCCTGTCTCGGCTTGAATTTTCATGCGCTTTTGTTTCGTTTGCGAACGAATGTTCGCGATTTAGACCGCTGAAGCTGTGGCGAAGCTGTGGCTGGTCCTGTGACGAAATTAGGGAAATGTGTCTAGCCGATAGCGATCCTCTTCTCGTATTCCGTCCGCGGTGCTCGAATCGCGCTTTGCCGCTAATTGGCCAGGTTTTGCACGCAGTACCGGGGCGGGGAAGCTCAGTCCCTACTGGTCGGCATGTAGGCTTGTCTGCGGGGGATGATCGAATGCGTGAGTACAGCGAGTACGTGGCTTGTCCGTGCTGTGGCGGGACTATGCGGCTTGCGCGCACAGTGTCCCGCGCCGAGGTACCTCCGCTTGAGACATTCGAGTGCAAGCCGTGTGGCCTTGCGGTGACTGCAGAAGCAGTGAGCGAAAGTCACGCTCTACTCGAAAAACGTTACTTCTATTAAGGCCCTGCACATAACCAATCTTCACAGGCCGCTCTCGCAAAGCCCGGGCCGACTCAACTCTGTAGGGCGGGGTTTCTATTAAAAGCCCATGTCGTTGCGTGAGCGTGCCGGTCCCGGATCGGGGATTATCGAACCCTGCTTGCCGTCTCCCGCGAAGGTTCCGTCTTCCGGTCCCGGTTGGATTCACGAGATCAAGCACAACGGCTTCCGTATCATGGCGCGGCGTGACGGTGCTGGCGTTCGGCTCATCACGCGCCATGGCAATGACTTCACGTCGCGCTTTGCGCTCGCCTTTGAATTCTCGTCGGCGGATGTGGTCCGGGCGGAGGTTGGTATTGCGTATTCGGCTGGCAAAACCCGCCTATCCCACTCACGTTGTCCAGGCATTGTTGAAATGTAGTGAACCCGCAATTCTCGCCGCCCAGCGCGCCACTGTAAATCGAGCACCAAGGATAGTTTTGGGCTTTGGTTGGAGTGTTGAGCACAGTTGTTGCAGCAATAACAATGAGCACAAACAGAACAAATCTCATCTGTCGCCTCACACTCTAGGGTTACTTACGGGCTCCAACAATAAAATCTCGGCTAATCCGGTACTTTGATCCGGGTCAAAATAGGAGCTTTGTTTGGCCGCTCGCCGCTTCCCGCCGCCGTGGTCCGTCGACCAGGAGGGGCCTGCATAGTGAGACGCTGGATCGCGGTGCCAATCCGGTTTGCTGCCAGAGCGGATGCCGACTCCGCCAGAAAAACGGGAGGGCGATCATGCCCAGTCTAGTACGCCTTTCCTGGCCGTGCTTGGAGGCAATACTTGAAAGCGTCAACGACAGGAAGAAAATAAACTATAGCGAATTGGCGGATAAGCTCAATTTGAAGCTGGCACGACAGGAATGGCACACGGTTTTGGACTCGGTTGCGTGGAGAACGAATTGCGACGTCGGCAAGGATCTGACATGGAATGTCGTCTACGCACGTGGTCCGGCGAAGGGCCTGGGGCGGTATTTCAGCAATAGCGGCAAAGCGCCGGGCTCCACGTTGTTGGACCCAAAAGATCGAGCGCAGGTGGCCGAATATGAGCGCGAGCTGGAAGAAATCTATAAATACGTGTTTGTGGCATTGACCCGACCGGGACTCTATACATCGGCGCCACCAGATCGCTTCAGCGTCGCGTTGCAAGTCTCGTTAGGTCGAATAAAACGAATGATCTAATAGTCGGAGGATCGGGCGGCCATCAGATCATGACCGGAAAGCTTGCGCGACAATTTGCTCCACGATGGCGCGCCATCACATGGCAGCGTTTGGATTCAGTTGATTGGAGGAATCGGGAGCAGGCCCTTTTCCGCGACTATAGGGCAAGGTTTGGTGAGTTGCCGCCGATGAATTAAAACGGCTGACCGAGGACGAAGCGCGGCGGATTGCAGCGACATCGCCAAGTTGCCGGAGCTGTTGCGGAAGTCGTCTGCCGTCAGTTGATCCAGATCAATGCGTTTATTGTCTCAACTTCGCAAATAGGACGTATTGTAGGGGCTATTGCCATGGCCCACCTCGCCGACAAGCTTCACGTCGACAAGCAAAAGATCGACCGCGCAGAATCAGCCGTGCTGCTCTCCCTGATCTGCAGCGGCCTCGGGCTCTGTGTATTCGGCGCGGCGGTCTATGATATCGGCCGAGCGTTTTCTGTCTGGTAGACCCGCCGCTCGGGTGTTTTTGCTGTCAGCTTTTATCGGGTAGGCATGAACGCATCGATGAGGCGCGGTGGATTGCGGCGAATATCGCCAAGCTGCCAGAGCGTCGACAATCCACTGTGCCCTAGGTCACAGCTTTTCGCCTATTTCGGCAGCATTGTTCCAAGTGGCGGAAAAGGTCATTTGGAGATGACGATGGCCGCGCTCCTAATCGGATACGTCGTAGCGATTGCAATCGTCTTTTTCGCGTCCCGGCCAATCTCAATCAAGCGACCGCGAACCCGGCCAATGGAGTGAAAAATGGCAAAAGCCGATCAACTGGCGAGACTGATGCCTTTTCTACTGTTGGGCTATTTCGCACTTACCGTCGCCGCAACTTTTGCTTTCACGTTTGTCTGGTAGGACGTGAAGGACAATGCGCGCCCGGATTGCGGCGAATATCGCCAAGCTGCCAGCCCTGCTGCGAACAGAAAACTAGTGGTCTACCCACAAACCAATCGCGTACAAAATAACGAGAGCGGCCATAGCCGATCCAAAAACGACAAGTAGTCCTTGCCACCTCTCGCGAACGGTGGGTTTGGAAGGTACAGCCTCATTCTTTCTGAGCGATTCTTCGTCAATGGCCCTGCCGTGCTCATCCTCGATCCAAGCCGTGTATCCCTTAGTCCGTTGGTCTGCGACAATCTCAAGCGCGCGATCAGGATCGTCGGTTACGGATTTGATTGTCCAAGTCGTCATGGGTGCACCTCTCATGTTTGAACCACAGTGGCCCAATCGGAAGTTTGATTAGGATCAAATCGGAATAGGCGCGGCGGATCGCAATCAATATCGCCAGCATGAAGGCGGCGTATTGCGCCAGTCCTAGCCACACAACAAAGACCCCAGCATTTGGGCTAGGGTCTTTGGTACGCAGACAAATCGGGCGCCTGGTGGGGTGTCGGGGGATGGGGGAAAGCGCCCGACTCACGTGCTAACTTTGGGTCGGCGACTATTCTGAATTTGTATAGAATTGCTCACTCTGAATTGACGGTGGATAAGTGGGATAACTCGCCTAGCGCCAAACTGTGAGCGCGCGGCGCATGGCGGTGAGCTTCGCCAAGCTGCCGGAGCTATGCGACAGCACAATCGCTAACCGGCCGGTCCCACGATGTGCGACACAGTAACCGTCGCAGCGATGGCGGTGACAACGACAAAAAAGGCGGCAAATAACCAACCAATAGTGTCGATTTGTGCTGTGCGCTTCGGGTTAGTCTCGTGCAGGTCTGTCATCGAGCCCTCCCGCACTACAAAGGCGGCCACCACCTGATTGAAGGCGGCCTTCACCATTAAATATGTAGACTCGCCAGCCGTACTCTGCCGGTCCGATCATGCTTGCCGCAATACTTCGGCCCAAAAAATACCGGCGAAGATTGCGAACTGGCAGACAAGAATAAAAATGATAATCGCGTGCTGCACGACTTACTCCTAGGTCAACAACAGTTTGTCGGGTAAACTGCGTATCTGCCCAACGGAGACGCTCACAGCTTCCGGCGCAGTGAATTCAAATTCCTTCGGCTCATTCGTCGGCCGCTCCATCTCGAGCACCGGCATTACCGGCTCGGCAGCGCGCATTGCGCCGGGGCGCCAAGACAGAGCTATCACCGCGAGCACTATTAAAAATGTTTCCATGACCTACGTTCCAAGAGATTATCGAAGTGATTGTGCCTGTTCCTCGCGGCGCGGCTGCTCAAAACTGCTCACAATCGACAATAAATGCAGGAGCCTGTTTAGAGCTTACGACCCTTCCCGCACGATCTCAGGAACAGCATGGACGGGGCGCCCCTGTTCGCTGCGTTCAAACAGATGGCAATTTATTTCGGCGCGCAATGAATCATCAAAACAGGCCAGAAGTCCCTGCCACACCGCCGGTCACCAATCGAGCTTCGGCCAGTGCAGCTTGCCACAATGGCGCTGATTGATCGGGCGGCAGCGATTTCACGCAACAAACAAACCGACGCCAAGCGGCCATGGCATCGCGTCTCAGATCTTGCGGGCATTTGCCGTTGTGCGTTGTAGCAGCTCGCCAGCGGCGAACATCGCGAGATTGCCGGAGCTATTGCGGAAGCCTTGAACGCGAAGGCTCAATCAGCGTTTACCGGGAGGTCGATAAGCCTTCGACGCTTTGGAAGCCCTTTTTATAATTGCTTTGAATTCCGCACCGGTCCAAGCCCTTCCAGTGCTGACATCGGAAATGGTGCCTGCCGCTGCAGCTGCCATTAACGAGGCAATAATGGCCTCAGCCTCGTTAGCTTCCGAAATGAGCAGGAAGTCGGTTTCGCCAGTTGTAACGTAAAAGCTGATTACTTTACCGCCCGCTGCCTCAATCAACTTCCGTACAGCTGATTCTCGATCCTCCGGTGCGGCTAACATCCCCTTGAGGTAGTTATGTGTGAACCGGCCACGCGTAACCAGTCTTATCATCGTCGCCTCCCTAGTTTTGGCAGCGCCTTAAGGCGCACACCGGGCACGCACCATGATATCTTACACAGTGGGGCCACGCCTTCTTCATGAGTCAGTTGCTGTTGCAGGTCGGCATTGTGGTGGTGTTCGGGGCCGTCTGCTTTGGCTGCGGCTACGGCATCGCGTTTATTGTTGAGCGAAACCGCTGGCGCGACGAAATGATCAAGCGCGGTGTCGCCCGCTACAACTGGCAGACCGGCAAATGGGAATGGGGAGAGCCGCCGAAAGAATTGAGATATTGAAATGCCCACCGCCGCTTCCCACCGCCGTGGACCGTCGAGGAATTGGACGTCAATAGGGATAGCGTCGTCGAGAACTAGGCGTGGGCTGATATGTACTATTTTGTGTGCAGAACCCACCAACTCCGCTGACATCGGCCAGGCATTGTTGGAAAGTCGTAAACCCGCAATTCTTGGAACCGCTGCCGTCGCTGTATTGCGCGCACCACGGATAATTTTGGGCTTCGGCGCGCGTTCCAATGCCAACGATAGCGACGCAAATTCCTGACACGAGCAGCAACAACCTCATGGCCGCCTCATTGAATGGCCCTCATCGGCTACAAATGCCTACTGTACATATTTTATTCCCTGCTCACCCGCGACGAAGCGCGGCGCATCGCGGCGAGACATTGCGCGGCTGCCACCCTACTTTTTAGCGGGCTCTAGTACCTTCCCGGATTTTGGGTTGATAAGATGAACTCGCCCACAAGCGGTACACGCTACGGCCTCGTACGTCGCGCCGCCGATTAAGTCATCCGCAACATGGCCTTGAACTTTTAGGCCTGTCGTCGGGCAGCGATATACAAAAGCAAAATTTGCCATGTCGCGCAGTTATAGAACGGCATTGCAACTCGCAATTCCGGATGTTTACTTAGGTCGATTTACGCCTAAGCGCCGCTTCCCGCCGCCGTGGACAGTCACTCGCTCACACCTCCTCAAGGTGCGGCGGCTTCACGCCAATATCAGGCGGCTCGCCGAGCCTTGCGGCGTCCTCGCGATACTGGACAGCCAAGCGCCACGCCCGAGAGGCGACAACTTTCTCGGTAGAGGTTCGCGCCTGATCAGCGCAAAAACGAGCTAACTTTACCAACTCATTGTACTGCAGCATTGCCTCTCCTGTGCGGCAATGCCTTGCGGCAAATCCAAATCCAAGACTTTGATCTAAATCACATTCGCGCAACGGAATTGACATCTTGCCCGCCCGCCGCTTCCCGCCGCCCTGGTCCGTTGAGGAGTGAGATCGGGGGTAAAGCGGACATGGCGTAGTCAATCTTGAAGGCCACGCGGATGAAGTTGTTTGAGTTGGGTGACGGCGGCATGGCGGGCAGGCCGCCGTCACTGTTCGCTTATCCGGTCAGCTTCACGGCGCAACCGCGCTGATCAACGCGACTGCCGCCCGATGCCGTGAGAACTTGGGCAGCTTCGGGTAGTCGCGAAACCGCAGCGGGTGGTCATTTTGCTGTGGACCGGCAATCTGGGTGAGCAATTTTGACCATACGGCCCCCGCCAGGAAACACATGCTGGTATTGGGATGTTGGGGCGCCGGAGGGTGCCCATGTCGATAACGGATCAGTTCTGGCAGTACGCCAAAGAGGCTATGCTTTTGGCCTGCTATGCCAAAACCGACGATGACAAGCAGGCTTTGCTTGATCTTGCGCGGACCTGGACGCAAGCGGCATTACTAGAGCGGCAGTCCATCAATTACGACGGTCTGGCTGCGCTCATTGGTCCCGCTCGACACTAGGTGGGTGCGGGTACAAAAAAGAGAGATGCTCCGCACCCTTCATGCCGAGCGGAATTGACCCAAAGCGGACATTAGGCGGAAAATTAGCGTTAGTACGGAACCGTACAAGTCTATAGACATGGAACCGGAATAGGCGCACTGTTTATTAATTGGGCGCCATCGCAAGACGCCCGGGACCCTCAAAAACTTGCCGCGACGTGACCTAAGTTCGCCTAGCGCGAAAGGAACTCAGCACGTCTTTTACGTAGCTATTTCGCGGCGTTCGTATGCTTTCTGTCGACCGTTTCATTCCTCTCCGCAAGATCGCGCGCGGGAAGGAGGTGCTGTAAATGATTCGAAAAAGCAAGAGACAGTCTCCGTTCGATCCGGAAGTTTTTCTGGACACCGAAGACGGCGGCCGAGCCATCGTCAAATATAAAAAGGACCACGCGCTCTTCGTGCAGGGCGGCCCCGCGGATGCAGTTTTCTATATCCGGAATGGCAAGGTCAAAATCACCGTTGTTTCCGAGCAAGGCAAAGAAGCCGTCGTCGCAATCCTGGGGCCGGACGAATTCTGCGGCGAAGGATGCTTGACCGGGCAGGTGCGGCGCTCAGCGACAGCCGTGGCAATGACGGAATGCGAGATCATGCGGCTGGAGAAGGCAACCATGATCCGGGTCATCCATGATGAGTCGGCCTTTTCGGAGATGTTCCTCTCTCACGTCTTGGCTCGTACCATCCGGATTGAGGAGGACCTGGTCGATCAACTGTTCAATTCGAGCGAGAAGCGCCTAGCACGGGCTCTTCTCTTACTGGCAAATTTTGGCAAAGACGCTCGACCCGAACCGGTCATCGCGAAGGTCAGCCAAGAGACGCTTGCGGAGATGATCGGTACCACGCGATCTCGCGTGAGTTACTTCATGAACAAATTTCGGAAATTGGGCTTCATTGATTACAACGGCCTCCACTTGGAAGTCCACGCTTCCTTGTTGAACCTCGTTCTGCACGATCAACCGCATATTTCAGAGGTTCATGAGGCTGCAGAATAAGCGCCCAATGATGAGGGCGTTCGTGCGTGCGGTTGCCGTCTGCGCGTGGCCAATCATCGGATAGACAAAATTGCTTGAACCGATCCTGGAGCTTGTGCGCCTCACCGATTGAGCGCAACCTGCCCGACATGCGAGATCGCTTGCCGGTTCGCGGGTCCATTCGAAATAAGCTCATCGCCGGGCTAGCAGTAAAAGACTTTAATCGAATACGCCCTCATCTTGAGCGTATCACTCTACCCCAGCACGAGCGCCTGCTAAGGCCAGGCGCGCGGACCGAGTACGCCTATTTCCCGGAATCCGGAATGGTGTCGCTAATCCTATCGCTTGAGGAGGGACACGTCGTCGAAGTCGGGTTGGTCGGAAACGAGGGGATTGTCGGGGTGCTTGCTGGATTGGGCACTAGCCGGATTTCTGGGGAGGCAATCGTCCAGATGCCCGGATCAGGTTTGAGGATGAACACCGACGTGTTGCGAAAGGAGATAGGCGTCAATCCTTCGATCAGACAGATGCTTCTTAGCTACGTTCAGGCTTTGTTTTGTCAGATCACCCAGACGGCGGCATGCAATGCGCGGCATCAGCTGCCCCAGCGATTGGCGCGATGGCTGCTGATGGCAAATGACTGCACGCTGGCGAACGAGGTGAATTTGACCCATGAGTTCTTGTCGATGATGCTGTCCGTGCGTCGCCCCGGTGTAACCGACGCTCTGAACGAACTCAGGGATGCTGGAATAATCGCGACTGGTCATGGGCGCATCACCATCCTGAAACGCAAGCGCTTGGAAGCTACAGCTTGCGAGTGCTACCGCACGGTGAAGGCGGAATACGGGCGTCTCCTAGGACGAGGAAGGCGGTCTTAACCGGCATTCTTGCCCGGATCACCGTGGATTTTGTCTGCTTGTGGGCCCAAAGCAGACATCGAGATGGCGGTGAAGGATGTCCGATTTCGGGGGTAAAGCAGACATCACGATTTGATCGTGTCACGTCCCGTTTTGACCCATCTGCGACATTGAGTGTTTTAGTTTTAAAGTGATCAAAATCGCTCAGACTGCCTTGTCAGGCGGAGGCAGCCTGTAAGCGAGGGGCTCTCGTGAACGGAGAGCCAACATGGATCAGTTCATTCGCTCTCAGAACGTTGCGCGCTACCGTCGTCTTCTTGAGCGCGTGACCGAGGAATCAGACCGACAGACAATTTTCAATCTACTTGCCGAAGAGCAACAAAAGCAAAAAAACGCGGGCGATCCAACTTAACTTGATGTCTGCTGTTGGCCCAAAGCAGACATCCTCCGGACATCGGATGGAAACGCTTCAATGTCCGCTTACGCGACGCGGTCGACCCGTGCTGCGTAGCACCCGGGCGCGGCAAAATGGATATGCAGGTACTCTGCTTTCGCATTCGCGAATTGGCGCTTTATCGCCGCTTCGACGTTAGTGCCCTCGACGATCTCCCAGCCCGTCATCATTCCCGAAGCATCAAAGCCGCGCACGGCGAGTGTGCGTTTGCGAAGCTGATCCGGCACCTCCCCTATGGCATCGAACGTTTCCTCGCCGCGACGAATGTAGATCGCAAACCGCATACGGTATGGCGAGGAGACGGCATGATGCTCATAGTTGACGAGGATTAGCTCATCGCCGGGATTTGCATCGCTAAGGCTGATGCGGCAGGGACGTGGCCCGTCGGCGATCCGCCGGACGGCACCATGCTCGGCAAGCTCAGCATCTGAGAGCGTAAAAAGATGATCGAACTGGCGGGCGTCGAGGCCGCGGATGCGAAAATTCATAGTCACCTCCGTCGCGTTTGATGCGCAACAGAATGGCTGGCCTAAAGTCTTCTCGCCACCCGATTTGTGCTGCTCGGGCAGCTTGGAACTGCGACCTCGCCTCTGGGCATTATTCGCTCGTATTGATAATTGCGGTGCGAAGGTACTCTTTGAGGCTGCCACCGGCCGCTTTTTGTACGTCATCGGCGGAAATACCATCCTCTGCCGCAGCGCCTATGCATTCGGCTACAGTCTCGTCGAGTTGTTCAAGCGCGCGCAGTTCCGCATAGACGTGGGCTTGTCGCCAGCGTTCGAGGAATTGAATCGCGGTTTCGGCCATTTACCACTCTCCCAGCGCGCGCCTATCATATAGGAGGCCGCTGCTGAGCGGGAGATCAAGGCCGTCCAAAATTCAAACTAAGACACGACCCGCCGAGGGATGTCCGCTTTCGGGGGTAAAGCGGACATCGAAATTTAAAGGCGTCATGTCCGCTTTTGACCCGAAGCGGACATCGAAATCGCACTGAGGAATTCAGCCATTTAGAGAGGCCGCCAATTGGGCGGCCTCTGGTATCGCGCAAAATTATGCTGAGTAACGCAACCTTCCGGCCCACTAGCAGGTGACGCCGTGCGCGCAGCGCCGCGCCGCACGCCGATGGCGCCGATTGACTCCTGCAACACTAACTGCACTGCCCGGATGACCAACGCGGGCTTGCGCTTGGTCAATAGACAAAACAATGCCTGATATTGCCGAACGTTCGACCGATATCGGCGTTGCGCTAAGCACCGCACCAGCCGCAGCTGCCGCGCAGATAAGCGCGGCTTTCTTGTAGAATGTCGACATGATGTTCTCCTTTTTGGATCGCCAAGTTCTAAAAAATAGGCAGTTCCCTTCCTGCGTCTTTGATGCAAATCAACAATCCGTCAGATTCCAGCTACGGTTCGGCTCCTCTCTATAACTAGGTTCCTTTCCCACCTACGGCTCGGTCGCCATGACCCGTGGCAGCTATCGGACGAGACGCAGCCGAAGAGCGGGCCGACCACTTGAGCTGCGTCGCGTGAACCAATGTCCGCCCAGTGTGTTGATGCAGATCAATGTGTTCCGACTGCAGGCAACTAACTTATCCACTCGCATCCGAGCCGACGGAGGCAAAACATGTTCACAAGTCATCACATCACAAAAGGATTTGTCGCGGCGTTAATGCTCACCCTGATCGGCTCCGCGCCCGCATTAGCAAAACCGATGTGGAGTGATCCGGCGCCCATTGAATATCTTCAGTATGACTTGACGCCATATTTCAATTCGATGATGGGCTCCGAACCCGCATTTAAATATTGGCGGCCCAACTCAGGGGTAAAGTCGTCCTACCGCGGTCTGTTCGACTATGCGCCAGGTGGGGTCGTTCACGCGTCACCGATGGTTGAGGCTGCCCCCTTACCATCCATTGGGTATGTACCGTTCATTGGCTATGACTTGACGCCGTATTACAACTTGGCCCCGGGCTGTCCGTTGAAAAACCTATCGGATGACCCCACCCATATCTGCTAAACGGTCGAACGGCTTACGCGCCTCATACTTGCTTTTACCTAGTTTACACCCCCGCTCCGGTGACACGACGAGGCTGACGGAATGCCCCGCCGCTGCCCCCGGCCGCTGGCATCCGTCGCCGTCGCGACCGCACGGGAGTGGCATCGTCTAGTCAGGACGATACCGGTCGTTAGCAAGCAACTCCGAGCACAGCCTCAGCGGCGGCCCGCGGCGCATCCAACTATCGCCGGTCAATGTCCGCTATTGGGGTGCGGGTTCAACCGGTCACTGCAACACCGCTCGCCGGAGCTCTCCGGCGTGGCGCTAGAGCAATATCCGATTGACACTGCTCTTGTTCCTCCGCTCGGGCGACGTCCGCCACACATTGACCGCTCTCCCAACACTCCCAGAGCTCAGCCATCTGCTTCGGCGTGAAACCATGTTCGTGCTTGCCCCTCCACATGCATGCCGTTGCAACGAGTAAGATTAGAAGGGTGTTGCGTCGATCGGTTGAATCCGCCGGGGTAAAGCGGACATCCCGCCGCGTCATCGCCATGTCCGCTTGTGACCCAAAGCGGACATCGAGACAGTGCAGTGGAATGTCTGCTTTTGGGGGTAAACCGAACATCGAAATTTAAGAGCGTGACGTCCGCTTTTGACCCAAAGCGGACTTCGGGGTGTCACGCCTAACGGTCCAACATGCTAGCTCGAGCCAGTAGAATGCTCCGTACTGAGCCTCGGAGTGACCCATGAGGCGACGCGAATTCATCAAGTTGATTGGCTGTGCGGGGGCCGCTTGGCGAATCGCAGCGCGTGCCCAGCCGACCCACTCAGTGCCGAAGATCGGCTGGCTGAAAATTCAAGGCCCGCTGCACACGCCCGATCAATTGCAGGCGTTCCGAGAAGGTATGCGGGCGCTCGGGATGATCGAGGGGCGGGACTTCCTACTTGAAGAGCGATATGCCGATGGCGATGAAACTCGGCTGCAGCGTCTTGCGGCAGAGCTAATTAGCTCAGGGGTGAACGTCATATTGGCAACCAGCCAACCTTCCATCGCGGCAGCTTGGCGGGTAACAAAAAGCGTGCCGGTGATCGGACGGATGGTGGACGACCCTGTCACAGACGGCATGGCGCAATCGCTGGCTCGGCCAGGTGGTAATGTCACCGGCGTCTACACGATGACAGAGGAAATGAACCCGAAGCGATTGGCATTACTTAAAGAAGTGGCACCCGCGGTGCGCCGTGTCGGCGTCTTGTTGCGCCAGGATTTTCCGACTGAAGGCATTGCGAAACGTGATTGGCAAAATGAGGAATTGGCGGTCATCAACTCGAACTTGAACTGTTCGCTTTGAATGTTCGCACTGCGGATGAGGTTACGACAGCGTTTGATCAGGCATCGGCAAATGGTATGCAGGGAATTGTAACTTTCCGTAATCCGACGGTTGTGACTTACCTGGAGCAAATAGCCAGCCTATCGCGAAAACACCAACTCCCTGCGGTATTCGACGCGCGCGAATACGTCGAGGCCGGCGGGTTAATGTCTTATGGACCGAATATTGACAGAACCTATCGTCACCTCGCTACCTACGCAAACAAGCTGTTGCATGGAACGCCTGTCAGCAATTTGCCGATTGAACAGCCTACTACTTTCGAACTGGTCATTAATAAGCGCACTGCTAGCGATATCGGTATCTCTGTTCCCTCAAGTCTTCTGACGCGTGCGGACAAAGTCATCGAATAAATGACGAAATTTTGCTGTGGCGCGAGAGTATCGAAGTGCCGCCGACCCTATCTGCAGGTGCCGACGAGATAATCGAATGAAGCAGGGATGTCTGTTTTTGGCCCTTAACTGCCGCGACGGCGAACAAATGTCGCGGCAGCTTTTGGGGGTAAAGCGGACACGACTGCCCCAAGCGAGGGCGGCAGCTTATGACCCAGCTTGTGTGAAAACGCACTTGGTTATTTGATTCGCGCTGTATGATTCCGGCTGCTTTTGCGGAGGGATCGGATGAGGCGCTTCGTTGAGGGCATGGATCGTGGGCAGAACACGCTGTTTCCGGAATGCTTGGAAGACTGGATCGATGAGGACAATCCCGTTTGCGTGATCGACGTTTTTGTTGAGGAACTCGATCTGGGCGAGCTTGGCTTTGGCGGGGTTGATCCGGAAGCAACCGGTCGGCCTTCGTATCATCCGTCGGTTCTGCTGAAGCTCTACATTTACGGCTATCTCAATCGGGTTCAGTCGAGTCGACGGCTCGAGCGTGAGGCTGCGCGCAACGTTGAGGTGATGTGGCTGTACGCACCGGCTTCTACAGGATAACAAGACGATTGCCGACTCCCGCAAGGACAATGGCGCTGCCATCCGCATGGCTTCCCACCAGCCATATTCCAGAGCTTCCTGGGCGATGACGAGGTGGCCAGGTGCGATGTCGTCCCAACTACTTGGCAGGCCAGCCGCTACCGGCAGGTCGTCGTTGTCTTTGCCGATGGCGGCCTGAGGCTGGGCCGCGAGCTCCACGATGATCTGGCTGTACAGGTTTTGCCTGACGTTCGGCACAAAGCCCTTGCCGTTCGAGTAGAGCCGACCAACCGGCAGTTTCTTGGCCAGGGCGGCCAATTCTTCTGTGGTCGCTTCATAGACCTTGAGGTCCATGAGCTGGGCGGCCTTGGCGACCAGATTGGTATCAGCGGCCGGAAACCGAGCGCGCCCGTGGCTTCTGGTCTTCGTCGTAGCCGAGCACGATGAGGACCTTGGTGTCTGCGGCATCGGCGGATTTGGTTGTAGCTTTGGTCATGATTGGTCTCCTGAAACGCCGAAGGGGCCCAGCGGGCCCCTTTGCGGTAAAACGGACAGGTTTTTGCAGGCTTCCCGGGTTCTGCCGGGCGGGTATTCGGGTCTCATAACAGTTGTTCTCCTTTTAATATATGTTCGAGAGGCGATTCGCCTCTCAGTTGCAATATTACTGTGGCTATTCGGCATTCGTCAAAGGCTTTCTGCCGATTTAAGCTATTGATATTACTTATGTTTATTCAGAGTAACGCGATCACAAAGCCTGCGAATTTGGCAATAGACATTGTCGCAAGATTGCCGGTCATCGATCCGGTTGCCGTTGCAGACGTCGAGGCCGAGCTGGGCGCAGTACCGCCAGACGGCGTGCTGCACGAACCGCGGAAAAACGGCCGGGAAGGCCGGATTGAAGGCCCGGGCATCAATCTGCTCGGCCACCAAGGCAATAATGTCGGCGCAGCCGCCTGGCCGGTAGCAGCCAGCGCCATAGAGATGGTCGGCGCCGAACCGGGCCAGGATCCCGGTGCGGTGCAGAAAGTTGTGCACCAGGGTGTCGATGGCGATCATGGTGGCGCCGACCTGCCGCCAGGTCTCGTAACCCCGCGGGGCTGTCAGCAGGATGCAGGACAAGGTCATGGTCAGCACCTTGTCCGACACGCCGTAGACCTCCCGCAGCGGTCCAATAAGAGCTTCGCGCAGCCGGGCAGGGCGGTCGGCATCATGCGGGCTGTCGGCTTCTCGCAGTTGCCGGTCGATCCAGCCGACCAGATCGCCATCGGCAATGTCGCGGATGAACAAATAAAGAGAATAGGCGGTCTGGTTGAGCCGACCGTTGCGCAGGTCGTGGCTTGGCACTGGGCAATCGTCGATATGATCGGGCTCGGCACAGGTCCGGCTGATCTTGTCGTACCGGCAACCATAGTAATGCCAGTAGCTTTGGAGCTTCGGGCAGGTGGTGCCGTGACCGAGCTTTAGCCTCGATGTCGCGCCCACCTCGCCCGGCCGTGCCGGTCCATGTAGCCGGAGGCGACGCGATCTGAGATGCCTTGGTAGCTGACAGCCGCGATCAGCCAATCGAACAAGATTGCGGTGTCGTGCCGCCGGATAGCGGCGGGAACGCCTTCGGCCCGCAACTCAGCGCGAAGGTCGTCGATCAGGCTGGCCGAACCGGCGAGGCAGCAGACACCATGCACCACCCGAACGGCGTGATCGAGCGCACCTGGTGGGCGCGAGCGTGACGTGGCAGCGATGCCACCTTTGCGTTTGTTGCGGCGAGGATGGTTTTGGTTCGGGGCGGCAGGGCGACGGGCTCCTTGACTGGCCGCCATCATCAAATGAGCGACACCAGCTTGCGCTGCGCATCGGTGTCGCCGTCGATGTACCGCTGTGTTGTTTGGATCGACCGGTGGCCAGCGAGCAACTGGACGTCGCGCAATGAACCGCCAGCCTTGTGACGAGCCGCGCCGCCCGGGTAATGAATGTCCGGCGGCCGGAATGGGACGAGCAGCCGGTGAGACCGATGTTGCGAAATGCGCGATTGAACCAGACCACGATACTCAGGGGCGTCATCGACCTGCCGCGTTCCGACACGATGACATGGTCTGTCGATGGGGCGACCAGCCGCCATTCGGCAAGGGCAGCCGCGAGGTGCGGATGTACGGGAATTGAACGGCCGCCACCCTTTTTTGCGGCATAGTCGGGTAGCTCCATCAGATTGCTGATCCGGCCTGAGGCGCCGGTGACCATGCTCCAGGTCAGGTTGGCAATCTCACCCGCTCGCAGACCCGCTTTAGTGGACAACAACACGAGCACTCGGTTTCTGAGTGGGTTTCGGGTGCAACTGGCGAACACGAGCAAGTCGTGGAGGTCGTCGGGAGAAAGAATCTTCGCTTGGCGTCCGGCCATACTGTGCTGATCAGGCTAGCAAGCAAAAAGCGTATGAAATGGATAAACGAGCAAATCGCGGGGTCAGTCGACGTTCTGACTGATAAGGAAATATGCGTTTGCTTATCAATAGGCGGTCCCGCTCGCAATTTTGAGATAGGTTCTAGCCATTCGCCGATGACGCGAGCGCGCTGCTGGCGATCCGCCGCGCCTCGTCGCGCGCGTTCGCCTCCGGTTTTGATTTGAATCAAGCCATCCCGTTCAAATGTATGCTTCACGTCTTTCTTGATGATCTCGTTCACGTACCAGTGCCCGAGGACCGGCCAAAAAGTTCAGGGCCACGTTGCCGATTTGCTAATCGTCGGCGAGACGTATGTGCCTGTGACGTGTACCGCCTGTGGTGGCACTCATCTCGTCAATCCCACCGAGTGACAGTGAAACAGTGGTAACCAATGTGGGTGGTGTTCTCATCAATCCAATATTTCTCAATCGCTCGATAATTCCTCTCAACCGCTCTTCGCGCGGGGGCTCGACGTAAAGAATTCCTAATCTGAGGTGGCATCTGGTAACTTACGGATAATGCATTGCTTTCCTAAATGAACCTCACAGCAATTCACAGCAATCCACATATCAAACTCAAATGCTTTCATAACATTCGATGTCTCCGTTTGCTTTACTTCGATACGCTTAAAACTGAAGCCCAAAACAGGCAAAATTACCATGACAACAATGATATCCAATCGCCGTTCTAGCGATGGAATGTGGTGCGTCCAATGCGGCGATGACTTGCCTGTTCCTGAATGGTCCGAATATCGCAGTGATAGAGAACTTCATCATCTTTGGCATTGCTGCAAATGCGACCATCGTTTTGAGACCATTGCAAACGTCGAGGCCATTGACGACATCAAGACACGGGACGATGTTTTCCCTTCACTCCTGGTCGCGTAGGAGGAGTCGCTTAAAATCCGTGCATTGAATATTCTCGCCAATGCTGCTTACGCCGTTACGCGCTCAAACCAATAATAATTCACCTTCCCGAAGAACGTATGTTGTGGGTCCATTTCGCCTTCACCTCTCGGGAGTTCAGTCAAATCTGCTGTCCAAACATGCTTATACCCGTTCCTTGCCACTGCCGCAGACAACAGGGCATCCAATTGATCACCCGTTGCAGGCTCAGGTCCGTCCAAGTCAAATTTTTGCGCAATTGTTGACCAGGACTCTTTGTTTAGGTGCATCGCCTTAAGTAATGCCCGCGGGTGTGTTTCGGTGATTTTGGTATCCTTCCAGTGTTTGCGAGCCTCACACGCAAGCATCATACCCTGCACCAACACTGCTCCCGGCAAGCTGTTTAGGCTTTGTACTGACTGACCTATATTGTCGCGATACCTATTGCGAAGAAGAACATCGACTTGTCTCTCTCCGCTTTTCGATGAAGACCACCAAAGTGGACAATCAATCCCTATTGCCAAAGGTGTAACCGAGTGTTTTTGAATCCATCTAAGTGCGCTATGAGCACAATCAGTAGACGATGTTTCAAACATTCCATTTTTTCGAAGCCAAGCAACACCGAAGCATGGCTTGCCCTTCCGATTGCCACCAGGGTCTGCGCCGAACCAATCCATAACCATCCCCCGCCTATCATCTCACGTTGTCCGTAGCTGCAAGTATTTTGAACGAGGCGTGCCGACTGTTTGACCTAAATCAACAATTGGCTACATTTTTTCTGGTTAGTTGTTTGGGCGTATCGCGTCGGGTACTTTCGCGATTGGGCACTACCTGGCCGCGCCCTACCTGACCCTGGATGCTCCCGACGCGCCGCCCATGGCGGCAATTACGATTGGTCAATCGACCGCGTCGGTCGCATTTGATGGGATGGTCAGCGTGTTTGATGCGTGCGCGCACTCGACCATGACCGTTGCTGGCAAACTGACCAGGACGGCTGATATTTTGAAGCCTGTGCGCATAAAGCCTTGACACGCGGGCAGGCTGAAGATGTGCTCGGAACTGGAAGCTTCGCGGGTTTCACGGCGGCTGAGGCTTCTCCGTGGGGATGATGATGGATGAGGAGATCAGAAAAAAGATACTGAACGTATTGGACCAGCATCGGGTCCTGACGATTGCCACGTTACGGCCTGACGGCTGGCCACAGGCAACAACGGTGGTTTACGCGAATGAAGGTTTGACGATCTATTTTGTCTGCGACCCGGGTAGCCAAAAAGCTACAAATCTAGCGCGGGATGATCGCGTATCGCTGACAATCGACCATGAGACGCCACAGGTGACGGAAATCACCGGTCTGTCCATGGCGGCACACGCACAAGCAGTCGTCAATCCGGCTGAAGCGAGCAAAGCCTTGCAGATGCTTCGCCTTAGGTATCCTCGGCTCCCGATACCGATGCCAGAGGATGTCCGAATATTCCGGGTGACGCCAACGATCATCTCTGTGATCGATTACTCTAAGGGCTTCGGACACACAGATCTCGTCACTTGCTGAGCGAAGGGCGCATTGGCTGCCGTTGAGTGAACGAAGGAACCGCCAATGTAGGGCGAACTGACAGAAACGTCACAGGTAGAGCGATCACTTTGGCCAAGCGAATCGCGATCATTCAAGGTCATCCCGACCCAGCAGGCCACCACTGTTAGACGCTTGCGTCAGTATAAATTTTTACGTGCCACAAAGATGTTTGAAGGCTGTGGATCAATACGGCCGACGTTTGCAGTGCGTGGGCAGCGATCACTCATACCTTCCACTTTATCGAGCATCCCATTGATGGCGTTTGATTTACCGGGCCGTGGCCGGTCTCGGCCACCTGTTTCATCGCCTCGAAAAGGTCGCGTCGGGCATTCGCGACCGGCGTCATGCGCGCGGCATCAAGCCTTCCGCGATATTGTAGCTCGTCTTGAGCATTAAAGCCGAAGAAATCCGGCGTGCATTGAGCGTCATAGGCTCTCGCCACGTCCTGCGTCTCATCGATGACGTAGGGAAACGTAAAGCCATGCTTCGCCGTGAATGCTTTCATGTTGTCGAAGGAATCCTCGCGGTAGGTCGCGGTGTCGTTCGGCATAATGGCAATGGTGCCGATACCGATCTCGCGCAGCGCCTTGGCCTCAACCACGAAGCGGCCGATGCTCGCCTTCACATACGGGCAGTGATTGCAGATGAACACAACGAGCGTGCCGTTCGGCCCGCGCACGTTGGCGAGCGTATAGGTTTTTCCATCCACGCCTTTCAGTTGTGGAGTTCTGCGGCACCCATTGAGTACCTTGAGTACGACTTAACGCCATACTTCAATTTAGTGATGGACTCCTCTCCCGCATATCAATATTGGCGGCCCAACTCGGGGGTAGAGTCGTCCTACAGCGGTCTGTTCGACTATGCGCCAGGTGCGGTCTTGCACGGGTTACCAATCGTTGAGGGTGCCCCCTTACCGTACACTGCCTATGTACCGTACATTGGGTATGACTTAACGCCATATTACAACTTGGCCCCGGGCTGTCCGTTGAGCAATATCTGCTGAAACAACAATGATGAGTGCAAATCGCGCCTTCGCGGCAAAAAGAAACCCGAAGCTAACGAGCATGGAATGAGGCCACGAGAATTACGCGGTTTCGAAGGCTCCGCGGTTGCGTTATTGTCTCCTCGCACTCGTCTACGAGGATCGCTATGCCGGACGAAATCTCAGAGAACACGCCCGATTTATCGATTTCACCGGAAAAGGTCTGTTACATCATCGCCAAGGCGCGCGAATTCGACGCCAAGGATGTGGTGACCGACCCGGACGACGCTTCGAATCCCACTGACGACGCGATGATTTCCGTATTGGAAGACCACCGCGACGATCCGGTCGTCCAGGAGATCGTCGCCGCGATCTTTGGCATGAGCGAGGACGAGCAGATCGATCTCGTCGCGCTCGCCTGGCTCGGCCGCGGGGACGGATCGGTCAAGGATTGGGACGAGCTGCGTGCGGAGGCCGCACGCGCTCATAACAAACGGACGGCATCATATCTGCTCGGCATGCCGCTCCTTGCCGACTATCTCGGTGAGGCGCTCTCGCAGTTCGGGCACTCGTGCGACGAATAACCTATACAGCTACTCCGCTTTCCCGCCACGCTCCCACCGTTCACCACCGGCCTCGGCGGCTTAGGTCTGCTCGGCTGGCGCAGGAAGCGGAAGGCACACGCGGTCGTCTGAACAAACACAGCAGCAAAGGGATTGGAAGGGCCGCCGAGAAGGCGGCCTTTCTGTTTGTTGGGTCACGGCTTACACAATTTGATCGAAATCAAGATCAGCCATTGGTAGGATGGTTATCATTTGTTTCGTCATGGTTCCATTTACCTACCGCTGCCCACGAACCGGCGAACAAGTGCAAGGCTGGACTGCCGATGACCTAAATCGGAATGGGGACAGCTACGAACCCATGACGTGTACCGCTTGCGGGCGGATTCATCTCATCAACCCCAAGACAGGCAAGGTGCTAGAGACCGCTAAGAAGTAAAATGCGGCCTCAACTCCACATTAGACATCGAAGCTTTTATTTCGCGAGAAACGGTCGAGCGTTCAGTCATTCCTGGTCGGCTGGAACTGCCGCCCGTTTCCGGCATCCATTACATAGCGGCGGTTGATCCCGCAGGCGGCAATATCGGCGGGGACAGTATGACCTTGACCATATCGCACAAAGATTTACGCAGCGAACGCATCGTGATCGACGCGGTGCGCGAATGGCGACCAGAATTTTCGCCGGATCAGGTCTGCTGCGAACTGGCAGCGGTGTGTAAGAGCTATAAAATTTTCAGGATCACCGGGGACCACTGGGGTTCGATGTTTGTCAGAGAGCCACTGATGGAGCTTGGCCTACACTATTTGCTCTCGCCCGCGCCAAAATCCGAGGTCTATGTCGATTCTCTCGCGCTTTTGAATAGCGGCAAAATTGAATTGCCTGATATCCCCCGCGTGATCAATCAAATTTGCGGCCTGGAGCGAAAAGTGTCGCGCGGCGGTAGGGACAGCATAGACCATGCACCAGGAGGACATGACGACTTGGCCAATAGCGTGCTGCTCGCTGCGTTGTTGGCACATCGTGAGGGCCGCCGACCTCGCATTTCAGCGATCACAATAGATTTGAATCCGCGATCATCTAACGCCATTACAAACTGGCTCGCCTAAAGCAAATTGCATACGGCTCGGCCTTCGCTGCAAGCCTATCTCGGCCACCGCAATATCCAGCATACGTTTGAGTGGAAGCACTTGAAGGCATGTTTTTGGGAACAGTTTCAAGGTCGAGAAACGGCGATTAAACTGCATATCCTCGCCGAGCCTTTGCCAAGCCGACGCCGACCCTATGCCAGGCCATCGTCGGCCGGTCGCGCCCTGGGTGATCGGCACCCAATTCCGCGAGAAAATCGTTGCAAGCCCGCGCAAATGAGGGTCGCTAAGGCACCAACAAAAAACGGATAGCGTTAAATCCGTGGCCGGCCGCCCTGATCCATGTTCGTTCCGGCGACATGGGCCTAAGTGGTACGCATTGAAGGTTAGAGCCGGCTCGTTCAGCAGCGACCATAATCTAGCTCACTATATCGCGTACGCCGCCGCCGGCCTCATCGAATAGCGAAGCAAACTTTGCTGCGGTGCGTCGAGACGCAAATCGGATGTTAATGGCACGAAACGGACATCGCGGATTAGCGACCGAATGTCCGCTTTGCGGGGAAAAGCGGAAGTTGGCGCTGGCCCTCACGATGTCCGCTCCTGACCCGAAGCGGACATGACCGGGTCGCGATTGCTGCTGTGCAAACCAACCCCTAATTCCCCGTTTTGTTGGTCGCAAATCCCTGCTGTAATCATACTTTGAAAATCGACTTAGGGAGATCAGTCATGAGAACTCTACTAGCGAGTGCCGGTCTAGCGCTGTTGTTGGCCTTGGCAACGGAACCAAGCGTCAGCGCTCAGGAGCCCCCTGCATGGATGAAACAGACACTTCCTGAACAGGCACTGAAGCCGCTATGGGACGAGTATCAGGCCGTGCTGAATCCCGCGGGAGCTTTGGACGGGAAAACCAAGCAACTCATTGCCCTCGCTGTGGCAGCACAAATTCCTTGTGCATATTGCGTTTACGCTACCACTAAAGCGGCAAAAGCCGCTGGTGCGACCGATGCTCAAATAAAGGAGGCCATTGCAACCGCTGCGCTCGTCCGTTTCAACAGCACAATGCTGAATGGCTCGGACGGCGGCCGCGATTCCGGCACGGTCTTCACTTCAAAATGAGTAAGGCCGCCGCCTGAAGGCGGCCTACTTTCACGTTCGTCCAAAAGCTTCCCGGTGTCGCATTGAATACGGCCTGATCGCCGCCGGCATTGTGTGGGCGTCGGAGTTCGGCAGTTCGGCCGCCCATATGACGGTTGGTTTGGTCGGACTACTTGTAGTAACCGACGCCGCATCCGAGGCCGGCGACCGCAGTAACTAAGCTCGCCTTCGGCACCCACGTCTTGTCAGCGCCGGGCTTGGGGGACATGTAGCTGACCTCATTGATCTGGCCCTCTTTTGCCTCGTCATAGAGCCTTGGACCATACAGGTCGCCCGTAGGGTCCTTAAATGTCCTCACATCCTTGCCGAGCAACTGCTTTACGTTGAGATTGGCGTTCGCGACGAGGAGTCCGTCGCTGAGATTGAAGCAGAACGGATAGATGTCGCCAACAAGGAAGCCGTTTTCGTCCTTGTTGATCTGGTCGAGCGTCTTGGCCTTATCGGCTTTGATGGCCGCAACCGTCTTTTCAAGCATGGCCTTAGCGTCCGCCGCAGTACCTTGCGCGAATGCCGTAGTCGAGAACAAGACAGCCATGGCGCCTAGCGCGCCAACCACGAGTTTACGAAACATGGATATTTCCTCCCTGCTCTTCGAGCAATTTGCAATTGTCATGCACCGTGCGTAGGCCCGCAAGGATCATATCCAAACATTGCCCCAATGACCAATCTGCAGAGGAATTGGCGCGCGAATGGTACGCGTGCGTCCAAATAATCGAGGCCGAGCTTGCAACAAGAACTGGAGAATGAAGGGCTGATACCTGACCGGCGGGTCGCGCTCGCTGTGATGGTGGCGTTGCTGCCGTTCGCACTGGCGTTTCGCTGGGTGGTTGGCTGTTAACAAATAAACACGACAAGGACGTGAGGCGAAACAGTGCTTGTCAGAGCAGATAACGTGATTGAATGACGAATGCACTTTGTCTGCTTTTGGCCCTTAACTGCCGCGACGGCGAACAAATGTCGCGGCAGCTTTCGGGGGTAAAGCGGACGCGACACGGGCCAAGTCGCGCGGCAGTTATTGACCCACAGCAGACATCAGGGCCGGAATGCCATATATCTTCCGAATGGCAGAATGTTGCACCCCGCCTCCGATTAGTTTTCCGCCGCGATCCGACCGGCTACAACTCATTCGTGACGCCTTTCGGCTCGAATGGCTGACCATCGGATGGATGACCGTTGAGGCTGTCGTTGCCATGCCGCTGGTGTGACGGCGGGCAGTCTTGTGCTTGTCGCCTTCGGCCTCGATAGCGTGATTGAATTGGCATCGGCGGGGGTTCTCATGTGGCGTCTATCCGTCGAGCTTCGCTACGGGCAGAAATTTTCCGAGCGCGCCGAACGCTTCGCCAGCCGCATCAGCGGCGGCTTGCTGTTTGCCTTGGCGGCCTACGTTACGGCGGCGGCCGTTTGGCAACTATGGAACGGAACTGGCGAAGAGTTCTCATGGCCGGGTTTCATCGTCGCCCTGGTCGCTATTCCTGCCATGCGCTATCTAGCGCAACGCAAGATCGCCATCGCTGAAAATATTGGAAGCCGCGCACTCCGTGCCGACGCGATAGAAGCCGTGACGTGTGGATGGTTGTCGTTCGTGGTTGTGGTCAGTCTCGCCGCCCAATGGCTAGTGGGTGCGTGGTGGATTGACGGCGTTGGCTCTCTTGCAATCGTTTGGTTGCTCGTCAAAGAGGGACGTGAAGCATGGCGCGGCGAGTGCTGCGCGGACTGCTAAACTCACTGAACATCGATGGTCGAAGTTTGTACGCGAGGCGTGGATACGGGGTTCGTGGCGCTCGGCTATGCCAAGGTAGCTTTTTTAGGCGTCGTGCAAGGTATCACCGAATTACTGCCAATTTCGTCCACTGCGCATATGCGGCTGGTGCCAGCGGTGCTCGGCTGGCAGGACCCCGGTTCGGCATTTTCCGCCGCGATGCAGCTTGCCGCATTGGCCGCTGTTGTGAGCTATTTTTGGAGCGACGTGCAAGGTTTGGCGGCGAACTCTCTCAAGGCGATCGCCCGCGGCCAATTTCACGATCGCGACCTTCGGTTCGCTCTATGGATTATCCTTGCGACTATCCCCATCGGCATCGCCGGTCTCTTGCTGGCGAAGCTGTTAAATACCTGCAATTCGCCGCTTCGTGACGTCAGCGTCATCGGTTGGGCTTGTTTGGTGATGGCACTTCTTCTGGGTTTCGCAGAAATTCGTGCCCGTCACCGACGCACGATTGAAGATGCTTCTTTTGTCGATGCGATGCTTATAGGTATCGCACAGATTGGCGCGCTCATTCCCGGCGTATCCCGTTCAGGCTCCACCCTGACTGCGGCGCTCGCCCTCGGCTTTAAGAGGGACGAGGCGGCACGATTGTCTTTTCTTCTTGGACTGCCTGCTATCGCCTTGGCGGGCTTTAAAGAGATGTGGGAGCTTCACAAAGTTCACCTCGATGGTCACGGGTGGTCCGTGCTCTTGCTTGGATTGATTGTGGCCTCGATTTCCGCGTTTTTTGCCATCTGGGGGTTGATGCGAATCCTACAGCAATTTTCGACTTGGCCGTTCGTGATTTATCGCTTCATGCTCGGGATCGTTATACTCGTCGGTGTTGCGACAGGGTGGCTGGTGTAACGCGCTCGCACGGTTTGGTGTCATCAGCCCATGTCTGCTTTTGGCACTTAGCGGACATCACGGCCGTCTCCGCCAATGTCCGCTTTTGGGGGTAAAGCGGACATCACAATTTCAGGGCCTCATGTCTGCTTTTGACCCAAAGCGTCATTTCGCGACCATCAATTACCGCATTGCGAACGTTCACTCGCCCCTCTCAGACATGGCGTGCTCCTTGTCGTTGGTGCCGCTGGCAGCTTCAATCGCTGGCGGGACAGGAGCGCGGCGGGACCATCCCATTAGCAGACAAGACGGTCACCCACTCTGCTGCACTGTACTTCGGTCGTCCGATGATGTGCTAAAGTGGGCTTCTCGGACAAGGAAAGGCAATGGACGCAATGTCCGCCAAATTTGCTCGCAAGAATGTAGTAATGTCATAAATGTCTCTTTGGCAGAGGAAGGGAGCAGTGAGACGGCGCCAGTTCATTACCCTTCTCACCGGCGCGGCGATTGCCGGTCCAGGTTCAGCAATCGCTCAGCCGGGTGCGAAAGTCTTTCGTCTTGGCACGCTCACGCCGACGATGCCGTTCGATGAAAAAACACCGTTCGGTTCGATTCTGCTGAAAGGATTGGAGCGGCACGGCTATTCGCTCGGTAAGAATTTGTCATTAGACGCACGGGCCGCCGCGGGCGACGTGCGCAAGCTACCCGAGCTTGTCCGCGGGATGAAGGCGGACAAGGTAGACGTAATCGTGGCCGCGAGCTACCCGGCGGCGTTGGCCTGCAAGGTGGAGAAAGTTCCAACGGTCGTTGCATTTGGAGTCGGCGATCCGGTCGCTACGCAGCTCGTAGACGGATTGTCCCGGCCGGGTGGCAGCATCACCGGCATCTCGGACAACGCGACGACGCTTTCCACCAAGCGTCTCGCCTTGATCAAACAAGCAGTTCCTAATCTGCAACGCGTTGCGATGCTGTGGAACAGAGACGATCTGGCTATGTCGCTGCGTTATGAGGCATCTGCCGCCAGTGCGCGTTCAGTGGGGGCAACGGTGCAAGCGCTTGGTCTGCGCGAACCCAACGACTTCGAAGGGGTATTCGAAGCCATGAACCGCGACCGACCGGACGCTATACTGATGGTTGCCGACGCGCTCACTACTCTCAATCGCAAACGCGTGTTTGAGTACGCGGCCGAAAACCATATTCCAGCGCTTTATGAGTACGATTTCCTGGTGCGCGACGGCGGTTTGATGTCTTATGGACCGGATCTACAGGAATCCTTTGAGCGTGCTGCTGGCTTGGCGGCGCGGATCTTGGATGGCGCACGACCGGCCGATCTGCCATTCGAAGAACCGACGCGCTATCCACTCGTCATCAACCTAAAGACGGCTAAGGCCACTGGCATCGAGTTGCCGCAGAATTTTATTGCGCTCGCCAACGAGGTCATCGAGTAGCTGTGCAGTTTGCTGCGGTGCATGAGTTCCTAGCGCTGCTTTGATTTCACGCGGCTTTTCTCCCAACTGGTGCCAAATGTAGGCGTTTGTGTCCAATGGGTTGCGTTCGTTTTTCCAACTGTTGGCGTCCTTCGCTGGACACAAAAGGCTTGTTGATCTTCTCGGCATGACGCCGCTCCGGCATTGGAGGCCGGTATGAACGCGAAGAGCAGTGCGAACACGATGCCGCTTGTGCGGGAGCACAAGAGAGAGCGAGCCGGCGAAAATATCCTGTTCAATGCTCGCACCCGCTCCAAGCTTGCCAAGCAGGGAGGCGACGCTCTTAGTGATCTAGCGCAACGGGATGTTGACCGTGCTGGACGCTACCCGGCCCCAGCCGAAATCGGAACTGGTGGCGAACTTGTCCCAGGAGAACCGGACCTTCGGGATACCGTGAAAAACCCCGACTACGTCACGGTTGATGCGAGCCGGGATCGGTTAGCGCTCGCAAGTGGGGCCGGTGTCTTAGAGATGGCGCTGGATGCCTCCGATACAATCGGCTCCAAGAACAGCTTGGAAAAGATGCTGGTGCATCAGATGGCGGTTCTACATCGACAGATAATGAGGCTCTCCACACGCATGGAGGACCTCTCAATAGTTCGGTCCGAGGGGTTTCAACAGAGAAACGTGGAAGTCTGTCGCCTCGGTGGCACGGTGGCCCGCCTAGCGGTTGCCTATCAGGCTGGCTTCGTTGCCTTGCAACGTGCTCGTTCCGGCGGCCGTCAGGTTGTTACGGTCCAGCATGTGCATGTTGGCGACGGCGGTCAGGCGGTTGTTGCGGCGAAGATCGGGAGCAAGGGTGGTGGGGGGTGAGACGGAACCCGGTAGGGGAGATCGCGGAATGACAAATGAACCACATGCACTCAGTTTGTCGGCACGTCTGGAATTAGCGCGATCGGCGCCTCGATGCGGAGCGCATTCCAAGCGAACTGGCAGGTCCTGCAAGGCGCCTGCAATGCCCAACGGGCGTTGTCGAATGCATGGCGGAAAGAGCACCGGCCCTCGCACTCCTGAGGGACTAGAGCGCAGCCGGAAAGCTAACTGGAAGCACGGCGGTTATTCTGCGGAAGCGATCGCAGACCGCAGGAAGGCAGCGGAGGCTCTTCGGTTGCTGCGCCGATTGGTGACAGCATTTTGACGACGAACGCGGTCGGTAACGTCTGCTTCTGCGGGCTGCGGACATGGCCGAGCCCACGCAGCCTCAGAAAAGACTGTACGGAAAAACCCGGTGGAAATTTGCAATTCAGAGCGCAGCAAAATCAGGCGTTTCCGCACCCGTCATAAGCGTACGATATAAGACTTGTTTTTACCAACGTATATGCCATGCTTCCAGCATCGGAACTGGGAGTGTTTTTCCAATGAAACGTGCTGTTCTCTACCTTCGAGTTTCCACAATCGAGCAGACCACGGCAAACCAGGAACGAGAACTCCGCGAGATCGCCGCCCGCATGGGTTGCGAGATCGTCAAGGTCTACAAGGATCACGGCATTTCGGGCGCCAAGGGCCGCGACAAGCGTCCCGCATTCGATGCGCTCTGCCGGGACGCTGCTCAGCGCAAGTTCGACGTGGTGATGGCCTGGAGTGTCGATAGGCTCGGCCGCAGCCTTCAAGACTTGGTTGCTTTCCTGTCCGAGCTGCACGCGCTGCGGATTGACCTGTTTCTGCACCAGCAAGGCCTCGACACGACGACGCCGGCCGGCAAGGCCATGTTTCAGATGATGGGCGTATTTGCCGAATTCGAGCGTTCGATCATCGCTGAACGAGTCCGCTCTGGCATTAAGCGAGTCCGCAGTGAGGGCAAACGATGGGGCCGGCCTCCAATAGCGCCCGCCCTAGAAAAACGAATCCATGAGGCCCTGAACAAGCCAGGGCGCACTGAGGGCGTCCGCAAGATTGCTGCTCGGTTTGGGGTTGACCCCTCTACGGTTCAGCGGATCAGCCGCCCTTTCGGGGACGAAGGACCAAGCGCGGCCGCATAACGCACCGGTGAATCATCCGCCGTCTGCATTGCAAGATGATCGCCAATATCGACCGCATACATCGCGCACCTCCGGTCACCAGTACTTGTTCGGGGTGATCAAGGCGACCTCTTATTCGCTTTCCACTCGCGCGCGAGCTTGCCGTGGGCGAATGTCCGCTTTCGGGGGTAAAGCGGACATCGAAATTTAAGAGCGGCACGTCCGCTTTTGACCCGAACCGGACATAACCGGCCGACCTCGCCGCCTCACGATGTGCTAGGATGTGATCTTCGGCCTGAGGGCAACGCCCATGAGGCGACGCAACTTCATCGCCGGCCTTGCCAGCACGACAGCCGCATTGCCGCTCGCCGCGCGCGCGCAGCAGCCGGCGATGCCGGTGATCGGATTCCTCAACAGCGCATCACCTCAGCCATTTGCGAACTATGTCGCCGGCTTTCGCACGGGTTTGAAAGAGACTGGCTACATCGACGGCCAGAACGTCGCCATCGAGTTCCGCTGGGCCGACGGCCATTACGACCGCCTGCCTGAAATGGTAGCCGATCTAGTGCGCCGCAAAGTGGCGGTGCTGGTCGCGACTGGAGGCGCCCCAAGTGTCGTGGCTGCCAAGGCAGCCACTTCAACCATTCCGATTGTCTTCACGAGCGGCGTCGACCCGATCCAGACTCGGGCTCATCACCAGCCTCAGCCACCCCGGCGGCAACATTACTGGTGTGAATTTGTTCCTCGCTGCGATGGAGAGTAAGCGGCTTGGCTTGCTGCGCGCGCTAGTCCTGGGGTCCAGTTGATCGCTGTACTCCTTAATCCGAACCGTCCGGATCCCGCCGAGCAGATGAGGCAAGTTCAAGAAGCAGCGGCCACCGTCGGCCAGCAAACACATATATTGCTTGCGAGCAACGCGAGCGCCATCGATGCCGCGTTCGCAACAGCGGTGCAGTTGCGTGCCGGGGCAATGCTGGTCGGCTCCGATCCGTTTTTCAACAGTCAGCGCGACAAAATCATCGCTCTGGCGGCGCGGCACACTGTTCCGGCCATCTACGAGCAGCGCGAATACGCCCTGGCGGGTGGCCTGAT
The DNA here is from genome assembly GCA_963816295.1 of uncultured Alphaproteobacteria bacterium. Taxonomy (GTDB): domain Bacteria; phylum Pseudomonadota; class Alphaproteobacteria; order Rhizobiales; family Xanthobacteraceae; genus BOG-931. The sequence goes on along the minus strand of CAWFJS010000020.1, from coordinate 53,401 downwards.
GAGCTACGGCACCAACCTCAGCGATGGCTATCGCCAAGCTGGCGTCTATACCGGGAGGATTCTGAAGGGCGAGAAGCCCGGAGACTTGCCGGTGGTGCAGTCAACCAAATTTGAGTTCATCATCAACCTCAAGACCGCCAAGGCGCTCGGCATCGAGGTGCCGCCGAATCTCTCAGCCGAGGCGGACGAGATCATCGAATAGACGAGCGAATGTCTCCTCCTGGCCCAAAGCGGACATTTAGATTGCGCCGAGGAATGTCCGCTATTGGGGGTAAAGCGGACATCGCAATTTGATCGCGCCATGTCCGGTTGTGACCCAAAGCGGACATCGGCCCCGCCAAATACGCGTAACGGGACATATGGAATATCCGACTGGCCTTACTCTGGCTTGATGTTGGCCGTCCGGATCACCTTCGCCCACTTCTCGGTTTCGTCAGCGATGAGCTTTCCGAAATCACCAGGCGAGCCCGCAATCGTAATGCCGCCCAAATCGGCGAGCCGCTCCTTCAGTTTAGGATCGGCAAGGCCGGCGTTAATCTCCTTGTTGATTTTGTCGATGACCTCGGCAGGCGTGCCCATTGGCGCGCCTACGCCGTACCATGTGCTCACCTCGTAGCCTGGTACGAACTCGCCCACAGTCGGCACCCCCGGTAGCGCCTGCGAGCGCGTTGCCGTAGTCACCGCCAGCGCGCGCAGCCTCCCGGTCCTGATATACTCGATTGACGAGGGCATTGTTGCGAACGTGACCTGCACCTGTCCGCCGAGCAAATCCGTGAGCGAAGGCGCCGAGCCTTTATACGGAACGTGAACGATGTCGATGCCAGTCATCATCTTGAACAGCTCGCCGGACAAATGGACCGATGTGCCGACGCCGGGAGACGCCATGTTGACCTTGCCTGGATTGGACTTGGCGTAAGCGATGAACTCGGGGACCGTTTTAGCCGGAACTGATGGATTGACCACCATAACATTGGGTATGCGGATGATGCCCGCAACCGGTGCGATGTCGCGGATGAAATTGAAATTGAGCTTTTCATAGAGGGTCGCGTTGATCGCGCTGGAAGGAGCCACGAAGAGAATCGTGTAGCCGTCCGGCGGCGCACGAACGACCGTCTCGGTGGCGATACTGGTCGCTGCGCCCGGGCGATTTTCTATGACGACTGGCTGACCAAGCCGCTCCGAAAGCCATTGCCCCATCAAACGCGCGACGATGTCGTTCCCTCCGCCGGGGGCAAACCCAACAATCCACCGCACCGGCCGCGACGGATAATCAAGTGCTGATGCGACGCGAGGCATGGCCGGGAGCGCGGTAGCGGCCGCTGCCAGGTGCAGAAAAGTTCTACGGGGAAATTTCATGGCCTGCCTCTCGGGCGAGACATAAGGTATCTCAATTCCCTGCCTCCGAAAGCAGTCGCGCGATGTCCGTTATTGGCCCAAAGCGGACATCGAGACAGCGCCGAGGAATGTCCGCTTTCGGGGGTAAAGCGGACATTGTCCCAAGCTGCTCACGCGCGAGGAGGCGCGGCGGACTGCGGTGAATATCGCCAAGCTACCGGAACTATTACGCAAGCCTTAAACGCGCAGATGGGGCGCAATCATTTCTTGCCCGGAGGGCGGTACGCTTTCGCCACTTTGGAAGCCTTTTCGGCGACTGCCTTGAATTCTCGACCAGTCCAAGCCCTTGCAGTACTGACATGGGAAACCGTGCCTGCCGCCGCCGCTGCCATCAGCGCGGCGATAATGGCCTCAGCCTCGTTAGCTTCTGAAATGAGCAGGAAGTCGGAATCGCCGGTTGTGAAGTAAAAGCTGATTGCTAAGCTGCGAGTTACGCCGGCCCTGACGCGAGGCCGAGGAAGATTGGGGCCCTTGAGAAACAGCGGGATTATCGGAACGGCCCCAACTGCGCAGTCAGGTCGACCGATAACTCCGTCACTTCCGAAGAGGTTTGCCAGCTATACCCTTGAACGTAGTGTTCAAGTTGATCGATATCGAATTCCTTTTTAGAAATTATAAACTTGAGCAAATCACCGATTGAGACAATGCCGATCAGTTTTGTGCCTTCGAGTACGGGCAGATGACGCACACGTTTCTCTGTCATGAGGGCCATACATAGCTCGACCGATTGTTCTGGCCTCACATGGATTACGTTTCTCTGCATGATATCGCTGACCAGCGTGGTAGGGGACGTTTTGCCTTTGAGTATGACGTTCCGCGCATAGTCTCTCTCCGTTATGATGCCGATCAATTTTTCACCGTCCATCACAGGCAGCGAGCCGATATTTTTTTCAGCCATTTTTGCCACAGCTTCGAGTACTGTGGCGTCTGGACCAATGGTCCAAAGGCTCCGGCCCTTTTGCGCAAGAAGATGTTTTATGGTCATGGCGCGCCTCCTTATCCTTGTCGGAACCTCGGTGCGCACTGCGATGTGTTACCACTCACGCCGCGACGTCCATGGCATCGCGTCGAGCGCCATCAATGTTTCGACGTTTGGGCAATAATCCTTCCATTCTGGCTTAGCGGCGTCGCGCCCAAGGTCTCGTCGACAGCGCCTATGGCTCTGACAGAAGGAGCAAACTCGCTGCAGATCGCGGAGGGTTTGAGGTGCAATCTCGGAAACCTCAACTGGGTCGAGGTCCAGTAACGCCATTCGGCGTGATCACTTGCATTCGGACCAAGGCTCACGAGCGCGCGGAAATCGGAAGCGGATATGCCGTTATCCCTCGCTATGCTTTCAACTTCCTTTTCGGCACATGATTGCAACTGGGCCAGAGTATTGCTTCGGCTTTGATCCCAAATCCATTGCAGGACGGCGTGGATAGGCGACTGGGAGATTCCGCCACGGGGTAGGGTCGACATGTAACCCTCCTCTCGTCGCATTGGCTTTAATGAATACTCATGTCAAATATCAGCGCATTGATTTAGATCAAACCGCCTGGTGAACCTGCATGAGCAGCCACTTCCGCGCCTTTGCCCCTCACAGGGCGAGAGATCACCCGGTAGAATATCGCGCTGCGGCGACGAGATCATGCGGATCATGCTCTACGAAGCGGCCCAGAGCATGTTGTTCGATTCGGCGAAATCGTCTTGGCTCAAGCCCTGGGCAATTAAGATCGCCAGGCATCGCGGAGAGAAAAAGGCGATCGTGGCGCTGGCGCGTCGGCTGGCCGTGATCATGCACCGCATCTGAGTTGACGGCACCACACGGCGCGCATCAGCGGACGTAGCGCACTCCCGTGTCCGCCGTTGACCCAGGTCAATGCCATCGAAGAAGCCGGATGCTGCCAATACAGCTCCGCCTGCGAGGCAACACGCCTCGCAGTTGAATGGTAGGTGCTTATAAGTCGACGCGAATTCATCACACTCACAGGCGCCGCCATGGCTACTTGGCCGCCGGCCGTGCGCGCACAACAGGAGCGCATTCGGCGGGTCGGGGTGCTGACGCCTTTTACTGAGCAGGACGGTATTGAGCGCGACGATGTCGTCGCCTTTAGACAAGATTTCCAGCGCTTGGGCTGGGAAGAAGGCCAGAACTTCCATCTTGAATACCGTGCGGCCGGACGGAACGCGCAGCGGCTACATTCCGCCGCCGCGGACTTGGTGCGCCTGAAGCCGGAAGTCATCCTCGTCATGAGTTCGGCGGCACTGCGGGCCGTGCAAGCCAACACCGATACCATCCCTGTAGTTTTCGTAGGCGTTACCGCCCCGGTAGGCCAAGGCTTTGTTGCGAACCTGGCGCATCCGGCCGGCAACATCACTGGCTTCACGGTTTTCGCATATTCCATCGGGTCGAAGTGGCTCCAGTTGCTCGAGGATGTTTCGCCAGGTCTCCGCCACGTCGCACTTATGTTCGATCGCGAAACCACGCCTGGAAACTGGTTGCCCCTGATCAAATCGGTTGCTTCAGTCTCGGGTCTTGAAGTGAATGAAGCTGCGGTCAGCGACGATAACGAGATCGCCGGTGCCATCTATGCGCTCAAAACAGCTTCGAACGGCGGGGTGATAGTTCTGCCAAGTTCTTTCACAATGGCGCATCGCCAGCGGATTATCGAATTTGCCGCACGCTATCGCCTCCCAGCGGTTTATTGGGATAGCCGTTTCGTCAAAAGTGGTGGGCTTATGTCGTATGCATCCAATCTGGATGAACAGGTACGTCACGGCGCCGCGTATGTTGACCGCATTCTCAAGGGCGAGAAGCCGGGCGATCTCCCTGTTCAAGAGACGACAAAATTCGATCTCGTGATCAACCTCAGGACCGCAAGGGCGATCGGCCTCCAAATGCCGCCTTCACTGCTCAGCGTCGCCGACGAGGTGATCGAATAGCGCCCGTCTCTGCCGCAACATGACCGCTCTTCCAGCGCTCCCAGAGCTCAGCCTTCTGCTTCGGCGTGAACCATGTCCGTGCATTCCCCTCCATAACCACACCTCCTCATCTGGCAAGATTAGAAGGTGTTGCGTCGATCGGTTGAAATCGCCGCCCAAAGCGGACGCGGTCGCTATTGGCGTCAGTGTTGGCCACTGATTATGCAACTGCGCGTATTGGCAACCCATCTGCAATTTGTCGCGGTCAGTCGTGACTGGGGCTGAGATGCAGTGATTTGTGCGCTCGCCTGCATTAACGCTTCAGCAGACTGCTGTTGCTGAGCTTCATCAACAGGAACGACGTCGGCGTGTCCCCTTGAAACATCGGCCTGAAACTTGCCGTTGCTTTCGATAGTTAACTTGTTCGCGAGGCCAACCGGAAGTTCGCCGCTTGCCAATTTATTAAAGATGGCGTCGCTTCTTCGAAAATAATCTACCCAATAAGGTAGTTTCCATGTAGCCGATCGGCTGTCGTCCGAAATGATCATCTGCCTGCATGATATTATGTTGTTATGAACCTGAACGAGAGCATCTCGCTCGGTCGGTGTTAGTGGATCGGGATCAGTTAGTTTGGCTGCGGTGTCAGTGGCGTCGGATGCCCAGAGTTTCGCATAGATTATTTGTCCTTCCGGCGATGACCTAACATCTTGCAGGCAGTCAGTCGCTTGTTTCGCAGCCTGCTGTGTTGCTACTAGCGTGCAACCTGCCAGCCCGCGCGCAACTAGGCAAAGCGTGACAAACAAACATGCGCGCATTTAAGCGGTCTTAGATCGTTTACTGTAATGTTTGCTAATCGCTCATTCCATTATCTCATAGTCGGCGGGCCGCTTACTCCTAAGGCCATCCTTCCCCGCACTAGGCGCAAATAGATCATCACGCAGCTAAGGTGGGATAACAAGGCGCTGCCGGCCCATCACAATGATTAAGGCGGGCGGACACACCGACGGCGAAAATGCCCAAATTAATGGATCAAAGAACATTCGTCAGGGTCGCTCTTTTTATTTCGTCGTCGCCTCGGAATAGCGGGTATAAAACCGATCAACTCGCTCTTGCCACATCTTCACGAAGACACCCGAAGTTAGATTATCGACGGACTTCCAAACGTGCTTGATTTCGGGAACTGTATTTTCCCAGATCGCTCGCTTGCACCACTTTTCGCCCTTCTCTTTGCCTTCGTCGGTGGCGCACATTGATTTCCAAGCAATTCTATCTGGATGATTGACGTGTTCCTCTGCGCCCCGCGTTCCTTGTTGATGGATCAGGTACAGGTCGCTGAAAGTTGCCTTTTTATGGGTATTCAGTTCGAACAGTATAGCCTCAGTAGCGAACTTGTAGGCGGCGGCAACAGCGTTGTCGCGCGCATCAAGGATGTCGCCGGACCCATACTTCGCGAACTCGTCTTTGCTCAGTTGGAATAGACCGATATATGACCCAGTACGTTGCCTGGGATCAAAATCAGATTCGATTTTGGCAACGGCCTTCATAAAATTGAAGTCTAAACCGAAGGTCTCCGATGCTCGTTTGATTTCCTCAATAGGCGCTCCGACGGGAATGCCCTTTAGCGAATTGAGAACGGTATCGGTTGGTTTCTTGTCGGGTGGAACTTCGGAATAAACATAATCGGCGAGGTATGAAAGGTGTTTTGGCGAGTTCAGGTCATCGTCAGTCGGTAAGTCGTACTTCTCAAGCCGTACTAGCTTTGGGCTGAACGCTTGATCTTCCACTTCTTCTTGATCTTCTTCTTCTTCTTTGAGGGCGAGTTGGTCCGATTTCTTTGTAAGTACGGATGCTTGAATGTTTTCAAGCTGGTTTGCAGGCAGGGTTGGAAGTTGCTGTTCGCCGTTGAAAAGCTGGTAGGTTGCGACAAAGGTTGTGAGGGCAACAACAAAGTTGGCAAAATGCGAAGCTCGCATTCCAGATCCCCCAACCCCGATTCGCTGTACAATACATTGCCGAGTGGCGAAATTGAGAGGCGTTGGCACAATAACGGCGGTACAGCGGCCAAATTACGAACGCTGGGATGGGGGTTGGTCAGCAGTAGACGCCCAGTCGGTTTGCACTCCAAATAATGCGCGGTTTCCAGTTTCGCCTACTTATCCGGCTGCCGCGCCATACGATTCTCCAATAGCTCCAACAAACGTTGGGATCCGATCGCGTATGTGCGAGATGGCGCGAACACTTGAATCAGTCTGCGATCGCCTTGCATGGCCTTCACCAACTCCCCGGCGACTAAGTATGGCAGTTCATCCGTAATGTCTTTCACAAGTTCGCAGACTTGGCGGATTGTAAAATATTTGCCTTTTACTTCCAACGCAGGCTGATCGGGGAAAGCCGGACTCCATTCGGGAGACTTGAATTTGTAAACCGCCGCCCAAAACGCTTCACGCTCGTCCATGCTGCGTACCGTAGGGGTCTTCACGCTGTCGAAGTCGGCGGCCGGCGGGGCGGGTTGTACGATTGAAACTGGGTCAGATGCTGGAAAAGTGTTCTTGAGCGCGTCGTCGAGCACCTGTTCTTGGTGCTGCCTCCGCGCAAGCTCGGCGTGACCAGAATCTCCTTGATGAGGTTTACGACGGCGTTTGGGTCGGTTTTTCATCCAGCTCCCGAGGTTACTTGGGTTATGAAGTGACACGCCCAACTGACATCCGCATCGTGTTGAGCAAGCGAGATTAGCACGCTCATTCGATCACCTCGTCGGCGCGCGCACTCGCCAAAATCGTTCCGTTTCCCGGTTGGTATTTCGAAAAAAGAGGCCGGCGGCGTCTATCGCCTCCATGGCCAATGTCAGGGCATCGACGGCCGATGATGAGTTAGCGCTGGTTGCAGACTCCAGTAGTTGTTGCTCATTGGCCTTCAAAGGTCTGCCGTTCGCTCTGACGATGCTGGCGCGCAGCGAGGCCGCTGCCCAGACTCAGGCCGGCGGAGATTGCGCCCGCACCCGCTGCGGCGAATAAGCCGGCATCAGTCCAGATCAACGATTGAACCAACGAGGCGATGCGGCCGGCGATCGGCCGCCAAGCTACTCACCCGCGGTGAGGCGCGGCGGGTTGCGGCGAATATCGCGAAGCTGGGGAGCTACTCCGTAGGGAGAGTGCTGGGTTCGTTATTCACCATCTTTTTCTACCTCCGACCGGGCGAATAGGCCGTTGCTCACCCGCGATGAGGCGCGAAAGATTGCGGTGTATTTCGCGCCATCAGGTTTGAAGGACAATTTGGCACGCAAGACCTTCCGCTCGCCAGTCGAAGTGCATTTCACCCTTTAATTGTTCTCGGATCATTCGCTCGATTACAGACCTGCCGAAGTCGCGGATCGATCCTGCGAGGCAGAGCACAAGGAGTAAACTGGCGGACAAGAATTGGCCACGTGGTCGTGGCGAGACATCAAACCTCAGCAATCTCAAAATACAAGAGCACCATCTCGATTCTGATTACGAGATTGTCAATGAGAACCTTGCGCGTGGTGAGACCGGACTCCTAAAAGTGTTTTCGCTCGTTCTGCGACAAGGCACCGGGAAACCGCGTTTTGAGGCGCGCATAGATGATGGCACTCCGGCAAAACGCAAGGAACCGGAATTGGATATTGACATCAAGGGAGTACCTAGCGGCGTTGAAAGTGCGTTTAAGGGCAATCGCAATGGCTACATCGGACACCACACGAAAAGGAGCCCGACGCCGGATAGCCGAATATTTACCGTAGACATCAGCATCCCTGCCGGGAAAGTGTTTGAGGGCGAGGTTTCGTTCAACGTCACCTACTCAGTGGGGGCCCACTTTTCTGTGGAAACAAATGTCTTGGCCGACGCGACTTTAGTTCCTGCCAACCTTCTCACTAAAATACGAAATCGTTTGAAGGCACTGTTTGGAAACATTGCCGAACTCTTTCGATAGGGAACACGGGTGCGGACCGCGACCGTGCGCGATCACAACGGACAGGCGCTTGCCTATGTCTATTTCGAGGATGAGGCCGGGCCGACGCCTCGGCCGCCAAGCTGCTCAGGAAGGATGAGGCGCGAAGGATTGCTGTGAATATCGCGAAGTTGCCCGATCTTCTCAAAAGCTAGCCATAAAGTTGCGGTGCCTTCGCTATGGGCCAGCGGGGAACGCGCCTGTGACGATTCACAACCCATTGCCTGACCATTTCGTCGTTGTGACTCGCAAAGGACAGCGACGCCTTTGGCAATGGCAAATCCAGCGGCGGCCACCGACGGGTGTCAGGCTTTATGGATCGGGATTTAAAACTGAGTTCGCGGCTCGCATCGCCGGGGAAAAAGCGCTGCGAGCGCTGGCTTCGCAGATGAGAAAGCAATAGAGGACCTTTTGAAGTATGCCGCTTACGTTTACCGCGCCAATCGAGGAGATACCGGGGCTGCTGACGTTGCAGTCGTCTGACCGCAAGTCGGCGCTTGAGACGACTGGCCGCTTTCCGCCGCCGTGGATACGAGAGAAATTGGTCTTCCATTGATCGCCAACATGACAGTCGAGCAGGCCGCAACGCTCAGGCGGTTGGCGGAAGCCGCTTACGAGCTAGAGGCTTTTCAGCCGAACCTCTCTCGCGCCGAAGCTGATCTGCGTATCGCGACATTGACCGCTAAGCTCAAACTACTTGACGGGCCACCGCATACGCTCTGAGAAAGCAAGCCCACCCGCCGCCTCCCGCCGCTGTGGTCAATTCGACAGGTTCCGCGAGGGCTTCTAATTACTTTGACGTTTCCCGGATATCTGATCTGGGAGCTGGCCAAATACTGCAACAGCCAAGAGGGACGGTTGGGCAAGATTGGGATGTTCGCTGTCCTCTCGCCGATGTTCGGCTTTAGCGCATTGGTCTGGTTCGGGCTTTGGGCTTTGATCGTTGGCCTGCTTTGGCGAGCGGCCCTTTGAACACCGGCCGCGATCCGATGCCTCAGCGCCGCTTCCCGCCGCCTTGGTCTGTCAGAGAGACAGTCAACACAACTCCGCCTAATCCTTCACGCGCCCTGTGTAATAAAGCCAGCCGTGGACGGTTGCCCACTTGTCGCCGCCAACAGCATGGAAATCGAGAAGGTCCGTTCTTTCCTGTTGCAAATACGTGAAAAAGACCACGCCGCTTCTCTTGGTGGCATCGTCAGGGTGATCCTTAGCCCACTTGTCGTATTCCCTAAGTAACGTCCGTCTTGCCTCCTCCCTCACCATCTCCGGCCCCCTTCAAGAATCAGATCCCAAAGGGTACGCCTAAAAACCAGCCGCCCAAACACACCTATCCACGATTTAAAAAACGCACGGCGGTGCTCGTCGGAGCTGAACATCGGTTTCCCTTCAATCAGGGCCGAATGAATCAGTCCCGAGTGTCTCGACTGAACCGGTGAGGTCATTCATCGGCTAGCACGCGACGACGATGTTCATCCCGCATTTCGTCGGCGATGCTCGTTCGCGAGAGCCGCACCAGTTCTGCAAACGATGCGTTTGGGCAGCATGAGCGGCAAGACAATCCGAAATTGCTTACTGCCGCGGTGGCGTTGGTGCCCGTGACGACGATGGCGACGCCGGGGGCTTGCGCGCGGGGGCTGCGGGGGGCTGCGGCGGTGGCTCTGGGGTTTTCAAAAGTATTTCCGCGACGGCGGACTCCAGCCTGCCGATGTCACGCGCCATCGAGTTTTGACCGCCCGCGAGTTCCTGGAGGGTTTCCCGCACCGCTGAGAGACTCTGCGTTATCTGCTGCACCTGCGCCGGGTCGAGTGAGGGGGCGGAAGGAGCTTTCGGCGCGACAGTCTCCGGAGCAATTTTTTCGGGACTGGCCGGTGGCTTCGTCCAGCCAAGCGTCCAGCTCGCGATCATTTGCTTGGCCTGTGGTGACCAACCAAGTTCCGGTGCCCTTACTGCGATTATTTGCTTGATTGCATCGCCGTAAGATTGCCAAGCCAAGGTGGCGCCAACACCAATACAAATAGCGACCAAGAAGCGGGCGAACCCTCGTGAGCCTTGCCTTTTCATCTCGTTTTCGATTGCTCCGAGACGATCATAAAGTGCCCTGCGCTCCGAAGCCTCCCAGTCGAGGCGAGTGAAACCGGAATGAAGGTCATCCCTCTCCATTGGCTCATCCTCCTCATTCCGCTGACGGCCTACCCGTTGTAAGTTTTCGAGAATGGCGCGTAATTGTTGGTCTGACTTTTCACCAGAATCTACCGCATCTGGATTCGCAGCGTCTTCATCAGCGGGGTTCATCGCACGTTTCCGTACTTCGGTGGTAGTTACGATTTGAGCAGATGTATCGCGGCTTTATTGCGGCTCTTTTCGAGGGAATACTGCTATCCGTCACTATTGGATTGGATCGCCGCGAACTCGCGATGAGGCGCGAAGGATCGCGGTGAACATCGCCAAGCTGCCGGAGTTGATAACGGAAACCGCCGCTTCTGCCGCCTCACCGTATTTACCGCCACTTAAAATTATCGCCTTGGGAGTGGCGACTGGCGCCTCATTCAACGGACCGCACTTAACCCTTCTGATACCAACTTCCCGATAGGGTCTTCTGGGCCGGATCGGTCTGCCGGCCTGGGCACATAGGAAGCTCCGGCGCTATCCCGCCATCCATTTGCGTCGGGGCTTCCTTCAACATGGGCCCGTCTGGCCTGACGGGCGGGCATCTAAAATGAAAATGTTCTTGATCGCGCCAGCACTGGTGACATCCCTAGCGTTGACTGTTGCAGCGACTCTTCCAGCCCGTGCAGGCGGCGGAGATTTGGGCGCGGGGCTCATAGGTGGGCTTGCGGTAGGAACGATTATCGGGGCCGCAGCCACCGCCCCACGCTACTATCCGCCGCCACCGGTCTATGTAGCTCCCGCGCCTTACTGCTATTGGGCACGTGGAGAACCGGTATGGGATGAATATCGGGGCGTTTGGACTTACCCTTCGGTTAGAGTTTGTGAATAGCTCGCAACTGAATTCATTCGCCCAGCACGAGACGAAGATATTCTTCCCGCATTTCGTCGGCGGTGCGACTAAGACTGTGGTGCTCCAAGGAGGTCGTCCCCATCGTGCAAGTGCAAGCACGAGAGTTGCATGGGCGGCGCCAACGCTGGCGATGCTTAGTTAGTGCCGCACCACTGCCAAGCGTTCTTTCTTCATTGATATGGTGACGCTGACGGGACTTGAACCCGCAACCTCCCCCCGCCCCGGCGAGAACAAGGACGCTCTATCCCCCTTGAGCTACAGCGTCGTTATGATCTTCATGACCGTTTGTGGCGGCGCAGGGGCCGTGCAACCCGCTACCGCCAATTCGCCCTGCGCGATGGCCATGACCGACCCTGTTTAGCGACGACTAAGACGCTGGTGCGTTGTATCGGCATTGGATCATTGATCCAGGTGGCAAGGAAATCTTGCGGGACGGTCGAAATCGCGCAACTATAAATAGCTTCAGGTTTAGTGCGGGGCTCGCCGGGGATCGGCGTTGTGCCTGCGCTTCCATCCTAACCATCGTCCTACCTGAGCAGTCGAGATTTCTCGGCAGTAAGTGCCATTTTAGGGAGAGGGGACGAGGTGTTTGCCAAAGAAGCTGGGTCACGTAATGATCGAATCCAGGCGCGTGATGGTAATGCGTTGCAGTCGGAAGCGGCCTCCTCAATTAGTTCGGGCCTTGCACTGGGGCGGTGCTCACCTCGACGGCAAAGGAGGACGCGGCAGCTTGTATAGAAGGCACGTAGAATTGCAGCGGCGGAGCTGTTGCCGGGTTGAACAAAAGCGCCGTGCGCATTGTCCGCGGGGCTATCTCCTTCAATAACTCCACCCATTTGCCGCCCATTGCGGATTTGACAAACGTGAAACCGGTAATATTGCTACCGGGGTGCGTAACGCTGGCAGCAAGACCGCTGCCGATCGGATCTGACACAGTTACGAACACAATCGGAATTGCCTTTGTCTCATGGGCAATTGCTACGGCGACAGGAGTCGTCTGAGCGAGGATCGCATCCGGGTGCAGATCGACGAGTTCTTTTGCGAACGTCCCGATCCTGCCGGCGTCACCGGCGCCCCACCGAAGTTCGAGCCTGAGATTTGTTCCTTCAACCCACCCTATCGTCCTGAGCGCGCCCCGAAACGTCGTGACCAGAGATTGCCCAGCCTGTTCCGAAAAACCCATCAGCACGCCCACCACCCGCATTCGCTCTGGCTGCTGCGCGCGCGCCGCAAGCGGCCACGTCGCCGCAACGAATCCGGTCAATGCAATGAATTTGCGCCGCTTCATCGGTAGTCCTTGAGGCCGATACTACCCTATTGAACCATGGGTGAGGCTGCATTGTGCATCACGGCAAATTCGGACCGTTGGTGTCCGTTTTGGGTCACAAGCGGACATTCGTCCACGCGATCAGGATGTCTGCCTATTTGTGCCCGCAAAGTACGTAGCCAATATCGGGAGCTACGGCGAGCATGCACAATGCTCGATGTGCGGCCAAAGTCTTACCGATCCACGACACATATTGCCGGAGAACGTGCCGTTGCGGCTTTCGAAATGACTTGTGCCCGAGTATCAGACCTAGCTGCATATAAGAAACGATGTGTCCCTGATTTTCGTGGAGACAGGCCAGTAGCGCCGTGTGCTTTTGAGTGGGAGTGTCCACCTGCCGTCCTTTGATGAACAGGACTAATTTAGTTTGGTCATTTTCCTTGTCCTTCTCTCGCACGATTCTAATGCAGCAAGAATATTTTCTTTTCGGCACGTTGAAGTTTCTCAGTCCGACGAACGAAAAATCATCGTCCATCTACGTTCAAGTTTGTCAACTTTTCCCTGCGCAAGACTTTTAGATACATTCTAAAAAACGGCTCTCTTGAAATGGGAGATCAATAGCGCGATTGTTTTGAATATGGCCGGCATAACCAAAGCTAATCCACGGGATGTGGTGAAAGCCTTCCAGAAGGCTGCAAAGCAATTAGGCTGCGGCCAATCGGAGCAGCGGTTTCAGGAGGCGCTTTTCGCCCTCGGCAGATACAAACCGACAAAAGTTCCTGCAAACCCCTCTAAGTCATCCCGGAAGGTCGCGCCTAGGTCGCCCCGACGGTAATGCGGATCGCGTGCTTTGCATTCCGATCACAAGAGGTCATTCACTGATGTCCGCTGTGGGTCCAAAAGCGGACGTGACGCTCTCAAATTGCGATGTCCGCTTTACCTCCAATAGCGGACATTCATTGCGGCAGTCAGAATGTCCGCTTAGGGCCAAAAGGCGACATGTGCAGTGCAGCAATCGATCGTGACCTGTCGAGGCATGAGCTGTCGAATTTTCGCCAGCAATTGGCGCGGACTGAAAGGTTTCGGCACATAGTCATCTGCTTCACCCCTCTAAGCAGACATCGCCATTTTAACGACGAGCCTGCTGTTGGTGGTGGCCGGCTTCATCGTTGATGCGTTGCCGGAAGAAAGTTAGATTTCTAATCATGAGGAGCGTTCTACCGCTTGCTATTGTTATTGGCCTTGCCCCGCGCCAAGTGGGTGCCAGCGACGTGGGCACCCGTACCGTGCACGGCGCTGTCCTGTGCACCACCCCGTTTCAATTGCGCAAGGCCATTGTGGCGGCAAATCGCGACGAGGCTCAGCGGGTGTGGCAACTGGGCTGCATGAGAGCTGGTCGAGGGGTGAAGGTAATTTTGTCCGACGCCATCGCGCCGCCCTATGGGCCTTGGCAAGTTCAGCTTGTGCCCGACGACGGCCCAAACGTTATCATGTGGGGCTACGCGTCGAGCTTCACAGCCTATCCAGACAAACCTTTTCCACCGGTGGAAGAGACCTCGTTCGCCGATACCGATTAAATCGCTGTCTAGCTAGTTTCGGAACGGCCGGGATGCGTGCCCGCTTTCTGAGGCAATAGCAGAATACATCCAATTATAAACACGGCGATGACTGCGGTTGCGAGCGGTCGACTGAGCGCCATACCTCCGTCCTTGATCGGCTTGTCAAGGAAGTCACCGACTGTGGCGCCAAGTGGCCGCGTTAGTATGAAGGCTGCCCAGAATAAGAAGACGCGCGAGACCTTCGTCCAATAATAGGCAGCGGCAAGGATCGCCAAACCCGCGCCAAATACGATCGCCCCTCTGCCATAGCCAAGGCCCGTATTGTCCGCCATCCAATCCCCAAGCGCCGTTCCGAGCGTTTGTGAGAACGTGATGGTCAGCCAATAAAATACTTCCGCTTTCGGGGAGGTGACAGTCGTGACCGATATTGAACCGAGCGTCCAATACCAAGCGCCAAGCGCGATCAGCACACAAGCAAACAGCAGGGCCGATCCGCCCGCATAGCCAATACCCAACGACCGGTCGGCAAAGTCGGCCATTGTCGTTCCCGCTGTTGTCGATGCCACGATCGTTGCCCAGTAAATGAATGGATGAAAGCGGGCCGCGGCGATTTGAATGAGAACAAGGACAATCAGCAGCGAGAAGAATATCGCGGTCCCTGTGAGGTACCCCCAATTCAGCGTCATAGTGACGCTGTCGCCGCCGGTCTCGCCGAGAGTGGTTGCTGCAATCTTGATAATCCAAAACACCAAGGTTACTTCGGGAACTTTACTCGCATACCGGTCAACGGTACGAAGCATGCACAACCTCACGTTCACTCAGGTTGGTGGAAGGGAGTTCAAGTAGTGGGACCGAAGCTCGTTAGATATTCAATTGTGAACACAGCGCAAGTTTGAACGCATGCCAAGAGCGTTACTCGCCGACATGTGATAGTAAGAATGCTTCTAATCAGCGTGTTCGCGCTGACATCGAAGGCATCACATGCGGAGTAGTTTGGAGGGATTGCCCCTCGCTGGCACTTTGCTAGTGGCATTCACAATTACAGCATCTGCTGGACCGCCGTACCGCTCCGATGATCCGGAACCCACCGACTACCGGCATTACGAAATCTACGCATTCACCAATGGTATCGCGGCTCAGGATGGCACCAGCGGCGCCGGTGGCATCGATTTCAACTACGGCGGCGCGCCAAATCTTCAACTTACAGCCACGGTTCCGGTGGGTTACGCGTTTCCCAGCGGCGGCCAGGCACAGGCCGGGTTGAGCAACGTAGAGCTCGCGGCGAAGTACCGGTTTCTCACTCAGGCGACTGCCGGAGTTGACGTCGCCATTTTCCCGCGGGTTTTCCTGCCAAGCGCATCTGCAAACATCGGTCAGTCGCACGGCTCGTTCCTCTTTCCGGTATGGCTGCAAAAAGATTGGGACAAATGGTCGGCGTTCGGTGGCGGCGGATGTGAATTAAACCGAGGGGGAAACTCTCAAGATTTTTGTCTCGCTGGGTTGGTCGTCACCAACCAGATCACCTCGAATGTCCAAGTTGGCATAGAAATCTTTCACCAAACGGCAGACATACACGGCGGCTCGGCAACAACCTCGATCGGCACCGGCATTCGCTACGATTTAAATGACCGTTATCATCTTCTAGGTTACCTGGCGCGCGGTATCGAGAATGCCCAGGCAAACGATCGGTTGGACTGGTATGTCGCGGTTCTCTTCACGTTCTAGCAGCCCGCGCGAGTGTCGCTTTCGGGTCAGAAGCGGACATGGCGCGATCAAATTGCGATGTCCGCTTTACCCCTGAAAGGGGACATTCGCCGGCACGTCGGTTCGGGAACTTTGGGTCTGCTTGGCTGGAGTAGGAAGCGGAAGGCGCAAGCGGTCGCCTGAAAACAGCAAAACTGAAATTCACGAAGAGCCGCCGCTAGCCGGCCTTTTCTGTTTGTTAGACCGACCGAAGCGCCCCCCACTAGGCTGCCTACCCCATTGAAGGCCCACGGGTTAGCTCCGTCTGAAAATATTTGGTCATTGTTTCTTTTCTACCTCGGTGAAAGTGATTAGGTTTTAGGGATGGCATTCCTTTTCCTATTCTTCACTGTCGCTCTTAGCCTGTGCGTTGTCGGATTGATCGTCATCGCGCTCGCCGCAATTTTAGGAAGCGTGCGCGGCGACAAGAAGTTGCAAAAAATCGAACGAGAAACGCGCTCAGAAGACTACTGATTTGGAACGATTACGAATTTCACGGACCCTGGAGCAACCTCGATGCGAAGGGTCTTTTCCGTTAATGACATGCCTTGGCAAAACTTGCGCGGTCTACCTGGCGCGCAGCCGAACGCGGGGTGCGATCGGCCAGATCTAAGCCGCGCTGTGGTCGGCTGAACACTCTTACGATCAGAACGGATTCCAAGTGGGACTGTCGGTGAACTTAAGCCAGCCGAGATTAGCTCCAAGTCGCAGACCGATCCCTGAGCGGATTGGCACCACAACCATATGGTTTCCGTTAAGTGCCGTCATGCCGAAACCGCCAATGAGATAGGCCGATCCGTTGACGCCGCCGAAGCGATTAAAAATCGCCCCGGTCTGCGGCAAGTTGTAGACGAGCATCATAGTCCGCGCACCGTCAGCGCCGGCATCGAACCCGAGGCTCGGTCCTTCCCAGAACACGCGCACGTCACCGGCATTTCTGGTATAAAGCGTGCCGTCGCCATAGCGCAGGCCGCCGATAAAAGCGCCGCTCGCCTCTTCACCAAGAATATAGCCGTTCGGCAGGCCCCATTGGCTCACCGCTTTCTCGACTACCTCGGCAAGACCATGTGATACGGCGCCAAAAAAATGGTGCCCGGCATCGATTATTTCGTTGGACGAATACTGGTTTGCGGTCGGCGGCGGCAGCGGAGGCTGAGAGGATGGCGCTGGAGGCGGAATAGTCCCAGTGGTTTGGGCCATGACAGATGCGGAGGCGACGACAGCCATCACGCAGACGATAGCCGCAACTCGCAAACTGAGCATCACGGCAGCTCCCCGATAAACCCCAGGAATTCCAGAATAAGGTGGTGACGAAACCGGTTTACCGCCTCGGAATTAAAGAATGTTGAAAGCGCCCGGGCCTGCGCGGGAGGTGCACGATGGAGCTGCGGCCGCACAAGTTGCTCGACATATCGGCTCTGGATCAAATCCGATCCAGTCCGTTGTTCAAGCAATGTCCGCTTTTACCCCAATATCGGACATCGGATGATGCGCTTGCTTGTCCGCTCCGTGCCAATAAGCGACATCGGCTCTGCTTGAACTCCCGGCCAAGGACAGCGACCTCTTCACAACCGGACAGCGCGAGCGACTCGTGGCCGGCGTATCGGCGCCGGGCGCGTGCCGTCGCCTACCGCGCCACCAATGCGACACAGATCCATAAGAAGAAGAGTGGCTGATGCGCGCTACCGTTCGCCTGCTCGCCGTCCTCATCCTCGCCGCGGGTTCTGCCGTCGCGCAGGAAAAGCACTTAATTGACCCGACGCCCCCCGGCTCGCTCAATCCCGAGCCTCTGCCGCCGCTGCAAAATCCGGACGCGCCGTCGACGCCGGCCAAGGAACTGTTCGCGCGCAAATCGACGCCGTTTCCGGGGCCGCCGCGCTCGATCGGCGGCTATTTCGACGGCTGTCTCGCTGGCGCTGTGCCGCTGCCGATCACTGGACCTACCTGGCAAGTCATGCGGCTGTCGCGTAACCGCAACTGGGGCCATCCGCAACTCGTTCGTTTCATCGAACGGTTTGCCGAGAACGCGAAAAAGGTTGGCTGGAACGGTCTTCTGGTCGGCGACATGTCGCAGCCGCGCGGCGGGCCGATGCTCTCCGACCACAAGAGCCATCAAGTCGGCCTCGACGTCGATATTTGGTTTACGCCGATGCCAGACCATGTGCAAAGCCGCGAGGAGCGCGAGTTCGGCTCGGCCACCGACGTGGTCGCGCCCGATCTACTCGACGTCGATCCGGAAGTGTGGACCCATAGGCATACCGAGCTCATCCGCACCGCTGCGCAGGATCCGGCCGTCACCCGCATCTTAGTCAATGCCGCGATCAAGAAGGCGCTGTGCCGCGAGGCTGGAGCTGATCGCGCTTGGCTTTTCAAGGTGCGTCCCTGGTATGGTCACGCCGAGCACTTTCATGTCCAAATCGCCTGTCCGGCGGGCGGTGCGGAATGCAAACCGCAGCCCCCGCCGCGCCCAAGCGACGGCTGCGGTCACGAGCTCGACTTCTGGTTCAAGGAATTGACGCTGCATCCGCCGCCGCCCAAACCGAAACCGGCGCTGACGCTGGCCGGTTTGCCCCCCGCATGCAAGCAGATCGTCAAAGCGCCGTGATTGTCGGAGCCTGAAGACGGCTCCAATGTCGCGATTGGCGCCCGTCGATTTCCGCTTTAACTCCAAAAGCGGATATTTGACGCGCCTGACAAAGAGCATGAAGGAGGGTTAGTCGTCGCCGCGCTGTCTGTGGGCCGGCGACAACACAAGCTAACCCAACAGTTAGGGAAAACGACCATGGCAACCTATGTCGTGCTTGCCACGTTCACCGATCAAGGCGTCAAAAACGCTAAAGATTCTCCGAAGCGAGCAGAGGCCTTCAGGCAAATGGCGGAGACGTTTGGAGTGACCGTAAAGGACATATTCTGGACGCAAGGACGTTACGACATCGTAATAATCATTGAAGCTCCAGACGAGCTTTCCGCCACGGCGCTTAACTTGAGCCTCAGCGCACTGGGCAACATCCGCACGGAATTGCTGCGGGCCTTTTCGTCAACAGACATGTTGAAGATCGTCGCCAAAATGCTCTAACCCAGCACATTCAGTGCGTAGGTTTGGCGCGCTCATGTCCGCGCTGGGTCAAAGCCGGACGAACTCTGATCAGCAAACGATTTGCCAAGGTGGCCACTCGTCGATAGGTGGCCACCGTGTCGCATTTTTGGCGCGAACAGTTAGGCTATGTAAGCCACGTGCCGCTGTGATTGAGCTTCAACGGCAGTCTTTGGTTCCGCCGGCAATTGCAGAACGGTCGCTTGCTGGCCCTCACACAGAGTTGTCAGGAGCGCGATCCGGCCATCCGGAAATTCCAACGCATCGTGATGCGCCGCGACCTTATCTTTGTTGATTTGCCGAAAGATCGCTGTCTTATGCTCGATCACTTTATCGCGCCAGGCCATCAAGCCCGTCGGTAAGCACTTAATCTCGTCGGCAAAAGACAGCTCCGTCCCTGGAAGGACGCACACCGCTACGTTCACGTCTTCGGACGCGGCAAATCCTCGCGTGCCTGTGCGAAAGTCGCGCGTGATTAGCTTGTCGCTAACTCTGGCGGGGCGGGATTTGATACTGTGAAGGCTGTAGTCGCACATCTCGGAACTCCCCTAATGGGAAAGCCCCTCAGCCAACTCAATCTTATCCTCTTTCTTCTCGTAGCGCATCAGTGGACACTATTACGCCACCGCGCGAGACCTCGCAGATATCTATTCACTACGAAGACAATAATCACCGCGCGAGCAATTGTCGCCATTGCTCGCCGTACCTTTCCAACCCGGTATGCGCACGCAGGCGTTACGTGGTCATGCCGACGTTTGTCCAGCCACTCGATAGGAATCGAGAGGTGGTGTCCATGAACTTTTGTCCATTGGACATTAGCAGACGTGCGTCTTCAGCGCGCACACCCATCTCGTCGTTCAGCCATTCCTGATAAGCCGCAACGGCGTCGGGAACTGAATGAGCGTCTGTTAATTTTTTCGACAGTTTGAGACTGAGTTCGACTTCAGCCGTCACACGCGCCATCCAGTCACGGCGCATTTCCTGAAGCGTATTGAAGAATTCTGAGCCCGCCGGATTAGTCGAACGATCTGAGCGGGTCTCCTCTCTAGGCATGGTCTGATTCCCTCTTTACAGGTTGGGAACCCAGCCAAAAGCTCACCCGCCAAAAAGCACTACCTCAATTCTTAGACCGAAATGTGAACACCAAACGTCATCGCCAAACCTTTTACATCCATGCTATGCACGCTGGAGGTGAGTTAAGGGCCGACGGCAATTTAATCAGTAACGAACGTCCGCTATGTGTCAAACGGACATTTCGAGCTGACAGCGATTCATGCCAAAGTCACAGGATGCCAGCACATCTCACCACACCCCGCGGCTGATGTCCTGGTCGTAGCTCCAGGTGGGTCCTATAACGACAACTTGCGCCTTCTCGCCGTGTTGGTTGAGTTTTTCCGCGGCATCGATCGCGAAGAGTACCGCCTCAGATTGGCTCTTGTAGGGACCGTGTTCTTCGTCATCGAACTTGACCATCCAAACATCGCTGTGGCCCGTTAGCCGCTCGACGAAGTATCGAGCAATAGGCATATCTCCCTCCTCGTGTTGCAGCGCTCAACTCGCCAATAACGCCACAGACTCCGAGAGATTTAATAAGAACTCTCACCCACCCCTTCCTCGCGACCGTTCAATTTGGTCTCTGCTCCGCCAAAGATTAATGAGCCCAATGGTGAGTAGTTTTTCGACGTCGCTTCATGGAACCATCGGGTTCCGCAGCTGAGCTTTGGCGATCAAACAATTCAGCGCACCGTATCCATCTCTCTGCCATGTGGGCCCAGATAGTTTTGTTCTTTGGATTATGCGTGAGCTTGGCCATGAATTCACATTCAGCGGCGAACCTGTATAATTTATCCGCGGTATTCATCGGCTGGTCTCGATTGTGTTTTTGAGAGGGCCTCGTGGTGGCTGCCACGCCGAGACAAATGGATGCGGCCACGACGACGCGTACGCTGAAACGCGCCAAGAGGCATTTGGTTCCATCGGCACAGTGCAAAAAGCGAACAAATTAGTAAGTTCAGTCGCTGAAGGGGAATAACCGCGCAATTAACCGAAGCTTGTGATCCCCAAAACGTCTCGCGCGGTTTTCTAAGTCCCTCTAAGTAGATGATCGGAGCGAACGCGCTGCAATGCAGGGATGTCCGCTTTGGGTCAGAAGCGGACATGGCGCGACCAAATTGCGATGTCCGCTTTACCCCTATCAGCGCACAACGGTTCGCCTCGGTTCGCTCCGGTTCGTAACCCCCTGCAAAATTGACGATACAACAGGCGCTGTGGCCGCATCAGTCCGTTGCGGTTCGCCGAAAGCCGCCTATTAGGGGGGTAGGAAGGGGGTATGGCATGGCACAGACGATCAATAGATTGACGGCCCGCAAAGTCGAAACGGTTAAGACACCCGGCTACCTCAAGGACGGCGGCGGACTGTTTCTGCAAGTCGGTGAGACCGGCAGCAAAAGTTGGATCTTCGAGTTTCGGTTTGCCGGCCGGCGTCGCGAAATGGGGCTCGGCTTCATTGCAGCGCGTGAGCCTGGCCGAGGCACGCGCGCAACGTGATGCGTGCAATCAGATGTTGCGCGCGCACACTGACCCGATCGAGCACCGTAAGCGAGAACGCGCCGCCGCAATCCTCACGGCGCACGGCACGATCAGCTTTTCCGACGCGGTCGACAAATATCTCACCGCACACCGTGCCGAGTGGACACCCAAGCACTTCAAAGCCTGGGAGCAGACCTTGACACAGTATGCCGTGCCCGAGCTCGGCCGGCTCTTTGTGAGCGACATTACGACCGCGCATATCGTCCGCGTGCTCGAGAAAAAATGGCCGACGCCCACGGCAACCATGCTGCGTGGCAGGCTCGAGGCGGTTCTGGATTGGTGCAAGGTGCGCGGCTACCGCGGCGGCGACAACCCGGCAAAGTGGCGCGGTTGTTTGGACGCGCTGTTGTCGAACCCCTCGCGATCGCGGAAGGTCGAACACCACGCGGCGTTGCCGATTGACGATGTGCCAGCCTTCATGGCGGCGCTTCGCAAGGAGCAAGGCCAGGTCGCTCGCTGCTTGGAGTTTGTGATCTTGACCGCCGCGCGCGCCGACGAGGCTCGGCGCGCCACGCCGTTGGAGATCGACGGCGTCGTTTGGACGGTGCCGGCCGATCGGATGAAAGCTCGCAAGGAACATCGCGTGCCGTTGTCAGAGCGCGCGGCCGAGATCGCCGGCCAGGGCGGCGGCGCCTTCCTGTTCCCCGGTCAGAGAGCGCAGACGGTCGATGCCATGTCGATGCGCCGGCTCCTTGAAAAAATGGGCTACGGCGAGCGCGCGAGCGTCCACGGCTTCCGCTCGACCTTCCGCGATTGGGCGGCCGAGCGCACCGCCACGCCACGCGAGGTTTGCGAGCAAGCCCTGGCGCACACGATCGGCAACGCGGTCGAAGCCGCTTACAGGAGGGGCGACCTGTTCGAAAAGCGCCGGCGGCTCATGGATGCCTGGGCGGAATTCTGTTCGCAACCGCAGGCCAAAAGCGCCGGCAAAGTGCTGCCGCTGCGAAAAGCGAAATAGCTTCACACGCGCGCGGGGCCGGCCCGACCCGATACGTGGTGCCACCGCGTACATACGATCCGTTGCGCGGCGCGATGCGTCGTGGCACCACGCACATGCGTGTAGACCATACGCATAAACGCGCCGCTGTGGCGGCCGGATGCGAGTTTTCAACCGCGCTGTTGCCGCAAGAAACTCGCGTGGGGCCGGCCTAACCTGTCTTGAAACCTCCCTGTCAGAGTGCGTTGCCGAATAAATTTCGCCGCTGTCAGATTTCGGCAGATTTCCTTTTCAGGAGGTTTGCCACATGGCAACGACACGAGCACACCGGGAACGGATCACAATCGAGGTTGATCCTGACGTTTGGCACGAAATTGCCGAATGGGCGGCCGCGGAAGGCCGCGGGGTTTCAAACCTTTTACGCCGCGTTCTAAGCGAAATCGTTGATCAGCGGGTAACAGCAAGGGAAGCCGCGGCGCGCCGTGCGATCCAGATGCCCAGCTTGGTCAACCTCAAATTTTCGTCCGACGTGACCGGTTCATGAGCATGACTACAACTTTAATCAGGAAAGACGGGGAGGCGTAGATGCCTGTTTCCCGCATGACCGTGCTGGTAATCGGCGCAACCGGCAGCATTGGGCACTTGGTCGTCGAGGAGGCGATCCGGCAGGGCTTCACCGTCCGTGCGCTGGTGCGCAATCCCGGCAAGGCGCGCGAGCTTCCTACTGAGGCGCGAGTGGTCATCGGCGACGTTACGCGGCCCGAGACTTTTTCGAATGCGGTCGACGGTGTTGATGCCGTCGTGTTCACCCTTGGCTCCGATGGTGCCGGCAAGGTTGGGGCTGAGAGCGTCGATTATGGGGGTGTTCGCAACGTGCTCTGTGCACTCGGCAAGCGGACGGCGCGCATCGCACTGATGACCGCGATCGGAGTCACCAATCGGACCGGGGCCTATAACCAAGCGACCGAGGCCCACGACTGGAAGCGGCGCTCCGAACGGCTCGTGCGCGTCAGCGGCTTGCCTTATACGATCGTGCGCCCCGGCTGGTTCGACTACAATCGTCCCGATCAGCATCGGCTCATGCTCCTGCAGGGCGATACGCGCCAAGTCGGCGACCCGAGTGACGGCGTCGTCGCGCGACGTCAGATCGCCCAGGTCCTGGTCCGCAGCCTCATCTCCGATCGCGCGACGCGAAAGACCTTCGAGCTGGTTGCGACGACCGGCCCCGCGCAAGACGACTTCGACGCACTGTTCGCTCCTCTCGACCCGGACCCGCCAGGCGCGCTGGACGGCGTGCACGATATGCCGAACATGCCGCTCAACGACGAGCCGCAGCGGGTCCGTGACGACCTGAACGCGGCCCTCGCCCATAAATCCTCCTCCGCATCCTAGAACGGAAAGGAAATCCAATGCGTGCAACTGTCATGTACCGCGCCGGCGACGTTCGGATCGAGAACATTCCCGATGCCACTATTGTGCATTCGACTGATGCGGTCATTCGCATCACCCGCGCCTGTATTTGTGGGAGCGATCTATGGCCGTACAATGAGCTCGAGCCCACCGAGACAGGCCGCCGCATGGGCCACGAGGCGATCGGCGTGGTCGAGGACGTCAGCGCCGACGTGCACACCGTGAAGCGCGGCGACGTGGTCGTGATGTCTTTTGCCTACTCCGACGGCACATGCATGTTCTGCGACGAGGGACTTCAGACCTCATGCATCCACGGCGGCTTCTTCGGCACTGGCGGTGAGGCCGGTGGAGCGCAGGCAGAGGCCTTGCGCATCCCCCAGGCTGACGGAACACTCTTTGTTTTGCCGGTCGGCGCTGACGACGCCTTGATGCCGTCGCTGCTCACGCTTTCAGACGTGATGGGGACAGGCCATCATGCGGCCGTGCGCGCAAAGGTCGGTCCCGGCAGGCGCGTGGCTGTGGTCGGTGACGGCGCTGCGGCTCGCACGAGAGGCCAATGGCAAGGCGCGGGCTGGCACGCCGGCCCAGGCCGCGCAGAACGCCGATGCCATTCTGCTCGCCGTGCACTGGTCGCGCATGGACGACGTGCTGAATCAAGCGGGCGACCTTTCCGGCAAGGTGATCGTCAGCTGTTCGCTACCAATGAACCGTGGCGATACGAACTCATCATCGCGCACACTTCGTCTGGCTCGGAGGAGCTTGCAAAACGGCTTCCAAAAGCGCGGATCGTGTCCGCTTTCAACACCGTTCCGAGCGAAGTGCTTTTCAAAACGTGGATCACGACCAGGCCGTGTCCGGCGTTATGCCAAAACGGTCGATTGGTGACGCCGGTCACATACCGAAGCTGCGGATCAAGCTACGATGATGAAGTTCGTAGGGAATGCAGAGGGAAATTCACATGCGCAAGATCACCTTGTTCGCCGCTGCTGCTGTTGCTGTGTTGGTCCTAACAGGCGTTGGAACATGGATTGGCGTCGGGACAGGAACCCCAACCGTCGCGCTTGCTGGTTCGGCTATCGATCCGTCAGCGATGATGGCAAGTGCAAAGGATCTGCCCACTTTCCAGTATGTTGACTACTCGGTCGTGTTCAATTGAGACAAGGATAAGCGAAAGCCCCGAGCGACGCGCTTGGGGCTCTCGCGTGCCTTTAATCTTTGCACAATAGCTCCGGCAGCTTCGCGATATTCACCGCAATCCTTCGCATTTATTAGTATTGCGCGTGGCGTTTCGGGTGTCTGTAGGGGACTACCTGAGACGGTCCCGGCCACGGGTTCAAACTGCAAAAGCCGCGATTACCGGCGAGTATGTTACCCAAATGGTAGCACGCCTCGAATGTGGGGTATTGGCAGTCCCAGTACACGGTGCCTGTCCCGATGTTTATTACTGCGCACCAAGGGGCATCGCCATAGGCATGGCTTGGCGAAGTTCCAAACGACGTCGCCGCCGCAAGAGCAGCGACACCAAACGTCAGTTTCGCAAGGGTTTTCAGCACAACGAGCCTCTCCTCGGGTTTCCTATCTCTCCTCTTAAATAAACACCGCAATGGAAGAACAAATCCCGGCTACCGCATTCCGCCGAGCGTCATCGCACTCCCCACGTCCGATGGCGGCTCAATAACTCTGGCAGTTTCGCGATATTCACTGCGATCCGCCGCGCCTCGTCGCCGGTGAGCAGCTTGGCCTTGGGGTTGTACTAGGGCTGCTCCATCAAACAGTGACCGACGGTTACCAAAGGCGGCATCCACTGCTCGGGCCGCGTACCATAATCAAACCCGACCATTTCCTGAATTTCTGTCACCACGCCGGTACTTTTTGCGATCACGATGTACACATAGCTGCTGACTGTCGGATCTTTCGCCGGGTCGCTCCACATTTTTTTAAATGCCAACAATGTGTCGCTGTCGTTCAGTACTACGCGGTAGAAACCTTTTCCTTTCGGCGCAAACATTTTGTCGTCAGATACAATCCACTCTTGTTTGTATAGTTTTCCTTTCGACATCTCCATGTCGCACGACCATTTCTCTGCGCTTGCGACAGTTGACCCGACAATGATCACTGCCGAAGCAAGCACAACGTCGCTAAGGTGTTTCATAAAGTCATTCCCGAAAAAGTTGCGGCAGTTTAGCAAATAATTCGCCTCATCCCGCGTGAGCAATTTCGCCGCTGATCGTCTGCCCGGCTCATCCTCGAAATAGACGCACCCAGCTTTTGCCCGGTGCTGTCCGTCACGACAAAGGATTCGCAGAATTATGGGTTTGCCGTTGCATAACAAGCGGTAGTAGATTTTTGTGGAGGCATAGGTGAGCGGGCTAGTAGCAGGAGAATTTCCAATGATTGAGGCTGCCCGCAATCGCATCAACTCTAGATCATCTGCGGTCCTGTATTCGGCAACCGGCATCGGCGCCGCCATCCTGGTGGGTGGCCTGATCATTGTGGCCGCGGCGAAGCCGGCGACCGCGACGCCAGCCTACGCAGCGCAGACGAAGTTGGCTTGTGGCCGATGCCACACGAGTCCAGCCGGTGGGGGGTCACTTACCAATTTTGGCAAAGCCTTTGCCGCGAACGGGCACAAACTACCCAAGAAACGGTAGTGAAATCTCGTAATCTGCGAACGCGAAGTGTCCGCAAAAGCGGCGTCCAATTCCTCGACCAACGCGGCGGGAAGAAGCGGCGTGCGGGCATAGCGGCTGAGTCTATAGAACAAAGTGCGATCTGTTGGGGCGTCCGACAATTTGCGCTAGATCAAAAAGCTGGCAAACAAAACAGGCCGGTCTATGTCGGCTATCAACTTAGCGCCGCCTCCAATCTTCCTCAGCCTCGCGCCTCACCGTCCTTCGCAACAGGTCCGGCAGCTTGGCCACGTTGACCGCAATCCGCCGAGCCTCATCGCGCTAGGGTCCGCGCCTTGGCCGGATGTACGCCGGGCGCGCGCGGTGGAATAATGACGATGAAGGGGTGTTCTGCCGTGGATCAGGAACTCACTTGCAGATACTGCGCCGCTACCGTGCAGGCCGGCGCGCGGCGTTGTCATTTTTGCGGGGCGTCATATCCAACCTCAGAGCTGCGAGCTTACATTTTGAGCCCGAGTGCTTTTGCATTTGTCACTCTTCTCGTGGCTCTGCTCGTCACGGTCTGCGCTAACGCAATGCGTCTGGCCTCATCTTTGGTGAGCAGCTTAGCCGCTGATCGCCGACCGGGCTTCAGTTTGATTGTGACTTCGGATCGGCGCGTCTGAACACTAAATCTTCCTGCCACGGCAGCGTTTTGTGTTCCGGCTCAATCCCGCGTGAAATATATTCCGACAGCCGGACCGTAGTATGCCTGCCAGCCGCATCCACGATTTGAACAGCTCTGACAGTTTTGGCGCGCTTATTTCCCACCAAATATAAGCCCCGATATGTGACAGCCATGACGCTCACTCCTCCAAGGTTGTCATAATACCACTAATCGACCAAAGCCTGTCGGCCACACGATAAGCAGCCTGTAGTCGAAATCGTCGCTGTCGAGGTGATCGAGCAACCTGCTCCGGGTGTAATAACAGTCACGGAAATCGAGGAGACACGTAAAGCGAGCTGAACCGCCCCTCACAGCCTTGACGGTGTTGGGTCTTGGGCAGTGACCCTTGGGCGAACGCGCGCTAAGAGCTATAATGCAAACGATATGACCATTAGCCTGCTGTAAGAGGGTGTGATGGTGATCCTAAGTTTCTTAGCTAGTGTGCTCTGGATTGCGATGCTCATAGGTTTCATAGTTGCCGTGTTCTGGGTAATAGCCACAGTTGTGTGTACCGAAAACTCAAACACGCACGTAGTGATGGTGAAGCCCGCCGAGGATCGTATATGACGTGATGGTACCGACCCGCTGAACAGAGCGAAAGGCCGGAGCATCTTTATCCAGTGATCGGTGTGTTCGGATGTTGTTGTAATAGCTCGCGTAATTTCGCAAAATTCGACGTAGATGAGCCTCACCCAAGATGACGAGATGATCGAGGCATTCACGCCGGATCGATCCGATCAGCCTTTCGGTAAAACCGTTCTGCCAAGGTGACGCTGGTGCGATAGGCTTGTCGCGTATGCCCATGGCGCGAATTCGGCGTAGAGCAACCTCGCCATAGATACGGTCCCGATCTCTGATGAGGTAGCGTGGCGACTCATTCCAGGGGAATGCCTCGGTTATCTGGCGCGCGATCCATTCTGCCGTAGGATTTTGTGTAACGTTGATCCAGACCAGCTCTCTCCGGTCCAGCCGAACAACGACGAAGGCATAGAGCAGGTTGAAGCCAATGGTCGGGACAATGAATAGATCCATCGCGGCAATGTCCGGCGCGTGGTTGCGCAGAAATGTGCGCCAGCCCTGACTTGGCGGTCCATGCCGCTCGACCATGTATTTGGCGACGCTCGATTGCGCGACTTCAAACCCGAGCTTGAGCAGTTCGCCGTGGATGCGCGGCGCGCCCCACAGCGGGTTCTCGACACTCATTCGCCGGATCAATGCGCGCAGCTCGGCGTCAACCTGCGGCCGCCCTCCAAACGAGCGCGACTTCCAACGCCAGTACCGACGAAAGCCCGCCCGATGCCAACGAACGAGCGTCTCTGGACGGATGACCGCGATGACCTTCAGAACCGACGGAAACCATCGATACAGCTGGATAAAGAATATGCGATCGCTGTTCGTAAGCCGCACGCGCCTATGCACTATCCGGCGCAACATAACCACTTGGTGCCGGAGCGCAGCATTTTCGGCTTCAAGTCGGCTCGTCGACTTAAATGGCGAGACCAAGACGTTTAGGACAAAGCATAGCAGCGCGATCATTGTGCGCCGACGTTAGGTGATTCCCTCCTCCAATCAATACGGATAGGGTTTTCGGTACACACAAGCCATATCGCCAGTACCGCAAATGACATCGCCAATGCGAGACGCAATCCAGCAAACGGCAGATTGGAATAGTAGATGGCCAGGGTTGCCCATGTGATGAGCAAGACCCGGAACAGAAGCCATATTCCCCTGGTCAGCCAGTTGAAAAGTTTGAACAAGAAGCCGCCGCTCAAGTTACCCCGATTCCGGAATGTGTTGTACTTGATCCCGCCTCTGTTACCGGAGGCGATTCGATGCTCAGTCTACATCTCAACCCATTCAGCACTGACGCGAGCGCATGGTAGCGCCTCTGTAGTGCGAGCTCAAAATCGCGAAGGCGCTGCGCCTCAATATGTCCCTGCAAAAGCAACAGCGCGCCGACGATGTGATCGAATGAGCTCTTTTTGCCGGGCTGCGTAAGGTCCGCTTTTGGCGCAAAGCGGACATGGGGCAGTCGTCGTATCACGCTTTGTAAAGTACAGGGCGAAATCACTGCTCCTTTGCAGAAGCTATAGCGGCCAGCTGCAGTGCCACCAGTGAGTGCAATGTCCGATCGTTATGGCTTGCCCGTCAGCAACTACGGCAGCGCGCTCTAGCGAGTCGTCTGATACATCAAATGTGAAAATATCCTCACCGAGTTCGGCTAGATCATTTGCGTCATTTTCTGGCATGGCATTTCCCCAATAATTGGTGGAGCAATTAGCACGCAGTTGACTGCCGGGACGCTTTGATCTGGATCAACAACGCGTGCGGCATTACCGGGTGCTGCGCCGTCAGCCGTTTGAAAAGAAGGCGGACCGCTCCTCAACGGACTAGGGGCGAAAGCGGCGGGAGGGCATAGCGCATCAAAGCTTGATTTAGATCAAACCGTCCGGTTTGCCTGAGCAGATAGGCTTTCAGCTTTCGGAGCAACTGAGGCGCAAAGGAGGATTCCGATGTTCTACTTGCAGGAAGGCTTCACCTATCGCAATTTCCTGATGGACGTCCTAGCGATATTCATCTTCGTCGTGTGGTTCTGGCTATTGATTACCGTTTTTGCTGATCTGTTCCGTCGCCACGACATTTCAGGTTGGATCAAGGCCATTTGGGTAATAGCCTTGATTGTCTTTTCCTACATTGCGGTCCTTGCCTATTTGATCTTTCAGGGAAGAGGCATGGCAGAGCGCAATGTGCAGCAAGCTCAGCAGGCGCGTGATGAGCTTAGGCGCGTTGTTGGTTTCAGCGCCGCAGATGAGATCCAAAAGCTCGATGGGTTAAAAAAAGCCGGATCGATCAGCGACGCCGAGTTTGCAAGACTACGCGCCCGGCTGATCCAGTAACGAGGGGGCCAGCTGTAACTCAATGAGGTCCACAATCATAATAATCTTTGCAGTGTTGATCGCTGCCCTTCTGGCATTCGACGCATACGAATATGATGGACACTACCGGGCGGCCGTTTGGGAGCAGACTAAACACCAAGCCGACGAAATCGAACATGCAGTAGAGAATTGGTTGGCAAACTCGAACCATTGACTGAGAACTCTCGCGGTTGTGACTGCAATCATCAGCCTCGCTCGATCCTGAAATAGTGACCGCTGGCTCAAACAAGGGCTCCTATTTTTGACTAAGATCAAAGTACTCAATTGGCCGAAATGTTGAGCTCGCGCACAATTGAGGTCTGTCGTGCGTTCAGCGATCCTGATTTTCCTTGCCGGTCTGACCTTTGCGGCGACGCCGGCGCGCGCTCAAAGCACCTCGCTTGAGCGAAATATGATTAGTGCGATTTGCAGCCGCCAGGCGACACCGGCCGCCGGCAAGCGACTGGCGAGGCGGCTTAATCTCACCGATCCCCAAAAATCGGCTCTTAGAGATTTGACCGACGCTTTTGGATCTGCCGACGCATCTGCCAAGGAGTCGCTATGCACCGACAAGCCGGATCTTTCTACGACGCCGGGTCAAATGGCGTTCGCCGAAAAGATGGCGGAGATCAGGCTTGCCGGCCTGAAGGCAATCGAGCCCAAGCTTCAGGCGTTTTATGACACCCTGGACGCGAGGCAGAAGAGAGCGTTCGACACTGGCGGCCGCATCGGCGGCATATTCAACTGGTGGGGCAAGACATAAAGGGCCGAATGACCGGCTGTTCCCCGTCTGTCGCGCGGTGACCAATGGAGCGTGTTGCCGGATCGGCTCAGGTACTCTTGATATCCTGCCGTATAACGACGACGCTGTTGTGACTCTGCTTGCGGTCTGCGGATCGACACGCCGAGAGAGCTACTTGAATGCCATTCCCGAAATTGGCTCCACCCAGACGAGGTGATCGACTACGCGTTTGACGCCAGGGACACTCTCCGCCGCGACAACAAGGCCCTGACGTTCGCGATCATCGGTGACAACTCCGTGCAATTCGGCGACGCCGTCCTTCACGATCACGTTGACACGCGGCGCCCAATTTTGTTTCGCGATTGTGGCGATGATGCTGTCCCGAATCGTCGAATTGCCGCCAGCCGGGGGACTGGCATCGCGTGCAAGACTCGCGAGCGCATGCATCAGGTTGGCACGACTGATGATGCCGACAACGCGACCGTTTCGAGTCACCGGGATGCGCTTAATGCGACGGCGCTCCATCATATCGACGACCGCCTCGAGCAATTCGTCTTCGCCTATCGTCCACGGATCAGGCGTCATAACATCTTCAATTTTTTTGCCTGACGCGCGCACGTATTCCTGGGCGAGCTTGCCTGGCCCAAGGACGAATTCGAGCCATTTCGGGCGGCGCCGTTGCGTACCAAGTTCACTGCGTCGGAGAAAATCGCCCTCGGTAACGATACCAATAAGCTCGCCTTCCTTGTCGACGACCGGCAAGCCGCTGATTTGATGCTGGAGCATCAGACGCGCAGCGTTGACCATAGCCTCGTCCGCGCCAACGCAAATGACGTTGAGCGTCATGATGTCTTTGACTTGCATTGCGCTATCCTGAACTTCGAGGTCGCCGAAAAAGCGTTCGCATTATAGCGAATTGATTAAGCGCCCTGAAGGTCGGGTCTGACCGACGTCAAACTCAAGACATCGCCAATTGGAACGCGACCTGGCCGCAGCCGGCCACCTGTGGAGGACAGGGGCCTGCTCTAATCACCACGTCATCAACTTGATGTCCTCTGTGGATGGCCCCCGCGTTGCAAGAGATAATTTGACGTGGTGACGTTGGTCGGGTGCAGTCTTCTGTCCGACCTGTTGATGCAGTCAGTTGAGACTGCTGGCCCTGATGGAGTCCGCGAACGAGGTCCCATTCTGTTATTCAGGCTATGACGCCTTGGACATCAAGTGGGTTGTCCCTGTTCCCGGTCTGACCGGTTTGCCATCACATCGCATCGCTCTCGCAACTTCGTGAAGCTGATCTCCTCTTCAGCTAAGCGTGTATCGTCGCTGTTATGCGGCCAGTGCCGGCTGGTGGCTGGCACGATAGGTCTCGCCACGTGTCATGATTGCCGTGCTGTCTTGTTTGCCATCGCGACGGTTGCGACCCGCACGGGCTTTCGCACGAGCAGATTGGCTAGCCGTGGATCAATCGTCGGAGGATTGTCCTTTGCGCGTCGAACGAGTGAAGTCATGCCGACGATGAGCAGCTTGCGCAAGTACTTGTCGCCCATCTTGGTGATACGTCCGAGCCGCTCTTTACCACCACTCGACTTCTGAAGTGGCGTCAGTCCCAACCAGGCGGCGAACTGTCGCCCTGAGCGGAACTGGTGCGGGTCGGTGACCGACGCGGCAAGTGCCGTCGCACCGACCGGTCCGATACCAGGAATGGTCATGAGACGACGCGCGACATCGTTGCCACGTTGCCAAACGAGCAGATCGCGATCGATTTGGCGAAGCCGAACATGGATATCGAGTGCCTGCTGTGACAGTGTGCCGACGATCTTCGCAGCTTCAATCGGAACGTCTGGCGCTTCATCATCGACGATCCGTCGCGCCATCAGCAGCGCCCGTTCGAGACCCTTGGGGATGTTGATGCCAAACTCGGCGAGCAGGCCGCGGATCATGTTGACCAGCTGCGTGCGCTGCTTGACCAGTAGATCGCGTGCCCGGTGCATCGACAGCGCCGCCTGCTGCTCGGGTGACTTCACCGGCACGAAGCGCATCGTCGGCCGCGTCACCGCTTCGCAAACCGCTTCCGCATCGGCAGCGTCGGTCTTACTGCGCTTCACATACGGCTTAACGTAAGCCGGCGGCATCAGGCGCACCTCATGGCCGAGCTTGATTAGCTCACGCGCCCAATAATGCGAGGTGCCGCATGCTTCCACGCCGACCAGGCACGAAGGCAACCTGGCGAAGAATGGCAGCATCTGCGCTCGTCGAAGCGACTTGCGGATAACGACCCGACCGTTCGCGTCAACGCCGTGAACCTGAAAAATGCTCTTAGCCAAATCGAGGCCGATCGTAGTAATATCCATGACGGGTGGCTCCCATTTTGCTCGTGAATGTTTGATGGCATTCACACCTTGGCACCTAGATGCCGTGAGCGGGAGCCATCCACCTCATCTGTTATTGGCACTTAGCGGACATCGTTATCGCGCCCGGCAATGTCCGCTTTTGGAGGCAAGGCGGACATGAAAGATTGAAGTCGCCATGTTCACCAGCACCTGCGGTTCCCAATAGTTCGCTCGGGCCGATGAGCAAAATTGCTCAGTTTTCGAGCTGAAAATGGGCTTTGACTAGCGAAGGAGCAGTCCTGACTTCGTTGGGGCTTTTCGCAATCGCGGTTCTATCAATCGTATTTGCCCGTTCGCCGGTTCCCGGCGCGAGTGGGAATTTTTTGCGAGATCCAATGGCCAAAGGCGCAATTAAAGCAGCCATCACTCGCGATCCCATCCTTGTCGATCTCGCGTTGCAGGGCGGTGGCTCGCATGGGGCATTTACTTGGGGCGTGCTCGATCGTCTGCTCGAGGAGCCGTGGCTTGGAATCGATGGCATTTCGGGCACGTCGGCGGGGGCGATGAATGCCGCGGTGCTTGTCGATGGTCATGCCAAAGGCGGGGCCGCGGGTGCCCGGACAGCTCTGGAGAATTTCTGGCTCCGCGTCTCCGAGGCGGCTCGCTTCAGTCCTTTGCGGCGCGGCCCCCTCGATGTGATTCTCGGCCGCTGGACGCTGGATTCTTCGCCTATCTATGTCGCCATGGATCTCATGTCTCGCTTGGTGTCGCCCTATGACTTGAACCCGATGGGCAAAAATCCATTGCGTGCAATTCTGGCCGAAACAATCAATTTTGAGCGGCTGGCGCGAGCACCTATTAAGCTCTTTATCACCGCTACCAATGTTCGAACCGGCCGCGGTCACGTGTTCAAGAACGACGCTGTTACGCCGGACGTTTTGCTCGCTTCAGCTTGTCTGCCAACCATGTTCCAGGCCATAGAGATTGACGGTGAACCCTACTGGGATGGAGGCTATTCCGGCAATCCCACGATCACGCCCCTTGTACGGGAGTGCAAATCGCACGATACCATTCTCGTTCAGATCAATCCGGTCGAACGCGAAAAATCACCGCGCTCCGCCTCGGAGATTCTCAACCGGCTAAATGAGGTGTCCTTCAACGCGGTTCTGCTGAAGGAGCTGCGCATGATCGCCTTGCTTCGGCAAGTCGCCGACCCGGGCCACAGTGAGGGCGCGCAATGGGCCGGCATGCGTATCCACCGTATCGCGAGCGAGATGCTGACCGAGCTCGGTGCCTCCTCCAAGCTCAACGCGGAATGGGAATTCTTCTCCTTGCTGCGCGATGAAGGGCGAAGGTCGGCGCAAGTCTTTTTGGAGGCCCATGCATCGGATCTTGGACGCCGCTCCACCCTGGATCTCGACGTTGTGCTCGAGAGTATCTGACCAATGGGACTTGTCGGCATTCTCAGCCCTTAACGGACATCCTAGCCGTTTATCGCCTCGTCCATCTAAGGCGTCAGTAATTGACATGCCTCAATTTAGAGTTCCCTGAACTCCGATAATTTTATCAACGGCTATTTTGCCGGAAGTTCGGGAGATCGTGATGTCAACACGCCGAGAGTTCATCCAATCCGTTCCTGCTACAAGTGCAGCTTTCGCGGTGGCCGGGAATTTAATTTTAGAAGCGAACCCCGCTCGCGCTCAAGAGCCCACTCCATTGAAGGGACACTTCGATCCCAAGGGCAAGGCGCCATCAAAATTCACGCTGGATGTGCTCACGCAGGCCAAGGCCACGCTGCCCTTTGCCGACACGAGGGATTTGGAGGAGCAGAAGAAGGGACTTATCGCTCCCATGAAAGACCTCAAGATCATGGCGGATGCCGGCCACGTCGCCTGGGACATGGAGCGGTTTCATTTCCTGGATTCACAGGACGAATTTGAGAGCATCCATCCCTCACTGCACCGTCAGTCAAAATTAAATAACAATTACGGACTCTACGAGGTGATCCCAGGCATTTATCAGGTTCGCGGGTTCGACCTCTCTGATATCTCCTTCGTTCGCGGCAAGACCGGGTGGATCGTCTTTGACCCACTGGTCACGAAGGAAGTGGTGCGTGCGGCGTGGAAGTTGTTCCAGGACCACGTTGGCAATGGCCTGCCTGTCTCAGCCGTGATCTATTCCCACACACATGGCGACCATTGGGGCGGCGTGCGCGGCATCGTAGATGAAGCCGATGTGAGGTCCGGGAAGGTCCCCATCATTGCTCCCGTCGACTTCATGAACTTCACTGTTTCCGAGAACGTCTATGCCGGCAACGCCATGAATCGGCGCCTATTTTTCCAGTACGGCTTGCTGCTGCCGGCGAGTCCTTATGGTTATGCCGGTCAAGGCCTTGGTCAGGCCATATCGGCCGGTGCGACCGGCCTGATTGCGCCCACCCGTTACGTGGAAAAGGACATCGAAGAGTTCGAGGTCGACGGCGTCAGGATGATCTTCCAGTATACGCCTAACACCGAAGCCCCTCGGGAAATGAACACGTACATCCCCGAGATGAAGGCGCTGTGGATGGCTGAGAACGTCACTTCAACGTTGCACAACATCTACACATTGCGCGGCGCGCAAGTACGAGACCCACTCGGCTGGTCAAAGTATATCAACGAAGCGCTATATCGTTTTGGCCAAGAGGCTGAAGTCATGTTCGCGTCCCACCATTGGCCGCGTTGGGGCAACGATCGAATCCAGGAAGTTCTTCGTGGTCAGCGCGATCTCTACGCCCACATGAACAACCAAGTGCTGCACTTGGCGAACCAAGGGGTGACGATCAACGAGATTCACAACGTGTATGAGGTTCCCAGGAGCCTTCAGAACAAATGGTTTTGCCGCGGTTATCACGGCTCCCCTCAGCATAATAGTCGTGGA
Source organism: uncultured Alphaproteobacteria bacterium (assembly GCA_963816295.1). GTDB lineage: Bacteria > Pseudomonadota > Alphaproteobacteria > Rhizobiales > Xanthobacteraceae > BOG-931. The sequence goes on along the minus strand of CAWFJS010000020.1, from coordinate 17,276 downwards.
GTTGTCCAACGCTATCTTGGCTTTTGGGATTGCAACCCGGCGACCCTTATTCCGCTGTCGCCTAAGGATTCTGCGCCGCTCTACGTCGAGATGATGGGCGGTTCAGAGAAAATAATGGCCCGAGGGCGACAACTGCATGATGAGGGTCGGTATCTGCACGCGCAGGAAATCGTCAACAAGTTGGTGCAGGCTGAACCGCAAAATCAAGCTGCCAAGGACTTGCTCGCGGACATTTTCGAGCAACTCGGATATCAGCAGGAAACTCCGAGCTTGCGAAATAGCTACCTTGCCGCTGCTTATGAACTCCGCACAGGAATTCCTCAGGGGGAGACCGTCGACGCGAGTAGTCCCGATGTCGTGAGGGCAATGTCGACAGAATTATTCCTCAACTTCCTGGGCATCCGGATGGACAGCCGCAAGGCCGAAGGCATGCGGTTCACCATGAACCTTATCACACCGGACAATGGCGAGAAATTCATCGTCGAACTGGAGAACGCCACTCTTACCAACATCAAGGGCTTCCTGGCCGAAAAACCCGACCTGACCCTCACGATAAACCGTTCCGACCTGGAGCAGACGATGATACGCGCAAAGACGCTCGAAGCTCAGATTGCGGACGGCACGGCCAAGGTACAAGGCGACGCAAGCGTGCTGCAGAAACTCGCGGCGACGATGGTGGACTTTGACCCGCGCTTTGAGATCATGCCGGGGACCATGCTCCGGCCGGACGTGGTGGCGCATGCGGATCCGTACGAGGCGGTCCCGCGCCAGACCATCGCAGAATAGAGGCACTTCCGGTTCGCAGTGGCACGAGGATGATTGCCATTGGGGCCCCCGACTTTGCTGCAGTGCATGAGTCCGCTTGTGGCCGATTTTGTTGCGGAAGTCGGCGATGACCGGCGTGTGGCGGCTGACACGAATTTAGCGATCCTCGCCATCCGCTCTATAGGAAACTGGCGGCTCGGCTTCTGTGCCGCAAACGCCGCGCTACTTACGCAAAACATGCCGCTACGATCGGTGGCGGCGCTCGCACCACGAGCTTAGCGAGCCGTCGGAGGTTCTGCGCGATTGCTGCTAGCGTGAACTCGAACTGGGCACCGCATGGCCCACGCAGCCGCAGACGACCAAGCCGAAAGATACGTTTGAGGTGCGCAAACAGCATCTCAACACGCTTGCGATCGCGGCGCGATCGTTCGAATGCTTCGGTCTTGGCCAGCGCCCGGGCTACGTCACGGGCCTCCTCGTAGATGCTGCGCGGAATTCTGCGCAACGGCACCTTCGGACAGCACTGTGACTTGAGCGGGCAGCTGCGGCAATCGCGTATCCTGGCCCGGTAATACAGTGTCTCCCCATCGTTGGCCACCTTGCCAGTCGTGGTGAGAACCTTGCCGGCCGGACAGATGTAAACGTTCCGCTCCTTGTCGAATGTGAAGTCTTCCCGACTGAACGTTCCGTCTTCTCGCCTCGATTTGTCGACCACCGGGATGTGCGGCGCTATCTTTGCCTCGTTGACCAGCCAGTCGAGGTTGGCTCCAGAACCGTAAGCCGTATCGCCCGCGAGCCGTTCGGGCTTGATGGCGAAGCGCTGCTCGGTGCGTTCGATCATGGTCTTGGCGGCGCCAACTTCGGCCTGGCGGATGGCGCGCGACGCCTCGACGTCCATGATGATGCCGAACTTCACGTCAATTAGATAATTGTCAGAATAGGCAAAGAACGCCGGTCCGCGCTGGGCTCCCGTCCATTGGGCGGCGGGATCGGAGGGCGAGACGAACTTGGGCGCCACATCGCTGGCCGCCCCAAATGCCGCGTCATCAAGCGTGGCGAGATACTCCTTGGTCGCGCGGCTTACCGCCTCTGCATCAAGCTCTCTGTTCCACCGTGAGCCACGGATTGATCGCTCCTTATTGGCGTCCGCAACAATCAGACTGGCATCCACCGCGAAGCCCTCACCGCCGACCAGGCCAGCCCCGACGCACACGCCCACAACACGCTCGAATACGCTGCGGAAAATGCCGCTATCGCGAAAACGTTCATTGCGGGCCCGCGAAAACGCTGAGTGATCCGGGATCTTGTCCTCAATCGAGAGCCCGCAAAACCAGCGATAGGCCAGGTTCACTCCCACCTCACGGCACAGCGCCCGCTCCGAGCGGATGCCGAACACATAGCCGATGATGAGCATCCGGATCATCAGCACCGGATCGATCGATGGCCGGCCGAGCCGAGGATAATAAGGTACTAACTCGGAATGCACCCAACTCAGATCGAGAACAGCGGCAACCTCGCGAACCGGGTGATCGTTCGGCACCGCTTCATCGAGACGAAATGAATAGAAAAGCTGTTCCTGATCTCGATTGAGCCGCCCCATCATCGCTCGCTCCCGTCGCGAATCACATCACAGCGACGGAATCACCGACCCCAACAACCTTCAACAGATTTCTGCAACAAAATCGGCCCAAAGCAGACATCCTGATCGCGTGCGCGAATGTCCGCTTTTGGGGGTAAAGCGGACATCACTAGAATGTGCCGCCATGTCCGCTTTTGACCCAAAGCGGACATTCACGTGAGCGGCCTCAGCGTGCTAGGCTTTAATGGATTTTAGCGTGGTCTTTTGCTGGGGCGGCAAATGCGGCGGCGCAATACCGGATCGGCCGAGAGGCGGGTCCAGAGAAACAAGCGCAAAGTAGGAAGAAAGCGGGCCGCGCCTACACTCACGGCCGATCTGCAGAAACGACTCGCTCAACGCACACGCGAGCGTGACGAAGCACTGCAGCAGCAGGTCGCCACTGCGGAAGCGCTGAACGTCATCAGCCGCTCTAGCTTCGATCTTCAGATCGTGCTCGACAAGCTTACGCAAACCGCGGCTCAGCTTTGTAAAGCAGACATGGCTGGCATCACGCGGGAGCGCGACGGCGCGTACTACTACGCGTCGGTCTACAATTATCCACCGGAACTACACGAATTTATCAGAAGCACGCGCCACGAGCGTACTCGAGGAAGCGTAACTGGCCGTGTGCTTCTCGACCGACAAATCGTGCATGTGCCTGATGTTAGCCGGGATCCGGGATACACAATGCGCGAATTTGCGCAGAAAGCTGGATTTCGCACGGCGCTTGGCGTCCCTCTTTTGCGCGACGGAAACGCCATTGGCGTGATCATTCTAACGCGCTCAAAAGTTCTCCCGTTCACCAATAAACAAATCGATCTCGTTACGACCTTCGCCGATCAAGCGGTCATTGCCATCGAGAATGCGCGACTATTCAACGAATTGCAGCAATCTTTGCAGCAGCAGACCGCCACAGCCGATGTGCTCAAGGTCGTTAGCCGATCGACATTCGACCTGCAGGCAATCCTTGACACGTTAGTTGCTTCAGCTGCGCGCTTATGTGATGCGGACACCGGAATTATCCGTCGATGCGAAGGCGAGACCTATCCGGTAGCTGCCACCTTCAGCCTTACCTCAGAACAGCGCGATCAATATGTGCGGTACTCACTAAAGCCAGATCATGGCTCGGTCTTCGGGCGTGCAATACTTGAGCGCCGCACGATTCATGTTCCCGATCTTTTGGCTGATCCTCAACTCCACCGCGGCAGACTTCGCGATTACGCCGGAGTCATCAACACACGCAGTGGACTTGGTGTACCCCTCATCAGAGAAGGCGCTGTCGCTGGCGTGTTCACCCTACAACGCAAGGAGCAGCGGCCCTTTACAGATAAACAAATCAAGTTAGTTGAGACTTTCGCCGACCAAGCCGTCATCGCCATCGAGAACGCGCGGCTGCTCAACGAGCTTCGGCAATCGTTGGAGCAACAGACGGCGACCGCCGACGTGCTGAAGGTCATCAGTTCGTCGCCGGGTGCATTGGAACCGGTGTTCGACGCGCTGCTCGAAAAGGCCACGAGGCTTTGTGAGGCAAAATTCGGAAATCTGTTTCTGCGCCGCGATGATGGATTTCACTATGTTGCCATGCACGGCGCACCTTCCGCCTATCTAGCGTTGGGTAAACCGCTGGTCGTGCTCAGTGAGCATCCGTATACGCCTCTCGCGGAGGCAGTGCGAACTAAACAAACCGTTCACGTTTCAGATCTGTCGGCGCACCAGTCCTATCTCAAACAGGATCCGCGCATCATAGCGCTGGTCGATGTGGTCGGCGCTCGTACAAATCTTACCGTTCCTATGCTCAAGGATGATGAATTGATCGGCGCGATTGTCATCTATCGCCAGGAGGTGCGACCGTTCAGCGAAAAACAGATCGAGCTCGTCAAGAACTTCGCTGCGCAGGCTGTCATCGCCATCGAGAACACGCGGCTGCTCAATGAGCTGCGCCAGCGCACCACGGATCTTACCGAGTCCCTAGAGCAACAGACAGCAATCAGCGAAATCCTGCGCGTGATCTCGAATTCGCCAAGCGACGTCCAGCCGGTGCTTGCTTCGGTGGCCGAAAACGCGGCCCGCATCTGCGAGGCGCAATTCACCAATATCGTTATCGTTGAGAAAGACTTCATGCGAGTTGCTGTGCGTTTCGGCGAGGTTGGACGGCCCGTCGGCGAGCAGATCCCCCTGGATCGATCTACTATCGCAGGCCGATCTATTATCGACATTCAGCCACTCCAGGTCGCCGACCTGCAACAGGCTAGCGACGAATTTGCGCTGGGACGGCAGTACGCCACTGAAATTCGGGTACCGCACCGTTCTAGGCGTGCCCTTGATCCGCGAAGGGATCACGCGCTCGGCTCCATCGTGATACTCCGCACCGAGGTGCGGCCGTTCGAGCAGAAGCACATTGCACTGCTTTCGACCTTTGCTGATCAGGCCGCAATCGCCATTGAGAACGTCCGGCTGTTCGAAGCCGAGAAGCATCGTTCTCAGGAACTAAACGAGTCGCTGCAACAGCAGACGCGACCGCCGATGTGCTGAAACTTATCAGCCGCTCGACCTTCGACCTGCAGCCGTGCTCAACACTCTGGTCGAATCAGCTGCGCGGCTTTGCGAGGCCGACAAAGCGCCATCATCGTTCGACGAGAGGGACGGAACTTTCTACACCACTGAGAGCCTACGGCTACTCACGCGAGTTTATCGGTTATATCAAGAACATTCCGATCATGGCCGAACGAGGATCGGCGTCAGGGCGCGCGCTGCTCGAAGGCAGGCGATCCATATCGCCGATGTAAGGCTGATCCAGAATACACCTTGGTCGAAGCACAAAGATTGGGCGGATTACCGCACGATCCTCTGCGTTCCGATGCTGCGCGAAGGCGTGCCGATCGGCGTCTTGGCTTGACACGCTCGGAAGTGCGGCCATTCACCGACAAGCAGATCGAACTTGGTCACGACCTTCGCCGACCAGGCCGCAATCGCCATCGAGAACGTGCGGCTGTTCGACGAGATCCAGGACAAGAGCCGGCAGCTCGAAGATGCGAGCCAGCACAAATCGCAGTTCCTCGCCAATATGAGCCACGAGCTGCGCACGCCGCTCAACGCCATCTTGGGCTATACCGAATTGATGGCGGACGGCGCTTACGGTGAGCCATCCGAGAAGATGCTTGGCATCCTCAAACGCCTTGAGGCCAACGGCAAGCATCTGCTCGGGCTGATCAATGACGTGCTCGATCTGTCCAAGATCGAGGCTGGCCAACTCGTGCTCGAACTCTCCGATTACTCGGTTCAGGACATTGCCCAGACCGTCCGCAGCACGCTAGAGCCGCTGGCGGCTGACAAGAAGCTCGCGTTCAAGCTCGAGCTTGCCCCCGAATTGCCAGCCGGGCACGGCGACGGCCGCCGCTTGACGCAGGTCCTGATCAATCTCGTCGGCAATGCCATCAAGTTCACCGATGCGGGCGAAGTCGCCATCAAGGCCGAAGCGAATAATGGCTCATTCCATGTCTCGGTCCGTGACACCGGCCCTGGCATCTCCGCTGCCGATCAGGCCAAGCTGTTTCAGGAGTTCCAGCAGGCCGACAATGCCATCACCAAGAAGAAAGGCGGCACCGGCTTGGGGCTCGCCATATCGAAGCGCATCATTGAGATGCACGGCGGCAAGATCTGGGTCGAGTCACAGCCCGGCCAAGGCTCGACGTTTGCGTTCAGCTCCCGGTGATCGTTGAGCGGCAGGTTGAAGCAGCATGAGCAAGCGCATTTTGGTGGTCGAGGACCAGCCGGATAGTCGCCAGATCATTCACGATATGCTTGCCCCCACAGACTATGAGATCACCGCGGCCGAAAATGGTGAGCAGGCACTGGCAGCTATCGCGAAACAGCGGCCTGATCTTATCCTGATGGATATCCAGATGCCGATTATGGACGGTTACGCCGCCACACGCCGGATTAAAGCCGATCCGGCGTTGCGCTCGATCCCGATCATCGCCGTCACCTCTTACGCCCTCAGCGGCGAGGAAAAGAAGGCGCGGGCGGCGGGCTGTGATGACTATGTGCCGAAGCCCTTCAGCCCGCGTGAACTCTTGGCGAAAATCCGTCAGTACCTGCCCGAATAGGCCACACATCGATTGTTGCGGTGCATGAGTCCGGTAATGGCAACAAAGCGGACATGCAAGCGTCGCCCGACAATGTCCGCTTTTGGGGGTAAAGCGGACATCAATGGACGCCAATCTCGATGTCTGCTTTTGACCCGAAGCGGACATTGGCCAGCGACCGCCTGCCCACTTCCACTGTGCCGGTTTGACGGTACGATGCCAGTTCCGAGCTAGGGGCAGGCATATGAGGCGACGAGAATTCATCGCGCTAGTCGGTGGTGCGGCAGTCGCTTGGCCCGTCACAGCTTGGGCGCAGCAAACCGAGCGGATGCAGCGGCTTGGCGTCTTAATGGCGGTCGCTGAAAGCGATGCTGATGCTCGCAAGGGGATCAGCATCTTGCAGGAAAGCCTTCAAAAGCTCGGCTGGAAGGATGGCAACAATATTCGCATCGATTATCGCTGGGGCAATGGCAACCCAGATCGAATTCAAGACCTCGCCAAAGAGCTAGTCGACCTACAACCCGATGTTCGCGTCGGTCACTCCACTCCTTCCGCCAAGGGGCTTCTAAAGCAGACCCAAACGATACCGATTGTTTTCCTCACAGTTACAGATCCATTGGGTCAGGGTTTAGTCCCAAGTCTCTCGCATCCCGGTGGAAATATCACCGGTTTCTCGGTGTTTGAGGTTTCACTTGGCACCAAATGGCTTGAGATTCTCAAGCAGATCGTACCCGGTGTTCGGCGAGTCACCGCGATCTTCAACCCCGACACCGCGCCCTATTACGGGCTGTATTTGCAATCGATTGATGCAGGCACGTCTTTGCTGGGGATAGAATCGATCCCAATCCAGGTGCATAGCGAAGCCGACATTGAGAATGTCATTCGCAAGGTCGGCGGCGAACCGGACAGTGGCCTCTTCGTTTTGCCGGATAGTCACAATATTGTTCATCGCAGGCGGATTATCGAACTCACCGCACAGTACCGGCTACCGGCAGTTTACTATTTTCGCTATTTCGCGACGGACGGCGGTCTTATCTCCTATGGCCCAGATGAAATGGACCTCTTCCGGCGCACTGCGGGTTACGTGGATCAAATTCTCAAGGGTGCGCGCCCGTCAGATCTTCCAGTCCAGCAGCCAGCGAAATTCGAGCTCGTTATTAATCTAACGACCGCTAAGGCGCTCGGGCTCACAATTCCGCCCGGCATACTTTCGATTGCTGACGACCTGGTCGAATGAGCAGGTCGATGTCTGCTTTTGACCCAAAGCAGACATTTGCAGCTCGAAATTGCCGTGCAAACTGACCCCTAACCCCTGTTTCGCGTGTCGCAAATCCCTGCTGTAATTGGCGGTGTTCTTGGCGTGGTCCTTAGCCTTGGGGAAGGCAATGCGACGCCGCGATTTCGTCAAAGGAATTGCCAGCGCCACCGCGTGGCCGCTGGTAGCGCGTGGGCAAACAGAGCGCGTGCGGCTTATTGGCATTCTCTCGAACAAGCGCAACGACGATCCAGAGGGACGAAATGAAGTTTCTATTTTGGTCGCTGCATTGAACGCCCGCGGCTGGACCCAGGACCGAAATCTAAAAATTGAATCCCGCTGGGGCGCGGGCAGCGGCGAGCTTTATCGCACCTACGCTGCAGAACTCGTCAAACTTGCACCGGACGTGCTGCTCGCTCCCGGCGGCACCGTAACCGGTGCATTGCAACGTGCGACACACGAAATTCCCATCGTGTTTGTCGAAACTACCGATCCGGTCGACCGTGGCCTGGTGGCAAGCCTGTCGAAGCCAGGCAGTAACACCACCGGATTTACCCAATTCGATTTTGCTATTACTGGCAAATGGCTTGAGCTTCTTAAGGAGATCGCGCCCGATGTGACGCGCGCCGCCGTCATTCGCGATCCCGATCAGTTTTCTGGGGTCGCCGAGCTGGCGGCCATTCAGGCCGTCGCGGCGTCGCGTGCCGTCGATATCAGCTCCATCGATGCGCGCGATATTGGCAGGATCGAAACCGCGCTTGTGCAGTTTGCGAGCCAGCCCTACGGCGGACTGATCGTGACGCCGAGCGGAACTTCGATCAAAAGTCGCGACCGGATCATCGCCTTGGCGGCAGAGCACCGCGTGCCCGCTATTTATGCCAACTCGTATTTCACCGCTGCTGGCGGCTTGATCTCTTATGGGTCGGACATCCGTGACCAGTACCTCCGGGCCGCGGAATACATCGACCGCATTTTTAAGGGCGAGAAGCCTGCTGACCTGCCGGTGCAAACGCCAAACAAATATGAATTGGCGATTAATCTGAAAACCGCGAAGGCACTCGGTATTACAGTGCCGCAAACGCTGGTTGCGCGCGCTGACAAGGTGATCGAGTGAGGCGGCGCGAGTTCATCACGTTTCTAGGCGGCGGTGGTGCGATTGTGTGGCCGATCATTGCGGGCGCGCAGCAGACGGATCGGCTTCGCACCGTCGGTATCCTACTAGGTAGCACGGACAATCCAGAGATGCGGCGTCTATTGGACGCGTTCATAGAATCGTTCAAGGCGCTCGGTTGGACGGAAAATCGTAACCTACGCTTCGACGTTCGTTGGAGCGGCGTTAATGCGGAAGACAACACCGTTCAGGCTCAAGATTTGGTGCGTCAGCAGCCTGACGTGATTTTTGCTGCTCCATCGAACGTCGTGATCGCGTTGCAGAAACAAACGCGCACTATACCTATTGTATTCGCAAACGTGTCCGACCCAATCGCACAGGGGGTTGTCGACAACCTGGCGCGTCCGACCGGAAATCTCACTGGTTTCGGCAACCTCGAACAATCGTTGGTGGGCAAGTGGTTGCAAATCCTCAAAGAGGCTGTACCAGGGCTTACGCGGGCAGCTTTGATGATCCATATTGGCAATGCCGCATCGCCTATCTGGTATCGAATGTTAAACGATGTGGCACCGACGTTAGCCATCGAGCCAATTTCGGCGCCTATTAGAGACCAGAATGAAATCGAGGGCGTGATTAAATCGATGGCAGCCCGACCTCATGGTGCACTTGTAGTGGCTGGCGATAACTTTGTGTCGGATCCGCCAGTTAGCAGATTAATTATCGATTTGGCCGCTACGTATCGGTTGCCCGCGTTATATGGGCTTCCGTTTGCTCAAGACGGAGGGCTGATCTCTTATGGTGTTGACCGCATCGACCAATTCAAACGTGCTGCCTCCTACGTAGACCGCATTCTCAAAGGCGAAAGACCATCTGACCTTCCTGTACAGCAGCCGACGAAATTCCAATTCGTCATCAACCTCAAGACGGCCAAGGCACTCGGCCTCGAGTTGCCGCTGACGTTGCAAATGACCGCTGATGAGGTGATCCAATAGGCTAGTGACTTCCGCTATTGGCACAAAGCGGACATCCTGACGCGTCGGCGAATGTCTGCTTTCGGGGGCAAAGCGGACATCACGATTTCAGAGCGTCACGTCCGCTTTTGACCCAAAGCGGACATTCATTAAGTAGTGGCTTTTGCTATTGAGGCAGGTCAAAGTCGAGTACGGCAACCGGTTTTAAAATAATTTATAGATGTCTCAGTGGAGGCGAACTGCGATGGAATATCCGATGGCGGAAAACGCGGTTCAAGCACCGGGCACAAAGAAAATCCCATTACCCGTGTATACGATGCTCATACTCACCATCATCGGCATCGCTGACGCAGCGTATGTTGCTCATGGAAACTACGCCGGTGCACAACTGTGGTGTCCCATTCTTGATGGATGCAACACCGTCATCAATAGCCCGTATTCGCGTGTTTTCGGAATGCCGATGTCATACTTCGGCTTCGTATATTACTTGTTTATGTTTGGATTAGCGGCACGCCTCGCATATGAGCCAGCCGCACGCAGCGTGCGCTTCCGCGTAGTTCTTTACGCCGCTTTAGGTGCCGTTTCTTCTGCGTACTTCATCTATCTTCAACTTGGTCTGATTGCAGCGATATGCACCTACTGCCTGATCTCAGCCGTAATATCATTTCTGCTTCTTTTCGCCGCGCTATGGCATTTTTCAACAAGCCGCACGCGGTAGTTTTGTCTCCTTTTGGCACAAAGCAGACATGCCTGACGCTCTAACGAATGTCTGCTTTCGGGGGGCAAAGCGGACATCGAAATTTAAGAACGTCACGTCCGCTTTTGACCCTAAGCGGACATGATGCATCTTCATCCAGATCGGCCGCGTAAGTGAGCGACGAAGGGATTAAGCTAATCGGAGCGGCCAAGACCGCCGGATCATCGCCAGCCCCGGAATTTGCTGCACTGCATGAGTCCGCTTATGGCCCAAAGCGGACATCAGGATGGTGCTGAACCATGTCCGCTATTGGGGGTAAAGCGGACACAGCGGCCTCAACGGCGCGTAAGTAGCTCCGGCAGGTTGGCGAATTCGCCGCGATAAGCCTCGCCTCATACCGCATGAGTGCTAGCAGTCTCGTCAGGAAACCGACCAAAATGGACCAACGCGTGTTCTGTCGCAATTTGCTGCGCAATATCTTGAACTTCGTCCGCAGGGTAATCCCCAGTATCGCGTCCCGCATGTTCGACACCCGCAAGCGAGACAACCAGACGCGCAATGTCGTTGGTGTCGGTGAGCCTATAAATATAAGTGCTGTTCGTCGGCTTGAATGTGACGTCCACGCCCGCCTTGGCCACGATGGTGTGAAAGTCGCTTATAGCTGGATGCTTCACCGCACAAGCGCATGGCTCTGCAAATCCTTCTCCGCGCCGGAAGAGGACCTGCCAAATTGTGTGTCCCAAGAGGCAGAATCTCCGAACTAGGAGCAAACATTTTTGTAAGGCACTTATAGTCTTCCTAATCGCTTGGGCGATTACCGTCGCCCCCTTCCTTGTCTTGTCTTCATCAACTGGTGGAAGTGACGTGGCGATATTGCTTGGTCGCACTCGCGTGCCGGGAGACGGTCCGGTAGCTATCCGCCCGCCGGTGACCTCAATCTCAACGCGGCTAATGGCGTCCTCCAACATCAGACGCTCATGGTCGAAATCTTTTTTGTTAAATGGACGATTGTGAAGCTGCTCAGACTGGGCCGCGCGTGCGTAATTATAGATGGCGCGCCGGGCTTCAAAAGTATTTGTCTCTAGAGCTGCAACGGCTCGACTGATGAGAGAATGATAGTCGGCCATGGCGACCATTCCTTGCATCATCATTTCAATCTATTGTCAGGAGCGCATCCGGTCGGAAGTGGAATGACTTATTCAGCGAGTGGGCTTAGTCTTCGTCGAAGCATTTGATAGTTCGCCATAAGGTCGTTCAACGTCGCGAGCAATTTTACCGCCCGCTCGACGATCTGGCCTTTGAAGTTACCTTTCTCGACCAATTCGACTTGCCTGTAGGTTAGCTCCCTAAGTTCAGTCATGTGGCAGTCTATTCTGTCCAACTGCTGGCTTGTCAGACGAGACTTTTCCGCCTCAAGCAACAGCAGTTTGAGCAGCCTGGAGCGCGTGAATTCGTCCGGCTCGTTTTCTAACTGGCTGCGGAGGCGTGCCACGTTTTGCGCGGCGGTTACGGCGGAGCGCTTTAATTGCTCGACGCCACTCGGGTTTTCACTAGGGATAAAGTTATCCATCGGCCGTCCCTCTCTACGGCCCCATCCCCCGTACATTCATGATGCGCCCAATGCTGGGAAGTTTCTATTTGCTCGCGCGGGCGTGACAACGAATTAACGAGCGCGTGACATAAATGAAACAGAAACAGAAAGCGCGGCGCGTTTGTTGCACTGGAGAGAACGCAGCTAAGCGCTAAATCGTTTCGGGACTTTTAGGCGGGGGTAGCGCCAATGGCGTTGTGAGGCCCTTACCGTTCCTGGCGATGGCGCGTTCGATTCGCCGCCGACGAGGTGTCAAACGATGGCCAATGTCCGCTTATGGCCCAAAGCGGACACGCCAGTCGGTGATTTCCGCGGCAGCTTTCGGGGGTAAAGCGGACATCACCATTTTAGACCGAGCCGTGGCAGCTAATGACCCATAGCGGACATCGCCCTCTTCCAGTGGGCTGGCTTAAGCCGTTACGATTGGCCTGCGCAGTGCTTTGAAGGTTAGCGATGCGACGGCGCAAGTTCATTATACTTATCGGCGGGGCGGCGGCGTGGCCGCTTGCAGCGCACTGGCAACAGCCGATGCCGGTTGTTGGGTACCTGGGAAATCGAATTGCCTGCGCAATTTGCGGGCCGTCCAGCTCGTTCCGCGAGGGCCTCAGCTCGGTAGGTTATGACGAAGGCCGCAATGTTCTCATCGAATATCGTTGGGCCAATAGCGAGAGCGATCGACTGCCAGCGCTGGCCGCTGAGCTTGTGCGCAACCATGTCGACGTGATTGTCGCGCCGGGGAGCATTCTCGCAGCGCTCGCAGCGAAGGCTGCGACCACAACAATTCCGATCGTTTTCGAAACCGGGCATCTGATTTTGTCGCGGCAGGGCTTGTCGCAAGTCTGAACCTACCAGGCGGGATAATATCACGGGCATAACATCATTGAACGTGGAAGTAGGCCCGAAACGGTTGGAATTGCTGCACGAATTGGTACCCGGTGCCAAAAGCTTCGGTGTTCTTCTCAATCCGAGCAACCCCGTCTTAGCCGACGTTACCATGAACGAACTCAACGATGCCTCCCAAGCTCTCGGGCTGCAATTACACATCGTGAACGCCAGCAACGAAACTGAAATCCCTGGTGCCTTTACCAAAGTCGATCAGCTACGAGTTGGCTCTGGCCTCTTGATTGCCAGCGACCCATTTTTCTCGACGCGCGCGCAAGAACTTGTGGCGAGCGGTAGCAGTGCTGCTTACCGCAACGGTGGCGTTGACGCTTTCTCGCGCGACGCTTTCCGCCGGCGGTGTTGGCAGCTTGCAGTGCTACAACAACGGTGGAATTGAAAAAGCGTGCTGAACGTCCCGGCGTCGCGTCTGTTGTTGTTCAATGTGTGAGCGAGAGCAGGCCGTAAGCGACGAAACTCGAAAACGCCAACACCAGTGGCGCCGCACAGCAAAATACGAGAAGAACCTCGCCTGTGACGCGAAGCATCGGCCGCCGATTCTCGCGATATTCGTTAAGGTAACGACATTCGACGCTCCGCACCCTTTATGTTCGCCACGCAAGGCGGGTGACACCTCGCGATTCTGATTTTTATCGCACGCCTCTAATCCTTAATCTGTGACCCGCATCACAGCCAAGCGATCGCGCCAGCTAAGCTTAATAATTTAGCCAACGTTGCCCTTCAGCCACACAAGGCGGCACCCTGAGTCAATTGCCGCTGCTCCACGAGGGTGCGCTCTTTCGGCGGCTGCCTGGTTATCCACAGGCCCAATTGCGTAATGTTGAATTTGAATTTGGAAAATCTAGATTTTGCATCGGTGGTTTCGCGACTTGCTGGGTGACGTAGGGTTTGGAGGCTCGATGAGTGGTCGGCAAGTGAGGCGTCCCGTTTCAGATACGGCCAAACCTATCATCCCGCTTGCCGCTAACGCGACAAATTCGGTTCCGCTGTTTTTGGGAGCGTTCGCGCCTTTACTCGTGGTCGTAGCGGTCCCGATATTATTTCGAGCCGATATGCCGTCGGTGGCGGCGAACAGCACATTGAACTGCTACGACAGTGCTGGAAATTACGAACCGTGCGTACCGCGAGCTGAGTGCGTCCCCATCACAATTAAATGGCCGAACAACCGGGGCCCATCAACCAGCAAGTTGGACAACAAGCGCGCTCTATCAACAAGCAATTTGGCCAACAACTACAGTCGATCAACCAGCAAATTGGACAACAAGCGCAGTCGATCAACCAGCAGATCCAGGACAATAAGCGCACCCGCCGCACGGCGCAGCAGTACGCCAGCAAAACCGCCCAGCCATCTGCGGGCGACGTTTGATACCATGCTTCTTCTCCGCCTTGCGGAGGGGGCTTACGCATATTGCATTTGTTGCTGCAACCGTGGGGCAGCAGTGGTCAAACCAGGGAACGCCTTTAGCTGACGCGCGTCTTTTACGTTCTTTTGCAGAATGATGATGTCCGCTTTACCGCCGAAAGCAGACATCGCTCAGAGCACGGCGGCAATATCCGCTTTCTGCCAAAAGCAAACATTTTGGCCGCATTGAAGAACGTCGTTATTCGATCACCTCGTCTGCGATGGAAAGCGCGCCGGCCGGAATTGTAGCGCTGGCGATAGCAATTCTTGTTGCATCTGAGGCATTCGCTACACCGTGTCCGCAACAACTCCGGCAGCTTGGCGATATTCGCTGCCGATCCTTCGCGCCTCATCTTTGCTGAGCAACTTGGCTGCGGAACGGCGGCAGGCACAGATTTGGCCTTAGTCGCCAACTCCGCAGCTTAGGCGATAATAGCTGGCCGGTTCACACCAATATCCCCAGCGTGCCAGGCCAAAGGGAAACCAACGATACTGGCCTTGCGGCCACCACCCATAATTGCGCGTGAGCGGAATGACTATGTACTGGTGCGAGCGCCGGTAGTGATGCGAAGAGACCAAAGTAATGTTACCGGAGTTCGGTCTGTATTCCGGTTAGCAGTGCGATGGGCGCGGCGTGAGACATTTCGTATGTAACCGCACAAATCAGTGTCGCGACCGCGAATGCACAGACAGTCCGCTTCATGATGTCCCCCTCTTCACTCATCCTCGTCGCCGTCCCGGCTCATTCCCATAATATACATAGGCGAGCTGCTGGCCGTTGTGGTCGCGTACCACGAAGCAGGCGTCCAATTCTTCGACGGACCACGGCGGCGGGAAGCGGCGTGCGGGCATCTGGCCTTAACTCGATAAAATTTTACGAACCTCTTTAGCCCAAATGTTGGCTGCGTGTGATAGGCCGGCGGCGATCAATTATTTCAGGTGCGTCGATGAAAAAAGCTGTTGCAGTGTGCTTGGCAGCGGCCGCGCTGCTAGGCGGAGCCACGTTTGCCTTGGCCCAAAATGGCCCACGGTGGGGTTACCCACCTGCATCACCCTACTATGGCTACTACAACTACTACTACGCCGGACCTTATTACGCGCCATTCTACTCTTTAGCGCCCCACTATTTTCCAGGCCACTATCCAGGCGCTCCAGCCTACCGCTTTTGGGGCTGGTGCTGCTGGTCGTGGTAGCTAGTTCGGTCCTCGCGACACCTTCCGCCAAGGTCGCTGCAATGACCTCGACATCCCGAAATTTGAAGCCCTTCGCAACGACGTACTGGGTGCCGTACACTTGTGAGATCACGTTCTACCTTCAGCACGATCACCCATCCGGCGCCCGGCATCTGATTGCGCGATGCGGCAAGGGCTACAGCGACCTTTCCTGCCGGTTGTCGACGGCATGCCGGAATTTGCGAGACCAATTCCACGCGACATGACCGAGCAGGACATCATCTATGGGTTCGTGGCGCCGTGGGCAGCTCCGCGTCCTTTCCCGACGCAGGAAGGCAATGCGTGAGCGACACGCTTTCGGCGCAGGCGCGGAAGGCCCAAGCGGTCTAATCTTTTCGACCGAACAACTCCGGCAGCTTGGCGATATTGGCCGCGATCCGCCGTGCCTCATTCATTCATGAGCCAGACCGAAGAGTGGGTACGACCCTTAGAGAAACTAAAAGGGTGTCGATCTGTCTGATAATGGTGCAGCCACCGGTTCAGGATGATCCACAACGGTTTCTTGCGCTGGTGGCGAGATTTGCGCTGGCAGTGATGACGTTGTTGGTGGCGCGAGCGGTATTGGCGCTGGCCTCCGCGATGACGTTTGTGGTGCTATTGGCGCCGGCGTCTGCGATGGCCTCGCTTGTGGCGTCTGCGGTATTGGCTGGGACATGTGACACAGCTGCCTGTGTTGTGTTAGCGGTATTAGCACCTTGGGTGATCCCGGCAGTATTGGTGATTTGTGTGTTTCCTAGTGTGTAGCTTTGGCTCAAAGAGGACCTGGAAGAGACTTTGCCGAGGCCATTCATGATGGCCCGCTGTTTCTCACATGCGGTCAGGTTTGCCGTGTGGTCTAGGACACAATCGCTGTAATTAGCGACTGCGCGCTTGTAATCTTCGCTAGCAGGACTGCTCTCACTGGTCATGCTCTTTAAGCCGTCGCTGATTGTCGGCTTTGCTGCGTTCGCTGTAGTTCCACCCGCTGTCGGCTTTGCGGCGCAGCCTCCCAGCAGGATCGCGCCGATTAGTAATGTCAGAAATGCTCGCACAGCGATGCGCCCCTCAACCGAAGGGCAATACCCTAGCACATTGAAAGCGGGTGTAGCTGCTTTTTGGCCCGCGCTGTTCTTCACGACAAAGCAGGCTTCCAATTCCTCGACGGACCAAGGCGGCGGGAAGCGGCGGGCGGGCATAGTGTGGTTTTTTACGCCGTGAGGAAATGTTCACAATGGGGTCACTATTTCCGCGTTTAACTTCTGCCGGGATGGGGAAGACATACTATGCGTATTTTCGGTTACCTCGGCTTTCTGATCGTTTGGCTTTTGGCACCAGCGCCGATAGCGATCGCTGTGGCAGACACGGCATCTGTTCAAGCTGTAGCACCAGATGGAACACAATCACACGCCGAAGAGGAAGAGGATTTTCTGAATATCTGGGATTAGCCTGGCACAGAAAACATTGACCGCAATCCTTCGCGCCTCATCGCGTGAATGGCTTCGAGCTAGGGACCGTCGATCTGTAGAGACCAAAGCTTGCAGTGCTTTTTCGCCAGCAAGGCGAGCCTCGAATTCGGTTTTAAAGCCGTCAGCATGCATCCTGGTGCCCGTCGATGGTCGGCGGTGGATTTGCCATTGCCAAACCCGTCGCCGCCCCTTGCGAAATATGAC
>CAWFJS010000019.1:0-279161 GCA_963816295.1 uncultured Alphaproteobacteria bacterium | reverse complement strand
CTCGAAGTGACACACAAAAAAATCGGTTTTCCGCCATGCCAAATCCAGGAGTATCCGATGTTGCAGCGGTTAGGTCTTGCTGGCGTGATGGCGATTGCGATGGCGTCAAGTTTCTGCCTTGCGCAATCGGCGTCGCCGAACGGTGTTAAAACCCTCGATCCACCCGGCGCCATAAAAGCCGAGGGTACCTGGAGCCTTGGCGCCCGAGCCGGCGACTTCATCTTTGTCGCCGGCATGCAGGGCATCGATCCGGCGACCAACACTCTGGTGCAAGAGCCCCAGGCGCGCATTCGTCAAGCCTTGCTCAACATCAGGTTGATTGCTCAATCCGAGGGTGCGAGCCTGCAGGACTGCGTACGGCTTACCGTTTACGTGAGCGACTTGCGCCGGTTCGCACCCATGGTCGACAAAGCGCAAGCTGAACTCTGGGGTAAACCGCCATATCCACCGCGCACGATGGTCGAAGTCCGACGCCTGTTTGACGATGACATCGTGGAAATCGACAGCGTCTTCTACGCCCCACTGCGAAAGTAAGTGGTCCTTTGCCGGCGGCACCAATCTACGAACGAAAGACTACGCGCAGACTTGTTGCATCGATTGCACCGACATTCCGCGGACGTGACGGGCTGACGGTGTTGAAACTGGCGCGCCCGAAGGGATTCGAACCCCTGACCTCTGCCTTCGGAGGGCAGCGCTCTATCCAGCTGAGCTACGGGCGCGGAACGTTGATCTAGATAGCGAAAGCGTAGAACTGCGGCAACGGGCGCGCTGAGCCGCTTTTCCCGGACGCGGTGCAGCGAGGTCGCAAACCCACGTAATCCTCCTCGCCACCGGGCTTGACCCGGTGGCCCATGCTGAATTGCGGCACTCGATCTGCAAGAGGCTGCTCGTCAGCATGGATGCCCGGCATAGGCGAGCGAAGCGACGCCGTTCCTAGAACGGCTATGCCCGGGCATGACGATAACAGGTACACCCCGTGTTTTCGGTTGCCCTGAAAAGTTCTAAGCTTGCGGCCAGACCCCAAGGAGCCCCAGATGTCGCAAGTTGCGGAGAAAACCGAAAAACGCAGCGCCAAAGCCGCGCAGATCAAGGACGCCGCCTTCAAATGGGACGATCCGCTCGACCTTGAAAGCCAATTGAGCGAGGAAGAGCGCATGGTGCGCGACACCGCGCGCGACTACGCGCAGGAGAAATTGTTTCCGCGCGTCCTTGCCGCCAATCGCGAGGGCAAGTTCTACCCGGATATCCTGCGCGAAATGGGCGCGCTCGGCATGCTCGGCGTCACCATTCCGCAAGAATATGGCGGCGCCGGCCTCAACTATGTCTGCTACGGGCTGATCGCGCGCGAGCTGGAGCGCGTCGATTCCGGCTTCCGCTCGATGATGTCGGTGCAGTCGTCGCTGGTGATGTATGCGATCTACGCCTATGGCAGCGAGGCGCATCGCCGCAAATATCTGCCCAAGCTCGCAACCGGTGAGATGGTCGGCTGTTTCGGCTTGACCGAACCTGATTACGGCTCCGACCCCGGCTCGATGGTCACGCGCGCCGAAAAAACTTCCGGCGGCTATAAGCTCACCGGCGCCAAGACCTGGATCACCAATGCGCCGGTCGCCGACGTCGCGGTGGTGTGGGCCAAGCTCGACGGCAAGATCCGCGGCTTTCTGGTCGAGCGCGGCACCAAGGGGCTCGCGACACCGAAGATCGAGGGCAAATTGAGCCTGCGCGCCTCGATCACTGGCGAGCTCGTGTTCGACGGCGCGGTTGTGCCCGAGGAAAACCTGTTGCCGAACGTCTCGGGGCTCGCCGGGCCGTTCGGTTGCCTCAATGTCGCGCGCTCCGGCATCGCCTGGGGCGCCATGGGCGCCGCCGAATTCTGCTGGCATCGCGCCCGCGACTACGTGCTCACGCGCAAGCAGTTCGGCCGGCCGCTCGCCGCCAATCAGCTCGTTCAGAAGAAGCTCGCCGACATGCAGACCGAAATCACGCTCGGCCTGCACGCCGCGCTGCGGTTGTCGCGGCTGATCGACGAAGGTAAAGCGTCGCCGCCGGCGATCTCGATGCTCAAGCGCAACAATTGCGGCAAGGCGCTGGAAGTGGCGCGGCTCGCCCGCGACATGCACGGCGGCAACGGCATCACCGACGAATTTCACGTCATGCGCGTGATGTGCAATCTCGAAACCGTCAACACCTACGAAGGCACGCACGACATTCACGCGCTAGTGCTCGGCCGCGCGCAGACGGGAATCCAGGCGTTCATGTGACTAGCGCATGATCCCGAAAAGCGGGAACCGGTTTTCGGACAAGATCATGCGCAAAACAATTCTGGCGCACGCGAAAGCGAGCCAGAAATCCATACCGCTGCGCTGTGATTATGGATTCCGGAATAGCCCGCTTGGCGCGGATATCGTCGCGGCGATGCGCGCTATCGGGGAGTCGGTACGGGAAATCGCCGGTTTAGACCGAGACGGCGCAATTCGTCGAACGACGTTCATCTAAAACGGCTAGTCATACCCTTTTCGCAGAGGAGAATTTCCATGCGCCTACCGTTGATCGCGCCCGCCGACCTCACTGCCGAACAGCGCCAGGTCTATGCGGATATGAAAGCCGGCATCGAAAAGAACTTTCAAGGCTTCGAGACGATTGCCGAGAACGGCGCGTTGATGGGACCGTGGAATCCTTGGCTGCATGAGCCGAAATTCGGCAAGCCGATCTGGGACCTCACCCTGGCACTATCGGTGTCGCCATCGCTGCCGCGCACGGTACGCGAAGTGGCGATCCTGGTCACCGGCGCGGTGTTTCACTCCTCCTACGAGCTCTATGCCCACGTCATCGCCGCGGAGCGGCGCGGGCTGTCCGACGAGAAACTTGCGACGATTGTGTCTGGCCAGCGCCCGCCGGACCTGACGCGCGAAGAAGGCGTCGCCTATGACATCGCCTCCGCGCTTCTGCGTCACGGCACTTTGCCGGAGCTGAGCTATCGCGCGGCCGTGCAGGCTTTCGGCCAACATGGCACCGCCGAATTGATCTACCTGGTCGGGCTCTATTGCCTGGTATCGGTCACGCTGAACGGCTTCAATGTGCCGGTGCCCGAGTCCGAAGCAGCGTAAAACCGCGCGGCAGAATTGGAGTTCGCCATATTTGGAGTTTGCCATGTGCCGCAATATCCGCACATTGTTCAATTTCGAACCGCCGGCGACCGAGGACGAAATCCGCGCCTCGGCGCTGCAATTCGTGCGCAAGCTCTCCGGCTTCGCCCATCCATCGCGCGCCAACGAGGTGGCGTTTGACCGCGCCGTGGATGAAGTCACCGACGCGGCGCGCCGGCTGCTCGACGCGCTGTCCACCGCAAGCCCGGCGAAGAATCGCGAAGCCGAAGCGACGAAGGCGCGCGAGCGCGTAAAAGCGCGGTTTGCGTGAGCGGCGTCATTCCGGGGCCGAGCAACGCGAGGAACCCGGAGCTTGTCATCGGGCCGGCCACTTCGAGCCGGGCCCGTTGGGGCGCCCCGGAATGACGTACCTCACAAAAAACTCTGCGGGTCGACATCGATCTCGAGCTTGATCGGCCCGTGCCGCTTCGGCGCCTTGGCGAGCCAGCGGCGCAAATAGGCCGCGAGGTCGTAATTGCGCGGCGCTTTGATGAGTAATCGCATGCGGTGGCGGCCGCGCACCAAAGCGAGCGGCGCTTCGGCCGGACCGAGCACGCGCACGCCGTGCGTGGCGTTCTCGTTGAGCGGGGCAGCGCGCGCCAATTCGCGCGCATAAGCCGCGGTGTCGTGTTTGTCGGGGCCGGAGATGACGATCGAGGCGAGCCGGCCGAACGGCGGGTAGCCGCTCTTCTCGCGCGCGGCGATTTCCGCGGCATAGAACGCCTCGCGATCCTGCGCGATCAGCGCGCGCACGACCGGATGTTCGGGCTGATGCGTCTGGAGGAGCCCCAAGCCGACGCCGGCGTCGCGCCCGGCGCGCCCGATCACCTGATGCAACAGTTGAAAGGTGCGTTCCGCAGCGCGCGGATCGCCGTTGCTTAAGCCAAGGTCCGCATCGACCACGCCGACCAGGTTGAGCATCGGGAAATGATGGCCCTTGGCGACGAGCTGGGTGCCGATCACGATATGGAAGCGACCGGCGGCGACGTCGGCCAATTCCTCGCGCATGCGCTCGAGGGTGGCGATGAGATCGCTCGAGAGCACGAGGATGCGCGCGTCGGGAAAAAGCCCCCGCACCTCCTCCTCTAACCGCTCGACGCCGGGACCGACCGGAACGAAAGAATCGGCCGCTCCGCATTTCGGACAGGTCGGCGGATGCGGCATTCCGAAGCCGCAATGGTGGCACACAAGCTGGCGGCGGAAGCGGTGGTCGACCAGCCAGGCGTCGCAATTCGGACAGGCGAAGCGAAAGCCGCAGGCGCGGCACAGCGTCAGCGGCGCGTAGCCGCGCCGGTTGAGGAACAATAAAGCCTGCTCGCGGCGTTCGAGCGCGGTCTTCACCGCACCCGCGAGCGAGGGCGAAATGAAGCGGCCGGGCGGCGGCCGTTCGCGGCGCAGATCGATCGCTTCGACCGTGGGCAGGCGCTGGCCGCCAAAGCGCTCCGGCAAGGAAACGCGCGCATAGCGGCCGCGCCGCGCATTGACTTCGCTCTCGATCGACGGCGTCGCCGACGACAGCACGATCGGAATGCCGGCGATGTGTCCGCGCACCACCGCCATGTCGCGGGCGTGGTAGCGCACGCCGTCTTCCTGCTTGTAAGCAGGATCGTGCTCTTCATCCACGACAATCAGCCCGAGATCGGCGTAGGGCAGAAACAACGACGAGCGCGCGCCGACCACGACGCTGACTTCGCCGTCGGCGACCGCCCGCCAGGTGCGCGCGCGCAGCCGCGGCGATAATTCGGAGTGCCATTCCGCCGGCCTTGTGCCGAAACGTGCGGCGAAGCGGTCGAGAAATTGCGTGGTGAGCGCAATCTCCGGCATCAGGATCAGGCTTTGCCGGCCGCGCCGGATCGTGTCCGCCACCGCCTCGAAATAGACTTCGGTTTTTCCCGAACCGGTGACGCCGTCGAGCAGCGTGACCGAATAGCCGCCCTGCGCCACCATCCTTTGCAAGGCGGTCGCCGCGGCGCGCTGGTCGGCGGTGAAATCCGCGGCGATGAAATCGGGATCTGGCGGCTGCGCCACCGGCTCCGGCGGCAGCACCACGGTGGCGAGCGTGCCTTCGTCGATCAGGCCGTCGATCACGCCGGCGGAAACGCCGGCTTCGCGCGCTGCTTCGGTCTTGCCGCGCACCATGCCGTCGGCGAGAAGATCGAGCACGCGCCGGCGCGCCGGCGTCAGGCGCTCGGGCGCCGCGCCCGCAAGCCGCACGCCGATGCGCTCGCGTTCGGCGCCGAGATGCTCGCCCATGCGCAGGCACATGCGCAGCACCATGCCGCGGGCGGCCAGCGTGTAATTCGCGACCCATTCGACAAACCGGCGCAATTCCGGCTTGAGCGGCGGGAATTCGAGCCTCTCCTTGATGTCCTTGAGCCGATTATCGAGCCGCGGATTCGGGTTGGCGTTCTCGGCCCACACCACGCCGGTGGTCTGGCGCGGCCCGAGCGGCACGGTGACGATGTCGCCGGGCGCAAGCTCAAGCACCGCCGGCACGCGGTAGGAATAGGCCCGGTCCAGCGCGACCGGCACCAGCACATCGACCACCCGTCTGGCCATCTGGTGTCCCGATTCCGAAGTCCGCAAGTGCTTGCAGCGCCTCTGATACGAACTTCGGAATCAAAGGGACACCAGCAAATTTACGATTCTAGTGTGGTTTTTGGATTTGAAGTTTCGATCCGAGTTAGCCGCTTAATCGTAGGAACTTCAAATCCACCACACTAGCGATTCTCGGCCGATTCTCACCGATTTAGGAAGGGTAAATACCCTCGGCGTAGATCGGGTCATGGCCTCTTTCATCCTCCCCCCGTGAAACGGGGGAGGGGGACCATGCGAAGCATGGTGGTGGGGGCGTACAGAATGGAATTGCATGCGGCGGCTAAATAGGCGTTCCGAAAATCGCCCCTTCCACCGCCCTTCGGGCGGTCCCCCTCCCCCGCAAAGCGGGGGAGGAAAGAACAGGCCGCGCGGAAAGACGTCGAAAGTTCAAGTGACCATCGCCCCCAAAGTCGCGACGGAGATCGATGCCTGGCTGCGGCATCTGCAAGCCGAACGCCAACTTTCGGCCAAGACCATCGAAGCCTACCGCCGCGACGTGCTGCAGTTCCTGCATTTTCTCGCCGAGCATTGCGGCGGCGCGCCATCGCTCAACGACCTGGCGGCGCTTCTTCCCGCGGATGTGCGCGCATTTCTGGCGGCGCGTCGCTCGGCCAATATCGGCAGCCGTTCGCTGATGCGGGCGCTCGCCGGCATCCGCGCCTTTGGCCGTTTCCTGGAGCGGAACGGCAAAGGTAGGCT
This sequence comes from uncultured Alphaproteobacteria bacterium, assembly GCA_963816295.1. Taxonomy (GTDB): domain Bacteria; phylum Pseudomonadota; class Alphaproteobacteria; order Rhizobiales; family Xanthobacteraceae; genus BOG-931. The sequence continues at coordinate 272,718 of CAWFJS010000019.1, read as the reverse complement.
CGCGGCGCTCGCCGCTGTGCGCGGACCAAAACTGGGCAAGACCTTGCCGCGGCCGCTGCCGATCGACGCGGCTAAAAGCATGGCCGATCCGACCCTTGCCGCCGGCGACGGCCGCGGCGCGTGGATTCACGCCCGCGACGCCGCGGTGCTCGGATTGCTCTACGGCTGTGGCTTGCGCGTCTCAGAAGCGCTCGGCGTCAAGCGCGCCGAGTTCGACGGCCGCGACGTGCTGACCGTCACCGGCAAGGGCCGCAAGCAGCGCATGGTGCCGCTGATCGCGCCGGTCGCGAAGCTCGTCGCCGATTACATTGCGCTCTGCCCCTACGACCTGCCCGCCGACGGTCCATTGTTCGTCGGCGCCCAAGGCGGGCCGCTCTCGCCCCGCCTCGTGCAGCTGGCGATGGCGCGGTTGCGTGGCGCGCTCGGGCTTGGCGCGAGCGCCACGCCGCACGCCTTGCGGCATTCCTTCGCCACGCATCTCTTGGCCGGCGGCGGCGATTTGCGCGCGATCCAGGAATTGCTCGGCCATGCTTCGCTCTCGACCACGCAAATCTACACCGCCGTGGACGCCGAGCGCCTGATCGAGGCCTATCGCAGCGCCCATCCGCGCGCTTGACAAAAAATCGTTCTACCCGTCATTCCGGATTGCCGCGAAGCGGCAAGTCCGGAATCCATACCCACGAACCGTGATTATGGATTCCGGGCTCCTCGCTTTCGCTCGGCCCCGGAATGACGAGGGAATCATGTCCGAAATTCACGAGACCATCGAAAAAGCGCAAGAAGGCGAGCACTCGCAATATTTCAACCGGCGCATCGCGCTCTTGATCGCGGTGCTCGCATTATTTCTTTCGTTTTCGGAGACGTTCGGCAAAAGCGCGCAAACCGAGGCGATCAGCGCGAACGTGGAAGCATCCGATCTGTGGGCATTCTTTCAGGCCAAAAGCATCCGTTTGACTCAGGTCAATACCGCGGCCGAGGAAATGCTGGTCGCGTCAGAGGCCGCTTCCGACCCGGCCGCGAAAACCTCAATGCAGAAGCAGATCGACGCCTGGAAAAAGACCGCGGCGCGTTACGATTCCGAGCCGTCGACCGGCGAGGGCCGCAAGGAGCTCGCCGAGCGCGCCAAAGAGGAAGAAGCAAAACGCGACCTCGCATTGGCGAAATATCATCATTATGAGCTGTCCTCGGCGGCGTTTCAGGTCGGCATCGTGCTGTCTTCCGCGGCAGTCATTACCGGCACGGTGGCGCTCGCCTGGTTCGGCGGTGCGCTCGGCGTGCTCGGCCTAATGCTGATGTTGTTCGGATTTTTCGCCCCGCATGCGCTGCCGCTGGTCGCAGTGTTGTAGCCGTTGCGTCGTCATCACCGGACCGCCGCGAAGCGGCGAGACCCGGTGATCCAGTTTAGCGAATGGAAAGATGGATTGCCGGGTCAAGCCCGGCAATGACGAGTCAGAGTACGCGTCTTAAAAATTAATCGCGCGCTTGGCGACGGCGAGCGCCGATTCCTTGATCGCCTCGCTCAAGGTCGGATGGGCGTGGCAGGTGCGCGCGATGTCTTCGGACGAGGCGCCGAATTCCATGGCGACAGCCGCCTCGCCGATCATGTTGCCGGCGTCCGGTCCCAGAATATGCACGCCGAGCACGCGATCGGTCTTGGCATCGGCCAAAATCTTCACGAAGCCCTCGGTGGTCAAATTGACTTTGGCGCGCGCATTGGCGGTAAAGGGAAATTTTCCGACATTGTAAGCGATGCCGGCTGTTTTCAGCTCCTCTTCGGTTTTGCCGACCGAAGCAATTTCGGGATAGGTGTAAACGACGTTGGGGATCACGTCGTAATTCACGTGGCCGGCCTGCCCGGCGATGATTTCGGCGACCGCCACACCTTCGTCCTCGGCCTTGTGCGCCAGCATCGGGCCGGCAATGACGTCGCCGAGGGCATAGACGCCTTCGATATTGGTGCGAAAATGCGGATCGACCAGGATCCGCCCGCGATTGTCCTTTTTGACGCCGAGCGCTTCGAGGCCGAGGCCCTCGCTATATGGCACGCGGCCGATCGCCACGAGCACGACATCGGCTTCCAGCGTCTCCGCCGCGCCACCGCCAGCCGCCGGCTCGACCTTGACCTTGAGCACCTTGCCGGAGCTGTCGACGCCGGCCACTTTGGATGACAGCCGCACCGCGATGCCCTGCTTTTGCAGGATGCGATGAAATTGCTTGGCGACCTCGGTGTCGATGCCCGGCAGGATATGATCGAGGAATTCGACGATCGTAACGTCGGCGCCGAGGCGGCGCCACACCGAGCCGAGCTCGAGTCCGATAATGCCGGCGCCGACGATCAGGAGCTTTTTCGGCACCGCGGGTAATTCCAGTGCGCCGGTCGAGGACACGATGCGCTTTTCGTCGAAATCGATGCCGTTCAAGCGCGCCGCATCGGAGCCGGTGGCGATGACGACATTCTTCGTCTCCAGCAGCTCCGCCTTGCCGTCGGCATTTCTCACTTCGACTTTGCCGCGTGCGGCAATGCGACCAGTGCCGTGGAAGGTCTCGATCTTGTTTTTTTTGAACAGGTAATCGACGCCTTTGACGTTGCCGTCGACGGCTCCTTGTTTGTATTTCAGCATGGCGGCGAGATCGATCGCCGGCGTGCCGACCTTGATGCCCATGTCGGCAAATTTGTGCGCCGCTTCCTCGTAAAGCTCGGACGCGTTGAGCATCGCCTTCGATGGAATGCAGCCGATATTGAGACAGGTGCCGCCGAAGGTGGCGCGCTTCTCGATCACCGCGGTTTTCATGCCGAGCTGCGCCGCGCGGATGGCGCAGACATAGCCGCCGGGGCCAGAGCCAATGACGATGAGATCGTAAGGCATGACGCATTCACCTATCATCGTCATGCCCGCGCTTGTCGCGGGCATCCACGTCTCATGCGAAGTTAAGACGTGGATGGCCGGGTCAAGCCCGGCCATGACGTACGGAGAGAAATCACAAATCCAGCACCAATCGCGCCGGATCTTCCAAGCACTCCTTGACGCGAACCAAGAAAGTCACCGCCTCGCGGCCGTCGACCAGGCGATGGTCGTAGCTCAAAGCCAGATACATCATCGGCCGCACCTCGATCTTGCCGGCGACCACCATCGGCCGTTCGGCAATCTTGTGCATGCCGAGAATGCCGGATTGCGGCGCGTTGAGGATCGGCGTCGACATCAGCGAGCCGTAGACGCCGCCATTGGTGATGGTGAAGGTGCCGCCCTGCATTTCCTCGATCTTGAGCGCGCCGTCGCGCGCGCGGCGGCCGAAATCGGCAATCGCCTTCTCGATTTCGCCGAGCGATTTGGCATCGCAATCGCGCACCACCGGAACGATCAGGCCGCGCTCGGTGCCGACCGCGATGCCGATGTGATAATAATTTTTGTAGACGATGTCGGCGCCGTCGATCTCGGCATTCACGGCGGGAATTTCCTTGAGCGCCTGCACGCAGGCGCGCACGAAGAAACCCATGAAGCCGAGCTTCACACCGTGTTTCTTCTCGAACAGATCGCGGTATTGCGTGCGCAGCGCCATGATGTGGCCCATGTCGACCTCGTTGAAGGTCGTGAGCATGGCCGCGGTGTTCTGCGCGTCCTTCAAGCGCCGGGCGATAGTCTGGCGCAGCCGTGTCATGCGCACCCGCTCCTCGCGCGCCGCATCGTCGGGCGGCGTCGGGGCGCGCATCTGGACCGCGGCGGCAGTGGCGGCGACGGGGGTCGGCGCGGCCGCGGCGCGCTCGATGGCGGCAAGCATGTCGCCCTTGGTGACGCGGCCATCCTTGCCCGAGCCGGCAACGCCCACGGCATCGACGCCCGATTCTGCGGCAAGCTTGCGCACCGCGGGCGCGAGCGGCGCATCGGAGGATTTTGCCGTTGCCGGCGCGGCGCTGGTCGCAGCGCCGGTCGCAGCGCTGGTCGCAGCCTTGGGCGCCGCTGCGGGCGCGGACTGCGGCGGCGGAGGAGATGCGCTTGGCGTTACGCTTGGCGTCGCCGCCGGTGCGGATTTCACCGCGCCGGCCGCGCCTTCCTTGATCTGGCCGAGAACGGCGCCGACCGCGACCGTGTCGCCATCCTTGGCGGCAATATCCGCGAGCACGCCGGCCGCCGGCGCCGGCACTTCGATCGTCACCTTGTCGGTTTCAAGCTCGACCAGGGGCTCGTCCACCGCGACGGCCTCGCCCGGTTTCTTGAACCATTTGCCGATGGTTGCCTCGGTGACCGATTCACCCAGCGCCGGCACGCGTATCTCAGCCATGGACTAGTTCCAGATGGGCTAATTGCAGATGTCAGATATAGGATGACAGAAATCAGAGATCGCAAGTCGAAAGCAAAAATTCCCGTCCGAACTCTGAGATCTGACCTCCGTCCTGCATTACGCCAACGCCTCGTTTAAAAACTTGCCGAGTTGCGCCAAGTGAATGGACATTTGCCCGACCGCAGTCGAGGCGGCGGCGGGCCGGCCGACATAGCGGGCGCGCCGACGCTTGGCGCCGATTTGATTGAGCACCCATTCCAGGAATATGTCGACGAACACCCAGGCGCCCATATTGCGCGGCTCCTCCTGGCACCAGACCACTTCGGCCTGTTTGAAGCGCGACAATTCGGTCATCAGCGCCTTGGTCGGGAACGGATAGAGCTGCTCGATGCGCAGGAGATAGATATCGTCGATGCCGCGGCGCTCCCGCTCCTCGAAGAGATCGTAATAGACCTTGCCGGAACACAGGATCACGCGCCGGATCTTGTCATCGGCGACGAGCTTGATCTTCTCGTTCGGCTGCAATTGCGCATCGTCCCACAACAGCCGGTGAAACGAGGTGCCCGGGCCAATTTCGTCGAGCCGCGACACCGCACGCTTATGGCGCAGCAGCGATTTTGGCGTCATCAGGATCAGCGGCTTGCGGAAGTCGCGCTTGAGCTGGCGGCGGAGGATGTGAAAATAGTTCGCCGGCGTCGTGCAGTTCGCCACCTGCATATTGTCCTCGGCGCACATCGAGAGAAACCGCTCGAGCCGCGCCGACGAATGCTCCGGCCCCTGGCCTTCGTAGCCGTGCGGCAACAGGCAGACCAGCCCCGACATGCGCAGCCATTTGCGCTCGCCGGACGAGATGAATTGATCGAACAGAACCTGCGCGCCGTTGGCAAAATCGCCGAATTGCGCTTCCCACAGCGTGAGCGCATCCGGTTCGGCCAGCGTATAGCCGTATTCAAAGCCGAGCACGGCTTCTTCCGACAGCATCGAATTGATCACTTCGAAACGCGCCTGACCGTCGCGGAGATTGTTGAAAGGCGTGTAGCGCGTCTCGTTCTCCTGATCGATCAGCACCGAGTGACGCTGCGAGAAGGTGCCGCGTTCGGAATCCTGGCCGGACAGCCGAACGCGATGTCCATCGAGCAACAGCGAACAGAAAGCGAGCGCCTCGGCGGTCGCCCAATCGATCCCGGCGCCGGTTTCGATCGCCTTGCGCCGATTGTCGAGAAAGCGTTGCAGCGTTTTGTGCAAATGAAAATCGGGCGGCACCGCGGTAATCTTGCCGCCGATATCCTTGAGCGTGGCGATTTCGACGCCGGTTTGACCGCGGCGCGGATCGTCGGCGTCGCCCGCGGTCGTGTAGCCGGACCAGCGGCCATCGAGCCAATCGGCTTTGTTGGCGCGGTAGCCAAGCCCGGCCTCGAGCTCGGCATCGAGGTGGGCGCGCCATTGCGCCTTCATCGTTTCGACCTCGCCGGCGCTCACGATGTCTTCGCCGATGAGTTTCTTGCTGTAGATCTCGAGCGTCGTTGGATGCGCGGCGATCGCCTTGTACATCAACGGTTGGGTGAATGACGGCTCGTCGCCTTCGTTGTGGCCGTGACGGCGATAGCAGAACATGTCGATGACCACCGGCTTCTGGAATTTCTGCCGGAATTCGGTCGCGATCTTGGCGGCGAACACCACCGCCTCGGGGTCGTCGCCATTGACATGAAAAATCGGCGCCTCGATCATCTTGGCGACGTCGGAAGGATACGGCGACGAGCGGGAATATCGCGGATTGGTGGTAAAACCGATCTGATTGTTGACGATGAAATGCAGCGATCCGCCGGTGCGGTGGCCGCGCAGCCCGGACAGCCCGAAACATTCCGCCACCACGCCCTGCCCGGCAAACGATGCGTCGCCGTGAATGAGTAGCGGCATCACCATGGTGCGATCGTCCGGCGTGGCGCCGAGCTGATCCTGTTTGGCCCGCACTTTGCCGAGCACGACCGGATCGACAATCTCGAGGTGCGACGGGTTCGCAGTCAGCGACAAATGCACCCGGTTGTGATCGAATTCGCGGTCGGAAGAGGCGCCGAGATGATATTTCACGTCGCCGGAGCCTTCGACCGCATCCGGGGTCGATGAGCCTCCTTTGAATTCATGAAAGATGGCGCGGTGCGGCTTGGCCATGACCTGCGCCAAGACGCTGAGGCGGCCGCGATGCGGCATGCCGATGACGATATCGCGCACGCCCAGCGCCCCGCCGCGCTTGATGATCTGCTCCAGCGCCGGGATCATGGCTTCGCCGCCATCGAGGCCGAAGCGCTTGGTCCCGGTGAATTTCACATCGCAGAATTTTTCGAAGCCCTCGGCTTCGACCAGCTTGTTGAGGATGGCGCGCTTGCCCTCGCGGGTGAACGTAATCTCCTTGTCCGGCCCCTCGATACGCTCCTGGATCCAGCTTTTTTGCGCGGCATCGGAAATGTGGAGGAATTCGACGCCGAGCGTCTGACAATAGGTTCGGCGCAGAATGGCGACGATCTCGCGCACGGTGCCGAAGTCGAGCCCCAGCACATGGTCGAGAAAAATCCGGCGGTCGAGGTCGGCCTCGCCGAAGCCGTAAGAACGCGGATCAAGCTCCTCCTCGTTCTGCGGCGGTTCGAGCCCGAGCGGATCGAGATTGGCATGGAAGTGTCCCCGCGCCCGATAAGCGCGGATGAGCATCAGCGCCCTGATCGAATTGCGGGTTGCGCGCTCGACCTCGGCGGAGGTGATGTCCACACCGCGGGCCTGCGCCTGCGCCTTCAACTTGCCGCCGATCGCCGCGGTCGTCTCTTGCCAACCGGCGTCAAGCGCGCCGGTGAGTTCATCCGAGGCAAGCGGTGGCCAATCGGGCCGCTGCCATGATGGCCCTTGCGCGTTGCGCTCGACGTCTGCGCGTTCGTCTTTCAGACTTTGGAAAAAAGTTTGCCACGCCGCATCGAGCGCTTTCGGGTCGGTCTCGTAGCGGGCATAGAGGTCTTCGATATAGGCAGCATTGCCGCCATAGAGGAACGAGGTACGGGCGAAAGCGGCATTGGCGTCTTGACGAGACATCAGCGACCCTCAAGCAAGCTCGGACGGGATTGAAGCGGCAAACGGACGAGCACCGGAATAGTCAAACTACGCTCCCGGCAGCCCGCAGGATTTCCTTTCTAGCTCTATTTAATTGCTCAACCTGGCCGGCAAAAGATGAAACAATGAACAGTCACTTCCATATTTCAGCCAGCGTCTTGCCGAGCCGCGCCGGGGATGGCGCGACTTTGATGCCGGCTGCCTCCATGGCGGTGATCTTGGACTTGGCGTCGCCCTTGCCGCCGGCGATAATCGCGCCGGCATGACCCATGCGGCGGCCAGGCGGAGCGGTCCGGCCGGCGATGAAGCCGACCGTCGGTTTCTTGCGGCCGCGTTTGGCTTCGTCCTTGAGAAACTGCGCGGCATCTTCCTCGGACGCGCCGCCGATTTCGCCGATCATGATAATCGCTTCGGTTTGCCGGTCGGCGAGAAACATTTCCAGGACCTCGATGAAATCGGTGCCTTTGACCGGATCGCCACCGATGCCGGCTGCGGTGGTCTGGCCCAGCCCAACCTGCGTCGTTTGAAACACGGCTTCGTAGGTCAGCGTGCCGGACCGCGACACGATCCCGACCTTGCCGGATTTAAAGATATTCGCGGGCATGATGCCGATCTTGCATTCGCCCGCGGTCATAACGCCGGGACAATTGGGTCCGATCAGCCGAGAGCGCGACCCCGACAGCGCGCGCTTGACCTTCACCATGTCGGCGACCGGAATGCCCTCGGTGATGCAGATGATCAGCGGAATCTCCGCCGCGATCGCCTCGCAGATCGCGTCGGCGGCGCCGGGCGGCGGCACATAGATGACGCTGGCATCGCAGCCCGTCTTGTCACGGGCTTCGATGACCGTATCGAAGACCGGCAGGCCGAGATGCGTCATGCCGCCTTTGCCGGGCGAGGTACCGCCGACCATTTTGGTGCCGTAAGCAATCGCCTGCTCGGAATGGAACGTGCCGTTCTTGCCGGTCAAGCCCTGGCAGATCACTTTGGTATTTTTGTCGATCAGGATGGACATCGTTCTGGCCCGGCGCTCACGCTTTCCTCACCGCCGCGACGATCTTCTGCGCGGCATCGTCAAGATCATCGGCCGAAGTCACGTCGAGATTGGATTGCGCGATGATCTTCTTGCCGAGCTCGACATTGGTGCCTTCGAGACGCACCACCAGCGGCACGCGCAGCCCGACTTCCTTGACTGCCGCGACGACGCCCTCGGCGATCACGTCGCACTTCATGATGCCGCCGAAAATATTGATCAAGATGCCCTTCACGTTGTGATCCGACGTGATGATCTTGAAAGCGGCCGCTACTTTCTCTTTTGTCGCGCTGCCGCCGACATCCAAGAAATTGGCCGGCGTCTCGCCGTAAAGCTTGATGATGTCCATGGTGGCCATGGCGAGGCCGGCGCCATTGACCATGCAGCCGATCGTGCCGTCGAGCGCGACATAATTGAGATCGTGGCGCGACGCCTCGATCTCCTTTTCGTCCTCTTCGTTGATGTCGCGCAACGCCATCACGTCGGCGTGGCGGTATAGCGCGTTATCATCGAATGCGATCTTGGCGTCCAAACAAATGATCTGGCCGGCTTTGGTCACGACCAGCGGATTGATCTCAAGCATGCTCATGTCCTTGGCCAGGAAGGCCTGGTAGAGCTTCGGCAGCATGTCTTCGGCTTGCCTGGTCTGCTCGCGGTTCAAGCGGAGGACATGGGCCACGTGGCGCGCGTGATGCGGCATGAAGCCGGTCGCCGGATCGACCGAGAAACTCTCGATCTTGTCCGGCATCTTGTGCGCGACTTCTTCGATGTCCATGCCGCCCTCGGTTGAGGCGACGAAGGCCACCTGCGAAGTCGAGCGATCGACCAGCGCCGAGAGATAATATTCGCGCTCGATCGCGGAGCCTTCCTCGATATAGACGCGGCGCACCTGGCGGCCATGCGGCCCGGTTTGGTGCGTAACCAGAATGGAGCCGAGCATCCGCTCGGCCTCACGCTTCACGTCGGCGATTGATTTGACGACTTTGACGCCGCCAGCCTTGCCGCGACCGCCGGCATGAATTTGCGCCTTCACCACCCAGACCGGGCCGCCGAGTTCGTTGGCGGCCTTTTCCGCCTCCGCCGCGGTGAACGCTGCGATCCCGCGCGGCACCGGCACGCCGAATTCCCGCAATATCGCTTTGGCCTGATATTCGTGGATGTTCATTCGAATGCTCGACCAAACGTCCCGGCTGCCTCAGGATGATGGAGAATTCATTTCCCCAGATCGGGTGCAATTCTTTTGCACGCGTCGATGAGGCTCTGGACTGCTTGCGCCGATTTTTCGAACATCGCGCGCTCGGCGCTATTGAGTTCGATCTCGACGATCCGCTCGACCCCTTTGCTGCCGATCACCACCGGCACGCCGACATAGATGTCCTTAAGGTCATATTCGCCATTGAGCCACGCGGCGGCGGGGAGCACCCGTTTCTTGTCGCGCAAATAACTCTCCGCCATCGCGATTGCCGAGGAAGCGGGCGCATAAAAAGCCGAGCCGGTGCGCAACAGGCTGACGATCTCGCCGCCGCCATTGCGGGTGCGCTCGACGATCTCCTCGATGCGCGCCTGCGTGGTCCAGCCCATCTTCACCAGATCGGGAAGCGGTATGCCGGCGACGGCCGAATAACGCACCAGCGGCACCATCGCGTCGCCATGACCGCCGAGCACGAAGGCGGTCACGTCCTCGACCGAGACATTAAATTCATCAGCCAGAAAATAACGAAAGCGCGCCGAATCGAGCACGCCGGCCATGCCGATGACCATATTCTTGGGCAGGCCGCAGCACTTCTGCAGCGCCCAGACCATGGCGTCGAGCGGATTGGTGATGCAGATGACGAGGGCATTGGGCGCGTATTTTTTTATGCCGGCGCCGACCTGTTCCATGACTTTCAGATTGATGCCGAGCAGATCGTCCCGGCTCATGCCGGGTTTGCGCGGCACGCCAGCGGTAACGATGCACACTGCGGCGCCTTCGATCGCTTCATAAGAATTGGTGCCGGCAAAGCGGGCGTCGAAGCCCTCGACCGGCGACGACTGCACGAGATCAAGCGCCTTGCCTTGCGGCACGCCCTCGGCCACGTCGAACAACACGACATCGCCGAGCTCCTTAAGGCCGATCAGGTGCGCCAGCGTTCCGCCAATTTGGCCCGAACCTATCAATGCGATCTTGTTTCGCGGCATCAGATAAATGTCCTTGATTACTAGGAAAGGCCGGGCCTCCGGCGTCATTAGCCGTTTCGGATCACCCGTTCAAGTGTAAGAGCGCGGCCGGCTGTCGAGAACGAAAGCGGGCCGCTCACCATTGACCAGCCGGAATATCTTGCGCCTGCGAGCCGAATCGAAAATGACGAGCATGATGACCAACGTCAGCACCTATACCGGATCGATGATCGCGTCCGCGCGCAGATTATTCCGCAGGTTCGGACCCGGAATCGTGACCGGCGTCGCCGCCGATGCCGCTCATTCGCGCGCAAGAGGGAATCCAAAGGAGCTTTTCTCACTCGCCGTGACCGACTGGGTCCTCGCCTTCGCGCTCTGCGCTGCCGCCTTCGCGAAGCTCGCCCTCCGCGGAGCTGATTGATTTCGCCTGACGCTTCGGCGGACGAAGCAAGGTCGGCGGACTGCAAACCCGCCGAAGCTCGTGCAGCGAGCGTAGCCGGGTCGCGCAGACGAGCGGCTGAGAATGCGGCCGCCTTGCGCTAAGTCTCAACAATTCCAGCCGAAGAACCGGACATGCGCTCGTGGCCGGCGCCATGCGGGCGAGCCAGATAGGATTGCGACCCCATCTCAATCAGCCGCGATGCGGTGCGCTTGAATTCCTGTGCTTCGAATCCTTCATCGGCGCGGTACAGCGCTTCGGGAGGAGTGGCCGCGGACACGATCAGTTTCACGTTCATGTCGTAGAGCGTGTCGATCAAGATGATGAAGCGCTTGGCGGCATCGCGATTGTCATAGGTCATCGCTGGAACGTGGTCGAGAATAATGGTGTGAAACTCGTGCGCGATCCGCAAATAATCCGCGGCCGCAAGCGGCTCTTCGCACAGATCGTGGAATGAAAATCGCGCCACCCCCATAAAAGCGCGCGGCACGTGGACCGCGCGGCCTTTCAATGCCAATTCCTGCGCAGCGCCATGATTGCCTCCGGTGAGCCGCCGCCACGCGTCGTCGAGGCGGGCATCGGCGGCCGCGTCAACGGGCACATACCAGACCGGCTGACCGGCAAGCTTCTCCAAGCGGAAATCGGTGCGCGCAGCTAATCGCACGACGTCCATGCGCGTGTTCAGCATGGCGATGAACGGCACGAACAGAGCGCGGTTGAGTCCGTCCTTGTAGAGTTCGTCCGGCGGTATATTCGCGGTCGCGACGACAACGATGTTACGATCGAACAGCCGCGCGAAAAGGCGACCGAGGATCATCGCATCGGCGATATCGGTGACGTGGAATTCGTCGAAGCACAAGAGCCAAGCCTCGGCGGCTAGCTGCTCTGCGACGAGTTCAATCGGGTCCTCGCCGTCATGTTCGCCGAATTTCATTTTCTGACGGATCAGGTAAATGCGCTCGTGCACGTCGAGCATGAATTCGTGGAAATGCGCGCGGCGTTTTCGCTCGACCGGGCTGGTGTCAAAAAACAAATCCATCAGCATCGTCTTGCCGCGTCCGACCTCGCCGTAGATATAAAGGCCCTTGATCGGCGGCTGCTCGCGGCTTGCGAACAGCCAGTCGAGCGCGGAAGATTTTCGCGACAAGTATTCCGAGATCCGTTCTTCCAGCCGCATCATTTTTTCAGCGATGGCGAGTTGCGCATCGTCACGCTCGATACGGCCGGCGGCGACATTGGCGGCATAACGATTTGCAATGGAGCTCGCCATCGGAATGAGGCCATGAGTTCGCGCTTGGCGCGGGAGGTCGTGTTTGACGTCGTGATCAACGGGCGTGAACGAAAGATGACGGTCGCGTGATTGGTCGAAGGCAGGGCCACATCAGCGCCGTTGCCGACGACCGCCAAGCACAAGTCTTCGCTTCGTCAGCAAACCGCCGCAAATGCGTCTTGAGCCATGCGTATACGGAATATAGGCATGTTGCTCAATGCTTCGCCTTGCCAATTTGCCGCCACGTCCCAACATGATGCTGTGATTCGCCGAGCGCACGATTTATTCGCTGCGCTCGTGTGCTTTCTGGGAGGAAGCGAAATCAAGGCGGGTCTTGTCGACGGTAATGTCAGGAGACCCAATGAAGGAAATCCTTCCCGAAGGCGGTGTAGTCCGCAAATTGTGGATTGGAGAGACCGCCAAATATCGCGACCATTTGCTGCGTCTGGATGCGCAAAGCCGGCGTAACCGCTTTTCCGGCGGCGTGTCCGACCAGTTCATTCGCAATTACGTCGATCTCACCCCCGGCCTGGATACGGTCGTGCACGGCTTCTTCGTCAACGGCACGATGCGCGGCGCCGCGGAGCTGCGCCCGCTCGGAGCGGGCTTTCCGCGTGAGGCGGAGGCGGCGTTCAGCGTCGAAAAGGATTGGCAGAGTCACGGCGTCGGCTCGGCATTGCTGCGTCGCACTTTGCTGGCGGCGCGCAATCGTGGCTTCCGCCTTCTGCACATGGCCTGCCTCGCCGAGAATCGGCGCATGCAGCAGCTCGCGCGCAAATTCGACGCCGAACTTTCGTTCGACTTCGAAACCGTCGTGGGCGAAGTCGAATTGTCCCGCCCGACGCCGCTGTCATTGATGCGCGAAGTGATGTCGGACAGCCACGGCTTCGCGACCGCCATGCTCGATCTGCAATCGCGGATATTGCGAGCCTAGAGCAACTTCCACGCGTTGTTCGTGGCTGCCTGGGTCGAGCCCGCAGCAGAGCCAAGCGGACTCAGCCGGCGCGTTGAGCGCGTCTCACGTCATGGGCAGCGAGTGGATAGGTCTCTTCGACGACATAAGGCCCGCCGCCGACCGAGGCGCGCGAGGAAAACAACACAAACCGCGAGGCCTCGAACGAGGACGAGCGGTAGTGGCCCCGCGCCGCCAGATATTCGGCGACTTGCCGGCTCGATGAATCGCGCAACCGCGCCAACGTCACATGCGGGGTGTATTTGCGTCCCTCCGGTTCGAGCCCGAGCCGCTGTAGGAGCCGGTCGTGCTCGGCTTGCAGCTCCAGCAAAGGCGCGACCGGCGCCACCGCGGCGACGACGGCCCGCGGCTTGCGGCCGCCGAACGATGTCAGTCCATCGAGACGGAGGTCGAACGCCTGGCGATGAACGCGGCCAAGCACGCCGACAATCTCGTGCGCCAAAGCGTCATCGATATCGCCGATGAAGCGTAGCGTCAGATGATAGTTCTCCGGATCGATCCAGCGGGCGCCAGGCAGTCCGCCGCGCATCATGGCGAGCGACCGGCTTACTGCCGGCGGGATTTCAACTCCGGTGAACAAGCGGGGCACGACAACCTCCGCACAAGAGGATCGCTGCGATGCCGGCGGCGAGCTTTTTTACGGCTTTTTGCCCGGGCGATTCGCGATAGCTGCAGAATGGGGTGATTACCGCGCGCGCGCAACCCTCAGGCGCAAACCTTTAGGGTCAAAACTCATTATTTGCACGGCCGCGACGCTAGGAATTTTGGCCGCTGGCGAGGCGCGAGGAGCGACGTGATCTACACGATCATGAGCGACGAGCAACAACGCCTGCGGCCGAAAGGCCCGCGTCCCTTCGGGTTGCAGCGAAATAATGAGTTTTGACCCTAGGATTGTTTTTGTGCCCGGACCCGGGCGATGAATTCCCGCACTGTGGGCAAAATCCGCCGCACGATAACGCCGACGCCCGCGGCGTTCGGATGGACCCCGTCCTGCTGCGTGAGCGTGCGGTCGGCGGCAGCGCCATCGAGAAAGAATGGGTAAAAGACAGCACCATATTTGGCCGCGAGCTCGGGATAGATGCGCTCAAACGCACGACCGTAATCGACACCCAAATTCGGTGCGGCCTTCATGCCGCACAACATGATTGCGATATGACGCTGCGCCAGCCGCGCCAGAATGGCATCGAGCGCGTCGTGCGTGGCTTGTGGGTCGATGCCGCGCAGCATGTCATTGGCGCCAAGTTCGACGATCGCGGCGTCGGTCCCCTCCGGCACCGACCAGTCCAGGCGGGCCAGTCCGTCCGAAGCGGTGTCGCCGGTAACGCCGGCATTAACGATTTCGACTTTGGCTCCTTGCGCCACAAGCGCCGCCTGGAGCCGCGGCACAAATCCATCCTTGACGGCGAGCCCGTAGCCGGCGGTAAGCGAATCGCCCAGCGCCACGACATGAAGCGGGTTCTCGGCCATCACCAAGTGCGGATTGGCTGCGCCAAAGAGCAGCGCGCAACAGGCCGCGATGATTTGGTAGAACGCCCGGCGCAACCCATATGAGCGAACGCATGCCTGCCGCCACGGCGGCGTCTCATTGCAATGCGATGAGGCGGTCACCTTTGCTGAACCGGTCGAACCTATGAATGACATTTCCGGGCGCCTGTTGGCGGGCGAAGCCGTGAGCATTGAGGGCGTCAATCTTTCGCTCGGCCGCGGCGCGGCGCGGGTGCATATACTCAAAGACATCGATCTCCATATAGGTCGTGGCGAGGCTGTTGCCCTACTCGGACCTTCGGGCTCGGGCAAGTCCACGCTCTTGATGGTGATGACCGGATTGGAGCGGCCGGATTCCGGCACGGTTATCGTCGCCGGGCAAAATCTGCGGACGCTCGACGAGGATCGGCTGGCGCGCTTTCGCGGCCGCAACATCGGCATCGTCTTTCAGGCTTTCCATCTGATCCCGACAATGACGGCGCTCGAGAATGTCGCAGTGCCGCTCGAACTCGCCGGCATCGGCGACGCAAAGGCAATCGCCGAACGCGAACTCGCCGCCGTCGGCTTGGCGCAGCGCGCGTGGCATTATCCCGCCGAGCTTTCCGGAGGTGAACAGCAGCGGGTCGCGCTCGCCCGCGCCTTGGCGCCCGACCCAGCCATCATCGTCGCCGACGAACCGACCGGCAATCTCGACGAAGGAACCGGAGCCGAGATCATCGAGCTTCTGTTCCGCGGCCAGGCCGAGCGCGGCACCACGCTGGTTCTGGTCACGCACGATGCTGCGCTGGCCGCGCGCTGCGATCGCGTGCTGCACATGCGCTCGGGACATATCGAGGCGCGCGCGCCGGCGGAATTGAGAATCGGATGAGCGGACTCGCATGACGGCGACGCTCAATTCCCGCTCGGCATTATCCACACCGGTCGCCACAGGATGGCCCGGCGGCTTTGCCGGGCGATTTGCGTGGCGCGATTTGCGCGGCGGCTTGGGCGGCTTTGGCGTTTTCATTGCCTGCATCGCGCTCGGCGTCTTCGCGATCGCCGGCGTCGGCTCGGTCGCCGCAAGCCTCAGCGACGGCATCGGCAAAGCCGGCCGTGTGATTCTTGGCGGCGACCTCGCCTTCTCGCTTATTCAACGTGAGGCCGATGACACCGAGCGCGCTTTCCTCGATGCGCATGGCACGGTTTCAGTGGCCGCCAGCTTGCGCGCCATGGCGCGTCCAATGGCTGGTCCAATGGCTCGTTCCGTAGCGCCTGCGCTCGCAAACCCACCTGCAAATGCAACCGGCCTTGCGGCTACGCTGGTCGAAGTCAAAGCCGTCGACGATCGCTATCCGCTATTCGGCGCGTTCACCACCGATCCGCCGCTGCCGCTTGCGGCTTTGCTGGCGCAGAGCGACGGCGCTTTCGGCGCCGCGGCGGACCCGCTGCTTTTGATGCGGCTTGGCTTGAAAATCGGCGACCGCGTGAAGGTCGGCGATGCCGAATTTGAACTGCGTGCGACGGTCACCGGTGAACCGGACAAACTCGCCGGCGCCATCAGCCTCGGTCCGCGCCTGTTGATCAGCGAGGCGGCATTGCGCGCGAGCGGCCTTTTGCAACCCGGCAGCCTCGTGCGCTGGCAATATCGGCTGCAGCTGCCGCAGCCGCAGTCAAGCGACGGCGCGGTCGCCGCGGTGGAGAAGCGGGCGCGAGCCGAATTCCCGGAGGCCGGTTGGGAGATCCGCAGCCGCAGCAAGGCCTCGCCGCAGCTCGAGCGCAATGTCGAGCGCTTTTCGCAATATCTGACACTGGTCGGCTTGGCCACGCTGCTTATTGGCGGCGTCGGCGTCGCCAACGCCGTCGCCAGCCATTTGGCGCGCAACCGCGATACGATCGCAACGCTTAAAGCGCTCGGCGCGAGCGGTGGCGGCATTTTCGCGGCCTACTGCACCGAAATCATCGCCGTTGCCTTGTTCGCAACGCTCCTCGGCGCCGCCTTGGGGGCGGCGCTGCCGTTCGTGATTACGTATTTCTTTGGCGCAATTCTTCCGCTGCCGGTCGAACCGGCGGTTTCGCCAGGCGTGCTGGCCTTGTCGGTTGCCTATGGGGTGCTTACTGCGCTCGCCTTTTCGCTATGGCCGCTCGGCCGCGCTCACGACATTTCAGTCTCGATGCTGTTCCGCGATCAGGTTGCCGGCGAGCGGTCATGGCCACGCGCGCGCTACATCGCCGCAAGCGTAGCGATTGTCGCATTGCTTGCGGCGCTCGCCGTGTTCACCACCTATGATCGCCGCATCGCGGCGTTTTTCCTCGCCGCAGCGGCGGCCGTGTTCGTGCTGCTGCGACTGGTTGCGGCGCTGGTCATGTGGATGGCGCGGCGGGCGCCGCGCCAGAACTCCACCGTGTTGCGGCTCGCCATCGCGAATATTCATCGCGCCGGCGCGTTGACCCCGAGCGTCATGCTCTCGCTTGGGCTCGGGCTCGCAATCCTGGTCACGATTGCGGAGATCGAAGGCAATCTGCATCGGGAATTCGCCGCCGCGCTGCCGGACAAGGCGCCGTCGTTCTTCTTCCTCGACATCCCGGCGGCGCAAGCGGACCGCTTCGATGCCTTAATCCACGAACAGGCGGCGGGGGCAAAGCTCGAGCGGGTACCGATGCTGCGTGGGCGCATCGTCGCAGCCAACGGCGTTAATGCCGACGATCTCAGGCCGCCCGACCGTTCGCGCTGGGTGTTGCGTGGCGACCGCGGAATAACTTTCGCGCGGGCAGTGCCGCCCGGTTCGCGCATCGTCGCCGGAGAATGGTGGAGCGCTTCCTATGCGGGCGAGCCGCTTGTCTCGGTTGAAAGCAGAAGCGCGCACGACCTCGATCTGAAAATCGGCGACACGATCACCGTCAACGTGCTCGGCCGCAACGTGACGGCGCGGATTGCGAATCTGCGCGCGGTCGACTGGGAAAATCTCGGCATCAATTTCGTGCTGGTGTTCTCACCCGGCATTTTCGATGGCGCTCCGCACAGCGATATCGCCACTTTGACATTCGCCGATGGCGGCACGACCGCGGACGAAACGCAGATAATCAGGGCGCTCGGCGGCGCCTTCCCCACCGTTACCGCGGTGCGGGTGAAGGATGCGCTCGATGCAATCGATACCTTGGTCGGCAAGCTGGTGATGGCGCTGGGCGGGGTGAGCGCGATCGCGCTCCTCGCCGCGGCTTTGGTGCTCGGCGGCGCGCTCGCGGCGAGCCAGCGTTTTCGCATCTATGACGCCGTGGTGCTGAAGACTTTCGGCGCGACGCGGGCGCAGCTGACCGCGGCCTATGCGATTGAATATCTCCTGATTGGGTTTGCAACGGCGGTCTTCGCCATTGCCGCAGGCACGCTGGCCGCCGATCTTGTCGTCAGCGGCGTCATGGAGTTTCCGTTCGAATGGGTGCCTGGCGCGGCGATCGAAACCGCGGCTGCGGCGCTCGCGGTTACGCTCGCGATCGGCCTTGCCGGCACTTTCGGTGCGCTCGGCCGCAAACCGGCCGAAGTCCTGCGCAATTTCTGAGCTTCCCGCCGTCAAAAAGCATGAAGACTTTGTAACAGGCTGAAAAATATGGCTTTGCGCCCATCTGGCGCGGGCTCGACTTTCGCACTAGATTCTTGTCACACCAATTCCGGCTTTGGCCGGACGCCAGACCCGGCCTGCGCGCCGGGATAAAACAGGGGAAATTCCATGTCCGACTTCGATCGGAATTACGCGGCCACCCGCACCGGCTATCGCACCGACCAGGTCGCGATCGATGCAGGCCTGCGCGCCTACATGATCCGCGTCTACAACTACATGGCCACGGGCGTGGCGCTCACGGGCGTCGTGGCGTGGCTGACCTATCAACTTGCCGGCGGCGACGCCATTCAAGTCGCCGGTAACCAGATCACAGGACTGACCGCCTTTGGGCAGGCCGTCTTCAGCGGCCCGCTGACCATCGTGCTGTTCTTCAGCACCTTAGGCCTAGTGTTCTTCATGAGCTACCGCATCAATCGACTGCAGGCGAGCACCGCGCTTGCCCTGTTCATGCTCTATGCGGGCTTGCTCGGACTGATGCTGTCGTCGGTGTTCCTCGCCTATACCGGCGCATCGATCACGCGCGTGTTCTTCATCTCAGCGGCGTCGTTCGGAGCACTTAGTCTCTACGGCTATACCACCCAGCGCGACCTCTCACCGATTGGCTCGTTCCTGATCATGGGCTTGTTCGGCCTTGTTATTGCAATCGTCGTGCAGCTTTGGCTGAAAAGCCCGGGCCTCAACTTTGCCATCTCGGTGATTGGCGTGCTGATCTTCGCCGGTCTCACCGCTTGGGACACGCAGAAGATCAAGGAGATGTATAGCGCGATGGATGACGGCACCATCGCCGGCCGCAAGGCGGTAATGGGCGCGCTGTCGCTCTATCTCGACTTCATCAACCTGTTCCTGATGCTGCTGCGCCTGATGGGCGATCGCCGCTAAAACAAGCTTGATCGGAATCCAGCAAACGCCCCGGAGCACATCCGGGGCGTTTTTCTTTGGCGCATATTTCACGGCCGGTTGTTTTCTGGCAGTTTCGGCCCGCGATGCAGAAGGTCATCATCCGTCCGGCAGTGCCGGGCGACATCGGAGCGATCACGCGTATCTACGCCGACGCCGTTCTTAACGGCACCGCGTCGTTCGAGATCGAACCTCCGGACGAAGCGCAAATGCTGCGCCGGCAAACCACCCTTCTGAAAAACGGCTATGCCTATTTTGCGGCCGAGATCGAAAACGTTATCGCCGGCTACGCCTATGCCGGCCCCTATCGCACGCGGCCAGCTTACAAGTGGAGCGTTGAAGATTCGGTCTACGTCGCACCGGACATGCACCGCAAAGGAATTGGCGCGCTATTGCTGCGCGCCCTCATCGCCGCAAGCACGCAGCGCGGCTACCGCCAGATGATCGCGGTGCTCGGCGATTCGGCGCAAACCGGCTCGATCGCGCTGCATGAACGTGCCGGCTTTCGCCACATCGGCACGCTGCGCTCGGTCGGTTTCAAGCACGGTAAATGGCTCGACACGGTGTTGATGCAGCGCGCGCTGGGAGACGGTGACACGACAGCGCCGTAGTGAGCCGTCACCCTGAGGCGCGAGCCAACGGGTCCGGCCCGCAGTGGCCGGGCCCGATGACAAGCTCCGCGAGCCTCGAAGGGCGACGGCACCCGTTTCCAAAATCGGCAAAACGCCGATTTTGGTTGGCGCTTCGGCCGTGCATCCTTCGAGGGCCGCTTCGCGGCCATCTCAGGATGACGGCGCTTACCCCGCCACCACCCGCAGCGAGCGGTCGAGCGCGCCGAGCACCCGATCCAGTTCCTGGCCGCGTCGCACGATGTGTCCGGTCGCCGAAATAACGCTGTAGGCGCCCTGGCGGCGCTCCTGCCTGGGATTTTTCTCGATGCGGTAGATTGGAACTTCACAGGCGCGGCGGAACACGGAGAAAACCGCGCGATCTTTTAGGAAATCGATGGCGTAATCGCGCCACTCGCCGGCCGCGACTTTGCGGCCATAAAGCCGCAGGAGCCGGTCAAGCTCGCGGCGGCTGAACGTCACTTCACTGGCGGGGACGTGCGCACGATGCTCGTCCCCGCGCCACGGGCTTGGATCGATTTCGCCGAAATCCATGACGGCGCCTCCTGTTGATCGAGCCTGACCCACAGGCTCGTGTCATCTTAAGGGTTATGATCGCGCCGGAACAAAGCTGCGGCAAGCCCTCTCACAGGGCAAACCCGGTCACGGCAATCCGGCTCGCAGGTTCGGACTTAGCCTGAGTTGAGAATCATGCACCGCTCCACGCTACGCGCGTAACCCGGCGCGGCGTATTTTTGGGTGCGGCATTTTGAACTGCGGAAATCACGGCTTCGTTAGCCTGTTTCATAATGCAGCCCGATTTCGGCCAAGCACGCGCCAAGCTGGCCTGCGAAACAGGCGACTGTTGCCTCAGGGCCCGGTTCGGATCGTGTTCCGGATTCCTCAGCCCCCCAGCCCCCCGGGGCGCGGACGGACCGGGCCACAGTTTCGGTTGTGACTGCTTCTACGTGACTGCAATTCATCCCCTCTTTCCTTCAGGCCGGCATTACGCCGGCCTTTTTCTTCGGGGGGTCACGTGTCGAGGATTGGAGGTCGAGATCAGATGATGTGCCGAAGGCCAATATCCGACCTCTGACATCCGTCATCTGACGTCATCTGATATCTGTTACGGCGGCGCCAAGAATGATGCCCGGTTTGTCGTGGCTGCCTTCCTGCACTATGACCGCGGCGGCGTCGATGCCTTCGGCCCTGATCTGCGCGATCGGCACGTTCCAGCTCGACTGGGCGGTGTTCAACGTGCCGAGCTTGAGCCAATTGCGCACGACATTGTGGTAGGTGACGGTGTGGCCGCGGTTCTCGCCGCGACCGATGGCGACCGGAACCGCTTTGGCGAGCGGGCATAGCCACACTTCCGCAGCAGCGGGCGCCTTGTCTGCACCCGATACACTGACATTGAGTGTGCCGTTGTTCACCGCAATGACCACCGGCAGCGACATCACGCCGGTTTTGTGATCGGTTTGCGCAATCGCGCGCTCGATCGCTGCTTGATCGCTGCCGAGCGCGTCGGCCGAGCCATTAACGACGATCTGCGGCGTGTAAACCTGTCCATCACCACGCGCACGCGCATAAGCGCGCTGGCGCGCCGAATGCGCCGCATTGGCAAGCGTGTCGCGCCAGCCGAGATAGTCCCAGTAATCGATCGGAACGCTCAACGCGACGACTGACGGATCGTTGGCGAATTGGCCGACCAGCCGGTCGGCGGGTGGGCAGGAGGAACAGCCTTGGCTGGTGAAGAGCTCGAGGACCGCGCGGGGTTCGCCCGCTCGAGCGGCGGCAGCGCCTGCAATCACAAAGCCCGCAATGACGAGCGCCGGCGCGACACGGCGAGCTTGCATTTAAACCTCTGCCTTACGGCTCTGGTGACGGTTCGATGACGCGCGTTTTTAGCGCTCACTCCCCTCACCCGCCACTCACTTCACGGTGAGCCAGACGGCCCAAGTCAGATGGCCCAAGTCAGACCCAAGTCAGACGGCCCCAAGTCAGGAGCGAAAATGGAGAACGAGGCGCGAACGCCGGCACGACGCGCTTCGTTAATCTCGTTTGCCTGAAAACGTATCGCGCTAAGCGGCGAGCCGCCGCAGCACGTACTGCAAGATGCCGCCGTTTCGGAAATAATCGAGCTCATCGGCGGTATCGATCCGGCAGATCAGCGGCACGCGCTTGAGCCCGCCATCGGCGGCCACGATTTCCGCTTGCAGCCGCTGATGCGGCTTGAGATCGCCGTGCAGGCCGCGGATGGTGACCAGCTCGTCACCGCGCAATCCGAGCGTTTGCCACGAAGTGCCCTCTTCAAACACCAGCGGAACCACACCCATGCCGACCAGATTGGAGCGATGGATGCGCTCGAACGACTGCGCGATCACGGCGCGAATGCCGAGCAGCACCGCGCCCTTGGCCGCCCAATCGCGCGACGAACCGGTGCCATATTCCTTGCCGGCGAATACGACCAGCGGCACGTTCTCCGACCGGTAACGCATTGCCGCATCGTAAACGGTCATGCGCTGACGCGACGGGTAATGAATCGTGTAACCGCCCTCGACGCCGGGCACCATCTGATTTTTGATTCGAATATTAGCGAACGTGCCGCGCATCATCACCTGATGATTGCCGCGCCGCGTGCCGTATTGATTGAAGTCGCGCGGCCGAACCTGATGATCGCGCAGATATTCGCCGGCTGGGCTCTCCTCCTTGATCGATCCCGCCGGTGAAATATGGTCGGTCGTGATCGAATCCAGAAACAGGCCGAGAACACGGGCGTCGACGACGTCCTCGATCGGCTGGCTGCGTTTCGGCATGCCGTCGAAGTAGGGCGGGTTCTGCACATAGGTAGAGCGATCGTCCCACTTGAAGGTCAATCCGCCCTTGACCGCGATCTTGCGCCACAGCGCGTCGCCCTTGAACACGTCCGCATATTTGCGCGTGAACATCTGCTTGCTGATGCTTTTGCGCATGACCGACGCAATCTCGCGGCTTGTCGGCCAGATATCGCGCAAATAGACCTTGCGGCCGTTCTTATCGGTGCCGAGCGGCGCCTTGGCGACGTCGATCTGCATCGAGCCGGCGAGTGCATAAGCGACGACCAGCGGCGGCGAGGCAAGATAATTGGCCCGCACGTCGGCATTCACGCGACCCTCGAAATTGCGATTGCCGGAGAGTACCGCCGCGGCGACCAGATCGTTCTTGTTGACGGCCTCAGAAATCTCCTCGGGCAGCGGGCCCGAATTGCCGATGCAGGTGGTGCAGCCGAAGCCGACCAAATTGAAGCCCAGTGCATCGAGCGGTTTCTGCAGGCCGGACTTCTCGTAATACTCCGCCACCACTTGCGAGCCGGGCGCCAGCGAAGTCTTGACCCACGGCTTGACCGTGAGCCCCTTCTCGACCGCCTTTTTGGCCACCAAGCCCGCCGCGATCATCACTGATGGATTGGACGTGTTGGTGCAGGAGGTGATGGCAGCGATCACGACATCGCCATGGCCGAGCGTGTGCGTGCGTCCTTCGACGGGAACGCGCTTATCCAATTCGCCGGGCTTGTTGAATTCCTTGTCCATCGCCTGTACGAAGCCGCTTTTGACCTCTTTGAGCGCAATGCGGTCCTGCGGCCGTTTCGGCCCGGCAAGCGACGGCTCGACCGAGGAGAGCTCGAGCTTGAGCACTTCGGTGAATAGCGGATCCGGCGTATTCTTGGTGCGATACATGCCCTGCGCTTTGGCATAGGCGGTGACGAGCGCGATCCGGTCCGCCGGACGGCCGGTATCGCTCAGATAACGGATGGTGTCGTCATCGATCGGGAAGAAGCCGCAGGTCGCGCCGTATTCAGGCGACATATTTCCGAGCGTCGCCCGGTCGGCGATGGTCAAGCCGGCAAGACCGGGACCGAAATATTCGACGAACTTGCCGACCACGCCGCGCTTGCGCAGCATTTGCGTCACGGTGAGAACCAGATCGGTCGCGGTGACGCCCTCTTTGAGCTTGCCGTTGAGCCGAACCCCGATCACCTCGGGCAGCAGCATCGAATAGGGCTGGCCGAGCATCGCCGCCTCGGCCTCAATGCCGCCGACGCCCCAGCCGAGCACCGAGAGCCCGTTGACCATCGTGGTATGTGAATTGGTGCCGACCACGGTATCCGGGAAAGCGAGCTCGCCAGCTGCCGATCTGTCGGGGAATTTGATCGCCGCCTTGGTGCTGCAGACCGTCTTCGCCAGATATTCCAGGTTGACCTGATGGCAGATACCGGTGCCGGGCGGCACGACGCGGAAATTCTCGAATGACAGCTGCGCCCATTTCAGGAATTGGTAGCGTTCCTGATTTTGTTTGTATTCTTCTTCGACATTGCGCTTGAACGAATTGCGGTGGCCGAAGAAGTTCACCGCCACCGAATGATCGATGACGAGATCGACCGGCACCAGCGGATTGATCTTCTTCGGATCGCCGCCGAGATGCTCCATGGCGTCGCGCATGGCGGCGAGATCCACGACCGCCGGAACGCCAGTGAAGTCCTGCATCAAGACGCGCGCGGGGCGGAAGGCGATTTCGCGGTCCGACGTTCGGTTCTTAAGCCATTGCGCGACCGCTTGAATGTCCTCCTTGGTCACCGAGCGGCCATCCTCATTGCGCAGCAAATTTTCCAACAGCACTTTGAGCGAGAACGGCAGCCGCGAAATTCCTTTCAGCCCGCTTTTCTCCGCCGCCGGGAGACTGAAATAGGCATAGGTTTTGGAGCCGACCTTCAGCGGGCGAAGGCATTTGAAGCTATCGACGAAATCCATGATGTTTTCCATTCTGTCGGCTTGAGCCGACGCAATGCAGAGGTCATCGAGGCCGAGATGGCCCACAATCCCTCCTTATTCCCCTGCGCGCAGGTGCGGGGTGAAGAGGGGCCAAGCGCGTCAGCGTCACGACCGCGCCGCCGCCTGGCGTCGCGGCTTATAGGGGCTTTTATAGGCTTGTGCCAGTTCGGCATGAAATGGTCCGATATGATGCGCCGCATGGCCCTATCGCCCCGAAACTGCGTGCAAAACGGCTTACAAAACAGCTTACAAAACCTGGGCGAAAGGCCGCCCTCGCCCTGCCACTTGGGATTGCGGTTGGGACTGCAGTTGGGATTGCAGCGATGCGCGTGAACGCCGTCAATTTGGCCTGCCGTCGCGGCGGCCGCGATGTGTTCGCCGGCATCGGCTTTCACCTGGCGACCGGGCAGGCCTTGGCCGTGACCGGCCGCAATGGCGCGGGGAAGTCGTCGCTGTTGCGGATCGTCGCTGGCTTCATCCGCCCAACCGGCGGCCAGCTTTGGCTTGAGGGCGGCGATCCCGAGCTCAGCATCGGCGAACAGGCGCATTATCTCGGCCACCAGGACGCCGTGAAACCATCGCTCTCAGTCGCCGAGAATCTGCGGTTTTGGACCGCCTTTTTTGGCGCCGACGCGCACAAAGTGCAGGACGCGCTCGAATTGGTTGGGCTTGGCGCCATTGCAGCTTTGCCGGCGGCTTATCTCTCGGCCGGCCAGCGCCGGCGCCTTTCGATCGCACGGCTTCTCGCCGTCAAACGGCCAATCTGGTTGCTCGACGAGCCGGCCAGCACGCTTGACGCCGCAGGGAGGGGCCGGTTGACAGATCTCATGCAATCCCATCTCGCCGGCGGCGGGCTTATCCTGGCGGCAACGCATGGCGCGCTTGGATTGAACGGCGCGCAGGAATTGTCGCTCGATCAAAAAACTCCCTCTGCCCTTGCGGGGGAGGGTTTGGGCGGGGGGGCGGAAGCAAAGGTGGGAGCAGTCACGCCATGACCCCGCTCACCGCGCTCCTCGTGCGCGACATGCGCATCGCCGTGCGGGTCGGCGGCGGCGCGCTGATCGCCGTGTTGTTCTTTGTGGTTGTGGTCACGCTGACGCCATTCGCCGTCGGGCCAGATCTGGCGCTGCTCAAGCGCATCGGACCCGCCATTCTCTGGCTCGCGGCGCTGTTAGCGAGCTTGCTCGCGCTGGACCGCTTGTTTGCCAGCGACCACGAGGACGGTTCGCTCGATCTGATCCTCACCGGCCGGGCGCCGCTGGAGCTCGTCATCGCCGCGAAAGGGCTCGCGCATTGGCTCACCACCGCCGTCCCTCTGATCGTGGCCGCGCCGCTGATCGGGCTCCTCCTCGATATCGAGCCGCCGGCGCAAGCCGGCCTGGCGCTCACGCTTCTCGTCGGCACGCCGGCGCTGACCTTTATCGGCGTCATCGGCGCCGCTATCGCGGTGACGTTGCGGCGCGGTGGACTGCTGCTGGCCGTCATCGTGCTGCCCTTGACCGCGCCGGTTCTGATTTTTGGCGTCGCTGCCGCCAATGCCGCGGTGGCCGGTCCGGTGCCGTTCGGAACACCATTTACGGTCTTGTGCGCGCTCACTTTGGCTAGTTTTGTCATCGGACCTTTCGCCGCCGCGGCGGCCTTGCGACTGGACATTGAATGAGAGCGCCGAAAGAAAGCACCTTGCAAACCGCCGCGGTCGAACGAGCCGCGTTTGTTCAGGCGCAACGAAGTGACTAGATAGGACATCGCCGATGCGCATTTCCGAACTCGCCAATCCGTCGCGCTTCCTGCGCGTCGCGAATCTCGCCATTCCGTGGCTTGGCGGCGCGACGGTCATAGTGTTCGCATTCGCGATCTATCGCGCGATGCTGGCGCCGGACGACTATCAGCAGGGCGCCACGGTCAAGATCATGTTTCTGCACGTGCCATCGGCTTGGCTTGGAATGCTGTGCTGGGGGCTCATGACGATCGCCGCGCTCGGTACGCTGGTTTGGCGTCATCCGCTGGCTGACGTTGCGGCCAAAGCGGCAGCGCCGCTCGGGGCCGCATTCACTCTGCTCTGTCTCGTCACCGGCTCGCTGTGGGGCCGGCCGGAATGGGGTACTTACTGGGTATGGGATGCCCGCCTCACCTCGGAATTGATCCTGTTTCTTCTTTACCTCGGCGTGATTGCGCTATGGCGCACGGTCGAAGACGCTTCGCGCGCTGCGCGTGCGGTCGCGATCCTTACGCTCGTCGGCGCGATCGATCTGCCGATCATCAAGTTCTCGGTCGATTGGTGGAATACGCTGCACCAGGGCGCGTCGGTGTTTCGGCTCGGCGGCTCGACCATCGATCCGACGATTCTCATCCCGCTGTTGCTGATGGCAGCGGCGTTTACGTTGCTGTTCGTGACGCTCTTGCTCGCGGCCATGCGCAACGAGATTTTGCGGCGGCGGGTGCGGACCCTGCGCTTGCTGCAAGCAAGCGCGGCAGGCTGACGATGCAGGCGACGACCCATATTGAGTTCATCGTCGCCGCCTATGGCGCCGGCGTCGCGGTGATTGTGGCATTGATCGCCTGGGTCATGGTCGATTACCGTTTGCAGCGCCGCATTCTTGCCGAACTGGAAACGAAAGGAGTCTCACGACGCTCGGCACGCGAGTCGGCGGATGAGTGAGACCGCAAGTGGGACAAGTGGGAATAGCGAGATGCGTCCGCGCCGGTTCATCGTTCTGGTGCCGCTCATTCTTTTTGCGGGCATCACGGCTCTATTTCTGATCCGCCTCAATGCCGGCGACCCGTCGCTGATCCCTTCGGCCCTGATCGGTCATCCGGTGCCGCAAACGACGCTGCCGCCGATCGCCGGATTAAAGCGCGACGGCGCGGCGGTTCCCGGCGTCGACCCGGCAAGCTTCCAGGGCGCGGTTACCGTTGTGAATGTCTGGGCATCGTGGTGCGTGCCGTGCCACGACGAGGCGCCGCTGTTGATGCAGCTGGCGCAGGATCAGCGCCTGCGTGTGATCGGCATCAATTACAAAGACGATGCCGACAACGCGCGGCGGTTTCTCGGCCGCTACGGCAATCCATTCGCCGCCGCCGGCGCCGACCAGAACGGCCGCGCGGCAATCGAATGGGGCGTCTATGGCGTGCCGGAAACCTTCGTCATCGGCCGCGATGCACGCATCGCTTACAAGCTCGTCGGACCCATCACGCCCGAGAGTTTCGATGCTCTGCTCAAGCCGCAGATCGACAAAGCGCTGGCGGGTGGGTCGTAGTTCGTCACTCCGCCGGCTCGACGGCATAGCGCTTGAGCAGCGGCACCTGCAGCGCGCCGAACACGATCGTCAACGGCACCACGCCGAACACCTTGAAGGTCACCCAGGCGTCGGTCGACGCATTGCGCCAAACGATTTCGTTGAGTGCGGCAAGCGCGAAAAAGAAGATCGCCCAACGCAGCGTCAATTTGCGCCAGCCCTCGTCGCTTAAGTGGAACAACGAGTCGAAGACGGCGCCAAGCAAAGGCTTGTTGAAGACGAGACCGCCCATCAAGACGGCGCCGAACAATCCATAAATGATGGTTGGCTTGACCTTGATGAAGGTCGCATCGTGCAGGATCAGCGTCAGCCCGCCGAACACCACGACGATGACCGCGGTGACGACCGGCATGATCGGCAGCCGCCGTGTCATCACATACGACACTAATAATGCGGCAAGCACCGCGACCATGAAAACCGCGGTAGCGGCAAAGATGCCGTAGCGGGAATTGGCGACAAAGAACAGCAACAGCGGCCCGAGATCGAGCGCAAGCTTTATCATGGGATTGAGCTGCGGACGTTCTGACATTGGCGGCTTACGTTGACGAGGGCGGCAGCGCGGCAATGGCACGGGCGAAATCGCGGGCGGAGAACGGCGCCAGATCGTCGACCGCCTCGCCGACGCCGATATAGTGGACCGGCATCTGGAACTTGGCCGCGATGGCAACGAGAATGCCGCCGCGCGCGGTGCCGTCAAGCTTGGTCATGGCCAGTCCGGTCACGCCGATATCTTTCTTGAAGATCTCGACCTGAGACAATGCGTTCTGTCCGATCGTGGCGTCGAGCACGAGCAGAACCGCATGCGGCGCGCTGTCATCGACTTTCTTGATGACCCGAACGACTTTCTGCAATTCGCCCATCAATTCGCTGCGGTTCTGCAAACGTCCGGCGGTATCGACGAGGAGCACATCGATGTTGCGCTCTCTCGCCGCCGCAAGCGCGTCGAAGGCGAGACCGGCTGGATCGGCTCCTGCTGCGCGGGCCATGAAGGCGGCGCCGGTGCGATCGGCCCAGATTTTAAGTTGCTCGATGGCTGCGGCACGGAACGTGTCGCCCGCGGCGAGCATCACGCTGCGGCCTTCGCGTCGCAATCGCGCGGCAAGCTTGCCGATGGTCGTCGTCTTGCCCGAACCGTTGACGCCGGCGACCAGGATGACGAACGGCCGCTTCGCCGGATCGATGTTGAGCGGCTGCGCCACGCCGGCAAGCGCCTTCTCGACCTCCGCGGCTACTACTTCCTTGATTTCCTCAGCCGTGATCGCGGTGTTGAACCGGCCATAGCGCAACTCCACAGCGATACGCCCGGCGGTCTCGGCGCCCAGATCGGCGCGGATCAGGGCGTCTTCAATCTCCTCGATCGTCGCCTCGTCGAGCTGGCGCTTGGCGACGACATGCGCGATGGCCCCGCCCAGCGCCGAGGAACTGCGCTTGAGCCCAGTGGCAAGACGCTGCCACCAAGGCGTCGCGGTTTCCCTGGCTTCAGCCGTGCCGTCGTTCATCCCGGTCTCGCGTCTCTATTTGTCGCGCTGTCGCTGTCGGGGCGGTCCGTGATAGCGGTTCCGTCATGTCTGCGAAAGAGTCGACTCCGAAAGAGTCGCCCCCGAAAGCTTCGCCTGCGGAAGCCCTGACCGCAGAACAGATGGTGTCGCGGCTGCTTTATCGCGACGGCCTGATGCTGGTCGTCGATAAGCCCGCGGGCATTGCCGTGCATCGTGGTCCCAAAGGCGGCGAAAGCCTGGAAGACTACTTCGGCGCGCTGCGCTTCGGGCTGCCGCGCGCGCCGGCGCTGGCGCATCGGCTCGACCGCGACACGTCCGGCTGCCTGGTGCTCGGGCGCCACCGCAAGGCCCTGGCGCAACTCGGCAAATTGTTCAAGTCGGGAGCGATCGGCAAAACCTATTGGGCGTTGGTCGAAGGCGGCCCCGACGGCGACGAAGGGCAGATCGAGTTGCCGCTCGGGCGGCTCGATGTCGCCCGCGGCTGGTGGATGAAGCACGACCCCGCCGGACAGCCGGCAGTGACGAAATGGAAGGTGATGGGAAGGAGCGCACTCACCTCCCCCTGGAGGGGGGAGGACAACCTGCCGAAGGCAGGTCGGGTGGGGGTGATGGATCGAAACGCTTCACCCCACCCCGCCATCCCTTCGCTCGCTTCGCGAGCAAAGGTCGGCGACCCTTCCCCACCAGGGGAGGGTAAGGTTCTCACCTGGCTCGCACTCGAACCGTTGACCGGACGCACGCATCAGCTTCGCGTCCACTGCGCCGCGATGGCTTGGCCCATTCTTGGCGACGCGATCTACGGCACGGCATCACGCAACGACAGGTCCAAGGACGGACCAATGCTGCATTTGCATGCGCGGGAAGTCGTCGTACCGCTCTACAAAAATCGCGCGCCGATCCGCGTCGCCGCTCCAATCCCCGCGCACATGCGCACGGCGCTCACGCAATGCGGCTGGCGCGACGACGAAGCCGGCAGCGAGTGTGGTTCGCTGCCCGCTAGTACAACGTCTCCTTGATCCGCTGCGGCTGGCCGCGGTCGTGTTCGGGACCGCCGATCTTGCCGCCGCTGATGTCAGCAAGGATGGTGCCGGCGCTGGGCAGGTTCTTGCGATCGACATGGCCCGCCGGATCCCACAATTTCGAGCGCACGATGGCTTTGGTGCACTGATAAAACACGCGCTCTACCGCGACCACGATCACCGTGCGCGGTGTCTTGTCGTTGACGATAAAACTTTCCGTGAGCGTCGGATCGGTGGAGATGCTGGCGCGCCCGATTACCCGAATGGTCTCGCCGACGCCGGGAATGAGAAACAACAGCGCGACCCGCGGATCGCTGACGATGTTGCGCAATGAATCGATGCGATTGTTGCCGCGGCGGTCGGGAATGTGCAGCGTCTTTTCATCGGCCACGCGCACGAAGCCGGGCGCGTCGCCGCGCGGCGAGCAATCGAGCCCCTCCGGCCCGCAGGTCGCCAGCGCGAAGAACGGCGCCGCCTCGATGAATTTCCGATAGTGCGGATTGATGCAATCGATCTCTTTGACGATCGCCGGACCGTACGGCTCGCCATAGAGCGCCGCCAGCGCTTCGAGCGTGGTGACGCGATGATCGCTCGTCTCTTTCATGTTGCTCTCCTGATCCGCGAGTTTCGACCTCACGCCGCCAGCAATTGCCGGCCGTTGTGACCGGCGACCGTGCACTCAATAATAGTTCCGGACTGCGACGCGGCGCGCAATTTCACCGTCGTGAATTGCTCGGTCCGCGCGGTGCAATCCGATTCCACGAGGACGCGCCGCCGCGCGCCAAGCTCCCGTTCCAGATGCCGTCGCAGCGCTAGCGCACCAGCCTCGCGCAAGCGCCGGGCGCGCTCGCGCACAATCGCCGCTGTGACTTGCGGCATCCGCGCCGCCGGCGTGCCCGGCCGCGGCGAAAACGGAAACACATGCAAATAGGTCAGTCCGCACTCCTCGACCAAGTCGAGCGAGCGGCGGAACATGTCTTCGCTTTCGGTCGGGAAACCGGCGATCAAATCGGCGCCGAAGATGATGTCCGGGCGCAATTGCCGCAATGTCCGGCACAACGCGATCGCTTGGGCGCGTTCATGCCGCCGCTTCATGCGCTTGAGAATGAGATCGTCGCCCGATTGCAGCGACAGATGCAGATGCGGCATCAGCCGCGGCTCGCCGGTGACCGCCTCGAGCAGCTCGCGGTCGGCCTCCACCGAGTCGATCGAGGACAACCGCAGGCGGCGCAGCTCCGGCACGTGTTTGAGAATCTGCTTAACCAGCGCGCCAAGCTTTGGCGCGCCGGGAAGATCGGCGCCATAGCTTGTGATGTCGACGCCGGTGAGCACGATCTCGCAATAGCCGTTGGTGACGAGCCGGCGCACGTCCTCGACCACCGCGCCCATCGGCACCGAGCGCGAATTGCCCCTGCCAAACGG
The DNA here is from genome assembly GCA_963816295.1 of uncultured Alphaproteobacteria bacterium. Lineage (GTDB taxonomy): Bacteria > Pseudomonadota > Alphaproteobacteria > Rhizobiales > Xanthobacteraceae > BOG-931. The sequence continues at coordinate 240,848 of CAWFJS010000019.1, read as the reverse complement.
AATGATGCAAAAGGTGCAGCGGTGATCGCAGCCATTCTGCACCTGCACGAAAGCCCGCGCGCGACCAGCGAACGTATCGACCAGATGCGGCGCGGTCTCCTTCACCGCCATGATGTCGTTGACGATTGTTTTGGGCGAGCCCTCGATATCGAAAGCGGCGCGCGCCTTGGCCCAACCTGCGCCGGACAGCTTCTCGCCATTGCCAAGCACGCGATCGGTTTCCGGCATCGCCGCAAAGGCTTGCGGTTCGGTCTGCGCCGCGCAGCCGGTAACGATGATTTTGGCGTTTGGTCTGCCGCGGCGGAGCGCCCGGATCGCCTGCCGCGCCTGACGGACGGCCTCAGTAGTCACGGCGCAGGTATTGACCACGACGGTGTCGGAAAAACCCGCCCGTGTCGCCTCGCGGCGAATGACTTCGGATTCGGCGGCATTGAGCCGGCAGCCGAAAGTGACGACTTCGACACTCATCGGCTCACCATGGGCTCACGCGGCTCCCAGATCGGCAAATAAAGCGGCATCAAAGCGGCCCTTGTGTTCATAGGCCACCGGGCCGGTCATCAGCACGTGATCGTCGCCCGCGCGCCATTCGATCGCAAGCTCACCGCCCGGAAGAACTCACTGTGACGCGGCGCTCGGTGTAGCCAAGCCGCGCTGCGGCCACCGCGGCGGCGCAGGCCGCCGATCCGCAAGCTTGCGTCAATCCGGCGCCGCGTTCCCAGGTGCGGATCAAAAGACGCTCCCGCGAGGCGATTGCCGCCAGCGTGATATTGGCACGCTCCGGAAACAGCGGATCGTGCTCGAGCGCGGGACCGATCGTGGCGAGATCGTAGGCATTGGGGTCGTCAACCCAGAAGATGGCGTGCGGATTGCCCATGCTCACCGCGGACGGTGAGTGCAGGATCGGCGCGCCAGACGGTCCGTAGCTGAGCGCGATCGCGCGCGTATCGGCAAATTCGCGCGCCAGCGGAATTTCATCCCAACGCCAGCGCGGACAGCCCATGTCGACGGTGAAAAACTCGCCCGCGCGTCGGCAGGAAATCACGCCGGCCGGTGTTTCGAAGTTCAAATCGGTGCGGCCGGTCTCAGCGGCAATGAGCGCGGCGACGCAGCGCATGCCGTTGCCGCAGGCGCCCGCTTCCGAGCCGTCATTGTTGTAGATCCGCACCGCCGCATCGGCCTTGCCGCGCGCCGGATAGAGCGCCATCAGTTGATCATAGGGCTCCTGCCGCGCCGCGGCGCGAGCGGCGGCCGGTTCGATCGGCTTTGGCGAGCGGCGCAGATCGACAACGACGATCTCGTTGCCGAGACCGTTCATCTTGACGAACTCCCGGTTCGCCAAAACGCCGATATAAGGAGCGCTCATGATCTAAGCTCGATCGCAGCTCGCAATTTCGGCCCGCGAATAAGCCCGCAAATATGCCCGAATGTCACGGTTTATATGAGCAGCTTATATGAGCAGCCACGCGTCTTCGTTCAAATCTAACCCACTCCTAGCAGCGGCGGAAATTTGGGCAAGGCGAAGTTGCCCAATCGTGATAAAGGCTGGCGTGGTAAAGCAGATTGGGGCGACAAACTTAAAAAGATGAGCGAGCCGGCGCTCGATCAGGAGAACGCGATGTCCCTTGCAGTGTTTCGCTCCGCGCTCGTGGTCGCCATTCTGACCGGGTGGGTTGCCGCGCCGGCATTCGGACAAACACCCTCGGCCCCGTCTGCGCAACCTGCACCCCAAGCTGCACCCCAAGCTGCGCCCCAAAACGCACCGGCGCCGGCTGGCGACGCCTTCGGCGAGGACGCCGCCCTCACCGCCAAGACAATCATCTATGTCAAAGGCACCGGAACATGGGACAAGGCCTTCGACATCATCAGCGGCTCATTCAAGAAGATCAAAACCTATCTCGACAAGGAAGGCATCAAGCCGGACGGCCTGCCGATGACGATCTTCACCGCAACCGATGACACCGGCTTTGAATATCAGGCGGCGGTTCCAATCGCCGCGGTCCCGAAAAACCCGCCGCATGGCGAACTTGCCGTCGGGCACTCGCCGGAAGGCAAGGCGCTGAAATTCATCCATCGCGGCTCGTATGAGGATCTCGACAATACTTACGAAGCGATCACCAATTACCTTGATGACCAGCGGCTTGAAGCCAAGGACATGTTCATCGAGGAATATGAGACCGATCCGGCAACCACCGACGCCAAGAAGCTCGTCGTGCATGTCTATGTCCTGATCAAAGGCGGGCAGTCCTCGCCTGGCTAAACCGGCCGGTTCGCTTCGCTAGCGCGGCTTTGCCGCGATCCCGGCACCGCGGCCCTCGGTTGACAGTCCGGAAGCTCGTCACTAGGTTCCGCTCGCTCTCGCAAGAGAACAAAACTTAACCGCCGACCGGCCCGGGAGGCTGGCGGCAACCGCCCGACAGCGCGATGCGCCCTCGGGCGCTTATCGTGTTTTCTCCTTCTCCTCGCGTGCGGGGAGAGGTGAACGGAACCCAATGTTCGACAGTCTTTCGGAACGGCTCAATGGCATCCTCGACCGGCTGACCCGGCGCGGCGCGCTGTCCGAAGCCGATGTCGAGGCCGCCCTGCGCGAGGTCCGGCGCGCGCTGCTCGAGGCCGATGTGGCGCTCGACGTCGCACGCAGCTTTACCGATGAGATCAAACAGCGCGCGGTCGGCGTCGAAGTGATCAAGTCGGTCACGCCCGGCCAGATCGTCGTGAAGATCGTTCACGACCAGCTGATCGAGACCTTGGGCGCGAGCGCCGAGCCGATCGATCTCAATGCGCCGGCGCCGGTCGTGATCATGATGGTGGGACTGCAGGGCTCCGGCAAAACCACCACGACGGCGAAAATCGCAAAGCGCCTCACCGACGTAGCCAAGCGCAAGGTGCTGATGGCCTCGCTCGACACCCGCCGTCCGGCGGCGATGGAGCAGCTCGCGGTGCTCGGCAGCCAGATCGGCGTGCAGACGCTCGCCGTCGTCGAGGGACAAAGCCCGGTCCAGATCGCGGCGCGCGCCAAGGAAGCGGCGCGGCTCGGCGGCTATGATGTGGTGCTGCTCGACACTGCCGGCCGGCTTACGCTCGACGAGGCGCTGATGAACGAGGCGGCGGAAGTGCGCCGCGCTTCCGGTCCGCATGAAGTGCTGCTCGTCGCCGACGCCCTGACCGGCCAGGATGCCGTCAATCTGGCGCGCGCCTTCAACGAGCGGCTCGACCTCACCGGCATCGTGCTCACGCGCGTCGACGGCGACGGCCGCGGCGGCGCGGCGCTGTCGATGCGGGCGGTAACCGGCAAGCCGATCAAGCTCATCGGCACCGGCGAGAAGCTCGACGCGATCGAGGATTTTCACCCGGCGCGAATTGCCGATCGCATTCTCGGCATGGGCGACATCGTTTCGCTGGTCGAAAAGGCGGCGACGACCATCGATGCCGAAAAGGTGGCACGCGTCGCCGAGAAGATGCGCAAGGGCGCATTCGATCTCGCCGACCTTCGCGAGCAGCTTACGCAGATGCAGCACATGGGCGGCATGAGCGGTCTAATGTCGATGCTGCCGGGCATCGCCAAGATCAAAAATCAGCTCGCCGAACGGAACTTGGATGAGAAGGTACTCAAGCGGCAGATGGCGATCATCGATTCCATGACGCCGCAGGAACGCCGTAACCCGGACGTGCTCAAGGCGAGCCGCAAGCGCCGCATCGCCGCCGGCTCTGGCACCAAGCCCGAAGACATCAACAAGCTTCTGAAAATGCACCGCACCATGGCCGACGTGATGAAAGCCATGGGTCGTACATCCGGCGGCGCCAAGCGCGGACCGATGGCGGGCCTCGCCAACATGCTCGGATTCGGCGGCGGCATGCCGAGCCCGGAGGAAATGGCCAAGCTTGCGGAAAAAATGCCGGGCGGTTTGCCCGCAGGAATGCCTGGCGCGCCCGGCGGCCCTCCATCAGGTTTGCCGCCGAAAATGCCGGGCCTACCGCCGAATTTTTCGGGACTCCCGGGTCTCGGGCCTAAATTTCCCGGCAATCTTCCGGGCTTGGGAAAGAAGAAGTGATGCTTTGTTGGATGCCTTATTCCGTCATTCCGGGGCGCCGCGCAGCGGCGAGCCCGGAATCCATATCCACAAGCGCTGGGCTTATGGATTCCGGACTCCTCGCGGAGCTTGTCATCGGGCCGCGCGACTTCGCGCGGGCCCGTTGGCTCGGATCCGGAATGACAAAACAGAGAAAGGAAACCACATAATGCTTGTTATTCGTATGGCGCGCGCCGGCACTAAAAAACGGCCGTTCTATCACATCGTCGTCGCCGACAGCCGCGCACCGCGCGACGGCCGCTTCATCGAGCGGCTGGGCTATTTCAATCCGTTACTGCCGAAGGAAAAAACCGAGCGGCTGAAATTCGACCTGGAAAAGACCAAAGCCTGGATGGCCAAGGGCGCGCAGCCGTCCGATCGCATTATGCGCTTTCTCGACGCCGCCGGAATCATGAAGCGGCCGAAGCGCAATAATCCGGAAAAGGCGATCCCACGCAAAGAGCGCAAAGCCAAAGAAGAGGCCGCGAAGGCGGCGGCCAGCGGAGCGCCGGCCGCGGGCGCAGCGCCGGCAGCGGCGAATGCCGCGCCGGCGAGTTAGAGCTCGGCGAGCTAAGGGGCATGGCGGGCGCACGCATCTGTCTTGGACAAATCGGCGCCCCGCATGGCGTTCGCGGCGAAGTCCGCTTGCACTCGTTTACCGCCAATCCGACCGCGATTGCGACTTACGGTCCGCTCGAAACCGAGGATGGCCGGGTTTTCACGATCGAGAGCTTGCGGCCGGCCAAGCATGCTTTCGTCGCCAAGCTGTCCGGCATCGCCGACCGTGACGCCGCCGAACGACTTGCCAATACCAAGCTCTATGTGCCGCGCGAACGTTTGCCGGAGCCGGCGGAGGCGGATGAGTTTTACCACGCCGATTTGATCGGACTGCGCGTCGTCGATTGCGCCGGCAGAGAATGCGGCACGGTGGTCGCGGTCCATAATTTCGGCGCCGGCGACCTGATCGAACTGCAGCCGCCGGATGGTGCGCAGACCGAATTGCTGCCGTTCGATGCGACGACGGTGCCTGAAGTGAATGTTCGCGGCGGGACAATCCTCATCAATCCCTCTCCACCTGCGGGAGAGGGTGGCGAGGCGAAGCCGGGCCGGATGAGGGGTCCAGCTCGCAAGCGCCCCCTCACCCGGACCGCCGCCGGCTCTCGCCGGCATCGGTCCACCCTCTCCCATAAGGGGAGAGGGTAAATGGCGTGGTGCGCGAGCGTTCTCACGATCTTACCGGAAATGTTTCCGGGACCCTTGGGCGTCAGCCTTTCCGGTAAGGCGCTCGCCGCCGGCTTATGGTCATTGCAGGTCGTCGACATTCGCGACTTTGCCACCGACAGGCATCGCAGCGTCGACGATACGCCGGCGGGCGGCGGGCCAGGCATGGTGATGAAGCCGGATGTACTGGCCCGCGCCATCGACGCGACCGCGACCGATGCGCGACCCCGCCTGCTGCTGTCGCCGCGCGGCACTCCGCTCACGCAGGCGCGGGTCGAAGCGCTCTGCCGCGGGCCGGGCGCGATCCTGGTCTGCGGCCGTTTCGAAGGGATCGACGAGCGCGTGATCGCCGGCCGCGGCCTCGAGGAAGTGTCGATCGGCGATTATGTGCTCTCCGGCGGCGAGATCGCTGCCATGACCCTGATCGACGCCTGCGTGCGGCTGTTACCCGGCGTCATGGGCGCGCCGCTTTCCGCCGCCGATGAAAGCTTCGCCGAGGGGCTGCTCGAGTACCCGCACTATACCCGCCCCCAGTTGTGGGAGGGCCGGCCGATCCCGGAGGTGTTGATTTCAGGCGATCATGCCAAGGTCGCCGCCTGGCGGCGCGCCGAGGCCGAACGGCTGACCCGCGAGCGGCGGCCGGACCTGTGGGCCGCCGTTTTGCAGCGTTTTGGTAACAGATCGAAAACCCGATGACCGTGAGGTGACAAAACCGGCCGACTGGCGTAGAAGCTCGCCCAACCCGTTTAGCCCCCCGGTCGAAAGCCTGGTCGGAACGGCGCGACGCCTGCGCAGCCGATGGAGAATTCGCCATGAACTTGCTCAAGGAAATAGAAAAGGAACAGATGGCGAAGCTTGCCGCCGGCAAGGACATCCCCGACTTCCAGCCCGGCGATACGCTCATCGTCAACGTCAAGATCGTCGAAGGCGAGCGCGCCCGCGTGCAGGCCTATGAGGGCGTGTGCATCGGCCGCGCCGGCTCCGGGATCAACGAGAACTTCACGGTGCGCAAGATTTCCTACGGCGAAGGCGTCGAGCGGGTGTTTCCGCTCTATTCGCCGATGATCGATTCGATCGCGGTGGTTCGCCGCGGCAAGGTCCGCCGCGCCAAGCTTTATTATCTACGCGGCCGGCGCGGGAAGTCCGCGCGCATCATCGAGCGCCAGGACTATGCCGAAGGCGCCGACGAGACGTCCGTCGGCGACAAGGCCGAATAACGCGCCTTGGCGGCCGCAAGTCGTGAGTTTCTGAAATGGCCCGCACGCTCTACGACAAAATCTGGGACGATCATCTGATCGAAGAGACGCCCGACGGCGCCTGCCTGATCTATATCGATCGCCACATCGTTCATGAGGTCACGAGCCCGCAGGCGTTCGAAGGCTTGCGGCTGTCGGGGCGCAAAGTGCACGCGCCGGATAAGACCCTGCTCGTGGTCGATCACAATGTGCCGACCACCGACCGCAAGCTGCCCAACCCCGATCCGGAGAGCGCGGCGCAGATCGCTTACCTCGCCGAGAACGCGAAATTCTTCAACCTCGAATATTACGACGAGTTCGACAAGCGTCAGGGCATCGTCCACATCATCGGCCCGGAGCAAGGCTTCACGCTCCCTGGCGTGACGCTGGTTTGCGGCGACAGCCATACCGCCACCAACGGCGCTTTCGGCGCGCTCGCTTATGGCATCGGCACTTCCGAAGTCGAGCACGTTCTGGCGACGCAGACGCTGATCACGACCAAATCGAAAAACATGCGCGCGATCGTCGACGGCAAGCTGCCGCCGGGTGTGACCGCCAAGGACATCATTCTCGCCATCATCGGCGAGATCGGGACTGCCGGCGGCACCGGCTACGCGCTGGAATATGCCGGCGAGACGATCCGCGCGCTGTCGATGGAAGGGCGCATGACGGTCTGCAACATGTCGGTCGAAGCCGGCGCCAAGGCCGGCTTCATCGCGCCCGACGAGAAGACCTACGCTTACCTGAAGGACCGTCCCAAGGCGCCGAAGGGCAAGGATTGGGATGCGGCGCTGCGCTACTGGGAGACGCTGCGCTCCGATGACGGCTCGCATTTCGACCGCGAGATCAGGCTCGATGCGGCAAAGCTGCCGCCGCTCGTCACCTGGGGCACCAGTCCTGAACAGGTCACATCGGTGACCGGCCGCGTGCCGCGCGGCGACGACATTGCCGACAACAACAAACGCGAAGCGGTCGAGCGCGCGCTCAAATATATGGGGCTCCAAGGCGGCGAGAAGATCACCGACATCGCCATCGATCGCGTGTTCATCGGTTCCTGCACCAATGCGCGGATCGAGGATCTGCGCGAAGTCGCCAAAGTGGTGGACGGCAAAAAGGTCAACGCCAGTGTCAATGCCATGATCGTGCCGGGCTCGGGCCTGGTCAAAGCGCAGGCGGAGACCGAAGGCCTCGACAAGATTTTCCTCAACGCCGGATTCGAATGGCGCGAGCCCGGCTGCTCGATGTGTCTGGCCATGAATCCCGACAAGCTCGCCCCCGGCGAGCGCTGCGCTTCGACCTCGAATCGCAATTTCGAGGGCCGCCAGGGCTACAAGGGCCGCACCCATCTGGTGTCGCCAGCCATGGCCGCCGCCGCCGCGATCGCCGGACATTTCGTCGACGTGCGCGAGTGGAATTGATCCACTATCCCCGCACCCACCAGCAGCGCATCTGCGGATAAAGCACCGTGCCGCTCGGCCGATGCTGCAATTCGTACCAATCGACGCAGCGGCGGTAGAGCAGCGGCCGCGGGTTGATCTCGATGCGGCGTCTTGCCGGCGCCGCCGGCGGTGTCGTTAAGCTCGGCTCCGCGATCGGCGACGTCTGTTGCGCCTGTGCGCGCGGGGCGGGGCTGAGAAGCACTGCGACGGAGATAATTAAGATCAGTGATTTCGTCATGGCCAAGCGAATCCAGTCGTCATTGCGAGCGGAGCGAAGCAATCCAGCTTAGCACTAGGAACTGGATTGCTTCGTCGCCTCGCTCCTCGCAATGACGGTATAATAGCATGATGGCTGAAGTTACTTCCGATCCGCTCGCCTGGCGGGCAACCAAGGCGCCGTCGCTGGCCGAACTCGAAGTCCTGGCCGGCGAGGTGTTTCGGCGCTTGCCGAAGCGATTTCGCGATCTCGCCGCTGATGTCGTCATTCGGGTCGACGATTTCCCCACCGACGACGTGCTCGATGACATGGGCGCGCAAACCGAGTTCGACCTGCTCGGCTTGTTTCACGGCGTCGGGCTGCCGTTCCGTTCGGAAAGCGCTCCGGTCCAGATGCCGAATATGATCTGGCTCTATCGCCGTGCAATCCTCGATTATTGGGCTGAGCACGACGAGACGCTTGGCGCCATCGTCAAACATGTACTGGTGCATGAGATCGGCCATCATTTCGGCCTGTCCGACGCCGATATGGCGGCGATCGAGGAAACGGCTGAGCAATCCAAGGGAGCGATCTGATGAAAGTTGATGGCGCATGCGCCTGCGGCGCGATCAGGATCGAAGCCGAAGCCGACCCGGAAAAGACGCAGGTCTGTCATTGCACTGATTGCCAGACCGCGACCGGCACCGCATTCCGGGTTTCGCTCCCGGTGCCAGGCGCGAGCCTCAAAATGACCGGGCAGCCGGCGACTTACATCAAGACCACCGCCGACAGCGGCCGTCCGCGCGTGCAGGCGTTCTGCGGCGCCTGCGGCTCGCCGATCTATTCGACCTCGCCAGGTGAAGGCGTGCAGCCGTCCTATACGCTCCGCGTCGGCATTTTGCGCCAGCGCGACCAGCTCGCGCCGCGGCGGCAAATTTGGTGGCGCTCGTCGCGGCATTGGGTGACCCATCTCGGCGACCTGCCAAAACATGAGAAGCAAAGCTAAAGCGAAATGGCTTTCGATTGTATCGCCTTTCGCTTTAGTTTTTTGCTGAGCATGATCTTTTCCGAAAGCCGGTATCCACTGTTCGGGATCATGCTATGGAGGAGCAAACCATGATCGTGACTGTGTTCCGCTCGCGGCTGAGGCCCGGCGTGCGCGAAGAATATATCGCGCTCGCCAATCGTATGAACGAACTGGCGCGTACGATGCCGGGCTACATCTCGCACAAGGACTTCTACGCCAATGACGGCGAACGGGTCGCCGTTGTCGAGTTCGCGAACGAAGAAGGGCAGCGCGCCTGGCAGGCCAATCCCGAGCATCGTGCGGCGCAAAAACTGGCGCGAGAGAAATATTACACCGAATACCACATTCAGGTTTGCACGCTCGATCGCGAATTGAAATTCAAGCTGCCGGAACAAGCGGCGGCGCAGACTTGACCGCCGCCGGCCAAAGCTTCATTACCAAGGCTCCATTAGTTCGTCGCACGATCAAGGCTGCAGGACCCGCTATGGAAAAGTTCACCGTGCTCGAAGGCGTCGCCGCGCCGCTGAAAATGATCAATGTCGATACCGACATGGTCATCCCCAAACAGTACCTGAAAACGATCAAGCGCACCGGGCTCGGTAAGGGCCTGTTTGCCGAGAAGCGCTATCGCGACGACGGCAGCGAGAATCCCGATTTCGTGCTCAACAAACAGGCTTACCGCAAGGCAAAGATCCTGGTGGCCGGGGACAATTTCGGCTGCGGCTCCTCGCGCGAACATGCGCCATGGGCGCTCAAGGACTTCGGTATCACATGTGTGATCTCGACCTCGTTCGGCGATATTTTTTACAACAACTGCTTTAAGAACGGCGTGCTGCCGATCAAGGTCTCGCCGGAGGACCTGGACAAATTGTTCGACGATGCCGAGCGCGGCGCCAACGCGACGCTGAGCATCGACCTGGAAAAGCAGGAGATCCGCGGCCCCGACGGCGGCATGGTCAAATTCGACATCGAGCCGCACCGCAAGCATGTGCTGTTGAACGGCCTTGACGATATCGGGCTGACCATGCGCAAGCAGGACAAGATCGAGCGCTTCGAGCACAAGGCCAAGAGCGCGCGGCCTTGGGTTTAATGTTCCTCCGTGCGATCCCGGACGGTGGGTGGGTCGAACAGAGTCATGCGGAAGCGCATTACGCGTTAAACGCATGGCCGTGCCGCAGGTTTCGCTGGCCGCGGCGGTTCGCGGCGCGCTAGGAAGATCAGCCGGATCGCGACCGAACCCATGACGCGCGCTATTTCGCCTGCCATTTCCGTCTCGCGCCTCGACAAGATTTACGCCTCCGGATTCCAGGCGCTCAAAAACGTCAGTCTGGACATCCGCCACGGCGAGATTTTCGCGCTGCTCGGCCCGAACGGCGCCGGCAAGACGACCCTGATCGGCATCATCTGCGGCATCGTCAATCCTTCTTCGGGCACGGTGAAGGTCGACGGACACGACATCGTTTCCGACTATCGCGCGGCGCGTTCTCTGATCGGTCTGGTCCCCCAGGAATTGACCACCGACGCCTTCGAAACGCCGCCGGCGACGCTGCGCTTTTCTCGCGGGCTGTTCGGCAAGCCCGCCAACCCGGACTACATCGACAAGGTGCTGAAGCAGCTTTCGCTGTGGGACAAGCGGCACGACAAGATCCGCATGCTTTCCGGCGGCATGAAGCGCCGGCTCATGATTGCCAAGGCGCTGGCGCATGAGCCGCAGATCCTTTTTCTTGACGAACCCACCGCGGGCGTCGATGTCGAGTTGCGCAAGGATATGTGGCAGCTGGTGCGCTCGCTGCGCGCTTCCGGCGTCACCATCATTCTCACGACCCATTACATCGAAGAAGCCGAGGAAATGGCCGATCGCGTCGGCGTCATCAACCATGGCGAGATCATCCTGGTCGAAGACAAGGCCGAGCTGATGCGCAAACTGGGCAAGAAGCAGCTGACGCTGGAGCTGCGCGATCCGCTTGCCGCGGTGCCGCCGGGGCTCGAGCGCTACGGCCTCACCCTCGGCGCCAACGGCAACGAACTGACTTACACCTACGATACCAAGGGCGAGCGCACCCGCATCACCGCGCTGCTCGACGATCTGCAGCGCGCGGGCATCCGCTTTAAGGATTTGCGGACGACGCAAAGCTCGCTCGAGGACATTTTCGTCGGTCTGGTGAGGGAACGGCGATGAACCTCCACGCCGTGCGGGCAATCTATATGTATGAAATGGCGCGGACCGGCCGCACCCTGTTTCAAAGCATCGTCTCGCCGGTGATCTCGACCTCGCTTTATTTCATCGTGTTCGGCGCCGCGATCGGCTCGCGCATCACCGAGATCGAGGGCGTCAATTACGGCTCGTTCATCGTGCCTGGCTTGACCATGCTGATGCTTCTGACGCAAAGCGTCACCAACGCCGCCTTCGGCATCTATTTCCCGCGCTTCGTCGGCACGATCTACGAGATGCTTTCGGCGCCGGTATCGCCGTTCGAGATCGTGCTCGGCTATGTCGGAGCGGCGGCGAGCAAATCGATCATTCTTGGCAGCATTATCCTCGCCACTTCCGGGCTATTCGTGCCCATCCATATCGCGCACCCGGCCTGGATGGTGGCTTTCCTGGTGCTGACCGCGGTCAGTTTCAGCTTGTTCGGCTTCATTCTCGGGCTGTGGGCCGACAATTTCGAGAAGCTGCAGATCGTGCCGCTCTTGATCATCACGCCTTTGACGTTCCTCGGCGGGACCTTTTATTCAACGAGCGTGCTGCCGCCGTTCTGGCGCACCATCACCCTGTTCAACCCGCTGGTCTATTTGATCTCGGGCTTCCGCTGGAGCTTTTTCGATATCGCCGACGTGCATATCGGATTAAGTGTGGCCATCACGCTTGGCTTTCTCGCCCTCTGCATGGCGATCGTTTCCTGGTTCTTCAAGACCGGCTATCGGCTGAAGAATTAGTCCGGCGCGTCAACAAGCGTGGCGATTCAAATTCTGCGCTGTGCCGTTCTTCCCGTTTGAACGAACGATCCCGTGCCATGCAACATATTTTAAACCGATGGACGCCGATCGCTGGTTTTAAGTGATCCACCGTCCGATCGAAGAGCAAAGTGCCGGACAAGTGCGCCATCGCCAGGAGAGTTTGACGCAAGCCCGTGACAGCGGCACGAGTGGCCATCCGCAGCAGCCTCGCTTACAATGTTTGAGTTTGTGGCTGACAGGACGATGAGAACAAGAAGCAATTCCGGGCCTTCCCCCGCAGGATAACCAGTCTACAGCCAAGGAAACCGAGAATGTTTCAGCCCAATTTACTTAAGGGTAAACGCGTACTAATCACCGGGGGCGGCACCGGACTCGGCAAGGCGATGGGCATGCGCATGATAGAACTCGGTGCCGAGCTCATGATCTGCGGTCGTCGGACGCAAGTACTAGAGGACACCGCGAAGGAGTTCGAAGACTTATTCTCTTGCAAGGTTCGAACTTATGTAGTCGACATTCGCTCGCCCGAAGCTGTTGAGGGCCTATTGGACGCCGCCTTCACCGGCGGACCGCTCAACGTGCTCGTCAACAATGCCGCTGGTAACTTTATCGCTCGCACCGAAACGCTCTCCCATCGTGCAATGGACTCTATCCTCAACATCGTGCTGCACGGCACAGCCTATTGCACGCTTGCCGCCGGCAAGCGTTGGATCGCTCAAGGTGTCGGCGGTGTTGTCCTTAATATCGTTGTCTCCTATGCCTGGACCGGTTCGCCATATGTAGTCCCGAGCGCTATGGCGAAGGCCGGTGTGCTTGCCTTGACCAGGAGTCTCGCAGTTGAGTGGGGACCGAAGGGCATTCGTACGGTCGCAATTTCACCCGGCACCTTTCCTACTAAAGGCGCATGGGATCGACTTGTGCCGCCATCAATGGCAGAACGTTTCGAGAGCGCTAGTCCGATCGGTCGCGTCGGCGAGCATGGCGAACTCGCTGATCTGGCCGCCTATCTCGTGTCTGATCGGGCGGCGTACATTAATGGTGATTGCGTGACTATCGACGGTGGCCGCTGGTTGCGCGGGGCGGGTCTGTTCTCGTTCTTATCGGATTTGAATGAAAGCGACTGGCAGGCGATGAGGGTGAGCAGGTCTTAGGGAATTCAGCCGGTAATTTGTCCACATAATGAAAACGGTCAGAGCTCACGGCACCGGGTCAAAAGCATTGTCAAGACATCTCGACCAGTAACGCGTTCGCTTGTTTCAAGTCGTGCGTATCGAAACCCTCAGTGAACCAGCCGTATATTGGAGCAAGAATAGCGATCGCTTTCTCCCGCATGCCCTGATCGCGCCAAAAGCGCGCCGCGCTCTTTGCCGCACGTAGTTCCCAGGACTTCGCTTGCTGCGCACGCGCAATTGTGAGCGCGCGCTCAAAATATGTTTCCGCTTGCGACGAACCGAGTTGCGGCAACTTCAGCGCGATTTCGCCGCTTATGCGATTGATTTCTGCTTCGTACCAGCGTTCTTTGGTTGTTTCCACCGCGCTTAATGCTTCGCCAATGTAGTGCCAAGCGTCATCAAATTGGCCGACTTCCGAATAGGCCCTGGACAAGTGTGCCAAAAAGATTGGCAAATACACTCTTGAGCCGGTCGATTTATATGTGGTGATGCCGGAGGTGATCATCTGGATTCCCTCCGAGGCCTTGCCGGACAGCGCCAATACGCAACCTTTTTGCATCGTTGCCAATGCCTTCCATATTGCCGCATTCTTCTCGTCTGCCAACCGGACAACTTCATCGGACTGCGCGGTTGCTGCTGCGTAGTTTGCACAGAGAACATTCGTCAACGATGTGTGGAACAGTGCATACATTAAAGTGCCTGCCTGGCCACCCGCGCGTGCGTCCTCGAGCGCGTGATTAGCGTCCGCCAGCGCTGTATCGGGGTAGCCGAGCATCCATTGGGCCAACGCCCTGTAGACAAAGATTGATACGCCGACGTCTTGGCCAAAACGCGTCGCGAGCGACCAGTGCTTGGCAGGATCGTAAAATGCGAACGCCTGATTGTAATGCTCTCGGCCTTCAGAGATGTCTCCGGTTAACATCAGTGAACTAGCCATCAGCCGATGGCCGATCATCAGTGGAACGATTTGGTTTTGCTTTTCCGCAAGTGCCACAAATTGCGATGCAAGCTCGCGCGTAACATCTCCGTTGAACGCCACATAGCTAGCTGCCCAGACGCCATAGAGGGCGGAGAACAGCAGCAGCGGGTCTTCGGGAGGTTCTCCGAGCGCTTCCGCTCGCTCGATGAATTGACGCGCCTGTTCAACCGCCGCTTTGGGCTCAGGTGCCGCATAGCCTTTGACGTGCATGAGAGCGTTGACAAGCGCGATCTGCAGCTTGATCTGTTCGCCGCGCAGCACAGGCGTGCTAGGCAAAGTCGCAATCTGGTCGAGGGCCCGCCTGAGCTGCTCGGCGGCCTCGACCAACGCCGACCGCGCCAGCGAGCGCTGTCCCGCTTTACCCCAAAGGAACGCGGCCTTCTCGATCACGCCGGCCTCGGTCCAGTGCCTGGCCAACAATTCCGGTCTGTTCTCGGCGATGTCCGCGAATTCGCTCTCGATGGTTTCGGCGATGCGGGCATGTAACGTGCGTCGTGGCTCACGCAGCAGGGTCCCGTAAGCCGCATCCTGCACGAGGGCGTGCTTGAACAAATAGGTGGCATGCGGGGGTTCGTCACGTCGGAACAGCAACCCAGCCACAACGAGACGGTCCAACGCCGATTCCAGCTCCGCCTGCGGCTGGCGTACGACCGACGCGAGCAGGGGATGCGAAAACTCGCGGCCGATTGCCGCCGCGATCTGCGCCAGCTCTTTGGCCGGGCCCCCGAGCCGGTCGAGCCGCGCCATGAGTGAGGCGTGCAGGCTTGCGGGCACGGCCAGTGCCCGGGACGGAACCGCGGCAACCGCGCGCCCGGCGGCTATCTCACCGCCTGCTTCCAGCACCGCTTTGGTCATTTCCTCCACGAACAAGGGAATACCGTCGCTACGCTCGATGATGTCTTGGCGAATGCTGGCCGATAGCAGCCTGTTGCCCACGATGCGGTCGATCATGGCGCCAGCTTCATGCTCTGTGAGTCGATTGACGATCAGCGCAGTGACGTAGGGCCGTGCGGCCCACGGCACGTCGAATTCCGGCCGGAATGTCACTAACAAAAGCACCCTAAGCCTGCGAATTCGGTCTATGGCCCGACCGAACGCTTCCAAGCTGGTTGGATCGGCCCAATGAGCGTCTTCCAAGATCATCATCACAGGCTTTTGCCGCGACAGCGTCTCTATTTGTGCGGTGAGCGCCTCCATGGTTTTTTGCCGGCGCTGCTGCGGCATCAGCTCGAGGGCGGGATACCGGCCATCGTTCGGCAGCGAAAGCATCTCCGCAATGAGCACGGCGTCCTCGATCGAGGTCGAAGTCTGCGCGAGCGGAGCATCGAGCTTGTCGAGTTTTTGCTGGGGCGTATCGTTGTATAAGAATCCAGCCGCACGTTCCATCTGACCGATGATCGGGTAAAACGCGCTGTCGGTGTGCTGGGGCGAGCAGAAATAGCGCAAACGTGTATGCGGTTCAGGAGCGACAGTTTCCAGAAGGGCGGCTGTGAGCCGGGATTTGCCGACGCCCGGTTCGCCGGAAATCAGCACCACCTGACCATTGCCGCTCTTCGCCCGCGACCAGCGCCGCAACAACAGCTCGGTTTCCTCCTCGCGCCCGACGAGGGCGGTCAGACCGCTCGGATGCAGTGCCTCGAACCGGCTTTCGACAGTACTCTCCCGCAGCGCTACCCAGGCGAGCACGGGCTTGGCGAGGCCTTTAAGCTCTCTGGTGCCGAGGTCCCTCAGCTCAAAGAGATTGCCAAGAAGCCGGCGCGTTGCTTCGGCAATGACAACCGAATTCGGCTCGGCAATCCCCTGCAGACGCGCTGCAAGGTTTGGTGTCTCGCCGACGATACCGCGTTCCCATCCTTCGCCCGGTCCAGTCTGATCGCCCACAACAACCAGCCCAGTGGCGATACCAATACGGGTTTGCAACAAAGCCGACGTTTTTATTGCGCCCAGGGCTGCTATCACCTCTAGTCCCGCGCGCACCGCTCGCTCGGCGTCATCCTCGTGGGCCTCAGGATAGCCAAAGTATACAAGCACGCCATCGCCCAGATATTGCGCCACGAAACCGCCGAAACGGCCCACGGCTTCAGCGACGCATTTGTGATAAGCCGAGATGAGCTCCCGTAGGTCTTCGGGATCCATCCGAGCTGCGAGTGCGGTCGAACCAACGAGGTCCGAGAACATCACGGTGACTTGCCGGCGCTCGGCCGTATCCGCGGTTCGCGGGGCAGGCGGCGCAACGGCAACCGGAGGCACGGATGTGACTTTCTCGGCGGCTTTCAGATTAGCAATCGCACGCAATAGCTTTCGACGATGGCCAAGCGACGTGACGCCAATCTTTTCAAGATCCTGGTCACTCAGGTCGGTGAGAATATCAAAATCAATGCTGTTCTCAGCAAAGCGTTGGGTATACTCGTGCATACCGACTTGGCTGAGCCAGTCCGCAATCGTCTTCATCGCAGCCCGCCGGAAAAGACCTTACTCAGATTTGAAAGCCGCAGCACCTTGTGTTCCTCCTGAACACTTAAGATTCTAGCTGGTCTTGGCCCGGGGTGCATGTCTGTTCAGAGTCGCAGCCGTGCCGGAGGCGAGGTCGCGTGGCTCGGAGATCCTTGGATTCGCACCGGTCGTTAGGCCGCACGCATAATGTCCCATCCTAATCCGCCCGATCGACGCGGCAGAGCCGCGGCGTTCGTGCGAGCGCGAGCCAAGGAGTCGCAGCCGCGGCGCGGCAGGGTTCGCTCAGAAATCTTCTGCCGGCGCTGCATCCAACGTGCTGATCGTCTTGGCGAAGCTGAGGATCTGTCCATAGATCAGCCGCTTGTCGAGCTTGTCGAGGTTCAGCTTTTTCGGATGAGTTCGGGAACCCGCCTGCAACAGGTACGACGGCAGCGGACACAGCGAAACCGTGCCGAGGCCGCCAGCGTAGAGCGGCGCGCCCTCGCCGAAGAAAAGCGGCACCGGCAGCATCGTGACAACCGGGTAGGCGATGGCGCCGGAATGATTCGTAGTCCAGAGCGCGTTGAGGTAGGCCTGCTGTTCGAGGTTGATCAGGTTCAGCGAGCCTTGCCGCTGGGTCGTGTAGGTGGCACCCCACTCATAGTCACCGGTCCACACGTACTTGCCATTGGCATCGTCGGTCCACCTTTGACAGCCGAGGTGCTCGATCGTCAGGCCGGCGACGGCCTTCTGGTAGATCGCGGGATGGTCGTTCATCCACCGGCTGGTCGCGTCGTTGCCGACCACAAACCGCGGGTTCGGGATTTTCTGAATGAACTGCGGAAGCTGAAAGTGTCCGGTCACCATCACGAAGTAGAGGTCACGGCGGTGCTGACGCTGGGAGAAGTACTTCGCAAGCGCGAGCAGCCCCAATGCGCCGTTCTCCTCGGGCACGTTCGGGCCATCGGTATGCGTGTTCACGATGAGGCCGCGTTCGTGGTCGGCGCCGGAACCCGGCAGCACGCCCCATATCGTTTCGGTGGCGGCCTTGGCTGTAATCGAGGCGTTGAGCGTCAGCGTAACCTTGGGCTGGCCCATTGCTGCGCAGGTGGCGAGCCACTGACCGGTGCCATCACCGACCCACAAGGCCGGGCATCCGTCGTCACCTTTCTTCGGCGCTCCTTGGTCGTTCGGGTACCCCGTGATGAGAGGGTTGTACTGGTTGGCGACCTGGTCGTCCGACATCCCCGTCCAGACGCAGATCACCCCGCGAACGCCGGCCTTCCTCGCGTCCAGCAACGGAACGGCGGCGAACATCTGGAACGCCGGATTGGTCACCAACTCGGCGTCGGCTAGATAGTCGACCGCAGCGTCCGGTGAGTCCGGTGAGGTCTGCCCAGGTTCGAAACCGCCGGTCGGCAACTGTCCAACATCGAGCGTGAAGGCGCACGGAGGCACCCGCACGAGCGCGATCTCGCCGGTCGCGGGTGCCCAGAACGCCGCCGTGTACCACGCTGGCGCGTAGTCGCCGAGGTCAATCAGCCTGCCGGTGATTCCACCCGGTCCCGTCTTGCCCGAGTACGGATAGTAGTAGGTGATCGGCACCGACCCGGAGCGACCCACCGCGGGGTCCTGACTAATTGACAGTGAGCAATCCTCGAGCTCCGCGAGCCAGCGGTGTAACGTGAGGGGATCGGTGTAGAGCTTAAAATTCGGCACGGCCGAGAACTTCTGTTTAAGCCAATCGATGAAGTGCGCGTGACCCGGACTGCCGGTGTACCGCGTCCCCATCCCCGCGAGTTTTTTGTGCCAGCCCCAGATTTCGTGCATCGACGGCAGCCCCTGCACCATTTGACTGGCCTCCATTTTGTAGCGTTCGTCCGGGCTGGAATCGTGGCTTTCACGCTGCGATGTATCCGCCATCGCCATAATGCCTATTTCATCGCCTCTCGCGTTTGGCCGTGCCTTGGAACGAGCATGGGCGCCGTCCCGCTAGTGACTGCGCTTCGCCGACTATCCGCCTCGTCTTTTGCGGCTCCGATTGCGTTTCCGCGTCTCTGCGCCGGTCTCACTGGATGTGGGCGAACTGGATGCGGGCGAATTGCGCGTCACCATCTCATCAAGAAGCTTGCTCCGGTGTAAAATCGAGACGAAGCCGCCCATAAGGTTGCCCGCCACCGCTACCGCCTCGTTGAGTAATTTTGCGCGCTCATTGCACATATCGATATGCATATGCACAAACTCGGCGTGAGCTCTGAGCCTGTCGCGCAAATCCGCGGCTTGGCTCAGTTTCTGTGCGTAGGTAGTGGCAGCGTTAGCGTGTCTGGTCGCGTGGCTGATGCCCCATCCTGTCCAAGTAAAGGGTTCCGGTTTTTTTGCCATGTCATTTACTCCTGGGTCTCAATCCTCGGTAGGTAAACAACTACGACTTTAAGGCGAGCGGTCATTCGCTCGAGCATATCTACGCCACCTGAAGCAACCTAATAGCACTTTGAGTGCATCGGTCCAGGCGTTTGATCAAATGACGCCGGCGGTGGTCTAGATTCGGCGTCGGTCGACCCCGCGGTACCCTTGGTCAATGCCGTTTTAACAGCTGTAGCCAGCTTGTAAGAAAAAAACGGGGTTGTGTCGGGTTGTGTTTAGTCGCGTCAATTGCTCCGAGAAGCGCAATCGGAGAGCGTAACGCCACATTACCTGGCTTATCGCGCGCGTTTTCCAAATGATCGCAGTCATATAGCGGCTCGGAAGGCGCGGTTTACTGCGCGGTCCGTGGTGGGCTATCCTGCGCACCGGATCGCGAACCTCGGTCGTGGCAAACCGTCTTCAAATAGACCTTTGAAATACGGCAAGGCCTCAGAGCAAAGGAGGCCCGTTGTCCCGATCCGAAAACCGATGCAGCATCCAGCGTGGTGACACGCTGAGGCGTTGCGCCGTTACGCTGGAGATTTAGGGAAGTTAGTTGAAAGGGCGCTGACATGCCAAACGACAGCAAACCAGATCAGCCTCAGATTGACGAAGATGCCGTTAGAAATTTGATTTTGCTGACATTACCTTGGTTATCCTTCCAACGCGAAGTACTCGAAATCGCGAAAAAGTCCGTTACCGATGCCAGCCATGTAAAGCCGACTGAGAATTTCGCGTTACGTCAATTCCAAGCTCTGATGATGATCCTGGATCCATCGCGAACGTTAAGGAATTGCCTCGACAGCGATTTCGAAAAGAAAGTGGAAGACTCATATAAGGAAATCCTTCCAAAAGTGTCCTCGGCTTCCGTTCAATTGATCGAGGCTCAAGAAGCAATTCTGGCCACCATGTTTGATGCATTGAATACTCTGAGAAAAGCCGAGCAAGCAAACAAACGTTCAAAGGACGAAAATTAACTTCCAAGTGCCTGTGATGGCCGAGGTCAGCATGAAAGCTCCACGGCAGAATGTCGACATTGCGATCATCGGACTGTCTTGTCGATTTCCCGGGGCGGCAACAGCTGAAGAATTCTGGAAGAATTTATGTGACGGCGTTGAGTTCGATCACTTTTTTTTCAGACCAAGAACTTGTGCAAGCCGGCGTCGATCCGGCTTTGGTAGCGAACCCCAATTACGTCAAAGCCGCGCCGGTGTTGCGCGACGTCGAATTGTTCGACGCCGCGTTCTTCGGTTACTCCCCCAAAGACGCCGCGTTGATGGACCCACAGCAACGCCTGTTCCTCGAAGTATGCTGGGAGGCGTTCGAAAACGCAGGTTATGACCCGACTAATTACCCCGGAAAGGTCGGTGTTCTTTCGGCCGCCGGTGGCATCGTATCAAGTTATCTGATGGCAAAAGTGCACCACGCCGATTTTCCCGGTCAGACAGCGAGCACTACACACATCAATAACGACAAGGATTTCTTGAGCACGCGTGTTTCTTTCAAGCTGAACCTCAGGGGCCCCAGCTTCACGATTCAGTCGGCGTGTTCGTCATCTTTGGTGGCGGTCCACCAGGCCTGCCAGAACTTGAGATTCAATGAGTGCGATATGATGTTGGTGGGCGGCTCGGTGGTCCGAGTACCGCAAGTGCAGGGATACTTGGCGGAAAAGCGCAATCTTTATTCGCTGGACGGGCACTGTCGCCCCTTCGACTCGGTTGGCCAGGGAACGATCTTTGGCAGCGGCGTCGGCGCCGTGTTGCTCAAACCTTTGCAACAAGCGATCTCTGACCGCGACCACATCTTTGCGGTTATCAAGGGGACGGCCGCGAATAACGATGGTTCAGCCAAAATTAGCTACACTGCGCCCAGTCTGGGTCAGCAGTCCCAGGCGGTCGTGGATGCGCTGAAATCGGCTGGGGTGAGTGCAGACAGCCTCGGCTATGTCGAATGCCACTCAACCGGCACGACCGTCGGCGATCCGTTGGAAATCGAAGCGCTGACCACAGCTTTTCGCAACGAGACTGAACGCAAGCAGTACTGTGGCGTCGGTTCAGTTAAAGCCAATATCGGCCATCCCGAACAAGCGGCGTCAATTGCAGGCCTGATCAAAACCGCGCTCGTGCTGCATCACAAACGAATCCCGCCGAGCATCAATTATGAAACGCCGAACCCTCGAATTGATTTCGCCTCGTCGCCCTTTTACGTAAACACAAAACTGCAGGATTTTCCCCGCACGGACACGTCGCGGCGAGCTGGGCTAAACAGTCTCGGGATCGGTGGCACGAACGTTTTTGCCATCCTCGAAGAGGCGCCGCCGATTGCGGCGACCAAGGACCAATCGTCAGACACTTTCCCGTGCTTGGTGACCCTCTCAGCCAAAACCGCGGACGCGCTGGTGGCACGTGTCAAGCAGCTTCTGAACTGGCTGAACTACAATCCCGATGCAGCAATTGCTGACCTTTGCTACACCACTAATGTTAGCCGAAGCCAGTTTGCATTTCGTTTCGCCGCGCCTGCCCGATCGGTAGCTGAACTGAAAAGTCAGCTCACGACATGGCTACGAACGGTGAGCGAAGATTCCTCGAGGCTACAGCGCACCAGCAAAGCTTCGATCGCTTTCATGTTTTCCGGCCAGGGCTCGCAGAATGCCGGCATGGCCGCGGAGCTATATCGCACGCATTCCGTTTTTCGGAATGCCATGGATCGGTGTCGTGCTTTGGTAGCGCCCTGCCTTGAGCGGGACTTGCTCGAGGTGATTTTTGCTGCGGAAAGCGATGATGCACTGGTCAACCGCACTGACTACACCCAGCCTGCACTGTTTGCAGTCGAGTATGCTCTGGCGCAACTCGTGAAATCCTGGGGCATCCTGCCGGACGCGGTGATTGGCCACAGCTTGGGAGAAATCGCCGCTGCTTGCCTCGCCGATGTAATGACGCTCGAAGACGCGATGCGATTGGTTACGGCCCGCGGCCAGTTGATGCATCGTGTACCGAGCGGCGGAGCCATGGCGGCGATCTTTGCCGACGAATCCGTCGTAGGTGCGCTCATTGAGAAGATCGCCCCGCAAATTACCGTGGCCGCACTGAACGGGCCGCTAAATACGGTGGTGTCGGGTGAGCGCGAGGCACTGAGAATACTCTCACAGGAGCTGGACCGGCAGAATATCAGCTATCGGGAGTTACGAATTTCCAATGGCTTTCATTCGCCGCGAACCGAGCCCATTCTCGATGACTTCGAAAGCGTCGCAGCTCAGATCATACAGCACGCGCCTAAGCTGCCGCTGATATCCAACCTCACTGGCGAGCGAATGTCCGCCGCGCCCGATAAGGCCTATTGGCGTCGACATCTGCGTGAAACGGTGCGGTTCGGCGATGGTATGCAGGCGCTAGCCAAGCTCGAGTGCCGAACCTTTATCGAAATCGGACCACACTCGGTGCTACTGCCGATTGCACAAATCTGCCTTGGCGCCAAAGGCAAATCCGCAACATGGATTGCAACGCTAAATCGTAAAAGGCCAAACTCCGAAACCGTTACCGAAATGCTAATCGCGTTGTATCTCGCCGGCCATAACGTAAATTGGACGGCGGTGCATGCCGACGCTTCGAGGCGAAGAATTCCACTGCCCACTTATCCGTTTCAGCGGCAGCGTTACTGGATAGAGGACGATAAGGTCGTTACGGAAAAAGCCCGCAATGCTACTGAGCGGCCGCACCCCTTGGTGGGCACGCGTATAAAGTCGATCAGCAACGATGTGCGCTGCGAAACGCGGTACGGCGTGCAGCACACCGCCTACTTATCCGATCATAGAGTCAGAGGAACGGTTGTCCTGCCAACCACTGCGGAATTGGAGGCGGCCACGATTCTCGGTCGGATGCATTTTGGCACGCCGCGCTTGAGTTTCGACGATGCGGTGCATCACAAAGCGATGCCCTTCACAGATGGGGAAGATCGGGTGGTGCGGTTGTTGCTGACGCCGCTGCAGTCGGACAGGGCACGTTTCAGCCTGGTCAGTGCGAACAGCGCCGATTCGGAGGTTTGGCACACTCACATGACCGGCACCCTGCGCAGATCAGAGGCGCCGTCCGCGTCCGACTTTTCGCTGAAACAGGTCCGGGCTCGGTGCCAGCAAACGTGGAGCGTTTCCGATTTGTATGACGCCCTTGAACAGCGCGGGCTTGAATATGGACCAAGCTTTCGTGGCATTCGCGAATTGTACCTCGGTGAGCATGAAGCGTTGACGAAAGTGCGGTCGTCGGAGGGTTTGGCAAATCCGCAGTATGCGCTGCACCCGGCATTTTTGGATGCCTGCCTGCATGTTTACCCGTTTGTGCTTGATGGCGCCGAGCTGCCCGCAAGCGATCGCCGAAATTTGTATCTGCCTATCTCGCTGGCAGGATTTCGCTGTTACCAAGACGGTATCGAAGAAGCATGGGTACACACCAAGCGGCGCAATGCCGTGAAGGAGGACACACAGCTATTCGACATTCGGGTCTACGACACGGCAGAGCGATTGGTAGCTGAACTGGAAGGATTGGCCGTTCGGTTATTGCCGCTCGATAAGGTGATACAGATCCGGGCCGAGGCCGACGACGTGTATTATCGGCTGGCGTGGCGCAAGAGTATCAGAAGACCTGTCAACCAAGAGCGTCGTGCTCCAGCAAGCTGGCTGATCTTCGCCGACGGAAAAGGTCTAGGTGCGGCACTGGCGAGGAGATTAGAAGCGGCCGGTCATCATTGCCACGTCGTCTGCAGGGGCAACGCATTCGCCCAACAAAGTACTCGAAACTGGAGCGTGAACGAACAGCAGCCACAGGATTTTCGTAAATTGCTGGAGCAATTCGCTGCTAGCGAGGCGCTACCGTGTGAGGGCGTCGTTTACCTGTGGGCCCTGGACGCCCCGTCGATACAGGATCTCACCCCCGCACAGTTGAAGAGCGGTAGTGAGATGATGTGTCGTGGGGCCTTGGCGATCTTGCAGGCGCTTGCGGCAACGAGATCGACCAACCCGACTGGCAGGCGTCTCTGGTTTGTAACTGCAAACACACAGAGGACGGACGGCCGGGAACAGCATGTCGATCCGGTCCAGGCGCCGCTGTGGGGCTTGGGGCGAACCGTCGCGATCGAGTACCCGGGGCTATGGGGGGGCTGATCGATCTACAACTGAACGGCGATCGGACGCCGGACATTGATTTACTCGCGACAGAATTGCTCCAGCCGAGTCGTGAAACTCAGATTGCCATCTCCGCTGGCGGCCAACGACATGTCTTGAGGTTGGTCAGGCAATCTCTTGCAGATCTGTCGCCGCACCCGCTGCGCGTGCGTAGCGACGCCACCTACCTTGTCACCGGTGGGTTGGGAATGTTGGGGCGCAGCGTGGCCGAGTGGCTGATAAACAAGGGTGCAAAACACCTGGTTCTGACGGGACGCAATGCCAGCGCCGAAGCCGCACAAGCAGTCTTGCGCATGGCGGCAACAAACGGTGCAACAATCCATGTCGTGGCGGCCGACATCAGCCGCGATGAGGACGTAAGCCGGCTCATCCGGACAATCGGCGATCAGCTGCCACCGCTGAGAGGTGTGGTGCAATCGGCCGGCGTCTTAGATGATGGAATATTGGCGCAACTCAACTGGGATCGATTCGAACCCCTATTCGAGCCGCGCGTATATGGAAGCTGGCTGCTCCATGAACACACCAAAGGTTTAGAACTGGATTTCTTTATTTTGCAATCGTCTTTATGGAGCGTGTTGGGCTCTGCAGGCCAGGGAAATTACACCGCGAGTAGCGCTTTTCTCGACGCTCTAGCCGTTCACCGCCGCGCCAGCGGATTGCCGGCGATGGCGATCAATTGGTCTGCCTGGTCAGGCGGCGGACTGGCCACCGTTTCGGGCGCCCGTGGCGAGGCGATGCTGTCCTCGCTCGGCATGAAATTCGTGTCTCCCGATCGCGCCATGGCGATGTTCGATAACGTGATGCAACGCGACATCGATCAGATCGCGATAGCTCTTACTGATTGGCCGACTTATGCCGACAAAACCGGCAGGTCCCCATTCTTGGCGGAGCTTCTGAATGGGGACGAGGGGTCCACAGGAGCGAAATTTGCCCAAGCAAGCGTCACCCTGGATGCACCGCATGGCGCAGTGAACGGCCACGCACGCCAACACCTATTGAACAGGCTACAACAACACATCACGGTCAAACTCGGTTTCTCCGAAGCGATCGACCCGGATCAGCCGTTAAACGAAGTCGGCCTCAACTTGTTGATGTCGGTCAGTGTGTCGAATAGCCTCGAAGACGAATTCGGTATTCCAGTCCCAGTTGCCGAACTCATCAGCGGACCGACTATTAACCAGCTCGTCGACGGTGTGTTTCGCGAGTTGGTCGGCAGCTTCCCCACGGAGCGCAATCAACCTCGCGGCACTGCAGCCGTTGCAGCGCCGAATGTCACCGTAAGAGGGGCGGCTATTGCGGCCACGGCGAAGAATGAATACCCGGCATCGGTGATATCGACCGACGATGAGATTGGTGGCGCGCCTGCAGAGACGCCGCCCTTCGCGCCTTTGCCGGCTCAGTTCGAACAACGGGTTGGGATTGCAACCAGCAGAGGAAATGGAGTTGGTAGAGAAGATTTTAGTCCAATGGCTGACGTTGGCAATGAGCCCGCGTTGCCCAGAGCGCGAAGGTGGTTGATCGCGCCCCAGCCCAACCCCGCCGCGAAAGCCCGTTTGTTTTGTTTTCCTTATGCTGGCGGCGGCGTTGTATCGTTTCGCGCTTGGCCGCAATTACTCGACGAGTCCGTAGAGATCGTGGCCGTTGAGCCACCAGGACGCGGGACCCGTATCAATGAACCGCCCATCGACAACATGGATAGTTTCGTCGAATGCATGTTGCCGGAATTGCTTGAGTGGTTGGACAGACCGTCGGCTTTTTTTGGCCACTGCTTGGGCGGACTGACGATGTTTGCGGCACTTTGTGCGCTACCCAACGGGGGTGCGGAGTTCATCAAGCACGTCTTTGCCTGCGGCGTGAGACCGCCGCATCTGTTAAAGCGCAGGGGTGAGTTTGAGGACAATCTGGTTTATGACATGATGCTGCATAAGGAGTTTGACATTAGAGTCCCGCCTTATGCTCAGGCCGACGAAATCTTTGTCGATATAGTACGTCACTTCGACACGCCGGCCGCCGATAAGATGTTGGGGATATCGAAGTTAAGGAAGCTGTTATTGCCCACCATCCGCGCCGAGTTTGGAATGGCGTACAATTATAACTATCAGCCTGTGCAGCGGTTTTCTTTTCCGATCAGCAGTTTTGTTGGTGATGTAGACCCGTGGGTATCAGAAGAAGACTCGGCCGCATGGCGTGAGCACACCTGCGGCAGGTTCACCAATCATGTACGCAAGGGTTCCCATTTTTTGATGGAGGAGGATCGAGAGTACATTTTGCAGATCATCAACAATGAGTTTGTCAAACTAGCAAGTCAATAAGACAACCTACTGCTCGGCTCGTCTTTGGACTGAACAGCCGCTTTCGGCGAGCGGCGCAATTTCTGCGATGTGCATTGCTGTCTCGGATGCGAATGACTGCGAGGTTTACTTGAAACAACCTCGCCCCGGTTCGCAGGTTCCTAAGGCGCCCGAAATCTGGGAATGCGGCGGTAGCTTAAGCCGGCTGCGTTCTTTTGGCGATTGCGTCGGCGATGGCGACCGTCCGCCGCGCCATCTCGGCGTGCAGGCGCTCGACCATGCGGCCGTCGACTTGCAGCACCCCCTTGTTTTCGTTTTCCGGCAGATCGAACGCGGCGATGATTTTGCGCGCCGTTTCCACCTCTTCCGAGTTCGGCGAGAAGGCCGCATTGCAGGGCTCGATCTGGCGCGGATGAATAAGGGTCTTGCCGTCGAAACCGAAGTCGCGCGCTTGCCGGCATTCCGCAGCGAATCCTTCCGCGTCGCCGAGGTCGTTGTAAACGCCATCGAGAATATCGAGTCCGTAGGCGCGCGCGGCGGCGATGCAATTCATCAACCACGGCACCATCGGCGCGCGGCCGGCAACGAGATGGGCGCGCGTATCTTTGGCGAGATCGTTGGTGCCCATCACGAGACCGGCGAGCCGGGTCTCTGAATCGAGCGCGGCGGCGGCAATGTCGCGGACATTGAGCATGGCGAGCGGCGTTTCCATCATCGCCCAGACGCGGACATGCGGATCGGTGCCCATATCGACGAGCCGCGCCGCGAGGTCCTGCAATTGCCGCGGCGACGAGACTTTGGGCACCAGCACGCCGTCCGGCCGGACGGCTGCGACGGCGTTGATATCCTCGACCCACCAGCGCGTATCGAGGCCGTTGATGCGCACCAGCACTTCGCGCTCGCCGAAGCCTTGCTGCAATGCTTTGACAACGGCTTCGCGCGCCGGCACCTTGGCCTCCGGCGCCACCGCGTCTTCAAGATCGAGAATAACGCCGTCGGCCGGCAGATCGCGCGCTTTTTCCAGCGCGCGCGCGTTCGACCCGGGCATGTAGAGAACGCTTCGGCGCGGCCGGACGGTCATGACCCCATTCTCCCTAGCGTCCCGCCAAAGGCTTTGCTCTCGGCCCGCTACGCGCCAGTTTCCCGGACGCGGTGCAGCGCCCAAAAGCGCGTCTACGCGCGTGAACGCGCCATTGCTAGTGCACCGCAGATCCGGGATCGTAACAAACTCGGAGTATGTAAAGGTCCCGGTTCAGCAGCGCATCACTTTGTGGTGCGCTGCGCCCGGGACACGTAGCCCAGTCCCTACGCCGCCTTGCGCTTGGCTGTGATCAGCTTGCGGTTGACCAGGCACTCGGCGATCTGAATGGCATTGAGCGCCGCCCCTTTGCGCAAATTATCCGACACAATCCACATCGACAGCCCATTCTCGACCGTGGCGTCCTCGCGAATGCGACTGATATAGGTGGCGTCCTCGCCGGCCGCTTCATACGGCGTCACGTAGCCGCCCGGCTCGTGTGAATCGATCACCAGGCAGCCCGGCGCATTGCGCAATAGCCCGCGCGCCTCGTCGGCCGTGATCGGCTGCTCGAACTCGATGTTCACCGCTTCGCAGTGGCTGATGAAGACCGGAACGCGCACGCAGGTCGCGGTCAGCTTGATCTTGGGATCGAGAATTTTCTTGGTCTCGACCACCATCTTCCATTCTTCCCTGGTGTAACCGTCCTCCATGAACGCGTCGATTTGCGGAACGACATTGAATGCGATCCGCTTCGGAAATTTGTTCGCCGCAACCTCGTCGATCTGGAACACCGCCTTGGTCTGAGTGAACAGCTCGTCCATGGCCTCCTTGCCGGCGCCGGACACCGACTGATAGGTGGCGACGACCACGCGCTTGATTCGGGCGCGATCGTGCAGCGGCTTAAGCGCGACGACAAGCTGTGCCGTCGAGCAATTCGGATTGGCAATGATGCCGCGCTTGCGAAAACCGGCGACCGCGTCGGCATTGACCTCGGGCACGATCAGGGGGACGTCGGAATCGTAGCGCCACGCCGACGAATTATCGATCACCACAGCGCCGGCGGCGGCGATCTTCGGCGAGTACTCTTTCGATACCGCCGAGCCAGCCGAAATCAGGCAGATGTCGGTACCGGAGAAATCATAGTGTTCGAGCGCTTTGACCTTCAGCGTGCGCTCGCCATAGGACACGTCCACGCCCTGGCTCCTGCGCGAAGCAAGCGCCACGATTTCATCGGCGGGGAACGACCGCTCGGCCAGAATCCCGAGCATTTCCCGACCGACATTGCCGGTCGCACCGACAACGGCGACGCTGTAACCCATCCTTAACTCTCCACCGAACAAACGGCCCGCCTGCCGGAGCGGGAACCCGAGCGGAAGCGCTTCTAAGCGAGAACACACGCAAACACAACGCTGGGTCCCGGGAATATAGGCGCTCCAGCCAAAATCACAGACGCGGCAGCCAGCCCTTTCCTACCGGCGCTGTCGCCGGAGCTTGAAACCTGTGGCGGCAGCGAGGGTTATTCATGGTGCTGTTGCCGGCCGGCAAATCAGGCTAGATTGGTGAGAGGAAAGCGAGGAACCATGTCTTCAGTCGTGCGTCCGCTTACCGGTGCCAGCTTTAGCGGCCTGATCGCCGCCGTGCTTGCCGCCACCGCACTGCCGGCCGCAGCCGCCAAAAAGCAGCCGCTCACGCCGCAGCCGGTCGTCGAGCGCTCCGCCAGCGGCACCATCATCCAGCCGACCACGACAATCGTTCCCGACGGCAACGGCCACAGCAGGGTCATCGTGATCCCGCGGCGGCGCTCCTATCTCGACACCGGGACCGAGGTCTCGATCGGCGATCGCACCTTCCGGGATTACGTTCTGCCGCCCGGCGGCGACCCCGGCCGGCCGTACTGGTTCTATGGGCCGGACGTTCAAGGGGCTGGTCGGCATCCTCTGCCAAGTGCCTTTGACGGCACTGGCCTTAGTCCAAACACGCCGTTTTAAGCAGGTTTCGCCACGGCGGCACGCGCCCCGACACGCGAGCAAACTGGGGTGGGGTCATGAAGCTCGCGTCACGCTGGCGCAACAAGGTCCGGCGCCGCTTCTACAGCCCGTACAATAAACTCATCCATCGCGGCCGCTATTTCATCTGCCGCTATTTCGGCGCCGAGTTTCTGGTGCGCTCGGCCAATGTCGGCGGGCTCGAAATTTCCGCCAAGATCGCCGAGCACGGCGAGCTGAAAGATTTCATGCGCAGCGCCGCCGCGATCAAACCCGACATCTTCATTGATGTCGGCGCCAATCTCGGGCTCTACACTTGCATCCTCATGAAGAACCGGTTGGTGCCGCGCGCCATCCTGTTCGAGCCTGATCGCCGCAATCGCGTTCACCTTAGCGCCAATCTCCTGATCAACGGCTTGCTCGACGCCAATCTGGAAATCCATGCGGTGGCGCTCGGCGCCGAGCCCGGGCGATTTCGGCTGGTGCCCGGACCGGAGCGTGATATCGGCCTCTCCCAGATCGCGGAGACCGCCCCGGAAGGACAAGGTTATGACGTCGAGGTCGTGCGCTTCGATGACTTTGTCGCGCTCACCGGCCAAACCCTCGCAATCAAAATCGATGTCGAACGCTACGAGCGCAAAGTGCTCGCCGGCATGGCGCGCACGCTGCGCGACAATCGGGGATTGTGCAGATCGAAGTGCTGGAAGCGCGCGAGGAGACTGTCGAGCTGATGAGCGCAGCCGGATTCCGGCTGGCGCAGGATTTCGGGCCCAATCTCGTTTTCCGTAAAGATTGAACGGCTTAAGCCGCAAGTCGCTCCAATTCGCCGACAATGGCCGCGCCCATCTCCGCGGTGCTGACCACCTTGGCGCCATCGGATTTGATGTCGGCGGTGCGCAGCCCCTTCGCCAGCGTCGCCGCAATCGCGGCATCGAGCTGATCGGCCGCTTTGGTCATATTGAAGGAATAGCGCAACGCCATGGCGAACGATGCGAGCATGGCGATCGGATTGGCCATTCCCTTGCCGGCGATGTCCGGCGCCGAGCCGTGCACCGGCTCGTACATGGCCTTGCGCCGCTTGGTCTTTGGATCGACTTCGCCGAGCGACGCCGACGGCAGCATGCCGAGCGATCCGGTCAGCATCGCCGCCACGTCGGACAGCATGTCGCCAAACAAATTGTCGGTGACGATGACGTCGAACTGTTTCGGCCAGCGCACCAGCTGCATGCCGCCGGCATCTGCCAGCATGTGTTCGAGCGCGACGTCCTTGTATTCACGCTTGTGCAGCTCCTCGACTACCTCGTGCCACAGCACGCCGGTCTTCATCACATTGCGTTTTTCCATCGAGGTCAGCTTGTTGCGCCGCCGCCGCGCCAATTCGAAGCCGACCCGCGCGATACGCTCGATTTCGTAAGTATCGTAGACCTGGGTGTCGACGGCGCGCTTCTGGCCGTTGCCGAGATCGGTGATGGTCTTGGGCTCGCCGAAATAAACCCCACCGGTGAGCTCGCGCAGGATGACGATGTCGAGCCCCTCGACCGCTTCGCGTTTGAGACTGGAAGCGTCGGCCAGCGCCGGATAGACGATCGCGGGGCGGATATTGGCGAACAATCCGAGTTCCTTGCGCAGCCGCAGCAAGCCGGCTTCCGGCCGCGCTTCGAACGGCACCTTGTCCCACTTCGGCCCACCGACAGCGCCAAAGATCACCGCGTCCGCGGCATGCGCTTTCGCCATGGTGGCGTCGGTAATCGCCATCTGATGTGCGTCGTAGGCGGCGCCGCCGACCAGATCCTCCTCGATGTCGAAATCGGCAGTGCCTGTCTTGCCGTAAAGGGCGAGCAGCCGCTTGACCTCGGCCATCACTTCCGGGCCGATGCCGTCGCCGGCGAGGAGAAGAAGCTTGAACCGAGCCATGAAGGACGCCTCGTGAATGCAATGTTTTCAGGCAGATCTGGAGCGGACCGGAAAAATTCTCAAAGCCCGCTGAACCAGTTGTAGCCCTGGTTTTCCCAATAGCCGCCGGCGTCGTTGTTCTGCACCCACATCGCCGTGACATATTTCGGATTCTTGAACCCGAGCTTGGTCGGAATGCGAATCTTGATCGGGAAACCGTAAGCGGTCGGCAAGGTCTGGTGATCGAATTTGAGCGTCAATTGGGTTTGCGGGTGCAAGGCGGTCGGCATGTCGATGGTGTTGGAATAGCCCTCCGCGCACTGGAACCAGACATATTTGGCGCTCAAATCGGCGCCGATCCGTTTAAGGAAATCGGACAGCCGCACGCCCTGCCAGGAGCCGATGGCGCTCCAGCCTTCCACGCAAACGAGCCGAGTGATCTGCGACACTTGCGGCAAGCCATTGAGCTCGGCAAGCGTCCACGGCTTCTTGTTCTCCACGAGGCCGCCGATCTCGAGCTGATAAGTGTCGCCGTCGATATCCGGCGCTTCGTCCGCCGAATAATAGGCATTGAACGGGAATGGCCGCGTGATCGCGCTTTCCGGAAATTCGGGCGCCAACGTCGTCGCGCTGAACAGTAGCGCCTGGACGCGGTCGTTAAACCGCGACACGACGCGCAAGGCATTCTCGGCCGTCGGCCCGTCGATGATGTCGCAGCCGGTCAGCATCGCCAGCGAGCCGAGGCTGGCGGCGCCGCGGAGAAACAGCCGGCGCGACGGTTGCGGCAACAGTTTCGCCGCATCCGTGATCAGCAGTTTGGCATCGACGCCGGGAGGTGCTTTGCGCTTTTGGGGCATCAGAGCCGTCCTCTATCGGCCTAAGATAATGGCGCGCAGGCTTTTTGGCACGATCAGCGCAAGCACGACATGGATTGTCAGAAAAGCCACGATTGTGGCCATGGCGAAGAAGTGGACATAGCGCGCGGTGTCATAGCCTCCGAATAAAACGGTAAGGTACTTGAATTGCACCGGCTTCCAGATCGACAGCCCGGAAAGAACGATGACGACGCCGGCCATGAGCACGCCGGCATAGAGCAGCCGCTGCACCGAATTGTAGACGGTGAGATCGTCATGCGAGAGCCGGCCGCGCAAGGCGGCAAAGAAATCGTTGAGCACGGCGCGCGGCCGGATCGGCAGCAGCTTGCGGCGAAATCGCCCTGTTGCGAAGCCGAGCGTGACGTAGACGATGCCATTGATGACCAGAAGCCACATGGCGGCGAAGTGCCACAACAGCGCCCCGGCAAGCCATCCGCCGAGCGCCAGCGCGGGCGGAAAATTGAGGAAATCGAATAGCGGCGAGGCATCGTAGATCTGCCAGCCCGAGCCGATCATCATGAACATCGCCAGCGCATTGATCCAATGCGTGATGCGCACCCAGCGCGGATGAATCCCGGGCCCGCTGGTCGCGAGCGCGTGCGGGCCCGAAGAATGAGATGCGGCTTCGATGCTCATATTATCCGGCCAACTGGTTACCCGGCCATGTGGCGGCGCAGCTTTAGCAAAACGTCGGGTCAGATTCCCCTCACATTCCCGTCAGTCAAGCGGGATGCTTTCCCCGGTCCGCCGGGCCGGTTAAGACAGGTGAAATACGACAAGGGCAAGCGGAATGCCGGTCAGCGCCAGCCAAGCTTTGTGAAAGTCGGAACCACGTGAAAGTCATGTCGAAGAACAGTCCCGGCAATTTTTTTGAGGATTTCCGCGTCGGACAGGTCATCCGCCACGCCACACCGCGCACGCTGACCACTGGCGACGCGGCGCTTTATACTGGATTGTTCGGCCCGCGCTTTGCGGTTCAGTCCTCCGATGCGTTTGCCAAGGCGATCGGTTACCCGCGCTCGCCGCTCGACGATTTGCTCGTTTTTCACGTGGTGTTCGGCAAGACCGTGCCCGACGTGTCGCTCAACGCGGTCGCCAATCTCGGCTACGCCAATTGCTGTTTCCGCAAGCCGGTCTATCCCGGCGACACGCTCGCCGCACAATCCGAGGTGATCGGATTGAAGGAGAATTCGAGCCGAAAGACCGGCATCGTTTACGTCCGCACCACCGGCTACAACCAGGACAGCGCGCCGGTGCTCGAATATGTGCGTTGGGTCATGGTGCGCAAGCGTGACGAGGCGGCGCCGGCGCCGGGCGATCACGTGCCGCGCCTGCCGACCGCGCTCGATCCCAAATTGCTGGGCGAAGCCTGTCCGCCGATCGACGTCGCCGCCTATGATTTCGCGCTCGCCGGCAGCGCCGACCGTTTCGGCGACTACGAAGTCGGCGAACGGATCGATCATGTCGACGGCGTCACGGTGGAGGAAGCCGAGCATCAGATCGCGACCCGGCTCTATCAGAACACCGCCCGCATTCATTTCAATCAATTCGTCGAAGGCAAGGGGCGGTTCGGGCGGCGGCTGATCTATGGCGGCCACGTCATTTCGTTGGCGCGCGCGCTGTCGTTCAACGGGCTCGCCAATGCGTTTCACGTCGCCGCGATCAATGGCGGCCGCCACGTTGCGCCGCTGTTTGCCGGCGGCACGGTCTTCGCCTGGTCGGAAGTGCTGGCGAAAGCAGAATTACCGGGCCGCGCCGATGTCGGCGCGTTGCGGCTGCGCACCGTGGCTACGCGCGACCGGCCGTGCGCGGATTTTCCGCTGCAATCCGGCGAGGATTACGAACCCGCGGTGCTGCTGGATTTGGATTATTGGGTGCTGATTCCCAGGTGACAGGGATCAGAGATCAGAGATCAGGGATCAGCATATTTAACCGATTTCTCGATTTCTGACTTCTGATCCCCGAGATCGCTGATCCCGCAGATGCTCCACCAGCTGCCGCGCATAGACCGGCAATTCGTCACGGCTTTTGACGCAAATGGTGAGATCGCGTACCGCCCACGGATCCGACAGCATCACCGGTTTGATCGCCATGGTCTTGGCCACGCGGCGCGCCGTGGTCTGCGGCACGATGCCGATGCCGACTTTGCACTCGACCAGCCGGCACACCGCGTCGAAACTGCGCAATTGCACCCGCAATCGCAGCGGCCGACCGATGCGGGCGGCTTTGCTGGCCAGGAAACGCTGCAGCGCGCTGGCGCGATCGAGACCGACGAAATCGTGTTCGAGCACTTCCGTGAAGCTGATCTTGGCACGCTTGGCGAGCGGATGGCCGCGCGCAACCACAAGCACAAAGCGGTCGCGGCGGAACGGATAGGTCTCGAGCGCGCCGGCATCGACAGTACCGGCGACGATGCCGAGATCGGCGACTCCTTCCGCGATCAAACCGACGATCTCATCGCTCAGCCGCTCCTCGAGGTCGATGCTGACATGCGGATGCGCGGCGAGAAACGAGCTCAGGGCTTCGGGGAGGAATTCGGTCAGCGCATTGGTGTTCGACAACACCCGGATCTGTCCGCCGAGACCGCCGCCATAGGCGCTTAAGTCTTCGTGCAGCCGCTCCGATTGGCGCAAAATGGCGCGGGCATGCTGCAACAGCGTTCGGCCTGCTTGGGTCGGCGTCACGCCCTGGCGGCCGCGCGTCAACAGCGGCACGCCGAGCACGTCTTCCATATTGCGGATGCGGGTCGAGGCCGCGGCGAGCGCCAGATGTGCGCGTTCGGCGCCGTGCGTAATGCTGCCGGCTTCGACGACGTGGCGGAACAGGCTGAGATCGGCGAGGTCGAAACGCATTGGCGGATGCGATCCTTCGTATTTTGCGAAATCAGGTTTTAAATATTGCTGATTGCACTGACAAAAACGAGCTATATTTTCGCAAAATACGAAAGCTCGCCGCTGTGCCAGATTTGGGGTGCCGCTATGCATCGAGGTGCACGCGCGTTGCGGCGGCCGCGTGAATTCGATAGGAACTCCAAGCGCCGCATCGCGGCGGCGCTCCCCAAGCGGATGACCATGATGGCAGACACACATTCGCTCGAACAAAACGCAGGCGCCAAGCGGCCATTATCGCCGCATCTGCAGATCTACCGGCCGATGCTGACGATGATGATGTCGATCGTTCATCGCATCACCGGCTTTGCCAATTATTTCGGCACGTTGCTGTTGGCTTGGTGGCTTATCGCCGCGGCCAGTCCCAACGGCTATGCCCGCTTTCAATGGTTCGCCGGCTCATGGATCGGGCGTCTGATCCTGTTCGGCTATACCTGGAGCGTGATCCATCACATGTTGGGCGGCATCCGCCATCTGATCTGGGACACCGGGCGCGGCTTCGGACCCAAGGAGCGCGAGTGGTTGGCGGCCGCCAATCTCATCGCGTCGATCGCCATCACTATCGTGCTGTGGCTGTTCATCATGTTGACGATGGGGATTTCATAATGCCCGGGCCCTTGCACATCCGCACACCGCTCGGCCGTGTACTCGGCCGCGGCGCCGCCAAGTCCGGCACCGAGCATTTCTGGCATCAGCGGCTCACAGCGGTGGCCAATGTGCCGCTGACCATCGCCGCGATCGCCATTCTCATTACGCTCCTTGGCCGCAACCAGGCCGCGGTGGCGCAAATTCTGGGCTCGCCGACGGTCGCCATCATCATGCTATTGTTCATCATGTCGATCACGATCCATATGCGGATCGGCATGGCCGTGATCATCGAGGATTACGTCCACGATGATTCACTCAAACTCACCTTGCTGATGGCAAATACCTTCTTTGCCATCGCCGTCGGGCTCGCCTCGGTCTACGGCATATTGAAGTTGTCATTCGGATTGTGAGCATGGCCGAGACTGGACAAAACGGCGGCATCGCACCGGCCATTAACGGCCGCGCTTACCCGATCGAGGATCACGCCTACGACGTCGTGGTGATCGGCGCCGGCGGCGCCGGATTGCGCGCGGTGGTCGGCTGTAGCGAAGCCGGCCTGCGCACCGCCTGCATCACTAAGGTTTTTCCCACCCGCTCCCACACCGTGGCCGCGCAAGGCGGCATTGCCGCTGCGCTCGGCAATATGGGCGAGGACGATTGGCGCTGGCACATGTACGACACTGTCAAAGGGTCGGACTGGCTCGGCGACCAGGACGCCATTGAATATATGTGCCGCAATGCGCCGGAAGCCGTGTACGAGCTGGAGCATTGGGGCCTGCCATTCTCGCGGCGCGACGACGGCAAGATCTACCAGCGCCCGTTCGGCGGCATGACCACCCACTACGGCAAAGGCACCGCGCAGCGCACCTGCGCCGCGGCAGACCGCACCGGCCACGCCATGCTGCACACCATGTACGGGCAGGCGCTGCGGCATTCGACCGAGTTCTTCATCGAATATTTCGCCATCGATCTGATCATGGATGACGACGGCCGCTGCCGCGGCGTCGTCGCCATCAATCTCGATGACGGCTCGATCCACCGGTTTTCCGCGCAGATGACGATCCTGGCGACCGGCGGTTACGGCCGGGCCTATGCTTCCTGCACCGGTGCGCACACCCAGACCGGCGATGGCAATGCCATGATGTTGCGCGCGGGCCTGCCGCTCCAGGACATGGAATTCGTCCAATTCCATCCCACCGGCGTTTACGGGGCCGGCGTGCTCATCACCGAAGGCGCGCGCGGCGAAGGCGCCTACCTCGTCAATTCAGAAGGCGAGCGCTTCATGGAGCGTTACGCGCCGTCGGCCAAGGATCTCGCCTCGCGCGACGTGGTCTCGCGCGCGATGACCATCGAAATCCGCGAAGGCCGCGGCGTCGGACCGAAGAAGGATCACATTTTCCTCCACCTCGACCACCTCGATCCGAAGATCCTGGCCGAGCGCCTGCCGGGCATTACCGAAACCGCGCGCATATTCGCCGGCGTCGATCTCACACGCGACCCGGTGCCGATTCTGCCGACCGTGCATTACAATATGGGCGGCATCGCCACCAATTATCACGGCGAGGCGCTGACCAAGAAAAACGGCAATCCCGACCACGTCGTGCCCGGCATGATGGCGCTCGGCGAAGCCGCCTGCGTCTCCGTGCATGGCGCAAACCGGCTTGGATCGAATTCGCTGATCGACCTCGTGGTGTTCGGCCGCGCGGCGGCGCTGCGCTGCGCCGAAATTCTCACTCCAAACGACAAGCATCCCGAACTGCCCAAGGATTCGGCTGAGCGGCCGCTGGCGCGGCTCGACAAGTTCCGCCATGCGTCGGGCGGCACTCCCACCGCGCAGCTGCGTGCCAGGATGCAGCAGGTCATGCAGACCAATTGCGCCGTGTTCCGAACCGGCGAAGTGCTCGAAGAAGGTTCCAAGCTCATCCATCAGGTCTATGACGGCGTCGGCGACCTGCGGGTGTCGGATCGTTCGCTGATCTGGAACTCCGATCTGATCGAGACGCTCGAACTCGCCAATCTGGTCGAACAGGCGGTCGTCACCATGGATTCCGCGGTCAATCGCACCGAAAGCCGCGGCGCCCATGCGCGCGAGGATTTTCCCGACCGCGACGATCAGAACTGGATGAAGCACACCTTGTCCTGGCTCGATCATACGACCGGCAAGGTCACGATCGACTACCGTCCGGTGCATACCTACACGCTCACCAACGACGTCTCCTACATCGAGCCCAAAAAGCGTGTGTACTGAGCTGGTGTATTGAGATAGCGCGCAACAACGCGCCGGATTTATCGAGGTCCTTATGGTTCAATTCACGCTGCCGAAGAATTCCAAAGTCACGCAGGGCAAGACCTGGCCGCGTCCGGCGAGCGCCGAGTCGCAGCGCGAATACCGCATCTATCGCTGGAGTCCGGACGACGGACGCAATCCGCGCATCGACACTTATTACGTCGATACCGGCGACTGCGGGCCGATGGCGCTCGATGCGCTGATCTGGATCAAAAACAATGTCGATCCGACGCTGACCTTCCGCCGCTCCTGTCGCGAAGGCATTTGCGGCTCGTGCTCGATGAATATCGACGGCACCAATACGCTCGCCTGCACCAAGGCGATGAGCGACATCGGCGGCACGGTCCGCATCTACCCGCTGCCGCATATGCCGGTGGTGAAAGACCTGGTGCCGGATATGACCAACTTTTACGCCCAGCACGCCTCGATCCAGCCTTGGCTGCAAACCGTCTCGCCGACGCCGCAGAAGGAATGGAAACAGAGCCACGACGACCGCCAGAAGCTCGACGGGCTCTACGAGTGCATCCTCTGCGCCTGCTGTTCGACCGCGTGCCCGAGCTATTGGTGGAACTCGGAACGCTTTCTCGGGCCGGCGGCGCTCCTCCAAGCGCACCGCTTCATCATGGATTCGCGCGACGAGGCGGCCGGGCAGCGCCTCGACAATCTGGAAGATCCGTTCCGGCTTTACCGCTGCCATACCATCATGAACTGCGCCAAGGCCTGCCCCAAGCACCTCAACCCGGCGAAAGCCATCGCCGAGATCAAGCGCATGCTGGTGGAGCGGCAGGTTTAAAAAGTACGCACTAGGACGTTTTTGTTACCGCACGCGACAACCTCTTGTCGGTGAAATTTGCGAACTCGCTGTGTCGATTAGCACCGCTGACTTCACTCTTCCTGGATCCGCATGCCGCCTCGGCCCCGCGACAGACGAAGGTCTCTTAGTCGGTGAAATTTGCGAACTCGCTGTGTCGATTAGCACCGCTGACTTCACTCTTCCTGGATCCGCATGCCGCCTCGGCCCCGCGACAGACGAAGGTCTCTTAGCCGGTACAGGTTTTTGACCAAGGCAGCTCGCCGTTCTTCCTCGAGCTTTATCGCATCCCTTATTTCCTCGCGCGTCTGGCTCGGCTCAAACAGGGTTTCTGCGATTTCACGTTGCTCCGTATCAGACATAACAGTCCTTCCGTTGGCGGCACTCGAGGGGCCGAACCTACTTTTTTAGCGCAATTGAACGCGCGCTCGTAAAATTAGCCGTGCAGCCCACCGAGCAACCAAACCAGAAGAATAATCGGCAACGGAATGCCGAGAAGCCAAAGCAATAATCCGCGTCCCATGACGTGTATTCCTATTTCGCGTTACACAAGCTAAATGCCACAACGACCTTGGAGCCAGATCGTTCCGTTTGTGATCATCGCGTGGACATGCGATCGCCCGTGCGCTGCTCGCTTCAAAGTTGTCGTGGACCTTATCTCGCGCACTCAGCCGTCGGAACCACAGGAACTAACAACTGGTCCCCAGCGTTGTGGGCTTGAACAATAGTAGGCCAATATGCGCTGCCCTTCCTGCCATTTAATAATCGATCCAAGGACTGCTTGGAGAAACTCGACCAATCGCTTCTATTGCAGCGAGTTTTGCGCTGATTCCCAAGTTTCTGCACCCCTCGAACAATGTGCGCAGAAGGAGAAGGAAGTCCTTGATCGACAGTATCTGGAGCGGCTGCGGCGGCTTTTGCCTTTTTTTCAGGACTTAAAATCGAACCGAGTAAGTCCACGATCTGTCGGCGCACTTCAATGACAACAATCGTGCGCCTGCGCGGCCTTTTCGGTGCCGCCGAAGAAGTTAATGGTGACTCTTCAAACTCACTATGCTGCGACCACTGCCGCGGAAAGCTGAGATTTTGTGTTCATCGTTACTGGCGCATGCGGTTCTGTTCGGCAGCTTGCATGAACGCATACCAACAACGACTGTCTCCACGCACGCAACAAAAAATATACGAGATCGATGGTTATCGTCCGTCGTGGAAAGCGGCGAGCTGAATGCGCACAATGGAGATGTTCGTGGGACGCATCAACACGACGACATAGTAAGTGCGTGTCAGCGGCTATGTGAAAAATGACCGCTTGCGGCTCGATGGATTGCCGGGTCAACCCCGGCAATGACGAGAGAACTGGTCACGCCTTACAACTTCAACTTCCGCCGCCGCTGCGCCAGCGTGCGCAACCGCAGAGCGTTGAGCCGGATGAAACCTTCGGCGTCGCGCTGATCGTAGGCGACCTTGCCGTCCTCGAAGGTGACGAGGTCCTGGTCGTACAGCGAATATTTGCTCTCGCGGCCAACCACCCCGACATTGCCCTTGTACAGTTTCAATCGCACGCGGCCGGTGACGAATTCTTGAGACTTGTCGATCGCCGCCTGCAGCATTTCGCGCTCCGGCGAAAACCAGAAGCCGTAATAGATCGCTTCCGCATATTTCGGCATCAGCTCGTCCTTAAGATGCGCCGCACCGCGATCGAGCGTGATCAATTCGATGCCGCGATG
This sequence comes from uncultured Alphaproteobacteria bacterium, assembly GCA_963816295.1. Lineage (GTDB taxonomy): Bacteria > Pseudomonadota > Alphaproteobacteria > Rhizobiales > Xanthobacteraceae > BOG-931. The sequence goes on along the minus strand of CAWFJS010000019.1, from coordinate 200,182 downwards.
CGCGGCAAGCAGAATAGTGCCGCCCGGCGTCTCATACATGCCGCGCGATTTCATGCCGACGAAACGATTCTCGACGAGATCGAGCCGGCCGATGCCGTGGGCGCGGCCGTGCGCGTTGAGTCGCGTCAGTAATTCGGCGGGAGTCAGTTTCTTGCCGTCGACGGCGACCGGGTCGCCGCGCTCGAAATCAATCGTGATGTAAGCCGGCCGCTCCGGCGCCTGCTCCGGATCCTCGGTCCGCGAATAGACATAGCCGGGGACTTCGCCGGCCGGATCCTCGAGCACTTTGCCTTCGGACGAAGTGTGCAACAGATTGGCGTCGGTCGAAAACGGCGCTTCGCCGCGTTTGTCCTTAGGCGTAGGGATTTGATTTTTTTCGGCGAACGCGATCAGCGCCTCGCGCGACTTGAAATCCCATTCGCGCCACGGCGCGATGACCGTGACGTCGGGCTTGAGCGCGTAATAGGAAAGCTCAAAGCGCACCTGATCGTTGCCCTTGCCGGTCGCACCATGCGCAACCGCATCGGCGCCGACCTTCTCGGCAATCTCGATCTGCCGCTTGGCGATGAGCGGCCGGGCAATCGAGGTGCCGAGCAGATATTGGCCCTCGTAAAGCGCATTGGCCCGGAACATCGGGAACACGTAGTCGCGCACAAACTCTTCGCGCAGGTCCTCGATGAAGATGTTTTGCGGCGTGATGCCGAGCGTGAGCGCCTTCTGCCGCGCCGGTTCGAGCTCGTCGCCCTGGCCGAGATCGGCGGTAAAGGTGACGACCTCGCAGCCATAGGTCGTCTGCAGCCATTTGAGAATGATCGACGTGTCCAGCCCGCCGGAATAGGCCAGCACCACTTTTCGCACGTCTTTCTTGCTCACGCCGTCCGCGGGCATGGGAAAACCAATAAAGTTAAGGCCGTATCGCGTTAGAGCATGATCCCGAAAAGTGGATACCGGTTTTCGGAAAGGATCATGCTCAAAAAAACAAGCTAACGCGAAATGGCAATTCAACCTAATACCGTATCGCGTTAACCGCCCAGCCGCTGCGACTACTCACGCGCGCGGACTATAGGCGCCGGCCGCTTGCGCGCAAGCACTGTCTGATCAGGAGGCTTTTTTCCATCGTCCGGCGAGCCGCCCGGCCAGCTTGCGCACTATGCCGGACAGCCATTCGCCCTTTTGGCCGACCCAATCCTCCAGCGCCTTCTCATCCAGCCGGGTGGCCGGCCAGCGATAGATCAGCCCGTGCGCGGTCCAGATCACGAGGTACATCAGCACGCCGGCAAAGACGACGTCGGAAAAAAAATGTGCGCCGGCGGCCATGCGGAAGGCGCCGAGCGCTACGCCAAACGCAAGCGCCGCGCCATAGGCGACGGCCTGCAACGGCGGCGGCGCCAGCGCCGCCGGCGCCAGCGTCCAGAACGCGCCGGACGGCTCGCCGGCGACAAAGGAGCAATTGTTCGGGCAATCGCCGCGCGGATTCCACCATGGCTCGAAGCGATAGTCGCCGCCGAATTGCTGTACGTCGATCGGCCGTGGCCGCCCCCAATGGTCTTTCAAAACGAGATTGGTCAAAATCCCGGGGCCCAGTGCCAAGGTCGCGATCAAAAACAGCGCCGCGCGCGCTTCGATCAGCATAGGCCGATGCGGCCGGATCAATTTCAGGACAATGGCGAGAAATGCCGGCAGCGCCAACAGTGCGATGAGGATCCGCGCCGCTGTGCGCGTGTGCTGTACCCATGGTTGGGCATTGACGACGAACAAATGCCGCGCCGAGTCGAAGCCGAGCGCAGCGAGGTCGAGATCGAGCTGCGGATCGACGGCGCAGAGGAGCCCGAACACAAAGCCGATGGCAAGCGCCGTGATCAGCGCGGCACGCGTCATGTTCTTACTTCCAGGCTCTCATTTCCACGCCCCCGCGCGGCGGCCGGCAATGAGCCAATAGACGAGCCCGCCGGCAATTCCCGCGGCGGCAAAGACTTCGCGATTGCGGGCGAGATCGCCCTCGGACGAGGCGATATAGCCGGCAAAATCGAGGCCATAGGCCATGGCGAGCGACAGCGCCGCGCCGATGACGCCGTACACGACCGCCGAGCGCAGCGCCAGCCCTTCCGCCAGAGCGATCACCAGCAGGGCTGGCAGAAAGCCGACCGAAAAGATGATGATCGCAGCAATGCCGGTGACCGACCACAAGGCGATCAATTCCGCGGCTCCCGCGTGAGGACCAAGCGGAGCCATCACTTCGTTCGAATTCGGGGCAAGGCTGCCGAGCGTGAGCACCAGCGAGGCGGCGATGCAGGCGAGCACATAGCCGATAAAGGCCATCATGATGCGCGCGAGGATAGACATGGGCGCCGGCCGTCAGTCGGTCATCGCCATGGCGCGAAGCGCCAGGCGCTCGCGCGCCGATAGTTTCTCGCTCGCGCTTTTAAGCTGGCCGCAGGCGGCGAGAATATCGCGCCCGCGCGGCGTGCGCACCGGCGAGGCATAGCCGGCGGCGAAGACCACTTCGGAGAATTTTTCGATCTGGTCCCAATCGGAACACTCGTATTTTGTCTCGGGCCAGGGATTGAACGGGATCAGGTTGATCTTGGCGGGGATACCCTTGAGTAGCCGCACCAGCGCTTTGGCGTCGGCGAGCAAGTCATTGACGCCTTTGAGCATTACATATTCGAAAGTGATGCGCCGCGCGTTCGACAGGCCCGGATAATTCCGGCAAGCCTCCAGCAATTGCGCAATCGGATATTTGCGGTTGAGCGGCACCAATTGGTCACGCAGTTCATTGCTGACCGCATGCAGCGAGACTGCGAGCATGGAACCGATTTCGGCGCCGGCGTGGGTGATGTTCGGCACCACGCCCGAGGTCGAGAGTGTGATGCGGCGCTTGGAAATGCTTAAACCCTCGCCGTCGGCAATGACGTTGATGCCGTCGCGGACCGCCTCGAAATTGTAAAGCGGCTCTCCCATTCCCATCAGGACGACGTTGGAGACGAGTCGTCGTCTTTCACCTCCCCCTGCAAGGGGGAGATCGGACGGCGCAGCCGTTCGGGTGGGGGATTCGCTGGTGGCGGTCCAGTCGCCGAGCCGGTCGCGCGCGACCACGACCTGGGCGGCGATTTCGGCCGCGGTGAGATTGCGCACCAGCCGCTGCGTGCCGGTGTGGCAGAAGCTGCAATTGAGCGTGCAGCCGACCTGGCTGGAAATGCACAGCGTGCCGCGATCGGTCTCCGGAATGTAGACGCATTCGACCTCATGCGGCGCCTCGGCGCGCTCGCCCGGCAGCTGGATGAGCCATTTGCGCGTGCCGTCGATCGAAATCTGCTCGGACGCGGTCGGCGGCCGCGCCAGCGTGAAGCGCCGCGCCAGTGCGGCGCGCAAATCCTTCGACAGCGTGGTCATGGCGTCGAAATCCTGCGCGCCGCGCACGTAGAGCCAATGCCAGATCTGCTGCAGGCGCATCCGGCGCTGGCCTTCCGGCACGCTGACCTCAGTCAAGGCTTGTGCCAGCATGGCCCGCGGCATGCCGACCAACGACGGCTGCGCCGGCTCCGCATAGCGTTCCAGCGGGCGCTTTTCGATAAAGGCTGTGGCGGTTTCGGTTGCGGCCAAGGAACTCATCGTGAACTCATCGTGAGCGATCCAGATACGATCAATAGGGGCCAAACGGGTGCGGGGCTGTCCTTTAAATAGTGGCTGCCCCGCTAACCGCGAGCGCTCAGCACGCGCAGCCGCAGCTGCCGCACGCGGCGCGCCGCCACCACGATGCGGCGGTTTCTATTTGCATTCCTGGGCGGTGCGGTCGAGGGCTTGCGCCACGCCTTTGAGGGCAAAGGTATCGGTCGACTGCGTGCCTTTGGCGGAAACGCCCTTGATCACGGCACTATCGCCGCCCCGCATGGCATCGACCATTTTGGCCTCTTCGGTCGCGTTTTTGATCCAGGCGCCATCCTGCTGGGTGTAGAGCGCGAAGCTCGTCCCCCCGACCTGTGCGGTGGCCTCGGTGCCCGCTTTGAACGGATAGCCGACCACGAGCGAGACCTCGTTGGTCACTTTGTCGGCCGGCCGTGTGGAAATGAACATATAGACCGGATTGCGCGGCCGGTTCGGCGGATTGGTCTCGGACCCGGTCGGCTTGGCCAATACGAAGCAGACTTTCTTGCCGCCCGGTGAGGCCGTGTAGGCGCCCCATATTCCGTATTGGCCAAGCAGCTTCGGCTGCGCGCCGCCAGCGGCCGCAGGTGAGGCCGGCTTGGCGGCGGCAGGCGCGGCCGGCTTGGCCGCCTCGGGCTTGGTCTCAGGCTTGGGCTTGGGCTTCGGCTTCGCCGGCGCGGCGGCCGGCGGCGAAGCCGCGGGCGCAGATTGCTGGGCGTGTGCAGGAGCAAGCCAAACCGCGACCCATGCCGCGAGCAGCAAAAGCACAAGCCCCCAAGACCGGCCTAGTCGCCGTATCCCCATTCGCCGCATCCGTCGTTGCTGCATCCGGACCTCGCGCGGCAAAGCCCCCAAATCGTGCCAGACAGCACTGATAGCAAATCTTTCGATTTTTATCCAATTTCAACCAAGCCAAGCGCTGTGCACATGTGTCAGTCCCGATGGTACCGGCGCGCTTTCCCAATCCGCAGTTTTCATGGTTATGAAGTGCGGATCACCGTCGTGTTCGAATCAAGTCGTTCTCGCCCCAAGCCGCTCACGCACCGGGCGCCCGCAGGCTCTGGGACGTGGCAAACTGGATACGAGGAATGAAGGCTGTTCTCTGTACGCATTTTGGGCCGCCCGAGGCGCTGCAACTGGCCGACATCGATGCGCCGCACGCCGGGCCCGGCGAAGCACTGGTGCGCGTCAAAGCCGTTGCGCTTAATTTCTTCGACACGCTGCTCATCGCCGGCAAATACCAGCACAAGCCGCCGTTTCCGTTTTCCCCCGGCGCGGAGTTCGCAGGCTTAGTCGAGAGCATCGGCGGCGGCGCCGCCGATATCGCGCCCGGCGATCGCGTGATCGGCTATCGCGGCTGGGGCGCCGCGCGCGAGCTCGTCACCGTCAGCGTGCAGCGGCTTGTTAAAATTCCGGATCGGCTCGATTTCGAACGCGCCGCCGGTCTGACTGTCACCTATGGCACGACGCTCTATGCTCTGCGCGAGCGCGCCGGTCTCAAGCCGGGCGAATCGCTCGTCGTCCTCGGCGCCTCGGGCGGCACCGGGCTTGCAACAATCGAGCTCGGCAAGGTCATGGGCGCGCGCGTCATCGCCTGCGCCTCCTCCGACGACAAGCTTGCCTTCGCGCGCGAGCATGGCGCCGACGAGGCCGTGAACTACGATCGCGAGGATCTTCGCGGCGCGCTCAAAAGACTGGGCGGCGAACGCGGCATCGACGTCGTCTACGATCCGGTCGGCGGCCGCTATGCCGAGCCGGCGCTGCGCTCACTTGGCTGGCTCGGGCGCTATTTGGTGGTCGGTTTTGCCGCCGGCGAAATTCCCAAAATACCGCTCAACCTCGCGCTCCTCAAAAGCTGCGACATCCGCGGCGTTTCGTGGGGCGCATGGACCAGCCGCGAGCCGTTGGCGCAGCGCGGCTTGATGGCCGACATTTTGAAGTGGACCGCCGAAGGCAAACTCAGCGCGCACGTCCAGGCCGTCTATCCTTTGTCTGAGATCGCGGTGGCGCTCGAGGTCCTCGCCGCGCGCAAAGCGATGGGAAAGATCGTACTGCGGGTGTAGCCGCCGATGGACAGCGCCCTACCCCTCGCGCAGCCGCGCTACCATGCGCCGCGCCGCCTCGCGGTGTTCCGGTTTGATATGCGAGGACATCATCTTGATCGCTATGCCGAACACGGCGGCGTCGTCGGCATAACCGATAATGGGGATAGAATCGGGAATCAGATCGTCCGGCATCACGAAATAGACGATCGCGCCGACCAGTACCGCTTTGACGTGAACCGGGGTGTTACGATCGAACGCGCAATAATGCGCGGTGAGCACCTCTTCGAGAAACGGGACGCTCGCCACTTCGCGCTTGAGCTTGCGCCAGAACATACGGCGCAGGCTGCTCTCGTCCTCCGCCATGCGGCGGGTCAGCGCGGCGAAGTCAGGCCAAAAATCCGGCCGAAAATCCGACCACTTGGCCGCTTGCTCCCAGAACCCCATAGGGCCCCTCCGACGAACCGTGAATCACTTGAACTCAGTCGCCCCAACAAATGGCTGTGAAACACGGCAGCCGCAAGGCGGAAATTCACCCGGCGAACTTGTCCATGGTTTCGGCGAGCTTGATATCGAGCTCGGTCAATCCGCCGGCATCGTGTGTCGACAAGGTTACATCGACGGTTTTGTAGACATTGGACCATTCCGGGTGATGGTCGAGCTTTTCCGCAACCAAAGCGGCGCGCGCCATAAACCCGAATGCTTCATTGAAGTCCTTGAACACAAATTTCTTGGTGATGGCATCGCGCCCCGCCACTTCGCGCCAGCCCTTGAGCCGGGCGAGCGCAGACTTGCGTGCTTCGCCGGAGAGTTTTTTCGCCATATCAGCGCTCCATCTCAGCGCTCATGTCAGCGCTTTGCCAAGTCCGTAGTGGATGAGCCCGTATTGGTAACGCGCGGCACTCGCAAATAGCCGATCAATTCTTACCTAATGCACATATAGGCGCAATCGGCGTGCGCTGCCGGGAGGTGGTCATGGGCTGGTCTTTGAATATCGGCTCGGTCGCCGGGACCGCGATCCGCATTCATGTGACATTCCTGCTGTTTCTCGCCTGGATTTTCGGCGTCAGCTACGTCTCGGGTGGAGCGGCGGCCGCCTGGAGCGGGCTTTTGTTCATGGTGCTGTTGTTCCTGTGCGTGCTGCTTCATGAATTCGGTCACATTTTCACCGCGCGCATATTCGGCGTGATGACGCCCGACGTGATCCTGCTGCCGATCGGCGGCGTCGCACGGCTCGAACGCATCCCGGAAAAACCAAGCGAAGAGTTCCTGATCGCGATTGCCGGGCCGGCGGTCAATGTGGCGATCGCCGCGGTACTGGTCTTGCTCGCCGGCGCGAGCCTCGATCCGAGCCATCTTGAATCTATCGAAAGCGATAAAGTGGGTCTCGCCGAGCGACTGGCCATCGTGAACGTGTTTCTCGCACTGTTCAATTTGATCCCGGCCTTTCCCATGGACGGCGGCCGGGTGCTGCGCGCGCTATTGGCAGCCCGGTTCGGTTATGTCCGCGCCACCGAGATTGCCGCTTCGATCGGACAATTCGTCGCCTTTCTGCTTGGCTTCATCGGGTTGTTCGGCAATCCGTTGCTGATCTTCATCGCCGTGTTTGTTTATCTCGCCGCCGCGGCGGAAGCGCATCTGGTCGCGATCCGCGCAATCTCGCAGGGCGTGCCCGTGACCGCCGCGATGATGACCGAATTCGTAACGCTGACGCCCGACGAACATGTCGATGCCGCGGTGGAGACGCTGTTGCGAACGAGCCAGGGCGAATTTCCCGTCGTCGACGGGCGCGGTCGGCCGGTCGGCCTACTGGCGCGCAATGACGTCATCCGCGCGCTGAAAGAGCGCGGTCCGGACGCCAAAGTCGGCGATGTGATGGGTACGGAAATACCGACGCTCGGCCACCGCCACTGCCTCGATGAGGCGTTTCGGCTCTTACAGCAGAAATCGGCGCCGGCGGTCGGCATCGTCGATGCATCGCAGCGGCTGGTCGGACTGGTGACTTCGGCAACCATCGGCGAAATGCTGATTGTGCATCGAGCCATGCCCGGCGGATTGCGCGGATTGCGACTTGGGCCGTGGAGCCGGCCAGCCGGAGCCTGATCGTGCGGCGGGAATTTCCACAGGTTCCACGCGATCTCAGGGCCCGGCAAGGGCGGCGCCGGATCAACCAACCGCCCGGCCGGGCGCGGGCGGGGATTTCCACCATCGCCTCAAACCGGCGCCGCCGTGTTAGAATTAATCATGTCGCCCGGCGCTCCAAACCGCCCCCCTCTCGCCATGAAATTCTGGCTGTTCAGGCGGGCATCAAGTGCAGGAGCGGCGGCGCACGGCCAGTCGGCGGACCGCGTCATGAGTATCGAGTTGCTTGAACATATTATGCGCAACCGCATGCGCACGATTTTGCGCCACACTTGGCTGGTTGCCGTGCTCGGCACCCTCGTCGTGATCGGCGCCGTCTGGGCCGCCTTCTACGTCACCACCGAGGCCGAGCGTTTGCGGATCGCGGCCGGGCCGAGCGATGCCAAATTCGTCGAGGCGCTGTCGAGCCAAATCGCCCAGGGCCGTCACAGTCTTCATCTGAAATTTGTTCCTGCGGCCGGCCCGCAGGAGGCCGCCGCGGCTATCAAAGATGGCAAGGCCGATCTCGCCATTCTGCCCAGTCCGGCCGACGACTCGGCAAAATGGCCGGTGGTCGCAATCTTGCGCCAAAACGTCATGGCGCTGATCGTTCCTGCCCCGGCATCAGGAAAAAAAGCAAAGAAATCCGGAAAGATCGAAAAAATCGATCAACTTGCCGGCCGCCGCGTCGGCATTGTGACCGGAAATGAAGCAAGCCCCGAACTTCTTCGCACCGTGCTCGATCATTACGGTGTCCCGGCCGCCAAAGTGACCGTATCGGAGATCGATCCGAAAAATATCGCCGAGGCGATCAAGCACAATCAGGTCGACGTGCTGTTCGTCGCCGGCGCGGCGACCGGTGCGGCAATTTCGAGCGCGGTGAAAGCGGCGAGCCGAAACGGCGACGCGCCGAGCTTTATCGACATCGATCAGGCCGACGGCATTGCCAAGCGCAATCCGGTATTCGATTCGATCGATATCGACGCCGGCACGTTCGGCGGCACGCCGCCTACGCCCGACGACAGTCTCAAGAGCTTGAGCTTCGCCGAATACCTGGTGGCACGGAAATCCGTAAGCGATTCCGTTATCGCTTCACTGGCGAAGATAATCTATTCGTCGCGCCAGGCGCTTGCCGCCGCAATGCCGGGCGAGATCAAGATCGAGGCGCCCTCGACCGATAAGGATGCCGACGTAGTCGCGCATTCGGGCGCGCTCGCTTATCTCAACGACAGTCAGCAATCGTTCTTCGACAAATACGGCGATGACATCTTTTACGGCATGCTGATCTTTCCGGTATTCGGATCGGCCCTTGCCGGTATGGCGGGCTATCTGCGCCGGGACACGCGCACGCGGCGGCTGCGGCTCCTCCAACGCGTGCTCGATCTCGTGCGCAAGGCGCATTCGGCGCACAGCCTGGACGAACTGGAGCAGATCCAGATCGAAGCGGATAATCTCGTGATTGCGATCGTGCATCAGGGCGAACGCGAGGAGTTCGACGAGACGGTACGGATGTCGTTCGCCTTTGCGCTCGATCAGCTTCGTTTCGCCATCGCCGGGCGGCGCACCGCGATCCTCGACCATGCCGATAAAGCTGCCGAGAGCGGCGCCGCCACCAAACCGCCCGGCCAGGCCGCCGCCGCTTAGGTTTACGAACGCGGCTCGCCGCCGATTGCCTCGGCATGGTTTCTACCTATATACGCCTACCAGTCGCGGGCCCTTCGGGGCCCGTCACATTTCAAAATGTCCCGATGGATCTGCGCAATATCGCCATCATCGCCCATGTCGACCACGGCAAGACCACGCTGGTCGACCGGCTCTTACAGCAATCCGGCTCGTTCCGCGAAAACCAGCGGGTGATCGAGCGCGCGCTCGATTCCAACGATCTTGAGCGCGAGCGCGGCATCACCATCCTCGCCAAGGCGACCTCGCTGGTGTGGAAAAACACGCGGATTAATATCGTTGATACGCCGGGCCACGCCGATTTCGGCGGCGAAGTTGAGCGCATCCTCAATATGGTGGATGGCGCCCTGGTTCTGGTCGATGCTGCCGAAGGACCCCTGCCACAGACCAAATTCGTGGTGTCGAAGGCGCTGAAAATGGGCCTTCGGCCGATCGTGGTGATCAACAAAGTCGATCGTTCCGATGCGCGGCCGCGCGAAGTGGCCAATGCGGTCTTCGATTTGTTCGCAGCGCTGGACGCGAGCGAAGAGCAACTCGATTTCCCGATTCTCTACGGCTCGGCCAAGCAGGGCTGGATGGCGACCGATCCAGCCGGCCCCAAAGACCAAGGCATGGCGCCGCTGTTCAATCTCGTGCTGCGCCACGTCGCGCCGCCGCGGGTCGAGGATGGCCCGTTCCGTATGCTCGGCACGATTCTTGAGGCCAATCCGTATCTCGGTCGCGTCGTCACCGGACGCATCACCGCTGGCTCGGTGAAAGCCAATCAGACCGTGAAGGTGCTGGATCGCAACGGCGATGTCGTTGAGGAAGACCGCGTCACCAAGGTGCTGGCTTTCCGCGGATTGGAGCGCGCGCCCATCGAGGAAGGCTTCGCCGGCGACATTGTCGCCATTGCCGGCCTCCCCGAAGCATTTGTTTCGCACACGCTGTGCGCGCCGGAAGTGACCGAGCCCCTGCCGGCGCAGCCGATCGACCCGCCGACGCTGACCATGACATTCCGCATCAACGATTCGCCGCTCGCCGGCACCGAGGGCGACAAGGTGCAAAGCCGCGTCATTCGCGAGCGGCTGTTGCGCGAGGCCGAAGGCAATGTGGCGCTGCGCATCGCGGAGTCCACCGAGAAGGATTCGATGGAGGTCGCCGGCCGCGGTGAATTGCAGCTCGGTATTTTGATCGAGACCATGCGGCGCGAGGGCTTTGAACTTTCAGTGTCGCGGCCGAAAGTGCTGTTCCAGCATGGTCCGTCCGGCGAACTCTTCGAACCGATCGAGGAGGTGGTGATCGATGTCGATGAGGAACACGCCGGTGTCGTCGTGCAGAAAGTCGCCGAGCGTAAGGGGGAGATGATCGAGATGCGCCCGTCGGGCGGCGGACGCGTGCGGCTCATCTTTTATGCGCCGACGCGCGGGCTGATCGGCTATCATGGCGAGCTTCTCACTGACACGCGCGGGACCGCGGTGATGAACCGGCTGTTCCACGCTTATGGCCCCCATTGCGGCGAGATCGCCGGCCGGCGTAATGGCGTGTTGATCTCAACTGATCAAGGTGAGGCCGTCGCCTATGCGATGTGGAATCTGGAAGATCGCGGGCCGATGATGATCGAGCCCGGCTGGAAGGTCTATCGCGGCATGATCGTGGGCGAGCATACCCGCGGCAACGACCTTGAAGTCAACGTGCTCAAAGGCAAAAAGCTTACCAATATCCGCACTCACGCCAAGGATGAAGCGATCAGGCTTACCCCGCCGATTCGCATGACGCTGGAAAAGGCGCTGGCCTATATCGACGATGATGAGTTTGTCGAGGTCACGCCGAAATCGATCCGGCTGCGCAAGAAGTTGCTCGATCCCAACGAGCGCAAACGCGACGAGCGGCGCAAAGAAGCCGAGCGCGTTTGAGCGCGCCCGCGTTCTCGTCGCACCGCGGTCGGCGATGAATCGACCCTATCTTGTCACAAATTCCGGCGTCTGGAACGCGAGCGTGGCAAAAAGTCCGCAACCGTGACGCGATTGCAACAGCGCCGCGGATTGCGCGGCAAAGCCGCATTTTCCTGTTTGCAATTCTGGCATAGCCCATGTCTTTTCGCTAATAATCGATAGCGTAGACGTGAGGGAAGAATCCTTGCAGGTTGTCGCCCTGCCAGGTTTGATCGAGCCAGGAGTTTGCCGCCTAAGCGCGAGATTTTCGCGCCGAAAGTGTCGAGACCCGCATCATGAGCATCGCATCATGAGCACCATCCTCATCGAAATACGCCGCGCCAAGGCGAGCGATGCCGCCGCGGTTGCCGAAGCGCATGATGAGGCGTGGCGGACGGCCTATCAGGGAATCATTCCGGGCGCCGAGCTCCGGCGGCTCATCAACCGCCGCGGCCCGGCATGGTGGGACAGCGCGATCCGCAAGGGCAGCCGCATCGCGCTCTTGCAATTCGGCGATAAGATCGCGGGCTACGCCAATTACGGCCGCAACCGCGCGCGCAGTCTCTATTACGACGGCGAAATCTACGAGCTTTATCTGCGGCCGGAATATCAGGGCCTGGGCTTTGGCCGGCGGCTGTTCACGGCAGCGCGCCGCGATCTGGCGCAGAGTGCGCTCAAGTCGCTGATTGTGTGGGCGCTGTCGGAAAACGCAAACGCGGTCGAGTTCTATCGTGCGCTAGGCGGCAAGCCGGTGGCGCGGTCTTCGGAAAAATTCGGCGCGCGGGCGCTCGACAAAGTCGCATTCGGCTGGAGCAGCTGACCGGAGACCGGTCATTCCGGAAGCCGCCAACGGGTCCGGCCCGAAGTGGCCGGCCCGATGACAAGCTCCGCGGTTATCCGGTATCCATAACCACCGACGCGTCGCTACGCCAAAGCCATCGTGATTATGGATTCCGGGCTGTCGCCTTGCGGCGAGCCCCGGAATGACAAATCAGACCTCCGGCGCCGGCAGGCCGGCCTGCATGCAAGCCGCGCGCAGCGTATTAAAGAGAAGGCACGCGATCGTCATCGGCCCGACGCCGCCAGGCACCGGCGTAATGGCGCCGGCGACTTCAAGCGCCTCGGCAAAATTGACATCGCCGACGATGCGGGATTTGCCGCCCGCGCTGACGCGGTTGATGCCGATATCGATCACGGTTGAGCCCGGCCTGATCCATTCGCCGCGGATGTATTCGGCGCGGCCGATGGCAACGCAGAGGATCTCGGCGCGGCGGCACAGCGCCGGCAGATCGCGGCTGCGGGTATGCGCGATCGTCACCGTGGCATTTTCCTTGAGTAGAAGCTGCGCCAGCGGATTGCCGACGATATGGGAGCGCCCGATCATCAGCGCCTCGCGGCCGGCGAGCGAGGCATTAACTGTCTTGATCAGCTTGATGCAGGCGATCGGGGTACACGGCGCCAGCGCCGCCAAGCCGGTGAAGAGCCGCCCGGCATTGAGCGGATGAAAGCCGTCGACGTCTTTATCCGGATCGATACTGGCGACGATGCGTTTGGTGCTGATCTGCGGCGGCAGCGGCATCTGCACCAGAACGCCGTGCACCGCCGGATCGGCGTTGAGCTTCTGCACCAACGATAGCAGTTCCGCCTCGCTCACGCCGGCGGGCAAATGATGATCGAACGGCCGCATGCCGACTTCGAGTACGGCACGCGATTTACTGGCGACATAGGATTGACTGGCCGGATCGTCGCCGAGCAGCACCACTGCAAGTCCGGGCACGATGCCGCGCGCCGCGCACAGGTGCTGCGTCTCGGCTTTCACCGCGGCGCGCAGATCGGCGGCGATGGTCTTGCCGTCAATGATGGTCGCGCTCATGCACAGCCTTTGGTCAGCCGGTCCAGCACCGCGTCGAGCATTCGCGGATCGCCGGCGATGCGCAAGCGCTTGATGCGCGCGCCCTCGCCCGCCGTGATCTCGACCTGCCGCGCTGCAAGTCCGAGTTCATGAGCAACGAGCCGGCACAGCGCGTCATTGGCCTGTCCCTCGAATGGCGCGGCGCGCACGCGGGCCTTGAGCACAATGCAACCGTCGGCGCGGCGTTCGACGCCTTCGACCGCGTCACGCCCGCTGCGCGGCGTGAGACGCACGTCGAGCGCGACGCCGTCAGCCAATTGAACCCACGGTTTTGGACTCAAAGTTCTTCGACCTGAAGCTTTTGGACCCGTTGGCCGCCGTACCGAAGCCTTCGAAGCCGCCGGCATTCACTAGATAAACAGCTTGGCAATATTGGGCAGGATGACCGATTGAATGAAAAGAATAATGAGAAATAAAATGATCGGCGAAATGTCGATGCCACCCATGTTCGGCAATAGGCTACGGATCGGGCGCAATGCCGGTTCGGTGAGGCGATAGAGCAGCTCGGCGATCATGCGCACAACCGGATTTCGCGTGTTGACGACATTGAACGCGATCAACCAGCTTAAGATCGCCATCGCGATGACGATATAGACATAAATCGTGAGCAGATAAGAGATGAATTGAAGAAGCTCGATCATTGCCCGCCCCAGCTCGAGTGCCGTGGCGCAGGGTTTAGCGGTGTTGCCGCGCCGGAACAAGCCGATGCCGCCGCGCTTGCGCGTCTCCCCGGAGCCATCCTTGACACCCCAAACCGGCGGTCCTAAATGGCGGCCACTCGCCAAAACCCGCGCCAAATCGGCCCGGTTTTACTCGTCCGGCGGGGCCGTAGCTCAGTTGGGAGAGCGCCTCGTTCGCAATGAGGAGGTCAGGGGTTCAACTCCCCTCGGCTCCACCAACTTCGCCGTAAGGCTTTGAAACAATTCAACGCATTCTGGATCAAGGGCTTAGCATGTCCTTGTGGGACACCTCGGATGCGGGCTGCGGGTTAGCTTTGCCAGCTTGCGCTTACGATGCTCAATCGGTGAGCGGCGCAAATCCCCACCGTCCAGTTCGATCAGATCGAAAGCAATTAGCACCGCATCGCCACCGTGGCGCTTGCGGCGGATTAGGTCGAATACCGCAAGGCCGCTAGCATTGGTGACGATAGGTAACCGTCCGGTGAATGCCGCGGCTCGCTAGGCGGTGCGGCGGCGTTGGGTGGCAGGTTTGCGCGACCAGCGTTTGGCGAGTGCGGCGACTTCTTCGGTGAGCCAATCTGCTTCGACGGCGTCGGGATTGAATGCGTCTCCGATCCACTCGCCGAGTTCGTCGTGGCGTTCGTGTTTGGGATCGGCGATCGCTTCGAGCAGCTCGGTGTAGCCCCAGGGGCCGCCGCAGTCTTCGGGAGGGCAGCGTCCGCTGGCCTCGATCAGGCGGGGGTAGAGTACGCCGAACTCGGGATCGGTGAGCCGCTCGATCTTGATCGTGTGTTCCCAGCCGTCGCCGAAGTCGTAGAGATATCTCAGCGTCTTGGTGCCCACGTCTTCGAGTACGTCGCCAAGGCATGCCTTGCGCGCGTCGAGGAAGTCGTTACCCCAATCGGCGTCGGGATAGGGCGTGCTCCATCGGACATCGCGTGCGCGTATCTCGTAGAGATGGCTGTTGGTCCAGCCGATCGCCGCCTGCAGTGTCAGATGCAGACGATCGAGCCGAATATCGAACGGCACCTCAACGCGGCGCAGAACCGTGGGTTTGACGTGATCGAGCGTGACCTTGAGGCGAGCGATGGTATCGACGGTCATGCCGCCAGTTTACGCCGCTCCATCTCGACCGCCCAGTTCCACGGCAGAAGCTCGTCGAGCCTGTGGATTGCGTGATCGTTGATACGGGCGAGCACGTCGGCGAGCCAGGCTTGCGGATCAATACCGTTCATTCGTGCCGTCTGGATCAACGTGTACATCACGGCGGCGCGCTCGCCGCCGCGGTCGGAGCCGGCGAACAGCCATGACTTGCGACCGAGGGCAATGCCGCGCAGTTCGCGCTCAGCGGCGTTGTTGGTGAGGCAGATGCGGCCGTCGGCGAGGAATTGCGTGAACGCCTTCCAGCGCTTGAGTATGTAATCCATGGCCTTGGCGACTTCGGAGTGGCGGGAGAGTTTTATGCGTTCGGCTCGCATCCACGCTTTTAATTCGGCCACCAAAGGCGCAACGCGGCTCTGCCGAGCGGCAAGGCGTTCGACGGCGGACAGCCCGCTGATCTCGCGCTCGACATCGAAGACCGGATCGATTTGCTTTACCGCTTCGAGCGCTAGCGGCGAGAGCACGGGCAGCTTGCCGCGCGCCTTGGCGGTGATATCGGCGAGCACGAAGAACTTGCGCCGGCTGTGCGCCCAGCAGGCGGCTTCGGTGATGGGCCCCGGTTTGCGGCCGGCCTCGTAGAGCCGCTGGAAGCCGGCATAGGCATCGGCCTGCAGGATTCCCGCGTAGCCGGCGAGATGGCGCTCGGGATGCTCACCGCCACGATCACGTGAATAGAAGAACACGGCCGCCGGCGGATCATGGCCCCCGAAGGGACGATCGTCGCGGACGTAGGTCCACAATCGGCCCTTGCGCGTCTGATGCTTGGCCAGCACCGGCACGGGAGTATCGTCGCCGTGCACGCGACTGCCGGCAAAAACGTGGGCGCAGATGAAATCGTAGATCGGATGCAGGATGGCAGCGCAGCCGCCGACCTGATCGGCCAGCGTCGAAACGCTCAGATCGATGCCTTCGCGGGCATAGCGCTCGGACTGGCGATTGAGCGGCTGATGTTGCGCGTACTTCTCGAACAGAACCATGGCGAGCAGGCTCGGCCCGGCAAAGCCGCGCGGCAGCACATGGAACGGCGCGGGCGCCTGCGAGATCTTCTCACACGCCCGGCAGGTGAACTTCTCGCGCACGTATTGCACGACCTTCCATTGCCGCGGCACCACCTCCAGCGTCTCGGTGACGTCCTCACCGAGCTTGGCAAGTCTGGTCGAGCCGCAGCAGGCGCAGGTCGTCGGGCCCGGCACGATGACCCGCTCGCGCGGCAGATGCGCTGGGAATGGCTTGCGCGCGGGCCGCTTACGGGTGAACGCACGAACCGGCGTCATCTCTGCGACCGCCGCCGCCTTCTCGCTGGCCAGTTCATCCTCGCTGGCCGCAGCCTCGAGCTCTTCGAGCTCAAGCTCCATCTGGTCGAGCAGCCGCGCCCTGCGCTCGCTGCGCGGTCCAAAAAGCTCACGCCGCATCTTCTCGATCGTGAGCCGCAGGTGCGCGATCAAAGCCTCCGCGCTCGACGCCTCCGCATGCGCCTGCGCAAGCTCGGCATCGCGGGCGCGAACCAAGCGCTTCAATGCCTCAACATCATCAGGAAGAAAATCACCAGCACCCATCGCTAAAGAAGGAATCACAAGATGCTGCTCTTGTGAATCGCGCGCGCTTCAACCCGCAGCCTGTGGCCGCCACGTGTGCTGCGGCAGGCGCCAATCGATCCCTTCCAGCAAATATCCCAGTTGCGCTGGCGTGATCGTCACCCGTGCCATCCGTGCCATCGCGCGCAACCGTCGATGGCCAGATGAAACGGCCCCGTTCCAGCCGCTTCGCAAACAGGCACATGCCCTGGCCGTCGTGCCACAGCACCTTGATCAGGCTGCCGCGCCGGCCGCGGAACACGAACAGATGTCCATTGTGCGGATTGCGCCTGAGCATCTCCTGCACCAGCAGCGCCAGGCCATCAAAACCCTTGCGCATGTCGGTGTGGCCCGTCGCCAGCCACACCTGCACTCCGGTCGGCACTGGAATCATCGCCGTCGTGCCCGCAGCCCCAACGCCACAACTACGGCCGATAGCGTTGCCGGATGACCGTCCCGCTGATCCGCATTCGGGGTCCACCCGCAAACTCGATCTCGATCATTCCCGGCGGCGTCGGCGTGGATGCTGCTACGGGCCCTCCGGTTGCCAGCGTGACCGCAGCAAATGCCGGGACGTCATCTCGCCGCTGGCACAACTGTCGTCGCCAGCCGAACAGTTGGCTCGGATGAATCCCGGCATCGCGGGCAATCTCCGATGCCACCGCGCCAGGCTCCAGTGACGCGGCCACAAGCCGCTCCTTCTCCGCCACCGTCCAGCGACGCCGCCGCTGAACAGAGGTGATGACCTTGACCTGGGAACTCGTCATGTGAGTATTCCTATGAATACTCACATGACTCACATCACAGACCGGGCCGCAAGGCGGTCCTCACCGGAGGAGTACGACGATAGCTTCGCCATCAATCAGGAACGAGCGCGCTGGTAACCCGTGACCGCTGTGGCTGCGAGGGGAAAGTGGGAGGTGTAGCCGTACAAAATTAAGAGCGCAGTCTCAAGAAAACGCAACGCTCGGTGCTCTACCAACGTCAGAACACGAATGCGATGGAAAGTCGGTTGCGGGCCTATATAAGATGAATACGTAACGTCGCACCGTCTGGACGCTATTTGGTAGTGCCTCAATGTGAATTTTGGCGAGATTTATTGGCGTAGAGATAGATACCATACGGGACTAGGCAAATAGAGACGGCCCATAAGATGTAGACGAGAGAGCCTGATTGGGCCAAAACTAGCGCGAGAAGACCAAATCCAATGCCGATTAATATGAGAATTACTGCCTTTGTCCTACTCATCCGCGACCTCCCAATCCCCCAGCACAATATCACCAATTCCCCAAAGGTGATCTGTCACGCCAGCGGCCATGGAGTAACTCGGAGCGTCTTAACGCGATTTGGTTCGATTGCGGTCGCTAAAACCAATTAATTCCCGCCAGCGGCAGCACCCGCTGAAGGATCGCCCCCGCGCAAATCAGCACCACGAGCAGCTTGAGAAGATTTGCCAAACGACTGTCATTAACGAACTTTTCGATGGCCCAAAAACAAATTGCACCGACGACGCAAATAATCAGAACCCCGATTAAGACTGAAAGCATAGCACCCCCCCTCTGCTCCTACGGTAATAGTAGCGATAGTTCAGCTTCCTTGGAAGGCAGATGCGAAGCGCCGGCGGCTCTGCGCTCTTAATTCTGTACGGCTCAAATTGCCTGATATTGCGAGCGTGGTGGCAGTCGCCACTCTCAAGTTCATCAAGCGCCTCAACGCCTAATCTACGGTTGATCGTGGAGAACCACGTTCAACAAGGCACTGTGGTGAAGGCATTTGTTCCGATTGCACCGTCCGCGCTTTCGTCAGATTGCTCTGTGCCGGGAGTGCACAATGAGAATATCCTCTCCGCTATGGGTTTCTAGGCTAATGTCATAGAATTTCTGTGCACACCGTTCCAACGCTCTTGAGACCGATCGCACGCGCGGCTCCCTGGGATAAATCTATGTCACGGCCGCGCGTGAACGGCCCGCGATCGTTAATTATCACGATCGCCGAAGCGCCTGTGAGGGGATTTGTCACCTTCACCCGCGTGCCAAACGGCAGTTTTTTACGTGCTGCGGTGAGGCCGTCGGGCAGGAACAGCTGACCGCCAG
The DNA here is from genome assembly GCA_963816295.1 of uncultured Alphaproteobacteria bacterium. GTDB lineage: Bacteria > Pseudomonadota > Alphaproteobacteria > Rhizobiales > Xanthobacteraceae > BOG-931. The sequence goes on along the minus strand of CAWFJS010000019.1, from coordinate 181,361 downwards.
TCGTGCGCGGACTGGAGCTATACTGGGTGGCGTTCATTGAACCGCTGGGACAACTGCCCTGGGTCGATGCAGCGAGGACCATGCCCCCAAAGAAAGCCGAGACAAACAACACGGGGATGGTGAGTATGAATCTGATCGACATGATCTAACTGCCGTTGCGGCCCTACTTGAGGCGGATATCAGATTAATGTCGCGTCTCCCTAGCTGCGAAGCATGGGCGTCCTGAAACCAGCAGACTGTCTCAAAGTGCTCACTCGCCCAGCCCTTGCGAGTTATCCCCCGCCACGATTGAAAGTGACCCACTGCCCAGGGATCTGATGCTCATCGCCTTTATTGGCGCATTAGCGCTTCTACGAGGAAAATGGGGAATTTGGTGGGATATCCGACCTATCGACCTTAGTGTTGGACTTTTTTGCAGCTTTCTTTACGGCCTTCTTTACGGCCTTCTTTGCCGCCTTCTTTGCGATTTTCGATATTTTGGTTTGCTTAGCCATTAGGCGCATTCCCCAGAGTAAATCGACAACGCTCAGCATTCGTAATTGGTAATCGAGTGAGGACCCTCTGCATTGGCAGTTCAAAGCCTGCCGAGCAAAACCAAGACCAGCACGACAATGAGTATGAGGCCGAGCCCGCCGCCACCATAGTAGCCCGTCCCGTAGAAGGGGCCGCCTCCGAAGCCGCTAAAGCCTCCGAGCAATATGATTATCAAAATGATGAGCAGGATCGTTCCGAGCGACATAGCATTATCTCACTAGAACCTATCTCAAAATCGTCTGAAGAGGATAACGAGGCAGGCGAGTTGGACGAAGCCGAGGAAGTTCTGGGCGTGATACTCCCAGCGGACGAGGATGCGGCGCTGCCATTGGATCCAAGCGAAGAAGCGCTCGACGAGCCAGCGTCGCATGTAGCGGCTTAGCCGGCGCCGATCTTGCGTGGGCGGCTTGCTGCGGTTGCAGCGATGCGGCGCGATCATCTCGATGCCATCTCGGCGCAATTCGTCGTCCAGCGGATCGCTGTCGTAAGCGCGATCGCCAATCAGGTTCTCTGGCTTGGCTTCGATCATGTAGAAGTCGAAGCAGAGCTGCACCAAGCGGACTTCGTGATGGTTTGCCGCATGCGTGCTGACCGAAAGCGGCAATCCATGGCGATCAACAATCGCCATGATTTTCATGCCTTTTCCGCGCTTCGTGGGTCCGATCTCCGCGCCGCCGCCCTTGGCCATAACGAAGGTCGCGTCAATGAAGCATTCTTCTTCATCCAATACGCCTCGGTCGCGAAGGTCGTTAGCAACATCCGTCAATATCCGGCGCAGAGTCTCGTCGCGACACCAAGCCTGAAAGCGCCGGTGCACAGTTTTGTAGTTCGGATAGCTTTGCGGCAGCATATGCCACTGCGCGCCAGTATTGAGAATCCACAGCACCGCTTCAAGCACGCGCCGGCTCGCAATCGGTTTACGACCAGGACGTCCATCGGCAATGTGCTCCTCCGGAAAATGATCCCGGATGCGTTCCCACTGCTCGTCGGTGAGCCGAATCATTCCGCATTTATATCGGATCGACAGCGGTCAGCAATTTTGAGATAGGTTCTAGTTAGGCTGTGAACGTCATTCGCCGTGCACGCCTGGGGCAACGCGCGTCCGCGGGGATCATGCCTTATGCGAATAGCGTAGTGCGAATAGCATAGATGCGCTGGCTACGCGTCGGTCACCAATAACCTCGGCTGCGACCCCCAGTATCCGCCGCCGCCGTCGAACAGCAGCAGTAGCACAACGATGATCAGCATCAATTCCATGGGAAGCCTCCGTTGATGGTACTGGTGTTATTTTCCTCGCACCGCATCTTTCAATCCGCCGATTGCGTTTTGCACCTTGCCTGCAGCCTTGTCGGTCTTGCCTTCAGTTTCCAACTTCTTGTCACCGAAGACTTTCCCGGCGGCTTCTTTGACAGCTCCCTTGGCCTGCTCTGCCGAACCTTTGATTCGATCTTTATCCATTGCCGTATCCTCGCTGTTTGTTGGGGACTAAGCTAACGGCGTCGTCAATTGTTTCAGATAACGTAGTTCTCCGATTATGCTCGGCTCGCTTATTGCGGTCCTTGCCAACTGACATTTTGAGCACAATCGCAGCGACGCGCCTGTATAAAATGGCTCAGTTCGCGTGAACTGTTATTCGCGCCGTTTGGGACTGCAAGGCTTTCACCGTCAGTCTGGGGACGCCTAAACGGCCTCCATCCCCGCTGATTTCCCTTTTTTCGAAGTTGTAAGCCGTTTAAGAACGGAGAGATTTTGAGAAATGAACGCTGGTCTCGAACTGTCCTGGAATCGGTTTTTCAATCGAGCTACCGAACTTTCAGCCACCGACGATCGTGCAGCAACCATCTAAGATTGGCCTCGATGGCAGTAGCGCTAGAAGCGCTCCTCATCCCTACCGACGTTCGCGATCATTCTGGTCGGTCTGGTTTGTCTGCATTTGGGCTCGCTTGTTTGCTTCGTGACGCCCGATTACACAACCCGCTGCCGCTCCTAGAATTCCGTGATGTCCGGCCAAATGGCCGGCAGCACCACCTACGGCAGCACCTTTAAGGCAGCCTTTTGCCTCCACTGACTGAACAGTTGCCAAAGCAAAAAAAATAGCTGCGCATCCGATAAGTGCCTTCATTTCAGCCTCCAAATTTTAGACTCTCAAGGAGAAGTCGTGCCGCGGATTATCGTTCCGCGCCGCGGTCCGCCGCCACGGTGAGAAATCGGTCGACAACAATGAATTTTAAAGATGGACCTTACTAGCGTGGTGATAGAGCATTAGTTGGCAGAGCGCATCCGTAAAGACGGCTCGTTCGGTTCAAAACGGGCGATGTGTTCTGCCTAAAAGCCATCCGAGGCCGAGCGCGATAGCTACGGCCGTATAGGGCTGATTTTCGATGGTGTCGCGCAATGCCTTCCCAAAGGAACTGGCCGTCTTCCGTGCGGCATTGGTAGCGGCATCGGCGACCTGAAAGGCGGCATCCGATACTTCATTTGCGACGCCTCCGGCCTGCTTTTTGGCATCTCGCATAGCGTGGTTGAAATCAGTGGTCGAAGTCTCCGGCATGTCGCGTGCTCCGCTCGAATTTGTTTGGTGTCAACGCACAAACGAGAGCGAAAGTTCACTGCCCGGAGGTAGCCAGCGGGCCCTTCTCCAAGACTCGCCCGGGCCGGTAGCTATTCATTGCAAGCCAACTCTGCGGGGCGAGTCGCGGACTCGTCTCGAGGAACCGTATCAGCCGCGTCCGCATTCCGTACCCAATGAGTGTTAAGAGCGCGATTTCTCTACTCCTTCTTGACGATCGAGTTCATGTTCGAGCGCCCTGATCTCGGTTCGAATTTTTTCAACCACTTTTAGGTTTGCCGCCATTAACTCAATTCGCGGCGTATCATCTATTGGAAGCCCAGTGCCGCTCGCAAGAGAGGCCTGATATTTTGTGATGGCAGCAATAACGTTGTGACTGTCGGAAAGCGCCAACAAAATTTGCTGGCCCGAAAGCTGAGAGTAACGCATAAGTATCTCTCCTAACGGTTAAGATGGCGGCCAGTCCGACATTCTGAACCTCTGGCGCGGTGCCTCCTCTTCACAGGGAGAACTCAAAAACAATAATGTTCAGCTAAAAGGCGCGAGTCTGAGCAAAAGTGCTCATTGGAGAGCGTTATATTTTTCAAATGTGCCGCCCGCAAGAGAGGCCCGATATGAGAAAGAAGGCCAAGCCAAAGCGCAAGAAACCGCCCCTCACCAGGGGGCGCAAGCGCAGAAAGACGATCGGTAAAACTAGCGCAATCAGAAAGAAGGCCGCAAAGAAGGCGCCGCTCCGGCGAGCCTCGGCGAAGAAAACCACGAAGACTCCGAGAGGCACGGCCAAGCTGGCGCCAATGCGGCCGCAGCCACAGGCCGAAGCGGTCAGGCCAACCCCGCGCCGGCCGCAACGTGTTCCGGCGGAGCAGCGTGTCGGCGTCGTGACGCACTATTATAGCCATCTGTCGGTCGCGACCTTGCGACTCGAGCCTGGCACTGCGTTGCGCGTTGGCGACGTGATCCATATCCTCGGGCAAACCACCGATTTTACTCAGAGAGTCGAGTCTCTAGAGGTTGACCATAAGCCGGTGCTCGAAGTGGGGCCGAACGACGATTTCGGATTAAAGGTGAGTGAGCACGCACGCGAGCACGACGTGGTGTTCAAAGTGCGGTTGTAGTGCCATTGGCAGACGGGGGCTGGGGAAGGAGCGATGGAGGTGACCATGACGGCTGTCAAAAAAATGGCGCGCTGACGAGACGGCGCTCAGGCAAGCACGCATGTTGATCGGCGGGCAGTGGGTCGACAGCGCTGCGGGCGAGGTGCTCGAGGTCGAGGATCCGGCACATCGGCGCCCAATCTGAACATGATGTACGTCATTGGTCCGGGTCATGGCGGCCACCGTCATTATCACTATCACTACTAGTGATCTCGCTCTTCCGACGCGGGGGCTTGCGCAGCGAACCGGCGGTCCGCCACGCGGCGTAGCTTTTTTGATGAAAACGCGTCAATTTGGTGCGGCGCCGATCACAGCGGCACCACGTGTTTTGCCTGCTGCTCCGGTTCGCACCGATGCCGAGGTCGAAACCGCTGGCAGCGCGCCATGCGCTACCCGCGAATTATTCTACACATGACTTCGTGGAGACTGGCGACCTAGTGAGCTACGCTCCAAGCGTTGCGGTAGCCTACCTTCAAGCTGGCATTTACACCGGCAGGCCGCCCACGGTTTTCCGAGCACAGTGAGCACGCAGACATCGATGCAGCTTTGAACATGGCACCAAATGATCAGAAGACCGAAGTCGTGCTGCCGGCAGAAGTGCCAGAGGACTTGCCTCTGCCCTCAGATCCCAAAGTCATATTCCTTGGTGGTCTATTCGTACTTGCGGTGCTGGCGGCAGCCTACGTCGCGAGCGATCTTGTGTTGCCATTGGTCTTTGCCATCGTTCTCAAGCTATTGCTACAGCCTGCCTTGCGCATCTTAGTGGGCTTGCACGTGCCGCGGACAATCGCGTCGCTGCTGCTGATCCTTGCGCTTTTCGGGACGATCGTCGGCTTGGGCACGGTCATTTTCGGCCCCGCTCGCACCTGGGCCGCCAAGCCGCTTGCGAAGCGGTCGATTTAATGAGTTTGCCCTAAATCTTGGGGGCCTATCCGTGCCGTTGGCGGCGGAGCCGAAGCCATGACCAGCGCAGACCGAGACCCGCACCCGACACCATCGAGCATTCCCCATGTCACGCCGCCGCGCCGGGCGGCGCATGTGAGCTTTTGGATCAGAGAACTGCCGTTCACGCTGGTATTGATCCTCACCATCGCCGGCGTCGCCTACACGAGCTTTTCAAAGAAACCGATCGTCGGCTACTGGGAAATTCTCGCGCCGATTATCGCGCTCGTCTGCGTCGGTGCCGGGTGGCAGGAGGTGGGCGACAAGAGCGGGCGATTGCGCTTGATTGTGACCCAAGCGCTGCATTGGTTCGCCTTCCTGCTGGTGATGAATTTGATGCTGCTCACCAGCGTGCAGAGGATTTTTACCGCGCAGACGACGGCGCTGGCGATTTTCACCCTGTTGGCGCTCGGCCCCTTTACCGCGGGCGTGCATGTGCTCTCGTGGCAGGTCTGTCTTCTCGGCCTGATCATGGCGCTGGGCATTCCGGCGATTGCCTGGATCGAGAATTCGGCCTTGCTTGTCGTGTTGATCGCGGCTGCGGTCTTTGGGGTGGGCGCGGTCTTGTGGTGGCATTGGCACCAGGGACGCCGCAGCGAAGGCTGATCCTATATCCTCCCCGTAGGTCCTGTGTGTACCGAAAACCCTATCCGTATTGATTGGAGGAGGGAATCACCTAACGTCGGCGCACAATGATCGCGCTGCTATGCTTTGTGTCCTTAACGTCTCGGTCTCGCCATTTAAGTCGACGAGCCAACTTGAAGCCGAAAATGCTGCGCTCCGGTACCAGGTGGTTATGTTGCGCCGGATAGTGCATAGGCGCGTCCGGCTTACGAACAGCGATCGCATATTCTTTATCCAGCTGTATCGATGGTTTCCGTCGGTTCTGAAGGTCATCGCGGTCATCCGTCCAGAGACGCTCGTTCGTTGGCATCGGGCCGGCTTTCGTCGGTACTGGCGTTGGAAGTCGCGCTCGTTTGGAGGGCGGCGCAGGTTGACGCCGAGCTGCGCGCATTGATCCGGCGAATGAGTGTCGAGAACCCGCCGTGGGGCGCGCCGCGCATCCACGGCGAACTGCTCAAGCTCGGGTTTGAAGTCGCGCAATCGAGCGTCGCCAAATACATGGTCGAGCGGCATGGACCGCCAAGTCAGGGCTGGCGCACATTTCTGCGCAACCACGCGCCGGACATTGCCGCGATGGATCTATTCATTGTCCCGACCATTGGCTTCAACCTGCTATATGCCTTCGTCGTTGTTCGGCTGAACCGGAGAGAGCTGGCCTGGATCAACGTTACACAAAATCCTACGGCAGAATGGATCGCGCGCCAGATAACCGAGGCATTCCCCTGGAATGAGTCGCCACGCTACCTCATCAGAGATCGCGACCGTATCTATGGCGAGATTGCTCTACGCCGAATTCGCGCCATGGGCATACGCGACAAGCCTATTGCACCAGCGTCACCTTGGCAGAACGGTTTTACCGAAAGGCTGATCGGATCGATCCGGCGTGAATGCCTCGATCATCTCGTCATCTTGGGTGAGGCTCATCTACGTCGAATTTTGCGAAATTACGCGAGCTATTACAACAAAATCCGAACACACCGATCACTGGACAAAGATGCTCCGGCCTTTCGCTCTGTTCAGCGGGTCGGTACCATCACGTCATATACGATCCTCGGCGGGCTTCACCATCACTACGTGCGTGTTTGAGTTTTCGGTACACACAGGTCTGGGAATCGTCATGGACCCGTGAGTGCGGCCGACGTGAGATCATCGGTGATCACCTTGAAGCCCGCGAGCGTGCACGGGCCGAACGAAGTCACGATCGCAACGTCGGTCGCATCGCGCCCGCGTGCCATCAGGATGCGGCCGATGCGCGGCTTGTTGTGGCGGGCATCGAACGTGTACCAGCGGTCACCGAGATAGACTTCGAACCAGGCGCTGAAGTCCATCGGCGCATCGTCGAGCGGCACGCCGATGTCGCCGAGATAGCCGGTGCAGTAACGCGCCGGAATGTTCATGCAGCGGCACAGAGTGACGGCAAGGTGGGCGAAGTCCCGGCACACGCCCCGCTTCTCCGTATAGGCATCGAATGCCGTCTTGGTCGGGCTCGCATGCTGGTAACCGAACGTGATGCGATCATGGACATAGTCGCAGATCGCCTTCACCAGCGACCAACCCTTCGGAACGTTCCCGAAAAGGGACCACGCGGTATTCGAGAGGCGATCAGTCTCGCAATAGCGGCTGCCGAGAAGATAGATCAGGACCTCCACCGGCAGGTCTTCTAGTGCATGCTGCTCCGCCTGAGGGACGATCGCGTCCGGCTCGCCCTGGTCCTTCACCAGGAAGTCCGCGGACACGGTCAGCCGGCCCGCGGGGGCCCGGATCACGTGGCAGAAATTGCCGAAGCTGTCGTGATACGTGTTGGGGACGGTGGGTGGATCAAGCCGCATGCGATCCGGGGTCAGTAGATCGGAAAAGCGTGACGGATGGATGCTCAGCGTGAGGATCATTGGCGTCGGCTGCGGGCAGTCATAGGAAATCTCGTAGCCGGCACGAATCTTCATGGAAACCTCTTCGACCCGCACTCTTGCCGGATGTCTATTTGCATCTTGCCGCAGCTTTGTCGGCTTTGCCTTCAGAACTCTAGTTTCTTGTCAGCTCTTGCTATGACCTCTGTCTCCTTGACCAAGTCTTCCCACATCAATTTTCTGATCTGGTGTTTGATGGCGATCGTCGAGGGAAGCTTGATTTTTTTTCCAAACCGAGACGTGTGCATTGGAGGGCTCCTAAATTCGCATTTGAATGTCCGCATTCCTTGGCAGTTCAGGTTTTTGACTTCAAGCCGCAGCATCGTTTTTTCACTTCCACGTTGATCCGTCATCCTGAGGTGCGAGGGCAAAGCCAGAGCCTCGAAGTATGACGGGCGATTTCCGGGCCGCCGTCCTTCGAGGCTCGCTGCGCGAGCACCTCAGGACGACGGATAACGTTCAGCCCACGCTTCCCTCCAGGCTGATCGAAATGAGCTTCTGCGCCTCGACCGCGAACTCCATCGGGAGGTGCTGCAAGACATCTTTGACGAAGCCGTTGACCACGAGGGCGGTCGCTTCCTCGGCAGAAAGTCCACGCTGCCGGCAGTAGAACAGCACGTCCTCGGAGATCTTCGAGGTCGTCGCCTCGTGCTCGAACACGGCAGAGGAGTTCTTCACCTCGATGTACGGCACCGTGTGTGCGCCGCAATGGTGACCGATCAGCAGCGAGTCGCAGTTGGTGAAGTTGCGCGCGCCGGTCGCCCGCCGGTGCGCCGAGACGAGGCCGCGGTAGGTGTTGTTGGAGCGGCCGGCGGCGATGCCCTTGGAGATGATGCGGCTGGTGGTGTTCTTGCCCAGATGGATCATCTTGGTTCCGGAATCGACCTGCTGGCGGCCGTTCGAGATCGCGATCGAGTAGAACTCGCCGCGCGAGTTGTCGCCGCGCAGGATGCAGCTCGGGTATTTCCAGGTGATGGCCGAGCCGGTCTCGACCTGGGTCCAGGAAATTTTAGAGTTCTTGCCGCGGCAGTCGCCCCGCTTGGTCACGAAGTTGAAGATGCCGCCACGGCCCTGCGCGTCGCCGGGATACCAGTTCTGGATAGTCGAATACTTGATCTCGGCATCGTCGTGCGCGATCAGCTCGACCACGGCGGCGTGGAGCTGATTCTCGTCGCGCATCGGCGCGGTGCAGCCTTCGAGGTAGCTCACGTAGGAGCCCTTGTCGGCGATGATGAGGGTGCGCTCGAACTGGCCGGTGTTCTTCTCATTGATGCGGAAGTAGGTCGAGAGCTCCATCGGGCAGCGCACGCCCTCCGGCACGTAGACAAACGAGCCGTCGGAGAACACCGCCGAGTTGAGCGTGGCGAAGAAATTGTCGGAGATCGGCACCACCGTGCCGAGATATTTCTTCACCAGCTCAGGATGCTTCTGCAGCGCCTCGGAGATAGGCATGAAGAGGACGCCGGCCTTGGCGAGCTCCTCCTGGAAGGTGGTGGCGACCGAGACCGAGTCGAACACTGCATCGACCGCAACACGCGAGCGCGTGCCGTCCTGGCGCTCGACGCCGGCCAGCATCTCCTGCTCGCGCAGCGGAATGCCGAGCTTGGCGTAGGTCTTGAGGATTTCGGGGTCGACCTCGTCGAGCGACGCCAGCGCGTTGCGCTTCGGCGCAGAATAATAATAGAGGTCCTGGTAGTCGATCGGGCCGTAATCGACGCGCGCCCATTGCGGCTCGCGCATGGTCAGCCAGCGGCGATAGGCGTCGAGCCGCCACTCCAGCATCCAGGCGGGCTCGTTCTTCTTCGCCGAGATGAAGCGGACGGTATCCTTGGACAGGCCCTTGGGGGCCTTGTCGGATTCGATATCGGTGACGAACCCGTACTTGTACTGGTCGACATCGATGTGGCGGACCCGCTCGATGGTCTCTTGGACGGCCGGCATTTCTTCCTCCGCTGCGGTTTCAAGGACCGCGGCTAACGTGGCGAAGTTGCCGGAGCTATTGCGCAACAAGGCCGGCAACTAAAGCGGCCTCTGAGTTACCAGAAGTACTGCGACGCGATCATGCTCACGACGGAGTGGCGGTGCCCGTGGAGTAAGACGGTTACCACTATTGCCAATATGCCCAATTGCACCGCGAGGTTGGTGGATAAGCCGCCGCCTTTGTCGCTCTGCATAGTCATCTGTTTTCGCCTGCCCGAAACGCTATCGCTGGCGGTGTTGCTCGCGGGCTGCGTTGGCAACGCATAGCCTGAAGGCCTAATCCGTCGATTTCCGTTGAGCTACAACGTCAACTCATTGGGCTGCAATTTTGACCTGGAACAACTTCTCTGCACATGCCCTGGCCAGCTGGTAGTCGGGGGAGGTAGCTCCCGGCCGAGTCGCCCAACCGCCCTTCTCCAAGTAATCGCCTTGTTCCCAGGTCGTAGAGATCTTTTGCAGGACTGTCAGGTTCGCTTTCGCATCGCCGTTCTGCAGGAATTTCTCCACACAGATCGGCGTGAGGGCTGCCACGACGGCGGTATTAGCCCGCTCATCCGCAAGTTTGATGGCGGCGCCGCCAGTCACCCAGCCGCCCCAAGAAAACCCGATGACCATCGACGCGACGGCGCCGATAGCTATTCCTTGTAGGAGACGAGTCCGCAACTCGCCCCGCAGAATTGAAGGAACTTGCATGGCTTTGGCCTTTCGATCAGAGGGGCGTGCGCCGCATGCAGCGCGCGCAACAACGGACGCGGGCGCTGACGGTACCAGAGCCGAACGTGGCTCTATTTTTGGAGTGGGTATCGTGCCTACCGACGGCACTAGGCTGCCAATTGTGGGAAGCGGAGAATTCGGTATGTCGCCGTTTTTTGGGCAGCTCTGACGCTCGCCAACTAATTAATATATGCCCGATCGATTACGGTGACTGAGCAAAATTGCTCACTCTGAAACGGCGGCGGCAAACCGACGTGATGGGTCATCAATAGACATTCCGCGCTGTCCGCGTCATGTCTGCTTCACCCCGATATGGTGGCAGTCGCCACTCTCAAGTTCATCAAACGCTTCAGCGCTTGATCTGCGGTTGATCGTGGAGAACCACGTTCAACAAGGAACTGTGGATTTCGATGCTGCCGTTGTAATCAATAAGGCCCAATTCTCGAAATTTGTTCATGAAAAAACTCACGCGAGATCGCGTCGTGCCGATCATCTCCGCCAGTGTCTCTTGGCTGATTTTCGCGATGATTGGCTCCGGCCGGCCTTCCTTGCCAAAATTCGCCAGCAGCAGAAGAATCCGTGCCAGGCGTTTCTCGCTCGAATTGAACAGTTGATCGACCAAGTCCTCCTCGACGCGACTGTTGCGAGCCAAGAGGTGCGCGATAAATAGCTCAGCAAACGCCGGCTCTTCGTGGATAACGCGGGTGATGTCTGCCTTTGTTATTCGCACGATCACGCATTCCGTCATGGCGGAGAGGGTTGCCAGACGCAGCGGCTGTCCGGTCAAGCACCCTTCCCCAAAGAAATCGCCGGTTCCCAAAAGTGCGACCACGGCTTCCTTCCCCTGCTCGGAGACGACGGTCGACTTCACCTTGCCGCTCCGAATGTAGAAAACGGCATCCGCAGGATCGCCCTGCCTGTACACATTTTGATCCTTCCGATAATCGGAAATGGCTCGTCCGCCGTTTACCTTCGAGAGAAACGCTTTGGGATCGAACGGAAGCTTTGCTTTGCGTTCCATTGCAGGCCCTCCTTATCGCGAGGGATACCCCTCACGCGTAGATCGTACGAGGCGTCACGCGAAGGCAATGTCAGACACACGATGGTTCCCGTGTTGCCGCTCTCCCGCGCGACCTGGCCGCCAAGCTGTCGCGCAAAGGCATCGACCAACCGGCCGCCGAGCCCGGAATCCGAGCGTCGACGATCGACCCCCTTGCCGTCATCGGAGACCGTCAGGCGAAGCTCTCCCGGAGTGCGCTTTAGCGTCACCGCGACCGTGCCCCTTGTCTCGCTCGGGAACGCATATTTGACGGCATTCGTTACGAGCTCGTTCACAATGAGCCCGAGCGGAATCGCGCGATCGACCGGCAGGGGCTCGCTCTCGATGTCGGTTTTAAGCGCGATGGAGGTGCCATTCTCTCTTTGCATTGACTCGATTAGATCGCGACACAATGCCTCCAGATAGCTCGCCGCATCGACCTGCGCAACCGAATTGGTTTCCCCTAGCATGGAATACAGGCGCCCGAGGGCGGCGATGCGATGCGACACCCTCTCAAGCGCCGCCTTGCCCTCGCCGCTCTTGTGGTTCCGCGCTTCCAGGCTGACCATGGAAACAATAATCTGCAGGCTATTTTTGATCCGGTGGCCGAGCTCTTGCAGCAACGCCGCGATACGCTCGTGCGCAGCCGCGTGCTCGTGCTCTAGTCTCCTTTGCTCGGTCACGTCTTCGATCGCCACCAAGACCTGGTTTGTGTAGTTGCCGGCCCGATAGATCTTCCGCGCATTGAGCACCATCACCCGTCGTCCAATCGACGGGAAGACGCGGTCCACTTCGAAGGCCTCGATCGTCTCACGTTCGGGAAGGATGGTTTCGATCAAGGAGCGCAACTCGGGAATGTCCCACTGTCCGTTGCCGAGCTCATGGAGCTTCCGGCCAACCGTATCCTCTGGGGTGACTGCGAATGTGTCGCCAAAGGAACGGTTCGCAAACCGGACCGTCTGGTCGGGATCGAGCACGAGCAGCCCTTCACGGATCGTCTCTACGAGATCCAGTGGGTCGACTTCGCGCACGGCCAGTTCTCCTGCGTACCTTCTGATGATGGGGCTCATCCTCGACAGCAAGAAATACGATCCTGCTGGAGAGGCCACCTCCGCCGCCCGCCCTGCCTGCAAGCCTGACTGTGAGCTAGTTGGAGTACGTTGTCGGTAATGTACATTACCGATACGGGGTAGCGAGACGATGGCGCACGCGGGAAGGCTATGCCGCTCCGAAGACTATCCTTACTCCGTATGAGAGAGCCATGTCCGCAGCGCCCAAACTCAGAGCCTGCCGAGCAAAACCAAGATCAGTAGGATTACGATTATGAGGCCGAGCCCGCCGCCACCGTAATAGCCGGTCCCGTAGAACGGGCCCCCCCGAATCCGCTAAAGCCGCCGAGTAATATGATTACCAGAATGATGAGCAGAATGGTTCCGAGCGACATGGCATTATCTCCGTAGTGAGCCAAATGAACTGCGCGCGCTCGACTACATTTAGGCTGTCGACCGCACCGCGGATCGCTGCGGGTGCCACCATCGGGGCTGCGCCAACGCTGGCGCCCATGATCGGTGCGCCGGCAACGAGTGAGGTTGCGGCCGCAATGGTAACGGTAAATCTATGCATGACGACCTCCCAGCGTTTGATCAAGTTTTATAATTATGAGCGTATTGCTAGGTCAGTTTAGGGGATGCTGTCGGTAATGTACATTACCGTAAGGCGGGCTAACTTTGCTACACGTATGTTTTGGGGAGGTGAAAAGCGAGGCGCGCCCGGACCAACTGATAACATTCACAAGATGCCTTCGTGAGGCCCTGCCGATCAAGTATCGTGACTTGCCGTCGGCCGCGCGCAATCAAACCGGCACGTTCGAACTCCCGGGCGGCATTCGTGATGGTTGGCCTTTGGACACCCAGCATTTCGGCGAGCAGGCTCTGAGTGATAGGGAGCGCGTCACCGTCACTGCGGTCACGCATCATGAGCAGCCAACGCGCTAACCGCTGCTTGAGGCTGTGCGCACCGTTGCACGCTACTGAAACCATGACCTGTTCGAGAAAGGCTTGGACGTAAGCGTCCATGACACTTTTGAAGGACGGCATTGACTGCATGGCCCGCGTAAACGCCGCGCGCGACATCTTTGCGGCGCTGCCCGGGATTTGGACGAGAAGCTGGACTGAGGAGCGCTTGGCACCCAAGATGGCTTGTACGCCGCTGCAGCCCTCCCTTCCGATCGTTGCCATCTCAATGATGCTGCCGTCCGCATAAACCGCCACCACCGAGACCACACCGCTATCGGGGAAAAATACATGGTCAAGCGAACTATCAGCGTTCATGAGGACCTGCGCGCGTTGGCAGCAAATCTGTTCAAGCTCCGGCATAAGCCGCTTGAGATTGCGGGAGGGCAGCGCGAGCAAAAGCCGATTGCGGGGCCAAGTTGATGAAGCGTTCATAACTTTCGACCGCGCTCGGTTCGCGTTAGCATATCGTTTAAGCAGCCTACGTCTATGTCCGTCTGGACTCTGAGCAAAATCGCTCACACCGACTGGCGTCGTGAGCCGGATTTGTCGTTGGGTACAGCGTGCTAGTAGCGGCACCAAAAAGACTGCGACGCCAGACGATGGCGGGCGCGCAGAGGGCGCTACTTTGATTGTGACGGAGCCAGGTGAGCAATTTTGTTCAGACCCCCTCGGCCATTAGAGCCGTGAGATATTGGTCGCCGTTTGGCTAATTCTTTTCATTTGTGAGCAATTTGGAACAGTCCCGGCTCCGGCGTCGACGCAGCATTGCTGGGAGGAAACAGAATCTCTCTGCCAAGGAGCCCTTTTTTCGACCTCATGAGATCATGGAGGAAGAAGGATGAGCGACTCCATATTAGGCCAGGAATCCGTATTTCAGCTTCCGTGGGGAAGCGCGATTGGGCGGGATACGCGCCAGCAGAACCAGCATGATGCACTAACTGCCGAATTGCAGGCGGCTCGCGCTCGGGAAACGGCGTGGCTTCGTGAGAAGTCCGACCTCCTGCAGCGCCAAGACATGCTGACCCAGGAGTTCGAGCACCGGCTCGTCAATGGTCTGCAAATCATCGTTAGTCTGCTGTCGTTGCAAAGTCGGAGCGTTAGCCCTGAGGCCGCCGCGCAATTGACCATCGCGGCCCGTCGGGTTGCTTCATTCGGGCGCGTGCATCGCCGGTTACATCTCCTCGATCATCAGAAGAGGGTGGAGTTTAAACAATATCTTCAGCACCTCTGCGAGGATCTTTCGGGTTTATTGTTTCAGGAGGAGGCCGGATACACGATTATAGTCGAGGGCGCGAAGATTGATATTCCCACCGGGTTCGCTATTCCGCTCGGCTTTATCGTCAACGAGCTGATCACTAATTCGGCGAAGTACGCCAAGAGCAATATTACTGTTCGATTGGAGACAACGCCGACCATCGGTCACTCGTTATCGGTATTGGATGACGGGCCAGGATTGCCGGCGGGATTCGACCCCGCTGAGAGCCAAGGTCTTGGAATGAAAATCATAGGCTCGCTGGTGAACCAGATCGCCGGAAAGTTGCAATTTGCGCCCGGCGAAAACGGCCAAGGGGCGCGCTTTACAGTCACATTTCGCTCAGGTCGGCCGTCCACAGCAAACACTCCCGCTCCGGGCCACTACCGGAAGCCGGTCATGATCCGATCACAAATGTCCACCGGCGTAGACATGCTGGTATTGAGAACATAGCCCGGAGGAGTGTAGCTGCTACTGGAGAACTTCCGTGAGCGTCATCGTTGTTTCCAACCGCGTCGCGCGGATAAAGCCCAACGATCCGATTGCCGGTGGACTTGCGGCGGCGCTGCTACCAATGGTCCGGGATTCGGGCGCGATTTGGGTGGGTTCCAGCGGCCAGCCCGGCGACGTGACGCAAACGCGGGAGTTCGCCAAGGTCGAGTTGCTCGGCGCCGGTGCGCTGGCGACCGTTGACATGCCGGCGAAGCATTATCGCGGCTTTTACGAGGGCTTCGCCAACTCGGCCCTGTGGCCAACGCTGCATTCGCGGCCCGATCTCATCCACGTCACCGCCGACGACTACACCTCATATCGCGAGGTCAATGCCTTCATGGCCCGCGCGCTGCTGCGCTTCAACGGACCGGAGGCGGTGTTCTGGATCCAGGACTATCATTTCTTGATGTTGGGCGAAGAAC
Organism: uncultured Alphaproteobacteria bacterium; assembly: GCA_963816295.1. Taxonomy (GTDB): domain Bacteria; phylum Pseudomonadota; class Alphaproteobacteria; order Rhizobiales; family Xanthobacteraceae; genus BOG-931. The sequence goes on along the minus strand of CAWFJS010000019.1, from coordinate 165,717 downwards.
TGCGGCGGCTCGACGTCAATCGTCCACTTGGCTTTTTCCTGCACACACCGTGGGCCGCCCGTCGCACTTTCGCTGCAGTTCCACATCATGCGGACCTTGCCGAGGCGATGCTTGCTTACGATCTGATCGGCTTCCAAACCGTCGAGGATCGGCGGAATTTTGAAGACTATTTGCAAGCCGAGCTTGGCCTCAATGTTGTCGACGGCACCGTCGCGTCGGAATGGGGTCTCACTCAGCTGGCGACATTCCCGATCGGCATCGACGTTGAGGATTTCAGCGCACGCGCCATCAAGGCGGTCGGCCGCCCGGAAGTCGCGCGCCTGCGCGAAAGCCTGAACGCCGCCAAGCTCCTGCTCGGCGTCGATCGTCTGGATTATTCCAAGGGTCTCGCCAACCGCATGCGGGTGATCGACCGCATGCTCGAACTCGAGCCGTCACTGAAGCGCCAAGTCTCACTGCTGCAGGTGGCGGTGCCGTCGCGCGGCAACATCAAGGCCTATCGCGAGCTCAGGGCGGAGCTCGCCGCCCTGGTCGGCGAGGTCAACGGCCGCCACGGCGAAGTCGACTGGATGCCGATCCGCTATCTGAACAAAGGTTTCTCGCAGCTCACGCTCGCCGGCTTCTACCGTGTCGCCAGCGTCGGTCTGGTCACGCCGCTGCACGACGGCATGAATCTCGTCGCCAAAGAATACGTTGCAGCGCAGAACCCGTTCGATCCGGGCGTCCTGGTCCTGTCCTCGTTCGCCGGGGCGGCGAAGGAGCTCGATGCGGCGCTCCAGGTCAATCCGCACGATATCGACGGCATGGCGCGGCAGATCACGACTGCCCTCAGCATGAGCCTCGAGGAGCGGCGGCAACGCTGGCAGTCCATGGTGCGCAAGCTCAAGGCGGCGTCGGTGCAGAACTGGTTCTCCGATTTCCTGCATACGCTGTCCGACGTGCAGCGTGCGCCGGTGCGCGCGGCGACCGCACCGATCGTGCTCGAACTCGCCAGACGGCGCCGATCGGCACTCACAGGGCATGTGAGATCTTCCGCCATCCCCGCTATGTCGTGATCGGAACCCAAGAGAAATTGCCGGGCGTTGTGCCCGCATCGGTTCGGCAAACGGAGCCGTCAAGAGGCCTTCTTAAAGGCCTGGTTGACGCCGCGCGTAATCGGCTCGGCGCTTTCGCCCGCAATCTTTTGTCCGAGCGCTGACAGTTCCTTGGTCTGTTCGGCTAGCGTCTCGAACTGCTTTTTGGCGTGAGCCGTCCATAGCTCGACCATGTCGGACGGTTGCTTCGCGGTCGCGAGTTGGCGAGCAAACTCGAACACTGCCTCGGCGTTAGCCTGCGCCATGTCGATCATTTTCACGTTAAAGTCGCGAATGTTATCGACCGTGGTCGAATAGCTTTGTTGAACCGCACGCGTCGCTTGCTGTGCCGCTGCTTTGCCTTTCTCAAGCGTTTCGTTGGCAATTGCCGCGCTCTTGTCGGCAAACTTCCTGGTTTGATCGCGTTCGCTCATGGGACTGATCCTTTGACTGGGTGCTGATTGACCGAGGTTTTGATGTGAACGTCGCCTCGCGGATTACTCACGGCCGCGTTGGTGGCCGCGGCCTATTCGTTGAGGATCGACATTGTAGCCTCCGTGCATTCGGTCAGTCGTATGTCCTTTTCTATACCGACCTGATTGCACAGTGCGCCTGATTGCACAGTGTGTCTGGCAATGAAGGAGAGTCTGTATAAAATAGGCCAATCGGCACCCTAAATTTGACCGGAAACCTCACCTGGATCAGCGCGATGCACGAAGTCAAATTCAGGCTCGTGAACCCTGGACTTGCGGCGCCACACAATCGTGCTACACAAGGCCTAACCACAGTCCTGCTAGGTCTTTGAATCTGCTTCGGTAGTTCAGAGACAAAACGATTTTCCCCTCGGCTCCACCAAGGGACGCCCCGGTTTTATTGGGTTTTCTTCGGGCGGGTGGTCCAACCCAAACATCAAAACAGTCGGTCTGTCACAACGCTGGCACAGCGAGGACGGACATGGCGACCATTCGACGACGTAAATCCACATGGCAGGCGCAAATTAGACGCCAGGGCCACCAATTATCCCGAACCTTCCGCCTCAGAGCAGACGCTGAACTGTGGGCGCGACAGGCCGAGGCTGAACTTGACCGCGGCGGGCTGCCCGTGGACAGCCGCGTGCTCCGATCCCATACGTTAGCTGACCTCCTGAAGCGTTACGCTGCCGAAGTGAGCCCGCGAAAGCGCAGCGCCAACCGCGAGGTCTACATGCTGCGTGTCATTCTCCGCCACCCCATCGCTCGGCTATCACTGCACCTGCTAACCGCAACCGAGATCGCCAAGTATCGCGACCACAGGTTGTCGCTCGTCAAAGGCGACACCGTGCGACGCGAACTGGCCATCGTCCGTCATTGCATTGCGGTCGCAAGGAACGAATGGGGTTTCGTGCTGCCGTCAAACCCGGTCCAGCAGGTCAAAATGCCTCGGGCAGGCAATCCACGGGAGCGGAGGGCGTACCCGGGCGAATTAGAAAAGCTGCTGACGGCTTGTGAAGCCTCTCGGTGCCGTTGGCTTCCTGCGGTTATCCAGTTGGCCGTCGAGACGGGGATGCGACGGAGCGAGCTACTTGCGATGCGGTGGGACGATTTGGACCTTGAGGCTCGCACGGTGCTTCTGAGAAACACAAAGAACGGGTTTCCGCGCACGGTGCCTTTATCAACAGGAGCCCTCAATGTGATTAAGGACACGCCGCGCAGCGGTCCCACCGTGTTTGCTATTTCAGCCAACGCGCTCAGGCTTGCATGGGAGCGGCTGAGAAGAAGAGCGGGTGTTTTGGAGTTGCGCTTCCATGATCTTCGACATGAAGCCGTCAGCAGGTTTTTTGAGAGGGGCCTGAACGTCCCAGAGGTTGCGATGATCAGCGGCCATCGTGATCTGCGGATGCTGTTCCGCTACACGCACCCCAAGCCAGAGGAGGTTGCCGCGAAGCTGAGCACGTCTTGCTGAACCCTCATCGGATGCCCGTCGCGTCGGCAGAGGATTTCGCACTCGTAGACCTGAAATGCGCGACGTGGACTACGCAGTCCCGGCACAGTTTGCGAACGTGCCAAATAGTCCTTCCGCTCAGGGACTATTGCTGACCACCACTCTGACGCTGCTGTGGCGACGAAACAGCCTTCGGCGGCGGGCCTATTGTATTGAATTTTGCCTTCTGCTCGTCGCTCAGCGAGGCGTAGAAGTTCTGAAGGTTAGGGCGAACTGACTTGATGGCGTCCGTCATGGCAGTTAGCCGTGTTTCAATTGTATCGACCCGCGCCACTGGCGATTTCGGCACCGCGGTGGGACACGACGATTGCAGCTGATCGCCGGCTTTTTGCGCTGCCTTCTTGAGATCGTTAAAGGCGCTCTGCTGTTGCGCAGTCGGCTGAACCACCTGTTCAACGCGTTGCACTGGCAGGTCGATGAAGCTGCCTCCCTGCTGACTGCACGCGGTCACCATATTGCCAGCCGAAGGAGCGCCCTCGGTCGAACCGTTCATCGCGTTGAACCGCTGCCTCTGCTCATCGCTCAGCGCCTGGTAAAACCTCTCAAGCGGCGAGCGGATAATTTGTATGGCTTTGATGGTGGCATCCAGTCGCTGCTCGGCGGCATCGAGGCGACCAATCGGTGTAAGCGGAACCGAGCTTGGGCACGATGATTTGATGATCTCGCTTGCTTGCGACGAGGCTGCGCTGAGATCGTCAAGAGCTGCTTCCTGATCAGCTGTCGGATGGACGGTTTGTCGGATTTGATCAATCGGCAGATTGGTCACGCCCGGTGCTAGGCCAGTGCAACTTTCGAGCGCCGCGGTATTGGTTTCGGCGAGCGCTTCGCGATCCGCCTGCTCGGTCCTGGCGGCGTATCGCCCGCGAGCGGCAGTGTTATAGCCACCACCGCGAGAGCTGTCGTAGTAGATGTTTGGCGAACCGGCATAGCCGTAATCACCGGTCCCGTAACCGTAACCGTAGTAATCGGGCCCGTAGCCGTAATCGAGCCCGAAGTAGGGACCGGGCGCGAAGATGCTAGCGAAGATGAACGGAGGACCATACCACCAAAATGGATCGTAATAGGCGTAAGGCCAGAAGATGAACGACAGCGCGTCACCTAAGAGGAACGGCCAGAAGACCGGTCCGGCCCAGCCGCCCCAACCCCAACCCCAATTGTTCCATCCCGCGCCCCAGAAACGGCCGCCCCAATGGTTCCAGTGGGCATTGTTGCCGAATGCGTTGCGGTTAAAACCGGTGTGATTGAAATTGTTCAGACCGTGGAAATTCTGCGCCGCGAATTGGTTGTGAGCCAACTGATTGTGGCTAAGCTGATTGTGGGCGAGCGCGTTATGACTTGTGTTCGTGACACCATGGCTAGCAATCCGTCCAGCATTACCGGTCATTGCGTGATTGTGACTGAGATTATGGGAAGCGAATTGATGACCGCGGCTGCTCATGGCGTGACTAGCCGAAAAGCCGTGAGCGCTCAGTGCATGGCCGCTCCACCCATGACCAATGTGGGCCAAGCCACCATGGGCAGCAAACGCATGAACCCCACCGCCTCCGCCATGCCAGCCGCCACCCCCACCGCGAAACCCGGCAAACCCACCGCCTCCGCCAAACCCGTGCCCACCCCCGCCGCCAAATCCACCCCCACCCCCACCGCCACGACCGCCACCCTTTCCGGCGAACGCAGGGACGTCCGTCATCACGCAGAGCGCGCTAATCGCAACGCTCGTGGCCAGAATACCTATTGTTTTCTTCCTCATGGCACGTTCCCCACTCGAAGTTCTAAAGCCCTACGCTGCTTGCAACGCTCGCGAGCCGACTTAACTGATCTAACTGTCGTCGCCCCCGCGAGTTTCGAGATGGCTAAATCAAAGTCCCATTAATTTTCGGCAATTACTGCGCCGCACCAAGAGATGGCGGTCGCCCTACGGTTGCGCGACTGCCGGTCCTCCCGAAACCTCAGAGAGACTCGGTATTGAGCAGGAGCGACGAAGCCATTGCGGGCGAGGTAAACGTCCGCGCGGCGAGAAAGAGGAAAAGGAGAGAACCGATGAAAAATATATCGCGTCTCTTGATCGCCCCGACACTTGCCGCCGTGCTGCTACTAGCAAGCACCCCAACGAATGCCGCGCGTCGGGTCGGCGGGTCGGCCTATGACGGGTCTTGGAGTGTGGCAATCTACACTCTGCGTGGGAACTGCGGTTCCGTTCGCGCGGCCGTACGCATCGTCGGTGGCCGCGTGTATTCCGAGGACCAAAGCTACCAAGCGGGTGGCGGTGTCGGCGCTAATGGCGTGGTCCGGGTGACCGTTGCCGGCTTTGGTCGATCCGCATCGGGCTCCGGCAGGCTCTCGCGCAATTCCGGCGCAGGACGTTGGCGGTCGTCGAGAGGAGAATGCTCCGGCAGTTGGTCAGCCTCGCGACGCGCAGGCTATTACTGAGAGGCTCCGAGAGATAGTCTGGTACTGATGAAGAAACTCGCGTTGATTTATGCACTGCTCTTGGTGGCGTCGCCAGCCGCAGCGCAGCTCGCTACGACGTCGAGAGTACAACAGTTGGGCGGTCCGGCCGTCCAGTCCACACCGACCGTAGCCCCACCGACTGGCGTTCTCTGCATCGAGGAAATGACCGCGACATTCTGCAACGTAACCACAGAGCCGAACACGAGTGGCTACGGGTCGCGCAGCGTGTCCACATCGAGCAGTGGGGCCGCATCAAGCGGCGGCGCTGGTGCCATCAGTCCGTCGATCCCGCCCTGCTCAAGCGAACCGCCGTTCAACGAACTGCAACTGACCAAGCAGCGTCAACAAAAGCACAGTGCGGACATTCGTAAGTGCGCCAACCCCCTATTAACCCGCCTTCCTATGACGTCCACTTGAGCGCGCGGTAGACTTAGCGGCGGCCTCTTTATCCTTCTTGCCGGGGATCGGGAGCAGCATCTCGCGCTGTCCATCAATCCGCTTCTTGCCCTTTTTCGATTGGGCTCGGGTTGCACCTGACCGTTTTCCGCCCTCCGCCTGCACACTCTGGCGCAGCGCCTCCATCAGGTTCACCACATTGGTACGTGCGGGCTCCCTTGGTCGCTCGATCTTCTCGCCCTTCTGCTTCTTGCGCAGCAGTTCCTTCAGCGCGTTTTCGTAGTGATCCTTGAACTTCTCGGGCTCGAACTTGCCTCGCTTGGTGTCCACGATGTGGATCGCTAGGTCCAGCATGTCCTTTGGGACTTTCTCGTCGTCGATGGTGTCGAAGTACTCCTCGGGCTGGCGCACCTCGTATGGATACCGCAGCGTCACGCCAACCATGCCTTTTTCTCGCGGTTCGAGCGCGATTATGTGTTCGCGCGAGGTGAAGACGACCTTGCCGAGTGCAACCATCGCTTCCTTGCGGATGGCCTCGCGGATCACCGCAAATGCTTGCTGTCCGACTTCGCCATCTGGAACGATAAAGTATGGGTCGCGCAGGTAGAGTTCGTCGATCTCCGCCTTCGGTACGAACTCATCAATCTCGATGATGCGTTTGCTGTCGATGGCGACGGCCTCGAGCTCCTCCGGTTCAAGCTCGATATACTCGCTCTTGGCGACCTCGTAACCTTTGATGATGTGGCTACTATCCACCTCGTCCCCGGTTTCGGCATCGACTTTCCTGTAGCGGATGCGATTGCCGGTCTCTTTATTGAGCTGGTGGAAGCTGATCTTTTCCCGCTCGGAAGTCGCTGGGAACAATGCGATGGGACACGAAACAAGCGACAGCTTGAGGTAGCCTTTCCAATACGCGCGCGGTGCCACGAGTTACTCCTAAACGCTGCTGGGTACAGGGTGTTGTGATGTTGCGCAGTGTCCCACAATTGACTGCAACGGAGAACTGTTTCGATGGCTTTCGTTCTCAGCTTGTTCTTGATTTAATTTTAAGCGCGATAAGTTGCTACATTACCTCTGATCCGTTCGCGCGGGCTTTGCCAGGGATGTTCGGATGAAGCGTCCAGTTAGAAGCGACTTTCACACCGTAGTAACCGAAGCCGGCGTGACGGTCACATTCAAACCGACGAACAGCATCTATAGTTTTTATAGGCTCGCCGACAGCGACGACGTTGCACGCCTTGGCCCTGTCTCGTTGGAGCGTGTCCGCCACACAGGAGCAAGCGGCGATACTGAGGACTACGTTGCTGATGAAGTTCAAGAGATGGCGCAGCTGCTCGCGTCAGAAGTCGCCGCGTCAGTTTGGTCCGTCGAAGAGGAGAAAGAGGCGGATAAACTAACACTGCGCCGTTACAGCATCAGCGGCGACGATGAGGTGATCGAATGATGGTCGCGATGGAAGGTCGCTCTGTTGCATTTATGATACGCACAAATAATGAATTGTGTTGAAAGTTTGATTTTCTCGGAAACTGCCCTCCCGCCTTCGTTCGGTCAAATCGCGATCTTCGTTCTGTCAAATCGTGATGGCCCTCTTGCGGATCAGTCGAGTGGTATCTAGGGGGCAATGATGTACTCCACCGAAAGTCCACCCCTCAACGATGACTATCCGAAACGCGATGTTGACGCCTCTGATCTGGATGCCGAGCGTGCTTCATCCAATCGAGGATATCGGCTGAGACCAGCTAAGCCTTATTCCTCAGGCCCCAAGAGCCCTCAGTTCAGGAGCGACAGGCCATCAGTTAGCCGGCGGCTGACGCGCAGTCTTGTTCGCTTGTTCCTTGCGGTTTTCATTGGTGTCGGCGGCACGCTTGCGTGGCAGCACGGTGACGAGGTAGCGGAGTTCGTCAGGACTTGGGCACCATCGCTCGGCTGGTTGTTACCGGCCTCAACAACGAAGGCACCCGCCCCAGCTGTAACTTCTACAGAATTACAGCAGCAGCTTAGACCTATGGCGATTGATCTCGCCCTTGTCAGGCGCAGCACAGAGCAACTCGGTGCCAATCAAGATCAACTCGCCCGCAAGCAAGACCAAATGGCGCAAGCCATCGCGACACTGCAGGCAGCCGAGCAGGACATCAGTCAGAAGATTTTAGCCTTGGCCCCGCCTGCCCCGAAGGCAGTCCACGTTTCTCCCAAACCGGCGCAACCCCCAGCGCAGTAAACTTGCGCCTAAGGAAACTGAAGGCGTGGCTAAGCGTTATCCACCACTAGCGGAGGATGGACGCATCATGCGAGCCTTTGCAAAAATCGCTATCGCGGGCGCCTTTGTTTCCACGATTGTCTGGTTCCGCCACCACAGTCATCCGCATAATTATGTCTACGCGGGACTACACGATACAGGCAGGTGACCCGTATCGACCACATTTTGGGACCCGTGAGGGCGACAGGGAAAGATTGCGAAGACCCACTGCAACCCAAAGCGCGGTAGTTGGGCGCACGGACGATATTTTTTGCCGCATTATACCTTCGTAGCTTCGACCGGCTGCACCGCTTGGTATAGCGTCGAAGCCTGACGGTCTCAGCAATGCAGCATCGCACGGCTGTCCGCCAAACCAGCTGAAAAGCAAGCAGTGATGTTCCGGTTACGAAAACGCGATTGGATCATCCCGACAGCATTGATCGCAGCCGTTGCCGTAGGCTACGCGGTTTATAGCGAATGGGCAGGGCCGCGCTTTGAAGCGGGGCTACGCAGGACCGAAGCAGACATGAAGAGCAACCTTCCTCTGCGGCTTGATCAGAACACCACCTTGGTCGATGTAAAGTACGAGAGAACTCACAGCATCTATTGGTATGTAATCGACAACGCTGACCAATTTGACCCTCAAGAGACAGTGCGACAGGTTCAGAGCGGAGTTTGCACAAACGCCGAAAATTCGCGCACAATGAAAGAAGAAGGCTTTAGCTACGAATACCATTACAGAACCAAGGACGGGCTTGCTTTAACTGATTTCAAAATCACGACTTGCGAGTGACATAAATGGTGCGTTGGGTAGCGGCTGGCACTAATGTGTCGAGTGAAACTGCTGAGCAGCGGGCTCGTTCAGTGTGGGACATTTTCAAGAAACGTGCGCAGCGTGGCCCTCAAGGCCAAGCCAAATTGCAGCACGCGATGAAGCATCCAGTTAGAAGCGACTTTCACACCGTCGTGACCGAAGCGGGCGTGAGCGTCACATTCAAGCCGACGAATAGCGTCTACAGCTTTTATAGGCTCGCCGACGCCAACGACATTGCGCGCTTTGGCCCAGTCTCGTTGGCAGGGGTCCAACACGCAGGACGCGGTACTGAGGACTACCCTTCAGATGAAGTTCAAGACATGGCGCAGCGTATCGCGCCAGACTTCGCCGCATCAGTTTGGTTCCAAGAGCGGCAGCCACTTACGGGCGTTCCTGACGCAACAACCGACGACACTGCGCGACCTGTCTCGCTCGCAAGCGTTCGACCCGCGGGACCGAGCGGCAATGCCAAGACGTAGCGTATTGCATCGTTATGCTGCCGTAAGAACCCGTGAAGCAGCCATCTTGGCCGGGGACCGGCAAGACCTCGCACGCCATTGCCCTCATGGCCGCGGCGGTTCGTTGTGCTGACACGAGCGAGCTATCGAAACCCTACGGTTGCCTCTTCGTGGTCGATCAGATCAAGAAGGCGGATGACATGTACCGCCAGATTAACGAACTGCTGCCGGGGCAGGTCGCGGTGTGGACAACGGCCCATGATGTCAACGCGATCAATAACTGTCAGGCTACCAGCACTACATTGCTAATAACGACGATAGCCACCGTAGTAGCCGCCGTAGTAGCCACGGCGGTAAGCTCGGCGCGCGTATCTATGGTAGTAGTAAACCTTCTGTAGCTCAGGCGCGGGAGCAGTTGCGCCTGCTAGACTTCCGCTCATTGGCACTGCCGAGGCACCGAAGGTTCCGCTAAGTCCAATACCAACCGCGGCGACTGCTGCCAGCATGTATATTCGCATTTTAGACATTTTACCCTCCGTTTGATTGTGCTGGGGCGTTGCCAAGACATCACGCTTATGTTTGCGAGCCACGGCACTGATGCAGATCAAAACACGGCCGCGCAAAGCGTTCCGTCTTGGCACACTTTTGTCACAACGGACGCCCCGAACTGAGCCTTGTTCCATCAAGCACAATCAGTTTAGGTCGCGTCGTCAGGCAAATGGTTTCTTGCGGCGGGCCTTGTGTTGTGGCTAGGTCATCAGTGCTATCAGACTGATGATGTTGATGTTTGGAGGAACCTGAGCGGCCACTCGCCAAACCCCGCGCCAAATCGGCCCGGTTTTACTCGTCCGGCGGGGCCGTAGCTCAGTTGGGAGAGCGCCTCGTTCGCAATGAGGAGGTCAGGGGTTCAACTCCCCTCGGCTCCCCCAACCCCATAACCCTGACGCAAAAAAGGGCGGCGCCCGTGTTGGGAGGCGGATTTTCAGCCCGAACCTTGCCATGCTTTGCTCCTAAAAGAGCCTCCGATTGATTGGCGTCCTACGGCGACAGAAGCGAGGAATCTCCATGCGCGGCCCGTTCGCCGTCACATCCACGGTTTTGCTGTTGGCGTGTCTCCTTGCGGTCTCCGCAGCGCCGGCAAACGCGGCGCCGTGCGGTGGCGATTTCGCAAGCTGGCTGCAAGGCGTGAAGCAGGAGGCCGCCGGGCAAGGCGTTTCGCAGCAGACGATCCAATCCGCGCTCGGCGGCGTCACTTACGATCCAGGCATCATCGCGCGCGATCACGCCCAAGGCGTGTTCCGCCAAAGCTTCGATCAATTCGCCGGACGCATGGTGCCGCCGCGGCTCGGCCGCGGCCGGCGCATGATGCAGCAATATGCCTCGGTGCTCAGCCGCTACGAGCAGCAATACGGCGTGCCCGGATCTGTCCTCGTCGCCATCTGGGGATTGGAAACCGATTTCGGCGCCGACAACGGCCACTTTCCGACCATCCGCTCGCTGGCGAGCTTGGCCTACGATTGCCGCCGGCCGGATAAATTCCGCGGCGAACTCATCGCCGCGCTGCAGATCGTCGAGCGCGGCGATATGAACCCGGCCGACATGCGCGGCGCCTGGGCCGGCGAAATCGGCCAAACGCAATTCCTGCCGTCGTCGTATCTCAAATACGCCGTCGGCCGCGATCTCATTCACAATCCGACGAACGCGCTCGCCTCGACCGCCAATTATCTGAAAGGCTACGGCTGGCAGCGCGGCCAGCCGTGGGGTGAAGGCACCGCCAATTTCCAGGTACTGCTGCAATGGAATTCGTCGCAGGTCTACACCAAGACGGTGGCCTACTTCGCGCAGCAGCTCGGCGGCGTGGGGGAGTGACACCCCCGCCCTAATCCGCGGCCGCCGATAACGATCGATCGGGGAGATCCTTCGCGCCGCCGATCCACCGCTCCAGGAAAACATTGAGCCAGGCCCGCGCCGAATAATCGTACACCGCGCGATCGGCGAAATGCGTATGCCGCGGCTTCGCGCCCGGCAGCGCCATGCGATCGTGCCCGTGGGTGGTCCACTTATGCATCATCGCGTGCGTGACTTCGGGATGAAATTGCAGCGCGAAGGCGCGGCCGAAGCGGATCGCCTGCACTTCGAATATGTCGCCTTCGGCGAGAAGCTCGCTGCCATACGGCAGGTCGAAGCCCTCGCGGTGCCATTGATAGACGCATTCCGGCCAGGTCTCGACAATCGCGAGCCCGGCGAGCGTCGGCCGCACCGGGTAATAGCCGACCTCGGCATGGCCGCTCGGGTGGCGGTACACCTTGCCGCCAAGAAATTTGGCGCAGATTTGCGCGCCAAGACAGATGCCCAGGAACGGCTTGTTGTCGCGCAGCGGCACGCCGACCCATTCGATTTCGCGCCGGATGAAATCGTCGCCGTCATTAGCGCTCATCGGACCGCCGAAGATGATCGCGGCCGAATGCTCGGCCATGGTCGGCGGCAGCGGGTCGCCGAAACGCGGCCGCCGCACGTCCAGCGTGTAGCCGAGTTGTTGCAGGGCATGGCCGAGGCGGCCAGGCGTCGAGTGCTCCTGATGCAGGACGATCAGGACCGGATGCCGCATGAACCGATCAACGATGTTTAAGCTCTGCACCTTCGTTACCGTAGTCGGGCGCAGACGACGCGGCCTATTTTTCGGCGCCAGCCGCCCGGGTCTGGTCCACCAAGCGCAGGAGCAGCGCATGCGGGACCAAGCGCATTAAAGACACCGCAATCCTATTGCCTATTCCCGCGATCACGACACGCTTACCAGCCATGAACGCGTCATAGCCGATCTGCGCTACGCGCTCGGCTGAAAGCTCCAGCATTCGCGCCGCAGCAGGGAGCGATAGCCCGGCCCGGGCCTGGAATTCGGTCGGTACCGGTCCTGGGCAGAGTGCGGTGACGCGCACGCCGCGCTCGGACAATTCACGATGCAGCGCCTCGCTGAACGAGAGCACGTAAGCTTTGCTCGCGTAGTAGACGGCCATGCCGGGCCCGGGCAGGAAGGCGGCGAGCGAAGCAACGTTGAGAATGCCGCCGCGATGGCGCGCCACGCTGTCGACGAACATCAGCGACAGTTCGGTAAGCGCGCGGACATTGACGTCGATCATGGCGAGTTGTTCGTCGCGACCGAGCGCCGCCGCCGCGCCGCGAAGACCAAAGCCGGCATTGTTGACGACGATGGCCGGCTCCAATCCCAGCGACGAAAGCTCCGCGGCGATGGCCGAGGCACCATCGCGGCGTTCGAGATCCACCGTGATCACGGTCGGCCGGGGACGGCCGGTTGCGGCGATTTCGCCGGCAAGCGTCTCGAGTTCGATCCTGCCGCCGCGCCACCAAAGCGAGCTCGTGTCCGTGCTCGTGTTGATGCGCGGCGAAAACCTTGGCCAAAGCGGCGCCGATGCCCGACGACGCGCCGGTTATCAGAACGACCGGCTTCATGACGCTTCACCGCCGATCCGCCGGCGCAGTTCGATGCGCTCGCGCGGCGATACGCCGAGCAGATCGGCGGCACGCCACAACAAATTGTCCTCGAGCTCATCGCGCTGACCGTCGGCGAATACGATTTCCCACATCATCTCAATGACGCGGGCGCGGCCCGGCTCATCGAGCGAGCGATTGAGCAGGCGGGTGAAATGATAGAGATCGACCGACTCGTGCTCGGCCTCAGTCGCTTTGGCGATGAGCTCGTCGGCCGCTTGGTCGTTCAGCGCGAAACGCTGCTTGATGACGCTGTGGAGCTTGTCGCGCTCAGGCTGCGACATTTCTCCATCGATCGCCGCAGCGTGCACCAGCAATGCGGCTGCCGCCAGGCGATAATCGTTGTCGGCAAACTGGCTCGGATGTTTTTCGCCGTCGACAAAATCCGAAATAAAGCTTTTGAACGTTTCAAACATGGACACCTCAAAGATCGGATACCTCAAAGATCGGCACCGTCGCATTGTCTCGCATCAGGCGGGAATGCAGCCCCAAAACGATCGCAGCTAGGCTAACGCGCTCGGGCGGCGCACCCTCGGATGGCTCGCCGATCGCCTTCATATCGCGGCATTAAGTCGCCAGCGCAAGGCTCTCGGCAGCGTTACGGCGCGCCGGCTAAATTCGCTTGCCAATATGCGCAATTGGGCCTTAAGGGTCGACCGTGACATCGGCTGCGCGCACCCAAGTCGCGATTATCGGCGGCGGCCCGGCCGGACTGTTGCTGTCGCATATTTTGGACCGGAGCGGCATCGACAGCATCGTGCTGGAGCGCCAGAGCCGGGCGCACGTGCTCGAGCGTATCCGCGCCGGCGTGCTGGAGGCCGGCACCGTCGCGCTATTGCGCGACGTCGGGCTTGGCGAGCGCATGGACCAGGAGGGCCATCCGCACGACGGTTCGGCGATCGCCTGGGAAGGCCGGCCGCGGTTTTTCATCGACACCAAGAAATTCACCGGCAAACAATTGATGGCCTATGGCCAGACCTCGATCACCGAAGACCTTTATGCGGCGCGCGATAAAGCCGGCGGCAAGGTGATCGACGAGGCCCGCAACGTCTGCCTGCACGAGCTTACGTCGCAACACCCGTTCGTGACCTACGAGAAGGACGGCTCCGCGCAGCGGATCGATTGCGACTATATCGCCGGCTGCGACGGTTTCCACGGCGTGAGCCGGTCATCGATCCCGGCCGCGGTGCTCAAGACTTACGAAAAAAGCTACCCATTCGGCTGGCTCGGGATCATGTCGGAAACGCCGCCGTTTCCGGACATGGTCTACTGCTACCACCATCGCGGTTTCGCGCTCGCATCGATGCGAAAGCCGATGCTCAGCCGCTACTACATCCAATGCGAGCTGGACAGCAAATTGGAGGACTGGCCGGACGATCGCTTCTGGCAAGAATTCAAGGCGCGCTGCCCGGCCGACATGGCCGAGCGGATCGTCACCGGCCCGGCAATCGAGAAATCCATCGCCCCGTTGCGCAGTTTTGTCGTCGAGCCGATGTGCTACGGCAGATTGTATCTGGCCGGTGATGCTGCACATATCGTGCCGCCGACCGGCGCCAAGGGATTAAATCTCGCGGTCTCCGACGCGTTTTATCTTTCGCGCGGCTTGATCGAAGCCTATCGCAGCGGACGCACGCATTACCTCGATCGCTATTCCGACATGGCGCTGCGGCGGGTGTGGAGCTCGGCGCGGATGTCGTGGTGGCTCACCATGCTGCTGCATCGCTTTCCCGCCGAGACGGCGTTCGAGGAGCAGATGCGGCTTAATCAGTTCGATTACCTGCACGCCTCGGAGCATGCCCAGGCGTCGCTCGCGGAGCAGTATGCCGGCTTGCCGTTCGAGGACTGACGTCCGGCTTGGCGCCGCGCAGCTCCCGCACCGGAGATTGTCGTGAATTCAACGGCCCGACGGCAATCGCGAAGCGGCAGTGCGCCGGCTGCAGCTCGGCGAAGGCTACGGTACCCGTTCGATGAAGCGGTAACTGGCGTTGAGAAGCTGAAGATTATTGATGACCGTCGGATTGGCGGGATCCAACTGGTACGCTTTTAAGAATTTGGCGCGCGCTTTGGCGAGATCGCCGCGCAACAGGTAGGAATAGCCGCGATCGTTCAGTATCTGAACGGTTTCACCGGTTAGCTTGATCGCCTGCGCGTAGGCCTGATCGGCCAAATCGAACCGTCGCAACCGGTCATAGCTGGCGGCGAGTCCGATCCAGGTCTCGGCGTCCTCCAAGGCCTGGGGCGCACACGACGCCCACAGCGCTGATGACGTCTTGTTAGAATTTCCGCCAGAGAAGCAGCCGCACACGTTGGGCACTTCGGTCAGGGTGCCGGTGGCAAAATTCTTAATCTTTGTCGGTCAACGTCCGCCTTCCGGATGGGCGAAGGTGTGCGTGTGTGCTCCATGGGCGAGACAGCAGGGAATAGGTATCGCGCGGCGCAGCCTTCACAGGGCGAAGAACCCGGCCAAGCCGAGGGTCGGGCAACCGATATACTTAACGAATGGCTGGTCGCCGGCGGCGACTCCCGCCTGCGCGTTAATCCAGCGACCCAACTGAGCGACTACGGCTGCCAGGCCTTTCCGCGGCCAGCGCTGAGCTTTGCCTCCTCCACCGCGAGCTCGATCTCAGAGCGCGGCTATGCGGCGGCGGCCGAGGCTTTCGCGCATCTTCAGAAGCTTTCGCAGTTCGCCGCGTTCGATGCCTTCGTCGAGACGATGCGCGCCGATCTGAAGGCGTTGTGGGGCCTCGCCGAAGACATTGACGTCATCTTCGCGCCGTCGGGCACGGATGCCGAGCTGCGCGCGCTGTTCGTCGCGCAAAGCATGCTGCGCGCGCCGACCATCAGCCTCGTGGTCGCCGCCGAAGAGAGCGGTAGCGGCGTGCCTTATGCCGCGGCCGGTCGGCATTTCAACTCCGGGACCGCCAATGGCGCGCGCGTGATCAAGGGGCGCTTCGTGCGCGGCCTGGGCAGCGGCGTGGGCGCGGTCGAGGTGCCCGCGCTCAACGCCAGCGGCGGCAGCCGGCCGCTGGAAGAGATCGACGCCGACGTCGTCGGACGCGTGAGAGCGGTGATTAGCGGCGGCAGCAGCGTCGCGCTGCACGTCATGCTGCACTCCAAGCTCGGCACCTGCGCGCCAAGCGTGGATTGATGCCGCAGACCATGAATCTCGGCCAGGCCCTGCGCTGGGCGGCGGCGCTCGAGGAGATGCGCCGCTACTTCGCCGTGCCGGACCATTTCCGCGCGCAGGCGCTGACGGCCTTCGCCGCTTTCGCCGGACGACGCATCACCGATGATCCGCAGTTGCATCTGCTGCCGCAGCCGGCCAGCATGACCGGCGAGGAATTCGCCGCCCGCACGGTCTTCCCGTTTCTGCTCACGCGTAACGGGCGCACGCTCTCGCTCGCCGAGACAAAGCTGCTCTATCAGGGCCTGAACGACGATCTCTCGCAGTTCCTCGGCGGCAGCGCGGGCTGCTGGCGCGGGCCTGCCACATCGGCCAGCCGGTCGCCATTCCGCGCGCCTCGGGCGAGACCGCCGGCGCTCTGCGGGTTGCTGCCGATGCGCGGATGATCTCGGAATGCTGGTTCGCCGGCCCGGAGACGGACGCCGTGGCGCGCTTTCAGGCGGGCCTCGAAGGATTGCAGGTGGTCTTCGACAAGCTCACGCTGATGCTCGCGCATGTCGAGACGATCAAGCATGCAGTAGCGGCGTGAGGCTCAGGCGGCTGGCCGGCCTCTGAATTTGCAGCCGCAGGACTTGAAGAAATCGTAGACGCCGTCGCTGAGCAGCCCGGTGCCGCTGCCGATCTGCGGCAGCACGAAAGAGCCGCCGATGTTGACCTCGACCACCTGAGGGCCCTCGGGCGTGAGCGCGATATCAAGCGAGTGATAGCGCAGCGGCGCGTAGAGCCTGGCGCAGGCCTCGTTGATCTCGCGCAATTTATCCCAATGCGGCAGCGCCAGTCCGATCAGCCGCTGGCCGGTCGCCGGATGGTTGGTCAATTCCTCGAGCTCGACACCCTTGCCGCGCACGGCGCGCTTGATCACGCCGGTGCCGACGTCGAGATTGGCCAAGAGGTTGCCCGAGCGCCAGTAGTTGTCGGCGATGCTGGTGGCGGAGGGGACCTTCACCAGCGCGAACGGCGTCCACACCGCGTCGGCATTGACCATGTTCACGGTGCGCACGGTCGCGACGTATTTGCTGAAAGCTTTAACGGTCGGATGGTTATCGATGCAGCTCTGCAGCAGGAAGGTGCGCGCGCCGATCCGCTTCTCGAACAGATCGGCGAAGGTGACTGGGTTCGACTGCTCGAGCAGGACGTGATCGCCGTCGACGCCGACGATCATGAAGGCACCGAAGCTGCCGAGCCCCGAATTGGGCTTGACGAACAGCGGGTACGTGTTCAGGCCGCTGAGAAAATCCTTGAGGGCGGCCGGCGACTTGATCTTCCCTCCCGGCCGAAGGAACGCAGGGTGCGATCGATGACGGCAAGCGTGCGCGGGACCGGGAAGCCGGCCGCCTGCAGCAGGCTGTAACAGATCCATTTATCGTCGGCGAGCACCGGCCACTGCCGGTCGCCGCAGGTGTCGGTGACGCGGTCGACCCGATTGTCGGAGATGAAACGGCGCTTGTCTTGCGTGGAATATTTGGTCTCGTCGTAGAGCCGATACATGAAATCGTCGCAGAGGATCATTTGACGGATCCGGGAATGAGCTGCGCAACCGTGTTTGGCGGGACCGGCTTTGTTGGCCGTCGTGTCGTGCGCCATTTGCGTGAGTCCGGCACCAGGGTGCGCGTAGTCTCGCGGCATCGCGGGCTAGGCGAAGACGAGGGTATCGAACCTATCACCGCGGA
The DNA here is from genome assembly GCA_963816295.1 of uncultured Alphaproteobacteria bacterium. Taxonomy (GTDB): domain Bacteria; phylum Pseudomonadota; class Alphaproteobacteria; order Rhizobiales; family Xanthobacteraceae; genus BOG-931. The sequence continues at coordinate 147,948 of CAWFJS010000019.1, read as the reverse complement.
CGCACATGACGAACGTTCCGTCGAGGCAGCCGTTGCCGGCGCCGACGGTGTTGTCAACGCGATCAGTCTCTACGTTGAGCACGGACGTGATACATTTCATTCGGTACACGTGGAAACGGCCGCCAAGATCGCAAGAGCTGCCAGACAGGCAGGGATTAAGCGGTTTGTGCACGTATCAGGGATCAGCGCCGATACGGCCTCGCGTTCGCCCTATATTCGCAGCCGCGGCGAAGGTGAAGCGGCCGTGCAGACCGCATTTCCCGGCGCAGTCATTGTCCGCCCGGCGGTAATGTTTGCGTCGGATGATGCATTTCTTACGACAATTCTCCGGTTGCTGCGGTCCCTGCCAGCGTACCCGATCTTCGGCGACGGCAAGACGAGGCTCCAGCCGGTGTACGTGGACGACGTGGCGGCGGCGATCGCACAAATTTTGCGGCAGAGCCAGAAACCGTATCCCGTCTACGAACTGGCCGGGCCGCGCATCTACTCCTACGAGGAGTTGTTGCGAACCATTGCTCGTATCGCAGGATTGCGGCCAGTGTTAATGCGGGTGCCATTTGCCTTCTGGCATCCATTGGCCGGTTTAGCTGAGATGCTGCCGCGGCCGCCACTCACCCGCAATCAGGTCGAACTTATGCAGATCGACACCACGGCCTCCGAACGCCTGCCGGGGTTTCGCGCACTTGGAATTTCGCCGCGATCGCTCGAAGACGAACTCGAAGCAATACTGAGGCAAAACAAACCAAGAGTTTTGTTACCGTGACTGCACCGATCGTCCTGCCTTGGCCATTACGGAGCGGCTTGGAGGCTGCAACGCGGGCGCTGTTTGATCTGGGCGACCAATCTTGCGCCGATTTCTTGCGGCCCCTTGGCGAGGCCGCGCTTGTGTCGCCCGACTCAGTGTCGTGGCGCGTGTTCAAGAACCCGCTCTCGCTTTTCATCGGCGGCGTCGCGGCTGTCATAATGGAACTTGCAGAACCGCGTGTGCGTACCGGTGTGTGGGAGCACACTACCTTCCGTATCGATCCGATTCGACGCCTGCGGCGGACAGGACTTGCCGCCATGGTCACGATTTACGGCGCTCGCGGCATGGCCGAGGCTATGATCGCCCGCGTTCGACGAATGCACGATAGAGTCGCCGGCTCGACGCCAGCAGGCAAAGCGTACCGTGCCACTGACCCGGAGCTTCTAAATTGGGTTCAGGGTACGGCCGCATACGGCTTTCTGCAGGCTTATCATGCATATGTGCGACCGCTCTCGGATTTGGAGCGCGACCGTTATTATGCGGAAGGAACTTTAGCTGCCAGTCTTTACGGCGCCAGCGCAGCGACATCGGAAGCAGCCCTTGAAATGCGATTTGAGGCGATGGCCAATCAACTGGAGCGGTCGGACATTTTGTTCGAATTCCTAGCGATCATGCGCTCGGCGCCCATTCTGCCATTGCCGCTGAGGCCGGTGCAGCCATTGCTGATCCGGGCCGCGATTGATCTGACGCCTTATTGGTTGCGGAGGATTGTGGGCCTCACCGACCACGGGTTGGATGCTTGGGAGGCTGGAGTGGTGCGGCAAATCGGAGCACTCGCGGATCGAATCGTTCTCGAAACCAATCCAGCCGTCCAGGCCTGTCGACGCATGCGGCTTTCGGCCAATTATTTATATGTCCACCATAACGCATTGTGATTGAATGTTCTCCTCCTCGAATGAACTACCCGGCAACGTTTCCGGATAACTTCTAGCGCCGCGAGTTAAGTGACAATCCCATACTGAAGGATTTCTGACGCGTTGCACCTTCGGTCCGCTTTAAAGTCCGGGCGATGCTTGACGCGCGAGTTTTCTTTTTTGCGAGTGTCTTCAACGTGCGAATATCAGCTTTAGTCCACGCGCGGCGCTTCGATTTCTTGGCCATTTGATAGCCTTTCATTTTAGAGGAAGATTGTTTGTAGCTGTAAGTATGAGCAAAAGAAACTTGCTCGGCATCATTGTCATTTCACCTTGCGGCCCCCAGGCGGGGCCGCTTTCTTTTACCATAAGCTGATGCCGAAGCGCCATGTTCTCTGCTTCAAGGCGGATCTTCGACCTGAATCGCGAGACCAAGATCGCGAACACGAAGCATATAAGCGCAAACATCCCGCCAATTTGTGTGATTCCCTCACCTCATCAACGCGGATAAGGTTTTTGGTACACACAGGGGTTTCACGATGCAACCAAATCCGGAGCAGCCGATCGAACCCGGCAAAAATGGTCCATATGCGTATGCGATACGAAACAATGAGTAACGCGCAAGAGCTGGCGGGGTGATAATGGTGTCAAATCACCAAGATCGAACAGCACGGCGCGACGGCCAAATCGAAAGTCAATGAATAGCCCCGGATCGGAAAACGGCTCATTGACGAGACTGGGCTGAACGAGCCAGGTCATGCTGCCTGCTCGCGCTCCAATTCCCTTAATGACGGAACCAAGCTTATGCTGAGTTTTGGCTGCATAACGCCGAAGTTGCCGTGCGCAGCTTGAGCGGCAGCCGGCGGGCGCCCCAGCGGCCTGCGGTCGCCTCAAAGACACCATGACAAGGCGTGCCGCAAGCGACGCAGCGACCGTCCGCAGATAGGTGCCACGCCGTGATGTCATACCAATCGCGGCCGATCAGGACGGCGCCACAGCCCTGGCAAAATGTCGACTGTCTTTCGGGATCGTGGACATTGCCGGTGTAGACGTAGCGAAGTCCGGCGTCGTGCGCGATCTGCCGTGCCATGCGCAGGGTCGCTGGCGGCGTTGGCGGCCGGTCGGTCATCTTCCAGTCCGGATGAAAGGCCGTGAAATGCAGCGGTACGTTGGGACCAAGATGATCGATCAGCCAGTCACTCTGCGCTTCGATTTCCGCTCGTGAATCGTTTTCCCCCGGAATGAGCAGCGTCGTGATCTCAAACCAGACCTTGGTCTCATGCTTGAGGTATTGCAGCGTATCGAGCACGGCTGCGAGCTTGCCAGTGCAAAGATCCTTGTAGAACTTCTCAGTGAATCCTTTCAGATCAATATTGGCTGCATCCATATAGCGAAAGAATTCAATCCGTGGTTCCGGCGCAATATAGCCGGCGCTCACCGCCACAGTCTTCAGTCCACGCTCGCGGCAGGCCTGCGCCACGTCGATGGCATACTCGAGGAAAATCACGGGGTCGTTGTAGGTAAAGGCGACCGAACGGCAGCCGCTGCGCACCGCTGCATCGGCGATGGCTTCAGGTGAAGCCACATCCTGAATCCGATCGAAATCACGGGCTTTGGAGATGTCCCAGTTCTGGCAGAACTTGCAGGTCAAGTTGCACCCTGCGGTGCCAAACGACAGGACCGGCGTGCCCGGCAGGAAATGATTGAGCGGCTTTTTCTCGATCGGATCGATGCAAAATCCGGATGAACGGCCGTAAGTCGTGAGCACGATCTGGCCGCTTTGCCGGGCGCGCACAAAGCACAGGCCGCGCTGGCCTTCGTGCAGCTTGCAATAGCGCGGACAGACGTCGCACTGGAGACGGCCGTCCGGCAAAGCATGCCAGTAGCGGCCTGGATGGCACGTATCAGGTTGATTCATGGGGCGCCCGGTTTAGGCTGTACATGGACATCAGCTGGAGGCCGGGCAAGATGCAGGCCGGTCCACAATCGTGATTGCCCGCAGACCGGCGGTCGCCGGTAGCTTTTATCCTGCGCAGGTCCATCGACTGCGGCAGCAGGTTATGGAGCTACTTGCCGATGCCGACACGGCTCTGAAAATCACCCCCAAAGCGCTGATCGTGCCACATGCGGGCTACGTTTATTCCGGCCGAACCGCCGCCGCGGGCTTCGCAACGCTTTCCGGCAGCACGCAGACATTCGCGCGTATCGTGCTGGTCGGTCCGGCCCATTATGTTGCCATCCGAGGCGTTGCGCTCCCCACTCCTGATGCCTTCGAAACTCCGCTCGGCCGCGTGCCGGTCGACCAGGCTACCCTAAACGAGATTACTGATTTGCCTTTTGTTTCACGGAACGATGCGGCGCACGCGCCCGAACATGCGCTCGAAGTTGAATTGCCGTTTTTGCAGATTGTCTTGCCATCATTCTCACTGCTACCGCTCGTCGTTGGTGACGCCAGCGCACACGAGGTCGCGCAGGTGCTGGCGCGGTTATGGAGCGGCCCGGAAACATTGCTCGTCATCAGCTCCGACCTGTCTCACTATCATAGTTATGAGACGGCTCGGCGCCTGGATGCGGCGACTGCTGCGGCCATCGAAAATGGCGATTGGGCCAGTTTGGGCCCAGAGCAAGCGTGCGGCTACCTGCCGATCGCTGGCCTTCTTATCGAAGCGAACCGCCGCAACTTAAAAGCTCGACGACTGTCACTGTGCAATTCCGGCGACACCGCTGGCCCCCGCGACCAGGTCGTCGGTTATGGCACTTGGATGTTCGGCTAAGACCCTCGGCCGTCGCGCTTAGCCACTTCCGATCTGCTGGGTTCACCCTTTAGGATACTCTATGAGGTTCTGCCAAAACGACTGGATCATACAGAGCGGTGCTTATCGAAGCGTAGGAGCAGTAAATGGGTATCTTTTCGAAGAGCTTGCCGAGCCATTTAATTCCTATCGATCCCGCCAATTCGAGCAACAAGGACTGGCTCATTCTTATCGAGGCCGGCACGATTGTCGGTCCATCGACTGACCGTATTCGGGTTGCGCGATCGACGCAGGAGCGAAAGGTCGTAAGGAGATACGATCTTTTCCTCAAAGCTAAACATTACTTAGTCGTCGAGGGTTACAATCCACGAATTCATGCCGTCTATCTTTGTCCGCAGCTCTACAAGTACGACGCCAATCAGAAACTGGTGCCCTTACAGGGCGAAGAAATCGGTCAATTAATTGCACATGCTCTGAGCAATAGGGTAGCGCAGCGGCGGCCCTGGTATGAACCATCCGAGAAATTGCCAGACGAGCCGATCATAGGTACTCAAGCCCTGACCGAATTCGATACCGTCGTGGTCGAAATGCCGGCAGCACGTAATTCTCCTGCTAAGGCCAACTAATACAGAAGGAATTCACCCATGCCGGCATGCAGATGGTATTAAAAGATATGTTGGGATCGCCACCGGAAGGTTGATGAATGCGAATTTTCACTATTGTCCAGGTTACCGCTGTGCTGCTCGGTTCAACGGTGCGAGGCTATTGCGCAGATTCTGAACATGGACTCGCGCTCGCCAAACGATGGTGCGCCTCATGCCATGTGGTTTCGCCCGAGCAGCAACGAGCCAGCGCAGATGTGCCACCCTTCGCGACGATTGCAAGATCGCCAGACTTCGATGCGAGACATTTGGCCTACTTTCTGTTGAACCCGCATCCGAAAATGCCCGACCTGCCATTAACCCGAGCGGCGGCCGATGACATCGCAGCGTATATTGCGACCTTGAAATAGCGCGCCGACAACTAGGTGCAGTCGTGGGGATAAACATTTTTACATCTCCGCACCGTCTCAGATCGGCGGTTAGCCTAGTGCTTGCTGGCTTGACGTTCACAGTTGGCAACCTGCAGGCGCAAGAGGTCGGAAACCCTCACCAGGGCCTGAGGATTGCCCGAGCGGTATGTGCGGAGTGCCACCTCGTCGATAAAGTGCCGGGACAATCACCCAATCTCGACGCACCAACTTTCGAGCACATTGCCAACATACCCGGAATGACCGACGCAGCCCTTACCGCTGCCCTTCGAACTTCGCATGAGAGCATGCCCAACATCATCATTAAGGGAAGCGATCTCAGCGACGTCATCGCCTACGTCTTGAGTTTGCGCGAAAGTCGGTAGGGAGACTTAATCTGACGCATTGCCGGATTTGGGGCTAGCCAGCGGCTGCGCCGGCCCATTGATGTACATCAATGTGTCCGGTGTCCGATCGGCATAGGTTTATTAAAGCTCCGCGGGGGCGACACCCGAGAGCGAGCGGCCATGACCGAACCGAAGTAGCTCCTAGGCACCTACCCGGCTCCGGTCGTGGCCGTTTGTTTTTATCCTCGTCTAACCCGTTTCGAAAATCAGCAGGCGCCAGATCGTGGACTGGGCAATTTATCTCACTTTGCAGGATCTGATGCTCCTTGGGCAGAAGCTCGGGCTCACTTGTAAACTTGGCAGACGTCTCAACTTCCGAAGCAAAATATAATATACTATGAGCGCCGCGCAGCTGCGGCCTCTTCAAGTTCGAGTATGTTTCGGCGAAGTATACTGAACTGCTCTTCAAAATCTGCTTCTGACGGCGGACCGTACCGATCGGCCAGCGTCAACGCGATGTCGGCCCAAGCTCCGGGGTGTAATGTGTCAACTATTGCCGGGAAAATTACCTCGTCTTCTAAGACGATATGTTTCCTTTCGTTGTCGGTGAAATCGCGGATGATCCGGTCGACATTCTGACGTAGAAGCTCCTGATCATTCAGAACGCAATCCTAATCATGTACCGTTTTCTCGAAGGCATAGCAGATCAATATATGACGCGTGCAGTAACGACGGTGACGCGCCAGACAACCATGCATGAGCTGGAGGCATTATTCGAGAAACACGATTTCAATTCCTTCCCTGTAGTGGAAGAAGGAAAGATGTTGGGGATCGTTACAAAGTTCGATTTTCTTCGGGCCTTTGCCTTCACTACCGGTCAGATGGTGCCCCATTACGATGATTTGATGCAGCGGCCGGTCGCCGAAATGATGACCGAAGCCGTCGTGCATGTCGAACCGACAGCACCATTGACACGAGTTCTGCAGTTGATGGTGAGTCTTAAGAGCCGGAGCTTTCCAGTTATCGGGCCGGATCGCCAATTGGTAGGAATAATCTCTCGCGAGGACGTGATACGCGCACTCAAAGAGGCGACACAGGACGTCCGGGAAGCCCGCTAGATCCTCTCGGGCAAAGAGTGACACTCGAGGCAATGGCTTCGTGAATAAGCCGATAGCAATAACGCCCATCCTTGCGCGTGGGGGGCGCCAGGCGGCCAAGGCGCCCGAAGGATCGGCCGCGAGCGGAAAGGCCTTGGGCGAAATCGCTTGCCTTTCGCCCGACGATGCATTGCAGCGACTTTCCAGCACCGCGGCGGGCCTCACACCCGACCAGGTCGAGGAGCGGCTCCGTTCAGCAGGACTGAATCGAGTCGCTCACCAGGCGCGACATACAATTTTTGGCGAGCTCGTCGGCCGCTCGATCAACCCGTTGAACCTGCTTCTGCTCTCGCTTGCGACCGCATCTTACTTCCTGGGCGACCAGCGGGCTGCGATCGTGATCGCCGTCATGGTGGTTCTGAGCATCTCGCTGAGCTTCATCCAGGAGCATCGTTCCAACAATGCCGCCGACAAGCTGCAGCGGATGGTGTCGATAAAAGCGACCGTGCGTCGGCAGACAGGTGCCGAGGCGCATGACCACATCGACGTGCCGATTGAGCAGCTCGTACCCGGCGATATCGTGGTGCTGTCGGCGGGTGACATGATTCCCGCCGACCTCAGGCTGATCACGGCTAAGGATCTCTTCCTCAACCAGTCGACACTCACCGGCGAGGCGATGCCGCTTGAGAAGGTCGCTGCCGCCCATGTCGGTGCCGCAGAGACGCCGTTTGATCTCCCCAACATCTGCTTCATGGGCAGTGCCGTTGTTAGCGGCATCGGCTGCGGTGTCGTCGTGCTCACCGGGCCGCGCACGGCCTTCGGCCTCGTGGCGAGTGAAATTGCCAAGCAGCGGGTGCTCACGAGCTTCGACAAGGGCATCATCCGGTTTACCTGGCTGATGCTCGGTTTCATCGTGGTGATGGCCCCTCTTGTCTTCGTCATCAACGGCCTGACCAAGGGCAATTGGCTCGAGGCACTCCTATTCGCAGTCGCCGTGGCGGTGGGTCTCACGCCAGAGATGCTGCCGATGATCGTGACGGTCAATCTCGCTAAGGGCGCGCTGGCGATGTCGCGCAGAAAAGTCATCGTCAAACGCCTCAATTCAATCCAGAACTTCGGGGCCATGAACGTGTTGTGCACGGACAAGACCGGCACGCTCACGCAGGATCGCATTATTCTCAAACGTCACCTCGATATCGGGGGCGGCGACTTCGGACCGCGTCCTCGAATACGCCTATCTGAACAGTTTCCACCAGTCTGGCCTCAAGAACCTGCTTGACGTCGCAGTCCTCAAGCACGTCGAACTCGAGGGCGGCCTCAAGGTCCAGGAGCGGTTCCAGAAGATCGACGAGATGCCGTTCGACTTCGAGCGGCGGCGGATGTCGGTTGTTCTTGGGCGTGATGACGGGGTTCATATCCTCATCTGCAAGGGCGCTGTCGAAGAGGTGTTCGCGGCTTGCAAGCACTACGCGATCGATGGCGAGACCGGGCCCCTCGATCAAAGCCACTTCACTTCGGCGATGGAGACGACGGCGAAGCTCAACGCGGACGGGTTTCGAGTGGTCGCGGTTGCCTTCAAGGAGATGCCGCCAACGCAGACGACGTATTCCGTCGCCGACGAAGCTGACCTGACCTTGCTGGGCTACATCGCGTTTCTCGATCCCCCGAAGGAGACCTGCGCCGCCGCGCTTGCGACGCTGAAGGCGAGCGGCGTGCAGGTGAAGATCCTGACCGGGGATAACGACATCGTTACGCGGAAGATCTGCCACGAAGTCGGCCTGGCCGTGGACCGCATCGTGCTCGGCAGCGAGATGGCGGTGCTTTCGCCGGACGAACTGGCAAGCCTGGCCGAGACGGCCACTGTGTTCGCCAAGGTCTCGCCGTCTCAGAAGGCGGCAATCATCGATGCCCTGCACCGGAAGGGCCACGTCGTTGGATTTCTCGGCGACGGCATCAACGATGGCCCGGCGCTGAAGGCCGCGGACGTCGGCATATCGGTGGACAGCGCGGTCGACATCGCCAAGGACTCTGCGGACATCATCTTGCTCGAGAAGAGCCTGGCGGTGCTCGGCGACGGGGTGATCGAGGGCCGCAAAGTCTTCGGCAACATCACCAAATATATCAAGATGGGCGCGAGTTCGAATTTCGGCAACATGTTCAGCGTGCTCGGCGCCAGCGTCTTCCTGCCGTTCCTGCCGATGACGGCGATTCAGGTATTGACCAACAACCTGCTGTACGACTTCTCGCAGACTACCATTCCTACTGACAACGTCGACGCCGAATATCTGGCGGTACCGCGGCGATGGGACATCAGCAATATCGCGAAATTTGTGCTGTTCATCGGCCCAATCAGCTCGATCTTCGATTACGTCACGTATTTCGTGATGCTTTATGGCTTCAACGCGTGGACTAATCCAGCGCTGTTCCAGACCGGCTGGTTCGTCGAATCCCTGCTCACTCAGACGCTCATCATCCATATCATCCGCACGGCAAAGATACCGTTTCTGGAAAGCCGAGCTAGTACGGCGCTCATCACGACGACCATCGTCATCGCCGCAATCGGGATAGCCCTGCCGTTCACCTGGCTTGGCGGCTTTCTGGGCTTCGTGCCGCTACCTCCGGCTTATTGGATCGCACTTTGTCTTATCCTCTTGAGTTATGTCATCCTGACCCATTTCATGAAGACATGGTTCATTCGACGCTTCGGGTTGAACTAAATGGTTGCTTCGTCATGGTACTCACCATTGCTGGCGAATGTCTTCATTTGGATTGTCACCAAAGGCGGGGACTCCCTGTTTATCGACCCGCTGGCGGAGCAGGCCGCGGCCTTCCGCTCTAGCCCAGTATTTTTCGGGCAGACCTACTGTCCACACTGCGATGCGACGCATGAATGGTTTGCTAGAGACGCATGGATCTGCGATTCTGAGACTCCGACGAAGCCGAGCACGCGAGACAGCATTGCGGCACATCCGCATGACGGCCGCCTATCCCTCAAAAGCAGACATTCGGCGGTGCGAAACGTCTCGCAATCAACCCTTCACCACCGCAAAACCGAAACTGCAATGCATTTGCACGAAATAGACTATGTCCTGGCGAAACTACGCTGGATGCGTGAGCACCGCGTATGGCCAAACGGTTTGCGCTATCTGTGGACCGACGCATTTGGCTTAGTACTACTGAGTTCGCTTTATAGCGAGTTGGATGAGCAGGCTTATCTTGACGACGCCGAAAAACTGGTCAGGGACGTTGATAGGGTACTTGGTCGGCGACGAGGAATTCGCATCGGCGAGGCTGCGGATCGGGATGGGCAGTACTTCCATTATCTGGCGGTGTGGCTGTACGCATTGAACTGCCTGAGCGAGCACATTTCGCAATATCGAGCCCGCGCCATCGCACTTGCCTGCGACGTTCATCACGCTTTCGTGCTACCTGGGAGGGGCGTTATCTGGAAAATGAAGGAGGACCTTAGCGGCCCGTATCCCGGTGTTGGTTATGGCGCACTGGACGCATTCAATGGATACGTCGTGTATCGGCTTCTTGGAGAACAAGCGCTCGCGTCCGAAATCATGGAAATGAGGGAATTAATCGAGCGTGACTACGAAGGACTGCGGATTGAGCAGGATCTTGGGCTTGGCATGATGTTGTGGTTGAGCCACTTTTTTCCGCAAGAAGCTTGGGCAAAAGTTCAAGCGGACCGCTCTCTCACCGTGCTGGACGGCATGTGGATTGACCCATCCGGCTATTTCTGCCGCGCCCCGCATCTGCGCCAGGTCAGATTCGCATTCACGAATTATGGGGTCTCACTCGGCTTGCAGGCAGTGGGTCACAATCCGGATCGGGTCGTTCGGCTCAACCAATATTTCGATCAATATCGAGCCGGTGATCACTATGATTCAGACGCGATCACGCATGTCATGGCGTGCACTTCACATTTTCCCGGAGCGTTCTTGCGGGCCAGGTGAAAAGGCCGTCAGTGTTTGCCAGTTCAAAGTCCAAATGGGTAGGTGTCGGGCATCTCCTCAAGCTCTTTCGTTGCAAACGGCGTGATCGCCTTCGTCTTATCGAACCAGATGTATTCGTCAAACTGGTCTGGCAGCACGGCCTGGAAGTAGTGGCTGGCGAGTTCTGTTTCCGGCCGATATATAACACCGATGGCGCGCTCCAGACGGGGCTTTCGCAAGCTTTGAGACTTTTCCAGGTGAGGCTGATGCAGGCTGAGGCAAAAAGCAGGCGTATCGGTCTCATGGCAACACCGCTCGTAACTCTCCGGAACAGCGGATCTTACTGTCTTAATTTCCATTTGCCCGTCCCAATTCGACGCTGCCGCCACCGTGCCCGAATTAGTGCCAAAACCGATCGTATAGCACTGACCGCCGAACTCCCTCCGGCACAAATGCCCAAGGTTATATTCGCCGCGGGACATCATCTCAGTCGCTGCAGCGTCGCCACAGTGTGAATTGTGCGCCCATACGATCGCCTTCGCTTTTGGTCCATTAAAAGCAAGCAGCGTCTTTAAGGTCTCGAACATGTGGCTATCACGCAGGTTCCAGGATGCACGCGAGCCGTAATACATGATGCGATAGTATTGCTCGGCATTCGTGATTAAGCGCGCATTCTGCACGGCGTCCAGGAACCGCTCGCCATCATGTTCGGCATAGCTACGCCGTTTGTGGAGAAGGTCGGTAAGAACCACTGCGACCTCGGACTCGCAGGTCGGATAGGCGCCCGTTAGGGCGGCGTGGCCATAAGTTGCCGGATCGGATTGCCAAGGCGTCAGACAACCATACCGTTCACGCGCCGCGCGGGCAGTCGCGGGATCGACCTCGTCAAGGTATTTCAGCACCGCGCGAATTGAATCGTAAAGGCTATAAAGATCGAGCCCGTGAAACGCGGTGCGGTCACTCACTTTGAGGGGCGCGTTGTGTGCACGCAGCCAATCCACAAACTCACGCACCTCATTATTGCGCCACATCCAGGTCGGGAACCGGGCAAAAGCGGTCCATTCGGACGGCGGATATTCCAAATGGCGAACGTAATGATCGACCCGTGCCGCATCTGGCCAGTCGCCTTCTATTGCGACAAAGCGGAAGCCCTTTTTCTGGATTAACTCCCGTGAAATCCGAGCCCGCATTCGGTAGAACTCAGATGTCCCGTGAGTAGCCTCACCAAGCAGTACGACTCGTGCGTCACCGATGCGCGCCAGCAATCGCTCCAACGTGGCAGTTTCAATGGCCTCAAAAGGCTCGCAAACTGCAGCAATTTCTTGCGGCAAAGTCGGTTGAGGCATTCTTCCGGTTGGCGGCGTCGGACGGGCACGTTCTCGTTCTTCCTCGGGCGCTGGCCAGCCTTCTTGACCAACAAGTGGCACAAACCGGACGTCGGCCAAGTCCTCCCGTTTGTATTCGTCCTCCGAAATCCGAGTGACCCGAACGAGTTCTTGCACCCTGGGATCACGTCCCACCGGGATGACCAGACGTCCACCTATCCTGAGCTGCTCCTTCAGCGACTCCGGGACCTTCGGCCCGCCAGCGGCGACAATGATCCCGTCATAGGGCGCATGCTCTGGCCACCCCCTGGTTCCGTCACCATGAAGCACATGGACATTGCGGTATCCGAGATCGTGAAGCCTGGATGCCGCCTTCTCGGCAAGTTGGCCGACGCGTTCGACTGTGTAGACCTGGCCAGCGATCTCAGATAGGACGGCGGCGGCATAACCCGACCCGGCCCCGATCTCTAGGACGCGTTCACCTCCCTGAAGGCCGAGGGCCTCGGTCATGAATGCGACAATGTACGGCTGTGAAATTGTTTGACCGCCTTCTATCGGCAGTGGTGCGTCTTCATAGGCAAACTCACGGAGCTCTTTTGGTAGGAACGCCTCCCGCCGCACTTTGCGCATGGCATTGAGAACCAGTTCGGAACGAACACCCCGGCCGAATATTGCGGTCTCAACCATTTCATGACGAAGACGGCGAAAGTCCCTGACAACTTGAATGTTCATGGGATTTCTTCCTTTTCATCGAGAATCATATGCGAATAAATCTCTCGTTAGATTGATGAGAACGGTACCTCAGTGATATCCCGGGGCATTGATTGCCACACAATCGGCTTGCTCGAACCGTTGCATGCGTTCCGTTTTGCTCGGCGGCTCCCGCTCCCTAGGCTAGAAAATGCCATGACACGCTCGTGCCACGTTTGCTCGAGTCAGACTTCCTCATCTCAGCCCTGCGTAGCCATGCCACCACCTGTCGGGCCGCCTTGCCGGCGGTCGATAGCGAGCCAAATCTCGAACGTTGCCAAAACTACGACGACGATGCCGATCGCCACGTCGACCATCGCGGCATTGCTATCGTCGAAGCTCAACAGCCATGGCGCCACGATGAGGCACAGTCCGGCTATCAAGTTGACCCATTCCTCCCAGACTGCGAACGCGGTCAGCGCTGCAATCGATAGCACCGCGATAAAGAGTCCAATGATCGAAGCGATCTGCCGCGGCGCGCCTGCGGAAAGGCTGAATAGCCAAGGCGAGAAAAACAGGATCGTGCCCAAAAACAGGTTCACGACATCGCAGAGCTTAGCCCTCGACCAATCCTCCATGACTGCCTCTCGCTGTCCGGGCTTTCGCCGATCTCGTCTGCAAGCTTTGAGCGTTTATTATATATTCGAGAGCAATCCGGTGCTTTGATCTAGATCAGGACCGTTCTTGCGAGGCGTTTCGGCCCGACTCTTCGAGATGGACCGAGGCCGCTGCAACTGCCACCGGTGCAATCGGCAGCGTTGGCACAGGTCCGATCAACCTCGTCGGCAATGCTATCAAAGTCGGCTCAATAGGGTTGGGTGCTTAACGGTGATCGTGTCGGCGGAGCGGCCGCATTGATGCGGCGCAAAATAAGTTCCCAGAGTGTGAGGTAAAGTACGGCATGCAGGAGACGCCATCATGATCAAAGACATTATCGTCAATCTGAGCGTCGCCAAGAACGGCAGCACCGTTGGAAATTACGCCGTTTCGGTCGCCGCCGCCTTGCAAGCGCATCTGACGGGTATCGCCTTTGTCTATGATCCCATCGTCCCCATCTCTGATGGCGGCTACATTCCCGCCGAAGTCATCGAAGTTCAGCGCGCCGACAACGAAGCGGCCGCTGAATCCGCGATCAAGAATTTCACCGCAGCGACTGACCGCGCCGGGATTTCAGCCGAGCCGCTGACGTTGAACGCAAGCCTCGCCGGGGCCGCCGACCAGTTTGCTCGGATTGCGAGGCGCTTCGATTTGGCCATCGTTGGCCAAGGCCAGCCGGAAGCAACCAGCATGGACCAGATCATCGCCGAAACTACGCTGTTCGGATCCGGCCGCCCGATGATCATGGTGCCCTATATCCAGAAGGCGCCGTTCAAAATTGACAATGTGATGATTTGCTGGGACGGCAGCCGTGCGGCGGCGCGCGCTGTTGCCGATGCAATCCCGGTTCTCGGCAAAAGCGGTCGTGTCGAAATCGTCAGCGTCACTAACGAACCCGGCAAGCAAGACGAGATCGAGGGGGCCGATATCGGCCGGCATCTCGCCCGACATGGACTCAAGGTGGACGTGCACCGCATTTCTGGTGGCGACATCGATGTCGCCGACGCGCTATTGTCGCACGCTGCCGACAGCTCCGCCGATTTCATGGTGATGGGTGGCTACGGCCATTCGCGGCTGCGCGAATTCGTGCTGGGCGGCGTGACCCGGCTGATATTTGAATCGATGACCGTGCCGGTTCTCCTCTCGCATTAGAGGCGCGATCAACAGATGGCATCACACTTGGCAGGGCGAGCCCGCCCATGCGCGCACAGAGCTGCTTGCGTTAGATCAATTCCGAGCCTCTCCAGTCGGGATACACATCAAACTGTCGATACTGAGCATGAGTGGCACGCCTTGTTCGACGAGCACGGGGGAACCTAAGGGAGTTAAAAGCCATGATGAGCCGCCGGCAGGCCGGTGCAGGGCTTCTCTCAAGTGGCGCGTTTGCGGCAACACAAACCGTTTTGGCTCAGGAAAGCGGAGTCGTGGAACTGCCGCCTCCTCGCACCGATGGCGGCAAGCCTCTCATCCAAGCGCTCAGATTGCGGCGTTCGATTCGCGAGTACGCAGACAAACCATTGGCCGCACAAGTTTCGTCTGACCTGTTATGGGCGGCTTTTGGCATCAATCGGCCGGCTATCGGCGATCGCACTGCGCCGTATTGGCGCCACGTCATGGTGATCGACATCTATGCAGCGATGGCGGACGGCGTATGGCTCTACGAGCCGAAACGACATGCGCTCATCCTCCATCTGTCGACCGACATCCGTGCCCAAACCGGAACGCAGGACTTCGTTGGCACCGCTCCGCTTAACCTCATCTACGTCGCGCACGGCGAGCGGATGCAGGACATCTCGGCAGAAGATCGGCGTTTGTATGCTTCGGTCGACACCGGCTTTATCGGCCAGAACGTCTATCTGTTCTGTGCCTCAGAGGGACTCGCGAGCGTATTTCGCGGTGCCGTCGATTACCAAACACTCGCTAAGGCAATGAAATTGGGTGCCGGTCAATTTGTGACCTTCGCGCAGACAGTCGGATATCCAAAGATTTGAGGAGATGGGCCAGAGGAAGGCCGTCGCGCTGAGCGGCCTGGCAGACGGTCAACAACCCCACGATCAAGGTTTGTGATGACGCGTATTTTTCACGAATTTCTGAGCACAACCCGCGCACTTTCTGATTGTCTCGCTGCGCCAAAAGGTCCGACGAGCTCGCCGAAAAATCATAGCCGGCCACACCGACCTTCTTTGGGCGCCGCTTGATTGTGATGGCAATGCGATGAACGGCTCGCTGGAATTATTGGACCATCAGCTGCAGTGAGCAGGATGCCGCGTTTACCTGGAGCCAAACTCGGTCGTCGCAGCCGCTGACAGACGCTAACGCACTGAGTTAGTCGGAGCCTAGTTGATTTCTGTTATGCTTTACATTTCGGACTCAAGTCGGACGTCGCGCAATGTCCGAGTTGTGCCAATATGCGACATTCGTTCAGGATCTCGCCGATTTATGAGCGAGTGCCATGTACATACTTTTATGAGCGCTTCTGCGCCAAATCGCCTTGCGGAACTCTTCCAGCACGATCATCACGATACCTGAGACAATCAACAGGCCCCACAGCGCGCTGGGAACGGGCGCTGTATCCAACAGAAAATGTCCCAGCCAGGTGTAATTGATTACGCCTGCCAGAAAAATCTCCAGCATCACGCCGAGTACGATCAATCTGTTGTCGAAAAGTCCTGTTGACATTATTGAACGCCATGAACTGCGGCACAGAAAAACATTGAAGATCTGCATGACAATAATGCCACTGAGGCAAGCGGTAGTGGCGCTTAGATAAAGTGCGTCGTGATCCGTCAGAGATTGGCCGTAACTCCATCCTCCCCGATACAAAACGAAAAGGTATGCCCCCATAGCCGCTGCCGCCTCGATGGGCCCGAGAAAAAGGTACGCTCGCCATGCTACCGACCGGTTCAACAATTTTTCAGATTGCGAGCGCGGCGGTTCGCGCATGTCCTGCGGATCAGACCTCTCTACGCCGAGCCCAAGCGCAGTAAGCAAATCAGTCGCCATGTCGACGGAGAGGGCCTGGATCGGTGTGAGCGGCAGCGGAATCCTGAACAACACGAAGGCCAGGAAGGGCACAAGCTCGGCAACGTTATGCACCAGCACGTAGGTGAGAAACTTGCGGATGTTCTGGAATACTGCGCGGCCTTCCGCGACAGCATTGACGATACTAGCGAAGTTATCGTCAATCAGAATCATGTCGGCTGCTTCTTTTGCTACATCGCTCCCTGTCACGCCCATAGCGATGCCGATATGGGCCGCCTTGAGTGCCGGCGCATCGTTGACGCCGTCGCCAGTTACCGCCACGACATGCTTTTGTTGATGAGGGCTTCGACAATGCGCATCTTTTGGTCAGCCGCTACACGGGCGAAAATGATTTCTTCCTCGTCGAGTGCAAGCTGAAGGCTAATGACCGAAAGTCTGCGCAGTTAATCACCAGTCAGCACCGTAGGGCGATCGCTTTGGATCAGGCCAATTTCGCGCCCAATTGCAGTAGCCGTACGCGGGTGATCACCGGTCACCATGATGACTCTTATTCCCGCCTGACGACATTTTATGATTGCCTCTGGTACTTCCGGACGCGGCGGGTCTTCCAATCCGACCAGTCCAAGGAAAATCAGGTTTTGCTCGAGCTCATCATGGTGAAAACCAGGATCGAGTCGCTTTGAAGCAAAAGCTAGGACGCGCAAGCCGCGTTCTGCCATCGAATCCTGCGCAGCAGCAACCCGCTCTCGCTCCGCTGCATCGAGGAAGCGTGTCTGGCCATCTATAACGGTCCGGTCGCATAACGATAACACGGCTTCCGGTGCCCCCTTGCAATATAACGCCGGGCCTTCCGGCATCTTATGGACGACCGACTGTCTCATACGGTCGCTGTCAAAAGAAATTTCATCAAGGCGCGGATAGGTTGGCGATCTACCGGCATAGTCATTTGCCATTTCCAGCAATGCGATCTCCATCGCATCACCGATCGGTTTGCCGCCTCGGCCAGCGGTTGAGTTCTTCAAGTCATGGCAAAGTCTGGCGCACATAAAGAAGTCGCGATCGCAGCGCGCCAAATCGGGGTGCGGTTCGCCAGCCGCCACCAGGACGCTTTTATTTCCAAGGAGCAGTTCGCGCACGAGCATTCGGTTCTCGGTAAGCGTGCCAGTCTTATCAGTGCAGATCACCGTCGCCGAGCCGAGCGTCTCCACGGAAGTTAGGTGACGGATAAGAACGTTACGGCTCGCCATGCGCTGCGCAGCCAGCACGAGCGAGAGCGTTAATGTCGGCAGTAAGCCCTCCGGCACCATGGCGACAATAATGCCGATCGAAAAAATGAAGTCTTGCCAAAACGGGACAGCGATCAGAGCTCCGACCACGAAAAATGCAAGCCCGATGCAAACCGCGATAACAGCAATCAATCGGCTCAAATACGCGAGCTGTCGACGAAGCGGCGAAGTCGTCGCGTCGTGAGTCTGAGAAAGACGCGCAATGCGGCCAAATTCAGTAAGCGTGCCTGTCGCGAAAATCACCGCCCGTCCTTGACCGGCTACGACTGAGGTTCCCGCCAGCAATACATTGCTGCTGTAAATCAGCTCGATTTCCGCCGAGGGCGCTACATTTAGCGCTTTCGAGACGGACTCCCCTGTGACGGTCGCATTATTGACGCGCACGCCAAATCCTTCGATTAGGCGAGAATCTGCTGGTACGTTGTTGCCTGCCTCCAGAAGGACGACATCACCGACGACGAGAGCTTCCGCTGGTAGCTCCGTGACCTCGCCGTCACGAAGCACGTTGACGACTTGGGGTAAGAGTTTCTGAAGTGCCGCAAGCGTCCTTTCGATGCGATATTCTTGCCAGAACGAAAACACGCCGCTGATGAGTATCACGATAATTACCGCATAGCCGATCCGGGCCATGCCATGACCCGGGTCAAACCATTCGGCCAAAAAAGCGAGCCCGGCGGCGCACCACAGGATTACCGAAAAGAATCGAGTGAATTCTTTTAGCAGTCGCCAAATCGCTGGTTCGCGCCTTACCTTCTCGATGCGATTGGAGCCAAATTCCCGTCTTCTTCGCTCGACTTCGGACGATGACAATCCGCCCGAACTGCTGCGGACGCTTGCCAAAGCATCATCAACGGATAGGCGGTGAATTCGCATTGCGTTATTCGGCTTGAGATCTGTGGTGCATTGCCTATGCGCTCGGTTCCCATCTCAGCCGTCGTAGCCAGCAACAGTCGCTGTACCGGAGCTTACCGGTAGCAGCGTTGTGAGCATTTTTATCAGGGTACTCTTGCCCGCACCGTTCGGACCTATCAGTCCGAAAATTTCGCTGCGATTGACTGAGAATGTGACGTGATCGACGGCGGTAAGACTGTCAAACGTTCGCGTCAGCGCGCCAGTCTTCACGACGATGTCGTCAGCCGACAAATTGACGTGGTCGTCGGGCATGAAGAGTTCTCCATTTCCAAAGACCCTATATAGGGTAGATAATAGGCGCAGAAACAGCGACTCTGACCTGCGTAAAAAACAACTTTGATTTTGGTCAACGCCGGCCGCAAAGACGTGACTTAGAGCTTAAGTTATTCGCACGCAGGTCAGTCATCTATCAGAGGTTATCCCTACATGCGGGTCATAATGACACTGTTCGTTTTCGTCTCATTCTTCATCGGTCCGACATGGAGTCAGGACGGCACACTGAATGCAGACGATGTGCAAAAGGGCCATTTTCTGGCGAGCACGATCTGTGCGATTTGCCACGTCGCGGCGCCTGATCAACCCCATCAACCTATAATGAGACCTCCAGCACCCTCATTCGCATCTATTGTTCGACAAAAGACCTTTGACGCAGAGTCGTTGACGCATTTCATGAAGACGACACATCGAGGCCTCGACAATCCGCAGGGGATGCCGAACCCCGATCTGATGGATTACCAGATCAAACAGATCGTTGCCTACTTTCTAAGTCTTTACAAATAAAGCAGCGTCCGAGACTTTGCCGTTGATCCAAGTCAAAGACGGAAACGTCACTTTCTGTTTCTAAGGTAGTCAAATCTTTGCATACACCGAAACATCATGAACCTGAAGGAAGCGATCTATACGCGACGCTCTGTGAGGGACTTCACGGCAGATCCCGTTGATGAAAAGACGCTTACAGAACTCATCGACGCGGCTATTCAGGCCCCGAGCGCGGTAAACCAGCAGCCTTGTTCGTTTTGCGTTGTGCGCGATAAGGCTCTTTTGACAAAAATCTCACGTGAAACAAAGGCGCATATGCTGAAGAGTTCGCCTGTCGGCCTAATGTCGCATCATTTCCAAGAGATATTGAACGATCCAAACTTTGACATCTTCTACGGCGCACCCGCACTAATCGTAATTTCCACAGTCACGCAGATTCCCTGGGCAATTGAAGACAGCGCACTTGCTGCTGAAAATCTCATGCTCGCGGCACGCGGCATGGGGCTAGGCACCTGCTGGATAGGTTTTGCCCAGGCGTGGCTTGGGACACCCGAGGGTAAAGCGGCGCTCAAACTTCCGACTTCATATGTTCCGGTCGCTCCGATCATTGTCGGACACCCAAAATCGGTCCCTTCGCCGGTGCTGCGAAAAGAGCCCGAAATCCGTTGGCTTTAATTCTCGTACTCCATCCAAGGTGGGACAATGGCGTGCTGCACTTCATCGGAGCGATAAAGATGCAAAGAAATCACATGACGGAAGCCGCCTCGGTCAAATGGCTAGTAGCCGCCACCATCATCATTGGATCTGGTTCGTATGCATCGGCTCAAGATGATATAGGCAAAATGCAATATCAGTCCAGTTGTGCGGCGTGTCATGGCATCGACGCAAAAGGGGGCGGTCCAGTTAGCAAAGAGTTGAAGACGCGCCCCGCTGATTTAACAGCCCTCGCCAAAAACAATAATGGCGTGTTTCCTTATGATAGAGTTTATCAAATGATTGACGGGCGAAATACAACCGTTGCCAGTCATGGCACTCGTGAGATGCCAGTATGGGGATACCGATTCGGACCAGCCCAAGCATATAGGTTTAAAGCTCGTGTGTTGGCGGTGATCGATTACCTAAAAAGCATCCAACGACAGTGAGCCAGGCAATATCCTGCAGGGATTGTAGTCGCTCGATGCAAAAACAGGCATGAATCCCGCCCACAGACCGATGCTCGCGACATTGGTCGAAGAACCCTTCGACGACAAACAGTGGGTTTTCGAGACCAAGCGGGATGGTTTCCGGCTCATCATCGAGAAGCAGGGCCATAGTGTGAAGCTGTGGTCGCGCAATGGAGTCGACGTCACCACAACATATGCGGTGCTCCTGCCAGCGCTCCAAAAGATCGAGGGCTCGTCCGTCATCGACGGCGAGCTCTGTGCGCTCGATACGCATGGGCGCTCACGGTTCCAACTGTTGCAGAACGCCCTGAACAAAAAAGCGAAGTTACTTTATGTCGTTTTCGACGCGCTGTTTGTGGGCGGCAAGGATATCCGTGAAAAACCGCTGCTTGAACGCAAAAAGATTCTGAAGGCTCTCTTGCCGCGTGATCCGCTGCTCCGCTACAGCGAGCACGTCGCTGAATTGGGCACGCGAGAGTTCGTCAAGGCACAACGAGCGCACGAAGAGGGTGTGATCGCCAAGCGCGCGGCGGGGCTCTTCTACTCGGGTAAGCGAACGCGCGAGTGGCTCAAGTTCAAGGCAGTGTATGAGCAAGAGATAGTGATAGTCGGCTACACAAGACCCCGCAGGTCGCGCAAGTACTTCGGCTCTCTAGCACTCGCCGTACGCGATAAAACGAATAAGCGTTGGGTCTATGCGGGGCATGTCGGGACCGGCTTCAACGAGGCGATGCTGAAATCACTTTACGGAAAGATGCGTGCCTTGAGGACTGGCAAAAAGCCTTTCGACCAAAAGGTTAAACACGAGAACGACACCACTTGGCTTATTCCAAAGCTCGTGGGCGAGGTGAAATTCAGCGAGTGGACGAGTGACGGCGAGATGCGGCATCCCGCCTTCCTTGGGCTGCGCCCCGACAAAAAAGCGCTCGACGTTATCCGCGAACAAGCGTGAAAAAACTTCGAAAGAACTTCCGCCGTTAGAAGCTCACAGCTTTCACACCAGGTTTCCTGGTAATGTCCGCTTTGGGTCATGTGCGGACGGCGCTGGCAAGAACTTTCGAACGTTTCTGCAGCATTGGTCGGGTGCGGTCAATGTGTCTGGCCTATGTGTGCGGCCAGACCAGACGCAAGTACAATCGCAGAGGCAAGCGCAACTGCTGCGGTATTAATAGCAAGGGTCATGGTCCTCCAGATTTCGATCAAACCGCACGCACATGTGGCAATGCCAACGACTTTAATGGCGGAAAAGTTGCAATGAAACAGTTCGCGTTATCCAGGGTCTATCAATTATTGGAGCCTGGGCCAGTAGTCTTACTGACAACAATCCGTCGAGGAAACGCGAATGTTATGACCATGTCTTGGCATACGATGGTGGAGTTCGAGCCGC
Organism: uncultured Alphaproteobacteria bacterium; assembly: GCA_963816295.1. Taxonomy (GTDB): domain Bacteria; phylum Pseudomonadota; class Alphaproteobacteria; order Rhizobiales; family Xanthobacteraceae; genus BOG-931. Next base: position 125,981 of record CAWFJS010000019.1, on the reverse strand, counting down.
CGCAAATTGCCTGCGTGGTCAGCAACACCAATTACAGCTTTCGGGGCCTTTGTGCTGCGCGTGAATGCGTCATTGCCGTCCCAGGGAGCCACCTTGCATCATTAGTAGTCAAGATTGGGAATTCATCCGGCTCCGACACCGATAAATTCACAACCTTCGAATTAACCAAAGTACCGTCGGCGAGGGTTGCACCACCACTTATCAAAGAATGTTTTGCTAATCTCGAATGCAAAGTAACCGACACGCGTTTCGTGAACAAATATAACATTTTTATTCTCGAGGTGCTGAAGGCTTGGATCAATCCAGCGCAGAAGAACCGCAGGACCCTTCACCACCGGGGGTACGGTACATTCATTGTTGACGGAGAGATCATCAAATTAAAATCGCGGATGCGGTAGTGTGGCCGTCAGTTGGCGGTATGCTCGGTCGAGCGATAGAAATCAAATTCATCGAAGTGGCCACAGGCGTCGTCCTCAATGGGCGAGTAGCGCGCATAGAGGGGAGCGGTGAATAAGATCGCGCGTAAAGCCCCCGAACACCCACTCGTGCAATCGCGTGTGTCCATACGCCCCCGCCACAATGACATCCGCGCCATAATGAAATAGCTTTTCCATTGGGTTCTCCCCCATGGGGCAATGGAAAACACGGGCAGAAGCCGCGACGCCATGCCGCTTCAGCCAAAATATGACGTCGTCCAATCGAGCATGTGCCGCGTCGCGACTGGATTCAGCTTCGATGACTTCGGCGACGACAACCTCCTGAACCTTACCGAGAAGCGGCAATGCATCGCTGACCGCGCGCCGCGCTTCGCGCGTGTCTTTCCAGCAAATCATAGCAAGCTTCAGCTGAAGGGCTTCGACTTGGGATGGAATCACCAAGACCGGTCGACCAACTTGCATCACAAGGTCTCCCGGATCGAGGCTACCGGCAAGGTCAGACAAGCCATTATGTTGAGCGCCGACGATGACAAGATCGGCCGCGCGCGCTTCACGCGACACGTAGTGAACCGGCCGCGCTATCGCCGAGCGCCATTCAATTTGCCGGGGGGACGACTTAGTGCGAAACCGGTCTTCGGCCTGAGCCAATCGCTTGGTTATATCGGAGTACAACTCTCGTAGCGGCAGTTGGGTAATTGTCTCATCTTCGTAGTGTGACGATTGTGCTGTAGCGGCAGCTATGCCGATGAGTTTGGCATTAAATCTGTCTGCGAGATCAACGGCGATCCGCAGACAAGCATCGTTGGTGCGCTCAAGATCAAGATGAACCATTATGTTTGAGAAGCTCATGCGCAGCTCCGCACCGTTCATGACCTGTGCCCCCGATCACAGACTAGCTGATCCTTCGTCCTGAATTTTGATCTTTGTCAACCAAAGGAATAGCACAGGGTCTATTAATTTGAGCGTGCATGAGAAAAACGCTGATGCTGACGCCTTCGCGCGCAGTCTAGTTGCTGTCGTAACGGATCTTGTCCATGAGCTTCATGGACCAAGGGCGTCCACCTTGGATGTCACGCTGTCCAGCAGGCTCGATCGAGATCTCGGTATCGACAGCCTCGGGCGGACCGAATTGATCGTACGGATCGAGCGTGCGTTTCGAACGCGTTTGCCCGTCAGTGTCATGGGCGAAGCCGACACGGTGGGAGACCTGCTCATTGCGCTGCAGCAAGTGGCTTCCGTACGGGAGGCCCCAGACACCGGTTTTGTTCTGCCGACCGAGCTTCACAGCGAGGCGGCGCAGGTGGGCCCAGCCGCGGAGGCAAGAACGCTCGTTGAGGTCCTTGAGTGGCACGTTGCCCGCAATCCCGATCGTCTACACGTCACGGTTCTGGAAGACGAACGTGCCGTGCTCGGCACGATGTCCTACGGCGAGTTGGCGAAGGCTGCAAAAGCTGTCGCTACCGGTCTAATTGAACAAGACGTCCTGCCAGGCGATCGGGTCGCTCTTATGTTACCGACAGGCATCGAGTTTTTCACGGCCTTTTTCGGCATACTTTATGCGGGAGCGGTGCCGGTACCGATCTATCCGCCCATGCAATTGTCCCAGCTTGAGGACTATTTACGCCGGCAAGCCAAGATTTTGTGTAATGCCGAGCCTAAAGTGCTTGTCACCGTGACAGCGGCAATACGGCTCGGTGGCTTGCTGCGCGGCCTCGTTCCGTCATTGAGTGCAATTCGAAGCGTTGACGATCTGCAGTCGAGGTCTGCGCATCTTTCTTTGCCGCAGCTCAATGATCCGGATGCGACCGCATTGATCCAATACACTTCCGGGAGCACTGGCGATCCAAAAGGCGTTGTCCTTAGTCATGCCAACGTCCTCGCTAATATTCGCGCCATTCTTAAAGCAATCGATGCCACGAGTGCCGACGTTCTGCTGAGCTGGCTGCCGCTTTATCACGACATGGGTTTAATCGGCGCATGGCTTGGCCCGCTTTATGCTGGCGCCAAATGCTACATCATGTCTCCACTAAGCTTCCTTGCTCATCCGCAAAGCTGGCTATGGGCATGCGATCGTTGTCGGGCCACTATTTCGGCGGCGCCGAGCTTCGCATTTGAGCTATGTCTCAAGCAAATTGGTGACGCTGACCTTGTGGGTCTCGATTTGAGCTCGCTACGTTTTGTTGCCAACGGCGCGGAGCCCGTTAGCATTCACACCCTACGTCGGTTCATCGAGCGATTCGGCCGATATGGATTCCGCCCCGGCGCCATGGCTCCGGTCTATGGTCTTGCCGAGTGCGCGGTCGCACTCGCGCTGCCGCCACCGGGACGCGAACCACTCATCGATCGCATCAACCGCGAGGCCTTGGGTCGCCGCGGCATTGCCGAGCCCGCAAACAGTGGCGATCCTAACGCCGCTGAAATCGTTGCCTGTGGGCAGCCGGTGCCTGGCCACGAAATTCGGATCGTCGATGATTCCGGACGGGAAGTCGCGGAACGACGAGAGGGCCGGCTCGAATTTCGTGGTCCTTCTGCCACCGCTGGCTATTTCCGGAACGAGATCAAGACGCGGGAACTATTTCACGGCGAGTGGCTCGACAGCGGCGATCGGGCATATATGGCCGTGGGCGACGTCTTCGTCACCGGCCGCATAAAGGACATCATTATTCGAGCCGGCCAACATGTTTATCCGCAAGAGCTCGAAGAGGCGGTCGGAGATATTGAGGGGTTTACCAAAGGTGCGGCAGCTGCATTTGGCGTCTCCGACCCCAACTCGGGTACCGAACGGATTGTCGTGCTGGCCGAGACTGGACAAGCCGATTCTGCCGAACGGGAACTGCTCAAAGCCCGTGCACGCGATGCCGTTACGTTAATTGTGGGCTCTCCGCCTGACGAGATTGTACTGGTCGAACCGGGGACAGTGCCAAAAACATCAAGCGGCAAAATCCGCCGCGCTGCTGCCAAGCAGCATTACCTAGCTCAGCAACTTAATCTTCCAAGGCGTGCGCTGCGTTTGCAGATCACCCGGTTGTGGCTCGCTGGCATAGGGGGACGGCTGGCACGATTGGCTCGGTCTGGGCGGGAGCATTTGTACGGTGCCTGGTGGTGGGCCGTGTTGTCAATTTGCGTAGCGATCGGAGCCGTCAGCGTAATGTTGCTGCCACGCCGAAAGTGGCGTTGGTCCGCGGTGCGGACGCTGGCGCGAGCGGTACTCCTGCTGATGGGGATTCCTCGCTCAGTCAGAAACATCGAAAGACTGCCGAAACAGCGAGCAGTCATCGTCTTCAATCACGCCAGCTATGTCGATGCGATCGTGTTGGCGGCGGTCCTGCCTGGTGAGCCGGCATATTTGGTAAAGAAAGAACTGGCCAGCGATTTTTTCGCTGGATCGCTCTTGCGCCGATTGGGTGTGCTGTTCATCGATCGTTACGATTTGGCTGGCGGTATCGCCGACACGGCAGCCGCGACAGCGCTCACTGGCCAAGGCCGTCTTCTGGTTGTCTTTCCGGAGGGCACATTTACTCGGCGAGCGGGACTTCTCGAGTTTTTCACTGGAGCCTTCAAGATCGCAAGCGAGGCCGGTCTGCCGGTTTATCCCGGCGTCTTGCGCGGTACGCGATCAATTCTTCGAAGCGACCAATGGTTTCCACGCTGGGGCCGCGTCGACGTCGAAATCCTCGATCCTTTCGTGCCCCATGGAACTGATTTCGAATCGGTCCTGCAGCTGCGCGATGCAGTCCGTCAGGCGGTGTTGTCCCGCTGCGGAGAACCGGACTTGCGCGAATTGGTGAAGCCGGACCAGACTAAAGAATAGTCTATTTTGCGCCGTCGCGCTGGTTTGCTATTGGAGGAATTCAGCCGGGACTGAAATATGATTACTGGCAATCTTGCAGCTTGGGATGTCGATCCATCTGGTATTCCTTCGTCGGGGACAGCCATAGACAAGGCACGCTTTGCGGTTCGCTACGCTATCCTGGCGCCGTCCAGCCACAACACGCAGCCCTGGCGATTCATCATCAATGGTGATGAGCTGCTCGTTTGTGCCGATCGCACCCGCAGCCTTGCAAATATCGATCCGTTTGATCGCGAACTCATCATCAGTTGTGGTGCGGCGCTCCTCAATTTGCGGGTTGCACTCGCTTATTTCCGGGTGCCGGTCGAGATCACCACTTTCCCGCAAAGTTCCGATCCGGATATCGTCGCGCGCATAGTTTTTCCAGCGTCGGGACCGATGCTCAAGGACCTCGAAGAGCTTTTTAATGCTATTGCGAAACGCACGACCAACCGCGGTCCATTTAGCGGCGAAGACGTGCCGGCCGCTGTTGTCGAGCGCCTTAAGTCGGCCGCCGCATCGGAAGGCGTCGACGTGACGTTCGCTCAAGAATTGGCGCAACGGGAACGCCTGGCGGCGCTCATCGCGAAGGCTGACCGGCGCCAGTTCGACGATCCACGCTTTCGGCGTGAACTTGCCAGCTGGATTCATCCATCACGAAGCAACGACGGCATGCCGGCCGCCTCACAGGGCTTGCGCGTGCTCACTGACGCAGCGACGCCGATTGTTGCTATGGCTATTCGCACCTTTGATCTCGGCACCGGCGTGGCCTCAGCACACGAGGAATTGGCGCGCGGCTCCCCTTTGCTCGTCGCGCTTTCGACGCCGATGGACAATAACGAGGGCTGGTTAGCTGCAGGGCTTGGCCTGCAACGGCTGCTCTTGGTGGCTACAAACGAAGGCTATTCCACGTCATATCTCAATCAGCCGATAGAAGTAGCAGATCTTCGAACCGAATTGGCAAAGAAGCTGTCGATCGATGGCTATCCGCAACTCCTGCTCAGAGTGGGTCGTGGCCAACCCGTTTCGCATTCTCCACGACGGCCGATATCAGACGTATTGATCTGACAGAAGCTTATGCCGGCAGGATTCTGCCGCTCAAAATCGCTTGCTCCAGGGATGGTTGGGCGGTGTAGCTTCGGGATGCGTCTTTAAGAAATGGTGCAGCACGTGTAACAGCACCAGCACTTTTTCTTTGTTGTCTCGAGCAACCTGTGCGCGCCGAATATCGTCCACGATCATATCGCGAACCCTTTCGCTGCCGTGCTCTTGAGACAGCATGTATTGAGCGAGCGCGGTTGCAGCAATTTCGGGAAGGTGCTCGTGTTCGGCGATTGCGAGTACTTCCTCTTCAGTCAAGCCACAGAAACCGATGCAATCTTCGAGCGTGATCATCTCATCATCGTGACTTATTGCTGGAGCACGTAACTGCCCGGTGCGTTGCCAAGCACTGGTAGACCCGCTTCCCCTGTGCCCATCGGAGGCGGCGCGGTCAAGGTGCCGGAATGCTCTTCCAGCCAGCTTACCCATTCAGGCCACCACGACCCCTCCTTCTGCCGGGCCTCGATCAGGAAACGATCGGGATCCAAGTAGTGATCTTCCGGCCGATGTTTCCTCACGCGGAAGCTTCGAGGTCCGGCGTAACCGAGTTCCGAGACGATTCCGACATTGTGACCGCCAGTCGTAAGCAGATACGTCACCTCGGTTTCGGTCTGCAGGTTGATCTTGTATGTCGATCGCCATGGGGCGACATGATCGCGTTCGGTACCGACCGCGAAGATCGGGACGCGGATGTCGGTGAGCGAAACAGGCTCGCCGCCGGCCACAAATCGCCCTTCGGCAAGATCGTTGTTAAGAAAGAGCTTGCGCAAATAATCCGAGTGCATTTGGTAGGGCATGCGGGTGGCATCGGCGTTCCAGGCCATGAGATCCGTCATCACCTGACGTTCGCCAAGCAGATAATCGTGGATCATGCGCGACCAGATCAAGTCGTTCGATCGCAGCATCTCGAACGCGCCGGCCATCTGCCGGCTGTCGAGAAAGCCTTGTTCCCACATCATATCTTCGAGAAATGAGAGCTGGCTTTCGTCAATAAAGAGCATCAGTTCACCTGCCTCGGTGAAATCGGTTTGCGCGGCAAGCAAGGTGACTGACGCGAGCCGATCGTCGCCATCCCTCGCCATGGCAGCCGCTGTGATCGACAAGAGCGTCCCGCCAAGGCAATAGCCAACCGCGTGGATTTTTTGCTCGGGCACGATCGAACTGACGACATCAAGCGCGGTGAGAATCCCGGATGAACGATAGTCTTCCATCGCAAGCGAGCGATCTTCCGGGCCGGGGTTTTTCCAGGAGATCATAAAGACCGTAAATCCTTGTTCGGTCAGGTATTTCACCAGCGAATTCTGGGGCGAAAGATCGAGAATGTAATATTTCATGATCCAGGCTGGGACGATGAGGATCGGTTCAGGCCGGACATTCTTCGTCACCGGGGCGTACTGGATCAGCTCGATAAGCCCGTTGCGGTAAACAACCTTCCCCGGAGTGATCGCGACGTCCTTACCGACCACGAAGCGCTCGGTGCCGACCGGCTTTTTGCCGCTGACGGCGCGCTCCCAATCCTCGAGGAAATGCTGCATGCCCTTCACGAGATTAAATCCGCCCGTGCTGATTGTGCGCTCAAGGATTTCGGGATTGGTCAACGGAAAGTTCGACGGCGCGTTCATGTCGAGAAGCTGGCGCGACCCAAACGCGAGCATGTCCTGGTGCCGCTTTGAGACGCCGCGCACGCCGACGGTGGCGTTGTGCCACCATTGCTGCTGCAGAAGGAACGCTTGCGACATGAAATTGAACGGCCAGGTCTGCCAATTTTCGCCGGCGAACCGCCGATCCTGCGACAGCGGTTCGATACAGGGTTCACTCCGCCCACCCTCCAGCGCACAGCGCATGGCGTAGTTTGCAAACCGGATGGATTTACGAATGGCCTTGTCGAAAAGCTGCATACGCTTGCCTGGCGCACCAGCGAGATGGACCGCCCAATCCAGATAGGCGCTACCGAGCGCCGCCGGCGAAAGGCCGCCCGTGAAGCGGGCAAGAGCGGCATGCAGCGAACGATCGGTGATATCTGCGAGCGCCGTGACGCTATAGAAATCGCGGTCTTGCCGTTCCAATACGCTCGTTTGATCGAGCGCCGCTGGTGTGGCGAATGCCCGACCTTTCGGCTGAATCAATTCCGCAGCCTCACGGGACAGTGAGATGATCTCTGGTGAACGCGAACGAGCGACGGTCATTATGCGAACTCCGAAGGTCAATTCATGCTTTCAAACGGCTCTCACATCATGCCCATGGGTCCCCAGAACAGTTGATGCGCGGTTTGCCGTTGATTTTCGCTCAGTGCGGAGTAGAGCGGTTTGAGCGCTTTGTTCATCGCCCGCATCGAATCGAGCTGCGCGGCCATGAGCTGTTCGTTTTGATCAAGGCGGTCCGGCAAGCTTGCCGTCGATCCGCCGCGCCGGGTCATCATGACCGTGCACCGCGCCAACATGGCGCTTGTGCCGTCGCGCGCAGCCGCCGCGTAGGTGTTCCAGAGCAACTCCTGGGCCGCGGTGATCTTCAGTTCGGCTTTGACATAAGCGAGCCGCCCTTCGACGTGACCCGCCATCGCAGTGCACATTGCCGGGCCGAAGGCGCCCCCGTGCATCATTCCGGGACTGCCGCCGTCGTAGCCCATCATGCCCGGACCCATCATGCCGGGACGCGAAAAACCGTATCCCATCATGTCGCCGGGATCCGGTGCGCTCTGTTGCGCAGGCTGGTCCTCGGAACGCGCTACTCCAGTCATCGCGGCCGCGATCACCAGGGCGGCAGTCAGCAGCTTACTGATCGACTTCATGACGCGGTCTCCGATTGCTGGCGAACCTTGCAGAAAATCGCCGATCGCCACGGCTGGCGTATTGATTCAGGTCAAAGGAACCTTGGGTTGCCTGCCGTGAGCCACGCGGCCGATACTGAGCAGGTCGCAACCCTTATTTCGTTCTTCAGCCTGTCTAGATCGAAAAACTGAACTTGCACACGGGAAGGTTGGCCCACGCCTATTCAAGACATCATTCGGCTGCAGCCAGCCTCGCATCAGCACCAATGGCCGCGATACAACGCGTGCTGAAATTTCCCTCGCTGATGATCCGGCTGAATGCCAGCTCGCAGCTGAATGGGATCTTCTCAATACGCCTTTCGGCGCCCGGCAATTCGCGCCCGCTTTTACTGTCACGAACTTCGGCGGCTCGCGTCGGCACCACGCTCCACCGCTGTTCGAATGAAATAGCGAGCCGATCAGACTTGTGGGTGCGATCAGGCACGGCTGCCGCAGCCAAACGTCCCGGGACTAGGTTTAATCTTACCAGAATGTCCCCGGCCGAAGCCGGCCAATATGCCATCGCCATTGCAACGATAGCGCTGGCCAACACATAGCCGGCGATACTCGCTGCCTTTTTGGCGAATTTCGTTTGCAGTCCGTGTCGGGCCGATTGAGGCTTTCCGCTCCTGCGCATGGCACCCGCACTCCCTCTTTGGCGGATGAGCCATTGTTAACGCTCCATTATCAACGGGAAATCCAGATGTTCTCCCTAAGGATAAGCCCGTAACCGCCTGGGTCGACATCGATCCTGATTGAGAAAAAGGGCAAACTGCCGATCCTTTTGCCGAGACAATTGCGTGGGCACATCGATAGATGGAAACTAGACAAATCATGATGACAGCCGTCCAACCATTTCCTTTGCCGAGTCAGCTACCGCCGACCCTGGCAAGCATCCATCAATACTGGAAGTTGTTGATCCGAGCGGAAAATCCGATGCCGTTTTCGGACGATGTGAGCCTGGGGTCGATTGAGAAACTGTCAGCCCGTTCATGCTCGTAGATGTATTTTCCGGGCCACAACGCTTTCGCTTCAACAGGCTTGGAGAAAATATCATCGGCAAATTGAGCAACGATCTCACGGGGCAATTTGCCGATGAGACTAAACCGGCCGAGCCGCTGAATTATTTCATCGCCCAAGCGAGTGCGACAATCGAAGCAGGTGCACCGACGCTGTATTCCGCTGCCCGAGGGAAGTCGCGGGGGAGGGGCTATTCCCGTCCACTTCTTCCGGCGTGGGGCAATGGTCGCATCGATCTGCTGTTGGGTGCGGTTATCTGATGTCATGTACCTCCGGATCCTGAACCCAAAAGCCGTTTTTTCCGCTCATTTAAATTGCCCCAGGATTGATTGAGATCAAAGGTTTGGCGCGCTTCCGCGCGTTAGAGTTTGACTTTCCAAGATGGAATTTGCGAATGCCTCAGTCACCCTACGTGCGCTGGTTCAGCGATATCCGGCTGGACGACGTTGCCTTGGTGGGTGGGAAGACTGCCTCGCTTGGTGAACTCTACTCAACCCTTTCAGGCCAGGACATTAGAGTTCCGAATGGCTTTGCAATAACAGCGCGGGCCTACTACGACGCACTGACCGCTGCCGACGCTTGGGGCACTCTCCACGGTTTATTGGATCGGCTCGAAAAAACAGACGTGGAGCGGCTTAAAACCTGTGCCGCCAAAGCGCGGAGCATCGTGTACGAAGCTACAAGGCGGCCCGATCTGCGCGACGAAGCTGTAATCGCTTACCGGGAGCTCGAAAAACAACATGGCGATGGAGTTGCGGTTGCAGTGCGCAGTTCGGCTACTGCCGAGGATCTGCCCAATGCAAGCTTTGCCGGGCAACATGAAAGCTTTCTCAATGTTCGCGGCGAGGACGATTTGTTTGAGGCCTGTCGCCGATGTTTTGCTTCCATCTTCACCGATCGGGCTATTTCGTATCGGATTGACAATGGATTCGATCACTTCAAGGTTGGGCTCTCTGTCGGCGTGATGAAAATGGTTCGCGCCGACAGCGCAGCCAGCGGCGTCATATTCACGATCGACACTGAATCGGGCTTTCGTGATGTCGTCTTCGTCACCGGCGTCTATGGCCTCGGCGAAAACATCGTACAGGGCACAGTGGATCCCGATGAGTTTTACGTTCACAAACCGACCTTCCGTGCAGGGCATCGTGTCGTCTTAAGCCGATCGCTTGGCGGTAAGCAGATGCGTATGGTCTATGCCGGCAATGGCGGTACCAAGAATATTCGTGTTCCGAAATCCGACCGCGCGCGTTTTTGCCTGACGGATTCAGAAGTCCTGAAACTTGCAGATGATGCGATCAAGATCGAGGAGCACTATTCGGCCAAGGCTGGCCATTCTATGCCGATGGATATTGAATGGGCGAAAGATGGTGTCGACGAACAGCTTTACATCATACAGGCGCGGCCGGAGACTGTTGCATCTCAGCGAGCACCGACAGCGATTGAGACATTCGCGCTTGCCTCGACCGGCGCGGTGCTCGTGGAGGGCAAAGCGGTTGGCGAAAAAATTGCTACCGGCCCTGTCCGCGTCATTGCCAGCGGGCGGCAGCTTGCTGATTTCAAGCAGGGCGAAGTTTTAGTTGCGGAGTTGACCACTCCTGATTGGGAGCCGGTCATGAAGATCGCCGCCGCGATCGTAACGGAACGCGGCGGGCGAACCTGTCACGCCGCTATCGTCGCGCGCGAGTTGGGTGTGCCCGCGGTCGTGGGCGCGCAAGGCGCAAGGTCTGTCCTCAAAAATGGAAGCAAGGTGACTGTTTCGTGCGCCGAGGGCGAAGTCGGTCGCGTTTATGATGGCGTTCTTGAGGTACGAACGACGCGGCTCGCATTGTCCGACCTCAAGCGCCCTAAGACTGCGATAATGCTTAACCTCGGCAATCCGGAATTGGCATTCAAGACGGCAATGCTGCCCAATGATGGGGTAGGACTGGCGCGGATGGAGTTCATCATCAGTGAACACATCAAGGTCCATCCGATGGCGCTGGTCGAGCCTGACCGAATCGCGTCGAAAGCGGCCCGGACGGAGATCGGCCAGCTCGTATCCAGTTATGCTTCGCCGGCAGATTACTTCATCGAGAAACTCTCCGAGGGCATCGGCACCATCGCGGCGGCGTTTTACCCGAAGCCGGTGATCGTCCGCCTGTCCGACTTCAAGACCAACGAATATGCACGCCTTCTGGGCGGCGAAGCCTTCGAGCCGAAGGAGGAAAATCCGATGCTCGGCTTTCGCGGCGCGGCGCGCTACGCACATCCCGCCTATGCGGCCGGTTTCGCGCTTGAATGCGCCGCGCTGCGACGCGTCCGCAATGACATGGGGCTCATCAATGTCCGCGTGATGGTGCCGTTTTGCCGGCGCGTTGAAGAGGGGCGGCGGGTTATCGAAGCTATGGCCAGTCACGGGCTCAAGCGCGGCGAAAACGAGCTCGAAATTTACGTCATGTGCGAAATTCCGAACAACGTCATCCAAATTGACGCATTCGCGGAATTGTTCGACGGATTCTCAATTGGGTCTAATGATCTGACGCAGCTTACATTGGGGGTCGATCGGGATTCCCAAATTGTGGCGTTCGACTTCGACGAGCGCGATCCCGGCATGCTGGAAATGCTCAGACTTGCTGTTGCCGGCGCCAAGCGCAATGGTCGTCATGTTGGAATTTGCGGCGAAGCGCCAGCAAATTTTCCCGAGATCGCTCGATATCTTGCCGAGCTTGGGATCGACTCCATCAGCGTCAATCCATCAAGCATATTACGCACTATGCAGGTCGTCAGCGAAGCGGAAGACGCTAGGACACACGCCTCGGCGGCGGCGGAATAGATCGGATTCTGTCCTCCGATTATGTGAACGCATGTGCCGCTGTCGCGTGTAGATCTTCTGCCTCGACGTTAACCGAGGTCATCGCTTGCGTGAGTTCTTCGTAGATCTTGTCTTCGATAGTGACCGTTCCAAAATTGGAATTTTCGCCATCGAAACGGCCTGCTGCCAGCTGGTCGGCATATTCAATTTAGTGATAGCCAACGACAGTTGGGTGCCGCAGCGCTGCCGTAAGTAATGCCGGAATCCGGTGGCCCCATCTTCGTTCTCGAAAATGGTTTTGGCGGAAGGGATAAGCTTGATCAAAACGGTTCGGTCGTTGACGCTGATCGCATCGGTTTTCTGACTGCCTATATTGGCGCATTGAACGGGGCAGTTTCCCTCGGAGCGGATGTTCGCGGTTATTTTGTCTGGTCACTGCCCGATAATTTCGAGTGGGATGCGGGCTATGGTGTACGATTTGGTCTCATCTATATCGATTATCCGACCCAGCGCCGCGTTCCCAAGGCGTCCTTTGAGTGGTATCGGGAGCTGATCAAGGCGGCGCGCAACAAGAAATAAAGCGCCGGAGGTTGGGGATGACCAAGGACAAATCTGAAAGTGTCGTGCTCGGAGACATCGGCGGCACCAATGCTCGCTTTGCTGTTTTGCACGATGGCGTGCTTGACGATGTGGAACACATGAAGGTCTCCGAATACCGACAGTTTGCCGACGCGCTAGATACATTCATCAAAAGCCGCTCTGCGGGTCGTTCAATCCGCAATGCGATATTCGGAGTGGCCGGTGTTGTCGAACGCGAGCGTTGCGCCCTGACGAACAATCCCTGGATTGTCGCCGCCGACGAACTTCGCGCCCGGTTTGATTTTTCCAGGATCCACATCGTAAACGACTTCGAAGCCCTTGCATGGTCATTGCCGCACTTGACCGCCAAAGATCTCCGTTTAATCGGAGGGCAGAAGCCAAACGCGGCCGCTCCCATGGTCGTGCTCGGCCCCGGGACCGGTCTTGGCGTGGCTGCCTACATTCATGGCGACCGGGGCGATTTCGTCCTGGGCAGTGAAGGCGGCCATGCGACTTTGCCAAGCGCCTCATCGCGTGAGGATGCGATCATCGCAAATTTGCGAGCGCAATTCGGGCACGTATCTGCCGAACGCGTGTTGTCCGGACCCGGCCTGGAAAATCTATATCGCGTCATCGCGTCATTGGATTCTCAGACCGTCGCGCAATGGACTGCAGCTGAAATAACCGAGGCGGCGCTCGCAAACCGTTGCGCGGTCAGCCAGGCGGCTCTCGATATTTTTTGCGGGTTGCTGGGCGGCGTGGCCGGAAATCTCGCGCTCAGCTTCGGCGCGCAAGGCGGCGTTTACATCGCTGGCGGCATTGCGCCACAGCTACGAGATTATCTACCGCAATCACAATTTCGCTCCCGTTTCGAGGCGAAAGGGCGCTTGACCTCCTATCTCAAGCCTATCCCGACTTACCTGGTCCTGCATGACGATCCGGCGTTCGTTGGTCTGCAGTTCCTCGCCGGCCAGGAAACCTAGAGCGCGCCGTTCCGCGATTTATCATGGCCAGCATTATCACCCTTACGCCAAATCCGGCAATCGATCTGTCCACAACGATCGATCGGGTGGTCCCGACCGTTAAGCTGCGCTGCACGGCGCAGCGGCGTGATCCCGGCGGCGGTGGCGTCAATGTGGCCCGAGTGATCAAGAGATTTGGCGGGGACGTCGAAGCGATCTTCACCGCCGGAGGATTTACCGGGCAACTTCTTTGCCGCCTGGTCGATGACGAGGGAATTACAAACCGAGTCATCCAAGCCGAAGCCGAAACGCGAGAGGATTTCTACGTTTCTGAACTAAGTACGCAATTACAATATCGCTTTATCTTGCCCGGTCAGCCGTTGCGCGAGAGCGAGTGGCAGCAATGTCTTGCCACGCTTGCCGCCAGCTCGCCGCCCCCTAAATTCGTGGTGGGCAGCGGTAGTTTGCCGCCCGGCGTACCCGACGATTTCTACGCCCGCGCAGCTGCGATTGCACAAAGTCTTGGAGCAAAATTCTGTCTCGATACATCCGGCCCGCCGCTGGCGGTCGCCATTGAGCAAGGCCTTTACCTGGTCAAGCCAAACCTGCGTGAAATGAGCGAATTGATAGGCGTAGAGCTAGAAAGTGAAAGCGATTGGTTGTTCAAGGCACGCGCCTTGCTTGATAAGGGGAAAGTCGAAGTCATCGCTTTATCGCTCGGCCATATTGGCGCATTGATTGTTACTCGGAATCTGGCGTTACGGGCACGCGCACTGGCGCTGAAACCAGTTAGTGCGGTGGGAGCCGGGGACAGTTTCCTCGGAGCGCTTGTATTTGGCTTGGCGAGCGGCGCGAAATTTGACGACGCGCTGCGTCTGAGCATGGCAGCCGGAGCTGCAGCCCTCATAAATCAGGGCACTGAACTCTGCCATACCACCGATGTTTATCGGCTCAGCGCCGAGGTGCAGATCGAGCCCGTTTGAATTATTCGTGCCGTGAGCTTTCGATTCGCTCTTTCGCCTCAAGCTCATCTATGGCAATCAGCAGCGTCGCGACACGATGTGCAGAAGCTTGCCAATCGGCGACGCGCTGGTAATTGTCAACAAGCCAGTTGAAAGCCCCCTGCAGTACGACGAATGCAGCCGCGGCTTGCCTGAGCTCCCCTAACGACATCGCCCCACTGAGGTATTTTGGTACGCAAAGAAGCCGCCCGACCACTGGTGCAAGAAGAGTATTTTTACATGCGAACCGATCGTCGTTCGGACAAGTTGTGAGCAGGTTTCGCGCCACGCGCCGGTCACATTGCCGCCGATGGTCAAAATTACGAGTTCACAGCCACTCGCTTTCGCCACGTAACGGCAGTATCGATAGCGCGATGCGCTGCATCGTAGGTCCGGTTCATCGCAGCGAAACAGCACTGCATTGCGAACTTCTTCAGATTTTAATCCTCCCGCTCGCGGTCCAGATCGACATCGCGAATATCAGTTTCCTCGAATTCCGTGACCGTGATTACACCCGGGAGCGGCTCTTCGATTACATCAACGACCACCGTTGCGACCGCGGGAGCATTGGTTAGCTTTCTCGGCCGCACTTTTTGTGTACCCTTCATTCTCTTGCGTTTGGCCCTGTCGAGCGCCTGCTTTGCTCGTTTTCTTTTTGTAGGTGATGAGACCTTGCGTGCTCTCTTGCGTGCAGCGGATTTTCCTGTTGCGGGCTTCGTCCGTTGCGCTTTCGCTTTCTTTTTTCGCTTCGCCATGACATATCCTCCAACTTTGAAGCTCCGGTTTTCTAATCCAGGAGTCAATGTGGTTTACCGAGGACCGATGAAAAGGGCAGTACAAATATTTCCACGCCCAGATCGTCTAAACATCGAGCCGGCAGCAGCGCCAATCCTTCAGCGAGGCGGTGGCGATAAGCGAGCGCGCCGTAGCCGTTGCATAATCGCATGCTGCGAGTAAATCCTCGACTTGAGTCGTCTGTCGATCAACCAAGATCCCGCGCGAATTGGAGCAGGAAACCGAGATTTGGGCCATTTTTTGCTCTCCGACGACAGAGGAGTACAGCAAATCGATGGGTGGGATCGGCGCCGTCGGAAAAGTCAGATAACGCCCCTAAGTAAAGTCACGGAGTAACGCCAGCGCTTCAATAACAGTCTATATTTTGAACCAGGGGCTCGATTAACGAAGCGAGGTGCAAGATGTACGGGCGCATTCTGGTGGCGATTGACGGAAGCGAGACCTCCGATCTCGCACTCCAAGAAGCGATAAGGCTGGCAAAGGACCAAAAAGCGGCGCTTCGCGTGCTCCACGTGATCGACATCTCACCGGCTTATATGACTGTCGAGACGCCTTATCCATTTGTTGAGTATCAAAAAGCATTACAAGAAATGGGCGGAAAGCTACTCGCCAATCGCGTTGCTAAAGCACGCGGCGCCCGTGTGAAAGTCGACTCGAAGTTAATCGCTATCGCGATGTATGGCGGGCGCATCTATGATGTTATCGAGGAACAAGCAAAAAAATGGCCTGCTGATCTGATCGTGATCGGGACGCATGGCCGCCGCGGAGCTCGGCGTCTGATGCTTGGCAGCGTAGCCGAGGGACTGATCCGCGTAGCAACAAAGCCGGTTCTGCTCATCCGTAGCTCGAAAAAAGGCAGCTGAACCGCTGTCGGCAATTTCGAACTATTGGTTACGGCTCACGGTATAGTGTGAGGCCAAGATTCTTTTCACCCGATCTTTTCTCGCGTGACAATGCCGCGGAGTAATCGCCCAAGAAGATCGGCGCCAGTAATGATCCGCCTTTGCTGCCTCCACACAAGGATCAAGTCTTGATCGATCACGTCATCCTCAGGATGCTCCGGCTTCATCTTCATAAGCCCAATTACATCACCTAAGCGTGCATTCATATTGGTGACGATAATTGGTCGATGCCAATAGGGCTCTGGGCCCACTGAAACTTCATTGAAGAGAACGTCGCGCAGAAAATGATGCGCATCTAGAACCATGCAGGGCGTTTGATTTTGGTCGACAAAGATTACCCACTTTCGCCCTGAAGCATCCAGCTGACGCAAAAATGGATCGTCAGCGGTGCGTTCAATTTTTGGCAACACTGGCCGGCCAGCTGCGACCGGAAGCGAAATAATACTGCGAGCGTCAACTTGCTCCCCCTCGTCCAGTACCGAAATGTCATCAAGATCAAGGAAATTCACCGCGCCGATTGCCTCGACCTTTCCCAGGTCTGTATTAGCGGTCTCCAAATGCTTCGACATCAGGATGCGGAAATCCCGCTCACGAAAGAGCGCTATCGTCTCCGGTCCCAACCACCAATTGAGCAAGAGCGCTGTCGGCTTGGCGACAACAAAGAGGATCACTTGATAGAATTTGAGAAAGACTGCAAACCGGGCAGCAAGCCGCAGTGCGTTTCTGGTAAAATATGCCTGCGGAAATATTTCACCTAGCAAAGTGATTACGACAGTTGAAAAAAGAAACGCGCCGAGCCCTGCCAAAACCGATTCCGATAAGAGTGTCAGAACTACATTCGTTGCCACATTGCCCCAAATGATTGTAGTCAAAGCAAAATTCGAATCGGCACGAAGCGCATAGAGCTTAGATGCATCAGTATTTCCGCCGGCGGCCTCAACTTCGAGCCGTAGCCTGCTGATACTGAAGAGCGCAAGGTTCAGCCCAGAGAAAATCCCCGTCTGTACGATGCAAAGGCCGATCGCTATCCAGGTAAACATGCATTCGGGCGTTTATAACCTTGAAGAGCACGTTTAAAGAACCACGTTCTTTGATCTGGCGCAAAGGCGCCGGGTTCAGAGCCTGTCTAATGAGCTGCATGGAAGGTAACCATGCCCTTCAAGGATCGCTCTGACGCTGGGCGTAAGTTGGCCAAGGCGCTCGCCGACTACAACAAGCAACAGCCGGTCATTCTTGCACTTCCGCGTGGTGGGGTCCCTGTTGCCGCCGAGGTCTGTGCCGCACTTAAAGCGCCGTTGGATTTGATTCTCGTGCGCAAAGTTGGTGTCCCTTTTCAGCCCGAACTAGCCATGGGCGCCGTTGTGGATGGGGCGACACCTATCATCGTGCGCAATGAGGATGTGATCCAGGCCGCAAATATCAACGAAGCTACATTCAACGCGGTCTGTGACACTGAACTTTGCGAGATCGAACAACGGCGGCAACAATATTTGGGTACCCGCGATCGTGTCGAGGTCACCGGCCATGCCGCAATCGTGATTGACGACGGCATTGCCACCGGTGCCACGATGAGGGCGGCCCTGCATGCCATCCGCGCGCGGAGACCTCAAAAACTCGTTCTCGCAGTGCCGGTCGCTCCGACGAGCACGCTTGCCGAGCTGCAGCACGAGGCCGACGACATCATTTGTCTTGAAGATTACGAAATTTTCGGCGCCATCGGCGTCTACTACGCCAATTTTAGGCAGGTTTCGGATCAGGAAGTGATCGATATTCTCAAGCGCTTTTCGACGCAGACACTCAAATCTGCAAAGCAGCCCATCACGTAAACGAAGCCGCACATTTGATCCAAGTCAAAGCTCTCCTGCTCCGTTGGCTCAATCTAACATCTATCTTGCTTGCCTTGGAGGCTGTCATGAGCGCGGTGGGTCTCGAAAAAATCATACCATCCGCCCTCAATGATAGGTTGATCAATCGTTGGCAGTTCTGGGCACAGCACCATGGCACATAAGCAGGTCCTATTCCGCTCAGCCGCGCGCGAAAAGATATTGCGCGGCGCTACCCAACTCGCCGATGCCATTCGGGTGACGCTGGGACCGCGATCAAAAGCGGTGCTCATCGAGAAAAAGTGGGGCGCGCCCGTTGTCTGCAATGATGGCGTCACCATTGCCAAGGAGTTTGATTTGAAGGATCCCGAAGAGAACCTCGGGGCACGTATGCTTCGCCAGGCTGCCGAAAAAACTGGCGAGATGGTGGGCGACGGAACCAGCACGTCAACAATTCTGGCTCATGCGATTTTTGCCGACGGCGTACGCAACGTGGTGGCGGGCGCGAGCGCCATTGATATAAAACGCGGATTAGATCGAGCAACTAAACGCGTAGTCGAAGCTCTGAAAGCGCTATCGCGTCCGGTTAAGACTCTGGAAGGAAACGGCGCAGGTAGCCGCGATCTCTGCGCACAACGACCCGGCAATCGGTGAGCTTGTTGCCAATGCAATGGAGAAGGTCGGCAGCGAGGGCGTGATAACCGTTGAAGAATCGAAAACGATCGAAACCACGCTCGACGTTGTGGAAGGTATGCAGTTCGACCGCGGTTTTGTGTCTCCTTACTTCATCACCAATCCAGAAAAAATGGAGGCGGTGATGGAGGATGCAGTGATCCTGATATCGGATCGCAAAATCGGGATACTAAAGGATCTGCTGCCGCTTCTCGACGAAGTGTTGAAATCTGCACGTCCGTTATTGGTGGTGGCCGAAGATATCGAGGGCGAAGCGTTGGCGACGCTGATCGTCAATCATCTTCGCGGCAGCCTCAAAAGCTGCGCAGTAAAAGCACCGGGATTTGGCGATCGGCGCAAGGCGATGTTGGAGGACATAGCAATCCTGACGGGGGGGCAAGTGGTATCCGAGGACATCGGTCTTAAGCTGGAACATGTCACCATCGACCAGCTCGGGCGAGCCAAACGCATTGTCGTCGATAAGGAAAACACAACGATCATTGGCGGCGCCGGCGAGCGCCGCCTCATTGACGGCCGAATCGAACAGATTCGCCGCGAAATCGATAAGTCTACCAGCGATTACGACAAGGAGAAGTTGCAGGAGCGGCTGGCGAAGCTTGCTGGCGGCGTAGCGGTAGTCCGCGTGGGCGCGCCCTCCGAATTGGAGATGAAATCAAAGAAAGAGGCATTCGACGATGCGATCAGCGCCACCAAGGCCGCCGTCGCCGAAGGGATCGTGCCTGGTGGTGGCCTCGCGCTGCTGCGTTGTATGAGTGTGGTGGCAGAGGAAGAGACCAAATGCGAAGGTGACGAGAAGACGGGCGTTCAAATCCTCAGACGCGCGCTCGAGGCTCCTTGTCGCCAGATCGCCGAGAACTCTTCCGTAGATGGTGGCGTGGTTGTAGCGCGTATGTCGAGTGGCAATGGTAATGAAGGTTTTGACGCCAGCCGTAAGGAATACGTCGACCTGATCGAGGCGGGAATTATCGATCCAACCAAGGTTGTTCGCGTCGGGCTCGAGAACGCCGTTTCGGTGGCTAGTGTGCTACTGCTGACCGAGGCGACAATGACGGAACTGCCTGACGACAAAAAGGAGCGGGTCGGCGAACCGGAAATGGCGTTATAGGCCACTCCTTAGCGATAGACTCGATGCGCGGAGACCCCTTTCGGCACCGCCGATTGGGAGTGGAGCATGACAAACCGATCCTTGTGTCTGTTTGCCTTAAACGCAACCGCGGCACTGGGTTCGGCGGTCGCAGCCGAGCTGAACCTGCCTTTGGCCGCGCACGAAGAACGCGAATTTGAGGACGGAGAGCACAAGACGCGTCCCCTCGAAGCGGTTCGTGGCGCCCACGTGTTCGTGATGCAAAGTTTGCATGGTGGACCCAATCAGAGCGCTAACGACAAGCTGTGCCGGCTCCTGTTCTTCATTGGCGCCATCAAAGATGCTGGTGCCGCGCACGTGACTGCATTGGTCCCTTACCTGTGCTACGCACGTAAAGACCGTCGTACCAAAGCCAGCGACCCCGTCACCACACGCTATATTGCGGGCATGTTTGAAGCCGTGGGGACGGACGACGTTGTGACGCTCGATATCCACAATCCGGCGGCCTTCGAGAACGCTTTTCGCTGCCCTACGGTGGCCCTGACAGCCGCGCCACTGTTTGTGGAATATGTCAGATCGCTAGGGGATGAGAGGCTCTGTGTCGTTTCTCCGGACCCGGGCGGCACCAAGCGTGCAGATATCTTTCACGAGGCACTGCAGGCTGAACTCGGTCGGCCGGTCGGCAAGGGTTTGGCCGACAAACGGCGAAGCGGAGGTGTCGTCTCAGGCGACCTTTTCGTTGGCGAGGTCGAGGGAGCCACTGCACTTGTGATCGACGATCTTATCAGCACTGGCGGCACGCTCCTGCGCGCCGCCCGCGCCGCGCGGCATGCTGGCGCTAAGCGCGTGGTCGCGTTGGTGACACACGGCCTGTTCATGCCAGGCGCGGAAACAGTCCTTCTGGAGCCCGCAATCGATCGGCTCGTTGTTACCGATTCCGCATCCACTTCGCTTGGCGAGGCAGCCCGAACCAAGGTTGATCTTCTTACCGTCGCACCTCTGCTCGCCGAGTGCATTCGCCGGCTTCACGCCGGCGATACGCTGAATGACCTTTTGGTTTTCTGAGAGCATTTTCGAGCCGCACCGAGTCCGCCGCAGCAAGCCGTAAATAACTGTGCGCCAGCGGTGTCCATTTGTCGGGCGTCCTCGGATTGGGCTCCAGTAAATGCGCAATGGAAAGACGCGCTCGCAACATCGCACGATAGCAGCGGTAGAAAATAAAAAGCTCATCGCAGTGTCCATCGTGAAGCATGCGTGCGATTCGACGTCGTAAATATTCGCCAGCCCAAGCGGCACCCAGACGCTCGCATTCAAGGCAGAGAAAAGCGATCTCGTCGAAGGGATCGACCATTCGCAGGCGGGCGTTAAATTCCAGGCAGTCGATAATGCGAACCGGATCGCCGAGGTAAATATGTTCCGGACGCAGGTCTCCATGTCCATCGACGATCCACCGTCTTCGCACGCGCTCGGCCAAAAGTCCGGCCCGCTCGGTCACAAACCGCCGCTGTATCGCGTCAATGTGGCGGACGGATCCGGACGGAATGCCAAGACGCGGGTCGAGAAGAACGCGGCGATTATACGCGAGGCCGCGCCATAGCTCAGCCACGTGTGCAGCGGGCGCGATGAATACAGGCTTGGCGCGCCGGTAAAACTGCAGCAAGATTTCTACCAATCGATCGAGCTGCCAGCGATGCAGCTGCCGTTCCCGAATGACGTTGTCCAACATCTGGCTGTCGTCCAGACGATTTATGACAACCAGCCAGTCAACAATCTCGCCCTCGCCACCAATCGCGAAGCCTTGTTCGGACAGCACCAAAGGCGTGACTCCGCGGTAAACGTCGGAGGCAAGACGGCGATTTAGCTTGACTTCGGCCCGACAAGCCTTCTCGCGCCGAGCAAGCGTAGAAAAATCGAGATAGGGAAAACGGACTGGCTTTTTCAGCTTGTAGACCCGATCGCCGACAAGAAAAACCTGCGACATGTGAGTCTCGTGGCAAGTGACTTCAGGGACGGGTGGACAATAGGCGTCGCCCCGCGTCAGAAATTTGACCTTGTCGGCAAACGACGGTTCGACAGGCGCAAGCGGCTTTGGAGGCGAATCCAATGGGTGATTCTTGAGTAGCATCAATACTTAAAGATACCGGGCCGAGGCTGAGCAGGAATTGATATCAATCAACGAGGATTGACAATCGAAATTCCACACTCAGGCCGTGTGCGAGTTTTTTGGGCCGGCTCCGGCACGCAGGCTGTGCTTGCCCATGATTTTGACCGTCGTTGCTTGCGGTCCTTTTTCACCGGGCTCCTCGACGTAAGTCACACGTGAGCCAACCTGCAATCTGGATGCTCCGCGGCCAATCACGCTATTGCGGTGGAAGTATATTTCTTGACCATCACTGGTCTCGAGAAATCCAAACTCCCCTGAAGGGTCAATTCGCACGACGGTCGCCGTGACAGAATCCTGATGATCCTTGATATGACCCTGGATGCGGCGAACTTGATCCTGAAGTTGTCGACGAGCGTGCTTAAAGGCGTCATCAACCGCGAATGTCAGGTCGGAATGCCGCTCGTCTGCCGGCGGTGTTCTTGTGACATTGACTTCTCGACCGTTGGGGAGGGCGAGACGTATATGGACTTCGTATAGGCCACCTTCACGGTGCCTTTGACCGGGTCCCTTCACAACGACACGGCATGCAATTATGCGACCCCAGCGCCGTTCAAGTTCGGCCAAATGGGCATCAATAGCGTCTTTGATTTGCGGAGTTGCCGACAGTCCTTCAAACACGATCTCGGGCGGCGTCTGCATGATTTTGCTCCGATTGAACGGAGCAGTGTACGTTTGGGCGGACAAGCGTTTCCTTGATGCAAATCAAGGTGGAGGCGCCCGGGTTCGCCTTCGGCCGCCGTGCTAGATTTATGTCCTTCTAAGCCTTATCTCGGCTCCATCGAGCTCATCGATCACGCTTTCGTGCATCGAATCCATGAGAGCGCCGATGCTCGTCGCTCTGGCGTCGCATTGCTCTCGGACTTTCACCCACACATCGGCACACGCGCTGCCAAAACTTGCCTTGTCGTCGATCTCATAGACGCCTTCATGCAGCCTCTTGCCAGCTTTCATGATCTCAAGTTTCACTCTCATCGGCAAATTTCCCCTAGCGGCTGTTGTCGGCAATTCCTGGATACACATTTGCGAGCTTTTCGGCCTTGTCGTCTTTGATCCGAATCAATTCCCGGCATCGTGGCCGCTCCCTAACCTCCGGCGAAATCCAGCCGAGGGAGCTCGGGTCGTGATCTCCTTACGTGTTTAGGGCTTGTTCGGCGGGCGTGTAAGGCAGCTTGAGCGCATCGGCAACGGCACGACAGGTAACCTGACCATTGTGCACGTTTAGGCCGTTACGCAGATTTGGGTCGTCCGCGAGCGCGCGTCGCCAGCCCTTGTCGGCCAGCGCGAGGATAAACGCCGTTGTTGCGTTGCTCAGAGCAAAGGTTGAAGTGCGCGGTACCGCGCCTGGCATGTTGGTCACGCAATAATGCACGACTTCGTCGACAACATAGGTCGGATGTGAATGGGTCGTTGGCCGCGACGTCTCAGCGCAACCGCCTTGGTCGATCGCCACATCCACAATCACCGAACCCGGTTTCATGGCCTTGACCGTTTGCGCTGAAATCAACTTTGGTGCGGTCGCGCCCGGGACAAGCACAGCAGCGATAACTAGGTCAGCTCGCCGGCAAAGAAGCTCTACAACGTCGGAAGTCGAAAACAGCGTGCGCAAACGGCCGCCCAATCGAGCGGCGATGCGACGCAGCGCCTCTGGATTGCGGTCAAGCACAGTAACGTCGGCGCCCATGCCCGAAGCGATCTGCGCTGCGCTCGTTCCGACGACACCGCCGCCGAGGATTAGGACGCTTGCCGGGGCCACACCAGGAGCGCCGGCAAGCAGAACACCGCGACCCCCGTTTTCTTTTTCCAAGCAGTGGCCGCCGACGTGGGGCGCCATGCGCCCGGCGATTTCCGACATTGGTGTGAGAAGCGGCAGCGTGCCCTCCGGCGAGGTCACCGTCTCGTAAGCGATTGCCGTCACGCCGACCTCCATCAACGCTTCGGTCTGTTGTCGATCCGGCGCTAAGTGCAAATAGGTGAACAGCACTTGGTCGCGAGACAGTTTTTTTCGCTCCGTGACGAGCGGCTCTTTTACCTTTACGATCAGTTCGGCGCGGCCAAATATAGCGTCGCTGTCGGCTACAACCTCGGCGCCTGCAGCCTGATAATCGCTATCCGCAAATCCTGCGCCTGCTCCAGCCCGGCTTTCCACTACGACCCGATGCCCCGTATCGGCGAGCTCTCGCACCGTCGAAGGCACGATACCGACGCGGTACTCGTTATCTTTGATCTCTTTTGGCACGCCGACCAGCATGGTGATCTCTTCCGTTTATGTGAAGGCAAATGGCTCCATAATAGGCGCGCCCCGATTGAGAAAAATCAATGCCCCAAGCCCAAATCCGGCCTAAGGTTTTTTATTAGACTTGCTGCCCGACGACGCGAGTTTTTATGAGCCTAGCGCATGACTTCGCAATTTTATTCGCTCTATACGCACGATTTCATCTGCATTGCTTCCTGGGTTGCGAGCGTTTTCGTTAGCTGTAGCAGGCAGAGTGAATGGCCATGAGTGACACCGCCACACTGCTGCTGACCGATCTTTATCAGCTCAACATGATCAAAACCTACCTGGATCATGACCAGGTCAAGACAGCAGTATTCGAATTTTTTGTGCGCAAACTTCCAACCCGCCGTGGGTTTCTGGTCGCAGCTGGTCTCGAACAAGCGCTAGATTTTCTCGAAAATTTCCAGTTTTCAGCCGAAGAGCTCCGTTGGCTCGACCGGACAGGTCGTTTTGGGAGGGACCTACTCGCGCATCTCGGGAGCTTTCGCTTTACAGGCGAGGTTCGCGCAATGCCAGAGGGTACGGTCTTCTTTGCAGACGAACCAATTCTGCGCGTCACAGCCCCGTTGCCCGAAGCGCAGCTGGCTGAGACACGGCTCATTAACATCCTGCACTTCCAATCTCTGATTGCGTCGAAGGCGGCACGAATGATCCTGGCCGCGCCTGGCAAGCTACTCGTCGATTTCGGCCTGCGACGTGCGCACGGCGCCGAGGCAGGGTTGCTGGCGGCCCGAGCGAGCTATATTGCGGGTTTTGCCGGCACTGCGACCATGCTGGCTGAAAAGCTCTACGGCATTCCAACCTTTGGTACGATGGCGCATTCATTCATTCAGGCCCATGATCGAGAGAGTGAGGCCTTTGAAGCGTTCGCTAAGTCACGTCCCCAAAACCTGACCATCCTGATCGATACCTACGACACCGAAGCTGCCGCAAAGAAGGTGGTTGCGCTTGCGCCCCGTCTGCAGGCGGACGGAATCAAAATACAGGGCGTCCGGCTGGATAGTGGCGATCTGACAGCGCTGTCGAAGGGCGTTCGCAACATTCTAGACCAAGGCGGCCTCAAGGATGTGCGCATCCTGGCGAGCGGCGGCCTCGATGAAGATAATATCGGCGAAATGCTTCGCGCCGGTGCGCCTATTGACGCCTTCGGCGTCGGCACAAGCCTGACCACGTCCTCCGACGTTCCGGCACTCGACTGCGCCTATAAGCTGCAGGAATATGCAGGCTTGCCGCGCCGCAAACATTCGTCTGGCAAAGCGACCTGGCCCGGTCGCAAGCAGGTCTGGCGTCAATACGGTTCCGACGGCCGCATGGCCGGCGACGTAATCTCGGTTGAGACCGACAGGCAACCCGGCCAGCCGTTGATCGAGATGATGATGCAGGGCGGTCGGCGAATCAGGTCCTCACCCCCGTTATCTGAGATTCGCGATCGTGCGGCACGTAGTTTGGAGCAGCTGCCTGAACCATTGCGTTGCCTTGAGACGGCTTTTCATATCCGGTGAAAATTGCTGACGCCTTGATTGAGCTGAGCAAACAGGTCGACAGGAGGCTGGCGGAGCAGGAGCTGACCTACTAATGACTTTCACCCCATTTCGCTTGTCGCGATTCCAGCATGGGTCGCTACGCAAATCGCTCATATAATCCGGAAGCATTGGGTGGTAGCTGCCGCACCAGTGCTTTAAGGCAATTTCCTCGGTGCCCGCTTTTGAATACGCTCCTCCAGCATCGATGAGGATAATTGCTGGATGACAGTTGCCACGACCGTAACGACCGAGAAGTTCATTCGCTGGCGCTACCTGTGGTGGGCGTTGTCAGCGGTCGGGGTAATGATCGCGGCGATCTTGGCTGGCAATATTTGGTTCCTGGACTTCGTCCACGTATTTTCCAGTCTGCTGTGGACGGGCATTGATCTCTTTATGGGATTTGTGCTCGGTCCAATCCTGCGCCGGGTTGACCTTCCAGTTCGCCGAGAAATCATGCGGCGGCTGACGCCTCGAACACTGTTCCTCATGCCGACCGTGTCGATCATTTCCGGTACGACGGGTTGGTTTTTAGCCGTCCAGTTCGGTTACTTCACGCTTGAATGGCCCGCCTTTGGCTGGGTGGCGGCAGCGATAATTCTAGTGGTGTTGATGACAATCCAGGGCCTGGGGTTCTTAACGCCGGTTAACGTGTTCGTCTGCCTGGAATTGCAAAAGATCAATCCCGATATGAAAAAAGTCGGCGACTGGATGCAGCGGTACTTCTACATCGTCGCCCTGCAAGGGATGATGCAGGTAGCGATTATCGTCATCATGACCCGTTTTCGAGCGGGCATCTGAGGCTAGTCACCAAGCAGGTGCGGCCGGCCTGAACCGCGCTAACCTCCTTGAATGTAGTGTTCAAGTTGACCGATATCGAATTCCTTTTTGGAAATTATAAACTTAAGCAAATCACCGATGGAGATAATGCCGATCAATTTTGTGTCTTCGACTACGGGCAGATGACGCACGCGTTTTTCGGTCATCAGCGCCATGCATAGTTCGACCGATTGTTCTGACCGGACATGGATTACGTTTCTCTCCATAATGTCTCTGACCAGCGTGGTAGGGGACGTTTTGCCTTTAAGAATGACATTACGCGAATAGTGTCTCTCGGTTACGATGCCGACCAATTTTTCTCCGTCCATCACAACCAGAGAGCCGACATCTTTTTTGGCCATTTTTGCCACAGCATCGAGTACTGTGGCGTCTGGATCAATGGTCCAAACGTTCCGGCCCTTCTGTTCAAGCAGATGTTTTACGGTCATGCGCGCCCCCTTGACCTCTTGTCGGAACTTTCGGTGCGCGTCTTTAAAGAAAAGTATTTTTTACACCAGGTTGGATGGGCTACATTGATCTAAATCAATGGTACGAACTGTCCGGATCAAGATCAACAAGGCCTATGATTTGATGTAGGTCAAGGCTTTCTCGAAGAACGAGGAACACGCTTATACTGAATTCAGAGCGAGGAGACTGAGGAGGTGTGAATATGTGGTGCACGGCTCACTTCCCCAGATCGATGCACATACCTCGATGAGGAAACCGCCTGCTATCTCTGGATTTGTCATAAGTGTGGTTGCGAGTTTGACTCATCAATCTCTTTATATGCAGAAACGCCGCTAACACCTGAAATCGTCGAGCGCGACGCAGCCGCACAATCGGGAGCCCTACGAAGCTTTCTACACCTCGCTCGATGATCGGTAAAAAGCGCTGTTAGACGGCTTGGGTCCCTGCCGTCGGGGATTGCGATGGTGACCTTGGCTGGAGGTCACAGGAAAGTTTTCGACATGACACTCGCGGCAATCATGGTCAGCGTGGATTTCGATCAAGCTAGTAAAGCGCGGATCAATCTGGCGGCTAAGCTGGCAGTTCGATTCAAGGCGCTGCTGATCGGGGTTGCCGGCTGGCCACTGCTGAAACACGGTCGCGAAAACGTTTCCGAAACTGCACTTCCGAGCATTGGATCCGTGGAATGCGCAGCAAAGGAGCTCGAGAGCCTGAGAGAGAAATTCCGAAAGATTGCAGGAGAAATCACCGATCGGGTCGAATGGCGCTCGTCAATGAACTTTCCCAGGGACGTGATTGCCACCGAAGCGCGTGCGGCAGACCTTATTGTCGTCGGCCAAAGTTTCCTCTCAGGCGATATCTATCACACCTACGATCCTGCAACGATTATTCTCGCGGCCGGGCGACCGGTCTTGGTCGTGCCGCAGCAAACAGATCACCTTGAAGCTTCACGCGTCCTGATCGCATGGAAGGATACACGCGAGGCACGCCGAGCGGTTCGCGATGCATTGCCATTTCTTAAAGTGGCTGAAGAGGTGAGTATTGCAGCGGCAAAAATGCCGGGTTCCGAAGGCACAGATGCGCAGATTGCAGACCTAGCACAATATCTCGAGCGCCATGAGGTATCAGTTGGCCAACAGATCTCTACTGCAGCCGACGAGGACGAAGAGACTGTTCTGCTTGATCTAGCTGAACAACATCATGTCGATTTAATTGTCGCCGGCGCTTATGGTCGCACGCGACTTAGTGAGTGGATTTTTGGCGGAGTCACTCGACACCTCTTGCTGCACAGCCCTATTCCTTGCCTGTTTTCCAGCTGACTGGCGATACTGCGCGGCGGGGAGACCTCTTCTCTGCAGCCGTCTGATCAACTTATCTGAACAAATTTCGGATAGACTGTTGTCAGATGGTCTTTCTATTCTCGCAGGTGATACGCGAATGTCGGCTATTGGACCCCGAACGGACATTATGAACATGCGACCATTTGCGGAAATAGTAGGGGGGCCGCGTGAAGAATGCCGCAACCGGGCATCGAAGCAAAATGGGACGCTCGTGCATAGCGCGACGTCATCGAGTGCCAGGAGACAAACGGAGGTTACGAATGCCTATGATAATCCTGACTCAGGAACGCGGTGATCCAGTTCTCATCAACAGCGATTGGATCGTGCATGCTACCCGCGTTTCCTCGTCACCGCATGATGTTACCAACGTCATTATGGGTGACACTACGCTAACTGTCCTTGAAACTCTCGAGCAGATTAGAGACGTCATTCAGAAGGGCTCGTAATGTAAATCCGGGAGGAAAATCATGGGATCGTTTAGCCGGGAAACATCGATAGCGGGCGTTCAAATTTCAAATTGGATGATCGTTCTGGGTGCCGTTATCATAATGTTGCTCATCTACACATCCATGCAAGAAGTCCAAATCCCACACTGAGAGCAGGCCCGATTCAAAACGTGCCAGGGCCGGATTTAACTCCCCTGAGCAAAAATCACGTCTCTTTATTCGATCACTCCGTCAGCGATGGCGAGCAGCCCTGATAGCGCCGCGTTACCCTGCCGATTCCCGCGCGCGAGGGGCGCGGGGCGATTGAGACCGACCCGCGCGAGCCGCCGACTTCTTTTTAGCGATATCGGTTCGGAGCGAACGCTGCTGCGCCGGCTGGCCGCCGTCGACATTTCTCTTGGAGCGGGTTCCGTTTGGCGGCGAGGTGTGGTCGGCGGCGCCGGGCGCGGCGCGGCCAGCTACGGGGTCAAGGTGCGCAACAGCCCGATCGCAACAATATCGGTAAAAAGAGGCGCGTTCCCCTTTTCTCTGCCGATTCCCACGCGCGAGGGGCGCGGGGCGAGACCGACCCGCGCCGTCGACACAATACTCAGCCCTGGCGATTCATCATCAATGGTGATGAGCTGGCCCGGCACCCCTCGCGCGCGCGTCGGCGGGCGGGCAGCGGATTCGACCGCCCGTCACGGTGAATTGTAATGTAGGTGGCAGACGCTTACCGGTGCCGGCGCGCGGGTTTGCGGACGGCTCTCACTTTCCCGTTGCCGTAGGCGATTTCGCGGGGCAGGTATTTCAGGCCGCAGTCCGGTGCCACCACGATGCGTTCGGCTGGTACATGGGGCAGGGCATGGCGGATACGTGCCGCGACGGTTTCCGGCGTCTCGATCGCCATGTCCGACAGGTCGAGTGTGCCGAGTATGATTGTTTTGCCCGGCAGTTTTTCCAGTGTAGAGCAGTCGAGATTAGATTGCGCTGTCTCGATGGAGATTTGCTTTACGGGGGACGCAGCCAATTCCGGCAGAAATGAATAACCCGATGGCCGCACGTGGATGATCGCGGCATATCCGAAGCAGATGTGGATGGCAGTCGTCCCTGCGACACCGTCGAGAGCCCGGTCCAGTCCATCCAGTCCGTATTGCCGCGCCTTTTCAGGCCGCGCCTGCATATAAGGCTCATCGATCTGCACGATGTCGGCGCCGGCCGCGAAAATCTTTTAGGCCAACCAAGCACAACTGATTTTTGTCAGGAGCCTCCGAAGTTCTCTAAACTGCAGGGACGACACTAAATGAAGCGCGGTCGCCAACCTGTGCATCTTTGCGATTTTAGTTGTTGTTCTCATCATGGTCGTGGCAACTGTTGTTGTGACTGCGTTCGTGTGGGGCGAGCGGCGACGCTGGCGGGCATAGTTGGTGCCGGTTGTTTGCTAGGGCGCACAGCAAGTGAGGCCATGTGTCTGCGCCTGCGATTTCGCGTCAGGAATTACACGGATGGCACGTTGATGGCCTTCCAGAAATCGTGCCATGTCTGATAAGTCTGTGGCCCTTTCGCCATCAACGCCGTCACTTTCCCATCTAGGTCGATTTTATAGGGAATGCCCATGGCGCGGCCATGGTATCCTTCCGGCAAGGCGCGAGTGTCCTCAGCCGACACGGCTGGTCTAAGCAACAAAGCACCAAGCCCGAATAGGAGCATTCCGCCGATCCATAGTAGTTGGCTCGACAGGGCTGCGACGCCAATTTCGCCATTCAATGAAAGTAGGTTGCCGATCAAACCCAAAAGGCCCCAGATCCAAAAGAAGCCCATGAGAACGGCACGTCCGACTGAATGGCGTCGCGGTGCACTTGGCTCGGGCCACCATCTGATCGCCATGGCCGTCCTCCGATTGTTTAGGTGATTTGGCGGGTTTTTAGGATTGATTGCAAGTCGCGGCATTGACACAGTTCAACCGCTCACGCCGTCAGTTTGGCGATATTGCTGGCAATCCGGTTTTGGTGTGGCGCTGGTCACAGCACTGCCATGCCGGGCGGGTAATTTCAAAAAAGCAGAAGTGGAGGAAGTGTCCGTGACTAGGGTAATTGTCAAACAGTGTGCGCAGTGCCGGGCGGATATCATTGCACCGGAATGGTCTGAGCATTTGTCGGATTGTTGTATTCGGCATGTGTGGTCTTGCGAGGCCTGCGGATATCGGTTCGAGGACACGGTATACTTATCGCGTGAATTGGCGGATGCATCATAGGGTGGGTGTGCTATGGACCGTGAGTTGGTTCGCCAAGCTGAACCTGTCGAGGAAATTCTTACCTTCGATATTCCGGACGACGCTTTAGAGCGGGCTGCCAGCGCCGAACCCAACGCCCTCACTTGGATACCTTGTACCCATCTCCCGTATGACTGCGGATGGCCCCAGTAGCAAGCCGTTCACTTGCGCAAATAGCTCTGGCAGCCTGGCGACCCGCGCGAATCGTTCCATTGTGGTTTGAGCCGACCCATTGGCGACTTTGGGATCGCGGGCGCGCGTAACCCCGGCAGGTCGCCGCGCCGGTTTGGCCTTATTGACCTGGATCACATACAAACACTGCTCTGCTTCTGGAAGACGGAATTGCGAGGGCTCGCAGCACACATGCGGCGGACGGACT
The DNA here is from genome assembly GCA_963816295.1 of uncultured Alphaproteobacteria bacterium. Lineage (GTDB taxonomy): Bacteria > Pseudomonadota > Alphaproteobacteria > Rhizobiales > Xanthobacteraceae > BOG-931. Next base: position 94,496 of record CAWFJS010000019.1, on the reverse strand, counting down.
GCGCACAAATTCTTCGCCAGACTGGACGACGACACTATGCCACATCGTTTGAATGAGAGCCGTTGCGTGCACCGTGCAAATTTGGCTTCTTGCCGGCCGCCAGCAGGCGCGAGTTATCGATGGACTAGTACCGGGATCTTGCAATGCGTGAGGACCTTGATCGTCTCGCTGCCGAGGACGATCGCAGAAATGCCGTGGCGGCCATGCGACGCCATGACAATTAGATCGCAGCCCTTTGAATCAGCAGTATCTATAATCGCCTGGTAGGGATGCTCATGCTCGACCTGGATCGTCTCGCATGCAATGCCTGCCGCTTGCGTTGCGACAGCGCCAAGAATTTTCTCGGCATGCTTCTGCATGCGTGCTTTGTACTGAGCCGGCGTATCCTCGATCATTTGTGTGTCGGTCGTGATCGTATGAAAGGGCGGCAAGACCGTCAGCACGGTGACTCTGGCGCCGATCCGCTTGGCCAAGGCGATACCGTCCTGGACAGCTTTCCCGGCGAGTTCCGACCCGTCCGTTGGTATCAGGATATTGGTATACATCGCCTCTCCTTGATCCGTACCGGCACGATCGCGCTCCCGCCCACGCAACTCTTACGACCGGGCGAGCTCCTGAGTTGGGCGCTACCATCCCGCGCCCTAATGCACACGTGATCGTTGCTCCATCTCCAACTCAACGCCGTCCGCGTGAAGCCTCCAATCAACCGCATGGCAGAGGCGTTCAAACCGACGTTTGGCCGCCTCTATGGCCCGTTCGACGCTTCTGGCGCGACGGATCACGATACTCTGCTGCAAGCAGCGGAATTGATGATCATCGGTGCTGAGCAGATTTTTGAAAAAGCAGACTCGATAGCTCATCGGTTCCAACTCTCAATTTAAGAATGCCAGCCCCCTACACGCCACCCCGATTTCAACCTGTTTCGCCCGCGACCGAGGCCGCAGGCAAAACCGGATAGCAAACTGCGATCAATTCCGACCTCCAGTCGTTCTTATGGCGATAGATTAAACGGCCTTGCTCGGTGCACTACCACTCGTGGGTGGAGCGCCCGCCTTGATATCGATTGTCTTGCTAGTCTTTATGACCTTCGCGGGCTTCTTGATCGTCAGATGCAGTACGCCCTTGTCGAAATGAGCGTCGACGGCTCCGTCTTCTGGCTCGAATGGTAGGGATATCGATCGGTAGAATGAGCCGTAGCTCCGCTCTTCGATATGCCAGTCTTTTTCTTGTTTCTTGCTCTTCGCCTTTTTCTCACCGGAAATGATCAACTGGTTGTCGTCTAGGCTGACCTTGATATCTTTCTCGTCCACGCCGGGAAGTTCAGCGGTCACTTCAAAGGCATCCTTTGTTTCAGCCACACTGATTGCCGGTGCGCCAGCCCCAATGTCGGGAGAGGACACATTCTGATCGAAAGCACGAAGCATATTCTCCATTTCGCGCCGCATGGCACGGAACGGATCCCACGTCACCTCCTGGCCCGTGGTCCACAATCTCGGAAGATTCATCTGTTCACTCCGTAGGTTAGAGAAAATTTCGAACGGGCATCTTGCCAAAAAATAAATTGAACTGTTCCCGCACTGTCCGCATTGATGTAACGCAAAATCACCGAATTACTTCAATCTGGTTTTTCTGCAAAAAATATCACTTTGAGCTTTCTTTCAGTTGTTTGCGGCAGATCAACGGGAGCATCCAAGAACTGAGCTGGACCCGATCCAATCAGGATCTTGATACACGGGAACAAAGCAATGGAAAGTGCCACATTTCGGAAATGGTTGGCCGAGCACGGCTGCCGCTTTGACCGACACGAGCATGAAAAGCGGGGCGAGGGTCAGGTCATGGTCACAGTGCATCGAGAAGGCCGAAAGGCAGAGGTTCCCCTTGGGGGCTCGCACCAGATCGTCGACGCTCGAGTGGTGCGTCGGGCTTGTGAAGAACTCGGCCTTGATTGGTCTCGGCTGCCAGGACCCGAGGGTCGAGTCTGAGGCAACGAGGTGGGCGGCTTGCGTCAGCGGTAGAATCAAATGCCGCGCTTTCCAAATGCCTCTGCGTTTTGGAAGGAAGAACAAATGCGGCGTTACTTTTTCATTTTGCCTATCATCACATGCGTTACTGGCATTGGAATAAGCAATTCCCAGGAGGTCCAATAAAGCGACAAAATTGACATCGGGAAAAATGAATTTGAACGAAACTGTTCAATCAGCCACGGCTCATGCGGTCGTGGTGATGGACCGTGTTGAGGCGAGCGATCATCCTATCCATGACGCTTTCCCTCTCGCGAAAATGGTGCGCCCGGCAGCGGCGATAATCAAGTGACGGTTTTGTCGCGGAGAAGAACTTCGATGCGGTCGATGTGTTATAATCCACGTTTTTGGAAAGGAAGACACGACGGTGAAAACTAATGAACCTATCTCTGACAGGCCGCAGATTCCAAAGCCTGCCCACCCCGTAGATCGGCGCGAGCCGCTTCCGTGGCGGTTCCCAAAGGCCTCAGAAGAAGATCCGCACGCTGCCGCGCAGGTCCGAGCAATTCTCGAAAGCCCCAGTTATCGCCGCGCCGACGTTGATCTCGACTTCCTAGCGCGGGATGGCATGAGAGGCGTCCGCTTGCAGATCGATTATCTCAAGCCCGAAATACTGCTCGAAGAACACCGCATTCGTCACACGATCGTGGTCTTCGGAAGTACGCGGATCTGCGAGCCGACGATGGCACGACGTAAAGTGCAGGTTTTGAAGGCGGCGCTGGTGAACGACAGCGGCAACAAAGAATTGGTGCGCCGTTTGGCAATTGCCGAGCGGGTCCTTGCGAAGAGCCACTACTACGAGGTAGCCCGCGAATTCGGTCGCCTGGTGAGCACAACGAACGAAACTGCCAATGGGCAGCACAGCGTTGTCGTGACCGGAGGCGGACCCGGTATTATGGAGGCCGCCAATCGCGGTGCGTTTGACATTGGAGCCAAATCCGTCGGCCTCAACATTAGCCTGCCTCATGAGCAATATCCGAACCCCTACATCACGCCAGATCTTTCCTTCAGCTTTCACTACTTCGCAATGCGTAAACTCCATTTCCTCTTACGAGCCAAGGCGCTGGTCGCCTTTCCCGGAGGGTATGGCACATTCGACGAGCTATTCGAGGTGCTCACGCTCGTTCAAACGCGGAAGATCAAGCCGATCCCAGTTGTCTTGGTGGGCGAAAGCTACTGGCGCCGTGCGATCGATCTGGATTTCCTGGTCGATGAAGGCGTTATCGATCAGGAAGATCGAGAATTGTTCTGGTTTGCGGAAACGGCCCGGGAGATCTGGACTGGCATCTTGCATTGGCACGATAGCAGCGGTGAACCCCTGCACGTTGCGTGAGGGGTGGATTGTGGCACGGCCAAGGAGCATTTCTTGAAACTATCATTTTACGGCGCTGACCGCGGCGTCACCGGCTCGTGCCACATGGTCGAGTGCGCCGGAGAGCGGATCCTGATCGACTGTGGGCTGTACCAGGGTACCCGTGAGCTAGACGAGGAAAATTCGCATCCGTTTGGATTCGATCCCGCCAGCATCGATTACGTTTTGCTGACGCATGCTCATCTTGATCATTGCGGCCGGCTGCCGCTGCTGGCCAAGAGAGGATTTCGCGGCGAAATCATCACTACCGCTGCGTCGCGGGAGTTGGCTCGCCTGGTAATGCTCGATGCGGCCCATCTGCAGGAAGAAGATGCCCGTTACCAAACAAGTACCGGTGCGCGACGCGATTTAACAGGTCAGCTCACAGCGCCGCTTTATTCGGTCCTCGACGCTTTAAACTCTTTTGACCATTTCGGACGGACGGCGGCTTACGATCAGCCGCTCGAACTTGCTCCTGGCGTGCGCGCCACCTTCATCAATGCTGGTCATATCCTGGGCTCCGCCAGCATCGTTCTGCAGCTCACGGAAAAGTCGCAGCAATCCACCGTGCTGTTCTCCGGTGATCTCGGCAAGTCTGACGGCCCGTTGCTATGCGGTCCCGAAGACCCGCCGAACGCCGCTAACGTGGTGATGGAGACCACATACGGTGACCGGTTGCACAAACCCTTGGGACCCTCCATCGAGGAGTTCTACGATGCTGTGACAAATACCTTCAAGGGCGGTGGAAATGTCATCGTCCCCACCTTCGCAGTGGAGCGAGCGCAGGAACTGCTTTATTTTATCAGCCAGGGCATCAGCCATGATCGATTGGCGAAATCGACGCAGGTCTTTGTTGACTCGCCTATGGCGATCTCCGCTACCGAAATCATGGAGCGTCATCTGGAGGGCTTGCGACCGGAGATCGTGAATCTCATTCGAGAGGGACACGATCCGCTTCATTTTCCCGGATTGCATTTCACGCGCGAGAGCGCGGCGTCGACGGCGATTAACGCGATCCATGCCGGTGCCATCATCATGGCCGGTACTGGCATGTGTACCGGCGGTCGCGTGCGCCACCATCTCAAGCACAACCTTTGGCGCCAGGAATCCAGCATTGTGTTTGTGGGATATGCCGCCAGTGGTACTCTGGCGCGCCGCATTATCGACGGTGCCAAGGAGGTAAACATCTTTGGCGAACAAATCCCCGTGCGAGCTCACATTTACACGATTAACGGTTTCTCCGCCCATGCGGATCAGGCCGAGTTGTTAGCTTGGCACAAACAGACCGGTGCGAAGGAAACCTTCCTCGTTCATGGAGAAGAAGGAACGATGCGAAGCTTTGCGACACTTCTCGCCAACACGCGAGTCGAGCTGCCTGAGCCGAATCAGGTGTTCGAACTGTAACCAGAACCCAAGACATTCCAGCCGAACGTCATCTAAAGAAGGCCCGGTAAATGTTCATCGGGGCAGACGTCAGCGGCTCACATTTGCCGCGATGCACAACACAGACCTCATTCAACAGTATTGGTAAGTTGCTGAGCTTCGCTCAGAAAAGTCGGAGGGAGATCGTGAAAACTCGCTACACAGTGACACTGGCAATCACTGCCAGTTTTGTGCTTGGTGCGCTTGCAGCCCAAGCGCTCCACGCCCAAGCCACTCGGCCTGCTTACGTCGTTACAATATTTGACACAGAAGAAGTGATGAAGACCAACTATCCCTCACTCAATCCGGCGACATTTCAGCCATTCGGTGGCCACTACATCATCCATTTTGGAGAGATGGTTACCTTCGATGGGCAGCCTCCGAACCAAATTGTAGTCATCGCGTTCGACAGCATCGCAAATGCAAAGGCGTGGCGTGCATCGGGTGCTTTCAAGGAAACATACGATATTAAAAAGATTGCGAAAGTTCGAGCCTTCGCCGTAGAGGGGAACCAATAATATTAAATTACACAATACTCGCAGAATACAGTTCGAATTTTGGGTAGCGTCAGTTTGATTGCGGAATAAATTTCAGCGTCCAGAGAGCACATAGCGGCGAGCCCCCCAAGATTTTTCACCTTTAGCTCAAAGGCCAGCCAGTTGTTTCCTTGATCACCCGTGCTAAGTCACTCTGCAAAAGTGGCTTTCGCAACAAAGGATAGCCATAGCCATCCGTTTCGCGTCCCGATACCAGTATTGGCTTCACCCCCGGTCGCAATCGCTTCGCCTGTTCCGCAAGTTCATAGCCTGCGATGCCCGGCATGTTGATGTCGGTCAGTAATATTTCGATCCGTTGGTCCTCTCCGAGGACGGTTAAAGCTTCGGCAGCGTCTTGCTGCGTAATCACCTCGCAGCCGAGTTCTTCCAGCATTTCGGCTAGTAATTCGAGGACCGCCGGATCGTCGTCTACTACAAGTGCAACTCTGCTCATAGGGAACCAAGGCGAATAAATTTCGGCGCTCTTGTTCAAACGCAAGTACTTTTGCCTTGTTCCTCATAAGTTTCATCCGCCTTGGCCGTTCTCCTCGCCCGGTCACACCCGAAGTGTGATTTCGCAGATCAGCCCCTCAGCGCGCCAGTCAAAGCGATTTTCCCCTTTTAACTGAGCAATCATTTGTTCAATGATCCGTCCGCCAAAGCCCCTACGCGTAGGTGGCTGTACAGTTGGACCGCCAGTTTCTATCCACCGCAGGTTCAAGCGTCCGTTGGCCTCGTGAGACCATTTCAAGTCGATGTGGCCATTGGCCGTGGACAAAGCTCCGTATTTGACGGCGTTGGTCGCCAACTCGTGCAAGGTGACGGCGACGGCTTGTGCAATGTCGGGCGCTAGCAGGACTTGCGGACCGTCTGTTCGCACGCGCTTTTCCCCGGTCGCTGAATAGGGGGCAAGCTCCTGTCGTGCGATTGTTGATAGTTCGGCGCCGATCCAGCGGCTCGCGACAAAGAGCGAGTGGACATTCGCAAGCGCCTGAATACGGCCTTCGATCGCCTTTTTAAGGTCAGCGACCGAATCAGCCTGCGAAAGATTGACCATCGCCTGCACGTTAGCAAGCAGGTTCTTGCTTCGGTGTTCTGCTTCTCGCGCCAATGTGGTGATTTGATCGCCGGTTCGTTTTTGTTCTGTAATATCCCTCGCGATTTTAGACGCTCCGACGATTTTGCCTTCCGCGTTTTTGACGGGAGAAATTGTTAAAGAGACCCATATCAGATTGCCCTGCTTACGCTGTCGTATGGTTTCGAAGTGCTCGATGCGCTCACCCCGTCTGATGCGCGTTAATATTGTACGCTCTTCATCCTGCCGGTCTTGCGGGATGACGATTGTGATCGGCTGACCAATTGCCTCCTCGGCAGTGTAGCCGAAGACGCGCTCGGCACCTTTGTTCCAGCTGGTGATAATGCCGTCGAGATTTTTGCTTGCAATTGCATCGTCACTAGACTGAACAATTGCCGCCAAAAAATTCAATTGCTGTTCAGTTTGGCGACGATCGTCTTCGATCTGCTTGCGGTCAGTAATGTCGCGATTGACTTCAATCACCGTGCCGTCATCGAGCAGTTGCAGCCGGCTTTCTACAATGACTTCACGGCCATCCTTGCAGATATGACGTAGTTCGCCCGACCAGTAACGTTCATTTTGCAGCTGTGTAATCAACTCGTAAATTCGACCGGGAATTTTGTTTGAAGCAGAGCGTGGCTACTGTGCCCGATCGCCTCTTCCGGCGCAAAGCCGTAAAGCCGCTCGGCCCCAGTGTTCCAAAATTCGATCGGCCCATTTAGTTGCCACACAAGCATTGGTTCATAGGACAATGTCAGCAGGCTGGCCAAACGCTCTGCGCGATCGGAGGCTGCTTCGACCCGGGACAACTCGCGTTCAATCTGTAACTCGCGCGGCACTACGGAAACCTTCCGTGGATTGCTTTGGGCACGGCACTCAGCTTACCGCTAACGGCGCAAGCGCAATCGGGTCATTCGGACGATGGCGGCAGTTCAAGCCGAACGGACAGCCCAATCGGCGGCTGCTCAAACTCAAGTCGAGCACTTAACTGCTCGGCGAGGTTGCGCATCAAGACCATGCCGGTGCTTTCGGAAGTATTCGGATCGAAACCCTCAGGTAGCCCTACGCCATCATCTGCCACTTCGATGACTAAGCCACGGAGTTTGTTAAGTTGGGATGTGACCCCAATCTTTCCCGGCACCCCTGTCGGGTGAGAATATTTCAGCGCGTTGGTGATCGCTTCGCCGACAACCAACCCGACAGCGGTCGCCTGCCGCGCCGAAACCACGCAGTTCGGTTCCAAGTCGATCAAGATTTCAGTCTGATCCTTCCTCGAAAGGGAGCACATGGCGGCATCTGCAATTTCATGTAGGTATTTAGAAAGATCAACCGTGGCGTGTCCCTTGCCCTCCGTGGGAAGCCGATGAAGGCGGCCGACGGCATCAATTCTTGCCGACATCTTACACTCCCTGCCGTGGAAAACGACTGTCGCGCTCACGCAGGTGGCTGGCAAGAAAAATTACCGGCTAACAAACTGATGAATAATGATTTTCGGTTTTAGGGGCTTGCCGCAGCCAATTACCCTAAACAACGCTTGACACATAAGGAACCTAATCCCTGATATATGATTTATGAGTAAAAACCCACTTAGTATGTTTAGCGGGTTTCGACCGTTTAGACGACCCATGGGTATTATCAGCATGGAGGTTCGCCATGTCTCTTGGTCGCGTTGAGCGTTTGCAGATCATGCTGACTGAGGACGAAGTGACAGCTATCGACGATTGGCGCTTCGTCAGACGAATGCCAAGCCGTGCGTCTGCTATCCGCGAATTGCTCAAGCGTGGATTGGTAGCCGACGGGTTCGTGCTTGCCGACAAAAACGTCAAGTCGAAGGAGTTCGGGCTTCTGACTGCGGCGAAAAGAAGGCCCGGCAAACGAGACTGAAATTGCCCACGAATAAGGTGGTGTAGGAGCGCGCCATGACCGATCCGACCATGCGGAGCTATTGCGTGGAAGCCTTTATTGCGCAGATCGCATCCGTGGCTGAGAGTGGCTAGGAGAGCACCATGCCGATCACTCCATTTCTTGCTTATCAGGCTTTTGAACCGGAGGTCGTTGAAACCATGTCCGCCGCTTTCGTAGCGACGTGTGACGCTTTGGGTCTGGAAATTGGTGATGATGATGATCCGGCGACTAGATTTGTCGCCGAGAAGGTCATCGAACTCGCGCAGCGCGGCATCCGTGACCCGGATATGCTTCGCAAAATGATGCTGAAAGAATTTGATCTGGTCGAGAGTGCGTCAGTTAGCGGTCGATCGTTTCAGCCGAGAGTTTAGCTAAACGTCGAACGGAATCGATTTGTATAGGCTCGGGTTCACCACGATGCTCGATGACGAGAGCAGGATCGTGTAGCCATCGTGTGGCGCCCGCGCGGCAGCTGTCATGCCGATATTGCCGGCAGCGCCGCTGATATTCTCGATGAAGAACTGCTGACCGAGTTGCTCGGACAGCCTCTGCATGACGATGCGTCCGACAATATCTGTCGCGCCGCCAGGCGGGAATGGCACGATCACCTTTACGGAACGATCGGGGTAATCCGCCGCACAGAGGCTCGACGCTGAGACAATGGTGAAAACTATCAGCAGCAGAGAAATCCGAATAGTATTCGTCGTCTCACCGCCGCTCATTGGATCACCTGGTGGGCACGAGCGAGCATGTTCTGAGCGCAGCGTAGCACTGCGTTCGGGAAACGCAGTTCGCTATAGTCCCTATTCCGCAGGTACCCTGTCAGTCTCAGCCGCGACCACTTCCTTTACGGCGCCACGCCAGCCGTTATGCGTCAAATCAAAAATGACGCCATCCGGACTCTTGTATTTGACCTCGTAGAAGGTGTTCGGATTATTGTCCGGCCGGCCGCCAAAATAGGTGGCACCCGCGTCAGTCACCTTCTTCGTCGCTTCTTCGAGATTGTCGACCCACATGCCGAAATGAACGAGGCCGTGATAGCCCTTATCGAAACCCGGGACCTCGCCCTCATATTTCAAGAGCGCTACATTGATGGTGCCATCCGACACATAGCAGCCGATTCCCGCTTTGCCGACCCGCTTCATGCCGAAGGCGTCCTCGAAAAATTTTGCCGCCTTTTCGGGGTCGGAAACGGACAGCGCGATATGACGAAGCCGTGCGGCCATGGAACTCTCCTCTCGATTTTGGCATCAGCATCTGCCGGCCCCCGGGGGGCGTCAAGCATCGCCTGTCTAGCTCGCGAGGATCTGGATTATTAGGCCTTGCGACGTAGCCCTGCTGTACCAGATTTCGCGATTTCTAGCTGCATCACGGTCCGACATGCGAGCGCAGATCCCGGGGTTCCGGTTTCTGGGGGCAGGTGCAAAAGCAGGGTCCCGGATCTTTCGCTCGCGCTGCGCGCTCGCTTGTCAGGAACACGAGTAAGGTCAGCGCCTCAGCTTAGCGGTGAATGACATCGCGCCGGCGCCGCAGCAGGGACAGCTCATCGCCACCAGGATGTTCTGCTTCTGCTCCTCTTCGAGATCGGTGCGGTCGAGTATCTGTCGCGTCTGCGTTTGGAACAGCTCATGCAGCGAAAGGCTCGAGGAGATGAGCTGGTCCTCGACCGCTATGTCGCTCGGTGAGGACACCGCGGGTGCCGCGCGCACTGTTCCTGATGTCTTGCGACTCGATATCCCGCGTGCCGATGCCTTGCGTGCGCCGCGGTGCGCAGTTCGCTTGACTTTGGCCATGAAGTCTACACCGTCGAGTTGGTCGGCGTTCCAATCGATCCAGATTTCACCACGTCGGTGCCATATGCCGACGTCAGGCCAGACCTATCTGTGAGGCCCGCTATTCCAAGTGGACCCCTTAAGGCTGCCGCCAAGTCTCGTGCAATAGCATCCATTAGGCAATCGGAACTATTGCTGACGAGGTGATCTCGATTTTCGACTTGTGGGAAGGAACTTTTTCGCTTGACCTTGGTGAACTTTCGTTTTCGGGCCATCATCCTACGATCTGGCCTAAGACCATGTGAGCCGGGATGAAAGCACAAGGTTCGCACTCAAGTGGAAATGTACGACTTGCCGCCGATATCGGCGGCACTTTTACGGACATCGCAGTTTTTGACGACAAGACGGGCCAACTCACCTTCAGCAAGACGCTTTCAACGCCAGGTCGGCTGGTCGACGGCATCAGCTCAGGCGTCGTGAAGGCCGGGAGTGATTACGCGTCCGCCAACCTCTTTCTGCATGGATCCACAGTTGCCATCAACACGATCTTGGAGCGCACCGGCGCGAGGACCGCGTTGATTACTACTGACGGCTTTCGCGACGTCTATGAGATCGGTCGCATCAACCGGCCCGACGCTTACAATTTGTATTTCCAAAAGCACAAGCCGCTGATCGAACGGGCGCTACGCTTTGAGGTTAAGGAGCGCGTCCGCGCTGACGGTGAAGTGGTGACGCCGCTTGATGAAGCCGGGTTAGCGGCGCTGAGCGAAAAGCTCGAAGAGCTGGGCATCGAAGCAGCCGCCATTATGTTCATCAACTGTTACGCCAACGCCGCGCATGAGATGCAAGCGAAGGCGCTTCTGACCAAACGCCATCCGAGCATGTTTGTCAGCGCGTCACACGAGTTATCGCAAGAGTACCGTGAGTTCGAGCGCTGTTCGACCGTCGCCGCGAACGCCTATATCGGGCCGAAAGTACGCCGCTACATCGGCGAGATCGACGATCACATCCGTAAGGCCGGCTTCCAGGGCTCATTTCTGATCGTGCAATCGACCGGCGGCCTTTATGAAAGCGAACAGGCGCAGACCCAATGTATTCGTATGCTCGAGAGTGGTCCGGCGGCCGGCGTGATCGGCACGCAGTCGCTTTGCCGCAGGCTAGACATCAAAAACGCTATCACATTCGACATGGGCGGCACCACGGCAAAGGCCGGCGTGATTTACAAAGGAGAGGCCCTGACCAAGGGTGCGGCGCTGATCGGTGGTTACGACAAGGCCTTGCCGGTGCAGATCGCCATGATGGACATTTGCGAAGTCGGAACGGGCGGCGGTTCGATCGCGCGTGCCCATGAAGGGCTGTTACGTGTGGGCCCACAGAGCGCGGGTGCACAGCCGGGACCGGCCTGCTATGGCCAAGGCGGCGAGGAGCCAACCATAACCGACGCTAATCTGATGCTTGGACGGCTGGGTGCCGATCGCTTTCTTGGCGGCGAGATGAAACTCAATGTCTCGGCGGCCGAGCGAGCGCTGGCTAAGGTCGGCAAGCCGTTCGGGATGAATGCGATCGAAGTTGCCGACGGTATCCTGCGCATCGCCGCAACGGCGATGTCATACGCAGTGAAGGGCGTTACCACCGAGCGCGGCCTGGACGCGGGCGACTTCGTCTTGGTGGCCCATGGCGGCGCCGGCCCGCTGCATGCTGTCGATGTGGCACGTGAGATGGGTATCCGCAACGTCATCGTGCCCGGCGCGCCGGGCGTATTCTCGGCGTTCGGCATGCTGTTCTCTGACCTGCGCTACGATTACGTGCGCACGCACCTGATGCAGCTGGCTGACGCCCCGTTCGATGAGATCGAGGCGATGTTCAAGGAGCTAGAACAGAACGGCCGCGACGCGATCGCGGCGGTCCCTGTGAAGCCTCATAAGATCGTGGTGAAGCGCGCGTTTGACATGCGCTACGTCGGTCAGGAACACCCCGTCACGGTGGAACTGCCGATGCGCGTCTTCCAAAAGCAGGACCGCACGGCGATCAAGCAGCATTTCGACAACGACCATATGCAGCGCTACGGCACCTCGGCCCCAAACGAGAACGCCGAGATCGTGAGTCTGCGTGTCACCGTCGCTGGCCTGATGAGGAAGCCGCCGCAGGAGAAGATCAAGAAAGGCACCACCACGCCGCCGAAATCAGCCTCCACCGGCAGGCGCAAAGTTTGGTTCGACGGCCACTTTCGCAACACGCCGACATATCGGCGAACGGAACTTGTAGCTGGCAACACGATAAGAGGTCCGGCGCTGATCGAGGAGCACGCCTCGACCACAGTGCTGATGCCGGGCGACCGGATGACTGTTGACGATTATGGCAACCTGACAATTCGGGTGGCGGGAGCAAAGTGATGATCAAGCGAGCAAAAGGTACTGTTGTCAGGAAGCGCAAGGTCGACCCGGTAACCGTGGAGATTGTTCGTAATGGCGTGCTCGCCGTGACAGAGGAAATGAAGACGAACCTCATGCGCACGGCCTACAATATGATCATCTACGAGGCGCTTGACTTCACCACGGGCCTGTTCACGCCCGCGGGCGAAACGGTCTCAATCGGCATCGGCCTGCCGACCTTTATCCGCGGGATGGCCGAGACCGTGAAAGCAAAAATTCGACATTTCGGCATCAAAAACATGAAGCCGGGCGACATCTATGTCACCAATGATTCCTACACAACCGGCAGTCATCTCAATCATTTCACTTTTACCCTGCCGATCTTCCACAAGGGCAAGCTCGTAGCGTTTTCCTGCTGCATGGCGCATTGGCTGGACGTCGGCGGCGTGCTTGGCGGCATGACAACAGATATCTACTCAGAGGGCATCCAGATCCCGATTGTGAAGTACCAGGATCGCAGCAAGGTCAATCAGGATCTCCTCGACATCATTCGCATGAACGTTCGCTTGCCGCCGCGCGCGATGGGGGATCTTCGCGCACAAGTGACTGCGGTGAAAACCGGCGAGCGGCGATTTCTTGAGCTGCTGGATCGCTACGGCCAGCAAGCAGTGATGAATTCGATTGCTGAGATCATGGACCGCGCCGAGGCTGCCGCGCGAGCCCGGACTCTGACGATTCCCGATGGAGTGTACGAGGCGGAATCATGGCTCGACGATGATGGCGTTGATATCGGCAAGCGCATTCCGATCAAGGTCAAGGTGACGGTCAAGGGCGATGAGATGACGATTGACCTCACCGAGGTTTCGAAGCAGGTGCGCGGCTTCTACAATTCCGCGATCACGACCGGATATGGCTGCGCTCAGGTCGCTTATAAGTGCATCACCTCGCCAACCGACTATCCGATCAACGATGGCGCTTTCCGCGGCCTCAAAATCGTCATTCCGCCCGGCCGCATCATTAGCGCCACGCGCCCGGCACCGATGCGGCTCTGGATGTGCTTTCCCATGACTATCATCGACACGATTTTCAAGGCACTGCAGCCGGCCATCCCCGATCGCGTGATCGCCGGGCATCACGCCGATCTGGTCGCGCCGACGTTCCACGGCTTCAATCCGAAGACGTCGGAGTTCTTCATCGGTAACTTTGGCCCGCTCGGCGGGGGCTGGGGTGCAAAGAAAACCGAGGATGGGGTATCCGCAACCGTGTGTCTTAACGATGGTGACACCCACAATGGGCCGAATGAGCAGGCCGAGGCGAAGTTCCCGATTCTTGTTGAACGCTTCGAACTTGTTCCTGATTCCGCCGGCGCCGGGCGTTATCGCGGCGGTCTCGGCGTCGCGCGCACCACCCGCGCGCTTTCGCCGATCGTCGTCAACACCCAAAGCGACCGTTCGAAGTGTCCGCCTTGGGGCCTTGAAAGCGGCGGCGACGCAGCCGGCAATGCGATTGCGTTCCGGATTGGGGGCCAGTGGAAGACCGACTTCCCAAACGCCAAGGTGCTGGTAGCCCAACTCAAGAGCGGCGACGCGTGGCGCATCTCCTCGGGTGGCGGGGGCGGTTATGGCTCGCCGTTCGACCGCCCGGCTGAGGATGTGCGCGAAGACGTGTACCAGGGCTACGTTTCAGTTAAAGCAGCGGCGGAGCTCTACGGTGTAATCATTGATCCTGCTAATTGTGAGATCGATCGAGCCGCGACAGAGCGCCGCCGGTCTCGCTCTCCAGGTTCGGCGGCGAGGCGAAAGATTAAATGATTGTTCTATGATCGCCAGGCCTTGATCAGTTCCAAACGAGAAAAATTGGGGGGGAATATCATGGCTAACATCGCGGGTTCGGGCGAGCGCGGTGATATGCGCCACGTGGTGGCGCGGCTTGAACGGCTGCCTTACTGCTCCTGGCATCTGAAAATGCGGCTTATCATCTGCACGGCATGGTTCTTCGATGCCTTCGACTCGATCACCATCGCCTATGTGCTCCCTCCGATTATCGGCCTATGGCATCTAAATCCGCAGCAGATCGGCTCGTTGATCGGGATCGGTTTCGCCGGCCAGCTCATCGGCGCGATCGTGTTCGGCTGGATCGCCGAACGCTGGGGGCGCCGGCGTTCGATGCTGGCCACGCTGCTCATTTTCTCGCTCGGTGCTTTGGCCTGCGCCGGCGCGCCGAGCTACCTGATCCTGTTCTGGCTGCGTTTTGTTCAGGGCATCGGGCTGGGCGGTGAAATTCCGCTGATGGCCGCCTACGTCAACGAATTCGCCCACGCCAGGGATCGTGGCCGCTTCTCCGTCTCGGTGCAGGTCTTGTTCTCCGTCGGCTTGCTGGCGGTGGCGCTTGTTTCCGTCTATGTCGTGCCGCGTTGGGGCTGGCAATGGATGTTCATTATCGGCGCCATCCCGGCGCTGCTGGCGATTCCAATGCGCAGGGTACTGCCTGAATCACCTCGCTGGCTGGCCAGTCAGGGTCGGAACGAGGAGGCAGACCGCGCTTTGACAGGGATCGAAGACGCCGCGGCGCGAGACGGTAAACTCGTATCACCGCTACCAAAAGATTTGCCGGAAGTGCCTGAGGCTCGCCCGCGCATCGTCGAACTGTTCAGGGGCATCTATCTGCGTCGCACGCTTTCGGTGTGGCTGATGTGGATCGGCGCCTATTTCGTATCGTACGGCATCACCGCCTGGATGCCGTCGCTGTTCCGCACCGTCTATCATTTTGATGTCCAGCAATCGCTCACCTACGGCCTGATCAACAGCGGTTTCGGGCTTGCCGGCGCCTTTGCGGCGCTCTACTTGATCGAGGCGATCGGACGGCGGCGGATGTTCATGATTAGCCTCGGCGGTTGCGCCGCCGCGCTGCTTTCGTTCGCGTTCCTGCCGCAGCTCAGCGCGGTCGGGACGCTGATCGTCGCAACGTGCGGATTCTTCTTCCTCAGCTCGACGTTACTGTCACTGGCGACCTACACGGCCGAAATCTATCCGACGCATCTGCGCGCGCTCGGCGGCGGCGTCGCCAGCGCCTGGCAACGCGGCGCCTCTGTTGTCGGCACCACAATCGTCGGCTGGGTGCTGCCGCATTACGGTATCAATGCGGTTTTCGTCATGTTCGGGCTGTTCGCGCTGATGGGCGCGATTGTCACCGCTCTTTTTGCGGTCGAGACACGGGCGCAGATTCTCGAGCGTCTATCGCCCGCCTAGTCGAGCGCTAAGGTTTACGCCTCAAAATTAGAAGGACGCTCTCGATAGAGGCTACCATGCCGGCGTCCGTCTTCGCCCAGACGCGCAGGTTTTTGAGCTCCCGGTATGGAGCCTTTGCACTCGCGGTGCCTCCCTGGCCAAGACCTGATACGTGCCCGTCGATCGCACGCCGTGATAATTCTCTGCCCAACCATGTTGCCGATTTGGGCTTCGGCACGGGCGAGCGCTAGATACCGTTCATAGTTTCTCTGCGCGGTTTGAGAGCTCTTCGGCTCGGGGCGAGTGGCACTCGATGTCCACAGCTTCGAGGGTGCAGCAAATGTCACTCTCGGTCCTGATCGGCGTGCATTCATGATTGTCCTCGAGCCATTTTGGACAGCTCGCTTCTTGGTTGGTTGGGGGCAAATGCTCCCTGCGAAACGAACACAGTTTCTGGAGCCAATTGGTTCAGTCGTTGTGGCGGAAACTACCGTACTACAACCGAAATAGGTGAATGAAACGTGCGCCGTAACGCAAAAGGGCATGGGTCTTATTGTTCTTTATCTCCAGCGTGCCCATTTTTCGTATATATACGCAAGTAATAGCGAATCGAAGACCGCCAAAGGACGGCGACGTACTGAAGTCTCCGTGTTCTTGCAATCGGCAGGATCTGTCCGCCGCAGGTCGCGCCCATCAATGGCTGACTATTATTCTGTGATAGCCCGCGCCGTTTCTCGTTTGCCTAGCACAACCGATGAAGCTAGGCATGCAATTTACGAACGTGCACGCACAGCACTCCGGCAGGCATTACGCAACTGCAACCCACCGTTTTCGGAGACCGAGCTAGCGACCGAACAAGCTGCGCTTGAGGTGGCCATTTCTATGGTGGAAGTGGTCAGCGACCTACGGCGCGGTGCGGAGACGGTGTGACGAAGGGCACACCGACATTCTCCTCCGGGCATTCCATGCGCGGTCACTCGGCTCTTGTCCCTTCTTCGCCGAAGTAAACTTCATACCCGCGCCGCAAATCATCGTCGGTTTCATCAAACTTTTTGGCGAGCTTGAAGCGGACAATCCGAATATCCTTCGCGATCCTCTCCATGTCCGGACCAAGGCCATTGAGCATGCGCATGTGATCATTGCCCCAGATGGTGGAAAGAAAGTGCTCAATCTCGTCGTTATCGAGCGTGAGTTGCGCTAGCTTCTTGCTTAGCCAATGGTGTTGGTCTTCGTTCAACCAAGGTGGCTTGGCCCAGCCTGCTACAGCCTTGCCCACCCGTCGCTCTAGGAGCTTCCTGAAGGTTTGCTCATCGCGTTCAGCAACGATGCGAGTTGAGTGCTGCTTTGCTTTCCAGCCTTCGTTGCTTATCACGCTCGTCATCAAGCTTCTCATGGCGCGATCTCCATCCCTCAACCGAACTACTCTCTCCGCTTGGCGCGCCGCGCCTTCACGCCCCTCGCGTGTTGCCCGATTTGTACATGCGGTCTTCTCTGTTGGGGCCCACCCCGCCCGTGACCGTCAACGATCCGAAGGGTTGTTGGTGCTGTGTCCCGCTGGGCTTGGAGGAGCTTCGCTCAACGAGCGAAGGCTCAACAGATTGTGGCCTCCGGCTCAGCTGACTTGACGCGTCTCCTCGACTTCCGTGACGGTTATTACGCCAGGAGCGGGTTGCTCGATTACCTCAACAGCGACGGTTTCGACTACCGGAGTGACGGCTTGTTTCACTTTCCGCGCGGCTTTCTTTACCGCCGCGCGTTTGGGCTTGGCCTTGGCAACTGTCCGCTTCGTCGCTTTCGCAGCCTTGGCTACCTTACGCGCCTTACCGCGCTTAGCTGAGCTTCGCAGTTTCGCTCGCTTTTGTACTTTTGATGCCTTCTTGCGTTTAGCCATGATCGCCCCCCCTGATGCTTGCAACGATACAACGGTCCAAGTCGCAGCCCGCTATCAAACGCGAGTTATCACCAGATTTCAGCTTGAGCGCGACCGCTTAGGCGCTATTCTTCCTCGGTCGGATTGGACGTCCCCCCTTGTGGCGACGGAAGCGTGGGACGAAGGGTGAAGTGCCATCCGACTGGCTTCACTGCCCGGTTCGACAACCCGACGGATACCGTCCAAGAACACGGCACGTATTGGGGGACAAGGCAAAGCCGTTGGCTGCGTACCGCCGACGGCTTTGCTGTCTCTGAGCTGGCAATTTGATTTGATCGAGATCAAGGCGGCTAGGTCTGGCCTTATGCTCTTTTTCCTTTATCTGCCTTTGTCTCTGATTTTCCTGAAGGATGAATTTGATGGATGGGCCTGCGCCACGATATATAGTTTTTGACGACGCACCGCAGATAAAAGGTCTCGGGTGCACAGCCGATGAACTCGCCGCTGCCTTGCGCGTCCCTCTTGCTGTTGTTGGTGTGCGTGTCGTCAGGCAGCGCGGCGTAACAAGCAAGGCGCTGTTTTCGGAGTTTCAAGCCCGTGGGATGTCGCGCAAACAATACGACGCCAAGGCCATTCAAGTCGCCCGGATCGTTGATGAAGTGGCTCGCGCGATCAGGCGCGGCGCAATTCCGACCACCGCGCCCTATTGCAACGAGGCGAGGCCGGTGTGACGATCTATTTGTTTTAACAGTTGAGCCTCCCACTTATTGGCGGCGTTCTCCCACGCCGTTGCCATCGTCTCAAGCGCCTGTTTCTCCTCCGGCTGGCTCATCGTGGCTGCCAGCTTTCGGTACTCCTCGGCGTATAGCCGGCATTCAGCTACAAGTTTCATTGAAACGCATTTTACACATCTTCAGCGTGGTTTAGCTAGACGCAAAAAAATGGAAACTAATGAGCCGAGGCGCGGCGCATCGCTCCGGGCGTTCCCCCGCATCACTTCGGCCATGCTCACTTCGACCATCGGTTCCGGAGAAACCAGTTCTTGCTTGGCGGCTGGAGTTGGGATTGGGGCTGGGGCTCGGGCTATGGTGACAACGGGTACGGCAACACTACGGTCGTAGCTTTCCCGCAAGCGACTCCCCAGGCGGCTAACGTGACTGGCTCGATTGCCACTGGGCCGTGTCATTGGAATGCGGATACATTCAACGTCCCGTCCGCAGCGGGCGGAACCCGACCAGTTCAGTCGTAGGTTGCCGGTAGTTTTTGGGCCGCCGTTTCCCGCCGCCCTGGTCCGTCGAGGAAACGGCTGCGTGTTTCAGTGAATGACTGCTGAGTAGATGAACAAGATTACAATGACGGCACCTAGAACAATCCCCCAATTGGGAATTTGAACGCCCGCTATCGATGTTTTCCGGTTAAACCATTCCGGGGCTTTCCTCCCCGTAGGCCGCCTCAGTTGGCGGCCTCATACTTTCGCGCCGATGCCCGAGCGCCGCTTCCCGCCGCCCTGGTCCGTCGAGGACTAGACGCCTGCTTTGTAAAATTGAAAGCCGCATAAAAAAGACCCCAGCATTTAGGGCTGGGGTCTTTTTGTACGCAAACAAATCGGGCGCTAGGGGTGTCGGGGGATGGGGGAAAGCGCCCGATTTGTGGTTCTTTAGGCCGGCGACTATTCTGAATCTGTATAGAATTGCTCACTCGCGGATAATTTTTACTTGATCGTTTCGTGGAACTTCCGGGCCGCCCTTCAAGTTGATGGCCTCGCTGCTCAAAGATTGCGATAATTTCTAGTGATCTGGTTAGGCGACGCGCAACCGTCAGTCGATATGGTGGCTTCACTGAAAAGGGATACGCGGGTGTCACTAAAGTTATTGGTGGACACCATGATCTGGGAGACACTTGCGGCGGATCGACGGCGCGCACTGCGTCGGCCCATCGGACGCCTAGGGACGATCCGGACCGAACCGGGCGCGACGCCATACCACTATTGCCTCGTTATCGACGAGTTAGATGATGGTGGCGTGCGGGTCAGCACCTCACATGATTTCGACGTACCCGATGAATTTGTCCTGCGCCTCTCAGGCAAAGAGGCCAGCTACAAAGTGCTTTGGCGCAAAGGTCGCCAGGTTGGGGCCAAGCTCGTCGGGCGAGCACTCCGAGCCGCCTGACGCAAGCGGAGCGGCGCGGAGAAACGCGGCCAACATCGCGAAGCGTTACGTGGTAAAATAGATGTCCAAAGCACCGCGGTTATCAGATGAATTCATCGCCAGCATCTCTTTGCTTTTGCCGCTCTTCGACAAGCGATTCGAGCATTCTCTGTCGATCTGATTCGTTGGTCACACGATTAGAAGACGCCAGTAGCGCTCAACGTTTTGGCGTCGGATGAACCTACCCATGTTGGGCCTCCGTTCATAGATCACCTCGGTTACAGGCTGTCTCAGTCGGAGCAGGCAGTCTGAGCAATTTTGAACACTCGGCACGGGCTGCTTTATTCTAACAATCTACTCTGTCCATTGAAAAAGAGCCCGACCACACCGGCCCTAATGCTGTGCGTCTAGCGCGCCAAACCTCAACCTCGGAAGCTATCTCGATCCGTTGCTCGCGTTGTCCTTCCTGATCTCAGGCTTGTCGTATAGGACCACGTTCAATAGCGAGTTTCGGATTTCCAATGACGCGAGTTAGCTTCATTCCGCTCGACTATAAAAACAAAAGCCCCAGGAGGGAGCTTTTAGACAGGAAGCTCTGAGGGTGAGGGGCTGGGGGGCGAGCATCCCGTCCAACCCACTAACGCGAACCGCTGTCATATGTTCCTTCGCCGCCGGTTGACCAGCGGTAGGCAACCGGCACCTAGCCTGGAACGGGACGTCTGTAGCACTCAAAGATCGGCATAAGTTCAAGACAGAGATGGATGCCGAGGCTATGCAGGCTATGTTCCCGCATCTAAAGGCCAAGGTCGCGTAAACGCCTGCGCACAAAGCGACCTATAAGCACACCGTAGTCCGGGATACCGCCTAAGCGGGAAAGTGAGTCCAAAGCTCCCTTCCCGCTTTGACGTCATGAGATCGCGATGACTTAGATGGCGCAAAATAAAATCTAATCATGAACAAATTTAGAAAGCTGGGCTTCATCGGGTACAACGGCGGCATCGAAGTCCACAGTTCATTGTTGAATGTCGTTCTGCACGACCAGCCGCAAATCAAAAATTAGATTTTCACGTTTTGTTACCCGCGGGTAGCGCTGCTGGGCGGCGCAATCCGCAGGCCTCCATGGCGCCGCCGGACTATATTGGCTCCGGGATGAATACATTAATCTGGGCCAGCAATCGGAGGATTGCTTGGGCGGATTTGACGTGGGTTGATCTCGCGTCCAACGAAACCCCACCCTAATCTGACCCTCATCCGCCAGCTGTTAGTGAGCAATTTTGCTCAGACGCCGAGCAGTCATGCGAGTGAAGGTTGAAGTGCTCTGAAGGGTCACTCAAATGCAGCAGCATTCGTTAGTTCGACGAAAGTCCGGATATTTCGGTCTGATCGCCGTAATTCTGATCGTCGCGGTGGGATTGTGTTGGGGTTTAACCCACATCTAGGAAACTTCAGCTTGTGAGCGATCCAAGCGATGGCGTCGTCGTGGCAACCAAATGATGACGCGCTGGCCCGGGATGGCACACAGGCACTCATCGAGTCCTTAGGATACAAAACCGTCAGTTTCAGTTCGGCGGAGCATTTTCTCGCGTCCGATGCGATCGCGGAAACAAGTCATGCCTGATCACCGACTTGCAAATGCCTGGATTAAGCGGCCTTGAATTGCAGGAGGCGCTGCGGTCGCAGGGTCATCGCACGCCGGTAATCCTGATTACAGCCTATCCGAATGAGCGCCGCCGCAATCGTGCGATTGATGGCGGAGCGGTTGGGTTCTTGAGCAAACCGTTCGACGAGGCATCGCTGATCGAATGCCTGGCTGCCGCGATCAAGTCGCGATCTCCAAGCTGATGCTCGCTTCACACACGAGGCGCGGCGGATCGCGGCGAAATCGCCAAGCTGCCGGCCTGCTACGCAAGGAAAGCTGATGCGAGGGTTATTGGCCAAGCTCAACGCATAACCGAGAGAACCACAATTTCAATTTCACTTCACGGATTTTATAAGGAAAGAGCGCGTCGTCCCCTATAGGCGAACAATCTAAACAAATAAAAACCCCCGGCCGAAACCGGGGATTCTTTCTCCGAAGAGGAGCATTACTTCTGCTGGCCGCCTTGTTGGCCGCCCTGTCCGGGCTTCTGTCCCGGCTGCTGCTGTTGCTGCTGACCAGGCTTCTGCTGGCCGCCGCCTTGTTGGCCACCACCCTGGCCACCCTGCTGGTTCTGCTGGTCGCGCTGATTCTGATTATTCTCGGTCATAGCTATCTCCAAATTTTTGTGAAGTATTGCTTGAATATCATTATTCAACCAACTCACTTGAGCTAAGCCACAATGCAACTAATGCTAGGGGTCTTGAAAAAGAAACTGAAACACGACCTTAAACACGACGTTGAAGAGTTAGATTTGCCCCAAGCGACAACTGCATCACGGATTTTAAAGGACAGGAGTCCTGACGTAACTTTACTCCGCGAAGAGGGATTGAGGACCATGGCGGAGGGCAGCTGTACGTCGGTTTGCCGTTGATTTAGGCGGGATTGATAATTGCGATGGGGATCGCCACTTATGTATTGGGCTGGCGGCCAGAAACACACCCAGTGGCTTGCCCCGGTTTCTCGCGCTGCCAGTCCTTAGCCTTTAATTGTGCCAAATCGTGCCTACTGCGACGGCGTCCGCCGACATTTGATGATGAAGCTCGCGCCGTCCGCGCTATCGCTTCGTTGAGTCTTTCGGTCGCTGTCTGTTCAAAATTGCCCACCTCGTTCGGCTGGCCCGCCACGCTAGAGGCGAAAGCGCCGGACGCCGTCGGATTTTACTGCATTATTGCTGCCGCTACGGTGGTGGGACTCGCGCTCGGTTATACGCCAATCGATCCCATTCAAATGCTGATTTGGAGCGCCGTGCTCAATGGCATTGTCGCTGTTCCGATCATGACGATCATGATGGTGGTCGTTACGCGCCTTTCGGTGATGGGTCGTTTCAGCGCTCGGCCGACACTCACGTTTTTCGGGTGGGCCGGCACGGCGCTGATGGCCCTTACTGTTGTCGCACTGTTTTGGTCCTCGTTTGGCTGAGCAGCGCTCGTATCGCGAGTAATTCATTCCGGAAGGGAAGGCCGATATCATCAAAAGGAATTGTCGACGGTCAAAAAAGCACGACATGGGCTCAATGCGGAGTCATTCGGTCGGGCTTGGCTGAATGGATTCTTCACTGTGAATTACTCGCCATTACCTGTCCGAATATCTCAATTGGGATTGGCACTCACGTTTTGCCCGACCTACGGCCAGTGTGAGCAATTTTGCACAGTCTTCACCTTGGCATGGGGCTTCACTAGCAGGAGAGGGTGATTCTCCTCCTCGTTGAAGAAGCGAAAGTTAAATTTCGGACGGAAATTGGGGGAAGACGCTGGTAGTCGCCTCTGGCGGGACGAAGTTTTGGGAGCTCTTGGGAGGGGAGAGCTTTTTGGAGGGTAAGATATGGAAACGTCGAACTATCGAGCACGCTCCCTACCAGGAGCCGCGTTGGCGTGGCCTAGCCGCCAGCCGTTCATAGACCTCGATGAAGCGCACCCGCTCGCCCAGGCGATCGTGGATACGATCCGCGATCCTCTCCTGGTCCTCGATCAGGACTTGCGTATCGTCACCGCAAATCGCGCCTTCCATCAGACGTTCAGGACGAATCGTCAGGACATTCAGGGTCGTCCGGTTTACGCGCTAGGAGACGGCCAGTGGGATATTCCCGAGCTTCGATTGCTGCTGGAGGACGTCGCGCCACAGCACTCGGTGATGGAAGATTACGAAGTCGAGCGAGAATTTCCCATTATCGGACGACGCTCGATGCTCCTGAATGCGCGGGAGGTATTCAATCAAATAAACCATCGCAATCTCATTCTCCTGACATTCGAAGATGTCACCGATCGGCGTGCCGCCGAACGTGAGATCTCCAAGCTGCTGCAACAGAAGGAAACGCTGTTGCAGGAAATGCAGCATCGTGTTGCAAACAGCCTGCAGATCATCGCGAGTATCCTTCTCCTCAAAGCGCGGACGGTACAGTCGGAAGAAACGCGGCTGCATCTTAGGGACGCTCATCAGCGAGTCATGTCGGTAGCGGCCGTGCAACAGCAGCTGCTGGCCTCGAGCCATGGCGAGCCGATCGAAATCGGCCCTTATCTCTCTCGATTATGTGAGGCCTTGGCAGCCTCGATAGCCGACGACAGTCGTCCGGTCTCATTGAAGGTCCAGGCGGAAGGCGGCACGGCCTCATCTGCCGAGGCGGTCAGCATCGGTCTGATTGTCACGGAGCTCGTGATCAATGCGTTCAAGCATGCTTTTGTCGACAACAGGCCCGCTGGCCTGATCGTCGTTGCCTATGAGGCGACTGAAACAAGTTGGCGACTTGCGGTTTCCGATAATGGCAGTGGGACACCGGAGGGCCATTTGAAATTGGATAAACCAACTTCTGGACTGGGCACGATCATCGTCGAGGCGCTCGCCAAACAGCTTGACGCCCGTGTGCGAAGTCGTCAGGAACCCGCAGGGCACGACGGTATCAATCACCCACGGAACGTCAGATCCAGCCTGCCTCCACTGACGGGCTCCGCTTCACTGACAGGCTCCGGCGGGCGCTGGCTCACGAAATCGAACGGCGGTTCCATTGCGGCCGTTTGATTGCGTAATGTTCGTTCAACAACACTAAGCGGTCCCTCCGTGTTCTAGTAAATGTCGATCCGGCACCCCACGTGTAGAAGAGTGTAAAAGATGACCTCAAGAGAAGACCATCAAACTGATGCAAGCCACCACGCCGCTGCTATGGGACGGTGGGATGACGAGGGTGGCACTTCCATTTCCGCTCGAAGCAATACGGGCGTGAGAGTATCGAAAGACGTGCGCTCCGAGGCGACGGCAGATCTGAAGGTTGATCAGCCTTCCACAGAAGACAAGAAAATTTTGGAATGTCTGGGAGCGGCCGTCATCATGCGATGGGGTACTCTCCCGACCAAAATCCAACGGGAACTCTTCGAACACGCGACTTCGCTTGCCGACCTCGCGCAGACAGCTCCGCCGAAGGGCCAGATCGCGCGCTTCCTGCATAATCACAAGGATGACGGCGCTCGGACGACAACGACCATACCGCGCCGTGTTGTGATGTGACCCGGAAAGCGCTGCTGAGCGCCTGATCAAGGGCGACGACGTTTTCAGCCGAAAGGGCACCACGTGGCTACGAAAGAGCGACTTGCGGCCATGGCGGCCTCCCGTTGCGCCGTGTGCTCAGGAGCGATGGCGCTTACGCTCGTGAAGGTAGACCCAACCAACAGCGCGTTGGAGCTTCGCACCTATATGTGCGGGGAGTGCGGCCACAGTCAGACGTACAGCGTGGACGGCGGCGACAGCTAATGGGCCAATAAGCATCGTTGGCGTAGTTTGCAGTGGTCCATTTTCCAACTCGCGCAGCTGGCGACGCGCACATTTAACAGGAGCGTACGGATGTCGACGCCTACCATCCTGAGACGACTAATCGGCATGGAGTGCGCATAGTTCCAGCGAATCGGAAACGGCGCGTACCGCGACGCTCGCAACAGGAGAAGGACCATGAAACTTACGCAATTTGCGGTCGACGACGGCCCGCACAATAGTGATGGATTGCTGCTTCACGGGTGGAATGGAAATCAACAAGTAACGGGGTTCGTCAGCAGGCGCGTTATGGACGACTGGGTCGATCCCAGACAGCCCTACCGAGGGCGGAAAAGCCTTTATCGCGAGCAGTACAACGCGCTTGGCAAGCGCAACCTCGCAGCGATCGAGCGAATCGTCACATCCAAATATCAACGAGGCCCGGCGTTCAATCGCCAGTATCCATTTGTGGACGTTCTGCTATTCGACATCACGGAAAGCGGCGAGGTGCTAGACGCGTGTGAACTCGTTCGTTCCCCCGAAACCGATGTTGCTTCGCGCGCATGGCCACAGGGGTCGCTAATGCTACGTAATTCACGCCATCCACAAAAGGCCAGAACATTTGAAAGCACATCGATTACGCAGAATTCCAAGCGCGAAAGCAAAATCGCTCTTCGACACTTTGAACCTGCCGCAAAACCCCGACAGCTTGCGGATTTTGGACCAGGACGGACATGAGGTGTTCTTTTGGACGCCGCGGACAGATGATTGCTAAGGCTGAGGACTTTTTACTGTGTGTTCAGTGCATATATAAATTCCGACCCGTAACAAATCGGACAATGCAACGATGAACGGGTATTGTCCCGGCCCAGGAGTAACTGACGTGAATTCAAATTCAAACCAGGCGCAACAACGAGCGGAAAAGCTTTTCAAAAAGCAAGAGCGCGCACAAGACGCCCGGCAGGCGATGATCGAATATGAAGCTCATGCTCTCGTCGTTCGCGAAAAGACAGCACGTTTGAGAGCGCTTCGATTAGCTCAGGAGCGCTTGTCGTGAGCGCCTAGCAAGCCTACGACAGGCGCGCCTGGCCGTAATAAACTAAACTGATACAGCTTCCACGTTTCGGAGCTGGTTGACGATGGAGGGCAAGAATGAACAAGCAAGAAATTCGCAAGGCTGTCATTTCGGGAGTGGATGGCGCTTCCACGCGATATCAGGTGATGATGGGCTGGTTGCCGCCACTGATCGGGAAGTCGTGACCTATGGACTGCCTCGTCGGCACCCAATCGTCGATATGGAAATGGTTCGATATGGAGATGGGGGAGAATCGCAACGCGATGACCACGCGAACGACCAGCAAAATGGTGACTTTCGCTCGACCGTTCATGCTGAAGGGAGTCGATCGAATATTGCCAGCTGGAAACTATCGAGTCGTGACGGATGAAGAGCTAATAGAAGAATTGTCATTTCCCGTCTATCGCCGCGTATCCACGATGATCTTCGTGCCAGCCAAATCTGCTTCCTCGGTTGAGATGGTGGCCATTGATCCTCAAGACCTCCAGGCGGCGCAGGAGCAAGACCTCCAGGCGGCGCAGGAGCGGGACCTCAATCATGGCGCTTAATTTTCCAAACGTAGATGCCAATCAGGCTGTGTGGCCATCGAAATCGCCAAACCTGGGCATTTGCTTTTCCACTTGCTGCGTCATCTTCGCAGTGTCGGAAGCGCCGGGCACGCCCTGCGGGCCGAGTTTCTTAAGGGCAATCTCGTCCTCGCTCGGCCGATCTTCCTCGCGGGTCGCTTGTGCCATTCACCACTCCTTGCGAGCCCACAGACGCTAACTACTCTACCTGTAAACGCCAGTTAGCATAACGATTACAACGACAATCGTTGCTTCCGCAATGTATAGCCACAACGCTCTTTGAGTAAATTTGAAAATGACATTCGTTTTTGTCATAGTTCAACTTCAAGAATATTTTAGAAATGACAGGTAACTGCTTTCACACGTGTCATCTGGCACTGAACAATTCAATAGGCAGCTGCTCGAACTAACAAAATAAAGACGGCTTTGGTTCGTGCACCGCGGCGATCGAAGCAATTATGGTCTTTTGCAGCCGCCATGTCCGTCTTTGGGAACCACTCTTGTGCATCCCGCTCGGCTCCCCATATCGTCGCATAGTAGTAGGCCATCCCAATGCTACCCATAAAAATGGTGACGTAACGTAAGTCGCCATTATCTTTATCTTTCGGGCGGCAGCGCTAGTGCCATCGGCAGCGCAATAAGACCCTAAAAGTAGATCTGAAATTGGCGATGTTTCAGCATCGTCATGTTACGCCACTTCGGCCGCTACTAAAAAACATACCAGAAGGACTTAAAACATGACGAAATATCTTTTAATCGCATTTGCGCTGGCTGGTTCGGCCGCTGTCAGCGGTACATCCGCGTCCTCTAAACCCGCGTCCCCCGCGGCATCACAACAGTCAAGTTCCAACTCGTCGGAGAGGGGCCCGCACGGCTGCGCGGCAACTTGCCCACGCTGAAAGCTAAAAAACCGCAACAGAGGCCGCCTTAGGGCGGCCTTTTTCATTTCTGACGCAATGTCGGCTCCTGGCCCAAAAGCGGACACTCACGTGGCTACGAAAGAGCAGCTTGCAGCTTACGGCTACGGCGGCCTCCCGTTGCGCCCTGCGCTCAGGGGCGATGGCGCTTAAGTCGGGTGTGAGCTGTTTTGCTCAGATTCCGGACGGACAAAAGCGTACGCCATCCCAAAGCGTTCAGTCTTTAATGCAAACTGAGCCGAAACCCAACCGGGTTTGCACGGCCCTCGCTCCGAAGCATGTCGGGCGAAAGGAAATACCATGCAAGTGCCTTCAATCTTTCAAGGAGAATCGCTGAAACGTCTGTTGCAAGGCGCAGTCGTCGGCGCCGTCGCAGCGATCTTTGTTGGTTTTTACTGGGGTGGCTGGTCGCTCGGCAGTACCGCTGACAAGATGGCGACAGAGCAGTCCAAGCTGGCAGTCGTAGCGGCGCTGGCGCCGACGTGCGCCGACAAATTCCGCGCACAACCTGATGCCGCCGCGAAGATTATTGCGCTTTCGAAGGTCTACCCGTGGAATCGCGCGAGGGATTTCCCCAAGGAGCTCGTGACCCTTCCCGGCGAGACGGAACCGAGCTCCGCTCTTGTGGACGCCTGCTATGCGCTGTTGTTGGCGCCGAAGTCTGCTGCGCTCAATTGAGATAGCGTGAGGAGCGTTATTTATTAAGAGGAGATGATGACTATCAATGTTCTTCCTGATCGCGGGATGCGAACGGTACTTTATTGCCTCGCAGCCGTCATCGTTGTGTTTGTTGGCATGTTATTGTTGACGATCCATCCCTAGAACTCGCGCCGTATACACAACGCGTCCAGCGTGAGCGCAGAACATTCGGATCGGGTCGATGCAGCGATTGGGGCAATACTTGTTCAAACCGGCCCCAGCGGACCGCACCACTCGAACCGGATCAGCACATAATTTCTTGATCCGCCATTGTGCTTTACGTTCCGACACCCCAACTAATAAAGTACTGACAAGCAGCGCCTTGTCCGAGAGCTGCACGAAAATCGGCGACGTACCGAAGTCTCCGGTCCCCATATTGGCAGCCCTGGTGCCGTCGGTCGGCACATAACACTCCAACTAGAGTTGCGTTCGCGAGCGGGTGCCAGGAGTGGCCCGGCCGGCCACTCACAGACGCTTGCCTTCCATCGAAAAGCGAAAGCTCGAGCACCACAATGACCGCTCCCTATTACATGAGTGAAACTAAGTCCGACATGCGCGGCATCAAACAGGGCTGGTACGCGATTGAGGATGACGGCACGCTCGATTCTGGACCTTTTTCCAGTTTCGAGGAATGCGCCAAGAGAATCACATCTTACCGACATCCGACGCTAAGGGCGGCGCCGGGAGGTCTGCCCAAAATCGCCCCGTAAAGGATTAAGTGTCATGACGGAAACCACTACCGCCGCCGCCAAAACCAAGACTACGAAACACGCCGCCTCGTCGTTTAGCCTGCCGGACTACGGGATTCCAAATTTCGAGATGCCAAAATTCGACATGTCGAATATGGAAATGCCGGAGGCATTTCGTGACATGACCGAGAAGGGCGTCGCGCATGCCAAGGACACCTACGCCAAAGCGAAGGTAGCCAGCGAGGAAGCAGCCGACCTGCTCCAAAATACCTATGCGGCCGTTGCCAAGGGTGCCATGGACTACAATCTCAAGCTCATCGAGATTGCCCGTACCAATACTCGCGCCGCCTTTGACTATGCCCACGAGCTGTTGGGCGTGAAGTCCCCGTCGGAGTTTATCGAGCGGTCGACCGCACAGATGCGCAAGCAATTCGATATCGCTTCTGCGCAGAACAGGGAGCTTTGCGCGCTCGCGCAGGAGGTGGCGACTGAGACTGCTAAGTCAATCAAGTCGAGAGTGTCCAAGGCGTTCCACACGGCCCCCTGAATCGCAGCAGTTCCGAAATATTGGACCCGCAACGAACGGCTTTCGAAACAACGATCAGCTTTCCAATCCGTCCGACTGTTTGACGAAACCTTAGGAGGACACCCATGAAATTCCGACCGCTTCACGACCGCGTTGTCATCGAGCGAATCGATGCCGAGGCGAAGACCGCTGGTGGCATAATTATTCCCGACACCGCCCAGGAGAAGCCCCAGCAAGGCAAGGTCATCGCCGTTGGACCCGGCGGCCGCGACGAAAGCGGCAAGCTGATCCCGATCGACGTCAAAGTCGGCAACCGCATCCTGTTCGGCAAGTGGTCTGGCACCGAGGTCAAAATCGATGGTGTCGAGTACCTCATAATGAAAGAGAGCGACATCATGGGCGTGCTGGTCGAAACCGAGGCCAAGAACGAGAGCAGGAAGAAGGCCGCCTGATTGCGCTTTCCAAATTCTTGTCCTGAGGACACCGTGTAGCGGTCGATTCGTAGGCTGAGAAAACATCGTCACCTTCGGGGTTCGCCCCACAGGCGACCCGAGCTGAGATCAAACAAAAGGGGATACTGAGATGTCTGCCAAGGAAGTTAAATTCTCGGTCGACGCGCGCGACAGAATGTTGCACGGCATCGATACACTCACCCACGCGGTACGCGTGACGCTGGGCCCCAAGGGCCGCAACGTCATACTCGACAAGTCGTTTGGCGCACCACGCATTACCAAGGACGGCGTGACCGTCGCCAAGGAGATCGAGCTCGAAGACAAGTTCGAGAACATGGGTGCGCAGATGGTGCGCGAGGTTGCCTCGAAGACCTCTGACCAGGCCGGTGACGGCACCACGACGGCGACCGTGCTCGCTCACGCGATCGTCAGGGAAGGTGCCAAGGCTGTCGCCGCTGGCATGAATCCGATGGACCTCAAGCGCGGTGTCGATCTGGCGGTCGAGACCATTGTCGCTGACCTGCAGAAGAACTCCAAGAATGTCACCTCGAACGAGGAGATCGCTCAGGTCGGCACCATCTCGGCCAATGGCGACGCGGAGATCGGTCGTTTCATCGCCGATGCGATGAAAAAGGTCGGCAACGAAGGCGTGATCACTGTCGAGGAAGCAAAGTCGCTTGAGACCGAGCTTGAAGTGGTCGAGGGCATGCAGTTCGACCGCGGCTATATCTCGCCCTACTTCGTCACCAATGCCGACAAAATGCGGGTGGAAATGGAAGACCCGTATATCCTGATCTACGAAAAGAAGCTTTCCGGACTGCAGGAGCTCCTGCCGTTGCTGGAAGCGGTGGTGCAAGCGAGCAAACCGTTGCTGATCATTTCCGAGGACATAGAGGGTGAGGCGCTAGCCACCCTCGTGGTCAACAAGCTGCGCGGCGGCCTCAAGGTGGCGGGCGTCAAAGCCCCCGGCTTCGGCGATCGCCGTAAGGCAATGCTCGAGGATATTGCGATCCTCACCGGCGGCACCATGATCTCCGCCGACCTCGGCATTAAGCTCGAGAACGTAACAATCAATATGCTCGGACGCGCCAAGAAAGTGATGATCGACAAGGAGAACACCACGATCGTCGGCGGCGCGGGTAAGAAGGCCGACATTCAGGCGCGTATTGCTCAGATCAAGGCGCAGATCGAGGAAACTACCTCTGACTACGACCGGGAGAAGCTGCAAGAGCGACTGGCCAAGCTCGCCGGCGGCGTTGCAGTGCTTCGCGTCGGAGGCGCGACCGAGATCGAGGTGAAGGAGCGCAAGGACCGCGTCGATGACGCCATGCATGCAACCCGCGCCGCGGTTGAGGAAGGTATTCTGCCTGGCGGCGGCGTTGCACTGCTGCGCGGCATCAAGGCTCTGGAGAAGCTCAAAGTTCACAACGACGATCAGCGAACCGGCATTGAAATTGTTAAGAAGGCGCTGTCGTGGCCGGTGCGCCAGATCGCAACCAACGCTGGCGAGGATGGCTCGATCGTCGTTGGCAAGATCCTGGAAAAGGACACCTACGCCTTCGGCTATGACGCGCAGACCGGCGAGTATGGCAACTTGGTGTCGAAGGGCATCATCGACCCGACCAAAGTCGTGCGGATTGCGCTGCAGGGCGCGGCCTCCATCGCGGGTCTGCTGATAACCACCGAGGCGATGGTTGCCGAACTGCCGAAGAAGCAGAGCCCAGCGATGCCTCCCGGTGGAGGGATGGGCGGAATGGGCGGTATGGACTTCTGAGGCGCTCGATCGATCATTGAGAAGGCCGGACACGCCGGCCTTCTTTGAAACCTTGACAGTTGTTCCTGCGCCTCAATTGGCAATGCGCGTGATGCCCGAAGAGATGAAGACCCCGCGACCAAAGCAATCATGCCACTTTGCCCCTCAAAGCAGACATTCGTCAGAGTAGCGATTTAATGAGCTTTGAGAGTTTGATCGCTTCCCGGAGGCAGTCGATAAAGCGCACCGTATTTTTCGCGAAGATAATCAAAATACGACCTCATGTGCATCACCGCGCCGGTTGCGCGCTCGACGAGATCGTTCGGCACGAACTTGCTGCCGTGTCGGTAAAGATTGTCGCGTAGCCAGGTGTGCAGCGTCCCAAATTTGCCGTTGGCAATTTCGCGCGGGATGTCTGGATGCGCCCTGAGCGCGGCCGCATAGAACTGCGCGGATAAAATATTGCCGATCGCATAGCTCTGGAATCGACCGCCGATGTAACCGGAATACCAGTGCGCGTCCTGCAGGCAGCCGTCGCGATCATCGGATGGCGCGATGCCAAGATCGGCTTGCATTGCCGCGTGCCAAGCCTCGGGCAGGTCCCTCACGCGGAGCTGGCCCTCCAGCATTTTAAGCTCAAGATCGAAGCGCAGCATGATGTGCAGATTGTAGGTCAGCTCGTCCGCGTCGGTGCGAATCAGCGACCGCGCCACCTTGTTGATGGCGCGATGGAATGCGGCAAGTGGAACAGGTGACAACTGCTCCGCAAAAATTCGCTGCAGCCTCGGGTAAAAATGCTCCCAGAAACCGCGGCTGCGCCCCACCACGTTCTCCCAGAGCCGCGACTGGCTTTCATGGACGCCAGCCGAGACACCTTGGCCGAGCGGCGTGCCATCGAGCGCAGCGCTGATACCTTGCTCATACATGGCGTGACCGGCCTCGTGCAGCGTCGAGAACAACGCGTCGCCAAGGTCGTTCTCGTTGACGCGTGTAGTGATGCGGACGTCGCCAGCGGAAAACCGACTGCAGAAAGGATGGTGGGTGAGGTCGAGCCGGCCGCACTTGAGATCGTAGCCCAGACACTCCGCAACGTGCAGGGCAAAATCAAACTGGGCTGCTTTGGCAAAAGTTTGCCCTAGACTCAAGTCATCGGCGGCAGGCTGCTCACAGATCGCTTGCACCATCGGAACAAGCTGGCGTTTGAGCTCGCCGAACAATGTGCGGGTCGACGCCGCGGTCATACCCTCGTCTGCGTGGTCGATGTGCGGATCGGCGACGTGCTTGTAGGGCGCAAAATAGGAGGAATAGTCACGGCTGAGGTCCAGTGTCCGTTCTAGATAAGGCACCATCGTCGCGAAGTCGTTGGCCGGCCGCGCCCTCGTCCATGCATCATACGAGGCGGAGCAGTGCACGGTTGCGCGCTCAACATGATCCGGTGGTATCTTGATCTTCTTTTGATATTCGCGGCGTGCCACTCGAATCAGGCTTGCGTCATCGGAATCGTACGGCAGGCTTTCGCCATAGCGAGTAAGGTACTCGATCAGCTTGCCGAGCGCCGGGTCGACCGCCCTCTCGTGCGCCAGACGGTTGAGCGTCGCACGCTGACGGCCTCGGGCACCGGCGCCGCCTTCCGGCATGTAGGTTGCTTGGTCCCAGTTCAGGATATCACTCGCCGCATTCAGATCACTAAGCTCGCGTAACCGCTGCTTCAGCTCCACCAGCATTTGCTCCGTAGAGCGGCGGTTGCGCGCAGGCTTGCCCGCGATCATCTCGGAGCGGGCTGCGCGTTTCGGTTTGCGAACCTGTTGCATGGACCGACAGAGTTAGCGTGCCGCCACCACCATGATCTCCACCTTGTAGTCGGGCGACGCGAGTTTGGCTTCAACCGTCGCCCGCGCTGGCGTATTGCCGGGCGACACCCAGGCATCCCAGACCGCGTTCATCTCGGCGAAATTCGCCATGTCGGTGATCCAGATATTGGCCGATAGGAGCTTAGACTTGTTGGTCCCGGCTGTGGCCAGGAAGCTGTCGATTTGCGCGAGGATGCTTCTGGTCTGCTCGGCGGTACTTTTGCCTTTCGGGTTGTCGGCAACGATGCCTGCGAGATAAACGGTGTCGCCGTGGGTCACCGCTTTGCTCATACGCGGCCCGGTCTCGTGACGTTCGATCTTCATCGCTGATCCTTTCCGGCAGTCACAATCGAATTCGAGCATCTACCCCAAGAGTTGGAGTACGCTTGGCGAGTAGTGGAATGAATGAGGATGCCCTGGTATGGCCGTGCGCTCAATAGTAGCCAACCGTCGAGCCCCCATCGACCGCGATCGCAGTCCCCTGAATGTGGCGCGCCTTCTCTGAGCAGAGAAACAACACGAGGGCCGAAATGTCTGCGGGCCTTCCAAGTCGACGCAGACCGTCCTTGGCCGTCGCCTCTTGTTTCAATTGTTCGACCGATTTACCGGATGCCTTCGAACGCTGCTCCAACAGTTGGTAGAAGCGTTCGGTCTCGGTCGCACCAGGATGGATGATATTGACGTTAACACCATCGCGTTTGCCAAGTTGGGAGAGCGCTTTTGAAAAATTTCCCATCGCGGCATTGACCGATGCACCGATTGAGAAGTCAGCGCCGGGGGAGCGCGCAGCGCCCCCGCCAATGTTGACGATACAGCCTTGGGCCGCCTTGAGCATTGGCCAAAACAGCCGGCACATGCGCACGCAGCCGAAAAACTTTAATGCGTAACCGTCGATCCAAGCCTGGTCTGGCAGTTCGGTGAAGTTCCCAGCGCGCGTGGCCCCGGCCGAGCAGACCAAAATGTCACATCGGTTGAATTTGTCTCTGACAGCGTCAAAAGCCTGCTGACACCCTTCCAGCGTCCGCAAATCGGCGGCGATGGTGAGGGGTGCGAGCCCAGCCGAGGCGATCGTCTTGGCAGCGTTGGAAAGATTGTCCGCCGAAGAAGAAACAATCACGGTCTGTGCACCGGAGCGCGTAAATTCAAGCGCGATCTCACGGCCAATGCCGCGACTACCACCTGTAACGACAGCTACTTTGTTCGAGAAGTCCCCCGACATGGTTCTTTCCTTTTTCAATTACTGCAGCCGAATTACGCATCGTCTGCGTGGTCCACGTTGTGATTAGCGGACATTTGTTATCGGTAGTAAACTACCGCAAATATACTGGGCTTGGGCTTCGTCGGATCTCGATCCCGACAGGGCTATCGATCAACAGATATGCTTTTCGCGAAATAGGAGGAGAGCGATCATGGCCTATACGCTAGATCAATTTGCCGCCGATTGCCGGGCCGCGCTTCTCGAGGATGCCGGCCGGGCCGGACGCGAGCGCGTCCGCCAGCTTACCGAGAAGGCGTGCGCCGATCGGGACTTTATTGCCAGGCACCTCGGCCCCGACGTGGATGCGGAACGCACGGTTCTTTACGAGGATCCCGACCTTCATTTTTGCATACTCGGCCACGTCTATAAGGGCGCCAAAACTAGCGCTCCTCACGATCACGGGCCGAGCTGGGCCATCTACGGCCAAGCCACCGGTGAAACCGAGATGACGGATTGGCGGCTTGTCGAAAAACCAGCAGATGGAAAGCCGGGCAAGGTTGCAAAGGTGCGAACGTACAAAATGACTCCCGGCATGGCGCACCTCTATGGCGAGGGAGATCTGCATTCGCCGCAGCGCGAAGCCGAGACGCGTCTCATCCGCATTGAAGGCATCGATCTTATCAAGGTGAAGCGAGATAAATACGAGCCTTCGGCGCAATAACGTGGGCGCATGTTCGTCGCCTGAACAACGGGCGACGCACTGAAAGGCGCTCTGACGGTCACGTCCGGAGTAATCAGATCTCGCCTGCGCTCCAAGTCAGCGATGGTGTACCTACAGATATTCGGCGCGGCTTCGTGAGCCGAGTTGCGCTAATCTCGTGGGGCCATGGAACTGAGCCGACCAGTCGTCATAGCCTTCGCGTTGAGCCAGAAACGCAAGGCAATCGTTGCCGACGCTCTGGCTGGCGCAAGTGCCGTCGTATATCTCACCGAACTCGATGAAACGGCACGCACCGAGGCACTCCGTAACACTGGCGTGCTCCTGACATTCAACACCTCCAAAGAACTGCGGCCTGGCGAGGCAAAGCTCTTAGACGGCGCACGACTGATCCAATTCATGATCGGTGGCGTGGACTTCATTCCGTTGGGCGAGCTCCCGGAAGGTGTGCCCGTGGCAACCAACGGCGGCGGTTACGCCGAGTTGATGGCCGAGCACGCTCTCGCCATGGCACTTGCCGCCGCCAAGCGCCTGGTCTTGGAGCACGAAAACCTCAAACGTGGCCAGTTTAATCAGTTCACGCGCAACCGCATGCTCGCGGGCCGTGTCTGCGGAATCTTCGGCTTTGGCGGCATCGGAGCCGCGGCTGCCCGTCTCATGCACGGAATCGGTATGCGGGTGCATGCCATCAACCGGCGTGGTCGGACAGACCAGCGGGTGGACTGGATTGGAACGCCGGAGCGGCTGAACGAGCTCCTTGAGGCGGCCGACGTTCTGTTGATCAGTGTGCCGCTCACCCGCGCCACCTACGGCCTGATTGGCGTCGCCGAGCTTCGCCGCATGAAGGATGATGCCATCCTCATCAACTTGGCCCGTGGCGAGATCGTGCAGGAACGGGCACTGTATGACCACTTGGTCATGCATCCTAACTTCACCGCCTGCATTGATGCCTGGTGGGTTGAACCAGTACGCCATGGAGAGTTCCGCATTGACCAACCGTTTCTTGATCTATCGAACGTCATCGCCTCACCGCACAACTCGGCACAGGGTGACGGCGCGCACGACATCAGCTTGCGCCGCGCAGTTGAGAACTGTCGCCGCGCATTGACAGGCGAGGCACCCCTTCACCTCATCGGGCTCGATGAGCGGCTGATGTAGACCACCTTAAAGGCACCAACCGGCGGAACAGGTAAAAAAACCCGCAAGCGCGGTGCCGTATTAGGTCCAAAAACCGGAAATGAGGCTCGGGATGACCAGGGACGACGTGGTGGTGGGATTTATCGGATTGGGCATCATGGGCGGGCGCATGGCCGCCAACCTGCAAAAGGCCGGCTACAAGCTGGTCGTCCATGACTTACACAGACAAGCGGCCAGTCATCATCTCAATGCGGGCGCGGCCTGGGCAGATAATCCGCGCGCCCTCGCCGGCCGTAGCGACGTGATCTTCTCCTCGCTGCCGGAGCCACCCGATGTTGAAGCGGTCGCGCTTGGACCGGACGGGCTTATTGCCGGCATGAAACCCGGCGCGGCCTATTTCGACCTGTCAACGAATTCGCCGGGCGTCGTGAAGAAATTGCATGCGGCCTTTGCCGAAAAGGGTCTGCACATGCTCGATGCCCCTGTGAGCGGCGGCCCGAGCGGCGCGGCGTCCCGCAAACTCGCGATCTGGGTTGGCGGCGACGAAAAAGTCTTCAACCAGCACAAGGCCGTGCTCGACGCGATCGGGGATAAGGCCGCCTATGTGGGCTCGATCGGCAGCGCCACGGTGGCCAAGCTCGTCCACAATATGTCGGGCTACGCAATCGTCTGCGCGCTCGCCGAAACCTTCACCTTGGGCGTGAAGGCGGGCGTGGATCCGCTTACGCTTTGGGAGGCGGTCCGCCAAGGTGCGGTTGGACGCCGTTTCACGTTCGATGCGCTGATTGACCAATTCCTGCCCGGTGAGTACGACCCGCCGGCCTTCGCACTCAAGCTTGCTCACAAGGACGTTTCGCTCGCTAACGCACTCGGCCGCGAGCTCGGTATGCCTATGCGCCTCTGCAATCTTACGCTCGCCGAGATGACAGAGGCCCTCGCACGCGGGTGGGGCGCACGCGACTCACGCGTCGTGATGCTCCTGCAGCAGGAACGCGCCGGAGTCGAGATCGCCGTAGATCGTGAGCGGCTGCGCGAAGCGCTCGCGCCAACGGTCGGGAAGATGTCTTAAGAACCGGTGAGAACGTGCCTATGATCAGGCTGGGAGGGGCTAGAGGTGGACTTCACGCCGAATGCATTTTTGAAAAACGTGAACCAATACCATACCAAGACGATCGGAACGCCAATGTCATAGAGCACATCGATTCCCGGTATTGGCTCCAGAGGTATAGCGAGAGCTCCCGCCGCCAAGGTAGCCCCAAGCCGATAGCTCAGCGCGGTCAGTACGCGCTTCAATGGGTTGTTGTCAGGCATCTTCGAGACAATCACGAGGAGGGTAACCAGCAGCGCGGCGATTACACCGACGAAGATGAGCAAGTCGCGAATGATTTCGGCTATCGTTGACAGCATCGCTGTCATCCTCCTCGTTTGGAAACCACTCTTGCAGCGCGCTCGCCGCGGGTGAAGAGAGGCATGGATGCGAGTATGTAGGGCGTTACTTTGCTCAAACAAGACAATCGACTTCTCCCGGAACTGCGATTCCGGGACAAAAATTTGATCTGATATGCCAAGCGGTCTTGGTGAGGTCTTGCGTCAACTCGACCTGCCCGAGGCCGTATTGATCACCGCCACCTGCTTTTGACCCGTACCGTGATATCCACCGCCTTGATAGGCGCACGAGGGCCTGAACTGTCCTCACGCGCAGCCGGCCAGGTGCACTGCTCGAAGTGCTCGGTGATCGTATCGGGAATGAATCTGGTCCGGATGGCATACATGTGCCGGTCGCCGTTGCTGCGTTGTTGATGGGCGTAGAAGCGTTGCGGCACGATCATGTGCAGATGATCCTTCGCGCGCGTCATCGCGACATAGAGTAGCCGCCGCTCTTCTTCGATCTCGGACGTGCTGCCAACCGCAAGATCGGAGGGTATGCAGCCGTCTACGCAATTGAGAACGAAAACTGCCTTCCACTCTTGGCCTTTGGCGGAATGAATGGTGGAGAGGATCAGGTAATCCTCATCAAGGAGAGGTGGACCGGCCTCGTCACTCGTTGCCGATGGAGGATCCAGCGTCAGCTCGGTGAGAAAGCGCTGCCGATTCGGATACGTCGAGGCAATCTGCGCGAGTTGGAGGAGATCGGCTTCGCGCATTCTGGCATCTTCGTAGTGCCGCTCGAGATGCGGCAAATACCACCGGCAGGCCAGCTCGAATTCCGCCGGCCACCCAGCGGCGTTGCTGCGGATAAGCCGCAAGGTTTCGGCGAAGGCCGGCCAGTCCTCCGCACACGAGGCCGGCGGCTTGAATGCGATCAGCGCGTCCAGAGGGCTGCTTGCTTCAGCCAATCGGTCGAGAACCCGCGCGGCCGTGGCCGGACCGGCGCCGGCCAGAAGCTGGATCACCCGGAAACCTGACATCCGGTCGCGCAGGTTTTCCGCGAAGCGCAAAAATGCGAGCACGTCCTTGACGTGCGCAGCCGCCAGAAATTTCAAGCCCCCGAATTTCACGAAGGGGATGTTGCGCCGCGTCAGCTCGATTTCGAGCGGCGCACTATGGTGCGAGGCGCGAAACAGCACGGCTTGCTGCTTGAGCGAGACGGCGGCCTCGCGATGCTCCAGGATCCGTTCGGCCACGTAGCGCCCCTGGTCGGTCTCGTCCCGCACCGACACGAGCTGCGGGCGCTCGGCCGAAGATCGTTCCGATCGCAAGTTTTTCTGGTAGCGCTCGGCGGCAAGGTCGATCACCGCATTGGCGGCCGTGAGAATCGCCTGGGCGGAGCGGTAGTTGCGATCAAGCGTAATGATGTGCGCCGGCGGCGTGAAAAGGCGAGGAAAATCGAGAATATTGCGCACCGTCGCGGCGCGAAACGAATAGATCGACTGGGCATCGTCGCCGACGACGGTGAGGCCCTTGCCGTCGGGCTTGAGCGCAACAAGGATCGAAGCCTGCAGGCGGTTGGTGTCCTGGTATTCATCGACCAGGACGTGATCGAACCGAGAAGCAATATCGTGTGCGATCGCTTCCACCTGCATCATCTGCGCCCAGTAGAGGAGCAGATCGTCGTAATCGAGGACGTTCTGCCGCTGCTTGGCCTCGACATAGGCGCCGAATAGTGACTTCAGCTCATCCTCCCACCCAGCACACCAGGGAAAATTGTTGCCGAGGACCTCATCAAGCGCCGCCTCGGCGTTGACCGCGCGCGAATAGATGGCAAGGCAGGTGTTCTTGGCCGGAAAGCGTTCTTCGGTTTTCGACAATCCGAGATCGTGCCGCACCAGGTTCATCAGGTCGGCGGAATCTTCGCGGTCATGAATGGTGAATTGACGGTCGAGCCCGATATGCTCGGCATATTCGCGCAGGAGCCGCGCGCCGATAGCGTGAAACGTCCCGGACCAGCTCAAGGCGTCTACCGCGACCCTGGCCTGGTCCGGCAGAACATTGGCCGCGATGCGCTCGACCCGGCGGGTCATCTCGACCGCTGCCCGTCTTGAAAAGGTTAGCAGCATCATCCGCCGCGGCTCGGCGCCCTGCACGATGAGATGAGCAACGCGGTGGGCCAGGGTGTTGGTCTTCCCGGTGCCCGCGCCCGCAACTATGAGGAGCGGCGCAAGCCCGTGCTCGACGGCGCGCTGCTGTTCTGGGTTCAGCCTGGCGAGGTAAGATGCGTTAGTCATCGGGGTGAGGCGAATCGCAAACCCCACCAGCAAGCACGGCTTTCAGCCAATCTGCAAATATTTCGTCATCTGGTGCGAATTTGGACCAGAACTACGCGCGCAACTATTTAACCATTCCATAACCATAGTACCGAAGCCAGGTGTTGATGCGATTTGACCCGAACGCAATTGTCTCACCCGCCCACTCGTCTGAGTACGTCAACGGACGTACTCACCCCATTCACGCAATCTGAGACGTGACGAAGTTCACCTCAAGCGCCTGCTTGAGCATTTCGATCGCCAATGATGGCGTCGTACCGACAGCTGATGACAGTTCCGGGCATTGGCCCGCTCATCGCCAGTGCGATGGTTGCGGCCATTGCCAATGGCGCCGCCTTTGCCAAAGGACGTGACTTTGCCGCTTGGCTCGGCCTGGTGCCGAAGCAGATGTCGACAGGTGATCGGACGATCCTGGGGCGCATCAGCAAGCGCGGCAATCGCTACCTGCGCATGCTGTTCATGCAGGGCGCCCGAGTTATTCTGCTCAGACCAGCAAACTGGGCAAAACACAGCTTTGGACCGTGGCTCACGGCCGCGGCGAAACGGCTGCATCACAATGTTCTGGCAACTGCGCTCGCCAATAAGCTGGCGCGCATCGCTTGGACGGTGTTGGCGCAGCGGCGCAACTACGAAGCTCGCGTCATAGCAGATGCAGCATGAGATCGAGAGCTTTTGAGCAACCTGTAGCGCTCAACTGACTGCCGAGGTCTGCGAGTTGGATTGAGGAGATGGAGAAACGGTCTCGCCGTCGCATCCGTGATCTGGTGACCCAACTGGCCTCTCAGGGCCTTTCCGAGAATGAGAACGGACGCGCGCGGATATCCATGATGGCCAAGAGCAATGAACGCTCTACTCACGGGCCGGATACAGAAGCGCAAGACCAATCCCCTCCATCACTCACATCTGGCTTGCAACACACGGCCGGTCCATACAGTTGGGTCATGTTTGGACATTGAGGCCCGTCC
The DNA here is from genome assembly GCA_963816295.1 of uncultured Alphaproteobacteria bacterium. Classification (GTDB taxonomy): domain Bacteria; phylum Pseudomonadota; class Alphaproteobacteria; order Rhizobiales; family Xanthobacteraceae; genus BOG-931. The sequence continues at coordinate 53,175 of CAWFJS010000019.1, read as the reverse complement.
GCTCGATGTCGGCATTGCCCCCAATAGCGGACATTCGTCATGTCGGCGGCGTGCCCATAAAATCGCGTTTTCCGATCTCCACCCCGCACTGGCGAACGATGTCGTAAGCCGTCGCGGCGTGGAAGTAGAAATTGGGCAGGCTGTTGCCAAGCAGAAGGCTCTGGCCCGTGAACTGCCGTGTCTGCCCGCTTGGGAAGGTGATGCTGATGTCTTTAGTCTCGGTGCCGTCGATCTCACTTTGCTTGATGCTCTTAAGGTAATCGATGGTCTTGGCGATCCGATCTTTCAGTTGAGCAATCGTGGTCTCGTCGTTGGCAAATTTCAAAAGCTCCTTGCCGGACAAACGCCCAGCCGCATTCGCGGCGTGATCAGTAGCCGCCCTTACTTGCCGCACCAAATTGAACATGTCGGGTGATAGCCGCATGTTCAACAGATCAGTCTCATTCACTTTACGTGCGGTGGCCCAGGCAGCCGCCTTGTCGAGAACAGTATTGAGGCCATTCAAGTGTTGAATGAAGACCGGAATGGAAACGGTGTACATGGAAACAGGCATTGTAAGCACCCTTCTCCGATTGCAATCTAAGGCGTCAACCCTAACCTAATTGCCGTACTGTCGCTCTGACCAATTGTACTGGCAGCCGAGATAAGCACCACGGCCAGTGGGTCTAAGAAAAGGATGAGATGAAAATGTTGTAGCTGTCGCCTGATTGCGGAAACCCATTGGCGTGCTCGCACAGCGTTGGGAGGAATTTATTGGCGGCGACCTTTGCGACTGATCCGCTGGCACTACAAGGTCAGGAGGGTCTTGGTCCGCGTTCTAGCGGACCGCCGCTGTCGAATTTGCCGTTGTCTGAGGTTGGTGCAGAGTCCCCATTGAGGGGCCCACCTTCGAGTGTCCCGGCAAATATTTGGCAATGACTACCGAATCGACTTCCTTTAAGGCGCTTTGCGGCAGCCGATACCACGTCTCGTCGCGACCGAACAAAGATATCCCAAGATAACCGCGGACCGTCAGGGTCTTATCGTCGGGGCTGACCGTCATCATCGCGCTGTAGACATTGCCGTCCCGCGGATCGAGTATGTTGCCGTCCTGATAGGATAGGCCGCTGCGCTTCATATCACGAATAAACGGCAGGCCGAGCAGCGGCGCATCCCTCCGGTCATCCCGGCAGCTTGAACAGATCGGATTTTTGGGATCGCCCTGCCGCGGAAATAGTTTTGCGATCACGCCTTCGTAGAGCCCATTGCGCTCGACGAACAGAAACCAGCCGACCGGTTTGCCGGTCTCCCCGTCGAGCTTCTGCCAGAGGCCGCTCACCGATGGTTCTGTCGCGGCGGAACCTGCGGCGGCCCCCAGCACTATGAATCCCGCCACGAAGAAAGCAATAACGCTTTTACTCGATTGCTGTGGCAATGACCCCTCCATTCGTGAACCAACACAACACTTCGGCCCAAATGGCGCACATCGATCTTCGATTGAGATTGCGGTGGATCAACGACAGCATATTGGCAAGGTCGCCAAATTAGTGCCGAATTCGTTTCCACTTTCAAGCGAATGGCACCATTTGTCCCAGGAGAGGTCCAACGATTTTTCCAGAGAGTCAGTTTTCGGACTCAGGCTAACGATTAGGGATTGCGCGCGTCTGCGGCGCCATCCCGCGTTTGCGCTCCCCCTAGGTCGCAAAAATCTGAATGCCCCTTTTGGACTGGATTTCCGACTCTACTCGCAGATCGCGCGAAATCGCAGATGTGGCGAAAACCGGCCCATAGGATAACACCATGAGCAAGAGATTATTTGGGTTAGGGATAACGGCATTGATCCTGAGCGTTGCGTCGGTTAGCGGCCAACAATTCGGCACCGTGGAACAAGCGAGAGCAATGCTCGACCGCGCCATTAGTGCGCTCAAATCCAATGAAGCAACGGCACTTAGTGAATTCAATGATCCAAATAACAAGCAGTTTCACGAGCGCGATCTCTACGTATTCTGCTACGACCTGTCTGATGGAAAAATCACGGCGTATGAAAGTCCTGCATTACTGAACATTGATATCCGTACCTTGTCGCTCAAGGATGACCCGATAGGAAAAAGAGCATACGAAGCCGTTCAGGCGGCGCCGGAAGGAAGCATTATCACGATTGATTACGAGTTCCCGAAGCCCGGCACGACAGAGCCGGTTCCAAAACAAACTCTCGAGACGCGCATCGGCAATCAAGGCTGCGGAGTCACATACTACAAATAGATATCAACACATTGTACCCATGCACTAAGGAGCACGGAGAGGCATTATCCGCACATGAGCCGCGTGCTTGCTACTGCGGCCATCCGCAGTCATACGGGAGATGGGTACAAGGTATCCAAGTGAGGGCGTTGGGTTCGGCGCTGGCAGCCCGCTCTAAAGCGTCGTCCGGAATATCGAAGGTAAGAATTTCCTCGACAGGTTCAGCTTGGCGAACCAACTCACGGTCCATAGCACACCCACCCTATGATGCATCCGCCAATTCACGCGATAAGTATACCGTGTCCTCGAACCGATATCCGCAGGCCTCGCAAGACCACACATGCCGAATACAACAATCCGACAAATGCTCAGACCATTCCGGTGCAATGATATCCGCCCGGCACTGCGCACACTGTTTGACAATTACCCTAGTCACGGACACTTCCTCCACTTCTGCTTTTTTGAAATTACCCGCCCGGCATGGCAGTGCTGTGACCAGCGGCACACCAAAACCGGATTGCCAGCAATATCGCCAAACTGATTGCCTTGGCCAGTCGCAGTGAATGCGTGGATTTTTTGAAATTTTTTTCACCGCAAAAGGGCATTGATTCAATTCGTCTGCAGGTGCGCTTCTCGAACGATTTGGCCGTATTTCTCGTAGTCCTTGTGCAGGATACCGGCGAAATCTGCGCCACACTGCCCACCCGAGAAGAAGCCAAGCGCTGCAAACTTCGCCTTGATCTGCGGCGCCTGCAATGCGGTAGTGAACCAGCGAATCAATTTAGATATCTTCGTTGCTGGCGTCTTCGCGGGAGCGGCCACACCGACGTAGAACTCGGCCTCAACGCCATTGTAGCCGGCCTCAGCCACAGTCGGGACATTCGGTAGCGAGGACACCCGCTTGGACGCTGTCGTAGCAAGTGCGCGCAACCTGCCGCTCTGGAGTTCTCCCTGGAGACTGGAATAGTCGGCAAGCGCTGCCGTTATCTGATTGCCGAGCACTGCTTGGATCGCTGGCGTGTAACCGGTGAACGGAACGAACGTGATATCGGCTTTGGTCGCCTGTTTGAGCATCTCGAACACCAGCTGCGTGACGCTCCCGACCTCTATAGTGCCGAGGGTCAGGACACCCGGGCCCGCGTGCGCGGCGTCGATGAGATCGGCAAGTGAATGATAGGGCGATTGACTATTGACGACGAGAAGCGGCGGAAAAGTCGCGAGTTCGCAGATTGGCTTAAAATCTTTCAGCGGATCGTAGTTGAGCTTGCGGAAATACGGGAGCACGACGAACGAAGGCGAAACAATGCCCAACGTGTTGCCGTCGGGGGTGGCCCAGGATACCAGTTCGGTGCCGATCTCTGAGGCGGCGGGGATGGCTCTCCACCACCATTGTGGGGCCGCCAGCAGAGCCGATCTGTTGCGCCACCAGGCGAGCCATGACGTCGGCAGGACCGCCCGGAGGAAACGGCAGGATCAATCGGATCGTTTGGCCTGCCTGAGACCATGCTACCGACGAGCTGAGCGCACCGATGAGCGCGACGATCGTGAGCGCAACGGGCAAACAAAGTCGCCACTGCCGTTGCATGCGGTTGCTCCTCAAAGCTCCGATGCAGACAACGTCACCTTTTAATTCTACATTGACCTTGCATAGCCGAAAACAGCGGCGAATTGGCGCGGCAACATGAAAACGCCGTTTAAAATCTTTGCATTGGCTGTTCTGATTGTCGCGGCTGCCGTCACAAGGCCTACGCATGCTGACGATTATCCAAACAAGCCCATCAGGATCATTTCCGATTCCGCTCCCGGTAGTGCAGTGGACGTAACGTTCCGGCTAGTGATGGATCGACTTGGCACCAAGTTGGGCCAGCAGATCGTGCCGATCGATCAGCCCGGCGCTAGCGGGGCGATTGCCGCGCACACCGCTTCCGAATCGATCCCGGACGGCTACACGCTCTTCGCGCCAGCGATCTCGCTGTTCATATCGTTGCCCGGCAAGGCGGAGAACCTTCCGCTTATGTTGCCGCGTGATTTCCTTCCGGTAGGCTCGTTGATCGCACAGCCGATGTTCATTTGCTCCAGCGTCGCATCCGGTATCAAAACCCTGCCGGATCTGATCAACCGCGCCAAACAGCAGCCCGGCAAAATATCCTTTGCGGCAACCGGAATAGGACGAATAACGCACCTGACGGGACTGCTCCTGCAAAGCAGGGCCGGCATCCAATTGCAGGTCGTGCCCTACACCGGAGGCCCTGCGGCGGCGCTGACCGATGTAATCGGCGGCCGGGTGCCGTTGATCATCGAAGGCTATTCCGGCCTGGCCGGAGCGATCCGGGCGCACAGCCTTAACGTGCTCGCCGTCGGATCAACGCGTCCACTCCCTGATTTTCCCAATCTGCCAACGGTAGCGGAAACATTGGCCGGCTTTGCCGCTGGCGGATGGCAAGGCATTGTGGCGCCGCTCGGCACGCCAGCGAATGCCATCATCAAGTTCAACGAAACCTTGAACAAAGTCCTCAACGAGCCGGAGCTCGCTAAGCAGCTCGCGCTGCGCGGGGCCTATGTCGATCCGATGTCACCGCCCGAAGTCAATGCGTTCGTCAACGCGCAGCAGGCGCAGTGGCGTCCGGTTTTAGAGACATTCGAGGCAAGCATAAAAAAATGACAAGCGGCTACAGTCACCTAATGGGCGTCGACGAGGAAGGTACATATCATTGCCTGTTCAAAACGAATCGTTGCGCAATCGCCGCGAGATGTACAACGCTAATGCGTTGAAGATTGGCTTGTTCGGGGCGAATTGCTCGTCGGCGCGCACCGCGACGTTGGTGCCCGAGCGCTGGCTCGCGAGTTGGCCGGATTGCCTCAAGCTCGCACGCATGGCCGATGAGGCTGGCATCGATTTTCTGCTGCCGATCGGACGCTGGAAGGGTTATGGTGGCGGTAGCGACTTCCATGGCACGACGCTCGAGACCGTGACTTGGGCTTGTGGCCTGCTTGCAGCGACGCAGCGGATCACCGTCTTCGGGACGGTACATGCGCCACTGTTCCACCCGCTTATCGCCGCCAAAGAATTTGTCACTGCCGACCACATCGGGGAAGGTCGCTTTGGACTGAACATCGTCGCTGGCTGGAACGAAGGTGAATTCGCGATGTTCGGGGTCCAACAGCGGGAGCATGCGGACCGCTACGAATTTGCTCAAGAGTGGATCGATGTGGTCAACCGGGCCTGGTCGGACGATGAATTCGATTTCGATGGCAAATTTTTCAAGCTTGCCGGCGTGCGCGCCAAGCCGAAGCCATTTGGTGGCACCCGGCCGGTAATCATGAATGCCGGCAGGTCTGGCGTCGGCCAAGCCTTCGCAATGCGCAATTGCGACGCCTTCTTCACATCAACCGGCGCGCTGCGTCTTGCACTCGCCGGTACCGCAGACGATACGAACAGTGTGACTGTGTTCGATCGGATTGTGCACCAAGTCCGTGGCATCAAGGACGAGGCGCGTAAATTCGGCCGGGACATTGAAGTCTTCACTCAGGGACAGGTGATCTGTCGGCCTACGCAACGAGAGGCCGAGGACTATCATCACCATGCCAACGTTGAGAACGCAGACTGGCCTGCCATCGAGCAAATGCTCGCGCTCAAGAACATCACGCCGCAAAATACCACTGCGGAAGAATATTCTGCCAAACGGTCGCTGCAAGCGGTGAGCGGGATTGGAGGCTATCCGTTCGTTGGAACGCCTGACAAGGTTGCCGAGGAGTTCGCCGCTATAGGCCGCGCTGGCGTGCGCGGCATCGCGGTCTCGTTCGTGAACTACCTCAGCGAGGCGCCATATTTCTGCGCCGAGGTGCTACCCCGCTTAGCCCGCATGGGGCTTAGATCGAATTAGGGGCGCGGTCTAAACACGATATTGTCCCAGCATTCAAGGACTCGGCGCGGATTTGACGTCTTCTGGTTCTATTCTGCTCTGGCTCCAGTCGTGCGGATCACCTTGCCCCAACGTTCGCGCTCCTGGCGAAGAAAGACCGCCATCTCCGCGGGTGTGTCGCCAACCACATTGGCGCTCATGTCGGCGAACCGCTTGGCCGCATCCGGTTCATGGATCGCTTCGGAAACGGCTGACGAGAGTTTGTCGACGATCTCCGCCGGCGTTCCCGGCGGAGCGACCATCCCGAACCAGGTTGACGCCTGAAATCCCGGCAGCACCTCAGCCATTGCCGGTACATCGGGCAGAAACCGGTTGCGCCTTTCGCTACCGACGGCGAGGGCACGCAGCTTCCCCGCCTTGATTTGGCCAAGCACAGTGCTGAGCTCGATGAACATCATCTGGACTTGACCGCCGAGAAGGTCGGTTAGGGCAGGCGTGCTGCCCTTGTACGGGACGTGAACGATCTCGATCCCTGCCATTGAATTGAATAGCTCGCCGGCAAGATGGCCTGTCGTGCCATAACCCTGCGAGGCATAATTCAGTTGGTTCGGATGCGTCTTCGCGAAGGCGATCAACTGCTGGACGTTAGCCGCTGCCAGCTTTGGGTTGACGGCAAGCACAAGTGGCACGATGGCCACCAGCGAGATCGGAACGAAGCTGTCCGGATCATAAGAGAGCTTCGTGTAAAGAGTCTTGTTCACGACCAGAGGTGCCGGATAGGAGAAAAGCAGAGTGTAGCCGTCGGGCGCAGATTTGATTGCCTCTTCGGCTCCGATATTGCCGGCGGCACCGGCGCGGTCGTCGACGATCACCGGCTGGCCCCATTTCTCTTGAAGCTTCTCGGCAATAATGCGCGCCAAGGTATCAGTCGTGGCACCCCCGGGGGACGGCACGATGATCTTAATCGGCTTGGCGGGATATGTCTGCGCCTGGCTGCAAACCGGAATGCCGAATCCGATCGCGGCCATCATCAAAAGTCGTACGATCGTCTTCATAGGCGCTGTCACCCGTTCGTTTTTTTGCAAGTATTGGACTGGTTCAAAAGCGGACACTGCATCCACGTGGTTAGGTTGGGGACTGCGCGTGCCCTGAAGCCTGCCGCAGCGCGCTTGCGGCATCGGCCACCACGTTGCCCCTCCAAGCCACAATCTGATCCGGCCGAACGAGGGCAAGATCCGCTCCATAGAGATCACGCGCTTCGTCCGTGTTGATGTCCAGGATTTTTAGCGGCAGACCTTGCGCCTGCGCTGTGGCGCGAAATGGAGTTGCGTCGGGCGGTTTTGCCCCTAGGCGCAGAAACGTGAACTCAAAGCCGAACGCATCATAGAGCGAGTGTTCATCGCCGAGCCACAGGTGCGGTGCGCGGCCACCCGGGCAGCCCGTGGGCACATATTCGTTAGGTTTGTCCAGCGGTGGTGTAGTGCCGTCAGCGACCACGATGGGCGAGCCGTCGTAGCGGCCACCGAAAGTAATGCCCGGAATGTTGAACTCGAAGCGGGCGTGATAGTTGAAATGATCGCTTGCTATTTTCCGTGCCGTCCGGCCCGCCGCCGTGTCATCCTCAAGTTCCACCGGCGGGACATACAGACCGACTGAGTCTGCAAAACGCCGCGCGTAGTTGGTGTTGCGCCTTGCAAGTGCCTGCCGCTCGATTTCGTAGCTCTCGAGAAGAGCCGGACCACCCCAGCCTTTGAGAACCGCGGCAAGTTTCCAACCGAGATTGACTGCGTCTTCGACGGCAGTGTTATAACCGAGGCCACCAGTCGGAGTGAAAAGATGGGCTGCGTCGCCGCAAAGAAAGACACGTCCGCTTTGAAATTTTTCGGCCACCAATGTGTAGCCGGCGTTCCAGCTCGATCGAGCGATGATTTCGACGTCCAGTTCGGCGCCAACTGCGGCTTGGAACATCGCCTGCGCTTGTGCAACGGAGATCTGATCGGGCCGCTCATCGGCTCGAAGTTGGGTGTGGAAGGTGAACTCGTCGCGGCCGTTGATGCTTGGCATTAGCGCGCGGCGCTGGGGGTTGACCGCCCAGTACATCCAAGCGCGTGGATAAGGAATGACATCGTATAAATGCGGGCTGCGAATGTGCAGTGCGAACATGCGCCCACCGAGGAAATCGCGGACCACACCACCCTCACCGACGTAGTTGTAGGCGAGCGTTTTGCGCGTGGGGCTGCCAGCGCCATCAGCCCCAATTGCGTATGCCGCAAGTAGTCTGGCTCGCTCTAAGCCGTCGCTGCGCTCGGTCTCGACCTCGACGTGGGCGCCATGATCGCGTATGGCGGTCATTCGCCAGCCTGCCCGCAGTGAAACCGACGGCAGTGCAGCGGCCTCCTCGCGCAGCACGTCCTCGACGAAAATCTGCGACACCCGGTGTGGCAGTTCGGCGGCACTCCAGGAGCCCGTCAACGTCCTGACAATCTCGCTTGCTTGTCGCGCAGACGGCAGGTTGATGCGTGCCAACTCATGTTTGGTAAATCGAGTGAAATAAGCGATGTCGGTTGGGTAGTCGGGCGGCAGACCTTTCGTGCGCACCTTCTCGGCGAAGCCCAGCCTGCGATAGTGCTCCATTGTGCGAGCTTGCGTGGCGTTAGCGGAGGGAAATCGCGACGGACGCACCTTTTCCTCAAGGACCACCGTAGAAATGTTGCGCCGACCTAGCTCAATCGCGAGTACAAGGCCACACGGACCGGCGCCGATTATAACAACGGCGCAGTCCTGCCCAGGCCGCTCTCGAATCTCGGTCTGCATGTGCTGGCGCAAGAATAACCTATTTTGCACTCTGTTTTTCTGCTGGGGTCAATGTCCGCTAGTGATCTAAGCGGACCTAACGCGGGACCTCGCCGGAGGAAGGGGCTTGAACCAAAGCCGACACCATAGATCGACGTCGGCAGGTCTGCTTTTGGCTCGAAGGCGAGCTTGCGAAAGCGAAGACTTAGCTTTGCCTAGACCGCCGGATGGCTCTCACTTTCCCGCTGCTTCCGCCGCCGCAGAAGAACGTGTCGCTGCCGTTGGACTCGAGGCCCGACACGGCCACGCCGGGCGGCATGTCAAGCTGTTCCAGAACCTCGCCGGTCTGCGGATCGATTCTGCGCAGTTCGCTTTCCTCGGCTTCCCAGGTGCCGTGCCAAAGCTCGCCTTCCACCCAGGTGACGCCGGTGACGAAGCGGTTCGAACTCGATGGTGCGAAGGATCGCGCCGGTCTGCGGATCGACCTGATGGATCTTGCGATTGCGATGCTGCCCGACCCAGAGGCTCCCTTCCGCCCAGGCCATTCCGGAGGCGCCGCCGTCGGGCGTCGGGACGGTAGCGACCACGCGGCCGGTTGTCGGATCGACCTTCTGAATGCGATCCCCGGAGATCTGGTACAGGTGTCGGCCGTCGAAGGCCGTTCCCGCATGCGCGGGGACATCGAGCGAGCGTACCGTTTTCCCGCTCGCGGGGTCGATCGCGTTCAGCGTGTCGCCGGTCGCGATCCAGACATTGGTGCCGTCATAGCTGACCCCATGCACATGCGTGACATCCGGAAAGGGGCCGTATTCGCGGACGATTGTTGCTGCTGTTCGTTTCATGTGGTCATCCTAGCCACCCGGCAGCGCGGCGGGGAGTAACAAGGTTGTCGGGAAACCCGGCACCGGCGGCGTCATCCAGCGGCGTGCCCGGCCGCGACCGATCGCCTGCACCTTGCCATCCGCCGTGAGATCGTCGAGCGCACGCTGCACGGTGCGCTGACTTGCGCCGAGCGCCAGCGCAAGTGCTGAACTCGACCATGCTTCGCCGTCCGCCAGCAGGGCGAGCACGGTCGCATGCGCTTCATCCGTCGGTGGCGCGAGCACAGCGACGTCGCGGGCGCGGCGCGGCGCGAGCGCAAAGCCGGCCTTGGTCGCGTCGATGCCAGCGGCCGCGCCTAGCGCCTTGCGCAGACGACCAATCTCGACGCGCAGTCGTGCGCGATGCGATTCATCGGCGTGCTTAGCGCGGAACGCGCGCGCGAGCAGCACGGCCCGAGGCACATCACCGGGCCAGGCTTCGGCAAGCGCGCGGGCGAGGGCGAACAGTACCGGGCGTGTCTCCAGCGAAATCACCTTGCCGGAGTGGCAGACAACGTGGCGGCAGGCATCGACGACGAGCGCCTTCGACACCAACAGTGTTTCGATGTCGCCGAGCCGCAGAAGTTGCTCCTTGCCGCGTGCGATCAGCCGCGCCGCGGGGGTATCGAGGACAAGGGTCGCGCTTTCGACTTCGGCCAAGAGCGGCGGGATGCGGGCCTGCCGCGCGGCGCTTTCGGCCCGCGCTAGCGCCGCCGACGCCGCCTTGATCCGCAGGCGCCGCATTGCGATGCCGGCAACAACCAGCTCGTGGGCCGCCCGTGATGCGGGTGGCAGTGGAGTGGGATCGAAACCCACAAGGAGGCGCTCGGCCTCGTCGAGGCGGCCGATCAGAAGGAGGTAGCGGGTCTTGAGGTAGCGCGCATGCGCGGCATTGGCGCGATCGCCGTGCCGTTCGAGCGCGTCATGCGCCGTATCGAGCGCCTTCACCTGCCAATTGAGGTCGCGCGAGACGAGCGCGACCTCGGCCTCGGCGACTACGCAACGCGCGCCGGCGACGGCCTCCCGCGGGCTGAAGGCACGGGCCGCGCGTCGCAGCAGTGTCTTGGCGCGGCTGAGATCGCCGAGCTGTGCCATCGCGATGCCGCGAAGCGCCAGCGCCGGCGCATCGTCGCGCAAGGCGATGAAGTTCAACGCGTTCAGCGGATTTCCCGTTGCGAGCGCGCGCGCCGCGGCGGTGATCAGCGAGTCCATTGAAATCCCGACACACTTGTCACTCCCGGCCGTTCGACGGCCGGCGGTAAATCTATCTCACGATCAACGCCCGGCAAGCCGCCGCAGAAACGCGGTCGGCGCCTCGGGCAACGAAAGGAGAGAAAAGATGACCACACATATTACCGCAACACGTGACAAGTGGCTGGAAGCGCGGCTCGATCTGCTCGCCGCCGAGAAGGACCTGACTCGGCGCAGCGACGAGATCGCGCAGCTCCGCCAGCGCTTGCCCTGGGTCCGGGTCGACAAGACTTACACGTTCGACACCGAGGCGGGCAGCAAGACGCTGAAGGATCTGTTCGATGGGCGCTCGCAGCTTCTCGTCTATCACTTCATGTTCGGGCCCGACTACAAGGCGGGGTGCGCGTCTTGCTCGGCGATCGCCGACGGTTTCAACGGCATCTTTGTCCATCTGGAAAATCACGACGTCGCATTCACGGCAGCGTCGCGGGCGCCGCTTGCGAAGCTGCAGGCGTTCAAGCAGCGCATGGGCTGGACGTTTCCCTGGGCATCTTCGGTCGGCGGCGGCTTCAACTACGACTTCAACGTCTCGATCACCGAAGAGCAACAGCGCCGAGGCGGCTTCGAATATAACTACGCGCGTGGCACTCACGCGATGGACGCGAAAACGGTTCCGCCGGTCGTCGTGGAGAACGCGGCCATGGCCGGCGCCGATCCGGTCGCGTATGTGCGCGAGAGGCCGGGCATGAGCGCGTTCGTGCTGGAGGACGGCGTCGTCTACCACACCTATTCGACCTACGCGCGGGGCCTGGACGGCCTGTGGGGCATGTACCAGTGGCTCGACCGCGCCCCCAAGGGCCGCAATGAGACGGGTGTCTGGTGGCGTCACCACGATAGGTACGGCCATGACTGACGTGTCGATGTCTCCTGTCGTGCGTCACGAAGTCGAGACCCGTGCCGGAGGCGGCCGTGCCGCTTCCGGCGCGGCCGGCTGGCTCGGTCTCGCCGCCGCGCCCACGTTCGCCATCATGGCGCTGTGGACGGGCTTATTCAGCGGCCAGCCGGACATGCTCTGCATGGCGATGCAAGGCTCGTCGCCGATGAGCGGAATGACGCTGATGTATCTGCTGATGAGCGCCTTCCACGCAGCGCCGTGGCTGAGGTTGATCTCCAGCCGACGAAGCGGTGTCCACCGGGCGCTTGGTGAGTCCACTCGGCGCGCTGTGTTCGAGCAGGTCGAAGGATCCGACGAGGTGATCGAATAACGATCCTCTTTGCCGCCCTTCTCGGAAGTCGCACCATGTCAGCCTTTAGTCCGAAACGTGTACTATTACAGACATTGGATTTCTTCCGATAACGCGCATTATCGGAGGTAAATCGCGCCCCGCAGCCTATTCCAAATTAGGTCATTGCGAGATCATCCTGAAAGCCATAATCCGCGATCGACTTGTGTTCGTGTTGGCAAGCCTCTTTGACTGCCGATCGCAAGAGCTTGGTCTGCTCAGGGTTCAGACGTTTTCTTCCGGCGGTTAAACGTTCCCGCCAATGCGGCCCCCTATCCCACCCCTCCATCCAGACAAACCCAAGATCAGCCTGCCTTGAGTTCAAGGTCAGCGCTTCGATGAGAAGCCCAGCTTGCGTGATGTCCTTTCGCGATTTTGCATTTCCGAGAGGGTCATCGTGGCGGAGAACTGCTACGATTAGTTTATGGACCGCATACCGTTCCGGAGCCGGGACAGTCACGGCTATCCCACCTTTGTGAAGCAAGACTGACTGGACTGGGTTATGAATAAGAAAGTCGAGATAGCGCAAAGGCTGCGCGAACGCGCCTCCGAGCGCGGGCATTTTTGGGGGCCGCCCGACATGGTCATCGCTTCCTCGATTTGGGGTCAAAAATTCGACGCTGAAGCCGGCTTGGTTTACGTACGCGGTTGTTGATTGACGGCTCAAATGAGGGTTCTCGCGGAACGTAGGATCAACGGCGCGCAACGTTTCGAGCATCGCCGGCATCGTGTCCTGGATGAGCATCGAGACGGCATGAAACTGCGTAAAATCGACGTCTCCGGTCATGATGGGAGCGGATGGCAACCGCACCCCCAGAAGACCTGCATATGTCTGGTAGGCTAGCGCTCCGACGAGGACACCGCGCAGACGGAAAATTCCAGCCTTCCATAGGACCTCGATAACGTCTCCCACAAACGTTGGCGGCGTTGGGAGCCCGAGGTCACGCAGGCTAACGACAAGCGAGCGTCGCTCGCGGTAATTGGTTTTGAAACGTCGAAAATTTTCAACCCGTTTTGTTATTTCAGGGTCGTCCTGTGGTCCGACGTATTTGGAATATTTGCGTGCCTTCGTAGTGCCGCCTGAGGTTGTCTCGTAGCCTTCGTAGTACCAGTATTTTTTGTTTTTTTGGGTCTTCGTAACGAAAGAGCCGTTTTCGGGAAACTGCTCGTCGAAGGCAGCGTCCAGGCATTGCTGGAGAAGCTCAGCGAACAGCGTCTGATGAGCTAGGCTGATACGTTTCATGGTTATCTGTAAAAATGAATTTTACAGATATCTGGGTCCGCGGTCAATAACTATCTGTAAAAATCCGATTTACCGATATTCTATATCCACTTGATAATATTACATTTTTTAATGCCACACAGGGGTTCAAACCCACGAAGCCTAGAACTGCTGCGCAGCTTCGACCGTCGGAAACTCTAAAACCACTACTCGTTTGAGCGGCAGATTGCCTTCGGGTCGGCGCACGTCACGTAAAACCCTCACCGTTACGCAGGGTAAGACTCGCATAGAGAGCAAATGCGGAAAGTGCGGCGCGCTAAATCGCCCGAACGTTTGGTCAAAGAGGCATTGGAGCGGCCTCGTCGCGCATCGCTTGTTTTGACAATTCACGCTTTCCTTCGGCAATCGCTCTCGGATGCCGGACAAACGAAGCCTTCCGAATCCGCCGTCGCAATCCTAGTCGCGGAGCCACGCAGCCCCTGGCCTTTAGGTCAGCTTATGCGCCGCAGATAATGGGTAATCCAGATGGTTGCACTTTTAGCCTATCTTGTGGCGATTCTCTTCTTATTTTCGCCATGCGGAAATGTAGGGATCATCAGTGAACACAGTACTCGCGTTCGACGCGTTAGTTGGAAGTCGAGAACAACAAAACGCGGTGGGGGAACATGGGGGAATGCGGGTTGCGTTCACTTTGCACTATTATTGCAGTCACGGCACTTCTGGCGACTTACCTAATTTTAGAAGGTATGCGGCCAGCGCCAAGCACGACTGCGCACCAGCGCGAATACCGGCAAGAAGTAGTACACGCAGAAAAATCCGACCGACTTGAAACGATCAAAAAAATACTAAGCGAAAAGCTAGTCCGCTTAGAGAAATATTACCGACCGGCTGACGATTCCTCCAAGCACCGTTCATATCTCGCCTATTATACCTATTCCGAAGTCCCACCCGACAAGAGGCCAGCGGATATTGCTCTTGATTCTCTAAAAGATATTCCAGTCGGCACACCTATTGAAGAGATCAGGCGAGCATCAAACGCCTTCGGATTAGACTTCGGTTTTATGAAGGCCGTTGCAAAGATCGAATCTGATTTTGACCCTAAGCAACGCACCGGATCGTATATTGGTCTTTTCCAACTTAGCAATTACGAGTTTGCGAAGTATGGGTCTGGAGACATTCTTGATGCTCGGGACAATGCTATTGCCGCTGCCAACAAGTTCGCGACTGCGGCCATATTGTTCGAACTAAACACCCATAAAAAAGCAACCATCAGCGACCTTTACCTAATACATCAACAAGGCATGCACGGCGCGGAAGAACATGTGATTCACCCCGATTGGATAGCTTGGAAATCCATGTGCGCCACCAACGAGGGGAGAGAGAAGGGTGAAGAGTGGTGCAAGCGCGCAATCTGGGGAAACACACTTCCCGAAATTAAGCGCGTATGGAAAACGGTCGATAATTTAACTTCCGGTGCGTTTGCGAAGATGTGGGAAGATCAGGTTTATCGTTTCTATTCCCGTTATTCCGAAGCGGACGCGAATTGATTAGTCCTGCAGTGATTAGTCCTGCAGGAAATATTTCATCAGTTGCCTATTGCTAGAAAATTGCTGGTTGCGTGTGGAAGAAAATAGCAGATGCCGCGAGCAAATGATCCGCCTATACTGGCCGTATTCTTAAGGGCGGCAAGCCCGCCGACCTGCGGGTCCAGCACGCAAATAAAGTCGAGCTTTACATCAACATTGAATTGCAGCGTTGCGACGGAGGCCATGTAGAATTAAGCATGACGAATAAAGCCGATCACATTGCATGGGCTGCCGAGGCCGTTGCAGTTTTTCAGGAGCACTGCCGCACCGGGGACGAGCATGCCATCGCAGATCTGATCTGCGACCTCGGGCACTTGGCGGAGGAGCGTGGCTTCGACTTTCTCAGCGAAGTCAAACGGGGTATCGGGCACTGGTACGCGGAGCATCATGCTGGTGACGGCGAGGTTCTCGGGCTGGACGCCGCAGTCGAGATAATCATCAAGCCCAAATAGCCACCCCGATGTCACTTGTGGGTCAATCGCGTCGTTTCGAGCCTGGCTCACGCATTTCCGGGTTAGCTCCGACTCCAGACATCTCGGTCGTGCACAAATGGCTCGGGCCTAGGCGGATGATCGCGACCAGGCGCGGCGGATCGCCGCGAATATCGTTCGAAGTTGCCGGAGCTTTTGCGGAAATCGTCTGCCGTCAGTTGATTCAGATCAATGCGGCCATTGTCTCAACTTCGCAAATATGACCGTATTGTAGGGGCTATTGCCATGGCCCACTTCGCCGACAAGCTTCACGTCGATAAGCAAAAGATCGACCGCGTAGAATTGGCCGTGCTGCTCGCACTAATCGGCAGCGGCCTCGGGCTCTGTGTGCTCGGCGCAGCCGTCTATGATATCGGCCGAGTGTTTTCTGTCTGGTAGGCCCGTCGCGCGCTTTCAGCTTTATCGGTTAGGCATGAAACGCATCGATGAGACGCGGTACGTCACTATAAGGAGCCGAAGATGGCATTCACGGTTCTCAGCAACAGTTTCAAGGACGGCGACTATCTGCCGAACGATTTCGTTCTGTCAGCCGATTTCGGTTTTGGCTGTACTGGCGGCAACAAGTCGCCGCACCTTCAGTGGTCGCGTGCTCCGGCGGACACGAAAAGCTTCGCCATCACCTGCTACGATCCCGACGCGCCGACCGGCTCGGGCTTCTGGCACTGGCTGGTCGTGAATATCCCGGCGAGCGTGAGCGAACTTCCCGAGGGCACAGGCAGCGTAGGCGGCAAACTACCGCCTGGAGCGTTGCAGACCCGCACCGATTTCGGCGCGCCCGGCTATGGCGGCCCGTGCCCGCCCCAAGGCGACCATCCGCACCGCTACCTGTTCACTGTGTTCGCTGTAAAAGTCGACAGGCTCAACGTGACGGCCGATACATCGGCAGCGGTGGTCGGCTTTAATCTGCATTTCAATACGGGCGCGAGGGCGGAGATCATGGGCTTGTATAAAAGGTGAAGCTGCTAGCAGATCACGGCGCACTCTCAGCGCGGTCCGAGTGGATTTGGCGCCTAGGTCGAAGACCCCTGAGGCACGGGCAAGCCTGCTGGGAAAGCGAGCGAATGATCGGAGAACTGGCGTGCCGCGATACTTAGCCAACACAATCGATGATATGCAAAAACGTCGTCGCCGTAATAAATGACGGAAGTACCTGGCATCGATAGCAACAGACTGTTCATCAGCTCGACGCGTCGTGGATCGCCTTCGAGTAACGGCGCAAGCCGGCGGCGGATACCGAGATTGATGCGCGCGCGCCGATCTGCGGCGTACGTCTGCCACAGATAGTCACGCTCGCTGTCAGTCACCATTTCGAGCGTCAGCTCGTCATGATTGCGCAAGAAAATCGCCCATTGGCACGTGTCAGGAATTGGCGGCGTCTGCCGAATAATGTCGCTGATTGGAAAGCGATCCTCGCGCGCAATCGCCATATACATGCGCGGCATCAATGGGAAGTGAAACGCCATGTGGCATTCGTCGCCTTCGCCGAAGTACATCTTCACATCTTCGGGCCACTGATTGACCTCAGCGAGCAGCATGCGGTCGGCAAAGTTGGCGTCGAGCTCGGCACGAATTCGCTTTAGAATCTGATGTGTCTCTGGCAGGTTTTCGTTGCTAGTGCCTTCGCGCTCAATAAGGTACGGCACGGAAGCCAGCCGCAGACCGTCGACGCCTAGCCGTAGCCAGAATCGGATCACGCCCAGCACCGCCTTTAGAACTAACGGATTATCGAAATTCAAATCGGGTTGGTGCGAGGAGAAGCGATGCCAATAGTAGGCGCCAGCATCGGCATCCCACGTCCAATTGGAGCGTTCCGTGTCGACGAGGATAATGCGCGTGGCAGCGTATTTTTGGTCGGTGTCGGACCAGACATAGAAGTTGCGCGACGACGATCCCGGTTTTGCGCGCCTGGCCCGCTGAAACCACGGGTGTTGGTCGGAGGTGTGGTTGACCTCAAGATCGGTGATGACCCGAATATCGCGGGCATGTGCAGCGCGAACAAACTGACGGAAATCGGCGAGCGTTCCATAGTCGGGATGAACGTCACGATAACCGCTGATATCGTAACCGTCGTCAAATCGCGGCGAAGGATAGAACGGCAGGATCCATATAGTGTTCACGCCGAGATCGGCAATGTAGTCGAGTTTTGAAATCAATCCCGGGAAGTCGCCGATCCGTCATTATTGCCGTCGAAGAACGACTTCACGTGAAGCTGATAAATGATCGCGTCCTTGTACCAAAGATCAGCTACCCCCGCCGTCCTCACTTTCTTGGTTCGCGCGTCCATCTTCACTCTCCAGCGACGTGATGCGCCAAATAGCGAGCAGGAGATCAATCCCCAAGGTACCAGTCAAATAACCCGAGCGTTAGTTAGCCCCCCCTTCCACTAGAGATTTTAAGCCAATCAACGCGGCTGCTGGATGTGTAATCACGTATGAGGGGATCGCTTCGAGGTAATTCCGGAACCTTCCTTTAGCCTCAAACCGTTTGCGAAATTCCGATCGAATGAGAAAATCCAAGATCCGAGGTGAAATACCGCCGGCAATATAGACTCCGCCTCGCGCTCCGAAAGTCAGTGCCACATTTCCTGCAAACGATCCCAAAAAAGCACAGAACGCGTACAGCGATCGTCTGGCAAGCTGACACTCACCACTGAGGGCGTTCTTAGTAATTTCAGCCGCGTTTCGCGGTGGGGTTTCCAATCCTTCAAGCGCACCAATCGCCTGATAGATGTTTTCCAAGCCGCTACCAGAAATGGCGCGCTCGGCCGAAACATGGCCAAAGCGTTTGCGCAAGTGAGCCACGATGCGATTCTCTTGCTCGCAAGTCGGTGCCAATGTTGCATGGCCTCCTTCGCTTGCAATAACCACCGAGCGATCAACTAGGCAGGCAACACCTAGTCCACTCCCCGGCCCGAGCACAGCCATCGGTGCTCCTGCTTCGGGCCTACCGCCTCCTATCCCCGCCAAGTCGGTGGACTTAAGACTGGGTAGCGAAAGAGCAACCGCTTCGAAGTCGTTGACAATTCGAACCTGCAAGCCGAAAGCCGTTTGCAGTTCACGGGCGTCAATTACCCAGGAAGAGTTTGTAAGAAGGACACGCTCACCTTTTACAGGACCTGCAATAGCAAGGAGCGCCTGATGGATTTGCGTCTGGCGACAATGTTGCGTTATGAAGATCGCTAGTAGATCCGAAAATTGCCCAAACTTAGCTACCTCAAAGTTGCTGATTGCGTTCAAGTTTCCATTCGATAACAGCGCGAATCTTGCGTTGGTAGCGCCAATATCGCCCAACAGAATGTACTCAACTGAATTTGACATGTGGTATTTGCCCGCCCCCCAGATCAAACTTTTGTTTTTGACTGATCGCAGCCGCCGTGACGAAATTCTTTTGCACTTTGGATCAGCCACTTTTTGAGATCAAGTCGGTCGTCGGCCTTCCAGCGCACCACAGGGACAATCAACTTAGCGGTATCTCATTGCTCGCGTGCATATGGCCGCATTGCCTTTTATTTCCCCCCGACGACCATTACCCAGTATGTTCGGTGGCCATTTTGTGCATGTGCAACGGAATCAAAATCCAACTATTTTTTGTTGTGTATTCAAGCGCCTTGCGCTTCCTGAACACCGATAGCGTCGCAATGTGGTTGCGTCCACCGTTTTGCTGTCCCCCTACGGGAGTCGTTTTTAGACCACTGCCGCCGTCATAAAATAGGTCCGAATACCCTCTACAGTGTCCAGTCAGTTGACTTTTTTGCTCGCCCTGCCGGTAGGCAGGCTTTGACCTCATTTGATTCTGAACCTAGAGTGAAGTCTGATAATAGCGTACATGCATAAGCAACGTCGGGGCCAGAATTCGACTATTTGACTCTCTGTGGAGAACGACATGACGGAGCGTGATGAGGCGCGGGCAGCGCAGACCAAGGTCGGTAGGGGAGATTGGATTCCCCGGCCGACAAAAGCGGAGGTTCTCGCCGATGTTCCAGGGGCCCGTAACGTCAGGTCGGAATTGTTGCCGGAGGGTGTGCAACATCTTTCCAATGTGTCGGCCGGGGTAGTTGCCAGGGATCCGAACGTGGCTGTGGGGGTCATTGTTGAGGGTCTCGCAACTGACCCGAAAGAGGTTGGGCGGTAGAAGTCGTTTCCCAACGAGGAAAAGCCGACGCTCTGACGCCCCGCGGCATCATAAAGATCTACGACAGGGTTGCCTCGATTGGCAGCCCTGTTTTTTAAACACTAATGGAACTGAGTAAGGTCTTTCTCAATCTGATATACTCCCACAAAAAAAGAGACGGAGGGCGCAGGGGCACTCCGTCTCAGTCTCAACAGATTTTACCTAGGCACACTCTCACACATTCAGGATTTTCTGCACCGGATTCGAACGTAACCGGTGAGCCTCGGGCATACCCGAGCCCAGCAGAGGACGCAGGTAAAGCCGGAACTCATCGGTAACATCGGTGCCGTTGGCGCTGATGAACGCGCCAGGCATCGTTCGCGTCTTGCCTGCCACTTCAGTCAGCGCGGTGAGCTTGTAGCCAGCCGCGTAGGAACCGGTTCGGTGGATGGTCACCGAGCCGTCCGGCGCACCCCGCATCGCATACTGTACGGCCTTCTTGCCGACCTCACGCGCTTCGCGTTGGTCAACGTCGGACACGCAGCTGAGGAAGGACCGTTGCAGGTAGCCGAGCGTATCGCCACGGACACGCTTGATTTTCAGCTTGGACTTGATCTCCTCGCAGAGGAGATCGGCCAGCGCCCCGGTACCGGAGAGCTGAACGTTGTGGTGTTCGTCGCGCTCGATGTTTTTTACGAGTTGGCTCACAATCGGCGTGCCAGAGGCATCGTGGATGCCCTCGGACACTGCGATCATGCAGCGGCCGAAGCGTTCGTGGGCGGCCTTCACGTCCGCGAGGAATTTCTCCAACACGAACACGCGTTCAGGCAGATAGATCAGATGCGGACCATCGTCGGGATATTTCCTGGCCAGCGCCGAGGCGGCAGTCAAGAAGCCCGCATGCCGGCCCATAACGACCGCGAGGTAGACGCCGGGCATTGCCGCGTTGTCGAGATTGGTGCCAGCAAATGCCTGGGTGACGAAGCGCGCCGCCGACGGGAATCCTGGCGTGTGATCGTTGCACATCAGGTCATTGTCGACGGTCTTCGGGACGTGGATACAGCGCAGCGGGTAGCTAGCCTTACGTGCCTCCTCGCTGACGATGCGCAGAGTATCGGCGGTATCATTGCCGCCGATATAGAAGAAGTAGCCGATTCCGTGCGCCTGCAAGACCCTGAGGATCTCTTGGCAGTACCTGGTGTCTGGCTTGTCACGCGTCGAACCGAGTGCCGACCCCGGCATGGCCGCAACCAGCTCGATCTGTTGCGTAGTCTCCTGCCCCAAGTCGACAATGTTTTCGGGGGAGATACCGGCGACGCCGTGGCAGGCGCCGTAGACAAACTCGATATTGCTGAAGCGACGCGCTTCGAGTACAACGCCGGCTAGCGACTGATTGATGACAGCCGTTGGGCCGCCACCTTGAGCGACCAAAGCTTTCACATCGTCTCCTTAGCGGATGCCCCAGATTTTGTTGAAATAGGCGAAGTAGGCATTGCCGTGGATGATGCTATGCGACATCGGCGTTGTCTTCAACTCGTTTGCTGACGCATTTGGATTGATGAGCTGCAAGCGCAGCTCTGAGAGCCGGCAAGTGCTTGTAAGCTTTCAATCGACGGAATCCTTTGGCCGCCTCCAATATGCCAGCGGCGGTCCAGCGCAACGCCATCGCAGTATTTTGCCATCGTTTCACGTTGCGGCAGACGCGTCGCACGGTCCCCATCATGTTCTCGATCAAGTTGGTGCAGGCGAGCGAGCGCCGTAGCTTCGCCGGCAGGCCAAGGCGATTGACGGTCAGCATCTCGTCGAGCCCTTCGAGGATACTGGCGGCAACGCCGAGGTTTCCCTGCCGGAACGGTCGCTGCATTAAGGACCTCCTACCGTCCAACTCACGATAAATCTGCATTGATCTCCATTCCCGGCCGCCGCAAAGCCGTCTCAGATTTTGCAATCGGGAGTTGACCGCAACGTGGCCGATGTGGCGTGCCGGGGGACAAACTTTCGCGCAGCACCGCGTCACCATTTGTTGCGCTACTAATCGAATCACGATAGCGAAGCGGCTGCCACGCTTGCCGCTTTGAGTTCGGCGCGACCGAGGCCGATCACCGAATAAGGATAGGCTAAATGGAACAAGTAATGCAGCAAGATTTGTCAGAGCGGATTCGCGAGCGTGCTTACGAAATATGGATCGCAAGCGGCCATCGCGATGGCAAGGCAGATCAACATTGGCTGGCCGCCGAGCAAGAAATTTTGTCCAGCCTGCGCTCCGCGGCCGTGGCAAAGGCTGCCGCAAAGCGGATCAGAGGCCGGGCAACGGTTAAACGATCCGGGGGGCGGCCGGACTGAGTTGCAGATTGCGTTCAGGACCCTCTTATCAGCGGCGGGGTTCCATCATTGGTTCAGATCGGCGAAGCACCTCCAGGGTGTCCGGCCTGCGGAAGGCAGATGCGGCACCTTGCCAATTTTGAAATCTACGAGTGTAAGGAATGTCGACTTTTTGTGAATGAAAAGGTCAGGGAGAGCGACGTAAATAATGTGAACACGTCGAGCTTGGAACATTCATCGCGTGTTGATAACGCCGCCTAGCCTCTGTTGAGTGCTTGCCTGACATTCGAGCCTTCCTGAATACCTAGCGACCAGCTTCATCATGGCTGCCTTCACGCCAAGAAAGTGTGATCGTTCGGTCGTGAGATCGTCCAGCGAGGGTCACAAACTTGGCCAAGTTTGCGTCGAGCGTTCGCTAATCGCGCGAAATCGTCCGTATAGAGTTGAGGGTGGAAACAATGCGCGGCTTCCACAACAGCTCCTTCGATCCGCCGACGCTCGTGGTGTTGGAGACGGCGTTCGACGAAGCTTGGCTGACGCTCAAATCAATCGGCAATACAACGGTGAAGCCGGATGAGTTGGCACGCTCTGTCTTGCGACTTGCGATGGAAGGCGAGCGCGATCCGTTGCGACTGCATGATGGGGCGCTCGAAGGCCTGATACCGGCGACCGCTTGGCGCGAAGCAAGCTGATCGCGTTGATCGCTCCACGGTGAGCGAAGGCAATGCCCAGGGAACAAGGACGCTGGGCGACGATCCGGCATCCCGGCTGGGGCGGCCTCGATGCTCGCTTCCTGCCGTTCCTCGTCGAAAGAAAAGAGGCCGCCAACTGAGACGGCCTCTAAAGGAACGGCGCATACGCATCCCGTCCCCTCTCATCCCCCACCACCGGGACCATCAAATCCTCATCCCGAATTGTGCAAGTCCTGAGGCCACAAGATTCGTTGACGGTCACGCGCCGGGTGGGCCCCCCAGCCCCTCACCCTCAATCACCCGGCGTCGAACCCCGGCTGCTCTAGCGGTTGGGGTTCATTCTTTTCAGGGCACCGCAGCCCCGCCAAGACGATCCATGGCCTCAGCTAATTCAGCCGACCGCAGTGCCGAAGGGTTGTTCCGCCGTAGGTGGGTTTTTTTCCATCCAAACTGCGCGGCAAAAAAGCCCGCCGTCTGCTCCGGGCGGCGGGCCTTAAACTTTTTTGAACCGCGTTTTGCTATGCTCACTGGCCGTAGGCTCACTGGCCGCAGTGTGGATAACAATGCCCGACGAGCACGGCCGACTAACGGAAGCAGACAACGACTTGATTCAACGCTGGTGGAGCCAGCATTGGAAAGATCCGGTAACATGTCCTGTCTGCAAAACAACAGACTGGAAGACTGCCGGGCATCTCGTCCACATTCCGAGGCACGCGCCAGATGCCAATGCAAGCAACACGCCGACTTATCCTCACATCATAGTCATCTGCGAATTCTGCGCGCATTCTATGTTTTTCAACGCCGTGCAAATTGGTATCGCCGCAACATACATGCCGCCCGCTGGGCAAACCACCACTGGCGCAGCCGCTTCCGAGTTGATGGGACAGGGGGGCATTCTTGAACTTACTCGGGGCTTGGCGGATTTAATCAACAAACAAGATTGAGATGGTGGCTACTGGGTCCGGTCAAGCTAACCGGGTGCGAGCGGTCCTCGAGCAGCGCGAAGATTGGGCCGATTATGAAGAAGGGATGCCAGCCCCATCCCGGCCCACCCCACATCATATGACCGTAGCCGTAGGGCGGGGCGGGAACGGTCGGAGCTGCCTGCTGTTGCTGCTGCTGTTGGGCCAGCGCTGGCAGTGCCGCGACGGCGAAGATGATTGAAACAGCGAACGCAGAGAGATCCTTTGCGCGCACGCGGAGTGAGCCCTTTAAGAGCAGTCTAAGAAACATGGCACGACCTCCCACTGCCTAAGCGACGAATTATCCAATCGATCCCTGTCGCTCGAACAATTGGCTTCGAACGAACGATACGCGAAAGTCCAGAAGTAGTTACGAGTGCCGCGCGGTGGCCACCCGATAGAAGGATGGCCACTGACGTAATGTTTTGCTTTGGCGATTAGCCAACGTAGGCTGTGCGTTCTTGGGTCTCGGCCTCAGCGGCAGTCTTTGGTTCGGCAGGTAATTGTAGCACCGTCGCCTGCTGACCTTCATCCAACACCGTCAGGAGCACGACTTGGCCGTCTGGAAACTCCAGCGCATCGTGATGGACCGCTATCTTGTCTTTGTTGATTTGTCGAAAGATCGCCGTCTTGTGCTTGATCACTCTGTCGTGCCACGGCCACAGTTTATCCGGCAGTCGCTTAACCTCCTGAGCAAAGGCTAATTCAGTTCCCGGTAGAACGCAGACGGCCACGCTCGCGTCTTCTGACGGTGCGAACCCTCGCGTGCCCGTGCCAAAGTCGCGCGTCGTCAGCTTGTCGCCAACTTTCGCAGATCGCGATTTGACGCTGTGAAGGCTGTAGTCACACATTCTCGGAACTCCCCTGTTGGGAAAGCCCCTCAGCCAACTCAAGCTTACCCCTTTCGCTGTCCTAGCGCATCGTGTTCCTGCCCCGCCAGCGATGGATACTCACACGTGCTGCGTTGCTCCGAAGTCTCGCGGCAAACGGCGTTAATGCGGCGGGATGTCCGCTTTGCTTTTATGAGTACACGCCCTAGTTGCCGAAAAGGTCATCGAACTGGCACAACGGGGCTTCAGAAATCCGCTTGCATTGCATTTGGCTGTTTTGAATGAGTTTATCTCGCCCCCTATTGGGAACGGGTCTTGAGGCGCGCGGTTAGGCGTGTAGGCGCGCCAAAAGTCGGTCATCGCCATGAAGCGCACACCGTCCGAATCGTTTCACTGGAATAAGACCAGAGAACGAATGGACGATTTACTGAGAGACTATTATCGGGCGTGTACGAGCCAAGAATTGCCATCCCAATTGCTCGCGGTCCTCAAAAAGCTAGACGAGGATAGACCTGAACTCTCAGGCGAGCATGTTCAGATAATCCGCGAAACGAAAGATTGAATTTCCCAAAACCTAGCAACGGCCAAGCTACTCACGCGCAATGAGGCGCGGCGGATTGCGGCAAATGTCGTGAAGCTGCCGGAGTTGTTGGGGTAAGAAAAATGCGGTTTCGCCGATTGACCGCAGTCACAGGGGCAGCCGCGAGCATTTCTCATGGAGCGCCCCTCAGTAGGCGGTCAGCAGTTGAGGTGGTGCACTCCGCAATCGCTTGATCGCAATGACCGTCGCGAGTGCCATGCCAGTGGTGAATGCAAAGGCGAGTGCCAGAACTCCGAAAAATCTTTTTCACGTCATTTCCCCTCGCCCACGACGTTGCCAGAACCGGCTAGCAGGCCTCTGTGACAACCATCACGCATTGGAGTTTTTCGACCAGTCGGGGCTCGCTACCGCAAAGAAAGGGGCCACCAAATTGGCGCGCGCGCGCTCCGCTTAGCCTTTCAAATGCGGGGTGGCTTTCACCGATGTCAGGCGGTTCGCCAAAAAAGAAACCCCGGCGTTCCGCCGAGGCTAAGTTTGCGCCTTTCGGCCGTATGGGGGACGATCATCGGCCTTGTGATGTCAGACGCACGCGCATCTGACTGCATTTCGATTTTTCGCGAAGTGATGGCCAGCACAAAAAGGCCGAAGTTCACACAGCAAAGCCGCCAGCGCGGGTGTGTTGCGGCCAGCGGCTTTGCCTCGTCCCCCATACGTGCCGTTTTCTTGGACAGCAATCGTTGGGCTGTCGAACGGGCAGTGAAGCGGCGGCTTCACCTTCGTCCCCAACTTCCGCTCTGAGAAAGGGAGACGTCCAGTCCGACCGTGAAAGAGTAGCGTCCACTCAACGGCTTTTTTGCGGCTGCGCGCACAGATATTATGCGCGCGGAACATCGGCATGCTTTT
Organism: uncultured Alphaproteobacteria bacterium; assembly: GCA_963816295.1. GTDB lineage: Bacteria > Pseudomonadota > Alphaproteobacteria > Rhizobiales > Xanthobacteraceae > BOG-931. Next base: position 27,306 of record CAWFJS010000019.1, on the reverse strand, counting down.
TGGGCAACCGCTCGCAAGCTTCTTCCGTCTTTTTCGTGCGCCGTTTCGTCGACGAACCGAAAGTGTTCACCGCAACACAAAGCGGACTGATGGCAAAGGGGACAACTGCGAATTTTATGGAAATTTTCTCGCCGGCGATGCTGAGAACAACGATTTTGACATCAGTGCTCGCGACCGGCGCACAGGGCGGCTATTACGCTATTGCGACATGGCTTCCGACCTATCTGCGCACAGAGCGCAAGCTAACTGTGCTCGGTACTGGCGGCTATCTCGCCGTCATCATTGTCGGCTCATTCGTCGGTTATCTCGTCAGCGCGTACCTTGCCGACCGGATAGGGCGTCGCGCGAACTTCATTCTGTTCGCGGTCTGCTCGGTATTGACCGTATTTGTCTATACGCAGCTTCCCGTCAATGATTCTATGATGTTGATTTTGGGTTTTCCGCTTGGCTTTTTTGCCTCTGGCATTTTCTCGGGCATGGGCCCGTTTCTCACCGAGAATTTTCCAACGCGCGTGCGCGGGTCTGGGCAAGGCTTCGCTTACAATTTCGGGCGGGGTGTAGCGGCGCTTAACCCGTTCTTCGTTGGTGTGCTCAGTGCTACGCTGCCGCTCGGGCAATCGATCGGTATTTTCGCGGTGATCGCCTACGGCATTCTAATCTTTGCCGCACTGATGCTGCCGGAAACAAAATGACGTGTGCTCACCGCCGACGCCTGAAATTGCGCGATGGAGAAAATTTCAGGGTCGAGCTATCAACAAGACATAGCTCACGCAGATCCCCTTCGCTTACAGCACGCGCAGATCTGGCTGGGCTCGGATCGACCGCGTGATAGGTGATTGGTCCCATGCCGCAGATCGCGATCACCGCGGCCTCCTTACCGCCCTTCTTTCGCGAGTTGCGATGTCTGTTTTGCGCCGCTAAGCGGACATCCGCCAAAGGACTTCACACTCCGGAAAAGTCGCGTCCGCTAGTCCGGCGTACGCTGCTTTTGCGAACATTTCGCGTTCGCAGAGTACGAAATTTCACTACTGTTTCTTGGGTAGTTTGTGCCCGTTCGCGGCAAAGGCTTTGCCAAAATTGGTAAGTGACCCACCACCGGCTGGACTCGCGTGGCACCGGCCACAAGCCAACTTCGTCTGCGCTGCGTAGGCTGGCGTCGCGGTCGCCGGCTTCGCCACGGCCACAATGATTAGGCCACCCACCAGGATGGCGGCGCCGATGCCGGTTGCCGAATACAGGACCGCAGATGATCTAGAGTTGATGCGATTGCGAGCAGCCTCAATCATTGGAAATTCTCCTGCTAGAATTCGCTAGCCCGCTCACCATTGCCTCCACAAAAATCTACTACCGCTTGTTATGCAACGGCAAACCCATAATTCTCCGAGTCCTTTGTCGTGACGGACAGCGCCGGGCAGAAGCTTGCGTTATTTCGAGGATGAGCCGGGGCGACGCTCGGCAGCCAAGCTGCTCAACCAAAGACGAGGCGCGCCGGATTATCGTGAAGCTGTCCTAAGTTCCTCCAGGAGCTTCCCCGTCTTCTGATTGACGAGGTGAGTGCCCCCGCAGGCGGTACATGTCACAGCCTCATATGTCTCGCCGCTGCTGATTAGGTCATCGGCAACGTGGCCGTGAATTATTTGACCCGTCCGCGGGCACCGGTACTTAAATGAAAGCATCAAGAAAAACGTGAGCGCAAATTGGACGCGTGTGCCTTGATTCAAATCAAACTGGAGGCGAATGCGCGCGTTGTGGCGCGGGTTGAACCCCATCGCTCGGCGCATTGGGGTGAAGGTCAAAAATCCCAAAGCGCCCGCGGTCAAACGTAAGGCCGTGGAGGATTGGGGAAAATAAGGTGCTTGCCTCGCAGAAACCGCTTCGCGCCAGCCCAAAGGGTCAACACGATGAGAACGCTAATGGCGATGTAATCGGCAATGAGCATGGCATCCGCACCGCGCAGATTGCGCCGAATCACTTATCTCATGGGCATATTCCCCCACCACTCTCCGTATCCTCGTGCGCTCCTTGGCAGTAGGCGTCTGGTCAAAATTGCTCACCTAGATTGCCGGTCCACAGCAAAACGGACCATTGTAAAATTCTAAAGTGGTCACCACCCGCCCCGCCGCGGCTTTTCTTAAGTTGTTGAAATTACTGGAGCCGCGCGCGGCGGTTGTGAACATTTGCGAGGTAAAGCGCGGCAGCGTGACACCAGTCCGGTTATTTATTTTGGGCGTTGGAATCGCTATATGATTGACTGACTTGACTGACTTGACTGACTTCGTATGGGAAAATGGTGCTTGTGAAAAAGAGCAGGAAGGCCGCATTCGATCCCAAGATATTTCTCGCCAAGGTTGGCGATGGAAAAACAATATCGAAATATCAGAAGGATCGGATTGTTTTTTCGCAGGGTGACGTTGCGGACGCGGTTTTTTACATCCAGAAGGGTAAGATCAAGCTCACCGTCGTTTCCGAGCGGGGCAAGGAAGCAGTCGTTGGAATTCTGGAACCTAGTCACTTTTTTGGCGAGGGATGTCTCAATGGGCATCCGCTACGGGTCACAACAGCTACGGCGATCGAGCAATCCCTGATTACGTGCATCCCCAAAGCAGCAATGATTGCTACTTTGCATGATGAGGTAGGATTTTCCGAATTATTCATGGCGGATTTATTGAATCGGAACAGCCGAATTGAAGAGGACCTCATCGATCAATTATTCAATTCAAGCGAGAAACGGCTGGCGCGAGTCCTTCTGCTTCTGGCGAATTTCGGCAAAGAAGCCACGACTGAGCCGATCATCGGGAAGTTTAGTCAGGAAACCCTTGCGGAAATGATCGGGACGACGCGATCGCGCGTGAGCTTTTTCATGAACAAGTTCCGCAAATTGGGCTATATCGAATACAACGGAAAACTGGAAGTCCGTAACTCGCTATTGAACGTGGTCCTATACGACAAGCCTGAGGTCAGGAAGCACGACGCGAGCGAAGGACCGAGATAGCGTCCGAGAACGGCGGTGGCAAACCTACGCTCTTGGTCACAAGCGGACATGACGCGTTTAAATCGTGATGTCTGCTTTTACCCCGAAGGCAGGCATTGAACGGCAGTACTCGCACGGCCGCTAAGAGCCAAAACCCAACATCGTTTTGTGAATTTGTTTGGTGCTCAATTCACCAGGTCGTACAGCTTGACCAAAGCGCTAGCGCCCTTCACGGCGCGCGTGTGACTGACAATCTCCTTGTGCGCGGCGCTGTTCTTGTAGCGCTCGATGTCGGCCTCCGTCTCCCATTCGGAATAGGAGATAAACTCGCCGCGATCGCGCGCGCGCAACAACTTTTCCGAAATGCAGCCTTTCTGCGAAATCATCAGGCTCGCACATTTAGTCTTCCAGATGCGCTCCGCGGTCTCGGTCTCCGACGGATCGATCTTGATGTGAATGAGGCGGATAATCGACATGGCGTCCTCCTGGCGTCCTCCGGCGGGAACTATGGTGCCGCGCAGCGGATGCTTACATCGATACCATAGTGCAATACCCAGAGCGTAATGTCTGCTTTGGGCCCAATATCAGACATAAACGGTCGGAGCCGTGCCTCGGCACCAGCATGTCGAGTTCACCAAATCCATAAGTGACAGACCGGCCGTCAAAGCTGACAACGATCTGGTCTTCATCGGGCATTTGTCGACAAAATTGCTGAGTCGAACCCGCAGCTGGTCACGTTCAACGGCTCCGCGTTTGACCTACCCGTCGCCCTGATCAATTCGCCTTCGGACCGGTCGCCGACATGTGGCGCCCCAAGCGCATCGATGATCCACTGATCATTCTCGTGATGCGCGATCAGCGCGCCGATGCAAATAATCTCGTGGTAGATGTGTTTTGGGAATTTATCGCCCATTGCCCCGCGCACCTCATCGGGCGATTTTCCGAACAAGTCATTAGCAGCCGCAAACCCGCTGATGTCGGGTATCGTCTCAAGGTCCCATGCGATCACGTGTGGCACGTTTACTCCACCTGCGTTCTAAGAATCTTTTCGGCAGACGTCCGATATTGGGGTAAAGGCGAAAAACGCATTAGCGTGAGCGCACGTCTGTTTATGAAGGGATCACTGCGTTTTGCCGCTTATGGCAATACGCCTGCCTCACGATACTGCTGCAGGATGGCAAGGTACAACTCCTCCGTATCTACGGTGTCGTGGAATCCCACACTGCGTAGCTTTGTCATGCTTGAGATTACGTCACAGCTCTGGCGAAATGCGAAATCGCCAAAAGCCCAAAGCGCGACCTCGTCTAGCCGACGGGGCTGCAGCTTGTGCTGCCTGACAATTCGTTCCCAGATCGAGTCTTTATCTGCCATCCACTGACCGAGTGACAGCGTCTGGACCTCGCCGCAAGGCATGTCGAACAAGCGCGCGATCCTCGGCCATAGATGCTTCCAGCGAAACAGGTCCCCGTTTGTGACGTTGAAGGCTTGGTTACGTGCCTTCGCGCAGGTCGACAAAAACACCATAGCGCGAGCCAGTTGCTTCGCATCCGTCGCTTCACTCAGACTGTTCCAGCAGGCATCAGTGCCGGGAAAGTTGAGTGGTACGCCGAGCTCGCGACAGATTGCAGCATAGGCGCCGACCACCGACGCCACATTGCGCGGGCGATCAGGCGCAAAATCGACCAAGAAATAGGGGCGCGAAGCCGACCAACTCCACTGTTTGCCTTTCTGTCGCTCGGTAATAAGGTCTTGCTGATCGTAGTAAAAATTGGGTGGCGGGTGTCGCGGGTCGTTCTCGCGAGCTGGCGTCTTAAAGTTACCGAGATGCATGCCGTACCACTTGGTCCCCTGAACAAGATGAACATGCTCAAGGAGCGACGAGGCTGCTTCCGCAGCGTCAAGCGCATTACGCAGCATTGCCACGTTTTCTGCGACCGGCTCGACACCAGTTTCCTCATGAGAGGCGCGCGCGGTGAAAAACAGATGCGTAATGTCTCGGTGCGGTGAGATCGCAACCTTCAGTCCATCGGCGTCCAACAGGTCGGCACGCAAGTAGGTCAGTTTGTCGTCGGCCTGACCCTGTGGTGCTTTACGACTCACGCCGATCACGCGCCATTCTTGTCGCAACAATTCATCGACGAGGCGAGTGGCAGCAGCGCCGGTAGTACCCGCGACGAAAGCAACTCTGCCCATCAATGCCACCGCAACTCTGACCAAAACCTACGCAGATCATCTCTGGTTATTGTTTCGGGCTCATGCCGAGATCTTGGGCTATTGCGGCTAGCTTGGCCCGCTGCTGTTCGATTGAAGCGGCGAATTCGGTTGGCCCCGCGACATTGAGGATTTGTCCGGTGGCAGCGAGCCGCTTCGCAATTGTTTCGTCGGCGACCGCCCGGATATCCGTAGCGATACGTTGGCGTAATTCAATGGACAAACCGGGTGAGGCGAAGAAACCGATCAGGCCGTCGATCGTCAGCTCGGGGAAGCCGGCCTCCCGTACGGTTGGAATGTCGGGCGTGATCGACGCACGCTCAGAGTTTGTGACCGCGAGCAGTTTGACCTTCCCGGACTGGAGAAATGGCTGCACGATGGCAAGGCCTGTGCTGTAGACTTGAACGCGACCCTCCGCGAGATCGGTCGCCGCCTCTACGAGATTGCGGTAGGGCACTTTCGGCATCGATAGACCTTGGTGCTTGAGAAATCCTTCGAACAGAAAATCAAGGGCGCCGGTCACGCCTGCCCAGTTGATCTTGCCCGGTTGCGCCCGTGCAAGCGCAACGAGATCGGCAAGTGAACCGATCTGGAGGGAAGTTGGCACCGCGATGACAATGACAGTATTGGTCGTCCTGGCGATTGGCAGCAGCTCATTCGGCTTATAGGGCAGGTTGTCGTGAAGATAGGGATGGGCCGTAAAGACCGATGTCGGGGTGCATAGGAATACGTGATCATCGTGGGCGGCAACGAACGAGGTGATCGCCAGGAATCCGTCGCCGCCGGGTTTGTTCTCGACGATGACCGGCTGGCTCCAGCGAGCGGATAAACGGTCAGCGAAAAGACGGGCACCAATATCGACGCCTGAGCCAGGGCCGAGGGGTAGGATGAACTTGACGGGTCGTTGCGGCCAAGTCTCAGCGGCGTAGGATCTTATCGTATTCGGAAGTGCGAGGCTGCAAACAAAAAGTGCAGCCAAAACCAAACGCCATGCTGCACCGTGCATGACTACTCCTACATTTAGGGGTCGATCAACGATGCGTTCGGCCTACGCCGGGCTCACGAGATCGACGTAACCTATCGTCCCGTGGCTGCAAGCTATCGCTCGTGCTGACGGATTGCCCGCTCCTTTAGCGACATCAGCGGCGGCATCTTGAATTTCCGAAGTTCTGAAAGTTTTGCGACTTCGCCAGTGCCCTGAGGGCGATCGCCCTTGATCGTGACCCGTTCCATCAGACGACGTTGGGGATAGTAATCATGGACTGCCGCATGTTGGGTCGAGCGGTTGTCCCAAAACACGACCATGTTGGGTTCCCAGCGATGTCTATATTGGTGCTCCAGTACTGTGGTTGCACGGAACAGCCTCTGAAGCAGGTCTCGACTCTCGCTCTCCTCCAGACCTTTGATGAAGAGTGTGAATTGTGGATTGACGAACAGCGCCTTTTTTCCCGAAGCCGGATGCACCCGCACGACTGGATGTGTCACCGGGCGATAGATCTCTTCGAAATGCCGCAGCTTCCGCCAGCCTTCCTCCGTCTCAGCGAACAATGCTTTAAAGGGTTTAAAATCGTGCACCGCCTCAAGCCCCGAGATGAAATGCTGCATGCGATCGGAAAGACTTTCGTAGGCCGCAGTCATGCTATGGAAGCACGTGTCTCCGCCGATTTCCGGGACGATCTTGGAGCACAACATGGTGCCCATCGGTGGGCATTCACGAAAAGTCTCGTCGGAATGCCAAATGTCGGTTGCGGCAGGCGGATTCCCTTCCTTATTGTCATAAACAATCAATTCCGGGCTTTCGGCGGCATTCGTTGAAAATGGATGGACGGTGAGTTCGCCGAAATAGCGGCCAAAACGCCTGAGGTCTTCCGAACTGATCGTTTGTCGCGGAAACACCAACACTTCGTTGGCAACGAGCGCCGCATCTACGGCCCTCACGGCGGCATCATCGAGCGGCTTGGTCAGATCGATGCCCGTAACCTCAGCACCCAGGAACGCACCCAGCTTACGGACTTTCAGCGGCGAGTCCGTTCTTGCAACAGTTGCGAGTTCAGCCATGCGTTCCTCCAGCGTAACGGTCTGCGCCGTTCTTTACGGTTAGCAATATTATTGGCACTAAATGTATCCGTCGGTTCGATTGGAGGCAACGACCGGCGGTTTGCTCCGCTGCCTCGGCAACACTTCACCACAGCGGCGTTGATGCGCAATTCGTCCCTTGCGGATGCCTTGTTTAAGCTCGGCCTATCGGCAATGGACTGCGATCGGAAAGCTCCATCAGCCGGTAAGCAAGCTTCTCCATCAGCTCTGCCCGTTCGCTCTGGTGGGTTAAATCCTCGAACAAATTTTCCATTTCGCCGGGATCGCTCTGTAGGTCATAAAGCTCTCCGTAGGTATCATCCTGGGTGATCGTCATTCGCCAGCGTGGTGTGACGAGAGTGCGCAAGCGGGATCCTGGCGGCAGTCCAAATATCGCCCGCTGCTGGTCGTCCTCAATCACCATTGAGTCGCGTGCCATTGTGATCTTTGAGCCATTTAGGATCGGCACCAGGCTCAGACCTTGCATGCCGTTGTAGGCCTGCACATTCGCGCGATCCAAAATAGTTGGTGCTATGTCAACCGTACCAGCGAGAGTCTCAGTCCGTCGCGCACCGTCCCTCGCTGGCTCGGCCCAGATGAATGGCACATGGGTGATACTTTCATAATGCGCCGGACCTTTCAGGAGCAATCCATGGTCTCCGAGAAAGTCGCCGTGATCGGTTGTGAATATGACGACCGTATTGTCAGCTAAGCCGCAGGCAGTAAGGCGCGCGAGTACGCGGCCGATAGCGTCGTCAATCATCGCAATCATGCCACAGCTTAGCGCCATGGCTTCACGAGCTTCGCGCTCGTTGACGGCGAAAGCAGCCTGGCCCGCGATATCAGCATTACCGCTCTCGCGCTGTTTCTTTGCCCAACTCACTGGCCGAGCCGGGATCCGATTGCCAGGCCAAAAGTTAGCTGGCAGGACCATGTCTTGTGGATTGTACATCGACCAATAGCGGCCGGGCGGCGTAAACGGATGGTGCGGGTCGGGAAAAGAGGCCATTAGGAAGAACGGCTTGTCGCGTGTGCCGGCGGCGTAGTGGTCGAGCCATGCACAGCTTCGATCGGCAATGTAGGCCGTTGGATAAAGCTCCTCCGGAATTGGAGTGCGGAACGCCTGCGGGCAAATGTAGTCGTGCGGCAACTGCTTGTGGTGATCGCGCAGTTCGTCAGCGTCGGGCCGCTTCGATTTCAGCCACACATAATAGTGCCCACCTACTTGATCACCGTGATCAGTACAGAGATCCACGTGCTCGAACCCATAAAACGGAAGCTGCATCGAAAAATCGTGGCCCGCTTGCCAGCGCTTCGGATGCTCCTGGTCATAGGCCCCCGCGAAGAATGATTTTTCGGCCTCGGCAAAGTCGGCCTCGAGCACCTGGTCATCGGGACGTGCCGGCGGGCGTTTCAAAATGGCAGGGTGGCCCGTGAAATTTTGCAAGTGACTCTTGCCGACCAGCGCAGTTGTATAGCCGGATGCCCGCAGGGCGTCGACGAAGGTGTTCGCGCGCAGCGACAGCGGCAACCCGTTACTGCGCGCTCGGTGCACCGAAGGCATGCGCCCCGTCATCAAAGTTGCACGGTTCGGCATGCAGACCGGTGTCGCCACGTAAAACCGTTCGAACCGGATGCCGCGCGCGGCGATCGAATCAATGTGCGGCGTCTTGAGGACGGGATGCCCGGAACACCCGAGATAGTCCGCACGATGTTGGTCGGTGATGAAAAAGAGAAAATTCGGCCGGCTCACTCTTTTTTCCTGAAAGTCAATCGGCGTGAATGTTGGCCGCTGCGGCGAAATCTCGCCACTTGGCTATTTCGCTGGCGATTTTCTGTGTCAGATCTGGGCCCGTTACCCATTCAGGTGTCAATCCAAGAGCCAAAAGCGTCGGCTGTAACTCCGGATCTGCAAAAATCTTCTTGAACTCGTCACGCAGTGTGTTGATCAGCGGGGCGGGCGTGCGGGCCGGTGCAAACAGCCCATACCAAGTGGAAATAACGAGGCCTGGATAGACGGTGACAAGCGGAGCTATTCCGGGCAGCAATGGCGACGGCTCTGATCCCGTCACGCCAAGAGCATGGACCGTCCCCGCCTTGATGTGCGGCAGTGCCGCGCCGATCGGACCGCAGAACATACTCACATTGCCAGCTAGCACCGCGTTCATCGCCGCTGCGGCACTCGTGTACGGCACGTGGGTCATGTCGATGCCGGCCCGGCGCTTAATCATTTCACCGCACATGTGAGCGGGCGATGCGTGACCCGCCGATGAGAACGTCAACACGCCAGGTTTGGCCTTGGCCGCGGCGATCAGTTCCTGCATCGACCGAATCCCGGTTGCTGGATTGACGACGAGGACATTGTCGCCTTTGACGACCGCGGCGATCGCGATCAGGTCATGTTCCACGTCGTAGTTGAGCTTGAGCAACGACGGGGCCATGGTGATCGGCAGGTCGACTGTAAACAGAAGCGTATAGCCGTCAGGGACTGCCCGCACGACCGCCTCAGCTCCAATTGTTCCGGTTGCGCCGGGGCGTGTCTCGACCACGACGGGTTGCTTCAAATCCTCCGACAGTCTCTGTCCGGCCAGCCGTGCCAATGCATCGTTTGGGCCGGCAGGAAACGGAACAACGAGATGGATGGGTCGGTTTGGATAGGTTTCCGCGTGCGCGACCCGTGAGATCAGCGACAGTACCGTGGCGGCCGGTGTGAGATGTAGAAAATCCCGACGGTGAAGCACCATGCCGTTACCCAGACGTACGCAAGCGAATAGGATGTGGAATGTGACTTTACCACGATTTGCGGGATCTCTACCTAGCGGGCGTGGGATCTGGCAAGCGCGTACAACGGGTCAGTTATTTGCAACGATTTATATTCGCCGTATTCCATTCAGTAAGACGCGCAGTAAAAGCTCCGGCAGCTTCGCGATATTCGCGGCAATGCGCCGCGCCTCATCTTTGCTGAGCAGCTTGGCCGCTGTGCCCGACTCATCCTCGAAATAGACATTCCCCATAATTTAGTCGCCGATTGTCGCAAATTGGCCCCTGCCTGCACACAATTGGCAATATGATTTAATGGTCCCGTGTAAGAACAGGGCCCGGGGCGATAACCTAACGGGGGCACACTATGGCAATCCGACCGTTTGAATTCCCTAAGTACAAAACACCTCAGCTCGTAGCCGAGAGTGACGAAGGCCAAATGTCGGGCGAGAATCTCGGTGACTTGCTGGGCCGGGTATCGAAAACCTCGTCGGGCGAGATTGACAATCTGATCGGTGAGTTTGAGGGGCTGCGGAGAAGGCTACAGACCGACGGCGATCGCATTCAACGCGAGATTGAGGAATATAACGCACTGAGCCAGCAGGTGATGCAACTGACGAAGATCATCTCCGACGGCGTGCAGAAACTCCCAGCCAGATCATTAGATAACTGACCGCGCCCCTATTCTTTGACTGTAGCAGCAGCTCCGGCAGCTTGGCGATATTCGCAGCACTCCGCCGCGCCTCATCTTTGGTGAGTAGCTTGGCCGCCGATCGCCGCCCAGCTCTCCCTCGAAATAGACAAACGCCAATTTCTGACCGGCGCTGTCGGTCGCGATAAAGCAGGCCTCCAATTCTTGGACGGACCAGGGCGGCGGGAAGCGGCGTGCCATTCGCCGAGTGAGTTACTTTGCAACCTTATATCCGTGTTGGGCCATGCAGCCGGTATAGACGGCTATTGCGTCCTCAGTTGGTCCCCAGATCGTTGTCTGGTTGCCCGTAGAAAGATTGTCCTTGATTTCACCCCGGCACATCGCCTGATCGGTCGAAAGCTGCTTCGGATCGAGCGCCCGTCCATCGACGCGGCTAAACGTCGTTTGTGGTAGCGGGGCGCAGCCCGCCGCCGCAAGGTACAGGACCACGCCAAATAAAATGAAGGTCCTTCGCAAGCCTCAGCCTCATAGCCGTGCTCGCCCCGAGATCAGGATTTTCGTGCTGGCGCGCGCGCGTTGTAATTAAATTTCGGTAATCAAGTGCGACCCAAAACGGGAAGCCCCTGTATGGGCGCGAGTAAGTCGCGAGATAGACCTGATTATTTTAAGCCGTTGCAAATTTATCACGTGCCCGAGCAAAATTCGGTCTGGCAACCGCTTGGCGCGAGGCGGAGAAAGTCATGGTAGGTTACGTAGCCCACAATTTGGCGCTTCGGGGAGATGGGGGATCGCCATGCTTCGATATCGGCTGACATTCGGCTTGTTTGCAGCGGGCGTACTCTTATTGACCGCTGCCTCCGCATGGGCATTTAGGCAGCAAAGCGTTGGGCCCGGCGGTGACGGGAACTCAACGTTTACCGATCCTGACGAACAGCTTACTGGCTCTGGCGAACAGCTTTCTGACTCGCTCAAAAGCGTCCGTCCGTTCGACGCGAATGGTCCGGCGATGCAGTTCGGTGTTCAGCAGCAGGGTACGTTGATTCCCTTTACGTCGGCTCCTGACCCTTATTATCGGCCGCTCCGTAACGGCAACTGAGCGCGACCGCCTTTAAGTGCTGCCCCAATCCTCCTCCGCCTAGCGCGTCACTGCGGCGAGCACGGCACCCGCTCTAGCTGCAGCACCAAGCGCAGCGGCACGGCCACATCGACTGTATCGACCGTGCCCACCGCCGCAGCGTTGAGTTGCTTCTCGACATGCCGCCACGTCGATTTCTGCCCGGTGATCTTTCGGCAGATGCTGCACTAGCGCCCGCACGTCAGCGAGCGTGGTGAGTTTCATCACGTTGGGGACAACGAGAGACCGCGGTAACGGCCGGGACCAATCAGGGCGACGGCTCAAAGCGGCATTGCCAACTGCGGCCCCTTGTTTCTGACATTGCCGACCATCTTGTTCACCGGCCAGGTTTTCAGTGACTCGTCCGGGCAAGGCTTGAGCATCGCCAGCAACTCCTCTTCCGCTGCCGGCTCCTCGCCAAGCCACCTAGGCCAATCAGGCTCACTCAGGATGACCGGCATTCGATTGTGCAACTCGCCTATCACTTTGTTTGGGCCGCACGTCAGGATCGTGCAGCTTTCGATTTGGTCGCCTGATTTCGAGTCTTTCCACTTCGCCCATACACCAGCCATAACCATCTGCCCGTCATCGGCCATCGCAATTGCGTAGGGCTGCTTGTCTTTTCCTTTGGCGTCCAGTTTCTTCCACTCGTAGAACCCATCGGTAACGACAAGGCAGCGCTGGCCCCATTGCCAAGCATCCCTGAACGCGGGCTTTGTCGTGAAATCCTCTGACCTCGCGTTGAATGTAGAGTATTGGAGCCTGTCGTCTTTCGCCCAGTGGGGGATCAGGCCCCACTTCATCATTTTGGGGATTCGCTTTCCGTCGACGGACCGGATCGCAACCAGCATCGGCTCTGTTGGCGGCTTATTCCAATCTGGCGCAAAGTTCGGCGCTGGGGCATCCGCAGCGAACTTCAGCCGTATCTTGATTTCGGAGTAATCAGAGGAAAGACGCACGCGACCACACATTGGCCGAATATAGTGCCACCCCGGGGCTGGTGCTACGCTGTCGCCATGGGCTTCAATCGCCGCAAGATGGCGGACCAGCGCCGGCATGCCGCCGAGAAGGAGGCTGCCGCTAGACGCGCGACTGAATCTCAGGTGCTTGAGGATGCCGAGCGTCTAATCGCGGCCTGGAACGAGCGTCAGGCCGAGCGCATGCCGATGCTGTTCTCGCCCACGATCGGCGCCCCATCACCGCGGGCTATTGGTTCCTATGGGTCCGCTGCCCGGCTTGCCGCACCACGAACGCGATTGACCTGCGCACGCTCGACCGTCACCGCGACGCGGCCGTCACAACCCTGATCCCGCCTTGTCCTGCCGGTCGTGCAGCCCGGATGCGCCGCTCGCGGAATTGGTGCGCTTGGGGCGGCGTTACAAAGTCATTTTGAGCAAAGCGCGCGTGCCGTCGCTATGACGGTCTGTCCCCACACGCAAGTCCAGGTATCTCTCTCGTAATTTACGCCGACGTTCTGTAACGTACCGCTTCCCGAAGTAATGGTGCATTGTCCAGACACGACGTGTTCCGAAACATCATTGCAATGCGCGTCCCAAATGGTGTTCTGATCGTCCTTTGGTTGGGTAGCAAGAGGACCCCATTCAAATTGATCTGCCAGCGCAGGAATGGTGCTTACTGAGAGTAGAGCCGCAAACGTCAAAGAGGCGATGATGCGCATCTCTCTTAGTCCCTTTGTTGTATGACTTTGTCTGGTCATTCCAAATATCGCCTACAACGTAGCGGCTCTGCAAATAAACCCGGACAATTCGGCTCGATCCCGGCGCTGTCGTGCCGGTCCTGTGGGCTGAACGCGCCGTTCGCCGAGCTCGTGCGGCTGTCGCGCACCAGCATCGCGGATGAAATGCTCGAGCACACGCGGCAGGTGCTAGGCGCCGGACACCGGCGAGGCGTGCTCTACGACTGTCGGTGGGCTCCCCGTTATTGGCCCTTTGCTTCGCTCGCTGGGGTGAGTGTGATGTCGCGACTCGCTTCAATCAGACGAGAACGCGTCCGATCAAGGTGGTACCTCAACATAAAATAGAGATCGGAGTGACGCATCGGAACGGTAATTGTTGACCTCTCGATATCATCTAGTTCGGCCTGCAGAGCTTCTGCTTTCGTTGCTGTGAGTCTTTCTTGGAGCGCATTTTCAATAGCTCTGAGCCGCTGATAAAGCTGCCGGAATCGTTGTCGGACAAACCATTCGTACAGCCGTGGCGCAAAGCCGAAAGCTGGAAAGACAATCGCCAGCGCTGCAACCAGAAAAGCAATTGTCCTTTGTACATATGCAGTCGTCCAGAGGGGCAAATATCTCGCAAGCAGCGAAGGGCCATTCCTGTAATACTCAACCGCGACAGATGGCACTGCGTATTCCGGATCGTCGATTGCAGGAAAATCCCCGCTGCGCTGAAAAAGTCCTGCTCCGCTGTGTTCTTCCTTCAGCGTCTGAGCTAGAAGCTGAATGATTGCAGGGTGAAGATCGTCACGAATCAGGACCTTAGCTGTAGTTCCGACCAACGTTATGTCATCTGGCGGATTAGGTGGATCGAGCTGAACAACCCCCTTCGGCAATACCAGCCGGACAAGATCTGGGAAAACACGCATAAAGGCATCGGCCGATGAAAAGTTCATTAGCCGAACGTTTGGATTGTTCAGCAAACTTTCTACCGAAGGCGCATTCGATCCGCCCACGAGCAGAGCGGCATCCGCCATCCCATTTTGTAAAGCCTCAACAGCGGCGTCGCCTGCGAGCGGTAGCAATACCGCGGTTTTGGCGTCGATTTTGGCCCTACTAAGAATACGTTCTGCGTCATACCGAGCGCCGCTTCCCTCCGGTCCTACAGCAATACGTTTTCCTTTGAATTGGGTGAGGCTATCGAATGATTGGCTGGACGGATAAAAGAGCCAAAACGGAACATTGGAGATAAGTCCCATCGATCGCAGTTCGGGCGCCTGAGTCCGGTTGGAAATACCACCCGTCGAGAACGCGATCTGTACGTTGGAATTGCGGTCCCGCAAAAGCTTGAAATTTTCAAGGGCGCCAGCGGTTTCGCGTACGTTCAGCTCTACTCCCGCGCTGGCGAATCGTGTTCGATATCTTTCTCCAAAGTAGTCGAAGGTGGTTCCTTTTCGACCAGTAGCAATAGTTACTCGAAACGGTGGCGAGGGGACGAGATATTCCAGGATGATCCAGGTAGCGCCGATAACCAAGGCCAACGCGGCCAGTCCAGCGATGAGCTTGCCATATCTCAATTTCTGCACCCTTGCCGTCGCTAGACGGATCACTGACGCTCTAAATTCAAAGCTATGTTCGCGTTCATATATAACCGTCTGATGGGAGCCCGGAAATAATCTGGAACGATTACCCGTTTGACGCTGCGAGCCTCAAACTGAATGCATTTCTGGGGCCAGCGTCGGCTGCTGCTCGGCGTTCGGATCGGGCTACGTGATCGCGGTATACATCCTTTTCTGCGCCATCGTCAGCATCATCGCAACTGCCCTGCTCGGCATTTCCGGGGAGGTTGCCGATGATCGTGTAGGCGCTGCTTCGGCCGCGCCCCCACCACCAGTTGTCGAATAGATTGGCCGGTGAAACATTGCCCCAGTTGTGATCATGATAACCGCTGCCCGCTATTGGTCATTAGCGGACAATGGCGCGCGTCCATGGGATGTCCGCTTTACTCCTAAAAGCCGACTTCAGTCAGCGTGTTCGGTGCGACCCAGGCGATCTCTGTAATTAATTTCTTTAAAATCGCATCGGCGAAAGTGTCATAGTTCCTCGCCGGAACCATGAACGCACCTGGCCCGCCAATGACATTGTCGTAATAGTAGCGGTCTAGGTCCGGCTCGAGCGCAAGGATCGGCAGGCCGTTGATGCTAATGCCATCGCGGATCGCTTCGTCGCGCGCCAGTGTTACCGCTCGTCCGCGATTGTTGGCGCCGTCGCCCGAGATGTCGATGACGCGACGGATGCCGAGAAACGGGCTGGTGGTAAGCAGGATGCGCGAATAGTCGATCGCACCGCTAATCGAGGTGCCGCCGCCGAACAATTGCCGCTTCGATCCTTCAATCGCATCGGCGAGTGCTTTCACGCTGGCCTCGTCTTTGGCGAGCGTCCAATCGACAGTTTGCACGTGCAGTTCCGGACCGGTCCACTGCATCATGGTCACTGCGATCGATTGTGTGGTCAGCGAGCGGATTGAGTTCAAGACCTGCCGATTCCGGAATGCCGCTGCGTAACCCTGCTTCTGCAGTTCGAAGCGATCATCGCTGACGCTACCGGAAGCATCCACCGCGAGCACGAGCGCGAGTGCAACGTCGGTTTGGACCGGACGTGGCGCCTGCGGCTGCTTCTGTTCCTGGGCCCCGAGTGGCGTCGCGGCGACTACCAAGAGTGCGCACAGGGTAGCCCGAAGCATGGTGGAGCTCCTATGACGGTTATCTCAGCTGGGATAACAGCAAAGATTCGCCATGGGTCAAACGCGGGCCGCTTTTCAAGCAGCAGCGATCCTACTTTACTGCCAGGATTGCTTCGGGAGTTCACGTTACCCACTTAAATCTTCAGACTGGTAGAGGAGGTCCTAATGGCTGAGTTCGCGAAACCGCGCGTCATTGGCTTCAACCACGTCGCGCTGGAGGTCGGCGATATCGACGAGGCGCTGGCGTACTACGGCCGTCTCTTCAGGTTCGAACTGCGTGGCAAGAGTGATTCCATGGCCTTCATCGACCTGGGTGATCAGTTTATTGCCCTTCAAAAGGGCCGCAGGCAGCCCGCAGACGACGGGCGCCACTTCGGTCTCGTCGTCGACGACAAGGAAGCGGCCCGCAAGGCACTCGAGGCAGCTGGAGTTACCCTACTTGAGGGGCCGTTCCTTGATTTTCGGGACCCCTGGGGCAACCGAATAGAGATCGTCGGTTACGACAATATTCAGTTCACCAAGGCACCCAATGTACTGCGTGGCATGGGGCTGAAGCACTTGGCCAAAAACGAGAAAGCAAAAAAGGAATTGGCCGAGAAAGGCATGGCACTGGAGTAGGCGCGTTTCGAACGAATGTCCGCTTTGGGTCATGAACGGACAAAATCCGATGTCCGCGTCAATCCCGATAGCAGACCGGACATCGGGCGAGGTCAGTTCAGGACCAAATTCGGACATTGCTAATTCGATCGACTTTAGGGTTTTCTTTGCCACGTCAATGAAGGCGCGGAGCTTTGGCGCTGACGTTTCAATCGGTGCGTCGGTCAATGCCGCGATAGGAATTTTTTGAAAGCACTTTCTCAACTTGGCAAACGCGATGGTGTTAACGTCAATATCATCCACCCTGGCGCGACCGAGACCGAACGCTTCTATCAGCTGTTAGAGCAGCGCTCGAAGGCACCCGGCAAATCGGTCGAACGGTTGAAACAAGAGGCAACGGTTAAGGATGGTCTGCGTCGGCTTGGCAAGCCCACAGACATTTCGGCCCTGGTGTTGTTTCTCTGTTCAGAGAAAGCGCGCCACATTCAGGGCACCGCGATCGCGGTCGATGGGGGTTCGACCGTCGGGTACTATTGAGCGAAACCATAAAACAATAGGACGCACGAATCCCGGATGAATGCGATCAACGTTATTGCGCCCGAGTGGTTGGCGGACGCCGGAACTTCAGGGCCAAAGAAGCCAAATCAGGCCGCTTATAACAGGCACTGAGGGGACGCGGAGAACGCGTTGCTGAGTGGAGCTGGCGGAGGGAGTGATACTGCAAACCAACTCTCTCCAGTGGCTGCCACAGGTGGTCATCCACTAACCGCGGGTACCGCAAGCCATTTCGCGAGCACGCATTCAATCCGCTCCATATACGCCGATTATGGGACCCAGTGGCAGGAAGTTGCCATTCCGCCCCAGCACGGGCGAATAAAAGCTGGTCGCGCTACCGCCGTCCAAAAACAGAGCGTTCTTGCATCGAAGCTTGTCCCGGAAAAGACGCGCGAACTCGCCAAACGAAACTTCTGATTCCGATATGGCGAACACGACCAAGTTACGATCGCGGCTGCCAACGCCTACTCGGTATTTTTTTGATCCACCATATCTAACGAACCGAGCGTTCACTTCTCCGTCTATGACCAGCATCGGTCCCGATTGGGTGGCGAAGTCTACCTGAGGCTTTTGTTCAATGAAGGAGTGGGTTTCTAGGATGCCAGCGACCTCTCCGGTCAGGTAAAACACGCCGTTTGGTCTCATGTGGAAGTTACCGGGTCCCGCGCTCGTGTTGGCACGCACCAGCTCCCGACCTGCCTCGACATACAGGCCGACCGGAGAGTTGTCTGGGTGGTACATGCCACCATTTGTCGCGAAAAGGAGGCGCTGCGAGTGGTTACCAAGCGCCCGTGGCAACGAGGAAAGATATTCGTAAGGGTGCCCGTCCGGTTTTTTCCAGAACAGCTTTATGGACTGTCGCCTTAGGTCCACCTCGCAAACTGTGTATTCGCTGTGCTCATACGTGACAGGCTGGCATGGCGCGGATTCCGCGCGAATCGAGACCTCCGGAACGAGGAAGACCAAAAGCGCTAGGCCAAGTTTTGAAAAACTTTCCGCCACGATCCTACTTGCTTTTTTCACGAAGAACGCTCTCGATCCGACGATCGGGAACGAGCCACATCACGGCGACCATCACGTAAATTGCGATCGATATCCAGGGACTAACAAAGGCCAGCAATATCGCGGCAGCATAAAGTAACGGGGAAATTTTGCCTTTTATGTCGGTGCCGAGGGCGTTGGCGAGTAAGGAGTCGGACCCCTGCTTCCGCAGGATCGCCTTTTGCAGCAGATAGTATGCGATCGCTGGCATCAGCAATATGCCGCCGTAAAGGGCAGTCGGGATCGGAACTAAAAAGTTTTCACCCATCCAAGCGGTCGCAGCAGGAATTAGCGAGAGCCAAAACAAGAGGAAGGAATTGGCCCAGAGGATGAGCCCGTCCACGCGCGTAACGGTGTGCAGAAGGTGGTGGTGATTGTTCCAGTAGATCGCCAAATAGATAAAGCTCAAAACATAGCTTACGAAATTTGGAGTCACTGCCATTAGCGCCGTCCAGTCCGAGCCGTGCGGCACCTTTAACTCCAGCACCATAATCGTGATGATAATCGCAATCACACCATCGCTGAACGCGGCCAGACGATCCTTGCCCATGACGCTGTCCCTGCTTTGCCGTGCCCACCCTCTTCAGCCGCCGGAATAGAATGATGGAGACGCGGAGCCTGTCATCGGGCCGCGTTGGCTTTGCCCACCCTACCAAACTTCGCTCGCAATGACGCCTTTACGCAGCCGCAGACCGGTGTGCGCGGAGGAAGGAGCGGATCTGCCGCACCGCGAGCGGAATCCGCTCCTTCGGTTCCTTCCACGGGAATATGCTCACCTCCGCGTTCGGCGCCAGCATCGTCGCCTCCATCGCAACTGCAAAAGGATGCGCCGGGATGTCGTCGGGCAGGATCAGCACCGGCGTCCGGCAGTTGCGGACGAAATCGCGGGTCACCGTGAACACGAAGTCGGGGTTGGTTCGATACATCCTGGTCAGGAATTTTTCCACCTGCTCCATTGTGATGTCGGGCCTTCGCTTCGCAAGCTCCGGCCCCCAGCCCTTCATGTTGTTGTCGTAGAACAGGTCGCGCATCTCGGGCCGCGAGCCCGAGGGCTGCGCCAGCACGGCCGCAACGATCCGGTCCGGCGCCCGCTTCAATAGATTCCAGATCATGGGACCGCCGATGCAAAATCCCAGCACCATGAACTTGTCGATGCGCAAATGATCCATCAGGCCGAGATGGTCGTCGGTATGAGAATCCCAGGGGCGATCGATCTCGAGGGGACCTGTGGACTGGCCGCCATTGGCGTTGCGAAGGTCGGCACCGATGCAGCGGTATTCGTACTTGAACTCGTCCATCGCATTGAAGGGCGAATAGGGCGCGGACAGATTTGGGATGGCGGAATTCAGCCCGCCGCCGGCAATCATTAGCAGCGGGAAGCCAGAAACCTTTCTCCTCGAAATGGATGCGAACAGGGCCTTTCTCGTAAAAGCTCATGGCGGCTCCTTCCTGTTGGGATCTCTCTAGTCCGAGACCCTACCAAAGCGCCAGATGATGTCCGCTTCTCTAATCGGCCGGTTGGGGTCAAGCGCTTTCAGACTCACCACGACTGCGGTGTCGATGTCACTCGCGGGCTCTCGCTTCTCCGCAGCTACCGGTTCGAATTCCGTGGTGGGATTCGAACCGTTGCCGGAAAAAGTCGTGGTTTCGATTAATGGCCCTTGAAATTCGGTAGGCGCCGTTGAATACCGCTTGCACGCCCTCTTTGAAGTCCTCTGTCTTTCGCAAGCGTGTTTGTTCCTCCAATTCGTGGTCGGTCGCCTTCCGTACGCGATCTGCGAGATCGCCGCGCATGGTCGTACGCGTGGCGATAAGCCCGAGTGGTGAATTCTCGCCGATCTCGCCCGCGAACTTGATTGCCGCATCCCGCACTTGCTGCTGCGGCATCAGCACATCAGCAAGACCCATTGCGTAGGTTTCCTCACCAGTTACGCGGCGGCTGGTGCAGAACATCAGCGCAGCTTTGGTTTGGCCGATCACCGCCGGCAACGTGACGGTAAGGCCAAAGCCAGGGTGAAAACCAAGTCGCGTGAAGTTGGCGCAGAAGCTATTCAAACTACGGTCTTCCGATTGGGCTCGCGGCGGTGAATGTCCTTCACGTCGGTAAAGGAAATATGGGGACTCTGCTCACCCGTGTACTCGAGGTCGAAGGCACTCCGCGCCAAAAAGACGAGATCGCCATTGAAATCCTCGGCGATGGCGGAGCGGTAGGTCGCGACAAAACGATCGAGCATTTTAGAATCCTCAGCCGCGATCCAGCGGGCGAACTGAAACTCGGCCGCGCTCCAATCCATTTCTAGCCCATATTCATCGCCGAGCCGTGCCTTCAACACGTCGAGTTGCAATGGGCCAACAACGCCGACCAAAGCTGGGGAGCCATCGATCGGCCGAAAGACCTGGGCTACGCCCTCCTCGGCCAGTTGCTCGAGCGCCTGCTTGAGCTTCTTTGCCCTCATGGAATCGGGCAAACGAACGCGGCGGAGGATCTCCGGCGCGAAGTTGGGTACGCCCATAAAGTTGATATTTTCACCTTCCGTCAGCGTATCGCCGATGCGCAATGTGCCGTGGTTGGGAATGCCAACCACGTCGCCGGCGTAGGCTTCCTCGGCGAGCGCGCGATCCTGGGCAAAGAAGAATTGTGGCGCATGTAGGCTGATGGCTTTGCCTGTTCTCACCTGCTTGACCTTCATGCCGCGGGTGAGCTTGCCAGCGCATAGTCGCACGAAGGCCATCCGGTCCCTGTGATTCGGATCCATGTTCGCCTGAATCTTGAAAACGAATGCAGACATGCGCGGCTCGGTTGCTGTCACGATCCGTTTGTCAGCCGCCTGCGCCCGTGGCGGCGGCGCCACCGCGGCAAGCGCATTGAGAAGATCGCCGACGCCAAAATTCTTCAGCGCGCTGCCGAAGAACATCGGCGTCATATGGCCCTCAAAAAAGGTCTGGGGATCGAAGCGCTTGCAAGCATGGCGCACGAGATCAAGTTCATGGCTGACGGCCTCGGCGTCGAGCCGCGGGTTCAATGCGGCTACTTCGGCGATTGTCATTTCACGCAGCCGGCCGGCAACACCGGCATCGCCGTCGAGCAGGCGCACGCCGCCGGTTGCCACGTCAATCGTACCCATGAAATCGCGGCCGCGTCCGACCGGCCAGGTGATCGGCGCGGTGTCGAGCGCGAGAGTTTTCTCGATCTCATCGAGGAGTTCGAACGGGTCGCGGCTTTCACGATCCATCTTGTTAATGAAAGTGATGATCGGAATGTCGCGCAGCCGGCATACTTCAAAGAGCTTGCGAGTCCGTGGCTCGATGCCCTTGGCCGCATCGATCACCATCACCGCCGAGTCGACCGCGGTGAGGGTCCGATAGGTATCTTCCGAGAAGTCCTCGTGGCCCGGCGTATCAAGCAGATTGAAGACACGGCCGTCATACTCAAAGGTCATCACCGAGGTCACAACGGAAATGCCGCGCTCGCGTTCAATGGCCATCCAGTCTGAGCGGGTTGAACGCCGAGCGCGCTTGGCCTTGACCTGCCCGGCAAGCTGAATTGCACCCCCGAACAACAGGAGTTTCTCCGTCAACGTGGTCTTGCCGGCGTCCGGGTGGGAGATGATAGCAAAGGTACGGCGGCGTTCTACCTCAGTCGCGAAGGGTGACTGGGCCGCGGCGCCCTCATGAGCGCGGACGGGCATGTTCATGGCGCATCGGATTTGGGGATTGGAGCCGGCGTGAACAAGGCCGCAGATTTCAGCTTCCCGTCAAAGACTCAGTGGACTGTGGGGGCCAACGGCCGTCGCGATACGAACCAACATCAAATTGTCGAGAGCTATTTTGTGCTACTGCCAAGGAGCGCATTATCTGACTTTAAAGATCAAACCCGGGAGCGTTACGTGGCAAAACAGATGTCCAAAGCACCGCGGTTATCAGATGAATTCATCGCCAGCATCTCTTTGCTTTTGCCGCTCTTCGACAAGCAATTCGAGCATTCTCTGTCGATCTGATTCGTTGGTCACACGATCTAGAAGACGCCAGTAGCGCTCAACGTTTTGGCGTCGGATGAACCTACCCATGTTGGGCCTCCGTTCATAGATCACCTCGGTTACAGGCTGTCTCAGTCGGAGCAGGCAGTCTGAGCAATTTTGAACACCCGGTACGGGCTGCTTTATTCTAACAATCTACTCTGTCCATTGAAAAAGAGCCCGACCACGCCGGCCCTAATGCTGTGCGCGGGTCGGGTCCCCAATCGAGCAAGCATTCAATTGCAGCAGTGCACAGCCAATGGCGCTGATGGGTCAATCGCATCGTTTCGAGCACGCGCCAGCTACTTCCGGTTTTTCCTAAATTGCCGACATATAGCTGCGCGCATTAAGTGACATCGGCGCTGCCATGCGGCGCGGTATTGGTTTCTGTGGGTGCAGTGCCCGGCCTGTCGAACGCAGGAAATCCCTGACTCCTGTTGAGTGGCCGGGCCGCACGTCAAGCACGGTTCCCGCGCCGGCGCGAATCAATTCCAGAAGTTGCTTGCGGGTGACTGGCTCCAGTCCGTAGCGCTTGTTGAAATAGCCCCGGATAACACGGTCGACCTCGGCAATGTGGTATTGTCACGCACGTGAAAACCATTGTGGCAAACGAACCACACGCAACAAGCCTGCCGCGCTCGACAAGCTGTGCACTGACCTCCGCGCCTCCAGGAGAAGATCGCGCAGAACGAGCCGATCGGTCGTGCCGGATGGCTCCTCGATGAAGGAGAGCCGATGCAGTGAATAGAGACCGATGAGGCACGCAATTCCGAAGAAGAATGTCCACGATTCAAAATTCAGGACTTGGACGGCGACATTCTCTTCGCCGCCCGTCCAGTTCAATGTTAGGGTTAGCTGATGCGAAGCGAAGAAGTCGGCGAAGAAACCGCCAAGGATCGGGGCTACCGCCGCGAAAGCCGCCGAAATCACACTGTTAGCGGCGAGATAGGCTGTCGCTTGGCCGGCTGGCGACAGTTTCATGGCGATATTGCCCGATGCCAATCCAACGCCTGCTGTCGCGACACCCATCAGCACGTGGATGATCGCTAGAAGGTAAAGCGTCATCGGTTTTACCCATGGTACACCTGTGAAGGTCCAGGCCAGAGTGCAAACGAGAAAGAGTGGTGCGCTGATTTCGAGCACGGCCTTGTTGCTGAAACGATCGATTAGGGCGCCCCACAAACGGAGAGCGGCGAGATTGCTAAGTTGGCTCGCAATGGTCAGTGCGATAATTGTGCTCATCGAATAGCCGAGCGATTTCAGCATGTAGACCGCGAAGAAAGGCGCCGCCAAGTTAGCAGCGAAGTTCCAGGACGACAGGAAAATGATGAGGCGCCGGAAGTTTGCCTCGCGGAGCGGCGCGACAAGTAGCGCAAGCGGCGGCATGGCTTTTTCCGCCGGCGCCATCGGCCGGTCGGGGGTAATGCGAAGCAAATAAACGCCGATGTAGCCGATGACGGCGCTGAGCAGGAATAACAACGAATAGCCAAATACCGTGTGCTGAGGCACATACTTGTTCCAGCTGTCGATTAGAACGCCACCGATGAAAGCCAATGTCACCGAAAGAGCGGTCGTCGCAGCGGTGCGCTGTCCAAAAAATCGGCCGTACTGGGTGGACGGGACGAGATCCCGCATCCAGGAATTCCAGGCGCAGCCCGCGACCGCTGCCATGGCTTGATAGATCGCCAGCGAGACGATCAGCGCTAAGACCGCGAATGAGCCGCCGAGAAAAGGCGCTGCCGCAGCGCCGAGCAGAAAAGCCCTGCCGACGGCAGTGCTGAGTACGCAGATGTCGCGGCGGACTCGCCAGCGTTCCACCAGGAGAACCGCTGGAATCTGCAGGAGTTGGACGCTGAACGGAACGGCCGCCAATATACCTATTGCAAAATTGCCGGCACCAAGCGCGACCGCGAAGCCGACTAGAAAGACGCCTGTTGTCAGCGTCCCCATAGCCTCGCTCGCAAGCGCGTCGTAGAGGATCAGCTTGAGAACGCGTCGCTGTTCGGCATCGCCAGCCGATAGTTCTGGATCGTGAGCCGGCTTTCTATAATCGGCGTCTCTCAACTCATCGACTTTGCTGTTAAGCACTCGTGATGCCTCGCGAACGGCGCATCGTCGATGGGCGCCGACACAGCAACTGTTGCAGGGAGGAGCCTGGGTGGCAATGCAGATAATCCGGCGCCTGATCTGACCCGGCATTGTCTTGAGAACACTGCTTTTGTGCTCTAGCCTGGCAGAGGCTACCGTTCTCACGGGGCGGTGGAGAATTCCTCTATGCGTCTCTGGTGGATTGTCGTCAGGAGATTCACGGTCACCGAAAGATTGTCATGCAAATCCCATTGCAAGTGACTTTTGAAGGAACCGATCCGTCGGACGCCGTGCGCGTTGCGATCGAACGTGAAGTAGAGCGGCTGGAAAAGCACAATCGCCACATCATTGGATGCCGCGTAGCTGTAATCGCACCTAGCCACAAACACCATCACGGCACCGGCTTCCATGTCCACATCTCGCTTACCGTTCCACCGCACGAAACCGTCATAGTCAATCATGCGCCGTCTGACGACAAGCGGTACGAACATATTGAGGTGGCGGTCAAAGACGCGTTTGCTGCCGCCCGACGCCAACTCGATGATCTCGCCCAGCGAAGTTAGGCTTCATCATAATCATCTCGAAGACATTGTTGCAGTTTGCATTTCTTGCAAGACGGAAGCACTGCGCTACGAATAAGGTTCGAGCAAGCGATCATATCTTCGATCAAGCTCCGCGCCATGTCTTGCTGATATTTCATTTCTTGCGGAGGCGGCAGTGAAAGACCCATACGAAACACTGGGCGTCGAACGAAGCGCCTCGCCCGATGCCATCCAGAAGGCGTATCGCCGTCACGCCAAGAAGCTGCACCCCGATCTCAACCCTGGGAACAAGGAATCGGAAGAGCGCTTCAAGGAGCTTTCGGTTGCCTATGGTTTGCTCTCCGATGCAGGCAAGCGTGCGCGATATGACCGGGGCGAGATCGACGCCACGGGAGCCGAAAAGCCGAGGCAGCGCTTCTACAAGGACTTTGCATCCGATGCTCCGGCGGGCCACGCCTACGAAAACTATTCCGCCTTCGCAGATTTTGCGGATTCGGACGACATTCTGTCCGAGTTGTTTAAGCGCGGTGCAAACGTTCATGTGCGTGCCCGCGGACCGGACGTGCACTACCACCTGCCGATCGAATTCCTCGAGGCTGTCATAGGTGGGACCAAGCGGCTGACATTACCCGACGGAGGAACTCTAGATGTGACAATTCCGGCTGGGATCCAGGATGGCCAAGTGCTACGACTGCGCGGTAAGGGCCGCGCGGGCATCGGGGAGGGCGAGGCCGGCGACGCGCTGGTCGAGATCGCAGTCAAGTCGCACCGTTTCTTCGCCCGCGAAGGAAACGACATTTACCTCGACCTACCGGTGACGTTGTCCGAGGCCGTGCTCGGCGCCCGCATCAATGTGCCGACACCGACCGGCTCCGTGACGATGACGGTGCCGAAAGGGTCCAACACCGGTACGGTCCTGCGGCTCCGCGGTAAGGGTGTGCCGCGCCGCGATGGCGGTCCCGGCGATGAGTTGGTGAGATTGAAGGTCATGTTGCCGGAGCAGCCCGATCCTGAGCTCGAAGCTTTCGCCGCTGGTTGGGAGGGTGGGAAGGCGTACGATCCCCGTCGGGATATGCAGCCATGAAGATCAGCAAGCGGGAATTCCTAGTTCGCGCACAGCTCGAGCATGAGACGCTCGAGGCGTGGATCGAAGAGGAGTGGCTCATTCCGAGCGAGGCGGCCAACGAGATGATGTTTTCGGATGCCGACCTCGCACGCGCCCAGCTGATTCGGGACCTCAAGGACGACTTGGGCGTCAATGACGAAGGGGTGGGAGTCATCCTCAATCTTGTCGACCAGGTGCATGGCTTGCGGAAGATGCTGACTGAACTGCTGCGGTCCGTGCACAGCCGTGCCTGAACGGCACAGCCGATATTCCGTAATCTGTACGCGATGCTTAAAATCAGGCCTTGCGGTCAGCGCTGATCAATCCACTGTGCCGCCCTGCAGCCCCTAACTTATTCGCCATGGTCAGTGCCGCGGCCGTCTAGGCGCCGCGCCGCTTGCCACTCGTAAAGATCGATGACATCGGCGTCTTTGAACACGTCGCCGACGCGCATGTAGACACGTTCGCCGGGGGCGGCCTCGCGCAATCGGTGCAAAAACTCCGCGATGAATAAGGCCCGTTCATGCTCTTTGGTGAGGCGACCCATGAGGGTTCTCCGCTCATTTGCGGCAAACGCCGCCTCGTCTGTGCGATCCACCTTGCCCGGAGCGGCAGGCTGGCACATCTTGGTTCGGCGCGATGGTGATCGCTTCGTCCTCGTACACGGGTTGCATCGCCCCGAAGCGTGCAAGGCATTGGGCGAAGAGACGATCTCCGGATACCTCACCCAGGCCCCGAAGCACTAATAGACCAAGTCTTGACAAAAGGCGCCGCGGTCGTAGGTGACGCGCGGACGCGCCCTACTGTTACAGATTAGATAACCCAAGGAACCGCGAACATGGAAGACCACGAGACGCGCCGAAAAATCATTCGCGAGTGGATGGCCCTTCCGAAGGAAAAGCGACAGACCGAAGAACAGGTTGCGGCATTCGCTAAAAAGGCGGCCCAGCAAAACGAGTTCCATCGCAGTCGGCGCGATCCGTCCCAGAAGTTTCGGCGCGATCCGTACCAGAAATTAATGGGATGGCTTTTGCCGCGCGCTGGCAAATCGTGATCAGGTGGCTCAGTCGCGTTAGAGATACCGCTTGCTGCGGTGCATGAGTCCGCTTGTGGCCCTTCTCGGAAGTCGCACCATGTCAGCCTTTAGTCCGAAACGCGTA
>CAWFJS010000018.1:0-409561 GCA_963816295.1 uncultured Alphaproteobacteria bacterium | reverse complement strand
CATCGATGGATTTTTGGCGCTGACCCAAAGCGGACATCGGCCAGTTGTGCTAATCTACCATTCTAAAAGCGCCCTAGCCCTCGGGGCGGAGAGCGATTTCATTACCTTGCTTAGGTGTTGGCGACGCGGGGAGGGTTTCGACATGAGATTATTCTGCCAGTGCAACGCAATGCATCGACGTGATGTGGTGTGCGGCGGCGGTGCTGCCATGTTTAGCGCTATTATTGCAACACTGATGGGCAGCTCGAAGCCAGTAAAGGCGGAAGCGATTTCCGGCTCGGTGCCCGAGCTTGATGGCGTGGCTGTGCGGGTCGTGGTTGACAGCTACCAATTCGCTGTAGCGCCTAGCCGGAAGCTTGCCGATGTCGATATCCAACACTTCGGCTGGGGCGTTAGCGGCAACAAACCACCAGGCAAGACGCTGATCAGTGAGTTCGGCCTCTCGATGCTCGCCGAGACGCGGCGCGGTACGGAAACTCGCAATGTCCTGATGGATTTCGGCTTCACGCCAGAAGCGCTGATCAACAATACCAATCTGCTAGGCATTGACCCGGCCGGACTCGATGCCCTGGTACTCAGTCACGGTCACTACGATCATTTTGGCGGCCTCGCCGGCTTCCTGCGAGCAAACCAACGGTAAACTGAAACCCAAACTGCCGATCTATATCGGCGGTGAGGAGGCATTCTGTTCTCGGGAGTGGACCGCGCCCCCAGTGCGTGGCGACTTCGGTGCGCTCGATCGCAAAGCTATAGAAGATGCCAATCTCACGGTGACCTATGCCGAGGGACCCGCGCTCATTGCCGGTCATGGTTTCACCACAGGCCATATTGATCAAACGAGCTTTGAGAAGCTCCTATCGCCCAGCGCCATGAAGATTGGCGTGGATCACGGGATGGGGTGTTATGCCGACAAGCTTCCGGAAGACGAACGCGCCCAAACTACAATTCCAGATCAGTTCCGCCACGAAATCGCTACGGCATTCAATCTTAAGGGACGCGGACTAATCGTATTGACCTCATGCAGTCATCGCGGAGTGATCAACGCGATCAAACAGGCCCAAGCGACTTCTGGCATCAATAAAGTTCACGCAGTCATCGGGGGCTTCCACCTTGCACCCTATAAGGAAGACTACGTACGCGACACAGTGACAGCAATGAAGGATATGGACATCGACTATATCATTCCACTTCACTGCACTGGTGAGCCGTTCTACGACATGGTCAAGGCTGAGATGCCGAACAAGCTCCTCCGCTCCTATACTGGGACACGCTTCGTTTTTAGCGCCTAGCCAAAGGAGGTCGGCGCAGGGCGCGAGGGAGAAAACTCCCCAGTCTGAGGCTGTGAAGCTCGCGATGTCCGCTGTTTGGCACTTTGAGACATCACAATACGGCGTCATTGCGTTGGGGGACGCTGTCCCGATATCCCGTTCTAGAATGCAAAAAGTTGTCTCGTTTACGCTTACTTTGTGTGTCTACTTAGTTCTGGCCACCTATGCTTATGCTGAAACTTTGGTAGTTTTATTGGAAGGATTAGGCGGTGAGTTACGTCGTCTGGTATCGTTTTTCTTCAAGAAGAATTGAGTGCTATCCCAAATACAATAGTGGCTTTACCACTTGCACAGCATAACTGGCGAGACGCTGTTAAACTCATTAAGCAACAAAAACCAGAAACCAAAATTGTTGTGATTGGCTATAGCTTGGGAGCAAATAACTCGACTTACGTAGCCCAAAACGTAAAACACGTGGATGAGCTAATTGCTATTCAAGCGTCTGTATGGGGACGAGCTACCGCAGTTGGAGAAAATGTAGATAAAGCTATTGAAATCTACAATCCAAAGTTCTGGCGCACCGCAGGCTTAGGTGCCAAACGATTAGTAGGCATACATTTTAGCTATGTCGCAAATAGTGATTCTCATTTCTATGCAGACGACGATTTGGAGGTGCACAAATTTGTTTTCAACGAAGTGAAAAAATTAGCTGACCCAACAGCACCGGCAAAATCAGTATTTGGAGTTCAACCTGAAGGCGTCGTTGGTGCCCAAGATATGCAGAAAGTGAAGGCGGCCATGACCTTGTTGAAATCGGTATCCGAAATTCTAGGGCCGGCGAAAATCGAGGGTACTGATCCGATAGAGGGTAATGCTGTGCCGGCTGTATTTTTTGGCGCCACTAAGATGAATAACAATTTCAGCTTGGTTGATGAAATCGTGAAGCAAGTCGGCGGCACCGCCACGATCTTTGTTAAGAGCGGGGCAGACTATGTCCGCGTTGCTACCAACGTAAAGAGGGATGATGGCTCGCGCGCCAGAGGGACCATTCTCGACCCGAAGGGCAAGGTAATCCAGTTCATCAACAGGAATGAAGCGTTCTATGGTGAGGCAACGATCCTCGGCAAACGATATCTGACGGGCTATGAGCCGATGCAGGACGAGCAGAACAATGTCATCGGCATCTACTATTTTGGCTATTTGGTAAGCGGTTCTTTGACCTCACAAGAGCAGCAGACAGTGAAAAGATAAGAGTGGCACTGTAGGTAGCATAAGCAAGCCTTTCCTGCCGCGGTTTGCTGCAGCGCATGAGTTCGCTTGTGGCCCATCGCGACCGATCGCATTTTGGTGGCCGACTGTCGCTTTCGGGGCATAACGGACATGGCTGGAGCAGCGGCCGGCCGGGCCCAGACGCGAAAGACCCAAAACGGACATCGCGGCCGTTGTAGCAAATTGGCTCTATTTCACCCGTGCGATATAATAGGCGAGATCCAAAATCTGATCGTCGCTGATCGGCGCCATGGTCTCCGCCATAGTAGGGTCGTAGCCGCGGCGGGAATTATCCTTATAGCCGCGAAGCGCCTTTATCAGATAATCCTCGCGCTGATCGGCAATGCGAGGAACATTTTGCTGCCCGGCGAAATCGGCGTGTGGCAGAAATTGCAATGGTTCTGCTGGACCAGTGCGCGGGCGCGCTCGATGCGGGCCTCATCCACTGGGCCGCCCGCAGGCTGCGGCGGAGGCAGCTTCGAGATGAGGTCTGCAACACTGCGCAGATCGTCGTCGCTCAGCCCTTTGGTCGCATCATTCATCGACACAGCAACACGCATGCGCTCCCGGAACAACAGGAGTTGCACCGTGACGTAGAATGCCTGTTGGGCGCCAAGCGAGGGGACGTCCGGATTTGCGACTGCCCATTCTCGCCGTGGCAGTCGAGACATGCCGGAAGCCGCTCCTTCACCGTCTGGGCGGCCGCAGGAAGCACCGCAAAGCATCCAACCGCTAGGGCCGCGATGAACTTCCGCACCGGTCGCCTCAGTCTGTCGTACAAATCGGCCGAGGGCGAGACACTCCCCTCGGCCGTTTCATTCCCGGGCGATTAATGTCCCGCGATTTTCTTGGTCCCGTAGGTGACGCGGTAAACCGCGCCGTTAAAATCGTCCGAGACCAGCATCGAGCCGTCAGGCATGTTCATCACGTCAGCGGGCCGGCCAATGTAATTGTTGTTTTGTAAGAAGCCAGTGATGAACGGTTCCTGCAATTTCACGGTACCATCCTTATTGAGATAGACGACGTAGATGTCGCCGCCGATCTTGTTGGTTTTGTTCCAGGAGCCATGCCGGGCGATGAAGATCGCGTCGTGGTACTTCGCCGGAAACATACGCCCGGTATAGAAGCGCATACCAAGCGGTGCGGTATGCGGGCCGAGCTGGGCAATCGGCTTAGTGAACTCCTTGCAACTATGACCCCACCCGAATTGGGGATCCTCGATATTGCCGCCGTCGCAATAGGGAATCCGAAATTGTCCTTTCCGGGGTTGAGAAGCCGATTTAATTTGTCCTGTGGCTCGTCCTCCGAAAGCCAGTCACGCTGGTTCTCCGTGAAATAGAGGACCTTGGATGTTGGATTGAAGTCCATCCCGACAACTTGCCGGATGCCGTGGGCGATGATTTGTGCGTCGCTGCCGTCGGTCGCGATGCTGCGGAGCTGAGCATTGGTCGGCGGTGGCATACAGATGTTGCACGGCGCGCCGACGTTGAAGTAGAGCCTGTTGTCCGGCCCGATGGCCAAGAACTTCCAGCCATGGGCCTCGTCCTTTGGCAGATCGCTATAAATGACGGTCGGCTTCGGCGAGCTGTCGAGCTTGTCCTCGACATTGTCAATTTTGGAAATCTGCGACAACTCGGCGATGTACAGGGTGCCGTTTTTGAACGCCACGCCATTCGGCCGATACAGGCCAGAGACGAGAACTTTCGCCTCGCGCTTTCCGTTCTTGTCGACGATGGCGTAGACCTTGTCTTGTAGGCGCGAGCCGACAAAAACAGTCCCCTTGTCGCCGAGCGCCAGAGAACGCGCATTCGGCATGCCGCTGGCGTAGAGTTCGATGCTGAAGCCCTTTGGCGCCTTGAGCTGGTCGACTTGAATCTTATCGGCGGCGGTGGCGAGCGGTGGAGGTGCAACCGGCGCAAGTTTCGCGGCGGCTTCATTGTTCTCCGGGCGGCCGATCAGCGGCGAGCCGGGCGGTAGCGCCGCAGCAGGAGCGGGCGTCGCCGGAGCAGGCATAGCGGCTGGAGCAGGCGCTGCGGGCGTGGGCGCCATTTGCTGCTGCGCGAAAGCGTTCGCAGCCCATAGACACAGGATTCCGGCCAACAACGGGCCGGTTGATACGCGTGGAATCATGACATTCCTCCCGGTGCAAGCGGACCTGCCGGCACCTTTGGTTTTAATGTCCGACTTTTGCCTTTTGCGTGCAATCGGCTTTTGCTGGCCGCTGCCAGGGCGCTCGCCCTTAATTTCCACAGCGTTGCTCAGCACCGCGCGGACGAGGTGATCGAACAAGAGTTGGCTGATGTCCGAGTTGGCCCAATCGCGACCGATCGCATTTTGGTGGCCGAACGTCGCTTTCGGGGCATAACGGACATGGCTGGAGCGGCACCGGCCGGACCCGGACGCGAATGACCCAAAGCAGAGCATCCGTGATTGAGCCAGATCAAAGTTGAGTACTACAAAGCATTTTAAAAGAGTGTCCGCAAAGGCGAATCCCGATGAGATACACGACGGCGGAGAGCACAGCTCAAGTATCAGGCATCCGAAAAATCCCCATGCCGGTGTATGCGATGCTCGTACTTACGATCATCGGCATCGCTGATGCCGCCTATGTTGCGCATGGAAATTACACGGGTGCTCAGCTCTGGTGTCCCATTCTTGACGGATGCAACACCGTCATTAACAGCCCATATTCGCGGGTTTTTGGAATGCCGATGTCATACTTCGGCTTCGTCTATTATTTGTTCATGTTTGGCTTAGCAGCACGCCTCGCATACGAGCCGGCTGCAAACAGTGTGCGCTTCCGCGCAGTTCTGTACGCCGCGCTAGGTGCCATTTCTTCTGCATACTTCATCTACCTTCAAATCGGTCTGATCGCGGCGATATGCTCTTACTGCCTCATCTCAGCCGTCACATCATTTTTGCTACTTTTCGCCGCGCTATGGCATTTTTTGGCGAGCCGCCCGTAGGCACCCTGGTAGGCGCAAATATCCGCTTCTGGCCCATCGCGTCATTTCGGCAAGATGCAGAATTTGGTCGCTATCGGGGCATAGCGGACATTGTTCGACTGGCAGTTGGCTCGCGTCGCGAATGACCCAGCTTGTGTGAAAACGCACTTGGTTATTTGATTCGCGCTGTATGATTCCGGCTGCTTTTGCGGAGGGATCGGATGAGGCGCTTCGTTGAGGGCATGGATCGTGGGCAGAGCACGCTGTTTCCGGAATGCTTGGAAGACTGGATCGATGAGGACAATCCCGTTTGCGTGATCGACGTTTTTGTTGAGGAACTCGATCTGGGCGAGCTTGGCTTTGGCGGGGTCGATCCGGAAGCAACCGGTCGGCCTTCGTATCATCCGTCGGTTCTGCTGAAGCTCTACATTTACGGCTATCTCAATCGGGTTCAGTCGAGTCGACGGCTCGAGCGTGAGGCTGCGCGCAACGTTGAGGTGATGTGGCTGACGGGCCGGCTTGTACCGGATCACAAGACGATTGCCGACTTCCGCAAGGACAATGGCACTGCCATCCGCAAGGTGTGCGCACGCTTTATTGCGCTGTGCCGCATGATTGGCCTACTCACGCAACCCAGCGTCGCGATCGACGGCAGCAAGTTCAAGGCGGTGAACAACCGCGACAAGAACTTCACGCGCGCCAAGATGGAGCGGCGGATGGCGCAGATTGAGGAGAGCGTCGCGCGCTATTTGCAGCAGCTCGACACTGCCGACCGGCAGGAACCGTCAGAGGCCCTCACAACCAAGACGAACCGCCTCAAAGAGAAGATCGAGACGCTGAAGGAGCAGATGCGGCGTCTCGAGCTTCTCAAGGTGGAGATGCTCACCACCCCGGACCAGCAGATCTCGCTGACCGATCCCGATGCCCGTTCGATGGCGACCAGCGGCCGCGGTTCCGGCGTCGTTGGCTACAACGTCCAGATTGCCGTCGAGGCCAACCATCATCTGATCGTCATGCATGAGGTAACCAACGACGGAACCGACCGATCGCAGCTCTCCCATGTGGCCAACGAGACCAAGACGGCGCTAGGCGTGGAGAAGCTCGATGCCGTCGCCGACCGCGGTTACTTCAACAGCGAAGAGATCCTGGCATGCGAGGAGGCTGGCATCACGGTTACGCTGCCAAAGCCGATGACCTCGAACGCAAAGGCGGAAGGACGCTTCGGCAAGCAGGACTTCCGCTATGTGGCTGATGAGGACGTTTACATTTGTCCTGCAGCCGAGAAGCTCGCCTATTCCTTTACAACCCAGGACAAAGGCATGGTCCTGCGTCGCTACCGGACCGCCGCCTGTCATAGCTGCGCAATCAAGAACAGTTGCACCAAGGGCAAGGAGCGACTGATCTCACGATGGGAGCATGAGCATATTATCGAGGCCGTGCAACGCCGGCTTGATGAGCATCCGGAGAAGATGCGTCAGCGGCGTGAGACGGTCGAGCATCCCTTCGGCACGATCAAGGCTCGGATGGGGGCTACCCACTTCCTCATGAAGACACTGCCACGGGTCGCCAGCGAGATGGCGCTACACGTACTCGCCTACAATCTCACCCGCGTCATGAACATCATCGGCATCCAGCCACTCATCACAGCGATGAGGGCATAGTATCAATCCAGAAAATCAATCCGCCTCGCCAACTTCGACGACCTTGTGTCGCCTCTCCCCTGGGCCTTTCTACACAACCAAGACCCAAAGCGACACTTCACCCCCGTCAATTGCCGCAGTGCGAAAGGGTCAATTCGCGCAACGAGAAATATGGAATATCGGCGCGGTGACCGCTGGCCCTATTCGGGCTTTATGTTGGCCCGCGTATCGCTTTGCCCCGCTTTTTGGTTTCATCGGCGATGAACTTGCTGAAGTTGGCAGGAGACAAGGGTATTGGATCGCCGCCCAGTTCAGCGAGTTTCCCCTTGATCGTTAGATCGGCGAAGCCCGCGTTGATCTCGTTGCTGAGCTGCTTCGCCTGGCGTGTGGCTCGGCGCGCCTAGACCATACCGCCCTCTACCGCGCTCGCTGCGCCGCCGCAGTCACTGTCTCATAAGCTGCCTGAACATTCGGTTTCGTCTTCACTACGTCGGCGCCAACGCTTGCAAGAATTTTAAGCATCTCCGCTTGGTCATCGGCAGGCAGGTCGATGAGTTCGCCGCCGTTATTTGACCAGCTTTTAATGGCTTGTCTTTCCAGCTCATCCAGTTGCGGATTGATCGCCGTCGCTTCGCTGGCAGCAGCCCGGTCGACGATTTCTTGCAAATCCGCGGGCAGCGATTCGTACCACTTCCGGCTGACTTCGACGACTAGGAAGATCGCCGCATGGTTGGTCATCGTGATGTATTTAGCTGTATCGTAGAAATGTAGACCAGCGAAGGCCTCAACGCCGCCCGTCGCACCGTCGATGGCGCCTTGCTGGATCGCCGGTAAGACATCGCCAAGCGACATCGCCACCGGTGTAGCTCCAAGTCGTTTAAAGGTCGTGGACTGAAAATCAGAGGCAAAGATTCGGATCTTCTTGCCCTTGAGGTCGTCGAGGTGGCGGATCGCGGTTTTGGCGATGATTTGGTTCGGTTCGCCCAATAATAGCCCGACACCGCGAAGTCCTTTGTCGGCGCCGAGCCCAAGCATCAGCTTCAGCACCTGCGGGTCGCCGGCCAGGTGCTGTGCCTGCGCCACAGAGCTGACGAGGCCGGGGGCGGCTAGCACTTCAAAGCGCTCGTCGACCCCGACGAAGAACTCCGGCGGAATGACCGCGCACTGGATGGCACCGAACTGCGTACCTTCGATCTGCCGTGGGATCGAGCCGAGCTGGCTTGCCGGATAGACCTCGGCTTTGATGCGGCCCCTGGATTCCTTTTCGACGGCGGCCGCGTAATTCCTCGCATAGGTGTCGGGCGAGGCGTTTTGGGTGGGCGCGGTTATCTTCATCACGTAGGTCTTGTCTTGCGCCCGTGCCGTGCCAATCGTCAGCGCGAGCGCCAAGAACAGCCCGCTTGCGCATGACCTGCTGGTCAGGGTTCTAAATGCAGTGAAATTCATGTCAGACTCCCTATGCTGGCACTCAAACAGGCACCGCGCCCCGCTGCAACACGGGGAAGGCTACCACTCTCCAATCGGCAGGACAGTCCCAAGCGACGCCTGCCGCAACGCAGCGATCCGGTCGCTTTCGGGGTAGAAGCGGACTCGGTACTGATGGCTTCATTCGGTTGCTTGTGACCCATAAGAGACATTCGCCCTTCGCGATTTTGGCGCGTAGCCCCATTTCGCTCGTTGCAAATCCCTGCTGTAATTAGAGACAAGGTGGCACCAACAACGGGGGATTTCCATGATCCTGGGGATGTCGGTGGCGCTTTCACAGTTTTGCATGTCGTTATCACTCTCGTCGCGATCGGGAGTGGACTGATCGTCGTGGGTGGGATATTCGCTTCACATAAATTGCCAGTCACGACCGCACTGTTTCTTTTCACCACGGCACTGACCAGCGTGACCGGGTTCCTTTTTCCCATCCACGGCTTCACACCGGCTTTGGGTGTCGGGATCGTGGCTTGCGTGATTCTGGCGGTCGCGCTGTTTGCTTTATACAAAGAACACCTAGTAGGTGCATGGCGCTGGATCTACGTGATCGCCGCTGTCGCGTCGCTCTATTTGAACGTCTTTGTTCTAGTCGTGCAGAGCTTCGTGAAAGTTTCAGCCCTCAATGCGTTGGCTCCGACACAGTCTGAACCGCCGTTCGCGATCACGCAGGCCGTGGCATTGGCGATCTTTATTCTGATTGCACTCATCGCCGTCGTTAAATTCCGGCCCGGTACCACTGTGCGTGTGTAGCAGTTTGCAATGTCCCTTCTGGCCCAAAGCGGACATTTAGATTGCGCCGAGGGATGTCCGCTATTGGGGGTAAAGTGGACATCGAAATTTAAGAGCGTCATGTCCGCTTTTGATGCTGTGGACGGCGCCCACTCTGCGGCATCAAAATGCAATACTGGGCTGAAGCGAGGGGCGATCCAAGGAGGTGAAGGTACTGCCGATAGCGGCATAGATGATATGGAGCTCAAGGTTTTAACGAATTGGCGAGGGCATGACGACGTAATGCAGATAAGGTCGATCCGGGGATCGGGAGAACCCGTATGGGTCAACGCCTCTTTGAATGCGTGCTTTCGATTGGGACCCGATCCGCGCAGAGCATTATGGCCAGCGGCCACATCGGTCGCACAAACAGGCCGGACACATGACCGCACCCGACCAATGCTGCAGAAGCGTCAGAAAGTTCTTGCCAGGGCGCCGTCATTTGCCCACCCGAGCGCCCCTTACCATTGTATCTCATTCTGCTACAGTTGAATTTGACATTCGAGGCATACGGCAATGCAAAAGGTAGCGTTCCAGGCAAGCGAATCAGACAGTTCTGATCGCGAAGTGCTTCTCGGGTTGAATCGAAACTACGTTCGGTCTGCACTAGAGTCGGACGTGCGTTGGTATTCGGAAAATCTTTCCGAGGATTTTTATATCACCGCTCCAGATGGAGCTCTGCTGAATCGCGAAGCGTTTTTGAAGCGCATCGCCAATCCATATCCGGGGACGGAAGCAGAGGCTGTGGACGTGATGATACGGATTCTGGGTGACGTTGCGATCATTCACTCCGGTTACAGGGATAAGAAGCTGAACGGTGATATTGGGTTTGGTCGCTACACGGATATCTACGAACGGCGAAATGGTCGTTGGCTTTGCGTCGCCGCGCACTTCATGCGCTTTCAGACCCCTCCCAAGACGTAACATTTGTGGATTGTAGGGTGGTCGGCCTTTGATCGGGCGCGACGTGACCGCCGCTTCTGGCAGACATGCCGACACATCTATATCAATGCTTGGACAGCATAAACGGAATCCCAAAATTGCTGAACGTACACGGAGCGAGCCAATGCACTCGACTCCACACGGTAAATTCCCATCGCCATTAGGTCGTTTAAGAACCAGCAAACAGCATCTCTATTCGATCACCTCGTCGGCGCTGACAACCAACGCGTTCGCGCTGGCGCAAACGCACTAGCACTACTTTGGCGCATTTATTCACGCTGCGTTTTTGTTAAGGTCCACCTTCGGCAATGCGGGCAACGTTGAGGCGGCAGCCGAGTGAGGGTATTACTAGACTGCGTTCGACCTGATCGCGATTGTGACGAATTGAGAAATGTCGGCTCAACTGTGACAATCGATCCCTATTCGCCGCTTGCCGGTCGCAAGGCCGAACTTCTCCGCTGGCTAATCGAGGAGGGCCGTTTTGCGCCCGATACCGGTCGCCTTCTTGAATTACTCTGCGACAAGCTGGCTGCGCTTGGGATTCCAATAGCCCGCGCCACGGTGCACGTTCGCACGCTCCATCCAGAATACCGCGGAGCGGCGCGCATCTGGCGGCGCGGAGAGAGCATCGAGATCCGTACCACGCGGCACGGTATCCAGTTCACGTCGGATTATCAGAATAGCCCCATTCAGCACGTCATCGAAACCGGGCAGTGGCTCGACACCATGCTTAGCGAAACCACCGACCGGCGCTTTCCGATCCTCGCAACACTGCGGGCGCAAGGCATCACGCATTACGTGATGGCACCTCTTGTCTTCTCGAATCGGATCGTCAACGCGATGTCGTGGGCGACGGACGCGCCCGGCGGCTTTGCGGAAGGTGACGTTGAACTGTTTCGCGATCTCGTGACCGCATTCGTCTCCGTTCTCGAAGCGACGGCGGGGCGGCGGATTTATGGTGAACTTCTTGCCACCTATGTCGGTCGCGATCCGGGTGCGCAGATCATGGCGGGCGCCGTCATACGGGGCGAAGTCCATCATCTCAAAGCAGCAATGCTGCTCGCCGATCTACGCGGTTTCAGCCAACTCACTGATGAGCTTCCGGAGGAGCGGATCGTTGAGCTCCTCAATGCCTTCTTCGACCTAGTGGTGCCTGGTGTCGTAGCGGGCGGGGGCGACGTCCTAAAGTACATCGGCGACGCCGTCATTGCGATCTTTCCAGTTGCGGGCGACGATCCAGCGCCAGCCTGTGAGTTGGCTCTGGCTGCAGCGCAGACAGCACTGGCGGCACTCCAGAGCGCGCCACCGGAGATTCAGCAGCATATTTCCATCGATATCGCTCTACACTACGGCGATGCCGCCTACGGCAATATTGGCTCTGGCAATCGTCTCGATTTCAGTGTTGTCGGGAGGGACGTTAACATCCTTAGTCGGCTGGAACTCCTCTGCAAGGATGTCGGCCGGCCACTGCTGATGACTGGTGCTTTCGCCGTCGAAGTTGCTGAACCGGTCTTTGAGATCGGCCATTTCGAGTTGCGCGGGTTTCGCCAGCACCAGGCAGTATACGGGATGTGCCAAGAGGGCGAAGCGCCTTGCAGTCCCAAGCGGCTAGCCCAGGTACGAGCCGAAGATCGATCTGGCCGATGAGCGCCGTCCGCTTTGCCTCACCCGCGGTCAATTCATGCCTTGCTTCTTTCGCGGTGTTGCGGCTCGAGCCCACGGCGACGATGCCGCCGAGCGCTGCCGCAACCGCCAATGCCATAACCGACTGATCGAACTGGAACGCACCGCGACTGCAACGCTTCTGGTGCCGACGAAGTAATCGAATGATACTGCTGGTTGCTGTGGTGCACGAGTCCGCTTATGGCCCCAAAGCTGACATCGTGATGGCGGCGAGGAATGTCCGCTTTCGGGGGTAAAGCGGACATCGAAATTTAAGAGCGTCACGTCCGCTTTTGACGGTGA
This sequence comes from uncultured Alphaproteobacteria bacterium, assembly GCA_963816295.1. GTDB lineage: Bacteria > Pseudomonadota > Alphaproteobacteria > Rhizobiales > Xanthobacteraceae > BOG-931. The sequence goes on along the minus strand of CAWFJS010000018.1, from coordinate 397,282 downwards.
GTTCAACGAATCGACGCAACACCTTCTAATCTTGCCAGATGAGGAGGTATGCGGATGGAGGGGAATGCACGGACATGGTTCACACCGAAGCAAAAGGCCGCGCTCTGGGAGCGCTGGAAGAGCGGGGTCACAGACTTGGTTTAGCTTCTTTAATGGACGGTACAGTTCTCCCGCTGCCCTTCCAATCACCGCCCCTTTCTTCTTCGAGACCGAAACAGCTGGGCTGACGTTCGTCCGGCACCGCTGGCCGCAAGGTTTCCATTGGTAGCTTTTTTCTTGGTCTCCGCGTGAGGATGCAGCCGCAGACTACGAATGCGGCCACAATCGCCAAAAAAATCCAAAGCTGCATCTGCTGCATTGTGGTGTTCTCCGTCGCCCAACACCACTACGAGGCATTATAAACTCACCGACGTATCAAGTCTTGCGCAATAGCTCCGGCAGCTTGACGATATTCGCCGCAATGCGCCGCGCCTTTCGCGCTACGTCCCGCCGTCAATCGTCGTCCGGAACTTATGCTGGCGAAGGCAAGCCGACTGTCACTTGCCTTTGGCTTGCCCACCCCCGCACGTGCAGTGCTCGTGGTGGAGCGTACAAACCCGCGAATTAGGGCCACAATCCCTTCTTGCAAATGCTGGAGCGGTCGCACCCGCGACGAAGGCAATAAGGACGAGCCCGAGAAGGTATCTCTTCATGACGTTCTCCCTTATGTGGAGCCCCCACCACGATCATCCTATACTTCTCTTAGTTTGCGGTCAGCCAGCCGGAAAGTAGTTCAACACGCGTTCACTTACCTAATAGCCCCGGCAGCTTGGCGATATTGGCCGCGATCCGCCGCGCCTCAGGCGTGTGAGTAGCCTCAGCCTCGCCGAGCGCCAAAACCTGCGACCGAGCAGCTTCAACACCATCATTTGCTTATTGCTGGCAGCCAGAAGAGCGACCAGGGCCGCGAGTCAGAATTAAGTGGAGATCGCGCTCGTAAGCGTGCATTTCGTGGGTCTAATATTTATAAGTGATCTTGAGAATGGCCCGGGGCTGGGGAGATGAGAGTTCTGGTCTGTGGCGGTCGCGACTTCGACGATGTAGGGCTGATGATCAGCGTCCTGGATCGGCTGCACACCGAAAAGTCCTTCACGGTTCTGATCCACGGAAACGCGCGCGGCGCTGACAGGATGGCTGATGCTTGGGCGTGCCGCAGGGGCGTCCCGCGCGAGCCGTATGAGCTACCGCAGGGCGAGTGGGACGAACTCGGCAAAAAAGCTGGCCCACTGCGCAATCAGCGGATGCTCGACGAAGGCAAGCCCGATTTGGTTGTGGCGTTCCCGGGCGGCGGCGGAACAAAAGACATGGTCAGGCGCGCGGTCAAGGCGGGCGTGGCAATACATGAGGTGAATCGCGCAGACGATTGGTAAGTTGAGGCAATGAAGGCGAAAGCGAGCCTAGCCAGCCGCGCCCCACCCGCGTTGCGGGGGATTTCGCCCGCAATCCGCCGCGCCTCATCCTCGCCGAGCGGCGACCGGGTTCGCTTTCATAATAGATGTAGCTCAGCGCCTGACCCTTAGCGTCCCGAACGGTAAAGCAGTTCGGCGTCACATTAGTGGACCACGGAGCGGGAAAGCGGCAGGGAGTCAAACCCAACGGCCAGTCAAGCGCGGGTGCTGTGTTTAGCGTCGATTAAATCCTGCTCGCGCAAGGCGGCAATTCTCTCCCACGCTTGGGCTAATTCCTCCAAGGTTTTCTTATCCTGTGGCTGCGTCACGCGGTCAGCCAAAGTGCGACAGTCTATTGCGTGCTGTAGATACTCGGCTATGGCGCGCATAGGTTCAGTGACACCCCACATGCACGGAGAACGCGCGAGTTAGTCCTCAATTATTAGGATCGGAATTATCAGCCTGAGTTAAGCGGCTTCTGAACGTTTGCGGGTCAATTTTTGTTACGATAGATACAGCAGATTATGGGAGAAAGCCAACTCATTTGCCCCCCCAATCCTCCTCGGCTTCTGTCCCCCAGCGAGCATTGCCGACGAAGGCGCGAGGAGCCACGGCGGCGCGTGCTAGGCGAATGACCCGTTAAGCTGTTTTTAGCCTGAGCCACGCAGAATCGTTCCCGCCTTAGCGAGTAACGTGGAGTGGGTGGGGACACATATGCGGTGTGCAAATCTGACGGATGATGAGTTGTGGTGTGCGATTGCTCAAAACACAGAGGCAATTTCGGCGGTTTTCCACCAAGAACTTGAATTGCCGAGCAATCCCGATACCAGAGCGAACTTAATGCGCGCGCGATGGAAGACAATAAACAGATTTCAGCGGGAATATGGGCAATACACTGCCGAGCTTCGCCGTCGTTACCCCGTGGAATGAAACAAGCCCGGTGGTGGCGGCGGCGTCGAAGCATCTCGGACTGCATCGGTCGAGAAGAGGTCAGGCGAAGTTTGCTCACTACGGTCGCGTCCCATGACATGATTATGGCGATCCGGTCGTGGAGTAGCAACGCATAGTGGGAAATAATAAAGGCCCCACGCTGAAATCACCCGTTTCAACAGGTTACATGAAAAAGCCCGATCTTCTTTGCATGTGACTTGTTGAACACATGGATCGCTTCGGGGGTCGGCTGCAACAAGACCTTGCAGCCCTTTTTCGTGAAATAGGCTTCGGCTTCCGGCGACAGATGCACATTGCCCATTTGACCCGAGCCAACAATCAGCTGCTCGCACCCCTTTTCGAAGACAAACTTCGCTTCGTCTTTCGAGAGCACGTGGGAGGTGCCATAGTACTTCTTCGACAGCTTCTTCTTCCGTTTCACGACTTCACCCGAGAGGCGAATGACGACGTCGTGTTCATAGGTCTTTCCGTCAATTCTGATGGTGCCGAATTTGGTGTTTTCGATCTCCATGGCTTGATCCTTGCTTCCTAGTCTCAGGAACGACGCACCGGTGCTACGGCTTTGAGCTGGCAAACTGATCGTATGCGCGCAGCGCATCTCCTCCGTATACCGCCGCCGGTCCACCGCCCATATAGACGGCAAGGGCGACGGTCTCAGCAACCCCCTCACGGGTAGCCCCGTGCTGATAGGCCATTTTAGTGTGATATGCGACGCAGCCGTCGCAGTGGACTGCGATGCCGATAGCGAGCGCCATCAGTTCTTTCGTTTTTGTGTCGATAGCTTTAGCAGCTGTCGCCGCACTCGAAAGAGCGCCGAAGGCTTTCATCGTGTCAGGTACGCCCCGTTGCAGCAGCCCGATACCGGTGAGCACATCATGGGCGATCTCTGAAAAGTCCTTGCTCATATCCCGGTTCCCTATCGACAACTCTTCGGATTTCTGATTCATCATGGAATGGTCGGCCGGACATCCGCGGGCCACTCGGAAATGATCGTCGCGCATGATACGCTTGCGACATGGTCAAATACATCGCACTCTTGCGCGCCGTAAACGTGGGTGGAACCGGCAAGCTTCCCATGAGCGATTTGAAAGCCATGTGCGAGGATGCCGGATTTAGCAAAGTGCAGACCTTCATTGTCAGCGGCAATGTTGTTTTTAGTCCAAAGCAAGTGCCAGTAAGGTCAAGTGTGACCTTGAGGCGCGCCTGCTTGCTTACGCCGAAAGCCCGATTGGCGTCGTGGTTCGCACAGCGGCTGAAATGGCAGCGGTACTGAAAGCTAACCCATTTCCGAAGGCTGCCCCCAGTCACGCCGTTGCGATTTTTCTAGATACGTCGCCGCCCGCCGACGCCTTGGCTCGTGTAAGCGGCGTGAAGGATGAGCAGATGCGCCTTGGTAAACGTGAAATATTTGTCCACTACGGCGCCGGGATAGGGAAATCCAAGTTGAACATCCCTGCCGCAAAATCCGGTACCGCGCGTAACATGAACACCATCGCCAAGCTGGCACAGATGGCGGCGAATCTCTCGGCTTGATCGCCCAGCCTTAGCCGTCAAGGAACATCTGCTGCTGGCCGATATTGTTACAAAAAGATTTTTGGTCCCGGAGCGAGGAATAATCTTTCAAGAACGAGTCCGGATAGCCCGGTAAGGGCCAGCATGAAAGCCTCCAAAGACATCAATTCGTACATCGCGAGCTACCCGCAAAAGACGCAGGTACTTCTGAAGAAAATGCGAGCGGTCATTTGCAAAGCTGCGCCGCAAGCGACCGAGGCAATCAGCTACGGTGTGCCGACGTACAAACTCAACGGCAACCTCGTGCACTTCGGCGGCTTCAAATCCCACATAGGATTTTTCCCAACTCCCTCGGGCATCAAGCACTTCCAAAAGGAGCTCTCAGCCTACAAAACCTCCAAAGGTGCAGTGCAGTTTCCCATCGAAAAGCCGATCCCCGTTGGCCTGGTCGCAAAAATAGTGAAATTCAGGGTCAAGGAGAATCTGCGGAAGCACAAATAGCTCCTCAGGAGAGCGGGACCGGCAGTGGCGGCTACTGGATCAATCACGGTGGTGGCACGCTCGATCAGGATTACTATTAGCAATCGGAAAACGCCCGTAGTTGCCTCGTAGTCCGGTTCTGGCCCAAAGCAGACATCCTGATCGCGCGGGCGAATGTCCGCTTTCGGGGGTAAAGCGGACATCGTGATTGGTCATGGCGCTCAGCCATGTCTGCTTTGAGGGGTAAAGCGGACGGCGTTTTAGGAAGTCTCTCGCCGTTCGTTCACCGGTCCTTCGTCACCCCAGACATATTCAGGATTCGTGTGGTTGTGGTCCCGGACACTGCAAGGCTTGATGTTGTCCCGATAGCCTTTTGCTCTCGATTTGCCGCCAGGCTGAACGGAACTTTCTGCTTCCGGGGCGTGGGAGTAAGCGTTGTTGGTACGAAACATATCTCGTCTCCTTTGGAGCGAGACAACGCTTGGCTGCATGTGACAGCTCACCGGGCGGCTGTCGAAAGCCCGGAGTTCGGTGGGAAATCGGGTGGGAAATCTGTCTGGTGGTAATTAAAAACTACTCTGCGAACAGTAGAGCGTTGCGGTACGCGTCCAAGCAGACAACAAATGGACCACTCGCCACATTGGGCGAGCCGCGTTCTCGCCAGTACCAACCAGCGCCGCGTGCGCCGAAGGACCGGGCAGCAAGTGCATCGGCATAAAAGATTTCGATTGTCGCGCCTGTCCTCGGGTCGATTTCGTAAAGTGCGCAACGCCGAGATTCGCTCCGCGCTGCAGGCGAGCAAATTCATCCAATTGCAGATCGCCGCTGTGTCGTCCGTGCGCTCACTCCTTCGCCCTCACTGCTTCGCGGAACTCGCCGCCGTAACGTGCGGCTCGCCGAAATAGGGAAAATCCGGGCGCATCAGCCGCATATCGGGCGCCACCCCATCGCCGAGGGCCGTGTTCGTGGCCAGCGTGAGAATCACGTCCATCGCGTCGTCGCAGAGGCCGCGGCCGTTGAAGGCGGCAAAGCTGAATGAGGCGGGCGTGTCCAGTTCATAGGGCAGGACCGATGGGCACAGGCGCGCGAGGAGTTGCGCAGCGTAGGCGGATGGGTCGGCCGCTGAGTGGGCGAGCGCGGTGACTTTTTCCACGAAGTCGCGGATCGGTTTGGAGAACAGCGCCACTTCGTCCGCCGGGACCGCGCGGTTGTAGTTTTCCGATGCGTCGTGCAGCGAAGGATCGGAGAGCAGGAGGTGGGTGATCATCGGTAGGCCCCAACGCGATACCTGCACCTCCGGCGCGTGCCCGTAGAGCGATGCGGTGGCCCAGGCGTGCACCACACCTCGGCCGATCAGGCTGCTGGGGACCTCGAGGACGATGGCGGTGACATTTTTGCCGCCGAAGAAGTTCTGGCGATTCTGGAACGCCTCCGGGGCAAACCGGTTTTCGGACCACAGAGCTTTTCTGAATGCACCGAAACCGGCGCCATCGGAGGCGAACAGATCGGGCGCGAGGCCTGCGTACGCCAGGCAGCCCTGATCGGCTTTCACCACGCGTCCCGTATTCCCGGAAATGATGAGTTCGCCCGCGGCACCCTTCAGAGCGTCCGCTCCGGTGGCGCGCCGGACCGCGAAGGTCTGAACGTGCCGGTGCTCGCCGCCATCAGCGTGGGTGGGCGCGCCGAACTGGACCTTGAAGGCGACGTCTTCGCGAAGATCGCGATTCGTGTCGAAGCGAAAGGCGTAGAGACCCTCGTCGCGGAAGGTGTCGGGCGCGCCGACGCCGGCGTTCGGATTCACGGTCAAAGCCATCACCGTTGTGCCCGGGCGGCCGGGAAACAAGTAGAAGTCGCAGACGTTGATGCGGGGGTCTTCTTTTGCGGTAGGCGTATCGAAATGATGCGACATGGCGCATCTTCTCCTAAAGGGTTAGACGCGAGGCCAAAAGGTCGAACGAACGATAGGCGGAAGTCCAGAAGTAATTGCGAGTGCCGCATGGTGGCCACCCGATAGAAGGATGGCCACTGACGTAATGTTTTGCTTTGGCGATTAGCCCACGCAGGCTGTGCGTTCTTGGGTCTCGGCCTCAGCGGCAGTCTTTGGTTCGGCAGGTAATTGAAGAACCGTAGCCTCTTGACCTTCTCTCAAACATGTCAGCAGCACGATCTGGCCGTCCGGAAATTCCAGCGCATCGTGATGAGCAGCGACCTTTTCTTTATTGACTTGCCGAAAGATCGCCGTCTTGTGCTTGATCACCTTATCCCGCCAACCCAACATGCCGATCGGCTGGCACATAACCTCGCGGGCAAAGGATAACTCGGTTCCTGGACGAACGCAGACTGCCACGTTCGCATCTTCGGACACGGCAAATCCTCGCGTGCCTGTGCGAAAGTCGCACGTGATTAGCTTGTCGCTAACTCTGGCGGGGCGGGATTTGATACTGTGAAGGCTGTAGTCGCACATCTCGGAACTCCCCTAATGGGAAAGCCCCTCAGCCAACTCAATCTTATCCTCTTTCTTCTCGTAGCGCATCAGTGGACACTATTGCGCCACCGCGCGAGACCTCGCAGATATCTATTCACTACGAAGACAATAATCACCGCGCGAGCAATTGTCGCCATTGCTCGCCGTACCTTTCCAACCCGGTATGCGCACGCAGGCGTTACGTGGTCATGCCGACGTTTGTCCAGCCACTCGATAGGAATCGAGAGGTGGTGTCCATGAACTTTTGTCCATTGGACATTAGCAGACGTGCGTCTTCAGCGCGCACACCCATCTCGTCGTTCAGCCATTCCTGATAAGCCGCAACGGCGTCGGGAACTGAATGAGCGTCTGTTAATTTTTTCGACAGTTTGAGACTGAGTTCGACTTCAGCCGTCACACGCGCCATCCAGTCACGGCGCATTTCCTGGAGCGTATTGAAGAATTCTGAGCCCGCCGGATTAGTCGAACGATCTGAGCGGGTCTCCTCTCTAGGCATGGTCTGATTCCCTCTTTGCAGGTTGGGAACCCAGCCAAAAGCTCACCCGCCAAAAAGCACTACCTCAATTCTTAGACCGAAATGTGAACACCAAACGTCATCGCCAAACCTTTTACATCCATGCTATGCACGCTGGAGGTGAGTTAAGGGCCGACGGCAATTTAATGAGTAACGAACGTCCGCTATGTGTCAAACGGACATTTCGAGCTGACAGCGATTCGTGCCAAAGTCACAGGATGCCAGCACATCTCACCACACCCCGCGGCTGATGTCCTGGTCGTAGCTCCAGGTGGGTCCTATAACGACAACTTGCGCCTTCTCGCCGTGTTGGTTGAGTTTTTCCGCGGCATCGATCGCGAAGAGTACCGCCTCAGATTGGCTCTTGTAGGGACCGTGTTCTTCGTCATCGAACTTGACCATCCAAACATCGCTGTGGCCCGTTAGCCGCTCGACGAAGTATCGAGCAATAGGCATATCTCCCTCCTAGTGTTGCAGCGCTTAACTCGCCAATAACGCCACAAACTCCGAGAGATTTAATAAGAACTCTCACCCAGCTTGCCCGCCTTCCTCGCGACCGTTCAATTTGGTCTCTGCTCCGCCAAAGATTAATGAGCCCAATGGTGAGTAGTTTTTCGATGTCGCTTCATGGAACCATCGGGTTCCGCAGCTGAGCTTTGGCGATCAAACAATTCAGCGCACCGTATCCATCTCTCTGCCATGTGGGCCCAGATAGTTTTGTTCTTTGGATTATGCGTGAGCTTGGCCATGAATTCACATTCAGCGGCGAACCTGTATAATTTATCCGCGGTATTCATCGGCTGGTCTCGATTGTGTTTTTGAGAGGGCCTCGTGGTGGCTGCCACGCCGAGACAAATGGATGCGGCCACGACGACGCGTACGCTGAAACGCGCCAAGAGGCATTTGGTTCCATCAGCACAGTGCAAAAAGCGAACAAATTAGTAAGTTCAGTCGCTGAAGGGGAATGACCGCGCAATTAACCGAAGCTTGTGATCCCCAAAACGTCTCGCGCGGTTTTCTAAGTCCCTCTAAGTAGATAATCGGAGCGAACGCGCTGCAATGCAGGGATGTCCGCTTTGGGTCTTGGCCGTGTCAAAACGTTTTGACCTAAGGGAGGCGGCACTAGGCGAAGTGGCGACGCGAATTGATTTTCTGAGTTTGAACTATACCCTGATCGCTGTGATGAGTGGCTGGATGCCGATGATGTTCATGACGCGGGTGAGATTGTAGGCGAGTACGTGCAGCGCCATCTCGCTGGCGACCCTTGGCAGTCGCTTCATGAGAAAGTGGGTCGCCCCCATCCGCGTCTTGATCGTGCCAAAGGGATGTTCAACTGTCTCACGCCGCTGGCGCATGGCCTGCGGGTTCTTATCGAGGCGCTTCTGCACGGCCTCGATGATATGCTCATGCTCCCATCGGGCGATCAGTCGTTCCTCGCCGTTCGTGCAGCTATTCTTGAGCGCACAGTGGCGGCATGCATTTGTCCAATAGCGCCGCAGCTTCTTGCCTTTCTCCTCGTTGTGTAATGGTACTTCAGCTTTTCGCCTGCCGGACAGCGATATGCATCCTCGTCGCTAGATAGAGAAAGTCCTGCTTGCCGAAGCGTCCCTTGGCCTTAATGCCAGAGGTTATCGGCTTTGGCAGCGTCACCGTGATGCCAGCTTTCTCACATGCGAGGATCTCCTCGCCGCTGTAGTAACCGCGATCGGCGACGGCCTCGAGCTCCTCAACGCCGAGGACTTCCTTGGTCCGGCCACATGTTTGCGAGCTGCGCTCGATCTGTTCCGTCGTTCGTTACCTCATGCATGACGATCAGATGATGGTTGGTCTCGACCGCGATCTGGACATTGTAGCCGACGACGCCGGAGCCGCGGCCGCTGGTCGCCATCGAACGGCTATCGGGATCGGTCAGCGAGATCTGCTGGTCGGGCGATGCCAGCATCAGCTTCTCCATCGACGCCAGCCGCCGCATCTGCTTTCAGCTTGTCCATCTTCTCTTTCAAAGCCGCCGTCTTCGTCGTCAGCTCCTCTGATGGCTCCTGCCGGTCGGCCGTGTCGAGCTGCGCAAATAGCGCGCCACGCTCCTCTCCAATCTGCGCGGCGTCGCTCCATCTTTCCGCGCGTGAAGTTCTTGTCGCGGTTATTGACGGCCTTGAACTTGCTGCCATCGATCGCGACGCTCGCTTGCGTGAGTAGGCCCATCATGCGGCATAACTCAATAAATTGTACGCACACCTGCTTGATCGCCGTGCCATTGTCCTTGCGGAAGTCGGCAATCGTCTTGTGATCCGGAATGAGCCGGCCGATTAGCCACATCACCTCCACATTGCGCCCAGCCTCACGCTCAAGCCGCCGACTCGACTGAACCCGATCGAGATAGCCGTAAATGTAAATCTTCAGCAGAACCGAAGGATGATACGAAGGCCGTCCCGTTGCCTCGGGATCAATTCCACCAAACCCAAGCCCGCCCAGATCAAGCTTCTCCACGAAAACATCGATCACCCACACCGGATTGTCCTCATCGATCCAGTCTTCCAGGCATTCCGGAAACAGCGTGCCTGCCCACGATCGATCCCCTCAACGAAGCGTTTCATCCGATCCCCCGCAATAGCGCCAGAATCACTACTGCCAGAATCAAATGAAGCAACGCGTTTTCACACAGCCTGGGTCAGAAGCGGACATGGCGCGACCAAATTGCGATGTCCGCTTTACCCCCAATAGCGGACATCCCTCGGCGCAATCTAAATGTCCGCTTTGGGCCAGAAACGGAAGTCCCGATCTTCATTCGACGACTTCCCGAACCTTTATCGAGCCAGGCGCTAGGGGCATAACTATCGAATGACCTACATCGTGCCCGAGATCGCTCTGGCCACCCGCGACGACATCGTAGGCATTCTGGACCTTCAGGAACAGAATTTGCTCGGTCGGGGTGGGCTTTTGAGCGTACGGCTTCCAGGCGCGTTCATTGACGCCGCGCTCGACGATCTGCCGCAGATCGTGGCGCGCCGGGATGGCAAGATAGTCGCCTATCTGCTGGCGGGATCACGCGGGGTACACGCACAAACCCCAATCATACAGGCGATGTTCCGCGCCTATCCGGGGTCGCATGACGCTTACGTTTACGGCCCGATCTGCGTGGCGGAGAGCGAACGCGGGCATGGGCTGGCAACTGCTTTGTTCGCGAAATTGCGTGAACGGCTGCCGGGGCGCGAATGCGTCGCCTTTGTACGACGCGACAATGCCGCGTCACTGCAGGCACACCTGAAAATGGGGATGAAAGATGTGACTTCGTTCGAGCATGACGGCGTAGCACATGCGGTGTTGGCGTTTGCTGGTTCACGTCGAGCTTAGAGAGCACTAGGATTGCCAGCGTGCGATAATGAGAGAAGCCACTATGGACTCATTCAATCACTTCGTCGGCACGGCTAATCAGTGTCGATGGCAGATTAATGCCGAGCTCTCGCGCAGCTTTTAAATTCACAAGGAATTCAAAATGCGTGGGCAACTCGAGTGGCAGATCAGCCGGCCGGGCTCCGCGCAGGATTCGGGCGACGAGAGCAGCGGCGTGCTCGCCAATCTCGCTTTGCTTCGGCCCATATGACATTAGACCACCCTCCCGAACGATCGCGCCAACTTCGAAGATCGTCGGTAACCGATGGGCGTTGGCAAACTCAACCACGTGTTTGCGATTGAGCATCGTCAAAGCGTCAGACACCATGAGAATGGCTTGGGGTGGCTTACGCTGCATTTCGGCGAACGCACGATCGAAGTCGTCTGGCTCGCGGACGCCTAAAGCCTGTACCTTTACTCCGAGAACGCCGGCTGCGCTTTCTGCCGCCTGATATCGTAAAGTCATACCTAGATCATCGGCGTTCCACAGCATCGCGACATTCCGAAGCTTTGGCACCGCATCCTTAAGAATTTCAAGCCGCTTGGTGCTAAGATCGGTCGATAATTCCGTAACGCCGGTGAGATTGCCGCCAGGCCGCGCTAGCCCGTCCACCAGACCGGTCGCGACCGGATCGCCCGCACCGGTAACAACAACGGGTATGCCCCCGGCTGAATTCTTTGCCGCCAAAGCGGGTGGATAGCCAAAGGTGACGATGACGTCGACGTTAGCGGCCTTCAGTTCGCCAACGAGACCATCCAGTCGCCGAGGCTGAGCGTCCGCCGAGCGTTGCTCGAAAATAAGATTTTGACCCTCGACGAAACCCTGCGCACCAAGTGCTGAGACGAGATTCTTACGCCGCTCGTCTGTTACGCCCATTAGCACGCCATTGGTGAGTAACCCAACGCGATAAACTCTTTTTCCGGGCTGCTGTGTGTGCCCCTCGGTTGACCATGCGGCGGCCGCGCAGCCAACGAGAAAGATGAACTCGCGCCGCCTCATTCGATCACCTCGTCGGCGCGGGCGAGCAGTGAAGGCGGCATCGTCAGACCGAGCACCTTGGCAGTCTTGAGATTGATGACCAGCTCGTACTTGGTCGGCGCCTGTACCGGAAGATCAGCTGGCTTCTCTCCCTTGAGGATGCGGTTCACATAATCTGCTGCGCGCCGGTATTGATCAATAAAATTAGGACCGTAGGAGATCAATCCGCCGGCAGCAACAAAAGGTCGTTGAACGAATACTGCAGGCAGCTTGTAGCGCGCTGCGGCTGCGATGATCAAATTGACATTGGCTGCCCCTGTCACACCCGCCGTCAGTATTATTCCGCCATTTGGCCTTTGCGCGAAGGTCGCGATGACCCTTTCGATATGGGCCGGCCCGCGCAAGTCGATTGGGCTTACCTCGACGCCGACCGATGGCGCGACAGATTGGATGACCGCGAACTGACCGATCCCGGCAGCAGTACCAGCATCGCGGAGAACTACCGCGTGCGTCACGCTCGGCGCGATCTCTTTGAGCAGTTCCAACCACTTTCCGCACAAGTTGTATTCAAACATCATAAAGCCGGTGGCGTTGGCCCCCGGCTTCGATAGGCTCTCGACGAAGCCAGACCCCAGGGGGTCGGGGACGATGACAAACACGATGGGAATAGTGTGGGTGACTCTCACCGTCACCTCTGCGGCGTAACCGCCACCAGCGACAAGCACGTCCGGGGCAAGCGCAATGAGTTCCGCGGCATACTTTCGCGTTGCAGCTTCATCGCCTCCGCCCCAGCGCACCTCGATCTTCAGATTGCGCCCCGTCGTCCAACCCAACTGCTGGAGCCCTTGCAGAAGTGCTGTATGGCGCTCATTAGCGTTAGGCGTGTCTGCCGATACTCCTTCTAAGATACAGACGAGCCGCACACGCTCCCCCTGCTGCGCCCGTGCGACGAGGGGCCACCCCGCCGCGCCGCCGAGTAAAGCAATGAACTCGCGCCGTCTCATCGCGGCATCGTAGCGGGTCAAACTGGCCGGTTGGAAGGGGTAAGGTCAGCGCTCGGAAATGTCCGCCTTGGGTCAGAAGCAGACATTGACCCGCTTCCTTCACATGTCCGCTTTACCCCCGAAAGCGAACATTCGCGCACGCGATCACGATGTCTGCTTTGGGCCATAAGCGGACATGCCTGTTAGCTCTGAACTCTATTGACCGCCTATGCTGGGCAGAGACACGCGCGTGACTGGCGGTGGGTTCCACTTGCCCGTCAGCGCCTCTGATTTCGGAGCGTAGAGGCGCATGGTCAAGTTAAATGGTCCCTTTGGGGCCGGAAGCCAGTTGGCCTCCTTGTCCGCGCCTGGACTGTCATTCTGGAAATACAAGTCTAGCGATCCGTCTGCGGCGTATTTGAATGGCATCCAGCTGCTAACCGCAAATCGATTGAGTGGATTTGCGACCTGAAAACCATCGGCGTCATACAGCGTGACCGACCAGAAGGCTTCCGCGGGCGGCATGTCAGTCTTGTCGAAGTGGAGCGTGTATCTATTGGCTCCATCCAGCGGCTTGCCGGACTCGTCGGCCAGATTGATAGGATAAATGGCGTCTTCGGGAAGATTCGCACCAAGGCCCAACTGCGCGACTATGGCGCGCTTCAAATAGTAATTGCCATAGACGCCCATCGTATCCGTATTCATTGACCAGCCGTTCACAACGCGCGCGAGCGTCGGTACCTTCCATGCCATCAGTTGCTGCGCGTCCTCGCGAGCGCTTTCCAGAGCTTTGCGAATGGCAGGATTGTCAAAGGTTTTGCCAGGCTCAAAGCCGATCTTCTTTAATTGCGCAATCACGGGCTGGTCGGTGATGTGCGGCGGGATCACTTTGAGAAGCTCGGCGGCATAAGCGAAGTATTTTTCGGCGGGCATGGTGTCCACTTGAACCTTTGGCGGTGTCTTCATGTCCACCGATGGGTCAATCTTCACTGTTGGCGGCGAATAATTTTGTGAGAGTGGCGTGATTTTGTAGCCTGCTTGTATCTTGTGAACTGCATCGTAGTCCTGCGGCCCGTCCGTTTTTGTCCGCCCGATAATCCACACATAAGGCGTTGGCGCGTCGATGCGTGTCATTCCCGAAGGAGTGTCCCCGTTCCAACCGGGTGGAGTGATGAGGAAATTTCCCGCCTGCGTACCCGTTGTACGCCAGCCGGGCGAGGCGAAAACGTCCGTCCACATGTCGAGCATCGGCAGAAGATAGTAGCGACCGCCGGTGTCGGGCGCTGACACGATCATCGGCTCCTTGGTCAAGTCCAGCCATCCGCTGGAATACAGCGTGTCGAAGTTGGGCCGCACAACCGCTCGATCTGCAGCTGTGGGATATGCTGGAACGTCTGCAAACGTGTTCATTGGCCCACCGAAACCTTTACCCGGTTCCATATTCGTTAGCTGCTTGCGCGTTACGTCCATGGTGACCAATGGATAGAAATACAGATAGGCAGCCACGCCGATGGCATGGGCTTCCTGCTCGGTGAGTGCAGTTTGTGCGCTCGCTGGCAAAGCCGCGCCAAAAACGTCCGACATCGCGAAACCAATCAGCGAGGCGAAAATCCTGGGCATCATGTGTGGACACTCCATCCAAACTGGTAAGACGACTGCGTCGAGTTTGCAGCTAATTGTGTGGGGCGGACCTTTCCTTGATGTGGATCAAGGTTCGGCTTCGAGGGAGGAACTCGTTGAGGCTGATGTCCGCTTTGGGTGGCGGATTCAACCGATCGACGCAACACCCTTCCACTCTATCTGGCACGTTGGAACGGTATGCATATGGAGGGGCATGCACGGACGTGGTTTCACGCCGAAGCTGAAGGCAGAGCCCTGGGAGCGCTGGAAGAGCGGCCAATGGGTGGCAGACGTCACCCGAGCGCTCGAGGAACGAGAGCGGTGTCTAAGATCTTGGCTCTCAATGGAGGAATTGCTCCAGCGCCATGGCCAGAGCGCTCCAGCGAGTAGTGTTGCGTCGACCGGTTGAACTCACCGTCAAAAGCGGACGTGACGGTCTTAAATTTCGATGTCCGCTTTCCCCAAAAGCGGACATTCGGCAGCGCGGTTGTGATGTCTGCTTTGTGCCAAAAGCAGACATTGGCCTGAGTAAAGCGGAATACCCCTAACGGCATCTTTGATGCGGCATTGTACGTCGGCATCAAAATCTCCCGGCGATTGAGTTACGAACTGAATGCATGCATTGCGGCAAACAGCGCCTCTATTCGATCACCTCGTCGGCGCGGGCGAGTAGTATCGGTTCGATCTTGGACTCGGTTTGTGTTACAAGAATTCCGGACGACCAAGCGAGCACGGCATGATTAACCCCGCCATAGCAAATACCGCGAATGAGGACACAACCGTCCGTAAAATCGCGGACGAGGCATTCGCTGCATTCAACAGTGGCCACCACGTGCTGCCGTTCTCCACACGCTATCCGGCATTCAGCCTGAACGACGCTTATCGTGCGGCAGCGCTTGCCCATAACATGCGCATCGCGAAGGGCTACACACCACGCGGCCGAAAAATTGGATTTACCAACCGCCGGATGTGGGACGAATACGGCGTTCATGCGCCAATCTGGGGTTACGTCTACGATCGCACGATGCATGACCTTGCCACGGCCTTATCCCTTGCGGCCTTCACCGAGCCCAAGATCGAACCTGAAATCATATTCGGCTTTGCCGCCGCACCTTCGCCAGGCATGGACGATGCCGCACTGCTTTCGTGTATTGCATGGCTGGCGCATGGATTCGAGATTGCGCAGTCAATCTTTCCAGACTGGAAGTTTGCAGTGGCTGACACCGTAGTCGCCGATGGAATGCACGGCGCCCTGCTGATCGGGCCGCGTCACGACGTCGGCTCGCGGGCGGGCGAATGGCTGGATACGCTGGCAAATTTTCATGTTGAACTCTATTGCGATGGACAATTAATGGACCGTGGCCATGCCTCAAACGTTCTCGGCGGGCCACTTTCTGCAGTACGTCATCTGGTGGAACTGCTATCGGCGGATCCGGAACACCCGCCGCTGGCAGCTGGTGAAATCGTGGCGAGCGGAACTTTGACCCGCGCATTGCCGCTGAAAGCAGGTCAGACGTGGACGACGAAGCTCGAAGGTATAGCGCTCGAGGGCATTAGTCTGCGATTTTGCTGAAGCCAGCGCAGCTAAAAAACTTACTGAAGGTAATGCCGAATTTTCGGCAACAGGTGGCGCGGGCTAAAAGGTTTCGGCACGCAGTCATCGCAGCCCGCTGCCCGCGCCTTCCTTTCTTCGCCGCTAAGCGCATAGGAGGTAACCGCGATGATTGGGATCGATCGCAACTTCGGATCGGATTTAATCCGGCTCGTAGCTGTATAACCGTCCATGATCGGGAGCTGAATATCCATCAGGATGAGATCGGGCCGCTGCTTTGCGATTGCCGCCAGCGCCAGCTCACCGTTTTCGGCCTCCGTAACTTCGTAGTCAGTAGGGGCCAGCATATCGCGGATGATTTGGCGATTATCCGGTTGGTCGTCGACCACCAAAATGCGCTTGCTCATATCGTTTTTACCTGCCGCTTTCTTTATCATGGCCATCTCCCGGAAAATTAATCCGTGTTCTAGCTCTCGCTTTTCTAACGCGTTGCTTGCCAGAACCGGCCAAGGGCTCTCCGTGACGGTCATCACCTTTTGAAGCTTTCCCCGCCCGATATTTCGCAAACGTGATCGCGTTTGAATTCGCGTGAAGGCAGAACGATGATGTCCGCTTTGGGCCAAAAGCAAACGTGGCTGACCGTCTTGGTGATGTCCGCTTTACCTCCGAAAGCGGACATCGTTTATGACGGTGGCAATGTCTGCTTTGTGCCATTAGGCGACATTGAGCCCTTTGCGCTTGGCTTGAGGACTGCGGCAACCTAATAAGAACCTATCTCAAAATTGTCTGAAGAGGATAACGAGGCAGGTGAGTTGGACGAAGCCGAGGAAGTTCTGAGTGTGGAATTCCCAGCGGACGAGTATGCGGCGCTGCCATTGTATCCAGGCGAAGAAACGCTCGACGAGCCAGCGTCGCATGTAGCGGCTCAGCCGTCGTCGATCTTGCGTCGGCGGCTTGATGCGATTGGCGCGGTGTGGCGCGATCATCTCGACACCATCTCGTCGCAATTCCTCGTCGAGCGGATCGCTGTCATAGGCACGGTCGCCGATCAGGTTTTCTGGCTTGGCTTCGATCATGTAGAAGTCGAAGCACAACTGCACCAAGCGGACCTCATGGTGGTTGGCGGCATGCGTGCTGACCGAAAGCGGTAGCCCATGGCGATCCACAATTGCCATGATTTTCATGCCTTTTCCGCGCTTTGTGGTTCCGACCTCTGCCCCGCCGCCTTTCGCCATAACGAAGGTAGCGTCAATGAAGCATTCTTCTTCATCGAGTGCACCTCTGTCGCGAAGTTCGTTGGCAACATCCGTCAGCACTCGACGCAGAACTTCATCGCGGCACCAAGTCTGAAAGCGCCGATGTACGGTTTTGTAGTTCGGATAGCTCTGCGGCAGCATGTGCCACTGCGCACCGGTGTTGAGAATCCACAGCACCGCTTCAAGGACACGACGCGTGGAAACCGGCTTTCGACCAGGACGCCCATCCGGAATGTTTTCTTCCGGAAAATGATTCCGGATGCGTTCCCACTGCCCGTCCGTGAGCCGAATCATTCAACCTTTATAGCGGATCGACAGCAGCCGGTAATTTTGAGATAGGTTCAAGGCAGAATCCCAACGCCAACCTTCATTTGTCCGGCAGCGGCGTAGCGATGCCGATGGTTGCGCGTGTTGCCTTGGGAGCGACGATGGTTACGGAGCAAAAGCGTGGCGGATGAGCACTCGGAACCTGGCGGCATGAAAGTTCTCAGGCTTTATGCGGACGCCTTGGGAGAAAGTCGATTTGAGACCACGACAATGCCGATGGCGCTCAAAGAGTTCGCGCCCCCTGCGGCTCCACTCCGTGTTAGCGATCCCCAACCCGCTCAGAATTACGTCATCTTAGAGGTTGGCGCTAAATGGGGAGGGGCAGTACCACACCCGTCACCAGCCCGAATGATGGCCTTCAGTTTGTCAGGTTGCACTCGCGTGACGGCAAGCTCGGGTGAATCGCACACATTCGTCGCGGGCGATTGTTTGCTACACGACGACACCTCCGGCAAAGGGCATAGCACCGAAGTCATATCGGACGTGCCTGCTCGATGGGTATTTATCCGCCTCCCAAATTAGGTCGTCTACGCTGCCGCGATGTCCGCTTAGGGTCACAAGCGGACATGACGCAATGAAATCACGATGTCCGCTATTCCCCCGAAAGCAGACATTCATCGCGACAGGCTGGATGTCCGCTTCGGGCCATTAACGGACTCATGCACCGCAGCAATTGACGTCATATCCAGCACCGCACCCTCGCGACGTAGTTGTCATATGCCGCTCCGAACTGACGCCGCATTTTTGCCTCTTCAAAGGGAATGTGGACACAATTGGCAGTAGCGAACAGGGCGACAGGCGCACCAAACATTGGCCACGCGCCGACCCAGATTGCGATGCCAAGCGTAAGAATAACGAGGCCCAGGTACATGGGATTGCGGGTAAATTGATACGGACCGCTTGTAATAAGCTTGCGATTGGTTGGTGAAGTGGGTTCGACTTCGGTGCCCTCGCGGCGGAAGAGCACAATGGCCCAAACAGGCAGGATCCAGGAAATCGCGACCAACAAGATCCCGAGAGGTGCGAGCGGAAGGCCGGGCACCTTGGACCAATCAAAAAACCAGCTGATCACCGCAGCTGTGAGAACATAGATTAGGGCCCAAATAGGCGGCGGGAGTTTGAGCATCTCCTCTTACTCCAATATCAGACATTAATCAGCGTGCCCGCTATGTCCGCGCCGTGCCAGAAACGGACATAATCTGTCAGCAGCTTCATTCGGTAAATCCGGCGAGCGGTCAAGTTATTGGCGAGGACGGGTTGGGCGATCCGTGGTAATGCTTCACCCAACTATGCGGCCGCTGCGCACCGTCTCGATTCTGGCATTGCTGCTTGCAGCAGGAGCTGCCATCTGGCCCGATGGCGTGTCTGCGCAAGAAATTAACTTCGACCAAATCAATAAATTCGAATCCTTGGGCACAGGCACTTTGCACGTCGGTGCGCCACCTAAGACAATCATCGATGATGGCGAGCGACACGTTGTGGTACTCACCATCTGGGACGCCGATGCCGAGACAAAGGTCTATTGGCGCTCGCCGGATGGAAACGATCCCCGCACAACGATGATACCGGGAAAAGGCATTCAAACCTTTCAAACGGCCGGAGAGTTCAAGCTTGAGGCGGTCGGCGAACCAAATCGGGAAGTCAATTACGGGTATGTGTTGCTTGGCCTAAGAAGGCGTTAGACGCAGGACCGCTGACTGTTCCGCGACGGAGACGAACTCATAGCGTCCTTCTGGGACCCTGCTAGAGTTGCTATTGGGCCGAGACCTCATGCATTTCGAGCTTCCCGCACCCAGCATAATGTTTGACGTTGTGCTCGAGGATGGCGCCAAAATTCGCGTGCGGCGCCACGGCCACGCAGATGGCGTCCGTCTATTCTTTTCTCATGGCAACGGCTTCGCTGCTGATGCCTACTTTCCCTACTGGCAACACCTGCTCGCCAACTTTGACTTAGTGATTTTCGACTTTCGCAATCACCGGCAAAACGTGCCGGTCGTGCCACCACATCATGATTACAAGCAGCTCACGTCCCATCTGGAACAAGTCATACAGGCAGTGAAGATGCGACTTGGCGAGAGGCCAACCGCCGGCCTCTTCCATTCGATGTCGGCACGGACTGCGATGAAACACGCTATCGAAATCAGCTGGCGTTGGGATGCGCTGGTCCTATTCGATCCTCCCAACGTGCCGCCACCCGATCACCCGCTCTATCCTGCTATGGTGGCGTTCGAAAAACGCTTGATCGATTGGGCACTTCACCGGCGCCGCCGCTTCGCGACAATCGACGAACTCGCACAGGAATATTTGCAGTCGCGGGCGACCGCACGCTGTGTTTCTGGTGAGCACGATCTGATGGCACGCTCGGTCCTGCGTAAGCGCCCTGACGGCGATGGCTACGAACTCGTCTGCGACCCGGAGAACGAGGCAGGAATTTACGCGGAGGCATTGACCCTCAATCTGTGGCCACCCGCGCGCGAGTTCGGTGGGCCAGTAAAGCTAATCGGTTGCGATCCGAACATTAAGGCCGCTGCGGGGACTGGCCCCGCGAACCAAGCGCTCGGCCTTGAAGGCGGCTATGACTACAGCTTCGTCGAGGGCACGGGGCATCTGCTCCAGGTCGAAAAGCCGCAAGAATGCGCTCGGCTCACTGTGGAATTTCTCACACGGCATGGCCTAGTCTGAGCGACGGGAGAATCCCTGATCCCGCATCACAGCAATTTTGGATCGGCTCGAATTAATTGTCGCGCCTTTTTGCAACCATAAGCAATGTGAATCTTGGGAATGAAACCTTCCCTGGCGAACGCTGCACCGCAGCTCTATGTCGGCTTCTCTAATCGGCCGGTTGAGGTCAAGCGCTTTCAGACTATCCACGACTGCGGTGTCGCGTCACTCGCGGGCTCGTGCTTCTCTACGGAATCGGCACATGGGCCCGACCCCGCTGCTCTGCGGCGAATGGTCGAATTGACGAGATCGCACCGCCAATGCGGCTGTAGTACCGAGGGGAAAGGCCATGATGATGAAGCTATTCGCGACTCTTGCCGCGGCGACGCTCGCGTTCACCGCACCTGCGAACGCGCAAAAATTTCCCACCCGGCCGATCACCATGGTCATTCCGTTCGCCGCGGGTGGCCCGACCGATGTGCTTGGCCGCGTCATAGCGGGGCGCATGAGCGAGGTGCTCGGCCAGCAGGTTGTGGTCGAGAATGTCACCGGCGCCGGCGGCATGACCGGCTCCGCGCGCGTTGCCAACGCCGCCCCCGACGGTTATCAGTTCGTCCTCGCAACGGTCGGCAGCGCCGCTCAGGGCCAAACGCTTTATAAGCATCCGCTCTATAACACCGTGACCGATTTCACGCCGGTCATTCTCATCGCCAATATTCCGCTCGTGCTGATCACGCGCAAGGATTTGCCGGTCAGCAACTTCAAAGAGTTCGTCACCTACGCCAAGGAGAACCAAGCCAAGATGCAGTTTGGTTCGGCTGGCGCCGGGTCGGCGACGCATCTCGGCTGCGT
Organism: uncultured Alphaproteobacteria bacterium; assembly: GCA_963816295.1. GTDB lineage: Bacteria > Pseudomonadota > Alphaproteobacteria > Rhizobiales > Xanthobacteraceae > BOG-931. Next base: position 376,293 of record CAWFJS010000018.1, on the reverse strand, counting down.
GCTGATGAATTACCTCATCGGCGTCAACATTACGCACGTACCCTACCGCGGCACGGGGCCGGCGATGCAGGATCTGCAGGGCGGCCGCATCGATTATCTGTGCGATGTCATGACGACGGCCAAGCCGCAGATCGACGGCAACGCGGTCAAGGGTCTGGCAATCTTCGACAACAAACGTTCGCCGGCGCTGCCCAACGTGCCGACCGCCATCGAGCAGGGCTCGCCGCCCGATCTCATTGCCTACACGTGGAACGCCATCTTCCTGCCGAAAGACGCGCCAGAACCGATCGTGAAAATACTGCACGACGCCGCGCTTGCGGCAATGCATACGCCTGCGGTGCGCGAGCGGCTTACCGGTCTCGGCGCCGAAATCGTTCCCAATAATGAGGCAACGCCGCAGCACCTCGGTGAGTACGTCAAGAGCGAGATCGCAAAATGGGCCGTGCCTATCAAGGCAAGCGGCGTCACCGTCGAGTAAGCCGAGCATGTCCGGTTCGGGTCAAAAGCGGACGTGACGCTCTTAAATTTCGATGTCTGCTTTACCCCCGAAAGCGGACATCGCCGAGCGCGATCAGGATGTCTGCTTTGGGCCAACAGCAGACATATCGGTGACAATCGACATGTCCGCTTCCAACAGCGCGGCAGATGCCACGGAATGAACTTGCTGCATCGAACGAGCTGCAAGTCAATGTATGCCCTTCAATAACGGGGCGAACAGACTGAAAAGCGGGTGGCGGGCGGCCTCGCCCAAGCGAACACTGCGGTTGCGCGGACGGTCCGATAAAAGTACCGGGCGTGGGCGCGGCAAGGGAATTTCGCTTACCTTCACAACCGCAGGATTAGATGCGGTTGCCGCCGCGGCCTTCTTGGCGGCGAGCGCCGCCGTTTCAGTGAGATCGAGTACATCCCATTGACAAATCTTATAATGGTTACTGCGCTCAAGCTGATCGAGATGGACGTGACTATCGTGATAGGCATCGGCGCCGTTACCGAGCACGGTCGAGAAACGAGCACAGGCACTCTGCCGTAACTTCTCGCGCAACGATTTGGCGACGCTGGCATCAGTCAGCTGAATGGCAGCACCGTCGGCAAGTTTGAACGTGCGCACATCGAGTGCGTTGGCGCGCCCATGCTCGCTGATCTTCGCATCTTTGATTCCGTTGCGCCGGCGGCAGTCGAAAGAATCGACAGTTTCTACGCCGCGCAGTGACTTGCCCAGGGTTGCGATTGCAGGCGCCACATCGTCGCGTATCCAGTGCGTGACCGCCTCCGCCATTGGGCAGCGCAGCGTTGCTGCGGGGGAAAGGGCGATGCGATGCCCGTCCGCCAGGAGCACTGCATCCAGTGCGACCACATCCGTTGCGGTGCAGTCCCAGGGGCCTGTAATGGATGGCAAAGGTTTGAAGGCGGCAATTTCAGCGAGCCGTGACCGGCACGGCGACACGGCCGCCTCCGTGCCGATGGTTGATGGATCCCCGGGAATATCAACCGGACGAGCGCGCGGCAGTGGGATCATCTCTGCCATCACAGCCATAGTGCTGGCGAGCAGGAAAGCTATAACTCCGAGAACTTTCACGCAAATGAGCCGAATCGCTGAAGACAACACAGGGCGTGCAGACGTGTCCTGCATGCGCGTAACAACTGATTACCCTCGACGGCGTCCAATTTACTGAGAAGCGAAGGCGTAGCAGGTGATGATTCTTCGCGGAACTGGTCGCCTTCGACCGCGTCTAATTTCCTGACGAGCGCGAGCAAGCTGGCCGACAATTCTTTGGGGACTTGATAGCGTTCTCTAAGGCTCCCCCCAATCCGTTCTTTGGTGAGAATCCAAGCGGACGATTCGTATGGCGAGCTCGCCAGCATCGGGCACCCACGTTTGGCGCCCTCACGCATCCCCAAATGCTAATCAGGGAACTCAAAGCTTGTTCCCCACTGCCACAAATTGCGTTGGAACCTATGCCGTCCGCCCGCGTCCTCTAAAAAGGGAGGAAATCATGCGATCGCCATTGACGAGATTAGCTTTCGCCGGCGTTCTGAGTCTTGTTTGCTATCAAAGTGCAGACGCCGTTCCGGCCGACGCAGCAGCCATGAAGCGTGCTGCAACCGCCGCTTCAATAACGCAAGACGCGCAGTTTTACGCGCGTCCTACTCGGCACGGCGTCATCAAGTGCTACCGGGAATTCGTCGTGGGGCGTCCCGTCTGCCGGCACTTCTATCGCTGGTGGTGGTAAAGCCACGCGCTCTACGGCCGTGCGACTGCGGCGCAGGCCAGCAGTGCAACGAACGCCGGTTCATTAAGCCGCGCCTGGACTATCCGCGCGGGACGCCGACCCGCACGGCGGCTTTAGCGGCTCGTCCGAACGCGCGTTAGATTATCTAGGCGCGGCGACGGGCGCGGTTACGCTCGCCGTTGTTCCCCCGTTCCTGATTTCGGCGCATCGCTCTTGCCCGCCGACGCTCCTCTATGAACAGAGCGTGCAACCCCGGCGGCGTGTCTGCGGGCGGATAAAGTTTTCGGAGTTCCCGCCCAATGTGTTCCACGGTGAACTGCCAATTGGATCGGTTTTCTTTTTCTCTACGGATTTGCATCGTGGGTACCCTTTCTTTGGTACCCCCACATTGCCAATGACGGAACCAAATGCTTGTTGCCCCACAAATCGGAATAGCTCCACTTCTAATCGGCAATGCTCATGCCTAATCGCCGTTTTCCGCCGCCCTGGTCAATTGAAGAATTGGAGGCCTGCTTTATCGTGACCGACAGCGCCGGTCGGTGCTTCGCGAGACTATCCTTTCTTCATGAACCGCTGCACCTGTTCAACAGGCCAGTCCTTGCTTGCTTCGATCACACGCACCCGTGAGCCATCAGCTTGATCGATAAGCGCGTGTGAGCAAAACTCGTCAGCAACTGTGGATACGCGAAGGTCGGTGGTCGGTAGCCAACTTAAGGTCAAAGCAAGATCGCCCGGCCAAATCCGCCACAAAGAACCATCTTCAAGTTCGACGATTCTGCTCTTGTCGTGTTTCTTGATGAGCATCACGTTGCCCCAGTGCGAATTAAGCGGATAGCCCGGCGCAGAGGCCGGGCTATTATTCTGGGGCGAAAGTCAAGGCTTAGGCAGCCGCCTGCCATTCCGATGTTGCTTTTGTTGACGGCTTATTGAGATGGACTTTCTGGTCCACGTAATCGACCCAATCGATCGAGATGAGGTGTTGCCGGCCGCCCGCTTTCGGATCGTTCTTGCTCAATATGATGCGGTCGGCAGCCTCCAAGTGGTCGACGGTACCAACGTGTTTGCCGTCCAAGCCCACAACTTCCATGTCCTTCTGAATGTCCAGGCTTTTGAACATGTTGCACCTCCACTCATTACAAACGAAAAACGCTTTGTTGGCGAGGGAGGTTCCTGGAACCAGTTCCGGGTCAATCACGTCTTTTCGAGATTGCGCCAGCCAGTTCCGATATCTGCCATCGGAACTCAAATTGTGCCGACGAGGTCCGGGAACGAGCTTTGGGTTCCCCGATTGGCACAATGAGTATGTGAGGGTGCCAACCGCTTGGTGCCCGATGACGCGAAATGCTCGCGCGCGGTATGAGCCAGTTGCCTGGTGGTTCACCAGACAACGAATTGGGCGGAGCCTCAGAGAACGCTACCAAGCCCCCGAAGAACTGCCGCGCAGTCTGCTTAAGCTTGTCGGGAAATTAGACGCACTCGAAGGCAATCACTTATTGCGCGAACGCAAGGAGCGCCTGCAAATCCGAGCGCCACGTAGGAACGATGCGCAATGAAAGTCCCCTTATTGATTGTCCTCATCGTCATTGTGCTCGTGGCCGGCAGGATTATGAACAACGCCTGCAAGAGCAGCGATCACACGTGGTGCGCTCCGATGTCCACCGAACGGCACCACATACACATTGGGTCGAAGTGACATCTCGTCGCTTCCCGCCGTCCTGGTCGTGGCCTCTCGGACACAATTGCGCGCTTTGGGCAAACTCGGACATTCCGCGCCGCAATAAAAAGAAGCCTTGAAGCGATACGCAGCCTGGAGAGAGTCAGCGCCATGGGGCTTTTGACCTTCGCGCTCAACGTGACGCTGGACGGGTGTTGCGACCACCGCGAAATGATCGCCGACGACGAGATGCTCCGCTACTGGACGCGCGTGATGGACGCGGCGGGAGCGATGCTCTTTGGGCGCCGGACCTACGAGCTGATGGAGGACGCCTGGCCCCAAGTAGCGCGAGACCCGAAGGCGACACCGTCTAACCGGGACTGGGCGAAGAAGCTCGAAGCCAAGCCCAAGTACGTGGTCTCGACGACCCGCCGCGACTTCTCGTGGAGCAACACGCATCACGTCGAAGGGGACCTGACACGGGCGGTGAAGGCGTTGAAGAAGGCCACGCCGCGCGGACTGCTGGTGGGTAGCCCCAAACTTTCGGCCGCGCTTCAGCGCCTGGACCTCGTGGACGAATATCGCTTCGTGGTCCACCCCGTGGTGGCCGGGCACGGTCCGTTCTTGTTTTCCGGCCTGCAGCCATCATTGTGCCTGAAGTTCGTGGCCGCGACACAACTCAAATCGGGCATCGTGGCGTTGCACTATCGCCAGCGCTAGCGGCTTTAAGCACATCGGGAGCGCGGTTTGGCGTCACGGCATTGCCAGCGCTTTTATGAGTACACGCCCCAGTTCTGCCCTTTGGAGCCAGTCGTTCCAAATGGAACAACTCGGTAGATCAGTTTAGGCACGAGCTCACATTCGGGGCGACGCACGTTTGCGACGCGACTAAACGAGAAGGGCATCGGGATGAAAACGATACAAAAATTAATGGGGCATCGGCATCTCGCAACGACGGCGTTGTATTGCGAGGTGTCGGATGAAATTATGTGTATTTGTTCAACAGCTCGGATTCCGTTATCCCAACTGTAGCCGCGTAGTCTTCGATCACTCTAACGACAGAGGCAATCATGCCAAATGCTAATGAACCTTTTCAGTTGGCGGCAACCGCTGAACAGATCACGAAACAAACTCAGGAGGTGATGGGGAGTTATTTTGGTTGGCTTCAAAAGACCATATCAGCGCTCCCTTGGAGTAGCACGAATCTAAATAGAATACTTCTGAACCACGTGACGCAAAACGTTACTGCTACTTTTGCGTTCATGCAAAAACTTAGCCAAGCCAAGAATTTTCAAGACGTCGTCACAATTCAAACCGAGTTTATGGCGTCGCAAATGAATTCGTTTAACGAGCAGGCGAAGACCATCGGCGAGATATATACTAAAGCAGCGGCAGAGACGATAAAGGCGCCTTCTCTCTCCCCATAGGGATTCGCTCTCTATGCCTCGCTATTATGAGCCCGATTTAACGGTCGATCCCAATAGTCCGTTCGTTCGAGATGCGGCGAATAAACTCGTTCGCCGCGGATATTGGATGGACATGAATGACCGCACACTTGTCATGGTCATGACGCAAGGAATCGGCGCAAATCTAACTAATGACGAGAAGAGAGCACATCTGATCGATCTCAAGCGAGAACACCTAATTGATCAGGTATGCACGCAGGAAATCCTTCCGCCCGAGAAATAGTGACAATTTACATCAGGAATTCTTTCAATTACGATTATCGAGGACGTTGTTAACCGCTGATAACTATGCTGCCGTGCGTAGAAAAAGTAATTTGTATTTCTTCAGGAAATTATGCTGGCGTTCCATTTGGAACGTTTAAAAGGCTCGTCGTCGATGTCCGCTATCGTCCACATTTCGGACCTAACTCAGACGACTGACATTTAGCGATGTCTGACTTGTGTCCGCTTTACCCCGGCGGATTCAACCGATCGACGCAACACCCTTCCACTCTATCTGGCACGTTGGAACGGTATGCATATGGACGGGCATGCACGGACGTGGTTTCACGCCGAAGCTGAAGGCAGAGCCCTGGGAGCGCTGGAAGAGCGGCCAATGGGTGGCAGACGTCACCCGAGCGCTCGAGGAACGAGAGCGGTGTCTAAGATCTTGGCTCTCAATGGAGGAATTGCTCCAGCGCCATGGCCAGAGCGCTCCAGCGAGTAGTGTTGCGTCGACCGGTTGAACTCACCCCCCGAAAGCGGACATTCGCCCACGCGATCAGGATGTCTGCTTTGGGCCAAACGCAGACATCAGGGCCAATTCAGATCGCAGCTTTAAGTCGGGCCACGGTATACGTGAAAAAGGTAGAAAAATTGCACTTACCTAGAACTTCACCATGTCGACGCTAGTAAGCGTCACTTTGCCGGCGACGCCTGGCGCGCTTGTAAAATTGTGGGCGACATACTGCTCGATATAAGTGTTTTCGGCCGATATTCCGTCCAATGGCACAATCACATTCATGCCCCGGAACGCTGCCTCACTCGCGGTGTACATCACGGCGCCGTGCGCCGCGGTTCCTACAACGATCACTGTTTGGATGTTTCGGAAAAGATCATGCTCAAACAAGAAGCTAAAGCGAAATACCGATCAACCTAAAATCATTTCGCTTTAGCGATACCTATTTTTTGCTGAGCGCCGATCGCGACGCTTCCTCGGTATGGGCGCGGTTCGGACTGTGCGACATCGGTCCCCACCAATTCGACGGCGTATCGTCGCCCCACACCTTTGGTCGCTGCGGCCGGTCCTGATGCCACGGCCGCGGCTCGAAAAAGCCGAGCTCTTCGTCGTACATCTGGTCTATCTCGCAGAAGAATTCGACCACGACGCCGTCGGGGCTCTTGTGATAGATCGCAATATTGTGCCCGATGATATGCCGGAGCGGTCCCCAGGTGAGCGTGATCTTGTTCTTGGCCAAAAGATCGCTAGCGCGCTTGATATCGGACCAGTCGCGCACTTCAAACGCGATATGATGGATCGCGGTCTTGGCGTCACGGAGAAAATTCACGGTGTGATGATCGCGGCTGCAACGCAGAAACGCGAAGAAGTCGCTGCGCCAGTCGGAAACGCGAAAACCGAGGAGATCGCAATAGAACTTCACCATGCCGGCGACATCGGGGCAGGTATAGGCGATGTGGCCGAGTTTGAGCGGCATCACGCCGGTGAAGGTGTCGTCGTCCGCAGCGAAGTTGCAGTCGGGGAAGATTTCGAGCGTGGTCCCCTTGGGATCCTTGAACGCCAGCGCTTCGCGAATGCCGGGCGTGATGTCGTGGCGCCGCTCACTCTTGAGTCCGGCTTGCGTCAGCCGTGCGGCGATCGCGTCAAGGTCGCTGCCGGGCGCGATTTGAAAAGACAGCCGCGGTGCTTCGCCGGCGTCGCCGCGTTCGAGCGCGATCGCTTCCAGCCCGGATTTGGTGGCGAGGATCGCGCGGTCCTTGTCGCGCGCCACCAGGCTTAGTCCGACAATGCGGGTGAAATAGTCCACCATCCGTCCGATGTCCGGCGTCGTCAGCGTCGAGTGGCCGGCGCGTTTGACTTGCAGCATTGCGAACCTCTGCGATTAGGCTTCCGCCACTACGTTAACAGTATCCCGTGCACCGGCGTCGTCGTGCGCGCGTACCGTGACCTTCAGTTCGCCCAGTATCGGGCTCGAGCGGCAAACGAGGGTGTCGCCGGGCTTGACCGGACCGACGCCTTCCGGCGTTCCGGTATAGATCAGATCGCCCGGGTAAAGCGTGTAGAACGACGAGGCGAATTCGATCAGGCGCCGGCAGTCGTAGATCAGCATATTGGTATTGCTGTTCTGCCGCGTCTCACCGTTGACCGTGAGCGACAGCGGTAGCGCGTCGGGATCGGCAATCTCATCCGCGGTGACCATCCACGGGCCGAGCACGGCATAGCTGTCGATCGATTTACGAAAACTGCGGTCCTCGCGGCCGCGCACCGTCATATCGAGGCCGAGACAATAGCCGGCGACATGGTCGAGCGCGCGTGCGCGAGGAATGTCGCTACCGGCTTTTCCGATCACCATCACCAACTCGCCCTCGTGATCGTTGCGGCGTTCGGGGAAGCGAATGGCAATGCCTTCGGCCGGACCGATCAAGGCCGAATTTGCTTTAAGAAACATGCCGGCTTCGCCGATCTTGGCCGATTGCGTCGTGACCACTTGCGAACCGGGCTGGGCGGCGGCCGCGGTCATTTCGTTGATGTGGGCCTGATAATTGGTCGGCGCACAGGACAATTTCGTGGGTCGTGCCACCGGCGCCAGAAGCTTCACCTGCGCCAAAGCTTTGCCCGGCGTCTTGTCGGCGAGCCGCTGGATCTGCTCGCGCCATTGCGGCAGCGCCGCAATGACGGCATCGCCCTTCATGGCATAGGGTGCGGCGTTTCGGATTTCGGTTTGCGCCTGTGTGACATCGTGCACGCGGTCGCCGCGCACGATCCCGAGCCTGTCATCATCGTAACGGCAAAGCTTCATGGGCGATCCCTGAACCATCCTCCCAGCTTACGTTCATTCTGTGTTCTCATTACAATCAGCAAATTCAAATTGGCAGGTAGAAATTTTAGCTTTTAATTGCATACGATATTGTATACACGTAATAGTTGCGACATCATCAGTTTCGTTCGTCGGCCCAATCGCTTCACAAAGCCCACCAAGCCGATGGTTGATCGCTCTTCGGCGGCATCATGGACGCGGCACAATCGGTCATAGGTCCGCCAGTGCATGCCATTCGGCTTGTCGGGAAATACATCTAGCCATGCTCGGCTAGCGCCCAAACGGATTTGCTGCGACTTCCAGAGCCCCCGCTGATGGAGCGATTCCTGCTGGCTCGTCCGATAGCAGTGTCGGCAGGCGAACAGTCGTCAGGGACACCGACGGGCTACGCCACTTCCAATTACGCGGCTCCCTTCCGTTCCGTGAGCTTGGGAAGCCTTTTCGAACTCTTGATGGCCGCGTGCAGGGCAGTGATGCGGTGTTCGAAGCCAAATTCATGTTGCCCTGGTCATTCTCGGAGGAAGGCGCGGCCGAGAAATACATGCCGCAACTGCAGCACAACATGTGGTGTGTGGCGGCGAGGACCGCGGTGCTGTCAGTGATCACGGGAGGCGGCAAATGGGTTGAGATTTTGGCGCACGCCGACCCGCTGTACCAGCATCTGATTGTTACCGCGGAGCGGAAGTTCTGGCGCTGCGTCGAGAGCGGCGCGCCGCCCCAGTTGTTTGGGGTCGAACCGCCCAAGCCGCGGCTTGCCGCCATTCGCATCGTCGACATGACTGCATCCAATGCCTGGGCCGAGTTCGCCGGCGTCTATGCCCGGACCGAGGCCGCCCATCTGGAGCACGAACGGGCCAAGACCGAGCTCAAGAGCCTGATGCCTGAAGATGCCAAGGAGGCGATTGGCCATGGCCTGCGCGCGAAGCGCTCAAAATCCGGGGCCATCAGTTTTGACCTTTTGACTGCGGAGGCAAGCCATGCAGCGGTCTAGCCCATCGATCGCCGCGCTCGCCACGGCACTGGCCAGAGCGCAGATTGAACTTGCCAATCCGGAGAAATCGCTCACCGGCATGATCGAACCGCGAGACGGGGAGGGGAGTGCACGGCAGTTCCGTTACGCACCGCTGTCGAGCGGCCTTGAAATCGTGCGGAAGACTTTGGGACAACACGAAATCGCCATGGTGCAGACCACCGCGGTTGATCAGGCGGCCGGCATCGTCAATCTGACGACGGTGCTTGCGCATTCTTCGGGAGAATGGATCGCCTCGGACTGGCCGGTTTGTCCGGTTGCCGAGACAGCGACGCCACACCGAATGGGCGCGGCGCTGACCTATGCCCGGCGTTATGCGCTGTTCACGCTGGTCGGCATTGCCGGTGAAGACGATCTGGATGCCCCAGATCTGATTGGCCCGGCTGCGCAAACCGAAAAGCTGAGCATCGAGAGCAAGCTGGTCGGCAATGGAAGTCAGCCACGCAGGGCAGGTCGCGTCAGGGCGAATAAATTCAGTTCTCCTTCGCCAGACTCCGAGCTTTCGGTGACTTTATCGGCGAGCTTAAGAGCTGAATTGCTCCGTGAAATCGAATGCCTGGTCACGGCCGACGATGCCGCGCTGTGGGCACAGCGACGCTTACCGGCGAAGAACCAGCTATCCGCAACCGATGCCCAGCAGGTAGAGGAAGCATTCGCCGCCAAATTAGCGGTGACACAGGCACAAAGTGCAAAGAGCGACGATGTGCTCTCTGAGCAGAGCTTGGCCGAGCAAACCAGCGCGGCAGCCCAGATAAACAAAAGTGTGCTTGTCTTCCCCGAACCGCGTCGCGTTCGTGACCGCGATCATATCCGGCATGTGATTAAGCAACCGTGCCTGGTCTGCGGTCGCCGGCCCTCCGATCCACACCATCTTCGCTTCGCGCAGTCTCGTGCGCTCGGTCGCAAGGTGAGCGATGAGTTCACGGTGCCGCTATGCCGCACGCACCATCGTGAGATCCATCGCTCCGGGAAGGAAGGATTATGGTGGCGGAACACCGGAATAGATCCGCTTGCGGCCGCCCGCACGCTCTGGCTTGAAACCCATCCGCTGCTGAGAGCGGAAGCTACCCCTGCGAACAACGAGGCCACGTTGACATTCCATGGGACCCATCCGGCACCTGAACGATGACTGGCCAAATTCGGTCGCAGGCAGTCGGCACCTTGTTCCGGGCTCGATCCGGCGCCTCAGCACAGCAAGGCTCAGATGCTATTCTCGTCGCCCTCTCACGGCGAAAACAGGGGTTCGAGTCCCCTAGGGAGCGCTTCGGAATTTTTAGTACTTTGAACTGATTGCTTTTTTCCAGAGAAATGTCCCACTTCAGTTCTCATCCTAGTGCTTTCGGAGCTCATTGGCAGCATCAAGAACTTGCCCGTAGCATCAAAAAACGTCGAGGTCCTACTCGGCAGCTGAGAGATCGAAATTCTCGCCCGGAAACCACTTGGCTAGTCGGATATCGCTGGTACGGGCATGTGCCTCCATGCCCTCCAAGCGCGAGATGCGCGCTGCGACCGTAGCGATCTTGCGGTTCGCTTCACGCGTCATGCGCTGCCACGTGACCGTCTTCAGGAACTTTCCTACGGAGAGTCCGCCCGTGTAACGCGCCGCGCCCTTTGTCGGCAGAATGTGGTTAGGGCCGGACGTCTTGTCGCCAAAGGCGACTGTCGTCTCCTCACCAAGGAATAGCGAACCGTAATTGCGTAAATGCTGAAGCCACCATTCCGCATCGGCGCAATGCACCTCAAGATGCTCAGGGGCGTAGGCGTCGGCGGCCCGAACTGCTTCTTCTCGGCTATCGACAATGACGATCTCGCCGTAGTCGTGCCAGGCAGCCTCCGCATTCTTGGCGTTGAGTTCGGGCAACCTGGCGATCAGGCGTGGCACCAGGCTCATCACTTCAGCGGCGAACGCAGAGGAGAGCGCGATAAGCCAAGCGGGCGAATTGTAGCCATGCTCAGCTTGACCAACGAGATCGGCGGCGACGATCTCCGGATCCGCGGTCGCGTCCGCGATGATCATGATTTCCGATGGCCCTGCGAACATGTCAATGCCGACCCGCCCGTAAAGGATGCGCTTGGCCTCCGCCACGTATTGGTTGCCGGGGCCGACCAGGATATCGGCGCGGTGCCCGGTGAAGAGGCCAAAAGCCAGCGCGGCGATAGCCTGTACGCCGCCAAGGTTGAGTATCGTGTCTGCACCGCACAAATCGAGGGCGTAGAGCACGGCAGGATTGATGCCAACGCCGGGCCGCGGCGGACAAGCGGCGATCACATGCTGAACACCTGCTACCTTGGCGGTCGTGACCGACATGATGGCTGAGACGAGGTGGGTGTAACGCCCGCCGGGCACGTAACAACCGGCTGTAGCTACGGGAATGTTGCGATGTCCTGCGACCAAGCCCGGCATGAGTTCGATTTCTGTGTCGAGGATGGCGGCGCGCTGAGCATCGGCGAAGCGGCGCACCTTATCGTGTGCGAAGGCGATGTCGTCTTTGAGCTTCTGCGGCATGTTGGCCGCTGCGCGTTCACAGTCGGCCGGAGCGACGACGATATCGCCATCCCAATGGTCTAAGCGGATCCCATAATCACGTGCGGCCTGCTCGCTACCGTTCTCTACGTCCTGCAATATCTTCGCGACCGCGGCGGTGATTTCGGTGTCTTCGCCGCCGCCGGTCCGCGTTGCCTTCTTGAGATATCTCATTTGCTTTGGGTCAACTCCTGCGAGCCGAAGGTCCCCGGGCCGTTAGCAGCTACATCGGCTTGTCGTCTGCGAACGCCTTCAGCTTGGCGTCCTTTGCTACCATCTCCATGTACTTCGGTTCGATGAAGCTTTGCGGCTCCGGTGCGACCTGGAGTGTGCCGGTCGAGACCAGATACTTGCCAAGCCCGGCGTACCAGGTGTCCACCTTCGACGGGCCTCCTGATCGCTTCAGGATTTCGAGCTGCTCATCGAGCGTGAACGTCGGGCGGGTATCGATCTCACGGGCCAAGTATTTGCGTGGCAGCGTCACACCACTCTGCTTGTAGAACTTGTCCATGAGGTCGATGGTGTCCTCCCGGTGCTCCTTCATCCATTTGATCGCCCGGAGATAAACCGCGAGGTACTTAGCCACCAACTCAGGATGCTGCTGAGCGAAATCACGTCGAGCGATCAGCGTGCCGGGCACGATGGAACCCGTATCGCTGCCGGAGCAAATCACGACCGCACCTGTCTTTTCCTCCATCGTATAGATGTTGGGTGCCCACAGGCCGGCGAGCGTGCCCGTGCCCGTGGCGAAGGCCGATATGATGTCCTGCTGATTGAGATTCACGGCCTGCAGGTCCTTCTTGTAATCAAGGCCCCACTTGGTCGCACAGGCGACTGCAACGTATTCACCCGTCGAGTTGGTAGTCAGCAGGATTTGCTTGCCCTTGAGGGATTGGGGATTGTGTTTGATAGCATCCGCGTCGTCCTTTCGAGCAAGCACTGCATTCCCCGTCGACTCGTCGTTGGTGATTCCGAGCGTGACAATATTGAAGCGACTTGCACCGAGCACAGCGGGCGCCGAGCCAGTGCCGCCCACGTCCCACGATTTCGAGGCCGCGGCCGCCATCTGCGGTGCACCAGACGGAAAGGTCGAGAAGTTTGGCTCGAGATCGAGTGCTTTCCACCACCCTTTCTCGCTGGCGATGAAGTAGGGCAGCGACCAATAGAGCGCTGGCTGATAGCTGACGCCGATGTTCTCAGCGCGGGCTGGCCCAACCGCGAGTAGACATAAGCTAGCGCAGAGGGCTACGGCGGCGGCCGCGAACTGTATCTTTCGTATTCTCATCTCTTCCTCCCTGGCAATGATAGTCTTGTCTACTTGTTCACTTCGCCCATCTGTTCGCAGAGCAACTTCCACACGTGCGCGCGCATATGCGTGAAGCTCGGTGTTTCCATCACCTCCTCGATCGCGCGCGCTGACCACCCGTCCCGTTCCCGCACGGCGTTTACGTCGATGATCTCGCGCACTCGGCCTGGATGGCGGCTCAACACCACGATCCGATCTGCCAGATAGACAGCTTCCTCGACGCTATGAGTGATGAAAAGGACCGTGCGCGGGTTGGCGGCCGTGATGCGGATCAATTCCTCCTGCATAATTGTTCGCGTCTGGGCGTCGAGCGCCCCGAATGGCTCGTCCATTAGCAGCACTTCGGGCTCAATGGCATAGGAGCGGGCAATCGCGACGCGCTGCTGCATGCCGCCCGAGAGCTGGTGAGGGTAGCTATCCTCCGTGCCCTCCAGCTTCATGAGCTTTAGGTAGTGAGCGACTAGCTCGACTTGCTTACGCCGCGGGACTCCTTTCGATTTAAGCCCGAATGCTATGTTCTCGCCCACCGTCTTCCACGGAAAAAGGGCAAACTGTTGGAAGACGACCGCGCGGTCCGGTCCCGGGCCACGCACCGGGCGGTCGCCCACCAACACTGAACCGAGGGTCGGCGTTTCCAGCCCGGCTACCATACGCATGAGCGTGGTTTTGCCGCAGCCGGATGGTCCGACAATGGTAACGAACTCTTGGTCGGCGACTTCGAAGCTGACGCCTTCGAGTGCCGTGACAGCGCCATTGCCGCGCCGAAAGAGCTTGCTCACATTGTCGAAGCGAATGCGGCTCACACGCGTCCCCATCGTCGCGAAAGCCAGCGCTCAGCCGCGCGCAAGGCAACGTCGATGCAGAGTCCGACCAAGCCGATCACTAGCATCGCTGACATTACGATGTCAGGAGCGAGATTGCTTTGACCCTGCACCATCACGTATCCGAGTCCAGAGGAAACCACGATCAACTCCGCGCCAATGAGTGATTGCCAGCCTAGCCCCGCGCTCACTCGCAGACCGGCCACGATCGACGGCAAGGCGCCGGGCAGCAGCACCTCGCGCATGATTCGAAAATTGCTAGCGCCAAGCGTCTGTGCGGCTTCGATCAGGTAACGCTCTACGAACTGGGCGCCGCGATAGGCATTGACTACACAGGGCGCAAAGGCGCCGGTGAAAATCACCATCACCGGCCCGCCGATACCGGTGCCGAACCAGAGCGCGGCGAATGGTACCCAGGCGAGGGGGGCCACGTAGCGATAAGCCTCAAATAGAGGCGTGACAATTTCGTCCATGAGCCGATAGCGTCCCATGATCAGGCCGAGCGGAATGCCAAGCGCCGCCGCGAGCAAGAACCCGAGCAGAAAGCGCTCGAGGCTCGACAGCAGGTGTTGATATAGAAGAAAACCAGCGAAAGGCTCTGCTTCGAGCCGGTAAATCTGTTCGAGTACGGCGATTGGGGACGGCAAAACGTATTGCGACACTAACCCGCTCATTGCGATGAGCTGCCAGCCGCCGAAAAAGATTACTGCGCCCGCGAGCGACAGGGAGGCAAGTTCTCCCGATGAGGGCGTCGCCGCGCATCGGGTTGCTGGACGTGTATCCACGCTCAGTGCCATCGGATCACCATCCGCTCGATGCGCGCGAGCAGCTGGGTCATGAGCGCCCCGGCAATGGCGATAACGACCATCGCTACCGCAATCATGGCCGGATAGATGTCGCGATAGGCAAGCGAGAGGACGCGTCCGAGCCCGAGGAAAGCACCGACGAGCTCTGCCGCTACCAGCGTCGTCCAGGACGCCTGCAGGGACAAGCGCAGTCCGGTGAAGATCATTGGCAGCGCGCCCGGTGCGACGACTTCTTTTGCCACACGCCAATCTGTCGCGCCGTGCACGCGCGCGGCTTCGATCAATATGGGATTGACCTGGCGTACGCCGGTGAAGGTGTTGATCACGGATGGCACGAAGGCCGCAAACCAGATGACCAGGATCTTTGCGGCATCACCCAGGCCCAGCCACACAATCGCCAGTGGGATCCAGGCGAGGGGCGGGATCGGTCGGATGAGCAGAAAGACTGGGTTGAGCAGCGCTTCAACCCGCCGGCTCCAGCCCATCAAGAAACCGAGTGGGATGCCAACGAGGGACGCAACCAGAAAACCCTCGATCACGATCTTCAGGCTCTGCAGGGTCTGCTGCAGGAGTGTGCCACCCGCGTAGCCGTCGACAGCGATCTGGCGCAGGGCCGCCAAGAATTCAGGCGGGGAGGGAAGGCGATAGCTGCTGATAATCCCCGTCAGACTTGTCAGCACGTACCAGAGCAGCAACGCTGCCGCGATTGTGACACCGCCGACCAGCCAGCCTCGACCCGGCTGTCGGGGGAGACGCATGAGGCCAGCTTGGTCGACGAGTTGGTTTCGCGGCGCCGTGACGTCAAACTGCGCCAAAACTCGCCTCCACTAACTTCGTCTCGGTCGTGAGTGTTTGTGTGCGCTTACAATTGCTGGTTAACATGCCGGTGTGGCGGTGGCGAGCGTGGAGATTTTTAAATCCGATCAGCCACGGCAAATGGTCACACGCTGACCGATATACGCGTTGCTTGTGCTCACGAGTGTTCCTCGCTTCAGGGCACAAAATAGTTTTTGCAACGTTATCGGGCGCAAAGCAGATCCTTTGCGCAATTGTGTCATCGCGCCAACTGCCCATATAGTAGCGTCATGGATGCACCCAACCCTTCGGCAATCCCCACCGCTGCGAGTCGCGCGCCGGTCCACATCGGTGCCGTCGGCATGATGGTCCGCGATCTCGACCGCGTCACCACCTACTACCGCGACATGCTTGGTTTGACCGTGCAGGAGCACACTCGGCAAGCTGCGTTACTCGGCGTCGGCGGCGCCGTTCTGCTGGAGTTGATCCACAGACCTGATGCCTTGCCAGACGATCCGCGCGAAGCCGGCCTTTATCACACCGCGTTTCTGATGCCAACGCGCGCGGATCTGGCACGCTGGATTTTGCATGCGACGAAAAGTCGTGTGCCCTTTACCGGTGCCTCTGATCATGACGTGAGTGAAGCGATCTACCTAGACGACCCGGAGGGCAACGGCGTCGAAGTGTATTCCGACCGGCCGCGCGAGGAGTGGCGGCGCGACGGTGAATTGATTTTCCAGAAAACTGACCCGCTCGACATCGACGCGATAATCAGCGAGATCGATCCCGCGACCGCCACGTATCCGAGCGCACCGGAAGGATTGCGCATCGGCCATATCCATCTTCGCGTCGGGGACATCGCCAGTGCGGAAGCGTTTTATGGCGGCGCGCTCGGCCTCGATGTGACGCGGCGCCGCACTGGAGCGACCTTCTTGTCCTCGGGCGGTTATCACCACCACGTCGCTGTCAATGTCTGGCACAGCAATGGCGCGGGCATTCGCAACGACAAGCGGGCGGGTCTCGATTGGTTCACGATGGAAATCAATGATCAGCCGACTATAGACGGCGTGAAAAAGCGTCTTGACGCGGCGGGCACAAAAATCGACCCAATTTCAGGCGGCTTTGCCGCGACGGACCCTTGGGGCACCTCTATCCATTTCACTGTTGCGCCTTAAATGTCCCGCGCCGTTTGCTCCATGCAAGGCGGCTGTCGATCAACGACCGCGCATGCCTGAAGTCGTACTAACGGAGATATCGGCGGGCCCCCAGTCATATCCGCTTCTGACCCACAGCGGACGTAGCTCAGCGCGTCTCATCTTCTCGCAGAGCTCGGCGGGCAACTTATTTTAGATGCTCACGCGGCCTGAAGGTTGCTTGCTTCAAAGGGGCGGCCGCCGGCCAAAACAGGCCTTTAATTCGTGCCGCCGGCTCCTCCGCCTGCGGCTTGATCTCGTTCTGCTCGTTAATGGCCTGGCATCTGTGTACAGGACATCGGATTTTGTCCGTCTATGATCCTCGAATGCGACATCAGTTTCAGTGGAAAACTCGCAGCGTCGGTTTCTCACATCGAACAATTTCTACGTCAGTAACGTTTTCACCGCGGGACCGAAACAGGTTCTCTGCCTCATTTTTAAGGCGGCTGAGTAAGGCTTCGTAATTAGGACCCAAAACACCGAGTTCCGGTACTTCGTCCACGAAAATGAACCACCATCCGTCGAGCTTGGATTGCTGGATTCGCAAAGGGTATCGGTGTGATTCTGCCATGACACCAACCTCACTACGCTCTTTCTATCGCCAAAGCTCGCCGTCTATTCCTGCTCGGCGTGCTATTCATTTTTCAAACCGTCGAGCGAAATTCAAACATCAGTTTGAGATAATTCGATGCACTAATCAAGGAATTTTTGTGCCCTGTGGAATCATCTTTTCGGTGATCCGGAAACCTGCTCGGTCTTAAATACGCCTTATTCAAACTGGAGTTTGAAAAAGGGGCAAGGGGGAATGACGCGACCTTCCGACTTCACTCGTGAACGCATCCTCAAGGCTGCGCGGTCGCTGTTTGCTGATCGCGGGTATCAAGACACGAGCATACGGGCAGTCGTTACCAAGGCGCGGGTTAATCAGGCCGCAATAAATTACCACTTCGGGGGCAAGGACGGCCTATACCGCGAAGTGCTGCGGGCGGCTATCCGCGCGCTCACCGAACACCAACTAGCGCATGCAGAAGAAATGAAAGGAATGTCCCGCGAGAACGCATTGGTTGAGTTGGTCAAATATCAGCTACGTCCACTCGCGGCGCGCGACCAGATTACCCAACACTACCGACTATTCAATTGGGAAACTGTGCGCCCTACCACCGTCTACCGGGACATAATTAGCGAAGAAGCAACGCCATTTCTGGGTTTTGCAATCGATCTCATGCGTCGCTTCATGCCAAACACCGATCAACGCACGCTGACTATGGCTGCCATTTGGCTAGTCGGGCAATGCGCAATTTTCGTGCGCAATCGCGAGCAATTAGCCAATCCACCAGTCTCGCTAGACTTGGACGAGGCTGCCGTCGAACGGCTGACAGATCTCGTCAGCGGGTGGGCGCTCTCTGGACTAGCTCACGCGCCATTAAGTTGACGGCCTTAGATTTTCGCCGCGGCACTACGCGACTGATGGCCACTTGCGGGACAAAGCCAACATTCAACTGCCACCAAGCAATGTCCGCTTTACCCCCAAAAGCAGACATCAGGTGAGTGCTCTCGGAGACATCCGCTAAGTGCCATTAGCGGATGCGCGCTCCCTTCAAGATGGGAGCCGCGTCGAGTGGAATGTGTCGGCGATCGCATCGACGGCCCCGCGCACTCTAGCGGTACGCTAGACGCTCCCGATTGACTCGGCTGCCCCCTCGATTTTCCATCAATTTCAGCAACCACCGTCTTTGCCGGTGCGTTCGACGCCGATAACCGGGGACGCACATGGGGATAATGATGAACAGACGATTCCTCGCTGACGCGAACGAACTGTGCCGATTCGGCGTTGGGGAACTCACGGCGGGTTTCAGCTCGGGAAGGTTTACACCCCTGGAGGTGGCGCAGGCGACGCTGGCGCGAGCCGAGCAAGTGCAGGAACGGTTCAACGCCTTCTCGCTGATCGATGCTGATGCCGCCTTGGCGATTGCGAAGGAGTCGACGGCGCGATGGCGAAGCGGCGCGCCCTTGTCGAGCATCGACGGGGTTCCGACGACCATCAAGGATATCGTGTGGGTCGAAGACTGGGCGGTGCGGTACGGCAGTCGCACGACATCCGCCATCCCATGCACTCAGGACGCGCCGTCAGTAAAGAGGCTCCGGGCCGCAGGCGCGGTTTTGATCGGGCTTACGACAACCCCCGAGTTCGGTTGGAAAGCGATCACCGACAGTCCTTTGACCGGAGTCACTCGAAATCCCTGGAATCCCAAGATGACCCCGGGGGGCTCCTCCGGTGGCGCCGTGGTCGCGGCGGCTACCGGTGCCGGGGTGCTGCACATTGGCACCGACGGCGGCGGCTCGATCCGGATTCCGTGTTCGCTGACAGGGATGGTCGGATTGAAGCCGACTTTCGGTCGGGTTGCAGCCTATCCGCCGAGCGCGTTCGGCACTGTCGCTCATATCGGCCCGATAGGCCGTTCGGCGGAAGATGCCGCCGCCATGCTCGGCGTGATAGCCGGGCGGGATATCGAGGACTGGAACCAGGGCGTCGGCGAGCTGCCGCCGCTCGTGTTGAGGGAAGACGCCCTCAAAGGCGCGCAAATCGGATTGTGGACCAAGCCTCCATATGGAGCCGTCGATCCTGAAGTGGCTGCCGCTGTCGCAAAGGCGGTCAGGTTGCTTGAGAATCTTGGCGCCCGTGTCGACCCAATCGAGCTGCCCGACGAAGATCTGGGCGAAACGTTTCGTGTTCATTGGTATTCGGGAGCCGCCAACCGCTTCGCAGCGGTGCCGGCAGATCTTGTGCATCTGTGTGACCCCGGATTTGTCGCAGTCGCTGAGGCCGGGGCGCGGATTCTGGCGTCCGCGCTGGCCGCCGCACATTTGCGTCGAGCGGCGTTCGGAGCTGCTATGGACAAGCTTCTGACCAAACTCGATTTCATCGTCTCGCCGGCAACGCCAATCCCCGCCTTCGAAGTCGGCCCCGAGATTCCTGGCGACGTTATTCTCGATCGGGGCATCAATGCTGGTAGTTTCGCCTTCCCGATCAATCTCAGTCAGCAGCCGGCAGTTTCGACGCCGTGCGGCCTGACGGCGGCAGGCCTGCCAATCGGTCTACAGTTTGTCGGGGCTAGGGGCGCGGACGCCAAGGTCCTATCGGCAGCGCGTGATTTCGAACGCGCGAGCCAGTAAGGTCGTCCTGCGCAAATATACCATGCACTTATTCGTGCGGCCGCATCATCGGGCGACTTCGTTACCAAACTGCCAGCCCGTTGAAAGATTACTAAACTGCCGGCCCGTTGAGAGAGATCTTCGTTGATACCCACGAGCCGGAACACCTGCCTCGCAAGCGCAATCCCAGCTGCCAATTCGTCAGACAGGTCGATTTTGCTGCCATCGTTCATGGCTTTCATTCCCGTATTTGTCCTCAACGTTGACCTGACTCCGCGATCCTGCGGTTTATTCCCGTTAGCCGAAATATTGTCCGTGTCCAGGGTAGCGCGCGTGTCGGACGTCTCGTGGCTTCGCCTTTTTCGAAGGGCAACTCCAGAAGTTGTGGCGAAAATTGGTCACTGCGATCGCGGTGCCACGATTAACATCGAATTTTTTGTGCCAAAGCCGCGAACTTCGTGAACACTGCCGTCTTCCGGTCCGGCGGCGACAATTGTGCTGTGAAGTCCGCGGTGCAGCCGCGATGGTGACTAAGGTTACGGCGTTTGTTGTTTCCGAAAAAATGAGGCGCGCACTTACCGTCCAGATCGAGGCGGCGTCGCGATTTCGTTTATGGAGCAGGAATCAGGTTAGGAGCATTGATCCGCGCAGATCATGTCGGCTGCCTTTTCGCCTATCATGATCGCCGGAACATTCGTGTTGCCGGAAATCAGCCTCGGCATGATCGAACAATCTGCGATCCACAGGCCGTCGACGCCGCGCAAACGCAAGCGCGGATCGACTACTGCATCGTCGTCGCTACCCATCCGGCAGGTGCCGACCGGATGGAAAATAGTGGTGCCGTGCTTTCGCGCGAAGGCGAGAAGGCTTGCGTCGTCAGTGCAATTTGGGCCGGGCAGGATTTCCGCGGCGACATAATCGGACAGCGGCGCCGTTGCGGAGAGCCGCCTGGCGAACGCGATAGCTGCGATGGTGCAGCACCGGTCGGCGTCAGTTGCAAGATAATTGGCGTGGATCTTCGGCGCCGCGAACGGATCGGCGGAAGCAAGCGCGATGGTTCCGGTGCTCTCGGGCCGCAGCTGGCACACCGACAGCGTAAATCCGGAAAAATCGTGCACCTTGCCTCCCGCAATATCGGCAGACAGAGTTGCGACATGAAATTGGATATCGGGCGTTTGCGATTCCGGCAGCACGCGCGTGAACAGCCCGCCCTGGTTGATGCCGATCGCCAATGGTCCGCTCCGGCGCAGCAGCCACTCGATGGCCATTCCGACGCGGCCGCTAATCGAGCGCAGAGCGTCATTGGTCGTGATCGGTTTCGTGCAGCGATAGATTAGACGTACCTGGAGATGGTCCTGCAGGTTGCGCCCGACCGCTGGCCGGTCGATCACGACTGGAATGCCGTAGCCCTGCAAATGCTGGGCGGGCCCGATGCCTGACAGCATCAAGAGTTGCGGCGATTGCACGGCGCCGGCCGCCAGAACGACGCCGCGTTGGGCGCGCAATTCGCGCAATCGCGTCCCGATGCGGCAGACCACGCCCGTAGCGCGGCGGTTCTCGATGGTAACGCGCGCAACATGCGTGCTGGTGAAAATCTCGAGGTTGTTACGCCGCTTGGCCTCGCGCAGATAGGCGTCGGCGGCGCTGACGCGCCAGCCGCTGTGCGTCGTCAATTGATAGTAGCCTGCGCCGTCCTGTCTTGCGCTATTGAAGTCGGCAGCACGCGGAACCCCGCAAACCTCCGCCGTGGCGATGAAAGCCTCGATCAACTCGTGTCGCCGCCTGATGCTGGTGACGCGCAGCGGTCCAGCCGTACCGTGCAGCTGGTCTTTTTCGCCAAACTCGGAATTGCTTTCTAGCTTGATGAAGTACGGCAGCACGTCGTCCCAGCCCCAGCCGGGATTGCCGAGATCGCGCCAGTGGTCGTAATCGCGTGGCTGGCCGCGCACGACAATGAGGCCATTGATTGCGCTCGAACCGCCAAGCACGCGGCCGCGCGGCCAATAGATGCGCCGGCCCTCCATGTTCGGCTCCGGCTCGGTGTAGAATTGCCAGTTCAGCTTGGCGTCCCACATCGTTTTGCCGTAGCCGATCGGCAGATGGATCCAAAGGTTGTTGTCGCGCGGGCCCGCTTCGAGCAGGGCAACGCGGTAGCGTTCGTTCGCTGAGAGCCGATTAGCCAATACGCAGCCGGCGGAGCCTGCGCCTACGATAATGAAATCGAAAACGCTCATCCGGCATTTCCGGTCCGATGCTATCCGCGCTGCTCCATCGGGACGTAACCACGCGCATCAGGCCCGCTATACAGCGTGAGCGGCCGGATTAGTATGTTGTTCTCTAACTGCTCCAAGACCTGCAGCACCCAGCCCGGCACGCGGCCGACCGCGAAAATCGGCACGAACAGATCACGCTTGATGCCGAGCAGGTAATAGACAACGCCGGAATAGAAATCGACATTGACGTTCACGCCGTGCCGCGCGTAAGGCGCCATCGCCTTAACGACCGCCTGTAGGATTTCATACCATCGCGGCTGCCCCATCTCCTTCGATAATCGCTCGACACCGGCCCGCATGTGCCGCGCACGCGGATCCTCGGCGCGGTAGACCCGATGGCCGAAGCCGGTAACAGCTTCGCCGGCCTTGCGTTTGGCCCGGACGTAATCGCCGGCGCGCGCAGGATCGCCGATCTCCTCGGCCATCTTCATGACGTCTTCGGCAGCGCCGCCATGGGCAGGCCCTGAAAGGGCCGCGACTGCAGCGGTGATGGCGGCGTGCAGATTGGCTTCGGTGCCGGTCACCACGCGCGCGGCGAAGGACGAGGCATTGGAGCCGTGCTCCGCATGCAGCACGAGATCGCGGTCGATGAGCTGGGTGGCCTCCGCACTTGGTCTCTCGCCTTTAAGCATCCACAGCAAGTTGGCGGCGTGATTGAGCTCCCGGTTGGGCTCTACCGGTTCGAGGCTGTCGCGCAGACGCGCGTGCGCGGCGATGATCATCGGGACCTGCGAGGTCAAGCGTATGCCCTTGCGGATGACCGCCTCGTGCGAATTATCCGCGGTCTCCGGATCGAAAGCGGCAAGGGCGGAGACGGCGGTGCGGAGGACGTCCATCGGATGCGCTGCTTTGATGGTACGGATGATGTCAAAGATCGGCGCCGGCAGTTCGCGCGCGGATTTGAGCTGGGTATCGAATTCCGCAACCTGCGCTTTGGTCGGCAGTTCCCCGCGCAGCAATAGCCAAGCCGTCTCCTCGAAGTTCGAATGTTCGGCAAGGTCATGGATTGAATAGCCGCGGTAGCGCAGTTCACCAATCCGCCCGTCGATGAACGTGCATGGCGACCGATCGAAATAGACGCCCTTTAATCCGCGGTGAATCTTGATCGGCTCGTTCGTTTCGGTCATTGATGGCCTCGTATGCGCCCTCGCTCGCTGCTCGTTATCGCCCATTCCTGAGATCAACATGGATCCGGTCAAGCGCTGTTTCGATATAGCACGGGAGCGTCATTTCAAGATCGTTCTGCCGGAAGGCGAAGATGGCCGCGTGCTTGCCGCCGCGCGTAGTCTCATTGATCGGGAAATCGCTCGTCCAGTCGTGCTCGGCACTGCCGAAGCTCTGGCCAAAGCGGCGGCGAGCGCAGGGATTGCTCTGCATGGAATTGAAACCATCGATCCGCGCAGCGATGCGCGCGTGCAGTCCTATGGTGCGGCTTGCGCAAGTCGGCGTGAAGGCATGACCTCAGAGATGGCGGCTCGCCTTGTTGTCAAGCCGCTCTATTTTGCCGGCATGATGGTCCGGCAGGGGGGCGCGCAAGCAATGGTTGCCGGTGCCGCCAATCCGACACGCCGTGTTATTGAAGCCGGGTTGATGACGGTCGGGCTTGCCGACGGCATCGCCCTGCCGTCGAGCTATTTTTTGATCGTGGTCCCGAACTTTCTGGGCCAAGGCACGCGCAGCTTCGTGTTTGCCGATTGCGCTGTGAACGCCGATCCGAGCGCGGATGAACTCGCCGGTATCGCAATTACGTCCGCCCGTAGCGCCGAAAATCTGCTCGGTGAGATGCCGCGCGTCGCCATGCTGTCGTTTTCGACCAAAGCGAGCGCCCAACATCCGCGCGTCGACAAGGTGCGCCGCGCAGTCGAGCTCATCCGCGAGCGCGCGCCGGCGCTGGCCGTGGACGGTGAACTGCAAGCGGATGCCGCTGTCGTCCCCGCGGTAGCGGAAAAGAAAGTGAAAGCGCTCGGCGCGGTGGCGGGCCAGGCGAATGTGCTGGTTTTTCCGGATCTCGATTCCGGCAATATTGGATATAAGCTTGTCCAATGGCTCGGCGGCGCCAGGGCCATCGGTCCGTTTCTGCAGGGCTTTGCGCGCCCAATCAGCGATCTGTCACGCGGCGCCAGCGTCGAAGACATCGTTACCACCTGCGCGGTGGTTTTGGCGACCGCCTAGACCACGCCTTAACTCACGTCGTCAGGATGCCGCCATCGATCGGGATGGTCGCGCCGGTGATGAAACTCGCCCGCGCCGAGGCGAGAAACACCACCAAATCGGCGATGTCGTTAGTCGTCGCGAAGCGGCCGAGCGGAATGCGCGGCAATATTTGCCGGCGCGCCTCCTCCGTCAGCGCTGCATGCGTCATCGCGGTATCGACAATGGCGGGCGCCACCGCGTTGACGGTAATGCCGTTCGGGCCCAGTTCGCGAGCGAGCCCCATGGTCAAAGCGACGACGGCGGCCTTGGTTGCGCCGTAAAGCGTGTTGCCGACCGAGCCGCCGCCGCGGATGGCCGATACCGAGGCGATATTGATGATGCGGCCGCTGCGGGCTGCGGTCATTGCCGGGATCGCCGCCTTCACGCAGTTGATAATGCCGTCGATGTTAACGCGGGCGACGCGGCTGAATTCGGCAGCCGGCAATTCCGCAACCGGCCCGATCGACAACAGCCCGGCCGCATTGACCAGAATTTCTGGCGCGCCGGTTTTGCCACGAAGTTCGGCGAAGACGCTTGCCACGGCGGCGGCGTCGCCGACGTCGACCGCGAAGGCTTGGGCCGAGCCTCCGTCGCGGGCAATCGATGCCGCGGCGCGCTCGGCGCCGACACGGTCGCGGTCGGCGATCGCGACAAAGCAGCCTTCCGCAGCCAAGGCGTGCGCAATGGCTTCGCCGATGCCGGCGCCGCCGCCGGTGACGAGCGCAACGCGGCCCCTCAGATTAAGGTCCATTGTGACCTGTGTCGCGCCGCAATCCCGACCAGCCTCAGCCGCCGCCGACCGCCTGCGCTTGCATGGCTGTCGTATCGGCTTCGATGTCGCTCTTGTGCCGGTCCGTCATCGCATAAACCGATAGCGCGCTGATGACGCTGACGGCGAGAATGTAGACACAGATCAGCCACGGTCGGTTGCCGCCCAGCGGCAACAACGCAGTGGCAATGATCGGCGTCAGGCCGCTCGCGAAAATGCCGGAGAACTGATAGACGAACGAGATGCCGGTATAGCGAACCCGTGTGTCGAACAGTTCGGAAAACAACGCCGCCTCCGGCCCGTAAACCGCCGCATAGATAACGCCGAACGGCACCGCAACCGCGATGATCGTCAGGACTGGCGATAAGGTGTCCATCAGCGCGAATGCCGGGAACGACAGGATCCCGATCAAGAGCCCGGCGATGCCAAACAGGCGCCGCCGTCCGAAGCGGTCCGACCATCCGGCGCAGACCGGCAGCAAGAAGATCATGATGGCCGAGGAGATCATGATGGCAGAAAGCGCGATTTGTCGCGACATGTGCAGCGTGCTGGTCAGATAGAAGACCAGGAACACACCGTAGATGTTGAAAGTTACGCCTTCGATATAACGCGCACCAAGTCCAAGGATCGTGTTCTTGGTGTAGGTGCGGAACAGCTCGACCACCGGCACCGCGGCGATCTTTTGCTCGAGCTGGGCCTTCTGGAACGCCGGCGTCTCCAAAATCCGCAGCCTGATATAGACACCGATCACGACGAGCACCGCGCTCAACAGAAACGCGATGCGCCAGCCCCAAGAAAAGAAGTCATCGTTGTTCAAAAAAGACAGCGCACTGACGACGCCGGCGCTGATCAACAGGCCGGCCGGTACACCGATCTGCGGCCAGCTGCCGTAAAAGCCGCGACGGCCGCCGGGAGAATGTTCAACCGCCATCAAGACTGCGCCGCCCCATTCGCCGCCGATGCCGATGCCCTGAAAGATGCGCAGAGCGAGCAGCATGAGCGGCGCCGCTGCGCCGACCGAGGCATAGGTGGGCAATAGTCCGATCAGGAACGTGGCGATCCCCATGATCAGTACCGTGAGGATCAGGACGGTCTTGCGGCCGATGCGGTCGCCATAATGTCCGAAGATAACGCCGCCGATCGGCCGCGACAGAAAGCCGACGAAGGAGGTGACATAGGCCAACAGCGTCGAGATCAGGATGTCAGCATTAGGAAAGAACAGCTTGTTGAGCACCAAAGCCGTCATCGTGTTGTAGAGAAAGAAGTCGTACCATTCGATCGTGGTGCCGATCGCGCTAGCGAGCGCGATGGTACGGATCGAGGCTTTGGAGCCGTCGCCGGTTTTGCTGACCTGCTGCATTGTCCTCTCCCCATCGTTTGTCATTGAACGGACCGGTCAGGAGACCGGCAGTCCCAACAAATTGCGTGCTTCGGCGCAAGTGGCAGGATGTCGCCCATATTCGGCGCACAGGGCGGCAAGGCGCTCGACCAGCTCAGCATTGCTGCGGGCCAGCCGGTCCTTATCGAATTTGATGTTGTCCTCAAGCCCGGTGCGCAGGTGCCCGCCGAGTTCGAGGCACCAGCGATTGACCTCAAGCTGGTGCCGCGCGATCCCGGCCGCCGACCACGTCGCGTCCGGCATGATCTCCTTGAGTTCGCTAATCAAAAACTCCAACAATTTGCGCCGCGCCGGCAGGGCGTTGGGAATGCCCATAACGAACTGGACTTGGCAGGGGCGGTTGAGCAGGCCGCGATCGGCCATGGTTTTGGCATTGTACAGCATCGCCACGTCGAAGACTTCGATCTCGGGCTTGACACCATATTGCAACATCGCGCGCGCGAGATCCTCGACCAGTTGCGGCGGATTCTCGTAGATCTGCTTGGGGAAATTAACCGAGCCGGTGGCCAGCGAGGCCATATCGGGTTTCAGACACAGCATCTTGCCGCGCTCGTTCTGCTCGCGACCGCGGCCGCCCGTCGAAAACTGAATGATCATGCCGGGACAGTACCTGGCGATTCCTTCCTGCACTTGCGCGAACAGATCCGGATCGGAACTCGGTGTCTCGTCGCGGTTACGGACGTGAATATGCGCGACGCTCGCGCCCGCTTCATAGGCCTCATGCGTAGATTCGATCTGCTCGCTCGGGGTGATCGGCACCGCAGGCGTGTCCGCCTTGCGCGGAATGGCGCCGGTAATGGCAACTGTGATGATTGCGGGTGTCGTCATGTCATGCTGTTGCCGACCGCCGGATGAAATGGAAGGAGCGGATGCTCGGCCGCAGCGCAATCTCCTTTATCAGCGTAATGAGCGGGGTCGATGCCAGCGGATAATCAACTTTGATCGGTCCAGCAGCCTTAAGCGCCTTGTACTCACGGTCGGAATAGAACGCCGCCAGCAGCAGATCGTCATCGGAAGCGAACGGCCCGCGTTCGCGTCGCACGCGCGGAATGCCTGGCTCGATCAAATCGCCAGGCCGAGCGGTGGTCGCCTGCGCGCCTTTGGTGATGCGATCGTACAAGTTCGGTTCGATCGGTCCGGCAATTTCGCCGTAATAGCCCAGCACGTATTTGCGTACCTCGTCGGGAACGGTTGCATAGCGCTCCTTGCCCATGACATTGAGTACGGCCTGCGTCATTACGAACTGCGCGAACGGGCTAACGATGATGGGATAACCGAGATCGTGGCGCACGCGTGCAGCTTCTTCGAGCACCTCGGGCAGCCGGTCAGCAATCCCGAGCGGCTGTAGCTGCGATTTCAGATTGGACACCATGCCCCCGGGCATCTGGTGTTCGTAGTGAAACGCGTCATATTCGGCAATACGGCCGATCGGCTTGCCCTCGCGCGCGGCGATGTAGCGGAGCCGCTCGGCAACTTCCTCCACCGGTCCGAGATCGACGGCGACGTCGAAACCCGCGCGGCGAGCATTGTGCACGAAAGTTTCGGTCGCCGGATGTGACGCGCCATTGGCCAAAGTGGAAGTTGCAGTATGCACGACGTCGGCGCCAAGCTCGATCGCGCGGCAGGCGGTGTGTGGCGCGAGCCCGGTCAGGCAATGAGAATGAAGTTGCAGCGGCAGTACACCGCAGACGGTTTTGAGCGCCGGGACCAGTGTTTGCGCGCGTTCAGGTGTCAGTAGCCCGCTCGGATCCTTGATGAAAACCGCAGCGACGCCCAGCTTGATCAATTCGCGCGTCTTCCGCGCATAGTAGTCGTCGGTATGGACCGGGCTCAGCGTGTAGACGACGCCGCCGGCGACATAGAGCCCGACCTGCTTAGCCGCGCGCACCGGCACCGCCATATTGCGCATGTCGTTGAGCGCGTCGTAAGGCGTGTGATAGCTGATGCCGTTTGCGAAAATCCGCTCCGCGGTCAGCTCGACGATGTCGTCCGGGAAGAACTCGAAGGTGAATAGGCTTTGGCCGCGGGTCATAACGATGAGCGGCGTCTGTTTGACCCAGCCGCTTAGGATGCGCATGCGTTCCCAAGGGTCTTCGCGCAGATAGCGCACGCACACATCGAACACCGCGCCGCCAGCGAGATCGATGGCCTCGAAACCGGCGCGGTCGAGACGCGGCGCGATGTCGGCCATCATCGCGGTCGTCATGCGCGTCGCCCATAAGCACTGGTGCGCGTCGCGCAGCGTTACATCGATCAGCCGTATGGTTTTACCGACACCCATCAGTGCACCGGCGCCTGCATTTGCTCTTCCACCCAGCGGGTGTGGATTTCAGCGCGAGTAAATTCTGGTTGTCGCACGAGTTCGGCGTGGAAGTCGACCGTCGTGGCGATGCCGGCAACGTCGAAATGTTCGAGCGCTACGCGCGCCGTTTCGATTGCAGCGGCACGATCGCGTCCTGTGACGATCAGCTTTGCGAGCATCGAGTCATAGAAGGGCGGCACCACGTAGTTTTCATAGACATGGCTGTCCAGCCGTATGTCCTTGCCGCTCGGCGGCCGCCAGCGCTTGAGTATGCCCGGCGAGGGGCGAAAATCGTGTGCTGCGTCCTCGGCATTAATGCGGAACTCGATGGCCGCGGGCGCACCGTCGACTACCGGATTAAGCGATAGCTGCTCGCCGGCGGCGACGCGAAATTGCTCGGCAACGAGATCGTTGCCGGTCACCATCTCGGTCACCGGATGCTCGACCTGAATGCGGGTGTTCATTTCGATGAAGAAGAACTGTCCGCTTGCAACATCGTAAATGAACTCGACCGTGCCGGCGTTCACGTAATCGATAGCACGAACCAGCGCCAATGCGGCATCAGCCATGGCGCGGCGCTTTTTTTTATCGAGCACGGGGGAGGGCGCTTCCTCGACGAGCTTTTGATGCCGCCGCTGCACGCTGCAATCGCGCTCGCCAAGCTGCGCGTAATTGCCGTGTTTATCGCCGAACACCTGGATTTCGATATGGCGGACCTGGGAAAAGAATCGTTCGAGATAAACGTCGGGCCGGCCGAAAGCCGCTTCGGCCTCGGCGGTCGCCTGACCGAACAACTCGGCAAATGATGCTGGATCGGCGACCACGCGCATACCACGGCCGCCGCCGCCCGCGCTGGCTTTGAGGAGCAGCGGAAAGCCGATCTCGTCTGTGCGCGCTTTAGCTTCCGCCACCGACGTGAAGCCTCCTTTGGAACCGGGCACGACGGGGATGCCCAAGGACGCGGCCACTTGCCGCGCCGCGACTTTGTCGCCCATGCGTGCGATGACCTCCGGACTTGGCCCGATGAAAGTTAGCCCGGCTTGGGCGCAACGTTCGGCGAATGCGCTGTCTTCCGCCAAGAAGCCATAGCCGGGATAGACCGCGTCGCACTTGAGGGCCGACGCGACCTCGATCAGCGCCGCGGAA
Source organism: uncultured Alphaproteobacteria bacterium (assembly GCA_963816295.1). GTDB lineage: Bacteria > Pseudomonadota > Alphaproteobacteria > Rhizobiales > Xanthobacteraceae > BOG-931. The sequence goes on along the minus strand of CAWFJS010000018.1, from coordinate 346,197 downwards.
TTGAGGTAGCTGAGCTTTGGCGGCGGCGGCCCGATCCTGATCGCGTGATCGGCCGCCCATCGATGCGGCGAATTGCCGTCCGCCGCGGAATAGACCGCGACGCTTTCAAGCCCCAGCCGCCGGCAGGTGCGAACGGCGCGCAGCGCGATCTCTCCGCGATTTGCGATCAATACGCGACGCAACGCGATCTCCTGCAAATACGCTCCTGCAGCGACAGGGGGCAATGCCCGCCATCGCGACTGTGGCACCAAAAAATCGTATTGCAAGAGATTTGGAGTTGATTTCTGATGAAATCGCGTCGGCAATACAGATCAAGCCACAGCGGGGGACGGCCTTGGCACTCAGCTACGACGAGATCGCCGAAATATTGAAGATCATCGACGGCAGTTCGTGCGACGAATTGATCGTCGAGACCGGCGATATGAAACTCGTGGTGCGCCGCAACAGCGGCGGCGCCGCACACCGCGTTGAGGATAATACTTCAGGTGCGGTCTCGCGCCACGTGTCCGCTCCGACGCTGCCTGAGCCCGCGCAGCCAAGCGCAGGACTAAACCCACCCGCGGGCGCCAAATCCGCGACCAAGCCTGCAGTCAAGACCGCAACAAAGGCGCCGCACCAGGTCGAGGTCATGGCGCCGATGGTCGGCACGTTCTATCGCGCGCCAGCGCCCGACGCGGCGCCCTTGGTCGAAATCGGCAGCACCGTACGCAAGGGCCAGGCACTCTGCCTGATCGAGGTGATGAAGCTCTTCACCACCATCGCGTCGGAGCATGATGGCCGCATTGTCCAGATCGGCGCGGAGAACGGCGAACTCGTCGAATACGGACGAACGCTGTTTGTGATCGAGCCGGCGTGAGATAATCCCGAAAAGACACCCGGGATCTGATCGGACGAACAGGCGTCCTTATGGCCCGGTCGTTACGGCTGATGTCCTTGCATTTTGGCTAGCGCCGCTAGGTCGGTGCCGGTCTGCTCCACGCTGACGCCGGAAGTTTGAAAGCCAAGGAACCAGATCGGCAGGATGCACAGCACGGTCAGCACCGCCAAAATGAGATACAAGGTCGATGCGTCCATCACGGCGCTCATGACCGGGAACAAGTAGACTAGAACAACGCCGCCGAGGAATCGCGTTACGCTCTCGCCGAGCATCGATCCGGTCGCTCGCAGCCGGGTTGGGAACTGTTCGGCCATGTACAGTTTCGCCAGCGGGAAGCCGGCATAATCGAAAGCCCAGACCACGATTGCGGCGACGATGATGCCAGCGCGCGGCAACGGCGCGCCCAGCGCCACAAGCCCGATCGCCGTCACCGTCATGATGATAACAAGGCCCCAGCGCCGGCTGATCTTGTCGCCGATTGCGCCGGCGATTGCGGTTGAGATAACCGTCAAGAACAACAGGCCCGACGTGTAATAGAGCGCGCTTTCCTTGCCCGCGCCCATGCGCTGAATGATCGAGGGCCCGTAGATCGTGATCACATAGAAGCAGACGAAGGGCGAGAGCAGTGCGAGATAAGCCACCACGCAGCGCATTCCATAGGGATAACGGAACAGATCCATGACCGAGACCCGCCGCTGCGCCGTCGCTTCGAGAACCTTTAGTGAAGTTTGATCGATCAGCGTCTCGTCGTGCGGCACATGGCTTAAGTTTTCGAGGTTTTCGACAAAGGTCCGCACGGTGTTGATTTTGCCGGCTTTCAAGAGAAAGCGCGGCGACTCCGGAAGGAATGCGATAATGAACGGCACGATGAGGATCGGGACGCCGCCGATCATCAACAACGTGCCCCACGCCTCCGAGTCGGGCATATGGCCGACCACAAGGGCGCCGACAAGCGTATTCAAGCCATAGGAAAAGCCGAGCAGCGAGTTCGCCAGGCCGACTGCGGTGCCGCGCCATTGTTTGTTGACGAATTCGGAGAGCAAAAGATACGGGACGGGAAACACCGCCCCCTGGCCCAATCCGGCGATGAATCGATAGATCGCGAGTTGGGTGGCATTTTGCGAAAAGCTGGCGGCGAAGGTGACAATGCTGAAAACGATGATGCCGCCGATCAAGACAGGCTTCCTGCCGAAGCGGTCAGCTAGCCGGCCGGCCGGCAGCAGACCGAGAACGATACCAAGCGTGCCAGCGCTGCCGACCACGCCGGTGGTGCTGGGCGAGAGCTGCCAGACGTTCTTCACTAGGAACAGGACCGGCGCGATGATGCCGATGTCGAAGGCCTCCAATATCCAGATGATGCCGAGCAGCCCGACCAGGGACAAGATGCGCCGGTTTACGGGGACACGATCAAGGCGCGATAACAAATTTTCTTGGGCCGCCAGATCATTCTGACTGAGCGTGGTTGTTGGCACGTTGACCCCCCTATCGCCGATCCTCGCACCTGTCGCGACGCCGGCAGGGCACAGGCGTTCTTATGACATCCCTCGTTCAAGTACGGTGAGTAAAGACTGAACCAGTTCCGCTTCGCTCACAAGCCGGTCCGCATTCGGGTTTAAGTCCGTTGGCTTGCCGGTCGCGGGCGCATCGCAGTTTCAGCGAATGGCGCGAGATGCGACTATCCGGCGCGGCTAAAGCCTGTTTTGCTGGCGCGCCGTCGTTGTCGCCGAATGAACGCGGTGTTATTCCTTTTAAAACAATAAGTCTCGTTGAATGAGATTTTGCTTGCGGCTAACGGCGGCGCTGGCGCGGACCTGATCGATGCCGCGGCGGTCCAGGGAGGAAATCATGAATGCGACCGTGAAGATCGCGCGTGCGATCGCAGGCAAAGTAGCGCGGGCAGTGTTTGCGACAGCGGCGTTGGCGCTCGGCGTGGGGGTCGCGCAAGCGCAAGAAAAGTTTCCCGCTCATCCGATCAATTTCATCGTACCGTGGGGCCCCGGCGGCGGCGCCGATCTGCTGGCGCGCACCGCTGGCAAGATCATGTCGGCGGACCTTGGCGTGTCGTTTCCCGTGCTCAACGTGCCGGGCGCCACCGGGCAAACCGGCATCACCAAGCTTCTGAATTCGCCGGCCGACGGTTACTCGCTAGCGGTGCTGATCGGCGACACCTATTCACTGCTGGCGGGTCCGCATCCCGGTTTCACCGCCGACCAAGTCATTCCGCTCGCGATCATGATCCAGCAGCCGTCCGGCTATTGGGTCAACACCCAGAGCAAGTGGCATACCTGGCAGGAGCTCGCGGCGACGGCGAAACAGCAGCCGCTCAAAGTCGCGATCCTGGGCTTTGGCAGCGCCGACGACATCACGACGTCCTATCTCGACAAGCAGGGATTCAAGTTCCAGCCGATCCCCTATGCCGAGCCGGAATTGCGCTACACGTCGATTCTGGGCGGCAACGCCGATGTACTCTACGAGCAGACCGGCGACGTGCGGAGCTATTTTGACGGCGGCAAAATCCGCCCGCTGATTTTCTTCTATCCCCATCGGCTGACCATTCCGCAATTCGCTAATGTGCCGGTGTCCAAGGAACTCGGCTACGACGTCACGCTGCCCCAGTTCCGCTCGATCGTCGTCAAGGCCGGCACGGATCCGGCCCGCGTGAAGATTCTGGCCGACGCGCTGGCGAAGGTCGCGCACAATCCGGAATTCAAGGCCTATCTCGACCAGCAATATGCCGATCCGGACAGCTATGTGCCGATGGATAAGGCGCGCGGCTTCATGGATTCCTGGCTCGCGCAAGCCAAGGGTATTTTGGCATCGATGCGGACTGGATCGAAATAAACAAAACAGGTCGTGACGACGCGCCGGCGATACTGAACGACGATGATGCAAGCGACTTCCGACCAGGCGCTCACGATCTGGCAACGCGCGAGAGCGGCGCTGCCTTATCTGGTGGTGCTCGGCGTCGGCGTGTTCCTTTACTACTCGGCGGAGAATTTCGAGTTCGAGGAAGCGTCGGGCCGAATTGGGCCGGGCGCATGGCCGAAACTCATCCTGCTTTTGCTGCTCGCCTCGGCACTGTGGGGAGTCATCTTGAGCTTGCTGCGCGGCGGCGGGTCCGCACAACGCTCAACCGAGCAGGACGAAACCGAAGCCTTGATCCGGCCGCCGGAGATTTATCCGGTGCTGGTGTGGGTCGCGGTGGCCGCCACTATCGGTTATCTCGTTATCATGCCGGTCATCGGCTTCTTCTTGGCGACAATCGCTTACAGTTTCGTCCTGATCTATCTCGGCCATTACCGGCGGCTGTCGCACGCCGCGCTCGTCAGCATCGCGATCGCCCTCGCTTTCATGTTCATATTCATGCGCGTGGTCTATGTCGCGCTGCCGGTCGGTGTGGTGCCGTTCGACAGCGTATCCTACGCGCTCATGACCGCAATGGGCGTTCACTAATGGGCGGGGACTAGGAGGGCGGCGCGTGATCATCGTCAATCTCGCCCAAGGCTTCGTGCAGATCTTCCAGCCATTCGATCTGCTGATGCTTTTCGTCGGTCTGTTGGTCGGCATGGCGGTATCGATCATGCCCGGGCTCGGCTTGGTGATGGGCGTCGTACTCGCGCTGCCGTTCACCTATCAGATGCCGATCGAGCCATCCGTCATTCTGCTCACCGCGATTTATTTCGCCGGCACCTATGGCGGCTGCTTCACGGCCATACTCTACCGCATCCCGGGCGAGCCAATGGACGTGCCGATGCTCTGGGATGGCTACACCATGGCAAAGCGTGGCGCACCGGCCAAGGCGCTCGGCTGGGCGCTCGTGGCGGCGCTGATCGCAGGCCTTGTTTCCTCGGCGGTCATGGTCGCGCTCGCCGGCCCGATGAGCGAGGCGGCGCTCAAATTCAATTCCCCGGATTATTTCGCCGCGGTGTTCTTCGGCCTCACCACGGTGGTTGCGCTCGCCGGAAAATCGCTGGTCAATTCGCTGATCAGCCTGTGCGTGGGGCTTCTGGTCGCCACCGTCGGCATCGACAGCATCTATGGCACGGATCGTTTCACCTTTGGCGTGCCGATCTTGCGCGACGGAGTGCAATTGGTCGAGGTTCTGGTCGGTATGTATGGACTCGGCGAGGTGCTGGCGCGCATCGGCCAAGGTTTGCACCTCGACAGTCCGAAAGGCGGTGAAGTCAACGTCGCGACGGAGTTCCCGTCATTTCGCGAACTGCTGGCGATCAAGACCACGCTGTTCCGCAGTACCGTTCTTGGCACTCTGTTGGGGATCGTGCCCGGCGCGGGCGCCACCATCACGTCCTTCATTTCCTACGGCATCGAGAAACAGTATGGCCGACGGCGGCAGCTCCTCGGCACCGGCATTCCGGAAGGCATCGTCGCGCCGCAAATCGGAGCGACTGCATCAGTCGCTGGTCACATGATTCCACTGCTCACTTTGGGACTTCCTGGCAGCGGCGCGACCGCCGTCATTCTCGCCGCCTTTCTGCTGCACGGCGTGCAGCCCGGGCCGATGCTGTTCGAAGATCCCGCATCATCACTGATGGTCCACACCATCCTCGCCTCGATGTTTGCGAGCGTCATAGGCATGTGCCTGGTCGGTTTCTTCTGGATCCGCGTGGTCGTTAAAGTTCTCACGATCCCGCAGGGCGTGCTCTCGGCTATCGTGGTGATGTTCTGTCTCGTCGGCGCCTATGCCAATCGCAATGACATGTCGGACGTCTGGATGATCGTGCTCTTCGGCGTGCTCGGCTATCTGTTCGAGAAGTTCAAATATCCGATCTCGCCGATGGTGCTCGGCGCAATCCTCGGACCGATCGGCGAAACCGCATTCATGCGCAGCATGATTTCAAGTGACGACGATTGGACGGTTTTCTTCAAAGGCCCGATCTGCGGCACGTTGATGGCCGGCTCGCTGTTGGCTCTGAGTTATCCGGTCCTACGTGAATTTTTCGCCGTACGCCGGCACGCGGCCGCCGTTGCCGTTTCCGGTGAACCGCGATGAAGCCCTACGCAATCAGCGAAAACGCCCGTTACGCACGCCAGCCGGGCGCCGCACCGGCGGCTCAGCACGAAGAAATATCGACGGCGACGGCACGCACCTTCGCGATTCTCGATCTCGTCGCGCATGCCCAAGCCGCAGTCGAGGTGTCGAGCGTCATCGAGGCGCTGTCACTCCCCAAGGCGACCGCCTATCGGCTGGTCGATGGCCTGGTTAGCTCCGGTTATCTTGCGCGCGAGCCGGTGCGAAAACGTTTGACGGTCGGGTCGCGGCTGACCGATCTCGCCTTCGGGGCGATGCGGCGTCGATGCGCGACGCAAACCGGCATGCGCTGCTGCGGCGGCTCGTCCATGAGGTCAACGAGACCTGCAATATTGGCATCATGCTGCATGGCGAAATCGTTTATCTCGATCGCGTCGAGGCCGAGCATTGGCCGCTGCGCCTTCAATTCGGCCCGGGATCGCGCGTGCCGCTGCATTGCAGCGCTATCGGCAAGCTGTTCTTGGCACTCACGCCGGGATCGCGCCGGCACCGGCTGCTTGAAAGCCTCGAATTGCGCCGTTTCACGGCAACCACGATCGCATCGCTGCCGCAACTCGAAGCGGAACTGAAGCAGATCCGCAAGGAGCAGGTTTCCTTCGATCGGGAAGAATATCTCGTCGGCGTCGTCTGCATGGCCGTGCCGGTGCTTGGCGGCCATGGCGAGGCCCTCGCCGCGATTGCAATTCAGGCGCCGGAAGCGCGCATGAATGTGGGCGCCGCGCGCGAGCATCTTCCGGCGATGCGCCGTGCCGCCAAGGAGCTCGCCGAGACCTTCCAGGACAAGGGTTAAATTCGAAACTTCATCGGCACGCTCGTGCCGACTGCCAACAAGGGAACCGCAGCGATGAAGATGACAACGGAAGAAACCTTCGTGAAAGTTTTGCAGATGCACGGCATTGAACATGCTTTCGGCATCATAGGTTCGGCCTTCATGCCGATTTCGGACCTGTTTCCGGCGGCCGGCATCACCTTCTGGGACGTCGCTCATGAGGCCAACGGCGGGATCATCTGCGACGGCTATACGCGCTGCACCGGTAAGATCGCGATGGTGATCGCGCAAAACGGTCCCGGCATCACCAATTTCGTCACCGCGATCAAGACTGCGTATTGGAATCACACCCCGATGCTGCTCGTTACTCCGCAGGCGGCCAATCGCACGATCGGGCAGGGTGGTTTCCAGGAGGTAGAGCAAATGGCGCTGTTCCGCGACATGGTCTGTTATCAAGAGGAAGTGCGCGATCCGGCGCGCACGGCCGAGGTGCTCAATCGCGTGATCACCAAAGCCAAGCGGCTGTCGGCGCCCGCGCAGATCAATATTCCACGTGATTATTGGACTCAGGTCGTTGACATCAACCTGCCGGCGATCGTCGATTTCGAACCTCCGGCGGGCGGCGCCCATGCCGTGGCGGAGGCGGCAAAACTTCTCTCTGCGGCGAAATTTCCGGTGATCCTGTCCGGCGCCGGCGTCGTGCTTGCCGGTGCGATCGGTGAATGCGTTGCGCTTGCCGAAAAACTCGATGCGCCGGTTTGCAACAATTACCAGCACAACGACAGCTTTCCGGGGAGCCATCGGCTGGCGGTCGGCCCGCTCGGTTATAACGGCTCGAAGGCGGCGATGGAGCTGGTCGCCAAGGCGGACGTGGTCCTTGCGCTCGGCACCCGGCTCAATCCGTTTTCAACGCTTCCCGGCTACGGGATCGATTATTGGCCGAAAAACGCCAAGATCATCCAGGTCGACATCAATGCAGACCGCATCGGGCTCACGAAGCCGGTGACGGTCGGCATTTGCGGCGACGCTAAGCTCGTCGCCAAGGCGATCCTGGCGCAGCTTGCACCCACTGCCGGCGACGCCTGCCGCGAGGAGCGCAAGGCGATGATCCACACCACCAAGTCGCGCTGGCTCCAGACGCTCTCCAGCATGGATCATGAAGAGGACGATCCGGGCACCACCTGGAACCAGGATGCGCGCAAGCGCCATCCCGACCGCATGTCGGCGCGCCAAGCCTGGCGCGCGATTCAGGCGGGCTTGCCGAAGGACGCCATCATCTCGAGCGACATCGGCAACAATTGCGCCATCGGCAATGCGTACCCGACCTTTGAAAAGGGCCGGAAATATCTAGCGCCGGGCCTGTTCGGCCCGTGCGGTTATGGTTTCCCGGCCATCATCGGTGCCAAAATCGGCAATCCCGATACGCCCTGCGTCGGCTTTGCCGGCGACGGCGCGTTCGGAATCTCGATGAACGAAATGAGTTCGATCGGGCGCGAAGAATGGCCCGGCATCACAATGGTGATATTCCGCAACTATCAGTGGGGCGCGGAAAAGCGTAATTCAATCCTCTGGTTCGACAATAACTTCGTCGGCACCGAACTTCATCCGAAACTCAGCTATGCCAAAGTAGCCGAAGGCTGCGGTTTAAAGGGCGTGACGGTGAGAACGCAGCAGGAGCTGACCGATGCGCTGCGTCAGGCCTGCGAGGCGCAAAAGCAGCGCGTGACGACCTTTATCGAGGTTATCCTCAATCAGGAACTCGGCGAGCCTTTCCGCCGCGACGCCATGAAAAAGCCGGTACGGGTCGCCGGCGTTCGCCGCGAGGATATGCGCGCGCAGCAGACGGCGCACTAGACAAGAGGAGCATATGACGACAAGTGCAACAGCAAAGTCACCGGTAACGGCCGGCTTTGCCGCTGGCATCGACGAGATCATGCGGCGGGCGCGCAACGCGTTCGCAAGCTTTCGCGATGTTAGCCAAGAGCGCGCCGATGAGGCGGTGCGCACGCTCGCGTGGTCGGTGTACAAGCCCGATCACGCCCGCGAGCTTGCCGAACTCGCCGTGGCCGATACGCATCTCGGCAATGTGGCCGATAAGATCGTCAAGAATCAGCGCAAGACATTCGGCACGCTGCGCGATCTGTTGCGCGTCAAATCGGTCGGCATCATCGAGGAAGATAAGGCCAAGGGCATCGTAAAATATGCCAAACCGATGGGCGTCATCGCTGCATTGACGCCTTCGACCAATCCAGCGGCGACCCCGGTCAACAAGACGATGATGGCGATCAAAGCGCGCAATGCAGTCGTCATCGCGCCATCGCCGCTCGGCTATGAAGCCACCAAGCGCACCGTCGATTTCATGCGTGCCGCGCTGGAGGCTGTTCGTCTTCCGGCTGATCTCGTTCAGATCCTGCCGCCGCCGGTGACCAAGGAATCGACCGAAGCGCTGATGAAGGCTGCCGATCTCGTCGTCGTCACCGGCTCGCAGGACAATGTGCGCCGCGCCGCGATGAGCGGCACGCCATCAATCGGCGTCGGCGCCGGCAACGTGCCGGTGATCATCGATGAAAGTGCTGATCTTGCCGATGCGGCGCGCAAGATCCGCGCGTCGAAGATTTTCGACAATTCGACCTCGTGCTCATCCGAGAATTCGGTGATCATTCTCGAATTCGATCTACGACACGGCCATTGCCGCCTTCCAGGAGGTCGGCGGATACCTGTGCAGCGCGGCCGAGAAATCCACCGTGCAGCAGGCGCTCTGGCAGAACAGCAAGCTCAACCGCAATCTTATTGCGCGGGACGCTAAGGTCCTGGCGCGCGCTTTCGGCTGGCCACCCGGCGCCGAGCGCGCCGATTTCTTTATGGTCGAGGACAGCGGCGCCGGCAAAGCGCATCCGTTCTCCGGCGAGAAATTGTCGCTCGTCCTCACAGTTTATCGCGCCAAGGACTTCGAGGCTGCGAAACAACAGGTTCGCGCCGTTCTGGATTACCAGGGCAAAGGCCACTCCTGCGGCATTCACACCAAGAACACGGCGCATGCCCGAGAACTCGCCGAAGAGCTCGACGTTGTCCGCGTCTTAGTGAACTTTGCGCATACGTTCGGCAATGGCGGCGGTTTCGACAGCGGCCTCGGTTTCACGCTGAGCATGGGCTGCGGCTCCTGGCAGAAGAACAGCATTTCGGAAAACTTAAGCTACAAGCATTTCCTCAACATAACTCACCTGGTTACGGTGATTCCCGAGGATAAGCCCAGCGAAGAGCAGCTGTTCGGTCCGCATTGGCAGAAATACGGGCGCTGATCGCGGAGCGGGCAATGAATTTCGAGGAACACGCCGCCAAAGCCAAGGTGCTGGCGCCGGCATCGATTGCGGCGCCGCGCGGAATGCTTTGCCACTCGCCGGAGGAGGCTCGAGCGGCATTCGACGCCATCGGGCCCTGCGTGGTGAAGGCGCAAGTGCCGGCCGGCGAGCGCGGCAAGGCCGGCGGCATTCGCAAAGCCGACACCGCCGCCGAGGCAGCGGCAGTTGCCAAAGCTATCCTCGGCATGTCGATCGACGGCTACGTGGTGGAGAAAGTGCTCATCGAGGAGCGCGCCGATATCGCCCGCGAGTTCTACGCCGCGGTGCTCACGGATTTCGCCGCCCGCCGGCCGCTCATCTTGTTCTCCACTGAAGGTGGCATGGATATCGAACAGGTCGCGGCGGCGCGCCCAGATGCCATCCGCCGGCACTCGCTCAACATCGATCAGGATTTCGATGCCGCCGCGGCACTGGCCATGCTCAGCGGCTTCGCGCTTGGCGGCGCCGAAGCGAAGATCGCCGGCACGCTGGCATCGCTCTATAAAGTTTATCGCGAGCGCGATGCCGAGCTCATTGAGATCAATCCGCTGGCGCTGTTGAAGGACAGCCGGGTCGTCGCGCTCGACTGCAAGTTCACGCTCGACGATTCCGCCATCTTTCGTCAGAGCGAGCTCGCCGCCGCGGGTGCGCAGGAAAACCTCAGCGCATTGGAACGGCGGGGCGCAGAAGCTGGCCTCAAATTCATCGAGCTTGGCGGCAATGTCGGCGTGCTCGCCAACGGCGCCGGCCTGACCATGACAACCATGGACGTAATTACCCATTTCGGCGGCAAGCCGGTCAACTTTTTGGAAATCGGCGGCGAAGCCTATACCAAAGCGGAAGCCGGGCTCAGCCTCGTGCTCGCGGCTGCTAATGTCAAAAGTCTGGTGATTAATTTTTGCGGCGCTTTCGCTCGCACCGACGTGATGGCGGACGGCGTCGTGAAGGCGTGGGAAAAGCTCAATCCGAATATACCGGTGTTCTTCTCGATTCACGGCACTGGCGAGGAGGAGGCGGTGAGGCTCGTGCGTGACCGGCTCGGTATCGAACCATACGATTTCATGGAGGATGCGGTGCGAGCCGCAGTCGAAGCGGCGCGATGATCATCTATCGCAGGGCGCATCGCGTGCTGGTCCAGGGCATCACCGGCAAACAAGGGACGTTCTGGACCGAAAAGATGATGGCGTGCGGCACCTCCATCATCGGTGGAGTCAATCCGAAGCGCGCCGGCAAAAGCCATGCCGGCCTGCCGGTCTTTGCGTCGGCCGCGGAGGCGATGCGCCAAGCGCCCTTTGAAGTCGCGGTGATGTTCATTCCGCCATCGATGGCCAAGGCTGCCGCGTTTGATGCGATCGCCGCCGGGACCAAGCTTCTGGTCGTGCTTACCGAGCACATTCCGGCGCAAGACGTGATGGAAATCTTGTTTGCCGCATCGTGCAATGACACGCAGGTCGTGGGCCCGAATACCGCAGGTTTGGTTACACCCGGGGAAGGCTTTGTCGGCATTATGCCGGGGCACAATCACAATGTGTTTCGCCCTGGTTCAGTTGGAGTAATTTCGCGCAGCGGTAGCCTCGGAACGCTGGTCGCGCTCAACTTAACGCGCGCCGGGATCGGACAATCGGCCTTTATCGGTATTGGCGGCGATCCAATGCTCGGCACGACCACATGTGATGCGCTGCAGGCGCTTGATCAGGATCCCGGCACTGAGGCGGTGGTGCTGGTCGGGGAAATTGGTGGTGGTATGGAGGAAGAGGCCGCGGAATATGCCGCCACCATGAGCAAGCCGGTGGTCGCTTTTGTGGCCGGCCGTGCTGCGCCGGTGGGCAAAAAAATGGGTCATGCGGGTGCCATCGTAACCGGCAGTTCCGGCAGCTATAGTGTCAAACGCGCCGCCCTGGAGCGTGCGGGTGTTGTGGTGGTTGACACCCCACGCGAAATTCCGGATGCGCTAATATCTCCATTGCTCGCGCGCTCAAAACCGGCAAACCAAATTTCGAGATAGTTAATCTTAGTCGGACGCGGTTTTGCGCCATAGCGCCTGCAGCTTCGACTCGGTCAGCGCTTCACCCACAGTTCTTTTGCTATGCATCGAATCCATTATGGACTTGAAAAATCGGGTTAGTCTCAGGTTCGTCGCTTGGCCGAGTTCCGCGGCTATTACTGTTTCGAGACGCTTGTGTGTTGCGTCATCGAGGAGATTTAAATCCATAAGCTTTCCTCCACGCGCGATGTATGCGTCTAAGTCCTTGTGTATTTCTAGCCACTCTTGAAAAGTTTGCTTTCGCGCCATTTGTGCTCTTTCGTGCTCGGAAGATTTGCGTTGAGGATCAACCTATTATCGAGCCCGGTCTCGTTAAAAATCGTACATCGCTCGTTCAAATTTGTCGTTGAAGACCACTCATCGCGGCGAGAAATTCGTGGAAATGGTAGAGCCGCCCCTCTCCTCGAATAGGGCATTGCGAATCTCGGTTTGCGCCGCACCAGGTCACCGCCAGGAACCAAGTTTGGCATCATCGCAACCGCAAAACTTCAATGCTCGCGCCGTGTTAGATTGTCTTCCGTCCCCACGACAAGCGCATCTCGTGCGGCAGCCTCGCGCAACGGAGGACAGTTCAAATTCTCTCACGCCGTGAAAATCCGAACGTCACGGTCGATACGCAAGCTAGGCTGACCACAGCGGACAAAAAGAAAATTCCACGCGGCTGCCCGTGATCCATCAGCATGCCATAGACGATCGGCGCAATGCTCGCGCCGATATTGAATCCCGTCGAGACGAAACCGAATACCGTGCCGAAAGCCCCGGGCGGCGTGACCGCGCGCACCAGCATGTCGCGCGACGGATAGGTGGCGCCGACGGAAAAGCCGCTTAACCCGGTCAAGCCAATGAGCGCGGCCGAAGGAAGATCAAACAGGCCGATCAGCGCCGTCACTGCGCCGGCAATGGTGAGGCCCGAGGCGGCGATCAGGGCATGCTGGCGGATGCGGCTGGCCAGCGCGCCGCCGGCCAGCACGCCGATGGCGTTCATCGCGAGCAGGCTCGTGAGCGCGATATTGGCGATGCCAGTGGGCGTGCCGTGCAGCGCGCCGAGTGCGACCACAAGATACGTGTTGAGCCCGTTGCCCATGAGCGAGGTCAGAACGAAAAATGCGAGGTTGAGCAGGATGGCGGGCGAGAGCAGAAACTGCCAGCCCACTGCGGCGGACGAAGCGCTTTTGCCGCTTTTGCCGGCGCGACGCTGCTCGGCAACGGGCTCCGGTTGCGCCAGCAGCACCGCAAGAACGATAAAGCCGAAAATCGCGGCGCCGACATAGGCGCCGCGCCAGCCAAAGAAACTCTGCATCGCCAAGAGCGTCACCGGCGCGATGGCGGAACCGAGCATGCCGGCGAAGGTGTGGAAGGCAAAAATCTGGCTCAATCGCTCGGGCGGAGAGTGATGCGAAAGCAGCGAATAGTCCGAGGGGTGATAAACGGTATTGCCGAGCCCGGCGACGCCGTACATGGCAATGAAGACCCAATATGAATTGAACAGGCCGGCGATCGCAAAGGCCGCGCTGCTCAGCGCCAGGCCGACGATCAGGACAACGCGCGCGCCGATCCGATCGACCAAAAATCCGACCGGCGTCTGCAATACGCCGGAGACCACATTGAATACTGTGAGCGCCAGCGCAAGCTCGGTGTAGCTGACATTGAAATCGGCGCGCACAAAAGCCAGTAACGGCGCCAGCATCAGCAGATAATAATGACTCATCATGTGTGCGGCGCAGACGCCGGCAATCAGCCGCGACTCGGCCGACGGCATCGCGCGTACTGAAGTGAATTGCGTCATTGCGGACGGGACGATCTTTGCCGTCTGCAGCGCTTGCCAGATCCGGAACGGTGTCAATGGCATGTCGACATGCCGCACGCCGGAATCGGCCAGCGCGTCGAGCACCGCATTCATCGCGCAGGGCAAACCGCCGGCGCAGCCGGCTTCGCCGACACCTTTGACGCCCAGCGGGTTGGTCTTGGTCGGCACGCCATGATCTGCGACCGCGAAGGATGGAACGTCGGCGGCGCGCGGCATCGCATAATCCATGAACGAGCCGGTCAACAACTGACCCTCCTCGTCATAGATCGCTTGCTCCATATAGGCTTGGCCAATGCCCTGCACGACGCCGCCATGCATCTGACCTTCGACGATCATCGGATTGACCAGCGTGCCGAAATCATTGACGCAGGAATATTTGACGAGTTCGACAAAGCCGGTCTGCGGATCGACCTCGACTTCGGCGACGTGACAGCCATTGGGATAGGTTGACGCGCCCGGCCCATCGCTGATGTGCACGACGTCGAGCGATTGCGGAATCTCGGCGGGCGGCTTGAGACCGCCGTGCAGTTTTTGCGCGAGCTCCATGATGGAAATGGCGCGATCGGTTCCGACAATGACAAAGCGCCCGCGCTCAAATGCGATATCCGCGGGCGCGGCTTCGAGCATATACGCGGCGAGCTGTTTGCCGTTTTCGATGACCTTCGCCGCGCCTTGATGATCGCGGTGCCGCTATGCATCAGCGACTTCGAACCGCCGGAGCCGCCGCCGATCGGGATCTGATCGCTGTCTCCTTGTACAAGTTTTATTTTTTCGACGGGAACACCGAGCTGATCGCTTAACACTTGAGCGAACGACGTGGCATGGCCCATGCCGAAATCGAGCGTGCCGGTCGTTATCGTGACGATGCCGTCGGTATTGAAAGTGATTCCCGCCAATTCCTTCACCGGACCCGCTGTGACTTCTAAATAATTGGTGACGCCAAGCCCGCGCAGCTTGCCGCGTTTGCGGCTTTCGCGCTTGCGCCGCGCGAAGCCCTTGCTGTCGGCGAGTTCGAGCGCGTGTTTGGTTAAGCCGACAAAATCGCCGGAGTCATAATCCGAGCCTGACGCTGTCTTGCATGGGCAATTCTTGACGGCGAATCTGGTTGCGTCGCCGCAAGGCGATGCGGTCGATGCCCATTTCGGCCGCTGCGGCATCAATCAGACGCTCCATGTAGTAATTGCCCTCCGGCCGTCCGGCGCCGCGATAGGCCGTCACCTGTGTGGTGTTGGTGAACACGCATTTGGTCGAGACCTCCAACAGCGGCGTTCGGTACATGCCTTGCATATTCTTCACCGCATTAAGCGTGCCGAGCAGCGGCCCGAACGGCGACAAATACGCTCCCATATTGGCGAAGCTTGTCAGCCGCACGGCCAGGAAATTGCCCTCGGCGTCGAGCGCGAGCTCCGCGACCACTTCGTTGGCGCGGCCATGGCCGTCCGAAACGAAACTGCCGGATCGCTCGTCGGTCCATTTCACCGGCCGGCCGAGCGCGCGTGCGGCGTGAAGGAGACAAATATATTCCGGAAACACCGCGGCCTTCATGCCGAACGAGCCGCCGACCTGACCGGTGAGACACGTGCATCGTTCTTGGCGTCGACGCCGAGCGCTTCGGCAAGATGCGAGCGCATCCCGAATACGCCCTGCGACGGAACGTAAAGCGTGAACCGGCCGCCATCATATGAAGCGACCGCAACACGCGGCTCGATGCAGTTGACCACGAGCCGGCTGTTCACAAGATTAAGCCGCGTCACATGCGCCGCGCGTGACAAATGCGGCTTTCACCGCCTCGGCGTCGCCGTAGTGATAATCGAGCGCGACATTGCCCGGCACATCGTCGTAGAGCCGCGGCGCGCCATCGCGCGCGGCTTGCTTCTGCGGAAACCACCGCAGGCAAAGTCTCGATATCAACCATGACTGCTTCAGCCGCATCTTTTGCCTGCGCTAGCGTTCCGCGCAATCACGCAGGCAACGGATCGCCGACGTAACGCACGCGATTGGTCGGCAACGCATCGCGCCGCGGTTTTTTCAGCGGAGACCCGTCA
Source organism: uncultured Alphaproteobacteria bacterium (assembly GCA_963816295.1). Taxonomy (GTDB): domain Bacteria; phylum Pseudomonadota; class Alphaproteobacteria; order Rhizobiales; family Xanthobacteraceae; genus BOG-931. The sequence continues at coordinate 330,267 of CAWFJS010000018.1, read as the reverse complement.
CGGTTATTCAGGCCGACGATGACATTTGAGCGGACCGTAGTCTTTCAGATCGGCGCCGGTATAGACCGCGAGCACCCCGGGCATCTGCGAAGCCGCCTTGGTGTCGATGCCGCGGATGATGCCGTGCGCATTACGGCTGCGAACCATGACGCCATAGGCCTGCCCGGGAAGACTGACGTCGTCGGTGTAGCGTCCCTGGCCGCGCACCAGCATCGGGTCTTCGAGCCGCGGCACGGATTGTCCGACGGCAAACTTTTCGATTGCCAGTCGGTCCTCGGCCGCTTGCTCGGCCGCGCTTGGGGATTCCATGCAGATTCATGACGATCAGATCCGGAAGGTCTTAGACCCGTTTGAGATAAAGAACTTAGCCCACCCCAGCAACCGGGCGCCAAACATAGCTCATAGGCGCGCCAAGCACGGTATTGCCCTGTATTCCGCCCCTGTTACATTTCTGTCGATTTAGGCTTTGGAACAATAGACCGTTGCCGTCGAGCCCGTTTGATCGCGGTTCCGGCGCGGCAGGAAGGCATTGGAATGAACGACGAGGCCCCGCGCGGCGGCCTCGACGCCAATGGGGCCAAGCGCCGGCCTCGCTGGGGTCGAAGAACGCCATATGGCATTCGTCGCGAGCCTCGCGAGCATTGGCGCGCGCCGGTCGCTTCACACGACGTTGCGACTTATGCGGCGCTCGACCTTGGCACAAATAATTGCCGCTTGCTGGTGGCGCGTCCGACCCCCGATGGCTTTCGCGTTGTCGATGCATTCTCCCGCATTATCCGTCTCGGCGAAGGTGTCGCCGCCTCCGGGCGCATCAGCGAAGCGGCAATCATCCGCGCCGTCGAAGCGCTTCTGGTCTGCCGCCAGAAAATGCGCGCCCGCGGCGTGGGCCGGGCCCGGCTGATCGCCACGGCGGCTTGCCGCGCCGCCGAAAACGGCGAGGAATTTCGCTCTCGGGTGGCGAAGGAAGCCGGGCTCGAACTTGAAATCATCGATTCGGCGACGGAAGCGAGACTGGCGGCGACCGGCTGCACCGAGCTGTTCGATCCGGCGGCGAGCGGCATCATCCTGTTCGATATCGGCGGCGGATCGTCGGAGCTCGTTCGGCTCAATCGCTCGCGTCCGGGACGAAGCGGCCCGCCGAGCCCGGACATTGTCGGCTGGGCCTCGTTGCCGGTCGGCGTCGTGACGCTGGCCGAGCGCTATGGCGGAAAAGCCGTCTCCCGCGAAATTTATAAAGCCATGGTTGAGGAGGTGGCTATCCTGGTCGATCGCTTCGCCGTCGAGCACGGCAGCGGTCTCGGCGCTTTCCATATGCTCGGCACCTCCGGCACCGTTACGACCATCGCCGGCATTTTCCTGCGCCTGGCGCGTTACGATCGCCGGCGCGTCGACGGTTGCTGGCTGACCGACGATGAAATTTCGCGCGTGGTCGGCGAACTCATGGCGATGAGCTTCGAAGAGCGCGCGGCCAATCCTTGCATCGGCGCCGAGCGCGCCGATCTCGTGCTTGCCGGCTGCGCCATTCTCGATGCCATCCGCCGCGCTTTTCCGTGCCAGCGGCTGCGCGTCGCCGATCGCGGGCTGCGTGAAGGCATGCTGGTCGAGATGATGCGCGAGGACGGGGTCTGGGGCGAAGCGTAAAGCGATCAGCGGATGGCGCGGCTCAAGGACCAAAAACGCAGGACCGCGTCGTCGCGGGCCTGGCTCACGCGCCAGATCAGCGATCCTTATGTGGTGCGCGCCAAACGCGAAGGCCTGCGCTCGCGCGCGGCGTTCAAGCTCGCCGAGATCGACGATCGTTACAAAGTGCTCAAACCCGGCGCCCGCGTCGTCGATCTTGGCGCCGCACCAGGCGGCTGGAGCGAGATCGCCGCGCGCCGCGTCGGCACGAGCGGCCGCGTCATCGCGCTCGATATTCTTGAGATGAAACCCATTCCGGGCGTCGAATTTTTGCAGCTTGATTTTCTCGATCCATCAGCCCCGAAGCGTCTTGAAGCGCTGCTCGGCAGCAGCGGCGCAGCAATGATCCAAGCGACTGCAGACGTTGTGCTCTCCGATATGGCGGCGAATTCCACCGGGCATCGCCAGACCGACCATTTGCGCATCATGGCGCTGGCTGAAGCCGCCGCCGATTTCGCACGCGAAGTGCTCGCGTCGGGTGGTGCGTTTCTGTGCAAGGTCCTGCAAGGCGGCGCCGAGGCGGCGCTCCTTGCTACGCTCAAGCGCGATTTCTCAAGCGTCAAGCACGTCAAGCCGCCGGCGAGCCGCAGCGATTCGGCCGAGCTTTATCTCTTGGCCAAGGGGTTTCGCGGCTAGCGTGCCAATTCGGCGCTTTCGCCTGCAGCTTCCGGCTTTCTCCCCGCAAGCTCCGCGCCGGCGTCGTGCGGCAGCCGCATGAAAATGAAAACCGCACTGGCGGATAACAGCCCAACGAACAGGAAGGCCGGCGGAAAATCATTGATGCCCATGGTCGTGGAATGTCTCAGCCGCAGCATCAGCTCGACCACCAGCGCGCCGATAGCGACGCCCGTCGACAACGAAAGCTGCTGAGCGGCCGCGACCATCGCCGTTGCCCGGCTCATTTTCGCCGGTTCGATCTCGGCATAGGCGATGGTGTTGATGGCGGTGAATTGCAGCGAGCGGAAAAAGCCGCCGGACAACAGGATCGCCACCATGGCGGCAAATGGCATGCCCTGCACGAAGCTGGCGCAGGCCGTCAAAAAGACGCTGCTGATCAGCGCGTTGTAAAGGAGTACGTTGCGGTAGCCGAAGCGGTGCAAGACGCTTGCGACCGCCGCCTTCATGAACATCGAACCGAGCGCGGTGGTAAACGTGATAAGGCCCGATTCAAACGGCGTGAGATGAAACCCGATCTGAAGGAGTAGCGGCAGCAGAAACGGCAGCGCGCCGATACCGAGCCGAAACAAAAACCCGCCGAAAATACTGGCGCGAAATGTCGGCAGCCGGAACAGATTAAGATCGAGAATTGGCGCCGGCGTGCGCCTGGCATGGATCAGATAGGCGAGCGCCGAAATCGCGCCGCCGCACAACAGCGATGCCACGACGCTTGTAGGCAAAAATTCCAGCCCCATGGCGGAGAGGCCGAACGCCAATCCGGCAATGGCGCCGCCGGCGAGCACAAAGCCAACAAAGTCGAAGGGGTCGGGGTGCTCAATGCGGATATTCGGGATAAAGCGCGACGCCATGGCGATACCGACGAACCCGATCGGCACATTGATTAAAAAGATCCAATGCCACGACGCGTAAGTCGTGATGAAGCCGCCGAGCGGCGGCCCGCAGATCGGACCGATCAGCGCGGGGATGGTGACGAGCGACATGGCGTTGACCAGGCGGCGCTTGTCGATGCTGCGCACCATGATCAGCCGCCCGACCGGCGTCATCATGGCGCCCCCGGCGCCCTGCACGATACGAGCCAGCACGAATTCCTCGAGCGAGTGCGAGGCGGCGCAGCCGATCGAGCCCAGCACGAAGACGCCGATGGCGGCGCGGAACACGTTGCGGGTGCCGAACCGGTCGGCAGTCCAGCCGCTGGCCGGGATGCAGATCGCCAGCGACAGCAGATAAGAGGTGACGGCGAGCTTCAAGGCGAGGGGATTGGTGCCAAGCGCCTGCGCGATGGCCGGCAGCGAGGTCGCGATGACCGTCGAGTCCATGTTCTCCATGAACAGCGCGGTCGCCACGATCAGCGGCACGATGCGATCGGAAGGGGGCGATTCCATTCTGGGCGGCTATCGATTGCTGGGGTAGCCTGTCTGCCGCCTGTACCCTGTCTGCCGCCTGTACGCCAATCTCATGCAAGCCGCTTCGCCGCCTCCTCGACCATGCTGAGGTCGGAATATTTCTTGACGTCGAGGTCGTCCTTGAGGAATCCGACTTCTTTCTGCTGTTTGAGGTTATTCTGCAATGCGGCGAGATTCGGCGTGCCGTTCGGATCGCGGTATTGATCGCGGCTGGTGAAGGCCCAGTCCATGCGCGCCGGCGGTGCTTTGTTGAGCCGCGCGACGATGGCGACGGCTTCATCGTGATTCTTTGGATCGATGTACCAGCGGATCGCGCGCACGGTATCTTCGAGAAAATCAATCAATACGGCGCGGTTCTTCTGGATGAAACTTTCGCGGGCCGTCCATATTGTCAGTTGAGTGACGCCGAAGGCATCGCGCTGCGTAAATAGCGTGTGGGCCATGGCGCGAAGATCTGGATCGAGCGAGAACGGCGGCACCGCGCTGATCAGATCGGCTTTCTTCTCGGCCAGCATCGCGCGCATGGCCGGGAACGGCGCCTCGACGATCGTGTAATCCCTGTTGGCTTCAAGCCCGCTGCGGCGGAGCATCGCGCGCATGGCAATATCCACCGCGCTGCCCATGGCGTTGGTGGCGAGCACCTTGCCCTTGAGATCCGCGACGCTTTGGATCGGGCCGTCGTTGCGCACCATGAACTCGTTGGAGCCATGGCCCGGCACGCCATCCTGGATTTCATCGCAGATGACGCGCAGCTCATCCATATGCGCATTCTGGATCGCCAGGCCGAATGACGAAAACGCCAGTGGTCCAATGTCGAGTTCGCCCGCAGCGAGCGCCGTAATAACGGGAGGCGTGCCTTCGAACCGCGTGGCTTCCGCGACATAGGAGCGGCCGAAGTGGGTCAGCAGCTCTTTTTTCTCGAGCACCAAAGGCGCAAGCGAAGCAGGCACCACCACCCAACCGATGCGGATCTTGAGTGGCCCGCCCTGGGCGCTTGCTCGGCCTCCGGCAGCGAGCGCCGCGGCAGCGACGCTCCCAATCCCGAACTGGCGCCGATCGACAGCCTTTTTCATGTGATTCCTCCGCTATTTCGCGCCGGAGGCCTATGAATTGCGACCAAGGCGTGCTATCGACCGCCGCCAACCCAAAAGCGGGCTCCAAAGTGGGCCCCAGCGGGCCATCGACTCGGACGAGCGACCATCCGCTCGCCCGCGCGGCGTCCGCCATTTCAGGCCAGCCGGAGTTGGCAATGGCAACGAATTCAAGAGACCTACTGCGCGAAGCATACACCTTCGATGACGTGCTGTTGAAGCCAGGGCTTTCCGACGTCATGCCGTCGGACGTCGATATCCGATCGCGCATCACACCCAACATTCTGCTCAACATTCCGATCGTCGCCTCGGCGATGGATACGGTGACGGAAGCGCATATGGCGATCGCCATGGCGCAGGCTGGCGGCATCGGCGTCCTCCACCGCAATCTCGATCCCGAAGCGCAAGCCGTGCAGGTGCGGCAGGTGAAGAAATTCGAATCCGGCATGGTCGTGAACCCGGTCACGATCAATCCGGAAGCGACGCTCGCCGATGCGCTGACCTTGATGCAGGAGCATCACATTTCCGGGATTCCGGTGGTCGAAGGCGCCAGCAATGGACGGGCCGGCAAGCTGGTCGGCATTCTTACCAACCGCGACGTGCGGTTTGCCACCGACAAGCGGCAAAAGATTGCCGAGCTGATGACCAAGGAGGGGCTGGTCACGGTGCGCGAAGGGGTCAAGCAGGACGAGGCCAAGCGGCTCCTGCATCAGCACCGTATCGAGAAGCTTCTGGTCGTTGACAGCGCTTATCGTTGCGTCGGCCTGATCACGGTGAAGGATATTGAAAAATCCGTGGCGCATCCGAACGCCTGCAAAGACGAGCAGGGGCGGCTGCGCGTCGCGGCCGCGACTTCGGTGGGCGAAGCCGGTTACGTGCGAAGCGAGCGTCTGATCGACGCCGGCGTCGATCTTTTGGTCGTCGACACCGCCCACGGCCATTCGCGGCGCGTGCTTGAGGCGGTGACGCGGATCAAGCGCATGTCGAATGCGGTGCAGGTCGTGGCCGGCAATATCGCCACGGCGGAAGGCGCAAAGGCCTTGATCGACGCTGGCGCCGATTCCGTCAAAGTCGGGATCGGTCCGGGCTCGATCTGCACCACGCGCGTCGTCGCCGGCGTTGGTGTGCCGCAGCTCACCGCAATCATGGATGCGGTCGATGTGGCGAAACAGACCAACACATCGGTGATCGCCGATGGCGGAATAAAATTCTCCGGCGATCTCGCCAAAGCGCTCGCCGCCGGCGCCGACTGCGCCATGGTCGGCTCATTGCTCGCCGGCACTGACGAGACGCCCGGTGAAGTGTTCCTCTATCAGGGCCGCTCCTACAAGACCTATCGCGGCATGGGCTCAGTCGGCGCGATGGCGCGCGGCTCCGCCGACCGTTACTTCCAGCAGGAGATCAAAGACACGCTCAAGCTCGTTCCCGAAGGCGTCGAAGGGCAGGTGCCGTACAAAGGTCCAGTCGCCAATGTGGTGCATCAGCTGGTCGGCGGATTGCGCGCCGCCATGGGTTATGTCGGCGCCAAGGATCTCGCGGAACTTCATGACAAAGCCGAGTTCGTCCGGATTTCCGGCGCCGGACTTCGGGAAAGCCACGTTCACGACGTCACGATCACGCGCGAGAGTCCCAATTACCCGAGCCGGGAGTAAAGGGCCTCCGATGGCAGCCGCGGCGCCCGATCCGTTCGCCAAGATCCGCAACGCCACCGATGCGCATCGGGCGCGGCACGGCTGCAGCGCCTTTCCATATTCAAATGGACCGCTGCTGGCGGCGCTGGCCGGTGCCGCCAACGCGCGCCGGATCCTCGAGCTTGGGACGGCGCTCGGCTATACCGCCCTGTCGTTCGCATCTGGCGTGCGCGACGCGACCGTCGACACGGTCGAGCGCGATCCGGATCACGTTGCGCTTGCGCGCGAAAACATTGCCGCCGCCGGCCTCGATCACCGCATCACCGTACACGAGGGCGAATTTTCGAGCGTGCTGCCGACGCTCGATCCCGGCTACGACGTTGCATTTTTCGACGGCGGCGCGCCGGTGCCGGCCTTGCACAAAGCTCTGCGCGGGCTCCTTCGCACCGGCGGCACCTTGATCACCGCCAACCTCAATCACGGCGGCACGGCGGACACCGTACGCAAAGCCTTGTTCGAGGGAAAAACATGGCGCAGCGCTTTGGTGGACGAGAAAGGCGAGACCGCGATCAGTGTGAAATTGTAGCGCCGATATAACCTGGTCAGCGTGTCCAAGCTGGCGGACGTCAATGCTGGGGAAGAAGATCATGACCGTCCAAGAGGTGTTGCTGCCGCTGTTTCTGGAAGTGATCCTGACTTTTGCGCTGTTGTTTTGGCTCGCGCCGTTGCGCGGACGCGACTTCAGTTCGGGAGTAACGCGGCCGGAGAACGTGGCGCTGCGCGAGCCGAACTGGTCGCAGCGCAGTCTGCAAGTCGGCTACTCCTACAGCAATCAATTCGAGCTGCCGGTCCTGTTTTACGTGCTGACGATCCTCGCTTGGGTGACGCGGCATGCAGATGTCATTTTTGTGGTGTTGGCCTGGATATTCGTAATCTTCCGTTATCTGCAGGCCTATGTGCACGTGACGAGCAATCAGGTGCGGCTGCGCGGTGCCTTCTTCGGCGTCTCGGCGGTAGTGCTCGCGATCATGTGGGTTATCTACATTGTCGAAATGCTGACCAGCCCGTGGGTCTAATATTGGGGTTTAATATTGGGTCTAACATTGCGCTCTGATATTTGGATCTAACGCGATGCCGCTCGACTTTTGTCATCCGACGGCGCCGCACGAGCGGCTTCGATTGCCGGAATGGTATGTCTCGCGCTTGATGATGGATCGCGCACTCGACGCCGTGGTGCGGCGGGTCAACAAGCTCGACCGCGCGCACGATGTTCCTTATCTCGCCGGCTATAGTCTCGACGGCAAGACGATTTACATCGACCGCCACATGCCGCGCGCGTTTAGGTTTCGCGGCCGCAGCGTCGAGACCGACCGCTTTCTCGTCTTGCATGAGGAAGTCGAGAAGACGCTGATTGATCAGCTCGGCCTGCACTATCTGCATGCGCACCAGATTGCGACCCGTGCCGAGCAGGCGGCGGTCCGCGCCGCCGGCCTCACATGGCGCGACTACGACCGTTTCATGCAGAAATATGTCAAAACCATTGGCGACGAACGTCTGACCAAAGTACCGAAGGATCTCGATCTCAAGCCCTATCGTGATGAGCACGATGACGATCTGTTGCGACGCATGCTGGCGAGCGTAAAAGCCGGCAAAACGCCGAAAGGGCTGCATGTGCGCGATCTGGCGGAAGCGATCCGGCAATTACGGCGCCGGGTGCGGCGTGACGGCACGCTTGGCGCGCAGCGCGCCACTGCGGTGTCGCGCACAGCGAAGTAGTGTTGCAAAGCAGCTCGCCCGAAGTGACCCACCCATGATTCCTTCGGCCCGACTGTCCGCCGCGATCGAGGTCTTCGCCGAGGTCGAAGCACGGCGGCGGCCGGCGACGGATGCGTTGAAAGATTGGGGGCTGTCGCATCGCTTTGCCGGCTCCGGCGACCGCGCCGCCATCGCGGGTCTCGTCTACGACGCGTTGCGACGAAAATCTTCTGCGACCTGGCTGATGGGCGAGGCAAGTCCGCGCGCGACGCTACTTGGCATGTTGCGCCGGGAGCGGGGGCTCGATGCCGAAGCCATTGCCGCGCTGTGCAATGGTAGCCGCTATGCGCCGTCGCCGCTCACTCAAGAGGAGACGGCGGCGCTCGCCACCGGCGCGCTCACCCGCGCGCCGGCTTACGTCGAAGGCGACTATCCGGAATGGCTGGATTCGCACCTTCAACGCGTGTTCGGCGATGAACGGGCCGCCGAAGGCGCCGCGCTCGCCAGCCGTGCGCCGCTCGATCTGCGGATCAATACGCTAGCCGGCCAGCGAGACCAGGCGCTGGCGAAGCTTCAACACCTCAATGCTGCGCCGACCCGTTGGTCTCCGATCGGGCTGCGTCTTCGGCTTGCCGCTGAGGCCAAAAGTCCCGCAATCCATGCCGAGCCGATTTTTCTTAAAGGCCAGATCGAAATCCAGGATGAGGGCTCCCAGCTCGCGGCGCTGCTGGCCGACGCCAAACCCGGCGAGCAGGTGGTCGATCTGTGCGCCGGAGCGGGCGGCAAGACACTGGCGCTCGCCGCGGCGATGGACAACCGTGGCCAGATCTACGCCACCGATCTCGACAAGCGTCGCTTGGCGCCGATCCATGCGCGGCTTGAGCGCGCCGGCGCGCGTAATGTTCAGGTGCGAACCCCGACCGGCCGCGGCGTCGGTAGTGACGTTCTGGCCGATCTCGCCGGCCGCGCCGATCTCGTCATGATCGATGCGCCATGCACTGGCACCGGCGCTTGGCGGCGAAACCCCGATGCCAAGTGGCGCATTCGCCCCGGTGCGCTGGCCGAACGTATCAAGGAACAACAGGCCGCGCTTGAGCGGGCCGTGATACTTGCCAAGCCGGGCGCGCGGATCGCTTATGTCACCTGTTCGGTCCTGGCTGAGGAAAACAACGATCAGGTCGGGGCGTTTCTGATACGGCATCCTGATTTTTCCGTGGAAAAGCCGGCCGAGGTGATGAAGGTCTTAGGCGAGCGCGCCTATCTTTTCGCGCGCGCGGTGCTTATCTCGGATGAGGGGCTCTTGATGACGCCGCGCCGGACCGATACCGACGGCTTTTTCGTCAGCGTGTTGCGGCGTCACCAATCTTCGTAGAGCGATGATTTTCGCTGCGATGCTCGACAGGGCGAAGAGGTTGCCGTAGAACCCGCCATGGCGTCCCACGACAAGATTCTCATCGTCGATTTCGGCTCGCAGGTCACCCAGCTGATCGCGCGACGCGTGCGTGAAGAGAAGGTTTATTGCGAGATCGCGCCGTTTCAGAAGGCCGAAGAAGCGCTGCGCGCATTGCAGCCGAAGGCGATCATTCTCTCCGGCGGCCCGGCTTCGGTGCTCGACAAGGACGCACCGCTCGCCCCGATGGCCGTTTACCAGGCCGGCGTCCCGGTGCTCGGCATCTGCTACGGCGAGCAGGCCATGGCGCAGCAGCTTGGCGGCAGGGTCGAGGGCGGACATCATCGGGAATTCGGCCGCGCCGAAATTGAAGTGACGAAAGCCTCGCCATTGACGGACGGCGTCTGGGAAGTCGGCCAACGCTATCCGGTGTGGATGAGCCACGGCGACCGCGTCACCAAGCTGCCAGCAGGATTCGCCGCGATCGGCACCTCGTCAAACGCGCCGATTGCCATGATCGCCGACGAAGCGCGCAAATTCTACGCCACGCAATTCCATCTTGAAGTCGTGCACACCCCGCACGGTGCCGCCATCCTGCGCAACTTCGTGCGCAAGATCGCCGGCTGCACCGGCGACTGGACCATGCGCGCCTTCAAGGAGGAGGCGATCGAAAAGATCCGCCGCCAGGTCGGCAAGGGCAAGGTGATCTGCGGGCTGTCCGGTGGTGTTGATTCGGCGGTGGCGGCGGTGCTCATCCACGAGGCGGTCGGCGAGCAGCTCACCTGCGTCTTCGTCGATCACGGCCTTCTTCGTCTCGCCGAAGGCGAGCGCGTCGTCGCGCTGTTCCGCGAATTCTTACAATATCCCGCTGGTCCATGTGCAAGCGGAGGATACTTTCCTCAAAGCGCTCGCCGGCGTCGACGATCCTGAGCAAAAGCGCAAGATCATCGGCAAATTGTTCATCGATGTATTCGAGGCCGAAGCGAAGAAGATCGCAAGTGATGGGAAAGGATCGGCGCAATTTCTGGCGCAGGGCACGCTTTATCCCGACGTGATCGAGAGCGTTTCGTTCACCGGCGGGCCGTCGGTCACGATCAAGTCGCATCACAATGTCGGCGGGCTGCCGGAGCGGATGCATTTGAAGCTGGTCGAGCCGTTGCGCGAATTGTTCAAGGACGAGGTGCGCGCGCTCGGCCGCGAGCTCGGTCTGCCGGAAGCCTTTGTCGGCCGCCATCCGTTTCCTGGGCCCGGTCTCGCGATCCGCTGCCCGGGCGCGGTCACGCGCGACAAGCTCGATATCCTCCGCCTCGCCGACGATGTTTTCATCGAGGAAATCCGCCGCGCCGGGCTCTATGACGACATCTGGCAGGCCTTCGCGGTGCTGCTGCCGGTGCGCACCGTCGGCGTGATGGGCGATTTTCGCACTTACGACTATGTCGTCGGCCTGCGCGCGGTGACGTCGACCGACGGCATGACCGCGGATTTTTATCCGTTCGATATGAACTTCCTCGGCACCGTGGCCACCCGCATCGTCAACGAGGTCAAGGGCGTCAACCGCGTCGTCTATGACGTGACGAGCAAGCCGCCGGGCACGATCGAGTGGGAGTAGCGTAAATAGCAACAAAGCCGGTAAAGCATGTCCGATCCGCGGGGCCGACTTAACGGCCACGTCAGGCGGTGCCGCTATCAATTGAATGCACTGTCACCGTAACGTCCTCGTAACGCGAAAGGGATTGACGATGCGGGAGAGACCGTCGTCAAGCGGGGTTACGGCCTCTTTGCCATCCGTTGATAGCTAGGCGTTAATTGTGAGCTAAGCAAACAGAATGCGGGAGAGCAGGATGTCACGTGACGCAGCTAAGATCATAATGGAGGTTATTACAAAAACGCCGCAGAGCAGGATGTCGTTCTGACGCAAATTCGGTCCTTGTGCACTGAAGATGAGTTTAGTGAATACCGGCGCATGATCGGAAGGTCCATGGGAGCCATGCTATTTGAGATCATAAATCCCATTGTTGCGAAATATCCTGAGTTGAAGCCCACCCAGCTAAGCTAGCCTAGACGTTAATTGGGCGCGCCACCTAGTAAGCGAGTGGGCGGATTGCCCTTGCTTGCCGAAAGAGAACGCGACTTGCGGAATAGTCGTTTCTCCAAGATCGTAAGACTGAATCCACCATGCATGCTTCTCGGAGATCCAATGCCAATCACCATCTACGGCATCAAAAACTGTGACACGATGAAGAAGGCGCGCGCCTGGCTCGACAAGCATCGCGTCGATTACGCTTTTCATGATTACAAGACCGCCGGCATCGAACGCGCGCAGCTCGAAGAGTGGTGCAAGAAGGTCGGCTGGGACACGCTGCTCAACCGCGCCGGCACGACCTTTCGCAAATTGCCGGACAAAGACAAGAACGGTCTTGATGCCAAAAAAGCAATCGCGCTGATGCTGGCGCAGCCGTCGATGATCAAGCGGCCGGTGCTCGATCTCGGCCGCGGCAAACTCTTGGTCGGATTTGCGCCGGAGACCTACAGCGCGGCGATGGCGGCGCGCTGATTCGCTTCTGCCAGCTGCGAAAGCCTGATGCGGCGACGAGCAATCATCTCCGTGATGTAAAAATGCCGGCATAGTTGCGGCGAGTCAGTAGAAGCACTGTCCAAAATCGGTGGCGATTGTGAGTGCCTGACGGCGAAAATTCGCCGCCGGGAACTTTCGTGCGGGCCGCGCGTCGCGAAACAGCCTGAGTCATTTTCCGGCCATCACTCGACCATGCTTTGTCCAAGAGCATTGTCCAAGAGCTTGGGCTTGTTAACGCCGGCGAAACGCCCTGGGGCGAGGGCGCAGGTGTCAGAATTACGCGTTGTCGGAATTACGCGTCGGGAAAGAGGCTGGAGGTCTGCATGAATTCGCGTGCGTTCGTCGGCGGCATTGCCTTTGCCGCCGGCTCACTGCTTTCTATTTTTTCCGCTCAAGCCGCCGATCTGCCGCCGGCTCGCGCGCCGGCGGTAGTGCCGCCGGTCGCCTATGCGCCGCCGGTTTACAATTGGTCGGGCTTCTACGTCGGCGGCAATCTCGGCGCGGGCTTCGCCAACTCCTCGTGGAGCGACTTCTTCACCGGCGCGCACGACACGTTCAGCAAGGATGGCTTCATCGGCGGTGGGCAAATCGGCGCCAACTGGCAGATCAACGTGCTGGTGCTCGGCATCGAAGGCGATTTCGACTGGACCGGGCTCAAAGGCAGCGGTCACGACTCGCTCGCCAACACCATCAATACCAACACGCAATGGACGTCGACCGTTACCGGACGCATTGGCGCGGCTTTCGATCGGCTGTTGGTGTATGGCAAGGGCGGCGTGGCCTTTGCGCATGACAACGATAGTCTCAATGACACCTCCGGCAACACCGCCAGCGCGAGCCTGACGCGGACCGGTTGGACCGCCGGCGCCGGCCTTGAATATGCGTTCGCGCCGAATTGGACCGCCAAGATCGAATACGACTATCTCGGCTTCGGCAATCAGACCGTGAATTTGCCTACGCCGGCATTCCCGACCTACAGCACGAATGCTTCGCTCAACGTCCAGGAAGTCAAAGCCGGCATAAATTTCAAGTTTGGGCCGTGAGGAGAGGGCGAATAGCGAATAGTGAGTAGCGAGCGCGTTCCCCTCCCCCTTGCGGGAGGGGTTAGGGGTGGGGGTAGTAGCGCATGATCGCAGGCGTCAACGCTGAGAAGTTTCTTCGCTGCCCCCCTCCCAACTCTCCCCCACAAGGGGGGCGGGAATGTGCTTACTAGCGTTCATTCGCCACTCACTCGATCTTGATCTTCGCCGCCTCGATCACCGGCGACCAGCGCGCGATATCGGCGTCGATGCGGGCACGGAATTGCGCAGGCGTGCCGGGTATCGGCGTCATGAATTGCGCGGCGAGCTTGTCGCGGACAACAGGCGCAGTGACGGCTTGAGCCACGAATTGGCCGATCCGCGCCGTCATCGGTCCGCGGAGTCCGGCGGGCGCGATCAAGCCGCTCCACGCGTCGGCTTCAACATCGATGCCGGCTTCCTTCAGCGTCGGGATGGCGGGCAAGAGCGGCGAGCGTTCGGCGGTCGATACTGCGAGCACTTTGATGGCGCCTGAGTGGAGTTGCGGCATGATCGAGATCGCCGGCAAGCAAACCATCTGCACATCGCTGCGGAGAAGCGCTGTCACCGCCTGCGGCGAGGACGCATAGGGCACATGGACGAGCTGCGTGCCGGCTTTGAGCGCAATCGCTTCCATGGCGAGATGCGAGAGCGAGCCGGCGCCAATCGAGCCGAAAGCGTATTTGCCCGGATTGCGCTTGATCACATCGATCAAGGCGCGCGTATCGTTAACGCCGAGCGCGGCATTGACCGCGAGCACGCTCGGTTGGGTGACGAGGAGAGTAATAAGCGTTAGGTCCTTGCGCGGATCGTAAGGCAGCTTGGGAAACAACAGCGTGTTGATCGCAAGCGGCCCGCCGATGCTCACGCCGATTGTGCCGCCGTCCGGTTCCGCTTTGGCGACGGCATCCGTCCCGGTATTGCCGCTGGCGCCGGGCCGATTTTCGACAACGAAGGCTTGATTGAGCCTGGTCTGGAGGTCATCGGCGATCAGCCGCGCGACCACGTCCGGCGTGGCGCCGGCGGCGAACGGCACGATGATCTTCACCAGCTTCGTCGGCCAGCCTTGAGCAGCGGCGAAAAGCGTGCCCAAAAGTATGACCGTTGCGGCGATAACGGTCCGCTTCATTCTTATTCCTTCGCGTTTGCTGCGCTCCACCCAAGACGTATCATGCCGATGATGCAAGGCGAAGCCGAGAGGATGTCGTGCGGGCCACAGCGAAATTGCGGGCGCTATTGAATTCCGGTCAGATAACGGTGGCGCCGGGCGCCTATGATGGGCTCTCGGCGCGGCTGGTGGAGCAAGCCGGCTTTTCGGCGATCTACGCGAGTGGCGGCGCCATTGCGCGTTCCGCCGGCGTCCCCGATCTCGGGCTCTTGTCCGTGAGCGCTATCGCCGACCGTTTCGCCTCCATGGCCGATGTCGTCGGCGTGCCGATCATTGCCGATGCCGATACCGGATACGGCAATGCGCTCAATGCGCAGGCTGCGGCGCGCGCCTTCGAGCGCGCCGGGATTGCCGCGTTTCATCTGGAGGACCAGACCTTTCCCAAAAAGTGTGGCCATTACGACGACAAAAGCATCGTGCCGACGACCGAGATGGTGCAAAAGCTCAAAGCCGTTCGCGACGCCTTGCACGATGCCGATTTCGTCGTGATCGCGCGGACCGATGCGATCGCAGTCGAAGGCTTTTCTGCTGCGCTCGATCGCGCGGCGGCCTATCTCGCGGCCGGCGCCGACGTGAGCTTTGTCGAAGCGCCGACCTCCGAAGCCGAGATCGCCGAAATCGCTAAGCGCCTGCCGGGATGGAAGCTCATTAATATGTTCGAGGGCGGCAAGACGCCGTTGTTGCCGGTGTCGCGGCTGCAAGCGCTCGGCTACCACCTTGTGATCATCCCAAGCGATACGCAGCGTGCCGCGATCAAGGCGATGCAGCGCGTGCTCGCCGCCATCGTGCACGACGGCAGCGCCGCCGCGATGCGCAGCGATATGGCGTCCTTCGCCGAACGCGAGGCCATCATTGATACCGCGGGCTATCTCGCGCGCGGCAAAGAATACGCGCCGTGAGCGGCCGGTCCCGTCATTGACAATCGCTAAGCCACGGCCATGATCCGCCGCCCGGGACGTTAAAGCCTGGCAACAGGGATAGGCGACGGGAACTCAACGTCAGAGTGATGAGTGCTGCGGTATGGGTCTTGCGCTCGAAATTCATCGGCCTGGTCGTGTTTCTCGGCACGCATGTATTTGTGACCATGCGCGACCACCGCGCCGCGGTCGTGGCGCGGATCGGTGAGTGGCCGTACCGAGGCTTGTTTTCGCTGGTCTCGATCGTCGGCATCGTTCTCATCGGATATGGCTTTGCCGCCTATCGCGCGGCCGGTCCGATCATGGTGTGGTATCCGCCGGGATGGACCCGCCACATCGTCGTCGCGCTGATGTGGCCCGCCAGCATCATGATTGCGGCGGCTTACATTCCCGGCAATATCAAACGCGTGCTCAAGCACCCCATGCTGGTCGGGGTGAAGACCTGGGCGTTTGCGCATTTGTGCGCCAACGGCGATCTCGGCGGCATTATTCTGTTTGGATCGGTGCTGGCCTGGGCGGTGTATGATCGGATCACGCTCAAACGCCGTAAAGATACCGGCGCGCCGCCAATCCCGGTCGGCGGCACCAAGAACGACATGATCGCCATCGTTGTCGGCACGATCATCTATTTGGCGCTCGGCTTTGTCTTCCATCCG
Organism: uncultured Alphaproteobacteria bacterium; assembly: GCA_963816295.1. Lineage (GTDB taxonomy): Bacteria > Pseudomonadota > Alphaproteobacteria > Rhizobiales > Xanthobacteraceae > BOG-931. Next base: position 314,265 of record CAWFJS010000018.1, on the reverse strand, counting down.
GTCGTGATTGGCGTCCCGGCATTCGGAACGCCGGCGCTGGGGCACTGATCGTGTCGGTGCAAAATACAATTCGGCGCTTGACCGCGCCCGATATCCGCGCCCGCAAGGGCGGCGAGCCCATCGTGTCGTTGACGTCCTATCACGCCCACACCGCCCGGATCGTCGACGCTTATTGCGATGTCATCCTGGTCGGCGATTCGCTCGGCATGGTGATGCACGGCCTCGAGACAACCGTTCCGGTGACGCTCGAAATGATGATCCTGCAAGGGCACGCGGTGATGCGCGGCTCAAAGCGGGCGCTGGTCGTGGTCGATCTGCCGTTTGGCAGTTATGAGGCCTCGAAGGAGCAGGCGTTCGCGTCGGCGGCGCGGGTGCTCAAGGAGACCGGTTGCGGGGCGATCAAGCTCGAAGGCGGCCGGCGCATGGCGGAGACTATTGCTTTTCTGGTCGAGCGGGGCGTGCCGGTCATTGGCCACGTCGGTCTCACCCCGCAGGCGATCAACGCGCTGGGCTCGTTCCGGGCGCAGGGCCGCGAAGAGGCGGACTGGGCGCCGATCGAGGCGGATGCGCGCGCGGTGGCCGATGCCGGCGCCTTTGCGGTCGTGCTGGAAGCAATGGCCGAACCACTGGCCCGCCGCATCACCGCCCAGGTCCCCATCCCGACCATCGGCATCGGCGCCAGCGCCGCCTGCGACGGCCAGATTCTGGTGCTCGAAGATATGCTCGGGCTGTCGCCGCGCGTGCCCAAATTTGTCAAGCGGTTCGGCGACCTGGGGCCCTCCATCGAGCAGGCCGTTAAAGGTTACGCTGAGGAGGTGAGGGCGCGAACCTTCCCCGGGGCGGAGCACATCTATCCAATGCGCCAAGCGGCGGTCACTAAGCTGTCGGAGCGCGGCAAGGGTCCATCGCGGGCGTAAAGGGCAACGACCGCCAAGCAAACCGCGGCACCGCGCCGCATTTTGCCTTGCTCGCGCCACAACATTACACTAGTTCCGTCAAGGGCTTCCGTGACAAAATCGACCTTGCAAAATCGACCTTGATTGATCTTATCGCGCTGCGCGAAGACAGAGGCTGTTTGAGCCCGGGCGGAAACAACCGCTCGGCGGCCGGTCCATTCTGCGGCGAAGCCTTAAGGGCGATAGCGTGACCGACATATTCCAGGAAGTTAATGAGGAAGTCCGCCGCGAACAGCTCAAAAAGCTGTGGGAGCGCTACGGCGGTTATCTCATTGCGGCCTGCATCGTGGTCGTCATCGGCGTCGGCGCCTGGCGCGGTTACCAGTGGTGGCAAGCCAAACAGGCGGCGCAATCCGGCGCGGCGTTTGAGCAAGCGGTCACGCTCGCGGAATCGGGCAAGCATCAGGAGGCGGCGGCGGCTTTTGCCAAGCTTTCGGCCGATGCCACGGGCGGATACCGCGTGCTGGCGCGTTTGCGCGAAGCCGCCGAACTTGCGACGACCGACCGCAAAGCCGCAGTTGCGGCTTACGATGCGATCGCCACGGACAATCGCGCCGGCCAGGTCGTCCAAGACCTCGCGGCGGTGCGCGCCGGTTTTCTGCTGGTCGACACCGCGCCATATTCGGAAATCTTGCAGCGGCTCGAACCTGCAGTTGCCCCAGATCGCGCGTTCCGGCACAGCGCCCGGGAGATTTTGGCGCTGTCCGCATGGAAGGCCGGGGATATGTCGGCGGCGCGGCGATGGACTGAGATGATCATGGGCGATCCGCAGACGCCTCCAGGTCCGCGCAGCCGCGCGGAAATGTTGAGCGAGCTGATCGCGGCGAGCGCGAAAGGCTGACACCATGGCGAAGCGCGCGGGCAGCTATTTCTTTCGTGCCGCGTCGGTGGTCGCGCTTGCGCTTCTGATTGCCGGCTGCACCAAGGGCGGCCAATTCGATCCTACCGAGATTTTCAGTTCCGACGTGTTCGACAGCAAAAAGAAACTCAAAGGCGAGCGGGAGCCGGTTTTTCCCGAAGGCGTGCCGGGTGCGAGCAGCGGCGTGCCTGCGGATCTGGTGAAGGGCTATCAGCCGCCGCCAGAGCCTGCCGACGCGGATGCCGCGGTCCCCGGACCGGCACCGCCTGCCGCGGCGGCCGAAGCGACCAAACCCAAGCCGAAACCCAAGCTGACACCCAAGCCGAAGCTCGCTGCGCAGAAACCGCCTGCTTCCCCAGGCACGACAGCGCCTGCAGCAGCGGGTGCGACGCGCATCACAGTCGGCCCGAAGCCGGCGACGCAGCAACCCGACGCATCGCAAACTGCTTGGCCAGCGCCGCCGTCGACCAACCCGCCGCAATCCCAAACATCTCAGTCGGTTTGGCCTGCGCCACCGCAGACCACATCGTCTCCGTCGGCGCAGCCCTCGCAATCGATTTGGCCAGATCCGCCGTCTGCGGGATCTTCGCGATAGACGGTCTATCGTCGCGGCGTCTGATGCGCTCCGGGGTCGCCGCCATCAGCTTTTAAAGTGGTATAGAGGCTAATTGCGGAGCCGTTGGCCTATCCGAGCCGCTCGCCATCATCTTTTTTCAATCGTTGCCCGTGTCCTTTACCATGCCCTTTACCGTCGCAATCATTGGCCGGCCGAACGTTGGCAAATCGACGCTGTTCAACCGGCTCGTTGGCCGCCGGCTCGCGCTGGTCGACGATCGGCCGGGAGTGACACGGGATCGCCGTGAAGGCGACGCGCAGCTCGGCGATCTCGCGTTCAAGGTGATCGACACGGCCGGCTTGGAAAATGCCGGGCGCGACAGCCTCTCGGCGCGAATGCAGACGCACACGGCGGCGGCGATCGCTCAGGCCGATGCCGTTTTGTTTTTGATCGACGCGCGAGCCGGCGCCACGGCCCCGGATCGGGTGTTTGCGGGCATGGTTCGCAAATCGGGCAAGCGCACCATTCTCGTCGCCAATAAAAGCGAGGGCCGCGCCGGGGAGGCTGGTGCACTTGATGCCTATGCGCTCGGTCTCGGCGATCCGGTCGCGATCAGTGCTGAGCACGGCGAAGGACTGGCGGAGCTTTACGAGGCGCTGCGCGCCGCAATGCCTCCGCCGATTGCTGAACGAAAAGACGAGCAAGATCCAGGCGCTGCGCCAGAGCGGGCCTTCGTTCGCATCGCCATTGTCGGTCGGCCGAATACCGGCAAATCCACGCTGATCAACCGCCTTCTCGGCGAGGAGCGGCTGTTAACCGGTCCGGAGGCCGGGATCACGCGCGACGCCATTGCGGTCGAGCTCAACTGGCGCGGGCGGCAATTTCGCGTGCACGACACTGCCGGCTTGCGCCGCCGCTCGCGCATAAACGAGAAGCTGGAAAAGCTCTCGGTCGCCGATGCGCTCAACGCGATCCGTTTCGCCGAGGTCGTGATTGTGCTGATCGACGCTCAAGCTCCGTTCGAGGAGCAGGACATTCGCATTGCCGATTTGGTTGAGCGGGAAGGCCGCGCGATCGTGATCGCGGTGAACAAATGGGACTTGGTTACGGCGGAGTCCGGCGCGATGGGCCGCTTGCGCACCGCGGTCGACCGCCTGCTGCCACAGATCAAGGGCGTTGGCATCGCGGTCTTGTCGGCGAAGAGCGGCCAGGGTTTGGACCGTCTCATGCAGGCGGTCGTTGAAGCGCATGTTGTCTGGAATCGCCGCGTGCCGACGGCGGCATTGAACCGGTTCTTGACCGCGGCAACGAGTTCGCATCCGCCACCGGCGTTGCGCGGCCGGCGATTGCGGCTCGACTATATGACGCAACCGAAGTCGCGGCCGCCAACCTTCATTTTATTCGGCTCGCGCACCAGCACGCTGCCGGATGCTTATCGCCGCTACCTTGTCCACGGACTGCGCGAGCATTTCGATCTGCCGGGCACGCCAATCAGGCTGACCCTGCGCACAAAGTCCAATCCCTATGCGCCGCGCAAACGCCGGTGAGCCGCACCCGTTTGAACTGTCAGGCGGGCGGCGTGAACTGCAAAAACTTGCCGGCGGGAAAATCAAAAAGCTTGCCGGTTTCGGAGCAGTTCGGCAGACAAAGCGGCAGGATCTTTTCGGCCACTGCCTCGGGCGTCGGCAGCGTCGTCGCGTCTTCCCCGGGCATGACCTGCGCTCGCATCCGGGTCCGCGTTGGTCCCGGATTAAATAGATTCACTCTGACCGCGGTCGAACTCGGTTTCCGCTGCATAAACACGTGCGAGCGCGTTGAGCGCGGCCTTCGATACCGGATACGCGCCGCTATAGGCGCGCGCATGGGTGGCGGCGCCCGAGGAGATGAAAATCGCGCGTCCGGCGGCGGAGCGCTTGAGCAAGGCATCCATGGCGCGGATCAGATGCCAATTGGCGGTGACATTCACCGCCATGACCTCATCCCAGTTCTGCGGCTCAATGTGATCGAGCGGAGAGCGTTGCCCCACCACACCGGCATTGCCGACCATCACATCAAGCCGCTGATAACGTTCGTTGAGCGCCGCAGCCAGCCGATAGATGCCGGCATAGTCGCGCATGTCGAGCGGGACCAAGGTCGCTGAACTGCCGGCCTCGCGTGCCGCATCGTCGATTTCCTCGAGCGCGCCTACGGTGCGCGCAACCGCGACGATGTGAGCGCCGGCGCGCGCGAGCGCAAGCGCCGTCGCCCGGCCGATGCCGCGCGATGCGCCGGTGACGAGCGCAATGTTCCCGGCCAGAGGTTGCGTCATTGATCAGCTTGCTTCCGCGAGCAAGGAGAGCTGACGCGGCGTTGCGTCCTGGGCGGTCCGATCTGTCAGCGGCGTCGGATATTCGCCGGTGAAACAATGATCGGTGAATTGCGGGCGAGCCGGATCGCGGCCCTTTTCGCCCATGGCGCGATAGATGCCTTCGACCGAAAGGAACGCGAGCGAATCGGCGCCGATGAATTTCCGCATGCCCTCGAGATCGTGCGTCGCAGCGAGCAGTTTGTCGCGCTCGGGCGTGTCAATGCCGTAGTAGTCGGGATGCGTAATCGGCGGTGACGCAACCCGCATATGCACCTCGGTAGCGCCCGCATCGCGCATCATTTGCACGATCTTCACCGAAGTCGTGCCGCGCACGATGGAATTGTCGATCAAGACGATGCGCTTGCCGGCTACGACCGCGCGGTTGGCATTATGTTTGAGGCGAACGCCGAGTTGGCGAATGTGCTGGGTCGGCTCGATGAAGGTGCGGCCGACATAATGATTGCGGATGATGCCGAGCTCGTAGGGAAGTTGGGATTCCTGTGCATAGCCAACGGCGGCCGGGACGCCGGAGTCCGGCACCGGCACGACCACGTCAGCGGACGCCGGCGCCTCACGCGCCAGTTCCGCCCCGCATGCCTTGCGCACGCTGTAAATGCTGCGGCCGCCCAATATCGAGTTGGGCCGGGCGAAATAAATGTATTCGAAAATGCACGGCCGCGGCGGCATCGGCGGGAACGGCTTGTGCGTATGCGCGCCGTCCTCGTCGAAGACGAGGACCTCGCCGTTCTCGACATCGCGCACATATTGCGCGCCGATAATGTCGAGCGCGCAGGTTTCGGACGCCAGGATCGGACAGCCGTCCAGCTTGCCGAGCACGAGCGGACGGATGCCCAGCGGATCGCGAGCGCCGATCAGTTTCTTGTTGGTCAGGCCAACGAAGGAGTAGGAGCCCTCCAACATGCGCAAGCCTTCGACCAGGCGATCGACAAAACGATTGCGATGCGAACGGGCCACCAGATGCAGAATCACTTCCGTATCGGTGGTGGATTGCATCATCGCGCCGTCGCGCACCAGCTGGCGCCGCAGCGTCAGGCCGTTGGTGAGATTGCCATTATGGCCGACGGCGAAGCCGCCCGCGTTCAGTTCCGCGAACAGCGGCTGAACGTTGCGCAAAATGGTCTCGCCGGTCGTCGAATACCGCACATGGCCGATCGCCGCATTGCCGGGGAGCCGATCGATCACGTCGCGCCGAGAGAAGGCATCGCCGACCAGTCCAAGCCGGCGTTCCGAATGAAACCGTTTGCCGTCAAATGTGACAATCCCGGCCGCCTCCTGACCACGGTGCTGCAAGGCATGGAGGCCGAGCGCGGTAATCGCCGCCGCGTCGGGATGGCCGAATATGCCGAATACGCCGCATTCCTCGCGAAGCCGATCTGCGTCGGGGTCGAAGGCGGCAGGCACGGTCATGATCTTGGTACCTCCACCAGGTCGAGTCCGCTCCGCCGCTGGTCCGGCGCAGCGGGAGGATTGTCAGTGTCCTCGGGCTTGGCGTGTTTCAGCTTGTTTAAAATGGTGCTTTCGGGGTCATCCGGCAACATCGACATCAGCCATTGTCCGGTGCCGGCAAGGACCACCTTGGATTTGGCGCCCTTGACCCATTGCGGCTGGCTGCGGTCGGGAACGAGCCAAATGAAGAACTGAAACGCTATGACCACGATGATCAGGCCGCGGGCGAGGCCGAATAAAAATCCGAGCGTGCGGTCGAGCGCGCCGACGCGGCTATCGAGCACCATGTCCGAAACTCTGATGGTGAACACGGAGACGATCAGCAGCGTCAGCAGAAACACGCTGCCCACCACGGCAACCGCAGCGACAATGTCACTGTTGAAGTACTGTTTGGCGTAAGGCAGGAGCTTGCCATAGGAATAAAGGGTGGCCACAGCCGCCAAAATCCACGCCGTGATGGAGAGGACCTCGCGCATGAAGCCGCGCACCATGGCGAGCAGGCCCGAAACCAGCATGACCAGGATCAGGACAATATCGAGCAGCGTGATCGGCATTTCAGTTTCCGAGCAGGGCTACGATTTGGACGAGCGCTTTCGGCGTTCCGCGTGTATAGCGGGGCTACGCCATGCCGTCACCCGTCTTCTCGCGCTGAAATGCGTTCAATATCGGGACAAAACCGCCCCATTGCCCGAAAACCGATGATTAACCTCATCGGCGGGTCCGATCAGGCCTCCTGCCGTCCGACCCGCCGCAGGGCCGGGGTGCCCTCGCGCGCGATATCGGCGACTAGATTATCGAGGCTGGCAAGGGCGGAGACTGCGAATCCGTCCGGGGCCTCGTTGCGGGCGGCTTCTGGAGCGATCGCTTTGGTGAAGCCGAGCTTTTGCGCCTCGCGCAATCGCGCGGCGCTCTGCGGCACCGGCCGCACCGCGCCGGAGAGCGAAATCTCGCCAAAATAGACCGCCTGGGCAGGCAGGGGGGCATGGGTCAGCGATGAGACCAAAGCCGCCGCCGCCGCCACATCGGCGGCCGGTTCCTGAATTCGCAAGCCGCCGGCGACATTGAGATAGACGTCATGTCCCGACAGGCGCACGCCGCAATGCGCCTCCAGCACGGCCAAGACCATCGACAGCCGGTTCGGGTCCCAGCCGACGACGGCGCGACGCGGGGTGCCGAACGTCGTCGGCGCCACCAGGGCCTGGATCTCGACAAGCAGCGGCCGCGTCCCTTCGATGCCGGCGAACACGGCCGTGCCTGGACTGCCGAGATCGCGCTCGGAAAGGAACAGCGCGGAGGGGTTGGCGACCTCGCGCAAGCCGGCGCCGGTCATTTCGAATACGCCGATCTCGTCAGTCGGGCCGAACCGATTCTTGATCGCGCGCAGGATGCGAAACTGCTGAGAACCTTCGCCTTCGAAAGACAAGACGGCGTCGACCATATGTTCGACCACACGCGGCCCGGCGATCTGACCGTCCTTGGTGACGTGGCCGACCAGAATCACGGCCGCGCCGCTGCGTTTGGCAAAACGGATCAGTTCCGCGGCCGAGCCTCGGACTTGCGTCACGGTTCCGGGCGCTGATTCGACCGTTTGCGTCCACATGGTCTGGATGGAGTCGATAACCAGAAGGCGCGGGATGGCGCCCTGCGAGACCGTGGCCACGATGTCCTCAACCGAGGTCTCAGCCGCAACCTCGACCATCGCCTCCGCAAGGCCGAGCCGTTCGGCGCGCAACCGCAGCTGCGCCACCGCTTCCTCGCCTGAAATGTAGATGGCGCGATGCCGGCCACGCGCGAATGCGGTCGCGACCTCAAGGAGCAGCGTCGATTTGCCGATTCCGGGATCGCCGCCAAGGAGCAGCACCGATCCGCGTACCAGCCCGCCGCCCGTGACGCGATCGAACTCGGCGATGCCGGAGGCGAGGCGCGGCGCCTCATGCGTCGCGCCCTTCAATGGCTCGATGGCGAAGGGACGACCCTTGCGCATGGGCCGCCGCGGACCCTCGGCGCTTTCCTCGACCAATGTATTCCATCCGCCACACGCTTCGCATTTGCCTGCCCAGCGCGCGAAGGCGGCGCCGCAGTTCTGGCAAATGAAATTTTGCGCGCGCGCCGCCATCTACCCGCCCCGGTAATCCAGATGGCAGCGCAGGCCGAGCCGGGTGAGGACCTCGTAACCGATTGTGCCCGCGGCCGCTGCTACCTCGTCAATGCTCAGTTCGCCGCCGATCAGGGTGGCGAAATCGCCGCGGCGGACTGCGCCGTCGGGAAGGTCGGTAATATCGAGCATGAGGAGATCCATCGAGATCCGGCCCACTATAGGACATCTTTTGCCGGCCACTATTGCTGCGCCACCGGGATGCTCGTCGCCGGCACTGCCAGCGCGCAGGAGCCCGTTCGCATAGCCTACCGCCACCACCGCAATGCGCGAATTACGCCGCGCCGTCCATGTGGCGCCGTAACCGATCGTCTGCTCGCGCGCGACGGCGCGGATCTGCACGACACGGCCGGTCAGTTCGACGACGCTTTTCATGGGATTGGGCCGGCCGGGCGTCGGATTGATGCCGTATAGCGCGGCGCCCGGTCGCACCAGGTCGAAATAGGTCGCGTCGCCGAGGAAGATCCCGGACGAATTCGCGAGCGACGCCGGGATGCCGGAATAGAGTGCGCGCAGTTCGCGAAACAGCCGCAGCTGTTTCGCATTGAGCGGGTGATCAGGGATATCGGCGCAGGCAAGATGGCTTAACAGCAGCGCGATGCCATGGTTTTGGGTTTGCGCACGCGGCGCAAGCGCTGCCGCCTCCTCCGGCGAAACGCCGAGCCGATTCATGCCGGTATCGACATGAAGCGCGGCGCCGCCTTGCCAAGCGTGATCGGCGACGAATGTGTCCCATTCGGCAAGTTCGGTCATCGAGTTAATGACCGGCCGCGCGGCAAGTTCGATGAAGGCCTCCGCGCATGCCAGCGCGAAGCCGTGCAGCACATAGATCGTGGCGTCTTTCGCGCGCGCGCGGACGATTCGCGCCTCGGCGACATCGGCGACAAAGAAGGTCCTGCAGCCGGCGTCTGCCAGTGCTGCAACCACGGGCTTTAGCCCAAGCCCATAGGCGTTGGCTTTGACGACCGCCGCGCATTCGACGGTGAGGAGTTGGCGCCTCAGCGCCTGCCAATTCGCCACGATCGCGGCAAGATCGATGGTGAGCGTGGCCCCGGTTTCAGCGGCGACCGGGCCTGATCCGGCCGGCGAGGTGCGTTTTGCGCGTGTCATGGACACTTTATGACCGCCGACATCAAGGCGGTAAAGTGCGGAGCGCTGGCGGCTTAGAAATCCGGCCGGTGCGCGCTGTCGAGATTGGCGAAGCGCGTCACCGCCGCCTCGAACTGCAATTCGACCGTGCCCGTTGGGCCGTGACGCTGCTTGCCGATGATCACCTCGGCCTTGCCATCCACGCGTTCGCCCTCGGCCAGCCATTCCGCGAATTTCTCGCGATTGGCCTCGGTGGGCTTGCGCATCTGATGATAGTACTCCTCGCGGAATACAAAGAGCACGACGTCGGCATCCTGTTCGATCGATCCTGATTCGCGCAAATCAGACAATTGCGGACGTTTGTCTTCACGGCCTTCGACTTGGCGCGACAATTGCGATAGCGCGAGGATTGGAATGTTCAGCTCTTTGGCGAGCGCCTTGAGTCGGGTGGTAATTTCAGTGATTTCTTGGACGCGGCCTTCGGCGGCGCGGCGGGTCGAGCCCTGCAGCAGCTGAAGGTAATCGACAACCAATAGATCAAGCCCGCGCTGGCGTTTCAGCCGCCGGGCCCGCGCCGCCAGCTGGCCCACCGTAAGACCGCCGGTTTCGTCGACATAAAAAGGCAGGTTCTGCAGGTCGATCGAAACGTCCCTGATTTTCTCGAAATCGCTCTCGTCAATGTCACCGCGGCGAATCTTGTTCGACGGTATTGCGGTCTGTTCCGAGATGATGCGGGTGGCGAGCTGTTCGGCCGACATTTCCAGCGAAAAGAAGCCGACAATGCCGCCGTCGACCGTCGCCATGTGGCCGTCAGGCCGGACCTCGCCGCTCCATGCTTTGGCGACGTTATAGGCAATGTTGGTGGCGAGCGCGGTTTTGCCCATGCCCGGGCGGCCGGCAAGAATGATCAGATCCGAGGGCTGCAAGCCGCCCATCTTGCCGTCGAGATCGGTCAAGCCGGTCGCCAGACCGGAAAGGCGGCCATCGCGCTGGTAAGCGCGCGCGGCCATGTCGACCGCCGTGGTCAATGCCTGCGCGAAGCGCCGGAAGCCTCCGTCGTAGCGGCCGGTTTCGGCGATTTCGTAGAGCCTCCGCTCAGCGTTTTCGATGTGCTGCACCGGAGTTGAATCGACTGGGGCATCGTAAGCAAGATTCACCATGTCCTCGCCGATCGCGATCAGGTCGCGGCGAACGGAGAGGTCATAAACGGTGCGGCCATAGTCTTCGGCGTTGATGATTGTCGTCGCCTCGGCGGCGAGCCGGGCGAGGTACTGATTGACTGAGAGACCGGCAATATCCGCGTCGCCGGGCAGGAATGTCTTCAGCGTAACCGGAGTTGCGGTCTTGTTGGCGCGGATAAGCCCGCCGGCAAGCTCATAAATGCGTTGATGGATCGGTTCGAAGAAGTGCTTGGGTTCGAGAAAGTCAGAGACGCGGTAGAACGCCTCATTATTAACGAGGATAGCTCCGAGCAAAGCCTGTTCGGCCTCGATATTGTGCGGCGCCGTGCGGAACGCCGGCTCCGGGGCAACTTGCTTGCGGGCGGTCGAATTGAAAACTGGCATGGTCCCGATCAGAGGAATCGCGTGCTGTGGCCGATTTGCGGCAGGGCGCCGCAATCCGGCGATAGTTCGTTCCAATTTCGCTACGCAATAATGCGCTACTCAACATGGGCGCTTACTCAACGACAGCGGTTATGCGTATAGCCGCCGCTCCTTTCGATAGTCGAGCGGGCGGACAATGGAAGCGCCGATTGCGGCTTTCCCCCGTTACCCACCGCACGCGTCACGAAGATTGAAAAGCGCTACGCGGGCCTTGACGACGCCAGACTGGCCCGTGGCCCGTCGCTATTCGCCGGCGAGTTGCAGCGGCGGCTTGTAGGCCGCCTCGATGGCGCGCAACCGCGCCTCTTCCCGCGCAATATAATCGCGGGTCGCCGGGATCAGGCCCTTTCGCTTGGCCATCTGGATCTGGAATACGACCTTCTCGCCCAGCCGAAACGCCATTTCCGAGCAGGCCAGATAAAATTCCCACATCCGCACGAAGCGCTGATCGTAAAGGCGCGCCACCTCGTCGCGATGGGCCAGAAAGCGTTCGCGCCAGGCCTTGAGCGTCTCGGCGTAATGCAGTTGCAAGATCTCCACGTCAGTGACGATCAGGCCTGCCCGCTCGATCGCGCGGAGGACTTCCGACAGGGCCGGAATGTAGCCGCCGGGGAAGATGTACTTGGCGATCCAAGGATTGGTGATGCCGGGTGGGCTGTAACGACCGATTGTGTGCAGGAGCGCGATGCCGTCTTCGGCGAGAAGCTTCGCGCACTGGTTGAAGAAGACGTCGTAAAAGCCGACCCCGACATGTTCGAACATGCCGACCGATACGATTCGATCGAATCGGCCGTCCAAATCACGATAGTCCAAAAGCTTGAATTCGACGTCTCGGAGGCCGCGCTCCTGCGCCCGGTTCTGGGCGCGCTGGTATTGTTCCTGCGACAGCGTAATGCCGGTGACCTGCGCGCCGGCCTTCTCGGCTAAATAGAGCGCCAGTCCACCCCAGCCGCAGCCGATGTCGAGCACTTTGGCGCCGGGCGCGATCCGCAGCTTGGCGGCGAGGTGACGCTTCTTTGCCAGCTGCGCGTCATCAAGCGACTGATTGGGCCCCTCGAAATAGGCGCAGCTATATTGCTGGTCGCCGTCGAGGAATAAGGAATAGAGCCGACCATCGAGGTCATAGTGATGCGCGACATTGGTCAGCGCGCGCGAGCGTAAATTGAGTTGCTGCAGACGGCGGAACAGAAAGCGCAGCGCACGAGGCAGCGCCCAATTGCTGGCGTCGAGACGCTCTTGGCTCAATAGCAGCGCCAGCACATCGGCTATAGAGCCCTGCTCGACGATCAGCGTGCCGTCCATATAGGCTTCACCGAGCTTCAGCTCGGGATCGAACAGCACCGCGCGCTGGGCCGCGGCGCTGGTAAACCGGACAGCGACCGGTCCCCGGGTCCCATCACCGAACGTGCGTGTGCGCCCGCGGGCCGTCGTGACGGTAAATGATCCGCGCCGGACAAACTTGCGCAAAAATATGAACAGCAAACGATCCACGGCCATTTCCACTCACACCGCCTGTTGTCCGCCTCCTACGATTGGCGCTCGATCAAGGCTTTGCCGCCTGGGCCGTTCAATCACGCCTTTGCGCGGGTGGAATCTTGTTATTGCCGTTATTAAAACAAAATCCTCCTTGACCAGCAATGGCGTAGAAAACCGGGCGAGGATGCCGGCAACGTGACTGTCGTACCGGTTCGGAATTGGGGTAAGTATGCTTGCTGAGCGGGAGAGAATTCAGGGGGTCAGCGTGTTTCGGCGTCTTATGCCTGTGATCGGGCTCGCCTCGGTCGCGGCGGTTGCCGTGATTTCCGCGGGACCGACCTTGGGCCAGACCAATATCGATCAGGGCAAGCCTGCCTCCGAATTATTCGCGAACTATTGCGCGGTGTGCCACAAGAGCACGCGTGGGCTCGCGAACGGCCGCAGCAGCTTCACCCTTTCCCTGTTCTTGCGCGAGCACTATGCCGCGAGCAGTCAACAGGCGGCCGCGCTCGCCGCCTATGTCATCAGCGCCGGCGGTAATGCGCCAGCGGCAAAACCGGAGCGGGCCAAGTCGGAGGAACCGAAAGGGCAGGAGGCCAAGGGGCAGGAGGCGAAGGGGCAGGAAACCAAAGGTCAGGAAGCCAAAGGCCACGAGACCAAGCCTCGTGGGGCGTCGGCTAAATCCGAACCGGAAAAACCGGCCTCGGGAGGCCAGCCGGGAAGTGGTGAAGAGACAGCGCCCGCCCAACAAGAGCGTGCTCCTGTCGTTGCCGCACCTGCCGCCAGCCCATCGCCAAGTTCTGGCGAAGCTCCGGAGCTTCGGCCAACGACAAGCGCTGGCGCATCGGCCGAATCCGGGTCGAATGACAACGCGCTCGTGCCGCGCGACAATATTCCTGACTGATCACCGAACGCGGGTCTAAATCTGGCCTCAGCGTCGATCCGCTCCGGCGGTTTCGTCCTGCGGCGGTGTTTCGGGCTCCTCGGCGCTTTCCGTCGGTCGCGCCGCCTCGCCGGCTCCCGGTTCGAAGAATGCTTCCGCGGCGATCACGGCCGCCTCCTGTTCGGTCGGTTCGCGCAGCTGCGTGACGTCCTCGCCGCGTGCGATGCGCCCCGCTTCATCTTCGTTGCGCGCGACGATCACGCCGATCGAAACTTCCACCTCGGGATGGAGCGCGATCGGCACTTTATGCTGGCCGACGGTCTTGATCGGTGCGTTGAGCGCGACTTGGTTGCGATTGACGCGAAAGCCGCCCTCACCGAGCAGGGCAACGAGGTCACGCGGCGACACCGAGCCGAACAGTTGGCCGGATTCGGAGGCTTGGCGCAAAACGGTAAACCTCTTGCCGTCGAGTTTCCCGGCCACTTGGTCTGCTTCGGTCTTGAGCGTGAGTGAGCGTGCTTCGAGCTCGCTTTTCATCTTTTCAAAGCGCGTGCGGTTTTCGTCCGTGGCGCGTAGCGCTTTGCCGCGTGGAAGCAAAAAATTGCGGGCGAATCCGTCCTTTACGCGCACGACATCGCCCATCTGGCCGAGCCGGGCGATACGTTCGAGCAGAATGACTTCCATGGCGACCTCGCTCAGCGGATCACGTAGGGCAACAAGCCGAGAAACCGCGCGCGCTTGATTGCTTGGGCGAGTTCACGCTGCTTCTTCGCTGAAACGGCCGTTATGCGGCTCGGAACGATTTTACCGCGCTCGGAAACAAATCGCTGCAGCAGCTTGACGTCTTTGTAGTCGATCTTTGGCGCATTGGCGCCGGAGAACGGGCAGCTCTTGCGGCGGCGGAAGAACGGGCGACGGCCGCCGGCGGCCTGCGGTGACATTGCCATCGGTCATTCCTCCACTTCTGTCGCGAGCTCATCGGAATCGTCGCGGCCGCGCCGGTCGCGATCCCGGGGGCGTTCGCCGCGTTCGCCGCGATCGCCCCGCTCACCTCGGCGATCGTCGCGATCGCGATCGCGATCGGCGCGCCGCATCATCGCCGATGGGCCCTCTTCATGGGCATCGACCCTGATCGTGAGATAGCGGACAACATCTTCGTTGAGCCGTTCGAGGCGTTCGATTTCGTTGATTGCCGGCGGCGGCGCATCGATATCCATCAGCGTGAAATGCGCCTTGCGGTTCTTGCGCAAGCGGTAGGAGAGCGACTTGACGCCCCAATATTCGGTCTTCTTGACCGATCCGCCGAGTCCTTCGATGACGCCCTTCAATTGCGCGGTCAATTCGTCGATCTGCTGCGCGCTGGCATCCTGGCGCGCAAGATAGACGTGTTCATAGAGCGGCATGGCTGCCCTTTCCTCGTTTGCTCGCCCGGGCGCGAAGCCCCTCGAACCCTTCGGGAAAGGCTCGAATGCTCTGAAGGCGGGAACACCGGACGCCGGACCCGAAAGCCCTACCGTGCAAGAACGAGCGTCTGCGCGGCCGTCCGTTCAGCCCCCGGCCGGGGTCGAGCGGAAACGGGCGTTATACGTGGCCTATCTAGAAAGGCAAGGCCGCACCAAACCGCATCTCGCTAGGACCACGCCCGGGCCTCTTTGTTGCTTGCCGGCGGACCGTGATCGCCTTGACATCAGTGTCATGGCGGTATTTTTCGCGCCTGCCTTGGGCGCGTAGTGATCTCTAAGGGGCAAATAATAGCCGATGACAATTGCGTTGGTTTTCCCGGGCCAGGGCAGCCAGGCCGTCGGAATGGGCAAGGCTCTGGCCGACGCATTTGCTCCGGCCCGCCAAGTATTCGATGACGTCGATGCCGCTTTGGGCGAGAGGCTCAGCGACGCGATCTGGAGCGGTCCGGCCGAGACCCTCACGCTGACTGAAAACGCCCAACCGGCGCTGATGGCAGTTTCGATCGCGGCTTTGCGGGTTCTTGAACACGAGGCCGGTCTCCATATCGGGCGCGATGTCGCCTTCGTTGCCGGCCATTCGCTCGGCGAATATTCAGCGCTCGCCGCCGCGCGTGCAATTTCGGTTGCCGACGCGGCGCGGCTGTTGCGCATCCGCGGCCGCGCCATGCAAAAGGCCGTTCCAGTCGGGGTCGGCGCCATGGCGGCGCTCATCGGGCTCGAGCTGGAGGAGGCGAGGGCGATCGCCGCCGACGCCTCGAGCGCGGGTGTGTGCGCGGCCGCCAACGACAATGGCGGTGGTCAAGTTGTTTTGTCAGGGGCAAAGGCCGCTGTCGAACGCGCCGTTGAGCTTGCCAAGGCGCGCGGCGTGAAGCGAGCGATGATGCTGCCCGTGTCCGCACCCTTTCATTGCCCCTTGATGCAGCCGGCCGCCGACGTCATGGCGGAAGCCTTGGCCAAAGTCTCGGTGCACGCACCGCTCGTGCCGGTCGTCGCCAATGTGCCGGCACGGCCGATCAAAGAGCCCGCGGAGATCGTGCAAAATCTGGTCGAACAGATCACCGCCACGGTGCGGTGGCGGGAATCGGTGCTGTTCATGGCGCAGTCCGGCGTTTCCTCGTTTTTCGAGATCGGCGCCGGAAGGGTACTGACCGGTCTGATCAAGCGTATTGCCGAAAGCGTCTCGGCTGCCCCGATCGGATTGCCCGAAGACGTTGCCAAGTTCAAAGCCTCGCGTGCCTGAGTTATTGCTGAGCCGGCCGAAGGCCAGGGGAGTCAAAATGTTCGAACTCACCGGAAAGACTGCGCTCGTGACCGGGGCGACCGGCACGATCGGCGCTACGATCGCGCGTAGCCTTCATGGCCAGGGTGCCACCGTCGCAATCTCAGGAACGCGGCGCGAGGTGCTCGATCGGCTCGCCGCCGAACTTGGCGGCCGCGTGCATATCCTGCCCGCCAATCTCGCCGATCCTGCCGAGACCGAAGCGCTGGTGCCGCGCGCCGAGGAGGCGATGGGGCAGCTCGATATTCTTGTCGCCAATGCGGGGGTCACGCGAGACAACCTGCTCGTGCAATTACGCGACGAAGATTGGGAGCAGGTCATCGCCATCAACCTGTCCGCTACCTTCCGGCTGTCGCGCGCCGCGGTTCGTGGAATGATGCGTCGGCGGTTCGGGCGCGTTATCGCGATCACGTCTGTGGTCGGCACAACCGGCAATCCGGGCCAGGCCAACTACGTCGCTGCCAAAGCCGGCATCACCGGCATGATCAAAGCCATGGCACAGGAATATGCCAAGCGCGGCGTCACCGCCAATTGCGTCGCGCCCGGATTTATTGTCACGCCGATGACCGAAAAACTGAACGACAAGCAGCGGGAAACCATCGTTGCAAAAATTCCGGCAAGCCGCGCCGGAACCCCTGCCGAGGTGGCTGCGGCGGTCGTTTTTCTGGCTTCAAACGAGGCCGGCTACGTGACTGGCCAGACATTGCATGTGAATGGCGGAATGGCCATGATTTGAAAGCGATAACAGATAGTGAGGACGCCGTGCCGGCGCGCTGGTCAACCGTTTTGAAGTGTGGTAACCGAACCGAACTCGGGCTGGGGTAGCCGGAATCCCGGAGCGCCGGGCGCAATGTCCGCCTCTGACTCGGTGTCGACCCACGGCTGTCGGCAAGTTCAATGAAGTAGTTGGACAGAATCAAAGCGAGCTTGACGGGTCGCGTTGCTAGATGAGGTTGGAACGATGAGTGATATTGGCGAGCGCGTGAAGAAAATCGTCGTGGAACATCTCGGCGTCGAGCCCGATAAGGTGACCGAGAACGCCAGCTTCATCGATGATCTTGGCGCCGACAGTCTCGATACTGTCGAGCTGGTCATGGCTTTTGAGGAAGAATTCGGCTGCGAAATTCCCGACGATGCCGCCGAGACCATTTTGACGGTCGGCGACGCCATTAAATTTCTCGAAAAGAACGCAAAGAGCTAACCGGTCACCGGCCGGCATTTTTTGCATGAGGGACGTGGACTGCCGTGATCGCCGCATATGTTCATATGCGGCGGGACGATATTTGGGCTGCGTTCGCCGGGAGTATCCGCGATGAGACGCGTGGTGGTCACAGGGCTTGGGCTGGTGACGCCGCTCGCTTGCGGGACCGAACAAACTTGGCAACGGCTGCGATCCGGCGAGAGCGGCATCAAACGCATCGAGAAGTTCGACGTTTCCGATATTCCCTGCAAGATTGCCGGCCAGGTGCCGCGTGGCGACGGATCAGACGGAAGCTTCAATCCTGACGACTGGATGGAGCCGAAGGAGCAGCGCAAAGTCGACGATTTCATCATCTTTGCCATGGCTGCGGCAGCGCAGGCCCTCAACGACGCCGGCTGGCATCCGCGCGAATATGAGGACCAGATCACGAGCGGCGTTTTGATCGGCTCGGGGATCGGTGGCGTGGAGGGAATCGCGGAAACGGCGCTGTTGTTGCGCGACCGCGGCCCGCGGCGGGTGTCGCCGTTCTTCATACCGGGGCGGCTGATCAATCTCGCCTCCGGTTATGTATCGATCGCGCATTCGCTCAAGGGTCCCAATCATGCGGTGGTCACGGCCTGTTCGACCGGCGCACACGCGATTGGCGATGCCGGCCGGCTGATTGCGCTTGGCGACGCCGACGTGATGCTGGCGGGCGGTACGGAATCACCCGTCAATAGGATTTCGCTCGCTGGCTTTGCAGCCTGCCGCGCGCTTTCGACCGGGTTTAACGATACGCCTGAGCGCGCATCGCGGCCGTATGATCGCGATCGCGACGGCTTTGTCATGGGGGAGGGCGCCGGCGCCGTCGTGCTCGAGGAATATGAGCATGCGCAACGACGCGGCGCGCGCATCTACGGCGAACTTATCGGCTACGGTCTGTCGGGCGATGCCTATCACATTACCGCGCCGGCCGAGGACGGCGATGGTGCGTTCCGCTGCATGAGCGCCGCAATTCGCCGCGCCGGCATCTCGCCCTCCGATATCGATTACATCAATGCGCACGGCACCTCGACGCCGCTTGGCGACGAGATCGAGCTTAAAGCCGTCGAACGCCTTGTCGGCAATGCTGCCGGCAATATTGCGATGTCCTCCACCAAATCTTCGATCGGCCACCTTCTCGGAGCCGCTGGAGCCGTGGAGGCCATTTTCTGTCTGCTGGCGCTGCGCGATGGCGTAGTGCCGCCGACGCTCAATCTCGACAACCCGTCGATCGCGACATCGATTGATCTTGTGCCGCATAAAGCGCGCCAGTGGGCGGTCGAGGTCGCGCTTTCCAATTCGTTCGGATTCGGCGGCACGAATGCCTCGCTGATCTTCCGCAAACTGGCGCAATAATGCGATGCTTTTGCGGACCGCCACATTTGTTCCGCACTCCCCTGCGATTTACGGGAGATCTTGGCTGTCGCGGCATCAGGCCGGATATGGCGGGATTGCCGAAGAAGCTGCAATCGATCTTCGTGCTGTCATCACAAAGTCGGTCATGCGGATTGTAGGACTGGATGTGCGGCGGTGACAGGAGCTAACCCCCCGAACAATCCGGCGGCTCGTGCCAGTGCGGGACGATCATCGTCGCCGTCTTCAATCCCCGACAATTCGGGAAATGGGTGGCGAACCGCGAGCGCCGACAACACCGCAGCCACCGGCCCCAACAGAAGCGAGCCCAAGCGCATGCCCCGCAGCCCAAGAGCGGCGATCGAGCCCGACAGGGTGGATCTGCCGGCGCGCCGCTCGGCGAGCGCGCGGCATCCGCTGGTCGTTATCGGCAATGCCGTCATCAGCGCCTTTGTTCTTGCGGCATTGGCAGCCGGTATCGCGCTGTTTTTCGGCAAACAGCGCTTCGAGGCACAGGGCCCGCTTGCGGCGGACCACATCGTCAATATTCCGCGTGGGTCCGGGATGCGCGACATCGCCGATATCCTGTCGCGCGAAGGCGTCATCGATCAACCGTGGCTGTTCATCGGTGGCGTGCTCGTGCTCAAGGCGCGCGAGGATCTCAAGGCCGGCGAGTACGAATTTAAGGCGCGTTCCAGTATGCGCGACGTGGTCGCCACCATCGTCGAAGGCAAAGTGGTGGCCCATCAGGTCGGCATTCCGGAGGGGCTCACGTCGGAGCAGATCGTCGCGCGCTTGTTGCAGGACGATGTATTGGCCGGCGCCATCAAGGAAATTCCGCGCGAGGGCAGCTTGCTGCCGGATACCTATAACTTCGCGCGCGGCGTAACCCGCGAGCAGATGGTTCAGCGCATGCAGCAAGCGGAGCAGCGCCTGTTGCGCGAAATCTGGGAGCATCGCGCTCCCGATCTGCCCCTTAGAACCCCGGAGCAACTCGTCGTTCTGGCATCGCTGGTCGAGAAAGAGACCGGCAAACCGGAGGAGCGCACGCGCGTCGCCGCTGTTTTCGTCAACCGGCTCAAGCAAAAGATGAGGTTGCAGTCTGATCCGACGATCATTTATGGGCTTGTCGGCGGCAAGGGCACGCTCGGGCGCCCGATCATGAAAAACGAAATTGAACAGCCGACGCCTTACAATACCTACATCATCGACGGATTACCGCCTGGACCGATCGCCAATCCGGGCCGCGCCTCGCTCGAGGCGGCCGCAAATCCGGCGCGCACCCGCGAATTGTATTTCGTCGCGGACGGCACCGGCGGCCACGCCTTCGCGGAAACCTACGAGCAGCATCAGAAAAACGTGGCCCGGCTGCGATCGATCGAATCCGATCAGAAGGATCAGGTCCCGATCGGCGACCAGATGGCGCCGTCCGCGGTGCAACCGGCGCCGTCGGCTACTGCGCCGGCAGCTCCACCGCCGCGCGCCGGCGCCTCGAAGCCTCACGCGACCGCACCCCACTAATCACACGCGGTTTCGATTTCGAGCTCCAAGCTTGTGACCGGCAATCGCCGCCGGTAAGTTCGGACGCATTTCTCGCTGGCGGGGTCCCATGACACTTTCGAGCATGACCGGGTTTGCTCGCGGCCATGGCGTGTCCGGACCTTACGCCTGGACCTGGGAAATAAAATCGGTGAACGGCAAGGGGTTGGATGTGCGGCTGCGCACGCCGGCCGGCTGGGACGCGGTTGAGCTCCCGGTTCGCGCCCGCGCCGCCGAAACGCTTAGCCGCGGCTCGGTGCAGGCCAATCTCATCGTCGAACGCAGCGGCGCGCCGCCGACCGTGCGCGTCAATGCGGCGGTCCTCGACGCGATCTTGTCGGCAGTGCACGACTTTGGGGCCAAGATCAAAGTATCGCCGCCCTCGCTCGACGGGCTATTGGGGCTTAAAGGTGTCATCGAAATCGCAGATGCCGAAGAGAACGAGGCCGAGCGGCGCAGCGCCGAGACGGCGGTGATTGCCGGTTTTACCGCAGCACTGGGATCGCTTGCGGAAATGCGCCGCGGCGAGGGCGCCGCGCTCGGCCGAGTTCTGACGGCCCGCCTCGACGAAATCGCCGCGCTGGTCGAACGCGCGGAGCAGGCTCCTGGCCGCCGGCCCGACGCGATTCGCGCCCGACTTGCCGAGCAAGTTGCCGCGCTGCTCGCGCAGTCGGAACGTTTCGATCCCGACCGGTTGCACCAGGAAGCGATCATGATCGCGACCAAGGCCGACGTGCGCGAGGAACTTGATCGCCTGACTGCCCATGTGGCGCAGGCGCGGCGGCTGATCGAGGAAGGCGGGCCAATCGGCCGGAGACTCGATTTTCTCGCCCAGGAGTTAAACCGCGAAGCCAACACGCTCTGCGCCAAAGCCAACGATGTCGAGCTCACGAATATCGGTTTGGAGCTCAAGGCAGCGGTCGAACAATTTCGCGAACAGGTTCAGAACGTAGAATAACATGGCGCAGGCGCGGCGAACCCACCACAACATCGCCCGTCGCGGCCTGATGTTGGTACTGTCCTCGCCGTCGGGCGCGGGAAAGACCACTTTGTCACGCTTGTTGTTGCGATCGGACCGCAAGGTCGAACTTTCGATATCGGTGACCACGCGGCCCAAGCGCCGCGGCGAAATCAACGGGCGCGACTATCATTTTATCGATCAGGCGCGCTTTGATGCCATGGCCGCCCGCGGCGAGCTTCTGGAATGGGCGGAAGTGTTTGGGCATCGCTATGGCACCCCGCGCCGGCCCGTCACCAAGGCTTTGCAGGCGGGCCGTGACGTTTTGTTCGACATCGATTGGCAGGGTACGCAGCAGCTGCGCGAGAAAGCGCGCACCGATCTGGTCAGCGTTTTCATCTTGCCGCCGACGGCAAAAGAGCTGGAGCGCCGGCTCAAACGGCGCGCGCAGGACTCCAAGTCGGTGATCGGGTCGCGCATGGCGAAGGCCGCCGGCGAAATGAGTCATTGGCCGGAATACGATTACGTCATCGTCAATCGCGATAAACGGCAGGCCTTTGCCGAATTGCGCGCCATCCTTGCGGCGGAACGGCTCAAGCGCGAACGCCAGATCGGCCTGTCCGACTTCGTGCGCCGCCTGCAAACCAAACTTTAAGGATCGGAAAGTCGCTCGTTCTTAGGCGCCCATCCGATCTTTCTCATCGAACTCACATCCGGGGACGTTTGGGTGTAGATTGAGGGATCGCAATGCCTTTCTTTAGGCATTGGGGGAACTAATGAAACGGCGCTCCAGAGCGAGCAACGCAAAGGCCAAAACGGCACGCCACAAAGCGGCGATGCCGAAGCCACGTAATGCGAAGGCGGCGCGTCGCCGTAGTCCCGATGTTGCGGATCATCAAAATGAGGTCGTGTTGCTCGCCCGCGAGCGGGATGAAGCACTGGAGCACCAGGCTACCACGGCTGAGGTGCTCAAGATCATCAGTCGCTCAACCTTCGATCTTCAGAGCGTGCTCGACAAACTTACTGAATCTGCAGCGCGGCTCTGTAATGCAGAAATGGCTGGCATCACGCGGGAGCACGACGGCGCTTACTACTATGCCTCTGTCTACAATTACCCGTCGGAACTGCACGAATTTATCAGAAATGTTCGTCATGAACGCACGCGAGGAAGCGTTACCGGTCGCGCGCTTCTTGAGGGAAAGATCATTCATGTGCCTGATGTCACTCGCGATCCGGAGTACACAATGCGCGAATTTGCGCAGAAGGCGGGATTTCGCACCGTCCTTGGCGTCCCACTTCTGCGTCAAGGAACCGCTATCGGTGTGATCGTCCTGACGCGCGCACAGGTTCGCCCATTCAACAAAAAGCAGATCGACCTAGTTGAGACCTTCGCCGCCCAAGCCGTCATCGCCATCGAGAACACACGGCTGCTGAACGAGCTGCGACAGCGAACGACTGACCTCACTGAGTCGCTGGAGCAACAGACCGCTACTGCTGACGTGTTGCGCGTAATTTCGAATTCTCCGACCGATATCCAACCTGTTCTAGAAGCCATCGTGCGAACCGCGGGAAAACTGTGCGACGCAGAGTATGCCATGTTGTATCGGCTGCGGGATGGAAAATACCACCCAGCATGCTGGAACAATGCGGTCGCGGAATGGGTCAAGTACTTATTGGACAACCCGCTCAGCGTTGGCAGAGGGTCTCTGGTTGGCCGCACTGCCCTCGAACGCCGCACCGTTCATATCTTAGATTGCCTGGCGGATGCCGAATATAGGATGCATGAAGCCGCACGCATCGGAAATCAGCGCACGATGCTTGGGGTTCCGCTGCTGCGCGATGGTGTACCAATCGGCGTCATTGGCTTACTCCGCACTTCGGTGAAGCCATTCACGGAAAAGCAAATCGAATTAGTGACGACCTTCGCCGACCAAGCCGTCATTGCCATTGAGAACACACGGCTACTCAATGAACTACGACAGCGCACGGCCGATCTCACCGAGTCGTTAGAGCAGCAGACCGCGACGTCGGAAGTGCTGAAGGTTATCAGTCGATCCGCCTTCGACCTCCAGCCCGTTTTTGACGCGATGGCTGAAAATGCGGTCAAGCTGTGCGAAGCCGAAAGGGCCTTCATCTTCCGGTTCGACGGTAAGCTATTGCGGGCAGTAGCGACGTACAATGTCGGGCCGGAGCTCAGGGAATTTGCAGATCGGAATCCAATCGCTCCGGGACGACACAGTATTTCGGCACGCGCCGCCTTAGAGCGTCGAACTGTCCAGGTCGCCGACGTTCAAGCCGATCCGGAGTTTGCGTACGCTGGGCGCGATGTGGATCTGATCCGGACAATACTCGCAGTTCCAATGCTCAAAGGCGACGATTTGGTTGGCACCATCACCATTTACAGGCTGGAGGTCAAACCGTTCACCGATAAGCAAGTCGCACTTGTTGAGACCTTTGCCGCGCAGGCTGTCATCGCCATCGAGAACACGCGGCTGCTGAACGAGCTTCGCGAGTCTCTGGAACGGCAGACGTCGACGGCAGATGTTCTTCGGATTATCAGTTCGTCGCCGGGCGATCTTCAACCAGTATTCAGTGCGATGCTAGAAAGCGCTGCTCGTCTATGCGACGCAAGTTTTGGCAACATTTTCCGTTGGCAAGACGACGCCCTACGTCTCGTTGCCACCTACAATACGCCAGCCGCTTTTGTCGAAGCTCGTAGCCATTTGCCATTGCGGCGGGACCAAAACAATCCCATCGGCGAAATGTTGGCGGCGAAAACTGTGCTTCACGTTTATGATTTGGCTGCGGATGAGCGATACATCAATCGACGCGATCCGAACGTCATTGTTGCCGTTGAACAAGGGGGCATCCGAACGTTCCTCGCAGTGCCGATGCTCAAAGACAATGAACTGATCGGCGCGCTCATCGTGTATCGGCAGGAGGTTCGTCCCTTTTCAGACAAGCAGATTGAATTGGTGCAGAACTTTGCCGCCCAAGCCGTCATCGCAATTGAGAACGCACGGTTGCTGAGCGAATTGCGAGAATCGCTTCAGCAGCAGACGGCGACCTCCGAAGTGCTCGCCGTCATATCAAGCTCCCCTGGCGAGCTCGACCCGGTTTTCCAGACGATATTGGAAAACGCCACGCGCATCTGCGAGGCCGAGTTGGGCATGCTGTGGCGCGCTGAGGGCGACGGTTTTCGCGCTGTCTCGCTGCATGGTGTGCCGCCGGACCTTGCCGTGATGCGACGCGATCGAGCCTTCCGCTTTGACCCGAAAACTCCGCTCGGTCGCGTTACTCAATTAAAGCAGCTCACTCATTTCGCGGACGCGAGGAAAGAGCCGGCATACATTGAGGGCTTGCAACCGTTTAAGGAGTTCGTCGACGTGTTTGGGGCCCGCACCATGCTGATCGCACCGATGCTTAAGGAAGACGCATTGATCGGCGTGATTGCCATCTACCGCAAAGAGGTGCGGCCGTTCGCCGAAAAGCAGATTGCACTCATACAGAACTTCGCCGCCCAGGCCGTGATCGCCATCGAGAACGCGCGTTTGCTTAACGAGCTGCGGCAATCATTGGAACAGCAGACGGCGACGGCCGATGTCTTGCGCGTCATCAGTTCATCGCCTGGCGCGTTAGAGCCGGTTTTTCAATCCATTCTGGAGCATGGAACGCGAATTTGCGCCGCGAGATTTGGGACGTTGTGGCTCGCGGAACAGGATGGGTTGCGCGCTGTAGCCGTCTATAACCCGCCACCAGGCTTTGCTGATCTCAGGCGCGGATCACTCAGGCCGCCCGGCGCCAAGACCGCTGTCGGCCGCGTACTAAGGACCAAAAAGGTCGTCCAGATCGTCGATCTCGCGGCTGATCCCGCATACATCGAACGTGACCCGGCTCGCGTTGAGCTCGTCGAAGTGGCCGGCGCGCGCACGCTTGTTGTCGTCCCAATGCTCAAGGACAACGTTCTGGTGGGCGCAATCGCGATCTACCGTCAAGAGGTGCAGGCGTTTACAGACAAGCAGATCGCGCTGCTGCAGAATTTCGCCGACCAGGCGGTTATTGCGATCGAGAACACGCGGCTCCTTAGCGAGCTACGCGAATCGTTGCAGCAGCAAACGGCCACCGCCGACGTGCTCAAGGTGATCAGTCGTTCGACCTTCGACCTGAAAACCGTACTGCAAACGCTTGTTGAATTGGCCGCGCGGCTGTGCGAGGCCGACAAAGCCACCATCACGCGGCAACGCGGCGATGCGTTTTATCGTGCCGAAGCGTACGGCTTTTCCCCCGAATTTATGAAATACGTACAGGACATTCCGATCGCGCCTGAACGCGGCTCGGCGTCCGGACGCGCGCTCCTTGAAGGGCGAGTGATCCATATCCCTGATGTGAAGAACGATCCGGAATATACCTGGGTGGAAGCCCAGAAATTGGGTGATTTCCGCACGATTATCGCCGTTCCGATGCTGCGCGAGGGCGTGCCGATCGGCGTGCTGGTTTTAACCCGTTCTGAAGTGCGGCCATTCACCGATAGACAGATCGATCTGGTCACGACCTTTGCCGATCAGGCCGCAATCGCCATCGAAAACGTGCGGCTGTTCGAAGAAATCCAGGACAAGAGCAGGCAGCTCGAAGTCGCGAGCCAGCACAAGTCGCAATTCCTGGCCAATATGAGCCACGAGTTGCGCACGCCGCTCAATGCCATTCTGGGCTACACCGAATTGATGGCCGATGGCGCTTACGGGGAGCCGTCGGAAAAGATGAGCGCTGTGCTTAAGCGCCTGGAAAGCAACGGCCGGCATCTGTTGGGCCTGATCAACGACGTGCTTGATCTCTCCAAGATCGAGGCTGGCCAACTCGTCCTCGAACTCTCAGATTACTCGGTTCAAGACATGGCCCAGACCGTCCGCAGCACGCTTGAGCCGCTGGCGGCCGATAAGAAGCTTGCTTTTAAGGTCGAGATGGCTGCTGAACTGCCACCAGGGCGCGGCGACGGGCGCCGCTTGACCCAGGTCCTCATCAACCTTGTCGGCAACGCAATCAAGTTCACCGATGCGGGCGAAGTCGCCATCAAGGCCGAAGCCAATAATGGCTCGTTCTACGTATCGGTCCGTGACACTGGCCCTGGCATTTCCGCTGCCGATCAGACGCGGCTGTTCCAGGAGTTCCAGCAGGCCGATAATGCGATTACCAAGAAGAAGGGCGGCACCGGCTTGGGGCTGGCGATCTCAAAGCGCATCATCGAGATGCATGGCGGCCGGATTTGGGTCGAGTCGCAACTGGGCCAAGGCGCCACGTTTGCTTTCACTCTTCCGGTTATTGTCGAGCGTCAAGTGGAGGCCGCATGAGCAAGCGTATTCTCGTCGTCGAGGACCAGCCGGATAATCGTCAGATCATTCGCGATATGCTCGCCGGCACCGGCTATGAAATCACCGAAGCCGAGAATGGCGAAGAAGCGCTCGCCGCCATCGCCAAACAGCGCCCCGACCTGATCCTGATGGATATTCAACTGCCGGTCATGGACGGCTATGCCGCGACGCGCCGGATCAAAACCGATCCGGCCTTGAAATCGATCCCCGTTATCGCGGTCACTTCCTATGCGCTCAGCGGCGAAGAGAAGAAAGCGCGGGAGGCCGGCTGCGACGATTATGTGCCGAAACCGTACAGTCCGCGCCAATTGCTGGCGAAGATTCGGCAATATCTGAGCTAAAGCGAAATGATTTTAGGTCGATTCGGTATTTCGCTTTAGCTTGTTTCGGGATCATGCTTTAGATCGCCAGAACCGTGCGGCCCACCACGCGGCCGGCGCGTAAATCCTCAAGCGCCGCCTGCGCTTCATCGAGCGGCCGTGCATGCGTCGGTATCGGAGCGATTTTCCCCGAACGCGCCAGCGCGATCAGTTCGCGCGCCTGCGCCAAGGTGCCGGTCAAGGTGCCCTCGATGGTAATTGCTTTGATCGCAATCATGGCCGCAGGAATCGAGAAGCTGCCGCCGAGTAGTCCGGTGACAACGACCTTGCCGCCGCGCGCCAGAATTCCGGTCGAGAATTGCAGCGATTTGTCCGAGCCGACAAAGTCGCAAACTGCGTATAAACCGCCGCCGGTCGCTGCCATAACCGCTTTACGCGCCTGCGGATCGGCCGGATCGAAGGCTTGCGCGGCGCCGGCGGCGAGTGCGGCTTGCCGCTTTTGCGGGTCGATGTCGGCGACGAGCGGGGGTTGGCGAAACAGCGCGCGAGCCAGCGCCAGCCCCATCATGCCGACGCCGCCGAGGCCAACGAGCAGGACCGGTCCGCGCTCCGCGTGACCGCCCAGTCGCTTGAGCGCGCCATAGGCGGTAAGCCCGGAGCACATCAATGGACCGGCGAAAATCGCCGGCAGCGGCGCATAGTCGAGCAGGTAACGCGAATGCGGCACCAGCACGTAAGTTGCGAAACCGCCGTCGACGGCAATGCCAAGATGGTGATGCGCGGAGCACATGTTCTCCTCGCCGGCGCGACACGCCGGGCAAGCGCCGCAGCCGATCCAGGGATAGACCGCGACTTCTCGGCCGACGATGACGCCGTTGGCGCCTTCACCTGCGGCTTCGACCACTCCAGCGATTTCATGTCCAAGCGTAAACGGCAAAGCGCGGTCTTTGGTGATGTCGAGCCGTTTATCGCCGCCGAGCACGAAATAGCCGTCCTGCACGTGCAGATCCGAATGGCACACCCCGCAGCATGTGACGCGGATTAGAACCTCGCTGCCGCGCGGCGCCGGACAATCCGCAACCGTTTCGCGCAGCGGTTGCCCATAAGCGATAAGAGACTGGCGGCGAAACTCGCTCATGCGGTTTTATCGCCTGTGGAGCCTGCCTTTTCAATTGTTCTGTGGCGGCCGCGCTGAACTTCGAGCATGCGCGCGAGTAGGACGAATTGCTCCACCGAAACCTCTTCCGCGCGCGCGGTCGGATCGAGTCCAGCCGCCGCGATGAGCTCCGCGGTGTCGTTTCCCAACGAGCGCAAGCTCTGTCGGAGCATCTTGCGCCGTTGGCCGAATGCGGCCTGCGTCACCGCTTCGAGCATGGCGCGCTCGCAAGATAGCGGCGCGGACCGCGGAACGAACCGTACCACGGAGGATTTCACCTTGGGCGGCGGCACGAATGCGGACGCGTTCACATCAAAGGCAATACGAGGCTCGCAACGCCACTGCACCAGCACGGACAAGCGACCGTAACTGCTTGATCCAACTTCGGCGACGATGCGCTCGGCGACTTCACGCTGAAACATCAGAACCGCCGAATCGTACCATGGCGGCCACGGCTCGACGGTGATCCACATCACCAGCAAAGCGGTCGCAATGTTGTAAGGCAGATTGGCGACGATACGCGCCTGACCGGAAGAGAGGTGTGTTCGCGCATCGCAATTAAGTGCATCGCCGACGACAATTTCGAGCCGGCCGGGATAATGGGCGGCGATTTCCTGCAGTGCGCCGATCGCGCGATCGTCACGCTCGACGGCAATGACTCGCGACGCACCGAGCGCCAAAAGCGCGCGCGTCAACCCGCCCGGCCCCGGACCGATCTCGACGACCGTGATTGTCTCAAGCGGTCCCGCTGTGCGAGCGATCCGCGCGGCGAGATTGAGATCAAGGAGAAAGTTCTGGCCGAGCGATTTTCGCGCGCTAAGGTCATAGCGGCGAATAACCTCGCGCAGCGGCGGCAGGTCATCGAATGGCTGCTTCACGGCGCGGTGTTCGACACCGCTGCCTCGGCAGTTGCACCGGGCGAACCGGCGAGCCGAGCCGCAAGCCGCAGCGCGGCAATCAGACTGGTCGGATCGGCAGTCCCGGTTCCAGCAATATCGAAGGCGGTGCCATGATCCGGCGAGGTGCGCACGAAAGGAAGGCCGAGCGTCACATTCACCGCGTGGTCGAAGGCAAGGGTCTTGATCGGGATGAGTGCCTGATCGTGATACATGCACAAAGCGGCATCGTAGCTCGCGCGCGCAGCCTCATGAAACATCGAATCGGCAGGAAGCGGTCCCCTGGCGTCGATGCCGTGGCCGATGAGCGCGGCAACGGCCGGGGCGACGATGACGCGGTCTTCCTCGCCGAGCATGCCGGCTTCGCCGGCATGCGGATTGACGCCGGCAATCGCCAGCCGAGGCCGGGCGAGACCGAAGCGCCGGTGCAGATCGCGGGCAACAATTCGTCCGGTCTCGACGACGAGTTCAATCGAAAGCTGCTTGAATATTTCTCGAAGCGGCAGGTGGATCGTTACCGGGACTACCGCCAATTCCGGCGACCACAGCATCATCACCGCCCGCAATACCTTGCCTGAGTTTTCCTGCACCAGCCTGGCGAGAAATTCGGTGTGGCCCGGCTCCGCGAAGCCGGAATTATAGAGCACATTCTTGGCGACGGGATTGGTGACGATCGCGGCTGCCGAGCCAGCCATCACATCGGCGACGCCACGGCGGATCGCCGCGATTGCGGCGGGCGCGCTCGATAAATTGGGCTTGCCGGGTTCGGCGCTGATGGACAGGCCGAGAGCGGCCACGGGAAGGGCGGAACGGAATATCGCTGCCGCACTGACCGAAGTCGCGCGCTCGATCGGAATCCGCAAACCAAGCTGATTGGCGCGCCGGCCGAGGAAATCCGGTTCGGCGATAATGTAGAAGGGCGGTATGTCGAGCTCGGCGCGCCGTTGCCAAATCGTCAGGGCAAGGTCCGGGCCGATCCCGGCGGGTTCGCCGAGCGTCAATGCCAGAGGTTGCACAAATCGCTTCTACAGCATGGCGGCAGAAGTGGAAACCGGTTCGCCGCCGACGGAAACGACATTTATTTGTACTCGATCATCGCTTGCCGCCGCAGGTCGGCGAGATACCGATTAGCCTTGGCGCCAAACTTCTTTTCGAACATCTTGTCTCGAACTTCCTTGAGGCCCGGGGCCTCGGTCTTCGATTCCTTTTTTGAGCAGACCGCAAACATCTGTATGCCTTCTGCGGTCTGTTCCGGCGGCGTCAAATGTCCAACCTCGACATTGTCGAGGATGGTGCGCAAAGCCGGCGGCAGGTCGGCAGACGACTTGTTGATGGGATCACGCACGGCGACTTCCGGAAGTCCGCGCGCAAATGGAATCCCATCGCTACAGTTCGCAAAGCGGCCTCGTAGCGCATCAGCGTCTCGCTTGCGCGCTTCATAAGCAGTATCGGGCGCGCCGCGCGGCACGATGAGAACGATCGGACGCACGACGTATTCGTATCCGACCTGACCATTGTCCTGCGGTTGATGCAGCTGGAGTTCCGCTTCAACGTCCTTATCGGCGATTTCCAGGCTCACCTTGAACCTGCCCCGCACCAGGGTCGTCCACGCGATTTGCGCCTTGAGCCGGTGCTTGAGGGTGTCGGCACTGGCTCCGCCATTGGTAAGGATCTGCGTCAATTTCTGCGCATCGACCCCCATATTCTCCGCAACGTTGTCATAGGCCGATTGAACGTCGGGGTCGGACGGTTCCAGCGAGTAGCGCGCGGCCTCCTTCAACTCCAGCGTCTCGTCAACCAGGCTGTTGATAGCCTCTTGACGGCTCGGCTTCTTGTGGTTGCTCATCTCGAGGAACTTCTCGCGATGAGCGATATCAAGATCGGTGATCGGCGAGCCGTTCACGAGCAGAACGATTTGCTGGGCCTGCGCGGGGGACGAAATTGTTGCAATGATCGCGAATATGGAGAGAGCGGCGGCAAAGCCGCTGCATCGATGCCGAAACTCGACTGGCGAAATCACGAGTTTCTCTCCATCACGACAAAATCAGTAGGAAACGCCCACAGGAGCCAGCGCGTCCGGCCCAAGCGTGCGCAAGCTGAATTGCAGCATGACGGTGTCATTTCGGACCGGAAGCGCCACTGTCGTATAGGTATAGCTGCTGAGCCAGTTCACCGACAACATGAAGCAATCGTCGACATAGCCGACGCCAAGCCGCGCCTGGTCGAAGCGATCATTTTCGATGTCATAGCGCGTCGAACCAAGCAGAATCCAATTAGCTGTCAGCTTCAGCGATGCGCCGGTAAGGAAGCCTTCGCGGCGCGTGAGGAAGCCGAGGAGCGGTTGGGGCGCATAGTCGCCATACAGAAACTGCAGCGTCCAACGCTCGAAATTGGCGCGAGTCTCGATTTCGAGACGTTGTGGGGTGAACGTGCTCTGGTCGAACCGGCCGCGCACCGCAAAAGAGTAAATCGGATTCGGCTGATAGGTGACGCTGCCGACGTAATCGGAGACGTTTTTGTCGAGGCCACTGTTAAGTCCGGTATTGGTGATATCGGGGCTGGCAAACGAGTTCAGCCCAAACAAGCGATACGATTGGCCGAACAGGACATTGAACGATCCGGCTCGATTGACCTGGGCGGTGTATTGTATGCCGACGTTGGCACGGCCGCCGCCTTCGACGCGATCCCAGCCGGAATACTTGTCGATGTCGAACAGATTGCTGGTGTCGAATACCAGGCTCTGCGCATCTTCATTGGGAAACTTTCCGATATCTGTCTCATTGGGCCGCAGCACAACCTGAGCGATCGGTTCGATGATTTGCGTTCCCCATGACGACACGCTGATGAACGGATAGCGATACTCGACCCCCGCGGCGGGCATGCCGCGTGCAAGCCCATCGGTTCCGGTCGCGATATAGTTCGACACGCCTGGCGTATTGTCCACGGAAACCGTTGCGACATCGCCGCGCATGCGGAAAAACGGTGTGATCATCTGACCGTTGTCGGTGACCAGTGTGCGACGCCAATCCGCCTGTGCCGAAAAACGCGTGTAGTCGCCGGGTATGCCGCGCAGCAGGCAGTTTCCTGGAACAGCCGTGTCGGCGGTGGGACTCGAGCAGACGCCGCTGGACTGAGCCGTTTGCGTTACGGCGTCGAATTCAGCCTGCTGCCGGGTCAGGCTGGTGAGGTTGACCTTGTAGCTGAACTCGCCGCCAAGCAATTGCTGAGGCAGTACGTTGGAATAATCGAGCACCGGGTGAATGATCGGGATTTGCGACTGGTGGTCGAATTGCGAGAAGCCGTAATAGTAGATGGAACGGATGTCGAAGTAGCTGCGGTCGCCCGCGCCGCTGAGATAAAGCTGCGACACTCCCTCCGCGGCAAAACCGGTCTGGAACGGATCGAAGGCGCCGGTAAACTGTCTCAGCTGATAGTCGTAAAGAAACTGACTGTCAGTCACCAGCAATCCGGTCCAACCCCAGACCCACTTATCGCTGAGCGCGAACTGCCCAGCCGATTGGATCACGCCGCGAAATGTGTTCGCGGTCAGGCTGTTGGGCCCGTCACGTGTGGCAAAATATCCGGGGTCCTGCTGGAAGATTCCGGCGGCTCTGATCGTATACGAGCCGTCGAGCAAGCGCTGGCGCCATTCCCCTTTGAAAAGCGCGCCCTGCTTGGTGGTCAACAGCGTCGACAGCGTGAGGTCGTAGTTCGGCGCCAGCGCCCAAAAATATTTGATCTCGGCGCCGAAGCCGTATTGGGAAGTCTCCGACAGACCCGGAAACAGAAATCCGCTCTTGCGTTTGACGGTCGGATCGGGCGTCGACATGAAGGGCACATAAGCGAGCGGAACGCCAAAAAACTCGACGCGGGCGTCTTCGAAATAAAGCATCTTCTCGCCCTCATCGTGGATGATGCGGGCGGCCTTGACCTGCCATAGCGGCGGCTTTCGCGGATCGTCCTTGCAGGGTTCGCACGCTGTATAGACGCCGTTCTGCAGGACTGTGTAATTGCCCTGTGTGCGGTCGGCGCGTGCTGCGGCAAAACGGGTCTCGTCGGGCGTTTCGAGTCGCAGTGAATCGACAAATCCGTCGCGATAGTCGTCGGTCAGATCGATGACCTGGCCATAGGTGATCTTGCCGTCAGGCTCGGTGAGCCGGACGTTGCCCTCCGCGCGCAGCCGCTTGGTTTTTTGATCGTATATGACCTGATCGGCTTCGACAGTCGCGCCGCCGTAATAGATCTGCACGTTACCGACCGCGGCAACCGAGTTATTCGTGTAGTCGTATCTGATCTCGGTCGCCTGCACGAGCATCGGCGCGTTCGACGGCGGCGGCGGTTGTCGCGGCGGAGGCGGCGGCCGCGGCGGAAAGTGCATGACGCCGATGGCGTTCTGCGCAGCCAGCTGCGCGGGCGCGATAACGGCCCCAAGTACAAACGCAAGCAACGCCGCGAGAGCCATGACAGGCATGCGCGCGCTACGTCGGCGAAGAGGACGCGAAGACCTACGCCAGGTCGTCACTAGCCGTCCTCCTGGTACAATAGTGCGACAAATCCGGTAAGGCTGCCGATTACCACCGGGATCCATGCCGCTGCCACCGGCGACAACAATTCCGATTTGCTCATGTCTTCAGTGATCTTGGACAACACGAACAAAAGGAAGCCGGCCGAGATGCCGCTTAAGATCATTTTCTGCACGCCGCCAAATCGGAAGAATCGCAGGCTCACCGAGGCAGCGAGCAGGACCATCGCCGCGAGCAAAAACGGTCGCGCGAGAAGCTGCTGGTATTGCAGGCGGTATCCGGCGGCGAGCAGACCCGCCCGATCGGCGAGTTCGATGTAAGTCGGCAATTGCCAGAACGGCACCGTCTCAGGCGTCGCGAAGCTCTCGCGCACCTGCTCGAGCGTGAGGTTGGTCGGCAGCCGGTAGGCCTGTTCTAGGTCCGGCGCTTTGCCAGGCACGTAGATGCGCGCGTCTTCAAACAGCCAGTAGCCTTCCTGCAACGCGGCGCTTTTCGCCTCGATGCGATCTTGGAAATGGCCGCTATTGTCGAACGTGTACACGCTCACGCCGCCGAGCTGGGCGCCTTGCTCACGGCTGCTGATCGCATTGATGATGGCGGCGCCGTCGCTGCTCTTTTGCCGTACCCAAAAGCCACTGTTTGACCGCTGCAGCGCCGAAAGCGTGGCGCCTTGCATGTCGGCCTCGAGCCGCTTCGAGCGCTCGTGCAACATCGCCGAAACAGGATTGTAGAGTGTGGTCGCCACGGTGCCGAGAAGGAACGCAGCGATAACCGCGGGCGCCACGAATTGCCAAGCCGAAACTCCGGCGGCGCGCGCGATGACGAGTTCATGCCGGCGCGAAAGCGTCAGGTAGCACGACATCGCACCCACCAGCACCGTGAACGGCAGGATTCGCTCGGTGAGCTGGGGGACGCGGTACATCGAGATTTTTGCCAGCAGCCAGGCCGTGGCATTCGGCCAATCGGCGCCACGCCGCATCAGTTCGACATAGTCGATCATGGCGGCAAGCGCGATGACGCCGATGAACGAACCGACCACGGAGGCGACAAACCGCATGGCGAAATAGCGCGAGAGCGTTCCAGCGATCATGGCCGCTCCTCAGCTCTCGGCCGCGCGCGCGAGGCGCTCGCCGACGGCGGTTGCAAACCTCGATATGGCGGCGGCAGGTTCGACCGCGCGGCCACGAGAGATTTGCCAAAGCCCCGCGGCCATCGCACCGAACAGTGCGACATATTGCAGAGCAAGAGCGCTCGGCACCCGCACCCCCACGATCACGCTGATGAAGCCGATCAGCCGCAGCAACGCCACGGCGCCGATCATGCCCAGCAGCGCCAGCGTTCGGCTTTGCCGCGTGGTCTGCGGCGGGCCGAGAAACGCGTAAGCCAGGATGACGAAGGCGAGCGGATAGAGCGGCGTGGCCAGCCGGTCGTTCAGCTCCGATCGATATTGATCTGGCTGCGCCGCATACAGCGCGTCGTCAGATCGCGGCCACAACAATTCCCAGATATATTTCTCGCGCACGGTGTAAACGACGTTCTGCGGCCCGCCGGTAAACTGCGAGAGATCGAAAGGATAGCGATCGAAGGTCACGATTCTGGGATCGCGTTGCCCCGCTTCGAGACGCTGAATGCTGCCGCCTTGGAGGACCAGGAATGAGGCCGCATCGTTCTTTACGATTTCGCCCTGCTCGGCGAGATAGGTGGAATGCACAGCGGAATCGCGCCGATCGTCGACGAAAATGCCGACCAGCAAACCGTTCGGCTTTCGGTCTGCAATATGGAAAGTGAGATTGCCCCCGACGGTGGTGAAGCGGCCCGGCTGAACGATGTTGGTCAGAATATCGGCGCGCACCTGCGCGCCCCACTCGCGTAGTTCGCGCAGACTGCGAGGCGAGACATAGGCCGCGATGACCATGACCAATACCGAGACGACGGCCGCGGAGGCGAGAAATGGCCGAAGCAATCGCCAGGGCGACACTCCGGCCGCGTTCATCACGATGATCTCGGAATCCGAACTGAGCTTGTTGAGGACGTGCGCTGCCGCCATGACCAGCGCGATGGGCGCGATCATCATCACCAAAAGCGGTACGATCATTCCGGTGATGCCGACGAAAACGAGTAGCGTCTGCCGCTGGCTCGTGATCAGGTCGAAATCGCGCATCGCCTGCGTGAACCAGATCACGACTGTCAGACTGACCAGGGTGATCAGGAACGCGCCCATGGTGGCGCGAAACATGTACCGGCTGATCGACCCCATTGGACTAAACATCCCCCTGCCGGCCCATGCCATCGCGGCGTTTGCGACGGCGCAGCAGGTCCCGGCAGCCGATCTCCCCAGAAGGCAGGTAATTTCATGCGTTCACAAAATGGCCCCGCCAAGGCAAAGCTATTGAACATGCACACTAAAGCGTTAATACGGCCGTTTGATAAATCGGCCGGCGACAAGGCCTCATCTTACGCGCATGGTCCGCTTTGCCCGCCCGGCGAGTCCGGTCCATAAATCCATTCGGAACCGCACAATCCCGCCCTTTGGCAGAGGACCGCGAGGATTCATCAAGGATTTGACATGGCTGCCGCCCTTAAATTCGTTTTCAACTCGTTCGCAACCCGGCGTGATGTTCTTATTCTGTTCTGCGCCGAGAACATGAAATTTGGGCCGGCGAGCCGGCGCATTGTTTCGCGCATGGGAGACAGTTTGCATCGCGCCGCAGCCGCTGATCGTTTCAACGGGAAAAACGGGTCAAGCCTGGACCTAATTGCCCCTGCCGGCCTCGACGTGCCGCGACTGGTGGTCGTCGGCACCGGCAAGGACAGCGCCTTAACCTCCCGCGATCTCACCAAATTGGGCGGCGTCGCAATGGGAAAACTGACCAAAGCCGCCGCGGCCGCGACAATCTTCGCCGAACTGGGGTCGGGGGCGCTTAAGGCCGACCAGGTCGCCGATCTGGCGCTCGGCGCGCGGCTTCGTGGGTACTCATTCGATCTCTACAAGACCAAGCGCAAAGAGGACGAAGAGCAGGCGCCGAAAAGGATTGAACTGAACTTTGCCTGTTCGAATCCGGCATCGGCGGAGAAAGCCTGGGCGCGCCGCGCGGCTATCGCTGACGGCGTCGTTTTCGCCCGCGATCTCGTCAATGAGCCCGGCAATATCCTCTATCCCGGCGAATTCGCTCGCCGCGCATCAGGTTTGACCAAGTTGGGGGTTGGCGTCGAAGTGCTCGACGTTGCCGCGATGCGCAAGCTTGGCATGGGCGCACTGCTCGGAGTTGGACAAGGTTCCGCGCATGAAGCAAAGCTTGTCGTCATGCGCTGGAATGGCGGCAAGCGTGGCACCGATCCCGTCGCATTCATTGGCAAAGGGGTCTGCTTCGATAGCGGCGGCCTTTCGATCAAGCCGGCGCAAAACATGGAGGACATGAAGGGCGACATGGCAGGAGCTGCCTGCGTCGTTGGCCTCATCCATGCGCTGGCGGCGCGCAAAGCGAAGGTCAATGCGGTTGGCGCTATCGGCCTTGTTGAAAACATGCCCGACGGAAAAGCCCAGCGGCCGGGCGACATCGTCAAAACGATGTCAGGACAAACCATCGAAATCATCAATACCGATGCCGAGGGCCGTCTCGTCTTGGCTGACCTGCTTCATTATGTGAACAAGCGATTCAAGCCAAAATTCATGATCAATCTTGCAACGCTCACGGGAGCGATCATCGTTGCGCTCGGACAGGAATATGCCGGTCTGTTCTGCAACGACGACAAGCTCGCCGAGCGGCTGATAGAGGCGGGGGAGGTGACCGGCGAGCGGGTTTGGCGGATGCCGCTCGGCCCCGAATACGACAAGATGATCGATTCAAAATTCGCCGATATGAAAAATACCGGCGGGCGCTCGGGCGGCGCGATTACGGCCGCTCAGCTTTTGCAGCGTTTCGTCGATAAGACCCCCTGGGCTCATCTCGACATTGCCGGGACCGGGATGGGTTCGCCGCAAAGCGACGTCAACCGGAGCTGGGGCTCGGGTTGGGGCGTGCGGTTGCTTGAGCGACTCGTCGAAGATCACTACGAGCGCTGAGCGGAGGCGCAATGACCGAAATTCTATTTTACCATCTCAAGGGCCAAACCTTGGAGCAGGTGCTACCGCCGCTTTTGCAGAAATCGCTCGAGCGCGGCTGGCGCGTGGTCGTTCAAGCTTCCTCCGACGAGCGCGTGGAGGCGCTCGATGCGCATTTGTGGACCTGGCGCGACGACGCTTTTTTGCCGCACGGCACCTCTCGCGATCCCGAACCCGCTGAACAGCCGATCGTGCTTACTGCCAGTGCCGAAAATCCGAATGGCGCGGTCGTGCGCTTCCTGGTCGACGGCGCGAATCTGACAGCGGACTCGGGCAATTATCAGCGTATCGTGCTGCTGTTCGATGGCGATGATCCCGAAGCTGTTGAAATGGCTCGCATGCGGTGGAATGAGGCCAAGACTAACGGCGCCGAGGTTACCTATTGGAAGGCCGATGAGAACGGCCGTTGGCAGCGGCAAATGGGGGCATGAGAGCAGTTTTCATTTTGGGAAAGCTGCTCCTTGTATAATACTGAAAAGACAATATTTTTTCGTATTCGGACTGACCGATTTTAAGCCACTTTAAGCGCGGTTTGTCGCGATTATATTCTTTGCTCCGTGCTGTTTTTGGATGCTATAGTTGTTCCATGAATAAGCGTTCAGTGAAAAACAAGCGTCCCGCCAAAGCCGCCTCCAAATCGATCCGAAAAGCTGCGCCTCGCAAGGTCGCCGCACGCGCTGCTGCGGCCAAGGCGGCCACTGCTTCGCGGTTTTCCGCGCGGAAATCGCTACCGATCAGCGCGCTGCGGCCGCCTTCGGCGAGGAAAATCACGGCCTCGGACGCCTCCACCACGGTCACGGTCGCGCAGGTGACCGCGCTCGGTCATTCACTGCGGACGCACAAATTCCAAGTCGGCCAAGCCGTATTTTATACCTCAAGCCCGATCAGTCGCCCCGGCGCGAGTGGCAGCTACAAGGTTGTGAGGCTGCTGCCATCCGACGGGGAGGACTATCAGTATCGCATCAAGAATCCGGGCGAGGCCTTTGAGCGCGTGGCGAAAGAGAGCCAGCTCGAGGTCGAGCACTAGTCGCGCAACAGGCGACTGGCGCGCACGGCAGCACTGCGCCATACTCGCTTATCGGGGGAAGCGACATCGTCCCGCATAGGCTTTTCGATGCTCGGCATTGATCCGGACGTCGGACATTTGCGTTTCTGGGTCGCGTCCGGAGCGGCGGCTCTGCTTGTACTTGTCTGCGCGCTGGCGCTCGATTGGACGCGCTCGAGAATCATATCGCGGTTCGCCGTGGGTGGGCTCGGGGCCGCGTTTGGCGCGATATTGGCCTGGGCTTTCCTGGCCGGCGCCGCGGCACGCGACCTCAGCGTCGAACGCCGCAATCTCGAAATGCGCGCCGCGCAGCTAATGGCGCAGGTGCTTGCACCCGGTTCGCCGCTTGCCTGCCTGGATGCCACCGGCGGGGAAAACGTCGAAGCAGCGTGCGAAAAAGCGCTGTTCGCCGCCCCGGCAACGGTGGCGGCTGCCTCGTCCTATACCGCTGCGCGATTGACGCTGCTTTCCGATATCGCCGCTCACATCAGGGCCGGCGGCAATCTCGATTCGGTCTTACCCTCGCTGCGCCGCGCGCTTGAGGCGGATCGATTCGGTTTCGTCGCCCATGCGCTCGCAATACGCGACGGCTGCACGAGCAGTCGTTGCGAGGCTTTGGCACTGCTGCGCGATCCGGAGCGAGTGCGAGCCAATTTAAGCGAGCAAACCTTCGATCGGTACCTCGACCGTTATTTGCCACTATGGGGGCAGCCCGAGAACTCCGGTCGCGGATGCGGCCCCATCCTCGACCGCTACGCTCGCCGCCAGCCAGCTGCCGGCGGGTCAGGCCCAGAAAAAAGTTGTCATCGATGCCGATTTTCCAAGCGCTGCCTCGATTCCGGCCATCAGCATCATGAACCCCGAGCCGAAAGCCGCACCGGCAAATGTGGCCGGCGACGCGCGCGCGGCGGCGTCGGCGCGCCGATCTTCACGCAAAGCCGGCAATTCGCCGCCGCCGGCCACGACATCGCCGGCAGCGACTTTGGTCCCGCAGGCCGATCCCGTCTGGACGCCCGGCACGGCGCCAAGTCCGGCGGCGCAACCCTCGCCGCCACCACAATCCTCAGCCCCGCCACAGGCGAGCGCCGGCCAGACACCGGCCGCGCAATGAGTTGAACGCGCGCCCGTTACCCGCTCAGATGCGGCGAGATGCTGCGCTCCGTCCTCATCGCTAACCGCGGCGAAATTGCCTGCCGTATCGCGCGCACCGCCACGCGGCTCGGCATGCGTACCATCGCGGTCTATTCCGAAGCGGACGCCGGCGCGCTGCATACCCGATTATGCGATGAGGCCTATCTGATCGGAGGCCCTGAGCCGCGCGCAAGCTATCTCGCGATCGAACGTCTGATCGCGGCGGCAAAGCGAGCCGGCGCCGAATGGGTTCATCCTGGCTACGGCTTTCTGTCGGAGAACGCTGACTTCGCTGACGCCTGCGCGCAAGCAGGCCTCGTGTTTGTCGGCCCGCCGGCAAGCGCAATCCGCGCAATGGGACTCAAGGACCATGCCAAAAAGCTCATGGAGCGAGCCGACGTACCGGTTGTCCCCGGCTATCACGGCGAGCGTCAAGATGCGAAATTCCTGCGGGAAAAAGCCTACCAGATCGGCTATCCGGTGCTGATCAAGCCCGCGGCCGGCGGCGGCGGCCGCGGCATGCGGCGGGTCGACAAGCATGCCGATTTCGATGCCGCGCTTGAAGGTGCCGTGCGCGAAAGCCAATCGGCATTCGGAACCGGCCGGGTCTTGATCGAGAAATTTGTCACCTCGCCCCGGCACATCGAAATCCAGGTCTTTGCCGACAATCACGGCAACGCGGTTCATCTTGGCGAGCGCGACTGCTCGCTGCAGCGGCGCCACCAGAAGGTGATCGAGGAGGCGCCCGCGCCGGGTATGACGCCGGACTTGCGCGCGGCGATCGGCAAAGCGGCGGTCGCCGCGGCAAAGGCGGTCGACTACCGCGGCGCCGGTACGGTGGAATTCGTCGCCGACGGCACGGCCGGATTACGCGCCGACGGATTCTGGTTCATCGAAATGAACACGCGGCTCCAGGTCGAGCATCCGGTGACCGAGGCAGTTACCGGCCTCGATCTGGTCGAGTGGCAGTTCCGGATCGCCGCCGGCGAAAAGCTGCCGCTGCGCCAGGACGAGATCCCCTTTGAGGGACACGCGATCGAAGCACGCGTCTATGCAGAAGATCCCGAACACGGCTTTCTGCCGTCCACCGGAACGATCGCGGCGCTGGAATTTCCGGGCGAGATCCGAGTGGATAGCGGCATCGAAGCCGGCGACGACGTGTCGCCATTTTACGATCCAATGATCGCCAAGCTCATCGCCCATGCGCCAACGCGCGATGGCGCACTCGATCGGCTTGCGCAAGCGCTCGATGCAACGATGATCGCCGGAGTGCGAACCAACGTGCTCTTTCTGGCCAATCTGTGCCGAGCCGCTGCCTTTCATCAGGGCAAAGTCGATACCGGTTTTATCGACCGTAACCTCACGGCTTTGGGCGCAGCGCCTCGAGAGCCCGATTGGGGCGCCGCCGCGCGCGGCGTGACACTTTTGGTTGATGCGATTGCCGCGCAGGAGGAGGCGTCGGCGCATGAAGCGGACGCCCCGGAAGACTATTCTGCCTGGTCAGCGCGCGACGGGTTTCAACTCGGCGGCAGGCGCGAAATCTCGCTGCCAATCCTGGTCGACGGCGAGGACGCCCAAGCGGTCATCGCCTGTGGGAACGACGGTCCGCGCCTTACGGTTCACGGCGTCGAACCGGCTACTGACGTGCACCTGTTTCGGTCGGGCGCGCAAGCTTACGTATTGCGTGGCGGCCGCCAGACCCGCGTCCGCATCAAGGACTTTGCGGCGAGTACCGCCGCCGCCGGGGACGGCGACAACGTGATCAAGGCGCCTATGCACGGGCGTGTGCTGGAACTTCTTGCTGGCATCGGCGATCGCGTGGTCTTCGGGCAAAGACTTGCCGTGATCGAGGCGATGAAAATGGAGCATACGCTGCGCGCGCCGTTTGCTGCCGTGGTGAAAGAGCTTCCTGTGAGTACCGGTGCGCAGGTTATAGAAGGCGCCCCGATTATGGTGCTAGAGCCTATCGAGGCTCTTGAGGCTTCGTCAGAGTGAGAAAGAAAGATGACCGTGCATCTGATCAAGCTTTGCGTCGGTTGCGATTCCGTTCGCGAGCTTCAGGATTGGATCAAGGAGAAGCTCAAGGCCAAGCGCAAGAACGGTGAGAAGCCCGAGCATATTCACCGCACCCGCATGGTACCTAAGCGGGCGGCGGAGCTGGTCGATGGCGGATCACTGTATTGGGTCATCCGCGGCGAAATCATGTGCCGCCAGCGCATACGTGCGATCCGTCCCTTCGTCGATAAGGATGGCATCGGGCGTTGCGGCGTCGTGCTCGATCCTAAAATGGTTCTGGTCGAGCCGCGGGCGCATCGCGCATTTCAAGGCTGGCGCTATCTTGCTTGCAAGGACGCTCCGCGCGACCTCGACAAAGCCGTCAAAGGCGCCGCCGCCATGCCCGAGACTCTGCGGCGCGAGCTTCGTGAGCTTGGTCTGATGTGACCGGCGCCGGCCATTACCGGAATTGCCGCATGGCATCCCCGCAAGCGATCACGTAAAGTCCGCGGCCAAAGCGCCGGACCGCTAACGCCCGGCGGCCTCCCGGAGCTGCACGATGATCATTGAAAACGAGAAAGACGTCACGAAAGCGGTATTGAGCGAGATTGCGCGCAGCAAAAATCCGCGCTTGCGCGAGATCCTGTCTGCGCTCGTCCACCACCTGCACGATTTTGCCCGTGAGGTGAAACTGACCGAGGCGGAATTTCAGGCGGCGATCGGCTACATCGTCGCGTTGGGCAAGCATACCAATGAGATTCACAACGAAGCCGTGCTGATGTCCGGTTCGCTCGGCTTCTCGAGTCTGATTTGTCTCCTCAACAACGGCAATCGCGGCCAGACCGAAACCGACG
Organism: uncultured Alphaproteobacteria bacterium; assembly: GCA_963816295.1. Classification (GTDB taxonomy): domain Bacteria; phylum Pseudomonadota; class Alphaproteobacteria; order Rhizobiales; family Xanthobacteraceae; genus BOG-931. The sequence goes on along the minus strand of CAWFJS010000018.1, from coordinate 271,671 downwards.
CCAATCTTCTCGGCCCGTTTTGGCGCATGAATTCTCCGCGCACCCCGAATGGCGGCTCGATCGTGCGTTCGCCAACGCCCGGTCCGGCGCTGTTTGTCGACGCCCGGTTCCGCGATGTGAATGACAAGCCGATCGGCGGCGCCGAGGTCGACATCTGGCAATCCTCGCCGGAAGGTTTTTACGAAAACCAGGACCCGGTGCAAGCCGACATGAACTTGCGCGGCAAGTTCACGACCGACGCGGACGGTCATATCAGCTTCCGCAGCGTCAAGCCGGCGGGCTATCCCATCCCGATCGACGGCCCGGTCGGCGAATTGCTGCGCGCGCAGGGACGCCACAATATGCGCCCCGCTCACCTGCATTTTCTGGTTTACAAGCCGGGCTTCAAAACTTTGATCTCGCAACTCTACGTGCCCGACGACAAGCACATCGAGACGGACGTGCAGTTCGGCGTCACGCGCCATCTGATCGGCGATTACATTCGCCACGACGAGCCTTGCCCGCGCGCGGCGGACGTCAAACCGCCGTGGTATTCGCTCGAGCATACCTTCGTGATGGAAAGCGGCGAGGCCCGCTTGCCCAAGCCGCCGATCACCGGAAAGGCCGAAGGAGAACGACCCGAGATCCCGCATCTCGAGGCGGCGGAATGATTTTGAGGACGTCATGGCCGGACGTGTTCCGGCCATCCATGTCTTCGCACCGTATCGCGCCAGAAAAATAAAACGTGGATGCTCGCGACAAGCGCGGGCATGACGACAAAAAGGAGAGGTAATCACATGCAGCGTCGGACAGTGCTCAAGGGGATGACGGCCACCGCTGCGGCCGGGCTCCTCGCCCGCCGCGCGGCCGCGGAGACGCCGCTCAAAATCGGCATCAGTATTCCGCTCACCGGCGCCGGCTTCAACGCGGTGGGCCGTCAGCTACAGGCCGCGTTGAAGCTTTACATGCAGCAACACGGCGATACCGTTGCCGGGCGGCAAATTCAGATCACGATCCGGGATGACGGCGGTATCGCCGACAATGCGCGTCGTCTTATTCAGGAGATGATCGTCGATCAAAAGGTCGACATTCTCGGCATCGGGATCACCCCGACCGCGCTTGCCATTGCGCAGCTCGCGACCGAGTTGAAGAAAGCCACTCTGGTGATGAGTTCGGGCGCTTCGATCACGACGACAAAATCTCCGTACTTCGTGCGCGCCGGTTTCATCCTGCCGCCACAGTCCTGGATCTTGGCCGAATGGGCGGCCAAGAATGGCAGCAAACGAATAGTCACGTTGGTCAACGATTGGGCGCCCGGAGTTCGAAGCGGAAACCTCGTTCACGACCCGGTTCAAGCAGGTTGGTGGCGAGATCGTGGAATCGATCCGCATTCCGCTTGCCAATCCGGACTTCGCGCCGTTCCTGCAACGCATCGGCGACATAAAGCCGGACACCGCCTTTATTTACTTCCCGGGCACGCAGGCGCCGATCTTCGCCAAGCAATTCGCCGAACGCGGCTTGGGCCGATCAGGTATCAAGATCATCGGGCCGGGCGATCTCACCGATGATGACGATCTCAACAATATGGGCGATCAGATGCTCGGCATGATCACCGCGGGGCCATATTCGGCGGCCCACGATTCCGCGCTCAACAAGACCTATGTGGCGGCAATGCAGAAGGCGAATGGCTTCCGCCCGGACTTTGTTTCGCTCGGCGCCTATGACGGCCTGCACCTGATCTACGAGGCGCTCAAGAAGACCGGCGGCAATTCCGACGGCGACGCCTTGATCGCCGCGATGAAGGGCATGGCTTTCGAAAGCCCGCGCGGGTCGATCTCGATCGATCCGGCCACCCGCGACATCGTCAGCAACATCTACATCCGCAAAGTGGTGAAGAAGGATGGCCAACTCTGGAGTGAGGAATTCGAGACTTATCCGAGCGTGAAGGATCCGATGAAAGTGGCGGCGGTGAAGTAGGGGCTCGCCCTCTACACCGCGATATTGTCGATCAGCCGCGTCGTGCCGATCCGCACTGCGGCGAGAAGCCTGATCGGTTCGCCGACCGAGTGTTTAAGCGGCTCGAGCGTGTCGGCATTGCGCGCTTCGAAATAGTCGAGTTGCAAACCTGCGCGTGAGATTGCTTCGCGCGCTTGCTTGAGTGCTTCGGCAATTGGCGCGCCGGCGCCGATCTTGGCGGCGGCATCTTTAAGCGCGCGGTAGAGCATCGGTGCGGCTTGGCGCTCCGCTGGAGTGAGGTAGCGGTTGCGCGAAGAAAGAGCGAGGCCGTCGCGCTCGCGCACGATCGGCGCGCCGACGATCCGGGATTTCAGGCCAAGATCGCGGCCAAGCTGCGTGACGACTTTGAGCTGCTGGTAATCTTTCTCGCCGAACAGGGCGATATCGGGCTCGCACTGAATCAGGAGCTTCGCCACCACGGTCGCCACGCCCGCAAAAAAATGCGGACGGCTGGCGTCTTCCAATCCGGCCCTGGCCGGTCCCTCCGGCACCACCCGCGTGGCAAACCCGTCCGGATACATGGTTCGCACGGAAGGCGCCCAGATGAGAGCGACTTGCCGTTCGGCCAAAGCCGCAACATCGGCCGCCAAGGTGCGCGGATAGGTGGTCAGGTCCTCGTGGGGAGCAAACTGCGTCGGATTAACGAATATCGAGACAACGACGCAATCGGCCCGGCTTTGGGCCCGGCGTACCAAAGAAAAATGCCCCTCGTGCAACGCTCCCATCGTCGGCACCAGGGCAATTGTGCGGCCGCGCCTGCGGAAATTCGCGATGGCGCGGCGCAGCGCAGGTAGGGTGCCGATGACGCGCGGATGACGCTTCGCTCGCTTGGAAATCTTCATGATGACGTTGCAGCGTGAGCACACCCAGGCGCGTTTCGTCGATGCAGCGTTTCGTTTACGATTAACTTATTTCGATAGATGCTGTATCTTGACGTGGCGCGTTGCAAATTCAGAAAGTAGTCGCAACGCAGGGGTTGCGTTCTATGCTGATGCAGGCGGAGCTCGGCCGTCCGTTCTCGGCGCATGTCATCGTCCTTGGGAACGAAAAAGGTGGCTCCGGCAAGTCGACCACGGCGATGCATGTTGCCGTCGCACTGCTGCAAGCTGGCCAGCGGGTCGCCACGATCGATCTCGATTCGCGCCAAAAGAGTTTCACCCACTATATCGACAACCGCCGCGGGTGGGCTGCGCGCAGCGGGATTCAACTGGAAATCCCTGTGCATTATTGCATTGCACGCGGCTGTGGCGTGCGTCTCGATGAAATCGAAGCCGAGGAATTTGCCGCGTTTGCTCAAGCCGTAAGTACGGTCGAGCAAAGCCACGACTTTGTGGTTATCGATACGCCAGGCACCGATTCCTACATGATGCGTCTGGCCCATTCGATGGCGGACACCCTGATCACGCCATTGAACGACAGTTTCGTCGACTTTGACGTGCTCGGCACCCTCGATCCAGTCTCTTTCGAAGTGGCGGGAGTGAGCCACTATGCCGACATGGTGCGCGAAGCCCGCCGCCAGCGCCGCTTGGTTGACGGCGGTCTCACCGATTGGGTGGTGCTCCGCAATCGGCTTTCTACCCTGGGCTCGCGCAACCGCCGTCTGGTCGGCGAGGGGGTCGACAGCCTCGCCAAGCAGCTCGGTTTCCGCACCGTCGATGGTTTTGCCGAGCGGGTGGTCTATCGCGAATTCTTCCCACGCGGCCTCACCGCGCTCGACGACCTCAATGAGGATACGCTTGGGCTACGGCCAACCAGTTCACACGTCACCGCCCGCGACGAGGTGAAGATCCTGATCGATTCGCTCCGCCTGCCGATCGACGAACGCGGTAAACGCCGCGCCGCCGCGCGTGCGGAATGGATCGCGGCTGCGGGAAAGCCGCTCGACACGCACGATCTCCTTGCCGACTGAGCCAGGCTGCGCCCGCCGGCTGAAATCGCCAACTCCGGCAAAATCGCTATAAAGCTCGGATGCTTGGCCTCTTTGGCGTAGTCATCCTTTTGGTTTTGCTGTGGGCGGCAAAGCGGTCGCGCGCGCGGGGTATCCTCAACTTCGCCCAGCAGCGCCTCAGCGGCGCGCTCGCGATTTTGATCGGCGCGCTTCTACTGGTCCGCGGGGATTGGGGGCTCGGCCTGGGGCTCGGGCTTTTCGGAATCTATCTGTTAGGCGAAGCTCTTCCTTGGCCGCTCAGCTCACTGGCAGCTTATTTTGACGGCGGGAGACCCGGCCGGCGTGAGCACACGCAAGCTGATGCGGATACGGGCTTCGGGGCGCGGCCGGCGACTGGCAGCAAAATGACTGAACAGGAGGCTTATCAGATCCTTGGCGTTCAGCCCGGTGCGAGCATGACCGAGATCGGCCGCGCGCACCGCTCGCTCATGAAGAAACTGCATCCCGACCAAGGGGGGACGACGTATTTGGCGGTCCGCATCAATGAGGCCAAGGACTTGCTGCTTCGGAGCCATCGCTAAGGTACTCGTTGCGGACCTCGCGTGTCTTCCGTCCTCCGTCGCGCTTCCCTGTATTCGGTGATGACCTTCGCGATCACTCGGCCCGTTTGAACGGGCTCTTCTTAATCTTTCAGCGCCATGCATTCGAAGTCGCTGCGCTTGAGCGCCCGGCAGGCGGCTTCCGCGGTCGACTTGTCGAATCCGGCAAAGCGGGCGCGGTAAAGCGCCTTATCGCCTTTCTGCACGCGTTCGGTGAATGGATCTTTCGCGGCAAGCGCGACGTGGACCTTGCTCTGTGCCGCGGTCAAGTGCTGCTTTGCCTCAGCCTCGTCATCGAATGCGCCGATCTGGATCAGCCAGCCGCTATGGGCGTGAGCCGGCGGAGCGGAATACGCAGGCACGGTTTGCACATTCGCTGCCGCTGTGTGCGTTTCGATCGGTGCGGGTTCGATTTGCGCGGGCTGCATCTGCGCGGGCTGCATCTGCACGGGCTGCATCTGTACGGGCCGCATCTGTGCGGGCTGTGTCTGTGCGGGCTGTGTCTGCACCACTTGAATTTGTGCCGGCGCCGCCTCCACGGATGTTAGTGGCGCCGGTTCGCTGGCCGCAGCCGTCGGCACTGACGGTTCGGCTTGGGCCACCTTAAGATCGACATTTGGCGCGGCAGCTGCGATGTCAGTTCGTGTTGTCGGCGAACTGGCGCGGGTCCCCGCCCGCGCAGGAGCGGCGGGCGCAACCGCGCTCGGAGCCGCAGCCGGAGCCGCCGCCGCGACCGGAACCAAGGCCGGCATCGGCGCCAGCGAAGCGGTTTGCACCGGGGCGGTTCGGTAGGAAATCGTCTTCACCAGGAGCGGGCGGATCGGATCGTTCGATCCAGCGGCCATACGTGCCGTCATACTTGGCGCCATGCTTGGCGCCGCGCTTGGCTCGACGCTCGCCGTAGCGGTGCGGTCGGTCCGGGTCGGCGGTGATTTAGCCGAAGCCTCCTCACGACGTTCGGCCGCCTCGGCGATCATGGGCGCGGTGCGGCGCACCGCAGCTTCCTTGATATGGGCGCCGATGAGCTCGCGCATGCGCTCGTCGCGTTCGGAGGCCGAGGGACCTCCCATCACAACGGCGACGAGGTAACGGCCGTCACGATGTAACGAGGTGAGTAGATTGAATCCGGAAGCGCGCGTGAAACCGGTTTTGATGCCGTCCACTCCATCGACTGCGCCGAGCAAATGGTTGTGATTACGCATTGCTTCGCCGTGATAGACAAAAGATTCTGTGGAGAAATATCGGTAGTAGCGCGGAAACCGCTCCTGGATGGCGCGCCCAAGCACGGCCTGATCGCGCGCGGTCGTAACTTGGTCGTCGTCCGGCAAACCCGACGCATTCACGTAAACTGTGTGTGCCATGCCAAGCGCATGCGCTTTCTGCGTCATCAGCTTGGCAAAGCTGTCTTCATCCCCGCCTAGGTTTTCGGCGACCGCGACCGCGGCATCGTTGGCCGACTTGGTGACGATGCCTTTGATTGCGTCCTCGACGCTGATCGTCTGGCCGGGTTTGAGCCCGAGCTTGGTCGGCGCCTGCTCTGAGGCATGTTCGGAGATTTTGAGCGCGCTATCGAGCTTGAGCCTGCCGGATTCGAGACGCTCGAACAAAAGGTAGAGCGTCATGACTTTGGTCAGCGAAGCGGGATGGCGCAAAGCGTCAGGACTGGCGGCCTGCAATACCGCCCCGCTATTGCCGTCAACAACGATGGACGCAGAAGGCGGTGAATAATCTTCGACACGGGCGTGACCGTGACCGTGCCCGGCATGGGCGTGATGCACACGGGAATAATGATGCCGTCGTGCGTCGGCGACGTCGCCGGTGATGGTAAGGGCCGCAGCGACTGCGGCACTCGCCAACAGGCAGTAACGAAGCCCGGAACGGGCTTCGAATTCCACCGATGCCATTGATAACCCCCGTCCCTGAACGCGCCTCACCCCGTAAGGCGGCCCCTCACTCTGTTTGCTGCTCCGGGACAGTGTACGGCCCGCTAAGGCCGGATTTTCCGCCGTTCAGCGCGGGAGACGGACACCACCCCAACTCGGTCGTTACCCCAACAACACGGTCAAGCAGGTTAGGAAGACGCAGTTGCAAAACGGTTAAACGCAGCCGCGCCGCCGCCCAAAAAATCGTTTATGTGTCCGCTTTTGTGCGGCGCAACATATATATAATCACCGCTGCAAAAGGCCTTTTGATGGCAAACCGGTTAATGCCCCACGCGTTGAATTTGACGCCTGCACCGGTCACCGGCGGCGCCGGCTGTCGCCGGCGCCCTCCATGCCGTCCGGGCGCACGCGGGCGACGGATTTGCTGATGTGTCGCGCTACCGAAATTAGCCCCGTTCGCGAGTCCCCAAGGGGCGCGTCATGGCCGTTGCGCCGCGCCACAGCAATTTGGGCGAGCCGTGCATGCTTTCTGTCATCTTGTGCCCCGCGACAGGCGAACTATCTCACCCTCTCGCCAGCACTTCGAAATTGTGCGCGGTGACCGTTGGCGCGCTGCCGATAGGCGTTTCCTCTGTGGAAGTTGCTCTATCAATTCGGCGCGTGATCCGCGCTAATTTTACTCGCTGTGTGGGGATTCTCGCAGGCGAACGGTCGGCAGCAACGCCGGCCGCGGATGATCCAGCAGTCCGGAAGTCGAACGAACCAATGCCGCTGATTGACGTTACTACCCATGTGCCAGCCCGGCTGGCGGACGACGATCGCAAGCGTAAAGGCGATGGCTCGCCCGGGACCGCGGTCATTACCAAGACAAGGCCGCAAACCAAGCGGCCAAACCTCTATCGCGTGCTGCTGCTCAACGATGACTACACGCCGATGGAGTTCGTGGTCCACGTCCTCGAGCGTTTCTTCAACAAGGATCACGAGACGGCGCATCGGATCATGATGCACGTGCATCAGCACGGCATCGGCGAGTGTGGTGTTTTTACGTATGAGGTTGCCGAAACCAAAGTGACGCAGGTTATGGACTTTGCCCGCAAACACCAGCATCCTTTGCAATGCATTATGGAGAAGAAGTGATTCTGGGAGATAGCGTCCAATACAAACGTCCAATACAAACGATGAGAAATGAAAATGCCTACGTTTTCGCGCAGTCTTGAACAGTCGCTCCACCGGGCCTTGGCTCTGGCCAATGAGCGCCACCACGAATACGCGACGCTCGAGCACCTGCTGCTGGCGCTGATCGAAGATCAAGACGCCGCCGCAGTCATGCGCGCGTGCAACGTCGATCTGGAAAAGCTGCGGCGCAGTCTTATCGCTTATCTGGAATCCGAATTGGACAATCTGGTCACCGATGGCGCCGACGATTCGAAACCGACCGCCGGTTTTCAGCGCGTTATCCAGCGCGCGGTCATTCACGTTCAATCGTCCGGCCGCGAAGAGGTGACCGGCGCCAATGTGCTGGTCGCGATTTTCGCCGAACGCGAGAGCCATGCCGCGTATTTCCTGCAAGAGCAGGACATGACCCGCTACGACGCGGTCAATTACATCAGCCACGGCATCGCCAAGCGCCCCGGCATGTCCGAAGCGCGGCCGGTGCGTGGCGCCGACGAGGAAGCCGACAGCAAATCCGGCGACGAGCCGAAGAAGAAAGGCGACGCGCTCGACGCCTATTGCGTCAACCTAAACAAGAAGGCGCGCGAGGGCAAGATCGATCCGCTGATCGGCCGCGAGGCCGAGATCAATCGCACCATTCAGGTGCTGTGCCGGCGGCAAAAGAACAATCCGCTGTTCGTCGGCGAAGCCGGCGTCGGCAAGACCGCCATCGCGGAAGGACTGGCGCGCCGCATCGTGCACGGCGAAGTCCCCGACGTGCTGCGCAACGCCACCGTGTTCGCGCTCGACATGGGCACACTGCTCGCCGGGACGCGCTATCGCGGTGATTTTGAAGAACGCTTGAAGCAGGTCATCAAGGAGCTCGAAGCCTATTCGGGCGCGATCCTGTTCATCGACGAGATCCACACCGTGATCGGTGCCGGTGCAACCTCCGGCGGCGCGATGGATGCATCGAATCTACTGAAGCCGGCGCTGGCGTCCGGCACGGTGCGCTGCATCGGTTCGACGACGTACAAAGAGTACCGGCAGTATTTCGAAAAGGATCGGGCGCTGGTCCGCCGCTTCCAGAAGATCGACGTCAACGAGCCGACCATCCCCGACGCCATCGAGATCCTCAAAGGGCTGAAACCTTATTTCGAGGATTATCACAAGCTCAAATATACCAGCGAGGCGATTAAGGCGGCGGTCGAGCTTTCATCGCGTTATATCCATGACCGCAAGCTGCCCGACAAGGCGATCGATGTGATCGACAAGTCGGGCGCGGCGCAAATGCTGCTTCCGGAAAACCGGCGCAAGCGGACCATCGGATTAAAAGAAATCGAGACCACGATCGCGACCATGGCGCGGATTCCGCCGAAAGCGGTTTCCAAGGACGACGCGGAGGTGCTCAGGAACCTTGAGGAGACGCTCAAGCGCGTGGTCTACGGCCAGGACAAGGCCATCGTAGCGCTGGCCGCTTCGATCAAGCTTGCCCGCGCCGGTCTGCGCGAGCCGGAAAAGCCGATCGGATGTTATCTGTTCTCCGGCCCGACCGGCGTCGGCAAGACCGAGGTGGCCAAACAGCTGGCGGCGTCGCTCGGCGTCGAGCTGATCCGCTTCGACATGTCGGAATATATGGAGCGCCACACCGTGTCGCGGTTGATCGGCGCGCCGCCCGGCTATGTCGGCTTCGATCAGGGCGGACTGCTCACGGACGGCGTCGACCAGCATCCGCACTGCGTGCTCCTGCTCGACGAGATCGAGAAGGCGCATCCGGATCTGTTCAACGTGCTCCTGCAGATCATGGACCACGGCAAGCTGACCGATCACAACGGCAAGCAGGTCGACTTCCGCAACGTCATTCTGATCATGACGACCAATGCCGGCGCTTCGGATATGGCGCGGGCGGCGTTCGGCTTCACGCGAACCAAGCGCGAGGGCGACGACATGGAGGCGATCACGCGCCTGTTCGCGCCGGAATTCCGCAACCGGCTCGACGCGATCATTACCTTTGCGCATCTGTCGCCCGAGATCATCAAGATGGTGGTCGAGAAATTCGTGCTGCAGCTGGAAGCGCAGCTCGCCGACCGCGATGTCACCATCGAGCTGACCGACGAAGCGACCAAATGGCTGATCGCGAACGGTTACGACGAGCTGATGGGCGCCCGGCCAATGGCGCGGGTGATCCAGGAGCATATCAAGAAGGCTCTTGCCGACGAGGTTCTGTTCGGCCGGCTCAAGGGCGGTGGCCATGTCCGCGTCATCGTCGTCACCGACGAAGCCGGCAACAGCAAGCTCGGCTTCGATTACCCGGATGGGCCGGTCAAGCCGCGGCCGGAGAAGCTGCCGGAGCCCCGCCGCGCCAAAGCCAAGCGGCGCTCTTCGCCCAAGCGCAAGCCGCCGGGCGGCGGCGACGGTCCGCCACGGCGCGGCATCGTTCCGAAAGTGCCGCTGGTAAAAGCCTGACGCAGTTTGTTGCGGCGGGTGGTCAATCTGCCCGCCGGAAACGTTTCAATTCCCGCACAAACCAGACGGCAAGCACCGGCAGCGCGATCGCGGTCGCCAGAAACAATGGCTTCGCGCCGGCGCGGTCGATCACCAACGCGCCGGCCGCGACGCCCGCGGTCTGACCAACGTAAAGCGCCGACGAGAACAAACCCACCGCGGTGCCGCGCGCCTGTGGCGTCATCTGCGTGGCATTGGTCTGCAGCGTGTTGTGCAGCATGTAGAAGCCAAGCCCGATTGCGGTGGTGGCGATAGGCGCAAGCCACCAAACCGGGCCCATCGCGAGCCACAGATAGGCAACCGCGAGAACAATCCCGCCAGTCACCGCGAGACCACGTTGGCCCAGGCGATAGACAAGCGGTTTAACCATCGCGACATAGATCAAGCCGCCGATGCCGAAGCAGGCGACGACACCTCCGACCAGTGAGAAGCTCAAGCCAAAGCGCAGGTGCAGATAGGCGCCGATATAGGCAAAGGCGCCCCAGGCCAGCCCGCCTTCGAAGAAGCCCGCAATCAGCACGATGCGGGCGAGCGGATTGGTCAGGACCGCGGCATAGCCTCCGAACGCGCCGCGTGTGCCGCGGCTGCCGGCCTTGCGCGTCTGCGGATTGACCGCGAGCTCGAAGACCAGACCGGCCGTGGCGATAGCGACCAGCCCGGCGAGCACAAAGAAGACATTGCGCCAGCCAAGCAGGTCGCCGAGCACCCCGCCGGCGGCCTGACCGAACAGCTGGCCGAGAATCTGTCCCGAAATGTACCGCCCGAGGATTTGCTGCAAGCGGTCATGCGGCGTGACGTCACCGACATAGGCCATCGAGATCGGTATGACCCAACCGGCCGCTGCGCCGGTGGCAAGGCGCGCCAGCGCGAGCTGCGGCAGGGTTGAGACCATGCCGCAGATCGCCACCAGCACGGCGCCGATGGCGCAGGTAAGCGCCACGGTCCGGTATTTGCCAAAACGGTCGCTGATCGGACCGATGATCAGCTGGATCGAACCGTGGGTCACCGCATAGGCGGTGACCACCATGGCCGCGACGCCGACGGTGGTATGCAGATCGGCCGCCACCTGCGGCAACAGCGAGTCCATGACCCGGACCTGGGCTTGGCTGGCAAAGCCCGCGACCGCCAGCAGAATGATGGAGCGCGTTGGCGATCGCGGCGAATTGGATGGCGAAAAAAGCACGGGGAATTCGCTTTGCGGCGTCAGCGGAAGGAACGCCGGCGTTGACACTCTGCGGGGCACAGGCTTTCTAACCCGCGCCAAAGTGAAACGACAATGATCGAAAGCAGATACCAGCCGAGCGAGGTCGAAAGCCGCATTTATGCCGCTTGGGAAGCCGCGGGCGCCTTCCGTGCGGGACGGCCCGAGCGCGCCAAGGCCGAGCCGTATTGCATCGTCATTCCGCCACCCAATGTCACCGGCTCGCTGCATATGGGCCACGCGCTCAACAACACGCTCCAAGACATCCTGTGCCGTTTCGAGCGCATGCGCGGCAAGGACGTGCTGTGGCAGCCGGGCATGGACCATGCCGGCATCGCCACCCAGGCCGTGGTCGAGCGTCAGCTCGCTGAGCGCAAACAGCCGTCGAGCCGCGAAATGGGCCGCGAGGCTTTCATCAAGTGTGTCTGGGAGTGGAAGGCGGAATCCGGCGGCACGATCACGAGCCAGCTCAAGCGGCTTGGCGCATCCTGCGACTGGTCGCGCGAGCGCTTCACCATGGACGAAGGATTATCGCGCGCGGTGCTGAAGGTTTTCGTCGCGCTGTACCGCGAAGGCCTGATCTATAAGGACAAGCGGCTCGTCAATTGGGATCCCAAACTCAAGACCGCGATTTCCGATCTCGAAGTACAGCAGGTCGAGAGCAAGGGCCAGCTTTGGTACATCAAATATCCGATCGAAGGCTCTGGCGAATTCATCGTCGTCGCCACCACGCGGCCCGAGACCATGCTCGGCGACGTCGCTGTCGCGGTGCATCCGCAGAACGAGCGGCTCAAGCATCTGATCGGCAAGACCGCGATCCTGCCGCTGGTCGGCCGGCGGATTCCGGTCATCGCCGACGACTATGCCGATCCGGAAAAAGGCTCTGGCGCGGTGAAGATTACACCGGCCCATGACTTCAACGATTTCGAAGTCGGGCGCCGGCACGGCTTGCGGCTGGTCAACATATTCGATGCCGCGGCGCATTTAACGCTGAAAAACAATGATGCGTTCCTGAAAGACGCGCATCCTGAATCGGATCTGTTGGAAAATTTGGATGGAAAATCGCGCGAAGCTGCCCGCAAATGGATTGTGGAGCAGCTCGAGTCGCGAGGTTTGATCGAGAAAACCGAGCCAACGACACATGTCGTGCCGCACGGCGACCGCTCTGGCGCGGTGCTTGAGCCCTATCTCACCGATCAATGGTACGTGGATGCCAAGACACTGGCGCTGCCGGCAATGGCGGCGGTGCGCGAACGCGAGACCGTATTCGTTCCGCCGCAATGGGAAGCGACGTTTTTCAATTGGATGGAAAACATCCAGCCTTGGTGCATCTCACGGCAAATCTGGTGGGGCCACCAGATACCGGCTTGGTATGGACCGCGAGTTGTCGAAGGAAAGCTTCAATACGAGGTTGGAAACGGCGGCAACAATGAGGTCTTTGTCGCTCCCTCAGAAAAAGAGCTGCTGGTCGAAGCAGAGAGACTTTACGGGAAGTCGATTCGGATTCTCGCATCCTGGCATGAGCTGACGGGACCGGATGTGATCTCAGCAATGCGGGAGAATCGCGCTGTATTCTTGTGGCGCGACGAAGATGTGCTCGACACGTGGTTCTCCTCGGCGCTGTGGCCGTTCTCGACCTTGGGCTGGCCCGATCAGACGCCGGAGCTGAAACGGTTCTATCCGACCAGCACGCTCGTCACCGGCTTCGACATCATCTTCTTCTGGGTCGCGCGGATGATGATGATGGGGCTGCATTTCATGCAAAAGGAACGGCCTGACGCTCTGTCCGACCAATGGGTGCCGTTTCGCGACGTTTACATCCATGCGCTCGTTCGCGACGAGCGCGGGCAGAAAATGTCGAAGTCGAAGGGCAATGTCATCGACCCTTTGGCCGTGATCGACGAATACGGCGCCGACGCGTTGCGCTTCACGCTTGGCCGCCATGGCGGCGCAGGGGCGCGACATCAAACTCTCGGCGCAGCGTGTCGAAGGCTACCGCAATTTTGCGACCAAGCTCTGGAATGCCGCGCGCTTCGCCGAGATCAACGGCTGCGTTCGCGATCCAAGCTTTGATCCGCGAAAGACCAAGGAGACATTAAATCGCTGGATCGCGCATGAGACCGCAAATGCGACCCGGCAAGTGACGGAAGCGATCAAGGCCTACAAGTTCAACGACGCCGCTGGCGCGATCTACCGTTTCGTCTGGAATGTCTATTGCGACTGGTATCTTGAGCTGATCAAGCCGGTGCTGAGCGGGCCGGATAGCGCCGCCAAGAACGAAACCGGGGCTGCTGCGACCTGGGCGCTCGACCAAATCCTCAAACTTCTCCACCCGTTCATGCCATTCGTTACCGAAGAATTGTGGAGCGTGACAGCATCGCGGGAAAAGGAACCTTTAATCGCCCTTGCTCGATGGCCTTCACTCGAAGGTATTGGGGACGCTCATGCGGAGGCCGAAATTGGCTGGGTGATCGACCTAATTACTTCTATTCGTGCCATCCGCTCGGAGATGAATGTCAACGTGGCGCTGCCGCTGGTTATGATTAGGGTCGGCGATCACGTTTGGGAGCGGGCACAGCGCTGGTCTGAATTTATAAAGCGCATGGCCAAGATTTCGAGCGTCAGCAGAATTCCGGTAGCCAAACCCGGGACTCTGCAGCTTATTGTGCGCGGTGAAATTTTAGGTTTAGAGCTGACCGGATTAGTAGATCTCGCCGCCGAGCGTGCCCGGCTCGCCAAAGAGATGGCGAAGTGCGACGCCGATATCGCGCGCGTGGACGCCAAGCTTGGCAATCCCAATTTCGTTGCTCGCGCGCCGGAAGAAGTCGTCGAAGAAGAGAAAGGGAAGCGCGAGGAAGCACAGCTGCGCAAAGCCAAGATCGCCGAAGCCTTACAGCGGCTGCAAGGCGCGACATGAGGTGGCGCGGCGTGATCGCGTGAGAATATTTCTCGCCGGCGCGAATGGCGCCATCGGCCGACGACTGACGCCGCTCTTGCTTGCGGCAGGGCACGAGGTCACCGGCAGCACGCGTCAGGCCGACACCGCGCGTCAGCTCAACGCCGCTGGCATTCACGCGGTTGTTGTCGATGTGTTTGATGCCGCTGCGCTTCGCGACGCCGTCGTGAAGACGCGACCCGAGATCGTCATCCATCAGCTGACCGATTTGCCCCGCGTCATCGAGGACGAGGCTCAGCTTGCAGCATCCTATCCGCGCAACGCGCGCATCCGCACCGAAGGCACGCGCAACTTGATCGCTGCGGCGCGCGCCACCTCGGCGCGGCGCTTCATCGTGCAAAGCGTTGCGTTCGCCTATGCGCCTGGCGCCGAGCCGCATTCCGAGGCTGATCCGCTCAACGTGTCGGAAGGTCCTCGCGCGGTAACAGTGAGTGCTGCCGCGGACATGGAACGCCAAGTGCTGGCGTCAGGAATGGAAGCGATCGTGCTGCGCTACGGGTTTTTCTATGGCCCCGGCACCTGGCACGCCGACCCCATTCGCAAACCACCACTCCATATCGATGCTGCGGCACAGGCCACACTGCTTGCGGTTACACGCGGGCAGCCCGGCATCTACAACATCGCCGAGGAGGACGGAACGGTGTCGATTGCGAAGGCGTGCACCGAACTCGGCTTCGATCCGGGTTTTAGGCTTAAGGCTTAGCGTTCACCCGAAACGGCTTGCTGAGAAAGGCTGAGTCCTTCAGGCCGTAACGCCAGGGCTTCTCCGTCGCCTTGGTGATCCCGATGCGCGGTCCGGCGATGACCTCAACCTCATCGGTCCGCGCAAATAGCTCGAAAGGCGGCTCGTCCAGCGCCAGCCCATTGTGCGCCGCGGTAATCCCCAGTGCCTCACAGACCCGTCCTGGCCCGGCGCAAAGGAGCCGCAGGTCGGTCAAGCCACGGCGCCGGCGCATCACGGCCAAGCCATCCGTCGGCTCCAGCGCACGGATGAGGACGGCGCTGGCCGAGCCCTTCGGCTCGCAGACCATATTCAGGCACCAGTGGATGCCGTAGGAGCGGTAGACATAGACGTAGCCCGGTGGCCCGAACATCACCGCATTGCGCGCCGTCGGCCCGCGATAGCTGTGCGCGGCCGGATCGGTGTGATGATAGGCCTCGACTTCGACCAGCCGTCCGCCGACCCCATTGAATAGGAGCGTCGCCCCGATCAGGTCGGGCGCGACCTCGTGAACGCTGCGGCGGAAGAAGGCTTTGGTCAGGCGTCTGGGCACGCTTCATGGTCGCAAGCGGAGGCCCACGTGGTAAATCGCCGCTTAACCGAAATACCTCCAGCGCGTTGAATCTGTGGCCGCGCGGACACAGCGGGGGAAGATTTAATCTTACCGCAGCGCACCCACGGCAAACGCCGCTTTTTGGCCATAGGATTTCTCGACATCGATGCGCGCGGCTGGCCGAACCAATCTTGGCCTCAAAGCCGTTGTCGATACGTCCGGTCTGGAAAAGCGAGTAGGCTTTGGATCGGATGGGAGGGGCGAACAGAGCCGGTTTGGTGCTTGAGTTTGATGGACGCCAAGAGCGACTTGAAATTGCGGCTGCCAAGCCGTCACGCTACCGAAGGCCCCGACCGCGCGCCGCACCGGGCGTTCTATTACGCCATGGGGCTGACGCGCGAGCAGATCCATCAGCCCTTCGTCGGTGTGGCGACCTGCTGGAACGAGGCTGCGCCCTGCAACATCGCGCTGATGCGGCAAGCCCAGGCGGTCAAGCTCGGGGTCGCCGCGGGCGGCGGCACGCCCCGAGAGTTCTGCACCATTACGGTCACCGACGGCATCGCCATGGGCCATGCCGGCATGAAATCGTCTTTGCCGTCGCGCGAGGTGATCGCGGATTCGGTGGAATTGTCGGTGCGTGGCCATTCGTATGACGCGCTAATCGGGGTGGCCGGCTGCGACAAGTCGCAACCGGGCATGATGATGGCGATGTGCCGGCTCAACGTGCCCTCGATCTACATCTATGGCGGCTCGATCCTGCCCGGCACGTTTAAGGGTGCCCCGGTCACGATTCAGGACGTTTACGAGGCGGTCGGCAAGCACTCGATTGGCGCCATGTCGGATGACGATCTGGACGTGCTCGAACAAAATGCCTGCCCTTCGGCCGGAGCATGCGGTGCCCAGTTCACCGCCAACACGATGGCGACGATCTCCGAGGCGATCGGTCTCGCCTTGCCCTATTCGGCTGGCGCGCCGGCGCCTTACGAAATCCGCGACAAGTTTTGCTTTCTCGCGGGCGAGATGATCATGGATCTCCTCGCCAAGAACATTCGGCCGCGCGACATCGTCACCCGCAAGGCTCTGGAAAACGCCGCGGCGGTTGTCGCGGCGACCGGCGGCTCGACCAATGCCGCTTTGCATCTGCCGGCGATCGCCAACGAATGCGGCGTCAAATTCGACCTTTTTGATGTCGCCGCAGTCCTGAAAAAGACACCATATATCGCGGATTTAAAACCATCCGGCCGCTATGTCGCCAAAGACATGTTCGAAGCTGGCGGGGTGCCGCTGTTGATGAAGACGCTGCTCGACCATGGCTTCCTCCATGGCGACTGCATCACCGTCACCGGCCGGACCATCGCCGAGAATTTGAAGTCGGTGAAATGGAATCCCGATCAGGCCGTCATCTGGCCTGCTAATAAGCCGATTTTGCCGACCGGCGGCGTCGTCGGACTGAAAGGCAATCTCGCGCCTGAAGGTGCGATCGTGAAAGTGGCGGGTATGGAGCGTTTGCAGTTCTCCGGTCCGGCGCGTTGCTTTGACGGCGAGGAGGCCTGCTTCGAAGCGGTGAAGAACCGGCAATACGCCGAAGGCGACGTGCTGGTCATCCGCTACGAGGGTCCAAAGGGCGGACCGGGCATGCGCGAAATGCTGTCGACCACGGCCGCTCTTTATGGACAGGGCATGGGCGGCAAGGTGGCGCTGATTACCGACGGCCGCTTTTCCGGCGCCACGCGCGGCTTCTGCGTCGGCCATATCGGTCCGGAGGCGGCGGTCGGCGGCCCGATCGCGCTCATTCGCGACGGCGACATCATCACGCTCGATGGGGAGCGTGGCACGCTCGACGTCAAGCTCAGCAAGGCCGAACTGGATGGCCGCGCGAAAGAATGGAAGCCGCGCGCCACCGAGTTTACTTCCGGTTATTTGTGGAAATACGCCCAGCAGGTTGGATCGGCGCGCTACGGCGCACTGACCCATCCGGGTGGAGCGGCCGAGACGGCGTGCTATGCGGACATCTAGCAACATCGGTCGTCTCGTGGCCGGTACCGCAGTGGCAGTTGTTGGCCTGTCGGTCGCGGTCGGCTTGGATGCGCGGCGCGATGGCGTCGACCGTATCTTTGGCGCCGCGCCAGCTTACGCCTTCGACGGCACCACCACGCCAAGCGCGGCCGCATTGGCGCCGGGCGACGGATTGCGCACGAGCGCCCATCCGCCGGAGATCGCGCCGGGCAAAACCAGCGTGCTCACCGCGCTCCAATACGCCGCCGACCAGGGCCAGCCGGTAGCGCAATGGAAGCTCGGCCGCATGTACGCCGACGGCGATGGCGTGCCACGCGATGATCTGCGCGCGTTCAATTATTTCAGTCAGATCGCCAACAGCCATCCCGATGAGGCGCCCGGCACGCCGCAAGCGCGGTTCGTCGCCAATGCCTTCGTCGCCCTCGGGCATTATTATCTGACCGGCATACCGAATTCGAAAATCGCGGCCGATCGCGCGCGCGCGCGCGACATGTTCGGCTACGCCGCGACCTATTTCGGTGACGCCGACGCGCAATTCGAACTTGGGCGGCTTTATCTGTCCGGCACGCCGAGCGATCCGCACCAGGCAGCACGCTGGTTGCAGCTTGCCGCGACCAAGGGCCATTGCCGCGCCGAAGTCGCGCTCGGCGACCTCTTGTTCCAGGGACAGGCCGTGCCACGCCAGGCGGCGCGCGGTTTGATGTGGCTCACCCTGGGCCGCGACTGCGCCGGCGCCGACGAAACTTGGGTCAAGCCGGTCTACGACAGCGCTTTCAAGCACGCGAGCGACGACGAACGCGCACTCGCGCTCGTTTATCTCGAAGATTGGCTCAAAGGCCGGCGGGATTAAGCCTGAACCGTCATTGCGAGGAGCATCGCGACGAAGCAATCCAGTGGCTTCACGCGCTTGCTGGATTGCTTCGCTGAGCTTGTCATCGGGCCGGCCACTTCGGGCGGGACCCGTTGGCTCGCAATGACGAGCAGTCTGCCTATTTCGCTGTAATTTCCAGATCGATCCACACCGGAACGTGGTCGGACGGCTTCTCCCAGCTGCGGACGTGACGATCGATCCCGGCAGCGCTGAGCCTGTCCGCGGCAGCGGCTGACAAGAGAAGGTGGTCGATGCGGATGCCGTTATTCTTTTGCCAGGCGCCGGCTTGATAATCCCAGAACGTGAAGAGCCCGGGATCGTCGCTGGTCGCACGGAGCGCATCGGTCAGGCCGAGATTGATCAAGCCACGGAATTGATCGCGCGTGCCAGGCAGGAATAAAGCATCGTTCACCCACGCTTGCGGATTGCGGGCATCCCCCGAACTCGGGATCACGTTGTAGTCGCCGGCCATGACGAGCGGTTCTTCCAGGCGCAGGCGTTGGCGGGCATAGGCGGCAAGACGCTTCATCCACGCGATCTTGTAGGCGTATTTGTCGGTTTCCGGCGGATTGCCGTTCGGCAGGTAAATGCTGGCGACGCGCATCGCGCCATCGGCAATGGAAACGACGGCTTCCATGAAGCGGGCGTGATCGTCCTGATCGTCTCCCGGAAGTCCGTTACTGACTTCGTCGAATGGGAATTTCGACAACAGCGCAACGCCGTTGAAGGCCTTTTGACCGTGCACGGCAACGTTGTAACCGAGTGCCTCGAACGGCTCGCGCGGAAATGCGTCATCGACGCATTTGGTTTCTTGCAGGCAGACGATGTCCGGCTTCCGCTCGGCGAGCCAGGTCACAGCGGAATCGAGGCGCTGCTTGATCGAGTTTACGTTCCAGGTGGCGATGCGCACGGCAGTTTGTGCTTCACAGCGCGAAGCTGGTGCCGCAGCCGCAGGACGCTGTGGCCTTCGGATTGTTGATCTTGAACGACGAGCCGATCAGATCGTCCACGAAATCGATCTCGGATCCAGCCATGTAATTGAGCGAGACCGGATCGATCAGAACAGTCGTGCCGCTTTGCTCGATCACGATATCGTCGTCGGCACGCTCGCGTTCGGTGTCGAATTTATACTGGAAGCCGGAGCAGCCGCCGCCTTCGACGCTGACGCGCAACATCGTGCCGGCGGGTTCCTGGCGCAGGATCTCGCCGATTCGCCGCGCGGCGCGCTCGGTCACGGTGACGTCGACGGTCATTTGCTCTCCGAATCGCAAATCGGCCTGATTGCAACACTGCCGACACGATAGTTAAGTGCGGTGGAACCGAAGGTCAATCACCGGCCGGCGCCGTGAATATGATGGATTCCATGATTTCTCGTGCGCCATATGCCTGCGACCCGCAAGCAAGCCGCGGCCGGCTCTACCCCGAGCCGCCGAGCACAAGCCGCAGCGCCTTTCGGCGCGATTGCGACCGCATCATCCACGCCACCGCGTTCCGCCGCCTCAAGCATAAGACCCAGGTTTTCGTTTTTGACGAGGGCGATCACTATCGGACACGGCTTACCCATACGCTCGAGGTCGCGCAGGTCGCGCGCGCGCTGGCTCGGCGGCTGCAGCTCGACGAGGATCTGGCCGAAGCGCTGGCGCTCGCACACGATCTAGGCCATCCGCCATTCGGCCATGCCGGAGAACGCGCGCTCGACTCCTGCTTATCGGCATTCGGCGGCTTCGATCACAATGCCCAGACGCTCCGCGTGGTGACGACGCTGGAGCGGCGCTATCCAGCGTTCGACGGCCTGAACCTGACCTGGGAAACGCTCGAGGGGCTGGTCAAGCATAATGGTCCGCTCACCGACCGCGCCGGCGCGCCGCTTGAGCGTTATCGGCGGCACGGCGTTCCGGCGTCCATTCTCGATTATTGCCGCGCGCAAGACCTGCAGCTTTGGAGTTTCGCCGGCGCTGAAGCGCAAGTCGCCGCGGTGGCCGACGACATCGCTTATGACGCCCACGACATCGATGACGGATTACGCGCGAAGCTCTTTGAGCTTGAAGAGATCTTCGCCGTGCCGCTGCCGGGCCGGATCGTTGCTGCAATTCGTGAAGCTCATCCCAACCTTGACCACGACCGGCTTGTTCATGAACTCATTCGCCGGCTCATCGGTTTACTTATCGATGATGTCGTTAGCGAGAGCACCAGCCGGCTCGCCACGCTCAAGCCGCGTTCGGCCGACGATGTCCGCCGCGCTGCCGCGCCGGTCGGCGCCTTCTCGCGTGAAGTCGGGGACGGGGATCGCGAGATCAAAAGTTTCCTTGAACGGCACATGTATCGGCACTCCCGGGTCACGAAGGTGATGGACCAGGCCGCGGACGTGGTGCGCGCTCTGTTCGCGCACTACAGCGCCCGGCCGCGGGACATGCCGGCAGAGTGGGGCGAACACCTTTCTGGGCTCGATGAGGCGGTGCGGGCCCGTCATATCGCCGATTTCATTGCCGGCATGACCGATCGCTATGCACTTGCCGAACACGCGCGGCTCTTTGACTCGACTCCGGAATTGCGTTAGGCGCGCGACGTTAGAAAGCGCTGCAAGGCATGCCGTCTATCAACATCTTCGCCGAAATGCTCGAACGCGTTCGCGCCGCGAGCGAAGCATTGATTGCCGCGGGCGTATTGCCGTCCGGCATTGATCAATCGCGCGTCACTGTGGAGCCGCCGCGCGATGCCGCGCACGGCGACATGGCGACCAACGCGGCCATGGTTTTGGCGAAGGACGCCGGGCGCAAGCCGCGCGAGCTCGCTGAAACGATCGCGGAAAAACTCCGGGCTGACGCGCTGGTGGCCAAGGCCGAAGTGGCCGGCCCCGGATTCGTGAATATCACGCTCCGCCCGGCGGCTTGGATCGACACCTTACGTGCCGCCGTGAAGCTGGGCTTGACTTACGGGAAAATCGACGTCGGCAACGGCGCGCCGGTAAATGTCGAATACGTGTCGGCCAATCCGACGGGGCCGATGCATGTCGGCCATTGCCGAGGCGCGGTGTTCGGAGATGCGCTTGCCAATTTGCTGGCGTTCACCGGCTTTGAGGTCACGCGCGAGTACTACATCAATGACGCCGGCGTGCAGGTCGATCTACTCGCTCGTTCGGCTTTCCTGCGCTATCGCGAGGCGCTGGGCGAAAAAATCGGCGCAATTCCTGAAGGGCTTTACCCCGGTGATTATCTCAAACCGGTCGGCGCGGCGATTGCGGCCGAATATGGCGAAGCGCTCGCAAAGCAATCGGAGACGAGCTGGCTGCCCATCGTGCGCGACAAGGCGGTCGCCATGATGATGGCTGCAATACGCGACGACCTCGCGGCTTTGGATGTGAAACCGGACGTGTTCTTTTCCGAGCGCTCGCTCTTGATGAGTGGCGAGGATCGCGTCGGAACGACGATCGAACTGTTACGCCAGCGCGGCGATGTTTATGAAGGACGTTTACCGCCGCCGAAGGGTGCGCCAGCCGAAGACTGGGAGGATCGCGAACAGACATTGTTTCGCTCGACGGCCTTCGGCGATGACGTCGATCGCCCGCTGAAAAAATCGGACGGCTCGTACACCTATTTCGCGTCCGACATCGCCTATCACCGTTCGAAGCTCGAGCGCGGATTTCGCGCGCTGATCGACGTTTGGGGAGCCGATCACGCCGGATATATCAAACGCATGCAGGCGGCTGTGGCGGCGTTGAGCGATCGCCGCGCCGAGCTCGACGTTAAAGTCGTTCAGCTCGTCAAGCTGTTGCGTGCGGGCCAGCCGGTCAAAATGTCCAAGCGGGCAGGGGAGTTCGTCACGCTTCGCGAGGTGGTGGATGAAGTCGGCCGTGATCCCGTCCGCTTCATGATGCTGTTTCGCAAGAATGATGCCGCGCTCGACTTCGACCTGGTGAAAGTGCTGGAACAATCCCGCGACAATCCGGTCTTCTATGTCCAATACGGACACGCCCGTGCGCAATCGGTGTTTCGCAACGCCCGCGCCGCTTTTGCCGATCTGCCGGACAATGTCGCGCAATTAGCTGAAGGCGCCGATCTCGCGCGCCTTAATGATCCGGCGGAACTTGCGCTGATGCGGCAAGTTGCGCTTTATCCGCGGATCCTTGCCGGTGCTGCGGCCGCACACGAACCGCACCGAATTGCCTTTTATTTGTTCGATTTGGCCAGTGAATTTCATGCACTTTGGACGCTGGGTAATGCATCGCCACATTTACGCTTCATTATCCAGAATGATCGACAACTGACCGAAGCCCGGCTTGTGCTTGTTCAGGGGGTTGCCACCGTGCTCGCATCGGGGCTGGCACTGCTCGGGGTCGAGGCGCCAAACGAGATGCGATAGGTCCACTCGGTTATTGGTGCTGCCGCTCGGAAGTTGGAGGCGGCGAATGCGGGTCGAATGTTTCGTTAAATGGTTCTTGGCTTGGTTTCTCCTGTGCACGGCTAAACGAGTCGAATCTCATGGCTGAAAACGATCAGCGTTCCTATCGCGATCCGCCCCGTTGGCGCAGCGCGGAGGAGGCGCCGCGCGCTCAGGCTGACGATCCGCTTGCCGAATTGGCACGGCTCATCGGTCAGAGCGTGCCGATGAACAAATTGGGCCGAGATCGCAGACCGGCTGCGCCGGAAAGTGCGGACGATCGGCGCGATGAAGCCGAGCGCGCGGCCAGCGATCCCGCGCTGGACGAGGTCCCGCGAGCACCAACCGACGATCGCTATTCGACGCCCAAGGATGAGCAATATGTACGCGACGTCGATCCGGATTACCGCGGGGGCCGAGACGAGCGCTACGAGCCAGCTGCGCGCGAAAATCCTGTACCGCCGTCGCGCGGCTCTCGTTTTCGGCAGGAGCCCGATTTCGCAATGGAGCCGGCACGCGATGCCGCCGATGGTGAGGTTGACGAGGCCGCTTACCAGGAGACGGCAGACTGGCACGACCGATCATCGGATGGGGGCGATAGCCGTTATCCGGACGACTACGAAGATGAACGGCATGACGCCGACGATCATGGCTATGGCGACGAATACAGCGAGGAACAAAACAAGGGCCGGCGCGGCGGTTTCGTTTTTGTCGCGGCAGTATTTGCCTTGGCCGTGCTCGGCACCGCCGGCGCTTTCGCCTACCGCGCCATGTTCAGCGGTCCAGCGCTGCCAGCCCTGCCGCCAATCATCAAGGCCGAGGGCGGTCCGAACAAGATCATACCGAGCGGCGTAAGCTCACAAGACGACACCGCGCGTGAAGCGGACGCGAATAACGCGGCATCACGCGAACGGCTGGTGTCGCGGGAGGAGCGGCCGGTCGACATTCCGCCGCCGGCGACGAGCACGGCCCCGCGGCCGGT
This sequence comes from uncultured Alphaproteobacteria bacterium, assembly GCA_963816295.1. GTDB lineage: Bacteria > Pseudomonadota > Alphaproteobacteria > Rhizobiales > Xanthobacteraceae > BOG-931. The sequence goes on along the minus strand of CAWFJS010000018.1, from coordinate 247,972 downwards.
TTCGACGGTGCCCGTCTTCCCCGACCCGCCATCGATCGGGGCTCCCGGCGCAATCGTCGGCTATTCGGGTAGCTCGACATCGAGCAATCCTGCAATCTCGACGCAGCCGCCGGCCCCGACCGCTCCGGCGATGACGACGACGGCCGCATCGAACCCGAGCGCTGCTCAAGCCTCCCCGCCGACAGCCGTGCCGTCAGTTTCTACGGTCACCCCGGTCATGCCTGCCGCGCCTGGGCCAAAAAAAATCCGCACCGTCACAATTCGTACCGACCAGTCCGGCGCTCTCGACGCGGACGCCGGTTCATCGCCGAGCGTTCCGCCGCGCCCGGGAACGCAATCGCCGCAAGGGAGCAACGCGCCACTCTCCATCGTGCCTTCATCCACGGCGGAGGGCTCAGCCGCACCGGCACGTCCGCGGCCCGCTCCGGTCCAACCCGCACCGCTCAACAAACCACCGACAAACGAGACAGCCTCGGCAGCACCCACAGCGCCCGTAGCGACAGGCGGCGGCTATGCCGTTCAAATTTCGTCGCAACGTAGCGAAGAGGAAGCCCAGTCCTCGTTCCGCGACCTGCAGGCTAAATATCCGGACCTGCTCGGCGGCCGTACGCCGATCATCCGCCGCGCCGACCTCGGCGCCAAGGGCATCTTCTTTCGCACTATGGTGGGTCCATTCGCCTCGGCGGATCAGGCCACGGAATTGTGCTCGAACCTGAAAGCCGCCGGCGGCAGCTGCCTCGTACAAAAGAATTGATCCGCACCGGGCACGCACGAGGCGAGCTTGCATTCGTTAGGCTGTCGCGCTTCTAGTGCGCCATGATCGATTTCGGATGCTCCTACCGGATCAGGCCCGCAGCCTCGGCCGGGATCAGGTCCTCATTGCCGTAAATGCGCGCATTCATCACCGGTCTTGCGGGGGCCACTCTCACAACGGCGGAACGGCACTTCGTGCAGGAGGCGGCCCCCTGGGGGCTGATCCTGTTCAAACGGAACGTGACCACGCCCGATGCGATGCGCCGGTTGATCGCCGAGTTCCGCGCGGCGGTCGGTCGTCAAGCCCCGGTCCTGGTCGATCAGGAAGGGGGGCGGGTGCAGCGCTTGGGCCCCCCGCATTGGCCGACCTATCCCCCCGGGGCGGCGTATGGGGCGGTATTCGATCGCGATCCCGACGCCGGGCTTAGAGCGGCGCGCCTGGGCGGGCGGTTGATTGCCAATGATCTGGCGCAGCTTGGGATCGACGTCGACTGCGCGCCGGTTGCCGACGTGCCGGCCGCGGGTGCCGATCCTGTAATTGGCGATCGGGCCTATGGCGCCGATCCGGCCAAGGTGGCCGCGCTTGCCGGCGCTTTCGCCGCCGGCCTGACGGAGGGCGGCGTCTTGCCGGTGCTCAAGCACCTGCCCGGGCATGGCCGCGCAACGGCTGACAGCCACCAGCGCCTTCCTGTCGTGACCGCCGATCGAGCCACCCTGGATGCTACCGATTTTGCCGCGTTCCAACCCTTATGCGGTCTGCCCCTGGGGATGACCGCCCATGTTGTATTCACCGCCGTCGACCCGGTCGCGCCAGCGACCACTTCGGCCAATATAGTGAGGCATGTGATTCGCGATTCGATCGGTTTTACCGGGCTGCTTATGAGCGATGACATTTCGATGGGCGCGCTATCCGGCTCGCTGTCCGAGCGCACCAGGGCCGCGATCGCGGCCGGCTGCGACGTCGTGCTTCATTGCAATGGGGTGTTGTCGGAAATGGTCGAAGTTGCCGCAGAAGCGCCGGCCCTGGCAGGGGAGGCCGCGCACCGGGCCGAAGCGGCGCTGGTTGCGCGCAAGCCGCCGGCGCCCCTCGACGTTGCCGCAAGCCGCACCGAGCTCGCCAAGCTGCTGAACGACATTCGCCCCGAGGCAGGGTTCGCATGAACGCTGAACAAGAGTTCGAAACCGAATTGGCCGAGCGCTCGGGCGACGAGCCGTCGCTCATGGTGGACGTCGAGGGCTTTGAGGGGCCGCTCGACCTTTTGCTCACGCTGGCGCGCCAACAAAAGGTCGATCTCGCCAAGATTTCCATCCTCGCGCTGGCCGATCAGTACCTCGCCTTCATCGAAGAGGCGCGCAAGATGCGCCTGGAGCTCGCCGCCGATTACCTCGTGATGGCGGCGTGGCTCGCCTATCTGAAATCCCGTCTGCTGCTGCCTGAACAGCACCCGGCCGATGGGCTGAGCGCCGAGGAGATGGCCAATGCGCTGGCGTTGCGGTTGCGCCGACTGGAGGCGATCCGCAAATTCGCCGAGCAATTGATGAACCGGCCCCAGCTCGGCCGCGACGTTTTCCAGCGCGGTCAGCCCGAGCCGATTGCCGAGATCAAGCATCCGCAATGGTCGGCGACGCTCTATGATCTGTTGTCGGCCTATGCGTCACGGCGGCAAATCCAGTCGAGATCGGTGGTGCGTGTTGCTAAGCGCACAGTCTGGTCGCTTGCCGAAGCGCGTGAAGCGTTGGAGCGGCTGATCGGGCAGAGCATGGACTGGAGCCCGCTCGATCAATATCTGGTTGCCTATTTCACCGATCCTGCGATGACCGCCACCGTGCTGGCTTCGAGCTTTGCCGCGGCGCTCGAAATGATCCGGGAGGGCCACCTAGAGGCGCACCAACAAGGCGCTTTCTCGCCGCTATATTTGCGCAAGAAACAGAATGCCGACGGCGCCCTGTCGCAGGGCGGAGCCGCGGAATTGGGGAATGGCTAAGAGGGAGAAGAAGCCAATGGGGAAAGTCGCGGAGATGCGGGTGATCGTCGGCGATAAGCAAGATCCCGACCGCGCCGAAGGACTGCGTATCCTCGAAGCTTTGCTGTTCGCCGCCGAAGCGCCGCTGGATGAGAAAGTCCTGGCGTCGCGGCTGCCGGCCGGCATCGACGTGCACGCATTGCTCCAGCAGTTGCAGCGCGAATACGCGCCTCGCGGCGTCAATCTCGTGCGCATCGGTGGCAAATGGACACTGCGCACTGCGACCGATTTGGCGTGGCTGTTGACGCATGAATCGGTGGTCACGCGAAAACTGTCGCGCGCGGCGATCGAGACGCTGGCGATCGTGGCTTACCATCAACCCGTGACCCGCGCCGAAGTCGAGGAAATTCGCGGCGTGAGCACGTCAAAAGGAACGCTGGATGTGCTCCTCGAAACCGGCTGGATCCGGCTGCGCGGCCGGCGTAAGGCGCCGGGCCGACCGGTCACCTATGGAACCAGCGAAGCATTCCTGTCCCATTTCGGGCTCGATGCGCTCAACGATCTGCCCGGGCTCGACGAACTCAAGGGTGCAGGCCTGGTCGACGCCACGATGCCGGCGGATTTTGCGATGCCAGTTCCGTCCGACGATCCGGCGCTGCGGGACGACGAAGAGCCATTGGGTCCGGAGGATGTCGATCTCGGTTTGGCGCCGCGGGTCGAGCGCACCGAGGAATAAAGGGCGGCGGTTTCGATCCCTAGTCGCGTTGCCGATCGTATCGCCACGCATGAGGGGCGTTTACGTGCGGCGCGGCGGCATTGCCGTTGTCCTTGTTTTTGCCGGTCCCGACGCCTAGTTTCTGGCTTAAATCGGCAACTTGCCAATAGGCGCTGCAAGCTTAAGGACTCTACGTAAGCGTCTGGCGGACGGAGGATTTTATGGGTTCTTTGAGCATCTGGCACTGGTTGATCGTCGGCGCCGTGGTCCTGCTGGTGTTCGGAGGCCGCAACAAGATTTCGGACATGATGGGCGATGTCGCGCGCGGGATTAAGGCCTTCAAGAAAGGCATGGCCGACGACGAGACCGCCGACAGCGCGAAATCTGATGCGCCGGTGAAGACCATCGATCATCAAGCAGCCGCGGAGGTCAAGCGGCGGGCCGAATCCGAGAGCAAAGTCTAGCTCTGGTGCTCTCGCGCCAATCGCGGCAGCTTCACATCTTGATCGGCGGCCGCGGCTGAGGAAGGCGCGGCCGGAGTGTTTTCATGTTCGACATCAGCTGGACCGAATTCCTGCTCATCGGCATCGTCGCGCTGATTGTGATCGGGCCGAAAGAGCTGCCGGCGGTGATGCGCTCGCTCGGGCAATGGACGCGCAAGATCCGCAGCCTGGCCGCGGATTTCCAAAATCAGTTTCATGAGGCGATGCGCGAAGCCGAAATGGCCGACCTGAAAAAGCAGGTCGACGACATAGCGTCCGACATCAAGCAATATGATCCACTCAAGGACGTACGCGCCGATGTCGAGACCATCGGCAAGGATTTAGACGAGAGCGTTAAGAGTCCGGATAAGGTAGCGGACCAAGACGCGGCCAAAGAAGCAGCCAATACGCCGGACAGCGCCGCCACGACACCGCCCGCCGAGGCATTTCCGACTTCTCAAGCCGCGGCCGAGCTTAGTGACAAAGAGGTGGCCGGTGCCGGCGTCGCCCCGGAAGCACCGGCAGAATCCACGTCCTCCGGTGGCTCAGGCAGGCCGCAATGAGAAGCGACGACGAAGAAAAGGAGATCGAGGCCACCAAGGCGCCCTTGATGGATCACCTGATCGAGCTGCGGTCGCGGCTCATCAAGGCGCTTGCCGCGTTCGCGCTGGCCGCGATTGCCTGCTTTTTCTTCGCGCGCCAGATCTACAATGTGCTCACTTGGCCTTACATCTGGGTCGCGGGGCCGGAAAATTCGAAATTCATCTATACCGGGCTTCTTGAATATTTCGTCGTGCAGCTGAAGCTTGCGCTGTTCGGCGCAGCGTTCATTTCCTTTCCGGTCATGGCGACGCAGATCTATATGTTTGTCGCGCCCGGCCTGTACCGTAACGAGCGCCAGGCCTTCCTGCCCTATCTGATCGCGACGCCGATTTTCTTCCTGCTCGGCTCAATGGTGGTTTATTTCGTGGTCTGGCCGATGCTGGCGCGCTTTTCGCTCAGCATGCAGCAGTTGGGCGGCCCCGGCCAGGCGACAATCGAGCTCTTGCCGAAAGTCGAGGATTACCTCTCGCTGATGATGAAGCTGATCCTCGCCTTCGGCGTGGCGTTTCAGCTTCCGGTCATTCTGACGCTGCTCGGCCGGGTCGGCATCGTGACTTCCGATCAGCTCAAGTCGAAGCGCCGCTACTTCATCGTCATCGCCTTCGTCATCGCCGCCGTGCTCACCCCGCCGGACGTGTTGAGCCAGATGTCGCTTGCGCTGCCGCTGGTCGCACTTTACGAGGGCTCGATCTGGTCGGTGCGGATGGTGGAGCGCCGCGTCGCCGCCGAGCGTGCCGCCGCGGCCGCCAAACCGGCGGAGTAGTTGCTGTCGTCATTGCCGGGCTTGACCCGGCAATCCATGCATTGTGTGAAGGCAGCATGGATGCGCGGGTCAAGCCCGCGCATGACGCGTTCGAAGTGCTATAACCGCGCCCAACTAGTTGAGACGCATTCATGCACGACATCCGCTTCATCCGCGAGCATCCCGACGTCTTTGACCACGCGCTTGCGCGCCGCGGGCTAGCCCCGGAATCGAAGCGCCTGATCGTATTGGACGAGGAGCGGCGCAAGAAAATTCTTGAATTCGAAACCGCGCAGGCGCGCCGCAATGCGGCGTCCAAGGAGATCGGTGAGGCGAAAAAAAACAAGGATGAGAAGAAAGCGGCCGAGCTCATGGCCGAGGTGACCGCGCTGAAGGAATCCATCCCGCAATTGGAGACGGCAGCGAAGGCGGCTTCAAAGTTGCTGGACGATGCGCTCGCCGAAATTCCGAATATGCCGCTCGACGATGTGCCCGACGGCAAAGATTCCAACGACAATGTCGAGCATCATCGCTTTGGCGCCAAGCGCGATTACGCCTTCGCGCCGAAGCAGCATTTCGAGCTCGGCGAAGCGCTCGGTCAGATGGATTTCGAAGCGGCGGCAAAACTCTCCGGCGCGCGTTTTGTGATTTTGAAGAAAGGTCTTGCCCGCCTCGAACGCGCACTCGGGCAATTCATGCTCGATGTGCACACGAGTGAACATGGTTACACTGAGATAGCGCCGCCTTTGATCGTTCGACAGCAGGCTATGTTTGGAACTGCCCAGCTTCCGAAATTTCGAAAAGATCAATTCTTTGCTTCTTGGGAAATTGACTGGAGCGACGCTGATAGCGTGCTCGACACTCAAATCCATCATCCATACCTGATGGAAATGAAAATGCGACCGGATTACGTCCGACGCGTCGCACAAGAGATTACGAAGATCTCCGACGCGGACGAGGAACAATATGAACGGGAGAATGATGGAGACAGTTTAGTTCTTAGAACCTTCATTGATAGAACGAATGCTCATGCATTAGGTCAATTTTCCTGGCTCATACCCACCGCCGAAGTGCCGCTGACGAATTTAGTCCGCGAATCCATCACCGACGAGGCGCAATTGCCGATGCGGCTTACCGCCTGCACGCCGTGCTTCCGCGCCGAGGCCGGCGCCGCCGGCAAGGACACCCGCGGCATGATCCGCCAGCACCAGTTCACCAAAGTCGAGCTGGTGTCGATCACCACGCCGGAGCAATCGCGCGATGAGCATGAGCGTATGCTGTCCTGCGCCGAGGAAATCTTACGCCGGCTTGATCTGCATTATCGCGTGGTCACGCTGTGCACCGGCGATATGGGCTTTGCCGCGCAAAAGACCTACGACATCGAAGTCTGGCTGCCGGGGCAGAACATGTATCGCGAAATTTCATCGTGCTCGGTGTGCGGCGATTTCCAAGCGCGGCGCATGAATGCGCGCTATCGCGGCAAAGACCGCAATGTCCGTCACGTCCACACGCTCAATGGCTCGGGCGTCGCCGTGGGCCGCGCGTTGATCGCGGTGATGGAGACCTATCAAGATGCCGACGGATCGATTGCGGTGCCGGACGTGTTGCAGACCTATATGGGCGGAATGAAAAAGATTGAGAAAGGCGAATAGCGAATTGTGAGTGGCGAGTAGCGAGTAGAAAGTAGAAATCGCGATGTTTCCATTCGCTATTCGCCACTCGCCGTTCACCCTATTTCAATACTCGCCGTTTTGAAGAGGTTTTCCATTGCGCATCCTGGTCACCAATGACGACGGCATTCATTCGACGGGCCTCGACACCTGCGAGGAGATCGCGCGCAAGCTCTCGGACGACGTCTGGGTGGTGGCGCCGGAGCACGACCAATCGGGTGTCGCCCATTCGCTCTCGCTCAACGATCCGCTGCGGCTGCGCCAGGTGGATGAGCGCAAGTTCGCGGTGCGCGGCACCCCCACCGATTGCGTGATCATGGGCGTGCGCCACGTGCTCCAAGGAAAGCAAATCGATCTGCTGCTGTCCGGCGTCAATCGCGGGCGCAATGTCGGCGAGGACGTGATTTACTCAGGCACAGTCGCTGGCGCCATGGAAGGCGCCGTGCTCGGCATTCCCTCGATCGCTCTGTCGCAATCGTACAAATCGCGCAGCGAGCAGCCGCCGTTCTGGGAAACGGGAGTGCACTTTGCGCCCGAGATTATTCGGCGTGTGCTGGCCGGCGGCGTGCGCGAGGGCGTGCTGATCAATGTCAACTTTCCCGATTGCCGCCCGGAAGAGGTCAAAGGCGTCGTGGTCACGCCGCTCGGCCGGCGCCGTCAGGAACGCTTGCACATCGACAAGCGCGTCGACGGCCGCGGCAATCCCTATTACTGGATCGCCTATTCACGCTTAAGCCCATTTCAGGCGGAGCATGGAACGGACATTGCGGTGCTTGATGAGCGCTGCATCGCGCTCACGCCGCTGCGGATCGACATCACCGACGAGCCGACCATGACCAAGCTCGCTGAACTTTTCGCCAAAAAGATTTAGGCCGCGTCGGCAACGGCTCGGATCGCTTTCTCAAGCGCGTCGGCCTGAAACGGCTTCTGCAGGATTGGCGCCGTCCGATAGGCTTCGGGCAGGCCGCGCTGACCATATCCACTCGCGAAAATAAACGGCACGCCGCGCGCGACGAGAATCTCAACGACCGGCGTCACCGGCGTGCCATTTAAATTGACATCAAGCACCGCGAGATCGAATTCCCCCTGCTTCGCCAGCGAAATTGCCTCATCGAGGCCGCCTGCCTCCGCTGCGACACTGTGACCGAGATCCGTGAGCATGCCTTCAAGCAGCATGCGGATCATCAGCTCATCCTCGACGATGAGAACGCGCTTACTCGCAGCAACCTTCCCCTGAGTCATTACCCGGGACCCCGTACTTGCGCCCCAACGCCCGAGACGGCCCTTGGTTCCGCCTCCGGCCGAGGAAACATAATTGCCACGAGCTGATCGGCAGCGGGGTTCACGATATACGGCAGAGTGTAACAGAGCTGGCGGAGTGCTAAAAAGCGACGGCAGTAAGAGACCAAGCGAGGCGACCGTGGCCGCAAAGCCAGCCGCTGACGACGTTGAGCGCATGGAATTCCAACTTGCGCTGCGCCGACGCGGGATCAGCGATCAAGCCGTGCTTCGCGCCATGGAGGAAGTACCACGGGAGAACTTTGTCGCCGCCGGTTTCGTCGAGAACGCCTATGCCGACCAGGCCCTGCCGATCGAGTGTGGGCAAACGATCAGCCAGCCCTTCGTCGTGGCCTATATGACCGAACAGCTCGAGGTCGGTCCGCAGCATCGCGTCCTCGAAATCGGAACAGGCTCCGGCTATCAGGCCGCCGTTCTGTCGCGCCTGGCGCGCGAAGTGGTGACCATCGAGCGCTACCGCACCCTTGCCGACACCGCGAGCGAGCGACTTAAGGCGCTTGGTTGTGCCAACGTCACGGTCCGTGTCGGCGACGGCATGGCGGGCGCGCCGGATTTGGCGCCCTTCGATCGCATCATGGTTACGGCTGCGGCCGAAGAGGTTCCGGAGGCGCTGGTGGCGCAGCTTGCCGAGGAGGGCAAGATGGTGCTGCCCGTCGGACCGCGCCATGACGCGCAGTACTTGGTCAAACTCACCAAACGTCCGGGCGGCGGATTAACCCGCGAAGAGCTTATTGCGGTGCGATTTGTGCCGCTATTATCGGGCCAGGCGCGGGAATTGTAGCGGCAAAGACACACAATCAATTATTTCGAAATATCTTCCGGCGCTTAAAACCCTGTTTACCGCAAGGTTGTTTATTCGCTCGTCCTTGTATTGCGTGCGAGTGAGTAACCATGCGCGTATCGCCTCGGACGGCCATCTGGCCGCAACTGGTTGCCATTTCGTTAATCGGATTAGGGGTCGCAGGCTGCGCCGATTCCACGCGCTTCGGCGACTTATTCGGTTCGACGAACTCAATCCCTTCGCGCAGCGACGCGTCCGGCCCCGGCGCCCAGAGCGCATCGGCGAGCCATATCGAAGCAACACCGCTGCCGCATTTGGCCAATGCCGATGATGGCGCGTCCGCTTATGGTCGAAGCGCGGGGGGGTATCAGCCGGATGCGAATGGAGCGGCACGTACCGCCGCGCCGCCCTCGTATCGCTCGCCAGCGGTGGCGGCCGCGCCGGCCCGGACCGCATCGGTCCAGCCAGCGGCCTCGACGCGGCGCAGCGCGCTCGTTGCTCCCGCGGTGGTCCACGTCGTGAGGGCTGGTCAAACCCTCCACAGCATCGCGAGCATTTACCACAAGCCGGTCACGGTGATCGCCAGGGCCAACGACCTTGCCGTCGATGCCAAGCTCAAGGCCGGCGACCGCATTACAATTCCAGATATCAAGGAGGCGTCACAGGCGACCCAGGGGCGCGTCGAAGCATCGGCCTCCCCACCGACCGGCAATGTCGCCATGGCGGATTCGGCGCAAACCGCGCGCGTGGTGGAACCCGCACCGGCAATGTCCAGTCAGGATGCCGTGAAAAGCGCGGAGCCCGCCGGCAGCCTGCCTGGATTCCGCTGGCCGGTGCGTGGCCGCGTCATCGCGGCGTTCGGACCCAAGCCGAACGGCGTGCAGAATGACGGCATCAATCTTGCGGTGCCGGAGGGCACGCCGATCAAGGCCGCGGAAGACGGCGTCGTGGCCTATGCCGGCAGCGAGCTGAAGGGCTATGGCAATCTGGTTCTGGTTCGCCACCCCAATGGCTTCGTCACTGCCTACGCGCATGCCAGCGACATCCTGGTCAAGCGCGGCGAGACCGTGAAACGCGGCCAAGTGATCGCGCATGCCGGTCAGACCGGCAGTGTCACCTCGCCACAATTGCATTTCGAAATCCGCAAGGGCGCGACGCCGGTTGATCCGTCGCAATATTTGAGTGGGGCGTGATTCAGTTGACGGATGTCGGATGACAGATGTCGGAAAATTTTTATCCGACATCTGACCTCCGTCATCTGCCCTCTGTGATGCGCACGCCCATCCGACCGGCCAGATCCTGAACGTATTGCCACGCCACGCGGCCGGAGCGCGCGCCGCGCGTCGTCGCCCATTCCAGAGCTTCGCGGCGTAGTTCGGCGCCGTCGAACGGCACCCGATAATGGGCGACGTAACCTTCGACCATGGCGAGATATTCGTCCTGGCTGCAGCGATGGAAACCGAGCCAGAGCCCGAAGCGATCTGACAGTGATACTTTTTCTTCGACCGCCTCGCCGGGATTGATCGCGGTAGTGCGCTCGTTTTCCATCATATCGCGCGCCATCAGGTGCCGCCGATTTGAGGTCGCGTAAAAAATCACATTCTCAGGGCGTCCCTCGATTCCGCCTTCGAGCATCGTTTTCAGCGATTTATAGGAGGTATCCTCGGCGTCGAAGGACAGGTCGTCGCAAAAAACGATGAACCGCTGCGGCGTTTTGCGTAAAAGACTCATGAGTTCCGGCAGCGACTCGATGTCTTCACGATGGATTTCAATGAGTTTCAATCCGGCGGCGGGATTGGCTTGGCCAATCGCGGCGTGGGCGGCTTTCACCAGCGACGACTTCCCCATCCCGCGTGCGCCCCACAAAAGCGCGTTGTTGGCCGGCAGCCCGCGGGCAAAGCGTTCGGTGTTCTCGACCAATAGATCGCGGACGCGGTCGATCCCTTTGAGAAGGGTCATCTCGACGCGATTGACGCGTCGGACCGGCGTCAGCCTTCGGCCCTCGGGGTGCCACACGAAGGCTTCGGCAGCGGCAAAGTCGGTCGCCGCCGACGTAGTCGGCGCCAAGCGCTCAAGCGCACCGGCGATGCGGGCGAGAAGCGCGGCGTCGCCGCCGCGCGCTTGGGCTTTGTCGGTGCCCGCGCGAGCGGCCTTGTTGGGCGATGTCTTGCTTGGTCGCGCCGGAGATTTGGCCATCTTTGCACCGACTTGCGGCCTTCCCTTAGCCGGGCGGGCAAGCGGCGGCAAGCCGAGGAGGATGAGGGGCTAAAGCGGGCTTCCGCCACGTTGCAATTGAGCCAACGGCGGCTATAGTCCGCGCCAATTTTGCGCGCGAAATCGGCCCATCGTGCCAAGCGGCGCGCCTTTTCTTGCGGCCCCCTTTTCACGCGGCTTTTGGAGGAACAATGTTCATTACGCCCGCATTCGCGCAAAGCGGCCTGTTTGGCGGCGATTTAACCGGCATGATCACGTCATTCATGCCGCTGATCCTGATCATCGTAATCATGTATTTCTTGATCCTGCGGCCGCAGCAGCAAAAGGCGAAACAGCATCAGTCGATGATCAAAGCCTTGCGACGCGGCGACACCGTCGTGACCAATGGTGGTCTGGTTGCCAAGGTCACAAAGGTCATCGATGACGATCATATCGAAATTGAAATTGCCGATGGCGTGCGGGTGCGACACGTGCGCGCCATGGTCAGCGACGTGCGCGCGAAAGGCGAGCCGGTAAAGGACGACAAGGCAGCTTGACCTGTCCGGTGATTGAATCGCGGAGGAGGAAAGGACGCGCGAACTGAACGGCGCTGCAAAGTAAGGAAAACCTAATCCATGTTATTTTTCACGCGCTGGAAGGCAGCGGCAATTCTGCTCATAGCTCTCGCCGTATGCCTTTGCGCCTTGCCCAATTTCTTTTCGGAGAACGTGATCCGGCACTGGCCGGGCTGGGCGCAGCGCCACGTCGTGCTCGGGCTCGACCTGCAAGGCGGCTCGCATCTGTTGCTGGAGGTCGATTCGGCGGCGGTGCGCAAGGAGCAATTGCAGTCGATCAACGACGATGTGCTGCGTGTGCTACGGCAGGCGCGCATTCCATTCACCGGCCGCGCCATCCGCGGCAATAGCGTCGAAGTGCACATCACGCGCGATACCGACATCGATACGGCGCTCGCCAAGCTGCGGGAGCTGTCGCAGCCGCTCTCCGGCTTTGCCGGCAGCACTGGGCAGCGCACCATTACGGTGAGCGCGAACGGCAGCACCATCACGCTGAGCCCCACCGAGCCCGCCATCACCGAGCGGGTGCGCCAGGCCGTCGATCAATCGATCCAGATCGTCGAGCGCCGCGTCAATGAACTCGGCCTGGTCGAGCCGACGATCCAGCGGGAAGGCACCGATCGCATACTCGTTCAGGTGCCGGGCCTGCAGGATCCTTCCCGGCTGAAGGAAATCCTCGGCAAGACGGCGAAGCTCGACTTCCGGATGGTCGACGTGTCGATGCCGCCCGATCAGGCGGAGCAGGCCCATCCGGCCGATTTCGAGATCCTGCCCGGCGAAACGCCTGGCCAGAAATATTTAATTGAGAAGCGCGTGCTGGTTTCGGGCGCCGATCTCACCGACGCGCAACCCGGGTTCGACCAGCGCACCAATGAACCGGTCGTGAATTTCCGCTTCAATTCTGCAGGCGCGCGCAAATTCGCTGAGGTGACGCAGGCCAATGTGGGTAAGCCGTTCGCCATCGTGCTCGACAACAAGGTGATCTCGGCGCCGGTCATCCGCGAGCCGATCTTGGGCGGCTCCGGACAGATTTCCGGCAATTTCACAGTTCAGTCCGCAAACGACCTCGCCATTCTGTTGCGCGCGGGCGCGCTGCCGGCACCACTGACGATCATCGAAGAACGCACCGTGGGGCCCGGCCTCGGCCAGGACTCGATCAATGCCGGCGAGCACGCCGCCTATGTCGGCGCCGCGCTGGTAGTCATTTTCATGCTCGCGACCTACGGATTGTTCGGGCTGTTCGCCAATATCGCGGTCGCAGTGAACGTCGCGATGATTTTCGGAGTACTGTCGCTGCTGAGCGCCACGTTGACGCTTCCGGGCATCGCCGGCATCGTGCTGACGGTCGGTATTGCGGTGGATTCGAACGTGCTGATCTACGAGCGCATCCGCGAGGAGGTGCGGGCCGGCCGCAGTGCAATTAATGCGATCGACGCCGGCTTTTCGCGTGCTCTTGCCACTATTCTGGATTCGAACATCACCACCTTCATTGCGGCGGCGGTTTTGTTCTATATCGGCACCGGGCCGGTGCGTGGATTTGCGGTGACGCTTGGCATCGGCATTATCACCACTTTGTTCACGGCCTTTACCTTGACCCGGCTGATCGTCGCCTATTGGGTGCGCCTGTGGCGTCCCCGCGTTGTGCCGATATGAGCATGATCGCGCCGTGCGGAGTGTTTATCGGAACAGTTCATGCCTCACAGTAATAATTCCTACCTGAAAGCCTGACCGTGCGCCTCCTACGCATCGTTCCCGACGATACCAAATTCGATTTCATGCGCTTTCGGCGCATCAGCTTTCCCGTATCGGCGATGCTGTCGATCGCGGCGATTCTGCTGTACTTCTTCCACGGGCTGAATTTCGGCATCGATTTTATCGGCGGTACGCTGATGGAGGTGCAGACCAAAGCCGGACCGGCCGATCTCGCCAAGATGCGCGCGACAATCGGGTCGCTGCAACTTGGTGAATTTCAGCTGCAGCAATTCGGCGCACCAGACGACGTGCTGATCCGCATCTCCGAACAGCCAGGCGGCGATGAAGCGCAGCAGGCCGCGGTGCAGAAGGTTCGCAACGCGCTGGGCAATGACGTGGACTACCGGCGGGTCGAGGTCGTGGGGCCGAGCGTTTCCACCGAGCTTCTGGCCTACGGCACGATCGGTCTGGTTTTGGCGATCATGGCGATCCTGATCTATCTCTGGTTCCGTTTCGAATGGCAGTTTGCGCTCGGCGCCATGATCGCCAACGTGCACGACATTGTGCTCACCGTCGGTTTCATGTCGCTCACGCGGATCGATTTTGATCTCACCAGCATCGCGGCCTTGCTCACGATCTTAGGCTATTCGCTTAACGACACCGTCGTAATCTACGATCGTATCCGTGAAATGCTTCGCCGCTACAAGCGCATGCCGATGCCGGACCTGCTGAATGCGTCGGTCAATGCCACGCTATCGCGCTCGATCGTCACTCACGTCACGGTGGCCATGTCGCTTCTGGCGTTATTTTTGTTCGGCGGTCAAGCAATTCACAGCTTCACCGCTACAATGATGTTCGGTGTGGTGCTTGTCGGTACCTATACGTCGGTGTTCATTGCTTCGCCGATTTTGATTTATCTCGGCGTAGGCCGCGGCCGTGCCGGCGGAGCCGAAGAACCGGAATCGCCGCCGACGGCACCCGTGGCAGCGCCGCTTTCGTCCGCGACGGCTTCGCCGCAGCGCGCCAAAGCACGGCGCTAGAGCGTGATTGCTTCGGGTAACTCAGTTGTTGTTCCGGGTTTTTGGTGGAGCATGATCTGTTCGGACCTGCCTTCGCCCACCAGGCATCTCGCGAAAAGATGAGCCGTTACGACGGCTTCGCGCAGGCGGAAAACCGGTCTCCACTTTTCCGGATCATGCCCTAGTGGACGAGCCCCATCTACCACGCCAGGTCCCGATCGACGCGCATGGCGCGGGTGGCTTTCGCTTCGGGGGGATGTCGCATCGCGGCTCGGTGCTTTGTTTGCCGCAGGGCATTTGGGCCTGGCCGGTCGTTCATCCTGGCGACGTTACAAACGAGACGTTGTCGCGCGTCTTCGCCACGACTACCGATTTGGACTTTTTCATTATCGGCAGCGGCACCGCGCAATGGCGGCCGCCAGATGAGTTACACGCGCGATTTCGCGAAGTCCACGTCTCACTCGACGCGATGACAACCGGACCCGCGGTGCGTACCTATAACGTGATGTTGATGGAAGGCCGCCGAGTTGGCGCGGGGCTTATCGCCATCGCATGATCTTACGGTCGCATCATGCAAGATGCAGTTTCATTTTGCGCCGAGCTTGTGCGCAACGCTGATCGCGATCGGTTTATCGCGACCCTATTCGCGCCCGCATATGATCGCGATGCGCTTTATGCGTTATATGCCTTTAGCGTCGAAGCCGCGCATGTGCGGAGTCGCGCGCGTGAAGCGGCGCTGGGAGAAATCCGGCTGCAGTGGTGGCGCGAAGTTCTTCAGGGCGAACGCCACGGTGAGGCGATGGCGAGCCCGGTGGCCGCATCGCTCCTGAATGCGATTGAGCACTATCGGTTGCCGGTGAATGCAATGTTGGCGCTACTCGAGGCGCGCCGTTTCGATCTTTATGACGAACCGATGCGAACCATCGCTGAACTCGAAGACTACGCGCTCAAAACCGCATCGGCTTTGATCGCAATGGCGGCGCAGATTCTTGGCGTCGACGCTGCGGAAGCCGCTCGGCCAGCGGGGATAGCGTACACCCTGACGCAACTGTTGGTGGCGTTGCCAGGACATGCGGCGCGCCGGCAACTCTATCTGCCGGTCGAGCTGCTTGATCGCCACGGGGCGGATGCCGCAGATGTGTTTGCTCGTCGCTCGTCGCCGGCACTCAACCAAGCCGCGGCCGATTTGCGCAATTTGGCGCGGGAACATCTCGCCATCGCCACGAATAACTTGCGCGTGCTGCCTCAGCAGGCGCTGCCTGCATTTCTTCCGATGGCACCGGTGCGCAGATCACTCGATCGCTTGGAACGTTACGACATTTTCTCGCCAAAAGCGCTCTCGCCGTGGGGGCGCCAGTGGTTGATTTGGCGCGCCGCACGCAATCCAAATCGGTTGACGGGCTGATTGCTCAGCCGCGGCCGTTGCCGTTTTGAGCTAGGCGGCTTCCAGTCCGGATGAGTTTCTGGACATCGGCTAATACGTGATTGCTATCCTCGACACATCGTTGCATGCGCTGACCGAACCAGTCCTGATAGACGGAGGTCATATCGGGCATGGACCGTACAGCTGCGAGCTTATTGGCCATGGCGGTGGCAAACTCAGCTTCTGATTTAGCGCGCGCGAACCAGTGCTCGTTGATCTGCTCAAGAGCCTCAAGAAGTTCTTTTTGAGCTGCGAACACCGATTTGGCTTGTTCCTGGGCTTGCTCGAACTGCTGGATAAAGTTGCCGGAAAGAGAACTGTCGGATCTGGATTGCGTAGTAGGCATGACACGCTCCCAATAGTTTTCGGGCATCTCCAAGTGCGTGAATCCAAGTGCGTGAATTGGCAGCGACACCCCTTACGGTGGCCTCAACACCGGAATGGTGCGAACGCGAGGTGGATTGGATGGCAAACGCAATGCCGAAATTTTACCCCGCGTTCGCGCAAAGAACGCCCGCAGGCCTTCCTCCGTTCCCGCGGCGGCAAAATTTGAGAAAAATCTTTGCCGGGGCACTCGCTCAGCAGGCCGCAGCCGGTTGAGCCAAATTCATCCGAAAGTCAAAAGGCGAAACGGTCACGCAAATTACGTCTGCCAGAGACGATATGGGAGACGATGGCGCGTTCGGCCTCGGTTCCGATCAGCGTATCAATCAAATCAAGTTGGTTCATGGCTACCAGCTCAAGAATTTCGCTGCGGATTTCGCCTTGCTTGTCGCGCGGCAGATTTTGCACCACCTGCAAATGCTCGGGCTTGGCATTGCCCAAAAATTCGAGCAATTCGTTTTCGGCGGCGTTGGCCTCGACAAACGCGTAAAGTCCGGTGCCGGTGCGGCGATCGGGAAAAGCTACGATCGCAACGTCGCCAACGCGCGGATGCGCGCGCAACCGCGCCGCGATCGCCGGGGCTTGCCGGGTGAAGCGGACGCCGCGACCCTCGCGGTCAGTGAAATTCAATCCTCGCGTGATCGCGTAATAAAGCTTCTTGCCACTGGCCATCCATACCCGCGTAAGAAGCGTCTTACGCCCCAAGACACGGCGTTCCGCGGCCGTCAGCGCAGCCGGCGCGTAGCGTCGTTTATGTTTGAGAAGATGGCGCAGGTCCTCGTAGCGCGCTAACCGGAACAACAAGCTGCGTCGCGAAAAGAATTCCGCCAGCTGAAAGTCGGTAAGATAGGCGCGGCCATGCGCGTAGATCCAGTTCTGTTCTTTGGCCAGATCGTTATGCGTGATGCCGGCGCGATGCAGGAGCCGCAACGCGGTCTTTGCCGAGCGGAAAAAGCCGGCATCGCCGTAAGGCTTGGCTATATGCAGCGGCACGCCATCGATCCAGCCACGCACGAGAAATCTGTCTCCGACAAGCAACAGCGGAGGCGCAATCGAAAGCGGTCCGGTGACGGCAAGCGCACGGCATTCACGCCGGAACAGTTCATTCGCCAACAGGCGGGCCCACCACGGCACCTCATCAAGGTGCCGGAGTACCGCATCGACCTCGCCGTGCTCAGTGCGGAATTGCCCGCGCTCGATTGTTGAAAACAGGTCGCGCTTGAGCACGGCGGTGCTTCGCCAGTGGCTCGGGAGTTCCTCGCGGGGACCCATCATGCGAACGGTATAACATGTTTATAAACATAAGTTTATAAACATAAGAATGCTCATTCCGCCGCAACCGGAAGGCGACCCGACAGCCAGTTTTCAAGATCATGGAGGGCGCGCGTGCAAAGCGCCCGCTTCTTTGCGGCGTTTTTGTCCGCGCCGCGTACGCGGCCACTGCCGGCATCTCTGGCCGGCCTCCGTGGCAGCGGCGGAAACAAGCCGAAATTGACATTCATGGGCTGGAACGAGCGCGGACCCGCATCAATGGTCTCGATATGGCCACCGGTGATGTGGGCAAGCAGCGCACCATGGGCGGTGGTGTGCGGTGGCGGAATTATATTTTCGCCAAGACGCTCTGCGGCCGCGAAGCGGCCGGCCAGGAGCCCGATCGCCGCAGACTTGATATAGCCCTCACAGCCGGTGATCTGTCCGGCGAAGCGAAGCCGCGGTTCTGATCGCAGCCGTAGCGTTCCATCCAATGATTTCGGAGAATTAATGAACGTATTGCGATGCAAGCCGCCGAGCCGTGCAAACTCGGCCTTGGCCAGAGCCGGAATAGTCCGAAAGATGCGCAGTTGCTCGCCATGTTTCAGCTTGGTCTGAAAACCCACCATGTTGAAGAGCGTGCCGAGGCGGTTGTCCTGGCGGAGTTGCACGACGGCGTAAGGTTTGACCACTGGACAATGCGGGTTTGTCAGCCCGAACGGTTTCATCGGTCCGTGCCGTAACGTTTCGCGCCCGCGCTCGGCCATCACCTCAATCGGCAGACAGCCGTCGAAATATGGCGTCGCCGTTTCGAAGTCGCGAAATGACGATTTCTCGGCGGCGAGCAGTGCGTCGACGAAATTGTCGTAATCGGAGCGTGCCAGCGGACAATTGATGTAATCGGCTCCCGAACCGGCCGGACCGCTCTTGTCATAGCGCGATTGGAACCATGCAACCTCCATATCGATCGCGTCGCGATAAACGATCGGCGCAATAGCATCGAAAAAGGCAAGCGCGTCTTCGCCGGTCAGCGATCGGATCGCATCGCTGAGCGCCGGCGAGGTCAGCGGACCAGTGGCGACGATGACGCTGTCCCAATCGTCGGGAGGCATCTCGATTTCTTCGCGGCGGATCTCGATCAGCGGCTCGGCATCGAGCGCCGCGGTGATGGCCCCGGCAAAGCCATCGCGATCGACCGCAAGCGCGCTGCCCGCGGGCAGCTTATTTCCGTCGGCGGCGTGCATAATCAGGGATTTAAGCCGACGCATCTCGGCATGGAGGAGGCCAATGGCGCTGCCCTGCGCGTCGTCCGATCGGAACGAGTTCGAACAAACTAGCTCGGCTAATTGCGCGGTCTTGTGGACCGCGGTGCCGCGAGCGGGACGCATTTCATGCAGGATGACGGGAACATCCCGGCGCGCCAACTGCCAAGCGGCCTCGCAGCCGGAAAGCCCGCCCCCGATTATGTGAACCGGGCTCATCCTTTTTGTCATTTCGGTAAACTAGGCCGCTCGCCGCTTGACGACAACCTGACGGGAATAAATCAGAGCCCACGCCGCTATACGAGAATACAGACGATCCGGCGAAATTCGGTGTTAGTCATCTCAGTAGTGAGCGCCAAGGAACTCCTGCATGCTCGATGTAGTAAGGTCCGCGGCACGCCAGCGGGCCTTGGCGGCAGCGTTTGACGTTGAAATCTTGTCGCTTGCGACGGCCAATCCGCCATTCCGTTTGCCGCAATCGGAAGCCGCTGCCTACGCAAAGCAACTTTTTCCGCAGCTCAGCAAACTGTGGCAGCTCTACGACAACACTGGGATCGAGTGCCGGTACAACTGCGAACCGATCGAGTGGTATTTAAGGCCGCATAGCTGGGAAGAGCGCACCGAGTTGTTCCGCCGGCATGCGCTCGACCTACTTGAGGAAATAACCGTCAAAACGACGGAGGCGGCCGGAGTTGCGCTCAACGACGTCGATATGATCGTGACCAATACGGTCACCGGACTTGCCATTCCAAGCCTCGACGCCCTGCTGCTTAACAGGCTCAAACTGGCGCCCACGATTGAGCGATTGCCGATGTTCGGGCTCGGTTGCGGCGCCGGAGTGGCGGGCCTTGCCCGCGCCGCGCGTCTGGCTCACGCCAAGGATGGCGCGCTGGTCTTGTTTCTGACAGTGGATCTCTGCAGCTTGTGTCTGCGCGTCAACGATCCGAGCCCCGCGATGTTCGTCTCCACCGCCTTGTTCGGCGACGGTGCTGCGGGTCTGTTGCTGCACAATACCAGAAATGGCTCGCGGGCAGGGCCGCGCATTCTGGCCAGCGGAGAATGGTGCTGGGGAAATACCGAGCACATCATGGGATGGGACATAAAGGAAGACGGCTTCGGCATTGTGCTCAGCCCGGAATTGCCGTCGCTCATGAAAAAAGCGCTGGCGCCGGCGCTTAATGATTTTCTCGAACGCAACGGACTTGTGCCTGGCGATTTCAACGGCTTTTTGTTTCACCCCGGCGGCCGCAAATTGCTCGAGACGATGGAGGAGGTGCTAGGGCTTACGCGCGACCAGCTCAGCCATTCCTGGGAGGTGCTGCGCCGTTACGGGAATATGTCCTCGGCGACTGTGTTGTTTGTTCTGGAACACGCAATCCAGAGCGGAGCATGCGGCCCGCATTTGCTGGCGGCGTTCGGTCCGGGTTTTTCCGCATACTTCGCTGCGGTGGAGCTGTGATCGAATTCGGCTGGGGCGCGGCGCTTCTCGGTTTTCTCACGCTCCAGCGTATCGCCGAGTTGTGGTGGGCGAGACAGAACGAACGCAGATTGTTCGCCGCCGGCGGCGTGGAATACGGCCGATCTCACCTTCTGCTGATTGTGCTTGTTCACGCCGCTTGGCTGATCGGAATGTGGGCCTTGGCCTACGATCGTCCGATCGAACCGCTGTTCTTCGCAATCGTGGTGATATTGCAAATCGGGCGGTTTTGGGTGTTGGTGACGCTGGGACGTCGCTGGACCATTCGCATTATTGTCGTTCCCGGGGAAAAGCTGGTGGCGCGAGGTCCTTACCGATGGCTGCGTCATCCAAACTATACGGTGGTGACTGGCGAGATCGCGGCGGTGCCGCTGGCGCTCGGACTGCCGCTTTATGCGCTCGTTTTCTCCATTCTCAATGCCGCAGTTCTTGCGATCCGCATTCCCGCGGAAAATGCCGCGCTGGCGGCCGCCCCTTCCGGTCGAGCCCGGTAAATCGACCGGCGCTGTTGGCGGGCGATAGGCCCTCTGCTATAGGACCGCGCGTGCACCTCTGTAAGGCAGCGGCTCATGTCAGTCGATAGCGACACCGTCCGCCGTGTCGCCCATCTTGCCCGAATTGCGGTCGCCGAGGGCGAAGTTGAAAACCTTCGCGGCGAACTCAACACGATTCTCGCCTTCGTCGAGCAGCTGGCGGAAGTTGAGATTGAAGGTATTGAGCCGATGACCTCGGTCACGGCAATGACGATGCAGATGAGGAAAGACCAAATCACCGACGGCGGCATTCCCGACGCAATAATCGCCAATGCGCCGGCGCACGAACATCACTTTTTCCTTGTTCCCAAAGTGGTGGAATAAACGATGTGCTTGGCATGCGAACAAGACGCGATCTGGCTCGCCTATCTGGAAAGTCAGGGCCTGCTGCAGCCGGACGACCCGGCGGCCGTTGACGCGTTGTTTGCCGGCTTTCCGGTGCAGCCGCTGCCGCTACGATCGGAAGCCGGCGTGAAAGAACGGTCAGCTTCTTCGACGGGCAGTTCGGCGACCGAGCAAAACCCGTTCTTTTGTGACGATCCAAAAACTGGATGACCGATCTCACCTCGCTCACGCTAGCGCAAGCACGCGAGGCGCTGCGTAAGAAAGAGTTTTCCGCGACAGAACTGGCTGAAGCTCATCTTGCCGCCGTGGAACAGGCGCGAGCGCTGAATGCTTTCGTTATGGAAGTGCCGGAGCGTGCCCGCGCCATGGCGCGCGCGTCGGACGAGCGGCTCGCGAAAGGGGAGGGCGGTCCGCTTGAGGGACTGCCGCTGGCAATCAAGGACTTATTCTGTACCGAAGGCGTCCGCACCACCGCTTGCTCGCATATCCTCGATAATTTCGTCCCGCCTTATGAATTCACCGTCACTGCAAACCTGTGGCGCAACGGAGCTGTGCTCATCGGCAAAACCAACGCCGACGAATTTGCCATGGGCTCGTCGAATGAGACGTCCTGCTACGGCCCGGTCGTGTCGCCGTGGCGGCGCCGCGGCGCGCAGACCAAGCTGGTTCCGGGCGGCTCATCGGGCGGCTCGGCTGCTGCGGTGGCGGCTCGTGTCTGTGTCGGGGCAATCGGGACCGACACCGGCGGCTCGATCCGCCAGCCGGCAGCTTTGTGCGGCATTGTCGGGCTAAAGCCGACTTATGGCCGTTGCTCGCGCTGGGGGATCGTTGCATTTGCTTCTTCGCTCGACCAAGCGGGACCGTTCGGCCGCACAGTGCGCGATTGCGCGATCCTGTTGCGCGCAATGGCGGGCCATGACCCCAAGGACACGACCTCTGCCGATATTACTGTGCCTGACTACGAAGCGGCGATCGGCCGTTCGGTCAAAGGCATGCGCATCGGCATTCCCAAAGAATATCGCGTGCCCGGCATGCCGGCCGAGATTGAAGCGCTTTGGCAAAAAGGCGCCGACTGGCTCAAAGAGGCCGGCGCGGAACTGGTCGAGATTTCGCTGCCCATGACCAAATATGCGCTGCCGACCTATTACATCGTTGCCCCGGCGGAGGCTTCGTCCAATCTCGCGCGTTACGATGGCGTACGCTACGGCTTGCGAATTGCTGGGCGCGATATCATCGAAATGTACGAGCAAACGCGCGCCGCCGGTTTTGGCAAGGAAGTGCGCCGGCGCATCATGATCGGCACCTACGTGCTCTCCGCCGGTTATTACGATGCGTATTATCTGCGGGCGCAAAAAGTGCGCACCCTAATCAAGCGGGATTTCGAGACGTGCTTCGCCGCAGGCGTCGAGGCAATCCTGACGCCGACGACGCCGTCGGCGGCCTTTGCGATCGGCGAAAAAGGGCTGGCCGACCCGATTGAGATGTATCTCAACGACGTGTTCACGGTGACGGTGAATATGGCCGGCTTGCCGGCTATTTCCGCTCCGGCCGGGCTGGACAGCCAGGGCTTGCCGCTTGGACTGCAACTTATTGGCCGTCCGTTTGCCGAGGAAGCGCTGTTTGCGCTCGGCGCGATCATTGAGAGCGCCGCCGGATCGTTCACGCCGGAAAAATGGTGGTAACAGGAGTTTCTCCGGCATGACCCCGGCCGCCTTCAGGCAGTCGCTTAAGGGGAAAACGCCTCCTGCAGCCACCTCTGCGGCGCTGCAAGCCATGTGGTGGGCGGCGAACGAGAATTGGGACAGAGCGCATCGCATCGTTATGAATGGACACGATCAGGATTGCGCTTGGGTGCACGCCTATCTGCATCGCGTTGAAGGCGATCTCGACAATGCCCGTTATTGGTATCGACAGGCGCGCCGCAAACCGGCGACGCACGAATTATCCTCGGAGTGGGATGAAATCGTCGCGGCGCTGCTCGGACACCGCCGCTAGACACTCGATCATTCGGTACCCGCTAGGCCGGCCGATTTGACCACCTTGCCCCAGCGTAACAATTCGCTGTCGATAAAGCCTTGCAAAGTCTCCGGTGGCGGGCTGGTCTGCGGCGTCAGACCGAGGAATATCAAACGGTCGCGAACGTCTGAACGCGATTCCACCGTGCGGAATGCCGGCTGCAATCGCCCTTGAGTTCCGCTCTGGACAGCCGCGCGATCAACTGGCAATGACTATTTTAACGCCTCATCTTCCCAATCGCGATACGAGCTTCGTGCGGGCGGATATTCAGCGCGGCTTATTGAAGAACTTGGTGTCAGGCCTCCATCAATGAAAACTTTCCTGCTGCGTTTGTTCACTTGGTGGAACAGTCAGACCTTCGGAACGCAATTGTGGACCTGGCTGTACGGCGAGTTCGTCGGCGAAGACGAATTTGGCAGTCGCTATTACCGGACCAAGAACGGCAAGATCGATCCCGCGCTTGGTTTCGATCGCCGCTGGGTGATCTATAAGGGGCTCGCCGAGGCCTCTTTGATTCCGCCAAGTTGGCACGGCTGGCTGCACCATATCGTGGATACGCCGCCGACACTGGAAGCGGCAAAAACTTATCGATGGGAAAAACCGCACGAGCCCAATCTGACCGGAACGCCGGCCGCACGCCGCCCGAGCGGTTCGATGCTGGCCCAAGGCCGCAGGCCAAAAGCGACCGGAGATTACAAGGCCTGGAATCCAGGCGATCAGTGATCAGGCTTCGGCGCGTGGATGGTCGCCGATCAATCGCCTCGGTGCGTACATCCGGCGCCCCCGTTTTCGCCGCATTCCACATGTTAACCGGCGTTGCGCAAAAACGTGGCCACTGCACAAAAGCAAAAACCTGCACTAACAAGTCCGTGATGGCTCAAATCGCCGCACTCTTAGTCGTGATCGGCGCCACGCTCGCGGCTGGGCCGGTTGCGGCCCAATTTGGCGGCACTTACGGCGATTCGCCGCCACGGCCACCAGCTGATGTGCCAGGCGGACCGTTTCCGCCGCAGCCGCCGCCGGTCCAATATCCCGGGCAGTACCCGGCGCAACCGCAATATCCCGCCCAGCAAAACCCGCGCCCACAGCAGAATCCGCCGCCGCCGAGTACGACGCGGGGCGCGACCGGAATCCAGTCTCAACCGTTGCCGCCACCCGCAGGCGCGTCTGTCGCACCCGCCCCGCAGAACCGCGCCGCACCCACTCCTGCAGTGCCGGCGCCGCCGCAGCCGGCCGATACCTCACCGCGGCCTGACGACACGGTGGTGACGGAAACGCCAACGCAGAAGATAGAAAATGCCCGCGCGGTTTTCGCCGGACTCGACAAGATCACCGGGCGAACAATCTCGTTTGATGCGGCGATTGGAGAAACGGTGCAATTCGGCGCGCTACAGGTCACCGCGCGCGCCTGTTACACGCGGCCGCCGACCGAGGCAACGAATACCGACGCTTTCGTGGAGGTCGACGAAGTGACGCTACAAGGCGAGATAAAACGAATTTTCACCGGCTGGATGTTTGCCTCGAGCCCGGGCCTGCACGCCGTTGAGCATCCGATCTACGATATCTGGTTAACCGATTGCGCGCAGCCGGCCGGCGGCGCGGTGGCTCAGGCGCCTGCGCCACCCTCCGCCACAGCGCCGGCCGGTTCGGGACGCAAGGCTGCAACGCCGCGCGTTCCCGCTATCCCGCCTGCGCGCGCACCGGCTCCGGCGACTGACGACTAGGGTCAAAACTCATTAATTTGCGCGGCCGCGACGCCGGCGGCCGAAAGGCCCGCGTCCCTTCGGGTTGCAGTGAAAATCGCCGCCGGGTTCGTCGAAGGGCTCGACCGTATTGCCGATACGCTCTTCGCCCTTCTCCTGCCTGGCGGAGTGATTTTGGCTGCAACGCGGCTCGCGGAAATAATGAGTTTTGACCCTGGTTCGATCAACTCCGTGCAAGCCGTGCCAGAATGGTCTCGCCCGAGATCGGATGGTCGACCGGGAGCGCAGTGAAGTCGGCTTCACCGACGAGCGCGGCATCGAGCAATTTGTGATAAACCGGCCGTGACACTTCAGTGGCGCCGAAGCTTCGCAGATGCTCGGTAACGAACTGAGTATCCAGCAAACGATAGCCGCCCGCTTTGAGCCGGGCGACCAGATGCACCAGAGCGATTTTTGAAGCATCGCGCGCGCGGTGAAACATGCTTTCGCCGAAAAATGCGCGGCCGAGGCTGACCCCGTAAAGACCGCCGATCAAGCTCTCGCCCTCGTAAACCTCGACGGTATGGCAATCGCCGCGTTCGTAGAGCTTGCGATAGAGAGTGCGGATGCGGCTGTTGATCCAGGTGCGGCTCCGCCCCGGTTGCGGCTGCGCGCAGCCTTCGATCACCGCGTCGAAGTCCCGGTCAACGACCACCGTGAAGGGAGTGGAACGGACCGTGCGCGCCAATCGGCCGGCAAGGTGAAACCGATCCAAAGGAATGATTCCGCGACGCTCGGGCTCGATCCAATAGAGCGCCGGATCATCGGCGCTCTCCGCCATGGGAAATATGCCGCAGGAGTAAGCCTTCAGCAGCACCTCGGGCGTTATATCGATGAACGCGGACTCGCGGCTTGCCATGGATTTGTTTAACCGGCCGATGCCTTTGCCTTCAAGAGGCGGGCCAGACCGAGCGCCGATCGCTACCCGCCGGGAAATACGTCCCAAGCGCTTCCCGCAATTGTTAACCGCTTGCAAAGCATAATTGGCTACAGTTTTTGCCAATTTGAACGCTTTTTAGCGCAACGCATTAGGCGGTTATGGACCGGGTGAGCGACTGCCAATGGGCGTACACACAAGCGTAAATACAACGGACGCTGAGCGGATTTGCGTCTTATTCGTCGAAGATGAATTCTTCATCCGTGAGTGGATCGCGCAATCACTCTCGGAGCAGGGCTTTGCGGTCGACAGCGTGACCAACGCGGCCGATGCTCTCTTGCACATCGCGCGCGCGCCGATCGACGTTCTGCTGACGGATATCAATCTGCCGGGCGGAATGGACGGGACGGCGCTGGCGCGATGCGCCCGTGAATTGCAGCCGAATTTGACGGTCATCTACGCTTCCGCTCGCGCGGCAACGCTCAAGCAAGAGGCACGCGTACCTGGGTCAGTGTTGCTGCCGAAGCCTTACGAGCCTGCCGTCCTCGGACGACTACTCGCCGCCGCGGTGCGCGTAACGCCAGTCGCGGTGCCAGCCTGATTGGCGTTTACTCCGGCAAGCCGCTGCGCGCCAGAAACTCCTCGAGCCAATGGATGTGGTATTGGCCGTCGATGACGTCCTTTTCCCGCGCCAGCGCGCGAAACAACGGCAGCGTGGTCTCGACGCCATCGACGATGAATTCGTCCAACGCGCGCTTTAATCGCATCAGGCATTCGCTCCGCGTCTTGCCGTGGACGATAAGCTTGCCAACCAGCGAATCGTAGTACGGCGGAATCGTATAGCCGTGATAGACGGCGGAATCGACGCGCACCCCCAAGCCGCCGGGCGGATGATAATGCACGATCTTTCCGGGCGAGGGTCGAAACGAGACGGGATTTTCGGCATTGATCCTGCACTCGATGGCGTGGCCGTGAAACTTGAGTTCGTCCTGCGTCACTTGCAGGCCACCGCCAGCCGCAACACGGACCTGCTCCAGGATGAGATCGATATCGGTGATCATCTCGGTCACCGGATGCTCCACCTGAATCCGCGTATTCATTTCGATGAAATAGAATTTACCGTTCTCGTACAAAAATTCGACCGTGCCCACACCGAGATATTTGATGGCACGCATGGCCTTGGCAACGGTCTCGCCGATCTCGTCGCGCGTGTTGCTGTTAAGCGCCGGGGAGGGACCTTCTTCCCAGACCTTCTGGTGGCGGCGCTGCAATGAGCAGTCGCGCTCGCCGAGATGGATTGCGCCGCCCTTGCCGTCGCCGAGCACCTGGATCTCAATATGACGCGGTCGGGTGAGGTACTTTTCGACATAGAGCGTGTCATCGCCGAAAGCCGCCTTCGCTTCGGCGCGCGCCGATGCCAACGCTGAAGCCAATTCTGATTCCTCGGTCACCACACGCATGCCGCGGCCGCCGCCGCCCGCGGCCGCTTTGAGCATCAGCGGATAGCCGATCTCGCTGCCCAGGCGCTGCGCGTGAGCCTCGCTACCGACATCGCCGCCGGAGCCTGGAACGACAGGAATACCGAGCTCTTTTGCGGCGCGTTTGGCCGCGATCTTGTCGCCCATCAGGCGAATGTGCTCGGGGCGGGGACCGATGAAATGCACGTTGTGCTCGGCGAGTATTTCGGCAAACCGGGCGTTCTCGGAGAGAAAACCATAGCCGGGATGCACGGCGTCCGCGCCGGTGATCTCGCAGGCCGCGAGCAGAGCAGGGATGTTGAGGTAACTGTCTTTGGCGGCAGGAGGCCCGATGCAGACGCTTTCATCCGCCAAACGTACATGCATCGCGTCTTCGTCCGCGGTGGAGTGTACCGCGACCGTGGCAATGCCCAGCTCCTTGCAGGCGCGCAGCACCCGCAGCGCGATTTCTCCGCGATTGGCAATGAGGATCTTGTCGAACATCCTCGCCGCTTATGTTCTGCGCCGGTTCAGGCTTCGCTTCATTCGATGATCATGAGCGGCTGGCCATATTCTACCGGCTGGCCGTCGTCGACGAGAATCTGGATCACTGTTCCGGGCCGCGGCGCTGGGATCTGGTTCATCGTCTTCATCGCTTCGATAATCATCAGCGGCTCGCCGGTTTTTACCAACGTGCCGACTTCCACAAAGGGACGCGCACCGGGTTCGGGCGCAAGATAGGCCGTTCCGACCATCGGCGAGGCGACTACTCCGGGATGCTGCGCCGGATCGACCGGCAGCGGTGTGGAGGCAACCGGTGTTGGCGCCGCGGATTCGGCGGTGCACGCCCGCCCGAGGCCGCCGCCGGAATGTCGGGCGACGCGGATCGACACGCCGTCGCGCTCGACAGCAATTTCGGTGAGACCGGTTTCGTCCAGCAGCTTCGCCAGCTCGCGAATGGCTTCGTGATCGATTGCGGGCGTCCTCGGACTATTGGACTTGCGCGCCACGATCACTCCTTGGCGCCGAGCAGGCTGGCAAGACCGGCTATGGCGAGCGCATAGCCGTTAATGCCGAAGCCGCAGACTACCGCTCGTGCGGCACGAGAGACATAAGAGTGCCGGCGAAACTCCTCGCGGGCATGGATATTGGTGATATGCACCTCAACGACCGGCGACTCCATCGCGAGCAGCGCATCCAGAATTGCGACCGATGTCGTCGTGTGGCCCGCAGGATTTATAATAAGCCCGGCCGCTTTTTCTGCCCGCGCCTCATTGATCCAATCGATGATCTGGCCTTCGTGATTGGATTGGCGGAAGACAAGCGCAAATCCGTGTCGCTCGGCCGCGGTGCGGCAGAGCTTTTCGACATCGGCGAGCGTCGAGCGGCCATAGATGTGCGGCTCGCGCGTGCCGAGCAAATTGAGGTTGGGTCCGTTAAGGACGTAAATAGTTTTGGCCATGCGCGCTGAGCCGGCTCTATTGCCGCGGGCCATCCCGCGTGAACTCGTTATAAGGAAGGCCCCCGCAAAGTGGAAGCGGGATCAGGCCGAGTTCGGCAGGCGCGCCGCCAATCCTTAACGGCCGCGCGATGGCGGCGGACCGGACGATTATTTCCGTTCGCTTTTGATTTTGGCGCGCAGCTCGTCCAGACCGACGGCTCCGACCACGACCTCGTCGCCGACGACGTAGGTCGGCGTTCCGCTGACGCCGAGGGCATCGGCCAGTTTCATATTCTCTTCAATGGTGGCCTTCACCTCATCGCTATTCATGTCCTTTTCCAGCCGTGCCATGTCGAAACCGACATCTTTGGCTACCGCCAGCGCGCGCATTTTGTCGGCAGGGCCGCGACCGCCGAGCAGCTTCTGATGGAATTCCATGTATTTCTTTCCTGAAGGATCTTGCATGCGCGCGGCAACGGCGACATGCGCGGCATCGAGGGAGCCAGGACCCAAAACTGGAAATTCTTTAAGAACAAATTTGAGATCGGAATCTGTCTTCAACAAATCGAGCATGTCGGCCAGCGCACGCTTACAGAAGGCGCAGTTGTAGTCGAAAAATTCCACCATGGTCACCTTGCCCTGCGGATTGCCGAGCACGACCTGGTGGGTCGAATTAAATATGGTGGCGTTGTTGTCTTTGATCGTGCCGCGGGCTTTCTCCGCGTCGGCTTCCTTCTGCCGGCGATCCAACGCCTCCATGGCCTCTTGCAGCACCTCGGGATGTTGCACGAGGTAATTTTTGACAATGCTCTCTATTTCGCGGGCTTGGGCCGCCGAAAATGCCTCTGATCCGCCTATTGCCGGGGCGGGAGCCGTTGCCGGACTTGCTTGAGGCGTGCGATCTTGCGCGACGGCAAGCGGCGCCAACAGCATGATGATTAAGATCGCAAATGCCGTGCGGAGGCTCCAAGCCATTTCAATCGTCCTTTTCTTTATTGACCGGGGCGAAGCGGGTTCTGCTTCTGATTTTTGTTGAAGGCAACGATATCGTCCGCCCGAACCCAGCCCGGTGATCCGATCGGAAAACGCTGCTTGGCGCGTTCGGCGAGTTCGCGCGCGGTCTTGTTGTCGCCGCGCGCGAAGGCGGCCTGGGCCGAGGCAAGGTCCGCATCGGCGAGGTTATTCTTGCGCGCATAGGCCATCGCTAGCGTCGTGTAGGCGTCGGCCACTTCGGGTTCCTTGATGATGGCTGCGTGCAGAAGTGAAATCGCCTCGTCCGCCGATTTCGCATCATTTGTTGCGACGATGGCCTGGGCAAGAAGAATCTGAATAAGCGCGGAGTTCGGCACCAGTTGCACGGCATGGCGCAATGGTGCGATCGCATCCGCCGGATGGCCGCCCTCCAGCAGTGCTTGCCCCTTCAGTTCGTAAAAATAAGGGTAGTTTGGCATTGCCTGAAGCAAGCTATCGATTTGGGCGATCGCGTTGCGCGGATCGCCGAACCGATAAGCGGAAATAGCGCGGGCATAGCGCGCCGGCAGGCTGGTATCGGTCGAGGGATAATGCGCCAGAACGGTTGCCGGCCGTTCGGTGAAGCCAAAAAGTTTGGCTCGCATCATGTCATGCCGAAATTGGAGATCCGGCGGATCTTTCTTCGCCCAGTACGGCGTTTTCACCAATTCAGTCAGCGCCGCCATGCGCTCTTGCGGCATGGGATGGTTCTGGAAATAAGGATTTATGCCTTGCGCCGAAAACAGCGACTCGTCGGCAAAGCGTTTGAACGTGTCATACATGCCTTTTGCCGATTGGCCTGTCATCGTCAGGAAGCGCACGCCGGCGCGATCGGCCGATTCTTCCTGGGCGCGCTGATAGGCCAACAGTCTGTTCAATCCAAGCGCCTGCGGCGCTGTGATCGCCGCCAAGCCGACATTGCCAGTATCGGCGCTGCCGGAATGCGCGCCGGCGACTATGGCGCCGACACCAAGTAGCAACCCGATCAGGGCGGCCGTCTGTACGTTCGCCAGTTCTTGTCGAATCTTGGAAAGATGCCCGCCAACGATGTGGCCGGTTTCGTGCGCCAGCACGCCGATGACCTGATTGGGCACGGTCGCCTGCGTCAAGGCACCCACATTGATGAAAATGCGGTGCGCATCCATTACAAAGGCGTTGAAGCTTTTATCGTCGATGATGACGACGTGAATATTTTGATCGGCCAGACCAGCAACGCGAAAAATCGGCGCCGTGTAGTCGCGCAGTAGCTGTTCGATTTCGGCGTCGCGAATCATCGGAATTCCGGCGCTCGCGCCGGTCTGCGGCCGGGCCGGAAAACTCGCAAGCCCGACGGCCGCGGCGGTCAGCGCCGCGATGGCTCGCATAGCTGGTCTCGGCGGCCGCGTCTTGCTAGGAGATCGAGCAACTATCATGTGACGCTGAATCGGGTTGTTCCGGCGGCAACCTATGGACCGAAGAGGTTAGGGTCAACACACGCGCTGGCGATCATCGCGAATATGCACCAGACCCGCCGAATACGGCATCAGCGGGGCGTAACCCGATCAAGCAAATAAGGAATTGAACGCGCCTCATGTTGGAAAGGGCAAAAGCTTTGCTGCAACCTTCGGCCCGCAGCGGCGTCCCGCCGTTTATGGTCATGGACGTCATGGCCGCGGCGGCGCGGCTGGAGGCGCAAGGCCGCACCATTGTGCACATGGAGGTCGGCCAGCCGGCCGCCGGTGCGCCGGCGAGTGCAATCGCCGCGGTGCGGGCTACGCTCGGCGACGGCCCCCATGGCTATACCGCGGCACTGGGAATCGCACCGCTGCGCCATCGCATCGCGCAATCCTATGCGCAATGGCATGGCGTCGAAGTCGATCCCGAGCGTGTTGTCGTCACCACGGGATCCTCAGCGGCATTTATGCTGGCCTTTCTCGCCCTGTTCGAGGCCGGCGATCGCATCGCAGTGCCCGTTCCCGGTTACCCACCGTACCGGCACATTCTCAGCGCGCTGGGTTGCGAGCCCGTGTTGATCGAAACCAACGCGGCCACGCGCTGGGCGCTCACCGGCGATCTGCTGCTTGCGCAACATCGCGCCCGTCCCCTCAAAGGCGTGGTGGTCGGCTCTCCGGCCAATCCGACTGGAACGATGATGAGCGCAGCGGCGCTCGGCGAACTTATCCAATCTGCCGAGGACGCCGGGATCGCTGTGATCTCCGACGAAATCTATCACGGGCTCGATT
The DNA here is from genome assembly GCA_963816295.1 of uncultured Alphaproteobacteria bacterium. Lineage (GTDB taxonomy): Bacteria > Pseudomonadota > Alphaproteobacteria > Rhizobiales > Xanthobacteraceae > BOG-931. The sequence continues at coordinate 216,043 of CAWFJS010000018.1, read as the reverse complement.
ATACTTTCCGGGCTCACAGCGCAGCCGCGCTGTCTGCGAATACGATCGTCGTCAATTCCTTCTCTAAATATTTTTGCATGACGGGTTGGCGCGTCGGCTGGATGGTCGTGCCGCCGTCACTGCTTCGCGCGGTGGAGCGCCTGCAGCAGAACTTGGCCATATCCGTTCCCACCCTTTCGCAGATCGCAGCCCAGGCGGCCTTTGACGGCCGCGATGAGCTTGAAAACATAAAACATGGTTATGAGGAGAATCGCCGCATCCTGCTGGACGGACTGCCGCCGGCGGGCCTCGACTCATTCTTGCCGGTCGATGGCGCATTTTATCTGTATGTCGACACGTCGCGCTTCTCGAACGACAGTTTTGACTTCGCCAAACGCATGCTCGAACAGGCTGGCGTGGCGGCAACTCCCGGCGTCGATTTCGATCCGATCCACGGCCGAAGTTTCCTGCGCCTATGCTACGCCGGTTCGCATGAAGACATGCGCGAAGCCGTCAAAAGGATCGGCACCTGGCTCAAGGGTTAAGCGCAGTGGGCTCCTTGAACAGCGCGCTTGTCCTGTTCTCGGGAGGGCAGGATTCAACTGTCTGTCTTGCCTGGGCGCTCGAGCGCTTTGCCCGGGTGGAGACGATCGGGTTTGCTTACGGCCAGCGTCACGCCATTGAACTCGAAGTGCGTCCGCGCATTCGTTCGGCACTGGCGGCATACTCACAAAATTGGCGCGAGCGGCTCGGCGAAGACCACGTCGTGCGCATTGATGCGCTTGCCGAGATTTCAGAAACAGCGCTTACCCGTGAGGCGGAGATCGGGATCGCTCAATCCGGTCTGCCAACGACTTTCGTACCGGGACGAAATCTGGTGTTTTTCGCTTTTGCCGGTGCGGTCGCCTACCGGCGCGATATCGGCCACCTCGTTGCCGGCATGTGCGAAACCGATTTCTCCGGCTATCCGGATTGCCGCGACGACACCGTCAAAGCGATGCAACTTGCTTTGACGCTCGGCACCGACCGCCGTTTTGTCATTCATACGCCGCTGATGTGGATCGACAAGGCGGCGACCTTTGCGCTCGCGCACGAGATCGGCGGCACCGTTTTGATCGATATCCTTCTCGCCGAGACGCACACCTGCTATCTCGGTGACCGCGAACATCGTCACGATTGGGGTTTGGGCTGCGGCGAATGTCCGGCGTGCCGTTTGCGCGCGGCCGGTTATGCGAAATGGAAGGCGGGATCATGAATGCGGAGCGGCAACGCACACGAGAAGGAATATTGTTCTTAGTTTTTTTTGCACTCACGATTCCCGCCGCCAACTGGCTGATCGGCCATGTGGGAACCACTTGCGTGCCGAACGGGCCATGTCTCGTGCCGGTCGCTCCCGGTTTGATGGCTCCTTCAGGCGTCACCATGGTCGGCATAGCGCTGGTTTTGCGCGATTTGGTGCAACGGCGACTCGGTACCGCGATATCGGCGCTGGCGGTTCTCGTCGGCAGCGGTCTTTCGGCCTTGTACGCACCGACCTCGCTGGTGGTGGCTTCGGCGACCGCTTTTTTTCTCTCCGAGTTTGCCGATCTCGCGGTTTACACCCCGTTGGCGCGCCGTCGGCTGGTAACGGCCGTCATTGCGTCGAGCTGTGCCGGTCTGGTCGTCGATTCGATTGCATTCCTATGGCTCGCTTTCGGCTCGCTCGATTTCCTAGCCGGGCAAGTCGTGGGTAAGGCCTGGATGGTGCTGCTGTCGATCCCGCTCGTGGCGTGGCTACGCCGGCGCGACGAACGGCTTGGTATCATGCCGGCTTGATCTGCCAAGGGAGCCAATATGAGCGCCGCTTCGTTCGACATTCTGCGCAAGGTGACGACCGCTACCGTCACCACGATGTTGTTAAAGAAGGGGATCCGGCGCTGCTGGATGAATGGTCCAAAGCCGCTTGTCCTCGGTGGCGAGCGGATCGTTGGGCCGGCATTCACACTGCGGTTTGTGCCGGTGCGCGAGGACTTGGCGACGCCGGAGAGCTGGGCCAGCCCGATCTCGACGCGCGCCGCAATCGAGGACATGCCGGAAGGGGTGGTCGTAGTCGCGGACGCAATGGGCGTGCCGAGCGCCGGAATCTTTGGCGATATCCTGTGCGCGCGGATGAAGAAGCGCAACGTCGCGGCGCTGGTCACGGATGGCGTCATGCGTGACCGCGCCGGTGTATTGGCGAGCGCGCTTCCAGTGTGGTGTGCCGGTGTTGCCGCGCCGGCATCCGTCAATGGCCTCACATTTGTCGGCTGGCAGCAACCGATCGGCTGCGGTGGCTGCGCGGTATTTCCCGGCGACGTGATTGTCGTGGATGACGATGGTGCGGTGGTCATTCCTCAGAATTTGGTCGACTTCGTCGCTCACGAAGGCGCCGAACACGAGCTGTATGAAAGTTGGGTCTTTGGCGAGGTCGAGAAAGGCGTGAAGCTGCCCGGTCTTTATCCGCCCAATGACGAGGCCAAAGCCCGCTATGCAGCCTGGCGCAAGGCACGGGAATGAACGCAAGCGACTGAGGTCCGCCCCACGCGCGAATTCACCGGCAGCAAAGACCCAGCCAAACGGCCGATCGGCTATCCTTAAGAATCGAGCGCGCGCCATGATGCGGGAAGCATCGTGATTAGAGACGGTGTATAATCGGAGAGGTGAGTGTTCTTCGTTCTTTCAAAGACGCTTGGTTACCTCGTGATGCCATCAAATCTGCTGATGGCAATCGGGTTGATCGGCCTTGTTCTGTTGTTCACGCGGTTTCGGCGGCTCGCCAGTTGGCTCATCGTCACCAGTCTCGTGCTCATTGCCTTGGTCGGCTATTCGCCGCTAGGACGCATACTGTTGCTTCCGCTGGAAGAACGCTTCCCACCCTGGGATGCCTCCCGCGGGGCTCCAGATGGCATTGTGGTCCTCGGTGGAGCGATTTCACCCGATATCTCGGTGGCGCGCGGCGTCGTCGCGCTCAATGGCGCGGCTGAGCGCCTTACGGTTACGGCGGAGCTGGCGCGCCGCTACCCGAATGCCCGCATTATCTTTACCGGCGGGACAGCCTCACTCGATCCGACGCAGCCGCTCGAAGCGCCGCTCGCGGTGAAAGAATTCGAGGCGCTTGGCGTCGCCCATGACCGCATCACCGCGGAGGAACAGTCGCGCAACACGATTGAAAACGCCGTGTTCTCGCGCCTGCTCGCCGATCCCAAGCCCGGGGAGCGGTGGCTTTTGGTGACCTCGGCCTCCCACATGCCGCGTGCGATCGCCGCCTTTCGTGCCGCCGGTTTTCCGGTGGAGGCTTATCCGGTCAATTGGCACACGCGAGGACAACGCGATGCAGCGGAGCTTTTTGCATCATTCGCCGGAGGTCTGGCGATGACCGATTACGCCATGCATGAATGGTTTGGGCTTGCCGCATACTGGTTGACCGGCAGAACCTCAGAACTGTTTCCCGCGTCCTAGGAGGGGGATCGGTCGTCTCTGCGCCGGGCTCTTTCATTCACAAACCGCGTCGCGGCGACGCCGGGCATTTGGCGCAAGTCCCTACCTTTACCAATCCTTCATCGCTGCCGCTGAATATTCCGGATTGTTGCGTCATCCGGAAGGGTCCGTGAATGTTGAGCGATACGTCTGCCGTTTTGTCTGCCGAGCCCGTCGAAACCACGGCAGAGGCCGCCTCACCGATTGCGCAATGGGGTGAGATGGCGCTGACTGTGATGTTCACCTTGGCCGCCGTGCTATTTGTATCTTTTCTCGCCGTGGTCACCGGCTTGGTCTGACCCGATTTTTGATCCTGTTGCATCGTCATCGGCTTTAATGAAATATTGTTTGGCAGCGCCTTGGACCGCTTACAATCCGTCCTGCGAGACGTGATGTCGCTGCGTCTGGTCATCGGCAATAAGAATTACTCGTCATGGTCGTTTCGACCATGGCTGGCGATGAAGGTCGCAGGCATCACTTTCGACGAGACAGTGATCTCGCTTGACGCTGCCGATTTCAAAACGCGGGTAACGGAGTTGGGCGGTTGCGGACGTGTCCCGGTGCTCAGCGACGGCGACGTACGCGTGTGGGAATCGCTGGCGATCTTGGAATATCTTGCAGAAAAGTTTCCTGCCGCCGGATTATGGCCCGAGCGCCCTGCAGCGCGAGCGCATGCTCGCGCGATTGCATCGGAGATGCATGCGGGATTTGTTTCGCTGCGGCGTCACTTGCCGATGAACGTCGCGCGGCCGGTAAAATTCCGGTCTCTTGATGCCGGCGCCGCCAAGGATGTGGCGCGCATCGATGCGATTTGGGGCGAATGCCGAAACAAGTATAGCTCCGGTGGTCCATTCCTGTTCGGCTCATTCGGCGCCGCCGACGCAATGTTTGCCCCTGTCGTGTGGCGATTCCACACTTACGCAGTTGAAGTGAGCTCAACCGCGCTGGGCTATATGCGCGCGATGATGGCGGTGCCCTCGTGGAATGAATGGCGGGATGCCGCGCGGCGCGAGACGTGGGTTCTGGCGGAAGACGAGGTCGATTGGCCGCAAGTTTTGCGCGATTAGGCCTGGCGCTCGAATAGCAACTATGATGCGCGTCACGATCGGCGGCTCAGGCCTATGCGCCTTTCAAGCTCGGCCAGCAGCGGGAGCTGATAGGCAATGATCTTCAGCTGCGCGAGCGGCAGCGCGAAATAAGCGATGCGATCGATTTCCGGAAAACTTTCTCTTCGTCCCGATTTAGGCGGCCACTCCGCCATAAACGTGTTACTAGCGAATTGCGAAAGGTCGAAGTCTGCTTCCAGGACAAAGGCGTGCACAAGTTTCCCGCTCTTTTGAGCGACAGGCGCGAGTTCAATCATGTCGCCTTGCGCGACAAGGTTTGTTTCTTCCGTGAATTCGCGCCGTGCCGCGGCGATAAGTTCGTCGCCGGGTTCGACCAGGCCCTTCGGGATGGTCCAGGCGCCGGCGTCCTTCTTTGCCCAAAACGGGCCGCCCGGATGGGCGAGCAGAACTTCGATCTCAGGCCTACGGCGAAACGCCAGAATCCCGGCGCTGATCTGTGTTCCGCGCGGCATAGAGCATTGACTCCCGTTAACTGCGTCTCTCTACCGCAGGACATCTGCGACAGACCTTGTCAAATAGGCCGGCGTTTGCATGATTTTGTCACGATTGCGCCGAGAATGCCCGTTCCCCGCCCGAGCGCTTTTAGTGCGACGGGGTAGGGCGCCGATCCAATTGCCTGCACGGGAGCTATGCCAATGCGATATGGGTTAATCGCCGCTGTTGCGGCCGCCATTGCCGTTTTAGCGGCGCCGCTCACGATCCCATCGGGGTCGCGAGCCTTTGCCGAAGATGCGCCTAAAGACATCAAAGGCATTTTTCTGATGAGCGATTATCCGGCGGTGACGCTGCGCCCCGGCGAGACCTCCACGATCAGCCTCAGATTACAAAACTACAACATGACGCCTGAGCGTTTGGCGCTCTCGCTCAATGGTGTGCCGGCCGGTTGGACGGCGACCTTGCTCGGCGGCGGTCAGCCGGTTGCTGCCGCGATGCCGGCGGCAAATTCGAGCGTGTCGTTATCATTGCGGCTGGATGTGCCAAAGAACGCGCCGATGGGTACCCAAACCGTCACGGTGGCCGCGCAAGGAAACACCACGAATTTACATCTACCGATCAACGTGACGCTTGCGAAGGATCTGCCCGCGAAGCTGACGCTCACGCCGCAGCTTCCGGATTTGCGTGGCACGTCGAAATCGAGCTTCGAATATCAGCTCAGCATCAAAAACGACAGCGGCAAAAAACTGACTGTGAGCCTGTCCGCACAGGCGCCGCAAAATTTCGATACCTCATTTACGGAACAGTACGGGACCCAGGAGCTCAAAGCGGTTCCGGTCGATGCCGGCCAGAGCAAGGACGTCAAGCTTAAAGTCACTCCACCGAACACAGCTGCAGCCGGCGACTACAAGATCGCAGCGCGCGTGGCGGCGGAGGACGCTGCGGCGACCGCCGATCTGGCCATGACGATCACCGGCCAGCCGAAACTCGACATCAGCGGCCGAGAGGGTCTGGTGTCCACCCGCGCCTCGGCGGGCAAGGAAACGACGGTTCCCATCATCGTCACCAATACCGGCACGGCGCCAGCCGAAGACATCCAGCTGAACGGGTCGGCTCCGAGCGGATGGAAGATCACCTTCGATCCGAAAACGGTCGACCGTATCGCGCCGAACGACAACAAAGAAGTGCAGGCGTTGATTACGCCTACGGACAAGGCCATCGCCGGCGACTACGTGACGACCGTCCGCGCGTCCGCGCGCGGCGAATCGGCATCGACCAATTTCCGCGTCACCGTCACGACATCGACCATGTGGGGGATAGCTGGGGTCGGCATCATTGGCGTTGCGCTGTTGGTGATGGTTGGCGCGGTTGCGAGGTTCGGTCGCCGATGATTGCTGATGCCGTGATCGAGGCTAACGGCCTCACCAAAGCCTATGGGTCGGCGCTTGCCGTCGACCACATTTCGTTCGGCGTCGGACGCGGCGAGATTTTTGGCCTGCTTGGACCCAATGGCGCCGGCAAGACGACGACGATCTTGATGATGCTGGGTCTGACCGAAATTTCCGAAGGTGGGGTGCGCGTACTCGGATTCAATCCGGCGCGGGAGCCGCTTTCGGTCAAGCGGAGGGTCGGTTATCTCCCCGATACGGTCGGCTTCTATGACAATCTGACTGCGGCGGACAATCTCCGGTACACCGCGCGGCTGATCGGGTTTCGGTCGATGGAACGGGAAAAGCGGATCGCCGCGGCGCTCGAGCGCGTGGGGCTCGCCGAATTCGCGGACAACCGCGTCGGCACCTTCTCGCGCGGTATGCGCCAGCGGCTCGGGCTAGCCGAGATCGTGATGAAAGGTGCGCAAATCGCGATCCTCGACGAGCCAACGTCGGGACTCGATCCGCATGCCACGGCGGAGCTTTTGGGCATCATCCGCGGCTTTAAGAGCGAAGGCGTTTCGGTTCTGCTCTCCTCGCATCTGCTTGAGCGGGTGCAAAGCGTTTGCGATCGGGTCGCGCTCTTTAACGGTGGACGCATCGTACTGATGGGCTCGGTCGCTGAGCTTGGCCGGCAGGTGCTCGGAGGCGGCTACGTCGTCGAGATCGAGGCCGAAGGCAGCGGATTGGCCGAGCGGCTCGCGCTTATTCCGGGCGTCAGCGGGGTCGAGAAAGCGGGCATTAACAAACTTCGCTTGCAGGCCGACCGGGACGTTCGGCCGGAAGCCGCCGCCGAGGTGGTCGCCATGCAGGGTCGCCTGAAATATCTCGGCGTGCAGGAGCCGAGCCTCGAGGCGATCTATACGCGCTATTTCGAGGCAATGCCGGAGCACGCTGCGCTGGAGAGGACCCGCCATGCAGCGTGAAGGTTCTGCCTTTTCCGGACTCGGCGTGGTCATGCTCAAGGAGCTTTCAGACCACCTGACCAGCATACGCATGCGTGTGCTGGAATGGCTGGTAGTGCTGGTGGCGCTCGCCGCGCTCTACGGTGCGATTCAGCAAATCAAGGACACGACGGCGGAAGACCCGTTCTTGTTCCTGCGGCTGTTCACAACGTCGCGTGACCCGTTGCCATCGTTTGTCTCGTTCCTTTCGTTCCTTGTGCCGCTGATGGCCATCGGACTTGGCTTCGATGCTGTCAACGGCGAGCACAATCACCGCACGCTGTCGCGCATCCTGTCGCAACCGATTTATCGCGATGCGCTGTTGTTCGGAAAATTCCTTGCCGGTCTGGTCACGCTTTCGATCAGCCTGGTCACGCTCTGGCTTCTTGTTATCGGGCTCGGTCTTCTCCTCATCGGCATTCCCCCCGGCGCAGAAGAAATTGCCCGTAGTTTCGTATTTCTCCTGGTCACCATCGTCTATGCCGGCGTTTGGCTGGCGCTTGCTTTACTGTTCTCGATTCTGTTCCGCTCCGCTGCAACCGCGGCGCTGGTGACGCTCGGCCTATGGCTCCTGGTGACGTTCATTTGGCCAGTGCTTTCCGGTGCGCTGGCACAAATCATTTTGCCGCCGGATCCGCGCTACACGGCGCTCGGGCTGCAGACGCCGGGTACCGCGCAATTGGAGCAGATTCTGGCGCGCTTTTCTCCTTCCACGCTCTATGCAGAGATCGTGGTCGCGCTGTTAGACCCGACAACGCGGGCGCTCGGCCCGATTTATCTCAGCCAGCTGCAAGGTGCGGTGCTCGGGGCACCGCTGCCATTCGCCGAGAGCGTCTTGATCGCGTGGCCGCAAATGGTCGGGATGATCGCCACCGCGATCGTTCTTTTCGTTATCGGCTACGTGATTTTTCAGCGCCAAGAAGTTAGAGCCTAGGTCCACGCCTAGAACTTCGGAACTAGTCGCGGAATAGATTGGGGTAGAACAAAGAGGGCGGCTCGAGAGCCGCCCTCCGAGTTTTTCGACCGTGCTGCCGGTCGATTACACCGGCAGGACGTCAATGATCCTCATACTGCGCGGATCAACGATCACGATCTCGTCGTTGTAGACGAAATAGAGATAATGACGCCACCGCGGCTCGATCCGGATCAAGGTGTCCGGCACGCGCACCAGATGGATATGACCGCGCGGCACCACTGTGCCGACGTTCACGCTGAAGTCGACATTGCTCACCCGCGGCGCGCTGCGCGAGTTGATGACGGTCGCGCAAATCTGCGTGCGTTGCTGGTCATTCAGCGACACATTCGCCGCGCCACCACCGCGCTGCTCCGTCGACATAGCGCCCTGCATTGGCGCTCTGGTGCTGCTCTGCAGTCCCTTCAACTGTTCATTGCGCTGCGCCGTACTGGTGCCGCGCTGGGTCTGCTGACCCTGCTGGGTAGCAAATTGCCCGCTCTTGGACTGCGTTGTCTTTGACTGTGCATTAAGCTGCTTTTGCTGACCTTGCGCGGTCCGGTTTGTGGTGCTGGCACCCTTGTTCTGTTTCTGCTCCTGGGCGCTGCGGTTGAAGGACTTCTCGCCCTTGCCGGCATCGCTCATCTTGCCGGTGTCACCCCCTGGCGAGACTGCATTTTGCTCTCATTCTGCGCGTTTTGCCCAGAGGACTGCCTGGACATCGCGTTCTGGTTCTTGGCATTCTGGTTCTTGGCATTCTGGTTCTTGCCTTGCTGAGCGCCCTGGTTCTTCATGCCCTGATTGGCAGTTTGATTTTTGCCTTGATTCTTGGCGCCCTGTTCGCTGCGCTGGCTTTGCATGCTGCTCTGTGCAGCACCGCCGGCGCCTTTCTGGTCTTGCTGGTTCGTTTCTGAATATCTGTTCAGGTGGGATGCGAGGAATTGGTGTCCGCAATCGCTTCAAAGATCGACCACAACTCCAGAGAATTCCGCGCCAACCAAGCGGCCATGCGGGCGCTGATCGCGGAACTCGAAAGCCGGCGCGCCACGGCAGCCGAGGGCGGTCCGCCACGCGCTCGCGAGCGGCATCTCGCGCGCGGCAAGCTCCTGCCGCGGCAGCGGGTCATGACGCTGATCGATTCGGGCACGCCGTTTTTGGAATTATCGCCGCTCGCCGCAAACGATATGTACGAGGGCGCCATTCATGGCGCCGGTCTGATCACCGGCATTGGCCGGGTGGCGGGGCGCGAATGCGTCATCGTTTGCAATGACTCCACCATCAAGGGCGGCACCTATTATCCGATGACGGTGAAGAAGCATCTGCGGGCGCAGGAGATTGCGCGCGAAAACCGGCTGCCCTGTATTTATCTCGTCGATTCCGGCGGCGCCAACCTGCCGCACCAGACTGAGGTATTTCCCGATCGCGAGCATTTCGGCCGCATTTTCTACAACCAGGCGACCATGTCGGCGGCCGGCATTCCCCAGATCGCGGTGGTGATGGGATCGTGCACGGCGGGCGGTGCCTATGTGCCGGCGATGTCGGACGAGACCATCATCGTGCGCAATCAGGGCACGATTTTTCTCGGCGGGCCGCCTCTGGTCAAAGCAGCGACCGGCGAAGTCGTCACCGCCGAAGAGCTGGGCGGCGCCGACGTGCATGCGAGAAAATCCGGCGTTGCGGATTACTACGCCGAGAATGATCGCCACGCTCTGGCGCTCTGTCGCCAGATCGTCGGTACTTTGAACGACGGGAAAACGCGCGATGTGACCTTGCGGAAGCCAAGCGAGCCGCAATTCGACGCCGCCGAGCTCGACGGCATCGTGCCCGTTGATCTGAAGAAGCAATACGACGTGCGGGAGGTTATTGCCCGGTTGGTCGACAACTCCGAGTTCGACGAATTCAAAGCGCTCTATGGCACGACGCTGGTCACCGGCTTTGCCCATATCCATGGCATTCCGGTCGGCATACTCGGTAACAACGGTATTCTATTTTCCGAAAGCGCGCTCAAGGCCGCGCATTTCATCGAACTGTGCTGTCAGCGCCGCTTGCCGCTTCTGTTCCTGCAAAATATTTCAGGCTTCATGGTCGGACGTGATTACGAGGCCGGCGGCATCGCCAAGGACGGCGCCAAGATGGTGACAGCGGTCGCCTGCGCACAGGTGCCGAAGATCACGGTCATCATCGGCGGCTCTTACGGCGCCGGCAATTATGGCATGTGCGGCCGCGCCTATGGCCCGCGTTTTCTGTTCACTTGGCCGAATGCGCGCATCTCGGTAATGGGCGGCGAGCAAGCGGCCTCGGTGCTCGCGACCGTGCGCCGCGACAATATTGAGGCCGAAGGCAAGAAGTGGTCGGAGGTCGAGGAAGAAGAGTTCAAGCAACCGATCCGCGAGCAATACGACGCCGAAGGCAATCCCTATTACGCCACGGCGCGGCTGTGGGACGACGGCATCATCACCCCGGCCGAAACGCGCCGCGTGCTCGCCTTGTGCTTTTCCGCAACGCTGAATGCACCGATCCCTGAGACCAAGTTCGGCGTATTCCGGATGTGACTCGCATCGAATTCGGCAGTCGATCGGAATGACTGCCTGGCCGATTTGCGTCATCCGTCTATTCTCACTGCCTGCGGACATGACGCTCGCCGCAGCTGCCTATACACTCCATACAAGCAGAGTTGATGGAGCCACGCCGAATGCCCAAAACCATCGAGCATGTGCATTGGCCGGATGCGCCGGATTTTTGGATGCCCTATGCGCCGGCGATCAAGGTGAAGGGCGGAACGACCGTCTATCTCGCCGGGGTTACCGCGGCGCCGGTTTATCATCATCATCCGCATCGGCCGGAGGAGTTCGACGCCATGCCGCGCGATATGGCGGGACAGGCGAGGGCGGCGTTGGAAAATCTCAAGCGCGGGCTTGAGGCCGTGGGCGCCACTTTTGCCGACGTGGTCACGGCTGACCGCTTCGTCACCGACCTGAGCGACCAAGATGCGCTCAACCGCGTCTGGGGCGAATACTTCCGCGACGCCAAGCCGGCGACGACCACTGTTCAAGTGGTGCGACTGGCCACCGATCCGCGCTGCCTGGTCGAAATCAACGCCATCGCCGTGATCGATTGACTATCAACGGTTAAGCAGCCACATCAGAGCGCTGAGCACGATGCTGATGACGATGCAGGTCGCGAGAGGGAAGTAAAAGCTTGTGCCGCCGCGCTGGATCATGATGTCGCCGGGCAAGCGGCCGAGCCCGATGCGCGACAATAGCGGCCAGGCAATCCCGGCGAGCACCAGCGCGAGCCCAATTCCAATCAGCAAACGCTGCATGGTGTTCTAATCCCGGTTTGGCAGGTGGGGTGATCGACGGCGGCAATCAAGAGGAAATCATGGCGGAGCATGGGTATCGGACAGCGTTGATCGTGGGTGTCGGTTCGGGAGTGTCGGCCTCGCTGGCGCGGGTCTTCAACAAAGCAGGCATCAAAGTCGCGCTCGCCGCCCGGCGGGCGGCCAATCTCGCCGATCTCGCCAAGGAAACGGGTGCGATGGCCTTTGCCTGCGACGCCACCGACAACAGCCAGGTGACCAAGCTGTTCGCTCAGCTCGACGAAGGGTTCGGCGCGCCGGATGTCGTCGTCTACAACGCCAGCTATCGTACCCGCGGACCGTTCGTCACCCTCGATCCGGCCGAAGTGAAACAATCGATTGCGGTCACCGCCTATGGCGCGTTTCTGGTTGCCCAGGAAGCAGTCAAGCGCATGCTGCCGCGCGGCCATGGCGCGATCTTATTTACCGGCGCCTCGGCGAGCGTGAAGGGCTACGCCCAGTCGGCGCCCTTCGCGATGGGCAAATTCGCGCTGCGGGGGTTGGCGCAAAGCATGGCGCGCGAACTATCGCCGCACGGCATTCACGTCGGCCACGTCGTGATCGACGGCGGCATCCGCAGCCAAACGCGCCCTGTCCCATCGGACAAGCCTGACAGCCTGCTCGATCCGGATGCTATCGCGCAGGCTTATATGGATCTATTGCGGCAACCGCGAAGCGCGTGGGCTTGGGAGATCGAGTTGCGGCCTTGGGTCGAGAAGTTCTGAACCGGTCTATATTGGACCCCGGTAAAACTCACGCTGAAACACCCGAAGATGAGAAGAACAACCGCTGCCAAACTTGTTCTCATCATTGCTGCCGCGCTGGTTGCGGCCAGTGTGAACGCACAGACGCGCCACCGGCGTGAACGCGAGCCCAAAGAAACCGAGCGACCGGTACCGACCGTTTCGATCGATAAGCGGGATACCACGGTGACGCTGCCGGCCACGTTCGCCGGAAAACCATATTGGCTGACACTCGCGCAATGCGGCGGCGCTTATTTTAAGCTCAACGTGCTCTACACGGCGCTTGCCGTGCAAGCACGCGCCGTCAAACCCGATCCAAAACTCAATACCGAGTACACCAAAAAGCTCAACGATGCGATCAAAACAGCGACCGCTTTCTTCACGGGAGCGGAGCGTTTCTTGATGACTGACCGCGGCATCGAACGCATCGATGCAGTGTTGATTTACAACGAACAGTCGCGCGCGGTGGCGGACCGGATCAAGACGATCGATGCGGCGCTAAATGCGGCAAAGGCCTGCCCTGCGCTCTACCAGGCCTGCCAGGATGCGCATGCGAAAGCCTGCAGCGAATCGCTGGCGCCGGTCGGCTAGCAATGGTGCCGGCGAGGAGACTGCAATGAAGTCGATGTTTGCCGCGCTGCTTGCGGCACTGCTGCTCGCCACAGGGCTGGCTTGCGCACAAGACAGCGGCAAACGGGAGAATGGGTCGGTAGAGGAGGCAGAGGGTTTACCTCATTTGAGCGAAATCATGGTGCGGCAGCAAATGCGCCACATCAAATTGTGGTTTGCCGGCGATGCCGGCAATTGGCCATTGGCGGATTACGAAATCGATCAACTGAAGGATGGTTTTGACGACGTCGCCAAGCTTCTCGGCGGCGACATAGTGCAACAGCACGTCGGTGGCGCTGTTTCCCGATTGGAAAAAGCGATCGAGAGTAAGGACCATGAGGCGTTTGTGTCCGCCTTCGATGGGTTAAGCGCTGGCTGCAATGCATGTCATCACACGCTCGATCACGCCTTCATCGTGATCCAGCGCCCAGTCCTGTTGCCCTACAGCGATCAGAATTTCTCACCCCAGCAATAAGCCGCTCCCCGGGCCCTTCGTTCTGGTTGCGATCCGGTCGCCAGCTGCTTCGACCGGTTGGCGGAGCCGCCGTGCGCGCACGAGATTTCCCATGGAACTCAGCCGCCGCTACGCCGACTGCGGTCGCAAAGCCATGGCGGGATTGCATTTCTTCGCCGCGCGCCAAGGTCTTTGGCGAACGGCTTTGTTCTTGAATTATCGGCCAATAAGGCCATACTGCGCGCATTGTGCCGTGCAGCACGGGGTGGGGATCTCTTGGAACAGCAGCGCAGCGACATTGCAACTTTGCCGGTGGCAACCGCCTGCAACGTCCTCATGATCTATCCGCGCTTCATGACGGATTCCTTCTGGAATTTTTCCGAAGCCTGCGAGCTCGTCGGCGCGCGTTATCCGGCCATTCCGCTTGGCCTGATCACGGTCGCGGCCCTATTACCCAAATCGTGGAATGTCCGGCTGGTCAATTGTAACACCGAGGAGCTTGCGGAGAGCGATCTCGCCTGGGCCGATATGGTGATGACCGGCGGCATGCTGTTTCAACAGGCCGACACGCTCGATCTCATCGAAATGTGCCGCGCCCGCGGTTTGCCAGTCGTCGTCGGCGGACCCGACGTAAGTTCGAGTCCGCACCGCTACGCCGCGGCAAATTTCCGCGTCGTCGGCGAAGCTGAGGGAATTCTAGATAAATTCATTGCCGCCTGGGAGGAAGGGCAGCGCGAGGGCACTTTCGAGGCGCCGAAATTCCAGGTCGACGTAACCAAGACGCCAATTCCGCGCTTCGACCTTCTGAAATTCGACCAGTATCTTTATATCGGCGTGCAATTCTCGCGCGGCTGCCCATTCACCTGCGAGTTCTGCGACATTATCGAACTTTATGGCCGCGCACCGCGGACCAAAACCCATGCGCAAATGCTTGCCGAGCTCGAAGCGCTTTACCGGCTCGGCTATCGGGGTCATGTCGATTTCGTCGACGACAATCTGATTGGCAATAAAAAAGCCATCAAGGCTTTTCTCCCGGTGCTCGAGATCTGGATCAAAGAGCACGATTATCCATTCGAGTTCACGACCGAGGCCTCGCTCAATCTGGCCGACGATTCCGAACTGTTGCAGATGCTGCGACGGTGCAATTTCTTCGCGATCTTCGTCGGCATCGAAAGTCCTGACGAGGAGACGCTCGTCGCAATGCGCAAGAAGCAGAACGCAAGGCGCAGTATCGCCGAGAGCGTTCACAAAATTTATCGTGCCGGCATGTCGGTCACTGCCGGTTTCATCGTCGGCTTCGACACCGAGAAGGGATCGGTCGCCGGGCCCATGATCGATCTCATCGAGGAAGCCAATATTCCGATCGCGATGGTGGGCTTGCTTTACGCACTGCCGAATACCCAGCTCACGCGCCGGCTCGCGCGCGAGGGCCGCTTGCATGTTGACCATGATGCGGCGCCGGCGGGTAAAGGCGATCAGTGTACCGCCGGGGTGAATTACGAGACCAAGCGGCCGCGTTTGGACATCCTGCGCGATTACAGGAAGATCCTAGAGAAGACCTACGATCCGGATGCATTTTGCGGACGATTGGAGCGTCTCGCCGCAATGCTTGACTGCTCCGATCGGCGCAAAGAACTACCGAAGGGTGATATTCGCGGCAGGGTGAGCACCATAAAGCTGGTGCATGATCTGATGTCGCGCCTGCCCGAAGGGCGTGAGCGGTTTTGGAAAGCTTTCACCAACTGCATGTCGATCAATCCAAATTCGGTTCGCGGCATCGTCACGCTGATGGCTTTTTACCTCCACGTCGGACCGTATTCCCGCTATGTGATGAAACAGATCGATCGGCAGATCGAAGATATCGAGCAGGGACGTTTCGTCGCGCCGAAATTGCTGCCGCCGGCCGAAGCCGAGCCCATCGCAGTAAACGCTTAAGGCTCTCAAGTCTGCCGGCTAATGCCGCCTGCGGCAGCGTCAGCGTGAGAAAATCAGTAATTCGTTTGCTCTATTCCGGGGACGGTCAGCAGCGAAGAAACTGACCGGCCGCGCAGGTCATACAATCGGGCGTAGACGACACCTTCGCGCGCGATGTCAAAAATGACCGGCGCGTCGAGCTTGGCGCAATAGAATTCACCGACCACCATGGCGAAGTCGGCCCCTTTGGGATTCCAGGTTGTGGTGAATTGCGGCCCGAGCGCGACCGCGACCGGCGGATGCGGCCCGCACACTGCGATTTTCCACTGGCCGTGAGGTGGCCGCTCATGTCGATCGGCAATATCGATCAACAGCCGTCGTGATGCCTGGGTCAACGACAGACCCCAATAGTCGAGCATGTAGTTTTGCCGTGCGCGAGGGACGCCGCCGGCGAGATGGTTGTAATCCGTGTATTCGTAGGGATGCAGTCTCGCCATGTCGATAATGGGAGATGCGGTGCCGGCAATAAGAACCAGAATGCTGGCACCGGCGGGGACCTTGCCGTAATCGCGAAGGCGCCCGGCGATATGCGCGCCGGCCAATCCGGCCAGTGCCGCGAACGGCGGCAGCACGAAGACGAAGTGGCGGATACCGTTGTACATCGCCGGCCGGGTCACAACGGTGACTAGCACCGGCAGAATGACGGCAAGCACGGTCGCAAGTAGCGCCGCGCGCCGGCCAGCACCGCCCGTGCTGCCGTCGGCATTCCTCACAATGGCAAAAATCGCGCCAGCCGTGCCGCAAAGCCCTAGCGCCAAGAGCAATTCAGGCACCTGAACTGCGAACAATGTCGGCACATAGGATCGCGGCATATCGATCACCGGGATCAATTGGCCGTCGAAAAGTTCGCGCCAAGGCTTCTCAAAGAAATTCGAGAAATACTCGACCGCGCGGAACGGATTGAGCGGCGAAACTACGCTCCAGGGCCAGACCAGGCCCATCACGAGATAAGCGAGGATCGCGGCGGGCAAGAGCGGTACGAGGAACGCTCCGCACTCGCTTAACGCGGGTTTTGCGCCGATTGCGCGCCAGCGAACGGCCGCGATGAGGGGAAGCGGTAACAGCGCATTTGCCACCGCGAAGCCGCCCAGCACGCGCGCTCCGATGGCGAGACCGACGCCAGTTCCACACAGCACGATGGTTGCCGGCGTGGCGCGCGGATATTCGTCAAAGGCGCGAACGAGGCCGAGCAGCGCGACCGCCATGACTGCAGCGAACGGTCCATCCTTGGCGTTGATGAACATATGGCCGTAGTACAACGGACACGTGGCGAGCAGGGTGATTGCCAAAAGACCGGCAAGCGGGCCGCCGAGCCGGCGACCAAGCCGCCACGTTGCAAACAAACCGACCAGCCCGACCACAGCGCCAAGCAGGCGTCGCGTTTCGAATAGGCCGAACGGGAGAATTTTGGCGGCGAGCGTTGCCAGGATATCGAAACCACCGCCGTACATGTAGAGGTTGACGAACGAAAGCGCGCGCTGATCGGCAAAGTTTGACTGATAGAGCGAGACCAGAAGCGCGCCATATTGCGAATGCGTATAGTCGTCCCAGCCGAGGCCGTAATCGCGGAACGTGGCGAACGCGATGGCCGCGATGACGGCAAGCACGCCGATCGCCAGCCCATCCAGCCAGCGCGCAGATTGGTTTGCCCTTGATTGCAGGCGCAGCGGCTTCGCTGCAGCTTGATGCACGGTCGAGCCCCGCTCAGATCTACAGCTCAAGTCATGAAGAGCATTTATGGCCCTGGCAATGCGTCAATGCGCAGCGACGCTGAATTAAACTCACTTGGCTTGTCACCTGGCGTGGCGGTGGGCCCGGATGCAAGAAGCGGGGCTCGAAGCCCCGCTTAGCACGCGAAGTCTTTACTTCATCGCGTCCTCAAACATTTCGCCGACGTGATCCCAGTTCACCAGGTGGTCAAAGAAGGCTTTGAGGTAGTCGGGACGGCGATTGCGGTAATCGATGTAATAGGAATGTTCCCACACGTCGCAGCCGAGTATTGGCTTGGCACCGTGCACGAGCGGATTCTCGCCATTCGGCGTTTTCATGATTGTCAGTTTGCCGTCCTTGACCGCGAGCCAGCACCAGCCCGAACCGAATTGCGTGACGCCAGCTTGGATCAGGTCTTCCTTGACTTTGGCCAATGGGCCAATGTCCGAGGTGAGTTGTTTCTCGAGCTTGCCCGGCAGTTTGTCACCGCCGCCGCCCATCTTCATCCATTTCCAAAAGTGAATGTGATTGAAATGCTGGGCCGCGTTATTGAACAGCCCAGGATTTTTACCGAACGTACCCTTAACGACTTCTTCGACCGGTTTGTTTTCCCATTCGGTGCCTTTGGCCAGATTGTTGCCGGTGTTCACATAGGCCTGATGATGTTTGTCGTGATGGAATTCGAGCGTCTCGCGTGACATGTGCGGCGCGAGCGCGTCATACGGATAGGGAAGATCGGGCAGGGTGAATGCCATTGGTGTGCTCCTCAATGTGAACTTGGGCTGGATATTTGGTTGCAACCGCCGGGAAACCTGAAAGGTTCCTCTTGAGAGGACCAAGTCAATAGGCCCAAGTCAGCGGCTCGGCAACGCCCCGCCATTGTTCGCCCGAAACCGATTCGGCAGAATAAGGCTTGCATGCTATGCGAGCCTCGTCACAATATCGACGCAAATTAGTTGGCGCCGCCCGGCAAAGTAAGGATTAGCGTATGTATTTGCTTTTGTTGGTGTTTGGTGGGTTGCTCGGCGCGGCTGGGGTGCTCCTTGCGGGATCGGGCATATCGCTGCGGGATGGCACTTTCGATGCCGCGATCCTCACGCCCGGGATTGTTGCCGCGGCTGGCGGGCTTCTTCTGATTGGGCTCGGCGCTGGATTGCGGACGCTCCAACGCATCGAGCGAGCGCTGGCGTCACGACCGATGCCACGCGCGCTTGCGATCGCAGAGGGCGCGAAAGTCGGCGCAAGTGTCGAAACACCACGCGAGCCGGCGCGAATTCCATTCGCACCGAAGGCAAGCCACGAATCTCAGCCGGGCGTCGCTTCACGCGACATTTTGGCGGACAAGTTGCCGGAGGCCGTACCCGGTGCGAACAAAACATCGCCACCCGTTCCCACAATCGCGATTGCGGCTGTTCACGACGCGAATGCCGAAGCCGGTGGACAGCGGGCCGGCAAGAAAAGCGGCAATGGAGCGGCGGAAGTGCAGACTGGGCTCCGCCTGTCGGCGGGTTTGCGACGGGTGAGTGCAGGCGAACGACAAAGCGAACCGGCTCTCGACGCGGTGTGGCCGAAAGGTCCGCGTCCATCGCGTGCCGTCGAGGGGGCTTCAGCTCCGATCGCCCAGAGCGCCGCAATGAGGCCGATCCATTCGCAGCAGAGCGCTGGCGCACCCAATGCGGCGGCATCTGCGAGCGATCCGGACAGCGCGGCGGCTGGTGTATCGGTGCTCAAATCGGGCGTCGTCAACGGCATGACGTATACGCTCTATTCGGATGGGTCGATCGAAGCACAGTTGCCGGAGGGCACGCTGCGTTTCGGTTCGATCACCGAATTGCGCAATCACATCGAACAAAGCGCTTGAATATAAAAATGCCGGCGGGCGCGCTAGCGCCGCTAGGCGGCTGCAGCAAGCGCGGCACGAGCATCGGAGCGAATTCGATCCACCATGGAACGGAAGCCATTCGAGCGTTGCGGCGTGAGATGTTCGCGCAAACCCATGCCTTCGAACAATTTGACGGCATCGGTGTTCAGGATCTGCCTTGCGCTCTTGCCCGAATAGACAGCGAATAGGATTGCAATCAATCCGCGCACGATATGGGCATCGCTATCGCCGGCAAAAGTCAGCACTGGGCCGCCCGCGCCGTTAGGGCGCACAGTGGTGTCGAGCCAAACTTGGCTCGCGCAGCCCTGAACCTTGTTGGCATCGCTATGCGCCGCCTCCGCCAACGGCGGCAGCTCGCGCCCCAACTCAATCAGATAGCGATAGCGATCGTCCCAGTCGTCCAGGACCTCAAAATTGCCGATGATCTCGTCAATGTCAGCCATTATGTCCAAGCTCGACCGCGGGTCACTCGCGTCGGCTGTTATATAGAGAGCAACGCCCCGCAGGTCGATATCTCCGCGGGGAGATGAGGCTTGGACGATCGCGCCAGGCTTGCGACGTCACACCGCGTGTCGTGCATCCTTCCGCGGCGCCGGACCCCGCCACGGGGCGGCAAGATCGGCGGGGGTCAGCGTATTCTGCGAGTCCTTGTCCGCTAGGGCGCGGTCAGCGGCTGGTTTGCCGTCTCGACCGGCATTGTCGCTGCCGGCCTCCTTCCGCTTGAGAGTTTCGGTCACGAACTCATAAAGCATCCTCGCGCCGGCCTGCGCTCTGGAGCCGAGCTGACTCGCGACGTGAGAACCGACCGTGCAGGCATCCGGTTGACGCGCGCAGAATTGACGCAAGTCGCCTACGGTCGCGGACGCGGCCGAGATCGCTTCCGACGGGGCGACCTTACTGGCCTGGGGCTGTTGTGAGGAGCCGCTCGGCAATAGGACCAGCACGAGCCCGAGCCAAAACGCCATACGCAATAGAAAGAACATGACACCCAATCCCCTGCGGCACATCCCTTGCCGGCATTCTCAAGGCTAGCAGGGAGCTTTGAAGCCGGCGTTGCCGCGGTCGGTCGAGTTTTGTCCAGATTTGAAGAGAATACGCTGCAAATTTTCGAACAAATGGAAAACCTTTGTTTAGGTTAATATTCGAACGAAGCGGGTCCGCTGCCGGGTGCTCCGGCGTTTTGCCGACGCTTCTTCTCCCCATTTCGCCTAATTTTTGCGTCACATTGGACTTCGCTGTCCGATTTCACGGGCAAGCATCACCCTGACGGCCACGGTGGCGCGGCGGTGAAAGCCTTTCCGTTTTAGCGTTCGCTTAAGCGGGCTTTGCCACCATTGACGCAACCAACGGCGGGGAGGGCGTCACGCGTGCCTAGGCGGCGGCATCAATCGTTTCTTACGCGCGTCGTAAGCGGGACGGGCGTCTTGGGCATTCGGGCTTGGGATCCTATCGCCCGGCGCCCGGTAGACTCGATTGCCATCGTCGCCGCGGTCGCGACAGCTTTTGTCATTGTCGTGAACGCCATCTTCCTGCAGTCCAGCACGCAGGCGCCGCCGTTCCTCGACGCCAAATCATCGACGGCAAAAAGCGATTTGCTCAAACCGCTTGTAACCGGTACGCCCGCGCGTCCTGTCGCAACCTCGCCCGCGCCGCAGCCAGTCGCGGCCCGGCGCAACGACGCGATTACGGAATTGATCGGTCCATCGCCGCGGATCGCAGCGGTGCAACGAGCTTTGGCCGAATACGGCTACGGTCAAGTCAAAGCGTCCGGAATATTGGACGATGCGACGAGTGCCGCGATCGCGAAGTTCGAGCGCGATCACAACTTGCCGAATAGCGGTCGCGTTTCCGAGCGCTTGGTCAAAGAGCTCACCGCGATGATCGGGCACCCGATCGACTAAAACGTCAGCGGCGAGTGGGTCGGAAATCGGCCGCGATCGTTTCTGGAAAATCGGCCGCTTGCCAGAATAGTCTGGATTGACGAAAAGCCGCTCCTGAGGAAGGAGCGCAAACGATGCGCCTCAAGAGTGCCCTGTGGGTCGCGGCCTATTTGCGACGCTGCCAGATCGAAGGTTGTTCCGCTGTCGTGCGTCGGCGCGGCGCCGAAGAAGCGGGTGCGATTTTCGTGCGCATCTGCCGGCTGGATGGAACGTCGGAGCTATTTGGACCCGCGCCGCAGAGCGCGCTTGAGCCTGGTGCCGATGATCGCATCTTTTCGGCGTGCCTGGCTTCGCAACCCGCACTGGACCCGGAAATCGAAAACTATTTGTTGCGGGAGACGAAGTTCGACCCGGATCTTTGGATTCTCGAAGTCGAGGACCGTGCCGGCCGGAACTTCCTCAATATCGTCCGTTAACCGATCTGGAAAAAGGTCGCCGGAACGGAGTGCGGCTAAGACGCGTCACGCTTTTCGGGTGGCGATAAGTCGGCATGGTGCGCAATCGCGCTTACCGTTCGCGGACGCATGGAATCGTCGTTCCAAAGCATCGGCTGATGCCGCTCTGCCGGGCGGTCAACTTTGGGCAACGATTGCCAGATTGCGACCATGTGCTCAGCGGCCTGCGGCGGCAACTCATGATGGAGTTGGGTCAACGCTTGAACACGCGCCACCGAGCGACCGACATTGACGAACAGCAAGATCCGATAGAGTGCGCCGCGCCGCATGTTGAGCGCCTTGGCGGCTGTTACGATCGGCTCGCCGAGATCGTCGTCCGCCACGCGCCGCGCTTGCGACCGAGAAATGTCCAAAGCCTGCGCCAGATGTTGAGCGAAGGCCTCGCGATTGCGAGACAAAACGGCGGTTTCCAATCGTCCGCTTAAACTGTCTTCACGGGACAGTGTCATGCGCCCCACCGAAAATGGAGCGATCACATCGAGGTTCAAAAGAATGAGACGCCGCTCGTCGGGATTGGCCGCAAAGAACAGTTCGTTGAGCGTAGTCGCGACATGGACGGCAATTGAGGACTCGCGTGTGAGCTCACCGTTGAGCATCGTCGAGCCGGAAGGCCATAGGGGCTGCCGCTGCCCATTGAGGTCGGGGATGTCGCCGACGAGGCGTTCGACAACGCGGCGCGGCGACGACCGGTAATGCGCTAGACGCTGCGCCACCGCGGCGCGGGTGCTGATATCAGCCGCATCGAGGAGACGGAGCGCCAGTTCGGTATAGTGGCGCTCCTCGTCCGCCGTATGCGTCGGCTTTTGTACGTAGAGCTCCGTGAGCACGCGCAGGAGCGTGGGACGCATGTCGGGGTCACCCGGCACTGTAAAGCGGGCGAGGTGATCCAGCCCCCAGCGGCTCGCGCTCTCCATGCTGCGTGACTCGAGGGCAATAGCCCGGTTGAGAAGGAGACAGCGAACAAAGTTATGGGTCTGCCGTTAGCGGACCGTTAACCTTGCATGCCGCTTAATCGCCGGCGATGCCGCTTGCGCGCATCGGAGCATCACGCTCTGGCCGGCGGCAGAGGAAGCGGCTGGGTGGGCACCGTTATCAAATTCCCGGACGATGGACGCATCGTGCGTTTCGGCCGCGAGGCCGGCGAGTCCGCAACAATCATCATCCTTCCGGTGATCCGGATCGAGCGATATCCCGACTCATTCGACGGTATCGAGCCGCAGACGCAGCCGCCCGCCGAAAATGGCGGCCGGCGGCGCGTCAGGCGGCGTTGACAAAAATTCATTGCGCCGACGTCACGGGAGACCGTCCGCGGCGGCTGCGCTACTGTCTTATTGCGACTGAATCCGGCACGTTGCGGCCGCCAGCGCCTGTCGTGCCATCGGCATCAGGCCGGGTTCGGGCGCCAAAGCGCGCAGAACGATGAGACCCATTGTGGTCGGCGATTCGATAATGAGCCGGTCTGCCGCCGTGACTTCCTCATCCTCGGGCACCTGGGCATGCTGTGCAGCGGTCATGAGATCGAGTTCGATCATGCGCCGGCCGGCGGCGCGGTCGTTGATTGCGTAAAAGGCGACGCTCCTGCGGGTGTAGAAGGTCACCGAGGTATAAGCTTGGCTGACCGGGGCGGTCAGCTTGAGCGGACCGCCGCTGAGGTCGTAACGGCACACCGCCGCCGCGAAAGCCGGATCCATGAACGGCATGATCTCGGCTCCCGCTTTGGTTGCCGCGAGCGGCACCATCGCGTTCACCGGCGTAAGCTGGGCAAGCCGGGAATAGGCATCCTGCTTCGCCGCCTGCGGCATAGCCAGCACGGTCGAGAGATGCACAATGCCGCCGAGCAGGACCGCGGCGAGAATCCACAATAGACCGCGAACCATCAGCAACCCTTTCGCTCGATTGCAGGCATCGGACCTTCTTTGGTCGTGCGGGTGGCGACCCCGATCGCGGTATCGTAAAGCCTCCACACCAGCACGAATTGCTCAATCCCGCCGGTCGGCAGCCAATTGCCGGGGCGGGCCAGCGGCGCGACCGTGATGGTGAAGCGACCGTCGTTATCGCGAACGATTTCCTCGCTCGTGAAACCGTGCCGATCGATCGTGTTGGCCACGAGCCGCCCTTCCGGGGTGTAGAGCGTCACGGTCCAATATCGTGCCGTCGGCGTCATGCCGCCGATGCTGAATGTGCAGCGGCCGTCAAAAGCTTTTCCGGCATCGTCGGTACGCGCATAAAAGGCGACGCCGTCGCCCATCCCGGTAGGCAATTCGCCGGTTCTGGCGACCATGGCGCGGGCATAGGGATCGATATCCGCCGATCCGCTTTTCGGCCATGCTTTCCAAGCGCCGATTGTCAGCGCTCCGAATGCGACACCACGCGTGAGCGTGAACCAAGTCGCGCCAAGTCCCAGCGCCGCTGCGATCAATAACGTGAAGCATGAACCGAACAGAAGGCGCATGATGGCGTGCGTTTGACCGGTTGGGATCCTTAAGGGCTCAGTCGCCGCGTGAACCGGTGGAAGCAGCGCGGTCGGCCGCCGTCGCGAAAGCGCTCGACTGGCTTCCGGTCTCGTTCTTCATACCGCCGTCGAGCGCCCCGACCGAAGTCTTTGTTGCAGCTTGCGACGACGGCATGTGAACCGCATCGTCCAATATGCGCTCCACATGAAGGAGTGCTTCGGTTCCCTTGCGCGTGAGCAGTACCGCATGCGGCTGCTCGCCACCCTTCAACGAAGCGTCGGCGATCGCCGGGGCATGTTGAGGCGGCGGCAGACCGGGAAGGGGCCGCAGCTCAACGCCTTGATGCGCATAGGCCATGATGTTGTGCCATGTCGCCGCCGGCAGCGTGCCGCCGGTCATCCGTTTGGTTGGGGAATAATCGTCGTTGCCCATCCAAATGGCGCCGACGAAATTGCCGGTGTAGCCGACGAACCAGGCATCGCGCCAATCATTGGTGGTGCCGGTCTTGCCGCAGGTCGGTACGCCGTCGAGCTGCGCGCGCCGCCCGGTGCCATTTTCGACGACGGAGTTCATCATCTTGATCATGTCCATGGCCACTTCCGGACTGATCACCTGCTTCGGTTTCGGGCCGTCGCGGTCGAAGCGCCAGACCAATTGCCCGGAATCAGTGCGAACCTCGAGCGCGGCATGCGGCACGACTGCGCGGCCCAGATTAGGGAAGGTGCCGTAAGCCATCGCGTGCTCGTAGACGTAAACTTCATCGGCGCCGATCGGCAAAGAAGGCGTATCCGGCAGTGGCGAGTGAATGCCGAAATTGCGCGCGGTCTGTACGATCATGGCGCGGCCGAGCTTGGGGTTGCCATTGCCGAGCATGATCGACAATTTGACAGGAATAACGTTGATGGAATGGGTGATAGCTTCCAGCAGCGTCACCTGTCCGGAATAGCCGCCGGAATAATTGTGCGGACACCAATTGCCGATGCAAACCGGCGAATTGGCGACCACCGAGGTCGGCTTAAAGCCGTTCGCCAAGGCAGTCGCGTAAACATAAGGCTTGAACGAGGAGCCGGGCTGGCGCAGCGCATCCGTGGCGCGGTTGAATTGGCTGGCGCCGTAATCGCGGCCGCCGACCATGGCCCGGACTCCGCCGTCGAGGTCGCCTATTACGACGGCCACTTGGCTGGCGCCATAATCGCGCCCGTACTGGCGTAGTTGGGATTCCGTCTCGTGCTCGGCATAGTGTTGCAAGTTACTGTCCAGCGCGGTGCGCACCGTGAATGAGCGCGAGGTGACCGACTTCGGCAAGGTATCGACGAGCTTGCGCATCTCGTCGAAAGCCCAATCGAGATAGTAGTTCGGGGCATCCTCGATCGCGCGATCAATCGGCGTCGCTGGATTGCGCCGTGCGCCATAGACCTGGCCCTCGCTCATGAAGCCGTTCTCGACGAGATTATCGAGCACGACATTGGCGCGGGCGCGGGCTGCCGGAAGATTTATCAGCGGGGAGAATTTGGTTGGTGCTTTGAACAGCCCGGCGATCATTGCGGCTTCGGCGAGGTTGAGATCGCGGACCGATTTGCCGAAGTAATAGCGCGCCGCTGCGTCGACGCCGAATGCGCCGCCGCCGAGATAGGCGCGGTCGAGATAGAGTTTGAAGATTTCGTTCTTGGGCAGACGCGCTTCCAACCACAGCGCCAGAAAAGCTTCGTTGATCTTGCGCTCATAGGTACGCTCGTTGGAGAGGAACAGATTTTTCGCGAGCTGCTGCGTTATGGTGGAGCCACCCTGAACCACGCCGCCGGCTTGGGTATTCGTGACAAAGGCGCGGAACACGCCTTGGATATCGATACCGAAATGCTCGTAGAAACGGCGATCCTCGGTCGCCAGCACCGCCTTGATGAGATGATCCGGAAAATCCTCGAGCGGCACTGATTTCAGTGTGCTTGATGCCGCGGCTGCCGATCTCGTTGCCGTAGCGATCAAGAAACGTCACCGCCAAATCGGATTTCTTCAGCCAATCGTCATCGGAAGTCTGGCGGAACGAGGGAATCGCCAGCGCCAGCAGTAGAAACAATCCGCCGGTGCCGAGCGTCGCCGCTTCCGAGAGCGGCTCGACCAATAGCCAGCGGCGCCACCCGGCGACATGGGCGCGGTCCATGAACGCGGTGAACCGTTCATATATCTCGCGCGTCCACTTGCCACTCTGGAATATTGCGGAGTTGATTCGCGCGTCGAGGTCGAGAAGGAGCCGCCGGAACCTCGGCCTCCAGTCCTCACCCGGATCGGGGAACATGTCTGTCACGGCCACTTGCTCCGGGAAACGGTAGGAAGCACAGCAGTTGTCCTTCTAGCGAACTGGCCTAGTGCCGGCCAAGGGTTAGTTGCGCCCGTAAAGTAAATGGAAATTACGGGCAAATTTGGCATAGCTTGGCCCGGAGGCCACCATGGCAAGTAATTCCGACCACTCCGAGGAGGTTCCATTTTGGCGCCGCAAGTCATTGAGTCAAATGACCGATTTGGAATGGGAAAGCCTCTGTGATGGCTGTGGCCGCTGTTGCCTCAATAAGCTCGAGGAGGACGAATCAGCCGCCGAGACCTTTTACACCGATGTCGGTTGCCGACTCCTGGACGGCCACAGCTGCCGCTGCCGCGATTACCAAAATCGGCTGGACCTGGTCGATGATTGCGTCAGGTTGACGCCCGAGAACCTCAAAAAGATTAAATGGCTTCCGCCATCCTGCGCCTATGTGCTGCTGGCCCAGGGACATGACCTGTATTGGTGGCATCCATTGGTCTCCGGCGACCCTGAGACCGTACACGCCGCCGGGGTCTCGGTGCGCGGGCGTGTACGCGCAACCGAGCTCGATGTGCCGGACCACGAATTGGAAGACCACATCGTCGATTGGCCGCAAAAATTGCCGCGGCGTGCACGCCGCCGCCGATAGGCAAATAGAAGGCTCGGCGCACGCCTGATCTGCGCAAAGGCCGGTTGCAAAGCGGCCAGGTACCGGCCAAGTGGCAGCGAAGCCCGACATGAGCACCCGAGCCGCTCCCGAACACCTCGTCACTGTCGCGTCTGCCGGCGCCACGACCGAGCTTCCCGGGGCTTCTCCCGTGACTGCTCCAGTTGACCATGCGGCGGTGCGCGCAATCGTGGCTGGCATCATGCTGGCGATGTTTCTCTCTGCGCTTGAGCAGACCATCGTCGCGCCGGCCTTGCCCGCGATTGGCAGAAGCCTTGGCGGCATCGACGAGTTGTCCTGGGTGGTCACGGCCTATTTGCTGGCGGTGACGGCGACCACTCCGCTCTTTGGAAAGTTATCCGACATTTACGGCCGACGCGTCGTTCTGCTCTGGGCGATCGGAATTTTCATCGGCGGCTCGATCGCCTGTGCGCTTGCGCCGACGATCTGGATCCTGGTGTTTGCGCGCGGGCTGCAAGGCATTGGCGGCGGCGGCTTGCTGCCGATCGCGCAGACGATCATTGCCGATTTGTTGTCGCCCCAGGAACGGCCGGTGGTTCAGGGCCGGACCTCCATCATGTTCATGAGCGCGAGCATTCTCGGCCCTGTGCTGGGTGGCTTCTTCACCGATCAGCTGCACTGGTCATTGATCTTTTGGATCAACCTGCCGCTCGGCGCGGTGGCGCTGGTCATGAGCGAGCGCGCATTGCGGCAGCTGCCGCGCAACGAGCGCCCGCACCAGCTTGATGTAATCGGCGCCATCTTGATGGTGGCCGCCGGGCTAGCGCTGATGCTGGCGCTCGCCTGGGGCGGCACGCACTATCCGTGGAGGTCGCCGCTTATTGTCGGCCTGCTGGCCGGATCGGCCATGCTGTGGGGACTGTTCGCCGCTCGCCTTTTGACCGCGCGCGAGCCGTTCATTCCGCTGGCCATATTGCGCGGTCGCGTCACCAGTACGATCACCTGCGCGGCATTTTTCGGCGTCGGCACAATCATCGGCATCACGATCTACACGCCGCTGTACTGCGAAACGGTGCTTGGCCTCTCGGCGAGTTCGTCAGGACTGGCGCTTATTGCTTTCATGGCAGGCACTGTGGTCGGTTCACTGACTGCGGCACGGCTGATGGTGCGGCATGTGCATTACATGCGCGTGCCGCTTGCGGCACTGCTGTTCGCCGTCATGGCTCTCGGCGTGCTCGCCGTCGATCCCGCCAATCAATCAATCGCGCGACTCGTGTTCTTGCTGTTTGTGGTGGGTTGCGGCGTCGGCCCGATGTATCCGATGAGCACGATTGTCATGCAAAACGCGGTCAAGCCGCACCAGCTTGGCACCGCCACCGGAACTCTCAATTTTTTCCGCACATTGGGCGGGGCGATCATTGTCGCGGGGTTCGGCGCCATTGTGCTGGGTAGCGGTGTGGACGGTGCCGGGATCATAACGCTGGATCGCTTGGCTGCGGCGCACGGCGATTTGGCGCCAGCGTTCCGCTGGGTGTTTGTCGCGGCAGTGATCTGCCTTGCGATTGCATTCTTTAGCCTGCTCGCAGTCGAGGAGCGTCCGCTGCACGGCCCGCTGCGCCGATCCGAATAGACCGCGCTCTGGCGCGACGCCGGCGCAATTACGGTGTGAGTGGAGTGCCTAGTCTTCGCGCAGTGTCCACAATCCAGCCGCGATACCGCGCCAGCGGCGTGACCCCGGTCAGACCGCCGCAGCCTGCCGTCAGGTTCGGTCCTGTCGACCAACTCACCACGCCAAGGATCGCAGGTCCCGCGCCTGAGGTGCGAAACGCCGGAGCTCCAGAGTCGCCAGCGCAGGCGCCCAGGCCGGCGCCTAGTCCTTTACTCACCGGATCAAACAATCTGATCTGCAGCGACCCAGGTTGACCGGTGACGACGAGGCTGGCGGCGCGCGCGGTGCCGCCGGTGCGGCCGTCACCGCGCACAGTCACGCCATAACCCGCGACCACCAGCGAATTGCCGACGGCAACGGTTTCGCTGCCGCCAGCAACGAGCGCTGGAGAAATTCGCGCCGGGAGCGGCTCGGCAAGTTTGATTAGCGCAACATCGGCGGTCGCGAGGTGGTTGAATAATCGCTTTATGTCAAATTGCGGATGGCGTTCGATGCGGATGATGGTCTTGAGGACAGGCGGCTGCCCTGGCTCGCTGCCGAGCAGCTTGTAATCGGCGCCGGGCTGCACGCAATGCGCCGCGGTCAGTAAAAGGTCGCGGCCGATCGCCGCCGCGGTGCACGCTGTGCCGGATGAGCCGAGAATCATAACGACAGAATGTCCAAACTCGGCGGGTGCGCGGCGGCGCGCCGCCGACCATGGCTTGCACGCGCCATTGAAGCTGCAAGCCTGTGAATCCGGCCGCTGCGGCGAGCAAGAGGACGGCAAAGCCCTTGCCGCCTCGCCGATGTGCGGCCCTCAACCGCATCGCCTTTGCCTCATTGTGCCTGTCCGATGCTCATTTTAGTGGCCAAACGCCGCGTTCGCCTTAAACCAGCCGTTCACGGCGGGTTCACTGCGGCCCGCCTAGGACACATATCATGGCCGTCGTGTACCGATTCGCCTTGGGCATCCCTTTGCTCGCCTCGGTTATCGTGATCGCCGCCGCGCGCGGCGAGGAGGCGCGTTCGGTCCGCGCCCCATCAGAGCACACCTGTCTCGATCAGAAGGAACGCCGGGCGGAGACAGCCTCCGGCGGGGTCGTTCGCCTCGCTGCCGCGATTTACGCGGCAAAGAGCCGAATGCAGGGTACGGTGGTGCAGGCGCGGCTGTGCCATGGCCAGGATGGCCTCGTCTATATGCTGACAGTTCTCGCCCGCGATGGCAAAGTGGCGCGGATAGTCGTCGACGCGGTCAAAGGCACCCTGGTCGGCGAGCGTTGAGCGGAGCTATTTCTTGCGGCTTCTTGTTGTCGAGGACGATCCCGATCTCAATCGGCAGCTGGCGACCGCACTGACGGACGCGGGTTACGTCGTCGATCGCGCCTTTGACGGTGAAGAGGGACACTATCTCGGCGAGAGCGAGCCTTACGACGCCGTGATCCTGGATATTGGCCTGCCAAAGATGGACGGCATCTCGGTGCTCGAGGCCTGGCGGCGGACCGGCCGGGCCATGCCGGTCTTGATCCTCACCGCGCGGGATCGCTGGAGCGACAAGGTGCAGGGCTTCGACGCGGGCGCCGACGACTATGTTGCCAAGCCGTTTCACCTTGAAGAAGTATTGGCGCGCGTGCGCGCGCTGCTGCGCCGTTCGGCGGGCCACGCCAAGAGCGAGTTCACCTGCGGCCCGGTTCGCCTCGATACCCGCACCGGTCGGGTCGCGGTCGACGGCAATCCGGTGAAGCTTACATCGCACGAGTACCGGCTCTTGTCTTACCTCATGCACCATACCGGCCGGGTGGTCTCTCGCACCGAACTGGTCGAGCATCTTTACGATCAGGACTTTGATCGCGATTCCAATACTATTGAGGTTTTCGTCGGGCGCATTCGCAAAAAACTCGGCGTCGATGTCATTCAGACGGTGAGAGGGCTCGGTTATCTGCTGACGCCGCCCGATGCGCGCTAATTCGCTCGCGGTCCGCCTGTTCTTGTGGGCCACGGCCTGGACGGTGGTCATCCTCATCGCCACCGGAATTGCCCTGTCGACGCTCTATCGCCATGCGGTCGAACGGGCGTTCGACCGCCGGCTCGACGTCTATCTGCGGACACTGGTGGCGGATGTCGCTTCGCCCGAGGACAGCGGTGACAAATTTCCGCAGTCGATCGGCGAGCCATTGTTCGAATTGCCGCTCTCGGGCTGGTACTGGCAGGTCACGCGTCTCGACAGCAAAACGCCCGAAGTACACTCGTCCCGCTCGCTGTGGGATTCCAATCTGCCGCGTTTGGCCGCGGACAAAGCGACCAGCGAATCCGAGTACCGCCAAGGCTACGCGCGCGGTCCGGAGGATCAGGACTTGCGCCTGATCGAGCGCAACATCGATCTCGGCGCCGACGGCCGTTACCTCGTAGCAGTGGCCGGCGACGCCTCCGAAATCGACGACGAGACTCAAGGTTTCAATCGCGCGATCATGATTACCTTTACGGCTCTGACGATGGCGCTGCTGCTGACCACGGCCTTGCAGGTGCGCTTCGGTCTCGCGCCGCTCGCACGCATTTCCGAGAGTCTCGCCGCAATCCGCTCCGGCCGCGCCGAGCGGCTGCAGGGCGAATTTCCTGTCGAGATCGCTCCTCTGGCACGCGAGACCAATGCGCTGATCGAGGCCAACCGCGAAATTGTCGAACGGGCGCGAACGCATGTGGGCAATCTCGCCCATGCGCTCAAGACGCCGCTGTCGGTCATCGTCAACGAGGCGGCAACGCGCGGCAGCGATCGTTTCGCCCAAAAGGTACTGGAGCAAACGGATATCATGCGCGATCAGGTGGCGCGGCAGCTTGAGCGAGCGCGACTGGCCGCGCGTTCGATCCGGATCGGCGCGCTGGTCGATGTTCCTCCCGTTGTAACGGCGTTGGCGCGTACCATGGAAAAGATTCACCGCGATCGCGAGATCGCCATCGACATCGACGTGCCCGAGCATGCGCACTTTCGCGGCGAACAGCAGGATCTAGAAGAGATGGTCGGCAATCTGGTCGACAACGGGTGTAAATGGGCGCGCTCACGCGTGGCGATCGAAGTCCTGGCCGATCCGCCGGTCGCGAGCAACGAAAAGGCGCGGGTGCGCATCGTCGTCGACGACGATGGGCCGGGGCTGTCGCCGGTCCAGCGCGAGCAGGTGGCGTTACGCGGCCAGCGTCTCGACGAGACCAAGCCGGGATCCGGGCTCGGGCTGTCGATCGTCGTAGAACTTGCTGGATTATACGGCGGCGTTCTCACCCTCGGCACGGCGCCGATCGGCGGACTGCGCGCCGAACTTGCGCTGCCGGGCGAGTGATAAATACCCGCGATCTTGACTTACGCTTTACCGCTTGCGCTCGGCGGGATTGCGCGTGCACGATCGGCGATCAGCCGCTGACCGACCAATCCATAGGGGAGGGTCCGCCATGAAATTAAAAACCACAATGACTCGGCGCCGTTTGCTTGCTGGCGTGAGCTTGACGCTGTGGGGGCCCGCAGCCGCCCCGCTCACCGCCCGCGCTCAGCAGGCGCAGTGGATCTACAAATATGCAAATAATCTTCCAGAAACGCACCCGATGAACATTCGGGCGCGGGAGATGGCAGCCGCAATCAAACAGGACACAAATGGCCGTTTTGATCTTCAGATCTTCCCGAGCAGCCAGTTGGGTTCGGACACCGACACGCTGAGCCAGATCCGCTCCGGAGGCGTCGAATTTTTCACGCTTTCCGGCCTGATCCTTTCTACGCTCGTTCCAGCCGCATCGATTAACGGCATGGGATTCGCATTTCCCGATTACGACACCGTCTGGAAGGCGATGGACGGAGACCTGGGTGCCTATATCCGCGCGCAAATCGCCAAGGCCAACCTGATTGCCATGGACCGGATTTGGGACAATGGCTTCCGTCAGACCACAACGAGCACCAAGCCGGTTCAAACGCCCGACGATTTCCGCGGCATGAAGCTGCGCGTGCCGGTGTCGCCGCTATGGATGTCGATGTTCAAGGCCTTGGATGCGTCACCGGCCTCGATCAACTTCAACGAAGTCTATTCGGCACTGCAGACCAAAGTTGTCGATGGTCAGGAGAATCCGCTGGCGATCATCTCGACAGCGAAACTCTATGAAGTGCAAAAATACTGCTCGCTGACCAATCATATGTGGGATGGTTTCTGGTTCTTGGCCAATCGGCGCGCGTGGGAAGCGTTGCCGGACGACGTTCGCGGCATCGTCGCCAAGCACATCAATGCGGCGGGTCTCAAAGAGCGAGACGACGTTGCCAAGCTCAATGCCACGCTGCAGCAGGATCTGGCCGCGAAGGGGCTCGTCTTCAATCGCCCGAATCCTGCGCCGTTCCGTGACAAGCTTCGCGCCGCCGGCTTTTACACCGAATGGGAGGGCAAATATGGCGACGAGGCATGGAGCCTGCTGGAAAGATCTGTAGGCAAGCTCGCGTGACAGCCGGAACGCAGTCGCAAACTCTCGAGTCGGCCAATAGCCGCGTGATCAGGGCGCAATCCGCCGCGGCGACGATCGAATCGTACTTGGGTTCGTTAATCGAAATTGGCGCGGGCGGCTTGGTTGTAGCGGAGATTGCGATTCTGTTTGGCGGCGTGGTCTCGCGCTACGTGTTCGATCGGCCGCTGATCTGGTCGGACGAGCTGGCCTCGACGCTGTTCCTGTGGCTGGCAATGCTCGGCGCGGTGATCGCGTTTCGACGCGGCGAACACATGCGAATGACAGCGTGTGTCGGCATGCTTGGCGGGTCTTCGCGCGCCATGCTCGATAGTTTGGCGACCGCGGCGGCGCTCGCCTTTCTGCTGCTGATAGTTTGGCCGGCCTATCAATTTGCGAGCGACGAAGTACCGATCACGACTTCGGCATTGCAGATTAGCGATGTCTGGCGTGCGGCCGCGCTGCCGGTCGGGATCGCCTTGATGATTGTTTTTGCCGTGCTTCGCCTGACACGGGCGCCGTCTGCAATGGCGGTGTGTTTATCGATCGGTGTAGTTGCCGTCGTGGTCGCGCTGTTCTGGCTGGGTACGCCGCTGTTTCACCGCTTGGGGAATCTCAACCTGCTGATCTTCTTTGTGGGTGTGGTCGCGGCGACGGTGTTCGCGGGCGTGCCGATCGCTTTTGCCTTCGGGCTTGCGATTTTCGGCTATCTCGCCTTGGCGACCCACACTCCGTTGTCGGTGCTGGTCGGCCGCATGGACGAGGGCATGAGCCACCTGATTTTACTCGCCGTTCCGCTGTTCGTATTTCTCGGACTTCTCATCGAAATGACTGGCATGGCGCGCGCATTGGTTGGCTTTTTGGCCAACCTCGTTGGTCATGTCCGCGGCGGGCTGCATTTCGTTCTGGTTGGCGGAATGTATTTGGTGTCCGGAATTTCCGGCTCGAAGGCCGCGGATATGGCGGCAGTAGCGCCGGTGCTTTTTCCGGAAATGAGGCAACGCGGCGCCAAGCCTGGCGATCTGGTCGCACTGTTGTCGGCAACCGGCGCGCAAACCGAGACAATTCCTCCGAGCTTGGTTCTCATCACCATCGGCTCGGTAACGGGCGTCTCGATCGCTGCACTTTTTACCGGAGGACTGTTGCCCGCCGTCGTGCTCGCATGTCTGTTGTGCTTTGTGATCCGCTGGAGATGCCGCGGCGAGGATCTCAGCGGTGTCAACGGTGCCACCACACGCGAGATCGCCCGCAGCTTTGTGGTCGCGCTGCCTGCTCTCGCGCTGCCGTTTTTAATTCGAGCAGCGGTTGTCGAAGGTGTTGCGACGGCAACCGAAGTTTCAACCATCGGCATCGTGTATTCAGCTGCCGCCGGCCTTGTCGTTTACCGGCGCTTCGACTGGGCGGCGCTGCGGCCGATGCTGGTCTCGACCGCCTGCCTCTCCGGCGCCATCCTGCTCATCATCGGCACTGCGACGGCGATGGCCTGGGGCCTCACCCAATCCGGGTTCTCGCGCACGCTCGCCGCGGCAATGACCGGCTTGCCGGGTGGCGCGGTAACCTTCATGGCCGCCTCAATCGTCGCTTTTGTCGTGCTCGGCTCGGTGCTGGAAGGAATTCCGGCGATCGTGCTGTTCGGACCTTTGTTGTTTCCCATCGCCAAGGCGGTCGGCATCCATGAGGTGCACTACGCAATGGTGGTGATCCTGGCGATGGGCATTGGACTGTTCGCGCCGCCGTTCGGCGTCGGCTATTATGCGGCCTGCGCGATCGGCAGGGTCGAGCCGGTCGCCGGCATGCGGCCGATCTTGGGCTATATGCTCGCACTGGCGATCGGAACGATCATCGTTGCGGCCGTGCCGTGGATCTCGATCGGTTTCCTTGAGTAAGTTTACGGAGAAACCCCGGCCCCAAAGACAACATAGCGTGTCATGAATCTTGCGCTTTGGCTCGAACGTGCAGGATCAAGTCATGGGGATCAACCTGCCCTGGGATTGGGCTCCCGCGTCATTAGGCGCTACGGTGAGGTCGCCGGGCGAGCGGCAAAGCTCGCGGCATCACTGCGTCAGCGTTTCCTCCTTCAGCCCGGTGAACGTGTCGCGATCGCCGCGAAGAATTGTCCCGATTACGTGGAGTTGATGTTCGGCATTTGGCATGCAGGACTGGCCGCGGTGCCCGCAAATGCAAAACTCCACGGTCGCGAGCTTGGCTACATCCTGGAACATTCCGGTGCCCGCGTGTGCTTCGCATCAAGCGAACTGATGGACGAGATCGCGAGCCATACTCCGTCGACGCTTGAACATCTGATCACGATCGGTAGCGCTAAGTACGACGCCTTGTTCACCGCTGACCCGATCAAGAGTTGGCCATGCTGTGGCGACGATCTTGCATGGCTCTTCTACACGTCCGGCACCACCGGTAGACCCAAGGGTGCGATGCTCACCCATCGTGTGCTTGCGGCTGCAAGCTACGCCTATATTGGCGAGGTCGACCCAACCGCACCGGGTGATGTGCTGCTGCACGCCGCGCCGATGAGCCACGGTTCGGGACTGTACATGATGGGCCACGTTGCTCGGCTTGGCGTACACGTGATTCCGGAGTCGAGCTCCTTCGATGCTGAAGAGGTGCTGGGCTTATTCGATGCTTGGCCGCGCAGTTCGATGTTCGCCGCACCGACCATGGTCAAGCGGCTTGTCGAATGCCAAGCACAATGTAATCCGGCGCATATCAGGACCATAATCTGGGGTGGGGCGCCGATGTACGTTGCCGACGCGCGCGCTGCCATCGACCGATTCGGTGCGCGCTTTGCGCAGATTTACGGCCAAGGCGAAAGCCCTATGACAATTACCACCCTGTCGAAGCAAGAGATTGCCGATCGTGATCATCCGCATTGGGCTGATTGGCTGGCCTCGGCCGGGCGGCCCTTTTCCTGCGTCGAGGTCATGGTGGCCGGTGACGACGATCAGCCATTACCTGCCGGCGAGGCTGGCGAGATCCTATGCCGCGGCGATGTCGTCACGCCGGGCTATTGGCGCAACCCGGAGGCTTCGGCTGCGACGCTCAAGGGAGGATGGCTACACACCGGCGACGTGGGCGTGTTCGACCGCGAAGGTTATCTCACTCTCAAAGACCGATCCAAGGACGTGATCATTTCTGGCGGCTCCAACATTTATCCGCGCGAGGTCGAGGAGGTCCTGCTTGAGCACGCCCTCGTCCGCGAGGTGTCAGTGATTGGCAGGCCCGATCCGGAGTGGGGCGAGATTGTCGTCGCTTATGTGGTGGGCGACGTCAATCGCGACGAACTCGATGCGTTGTGCCTCAACAGTATCGCCCGGTTCAAGCGTCCGAAGGACTATGTGTTCGTGAACTCGTTGCCGAAGAACAATTATGGGAAGGTTCTCAAGACTGAGCTGCGCGAACGCGACGCAACGAGCCGAAAGAGAAGCTGAATGGTCGACCGACTCAAGGGCAAAGTCGCGCTCGTCGTTGGCGCCGGCTCCGTCGGGCCGGGATGGGGTAACGGCAAGGCGACGGCGGTTGCCTTCGCGCGCGAGGGTGCAAAGATATTCTGCGCCGATATTAATTTGACGGCGGCAGAGGAGACAGCTGGGATCATCCGGAGCGAGGGCGGGGAGGCGGTGGCATACCGCGCCGACGTCAGTAAGGCGGCCGACGTCGAGGCGATGGTTGCGGCCTGCGCGTCCGCCCATGGCCGCATCGATGTGCTCGACAACAATGTTGGCATTGCCGAAATCGGCGGCGTAGTCGAGGTCTCTGAAGCCGAGTGGGATCGGGTGTTGGCGGTCAATCTCAAGAGCGCCTACCTCGCGATGAAACAAACTATTCCATTGATGGTTCGCCAGGGCGGCGGCTCGATCATCAATATCTCCTCGATCGCTTCGATCCGCTACACCGGTGTTCCCTACGCGACCTATTACGCATCAAAGGCGGCGCTCAATCAGCTTACGAAAACGACTGCTGTCGAATATGCCAGCAGACGGATTAGGGTGAATGCGATTTTACCTGGATTGATGAAGACACCGATGGTGGAGAAGAGCGCCGGCCTCGCCAAAAGCTACGCTGGGGGCGACGTTGAGGAAATGTGGCGCGCACGCGACCGGCAGGTTCCAATGGGGTTCGGCGGCGACGCCTGGGATATCGCTTGGGCCGCGGTTTATCTTGCCAGTGACGAAAGCCGCTACGTCACGGGAATCGAACTCGTCGTCGACGGCGGTATAACCCTCAAATATGTCTGACCCCATTCCAGTGCGGTCGCGATGCGGTATCTAGCGTCCGCGGGAAGGCGGACACCAAACTGATATTCCAAAACGTCGCTTATTGAACCCCGTTGCATACGTCGGAGGAACATCCCACTTCCTCATAATGACTGATCTGGCTAACAGGATTGTCGGACATTATGAGAAGCATGCGGTCGCGTGGGACCGTGATCGTCAGAACGGCCGCGATCGTCAGAACCGCCGCTGGATCGATAAAGTCTGGCACGACCGTTTCATCGATAGCCTTGGCCGAGGCGCGAGCGTGCTGGACCTCGGCTGTGGCTCGGGACGGCCCGTCGCAGAGTATATGGTAGAGCGGGAATTGTGCGTGACGGGTGTCGATACTTCACCCACAATGATTTCGTTTTGCCGTGACCGCCCTGCCTGATCAGGAATGGATTGTTGCAGACATGCGGCAGTTGGCACTCAGCCGGCGTTTCGACGGCATCCTGGCTTGGGACAGCTTCTTTCACCACAATCACGATGACCAACGGAGGATGTTTGCGATCTTCGCTGACCATGGTTCCGCCGGGACGATATTGATGTTCAATGCAGGGCCAGGGCACAGTGAAGCTGTCGGTGAATATAAAGGCGACCCGCTGTATCACGCGAGCCTGTCACCCGCCGAATATGAAGCACTCACCGCGCAATTTGGATTCCAAGTGCTTCAACACGTTGCAAATGATGTGGAGGCAGGAGGGCGCACGGTGTGGCTCTGTCGAAAGCAATGAGGGGTAAATGTCGCTCTTTGGCACAAAGCGAACATTGCTATCGCGTCGAACGACCTTCTGCTTTCGGGAATGAAGCGGACATGGCGAATTTAGACGCCCTAGCTACGCCACAGCTGCTTGGACGCGATCCGAGCCCCATCGCTAAGCGCCTGCAGCTTGGCCCAGACGATCGACGGATGGACTTCTTTTGATCCTGCGAAAGTAGCGAAGCCGCAATCCGATCCGGCGATCACATTTTCGCGGCCGACAATTTCGGCGTAGCGGATGATCCGATCCGCGACCAGCTCCGGGTGCTCGACGAGGATGGTCGAATGCGAGATGACGCCCGGGATGAGGATTTTGCCGTCCGGCAGCTTGACGTTCTTCCACACTTTCCATTCGTGTTCATGCCGCGGGTTTGCGGCTTCGAACGAATAGGCGCCGGCGCGAATCTTGAGGATGAGATCGACGATGTCTTTGAGCTCCATGTCGTGAATCCGCGGACCCATATTGATTCCGTAACAGGTATGAAAACGGATTTTCTCCGGCGGGATGTCGCGCAGCGCATGATTAAGCGCGGCGATTCGCAGTTCAGCCCATTTGCGGCAATCCTCGACGCTGGCCTCGGGGTGGATGATGTAATAAGTCACCAGACGCGGGTCATCGATCTGCACCAGGAAGCCGGCATCGACGATCGCTTGGTATTCTTCGCGCATCGCCTCGGCGATGGCGAACACATAATCTTCTTGTGATTTGTAGTACGCGTTCTTCTGCCAGTCTTCGATGTTCGACGGCGAGATGGCGGGCATGAACACTTCTTCGACTTCTACGCCTTTCAGTGCCGCTTTAAGATTGTCGATGTCGCGTTTAAGCTGCGCGTGGCCTTTGTAGGCGATCGGCCCCGTGCAGATCATGTGCGTGTGGGTCGAGGCCGGATGGGTCTGCGCGTAGAATTCGGGAAACGACCGACCCTCGCGCGAACTTAACCACTGATTGCGCGGACCGGCGCGGGTATCGACCTCGTAGCCGCCGAGCCGTTCGTTGATATAGCTGACGAAGCTCGGTTTGCCGTATTCGCCGTCATCGATCACGTCGATGCCGAGCGCGGCTTGGCGCCGGACAATTTCGCTCACAGCGCTGCGCAACCTTTGCGCATTGCTGCCTTGCTCGAAGGCCGCGCCGTCGCCGCTTTTCACAAAATCAAGAAGTTCGGGCGGGCGGGGAAGGCTGCCGGCATGGGTGGTAAGAATGCGATCGACGCTGTGCTTCATTGTTTTTCCCGATTTCGTCCGGCGACACTAGAAATCAATCCAGCGTCACATGCGCGGCGGTGATGACCTTCTTCCAGCGCCCGGCTTCCTGCTTGAGGTAATTTGCGGTTTCCTGCGGAGTGCCGCCGACCGGTTCTGCCGAAAGCTCGGTGAGGCGCTTCTGTACCTCGGAATCGTGCAAAGCTTGATTGATGCCGGCGTTGACCTTCTCGACGATCGCGGCAGGGGTGCGCGGCGGCGCCACCACCGCATACCAGGTGACGGACTCGAGGCTGGGCAAGGTCTCGGCAATCGCGGGCACATCAGGCAGGCTCGCCATGCGCTGGGCCGATGCGATCGCGATGAGCTTCAATCTGCCGGCTTTGACGAGCTGCAATGATACGCCGAGATTGTCGAACATGCAGTCGACGCTGCCGGCGACAAGATCGTTGAGCGCTGGCGCCGAGCCCCGGTACGGCACGTTCTGCAGCTTCACATGCGCCAGCATCTGGAACATTTCCGAAGTCAGCTGCGAGGTGGTGCCGTTGCCTTGGGTTGCGTCCGTCACCTTGCCCGGGTTCGCCTGGGCATAGGCGATGAAATCCTTGATATTGTTTGCGGCAATTTTGTCCGGATTCACCACCAGCGCATTTGGCACCCGCGCCATGACGATGATGGGCACGAATTTGAGCGGATCGAACTCAAGATGGGGATAGAGATTCTGATTGATGACCAAGGGCGGCGGCGGCGATGCAAGCAGCGTGTAGCCGTCGGGTTCGGACTTCGCCACGACTTCCGCGCCAATATTGCCGCCGGCGCCGGTATGGTTTTCGATGATCACCGTATGGCCCCATTTGCGCGACAGCCACTCGGCGATCACGCGCGGCATGACGTCGGCGGTGCCGCCGGCGGGGAACGGCACCACGATCTTGATGACGCGCGCCGGATAATCCTCCGCATGGGCGATCGCGATGGCCAGAGCAGCCATGAATGAGAGCATCAGCGCGGAGAACGCGACAAATTTCTTAGCGGGCATATTCGGTTCGCCGTTTAATCGTGCGAGGCTCGCGTGGAGCCTGATTGCAACTTAGACAAACCGTTCCGCGACCGCCAGCGTTCGCCTTGCGCCAAACTGTCGAGTTTGATCTTCTAAGCGGCGATACCGGGGCGGCTTTCTCTGGGAGAATATGACGATGCGCGTGTCGCAACTGGCGCTGACATTGGCGTTGCTCGCCGGCCTAGCCGCCTGCGGCAAGGGTCCGCAAGGCGATCCAGGCCCGCCCGGACCGCAAGGTCCCAAGGGCGATGCGGGTCCGATCGGTCCGGCGGGTCCTCCCGGTCCTCCAGGTCCGCAGGGTGATAA
The DNA here is from genome assembly GCA_963816295.1 of uncultured Alphaproteobacteria bacterium. GTDB lineage: Bacteria > Pseudomonadota > Alphaproteobacteria > Rhizobiales > Xanthobacteraceae > BOG-931. The sequence goes on along the minus strand of CAWFJS010000018.1, from coordinate 175,473 downwards.
AGGGCCGTCCGGTCCGCCCAGTCCGAGCATCAGGGTGATCCGATCGGACTGCGTTTCGGGGTGCTCGGTGCAATGCGAGGACAATGAAGTCCTGATCACCGCTTACTGCGGCGCGACGCGCAATCAGGCGCAGTTCCTCAGCGAACGAGGCGCGTCCTGTGGCCCGGTGCCAAGTGCTTCGAATACGCCGTTGGTTGCGGTTTGCGTCGGCTCGCCACAATAGGCGTGCGCTGCCCTGAACTTGTTCGGCGTCGAGCGGTTTTTGCGGTAAATCGACCGCCACGGTGCGAAATTGCCGCGCTCGCACTCCCATTGCGGCCGTATTCGCGCCGTGATGTAACCGCGCGGGCGGCGCGATCGACGCGCGCCGGCAAGCGAGATCGTCGGCCTTGGCAGATAAGGGCCTTGGCAGACAAGCTGAGACGCTTTGCATAATGACACTTTGGATCGTTTTTGCCGTGATGACCGCCGCGGCATTACTTGCGGTTCTTTGGCCGCTAGCACGAAAGCCTGGCGCTCGAGGCGCTGGTAGCGATCGGCTTGTGTATCAGGACCAGCTCAAGGAGATCGATCGCGATCGCGCGGTCGGATTGATCGGCGATGCGGAAGCTGAATCTGCGCGCATTGAAATTTCGCGGCGATTGCTCGCTGCCGTCGACGCTGAGAGTGCCATTCCACAACAGTCAAGCTCTGGGGCGAATGCGCGACGCCGCCGCGCCGCTGGCCTTGCAATTCTGATTGTGCCGCTTGTCGCACTCGCGTTGTATTTAAAGCTTGGCTCGCCCGATATTCCGGGACAGTCGGCGCTCGCTCGGGCGAATGAGTTCGGGGAAGATCGGTCGGTCGCGAGCCTCGTAAGCCAGGTCGAGAATCATCTCGCACGTAATCCGAATGATGGCGCCGGTTGGGAAGTGATCGCTCCGGTCTATTTGCGGCTTGGCCGTTTTACCGAGGCGGTGATGGCGCACAAGAAAGCGATCGCACTCAACGGCGACAGCCCGGCGCGTGAGTCCGATCTCGGCGAGGCGCTCGTTGCCGCCGCCGACGGTGTCGTAACCGACGAGGCGAAGCTTGCCTTTCAGCGCGCGGTGGCGGGCGATGCGCATAACGCAAAGGCACGCTATTTTATCGGCCTTGCCGACGAGCAGGACGGCAATCGCGATGATGCCGCCAAAGAATGGCGCGCGCTGCTCGACGATGCGCCCGCGGATGCGCCATGGAAAGACCTTGTTCGCGCCGCTCTGGCGCGTGTGACAACTGGGCCGTCCGCTTCCAGTGGACCGAGTACAACCGATATTGCGGCGGCCGAGAATATGCCGGAGGCCGAGCGTACCGCAATGATTCGCGGCATGGTGCAACGTCTAGCCAACAGGCTGCACGCCGACGGCAAGGATGTCGACGGCTGGATGCGGCTGGTTCGCGCCTATGCAATCCTCGGCGACCGCGATAAAGCCAAGGACGCTGCGGCAGACGCTCGCCGTGCGCTGTCCGAGCAGCCCGACCAGATCAAGCGGATCAATGATCTCGTCAAGGGTCTCGGGCTCGAGGGATAGAAATCGGGGCCACGATGACTTGCAAGCAGCGACGTCTTGTTTTGATCGGCAGTGGGATAGCCGTGTTGGCCGTCGCCGTTGCGCTGATGCTCAATGCGCTTCGCGATTCGATCGTTTTTTTCAATTCGCCCAGCGATGTTGTCGAAAAGCACGTGCCGGCGGGAACGCGCATCAGGCTCGGCGGACTGGTCAAGGACGGCAGTCTGGTGCGCGGCAGTAATCTGTCGGTGCGTTTCGAAGTGACCGATGGCAAGAACGGCATCCCGGTCAATTATCAGGGCGTATTGCCGGATCTGTTCCGCGAGGGTCAGGGCGTCGTGGCGGAAGGCTTGCTTGATGCAGGCGGTACCTTCAAGGCCGACTCGATACTCGCCAAGCACGATGAAACCTATATGCCCAAGGAGGTCGCGGACGCTTTGAAGCGCTCGGGACACTGGAAAGATGATTACGGCCGTCAGGCCGGGGCACCCGCTGGCGGAGCCGGTAAATGAGCCGCGAGATCGCCATAGCGCTGGGGGCGGGCGGCTGCGGCGCCAGCCCGAAATGGCGTCAGAGGTGCAGCCGATGATTGCCGAATTGGGCCATTACGCGCTGATGCTCGCGCTGGGGCTTGCTCTGATTCAGGGCACGATGCCGATCATCGGAACCCGGACCAACGATGCGGTCCTGATGAGCATGGCCGCGCCGACCGCGCTCGCGCAATTTGCCTTCGTGGCAATGGCGTTCACCGCGCTCGCCATTTGCTACGTGATTTCGGATTTTTCGGTTTTAAACGTATTCGAGAATTCCAATTCGCAAATGCCGTTCATTTACCGGCTCACGAGCATCTGGGGCAATCATGAAGGCTCGATGATGCTGTGGGTCTCGATCCTGACCTTCTTCGGCGCGCTGGTCGCGGTCTTCGGCAACAATCTGCCGGCGGTGCTTAAAGCCAACGCACTCGCCGTCCAGGCCTGGATTGCGGCGGCGTTTCATTTGTTCATTTTGATGACGTCCAATCCGTTCGTCCGCATTCCGCAAGCGCCGTTTGAAGGTCAAGATCTCAATCCGATTCTGCAGGATCCCGGCCTCGCGTTTCATCCGCCGCTGCTGTACCTCGGCTATGTCGGATTCTCGATCGCATTCTCTTTCGCGATTGCCGCGTTGTTGGAGGGACGCATCGACGCGGCTTGGGCGCGCTGGGTTCGTCCGTGGGTGCTCGGCGCCTGGATGTGCCTGACGGTCGGCATCGCTGGTGGATCGTATTGGGCGTATTACACGCTTGGCTGGGGCGGGTTCTGGTTTTGGGACCCGGTCGAGAATGCATCCCTGATGCCATGGCTCGCCGGAACTGCGCTGTTGCACTCCGCCGTCGTGATGGAAAAGCGCGGCGCGCTGAAAATATGGACCATTCTGCTCGCCATTCTCACATTCTCGCTCTCGCTGATCGGAACGTTCTTGGTGCGCTCGGGCGTGCTCACGTCCGTCCATACCTTCGCCACCGACCCTATGCGGGGCGTGTTCATCCTCGCGATCCTGGTGGTGTTTATCGGCGGTGCCTTGGCGCTCTATGGCTGGCGCGCGCCGCTGCTCAAGCAGGGTGGCTTATTCGCGCCGATTTCTCGCGAAGGCGCCTTGGTGTTCAACAATCTGTTTCTCACCACGGCATGCGCCAGTGTGTTTATCGGCACGCTCTATCCGCTGGCGCTGGAAGCGCTCACCGGAGCAAAGATTTCCGTGGGCCCGCCGTTTTTCAACGCGACTTTCGGTCCCTTGTTCATCCCGTTGATGGTGGTGATGCCGTTTGGGCCGCTGATGGGCTGGAAACGCGGCGATCTTTTAGGCGCGGCGCAACGATTGTTGGCGGCGGCAATACTCGCCGCGCTCGCCACAGCTGCGGCATTCGCGATCGAGCAAGGCGGACCGGTGCTAGCGCCACTTGGCGCCGGGGTTGCCGTTTTCGTCATGGCCGGCGCGGTTACCGACATTGCGGAGCGGACGCTTGTTTTGCGCCTTCCGTTCCGAGCGGTATTGCAGCGTGCTATTGGCCTGCCACGCTCGGCCTGGGGCACCGCATTTGCGCATTTCGGCCTCGGCGCAACTCTCCTCGGCATCGTCGCCGCGACGGCATGGGGGAGTGAGCGGATCGCTGAAATGAAAGTCGGCGATAATCTGGACATCGCCCACTATCGGCTTACCTTCACCGGCCTGTTCAGCCGGCAAGGTCCGAATTATCGCGACATGGTCGGCCGCTTCATCGTGCGTCGCATGAACGGCGATCTAATCGGCGTCATGGAGCCGAGCCGGCGCAGCTTCCCGAGTTGCAACATGACGACGACCGAGGCCGCGCTGATGACGCGCGGCGTCAGCCAACTCTATCTCTCGCTCGGCGATCCGATGCAAAATGGCAGCGTGGCGGTAAGACTCTACTTCAAACCGCAGGTGTTGCTGATCTGGCTTGGCGCGGCGATCATGTTCGCAGGCGGTGCGCTATCGCTTTCAGACCGCCGGCTTCGCGTCGGTGCGCCGCAGCCGGCGAAAACGAAGGCGGCGTTGCGCCCGGCAGGATGAACAATGAGACGCGTTTTCCTGTTTGCGCTTGCGCTCTTTCTTTTAACTCCAGCATTCACCTGGGCGGCGGTGCAGCCGGACGAGATGTTGCGCAACTCGGCGCTGGAAGCGCGGGCGCGCACTTTATCTCAACAGCTTCGCTGCATGGTGTGTCAGAACGAATTGATTGACGAGTCCGACGCACCATTGGCCCATGATTTGCGCGTTCTGGTTCGCGAGCGGCTCCAAGCCGGCGACAGCGACGCGCAAGTGCTCGATTTTCTGGTCGCGCGCTACGGTGAATTCGTGCTGCTCAAGCCGCGGCTGTCGTGGCGTACGGCAATCCTTTGGGGTTTGCCGCCCGGACTTCTGCTCAGCGGAATTACCTTGCTTGTGGTTGCCGCTACACGCCGGCGAGGACGCATGCAGGAGCCGGCCCCAAATTTGACCGCGACCGAGCAGGCGCGGCTGAAAAAAATCCTGGCGGACAGCCGCAATCCCTAGCGGGTATTGCACCCGCTCCCGTCGTCTCGCGCGGATTTGGCTTGCTCGCCGCTCGGGCGGGTAAACCTCACCTTGAGCTGCCGACACTAAGTCATTGTGGAGGCAGGTTTATTCTAGATTGTTCACATTACCAATTTTTAATCCGCCCGACAGCGCGCCGTAAGGCGCGCCGCCCCATCTTCCAGTGCAAGGGTAACCGTTCTGCGGAACTGACCGCATCTGGAGACGACGCATGAAGGACAATTTCCGTGTATCTCGCCGTACTTTGTCGGTGCGGCGCGCAGCGCTTTTGGCGACCACAATGGCAAGTCTCGCCGCCGTCACGTTTGCTTTCTCACCCAGTAGCTACGCGCCGAGCGCGCTTGCCGATGCGGCGCAGGCGCAGAATTTGACGGAGAAGGTCCAACAGCTGCCGCAGCGTCCTGTCGGTTTCGCCGACATCGTCGAGAAGGTGAAGCCGGCAGTGATTTCGGTGCGTGTAAAGATTGATCAGCCCTCACAACCCAGCCTCAGCGAAGATGATCTGCCGTTCCCGCCGGGATCGCCGTTCGAGCGCTTCTTCAAGCGATTTGGCGCGCCAGGCAACCCGAAAGGTCACGAGGTGATCACCGGCCAGGGTTCGGGCTTCTTCATTTCGCGCGACGGCTATGCGGTCACCAATAATCACGTCGTGCAGAATGCCGAGAACGTTCAAGTCACCACCGACGACGGCAAGAGTTATACCGCGAAGGTGATCGGCACCGATTTACGTACTGATCTTGCGCTCATCAAAGTCGACGGCGACAACTTCCCGTTTGTGAAGTTGGCTGATAATTCGCCGCGGGTGGGCGACTGGGTTCTCGCGGTCGGAAATCCGTTCGGACTCGGCGGCACCGTGACGGCCGGTATCGTCTCAGCGCGGGGTCGCGACATCGGCGCCGGCCCCTACGACGATTTCATTCAAATCGACGCGCCGGTGAACAAAGGCAATTCCGGTGGTCCGACTTTCGACGTCGATGGCAGCGTGATCGGCGTCAACACTGCGATCTTCTCGCCATCCGGCGGTTCGGTCGGCATTGCTTTCGCAATTCCCGCCGACACGGTGAAGAGCGTCATCGCGCAGTTGCGCGACAAAGGCAGCGTCACGCGCGGCTGGATCGGTGTGCAAATCCAGACGGTGACGCCCGACATCGCCGACAGCTTGGGGCTTAAGCAAGCGACTGGCGCGCTGGTCTCAGAGCCGCAAAAGGATAGTCCAGCCGCCAAAGCCGGCATTGCGAGCGGGGACGTCATTACCTCGCTGAACGATACGCCGGTCCACGATCCGCGCGAACTCGCCCGCAAGATCGGCACGATGTCGCCCGGCACGACCGTCAAGCTCGACGTCATCCATAGTGGGCAAGGTAAGACGGTGACGCTGACGCTCGGTACCCTGCCGAATGAAAAACAGGCGTCGAACGACCAGAACCAGCGCGATCAACGCGAAGCGCCTGACAGCGACATGCCCAGTCTCGGCCTGACGCTGGCGCCCGGCAACAAGGTTTCTGGAGCCGGCGGCAACGGAGTTGTGGTTACCGCCGTCAATACCGGCGGCATTGCCGCGGAGCACGGCTTCCAGGTCGGCGATGTCATTCTCGAAGTCGGCGGCAAGGCGGTGGCGACACCAGCGGAGGTTCGCAAAAGCCTTGCCGAGGCGCGCAGCGAGGGCAAGCACACCGTCCTGTTCAGGGTGAAGTCGAACGAAGGCACGAAATTCGTCGCACTACCGGTCGGCAACGCCTGAGCATGAACGCGCTGCGACAAGCGCGGTCATGCGCGAAACCATGAAGGAGCCCGTATCCGCTTCCCGTACCGGATTGGGTTCTCGGTGAAAGGGGCATCCGCCGGCATCCGTCGCCCCCGCTGGCGGGCGTACCCTGGGGGCGGATCGCAAGGTCCGTCCCCACAATTACCAACTCTGCCGACCGGCATCCGTCGCCCCCGCCGGGGTGGAGTGGGTAGAGGGGGTGGCGGGCCTGCCGCTCGCCACCCCTCGCTATTATGGCGGCTGCGGGAGGATTATCATCGGCGGGCAGCGCTTTGTGCGCGTTCTTAAAAATGCGGCGAACAACGATCTACCATGCGTCTTCTTATCATTGAGGACGATCGCGACGCGGCCGACTACCTCGTGAAGGCGTTCCGCGAAGCCGGTCATATTGCGGAACATGCGGGCGACGGTGAAGAGGGGTTGCAGCTCGCGCTTGACGGCGACTACGACGTGCTGATTGTCGATCGCATGTTGCCCAAGCGCGATGGTCTTTCTGTGATCGGGGCATTGCGCGCGAAATCCATCGAAGCGCCGGTCCTGATTCTGTCCGCACTCGGTCAGGTTGACGACCGTGTCAAAGGATTGCGCACCGGCGGCGACGATTATCTAGCCAAGCCTTATGCATTTTCCGAGCTGTTGGCGCGGGTCGAAGCGCTCGGACGCCGCCGCGGCAGCCGCGGCGAGGAAACGGTCTATCGCGTCGCCGACTTGGAGTTAAACCGTCTATCGCACGAAGTGAGCCGCGCAGGACAGGAAGTGCAATTGCAGCCGCGCGAGTTTCGTTTGCTCGAATATCTCATGCGGCACGCAGGGCAAGTCGTTACCCGCACCATGTTGCTTGAAAACGTCTGGGATTATCACTTTGATCCGCAGACGAACGTGATCGACGTGCACATTTCGCGTTTGCGATCTAAAATCGACAAAGGTTTCACACAGCCGTTGCTGCATACCGTGCGCGGTGCGGGATACATGATTCGTGACGGGGCGCGGTAGACAAAAATCGATTTAAGAAGAGGGCCGGGGAATCCCAATGGGCGACAACGTGACAGTGGATGCGAATTTAATCAGCGCCGCCCCCTTCATCTCAGCTCGCGATTTTTTGCTGCGGCATCGGGAAGACTATGCGGTCGCCTGCCGTGACTTCGTATGGCCGAAGCTCGATCGATTCAACTGGGCGCTCGATTACTTCGACGCAATGGCGCGTAATAACGGCCAGCCGGCGCTGTGGCTCGTCGACGAGGAGGGCAGCGAGGTCAAGCTGTCCTTCGCGGCTTTAAGCGAGCGCTCGAACCGGGTCGCGAACGCGCTGCGCGGGCTCGGGGTGCGCCGCGGCGATCGCATCCTCGTCATGCTCGGCAATGTCGCGCCGCTGTGGGAATGCATGCTGGCGGCGATGAAGCTCGGCGCCGTGATCGTCCCGGCGACCACCTTGTTGACGCCGGCCGATCTCAACGACCGATTTGCGCGCGGCCGGGTTCGACACGTGATTGCCAGCACGGAGGCCGCGGCAAAATTCGCCGATGTGCTAGGCGATTACACGCGCATCGTGGTCGGTCGCGAGACGGCCGGCTGGGTTCCGTTTGAAAAGGCTTACACCGCTTCGACGCGTTTCACTCCTGACGGCGAAACGCATGTCCAGGATCCGCTCCTGCTCTATTTCACTTCCGGCACGACGGCCAAGCCCAAGCTGGTGCTGCACAGCCATCAAAGCTATCCCGTCGGCCATCTGTCGACGATGTATTGGCTGGGGTTACGTCCCGGTGACCTGCATCTCAACATTTCTTCGCCTGGTTGGGCCAAGCATGCCTGGAGCTGTTTCTTCGCGCCGTGGAATGCGCAAGCGGCGGTTTTTATTTTTAATCAGCGCCGTTTCAACGCGCGCGGATTGCTCGACGCGATCGTGCGCTGCGGCGTCAGCACATTTTGCGCCCCGCCTACAGTTTGGCGAATGTTGATTCAGGAGGATCTCTCCGCCTGGCCAGTCCGCATCAGGGAGCTCATCAGCGCCGGCGAGCCGCTCAATCCCGAGGTGATCGAACGCGTCAAGAATGCCTGGGGCATCACCATCCGCGACGGCTATGGACAGACCGAGACCACAGCCTTGGTCGGAAACAGCCCGGGGCAAAAGGTGAAAGCCGGCTCGATGGGCCGGCCCCTGCCGGGATACCGCGTCGCGCTTCTTGATCTCGACGGCGCACCCGTCAAGGAAGGAGAGATCTGCCTCACACTGCAACCGCGGCCGACCGGACTCATGCAAGGCTATCAGGGGCAGGACGGCGATGCCGTTCCCCCGCGCGCGAATGAAGACGCGGTCTATCGCACCGGCGATGTCGCCGCGGTGGATGACGACGGCTACCTGACCTATATCGGCCGCGCCGACGATGTTTTCAAATCGTCCGACTATCGGATCAGCCCATTCGAGCTCGAAAGTGTTTTGATCGAACACCCTGCCGTCGCCGAAGCCGCGGTGGTGCCGTCACCAGATCCGCTGCGGCTTGCGGTACCGAAGGCGTATCTTGCGCTTGCCCCCGGCCATGCGCCGGATCGGGCCACCGCCTTGTCGATTTTCCGTCACTGCCGCGCGACGTTGGCGCCGTTTAAGCGCGTGCGCCGGCTCGAATTTGCCGAATTGCCCAAAACTATTTCCGGCAAGATTCGCCGGGTGGAGCTGCGCCGCGCCGAGGCTGTCAACCAGCAGAGCGGAAAACGAGCATCGCTCGAGTTCTGGGAAGACGATTTCTCCGAAACCGAGATTAAATAACGTGACCGCGCTCGGCAAACTTCTCCGTACCACTGCGTTCAAGCTGACGCTCGTTTATCTCGGTATTTTTGTTTTATTCGCGGCATCGCTGCTCGCCTACTTCGCACTCAACACGCGCCGGCTCATCACCGAGCAGATTACGGCGACGGTGAACCGCGAAGTGAACGGATTGTCGGAACAGTACGGACAAGGCGGGCTACGGCGGCTGGTGACCGTGGTCGATGTGCGTTCGCGCCGTCCAGGCTCGAGCCTGTATTTGGTCACAACGCCGAGCGGCGAAGGTCTCGCCGGCAATGTCGGTTCACTGGAGCCTGGCGTCCTCGATCGTCCGGGCTGGCTGGAAACCAATTATCATCGGCTGGAATCGCCCGAAGGCGCCGACCATCGGGCCTTGGTCCGCGTGGTGCAGCTCCCGGGCGGGTTTCATCTCCTGGTCGGCCGCGACCTTGATGAGCGCGAACGCCTGTTCGGCATCGTCGTCAATGCCGGTCAGTGGTCGCTCGCGCTGGTGATCGTGCTCGGCTTGCTCGGCGGATTCTTTGTCAGCCGCCGGGTGCTCAGCCGGATCGATGCTATGACTGGTACCGCGCAGACGATCATGGCCGGCGACCTTTCCGGCCGCTTGCCTGTCGCCGGCACCGGCGATGAACTCGACCGGCTCGCTGACAATGTCAACGCGATGCTTGACCGGATCGAAGCATTGATGCGCGGGCTGAAGGAGGTCTCAGACAACATCGCACACGACCTCAAGACGCCGTTGACCCGGCTGCGCAATCGCTGCGAGCAAGCCCTGCGCAGCGCCACGGGTGAAGCGAGCTATCGCGCCGCGCTGGAATCCACCATCGCCGAATCCGACGACCTCATTCGGACATTCGACGCACTTTTGATGATTGCGCGCGCCGAATCCGGGCAAGCGCGCGAGAACATGACCGAATTCGACGCCTCGGAAATCGCCCGCGACGTCGGTGAGCTTTACGAGCCGGTTGCGGACGAGAAGGGGATTGCGCTCAAGATCGATGCTCCCGCGGCGGCGCCGGTGCGTGGCAATCGCGAGCTGGTTAGTCAGGCCTTGGCAAATCTTATCGACAATGCGATCAAATATGCCGGACCGAACGGCAAGGTGAACGGCGTTCCCGCCGAGATCGTGGTTAGGGCCGGCGATGATGGCGAGCGCATCACGCTCAGCGTTGCCGATCGCGGGCCCGGCATTCCCGACGCCGACCGCGGCCGCGTCGTGGAACGCTTCGTCCGTCTCGAGCAGAGCCGCTCCGAACCCGGCTCGGGCCTTGGACTTAGCCTGGCTTCGGCGGTGGCCCGGCTCCACGGCGGTGAGCTCAAGCTTGAAGATAATCATCCCGGATTGCGAACGACCATCGCTTTGCCGCGGGCAGGTCCGGGTGCCAGTGCGGGCAGGGGATGAAGCGCCGCGCGGCCGCTAAGCGGCCAAGGCAAACACGCAATCAGGCGGGACTAGCTCACCGCTTTGGCGCGATGCTGCCGAAGCCGACAGCGGAAGCCTCTGCGCGTGTTGCGGCATGGCTTGCGAGCGTGCGGCCAAAATCCGGCAGCAAAGCGCTTACGACCCTGATACGCCGCAATCCAGCCCTGGCGCGCGTTCTCGGCGGGATCGCGGAGGCAGCGCCGTATCTCTGGAACGCCATTGAGGCAAAACCTGCGCGCCTCCTGCGCTTGCTCGGCGCCGATCCCGCCCACAGTCTCGCTGCACTCGTTCAAAAAACCAAAGTCGCTGCGGCCGGCGCGCGTTCACAGCTCGAGCTGATGCGGATCCTCCGCGAATTCAAGCTCGAAACCGCGCTGTTGATCGCGCTGGCTGATATCGGCGGCGTGTGGGCGCTGCCTCGGATTACCGAGGCGCTCACTCGCGTGGCCGATATTGCTGTGGTGCTCACGGTAGATCATCTGCTTAAGGATGCTGTGCGACAAAAAAAGATCAAGTCCGTTGACCTGAATAACCCTCAGTCCGGCTGCGGCTACATTGTGCTCGCAATGGGCAAAATGGGAGCCGGTGAGCTCAATTTTTCGAGCGACATCGATCTCATGGTTTTCTTCGATGCCGGCGTCAGTTTTGCGGACGATATCGAACCGGCGCCGTTCTTCATTGGCTTGACGCGCGATCTAATCAAAATCCTGCAAACGCGTACCTCCGATGGATACGTATTCCGTGTCGATTTTCGATTACGACCGGATCCGTCGTCGACCCAGATTGCAATTTCGACCGCCGCTGCGCTCGACTATTACGAGAGTCGTGGCCAGAACTGGGAGCGCGCGGCGCTGATCAAGGCGCGAGCCTGCGCCGGCGATATCGCCATCGGCGAACAATTTCTCCGCGATCTCTCACCGTTCATCTGGCGCAAATATCTCGATTACGCCGCGATTGCGGATGTCCATGAAATGAAGCAGCAGATCCATGCCTATCGTGGTCATGGCGAGATCGCCGTCGAGGGTCACAACATAAAACTTGGACGCGGTGGCATTCGCGAGATCGAATTCTTTGTCCAAACCCAGCAACTGATCGCCGGCGGACGGCACACGGAATTGCGCGACCGCGGCACCGTCGTCACGCTCTCGGCGCTGACGGCCGATGGCTGGATCGATGAGCAGGCGCGCGATGAGCTCGCGGCTGCTTACGATTTCCTACGGACCGTCGAGCATCGTCTGCAAATGATGACCGACGAGCAGATCCATACACTTCCCGCCACTCCCGAGGCGCTCGATGGTTTCGCGCGCTTTCTCGGATACCCATCGCGCGACGAATTCGCCGATGTGCTGGTCGGGCATTTACGCAAGGTCGAACGGCACTATGTCAGGCTGTTCGAACGCGCCCCTGCGTTGCTGGCGCAGCAGCAGAAGCTTTCGTTCGAGCCATTCGAACGCGATGGCGAACTGTTCGAGCGATTAACACAAATGGGCTTTCGTCGTGCGCCGGAAATCGTCGATGCCGTGCGAAATTGGCGAAGCGGAGCGTATCGTGCTGTCCGCGGTGAGCAGGCCCGAGAAAACCTGGTCAATCTCACACCGGTCATTCTCGATCAATTGTCGCGCGCAGAAAATCCCGATGCGAGCTTTGCGGCGTTCGACCGGTTTCTGGCCGGATTACGCGCGGGCGGCCGCTTGTTCTCTCTGTTGCGGCAAAACCCGGAATTGGTCCGCTTCGTTGCGCTTATTATCGGGGCGGCGCCTCGGCTGGCCGACATCTTGGCGCATCACCCGCATTTCATCGATCCCCTGGTCGATCCCGGATTTTTCGGCGCGCTGCCCGATGAGGCGCGATTACGCGACAACCTCGAGAGCTCTCTTACAGATACGTCCGGCTTCGAGGCCATGCTCGACGCCATCCGCTTGTTCGGTCAGGAGCACATGTTCCTCATCGGCGCGCGCATCATTTCCGGGTCGTTGTCGGCCCAGCAAGCGGGCGAGACATTCGCCCGGCTCGCCGATGTCCTCCTCAACGTGGTGCACCGCTGGGTGCAAACCGAATTTGCCAAGACGCACGGCTATATCAGCGGCGGAGAAAGCGCAGTGCTCGCGCTTGGCCGGCTTGGCGCCCGTGAAATGACTGCGAGTTCCGATCTCGATCTCATTGTGGTCTACGATTTCGACCAGGAGCATCCGCAGTCCGATGGCAAGCGTCCGCTCCACGGCAGCCAATACTTCGCTCGGCTGACGCAGCGCATGATCGGCGCGCTGACCGTTCAAACCAATTACGGTGTGCTTTATCCGGTTGACATGCGGTTACGCCCGTCGGGCCGGTCTGGTCCGGTCGCCACTCAGATCGACGGTTTTAAGCACTATCAGGAGCACGAGGCGTGGACGTGGGAGCATATGGCGCTTACCCGCGCGCGTGTCGTGTCCGGAACGCCGGATTTTTCCGCCAGAGTTGAAGCGGTCATTCGCAAGGTTCTGTGCCGGCCAAGAGATGTGCCCGCAATTGCTGGGGATGTTGTCGACATGCGCGGCGCTATCGCCAAGGAGAAGGGCGACGCCGATCCATGGGAGCTCAAATATGCCGCCGGAGGCCTGATCGACATCGAGTTCATCGCGCAATATCTGCAACTGGTGCATGCGGCGAAACTCCCGGAGATATTGGACACGTCCACCGCGCGAACATTGGAAAAGGCCGAGCGGCTTGGTGTCCTAGCGCCACAGGATGCCGCCGTGTTGCGGCCGGCGGTGCGGTTATTTCATGACCTGACGCAAATTCTCCGGCTCTGCTTGCCCGCGAGCTTCGACCCGCAAGCCGCGAGTCCCGGCATATTGGCGCTACTGGCGCGCGCCGCCGACCTGCCGGATTTTCCGACGCTTTTGGCGCATCTTACGGACACTCAGCGTGCGGTACGCGCGTCCTTCATCAGGATTTTGGGCGGGGCGCCGTGATGCTCCTTGCGGAGCGGTCCGAAGCTTAGGGTCAAAACTCATTATTTGCGCGTCTCTTCGGGTTGCAGCGAAAATCGCCGCTGGGTTCGTCGAAGGGCTCGACCGTATTGCCGATACGCTCTTCGCCCTTCTCCTGCCCGGCGAGCGATTTTGGCTGCAACGCGGCTCGTGGAAATAATGAGTTTTGACCCTAGTTCAAGCCGCAGCTTCGATGCGCTCGAGCGGCATGGCTGCGGCCGCGTTGGCGGGCAGCCGCACCATCACCAAAGTGCCTCGGCCAAGCCGTGAACGAATGCGCATCGCGCCGCCGTGTAGCTCAACAAGCGACTTTGCAATTGCAAGCCCAAGGCCGGAGCCCTGGTGGCGTTTGGTGAGCTGACTTTCAACCTGCTCGAAGGGGCGTCCAAGTTTTTGCAGCGCTTGGCGGGGTATGCCGATTCCATTGTCTTTAATGCCGATGATCACCGCCCCGCCGCGCAAACGCCCCTGCACGGTCACAGCGCCGCCGTTCGGCGTGAATTTTACGGCATTGGAAAGGAGATTGAGTGCGATCTGCTTGAGCGCGCGGCGGTCGGCGTTGAGATGGATTCCCGGTTCGACCTCGGCTTTGATGGCGAGCCGTTTTTCGCTGGCGCGGGTCGACACCACGCGAATGCAGTCGGCGAGCAGCGTGTCAAGCTCGACCGCCTCGGGCGACAGCCGTATTCCGCCAGCTTCGATCTTCGACATGTCGAGGATGTCGTTGATGACGTCGAGCAGATACTTGCCGCTTTCACGGATGTCGCGCGAATATTCGATATATTTCTCGTCCCCGAGCGGGCCGAACATTCCCGATTCCATAATCTCGGAAAAGCCGATGATCGCATTAAGCGGCGTGCGCAATTCATGGCTCATATTGGCCAGGAATTTCGACTTGGCCGCATTGGCTTCCTCGGCTCGGGTTTTCTCCTCGGCATATTTTTCGGCGAGATCGGCAAGTTCGACGGTCTGCCGTTCCAGCGCCTGCTGGGATTTGCGCAAATCGACGATGGTCGCGCGCTGGCGCTTTTCGCCCTCGATCAATTTCTGCTCGTGCTGCTTGATCTTGGTGATGTCGGTTCCGACCGAGACATAGCCGCCATCTTTGGTGCGCCGTTCGCTGATATGCATCCAGCGTTCGTCCTCGAGTTGCGCCTCGAATGTGCGCGCGCCGCGCGGCTCGCTATCATGGGCGACCGTGGCGCGGATCAGCGGCTTTCTGCCGGTTGCTACAATGGTCTCGTAGGAGGTCCCCGCCACCACCGCTTCGTCGGGCAGCTGGTGCAATTCCTGGAAATTGGAGTTGCAAAGCACGAGCCGGTTTTCCGCATCCCACAGCACAAAGGCTTCCGGTATGGTCTCGATGGCGTCGCGCAAGCGCAAATCGGCTGCCACCGTGCGCTCAACCAGGTTCTTCTGTTCGGTGATATCGACGGCAATGCCGATGAGGTGAGGGCCGACCTCGTCCTCTTGCCGCGTCAGCTCGCAGCGCACGCGCAGCCACAGCCATCGGCCGTGGGCATGGCGCATGCGAAACGCGTGATCGATGGATTGCAACTTGCCGTCAGCCAATTGAGTCGCCAGCTCGTAAAGATCGATGTCGTCCTTGTGCACCAGCGCATCGACTTCACCGAATGTCAGAAGGTCGTCCTTCTGCGGCAGACCCAACATTTCGTACATCGAGTGTGTCCAAAACACGCGACCGCGCGCCAGATCCCAATCCCACAGCCCGCAGCGTCCGCGGTTGAGCGCGGTATCAACGCGGCCGCGGACCGTGTCATTAATGATGTCGGCCTCGCGGGCGCGCGTGGCCTGCCAATGGAACGCGAAGCCGAGGATCAGCACCACGAAACCGGTGGTTGCCAATAATGTGATGGTCAGGGCGGTAATCGAGCGCCAGTTCGTGAGCGCATCGTCCTGACTTTGGATGACGGCAAGCAGCCCGATCGGATTTTTCAGCGCCCGAACGGCCGCGTAAGCGGCGTGGCCATTGCCAAGCGCGATCTCCCGGGTTCCGGCATCGGCGGCGAAGGTCGTAAGCGGTTGCAGCGGACCGAGCACATCGAGAAGCGATCGTCCCGCGATTGTCGGAGTATTCGGCAAGCTGGCGACGATATTGCCGTCAGCATCCGCTACCAGTACGCGCCGCCCGCCGCTTGCCGCCCAATCGGGCAGTGACGCCGCCAACGCGTCGGAGGTGCGCGGCCAAGGCGAGCGGCCGTCGCGGCTTCGTCGTTCAAAAACTGTGGCGAAATGATCGGCCAGCGCGGCGACGCTTTGTTTTGCCTCGAACACCGCTTGTCGGCGATGCTCCAGCACCTGCACCGCGGCGCCGATGCATACCGTCACCATGAACGCAATGATGAGAACCGGAACGGCCCGCCGCAGCAGCGGCTCGGCACTCAAGAGGCGCCGATAGGCCGGGTTGGCAATTGATTCCGCCAACCCTTTGATCGAATCGGAACGTAGAGACGCACTCGCCGTGTCGGCGCGCGCCATCGCCTGCCTCCGTTCGGATTATTGCCTCGACCCCGGTTCGGAGATTGTGCCGCTCTCCCCAAATCGCTATCAATAGAATCGATGCGTGCTGATTTGTCGAGAGTCCCGAGTCAATATTTTTTTAAGAAATGTCCAAAGTATTTTGCGCTGCGAAATCAAATCTGCGCATGAGCTCTAGCACCTCACATGTGTCGCCGCTCATGACGACAACTCAAAACTGAGTCAAATCAACGGGCTGGGTCGGCAAGCGTGCGCGCGACGATGTCATGGACGTCGGGCGACATCGCTGGCATCGCGGCAACGCGGCGCAGCGTCGCCTCGGCCCGTTCGCGCCGTTGTGATTCCAGCGCGCGCCAGGAGCGGAATGCGCTCATCAGGCGCGCGGCGACTTGCGGGTTCTTGGCGTCGAGCTCAAGCACGAAATCGGCGACGAAATCATAGCCGGCCCCGTCGCGGCGGTTGAACTGGGTATGGTTGGCTTGCGCAAAGGCCCCAATCAACGAACGGATGCGATTGGGATTGGCGGCCGAGAAGGCTGGATGGCGCGTCAAGGCGCGGACGCGGTCGAGTGTTGTCGGCTCCGGGATGACCGCCTGCAGCGCAAACCACTTATCGATAACCAGCGGGTCTTCCGCGTAACGCGAGTAGAAATCGTCGAACGCGGCCGTGCGTTCCGGACGATTATGGGCCGCGAGCGTTTCCAGCGCTGCCATGCGGTCGGTCATATTGTCGGCATTGCGATATTGATCGAAAGCACGCGCGATGGCGGCATCGCTCTCCGTCAGCGCCAGAAGGTCGAGACAGGCATTCTTCA
The DNA here is from genome assembly GCA_963816295.1 of uncultured Alphaproteobacteria bacterium. Lineage (GTDB taxonomy): Bacteria > Pseudomonadota > Alphaproteobacteria > Rhizobiales > Xanthobacteraceae > BOG-931. The sequence goes on along the minus strand of CAWFJS010000018.1, from coordinate 158,614 downwards.
GCGCGCGACGTCCGGCGCTCTGTGCATCCGGGCGATAGGCGTCGGCGCTCGTCATCCGCGCGTAGATTTCCGCAAGCCTTGCGCCATGCTGCCGGCCAATCGCCGCGCGCAGTTTTCGCCGCGCGGCATAGACCACATCAGGATCCACGTCGGAACCGATTTCGCGGGCAATATCGGCCTCGCTCGGAGGTGACAGCGTCAAGGCAATGAAGGCAGGCTCGAGCGCGGTATCCTTGAGAATTGCGCCAAGCGCATCCATTGATCCTTGATCGAGGCGCGGCGCGCCACCCGATCGCACGATGGCGACATTGCTCTTGAGCAGTGTCATCGCCAATGTCTGCACCGCCTGCCATCGGTTGAATGGGTCGCGATCATGGGCGGCCAGGAAGCGCAGCTCGTCGGCCTCGATCGGAACGGTCAGCTTGATCGGCGCCGAGAAGCCGCGATTGAGCGAGAGCGCTGGACGTTCGGGCACGTCGCTAAACACAAACGATTGGCTCGGCCCCGTAAGCTCGATTACGCCGCGCAGGAGCGGCCGGCCATCAAGCAACAGCGGCAGATCATCCCCGTCGCGCCCGACCAGACCAAACGCAAGCGGAACGGTCATCGGTTCTTTGTTTGGCTGCCCCGGCGTCGGCGGCACGATCTGCGCGACGTCGAGCCGCAGGCTACGCGCCGCGGCATCGTAATGCGGCGCCACCTTAATCTCCGGGGTGCCGGCTTGCGAATACCAGCGCATGAACTGGCTCATGTCGCGGCCGCTGACGTCGGCAAAACACTGTACGAACTGCTCGACCGTTGCCGCTTGGCCGTCATGGCGCGAGAAGTAGAGGTCCATGCCGGCGCGGAAGACTTGCGCGTCGAGCATCGTCTTGATCATGCGTACGACTTCGGCGCCCTTCTGGTAGACGGTCGCGGTGTAGAAATTGTTGATCTCGTGATAAAACGTGGGCCGCACCGGATGTGCGAGCGGCCCCGCATCCTCGATGAACTGAGATGCACGCAGCTCGCGCACATCGCTGATGCGCTCGACGGCGCGCGAGCGCTGGTCGGCGGTGAATTCCTGGTCGCGGAAGACGGTCAAACCTTCCTTCAGACACAGCTGAAACCAGTCACGGCAAGTAATGCGATCGCCTGTCCAATTGTGAAAATATTCGTGGGCGATCACCGCTTCGATGCCGGCGTAATCGCCATCGGTCGCCGTGGCAGGCGAGGCAAGTACGTATTTGTCATTGAAGACATTGAGTCCCTTGTTTTCCATCGCGCCCATATTGAAGGCGGAGACGGCAACGATCATGAAAATATCGAGATCGTATTCTCGCCCGAACGTGACCTCGTCCCAACGCATGGCGCGCTTGAGGCTGTCCATCGCGTAGGTGCACCGGTCTTCTTTGCCGGGCTCGACATAAATGGCGAGCGTGACGTTGCGCCCGGACATTGTGGTGAAGCTGTCCTTGACGCAGCCGAGATTGCCGCCGACCAGCGCGAACAGGTATGACGGTTTGGGAAACGGATCGTGCCAAACGGCGAAATGTCGCGACGTGCCGGCTATGTCGCCGTGGGCGACGAGATTGCCGTTCGCTAGAAGTATGCCGGCCTCTTTTTTCTCCGCTTCGATCCGTGTCGTGTATACGGCCATGACATCGGGACGATCGAGGAAGTAGGTGATCCGGCGAAATCCTTCAGCCTCGCATTGCGTGCAAAAAGTCGATCCCGCGCGATACAGGCCCATCAGCTTGGTATTGTTGGTCGGATCGAGCACGGTCTCGATTTCGAGCTCGAACGGCCGATGCGGCGCTTGCGCAATGGTGAGCCGATCCGACGTGGCGACGAAGCTCTCGGCCGGCAGCAGCTTGCCGTCGAGGCGAATCGAATGCAGCGTCAATTCATCGCCGTCGAGCACGAGCGGTGCCGGCGCGCCGACGCCATGGGGACTGATCGAAAGTTTGGTCCGGACCGTCGTCGCGGTTGGGTGCAGCACCACGTCAAGTTCGACAGTTCCGATGTGCCAATCGGGCGGGCGATAATCCTCGAGCCGGACTGGCCTGGGTTCTTCAGTGCGCATGGTGCCGCTGATCTAGAAGGTTTGCGCGCTAATGGAAAGTGGAAGCGGGGACGGAACGCGTTGCGGAACGTCGCGGCCCCGGTTGACGTTTGTTGCCGAGGCGTCACCGCCGCGGTTCGGCATGGCCGATCACGCGTTGAATTCTGGGAAACTGACGGCGCAGCCTGCGCTCAAGGGCATCCACAACGTCGTGCACCGCACTGACCGACAGCGCCGGATCGACCTGGCAGTGAAAATTGACGATTTCTCCGGCGGCGGTTTCCCGCACCCGCACGTCATGAACCTCGCCGAGCGCTGGGAGTTCCGCCGCGAGCGAGGCTAGGAGCTCACGAACTTCCACGATGCGTGCCGGCTCGGCATCGCGGCCGGCCAACAGGTCGGCGGGCAACGGCTCGATATGAGTTTCGACCTCGACTTCCGGTCCGAGTTCGTGTCGGATCGAGTCTTCCAGGCGGCTGGCGACCTCGTGTGCGGCGGCGAGCGGCTGCGAACCGTCGACTTCGAGGTCGACCGACACTGACAGGCGGCCGGCGATGGTCTGTACCGCGACATGATGAATGGCGAGACCGAGGTCGCGCGCGATCACCATGACGCGCTCGCGCATCGTCTCGTTATCGAGCGCCTTGGGCTCGGTCGTTATGGTCAGCTCGGCCGCGGGCAGATCGCCGCGGATCGCACGGGTCAGTTGCTGTTTGATGGTGGTGACGCGGTCGAGCGGCAGCGTGCGGCTGATGCATACAGTAAGTTCGACGAACAACACCGTTCCGGCCGGGCGCACGCGCACCCGTTCGACCGCGACCACCCCCGGCACCTGGCGGGCGAGTGCGGCAACATGCTCGCTCACGCCCGCCGGCGCAGTGTCCGTCAGCGTTTCGATCGTGCGGCGGCCGAGACGATACCCGGCAATGCAGATAAATACGGCGACCGCGAGCGCTGCGGCGGCATCGGCCCAGGCATGGCCGAGCGCAACGCCAAACAATCCGAACAGCACGGCGATCGACGACCACATATCGGAGCGAAAATGCAGCGCATCGGCTTCCAGCGCTTCACTTCCGGTGGCTTGCGCGACCCGCTTGAGTGTTCGCGCCCGAAAAAAATCGATCACGATCGATCCGATGATGATGGCAAACGCCGCAACCGTTGCCTCGACCGCATGCGCGTGCGCGCCGATGAGCCGCCGCACTGCTTCGAACACCACAATCGCGGTCAGCAGGAACAACAGCGCAGTCTCGGCCAGCGCGGTGATACTCTCGACCTTGCCGTGGCCATATTGATGTTCGGCGTCGGCTGGTTTGCCGGAAATCCGCACCGCGAAATAGGTCAAGACCGTGGCCGATAGATCCAGCAGCGAATGTCCGGCCTCGGACAGGATGGCGAGCGAGCCGGTGAGTACGCCGACAATGCCCTTCGCCGCGGTTAGTCCGGCCGACGCAGCGATCGAACCCAGCGCGACCTTTTCCTTTTCGTTCATGCTGCTTTAGCCCCGCTTTTCGCGGCGCAGAATGTATCAATTTTACTGGTTCGACAATTTTGCTATGAGACGGCTCCACAAGAAGGAAAGCCGACCGTTGCAAATCGACCGCCGATTTTCAGTCGCTCCGATGATGGAATGGACCGACCGGCATTGCCGGTTCTTCCATCGGCTGCTCACGCGGCGCGCGCTGCTCTATACCGAAATGTTGACCACCGGCGCGGTGCTGCGCGGCGATCGCGCCCGGCTGCTGCGCTACGACCCGGCCGAGCACCCCTTGGCGCTACAGATCGGCGGCGCCGATCCGTGCGCGCTAACGCAGTCCGCGAAGATCGCCGCGGAATGGGGCTTCGATGAAATCAACCTGAATGTCGGCTGTCCATCGGACCGGGTCCAGGAAGGCCGCTTCGGCGCCTGCCTGATGGCCGAGCCGGCGCTGGTCGGCAACTGCGTCGCCGCGATGAAGGCCGCCGTCACGATACCCGTCACGGTCAAATGCCGCATCGGCATCGACGAACAGGATCCGGAAGCGGCGCTTGCCGTTTTTGCCGATGCGATCGAGCGCGCCGGCGCCGACGCGCTGATCGTGCATGCCAGGAAAGCGTGGCTGAAAGGTCTGTCGCCGAAAGAGAACCGCGAAGTTCCGCCGCTCGATTACGATCGCGTCTATCGCCTCAAGGCGGCGCATCCGCGGCTGACAATCGTGCTCAATGGCGGGATTGGCAGCCTTGCCGAGGTCGGCGCGCATCTTGATCGGGTGGATGGCGTCATGATGGGCCGTGCAGCCTATCAGCAACCCTGGCGGCTTCTTGCCGTCGATTCTTTCGTGTTTGGGGATGCGCCGCCGCTTGCTTCGCCGCGCGTGATGACAGCGGCACTCATTCCCTATATCGAGCGCGAGCTTGCAGACGGCGTGAGGCTTCACGCCATCACGCGCCACCTGCACGGATTGTTCCAGGGCGTGCCCGGCGCGCGGGCGTTCCGCCGGCGGCTCGCCGAGGCAGGAGCGTCGCCACAAGCCGGCGCGGCTTTGCTGCGCGAGGCGCTTGCACTGGTGTCGGACGGCAATCTGGACGAAGCGCGCGCAGCAGCCTAGCAGAAGGCGCAAGAGCGCGTGCAGCCGCACGCCGGGAAGGACAAATGCTGCTTGGCGTTCCGTTGAGCGAGCTGTTCTGGCTCGCGCTGGCAATCATCATCGCGGGTGTTATCACCGGACTGCTCGCCGGATTGTTCGGCATCGGCGGCGGCGCGATCATCGTGCCGGTGCTCTACGAAGTTTTTCGCCTGCTCGGTGTGTCCGACGAGGTCCGCATGCAGCTCTGCATCGGCACCTCGATCGCGATCATCGTGCCGACGACGATCCGCTCTTATCTGACGCATCGTGAAAAGGGTTTGGTGGTTCCAGGCGTGATACAGGTGTGGATGGTGCCCGCGGTACTTGGCGTCGTCTGCGGTGCGATTATCGCCGCGCTTGCCCCCGCGGAGGTGTTCAAGATCGCGTTCGTCGTGATCGCGACCTTCATTGCAAGCAAATTTCTATTCGCGGGTGACCGTTGGAATTTGGGCAGCGAACTGCCGAGCCCTATGACGATGCGATTCTATGGTTTCGGCATTGGTCTTGGTAGTTCACTCATGGGCGTGAGCGGCGGTTCGCTGTCCAACATTGTTTTGACGCTCTATGGCAAGCCACTTCACAACGCCGTTGCCACATCGGCGGGGTTGGGCGTGCCGATCACAATTGTCGGCGCGCTTGGCTATATCGCCGCCGGTTGGCCACACCAGGCGCTGCTGCCGCCGCTTTCGCTCGGCTTCGTTTCCTTGATCGGATTGGTGGTGATGGCGCCGCTATCGAGCTTGACCGCCCCTTACGGCGCGCGGCTCGCGCACCGGCTGTCACGCCGGGCGCTCGAAATCGCCTTTGCGATTTTCCTCTTGCTCGTATCGCTGCGCTTTGTGTTCAGTCTGTTCTAGATACGAGATCACTGCGATCATGGCCGGACTATGTTCCGGCGACATCCACGGCTTTGCCGGCCATCACTCACGGATCGATGCCCAGCTACAAGCGCGGGCATGACAAGGCGGTTTACGGAAATCCTTTGAGCATCAACCGGTCGCCATTGACCTGCCAGTTCTGCAAGCGGTTGAGAAAGCTCATGCCCAGGAGGCTCGTACGCAATTGGCCGGGCTGCACCACGAGTGCCTCGACCGAACGTTCTTCGAGTTCGCCCATGGCGACGCGATCGAGCGTTACCGGTGCGGCGCGCGTGCGCCCGTTTGCCGTCTCGATATTGACGCTGTAGTTCAGCAAAGCGAGCGGCAGGCCGGCCGCCTTGGCATCCTCTGCCGTGAGCACAACCGAAGTCGCGCCGGTGTCGACCACCATATGCACCCGCGCGCCGTTGATTTGTGCGGAGATCGCAAAATCTCCGGAGCTCGTGCGCGCCACCTCCGCGGTGCGGCCGTGCGAGATCACATGGCCGGGCATCAATTCCGCGATCACGCGGTCGGCGACCTGGTTCACCTCGTAACGATAGGAATATCCGATCACCAGGACGATGCCGATGACGGCCCACAACAGCGCGCCCATGATCGCTTCGGTCAAACGATCGCGGAAAATGGCGAACAGCGCGGCGGCGAGGAAAACGAGGATCGCAATCTTGTAGGCGAGGGAGCCGAACTCGTCTGTCGTCAGCGGACCGACCGTGCCGGCGCCACGACGTGCGATCATCACGAGAATGGCCACGACGAGCCCAAGCAGAAGAAGCCACAGCAAGCGCTGACGCACGGTGACTATCCTCTTGAGCGGCGCTGATAGGCTCTCGGATTACGCGCCTGATCGCGCGGGATAAGCGCGGTTGCGTGCGGCGCCATTATCGGTCTCGGTGAGAGCATCGGCAGCGGAATCACGATGCAAGATAAAGGGGCGACAGCGGAACGCAATCCCCTGAGCTTTGTTCCAGCGCTTCGGCGACAGCATGCGCTGGCAACGAAGATTGATAGTTCCTCAACTGACCGCCGCGGCGCGCCCTGACCGAATCGCGGCCGCTCGCGGGTTCGGCCGGCGTGCTGGCGAGCCCAACTGCGACGCGGTAAGGTTGCGCCGCTCAATGGAGAGGCGAGGGCGATGAAGCTTTACGATGGCGGCCGCGCTCCTAATCCGCGCCGCGTCCGCATTTTTCTGGCCGAGAAAGGCATCAAAGTCCCGGCCGAACAGCTCGACCTTGGCGCATTGCAGCACCGGACCGAGGCCTATACGGCGATCAATCCGATGCAGCGCGTGCCTGCGCTGGTTCTCGACGATGGCACGGCGATTGCTGAATCCATCGCCATTTGCCGCTATTTCGAGGCGGTTCAACCGGATCCGCCGTTATTCGGCGTCGGCGCGCTGCAAAGCGCGCTCGTCGAAATGTGGAATTGCCGGGCCGAACTGCATCTTCTGTTTCCCGTCGCTAGCGTGTTCCAGCATCAGCATCCAGCCATGAGCCGGCTGGTCGATCCTCAGGTGCCGCAATGGGGCGAGGCCAACAAGCCGCGGGTAATGCAATTTCTTGAGTTTCTCGACCGCGAGCTGAAGGATCGGACTTATGTCGCCGGCGCGGATTACACGGTCGCCGACATCACGGCACTGGTCGCGGTCGACTTCATGCGGGTGTCGAAAATGGCGGTCCCGGACGGCTTGACCAATCTGCAGCGCTGGCACAAAGCCGTTTCCGCGCGGCCGAGCGCCGCGGCGTAATCTTCAACGCAGCGGTGTCGGCGAAGTGGTGGCGGCGATACCGTAACCCTCGCTCGACGTGGCAATGCCGGGTTCACTCGTCAGAAAGAAAATTCCGATCAAGCCGAGCGCGACATAGAGTGCCGCGCAGGTCCAAATGCCACGGGAAAAATTGCGCATCGCGCCGCCTTCCGATTTGCAGTCGCTGGGCAAAACGCCGCTCGCGCGTTTGGGTTCCACAATTCCGTTACGCTGCGCCACGAAAATGACTCAGCGTCACACGCATGCTCCTCGCGTTCTATAAAACCCGAGACGAAATTCTGCAGTGACGAAAGTAACAGGGCAGGGGAGGGGCAAGGGAAGCGCATGGCGGCCAGCAACGCCTGCGCATCACTCCCTTTCGCGCGCTTTGGCCGCCCGTAACAGATGCCGGTACGTGCCGTCGAACACCGTATCGGTTCGCGACGTCCAGGTGGTATCCTCGGCGAGCGCAGGTCGGCTGCCGTGGATGCGACGCCCGCGCATCTCCCGTTCCGCCGCTTCCTCTTCGTCCATCGCCGCCAAAGTGAAGTCTGCGATCACCGGCAGTATCAGAATTTGTAGCATTGGTTCGCCTGGCCGAAAGATATGCGTCTGTCCCTCGACCGGGGATTTGAACACGACGAACGAGATCATCGGCCACCATTCTGTGCGCAACAGCGCGGGCACCGCGATGGGAACGGTGTCGGTTGGATCGGTGTAGAAACGTGGATGAGGTTCAGTGCGTACCGCCCAATCTTTTCCTACTTTGAGATCGAGCAGCAGCTGGTACGTGTAATAATCCTGCCCAAAGCTGCGAAACGGCGGCCACATCAGGTCACCGCTATTGTCAGGGCGCGGACCGAAATCGCCGTCAAAAATGAGCTTGCCGCTTTTCCTGCGTACGCGAAGTTCGTTGTCATATGGATAGAAGACCTCGATGCCGTATTGCGCACCTTCCGTGAAGGGTGCGCAATGCCAAGCGAATTCCTGCGAGCCATCGGTACGCGGCTGTGGCTGGCCCGCCCAGCCCGGCATTTCGAGCTTGGTCCGGCGCGGCGCGAGCCTGGGATCTATCAGCCGGTATTTAACCTGTTGCATGGCGAGGTCCGGTTGGTTGCGGCGGTAAACCCAACATTTCGTCGCTTCTATCGTTTGAGACCAAGGCTAGAAAACCCGTAGCGCGCCAAGAGTTCCCGCGCTGAGCCCCCCGGCTTCCCGCTCGGCTTATTTGCGCGCTCGCAGGCGGGGGGCCTGCCCGGAGGTTTACAAGCTCTGTGGGGGCCTGCCCGGAGGTTTACAAGCTCTGTGGGGGCATCTGCGGCGCATTGGCTGCCTGTTTCAGCCAAACCGAAAGCTGCTATCACCTTGCTTTGCCCCTGCTCGGAAACGCAGGTGGCGCGGCAAAAGGAGCTTGGACCTCCGCGGCCGGGTTCGATAAAGGTCGGTTCAAAGCTGGGGAGGTTTTGGTGTCATTGCTTCGCCCATTCGCTGCTGCTCTCGGCGCGGCGCTGTTAACTGCCGCGGCATCCGCCCAGGCCGACGATTGGCCAACGCGGCCGATCAGGGTCATCAGCCCCTTCGCGGCCGGGAGCGCCTCCGACACCGTCAGCCGAGTCGTGCTGGACCGCGTATCGCAGCTCCTCGGCCAACCGATGGTGATCGAGGCCAAGCCCGGTGCCGGCGGTATTGTGGGATTCGCCGATGTCGCCAAGGCGGACCCCGATGGCTACACGCTTGTCACCAGCTCGACTTCGCTGGGCACCGGCATGGTTCTGCATCGCAACCTGCCTTATGACCCGGCGAAGGATTTCGTCGGAATCGCGATGTTGGGGGTTCAGCCCAACGTGTTAGTCGCTTCCAAGGAGAGCGGGTTCAAGACCGTCGCCGATTTGGTTGCCGCGGCCAAGGCGAAACCCGGCGCGCTGACCTTCGCCTCCGCCGGCATCGGCTCGTCATCGCATATGGCCGGCGAACGATTGCGGCTTGCCGCCAATATCGACGTTCGCCATGTGCCGTTCCGCGACACCGGATTGACGGAAGTGATGGCCGGCCGCATCGATTTCTATTTCATCCCGCTCGCAGCCGCGGCCTCCGCGCTTGGCAGCGGCAAGCTCAATGTGCTCGCGGTGAGTTCGCCGAAGCGCGTCGCGCTGCTGCCGGACGTGCCGTCGATCGTCGAAGCCGGCTATCCGGCCGCCGTATTCCGCTTCTGGGTCGGATTATCAGCGCCGGGGCGTACTCCGGCCGCAGTCATCAATAAGATCCACGATGCGACCGAAAAAGTCATTGCCGACACCGGGATGAAAGACAAGTTGGCGAATCTCGGCATCGAGCCGGAATTGATGAGCGTCGAAGCATTCGACAAGTTCGTCAAAGACGATCTCGCATCGACCGTGCAGCTCGCCAAAGACGCGCATATCGAGCCGCTGGATTAGGCTTTGACGAACTACCAATTCAACAGCGCAATCAGGCTCGACGTATCCCAGCGCTTGCCACCCATTTTTTGGATTTGCGAATAGAACTGGTCGACCAGCGCCGCGACCGGCAAATGGGCGCCGTTGCGGCGCGCTTCCGATAAGCAGATGCCGAGGTCCTTGCGCATCCAATCAACGGCAAAGCCAAAATCGAATTTGCCCGCAACCATGGTCTTATAGCGGTTCTCCATTTGCCAGGATTGCGCGGCGCCTTTGGAGATCGTGGCAATCAGTTTCTCGATGTCGAGGCCGGCGCGCATCGCAAAGTGCAAGGCTTCCGCCAGCCCCTGGACCAATCCGGCGATGCAAATCTGGTTCACCATTTTGGCGAGTTGTCCCGAGCCTGGAGCGCCCATCAGGTTGCAGGCGCGCGCGTAGGCGGCGATCACCTTCTCGGCGCGTCCGAACGGACCTTCATCGCCGCCGCACATAACCGTGAGTGCGCCATTCTCCGCGCCGGCCTGGCCTCCCGAAACCGGTGCGTCGACAAAATCGAAGCCGTGGTTTTTGGCTTGCCCGTAAAGCTCGCGCGCGATTTCGGCGGAAGCCGTCGTGTGGTCGACCACGATGGCGCCCTTACGCATGCCGGCGAACACACCGTCCTTGCCGAGCATGACCTCGCGCAGATCGGTATCGTTGCCGACGCAGGCCATGACGAAGTCCTGCCCGTCGGCCGCCTGCCGCGGCGTCGGCGCGCTTTTGCCGCCGTACTGCGAGACCCATTTTTCGGCTTTGGCCGCGGTGCGATTGTAAACCGTGACCTCGTGGCGGCCCTTCGCCTTGAGATGCCCCGCCATCGGGTAACCCATGACTCCGAGCCCGACGAATGCGACCTTTGCCATTATCTCCTCCAGAAATGACGTTGAATCCGTTCCGTCACCCTGAGGTGGTCGCCAACGGGTCCGGCCCGAAGTGGCCGGCCCGGTTGGCTCGCGCCTCAGGATGACGGATGTACACTGCTCATGGCCCGGCCGGTGGCGGCGCGTCAACACCGATTGGCGAGATTGACCGCCGCACCGGCTGGCCTATTTAGAGGGCGAATTTTGCCGGTGATCCCGATATGAGCACCTCGAAAGACGACGTACTTGCCGCGCTCGGTAAGATTGCCAGCCCCGAGGGAGTGCCGCTGCCGGCGACCGGCAAGCTTTCGGACATCCTTGTCGCCGACGGTAAAGTGTTCTTCTCGATTACGGTCGATGCCGGCGCCGTTTCGGCCTGGGAAGCCATTCGTGAGCGCGCGCAAAAAGCTGTCGCCGCGCTGGCAGGCGTGCAGTCGGTGATGGTGGCGCTCACCGCGGAGCGCACCGGGAGCCCCGGACCGGCCCGCGGCGCGCCGCAGCGCCCGCAGGCTTCGCCAGCGGCGCGCCCGCGCCCGGGTGCACATCCAGGTACGCCACCCGGCGGTCCCGCGGCGCCATCGGGTATCCCCGGAGTGCAGGCCATCATCGCGGTCGCCTCCGGCAAAGGCGGCGTCGGCAAGTCAACCACCGCCGTCAATCTTGCCCTGGCGCTGCGCGAGCTTGGACTGAAGGTCGGCATTCTCGACGCCGACATCTACGGACCGTCGATGCCGAAACTGCTCGCCATTCGCGAGCGGCCGCAGTCGATCGGCGGCAATCGGCTACGGCCGATCGAGCGGTTCGGCATGCCGGTGATGTCGATCGGCTTCCTCATCGAAGAGGAGACACCGATGATTTGGCGCGGGCCGATGGTGATGTCGGCCCTCACGCAGATGCTGCGCGAGGTGGAGTGGGGCGCACTCGATGTCATGGTCGTGGACATGCCGCCGGGCACCGGCGATGCACAGCTCACGATGGCCCAGCAGGTGCCGCTTAAGGGCGCGGTCATCGTTTCAACGCCGCAGGATCTCGCCTTGATCGACGCGCGGCGCGGCATTGCCATGTTTCGCCGCGTCAACGTGCCCGTGCTCGGCATTGTCGAAAACATGAGCACATTCGTCTGCCCGCAATGCGGCACGCGCTCGGACATATTCGGTCACGGGGGTGCGCGGCGCGAAGCTGAGCGCCTCGGCGTTCCGTTCCTGGGCGAGGTGCCGCTCGATATCGTGATCCGTGAAAAATCGGATAGCGGTTCGCCGGTCGTGGCGACGGCGCCGGAGGGCGCGCATGCCAAATATTACCGGGAGATCGCGATACGGGTGCGCGATGGCCTTGCCACGTCAAGCCGCCCCGCGCCTAAGATCGTCATCGAGGCGTAGCGCCGTCACTGGCGGCCGCTTCGCGTTGCGCGCGAGCGGAAATAGGCCTTGGCATTTTCATGCACGCGGTCCGAGGTCAATAGCTCGGCCACGGGCCACCACTGCAGTTCGCTGTGCTGGTCGTCGGGTCTCGGCACAGCTGCGCTCGGCCATCGCAATTCGTAGCCGAGCACGACGTAATGGGTGCCGTATCCGCCGTTGCCGGAACGGTTGTTGTCGTAGAAATGCTCGAACACGCCGATCAACCGGGCGTCATCGAGACTTGCGGTGTGATCGGTCTCATTCTTCACCAGCCGAGCGAACGCGTCGGCCAACCGCTCGTTCTTGAGGATCATGCCGCCGGGAACGAAATAACAGCCCTTGGCCGGCTCGTTCTTGCGCAGGCCGAGCAGCACTTCGTCGCGTGCGTCGCGAATGATCAGATCAATGGCAATAAGCGGCGCGAGACGGATGACCGTGTCCAGCTCGGCGTGACTGAGGAAGCGCGGCGGCAAGCTCGGCGACATGACCGCTCTCATAGAGGGCCGGCGGCTACGGCGCTAGGTGCGGCGTCAGCCGTTGCCGGCTCTCAAGGAGTTCAGTCGACTCGAGACAAGTGAGCTGACCTTGGGGGATCACCAATTCGGTCTGGTTGAAACCCATTTCGCGTGACGCGATCGGAGAGATCCAGCCACGCTTCGGCGATAAGGAGAAGACGCGTTTTGTCGGCGAGCACGGCGGCTCGTTTCGCCAAATCAAGACACGCGGCAGCCAATCGCCGGTACTCGAATTCCAAACTCATTTCCGGACGCAATCCACTTTTTGGAGACTGGAAAAATCGCAAGTTGAGTTTGAGAAAACGTCAAAGAGCATGGGCGGTTCCACGCCAGCGGCAGTATCAACTCGGCCGTGCGCGAAAAATTCTCTCCGAAGATGAGCTGGTTGCAAATCGCGGTTTACGCCGCCTGTAAAAGGAAGAGGCCGCCCAACTGGGGCGGCCCCCGGAATGCTAAGGAATACCAATCCGCGGCCGCCGGAGGCGCTGTGCCGACTGCGATGGTGCCGACAAGGCCCAATGCCGCAGCCATTACTGCTAAGGTTCGCATGTGCGTTCCTCCTCTTTCTTAAGCAGGAATAACGCACGAAGACGGGGCAGGGTTCCGGTCTAGTCTTTTGAAAATACAGGAAAATTATTCATACCGATGTTCAGGCTGGGCGCTGCGTGCTGCTCACTTTTGCGCCGAAAGTCCCGATCAGCGCGCACGCGGTCGTTCTGCACCGGCACTGGCTTCGACTTCCTCGGCCTGTCGCTGGAACTCTTCGGCAAGCTCCATGAGTTCCTCTCGCGCCGGATTATTCCACGACAGTTCCTTCGCCAGCCGCAGACAGGTTTCGGCTTTATCCCGGAAATATATCGCGTCCATCGCTGCATCCCCGTGCGCACACTGCGCTCGCATCTGATGCTGTGCAACGTAAGCGGCAAGCACGCGGCTCGCCGTGACGGGGATCACAGATTGTCACTCGAGTATGGTCACGAGATCGGAAGACCGATGCGTGGCGCTATTGCGCGTCCGTTCAGCCAAGGTGGCCTTTAGTGACAAGGTGGCATTTTAGTGAGAAGAGGCCGCCAACTGAGGCGGCCTCTCGATTATCGAATTTTGCGCCGTTTGATCGGTTTAGATTTGGGCTCCCTAAGGATGGTGGCAGTAGTTTCGTCAACTTTCTTCGGCGGGCCCGGAAGTCTCAACTTTGCGACCAAGACTTCCGCTGCTTTACGCACTTCAGGAGACGCATTAGCCACTTCAGGGCGTGTAGTCGGCATTTGTGTATTTCCTCAAATTAGGACAGCCCGGAAATCAAAACAGGACAAAAGCCTCGAAATTAGGACACTACACAACATCCCGACAAGAACATATTGCGAACTGAGAACAAATCGTGTACACTCCTTTCATTGCCAATTGTCACAGGCCAGCGGCGGAGGCCGCACCTTCCGTGCCCTCCGAATCCCGGTCATAAGGAGCGCGAGAAATGAGTGCAGCACTTCGTCTCGTCGAAGGATCGTCCATGGACAAATCGAAAGCCCTTGATGCCGCGCTGTCGCAAATCGAGCGCAACTTCGGCAAGGGCTCGATCATGCGACTGGGCAAGAACATGCAGTCGATGGACGTGGACACCGTTTCCACAGGTTCGCTCGGTCTCGACATCGCGCTCGGCATCGGCGGCCTGCCCCGCGGCCGCGTGGTCGAAATCTACGGTCCGGAATCATCGGGCAAGACGACGCTGGCTTTGCATGTCCTGGCCGAGGCGCAGAAGAACGGCGGCATCTGCGCGTTCATCGATGCCGAACACGCGCTCGATCCGATCTATGCGCGCAAACTCGGCGTCAATGTCGACGATCTTCTGATTTCGCAGCCGGATGCCGGCGAGCAGGCGCTGGAAATCGCCGATACTTTGGTCCGCTCCGGCGCGGTCGACGTTCTGGTCATCGATTCGGTGGCGGCCTTGGTGCCGCGGGCCGAACTCGAAGGCGAGATGGGCGACAGTCAGCCCGGGCTCCAAGCGCGGCTGATGAGCCAGGCGCTGCGCAAGCTCACTGCCTCGATCAATCGCTCCAATACGATGGTGATCTTCATCAACCAGATCCGCATGAAGATCGGCGTCATGTATGGCTCGCCGGAAACGACGACCGGCGGCCATGCGCTCAAATTCTACGCGTCCGTGCGCCTCGACATCCGCCGCATCGGGGCGATCAAGGAACGCGACGAGGTGGTCGGTAATCAAACGCGAGTCAAAGTAGTGAAGAACAAGCTCGCGCCGCCGTTTAAGCAGGTGGAATTCGACATCATGTACGGCGAGGGCGTGTCCAAGAACGGAGAGCTGATCGATCTTGGCGTTAAAGCCGGCGTGGTGGAAAAATCCGGCGCCTGGTTCTCCTACGACAGCCAGCGCATCGGCCAGGGCCGTGAGAATGCCAAGGCCTTTCTCAAGGCCAATCCCGATATTGCCGGAAAAATCGAAGCATTGATTCGGCAGAATGCCGGACTGATCGCCGAAAAAATCCTCGCCGGCGAGGAAGGCGAGGCTGCTGCCGAGGACGACGCTGCGGAGGGATAGCTAGCCTAAGAGAACGCCTCGAGCGAAACGTTATGGCCGGGACAGGCGCGGGCATGACGCCGCGCTACGGCCCGCGCCGTTCGGCCGTCCAGGAGCCGGAACACGAACCGCCGATCCAGGAGCCCACGCCCATATTGCCGGCGAGCCGCCCCGAGCCGGTGGCGTTTCGCCCGCCGCCGCTCACTATGACCGTTATCGTGCCGGCGCCGCCGACTTTGCCGGTGATCGTGAACACGCTGTCGCCGGCATTTGCCAAGAGGCCGTTTGAAATACGGATCGGATATCGATAGCCGCGGTCGCAATCGCCCTTTTCGGTCACGATCGACACGCTCCACAAACCGTCGTAGCGCGGCAAGGCAAAACTCGCCGTGCTGGCGATGATCGCACTCGCCACCATCGTGCTGGCAATCGCAATCGCGGCTGCGATCGCGCCAGGCGCGCGCCGCCCGGTCTGGTCGATGCCGATCATTCCTCGCGCCCCCATATCTTTGCGGGTTTTCCCGCTCCATAACCTGAAAACGGCGCCTGACTTCGCGGCCCGACGCTTGCGTTAGATAGGGCGTGTTGTGCGCGAGAAAAGTTCAAATCTCGTTGATGTGTGCGGAGAAAAAGTGGGAAAACCTTGTCCGCGCAGCGGCAAAGGGCGGCGTGAATTTAGAAAACGTTGCCCGCTGCAGCCCGGCGCCGGCGCCGCAATGCGCCGTTTACCATAATCGAAGAGGCAAACGCGCCAGCGCCCACAAATTGGGCAGATTCGCGGCCTGCACGGCAATGAGCCCGCTTTGCCACATCATGCTGCCGCATTTTCATGGTTTGAAGCGCACCGGCTCGCGGCGGCAAGGCTTCACCATCTTCAACTTGCCCCTGCGAGTTCAGCCCTCGGCTACTCCCAGCCGGGGGCATTTATTTTGGGTATTTGTTTTGGGCATTTGTTTTGTCTGGCCCGCTGGACGCTACTTGCTGCGGACGACCTCGGTGTAATTCGGCGTCTCGGTCAGAAACCCACGCTCCATCATCCACTCGACTTTCTCGTTGAATTCGCCGGCTTGATAGGTCTTCACCCCGACCAGTTCCGGCATCAGGCCGGCGGCGCGCTGCGCGGGTTCGAGATCGCGTAAGACTTCTTCGCGCGAGCGGTCCTCGTTTTGGCGTAGCCAGTCGATGGCGCGATTGAGCGCGCGGCGTAATCTCGCGGCGGTGTCTTCGTCGACGTCATTGCCGGCGACGATGCCGCCGCGCCAACGCAAATCGGCGAGCTTGCGTGCACCGGCGGCAGCCGCGCGGCTGACCAGCGGCTCCATCAGTGCGGCGGCTTCGGTCGCTCCGCTGAGCAGGGCATCGAGGCGATCGTTGGCGTGCACGAGCTTGATCTCGGCGAACGGGACGCCAGCGGCTTCCAGCGCCTCGATCGCGGCGTAGAAAGTGCCGGCATGCCAGGTCACCGCGATCGGTACGTTGCGCAGTTCGCCGAGCGATTGAACTTTGGAATCCTTGCGCACCATCAGCGCGCCGGTGCGCACAGTCGTATCGAGGCCGATGATCTTGCCGCCGCCGAGCGTCTGCACGCGCTCGATCGCGCCCCATTCGCAGACCGGGTAAACCTCGAGCGCGCCTTTCTGCAGTTGCGATTCCTTCCAGCGCTGCGAGAAGTCCTCGACCCGGCCCGCGGCGCCTTTCGGATTGTCTTCGTGATACTCGACCTCAAGGCCTTCGGCGGCGAAGAAGCCTTGCTCGACCGCGACGCGCCAGGGGCGATCGTGGGCATTACTGTCGCTCTGCAGACGTATGGTTCGGGTCATTGTGCGAGATCCTTAATCGCCGCCAAATTCAATGCCAAATTCAAAGCCAAGTTCAATGGACGGCCGCACGTTAGACAAAGCCATTGCCTGGTTCAACGTGCCTCGTTCAACGTGCCTCGTTCAACGCGATGCCGGCCGGGTGCTCATTGCGGCTCGCGGTCGCCGTTGGCGCGCGTATCCCGCGACGCCCTTTCGTCATAGCCATGCCTGCTCGAATAGAACAAAAGTGCCATCAGCGCGATGCCGATGAGCAGCGAAAAAACAACCCCGATCGTCATGGCGACATAGCCGACCTCGGGCATTGGCGGGCCTTCGACCGAGGTCCAGCTTCGTGCCGCGAACAGCGTGGCCGCGATCAATAATCCAAGCAGCACGACGACGAGCGCGATCGTTCCGAGCACGCTCGTTTTCTTAGGTCGCGGTGCGCCAGGACCATCCATCCGCGCAACATAGTGATCGGCGCCGCCGAATGTGAGCCACCTCTCCTGGCGGGAAGAGGTGGGAACTTACGTCATCGCCGCTTTCAAATTGGCGTCGATCTTGTCGAGGAACGCCGTGGTCGAGAGCCACTTCTGGTCCGGGCCGACAAGTATGGCGAGGTCCTTGGTCATGAAGCCTGCCTCGACCGTGCCGACCGTGACCTTCTCCAAGGTTGCGGCGAACTTCGCCAGTTCGGCATTGTTGTCGAGCTTGGCGCGATGGGCGAGGCCGCGCGTCCAGGCGAAAATGGAGGCCACTGAATTGGTCGAAGTTTCGCGGCCTTTCTGATATTCGCGATAGTGCCGCGTCACCGTGCCATGGGCGGCTTCCGCCTCTACCACTTTGCCGTCCGGCGTCGTGAGCACCGAGGTCATCAGCCCGAGCGAGCCATAGCCTTGCGCGACGGTGTCCGACTGCACGTCGCCATCGTAATTCTTGCACGCCCAGACATAGCCGCCCGACCATTTCAGCGCCGCCGCCACCATGTCGTCGATCAGCCGGTGCTCGTAAGTCAGCTTTTTCTCGGCGAACTTGTCCTTGAACTCGGCGTCGAACACTTCCTGGAATATGTCCTTGAACCGCCCGTCATAGATTTTGACGATGGTGTTTTTGGTCGAAAGATAAAGCGGATAGCCGCGATTGAGCGCGTAATTCATGGAGGCGCGCGCGAAATCGCGGATCGAGTTGTCAAGGTTGTACATCGACATGGCGACGCCGCTGCCGGGAAACTGGAATACTTCGCGTTTGATCTCCTTGCCGTCGTCGCCGATGAAAGTCAGGTAAAGCTTGCCTTTGCCCGGCACGCGGAAATCGGTGGCGCGATACTGATCGCCATAGGCGTGACGGCCGATGATGATCGGCTTGGTCCATCCCGGCACCAGACGCGGCACGTTCTTGCAGAGGATCGGCTCGCGGAAGATCACCCCGCCGAGAATGTTGCGGATGGTGCCGTTCGGCGAGCGATACATTTCGTGCAGATTGAATTCCTTCACGCGCGCTTCGTCCGGCGTGATGGTGGCGCATTTCACCGCGACGCCGACCTTTTTAGTGGCTTCCGCGGCGTCGATCGTGATCTGGTCGCGCGTTTGGTCGCGCTTCTCAATGCCGAGATCGAAATAGAGCAGGTTGATATCGAGATAAGGGTAGATCAGCTTGTCTTTGATGTATTTCCAGATGATCCGGGTCATCTCGTCGCCGTCCATTTCGACCACCGGATTGGCGACTTTGATTTTGTTCATTGGAGACCTTTTACCTGCACAGAATGGATTGAAAACGGCGGGACCGGGTGCGTGGGCAAAGCCCAGCCATGCCGGCGGCCGTCGCTATAGCATTCGCGGCCACGCGGAAAAAGCCGAAGTTTTCGCCCGTGAATCGCCAGCGAGCGGTATTGGCGCGATACACGTAAAACGTGTATCCTCACGAGTCGAGGGAGAGGCCGCGCGCGTAACAAATTGTTTTCACTTGCAAGCCTAGCGTTTCGGTTGCGGCCGCACAACGCGATCTCTTCCCCTGCGGATTGCACCGGTCGCGCCATCAATCGAATTTGGTCAGAGCGAAGTACCCCATGAATGACACGGCATTACCACGCGCTTCGATCGCACGTTCCGAGCGTATCGGCTTCACCGGTGAGCGGCGCGACTTTTCTCGGCTTGTCCAGCGCGGTGCACTGCTCGAACTGATCACTGCCGGCTTTTATCGCTTCTGGCTCACGACCGATATCCGCCACTCGCTGTGGTCGGGCACCTCAATTGAGGGCCATGCGTTTGAATACACCGGGACCGCTAAAGAGCTCTTGATCGGCTTTCTGTTCATCGACGACCGCCTATGATCTTGATCGTGCCGATTACGTGCGGGTGGCCGGTGTGCCGGCGAGTGCGCTAGGCGAAGGCTTTGCCGATGGACTCGACGTCGCCGGGTTCTAGCCCAGTGAGCGAGAGTGCTGCGTCAAGTGCGGCAGCTCCGGGCAACGCGGGGGACAGGCCGGCAATTTATTTCGACGGCACGAGCAACCGCCGACACGTCGTCGAAGTACGTTTTGGTGACGAGCTCGACATCGTCGAAGACGGCGCCACGGTTGCCTGCTGGCCCTACGATGACCTGCGCGCGGTCGATAACGGCCAACGCGCGCTTCGCCTCAAATGCACATCGAGCCTGCCGCTGGCGCGGCTTGAGGTGTTCGATCCGCCGACACAAGCCGAAATCCGCACACGCGCCCGCTGTCTCGAGAAGGATCGTGGCGGCGGACGCGCACATACCGGCCGCGTTGTCGCCTGGTCGCTTGCTGCCATCGTTTCGATCCTTTTGGTCGTAGTCTACGGCATGGCGCTAGTCGCCGAGCGATTGACGCCGCTGATCCCACTCTCCTTTGACCGGCATCTCGGCGCCATGGCCGATAATCAGGTCAGGGTGATATTCGGAGGCCGCACTTGCACCAACGCGCAAGAACGTGCGGCTTTTTCCAAGCTCGTCGAAACTTTGCGCCAGTCCAGCGATCTCGACGTTCCGCTACAGACCGAAGTCCTGACCTCACCGGTGCCCAATGCCTTCGCGCTGCCGGGCGGCAAAATCTATTTGCTGAATGGTCTGCTGCAAAAAGCCCAAAGCGCTGACGAACTTGCCGGCGTGCTCGCGCATGAAATGGGGCACATCAGCCATCGCGACCACACACGCATGATGATTCAGCGCGGCGGGGTATCGTTCCTGATCGGGCTTTTGTGGGGCGACATCACCGGCTCGACCGCCGTGATATTCGTGACGCGTACCTTGTTCGAAGTCTCCTATTCGCGTGAGGCCGAGGCGAACGCAGACGCCTTTGCGATCAAAGCCATGCATGCGCTCGGCCGCTCGCCGGCGCCCATGGGGGAGCTTCTGTTCCGCATTACCGGCGCGGAGGGCGGCCGCACGATCGGAATCCTGGCGAGTCACCCCTTGACTGAGGACCGACGCGAGCTGATGCGGCGTGAAGATCGCCCTGCCACGGGACCCGAGATTCTATCTGATGTCGAATGGCAGGCTCTTAAAACAATATGCCGTTCGGCGAATGCGAGGTAGCTAAGGCGTTTTCTCGCACTCGGAGCACAGCGTGGCGGCGTCATGAGGGAAACGCCGCTCCGCCTCGACGCGACCACCGTACCGGTGCATGAAAGGGCCATGCCCGGAGCAGGCACTGACAGAACCAGGGATTGGAGCGCCGGCCGAGGCCCGATCGTGGTCTTGGTCGAACCGCAGCTTGGCGAGAATATCGGCGCCGCCGCCCGCGCCATGGCGAATTTCGGCTTGTCGCAGTTGCGTCTGGTCAATCCGCGGCAGGGCTGGCCCAATGACAAAGCCCGAATGATGGCGACCGGAGCAGGCCGGGTGCTTGATGAAGCGATGCTTTACCCGACGCTCGCCGCCGCCATTGCCGATTGCAGTTTCGTTCTTGCCGCGACCGCGCGCGCCCACGATCAGGCCAAACCCGTCGTCGGGCCGACCGAGGCGGCGGGTATCATCGCGCCAAGGATTGGCGCGGGAGAAAACATCGCCGTCCTGTTCGGGCGCGAGCGCAACGGGCTTGAGAACGATGAGGTGGCGCTGGCCGATGCCATTGTGACGCTGCCGGTCAATCCGGCTTTCGCATCGCTCAACCTGGCGCAGGCCGTCGTCATCGTCGCCTATGAATGGTTCAAGCTTGCGAGCGCCGGCAAATTGCCGTTCGCGATGCCGAACAAGTCCGCTTCTGCGCCCAAGCAGCAGCTCCTTGCCTTTTTCGAAACCGTTGAGCGCGAACTCGAGAAGGTCGAGTTTTTTCGCCCGCCGGACAAGCGCGAGACCATGCAGATCAATCTGCGCAACATTTTTACCCGCATGCAGCCGACGCAACAGGACATCCAGACGCTGCACGGCGTGATCATGGCCATCGTCGAAGGCCGCAAAGGGCCGGCGCGC
Organism: uncultured Alphaproteobacteria bacterium; assembly: GCA_963816295.1. Taxonomy (GTDB): domain Bacteria; phylum Pseudomonadota; class Alphaproteobacteria; order Rhizobiales; family Xanthobacteraceae; genus BOG-931. The sequence continues at coordinate 137,351 of CAWFJS010000018.1, read as the reverse complement.
GGCGGCGTGCTGGACGGCGAACAGGCTGAGCTTCTACGCGCGCTTTTGGCCGAGCATGGCGGCGGCCGCATTCCGAAAGAGCGCGGCCCGGTGCGAGGCTTGGCGCGCCTTCTTCGCCGCAATCCGACCGAGGCGGAACGCGCGTTATGGATGGCGCTCACCAACGATCGCCGCTTTGCCGGCCGCGGCTTTAAGCGGCAGACGCCGGTCGGCCAGAACATTTGTGATTTCGTCTCGTTTCCGCTCCGGCTCGTAATCGACTTGGTGCCGTACGAAGAAAGCGAAGCGGCCGCCGCGGCACGGGCGCAAAAACGCGCTTGGCTTATGGAACGCGATTATCGCGTCATCGAGATTGCCGCAGGTGAAGTGGAGGTCGACCCCGCGGCGGTGCTCGAGCGACTGGCGCAGTCGATTAAGCTTTAAGTACTTTCATCGCCGCCGCCGCGCCGGCGCGCAGCATGGACAGGTCGCTCGACACCGCGAGAAATTTGACGCCGCGCTTGGCGAGCGCCACCGCGCGTTCGGCGGAATGACAATAGGCGCCGGGAATTTTCTTTGCCCGCTGCGTCGCGGCGATGAGCCGATCGAGCTCGCGCTCGACGTCTTTCGACAATGGATCGACGGTTTTGCCGTCCGACAGCGCGATGGACAAATCCGACGGACCGAGAAAAAAGCCGTCGATGCCTGGCGTGGCAATGATCGCGTCGAAATTCTGCAGCGCGGTGCGGGTCTCGATCATGGCCAGCGTGACGATATGATCGTTAGCCTCGCGCAAATAGATCGATTGATCGGTAAGACCCGCAAGCGTGGTTGCGCGGTGCGGCCCCCAGCTGCGCTCCCCGATCGGGGGAAACTTGGCCGCTCCGGCAAATGCGCGCGCATCCTCGGGCGTATTGATCATCGGTGCGATGATGCCCTCGGCGCCGAAATCGAGCACGCGGCTAACCAGCGCGAAATCGCCGAACGGCACACGCACCAGCGGCGCCGCACCGCCCTGGCGAATGGCGGCGATGCCGGCGAGAATCCCGTTGACGTCCCAAAGCCCGTGCTGGCTTTCGATCGCTACTGCTGGAAAGCCGTCGCGGGCGAGCGTTTCCGCAACCAGCGGGTAGGGCAGCCCGCACCATCCGGAGAATACGGTTTCGCCGGCGCGCAGCCGGGTCGCAAGCGTGAAGGCTGAAATCGCCATCTTAGATCACCGGCCGGCCTTGATATCGGCGACGGCCTTGGCCATCAGCTCGGTCATGGTGCGGCTGATCTGGTGCTCCGACTGAACGACGCCTTTGGCTTCTAGATCCTTGCGGATCTTGGCGACCACCGCGCTGTCGCCGCCTTGCTCAAACTCCGCCAACACGACTGAGCGTGCATAAGTCTCCGCCTCTGCGCCGCTCATGCCGAGCCTCTCCGCCGCCCAGAGGCCGAGCATCTTGTTGCGGCGCGCGGTGGCCTTGAATTTGAGTTCCTCGTCGTGCGCGAATTGCTTCTCAAAGCCTTCTTCGCGCTTGTCGAATGTAGTGGTCATTGTCGTCGCCTTTGCCCCCAATGGGGAACCGCGGATAAACGCAAATCACTTGCGCCTTGCATATCGAGGCTAGCGCGTCAAGGCAACGGCTGTCTGTCCTGCACAATGACATTGCGACCACCGGCGCGCGGGTCTATGTCGATTGTACTCCGCTTCACCTTCGGCTAGCCTTCATGTTGCGGAGGGGCTGCTGAGTTGAGTCGCGCCCGTTTTCGCCGCCGCGGATCTCGACATCCGAAATGGAGCCACGGCATTACAATGGATTTCTCAAAACCCCGGTACACTCCGATGAGCCGCCGTCGCCGCATTTACGAAGGCAAGGCGAAGGTCCTCTATGAGGGGCCCGAGCCTGGAACGTTAATCCAGCACTTCAAGGACGACGCGACCGCCTTCAACGCCAAAAAGCATGAGGTGATCGAAGGCAAGGGCGTCCTCAATAACCGGATTTCGGAATACGTCTTCCAGCACTTGAACGATATAGGCGTGCCGACGCATTTCATCCGCCGGCTCAATATGCGCGAGCAATTGATCCGCGAGGTCGAGATCATTCCGCTCGAAGTGGTGGTGCGCAACATCGCCGCGGGATCGCTGTCGCAGCGGCTCGGCATTGAAGAAGGCACCCAACTGCCGCGCTCGATCATCGAGTTTTATTACAAGAACGACCAGCTGAATGACCCGATGGTCTCGGAGGAGCACATCACCGCTTTCGGTTGGGCGACGCCGCAGGAAATCGACGACATCATGTCGCTTGCGATCCGCGTCAACGACTTCCTCTCCGGCCTGTTCCTCGGCGTCGGTATCCGGCTGGTCGATTTTAAAATGGAGACCGGCCGGTTGTGGGAAAATGACCTTATGCGCATCGTCGTGGCGGACGAGATTTCGCCAGACTCGTGTCGGCTGTGGGATATCAAATCGAACGAAAAGCTCGATAAAGACCGCTTCCGGCGCGATCTGGGCGGGCTGGTCGAAGCCTATACCGAAGTTGCCAAGCGGCTCGGCATCATGAGCGAGGGCGAGCGGCCGCAAGGGACCGGGCCGGTCCTGGTCAAAGGTTGAGCTTCCGCCGCCGGCCGATCCGGCGGCAAACCCTTGCGCGGCCATCACGGCGCTGGGCTTTTCCCCAGATTGCGCGCGATCGGCCCCCTGTATTGCGGCGGGGCCGATTCATACTTATTCACTGAGCTATGAAGGCGCGTGTCACTGTTACGCTCAAGCCCGGTATTCTCGATCCGCAAGGCAAGGCCATCGAGGGTGCGCTGCGCTCGCTTGGCGTCGGCGGGGTGACCAGCGTGCGGCAGGGCAAAGTCTTCGACATCGAAATCGAAGGCGCTGATCGCGCCGGCACCGAGGCGGCGCTCAAAAGCGCTGCCGAGAAGCTTTTGGCCAATACCGTGATCGAGAATTACCGGATCGAGATGCGCTGAGAATGGAAGCTTATCGGCTGCGATGAGATCGGCTGTCGTCGTCTTCCCCGGAATCAACCGCGAGCGCGACATGGCGCGCGCGCTGCGGCTGATCTCGGGGCGCGAGCCGGCCCTGGTCTGGCATGCCGACGCGTCGCTGCCGCCGGGTAGCGATCTCGTGGTCCTTCCCGGCGGCTTCGCCTACGGCGATTACCTGCGCTGCGGCGCGATCGCCGCCCGCGCGCCGATTATGGACGCGGTGCGCGATTTCGCCGCCAAAGGCGGACTTGTACTGGCGATATGCAACGGCTTCCAGATCGCCTGCGAAGCGGGATTGTTGCCGGGCGTATTAATGCGCAATGCCCAGCTTCGCTTCATCTGCCGCGACGTTTATTTGCGGGTCGAACGATCCGACACGCCGTTCACCCGCGGCTATAATGCCGGGCAGGTGATCCGGGTCCCGGTGGCGCACGGCGAAGGAAATTACATCGCCGACGGCGAGACCATCGCGCGGCTCGAGGGCGAGGGCAGGGTGCTGTTCCGCTATTCGTCGCCCGACGGCATGATCGATCCGAACTGGAATCACAACGGCGCGATGAACGGCATCGCCGGTATCATCAACGAGCGCGGGAATGTGCTTGGGATGATGCCGCATCCGGAAAATCACGTCGAAGCCGCAATGGGCCGGACCGACGGCCGTGGCCTGTTCGCGGGGCTGGTCGATCATTTCAAGGTAGCGGCGTGACGCGCTCGCCCAATCCGACACCGCTGTGATCTCCAACGAGCCAACCATCACCCCCGAATTGATCGCCGAGCATGGGCTCAAGCCGGAGGAATACGAGCGCATTCTGAAGCTTCTCGGCCGTGCGCCAAGCTTCACCGAGCTTGGAATTTTCTCCGCGATGTGGAACGAACACTGCTCGTACAAATCGTCGAAAATTCATCTGCGCACGCTGCCGACCAAGGCGCCATGGGTGATCCAGGGACCTGGCGAGAACGCCGGCGTCATCGATATCGGCGACGGGCTTGCGGTCGTGTTCAAGATGGAGAGCCATAACCATCCAAGCTATATCGAGCCTTACCAGGGCGCCGCGACCGGCGTCGGCGGCATTTTGCGCGACGTCTTTACCATGGGCGCGCGGCCGATCGCCTGCCTCAATGCACTGTCGTTCGGCGATCCCAAACATCCAAAGACGCGTGCACTGGTAGCCGGCGTTGTTGCCGGCATCGGCGGCTATGGCAATTCGTTCGGTGTGCCGACGGTTGGCGGCGAAATACGTTTTGATCGGCGCTATGACGGCAATTGCCTGGTCAATGCCATGGCGGTCGGTCTCGCCGAGACCGACAAGATCTTCTACGCCAAGGCAACCGGTGTCGGCATGCCGATCGTCTATCTCGGCTCGAAGACCGGCCGCGATGGCATTCACGGCGCCACTATGGCATCGGCCGAATTCGGCGCCGATGCCGAAGAAAAACGGCCGACGGTTCAGGTCGGCGATCCGTTCTCGGAAAAGCTTTTGCTCGAAGCCTGCCTTGAAATCATGGCCAAAGGCTGCGTGATCGCCATTCAGGACATGGGCGCGGCGGGCCTGACCTGCTCGGCGGTCGAGATGGGCGCCAAAGGCGATCTCGGCGTCGCGCTCGATCTCGACAATGTACCGTGCCGCGAAGCCGGCATGAGCGCCTACGAAATGATGCTGTCGGAGAGCCAGGAGCGCATGCTCATGGTGCTCAGGCCGGACAAGGAGAAAGAGGCCGAGGCGATCTTCCGCAAATGGGGTCTCGATTTTGCCGTCGTCGGGGAGACCACACCGACCAAGCGCTTTGTCGTGCGCCACGCCGGCGCGGTCGTCGCCGACCTGCCGATCAAAGAGCTCGGCGATGAGGCACCGGTCTATCGTCGGCCTTTTGCCGAACGCCGCAACGAGCGCGAACTCGACGCCAGCTCCATCAAGCCGCCTGTTGCCGTCGCTGATGCACTCGAAACATTGCTCGGCTTGCCGGATTTGTGCAGCAAACGGTGGGTATGGGAGCAATACGATCACGTCATCCTTGGCAATACCGTGCAGCGGCCGGGCGGCGATGCTGCGGTTATCCGGATCAATGACGGTCCCAAGGCGCTGGCGCTCACCGCTGACGTGACCCCGCGCTATTGCGAAGCCGACCCATTCGAAGGCGGCAAGCAGGCGGTCGCCGAAGCGTGGCGCAATCTCAGTGCGGTTGGTGCGCAGCCGCTGGCGCTCACCGACAATCTTAATTTCGGCAATCCCGAGCGGCCGGAGATCATGGGACAGTTCGTCGGCTGCGTACGCGGCATCGGCGAAGCCTGCCGTGCGCTCGATTTCCCCGTCGTCTCCGGCAATGTCTCGCTCTACAACGAGACCAACGGGCGCGCCATTCTGCCGACACCGACGATCGGCGGCGTCGGTCTGCTCGATCAATTTACTAAATCGATGACGATCGCCTTCAAGGGTGAGGATGAGACGATCTTTCTGATCGGCGAAACTCGCGGCTGGCTTGGGCGATCGGTGTATTTGCGCGACCTGTGCGGCCGGGAAGAGGGCGCTCCGCCGCCGGTGGATCTCGCCGCTGAGCGGCGCCATGGCGACCTCGTGCGTGCCTTGATACGGGATGGGTTGATTACGGCGGCGCACGATGTTTCCGACGGCGGTCTCCTTGTCGCGCTCGCGGAAATGGCGATCGCGTCGGGGATCGGCGCGGTATTGGAGCCGCCACCGGGCATCCTCGACCACGCATTCTGGTTCGGCGAGGATCAGGCCCGTTACGCGATCACGACCAAACAGTCGCAGCGCGTGCTCGAGCGGGCGAAGGCGGCTGGCGTGCCGCTAGTCCCGCTCGGCGCCACCGGCGGCACGCTACTCGCCATTGCCGCAGAACGGCCGCTGCGGGTTGACGATCTTAAGCGCCGCTTTGAGGCTTGGTTGCCGGCCTACATGGCCGGTGCAACCTGAAGCCTATTGACTGAACCGCGCTAGCGCGTCGTAGCAAATCGGCGACAATTGCCGCGCATTCGCCGCGACCATCGCATCGGACGTCCAGCAGGCGAGGGTTTTCTTGCCGCAGCCTCTCTTTGCCGGCGATGTTCGTTCTGCTAGTTGAGGTGGACGTGGGTGGCGACTTAGTCCAGTGAGGAAGCGCGCATGCCTATGGCTGCGAGCGACATCGAGCGATTAATCCGTGCCCGGATACCGGATGCGGAGGTAACGATCCGGGATCTCGCCGGGGACGGCGACCACTACGCCGCGACTGTTATCGCCGAATCATTCCGCGGTAAGTCGCGCGTCCAGCAGCACCAGATCGTCTATGAAGCGCTGAAGGCGGAAATGGGCGGCAAACTGCACGCCCTGGCGCTGCAAACGGGTACCCCGGATCGGTAATCAAGACTCCGCCGGCCTTATTCCGATCGTTAAGGTGACGGGAACGCGATTGGAGCGCGATCGCGCGGCGTCTCCCCATTGGCTGCAGTACCGCCATGAGCCTTGCGGGTGGGCTTTGCGCGCCAATTCGGCTACATATATGCCAAATGGGATTTCCGGCGCTGGCGAATGCCGCGCGCCGCCAGGAAGGACAAGCGCAATGGGTATCGAGCAGTTCATTGATAACGAGATCAAGGCCAACGATGTCGTGCTGTTCATGAAGGGCACGCCGCAATTCCCGATGTGCGGCTTTTCGGGACAGCTCATACAGATTCTCGATTACCTGGGCGTCCCTTATAAGGGTCTCAACGTGCTCGAGAACGAGGAACTCCGCAGCGGCATCAAATCCTATTCCAATTGGCCGACGATCCCGCAGCTTTACGTGAAGGGTGAGTTTGTCGGCGGCTGCGACATCGTGCGTGAGATGTTCCAGGCGGGCGAGCTGCAGTCCTTGCTGAAGGACAAAGGCATTCCGGTAAAGGAGAATACGGCCGCCTAGTGTGGTGGATTTGAAGTTCCTATCATTCTTGCCGCAAGCTCCCTATAGGAACTTCAAATCCAAAACCACACTATAATCGTAAATTTGCTGGTGTCCTTTCGATTCCGAAGTTCACTTCAGAGCTTGCCCGAGAACGTGGCGAACTTCGGAATCGGGACACTAGCCGCGGCTACCGGTTGCGCCAGCGCGCAACAGCCGCGATTATCGCATTCGATTGGTAAGCAGAACGATCAACGCCAGCACCAGCGCTAGGCCCACGAGGCTTTGCGCGGGAATGTCTGCGGCAAATTTCAAGACGTTGTTGGCGACCCCAGAGACGAATACGCCTGACGAATCCGGCCCGAGGATCAAATAAATCAAAACGACGGAGACGACCGTCAGAAAGCCAATTTCAACAAAGACCCAAAGATATTGTTTGGCTTTCAGCAGATAATCCAGCATAGCACGCCCTCATAGAGCGATTGCTGAGATCAGAATCGCCCTAGCCCGCGATCATGCTTGTGCGGCGCCGGGTGGAGAGCTTCTCCACCCGAACACCGTGCGGATTTCTCGCGTGGCCGCGCAGCCCGAATACTTCTTCAGGCCACTTTTCGTCCCGAAAACAGCCAAAGAATCACGCCAAGCGTGATCAGTCCCACGAGTCCGGCGTCGCCCAAACCCTTCACCAACGCCATGATGTTGTTGGTGACATTGCCAAAGAACGGCAAGTTTGCGCCGACCAGAAGCGCCGCGACGATCGCCAGCGCCAGCAGCATCAGCCCAATTTCGGTTAGCGACCCGATCCACCCCTTGATTCTTTGTAACGCGTCCATGTGCGTTCTCCCTTGCAATCCGTTAGGAAGCCCCAGCCGTTACGCACGCTACGCACGCGAAGTTGCGACAATTTGCGCCATCACCGTAGCTAAAATAGGCAGCTTTTCAAGCATGACCCGAAAAGTTCGGCGTGCGCACGCGCGATTCGCTCGCATTTACCGGCATATCGACGCAAAGCGCCTGGGGATAAGTACGGCGACTCGGTGAAGAAGATTCGGCGAAGGAGGCGAATCCGCGTGCGATCGTTCCGCAGCTCGCGCTAGCGCGAGTAATATTCCACGACGAGGTGCGGCTCCATCATTACCGGATAGGGAACCTCGCCAAACGCCGGGATGCGGCTAAGTTTTGCAATCATCTTCGAGTGATCGACCTCGATATAATCAGGCACGTCGCGTTCTGCCAGCGCGTTCGCCTCGACGACGAGCGCAAGCTCCTTCGATTTTTCCTTGACCTCTATGACATCACCGACTTTGACACGGAAGCTTGCAATGGTGACGCGCTTTCCGTTCACCCTGATGTGGCCGTGACTGATGAACTGCCGGGCGGCAAAAACGGTGGGAACGAACTTCGCACGATAAATGACAGTATCGAGCCGGCGTTCCAAAAGCCCGATCATGTGTGCGCCGGTGTCTCCCTTCAGCCGCCGCGCTTCATCATAGATGCCGCGAAAGTGCCGTTCCGACATATTGGCGTAATAGCCCTTCAGCTTCTGCTTGGCGCGCAATTGCACGCCGTAGTCGGACAGCTTGCCTTTGCGACGCTGACCGTGCTGGCCGGGCCCGTATTCGCGTTTGTTGATTGGTGACTTCGGCCGGCCCCAGATGTTTTGGCCCATCCGCCGGTCGATCTTGTACTTCGCCTCATGGCGCTTGGTCATCGCGTCCTCGCTGTTTGTGCCAAATCCAGCGCGATCTTCTCCAAAGAGACGATCTTCCTTAGGAGCCGCGCCGGGTGCTGAGGATCGCGCCCTCCTCTGTCCAGGGTCATCGCCCGGAACCGACAGGTTTGGCGCCGAAGCGCCGGCTCCAACACGGGTCGCGAAACACCGCGCGGGCCCATCAGGCCCGCGAAGTGCCGGGTTTCTAAGGCGAAAGCCGCGCCCTGTCAAACCGACTTGGCTACGGCGTGATCGAGTAAACCCGCTGATCCGCTCGCATGCCAAAGCGCGCGAGAATCGCCGCCGGCGCGGTGCCCGAGGTAAAGATCGCGCGCGTCGTACCCTTCGTCGCAACGGCGGCCACGCCCTCGAGAAGATGCGCGACCCGGCGCGCGATCGCCGGCGCGGGATCGATGAAGTTGACCGGCCACGGCGCAATTTGCTCCAGACGGGGGATCAACAACGGATAGTGCGTGCAGGCAAGCACCACCGTGTCGGTGCGGTTGCCGTCGTCGCGAAAGCAGGGGCCGATCTCCGCCAGCAGGGCTGCGTCGCTGACCGGCTGACCATGCAGCTCTGCTTCCGCGTAAGCGGCAAGCTGTTTGGCGCCTATCAGATCGACGTCGCAGCCCTGACCGTGGTCGCGAATGAGCGCGCGCGTGTATTCGCGTTTAACCGTTGCTTCGGTGCCGAGCACGGCAACGCGTCGCGTCCGCGAGGCGGTGCAGGCAGGCTTGATCGCGGGCACGGTGCCAACGAACGGGACGGCAAATTGTTTGCGCAGTTCGGGCAACGCGATGGTCGAGGCGGTGTTGCAGCCAATCACGGCAAGATCAGGCTTGTGGATTGCAATCGCTTCGTCGAGAAGCGCAACGAGCCGTGCGATCAGAGCTGGTTCCGCCAGCGCGCCGTACGGAAACGCGGCGTCATCGGCAAGATAAACAAAATTGGCGTCGGGACGCACGGCGGCAATCTCGCGATAAACGGTGAGGCCGCCTAGGCCCGAATCAAACACCAGGATCGTCGGACGTGCCCCCATCGGCTCCCGCTCAGGCCCGGCCGAAAACACGGCGGAAAATGGTGTCGACATGCGCGAAGTGGAAATTGAGATCGAATTTATCGGCAAGCTCTGTTTCACTGAGATGTTTGCGCACGTCTTTGTCGGCTTTAAGGAGCGAGAGAAGATCGCCTTCGCCGGCCCATACTTTCATGGCGTTGCGCTGCACCAGGCGATACGCGTCTTCCCGGGTCACGCCCTTTTGCGTGAGCGCCAACAGCACGCGCTGCGAATGGACAAGCCCGCCCAGTCGGTTGAGATTCTTCTGCATATTTTCGGGATAGACGAAGAGCTTGTCGACGATGCCGGCGAGCCGCGCGAGGGTGAAATCGAGCGTGACGGTGGCGTCCGGTCCGATCATGCGCTCCACCGACGAATGCGAAATGTCGCGCTCATGCCATAACGTGACGTTTTCCAGAGCCGGCACCACATAGGCGCGCACCATGCGCGCAAGACCAACCACGTTCTCCGACAAGACCGGATTGCGCTTGTGCGGCATGGCCGAGGAGCCCTTTTGGCCTTCGGAGAAAAATTCCTCGGCTTCCAGGACTTCGGTGCGCTGCAAGTGACGGATTTCGGTCGCCAATCGTTCGCAGGACGCGGCAACCACTCCAAGCGTCGCAAAATACATCGCATGCCGGTCGCGCGGGATGATCTGTGTTGAGATCGGCTCGACGGCGAGGCCCATTTTTTCCGCGACATAAGCTTCGACGCGCGGGTCGACCTGCGCGAACGTGCCGACCGCGCCGGAGATGGCGGCGGTCGCCACTTCGGTGCGCGCCGATTCCAGACGTTTGCGTGCGCGCGCGAATTCCGCGAAAGCGAACGCAACCTTGAGACCGAATGTGGTCGGCTCGGCGTGAATGCCATGCGAACGGCCGATGGTCGGCGTTAATTTATGTTCCCGCGCGCGGCGTTCGAGTGCAGCTAAAAGTGCATCAACATCGGCGAGCAGCAGATCGGCCGCGCGTACCAGTTGAACGTTAAAGCACGTATCCAGGATGTCGGAAGACGTCATGCCCTGGTGGACGAAGCGCGCTTGCGGCCCCACGATCTCGGCAAGATGAGTGAGAAAAGCAACGACATCGTGCTTGACCTCGCGTTCAATCCCGTCGATGCGCGCGATATCGAATTTGGCGGCATTGCCCTTGTCCCAGATCGTCTTTGCGGCCTGTTTCGGAATCAGTCCGAGCTCGGCCATGGCGTCGGCGGCGTGGGCTTCGATCTCGAACCAGATGCGAAACCGCGTCTCCGGCGACCAGATCGCTGCCATCTGTGGACGCGTGTAGCGAGCGATAGTCACGCCGCCTCACCACGGATCAGTGCCGCGGCATTGCGGATCGCGGCGATATTAACGCGATACGATTCCGGAGTGCGATCCTTGAACACCGCTGAGCCGGCGACGAAAACATTGGCGCCGGCCCGCGCTGCCTCGGGCGCGATTTCAGCGGTCATCCCACCGTCGATCTCGATATCGATTGGCCGTGCACCGACGAGCGCGCGCACATTGCGGAGCTTGCCGAGCGCGTCGGGAATGAACTTCTGGCCGCCGAAGCCCGGATTGACCGACATCACCAGGATGAGATCGACAAGATCAATGACGTGTTCGATTGAAGTTTCCGGCGTGCCTGGATTCATGGTCACGCCGACCTTTTTGCCGAGCGCGCGAATCGCCTGGAGCGAACGATGGATGTGCGGCCCGGCCTCGACGTGCACCGTAATGATGTCGGCCCCGGCCTTGGCGAAGGCTTCGAGGTAAGGATCACACGGCGCGATCATCAGATGGACGTCGAGCGTCTTTTTGGTGTGCGGACGGATCGCGCGAACGATGTCGGGTCCGATGGAAATGTTGGGGACAAAATGGCCATCCATGACATCGACATGGATCCAATCGGCGCCGGCGGCGTCGACCGCGCGCACTTCCTCGCCGAGTTTCGCAAAATCGGCGGCTAGGATCGACGGCGCGATGACAAGCGGACGGGGCATGGGATTCTCCCAAGCTTATGCGTTCGCGTAACACGCCATTCCCGGCCGAGCAACGCGTCGGATGCTTGGCAGACCGCCATTTGCGACCCTTGCCGGCTCGACCGAGGCTGCGGCAAGGTTTTCGGAAAGCAGTCACAGCGGAGGTTCCGTGGCGCGCACCGATGTCATCGTCCTTGGGGCCGGAATCGTCGGCACCTCGATTGCCGTTCACCTCACCAAGCGCGGTTTGGCGGTTGCGCTGATCGACCGCGGCGGGGCGGGGGAGGGGACCTCCTATGGCAATGCGGGTGTGATCGAGGGCAATACTGTTTTCCCTCCGGCATTTCCGTCGGATTGGGGGGAACGCCTGCGGGTCATCCTCAAGCGCTCGCCGCAAGCCAACTATCATTTCTCGTTTCTGCCGAAGATCGCGCCTTGGCTGGCGGCATTCTACGCGGCTTCACAACCCTCTCGGCTCATTGAAACGGCTCGGCTGATGCGTCCACTCATGGCGCGCGCGGTCGCCGAGCACGATGCGCTGAGCGGCGAGGCCGGCGCGGAGCGATATTTCCGCCGCACCGGGTGGCTCAAGGTCTATCGGAGCGAGCGTGGATTCGCGGCGCAGCGGCGAGAGCTCCAACTGGCCAAAGATTTCGGCATCGCCAACGTGCCGCTCGACCTTGACGGAGCGCGTGCGCTCGAGCCCTCCCTCGCACCGGTGTTCCGCCATGCCGTGCACTGGACCGGGGCTGTCAGTGTGAGCAACCCGCTGGCGGTGACGCGCGCTTATGCGGCGCGCTTCACCGCGCTTGGCGGGCTCAGCTTCTCCGGCGACGCCCGTTCACTGCGTCGGGTCGATGCGCGCTGGAGAGTGGAAACGACCATCGGTCCGATCGACGCCGGCGATGCGGTCGTGGCGCTGGGGCCATGGGCGCCGGACCTGCTCGATCCGCTTGGCGTCAGACTGCCGCTCGCGGTCAAACGCGGCTATCACCGCCATTTCCGGCCCAGCGGTAATGCCGCGCTGAGCCGGCCGGTGCTCGACGCAGAAAACGGCTACTGCATTACGCCGATGGAGCAGGGCACCCGCATCACCACGGGTGCGGAATTTGCGCCGCGCGATGCGCCGCCGACACCGGTGCAGTTCGATCGCTTGCTGCCGGCGGCGCGGAATTTGCTTGCGCTCGGCGAGCCGGTCGAGGCGCAGGCCTGGATGGGCGCGCGTCCCTGTTTTGCCGACTCCCGCCCGGTCATCGGGCGCGCACCGGGACAGCGCGGCCTCTGGCTCGCCTACGGCCACGGTCATTGGGGCTTGACGCTTGGTCCGGCCACCGGCCGGCTCATTGCCGAGATGATAACGGACGCGATGCCGTTCTGCGATCCGGCGCCCTACGGCGCGGAACGCTTTACTCGTTGATCGTTTTGACGACGCTCGATTCCGGACGCGTATTGTTGCTGGTCGAATATTTGTCCTGCGCTCTGACCATGTCGTCATATTTCGGCAGCGTGGTGATCGAATCCTTCGGCACCATGTGCACGATTTTATAGCCGCCGGCCTTGAGCTGACGCAGCAGTTCGGGCAGTGCCTCCGCCGTGTTGTGCTGGAAATCGTGCATTAGCAAGATGCCCTTGCCGTTTTTGGCGAGCTTTGTCATCGCCGACTTGATGACGTCATCCGGTTTGCGCAGCTTGAAATCGAACGTGTCGATGTCGGTCGAGAAGATGGCGATGTTGCGCGTGCCCAAATAAGCCATCAATTCAGGCGGCTGCTGCAGATCGGGGAAGCGGAAGAACGGTGCGGTCGGTCCCCCGACGGCCATGTGCACCGCGCTCACGCCCATCTCGATCTCTTGCTTGGCGAGTTCGATGTCTTTGGCATAGGGGTTCTTGGCGAGATCCTTGTGCGACCAGGTGTGATTGCCGACGGTCATTCCGGCCGCGGCGACTTCCCGGGATAAATCAGGCCGCCAGGAGGCGTGTTCGCCGATCTCGAAGAAGGTCGCTTTGATGCAATTGTCTTTGAGCGCCTTCAAAACCATCGGCGTGTTGTCGGGCCAAGGGCCGTCGTCGAAGGTCAGCACGACTTCTTTGTCGCGCAGGAAGTCGTATTGTTTGAAGTGCTCGGTCCCGAATGCCGGACCGCCGGTCGTGTCGATTTCGACGACGCGCGAGAGACCGATGGCGTTGGGATTATCGCAAGCCGGAATGGCTTTGGCGGCCGGAGGGGTCGGCACGGGCACTGGCGCTGCCGGTGCAGCCGGCGCTGCCGCCGTGTTCTGAGCAAGTGACGCTGGCGCGGGCGCATTCGGCTGAGCGGCGGAAGTCGTTTGCTCAACCTGAACTACAGGCGTGGTTGGCCGAGCCGCTTGCGTCGCAACAGGTTGGCTCGCCGGCGCCGCGTTGTTGCTTTGCCCGGGCGAGATCACGTGGACGGCAAGTGCGATGAGGGACTCGGGTCCGGCAGCGCGCTGCGCCGCGACAACGCCAAACGCTGCAAGTCCCAATGTCATTAAAGCCGCGAAGACAATCACCACGACGCGCATCGCGCCCTCCGCTGTGTTCTTGTCAAACTTGCTTAAAGTGAAGGCGCAATTGGGCAGCAAGTCAATAAAAACCGCGCGCCAATAGTTGAAAGTTGGCTTTGTGGTTTCTACGGCGGATAAGCGGGTAATTTGCTGTTTTTGGCCGATAAGATTGTCGGTCAACGGCCGAATTTATCTTTCCAACTTGGCAGCGGGTCTCCTGGGAGAGCTTCTGCCGCAAAAACGCCACGAGCGATCGCGCGCGTCACCACATTGGCGGCGAGAGTTCCAAGCTGTGTCAGAGCGAATACCGGGTCGGCCAGCGGCCTGCGTCCAGTCGCAGCCGCGAACAGGGTGTCGCCGTCAAGCGGGCTGTGCACCGGATAGATCGCTCGCGACATGCCGGTTTGCGCCATAACCGCAACGCGATTGGCCTGCGCCTTGGTCAAAATCGCGTCGGTCGCCACCACGACCAGCGTCGTATTTGCGCCGGGCACGCCCTTGATGACGGGTTCGAGCATTTGCGGCGAAACGTGCGCCGGCAACCCGCGTCCGCCGAATTCACGGTCGACTTCGAATGGGGCCGCCCAGAACCACGGCCCGCCGCCGATCACCACGCTGCCGACGGCATTTACGGCAGCGAGAGCGCCGACCGTTATCCCGTCCGTCGTCTGTGCGGACGCCGAGCCGAGCCCGCCCTTGTAGTTCACCGTCGTCGCGCCGGTTCCGGCGCCAAAACTGCCAAGCGCAAAATCGAGCGCGGCATTGGCCGCGGCGGCATAGCCAAATTCGCGATAGGGCGGAAATCGTCCCCAATTCTTGTTGCCGCCGCTTAGCAGATCGAACAACACGGCGCCGGGTACGATGGGGACGCGCGCCGGACCAATGGCGAAGCCACGGCCCTGTTCGCGCAACCAGGCCTGCACGCCCGACGCGGCATCGAGCCCAAAAGCCGAGCCGCCGGACACCACGATGGCGTCGATGCCGGGGACGGTCTGCGCCGGGTTGAGGAGTTCGGTTTCGCGCGTGCCGGGACCACCGCCGCGCACATCAACCGAAGCGACGACCGGTTCGTCGAAAATGACCACGGTCGTGCCGGAGCCGAGGCCAAGGTCCTCGGCATGACCGACCTTAAGCCCGGCGACATCGGTGATCAGATTGCGCAAAACCAAATCCTCACAAATTGGATGAAGCGGAGTGGATTTTAACGGGCAGGTCAATCGTTTAGATCATTAATGTAAACTGCAATTGAGCAATCTGTGCACCGAATTCACAACTTCGCGGGTCGGGCAAGCCGCGCTTGCGCGGCGAGGGGGCGCCGGGCATGTGTGGCCGGTAGCTTGGGAGTGCGGCTTTGCCGAATGTGACAATCCTCGCTGCGCTGGTTGCCGGCATGCTGAGCTTTTTATCGCCCTGCGTCCTGCCGCTGGTGCCGCCGTACCTTGTGTACCTGACCGGCGCGTCGCTGGAGCGCTTCGCCGATGCGCAATCCGAGCCGCGGGTGCGGTGGGAGACGCTCGCTGCTGCGGCGCTGTTCGTACTCGGCTTTGCGACCGTGTTCGTCGCGCTCGGCGCCGGCGCCAGTGCGATCGGGGCGCTGTTGCGCGTCTATTCCGGTCAGCTCGCTGTGGTCGCCGGCCTCGCCATCATAGCGATGGGTTTGCACTTTCTCGGCGTGACGCCGATTGCCTGGTTGAAGCGCGAAAAGCGGGTCGCGATCGCGAAGCCGGTCGGCTTGTGGGGCGCCTACCTTATGGGGCTTGCCTTCGCCTTCGGCTGGACCCCATGCATTGGACCGATCCTCGCCGCGGTTCTCGCTCTGGCGGCGGCTGAGACGACGGTGCTCAAGGGTGTCGGTCTGCTCGCGGTCTATTCGCTCGGCCTTGGCATTCCGTTTGTCGTTGCGGCATTGGCGGCGGAGCCATTCGCCGCTTTCCTCGCCCAATTTCGCGCGCATCTCGGCCTGGTTGAAAAAGCGATGGGTGGGCTCTTGGTGCTCACCGGCATTGCCTTTCTTACCGGCGCGATCAGCGAAGTGAGCTACTGGCTCTTGGACACTTTCCCGATGCTGGGCAAAATCGGCTAGGCGTTCTCTGGAATTGTAAAATCGCGCTTCTTCGCAAAAAAAGCCCGCCTGGAGGCGGGCTTTTTCTTCGATCCAGCAGGGCAGCCTACATGCTGCATCCTGAAGCGGGACACTCGACGTAGCTGATTTTGCCGCTCGGATCCTTTTTCCAGATGTACATCACATAATCGAGCTTGGTGATGTCACCTTTCTTGTCATAGGCCATATCGCCGAGGACGGTGGAGAAATGCATGCCCGAATGCATTTGCTCGGCGACTTTCTTCGGATCGGTCGACTTCGCCGCTTCCGCCGCCTGCTTGATGATCTGCACGCCGGCATAGCTGTAGAGCGTGTAAGCCTCCGGCTCGAAACCCTTCTTGCGGAATTCCGCGACGACTGCTTTGGCTTCCGGCCGGTTGCGCGGGTCGGGACCATAGGTCATCAACGTTCCCTCGACGCCAGGACCGCCGACGGTTGCGAATTCGTCCGACGTGATACCATCGCCGCCCATCAGCGGCGCCTTGACGCCTTGGTCGCGCATTTGCCGCACGATCAACCCGCCCTCGGTGTAGAGTCCGCCGAAATAGACAAGATCAGGAGCCGCTTGCTTGATCTTGGAGGTCAGCGCCGAGTAATCCTTGTCGCCGGTATTGATCCCTTCGTACAGCACTTCCTTCATGCCGCCGGCTTAAATCGTCTTTAGCGTTTCGTCGGCAAGTCCCTTGCCGTAGGTGGTCTTGTCATGGACGAAGGCGATCTTCTTGCCTTTGAAATGCGCGAGGATGTAGCCGCCCGCCACTTTGCCTTGTTGGTCATCGCGTCCGCAGGTGCGGAAGATGTTCCACATATTGCGCTCGGTGACCTTCGGATTGGTCGATGCCGGCGTGATCTCGAGGATGCCGTTCTCCTGATAGATTTCCGAAGCGGGGATGGTCACGCCAGAATTGTAGTGGCCGATAACGAATTTCACCCCGTCGGCGGAAAAATTATTGGCGACCGAAACGCCCTGTTTCGGATCGGAGACATCATCGCCGAACTCGACGCTCAGCTTATTGCCAAGAATGCCGCCGGCGGCGTTGATATCGGCGGCCGCTTGTTCGACTCCGTTTTTCATTTGCGCGCCGGTCGCGGCATTCGGACCCGTGATTGGGCCGCCGACCCCGAATTTCACTTGCGCGCTGGCGGTTTCTGCGAGCGCGAACGCGAAGCCCAGCGCGACGCCGAGTGTGGCGATCCTTCTCATCTTTGACTCCCCATAAACGAGTGACAGTCGGCAGGCTCAACCTTGCCGCAATGTTATGTCAACGTGGCGTGCGGCGCCAGCGCAGCGGACCGTCCGGCGCGTTGATCCAGGGATACTGAGCGACCATCCGGCGGGCCCGCGCGGCCTGAAATCCAGCAAAGCCGAATGCCATGCAGACCAGGGTGTCCATTGCATAATAATGGATGGACAGCAGGGTGCCCTCGAACAACGCGAAATGAATGAAACGCACCGCGGCCCCCAGCATCAGCATGTAAACGAGAACCTGCCACCAGGGTCGCCAGGTCAGGGCCACCGCGCGGCCGGCCAGTGCCGCCGCACCGCCGCCAAGAACGACAGTGACCAGAAGGAATACGCCAAGTGAATCTTCCTCGTACAACAATCCGGGGATGAAGCTGAGCAAGCTCACCGTTATTCCACCTGCTGGCGGCCGCCCTCGAGATAGGCGGTTTTGACTTCCGGCCGGTCAAGGAGTTCGCGGCCGGTGCCGGTCAGGGTGACGAGTCCATTGACCATAACATAGCCGCGGTGCGCGAGCTTGAGCGCATGGAACGCGTTCTGCTCGACCAGAAACACGGTGAGACCGTGCTCGGCATTGAGCGTTTTGATCGCATCGAAAATCTGCCGGACAATCAGCGGCGCCAGGCCGAGCGAAGGTTCGTCCAGCAGAAGCAATCGCGGCCGGCTCATGAGCGCCCGCGCGATCGCCAGCATTTGCTGTTCGCCACCCGAAAGCGTGCCGCCGCGCTGATGCAGACGCTGGCGCAGACGCGGGAACAGCGCAACCACGCGTTCGAGGTCGCGGTCGAACTCGGCCGGCTCGGCGACCAGCGCGCCCATCTGCAGATTCTCCAACACCGTCATGCGCGGGAAGATCCGGCGCCCTTCGGGCGCCTGCGCCAATTTGAGCCGGGCGATTTCGTGGGTCGGCAGGCGGGTGATATCGCGACCGGCGAACAGGATCTGGCCGTCGCGCGCGCGTGGATTGCCGCAAACCGTCATCATCAATGTAGATTTGCCGGCGCCATTGGCGCCGATCAGCGCGACGATCTCACCGTCATTGACGTCGATGTCCACGCCCTTGAGCGCCTTGACGTGACCGTAATAGGCGGTCACCCCGCGCACTGAGAGGAGCGGTGAGCTCATAGCCCGACCTCGGCTTCGACACGCGCCACTTCTTCGTCGCCGACGCCAAGATATGCGCCGATCACTTTGGGATCATTGCGGACCGCTTCGGGCGCGCCGTCGGCGATCTTGACGCCATAGTCGAGCACGACGACATGGTCGGAAATGTTCATGACTACGGACATGTCGTGCTCGATCAAGAGCATCGATATGGCGCATTCATCGCGGATGATGAGTAAGAGCTCGTTGAGTTCGGCGCTCTCGCGGGGATTTAATCCGGCGGCCGGCTCGTCGAGGCACAGCAGCACCGGATCCGTGCACATGGCGCGGGCAATTTCGAGCCGCCGCTGCGCGCCGTAGGGCAATTCGCCGGCCGGATCATCGGCCCGATCGAGGAGACTGAAGCGCTCGAGCCAGTGCCGTGCTTTGTCGAGCGCCGCGCGCTCGGCGGCGCCATAAGGCGGCAGGCCGAGAAGTCCGAGCACGGTATAGCCGGACGCGAGCATCAGCGGGTTGTGCTGCGCGACCAGCAAATTCTCCAGCACCGTCATCCCGGCGAACAACCGGATGTTTTGGAATGTTCGCGCCACGCGCGCTTGCTGCGCAACGAGGTAGTCCGGCATGCGCTCCAATAGAAACAGAGCGCCCTCCGGCCGCGCCACACCGCGCTGGCCGCTGTCGGTCAGCGCTTCGAGCGCCTGCCACACCGCGGGATCGCCGCGCTGGAGCGCAAGCCGGCCCTCAGTCGGCCGGTAGAAACCGGTAATGCAGTTGAACACGGTCGTCTTGCCGGCGCCGTTCGGCCCGATCAGTGCGGTGATCGTGCCGCGCTGTACTTCGAAACTGAGATCGTCCACGGCGACGAGACCGCCGAAACGCATTGTCAGATGCTCGACCCGCAGCACGGTGGAGCCGTCGCGCGTCGTCAACCGCGTCCCTCCGTGACCAGATCGACCGAGATATCCCGACGCGTCTTGAGAAACACCGAGGGCGCGCGCGTGGCAATCAACCCGCGTGGCCGCCAGCGCATGATCGCGACCATCGCCAGGCCGAACAGCAGCATGCGGTACTGCGTCGGATCGAACGTGGGGCCGAAGATCTGCTTGAGAAAGGTGAGCTGGCGCATGATTTCGGTACCGCCGATCATGACCACGGCGGCAATGGCAACTCCGATCTGGCTGCCCATCCCGCCCAGTACCACGATCGAGAGGATCGTCGCCGATTCAAGGAAAGTGAAGGATTCCGGCGAGATGAAACCCTGCCGCGCAGCAAAGAATGAGCCGGCAAAGCCGGCGAACATCGCGCCCATGGCAAAGGCTGTCAGTTTGGTATTGGTAGTATTGATGCCGAGCGAGCGGCAGGCGATCTCGTCCTCGCGCAAGGCTTCCCAGGCACGGCCGATAGGTAGTCGGCGCAGCCGCACGTTGAAGAAGCAGGTCACCAGTGCCAGCGCCAGGATCACGTAATAGAGAAAAAGAACGCGATAGAGCGGCGAGAATTCGAGGCCGAATACCGCGGCAAAGCCGTTATCGTCGGCATTGAAGGGAATGCCGAACAAGGTTGGGCGAGGGATGGACCCGATTCCCGCATAGCCGTTGGTCAGCGACACCCAATTGATCAAGATGAGGCGGATGATCTCGCCGAAGGCGAGCGTGACAATGGCGAGATAATCGCCGCGCAGCCGCAGCACCGGGAAGCCGAGCAGGACCCCCCAGAACGATGCCAGCGTTCCGGCAAGCGGCAACAGAATCCAGAATGACAGGCCGAAGGTTTTTGCCAGCAGCGCATAGGAATAAGCGCCAACTGCGTAAAAAGCGACATAGCCAAGATCGAGGAGCCCGGCGAGGCCGACCACGATATTGAGCCCCCAACCGAGCATCACATAGATCAGAATCTGTATGCCGAAATTGTCGATCCAGCGTACCGCGCCGCCGAATCCGACCCCGAGCACCACCAGCATCGGATAGACGATCACGAAGGCGACGGCGAAAGGGATGAACCAGTTACGCAGAATGTTGGCAGCGGTCGCCGAGGCCCGTTGCGGCAAGCGCGGCGCGCCGCGCTCGAGCCGCGGGGCAACAATCAGCGCATAGACAAAATGGACAGCGGCGATGCTACCGACCAATGTAAATAACAGCGGCCAGCGCGTTGTAATGACTAGCACATCGCGGATGTCGGTGATGGTTTGAAAACCGACGAGCGGCAGAAATACTCCAAGCGCAATCAGTGTAGTCAACGCAGTATCACGCAGCGCTTCGCCCAAACGCGCGCGGATCCTTGCGCCTGCCACCTGCGCAGCCCCCATCTCAGACCTTCTCGACATCCGGCCGGCCCAACAGCCCCTGCGGCAGGAAAATCAAAGTGATTGCCAGCACGGAGAAAGCGGCGACATCCTTGTAGTCGATCGAGAAATAAGCCGACCACAGCGTTTCAATGAGGCCAATGAGAAGACCGCCTACGACTGCGCCCGGCAGCGAGCCGATACCGCCAAGCACCGCCGCCGTGAAGGCCTTCACGCCAGGCACAAAGCCGTCGGAAAAGCTGACCACGCCGTAATACATCAGGTACATGGTGCCGGCGACCGCGGCCAAGGCGGCGGCGATGACGAAAGTCGCGGCAATTGTGCGGTCGACGTCGACGCCGACCAAAGCCGCCATTTTCTGGTCCTGCTCGCAGGCGCGCTGCGCGCGCCCGAGCCGGGTGCGCGCCACCAGATACCAAAAAGCCAGCAGCAGGACGGCGGTGATGCCCCAGATGATGAGCTGTTTGTAGGACAAGGTGACGGGAAAATCGTTACTGTTGGACAATATGAATTCGCCCTGCACCAGCGGCGGAATGGATTTATTGCGTGGCCCCTGGGTCACCTGCACGAAATTCGAGAGCGTGATCGACATGCCGATCGCCGAGATCAGCGGCGCCAAGCGAAACGAGCCGCGTAATGGGCGGTAGGCCACGCGCTCGATCACCCAGTTGATCAGCGAGGTGAACAGCATGGCCACGACGAGCACGATAAAGAGCGCCAGCGCCACCGAAACAATGCCCAGCCACGAGGTGAGGATCAGGAGTGCGATCAACGCGATAAAGGCAGAGACCATGAACACGTCGCCATGGGCGAAGTTCACCATGCCGATGATGCCAAAGACCATCGTGTAGCCGATCGCGATCAGGCCGTAGATCGAACCAAGCGTGATGCCGTTGATGAGCTGCTGGGCGAAATAGTCCATGCTTCGAAAGCCTTTGTCGGACCCGCAGAATTCTTAACAGCGGCCGCTTGGAGCGGCAACGCCGCGGGTGTGGCGGTGAGGGGCGGCGCAACTCGGCGGTCCCCACTTGTGCAATAATCAGGCCGGCAACGGTCGCTTGTCCGTTTGGCGGTGCCGGGCTAGGCCTAGCGGCGAGATCATGGAGAGACCCTCATGAAACGGGTCAAAAGCGAGGACGCCATCGGCGCCAAGGGCCGGCCGTTCACCGGCGCCGAATATCTCGAGAGCTTGCGTGACGGCCGCGAAGTCTACGTTTACGGCGAGCGCGTCGCGGACGTCACCGCGCATCCGGCCTTTCGCAACGCCGCGCGTTCGATCGCGCGGCTTTACGACGCGCTCCACGACGAAAAGTCCAAAGATCTGCTCACCTGCGAGACCGATACCGGCTCCGGTGGTTTCACGCACAGGTTTTTCCGCGCCGCGCGGTCACGCGACGAGTTGATCAAACAGCGCGACGCCATCGCCCATTGGGCGCGCATGTCCTATGGCTGGATGGGGCGCTCGCCCGATTACAAAGCCTCGCTGATGAATACTCTGGGCGCCAATTACGATTTCTACGGACGGTTCGCGGACAACGCCAAGGCCTGGTATCGGCGGGCGCAAGACAACGTGCTGTTCATGAACCACGCCATCGTCAATCCCCCGGTCGACCGCGCCAAGCCGGTCGATCAGGTCAAGGACGTTTTCATCACGATACAAAAGGATACTGACGCCGGCATCTACGTGTCGGGCGCCAAGGTGGTCGCCACATCCTCGGCGCTCACACACTATAATTTTCTCGGCCAGAATGCCGCGGTGCCGCTGCACGATACCGATCTTGCGGTGATGTTCATCGCGCCGATGAACGCGCCCGGCGTGAAACTTTTGTGCCGCACTTCCTATGAAATGATGGCGAGCGTGATGGGCACGCCGTTTGATTATCCGCTGTCGTCGCGCTTCGATGAAAACGACGCGATCTTCGTTTTCGATAACGTCTTCATTCCATGGGAAGACGTGTTGCTTTACCGCGATCTGGAACGATTGAAGATATTTTTTCCGCAATCGGGGTTCCTCGCCGGCTATCAGTTCCAGGGCTGCACGCGGCTTGCGGTGAAGCTCGACTTTCTGGTCGGCGTTCTCGCCAAGGCTCTGCGCGCGGCGGGCTCCGACGAATTTCGCGGCAATCAGGCCATGCTTGGCGAAGTCATTGCCTGGCGGAATCTGTTCTGGGCGCTGACCGATGCCATGGCGATGAATCCGACGCCGTGGGTGAACGGCGCCGTCCTGCCCAATCTGCAATCGGGATCCAGCTATCGCGTCTTCGCCGGCGACGCGTATGGACGGGTCAAAGAGATTGTCGATAAAATCGTCGCCTCGTCGCTGATCTATCTGCCGTCTTCGGCCAAGGATTTCAAAAACCCGGCGATCGATCGCTATCTCGCCCGCTACGTGCGCGGCTCCTATGGCATCGATTACAAGGACCGCATCAAGGTGATGAAGCTCCTATGGGATGCGATCGGAACCGAATTCGGCGGCCGGCACGAATTGTATGAGCGCAACTACGCCGGTAATCATGAAGACATTCGCATCCAGGCGCTGTGGAATGCGCGCGCCTCGGGCACGCTCGAGCAAATGATGGCTTTGGCCGATCAATGCATGTCGGAATACGACGAGAATGGCTGGACCGATCCGGCTTGGCTCGACCCGGATGACGTCGCCTATTCCGGGCCGCCACAAAAGGCGAGGGCGGCGGAATAGACGGATGACGGATGCCACAGGACAGCGCACCAAAAGGTGCGTTTTGGTCTGTACTCTGACCTCTGATCTCCGATATCTGCTCGAGCTCTGATAGAATGGCGAAATGAGCTGGATCGACCAGCGTCCCGATGACGCGATGGATGGGGCCTTCACGGCGGTGGGGCCTGGCCCGATTACGAGCGTGGAGCCGCTCGTATTCCGCGAGGCCATGAGCCGGCTCGGCGCCGCCGTGCACGTCGTCACTACGGCGGGAATAGCCGGAAAGACCGGTTTCACGGCGACTGCCGTATGCCCGGTCTCCGATCAGCCGGCGATGCTGCTCGTTTGCCTCAACCGGCGCAGCGTCAGCGCGCCGTTGCTCGCGCAAAACGGCGTCTTCTGCGTCAATACATTGGGAGCTGCGGAAGAGAAGCTTGCCGACCTCTTTGCCGGACGAAGTGGCGTCCACCGGCACGAGCGCTTTTCTGCGGGCGAGTGGATCACATTAAAGACCGGGGCTCCGGTTCTGGCGTCCGCGGTCGTCTCCTTCGATTGCCGCACCATCGAGACCAAAGCGATGGCCTCGCACAATGTGGTGTTTGGAGCGGTGGAAGCGGTGCGATTGGGCCAAAGCGGTCCGGCGCTGGTTTATCACGAACGCGGTTACAAGCGGGTTTGAGCGTAAGCGGTCGCGTCGGTGGCCCGAGCCGATGCGATCGAAGAAAGTTCCGGCGCTTTGCCAACGGCTTCCTGCAAAATCTTTTTCAGTTGTGCAAATCCTCGCGGCCGTTTGCGATGAAGCTTCTCCTTGGGCCTGATCGGCTTATGCTTGAGGCATGATTGGCGAGGACCGCTCCGCGGCGCTACCGCTGTTCCATCTCTACGGCGATCCGCCGGACGATCAGGCGTTCGACTTCATTCACATCGAGCGGATTGCATCGCGTGCGGCGATCCACGAATGGACGATTCGCGCCCATCGCCATCGCAATCTGTTTCAGATCCTGCTGATCGAGCGAGGTGGCGGCGACATGAGCTTCGATGCGGCGAAGCTCGCGTTCGCCGCGCCCGCGGCCATCCTCATTCCGGCCGCGATCGCGCACGGCTTTCGCTTCGAGCCGAACGCCACTGACGGCTGGGTGATCAGTTTTACCGAAGATGCGGCTGGTGCGCTCGCTGACCGTTCCGGCGAAGCCTTAAGCCGGCTGCGGTCGCTTGCGGCGGAGCCTGTGATTCCGCTTGCCGACGAGACCGAGCGCGGACGCCTGTCCGCATTGGCTGCGGAATTATTCGACGAGTATAGCCTCGCGCGCGAAGGTTATCGCTTGGCGATGCGCGGCGTTCTTATCCTGATCGCGGTCGCGGTGGCGCGGCTTGCAGCGAGCCGCGCGCGCAGCGGCAGCGTAACGCTCCGCCCGGCGGACGCGACGGTTGCGCAATTGCGCAGTCTGCTCGACGAGTTTTTTCGCGACGAGCGGTTGTTGGCGTTCTATGCCGAAAAACTCGGCATGACGGTCGATCGCCTCAACGACCACGTCAAACACGCCACCGGCGTCACCGCCGGTCATTTGATACGCCAGCGCGTGCTCAGCGAGGCCAAACGTCAGCTGGTTTTCACAACGCAGCCGATCCACGACATCGCCAAGGAGCTTGCATTCGCGGATCCGTCGCATTTCGCCCGGTTCTTCCGCAAGCAGACCGGCACGACACCGCATGAATTCCGCGAGCGGCGGGGCGGGTGACGGAAATCGCACGGCACTGGTCCGTCATCCTGAGGTGCGAGCAAAGCGAGCCTCGAAGGATGAACGGCCGGGGCCGTCGCCCTTCGAGGGCCGCGGAGCCTGTCATCGGGCCGGCCACTTCGGGCCGGACCCGTTGGCGGCCACCTCAGGGTGACGGCTATTTGTTCAACAAAAACCCAAGCACCGTCTCAGCATAGATCCGCGGTTGCTCGACATTGGCGATATGCGCGGCATCGAGGACCGCGATTTGCGCGCCAGGGATGTGCTGGCGGATGAATTCGTTGGCTTCGAGCGGCGTTGCCGGGTCGTGTTTGCCGGCGATCACGAGTGTGGGTGTGCTGATCTTTGCGAGCAGCGGACGATGATCCATGTCACGGATGCCTTCGCCGCAGCCGATATAACCTTCAAGGTTGGTGGCCAAGAACATCTCGCGCATCCGCGCGATCGCTTGCGGATTGCGGTCGCGGAATTCCTTGGTGAACCAGCGCTCCATATTGGCATCGACGATCGCCGCCAAACCTTTTTCGCGCACGGTCTTGAGCCGGCCCTCCCACAACGTTTTGTCGGCGAAATAGGATGAGGTGTTGGACAATATAAGTTTGTCGACGCGGGCGGGGGCGTTGGCGCCGAGCCATTGTCCGACCATGCCGCCCATCGATAGTCCGCACCAATTAATTTTGGCGATGCCCAATGCATCGATTACCGCGAGCACGTCGCGGCCGAGCCGCTGCATCGGATAGGGTCCCTTTGGCGCGCTTGAGCGGCCATGACCGCGCCGATCGTAGCGCACCACGCGAAAATGACGGCTCCAGGCCGGCACCTGGTCGTCCCACATGTGCAGATTGGTGCCGAGCGAATTCGACAGCATCAGCACCGGGCCGTTTTGCGGCCCCTCGACTTCGAAGTAAATGCTGCAGCCATCGTCAGTTTTTACGTCAGGCATTCTGGTCCTGCCCCGCGCCACGGCGACCTGTTTCGGCCATCCATGACTTCCTTCCAACTTAGGGGTAACGCCACGGGTAACGTGCTAGAAAGGCCGTGGATAAGCGGTTGCTCTGGCCGGTGTACCAGAGCGTTGGGCACCGGAAAAGCCGCCAGCGGGCACGGCTACGGCAATGGCGGGGGACAAAGGCACAGCAGAACGCCGCCATAGCGCAGCGGAACGCCGCAGCGCAGCAGAATGCCGCGGAATGGGCGAACGATGCTGCCGACTCTCAGATGTGGGTCATCTCAGGCGCTGGGGACCCGCACCCACGCCTGCTTAAACCTGTCGCCAATGACCTGTCGCAGCGACCGTTAGGGGCGGATCGGATGTCCGCTTTCGGAGGTAAAGCGGACATCACGCGGACATGCGGTGATGTCTGCTTTTGACCCATAGGCGGTGCAGCAGTTTGTTTGATTCCATGCCTAAAAGTAGCCGAGCCCAACGCAAGCGTCGTTAACGATCACCTTTTAAATCACGCTTGCGCTGTGCACTTACCGCGCGCGTTAGGATCAGCGCAATCATTGCGCTTAGCGTTCGGCCATTGGCTTGCGCCATCTCGCGCAGCCTGCGCTCAACCTCTGGCGCAACCACACTGTGCACCATTACGACGCGCTCGGTGAGGGGCGAGAGGGCGGATAACGTGCGGGCGATGGATTGCGAGGCGCCTCTAACTCTGCCTTTGCGGTCTACGGTTTTGGTCATTGCCACCCCCGCCATACAATAAGCGAAACCACCACGACGGCAATGACGATTATGTCGCGCTGCTGATGGTGCTGCGCTAGCCAGTGCCCAAATATCCCTTCCAAGTCCAAATCGAATGGAGAAGCGTTAAGCCCGCGCGCAAGATTTCTGTGAGGCTTATAGGTCTGCCTGCTAATAAAGTCTGCATCTTGTTACAAGGGCTCGAACGAAAAAGCCTTTTTCGCAAGCATGCCGAATACGGCTTTGTTCTTACTTATCTGCAGGGCACTTGCCCTCGCGGTTGCCAGCTAATGTTTACGCCAGCATCCGTTGCTAGTGGAATTGGCGACGAAATTCTATTCGTCGGTCCGTAGCACCAATGAGGCCTGACAAATAAAGCATCCGACTTGCAGGGGGCCGACCATGTCAACAGATTTAGGCTTGGTATCAGAACGCAAATGTAAGGCGACGCAAGCTCAAGCGCAGACCGAGGTAACGATCCTGCTAGTCTTTGTTATAATCACTCTCGCTATGCTTGTGCTGTTATTTGCCGACCAAAGCTTTTCAAAAGCAACAATCGAATTGATGTGCCTTTTCTAAAGGAAGCCTAAAATTCAGGAGGCGGACGTGCCAACTCTGCAAGATGTTTCCCAACACTACACGCATGGCAACTTGGTCGCTGCGATCCGCGGTGGCATCGAGTCGCTTGGCAAGACGATCAATTCCCATAAGTGTCGATGATCTTGCTCCTGTAGATGAGTACCATATCGGTGGCCGTCAAGCGTCCGAAGATTTCCTTAGTCAACTCGACCTCACTCCCGAAAAACAAGTGCTCGACGTTGGATGCGAGCGGCGCGCTTTGTTGCCAGCCGCTATGGCTGTCACGTGACTGGAATTGATCTAACGCCGGAGTTTGTCGAGACCGGAAAGGTCCTCTGCGGATGGGTCGGGCTAGATAGCCGCATTTCGCTCCGTCAAGGCAGCGCACTTGCAATGCCATTTGCTGATCGCGTCTTTGATCGCGCATACATGCTACACGTCGCCATGAATATCGACGACAAAGTAAAGCTTTGCTGGGAGGTCAGCCGCGTCCTGCAACAGAACTCGCTGTTCGGGATCTATGACGTTATGAGGATTGGCGATGGCGAGCTTACGTATCCTGTGCCGTGGGCAATGACCGCTGCGTCAAGCGCAGTAGCGACGCCGGCGCAATACCGTGAGGCGCTGGAGAAAGCAGGCTTTGCAGTCATCGAGGAACGTAACCGACGTGACTTTGCGCTGGCGCATTATGATCAATTGCGCGCTAAAATCGCGGCAGCCGGTGGCCCACCACCTCTTGGGCATCACATTTTGATGGGCAGAAATACGCCGGAGTATCTGCAAAATATGATCGAGAACATCTCTACTGGTCGCCTTGCGCCTGTAGAACTGATCGCTCGAAAATTGTGACACAATGTCCGCTTCTCTAATCGGCCGATTGGGGTCAAGCGCTTTCAGGCTGTCCAACGTTGCAGTGTCGATGTCGCTCGCGGGCTCGCGCTTCTCTTCGGACTCGGCACTAAGGCCCTTCCAGCATGGGGTTCGAAGACGAGGTGGAACAATCTTTTGGTCGGCCTTGCCGTCGGACTGACGGCAGGTTCAAGCGGACATACGAACTCACCTCATCCATCGTCCCGCGAGGGACATCATTCCACCACGCGGTGGAGCTCGAGTTTCCTCCTCTCGTCCGTCATTACTTTCATGCCGCTGCGGCCTCCCGGGTCCAGCGGAACTCGGTGCCGTCAACCCAGATGCGATGCATGATCACGGCCAGGCGACGTGCCAGGGCGACGATCGCCCTTTTCATGCCGCGCCGCCTGGCGATCTGCATCGCCCAAGCTTTGAGCCAGGACCATTTTGTCGAGCGCACCAGTAGGATCTGGGCTGCTTCGTAGAGCGTTGTTCGCACCATCTCGTCTCCGCACCGCGATATCGCGCCGGTTCGGTCGATCTCGCCCGATTGGTACTTAGCGCAGGTCAATCCAAACACCGCCCCGACTGCCTTGGATTTACGAAAGCGAGCAGGCACGTCGACAGTAGCGCGATAAGTCAGTGCCACTACAGGGCCGACACCGGGGATCGTCATCAGACGCCGGCACACATCATCGTCTCGGACGATGGCCAGCAAGCGGCGGTGCAATATGCCGAGCTGTTCGCGAAGTACCTGCCGGACAACGAGCAACGGCTCGACCAACTCGGCCACATCGGGGAGGTTCTCAACCAGCTCCCTGACGCGCGCCTCGAACTTGACCGTTCCCACGACCCCCACCTTGAGACCGAAGTTTCGCAACGTGCCCCGTAGGTCATTGTCGAGGGCAATGGCCTTCGATTGCACAAGCTTGCGATGGGTCAAAAGCATCCGCAGCTTCTGACTGCGCAACGTCTTCACATGGACCGGTCGATAAAGTCCCACTCGCATCATCTGCGCCATGCCACGAGCGTCATTGCGGTCCGTCTTGTTGATCTGCGCCTTCAACACCGCCCGCATGTGCCGCGTCTCGACACAGATCACCGGCAACCCTGCTTCGGCCAAAGCGCTACAAAGCCATTGCGACAACGGTCCCGCTTCCAGTCCGATCCGCTTGAAACAGTATGTGGCGTTCCTCAGTACCGCCAACAGCGCTTGAGGTTCGCTCGCAACCTTCACTTCTCGAACGATCTTGCCCGTGCCATCCACAATACAGACGCTCGTGTCCTTGACCGAAACGTCCAGTCCAGCAAAATAGTCCATGCTGCGCTTCTCCTTCTGATGCTTGAGGCCCGTAACCACGGTGACCTCGTTTCACCATCAGCCTGAAGCGCAGCACCCAAAATCTTCAGCTATCCACAAGCTGCCGGCCGATTACCCCATCTTTTGGCACAAAGCAGACATCACGATGCGCTCAGTCAATGTCCGCTATTGGAGGTAAAGCGGACATCGAAATTTAAGAGCGTCACGTCCGCTTTTGACCCGAAGCGGACATGAGCGGCGATAATGCAAAACGCAGCCGCCATCGAATTGCAGAGTGCACGGATGGCCGGCCCAAAGTCCGAGCCGAACGAAGGCGTGAATCCGCCAGGCGGTAGGGTGGGACGTCTTGTCATTGCTCGCTGCGATAGCGCACCACTATGCTCGCAGGGCCGAGGCTATGGCCGGTGATCAGGTTCAGGAGCTGGTCCCGATCGAGACCGGGCTCGAGGGTAGTCGGTTCGAGGTCTAGCGCGATGACGTCGATGACATAATGGTGCGCCGCGTCGACAGGCGGCCCGCACGGGCCGGTATAACCCATCGTTCCCCGCGAGTTCCTCCCGAGAGTGACATCCCCCGTCTGTGTCGCGCCCTCACCTTCTTTCAGCCCGTTTCGCGTAGCGGGAATACCGTAGGCAACCCAATGCACCGAACCGATGCCGCGCCGTCCATCGGGATCGATCATCAGAACTGCGAAACTCTTCGTTCCCGCGGGCGGGCTCGTCCATGACAATGGCGGTGAGATGTCGCCGCCCCGGCCGCCGTTCGCGCAGAGGCGGCCACCCGCGTATTTCAGCGGCACCATGTCATTGTCATTGAAGGCGGACGACGACAGTGTGAAGTGCGGCTCCGCCGCGCCCGCGGCGTCAACAACACCAAGCGCAAGACTGAATGCAAGAACTATAACGCCAGCTAGTCCGAGCATTGCCCTCACCCCTGTTTCGCCGTTCGTTTGGGTGGCGTATCTGGCGGCAAGGCGAACCACGGGTGGCGTGACTTTTCCCACACCCCTATGGTCGGTGCAGGGAAACTTGGGTCGGCGAAGCTGCCGATGGCAACGGCGACGTATCCAGGAAAGCCTTCGCCGTCCCAGTAGACGGTGGAACCGCATGTCGGACAGAAATGAAAGGTCAATGCGTTGCCGCTTTCGGCTGTCCGCATCCACGTCGCAGCTTTACCGGCAAAGGTGACCTGCTCGCGGCGGAAGCGCGCCTGGTTGCTGATCACGGCGCCGGTGCGGCGCTGGCATTCCAAGCAGTGGCACATAGAGATGCGCGAGGGTTCGCCGTCGACGGTAAGCTGAAGCTGCCCACAGCTGCACGCGGCGCGTCGTGTGTTCATGGGTGGAACTCCGTGGCTATCGATACGAATGGATTGTTGGCACGTCTCTATTGAACTACCGCGATCGCATTTATCTCTATGAGGTATTCCGGTGAAGTCATTTTGCAGACCTCGACCATAGTCGAAGCCGGCGCGGGCGGCTTGAAATATTCACGACGTACTTTGTGAATCTGATCGAAGTGCTCCATGTTACGGACATAGACATCGACGCGGCAGATGTCGTCCATCGTGCCGCCTGCTTGCTCCACCGCAGATTTGACATTTTCGCAGACCTGTCGCGTCTGCGCTTCAATGCCGCCGATACCGGCTATGCTGCCGTCTGCGCGACGAGCGGTCATGCCTGAGATAAAGACTAATCGGCCGCGCGCTTCGATCATAATCGCTTGGGAAAAATGCCCGCTCGGCTGGCGGATTTTCGGCGAAACAATCTGTGTCTTCCGCATCTGCCCCTCCTGACCCGTAGTTGGTCAAAAATCATCGCTGCATATGGCGGCGATTAGGGGGCATACCGGAAACGTCAGCAATGTCCGCTTCTGGGGGTAAAGCGGACATCGGGTGAAGGCGCTTCAATGTCCGCTTTTGACGGTGAGTTCAACCGGTCACTGCAACACTGCTCGCCGGAGCGCTCCAGTGTGGCGCTGGAGCAATTCCTCCATTGAGAGCCAAGATCTTAGACACCGCTTTCGTTCCTCGAGCGCCCGGGCGACGTCGGCCACCCATTGGCCGCTCTTCCAGCGCTCCCAGAGCTCAGCCTTCTGCTTCGGCGTGAACCATGTCCGTGCATGCTCCTCCATATGCATATCGTTCCAACGGGCCAGATTAGAAGGGAAGGGTGTTGCGTCGACCAGTTGAATCCGCCACCCATAGCGGACATCAGGAACGTCAACCAGCTGGCCGCCGCTCGTCTCTGAAACCAACCGATATTTGAGCGAGATCAAATATTTTGAATAGGGGCGAGTGTGCAATTGGCAGAGCTGTCACAAATGTCGTGAAGCGCACAAATCAATAGGATGAGGTAAGTCATGCGCCTCGATGAGTTGCCGAAGAGCGCGAGGATTGAGGATCGACGCGGTGTCACCGTAGCCCGCGGCGGCATTGGGATTGGCACAATCGTGGTGCTCGGCCTGATTGGCTGGGCCTTGGGCATCGATCCGCGCCTCCTGATCGGGGGCGCCGAGATGATGTCCAGAAGCGGCGGGCAACAGCAGCAGGCGGACGCCGGTTCAACGACAAGTTCTGGAAGCCCATCAGACACAATGGGGCAGTTCGTGGCGGCCGTCCTCGGCAGTACCGAGACAGTGTGGACAGATATATTCGCGCAAGCTGGGAGAACCTACAAACCGCCGACGCTAGTCATGTTCTCCGGGGCAACACAGTCCGGTTGCGGATTTGCAAAGTCCGCGATGGGACCGTTCTATTGCCCACTCGACCAAAAGGTCTACCTCGACACAAGCTTCTTTCAGGACCTCGAAGGGCGTTTGGGTGCCTGCAAGGTCGGCAGTAAGACTTGCCAGTTTTCGCAAGCCTATGTGATTGGCCACGAGATTGGTCACCACGTGCAGAACTTGCTCGGTGTGCTGCCAAAAGCGCAGCAGGCGCAGCGTGCCATGGATAAGGCCGAGGCCAACAGTTTGCAGGTCCGCGTTGAGCTGCAAGCCGATTGCTTTGCTGGCGTCTGGGCTAACCGAGGCCAAGCAAAGTGGGATTTCATTGAACCGGGAGACGTGGACTCTGCATTGCAGACGGCATCCGCCATCGGGGATGATCGATTGCAGCGACAGTCGCAAGGTTACGTTGTGCCCGATGCCTTCACCCACGGCACTTCGGCACAACGTTCGCGGTGGTTCACGACCGGCTTGAAATCGGGAGATGTCGCGAGTTGCGACACATTCCGCAATGAGCAGCTCTGAAATTTCGATAATTTTTCGACGACACGCTTTCTGAAACTTTCTCTCGACCAGAGGAACTCCCCGTTCGCATTACTTTGTCTTTTCGTCAGCACGCCTCACGCATTTTACGTCTTTGGGCTGGCAGGCGATGCCGATGTTGGAGCAGCTAAAGTTCTCACCCGATTGAGCGCGCACACAGTTTACGCAGGTATCGCTCCATTCCAGGCAGTCTTTATTGCGGCTCCCCTACTCTTGCATCCAATCGGCCGCCGTTTGGCCAGTCGAATTCAGCAGGAGCGGCTTCGAGCGACATCAACACGATTAAAAACGACGCTCCTGCAAGTACACACCACCACTTGTCCCTTGATGCCGTGCAGCGATGAACTTCCAATGACAAGCGGCATCGTGAGCGTGCGCGCACCTGTGTTTTGTGACGTTTCATATTTGTGCTTCATAGCACAAAGACGGCCAGCTGTTTTTTGATTCGGATCAAAGCCAATATCTCTTTTTTGTTAAAATGAATAGCGGACATTGATTAGAGCTGCCGCAAAGCCCTTGGTGACCCAAACTGACATTGCCATTTTTCAAGCTGAATTGAGCAAAAACCTCAGGAATTCATCAGGCAATGGTTGTACGCTCTCCTTGATGTCCGCAGAGACCATCTCCCATGGGAAACGGTAAGTCGAACAAGAACCGGCTGCGAGTGCGCCGCGTGGTCGACGTGCCACTTCGCGAGGTCTCCGGTATTTGCTTGCGTCGCAGCCGAAACGGTCAGATGTTTCTGATCGCGGTCGGCGACCGGGTGGCGAAGATCGCCTGGTTTTTGCTGCCGCGCAGCGATGGGGGCCGAATCGACTGGCATACGAGCAACATTGCGAAGCTCTCAGGTTCGATGCTTCCTAAGCATGACCCCCAGATCGAGGCTGTCTGCGCTGACGGACTCGGGCGCGTTTTACTGCTCCAGGAAACACCTCCGCGCGTGGAACTCATTGACCCCAAGGCGTTAAAGGTGGTTGCGTCGATCGATCTTGCGGTGGAAGGGCGCGGCAAAATTGCGCGGGCGTGGTCCAACCCGAAGGGTTCGCGGGGCGAAGGAACGGTGCTACTGCCCGGCGGGCATTTGCTCGTCGCTAAGGAGAAGAAGCCGGCGGCTTTCATTGAGTTTGGCCCGCCACATTCACGGTCGCGGGGCTTAGTCCGCGGCGGCGCACTGGCGGCCGGCGAGCGGTGGCCGATCAAAAAAGGGCACCACCGGTTCGTTGCTCTCGCAATCTGGCTTCCCGACAAGACACTGGCCAAAACCTGCGCCGACTTCAGTGACCTCGAAATAGGTCCGGATGGTTACCTCTATCTGCTCAGTGACAAGTCCTCCACGATTGCGCGGCTCGATGATCTCCCGGCGGATGGCGGCACCGCTGCGCTCCTTGAAGCGTGGCGGCTCGGTGATCTGGATGGCAAGCCGGAAGGCCTCGCATTGACCGCACAGGGTCGTGCGATCGTTGGGCTCGACACGCGCAAGCCGCGCCGAAATCTCGTCCTGCTAGATCCGGCGATTGCGCACTCGCGCGGCCGTGGCCAGAGTCTGAGTTGATCCCTCAATCGCACTTATTAGCAACGAGCCAGGGCTGCCGGAGGGCGTATGAAAGATGTCGTCGTGATCGGCGCCGGCAAAATAGGCGCCACCGTCGCCGGGCTGCTCGCCTCGACGGGCGACTACCAAGTGACCCTGGCAGATCGCTCGCCCGAAGTTCTTGGCAACCTCGACCGAGACGAGCGCATTCGCATCATGGCTACGGATGTCGAGGACAGCTTAAAGCTGGTCGATCTGCTGAACGGCCAGTTTGCCGCGCTCAATGCCGCCCCCTTCCATCTGACGAAGCGCATCGCGGAAGCGGCCCGAGCGGCCGGTACCCATTATCTCGACTTGACGGAGGATGTGGTGAGCACGCGCCGTGTGAGGGAGCTCGCCGCCAATGCTAACACTGCCTTCATCCCTCAATGCGGGCTCGCTCCGGGCTTCGTGTCCATCGTGGCCTTCGACATGGCGAAGGGTTTCGAGGTGCTCGACAGCGTCAGACTGCGGGTCGGGGCGCTTCCTCAATATCCCTCCAACGCCATCAACTACAACCTGACCTGGAGCACGGATGGCGTCATCAACGAATACTGCGAGGCTTGCGAAGCGATCGTGAATGGCGTGCGCCGCGAGGTGCCGCCGCTGGAGGAGCGGGAGGAATTTTCGGTCGATGGTGTTACCTACGAGGCGTTCAACACTTCGGGCGGCGTCGGGACCCTTTGCGACACCCTCGAAGGGAAAGTCCGCACTCTCAATTACCGCACGATTCGCTATCCTGGCCATGCGGCAATCATGCGCGCGCTCCTCAACGATCTGCGCCTGCGCGATCGCCGGAATGTGTTGAAAGATATCTTGGAGCACGCGGTACCAACGACCCTGCAGGATGTGGTGATCATCTTTGTCACCGTCAGCGGCCACAAGAAAGGCCATCTCGTTCAGGAGACCTACGCCAACAAGATCTACAGCCGCGATGTGGACGGCCGGACATTGAGCGCCATTCAAATCACGACGGCCGCTGCGATCTGTACGGTCCTCGATCTGCTTGCGACCGGCCAGCTTCCACAGAGCGGGTTCATCCGTCAGGAGGACATACCGCTGAAGGTTTTCTTAGAGAACCGTTTCGGCGAGGTTTACGCCAAGCCGGAAACGAGTGTTCCACATCAACGCTTCGGAGGCTCAGGACGATAATGGACGCTGCCTTGGTCCAACCCACTTCGGTTCGTGACGAAGCGCTCGGCATCCTGTCCCGGCTTGGAGTGCCGCAGAGTGCCTTCGCACGCGAGGGAGTTTTGGCCTCATCGCCGATCACGGGTGAACTCGTAGCCTATGTCCGGATCACAAGCCCGGAGGAGGTGAGCGCAGTCACAGGCCGGGCCACTCAGGCATTTAACGCTTGGCGCAAGGTCCCGGCGCCGCGGCGCGGGGAGTTCGTGCGGGTTCTCGCGGAGGAATTGCGCGCTACCAAGGATGACCTCGGCCGGCTCGTGACGCTTGAGACGGGCAAGATCGTGTCCGAAGGACTCGGCGAGGTCCAGGAGATGATCGATATTTGCGACTTTGCCGTCGGGTTATCGCGGCAGCTCTACGGCCGCACCATCGCGACCGAGCGCGCCGACCACCGGATGATGGAGACTTGGCATCCGCTCGGCGTCTGTGGCGTCATCTCTGCTTTCAACTTCCCCGTGGCGGTGTGGTCCTGGAATGCGGCTCTCGCTTTCGTCTGCGGCGACCCGGTGGTGTGGAAGCCATCCGAGAAGACTCCGCTCACGACGCTGGCCACACAGGCGGTCGTCGAGCGCGCGATGCGGCGATTTGGCAACGCGCCCGACGGCCTGTCCGGGCTTGTGATCGGCGGCCGCGATATTGGCCAAGCTCTCGTCGCCGACGCCCGAGTGGCGATCGTATCGGCTACGGGTTCGACCGCAATGGGCCGCGACGTCGGCCCACGTCTCGCCGCCCGTTTCGCCCGTGCGATCCTTGAGCTCGGCGGCAACAACGCTGCCATCGTCGCGCCCTCGGCCGATCTCGATCTCGCAGTCCGCGCCATCGCCTTCGCGGCCATGGGTACGGCGGGCCAGCGCTGCACGACGCTGCGGCGGCTGTTCGTGCATGACAACGTCTATGAGCGCCTAGTGCCGCGGCTCTCGCGGGTCTACGCCTCGGCCAAGGTCGGCGATCCGCGCGAGGAAGGAACGCTCGTCGGTCCGCTCATCGACCGGCGCGCCTTCGAGAGCATGCAGCGGGCGCTGGAAGAGGCGCGTGAGGCCGGCGGCATCCTGCATGGCGGGGAGCGCATCGCGGGAATCGGCGGCGAGAACGCCTTTTACGTGCGTCCCGCTCTCTGCGAGATGCCGGAGCAGACTGGTCCGGTATTACGCGAAACCTTTGCGCCGATTCTCTACGTGATGCGTTATTCCGAACTTGATGAGGCCATTCGGTCGCACAACGCTGTCGGCGCGGGCCTCTCCTCTTCCATCTTTACGCTCGATGTGCGCGAGGCAGAGAGATTTGTTTCGACGACGGGCTCGGACTGCGGCATCGCCAACGTGAACATTGGGCCTTCGGGAGCCGAGATCGGCGGCGCCTTTGGCGGCGAGAAGGAGACTGGCGGCGGTCGCGAGGCTGGCTCCGACGTGTGGAAGGCCTATATGCGTCGGGCCACCAACACGGTCAATTTCGGGATGCAGCTTCCGCTCGCGCAGGGCGTGAGGTTCGACATTGAAGAGTGACCGATACGGCATTTTTTCGCCAACAGGCCGGTAACTTTCGTCGTGGCTGCCCGACTGCTTTTGGCCCAAAGCAGACATCGTGATCGCGCGGGCGAATGTCCGCTTTCGGGGGTAAAGCGGACATCAAGACGAAAGCGTTTCATGTCCGCTTGTGACCCAAAGCGGACATTTGGCCAACCGGCAAAGGGATCGCGTTGGCTTTGCAAGCGGTTTGACGCACAAGTCGCCGGCTAACCGCGCACCAGCTGTCCCCGATCCAATGATGGCTTTTTGTGAAGTTCCGTCAGTGATATAAAAGAGTCATGACGAGTACTGCCGAGTGGCTCGAATCGATCGGCCTTGGAGAGTACGCCCAGCGCTTCGCCGAGAACGCCATCGACATTTCGATCCTTCGCGATCTCACAGACCAGGATCTAAAAGAACTTGGCGTATTGCTTGGGCATCGTCGCAAGATGCTGCGCGCGATCGCAGAACTTGGCGAGGCAAATTCTATTGCGTCCACGCGCCCAGCGACCGAACCAAAACCAGAGCCACGCGGTGAAGCTGAGCGACGCCATCTGACGGTTATGTTCTGTGATCTCGTTGGTTCGACTGCACTATCGACGCGTTTGGATCCGGAAGACATGTGGCGGGTGGTGGCGTCGTATCAAGCCGCTATTGGTGCAGTCATAGGACGCTACCAGGGCATGATTGCACAATACATGGGCGATGGTGTGCTCGCCTATTTCGGCTATCCGGTCGCACATGAGGATAGTGCCGTACAAGCGGTGCGCGCCGCACTGGAAATCGTCGATGCAGTAACGAAGCTCCGGACCGATGTCGGCGATGCTCTGCAGGTTCGGATTGGCATTGCGACGGGCACCGTCGTTGTGAGCGAGCTGCTGATTAATGAGATCTCGGCAGAACAAGCCACGATCGGTGAAACGCCGAACCTTGCGGCACGCCTGCAAACGCTGGCAGAGCCAGGGACCATATTGATTTGCCCGAATACGCGCCAGCTCACGGGAGGGTATTTCAATTATCGCGATCTCGGTCCGGTTTCGCTGAAAGGTTGGGCGCGCCCCGTATCAGCCTCGCAGGTGTTGGGAACGAGTGGAGTAGAGGGCCGCTTTGAAGCAATGCACAGTGACAAGCTGCCGTCGCTGTTCGGGCGTGAGGAAGAGATAGATTTGCTGTTACGCCGGTGGCGGCAAGCCACACGGGAGGAAGGCCGGGTGGTTGTCCTTACAGGCGAGCCGGGGATCGGCAAGTCGCATATCGCATTGGCGCTTAATGAGCGGCTGCACAGTGAATCACACACCACATTGCGCTATTTCTGCTCTGCGCATCATACCCACAGCGCATTGTTCCCATTCATCAACCAGCTCGAACGCGCTGCCGGATTCAAACACAGCGACTGCCTGCGGAGAAGCTAGCCAAACTCAATGCTCTGCTCGCGCTATCCACAGACAATCCCGAACACGTGGCGGTTCTGGCCAGCTTGTTCGCGTTGCCGACAGACAATCGCTACGGCCTGAAGGACCTCACTCCACAGAAGCGCAAAGAGAAGACCTTCGAAGCCTTATTGGCCCAGCTCGATGCGCTTGGCAGCGCGGCAACCTGTTTTACTCATCTTCGAAGATGTGCATTGGATGGACCCGACCTCGCTTGAGCTTCTTGCAGCAACTGTGGAGCACATGCCGCAGCTCCGGGCGTTGTTACTCGTCACTGCCAGACCACAATTTGTGGCGCCGTGGCCGAGTTACCCGCACCTCACAACAATCGCGCTCACGCGCCTTGGGCGACGCGACGGCGCAGCGTTGGTCCTGAGAGTGACGGGCGGCAAAATACTTCCAAAAGAGGTAATGGACCAAATTCTCGCTCATACTGACGGGGTACCCCTGTTCATCGAAGAATTAACGAAGATGGTACTGGAAGGCGGGCTGTTACGAGAGCGGGACGGGAGCATATGTGCTTGATGGTCCGCTACCGCCATTGGCGATCCCGACCACATTGCAGGCATCGCTGACGGCGCGCCTTGATCGATTGTCACCAGTACGGGAGGTGGCCCAGATTGGTGCCGTGGTGGGCCGTGAGTTTCATTACGAGCTTCTGAATGCCGTTGCCGGGCTGCCGAAACAGAAATTGGACGAGGCGCTTGATCAGTTGGTGCGCTCCGAATTGATGTTCCGCCGGGGCGAAATTCCACACGCGGTCTACACTTTCAAGCACGCCCTGGTGCGGGACGCCGCGTATGCCGGACTCTTGAAAAGCCGCCGCGTGCATCTGCATGCCGCCATCGCGAAGGCGCTGGAGCAAGAATTCCCTGATGTCGTGCAAACTCAGCCTGAGATTGTTGCGTACCACTACACTCAGGCGAGCAGCTGCGCAAAGGCGCTACACTACTGGTACGAAGCAGGTAAACAATCAATGGCTCGTTCGGCGCTCAACGAGGCGGTCAGCCATCTGAGAGAAGGATTAAAACAGATTCCCAATATCGACGACCCGATGCTGCGCAAGAGATCGGAGTTGCTGCTTCAAACGTCCCTCGGCAACTCCCTTCGGGCTATTGAGGGTTGGAGCACTGAAAGTGTGAAGCACGCGTACACGCGAGCGCTGCAACTGTGCAAAGAGAGTGGGCTTGACGAACATGCCTTCCCTGCGGTGTTTGGTTTGTGGACTTGGAATTTCCTTCGTGCAACGCTTGGTGAAGCGCAAGCCCTTGCCGAGCATTTGCTGACTACCGCCGAGACTATAGACGACTCCGTTTGCAAGGTTCTTGCCCGCGAAGCTCTAGGGTTTACGTTATTTGCACAAGGGAATTTTGCCGGTGCCCACGCAGAGCTAGAACGCAGCATTAGTCTCTGTGAGGACAGCAAAGCTGCGGCATATCTTGATCTTTCAGCGCAAGATCCGCGAGTTCATGTAAGGTCATACGACGGGATGACGCTTTGGTTACTCGGCTATCCAGATCGGGCGTTGCGGATTTGCGCTGAGGCTTGCCGTTATGCCGATGCATCTCAACATCCGTTCAGCCAGGCAATCGCACGAACGATAAGTCTTCGCGTGCATCAGTTTCGCGGTGATGCTGCGGTCGTTACAGAGCAGGCTAACGCTGCCATCGCATTCTGTGAAGCGCATGGATTTGTGCACTATCTAGCCTTGGCCCTGATTTTGCGCGGATGGGCGAGGGCCAGCCAGGGCGAGTTTGA
Source organism: uncultured Alphaproteobacteria bacterium (assembly GCA_963816295.1). Classification (GTDB taxonomy): domain Bacteria; phylum Pseudomonadota; class Alphaproteobacteria; order Rhizobiales; family Xanthobacteraceae; genus BOG-931. The sequence continues at coordinate 96,931 of CAWFJS010000018.1, read as the reverse complement.
AAAAGGCATTGCCGAGATTCAAGAAGGGTTGGAAAAAGAACGGGCCACCGGCGCTCTATTACTCGAGTCATACTCTTTGGGGTTGCTATCGGATGCATGCATAAAGAACAAGCGTTTCGGAGCATGCGTTCGAGTTTTTGGAGCAGGCGCGATTGAGACTTGATGACGACAACTCCGTACGCTTTTACGCGGCTGAGATATATCGCTTAATCGGCGAAACTTATCTGCGATCGAACCAAAATCTAGATCAGGCGAGGCATTACTTTTCTAAGGGTCTTAAGATTGCGCGCGAGCAAAAAGCCAAATCCCTCGAACTTAGGCTTTGCCTGAGTATTTGTGACTTGTATGCGCTAAAAGGAAACGCCGGCAAGCATCGTGCGGAACTGAAAGAGATCTACGGGTCGTTTAGCGAGGGGTTTGATACAGCTGATCTGGTCAAAGCCAGGGCAATGTTGGAAAACGAAAATATTCGATTAGCTGGCGCCAGATAGAGCGGCCGTCGCTGCCCGCCACCCGACGAGGTGATCGAATAGCGACGAGCTTGCTAGTCCGCACGGATGGCTATTTTGGCAAAGGGTGCCGCCAAATGGGCGACATCACGTCGCTATTCAATGCTAGGCAATACGCGTAACATTTGTTTTGAGCTGCCACCGGGACATGCCGCCGTTCCGTGAAATCAAAGGCAGCGTTTGTGCCTGCGGCGGGCAAGAATTTCGATGACAAAACGATTTGGATTGAACGCCTTGGTGCTTGCCGGAGGCTTCGCAAACGCTTGGGAGTTGCGATGAAACTTCCCCGCAGAGAATTCCTGTATCTTGCTGCTGCCGCGGCACTTCCAGTCATCTCGCCTGCCGCAATGGCAGATACCTATCCTTCGAGGCCGGTTCGTCTCATCGTCGGCTTTCCCGCTGGGTATGCGACCGACATTGTTGCCCGGCTGGTTGCCCAATCGTTGTCAGAGCGAGTGGGACAGCAAGTCTTTGTCGAGAATCATCCAGGAGCGGCAACTAATATTGCAGCCGAGGAGGTCATCAATGCAGCCCCTGACGGCTATACGCTCCTGGCGATGACTGTAACCAACGCCGTCAACGCAACGCTGTATAACAATTTGAAATTCAATATCGTCCACGACATTGCGCCGGTTGTGGCTACGTTCCGATCGCCCAATGTCCTGGTGGTGACACCGACACTTCCCACCAAAACGCTTCCCGAGTTCATCGCCTATGCCAAGGCTAATCCGGGCAAGATCAACTATGCCTCGGCTGGCTATGGCAGCGCCCCGAATGTGAATGCCGAGCTTTTCAAAATGATGGCTGGCGTCGATCTGGTTCACGTCCCGTACAGTGGCAGCTTCGTGCCTGACTTGCTTAGCGGTCAGGTCCAATGTGCTTTTCCACCAATACCTCTAGCGATCGCCAACATACGAGCCGGCAAGCTGCGCGCCCTTGCGGTAACCAGTGCGACGCGCTCGGACGCCCTGCCGGACGTTCCAGCTGTGGCAGAATTTGTACCAGGATTTGAAGCGTCCATTTGGCACGGAATTGGTGCGCCAAAGAAAACGCCACCAGCGATTATCAATACGCTCAACCATCAGATCAACGCCGTGCTCGCCGATCCGAAGGTGAAGGAGCGGTTTGCCGATGTCGGTGGCGCACCTCTTGGTGGTTCGCCTGCTGATTTTCATAAGCTTATCGCCGATGAAATCGCCAAATGGGGCAAAGTGATTCGGATCGCCAACATCAATCCGGCGTAACCGCACCGCTACGCCCGCAGCAGGATCGGTAGCCGAAACCACGCCTGCTGACATTCCTGTGCGCCGACGGGGTGATCGAATAGCGCGCTTGTTTGCTGCAGTGCATGAGTTTGCTTTTGGCCCAAAGCGGACATTCCGACTGCGGCAATGAATGTCCGCTATTGGGTGTAAAGCGGACATCGCAAATTGAAGCCGCCATGTCCGCTTATGACCCAGCTTGTGTGAAAACGCACTTGGTTATTTGATTCGCGCTGTATGATTCCGGCTGCTTTTGCGGAGGGATCGGATGAGGCGCTTCGTTGAGGGCATGGATCGTGGGCAGAGCACGCTGTTTCCGGAATGCTTGGAAGACTGGATCGATGAGGACAATCCCGTTTGCGTGATCGACGTTTTTGTTGAGGAACTCGATCTGGGCGAGCTTGGCTTTGGCGGGGTCGATCCGGAAGCAACCGGTCGGCCTTCGTATCATCCGTCGGTTCTGCTGAAGCTCTACATTTACGGCTATCTCAATCGGGTTCAGTCGAGTCGACGGCTCGAGCGTGAGGCTGCGCGCAACGTTGAGGTGATGTGGCTGACGGGCCGGCTTGTACCGGATCACAAGACGATTGCCGACTTCCGCAAGGACAATGGCACTGCCATCCGCAAGGTGTGCGCACGCTTTATTGCGCTGTGCCGCATGATTGGCCTACTCACGCAACCCAGCGTCGCGATCGACGGCAGCAAGTTCAAGGCGGTGAACAACCGCGACAAGAACTTCACGCGCGCCAAGATGGAGCGGCGGATGGCGCAGATTGAGGAGAGCGTCGCGCGCTATTTGCAGCAGCTCGACACTGCCGACCGGCAGGAACCGTCAGAGGCCCTCACAACCAAGACGAACCGCCTCAAAGAGAAGATCGAGACGCTGAAGGAGCAGATGCGGCGTCTCGAGCTTCTCAAGGTGGAGATGCTCACCACCCCGGACCAGCAGATCTCGCTGACCGATCCCGATGCCCGTTCGATGGCGACCAGCGGCCGCGGTTCCGGCGTCGTTGGCTACAACGTCCAGATTGCCGTCGAGGCCAACCATCATCTGATCGTCATGCATGAGGTAACCAACGACGGAACCGACCGATCGCAGCTCTCCCATGTGGCCAACGAGACCAAGACGGCGCTAGGCGTGGAGAAGCTCGATGCCGTCGCCGACCGCGGTTACTTCAACAGCGAAGAGATCCTGGCATGCGAGGAGGCTGGCATCACGGTTACGCTGCCAAAGCCGATGACCTCGAACGCAAAGGCGGAAGGACGCTTCGGCAAGCAGGACTTCCGCTATGTGGCTGATGAGGACGTTTACATTTGTCCTGCAGCCGAGAAGCTCGCCTATTCCTTTACAACCCAGGACAAAGGCATGGTCCTGCGTCGCTACCGGACCGCCGCCTGTCATAGCTGCGCAATCAAGAACAGTTGCACCAAGGGCAAGGAGCGACTGATCTCACGATGGGAGCATGAGCATATTATCGAGGCCGTGCAACGCCGGCTTGATGAGCATCCGGAGAAGATGCGTCAGCGGCGTGAGACGGTCGAGCATCCCTTCGGCACGATCAAGGCTCGGATGGGGGCTACCCACTTCCTCATGAAGACACTGCCACGGGTCGCCAGCGAGATGGCGCTACACGTACTCGCCTACAATCTCACCCGCGTCATGAACATCATCGGCATCCAGCCACTCATCACAGCGATGAGGGCATAGTATCAATCCAGAAAATCAATCCGCCTCGCCAACTTCGACGACCTTGTGTCGCCTCTCCCCTGGGCCTTTCTACACAACCAAGACCCAAAGCGGACATGCGGCATCTGATATTGCTGTGCCGCACAACGCACCCTCAGAGCCGGGGGTGTGGTACGCTACTGATGTCGGCCCGAGGGGCGATCTATGAGGCGACGGGAATTCATCACGCTGGTGGCTGGAGCATCGGCGTGGCCGCTCGCGGCGCGCGCGCAGCAATCGGCAAAGGTCGCTCGCGTCGGATACCTCAACCTCGGACCGGCGTCTGCTTCGTCGAGCCGTGTCGAAGCCTTGCGGGTCGGCTTGCGCGACCTCGGCTGGATCGAGGGCAAAAACATCGTGATTGAATTTCGTTGGGCCGACAACGTTGACCAGCTTCCTGGGCTAGCCGCCGAGCTGGTGCGCATGAAGGTCGACGTGATTTTTGCGCCGTCCTCGACCATCGTTGAACCCGCGCGGCAGGCGACAAAAACAATCCCAATCGTGTTCGCGAGTCATGCCGACCCGATTGGCACCGGGCATGTAGCGTCTCTTCCGCGGCCCGGCGGCAACATTACCGGCTTGTCGGAGCAGTCCACCGAGATCGACGCCAAAGCGTTGGAGATGTTGAAGGAGGTGCTGCCGCAGGCAACGCGGATGGGCGTGCTCTGGAATCCCACGACGCCCTCGCAGGTCCCAGGCCTGCAGTCGGTTAAGGCCGCCGGCGAAAGGCTCGGGGTCGCGCTCCACATAGTGCCCGCAGCAACAGCGGAGGATTTCGACGCGGCGTTGGCGTCACTGGCGCGGGAAAACGTCGGCGGTGTTTTTGTCATGCCGGCGCCGGTGACCATTAACCAGCATGCTCTCCTGGCCGAGCTTGCGTTGAAGTACCGGCTGGCGACGATATTCGGCGCCAAGGAGAACGTGGTGGCGGGCGGACTCATGAGCTACGGCGTGGACCGCATTGATCTATATCGCCGCGCCGCTCTCTACATCGACAAAATTCTCAAGGGCGCTAAACCGGCTGACCTGCCGGTCGAGCAGCCCACTAAATTCGAGCTCGTCGTCAATCTCAAGACCGCCCGCGCGCTTGGGATCGAAATTCCTCCGACACTGCTCGCCCGTGCCGACGAGGTGATCGAATAGACGTTTTTTGCTGCGGTGCATGAGTCCGCTTATGGCCGATTTTGTTGCAGAAATCTGTTGAAGGTTGTTGGGGTCGGTGATTTCGTCGCTGTGATGCGATTCGCGACGGGAGCGGACCATGATGGGGCGGCTGAGTCACGACCAGGAACAGTTTTTCTATTCATTTCGTCTCGATGAGGCAGTGCCAGACGATCATCCGGTCCGCGAGGTCGCCGCGGTTCTCGATCTGAGTTGGGTGCATTCCGAGTTGGCGCCTTATTATCCTCGGCTCGGTCGGCCATCGATCGATCCGGTGCTGATGATCCGGATGCTCATCATCGGCTATGTGTTCGCGATCCGCTCGGAGCGGGCGCTGTGCCGTGATGTGGGAGTGAACCTTGCCTATCGCTGGTTTTGCGGGCTCTCGATTGAGGACAAGATCCCAGATCACTCGGCGTTTTCGCGGGCCCGCAATGAGCGGTTCCGCGATAGCGGCATCTTCCGCAGCGTGTTTGAGCGTGTTGTGGGCGCGTGCATCGGGGCTGGCCTGGTCGGCGGTGAGGGCTTTGCGGTGGATGCCAGTCTGATTGTTGCGGACGCCAATAAGCAGCGATCAACGCCCGGGCCACGTTGGAATAAGGAGCTCGATGCAGAGGCGGTAAGCCGCGCGACCAAGGAGTATCTCGCCACCCTTGATGACGCGGCATTTGGGGCGGCCAGCGATGTGGCGCCCAAGTTCGTCTCACCCTCCGATCCCGCCGCCCAATGGACGGGAGCCCAGCGCGGACCGGCGTTCTTTGCCTATTCCGACAATTATCTAATTGACGTGAAGTTCGGCATCATCATGGACGTCGAGGCGTCGCGCGCCATCCGCCAAATGCCGAAGTTGGCGCCGCCAAGACCCCATCAAGCCCGAACGGCTCGCGGGCGATACGGCTTACGGTTCTGGAGCCAACCTCGACTGGCTGGTCAACGAGGCAAAGATAGCGCCGCACATCCCGGTGGTCGACAAATCGAGGCGAGAAGACGGAACGTTCAGTCGGGAAGACTTCACATTCGACAAAGAGCGTAACGTTTACATCTGTCCGGCCGGCAAGGTTCTCACCACGACGGGCAAGGTGGCCACCGATGGGGAGACACTATATTACCGGGCCAGGACACGCGATTGCCGCAGCTGCCTCCTTAAGGCGCAGTGCTGTCCGAAGGCGCCGTGGCGCAGAATTCCGCGCAGCATCTACGAAGAGGCCCGTGACGTAGCCCGGGCGCTGGCCAAGACCGAAGCATTCGAACGCTCGCGCCACGATCGCAAACGCGTTGAGATGCTGTTCGCGCACCTCAAACGTATCTTTCGGCTCGGTCGTCTGCGCTTGCGTGGGCCGTGCGGTGCCCTGTTCGAGTTCACACTGGCGGCAATCGCGCAAAACCTCCGCAGGCTCGCAAAGCTCGTCGTCCGACCACCGCCGGTCACCGAGGCGTGCTTTGCATAAGGAGTGCAGAGTTCGGCGGCAGTGGTGTCAGCCCACTCCTTGCTAGGGAGTGGATGGCAAACGACTACTTAAAGAAGTTCGCGCCGGTCGCCACGCACCTGTCATCGCCGACTTCTGCAACAAAATCGGCCCAAAGCAGACATCCTGATCGCGTAGGCGAATGTCTGCTTTCGGGAGTAAAGCGGACATCGAAATCTAAGAGCGTCACGTCCGCTTTTGACGGTGGCCTCAACGGGTCGACGCAACACTTTTATCTTGGAAGGAAAAGATGGAGTGTGTAGCGAGGGATCAGCGATTTCGTCGAGGTTTCACAGCGGCAGAGAAGGCGGAGCTGTGAAATCGCTGGCAGACAGCGGGAGTCGCTCAAACGATCGGACGGGCGTTTAGTAAGCCGTCATCTTCCCTTTATTGCCAAGCAGCCCGGCATGGGGGGAGATTTAACGCAAGTGTTGCGTCGACCGGTTGAGCTGGCAACCCATAGCGGACATTCGTGGTTCTGAACTGCCGCGCAATATGACATCCGAACCCCATTTCACTGTTCGTCAATCCCTGCTGTAATTGCCGAGTGCAATCGATACTCGCTTGGTCCTTGGCCTGCGAGGGACGCAATGCGACGGCGCGATTTTATTGGCGCAATTATTGGTTCAGCGACTGAGTGGCCGCTCGCCGTACGTGCGCAGCAAGCGATGCCGGTGATCGGTTTTTTGAATGCGGCCTTTGCAGCAGGTTACCCGGGACCTTTGTCTGCCTTTCTCAAAGGGCTGGGCGAAACCGGTTACACCGACGGGCAGAACGTTACGATCCAGTACCGCTGGGCAGAGGGTCACAATGATCGACTGCCGACCATGGCGGCTGATCTGGTTCGCAGTCAGGTGACGGTGATCGCTGCGACCAGCACTCCGGCAGCACTTGCGGCCAAGGCGGCAACCTCGACAATTCCGATTGTGTTCGAAACGGGCGGGGATCCGATCAAGCTCGGCCTTGTGACTAGAACCTATCTCAAAATCGTCTGAAGAGGATAACGAGGCAGGCGAGTTGGACAAAGCCGAGGAAGTTCTGGGCGTGATACTCCCAGCGGACGAGGATGCGGCGTTGCCATTGGATCCAAGCGAAGAAGCGCTCGACGAGCCAGCGTCGCATGTAGCGGCTTAGCCGGCGCCGATCTTGCGTGGGCGGCTTGCTGCGGTTGCAGCGATGCGGCGCGATCATCTCGATGCCATCTCGGCGCAATTCCTCGTCCAGCGGATCGCTGTCGTAAGCGCGATCGCCAATCAGGTTCTCTGGCTTGGCTTCGATCATGTAGAAGTCAAAGCAGAGCTGTACCAAGCGGACTTCGTGATGGTTTGCCGCATGCGTGCTGACCGAAAGCGGCAATCCATGGCGATCAACAATCGCCATGATTTTCATGCCTTTTCCGCGCTTCGTGGGTCCGATCTCCGCGCCGCCGCCCTTAGCCATAACGAACGTCGCGTCAATGAAGCATTCTTCTTCATCCAATACGCCTCGGTCGCGAAGATCGTTAGCAACATCCGTCAATATCCGGCGCAGAGTCTCGTCGCGACACCAAGCCTGAAAGCGCCGGTGCACAGTTTTGTAGTTCGGATAGCTTTGCGGCAGCATATGCCACTGCGCGCCGGTATTGAGAATCCACAGCACCGCTTCAAGCACGCGCCGACTCGCAATGGGTTTACGACCAGGACGTCCATCGGCAATGTGCTCCTCCGGAAAATGATCCCGGATGCGTTCCCACTGCTTATCGGTGAGCCGAATCATTCCGCATTTATATCGGATCGACAGCGGTCAGCAATTTTGAGATAGGTTCTAGTCTCAACCGACCTGGTGGTAACGTCACGGGCGCGGCGTCATTGGCTGTGGAAGTCATGGCAGGGAAAGGACTGCAATTGCTGCACGAGTTAATCCCTGCGGGACGCGTTATGGGTCTGCTGGTCAATCCGAACGATCCTGCTGTTGCTGAGCCCCAAGAGAGGGAGGTGGTGCGGGCGGCTCGGACACTCGGGTTGGAAGTCCATGTCCTGAACGCCGGCGCCGAACGTGAGTTCGACGGCGTTTTTGCGAAACTCGACGAATTGCGAGTGTCCGCGCTGATGATCAGTGCGGATGCGTTCTTCACGAGCCACAGCGAACAACTCGGGACACTGGTGGCGCGCCACGCGATCCCTGCCGTCTATGCGCGGCGTGAGTTCGCCAGGGCCGGAGGACTGCTGGCTTATGGATCAGACATTACGGAATCATATCGCCTGGCCGGAATCTATACTGGGCGAGTTCTCAAGCGCGAGAAACCCGCTGACCTTCCGGTTCAGCAAGCTACAAAGGTGGAACTCATCATCAATCTAAAAGCTGCTAAAGCGCTTGGTATCAACGTGCCGCTGCCAATTCTTGGGCGCGCCGACGAGGTGATCGAATGAGGCAACTGATGTCCGCTTTTTGGCACTTAGTGGAGTGCGCCCTTGCTGGTGGACAGTTTTCATGCGGCGGTTTTGACAGTGTGCCGGGCGTGGTGATCCTCGAACTGTGCTGGGCTTAGGTAGCCGAGCGCGGAGTGCAGTCTGCGGATGTTGTAGACCTCATCGATAAAGCGTGGAAGGTCGGCGGTGACATCTTCGAACGTTTGGTAATCCATCAAATAAACGGCCTCGACCTTAAGCGTCTTCATAAAGCTCTCGGCCTTGGCGTTGTCGTAGGGATTGCCACGCCGACCCATGGAGCCTCTGAGACCGTGCTCTCGCAAGACCAAGCGATAGTCTTCGGAGGCATATTGTGATCCACGGTCGGAATGATGCACGCATCCCCTTGGTGGATCGCGGGCGCTGATGGCGGCCTTGAGCGCAGCAACAGCGAGCCGTGCATCGATCGAGCGGCTGATAGCATAACCTACGACCCGTCGGGACCAAGCATCGAGGATCGCAGCCAAGTACACAAAGCCAGTCGTGATTGCGACATAAGTGATGTCGGCCACCCAGAGTTGGTTGGGACCGTCCGGCGTCATGGTCTTCGCGAGATCGGGGAAGATCGGATAATCGTGATCGCTATCTGTCGTCGCGATAAACCGCCTGTGCTGCTTTGGATTCAGCGTATGCTCGCGCATGAGCCGACGGATCTTCTTGGTGTTCACGACAATGCCGCGATGACGGAGTTCGGCGTCAACACGCCGATAGCCATAGGCTTCGAACTCGTCACAAATCGCTTTCATCTCCGCAACGATAGTTAGATCGCGCGCACGGACGTCCGGTATGTCGTAAAACGTAGAGCGACCGAACCCCATTAGCCGGCATCCTTCTGCGATGGAGATGCCGCTGGGCCGACAATGACGGATGTATTCGCGTTTCTCGGCCGTGGTGCGTTTTTCAGAGCCCCCTTTAGGAACTCGATTTCGAGCGCCTGTCGGCCAACCATCCGCTCCAACGCCGCAATCTTGGCTTCGTATTCCTGGAGGAGATCAGCAGCCTGCGCATCTTCGTCCAAGGCGCCGACTTCATACTTCTGAACCCAGACCCGGATCAGCTGCCGCGAGATATCATGCCGCTTGGAAAGCCCATAAAGCGTCTCTCCGGCAATGAACTCCTGTGCGACCTGCCGTTTTGAACGCGATGCTGTGGGAACGTTGTCGGGCCATGGCTTTCATCCTTTGAAAGCCCAGCTCCCACTGTCAATTCACTTGCCTCAACCTGTCCGGCCCCAAGGGCGCACTCCAGGATTACGTCGAGGGATGTCCGCTTTCGGGGGGCAAAGCAGACATCACGATTTCAGAGCGTCATGTCTGGTTTTGACGGTGAGTTCAACGAATCGACGCAACACCTTCTAATCTTGCCAGATGAGGAGGTATGCGGATGGAGGGGAATGCACGGACATGGTTCACACCGAAGCAAAAGGCCGCGCTCTGGGAGCGCTGGAAGAGCGGTCAATGTGTGGCGGACATCGCCCGAGCGCTTGAGAGGAGGAACAAGAGCGGCGTCTATCGGGTCTTGGCTGTCAATGGAGGGATTGCTCCAGCACCACGCCGGAGAGCTGTGATAGCCCTGCGGCTTGAAGAGCGTGAAGAGATTTCGCGTGGCATTGCCGCCGCTCGGTCGATGCGGCAGATCGCACAGGGCCTCGGACGATCGCCCTCGACTGTAAGTCGAGAGATCAGGCGTAACGGCGGCAGCAGCGCCTACCGCGCCAGCGAGGCTGATCGGCACGCCTGGCAGCGGGCGTTGCGCCCGAAGCCTTGTCGCCTAGCGCGCCATGCCGAGCTACGATGGCGCGTCGCGCAGAAGCTCGTACTCCAGTGGTCGCCGAAGCAGATTTCTGGCTGGCTGAAGCGGCAATTCCCTGCCGACCAAGGCATGCAAGTATCTCACGAAACGATCTATCGGAGTCTCTTTATTCAGACACGCGGCGTGCTGAAGAAGGCGCTGATGGCGCACCTGCGTACAGCACGGCAGATGCGCCAAGCCAAAGGCGGCACCACCAAGAGCGGACTGGGACAGATCGTCGATGCGGTTTCCATCCGCGAGCGGCCGGCCGAAGCCGACGATCGCGCCGTGCCAGGCCACTGGGAAGGAGACCTTCTCTCCGGAGCAAACAACACGCACATCGCGACGCTGGTCGAGCGCCATACGCGCTTTGTGATGCTTCTCAAAGTCCCGAGCAAGGACACGGCGACCGTGGTAGCCGCGCTCGGTAAACACGTGCGCAAACTGCCTCAGGAGCTGCGCCGCTCCTTGACCTGGGATCGAGGCAAGGAGATGGCTGACCACAAGAACTTCACCGTCGCCACCAACGTTCAGGTCTATTTCTGTGATCCACGTAGTCCTTGGCAGCGCGGCAGCAACGAGAACACCAACGGCTTGCTGCGACAGTATTTCCCGAGGGGAACAGATCTCTCGCGCTTCTCTCAGGCGTACCTGAACAGGATCGCGCTGCGGCTCAATCAACGCCCGCGGAAGACCTTGGGCTTTGAAACCCCTGCCGATAGACTACGAGCAGTGTTGCAGTGACCAGTTGAACCCGCAGCCCAAAGCGGACATTTCGACACTGAGTTCCAATGTCCGCTATTGGGGGGCGGATTCAACCGATCGACGCAACACCCTTCCACTCTATCTGGCACGTTGGAACGGTATGCATATGGAGGGGCATGCACGGACGTGGTTTCACGCCGAAGCTGAAGGCAGAGCCCTGGGAGCGCTGGAAGAGCGGCCAATGGGTGGCAGACGTCACCCGAGCGCTCGAGGAACGAGAGCGGTGTCTAAGATCTTGGCTCTCAATGGAGGAATTGCTCCAGCGCCATGGCCAGAGCGCTCCAGCGAGTAGTGTTGCGTCGACCGGTTGAACTCACCGGGGTAAAGCGGACATTGACCAACCGTTGCTCATCCGCCCTGCCTTAATATCTTGCGCCGGGCCGCCCGCAAGCATACAAGCTTACTCACCACCTGACTGACGCGGTGCCTATTCTTCATACACGCGCTCCAGTCAGTACCCCTTCGCTTGGCCCCGGCGACTGTCGGGGCTTTTTATTTGCGTAAAAGCTCCGGCAGCTTGGCGATGTTCGCCGCAATGCGCCGTCTTATAGTTTGATCAGTCTCAGAATAACCAACAGGATAACCGCGCCGATGAAAGCGTTGATGATCGCGCCAATAACGCCACCGCCGATTGCGACGCCGACGCGCGGTAAAAGCCAACCGGCGATCAGGCCGCCGACAATGCCGACGATGATGTTGCCGATTAGCCCGTAGCCGCCGCCCTTGACCACCATACCGGCGAGCCAACCGGCGACAGCGCCAACGATCAGCCAGATAATGAGCGCCTTGGCATTCATCATCGCATTCGACGACGATTCGGCTGTGGGCTTCAACCGGCCGCAAGATGGAAGATCAACGCCCGGCAAGCTGCCGATCTCCGCCCCGGCTCATCCTCGAAATAGACATAGGCAAGTTGCTGTCCGTTGCTGACGCGGACGACGAAGCAGGCGTCCAATTCCTCGACAGTCCAAGGCGGCGGGAGGCGGCGGGGAGAGAGTGTCACTTCTCCACGCCACGCTCTAATAACAGCGCAATCATCTGTGACAGCGTGCGGCGTTCCTTCTTCGCCATGGCGCGTAACTTGGCCTCCAGCTCCTTGCTGACGATGGCCCTTACCATCGGGTTGCCGCGTCTCTTGCTTTTCTTCACCATTTTACCCTTCACTCTTGTATTCCTGCTATACATTGCTATACATTGCTAGTCAATTCGTCCCGTAAGGCAGAGGGGCAATATCATGTCGGTTCGCAAGCGGGTATGGACCACTCGGAAGGGCGAGATCAAGGAAGCCTGGATTGTCGATTATGCCACCAACGGTTCTCGGCATATCGAGACGTTTGCCCGCAAAAAGGATGCCGATGCACGCGAGGCACAGGTTACCGTCGATGTCGGCAAGGGTATTCACATTGCGCCAAGCAAAAGCGTCACGGTAGCTGATGCCGGTGAGCTGTGGATCAAGGCTTGCGAGGCGGAAGAGTTAGAGCGCGCTACCGTTGCGGGCTACAAGCAGCACCTACGCCTGCACATCAATCCGCGTCTCGGCAATTACAAGCTCTCAACGTTGACGGTACCCTTGATGCGCAAATTCAAGGATGATCTGCGCACCGATGGCCGTTCCCCCACAATGGTGAAGGCTGTCATAGGTAGCCTTGGCGGTCTGCTAGCCGACGCGCTGGAACGCGGCCTTGTGGCCACCAACGTCGTTCGCAGCATGAAGAGAGAACATAAACGCAAGTCCAAAAGCCAACAAAAGCAGAAGCTAAAAGTTGGCATCGACATTCCGACGCCAGACGAGATCAAACGGCTGATCGCGCATTTACCGGACAAATACCGGCCACTGTTGCTGACGGCGATCTTTACCGGTCTACGCGCCAGTGAGCTTCGCGGACTGCGCTGGGAAGACGTCGATCTACCCTACGCCAAGCTCCATGTCCGTCAGCGCGCCGATCGATACAACAAGATCGACAAGCCCAAATCCGAGGCCGGTGAACGCACCGTCCCGCTATTGCCGATGCTGGTGAACACGCTGCGGGAGTGGAAGTTGCGGTGTCCTAAGGGTCAGCACGGCAAATTGGAATTTGTCTTCCCTACCGGCACCGGTGAGATCGAATACCACTCCAACATCGCCCAGCGCGGCCTGGGACCGGCACTTATTGCCGCCGGTATTGTCACCAAAGACGGCAGGCCGAAGTACCCTGGCCTGCATTCACTGCGCCACTTCTATGCGTCGTGGTGCATCAATCGAGTGAAGGACGGCGGGTTAGAATTACCGATGAAGATGGTGCAAGAGCGGATGGGCCACGCCACACTCACCATGACGGCTGATCGCTATGGTCACCTATTCCCTAGCGGCGATGATGGTGCAGAGCTAGCCAAGGCCGAGAAGCTCTTCTTTGCCTAGACGCGACACAGACGCGACATACGGCCAAATTCTTCAAGGATAACAACGGCCGTAGGCATGATTTTTACATGCTGCTCGGCACCGCCTCGGCCGCGCTGGTTGCGCTGTTGTTCGTCGCGGTGTCGATCGGGGCAAGTTTTCTCACGCCCGAGCGCAGCGTCGCCACGCGCACTTTCATGAGCCCGGTCGTTTTCCATTTCAGCACGCTTCTGCTCATCAGCCTCATTGCGATAGTGCCGTCCCACACCGCGCTGTCGCTTGCGATCGGCATCACGCTCGTTGCCGTCGCCGGGCTTGCCTACACGACCGTAGTTCTGGTCGGCCTTGCCCGCGCCTCGGTCAGCGATATCGCCGACCGGTTCGGTTACGGATTCTGCCCGCTCGCGGCCTATCTCGCGATGCTTGCCGCGGCGGGGCTCGTCATTTCGCGCGCCGCACTCGCCGCCGATATTTTGGGGGTGGCGTTATTGCTTCTTCTCGCCGTCAGCATTCGCAATGCCTGGGATCTGATGCTGGCTTTTGCGCGGCAGGTTGCAACAAAGAGCTCGGATACCTGATTTCCGCTAGCGCGCTTGTCCATCGAAAAACTCGCGCTCGAAAATTTGCCCAAGCGTCGCGTAAAAAAAGCCGTTGAGCCTTCCAATTGGATTGAGCTTCTTCATGTCGATATATCCATTCGTCATGCACGATGGATCGACATGCATGTAAACCACTTCGCCGATGACCAAAGGATGCCGGTTCGGGCCAAGCTCAAGGACGCGCTCGAGTTTGCACTCGAAATGGATCGGAACCTCCTTGACGCGCGGCGCCGCGATTTTGACGCTCGGGATTGGGGTGAGACCGGTTTCGCTGAACTCGGAATTGCCGGCCGGGAAGGCATTGGCCGAATCCACCATTTCCCGCCACACCTGCTCCGTCACCACGTTGAAGCAGAACTCGCCGGTCTCGCGCGCGTTCTTGAGCGTATGCTTCTCGGTGCCGTCGGGATTGCGCGCGATCGTCAGCGAGATCATCGGCGGAGTGACGCAGACCACGGTGAAAAAGGAAAACGGCGCGAGGTTGCTGACGCCGCTCTTGCTTAACGTCGATGCCCAGCCGATCGGCCGCGGCACGACAGCCCCGGTCAGGAGACGATAAACCTGACGCTTTTCGATGATTGCTGGGTCGAATTCGAGATAATGCGGTGTCATAATTATAGAGCTTTCTGAATTCACGCGGCGCGAGAACAACTGTTACGTCAGGCCCAGTTCGGACAACCGCCGCTCCAAGAACGGATTCGGCAAGCCAAAGAAAATGGTTGCCGCGGCGAACAAGGCGATGCTTCCGATTGTGAGCCAGGGAGCTAGCAGCACGGCAGCGGCGTAAACTGCGATACGCGCCGAATGCAGGCGCGCGATGAAGCGGATCGCGCGCGGAGATACTTCGTCGGAGATTAGGCCCGGACGCGAACTCGCGTAGAACCACAGCAGCGTTCCAAGCGCGTTCACCGTCATCAAATTCAATCCATGAGGAGCGTAATCACGATGGCGAACACGCCATCGCTGAACGATTCCAATCTGTGTTTCGGCATCGGGTCCCCCGTTGCAGACGATCGGCTAGCCTCGTTTCGGAGCTGCGGTTTGACTTCCCGGCGTCGCAGATGGCGTTAGCCATTTCTGATGCCGGTGAAAGCCACCGTTCACCAGTCGCGTCTTTTCCCGTACGTATTAGGGCAGATACGTCATGTTCTCAAACCTCGCGGCGTGCCTTTGTGCATCGTCATTGCGAGGAGCGAAAGCGACGAAGCAATCGAGAGCGGCGCCTCAGACTGGATTGCTTCGCTCCACTGCGTTCCGCTCGCAATGACGAGGCGTTCTCGCGGCGCGGTCGGTTTTCATCCCGCCCTACTCGGCCGCGTTGACCTTGATATTGACCTTGATTTTGGCGCCGGCGCGCACTTTGCCGAGCGTCTTCACGTCGCCCAGCGCCTTCGCCCAGATATTGCAGGGGCTGGCGAGCCGCGTCTCGTCGCCTTTCGAAATCGGCGTGCGGCCAAAGCCGATCGCAATGGCGTTACCGTCCGGCCAATAGGCGATCTCGCCCGGCGTGACCACGGCGCGCGCGTCCTTTTCGCGCGCGACCTTGACTGGAATTTCGAAATAGACCTCCTCGCCCCAGGTCAGCGCAGACGCGGTAATAGGCAGCGCCGCGGCGATCGCCTTGGCGGTCGGGGTGTCGAGGAGCTCGGCGTCGAGCGTGAGCGAACCGAAGTCGAAGCGGATTTTCATTTTTTCTCCTCGTCATTGCCGGACTTGATCCGGCAATCCATGCAGAGTCAGAGCAAACTGAAGCGCCGCATGGATGCGCGGGTCAAGCCCGCGCATGACGAATGAAAAAAGCTCAGTGGAGCCGAAACTCGCCGTCGATGGCGCGGATCTCCGTGGGCTTGATCAGCCGCGCATGGGCGACGGTGACCGAGTGCAGCGGCCCTTCAAGGGTCTCCAGCCAGAAATTGAGGAACTTGTTGAGCGCCGGAAACGCCGGGCAGAGATCGTAATCCTGCCAGACATAGGTCTGAAGGAGCCACCGATGATCCGGCCGCCGATAGAGAATGTTGGCCGTCGTCAATCCATAGCCCTCAAGCTGCTTGCGAAAATCTTGCGACACCATCGTGCCCTCCATCCCGCCACCGGGAATGTTCAAGTGACTTGCTCCTCCATGCAAGCCTCCAAAATGAGAAAACTGTTTATTTACAAGGCACTAGCAGCATCCAAACGCCTCTGCTAACAAGCGGCCGGTGCAGGACAGTACGGCTGCGCTATTACCTGACGCGCATCAACGGTGGCGGTTGGGAAGTGTTTCCCTGGCCATCATCAACAGATTTTGGTCGGGAGTGGACGTGGACTATGGAACCGTCGTGGATGAACTGGTTCGGACTTAAAAAGATGAAAACGAGTTGCCTCGTCGCATTGCTTTTAGTCGCGGTGCCGCTCATCGCTTTCAGCCAAACGATGGGCACCCGCACAGTGACAATCAAGATTGACGGCCCGGCCGTCATTGGATTTTTTCCGCCCGTCAAGCAACTCGGGGATAACAATCCCGACGACGGCGTTATCGAAGTTACCGGGCAATTGAGCGACGCGCTCGACAATACGGGTGAATGTCTCAAGAAATCCGGCATCACCGCACAAGTCAGTTTGGAGACCGCATCAACCCTTGTGGTGAAAGAAAACGGCGCCGCGCGCCGGATCGTGCTGCCGAAATCCTGGGCGAAGGCCGCCGGAGTGTATTTGTTCAAACCCGGTGCGCCTGCGCGGGTGATCTACGTCGAAAACGACCCGAGCTCCCTGATCACGAAACTCCCACAGACCGCCGCCGAATATTTTCC
Organism: uncultured Alphaproteobacteria bacterium; assembly: GCA_963816295.1. Lineage (GTDB taxonomy): Bacteria > Pseudomonadota > Alphaproteobacteria > Rhizobiales > Xanthobacteraceae > BOG-931. The sequence goes on along the minus strand of CAWFJS010000018.1, from coordinate 80,039 downwards.
AGCGCCGGCGTGTGGAAGCGGCAAGCCCACCCATTGACGACTGAACCAGGTAACTGAACCAAGAACCCGCGCGCTAGATCGGCTAGCCCGAATTTACCTTATTCGTCAGAGCAATACCCGATTATGTTGGCAATCCGCGCAAGTGAGTGCTAAAAAATTTTCCGGCGCCTCTTGCGGGCAAAAAATCGCGCCCCTATGTCGCCATCAGGCGGTCCTCCGGGAGGGAAAACAAGCGAATTGCATGCTTTTCCGGCTGCCGCTGCGCGTCACACATCTACAATGTTTTCAATAGTTTAGGAGGATACCATGAAGTTTCGTCCGCTTCACGACCGCGTCGTCGTCAAGCGCATCGATGCCGAGGAAAAGTCTTCCGGCGGCATCATCATTCCCGACACCGCCAAGGAGAAGCCCTCCCAGGGCGAGGTCATCGCCGTCGGCCCGGGCGGCCGCGACGAGGCCGGCAAACTCATCCCCATCGATGTGAAGGTCGGCGACCGCGTGCTGTTCGGCAAATGGTCGGGCACCGAGGTCAAGATCGACGGCCAAGAGCTCCTGATCATGAAGGAGTCCGACATCATGGGCGTGCTCGACGAGCAGGTCAGCCGGCGCAAGGCCGCGTAACGCTTCATCGTCATCCTGAGGTGCGCGCCGCAGGCGCGCCTCGAAGGATGACAGCCGGTACATGGTCACCCTTCGAGGCTCGCGGCGTTGCCGCTCACACCTCAGGGTGACGAGTGCAAACAGGAGAAACCGAAATGGCTGCTAAAGAAGTAAAATTCTCAGTCGATGCGCGCGACAAGATGTTGCGCGGCGTCGACATTCTCGCCAATGCGGTGAGAGTGACGCTCGGCCCCAAGGGCCGCAACGTCGTGCTGGACAAATCGTTCGGCGCTCCCCGCATCACCAAGGACGGCGTCACCGTCGCCAAGGAAATCGAACTCGAAGACAAGTTCGAGAATATGGGCGCGCAGATGGTGCGCGAGGTCGCATCCAAGACCTCCGACATCGCCGGTGACGGCACCACCACGGCGACCGTGCTCGCCGCCGCGATCGTCAAGGAAGGCTCCAAGGCGGTTGCCGCGGGCATGAACCCGATGGATCTCAAGCGCGGCATTGATCTCGCGGTCGAGGCCGTCGTCGAGGAGCTCAAGAAGAACTCCAAGAAAGTCACGTCGAACGAAGAGATCGCCCAGGTCGGCACGATTTCGGCCAACGGCGACCAGGAGATCGGCCGCTTCCTCGCCGAGGCGATGAAGAAGGTCGGCAATGAAGGCGTGATCACGGTCGAAGAGGCCAAGAGTCTGGAGACCGAGCTGGACGTGGTCGAAGGCATGCAGTTCGACCGCGGCTATATCTCGCCCTACTTCATCACCAACGCCGACAAGATGCGCGTGGAGATGGAGGATCCCTACATCCTCATCAACGAGAAGAAGCTCTCGGCGCTCAACGAGCTGTTGCCGCTTCTTGAAGCGGTGGTGCAGACCGGCAAGCCGCTTCTGATCGTCGCCGAGGACGTCGAGGGCGAAGCGCTGGCCACGCTCGTGGTCAACAAGCTGCGCGGCGGGCTCAAAGTCGCGGCAGTGAAGGCCCCGGGCTTCGGCGATCGCCGCAAGGCGATGCTGCAGGACATCGCTGTCCTGACCGGCGGCACCGCGATCAGCGAAGATCTCGGCATCAAGCTCGAGAACGTCACGCTCAACATGCTCGGCCGCACCAAGAAGGTGATGATCGACAAGGAGAACACCACGATCGTCAACGGCGCCGGCAAGAAGAAGGACATCGAGGACCGCATCGCCCAGATCAAGGCGCAGATCGAGGAGACCACCTCCGACTACGACCGCGAGAAGCTGCAAGAGCGGCTTGCCAAGCTCGCGGGCGGCGTCGCGGTGATCCGCGTCGGCGGCGCCACCGAGGTCGAGGTGAAGGAGCGCAAGGATCGCGTCGACGACGCGATGCATGCGACCCGCGCGGCCGTCGAAGAGGGCATCCTGCCCGGCGGCGGCGTGGCGCTTCTGCGCGCCAGCGAGGCGCTCAAGCGCGTGCGCACGCAGAACGAAGACCAGAAGCATGGCGTCGACATCGTGCGCAAGGCGCTGTCGGCTCCGGCGCGCCAGATCGCCATCAATTCCGGCGAGGATGGCTCGGTCATCGTCGGCAAGATCCTGGAGAAGGACCAGTATGCGTTCGGGTTCGACGCCCAGGATGCCGAGTACGCCGACCTGGTGAAGAAGGGCATCATCGACCCGACCAAGGTCGTGCGCCAAGCGCTGCAAGGCGCGTCTTCGGTCGCGGGGCTCCTCATCACCACCGAGGCGATGGTTGCCGAACTGCCGAGGAAGAAGGAAATGCCGGCGATGCCGCCAGGTGGCGGTGGAATGGATTTCTGATCCATCCCCCATTGTGGAATGCGAAGGCCCGGGAGCAATCCCGGGCCTTTTTCTCATCGGAGGTCGGAAATCAGAAATATCCGACCTCTGACATCTGTCATCCGACATCTGAAAACAGAAACGACCACGAGCGAGGGGCGCGCGTTCATCCGGCGTCGCCTGATCTCACCGTGGCCGCTAGAGCATGGTCGAAAAGATCATGCTCGTAAGCAAACAGCGATGGCGCTACGCAACTCACCATCGCCTCTTGCAAGGCAACCTCTAACAGGCATCAATGACAGCCAAATGACTGCCAAATCGGGCCCAATCTATATCGGCATCGGCGGCTGGACCTTTGAGCCTTGGCGCGGGCTGTTCTATCCGAAAGGTCTGCCGCATGCGAAGGAGCTCGCTTACGCCGCCGAGCGGCTCACCTCGATCGAGATCAATGGCACCTTCTACCGTACCCAGACGCCGGCAACGTTCCGCAAATGGGCGAGCGAAGTGCCAAACGGTTTCAAGTTCTCGCTCAAGGGCCCGCGTTTTGCGACCAACCGGCGCGTGCTCAAGGAAGCGGGCGACTCGATCAAGCGGTTTCTTGATTCCGGCATAACCGAACTCGGCGAGCGACTTGGTCCCCTGCTCTGGCAATTCGCGCCGACCAAGAAATTCGATGCTGCCGACTTCGGCGGCTTCCTCGAATTGCTGCCGGCAAAATTCGACGGACAAACGCTGCGGCACGTCATCGAGGTTCGCCACGATAGTTTCTGCTACGCCGAATTCATCGCGCTGTTGCGCAAGTTCGACATGCCGGTCGTGTACACCGATCACGTCAAATATCCCAACATTGCCGACTCGACGGGCAAGTTCATTTATGCGCGGCTGCAGCGCGGCAAGGACACTGTGCCGATGGCCTATCCGCCGAAAGAGATCAAGGCCTGGGCTGGGCGGTTACGACAGATGGCCGAAGGCGAAGAGCCAGCCGACCTGCCGCGCGTCGCCGCGCCGACAGAGCGGAAGCCCGCGCCGCGCGAAGTGTTTGCATACGTCATTCACGAAGGCAAAATCCGCGCGCCGGCGGGCGCAATGGCGCTGATCGAGGCGGTGGCGAATAAGCGAAATGAGATTTCGGAGATCGTCATGGCGGGACCTGTTCCGGCCATCCACGTCTTTGCTTCAGGTCCCATTCAGACGTGGATGCCCGCTATAGGCGAGCGAAGCGACGCCGTTCTGAGGACGGCTATGCGCAGGCATGACGGGGGCGGGCTTGCGCCTTACTCACACTAACGGCCACGAACGAAAAGGCGCGCGTACATCCGGCGTCGCCTCATCATCGTGGCCGTCCCGTGACGGAGCCGCTGCTCACGTCACCACTTGCTAGATAAGTATACCAAGCCGGTCACGCAAGGTGGCCGCTTATGGCCGGCGGGCTTTTTGTGTAACACTATCGCCTGCGGCTTGTTCCAAAGCGCCGGCAACGCTGCAGCGAAGGGACGATCGCACAATTTCACGGGAGCCGATTATGACAATGTATCAGCCGGAACCGAACGAGGCCGCGCGGCGCGCGGTGGCGAGCGCGATTCACGAGCATTGGATTTTGTTTCTGGTCGAGGGTGTCGTTCTTGTGCTTCTCGGCGCGGCGGCAATCATTCTGCCGGTCATTGCCACGCTCGCCTTTACGCTTGTCATCGGCTGGCTGTTTCTGCTCAGCGGCGCAGTCGGGCTCATTACGACGTTCTGGATGCGCAATGCGCCCGGGTTCTGGTGGTCGCTGGTGTCGGCTGTGATCGGCATCGCCGCCGGCATCGTGTTGATCCGCTGGCCGATCAGCGGCACGGTCTCGCTCACGCTGGTATTGATCGCATTTTTCATCGTCGAGGGTGTCGTTACGCTGATGTACGCCTTCGAGCATCGTGCGCAATTGTCCGGCCGCTGGGGCTGGATGCTGGCAAGCGGCATCGTCGATCTCATCCTTGCCGGGATCATTTTTGCCGGCCTGCCGGGAACCGCCACCTGGGCGCTCGGTCTGCTCGTTGGCATCAATCTGTTGTTCGGCGGCACAGCAATGATCGGCATGGCGCTCGCGGCGCGCCGCGCGGTGTAGCCGTCATTGCGAGGAGCCAACGGGTCCGGCCCGACCCGCCTTCGCTCGCTCAGCGAGCTACGGCGGGTTTGAGTCCGCCGAAACGCGGAGCGTGAAGGTGGAAGTGGCCGGCCCGACGACAGGCTCCGCGACGAAGCAATCCAGAACGGAACTTCAGCTTGGACGTATTCTCAAAATCTGTGGGTTTTCGCTCGTGCCACTCGCGCATTCATGGCGCAAATCGACAATGACTCCCTTTGCCAGGTGAGTTTTTTCAATCCGGCGAACTAGCGGCCGGCGGTGCAGGCGTGTGTACAGGTGGATAAACGCCAGATACTGGCCCTGCGTGGGCGTAAAGGCTTTTGCAGCGCGAACTCACTGCGGCCATCCGATTCAATTGTTCCTCCGTGCCTCGAACGAAGAGGAGGCACAGATGAATGTACGCTATCGGGTCGAGCTGAGCCAAACCGAACGCGCCGACCTCACGGCGCTTCTGAGCGGAGGCAAGCGCGCCGCACGCAAGCTCAAACGAGCGCAGATTTTGCTGGCCGCCGACACGGGCGCCAGCGACGACGACATCGCAACCAACGTGGGCGTTGGCGGCTCGACTGTCTACCGGACCAAGCAGCGCTTCGTGCTCGGCAACCTGGAGGCGGCGCTCAGCGAAGCACCACGCCCAGGAGCAAGCCGTAAGCTCTCAAGCAAAGAGGAAGCACTGCTAGTCGCCACCGCCTGCTCCAAGCCCCCGCAGGGCCGCGCCCGTTGGACCCTGGAGCTGTTGGCGGGTGAGTTGGTCAGCTCACTGAACACGCCAGCGATACGCGAAACGTCGGCGGTTGGCCGAAAACCACCTCAAGCCCTGGCGCAAGGACATGTGGTGTATTCCGCAGGTCGACGGCAGTATGTCGCGCGCATGGAGGATGTGTCGACCTCTACCGTTTCCTCTACGCATTTCCATTATCCAGATCGAGTACATCCGGCTTGTGCATAACTTATCACGGACCCATTCGGCACGGCGCTCTGTACCAGAGTTCCCACCAAGGTCAGCGCAATGCCTCAGGCGCTCGCATCAAATGGATGTTCACAACCAACAAAGCTCGCGCCAAAATGGGCCGCGCCTACCCACAGCCCGCTACCCTCCGCGAGGCCCAAACCAAAAAGTCATAATCACTGTGCAGTGGTACTAGGTAAGCGCTAGGCACGTCCGTTATAAATCTTACGGATAGTCGGCGGTCTGCCTCGCTCACCGCTGATCTGGCGCCGCCTCGGCACCTAGGGATAGCTTAGGCCGCGCTCCCTGGGGTTTCACGGCAAGTTGATCCATCGGAGGCGAGCGGTCCGGAAATAACGGTCGCCGTGGGAAAATATCCCGGTGTATGGCAACCGAGAGGAATGCGATGCGAAAACTTGCAATTGCTGGTGTCGTGGCCGTCGCTGCGGCGTTGCCGTTTCTGGGCGGAACGGGAGGGGCCGTGGTGCCACACCTTTGGCGGCGCTCAGGGATCAATCGAAAATTGCAATATTCGGACGCTTGAAATGTGCCGCTTTGAGATCCAGGGCAACGGTGGATCCTGCTCACCAAATCTGCATTGGCCGGGCTATGCGCAGCAGCCACGAAGGACCGCACAACCGGCCGGCTTGTACCCTTGGCCATGGAGATAATACGGCCAAGGTCTCGGCCGACTGATCACCACAACACGCGCCGCGCCGCGTTCGTCACCAAATTCGGCTTAGACCCGACCAGACATCATTTGCGAGTGAGCGGAGCTGTCCCAGCTCCGCCCGCTGACTTATCGCGGCCACAATCCTACTCCGCCGGCTGCGGCAACCTCGCCTTCTCCACGACGTTGGCGAAGATCGCGATCGCGATCGCGGCGATGAGGAAGCCCATGGCAACAACCGCCGTAACGCCGAGCACCAGACCAAAGCCGCCGCGGCCATAGAGCACCGCAATCATCGATACCGCCACGCCCGAAACCATGAAGGTGATGAAATAGCGCACCGCATAAACGCGTCCGCGCCACGCATCCGCGGTATAGCGCGCAATGAGGAGATCGTTGACGGTGATCTGGCCGTAGATCGCGGCCATGGTAAAGGCGAGCGCGACAAGCAACGTCGCTCCACTTGCATAAGCCGACCATACCACGCCGGTGAATTGCATGATCGCAATCGCTGCAAACAATATGTGCGGCGGGATGTGCTCCACGAGGCGCCCGACGGTAATCTGGGCGACCGCGCCGCACAGGAAAACCGCAGTCGTCAGCCCGCCGACCAGCATCAGCGAAATACCGTTGCCGATCCGCTCGTCGACAATCTTCGGCAGCGCCACCGAGATCGTGTTGAACACCAAGCCGGCGCTGAGCGCGACAATGACGAAGAGCGCGACAATAACCGCCGCAATCGTTGGTGACAGCAAAACGTCGGGCGCGCGCGAGCGGGCGGTTGCATGGCGCTGCTCCGGTGGACTGAGCCAAAAATAAACGATCCCCGTCGCGATGCAGATAAGGCCGGGCACGAGAAAAGCGCCGCGCCAAGACAATGCGGCGGTCAGCGCGGCGGTGATGCCGGCCGCGAGCGAAACGCCCAAATTGCCGCAGACGCCGTTGAACGCGAGTGTGCGGCCGCGCTCTTTGGCGTGCTCGATGATCATGGCGGTGCCGACCGGATGATAAATGGCGGCGAACATGCCGAGCGAGAACAGCGCAATCGCCAGAATTGTCAAAGACGGCGCGAAAGCCGCCGCGACCAGCGATAGGCCGCAGCCGACATAAAACGCCACCATCAGATTGCGCCGACTCCAATGGTCGCCGAGCCATCCGGCTGGCAGCGAGAACAAGCCGAAGGCGACAAAGGAAGCGGTCGAGAGCGCGATCAGGTTCGCATAGGAACGGCCGTAAACGACCGCGAGTTCGATGACGACGGTCGGGTAAATCAAAATGACAAAATGATCGAGCGCATGCGCCCAATTGAGGAACCCGACGACGAGCCGACGCGACGCCTCGGCGGAACGGGCGTTCGGCAGATCGATGTCGGCTGAGAAGCTCATCGCAATTTCCTCGGTCCAATACCCCGAAGCTATAGCCTAGCCGGCGTCGTCCACCTACCCGCTTCTTGCAAACCAGCCCGCCGCCGCATTCACGGATCGCAGCGTATCCCTTATTGCGGGCTCGCCGCGACGCCCGTTCCGCGATAGACACTAGTGTCCCGATTCCGAAGTTCGCCACATTATCGGGTACGCTCTGGAGCGAACTTCGGAATCGAAAGGACACTAGCAAGTCTACAGTTGTAGTGTGGTTTTGGATTTGAAGTTCCTACAGGGAGCTTGCGGCAAGAATGATAGGAACTTCAAATCCACCACACTAGCCGATCGATTGACCGTCACCGAGCGCCGCATTGGGCGGCAAAGACGAACATCATCGATATTTTGAGGGACATCAATGCTCATATCATGGTGTCGCGCCGCCATAGCTTTGCTGTCGCTGCTCACCACACTGGTCGGCTTTCTGCCGCCCGCGCGGGCGCAAGACTATCCCAACCGGCCGGTGCGGCTCATCACCAATTCGGCGCCCGGAAGCGCGATCGATGTTCCGGTGCGCCTCATCGCCGAAGGTTTGAGCCAGATCTGGGGTCAACAGGCGGTGGTCGTCAATCAACCGGGCGCGGGCGGTGCCATCGCGGCGCGCTCGGCCGCCACGGCCGCGCCTGACGGCTACACGTTCGGCGTCATGGCGCTGTCTGCTTTCGTGGCGCTGCCCGGGACGGCCGACAATCTGCCGGTTCAGGTGCCGCGCGACGTCGTTCCGGTGGGCTATCTTGGCGGCGCGCCGATGTTTATCGGGGCCGCGCCCTGGCTCGGGATAAAAACGCTGCCGGATTTGATCGCGCTGGCGAAACAAAAGCCTGGCGAGTTGTCTTACGGCGTCAATGGCATTGGCCGCTTGACGCATCTCACCGGCGAACTCCTGCAACGGCAAGCGAATATCAAATTATTGATGGTGCCTTATACCGGCGGCACTCCGCAGATCATCAACGACATGATGGGTAAACGCGTCGGCCTCGTTTTCGAGGCCTATTCCGGCCTTGCCGGCGCGATCGACGCTGGCAATGTGGTGCCGCTTGCGGTGGCCTCGGCCAGCAAGATGACATCTGCGCCAAATTTGCCGACCGTGGCCCAAACGCTGCCCGGCTTCGAATTGGTCGGCTGGCAGGCTTTGGTCGCACCGGCCGGAACGCCGGACGCGCTGATAAGGAAGGTGAATGCTGATATTATCAAAGCCATGCGCAATGATCCCGAAATTCATAAACGCCTGATCGATCTCGGCCGCGATGACCGCATGATGTCACCGGCGGAATTGTTGATGTTCATTCGCAGCGAGCAAACAAAGTGGGCGCCGATCGTCCAGGAGATCGCGGCGCAGACGCAAAACAAGTAATTCGCTCCAAGTAATTCGCTCTACGTCTTTTCCAGTTCCGCTTTGAGTGCTTCGAGCGCCTGCGGCGTGTCGATATCCGTCAGCGCCGCGGCACCCGATACCGGCACCTCGACGACCGCTTCGCCGTAGCGTCCGATCAGATGACGCGCGCCGACATCACCTTCGACAGCCATGAGATCGGGGAAGAAGCGGCGTGACCAGACCACTGGGTTGCCGCGCTTGCCCTCGATTGTCGGCACCGCCACCAGCGCGCCTTTGTCCGGATCGATCGCGCCGATGAGGCGATTGATCAGAGCTGCGTCCACTTGCGGCATGTCGCCGAGACACACGACGACGCCGTCGACCTCCGCCGGCAAGGCAGCAATGCCGGCCTTCAGCGAGGTGCCGAGCCCTTCGGCGTAATTTGGATTGTGAACGATGGCCACGGGCAGGCCGGCGAGCGCCGCCTCGACCCGCTCGCGCTGGTGTCCGGTCACCACCAGCACCGGGCGCGCCTGCGACGCCAGCGCCGCTTCCACGACCATACGAAGGAGCGACCGCCCGGCGATTTCGGCAAGGAGCTTATTCGGTCCGCCCATACGGCTCGACCGCCCAGCGGCGAGCACGACCGCCGCGATTGAACGCACGGTCTGCAAGGGCTCTTCGCGCGGCTGCGGACGCGTAACAATTTCCATCAGCAAGCCGCCGACCCCAAGCCCGCTGATGTCTTGGCGCTGCACCGGCAATCTGGCGAGCAGTCGCATCAACACCCAATCGAAACCGTTCTCTTTGGGGCTGCGCGCGCATCCCGGCGCGCCGAGCACCGGCGTTGCACCGGTACTACCGATCATCAACAAGTTGCCGGGATCGACCGGCATGCCGAAATGTTCGACGCGGCCGCCGATCGCTTCTAACGCCGCGGGAATGACGTCGCGGCGATCGGCGATTGCGGAAGCGCCGAATACGATGGTCATTTCTGCGCCGGCTTTGAGCACCTCATTGATCGCGCGCGCAACGGCATCGCGATCGTGCGGCACGCGGCGCTCGGCGACAATTGCAGCGCCGGCTGGCGCCAGCCGCTCGGCGGTAATTTTCAGGGTCTTGTCGATCACCTTGCCGGCAAGCCCTGGCAATAGCGTCGATACCACACCGACTTTGCGGATACGGTAAGGAGCAACTCGCAGCAACGGCTCGGTCACGCCCGCCAGCACCGCATCGCGGGCCGGGCCGCTGACAGCAAATGGAATGATTTTCACGGTCGCGATCATCTCGCCGGCAACCACCGGCTTATAGGCCGGCAGCGTCGCGAGCGTGATCGCCTCGTCGACCCGATTGAGACGGTCGATCGCATCCTTATCGACAACAAGAATACCTGCCGTGTGCGCGAACAAATTGGCGCGACCCGTGAAGGCGCGATCGACGTGGACGCCCTCGCCGACAACTGCTTTGGCGATCTCGGCAGCGGCGACGTCCTCGGAGACGTCGCCCGGTTCCAGCCGCGCGACCACAACCTCTTTGATGCCGGCAGCCTCCAAAGCGGCGACCTCCGCCGGTCCGATCGGCGTGCCTTTTTTGAGCACGAGTCCGTCTTGGCGAATCGTGTGCACGGCGGTCGCGCCGAGCGCTTCCTTTACCGGCACCGCGCCAAACTTCATGACGCCGCCGTCGCGGGCGCGGCGACCCGTTCGCCTGATGGTTCTTCGGTGTCAGCCACCGCATGCAGCCGTTCGGTTACTTGCGCCATGATCGCGACGGCGATTTCCGCCGGCGAAACCGCACCGATATCGAGCCCGATCGGCGCATGGATGCGCGCGATATCCGTTTCGCTCAGCCCTTGCGCCTTGAGCCGCTCGACGCGGCGGGCGTGAGTTTTTCTCGAGCCCAACGCGCCGATATAAAAACAGTCGCGCGACAGCGCATGGCGTAGCGCCGGATCGTCAATCTTGGGATCATGCGTGAGCGCCACAAACGCGGTGTAGCGGTCGACGTTCAGTTGAGGCAGCGCTTTATCCGGCCATTCGGCAATGACTTTCACTTCCGGAAAGCGCTCCACAGATGCAAAAGCCGTGCGTGGATCGACGATAGTAACGTCGTAGCCGAGCAGCTTACCGATGGGCGCCAAGGCCTGGCTGATATGGACCGCGCCGGTGATCACAAGCTGCGGGGCTGGCACATAGACGGTGAGAAAGGCGCGGCCTTCCGCGGTCTCGGCCATGCCGCTCTTTCCGGTGCGCAAATGCTCGGCAAGAGCCGCGCGCAGCGGATCCTTGCCGATCTCGGCAGCTTTCACGAAGCGCTGATTGCCGCTTTCGACATTGGTAATGACGATCGCGACGCGCCGCGCGGCGCGTTCGGCATTCAGTGCGGTGAGGATGTCGAGCTTCATTTTGTTTTGGCCGTCATTCCGGAAACCGAGCGGAGCGAGGTTGTCCGGAAACCATAATCACAGTCCATGACCTCCTGCTCCGTGGCTATGGATTTCGGGTTCTCGGCTTGCAGCCGAGCCCCGGAATGCCACTCACTCCACCTTCTCCACGAACACCCGGATCGTGCCGCCGCACGACAAGCCGACCTGCCAGGCCGTCTCGTCGGCGACGCCAAATTCCAGCATTTTTGGTTTGCCGCTTTCGATCACGTCGAGCGCCTCGGTAACCACCGCGCCTTCGACGCAACCGCCCGATACCGAGCCAAGAAAATTGCCTTCGCCGTCGATAACGAGGTTCGAGCCGACCGGACGCGGCGCCGAGCCCCAGGTCTCGACGACGGTGGCAAGCGCTACTTCGCGGCCGTTCTTGCGCCAGTCCTCGGCGGCTTTGAGGATATCAGTGTCCGTTGTGACCATGGGATGTCCTCAATTAGCGAATAGCGAATGGCGAGTAGCGAATAGGGGTAAAATAGGCGTTGGTACTACTATTCGCTACTCACTATTCGCCATTTGCGCGCTCCTCACGCCACTTTCCGCAGCCAGACTTTCGGATCGGCCGAGCTATCGCTGCCATGTGCGAGCGCGGCGACCAAGCCCGCCATCGATTCCAGATTGTGAACGGGACGCATTTCGTCGACAGACGGCAACATGGCCTTGATGCCGCGGGCACGCGCCTCGAAGCCCTCGAAGCGAAGGAGCGGATTGAGCCAGATCAGCCGCCGGCATGATCGATGCAGCCGGTCCATTTCGAAAGCGAGCGTGTCGTCGGCGTCGCGCTCCAGACCGTCGGTAATCAGCAGCACGATCGCGCCCTGCGCCAGCACCCGGCGCGCCCAGAGCTTGTTGAATGCGCGCAGCGATGAAGCAATGCGCGTGCCACCGGACCAGTCAGGCACTGCCGCCGAGCAGGCGGCCAGTGCATCGTCGGGATCGCGCTCGCGCAACGCGCGCGTCACATTGGTAAGCCGCGTGCCGAACAAAAATGTGCTGACTCGTTTTCGCGCATCGGTCAGCGCATGCAGAAAATGCAGAAAGATCCGGCTGTATTGGCTCATCGAGCCCGAAATATCGAGAAGCGCCACGATCGGCGGCGGCCGCGTCTTCGGGCCGATGAAGCGCAGATCGATGAAGTCGCCGCCGCCTTTCATGCTGGCGCGTAACGTGCGGCGGATATCGATGAGATGCCCGTGCAGATGCGGCGTAAGACGCCGCGTGCGCAGTTCCGCGAGCGGCAGGACGAGACGTTTCATCGCGTCCTTGGCTGCGGCAGTCTCTGCTGCCGTCATCTGCGCAAAATCCTTCCGTTGCAGGACTTCGCGGTCGGACACCGTCAGGCGAGCGTCGAGTTCGACTTCGCGCTCTTTCTTCAGCTTGTCATCGAGGCCAGCGAACAAGGCCTCGTGCACGCGGGTAGCGCCGGCTTGCGGGGCCTGCCGCGCCGCCGGCGCTTGCGGCAACATCATCGCCAGAAGCTGATCGATGTAGCCGCGGCGCCGGAAGAAGATGCGGAAGGCTTGATCGAACAGGAGCGAATGTTCGTGACGCTTCACGAACACAGCATGGAGTGTCCAATAGAAATCGTCGCGCGTGCCCACACCCGCCACTTTCAAAGCCTCTAGCGCATCGAGCACGGCGCCAGGTCCAACGGGAATCCCGGCAGCACGCAGCGCGCGGGCGAAATAAACGATGTTTTCGGCGAGCCGGCCGGTGCGCTCCCTCTCCCCGTTGGGGAGAGGGTTGGGGTGAGGGGGTTCGGACCTTTGGGTCATGCTGAAACTTTCCTGCGCCGCCCGAGCCCCTCACTCGGCGCACTCCGCGCGCCGGCCTCTCCCTCAGGGAGAGGCATTATTTTCACTCCGCCGCCCTTAACTCCGACTTCACCTGATCGAGCAGGTCCTTGACCTTCGAGCCTTCGAGCCGCGCGATGTCGTCCTGATATTTGAGAAGAACGCCGAGCGTGTCCGAGACTGTCGCCGGATCGAGCGCGGTGACATCGAGTTCGGAGAGCGCGCCGGCCCAGTCCAGGGTTTCGGCAACGCCCGGCGCCTTGAATAGATCCTGCTTGCGCAGCGCTTGGACGAATCCGACGACCTGTTCGGACAATCTTTTGCTGACGCCGGGCACTCTGGCGCGCACGATCGCCAATTCGCGCTCGGCGTTCGGATAGCCGACCCAGTGATAAAGACAGCGGCGCTTGAGCGCGTCGTGCACTTCGCGCGTGCGGTTCGAGGTGATGACGACGATCGGCGGGTGCGCCGCTTTGACCGTGCCCAGTTCCGGAATCGTGACCTGAAAGTCGGCGAGCACTTCGAGCAAAAAGGCTTCGAATGCTTCATCGGTGCGATCGATCTCGTCGATCAACAACACCGGCGCGCCGGCGGCATCCGGTTCGAGAGCTTGGAGGAGCGGCCGTTTGATCAGAAAGCGTTCGGAGAACACGTCGTGCTCGAGCCGTTCGCGGTCACGCTCGCCTTCCGCTTCGGCGGCGCGGATCGCGATCATCTGCGCGGCGTAATTCCACTCATAGACCGCCGCGGCGACGTCGAGGCCCTCGTAACATTGCAGGCGGATCAGGCGACGGCCCAGCGTGGAGGCCAGGACCTTGGCGATCTCGGTCTTGCCGACGCCGGCCTCGCCTTCCAGAAAAATCGGTCGGCCCATCTTCAACGCAAGATAGAGGACGGTGCCTAGCGACCGGTCGGCCAGATAGTCGGCTTCGGCCAACAGATCGACGGTAGCATCGATCGAAGTGGGCAGCGGCCGCGGGGACGTTTTGTTCATCGTGTCAATCTAGCCCGTCCCTGCCGGGCTTGTCCCGGTAATCCACGTCTGCCTGGCATGTAAAGACGTAGCTGCCCGGCGCAAGACCGAGCACCGCAGTTGGTAAATTCGTACTTTCAGATCAGGCGATCGGCTTGCCGATAGCGTCCGCCACGGCGCGGCGCGCCAGCACGCCGACCAGATGGGCGCGATATTCGGGGCTGCCATGAATATCGCTATTCATACCGTCGGCCGGAATGCTCATGCCTTCGAGCGATTTCGGCGAAAAGCGCTTTTTCAACGCCTCTTCGAATGAGGCTACCCGGAACACGCCATTGGCGCCGGCGCCGGTCACCGCGACCCGGATGTCGCTGCCGCGCTTGGAGACAAAGACGCCGACCAGAGCGAAACGCGACGCCTGATTGCGGAATTTCTGATAGGCGGCTTTTTTGGGAATCGGAAAGCTCAACTTGGTGATGATTTCCGCAGGTTCGAGCGCCGTCGAAAACATGCCGGTAAAGAAGTCGTCGGCTTTGATGCGCCGCTTGTTGGTGATGATGGTGACGCCAAGCCCGAGACAGGCCGCCGGATAATCGGCGTTGGGATCATTGTTGGCGATCGAGCCGCCAATCGTGCCCATGTGGCGAACCGCGGGATCGCCGATCATGCCGGCGAGCTTCGCGAGCACCGGAATTGCCTGCGCAACCACGGGCGAAGTGTTGACTTCGTTGTGGCGGGTCATCGCGCCGATCGTGAGCGAGCGGCCGCTCAGCTCGATCCCCGACATGCCTTCGATCAGCGACATGTCGATAATTTGCGGCGGGCCGGCGAGCCGCAATTTCATCGTCGGCAGCAGCGTCTGGCCGCCGGCCAAGAGCTTGGCGTCCGGATTCTTGGTGAGCAGCCCGGCCGCCTGCCGCACCGTCTGCGGACGATGAAAGGTGAAAGCGTACATCGGTAGTCCTCCGTTTTCTTTGCTCACGTCTCCCCGCGCGGGGAGAGAGATTTCTTTACGCCGCCTTAGGCATCCGATTTGCCTTTTGCAGCGCCGCCCATACCGCCTGTGGCGTCGCCGGCATCGCAAGCCCTTCCGTGCCAATCGCGTCGGTGATGGCATTGATCACGGCAGCAGGCGCGGCGATCGCGCCGGCTTCACCGCAGCCCTTGATGCCAAGCGGATTGGACGGACATTTCGTCACGGTGGTGTCCACTTTGAGCGTCGGCAGGTGATCGGCGCGCGGCATGCAATAATCCATAAACGAGCCGGTGACGAGCTGCCCGTCCTTGTCGTAAACCACCCCCTCGCACAAGGCCTGGCCGACGCCTTGGGCGATGCCGCCGTGAACTTGGCCCTCGACGATCATTGGATTGACGATCACACCGAAATCATCGACGGCGGTCCAAGCGGCGATTTCCGTATTTCCGGTCTCGGGGTCGACTTCCACTTCGCAGATGTGGCAACCGGCCGGGAAAGTGAAGTTGGTCGGATCGTAAAACGCGCCTTCCTTCAAGCCGGGCTCGAGCTCCTGACCGGAAAATTTGTGCGCGATATAGGCATTGAGCGTGACGTCGCCCCAGGCTGCTGATTTGTCGGTTCCGGCAACGCTGAATTTTCCGTCCTTGAATTCGATGTCGCCCTCGGCGGCTTCGAGCATATGGGCGGCGACTTTCTTGGCCTTGGCCTCGATCTTGTCGAGCGCCTTCGCAAGCGCCGACATGCCGACCGCGCCGGAGCGCGAGCCGTAGGTGCCCATCCCGAATTGCACCTTGTCGGTATCGCCGTGCACAACTGAAATATTGTCGATCGGAATGCCGAGCCGTTCGCAGACAAGCTGCGCGAACGTGGTCTCGTGGCCCTGGCCGTGGGCATGAGAGCCGGTCAGGATTTCAACACTGCCGGTCGGATTGACGCGCACCTCGGCGGATTCCCACAAGCCGACGCCGGCGCCGAGCGAGCCGACGGCCTGCGACGGCGCAATCCCGCAAGCTTCGATATAGGTCGAAAAGCCGATGCCGCGCAGCTTGCCGTCGCGGGCGGATTTGCGCTTGCGCCTGCCGAAGCCCTTACAATCGGCAAGCTCCATGGCTTTCTTCAGCGAGGCATTATAGTCGCCGGCGTCGTAAGCCATGATGACCGGCGTTTGATGCGGAAATTTTTTGACGAAGTTTTTGCGCCGCAGTTCAGCCGGATCCTGACCCATCTCCCGGGCGCCGACCTCGACCAGACGCTCCACCACGAATGTCGCTTCCGGACGTCCGGCGCCGCGATAGGCATCGACCGGCACGGTATTAGTGTAGACGGCATCGACCTCGCAATAGATTTGCGGAATTTCGTACTGGCCCGAGAGCAGCGTCGCGTACAGATAGGTCGGCACCGACGACGAGAAAGTGGACATGTAGGCGCCGAGATTGGCGACGGTTTTGGCGCGCAGCCCAAGGATCCTGCCTTCGCCATCGAACGCCATTTCGGCACGGGTAACGTGGTCGCGCCCATGGGCATCGGCGACGAACGCTTCCGACCGCTCAGCCACCCATTTCACCGGGCGGCCGACGCGCTTTGACGCCCACAACGCGACGACTTCCTCGGGATAGATGAAAATCTTCGAACCGAAGCCGCCGCCGACATCCGGTGCGATGACGCGCAGCTTGTGCTCGGGCGCCATGCCGACAAAAGCGGCGATGACGAGCCGTGCGACGTGCGGATTTTGCGTCGTATTCCATAATGTAAAAGCGCCGGTGCCGGCGTCGTAATCGCCGATCGCTGCGCGCGGCTCGATCGCATTGGGAACCAGGCGATTGTTGATGATGTCGAGCTTGGTCACGTGCTTGGCCGCGCGGAACGCTGCTTCGACCGCGCTCGCATCGCCAAGGTGCCACTGATAGATCGTGTTGTTCGGCGCGATGTCGTGAATGCGCGGCGCGCCCGGTTTTTGCGCCGCCGCGGGATCGGCCACCGCCGGCAACACCGCGTATTCGACCACGATTTTTTCGGCGGCATCGCGCGCTTGCGCCAGCGTCTCCGCGACCACGACCGCCAGCGGATCGCCGACATGGCAGACCTTGCCATTCGCCAGCGCCGGATGCGGCGCCATTTTCATCGGCGATCCGTCTTTGGAGTGAATCATCCAACCGCAGATCAGATTGCCGATCTTGTCGGCGGCAAGTTCCGCGCCGGTGAGGACCGCAAGCACGCCCGGCATCTTGGCGGCAGGCTTGACGTCGACTGACTTGATTGTGGCGTGGGCGTGAGGGGAACGGAGAAAATAGGCGTAGGACTGGCCGGGCCGGTTGATGTCATCGGTGTAATGACCGGTCCCGGTGATGAAACGGCGGTCTTCTTTGCGGCGCACCGCGGCGCCGATACCGGTCGCGCTCATGGTCTTCGGCCTCCCGGCAATCGCTCTCCTTCGGATTGCCTACTCGGCGGCTTTGCTCGTTGCACCGCTCCCGCGCATTGCCCGCGCGCCCGCGGCAATCGCCTTGACGATGTTGTGATAGCCGGTGCACCGGCAAATGTTGCCTTCAAGCTCCTCGCGGATGGTGCGATCGTCCAGCTCGTTGCCTTTGCGGCGGACGATGTCGACGGCGGTCATGATCATGCCGGGGGTACAGAAACCGCACTGCAGCCCGTGATTTTCACGAAAGGCCTCCTGCATCGGATGCAGCGGGCCATCCGCCGCGGCGAGCCCCTCGATTGTCAGCACAGTGGCGCCTTCGAGCTGCAGCGCCAAAACCGTGCAGGACTTGATCGCCTTGCCATTGACGTGCACGACGCACGCGCCGCATTGCGAGGTGTCGCAGCCGACATGTGTGCCGGTAAGCCGCAAATGTTCGCGTAGCAACTGCACGAGCAACGTACGCGGATCGACATTGGCGGTGATGGGCTTGCCGTTCACCGTCATGGACACGGCTGCCGTCTCGCCTGCCATAGGGTCCCTCCTAGAAATTGCGATCAAAAACGTCGTGATTTGCCAACCGAGCGCGGTCGCCGGCCGGGTTCGGGTGCGAAATCGAGCCGATTTTGGCTGTTTTGACGCCGCGAACGCCGTTTACTGTGAACCGCGAGACCGTTGCCGGTCAAGCGGGTCCAAGGCCCTGTCAGCTATCCCTGCCAGCCATCGAAGCGGCGCATTACGGCACAAATCGGCTCGCACCCCAGGGGTCAGGTCGCTAAGCGGCCTTCGGGTTCACCGCATTGGCAAAATTCGAGAAAAAATCGTCGGCGATTTTTTTAGCGGCGCCATTGACCAGCCGCTGACCGAGCTGTGCCAGCTTGCCGCCGATCTGGGCATCGACATTGTAGGACAGCAGCGTCCCGCCATTTTTGGGCGCGAGCTTGACCGTGGCACCGCCCTTGGCAAAGCCGGCAACCCCGCCGTCGCCCTGTCCGGAAATCTTATAACCGTTGGGCGGATCGAGATCGGACAGCGTGACTCTGCCTTTGAACTTTGCTTTGACCGGCCCGATCTTGACCGTAGCGACCGCTTGAAACTCGGTATCTGACGTTTTGTCCAGTTGCTCGCAGCCGGGAATGCACGCTTTCAAGGTCGCCGCATCGTTGAGTTTTTCCCAAACTGTTTGCGGCGGCACCGCCAGCTCGTATTGGCCATTCATGGTCATCGCCATTACAGGGACTCCTTGCGCGCGGGACTGCTTGGCTTCGTTGAACTATCCGCTTACCGCCTCGCGCGGCGGCTGAAAAGGGTGCTAGGAACGTCGCCGCCGCGACCGGGATGGGGAGGACGCAAATGCCGGATATTAAAACCGACGACGGTTGCATCATTCATGTGGAAGTCGAGGGGCCGCAAAACGGCCCGGTGCTGATGCTGTCGAATTCGCTCGGCACCAATCTGCACATGTGGGACGATCAAGCGCCTGTGGGTAACACAGTGTAGATAAAAGTAAGAGAAGTGCGCATTTTCCTTGCCTTTCCCCATATCTCAGGTAGAGCAGTGTAATTCGGGGTAACGGGCAGTACGGCTGTTTTGTTACCCCACAGCGCAACGCGGGGGTAACGCACATGTCGAAACGTCTCACCGCTCTTCAGATTGAAAACGCCAAGCCCGGGAAGGCACGGCGGGAAATATCCGACGGCGGCTCCGGCCTCTACCTTGTCGTCCAGCCGTCCGGTCATAAGAGCTATGCCGTTCGCTTCCGCGCCGATGGCAAGCCGCGCAAATACACGTTAGCGCCGGGGCTGACGCTGCATGAAGCTCGCGAGCAGGCGGCAGCAGCTATCAAGGAAGCACAGCGCGGTAACGACCCCACCAAGATCAAGAAGGCGGCCAAGCAGGCTCGCGTGCTTGCTGCTGCCAATACGTTTGAAGCCACCGCGCAGCTGTACCTGTCCAGCGACCGGGTAAAGAAGCTGCGCACCTGTGCCCAGTACCGCGACATGTTGGAGCGGCTGGCGTTCTCGCTGATCGGTGACAAGCCGATTGCCGACATCCGGCGGTCCCAGATCACAGCATTGTTGGATCACGTAGAGCACAGCCACGGGCCGGTCATGGCGGATCGTCTGCTGTCGGTTGTTTCTTGTGTTCTGAAATTCCACACCAAGCGCTCTGACGATTACGTGCTGCCGCTGGTGCCCGGCATGAACCGCACCAGCACCAAGGAACGGGCGCGGGATCGTATCCTCACCGACGACGAAATCAGGCGCGTATGGTCTGCCGGTAATCCGTTTGTCAAATTCCTGTTACTTACCGGCTGCCGCAGAACCGAGGCCGCAGGCATGCAGTGGAGCGAGATCGACGGCAATGATTGGACGCTGCCGGCGATCAGAAACAAAGGCGGTGTTGATCTGGTGCGGCCGCTGTCGAAGGCGGCGATGGCGGTGCTGGCAGCGCAGCCGCGGCATGACGCGTTCGTATTCGGCGACGGCAGGAATCGTCCGTTGCGTTCCTACACACGGCTGAAGGCGCTCGTGGATGCCGCTAGCGGCGTCACCGGATGGCGCCTTCATGACCTGCGCCGGACCGCTCGATCGCTGCTGTCGCGTGCCGGCGTGAACAGCGACGTGGCCGAAATGATTCTAGGCCATACGCTGAAGGGTGTTCGTGGCGTCTATGATCGGCACTCCTATCACGCCGAGAAAGCCCACGCCCTGGAGGCGCTGGCGGCGCAGCTGCTGCTGATCGTCAACCCGCCAAAGGGCAACGTTCGTCAGCTGCGGCGGGCGTAGCCATGGTGAAGCGTTACAACAGGGTTGAAGATGCCCTTGACCCGGCACGCCCACTGGCGGAGCCGACGACATCTTGGCGAGGCCCGACAGGCGGCCAGTTTCTCTATATCATTGCCAAGGTGCAGGCTAACCTGCCGCTGTCTGCCGACGATCGCGATTTCATCTTAGGAGTGCTGCGCAAGTTCTGTCTCACACCCAAAGAGCATGCTGCTTTCCTACGGGCGGCGCCGGACATTGCTGCCATGGACCTTTTCGTGGTTCCGACCATTGGCTTCGACCTCCTCTACGCTTTCGTCATCGTTCGGTTGGACCGTAGAGACCTAGTCTGGATCAACGTCACAGCACATCCGACGGCGGAATGGATCGCACGCCAACTGACCGAGGCTTTCCCTTGGAATGAGGCTCCGCACTACTTGATCCGCGATCAGGATCACATCTATGACACTGTCGTCACACGTCGATTGCGCACCATGGGCATCCGGGACAAGCCTATAGCGCCGGCCTCGCCTTGGCAGAACGGATTTGCTGAACGGTTGATCGGATCAATCCGTCGTGAGTGTCTCGACCATTTCGTCGTCTTGGGTGAGGTGCATCTGCGCCGAATTTTGCGAGCCTATGCTCGCTATTACAACGCCATCAGAACGCACCGGTCATTGAATAAAGATGCGCCGGCCTCTCGGCCGGTTCAGCGGACCGGAAACATCAATTCACATGCGATCCTTGGCGGACTTCATCACCATTATGTGCGGGTTTAGGTTTTCGGTACACACAGGCCCGAAGAATTGCTGTGAATATCGTCAAATTGCCCGATCTTCTCAAACGCTAGCCATAAAGTTGCGGCGCCTTCGCTATGGGCCAGCGGGGCGACTGTGACGATCCACAAGCCATTGCCTGACTATTTCGTCGTTGTAACTCGCAAGGGACAACGACGCCTTTGGCAATGGCAAATCCAGCGGCGGCCACCAACGGGCGTCAGGCTTTATGGATCGGGATTTAAAACTGAATTTACGGCGCGCCGCGCCGGGGAAAAAGCCTTGCGCGCGCTGATCTCACTGATGAGAAAGCAATAGAGAGCCTTTGAAGTATGCCGCTTACGTTTACCGCGCCTATCGAGGAGATACCAAGGCTGATCACTCCGACGTTGCAGTCGTCTGACCGCAAGTCAGCGTTTGAGCCGCTGAGGACTGGCCGCTTTCCGCCGCCGCTGACCGGGGAGAGAAAGCCGCTGACCGGGGAGAGAAATTGGTCGCCACTGACCGCCAACATGACGGTCGAGCAGGCTGCAACGCTCAAGGGGTTGGCGGAAGCCGCTTACGAGCTGGATGCTTTTAAGCCGAACCTCACACGCGCCGAGGCGAATCAACGTATCGCGATGCTGACCGCTAAGCTCAAACTGCTTGACGAGCCGCCGCATACGCTCTGAGGTCGAGGACGCAAACGGCGCATGCCTACATCCCTTTCGCCTAGCCGCGGCCGCTAAGCTGCTCACCCGCGACGAGGCGCGACGCATCGCGGCCAACGTGGCGAAGCTGCCCGCGCTGCTGCGAAAAGCGTAATCGGCACAGGATCGTTCCTTAAGGGCGTGTACTCATAAATGCCGTGGGGGCGTTGCCCGCTTTTGGGGGAATAGCGGACATCGCGCCCTGAAATCTCGATTTCCGCTTTACCCCCAAAAGCGGACATTCGGCACGGCAGCGCAACCGGCAGCCCATAGGGATGCTGATGGGTACCGCAGTTGATTAGCGGCAAACTCCCTACCGATTTTTTCGCAGACTCAAGACGTAGGCGATAATGTCGCTGAGATCGCTGCCCTTAATGATGATGTTAGGCATGCTCTCATGCGAAGTTCGAAGCGCAGCAGTTAGGGCTGCGCTGTTCATTCCGCGTGTATTGGCAATGTGCTCGAAAGTCGGAGCGATGAGATTGGGTGATTGTCCCGGCAGTTTATCGACGAGGTGGCACTCCGCACATACCGCTCGGGCAATCCTCAGGCCCTCGTTAGCGTTTCCGACCTCCTGCGCCTGCAGGCTGCCGATTGTGAACGTCACGCCAGCAAACACTAGGAGAACCGTCGATCTAAGGCCGTGCGGAAATCTCAAAATATCTATCCCCACGAAAGCCTCCTAGGTGCAAAGGCACCCTATTTCAATGTCGCAATGTACGCTGCAATGTCATTGGCCGCCGCTCGGCTTAATGGCAGATCGGGCATTTTCGATTCAACAGAAAGTAGTCGCTTGCTTAGCGGGCAGCGGTAGATGAACGCGATCATTCAAAGACCCGTCTGGTACGATTCAAATGATCGGCGGCGTCACCAAATATACTCTGCTGCAAGAGCGACCACGACGAGCGTCACGATCACCAATCTCATGCCTCACGCGGGGAGAACCAAATCAGTGCTCGCGCCGCTCTCTCGGTTCCTCCGCTTCCGTTCACTGTCACCCTGCATCGTTTGCAGTTGTAGGTGCGTAGTTCCGGGGAAGCGAAGTTACTTTTGCGACGGCTTCTTTCGCCGTCCGAATGCAGATTAGAGGCTGAACGGATGACAGCATTGACCTAGGTCAAGGCCATGTGGAGCAAAACGAGCTTGGTTTGCAACAGTGGGAGTGTACCATGTGAGAACGCATGCGCGTCTGACATCGGTAACGACGGCGATTTCGCTTACGTGCAGGTCGGTTGCGGTCACGTTACTATCAAGCGCGAGGGCAACCGCATCGTATTAGTCGGTGGTCCCGGTTGTCAGCTTGCTGTTAGTGGCAACATCGACACGGTTTCGGTCGTGGTGAGCAGCAAGGAAGTTGGGAAACCTTGAGGCGACGGTGGTTGCGGCGAGAGCTTAAGCCCGCCTGCTTTATTGTGCGCGACGCTAACGGGCAGGTGCTCGCCTACGTCTATTTCGAGGATGAGCCGCGCGCTCTCACTCGCACGTCATGTAACTGGTGGGTTTCCCCTTTTTCGCGCTACAAATATCCCGAAATAAATGGTGAAGAGAGACCAACGGTGCGCCAATGACAGTAAATGAACACATCAGCGTCGAGTGTCCTGAATGCGCGCAGGATATAGCGATTGAATTGAGCCGGACGAGCGGCCCCGAGCACGACCCCGGTGGACACGTTCTCAAATGCGGCAATTGTAATGCCATCTTCCACTTTCCCCTCGACAGGGGCGTAACGGGATCGAAGGTCTTGGCAGGCGCTGAGCTTGTCGACACTTATCGCGATGCTCTCGGCAACAAGGACGATGTGTTCAGGCGTCACGGCCTTGCTAGCTGATCGGGGCCAATTCCATCATGATCCAAGCTGCCCGAGCTGTTACGCAAGCCGGAGTCTACATAAGCGGCTTAGTTAGTTTCGATGTCCGCTTTACCTCCGAAAGCGGACATCAGTGGGACATCAGGCGATGTCCGCTATGTGCCAATAGCGCACGTTCAATCTCGCATGAGGTGCGATTTATTGGCCGCCCAAACTTGGGAGTGCCTGCACTCGTGTGACCGGCGGCGGGTTCCACTTGCCTGTCAGCGCCTCCGATCTGGGCGCATAAAGGCGCATCGTTAGATTAAACGACCCTTTCGGGGCTGGAAGCCAGTTTGCCTCCTTGTCGGAACCGGGAGTTTCGTTCTGGAAGTAAAGGTCCAGCGATCCATCTGCATTGTACTTGAATGGCATCCAACTGCTGACCGCAAACCGATTGAGCGGGTTCGCAACGTGGAAGCCTTGCGAGTCATAGAGCGTGACGGACCAGAAGGCATCCACAGGTGGCGTATCACCTTTCTCAAAATGAAGTCTGTAGTTGTTCGCCCCGTCGAGAGGCTTTCCAGATTCATCCGCTAGGTTGATAGGGTAGATGGCGTCCTCAGGAAGGTTCGCGCCTAAGCCAAGTTGGGCAACAATGGCGCGCTTCAAATAGTAGTTGCCGTAGACGCCCATCGTATCGGTGTTCATCGACCAACCGTTCGCGACGCGCGCCAGCGTCGGTACCTTCCATGCCATCAGTTGCTGCGCGTCCTCGGGGGCGCTTTCCAAAGCCTTGCGGATGGCAGGATGTGGCCTTGTCCAACTCAAAGCTTTTGCCGGGCTCAAAGCCGATCTTCTTTAATTGCGCAATCATCGGCTGGTCGGTGATGTGCGGCGGGATCACTTTGAGAAGCTCGGCGGCATAAGCGAAGTATTTTTCGGCGGGCATAGTGTCTACCTGAACTTTGGGCGGTGTTTTCATGTCTACCGATGGGGTCAATCGTGACTCTTTGGTGCGCAAATAATTCCCATTGCGAGAGTGGCGTGATTTTGTAACCCGCTTGTATTTTGTGAACTGCATCGTAGTCCTGCGGCCCATCTGTTTTTGTCCGCCCGATAATCCACACATAAGGCGTTGGCGCGTCGATGCGCGTCATTCCCGAGGGAGTGTCCCCTGTCCAACCGGGTGGAGTGATCAGGAAGTTTCCTGCCTGAGTGCCTGTGGTGCGCCAGCCGGGTGAGGCGAACACATCGGTCCACATGTCGAGCATCGGCAAGAGATAGTAGCGACCGTTGGTGTCGGGGACCGACACGACGATCGGTTCCTTCGTCAGATCGAGCCAAGCGGAGGAATACAGCGTGTCGAAGTTGGGCCGCACAACGGCCCGATCTGCAGCTGTGGGATATGCTGGAATGTTTGCAAACGTGTTCATCGGCCCACCGAAACTTTTACCCGGCTCCATATTCGTTAGCTGCTTGCGGGTTAGGTCCATCGTGACCAGTGGGTAGAAGTAAAGGTAGGCGTCCACTCCGATGGCGCGCGCCTCTTGTTCGGTGATCGCGCGTTGTGCGCTTGTCGGCGGGGCCAAAGCAGCAACCAAGCCGACGCTAATCAGGATCGGTACGATTGTACGGCTTTTGACGCATCGCGCCTATGCGGCCAGCCAATGTCCGCTTTGGGTCGATTTTGTTGCAGAAATCTGTTGAAGGTTGTTGGGGTCGGTGATTCCGTCGCTGTGATGCGATTCGCGACGGGAGCGGACCATGATGGGGCGGCTGAGTCACGACCAGGAACAGTTTTTCTATTCATTTCGTCTCGATGAGGCAGTGCCAGACGATCATCCGGTCCGCGAGGTCGCCGCGGTTCTCGATCTGAGTTGGGTGCATTCCGAGTTGGCGCCTTATTATCCTCGGCTCGGTCGGCCATCGATCGATCCGGTGCTGATGATCCGGATGCTCATCATCGGCTATGTGTTCGCGATCCGCTCGGAGCGGGCGCTGTGCCGTGATGTGGGAGTGAACCTTGCCTATCGCTGGTTTTGCGGGCTCTCGATTGAGGACAAGATCCCAGATCACTCGGCG
Source organism: uncultured Alphaproteobacteria bacterium (assembly GCA_963816295.1). Lineage (GTDB taxonomy): Bacteria > Pseudomonadota > Alphaproteobacteria > Rhizobiales > Xanthobacteraceae > BOG-931. Next base: position 54,497 of record CAWFJS010000018.1, on the reverse strand, counting down.
TTTTCGCGGGCCCGCAATGAGCGGTTCCGCGATAGCGGCATCTTCCGCAGCGTGTTTGAGCGTGTTGTGGGCGCGTGCATCGGGGCTGGCCTGGTCGGCGGTGAGGGCTTTGCGGTGGATGCCAGTCTGATTGTTGCGGACGCCAATAAGCAGCGATCAACGCCCGGGCCACGTTGGAATAAGGAGCTCGATGCAGAGGCGGTAAGCCGCGCGACCAAGGAGTATCTCGCCACCCTTGATGACGCGGCATTTGGGGCGGCCAGCGATGTGGCGCCCAAGTTCGTCTCACCCTCCGATCCCGCCGCCCAATGGACGGGAGCCCAGCGCGGACCGGCGTTCTTTGCCTATTCCGACAATTATCTAATTGACGTGAAGTTCGGCATCATCATGGACGTCGAGGCGTCGCGCGCCATCCGCCAAGCCGAAGTTGGCGCCGCCAAGACCATGATCGAACGCACCGAGCAGCGCTTCGCCATCAAGCCCGAACGGCTCGCGGGCGATACGGCTTACGGTTCTGGAGCCAACCTCGACTGGCTGGTCAACGAGGCAAAGATAGCGCCGCACATCCCGGTGGTCGACAAATCGAGGCGAGAAGACGGAACGTTCAGTCGGGAAGACTTCACATTCGACAAAGAGCGTAACGTTTACATCTGTCCGGCCGGCAAGGTTCTCACCACGACGGGCAAGGTGGCCACCGATGGGGAGACACTATATTACCGAGCCAGGACACGCGATTGCCGCAGCTGCCTCCTTAAGGCGCAGTGCTGTCCGAAGGCGCCGTGGCGCAGAATTCCGCGCAGCATCTACGAAGAGGCCCGTGACGTAGCCCGGGCGCTGGCCAAGACCGAAGCATTCGAACGCTCGCGCCACGATCGCAAACGCGTTGAGATGCTGTTCGCGCACCTCAAACGTATCTTTCGGCTCGGTCGTCTGCGCTTGCGTGGGCCGTGCGGTGCCCTGTTCGAGTTCACACTGGCGGCAATCGCGCAAAACCTCCGCAGGCTCGCAAAGCTCGTCGTCCGACCACCGCCGGTCACCGAGGCGTGCTTTGCATAAGGAGTGCAGAGTTCGGCGGCAGTGGTGTCAGCCCACTCCTTGCTAGGGAGTGGATGGCAAACGACTACTTAAAGAAGTTCGCGCCGGTCGCCACGCACCTGTCATCGCCGACTTCTGCAACAAAATCGGTCAAAAGCGGACTCATGCACCGCAACAATCGATGTGCGGCCTATTCGGGCAGGTACTGACGGATTTTCGCCAAGAGTTCACGCGGGCTGAAAGGCTTCGGCACATAGTCATCACAGCCCGCCGCCCGCGCCTTCTTTTCCTCGCCGCTGAGGGCGTAAGAAGTGACGGCGATGATCGGGATCGAGCGCAACGCCGGATCGGCTTTAATCAGGCGTGTGGCGGCGTAACCATCCATAATCGGCATCTGGATATCCATCAGGATAAGATCAGGCCGCTGTTTCGCGATAGCTGCCAGTGCCTGCTCACCATTTTCGGCCTCGGTGATCTCATAGTCTGTGGGGGTAAGCATATCGCGGATGATCTGGCGACTATCCGGCTGGTCCTCGACCACCAAAATGCGCTTGCTCATGTCGCCGGCTCCACCTGACGCTCGACAATGACCGGGAGCGTGAAAGCAAACGTCGAACCTTGGCCGAGCTGTGACTCCACCCAGATCTTGCCCCCGTGCATCTCAATGATGCGCTTCGATATGGCGAGCCCTAAGCCGGTACCACCCTTTTTCTTGGTGATGGCATTGTCTGCCTGCTGGAACTCCTGAAACAGCCTGGCCTGATCGGCAGCGGAGATGCCAGGACCGGTGTCGCAGACCGATACATAGAATGAGCCACTATTGGCTTCGGCCTTGATGGCGACTTCGCCCGTATCGGTGAACTTAATCGCGTTGCCGACGAGATTGATCAGTACTTGGGTCAAGCGGCGGCCGTCACCACGGCCAGGCGGCAGTTGAGGAGCGACTTCGACTTTGAATCCGAGCTTCTTATCGGCCGCGAGCGGCTCGAGCGTGCTGCGGACGGTCTGGGCAATGTCCTGGATGGAGTAATCCGAGAGTTCGAGCACGAGTTGGCCGGCCTCGATCTTGGACAAATCCAGCACGTCATTGATCAGTCCGAGCAGGTGCTTGCCGTTACTCTCAAGTCGTTTGAGCACGCCCATCATCTTCTCGGATGGCTCACCATAAGCGCCGTCCGCCATCAATTCGGTGTAGCCCAGAATGGCGTTGAGCGGCGTCCGCAGCTCGTGGCTCATATTGGCGAGGAACTGCGACTTGTGCTGGCTGGCCTCCTCAAGCTGACGGCTCTTATCCTCAATCTCGTGGAACAGTCGCGCGTTCTGGATGGCTAGCGCTGATTGCGCGGCAAACGTCTTGATGATGTCGACGGTGTTCTTGGCAAACTCACCAGGCGTGCGGCGGCGAACCACCAGCGTGCCGACGATATCTTCGCCACGTAGCAGCGGCGCCACCATCCGTGCGCGGTAGCCAGCACGAAGGATGATGTCGTTAAGGTCAGACGCGGCTTCTTCCCTCAGGTCGGCGACCTGAGTTGGCTCGCGCTGCACTAAGGCTGAGGCGACGTTCGGATCGTCAAGGCCGATGTGCCGCTGCGTGAGAGCGTCAATCAACCCCTGATCCATTCCGTAGGTGGCGCGCAGACGAAACTCGTGCTCCTGCTCATCATAACCATAGATGGCGCCAGCGTCGGTGCCGGAGAGCTGCACCGCCTTGGTGACGATGGTGGAGAGTACGGTTTCGAGATCGAGGGTTGAGTTCACCGCTTGGGACACTTCGCCAAGCGCCTGTAATTCACCGACCGAGCGGCCAAGTTCATCGGTGCGGTGGCGAAGGACATCCAACAATCGAACATTGTCGATGGCGATGGCCGCCTGGTCGGCAAAAGTCTCGACCAGCGCAATCTGCTTGTCGGTGAACGGCCTGACCTCCTCCAAGCGATAAATATTCATGACTCCCAGCAGATCGTCGCCTTTGAGTATCGGCACTGCAACAACGGTCCGGATCTTCTCGACATCTTTCGACACGTACGTATATTCCGGATCAGCCGAAATATCAGGAATGTGGACCGTTTGGCGTTCAAGTGCGGCGCGGCCAGAAGCGCTGTTCCGACCGAGGCGAATTGGATTTTGCGCTATAAACTCCTTGAGCCCCTGAGGAGCGTTGAAAGCCACCGCCATCCGCAGCAACTCGCCATCAAAACGGTAAATGAACGCTCGGTCAGCCCCACACAGCCTGACCGAGCTTTCGGCGACGGTTTCAAATACCGCCTGAAGGTCGAAGGCCGAGCGGCTGATGACCTCGAGCACCTTCGACGTGGCGGTCTGCTGCCCCAGCGATTCGGTAAGATCAGTGGTGCGCTGACGCAGTTCATTAAGTAGCCGCGTGTTCTCGATGGCGATGACAGCCTGGGCGGCGAAGTTCTGAACCAGCGCGATCTGCTTGTCCGTGAACGGCCGCACCTCCTGGCGGTAAATGACGATGGCACCGATCAACTCGTCTTCCTTGAGCATCGGGACGATGACCTGTGTTCGTGCGCCAGCTAGCCGGGCGGCAATACCAGGGATTTTTGAAGCAGCGTCATCGGGCGTGTGACTCATCCGCTTTGTGAGCATGACGCGTTCGAGGTGGCTGCCCGGTACGGGTTGAAATGGTCCACGCTGCCGGTTGAACTCCAAATATTCCGACGGCGTACCGACTTCTGCTGCGAAATGGAAAGCCGCACCATCAAAACGGTACAGCACACCAAATTTGGCGTCACAAATACGCACGGCGTTTTTTAGCATCTCCTGGAAAACCGGTTCCAACTCACCCGGCGATGAACTAATGACACCTAATACGTCCGCTGTGGCCGTCTGCTGCTCCAGCAATTCGCGTAGCTCATTGAGCAGCCGCGTGTTCTCGATGGCGATTACCGCCTGGGCGGCAAAGTTCGTCACCAGCGCAATCTGCTTGTCGGTGAACGGACGCACCTCGTGGCGATACACGGTGAACGAACCAATCAGTTGGTTTTCTCGCAGCATCGGAACGGCCAAAGCCGTCCGCACGCCCCCTAGCTCGACGGCCTCAACGGCACCGTGATCGCTGCGGTCAATGTAGCCTGGCTGTGCCGCAGCATCGGCGACATGGACTGCCGCTTTGGTCGCCAACAGGCGACTGATAACAGCGTTCGCAGCGGCACGGTTAAATGGTGAACGCCCGCGAGCCTCGGCGAATGCAGGCGGTGTGTTGTGAGATGCCACCAGGTGTAAGGCATCATCTTCCCAGCGATATATGTTCCCAAACTTGGCGTCGCAGATGCGGACGGCATTCTCCAGCATGCTTGCGAATACTGGCTCCAGATCGCCGGGCGAGCTTGAAACGACCTTGAGTACCTCGGAGGTTGCCGTCTGCTGCTCCAATGCCTCGCCTAGATCGGTCGTGCGCTGGCGCAGTTCATTGAGCAACCGCGTGTTCTCGATGGCGATTACGGCTTGGGCGGCGAAGTTCTGCACCAGTCCAATTTGCTTGTCGGTAAAGGGGCGCACCTCCTGGCGGTATATTGCGATCGCACCGATTAGTTCGTTGTCCTTAAGCATCGGCACTTCGATCATCGACCGCGCGCCACCGTACTTTGACGCGGGGGTCGGGACTGGTTCTGCCGAGTCATCGGCGGCGAGAACAACATCTTTTGTCCGCCACAGACGATCGAGTAGACTTCTGGCAATTGGTCGAAACGGACCACGCTGTCGGACAAACTCGGCAAGCGCCGGCGGCACGCCGAACAGCGCAGCCGGATTGAAAGTTTCGTTATCGTGTCGGAACAGAATGCCAAATTTCGCGTCGCATATCCGTACCGCGTTCGCCAGCATGGCCTGGAACACCGGCTCAAGCTCGCCGGGCGACGAGCTGATGACCTTGAGAACCTCGGAGGCGGCGAAAAGCTGTTCCAACGCCTGGTCGCGCTCGCGGGTAAGCCGTGCGACCTCCGTTTCCTGGCTAGGAACGGAAACACTGCGAGTGTGCACGGCCTTTGGCGCATTAGGGCGCTTGGGCCTCGCCGCCTTGTGGCGTCGCGCTTTAACCGGTTCGCCGCCTGCTCTGGAGCGCCGTCTCATTGCCTCCCCCAAGCTCAGGACAAGCCATCGTAGCGGGTGAAACTAGCATACCCGAACGGGCCGGGTGTGAGTGGAGGCACAGGTCGTTGAGCGGCCCGCTGATGAGCTGGCGTCGTAGAGTTTTATCGGTGGCGTCCATTGGCTTGGAACGACCGTGTGACCATAGCTCAGGCTGGGGCCTTCGGCCCCTCTTCGACGCGCACATAACGTAGGTGGCCGACAATCTCGTAGCCTGTACCATTGTCCTTAGGATGATTGATTCCGTCGATGACCGGCACATCGTCGAAGTCGAAGGGGCTCACGCCTTTCAGACAGGCGACGTTGACGCCGTACTGGTTGGGATTGGAGCGGCGGCGATGGTGGGTGTAGATGCCGCATCTCGAACAAAAGTAATGCTGCGCCACGCCGGTGTTGAACCGATAAAGCGTCAACGCTTCTTCGCCGGCCTGAAATGAGATGCCGCCTATATCGGCCGACACCGCCACCGCTCCTCTCATCCGGCAGTAGGAACAGGTGCAACGGCGGGCCGTCTTGAACCCGTCCGTCAGCTTCACGCGAAAGCGCACCGTGCCGCAGTGGCATGCCGCTTCCATCTCGCCGCCTTGCATCGTCTGCATCGCGCACCTCCTGACTTCGGGGCGTTCCTTTGCAATCAGCCACATCACGATGAAAGTGAGGGGTAAGACCATACCCTACCGCAGCATTGAATGAAGCTGTTGTGCATCACAGCAAAACTGCGCAGCCGATGTCTGCTATGGGTCTTGGTTGTGTAGAAAGGCCCAGGGGAGAGGCGACACAAGGTCGTCGAAGTTGGCGAGGCGGATTGATTTTCTGGATTGATACTATGCCCTCATCGCTGTGATGAGTGGCTGGATGCCGATGATGTTCATGACGCGGGTGAGATTGTAGGCGAGTACGTGTAGCGCCATCTCGCTGGCGACCCGTGGCAGTGTCTTCATGAGGAAGTGGGTAGCCCCCATCCGAGCCTTGATCGTGCCGAAGGGATGCTCGACCGTCTCACGCCGCTGACGCATCTTCTCCGGATGCTCATCAAGCCGGCGTTGCACGGCCTCGATAATATGCTCATGCTCCCATCGTGAGATCAGTCGCTCCTTGCCCTTGGTGCAACTGTTCTTGATTGCGCAGCTATGACAGGCGGCGGTCCGGTAGCGACGCAGGACCATGCCTTTGTCCTGGGTTGTAAAGGAATAGGCGAGCTTCTCGGCTGCAGGACAAATGTAAACGTCCTCATCAGCCACATAGCGGAAGTCCTGCTTGCCGAAGCGTCCTTCCGCCTTTGCGTTCGAGGTCATCGGCTTTGGCAGCGTAACCGTGATGCCAGCCTCCTCGCATGCCAGGATCTCTTCGCTGTTGAAGTAACCGCGGTCGGCGACGGCATCGAGCTTCTCCACGCCTAGCGCCGTCTTGGTCTCGTTGGCCACATGGGAGAGCTGCGATCGGTCGGTTCCGTCGTTGGTTACCTCATGCATGACGATCAGATGATGGTTGGCCTCGACGGCAATCTGGACGTTGTAGCCAACGACGCCGGAACCGCGGCCGCTGGTCGCCATCGAACGGGCATCGGGATCGGTCAGCGAGATCTGCTGGTCCGGGGTGGTGAGCATCTCCACCTTGAGAAGCTCGAGACGCCGCATCTGCTCCTTCAGCGTCTCGATCTTCTCTTTGAGGCGGTTCGTCTTGGTTGTGAGGGCCTCTGACGGTTCCTGCCGGTCGGCAGTGTCGAGCTGCTGCAAATAGCGCGCGACGCTCTCCTCAATCTGCGCCATCCGCCGCTCCATCTTGGCGCGCGTGAAGTTCTTGTCGCGGTTGTTCACCGCCTTGAACTTGCTGCCGTCGATCGCGACGCTGGGTTGCGTGAGTAGGCCAATCATGCGGCACAGCGCAATAAAGCGTGCGCACACCTTGCGGATGGCAGTGCCATTGTCCTTGCGGAAGTCGGCAATCGTCTTGTGATCCGGTACAAGCCGGCCCGTCAGCCACATCACCTCAACGTTGCGCGCAGCCTCACGCTCGAGCCGTCGACTTGACTGAACCCGATTGAGATAGCCGTAAATGTAGAGCTTCAGCAGAACCGACGGATGATACGAAGGCCGACCGGTTGCTTCCGGATCGACCCCGCCAAAGCCAAGCTCGCCCAGATCGAGTTCCTCAACAAAAACGTCGATCACGCAAACGGGATTGTCCTCATCGATCCAGTCTTCCAAGCATTCCGGAAACAGCGTGCTCTGCCCACGATCCATGCCCTCAACGAAGCGCCTCATCCGATCCCTCCGCAAAAGCAGCCGGAATCATACAGCGCGAATCAAATAACCAAGTGCGTTTTCACACAAGCTGGGTCATTAGCGGACATGGCGACAGGTCAGCGTGATGTCCGCTTTACTCCCAATAGCGGACATTGAACGGCGACACTGGAATGTCCGCTTTGGGCCAAAACCGGAAGTCGCCGATTAAGCATCACCTCTAGTCGTCAAGCCAAGAATTTGTTGGCCAGGCGCTGCGCGCAAACCAATGCAGGTTGTAAGCTTACCGTAAGTTCACGGTAGTGGCTTGCCTCGAACATCGGCCGCGCGCTCGATCTTGATCAGCACGCCGATTCCAGTGTCCGCGCCGACATGCGTTTGCTCGCGCGGCAGGAGTTGATTGAAAATGGCGTCGCGAATAGGGCCACTCTCGTGCAATTCGGCCTTGCCATAAAATCGCAAAAAGCCCGAGTTGAGAACACCGTCGCGTTGCGCCTTGAAGTTTGCATAGATCACACAAACGCGCTTGTCATGACCGAGGTTGTCGAGAGCTTGTTTCTTCGAACGCTCCCAATAGGCAAGATGATCGTCGTCGAAAACCACCATGCTTCCTTTGGGTGAGATGTTAGGCCCGTTCGGCCCTTGGGTCGCAAGCAGGCATGGCGCGCCATCATCCCATGCAGATCTGATGAGTGCTTTAAGTTTTTCGCTGATAGGCATGAGACCCTTCTTCGGTTAGGAACGTAGCACGTCAGCGAATGACCGTTTATGACTAACTTGTCAGCGTTCCCGTAGCATGGAACAATTTGATCTCCAATTGCTGCTTCCAATCAGAAGCTGGTGGGTGAACGCAAATGCGATCAATTTGCTCTAGCCGATCCGCATTAGTCACGATGGTGCTGGCGCTGTTCATTCTTCAATGCTCGGGGCACCAGATCAGCGCGCAGCAATATCCGAGCAGACAGATCACTTTTATCGTTGCCTTCGCACCCGGCGGTGTAGCCGACACTCTCGCGCGTCTGATCGGCAAAGGCGTGGGTGAGCGACTGCAGCAGAGCGTCGTTGTTGAGAACCGGGGCGGCGCGGGTGGCAATATCGCGGCCGAGGTTGTCACGCATGCCAATCCCGACGGTTACACGCTTCTTGCCACCACAACGGCGCTCGCCATTAACCAGACACTGTTCGTCAACAAGCCCTTCTCGGTGAGCGATTTTCAGACGATCGCCATCGCCGCATCGAGCCCGGAAGCGCTGGTGACCAGCCCGACAAATCCCGCTAACGATCTACCGAGTTTCATAAAAGCCATGAACGGGCGCACCATCAATCTCGCCGTCCCCGGCGTCGGCACCGGCTCGCATGTCGTGGCGGAATATTTCTTCAAGGAACTCGCCAAGGTGCCAGTGCAGCCGATCCCGTATCAGGGCGGCGCGCCAGCGATCAATGCCACCATCGGCGGCCAGGTCGATCTGATGGCGACCACGCTTGGCGGCGGCGCCGCCGCACAGGTGGAAGGTGGCAAGCTCAAGGGCATTGCCATTGCCGCCGACAAGCGCGCGGCGGTGACGCCAAACATAAAGACTTATGCCGAGCAGGGTTATCCCGGGTTCACTGCGGCGTCCTGGGTTGGCCTATTCGCGCCGGCCAAAACCGATCCTGCAATCGTCAGCAAGCTTAATGCGGCAGTGGAGGAGGTGATCAACGATCCTGCTGTGCAGAAAAACCTGCAGACGATCGGCTTTGATCCGATTCGTCAATCCCTAGCTGAGGCCGACGCCTACTTCAAATCCGAAGTAACGAAGTGGGGCGGGATGGTGAAAGAGTTAGGATTGTCGATCAATTGATAACAGCCCTCAAACAACTTGCCTCATATCGTTCATGCCGGCGCAGCGCGGTCGACTGAGCCGAGTGCGGCCTATCCCGGTTTGCGGCCCCAAAAAATTTCGATTCCTTTCCAAACAAAGCTGCCGGTTTCAGTGAGAAGGCCCACGAAGGCCTGCTCCAAATCCTGCGGACTATAATACGGGAATTCCTCCAGCTTCCAGCCGACGCGTGACAGCAATTTGTCGAAGACGTATTCGATGTGCATATCAAGTGCGATCTTCATCCTGGTCTCTGGACTGTAAGCGATTTCAGCCAGCACGAGATTTCGCCCGCTCTTCATAACGCGGAGCACTTCCGCTCCGGTTTCCCGCCAGTCATCGGTGTGCTGCACGCCCTGCAGACATGCGGCGCAATCGAAAGTACCATCCGCAATGTCCCGCGTGTAGGTCCATTGCCAGGTCGCGAGCTGGCCGCCCCGGCCTCGCTTCTTTGCTATGTAATTGTCGCGCGCTTCGTCAGTAATATCGATGACTTTAATCTCACCTCGCGAGCCGATACGTGCTCTGATGTCATCGACAAAACCGCATGGCTCGATGCACTCGCCGATGAGAAGAACTTTGTCGCCGGTGTCGAGCTCAAGTCGATCATAGATGAGATTGCGAGTAACCTCGGCCTTGCGCCACATAAATGGCAGGCCGCCCAGCAGGACTGCCCGACACCATCGCTCCTGTTCAGCTTTGTCGCGAATAACCTCACCAAAGCGACGAACGTCGTAAGGTTGCATCCAGGACCATGGGTCGTCGAACTTCATTTCGTTTCCAGTGCTGCTCGGCGCAATATGAAAATCACCGTAGAACGCACCCCCCACGGCAGCAAGTGGCGCAGGGCGAGGAGCTTGGTCTAGCTTGCGAAGCAAGCGATCAATGTCGCTGGTGGGTCAAAGGGGGACGTGACGCTCTTAAATTTCCATGTCCGCTTTACCCCCAAAAGCGGACATTCGCCCGCGCGATCAGGATGTCTGCTTTGGGCCATAACCAGACATCGGCCATCTCTTTGCGACAGCCAAAATCACATCGAATAATCGCCAGGTCTACCAACGTGACTTCAGCCGGCAAAATAGACCGAAGTCAGTCGCTTTGCGCCGGATGCTGTAACTGTTCCATGATCTGGTCGAGATTGAAGCTCTGCGGCTTTTGTCGCGGTGGAAATTCCTTGAAAGTGGCAATGAATTCCGCGGCGAGCGCCTGGAACCCGTATGCCAGATACGCCTTGTGAAGCGTCCACGCGAAGTAGGAGTTCGACGTGATCTGCGCGCGCTCATAGGGATCCATGCGCAGATTGAAAAACAGCGGCAATCGCCGAGCCGTGAAAGGCTCGCCCCAGACATCGAGAGTGCCAGGGGTCTTCTGCTCGAAGAAAACCAGCTTCCAGTCTCCGACGCGCATTGCGACGAGCTGGCCGTCGTCGTTGAAGTAGATGAAGCCTTTACGGTCGGAATGTTCCTGCTGTCCGGTCAGGTAGGCAAGCTGATTGTAACCGTCGAGGTGCAGCTTGTAGGTACGATTGCCGATTTGCCAGCCCTGCAGCAGCCGATCCTTCACGCCGGTATCGCCGGCGATCGCCAGCAGCGTCGGGAACCAGTCGTGGCCGGAAAAGATATCGTTTGAGATGCTGCCCGACTTGATGTGGCCCGGCCAGCGTACCATCGCCGGCACGCGGTAGGCGCCTTCCCAGTTGGTGTTCTTCTCGCTCCGAAACGGCGTCATCGCCGCGTCCGGCCACGAATTCATGTGTGGGCCGTTATCGGTCGTATAGACGACGATGGTGTCGTTGGCGACACCGAGGTCGTCCAACGCCTTGAGCAGTTTTCCGACATCGCCATCATGCTCGATCATGCCGTCGGCATATTCATTGTCCGGCATGCCGCTTTGACCGCGCATCGACGCGCGCACGTGCGTATAGAGATGCATGCGCGTCGTGTTCATCCAGACGAAGAACGGCTTGTTCGCCCTGACCTGCCGCTGCATGAAGTCGATCGCAGCGCCGGTCGTCTCGTCGTCGATCGTCTCCATGCGCTTTCTGGTCAGCGGGCCGGTATCCTCGATGGTCTGTTTGCCCACTTTGCCGAAGCGCGGGTCGACGGTCGGATCGTCGCGATCGCTGGCTTTGCTCCTGATCACGCCGCGCGGACCGAACTGCGCCTTGAACGCGGGGTCTTTCGGGTAGTCGGGGTCTTCCGGCTCTTCCTCGGCATTGAGGTGATAGAGGTTGCCGAAGAATTCATCGAAGCCGTGGACCGTGGGCAGATATTCGTTGCGGTCGCCGAGATGGTTTTTGCCGAACTGGCCGGTGGCATAACCGAGCGGTTTCAGCGCTTCGGCGATGGTGATGTCCTCCGGTTGCAATCCGACGGTGGCACCGGGAATGCCGACTTTTGAAAGACCGGTACGCAAAACCGATTGACCGGTGATGAAGGACGAACGCCCCGCCGTGCAGCTTTGCTCTGCGTAGTAATCCGTGAACATCAGGCCTTCTTTGGCGATGCGGTCGATGTTCGGCGTGCGGTAGCCCATCAGGCCGAACGTGTAGGCACTAATATTGGACTGACCAATATCGTCGCCGAAGATGACGAGGATGTTCTGCTTCTTGCCGCTCGCCGGCGTCGCAGCCTGTTGCTGCGCCTGCGCGACGCGAACTGGATTGCTTGTCGCGATTGCCGATGTGGCGGCAAGCGTGGTTCCACCAAGCAACATGTTGCGGCGATTGAGTGGGCTGCTTCTTGAGTTTACCCTATCTCCGATGTCTTGATTCGACATTACTGACTCCCTGCTCTGATGACGCATCGAACGCCAACGTAGCTTGGCGCGCCGTCGGACGGCGGGCGATTAAACGCCTGTTTCGTAGAACCCTGGACGATAGTTTGGGTGCGAGGATTTTGAATTTGACTCAGATCAAAATCCGGTTCCGACATCGTGAACTTGACGAGACCGCCGATGGAACTGGCCACTTGATCGGCGGCTCGCGCGAAATCTGTGTCCCGCAAGCCACGCTCCGACCGACTATGACGCTGAAAGTTCGGCGCTGTTCCTGCCGCAGTTAGATATCTGATGCATTAAGGAAGCCTTCGAGCAGAGTAAATCACCGCCTCACAGTTAAATTCTATATTCTCTCATGTCCGCTTTGGGTCATTAGCTGCCACGGCTTGGTCAAATGGTGATGTCCGCTTTACCCCCAATAGCTGCCGCGACTGTCAGTCGCCGGCGCGTCCGCTTTGGGCCAATAGCGGACACAGTCCCATCAAAGTCATGTCTGAAATCCGAAGGCTCCCACTACTACGCGGTTCGTTGACGGAACGCGTTTTGTTCTTCGACAGGAACGAGGTCGCACTCCAAGCATTGTTAGACTCACGCCATTCAGCTATTTGGTTGGTCTGCCCGATGTCTACCGTGCGTTTATTTTGATTGCCCATGCTGACCGCCAAACGACTTCGCAAGGTTCTGAGTTACGCCCCTACAACTGGGATATTCCGGTGGAAGGTGAGCGCTGGCAGTCGCGCTCCTGTTGGCGCTATAGCCGGCGCAAGAAATGGGAGGGGTTATCATCAAATTCGCATTGGTGGTCGACCTTATTCGGCAAGTCGCCTTGCTTGGCTCTATATGACCGGCAAGTGGCCGAACTCCGAAATCAGCTATATCAACGGTAAGCCGTCTGACACGAGATGGGCAAACCTTCGGGAAGTAACATCATCGCAAAATCGGAGTCGCCCTAAGAGCGAATAGCTAAAGCGTTTGCGGCTGCCATGTCCGCTTTACCCCCAAAAGCGGACATTGGTTGAGCGTGTCGCGATGTCCGCTTTGTGCCAAAGGCAGACATTCTGCGCTGCAGTAGAGAACTTCGTTATTCGATCACCTCGTCGGCGCGAACCAGCAGGGCGGTGGGCACTGTCAGACCAAGTGCCTTTGCGGTTTTGAGGTTGATCACCAGATCGAATTTCGTGGGCTGCTCACGGGAGATCAGCCGGCTTTGCTCCGCGCAAAATCTTGTCGGCAAGTTCGGCGGCGCGGCCGAACAGATCCGGATAATTTGGTCCATAGGACATGAAACCACCAGCTTCGACATACTCTCGGCTCCGTAAATCGTGGGCAATCGTGCTTCGGTCGACAACGCAGTGATCTGGGTGCGATTGGAAAGTACGAGTGGATCAGTTGCTACATAAAGCGCATCTGCGCGGCCTTTGACCGACTTGATGGCTGGCACGATATTTTCGGCGGAGCGAACCTTGAGTGTTATTGTGTCAATCCCAAGTGCTCGAGCTGTTCTCTCGATTTCGCCCATCTCAAGCACCACACCGGGTGTGCCGACATTGCCCATAATCGCCAACCGTCGGAGATTGGTGACTACCTCGCGCAAAAGCTCGAGCCGCTTAAGCCCGGTAACGTTGCCCCCAGGCCTCGATAGGCTTGCGACGACACCGACAGAGACTGGATCCATCTGCGCGGCAAAGACGATCGGGATCACGCCGGTGGCATGCTTGGCGGCGAGGACCGGTGCGGACGCCCACGTGACAATCAAGTCAACGTTAAGCGCGACGAACTCGGACGCAATCTCCGCGTAACGCTCGTTTCGGCCCTCCGCCCAACGGTATTCGATTGTGAGATTTCGACCCTCAACCCAACCAAGCTCCCTGACTCGATCGACAAACGCCACCACCAAATTGCTCGCAACCGAGGGCGTGGCCGGCCCGAGAAATCCGATCGTTGCGACTTTTCCTCGCTGCTGGCCGCGCCCGACAGCCGGCCACGCCACCGCAGCGCCGCCAATCAGTGCGAAAAACTTGCGCCGCCTCATTCGATCATCTCGTCGCGAGATGAGGCAGCGTAGGTCTCAACCCACAGAATGGGTAGGGTTGAATGCCACCTGTGGCAATCGGTATCAATCAAGAAAAGGAGGGCGACATTTTTGGAAAATCCAAAGGCGATGCAGCAAAGGAGGATCAAGACGTGGGATCGGGGGTGCAACGCTCCACCGCAACACCGGGGGAAGCAATCTCCTCCATCAGTTCCGGCCTTTCGATTGTCGGCAAGATTGTCGGCCACGGGGCCGTGACGATCTTTGGTCACGTCGAGGGCGAGCTACACGCCTCGACCGTCGTGATCGCTGAAGGCGCAGAGGTAGAGGGCGACGTCGTCGCGGAGGAATTGATGATCGGCGGCCGTGTTGAGGGCACCATCCGTGCCAACCGCGTCAAACTAAATAGCACCGCTGTCATTGACGGCGATATCTTCCATCGGTCACTGGTGATGGAGGAGAATGCACAATTCGAGGGAGCGTCGCGACGACTGGAAGACGTAATAAATACGTCGTCTCGCGCTCAAACGAACCGCCACCAGCCTCAAACCGTGTCGATCGACGGCAACGTTGGAGCCAACGGATCGCAATCGGCGCATTGATCGGCGTCAAAAACGCGCGCAGCCCCAAGAAGGTTGCTCAAAAACAGCAAAGCCGTCGGCCATGACCAAACCGGCGGCTTTGCCTTTCCCCATAGGTGTCGCGTGGGCACACGGCATCGGTGGACGTCGGACCGATAATGCCGAAGCGGTCCTCCCTCGGTCCGGCCAGAGGCAAGTATACCTCCCGCACAGCCGTGCTTGAAGCAACGCCCGCGATATGGCCGTCAAGGCACCGCCGCCTGCACCCGCGCCAGTCTATAACTGCATAAGCGCGCGACCGCGACGCCAGCCTACTCAGCGCAGACGAAGTTGGCTTGTGGCCGGTGCCACGCGAGTCCAGCCGGTGGTGGGTCACTTACCAATTTTGGCAAAGCCTTTGCCGCGAACGGGCACAAGCTACCCGAGAAACAGTAGTGAAATCTCGTACTCTGCGAACGCGGTCAGCAACCGCAGCGTCCAATTCCTCGACGGACCACGGCGGCGGGAAACGGCGAGTCACTGCTGAGGCCGCCGTCCACTGCTGTTGTGCGTAGGGCGGTGCGAAGGCCGATCAGCGCAAAAGCGCCACAACGCTTAGCGGGCGAGCGCTGTGCCCGATGTCACAGCGGAGCCAACTGGAATTATGGATTATCTCCTTGCTCCGGGGTCGCGGTTTTCCTCCTGCCCCACGGAGCCCCTAATACTTGAGCGGGGATGTCATGCCTCGCGTTTCGGCTCTAGGCATTGCGCTAAGCGCTACATATTTTGGCGTAGCGTTGGGATTGGCCCATCCTGCCGCTGCGCTTGATATCAACGTGCCGCGCAACATTTACCGGCCCAATATTCCCCGGCCTCCTATTTCCCGGCCTCCTATTCCCCTGTCTACTATCCCCTCGGGGAGGATGATTCTTGCTCCGGCTCCTAGTCTGGGTTCAATGCGGAACGAGACTGGCACCATCCGCGGCGGACTATCAAGCACTCCAGTGGGAAACGCCTCCTCTTACCCGACTACGGGTATGGGCGGGCCAAAGCCTTCGGCCTTCGGGTCCGGTGGATGCGGCTCAGGTAGCAAGGGATTGAAATGTCGTTGAAGGGTGTACAATGGGCGCCGCCCCCTCTGACCTGCCAAGAATATTGACCCGCGCCGCGCAAGCAGCAAACGGCATCTGAAGAAAAGCGACAGGATCGCAGAAGGGTTCGGCAGTGCTAGGGGCGCGCCGAGCCTTGTGCCTCGCTTGCCAATCGCATCAATTCCAACTTTGCGGCGGATTTTTCAAGAAAATCGCTAGGACAGCCGACAGCAGCGGATTGCAACAATTTCAGTGCGTCATCTTTAGCATTTCGCTCGAGTGCGAACGCGCCGAGATAGAAGTCGGCTTCACAACCGCGCTCGAGTCGCACGCGGGGGCTCTCGCCGGATTGGGCAATGTCAAGCACAGCTTGTTGATCGATCGATCGAAGAAATAGCGCAACGACGGGCCATGGCCATTTCGCGTGATTAAGTGGTTCGGCGTTGCGGGTAAATTCCTGCTGGTCGTTTTCGTGGGCGCGCTGGCGTCCAATGTGAAGCCAGATGACGAAGTAGGGATTGTTCGGCTTGACGGCGATGGCCTTTGCAAGATCGTCGTTCGCGGCTTGAAGACGGTCGGAATATAGCCCGGCGCGGCCCCGGTCGAAATAAACTGATGGATCGTCGGGTGCAACCTGCGAAAGATCATTTAGGTAGGCGAACGCTTCGGCCGGCCGCGCCAATTTGAGCAGGATATTCGCCGCTCGGCTCAGGCCGAAATCTAGATCGTGCGAGGAATCATCCGCATTCTCCCCCGCGGCGGCGCGGGCGATGGCGATGCTCTTGACGTAGCTATCCAGTGCGTCAGCGTGCTTACCTAAAGCGGCAAGCGCGTCGCCCACTTTCATGTAACCGACCGAACGGTCGGTCTGGCGTTGGACATTGTCCGCGTTGCCGGCTAGTCGCCGTCGAATGTCCAAGCTGCTTTGATACGATGCCAGCGCCTTATCAAACGATCCCTCGGATAGCTGCAGGTCGCCAATCTTGTCATAGATTATGAAGAGGTCACTCTGCCATTTCTCGTCGCTCGGGTCGGTAGCGGCTAATTTTTGCCGCAGCTCCAAGCTGTTTTGGAAGGCTGCCAGCGCATCGTCAAATTTACCTCGCTCTAAAAGTAAAGTGCCGATGCGCTCCCGCGCCACATACTGGTCCCGCTGCCACTCGACATTGCCCTCAGTACCGACGGGAAGACGTTCCGCGGCAGCGGCGCCCGATTGGTATGCGGTCAGGGCAGCGTCATGCTTTTGCTCGGCCTCGAGAACGTCGCCTAGTTTCATGAAAATGATTGACAGATCACGCTGCCACTGCGCGTTGGCTTTATCGCTTTCGGCAAGTTGTTGCCGAATTGCGAGGCCGTTTTGATACATCGCAATAGCGTCGTCGAATTCGGCGTCAGCGCTTGGATGATCACCGGGCTTGTCGGCCGCCGATGCCAGGGTACGCTTTTGCAATTTGGCACTGATAGGATGCGTTGCGACATCGCCACTATTCTGGAGCGAAGCGATCGCGTCATCGCGCCAGCCGTTTGCAGCCATTATATCGCCGATCCGCTCGTAGCTGACCGACAAGTCGCGTTGCGAGCTGGAGTTTCCGATGTCCTCGGCGGCGAGAGCTCGACGGATATCGAGACTCTTGCGGTAGGCGGTCAGCGCATCGTCGGATTTGTCCTGTGCCTTCATCACATCGCCGATGCGCTCATAGCTGGTAGCGAGATCGTGCCGCCAATCGAGGCCCGGCCGACCCAGCTCGAACGCCTCCTGTTCGATCGCAAGGCTCCGCTGGTAGGCCGCCAACGCCTCATCAAGCCGGTTTTCCACGACCATGGTGTCGCCGATCGTCAGGTAGCTGACCGCAAGACCGTGTTGCAGTCCTGAATCGTCTGGATGGTCGGTCGCAAGCTGCTTCCAGCCTTTCAGGCTTTCCTGAAAAGCGTCCAACGCTTCCTGACGCCGACCCAACGCTAGTTGAGCGTCGCCGATTATTTCGTAGCTCGCCGCAAGATCGTGTCGCCATTCTTTGTTGTTCGCGCCCTGCGCCAGCAAGCCTCGTAGAATGCCGTTAGCGCGTTCGGCGGCGACGAGCGCTCCGGCGCTGTCGCCTTGTACCAGCAGCGTTTGCGCGTTCTCAGCAAGCGCGTCGGCCTCGCTGAATTGAACGTCTGGTGTTCCCTGCCCAGAAGACGCCAGTTCGCCTTGCAGCGCCATGGCTCTTTGCAGGATGTCCCTAACGATGTCGCTCGGCACACCCACGGTGTTGCGAAAGCGTTGGGCCAGGTCGAAGATGAGCGAATTGGCGGTCTTCGTGGCCGCGACTAATGTCTGTTGCGCGAGTTGTCGTTCCGCATCGGCCTGGCGCTTCGCGCGAACGGCCTCCTCCGCGGCGATGACGGCCACTGCGGCAACAAAGCCGAAGATGACGGCGGCGGCCGCCGTGAGCCGCTGGCGGAGACGGGCGCGCCGATGGGACGCGCGTATGAAGTCTGCCGTCGTCAACCCTAGCTCGTCACCCCAACGGCGAAGCAGATCGAGAGCGTTGGCAAGCAGTGGGTCGCGCAGGAGATACAGTCGCTTCCGCGATGTTGGTGCTGATCGCCACTCGATTTCCGCTTCTTCGACGGCTGTTCGGGTGCGCAGATCGTCGCGATCCTGGGCAATCTGCCGTTTGGCGCGCTCCCAGTGCGAGATCAGCGCCTCATGCGCAAGACGGACCCTTGCGCTTTGGCCGTCCCCTTCGGCGACTAGTAATCGAATCTGCGGACCGAGGAGGCCGTCAATCATCTGCCGTTCCGCGGAACCCTCAGTAAAGCGCGCCATCGGCGCTACCCGCGCGGTGGGCTCCGCGCCCGAACGGCTCACAGTCACCAAAGCGCGCAACATCTTTGGCATCGCTGCCTGCACGGCCACGGGCAGAGCAGCGATCGCCGCATCGGCGCGCGCGGCGATGGCCCCTTTCAGGCCTCCGAGCGCATGCATCGACGCATAGGTCAGCGTCGTGCTTCGGTTTGCTTCGACATCTTTGGCATAGAGCGCGTCCAGCAGGAACGAGAGCAACGGCAATGCACCCGGCTCCCGTGCGGCTTCTTCGGCCAGCGCCGCATCGAGTCTGATTTCCGTTCGTGGATCGGTCTCGAAGTCCAGTCCGGCTATCTCAGCCGGTCTTCGTATCATCTCGGTGATCTCTGCTGGCCCGGCATTGAGAAGGTCGAAGCGGCCGTGGCCCTCAGCTAATGCGATGAGGCGCGGCAGTTCGGACGCGCGATGCCAATGATCGTTCCGCATCGTCGCCACGACGAAAACGCAACCCGATTGGATCAATCCTTCCAGACAGGCGATGAATGCCTTGCGACGTTCAGGCGTTACCTTCCCCAGCGTGAACAATTCCTCGAGCTGATCGACCACCAGGACGAGTTTGACGCGTTCGTGGCGTGCGAGTTGCTGTTGGTCGTGGCCGCTTTGTTCGCGGGCTGCGATCGCCGACGCGATAGGGAAAGCTGGATCGGCGGTCGACGCTTCAAGATGTCGGCTGAGCGCAAGGACATCCTGGCCTTTGAGCAGCTCTGGAAGTGCTTCGTCCGCAGTCAGTGCCGCGGCGAGGGACGCGAACGGCCCGGCCGGATCCTGTCCGGGACGCATGACCGCCCGACGCCACGCCCCGACGCCGCGCACCACGCCGCGCACACCGAGTGCGGGGACTATTCCGGCCTGCGCGAGCGATGATTTACCGGCACCGCTAGCGCCGAGAATGAGCAAAAAAGGCCGGCCGGATTCGGCATTCACCACCAGATATTCGACGGCGGTCTTGGTTGCATCGCTGCGTCCGAAGAAAATTTGCGCATGCTCGAATCGAAAGGTTTCGAGCCCGCGGAACGGACTTCCCCTAAGCCAGGTCGCTGCAAGAGGCTTGCCGGCTTCCTTGTGAAGCGACGCAATGCGACGTTCGATGAGGCGCCGCAAATCCAGATCGAGCCGTTGCTCGAAGCTGTCGAGATCGTCGAATTGCGAATACGCGGCAAGGAATTCGCCCTGGTTGACAAAATACCGCTCCCAGAAGGCGTTGAGCATCTTGAACTGCCTGCCTAGCTCGACCGCCTCCGCCTCGGTGGCAAATTCCGCTCGCGATTTCGCTGTCTTGCGGTAGGCAAGGAGATCGGGCAGGCCTTTTGCATTATGCGCCTGCAACGCGTCTTCGAACTCCCATTCGGTGCCAGTTACCGGCACGCGTCCGTCGATGCCCCGGTATTGTCGAAGGTCGGTCCGCTCCGGCAACTGCGTGCCTAGGCGCGACCACAAAATCAGCACCACGATGTCGGTGTCAGACGGCGGGAAAATCGCATCCTGAAAATGGCCGGACGCGAGCATCGGCTCGAATTCCCAGAGTGTGGGAACGATTTCGAAATATCGCGCAAATTCCTTTGCCAGTTTTTCGACGACGAGCGCGCCGCGGCGGCGCTCTGGTGTGACATCGGTGGGCGAAGAAAAAAATATCCTGAGCTGTTTCGGCATGGCACTTCACTCAGCCAAACTTGCTCTAGTTGAAGGTACCGCGCTGCCCCGCTGCCTGGCAAATTTCCCACAACGCTTAGCGGGCGAGCGCTGTGCCCGATGTCACAGCGGAGCCAACTGGAATCATGGATTATCTCCTTGCTCCGGGGTCGCGGTTTTCCTCCTGCCCCACGGAACCCCTAACACTTGAGCGGGGATGTCATGCCTCGCGTTTCGGCTCTAGGCGTTGCGATAAGTGCTACATATTTTGGCGTAGCGTTGGGATTGGCCCATCCTGCCGCTGCGCTTGATATCAACGTGCCGCGCAACATTTACCGGCCCAATATTCCCCGGCCTCCTATTCCCCGGCCTCCTATTTCCCGGCTTCCTCTTCCCCATTCTACTATCCGCCCGGGGCTGTTTCTTCCTCTTCAGTCTTCTCCAAGGACCGGCCAAACCGCCACCGACGAAAATGTGACTATCCAAGGCGGACTACCAAGCACTCCAGCGGGAAACGCCTCCTCTTATCCGACTACGCGCATGGGCGGGCCAAACCCTTCGGCCTTAGGGCCCGGTGGCTGCGGCTCAGGTAGCAAGGGATTGAAATGTCGTTGAAAACAGCGCGCCGCCGCCAAGAGGTTTCGTCATGTCATCCAGCTTTAATATGAGATCTCGCAACTATCCAAACGGCCTGACATTGGCTTTGGGGCTTTTTTCTTTTGCGGAGCCCGCTCTCGCTCAGACATCCCACTCGACATTGACCTCGGTACAAGAGGTGATGCGAGATATACGCGATCGGCTTTGGAAACGCTGGGTGGTCATGATGGGGCGTCAGCAGCGTGCGGTGGATTCGGCAGGGCAGGAACGCCGGGCTAACGATCGGCGTACCGGCGACTAGAGCGGCGCAAACCTTGAAATAACAGTGTCACAAAATCCTTAACCTTGCCGTAGAATTTGAGGCAGGGCGGCTTTTCCATACTAGTCGGGAAGTTGAACCTAGTTTAAGCTCACACTGATAGCGTCTTTCTCGGCGTTGAAGGGGGGCGTCCTGGGCGTTACGAGCGGTAAGGCCACCGACTTCTGGTCCCGCTTCCGTTCGGTATTCCGGTGTCTGCCGGGGTGCTTGGTGCTTTGCCTTTTGGTGCCGGCTGGAGTCACGACCGGCGCCACGCCCGCAAAGGCGGCGCTGCCCTCGTGCTCGAGCATCACCAACATGTTTTTTGCTTCAGCTGGAGCTGGCTCTTGCACCCAGGGCGGACAGACCGTGAATTTCAGCTGTTCATCAATCGGCATTCCGGGCAACTTCACCACCAACTGCAGTTTCACTGGTTCCTGCACCGGCGGAACCACATTCAACAAAGGTGGCCGAAGCGGCAGCCTGACCTGTAGCGCCAGCATCCAGAATCTCGCGCATGTGAGCCAGCAGGCGTCGTTTGTGGGTTTGGATGCGGTCCAAACGCACATCACCAACGTGCGCAACTCACTGCAGCGTCGATGGAGGAGTACGGGGCCGCCCCAAAATACCGGACCGCCGCTGGGCTTTGCTGCTGATGCCCCCGACGCGGACACTGGCAAAGGCTCGTTCAAGGCAGTCGACACGTCCTTTAACACCTTCGACAACACGCTCGCGGCTCTCGCCTATCTGAATCCGAAAAGACCGATGGTGACGAAGACGCCGCCGGCGGCGCCCGCGCCATCGCGTTATTCCTGGGCCGGCTGGGCGCAGGGCTTCGTCGATTATGAGGATCGCAGCGCGACCGTAGCTGGCATGAATGTCGGCCTCATCACCACGACCGGCGGCGGGCTTGCCGGCATCGACCTGACTACGCTCAACCTCACATCGGCGACGGACGCGCTCGTGACGGGCATTCTTACCGGCACGACATCAGCGCTCGTGCGCAACGGTGACGGCTCGGTTGCTCACGTCGACGGCCCCGCCGCCGGCGCCTACGCCATGTACGTGAACGGAGGTTTTTCGCTCGACGGCACATTCAAGACCGATTTTTTTGACCTCTCCCAGAATACCGGCGGCATCATTACCGATTGGCGTCTCAACAACTACACTGCCGCCGGCAACATTAATTACAAGCAAGAGTTCGGCTCCTGGTGGGCGGAGCCGACGGTTGGTGCCAGTCAAATCTGGACCGTGTGGGATGGTGCCTCTCGCTCGCTTGGCATGACCAACGGCACCGACACGCGCATCACAGGCGGCATACGCTGGGGGACCGGCTGGCAATGGTCCGGCCTGCAATTCAACGGTACGCTGTCGACCTTTTTGTATGACGATGTGATCATCTCCGGCGGCACCTTAGTGAATGCGGTAGCGCCTTTGACACCGACCGATGCGGGAAAGATTTTTGGCCAGCTGATCGGTAAGCTCGAGACCAACATCAATGGCTGGTCAGGCTACCTCGAGGGTGAAGTTAGGGGCACCAGCAATGTGGTCGCCGTCGGCGCCCGGGTCGGCGTACGATACTCGTTCAATTAACAGTCCTCGCCCGCGCCGGGAGACCCATGACGGAGACTGGCTGCAGAATGCGCTGGCCGACGTGGTAAATCGCTATCAGTCATCTAAATACAGTCGTCCAAAACCCGGGATTTACAACCGGCGGAATGAGGTCCGACCGTCATTTTTGCGTGGCAACATTCCTCAGGACCGAATGTCCGCTTTGGGTGGCGGATTCAACCGATCGACGCAACACCCTTCTAATCTTACTCGTTGCAACGGCATGCATGTGGAGGGGCAAGCACGAACATGGTTTCACGCCGAAGCAGATGGCTGAGCTCTGGGAGTGTTGGGAGAGCGGTCAATGTGTGGCGGACGTCGCCCGAGCGGAGGAACAAGAGCAGTGTCAATCGGATATTGCTCTAGCGCCACGCCGGAGAGCTCCGGCGAGCGGTGTTGCAGTGACCGGTTGAACCCGCAGCCATAAACGGACATCGCGAGCCACTTTTCATAACGGCTATCTGGGCTAAGTTCTCCATCAAGATACCAGCGAAGGAACGCGCACTGTGGGGAGATGCGTGAACTAAAACGGAAGCTCGATGAACGTTAGGATGCATGATAGGCATGTCTGCCCACGAGAGTAGTTCAAGTGCGAGCGCCGCTTGCCGACCCGATCGGAAATACGAGTTCAAAACTGGTGCCATGCGAGTCTGTTTTTGAAAGACGCAGATCACCACCGTGGTCCTCGACAATAGTCCGACAAATCGAGAGGCCAAGTCCCATACCGCTAGGTTTCGTTGTAAAAAACGGATCGAAGATCCTGTCGCGATCCTTGGGCGCTATTCCAGCCCCTGTGTCCTGGACATAAACCGAAACACCTGTTTTTCCATCGAAGCCAGTCACCAGCCGCAGACGCCTGTTGCCGGTCGACCCGGAGCGCATAGCCTCAATGGCGTTTTTGACCAAGTTCAAAATGACTTGCTGTACCTGCGTACGAGCGGCCTGTATCTCAGGAAGATTCTCTTGGTATTCGGCCGTAGCAGTTACGGATCCAGCCCTTAGGTCGTCCTGAACCAAATCTAATACCTCGCGAACAACATCATTAATTTGAATGATCGTGCGTTGAGTGGGTGTGTCTCGAAACAATCCGCGAATACCGGCAATTACTTCTTCTGCGCGACGGCCCGCATCGACCATCGAGGCTAGGCACTCGCTCACCTTATTCAGTTCAGGCGGCGTTCGCTTGAGCCAGTTCAAGCCTGCCGCACCACGTGTTGCGATTGCGGTTAGCGGCTGCCTGAGTTCATGCGCCATTGCAGCTGTAGCGGCCTGCACGCTACCTAGCCGCTCGGCGCGCTCGCGCCGCACGAGAAGGAAAGCATTGGCAAGGCGCCCATAGAGCATCGTACTTTCCGTAAGCAGCACGACCAGCAGTGTAGAACTGGCCATTAGCGCAATCACGCGCGCGAGGTACCAGCCAGCGCTGAAGCGGACGACTGTATAAAAAGCTGCTACTAAAAAGTTTGGCCACCACGCAAACAAAACGATCATTAGCCAGAAATCGAGGACGGTGCGTCTGCGAACAAATAACAACACAAACGTTATGATGTTTACCGCCCATAGGAAGATGTCGACATAGCTGGCGAACAGTGTCTGTTGGGCTAAGTTTACATAGAGATTTGGCAGATACTTGAAGCCGTCTACGACTAGCCACGTCAGTGCGGCCGTTGCCGCGAGTACGTAGGCAATGGTACTGGCAATACTGCGTCCTATCGATCCACCGGTGAGGTTAGCGGCGACGCCCTTGCCTTTTGTCAGTGCATAAAGCACCAAGGACAGTGGAAATGTCGTGTGCCAGAGCACGAAAAACCAAGCTGCGCTATTGATTCCATCGCCAACCAGAGCGGTCGGCGCATATGCTCCCGGAAAAGCAAGCGTCTGTACAAATGCGAAAAGCCCGCTAAAGACATATCCGCTTGCCACAGCTAGAACAGCACGTGCTGGGTGGATCGCATACTGCGCAAACAAAAGCGCAGCGGTCACAAGATCGACAACGCACATGACAGTTTGAATAACCGGGATGAAAGCGTCAACACGGGCGAGCTGTACGTTCCCAAATAGTACCGTTATCACGTCTATGATCGCCAGGACGACGATGACGCCGAAGGCAATCCGACGCTCTCGCGCGCTTATCGACATCGCCGCGATCACAATCGGCAGATCTTGACCTGAGCCAGCAGGCAAAGGCTCAACAGGTGTGTTGGGCATACCCAAGTCCTGTTCGCGCCCCCTAGGAACATATTAGCCAATTAACCTCGACCTCAAAAAGGCATGATCTGCAGTGCAAAAAGGTCGCTGTTTTCCTTCCATCAATCTCTCAAATGGCCAATTCCCGCGTGCGCGGCAAATTCATCCGGCGATGCTGCAGGTGCGCGGTAATAAACGCGCGTGATCATAAAAATGAGTGATCCGGCCGAAAACCTGCGCTAGACCCTATCTTTCTTCGGATTTTTTTGGAGCGCTTGACCCAAATATTCAATCAGAGATTCGATTTTAAGTGGCTTGCACAGAAACCCGATGGCGCCCGCGTCCATTGCGCGCCTCGTGAGCGCCTCCGTGGGACACGCACTCATAAAAATAATTGGTATGGAGAATCCGTCCTTCGACAATCGCTTTTGCAGATCAATTCCGGTCATATCGGGCATCCGCATGTCAGCAATTATGCATGAGTAATCGTGTACGCGATTACACGCCAAATACTCCCCGGCCGACGCGAATGTGTCGACGTCATAACGAAGGGATCGAAGGAGAGATTCGATGCCTTCGCGAACCAAGTCATCATCGTCGATGACTGAAATCTTGAGATTTTTCGACAATTCTAAAGCCCGGACGTATGCGGCAACTGTCAGTTAAGACGTGCAGGGGTCCAGGTCTTGTTCTTCTCGGCCAAAAATCTGATTTTCGGAGCCATCTCCAGGTCGGGCACAGCACTGTAGCTTAACGGGTGTCACTGGAGTGAGCGGTTGCTCAATGTCTCTTATGGGTCATGAACGGACAAAATCCGATGTCCGAGTCACGTCTGCTTAGCTCCCGATAACGGACTCAAAGCAGACGTGTCAGCACGTCTGTCGGGCCAGAAGCGGACATTTTGCTGGGATTACTTTTGCCGAGAGGTCGTGGCGAGAGAAATGTCGTATTCGTTCGTCATCGAACAACGCAATGGTGGCACTCTTTCAGTGCGCCAGCCTGCAGATTGGTTCACAAAGACGATACTGGAAAAGTCGGTCGTCGTGGCGCGCCGCGACGGCAAGGTTGTTGGCTACGTATTGGGCACTTCGCTGGCCGCGCAAGCACACATACCGATCATTCAGGCCATGCTAAGCGCCTATCCCGCGCCGTCGGAATGTTATCTCTACGGTCCCGTCTGTGTCGCTGAAAGCGAGCGCGGTAGAGGGGTCGCTCTCGCGCTGTTTGAGGTGTTGCAAAAGCATATGGCTGGTCGTCCTGCCATGACGTTCGTTCGGACTGACAATTCGCCGTCGCGACGAGCACATCAAAAAATGGGAATGCGGGAACTGGGAATTTTCCTAAGTGAAGATGTCCCATATGTCGCTTTAGCCTATACGACCTGATGTCCGCTTTGGGTCTTGGTTGTGTAGAAAGGCCCAGGGGAGAGGCGACACAAGGTCGTCGAAGTTGGCGAGGCGGATTGATTTTCTGGATTGATACTATGCCCTCATCGCTGTGATGAGTGGCTGGATGCCGATGATGTTCATGACGCGGGTGAGATTGTAGGCGAGTACGTGTAGCGCCATCTCGCTGGCGACCCGTGGCAGTGTCTTCATGAGGAAGTGGGTAGCCCCCATCCGAGCCTTGATCGTGCCGAAGGGATGCTCGACCGTCTCACGCCGCTGACGCATCTTCTCCGGATGCTCATCAAGCCGGCGTTGCACGGCCTCGATAATATGCTCATGCTCCCATCGTGAGATCAGTCGCTCCTTGCCCTTGGTGCAACTGTTCTTGATTGCGCAGCTATGACAGGCGGCGGTCCGGTAGCGACGCAGGACCATGCCTTTGTCCTGGGTTGTAAAGGAATAGGCGAGCTTCTCGGCTGCAGGACAAATGTAAACGTCCTCATCAGCCACATAGCGGAAGTCCTGCTTGCCGAAGCGTCCTTCCGCCTTTGCGTTCGAGGTCATCGGCTTTGGCAGCGTAACCGTGATGCCAGCCTCCTCGCATGCCAGGATCTCTTCGCTGTTGAAGTAACCGCGGTCGGCGACGGCATCGAGCTTCTCCACGCCTAGCGCCGTCTTGGTCTCGTTGGCCACATGGGAGAGCTGCGATCGGTCGGTTCCGTCGTTGGTTACCTCATGCATGACGATCAGATGATGGTTGGCCTCGACGGCAATCTGGACGTTGTAGCCAACGACGCCGGAACCGCGGCCGCTGGTCGCCATCGAACGGGCATCGGGATCGGTCAGCGAGATCTGCTGGTCCGGGGTGGTGAGCATCTCCACCTTGAGAAGCTCGAGACGCCGCATCTGCTCCTTCAGCGTCTCGATCTTCTCTTTGAGGCGGTTCGTCTTGGTTGTGAGGGCCTCTGACGGTTCCTGCCGGTCGGCAGTGTCGAGCTGCTGCAAATAGCGCGCGACGCTCTCCTCAATCTGCGCCATCCGCCGCTCCATCTTGGCGCGCGTGAAGTTCTTGTCGCGGTTGTTCACCGCCTTGAACTTGCTGCCGTCGATCGCGACGCTGGGTTGCGTGAGTAGGCCAATCATGCGGCACAGCGCAATAAAGCGTGCGCACACCTTGCGGATGGCAGTGCCATTGTCCTTGCGGAAGTCGGCAATCGTCTTGTGATCCGGTACAAGCCGGCCCGTCAGCCACATCACCTCAACGTTGCGCGCAGCCTCACGCTCGAGCCGTCGACTCGACTGAACCCGATTGAGATAGCCGTAAATGTAGAGCTTCAGCAGAACCGACGGATGATACGAAGGCCGACCGGTTGCTTCCGGATCGACCCCGCCAAAGCCAAGCTCGCCCAGATCGAGTTCCTCAACAAAAACGTCGATCACGCAAACGGGATTGTCCTCATCGATCCAGTCTTCCAAGCATTCCGGAAACAGCGTGCTCTGCCCACGATCCATGCCCTCAACGAAGCGCCTCATCCGATCCCTCCGCAAAAGCAGCCGGAATCATACAGCGCGAATCAAATAACCAAGTGCGTTTTCACACAAGCTGGGTCATTAGCTGCCACGGCGCAATTAAATGGGGGCGTCCGCTTTACCCCCGAAAGCTGCCGCGACAGTCGTCGCCCGGCGATCAGCGTCCGCTTTGGGCCGATTTTGTTGCAGAAGTCGGCGATGACAGGTGCGTGGCGACCGGCGCGAACTTCTTTAAGTAGTCGTTTGCCATCCACTCCCTAGCAAGGAGTGGGCTGACACCACTGCCGCCGAACTCTGCACTCCTTATGCAAAGCACGCCTCGGTGACCGGCGGTGGTCGGACGACGAGCTTTGCGAGCCTGCGGAGGTTTTGCGCGATTGCCGCCAGTGTGAACTCGAACAGGGCACCGCACGGCCCACGCAAGCGCAGACGACCGAGCCGAAAGATACGTTTGAGGTGCGCGAACAGCATCTCAACGCGTTTGCGATCGTGGCGCGAGCGTTCGAATGCTTCGGTCTTGGCCAGCGCCCGGGCTACGTCACGGGCCTCTTCGTAGATGCTGCGCGGAATTCTGCGCCACGGCGCCTTCGGACAGCACTGCGCCTTAAGGAGGCAGCTGCGGCAATCGCGTGTCCTGGCCCGGTAATATAGTGTCTCCCCATCGGTGGCCACCTTGCCCGTCGTGGTGAGAACCTTGCCGGCCGGACAGATGTAAACGTTACGCTCTTTGTCGAATGTGAAGTCTTCCCGACTGAACGTTCCGTCTTCTCGCCTCGATTTGTCGACCACCGGGATGTGCGGCGCTATCTTTGCCTCGTTGACCAGCCAGTCGAGGTTGGCTCCAGAACCGTAAGCCGTATCGCCCGCGAGCCGTTCGGGCTTGATGGCGAAGCGCTGCTCGGTGCGTTCGATCATGGTCTTGGCGGCGCCAACTTCGGCTTGGCGGATGGCGCGCGACGCCTCGACGTCCATGATGATGCCGAACTTCACGTCAATTAGATAATTGTCGGAATAGGCAAAGAACGCCGGTCCGCGCTGGGCTCCCGTCCATTGGGCGGCGGGATCGGAGGGTGAGACGAACTTGGGCGCCACATCGCTGGCCGCCCCAAATGCCGCGTCATCAAGGGTGGCGAGATACTCCTTGGTCGCGCGGCTTACCGCCTCTGCATCGAGCTCCTTATTCCAACGTGGCCCGGGCGTTGATCGCTGCTTATTGGCGTCCGCAACAATCAGACTGGCATCCACCGCAAAGCCCTCACCGCCGACCAGGCCAGCCCCGATGCACGCGCCCACAACACGCTCAAACACGCTGCGGAAGATGCCGCTATCGCGGAACCGCTCATTGCGGGCCCGCGAAAACGCCGAGTGATCTGGGATCTTGTCCTCAATCGAGAGCCCGCAAAACCAGCGATAGGCAAGGTTCACTCCCACATCACGGCACAGCGCCCGCTCCGAGCGGATCGCGAACACATAGCCGATGATGAGCATCCGGATCATCAGCACCGGATCGATCGATGGCCGACCGAGCCGAGGATAATAAGGCGCCAACTCGGAATGCACCCAACTCAGATCGAGAACCGCGGCGACCTCGCGGACCGGATGATCGTCTGGCACTGCCTCATCGAGACGAAATGAATAGAAAAACTGTTCCTGGTCGTGACTCAGCCGCCCCATCATGGTCCGCTCCCGTCGCGAATCGCATCACAGCGACGGAATCACCGACCCCAACAACCTTCAACAGATTTCTGCAACAAAATCTGCCAACAACGGACTCATGCAGCGCACAAATTAAGGTCGCGTTCCGCTGCCAATAATCGCCGGCATTGGCACAGCCAATTCGCCGGTTGGTGTCCGGAAGCGAGTGAGGTAATTTGCGATGTAGGAGTGCACGTCGGCCGCAGTAGCACCGGATTGGGAGGCAAGCGCCGCGCCCGCTCGAACGGTGCCGGAAAGAAGGGACTCGATGTAGCGGTCCGCGTTGGCGACACGCCAGTCTTGGGAAAAGGAATAGGCTGCAGGATCGATGAAGCCCACCTCGGTTAGCGCCGCCACCATGCGTTCAGGTGTTCCAAACTGGAAGAAATCAGGTCCATGCGGCAATGCCACATCCATTTTTCCTCGAGCACGAATCGCCTCATAGACCAAGGTAAGACCTAAGCCAGTTGCATCCCAGACGCTGAGCGCCACACGACTGCCAGGGCGTAGGACCCGCCGCATCTCGCGCAGTGCCGCCTCGGGATCGGGCAGATGCATCACGCCATAGCCGCAGAGCACCGAGTCAAAACTCGCATCAGGGAATGGTAGGGATTGGGCATTGCCTTGCTGAAAGCGAGCCTTGGGCACGAGACGACTTGCTAGTTCGACTGCCTGTACCGAAAAATCGAGCCCCGTAGCATCGGCCCCCCGTTTCGACGCTCCACCGGCCAGCATGCCCGGACCACAGCAAACATCCAGCACGCGCCTTCCACTCGTAACGCGAGCGGCGTCCAGCATCGCCTCCACAGTTTGGCGAGCCAACGCGCCGAACGCTGCATCGTAACCGGCGATGTTGCTGTCCCAACCTGCCAATTCGAAATCAGCGAATTGCTCCGGTTCGCGAGATTGCTCAATTGGCATTGCCGCCCCCTAAAGTCCAATAAGGATAGGCTACCACACGGAGCGCCCATGTCCCGCTTTGGGTCAAAAGCGGACGTGACGCTCTTAAATTTCGATGTCCGCTTTACCCCCAATAGCGGACATCCCTCGGCGCAATCTAAATGTCCGCTTTGGGCGGCGGATTCAACTGGTCGACGCAACACCCTTCCCTTCTAATCTGGCCCGTTGGAACGATATGCATATGGAGGGGCATGCACGGACATGGTTCACGCCGAAGCAGAAGGCTGAGCTCTGGGAGCGCTGGAAGAGCGGCCAATGGGTGGCCGACGTCGCCCGGGCGCTCGAGGAACGAAAGCGGTGTCTAAGATCTTGGCTCTCAATGGAGGAATTGCTCCAGCGCCACACTGGAGCGCTCCGGCGAGCAGTGTTGCAGTGACCGGTTGAACTCACCACCAAGAGCAGACATTCCTCGGCGTGGCAGGGAATTCTCACGTTATTCCGGCAGCCCGCTGATGCGCAGCGCCTCGCTCAGCGAGGCGGTAAGCGCCGGCCCGCAATTCACGGCGGCAAATTGGCGGCGGCAACGGAATGTCGGTTGCAATTCCAAAACTCGCGCAGCGGCAGCCTTTGCCTCTTCGCGACGTCCGAGTCTCACCAGCGGCGCCGCCAGCACCATGTGGGCCACACTGGATCCAGGAGCGGCTTGGACGGCTTTGCGGCCGGCGGCGGCAGCCTCCTCGTATTGGCCGCGGTGATAATGGCCCACTGCGATCGCGGCGAACGCGGTTACGCGCCAGTGATCCAACGGGCTGAGGCGCAGCTTCCGGTGCTGATGATCCGGATGCTGATGGTGGGTTATGTTTTTGCGATCCGTTCCGAGCGGCGGCTGTGCTCTGAGGTGCAGGTCAATCTAGCCTACCGATGGTTTTGCAAGCTCGGCATTGAAGATCGTATCCCCGATCATTCGGTATTCTGCCGTGCCCGGCACGCGCGCTTCCGCGAGAGCGATGCGTTGCGCCGGGTATTTGAGGGCGTGGTGGCGAAGTGCATCGCTGCCGGGCTGGTCGGCGGCGAAGCATTCTCGGTCGATGCGAGCCTGATCAAGGCGGACGTGGATAAGAAGAAGCGGATGCCTGGCGATCAACCGGTCACCTGGCCGAAGGCCGAGGAGGCGTCCCGTGCGGTTCGAGAGTATCTGACGGCTCTTGATGCCGCCCGCAGTAACGAAGCAGATGATGACAAAGATGGTGATGGTTCGAGCGGCAGCGGCATCGCAGCAAGCCCCCAAGAAGTCTCGTTACCGATCCACAGGCAGCATGGGTTACCAAGCCGGGCGTCGACCCATTCTTTGCCTATGACGTGAACTACCTTATCGACAACAAGGCTGGATCATCGTCGACGCCGAGGCACCGCGCCAATCGCGCCGTGGAGATTGCCGTCACCCAGACCATGGTGGAGCGGTCGCCGCCGCTTCGATCTGCGGCCGCAGAGCTCGCAGGTGATACTGTTTATGGCGCGGTCAGGCTGCTCAAGTGGCTGGTGGAGCGCAAGATCACCCCGCACGTTCCGGTGTGGGACAAGTCGGCGCGCCACGACGGTACCTTCAGCCGAGCCGACTTCGTCTTCGACCGGGAGCGTAATATTTACGTTTGCCCAGGTGGCGCGGAGCTAACCAGCACCGGCAACATCGATCAGAGCCACATCGTTTATTACAGGGCCAACAAGAACGACTGCTCGATCTGCTCGTTGAAGCCAAAATGCACCACGGCGATCGTGCGCAAGGTCACACGAGACGTCCACGAGGATCTGCGCGATCAAGTTCGCGCGCTGCCAACACCGAGGCCTTCCAGCAGTCACACCGCGAGCGCAAGAAGATCGAGATGCGATTTGCGCATATGAAGCGTATCTTCCGGCTCGACCGGCTTCGACTGCGAGGCTTCACCGGTGCGAGGGACGAGGTCCTGCTCACAGCAACCGCGCAGAACCTGAGGCGGCTCGTCAAGTTTCTTTGCCGTCCACCGCCATTGGCGGCGGCCTGTCCAACATAGCTGGTGCGTCAGGCGTTCGTACCATGCGTCGATGCCGCAACTCCCTCATCGGGACAGCGGAACAAGGCACGGCAAAAATACAGACGACACCGCGTTGGCAAATACATCCGAGTTTTGCAACACAATCGGGGGTAAAGCGGACATCACCATTTGACCGCGCCATGTCCGGTTTTGACCCAAAGCGGACATCGGCGGCTAGGGCCTGGTGCTGTGCAAACTGACCCTGAACTCCATTTCGCTGGTCGCACTCGTGTCTTTGAGGTGTACCCATTTTCGGGCAGGCCTCCTTCGGCGCGTGACCCGTTGTTGATTTCGATCTCTGATTTTGGGGAAAAGGGGGACATCGCTCGAATATCTGCCGAGGTCCGAGTTTGACCCAAATTGACGCCGACGCCGCGGCAAGACTAGATTCGATCTCCGTCCGTGGACAGGAGCAAAGCCATGAGCGTCGCCCGGCACCCGCGTCCGAAAGAGCTCGAAGGCGTTCCTCTCGAAGAGATCATGAAAAGATATGTCGGCCGCTTT
Source organism: uncultured Alphaproteobacteria bacterium (assembly GCA_963816295.1). GTDB lineage: Bacteria > Pseudomonadota > Alphaproteobacteria > Rhizobiales > Xanthobacteraceae > BOG-931. Next base: position 21,527 of record CAWFJS010000018.1, on the reverse strand, counting down.
AGAGACAAAAAACCGGATTGGGCGGCATTTGCCGACGCCAATATCGAAGGCTTTAAGCGCGCCCAACATCGCTTCATCGGCGCTGGCGCTTCCGGCAAGCACGACGACCCAACCGTCATCCCGCCCGGAAATTTCACGCTGTCAGTGGTGTATTGCGAGCCTGGTCAGGGTAACGCCGCGCACACCCACGAGGTCGAGGAGTGCTTTTTCGTGCTGCAGGGCTTCCTCGACGTTTTCGTCGAAGATGAAACCGGCCGCCAGGTGACCACCCGCCTCGGTCCGTGGGAGTGCATCTCCTGCCCTGCAGGGGTGGTTCACGGCTTTCAGAACGACTCGCTCGCGCCGGTGTATTTCCAAGTCATGCTGGGACGCGGCAAGCCGGAGGCCATGGGCTATGCCGACGAGAAGCTATACGCGCGCAAAGAGGCGCATCTGAAAGCAGTCTGAGGCGCCGCCAAACTGCGGAGCCGATGACGGGAAGCGGTAAAGTGGGCTTTCTTGGCGTATGATTTTAGGACCTTAGCAAACACGATTTTGCCTGTAGTTTAACCGAATTCGGCTGCTGGCGCGTCCGGCAAGCGCATAAACGCGTGTAACGTCATCGTGGCGGAGCAGCCTTTTCGCGGACTTCTTTAATGAAGCACCTTTCATTGTGAATTTACAACTCATCGTCGGCGACCATGAAAGGCCGGTTCGCTCGAGCGATACCGATAAAGGTGATGCGGCGGGGGCAAACATAAGTTAAGTCGTAGTAGGTTTCATATTAAAACTGACGCCTCAAGAATGAATAATCCACCGAGTATTTCCTTTGTCGGTCGTTCCCTTTCTCGGCGCGAAGACCAGCGCCTGCTGACCGGCCGCGGACAGTTCATCGCCGATCTTAAGCTGCCGCAAATGCTGCATGCGGCATTTGTCAGAAGTCCGCTTGCCCATGCGTGCATAAAGGCCATCGACTTGTCGCGTGCGGCGGCATCGCCTGGAATTATCTATGCACTGAGCGGTCCAGAGCTTGCCCAGCAACTGCCGCCAGTCCCGGATACGCAGCTCGCGCTGCCGAGCAAATGGATAACATTGGTGCAGCATAAGTTCATCAATCCGCAACAACCGCTGCTTGCCTATGACAAGGTCCGGCACGTTGGCGAAGCTGTCGCGGTTATCCTGGCTGAAAGTCAGTACGCGGCGGAGGATGCGGCGGAATTGGTCAGACTTGATCTTGATCCCCTGCCGCCTGTGCTCGACCCTGAAACGGCCCTACGACCAGATGCAACGCTTATTCACGACAGATTTGGGACCAACCTGATTGGTTGTTTCACCGTTGGTAAAGGTGAGGTTGATAACGCGCTGGCTCGCTCTCCGCACAGACTACAACGACGTTTTTATCATCACCGCTATGCCGCCATGCCCATGGAATGCCGCGGCGTGGTTGGCCTGCACGATCCGCGCACAGATTCGGTGACAATTTGGTCAGCCACTCAGGTTGTGCACTGGGTGCGGCGCGAGGCGGCTGCGGTGCTTAAGCTTCCGGAAGCTCGTGTGCGTTGTATCGCGCTTGACGTCGGCGGCGGCTTTGGTGTCAAGGGGCATGTCTATCCGGAGGATCTGTTGATCCCGGTTCCTGGCGCGCAAGCTCGGACGGCCAGTCCAGTGGATCGAGGACCGCCGTGAACATCTGCTGTGCTCCTGTCAGTCGCGCGACCAGATCCACGATGTGGATGTTGGCTTCAACGACGAAGGTCGCATTCTTGCGCTGCGTGACCATTTCATTGTGGACTGCGGAGCATGGAATCCAATTGGCGCTGGTGTGGTCTACAACACCGCAGTCCATTTGCCTGGACCCTACAAAATCGATGCGATCGCGATCGACGCCAGCATCGCCGCCACCAACAAGGTGCCTAACGCGCCGTACCGCGGAGCGGGTCGCCCGGAAGCTGCCTTTGCGATGGAGCGGACCATCGACGTCATCGCAAGCGAACTCGGCCTCGAGCCCGCCGCGGTACGCTTACGCAATATGATCCGCGCTGACGAAATGCCATATCGCAGGGGCATGCCTTATCGCGACGGACAGCCGATTGTTTATGACGGCGGTGACTATCCGGCGGCACTTGAGAAAGCGCTAAGCGCGGTCAGGTGGTCTCGCGGCATTTCGTGAGCGTCAGCGAGCGGCATGGAAAGAAGGCCGCTACCTCGGCCTTGGAATTGGCTGCTATGTCGAAGGCACCGGGGTCGGACCTTTCGAGAGTGCCACGGTACGAGTTGATCCCTCCGGCAAGATCTTCGTGGCATCGGGCGCCTGTCCGCAAGGTCAGGGCATGGAGACGATCTTTGCGCAGGTTGTAGCCGATGCTTGGCGCGTTGCACCCGACGACGTTGTAATTTCGCTTGGTGATACAGCGGGTATCGCCATCGGCTTCGGTACTATCGCGAGCCGCACAACAGTCACGCTATCGGCGGCCATACATGGCGCGAGCGAGCGGCTGCGTATCGAAGGTATTCGCAATCGCCGCCAATGTTCTGGAATGTGCGACCACCGACCTCGAACTGCGTCAGGGCGGTGTCGGTATAGTAGGTGTCCCTGGCGCTGAGGTATCGCTCGCTAAGGTCGCGCAAGCGGCGCGCCCCGGCTGGGATCACAGCCGTCCGGCGGGCGTCGATGCAGGGCTTGAGGAAACCTACTACTACGAGCCGCCAACGGTCACATGGTCTTACGCAGTGCATGCGGCAATCGTCGATGTCGATGTCGAGATTGGGCGGGTAAAGATCGAGAACTATGTTGTCGCCCACGATTGCGGTGTGATGGTCAATCCAATGCTGGTCGAAGGCCAGATTGTTGGCGGCGCCATACAGGGTATTGGCGGCGCGCTGCTGGAGGAAATCAAGTATGATCCGCAAGGACAGCCGCTGACGACCTCATTCATGGACTACATGCTGCCGACAGCTTCGTGATTTCCCACCCTTCCATCTAATCCACCAGCATTCACCATCGCCGCTCAATCCGCTCGGCGTCAAAGGTGTCGGCGAAGGTGGCCCGATCGGGCCACCCGCCGCGCTTGCAAACGCTATCTCGGACGCGCTTCGTCCGTTCAAAGTCGAGTTTAATCAAACTCCCGTAACGCCGCGGCACATCCGCGAGACCATTCGACCGGCGTCATGCACGGCTTCGGCCGCGCCGACGAAGTAGAGGAGTGAGGCGACTGATGTCTGCTTTTGGGGGAATAGCGGACATTGCTATTTTAGTGCGTCATGTCTGGTTTTGACTGCGGGTTCAACCGGTCAATGCAACACTGCTCGCCGGAGCTCTCCGGTGTGGCGCGGGAGCAATTCCTCCATTGAGAGCCAAGATCTTAGACACGGCTCTTCGTTCCTCAGTCGCCCGGGCGACGTCGGCCACCCATTGGCCGCTCTTCCAGCGCTCCCAGAGCTCAGCCATCTGCTTCGGCGTGAAACCATGTCCGTGCATGCCCCTCCATATGCATATCGTTCCAACTGGCCAGATTAGAAGGGAAGGGTGTTGCGTCGATCAGTTGAATCCGCCGTCATAAGCGGACATCGCGGCTGCAATTTGTGATGTCCGCTTTACCCCCAAAAGCGGACATTCGGTCACGCGATCAGAATGTCTGCTTTGGGCCGATTTTGTTGCAGAAGTCGGCGATGACAGGTGCGTGGCGACCGGCGCGAACTTCTTTAAGTAGTCGTTTGCCATCCACTCCCTAGCAAGGAGTGGGCTGACACCACTGCCGCCGAACTCTGCACTCCTTATGCAAAGCACGCCTCGGTGACCGGCGGTGGTCGGACGACGAGCTTTGCGAGCCTGCGGAGGTTTTGCGCGATTGCCGCCAGTGTGAACTCGAACAGGGCACCGCACGGCCCACGCAAGCGCAGACGACCGAGCCGAAAGATACGTTTGAGGTGCGCGAACAGCATCTCAACGCGTTTGCGATCGTGGCGCGAGCGTTCGAATGCTTCGGTCTTGGCCAGCGCCCGGGCTACGTCACGGGCCTCTTCGTAGATGCTGCGCGGAATTCTGCGCCACGGCGCCTTCGGACAGCACTGCGCCTTAAGGAGGCAGCTGCGGCAATCGCGTGTCCTGGCCCGGTAATATAGTGTCTCCCCATCGGTGGCCACCTTGCCCGTCGTGGTGAGAACCTTGCCGGCCGGACAGATGTAAACGTTACGCTCTTTGTCGAATGTGAAGTCTTCCCGACTGAACGTTCCGTCTTCTCGCCTCGATTTGTCGACCACCGGGATGTGCGGCGCTATCTTTGCCTCGTTGACCAGCCAGTCGAGGTTGGCTCCAGAACCGTAAGCCGTATCGCCCGCGAGCCGTTCGGGCTTGATGGCGAAGCGCTGCTCGGTGCGTTCGATCATGGTCTTGGCGGCGCCAACTTCGGCTTGGCGGATGGCGCGCGACGCCTCGACGTCCATGATGATGCCGAACTTCACGTCAATTAGATAATTGTCGGAATAGGCAAAGAACGCCGGTCCGCGCTGGGCTCCCGTCCATTGGGCGGCGGGATCGGAGGGTGAGACGAACTTGGGCGCCACATCGCTGGCCGCCCCAAATGCCGCGTCATCAAGGGTGGCGAGATACTCCTTGGTCGCGCGGCTTACCGCCTCTGCATCGAGCTCCTTATTCCAACGTGGCCCGGGCGTTGATCGCTGCTTATTGGCGTCCGCAACAATCAGACTGGCATCCACCGCAAAGCCCTCACCGCCGACCAGGCCAGCCCCGATGCACGCGCCCACAACACGCTCAAACACGCTGCGGAAGATGCCGCTATCGCGGAACCGCTCATTGCGGGCCCGCGAAAACGCCGAGTGATCTGGGATCTTGTCCTCAATCGAGAGCCCGCAAAACCAGCGATAGGCAAGGTTCACTCCCACATCACGGCACAGCGCCCGCTCCGAGCGGATCGCGAACACATAGCCGATGATGAGCATCCGGATCATCAGCACCGGATCGATCGATGGCCGACCGAGCCGAGGATAATAAGGCGCCAACTCGGAATGCACCCAACTCAGATCGAGAACCGCGGCGACCTCGCGGACCGGATGATCGTCTGGCACTGCCTCATCGAGACGAAATGAATAGAAAAACTGTTCCTGGTCGTGACTCAGCCGCCCCATCATGGTCCGCTCCCGTCGCGAATTGCATCACAGCGACGGAATCACCGACCCCAACAACCTTCAACAGATTTCTGCAACAAAATCGGCCATAAGCGGACTCATGCACTGCAGCAAAATGATAAGCCTATTCGATCACCTCGTCGGCGGCGACCTGTAGGGTTTGCGGTAACGTGATGCCGAGCGTTTTGGCAGCTTTGAGGTTGAGGACCAATTGAACTTTTATGGATTGCTGGACCGGCAAGTCACCCGGCTTTTCACCCTTGAGGATGCGGCCCACATACCCCCCCATCGTGCGGTGTTCATCGGCAAGGTCTGCCCCGTAGCTCATCAGGCCGCCTGCCACAGGAAACTCACGGAAGCCAAAGATCGCGGGCACCTTGTTTTGCTCAGCCAAAGCCGCAAGCTGTTCTATGTGTGCGAAGAAAAATGAATTGGAGCTAATGACCAGGCCGCCGGCATGCATTTCGGCAATCTTGGCAAACGCAGTCTGAAACTCGCGTTCGGTGCTGGCATTCAAAAAATAAATCTGCAGATTGAGGGCGCGCGCAGCCGCCTGCAGGTCCTTTGTTTGGGCCTCCGCAAGATTGGGGCTAGTCGGGTTGATAAGCACGGCGAATTCGGTCGCTGATGGCACCGTCTCCCGCAAGAGCTGCAGCGATTTTTTCCCAGCTTCTAAAGTCAGTGCTGTAGTGCCGGTGATGTTGGCGCCGGGTCGGTTCAAGCTTCCGACAAGTCCGAGTGCAATTGGATCGCCGGCGGTAAAGAAAACAATCGGGATTGACGCGGTGGCCGCTTTGAGCGCGAGGGCTGCGGGTGTCGTTGATGAGACCAAGACGGCGGCCCGCAGACTAACCAATTCGGCAGCGAGCGCGGGGAGCCGGTTGTTATCCCCGTTCGCCCAGCGATATTCGATCGCTACATTATGGACCATGCTGCGGCAGCACTACCGAGTGCAATGAAATCGCGCCGTCAGCGTTGTGCGTTACAGCAAAATCAGCGCGCCGACCCCCAAAAGCGGACATCCTCAAGCAAGTGTGCTACGCTCGACCAAAGTGGCTGGATTTTTTCGTCCGTATGGTCGAAGGGAATTGAGTTTTAGCTCGACCCGGCGCAGGGCGAAGGAGACGCGCGTCCGCACAACACCACCTTAATCGAAGGGAGATTTGCGATGTCGGATTTCGAAAGCAGCATCGTGACAAGCACCGACACGCTGCGGACACTTTATGCCCAACCTATGGAGCGCAGCGCCAAGAAGCAGCTTGACCATGTTAACGAGGCTGGCCGCGCGTTTATTGCCGCTTCGCCTTTTCTAGTTCTTGCAACCGGAGGCCAACAAGGTCTCGACTGCTCGCCTAAGGGCGATCAGCCGGGCTTCGTCGAAGTTGCAGAAGACGGTCGGACGCTGTTCATACCAGACCGTCGCGGCAACAATCGGATTGATGGCCTGCAGAACCTTATTGAGGATCCACGTATCGGACTAATTTTCTTCGTGCCCGGAGTGAATGAAACCTATCGTGTGAACGGGCGCGCACGGATCTGCCAGGATGCGGAACTCAAGCGACGGTTTGCCGTCAACGGCAAAGAGCCCGCGACGGTTATGATCGTGACGGTCGAAGAGACATTCCAGCATTGTGCGAAGGCGCTGGTCCGGTCCGATCTATGGAAGGCGGGTCGCCTGGGTCGCCCTCAAGGCGTGCCGACGATGGGTGACTTTATAGCAGCGCGCAACCCAGGAACGGACAGTGCCGCCTTTAACGTAACATACAACGAAAGCGTCCAACGCGAGCTTTATTGAGTAAGCACACAAGTTCGCGTCATGCCCGCTTTACCCCCGGAAAACGGACACTGCTGAGTGCGATCATGATGTCCGCTTTGTGCCATTTCCGGACGTTTGATCAGTTTTGCCGTACGATGACCTTCGTTCCGACGTTCACTCTGTCATAGAGATCGACTACATCGTCGTTGACTAGTCGGAAACAGCCGGATGAAACGGCTTGACCAATTGTCTCCGGTGCGTTGGTGCCGTGAATCCGATACACCGTGGCGCCCAGATACATCGCGCGCGCGCCGAGCGGATTGCCAGGGCCTCCAGCCATGAAGCGCGGCAGATAAGGCTGGCGTTCGATCATCTCGGGTGGCGGATGCCAATCCGGCCACTCGGCCTTCCTGCTTATTTGTAGTAAGCCCTGCCAAGTGAAGCCATCGCGGCCAACACCAATGCCGTACCGCGTTGCGTGCGTCGGGTCTTGAATTAAGTATAAGTGGCGCTCCTGCGTGTCGATGATGATCGTGCCCGACGGCTGTTGGGACCGATAAAACACCAGTTGCTTCTAGAATTCGTAAGGTACACTTGCGTCGGAGCTGCCGTGATCGATGCCCGGATCCACATCCTGCATTGTGGCTTGATAGTGAAAGGACGGCACCGGAGAGGGTTGCGCAGGCAATCCCTGACCCAATGCATGCACCGTTAAGGCGCATAAGGCTACGGCGCCGAGCCAGACAATTAGGTTGTCTGAAGGCAATCTCCTCAGTCCCCTCATGTGCATATTTTCGCTCAGATATTGCGGCTGTTCAATGGGTAAATCTCAGCACATACGGTCAATCGGGCTCTCTGTGGAGATTTCCGTGAGCGCTCACCCCGGTTGGTGTAGCCTAACCATCTGGCCGCAAATGCTGCCGCACTTCACTGGCGCAGTGGAGCAACCGTTTGAAGGCTCAACAGTTACACGCGCGATTGATTGATCTATTTGCCGGCGCAATCTGCAGCACCCTATCGATCGCTTATTCTCTGTCGTATGCGGCATTGATTTTTGCCGGCCCGCTCGAGCAGCAGCTTTCGTACGGCGTCGCCGTGACCTTCTTATCGGCTGCCATTGCCGGAGCAGTTGTGGCGCTACGCAGCTCACTTCCTTTCGCGATTGCGGGCCCAGACAGTTCCGCGGTGGTCATTTTCGCCGCCATGACCGCTTCTCTAGTTCGACAACTGGTCGCGCAGGGTCGCAATGAACTGGTCGAGCCGGTCATTATTGCTATGTCGTTGGCGACGGCGCTCACCGGCTTGCTGCTTTGCGTTCTGGGGTTCACGCGTGCGGGCCGCGCAATTCGTTTTGTACCATATCCAGTGATTGGGGGATTTCTTGGCGCGACCGGATGGTTGATGATCACTGGCGCCATTCAGGTCGTAACCGACCAGGCACCTACGTACTCTAATCTTGATGCCTTCCTCAGTATACTGATCGCCGAAAAGCTAGCGGTTGCCCTGGCTTTAGCAGTGCTCTTGCATATTTTGCTTCGCCGCTCCAAAAGCCCTTTCATTCTGCCCGGCATGCTATTCGCAACAATCGCGATCGCACACCTCGTGGTGCTAGCGGCCGGTTCATCACTCGCCGCAGCGCAAGCCTCCGGGTGGATGTTCCGACCTCAGCCAGCAGCTAACCTCGCATTGCCATGGAAGGCGGGGATGCTCTCCAGCTTTCCGTGGGGTTTATTACCGTCGCTTGCCGGCGACATTGTCGCTGTCATGTTCGTTACCGTAATCACTCTGTTGCTCAATACAACAGGTATCGAGATCGCGACCCGCAAGGAAGCAAACGTCGAACGCGATCTCAGAACACTTGGAATCGCCAATCTCATGACGGCAGCGGTCGGGGGATACGTGAGCTGCACCTCTTTGAGCCGCAGCACGCTCGCCCATCTGGCCGGCGCGACCAGTCGGCTTTCTGGATTGACCGTCGCGGCGATCTACGTGGCGCTCCTTATAATCGGTCCTGGGTTCCTAGGTTATGTACCCAAATATGTTCTCAGTGGTGTTTTGTTCTTTCTGGGTGCCGGTCTCGTCTATCAATGGCTGATCCAATCATCGCAGCGCTTGCTAGTTGTTGAATATTTGTCCCTGATTGGTATCGCTTTGCTCATTGTCTATTGGGGGTTCATTGCGGGCGTGTTGATTGGAGTGATGATTGGATGCGCTACTTTTGCGCTTAGCGCGAGTCGGGTTAACGTCATCAAATTCAATTTCGATGGTTCGGAATACCATTCTTCTCTGGATCGTGGTCCCCGTGAGCTATCGCTTCTTGGCGAGTACGGGACAGAGATTCAAGGCATAGCCTTACAAAGTTATTTGTTTTTTGGATCGGCAAATCGGCTTTACCAGCATGTCAAGGCCTTGCTTGAACGGCAGCCCAGGTTTCGCTTCCTAATCTTTGATTTTCGCCTGGTGACTGGCATTGATTCCTCAGCAACTCACAGCTTTTTGCAGATAAAAGAGACAGTGATCGCCAGCAACGCTAAGATCGTGCTGGCAAATCTCACGCCGGAATTGGAGAAAGCGTTTCGGGCGGTCAGGTTTGTGTCTGATGACATCATCATTGCCGCGGATCTCGATAGAGCCCTGGAATCTTGTGAACAGGCGGTCATCGAAACACATCAGTCTCCCAGTGATGACATCGGATCTTTTCGGGCATGGCTCTCGGAAGCCCTGGGCAGCCCCCAATATGCTGAACGTTTAGCGGGATACTGTCAGCGACGAGAAGTTCAGGCTGGAGCGATAATTGCGCGGCAAGGTGAAGCGGCGGATGCCATGCATTTCATTCTCGAGGGACGAATTGGCATCATCGTCGAACTCGGTGAAAACCGCACGATGCGGGTGCGCAGCTTAGGCCGACATACGACGATCGGAGAGATGGGATTAATCACCCACAGGCTGCGCAGCGCGACCATTCAAGCTGAGGCCCCAAGCGTGCTCTACGAGCTGGGGGTTGTCTCTTACGAACGAATGAAGACAGATGAGCCCGAGCTCAGCCAGGCACTCCTCGGCTATATCGTCGCGGTACTAGCCGAGCGACTCAGTTTTGCAAACCGCGCCCTCGGGGTTCTGCAGCGCTGAGATTGGGGGCGCCTGCCTGCATCCGCGGCAAGGTCCGCTGTGGGTCTTGGTTGTGTAGAAAGGCCCAGGGGAGAGGCGACACAAGGTCGTCGAAGTTGGCGAGGCGGATTGATTTTCTGGATTGATACTATGCCCTCATCGCTGTGATGAGTGGCTGGATGCCGATGATGTTCATGACGCGGGTGAGATTGTAGGCGAGTACGTGTAGCGCCATCTCGCTGGCGACCCGTGGCAGTGTCTTCATGAGGAAGTGGGTAGCCCCCATCCGAGCCTTGATCGTGCCGAAGGGATGCTCGACCGTCTCACGCCGCTGACGCATCTTCTCCGGATGCTCATCAAGCCGGCGTTGCACGGCCTCGATAATATGCTCATGCTCCCATCGTGAGATCAGTCGCTCCTTGCCCTTGGTGCAACTGTTCTTGATTGCGCAGCTATGACAGGCGGCGGTCCGGTAGCGACGCAGGACCATGCCTTTGTCCTGGGTTGTAAAGGAATAGGCGAGCTTCTCGGCTGCAGGACAAATGTAAACGTCCTCATCAGCCACATAGCGGAAGTCCTGCTTGCCGAAGCGTCCTTCCGCCTTTGCGTTCGAGGTCATCGGCTTTGGCAGCGTAACCGTGATGCCAGCCTCCTCGCATGCCAGGATCTCTTCGCTGTTGAAGTAACCGCGGTCGGCGACGGCATCGAGCTTCTCCACGCCTAGCGCCGTCTTGGTCTCGTTGGCCACATGGGAGAGCTGCGATCGGTCGGTTCCGTCGTTGGTTACCTCATGCATGACGATCAGATGATGGTTGGCCTCGACGGCAATCTGGACGTTGTAGCCAACGACGCCGGAACCGCGGCCGCTGGTCGCCATCGAACGGGCATCGGGATCGGTCAGCGAGATCTGCTGGTCCGGGGTGGTGAGCATCTCCACCTTGAGAAGCTCGAGACGCCGCATCTGCTCCTTCAGCGTCTCGATCTTCTCTTTGAGGCGGTTCGTCTTGGTTGTGAGGGCCTCTGACGGTTCCTGCCGGTCGGCAGTGTCGAGCTGCTGCAAATAGCGCGCGACGCTCTCCTCAATCTGCGCCATCCGCCGCTCCATCTTGGCGCGCGTGAAGTTCTTGTCGCGGTTGTTCACCGCCTTGAACTTGCTGCCGTCGATCGCGACGCTGGGTTGCGTGAGTAGGCCAATCATGCGGCACAGCGCAATAAAGCGTGCGCACACCTTGCGGATGGCAGTGCCATTGTCCTTGCGGAAGTCGGCAATCGTCTTGTGATCCGGTACAAGCCGGCCCGTCAGCCACATCACCTCAACGTTGCGCGCAGCCTCACGCTCGAGCCGTCAACTCGACTGAACCCGATTGAGATAGCCGTAAATGTAGAGCTTCAGCAGAACCGACGGATGATACGAAGGCCGACCGGTTGCTTCCGGATCGACCCCGCCAAAGCCAAGCTCGCCCAGATCGAGTTCCTCAACAAAAACGTCGATCACGCAAACGGGATTGTCCTCATCGATCCAGTCTTCCAAGCATTCCGGAAACAGCGTGCTCTGCCCACGATCCATGCCCTCAACGAAGCGCCTCATCCGATCCCTCCGCAAAAGCAGCCGGAATCATACAGCGCGAATCAAATAACCAAGTGCGTTTTCACACAAGCTGGGTCATAAGCGGACATTTCGTAACGTCCAGCTGATGTCCGCTTTACCCCCGAAAGCAGACATTAAACGATGACATCGAAGTCTGTTTTGTCGAACATATAATTGTGCGCGGTCCGATTCAATTTCGGCGCGATTTCGGGTATGTTTTTAGATGCGACACCGACTTTCGAAAAGTAACGAAAATAAATCCTCGGATGCGGTCATCTCATGAGGACAAGGGTAGTCAAACTAGCGGCATTCCATCCTGAAATTGACGACATTTGACACCATGCCGATCCTGCAAAACCAAAGACATGAGAAATTCGCGCAAGAGTTAGCGACAGGCAAAAGCGCTACAGAGGCCTATTGTTTAGCGGGTTTTAAGCCCTCAAGACAGAACGCTGCACGGCTGAGGACAAATGACGACATAAATGCGCGGGTGTTTGAATTGCAGCAGGCCGCGGCCAAATCCTGCGAGATTTCGCTCGAAAGCGTCTGTCGCGAGTTAGATGAGGCGATTGCGGTGGCGCGAGCAAAAGGTCAGGCCGCGCCGTTAGTGAATGCTGCCAGCTTGAGAGCGCGGCTTGGCGGCTTGTTGGTCGAGAAAGTCGAGCTAACGCACGGCGACCCCTTCGAAAATTGCGAATCCATAGAAGCCATTAGCGCGAAAATGCTCGTTAATATGTCGGACGATCCTAATGCAGAGTTTAGCGACGAGGACAGAACCAAAGCCGCCGAGCTGTTCGAGCGGCAACTCAATGAGTTCCAGGCGTTTGTGAATTCATGCGCGGCTCGCTCGGTGAATGCAGTCAGTCGAGTTGATCCAAGCAAGATCGAACCCAAACGGATGGTTGGTGAGCGCCGGAAACTACTCAGCGGCAACGGCAAACAGCGCTATTGAGCGGATTTTGTTTCAGAGTGAGCTATTTTATACAGATTTAGATAGTCGCCCGGCCCATAGTACCATGGGTGCTTTGCCGATCTTCGAGAAAAGCGCTCGGTTTGTCTGCGTACCAAAGATCCCAGCCCCAAATGCTGGGGTCTTTGTTATGAGGCAGCAAGCCGTAACTCACACGCCCCTCATAGCAGCAACGGCAGGCAGCGTTAGTCTCACGCCGCCTAGCGCCAGATGTTCTTGAACCTTCCAGGCGCAAGCTCAGTGTAACGGACGGTCGATTGAATGCTGCGATGGCCTAGATAGGCTTGCAGCGTCCGCGTGTCGATTCCCCGATTAGCTAGGGCATAGCCGCAAGCATGGCGCAGCATGTGCGGGTGCACCTTGAACGGCAGCTTGGCCTCGACGCCTGCCCGCTCGACCAGCTTGGCAAAGCCTGCCGGTGAGAACGGTGCGCCGCGCTCAGAGACAAACACGAACGGCGACTGAGCTTCGCGCTTTAATGCCCTCAGCGCCCGCAATTCGTCGCCGAGCAACGGATGCGTTGCCGTTGTGCCGCCCTTGGCCCGGCGTAGGTGCAGCGTGCCGGTCTCAAACTCGATGTCGGACCATTGCAGGCCGCAAAGCTCTGAGACCCGCAAGCCATGCCGGAAAACAATCAGCATCATGGTCGAGTCACGTTGCCCCCAGCGATTGCGCCTTGCGGCCTCAATGAGCTTCTCGACTTCGCGCTCGGTTAGATGCTCGCGCGGTCGAAGCTCGGCGTTGGGCTTCCGTAACGGCGTAACTGTCCGATTTTCTGGTGCTGGCGAGACCAGCTTGAGATTTGATTTTGTCATGTGATTAGCCCCTCAGCGATGATGCACTGTCGGAACACTATGAGGAAATCGGACAGTCTGGAATGCGACGGCTTGACTCAGGATTACCGGGTCTAGACCGGGGAATTGTTGTTAACTCGCCAAGCCCGGCAGCGAGTCACAGGATCGCGCTTTATCGAGCCGCTATCTCCGCAGCCTCGGCCAGCAAGACGCATCAGCGGCCTTCCGGCGAGTCACGGCGAGGCATTTTGCGCGGGCTCGACCGTAAACGTCTGAATTCGCTGAAAAAGGGGGTTAGCCGGGGGCAGCACCCGCTAATGGATTAGGAGTCCCGCTGGATTTTGAAGTCCGGCTTGCCTGCGTCATGGCGCAGAAGTTTGGGGCGATACAGACGCCGGCGGGCCGATGAAAGCGTTCTACGTGAGGCTGCCGGCCGCGATAGCGAGATCCTGCCGGAAGATGTGGCGCAGTTACGTGAGATCATGGGGCAGTTTGACGACCTGGTTGACGGCATCAAAGCTAGGTCAGCCAAGGTAGTCAGCGGAATTGACCCGGCTCAGACTGAGCGCCGGCGCATATTCGGCAACGGCAAACAGCGATATTAAGCGGATTACGTATCCGCTAGTCGATCATAAGCACCTGCACAGTCAGTGAGTTATCAGTCCATGTCGCGTGCATGTCGCGCTGGGGAAGGCATAAAAGCGACGAACAGATAAGGGGCGAACGGAGCGCAACGGCTCGATCGGGACGACCGCCAATCGTGTGAGGGGAGCCGTCCGGCCGGGTGGGACCCGCCTATTAAAACGGAGTCCCGTGGAAATTTTCCTCTGCCTCCCCACCCTTCCATCACAAAACTAAAAACGGGACCCTTTGCTCTTTTGTTGGTCTATTGTTCCCCCTGACTTACAGCTCATCTGCAAAAAATACACGGCGCGCCGGACGGCTCAAAAGCTGGTAGTCTTGAGGCTAGCATAGCTCTAGACCCGCCACTTAGTTTCAGTGAACAAGTAACCAGCTTAATGACTAGCGACCCGTATTTCTGGATTGTCGTTCTCGCGATTGCCTTGGCTATTGCAGTCGGCCTCGCCCGTTCTTTTTGGCGCACTATGGAAACGGAGCGCGCCAATTCTCGCAAGAAGGATGAGCAATTGTCGGTATTGCGTGAGACCCACGCCAAACAACTTGCCGCCGTCGATACCCAATATAAAAAACTAATAGATCACATGCGCGGCATGGATAAGATTTTCGAGCAGCGAAAGGTTCAGTTTCCTTGGCTCGCCACTGCCATCGCCGATTTTCACGCGATGGAAAGCGAACGCGACGCACAAACGCTGGAGACAAAAAAACACCCCGCAATTAGGTCGGCAGCGCAGGTCCGTGAACACGGCACAAAAAAACGAGAAGCAGAGCGCCTAGCCCGGTTAATGCGCTACCGAGTCGAGTATTACGAAAATTTGTTCCCTTGGCTCGCCGATTATGTCGGCGATGACGTGCCGGACTTCGCCGTGGAAGCTAGCGAAGCGCGGGACACCAACTCAGATGATCCGGTGAAGGCGTGGCTAACGGACGCCGAATATCAAAAGTTATCGACGCTCGAAAAAAATCAGATGGCACTAGATCGCTGGAAGGCATCAAGTCGGCGGAAATCGAATTGGGAGATCGGACGCGATTACGAACGGTTCATCGGCTACACCTACGAAACGCTCGGCTACGATGTGACGTTCACCGGGGCGATACAGGGCTTCGAGGATATGGGCCGCGATCTTATCGCGCGGCGTGGATCGGAATTGCGCGTCATTCAATGCAAATATTGGCGGCAGGGAAAGACAATCCACGAGAAGCACATTTTTCAGTTGTTCGGGTCCGCCTTAGAGTACGCTTTTCAACTCGGCACATTCAACGATCTAAAACAGCTATCCTTCTTCGGCGGCCCGATCAAAGCCACGGGCGCAACGGCAGTCCTGTACACGTCAGCGAAAATCTCGGATGTCGCGAAAGATGCCGCGACGAAACTGAACGTCGAGTGTCACGAGAATATCGGCATCTCCGATTATCCGTTGGTGAAATGCAACATTTCAATGCGCGACGGCGAGAAGATTTATCATTTGCCGTTTGACCAACAATATGACGCACGAAGATTCTGCCCGATAGGGGCGAGAAATATGTTTACACAGTCGGGGAAGCAGAACAGGCAGGCTTTCGTCGCGCGTGGAGATGGCGTCCGCAACAAAGCGGCAGTTAATCCACGCCATCATTAAGCACCCGCGCCCCTGTTTGTCCTGTCACGACGACGCCATGACAGCCAGTTCGGGTGCACGTGCCGGGATCGGGGAATCGAACTTAGTTCGTTCGTTGCCCCAGGTGATCCAGCCCCGGCGGGATTGCCTTGCAAATAGTTCCAGGTATGGCCCGGCGACTAGGCGTTCGATGCGTTCATGGATGCCGTCGGGCTTGCGGGAGTGTTCGCGCCGCTTCTCGATCAGGACTTGCCGAACGCCAGCATCCAGGCGTTTTGGGTTTCCGCGCATCGCCAGCCAGCATTGTTCGAATCCGGCACGCGTCCACTTGCCCATGCCCATTTGGTCGGTCACGTCGCCGGGGAATAGCGGCAGCTCATCGCCTTTGATCCAAGCGAAGGCGCACGACTTCATTTGGAAGCCCCAAGCCTCAATTCAGTCGAACAGCCTGCGGAATCTGCGTCTGGACGATCCACAGGAATAGGACGCTATCGGGCGCGGCCAAGCTGGCGACAGGCAGGGCCTCAAGGTCCGCTATCGTCATCGTACCGTAATGCGCCTCGCCGCTTCGCCCCTGCCCCTTGGGCGACCACGTGACGAACGGCCACGGCGGGTCGGCGAGAATGGCGCCGAATCTGCCACTGGGGAGGGATTCGGATTCGCTCACAGTGACGACCCCATGACGGCCGTCGAGCCATTGCCGCTTGCCTCATAGGCATCGATCCACAGATATTGGCAGCGCTTGTGCAGGCGAACTTTGGTCCCCCGGTAATCCCACTCCGTGCCGCCGGGCTGGCCGCAGTAGCCGCAGATCTCACCGCGCCGATCGAGGAAGGCCGGGATGTCGGGGCACTCATCGTTATATGCAGCAGTACCCCCCTTTTCATCCGTCAGGGCGTCAGAACGCCCATTTGACGCGGGTTTCTCGCATTTTCGAAACGTCAGGTCGTTTTTGTAAAAGCGTCAGGAGAAGCGTCAGAAATGCCCGTTCCAGGGTCCTGACAGTTCTGATCGGCGGTCTGACGGTCCGTCCTGACGCCCTGAGAGGCCTCAGAAGTCCCCATTTCATCGGGGGTCTGACGCCCTGACGTTTCAAAAGGGGGGTCTATAGGGGTCTGCGCGAGATAGCGCTCGAAAGCCGCTTCAAATTGTTGGCGGTGATAGCCCTTCTTACTGTGCGCACCGATCCATACCGTGCTCGGCTCGATGGGGACCTTGCCATCGGGATCGGCCTTAAACCGGCGCAGCCGGCGGGCGAGCTGGTTCTTGCTGATCGGCTTGGCGTTCTTGCCGTACTCGGCCCAAGGGTGGCCTTCCATGCCGGCTAATACCTCACAGATTTGCTCGGACCACAGCCGGTCAGTCTTTTTCTCTTCGAAGATCGCCCTGATGTCGGCGATGAGCATGGTGTGGGTCAAGTCCGCGTCGTCCTTCGGCCTTAGCGCGGCGCAAGCCTCACAAATCCGCTCCGGCCAATCCGATCCAATGATTTCAGCGAGGGTGAACAGCGGGCGCCAATTATCCGCCACGCGGTTAATGAGACCGCCCATATCGGGATCAATGCCGGCAATCTGGTCGCCATCGTCACCCGCCCAGCGCAAGCACATGCGGGCCAGGTTGTTCAAATCCTCAGACTGACCCTTGAGCGGGGTTAATGGCTCGCCCCGTAACCGGCGCTGCAACTCAATGACGATCGAGCGTTGCTCAAGGTCGTCGGGTATCCAGCCGTTGCGGGCGAAGGCGACCATGCAGAATGTGTCGAACATACGCAGTTCATGGTCGTCGCCTTGAGTACGAATGACGTATTGGCCACGGCGATGACCCTGATTCAGCAGGGCGTGAAAATCGCTGCCGATCTCCAGATACTTTTCATTCTCATCGAGCAAGAGCGTCGGACAGTACTGCTCGATCGTTTAAACAGTGCTGCCGGCGTGATCGAGCCCGACATGAGCGGGCGCCGCGTCAGCCTGCCGAGCAATTCCAGTAGCGTAGATTTTCCGCACTGCTTGGTCGGTGACGTGATGCAAAGGCGCGGTGCAATCGCAAACCTATCCAGCGTCCAATCCGCCAGCATCCACAGCGCGCATGTGTCTGCCTGTGGATCGGCCATGCGAACATATCTCTTAAAAGCGGTGCTAAGGGATGCGGCAACTTGGTCGCCCTCAATGTCATCCGTCCAGGGAGGATCTCATCGAATTGCAGTGGCCGGCCTTGACCGGCGACGTCGCTTTTCGGTCGCGCCGCTCCAACCAACTTCTCCAGGATGGCGGCGCGCAGGCCAAGGCGCTTGGCCTCTGCCTTGCGCGAGCTTTCGAAAACGCCGATCGGCAGTGTGGCGAGCTTCTTGATCTCGGCGTTCAGCTCGTCCTCGCTGAGAACCGTTGCGTAATTCTCGGCTGTAGTTTCGCCGCGCGCGCGCTTCGGCACGATCGGCCGCCGCTTTTATCTGTTCTTTGGTCGGGGCGGTCATGATCGATTTATCCCGCTTCTAATGGTGGACTGTGCCTCGCGCTCGGGCAGGCCAGCGCGTGTCGCTGCTTCGGTCAGAACATCAATGACGAAAAACTTGCCGCCTTGCCGTCACGCACGGCCTCGCCAGCGCGGCAGGAGGCCCAAAACAAAATGCTATTGCGCTGGCCTTCGGGAGCCCAGATGACAATACGGACCAAACCTCTGAGTCAACCGAGCCAATTATCACCGCGGAGGAGCGGCCTGCTGCTTGACCTGACGAGTCGCGGCTTCGGCCGAAACTCTGCTAACAACCAATCCGGCCACGGCGCCAATGGTGCATCAGAAAGAATTGGCAGGCCGGACGCTGGCCACCAAATGACATATCCGCCGGTCGATTTAGTTCGACGCCTGGTGGATTCGGCCAGCACTGCAGCGCATCGTATCGTTGTGCTGGAATAGAAGGTGAAGACCGCCGCTTCGCGTCTTGTGTGTTCTGGTCTGGGGCAAGCGGTGCCGGTTCTCACGCCACCAGTCTTTCGCTTCTTTGTGCTTGGCGTCGAGATCGAGGGCATCGAGACCGGACACGTTGCCGGTGGGGACACCAATTAAACCGCCGGGGTAATCTCGCCACAGCTCCACGATCACGTCGCTGCCGGTGCTGGCATCCTTGAATCCGTGCGGTGTTGTAGGACGCTTGGTCGCGATGGCGCAGGGAAAAACAGGACGACCGCTAGCGGCAAGGTCAAGCGCGGCGATTAGAACCGAAGGGGTCATCACGGCCTCTCTTGCGAAGCCGGAGTAGGAGTTGGCGCGCTTGCTCTCGCTGCGCGGCTTCGCGCTCGCGTACGACTTCAAGCGGCTCGGGCACCAGACTATCGAGATGCTTGCGGATGATCCGTACGAGTACACCCTGGCCGAGGGCTTCGCATTCGACGGCCTTGTATTCCTTGGCGGGCTTGTTGCGCTTGTCGAGCTTGGTGATTGCGAGCTTGCGCAGGCGAGCACTCACATTCACTTGTTGCTCGGTGAGCGCGATCTTGGTCACTGGCCCGGTCCGAATGTGCGGCCGGTATGTCTCGATGTAGCGTTTGGTGTTCTGTTCGATCTGATCGGCGGGACCGCGCAGTTCACAGTCGCCGACATAGCGCACGCGGCGCTTGTCCATCAGCAACGGGACGATCTCATTGACGATGAAGCCGCCGCACTGTCCGCCGGTAGCGGCGATCGGCGTCAGGTACTCGTACGCGAGATCGCGCAGCACGCCCATAGCGGCGCGGCTCTCGCAGATGATGAGCGGCGACTCTTGCCCGCCCACACGTCAATGCGGGCAAGATCAATAGTACCGATCAGATAGTCGATGACGGTATCGGCATAGCGCCATTCGTGGAGCTGGCGGCCTTCATCACCGATCCACGACCACGGAATGAGCCCGCATTCGCGCAAGTGCATGGTCGCCACGCTCACATCTTGCAGCGGCGTGCGCACAATTTTGTTGCCGGTTGCCGGATTGATGCCGTCGTATTTCTTTGGAATGGCGCCGCGCTGTTCTAGTTCATAGAACAGGAATCGTTCGTTGGTCGGGATATCATCGTTGCGCTCATGTTCGCGCAAGAGATCGAGACAGGCGCGCTGCAAGCGGCCCGCCTTTGAGCCCGCATCAGACAACCTATCGTCAACGGCGACGACCATGCGCGCGGTCCAAACCTACGAGATGTCGATCGGCTCAGTCGGCCGGCCGGATTTGCTGATGATGGCGGTGATGCGCTCGACCTCTGCGCGGGAAAGCCAACCGCGGTGGTGATTGCATTCGCTGCAACGAATCGCGGCTTTGTGCATCGCTTTCGAACTGCCGATGGCGACGATGTTGGAGCCGCAATGACACGGGCTCGACAGGCGCAGTTCACTCCGATCAAGCCCGTCGAGGGCGCTATGGTGTTACCAAAAAGGTCGAGCTGGCCCGGCAACATGTCATGCCCCCGAGCCGCTGTTAGTCAGAATGATGTCGAGAGCTTTTGCGAGCGGGCCGCTAGGGTTGCCCTGTGATCCCGACACAGTGCACGGCGAATGACTTCGGGATCGGCGCCATGCTGAACGGCAATGCTGAAGGTAATCGCCGCGTCACGGGCGTTTGTGTCGGATTGCGAGTTGGATTTGTGGTTGAAAGAGCAGCCCGCCGATCGAGCCGTCGCCAAACCGGGAAACGGTCGCGGTGTAACGCAGCCCGCCAGCTTCGAGCTCGAAGGTTTCGCTATAGCGCCTGCTCGGGAGTTTGTTTCTGATCGAGTTCATGCCCCGCACCATCACTAGAAAATCGGAAAAGTTGGGTGACCGCTGCCCATGCGTGGAGGCGCACGCAGCGGGCCGGATACTCAGCGATCAAAAATGTGCTGTTGACCGTTACCGTTCGTCCGGCGACCACGCGGCCGCGGGCCAGCGCTTGCACGCCTCAATTGGCCGGCAACCAACCGCAGGGTGCGGCGAGCTGCCTGAACCGGGACGATGTCGATGATCTCGCATGAGACATCATCCACTCGCTCACCGCTGACGTGCCCACGCCCGGCCTCACGATTAGCCCGCACGGCCGCCCGGAGAACCTTGACGGAATCGTATAGGCGTCGGGGATTTTGAGCGTGCCCGCGGTTGGTCGGTCGGGCTCTGTTGGCCGGTGATGGGTTGTAGAAACAGAACCGGCCTGATAAATAAGCGACATCTTACTTGCCTTTTGTTGACCGCTGTTGCTGCAGCGGGAGCCTGGTTAAGCAAACGGCCCCAAGGTGGCTCACGCCCTGGGGCCGTTTTCCGTATTCGTTGCGCTCAAGGGGGAGTCCGGTGCTCTGTTGACGTAGCGTGAGAGCGCACCCGCCGCGTTGTGCTGGTCCAGATCGCGCCCACCTTGGTCGCAGGGAGGAATCCCTTGTCGAGCATCGTGTAGGCGAGGGCGGTGTTTGGCTCGCCGTTATCTTTTAGGACGTTACCGGCGAGCGCAATGAGAGCGTAGCCCCGGATCGGTGCGTCAGGGTCGTTGGGGAGTTTGAGATTTTTTGCCATTGGCGGTTCCAATCCGTTCTGACGGATTAGAGCCGCAACCAAATAGAATTAGGAATGCAATGAACTGAGTTCATTGTACGCGGCGATGTAGCTAGCTCGATCGGGCAGTGAGGCCACCGCGGCGGTAACGCCGGATTGTGTTTCTTATCGTCTCCTCGCTTCTGCCAGTCCGGTCGACAATGTCAGCAATGGCATGTTCGCAATACTTGCCGGGGCAACAAGCCGTTTCGTTATACCGGGCGACGGTCCAGTGATCTAACAGCCGCTTCCGCGCCTTGCGATCGGCCACGTCGATAGTGATTGGTGCGCTGTAGCTCGATGTCGGCCGCACCACCGTGCAGCCGCTAGAGCTATAGCCGAGACCAGGGAGCCATTCTGTGAGCACGTCGAGTTCTTTGGTGTCGTCGCGTCGTCGTTTCATGTCGCATCCATGTCGCGTCGAGCCGCTTCG
>CAWFJS010000017.1:250000-1097344 GCA_963816295.1 uncultured Alphaproteobacteria bacterium | reverse complement strand
CGACGTTCTGTGGTACGCCACATGGCTACGCGCGGGTCGACTATTAAGCCTGAACTAACTTATTTGGGTCAGAACGGCCCGGATGACAAACCAACGCCTCGTCGTCTGGACACAAATTACAGCTGAATTTAGCGGCCATCCACTCAGCGGATCGTATGCGGTTGTGGACGAAATCGTGAAAGTGAAAACCCTGTACGGCGAAAAAGCCACTCAAATAGGACCATTTAACTCCGAGTGGGTAGCGAGACGGCTATTGGAGGAGTTGGCTGCGGAAGGAAAGCGTAGAAGGGAAGACGGCGCGGTTTAGGACCCGCAATCTGCTCTCAAGTTTTACCGCGAACATCGGGAATTCAAGGCTTCAGGCTGGGCTGCATGAAGAGACTGAAGCGCCGCAACGCAAACTGATGTCTCAATGGCGCTTAGCGGACCTCCGAAGCGCATCAGCCGATGTCTGATACGGGGTAAGACCGGATATTGCTCGCATTTCGGCGGATGTCGCCCGCTGACCTAGACGGGACATGCGTGCCGACCTGAGACTGGCTACAATTCCCTGCGGCTACCTGCGATCTCAGTGGGTAGCCTGACATTTGGTCTTGTCGATTACCCAAATCGCTGCCATCCGGATGTTGTCCGACAAGGCCATGCGGGAGAGTCCGATGTTGGTTCACCCGGCATCGGCGCCGACGGAGCAACCACCCCGGAAACTCTCAGGCACCAGGACCGCTTGGCTGGACGATCTGGAGAGAGACGCACTAGCGTCCACCGAAGGGGACGTCCGCGCCGCAAGGCGTGGGCTAATCTCTCAGGTACCGCGACAGATGGGGACCCATTGGTCGGCTTCGGCCGATCCGGTCCATGCCTGATCGCGGAGGTCTTTCGTGGCACACATTTCCGTTATCGGCGCCGGCATAACCGGCATCACGACAACTTATGCTCTCATCGATCGCGGCCATACCGTTACGGTATTCGACCGCCATCGCTACGCGGCTATGGAGACGTCTTTTGCGAATGGTGGGCAGCTTTCAGCGAGCAACGCCGAGGTTTGAAATCAGCCATCTACGCTATTGAAAGTTGCTAGATGGCTCTGGAGGAGCGACGCTCCACTGTTGTTGAAATCTCACGCCGTCTTGGCACAAATGCAGTTGGCTGGCCGAGTTCGTCGCTCAAATCCCTCACTATCGTCGCAACACGATTGCAACAGTTAAGTTGGCGCTCGAAGCGAGGCGCGCCCTTTTTGCGCTCGCCGAGCGGGAAAACATCCAATTCGATCTGGAAAAACGCGGTATTCTCCACATATATCGCGACCGCGGTAGCTTTCAGCACGCAGCCAAGGCCGATCACTTGCTTCGGGAGGGCGGTCTGGAACGATATGCGGTGAACGCCGATGAGATCCAAGCAATCGAGCCGACGCTTCATGGCGCTTACTACGGCGGTTTTTACGCCCATCAGATGCAACCGGCGACATTCATAAATTCACGCGCGGACTTGCCGCTGCCTGCGCACGGCGTGGAGCGCAATTTGTCTACGATGCGAACGTGCAGCGGGTCTCCGCTTCCAGTGCCGGTATGCGGGTGAAGTGGAAAACGACTGACGAAGGTGATGACAGCAAGCAGGAACGCGTTACCGATGCAATTGTCATCTGCGCGGGCACAGCGAGCCGTCGATTGGCGGCCATGTTAGGCGATCGGGTCAATATTTATCCCGTAAAGGGCTATTCGATCACAGTTCATCTCGACGATCCGCTCAGCCAAGACGCTACGCCTTGGGTTAGTATCCTTGATGATGAAGCCAAAATTGTAACTAGCCGCCTTGGCACAAATAGGTTCCGTGTCGCCGGTACAGCCGAATTTAACGGCTTCAATCGTGATATTCGCGATGATCGTGTGCGCCCGCTCGTGGCGTGGACAAGGCGATTATTCCCTGAGATCTCTACCTCGCGTGTAGAGGTATGGGCGGGCTTGCGACCGATGATGCCGAGCATGCTGCCGCGCGTTGGGCCCGGACGAAGAGCGGGGGTGTTCTACAACACGGGCCACGGACATCTGGGCTGGACCTTGTCTGCCGCAACTGCGGGCATGGTTGCTGACGCTGTCGATTTTAGTGTCCGCACCGTAAGGCCGAGACTCGGGCTTATGCTTCGAAATGCTGAGACATAGCCCCATCGCTGGGTTCTCTGGCCGCTAACCTGCGAACGGCGCCGAAGCATCTCTGTCCGATCTTGAGCAAAGTTTTAGTCGAGTGCGTTGCGGTCTATAATCTGTCCTCTCACCGGCCCTGCATCCTGGGCGCAGCAATGGACGAGCGCGTTGAAGCCCTTCTGGCTGACGTCCTCGCGCTTGAGGGCGAAGATCCGAACGTAATCCGCGAGGGGGTGCGCGGTGCGCTTGCCGATTACGAGCAACTGTTCCGGGCACGGGAAGTGAATAAACGAATGAAGGACAGGGCAGCGCATGCATGCCACGCGCTATGCCGGGCTCGCGTGGTTGAGGAGATACGGCTGCGAAAGGGAACGCCGACCGCAGAGCACTTAAAGCTAGTCCTCAGCGTTATCGATGGGCCGCGTTTTCCAGCAAAGGACGAATAGCGGGAGGACACCGTGGCCGAGCTGTCCGAATCTAACACGCTCGAGCTGCGCATCGCATTCCATAATGCGGTTCACGCTTTCAAGCGTGGACGGCCGATGTCGCTGAACCAAGAGTGAAACTTCGCGGTAGGTTTTGTCCAATCAGCGAGGTGTGCGAGGCAGTTAGCAATCTCTCCCATCCGCTGCCCGGGGCCATTCTTGCGATTTTGTACAAGGAAACACATGCTGACGACGCACATTCCGCTCGTATCCACCGTGTTCTCAAGCTTAAGCTTAGTAGGCAGCTCAGGTTTCTTGCTTGATTCGACTCGCATTGTTGTCCATCGAACCCTCCCATTTCAGGAAGGCATGTATTCTCCCGTTAGGGATACGCTCTAATGCATCGGCTTGTGTACCGGCGTTTCGATGGCGGCGACACGCTTCTTGACTGCCTCCTGCACCTTTTCGAAGGCGCACACCTCGATCTGGCGCACGCGCTCGCGCGACAACCCGAATTCGTCGGCTAGCTCAGCAAGCGTCATCGGGTCTTCGGCCAGGCGCCGACCCTCGAAAATGCGCCGCTCGCGGGCGTTCAGTGCGCCAAGCACAACGGATAGCGCTTTGCGGCGGTCATCGAATTCCTCGCTCGCTGCAAGCGTTGTCTCTTGGTCCGGTAATTCACTCACCAGCCAATCCTGCCATTCCGCGGAATCGCGCTCCTCGCGGATGGTGTCGTTGAGCGAGGCGTCGCCGCTGAGTCGGCGGTTCATGTCGATAACGGCGCGCTCGCTGACGCCCAGGCGCTTGGCGATGAGCTTGACTTGATCCGGGCGCATGTCGCCCTCGTGGAGCGCGGAAATGCGGCTCTTCAACTTGCGCAGGTTGAAGAACAGCTTCCTGTGGCTGGCCGTGGTGCCCATCCTCACCAGGGACCATGAGCGAAGGACGTATTCCTGGATCGCAGCCTTGATCCACCACACGGCGTAGGTGGAGAACCGGAAGCCCCTCTCGGGCTCGAAGCGTTCGATCGCTTGCATCAGGCCGACATGGCCTTCCGAGATCAGGTCAGCGAGGGGCAGACCGTAGCCGCGATAGCCCCTGGCGATCTTAGCGACGAGCCGCAAATGGCTGATGATTAGCCGGTGCCCGGCATCCCGATCACCGCCCTCACGCCAGCGCTTGGCCAGCATGTATTCTTCCTGCCGGTCCAATATCGGGAACCGCTGGATCTCCTTAAAATAATGATCGCTGCCGGATTCGGCCGTAAGCATCGGCCACGTGACGCCGCGGGACATGGTCAGCGTCCTCCTATTAGTTTCGAAACGAAATTATCAACCCCGTGTGGATTGTCAAGTTAATTTCGAAACGCTATTATATCTGCAATCATGTCAGCGCGTGAAACGGCAGAACTCCTGCTGCTCGTGGGGCGGCTTGTGCAAGCCGACGGCTACGAGGGCGAACTCAGCCCCGCGCAATGGATGGCGCTCCGCTTTTTTGCCCGCGCCAACTCGTTCTCTCGGACCCCGTCGGCGTTTGCGGAATTTCAAGCGACGACCCGTGGCACCGCATCGCAAGCCATCAAGGCGCTTGAGGCCGGTGGGTATTTGGTCCGGCAGCGATCAAAGGCTGATGGACGAAGCGTTACGCTCCGCTTGACGGACAAAGGTCATGAAGTGGTTGCGCGTGATCCGTTCGAAGCTCTGGTGCGCGCGGTAGGCTCGCTCGGCCCGCAAGAGCAAACCGCGATGCACGATGCCCTGCATCGCGTGCTGGCCACCTTAGCTGCCAGCGGAACGCATCAGCACTTTGGCGTGTGCCGCGACTGCGCCCACCTCAGTGGCGAAATGAACGCCAACTCGAGGGGGCCGTGCCGATCAATTCCTGAATGTCTGCTGTTCGGTGCCTCGATTGAGCCGGACGACGCTGTCCTCCTCTGCGTCCATTTTCAGCCAAAAAGCGAGCGCCGCGAGG
Organism: uncultured Alphaproteobacteria bacterium; assembly: GCA_963816295.1. GTDB lineage: Bacteria > Pseudomonadota > Alphaproteobacteria > Rhizobiales > Xanthobacteraceae > BOG-931. The sequence continues at coordinate 1,092,810 of CAWFJS010000017.1, read as the reverse complement.
AGAGTTCACCACTGCGATCTGTCGAAAGGACGCATGATTGACCTACATCGTTAATGAGAGCTGCATTCGCTGCAAAATCATGGACTGCGTCGAGGTGTGCCCCGTGGATTGTTTCTACGAGGGCGAGAACATGCTTGTGATCCATCCGGACGAATGCATTGACTGCGGTGTTTGCGTGCCGGAATGCCCTGTGGACGCCATAAAACCGGATACGGATCCAGGGCTCGAGAAATGGCTGTCGCTGAATGCGGAATACGCGAAAATCTGGCCACAGATTGCGGTCAAAAAAGCGCCCCCGCCCGACTCTAAGGAGTGGGAGGGGAAGCCGGATAAACTGCAATACTTCTCACCAAATCCCGGTGCGGGTGATTGATGCGGAGAACGCCCGCGCCGTATCAATCGGCGATAGAATGAACGTTTCTCTGAATCGCAATTAGAGCCGCGGTGGGCTGAGGAGGCTGGAGATATTGCCGAAAGCCGAGCTACGGGTTCATGGATCTACGTCGTAGCAATCGAAAGAAGGTAAATCGCACAACCGACGAGTGCCCCGACGATCGTACCATTAATGCGGATGTACTGAAGGTCGCTGCCGAGGACCAATTCGAGACGGTCGGATACGGTCCGCGCATCCCAGTTATGCACAACCTCCGCGATTAGCAATCCGATCTCTCCGCGCCATTGAAATAATTGTGTTACGAGGCGTTCGATGACGGCCTCGATCCGTGTATGTATGAATGCATCCTCCCGCATCGACTGAGCCAGAGCCAAGACTGCAGAATGGATTGTCGCGCGTGCCTTCGATCGCGGGTCGGACAATTCTTGCATTAGTCGATGCGAAAGTCTGTCCCAAGCGGATGTGATCCAGGCCCCTACTTCTGGATCATCTAACAGCAGGTTTTTTAAGCGTTGGATTTTGTCCCGCTGATCGGTGGACCTCATCAAATCGTCGATCAGGCTTGCAGCTGCCGTCCGCAACTGCACGCGAACTTCGCTGTCGCGTTGCCGCAAACGATGCAAAACATCGATCGTGCCATCCACGATGGCAGCCGCGATGCGGCGATCGATGGTTTTAGGAATCCACCAACGGCTGCGTTGTTCCACCATCTCATCTATCTGGGTCCTGTTTGCCTTGATCCAGCTTTCGGCCGTCTCGACGACTTTTTCAAATAAAATGTCGCTCTCTTCGCTGGTTGTAAGAACCTCGATCACACGGCCCAACGGCGGCGCTAAATCAAGCGTTCGCAACTGTTGGCCAACAGTGTGCTGGATAAATTTGTTGATTTGCCCGTTATGACTGGCGGCGAGCAAACGTTTCAGGAGCGTAATTATCCAGTCCGCAACCATCGGCGCCGTCTCTGGTAATGCTAGCCAGCCGGCTATCTTTCCCGTGATATCCGCTTGGTGCATTTTCGGAAGAACGACCTCCGGAAGGAGAAAATTACGCTCGACGAAGGAACCAAGTGAGCGTCCAATTCTATCTTTGTTGCTTGGTAAGATGGCCGTGTGTGGCAGCGGAATCCCGAATGGGTGGCGGAACAGAACAGTGATCGCGAACCAGTCAGCTAGCCCGCCAATAATTCCAGCCTCCGCCCCCGCGCGTACCAGCTGAACCAGCCATCCTGGCGAAGGTATGAAGCGCGTAGCAATAGCGATCACGATCATGAGGGCTAAAAGCCCCGTTGCAAGCAGACGATTGCGGCGCAGTGCACGTCGCACCTGTATCTCGTCTGCCGGTAATAACTGCGGAACGGGAGGAAATTCCACGTCTATAGAGGTCATGGGATCGCTCGAAGCTGTATAATTGCGATGTACGGAGCGTCTCCGCTTGAGAACTAGTTGCCGGGGCATCAACTAACTTAAGTTGCGTTAGCAGTGTGACCATCGCACGTCGGACCTTGATCCGGATTATTGGCGACGGCATTGGCGGCCTCGCGGCGGCGGCTTTGCCGTCGGGTTGGATTTGACGTACGAGTCTACGGGCAGGGCGCGAATGCGAGGTCAGTTGCCGAAATGATTTTTAGCCAGGGAGCGACGCCAAAGCCGACGTCCGCCTCGGTGACTCCACAGGGTAGAAAGTGAATTTCAAAATGGCGCACAGTTTGAGCGCGCCATCACAAATTTTTTCGACCGATGATGCTTCGGCGGACCCAGCCGAGAAGGTGGTTACGGTTGGGATTGCGGTTGCGAAGCGTCGTCACTGGGGCGATTGCGTCGCTCGGCCATGAACTGGTCGAACTCGGCCCTGTCCTTGGCAAAGCGCAAACGCTGCAGAAACTCCTTGAACTCGCGCTGTTCCTCCTCGAGCCTGCGCACCGTGTCGGCGCGATATTCGTCGAAAGCGCGATTGCCACTTGAGGGAGGAGTCGTTCCCCACCAGTTGATACCACTTCGCATGCTGTCCCCCTTGTTTTGCCGGCTCATGCCGTGCTGGTTCCAGCAACCCATTCGTCCACTGCCGATGGTGAAAGCCAAGATGGCGAGGCCCAACGGCCACCACGCGTAAAAGCCGAGAATCATCAGCACGATCCAGGCTGGCTTTCCAAACTCATCGATCCTTGCTGCGATAGGCATGGCGGGACCTCACGGATGAATGTAAATAATATTTACATCGCGCCCTCTTACTGTCAAGAGGGCAGCGCCATAGCGCGACGACTGGCATCTTCGAAGCGTCATCTCCGAATCGCTGTCCGCCGAACAGACGACGGCTAGATGGCGCCAGCCCTTTTCGCTGCAGGAAGGCCAAGGCCGCGCAGATAGACCAACACTGCAGCCTCCAGCAGCTCTTCGGGTGACATCGGCAACGTGCGCCGTCCTGTGCCGCCGCGGCCGAACAGTGAGGCAACGCCGTGTGGCATTGCCCAGATATGCAGAGCGACCATCAAAACTGGGGGCCGAGACTGCGGTGGCATTTGCGCACACAGTATCTCGGAAGCGCCACGCAGGACGGCAAATGCCCGCTCCCCGGCTTCACGCAATTCGGAGCTGCTCGCAAGCGGAATACCGGCCTCAAACATCGCGGAATAATAGGCGGGCTCGGCTCTTGCGAATTCAAGATAGGCCTTGCCCAGCCGATCGAGCGCAGCAAATGGCTGAGGTCGGCCATCGTCCCATGCCTGCTCGAGCACGATTGCGAACCGCTCAAATCCACGCAGCGCGAGGTTGGCGAGAAGTTCATCGCGGTCGCGGAAATGGCGATAGGGTGCAGCTGGACTGACACCTGCCCACCGGGCAGCCTGGGCAAAGGTGAAGCCCGCCGGTCCTTTCTTTGCGATCAATTCCAAGGCGGCGCGCAGCAGCGCTTCTTTCAGGTTGCCATGGTGATAGCCGCGCGGGCCACCGCTCTTGTCGTCTTTCGACCAGCTCATGTAAATAGCTTTAACATGAGCTCCCGCGTTTCGTCGCGCGAATTTTATGCGGGGACTTCGTTATTTAGAACTGGCAAAACTAGCTGAGGCCCATTGTTTCTTACGTTGCCGACCATTCTGTCGACCGGCCAAATTTTCAATGCCTCGTCCGGGCAGGGTTTGAGTAATGCCAGTAATTCTTGCTCGCTTGCCGGTTCTTCGCCTAACCACTTCGGCCAATCGATCTCTGCGAGGATCACCGGCATACGGTCGTGCAGCTCGCCCATCGCCTTGTTCGGGCCGCATGTCAAAATCGTGCAACTTAAAACTTCTTCGCCGCTCGTCGGCGATTTCCATTTTGCCCACAGACCGGCCATCACCATTTGCCCGTTATCGGCCATGGCGATTGCGTAGGGCTGCTTTAGCTTTCCGTTTGCACCAAGCTTTTTCCACTCGTAGAAGCCGTCAGTGACAACCAGGCATCGCTGGCCGCGCTTCCAAGCATCCCGAAATGCAGGTTTGGTCGTAAATTCTTCTGCGCGGGCGTTGAAGGTCGAATATTGAAGCTTGTCGTCTTTCGCCCAGTGGGGAATCAGGCCCCACTTCATCATCTTCGGTACGCGCTCGCCATTAATGGATCGAATGGCAACGAGCATCGGTGCCGTGGGAGGCTTATTCCAATCCGGCTCAAAGTTCGGCGCGACCGAGTTTGGCGCGAACTTCAATCGAATTTTAATTTCCGAATAATCGGAGGATAGGCGCACTCTACCGCACATTATCGTTTCGCTTTTGCCGATCGATATCGTTCCCAATCGTGCAGCACCAACACTATGCTCGATTCTACGTGATAAGGTGCACAGTCGGTCAACGGTTTGCTTTTTCAGGAGCGGCATTCATCTGGTGTGATCAATGCGGTCTGTCAGCTTTTTCGGTTCGCTTGAACGTGGCGAGCGAAATTATTGAGAATAGACTGCCAGCCTTGACGCTGTTGCTCGATCGAATGGGTCAATTCACTGTCGAATGTAACGCGCACTTTGACACCCGTCTGACCTGGAATGAACTCGACCTGGGCGTTACGGTCACCGAAGGAATATTCGATCAGTTTAGGCTCGGTGATCTTCGTGTACGTTCCTGCAAAATCGAACCCCAGGCTGCCGTCCTTGGCCTCCATACGTGAGGAAAATTTGCCACCCTCTCGCAGATCGACAGAGGCAGCGGTCGTGTGCCAATCGTCGGACGCTGCATTCCATTGTTTAATGTCCTCAGGCGTCGTATAGGTTCTCCACACCTCTTCGATGGGGGCCGTGACAGTCGTCTCGACACTGATTTTCACGACGGTTTTCCTTTCTGTAGTCGGATCGAATAAGAGGATCGGGATTTTCCCTCTTTGCCGAAACCGGTGTCCGGCTTGCCGTTTGCTCGTGCGCCGTCACAGATCAAACACTAGGTATGGGCAGGACCGGCATTACCTCCACGGGTTCGCCTGGGAAAATTGTGAAGTGGGGGTGGTTTTCGAAAAGCTTTGCGGCGGCCTCGTTTGATTCCTGTCCTTTCCGAAAATCATATCCGCGCGTAGCGATGATGCAGTCCACCTAAGACGGGCACAGCAACGACGGTACCAGACCGTTGGATTGCTCGATGCAGTGGCGCATCCTTGTGCAGTGATAGGTGCGTGCGCGATTCATTATAGTAGATGGCGTACATGCTCAGAATTCGCCTCAGGTGCGCCTCGCCAAAGATCAGCATCCGATCGAGGCACTCGCGGCGCACCGTGCCGATCAGGCGTTCCGCATACCCGTTTTGCCAGGGCGATCTAGGTGAGATCGGCCGGTCACGAATACCCATGGCTCTCAGCCGGGATGTAAAGACATGTCCATAGGCAGCGTCATTATCGCGCACCAGATAGGTCGGCGCCGATGTCCAGGGGAAGGCCTCAGTGATCTGGCGGGCCAGCCACTCGGCTGTCGGATGTCGCGTGACCTCAAACCACAGCAACTGTCGCCGGCCGTGGCCTCAGGACCAGAAACGCGAACAATCGCTCAAAGGTCAGCGTCGGGACCACGCACATATCAATAGCAGCGATCACCTCCATGTGGTTTCGAAGAAACGTCCTCCAGGATTGCGAAGGCGGCCTCCGACCCCGCACCATGTATTTGGAGACCGTCGACTGGGCGACTTCGAACCCCAGCATCAGCAGTTCACCATTGATCCGGGGCGCACCCCAGAGCGGATTCGCTTTGCTCATCCGTCCGATGAGATCGCGCAGCTCGCGAGCGACCTTTGGCCGCCCTGCCCTATTTCGGGATTTCCAGCGCCAAAACGCTTTGAAGCCGGAGCGATGCCATCGCAAGATAGTTTCCGGCTTCACGACCCGGGATATGTCGAGCAGACCGGGCCAAATCCGCGTCATCCATACCGACAACGCCCGGTCACTGCCGTACAGCCGCAGCCGAGGCGGCGCTCGCCTCACTGCGATGTTGAGCTGATGATGGAGAAACAGGATCTCGGCTTCCAGCCTGCGTCGCGACTTGAAAATGTCGACAACGAAAATCCACAGCACGTGCAGGATCGCAAACATCGGCCCGGATGATGCGATGATTCTGGCTCATGCTGCGAATCCAGACGGATCGAATTTTCGGAAGGGACACCCCTGCGTCGCTGATGAAATGTCGTTACCTACCCTCGCCTGGTCGAAGACCGGCGACGTGCCCCCAGCGACCGAGTGCGACATCTCAATGCAACTATTCCCATTGTCATTCGTTTAAGATACTCCCTCTCCCACCTCAACTCGCGCCGCCGCCAATGTTTCCCAAGCCGAAGCCGTCGCTTAAGCCGAACACTTACGGCTATGAATCCGAACCGATGGTCAAGGCCACCGGCTTTCGCGAATATGACGCGCGCTGGCTGTTCGGCAGCGAGATCAATCTGATGGGCGTCGAGGCGCTGGGGCTCGGCCTCGGCGCGCTCATCCACGAGCTTGGCGTCGAGCCGCGCGTGGTCACCGGCCATGATTTCCGCTCCTATTCCGCCTCGATCAAAATGGCGCTGACCAACGGGCTCCTCGCGGCCGGCTGCAGGGTCTATGACATCGGACTCGCTTTGACGCCGATGGCTTATTTCGCGCAGTTCGATCTCGACGTGCCCTGCGTCGCCATGGTCACCGCCTCGCATAACGACAATGGCTGGACCGGCGTGAAGATGGGCGCCAGCCGGCCGCTTACCTTCGGCCCCGACGAGATGACGCGATTGAAAGCGATCGTGCTCGACGGCAAGTTCAAATTCAAATCCGGCGGCGCTTACGAATTCGTCGAGAATTTTCCCGCCCGCTACCTTGCCGACCTCACCGACCGGCGGCCCAAGCTTAAGCGCCGCCTGAAAGTCGTGTGCGCCTGCGGCAACGGCACCGCCGGCGCATTTGCGCCACAAGCGCTGCAAAAAATCGGCTGCGAGGTGGTGCCGCTCGACTGCGAGCTCGACCACACCTTCCCGAAATACAATCCCAATACCGAAGATTTGAAAATGCTGCATGCGATGCGCGATGCGGTGCTTCAGAGCAAGGCCGACGTCGCGCTCGGCTTTGACGGTGACGGCGACCGCTGCGGCGTCGTCGACAATGAAGGCGAGGAAATCTTCGCCGACAAAGTTGGCGTCATGCTGGCGCGCGATATGTCGGCGCAGCACAAGGGCGCGGTCTTCGTCGCCGACGTGAAATCGACCGGCCTGTTTGCGACCGATCCGGTGCTGCTCAAGAACGGCGCGCGCAGCGATTACTGGAAGACCGGTCATTCCTATATGAAGCGCCGGGTCAACGAGATCGGCGCGCTCGCCGGTTTCGAGAAGTCCGGCCATTTCTTTTTCAATAAGCCGCTCGGGCGCGGCTATGACGACGGCCTGATCTTCGCCTTTGCGATCTGCGACCTGCTCGACCGCAACCCGGACAAGAGCATGGCGGATCTGAAGAACGCGTTGCCGAAAACATGGTCGTCGCCGACCATGTCGCCGCATTGCCCGGACGAGATCAAGTACCAGATCGTGGAAGACGTCGTGAAACAGTTCGAGCGCGAGGCGAAGAGCGGCGGCAAAGTTGCCGGTCAGCCGATCCGCGATCTCGTCACTGTCAACGGCGTGCGCGTCACCGTGGAGGACGGCACCTGGGGGCTGGTGCGCGCCTCCTCCAACAAGCCGGAGCTCGTCGTCGTGGTCGAGAGCCCGGTCTCGGAAGCGCGCATGCGCGACATGTTCAAGGCCGTCGACGCCGTGCTGCGCCAGCACAAGGAAGTCGGGGAATATAATCAGACGATCTGACGGATCGCAGATATCAGGTGACGGATGTCATCTGCTCTCCGACGTCCGTCCCGCCATCGCGGCAAACGCTTGCGCCAGCTCCACCGGGAACGGAAACACGATCATCGATGAGCTTTCGCTGGCAATATCGAACAGCGTGCCGAGATAGCGCAGCTGCATGGCCTGCGGCACGCCGGCGAGGATGCGGGCGGCATCGGTCAGCTTCTGCGCCGCCTGCAGTTCCCCCTCGGCGTTGATGATCTTGGCGCGGCGCTCGCGTTCGGCCTCGGCTTGCCGCGCGATGGCGCGAATCATGCTCTCGTCGAGATCGATGCGCTTGAGCTCCACGTTCGAGACTTTGATGCCCCAGCCTTCGGTCTGCTTGTCGAGCACGTCCTGAATATCGGCATTGAGCTTGTCGCGCTCGGCCAGCATCTGGTCGAGGTCGTGCTTGCCCAGGACCCAGCGCAGCGTGGTCTGGGCGAGCTGGCTGGTCGCCGCAAGATAATTACTGACCTGAATGATGGCGCGTTCGGCATCGACGACGCGGAAATAAATAACGGCGCTCACTTTGACCGAGACATTGTCGCGCGAAATCACGTCCTGCGGCGGGACTTCGTCGACGACGACACGCAGATCGACGCGTACCATCTGCTGCACGAACGGCACTAGCAGAAACAGGCCGGGCCCTTTCGTTCCAGTATAGCGTCCGAGCGTGAAAACGACGCCGCGCTCGTATTCGCGCAAAATTCGGATCGCCGACCAGATGAAGGTCAGGCCCAAGAAGGCGATGACGACGGCGACTATCAACGGCATGGCGGTGCTCCTTGCAAAAGATCACTCTCGTCATTGCCGGGCTTGACCCGGCAATACATGGGGCTGCGCCGAAAGCGGGAATTACGCAACCCTCTCACCGGCCGAAGCGCATCATGGATGCCCGGGTCAAGCCGGGCATGACGCCACAAAACCTCTCACCCACTAAGCCGATCCGATGTCATGGACGCGCAGGACGAGACCGTCGCGGCCGACGATCTTGACCCGGCTGCCGGCGGTCAGCGCAGCGTCCGAGCGCGCCAGCCAGATTTCGCCCTTGACCCGCACCCGCCCCTCGCCGTCCTGCCAGGATACTGTCTCGCCCTCGGCGCCGATCAGCGCCTCACGCCCGGTCACGACCGGCCGCCGGCGGCGCAATACGGCGGCGAGCACCAACAGCAAGAGTGCCGCGCTGCCGAGCGCGGTGACGACGACCACGCCATGGGACAAGGAAAAGCCCGGCACCTGCGCCGGAAACATCATCACCGCGCCGATGACAAAGGCGGCGATGCCGCCGACCCCGAGCGCGCCGAAGGCCCCGATATGCACTTCGGCGATCATCAGCGCGACGCCGAAGAGCACGAGCGCCGCGCCGGCGTAATTGATCGGCATGAAGGCGAGCGCGTAGAACGCGACGACGAGGCTGATGGCGCCGATGAGGCCGGGGGCAACCGCGCCCGGATTGAAGAACTCGAAGATCAGGCCGTAGACACCGATCAGCATCAGGATGAAAGCGACATTCGGATTGGTGACGAGCATGAGCAATTCGGTCTGCCAATCCGGCGGCCGGATCTCGACTTCGAGCCCCGCGGTGGCGAGCCGCTGCGGCTTGCCGGCGATCGTCACTTCGCGGCCGTCGATCTTGCGCAGGAGATCGGGGACGTCGTCGGCGATCACGTCGATGACGTGAAGCGAGAGCGCCTCAGCCGCCGGCAGGCTTGCGGCGGAACGCACCGCGTCGGCGGCCCAATCGGCATTGCGGCCGTTAAGCGCGGCAAGGCTGCGGATATAGGCGATCGCGTCGTTGACGATCTTGCGCGTCTCGGTGTCCGCCGATTCTCCCGGTTTGGCGTCTTTCTCGTCCTTTTGCGATTTTTGGTCGGACGGAAACAGCGGGCTGCCGCCAAATTGGACCGGAGTGGCGGCGCCGATATTGGTGCCCGGCGCCATCGCCGCGATCGGACTGGCATAGGCGATATAGGTGCCGGCGCTGGCGGCGCGGGCGCCGTTCGGCGCGACGTAAGTCGCCACCGGCACCGGCGAAGCGAGAATCGCGCTGATGATCTGGCGCATCGAGGTGTCGAGACCGCCCGGCGTGTTCATCCGCAGAATGATGAAGCGGACCTCGCTCGAACGCGCAGCGTTAAGCTCGCGGGCGATGTAATCGGCGATCGGCGGGCCGATGGCGCCGTTAATCTCGAGCACGATGGCGCGTTCGGCGGCGGCGGCAGGCGCCGCCGGCAGCGCAACCCCGATCAAAGCCGCGCAGGCGGAAATGGCTAGCGACAACGAAGCCAGACGCTGACGCATCATGAGCCTTGCCCTCGGAGGCACACCATCCTTGACTACGCGGCCTTTAGTTTCACACTTCCCCGCGCCGCCACGATGCCCGCGGAAAACATTATATGAAGCGTACAACAGTCCTGAACCGGCGTGAATTCAATCGATTTTGCTTAAGCGCGAGCGGGTGCGTCATGACGGCGGATGCATCGGCTTTTGGCCAATCAAGCAATGCGGCGCCGAGCGGCGCGCGCACCGTGAAGCTCCGCGACGGCCGCAGCGTGCCGGCACTGGGACAAGGCTCGGCGAGGCTTGCTCACGGCAGGCATCCGCAAGCCGAGGAAGAAGCAGCCTTGCGCACCGGCATCGATCTCGGAATGACGCTGATCGACACCGCGGAAATATACGGCTCCGAGGAATTGATCGGCCGCGTCATAGCCGGCCAGCGCGACCGCGTATTCCTGGTCTCCAAAGTGTGGCAGAGCCACGTGGCCGGCAACGGCATCGCGCGCGCCTGCGAGGCGAGCCTGAGGCGGCTCGGGACCGATCGCCTCGACCTTTATCTCCTGCACTGGCCGAACGGGGTCAGCGATTTCGCCCACGTCGTGAAGGCGTTTGAAGATCTGGGCGCAGCAGGCAAGATCCGCGCCTGGGGCGTGTCGAACTTCAAAGTCGGCGACATGGAAAAGCTGTTCCGCATTCCGCAAGGCGATCGCTGCGCGATGAATCAAGTGCCTTACAGTCTCGACGATCGCGGCATTGAACGCGATCTTCTGGCGTGGTGCGAACGGCACGACGTGGCGATAATGGCCTATTCGCCGCTCGGCGGCCCCGGCGCCGCGCTGTTAGGCAATCCGGCGCTGGCGCGCATCGGCGCGGCACACAACTGCTCGCCCGCCGCGGTGGCGCTGGCTTGGACCATGCGCGGCGGCCGCGTCATTGCGATTCCGGAATCGGGCTCGGTGGAACATGTGAAGGAGAATGCGGTGGCGCTGTCGTTGACGCTCACGCCACAGGAGCTGAAAGATCTGGACGCCGCGTTTCCACCGCCGGGGCGGTAAAGCTGCCCAGAGTTTTCTTCGACGCTATTGCGTTGGGCTCGTCTTTTGCATTGAGGGCAGCGCCGACATGGAGCGCATCCAGGTGGCCAGTTGCGGCCGACCGGCGGTGAGATCTTCGAAACCGCGCTTTGCTGCGACGTCGAGAGCCACTGCGAGGATCAGCTGCGCCATAGAAGGCGCGTCCTGCATCAGCTGATCGGCCACGCGATCTTCGAATAGATCGGCCATGCGCTGCGCGCGCCCCACTTCATGTGCCAAAACCGTGGGCGAACGCTCGCCTGCGGGTCGGGCCATCTCGCGTATCCATACGCAGACGCCTTCGCACATATTGCGCGCCGCAAATTCAAGTCGCCGGTAAGCCCAATCCGTCTGGCGGGTGGGATCGTGGAAACGGGGCTTACCATCCAGGCTGTCGAGATAAGCGCAAATGAGCTGGCTATCCTCCATGCCAACGCCCGAGTCATCGACAAGGTACGGAACGCGCCCAGACGGATTGATCTGGTAGTAAGGACTGTCCGCGACGCGCGTCTTGGCCGCGATGATCTCTACGCAGTCTTCAAGAGACTTCTCCAGCACCATGATGCGCGCCAACCGCGCGTAAGGCGATGTTAACGTGACATACAGCTTCATCAAAACTCCAATGAGCCTGGCTTGTGCAGAGAAACAAAATCGAAGTTTTTTGTCACGCCCAAAAAAGTTTGGCACTGCAATAGCGCCATCAACGATGACAATGAATTCGCGCCGCCGCATGGATGCTCGTTCCCCGCGAAGTGCTTTTTGCTGCGGGCGAGACAATCATGCGCGTTTGAGCCAAAACTGTGCAGCGCCACAAAATAGCTCATCGAACCGCGCGACAGTTCGGCAATGGCTTTTCGGCCTGATCTCTTTGCGCGGTCCGGCGAGGCGGCGAGCTTTCGCTTAAGCGAGCCGGACCGTGAGCGCAGCGCTCAGTACCAGTAACGATGGCGCCAATAACGATGGCGCCAGTACGGATGGTAAGCGTAGTATCGCGGGCCGCCATAGTAGCCGTAATACCCTGGGCATATCCCGGGTAACATCCCGGATAGTAGGCCGGGTAGCCGTAGCCGTACCCATAGCCGTAGTATGGATAGTACGGACGCGCGAGCGCTCCGCCGATGATTGCTCCTGCGGCCAGGCCGACGCCGAATCCGCCCCAGCCCCAACCCCAGCGAGCCTCAGCCGTACTCGGCAGCGCTGCAACTCCCAGGGTTGTCGCGGCAAGCAAAGCCGTTAGCGTTTTCCTCATGATTCCACCTCGAATTGCCACTGTTTTCCACAGCGTCCGAACTCCGGATGACGGAATCGGACCATTTAAAGCTTTAAGAATGACCGCAGCATAGCTTAAAGCTTTAAGAATGATCGCAGCATAGCGTTTCAGGGAACGGTCAGGATATTGTTTTGCCGGGCCTGTGGTTTTTGCTTCCCGAACCTCAACTTCGCCGCTGATCGAAACATTGTTCGTTTGCAGCTGGGAGGGCGGCGCCTATATGCGGACTTTTTTGGTCGCCGGGCTTAGTGCGCTCCTGATCGGGGGGCCGGCGCTCGCGCAAGGCTCTGGCCAACTATCTCCTGGTCAGCAAGCTCCCGGTCAACAAAGCACCGGTCAGCAGACCGTCCGGCCGCCACAACCCACGGCGGGCAAGCCGGAATTGCTGCCCGGCAAACCGGCCGCTGCCGGCACGCCTGCGGCGCAACCCAGCAAGCCGGTGGCCTCGACCCCTGAATTGCGCTCGGCGGCCGAGCTGGCGCTGTCAGCGGACCCGGTGTTCGACGACGGCACCTATCTGCGCATCAAGCAAACGCTGCTCAGCTATTCCGATATTGAGGTGCGCGGCGGCTGGCCGATCGTGCCTGCCGACGCCAAGCTCGCGCCCGGTGCGAGCGGCGCCGCGGTGGCGCTGTTGCGCCGGCACCTCGCCATCACCGGCGACCTGCCGGCCAATGCGGAAGCCGGCGACAGCTACGACGATGCCGTGACTGCCGCGGTCAAAAAATTCCAGTTGCGTCATGGCCTCGAGCCCAGCGGCGGCGTCGGCGCGCAGACGATCAAGGCGCTCAATGTGCCGGTCAAGGACCGCATCAAACAACTCGAAGCCTCGCTGGAACGATTGCGCGGCATGGATTTTCTGTTTGCCGAGCGCTACGTCGTCGTGAACATTCCGGCCGCCTTCGTGGAAGCGGTTGCGCACGGAACGGTCGAGCGGCGTTACCGGGTCATCGTCGGCAAGATTGACCGGCCCTCGCCCACGCTCACCGCTTACATCACCGCCGTCGACCTCAACCCGACCTGGACGGTGCCGCTTTCAATCACCAAGACCGAGATCGCCAACCGCATACGCCGGGATCCGAATTATCTCAGCCGCATGCATATGCGGCTCCTCGGCGCGCACGACGAGGAAATCAGCCCGTCAAGCGTCGATTGGTCCCGTTCGCCCAATTTCACGGTGCGCCAGGACGCCGGGACGTGGAACGCGCTCGGCAATCTCAAGATCGACATGCCGAACCGTTTTTCGGTTTACATGCACGATACCGATGCGCGCAAACTGTTCGCCGACGATTACCGGTTCGACTCGCACGGCTGCAGCCGGGTCGACAATGTGCGCGACCTCGCCGCGTGGATTCTGCAGGATAACCCGCCGGGTTGGGACCGCGCCGCGATCGACGCCGGGATCGCCACCGGCCAGACCAAGATCATCAACCTGCCGCACAAGATTCCGGTGGCCTGGGTCTATCTCACCGGCTGGGTGACGCGCGACGGCACCGTCGAGTTCCGCGACGACGTCTATAAGCACGACGAGCAGCTCGACCGGGCGGCGCTGGACGACGCCGCGGCCGGCGGCTTTGTTGCGCCAGTATCGCAGACAGTGCCCCAAACCGCGTTGCAACCGGCGCCGTCAACACTGCCGCAAGGCCCGCCACCAGCCGTCACGCAGGCATCCAATCTCGACAGCCGATGATCCGCGGCGGCAAGGACCCGCCGACAATGGCCGGACTACTGCACGAGCTACTGCACGAGCTTTGCGCGTAGCCGCGTAAACTCGGCGTCGCTGATCGATCCAGCCTGCTTCAGCCGATCGAGTTTTTCGATCTCGTCGGCGACGCTGAAACCAACGGTGCGTCTGAGATCATCGCGCGCTTGTTGGACCTGCTGCACGTTGCGCTCGGCCATGCTTCTTCCCTGGAAGATCAAATATGCAAGCACGCCGAGGTAGGGAAACACGACCCAGGCTATTACCCAGAGCGCCTTGATCCAGCCGGAAATGTCGTGTCGCCGGAATAGATCGGCGGCAACGGTGATCAGCAGCCAGAACCACACGATGAAGACAAATATCGCGAGCGCGTCGAGCAGAAAATTTCGATAGGTGAAGCCTTCCTGAAAGAAGAACATCGGCTGCCTCTTTATCCGTAATGACCGAGTTGACCGTCTTACTGCGTGCAACCCGCGTCTTAGAGCGAAGAATAGCGAGCAATCATTGATTTCGATCAAAGTCGGCGGCCGCCGCAACCGCTACGGCGAATACTGTTTGAGGCCGGCGCGGCGGCAGGACGCCGAATACAATTAAGGGAATAGTTTCATGAAAGCTTACTTTGTTAGCTTTGACTGCGCTGTCGGTGTTGCTGTCAGGCTCACAAGCACGGGCGCAAATGACCGTCGACGTCGCGAAGATCACCTGCCGGCAATATTTGTTTGACCGGAACTTCAGTCCGCGAGCGCCGATGATCGCAAACTGGCTCAGCGGCTATTTCAACGGGCAGAAAAACAATACCGTGGTGGATCTCGGCGCCATGGCCAGGAACAAGGATAAAGTCGAGGATTATTGCCGCATGAATCAGGACGTGACGCTGGTCGAGGCGGCCAAAACCGCGCTAGGACTTCCGAAGTAATCAACGATCGATCAATGTTTCGCCGAACGTCGACCGGTGCCTTCTGCACTACGTCAAGCTTCACTTTGACGATGCCGCGCTCGACCATTCCCAGGCTTTCCGCCGCCGATCCCGACAAATCGACGACGCGGCCGGGAACGAACGGCCCTCTGATCGTTGATGCGGACCACGACCGAGCGCCCGTTGGTGACGTTCGTCACCCGCAAGCGGGTGCCAAATGGCAGGGTCGGATGCGCCGCTGTCATCGCATGGGTATTGAATCTCTCCCCGCTCGCCGTCCACTCGTCCTCGGTATAGAAGCTCGCCACGCCATCGGACGCTGAATTCGCTTTGCGCGGGATGCGCATTCAGCACCGCCGGTGTCGCCGGGTCGGGTTTCCTCGCGACCGTCACTTTTCGCACGACCGACCGATGCGCGATGCTGCGCGACGGTGCAGTGCGAAGATCAAACCCTGCCTGCCGGGTCGCCGTGGCATCGGCGCCGGCGCAACAAATTGCGTTCTGTTCTGAACGAACGGGGATGGCGCGCAGGCCGCAAGCGTCGCGAGGATCGGAATGATCGCAATCGAGCGCGATGAATGGGCGCGCCAATGGCCGCGACCTGACCCAGATCACGGATGCAAAACGATGACGAGGACGATGCCCCGACGGCCCACCGACATACCCCACCCCCAACGCCTCAAAATTCGCCAGCCGATCGCGGCAGAACCGCGGCCGCAATCAGTCTAGTACAGGGCCGGTTACGGAATTGCTTAGGTGTGATGGTTTTGCCACACCGGGTGTTCTGCCTAAAAACCTGCTGAAAATCCGTCGAGCCCAGCCTAAAGGCCCGGTCTCTCACAGTTCGGTAGCTGGGTAGCGCTCCTTCTATACCTTTTCATCTTGCCGCTTTCGTAACCGGACGCCAGGACCGCCGCCGCCGTTCTCGTCGATGAACTCATTCTCAATTTGTAATGAGCTGATTTCTAAACAGTTTTTGAGTTCATTTTTCCAAAACCACCACCTTCGCGGGTAGGATGATAATCTGCAACTGCATCTCATTTTGCTGTCTTCACGGAGTGCGTGTTCACGTGCGTAGACTTGTTTGGTTGGTTGATGTTTGCGGGGCGGACAAAAAAATTCGCGCGCAAAACAGCGCACTGTCGCGCGAAGCGTCGAGATGTGGAGCGGAGAAAAAGGGTGTCAGAAACAGTGCTATGTTTTGCTACGCATCTCTTCCATGGCTCTTAATTCGAAACAAGATTTCATTTTGCGCGCGATCCTCGTATCGAGCAGCTCGCTTTGTTTAAGTTCATATTCCAAGAGTTCGTTCGCTTGCATGATGGTTCCCCGCCACCAATCGCAAGGTGCGGTTCGTGGTCGGAAACGCTTTCTGATCGTAAACTCGAAGCCAATTTCGATAACCGGGCTCCCCACGTGGGCCGCCCTTTCTGTAAATACGCACGATCTTTGCGTCTCTTTGGTTATTTCGTCTTATCGGCTATTGGTGTTGTCGAAGCACCTGTTTGTTTGCTTTTATTTCGATGAGCTCCCTGATCAATCGCGCAATTCTAGCGTCGAGGCGCTCCTGTTGATCAAGGTCATCATCAAGGAAATTTCTGACGTGAATAGTGGTGAGGAATAACTGCATCTGAATGATCTCGGTACGCAGTGCTTCTGTGGCGGGATCGAGGCTATCCGTTTCGAGCCTGGCAAAGCCCGGCGTGGCCGGCAGTAAAACCGATTTGACTTCTTCTGCAATAGCTGCGGCCCACTCTGGAATGGACTCAAAATTCTGTCGCGGAAATTTTTGGTTCAGATAGCGAATTGTATCGGCGCGTAGGAGTTTGCTCGCGTATTCTGCGAAAGCAGTTTCTGGTTCACGGCATATGCGGTAGCCAAAAGTGAACAGGCCGCGCGTTTCATCGAAAGCGGGATGGGCCGGGGTTAAACTGTTGGCAATGGCCTTTGCCTGCGCAAATCTGCGCGAGCGAAGCTTGCGCCACTCCGCGTCTGCACATACCGAAGACGCGACTCTCCTCGCTTGGACCAGACGGATTCCATTCCTCGATCCAAGCGGAATGCAATGCTTCAAATTCGCGCCGATCTTCACCGGGAAGAATGAGAGGCTCGGCGAAAACGCCGGCTTTTTGAGCATTTGGGCGTTTGGGCTTGCGGCGAGAAACGACCGAATTATTCAGCCGGCTATTGTGCTTGAGAGCTGGCGGAAGATAGCGATTGGATTTGCGCATGGAGGCGCCCTCCTAAAAAGGGGTTGATTCACTGGCTCGCCTCCAGGAAGCGTCCTCGCTCAGAGGATGATTCGCTTCGACAAACACATGCTGGCACGTTTGAACTTTCTGCACAAAGAGACCGGCTAAAAATTTTTTAATGGGCTATTGTGCAGAGGTCCTCGATTTGCGCAGGGCGCTCTTATGTGGAGACCTTCACTGCGCGCAGGGCTCCAGTATCCGGAGATCTTCACTGGATGCAGAGCTCGACTGTGTAGTGGCCCTCAGGATTTTCACGTTGTGCTGGAAATACTGAGCTAAGATCCTCACTCTTTGCATGGCTCGCACTGTACATCGGCCTTCGTTCTATGCATGGCTCCGTTGTATGGAGACCTTCGCTCTATGCAGAGCGTTAGTACGGCCACCGAGTGAAAGCGGCCCGGCGTTCTCCGACGAAAATTGGGTTCGATTCGTAATAAGTGCGTGTCGGTGGTTACTTCTCGCTGCGGGTGCCCTGCCGTGTTGATTTGGTCTTAAGCGCAAACTCGACCAGCTGGCGAATTGCTTCCGAACGAGAAGGCTTGTCCGGCTGCTGCTTCGCCCAGGTTTCGATAGCCGACCTCAATGCGGGTGAAAGGCGAATCGCCGATACCGGGTCCTGCCCAGTCGCAGGACGGCCGCGCTTTTTTCGTACTACGGGTATTGACTTCTTGGGCATAATCGTACTACGTAAAAGCGAGCCGGTGGGAAGCGCCAACTTCTCACCAGCCCTAACCCAAGCCACGGAGGTACCCCATGGCCCAGGCTGATTCCGTTCCTACCGCAATTCCCAGACCGATCACAGACGCGGGCGCAAGTCCGTCCACAAAACGCCGTTCTACGAATCGGCGCTACTTCATCGGCGGCTCGGACGCCCGGATCATTATGGGCAACGATGAAGCCGCCCTCCTCCGGCTTTGGCGGGAGAAGCGCGGCGAAGTCGAGCCCGAGGACCTTTCTGGCAATCTCGTCGTCCAACTTGGCAATGCGACCGAGGAGCTGAACCGGCGCTGGTATCAGGCCAATACCGGACAGATGGTCGTCGATATTCAGAAACGGGTCCGCCATCCGGCACTGCGGTGGATGGCGGCCACGCTGGATGGGCGGGTCCAGGGTAGTGACGCGGTGTTCGAGGCCAAGTTCATGCTGCCGTGGTCGTTCTCGGAAGAAGCCGCGGCGGAGAAATACATGCCGCAGCTGCAACACAATATGTGGGTGGCAGCGGCGAGGACCGCGGTTCTCTCAGTCATTACTGGCGGCGGCAAATGGGTCGAGATCTCTACCCATGCCGATCCGCTCTATCAGCACCTCATTGTCACCGCTGAGAGGAAGTTCTGGCGCTGTGTCGAGAGCGGCGAGCCCCCTCGCCTCTTCGGTGTCGACCCGCCAAAGCCGCGGATCGAAGCCATCCGGATTGTCGACATGAGTGCCTCGAACTCCTGGGCGGAATTTGCCGGTCTATTCCGCGATACGCGGCAAACCTTTCTCGACCATGAGCGGTCCAAAGCCGAGTTGAAAGCGCTCATGCCCGAGGATGCCAAAGAGGCAATTGGCCATGGCGTGCGCGCCAAGCGCTCAAAGTCAGGCGCTGTCAGCTTCGATCTCCTCGAGGTGGAGGATCGCCGTGCACCGCTCCAGTGAGACCATTGGCACCATCGCCGCGGCCCTGGCCAAAGCCCAAGCGCAGCTGGTCAATCCGGAAAAATCCCTGGTGGCGACTATTCGCTCGGATAGATCTGGCGAGGCTGAACAAAGCTTTCGCTATGCCCCATTGTCGAGCGGGCTCGACATCGTGCGCAAGACATTGAGCCAGCATGAGATTGCGACGGTACAAACCACTGCGATTGACGAGACCGCTGGCATTGTGCGCCTCAGCACAATTCTGGCGCATGCCTCCGGAGAATGGATCGCCTCGGATTGGCCGGTCTGCGCCATCAGCGAGACTGCCGCTCCCCATCGCATGGGCGCAGCACTGACCTATGCCCGGCGCTATGCGCTGTTCACGCTGGTCGGCATTGCTGGCGAGGATGACCTTGATGCCCCTGATCTGCTGTCGCCAAGAGCGCCTGAAACGAAACCTGATGGTCCGGTAGGAAATAAAAAAGGCCGCCACAACGGCAGCCAAGGGCAATCAGCTCAACAAGCAACGGCCAGTTATCGTCAGACGGTGGGTCAGGTTTCCTCCAGCCCAAAGCTTGAGCCCGAAGCATCTGCGGCTCTGCGCGAGCAACTGATCGCCGAAATTAAGGAAATTACTTCAGCTGATGAAGCTGCCAATTGGGCGCATCGGGTTATGAGCGCCAAAAACAGTTTGACCGCAGCCGATGCTGAACGCGTAGAGCAAGCCTTCCAGGATCAGTTGGTGCGCATCACGACGGAGGCTGCGACACCCTTGGTACAAGAACGCGAATCGCCAGTCCCTCGTCCAGGTCGAGGCAAGAGGCGGCGCCGAACTGTTGTTGACAAAAGCATGCTGGCCTTGCCCACGCCACGCCGCATTCGCGATCGGGATCATGTCAAGTCAGTCGCCAAACAGCCCTGCCTCGTCTGCGGCCGACGCCCCGCCGACGCTCATCATTTGCGCTTTGCGCAGTCACCGGCGTTGGGCCGCAAGGTCAGCGACGAGTTCACCGTCCCGCTCTGTCGTGGGCACCATCGCGAGGTGCATCGCTGCGGCGATGAGCCGGCATGGTGGAAGAAGATCGGTATCGATCCGAGCGCAGCGGCTCGCGTTCTCTGGCTGAAAACGCATCCGCTGCCAAGTGCAGCGGCTGCTGGAAAGCCGAAACTACGAAACGAACCCAATTTGGCAGGTAGCCCTCAATGACTTCATGGAGACAGTTTGAGGCCAATCGCCGTAATGCACTTAAGAGCACAGGACCCAGAACGGAAGCGGGAAAGCAGGCCTCGCGCTGCAATGCTGTGCGACATGGGCTTACAGCTGAAACGGTTATTAGCGCGCTTGAGGACGCCGAGGATTACAAGGCCTTTGAGGCAGCCATTACTGCGGATTATGACGCGCAATCCGCGGTCGAGCGCGAGCTGGTGCTGCGACTAGCCAGTGTCCTGTGGCGGCTCCGTCGCGCCACAACGATGGAAACTGGATTGTTCGAGATTCAAGCCGAGCATCTGCGAGACCGTCGGCAAAATCGTCAACTGCTCCTCGATTCTCGTGACGCAATGCACGCAGTCTTCCCGCGTGACCCTTCCGTCCACGCGCATGCGGCTTCGCACAATGCTGTCAATAACCTGCAACCAGTGCCGGAGGCTTCCACTGTCGAGTTCGCCCGCTGCTTCTTGCGGTTGGCGAATCTGCCCAATTTTGCACTCGACCGCCTCAGCCGGTATGAAGCTACTCTGTCGCGCCAGGCGGGCCGGATTCTATTTGCGCTTGGCGCCCTGGACCGCCGCAAACCTCAGGAGCGAGGGCGCCGTTTTGTAGCAACAGCGCATTTGCCTGGAGCAGCCACAGAATTCGCTGATTAGCTTGCCGAGCTACCTCTTCGCCGCAAAGCAAAATCGTCTGCCTGCGTGATGGTGATTTTGGCGGTTTAACGCTCAAATGGACGATGCCATCAAAAGCCAACTGGAGCGGCGGTTGGGGCGTCTACACGCTCGACAGCGGCTAGGAATTGAAATGGATCACGAGGCGCAGATATTTGGTCAGGGGATAAATTTCTTTCATATCGAGAACTGGTATTCGATTTATTCGTTCATCTATACCGTTATGCGCTATTCACGCTGGTCGGCATCGCCGATGAAGACGATCTGGATGCGCCCGATCTTGCATCGCCGATAGCGCCGGGAACGACAACACATGCAACGGGAAACAAAAAAAGCCGCTTCGACGGAGGCCAAGGACAATCTGGTCAGCAGTTTTCGAGCAGCCGTTCAGTGAAAGCGACCGCAAAACCTCCTACAGCGATCCTCGAGTTGGAGGCTTCGGCGGGATTGCGTGACCTGCTGATGGCTGAGCTGGACGACCTGAATTCGGCCGACAGCGCTGCAAATTGGGCTCGTCGAGTTCTCAGCGCCAAAAATAGTCTAACGGCGAACGATGCTGACTGTGTGGAGCAAGCGTTCCAGTCGCGGCTGACCGTCACCCAGGCTGCAGGTGGAGGCTTGGCACACGAAGCTGAACCGCGTCGCAATTGCGGACGTCGAGGCAAAAAGCGGCGCCGAGCCGCCGTTGTTAACAAAAGGGCACTCGTGTTGCCGACGCCGCGTCGGATTCGCGACCGTGAGCATGTCAAATCAGTGGCCAAGCAGCCTTGCTTGATCTGCGGCCGGCGACCTGCTGATGCTCATCATCTGCGGTTTGCGCAGTCACGGGCACTTGGTTGCAAGGTCAGTGATGAGTTTACGGTCCCGCTCTGCCGGGGGCATCACCGCGAGGTCCATCGTAGTGGTGATGAAATCGCTTGGTGGGAGAAGACTGGAATCGATCCGATTACCGCGGCGCGCACACTGTGGCTTGAAACTCATCAGCTTCAATCGGCAAAGGTCATCTAGACCGGTGAAGCAGCGGCAAGAGACAAAAGCTGCGATGTCCGCTACCGTATTGACTTCATTTTATTATCGCGCGAGGTCCGCGTTGTGCCATTAAAGGGAAGCGAAATTGCGAGCCTGACGAAACCACCGACGCCCTAGTAGCGAGATATGCGATTGGTATGCAATGTGCAAAGCGCGTCCGCCGATAATGTACAAAATTTTTTAGTACCAGCGACCACGCCCATGCCAAGCAATACCCGTAACGGTCACAATTGCCACTAGCATTATAGTGGCTGCCGTCGCTGTCATGATGCCTCGGTATGAGACACACCACATGCCGAGCACTCAAACGTAAAGAGCTCGGGCAATCCGCCGAATCGCGAGGTCCTGCGAACGAATCGCATCGGCTGCGCGCAATTTGGACAGCGTGGCGGCTTGGGTGCGGGTTTGTTCGCGCATTCGTCGGGCATGTGCAAACATTCTTGACGGCTGCCAAAATGTCGCTGCTGCAGGGTCAATAGCGTCGTCATCTTCAACACAGCGTCCAATGGCGCATTTTGGGAAAAGTAGCGTCGTTGAAAGCAAACGGCGCCGCGCTAGGTCGCCGCTATAGAGGCGACAACATTACGGCGCGGTGGCTGAAAAATTAATCTTAGGCAATCGAAGCACCGGAACAGCAAAGATTTCCGCGAATTAATGCGCTCTCCATGTCCCTGTAAGTCGGCCTTCGCCATTGGTGCCGCACAAGGTCAACTGATTGATTGATGGAGAAGGTAATGACGCAGACTGGTTCAGGTTGCGGAAAATCCAACCGCCTTGCTGCCCGCCGGCTGACGCTGCTGGCGTCGGTTGGCGCACTTGGTGCGTTATTGTTAGCCGGCCCGGCGGGATATTGGCATTCCGAGTTCGGTACAGATGCGGCGAGCGCAAGCGAATCGACGATGCAACATCCGGCTGGCTTTGCCGACATTGTCGCCAAGGTGAAACCGGCAGTGATTTCGGTGCGGATCAAAGTATCCGCGGAACCAGCGCTGTTGCAGGACAACCGTGACGATGAAGAGCGACAAATCCCGGTTCAACCCGGCTCGCCGCTCGACAAATTTTTCCAGCAGTTCGGTGACCAGTTCGGTCGGCAATCCGGGTCTCATGCTCCACAGCGGCATGACACCATCACCGGCGAAGGCTCCGGCTTCTTCATCTCGGCGGACGGCTATGCGGTGACCAATAACCACGTGGTCAACCGCGCCAAATCGGTCCAGATCACAACCGACGACGGCACCGTCTACACCGCCCAGGTAGTCGGCGCCGATCCCAAGACCGATCTCGCGTTGATCAAGGTCGAGGGCAACAAAGACTTTCCCTTTGTAAAATTCGCCGAGCATGCGCCGCAGGTCGGCGATTGGGTGGTCGCGGTCGGTAATCCGTTCGGTCTCGGTGGCACTGTCACGGCGGGCATCGTCTCGGCGCGCGGCCGCGATATCGGCGCCGGGCCGTATGACGACTATGTGCAGATCGATGCGCCGATCAATAAGGGCAATTCGGGCGGACCGGCCTTCGACGTCGACGGTAAGGTGATCGGCGTCAACACCGCGATCTTCTCGCCGTCCGGCGGTTCGGTCGGTATCGGCTTCGACATTCCGGCCGATACCGCAAAGTTGGTCGTGGCGCAGCTCAAGGAGAATGGGCATGTCACGCGCGGTTGGCTTGGCGTGCAGATTCAGCCGGTGACTGCCGACATCGCCGACAGCCTCGGCCTGAAGAAAGCCGCAGGGGCGATGGTCGACGAGCCACAGAGCGGCAGCCCCGCCGCGAAGGCCGGGATCCAATCCGGCGACGTCATCACGGCGGTCAATGGCGCGCCGGTGAAGGACGCCCGCGAGCTTGCCCGCGCCATCGGTACGATGGCGCCCGATACCCCGGTCAAACTCGACATCGTTCGTAACAGCGAGCCCAGGACCATCACGGTGACATTGGCGCAGATGCCAAACGAACAGCGCGCGAACGCCGATGATAGCGATGGCGTAAAGCCAACCAGTGGCGTGCCGCATCTCGGGCTGCAACTGGCGCCGGCTAGTGAAGTGTCCGGTGCCGGCGACAAGGGCGTCGTGATCACCGCGGTCGAACCAGACGGTCCTGCCGCCGAGCAAGGCCTTGAGACTGGCAACGTAATCCTCGAGGTTAGTGGCAAGCCCGTTGCCAATGCCGGTGATGTGCGCAAGGCACTGAGCGAGGCCAAGTCGCAGGGCAAGCACCAAATCTTGATCCGCGCGAAGATGGGCGATGCCACGCGGTTTGTCGCACTGCCTCTGGGTAATGCGTAATAGGTAGTGTCAGGCCCGTCAGCGGTGCCGTATCGCGGCATGCAGCTGACGGGCCGATCATCCCTCCAGGGCACGACCGCCAGGAAACCGTGTTTCGATTACGAGCTGCTGATTGCAAAGCGCTCCATCGCCTTAAGCATTGCGCGTGAGTTTGCGATGTCTGAGGGCACGGCGAACCCTCTGCGAGGGTAAAATCTGTCAAGTCGCAAATTGACCACCCTTTAACTGCACTTTATTGAACGAATTTGCGTAGCGCGCGACTTCATTTAGGCATATCATTAAATTTGGTAATCGGATTTGACCGTGACGATGATTAGGAAGAGTACAAACCCGACCACCGTCGTGAAAGAATTTCTAGATAAGAGAGTGAACCAGCTTAATGCGGTGTGTGCTCTATTGGATGGTTATGCAGCTGGTGCTGCTAAGCGCTGCACGAGCCCAAGTTCCTAATATAGACGAGACAGGCTTGCCGCACGTTTTCGAGTACCCTTTACCCCCCCAAACAGTGCTTTTGGAATTCAACCAGAGTGAATGTCAGACTTCGGTGACCGAAGAATATATTATTCCGGATGTCCCTGCTAATCCTGGTAACATGGCTCTCACGATGTTGTTCAATGCCGCATGCGATCTGGGACTTTCTACTACAGACACGGTCCCCCTGGCGCGCAGGGCGCCAAGAGAAATCATCGAGGAATTTCTAGTTGGCCCCGACGGCTTACGAATGTTGGTCAAATTCGACAAATAGCAATCAAAGTAGTGAAGCCACACTGCGTCGCGAGCTCCCTTGTGCGCACGACGATATTGCTTTGTTTGTTATCGCGAGCACGGACTGATTTTGACGCCAGGTCGCGTGTGATTTAGCAATCGTAGGGCGCTGTGGCGTCTATGGAAGCCCTATTGTGATGCCGGTCAAAACGAAAGATGCCTCAATGCTAAGCTAAACTCCTCGCAACTCGAGGCCAGGGTTGGATGGATCGTAGAACGCTGCTCGGCTCGACTGTGCTCGCCGTCGTGACGCGGCCGCTCACTTGGCCACGTTGGATCAACGCCGCACGGGCGGGCGATAGAAACTGGAGGCACGGTGTCTCATTATTCGACGATCTGAAATATCCGGCCGGGTTCGGGCATTTCGAATACGTCAACCCGAATTCGCCGAAGGGCGGCACAGCACAGCAGATCGCCCTCGGCACCTTCGACAATTTCAACTCGGTGGTCGCCGGCGTTAAAGGCTCGCTCGCCGCCAGCGTTGATCTTATCTACGAGACGCTTCTGGTATCGTCGCTCGACGAAGTATCAAGCGGATATGGTTTGCTGGCCGAAGCGGTAAGTTTTCCGCCTGATTTTTCCTCGGCCACCTTTCGTTTAAGGGAGCAAGCAAAATGGCATGACGGCACGCCAGTCATGCCGGACGATGTGATTTTTTCGTTCGAGGCATTCAAAAAATATAGCCCACAGCTCTCGGCCTACTATCGCCATGTCACCAAAGCGGAAAAGACCGGCGATCGTGAGGTTACGTTCACCGTAGACACGCCCGGCAATCGCGAATTGCCACTGATCATCGGTGAGCTCACCCTTCTACCCAAGAAATGGTGGGAGGCCGCCGGCAACGACGGCAAGAGACGCGATATCGGTGAAACGACCCTTGAGCCGCCGCTTGGCAGCGGACCCTATCGCATCAAGGATTTTTCGGCGGGACGCCATATCGTCTACGAGCGCGTCAAGGATCATTGGAGCGGTGGCCTTAACGTCAATGTCGGCCTTTATAACTTCGACGAGCTGCACTACGAATATTTCAGGGATACGACTATCGCACTCGAAGCGTTCAAAGCAAACACCGTTGATTGGCGCACCGAGAATAGTGCGAAGAATTGGGCCACCGCTTACGTTTTCCCGGCGGTCAGCGACAAACGAGTTCCTGCTCGAAGAGTTTGCCATTCGTAATGTCGGCATCATGCAGGCCTTCGCCTTCAACATCAGACGCGAAAAATTCCAGGATCCCCGCGTGCGGCTCGCCTTCAACTATGCCTTTGACTTTGAGGAAATGAACAGGCAGATTTTCTTCAATCAGTACAACCGCATCGCCAGTTATTTTGCAGGTACCGAGCTCGCGGCCACTGGCCTACCAGCCGGCCGGGAGCTCGAATTGCTCGAAGCCGTGCGCGACAAGGTTCCTCCTGAAGTCTTCACGAAGCCCTTTACGAATCCGGTCAACGGAAATCCCGAGGCGGTGCACAACAATCTGCGCGAGGCTCTGCGGCTCCTCAAAGAGGCTGGTTACGAAGTGCGCGACACGCAATTGGTGAACGCCAAGACTGGCGAACCCTATGCGATTGAATTTCTCACCGAAGACCCGAGCTTCCAGCGCGTTTTCTTGTTCTATAAGCCATCGCTGGATCGCCTCGGCATTGCGACAACGGTGCGGACAGTTGACGAGGCGCAATACGAGAACCGGCTGCGTAGCTGGGACTTTGACATCATCACGGCCGCTTGGCCGGCACCGCTCACACCTGGCAACGAACTACGTGGCTATTGGGGTACGCAAGCAGCCGAAGAGCCCGGCTCATACAACTTGATTGGCATCAAAAACCCAGCGGTCGACGCCATGATCGATCAGATTGTCTTGGCCAAGAACCGCGCCGATCTTGAGGCGGCCACCAGGGCACTCGACCGCATCCTGTTGTGGAAACACTACGTCGTTCCGCAGTGGTACTATAATAAAGTGCGCACCGCACGATGGGATCGTTTCGGCCATCCCGACCTAATGCCGAAATACGGCAGGGCAGCTTTTCCCACTGTCTGGTGGTGGGACGTCCAAAAAGCCGCAAAAGCGGGCTAGTCTGTATCGTTCTTTAGAATCTATAGTTGCATCTTTCGGGGCTATGTCCTGAACTCAAGCGTTTGTCATCGGCGTGTTGGAATTTGCCCCCGATGCGCCTGATCTTTTGTCGCCAGCAGCGCCGAAAAACGAAGCCGGTGGTCCGTTTGGAAATAAAAAAGACCGCCTCAACGGCGGTCCAGGGCAATCAAAATCACAACAACTGGCAGGCGGTCAGCTTCCAAGGGCCGCTTTTACTTCCCCCGGGGCAACGCTTGAGCCTATAGCATCGGCGGCCCTGCGCGAGCGACTGACCGCTGAACTCAAGGACATTGGTTCAGCTGAGCAAGCCGCAGATTGGGCGCGTCGGGTCATAGGCGCCAAAAATAGTCTGGCGTCAGCCGAAACAGGCTCAAACGCAGTATCCCGATGACGATATCTCGAGCCAGAGAAATCGTACGATGGCCTACAAGGCCGATGTCCACCACCTACGCTTTGCCCAATCACCGGCACTCGGCCGCAAGGTCAGCGACGAGTTCACTGTGCCCCTTTACCAGTGATCATGGCAAACGTGCCCGCACGAGCGGTCGTCGAGAGATCCGCTTTAAGACCCAATACCGACACCCGCGTGAGGTGGGCCACTTCGCGGGTCTTCATCGACTACATGGAGCTGGAGCGGTTTACCTGCTCAGTCTTTCTTTCACCTTTCTTGAGTAGCGAGCGTAGCCGCCCGATGACCTCGCCCGCCCGATTGTCTTCTTGGACGATATCGCTAATGGCGTCGCGCACCTGAAGCACGTTTCCAATTCCTCGACAGTCCAGGGCGGCGGGAAGCGGCGAGGTGATAATCTCAAGAAACGTAACTTCGTTTATAGGGGCCCTTGACCAATCCTTCGGCCTATACCGACCTCGTCAGTTGTCTCGAAATGGCAAGAGATGCGCGGCAGCTCAATCAGGGCAAGTAGCGACCGCCGACCTTTCGCGATTCTCAATCTGTAAAATCGCGCATTGACAAATCCGGGACTGTTTGCGATTGCGCCGGCCGAACGGCGAACAACGCAATGGTCGCCGCGGCGGCTACGATAAAGAGCACGCGCATCGGATCATCTCCACGTCGCCGGGCGCAACTTGAGTGACGACACTCCCAGCACGACATTGAATGCGATCGAGCCTTGCAGCGACAGCGGTTGCAGAGCGACGGTGCGGCCGGAGCCGCCCATGAGCACATTGGCGCCGCCGCCGACGACAAAACCGACATCGCCCGACGCGCCGACATATTCGCCGGACAGCGCGCCCTTGAGGCAGACCGGTCGTCGGCGCGAACACGCCCCAGGCCAGCACGCTGCCGGCGCTCACGCCGACATCTATCCCGACGGTGTTGATGGCGCCGTCGTAATATTCCGGCGGCGCCGGCGCGAGACTCGGCGTATAGGTGCACTGCATCGGCTGGTGGCCGACGAAGATAAACCCGACATTCGGATCGACCTTGCAGGCAAGCGAGCCGACTTGCGTCCATGCCTGCGGCGCTTGCGCCGCGCTCGGCAGACAAAATGTCACGAGTGATGCCAGTGTCATAAGTATTAGACGGTAGCGATCCATCTCATTCCCCCAGTCGTTAAATCGCGAACACTATATTCTATGGGCCGAGCACGCGCTGCACGGCGGCGAGCGCCTTCCTGCATGCGCGCAGATCACCGACCTTGTCGGCGACATGCGCCCGCGCCATGCCTCGTTTGATCGCCTTGACCTTTTTGGGCGATATTTCGCGGAGCTTTTCTTCCGCGGCGGCGATCGACGCAGGCGTCGGCTGAACGCTCATCCCGGCGGCAACGCCCTCTTTCGCGGTCGGCCCGGCAGCGGCCTTGGCTTCGAGCTTGGCGTCGATGCGCGCCTGCATGGCGTCGATCCGATCCGAGCACGGACCGGCATAGGCCGCCGAAGCCGATGCAGCAGCTGCCATTGCACCGAAAACCAAAACTCGCAGCGTGATCATGATGACCCCCACGAATATCGCGGCAGGCGCGATGGTCACGCGCCCGCCGCGTTTGCAAATCTGCTACTGCCCTTCGTGTTCCTTCATCAACTCATCGACCTTGCGTTTGACCGCTTCAAGGTTAAAGGAAGCTGGCGCCTGCATCGGTGGATAGTTGATCGCCGTTTCCGCCAACCTCCCCACCTGTTGTTGGACGAGAACAAAGCGCCAGAACTCGCGGGCGTAGAAATCATTCAAGTAGCCACCGCCCAAGTTGTTGAGCGTTTCACCGCGGGTAGCTGGTGTACGCTCGAATGGGTCCTGGCGCAGGTTGACGATCGTCGGCATGTCGGTCGTCACCTTCTCGCCCGGCCAGCCGAAGGGCTGCTGGTAGAACTGGAACTTGAAGTCATCGATCCGCATGGCGCCGAGCGTCGGACCGCCGAAGTAGAACAACTCGTGGCGTGCCGAAGGTCCCTTGCCGAGTCAACAAGATCCATCTGATTGTAGCCGTCGAGATGGTTCTTGTACGTTCGGTCGCCGAGTTTGACGCCGTCCAAGAGCTGCTGGGTGATGTTCGGATTGCCCGCAGCGGCACAAAGGGTCGGGAACCAATCCAGCCCGGAGAAAATGCCGTTTTCCACCGAGCCCGGCTTGATCTTGCCCGGCCAGCGGATGATGCACGGCACGCGGAAGCCGCCCTCGAACACCGTGCCCTTGGTGGCGCGGAACGGCGTCATGCCGCCGTCCGGCCAGGTGAACACTTCCGCGCCGTTGTCGGTGGTGAAGATGACGATGGTGTTGTTGGTGACACCAGTGTCGTCGAGGTGTTTGAGGAGGTCGCCGATGTCGTCATCCATCTGCGCCATGCCGGCTTCTTCGACATTATAATTGCTCTCGGGGTTCATCTTCGCCTGGTACTTCTTCGACAGATAGGTGAAGACGTGCATGCGCGTGGTGTTGTGCCAGATGAAGAACGGCTTGCCGGCCTGCTTCGCCTGATCCATGAAGTGCTTTGAGTTCTCGACCAGCACCGCGTCGAAGGTCTCCATGTCGTACTTGGCGGGGCGGCCTACCTGCCAGTTCTGATGATCCGCGCCCATGTCCGGGAACGGCTTCAGCGGGCCTTCATCGACGATGCGCTGCTTGCCGACCCTGCCCCAGCGCGGCATTTCGGTCGGATCGTCATTGTCGGTCGCGTAGCAATGCACCAGATTGCGCGGGCCGTATTTGTCGATCCAATCCTGCGGATAATCGAACCAATACGGATCGGACATCGCATCGAGGTGATACAGATAACCGAAAAATTCATCGAAGCCGTGCACCGTCGGCAGAAATTTGTTCAGATCGCCAAGATGGTTCTTGCCGAATTGGCCGGTCGCGTAGCCGAGCGATTTAAGCGCGGTGGCAATCGTGCAAGCCTGATCCGGGATGCCGACGTCGGCGCCGGCCTGGCCGACCGTGGTAAGGCCGGTGCGCAGCGGGATTTCGCCAGTGATGAAATTGGCGCGGCCGGCGGTGCAGCTCGCTTCGGCGTAATAGTCGGTGAAGCGCATGCCCTCGGCGGCGAGCTTGTCGAGATTCGGCGTCTTGCCGGACATGATGCCCTGGTGATAGGCGCCGATATTAAACCAGCCGACATCGTCGCCCATGATGACGAGAATGTTCGGCTTGCCTGACGGCGCCGCCTGCTGCGCCTGCGCCACCGCGTTCTGAACGCTAGAACCAAGCGCCGACGCCGCGGCGAAGCGTCGTGCCGGCCAGCAGCATGTTGCGGCGATTGAGTACCTTGTTCTCTGAGTTGGACTTGTTGATGTTGTCTTGACTGGACATTTCTCACTCCATGCTCTGATGACGCAGCGAAAACCGACGCGGCTGATCGATGTGACCGCCGCTTCGAAATGGCGCGCGGTGAATCGCTGTCCGATTCACCTTGCGGTCTGGCCGCCCATTGCATTCTTTATCAGGCCGATAATGGCGGTGAGGACCGCACCGGCGACGCCACCACCGACCGCTTGTCCAACTACCTGGCCGATGTCGACATTGCCGGCGGCGCCCTGAAGGATCGGCAAGAGCGCGGTGAGGAGCGTCCCGCCGCCCGCGCCGCCGATCGCGCCGGCAATAGTGTTACCGAGTGTGCCGAGGTCGACGTTCTTGAGGCCAGCACCTATGGCGTTACCACCAACAGCACCAGCGATGAGCTGGATAATCAGATTGATAATCGTAGCCGACATAGCCTTTCTCCTCTTCCAGTCGTTGTTTGTTTCGGCTTTTCCCTGCGCTCATATTGTCGTGGTGGCGTCGGGCGAACCCGGCGCGCCTGTGGTGTGTTGCGCTTGAGCAGGCTCCCAACCCAACAGCGCACTTAAGGCCAAGACAGAGACGCTGACGATCCAGCGATTGGCGCTCACGACGCTCTCCTGTCTCTGATGACGCAGCGAAATCCGACGTGGCTCGTCGAGGTGTCCACCGCTTCGGCATGGCGCGCGGCCGGGCGGTAACGGCGGCAGTAATTCGGCGCGCATAAATGCGAGCCGCCTTTAAGGACCTTGCGCGGGATTTTGATCTTGGGCAGGCAGGGATCGTAGCTGTCTTCCTCGCGTCCGCCGCGCGGATTTTCCGGAACGCAACACGGCTTCGCCGCGTCGGGCTCATGCTTGGCCGACCACCAATCAGTGGTCCATTCCCAGACATTGCCGATCATGTCGTAGACACCGTAGCCGTTCGGCTGGAAAAGCCATCACCGGCGAGGTGCGCGCGTAACCGTCCTCGCATTTATTTTCGTGCGGAAAATTTCCCTGCCAGGTATTGGCGCGATGCTGTCCGCCGGGCGTGAAATCGTCGCCCCAGGCGAATTCGGCGCCGTCGAGGCCGCCGCGCGCGGCAAACTCCCACTCCGCTTCGGTCGGCAAGTCCTTGCCCGCCCATTTGGCGTAGGCGAGCGCGTCCGAATAGGCGACGTGCACGACAGGATGATTGTCCAACCCGTTGATGTTGCTCTTCGGACCATAAGGATGCCGCCAATTCGCGCCCTTCAGGAAGCTCCACCACTCGCCCAATTTTTCAGATCGACCGGATGATTGGGCGGCGTGAACACCAGCGAGCCGGCATAGAGCATGTGCGGCAGCGCGCCGGGATAGCTTTTTGGATCGGGCGGAATTTCAGCAAAGGTGACGTGCCCGGTGGCGTGGACGAATTGCTTGAACTGCCGGTTAGTCACCGGCGTGCGGTCGATCCAGAAGCTATCGACGGTGACGCGATGGACCGGCGCTTCTTCCGGGTAATGCTTATCCGATCCCATGCGGAACGTGCCGCCGGGAATCCAGATCATGTTCGGCGGCGCCGACTGATCCGGCCGGTTGATTGACGCAACATGACAACGCTATCGCCCACACGCACCTCGCGTTACAGACGCTCGGAGCAGACGAATGCCTGCTCCGAGCGTGTTGCCTGGTCTAACGGACCGGCGGCACCACAAGGATGACGTCTCTCGCCCACACGGTTCCATTGTCGAACTGGATGGTCATTCCGTCTGCGGAATACACCGCGCCTTCATTCCAGCTTCGCACCCAGATGTGGCCGGGATAATCGATCCACGCCCGTGACGGCTGGCCGATCTCGTTCACGACGTTGAGGTCCCACCCGTTCTGGGTAACGAACGCCGGACCTGCTAACCCGCCCGCGCATCCCGCAATGCATCGAAATTGGCCCGACAGTCCTGGTCCGATGCCGGACGAGACGAGCGGCGTGGCAACCGTCTGCACAACCGGCGCGGCAACGGCCGTCTGCATAACCGGTTCAGCCGCCATGTTGTAGAGCGGGTGATCGCCGCTGAGAGCAACCCGATCTTGGAACTTTCGACTGGCCACGACGTGATGGCGCACGAGCGGTCGCGCTGCGTGACGAATTGTGTGCACCGTCTCAACGGTCGAAATAATCTCGACTGGTTGACCGGCCGGCACGGCGAACAGCGGCGTCTGCCTTATCACCGTTGCGCCCGGTTGAACGATCAAGGTCTGATACGGCTGCGCGACCAGCGCCTGCGCATTCGCGACCGGCGCACCCGCGACGAGGGCGAAGGCCGCGGCGGCAAGAGAGGCGAAGGTTTTCATGGATTTCTCTCCACTATGGTTTGGGTAGGATTACTTAAAAACCGACAGTCCACCCCCACCATCGCCTGCGTGACGATCCCCACTTTCGTAGCGACGCACTTAGCTCCTTTTCCACACCTGCGAGCGACCGCTGCGGTTGCTTCGCCGAAGTGCCTGAACCTGCACAATAGTTTGCGCGCGAGGGCTTTTAATTTGATTCAGATCAAGAATCCGGTTCCGAAATCGCGAGCGTGAAGAAATTGGCGATTTCACCCAGCTGTCATTTTTTTAGGCAGCCGTTTATCTGATCGACCTTATCGGACCACCGATTCGACATCTAATCGCTCATTTGTTCAATCGCTTACGCCAATCTGTGGCCGACGAGCCACGGTGTCGATCAAATCGACTACGATACCGAAAGGTTTAGATACATTGTGCGCCGCAGTCGGCTAGCCTGACTTCGGAGTGGCTTTTGCCCTGAGCGAAGACGGCAACGAAGACCGGGGGGCCTCATGAAACCGACGCTTAGCGCGTTGCGCTTTTTCGCCACGAACGGCCGCGCTCGGTCTGCCGGGTCGCACCTTTGGCTTCGGCTCGGCTACGGCGCTTTTCGCGTTTCTTGGTTGCCGCTGCTTGCGCAACAGATAAAGCCGCGGCCGACGAAGACGGTGTCAGCTTCTGGATTCCGGGCTTTTTCGGCAGCCTGGCCGCCGCCCCGCAGCAGCCGGGATGGTCACTGACATCGATCCTCTATCAACACTAACGTCTCGGCGAGCGGCAATGCCGCCGTCGCCCGCGAAATCACGATCGGACCAATATCAATCCCACGATCAACATCAGCGGCAATGCCAACGTCCACGCAGACGCGACCATCGGGTTTGTCGCTCCGAGCTACATGTTCGCGACCCCGTTCCTGGGCGGCCAAGCGTCCGCCATCCTCCTTTTTGGCTATGGCAACAACGACACGTCATTGAACGCGACCGCGACCGCGACCACCGACCATTCCTCCTTGTCCATCACAAGATCCGTTGCGCTCCAGCAAGACACGTCGGGCTTTACCGATCTCATTCCAATGTTCACCGATCGCTGGAATGCCGGCGTCAACAACTACATGGTCTATATCACCGGCGACATTCCAGTCGGCCTGTACAGCTCCAGCAATCTGGCGAATATCGGCATCGGCCATGGCGCCATCGACGGCGGCGTCGGCTACACTTATTTCGATCCAGAAGGCCGGCCACGAATTTTCGGCCGTTGCCGGATTGACAGGGAATTTCGAGAATCACTCAACGAACTATACCAGCGGCATTGATTTTCATCTGGATTGGGGCGCATCACAGTTTTTGTCCAAGCAATTGCAAGTCGGCCTTGTCGGCTATTTTTACGAGCAACTCACCGGCGACAGCGGTTGCGCCCCGATGTTGTGTCCCTTCGAATCCCGCGTCATCGGTATCGGCCCGCAGATCGGATATATTTTTCCCGTCGCGGGCATGCAGGGCTACCTGAACCTGAAGGGCTATGGCGAGTTCGACAACGAAAACAGGCCGGATGGCTGGAATGTGTGGCTGACATTCGTGCTGTCGCCGGCACCGCCCACCTCACAATCTTCACCGCCGCCGATGTTGACCAAAACGCCGCGTAGTTGAAGCGAAATGAAAGGCTTGGTATCTCGGAAAGCGTCGCGCTAATTGCAATTAGCGTGAGCATTCCCGCGCATGCCGCCGACATGGCAGTCAAAGCGCCGCCACCCACCGTTTCCGCAGCGCCGTACAATTGGTCAGGACTTTATGTCGGCGGCAATTTCGGCGGGGCGTGGACGAGCGGGAACCTGAACATCCCAGGAAACAATTTCTACGGCGGCCTCACTGAGTTCATTGGCGGCGTTCAGGCTGGATACAACTTTCAAGCCGGAAACTTCCTGTTTGGCGTCGAAGGTGATTTGGACTGGGCGACTTTCGATCATCCGACACTGCCGACCCCCACCCTCGGTTCTGTTAGTCAGCACTGGATTGGGACAGCGGCAGCCCGCGTTGGCGTGGTCGAGGACCGGTGGCTCGTCTACGGCAAGCTGGGCGGTGGCTGGGTTCACAGCACCGCCGAAGTGAACGCTTTCGGCCAAACTTGGAACGGGTCCAGCACGAAAGACGGCTGGCTCGTCGGCGCCGGCGTCGAATACGGCTTCAAGCCCCATTGGACCGTCAGACTTGAGTACGATTATCTTGCGCTAGCGAACTGGACTTCGGCCACGGCGCCCGCGATATCGCTGAACCGCGATGTCCAAATGGTCAAGGCCGGCATCAACTACAAGTTCGAGAGTGGCATTTCCGATGCGACGGCCGCGGCAAGCCGCGGGTATTCTCGCGAGCCTTCGGAAGATGAAGATCTAGCAAAGAAATCGCAGAACCCGATTGCGGATCTCGTTAGCGTTCCGTTCCAAAGCAATACCAATTTCAACGCCGGCCCGTTCGACCGCACGCAGGAAGTGCTGAACATTCAGCCAGTCGTGCCGCTGCACATCAGCGCGGACTGGAACTTGATCTCACGCACCATCGTGCCGGTGGTCAGTCAACCCCACCCGATTTTAGACAGCAACACGAATGGCATTGGCGACATCACAGAAGAACTGTTCTTCTCGCCCGTGCACTCCGGCGCGCTGATCTGGGGCGCCGGCCCGGTCTTCACCATTCCGTCCGCGACCGATCCGATCCTCGGCACCGGACGCGTGCTGCTTGGTCCTACTGCTGTCTTTCTGACGACCCCGGGTCACTGGGTGATGGGTGTGCTGCTCAACAATCAATGGTCGGTCGGCGGCAATCCGCTGCTGCCGTCTGTGAACACGTTCCTCGCGCAGCCGTTCATCAACTACAATATGGCACACGGCTGGTTTTTGACCTCGTCGCCGCTCATCACCGCGAACTGGTTGGCCGCACCGGGTCAACAGTGGGTCGTGCCGGTTGGCGGGGGTGTTGGCCGAATATTCAAAATCGGCGACCAGCCAGTGAGCGCATTCATCTCCGCCTATTACAACGCCATTAATCCAACCGGTGCACCAAACTGGCAGTTGCGCGCCGAACTGTCATTCCTGTTCCCAGAGAAGTAGCAAGCCAGCACCATCAAGCACGATCAAGCACAATAAAACCCAAGATGGCTGCCTTCGAAGCTCGATGGACTCGATGCTAAGGGTTTTGTGCTTGGGGATCGTTCGCGCTATAGGGCATGAGCGCGGCCACGCGCCGCATAGCTCTGAGCCTGCGCCCTCACCACGGCTGATCGTGCCGGGAAAGGCCTGCCCCATCATCCCGCCGCCGGCGGCCACGAGGACGAGGAAGAACGTTCCGAACAGCTCCGAGAAGAGGCGGCGCCACTCTTGGCTCGGATCTTGGAAGTCGTCCAGCGACGCGACGATCTCGTGATTCAGATGGCTCAGTGCTCCGCCGGCCTCTGCTTGCGCCATGATCTTTCCTCCATCCGATGCCGCTGTCCGTCAGCCTCTCGCACCGGCTCAGCACGGCTCGCTCGAGCCACGTCGGGCTGGGTCAGCAGGCGCGCTGTCGTCGAATTCGACGAGTTTTACGCGATTAGGGGCGGCGCGCAACGAATGCCGACTATGTGGGGCCGTCCCAAGTTGGGCCCCGTTGAAAAGCCGAGCGGGGCGACGCGCGTGCGGATTTCTCGCGCAGGATGGGCGTGCCTTCAATCGTCGAGGACGGGACCACACCAGCCGGGTAGGTAGTTCGCATCTCGTCTTTGGCCAATTCCAGCGCTTTCTCGAGGGCGTGCTTGAAATGGGCCTCAACGGACTTGCGCTTGACGCCGCCGACGCAAAAAATCCGCCCACAAGGAATTCGCTGAATGGCGTCGTATCCTTGGCGAATCCACCTGCGCGTCGGAGTTCGCCGGCAAGTGAGCGGAACGGGTCATCGATGAGCTTATCTACCGACTTTGGCAAGTCGCTGTACGGCCGGCGACGGCCATCCACGAAAGGATGCGTCCAATCGCGATTTTCCATGACATACCAGAAGGAATCCTGATCGAGCTTGCTTAGATTCGCAATGACTGTGACAGCTACATCCTTGATGCCCTCGTCATGCAATGCACGTGCAAGATGATGGTGATCAATGACGTAATGCCGGTGCTTTGGACCAAGGATCACGGGGATCATATGTTTGCCGAGAAACTCTTCACCCTTCTTTTTGCTTTCATCACGCCAATGCTTGCGTTTGGCTTTGACCTCACGCATCCCGACGGTCATTTGTGTTGGACGTAAGTCTAAAATGGCGACAGGCTCAAGACGAGGTTCACGGACAGTGGTCATGTTCGACTCCTCCCGCGAGAATGCGCGAACATTGGGCGAGCAATAGACGGCTCCGATGGTTCTCTTTGGAATTTCGCCAAAAGGTTATCGCGGCTATTTAGCGTCAGCCCCACCGACCGCTGCGTCTCAGCGCCGACCTGCGGCACTTCAATCTGCATGACACGGCCCGTTGCGGTTACTAAATCCGCGCGCTTGCTGCGCAAGCTTTCAGGCGCGGACGCGAAACGCCAAAATCATCAATCCCGCGCCCTGAATGAGCAGGAGCACGCCGAAGACCAGCGGCACGGCGAGCGCTGCCGCCATCGGCGAGCCGAGCAGCAGAATACCGACCAGAACGTTGATCGCGCCGAGAATGAACGGGCCGATGCCGCCGCCCTTGAACCCGCCAATGATCTGCACGGCGCCGATGACCAATCCTTGAATGCCGAGGATAATGACTAGAACCTATCTCAAAATTGCTGACCGCTGTCGATCCGATATAAATGCGGAATGATTCGGCTCACCGACGAGCAGTGGGAACGCATCCGGGATCATTTTCCGGAGGAGCACATTGCCGATGGACGTCCTGGTCGTAAACCGATTGCGAGCCGGCGCGTGCTTGAAGCGGTGCTGTGGATTCTCAACACTGGCGCGCAGTGGCATATGCTGCCGCAAAGCTATCCGAACTACAAAACTGTGCACCGGCGCTTTCAGGCTTGGTGTCGCGACGAAACTCTGCGCCGGATATTGACGGATGTTGCTAACGACCTTCGCGACCGAGGCGTATTGGACGAAGAAGAATGCTTCATTGACGCGACCTTCGTTATGGCCAAGGGCGGCGGCGCGGAGATCGGACCCACGAAGCGCGGAAAAGGCATGAAAATCATGGCGATTGTTGATCGCCATGGATTGCCGCTTTCGGTCAGCACGCATGCGGCAAACCATCACGAAGTCCGCTTGGTACAGCTGTGCTTCGACTTCTACATGATCGAAGCCAAGCCAGAAAAC
Source organism: uncultured Alphaproteobacteria bacterium (assembly GCA_963816295.1). Lineage (GTDB taxonomy): Bacteria > Pseudomonadota > Alphaproteobacteria > Rhizobiales > Xanthobacteraceae > BOG-931. The sequence goes on along the minus strand of CAWFJS010000017.1, from coordinate 1,054,661 downwards.
TTGATTGGCGATCGCGCTTACGACAGCGATCCGCTGGACGACGAATTGCGACGAGATGGCATCGAGATGATCGCGCCGCATCGCTGCAACCGCAGCAAGCCGCCCACGCAAGATCGCCGCCGGCTAAGCCGCTACATGCGACGCTGGCTCGTCGAGCGCTTCTTCGCTTGGATCCAATGGCAGCGCCGCATTCTCGTCCGCTGGGAGTATCACGCCCAGAACTTCCTCGGCTTCGTCCAACTCGCCTGCCTCGTTATCCTCTTCAGACGATTTTGAGATAGGTTCTAGTACGGTGGGAACGGTCAGGGCTGCGACGAGCGGGTGTCGTAGAACAAAGAGCCCTGCCAGGATGCCGACGAGGCCGGCGAGCAGCGACCAAATCCACGGCGTTGCGCGATCGACAAAGACCTGCACCAGCGCCAGCACTCCGGTGATGAGCCAGTAGAAGCCCAACACGGTCATCAGCGCCACAAGTGTCGCGCCCGGCTCAGTAATGAGCATCAGGCCGATAATGATTCCGGCAAAGCCCTGGAGCAGAAAGACCCACCAGATGTCCGACTTCTGCGGCACCAGCGTTACGTCGCTCATGACCGACATTCCCATGATGCATTGGCTCCGATAACCGGATTTCGAGCGTACTCGAACGCGAAGATCCGCTTCCAGTCGTTCTTCATGCTGATGACCGTCCAGCCGTCCTTCTTTAAGTGAGAAATGTAAATTGGCTCGATCCAGGGACATTGATCTGAATCAAGATTATTTACGCTTCGTATTACAATTGAATGCGTGCCGTCCCTGCGGCGGCGGTTGCGCCGTCGATCCTGACCAAAGCGGCGCCGCGCAGTTGAAGCGCTTCGGCCTAAATTCGCTCTAGCGCAATGACGCGCTGATGAAGATCAGGGTCGCGGCAAGGCCAAGCGCGGTGCGGACCGCGTGCAGTCTCCCCCATTTTCGGATGAGCTGTCGCGTTTCGAGGTTTGCCTGCGCCGGATCAGTAGCCATCAGCGTATTGTTGGTCGGCACGATGACCAAAAGCGTGTAAGGCCAATTGGCAAGGAGAACCAGCGCGCCGATAAGCCAGAGCCAAACACCGGTCTGCCACCACGCGAGGATTCCCAAGACAAAGCCGATGACGGCAAGCGAGGCTTGCATGATGAAGCCGCGCTTGTAGGCGGGTTTCCATTCGGCAAGCAATGACCTGTCATCAAGCGACAATCGCGCCGACTGCTCGGCAAAATTGACGTAGAATGCCGCGCCGAAGAAAATGGCAGCGCTCGCGAGCGCGAATAGGCCGAACATCATAGTGCGAAACGCTACCTCCAGGCGCGCGCGTGCACCAGAGCTCGGCCGGAGCCCTTAAGTCAGATCATGGAGCGGTGTTCATGGAAATGTCAGTGCCAGCGGGCGGCAAAGCGCTTGAACAGCCGAAAGCGCGTCCAAGCGCTGGCCAACGCAATGCCAGCGAGCTCGATGCCTGGCTCGAAAAAGCCGAGGCGATGGGCGAACTCAAGCGCATCAAAGCCGAAGTCAGCCCCGAGCTTGAAGCGGCGCATATCACTTATCTGGTCGGTCTGACCAAAAGCCCTGCTCTGTTGTTTGAGAACATCACGGGCCATCCCGGCCACAAAGTGCTCTACAACATGATCGGCTGCAATCTGTCGCGCTTCTGCCTGATGATTGGCGAGGAGCCGGTCGATCATCCGCTCAAGGCGGTGAAGCTTTTGCAGCAAAAGTTCGGACGCAAAATGGCGCCGGTCGAGGTGCCGCCCGAACGCGCGGTGTCCAGCCAGAACATCGTCGAAGGCGAGAGCATCGACATCCGTCAATTTCCGGCACAGCGGATGTGGCCGCTCGACGGCGGTCTTTATCTCGGAACCAACGACGCGGTGATCACCAAGGATCCGGAGACCGGCCGGGTCAATGTCGGCACCTACCGGATGATGATCAAAGGACCGCGCGAGATCGGCGTCTACACGTCGCCGGGCAAGGATGCCGGCGCCGATCGCGACAAATGGTGGAAGATGGGCAAGCCGGCGCCGATCGCGGCGGCCTATGAAATCGATCCGCTGTTGTTTCTCGTCGGCGCCACCAGCCTGCCGAAGACCGAAAGCGAGTATGAGTATTACTCCGGCATCAAGGGCGCGCCGATCGAGCTATTCACTTCCGACCTGACCGGCCTGCCGCTGCCGGCGCACGCCGAGATCATTCTCGAAGGCCATCTCTATCCCGATGAGACCTTTGCCGAAGGCCCGTTCGGCGAATTCACCGGCTATTACGGCCGGCCGAGTGGCGCGACGCCGTATATGCGGGTCGAGCGCCTGCGCTACCGCAACAACCCGACGCTGACCTGCGCGCTGATGGCCGATGGGCCGTCGAACGAGTGCGGGCTGTTCTGGGCGGCGGCGCGCTCGGCCGGCATCTGGGCCGACCTGCAAAAACTCGGCGTGCCCGGCATTGCCGGCGTGTGGTCGATTCCGGAAGCCGCCGGCTGGGGAATGACGGTGGTGTCGATCAAGCAAATGTATGCCGGTCACGCCGCGCAGGTGATGGCGCTCGCCGCGCAATGCACCGCCGGCGCCTATTTCGGCAAATACGTGATCGTGGTCGACGACGACATCGATCCGACCAATATCGGCCAGGTCCTGTGGGCGATGGCGACGCGCTCGCGCCCGGCGCAATCGATCGACATTTTGCGCGAGACCTGGAGCACGTTTCTCGATCCGAGCCTCAACCCGCCGGAAATCCGCCCTTGGGGTTCGAAGGCGCTGATCAATGCCTGCATGGATTACCGGCACATCAAGACCTTCTCGCCGCGGACCAAGCTCGACAAGACCACCTATGACCGCGTGGTGTCGCGCTGGAACGAGCTCGGACTACCCGGTCAGCCGCCGGAAATCACGGTGTTTGAGACGGAGAACAGAGGGCGGATGTCAGATGTCAGATGACGGAGCGGATGCAACGCTCCATCCCCTGACCCCTGACCCCTCACCCCTCACCCCTCACCCCTCACCCCTGATAATCGGGGCACAGCCGGAATTTAGCCCAGCGCAGCGCACAATTTGGCCATGACATTCTATTTGCATGGTCGGGCTTGCAGCGGGTGACCAATCAATCAAGCGGCACAGTGGTCGGAAGCTGCAACGCGTGGCCCCGGACAGGGGGTTCGGGGGATGGGGATGTCCGGGGCCACTAGCGCTGACCGGGGTTTGGGGACCAAATAACCGGGGCGCCGAGCCGGACTCAATCAACACGCCAGGCTCGTGTATTTGATCGAAATCAAACTCCGATTATCCCTTTGTTACATTGCCGGGGGCCGGATTACAGAGGTCAGAGGTCAGATTCGGATAACGGACAACCTCTGATCTCCGACCTCTGATCTCCGACCTCTGATCTCCGTCATCCACCCCCTCAGACCTCCTGATAAACGTCGATCTCGGGCGCGCCGGGAAACAGGTTGCGCCAGGTCTGCAAATAAATCTGCATGCGCGGATCGCCGGCGATGCGCTGGCGGCTTAACTCCCAGTCTTCGTTCGCCTCGTATTCGATTTCCTGCACAAATTTGTTTTGATCGTCGACGTTCTGTAACAGGCGAACTTGGGCCTTGCCGAACATCTGATAAAACGGCGTGGCGGCCTTGATCATGGCGATCAGCTGCGTGGAGTCCGACGTCGGCAGCGTAAACCTCAGCTGCAGGGTCCGCCGCACCTTGGCTTCTTCGTTGCTCATCGGCTGTGTTTCCTTAAAACGAGGTGAAATTCGACAAAGGCGATCGCTGTTCGCGCTCGGCGCCGCTCTGTTTACTTGAACGTGTCGCGGAGCCGGTGGCCGGGATAAACTCCGAGTATCTTCAGCGATTTCGGTTGCGACACGAATTCGAGCTCTTCCAGCGCCAGTTCGAGCGCGCGCTGTTTCGGATGGCCCTGGACATCGACGTAAAATTGCGTCGCGGCGAAGCTGCCATTGACCATATAGCTTTCCAGCTTGGTCAAGTTGACGCCGTTGGTGGCGAACCCGCCCAGCGCCTTGTAGAGCGCCGCGGGAATGTTGCGCACCTCAAAGACAAAAGTGGTGATGACGCGCTTTTCCTTGCGGCTCGCCCATTTTGGCTCGCGCGCCAGCACAATAAAGCGCGTGGTATTGTGTTTGGCGTCGGCGACGTCCTTCTTGAGAATGCGAAGGCCGTAGATTTTTGCCGCCAGCTTAGTCGCCAGCGCCGCGCGGATGATGTCGCCGGCTTCGGCGACTTCGCGTGCGGCGCCGGCAGTATCGGCCGCCACCACCGGCTTGACGCCGAGCTTGCGGATCACGTTGCGGCATTGGCCGAGCGCATGGATGTGACTTTCGACCGTCCTGATCGTGCGCAGCGTCGCGCCGCGCGGCGCCACAAGCTGATGCTGCACCGGCAGGAACCATTCGGCGACGATATGCAGCCGCGAGGCCGGCATCAGGTGGTGGATGTCGGCCACGCGTCCGGCCACCGAATTGTCGATCGGGATCATCGCCAGCGCGGCGCGGCCATTGCGCACCGCGGCAAAGGCATCCTCGAAGGTGGCGCAAGGAAACGGCGCGTATTCCGGGTAGGCCTGTTTGCAGGCGATATGCGAGTTGGCGCCCGGCTCGCCTTGGAAAGCGATCATGCCGCGTTTGCTCGACTTGGTGCCGTTCTTGGCCCAGTTCTTTGCACTGTTCTTGGCCCGCTTTTTGGCGCGCTTTTTCTTGGTCATGACTGTTCCGTTAGCATGGCGCGGGCCTTTTCCAAATCCTCGGGCGTGTCGACGCCGAGCGGCACGGCATCGACCAGCGCCACGTCAATGCGCATGCCGGCCTCCAGCGCGCGCAGCTGTTCGAGCTTCTCGCGCCGCTCGAGCGGCGACGGCGGCAACTTGACGAATTTCTCGAGCGCGGCGCGCCGGAACGCATAGAGCCCGATATGATGATAGAGCGGCCCCTTGCCCGCCGGCGCGGCGGCGCGGGTAAAATAGAGCGCGCGCAGCCGCCGTGGCGCGATCGGGGTGCCAACCACCTTCACCACATTCGGATCGCTGCGTTCCTCGGGCAAGGCGATCTCGGCGGCGATCGTCGCGATGTCCACGGCCGGATCGCCGAGCGGGGTCAGCGCCGCGGCAATGGCCGCGGGCGATAGCGTCGGCAGATCGCCTTGCAGATTGACGATGATCTTGGCGCCGCCATTGGCGTCGATCTGCTCCAGCGCCTCATAGATCCGATCCGACCCGCAGGTGTGATCGGCGCGCGTGAGCACCGCGCGCCCTCCGGCCTTGGCCACCGCCGCCGCGATGGCTTCGGAGTTGGTGGCGACGACCACCGGGCCGACCGCAGCCTCCTGCGCCCGGCGCAACACATGCACGATCATCGGCAACCCGCCGATATCGACGAGCGGCTTGCCCGGCAGCCGGGTCGCCGCCATGCGAGCGGGAATTACGATCAGAACGTCAACCATCGCGGCGCACGGCCCTCTTAAAGATTGGGCTTATACGGGTTGCAAGCGCCGCGGCAAACCGGCTAATTGTGCGCCGCCCTCCATCGCCCGATTACGGGCTCACCACACCGCTGCCTGCGGAGCGACCAGCGATGAATTCGTTCGAACTCAACAAGATCCTTGGCGCCTTGCTGGGCACCTGCCTGATCCTGGTCGCCATGCATATCGCGGCGGGGGCGATTTTCACGCCTGAGAAGCCGGTCAAGCCGGGCTATGAGGTCGCCGTCAAGGAGGAACAACCGCAGGCCGGTGCCGCGCCGGCGGCGCCCGCGGCGGTGCCGATCGACACGCTGTTGGCAAGCGCGTCGGCGGAGCGCGGGGCGGACGTCGCCAAGCAATGCCAGGCCTGCCATAACTTCCAGGAGGGCCAGGGCCCGAAGATCGGTCCGGATCTGTATAACGTGGTCGGGCGCAAGATCGCCTCGGTATCGGGCTTCAATTATTCCTCCGCCCTGAAATCAAAGAACGGCACCTGGGATTTCAACGCGCTCAACGCCTGGCTGACCAAGCCGAGTAGCTATGCGCCGGGCACGGCAATGACCTTTGCCGGCGTGTCGAACGACAAGCAGCGCGCCGACGTAATCGCCTATCTCGACACGCTTTCCGCTAATCCGGTGCCGTTACCGAAGCCACAGAACGCCAGCGCCACGCCGCCCTCGGCCGCGGGCGCAGGCTCGAATCCTCCGGCCGGGACGCCAGCCAATCCGGCTCCGGGCGGCGCACCCGCGCAGTCGAACGGCTCCGCACCGGCCAACCACTAGGGACATTCGACCCCGTTCTGTTCACGGGCGCGGATCGTCGAGCTTTTCGCCGCGGTGCACACCGGCACGCTGGTGTCATAATTCAAAAGGCACAATAATGTCGTGCAACGTACCTTTGACCTATTCGGGAGCATCCGGTGAACCGCCGATCCGTGCTGAAATCTGCGCTACTCGCCATCGCCGCGCGGCGGCTCCCCTTGCCCGAATGGATTGGGGCTGCGCGCGCTGAAGACAAGACTTGGCGGCACGGCCTGTCGCTCTACGGCGATCTGAAATATCAGCCGGGCTTCAAGCAATTTGAATATGTCAATGCCGCGGCGCCCAAGGGCGGCACCGCGCGGCAGATCGCGATCGGCACGTTCGACAATTTCAACACCGCTGTCGCCGGGGTGAAAGGCTCGCTCGCCGCCGGGATCGATCTCCTTTACGAAACGCTGTCGGTCTCCGCGCTCGACGAGGTTTCGAGCGAATATGGCCTGCTGGCGGAAGCGGTGAGTTTTCCATCCGATTTCTCCTCGGTCTCGTACCGGCTACGGCCGCAAGCCAAGTGGCACGACGGCAAGCCGATCACGCCGGATGATGTGATTTTTTCGTTTAATTCGCTCAAGCAATACAGCCCGCAGCTTTCAGCTTATTACCGGCACGTCACCAAGGCGGAAAAAACCGGTGACCGCGAGGTCACCTTCGTGTTCGACGCGCCGGGCAACCGCGAATTGCCGCAAATCATCGGTCAGCTCACCGTCGTGCCGAAACATTGGTGGGAAGGAACCGATGCAAACGGCAAGCAGCGCAATATCGGCGAGACCACGCTCGAGCCGCCGCTCGGCAGCGGACCTTATCGCATCAAGGATTTTTCCGCCGGCCGCAATATCGTCTACGAGCGCGTGAAGGATCATTGGGCGCGCGATCTGAACGTCAATATCGGAATCAACAATTTCGACGAGCTGCAATTCCTTTACTTCCGCGACACCACCGTCGCCCTCGAAGCGTTCAAGGCCGATACCATCGATTGGCGAAACGAGAACAGCGCCAAGAACTGGGCGACGGCTTACGATTTCCCGGCGGTATCGGACAAACGTGTCCTGCTCGAGGAATTCCCGATTCGCAATTCCGGCGTGATGCAGGCTTTTGCTTTCAACATTCGCCGGCCGAAATTCGAGGACCCGCGGTTGCGGCTCGCCTTCAATTGCGCGTTCGATTTCGAGGAAATGAACAAACAGATTTTCTTCAACCAGTACAAGCGCATCACCAGCTACTTTGAAGGCACCGAACTCGCCGCCACCGGACTGCCGAGCGGGCGCGAACTCGAACTTCTGGAAACCGTGCGCGACAAGGTCCCGCCGGAAGTGTTCAAGAAGCCCTACACCAACCCGGTCAACGGCTCTCCCGAACAGATCCGCGTCAATCTGCGCGAGGCCCTGCACTTGTTGAAAGAAGCCGGCTACGAGGTGCGCGATCAGCAACTCGTCAACGTAAAGACCGGCGAACCTTTTTCGGTCGAGCTCCTTGCCGCCGACCCGAGCTTCGAGCGCGTGTTCTTGTTCTTCAAGCCGTCGCTGGAGCGGCTCGGCATCACGGTCGCCGTGCGCACGGTCGACGAGGCGCAATACGAAAATCGCCTGCGCAATTGGGACTTCGACATCATCACTTTCGCATGGGGTGAATCGCTCACGCCCGGCAACGAACAGCGCGGGTTCTGGGGTTCGCAAGCCGCGGATCAGCCCGGATCGCTCAACATGATCGGCATCAAGAATCCGGCGGTCGACGCCATGATCGACCAGATCATCTTCGCCAAGAACCGCGCCGATCTCGAAGCCGCGACGCACGCGCTCGATCGCATCCTGTTGTGGAACCACTATGTCGTGCCGCAATGGACCTACGGCAAAGTGCGCACCGCGCGCTGGGATCGTTTTGGTCATCCCGACCCGATGCCGAAATACGGCCGCGCCGCCTTCCCGACGGTGTGGTGGTGGGATGTTGCGAAGGCGGCGAAGACGGCGGGGCAGTGATCGCAATTACACGTCGTCTATCGCGCCGCCGTCTTCTTGTTACGGGCGTAGGTGCCGCCGCAAGTAGCGCGCTAGATAAGCGCGGCATTTCCGCGACCGCAGACATGATTGAGTCCCACGGGCTCTCCGCGTTCGGCGATCTCGCCTACCCGCCCGATTTTCCGCACTTCCGCTACGTCAATCCAGACGCGCCAAAGGGCGGCGTGTTTTCGCAAATCGGCCCCGACCGTCTCTACAACCAGAATTTTCTTACGTTTAATTCGCTTAACACCTTCATTCTCAAGGGCGACGCCGCCCAAGGCATGGAGCTGACCTTCGCCGCGCTGATGGTCCGCTCCGGCGACGAACCGGACGCGATGTACGGCCTCGCCGCGGAGAAAGTCCGCCGCTCGGCCGATGGGCTCATCTATCAATTCTTCGTCCGCGCCGGCGCCAAATTCCACGACGGTTCGCCGCTCACGGCGCAGGACGTGGCTTTCTCGCTCAATATTTTGAAGGAGAAGGGCCATCCGCTGATCAGCCAGTTACTGCGGGATTTTCTTGGCGCCAAGGCGGATGACGACGTCCGCGTCACCGTGAGTTTCGCGCCCAAGCGCGCCCGCGACGTGCCGCTCTTCGTTGCCGGCTTGCCGATTTTTTCCCGCGCCTATTACGCGACGCGGCCGTTCGATCAATCGACTTTGGAGGTTCCGCTCGGCTCAGGGCCCTATAAAGTCGGCCGCTTCGAACCGGGTCGCTACATCGAATATCAGCGGGTGGCGGATTGGTGGGGCGCCGATCTGCCGGTGGCGCGCGGACACAATAATTTCGATACGCTACGGTTCGAATATTACCGCGATCGCGACGTTGGCTTCGAAGGCTTCTCCGCCCAGTCTTATCTGTTCCGCGAGGAGTTCACGTCGCGGTTCTGGGCGACCCGGTACGATTTTCCCGCCGTGAAAGACGGTCGCGTCGTGCGCGACGAAATACCCGACGACACGCCGTCGGGTGCGCAAGGCTGGTTCATCAATACAAGGCGGCGGAAATTCGCAGATCCCCGCCTGCGCGAGGCGCTCGACGACGCCTTCGATTTCGAGTGGACCAACAAGACCATCATGTACAGGTCCTATAAGCGTACCGTTTCGGTGTTTCAGAACTCCGACATGATGGCGAGCGGGCCGCCCACACCCGAGGAGACGGCGCTGCTCGAGCCGTTTCGCGCGCAATTGCCCGCGGAGGTATTCGGCGAGCCTTATACGCCGCCGGTGTCCGATGGATCCGGCCAGGATCGCGCCCTGTTGCGCAAGGCAGCGCAGCTCCTCGGCGAGGCCGGCTGCCCGATCCAGAACGGCAAGCGCGTGCTGGCGGATGGAACGCCATTCATGCTCGAATTTTTGATCGATGAGCCGTCATTCCAGCCGCATCACATGCCATTCATAAGAAACCTCAAAACGCTCGGCATTGATGCGAGCCTGCGCATCGTCGATCCGGTGCAATATCGGGCGCGGCGCGACGACTTCGATTTCGATATCACCATCGATCGCTTCAGCTTTTCCTCCACGCCGGGGGATTCGCTGCGCTCGTTTTTCTCCTCCCAAGCCGCGGCACTCAAAGGATCCAACAATCTCGCCGGCATTGCCGACCCGGCGGTCGATGCCTTGATCGAAACCATCATCGCCGCCGGCTCGCGCCCGGCGCTGGTCAGCGCCTGCCGTGCATTGGACCGGGTCGTCCGTTCCGGCCGTTACTGGATTTCCAACTGGTACAAGGCGTCGCACTGGATCGCCTATTGGGACGTGTTCGGCCGCCCGCCGGCGCAGCCGCGTTATTTTCGCGGCATTCCCGAAATTTGGTGGTATGACTTCGCTAAAGGCCCGAAAATCAAGCTTAGAGGCTAATCCCACACCCATCTCCGCACTTGTCGCAATGTCCTATGCCTTTATGCTGCCGCGTGAAGGAAACGCGAAGGTCTTCCCGTCGTTTACGGTCGAGGTTGCAGCAGTGGACCGCGCCACAAGCGGAACAAGTTCCGGAATAAGTTCGCCATCAAACCGCTAAATCAGCAATGACAGCACCGGGTCCATAAAGCAGTTATGACCGCTTACATCGCCCGCCGCATCCTGTTCATGATCCCCACGATTTTCGGGATCATGCTGGTCTCGTTCGTGGTGGTTCAATTCGCACCGGGCGGACCGGTCGAGCGTGTCATTGCCCAACTTTCGGGGTCCGATACCGGCGCCACGTCGCGCATATCCGGCTCCGCCAGCGGCGATTTCAGCGCGCGCGGCGGCGCGGCCAGCGGCGCGGCGGCCGAGGTCAACTCCAAGTACCGCGGCGCGCAAGGGCTCGATCCGGCCTTCATCAAGAGCCTCGAGAAGCAGTTCGGCTTCGACAAGCCGGCTTACGAGCGCTTCTTCATCATGCTGTGGAACTATCTGCGCTTCGATTTCGGCAAGAGCTATTTCCGCGACGTCAGCGTGCTGCAACTGATCAAGGAGAAGTTGCCGGTTTCTATCTCGCTCGGCATCTGGATGACGCTGTTGAGCTACCTGATCTCGATCCCGCTCGGCATTCGCAAGGCGGTGCGTGACGGTTCGCCGTTCGATATCTGGACGTCCGGCATCATCATCGTCGGCTATGCTATTCCGGGTTTTTTGTTCGCGATCCTGCTCATCATCCTGTTTGCGGGCGGTTCGTTCTTTCAGATTTTTCCGCTGCGCGGCCTGGTATCCGACACCTGGTCGCAATTGCCGTGGTGGCAGAAAATTCTCGATTACTTTTGGCATCTGATTTTGCCGATTACCTCGATGGGTCTGGCGGCTTTTGCGACGATAACGCTGTTGACCAAAAATTCGTTTTTGGAGGAGCTGCGCAAACAATATGTGCTCACCGCGCGCGCCAAGGGCTGCTCCGAGCGGCAAGTGCTCTACGGCCATGTCTTCCGTAACGCGATGCTCTTGGTGATCGCCGGTTTTCCCGCGGCGTTCGTATCGGCGTTTTTTGCAGGTTCGTTATTGATTGAGACGATCTTCTCGCTCGACGGACTCGGCCTGTTGAGCTTCGAGAGCGTGCTCAACCGCGATTATCCGGTGGTGTTCGCAAACCTCTACATTTTCGCGCTGCTCGGGCTTGTCGTGAACCTGATTTCCGACCTCACCTATACCTGGATCGATCCCCGCATCGATTTCGAGACGCGGGAGGTCTGAGGTGGATATCAAGCTCGAGGCCGAAGAAAAAATTAAAATCCCGGCAAGCGCGTTTAGCCGGGAAGAGCTGCGCCCGGATGTCGAGCCGGCCGGCCCGATGGGAGTCACCGGACCGGCGCGGGGCTTCGAATTTTCTCCACTCAACGCCCGGCGCTGGCGGAATTTCAAGGCCAATCGGCGCGGTCATCTGTCGCTTTGGCTGTTCCTCGTGCTGTTCATCGTCTCGCTGTTCGCCGAATTCATCGCCAACGACCGGCCGCTGTTCATTCACTTCGACGGCAAGAACTACTTTCCAGTTTTCGTGACCTATCCGGATACCGAATTCGGCGACACGCTCGGCACCGCCGCGGACTATCGCGATCCGTACTTGCAACGGTTTCTCGAGCAGCATAACGCCACCGTCATCTGGGCGCCGATCCGGTTCTCCTATCGCACCATCAACGATCGGCCGCCCTCGGCATTTCCGTCAAAGCCGACGTGGCTTCTGAATCAGCGCGATTGCGACTTCGCGGACAAAAACGGCTACACTCCATGCGGCTCGCTGGAAATGAACTGGCTCGGCACCGACGATCAGGGCCGCGACGTGCTGGCGCGGCTGATCTACGGTTTCCGCATCTCGGTGCTGTTTGGCCTGACCCTGACCATCGTCTCCTCGATCATCGGCGTCGCCGCCGGCGCGGTGCAGGGCTATTTCGGCGGCTGGACCGATCTGTTGTTCCAGCGCTTCATCGAAATCTGGACGTCGGTCCCGGAACTTTATCTGCTCCTTATTATTTCTTCGGTGCTGGTGCCCGGCTTCTTCGTTCTGCTCGGCATCCTTTTGCTATTCTCATGGGTGCGGCTCGTTGGACTGGTGCGCGCGGAATTCCTGCGCGGCCGCAATTTCGAATATATCCAAGCGGCGCGCGCGCTCGGCGTCTCCAACCGGACCATCATGTTCCGCCATCTGTTGCCGAACGCCATGGTGGCGACGATGACGTTTCTGCCGTTCATCATGTCGTCGTCGGTCATGACGCTCACCGCGCTCGATTTTCTCGGCTTCGGCCTGCCGCCGGGCTCGCCTTCGTTGGGCGAACTGCTGTCCCAAGGCAAGGCCAATGTGCACGCGCCCTGGCTCGGGCTGACCGGCTTCTTCACCGTCGCGCTGATGCTGTCGCTGTTGATCTTCGTCGGCGAAGCGGTGCGTGACGCATTCGATCCGCGCAAGACCTTCGCATGACAGACCATCTTCTTTCAGTCCGCGATCTTTCCGTCGCCTTCCGCTCCGGCGGCCGCGAGACGCTGGCGGTGGACCGGATCTCGTTCGATATCGCCAAGGGCGAGACGCTGGCGCTGGTCGGTGAATCCGGATCGGGCAAATCGGTCACCGCGCTGTCGATCCTGCGGCTGTTGCCCTATCCGGCGGCGCGGCATCCGTCCGGCGCCATCAATTTCAAAGGCACCGATCTCCTCCAGCTCAGCGAACGCCAGATGCGCCGCGTGCGCGGCGACGATATCAGCATCGTGTTCCAGGAGCCGATGACCTCGCTCAATCCGCTGCACACGATCGAAAAGCAGATCGGCGAGATCTTGCTGTTGCATCGCGGACTGACCGGCGCCGCGGCGCACGAGCGGACCATCGAGGTGCTCACCCAGGTTGGCATTCCCGACCCGCAGACGCGGCTCAAAAGCTACCCGCATCAATTGTCCGGCGGCCAGCGGCAGCGGGTGATGATCGCGATGGCGCTCGCTAACGAGCCCGATCTGTTTATCGCCGACGAACCGACCACGGCACTCGATGTCACGGTCCAGGCGCAGATCATCGCGCTGTTGAAGGATCTTCAGGCCCGGCTGCACATGTCATTGTTGTTCATCACCCACGATCTCGGCATCGTGCGCAAGATCGCGCAACGGGTTTGCGTGATGAAGGACGGCAATATCGTCGAGCACGGCACCGTTGCGAAGGTTTTCGCCGCGCCGGAACATCCCTATACCCGCGCTCTCCTCGCCGCCGAACCTAAGCCCGATCCGGCGCCGCCGCAGCCCGATGCCCCGATCGTCATCGAGACCAAGGACTTGAAGGTCTGGTTTCCGATCACGAGCGGGCTATTGCGCAAGGTGGTCGGCCACGTCAAAGCCTGCGACGGTTTGAACATCGAGCTGCGCAGGGGCGAAACCCTCGGCGTCGTCGGCGAATCCGGCTCGGGCAAGTCGACGCTCGGCCGCGCGATCTTGCGGCTGATCTCCTCCGAGGGATTGATCGCATTCATGGGTCACGATCTGCAGGGGCGCAATTTCAAGGAAATGCGTCCGTTCCGCCGCAACATGCAGATCGTTTTTCAGGATCCTTACGGCTCGCTCTCGCCGCGCATGTCGGTTGCCGAGATCATCAAGGAAGGCCTGAAGGTCCATCATCCGCGCATGTCCGAAGACGAGCGCGACCGCCGCGTCATTCAGGCACTCAACGATGTCGGTCTCGATCCCGATACGCGGATTCGCTTTCCGCACGAATTCTCCGGCGGGCAGCGGCAGCGGATCGCGGTGGCGCGGGCGATCGTGCTCGAGCCGAGCTTCATCGTGCTCGATGAACCGACCAGCGCGCTCGACATGCTGATTCAAGCGCAGATGGTCGATCTATTGCGCGACCTGCAGAAGCGGCACGACCTGACCTATCTGTTCATTTCCCACGATCTGCGGGTGGTCGCGGCGTTGGCGAGCCGGCTCTTGGTCATGCGGCATGGCGTGATTGTCGAGGCCGGCGCCGCCGCCGACCTGTTCCGCAATCCGCAGACCGATTACACCCGCGCGCTGCTCGCCGCCGCCTTCAACCTCGAAACCGCGCCCGAGGGCGTGGTCGCGCAGTAATTTCAGAATCCGAACAGCTTGGTCGGATTGTCGACCAGCATGAGCTGACGCGTTTTCGCGTCGGGTGCGATCTCGGCGATCAGATCAACGAGCTCGCCGTCGTTGGGCACCGCACTGTGGTTGGGATGCGGCCAATCGGTGCCCCAGACGACGCGATCGGGCGCATGTGCGGCGAGCGCGCGCGCGAACGGCACCGCGTCGGCATAAGGATAGTTTTGCTTGGTGATGCGATCGGTGCCGGAGAGCTTGACCCATACATTGCCGCGGTCGAGGAGCCGGCGCAGCACCGAAAATGCCCCGCCGTTGAGCCCCTCGGCAACGTCGATGCGGCCGATATGGTCGATGACCACGGCTGCATCGATCGAAGTGATGAAGTCGTAGTGCTCGCGCACCCCCTGACCGCCGAGATGCATGGCGATGTGCCAGCCATACGGCGAGACCGCCTCAATAACCTTACGCATGTCCTCGTACGGCATCGGCGCGCCCAGATGCGCGAAATGAAAATGCAGGCGGATACCGCGGACACCCGCGTCGTCGAGCCGCTCGACCTCCGCCGCCGGCGTGTCGGGCTTGAGCAAGGCAACGCCGCGATAGCGGCCGCCGCCGGCGGCGAGGAGGTCGAGCAGCACGGCATGATCGCTGCCGTGGCAGGTGGAGTGCACGAACACGCCGCGCTCAAAGCCGAGAAAATCATGGAGCCGGAACAGATCCTCCTTGGGCGCATCGGCCGGCGTGAACGGCCGGTCCGGCGCGTAGGGAAACTTGCGGTGCGGGCCGAACACATGAAAATGCGAATCGCAAGCGAGCGGCGGCAATTTTAATGTCGGCTTTTTCGGGTTCGGATCCGGCGGCGCAATCGTGGGCGTGAGATCGTCGGGACGAATGGTCATCGGATATTCCTGTCAATGTAGCCCGGATATCGTAACGCGATATCCGGAAGAGATATCGGGCTATGGGCTCAATCGCAACGCGCGGTCATGCCGCCGTCGACGACAATCTCGGTCCCGGTAATAAAGCGCGCTTCGTCGGAAGCCAGAAACAGCACCGCATGTGCGGTGTCGCGGCCGTCCCCCATGAAGCCGAGCGGAATGCGCGCCACGCGGGATTTGAGCAGCGCTTCGACGTCGCCGCCGGTGCGCTGCTTGGCGAGCCGCGCTTCGACCATCGGCGTGTGCATCTGGCCCGGCACCACAGTGTTCACCCGGATGCCGTTTTTGGCATATTGCACGGCGGTGACGCGCGAGAATTGAATCACGGCGGCCTTGGACGAGGCGTAGCCGATCTGCGGCGAGCCGGTATAGCGGGTGCCCGAAGTAGACGCGGTATTGACGATGGCGCCGCCGCCCTGCGCGACCATCACCGGGACGACGTGGCGGCAAGTGAGAAACACGCTTTTAAGATTGTAGTCGATCTGCCGGTCGAAGTTTTCTTCCGACATTTCGGCGACACCGCCGGCCGCCGAGCCGCCGACATTGTTGACCAGAACATCGATACGGCCGAATCTTTTGCGGCACGCCTCGGTCATGGCGGCGACCTGCCCGTCGTCGAGCACGTCGCAGACATGGGTGGCGATCTCGCCGTCATTGCCGACACGCGCCACCGTCTCGGTCATCAATTCCACGTTCTTGTCGACGGCGAAGACTTTGGCGCCCTCGCGCGCGAACAAAACCGCGGCGGCACGGCCATTGCCCCAGCCCGGTCCGACGCACCCTGCCCCGACAATTAACGCAACCTTGCCCTCGACCCGTCCCGCCACGTGCACGTCCCTCTTTGCGACCGCGCGGATGGTAGAGCATGATGTGCAAAAGTGGAACGGTTCGCCAAAGATTTGTGGCAACATATCTTGGAGAAGCCGATGCGGCGCTTGTTCGCGATTGCGATCGTTCTCGCGGCGATAGTGGGCGGGCTCCGCATCGCACAGGCGCAGCAGACTTATCCCACCCGCACGGTTCGGCTCATTCTGCCGTTCGGCGCTGCCAGCGCCACCGACATAACGGCGCGACTGCTCGCTGAGCGATTGAGCACGCGCTGGGGCAAGCCGGTCGTGGTCGAGAATCGCCCGGGCGGCGATGGTCTGGTGGCGCTCAACGCTTTTCTCGGCGCGCACGATGATCACACGCTGTTCTTCGGCCCCGCGTCCACATTCCTCGTCCATCTCTACGACGAGGAGAAGCCGCCCTATGACCCGCGCGATGTCATGCCGATCGCCCAAATCTATGTCACCGTGCTGGCGATCTCGGTTCCAATGTCGCTCAATGTCGGCACGATGGACGAGCTGATCGCGCTGGCGCGCGCGCAGCCGGGCAAACTCAACGCCGCCGCCGCCACCGGCAATTCCGATTTTCTGATTTTCGGCTTCATCAAATCGATGGGCTTGCAGATCGCGAAAGTGCCGTATCGCGACATCATGCAGGCGCCGAACGATCTCGCCGAGGACCGCATCCAGATCCTTTCGAGCTCGCTCGCGGTCGCCCAGCCGATGATGCGTGCCGGGCGTATCAAGGTTCTTTTAGTGACGAGCAAGCAGCGCGCGCTTGGCGCCCCGGAGCTGCCGACCGCCACCGAGGCCGGATACCCGGCGCTGACCATGGAGACCGCGGGCGGATTGTTCGGGCCGCCGCAAATGCCTCCGGAATTGCGCGAGAGCATTGCCGGCGAATTGCGCAAAATTGCCGAGGACGATCCGATCATCGGCCAGCGGCTTGCCGATACCGGGCAGATCTTGACGCTGCGCGGACCTGCGGACTTCGCCCGCAGCGTCGCGGAGCAAAACGATCAGCTCGGTGCGCTTGCGAAGATCATTGGGCTTAAAGAGGCGCAGTGAGCCGCCGCACGCTTGTGATCTCGCTTCCCATGCCGCGGATACGCGTAATCGCTTCGCCAACCGGCTCGACAACGACAGACATGTGAAAAGCATTGGCGTGTACGAGGCTGTCGCGGTCGCGTGCGATCGCCACGTGTCCGGCCCAGAAGATTAGATCGCCGCGCTGCAGCTTGAACGATGACGCCTGGTGATCGAGCGGCGCGCCGAGCGCGCGTTCCTGCATGTCGCTGTCGCGCGGGCATGGCAGACCGCAGGCGGACAGCGCGATCTGAAGGAGGCCGGAGCAATCGAGGCCGAGCGCGGTCTTGCCGCCCCACAGATAGGGCGTGCCGACAAATCGCTCCGCCACCGCGACGAAATCCCGCTCGTTATCGCCGATTGGCGCAAGATGCGCCGCCGGCACGTAACCGCCCGACGGCGTGGTCGCCAGGCGATCTTCTATCCGGGCAATATTGAGCGCCGCGCCGAACGGCAGCGCTTCGACGGGCGGCAATTTGATCGAGGGCCCGGGAAAAACCAAAGTGCGCAACGCCGCGACTCTATGGGTCGGCGCCGGACCCGGCGGCGCCAGCGCCGCGCTTGGCAGCCAGCCGACATGATTGTCGCTCGCAAGTTGACCCCAGGCCCAGCCTTCGGCATTGGCGTCGTAGACTGTGACGCGCTCGCCCTTGAGCGCCTCAGTGTCGAGCGGCGCGTCGGGCCGCGGCTCGCGGCGAAGCGGCGCCTGCGGCGCAATCACCTCCATCGCCCGTCCTTCGACAAAGCGCGCCGCTTTCACCTTGCCTTCGAGATGTTTTGCCGCGACGTCGGCGCGCCATGGCGTCAGGCGCCGATCAAGGGCCGGCATCGGCTCAGCCATAGCGCGCGGCCAATAAGGCATAGAGAGAGCGCGCCACCTGACATTCGCCGCCTTCCGGGCGGCCCGATCTGGCGACGGCCGTCCAAGCAAACAGATCGAAATGCACCCACGAGTCCGCACTGACGAAACGGCGCATGAACAGCGCCGCAGTAATGGCGCCGCCCTGGCTGCCGCCGACATTGTTGATGTCGGCGACCTTGGATTCGAGCATTGATTCATAGGGCCGCCACAATGGCAGCCGCCACAGCGGATCGTTTTCGGCTTTGGCCGCGCGCATCAATTCATCGGCAAGGCGATCGTCGTCGGTGAAGAAGGCCGGCACGTCCGGTCCGAGCGCGACGCGCGCCGCGCCGGTGAGCGTTGCGAAATCGGCGATCAGCGCTGGCTTGTCCTCGTCGGCGAGCGCCAGCGCATCGGCGAGGATCAGCCGGCCTTCGGCGTCGGTATTGCCGATCTCGACCGTGATCCCTTTGCGCGAGGTGTAGATATCGCGCGGGCGGAAACTCGATCCGGCGATGGCGTTCTCGACCGCCGGGATCAGCACCCGCAGGCGTACTTTCAGGCCGCCGGCCATGATCATGTGCGCCAGCGCCAGTGCAGTCGCCGCGCCGCCCATGTCCTTCTTCATGTTGAGCATCGTGGTCTCCGGCTTGATGTCGAGACCGCCGGTGTCGAAGCAGACGCCCTTGCCGACAAGCGTTACGCGCGGGTGATTGGCCTCGCCCCAGGCCATGTCGATCAGCCGCGGCGCGGCGGCGGCGGCGCGGCCGACGGCATGGATCAGCGGAAAATTTTGTTCCAGCAATTCGTCGCCGACCACGGCGGTGATCGTCGCGGCGTGGCGCGCGGCGAGCTTGCGCGCCGCCTGTTCGAGCTGCGCCGGCCCCATGTCATTGGCCGGCGTGTTGATGAGATCGCGCGCCAGTGTCACGCCTTCGACGATATGCTCAAGCTCCTCGCGGGCGATGCTTTGCGGCAGATCGAGCTTGATCGATCGCGGCTCGGCCTTGCGATAGCGCGTGAAACGATAGGCGCCGAACGCGAAGGCGAGCGCGGCGAGCCGCGCGTCGGGCGGCTCGTTGGCGAAACGGTAGGTGCCGTCCGGCAAATGCTGTGGCAGCCGGCCGGCCAGAAACGGATCCCTGACGCTGTCGTTGGCACTGTCCGTGGCATTGTCCGCGTCCTCGACGCCGAACAGAACGCCGCCGAGCGCACGGCCAGCGCGGCCTTTACCCGGCAGCAAAAGATAGCGCCCCGCTTTGGGTTCAAAGCCGGCGGCTTCCGCGAACGCGCTTGCCTCGGCGCCGATCGAGCGCTGCACGTCGGGGTAGTTCGCGCCGGTGACGAACCAGATCGGAACGGCCTCGGCCGCCCCGCGTGCAATGAAGATGGAGTCCATCGATCATCCTTGCGCGAAAGTCACGCTCTGCTATCACGCCGGCGGAAGGGCGTGAAGCAACAGCCGGAATTCACGGCAGAGCGAACAATATGTCGCTCGTGCCGCGCGTCGAGGATCGCTGAGTGCGCCAGCCTCAATGCGCCAGCGGGTCGGGACGGACCTGGATGTGCACGGCGAGCGGGGGCATGCCTTTGCCGCCCTCCTTGAGCCACGGCGTCCGATCGCCTTCCGACGACCACAGGCCCCTGCCCTTCCAACCGGCTTGCGGATCGTCGATCCGGGCGTCGAGACCCTTGGCATAGAAGCCCAGCGGATAGGGCACGCGCAGCGTCACCATCTTGCCGTCGACGAGCGCCGCGAAGCCGTCGTTTTCATTGGCGGTCGAGATCGGCGCGTCATTGCCGAGACCAACTGCGTTGTGCTGATCGACCCAGGTGTAGTAGCTCGCCTCGGCGCTGTTGTCGCCGATGCCGGCAAAACCTGGCCCCGGATATTTGTAGAAGGTCCAGCCCTCCGGGCAATGATCGCCGGTTGCGGTCGGGCCGTTGAGCGGCCCTTTGCATTTCGAGCGATCGAAGCTGCCGAGATGGCCGCTGGCGAGCGAGACCCAGACCACGCCCTTGGAATCGATGTCGCCGCCGCGCGGACCAAAGCCCGGCATCGGAACGTGATAGATCTCCGACAGCTTGGTCTTTGGATCGAACCGCAGCACGCCGGCCCGACCGGCGAAGACATCGAAGGTGTACCAGATAGAGCCGTCCACCGGATTCGGCATCACTGCGTAAGTACCCGATCCGGCCAGCCGCAGATCTTTGTTCGGATCCAGGGGCGCTTGGCCCTGTTCAGTGTAGTCATCGAGTTTGCCGTTGCCGTTGGTATCGAGCACGAACGGCGCCCAGCCTTGCGCCTTCTCGGCGTCACCGGTCTCGTCGAAGACCTTAGTGTCGAGCCAGCCTGCGACTGGGCCGCCGCCGCTCGTCCACAATGTGTTGTGGTCGTCGAAACCAAATTGCAGATGATGGGTGTTGAAACAGGTATCGATGAACGTGAACTTTCCCGTTTTTGGATCGAGCATCGCCAACTGCCGCTCATTGGTGTCGAGCGGGAACGCCTTCGCATAAGGATTGCTGGAGTCTTTGCGGCAGAACGCCGGCGTGCCGGGCGCGTGATTGGTGCCGGTCATCCAGAGCCTGCCTTTGGCATCGAACATGTCGTTGTGGTTGTCGAACTTGGTGTCCCAGATTTGTTCCACGCCCCAATACGCCGACGCCGCGAGCGGCTTCTCGATCGCCGCATGTCCCGGGCCAAGGGCTTCGGGCACGTCGGCGCCCACCGGCGGCGTGATGTAGCTCGCCTGCGCCGTTTTGGGATCGAGCACCGGCAGATGGTCGCTCGCATATTCCGGCGAGCCGTACAGCGGCCCGTATCCATTGACAGTGGGATTGCGCTTGTCTGACGAAATCAGGTCGTGGAGATATTGTTTCTCGTTGCCCCAATCCCACGTGGTCACGATGATGTTGCGCTCGATGCCCTGCGGCCGCGGTGGCTTGGCAGATGGCAATTCGCCCTGGGCGATGCGATTGGTCCAGTCGCCGAAATATTTGAACGGAACGCCGCCGAGCTTGCCGGCCAAGGGATTGACCATCGAAGGCGACGCCTGACCGGCCTGGATGCGCCGAATCCATGCGTCTTCGCCGCTTTTGAACTCGCCCAGTGCCGCAGGGATGGTCCGTGTCGCCAACTGCCCGAGCTGATGACATCCGACGCAGGCCTGATTCTTCATCGTTGTGAGCCAATCGGTCTGCGTGATACTTGCCGGAATGTCGCTCTTGCCGCCGAACTGACCCTTATCCGGGATCTTCAACATCGCGTACCAATAGATCGCTGGATAATATTGCGCGGCGGCGGCATCATTCGGCGCCGGGACGGCGGTCAGATTAAGCTGTTGCCCCGGGACGGCGTCGGTTTTCGGCGAATTGATCAATGCATAGCCGCGGACCCAGACCTGATATTTCGCCTTTGGCAGATCGGGAATGACATAGCGGCCCTGGTCGTCGGTCACGACCATTTTGGCGTAGCGTGTCGGCAAGTCGCGGGTTTCCGCGATCACCCAAACGCCGGCTTCCGGACCATGCGGACCGGTGACCACACCGCCGATGTCGTCGCCATCGATCGCAACGCGAGTCTGCGCCTCGAGCCGCGCTGGGTTTGCAAGCAAAAATCCGGCAACGGCAAATACTGCCGCAAAACACGCCCGCCGCATCTGAAATCCTCCCTTACATGAACTGATCTTCTTCGGATCAGCGCTTATGGAGTCCGTTTGCCTGCGTGCCACTCACACGCCATCTAATGTCGCCTTCACGCGTTCCGGCGTGAATGGGACAGTGCGCAGCCGCGCTCCGCTCGCGTCGAATACGGCATTGGCCAGCGCCGCACCGACTGGCGCACAGGCAGCCTCGCCCGCGCCGAGCGGGGGTTCGGTTGGCCGGTCAATAAGGACGATGTCGAGCTTGGGAACGTCGGGAAAGCGCAGGATGGGGTAACTGCTCCAATCGACGCTCGTCACGTGCGAGCGATCGAACTGCACCTCCTCCATCAGCGCACGGCTGAGCGTTTGCAGAATGCTGCCTTCGACCTGCGCGCGCACCCCATCGGGGTTGATGATCTGCCCGCAATCAAACGCGCAAACCACGCGTTCGACCCTGATCCGGCCGCTGGAGCGCTCGACCGCAACCTCCATACCCATCGCCACATAGCTCTCGCTGTGTTTGTAATGGACATAGGCAAATCCGCGACCGCGCATGATCGCGGCATTCCTGTCCGGCCCCGGAGATGGCCGCGATTGCCAATTCATCAGTGCGGCGGCGCGCTTGATCACCTCGGTGCCGCGGGGATCGCTTAAGGCGCGCAACCGAAATTCGACTGAATCGAGCCCGGCCGCGGCCGCAAGCTCATCGGTGAAACTCTCCACCGCGAAGCAATTGGCCGGCTTGCCCGGTGAGCGGATCGGCGCCGGACGCAGCGGCGCATCTTTGAGCCAATGCACCAAAACCTGGACGTGATCCGCACGATAGGGCGGATCAGCGTTCTGCGAGATCATTCCGGGCTGCAGGCCGCGCACGTCATCAAGCCCGGCCGCGGCGGGCGCCAGCAACGGAATATCCGGCAGCCCGCGCGTCGTTTGCGGCAACCACATCGTGGTGCGCCATTCGATAATGAGTTCGGTCGGATCGACCACGCCGGAAATGTCGAGGAGCTGCGGCGGGCCTTTGGGATCCCAGCCGTGCTCATCCTGGCGCGACCATTGCACCCGCACCGGGCGGCCGACCGCGCGCGAGAGGATCGCCGCATCGGCGGCGGCGTCTTCGTGGCCGTTCATGCCGTAACATCCGGCGCCCTCGACGTAGATGAGCCGTACCGCTTCCTCAGATAAGCCAAGGAAGCGCGCGAAAGTTTTGCGATTGCCGTGGGTGCCCTGTGAGGCGGTCCATATCGTCGCCGCCTCGCTGTTCACGTCGGCGACCGCGCAGGACGGGCCTATCGAACCGTGGCTCTGCATTGGCCAGAAATAGGTCGCGCTGCGCGTGATCGCGCCGAGCACGGCGCCAGCGCGCGGCCCGCCGCGGTTCACCAGCACCTCATCGGTGATATCCGAATCGCCGCGTAATGTGGCGACCAGCTTGTCCTGCTCGGGAAGGCCGGACCATTCGCTCCATTGCGCGCGCAAAGCGCGGGACGCACGAACCGCCGTCCATTCATCATCGGCAATGACCGCGAGAAAATCCTTGATCCGCACCACCTTCGCGCCAGACAGATCCTTGATCGAAGCCTCATCAACCGCGGCGAGCTTGGCGCCGATCGCCGGCGGGCGGATCACGCGCGCATGCACCATGTCCGGTAGACTGAAATCCTGCATATAGATGAATGTGCCCGTGCATTTGGCGGGCACGTCCGGGCGCGGCAGCGGTTTTCCTACCAGTGTGTAGGTCGCGGGATTTTTGAGCGGCGCTTTAGGATTGAGCTTGAGATTGAAGCTGCGGCCGCCGATGAGATCGGAAAATCGAATTCCCGCGCCGCCGTTCTTCGGCCGGACCTGGCCATCGGCTGCAATAAGATCATCGGCGGCCATGTTGAGCCGTTGCGCGGCAAGCGCCACGAGCGCCTCGCGCGCGGTCGCCGCGGCGCGCCTGACCTGCATGCCGCCGCGCTGAATGCCGTTCGATCCGGAAGTCCGCCCCTGGTCCGGCGTGAGCGCGGTGTCGCCTTCGACATATTTGATCTTGTCGACGCCGATCCCGAGCTCCTCGCCGGCGATCTGGCGCATGGCGATGCGAAGGCCCTGGCCGAGATCGACCTTGCCGCAAAACAGCGTCACGGTGCCGTCGCCATCCACGGCGAGGAAGGAATCCAGCGCGTTGGGATCGAGCGTCCGCGGCGCCGGTGTGGCGCCCTCGGCGCGGGTTTGCAACCCGGCCAGGGCGAAACCCACCGTGAGCGCGCCGGCCTTGAGCATTGTGCGGCGCGTGAGTGCGTGTGCCGACATCTCAGCCTCCCTGCCCCGAGGCCGACATGACGGCGCGGATGACGCGCACATGCGTTCCGCACCGGCAGAGATTGCCGGCAAGCGCAGTGCGGATATCGTCTTCTGTCGGTTTGGGCTTTTCGGCAAGCAGCGCGGCAGCGCTGATGATCATGCCGCTGGTGCAATAGCCGCATTGCGGCACTTGCTCTTTGATGAACGCGGCCTGCACCGGATGCGGCGTCGCAACCGATCCGAGCCCCTCAAGGGTGACGACCGACTTGCCCTGCGCATTCGCAATCGTCTCAAGGCAGGATCGCGTCGGGCTGCCGTCGAGGAGAACGCTGCAGGCGCCGCACTGGCCGAGACCACATCCGAATTTGGTGGCGGTGAGCCCCAATCCGCGCAAGCCGTAAAGCAGCGGCTGATTGGGATCCGCCGACTCGATCGTGCGCTCGACCCCGTTGATACGAAGCCGGTAGTTTGCCATAGGGCACCTCTTGCTGGCGTGCGGCTATAACAGCTTTACAGAAATCGAAGCTTCTCGGAACTGTTGCCGGAGCAGGCGAGGACTGCGTTTGCAGCAAATGCTGCGCTGCGGCCCCCGGCACAATGTGCGCTTGTGTCCGGATTTTGACCTGGATCAACAGGACAAGCCCGCCAAAGGCGCCGATCGAAAATCAACTCGTTGATGGTTTCGATATCGGCTCAAGGAGCCCTGACGCAAGATCCCGCATCGCGATATCCCGTAACTCAGTCTCTGAAGGAAGCAAAGCGGATGTGACGCAGACATCCGCCGAGGACGCCTTTGACCCACGGCGAGTCTTCACGCTGCTCCGCGACGGGGAATAAATTTCGCCGAGCGCTGATCGCCTCGGCAGGAAATCGCGATGCATTAAAAGAACGCGATAGCTGAACGTCGTTTCAACCCTGTTGGAATGCGGCTTCGCCGCTTGTCCGGACAATCCGGTAAGCTATCAGTTACTCAAAACCACGCCCTGAGACTCGACTGAGATGGTCGATTGGCCGCGTTACCGGTATCGCGTCGAGCGCTTCTGCGATTTCTTCAGCCTTGGAATTTTAGTCACAGCCACGGCATCAGCGAGGCATGGATCACGTCGGCCACGCCCTCGCCGCCGACCGAGCGGATGGCGAGATCGACCTCGTCGAGCCCGAAGCGATGGGTCGTGATCAGTTCGAGCGGGAAGCGCTTGGAGGCAAGCTGCGCCAAGGCGAGCTCGCAGGCCTTGTAACTGTGACCGCGCGCGCTTTTCATGGTGATGAATTTCACCGTGAATTTTTCCAGCGGGAAATTCGGAAACTGCGCCATCTCGCCCTGCGCGACCATGATTCCGCCTTTGCGCTTGAGCCCCTCGATCCCGAGCAGCATCGGAATCGTGCCGGCACCGGCGGTGCAGTCGAGCGAGACGTCGACGCCCTTGCCGCCGGTGATCGCCATGACACGGGAGAGTGGATCCTCCTTGTTGACATCGATGATGTGATCGGCGCCAAGCTTCTTGGCGACATCAAGCCGCGCTTTGTCCTTCGAGGTGCCGGTGACGATGATCAGCGAGGCACCGGCCTGCTTGCAGATCACGGTCTGCGACAGCCCCTGCTGGCCGGGGCCCTGGATCAGCACCGTTGAATTGTAACCCACGCCGCCGTCGAACAAGGACCACTCGACGCCGTTGGCCATTGGCGTCACCAATCCGGCGAGCTCCGGGGTGACACCCTTCGGCACGTGGTGCACGACCGCGTTCCACGGCAGGTAGACGTATTGAGCGAAGCCACCCCACAGATGCGGCGCCCGTTCCGCCGAGGTGTAGCCGTAGCGGATGGCGTCAGGATTGGTGCGCCAGTTGGTGTTCTCGCAATGCCGGTATTGTCCGGCATGGCACCACTCGCATTTGCCGCAGCTGACATAATGCTCGACAAAGACGAGATCGCCTTCCTTGAATCCTTTGCGGCGGGTGAATTCGCGGCCAGCCTTGGCGATGGTGCCGATATTTTCGTGGCCCATGATCACCGGGGCGTTCGACGGCGGATGTTTATAGAGCTTGACGTCGGTGCCGCAGATACCGCCGACTTCCATTTTCATCAGCGCGGCATCCTCCGGAATATCCGGCATGGGATATTCGCGCAGCTCGGTCTTGCTGGGTCCGACCCGCACTGCCGCCAGTACTTTCTCCACGACTTAGGTTCCCTTCCCTGTTGTTGGCCGGCTTGACCCCGCCTCGCACGTTGGTTTGTCTAGGTTGCCATGCTTGGCTTTACCACGAAAAGCCCCGATCGCGCGGCGGCCGTTGCCCGCGCGATCGGCTGGACGCAGGCGCGCTTTGCGCTCACTGACGACGAAACGGTGATGGTTTCGGAGCTCGCTTGCGGCGTCCCGGGCTGTCCACCGATCGAGACGCATGTGGTGTTCTGGACCGTGGCGGGGCGGCATCATTTCAAAATCTTCAAGCCGCTGGCGCAAGTGACCGAGGACGACCTGCCGCCGGCTTTCATGAAAAACGCGCTGGTCGCGCTCGAAGGCTTCGAGTGCGATTGCTGTTGATCGCTACAGCCCCGCCTTCGCCAGCGCCGCCGCCTGGCGCTTGCCGACGCGCTCCATGGAAAAATGCTCGATCGCCTCGTTGAACAGGCGATAAAAGTTGAGCTCCGCGCGCAGATGCAGGAACACGGCGCCAAGCCCGATCGCGGCGCGGTCCATGAACACGAATTCGCGCGGCACCGTCACCGGTCCCTTTTGCTTGAGCGCCTGGTGCACGCGAAAAGCTTCGCGCCGGCCATATTCGGACGGCGCGACGCCGTCGGCAATCGTGCGTACCCGGTCGTCAAGCAGCGGCGCGTAGATGAAGCGCGCCCAGATGTTGAGCGTCTCGATCAGACCGCGCGACAGCTTGTTGAATCCCCAAGTCTCGTAAGCGTGCACGATCAGATCGTTCTCGCCGCGCAGCAGCCCGTGATAAAGGTCGACGACGCCGCGCACGAATTTCGGCGCGAAAATACGGATGCAGCCATAATCGAGAAGGTTGATGCCGGCTGGCGCGCCGTCGCGGAGGAAAACGGTGTAGTTGCCGAGATGCGGATCGCCATGGATCACGCCGAAGCGGCTGAACGGGAACCACCAGGCGGTAAACATCGCCTTGGCGAGCGCGTTACGCGCCGCAAGCGGATCGTTCTTGTGGGCGAGCATGCGGGTGCCGTCGAGCCAGTCGAGCGTTAGCAGCCGGCCGGTCGAGAGTTCGGGCCAGGCGCACGGCACGCGCACAATGTCGACGCCATCGAGCATTTCGCGGTACAGCGCGACATGCTTCGCCTCGCGCCGATAATCCAGCTCTTCACGCACGCGTGCGCCGATCTCTTTGCCGATCTCGGTGGTGTCGATCGCCGGGTCGAAGCGGCGGCGGATCGCCAACAGCCATTCCAGCTGCTGCAGATCGGCTTCGACCGCGGACTGCATGTCGGGATATTGCAGCTTGCAAGCGAGCGCTTCGCCGTCGAGCGAGCGAGCGCGGTGGACTTGTCCCAGCGAAGCGGCGGCGGCCGGATGGTGCTCGAAGCTTGCAAATTTGTTTTCCCAGCCGGCGCCGAGCTCCGCCATCATGCGGCGCTTGACGAAGGCCCAGCCCATCGGCGGCGCTTCGCTTTGGAGCTTCTGCAGTTCGGCGGCATATTCCGGCGGCAACAGGTCGGGAATGGTCGCCATTAATTGCGCGACCTTCATCAGCGGCCCTTTGAGCCGGCCGAGCGCCAGCGACAGTGCGCTCGCCTCGCTGGCGCGATCGGGCTCGCCGCCAAGGAGCCGCCGGCCGGCATAGCGCGCCGCGACGCCGCCGACATTCGCGGACACGCGCGCATAGCGCGCCGCCCGGGCGGAGAAGCGATTCTTTTCGCGGTCGGATTGTTCGCGCTTCGGCATTACACTTTTGTCCAGTTGTCGCGAATCCAGCGCGCTAGGCTCGCCTCACTCACCTCGCCGGCGGCAAGTGCGAGCATCATTTTTGTTGCATGCGCCTGATCGGGAGCAAACCTGATCCCATTTCTGCGCAAGAAGATCATCATGGTCATGAATGCGATCCGCTTGTTGCCATCAACGAAAGGGTGGTTCTTCGCGAGGCCGAATGCATAGGCGGCCGCTAGCATTGCAAGCTCCGCCTGTTCGTAATGCCACTTATTGACCGGTCGTTCGAGTGCCGATCGTAACAGGCCATCATCGCGCAAGCCCGCGCTGCCGCCGAAACGACGCAGTTGGCGGCTATGGATCGCAACGACCTGTTCGTAGGTCAGCCACTTTGGTGGAGCAGACATGCGGCGCTGCAATCATTTTGCCAGCGTCGCCAAAGTATCGCGGTATTCGTCCATGATCTCATCAGCCGCTTCCATCGTGGCTTCGAAATCTGGATCGTAGGGAAGCAACTGCAGGCCGCCGCCGGCGAGTTCTGTGACGTGGAATTGCTGGCCGCGCTTGATGTCGAGACGTTGCATCAGCTCGCGCGGCAGAATAAGCCCGTCCGAATTACCAACCCGCTTGACTTCGAGTTTCATGTAAACCTCGTATTACGAATTGTATAACACACGAATGACTGTGGTTCAACATCTGTATTACGTCCCGCAAACCATTGTTCAGTCTAGTTTTTCCAGCTCATCGATCAGCCGCTCGATGACGCCCAGCCCGCGTTGCCAGAATGCCGGGTCGCGGGCATCCAGCCCAAATGGCGCCAAGAGCTCGGAATGATGCTTGGTGCCGCCGGCCGCGAGCATGGCCAGATAACGTTCGGCAAAACCCTTCGCCGCATTCTCATAGATCGCGTAGAGCGAGTTCACCAGGCAATCGCCGAAAGCGTAGGCGTAAACGTAAAACGGCGAGTGAATGAAATGCGGGATGTAGCACCAGAATGTTTCGTAACCGGGCTTGAGCTCGATCGCAGGGCCGAGACTTTCGTGTTGCACCTGCGCCCATAGCTCGGCGATCCGCGCCGCGGTCAATTCGCCGTTCTTGCGTTCAGTGTGGACGGCGCGCTCGAACGTGTAAAACGCGATCTGCCGCACCACCGTATTGATCATGTCTTCGACTTTGGCGGCGAGCATCGCTTTGCGCTCTTTTTTGTTGCGCGTTGCCGCCAGCAATTTGCGGAACGTGAGCATTTCGCCGAACACGCTTGCAGTCTCGGCAAGCGTGAGCGGGGCCGGCGCCATCAAGGCGCCGTTCGGGGCTGCGAGCACCTGATGCACGCCATGGCCGAGCTCATGCGCGAGCGTCATCACATCGCGCGGCTTGCCTTGATAGTTCACGAGCACGTAAGGATGCGCCGACGGCGTGGTCGGATGCGAAAACGCGCCCGGCGCCTTGCCCGGACGCACCGGCGCGTCGATCCAGCGCTCGCTGAAAAAGCGCGCGGCAATGTCCGCCATCTTCGGCGAGAATGCGCGGTAGGCGGCAAGCACGGTGTCTTTGGCTTCGTTCCACGGCACGTTGCGCATCGGCACTTGCGGCAAAGGCGCGTTGCGGTCCCAATGCGGCAGCCGCTTCGTGCCAAACCATCTGGCCTTGAGCGCGTAATAGCGATGCGACAGCCGCGGATAAGCGGCGCGCACGGCTGCGACCAGCGCGTCGACAACCTCACGCTCGACGCGGTTGGACAAATGCCGCTCGTCGGCGATATCGGCGAAGCCGCGCCAGCGGTCTGAAATTTCCTTGTCCTTGGCGAGCGTATTGGTGACCAGCGCGAACTGCTGCACATTGTCCTTGAGAGTGCGCGCGAGCGCTTGCGCCGCCGCCTTGCGCTTGGCGCCGGAGCGGTCCTGAAGGAAGTTGAGCGTCGGCTCGATGGCGAGCGATTTTCCGGCAAGCTTGAACCGCAAATTGGCGATCATCGCGTCGAAATGCCGATTCCACGCGGAATAGGCGGTCACCGATTTTTCGTGAAATAGCTGCTCGACGCGATCTTCGAGCTGGTAAGGCCGATACCGCCGCACGTCTTCGAGCCAGGGCCGGTAATGGCCGAGCGCGGGATCGGCCATGGCCTTGTCCAGAACCGCGTCGTCGATGTGGTTGAGTTCGAGCGTGAAGAACAACAGATGGATCGAGGCCGCCGTGAGCCGTTCCTGTATGTCGCCATAAAACTTGGTGCGGGTGGGATCGAGCGTGTTGCCGGCGTGGATGAGACCGGCAAAGGAGGAAAGCCGGCCCATGAGATCGTCGATGGCTTCATAACCCCGCACCGCCGCGGCCAGAGTGGCGCCGCCATCGCCAGCGGCGGCAAAGCCTGCGAGCTTGCCCTTATAAGCCCCTTCGAAAGCGGTGCATTCGGCATCGGTGCGATCGAGATCGCGCTTGATCGCCGGATCGTCGAGACCGCGATAAAGATCGTCGAGATTCCATTCCGGCAGTTGGCGAAAACCCGCCGAACTGGATCGAATGGCCCGCTTAGCGGCGGATTTGCCTGCAATCTTGCGCATGCGTGGGTTTGATCTGCGGCGCTAGAGTTTTATTCGCGCCTGATGTGGCGCAACATCGACGCAGCTGCAAGAGCACTGCGCCGGCGCAGGCTTCAACCGCTCCAGGCGGGCGCATGCGTTCCGAGCGGGACGCTTGGACGCGCCCAATGCGGCGGCGTTTCCGACATTTCGGCGGCGTGACGCACGGCCGTCAGGAGACCAAAGCCGGACGGCGTGTCCTGCAAGCGATCGCGCACATCGTCAAAGCCGAGATCGCGGCAATGTACGCCATCGATGCGGCCGAGCTGGCGCAGCCAGTGACCGGTTTGTGCGAGCGAGACCCGCACGTGCCAGGAGCCGCCCAGCTCGGCGCGGCGCTTGAGCGCCGCCATGATCGCGAAGGCCAAGAGATAGCCGGTCGCGTGGTCGAGCGCCTGGGCCGGCAAGGGTCGCGGCTCGGACGAACCAAACGCTTCCGCTTCGGCCAGGTTCAGTCCGCTCGCCGTCTGTACGAGCGAATCGAAGCCGCGGCGCAGTGCCCAAGGCCCCTCGTGGCCGTAAGCGGACAGCGAGGCATAGACGATCCCCGGGCGGAGGCGGGCGACTTCCTCCGGGCCAAATCCGTGCGCGGCGACCGCGCCGGGCCGGTAGCCCTGAATGAATATGTCGGCTTCGCGCACCAGCTCCGCGAGCGTTTCGCGATCGCCTGGCTGACGCAGATCGATTTGGGTCGACAATTTTCCTCTGCCGGTATCGATGACGAGCGGCAGCATCGAGGGCCGATGCGCCGCGGTGACGAGCAACACGTCGGCGCCGTGGCCGGCGAGAACCCGGCCGCTCACCGGACCGGCGATGACATGGGTTAATTCCAACACCTTGATGCCCGACAGCGGCCGTTGCGCCGGCGCGAGTTTCAAAACCGGCGCTTCGCCGATTTTCTCGATGCTGAACAATGGCAGGCTGGCGACCGCGCGGCCCTGCGCATGCGCATCCCATTCGGCGAAAGACCGGCACGCTGTGACCACGAGACCGGCCTCGGCAGCGGCAGTTTCGAGCTTCTCCGCGGGCCATTGCTCAAGCGCGCGCTGCACCGCGGCTTTGTGGTGATTACAGCCGAGAAGTTGAAGCAATCCGTCGCGATGATGCGGCAAATTCGTATGCAGCCGCGCCCAGCGGCCGTCGCCGCAGCGGTACAGCCCGGCTATTTGATCGTGGTGATCATCGGGGTCCTTGCCGTCGACGCGCAGGTAACGCTCGCTGCGGAATTCGATCGCCGCGTTGCGCATTTCGACGGTCACGCGCTGACGGCGCCCGTTGCGCAGCCGCCAAAGTTCGGCTGCGGCGAGCGCTGCCGCACCGATCGTGGCCTGTGCTGCTGTTCCGACCGCAAACGACGACGGCAGCACCGGCTCGCTGCCGGTGAAGCCGACGTCATCCAAAGCCTCGTCGTCGAGCCCCGCCTCGCTCCACAGTTCGAGGAGTACATCTGCGGGATCGAGAGCAGCCATTTCAGTGCCTGGCGACCGGCAATGGAGTTATCAACGCACCGTGACGCTAATGACGATAGGAATACCTTCGCGTGTACGGATAACCGCGTGAAGGATAGCACACTTTCAGTGTGCTAATTTAAGTCGCTACGATACTCGGCATGGAAATAGGAGGGAACAGATGAAATCCAACGTTGTGACGCTCGCTGCCGCGATCATAGTAACTGGTGCGAGCGCTGCTTATGCCGCTAGCGAGACGATTACCATGAACGCAATCGATGCCAACGGCGTCGGCAAGGAGGTTGGCACGCTTGTTTTGTCCGACACCCAAGCAGGCTTACAGATCACGCCACAGCTGGTCGGTCTACCGCCGGGCGACCACGGATTCCATACCCACGTTAATCCGGATTGTGGCCCGGGCCCTGGACCGAATGGCCAGGCAGCGGCCGGCATGGCAGCGGGTGGACATTACGACCCCGCCAACACCGGCAAACACCTCGGGCCGTATGGCGAAGGCCACAAGGGCGACATGCCAGTGCTGACCGTCGACGCTAGCGGCAACGCCACGAAGGCCGTGGTGGTGCCGCACCTCACTGTGACTGACGTTAAGGGCCGCTCGATTATGATCCACGCGGGCGGAGATAATTACTCTGACCAGCCGGCGCCCTTGGGCGGCGGCGGCGCGCGGATCGCCTGCGGCGTCGCCAAGTAGAGCCAATAATTAGTGGACTGACCCGGCGAATCTTGCGGCACGCTGCACGGAGTGCGCTGCGTGCTTGACTGCGCCAATATTTTCCCGACATCCGTGGCCCGGCCCCAATTCGTGAACACGGCGAAGTAGATAGGCAACCGTGGCAACGGAGCGACAGGCCACGAAATTCGTCTCTTCGCCGCAATGTTAGCAGTCGCAACAGGACAAAATCCCTTGGCTCGCCTAATTTGACTCGCGTAGAGTGCCGCGGGCTTTCGACGCTGCGCAGGCTGGGGAGGAGAATTCGCAATGCCGGGAATTCGTGTCGA
The DNA here is from genome assembly GCA_963816295.1 of uncultured Alphaproteobacteria bacterium. Taxonomy (GTDB): domain Bacteria; phylum Pseudomonadota; class Alphaproteobacteria; order Rhizobiales; family Xanthobacteraceae; genus BOG-931. Next base: position 1,021,816 of record CAWFJS010000017.1, on the reverse strand, counting down.
TCGGCTTTTTGCCTCGACCGCCATTGCACTTCTGCTTGCGCTTCCCGCCACCGGAACGTTCGCCGGTTCTGAAACCGCCCCATCCGGCGATACCAGCGTGGCGCCGCGCCAGGAGCCACAATCGGACAAGACAAGCAGCCAGCCTGCAGTTTCCGAACCGGGGCAGAAAACGTCAAACGACGCGCCGGCAACCGCCAACCCTGCGAAAGCCGCCGATGTAGGCAACGATGCCGCTGCAAAGCCGGGCGCGGAAGCCAAGCGGGTCCCAGCCACCGAGAACGCGCCCACGCCGACCGGGCAAGCAGTGCAGTCTGCTGGCGGCGAAGGCAAACCCACCGCCACTGACGCCGCCAAGTCCAACGAAAAGCCAAGCGAACCGGCCGCCGCCAAATCCGCTGCGGAAGGCAAGCCCGCGGACGCCAAGCCCAGCGATACCCCGCCTGTGGCCAATGCTCCGGCCGCAGCCACGCCGGCGGCGGAGCCGCCGGCCGTGACTGCAGCCGCCCCCGCCGCGTCCGGGCCGGATGCTGCGATTGCCGAACAGCTGCGCGATTTCGGCAATGGCAAGTTCGACCGCATCATCGGCAGCAAAAAGGATCGGGCGCCGATCGAGGCTTTCTATTCCAGCCGCAATTACGCACCGCTGTGGATCACCGACGGCAAAGTCAATGCGCGCGCCACGGCAGCGATCGGCTACCTGCGCCATGTCGATGCCGACGGGCTCGATCCGGCGGATTATCCGGTGCCGAATTTCGCGGTGCTGGGCTCTCCGGCAGATCTCGCCGATGCGGAAATCAAGCTGACGAATGCGGTCGTTACCTACGCGCATCATGCCAGCGTAGGGCAGGTACATTGGTCGCGCGTGAGCAGCGACATCGAATATTCCACGCCGCCTGCAGAACCAGGCGACGTGCTCGCTGCGATCGCCGATGCAAGCGACGTCGCCGCGACGCTCGATTCCTACGAGCCGCAGACCGCCGGCTACCACGCGCTTAAGGCCAAGCTTGCGGACATTCGCGCCGGGAAAATGGACAAAACGAAACCGCCGATCGCAAGCGGTCCGGTGCTCAAGGTCGGAATGCAGGACGAGCGCGTTCCGGCGCTGCGCGAGCGTCTCGGCCTTGGTGGAAACGGCGGTACTACCTACGACAAAACACTCGCCGAGGCGGTGAAGAGATTCCAGCAGGAGCACGATCTGGCGGCGACCGGAACACTGAGCGTCGCGAGCCTAGACGCGCTCAACGGCAGAGCGCAGCCTGATCGCGTCACCGACATTATCATCGCCAATATGGAGCGTTGGCGGTGGATGCCGCACCGCCTTCCCGACACTTACGTGATCGTGAATTTGCCCGACTTCACGCTGCGGGTGATGCACAACGGCAAGCAGATGTGGATGACAAGGATCGTGATCGGCAAGCCGGAAATGCCGACGCCGATCATGACGGCGGATATGAAATACATCACCGTCAATCCGACATGGAACGTGCCGCCGTCGATCGCCCATCACGAATATCTGCCGGCGCTAGCGCAGGATCCGACGGTGCTTGCTCGCATGGGTTTGCGGGTCGATTACGGCCCAGACGGCGTCCATATCTGGCAGCCGCCTGGCGACAAGAATGCGCTTGGCCGGATTCGCTTCAATTTCCCGAACAAATTCCTCGTCTACCAGCACGACACGCCGGACAAATACATGTTCGCCTTAGACAAGCGCGCGTTCAGCCACGGCTGCATGCGCGTGCAAGATCCGGCACACTATGCCGAAGTGCTGTTGTCGCTGGTGCGCCCGGACGACGGTTACACCGAGGAGCGCATCAAGAAAATGTTCGGTCCGAACGAGACCGATATCCAGTTCCCGACCTTCATTCCGGTCAATCTGACTTATCAGACCGCTTTCGTCGACGATGCTGGGAAACTGGAATTTCGCGACGACATCTATGGCCGCGACCAGACCCTGCTCGCGATTCTCAAGGGCACTGACCGCAAGGTGGCGGAATTCCCGGTCGAGCACAAAGATCGATATTTCGCACCGCGAGGTGTTGGCCATTCCCGACGAGCCGTCCTGGTTCGGCGGGCGCAGCGTGTTCGGCGGCGGACGCGGCTCTCCTATTCGGGCGGCGGCTCCTATTACGGCGGCGGCAACTTCTTCCCGCGGCTATTCGGCGGCGGCTACTGCCCCGCCAGTGCCGCCCGCGCCGATGCGGCACCGCAACGCTGACCGTCCGCGGACAGTCACCCATTCCGGGTCAGACGGTCGAGCGTTAAGCCAGTTAACCCGCGGCCGGCGGGCATTTAACCGCACATCCCGCTTCGCCCCTGGCGGCCCCACCCAGGGCGGCTCGGGGAAGGCCATTTTTTGCCACACTGCGCCTTTAGCCCTATTGGCGGTTCGGGGGTGGGGTGACAGTCGTTCGCGTTAACCCTTCCCAAATTAACAATGCGTTAGCGTTACCCGCGCGGCGATAGCCGCGGCGGGTCAACGCGCCGATGCGAGATTGGGTCAGTGCACGTTAGCAACGCGCGACTGAATACTCGTCGATTGTCCGCCGCACGCACCGGTTATTCGTGCGGTTTGGCGCTGCTCATTTTCATCCTCGGGTCGAAGGCGCTGCAAAACGCCGTCGCGGAAGGCGACACGCGCAGCATCACGATGCATCACCTGCATACCGGCGAAGACATCACGATCACCTACAAGCGCAACGGCCGTTACGACGAGGCGGCACTGGAGAAGCTCAACTGGTTCTTGCGCGACTGGCGGCGCGGCGAACAGACCCGCATGGATCCGCATCTGATCGATCTGGTCTGGGAGGTGCAGCGCGAGGCCGACGCCAAAGAGCCGATTCAAGTGGTCTGCGGCTATCGCGCACCGCAAACCAATGCGATGCTGCGGCGGCGCAGCGGCGGCGTAGCGCGCTTCAGTCAGCACATGCTCGGCCACGCGCTCGACTTCTACATTGCCGGCGTCTCGCTCGAACATCTGCGCGAGATCGGTTTGCGGCTGCAACGCGGCGGCGTCGGCTTCTATCCGACATCCGGATCGCCTTTCGTGCATATGGACACCGGCGGGGTGCGCATGTGGCCGCGGATGTCGCATGAAGAATTGGTGCGCGTGTTCCCGGATGGGCGCACCGTGCACATTCCGAGCGACGGCAAGCCGCTGCCGGGTTATGCGGTGGCGCTCGCCGAGATCAGAAAGCGCGGCGGCATGCCGTCGGAGCTCTCGCTTGACGCGGCGCGCAGCGCCGGCGTGAACGTCGAAACCGCGCTCGCGAGTAACGAGCGCGCGCCGGTCAATCCATTTGCCAAACTTTTAGGCCTCGCCCGTGATGACGAGGAGGATGAAGCGGCACCGGCCGCCACCGCCACGGTCGCGTCCGCGGCGACCCCGGTGCGGGCGAAACCCGCAGTGCCGATCAGAATTGCCAGCGCGCAACCCGCAATCGAAAAGAAGACAGAGCCGAGCAGCGCTGATGCCGGCGCTGACAAGCTCGCGAGCGATACCGCAAAACCAAAACTCGTCCAGGTCGCTGCACTGTTGCCGCCTGCGCCATCCGGCATGGCGAGCGAACCGGCGGACCGAACCAATGCGGCGACGCCGAATGATGTCATTCGCGTGCGTGGCTATTGGCAGGGCCCGCCCGATGGAATGGCGGTCGCGCCATCTGCTCAGCCGCCGGTCCGCGACGCTTCGACAAAACCCAGCAACGCCAAGGCGGCGACTGCGGCGATCGGCGGGCCATTCCGCGATCCGCGCGATGACGCCGCGCCTGGAGTTACGCTCGCTTATGCCGAGCAACCGCCGGCGCATCCGCCTGCGACGACAAGCACGGCCGTAACCGGGATCGCCGCGCTGCGCGCCGCCGCCATCTCCGCCGAACCGGAGGTGCGCAGCGAGCAGGCGCTCCATCCGGAAGAGCCGGACGCCGACCCACAGGTTGTGCCGAACGGCACGACCATTGCGGTGAAACGGGTCGCCAACCAGATCGCCTCGACGATTCTCAGTGCCAGCGCCTCTTCGGTGATTGCGATCAAGGCCGGCGCGCGGCTGGAAAATCCCTGGCTGCGCGCGGTGCTGGTGGCGCCCAACGTGCACCGGTTCCTGACGACGCTGGCACTCGGCGCCCGCGATTTCCGCGCGCTAGCCGCGCTGATGGTCAAACCGCGCAGTTCGGTGATGATGACATTCGCGGCCGATCCCAATCCCGGCCTCGACCATGAACATTTCAGTGGCCCAGCCGTCGTGTTCGTCTCGACCGTGAGTTATTCGTCGCGCACGGCGATCTTGCAGTAGGCACTCCAAAATTGAAAACCTGTGTGTACCGAAAACTCAAACACGCACGTAGTGATGGTGAAGCCCGCCGAGGATCGTATATGACGTGATGGTTCCGACCCGCTGAACAGAGCGAAAGGCCGGAGCATCTTTGTCCAGTGATCGGTGTGTTCGGATTTTGTTGTAATAGCTTGCGTAATTTCGCAAAATCCGACGTAGATGAGCCTCACCCAAGATGACGAGATGATCGAGGCATTCACGCCGGATCGATCCGATCAGCCTTTCGGTAAAACCGTTCTGCCAAGGTGACGCTGGTGCGATAGGCTTGTCGCGTATGCCCATGGCGCGAATTCGGCGTAGAGCAACCTCGCCATAGACACGGTCCCGATCTCTGATGAGGTGGCGTGGCGACTCATTCCAGGGGAATGCCTCGGTTATCTGGCGCGCGATCCATTCTGCCGTAGGATTTTGTGTAACGTTGATCCAGACCGGCTCTCTCCGGTCCAGCCGAACAACGACGAAGGCATAGAGCAGGTTGAAGCCAATAGTCGGGACAATGAATAGATCCATCGCGGCAATGTCCGGCGCGTGGTTGCGCAGAAATGTGCGCCAGTCCTGACTTGGCGGTCCATGCCGCTCGACCATGTATTTGGCGACGCTCGATTGCGCGACTTCAAACCCGAGCTTGAGCAGTTCGCCGTGGATGCGCGGCGCGCCCCACAGCGGGTTCTCGACACTCATTCGCCGGATCAATGCGCGCAGCTCGGCGTCAACCTGCGGCCGCCCTCCAAACGAGCGCGACTTCCAACGCCAGTACCGACGAAAGCCGGCCCGATGCCAACGAACGAGCATCTCTGGACGGATGACCGCGATGACCTTCAGAACCGACGGAAACCATCGATACAGCTGGATAAAGAATATGCGATCGCTGTTCGTAAGCCGGACGCGCCTATGCACTATCCGGCGCAACATAACCACCTGGTACCGGAGCGCAGCATTTTCGGCTTCAAGTTGGCTCGTCGACTTAAATGGCGAGACCAAGACGTTAAGGACAAAGCATAGCAGCGCGATCATTGTGCGCCGACGTTAGGTGATTCCCTCCTCCAATCAATACGGATAGGGTTTTCGGTACACACAGCCAAGGACCGGTGATATGCTTTAGCAAGACGGTAAAAAGTAGTAATTTCTATCGCCACAAGCATCCTCCGAGAGGAAAAGCATCCACATGATCACGAGACGCATTGCGATTTTCGCTGCTCTCAGCGTCGCGTTCTATCCCGTGTTACCGGCATTGCCGGCATCCGATCCCGATTTGCTCGCAGGCTTGGATACCGATCACGACGGGACGGTGTCTCTCGATGAGGCGAAGAAGGCAGCGGAGATCGTGTTCGATAAACTCGATCGCGACCACGACGGCACTCTCACAGCGCGTGAGTTACGCGGCAAACTGAGTGCAAGGGAGTTTACGGCTGCGGACACCGACAAGGATGGCACGCTAAGCAAAGACGAATACCTCTCCATCGTCGAACAGCGGTTCAAGGCAGCCGATACAGATAATGACGGGACGTTGACCCGGCGGGAATTGAGATCGAAGGCCGGCCGTCAGCTCTTGCTTCTATTGAGGTGACGCAAGGCTTTCGCAGCATTAGGGAGCCGGAGACTAAAACCTAAACGGCGCTGCAAAAAAATGATTCGCCTGTTGCGAGCTATTTCCTGGGATCGACTACTGGGGAAACGGGCTCGACCAGACCTTGCCGAAGACCGAAATACAGCAGCTCGATATCGGAATCCACGCCGAGCTTTGACTTGATCGCATAGTGATAGTTCGCCACGGTCTTGCGGCTGAGGTTGAATGCCGACGCGATCTCGTCGGTTGATTTTGCGTCTAGGATCATGCGGAAAATCTCGAACTCGCGCGGTGAAAGTCCGTGCAGTCCCGTCCTCTCCTCCTGCACTCGATCGACTGCAAGAGCCTCGCTGATCTCAGGACAAATGGCCAGCCGGCCTTCCGCGATATCTCGCACAGCCCTTACGAGAAGGTCCGGGGGGCTGCTTTTTGTTACGTACCCTTTGGCCCCAGCACGAAAGGCCTGTAGGGCGTAAGCAGCTCCGCTGTGCATTGTGAACACGAGGACGCGCGCATGAGCGTCCAACTCACGGATATGCTCGATTGCATCGATGCCGCCACGGCCTGGCATCGAAATATCCATGATAACAACGTCGGGCCGCGTATCCTTGTAGCATTGATAGGCCGACGCGGCATCGCAGGCTTCACCGACGACCTTTAGCCCCTCGTGCTTCGCAAGGAGCGCACGGTAGCCTTCGCGAACGATGGCGTGGTCGTCGACAATAAGGACTCGAATTGTTTTCCGGCTCATTGCAGGAGTTTCACAGGCGCCTCAAATGGAATCATAGCATGGATCCTGAAGCCCTTGTCACCGAGGTCGATGACATCCAATGTTCCGCCGAGTGCCATCACACGTTCGCGTATCCCAATTAGCCCCAGCCCGCCGCCTTCGGCAGCTATGCCGCTTCCAACTGCTCTAGATCCATCGTCCTCGATCGTCAGCGCCAGCCAACGTCGCTGGGGCGTGGTCTGCTCCCCGTCCTCCGGACCGAAGCTGAGAGCGACGCGAGCATGGCCCGCATGCGCATGTTTGTTGATGTTAGTCAGGCCCTCCTGGACAATTCGATAGACATGAGACGCCGCTGTTCGCGGCAACACTCGGAGGTCATCATCCATCTCAAGCGAGATTTTCAATTGCCCGTTGGCTAGCCGTTCTTGATCCCTGGCCAGAGTCGCAAGGCTGATGGCGAGCCCAAAATCATCGATCTCCGGCGGACGGAGGTTCCGCAAAGTGGTACGGAGAGATCTCATCATGGCTATCGAAGTCTGCGAGAGATTGTTTGCCTCAGGTACGAGTGCGGGGCACTCGGTCTCGGCCGTCGCCTTGATTGCTGCGGCTACTGCACTCATAGCGCTCAGACTTTGAGCGAATTCATCATGCAGATCTCTCGCTAAATCGAGCCGCTCCTGCTCTTGATTGTCGACAAGCTTCGCAGCGAGCTCCGTCTTTTCGCGTGTAGTCCGGTCGAGGCTCGCCGCGAGCTTATTGAACACCTCGCTAATGCGTTGTAGCTCGATTAACCGGAAGTTCGGCAATCGACATGACAGATCGCCACGCGCCAGCCTATCGAGGCCGGCCAAAATATCCTTTGTCGGACGCAGCGCTCGGCTGATTGCTCCATACTGCAAAATACAAATCGCTCCGATGACTAGCCCGGTAAGACCAAGAAGCCCTGACACTTCTTTCCAAATTGCGGCGGCAATGGCGGCACTCTCTATGGTGACCACCACATCTCCATAGGATCTACCGCGATAAGAGATAGGACGAGCAACGTCGGCCCGCGCTGCGGGAATCAAATCGCACAGGGCGGCAAACCAATCCGGGGGCTTGCCAACGGCGCGATTGAACCCGATACAGCTTGATCGTGCGATGCTTCCGTCCGATTTGACGTATTGCACGCACTGGCCCGCACTCTGGAGGACTTCAGTTACCGGATCCAAGTCGGGGAAGCGGGCCGCCACATCTCTGCTCGTCTCGATGCGAGACAACTGCATCTGCAGCTGCCGGACGAGAACGTCGGCGACATGCTCGTTCAGCTGGCGAACGTCGCGATAGGTCCCGAACAACGCGAGTGCTGCTGCGATGAGAAAGCAAAAAAGTGCAACGGCCACAACTCGCAGCGTCAATGACGATTTGAGATCGAGATTGGGCGCCATATCGGGTTCTACAGACGCATCTTACCACAACCATTGATTGCCCAAGAATTCTTCTGCGCTACCTGCGCCGTCTGTCTAATGAAGGCAGCCGGCGTCGACGGGCAATTTGCCCAAAGCTCCTCAGGCAAATCTCTGTTTTCCTTCTGGCTGCGGCGGCCAATTTATATGAGGGGCCTGTCCCCATTAACACGACGGAAGGAAACACGCCCATGTCATGGACAACTCCGACACTTGTCGAAGTGTGCATCGGCCTTGAGATCAACGGCTATCTGCCGCCCGAGTTTTGAGCAATGTCCGCCGGCCGCGGCTTGCGGCCGGCACACAATCGCAATTGCTGGGATCGGCGCTGACGGCTTGTCCTTACGGCAATCGCTTGGGCGGCCGCATGTCGCGACACGGCGCTGGTACAGACAGCAGCGCGAATTGGCTCCCGGGGTCGCTAGTCCTAAGGTCAGCGGAGGTGGTTGCTGAACTAGGCGCGAGTGCACATATCCTTTCGGGAACGCCAGAGGCGGTTGGATTTCCTGACGCCATGCGCCAAACGGTGGCCGTGGCTGACGCTGCTCACGCACTTGCCGAAAAGCAGCTCACATGCAGTTCCAAACCACCATAGGTCAACCACCCCTGCGTCCATTAGGGCTCCTCGCCGAGCTCACCCATCGCTGTCCGCTCGGCTGTCCCTATTGCTCGAACCCGATTGCTCTCGAGTTACGCGGGGACGAGATCGACACTGCGACCTGGGCACGGGTATTTGCCGAGGCCGGTGATCTCGGCGTGCTCCAGGTCCATCTTTCGGGCGGAGAGCCGGCGGCACGGCGTGACATCGTCGAGATCACTGCGGCGGCCCATCGCGCGAACCTGTACACCAATCTGATAACCTCAGCCGTTGGGCTCACCGAGAAAACGCTCGCGGCGCTGGCGGAAGCCGGCCTCGACCACGTCCAGATCTCGATCCAGGACGGTGACGCCGCCTCGGCAGACCGGATTGCCGGCTACAACGGCGCCTACGCGCGCAAGCAGGCTCTCGCCAGAGAAGTGGTACGGCTCGGCATTATGCTCACCGTCAACGCTGTCATCCATCGTGCCAATATAGACCGCGTCGCTGCCATGGTTGACCAGGCGGTCGCGCTCGGCGCCAGGCGGGTCGAGATTGCCCATGTTCAGTATTACGGCTGGGCCGTTGTGAACCGCGCAAAGCTGATGCCGACCAGAGAGCAAGTCGAACGCGCGGCTGGTTGTGTCGAGGCCCTGCGCAAACGCTACCACGGCAGCATTGTGATCGATGTCGCCCTACCGGACTATTTCGCACGCTACCCCAAACCCTGCATGGGCGGATGGGGGCGCCGGTCGCTCAACGTCTCGCCGTCCGGCAAGGTTCTGCCCTGCCATGCAGCCGAGACCATCCCGGGCCTCGAGTTCTGGTCCGTGCGCAAGCATTCGCTTGCCGACATCTGGCAGTCTTCACCGGCCTTCAGTGCCTTCCGGGGCACTGACTGGATGAAGGAGCCATGCGCCAGTTGTCCGCGGCGGTTTGAGGATTTCGGCGGCTGCCGCTGCCAAGCTCTGGCGCTCACGGGTGACGCCCGTGCGACTGATCCAGTCTGTCACCTATCGTCCCATCACGCCCTCATGGCCGACCTCGCCGAGCAGCGCGACGACGCGCCCTACATCTACCGGCGCCAGCGGACCGACCGCATCACAGCGGCTGAAAACGCTCTGGTGGAGCGTTAGGAGCACCTCAAGTCGCCACTATTTCCCCAGATGAAAATCGCCTGCCTGACAAACTTATCGCGGCCAGTTTGGGCCCTTGGCATCACTCTTGCTTGTATCCGTTTGGGGGCTTCCTTCGAGAGGTCAGCCAATGGCTGACTTTAAGAGAGGGGAATCTGCATGTTCATCACGGTGCTTGTGACTGTCTGCCTCAATCTAGCGGTCCCTGGGACTTGCATGACTGAGCGCGTCGTCAATTCAAATCAGGAGCAACTGACAATGGGCGGCTGTCTGGGACTACTCGGCTTCGAGTTGGCCAAGGAATTTTGGGAGCATCATCCGCTCTATCACTCCTGGAAATTCAAGGGCTGGGCATGTCAGTTCGGCAATCGCGCTCCGCCTGACCGAGGCAAGGCTTAGTGACTACCAAATTGTAGGGTTGCCCCGAAAATCAAGGGGACATGAAAAGACGAAAGCCAATTGTAATTCCCGGGGACGGCGACCCCTGCCCGCGCTGCGGCGTGCCGATGCAGATACGCGAGCCCGACGGCATCGGTGACAGGCAGCGGCGTCAGTGGTTTTTTTACACGCGCTGGTTCTGCTGCATGAACAAGCAGTGCAAGACAACGTTGGTCATGCCCGCGCGGTACAGGGTGGCCAATATGGGGTGACGCCTAGTGCGCGGGCTTCGCGCGCCTGTACGCAGATGCACCACAGAAGGCTAGAGGTTGATCGACTGCGGAACTCTTCCGGGGAGTCCTGGCTGTCATCAGCTCAAACCAGCCACTTACGTGCCCTGCGGGATGGCATCGTACCACCCTAGTGCAAATTGCACTACGCGCATGGTGCAAATTGCACTACGTCAGTTGGGTAAAGCGGCCGTCTTCGCTAAAACGAATTGCTTTTGAGCGGCAGACCTCGTTAGCAACACGCAGCGTACGGTGCCGACCTGTGGGTATGATTGTGAAGGCGGAAGGTCCGAGCGGCCGCGCGAAGAGCCGCGTTGCGTGAGCAGTTGGCCGCGTTGGGGGCGGCGCTCGACGTTTCTGAGAAAAAGAACAAAGACTCCCAGGAACGTATTAGCGAACTTGGCCAGCGACTAAATGTTGCGCTGGCCCAACATGTACAGGAGCTGTCGAGCTACCGCTCAGATTTTTTTGGTAAGCTCCGAGAAGTTCTAGGCAATCGACCCGACATACGTATCGTCGGGGATCGTTTCGTCTTGCAATCGGAAATATTCTTCGATACCGGCAGGGCGGATCTGAAACCTGAGGGTCGCGCCGAACTCGATAAGGTAGCGGCCGCAATCGTCGAATTGGAAAGCCAGAATTCCAGCTGAAATTCCCTGGACACTGCGCGTTGACGGTCATACCGATGTGCGGCCGATCATCGGACAATTTAAATCGAATTGGGATCTGTCGGCGGGACGAGCGATCTCCGTGGTGCAATACCTGGCCGGGAAAGGCGTGAAACCATCCCGGCTTGTAGCTGCCGGGTTCGGCGAATTCCAACCGATCGATAGTGGTACGACCGAGGACGCCTACCGTCGCAATCGCCGCATCGAGTTCAAGCTGACAGAGCGGTGATTCATTCGACCGACCGTTTAGCCAACAACTCCGACTTTGGCACCTTACAGACATCAAAAGCGCGCTGATCGATGTCCGATGTCGGGGTGAGAGCGGACATCGCTCTAACGCAGCGCATGTCGCCTTTTGATGCTGTGGACGGCTCCTCCACCGGCACGTGAGTGCCATGAATGTGGGTGCCTGCTGAGGACCCACGATTCGGAGGAGCCAAAACATGCAATCGATTACGACGATCGGTCTCGACATCGCCAAGTCGGTCTTTCAAGTGCATGGCGTTGATGCCGTCGGCCAAGTGGTGATGCGCCGGCAGTTGAAGCGTCGTTATGTCCTGAAGTTCTTTGAGAAGCTGCCGCCCTGCCTAGTCGGCATCGAGGCCTGTGCCTCGTCGCATCATTGGTCGCGCGAGCTCCAGGCACTTGGTCACACTGTTCGCTTGATGCCGCCGGCTTACGTGAAGCCCTATGTGAAGCGGCACAAGAATGATGCCACTGACGCCGAAGCGATCTGCGAAGCAGTCACTAGGCCAAACATGCGGTTCGTCGCGACCAAGACGCCAGAGCAACAGAGCTGCCTGACATTGCACCGTATCCGGCACTTGTTCATCCGCCAGCAGACCTCGGTGATCAATGCCATCCGCGCTCACCTGGCCGAGTTTGGGATCGTCGCGCCGGCCGGACGCAATGGTGTCGAGCAACTGCTCAGTGTGGCGGCCGATTCAACTGATAAGAGGTTGCCTGAGGTTGCACGGGCCTGTGTCGCCGCGCTCGGCGCCCAACTGCAGACACTGAAGGCGCGGATCCTGGAGTTCGATCGGATGATAAGGGCCTGGCACCGATCGAGTGAGGCAAGCCGGCGGCTGGACGATATACCGGGCGTCGGTCCTGCATTAGCAACTGCTTTAGTTGCGAGCATTGCTGATCCAAAGGCTTTTCGGTCCGGGCGCAATTTCTCAGCCTGGATCGGACTCGTGCCGAAGCAGAACTCGAGTGGAGGTAAGGATAGGCTCGGCAATATCAGTAAACGAGGCGATCGCTATCTGCGCAGCCTGTTCACGACCGGCGCGCTCGCCGTCATCCGCTATGCCAAAATCCATGGCACCACGCATCGACCTGCTCACCGCATTGCTGACGCGACGACCAACGAAGGTCGCGGCCATCGCACTCGCTAATAAGATCGCCAGAATGGCGTGGGCAATCATGGCCAAGGGTGAACGCTACAAAGAACCAGCCGCGCTGGCGGCGTGAACGAGATCGCACCCCGCTTCCCGCCGCCCTGAGGTGGGCCGACTAAGCGCCAAGCACCGGTTGTATAGATGATTTTCCGCCGCAGCTTGCTCTATTGCCGCGTGGAGTTTGATGCATGCCTTGCGAGTTGCCCGACAAGCTCGATCAGCACGCATGGTGGCAAACTCGACGGGAAAGAAGCCTTTGGCCGTCATGAGATTGTAGTTTGCAACAAGCAAAGCCTTCCAAGCGGATTTCAACGCGGTAACGGCAGCGATCACAGCAGGGTTCTCAGCGTAACCCTCTCTGGTCGCCCGTTCATAGGCGTCCTCGCAAAGGGCAAAAATACCTGCAAGGTCCGGTATCGCAGATATCCGCGTCGCGTGTGGCATAAAGAGTCGGTCCAATTTGGTTTATTGTGTGAATAGATTCCGAAAAGCCGCCTAACGCGATCACTCGGATTCTCCCTGCATTTCACATAATTGATGGTCAAACCCTGCGCATCGGTCGATCAGATGCCGAGCGCGCAACGCCGCTTCCCGACGCCGTGGTCCGTCGAGGAATTCGACGCCTGCTTTGTGGTGCAGGACGGCACCGGTCAGAAATTGGCATTTGTCTATTTCGAGAATGAGCCGCGGCGGCGCTCAGCGGCCAAGCTGCTCAGCAAAGATAAGGCAGGGCGAATCGCGGCTAATGTTGCTAAGCCGCGGAAGCTTTTTCGGGAGGGTGGGCAAATGGCGCTAACGCCTGAACACCGGGCTGAGCTTGAGGTCCTTGGTCCCGAGACCGTCCGCATAAGGCTGATGAGCAGCGATAAAGTCGCGGTGATTTCCGGCTTCAAAACTGCCACAACTCGAAGCGACCTTGAAGGCTGGCTTACAGAGAAGCGCATCGAAGCCGAAAGTTATCGTCGCCAATGGTGGTGGGCTCTTCAGGCATTTGTTTTCGCATCCCTTGCAACGGCGGTTGTTCTGCTATCGGTGGACGTAAAGGATCGGTTCTTAGCTATTTACAGTGTTTCCGGCTTTGTTGGTTGGCTTGCTGGTGCGATAGCCTATTTCTATTGGAGTGTTCTGTATGCCTACCAGAGAAAGACCAAACAGCGTTCTGTTACATGGCTGCTATTGGGCATGTCTGTAGCCGCACTGTTGGGGTTTATCTGGTGGCTTCATTATACGATGAGGTTTTGATCTTCTCGCCCCGAAATAAGCCATGCCCGCTCGCCGCTTCCCGCCGCCGTGGTCTCTCAAGGAATTAGACACGATGCTTGCCCACGGCACTCCAGCGCGAAAGAATTCGCTCACTGAAACGGGGAGGCTGCCGTGAAGGTGTTCTTAGCTGCCTGCGTTGCGGCGGTCGTGCTGGCTGCGATCTCGGTGATTGTTCTCAACAGCGTACAGGAGCCGGCGGACCGGGCATTTGCCACGCCCCCCTACACGCGAGTCGGCGATTAGTGACGCAGCCAAGCCGCTCAGCAAAGATGAGGCGCGGCGCATCGCGGCGAACATTGCCAAGCTGCCGGGCCTCGCAAGAAAGTGAATAGGCTGTTTAGAAGAGGTCCATCAGTTCTGCCATTGCTTGGGCATAGCCTTTGTCAACAAACGTCAGCACGAGCATGACGAGGCAGATGATAAACCAGATCGAGATCATCGTGATGTTGGCTTGCTTTTCCTTTTCTTTTTGCGCGTGCGCCTTGGGTCTTCGTGCGAACACCGCTTCTAAATCTGTTGGCATGAAAATCCCCTCACCAACGGCGAACATCGCCAACCCGGAGTTGTTGCGGAAACCTTGAGCGCAAGAAAGAGAAGCCCCAAGCTAGTGCTCGGGCTTCCGGCCTGTAATCAATTGAACACAAGTGAGTAGAACCTATCTCAAAATTACCGGCTGCTGTCGATCCGCTATAAAGGTTGAATGATTCGGCTCACGGACGGGCAGTGGGAACGCATCCGGAATCATTTTCCGGAAGAAAACATTCCGGATGGGCGTCCTGGTCGAAAGCCGGTTTCCACGCGTCGTGTCCTTGAAGCGGTGCTGTGGATTCTCAACACCGGTGCGCAGTGGCACATGCTGCCGCAGAGCTATCCGAACTACAAAACCGTACATCGGCGCTTTCAGACTTGGTGCCGCGATGAAGTTCTGCGTCGAGTGCTGACGGATGTCGCCAACGAACTTCGCGACAGAGGTGCACTCGATGAAGAAGAATGCTTCATTGACGCTACCTTCGTTATGGCGAAAGGCGGCGGGACAGAGGTCGGAACCACAAAGCGCGGAAAAGGCATGAAAATCATGGCAATTGTGGATCGCCATGGGCTACCGCTTTCGGTCAGCACGCATGCCGCCAACCACCATGAGGTCCGCTTGGTGCAGTTGTGCTTCGACTTCTACATGATCGAAGCCAAGCCAGAAAACCTGATCGGCGACCGTGCCTATGACAGCGATCCGCTCGACGAGGAATTGCGACGAGATGGTGTCGAGATGATCGCGCCACACCGCGCCAATCGCATCAAGCCGCCGACGCAAGATCGACGACGGCTGAGCCGCTACATGCGACGCTGGCTCGTCGAGCGTTTCTTCGCCTGGATACAATGGCAGCGCCGCATACTCGTCCGCTGGGAATTCCACACTCAGAACTTCCTCGGCTTCGTCCAACTCACCTGCCTCGTTATCCTCTTCAGACAATTTTGAGATAGGTTCTAGTCATCATAGTGCGAAGTAGGCAGACCCTTCGCGCCTGCCATCATCGCCAATGGATCGACACTCGAACCAGCAAGTGCGCTAGTAGGAGTCAATGTTCCGACGGCAATCCACGTTCCGACACTAATCACGACCCCCAAAGCAACGCCAGCGACGAACAGGGTAATCTTGCGCATGTGAATTCCCCTCTGCATTTATCCCGGCGATTTATGCAGCGTAGTTTGATTCGCAGTTTTGCTATGTGACCGGCGTCACTGATTCGACGGCGCTGCCAGCATTGAACACCGCACTGCTGTGAAAATATCGCTAGCTATCGGAGTTGCTCGGAAGTCGCCACACACGCGACGAGGAGTGGCGAATAGCGGCGAATATTGCGAAGCTGCCCGAACTTTTACGCAAATAAAAAGCCCCGACAGTCGCCGGGGCCAAGCGGAGGGGTACTGACTGGAGCGCGTGTATGAAGAATAGGCACCGCGTCAGTCAGGTTGTGAGTAAGCTTGTATGCTCACGGGCGGCCCGGCGCAAGGTGTAAATGCGCTAAATATGGCGCGCAGGTGTGCACGCGGTCCCGCAAGGTAAACTGGGTCGCCGACGAGCGTCAGTTTGAATTGGGTTTTTGCGTAGAGTGCTTTTTCAGCCAATAGTTTATCATGGCGCGAGCCCGCAATTCTGCCTTTTCGCGTGATCCGATTACGACCCTCCCCTTCATCTCGACGCCCGCAGGATAAATGGTGACGTACCATTGCTCTCGCTCGATCCGAGCGCGGATGATGTATCGTATGCCCCTGTACTCCACGGCGGTGGAGCTTGGACACAAATCAGAAGGCTGAGCAAGGCGAGGCGCCAAGGATCGCAGCGAATATCGCCAAGCTGCCGGAGTTGTTACAGCGAATAGACGTTAGAATAGCCCCAACTTTGCAGCCAACGTAGACGCATAGCCCCAAACAAAAAACCATGATTTTGCCAACCATGGTGCCGATGCGCTCTTCAGCGGACTGCTCTTGCTGCTTGGGAATGTCCATGTGACTGAGATTTTCTAGGCAGTCGCCCGCGTCTTCCGCCTCCAGCGCCAGCCGAGCAGATCATTCCGCGCCCAGGGCGGGCTTCGTTAATAGCACGCCGGATGATTTGAGCTTCCAGCTCAATTCGTGCAGGTCAGCGAGTTTTTCCCACGTTTGGGCCATTTCCAGATAAGCCCACAAGTCCGTCGGGCTTAGCCATTTGCTTCGCCAGCTCGCGGCATTTCTCAGCATTTTTTCTGTAGTCGGCCACGTCGCGCATGGGGCTTGAAGTGCTGAAAACTAAGCGACCGCTTGCGCGTTCCGCTTCCTGCGCCGTTTGGAACAAACGACGCGACCTGTGATGGTGAAAAACAGGCCGCGTCGGTCCCACTGACATCGCACCCCCGTGCTAGCAGTCAGCGGAATCATCCAATACTGCCTCCATGCCGTTACTCGGACAAGTGGGCTTGTGCAAAACAGATGGACGCGCGGCGGATCGCGGCCAACATCGGGAAGCTGCCGGATTCGCTGACCGGTAAAGGGGCTTGAAAGAAGCGCGTTCGAGTAGCTCGGCGCCCGTCCGTGGCGGCAGATTGGAGGACGCTTACGGAACGGCCTGAATGAGCAATCTATTGGCCTGAATTATCAAGCCACGGCAGTCCCGTTCGGAATATTGCGTCGGGAGTTTTCACGACGCCGATGCCGAGGGAATGCCGAAAGAAAATAACGGTCACACCTTTGAGGGTTGCGAACCGCCAACTCTCTTTCGCGAGTTTGCAGCCGAATGCATGGAATTAGCTCAGACGACCTCTTCGCCTGAGAAGCACTCCCTTTACCTGAAAATGGCTTGTGTCTGGCATCAAATGGCGCTCCGCTGGGAGAAAAAAGGTTAGGCGGATTCCGCGTTTACTCGGTTCGTATCGAAACGCGTTAGAGCCAGGCCGACGATTCGGCGGCCAAGTTGCTCAGCAAGGATGAGGCGCGAAGGATTGCAGCCAACGCGGCGAAGTTGGTCGCTTGCCGCGCGAGAAAGCTGACGCGGGTCGGTTTTCCGAACTAGTTGTTCAGCATTGATCTACATCAAAGCCAAGTCGCAAAAAACGGCATGTCTGCACTGCTGAGGCGCGCCCACCGAGCTTGAAACTGCTCGGTGCGCAGTTAGCTAGCACTAAGTTGAGGCAACTCAGCTAACCCCGAAAAAGTACGCTTCTTCGGGGTTCTATAATGGGTGCGATGCAATGACCATTGCCGACTACTTCGCAATCGGAGTTTTGATCGTCTTGATTCCTCGGGCCGGGAGATGGTTTCTGATGACCTATCACTCGTCACCAAGGCAAAGCGAGCCCACCAGCGATCAGGAGTCCCAACAACCACAGACCGAATCGCGTGATTAGACATTTCTCAAATTCAACATCGCTGACGCATGATGAGGCTCGGCGGATTGCGGCTAATATCGCCAAGCTGCCGAAGCTGTTGCGGAAGGCTTGGGGGGCGGCCCGCCCGGTGATCAGGGCTGTGTTTTGCTCTTGATCTACATCAATGTCTGCGCATTTCGGACAGGCGATTTTACATCCCACGGCTGAGCGGATTTGTCATGACGCGCTTAGCTTCAGGCCCTCGACGTTCGGTCGAGGCTCTTTCCTTTCATGATACCGGGCGGTGCAATGACGGCCCGCTGCTTCCCGCCGCCCTGGTCTGTCGAGGATATCGGCGGCACGTTTGTCGTGAAGGCCAGTAACGAACGGCCGCTGGTATTCATCTATTACCGGGAAGGTGTCGGCCGTCGATCTCTCGCAAAGTTATTGACCCGCAATGCGGCACGGCGAATCGCGGCAGGCATCGCCAAGCTGCCGGAGCTGCTTGCGCCGCACCGCCGTCATTGATTTCGATCCAAATTGCGGCCAGGGCGGGGTAGGTTAGAGTTACGCTGTCGGGGGCTCTCGGAGTTAGCCCCTATGCTATTTTCTTTGTTGGGTTACTTTTTCTGTATGATTACGGTGCTCACCACGGTCGTGGTGTTGCTGACCGGCTTCTCCAACATCTCAACGTTTGGAAACCTCCTTCGTCCTGTAATCGCTCGGACGGTTACGGTGGAGACACAACGGCATTCACCGGTCGCGAAAGAAGCATCGCCAGCAAAGGATGTTTCTCCCCCGGTCCTTGCCACTGCAAAAGCGGACGCTAAAAAAATCAAGCATTACAAATCCAAAGTGCTCGCCCGTCAGCAAAACAACTACGGCTACGGGAACGCGCTGGGTTATGCCGAAGAATTCTGGGTACGGCCCAAGAGGTCTCTTTTTCCGCTGACCCGGCGCTAGGGGTGCCTCGCCGCTTCCCGCCGCCTTGGACAGTCAAGGATATCGGCGGTTCGTTTATCGTGCGCGACTAGCTGCGGTCGGTCAACGCGCTCGTGAGCTCGGTCCTGGAATGAAGGTCTAGTTTCTCAAAGATCGCGTGCATATGAACTTTCACGGTGCCTACGGTCAGACCTAATTTCTCAGCAATTGCTCTATTGGAAAGTCCTTTAGCAGTTTGCTGAAAAAGTAGGAAATTGAGGCATTGTTCTGATCCTGTAAGGCTCGGCGATTGTGAGAGTGGTATCAGCCTAAGTGTGTGGCCGGAGATAGATGGTTGGTCGTGCCTATGCCGCGACCAGTTTGGGGATTCGGATCAAGTTGTAGGCGATCAGATTGAGCAGGAAATCGACGGCGACGGCAGCAATGCCGCGGTGTTTGGTCTTGCGCATCGTGCCATGCTGCTTGCCCCAGCCGAAGATGCATTCGGTCATCGCCCGGCGCGATTGCGACATGCCATAGCCTTCATGCCGCGTGGTCCGTCGGTCGATGGCGCTCCGCCGGTGCTTGCCAGTTGCAGTGATGGCATCGTTCTGTGCGACATGCGGCGTGACGTTGAGGGCGCGCAGCTTGGCCACGTGATCGGTGCAGTCATAGGCTTTGTCTTCGCCCACCGTAATGCGATGGCCAGCTTCTTTGGCTTTGGACTTGAGCATCGTCTCCGCAGCGCAGCGCTCAGCGGTGCCTTTGGCCAACGTCACCATGCCGGCCACCGCCAGCCCATGCCGGTTCTCCATGGTGGCGTGGCCCATATAGCAGAGCTTCGCCTCCCGGCCGGCCGCCTTGCGGTAAAGCCGGCAGTCCGGATCGGTGGTGCTCGCATGCGTGTCGTTCTTGCGTTGCTGGCCGTGGAAATTGGCCCCGCCATCGCCATCACCGCTGCCGTCCTTGGGGCGGAAGCTTTTTTGCGAGGCCCAGGCTTCGATCAGCGTGCCGTCGACCGAAAAATGCTCGTCCGACAACAGCGGCGTGACCTGCGGGTGGTGCAGAAGCTTGCTCATGAATTTGCCAAACACCTCACCGTTCTGCAGCCGGTCGCGGTTCTTGGTGAACACGGTGGGGTCCCACACCAGATCGTCGGGCGACAATCCCACGAACCAGCGGTACAGAAAATTGTAATCCAATTGCTCCATGAGCTGGCGTTCCGACCGGATGCCGTAAAACACCTGCAGCAGCAATGCGCTCAAAAGCTGTTCGGGCGGGATCGACGGCCGACCTTCGTTCGCGTAAAGCCGCGAAAAGCTGCGGTCGAGCTCGGCGAACACATCGCGCACAAGCGCGCGGATCGCCCGCAACGGATGGTTCGCCGGAATCCGTGCTTCCGGCGAGATGTATGAGAACAGCCGGCCCTGATCCACAAATCCCCCGCGCATCTTCCCCTCCGCTGATTCGTCGAAGAAAAATAAATCAGCAAACTCTTGCGTTGGCGAGGGGTTTTTCCGCAAACTGTTAGAGACCAAAGATGCGATTTGCCGCCGACGCTTAGTCAACGCCGCTAATCCTCTCGCGCTTTTTGGCCGATTCATAATCGCGCTCCATCGTGATCAGCCATCATTTTCTGGTTACCTGTTTTGTCAAACAAACATGCGTGGCGATCCACTCACGCGCACGCTTTTCGGAAAGCCAGATCAGCGAGAAGGTAGCGTGACGTTCGAGCTAATCGTGCTCCTATCAAATCTGTTTATCGGTTTTGTGCTTGACTATGCATTCCGAGCAGCAATCTCGGAGCATCATCGCGCACAAGCGAGGCACCGCGGTTCTTCTGATTGATCCCGTTGCCACACGCCGCTTCCCGCCGCCCTAGTCAGTCGAGGATATTGGTGCGGCCTTTGTCGTGCGCGACTATACGCGCAGCTGGCCGGCGATCGGCCGCTGACCGTTCCACCCCACAAAAATAGCCAAGTCAAAACCGCTTTGTGCTGCTTACAACAGGCGGTCAGTAATTTTACAAGAAAGATCATAGGTCTCCTTCCCTATGATCTCGTTATCGCCCGCTTGGCGAACTGTGGTTGCCCACATTGCTCCGGTCACCCGATCAACATACCCAATAACGCTGGTGGTTCCTCCGTCACGAGGAGCATGCCCGCTGAAGGTAATCGTCGCGTCGGTCAAACTATCGATTTGCGCGACTAGGGCGAACCCACTTACGGTCTTTTCTGCAAAGTTGAGGCTCAAGCGCATCTTTCTGATCGGTCCAGCAGTTCCTGACTCCTCTGCCTTTGTTCCATCGCAAGACAAATCGAGCATCACGGGTTCGGCAGTTTGCGCCTGAGCTTCTGCAAGGAACAAAGTCAGCAAAATCGCCGAAGCTGTAAGTGCCATTCGACGCGCCCCTACCGAACTAGCTGCGAATCAACACGGAACGCCTGGCAGACGCCGCCCGCGTTGGATAGCGGGTACTACGCTAGCTTGTGGCGTGCGGGCATAACCAATGTGGTTCTGCAGTTCTTGTTCATGCAGCAAACCAGCGCTCGTAGGAAAAAGACTGGCTCGGTTGCTTTTCGTCGACGTGATCATATTCCCTGATTTGCATCGGTTTGCCGCAGCGCGGGCAAGGATCGCCGTCGCCGGGGATCATGATGTACTTCCTTCGCTGCCGTTTCCCTCTCAATGCGCCCCTCCGCTGCCGTGGCCGCTCCGGCTAACAAAACTGTGCCCATTTTAGGCTACAGAAAACACGAACGTCCGCAAAAAGCGAGCGTTCGCCAGACCAACAATCTCGAAATGGGAATTAGAACTCGGGCGGCAGGTAGCCGTCGGCTGGCAGGTAACCGTTAATCTCGAGACCGATACAGATTTCAACCAAAACGGGCGTCGTCCATGCCATAGCGCGTCCCCTTTTGGACCTTCCGGAAAATAATAGAGCCGAAGAATACGGAAGCATAGAGGCAGAGGAAGATTAACTCGGTCTATCGCTCTCTCTGTTGGTTCTTTGCCCGACTTTGGTTCGAGCCACCTGATTATCATGCGGTGCGCGTACAATTCTGCATCTTCGCGCGCTCCGAAGATCTTGTTTGCTGGCACCTCGATACCTTCAGGGTGAATGACCACGCACCATTGCCCCCGCTCGATCCCTGCGCGGATTGTGTATCGTATTCCCCGGTACTCCATCAGATTAATCTTTGCGCGAAATTGGAATCCACACAAGGTGGGGCGGCGCTCGGCGGCCCAAGCTGCTCAGCAAAGATGAGGCGCGACGGATTTCGGCGAATATTGCAAACTGCCGCAACTGTTGCGACAACCAAGAGACGGGTGCCGCTAGCCAGGCGGCACATGAAGGCTGCGGGGGAAACTTCCGAGCAACAATTAAACCTTTGTTTTCCCCCGGAGTGATCTTGCGAGACGCTCATACACCTCTGCGGCAATCCATATGAACACGACCGTGAACATCGCAACGCAGTACTGTGTCTAGCGCCTGAGGCGTCGAAACGCTCATTGCGTCAAAGACCGTGCGAATGTTTATCTGATGCCAAACATCGGTCTTAAGCCAGACCAAATACTGCGCCATCAGCAAAAGGAGTCCAGCAATCATAAGGACCGCACCGATGAATGCAAGTACGTCTCCGATCAGGCGTCCGGTATGAAACATCGCAGCCCCAACTCTCAATGGAGCAAACTTTAAATAAACTGCGCGATAAAGCTATGTGACCAAAGGACTCCGCTACCGGCGGTGCGCAATCGATCTAAAACAAAAGGGCCGCCTCGCGGCGACCGTCATGCAGCTCCTTGGACCGTTTTCTGCGATGATTGCGCCTTCCGCTTCCTGCGCCAGCTCATGAAGTCAAGTTGCGCTCGCATACGCGCGGCAACGCGCCGCACGATAAAACGTCACATTCTTGTGGTAAATCGTTTCGAAGCTGCCGAAAACGAGAGTGCCGAATTTCCGTTGGGGCGAACGGCAGCGGTCGTTTGTTTGGATTGCAAATCCTCAATATTGCGCCGCGGACTTTTCGCCGCGCCTTTTTATGCTGCCGCATGAAGCCGCTTTACCCACCCGCTTGAGACGCTAAAAGTGCGGCGGAAGGTCCTCATGCAAGTCATCGACGTCCGCGCCATCATCGCCATCGGCCTCCGCGGGCAATTCGGCCTCCGCGGCCGTCTGCCTTGGGAGGGCAATCGCGGCCGCGAATATGTCGCCGATGTCGAGCGTTTCTTCGAGCTGACGCGCGGCCACGTGCTCATCATGGGCCACCGCACCTTCACCTCGGTACCGGACTTTGCCTTCAAGGACCGCGACATCGTCGAGATTCATGCCTCCGACAGACCGGAGGACGTGCTGGCGCGCTTTCCGAGCCGCGTCGTCTTCATCGGCGGCGGCCCGCCTGTCTATGCCGCCTATGCGCCTTTCATCCGCCATTGGGACATCAACCGGCTGCCCTATGACGGCGAGGCCGACCGCTGGTTCGATCCCGCCTGGCTGTTAGCGGGCGACCATCGGTTTACCGTGTCCTGGTAGCGACACTAGCCGACTGCTCTTCGGGTTCAGCTGCCTCAGCGATTCGAGTCAGGACGAACTCGGACAGATGAGCTACGAATTCCCGTAGCTGCCTGTTTTCTTTGCGGAGTTCTTCAAGTTCGTTCCGGGTCTTGGATTTGCGCGTCCGCAGGGGTCGCCCGGAGGTATGTTGAACCAGATCAATGTTTCAAACTCATAATCGCATTTGTTACACATCCAGGTGTGACGAATGTTATTGCCCTTGAGAAATTCCGAATATGCGGGCGCGGTCAGCAATTTGCAACATTTTGGGCAGGAGCACCGCCCGAAATACCATTCATAAATGTAGCTTCTAGGCACAGCGATGTGAGGTGTCATATTGAATCCTTCTGTGGCCTGAATTGGAATCTTTCCCCACCCTCTGTCATTGTTGCACTAGCGCTTTCAACGTTCCTTGAATGATATCCGGCGTATTTTATTGGCCACAAAGGTTAAGGTCTGGGCGCGGGCCGTCGCTCGACATAACAATTGTCCGGCGCAGGAACCTGAAACAACGGATTGAGAACGGCGATTCCGCAGAACTTTTTGTTGAATTTTTTTGCGGGTGATTTTGTCGTTTGCGTCATCGCAGCGGCGATAGCGGTTACTAGGGTGAAAGCGTGGGCCAAACTGCTCAGCAAAGATGACGCGCGAAGGATTGGCGCGAACGTCGCGAAGTCGCCGGAGCTATTGCGGAAGGACTGAAAATAAAAAAGAGGCCGCCCCCCAGACGGCCTCTTGAATTGGCCCCCGCTGCTGCTTTTTTTCCATCCCCTCACCACGGGGGTATCGAAATCCTAACGCGCATTAGATGCATGCAAGGGCAAACCACATAAGTTCGGTTGATTTATTGGGACTGTTGCGTTGGCCACTACCTACACGCTCCCGCGATGTTGTTTTGTTGATGCAACGTTCCTGGTATGGTCGCCAATTACTTGAGCGAAATCAAAAAGTGCGCGGGCGAACATAACGTTTCGAGTCGAAATCGAATGCCCCGCACGTCGCTTCCCCGCGTCTGGTCCGTTGAAGAACAGGAAGTCTGTTTCGTCGTGCGCGACCACAGGCAACAGCTCGCTTACGTCTGTTTCGAAGATAAGCCGAGGCGGCGATCTGCCGCTCTAAGGAGGGCGCTAACAATGATCAGGTTGACGACAGTATTGCTGACGCTAGGCGTTAGCATGGCAACTGCAACAACAGCAATCGCTCAGGGGCAAAACGAGTGCTTTTACGGCTCTTGTAACCCCGAAGCGTCATGGTGTCGGCTTCTATGCGGGTCAGACTTCCAATACCAAAATGTTCGCAGCCAATGGCACCACCGGCACGCAAAGCACCATCACGCAAAGCACCATCACGCGAAGCACCATAAAGAAGCTCACTGAAACTATCGGCATGAACATAACGGCCAGCAGCTTGCTTATGTCTATTTGCTAGGACGAACGAGGCCGGTGTGATCGGCGGCGAAGGTGCTCACGCGCGACGAAGCGCGGCGCATAGCCGCCAACAGCGCTAAACTACCAGGCCTCCTGCACGCCCTGTCTGGCAACGCTCCCCCGTGTTCCCAGAAACTGGCGGCAACGTGAGGTGATCATGGATCCGCAATTTTCGAATATGGTGAAAAGGGCGGTGGTGCTGTGGACCGCCAAAGCCGTTGAACATCTCAAAGGCTACCCTGAGCAGATGGCCGAGCTGAAAAAGGGTATGGAGGGCGACGCGGCCGACGTGCGGATCATTTATCACATCCGCGCCAACGCCATCAGCATCGAGACCTTCGATTTCAGCAAGCGGACGTTCACCGAAATCTTTCGCGAAGAACTGGTGCCAGATGGCGGCGGGGTTGGCGGTGCTGGAAACGGATAAGAAGCCGATGCAAGCTCGTTATTTATTATTGTTCCTTTCCGGCACTGCGAATGCAACATTTCCAAAACACCCTTCTACATATCCGGCCGGCTAGCCGCGGGCTTTTGACACAACGCCGCTTCCCGCCACCGTGGACCCTCGAAGACAAGCCCGCCTGCTGCATCGTGCGGGATCACAACAGGCAGGCGCTCGCCTATGTCTATTAAGAGAACGAACCAGCGCGACGGTCAGCGGCCAAGTTACTGACCCGCGACGACGCGCGGCGATTATATCTTCGGATATATGCCTGCCCCGATTGCCACCCCGAAGTTCATCTTGCTAGCCTGTACCGTTTGTTAGGATTTAACTTGTCGATGCTGATAAAAGCTCTCATCACATTAATGGCCATTGCAGCACTGGGCGTGGCGCGCCGGGGTTTTCGTTTTTTCAGCCCTCCGCTTGCGCCCTTCCGCTTCCTGCGCCAGCCATGATGCGCAAGTGAAGACTGTCATGCGCGATCCAATGCGGAAACAAGAACATGAAAAAGATTCGCGCTTCTAATCACTAGGCTTTGCCGCGCTCAGACGGAGCGCGATTGCCGATTTGGCACGCCCAGCCCTTGAATTTCCAGGCGTGATAGAGCGGATGACGCTCCCAAAATTCCTTTGCCGATTCGAAACCGAGTAGTCCAAGGCACCCGCCCATTGTCATTTGCTCCTGAATTGACGACGGGCTCCCTCAAACAAGTCCCAGGAACCGCCAGATTGAGGCAGACGATCACAAGCACTGTGATGAACATTCAGATTTCCCCGATCTCTTCTCGGCCGCTTTCGGCCGACCTGAGGAAGCCCGTCCGGATACAAGCAAGAGTGATGCCAACACCAATGCTGACCATGAGAATGGGTCACGCACGTCCTCGTCCGCTTTTCCTTTCAGGCACAAAGGCAAGCTGTCCAATGGTTTAGGCGCAACTGACGGCGATACGTGCTAAGGACCGGCGTGACCTTCACTTTGAAGGCAAACCTCCAAACCCAAACTAAGGCCTCCGCAATGCGGGGGCTTTTTTGCCTCGCAGACGCTTGAGAAGGAAGGGCCTCCGAGCTGACGGTGAAAAATCTCTAGTCACCGCGCTGCTTCGCTAGGGGGGCTGTCGCCATCGACCCCATAGCTCAGCCGCCGCCGATCGCACCAGCCATCCCAATCGCCAAAAAAGAAAATCACTAAAAAGAAAGCGGCGACCGCGCAGCGCCGGCGGCGCCCGCGGGTCGCACTCGCCACTGCGCCCCGCGCTCACCGCGCCCCATTAGGGGGCGGCTTCCGCAGCTTCGGCTCAGGTCGCGACAGGACATCGCCTATTCGATCACCTCATCGGCCCGCATCTGTTCGATTGCGGCAACGAAAAGAGTTCCTTCACCTTTCAAATAAGCTACGGGGGAAGTAAGGCCCTAGCAACTTCCGCTTCCACCATACGCCCCCTGCCTTTTCGTTGCTGTCGGCGTAGTTATAGTCGTAAATCAGCGCGCGCACATAGGCTGGAGGCTTGTTGGGAAAGGGATTCTTTTCCAGCAATGCCGTTACTGCGGGTTCATTTTGCCGTAGCCGCCGGATGAACCGCGAAAACCAAAGGAGACGCCGTGGGTCTTGGAGCGCGGCGAACCACATCTGCCAGTCCAGACGCGGCTGGTGAGGGATGTTCCAGCGCGGTTCCCGCGTGACATTGCCGGGCTTGTACCGGAATTCGTATTCGCGCCATTCGACGCCGTCATACGAGCCCTCAATGATGATTTCGTCGCGTTCTGTAGTCATGACTGCGAACAAGCCGTAAGGGCTAGTGATATGCAGGGGCCAGAAAAAGCGGTCGATCGCCTGCGCCACCGCGGGTGGGCTGCCGCCGAAGCGTTCATCCATCTCTACGACGCTGCAAAACACGATCAGCGACGCCAATGCACTGACCACAATGATTGCCACCGGCCGTCTCGGCGTTTTGTCTTCTCCGTGGATTGGCCGCAGCGGGGAGAAGCTCCGCGGTAGTACCTTTTGTATTGCCGAGTCATCGAACAACGGCAGACATAGCAACATGGTTTGGAGATTGAACCAGTTGTAATTCCCGGTGATGAGAATGCAGCTTTGCAGCAGCAGAATACCGACGGCTGCAAAAAAACGCAGCCTGCGCGGACTGAAGATTAAGAACGGCAAAACGAGTTCGATGAACAACATACTGCCGGTGGTGAATTTCAGCACGCTGGGCGGTAGTCGCGCGGCGTACCAAGCCAACGGCGTGGGCAGCGGCTGGGTTAGAAAGTGATATGACAACGCAGACAAGTTCCACCAGTTGGGATCACTGCTCAGCAGCTTGACGACACCCGACATGAATATGAGACGGAATAGCAGCCAGCGCAGCAGCCAAATGCCCGGCGTCGTGGCGAAGCTTGACAGCAGCGCAATAAAACCGGTCTCCAGCAGGAACGTGTCCCACTGGAAATTCATGAAGGTTTGCCCGCCATAAAACAGCGAAAGGTAGAGCACATAGAGTAGGAACAAGCTCAAGCGCGGCAGCAGATTAAAGACCAGCAGCATCGAGAGCCCGGCCCCCGCCCAGCACACCGCCTGAATGGCAAAATCGCTGGCGTCCAACCAGAACACCATCGGCATCAGGAAGAAACGCTCCGGCCCGGAACCGCTGGCGATGGCATTGACCAGTTCCGCCAACGGCAGGATGCCATGGCTGCCGATCAACCCCTGTGCCTGCACCGCGAAGGAAATGAAGGCCGACAGGTAGATCAAGCCAAACAGGCGTAGGAATAGGAATGAGACAAGATCGTACCGTGGCGGTTCGGGGTTCCTTCCCCACAGAAGCACGCTGACGCGATAAAAGGTCGGGCGGTGCGCTGCGATGAATGCGTAAACCAATTCCGAAATGATCGCGAAACCAGGCAGTCTTCGGTACAGTGCGAGCCAGAAGCCTTTGCCGGGCGCGTGGCTCAGGGTCAGGAAACTGGCCTCTGCGGCGCTCGAACGATGTCCGCCGGGCGTGATGAATTGCACTGCGCGCTGAAAATCGGCGATCGGGATCGCCGGATATTGCGCTGCCACTTCCTGATACGGCCTGTAATCGACACGGTCGCCGGTGAGCTTCTTCCAGTAGCACACCGAGTAGCCGCAGAATCCGCAATCGCCGTCATAGACCAGCAGCGGCCGGGCACCGGAAGCCGTCATTTTCACGGCATTAGCCGACGCATTTCCGGATGTTTCTGACACGACTTTAACCGCAACTGCGCCGACTCGCGCGCCTTGGCATATCCGATTCTGAGCGAACTTTATAATCCTGGCAAATAGGGGAAAGCCGTTGAGCGACGGGCTCATATCCAAAAGGTTAAAGGAGAATTCTGCGCATTCGCGCTGTACGGGTCAAATAATTGGAGGTGCCCGCACTAAGATAAAGTCGGTTGTTCAGACGAGTTGAACCACTGGACAGCGTACAGATCCGTAGGAGCAAAACACACAACAATCTCCCGCCTTCGGTCGCAATTTAATGCCACACCCGGTACATTCGTAGACGATCTGGCAAGCATCGACCGGCATACGCTCTGTTTTCGACGTGCCACAATGCGGACATTGGATGACAGAATCCAGCAATATGCCATCGCCGTATGGGCCTCGCGTGGAACTAGATGAATTGCAAGCGCTCATGTTAGAGGTCTCGACACCCGGTAGGAAACAGCGCCGTAGGTACTAACGGCATGGGGAACCGAGTAGGTCAGCCAAATTTGGTCGAATTGATTGGCGCGCTCCGAAGATTGCATCGCCTTGATTAATTAAATTGAGGATCGTCCCAACCACGAGAGCCGCACAGCCGGATCGCCACGGTGTTCCGTCCGAAAACGAATAGCGAATGGCTTGTTGAAGATTCAACATAAGTGGCATGGCACCAGTCTAAAACCGTGTCGTGAGGTCAGTGAGCCATTGCGGCGACTCGTTCACCGCAAATGTCTCAATGCGCTTGTCGAGGTCGGTGAGCACCATAACGCCGATCGCGACGAGGGCAACCGCGAACAGCATCTTTGCGCGTGCTCCGCCAGAAAGGAGATGCGTGCGCCAGCGTAACAAGGCTTCGCGCGACAAGAGGCCGAGCGCCGCCAGCGGAAGGGCTGCACCGACTCCGAAAGCTAGCATCGTGGCCGCCACTCCCCCGAGATCGCGACCCTGCGCTGCGAGAATCGATGCCGCTCCAAGTGTCGGCCCGACGCAGGGGCTCCACACCGCGCCCAGCAGCAGCCCTACTAATATCTGGCCGACAAGACCGCTGTGTCGAATGGCACCAAAGTGATGGTCGCTCCAGTTAGCTAGCGGCGCCCCGGCGAGCGTAAGGCGCTGCTGAAAGCGCGGCACTAGTAGAATCACGCCAACAGCGATCATTAGCACCGCGGCAACATTACGGAACAGTTCGGTGTTGAGCCCGATCGAATAACCAATGGTCGCTGCGAACAGCCCAATAGCCGCGAAAGAAACCGCTAGAACTCGCCGCGAGCGCTGCGGGACCCCAGCGATGCTCCGCTGCCGCAGCGCCCAGCACGATCGGCAGGATCGGCAGTACGCAGGGCGAGAAAACCGTTAAGACACCCGCGGCGAATGCAAGGGCAGGTGCACCGAGCGACATAGGTAGCTCAGAGCGTTTTGTTCAAGAGAGCTGCAATCAAGGAACGCTCAGTATCACCGACGGAGCGGCCGGTTTCCGTCATGCCCTTGAACGTGATTAGCGTCGATTGCATTCGGGCGCCGAAAAATCTCACCGCATCCTTCTGAGTATCAAAGTCCACCACGAAATAAACCAGGTCCTTAAACTTAGGCTCCGCCATCAGTTCACTCAGGATTGGCTTTTGCGCCTTGCAGGTCGGACACCATGATGCGTGGATTGCGACGAGGATCGGCTTGCCGGCCTTCTGTGCCGCCGCAAAGGAACCCGCATCGAAGGTCCTCAACTCTGCCGCGAACGCGCGCGCGATCGGAGCTGCGTTTGCGGCAAGGGCGGTGAGTACCAAATATCGGCGCGAAAGCATGACTGATTTTCTCCTGGCGTAGTCTGTTTGGATACGGTCGAAGACGATGGTGCGCACGTCACAAATCGTGCGCCGCGGATCAAATTCTCGTCATGGTGATGCCTTTGTGAACAAGCCCAACCGTCACGGCAAATCCGGCCGCTCGACTTCCGCTGTGGGTCAACGGTCTTTCGTCGATATATAGGTCCGCTGATCCTGGAAAAGCGGCGGCAATAGCAGACATTGCGATAGTTCGTATTCGTGCCAGGCCCAGACTTTTATTCCGGAGCCAACCTCAACTGGCTGGTCAATGAGGCGAAGATAGCGCCGCATATCCCGGTGGTCGACAAGTCGAAGCGCGAGGATGGGACATTCAGTCGAGAAGACTTCACCTTCGACAAGGAGCGGAACGTCTACACCTGTCCGGCAGGCAAGGTTCTCACAACGACGGGCAAGCTTTTTAATAAT
This sequence comes from uncultured Alphaproteobacteria bacterium, assembly GCA_963816295.1. Taxonomy (GTDB): domain Bacteria; phylum Pseudomonadota; class Alphaproteobacteria; order Rhizobiales; family Xanthobacteraceae; genus BOG-931. The sequence continues at coordinate 991,383 of CAWFJS010000017.1, read as the reverse complement.
GGAGAGACGCTGTACTACCGGTCCAGGACACGCGATTGCCGCAGCTGCCTCCTCAAGTCGCAGTGTTCGCGGTCAAAGCCGCCGGCATCGCCGGGATCATCCACAAAGCAGCCGAGGGTGTCGGCTTTACCGATAAGCTCTATGCCGATCGGCGCGTTCGTGCGCTTGGCGTTGGACTGTTGTGGGGCGCCTATCATTTCCTGCGCCCCGGCTCGATCGCGGCCAGCCGCATCGACGGCCATCTCGCCGCGCATCGCCTTTGGCTCGCGCAGTACGGCCCCCGGCCGGTGACACCGCGCAACTGGCCGAGCGCTTGGCTGTGGCAGTTTACCGGCGACGGGGTCGGGCCAAAGCCGCACAGCGTCCCCGGCATCGTCGGGTCTGGAATCGACATCAACAGTTATGAAGGCGACGCCGTGAAGCTCGCCGCCGAATGATCCGGCCCGACCACCGTGGAGCCGAAAACTGCGTAGGGCGGATTGTCACATATGGGTTTTATCGAACGAGCCTTACGCGATGTCCGCTTTACCCGAAAGCAGACATCGCTCAATCCTCTTTGACGCCGCATTTATTAGCTGGTTACGTCAGCGGCGTCTTTCCGCGCTTCGGGGTAATCGGCCTGTACAAATGTGCCGATTTTCAAGAGCCCCGTCGATTGCCAAATGTTCCCGATACATTTGCCAGATGTTCCTGGGCACTTTGGAAAAACCTCATCTATCGCAAGCGCCAGTACCGTGACACCATTCGGCAGGGCCTGCATGAGCGATTGCGCATGCGCGGGGAAATGCGTTGTGTTGTTGAGTCAACGGTATCTGGGCCGCTTTTTAGTGTTTCGCGGATCGCTTTGGGCACTAGGTGCAGTGCTTGCGATTGCACCAAGAACCGTCGCGGCGCAGGAGGTTTCAAACTCGAGCGGGACTTCGAGCGCAACTAAGCTTCCCGAGATCCATGTCATCGCGACAACCCCGGTCGCGCCCCCAACGCGAACGGCGCCTGCTGTCAGAGTTTCGGCTCCAGCGGCTCCCGCGGCTGCGGCTCCTGCCGCCCCGGAGGCGATTACTACGAAACCCATCCCCGGCGCGGTCGACCAGGATAAGATCCCGTCCAACGTCCAGACAGCCGGCGCTTCAGATTTCGAGTACTCGAAGACCCCCGATCTGTTGCAATCGATGGTCCGAGCGCTGCCCGGAGTCGCATTGAGCAGTCAAACCGGGAACGAGTTTCAGCTCGATTTCAATTATCGCGGCTTTGTTGCTTCACCGGTAATTGGGACGCCGCAAGGACTCGCCGTCTATCAGAACGGAGTGCGCATCAACGAGGTTTTTGGCGACATCGTCAATTGGGATTTCATCCCGCAGAACGCCATCAATCAACTCACGCTTGTTCCCAGCAATCCGGTCTACGGCCTCAATGCGACCGGCGGCGCTCTCGCGTTTCAGATGAAGAATGGATACACCTTTCATGGTGTCGAAGGCGAAGTAAGCGGCGGCTCATATGGACGCGGTGTTGCGTCCTTGCAGGCCGGCGGCGAAGTCGGAAACCTGTCCGGCTACTTCACGGCCGATGCCATCGACGATGCTGGCTGGCGCCAGGACACGCCGTCATCGCTGCGGCGCGTCTTTGCTGATCTCGGCGCACGCGGCGACCAGACCGAGTTCCACCTCAGCTTCACGGGAGCAAACAACAACTTCAGCGCGAACCCGGCCACCCCCGTGCAAATGCTCGCGCAGGATTGGTCGAGCACGTACACCCTGCCGCAAACGACGCAAAATCAACTTGCCTTCCTGACGGCAAGTGCGACCTGGAGGCCGAGCGACACATGGACCTATCAGGCAATTGCCTATTTTCGCAACTTTCGCCAGGCGCACGTTGACGGCAACCCAACGAATGCGCAGAACTCGGGATGTCCCGACCCCACCGTTCTCTGCTTTCCAAATCTCGATGGCACAGTGTCGAACCTCATCACGACGAGGGGCCAAACAGTCCCGGCGAGCGGCCCGCTCGGCGCAAGCTTCTTGGGCGAGATTGACCGCACCTGGACGACGACCAACAGTTTCGGCGGCTCGGTGCAGGCCTCGTCGGCGGAAAAGGTGTTTGGCCACGAGAATAATTTCACGATTGGGCTGAGCGTCGACCGTGGGCTGGTGCAATTCGCTGAAACGTCCGAACTTGGCACCGTCAATGCGAATCAGTTCCCGTTCGTGAATGGAGCGGGACTTTTCATCAACCAGCCCTCGGGCGATGTCGCGCCGGTCGGATTGGGGGCCCACACGCTCTATACTGGTCTCTATGTGACCGACACGCTTGATCTCACCCCGCGTCTGTCGGTCACGGCCGGCGCTCGTTACAACTTCGCCCAGATCAACTTGATCGATGAACTCGGCAATGACTCCGGGCTCAATAGCAACAGCACCTACACTCACTTCAACCCGATGATCGGCGCGACCTACAAGCTCACGCCGAACCTAACCTTCTACGGCGATTTTGCAGTAGCAAATCGAGCGCCAACACCATTGGAATTGGCCTGCGCCGATCCGGTTCGGCCCTGCTTGATCGACAACGCTCTTGTTGGTGATCCCCCTCTGCAACAAGTGATAACATACACCTTTGAAGGCGGCTTGCGAGGCCAGTTCGAAATTGCCAAGGGACTGCTGAATTGGAGTGTAGGTGGGTTTCACGCCCTCAATACCAACGACATTTTACCTATCTCGAGTCCGCTGATCGGGCACCAGTTCTTTCAGAACGCTGGCAATACACTCCGTCAGGGCCTCGAAGCCAATCTGACGTACAAACAAGATCGGTGGAACATCTACGCAAACTATACCTATGTCGATGCCACATTCCGAAACGCGCTGACTGTACAATCGCCTTTTAATCCGTTCGCCGATGCCGACGGTAATATTTTTGTGGTCCCAGGCGATCACATACCCGGGATCCCGGATTTCCGATTCAAGCTCGGCGGCGAATACCGGATCACCGATCCTTGGCTATTCGGAGCAGATCTGAACGTCATTGGCAGTCAATGGTTGATCGGTGACCAATCAAACCAAAACCCAAAGCTGCCGGCCTATTGGGTTGTCAATCTGCATTCTTCGTACAAGGTCTCGGATAGCATTGAGGTGTTCGGGCTCGTGCGCAATCTGTTCGATAAGCACTATGTCGTTGCCGGAACATTCTTCGAGACCAATTCGTATCCTTACCTCAATCTCACCGATCCTCGAACATTCATTCCGGGCATACCGTTTGCGGCCTATGTGGGCGTGCGGGGGACGCTGCCGTCCGGAGGGCCGGCATTCGCGGCCGATACTTCGCGGCCGATAGTCACAAAAGCGGCGCCGGTCAGTTCGACCAACTCGGCGGTGACTGCTGTTGATTGGACCGGGATCTACCTTGGCGTCAACGGCGGCTTTACCTTCGGCGGCAGCGATTGGACCGATATTGTGACCGGTTCCTCGAGCAACGTTTTCAACACCTCCGGTTTTGTTTTCGGCGGGACGCTTGGCGCCAATTACCAGGCTGGCTCCTGGGTGTTCGGGGTCGAGGGCGATGGCGATTGGGCCGATTCAAGTGGTTTCGGCACCTTCACCACCACAAGCACCACCAGCCTCTGCGCCGGAGGTTGCCTGACCAAGAACACTTGGCTCGTCACAGCGCGCGGCCGTGCCGGCTATGCCTTCGACCGGTTTCTCGTCTATGGTACCGGCGGTGCCGCCTTCGGCAATGTCCAGGCGAACTTCTCAAACGACCCCGTGAGCAGCGCGGCCGAAGCCGGCTGGACCGCTGGCGCCGGTATCGAAGTTGCAGTTGCCCCGCATTGGAGCGCTAAGGCCGAATATCTGTTTGTCGATCTTGGCAATGGGTCTTGCACGACGGATTGTGCGATCCAAAATGCTTCAACCTTCTTAAATCCAAATCCAATAGGACCACCTCTCATTCCCAACGTTGCCGTCAAATTCAACGAGAGCATTTTCCGCGCAGGTATCAATTACAAATTTGGTGGTTAGCCCATCGAGCGATATAATCCGGAGGGCATGGGGGATGTACGACATTTACGTGCTTCAAAGGGATGCCGGCCGCAATTGCTCCGCTTACTCCTCACTTATCGTTTCGTCACGACGTCGCTGGCAGCTTCCGGCAGTCATCAAACCGATTTGGCGAGCGAGTTCATCTTGAAGGCGCCCGTTTTTCAAATGGACAAACTGGAGATCATGTTTGGGGTTGGACCGCAATGGGAATACCACGTGGCGGGTGGTGAGCTGCGGAATTCCGTCGGTGCCGAGGCTCAATTGGAATTGGAGTATTGGCCTTCGACGGACCGAAAATTTGGATGGTTTGTAGAGTATCAGTACGGTCGAGCGTTCACTTCGGACCGTGCACAATCGTTCGGCGTCCAATTCGGGTTGCTTGTCCCGATTCGGTAGCGCCCAAGAACGCCTGCCCGTTCTGTTCTGCAGGCCATCTAAAAAAGTCCGGCGCGCCACTAGTGGTGACGCGCCGGAGCATTTGTGCATCAGCTTCGCTTCGCGCGGCTCACGGCACCGCAAAGACCGTGAGCTGGCCGCCGAGCGCAGTGTAGTTGCTCAGCGCGGCATAGCCGCCCACCGCACCCAAGCCGTCATGTGGGTCGGTAAGACCAGCCGCAAGGCCAATCCCGGCCCAGCCGCCGACGCCTGAAAGCACTGCAACGTATTGCTTGCCGCCATGCTGGTAAGTCATGACGTTGCCGATGATGCCCGATGGCGTCTTGAACTTGTACAGTTCCTTGCCGGTCTTGGCATCAACCGCCTTCAGATAGCCTTCCAGCGTGCCGTAGAACACAACGCCGCCCGCAGTGGCCAGAGCACCCGACCACACCGAGAACAGCTCCGGATCGGACCAGACGATCTTTCCGGTCTTGCCGTCCCAGGCAATGAAGTTGCCCATGTTGGTCTCGCCCGCCGGTGGGAACATCGACAAGGTCGCTCCGACATAGGGCTGGCCCGCCGTGTAGCTCACTTTGAACGGCTCGTAATCCATGCAGACGTGGTTGGTCGGCACGTAGAACAGCTGGGTTTCCGGCGAATAGGCCGCCGGTTGCTCGTCCTTCGTTCCCAACGCCGCCGGGCAGATGCCCGTGGTGTTGTGATCCGCGCCGCCGGCTTGCGTCGAGTACTTGGACACGACCGCAGGCCGACCGTAGTTCGCCGAGTTCTTGTTCATGTCAACGCCGGTGGTCCAGTTGACCTTCGGATCGTACTTTTGTGCAACCAGAAGCTCACCGGTCTCGCGGTCCAGTGTGTAGCCGAGACCGTTGCGATCAAAGTGGGTCAACAGCTTGCGTTGGCGACCACCGATCTGTTGATCGGTGAGGATCATCTCATTGACGCCGTCATAGTCCCACTCGTCGTGGGGCGTCATCTGGTAGACCCACTTGGCAACGCCACTATCCGCGTCGCGCGCCCAGATGGTCATCGACCACTTGTTGTCGCCTGGACGCTGAGTGGGATTCCAGGTCGAGGGATTGCCTGAACCGTAATAAACCAGGTTCAGCTGCGGATCATAAGAGATCCAGCCCCAGGTGCAGCCGCCACCAATCTTCCACTGATCGCCTTCCCAGGTCTTTAAGCTGGAGTCCTTTCCAATCGGCTTGCCCAGCGCGGTGGTCTTGTCGTCAACGAGCATCTGATCATCCGGCCCTTCCGAGTAACCGCGCCACACCAGCTTGCCGGAATTGATGTCGTAGGCGGCAACCGAACACTGCACACCGAATTCGCCGCCAGACGTGCCGACCAGAACCTTGTCCTTCACCACCAGCGGCGCCGAGGTGCCAGTCTGGCCCTTCTTCGGATCGCCGTTGGTCGCCGACCAGACTGGCTTGCCGGTCTTGGCGTCCAGCGCCACCAGCGTGTCGTCGGCCTGATGCAAGAAGATCTTGCCGTCGGCGTAAGCAACGCCGCGATTGACCGTGTCGCAGCACATCACCGGGATGACGCTGGGATCCTGTTTCGGCTCGTACTTCCACAGGATCTTGCCGTCGTGATTGAGATCGAGAGCGTAGACGGTGTTCGGGAACGGCGCGTGCACGTACATGACGTCGCCGACGACCAGCGGACCGCCTTCGTGACCACGCAGCACACCGGTGGAGAACGTCCACGCCACCTGCAGCTTGCCGACATTCCCGGTATTAATCTGCTTGAGCGTCGAGTAGCGGGTATTGGCGTAATCCTTCGCTGGCATGACCCAGTCATTGGAGTTCTGGGACATCTTGCCAAGATCACTTTGTGCGTAGAGGGGACCGGCAGCCAGCAGTGCGGCTGCGCTGATCACCGTGCCCATCGTGAGCGAGATACAACGCATCGTGCATCCTCCCTGCAACAGTGTCATCCGGGTGGTGCACCGATGTGAACGAGCCCAAAGCAAGCCTGGCCTCGCGGCGCAAACCCGTTGCCTCGGGAAAAATCTCCGGCAGCGTGTCACGGCATCAGCCGGTCGCGAGCAATTTGTGTAGCTCGTCGACGGCGTAAGCCTGCGAAGAAACGCGAGCCCTCCCTTAACAGCTCGTGTCCTTGAAGCCGGAAACTGTGCGATAGTATGCCCGCGCCAATTGGCGTCAATAGCCATTCGCGCCGCTTTTTCATAAATCTATCGGCGCGATCTGCCACAAGACCTCTGCGAAAATCATCTTGCCATCTAACGGACCGGCTTGCTCGTTATTGCGGCCCTTGCCACATCCAGTTGGTCTGTAGCGAATGCCAACAAACGTCGGAGGTCAGCAATGGCCCGGTACCGTGGTATGGCAGTCTCGACATTGTGCATGGCCATCTTAGCTCCAAACCACTCATCGGCGCGTGACAACGGCGAATTTGCCAATTCGCCGCTCAAGCAATGGTTCGATAAGTTGGCAAGTGGCAAAGGCTTGTGCTGCTCGTTTGCCGACGGCTTCAGTGTCAAAGATGTGGACTGGGATTCACAAGAGGGCCACTATCGCGTGCGCCTTCACGGAGAATGGATTGATGTGCCTGACGCCGCCCTTGTAACCGAGCCCAATCGTTTTGGCCCGGCCGTCGTGTGGCCCTACGAAGAAGGCGGCAAGACTCAGATCCGCTGTTTTATGCCGGGCGCCGGGACCTAAGTAAAATCGTCGGGAGGGGCCTAGTTTCCTCCTGCAACTATCCGAGTGCGGAAAAAGCGTCTTTTAAGTCACACTTCCCCAGAAATGTCTTGAGTCCGTCATTTCCAATGTGACAGGCCAGGAATCCGGTTTTAGGATCACCCTGGGCTTCTAGGCTTCTAGATGTCAGTGCGGGGGAGCGCTGGCATCTCCATCGGAAGCCGGGATTGGGCAGGGGGCAATTAATTTCCTCGTGTTCTGCTCGGGCTGTGACACGCTGCCTGAAGCTATCCCGTCGACGTCGGGGTTTTTCGACGTCGCGTGAGTAGCTTTTTGCCACGTGCGACAATGGGGGGATCTATGAGCAGTAAGCGGCAGACAAGAATCGCTTATCTATGCGCAGCGTGCGCGTTTTCTGCGTTGTCGTTGGCATGGTCTCAGGCTCGTGCTGATGAAACCACGAACGCCCTGCTCGACCTACTGAAGTCAAAGGGAGCTATCACGCAAACGGAATACGACAAGATCAAAGCGCGCCAACAGGCCGAAGCGAAAGAGAGCACGCAAAAACTTCAGGCTGCGGAAACCAGGGCCCGCGAAGCCGAAGCCAAGGCCCGCGAGGCAGAGGCCAAAGCTCACACAGCGGAGGCCAAGGCCCAGTCCGATTCGGCAGCCAGCGAAGCAGAAATAGCCAAGGTTAAGGCTCAGACCCTAACCGCCGCCGACATGGCCATTCCGACTAAAATGCCGCCCGGGCCGGCGGTGCAATACGTGACCGTACTTCCGAATTGCGTCGGCATTCGCGTCGGCGAAGTGGATATCTGTACCAAGGGCGATGTTAGCTTCTTCGGTGTCGAGGACTTCCCAGACCACAATGCCAACCCGGCAAGCATCAATGGCGGGTTGGCGCAAGCCAATCCGGCCGGCAAAGACTCCAATGCCGTCCGCGGCGGCTTGTTGCCGAGTTCGTTCCAGGTCAGCCTCGCCACCCATCAAGCGGGCATGGATATTGGCGTCTATTTAGGCATCTATACCGGTGGCAATAACGCGAACGTCGGTCTTTTCAATGCCAACAATGGAGGGGCGCCGTTCGGTCTCGGGACTGCCGGCATCGACTTTCGCCAGTTCTTTGGGACGATCGGTACGCCCTCGTTTGGGACGGTCAAGATCGGCCGCGACATCGGCCTCTTCGGTTCCGATGCCATCATCAATGACCTCACTCTGTTGGGCGTTGGATCAACCGGGAATAATTTCGCGCCCGCCAACACGACCCTCGGCAGGATCGGGCTTGGTTATATCTACGCTGATTTCATCCCACAGATTACCTACAAGAGCCCGACCATCTGGGGGTTCACGGGCTATGTCAGTGTGATGACGCCATTAGCTCCGTTTGCGTTCAGCGGCGACCTAACGTCCGCCAACGCTTGCCTAGCTGGCGCTTCCTTGGCCGTTGGGACTTGCAACGGATGGACAAACTCCGACGCGCCCATGGTCCAGGGCAAGCTGTCGTATGTCACCCCCCTGCAGTGGTTAACACCTGATGCCAAGTTGACACTCTCAACCAGCGGCCTCTGGGAGAGGCAACAGGCTGACTGCAGCACGCAGGGTCCACTTCCTATCACAAATGGGACCTGTCTCTTCGGCGGCGGTCCCGCAATCGTAAACCTCAACGGAGTTCCTCTGAATCCCAATGCTTCAACCGACGTTTGGGCTGTGGATGCCTTCGCCATGCTCGACCTGTGGGGATGGAATTTCGTCGCCTACGGCTATACCGGCAAAGGCGTCGGCACCACGGCCCTGATGTTCGATGGAATCGATCGAATTGGCGGCGCTCGTAGGTCCGACGGTGGATACTTCCAGGCGGCCTATACGTTCAAGGGCGGAGTATTCTTACCCAGCGATCTCACCGTGGGCGCTAGCTGGGGCATTAGCCACTTGGAAACGGCGGATGCAAATGACAACTTCGTGGTCTTCAGTAACTGCGGACAATTCGGGGGTCCCCTAACTGCGGCGGGAGGCCAATCTTGCCTCGTTAAGGACAACTCGTCTTGGATCGGCTTCGCCCGCTACAAGCTGACGAAGTGGGTCAACCTGCAGGCTGAGTACATCGCCACTACGTCCGAAAACCAGATCGGTCAAGAAATCCACGACAAGGCAATTGCCGTCGGGACTACGTTCTTCTGGTAATCTTGAACCTCCGAACTGGCGGGGAAGTTGCCAAACGGCTTCTTCCCCGCTTTCTTTTTTGCTCGAGCGCAGTGTGTCTCCTTGCTAGCGGCAGGCAGGCGCGCCCATGTTGATGAGGTCTTGCCCGGTCAATCGGGTGAATGACACCCGATAGGCAGCCCCGCTGTCCTTGAGATAGCGCTGGACGCCCGGTGATTTTGTCTCCGAAACAAGGATATCGGCGGCCAACCGGTTGAGCTGGCCGGTGCTTGGATTGACGGGGGCATGGATGTCGATTATCGCGTCGGGGTAGAAGCACGAATTGGTCACCACCGCTTGCCAGAAGCAGCGCGACTCACAAACACCCCGTATCGGATAGGGCTTTTGCTTCAGCATCTCGTCGATGGTGAAGCTTCCGCCGAGATCGCAAGGTCGAATGCCGCCACAGGGATCGCCATTCGCAGCATTCTCGGGAACACCGTCAGCGCCGTTCGCCGAATACGGAACCAAAGCCGCGCAGACGATGACAGGCAGCCACAACATCCACCGACCTATCATCTTCTTCGTGTTCGTGGCCATTTCCAGTTCACGATCTCACATGAGCGCAACGCAACTGGTATCGCCGTCATACCTTCTTCAGCGGCAGCGGCTCTCTCGCTTCCATATGAAGATTCAATGCAAGGCAGCGCTTTTCGAATTTGCCAGCGGAGTTGCGAACTCACCTCACCATTGTGTCGCGATTGCGATCAACCGTGACCCGCCCAGGACAGGCGGCTGCCCAATGTGCGTGACGGCAAACTCAAGCTATTTGGTTGCCCGAATGGGGACCGACAGGCGAGTGTAGTAATTGTTCACCCGGCATTGCCTGTAATCAGGCGAATTAGGCGGTCCATAGATGCGGCACCAGGCATCATCGTAGCGTGCCAGAGCCTCCGCCGGCCAATGATCCTGGACTTGCCAAAGATACGAGGTGACGAAAGTCTGCGGCGGACAGAGCCCCTGCCAGGAACAGCCATGGCGGCCGCATTGCCGCTCGCGACGGCACCATGAGGACGACGTTTGGCGGTGTTGGCCACGGTGGAAATCCGGGGCTGAACAAACCGCTCTCGCCAGCCCGGGCGGCCTCTGTCGACGAAGCGGCGTTGATTAGGGCAAATGCGATGGCAAGCGTGAGATGACGCCAATTCAACATGGCAGCCTCCGATTTCGGACATGAAGTATACCATCATGAAGGGCTGTGGCGTTGAGCAAGTTCAAAATATCGTGCTGAAGGAACGTAGCGAAGCGGTCGCAAACTGATGCCGCGCGCAGTCCGCTTTCACTTTAGGGTCTAGCGACCTTGGGTAGTACCGGCGCTGTTCTGTTGGGGCGAGGCGGTACCCGATAAGACTTGCGCATCCGCATCCATGATGTGACGCAGTCCGTCGCAGGTATTCACGTGTGACGGGTTGGCAGCAAGGCAATTTCGATAGTCCGCGACCGCTCGACTATAATCTTGACCAGCTGCAGTCTGGGCGGCCGTTGCGGCCGGTGTGGGGTTTGGCGTAACCAACGCAGCTCCAAGGGGGTTGCTTATCGCCTCTGGCGACGGGAACAAGTTGCCATTTGGATCTTTTTTGTACCCCCGGCTTTCTAGGCAGGTGTCGCGCGACCCCCCTTGAACCCAGCCATTCCATTGTTCTGTTTCTTGAATGCAAGCGGCACGATCCCGCAGAAACGTTTCTTGAGTTGTGCTCGGCTTTGTCCAATGCGTCGGCTCCTCCGTCGCCGCGCACCCGGTAAGCCCGGTAAGCACGATCGCACTTGCCATTATCTTCAGAAATGATCGCACGAAGCCCTCCCCGTGCTATCCACACCATGATAGCGACAGAAGCGTGACGCCGACAAGCGCTACAGACCGGCGCTCAAAGTTCCATGCTCATCGACTGCGACAGCAGCCCGTCGGGGCGGCTCGATTGAGGAACGACTGCGGATGTCACCGACCATCGGCCGGCGGCAATAACAAGGCCACATTGTCTGGTCATACGAATGCGCGCCGACAGATGAAGTTCCTGTGTCGGGGGGTGCTTGTCAGGGCAACGTCCTCGGTCCAAAATCGCGCGCATTTTGCGCGAGCCTGTGGCAAGCCAACCTTGGGGAGCGATTTCTATGATCAAAGTGAGCGTGCTTTATCCTAACGGCACCGACAGCAATTTTGACATGAACTACTATTTAACAAAGCACATTCCGATGGTGAAACAAAAACTCGGCTCCGCCTGCAAGCACGTCGCCGTGGAGGAAGGCATAGCTGGCGGTGCGCAGGGCGCCCCTGCGGCCTATCTCGCTGTCGCTCATCTCACCTTCAATTCGGTCGATGATTTTCAGCAGGCTTTTGCCCCGCATGCGGAGGCAATCATGGGCGACGTCCCGAACTACACCAACACGCAACCGACCGTGCAGATTAGCCACGTCAAAATGTGATACAAATCCGGTGAGGCGCGGCGTCGGCGCGACTTACATTTCCCCAATCTCGTGGTCGGCATACCAGGAACTCGCCTAAATCGCCGACTGTACGAATGTAAAGGCCGAGCAAGTTCAGAATCGGGCCGCCGATCCCAGCGCCCATGGGTTGCAATTTCCAATCCGACGGGCTTGTTGCACTTCGGTCATCGTCATGTTTTTCGCACCTAAAACCATCGCCACACGGCCAGAGAATGTGTCGTTCGAAAGTATATAGATGGCATGGCCCTTCGCGGCTCCGCGTCCGGGGCAAACTATGTCGTATTCAAGTTTTGGAGTTTGCGTCATCAAATTTGCTGCGCTGCATTTAGCAAACGGATTGTTCGCACTCACTATTGGGATTGGAATCTCATCGTCGCCTACGGATGGTGGCAGACAGATAATTGTCGTTTTGTCCACGGCCCAGCGTTCGAGATGCGGCAATTCAAGGCGAGCCATGATTTCGTAGGAGCCAGTTTGTGGCAGCAAACGCCCTTCTGGCCAGGCTAGCTGCGCCTGTACGGCCATTCCTAAAACCATTGCGGTCGCTAGCGCGCGCGATACGGTCATTTTTTGCCTCAGGCTTCAATTCCGACGACACATTGTCGCAATGGTCACGCCCAAAAATCAACTCCGGAACTTAAGTGTTCGCTCACGGGAATTCTGAGCGATCCACTAGTGAGAACTAAGTTCGGTCGGCCGCTTCAATTTCGCCAGTACCGCCACAAACATCACAACGCTGGTGGCCGCTTCCCTTGCATTCTTTGCAAACGCCGCTTGGGATACCCGCGAGGGAGCGTTTGCCAGTGCCACCACAAACGGCGCAGGAAGTGGTTCTTTGGCCGTGACATTTAGGACACAAAAATCTGTTTGGCATCTCACCTAGCTCCCGGCTTCCAGTACTCGACTGCTTTCCCGACCCCTCAAGTGCGAGAGACCCGCGCAGATGCCCTCCATTACAAATCCTGATGATCGCCTACCGATGTATTTATCGGTATCCTTTTGTGCCCCGGAGGACGGCATTGGTGAAGTCCGTGCCGGTTGTGTTGGCGCCGGTGAGATCTGCATCGGTCAGATCCGCACCAGTCAGATCCGCGCCGCTCAGATCGGCCCCGGAGAAATTGGCACGTGAGAGCTTCGCAAACGCGAAGTTTACGCGTGCGAGAGCCGCACCTTGGAAATTTGCGTCGATCAAGTTCGCCTGTGAAAATTCGGTTCGGATCAGTCCCATGGATTGATTTCTCATATCGGTAGATGCTCGAATATGAGAAAGATTCGCGCCGTGCATGTCATCGAGGTTAAAACGTGCTGTCACTTTGGCGCCGGAGAGATTGGCACCGACGAAAGTAGCGGCCTCGTGCGGAAGAGTCTGCAGCCCGGCCGAAACGACAAGTGTCTCCAGATCCGCACCAGAGAGATCGGCATGGGAAAAATCCGCGCTCATGATCCAGGCGAGGTTCAGTCTTGCGCCCGGGAGCTTAGTCCCGACGAGTTTGCTCCCGACAAGCTTGGCGCCGCGCAAGTCAGCTCCAGACAGGTTCGCACCTGAAAGGTCGGCATTGCTGAAATCCAACTCATGAAGATCCGCACCAGCCAGCGACATTCCAGCGAAGCTTGCCTTTTGGCCAGCCGGCGTGGAAGCAAGTATCGACTGCACTTCCGGGCGCGTGAGCTCGGCGCCGAGAACGCTAGAGGGTGCTAGTATTAGGAAAGTCATCCAGAATAGATTTAGTGCTAAGCGCATTCCCTCCTCACTGCAATGGATCAACCACTTTGTGATGCGAGAGCAGTAAGTGCGGCTGCCGGCGCGCAATGGCACACCGCATCGCGCGCCTCCGGAACGACTTCGAGTAGCTCGTCGAACCTCTGCCAGGAAAGTCCCAGCCGCCGCGCGACTTCAGCAACAACGTCTAACCCTATTCCGGCGCCTATTACCGGGGCAGTTGACGTAGCGACGCAGCTTGACATGACGAGCATGACCGCGTCAGCGATGGCGCGTATTTGTGCTTCTGCAAACCAGCGCGCCACCAAGTCCCAGCTTTTGCTGTCTGCATGGGTGGCGTCGGTTCCCAACATGCGGGCAAGGCGTGCTCGGGATGCTGGGACGGACTTTTCTCTTCCGTCAGCAGTCGCCATGAGATCGACACCCGCAGGCAAAGTACCGAGAATACGGTGTACGTCAGCCATTGTGGCAAAATTTTCGTTTATTAATGTCGTCCATACCCCGTTCAATGGTGCGCGCGTCGCTGTTGCCATCACAAAGCTCCGAACCAGTCCCGTATAGACCAGTTCGCCCACCGCCAGTCGTTGGGCATCTGTATATCCGCGTGCCACTACCTTGCTCTCCGCAATCGGAACAACATCAGTGGTCGTCGAGCCGACGTCAATGAATAAAGCCGACTTTGCGACGCTTGGCGATAACTGCTGCTGCGGCATGCCAGTTTGCGGATGCAATCTGAGTGCTATGCTGTCGCGCTTCAGACGCAAGTACGAACCCGGAAGGGCCTGCGTAAATAGAGACATTCTCGAGTACGTGTTCGGCAAGCGATGAAAGTTGCTCGACGCCATCTTGGCGCGAAGTAAAGATGTCTGCCAACTCCCCTGTCATAGTGATGACATTGCGATTGCCACGACCCATGTCTTTGCGCGCTTGCAGAAAGGAATCCTCAAGAAGTCCCGTTCCGTTCCGTAATGGCGACGCGTACTGAGCGGCTTTCACAATGCGCCCGTCTTCCGCACGCACTGCCTTGAGATGGACGCCGCCGATATCCCAACCTATGACAACGCCCATGTCAGCTCGCAGATGAGATTGCTACAGTATGCGGCGACATTTTTCATGCTTACCGTCCGCCTCATTATCAGGGCACACTATCATGGAAGTCATACCCGTTATTGATCTTAAGGACGGTGTCGTTGTCCATGCGCGCCTGGGATTGCGCAGCGAGTACGCGCCCATCAAAACCCCCTTGTCCCTTACGAGCCGGCCGAACGATGTCGCGCGCGGCCTGCTGTCGATCTTTCCGTTTAGGAAATTCTATGTCGCGGATCTCGATGCGATCGAACACAAGGGTGACAACAACGCAGCCCTGAGACAGTTGAGCGCCGATTACCCTGACCTTGTATTCTGGGTGGATGCCGGCATAGCGGATGCTCACGACGCCGAGCGTTGGCTCGAAGCTGGTTTTGGACATCTTGTCCTCGGCAGCGAAACGCAGCGAGACAGCGAACTTGTCCGCTATCTTTGTCGAAACGAACGCGCCATCCTCTCGCTCGATTTTCGCGGCGACGCTTTTTTAGGACCCGTTTCGCTATTGAACGATCCCCATACCTGGCCGAAGAAGATCGTTGTTATGACCCTTGCGCGCGTAGGCAGCGCAAGCGGGCCCGATATGAACCGCCTGGCAACGATTAAGTCTCGAGTTGTTAATGGGCAGGTATACGCCGCCGGTGGCGTACGCGACGCAAACGACCTTGCCTTGCTCGCGCGGGTTGGTATCGCCGGCGCCCTTGTCGCGACTAGCTTGCATAATGGGAAGCTGACAGGCGCACAGATTGCGCGCCTGTCAGGATTATAAGCACAGCTAGGCCGCAGCGAACGGATGCTTGACCTGGTTGCGCTTGGCCACCACCTCAGCAGCCTTGGGTTCGCCGTTCACGGCGCGGGCAATAAATTCCTTCATTGCGCGATAATTGAAGTCCTGAATTTTCTTGTCGTCGGCCGCGTCCCAGTGGATGAAAACGCCGGCGCAGATGAAGAGATTGTCGGCCTCATCCTGGGGAATGATTCCCTCGGCCACGCTGTCGGCAACCGCCTTGGCGACCGCATGCTGAGCGGGACCGAACATCTGCACGGCCTGCTTGGCACCCTTGATCGTCACCTTGTTGAATAGAACGGTCGCAGGCTTGCACAACAGGTTTGGTCCGATGACCGCGAGTAATGACGTAAATCCATCCTTCTGGTTGGTCAGACAGTGCGCAAATGCCGTCTCGGCCGCACTGCCACGTGGGCCCATGATGAGATCGATATGGGCAACTTCATTGCCCTCACCAACAAGCGATTCACCGATGCACAGTCCATTTATCTTTGCCATCGCCATCTCCTCCCGTGGAAACCACAACTTGCACCGCGGTACATCTATCCTTGTTTTCAGCGCCCGGATGGGGCAACCAGGCCGGTTAGCCAGATAGCGGCGGTACGAAGTCCGCATCGCAAAGTCAATCACTGTTGCGCAAGAACGGCAAGATGGTCCGCAGCCGATGCGCAAAAAGGGTGGCTACAGTTAGGTCGGCAGTGGTGCCGGGGTTGATGGTTTTTGCTTTGAGAGCCGCATCCCATGTCAGGAGAGCCGGAAGAACTTGGTCCGGCCGTTCGGCCGCCTGCAACATCGCCGCAAAACTGAACGCCGCGCGTTGGATGCAGTTAGCTGTTTCAGCCCCGAATTTTCGCTCGATGTGACTGTCAGGGAAGGCCGAGAGAAAACCCAAAAATGTCGCCAGTGTCGCCCACTTAGCCTCCCCTTTGCTTTGACTAACTGACTCGAACAAGGGTAAGCCGAGATCGAATATATCGGCAAAGTCGGTCGCGTATTGGCGCGCCACCATGTCGCGGTTTGCTGCTGCAGACATTGCCTCCAAAAGACTGACTGTTGCCGGATTGAACACGTCATGCTGAGCGCTATGACCGAGCCCCGCCGGTGCGGCTCGAACAATAGAGCGAAACGTAAGGTCCGCATCATCGACATCGAGCTCTTGGAGAACCTCGTGAAGCGCGCCGCGCAAATCTGCGGCGTCGCGCTCGGCCGCCGCCGCAAGTGGCGCGCATAACAGAATAATTCCAAGATTGGTGTTGGTGCCGACTGCCGCGAACGTCGCCATGACGGCGCGATGAATGCGGAGGCCGACCCGAGCGCCTTGTGCCGACAGCGGAGCTGCGGCTGCATTCGCACTGCGGACAAACTCGTCCACCGTCATACGATGACCGTCGGCAAAGGCGTGAACGTTGCCAGGCTTCGGAGCATCGAGCTCGGTGAGGCATGCCCATCTAAAAGCCGCCTCAATCCGCTCCGCACGCGAGGTCACGCCATAGCTCCTCGCAAGCCGCGGGCAGCGAGTGCAGCGATGAGAGCATCTGCCAAGACGGAAGCGATATTGACAGCGGCAACTTTCTGCAGGCCCGACCAGGCCGGCATGCTGTTGACCTCCAGAACCGCTGGCCGGTCGTCAGTTCCGTAAACGATATCAACCCCAACGAAATTGGCGCCGACCGCCATCGCCGATTGCAGCGCGAGCGTCTTCATTTCCTCGTTGATGACGACCGCAACGGGGCGACCACCGCGCTTTATATTTGTTACCCAATGCGTGGAATGACGGCGCATGGCCGCAACGACGCGGCCTTGCACGACGAGGATACGAAAATCGTGATAACCACCACGCCGTTTAACACCTATAAAGCGCTGGAGATAATAGACCCGGCCCGGCGTCTCCTCGATTGTCGGAAGATCTTCCGGCTTGTGGACGAGCTTTAGTCCCCTCCCCTGAGATCCGAATAGCGGCTTGAGCACCAGCGGTCCCTGCGCGGTCTCGCGTTCTACGATTGCGTACGCTTGTTCGAACGACTCCATCGCCCAGGTCGACGGGGTCGGGATACCGGCACGCGCCAGCAAGAAGCTCGTCATCGACTTGTCAACACAGCGCTCGATTGCACGCGCATCGTTCCAGACTGTAACGCCGAGTTCCCGCAAAGCATGTAGAACGCCGAGCCGTAGGGTAACGGCTTCGAAAGTACCGCCGGACATGGTGCGCACAACCACAGCATCAGGAAGCGTTTTGCCGAACCCGTCGATGTGTAATCCGCTGGCGCTCGCCGTCGCCATTCCACACGAAGACAACTGCACCGGAACCGTTTCGACGCCGCGCGAAGAAAGCGCGACGATAAGTTGTCGGGCATGCCAATCAATCGAATCGATTACGAGGCCGACGAGCATGGGAGAGCCAAAGAGCTGACTGCGAAGCGCTCAGGTGAAGGATGCATCGAGCAATTCCAGATCAATGTCACCCAATTGAAAACTTTCGCCCGTTTCCAGCGCTGTCACTGTGATCCTGGCTGGGCTGAACAGCATCGGATCGATGGCGTAAAAGTCACCTTTGGCTTGCCGGAAAATCTCTGAGAAGGGTCGACCATAATCCCGCGAAGCCCTGCTGGGAAGCTTCTCAGCAAGCGCGCGCGCCTCGTCAGCAGGTCCAGTCACATAAAGCTGGACCCGCCCCGCAAAAATAATGGCATCATTGGTCCGGCCCATCGCTGTAACGAAGTCCGGATGCGGCGGGCACAGCGGCGCTGCGCCAACGCCATCGACGATACGTTCGAGTGAAAACCCCAGCTCATGTGTCTTGTGCAGCGCGACTTCAAGCACCCGCGCAACGATCTGAGTGCAGCCGACCAGACTTTGTGTCGGCGCAAAAATGATCGTCAGATCTTCTGGCTTAATCCGACAGTGCTGTGCGACTGTAGCAACAATCGTTTTTGGCGGCGGCCGAGAACCTTCAATGATCAGGGTGCTGCGCGCGGCGTTGTCGGAATAGCGCAAGTCCTTGAATAACGGCTCGCGTCGCGCCAGTGCCCGAGCCGGTCCGGAACCGAGAGCAAAAAACGGCTTTTCGCCTGTCTCATCCGCCAGGCGCCATCCTGCATACTGGCTAGCGAGACATGCGATCACCGGGTTTGAGGAGCGCACGACGAGGGTCCACGGCCATCGCGGCGTCGCCGACGAGGGTAACAGCTCGACTTGCCCAAGCCCGCCCATGCAGATTTCGGCAATTCGGATCCCAGCCGCAATTCCGCCGGGGCTCTTACTGCCCGCATCTATCAATGTTTCGCCAAGTTCGCCGCGCGAGAACTCCGATCCTCAGCTCTTCGGCATCACCGATCAGTCGAGCCACGAGTGCAGCGGACCGCTGGTTCACGCTTAGTGTCGGAACGCTCGTCATCACTACCCCGCATGCATCCAAGCGAGAACTCTTCGACGTCGCTCATCCGCAAGCGCCTTGGCTGCCGCCGCGGCCCGATCGCAAGCATAGACCGTACACAGCGGCTCGCCAGCCTTTACCGCAATTCCGGGCTGCGGCCGGTCTGCGGTCCAGCTCGGCCATTCCAGTGCTGGAACCGAAGGGATATCGTCCTCAGCATACGTGATCGCTGCAGCTTTGGCGCCCGGAGGATAAATTGGAGCTGCAGCTAAACTGCCGACGCAAGCTGCCATGTGCAAGCCAAAGAGCGATGGCTCTGGCGTCTCGAATATATCTAGCGTCGCACCCGGTCTGGGATTGACATCCAACAACCAGAAGCACTCGCCGTCGACATGGAAATCGATGCTGTTGAGGCCAACCAGTGATGCTGCGGCCGCGAGCCGCTCAACGGCGCTCGTCAGCAAAGCGGTCATGCGGGCGGAAAGGAGTGCGGGTCGTACTGCGCCCCCGTAGCGATATGGCTTTGTCGCTGTGGCCAGCACCCATTGCGTGCTAAATCCGATGATCGTCGAACTCACTCCATCAGCGAGAAAGAGCGCCGATACTGGCGCTCCCGCCACTTTTCGCTGGTAATAGACCGTGCGGCTCGTTGGTTGGGATGCCGGCCGGATATGCGCGCCGCCCGCACCACCTATGCGCTTTGCAAGCCAGCCAGCCGGGTTGCCCGGCTTCGTGAACGAGAATTCCGGAAACGAAATTGCGAGCTTGCCACAGATCGCCGAAAGGGTCTCGGGACTCTTCACGTTGGTCACGATCGCCGCGGCATTTCCAAACAGTGGCCAGCGTGCGGCGACGGCTTGCAGGAGGTGGGGTCGGTCCTCGAATCCGCTTCCGCAAACTATCCCCATCGGACGGTGACGATCGGCGAGCGCGCCCAACGCCGTAATCAAAGCGCTCTCTGCGATCCCGTTTGCGAGACTTCCAATTAATCGAACGTGATCGCGCGCGACCTGCAAGGTGTCTTGGTCGCCGAAGAAATCCACCACCAGCGGCTGGTAACCGCCACGCTGTGCCGATTGCGCCAGCGCGCGGCCGGAAATTGCCGCGATCAGCACGGACGGCTTCTCAGACATTGAGCTCACGAGCCAGTACAAAGGCGTCGCGAAAATCCAACTGCACCGGCTTCGTTGCCGCGATCATCTTTTGAAATAAGCCAAACTCAGTCTTGTACTTGATGTTGCCGATCGCCAACGGTCCCAAGCCAACTGTGCCGTTTGGCGTCAGTGCATCGCCATTTGCCTGCATATCAAGGCCTTCAATGCCTGCCGGAGGAACCGCGTTAACATCGGCCGCAACCAGGAGATTTGTTGCGCCGGCAAGCTGCGCCTTTGACAAGATCTGGACGCCTGCGCGGCCAGCGCACAGCACGGCCTCGTTTTCCTTGAGAATGGCAGTTTTTTTGCTGTCGTCGCTGCCGTCTGCCGGCCTGACCTCTACGTTAAAACGTGTTCTGATTTCATTCGCGCTATCGGTCACACGCTTGATGCCATCGTAGCCGACGATCGTAACGCTGCTTCGCTCGAGCGCGGCAATGACGGCAGCCGCATAACCGACCACCCCGGTCGCGCCAAAAATAGCGAGCTTCAAGCCCTCGAGCCGCCGCTGATGCTTTTCCTTCAAGATCCTTTCGACGCACGCGACCATCGCTGCGGCAGTCGTGAACGAGCCGGCCGGATCGGCAAAGAACGACATTCCGAACGGAGGCACCAATGCTTTCCGGGCCTTTGTCAGCATGTCGAGCGCCAGGCTCGCGTTTTTGCCGCCGAAGAACATTGCGGTACGGACACCAGTCTTCGGCGGACGCGAGAAGATAGAATCTTGGACGAGTCCCGTTATGTCGTCGAGAGTCACGTTACTGTAGGTGAGAACAGCGTCGTAACCGGCATCGAGTGCCATGTTGGCGTCGAACGGGCTGATATGCTTTGTGGGAGTGACCATATGAAGAATGTTTTTTTCTGCCATCATCACCTCCCTGCGTAAATCTACTAGAGAACGTTACCCCTGCATCCGCGTGATAATTTCAGCGCCACGATTGAGGCCGCTACAAACTTGGATGTCCAGCCCCTTGGCGGCTGGATGCTCTCTCGCGAGCCTCAACAAGCGTTCGGCTTCTTCCGCCGATGAAGCGAATGCAAACCCCGTCGGCCCCCAGGAACTTTGCCCAATTCCATGCGCGCCACCGGCATCGAGTGCCGCAAGTACGCCGGCAACGGCGGGGCTTGTAAAGCCACCTCCGCCTTGCGACTGCGCGAAATAATTGCCGAGCCGGATCTGCAACTCCTTTATGGCATCGCCGAAGCTGACGATGTCCTGCTCCGCAACGCCCGGTAATGCCTTCATAAGAACCAGACGGCAAATCTGGGCAGCATCTATTTCTGGCATCGGTGCAAGAGTGGCGAATGCCGACGCCTCGTCGTGGCCGTGAACGCCACCACGCTGCAGGTCAAGGATGACGAGAATGCGCCAATGCTCTGGAAATGGAAGGTGACTGACGATCGGCGCCGCTCTCGATTGCCTGCCATGTCCACCGTCGACGATCAGGCCACCGCGATGAAATAGTCCGATGCCAATTCCAGACCGCGCGCCGCGTCCAAGCCTTAATGCGTCGTCCTCGATTTCAAGCGGCAGGTTGTGTAATCGGCGAATGCCACTCGCCACGGCAAGCGCCAGCTGCGTGCCGGAACCGAGACCCGCATGTGCGGGAACAGTTTGCAAGATATTCACAGCGTGCGCGCCAACATGCCCGAGCGATCGTTCCATCGTATGCAGGTATTGCTGGACACGCTCGCTTTCTGGACCGGAAACGTCAGCATGCTTTGCACGTCGGACGATAAGGCTGGTCCCAAAGTGGTTGATTGCAAGTCCGATACCGCCGAACTGTCGGCCAAGCCCGCCATTGAGATCAAGGAACCCGAGATGTAGCCGGGCGGGAACAGTGACGAGAATTTCCGCTGGTCGTAAATTATCATCGCTCAAGCCCAGTCTCCCGAAAAAGCAGTTCCCGCCATTTTTTCAGTGGGAGTTCAGGTCTAAAATGCGACGTTCCATTCCGGTTGACAATCGGAGCAGCCTAACAACCATCGAAGGATATCGCCATGCCCGAAGCTAATAATGAGCGAACCTACACGGATGAAGAGATTCAGCAGCGGCTCAAGCGCGATTTGCCCCACTGGTATCTGGAGAACGGCTGGATTCGCCGTAAGTATCGCACCAACAGTTGGAAGGGCACGCTGATGGTCATCAATACGGTGGGCCACCTCGCCGAGGCGGCCTGGCACCATCCCGACATCACCGCCTCCTATGCCTGGGTTGAGGTTCGCCTGCAAAACCATGCAGCGAAAGGGATTACGGACAAGGACTTTGAACTGGCCAAGAAGATCGAAGATGTTGTGCAATGGCAGCCCGCAAAATCGGGTGGAGCCTTGGAAGGAACTCCGCAAAAGGATCAGCGCTTTGCGTATATCAAATATGACGAATAGCGTCGCTTTTATTTGCGCGTGCAGGAAGTCGTAATGGAAGGCGCTTGGATTTTAGGAAAGCCGACAACGCTTGATGCTGCGATTGCCGAGGCAGGCGAGCTAATCGGCGCGAGCACAAAGATCCTTATTGCCGGACTGGGCACCGATGTAGCCGGCGCGCGCGCCGCAATTGCGCTGGCGCAGCGCACCGGAGCGATTGTCGATCATATGAACTCGGAAGGCGTGCTGCGGGACCTTGATGTTATGCGATCCTCAGGCGTCATGATGACAACTCCAACTGAGTGCCGTGCGCGCGCCGACACGCTGCTATTGGCTGGACCTGTTCGCGGCGCCGCTCGCAACCAACTTCTACAACACGTGATCGACAGCGATCGGGCAAAAGCCGTTCATCGGCGTGAAATCCTATGGCTTTGTCCGGGACGGGAACTGGTGACGTTAGCAGAGGAAATCGCAGCCACGTCGATTGGCAAAGAACAAGATGACTTGCCCGGCCTTTTAGCGGCGCTTCGCGCCCAAATCGCAGGAAGACCCACCGGTAGAGCCAGCGTTTCATCAAAGCGGCTGCGGCAAGTTGCGGCGACCCTCAAACAGACGCGCTTCGGCACTGCAATCTGGTCCGGCGCGGAGCTCGACCCGCTCGCAATCGAAATGCTATGCGGCCTCGTCGGCGATTTAAACGCGACGACGCGTTTCTCAGGTCTGCCGCTTGCGCCGGAAGACGACGCCATCGGTGTACTGCATGTCTGCGGCTGGATGACTGGCTTCCCGATGCGCACCAGCTTTGGCCGCGGGATTTCCCAGCATGATCCTTGGCTATTCGATAGCCGCCGGCTTGTGGCCAGTGGCGAGGTCGATTGCGTCGTTTGGATCTCCGCCTACAGGAGCGAAGCCCCGCCATGGCGCCGGGGGCCGCCAACGATCGCACTGACTGCTCAGGGCACGGCATTTCGCACACCGGCGCAGGTTCATATCAACGTCGGTTGCCCAGGCATTGATCATTCCTCGGTCCAACACCTTGCCGCAACCGGCACTCTATCAGCGTGTGCTGCGGCGCGGCCAATCGGGACGATCTCTGTCGCCGATGCGATCGCACGTATCTCGGCCGCAACGCCGGGACCCCAGGTACGCTCATGCTGACACGCATTGCCGGTGGACGCGTCATCGATCCTGCTCATGAGCGCGACGGCCTGGGTGATGTCTGGATTCGCGATGCTCGAATCGTGGACGCACCAAACGCTCCTGCCGATGCAACCTACGATGCGGCAGGCAAGGTCGTCATGGCCGGCGCCATCGATATCCATTCCCATATCGCCGGCTGGAATGTGGACACCGCACGGCTGTTATTGCCCGAGTATCAAAGTGCCGCGACGCGGCGTCCGCCCGAGGCCCCGTTGTCAAAAAGGCTATGGTCGACATTCGAGACCGGCCATCTCTATGCGACTATGGGCTTTACCACCGTGGTCGAACCGGCAGTGTCACCCCATTACGCGCTTCACGCCCATCTCGAGCTTGCCGACACTCCAATCATCGATAAGGCAACACTCGCAGTACTCGGTAACGACGATTATCTACTCCGCCTTTTGCACGATAATGAGAGCGAAGCGGCGATTGAGGATTATGTCGCTTGGATCCTCGAAATGTCCCGTTCACTCGGCATTAAGGTCGTGAATGCAGGGGGTGCCGCAGCCTTCAAGGAAAACCTGCGCGCGTTTTCGTTCGACGATGTCGTACCGGCTTTTGGGGTAACCTCACGGCGGATCGTCAAAGCTCTGCAGCGTGCGGTGAGCAGTCTCGGCGTGCCACATCCATTGCATGTTCATTGCAACAATCTTGGGCTTGCCGGAAATTTCGAGACTGCGCTGACGACAATCGCCGCCGCTGAGGAACTACCGCTCCACCTCGCGCACTTGCAGTTCTACGGTTACGGCAAAGAGGGCGACCGAGGGTTCTCCTCCGCCGCAGCGCAGCTTGCAGAAGCTGTGAACAACACGGCCAATGTGACAATCGATGTCGGCCAGGTCATGTTTGGCCCGACCGTTACAATCTCGCTCGACGTTTTGCGTCAGTTCAATGCGCGCACCCGGGCGCGGCCTAAAAAGTGGCTGATCCTGGACGGTGACGCGAACGGCGTCGGCATCGTCCCTTACGATTATCGGCGCAGGAACTTCTACAACGCCGTGCAATGGGCTGTTGGCCTTGAATTATTCTTGCTGATCAATGACCCTTGGCGAGTCTTCTTTACCACCGACCATCCCAATGGCGCGCCATTCACCAGCTATCCAGACCTACTCGCACTCTTGATGAGCCGCGAACTGCGCACGAAATGGATTTCCGAGCTGCCGCCCGAGGCGATGGCCGTGACGACGCTACCGTCGATCACGCGCGAGTACTCGCTATATGAGATCACCGCCATGACTCGCGCCGCGCCCGCAAAATTGCTTGGCTTGACCGATCGCGGCCATCTCGGCGCTGGCGCGATTGCCGACGTCGCAGTGTACGACGATTCTCCAGACCGAGCGCAGATGTTTCGCGCAGCCGCTCTCGTCTTTAAGAATGGGGATCTTGTCGTGCGCGACGGGCAGGTCACGCATTATCCTTCGGGCCGTGCGCTCGCGATCGCCCCCGAGCGCGATCGAGCGATCGATCGTCGGATGAAGGACTATTATGAGGAGCGTTACGGACTTTCGGATCAATTCATCAAAGTGCCGGACTACGCGTTGAACCGGCCAGAACCGTTTGAATTCGTATCATGCCGCTGACTGTCCGCGGCGTGCGCATCGATGACACGTTCGCAGAAGCCTTTAGCATGCGGGCGACCGCAGTGATCATTACGGCCGATACCGCGCAATGGGCCCGCCAAGCGGCGCTGAGCATGACCGGCTTTGCCACCTCCGTCATCGGCTGCGGTTGCGAGGCCGGGATCGATCGTAAACTAACTGGGAAACAAACCCCGGACGGTCGCCCTGGAGTTCGGGTTCTGTTATTCGCCGTGTCGACAGCCGAACTCCAGAAACAGTTGCAAACGCGCGCAGCGCAATGCCTGCTCACCAGTCCGGGTTCGGCGTGCTATGCCGGGATCGACGGCGCAGAAACTCTGCGGCTCGGAAATGCGCTGCGCTATTTCGGCGATGGCTGGCAGATCTCAAAACGATTCGGCAACAAACACTTCTGGCGCATTCCCGTCATGGATGGCGAATTTGTTTGCGAGGCCACCACAGGCCTGACCAAACAGGCAGTGGGTGGCGGCAATCTTCTCATTCTCGGCCGTTCGGTACAAACGACACGTGCGGCCGCGGAAGCTGCAGTGGCGGCCATCCGCAAAGTGCCGGATGTGGTCGCGCCCTTTCCCGGCGGAGTGGTCCGCTCCGGTTCGAAGGTCGGCTCAAAGTATAAAGGTGTGCCAGCCTCCACCAACGATGCCTTCTGTCCGACCCTGCGGGGCGCAGTCAAAACTGCGCTCGATCCCGATACAAAATGCGTGTTGGAAATCGTCGTGGACGGCCTTACCTCGGAGGCGGTCGCCTCCGCCATGCGTGCCGGTATCGCAGCGATCGTCAGGCTTGGCCCCAGACGTGGTGCGACGCGGATCAGCGCCGGGAATTACGGCGGCAAGCTAGGGCCGCATCATTACCATCTGCGGGAATTACTGCCGTGAAGCCGCTGACATTAACGCTTCGCGAGCGGCCCGAGCAGCGTCTCGACTTGTCGCCGCTTGTGCCCCACGGCCTCGCCGGTAAGACGGCTCGCGAGATCGAACAGATCGAGCTGCAAACAACCCGTCACCGCATCAAAGTTGGCGATGTGTTTCGACTGCGCGCGGGTGATGTCGAGCAAATCCGCATTCAGAATGCCTGTGATCGACTCGATTACGTCGGTCAAGAGATGAAAAGCGGCGAGCTCTTGGTCGACGGCGATGTCGGCATTCAGGCCGGACGCCTGATGGCCGGAGGCCGCCTGACGGTGCTCGGCAATGCGGGACCATGGGCCGCTTCGGGCATGAAAGCAGGTGTGCTGGAAATCCGCGGCTCCGCAGGCGATCGACTGGGAGGCGCGCTGGCAGGAGAAGTCGCCGGAATGCGCGGTGGCATTGTCATTGTCCGCGGCTCGGTCGGAGAGCGCGCAGGCGACCGCATGCGCCGCGGCGCGATCATCGTCGAAGGCGAAGCTGGACCCTACGCTGGAAGTCGGATGATTGCCGGCACGGTCATTGTGCGCCACGGGGCCGGGCCGCTCGCGGGATTCCTGCTTAAACGCGGTACAATCGTGCTCGGCGATAGCCGCAGTGTCCTTTCGCCGACATTCATCGACTGTGGCGAGCATGAGCTTGTCGCCATGCGATGGCTGGCGGCGATGATCGAACCGTACAGCAAGGGCGCCGCCATGCTTTTGCGCCGGCCACTTGTGCGCTTCGCCGGAGATATGGCGGTCCTCGGCAAGGGCGAGATTCTTGTTGGAAATCGGAACTAAGCCTTTGCAAATTCTGTTTGCATGGTAATTGCCTGTGACTGTCCGATAGTTGCGGAGCGGCTCAATGGACCTCGTAGTCATCGTATTCACGGTCTGTGCCCTGACGCATCCCGATCAATGCGAGGAACAGCGTCTCGAATATGTCTGGCAAGGCTCGGTGCGCGCGTGTGTGCAGGATGCGCAGCCCTATCTTGCGCAGTGGGTCGGCGGGCATCCGAACTGGACTATCAAAGAATACCATTGCGAAGGCTCTCACAGGGAAGAAAAGACCAATGCGCGCGGAACAGCGCGCCCGGCGTGATGCCTTTCTTGCGAAGATCGGAACACGTCCGATCGTCATGGGTATTCTCAACCTGACGCCGGATTCGTTCTCCGACGGCGGGCGGTACGTCAGTATGGAAGCTGCCCTGTCGCATGGGAAACAGATGGCGGCGGCGGGATGCGACATCATCGATGTCGGGGGCGAGTTGACGCGACCCGGCGCCTTACCGATCAGTGAAGATGAAGAGCTCGCTCGCGTTGAATCTATCTTCGCTGAACTCGCGTTTAAACTCGAAGTGCCGCTCTCGATCGATACCTATAAATCGAAGATCGCCGCGCGTGCCGTTGAACTCGGGGCTATTGTCATAAACGATGTCTGGGGCTTGCAGAAGGATCCTCTAATGGCGGCGACTGTGGCTGCGACAGAGGCTGCCGTTGTCATTATGCACAATCGGGCTGAAAAGGACGGCGCGATCGACATCCTGGCCGATATCAGAAGCTTTTTTACGCGCTCACTGGCGCTTGCCGAGGCTGCTGGAATTCCGCGATCGCGCATTATTCTTGATCCAGGCGTGGCGTTTGGCAAAACCGCACGTCAGAACGTCGAGGTACTCCGGCATCTTGGAGAATTGATCGAATTCGGCTGTCCGATCTTAGTCGGAACATCGCGGAAAGCTTTTCTCGGTCCGTTAAGCGAGCGGCAAATCGAGGCCCAGCTTGTCGGCGCGATCGCTGCTACCCTTGCCGCATACGTTGCTGGCGCCGCGCTGTTCCGGGTTCACGATGTCGCCGAACAGGTTGCTGCATTGAAGGTTTTTCACACGATCCGCTCCGCGCCGATTTAATGTCAAAAGCACGGGACCAAATTCCCTATCGAGGCTGGCGTGGGGATTCGACGCACGACATCAGTCGCTCCGCTGCAGCCGGCAGTTCGGCCATTGAGGAAATGATGGGGTATGCGCCTGCCGCTGCGAGATGCCGCGCGGCATCGCCGATTGCATGGGCCCCACCAGTGAAGCCAATAACCTTCATCCCAGCTGCGCATCCGGCGGTGACACCGAAAGCTGAGTCTTCGATAACCACGCAATCCTCGGGCGCCACCGCCATCGTTCTTGCCGCAAACAGGTAGAGATCCGGTGCAGGCTTGCCGTGAGTTACTTGAGTCGCACTGAAGATATTCGAGCCGAACAACGCCGCGAGGCCGGTTACCTCCAAGGATAAGTGAATTCGCTCGAGCGACGACGAAGAGGCGACGCAGCGGGGATAACGCAGCATCGCAACCGCCTCCTTCACGCCAGCGACTGGCCTCAAGTCACGACGTAAACGTTCAAGCAACAAACGGCTGTAGTGTTGGCCTATTTGATCGGGAATACTTCGCCCCAAAACGCCTTCGATGAGCGGCACAGTGTCCGCCAGGCTGCGTCCAGTGAACTTCTCGACCGACTCGGCCGTGGTCATAGGATGACCGAGATCCGTCATCATTTGAGCCAATAGCCCATGGGCAATGGGTTCCGAATCGACCAGCACGCCATCACAATCGAAGATTATCAGCCCCATAGAAATATTAGTCCGTGGAATGGCGATTCCAATATCTGCTAGCAATATTTTGGTGGCATAATCGGCTGGACGACCACGACAAGTAAAGACAACGAAAGGTAAATCACTTATGCTTCGCGTCAAATCGATCCGGGTCGGCGTCGCGCTTCTCATCGTCTGTGCGCCGAACTTAAATGCGAGAGCTGCGGATCTCAACGATTATCCAACTTCTGCGCGCGTGGACTACGTCTTTGGCTGCATGAAAGCCAACGGGGAGACGCAGGTTTCGCTACAGAAGTGTTCCTGCTCGATCGATCTCATTGCTTCGCTTTTACCATATGATCGCTACGTCACCGCGCAGACGGTGCTGAGCATGTCCCAAGTGCAAGGGAACCTCGGTGCTGAGTTCCGCACCACCGAAATTTCTCGAACCTCGCTTGAGGAACTTCGCCGCGCTCAGGCGGAAGCAGAGGTACGCTGCTTCTGATGAGCCACTACATCGTCGGCTCGACTGGCCACTCACCCCAAAAAACGTGACCTTCGGTATCGACCGCCTCCGCGCGGAACATGCTTGCGCTATTCGGTAGGTAAGAAAACCGAATGTTAGGATTCTCCGAGATGGATATGCCGCCATCCATCTCAAGAACAAGCTGATCGCCTTGCCAAACGCGCAATTGACGAACGATAAAAAGTGGAATGTAGAGCAGCGAGACCTGATCGCGTTGTAGACCCGAATTGTTCGGATGATGAATCATGATCTGCGCCTCGCGCGGCGCACTCGCCGGCGCCGCAGTGGTTTTTATAAATTGCCGAAACCGAATTTGACCAAGCCTAGCCGCGGCGTCCTCTGCGTTGTTCGCCATGGGAGCTGAACAGCCGCCAGACGCCTTCACGTAAGTGTCCACTTCGTAAAGCTTGGCATCGCTAAGTTCCGCGACGGCGTGCACTTTCGTGTTGGAATTTACGCGCACCCGCGTCGAGATCATTGCCACGCCCGGCCCAACATTGAAGGTCGCCGCCACCGGTGACGGATTTTCGTCAATCACCAATGTGAGCGACCTGACGGTGCGTGTATCGCCAGCCGGTAGGTTTGCCCGCATCGTGACTGGAACAATCGCTGCATCGTCCGCGCGTTCCGGCATCTCGAGCGTGATCAGCTGGGAACCATCGGCAAGCGGGCGACCATTGAACGCATTGTTTGCGATTTCACGCCACGAATTGTTGCTATCGGCCGACAGCGCGGGCTGTGCCGAGCTCCAGGACATCGCGACCGCAAATGCCATCACAGTTACCGCTCGTGCGCACATGCCGATCATCGATCCTCTCCGATTTTCTTAGCCGACATGCCCAGTCATTATTCCCACTCCAGTTCGGAAAATGCGGCTGTGGCATTTCGGGCATTATATTCGCTAAACAGGTCCCAGTGTGACTTTTCCGAAGCGGCGGCGAGCTCAGACGCGGCTCCAATCGGCACGCCGCGTTTGATCAAATCGCGACAGTCGCTTTCCAGGCGCTTAAGATAGTTCCTCTCCGGATCGAGTGCGGCAGGCCATGGGGCCGACGGAGGACCATGGCCCGGAACCACGCTTTTGGCGGGGAGCTTCGCGAGGTCATCAATTGTTTTGAGCCAGCCGCGAATGCTGCCATCAAGGACTGGAATGTGGCGCAAAAATACTAAATCGCCGGCGAACAGGATGCCGGTCTTTTCATCGAAAACGGTGAGATCGCTGTTACTATGTGACGCGGGCCATGCTCTTAGGGTCAGCACACGGTGGCCCAGGTTCAGCTGCAATTCGTCATCCACGGTCACCTTCGGTGGCACGATCTTGACCTCGTCAAGCAGCGAGCCCATCGCCGGTCGAAAAGAGTTCAGGTAGTATGGGCCGCGTTCCATTATGTATCGCGGCAGATTGTGGCTACCGACAAACACCGCCGGCGGTAAGAAGGCCGCATTCCCGAACACATGATCGGGGTGACCATGTGTGTTGATGACGTACAAGACAGGCTCATCAGTGATTTGACGTATCGCCGAGAGTAGCCGACGCCCCTCGCGCACACTGCCCCCGGTGTCGATCACAGCGACACCCTCGTCACCTATGACAAGCCCGATATTGGCAATCGCGCCTTCGTTTGCTTCGTTCATCAATGCAATCTTGCCCGCATGCACGTAGATACCGGATCCAACTTGGTCGAGAGAAAGCGGCTTAAGGATCTCCTGCGAATAGGTCAACGTTGCTGTCCTGCTAAGTAGGACCCCAAAGAGCAAAGTGATCAGCGCAGCCGACCTCAGAGAGATGACCTCCTAATGAGCTCGCATTGGTTACTTCCGCGCGACAAATTTTACATCCATTTAGGGTGCCATCTTGGCGCGAATGGCTATTGACGCCAATTGGCGCGGGCATAGTATTGCAGAAGTTTCCGGCTTCAAGGGCACGAGCTGTTCAGGGAGAGCTCGCGTTTCTTCGCAGGCTTAACGCCATTGACGAGCGACAGAGATCGTTCGCGATGGACTGATGCCGTGACACGCTGCCGGAGATTTTTCCCGGGGCAACGGGTTTGCGCCGCGAGGCCAGGCTTGCTTTGGGCTCGTTCACATCGGTGCACCACCCGGATGACACTGTTGCAGGGAGGATGCACGATGCGTTGTATCTCGCTCACGATGGGCACGGTGATTAGCGCAGCCGCACTGCTGGCTGCCGGTCCCCTGTATGCACAAAGTGATCTTGGCAAGATGGCCCAAAACGCCAATGACTGGGTCATGCCGGCGAAGGATTACGCCAATACGCGTTATTCGACGCTTAATCAGATTAATACCGGCAATGTCGGCAAGCTGCAGGTGGCGTGGACGTTCTCCACCGGTGTGCTGCGTGGCCACGAAGGTGGTCCGCTGGTCATCGGCGACGTCATGTACGTGCATGCGCCGTTCCCGAACACCGTCTATGCTCTCGATCTCAACAATGATGGCAAGATCCTGTGGAAGTACGAGCCGAAGCAGGATCCGAGCGTCATACCGGTGATGTGCTGCGACACGGTCAATCGCGGCGTGGCTTACGGTGACGGCAAGATCTTCTTGCATCAGGCCGATGACACGCTGGTGGCGCTGGATGCCAAGACCGGCAAGCCAGTCTGGTCGGCGACCAACGGCGATCCGAAGAAGGGCCAGACTGGCACCTCGGCACCGCTGGTGGTGAAGGACAAGGTTCTGGTCGGCACGTCTGGCGGCGAATTCGGTGTGCAGTGCTCGCTTGCCGCCTACGACATCAATTCCGGCAAGCTGGTGTGGCGCGGTTACTCGGAAGGGCCGGATGATCAGATGCTCGTTGACGACAAGACCACCGCGCTGGGCAAGCCGATTGGCAAGGACTCCAGCTTAAAGACCTGGGAAGGCGATCAGTGGAAGATCGGCGGCGGCTGCACCTGGGGCTGGATCTCTTATGATCCGCAGCTGAACCTGGTTTATTACGGTTCAGGCAATCCCTCGACCTGGAATCCCACTCAGCGTCCAGGCGACAACAAGTGGTCGATGACCATCTGGGCGCGCAACGCGGACACCGGCGTTGCCAAGTGGGTCTACCAGATGACGCCCCATGACGAGTGGGACTATGACGGCGTCAATGAGATGATCCTCAGTGATCAACAGATCGGTGGGGCAACGCGTAAGCTATTGACCCACTTTGATCGCAACGGTCTTGGCTACACACTGGACCGCGAGACCGGTGAGCTTCTGGTTGCGGAAAAATTCGATCCGAAGGTCAACTGGACCACCGGCGTTGACATGAACAAGAACTCGGCAAACTACGGTCGACCTGCGGTCGTGACTCAATACTCGACGCAAGCGGGCGGCGCGGATCACAACACCACGGGCATCTGCCCGGCGGCGCTGGGATCGAAGGACGAGCAGCCGGCGGCCTATTCGCCGGAAACCCAGCTGTTCTACGTGCCGACCAACCACGTCTGCATGGATTACGAGCCGTTCAAGGTGAGCTACACGGCGGGCCAGCCCTATGTCGGGGCGACCTTGTCGATGTTCCCGCCGGCGGGCGAGACCAACATGGGCAACTTCATTGCCTGGGACGGCAAGACCGGAAAGATCGTCTGGTCCGATCCGGAGCTGTTCTCGGTGTGGTCGGGTGCTCTGGCCACGGCGGGCGGCGTTGTGTTCTACGGCACGCTGGAAGGCTATCTGAAGGCGGTTGATGCCAAGACCGGCAAGGAACTGTACAAGTTCAAGACGCCATCGGGCATCATCGGCAACGTCATGACCTACCAGCACGGCGGCAAGCAATACGTCGCAGTGCTGTCGGGTGTCGGCGGCTGGGCTGGGATTGGGCTGGCGGCCGGTCTTACCGACCCGCATGACGGCCTGGGTGCGGTGGGTGGCTATGCCGCGCTGAGCAATTACACCGCGCTCGGCGGACAGCTCACGGTGTTCGCGGTGCCCTGAGCCGCGCGAACCGAAGCTGATGCACAAACGCTCCGGCGCGTTACCGAACGTGGCGCGCCGGAGCAGCTTTTCTGTCGTCGCTTCATGAAAGGAATTTATCTGTGAGAACCCGTGATGGAGCGACCGCATTCATGCTGGTCGCCGCATTGTTTTCGATCGCTCCAGCGCTTGCCGATGGTTCGGGAGACCCGACTGCCGTCAAAAGCGAGGATGGCAAGTACTTCGATAAGCAAGGCAATCCCACCTATAAAATACAGCCCGACGGCACCGTCGACTGGTACACCTATTCCGGGTTCGTCCGATACCATTCCGAATGCCACGTCTGTCACGGCCCGGATGGTATGGGTTCCTCCTACGCACCGGCTCTAGTCAATTCGCTGAAAACGATCAACTACGGTGATTTCCTCGGCGTTGTTGCTGGCGGCCGTAAAAACGTGAATACCGCCAATGAGAATGTGATGCCCGCTTTCGGCACCAATAAGAACGTGATGTGCGTGGTTGACGATATCTATGTTTACTTACGAGCACGCGCTAACGACGCCGTTCCTCGCGGCCGCCCAGCCAAACACGAGGAAAAACCCGAGGCCGCGGCGAAGTGGCAGGATAGCTGTTTCGGCCAAAAGAGTTGAAGAGCAGATGGATCGATGAGAAGAGCGGCCGGACACCGTCTATTGGTAAACGCCGCATGCTGTGCATTGGGGACCGTCCTTGCGCCGATCAGTACGCACGGCCAAGCCGGCGGCGTCTTGCAGGGCGGCCTGGAACTCATTGATTCAAAGGTATTGCGCGTTTGCGCCGATCCAAACAATTTGCCTTTCTCCAACGACAGGGGCGAAGGCTTTGAGAACAAGATTGCCGAACTTTTCGCGACAAAACTCGGCAAGACACTCGCCTATACCTATTATCCGGGCGCGACCGGTTTCGTACGAATGACACTTGGTTCGTATCGGTGTGACGTGGTCATGGGCTTCCCGCAGGGCGGCGAACTAGCGCAGAGCACAAATCCCTATTACCGGACTGCTTACGCGCTTGTGTCCAAAGCCGCTAGCGCGCTCGCAGGCGTCGAGACGCTCGAGGACGTGCGTCTGAAGGATAAGCGTCTTGGAGTTGTTGCCGGCACTCCACCTGCAAGCTACCTCGTGGCTGACGGTCTCATCACAAATTCCAAGCCGTACCCGTTGGTTGTCGACACACGATACGATTCCTCGGCACAGGCAATGGTGAATGACATTAATTCGGGTGCTATCGATGCCGGTGTGTTGTGGGGCCCCTTGGCGGGATATTACGCCTCACATGCTACTCCCCCGATGAAGGCAACACTGCTTTTGAAAGAAAAAGGCGGCCCTCATCTCGACTATCGTATCGTCATGGGTGTTCGTCCGTCGGACCAGAACTGGAAAAGACAATTAAACCAGTTA
Source organism: uncultured Alphaproteobacteria bacterium (assembly GCA_963816295.1). Lineage (GTDB taxonomy): Bacteria > Pseudomonadota > Alphaproteobacteria > Rhizobiales > Xanthobacteraceae > BOG-931. The sequence goes on along the minus strand of CAWFJS010000017.1, from coordinate 957,021 downwards.
ATTGGGGAGAACCAGCCAGCCATCAACAAGCTCCTGCTTGATTACGGGATACCCATAGTCAACGAGAGTGACCAATTCATCACCGCCGATGACCTGACGCAAAAGCCGTGAGCCGCGTGCTTATGCTGGGCTTTTGGCTCATCGCCTTCGCCGTTTCCGCCTGGAGCCAAAACGCTATTCCAGAGCCGCCGGATTATCGGATGCAGGATTATCGTGCGCCGACTCCGACGAGCCTCGTGGGAGCCCGCGTAGTTACTACTCCGGATGTCGAAGAGCTTTGGAAAGCCGGTGCGGCTTTCGTTGACGTTCTACCGCACCCCCCGCGCCCGACCAATTTGCCGCCTGGCACGATCTGGCACGAAAAACCGCGCATGAATATCCCTGGCAGTATATGGCTACCCGATACCGGCTACGGTGCACTCGCCACCTCGACTGAACGGTATCTGCGCAACGGACTTGCGCGCATTACCCAGGGTGACCAGTCACGATGGCTCGTCATTTATTGTCAGAAGGACTGTTGGATGTCATGGAACGCCGCTAAGCGCGCCCTTACGATGGGGTATAAAAATGTGGCTTGGTATCCGGACGGCACCGATGGCTGGGAAGCTAGCGGACTTCCAGTGCAACAAGGGGAACCCGCTCCTCCAGCAGATACCGAGTAGTGCTCAATTCAAGTTTTGCTGGATGGTACGCGCCAGCGCGAAGACCCGTTGTTCGAGGGCGCTAGGCACTTCGCACACATAGCGTATCGTTTTGCGCCGGTCTTCAAAAATTCGCGTGCTCCACTCAACTTCGCTTGCCAGATTTTTTATCTCCGATTGATCAGCGTCAGGTTTATCCTGCAGCTCACGTAAATTGGCCACGTCGGACTTGATCTTCTCAGCGAGGTCCATCTCCTTGCGCGACACTCTCTCAAGACCGTCCATCACTTCCCGACGTTGCTCGCTGAGTGTGTCGAAAACCCCCGCAAAAACTTGTTTTGCTTTCTGCTCCTTTTCAGCGGGAGTGCCGACCATGAACTCCGCGATTGCTTTTTGTGCCGCCTCCAGAGTCGTGCGACGTGCAGCAATCAGTTCAACAAGATCCCTAACCTTAGCGTCGTCTTGCCAGCTGTTGCCGACATCGCTGATCGGTGGACCATTCCACATTGCCGCGGGCGAAAGCTCTGGCACCTTGGGCTGCGCACAAGGCCAATCGGGATAGCGCGGGTCGGCGCACAGTGGCGATAGCAGCGCCGCGAGTGCGTAGATGACCAATAGACAACCCGCACATTTCATCACGACTGGTTTCCCAACAATGTTCGCCCGAGTCATTTTAGCTTCTGCAAGGTCAGTCAATGGTCCGAGATTGCGACACCCCAAGGTAACTCACCAACCTGGACAGTATTAACAACATTGAGGGCAGCAACATTGATCACAGAAACATCGTTGGATAGACCGTTGGTCGTCAATAGGTACTTCTCGTCAGGCGTGAACGCCATATGCCAAACACGTTGGCCGACCAGCAGATATTTTATGACCTTATAGGTCTTTGTGTCGACCACCGCGACGTGGTTTGCTGGCCCAAGTGCTACAAACGCCAAGCTTCCGTCCTGCGTGATGTTGATGCCAACCGGTTGAATGGGATCAGCTCGCATTCCCGGAATGGCGAATTCGATTTTATGTTTTACCAAATGCTTGACAGGGTCGATCACGGCGACGGTACCGCCAACCTCGGCGGAGACCCATAGTTCTGCGCCATCAGGTGTGAATGCCGCAAAACGCGGGCGTTGATCAACGAGGACACTCGCGACAACCTCCCGTTTCACCGGATCGATGAAATGCGCCATATTGGTCGTTTCCGAGGTGTTGATGAGGATTTTACCATCGGGGCTCATGACCATGCCCTCCGGCTCTACGCCGACTTGTACCTCTCCAATTTGAGCGCGCCGCCCGATATCGATGATTGTCACCGTGTTATCGTTTTCGTTGGCGACGTAGAGCAGCTTACCGTCGGCTCCCGTAGTGAAAAACTCAGGATCCGGGCCGGAGGGTAGTGAGTCGACAACAGCATCACTGCTGGTATCGATCAGCTGGATCGTATCATCGTCGCCACACGCAACAAGAACGTATTTCTGATCCTTAGTATACCCGATACCGCGCGGTCGTTGTCCTACCCGAATAGTCTTCGTCACTTTCCAGCTATCGGTGTCGATTTTCGAAACAGTATTACTCCTTTCGTTGGAAACATAAGCGGTATAGGCAATGGCATCGTTGCCAAGTATCACAGCAAGACCTATCCCGAGCGCAAGTCGAAGCCACATTCGTCTTATCTCCTCGGCAAACAACTATTTGAGGTGACACTTGGTGTCCGGACGATCGAACCCCAGCGTGTCGAGTTCCGAATGCTGGTGCAGAAATCCCTGCTGAGGAGAGACCGACACAATGGTTCGTCCGTCGGCCAGCAAAATTGGCTGGCGCAGCTGGAGATCCCAGTCGCGCACTGTAAGCTTATCCCCTTTGAAAGCGGCCAGGGCGAATTCCGGTCCTAGTATGTAACTGACGATTGTCTTGGGTTCAGCCGAGTTTGTACGCGAAACGGCCTCGCCGATCATTCGCACCGCCGTCCACGCTTGCATGTCGAGCGCCGTCATCCAACGCGAAAACTTCTTCGTGAATCGACTTTGCAGCTGGAGTGCACCCCACTGACCAAACGAAGCATCCCAGGAGGTTGGTACCAGTCCGGCCGAGCCGGCGACGGGGCGAGGTTGGCTAGTTCGATAGGGCATGTAATCGGCGAATACCTGGCTCTCGTCAGCGGTAACTAGCACGTCGAAATCCGGCGCCGATTGCGTGAAGAGCGGTATCTGGCTTTGGATCTGCACGAGGCCAGAATCGGTGCGCCGCGCACCACCGGTATCCTTGAATTCGCGGTCCTGGACGATGCGGGCGCCAAAACGCGCTGCCGAACGCCGCAGCGCATCTGCAAAAAGCTTGTCATGCTCGTGAGAGCCGGAGACAAGTAGCCATCGTGTCCAATGCTTCCACACTAGGTATTGTGCGAGCCCGTCGGCAAGCATTGCACGTGACGGCGCAGCATGAATGACGTTCGCCCTACAGTCTTCCTGACGCAGCCGGTCATCGATCGCGCCAGAATTGAAGAAAGCGACTCCCCGCTCCCGCCCAGCGTCTGCCGCCTTAAGGAGGCCCTCCGCGGGTAGGTCCGTCACGATCAATGAGATTCCACTATTGGACAACTTCTGCATCGCAGCAGACGCATCCTCTTCGCCATTCAGCAGGATTTCTTCGAGGGCAAAGGACTGATCGAGGAACTTGCCGGTCGTATTATTGTCATCGATGGCAAGCTGTGCGCCAGCTAGGCCGGCATTTGACGCTGGCATCTCCAGAAGTGAAATCGTCGGTACCTTCTCGGTGGTGCCAAGGTATCCAATCTTGACGTTAAGCGCGTTTGCTGGCACTGCGGGTGAAGCTGTAGAAAACAGCAAAGTAATCAGAAGTACAGCGCGGATCACGCCTTCGCTCCTATCGTTTGGCCGCCACATCGCAACCTTAAACTATCGCCTGCATCAGCGAAGTTTGTTAGGAGGTCTACAGGACTTATAACAAGCTCGTCACCGGAGCACATAAAGGCAGCTAACCCTATCATGCGTTTGTCCTGGAAAATCGCAACAGCTCTGCTGCTTGGGATGCTGGTCGCCGGAGCCCATGCCGGCCAGCCGAGGGTTGCAGTGTTCGATTTTGAGCTTGTCGATACAAGTCTTGAAGGCGCGACATACGGTCCACGGGTCGATCAGCAGTTACGCCTTGCTCAGATGGCAGATCAGCTGCGCGATCAATTGGCGAAATCAGGGCGAGTGGCGGTGGTTGATATTGCGCCCGTCGCTGCGCAGGCAAAGGCTGCCGATCTACGGAGCTGCGGCGGCTGCGAGGCCGAGCTTGCACGGCAAGTGGAAGCCGATTTTTCAGTGACTGGATGGGTCCAGAAAGTCTCCAATCTGATCCTCAACGTGAACATTATGGTGCGCGACGCGAAAACCGGGCGCGTCATATCAGTCAGGAGCGTAGATATGCGCGGCAATACCGATGAAACCTGGTCGCGCGCAATCGATTGGCTTGTCCACCACGACCTGCTGGCGCCGCCCGGTCAAGGAGTTTTCTAATGACCTTTATGCTTGCCAGCGTCGTCGACCCCAGGGAGGCCGAAACCGCAGTGCGCTACGGCGCCGATATTGTCGACGTGAAAGACGTCCGTACCGCTTTTGGTTCCGTAGGTCCCTCCTTGGTCCGTACGATAGTGGATGTCCTCGGAGCGCACCAGCCGATTAGCGCGGTGATTGGCGAGCCGGAAATGGAACCGGAAAGTGTCCTGCGCAGGGCGGCCGCGATTGCCGATGCTGGGGTCACTTATGTCAAAGTGGGCCTCTATCCCCACCCCATGCGCCTTGAGTGCATTAATGCACTACGCGCGCTCGCTGCCCGCTGTAGGTTAATCGGGGTGATGTTTGCCGATCATGGCGCCGACGAATCGCTTATCAAAGTCATGGCGCAAAATCGGTTTGCCGGCGTAATGATCGACACTTTCGAAAAAAGTCGCGGGCGCTTGTTTGATCATCTCGATATTGCCGTGATCGGACATTTTGTTGATGCGGTGCGCTCATATGGGATGATGGCTGGGCTTGCTGGTTCATTAGAGGTTCCAGACATCCCACGGTTGCTGTTGGCCGCACCAGACGTACTTGGCTTCCGTCGAGCGCTTTGTGCCAATGAAGATAGAACATCGGGCATCAGCCCGCATGCACTCGATATTGTGCGCGGCCTAATCCCGAAAGAATCGCGCCGGATGGATGCCGGCGTCAGACCCTTGCCAAAGGTAGATTATCGGCTTCTCGCCGCACGCGGTTATTCGCTCGATGCGCATAAAGATGACGTTGAGACTGACAGAATTTTTGTACGCAATTTCACATTGCCTGTCCGTATCGGAGCCTACGCACGTGAACGCGACAATCCGCAACGCGTGCGATTCGACGTGGATGTCAAAGTGCTTCGAGCCGATCACCTGCCCGAAGACATGCGCGATGTCGTGTCCTATGACCTAATCACGGATGGGATCCGCATGATAATCGCGCAAGAACACATTTCCTTGGTCGAAACGCTCACCGAACGAATTGCCGCGGTTATCCTAACTCATCCGCGGGTAAGCACCGTCACTGTACGCGCCGAGAAGGTCGAAGCCGGACCGGGCGGCGTCGGGGTACAGATCGTGCGTCATCGACCTAAGGAGATCGCCAAGGCGCATCAGCTTTATCCGACCGCAATATCAACCGACCCGAAGGTTGCTACTTAATCTGCCGACTCAATGCCCCCTGTCATTGTCAAACTCGGCGGTAGTTTCGCTTTTTCCGAAGTATTGATCGATTGGCTACGCGCGCTTGCGTCTTGTGCTGGCCACGTCGTGATTGTCCCCGGGGGTGGACCTTTTGCCGATGCGGTGCGGGTCACACAGCACCGAATGGGCTTCGACGATCGCACTGCGCATCACATAGCCTTACTTGCGATGGAGCAATATGGACGCGCCCTCATCAGTTTCAGTGATCTGTTATTGCCGGCGGATTCTTTGGAAGCCATAGAACAGCACCTCTCGGCGGAACGGGTTCCAGTTTGGATGCCGGCGAGAATGGTATTAGAGGCTGCTGACATTGCTGCGTCCTGGACCGTGACTTCGGATAGCCTCGCTGCGTGGCTAAGTGGCCTGATCGGAGCCGATCGACTGATACTGGTTAAACACGTCGATTCACTGTCAGGCCTAGAACATTGCGAAGACCTCGTCGCCATGGGCGTCATTGATGAAGCGTTCCCCCGATACCTGCGGAAAACTTCGATTTCAGCATCAATTGTCGGGCCGGCTGAACATGCCGGGGTGGTCGCGGCAATACGCTGTGGCGCATCGGTGGGGTTTTCAATCAAATAGTGTTGACGTGGTGACAATGCGCTAGGATGCGCCAGCATGGCAAAGATGAAGACACCTCGCTGGGCGTGGGCTCTTACGGGATCGGGACATTTCTTCAAAGAGTGCCCGCGCATGGTCGGTGAACGTGATGAAGTTGACTTGTTCGTGAGTAGGGCCGCGACCGAGGTCGTGCGAATGTACCGACAGGAGTTCAAATTACCTAAAGCAGCCCGCGTCTTTCGGGATACGACGGCTAGTGCCGCGCCGGTCGGATTATTTTATTATGGTAATTACTATACGCTGATCATGGCGCCGGCAACGTCTAATATCGTTGCAAAATGTGTGGTCGGTATTTCAGACAGGCTTGTTACAAACGTATTTGCACAAGCAGGGAAGTGTCGGATACCCGCGATTGTATTCGCGTGTGACACCGCACCTGAACTCGAGACCGAAGCGCCCAAAGGCATGGTCAAGGTCTACCCGCGCAAAATCGATCTAAACAACACCGAACGCCTGAAGTCATTTGAAAGCACGATCGTCGTCGAGTTGCTCGAAGACCTAAGAACGGCTTTGGGACGACGTAGGCGCGAATTGCATGACTGACCACATAGTTTTCCTTACTGGCCACCTTGCTCGCGCGCGACTCGAAAAAATTCTCGGCGAGAGCGGTGATCTGGGCTTCAGTTGGACGGTGCTCGACGTCGGCGTAAAGGTTGCGGCGCTCATGACTGAGCAAATCATTAATCGGCGACTGCCGCGCCCGGTAGAGGCTAACACGGTCATGGTACCTGGCCGCTGTCGGGCCGATCTCAAGAACCTGAGCGCGGAATTTGGCGTGCAGTTTATCCGCGGTCCTGACGAATTGAAGGATCTGCCGTCGTATTTCGGCAAGCACGGCCAAAATGCCGATCTGTCGCGGCATGATATGAGAATTTTCGCCGAGATTGTAGACGCGCCCACACTGACAATCGACGCAATCATTGAGCGCGCGGCCCTGATGCGGGCAGCGGGCGCCGATGTGATCGATCTCGGTTGCTTGCCGGACACGCCGTTTCCACACCTGGAAGATGCGATACGCGCCTTGCAAGCCAACGAGCATGTAGTCAGCGTCGATTCGGCAAACACTGAAGAGTTGCGACGAGGCGTCCTAGCTGGCGCGCAATACCTGCTGAGCCTAACGGTTGATACGCTACCGCTGGCAACGGAAACCAGCGCGGTCCCGATCCTCATTCCGGCGGCTCATGGCGAGTTATTGTCTTTGCTTCAAGCGGCGGAAGCGGCCGAAAAGCTTGGAATCCGAGCAATTCTGGATCCCATTCTGGATCCAATCCATTTCGGATTCATGAATTCACTCGCACGGTATGCAGAACTTCGCAGCCGCCTACCGGCGGCAGAGATTTTGATGGGCACAGGAAACCTGACGGAGTTGACCGATGCGGACTCCGATGGAGTAACCGCGATCCTGCTCGGCATTTGTTCCGAGCTCTACATTCGTAACTTACTCGTCGTTCAGGTCAGTCCGCACACCAGGCGCACAATTCAAGAACACGATGCGGCGCGGCGCATCATGTTTGCGGCGCGCAAGGATGCAAGCATCCCTAAAGACTATAGCAACGCTTTGCTTGCCCTTCATGATCGAAAGCCGTTTCCTAATACGCCAACTGAGATCGGAGAAATCGCTGCCGAGGTGAGAGACGCAAATTTTCGCATCGAAACCAGCGTGGATGGGATTCACGTCTATAATCGCAACGGCCATCACCTTGGGCAGAACGCCATGTCTTTATTTGAGAAGCTTAGCGTCAACAATGATGGCGCCCACGCCTTTTATCTTGGTACGGAGTTGATGAAGGCAGAGATCTCATGGCTCCTCGGCAAACGCTATGCCCAGGATGAGCCGCTAGATTGGGGTTGTGCTGCCGACCGGCCCGCGGAAGACCTAACCCGTCTGGCCAAAGCAGGTCATACGCTTCGCATGTTGAAGAGATAATCAATGCCAATGATTTGCGAAGCCATCGTTTCGACGATGAACGCGTCGGGAAAGGTCCACTTCGCTCCAATAGGCCTCATTGCGGAAGGAAGCGGCTGGATTATTGCGCCGTTTTATCCGTCGACAACACTGAGCAATTTGCGCAGCGTGCCATTCGCGGCTGCAAACTTTACTGATGACGTTCGGGTGTTTGCTGGGTGCCTGACGGGGCGCTCGCGATGGCCAACCGCCAAGTGCGAAGAAATCCCAGTCCCACGTCTTGCGAAAACACTGGCTCACTCCGAACTCGCAGTTACCTCTGTCAGCGAGGACGATCAGCGGCCACGCTTTCATTGTCGCGTCGTCTGCACGACTGCGCACGAACCATTCCGCGGTTTCAATCGCGCCCAAGCGGCTGTGATCGAAGCAGCAATCCTTGTCAGCCGGCTACATTTCCTGCCGCGCGAAAAGATCGAAAGCGAAATGGCCTACTTGCAAAACGCAGTAGGCAAAACCGCCTCAAGTGCCGAGGAAGAGGCTTGGGGCTGGCTGGCCGATACCGTGAGAGCGTTCTATGATGCCGGACAAAAACAAAATGGGTCGCACGACTCGACCGCGCGCCAAAGACAAAAATCCCCACACGGAAAGTGAAGAATTAGAATTCCGGTGGTACGTAGCCGTCGGCCGGCATGTAGCCGTTAATTTCCAGGCCAATGCAGATTTCAACCAGTATGGGTGTCGTCCACGCCACAACGTCCTCCCGCTTTTTTTCAACTAACAATAATAGAGCCGAAGGATTGGGAACTGCAAGACCTTCTCGAGGCATTCTTCGGCTCGCAGGACAGTCATGCAAATCGGACCAGCCGCCAGGTTAAAGGACGCATTCTGGTTGGGCAACTGCCCTCTGCCCTACGTCCCGATTGAATAACTCCTAAACGGCTGAAAGGATGGCTCGGGGCCAGCGGGCGGACCAGTCTCGACGTTGCGGCGGTTCACAACGCCAGCACATCAAGGCGGCCTTCGATCAGTGCGGGGGAGGACAGTCATCAGCGCGCAAATTACTTCTACTGCTGGGTCACTGACTCCGCCCGCTCCGCGACAGCACATGCTGCGCGGACTTTGGCATGGGCGTTCGATCCGTCTGCAGCTTTTGGTGGTATTCATTGCAGTCGACCTGTTTGCCGTGCTGCTTTCCGGCACGGTCACGATTGTGCGGGCACGCGCGCAAACCCGCATCGAGATAGCAGCATCGGTTCACCTTGCTGAGCTCTTGGTCAGCGATGCCGCCAAAATTGTTAGCCAACAGCTTTCCGCAGAAGAATTTTTGCGGACGCTCCCGTCACAATTTCGTTCAATGCGCCACGTGCGTATCAGGGTAAAGGACGCGGCAGGTGTGCCCGTTGCATCGGCGCAGATGCTTGGCGCGCAAGAGCACGCGCCTGCGCCGAGCTGGTTTGCGGCGCTTGTTGCCCCGTCCATTGAGCCGCATGGCGTTCCGGTGATCGTCGCAGGGCGGCCTGTCGGGCAAGTCGAAATTCTCGGCGAGCCAGCCGACGAGATCGCTGAGATTTGGCAAAATTTAATCGCTCTTGGATCAGTAGCCGCGTTGCTCAATCTCACAGTGATCGGCATTCTGTACATCCTGTTCGGCCGCGTGCTTGATCCCCTCACCGTTCTTGCACGCGGCCTCTCAGATCTGCAGCGTCAGAGCTATGGTGTTCGACTGCCGCAACCATATTCGCGCGAATTGGCGGCCATCGTTACCCAGTTCAATGAGCTCGCTCGCGCTCTCGAGATCGCGCGCGCGGAAAATCTTTCACTCAACCGGCAGCTGATCAGGGCACAAGACGACGAGCGTCGCCGCACCGCGCTCGAGCTTCATGATGAGGTGGGCCCATGTCTCTTCGGACTGAAAGTCTGCGCATCCTCGATCGCCACAGCGGCCACTGAGCTCCCTGAAAACGTCGCCAATACAATGTCCGAGCGCGCACGCGAGATTGTGGCAATGGTTGAGCATCTACAAGTTATTAATCGAACCATGCTTGCGCGCCTTCGTCCCATGGCACTAGGCCATGTGCCGCTCAAGGAAATTCTTGAACAGCTTGTAAGCGAGCGAGCGCACCAAATTCCCGAGATCTCATTTCGCCTCTGTGCCGCAGGACTTGCTGCGAGCTATGGCGATTCTGTGGATCTGACCATTTACCGCTGTATTCAGGAGAGCCTGACCAACGCGATCCGCCACGCACAGCCAAAGCATGTCGATATTGAAATTCACGATGATCGTGTCGAAAAAGTGCTGGAATTGATAGTACGGGACGACGGCCGCGGCATGTCCGTGGACGCCTCCGCTGGGCTTGGTATCACTGGCATGCAGGAACGCGTTGAGGGGCTTGGCGGTCGCTATTATCTCCAGAGCCAAGCCGGCCTCGGTACATGCGTGAACATCACCGTTCCATTAGGCAACTCTGAGACAGCTTACCGGAGTGGCAGCGAGATCATTGTTAAAGCAACATGACGACGGTCTTGATCATTGATGATCATCCAATCGTGCTGCAGGGTTGCCGGCGCATGCTGACGGATATCGGCATCGCTGATGTCATTGAAGCCGGCGATGCCACGTCGGGGTACCGCCTATTCAGCGACAAGCGTCCAGATGTCGTGATTGTCGATCTAGGATTACAAGATGGCGGGCTCGGCGGACTTGAATTAATTAGGCGGATTCGGGCCGACGATATCAATGTACGGATCCTCGTTTTCAGCATGCATAGCGATCCCGTGATTGTCGCCCGTGCATTGCAAGCCGGCGCCACCGGCTATGTGGTCAAAGATACTTCTTCTGAAAATTTCATTGAGGCTTTCAAAAAAGTGCGCGTCGGCATGAGGTATTTGAGTGACGACCTAGCGATGCAAGTGGCATTCGCGAATGCACCGGGGCGCGAGAATCCACTCGCTGAGCTTACCCCTCGGGAATTGCAAACACTATCGCTTTTGGCTGAAGGTAAGCCTTACAATCGCATCGCGGCTGACCTTAATCTGAGCTATAAAACTGTGGTCAATATTAGCTCTCAGCTCAAGCAGAAGCTGAACGCGGAGAATTTGCCGGAGCTAATTCGCATCGCCGTAAAAATGTTGTCAGCGGCTCCATAGCCCAGGTATTTGCAGGTTGCCTGCATGTCATTCGCAGGCGACATTAGGTGCGGCAAGGCGGAAAGGACGCAAGAGGCGGCGCCGTGAGAAAACTTAATATCGCTGTGTTAACGCTTGCGATAGTAGTTTGCGTTCGCGATGGCTATGCACAACAACGCCCGGCGCGATTCTGGAATTTGACCAAGAATACAATCTCGGAATTCCATCTAGCCCCGACTGGAACCTCGGACTGGGGGCCCGACCAGTGTAGGAATGACAAGGACGGCCGGGTTGATTTCGATGAACGGCTGGCGATCAGCGGTTTGTCGCCAGGTATTTATGACGCCAAGTTCACGGACGTAACGGGCCGCACCTGTACCGTGCCGATGATTAAAATCGAGGCCGGCGCAATCTTCTCGATCGCGGAAAAAGATCTGACATCCTGCGAGCAGCACTGAAGATCGGCACGATAAATTGTCGGGTGCCGACTTGCGGAAACTTGGCGACGAGCGTACTTGGTTTTTCAAGCAGCTCATCATCGCGAGGATTCGCCATGATTTCCCGACGGAATGCAATCTTAGCAGCCATTACGGGGCTCGCCGGTGTGGGGGCAGCGCATTGCGCCTTTGCCAAGAAGCCGGCCCCGGCTGCAAACTTCGACACCGATAATGATGGTACAGTGGACCTTGCCGAAGCCAAAAAGGCAGCAAGCGACCTGTTCGACAAGTTGGATACCGACAAGGACGGCACGCTCGACATCAAGGAATTGCAGGGTCGCCTGAGCCGGAAGGACTTTGCTACCGCCGATCCGGACAAGGACAAGACCTTGACCAAAGACGAATATCTTGCGGCAGTCGAAAAGCGGTTCAAGGCGGCTGACCCTGACAATGACGGGACGGTCAGTGCAGCAGAGTTCCGCACCGCATCGGGTCAGGCCCTCGCCCGCTTGCTCCACTAGTAAACGCGGCAGCGCGAAATCCAGGCCGTTCCCAGCTATTGTGGACCTGTCATTGCCAAAAATGCCTGCTCGATGGTGCTGGCGCCCGAGCGGGCAATAAGCCGTGCTGGTGTGGCATCGGCCAACACCTTACCGCGATGCAGCACGATAATCCGATCGGCTCCCGAAACCTCATCGCACAGATGGGTGGCCCATAAGACTGCCACTGACCGCTCCAAGCGCATTGCAAGCATTAGCTTGAGAAGATCACTGCGGCTTGACGGATCAAGCCCGACCGTAGGCTCATCCATTAGCAGCACCCGAGGATCGTGTAACAAGGCGCGGGCGAGCTCAACCCGACGACGATTGCCGCCACTCAACTGACCCGCCTTGTCTCTTGCCCGTTCGGCAAGCCCAAGGCGCGTGAGCTCGGCTGCGATGCGCGGCTTGGCAGCGCTGCGCCCGATGCCGTGAAGCCCGGTGTGAAACAACAGATTTTCAGTGACGCTCAATTCCAGGTCCAGCGCTGGCTGTTGAAATACAATGCCCAGCATGGCCAAGGCCGGCACTGGCTTGCGCCGCATGTCTCGTCCCATGATTTCGACCCGGCCTGCATCCGGCAGGAACAGCCCGGAAAGAAGCTGGAAAAGCGTGGTCTTGCCGGCACCATTCGGACCCAGAAGCGCAACAAATTCGCCGGGCGCCACGCTAAAGCTCACGCCATCCACGGCACGGATGGAACCATAGGTTTTCACGACGTTGTCGAGAAGCAGCGCAGGGGCACTTTCTTTAGGTGTCATAAAATCACTTGCATCAGTTAGACGTCGAATCACTTGGCGTGATCGTTGGCCTTCGCTAGGTTGGCTCCCGTTTGTCCGTCCAACGACCGCATAACGGCACAAAAAGATCGCTCATGACGTTAATCCACGTCCTCCGCGCGCTACGGGCCGTAACGGCGCGTGAAATCGTCAAGTTCGTGCAGCAACGCGGCCGATTGCTTTCTGCGCTTGTTCGTCCGCTGATGTGGCTTGCCGTGTTCGCAGCCGGCTTTTACGACGTATTCGGGGTATCAATTATCCCCCCTTACAAGGTTTATGTTACGTATCAGGTCTACATTGTACCCGGGTTGCTTGGCATCATTCTTTTATTTCATGCCATGCAATCGTCGCTGTCCATGGTCTATGATCGCGAAATGGGCGTGATGCGGCTTTTGCTCACGGCGCCGCTGCCGCGTTGGATACTCTTGGCCTGCAAACTCTGCGCCGGTACTGCCCTGTCCGTCATCACCTGTTACGCCTTCCTCGCCATTTGTATTTTGTTCGATGTCACATTTGAGCCGCTGGCTTGGCTCGAGGTGCTGCCGGCGCTGATCGTGTCCGGAATGATGCTTGGCGCGCTGTGGTTATTACTCTCAGTTTACATTCGCCAAGTCGAGAATTTTGCCGGCGCCATGAACTTTGTGATGTTTCCGATGTTCTTTTTTTCTTCAGCGCTCTATCCGCTCTGGAGGCTCCAGCAGAGCGGATCGCAATGGGTCTATTACGTCGCGACCGTCAACCCGTTCACTTATGCGGTCGAATTAATTCGATTTGCGCTTTACGGCGAGTTGGAGCCTGTTTCGGCAGGCGTCGTGTGCGGTTCAACTATTTTATTCTTCCTGCTGGCGGTACACGGCTATAACCCGCAGTGGGGCATGATCCGCCGCACCGCACAAGCGGCATGAGCGTTGACCTAAACGCTCGAAGAATTAGCGACATTCCTGATTCGATTCGCCATCACAGCGATCTCATCAACCGAGCGCGATCCTCGCGGATAATCGACGGGCACAACACCGAGCACATGCGCCGGAGAGGGAGAAAGCAGAAACACGCGATCAGCAAGCCCGGCCGCTTCGTCAACACTGTGGGTAACAAGCAGAGTCGTCATCGTCCGTCGCGAAACCAGTTCGATAAGCTCTGCACGCAGACGCTCTGCGAGTGGCGCGTCGAGTGATACGAACGGTTCATCCAGGATCAGTAGATCAGGTTCGACGGCGAAGGCTCGGGCCAAGGCCGCTCGCCGTGCAAGACCGAGTGAAAGTTCTCTGGGATAGTGCAAACGGTGCTCGGTTAGGCCGAGCGTTGCAAACAGTGCGTTTAAAGCCTCGGCACTCACGCGCGGCGCGGCTAATCGGATATTTTCTTCGACCGTCCACCACGGAAGTAGACGCGGCTCCTGAAACACCACTCCCAGCTTGCAATCGGGTGGTAGTACAACGTTGCCTTCGTAATCGCGGTCCAGCCCCATAATGATGCGTAGCAATGTTGTTTTGCCGCATCCGGACGGCCCAACCAGAGCTGCGACCTCGCCTTTGGCCAACGCAAATGATAGCTCGCCCAGCACGTGCAGCCGGCCGCCCGTGGCGGCCCGATAGGATTTGTGCTTGATGCGAATTTCAAGCCGGCCTGAGGCGCCAGCGGGATACATGTCGTTCAAGCGGCTGTACCAGAAGGGCTTCGATCGCGAGCATCACCACAGTAAAGGCCAAAGCATAGGCCAAGATGCGAGTGACGTCGAATAATTGGAACGCGGCACCGATTTCAAAACCGACTCCATTCGGTCGGCCAAGCATTTCGACGATCAGCACGATCTTCCATACCAGCGATAGTCCGGACCGTGCGGTTGCAACGAGGTACGGTGCAAGTTGAGGTAAGGTCACATAAAGCAGACGTGATCCGCTGCTCATTCGGTATACCGTCGCCATCTCATCGAGCGCAGGATCAAGCGCACGCGCCCCCTCCCGTATGGTGACAATGGCTATGGGCAGCTTGTTCAGTGCCACTGCGATGATCGCTGCCGTATCAGTCAATCCTGCCCAAATATACGCCAGCACAATAATGACAAGCGCAGGTAGATTGAGCAGGACGATCAGCCACGGATCAGCGAGCGAGTCAAAGATCGGGTTGCGGCCCATCAGCAGTCCAATGAACGACCCGAGGACCATCGCAATTGCGAACGAGGCAAAAACGCGTAAAAGCGTGACCCTAAGATTGAAAGCGAGCGCACCTGAGCGCGCTTCGTCAAAAAGTGCGAGCGCAACAGTTTTCGGTCCCGGTAACATGCGCTCGCCGATCAAATGCGAGACGGCGATCCACATGATGAGCAGCAACATCAGCGAGCCAAAATGCAGCGCCCATTTCATTCGCTTGGTCCCGCCAAGTAAAACGTGCCGGGAGCGAGTTCCTGCGCTGGGCCAACCAGATCGCGGCCGCCGACATCTGCTAACACCCGGTAAAGCCCTCTCGCGTCGGCAACCTCCTCGACAAGCGGCCGGTGTGGAATGCCTTCTGTGTAGCGCCGACGGTATATCTCGAGCGCAGCGCTATCGTTGGTCCCGATCCGTGGAACCAGCCGCTGCCATTCGTCGGGCGAATCCGCAAGGATCTTCTTTGCCGCAGCAGCCGCGGTGAGGAATCGGGACAGAACCCCGCGATTGTGTTCCGCCCAGCCGCCGTTGAATACGTAGCCGATCATGGCTACTGGCCCGGCTGCGCCGAGCCGTTTCATGACGTCAGCCATATCGACAGCGCGCCGCATTCCCTTAGCCTCAAGGCGGGCACAAAAGTTCCAGAATGTCAGCGTCGCGTCGGTTTCGCCCTGCAAAGCCTTTTCAGTCAAGAGCGGCGGTGCGCCATAGATGATATCTGACTGCTTTTTCAAATCGACGCCTGAATATCGCGCGAAGGCCTGCAATAACAGCCAGCTTTTGTCGAGCGGGCCGCCCGCGACGCCGATTTTTCGGCCTTTCAACGCGGTTACATCTTCGATCGTTGAGTTTGGTGGCACCATTACCGCGCCGAGCGTGCTCGAATAGGGATAAAATACAAGGTCGTCGCCAAGCGCGCGCTCGCGCGAAACCCATATCCAGTCCGACAAAACGAGATCGACCGACCCGCCCCGGAGCGCGATCTGTCCACCCTCGGTGCTCGCGAGGTCCATTGTTTCAATGTCCAGATTGGCTTGGCGGTCGAGGCCGTGGGCGCGCAGGACTTCAAGTTCCCAGCTCAGCGTGCCTGTGATCTGCGCCGCAATGCGAATGCGGTCGCCGCTATGGGCAGGCGAATTCGCCAGAGCCAAGGCCGTGGCAAGCACACCAGCAGCAATCTGCCTCCAGCTTTTGGATAGGTACATGATCAGAAGATGGCCTTCGGCCTATTCATATTGTTTTGTTCACTACGGGTACGCTTGCAACTGTGCCGCTCGACAGTTGTCGGATTTGCGGATTTGCCCGATAGGAGTACGGCACGTCGCGTCGCCGCGCTGCAAAGGCAGCAACATCCGCGTGGTGCGGCGATAAATGGCAAACTGGATCGGCTGCCGCAGCATTTCCCGTGAGAATAAAAGCCTGGCACCGGCAGCCGCCGAAATCGATTTCGCGCCGATCGCAACTGCGGCAGGGCTCCTGCATCCAGGCGGTGCCTCGAAATGCCTTGAATGCTGGAGAATTCGCCCAGATATCGGCAAGCGAATGGTCTTGCACCCGCCAGAAATCGAGACCTGGGATCATTTCAGCGGCGTGGCAAGGCAGCACCTTGCCAGAGGGTGTCACATTGAGTGACCGTCGACCCCAGCCACCAACACACGGTTTCGGGAAGCGCGCGTAATAATCGGGTACTACTGCGTCAATGACTATTCTGCCATGATAGGCATGGCGTAGCTCCTCGACCTCTTTGATCGCTCGTTCGACCTGTTGGGCATTTGGCATAAGCGCGTCGCGGTTGAGCAAAGCCCATCCATAATATTGCACGTGGGCGATCTCCACTCGGCTTGCGCCGAGTTCAACTGCGAGATCCACCATGGCAGCAATGCGATCGATATTGGCACGATGAACAACGCAATTGAGAGTCAATGGAATTTTCAACTCGGAAAGTTTGTTGGCCAGTGCTCTTTTGCGCGCGAATGCACCAGGATAATTGGCAATATGGTCCGCCGAGGCGGCTTCACTGTCCTGTATTGATATCTGGACGTGATCGAGCCCCTTTTCGACAAGTTTTTCAAGCGTGCTCGCGGTGATGCCGACCGCAGACGTAATGAGATTGGTATACAAGCCGCTCGAGTGTGCCGCGGCCGTAATCTCGACAAGGTCACGCCGTGCGCCCGGCTCCCCTCCGGAAAGATGGACCTGTAGCACGCCGAGCGCCACCGCCTCCCCGAACAACCTAGTCCAAGTCTGACTGTCAAGTTCGCGCTCACGAGGGTCGAGTGCCAACGGGTTGGAGCAGTATGGACAGCCAAGTGGGCACCGGTGCGTTAGTTCGGCAAGTAGGCCGATTGGCCGATAAAGCGCAGGCTCCTCTCCTCCGTTCGTGAGACCGGACCTGTGAGTTGAAAAAAAATGATCGTGGTGGTCTGTAGCCATCAATCAGAGTTCCAACAGCCTCCGTTCGGCAAGTTGTCGCAACAGTGCCGAAACGTCGGCGAGGATGCGGTCGCGCGGAGCCGAATAGGTCTGTGCGAGATCGTTCACAATCGCGCTAACGGTAGCTTGCCCGGTGCAGCGTTTCACGATCTCTGCAGCGATGGCGTCGGCTTTAAACACGCGCTCAGGTGCTAGCAGCACCCATCCGCCATGGGCCTCATTATGAACCAGCCGCACGCCGTGTGGCAATCGCGGTTGCGCATCGAGGGGAATCGCTATTGGGGGTTCGTTCACCGACGCTCCTAATCCTGCGGCGCAAAAGCGCCGGGTGGAATGTGCCTTGGGGCGACGTAAGCATGATACAATGCATCGAGCATTGACCATAGTACGTCGCATTTGAATTCGAGTGCTCGAACCACGCCCTGCTGAGCCTCGGCTGTCCTAGCATTCGCTTTCACATAATCGAGGGCAAATCGAGAATCCCGTTCCGCTTGCGGCGGGCGCTGCGAAAAATATGCCAGCGTCTCCGAAGTCACAAAATTGTAGTTGTTAAGCATGCCCTCTATACGCTCATTGATGATCTGCGGAGAGAACAGTTCGGTCAACGATGAGGCAATCGCTTCGAGAAGTGTCTTTTCGCAAACGAAATTTACATAGGCGTCTACGGTAAATCGTGTTGCAGGAAGTAGACCACGCAATGAAACGACATAGTCGCGATCAAGCTGCAAACCGTCAGTAAGTTTCAGCCAACGCGCTATTCCACCCTCCCCCTCCCTCTCGCCGTCGTGATCGACTAAACGACTGCGCCACTCCCGTCGAATTTCCGGATCCGAGCAGCGAGCAATTAGGCTCGCATCCTTAATCGGAATCATTGATTGATAATAATAGCGATTTAACGCCCAGGCCTGGACCTGCCCCTTAGTGCATTTTCCAGTGTGAAGGAGTCTGTGGAACGGGTGCAGACGATGGTAGCGCGTTGCGCCGATCTCGCGCAGTTGACTTTCGAGCTCAGCAGGAGACATCAGTTTCAAATTACGATCTCCATTCCATCCACAGCGATCTCGAAGCCAGCCGCTTCAACCTCGTGCCGCTCTCGCGAGCCGTCGACTAGAATCGGGTTTGTATTATTGATGTGCGTTAAAATTCGACGAGCGGCCAAGCGAGCAAGCGTCTGCAGGGTACCGTCTGCGCCGCTCAGCGGTAAGTGACCCATGCGACGTCCGGTTTTGGTCCCGGTCCCGCCCCGAATCATCTCGTTGTCGTCAAAGAGCGTTCCATCAAACAGCACAACATCCGCCCGATCCAATCGATCTAGCAGGGATTTGTTCAAAGCCGCCGCACCCGGGACGTAAATCAGCCGGCGGTCCCCGCTTATAATGTCAACCCCGACATTGACGTCATTTTCCGCTGCAATTCCCGGCTCGCCCTTCTCCAAGTAAAGCGGGACCTTGCCAGGAACAGCGAATAATTCGGCCTTCAGGTCACTGGCCAGTGCAAAGCGGCGCCCTAGGGCGACTGGATGTCGCTCCACTACATCGGACGCAAGCACGCCGAAAATAGGATTATTTCCGATCGCGACAAGGGTCTGAGCAGTGGCATACAGGTTGAATTTGCTGCGCTCGCGCAGCGTCAACAAACCAGCAATTTGGTCGACCTCTGCTCCGGTCAAGACCACTGCAGTAATTGGGCTGCCCCGGGGGCTCTTTTTCGGGTGTAAAACCGCGGTGGCCTGGATCTGTGCCCGCAAGTCTGGCGAAGCATTTATCAAAACCCAATCACGACTGTCAGCCGAAACTGCGAGCCCCGCCTGAGTTCGTGGTTTGACCCTTGAGTTGCCGTCCCATGCCAGTTGACAGATCGGACACCGGCAATTCCATTGTGGAAACCCACCGCCTGCCGCGGTACCAAGAACGACGGCGGTCAAGCGACCCATTTAAACATTAATCTCCAACCCGACGCAGACCTTCGCAACAGTAGGAATGGACCAAGGTCCATTTTTCTTCTATTTCTTTGCTACTTCGATCGAATCCCGGGCGTTCGGAGCCTACTCGCCAAATTCGTCAGGTCTAGAAGTAAATCCCTCCAAAGTGTCTGTAAAGCAGGCCCCACTTCATAGGCGATGCACTGTCCATGGTGTGGATCCAGAAGGGGCCACCGTTTCGCATAGCCAATAATAATATCTAGCAACCCAATCGCGAGGACCGATGTATCCGAGGACAAAAATACATAAGACCCTAATTATTGCAGCGACCGCCATCACCATTTCGACTGGGACTGCGCGGGCGCAGGATGCCCAGAAGGGTCAAATGGTTTTCAACATGTGCTTGCCTTGTCACTCCATCGGCCCAGGCGCACAGAACAAGGTCGGTCCGGAACTGAATGGATTGGATGGCCGCCATTCTGGGAGTGTTCCAGACTTCGACTATTCGGACGCGAACAAGAATTCTGGAATCGTTTGGAATGAGGCCACTTTCAAAAAATACATCCAGAACCCACAAGGGGCGATTCCAGGCACCAAAATGATCTTTCCCGGCGTTAAGAACGAACAGCAGGTCAATGACCTTTGGGCCTATGTTTCTCAATTCAATGCAGACAGCAGCACAAAGAAATAAAACTCATGCTCCTCACGCCACCTGGCGCGTGAGCGGACAGTAAAACTCAAGAATTCAGATTGCCTGCGCCACTTTGTATCATCAGCTCAGTGTTTCGAATGAGCAAGTGAAGAGGAAAATTAATTATTCAAGAGTTGCAGTTCGGAAAACCGTGCTTGCCTGCAGCAAGGAAGCAACTATAAGAATGGAGCGCGGTAGATGGGGTGCCTGGAATGACGTGGCTCGAATTTGTACCCGTCGCGTTTGTGGCGATACTAGGATTCATCGTTCTGTATGCGTTGGCACGCGGGCCTGCGCGCCCGTGAGCGGAATCGCATCTCGGCGGGAGCGCCAGCCTCAGTCCCCTGCAAAGATCTGCTACCGAGCAGGCGTAAGCACTAACTCAGGCTGCATCAGCGCTTCGGTGGTTCCTGCGCTGGGCCCGATTTGCTGCCAGGCAGTCCGGGAAACTTTACTCTGATCTTGGCTGACACCGCTGGATTGCTCGCCTGCATTTTTTGAAGGCGGCATTACGGCTGGTCCGGACTTGTTCCCCGGCGCGCCTGGAACACCGGCACCGCTGTTCTCCTGTCCAGTGGACTGCTCAAGAGCTACGTGGCCTTCAACCTTGCGGCTACGATGAGCGAAATCATAATCCGCATGACATTTTCCTCCACCTGTCCCAGCCAGCTCCTACGCCATTTTTGGCAACTGTGACTACCCGATCAAAAAGGAAAACGCCGCCGCAACGGAGCCGTTCCGTGAATCCTATTTCGGGGAACCACGACGCACTATGATTTCTAACGTGCTTTCGCTTCGAACTGAATGGGCGCCGCCGAGATTAGCTCTCTATTTAGGGAATTCCCGGCTACAATTCCGGCCGCGGCCGCGTCAGGCAGTGGGTAGCGCAACACGGAGACCCGCGTAACGCCAAAGTCGATGCTGTTGATTGGGTGGAACGGATATCGTTGGCTGAGACCCGCAACTACGCTGAACACCGATGTAAAACCTGCAGGCATGGCCAGCTTTGCAACAGTTGAGCCTAACTAACCTTCACCGAATGATGAACATCGAGCGTCACGCCAAGCCGACGTTTGTGGATGCCATTCCACGATAGTTAGTTCGGCGACTTATTCCTGGTTGAGCACCAAGTACTTTCTGAGGTAGTGCCGACTGTTAGGATCGTGCAAAGGTTTCACCCGCGCTGGTGAGAGCACTCCACCCCTCTTGCTGATTGTTGTCCAGCCAATCCTGCTCACCCGCATAGGCAAGGGCGGAATAAAACTCTCCGCCTTTCAATCCTATCTCCAGAGCTACCTTCGTAATCCAGGCATTAGCCATCGGCACGTCGGAATTCGCACCTGCGGCGACTAAAGCCTGTAAAAGTCTTATGGCGTTCAGCCGATCCACCTATTCATTATACGCTCACTCGCTTGCGCGACAAAACAACGATCAGAGTAAGAATGAAACTCAAGCTGCGGTTTTCTGCGCTATGCAATGCATCGGTTTTTATAAAAGTCAGGGAAATGCAGGCAGAAAGACGCCTGGCTGCGTCCATATACGTTCGAACTCGCCGACAATTCGTCAGACATAAGGCCGATGAGAATTTGGGACGCCCGCTGGAACGACGCGCTTTCCGGCTTTAAGTAGGGCCACAGTGATGTGCATGGCAAATGTGGATTTGCGCCGCCCTTCTGGTTCCCTATGACAACGACGTGAGGGGGGGACTGCGCGCCGCAGGGTGGCACGATCGACGTACGCATTACTGGGCAACCCGCAACTGATAAAGAACGTCTGCCAATTAGCCCGCCAAATGCTACCTTAGGGCAAGCCAAAAATTTAACAAAAAGCAGCTATGATGGCTAGCGAGCATCAATATGCGAGTAGGCGCGGACAGAAGCGGTGAATGTGGCAAGAAATGTCCAGGCCAAATAGCCGCATTTCTTCCAATTGGAGCGATCGTCCGATGACGGGCTACATTGGAAAACGGAAATTCCTCGGCATTCTTGGTGGCGCAGCAGTTTCGTGGTGGGTTGGAGCATGGGCGCAAGTTTCAGCCAAAGAGCGGGTCCTTATTGGTTGGCTGTCGGGGTCGGCATCGAATGTAGCTGGACTTTTTGCCGACGACTTTGTGGAAGGCATGCTGGAGCTCGGTTACATCCAAGGCCGAGACTTCGAAATGGTGTCTCGCTACGCCGAGGGAATTCAGGATCGGCTCAAAACTCTCGCGGAGGAGATTGTCGGTCTCAAGCCTAACGTGATCGTGGCGGCCGCCGTCAACGCCGCCGTTCCGGCTCACACTGCATCGTCGACGATCCCGATCGTTTGTCCGGCGCTGGCTGACGCCGTTCACCTTGGCTTGATAGCAGGCGAAGCGCGGCCAGGCGGCAATGTTACCGGCATCGAGCCCTATGTGGCAGGATTGCCCGCCAAGCAGATGGAGTTCGCACGTGAGATCGCGCCGAACGCCACCCGGATCGGGCTGCTCACCAATCTTCATGACCCGAAAGCCCCGCCGCAGCGACAAGAATTGGTGTCCGCAGCCAAGGACTTGGGATTGACGATCGCAGAGGCGGACGTCAACAGTCCTGATGAGATCGAAAGTGCCGCGAGGGCGCTGACAAGTGCGAGGGTCGACGTCGTCATCGTGCTGCAGACTGGGCTACTGTTAAGCGTTGGCCCGCAAATCGCCGAGTTCGCACAGGCGAATCGGCTGCCGACAATCTACGGTTATCGCGAACACGTGTTGGATGGCGGCCTGCTCAGCTACGGCGTTGATTTACGGTGGTGCTACCGCCGCGCTGCCTATTTCGTCGACAGGATTCTCCGCGGCACGCCGCCGGGCGAACTGCCGGTGGAATTCCCGACCAAAATGATGTTGTCGATCAATCTCAGGACGGCGAAAGCGCTCGATATTACCATCCCTCCGAAGCTATTGGGACTCGCCGACGAGGTGTTCGAATAGGCCAAATCTAAACGCGCTGACCGCTGCCTGATATTGGAGCAATTGCGGACAATCGCCCAAAGGTGGCAGATATTATCTTTTGACTGCTAATGTTCCAACGCACAAATTTGGTTTCCGTAGCGTCACAAAAGGGAACTCGGATGCCAAAATATCCTCGGTTCGAGTGGGCGCAGCACGTCTCATCTTCTACTTCAATAACCGTGCTTTCCTAAGACCGTCCGCAATGCGCTCGACGTCTTCCTTCCGCCTAAAGGGCTGTCGGCCGACGTGTTCGGTGAATGCGTAGTTTGGGTTGATCTCCCTGAGCTCTCCCCAAACCTGGCGTGCTCCCTCGAACTCGCCGAGATGACCAAGGGCAGAAGCGAGAAGAGCGCGCGAAAAATCTGTCCGGGGGACGAGCACAATCCGCTGCCTGAGCAACGCGGCCGCTGTTTCGTACTTTCCTGCAAGCAAATATGCCATTCCGAGGAAATGAAGGAATTCCGAACTCAAAGCTGGGTCAAGACGCATGGCCTGCTCAATTTCCGGAATTGCTTCCAGCGGGTGTCCCAAATAAATGCGATTGCTGCCACGAAGGTTGTGGGCCAAAGCCAATCCGGGATTCAATTTCAAGGCAAGATCGATTTCAGACCTCGCCTGGTCGAGGTTCCTTTCGAATGATGCAACCATCGCCGCAACGCATCGCGCCAGCGGTTCATTCGGGTCCTTGTCGAGCGCCGCGCGCGCGTACTGTTTAGCCAGCGGCAGCGCGCGGTCAGGCTCGTCAGTCCAACGGTTCTGGTAGTCGAAAATGTGCGCGAAGCCGAGACAAGCATAAGCGCGCGAATAGTTGGGATCGTACTCCAATGCCTTTTTGAAGCACGTTATCGACCGTTCGAACGTCTCGCGGTTCTTTTCCTTACCCAGCATGAAGTCTCGGCCGCGAAGAACGTAGTCGTAAGCGGCGACGTTGGACGTCTTGGTCTCTGAAAGACGCTCTTTTTCGCCCGGACTGAGCGTCACTTTCAGCGCCTCGACAATGCGCCGCGTCACATCATCCTGGACCTCGAAGATATCAGTCAGATCGCGATCATAGCGATCGGCCCATAGGTGCCCCCCGCTGGTCGCGTCGATGAGCTGTGCGGTAATCCGCACACGATTACCAGCGCGGCGGATAGAGCCTTCGAGGACAGACTGCACACCGAGCTCACGGCCGATCGTACGAACATCGAGTGAACGCTTTTTGTAAGCGAAGCTCGAGTTGCGCGCGATCACCATCAGACCCGCGATTTTCGACAAATCAGTAATGATATCTTCGCTAATTCCGTCGGAGAAATATTCTTGCTCCGGGTCTCCCGACATGTTGATAAATGGTAAAATGGCGATTGTCGCGTGGGCTTGATGATTGACACTATTAGATCGCCGGTCAGTGACGGTCGGATTCGGCGTGCCAGGATTCCAATGCCAAATTCGAATCGGCCGATCGATATTCTTGACATTGATCTGGCCGCCCTCCCGAAAGCCAACGTCGATCCGGTTGCCAATACTCTCGTTGACGATCGAGGAGATGCAAATGCCGCCAGGCTCAGCGAGCGGTTCGAGGCGCGCGGCGATGTTTACGCCATCGCCATAAATATCATCGCCCTCGATAATCACATCCCCGAGGTTGATGCCAATGCGGAGAACAATCTTTGGTTGGCGCAAGTCTTCGCCCTGCAATATGTCGCCGGGCCGCTGGACTGAAACAGCGCAGTTTACGGCATCAATTACGCTCGAGAACTCAACGAGGGCGCCATCGCCAATCAGCTTCACTATTCGACCTTGATGGGCGGCGACGGCCGGCTCAAAGACTGTTTGCCGGTGTCGCTTTAGAGCGGCAAGCGTGCCCTCTTCATCGGACGCCATCAGACGAGAATAGCCGACGACGTCGGCCGCGAGGATGGCAGCCAGCTTCCGGTTTACGCGTTGTTTAATCATGAATCCGGTGAGAGCCTCTCGCGCCTTCCACATCGCAATATGTAATGTCGTCTTGTCGAGAATCTATCCGGTTTAGGGAAATATGGTCACCACGCTAGCCGGTCGCATCCCAATGATCTGCAAGAGCAGGTGCAAAACGATTCCAAGTGCAAACGTAGCGCATCTGTCGCGATATTTGATTTAGATCAAATTTTGTTGATATCTCGGCCGGTAGCGAGTAAAAAATCCAGTCAGGGTCGTTGCGTCTGACGCGACGAACAACCTAAAATCATTCTCACCTGGAAAGCGACACAATGGATCAGAACATCATAAACTTCGCGGACGTTGAAGAAGAGCTCCTGAATTACGAAGCGTCCGACCAAATGTTGGAAGCAGCGGCGGCTATTACGGACGGCAAAGCGGCAAATTTTACGCTTTCGTTTTGTTCTGGTTTGGACACCTGCCCTTCTTGAGCGGTCATCCAAACTGCTGGCCCACAGACGGCGCCTGAACATCAAGACACCGGACCGGCAGGATTGAGATCAAAGCAGAGTCACACTGGGCTTTATTTGTAGTAGGCTATGCCGCAGGCCTGATTGCCCACTCGCGTCTCAATGAACTGCTTGGGGACTGGTTCGGTCTTTCCAGGCTTCGGAAACTTGTAATCCATTGTCACGATACTTTCTTGCGGCGAATTATGAATCGCATCATAGGTTCTTTGCCCTACAGGGTCATCGTTGAGACTTAAGGTGCGAATATCAACCCCGAGCAGGGCTGGGCTTGAATAGGCCGTGATCTTGCCATCTGACATGTTGAAGCAGACAACATAAAGTTCTCGGTCATGAAACTCTTTGCTATCTGGATCATTGAATTGGCTTAGCGCTTTACCCTCGTTAGATTTAAGCGCGGCAAGGGCGCGGTCAAGCATTGCTCTTGCTTCATTCTCGGTTGCCAGTTCCTGGGCGCGTAGCGATGCGACGTTCGACAACAGAATCAACACCGCCACGCTTGCAAAAATACGCCTGATCACCACTTTCACCTCTGACATCTGCGTACGCTACCGACGGCGGAAGCCTTGATCGGCGCCGCCCCTTGTGGATTTCGCTGTTGACGGAATCCCCGACATACTGGCGCGTGCGGAACGATCTACGGGCCAAACTTTTAAAGCCGGCCTGATACTGATGTGAGGATGGACATCGCTTGAAAGCCGGCCATATCATGTTTGACCCGAAGCTGACATTAGCCGGTTGTGCTAATCTGCCAATCTAACTGATCGGGAGGGTGGACGGGTAGGGAGGATTTAGATCATGTTGTTTTGCCAGTGCAACACAATGCATCGACGTGATGTGGTGTGCGGCGGCGGTGCTGCTATGTTTAGCGCCGTTATTGCAACACTGATGGGCAGCTCGAAGCCCGTAAAAGCGGAAGCGATTTCCGGCTCGGTGCCAGAGCTTGATGGCGTCGCTGTGCGGGTGGTGGTTGACAGCTACCAATTCGCTGTCGCGCCTAGCCGGAAGCTTGCCGATGTCGATATCCAACACTTCGGCTGGGGCCTTGGCGGCAACAAACCACCAGCCAAGACGCTGATCAGTGAGTTCGGTCTCTCGATGCTCGCCGAGACGCGGCGCGGGACGGAAACTCGCACTGTCCTCATGGATTTCGGCTTCACGCCAGAAGCGCTCATCAACAATACCAACCTGCTAGGCATTGACCCATCCGGATTCGATGCTTTGGTCCTCAGTCACGGTCACTACGACCATTTTGGCGGTCTCGCGGGCTTCTTACGAGCGACCGACGGTAAACTGAAACCCAAGCTGCCGATCTATATCGGCGGTGAGGAGGCATTCTGTTCTCGAGAGTGGACTGCGCCGCCTGTGCGTGGCGACTTCGGTACGCTCGATCGCAAAGCTATAGAAGATGCCAATCTCACGGTGACTTATGCCGAGGGACCAGCGCTCATTGCCGGTCATGGCTTCACCACAGGCCATATTGAGCAAACGAGCTTTGAGAAGCTTCTATCGCCCAGCGCCATGAAGATTGGCGTCGAGCACGGTATGGGGTGTTATGCCGATAGACTTCCGGAAGACGAACGCGCACAAACTACCGTTCCAGATCAATTCCGCCACGAAATCGCTACGGCATTCAATCTTAAGGGTCGCGGACTGATCGTATTAACTTCTTGCAGTCATCGCGGCGTGATCAACGCGATCAAAGAGGCGCAAGCGACTTCTGGCATCAATAAAGTTCACGCGGTCATCGGGGGCTTCCACCTTGCACTCTATAAGGAAGACTACGTGCGCGACACAGTCGCAGCGATGAAGGATATGGACATCGACTATATCATTCCACTTCACTGCACTGGCGAGCCGTTCTATGACATGGTCAAGGCTGAAATGCCGAACAAGCTCCTCCGCTCCTATACCGGGACACGCTTCGTTTTCAGCGCCTGACAGACAAGGACTCCGGTGAGGGAAGGATTCCCTTTCCTACGTACAGCCAGCTTTATTTTTGATAGCGACCATTCTTGACCGGAAGAGCACGGAGGTGATCCATGATCGCCTGCCATTCCTTGATTTCCTGAACAGTGCCCTTCTCCGTCACGGAGTCGACACTGGCTTGATCCACCGTCGTGCCCGCCGGCGGGAGGAGATCGGGTGTGTCACTGCGAGGGTCGTTGAGTGCTTCGATCTTCGATTTGAGCGGCTGACCCTCCTTGTTTTTGGGCGCGAGCGTCAGTTTGTAAAGTCCTCGTGACGGCCCCACGCTCCAATTCCAGTAAATTTTCCATCGTGAGCAATTTTGAACAGACCAATATTCGGCTCCTGTTAACTTTCTTCACTTTGTGGGACGCCAGAGCCGTGCGTCGTCCGGCTTTACAAGGCCGTCACTTGGCGCATGTCGGATTACAAAAGGGGGACCAAACAGACCAAATAACAAAGGAGGAAGCCATGGATGTCGTCACTATCGACACGCGATTGAGCCAGCCAACCAAGGAGTTTCTGCACCAGCCTAGCCGTCTACTAATCGACGGCAAGCTGGTCGAAGCGGCCTCGGGCAAAACCTTTCCCGTCTATAACCCGGCTACTGGCGCGATTCTGATGCAGGTCGCAGAAGCCGATAGCGCGGACGTGGACCGGGCCGTGAAAGCCGCCCGCAAGGCCTTTGACGAAGGGCCATGGAGCAGGGTTTCGCCATCCGAACGCGGAAAATTGCTGTGGAAGCTTGCCGACCTGCTCGAGAAACACAGCGAGGAATTCGCCGAGATCGAATCCATCGACAACGGCAAGCCCGTCGCAGTCGCTCGCGCGGCCGACGTGCCGCTCGCGATCGATATGTTCCGCTACATGGGTGGATGGGCGACGAAGATCACCGGTTCCACCATCCCGCTCTCGTTCCCCGGCGAATTGCTGTCGTACACGCTGCGAGAGCCAGTCGGGGTCGTCGGCCAGATCATCCCATGGAACTTCCCGCTGCTGATGGCGGCATGGAAGATCGCGCCGGCGTTGGCGGCGGGGTGCACGGTGGTACTCAAGGCAGCGGAGCAGACCCCGCTCAGCGCGCTACGGCTCGCCGATCTGATATTGGAGGCCGGCTTCCCAGCAGGCGTCGTCAACATCCTCGCCGGCTATGGCGAGACGGCCGGCGCCGCTCTCGTCGCACACGACATGGTGGATAAGGTGGCGTTCACCGGCTCAACCGAGGTCGGCAAGCTGATCGTCAAAGGCGCCGCCGGAAACCTCAAGAAGGTTTCGCTGGAGCTCGGCGGCAAGTCGCCGGCGATCGTGTTTCCCGATGCAGATCTCAAGCGCGCCATCCCCGGAGCGGCGAGTGGCATCTTCTTCAATCAGGGGCAGACCTGCTGCGCGGGCTCGCGGTTGTTCGTGCACAAAAAGGTCTTTGATCAAGTGGTCGATGGGATCTGCAAAGTGGCTCAGTCGATCAAGCTCGGCGCCGGTCTCGATCCCGATACGGAGATGGGCCCGCTGGTCTCCGACGAACAACTCGCCCGTGTCACCGGCTATATCGAGCTGGGCGAGAAGGAGGGCGCCAAGATCGCGACCGGCGGCACCAAGGTGGGCAAGGACGGCGGGTATTTCGTGGCGCCGACCGTGATCACCAACACCAAGCCGGACATGAGAGTCGTGCGCGAAGAGATATTTGGACCGGTGCTGGTGGTGGATACTTTCGGCGATGACGATCTCGACCGGATCGCCAAGCAGGCCAACGACACGATCTATGGGCTTGCGGCGAGTGTGTGGACCCGCGACGTCGGCGTCGTGCACAAGATGGCGAAGCGGCTACGCGCCGGGACCGTCTGGGTCAATTGCCACAACGTGTTCGACGCGGCGCTGCCTTTCGGCGGCTACAAGCAATCGGGCTGGGGCCGCGAAATGGGCGAAGAGGTTCTGCACAACTATACCGAGGTCAAGGCGGTGACGATTGCACTATAGCGATAACGGAGCACAGCGGCGGAGCCCATACGGCTCCGCCGCCGCAGCGTGATTGGTATTCCCTGAAGTTGTTGCCCAGCGTTCCACCAACAGATCGATCTCCGCCCGCTTTGAGGGGTAAAGCAGACATCGCTGCTTGTCCTAAGGACGTCTGTTGGAAAAAAGAAACTACTGCAGCGGCCAAATAGCCGCATCAAAGCCCAAAATTGCGGACAAGATCCGGAAATCGGATCCGCGAGGTTTGAGTCTACGAGAAAGTCGGTTGAGAAACTTAATAAACTCTGACGGCCTAATGGTTTGCAACAAGTAGTGCGTTCTCCGCGTTTAGGAGAAAAACTTAAGCACGGATGAAGTCTTACTGAAAGCACCGAGTGGTGGGGCTTTGCCATGCCAGTATTGCAAAGGACCTTGACGCATACTGCAAAGATTAGAACCTATCTCAAAATTGTCTGAAGAGGATAACGAGGCAGGCGAGTTGGACAAAGCCGAGGAAGTTCTGAGTGTGGAATTCCCAGCGGACGAGTATGCGGCGCTGCCATTGTATCCAGGCGAAGAAACGCTCGACGAGCCAGCGTCGCATATAGCGGCTCGGCCGTCGTCGATCTTGCGTCGGCGGCTTGATGCGATTGGCGCGGTGTGGCGCGATCATCTCGACACCATCTCGTCGCAATTCCTCGTCGAGCGGATCGCTGTCATAGGCACGGTCGCCGATCAGGTTTTCTGGCTTGGCTTCGATCATGTAGAAGTCGAAGCACAACTGCACCAAGCGGACCTCATGGTGGTTGGCGGCATGCGTGCTGACCGAAAGCGGTAGCCCATGGCGATCCACAATTGCCATGATTTTCATGCCTTTTCCGCGCTTTGTGGTTCCGACCTCTGCCCCGCCGCCTTTCGCCATAACGAAGGTAGCGTCAATGAAGCATTCTTCTTCATCGAGTGCACCTCTGTCGCGAAGTTCGTTGGCAACATCCGTCAGCACTCGACGCAGAACTTCATCGCGGCACCAAGTCTGAAAGCGCCGATGTACGGTTTTGTAGTTCGGATAGCTCTGCGGCAGCATGTGCCACTGCGCACCGATGTTGAAATCCACAGCACCGCTTCAAGGACACGACGCGTGGAAACCGGCTTTCGACCAGGACGCCCATCCGGAATGTTTCCGGAAAATGATTCCGGATGCGTTCCCACTGCCCGTCCGTGAGCCGAATCATTCAACCTTTATAGCGGATCGACAGCAGCCGGTAATTTTGAGATAGGTTCTAGTCTCTTTGTCGCAGGTGAGGGGATGGTTTCGATGGCAGCCAGTCATATCGATTTCTGGTTCACGATGGGCAGCACATATTCTTATTTAAGCGTGATGAGGCTCGTTCAACTCGAACGACTAACCGGCATCAGATTTCGTTGGCGACCATTCCATTTGCTCGTCATTCTTCAAGAGATGAAGCATGTACCCTTCGCGGACAAACCGCAAAAGGCGGCGTACATGTGGCGCGATATCGGACGACGAGCGGCCATGTATGACATACCGACGTCGCTGCCTGCACCGTATCCGGCGCAACAATCCATTATGGCTAACCTCGTTGCGAGCGTTGGTATGCGGCAGGGCTGGGGCGTCGCCTTTGCCCGCGCCGCCTATCGTCGTTGGCTGCAGCTTGGACAGGAAACCGGGAGCGAGCCAAATCTATCCGAAAGCCTACGTGACATCGGAGTGGAACCGCAGCCAGCCCTCGCGTTGGCCAAGACGGCGGAGGCAAAGGCTGCCCTGATGGCGGAGACGGGCCTTGCTCGGGAGCTTGGAATCTTCGGTTCACCGACTTTCGTGGTTGGTCGTGAACTGTTTTGGGGTGATGACCGGCTTGAGGACGCGATTAGCTGGTACAGATACGGTTCTGTGCGTTCGCTGACGCTGCTTGATTTTCCGGAGCCCGATAGTCTCGGTGGGTAACAGAGGGGAATTCACACGGGAGAGGAGAGGTCGCTGGGGAGGTCGCTGATGTGGATCGATCGCGAATGAATTTCGCCCAGACCGGCGGATTAAGCGTAGCGCAGGCGCTGCATGCGTTCATCGAATGCGAGGCTTTGCCTGGAACAGGCATTTCTGCCGCGACATTCTGGAGCGGATTAGCTGATCTGGTGCGCGACTTCGGAGAGCGCAATCGGCAGCTGCTCGAGTTTCGTGATGCGCTCCAATTGCGCATCGACGCTTATCACCGCGACCGCTTTGGCCAGCCGTTGGACCTGTCCGACTACGAAAGCTTTCTCCGCGAGATCGGTTATCTTCTGCCGCAGATCGACGACTTCACCATTCGCACAGCCAATGTGGACGATGAGACCACCCACATTGCCGGGCCGCAGCTCGTTGTGCCGCTCTCGAATGCCCGCTACGCGCTCAATGCCGCGAACGCGCGCTGGGGTAGCCTTTACGATGCGCTTTACGGCACTGATGCCATTTCCGACGATAACGGTGCCACGCGTGCGGGCCCATACAACCCTGTTCGCGGTGAACGAGTCGTGGCGCGCGGGCGTGCGCTGCTCGATATGGCCGCTCCGCTCGCCCAAGGCAGTCACAGCGATGCTTTGGCCTATTCCATCGAAGGCGACGGTTTGATTGTACGGCTGCGAAACGGCGCATGTACCGGTCTTGCTCGGCGAGCACAATTCGTCGGCTATTGCGGGCAATCCATAGCACCGTCAGCGCTACTGCTCCGTAATCATAATCTTCACATCGAGATCAAGATCGATCGTACGAGTTTGGTGGGACGCGACGATCCAGCCGGAATCACCGATATCGTGCTCGAAGCAGCGGTGACTACCATCATGGATCTTGAGGACAGCGTCGCTGCGGTAGATGCGGACGACAAGGTCGCCATCTATCGCAACTGGTTAGGCTTGGTGGAAGGCACGCTGACGGCAAGTTTTGAGAAGGGTGGAAGAACCGTCAATCGCCGGCTTAATCCTGATCACGTACTATGCGGCACCCAGTGGTGCTCAGCTGCGGCTGCCCGGTCGCAGCCTGATGCTGATCCGCAATATCGGCCATCATATGTACACAGATGCTGTCCTCGACGCCTCGGGCCGGGAGATCCCAGAGGGCATCCTTGACGCAGCCGTCACCGTGCTGATCGCGATGCGTGATCTCTTCGGCGCCAATGCCCGGCGCAACAGCCGCACCGGCTCGATCTATATCGTCAAGCCAAAAATGCACGGCCCAGACGAGGTAACTTTTGCCAACGACTTGTTTGGGCGAGTAGAGGACATGCTAGGCCTGCCCCGCCACACGCTCAAGGTCGGCATCATGGATGAAGAGCGCCGCACGTCTGTCAATCTTAAGCATTGTATCTATGCCGCTGCCGATCGTGTTGTCTTCATCAACACCGGGTTTCTCGATCGAACCGGGGACGAGATTCACACCTCGATGGAAGCGGGGCCGATGGTTCGCAAGAACGAGATGAAGAACACCGAGTGGATTAAGGCCTACGAGGATTCCAACGTGGACGTGGGCCTCGCCTGTGGGTTTCCCGGCCGGGCACAGATCGGCAAGGGAATGTGGGCGGCGCCCGACAAGATGGCGGCAATGCTGGCCGAGAAGATCGCCCAACCCTTAGCGGGAGCGAATACCGCCTGGGTACCCTCGCCGACGGCCGCCACATTGCACGCACTGCATTACCACGAGGTCGATGTTGCTGCGCGCCAGCACGAGCTGAAGGGGCGGTCGCCGGCCTCGCTTTCTGCTCTCCTTACAGTGCCCG
Source organism: uncultured Alphaproteobacteria bacterium (assembly GCA_963816295.1). Classification (GTDB taxonomy): domain Bacteria; phylum Pseudomonadota; class Alphaproteobacteria; order Rhizobiales; family Xanthobacteraceae; genus BOG-931. The sequence continues at coordinate 923,960 of CAWFJS010000017.1, read as the reverse complement.
TCGCCCGGTCCAATTTTTCGCCGGAGGCCGTGCAGCAGGAGCTCGATAACAATTGCCAGAGCATGCTCGGCTACGTGGTACGCTGGATCGATCAGGGGATAGGCTGCTCCAAGGTTCCCGATATTCATGACGTCGGTCTGATGGAAGACCGCGCCACATTGCGCATATCGAGCCAGCACATCGCCAATTGGCTGCGTCACGGCATTATCGATGAGGAACAGGTGCACAAGACCTTGCGGCGCATGGCCGTGATCGTCGACCGGCAGAATGCGGGCGATCCCGCCTATCGGCCTATGGCGCCGGATTTTAATGGCGTGGCGTTCAAGGCTGCCCGTGACCTCATCTTTAAGGGACGTTCGCAGCCGAACGGCTATACCGAATGGATTTTGCATCGCCGCAGGCGCGAGGCTAAGGCTTTCGCACGACCGTCGTCTGATGTTGGATGAAACGCACGTTGCTTGAACGACCGCGTGTATGCGAGCGGCGCGCCATGGCAAACCTGACCGTCTGGCAACAAATTACAGCTGAATTTAGCGGCCATCCGCTCAGCGGATCGTACGCGATTGAGGACGGTATGGTGAAAGTGAAAACCCCGCACGGCGAAAAAGCCACTCAAATTGGATCATTTAACCCCGAGTGGGTAGCGAGACGGCTATTGCAGGAGTTGGCCGAAGAAGGGAGAGCATAGAGGAAAAGAAAAGGAGGAAACCATGGCCTGGACGACACCTGTTTTGGTTGAAATCTGCATCGGTCTCGAAATCAACGGCTACATGCCAGCCGACGGCTACGTGCCGCCCGAGTTCTAATTTCCCATTTTGAGATTGGTTGGTCTCGCGAACGCTCGCGTCCCGCGGGCGTTCGTGTTTTACTATGGGATAGATGGGCGTGTGAGGGTGAACGGGAACCGGAAGCGAAAGAAGTTCATCGTCATCCCCGGCGATGGCGATCCTTGCCCGCGCTGTGGCGGTCCCATGCAAGTCCGGGAGTATGAAGAGCAACTACCCCAACCGTCTACCTACACCCGCTGGTTCTGCTGCATGAACAAGACCTGCAAAACCACGTTGGTGATGCCCGCACGCTATAAGGTTATAAGGTAATGTAGTCGGTAGCAGGATAGACGGACGGCCCTGCGTCTAGGCTAGCCCGCCTTATTGACCCACCTGCCGCGCGCGGCTTCCAACAATGGGCTTGAAACGCTCAGCGCGGGCGCAGCGCCCGCAGCAGGTAGTCGCGCACGCCCCGGTCGAGCGACACCAAGCAACGGCTCGCGCCGTTGAACCGCAAGGACGCCAGCGCCTCGGCTACTTCGGCTGTGGTCAGGTCCGCGGTTAATTCTAAAGTGTTGGCTATGCGCAAGCTGTAAGTGGGTTGTCGGAGTTACTGGCGATTTTGAGTTTAGCAATATCAAGGGCCAATACAGTTTCAATTGTCGTCCGCGACGCCAATGACCAGGCGCTGGCCTACGTCTATTTCAAGGATGACCCGGGACGACGATCCGGGCAGCCAATTTGCGCACGCCCGGCTAGGCGCGACGGATAGCGGTCAATATCGCGAAGCTGCCGGAGCTTGGTGCCCGAAAAAATAAATTTAATAATGCAAAAAAGCCTGTCGTAAACAGGTGCGGCGAGGCCATCGGCCCGGACCTCAGCGACCCTAAAGAACGTGCTTTGAGGGAGGAGAGAATGTCACAGCCAAGAATGCCGGGACGCAATTTCCTGTTTGTGCCTGGGCCAACGAATGTGCCTGACCGCGTCATGCGCGCCATGATGGTGGCCATGGAGGACCATCGATCTTCTAAGTTTCCTGAACTGACGCGTCATGTTCCATTTCATATGAAATAAATCATATCATACGGAATAAATCAGTCAAGATGGCGAACCCTCTTACCAGCGCACAGCTGAGGGCGGCCCGGGCGCTTGTCCGCTGGAGTGCCGAGGATCTGGCGCGACATTCGGCCGTAGGCGTAACGACAATCCGCCGGGCCGAATTGACTGAAAATGAGACTTCGCTGACAGCGGCCAATAACCAGGCTCTTCGCCGCGCACTCGAAAGCGCGGGCGTCGAGTTCATCGACGAGAACGGTGGCGGCCCCGGAGTGCGGCTGCGCAAGCGCCAAAGGAAAAAGGATTAGCCCGCACTCCGGTTCGGAGTGGCCCGAAAATCGCTCGGTTGCCGGCCAATTTCCAATGCGGGTGAAGGTGGGTTGACGGGAGATCATCGCGACCGCCGTAACCGATCGCGATCTGAGCGGCTCCGATCGGTTTGACCTTGCTGGGATCGGCTGCTCGCGATCGGAAAAAGCCGGTACCGCTCACCTCAACGAGCCACTTGCTGCAGCATCACTTACCGTTCGAAATCCTTCGACGAGCAGTCCAATAAAACTTCCGGCGCACCGAGGTTGATCAGCTCCTGTCTGATCTCCGCGGCCGACTGGTACACGATCTCGGTGTGACGCAAGGCGGAGACGTCGATATGCTTCGGCTTGCCCAGGGCACGATCTAAAATTTTGCTTGCAGCCGAGAGACGTGCTGCTTCCGGCGCTTCAACATCCTCCGCGATCTCGACCAAAACGTCGAGCATTTCATCGGCGTACTGCAGCGCATATTTAGCGAATTCCCACTTCTGCAACGACAGTGATTTGGCAATGCGAAACCGCGGCCGCGCATCGACCGCGCCCTTTGGACGGCCAGCGCCTTTGCGCTTCCCCCCACTGCCACTGCGACCTTTCTGTCCTGCCATAGCGCTGTATTTATAGTCGAGAACAGACGGCGAACGCAAACGACCAGGAGGCACGTCGATTTGACGAAGCCATAGCGATCCCTGATCGATTACCGCCAGGTCGGAATCCATGATCGAGAAACCGGCGGTCTAGGCCGAGTTTTTTTATTTGCCGGGAATATAGGATTATTTTCTTAGGAGCCATTTTGCCAAAACCGGCATTTTGATTTTGATTTTGATTATAGTGGGGAACATCTAGCGAACAGCCAGCAATGCGCGGTCGACCAGTTTTTCGATCATCGGGCTTGGCGACAGCGGCATGATCCGGGCCTGCGCACAGAACACAATCGTGTCGCCGAACACGCTCGGCCGCCGCAGCGACAAGGTGACCTGCGGCGGGCTCATATAGGGAAAGAAGTTCACGTTCTTGATGTCGGCGAGCGCGATGCGTTCTTCTTGGCCGCCGTTGCGCACGAGGAGCGCGTCGCCGAGATCGAACACTTCGTCGACCAGATTGAACGCCATCTTTTTCATGAGTTGGTAGCCAACGATTGCCATCACTACCGGCACGATCAGAAACGGCAAATTAGAAATCGGGTCCGTGGCAAGACCTTTTACTAACGCAATGAGAAAGAACACCGCAAGGAAGCCGAACCAGATGATCGGAAAGACCCGCTTGTAGAAGAACGTCATCCTCGAGGACATGAGCAGCATGAGAGCGGCACCCACCATCAATGATCGTGGGCGCGCTTACCGGTGAGGTAGTAGCCGGCGGTTGACACTCTAGGCGAGCATGCCGAGCGCGTGCAGATAGGTCTCGAGAATCGCCTCCTGCTCCTTGCGCTCGTTGATATCCTGTTTGCGCAGACGGACAACGACACGCAGTGTCTTGACGTCAAAGCCGTTGCCCTTGGCCTCGGCATAGACATCGCGAATGTCGTCGGCGATCGCCTTTTTCTCCTCCTCGAGCCGCTCGACCCGTTCGATAAAGGCTTTGAGCTGATCCTTGGCGAAACGGCGGGCGGGTTGATCGTCTTTGACGGCGGCAGCAGTAGCCATTGGACACTCCGTGGCGCGGTTCTCGCAATCCGCCGCCAGCATTCGAAGCTGCGCGCCGTCCGGTCAAGCGACCAGCGCGCTCATCCACAGCACTGCACAGGCGAACCGAGCCGCGACGGCGCGATCAATGCTTTTGACTTGCTTTTTCGAACGCGGCCTTCTGTTTGGCCGAGGCCCCTTTCTGGTGTTTGGCGCGCCATTCGTCGTAGGGCATGCCGTAGACGATTTCGCGGCTATGCTCCTTGGTCATCGGGATCCCTTTGGCGTCGGCAGCATCTTTCATCCAGTTGGAGAGGCAGTTGCGGCAAAAGCCGGCCAGATTCATCAAATCGATGTTCTGCACGTCGGTGCGCGTGCGCAAGTGCTCGACCAGGCGGCGGTAGACGGCGGCTTCGAGTTCCGTACGGGTATTTTGATCGATAGCCATAATCTCCTCCGCAAGCTACCTATGGACAGTTGAAACATAGAGACGCGGCGTGGATCTTTCCATACGCCATTCGACGCTGCGCTCGACACGATTTTAAAATGCCCATGCTGAGCGGCGGTCATTGAGGCAACGGTGACGACCAAATCGCGTGAACTTCTTGAATCTCTGTTTCGGGTCGCAGTCGCCACCGCGCATCCGTCGCACTGCCTGCCGCCGCATCTGCCGGACGCGCCGCCGCGAGGGCGCTTGATCGTGCTCGCCGCCGGCAAGGCCGCGGGTTCACTCACCGAGGTGGCCGAGAAACATTATGCCGGGTCTATCGGACAGGGACGGCTCGAGGGGGTGGCGGTGACGCGTCACGGTTATGGCCGGCCGACGCAGCGCATCGCCATGGTCGAAGCAGGGCACCCAGTCCCCGACGAGGCGGGCGTTGCCGGTACCGAGCGCGCGCTGGCGCTCGCCGACGGAGCCAGTGCCGACGATCTCGTCCTGGTTCTTCTCTCCGGCGGCGCCTCGGCCAATTGGATCGCGCCGGCCGCGGGTATCACGCTTGCGGAAAAGCAGGCGACCACCCGCGCGCTTTTGCGCAGCGGCGCCAATATCGGCGAGATCAATTGCGTGCGTAAGCATCTCTCGCGCATCAAGGGCGGCCGGCTCGCTCGCCGCGCCCACCCGGCGCGCCTTGTCACGCTGGCGATCTCCGACGTCCCGGGCGACGACCCCGCGGTGATCGGTTCGGGCCCGACGGTGCCGGACCCGACAACGCTCGGTGATGCGCGGGCGATCGTGGAAAAATACCGGCTCGATCTGCCGCCAGCCGTCACGCGCGCGCTCGCCGATCCCGACAATGAATCGCCGAAGCCGGGGGATCCGATTTTTGCCGCCGGCGCTTACCGCATCCTGGCCCGGCCAGCCGATGCGCTGGCGGCCGCCGAGCAGCGCGCGCGGCAGGCGGGTTACGACTGCATCGTGCTCGGCGATCGCCTGCAGGGGGAGGCGCGCGAGGTCGCCACCGAACACGCCCGGCTGGCCCGCGACCATGCGGCGGCCGGCCGCCGGGTGGCGATCGTTTCGGGGGGCGAGCTGACGGTCACCCTCAAAGGCGGCGGCCGTGGCGGTCCAAACCAGGAATATGTGCTGGCGCTCGCCATCCACCTCGCCGGCGCCAAGGGCATTGCCGCACTGGCGGCCGATACCGATGGAACCGACGGCGGCCGGGGCCGGCCGGACGACCCGGCCGGTGCCTTTATCGACGATACGACCCTGAAACGGGCCAAAGGGCTCGGCCTCGATCCCGCCGCGTTTCTCGCCGACAACGATTCCACGGGGTTTTTCAACGCCATCGGCGACCTGTTCATACCCGGCCCGACGTTCACCAACGTCACCGACTTCCGCGCCATCGTCGTTGACAGGCCCGCCGATTGAAAACGAATCTGCGTTTGGGATGAGCCGAGGCATCGTCGCAAATAGGTTACGCGGAGCGCTCTTGGCGAGCGCTTTTGGCGCGCTGCCGCTGACCATTTCCACCGGACCGGCGGCGGCCGATTTCCGTCTATGCAACAACACGTCGAGCCGGGTCGGCATCGCCATCGGCTACAAGGATGCCGATGGCTGGACCACCGAGGGTTGGTGGAACCTGCCAGCGCGGACCTGCGAAACCGTACTGAAAGGCAATCTCGTCGCCCGTTATTATTATGTCTACGCCATAGATTACGATCGCGGCGGCGAATGGATGGGTCAGGCCTTAATGTGTACCCGTGACAAGGAATTCACGATCCGCGGTATCGGCGACTGCCTGGCGCGCGGCTATGACCGCACCGGATTCTTCGAAGTCGATACCGGGGAGCAGCGGGCCTGGACCGTGCAACTGACGGAATTGAGCGAACAGCCGAAGCAAAGCCCGGCGCCGCCCGGGCCGGTGAGCAGCAATCCCGGCGCGGCTCCGCCGGCCATCGGAACGCCGGCGATTGCGTTGCCGCCGGGTCGCGCCGGCTCGACACCCGGCGTCTCGGCGCCGCCGGGAGCGCGGACGCAATGAGGCGTCAACGCCGCACCAAGGTCGTTGCCACGCTGGGGCCGGCTTCTTCGGATCGCGTGACGATCGGCCGGCTGTTCGCTGCCGGCGCCGATGTATTCCGCATCAATATGAGCCACACCAATCCCGACCGCATGCGGGAATTGGTGACCACGATCCGCGCGATCGAAAGCGAGCACGAGCGGCCGATCGGCATCCTGGTCGATCTGCAAGGTCCGAAATTACGGGTCGGCACGTTCAAGGACGGGTCGGCCGAAATCGACAGCGGACAGGATTTCACGCTCGACGCCAATACGGCGCCGGGCGACGCGAACCGCGTACAGCTTCCGCATCCGGAAATATTCGCCGCGATCAAAGAAGGCGACACGCTGCTCATCGACGACGGCAAGCTACGGCTCAAGGCTACCGCCGTGACGCCGGAGCGTATCGTCACGCGTGTCGAGGTCGGCGGCAAAGTGTCGAACCGCAAGGGCGTCAGCCTGCCAGACACGGTGGTGCCGCTCGCGGCGCTGGCGCCGAAAGACATCGCCGATCTCGAAGCTGCGCTCGATGCCGGCGTCGACTGGATCGCGCTGTCGTTCATTCAGCGCCCGGAGGACGTCGCCGAAGCGAAAAAGCTCACGCGCGGGCGCGCCGCGGTGATGGCCAAGATCGAGAAGCCGCAAGCGGTGGCCAAGCTCGGCGATATTCTCGAAATGGCCGATGCGCTCATGGTCGCCCGCGGGGACCTTGGCGTGGAGATGCCGCTGGAGCGCGTGCCCGGCGTGCAGAAAGAGATGACGCGCGCCTGCCGGCGCGCCGGCAAGCCGATCGTGGTCGCGACCCAAATGCTGGAGTCGATGATCGCGAGCCCGGTGCCAACGCGCGCCGAGGTTTCCGACGTCGCTACCGCGATTTTCGACGGCGCCGATGCGATCATGCTGTCGGCGGAATCGGCGTCGGGGCAATATCCGGTGGAAGCGGTCGCGACCATGAACCGCATCGCCGAGGAGGTCGAGGACGACAGCGCCTATTTGCCGTCGCTGCATCTCTTGCACACCGAGCCGGAACGAACCGGCGCCGACGCGATTGCCGCCGCGGCGCGGCAAGTCGCCGAGACGCTCGATCTATCGGCGATCGTGTGTTGGACCTGCTCCGGCTCGACTGGCTTGCGCGTGTCGCGCGAACGGCCGAAATGCCCGATCGTCGCCATTTCGCCGATCGACGCGGCGGGGCGAAAGCTGTCCATGGTCTGGGGCATTCATTGCGTGATCGACGAGGATGCGCGCGATCAAAACGACATGGTGGAGCGCGCCTGCCGCATTGCGTTCAAAGAACACTTTGCCGCACCGGGGCAGCGCGTCATCGTCGTCGCCGGCCTGCCGCTCGGCACGCCCGGCGCGACAAACTTCATGCGCATCGCCTATGTCACCGACGATAGCGCGGGCAAATGAGCGCGGGGGCGCGCAAAGCCGGCAAGGCTGGCCTTCGGCCCTAGGGCGTGTACTCGTAAAATCGAGATCGCGATGAGCAACGGGTGGTCAGTGTCCGCTTTAGCCCGGAAAGCCGTATCGCGAGCCAAAACGTCCAACTAGCAAGTCACCCCGCGGGCGCACCTGCTGGCGGCACGGCGGGCGTGAGTTCTCACGCAGGTACCATTCACCATGTGCATTCCCGCCCCACATGCTTCGCGGACAGTAGTAACCATCTGGTCCGGCTGGTGGAGGGGTGCGAGTGGCATAGCCTGTGCGAATGACGCCAGTGTCAAAGCAAAGGCAAACGCGATCAACCTCATCATTGCTTCTCTCCAATTTGCCCCGCGCGAAAAGTAAAACATGGCGTCTGTTCGGTGAGTTTGATGCAAATCAAGAAAACGTTGAGTGGCCGTTGCAACCGGTCGAAATCTCTCGTTGGTGAGCCGCAAATTGCCGCCGTGGCGCTCTAACAGGGTACACGCCCTAGTTTATCTCCCGCTCGCGTTGAAAGTCATTGAGCAGGAAAATCCATCCGGTAAGTATTTCTGCTGCATGGTCCCGGACAGGGCCTTGAGACAGGCAGTCATTAAGTGGCTGCCAAAGCCGACCCGTTGCGGAGAGCCGATCCGCGGGCCGCCAATTTCCCTCCAGGCCAGAACGATCGTATCCCCATCCTCCCGCCAATCGACTAGGACACGACCGCTCAGCCGCGAGAGTGACCCGTACTTCACCGCGTTTGTAACAAGCTCGTGAACTAGAAGAATGAGATGACGAGCGATATCCGGATTAAGCATGATTTCCGGACCGAACGCCTGCAAGCGATCGTCGCCATATGGCGCGAAAGCTTCAAGCAGCAGTTGTTTCACCGTGAGCAATTGCGGTTGAGACGCCATGAGCAGTTCGTTTGCATGCATCATCGCCTTGACGCGTCCAAACACTTTGTGCGCCCGTTCTGGGTCATCGGCCAAGCTTTTTCGAACGATTACATCGATTGCAGCACAGACGTTTTTACTTCTGTGCTGCAGCTCTTTGGCCAAAATCTCATTGGTGAGGTTGCGCTTGTGCAGCCGTTTCAAAACCACGCGACAATAATGAGCAAAAGAAACGGTCAACGCGGCTGACACCAGATAGAGGAGAAAGTCGATAAGCTCGGCGTGGCTTTGCGAGCTGGAATGGAAATAAGTGGGAACAAAAAACAATCGAACGATCAACGTGGATGCGATCGTCACGCCGACGGCGGCTGGAATCCCCGCAAGCAGACCGGCTGCCAATATTGCTGGAAAGTAGGTCGCAAAAAGAAAATCTGAATTGGTCCAACTGCCCATCAGACGCAGAACAGTAGCTGCGCCCAAACAGATGAAAGCGATTGCCAGCGCGTCAGTGGAGTATGGCCGTATCCGGGTACTGAGCTCAGCTAAGCGGTCGAGCGGATCGCCCGCTTGCGAATTCGGCTGCGCGCTTTCATTTGACGAAGCCAACGGAGTTGGATGGCGCTCAATGGCTTGAGCCACGGCGATTCTCCCCCGACCGTGCAAACTGACCTGAAAAACCAGCAAATCGCAACGGGAACCTAAATTGCGATTTTTCTGTGCCGGTAACGCATCTGTGTCACTGTTACCGCCGATAAAAATTAAACCCGAAAAGGGAGCATGGACTCTCTGAAATAGATCAAGCCTTTGATTGTAAAACATCTCCTATCGCGTGATCGTCTCTGTGGGCACACGGATCGCCACAGCGACAAAATGTCGTAGCGCACATATTTGTTCTATCGTTTGGGAAGGCGACTGTACTCACTGCCACCGCAGCAGATATTTCTCCAATCGGCCGGCAATGCCGAAAATGAGCAGCACCACAACCAGGATCAGCACGATCAGCGCGAACATCAGCGCGGCGTTGTAGGTGCTTTGCGCAAAGGACAGCAGATAGCCGAGACCGTGTGTCGCCGCCACGAATTCGCCCACCAGCGCGCCGGTGAAGGCAAAGCCGACCGCGATCTTCAGATTGCTCAAAATCCAGGCGGTGACCGACGGCAGATAAACGTGGCGCACCAGCGCCCAACGGTCGCCGCCGAGCGTAATCACGCGCTCGACCATCCTGCGGTCCACTTGCCGGATACCGGTAAACACGGTGAAAAAGATCAGCACCGCCACCAGAATGAAGGACAGTGCGATTTTGGACGCCAAGCCAATGCCGAGCCAGATCACGAAAAGCGGCGCCAGGATCACGCGCGGTACGGCGTTGAGCAGCGTCATCACCGGCTCGAGCAGCTCGGCGACCAGCCGCATCAGCGCCGCGGCGACGCCAAGAACGACGCCGACCGCAATGCCGAGCGCGAGACCGCCGAGCGCGGCGGTGAAGGTTGCCTCGAGATGCGGCCAGATGCGGCCGTCGGAGAAAAGGTCAACGAGCGCGGCGCCGATCTGGCTCGGGCTCGGCAGATAAAGTGGGTTGAGCATGCCGGCCCGTCCCGCCGCTTCCCACAGCGCGAGCAGCACCAGTAAGGCCACAACCTGGCGGACCCAGCTATAGCGCGCCGCGCCGAGCATCATGCCGCCTCCGCCCGCGGATCCACCTCGCGCGACAAATCGGCCCAGATCTTCTCATAGAGCGGCGCGAAGGCGGGATGCATGCGCGAACGAACCGGATCGCGCGGCCGCGGGATTGGCACCATGTAATGCTGCGTGATGTGCGCGCGCGGTCCTTGCGAGAGGAGATAAATTTCATCCGATAGGCTGAGCGCCTCTTCGAGATCGTGTGTGACCAGAAGCACGCTGATCTGCTCGCGCTCGACCAGGGCGACGAGGTCCTTGACCACACGCGCACGCACGATCGCATCGAGCGAGGCGAACGGTTCGTCCATGAGGATCAATTTGGGCTTCAACGCCAGCACTTGCGCGAGCGCCACGCGCTTGCGTTGCCCGCCGCTCAAGTGGCGCGGAAAGCGATCCCCAAAGCCGGCAAGATCGAGCCGCGCCAGCCAAGCTTCGGCCTCGGCGCGCGCGGTCCGGCCGTCGGTACCATTCAAAATCAGCCCGAGCGCGACATTGTCGCGCGCTGTTTTCCACGGCAAGAGCGCATCATCCTGAAACAAGATGCCGACCTGCGAACGCGGCAGGCCAGTATCGACAGTACCTGAAAGTGGCTGCTGCAAGCCGATCACGGCGCGCAACAGGCTCGATTTGCCCGAGCCGGACGGCCCGACCAGACTGACGAACCGGCCATCCTCGACGGCGAGGCTTGCTCCCTCAAGGACCGGTTCCCCGCCGTACGAGATCGTCAGATCACGAACGCGCAGCGTCAGCCTCCGGCAATTGAGGTGTCGTACAGCCTGGCGATATTCGCGCCCGGTTTGATAAGTCCGCCGGCGATGAGGCTCTGCTCGACGCGCTTGCCAGCGTCGACATCGATCTGCACGGTTTCGGGGTACAAGGCGTCGCGGCGATGCTCGAGAATTTCGCCGAACTCTTTGAGATCGAGCCCGGTGGTCATCTCTTTTGGCAGCGCCGCAGTCAGTTGCTCCCCGTTCATGGCGCGCAGCGCCTTGAGCGCATCGGCCAGCGCGGCGGTCAGCGCCACCATTTCCGGCCGGCGCTGCTCGACCTCTTTGCCGCGCACCGCCACACCCATGAACTCGTAGGCGCCGCCGAGATAACGCTTGGCGTCATCGAGATCCATCGCGTTCACAAGCACGCGCGCGCCGGCGCGCCGCAGCAATGTCAAGGCGGGCTCCTGGACGACGCCGGCATCGATCTGGCCTTGGCGCAATGCTTCGAAAAGGTTCACGCCCATGGTGGCGAATAGCACTCTCGTAGAATCGGCGCCCGCTTGTTTGAGAAGATAAATCGTCAACGAATGATCGGCATTGCCGAGCGCCGAAACGCCGACGGTCTTTCCCTCAAGATCCTTGATCGATTGGATCTGGCTTGCAGCCTTGGGCGCGGTGACCACGGCGAACAGCGGCAACCGCCCGGTGACCGCGAAGCGGCGGATGTTGGCGCCGACATTCACATAAGCCTGCAGGGCGACGTCCAGGGCCGTAGCCGCGTAGTCGACCGCGCCACCGATCAGCGCCTGCATCGCGGCATTGCCGCCGCGGGTATAAACGAGCTGCACGTCGAGGCCGTGGTTCTTGAAATAGCCGTCGGTACGCGCGACTTCGTATGGCACTCCGCACAGAAGCTGGCTGCAGTAAGCGAGCATGATTTGCCGGCTTTGTGCTTCTGCACGGCCGGTCGCCGCTGCCGGAATTACACTTGCGGCGAGGCTTGCGCCCTTGAGCAACGAGCGCCGGGAGAAATCGGTGCTCGGTACGCGCGCGGTCGTTTCATCGCAACAGCTCATCGCAACCTCATTGGCAACCGCATTGTCGCAATGCTGGACGTATAAGCAAGGGTATGGATAAACGCTCCGGCCGGGACGTCGTTTCCGGGATGTGGTCACCGGCAGGTCGTCTCTGGATGTCGTCTCCTATCTTGGGCAATCAAATTCGATCTTGTGCTAAGGTCTCTGGCTTGCGTTCCGAACTCATCCAGCTTCAGTGCAATGTAGGAGAATCTCATGCGGGTGCCGGGCCTCGTATTCGTTTCCGCCGCAGCCATCGCATTGGCCATGGCGCCGGCGAAAACCGCCAGCGCCCAGACCAAGCTGACGATGGGGAAGGTCGTCGGCGGCGACGGTTTCCACATTCCGACCTATGTGGCGCTGGATGAGGATTTCTTTAAAGCCGAGGGCCTCGATGCGACGCTGGTCGAATTGCCGGCGAGCTCCATTGTGTCAGCGGTCATTTCCGGGAATCTCGACTGCGCGCCAATTCCGTCAGGCGGCGCACAAGCGGCGCTGAGCGGCGCCAAGATCATGTACATCGTCGGTGAATCGCTCAAATCGCAATGGACCGTCACCACACGGCAGGACATCAACAAGCCGGAAGACCTCAAAGGCAAGACGCTGGGCTTTGGCCGTCCCGGCGGCGCCGATTATGACGAAGCGCAGGCCGTGCTGCACCGCTTCTTTCAGATGGACGCGGGGCGAGATTACAAGGTGATCTCGTTTCAAGGCGAGCCTGAACGCATCGCCGCCATGGTCAACAACGACATTCAAGCTGCGTCGCTGTCGATCCCCCATGCCGTCGTTGCCGCCGCGGCCGGATTGAAAATCTTGTTGCGCACCGGCGACTACATCCCGCGGGCCGGCGGCACGGTCTGGTGCATGCAAAGCCTGGTCGAGCAGCATCCCGATACCGGGAAAAAAATCATCCGCGCGATCGCGAAGGCGGTGATGTATTTCCGCACCAACAAAGAAGGATCGATCAAGGTGATGGAGCATCACATCGGCAGCATCAAGTCGGACGAGGAAGCCGGCCTGATCTGGGATCAGCTCCACGATTCGTTTGGCGCCGAAGTGCCGCCGGATTTGTTCCGGGAAATTCTGGAATCGCGCCGGCTCACCATGATTGCCGCACGACAGTGGCCGGCCGATAAGCCACTGCCCGATCCGGAGCAGTTTTTGGCCCGCTCCCTGCTCGAATCGACGCTGAAAGAAATGAATTACGTGCCCGCCACGATCGCGCCGCCGGCGAAATCGAATTGAGATAGCCGAAAGCCGAGAGTGCCAATGGTCAACAGTCCGCTCGTCCCCGCGACCCGCCTACGCTCGCCTTACCAGCTTCGGCGGGTTTGCAGTCCGCCGAAGCGCGGAGCGCGGAGGCGAAAAGCGGGGACCCAGCGCAGCGGCAATGACGTTGGCGGATTTTCTGGTTCCCGCTTTCGCGGGAATGAGCGGTAGCTTTCACCGCAACCCGCTCATTCGCCCTCGGCGCGTTGTGGGCGCCAGCGGCTCATCCGGTCCTCAAGTATCTTCACCAGACCCGTCATCACCAGCGACAGTGCCGCAAATACAATAAGCCCGGCAAATACAACATCGACGTCAAAGCTGCTGGCAGCGCGAACCATCACCACGCCGAGCCCGTCCTGGGCGCCGAAAAACTCCGCCACCACCACCCCGAGTATGGCGCGGCCGATTGCGAGCCGCAGCCCCACGACAATGAATGGCAGTGAATTTGGAATGACGACGAGACGCGCGACATCCCAGCCGCTGGCGCCGAATGACCGAACGACATTGATCAAGAGCTTATCGGCGTTGCGCACGCCTTCATGAGTATTGATCAGGAGCGGGAACAGTGCGCCGAGGAAGACGACGGCGACTTTCGACCACAATCCGATCCCCAGCCACAGCATCAGCAACGGCAGAAACACGAGCCGCGGCGTCGCATTGAACGCGGTGACGAATGGGTCGAACATGGCATTCAGCGTGGCCGATCGGCCGAGCAGAATGCCAAGCGGCAGACCGGCGGCAATCGCCAAGGCGAGACCGATTGCGAATGCGGCGGCGCTCACCCCAAGCGGCGCCCAGATCGTGCCGGTGGCGAACATCTGCCATAGCGTGACGAAAATCCGGCTGGGTACCGTGAAGAAGAGTCTGGTGCCCTGTTGGATAGGCAGGACATACGGCAGCAATTCCCAAACCACAAGCAGAAGCGCGATCGTTGCGGTGCCAAGCGTGATCGATTCGATGCGCTGGCGCAGCGCCGGAGTTACGAAACGCCCTGCACTCGCGCCGATATTGAGATCAAGAGCCTGGTCGGCCATCGCTATCGACCCTATTGTTCCGCTTTATTCACTCGCGCGCCAGGGGAACGCGGCGCGTTCGGCCCAGCGGATGCCTTCGGTCAACACCACGGCGATGACCATCACGGTGAGAATGCAGGCGAACATGCGGTCGATCGCAAAGATGTCGCCGAACCGCGAAATGGCATAGCCGATTCCTTCGGATGCGGCGAAGAACTCGCCGACCAGAACGGCGATCAGCGCACGGCCGACGGCGATGCGCGCGCCGGCGACGATATAGGGCAGAACGCTCGGAAAGAGGATTTTCAGGTAGATGTCCCACTCGCGGCCGCCGAGCGAACGCACCACATTGATCAAAAGCCGGTCGACGGCGCGCACGCCGGAGGCGACGTTGAAAATGAACGGGAACACGGCAAGCGTAAAGACGATGATCGTCTTTCCCGATACGCCGACGCCAAAAAAAATCACCACCAAAGGAGCGAGCGCAACCAGCGGACTCGCATAAAACACCGTCATCAGCGGATCGAGCGCATAGCCGACCCGCACCCGCCAGCCCATCAGGATGCCGAGCGGCACGCCGATGATCACCGCCGCCAACAGTCCGAGGCCAAATGGAACGGCGCTAACCGCGAGATCTTGAAGCAAATCGCCGCTTTCGATCAAATCTATAAAACCCGCCGCGATCTGCGCCGGCGTGGTGAAAAACAGCGGGTTGAGCGGAACGACGAGAAATATCGCCTGCCAGGCGGCGAAGACCAGCATGACGGTGAGTGCGCCGAGCATCGCGTTGCGATGCCGCTGCATGAAAGTTACGGCTATGGCCGAAGATTCTGTCGCCATCGCTCAAATCACGATTTCGTCCTTCAATGTATTCCAGATTTCAAGCTTGAGATCGTTGAATTCCGGCGTGACCCGCATCTCGTATTCGCGCGGACGCGGCAGCTTGATGTCGAAGATTTTCTTGGTCCGGCCCGGGCGTTTGCTCATGACCAGGACGCGATCGGACAAATAGATCGCTTCATCGATCTGATGCGTCACGAACAGCACGGTCTTGCGCGCCTCGCGCCAGATGCGCAGGAGCTCGACCTGCATCAGGTCGCGGGTTTGCGCATCAAGCGCAGCGAACGGCTCATCCATCAGCAGCACGCCGGGATCGGTGGCGAGCGCGCGCGCCAAGCCGACGCGCTGCTTCATGCCGCCCGATAATTCGTGCGGATAGTGATTTTCAAAGCCGGCAAGGCCGACGAGTGAAACGAGCCGCTCGGCGACCAGGCGACGTTTGGCCGCCGCGGTTCGCTTTAATTCGAGTCCGAGCTCGATATTGTGCTGCACAGTCCGCCACGGCAGCAATCCAAATTCCTGAAAGACCATGGCGCGCTCGCTGCCCGGCCCGGTGATCCTTTTGCCGTGCATCAGCACTTCACCGGAATCCGGCCTGATGAGACCAAGAAGCACGTTCAGGAATGTGCTCTTACCGCAGCCGGACGGCCCCACGATCGACAGGAACTCGCCCTCCTCGACATCCATGTCGAAGGCGTCGAGCGCGGATACCGCCGCGCGATTCGGTGGGCGAAAGGTCAGCTTGACGTTGCGAGCTTGAATATAGGCGGGCATCAACAGCGATCCGCGCTGGCGTGCGGTTTTGGGCTCGGCAATGCGATCACCGCATCGGATTCCCTGCTGAACTTATATTCGCGCGCAGGCAGGAGATCGCTAGTGTTTTCAAGTCGCATCATTTCTCTCGCTTACTCGGTCACTCTTTGGGCGCCGCAATCATTGCCGCAAGTCCCTCGATCTCCGCAAGCACCCGTTCAGCGGCGGCGTGATGCAGCATGTGGCCGATACCGGGGAGCATCACAAGCTTCGCGCGCGGCACGGCAGCAGCAAAGGGCACAGCATGGAGCGCCGGCGCGACGACGAAGTCCGAAGCCCCGCTCATGACAAGGGTCGGCACGGAAAGGCCTGGATAACGCGAGGGCTGCGGCTCGAGGTTACGCTTGAGATCGGCCATGTCGCGGGCATTGGCGAGAAAGGTCGAAGGGCGTAGCAAAAGGAGCGCGGCTGAGCGCTTGAGATAATCGCGCGGCGGCAGCTGCGGCAGAAAGGCGGATCCCAGCGCCAAGCCGATGAACGGCAGGCCGAGCGGCAGCGCCAAGGTGCGCGCATAAATCCATCCGAGAACAGGCGTTGCAAATAACGCATAAAGCGACGTCATGGCGCGCGCGAGCGGATAGAGCGGCGATGCAAGCAGGATCAGCGCCGCGGTACGATCGGGATAATCGAGCGCAAAACTCATGGCCAATGCGCCGCCCCAGGAATGGCCGACAACAATCGCATGCGCGATCCCAAGCTGATCCAAGAGTTCGCGCAGGATTGCTGCTTGGAATTGCGGCGCGCTGCCATTGCGGGTTTTGCGTTTGCTCCAACCCATGCCGGCCCGATCGATCAAAATGACGCGGTGACGCGCGGCCAGTCGCTCGCCGAGCGCCCGCATGTCTTCGAGATTGCAGCCCGCACCATGAATGAGAACTATTGGCGGCGCATCGGCCGTCGCTGTTCCGAACTCGACAACGTGTTGGCGTAAACGCCGCACTTTTACGAAGCGTCCGCGCGGCGGATGCGCGCGCCCGATCAGCCACGAACCGACCGCGGTGACGAGCGCGCCAAGCGCGAGCACGACAGCGATGACAATGAGGGTGTGCATTTCTTGTAATCCTCCCCCGTGAAAACGGGGGAGGAGAACCATTACAGCGTCTCGCCCTTGAGCCAGCCTGCGCCTTGCGCATAGAGCGCGTCCAGCTCCGGCCCTTCAAGGCCGGCCATATCCGTCTTCACTTTGTAGCCTATCTTGGTTTGCAAATAAGCCAGATGCCGGTAGCCTTCCGGGAAACGCTTGAGCAGATCTTGATCGAGCGCGAGCTTGGCCGAAGGATCGATCGGATCGAGGCGGTCCTTTTCGTAAACCAGCCGGCGCAGCACCAGCCCCCACCGGCCGCCGCGTTTTTCGAAAAAATCGTAGAACCGGCCGGTGCAGACCACGTCGCAGACGACGCCGTCGACCGGCGCGCGCTGCGAGATCGTCATCTTCGTTTGTGCGATCGCACGGCTGCCTGAGACATCGATGGCGCTGCCGCCGAGAAAATGCAGGATGCGCACGCCGCGCGCCCAGCCCTGCTCATTGGCTTCGATAAATTCCTGAAAGCTGCCCTGGAACCACGTTGCCATCATGCGGCCGTCGGCGTGCCAGACCGTGCGGAAGCGATCCCATAGCCGCGCGTCGCGCCACAGTGCCCAATTTTCCACGAATTCGCGGATGATGCGTTTGTCGTCGTCGATGCTCATGGGCTTGGTCACCGGCTTGGCTGGGGAAGCGTGGCGAGGTTTACGGCGGAGCGGGGTGGCGGTCTCTGCGACACCACGAGCGAAGTCTTGGCTTGAGAAGTCTTGGCTTGATCAGTCTTGGCTTGATCAGATATCCCGCCCCTCGACTTTCTCGCGCAACGTTTTGACCGTGTCGGTCAGGTCGCGCAGGTGCGGATCGATCGCCAGCGCTGCCTGGTAGGCTTCCAGCGCGTGCTTGTCGTCGCCGATGTCTTGCAGGATCAGTCCAAGCCCGGCGAGCGCGCCGAAATGGCGCGGCTCGCGCGCCAGCACTTCGCGAAGATCGGCAAGCGCACGGCCGTATTCGTGCTTGACGAAATAGAGGGTCGCGCGCCGGTTCCAGGCTTCGGCATAATCGGGCTTGATCGTGACGATCGCGTCGAGAAGCTTGATCGCGAGATCGTAATCCTTGTCGTCGGTCGCGTCCTTCACCCGGCTCATCAGGAGATTGCAGGTGTCGCTGTCGGACGACATCCAGATCGCCCAGATGCGATCCTCGATTGCCTTGGCGCTCGCGTCGTCGGGCGCAATCTTGAGCGCTCCGAACAGCGTATCGAGACTGAACGTGGAGCCGCCGCGTTCGCTCTGCGGCGCGGTGGAGGGTGACGGCCAGTCGCGCGGAGCCTGCGCGAAGGCCGACGAAACTGCCGAGATTGCCAGTGCGGCGGCGGCGACGACGAGGACCGGGAATCGTGGGCTCATGCCGATAAATCTATTCTCCCGTAGCCGCACGGCAAGCGGGAAAACAGGGAGCGCAAAGCCGGCCGGTCACAACCAGCGGCTAAACCCGACGATGCAGGATCTATCGGCGGAATTTCAGCCTGATCCGTTAGCCTTGTTCGTTAGCCTTGCCCCGTTAGCCCTGGCGGGCCTTGAACCGGCGCTGCGTCTTATTGATCACATAGACGCGGCCCTTGCGCCGCACGATGCGATTGTCGCGATGGCGGCTGCGCAGTGATTTCAATGAATTGCGGACTTTCATGGCACCGTTTCCTAAGCTGCGGTTGATTAGGGGGGCTGGGCAGCCTTGTCAATCTTGGCAGGCAAGCGCCCAAGCGAACGAGAGTTGAAACGATTATGGACCGGGATCGCTCAGTGCTGCGGCTTATTTCCGGGGTCGGCAAAAAGGGCCCGGCCTGTTTTGCCATTGAGGCGCAAGGCAAACGGCTCGTGCTCGATCTTGGCGAAGGCCCGCCGCCAGGCTTATTGCCCGACATCGCTTTGGCAGCGCCCGCCGACGCGCTGATCCTCAGCCACGGCCATAAGGATCACATTGGCGGCCTTTCGCTTCTCGCCAGGCTCGGCAATCCGCCGGTCTATGCCACCGAGATCGTGGCGAAAAGCTTGCCCGGCAAGCTTAAGCCGCGAACCCTACCAATCCGCGGCACGACCGAGGTGCTCGGCATTCCGCTCGAAACCGGGCGCGACGGCCACGCTCCTGGCGGCGTCTGGCTGCATTTCGGCATTGGCGAGGGGTTTCTCTATACCGGCGACTATTCGGCGGAGTCCGCTCTCTATGCCTACGACCCGCCGGCGCATGAGGCCGCTACCGCACTGATCGACTGCTCCTACGGCGATTACGAACGCGCTCTGGCGGCGGGCTGGAGCGAGTTAGCGGCGCATCTCGGCAAGGGTCCGCTGTTGTTGCCGGTGCCGGCCAATGGCCGCGGACCCGAAATCGCGCTCGAACTGATGCGGCACGGCTTTCGCGATATTTTCATCGACGATGCGATGCAAAAGGCGCTGCGGCAGCTTGGCAATGGCGCCAGCATTTCGCTCCAGGCGGGGCTTGCCGAGGAAATCCGTCGGCTCACCGAAGTGACGCGCCCGATCGATGGCGCGCGCGGCGTGATGCTCGCCGCCTCGGCCGACGGCACGTCGGGCGCGACGGCGTACCTATTGCCGGAATTCGAGTGCTCGCCTGAAATCGGGATTCTGTTCACCGGCTACATTAACCCGAACACGCCGGCCGAGCGCTTGGCGCAAAACGGACGCGCGCAGCGGATGCGCTGGAACGTCCATCCGCGCCTGTCCGACACACTCGCGCTGGCGCGAACCGTGCGGGCGCGGACCATCATTCCAGCCTTCTGTGATCGTGCGCAGCTTGCGGCGCTGGCGGGCGCTTTGGCGCCGGCCCGCGTCACCATGGACGCGGTGGTCGAGATTTGATCTTTGTGGCTGCGGGCGAGCATGGCAGCGCCGATCAGATTCACAAACGTAGGCAGATCAAATGTCCAATCCGAAAACAATGTACTACGCGAGCGTCGGACCGCTCCTGAAAATGTTCGAGGTTGACGTTGACGGCGGACAATTGCGCGAACGCGGCGCCGTCACGCTGCCGGCCAATATCCAATATGCCTGGCCGCACCCGTCGCGGCGTTACCTTTACGTGGTTTCCAGCAACGGTGGCCCTGGTGTCGCTGGCGACAAGCATTTCGCCAATGCGTTTACCATCGATCCGGCAACGGGCGACTTACGATCGCATGGCGAGCCTGCGGCGCTGCCCTCGCGGCCTATCCATGCCAGCCTCGATCGCAGCGGCGGTTATTTGCTGACGGCTTACAACGATCCGAGCGGGCTCACCGTGCATCGCGTGGGCAGCGACGGCACCATTGGCGCGCGGGTTGTCCAAGAGCCGGACCTCGACACCGGGATCTATGCGCATCAGATCCTGGCGACACCGTCGAACCGCTGCGTCGTTCTCGTCACGCGCGGCAATAATTCCACGGCGAGCAAGCCGGAGGATCCCGGTGCGATCAAGACATTTGCTTTCGACAATGGAAAGTTGAGAAATCTAGCGTCGATCGCGCCCGGCAAGGGTTTTGGTTTCGGTCCGCGGCATCTCGACTTTCATCCGACCAAGCCGTGGGTCTTCGTCTCGATCGAGCGCCAGAATAAACTTTACGTTTATGAGTTGAACGAGGCGACCGGGCTATCCCGCGAGCCAATCTTCATCAAAGAGACTTTGTCCAATCCCAAGATACCGGCAAGCCAAGGCGCCGGGGCGATCCATGTCCATGCCAACGGCAAATTCGTCTACCTGACCAACCGGACCTTTCCGGCGCGAGAGGGCGGCAGAGAAGTCTCCCTAGGCGGCGAAGATAACCTCGTCGTCTACGCGCTCGATCAAAACAGCGGCGAACCAAAGCCCATTCAGCACATCGACGGACGCGGCGTGCAATTGCGCACCTTTGGCATCGATGCGAGCGGGCGTCTGCTCGTCACCGCTAGCATCATGCCGATGCTGCGCAGCGACGGAACGACCGTGCCCGCGGGAATGACCGTGTTTCGCATCGCCGAGGAAGGCACGCTCGCTCTCGCACGGAAATACGATGTCGAGGTCGGAAAGTCGCAGCAATTCTGGAGCGGAATGATCGCCCTGCCCTAGGGTCAAGGAACCGCGGCAATGATGCCCACCCAGAATAGAGACAATCTGCTATTCTGAGATTTAAGGAGTGCAGCCGCGCAGGCCATCAAAAAAATCATGCGCGGCGACCGCACCGGGAGGAGGAAACTGAACCATGAGAAAATTGCTTCTCATTCTCGCCGCCGCCGCAGCCACCTGTTTCAGCGCTGCGCTTTACGCGGCCGACGATTATCCTTCACGGCCGATCACATTGGTCGCTGTCTTCGGCCCCGGTAGCGCCAGCGATACGATCTGCCGGATCGTCGCCGACCGACTTGGTTCCGCGCTGGGCCAGCCGGTGATCGTCGAGGATCGTCCCGGCGCAGATGGCGCGCTCGCTGCGCTTTACGTTCATCACCAGCCGGCCGACGGCTATACGCTGATGATGGCGACCAACTCGCCGCTGTCCGCCGATCCCTATCTGCATAAGGACGTCAACTACGATCCGGTGAAGGATTTCGTGCCGATCACTCGCGTCGGCAGCTTCACCCTGATGCTGGTCGTCGATCCAAAACTGCCGATCCATTCGGTCCAAGAGATGATCGACTATGCCAAGGCAAATCCCGGCAAGCTGACCTTTGCCAGCGGCAACACCGCCGGGATTGTTGCGCTCGAGACAATCAAACATGACACCGGAATCAGCATGCTGCACGTGCCCTATAAGAGCACGCCGCCAGCGCTTGAGGACATCATCGGCGGCCGCGTGTCGATGATGCTGGCGGATTTCACGACCGCTATGCCGCATGTCAATGCCGGCACGGTACGCCCCATTGCGGTGTCGCGCATCCGACGCAGCACGCTGTTTCCCGACATGCCCACCATGGACGAAGCCGGGATCAAGGGCTTTAACCTCGATACCTGGGCCGGCATGGTCGCGCCGGCCGGCACGCCGCCGCAAATCGTAACCAAGCTCAACGGCGCGTTGCGCCCGATCATCGATAGTCCGGAAGTCCAAGCCCGATTCAAGAATGTTGGTTTCGAAGGCTTCTCCTCGACGCCGGAAGAGCTGGGCGACTTCATCAAGGCTCAGCTCGCGCTATGGGGAAGAATGATCAAGAACGCCAATATTCAATCGGATTGAGCGCAGACCTGCTGCTCGTTTCCCAGGCGCAGCGCAGGTGTCGCGGCTTCATGCCGACGATACCGGCTCGCGTAGCGAGAGGGATCGGAATTCAAATCGCGCAAAGAAATGGGCGGGCGCGCTTTCGCGCACCCGCCCGCTTTCCTCAACAATGAGTCACGAAGTTTAGCGGTCGTATTCGGCGGCGACATCCTTGCCGGTGTAGTCCGGCATATACGCCGTCGAAACGTAGCTGATCACGGCGCATATCGCGAGATAGATCGCGATGGCGAAGCTGCTGTGATAGTTCGCATACAGCGCGGTCGCGATCAACGGCGCCGGGCCGCCGGCAATCACTGAGGCGAACTGATAGCCGAGCGACGAGCCGCTATAGCGAAGTCGCGGCGTAAAGGCTTCCGCGATCAACGCCGCCTGCGGTCCATACATCATGTCGTGTGGAATAAGCGACAATACGATGGCGAGGAACACCACCCACGGAACAGCGGTATCCAGCATGCCGAAATAGAGGAATGCGAACAGGCCGCAGACCACGGTGCCGATCAGGTACATCTTCTTCCGGCCTATGAGGTCGGACACGTGCCCGAAGAGGGGGACCGACACGAACGAAACAACCGAGGCAACCATCACCGCGGACAGGATGAAGTCCCGCGACATGTGCAGTGTGCCGACGCCGTAGGCGAAGACGAAGGCGGTGAAAATATAGAACGGCGACTGCTGGCCCATGCGCAGCAGCGCGGAGAGGCAGACTTCCTTCGGCTGCTTTTTGATCACTTCGACAATCGGTGCGCGCTCAATCTTGTTCTCGTTGAGGAGCTTCTGGAACACCGGCGTCTCGAGAATGCCGAGCCGGATCCACAGGCCGATCCCGATCAGGATGATGCTCAGCGCGAACGGCACGCGCCAGCCCCAGGTGAGGAATTGGTCGCCGGACCAGTAGGTGGCGCCAAGCATGACCACGGTCGACAGAAACAAGCCGGCGGGCACGCCCCATTGCGGCCAGGACGCGAGGAAGCCGCGGTTGTGCTGGCCGGCGCGCGTCCATTCCATCGACAAGAGCACCGAGCCGCCCCATTCGCCGCCGACACCAATGCCCTGGATGGCGCGCAGCACGGTCAAGGTGACGCCGCCCCAAATTCCGATCGAATTGTAAGTCGGCACGAATGCGATCAGGAAAGTCGCGATGCCCATGAGCATGAGCGTGGCGATCAGCGTCGCCTTGCGGCCGATGCGGTCGCCGTAATGGCCGAAGATCGCAGCACCGATCGGGCGCGCGGCGAAACCGACGAAATAGGTGCTGAACGCCAATAGCGTCGCGGTGGTCGGATCATTATTCGGAAAGTAAAGCTTGCCGAAGACCAGTCCCGCGGCGGTTCCATAGAGGAAGAAATCGTACCATTCGATCGTCGTGCCGACCGTGGCGGCGATCACTGCCTTGCGCAATTGGCGACCATGATCGGCTGCGGAAAGCGAGCCGTAGGCGGCTATCGAACTCATAAGCGTC
Source organism: uncultured Alphaproteobacteria bacterium (assembly GCA_963816295.1). Taxonomy (GTDB): domain Bacteria; phylum Pseudomonadota; class Alphaproteobacteria; order Rhizobiales; family Xanthobacteraceae; genus BOG-931. The sequence goes on along the minus strand of CAWFJS010000017.1, from coordinate 900,275 downwards.
TCCCCCTGATTGCACCCCATCCCGCTTGTTGCGGTTCTTATTCCCGAGGCGAAGGATAGTTTACGCCCGTACCGAGGCAAGCCTTTTCGGACCTCTTAAACCGTGTTCCGACCGATCCAGAACGAGCATCAGCCGCGGACCCGCCATGTCCGATCGGCGCTATAAGCTGACTCACGGGCGGTTTATGATGGAATGGTTGGCGGAGGAAACATCAATGCAGATCAGGGTTTCGCCGAACAGTTTGCAATGCAGCGCCGAAGAATGGCAGGCACGGATCGATCTTGCGGCCGCGCACCGGCTCGCGTTCATGCATGGCTTCAGCGAGGGGATTTTCAACCACCTCACGCTTAGTGTTCCAGGCCGCAGCGATCGCTACTATCAGATCCCGTTCGGCATGCATTGGTCCGAAGTCACGGCCTCGTCGTTCATGGAAGTCGGGATAGACGACGGCAAAGTCAGGCGCGGCACCGGCGATGTCGAGCGCTCCTGCTACTGCATCCACGCACCGATTCATAAGGCGTTGCCGCAGGCCGCAGCGGTGTTTCACACGCACATGCCCTATGCCAGCGCGCTCACACGACTGGAAGATCCGCGGATCAAGGAGATTGGCCAGACCGAGGTCGGCTTGACGGATGCGATCGCCTATGACGACCACTATACCGGCCCGGCATTCGACCCTGCCGAAGGCGAGCGGCTCGCCAAGATCATCGGCAATAAGAGCGTTTTGTTCATGGCCAATCACGGCGTCACCACGCTCGGTGTCACTGTCGCCGAGGCCTATGACCGGCTCTATTACCTCGAGCGCGCGGCGCAGGTTCAAATCTACGCCATGTGGACGGGTCAGCCGCTCAAGCAGCTGCCGGCGACCGTGGTCGAGAAGACCAAGCGCGAAATTGGCGGGGCAAAGTTCTACGACGGTCCAAGTCCGGCGCAGCGGCATTTCGATGCCTTGAAACGCATCCTCGATCGAACCGAACCCGACTATAAAACTTGAAAGTCGGCGCGCACGCCCGGCGCAATGATGTTCAGGGGGCCAAGGCCCTACAAGCGATCCGGATAGGGCATGATGAAGTTGTCGCGGTTCGGCATCTTCACTTGCGGCAGCGTTTTCGCATCCATCGCATCGCCGTCGCCGATCAGCTTGTTGAGCGCAAGAAGATAGGCGGTGAGCGCATAGACCTCGTCGTCGCCGAGCGATCGCGGCATGTTGTACGGCATGGCCCGGCGCACGTAGTCAAAGATGGTGGTCGGGTAGGCGTAGTAATTGGCAATCGTCTTCACAGTATCGATGCCGTTAGTGAGCGGTTGCCCACCGATGAGCGCCGGGTAATAGGGCGCGATGCCGCCTTTGGCGGCGTCGCCATGGCAGGCTGAGCATTTCTCCGCAAAAATCTTGGCGCCCTGCGTCGGCGTGCCACTGCCTGGCGGCAGATTGGAGCCGTCCGGCAGAACCGCGATGTCCCATTGCTTGATGTCGCTCTCGGTCAGCGGCTTGCCGAGACCGGAATCCTGCGCACCAGCCGCGCCGGCGACGAGAGTAAAGGCGAGAACGGGTGCAGCCAGGATCCTACGCATAGACATGTTTGATCGCTCCTGTGCTGCTCGACCGCCCAGCTCGTGATGCTGTTGTAGTGCTGATTGGGGAAAGTGAGCGGGGTCGTGACCGGTCTGCTCGCTTCGCCGCGCAACGCCACAAACTCGGCGCGCAGCGGCTGCACGTTGCCGCCGTCGTCGTAAGCGCGGCTTTGCAGAATTGCCGGCTGGCCGTCCCAGCGCCACGGCATGACAAACCGCGTAAACGCTTTGTCGTGAATCGGGCCCTGCAGCGCGGCTTCGCCCCAGCTCTTGCCGCCGTCGGCCGAGACCATCACTTTGGCGATACGCCCGGTACCGGAATAGGCCAAACCCGAAATCGCGTAAAGGCCGGGCTGTTTGATGCTCTGCCCGAAGGACGGATGGGTGATGAAGCTTTTCACTTCCATGAGGAAGTGAAACCGCCAGGTTTTTCCGCCCGGCAGAATTTGCGAATAGTTTTTGGTTTCGAAGTAGCTGTAGGCCGGCTGATCGATGACTTTGATCCGGCGCAGGTACTTGACGTTCATGTTGCCCTGATAACCGGGCAGTAACAGGCGCATCGGATAGCCGTTGCCGGGCATCAGATGCTCGCCGTTCTGATAGATGGCAATCAGCGCGTCATCATAGGCTTTCTTGACCGGCACGCTGCGATCAAGGAATTGCGCATCGGCGCCCTCGGCGACGAGCCATTTTGCCGTCGGATCGATGCCGGCTTCGTCGAGCAGTGTCGATAGCGGCACGCCGGTCCATTCCGCGTTGGAGACCAGACCATGGAGCATTTGCACCGTGGTTTGCAGCGGCTCCTTGGCAAACATTGGCGCCGAATTACCGGCGCATTCGACAAACGCCATTCGCGTCACCAGCGGATAGCGCGCCAACGATTCCAGCGTGAATTCGAGCGGCCGGCGTACCATGCCGTGGATGACAAGCTTGTGCTCGGCCGGATCGATGTTCGGAATCCCGCCATGATTGATCGAAAAGTGCAGGCGGTTCGGAGTGACGGTGCCGCCAAGCCGTTGATGCGGCGTGCGCGCATGCGAGGTTCGGAATTCGCCGTTGGGATTGCTCAGTGCCCGCGTGACGTCTTTCTCAAACGAGGATGGCGTCTGCACCGCCGGCATGATCTCCCCGACCGCAAGACTCCAGGGCGCATCGGCGAGTGGTTCGGCGGCGGCGCCGGTTACCGTTCCAGCCGCCAACCCGCCGGCGATAGTCATGCCGCTGCCAAGCAATGCTCGGCGATTGATGAGGCCGTTTCCGGCGACGACATCGAGCACCGGCGCGCCGTGCCGGCGTCTCCCTTGGCTCATGCTTTCCTCCTCAATGGGTGGCGCGACACGCCGACCCTCCGCAATATCGTGCTGTAATCGTCGAACCCAGTCCAGCGGTTGCCGATTACAGAAGACGGTCGAGTTCCGAGCGATTGCCAAGGTCGCAGTGCAACCTTGATTCGGCGCGGCGGCATCGCTCGTATGCGTTAGACCCGACTTGTCGGCGGCTCGGAACGCGCGCAGGATAATTGTACTGTGTGAGAGTATTTGTGCTGCGGCGCAATTTCGCTTGCCGCCTATAAAAAAATAAATTTCGTCTCTAGGGAGCCTTCAATGAAATCCTTATCGATCCTGTGCATGACGACCGCGCTGACCGCGGGCCTGTCGCTTGTCTCAGCCGACGTGCGCGCGGACGAGCGAGCCCCCGCGGCGCTGACCGGTCAGGTCACGTCGGATGCCGAGGGCGCGATGGAAGGCGTCGTCGTTACCGCCCGCAAGGATGGATCGATCGTATCGACGAGCGTGACGACCGACGCCAAGGGCCGCTACGCTTTTCCGGAAAACCGGCTGGAACCGGGTCACTACAATATCGCTATTCGCGCGGTCGGTTACGATCTCAGCGCGCCGGCGAGCGCCAACGTAGCGGCCGAGCGGACGAGCAACCTCGATCTCAAGCTCGACAAAACGCATGACCTCGCGAGCCAGCTCAGCAATGCCGAATGGATGATGAGCATCCCAGGCAGCGAAGAGCAAAAGGCCATGCTGCTCGACTGCGTGGGCTGCCACACGCTGGAGCGCATCGTTCGCTCGACGCATGATGTCAACGAATGGATGCAGGTGATCAGCCGCATGAAGGGCTATGGCGCGGTGAGCCAACCGATCAAGCCGCAGCCGATGCTCGATGCGGACCGCGCCGGGAAGCCCGAGGACTACCGCAAGATGGCCGAATATCTCGCGACCATCAATTTGAGCGCGACCGATCACTGGCAATATGCGCTTAAGACGCTGCCGCGCCCGACCGGCCGCTCGACGCATGTGATCGTCACCGAATACGACGTGGTTCGACCGACCACCGAGCCTCACGACGTCGTGCGCGATAAGGACGGCAACATCTGGTACTCGGATTTCGGCGAGCTCTTCATCTCCAAGTTCGATCCAAAGACGCTGAAACTCACCGAATATCCGACCAAGAAATTCAAACCGAACGCGCCGGAAGGAAATCTCTCGCTCGAATTCGACCGCAACGGGAAGCTCTGGTTCGACACCATGTACCAGGGCGCTCTCGGCACGCTTGATCCGAAGACCGGCGAGACCAAATTCTATCCGCTGGCCGCGGAGTGGAACGACAACCGCGTGCAATTGAATTTCGTCGGACTGCGCCATGACGTCGACGGCAAGGTTTGGACCAAGAGCGTCGGTACCCAGGACATTTTCCGGCTCGATATCGCCAGCAACACCTGGGAAAAATTCCATCCGACGAGCGAGCTGCCGGCGGGCCACCACTACAGCATGTATCAGGTGATATCGGACTCCAAAAATAATTTGTGGATGGCCGAGTTCTCCGAGGGCTATCTCGGCACCATCGACGCGAAGACCCATGCGGTGAAATGGTTCCCCTTGCCGACACCGCATGCCCGCGCCCGGCGCATGGAGATCGACGATCAGGACCGCATCGTGGTGACGGAATATCGTGGCAACAAGGTCGCCGTGTTCGACACCCGGACGGAGAAGTTCAGCGAATATCCGCTGCCGCCCTACACGTTTCCGTATCGGGCAAATTTCGACAAGAACGGCGCCATCTGGGCCTCGACAATGGCGACCGACCGCGTCGTCCGCATGGACCCGAAGAGCGGAGCAACAGAGCAATATCTGATGCCGTCCGACACCAATATGCGGACCCTTTACGTGGATAATTCGACGACGCCGGTGTCATTCTGGGTCGGTTCGAACCATGCCCACGCCTTGGTGAAGGTCGAGCCGTTGGATTGAGACCTCATTCCGTTGTCACTATCGCGCTTCAGCGTCGTTTCCGTCATCCTGAGGAGCGAGCCAACGGGTCCGGCCCGAAGTGGTCGGCCCGACGACAAGCTCCGCGAGCCTCGAAGGATGAGCGGCCCTGGCGCCTCGGCCGTGTCCTTCGAGGGCCGCAGCGGGACCCCATCGCGCAAGCGCGATGGGTGCCCTTTGCGGCCACCTCAGGATGACGGTTTACAGGTAAGCGATCTCGTTCTCGCGGCGCGTTACGCTTTCCTTCCCCCCCTAGGCGGCGGGGACGAAGAGTAAAGGCAATCACATGAAAGACGTCGCCGTTGTCGCCTATTGCCGTACCGGCATCGCCAAGGCCGGCCGCGGCGCACTCAATCAGACCCACGGCATTCCCATGGCCGCGCATGTCTTGCGCAAGGTCGTCGAACGCGCCGGCATCGAGGCTGGTGAAGTCGAAGACGTCGTTCTCGGCTGCGGCTTGCCGGAGGGCGCAACGGGTCACAACATTGCGCGCAACGCGGCATTGGAGGCCGGTTTCGGCATCGACGTGCCGGGCGTGACGATCAACCGCTACTGCGGTTCGGGGCTTACCGCCGCCTCGATCGCCGCCAACCGTATCGCCTGCGGCGAAGCCAGCATTATCGTCGCCGGCGGCGTCGAAAGCATCAGCCTGGTGCAGTTCAATCTTAATCTGAACGGCTTTGTTTATGAGCCGCTGGAAAAGCGCATGCCGGCGGTGTGGTGGACGATGAACCAGACCGCCGATTTCGTCGCCAAGAAATACAACATCGCGCGCGAAGCGCTCGACACTTACGTCGTCGAAAGCCAGAAGCGGGTCGCCGCCGCGACGGCTGCCGGAAAGTTCGCCGCCGAGATCGTGCCGTTCAAGACCACGATGAAGGTGACCGACAAGACAACGAAGCAAAGCCACATGCAGGAGGTCACGCTCGATCGCGACGAAGGACCCCGCCCCGACACGACGCTCGCCGGGCTTGCGGCGCTCAAGCCGGTTTATCCGGGCGGCACGACCACGGCCGGTAATGCCTCGCAATTGTCGGACGGCGCGGCCGCCGTCGTCATGATGGAGGCCGATCTCGCGGCGCGACGCAACTTGCCGATTCTCGGCCTGTTTCGCGGCATGCATCTCGCTGCCGTCGCGCCCGAGGAAATGAGCATCGCCATCACGCCGGCGATCCGCAAACTGATGAAATATCACCAGCTCAACAACAGCGACGTCGATTTGTGGGGATTGCACGAGGCCTATGCGGTGACGACGCTGTACAACCAGGCGCGGCTCGAAACGCCGTGGGAAACCACCAACGTCATTGGCGGCGCCATCGCGCTCGGGCACCCTTACGGCATGTCCGGCATCCGCTATCTCGGCCAGACGCTTATGGAGCTCGGCCGGCGCGGCGCCCATCGCGCCGTTATCGGGGTGTGTACTGCGGGCGGCATGGCGACCGCCGCCTATCTTGAGGGCTGAGATTACAAATCCGGCGCCGAGCGCGCGATAAATCGCCAAGCGCACCATTCTCTAGAGAGATCCATTTTGGAGAGACTTATGGCGCATGCGAGGGCAACGATCGGCACGACGAATTACGCGGTCGCGATCACGGCCGGACATCATCAGATGAATGCCGACGAAGCTCCCCCACTCGGCGGCAAAGATACCGGGCCTGCGCCATTCGAACTCCTCTGTTCGGCGCTCGGCGCGTGTACCGCAATCACGCTGCGGATGTACGCGGAACGCAAAGCTTGGCCGCTGCGCGGCGTGCAAGTTGACTTGCACTTTTCGGGAAGCGGCAAGGACGGCGCCATCGCGCGCGTACTGAGTTTCGATGGCGATCTGAGCGAAGAGCAGCGCGCGCGGCTCGCCGACATTGCCGAGCGCACCCCGGTGACGCTGACGCTCAAGAATGGGGTCGCGATCACGACGACGCTGGCGTGATTACGATGCATATTGCGTAATCAGCGAGCCGTAGGATGGGTTGAGCGGTAGTGAAACCCATCAGCGAGCCGCGGCGGGTTTCGCTGCGCTCAACCCACCCTACACGCTACCCTACATGCTAGCGCGCGCCCCGCAGCGGCGCCGGCTGCTCGTCGAGCATCGCGTTGATCGCCGCGCGGGTAACTTCGACGTCAAGGCCATGCGCTTCGACGAGATCGCGGCAGTCGGCGAGGATCGCGTCGGCATCCTGCATCATCTTCAGCCGCTTGAAATGATCGTCGCGGTGCAGCCCCATGCTGGCGCCGACGATCTCGTACATATTCGTGATGCGGAACGGCCAGTCGCGCTCATGCGCGCACAATTCGCGATGATCGGAATGATAGACGGCGACCAGCGCATCGACGCCGGCGGCCGCCGCGGCTTCCAGTTCCTGCTCCTGCAATTGGCGGCGATAGGCCGGCAGCACGCGGATACTGTTGGCTTGCAACCCAACCGCCGGCTGATGCAGATCGACGATTTCGATGCCGGGCACGGCGCGCAAAATATCCTGCGCCGCTTCGACGACGCCGGCAATTCCAGGATGGCGATGCAGCGCGATCCGCATCGGCACGCGCTCACGCAACAGCGGCCGCAGCCGGTCGAGATTCTTGTGGATGAACAGCGTGAACGGCGTCATTTCGAACGGTTTGGCGCCGCGCGTTTTCTCGATCGTCGGCAGCGTCGTCTCGGCGAACTGCACCTGGCAGGACGGGCACCATGACAGCACCTGTCCACTTTTGCTGTGGGCGAGCTTGTCCAGCGTACCTTCGGCGACGCGGCCGGAGGTGGCGGCATCGCCGGCGCGCATCTGCACGATGCCGCAGCAATGGGTCGGGCCGCCCATCACTTCATAGGTCACACCGAGCGCGTCCATAATGTCGAGCGCAAGCAGCGCGATGTGCGGCGTCTTGAGCACGTTGCAGCCGGTGTAAAAAACGAAATCCGGCGGCTCCTGTCTGTTTTCTTGCGGGTTCTGCGCGCGCTTGCCGCCCTGCCCCAGCCTTTCCAGCAGCGCGTCATCGAGCTGGATGCGTGACAGCTGCGTCACCTCGCGCGCCACTTTGCGGAAACCGTCGACGCCGTTCTTGCGCGCCACCGCCGGTTCGGCGGCGCGCGCCATTTTCACCCGCGCCATGTGCAAGAGAAAGCGCGGATTGACTCCATAATCGCAGGCTTTGATGCATTCGCCGGACAGGATGCAGGCATTGGCCCATTTGCGTGCAGGGTCGTTGCCGTGGCCTGTGCGGACAATGTCGATGACGCCACCGATGACCGCAGCCGGATTTTTCAGCTCTTCGGCGCTAAGTCCGCCGGGCGCGGTGACCGGGCAGACTTCGACGCACTTGCCGCAGCGTGTGCAAGCATCCGCCATTGCCTGCGCGCGCGCGTCCAACGCGGCTTCGAATGTCTGCACCGCCGGATCGGCCGCGCTTTGTGAGGTCGTGTGCATCACGGCGTCAGCGTTCCTGCTCTTATCCGCTCATTCCCGCGCAAACAGGAATCCAGATGAACTTGCCGGCGCTAACGTAACGCCGCACTGCGCCGGATTGAAGCCCCTGCGGCGCCGTTGTAAGACCGGTCGTTCCCGCCTGATGCCGGGCCTTTTACGGGATCATCGCCGTTACATGACCAATAAAGGCCGGGCATATCTCTAGAAATCCGTACTTCAGTCAGCGCTACACGTGAGGCATGTGATGGGTGAATTCGGAATTGGCCAAGCCGTCCCGCGCTTCGAAGACCCGCGGCTGGTCAAAGGCCATGGCCGCTATGTCGCCGACATGGTGTTTCCCGGAATGGCCTTCGGCTATGTGCTGCGCTCGCCGCATGCCCATGCGCGCATCCGCACGATCGATACCTCGAAAGCCAAGGCTGCGCCCGGCGTGCTCGCGGTGCTGACCGGCGCCGACTACAAGGCGGCCGGCTTTGGCGATCTGCCGGTGCCCGGCGGGCTGCAGCGGCGTAATGGCGTGCCCGGTTATCGGCCGCGTTATCCGGCTTTGGTCGAAGACCGGGTGCGGATGATCGGCGACCATGTCGCCTTCATCGTTGCGGAAAATTACTACCTGGCGGCCGACGCCGCCGAGCTGGTCGAGGTCGATTACGAGCCCTTGCCGGCGATCGCTTCGACCGGCGATGCGACGAAAGCTGGCGCGCCGCTCGTTTGGGACGATTGCCCCGACAATATCGGCTTCGTCCACGTTGAAGGCAACAAAGAAGCGACCGACGCCGCATTCGCGCGCGCCGCGCATGTGGTGAAACGCTGCTTCGTCATCAACCGCGTCACCGCGGCGACCATGGAGCCGCGCGGCTGCATCGGCGCGTTCGAGCCGACCGAGGGCCGCTATACGATCTACACGACTTTGCAGCGGACTAACGTGTTTCAGACCGAACTTTCGCAATTCGTTCTGAAAGTCCCCGACAGCAAGATCCGCGTCGTCTGCGGCGATATCGGCGGCAGCTTCGGCATGAAGTCTGCAGTCTACAACGAAGTGGCGCTGGTGCTGTGCGCGGCCAAGCTCACTGGCCGGCCGGTGAAATGGGTGGCGACGCGCTCGGAGTCGTTCCTGTGCGACGCGCAAGGACGCGACAACGTCACCGAAGCGGAGCTGGCGCTGGATAAAGACGGCAACTTTCTTGGCTTCCGCGCCAGGGTCACTGCGGCGATCGGCGCCTATATGCAGACCGGCATGCCGGCCTTCACCGGCAATCTCGGCACGCTCGCCGGCGTCTATCGCACGCCGGCGTCCCATATCGAGGCTACTGCTGTTTTCACACACACCCAGCCGGTGCGGCCCTATCGCGGCAATGGCCGTCCGGAATCGGGCTACGTGATCGAGCGCATGGTCGATCTCGCCGCCGACGAGCTTAACATCGATCCGGCGGAATTGCGCCGGCGCAACACCATTCCGCCGAGCGCGATGCCGTTCAAAACCAGCGTGACCTTCACCTACGATTGCGGCGAGTTCGAAAAGAACATGGATCTGGCGCTCGCGGCCGCCGACCGCAAAGGCTTCGAGGCGCGCCGCGCCAGCGCCCGCAAGAACGGCAAGCTGCGCGGGCTTGGTTTTTCCAACACCATCGAGCGGTCGGCGCCGGCCGGACTCGAGGGCGCCGAGATCAGGTTCGATCGCACCGGCTCGGTCTCGATGTTTTCCGGCAGCATCAATCAAGGCCAAGGTCACGAGACCGCGTTCAAACAGATCGTCTGCGACCGGCTCGGTCTCGATCCGAATGAAGTGACTTACATCCAGGGCGACACCGATCAGGTGTTTTTCGCCGAGGGCACCGGCGGCTCGCGCTCGGCGGCGTTTTCCGGCTCCGCCTTCACGCTCGCCGCCGACAAGGTCGAGGCCAAGGCCAAGACGATCGCCGCCCATATGCTCAAGGTCGACACCGCCGACATCAAATTCGCCGACGGGGTGTTTTCGAGCCAGAAGACCAATCAGACGCTGACCATCAAGGAAGTCGCCAAAGCCTCGCTTGAACCTAAAAATCTCCCGCAAGGCATGGAGCCCGGCCTGATCGAGAAAGCGATCTATACCGGCCACGTCGCCAGCTACCCCAACGGCGTGCATGTCTGCGAGCTCGAGATCGACGAAGAAACCGGCGAGGTCGAGATCGTCGACTACAACGTGGTCGACGACGTCGGCACCGTGATCAATCCGTTATTGCTGCACGGCCAGGTCGACGGCGGCATCGCCATGGGCGTCGGCCAGGTGCTAATGGAGGACATCAAGTTCGACGAGCAGGGCCAGATTCTTACCGGCTCGTTCATGGATTACGCCATGCCGCGCGCTACTGACCTTATCGGCTTCCATGTCGAGAGCAATCCGGTGCCGACCAAGACCAATCCGCTCGGCGTCAAAGGCGCCGGCGAAGCCGGCTCGGTCGGCGCGCTGCCCGCGGTGACGAATGCCTTGGTCGATGCGCTCTCGGTGCTCGGCATCCGGCATATTGATTTGCCGGCGACGCCTGAGCGGCTGTGGCGCGCGATCCAAGAGGCGCGGGCAAAGGGCACGTAGAATCGCGTTCTGTTTCCTCCCCCTGAAAGGGGGAGGACCGATCCGAGTGAAACGAGGATCGAGTTGGGGGTCGTCGCGCGTAATGACCCCCACCCTGCTCGCTTCGCTCGCCACCCTCCCCCTTTCAGGGAGAGGGATTTAGAGTGCCGGCCATGCCGAGCCCGGAATCAATCGCCACTCCCCTCCCCCTCGCCGGCATCCGCGTGCTCGAGTTCTGTCACACCATCATGGGGCCGAGCGCGGGCTTGATCCTCGCCGATCTCGGCGCCGATGTGATCAAGATTGAGCCGGCGAATGGCGATCCGACGCGGCGCCGCATCGGCTTCGCCGCCGGCTTCTTTGCCACCTTCAACCGCAACAAGCGCAGCTTCGCCGTCGATCTGAAAAGCACTGAGGGACGGGCGTTGCTCTATCGGCTCGCAGGCAGCGCCGATGTCGTTTTAGAAAATTTCGCGCCCGGCACGATGGAGCGGCTCGGCTGCGGCTACGACGACCTTTCGCAAAAAAATCCGCGGCTGATCTATTGCGCGTTGAAAGGCTTCCTCAGCGGGCCCTACGAGCACCGCCCCGCGCTCGATGAAGTGGTGCAGTTCATGGCCGGGCTCGCTTATATGACTGGGCCGCCAGGCCAGCCGCTGCGCGCCGGATCCTCGGTGATCGACATCATGGGCGGCATGTTTGCGGTGATCGGCGTGCAGGCGGCGCTGCGCGAACGCGAGCGTACCGGGCGCGGGCAGATGATCAAATCCGCGTTGTTCGAATCCACTGCATTTCTGATGATGCAGCACATGGCCGGCGAAGTGGTGACCGGAAGGCCGCTGCCGCCGATGCCAGCCCGCGAAGGCGCCTGGGCGATCTACGAGCCGTTCGCGACCGCCGACGGCGAGCAAATTTTCGTCGGCCTGACCAGCAATGGACAGTGGCAGCGGTTTTGCGAACAGTTCGGCCGCCGTGACCTCCGCGATGATCCGGCCTACAGAACCAACGAAGACCGCGTTCGTGCGCGCGCGACGCTTAAGCCCAACGTCGCCGCGATTATCGCGCGGCATAGGCGCGCCGAACTTGCCGAATTGTTCGACCGTATCGATATTCCCTTCGCGCCGGTCGCGAGACCGGGCGATCTGTTTGACGATCCGCAGCTCAATGCGCAGGACCGCATGCTCGAGATTGATTTTCCCGGCGGCATTCGCGCCAAACTGCCGCGGCTGCCGATCGAGATCGGCGAACACGATTTCGCGCTGCGCCGGCAGGCGCCGGCGATCGGCGAGCATACGGCCGAAATCCTCGCCGAACTCGGCTTTGCCCGAGACGAAATCGCCGCGCTCGCCACACGCGGCGTCGTTGCGGTGAAGGATTAACGGAACCAACGATCATGAGCGATCTGTCATGAGTGATTTACCCCGCGCCGTTCGCATCACCGAGGAAGGTCCGCGCGAAGGCTTTCAGATCGAGAAAGGGCCCATTGCCACCGCGCGTAAGATCGCGCTGATCGATGCCCTGTCGCAAACCGGCATCGACCACATTCAGATCGTCTCGTTCGTTAATCCCAAAGCAGTGCCTGGCATGGCGGACGCCGACGCTGTGGTGCGCGGGATTAAGACCAAGCCCGGCATCGCCTACACCGCGCTCTGGCTCAACAAAAAGGGCTTCGAGCGCGCGGTGCAATTCTCCGATCGCCTGGCCAATACCGGGACGATTCAGCTTTCGGCTTCGGAAAAATTCTCGCTGCGCAATCAGAACCGCAGCGCGGCGCAGCAACTTGCGGAGCAGCACGCCATCGTCGAGAGCTACAAGACCGCCGGAGTTCCGGTGGAGCGCGGCAGCATCATGGCGGCGTTCGGCTGCAATTTCGAAGGCGACATTCCCGTCGCGCGCGTCGCAGCGCTGGTCCAGCAAATCATCGACGTGGCGCAGGAGCACGGCGTCGCGCTCAAATACCTCACACTCGCCGACACGATGGCGTGGGCGACGCCGCTTGCAGTCAAACGTGTTGTCGGGGCGCTGCGCGAGCGCTGGCCGGAGCTCGACATCGCGCTGCATCTGCACGATACCCGCGGCATGGCGATCGCCAATGCCTATGCCGGCCTGGAAATGGGCGTGCGGCGGTTTGACTCGTCGGTCGCCGGTCTCGGCGGCTGCCCGTTCGCCGGCCACCAAGGCGCCGCCGGCAATGTCTGCACGGAAGATCTCGTGTTTCTATGCGACGAGCTCGGCATCGAGACCGGTATCGATCTCGACGCTCTGATCGAATGCGCGCAGCTTGCCGAAGACATCGTCGGTCATCCGCTGCCCGGCGCGGTGATGAAAGGCGGCACGCTCGAAAGGTTTCGGGGCTAGCTTTTCTTCATCCTTCCCCGCAAAGCGGGGGAGGTGGCGAGTGAAACGAGCCGGAGGGGGCGCCCCCTCCACCATCCTTCGCGCGCTTCGCGAGCTTCGGACGGTCCCCCTCCCCTACTTCGTGGGGGCGGATGAAAAAGCCCAGCCGCGGGCCTTACCCTTCCCCTCTGATTTTCCAGACGCCCGTCGCGTTCGCCACCACGCGCGCGCCGACCACGAGCTTGCATTGCATGAAGATGATCGCGCGCGTGAGCTGCACCACTTCGCAATGCGCTTCGACGAATTCGTTAAGCCGCACCGCGGCGACGAACTGGATATTCAATTCGATGGTGGCGTGCGGCTTGTTGCCGGAGGCGCGCAGCGCGGTCATGCCCATAGCCTGATCGGCGAGCGTGGTGAGCATGCCGCCGTGCACGATATCGGCGAAGTTCAGATGCTTCGCCTCGACGAGGAAGCCGAACCGGGCGTCGCCGAGCCGCCAGATCGGACCGACCAGTTCGCCAAAGCCGATCGGCTTGACGATTTTCCAGCCGGCGCGCGCCGGATCGAATGCCGCCGTCTCGGTCGCTGCCGGCTTGTCGTTCATGCCGGCACCTTGGCCGCCGGCGCCCGCGCAGCAAGCCGGCGTTTGAGATCGGGAATGAGTTTTTCGGCATTGGCGCCAGCGGTGATAGCGCGGCCGCTCTCACCAAGCTCGCGCACCGCCGCAACATAAGCGGCGACCTCGGCCGGCTCGCGCACCGCTTGCGGATAATCGCTGGCAAAGACGAGCTGGGACAGCGGAAGTTCCTGCAAGCCGAAGCGCACCCAATGTTCGCCGAGTTCCGCGGCGCGGTCTGGTCCGGCCCAGCCGGCAATGTCGTAAAACAGGCGATGATCGAGATAGTGATCGAACGGTGCTTTCGGCCGGCGGCCGTGGCGCGCAAGCTGCGCCGTGCCCCATTTCTCGCGTGTTTGAAAGCCGCGGATACGGCCGCGATAACGGCCGATGCCGCCGGCGAAATGCGAGAATTGAATTTTCAAGCTCGGCAGTTCGTCGAGCAGGCCGGAATTGACGAGCCGCACGGCCGCCGTCATCAGCGAAAACTCCCAGCCGAGCATGCGGCCGAGATCGTCGGCATCCATGCGCGCCCACCGGATGACACGCGGCAATGGATGGATGAAGACATAAAGATTGAGATCGGAGCAGGCTTTCCAGAATGGCCGCAGCTCCTCGGCATCAAGCGGCAGGTCCTGCATTTCCGAGGCGATCACGGCGCCCGGAAATCCGAGCTCGACGGCGCAGCGTTTGAGTTCGGCGGCGGCTTCCTCCGGTTTGAGCGCGGGAACATGCGCCAAGCCAATGAAGCGGCCGGGATGCGCCTTCTCGGCTTCATGGAAGCGATCGTTGATCAGGCGGCAGATCGCGAGGTCCGGCTGGTCAAAGCCTGGGCCGCAGGTGAGCACGCCGGCATCGATGCCGCTTGCATCCATCATGCGCACATGCGCGGCGAGATCGGCAAGGAGGGGATTGAGCAGATAATGCGGATTGCCGTCGCGATCGAGATCGACCGTGACTTTGCCGGGCTCGCCTTTGAGCAATTCCGGTGGCGTGTAGTGCTGCTGAAAATCGACGAGCATTTGACTTTACCGGTCATTCCGGGGCCGAGCGAAGCGAGGAGCCCGGAATCCATAACCCCAGCGCAGGGAGTATGGATTCCGGACTAGCCGCGGAGCTTGTCATCGGGCCGGCCACTTCGGACCGGACCCGTTGGCGGCTATCCGGAATGACGCGCCCCTTCTCACATAATCGCAAATTCGGTGTTGCGCCGGTCCGTCACCAGCATGGCTCCGGGATAATGCGTGATGCAGAAATCCGGCCGCACCGCCATGATCACCGATTGCGGCGTTACTCCGCAGGCCCAAAATACCGGAATTTCGTCCTCATGCACCGGCACGGCGTCGCCCCAATCGGGGCGGCCAAGGTCCTTGATCCCGATCAATTCCGGCTTGCCGATATGGACCGGCGCGCCATGCACCGACGGAAACCGCGTCGTGATCTGAATGGCGCGGATAGCATCGGCGGGCTTCATCGGGCGCATCGAAACCACAAGCGGTCCGTGAAACGGTCCGGCGGCGGCGGTCTCGACCGAGGTGCGGTACATCGGAACCGTGCAGTCGCAGGTCATGTGGCGCAATTCGATGCCGGCGTCGAGCAGCGCCTCTTCGAAGGAGAACGAACAGCCAAGCGCGAAAGTGACGAGGTCATCGCGCCACCATTT
Organism: uncultured Alphaproteobacteria bacterium; assembly: GCA_963816295.1. GTDB lineage: Bacteria > Pseudomonadota > Alphaproteobacteria > Rhizobiales > Xanthobacteraceae > BOG-931. Next base: position 884,836 of record CAWFJS010000017.1, on the reverse strand, counting down.
GAGGATGTCGGTTGGCTCATCGACCAATGCGCCGTTACGCCAGACCCGATAGCGCGGCAGGTCGGTGCGGATGTCGAGATCTTCCCCGAGCGCCGGAACGCGTGGATCGCCCGGAGCCGACATTCCGATCACCGGACAGGGTTTGGGATTGCGCTGACAAAATTGCAGGAACTCCTGAGCCAGCGCTTGCGGCAGGATGGCAAGATTGGCTTGAACAAAGCCGGGCGCCAGGCCCGAGGTCGGACCCGCATGCTGATTGCGCCGAATGGCAAGCCGCGCCGCGCGGCCGGTCGCTAGCGCTTCGGGCCTGCGGCCGCTCGCCGTCGTGATTGTCTGTTCTTGCATGTTTACCGTCACTACATTTTTGCCCATTTTAGCATCGGGAAAGCCCGGAAAAAGCACTGCCACGCGACGATGTTACACGCATTTAGCGATCACCGACGACGCGGCGGCAACCGAATCCGGTTGAAAGTGCGGGCAATATCGCGTTTGCTTACGGCATAAATCATCCGCCAAAAAGCCCGTTAAGGGATCAGCCCGGACTATTCCAAGAGGACGGAACAGCTAGGAAGGAACAGCCAATGACTGACAAGTGGAGAGAAGAGAAGTGGGCTGAAGACATCTGGTATCGCGGCAAGCTCACGCGCCGGCGGCTCGTTGGCTGGGGCGGCGGCGCGATTAGCGCCATGATGCTGGTGCCGGCGCCGTGGCGCGTCGCCTTCGGCGCCGCCAAGCCGTACAAGATCGGTTCTGAACAGCCACTGTCCGGCGCCGGCGCTGCCGGCGGCAAGACCGCCGTTGTCGGATTGCAGATGGCGGTCGACCGCATCAACAATTCCGGCGGGATCAACGGCCGCCCGGTCGAATTGATCATTGTCGACGATGAAAGTTCGCCGGCGGTGGCGCGGCAGAAGACCTCAAAGATGGTGCAGGAGGATAATATCGACGTCCACGTCGGCGGATTCTTGTCCAACATCTGTCTCGCCTGCATGCCGGTTTGGGAAGAGGCCAAGCTCGTCAACATGATCAGCGTCTGCCTCGATACCACGCTGACCACCACCAAGTGCAACCGCGTTAGTTTTCGCGTCCACGATTATGCACCGGCGCAAGCCGTCGCGTTTGCACCCTACCTTGTGAACTACGTGGGTAAGAAGTGGCACATCGCCTATGCCGACTACTCCTGGGGCCAGTCCACGCGCGATGCTTACACTCAGGAGATCAAAAAAGCGGGCGGCGATGTCGTCGAAACGACCGGCATTCCGCTTGGTACTGCCGACATGACGCCGTTCCTGTCGAAAATCACCGGCAATTTCGACGGATTGTTTGGCATCTTCTTCGGCAAGGACGGCGTGACTATCGGTAACCAGGCTTACGACCTCGGCCTCACCAAGAAATACAAATGGGCCGGCGATGGCGCCATTTGCGAATCGACCAATCTGCCCGCGCTCGGCAACAAGATCGAGGGCTTCATCGCCATCAATCGTTACATCCCAGTGTTTCAGGGCCCGCTCGACACGCCCTATCTGCACCGGTTCTTCGACGAGGCCAAAGCGCGGCTCGCCAAGGTCGATCCGTCGGGACCGTTACCCGATCGCTACGTGCAGTCGAACTACGAGGCGATGAATGCTTTGAAGGTGACGATGGTCGCTTCGAAATTCGAGAGCCGCGACGACACCAATAAGCTGATCGAGGCGCTCGAGGGCCTCGAAATGAAGGAAGGCGACGACTTCCCGCAGGGCGACAAGACGCTGCGCAAGGCCGACCATCAGGCGTTCCTGCGCGAGTTCCTGTACGACGTCAGAGGTGGCAGCTTCCATCTTCTCGAGACGGTGCCGAAGGACAAGACATACTTCCCGCCGGCTTGCAGCTTCACCGCCTAGCTCGCCCGGCGTAAGTGGGCGCGCAGCCGCCGACCAACTCACGCTCCCCGGCAAACCGCCGGGGAGCGGTTTCCGGCTCAATACTTAAGACCGAATCCCTGTCGGTTCATTTCGGCGGACTCGCCGCGCTCTCACAAGTCAACTTCGAGGCTGTGAGTGGCGAGATACGCGCCATTATCGGACCGAACGGCGCCGGCAAAAGCACCTTCTTCAATTGCTTAACCGGCGTGCTGCGGCCGACCAGCGGCCGCATCATCTTCGATGGCCAGGAGATTACCGGCCTGCCCTCTAACGCGATTTCGCAAAAGGGCATCGCGCGCTCGTATCAAATCACCAACATCCTACCAAACGCCACGGTGTTCGAGAACGTGCGCATCGCCGCGCAGTCGCGCCGGCACTCGTGGAATATGATCGCGCACCATAATGGCCTCGCCGACATCAATCAAAAGGCGGAAGCGGCGCTGCACGCGGTGGGACTACTCGGTAAAGCGCGCGAATATGCTTCGAACCTGTCGCACGGCGAGCAGCGCAATCTTGAAATCGGCATTGCGTTAGCGACCGAGCCGCAGCTCGTTTGCCTCGATGAGCCGACCGCAGGCATGAGCCAGGCCGAAACCGAAGAGACCAAGCAACTTGTGCGCCGCATCGCCAAAAATCTCACCATCCTGATTGTCGAACACGACATGCAGGTGGTCATGGAGCTGTGTCAGCGCATCACCGTGCTCCATTACGGCGCCATCCTCGCCGAGGGAACGCCCGAGGAAATTCAGAACAATCCGAAGGTGCTGGAGGTGTATCTGAAGACATGAGCGCCATAGCTCAAAGCACTTTGGCTCAAAGCACTTTGGCCGAAAGCGCCGCGCCGCTCGTGCGTGTCGAGGACGTGCACACCTATTACGGCAAGAGCCACATCCTCCACGGCGTATCGCTCGACGTCGCGCCTGGCGAGGTGGTCGGCCTGCTCGGCCGCAATGGGGTGGGCAAAAGCACCACGCTGAAGACCATCATGGGCCTCGTTCGACCGAGCCGTGGCGCGGTGCGATTGAACGGCGTTCGCATCACTGGACTGCCGCCGCATAAAGTTGCCCGGCTCGGCGTTGGTTACGTGCCGGAAGACCGGCGCATCTTCCGGCTGCTGACGGTCATGGAAAACCTGCGCACCGGGTTGGACCGCAATGGCGTCACCGAAGAAAAGCGCGCTACGCTCCTTGAAAAGGTGTTCGCCTATTTCCCAGTACTGGCCGAGCGGCGCTCGCAGGCCGGCGGCACTTTGTCGGGCGGTGAGCAGCAGATGCTCGCCATCGCGCGGGCGATGATGCTCGAGCCCAAGATCATCCTGCTTGACGAGCCCACCGAAGGCCTGATGCCGCGGATGGTGTCGCAAATCCGCAATATCATCGAAGTGCTGCACAATGAGGGCGTCGCCATTCTTCTGGTTGAGCAGAACGTGCCGCTGACGCTGGAAGCGAGCAAGCGCATTTACATCATGGAGAAAGGCGCCGTGCGCCATCACTGCGCAGCTGCCGAGCTCGATATTCAGCATCCGATTATCAAGCAATATCTTGGGGTGTGAGCGATGGATGCGGTCGTCCAGTTCTTCCAGCAGATTCCGCTCGATCTCATTATCATCCAGACGGTCAACGGCATCGTCACCGGCATGATCCTGGCGCTCATTGCCTCCGGCTTAACATTGATCTTCGGCATCATGGATGTGGTCAATTTCGCCCATGGCGAATTGTTCATGCTTGGCGCCTATGTCGGAGTCGTCATCATCACGACGACGGGTAATTTCTGGCTGGCGCTGATTGGAGCTTCGCTGATCGTCGCTTTGCTTGGCGCCGCGATGCAGATCGTGGCCTTGCGGCCGCTGATCGGGCGCGATCCGCTCAATACGATTCTCGCGACCTTTGGCATTTCGCTGGTGCTGCAGAATTATGCGCTCTGGGCGTTTGGGCCGGTGGCGCGCAAGATCGGCGAGCCGATCACCGGTCAGTTCCCGCTATTTTATTTGCAATATCCCTGGTACCGCCTTCTTATCGCCGCGCTGTCCGCGGCGATCATCGGCGGCTTTTGGCTGTTCCTCAAGCACGGAAAATTCGGCGTCTGGATCAGGGCTACCGCGCAGGATCGCGTCATGGCGCAGGCCATGGGGATTCCGGTGCCGTGGGTCTATACCGGCGTATTCGCTATCGGGGCGGCGATGGCGGCGGCCAGCGGCGTGCTGTTCGCGCCGATGGTCGGCGTCAACCACACGATGGGGCTGGACTGGGTGCTCAAGGCCTTCATCGTCGTCGTGGTAGGCGGGATGGGCAATTTCGGCGGCTCGATCGCGGCGGCCATCTTCATTAGCCTCGTCGAGGCCTACGCCGCAATCTGGGTCGATCCGTCACACGCCGTGCTCGTGTCCTTCGTCATTTTGATCCTCACCTTGTTATTCCGGCCCACCGGGCTGTTTGTGGCGACACCGCGATGAGTACCGCACCGCTCGACAAAGCTGATTCGCTTGGAGCACTGGCGCGTGACTGGACGCGGCTAAGCCACACCGCCGTGTTTTGGATCGGTTTTTGCCTGGTGATGGCGGCGCTGATCGCAGCACCCCTGGTGCTGCCGGAATTCTGGCGTCGCCTGATCACCGAAATTCTGATCTGGGGTTTGTTGGCGATGTCGTCCGATCTGCTGATCGGCTATACCGGCATGGTCTCGTTCGGCCATTCGGCCTTTTTCGGGCTTGGCATGTACGGCGCCGCCGGCGCGCTGTTGATCGTCAGCCCGCCGAACCTTTGGCTGGCGATCCTGTTCGGGCTTGCCGGCGCCGCCGGCGCCGCTCTGTTCGTCGCCTATTTCTCCACGCGGCTACGCGATATCTATTTTGCCATCACGACGCTGATCTTCAGCCAGATCTTCTACGTCATCATCTTTACCTGGACCGCCGTCACCGGCGGCGAAAACGGCCTGATCTTCACCCGCCCGCATTTGCGGATCCCGTTCCTCTATGACGCGCGCTTCACCTCGACCACCATGCATTGGTTCGTGCTCGCGGTGGTCGCCGGCTCCTATCTGATCCTGCGCCGGATCACGCAATCGCCGTTCGGCATGGTGCTGCAATCGATCCGCGAGAACGAGCCGCGCACGCGCGCGATCGGTTATCGTGTCGAACTTTTCAAGATGATGGCAGTCATGCTGTCCGGCCTGTTTGCGGGATTGGCCGGCGTGCTCTATGCAATCCAGAACGAATTCGCCGCGCCGGATTTCGTCTATTTTCTCACCTCGGGCGAAACGGTCATTTACAATGTCATGGGCGGCATCGGCACGCTGGTCGGACCGATCGTCGGCGCCGGATTCTTCCATCTCATGCGCGAATTGCTGTCGCGCTTCTTCGGCGAGCAATTCCCCTATCTCATCCCGCTCGGGCTGATCTTCATCGCCATGATCATCTTCCTGCCGCAGGGGATCCTGGGCTTCGCGCGGCGGTGGTTGAATCGGTGAGTACTATTGCGATGCGTTCGTCATTGCGAGGAGCGCGGCGACGAAGCAATCCAGATAAGCCTGGATTGCTTCGCGGAGCCTGTCATCGGGCCGGCCACTTCGGGCCGGACCCGTTGGCTCGCAATGACGGTCAGTTGCTCGATGAGGCTTTACTCAAAAACGCCGCGAGTGCTTTGGCGTCCTTGCCGCCGGCAGCGAAATCCTCGGCAAAGCGCTCATAGAACTCCGCGGCGCCCTCATAGAGATCGCGCGCCGCCGGATCGTCGCCGACAAAACCCGCGATCTCCTGCATTTCGGCGACCCAGCGATAGGCCTTGGGCGGCATCATGGTGAGCTGGCGCTTGAGCCAGGCCAGCATCTCCTTCTGGCTTAGTTGCAGCTCCGCCATCAGAGCATCGGCGGAGCCCGCGCGCATCGCCGCCAGCATCATCGCCGCGCCGATCGCCTGGGTGCCTTTGGTGATCCCGGCATAGGACATTTTCAAAGCCGAGGCCGCGCTCAGTGCGCCGTCGAGAACGCGAATGTCGAGGCCGTAATCGCGCAGCGCGGCAAAGCGCGTCGCCGCGGCACCGGAGGCATAAATGCGCGGGCCCGCATCGCCCGGCTTCGGCGGCTGGCCGATGATTCCAGCATCCACGAACGGACATTTGGTTGGTGCGATGACGGCGGCCACGCCATCGACGGTCTTCGGATTGATCGCATTGCAATCGACATAGACCGGCTTGGCGTTACTCGCGGTCAGCGCCGGGACGAAACGCTGGGCCAGCGACAGTGCGTCGCCCGGCGGCAAAATGGACAGAATGAAATCGGCCCGCGCGATGTCGTCATCTTTGGCCGCCGTCATGCCGGCCGCCTTGGCGCGCGCGCGCGTTTCCTCGCTGCGCCCGTCAAGCGAGGTGAGAACCGTGACGCCATTATCGACCAGCCTTTTGCCGACCGCGCCGCCCATGGCGCCGGGCGCGATTACTGCAACGACGGGAGTCATAAGGACCTCGCAACAGGCTTAAAAGGCGCGCTCTAAACGACCTTAAAGAAATCGGGTGGCGTGCGCGCGATCCTTGTATCGTTATTTGCAGCGCAGTTAAACCAAGGATTAAGCCGATGCCGCCTTTCGTCGCCAGTAAAGCTTTTGGAACCGTCAGTGCGGAACGACAAAAAGAGATGAGCGGCCTGGAATTCGTTCAAGGACTTGCCGATGGGTCGCTGCCTTTGAATACCATGGCCGAAACCTTGGGCTATGACGTGAGCGAGGCCGCGAACGGTCGCGTCGTGGTCACCGCAATACCGGACGCCACCCACCTCAATCCAGCCGGCACCGTCCACGGCGGTCTTGCGGCAACGATGCTGGACAGCGCTATGGGGCTCGCCATTCACTCGACTCTGGAAAAGGGAGCGGGGTCGACCACTCTCGAGTTCAAGATTTCGCTGGTGCGACCCATCACAGCGGAAACGGGTCTGATTAAAGCGGAGGGTGTCGTCCTGAGCTGCGGCCGCCGCGTCGGCACCGCCGAAGGACGCATCACCGACCAACAAGGGCGTTTGCTCGCACACGGCACGACAACCTGCCTGATCTTTCCGACCTAAGCTTCGCCCTGAGCGGCAATTCGTCCAGGATGCCGGCCCGCGCGCTGCGGCAACAGCAAGATGCACAGCACGATAAAAACGGCGATAATCGCCGAGGCGATGGGACGGCTGAACGCCAGACCGCCGTGGTCTCTTGGCTTGTCGAGAAAATCGCCGAGCGTCGCGCCAAGTGGGCGGGTCAAAATGAAGGCGGCCCAGAACAACAGGACCCGCGACACGTCGGCCCAGAAGTACAGCATCGCCAGCACTGCGAGGCCGATTCCAAATACCAATGCGCCGCCGACATAGCCGAGGCCCGTTGTGTCCGCCATCCAATCGCCAAGCGCCGTTCCCAATGTCTGCGAGAACGTAATCGCTGTCCAATAAAATGCCTCGGCCTTCGGCGTCACGACCGTGTCGACTGAAATTGATCCCTCGGACCGACGCCAGAGCGCAAGCGTGCCAACCACCAATGTGAGCAGGAGCGCCGATCCGCCGCTATAGCCAATACCCAGAGAGCGATCGGCAAAATCGGCCATGGTGGTGCCGAATGTCGTCGAGGCGACAATGGTGGCCCAGTACAGGAAGGGATGAAATTTCTTTGACACGATCTGTACAGCGACAAGAACGATCAGCGCAGACAGAAATATTGCTGTGCCTGTCAGATAACCCCAGTTCAACGTCATCGTCACCGAGTCGCCGCCGGTCTCACCGAGAGTAGTGGCCGCTATCTTGATGATCCAAAAACCAAGAGTGACTTCCGGAACCTTTGTGGCTGCATCGTGCAAAAAGTTCGGGTTGCGTGTCATATGGCCCGCCAATTTCCTGCGAATGAGTGGATTGGATCGTCAGAGAGGAGACTTCTAAACAAACATGCGCATTGCTCGCCGCCCGTTCTAGACAGGTGACATTTAAAGTCGGCTAATTCTTCGGGTCTGAATTCACGTTTGCGAGATCGCGACGAAACGCCGCGAAAATGTGTTCGCTGATCGAGGAGCGGTGCCGATTGACCCGGCCTCAGGATTCGCTGGGAGCGGCTCGTTGCACGCGTCGCCGCAACGCCGGAACACGGCCGTCCGCGGTCGGCTGATAGACCACGCTGTAGCGGCTGGCGGCTTGCACAAACGCGGTGGCGTCCGCCGGCTTCTTCACCTCGAAAGAGTTGAAGCCCGCGCGGATGAGAAAATGGAACTGATCGCGCAAAACGTCGCCAGTCGCCCGAAGCGTGCCGCGAAAGCCGTAGGTCTCGCGCAGAAGCCGCGCCTGGCTATAGGCGCGGCCATCGCGGAATTTCGGAAATTGCAGCGCCACCAGCGCCAGATGGCCGAGCCAGGGCGCCAGTTCGGCAATGCGGCGGTCGTTCGGCCAGAGCACACCAAGTGAGCCGTCGCGGCGGATCAGCGCATCGGTGTCGGTGAGGAACCGTTGCGCCGGCACGATCACCGGAACGCGCCCGGGAATCGGCTCTTCATCGCCGGCGTAACGATAGCGATCCTGCACAATTTGGCCGTTCTCAACGAGCGGCATAGACGCGCTCCCGAAACGGCTCGATACCGACGCGCTTGACGGTATCGATGAACAACTCGCCCGGCTGGTCGCGCAGATCGAGATAGGCCGCGGCAATGTCTTCCACCACGTCAGCAACCTGCGCGTAAGGCACGGCCGGACCGATCAGCGTGCCGAGCGTTGCATTCTCGTCAGCCTTGCCGCCGAGCGTGATCTGATAGAACTCCTCGCCGTTTTTCTCCACGCCGAGAATGCCGATATGGCCGACGTGATGGTGGCCGCAGGCATTGATGCAGCCTGAAATATTGATGTGCAAACGGCCGAGATTGCGCTGCCGGTCGAGGTCATGGAAGCGCCGGGTAATTTCCTGAGCGATCGGAATCGAGCGCGCATTGGCAAGGCTGCAATAATCAAGGCCGGGACAGGAAATAATGTCCGAGATCAGATTGACGTTGGTCTGCGCCAAACCGATGGCGTCAAGTTCGCGCCACAGCGCCGGCAGATCGCGCTGCGCGACATGCGGCAACGCCAGGTTTTGCTCGTGGCCGACGCGGACTTCGCCGAACGAATAGCGGTCGGCCAGATCGGCAAGCTTGTCCATCTGCGCGGCGGTGCAGTCGCCGGGCGTGCCGCCTTCGGGCTTGAGCGACAGCGTGACGATGGCATAGCCGGGCACCTTGTGATTGGTCACGCAATTGCTCAGCCAAGCATCGAATACGCGATCGTTGCGTCGCGCCGCCACAAGCTCCGGCGGGCTGTCATCCAACTTCTTATAGTCCGGGTAGCGAAAGCGGCCAGCAATGTCCGCAACCATGGCCGGCTCGAGCACGAGCGCGCCGTCCTTGATACTTTGCCATTCCCCCTCGACCTCCTTGGCGAAAGCCTCGGCGCCGAGGTCGTGCACCAAAATCTTGATGCGCGCTTTCCAGATATTATCGCGGCGGCCGAATTGATTGTAGGTGCGAAGCACCGCTTCCACGTAGGAGAGCGCGTCGCGTTTCGGCAGAAACGGCTTGATGGTTTGCGCAAGGTAGGGCGTACGGCCAAGACCGCCGCCGACCATCACTTCGAATCCGGTTTCGCCGGCGGCATTACGATGCAGCCGCAGCGCCATGTCGTGGATGCGCAGCGCCGCGCGGTCGCGGTCAGAGGCGCCGACCGCGATCTTGAATTTGCGCGGCATGAAGGAGAATTCCGGATGCAGCGTCACATGCTGGCGGATGAGCTCGGCCCAGATGCGCGGATCCTCGATTTCATCGGGCGCGACGCCGGCCCACTGGTCGGTGGTGATGTTGCGGACATTGTTGCCGCTGGTTTGCATGCCGTGCATGCCGACGCTGGCGAGCTCCGCCATGGCGTCCGGCAGTTCGGCAAGTTTGATCCAGTGGAATTGAATGTTTTGCCGCGTGGTGAAGTGGCCGTAGCCGCGATCGTATTTGCGCGCGATCTCGGCAAGCTTGCGCAGCTGCAGCGTGGACAGCGTGCCATAGGGAATGGCGATGCGCAGCATATAGGCGTGCAGTTGCAAATAGACGCCGTTCATCAGCCGCAGCGGCTTGAACTCTTCTTCGCTCAGTTCGCCGGAGAGCCGCCGCGATACCTGATCGCGGAATTCCAGGACCCGCTCGGCAAGGAGCCGGCGATCGAAAGCGTCGTAAATGTACATGCAAGACCGCTTACGATTCGAGGGGCGCCGGCAGTTCGATGGTCGGCCCGCCGCGACGGATCAGTTCGCGCAAGTTCCCGGGCCGGACGTTGCCTCCGGGCAAAAGCTTCACCGGCGCGATATACGGACCGATGGCGTGAAGGTCGTCGCTCGCCGCAGCTTCGGCGAGCGTCCGCGCGCTGTCGGCATCGATCACGATTGCCGCGCCGCCGAGCTCGGTGGTCCAGCCGCCGTCGGGGCTGCGATAGACCACCGCGCCATCGTCAACGCGGTTCGCGGTGACTACGACGGGACCGGCGATTCTTATTTTTTTCTGGTCGAGCGGAGAGGTCATGGCGGCCTCGAAATGCTAGGCAGACGTGATCGGCCTATAGAGAATGATTTTCTATATAGGAGGGAAATTTGGCCTGCAAATAGCGGAAAATTCTATCAAATATCGTTCTGGATGGAGAAGAATCGCGCCAAAGCAGGCAGCCGCGGAGAACGTCTCTGCTGCCGGGTGCGATCGATCATTTAGCTCTTCTTCAGGAGCCATAAGTCGGTCCTGGCGTTCCAACGAGAATATCGGTGTTTGTGATTATGGCGGCGCGTTCACCACTCAAAGAACGACGCTCGGCATCATCCCGGTACGCATCGTAGAGGTCCCGACTCGGAAACTTGAGCACGTGGACCTCGAAAGGCTCGTCTGATCCGTCGTCCGACGCCCTTAACGTCCGGATGGCACGTTCAATGACGCCGCCGTAGCGGGCCATGACGCGCGATACTTTGCGCTCGTAGGCCTCGAATTCTGTCTCGAGACCCCTGCGGATCCACAGTCTGACAAGGATGTAGAGGGGTGGGGTCGCCATGTTCACCTCAAGGATCGGCAAGTCCCACGGACATCCGGCAAGCCCATAAGAGGGGGCCTAACCTCGTGGATCCCCGTGATCGAAGCTAGTGCCCGGTGGCGATGGCCGCGATTCGCGCCGGATCCTCGGGCGCGGCATTGCCGCGCCACACCACGTGCAGATCGGGGCGCACCAAGACGAGATCGCATTCGTAGATTTCCCGCGCTCGTGCGTCACCGGCTTCGATCACCGTCACCGGCGCGCCTCGATCGCGCAGCGCACTTTGCAATCCGCGCGCGTCGGCTTTGCAGCCGCCGAGCTTGAGGATCGTGTAGCCGTCGGGAATGCGGTCTTGCATCGGCGTGCCGTCGGCGAGCCAGACATGCGGCAGCCGCGCGCCAGGCCAAGTGGTCGGCTGGTACTCTCGGAACAGATGTTCCGGCCCGCCGGGCACGTTGCAGATGATCGGCGAGTCAACATAGCGATAACCGAGTTCCGCGCCGATCATTTCGTTGCTCTTGCGCTGCTCGATATCGGCGACGGCGGCGAGCTTGCTGCGGGTCTCGGCAGCGGCAGCAGAATCCTTCCGGATGTCAGGCCGCCACATGGCGCGCCACTTGCGCCGCCCGAGCGTCGCATAACGCGAGGCTCCGACATTGCGTTCGCCGATCTGGCGCCGCTCGATCTCATACGACTTCAGCAAATTCGGCCCGCCCCAGCCGGCAAGCGTGGCGGCGAGTTTCCACGAAAGATCGACGGCATCGCCGACGCCCGAATTCATGCCGAGCCCGCCGGTCGGGATCACGAGATGCACCGCGTCGCCGGCGAGAAACACGCGGTCTTCGCCGTAGCGGTCGGCAAGCAGCAGGTTCTGCCGCCACGGCGCGCAGGACAGCATTTCGTATTTCACTGGAATTCCAACAGAGCGCTCGAACGCGGTCTTCATCTTCTCGTCGCTGTCGACGACCGAATGCAGCGTCCAGTGCTTGGTCGAATCCTGCATGATCAGGAACGTGGCCTTGTCGTCGGCCACGTGATAATGGCGGCCGCGACCTGGACCATCGCCGATCGGAAGGCGGTCGAACAGTTCATCGCAGCGAAACAGCGCCTGACGCAGTTCCAACAGATTCCCCTCGCCGGACAGCCCGATACCCAGCTCCTTGCGCACGGCGCTGGCGCCGCCGTCGCAGCCGACGAGATAAGCCGCGCGAATTTCCTCGACCTCGCCTTTGACGCTGCGCAGGCGCGCGCTGACGCCGTCGCGGTCCTGCCGCAAGGCGACGAATTCCCACCCAAACCGCACCCGCAGGCTGGGAATGGTTTCGGCGACCGACTTCAACAGCGGCTCGAGCGTATATTGCGAGATCAGCTGATAGGGCTCGAGCGGCATCGTCCCGTCATTGCTGGCGCGGGTTTGCGCCCTCGCCTGCTCGACCGAAGGATAAGGAAGATGCAATAGCGGCGGCTCGGTGAGCGAGAGCACGATGTAGACATCCATCGGGCAGTCCGCGCGCAATCCGGCGGCTCGGATTCTTTCGGCCAAGCCCATGCGCCGGTAAATTTCCATGGAGCGGGCGTTCACCCGCTCCATCTTGGGCAGAAAAGCCGGCTGCTCCTTCTGCTCGACCAAAGTGCATCGAACCCCGCGTCTGCCAAGGTCGATTGCAAGCGTCAGCCCGGTGGGTCCCGCCCCGACAATCAGAACGTCGCTGTCCATTGGCTTTACTTAGGGTCAAAACTCGTTATTTCCGCGAGCCGCGTTGCAGCCAAAATCGTTCGCCGGGCAGAAGAAGGGCGAAGAGCGAAGAGCGTATCGGCCATACGGTCGAGCGAGCCCTTCGACGAACCCGGCGGCGATTTTCGCCGCAACCCGAAGGGACGCGGGCCTTTCGGCCGCCGGCGTCGTTGCTCGTCGCTCATGATCGGATAGATCACATCGCTCCTCCGGCCTAGCCAGCGGCCGAAACGCCCAGCGGCGCGGCCGCGCAAATAATGAGTTTTGACCCTAGCCCATCTGCCGCCGATTATGCAGAAGACGCCAACCAGGACGCCGTCAAGCTCGGCTAAGGACTGGCGGCCTCGAGCTCCTTGAACGGCTGATAGCTTGCATCCGCGCATTGCTCGGGAGTGGCATCGACGAACTGTGTCATCTGTCCGGAAAGATAGACCGCGGCTTTGGTCTTGATCGCACTGCGCGGATTGAATTGCACGCATACCACGTAGTGCTGGCTTTGTTCGATCGGCTTTAGCGCCGGTTCGGAGATCATCGCGCCGCGAAAGTCGGCGCGATTGGTCAAGGATTGGCGTAGGAAGGCGACAAGCGTGCTGCGGTAATTGGTCGGCAGGGCATTGGGATCGATAGCGGCCGTCTGCTTGTCCTTGCTGCAGCCGGCCAATGCGGCCCCTGCCATGATCAGGATCATGCCTGCACGACGAATGCTCATGGTCGTGTATTGATGCAGCCCTTGATCGCGCTCGACTGCGTGCTAGGCAGCCGAGCGAGTGGAAGCCGCCCTCCCCGTCATTCATGCCGCCGGATTATAGCAAAGCCGCGGCGCGCTGGCTGCGCGGATCAGCGCAGCTAGGGTCAAAACTCATTATTTGCGCGGCCGCGACGGATCAGGCCTCCTCGAGCGGACCGCACCATCCCGGCAAGTAGGCGGCGTCCTCGCTCTTGGCCAATTTCATTGCCTTTTCGATAGCCCCCTCGAAGTCACGCTCGACGGCTTTGCGCTTCATACGGCGGCGCAGAAAATCCGCCCACAGAAATTCGCTGAAAGGCGTCGTGTCCTTGGCAAAGCCGCCGGCGCGGCGCAATTCCCCGGCCAGCGAGCGAAACGGATCGTCGACCAGATCGGACACGCGTTTGGGAATGTCATTGTAATGCCGCCGCTCGCCTTTGGCGTCGAACGGATGCATCCACGAGCGGTTGTCCATCACCGTCCAAAAGGCGTCGTGGTCGAGTTTGCCGAGATTGGCGATCAGCGTCACCGCCACGTCCTTGACGCCTTCCTCGTGGAGCGCACGCGCAAGATGATGATGATCGACCACGTAGTGGCGCGATTTCGGACCCAGCACGACCGGGATCATGTGCTTGCCAAGGAATTTGGCGCCCTCTTTGGCGGCAATTTCGCGCCAGTGCTGGCGCTTAGCCGCAACTTCGCGCATGCCGACCGTAATTTGCGTGGGGCGGAGATCGCTAATGGCGACGGTGGTCAGGATGGGTTCGCGAACCATATTGCGCTCCTCGAGCAAACGTCTGATTCGGCAGTATCGGTACCAGTGCGGGAGCAAAATCAAGGTTCCAGAGCGGGATTCCCTCCACAATAGAGAATGGCAATTTCCGGCCGCTCAGCTAAAATCGCGTCATGCACGGGATGGGGCGGGCGGCAACAAAGCTCGGCGTCGTTCTCGCAACCGCTTTGCTGGCGGCAGGCCCGCAAAGCGTGCGCGGCCAGGACCATGCCGCAAGCACGAGCCAGGCGGTTTCTGAGAACTGCACGCGCTCCACGTTCCGCGTTGTGGTCGATGTCGGCCACACGCTCGATGTACCCGGCGCGATGAGCGCGCGCGGCGTGCCCGAATACGCCTTCAATCTCCAGCTGGCGCGCGATGTCAAGCAAGCCTTGGTCGATGCCGGTTTCGAACAAGCGGTGCTGCTGATCACGGGCACCGCGCCGTGGCGAGGCTTGTTCGAGCGCGCGGCCCGCGCCAACGCCATGCACGCCGATTTGTTCATTGCGATCCACCACGATTTGGTGCCCGATAACCTCAAGCAAATCTGGGAATACGCCGGACAGAAAAATGAATTCAATGACGACTATCCGGGCTACGCGATTTTCATTTCGAACGATAATGCCGATCGCGCCGGCAGCCTGCTGTTCGGCAGCATGCTCGGACACGAATTGGAGCGCCGGAACCTTCATTACACGCCGCATTACACCTTGGCATTGATGGGCCATCGCCGCCGCATCCTGGTCGATGCCGAGGCCGGCGTGTACCGCTACGATCAGCTGATAGTGCTGCGCGAGACCAGGATGCCGGCCGTGCTGCTGGAGGCCGGATCCATCGTAAATCGCCAGGAAGAACTCGAATTGGCAACGCCGGAACGGCGCTCGCTCACCAGCGCCGCAATCGCCGCGGCGGTAGCAAATTTCTGCGCTGCGCGGGCGCGGTCGCCTGTCGTTAAAGCGGCAGTTTCAGGACACTAAGCCTCAGATCGCGTTGCGATCTCGATCCGGCATCGCCGCCCTACACCGGATTCCTTCCGCCAGTTTTTGCCGCGTCTGCGGATTAAGTTGCGCCAGATATGCCGCTTCGCAGGCCGTCGAGCAAAATCGCATCCGCCACTAACGATGGGCGAATGGGGCTAGTGGTCCGCGGCAATGATCGCATCTCATGACGCGGCCCGCGCACGGTGTTCGATGACAAGTGAAGGCGCCATGGGCGCCACCGCCCTGAAGCGCGAGACTGGCGAGCTTAGTCTCCGCGACCGGTACAGCGGCCCACATCTCCTTGGTGGTCGGTCTGTTCACGGAGTATTCCTCTAGTTTCTAGCAGCATGATAAGTGGAAGGACGAGAAACTGAATGAAGAGGCGCGTGCCGGCCCCTCCATGTCAGCTGCAGCCTCCAGTGCCTCGTCGGAGACTTCGAAAATCAAGGTCGCTTCTGGAAGGTCAATCGCGGCGTTGTCCATGGCAATGCTCCTACATCTGCAGGTCATGCCATCCAAAACGGTTTGGACGCTTCGGACACCGCCTCGTAACGCGAGACGCCGATATCGCGCAGGAGCCGGTCGTTGAGGTTTATCAACTCGCTGCGCGAAGCCGCGCGGAGACGCCATTCGGCAAAATAACGTTTCACTTGGCTCCAACACGACAAACGAAACTTGCCTGAGGTCGAGATGCTCCGATCCATAGTGCTGACGGCATTACTGATGGCAATGGCCGCGGGAAATGCAGTGTTTGTCTTATTGAGCATTGTCGTATCTCCGCGATAGCTGGTCGGAGTGGTTCTCGTTGCTGATCGTCAGGCCCGAAGGTGCGGCACCGAACGGAATGACCGTGACGACCTTTCGCGGAAGGAGACTGGAAATCCCTGAGATTATTCCCTGGCGCGTAACGATCGTTGCTTCATTCCAGATCACGTCTTCATGAGCGTCTGGTGAGAAGTCCGCGGGAATAAATCTCGCCCCGGTGCGGTCATAGGTCTGTGCGATCTGAAATAAGATCGGCACTTCGGCCCGTATTCGCTAATTGATCGTCCACAAGGTGCCGTGAGAGCAATTCGCATTCCAAGATACGTACCCGCCTCGATCCCCGCTTGGACCAATGAAGGTCAGGCAGCCGCCGCCAGCGCCCGCTTGCGTGTGCAAAGTTACTGTCTGTCCTGATTTTACGGACTTGCCAACCTGCGCGGTTAATTGTTCCACTGTATGCTCCAACGCTACAGCTTTTTCGTTCAGTGCATCAACTCTTTGCATTAAGCAATCGACACTGCAGGCTTCATTCGCAGCTTGTGCCCGAGCATGGAAGTAACCCGCACAAACGATGGCCGCATACGCGATCAAAGCTGACAAGCTGACTGCGAGTTGCGGATATTTTTTCATGACACTTCTTCCGGCGTCTGCGCAAAGGCAACTTGCATATTTGTTCGACATAGATGCGCGATATTGAGATTGTGGATCGCTCTCGTCTCGAGCCGGTGTCCCCCGGACTGTCAAGGACCGGGGGCCACACCCGGAGATTCCATGTTTTTTGCGCGGCTACCAACTATCCGGCGTACAGCGGACGGGCGACGATTTGCTACCGTCGCATTGGATGTAAGCGCCTCCAGGTGCATTGGCAAAAGCAGCACTTGTGGCGAGCGCAAAAGCGGCGCCGAGAATAATCGCCGCGGATAGCACGATTTTTCTGGTCGTGAACATTGGCTTTTCCTTTCTGACCCCTCTTATTCGCCGCCAAGTGCGACGGCCAAGCAAAGCGGGGCAGTCGTCACATAGATCGCCAAGCTCGTGGATTATTCCGTCGTGCGTCGTTGCAAGCCATTGGTTAATCAAAAAGTTGTGAAGTACCTGGGGCTGGCAAAAATTTTTTGTGATCAGGAGCAATGATCAAGAAGCCGCCGCATGGGAATAGATCGGGAGTCGCAGCGATCTTAATTGGCGTGATCTGAAAGCAGGTTTCAGATTGCTTAGCGGCTAACCTAACCCATTGGTCGCCTTAATTCGCGGCAGACACAGGAGAGCAATCATGAACTACTTGCTGTTTGGGTTAGAAATTATGCTCAGTGTGGCGGCAATTGGCCTTGTGCCAGCGCGATCCGGACTGCGGACTTGTCGCTCCCGAGTAATCTACAACGAGCCTGGGCGACTAAACCCTCCGCGCTCCTAGCAGTGTGGACGAACCGACATGGATTTGTGAAATGACACGCGACGAAATCGATCCGTAACAGAGTGAAGACATGGATCTCATGGTCGAAGTGTCCGACGAGGCATCGGAGGCTACATGCGGTGGGTTAATGCAAGGATCTCCGACTCTAGCTTTTGGATCTTACTGCTTCACCTGTCGCCCCCATTTGCATCGAGGATGGCTCTCGACGGGCGGATCAAGCGACCGTGAACCGATGGAGGTGGATATGAACGTCAATCCGACTTTCGCCACAGGCGGATTTCCGCAGCAAACCAGGTTCGTTCTTGTTAATGACCGCGTCCCGCGCACGGATAGAAAGTGCGCACTGTGCGGCAATATCGTCGAGAAGGGTTACGTTCGCGATGCAAGAACGCGCTTGATCTACTGCGACACGCAATGTCTTCCGGGAAGATCAGATATGACCAAGTCCCTCATCAATGATTGCGCGAGGAAAGTATCATGAAATGCGCAAATCCCTTTTGCAGTCGCAGTATTGGTCTAATTGCTCACAGGCGGTGGTTTAGCAACCGAAGCTACTGTTCAAGGAATTGTCGCGATGCCTTCGTGGCTCCGCAACGGCCACACCAAGAGCAGAACGCCTCGATCTACTTCGAGCGGTTCTTTCGGCAACGGATTCCATAGAGGAATAATCGTCAGCGACAGGTTTTACGGTTGTTTTCGGCGGTCAGCCATTTCCGCTGCAAGCAGATCACGTGTTAATGGAACTGCTGGAAATAAATCTAGCACTGCTCTGATCATGTTTCTGTACCGGCGATGGATAACATGCCAGAGCACAAAACATTTGCGGACGTCGACGTAAAAGGTTCGCTCAATGGTTCCTCTCACTCGAGCGACCTGGATGAACTTTCGCTTTCGGCGTTCGGCGCTGGGCTCAAGCGAATATTCCTTCCGGGTGGTCAAATTCTGTTTCGCGAGAACGAAGTCGCGGATTCTCTTTACATCGTGATAAGTGGATGTCTCGGCGTCGTCGTCCGCGGCAACGATGGCCACGATGTTTTGGTGACGCGAATTCCCGCTGGCGAAACCGTCGGAGAAATGGGTTTTCTCGACGACGGCATTAGGTCGGCGACTGTTGAGGCGCTTCGCGACACCGAATTACTGAAGTTTGATAAGGCGAGTTACGAAGATCGGCTCCTCCGGGATCCAAGGTCGATGCACGCCCTCATATCGTTGTTGGTGAGGCGGCTAAGAAAAACAACACATCCCGAGAACCGTACGGCGTTGCCGAGTCGGACGGTAGCCGTCGTTCCTCTCGCTCTAGACGTCGACCACCGTAGAATTGCCAAGGATCTTCACACAAAACTCTCCAGCGACGGCCAACGCGCCATGCTGCTCGATTGTATGTCCGCAGGGCGGTCGACTGGCTGGTTCAATGCTGGAGAAGCCGGAAACGACATCACTCTGTACTGCGCCGACCCCGCAAATCAGCAGTGGACGAACCTCTGTCTCCGTCAAGCAGATCGTGTGCTTTTCGTTGCATCAGCGACCTCGGACTTCGCACCGCCACCTTGGCTTGCCAGTCAAATTCAACCGCTCCGCCGGCCGGCCGATCTCGTATTGCTTCACGACGGCGGCCGCAGCGGATTGCAACCCACCACGCACTGGCGCAAGCACGTGCCGGTCGACCTTATTTGTCGCGTTCGCACCGGAAACGCGAATGACATAGCGCGGCTCGCCCAATTCCTGCGCGGGGCGGCAAATACGCTCGTCCTGAGCGCCGGCGGCGCCCGTGGTTTTGCCCACCTTGGAGTTGTTCGCGCATTACGCGAAGCGCATGTGCCAATTGACCTGATCGGCGGCTGCAGCATGGGATCAATCGTCGGGGCGGCGGTCGCACTCGAATGGGATGACGCAGAAATTAAAGAGAGACTGCGGAATGCATTTGTGAATACGAATCCGGTCAATGATTACACGTTGCCGTTCCTTTCCTTAATCAAGGGCAGAAAGGTTGCGCGCCTGCTCGAACAAAATTTCGGCGGCCTTCGCATCGAGGAACTGTGGCGGCCCTTCCTCTGTGTTTCAACGAACTTAACCACAGGAACGTTGGCGGTGCATCGGGATGGACCGCTAGTTGATGCCTTGCACGCGAGCATATCTATTCCCGGGTTACTACCTCCGGTGATTATGGGGGGAGATGTTCATGTCGACGGCGGCGTCATGAATTGGCTGCCGGTGGACGTACCGGGTGTTAAGCGCGGCACGATCATCGCGGTCGACGTCGCTAGCGACCCGGCATTAGTATCTTTCGAAGAATGCAACAGGGTTCAGGCTTGGCGGTTTTTAGGGCGACGCCGAAAATTTCCTCCTATTGTCGCCGTTTTACTCCGAGCTGCCACGGTTAGTAGCGATTCGCTCACAAAAATGGCGCATGCTCAGGCGGACATTCTGTTCAAGCCGCCTCTGGAGAATGTCGATCTATTGGATTGGCAGGCCTGTGATCAGGCGATCGAGACCGGCTATCGACATGCGGTTGAAAAACTCGAGCAGCTCGGGCAGCCGGTAGCCAGTTGTACTCGCGGAATTACAACGGGAGCAGCACTCTAATTTGGTTGCGTCACCTTCCGGCATCGAGCCGACCTCGAACGAGGTCTGTTATCAGTTCGGGTTCGCGAGCCAAGCGGACGTGAGGTGGACATCGGGGAAGGTCACAGGTCGCTTCCGAATGACAATAAATTATTCGCCGACATTTTTCACTAACTGGTGATGAAAAAGTTACCTGAAGTGACGCACCAGTTTCGCCGCGCCGGGAATAACGCGACCGTTTGTCGATCTTATCGGGTGTGCCGTCGCAGCACCGGCGGCAAACAAACGAAGGAGATAGGACAATGTCCAACGTGACAAAGATCGCACTTTCCGCTGCAATCATCCTCAGCACGGCGTTTTCAGCCATGGCCGCAAGCAACGCTGGAGCTTCCAGGGAGCAGGCGGCCAGTAGCGGGACAGGCGTGGCGGCCTATGATCGGTACGGCGGCATCGTTTCGGGTCAGTGGCGCTAGCGACGTCCGGCGTTGAGCGATAAGGCCGCCCGATCGGCGGCCTTATCCTGCCAGGAAGGCTCGCCGTTCGCGCGGATTATTCCGGTCGCGTACCGTGCGCCGCGATCGCGTCAGACGAGATCTTGATCAGCAAATCGTGAAAGCCGTTCCAAGCCTTAAAGTCGCGAAGCCGCGAAAAGGCCCGTCGCAAGGTTTTAGCGAGCTTCAATTTTCTTCGCCGGCCCGGGAATAAAGCTGGCTTTCGCCCAATCTGTCCCTTGCAAGCCGCATAGCCGAAATGGCGGGGGCGCAGCTAAAAGGAGATTCGCAAATGAGTGAATTCGACAATCGAGACGGCATCAACCGGCGCAAGGTCCTGGAATGCATGACTTGGTGTGGCACGGGCGTGCTGTGGACCATTGCCGGCGGCGTGCCGCACTCCCTCGGGATCATGGGGGAAGCGCAGGCGGCGGAAACGCGCAGCCTTAGCTTCCTGCAAATCAGCGACAGCCATGTCGGCTTCGACAAGCCCGCCAATCCGAACGCGCTCGGCACGCTGGAAGAGGCCATCACCAAGGTCAACGCCTTGCCGCAGAAGCCGGCGTTCATGATCCACACCGGCGACATCAGCCATCTGTCGAAGGAAAAAGAATTCGACGATGCCGACCACATCATTTCGCAGTCGCGGCTTGACGTGCACTACGTGCCGGGCGAGCACGACTTGATCGATGCGGATCAGGGCAAGATTTATCGCGAGCGCTATGGCAAGGCCGCCAAGGGCGCCGGCTGGTACAGCTTCGACGCCAACGGCGTGCACTTCATTGGTCTCGTCAATGTCGTCAATCTTCAGGCGGGTGGATTAGGCAATCTCGGCGCCGAGCAACTCGAATGGCTTGAGAATGACGTCAAGGGCCGTTCGGCATCGTCGCCGATTGTCCTGTTCGCCCACATCCCGCTGTGGACAGTTTATCAGGACTGGGGCTGGGGCACGCAGGACGGCGCTCAGGCGTTGTCGTATCTCAAGAAATTCGGGTCGGTGACCGTGCTCAACGGCCACATCCATCAGGTGATGCAGAAGGTGGAAGGCAACGTCACGTTCCACACCGCACGCTCGACTGCTTTCCCGCAGCCGGCGCCGGGCACCGCCCCCTCGCCTGGCCCGCTGAAAGTGCCGGACGACCAGCTGCGCAAAATGCTCGGCATCGCCAACGTCACCTTCAAACAAAACGAGCAGCGCCTCGCGATCATCGACTCGCCGCTGCAAGCTTAAGGAAGAACAAGTCCAAGAAGACTAAGGAGAACAAAAATGTTGCGTCCTATTATCGCTTCTTCGGTGCTCGGTGCTGTCGTCGGCTCGGTGCTGGCAGGAGGTGTCCTGTTTGCCCGGGCCGAGGGCACACCGGCCACGGTGACCATCGACAACTTTTCCTTCACGCCGGCCACGGTGACCGTGAAGGCGGGCACTACGGTGACCTGGACCAACAAGGACGATATTCCGCACGGCGTCGGTGCGACGAACAATGCCTTCAAGAAATCGCCGGCGCTCGACACCGATGACAGCTATACGTTCACCTTCACCACGCCCGGGACCTACCAGTACTTCTGTTATCTGCACCCCAAGATGGTGGGCACAATCGTGGTGGAGCAGTAACGCGACGCAATAGTGCTATAATCGGCTAACACACATGAGCCTACAGAGGCCGATGGCAGATGGTGGACAGCCGAGCGGGATACGATGGCGGATGATGCGGTTGCCGAACAGGAGCGGATGCGGACCTTTCAGGCCGCCGCATTACCCCATCTCGACGACGTCTACACGTTGGCGCGTTATTTGATGCGCAACACGCAGGATGCCGAAGACGCGGTGCAAGAATGCTATCTTCGTGCCTTGCGTCATTTCGACAGCTACCGAGGGCCGGCGATGAAGCCGTGGCTATTGGCAATATTGAGAAACGTCTGCAACGCCGAGTTCGCGCGCCGCGGCAAGGAAGAACTGCCGACCGATTACACTCAGGACGAGTCGCTGGCCGAAGAAATGCCGATGTGGCAGGAGCCGCAAGCCTCGCCGGAGAAGATGATGGTGCGGCAACAGGACACTGCCACGATACGGCGGCTGGTCGCGGAGCTGCCAGAGCCGTTTCGTGAAGCGATCGTGCTACGTGAGATGAACAATCTGTCGTACCAGGAAATCGCCCAGGTCGCCGGCGTACCGGTCGGAACAGTCATGTCGCGGCTGGCGCGCGCCCGCGTCATGCTGCGGGCGGCGTGGAATGCCGCCGAAACCGTCACTACACGGCCGGGACCGGCCGTCGCTTCGGGAACAGCGCTATGACATGCGATGAATCGGAAGTTATGCTTCATGCGCTGATCGACGGCGAGCTCGACGCCGGGCATGCCCGCGATGTCGAAGCGCACGTGGCCGGCTGTGCCGGGTGCGGCGAAAAGCTTGCCGCGTTCCGCACCATGCACGAAGTCATGAGCGCCGCGCCGTTGAAGGAGACCGCGCCCGCACATTTGCGCAATCGCATCGAAGCGATGATGGCTACACCGGCATCGCGCGTTGTTTCGATCCGCCAGTTCATGCGACCAACCCGGCGATCCTTCTTCGGCGGATTTGCGATGGGCTCCGTGCTGTCTGCGGCGGTTGCCGCCAGTCTCGCCCTCACAGTGATCCGCAAGGATCAGGCTGAGACGATTGCCGACGAGGTTGTTTCGGCGCATATCCGTTCGCTGCAAGCCGGCCATTTGATGGATGTCGAGACCAGCGATCAGCACACCGTCAAGCCGTGGTTCAACGGTCGGGTCGACGTGGCACCGCCGGTCGTCGATCTGACCGCGGAAAGCTTTACGCTCCTTGGCGGACGCCTGGATTACATCGACAACGAGCCGGTGGCCGCGATCGTCTATCAGCGTCGCAAACATGTGATCAATTTGTTTGTCGCACGGCAGTTGGGTGCGAAGCGCTCTCGGACTCTCTCGGAAACCATCCAGGGCTATAATTGTCGGCATTGGTCGCAAGACGGCTTTGACTTGTGGGCGGTCAGCGACATCGTAGGCGACGAATTGGACGAGTTCGTCCAGAAAATCGCAAGCTCGCTGCGACGGCCCCCGCGCGCTTCCTGACTGGTCTCGCCGTCCATTCCCGGCTAAACACTGCCGGCCGGAGGCGGCAAGCCGTCGTCTGCCGGATGGCAACTTATTCGGCCAGTCAAACGGTTAGCGTCGATCATGGATCAACGCGTCGAGAACGAGCGCCGACCCGATCCCGAGCGCCTTGAATTTCCGGCCCGCCGGGCGCCGCCGTCATTCGACGAAGCGGGCGATACGAGGTCGTGGCGACAACGCTTTCGCAAGCGCCGCGGTTTCGTGCTGCTGCTTGTCATTGGCGGAATCATTGTCGCTGCCCTGCTCGTCGGCTGGTGGCTGCATGCCCGCAATTATGAATTGACCGACGATGCATTCATCGACAGCCGCACCGTGCAGATCAGCGCCCAGGTTGCCGCCGCGATCGTCGATGTCCCGGTCACCGACAATCAGCTCGTCGATGCCGGGACCGAACTGGTTCGTCTTGACGACCGCGATTACGTCGCCCAGCGCGATCAGGCCCAAGCGCAAGTCAAGCAGGCGCAGGCGAGCGTCGACAACCTGACTGCGCAAATCGCCGAACAGCAGGCGAAAGTCGATCAAGCCGATAAGCAGGTGGCGCAGGCGCAAGCCACGCTGACTTTCGCGCGCCAACAAGCAGACCGCTATCAGCAGCTGGCAAGCAAGGGGAGCGGAACGGTCGAGCAGGCTCAACAATACGTGTCGAACCTTCAGCAAAGCGAGGCCGCCTTGGCGGCCGCGCAGGCCAATGCAACGGCGACCGACAAGCAAATTGGCGTTCTGCAAGCCCAGCGCGATCTCGCCTTTGGCCAGCTGGCGCAGGCGCGCGCGACGCTCGAGCAGGCGCAAGCCAATCTGACGCGCACGATCATCACCGCGCCGGTGGCCGGCCGGGTAACCAAGCTTACCGCCGCCAAAGGCGGCTATGCCGCGGTTGGCCAAGCGCTCATGATGTTTGTGCCGCGCGAGGTCTGGGTAACCGCCAATTTCAAGGAAACGCAGCTCAATTTGATGCGCCCCGGCCAACCGGTCAATATTTCGATCGACGCCTATCCCGGCCGAACCTTTGCCGGACATGTCGATAGCGTGCAGTCCGGCAGCGGGACGGCGTTCAGCCTGTTGCCGGCCGAAAACGCCACCGGCAATTACGTCAAGATCGTGCAACGCGTGCCGGTGAAAATCACCTTCGACAAGATGCCCGATGTCCTGTTGGGCCCGGGCATGTCGGTCGTGCCGACAGTGAAAGTGCGATGAGCGATCAGGCGCCGGCCGCTGGCTGGGATTCAAGTCGCTCGGCCGCCGGCGATCGCAATCCCTGGCTGGTCGCCGTCGTGGTTTCCATCGCCACCTTCATGGTGGTGCTCGACACCGCAATCGCCAACGTTTCGCTTCGTTATATCGCTGGCAGCCTGGCCGCTAGCGTCGACGAAAGCACGTGGGTCGTCACCACTTATCTGATCGCCAATGCCGTGGTGCTGCCCGCCAGCGGCTGGTTGTCGAATGTCATCGGGCGCAAGCGCTTCTACATGCTATGCGTTGCCCTGTTCACAATTAGTTCGCTGCTGTGTGGCCTGGCATCGAGTTTGAGCGCGCTGATTTTCTTTCGCATTCTGCAGGGGCTTGGCGGCGGCGGCATGCCGACCAGCGAGCAGGCTATTCTGGCCGACACCTTTCCGCCGCAGAAGCGCGGCCAGGCCTTTGCCCTATACGGGGTCGCGGTTATCGTCGCGCCGACGGTCGGCCCGACGATCGGCGGCTGGATCACCGATAATTTTTCCTGGCATTGGATCTTCTTTATCAATGTGCCGATCGGGCTTATTTCGCTCGCGCTTGTGCATTGGCTCGTCGACGAGCCGGAAACGCTGGAACGCGAACGCCGCGAACGCTTGGCCGGCGGCCTGAAGATCGATTGGGTCGGCTTTGCATTGATCGCGATCACGCTTGGCAGCCTCGAAGTCGTGCTCGACCGCGGTCAGATCGAGGACTGGTTCAAGTCAAACACCATTATCACCTTCACCGCGTTGGCCGTGGCTTCATTTCTGCTGTTCTTGCCGTGGGAGATCAATCACGAGGAGCCAATCGTCGAACTGCGACTGCTGTTTCGGCGCCAGTTCGGCATGGCGTTTTTGGTGATGCTGATGGTCGGCGCGATCCTGTTCGGATCGAACCAGATCATGCCGCAGCTCTTGCAGACCTCGTTCCCGTACACCGCCATGCTGTCGGGGCTGGCGATGATGCCGGGCGGCTTGGCCATGCTGGTCGTGATGCCCATCGCCGGGCAGGTCACGGGGCGTTTCCAGCCGAAATACCTGATGACGCTCGGCCTGATCGGGATCGCGCTGTCGATGTGGTATTCGACCACGCTCACGCCGGACGCAAGTTTTGAATATTTCGCCTGGATCCGAGTTTATCAGACTGTCGGTCTGCCGTTCTTGTTCATTCCGATCAATACCGTGGCTTACGACGGGCTGCCCCCGGAAAAAACCAACCAAGCCTCGGCGCTGATGAATGTCGCACGTAATCTTGGCGGCAGCATCGGCATCTCACTTGCCAACGTGGCGCTGGTGCAGCGGGAGCAATTCCATCAATCGCGGCTGGTTGAAAACACCACACCGAGCTCGCCAATATTTCATTCCACGCTGGCGCAGATGACCCATTATTTCACCGCGCACGGCTCTTCCGCGGCCGACGCCGCCGGACAGGCGATGGCGCTGATTGGGCAGATTATTCGGACGCAGGCTACGATCCTGGCCTACATCGACGTGTTCCACCTTTGCGCCATCGCGGCCGCATTGATGATTCCCCTCGTCCTTGTTCTTGTCCGACGCGTTAATATCCGGGCATCGTCCGCTGCGATCGGGCATTGAGGGTGACGGACAAGCCGCGATTCCCGCTCCCCCCGGTGTGCTTTGCGACGTATCTGCGCCATCCCTTAGCCGCTAGAGTCGAGGAACCACGGATGAAACGTGATGTTATCCGATACGGCTTACTGATCGCTCTGGCGTGGTCCTGCAGTGCAGGAGCGGCGGAGGCGGTCAGGATCGACGTCGCAATGGTCGACTACAGGTTCTCGCCGGACCGGCTCACCTTCGAGCATGGCGTTCATTACCGCCTCCATCTCGAAAACCGCGGTAAGGAAACCCACGAGTTCACCGCCCCGACCTTTTTCTCCGCGGCAAAGCTCGACAATCCGGAAGTCCTCAATCGCGAACACACCGAAGTCGTCGTGCAGCCCGGCGAAAGCAAGGACGTCTTTTTCACCCCTGGCGCCCCCGGAGCCTATGATTTGCGTTGCGGCGACCACGATTGGGACGGCATGGTGGGCGGCATCACCGTCCGCTGACGCGCGACCGCTCCGCCGCCGGTTGCGCCGTGATCGCCCGCAACCGGAGCAAGCTGCCGAAAATTGCGGCGCGAAGCGGGCGCGGCGCTGGCGAGACTGAGCGCAGGACCTCACCATGGCGAGGCAGCAGACGGGCGTTACGAGCGCCAAGCACCGGAAAATTCTGGCCGATCGTCGTCGCGGGGCGCGTGTGCGCTGATAATGTCTTTTAATCGCCAAACCGCGGCACCAAACTTGCTTCATGCGCGTTATCGCTACGGCTGTGGGGCGAAGTAGTGCAAGACTGGGAAGATAAGGAGTCGCCAATGTGTGACTTTAGCCTTCAAAGCGTGCGGTCGCGGCCCGCAAAAGTGGCAGACAAACTCGTCACGCGAGATTTCGGCACCGGAACGCGTGGGTTCTCGGCGTCCGACGATCCCGGATTGGCAGTATGCATCCGCCCGGGAACGGAGCTTGCTTTCGCAAGCGAGGTCGCGTGCCTGCCTGCTGGCTTGCTCGGCTGGAAGACCAAGACGATCAACCACCGAACCGCCATCTTTCGGCAGGTCAACAAAGACAAGATGGCGGCCCATCACGACGCCCTCGAGTTTCCCGATGGGCGCATAGTGCTGTTGACACTTTTGTGTGAAGGCCAGGCGGCGACGGTTCTGCAACTGCCCACGCAGCCCGCGAGCGCCGAAGAGGCGCGGGAGCAAGAACGCGTCAACTTTGTCGGTTGAACGTTTCGTCGATTGAAACGCCGGCCGCACGCTTCGCCAATATGAGCCCGGCCGCTCTCGGGCGGCCGGCGCTTTACCGCGAGTCCAACCCGTGACCCTGGCCGGTGGCTTGGCTGCCGCTGCTTTGCGCGTCGAATGAGCGCGTAGGCCTCGTTGTCTCTCAGACGGCAGGGTGCGAATTGCAGCGTGACACGCAGCCACAAGCCGTGGGAAATTGCCGTTACGCCTTTTCGCCGGGCGCTGAACCGCCCGAGGGCTTAATTTTCGCTTATTTTTTCGTGACCGGCGCGATGCAATGAATGAATCTTTGGATCAGTCGCGGGCCGCTGATCGCGTCGCGCCCAAACCCGCCGATTCGCCGCTACCGGGAGCTGCCGGTACAGGCCACGATGCTCATTCCCGGGATGCCGCCGCGATAGCGCCGGCTGTGCCACCGGTACCGAGCGCGGGTGCACAATTTCTCACGGTTTTTCCGCCCATCATGCTGCCGATGTTTCTTGCGGTCGCCGATCAGACGATCGTGGCAACGGCGCTTCCTGCAATCGCTTCGAGTTTGGGCGACATCGAGCGCGCCTCCTGGGTGGTCGTCTCCTATTTGATCGCCAATACCATCGCCGCGCCGGTCTACGGCCGCCTCGGTGACACCTTTGGCCGGCGGCTGATGATGTTTGTGGCGCTTGGAATCTTCATGGCTGGGTCGGTGCTATGCGCGCTGGCGCCGAGCATCTTGATGCTGACGGCCTTTCGCGCGGTCCAGGGCTTCGGCGGCGGCGGGCTCATGACGCTGTCGCAGGCGCTGATCGGCGAAGCGATTCCACCCCGCGAGCGCGGCCGCTACCAGGGCTATCTTGCCGGGATAGCGGTGAGCTCCAACACCTTCGGACCGGTCGCGGGCGGCTATCTCACGCAGGCATTCGGCTGGCAATCGATCTTTTTAATCAATATCCCGCTTGGTCTGCTTGCCGTGTTTTTCGTGTTTCGCATCCCACCCCGGCAGGGCGATCGCCGCCGCACCATGTTCGATGCTCCGGGTCTGGTCCTGTTCATCTTCTTTGTCGGTCCCGTGATTCTCGCGCTCGAACAGGTGCAGCGCATGGAATTGAGCACGCTCCCCTTGGCACTCGGGCTATTGGCGTTCGGGCTAGTTTCGCTCGCTCTGTTGAGTTGGCAGGAACGTATTACCACCTCACCGCTCATCCCGCCGCGCCTGTTCAGGCAGCCGTCGATCTGGCGGGCCGACGCGATGGCCGCCTGTCATGGCGCGGCGCTGGTGTCGCTCGATCACCTTCCTGCCGATCTATTTGCGGGCGGTGCGCGGCGCCTCACCCGCGGAAACTGGATTGATATTGCTGCCGCTGACTGCCGGCATCGGCATCGGCTCGATGTTCACCGGACAGATGGTGACGAGAACCGGCTGGACCGCGGTATTCCCTACCTACGGCTTGATGGCGGCGACGATCGGACTCGTGGCGATCGCCTTTCTGGCGCCACTGATGTCGCCCACGCAGCTGGCCTGGTCATTCTGCGTGATCGCATTGTTCATGGGCACCGTCATGGGGGTAGTGCAAGTGACCGTACAGGCGGTCTCGGGGCCGCGGCTCCTCGGCACCGGCGCGGCCATGGTGCAATTTTCCCGTTCAGTCGGCGCCGCGGTGGGAACGGCCTCCGTCGCCGCGATCCTGTTTTCGATCCTCTCAGCGACCGATCGCGGCACCGCGAGCCTGTTCGGCAGCATCATCGAACAAGGACCCGACGTCCTGGCCAGCCTTGCGCCGGCGCGCCAAGCCGCCGTTCATGCGCAGATCGGCGAGGCGTTCCGCGCCGCCTTTCTCACCGTCGCCGCCTTCACGGGCATTGGTACGGTGCTCGCCTGGACATTGCCGCTGCGACGGCTCTGATCTCCACCCGATCGATGCCATTGCGCCGCAGCGGCGCGCACGGCAAAGTTCGCTGCAAAATCCGGGAGAGGACAAGATGATCGCCGACGCGCAGGCGCACCTGTGGAAGGCCAACACGCCAGAACGACCCTGGCTGCCCAATCGCGTCGCACAGCTTCCGCAGCCGTTCCTGATCGAACAACTTGTGCCGATGATGGATGAAGCCGGCGTCGACCGCGCGGTCATCGTGCCGCCGTCCTGGGAAGGCGATCGCAACGATTACGCGCTCGAAGCCGTACGCCGTTACCCGACGCGTTTTGCCGTCATGGGCCGCATTCCGGTGAACGATCCGAGCACCGCAAAGCTGTTGCCGGATTGGAAGCAGCAGCCGGGCATGCTCGGCATCAGGCTGACATTTCACCCGCCGCAATGGCATTGGCTCACCGACGGCGGCGTCGACTGGTTCTGGCCGCTCGCGGAGAAATACAATTTGCCGGTGATGTTCTACGGCGCGGCGATGGCACATTTCGCGAAGGTCGCCGAACGCCATCCACAACTCACCATGATCGCCGATCACCTCGGCGTAACCGGCGAAATGGTGAAAGAAGGCAAACTCGCCGAGGGTGTCAAGGAGACCGCGGCGCTGGCCAAATACCCGAACGTTTCGGTGAAGCTGTCGACCACGCCGTTCTATTCGTCGGAATCTTATCCGTTCCGCGACATGACCGTGCACATCCGCCGGCTGTTCGACGCGTTCGGTCCGCGACGCTGTTATTGGGGTACCGATCTCACCAACTCGTATCACAAGGCCAGCTATCGGCAGCGCATCGCGCATTTCACCGAGACGCTCGATTTTCTTTCCAACGAGGACAAAGAATGGGTGATGGGCCGCGCCATCCTGGAGCGGCTCGGATGGAAGTAACGTCACACATCGCTGCATGATGCAGCGCGTCCGGGAAGTGTGCAGATGACCAAAATCATCCTGACCCGGCACGGCCATGTCGAGGGCATCAAGCCGGAGCGGTTTCGCGGGCGCGAGCCACTGCAACTCACCGAACGCGGCGCTGCTGAGGCCGCGGCGCTGGCGCAGCGCGTCGCCGCGCGGTGGCGGCCGAGCCACATCTATAGCAGTCCGATGGGCCGCTGCGTCGCAACCGCCGCGGCGATCGCACGAGCGACCGGCGTTGCCGCCAAAACCTGCGAGGATCTCAACGATATCGATTACGGCGCCTGGCAATTCAAAACTTTCGCTGAAGCCAAGGCGCGAGACACCGCGCTGTTCGCGGCGTGGTTCGCCAATCCGCAGCTGGTCCGGTTCCCGAACGGCGAATTGCTGCAGGATCTGGCAGCGCGGACGGCCAACGCGCTGCGCATGGTGCTCGCGCGCCATCCCGACGAAACCGTCGTGCTGGTCGGTCATGACAGCGTGAACCGCGCCTTGCTGCTTGAACTTCTCGAACAGCCGCTCTCGGCCTATTGGCGGCTCGCTCAGGAGCCTTGCTGCATCAATGAGATCGACGTGAATGAGGCCGGTACTCGCGTGCGCAGCATCAATGAAACCCAACACCTCGATGCCGTTGCCGCGGAGCACGAGGCGCAATGACGTCATTCAAGCGGAGCTGAGTGGCATGGCAGGCAGAGCGCCCTTCGTTGGCCGTTCGGTGCCGCGGCTAGAGGATGCACCTTTGGTCGTGGGCCAGGGCCGCTTTGCCGCCGATATTTCGTTCGCACACCAGGCGCACATGCGCGTGGTCCGCTCCGCGCATGCCCATGGCCGCATCGTTGCGATCGATTTCGCCGATGCGCGCGCGAGCGCCGGCGTCATCGCGATATGGACCGCGGCGGACGTCGCCGATATCCCGCCGATCGATTTCCGGCTTACCCGCATCGAGGGTCTCGAACCCTATCGTCAGCCGATCCTCGCGCACGATCGCGTGCGCTATGTCGGCGAGCCGGTCGCGGTCGTGTTCGCGACCGATCCCTATATCGCCGAAGACGCCGCCGATCTGGTTACGGTCGAAATCGAGGATCTGCCGGAAGTGATGACCGCCGATGCGGCGCCGGTCGAATTCTCCGCTGGCCATTCCACCGAGGCGGCCGTGGTCCGCAAAGGTTACGGCGACGTGGCGGCGGCGTCAGCCGCGGCGCACGCAATCGTGGCGCTTGAGCTGAAGATCGGGCGGCACTCGGGCGTGCCGCTCGAGACGCGCGGCGCGATCGCCCGCTACGATCCGGCGGGCGATGTGCTCGAACTTTACGGCGCCGCCAAGGTGCCGCATTGGAATCGCGATGCACTGGCGCGCATGCTTGGCCGACCTGCTTCTTCCGTACATCTGCACGAAGGGCATACCGGCGGTGGCTTCGGGGTGCGCGGGGAGCTCTATCCCGAAGACGTGCTTGCGTGTCTTGGGAGCTTGCGGTTGCATCGCCCGGTGAAATGGGTCGAGGATCGCCGCGAGCATCTGATCGCGACCAATCATTCCCGCGAGCAGCACTATCGCGTCCGCGCCGCGATCGATGCCGATGGCCAGCTGCTCGCGGTTGACGGCGAGTTCCTGCACGATCAGGGCGCGTATGTGCGCACCCACGCCGTGACCGTGCCGGACCTCGCCGCGACCATGCTGCTCGGTCCGTATCGCGTCGGCGCCTATGCCATGGCCGGGCGCGTTCGGCTGACCAACAAAACCCCGTGCGGTACGTATCGCGCGCCGGGACGCTTCGAGAGCACGTTCGTGCGCGAGCGGCTGATGGACGCGATTGCCGCGCAGCTCGGGCTTGATCCCGCCGAAGTGCGACGCCGCAATCTCATTCCCGCGGCGGAAATGCCCTATGCGCGCCATCTCGACACGCTCGGCACCGAGATGACCTACGATTCCGGCGATTATGCCGGCCTGCTCGACAAAGCGCTGGCCGCGGCCAAGTGGCAGGCCGTTCGTGACGACCTCAAACGGCGGCGCGCCGCCGGCGAGACGGTCGGCGCCGGTTTCGCCATGTTCGTCGAAAAGAGCGGACTGGGACCGTTCGATTGCGTGCATGCCGCGATCGACACCGCGGGGATGGTCGAGATCGTGACCGGCGCGACTTCAGTCGGACAAGGCATGGAGACGGTGTTGGCGCAAATCTGCGCCGACGAACTCGGCATCGACTATCGGCAGGTTCGGGTAGTGCACGGCCAGACCGACCGCATTGCCTATGGGATGGGGACCTTTGCCTCGCGGGTGACGGTGATGGCCGGCGAGGCAACGCGGCGGGCGGCGGCCAAACTGCGCTCAAAAGCGCTCGCCACAGCCGCGCATCTGTTGCAATCGCCGCCCGAAGCGCTGGAGCTCGTCGGCGGCAAGATCGTGCGCAAGCACGCCGCGCAAAGTCCGTCCGTAAGCCTCGGCGAGATCGCGAGCACGCTCAAACCAGGTTCGAAACTCCTCGGCGACGGGCCGCCCGGGCTCGCAGCCGAAGGATGGTTCGAATCGTCCCATATGAACTACCCCTACGGCATCCATTTCGCCGTGGTGCGAATTGATCCCGACATCGGGGCGGTCGCAGTCGAGCGCTATTTCGTCGCCTACGACATCGGCAAAGCCGTCAATCCGATGCTGGTCGAAGGTCAGATTGCCGGCGGCGTGGCGCAAGGTCTCGGCGGCGCACTGTTCGAGGAATTTCGTTATGATGCGCACGGCGAGCCGATTTGCGTGAATTTCGCCGACTATACGATGCCGACCGCGCGGGAGATTCCGCCGATCGACGTGCTGATCAGCGAGGACGCGCCGAGCCCGCTCAATTCGCTCGGCGTCAAAGGCGCCGGCGAAGGCGGCGCTAACGCGGTCGGCGCCGCAATTGCCGCGGCAATCGACGATGCACTGCAATGGCCCGGCGCCGTTACCGAGCTTCCGGTCACGCCGCAGCGGCTGCGAGAGATCTTGCGCGTAGCGAAGGTTCGCTGATCTGGACCACGCCAAGCACGGTCCCTTGTCTTGTCCTTTCCGAAAATCATATCCGCGCGCAGCGATGATGCAGTCCACCCAAGGCGGGCACAGCAACGAAGGTACCAGACCGTTGGATTGCTCGATGCAGTGGCGCATCCTTGTGCAGTGATAGGTGCGTGCGCGATTCATTATAGTAGATGGCGTACATGCTCAGAATTCGCCTCAGGTGCGCCTCGCCAAAGATCAGCATCCGATCCAGGCACTCGCGGCGCAGGGTGCCGATCAGGCGCTCCGCATACCCGTTTTGCCAGGGCGATCTAGGCGAGATCGGGCGGTCACGGATACCCATGGCTCTCAGCCGGGAGGTAAAGACATGTCCATAGGCAGCGTCATTATCGCGCACCAGATAGGTCGGCGCCGATGTCCAGGGGAAGGCCTCAGTGATCTGGCGGGCCAGCCACTCGGCTGTCGGATGTCGCGTGACCTCAAACCACAGCAACTGTCGCCGGCCGTGGCCTCAGGACCAGAAACGCGAACAATCGCTCAAAGGTCAGCGTCGGGACCACGCACATATCAATAGCAGCGATCACCTCCGTGTGGTTTCGAAGAAACGTCCTCCAGGATTGCGAAGGCGGCCTCCGACCCCGCACCATGTATTTGGAGACCGTCGACTGGGCGACTTCGAACCCCAGCATCAGCAGTTCACCATTGATCCGGGGCGCACCCCAGAGCGGATTCGCTTTGCTCATCCGTCCGATGAGATCGCGCAGCTCGCGAGCGACCTTTGGCCGCCCTGCCCTATTTCGGGATTTCCAGCGCCAAAACGCTTTGAAGCCGGAGCGATGCCATCGCAAGATAGTTTCCGGCTTCACGACCCGGGATATGTCGAGCAGACCGGGCCAAATCCGCGTCATCCATACCGACAACGCCCGGTCACTGCCGTACAGCCGCAGCCGAGGCGGCGCTCGCCTCACTGCGATGTTGAGCTGATGATGGAGAAACAGGATCTCGGCTTCCAGCCTGCGTCGCGACTTGAAAATGTCTAACGAAAATCCACAGCACGTGCAGGATCGCAAACATCGGCCCGGATGATGCGATGATTCTGGCTCATGCTGCGAATCCAGACGGATCGAATTTTCGGAAGGGACAGGTGACGGGCGAACGCGAAATGTCGGTCACGCTGAGAAATTAGCTTTTGTGGTCACCCTTAGTTTCCACCCAACCCCGTCCCGGGATCTGCGTTTCCTCGAACTCGGTGACGGTAACTACGCCGGGGACCGGCTCCTCGATCACGTCGACGACCACGGTTTCGACTTCACGGCTTGGCGATTTCGCCCTCTGTTGTTTTTTTCGCGAGGCCCCCTTCACCGCCCGTGTGGGCCTAGCCCTGGTAACACTCCGTTTTGTTCCTCCTCTTCGCCCGGACTTCGAAGCCTTGCGTGCTCTAGCCCGTGCAGCCGAGGTTCTTCTGCGCAGCTTTGCTCGCCTTCTCGGTTGCGCCTTTGCTCGCTTTTTCCGCTTAGCCATGATCTCCTCCCAACCCCTGTGTACTGCGGTGGCTTAGAGAGTGTATGCGCTGGCGCCGGACTCGATCAAATGATAGAATTCTGCCCAAATCGGACAGAGAAGCAGCCTCGCCGATTCGAGTTTGTGATCAGAGCTCGGAACGTCCCGGCATGGCACCGACTACATCATAAATGGCAAAGCCTTGTCCGATATTGATGCCATCATAGTCGGTGCTGGCCACAACGGCCTGACCTGCGCCGCCTATCTGGGCATGGCGGGATTGCGCGTTCGGGTTTTCGAGCGGCGCGGCATGGTCGGCGGCGCTTGTGTGACTGAAGAATTTCACCCCGGCTTTCGGAACTCGACCGCTGCTTACACTGTGGGCCTATTGCAGCCCAAGATCATTCGTGACTTGAAATTGTACGAACAGGGCCTGCGCATCATCGAGCGACGCGTGCAGAACTTTCTGCCGCTGCCGGATGGACGCTATCTGCTGACTGGAGACGGTCGCACTGAGCGCGAAGTCGCAAAATTTAGCACCAAGGATGCAGCCCGCTATCCGGCCTATCAGGCGCAGATCCGGCGCGTCATTCAAGTATTGCGCGGTCTCTCACTTGTCGCCCCGCCCAATCCAGTCACGGGCGATCTGAGAGTGACGGTGCGCGAACTCTCAAAGTTCGCCACGATTGGCAAGAGGCTATGGCAAGGGAGGAGCCTTCGGGCAGCTTTCCAGCTTCTACGTGCGTCAGCCGGCGATTTGCTCGATAGCTGGTTCGAGTCCGACCCGATCAAGGCAGTGCTCGGTTTTGATGCGGTGGTCGGCAACCTCGCCAGTCCTTATTCGGCCGGTTCGGCCTATATGCTGCTGCATCACGTCCTCGGTGAACTCAACGGTAAGTCAGGCGTGTGGGGCTACGCCATCGGCGGCATGGGTGCGATCACGCAGGCTATGGCGCGGGTCGCGGCCAAATCTGGCGCTCGCATTGATGTTGGCTCTGAGGTCGGCGAAGTCATCGTTGAAAGGGACCGTGCTGTAGGCGTGGTGCTCAAGGACGGGACCTCGGTTCGATCGCGTACCGTGATTGCGAACGTCAATCCACAATATCTGTTCCAACGTCTGTTGCAGCCTGGAGCAGTAGCGCCAGCTGTGACCGCACGGATGAATGCATGGAAGGCCGGCTCCGGAACCTTTCGCATGAACCTGGCGCTTGCAAAGCTCCCAAATTTTACCGCGCTGCCTGAAGCCGGCGATCATCACACCGCCGGAATAATCCTTAGCCCCAGCCTTTCG
Organism: uncultured Alphaproteobacteria bacterium; assembly: GCA_963816295.1. Taxonomy (GTDB): domain Bacteria; phylum Pseudomonadota; class Alphaproteobacteria; order Rhizobiales; family Xanthobacteraceae; genus BOG-931. The sequence goes on along the minus strand of CAWFJS010000017.1, from coordinate 848,737 downwards.
TATATGGACCAAGCCTATCGCGATTGCATCGACTATGGCTGGAGCCGCAGCCCGATTGTTGAACTGGTGATCCCATCGACATTGGACGATAGCTTGGCGCCGCAAGGGACGCATGTGGCAAGCCTGTTCTGCCAACATGTAAGTCCACACTTTGCTGACGGCTCGACCTGGGACGAGCATCGTGAGGCGGTGGCTGATTTGATGCTCGATACCGTCGAAGCCTATGCGCCAGGTTTCAAGGCCAGCGTGATCGCCAGACAAAGCCTGTCGCCGTTAGATCTGGAGCGCATCCTTGGCTTGCCCAATGGCGATATCTTTCATGGCGCTATGACACCCGATCAGCTGTTTTCTGCACGCCCGATGCATGGATTTGCCGCCTACCGCATGCCGATCGCTGGACTTTATTTGTGTGGCGCAGGTGCGCATCCGGGCGGCGGCGTGACCGGCGCGCCGGGGCACAACGCAGCACAGGCGGTGATCGCCGATCTGTTGGAAAATTGAACATTGTTATCGGTTACAGCAACCATTCTACCCATCGGAACTGCAGTGACATCGCACAAATTTCCGGCTAATGGCCAACAAATGCCTTCGCGCTATCGGATTGGCCGCTCGGTGACCGGACTTGGTCTATTCGCGACCAAGCCAATGAAGCGCGGCGCCTACATCGCGGCCTATCGTGGCCGCCGCATTAGCACCGAAGAATCCGACCGGCGCGAAGCGCGCGGCGCCAGATACATGTTCGCGCTCAACAAAAAATGGGTGATCGACGGATCGCCGCGTTGGAATGCGGCGCGCTATATCAACCACTCCTGTCGGCCGAATGCTAAGCCGGTGGGCCGCAAAGGCGGGATTGTGATCGTGGCGTTACGGCAAATCGAGCCCGATGAGGAAATTACCTATGACTACGGCCGAGACTATTTGAAGTCCTTTCTGGCCGATGGCGGCTGTCGGTGTGCGGCCTGCCGCGAAAAGAAAGCGCTTCGGAGAATGGGCCGGCGCAGCAAACCGCGTACCCGACGTTAGCCGCGCGTTTGAAAACAGTTTTCAACCACAGATCCCGGTGATCGGCGCGACCTGGCGCCGCGATTCGCATAAGAGGCTCTTATGGAACGGGGTCAACGCGGCGCGGAAATTTGATTGCAAATTTAACGACGCGCGGCCTGGGATTTTGGCCGGCCTCTTTGCGCACCACGCGGTCGGCGCCGGGCTTGTTCCAGACCGGCACCGGTGAGCAACGGGTGCTTATGAATGCCGATGCTCGAAACATGGCAGCACTGGTTCGCATCTGACGCCATCGGCATCATCGACTACTAACGCGAAAAATGATGTCCGCGTTGGGTCAATAGCGGAAATGACGATTAATTTGCCGAATGTCCGCTTTGGCCCCGACAGCGGACGTGGGTGGGAATTCCCCGGGCAATGCCCTGGGGCTTTTCTTTTGGTGAGCCAACACGCTCGCGGCCATCAAAGAGATTGCATTCCAAAACGCTTGCAAACGCTTTGACCTGTTCTACGTCAGCGCTCGGTTTCACCTGATGCGCGTGTTGGCTACCTTGCACGCCGTGGCCGATCCTCGCGGACGCGACGGTGTGGAGCAAACACAACGGCATACAGGAAGCTGGTATGCGACCGTCCTTGCCATCCTTCCAATTTACGGTTTTGCAATCCTCTTCCGCATTACCCGAAAGGTGGCATAAGGTTCCACCGCAATATCTGCAGCGATGGGCCAATAACGAATGTCGTGCGCCCTTTTTGCGTATGGCGGAAACCGCTATAGTCTAAATGTGGATCGGGATAGCGGAACGTGCCGAAATCCGCTTTTACGCCGCACAGATGCCATCGGCAGGCACCCGGTAACTTTTCGGATAGAGCTGATCTACACGGGGCCATAACATCACCGCTTGGCAGTGCCCGCATAAATATTTGCCTGCTCCGTTAGAAATTAGATGCTCTTTCCGTGGGGTCCGTAAGGGCTGTTTTACCGTCGCTTTCCCACGACGGATGGAGACCCTAGGGAGATATTCATGCTGGGATATAGTCGTTGGCAATTGTTCAAAGGATTGGCTACGGCTGTCGCTATCGTGAGCATTGTTTCGCTCGTCTTGATCTATTTCTTTCCTGCCCCGCCGTCGAAGGTTGTAATGGCTACGGCTTTCAAAGGTGGTACTTTCGAATTTTACGGCCAACAATATCGGGAGATATTTGCGCGTTCCAACGTTGAGCTTGAGCTGCGCGCGACTGCCGGGGCCCCGGAAAACGTCAAGCTTCTGCAGGATCAAAATTCCGGCGTTCAGATTGCCTTTGTGATCGGAGGTGTCTCGGACGGGAAACATGCACCAGGATTGCTGTCGTTAGGAACCGTCTACAATAATCCGTTTTGGCTCTTTTATTCCTCGAATGAACCGTTTGACCGGCTGTCGCAGCTCAAAGGAAAACGCATTGCCGTGGGGCCAGTAGGAAGCGGCACGCGAGCTTCAGCCGAACAAATCCTTGGCAAGGGTGGCGTGAATTCTGAAACCGCGACGTTGTTGCCTTTCGCAGGATCGGCTGCAGTTGACGCGATGAATGATGGCAAGGTGGATGCTGTGTGGATACTCGGCGCACCCGATTCGACGGCCGTCCATTCATTCCTCGGAAATCCCAATCTTCGCATTATGAGCTTTCCAAACGCGGAGGCTTTCACCCGTATTTTCCCCGCGCTCGCTCGGATGGTATTGCCACAAGGTGTGATTGATATTGACCGGAACGTTCCGCCCAATGACGTGCAACTCGTCGGGGTCACTACGAAGGTATTGGTACGTAGCGATCTTCATCCAGAAATTGTCCAGCTCTTGTTGCAGACAATGGTAGAAGTACATGGTGGGGCAGATATCTTCCAGCGCACCGGTGAATTCCCAAACAGCACCGATGTGGAATATCCCGTTGCCCCTGCAGCTATCGATTTTTACAAAAACGGCCCTTCGTTTATGCAGAGGCATTTGCCCTTATGGCTATCCGTCCATGCACAAAGAGCCATTGCAGTGCTGGTGACGGCGATAGCGCTCGGCCTCCCACTGTTCCGCTTTCTGCCGTCGGCGTACAATTGGCTTACGCGTCGGCGTCTGGTCTACTGGTATGCCCAACTCAAAGCCTTGGAGGCTTCGTTTGACCTGGGCCCGATGGACAAACCTTTGACTGAAAAGCAAGCCGAAATCGAGCGCATTGAGGAGGCGGTCAGCCACATCCGTTTTCCACTAACCTTCTCAGACCAGCTGTATAATTTGCGCAGTCACATCGACATCGTTCGGCGCAAGATCACGTCCCACGTTAATGCACCGGGCCAGATGGCGGCTGAATAACCAGAATGTCCGCTTTGGGTCTTGGTTGTGTAGAAAGGCCCAGGGGAGAGGCGACACAAGGTCGTCGAAGTTGGCGAGGCGGATTGATTTTCTGGATTGATACTATGCCCTCATCGCTGTGATGAGTGGCTGGATGCCGATGATGTTCATGACGCGGGTGAGATTGTAGGCGAGTACGTGTAGCGCCATCTCGCTGGCGACCCGTGGCAGTGTCTTCATGAGGAAGTGGGTAGCCCCCATCCGAGCCTTGATCGTGCCGAAGGGATGCTCGACCGTCTCACGCCGCTGACGCATCTTCTCCGGATGCTCATCAAGCCGGCGTTGCACGGCCTCGATAATATGCTCATGCTCCCATCGTGAGATCAGTCGCTCCTTGCCCTTGGTGCAACTGTTCTTGATTGCGCAGCTATGACAGGCGGCGGTCCGGTAGCGACGCAGGACCATGCCTTTGTCCTGGGTTGTAAAGGAATAGGCGAGCTTCTCGGCTGCAGGACAAATGTAAACGTCCTCATCAGCCACATAGCGGAAGTCCTGCTTGCCGAAGCGTCCTTCCGCCTTTGCGTTCGAGGTCATCGGCTTTGGCAGCGTAACCGTGATGCCAGCCTCCTCGCATGCCAGGATCTCTTCGCTGTTGAAGTAACCGCGGTCGGCGACGGCATCGAGCTTCTCCACGCCTAGCGCCGTCTTGGTCTCGTTGGCCACATGGGAGAGCTGCGATCGGTCGGTTCCGTCGTTGGTTACCTCATGCATGACGATCAGATGATGGTTGGCCTCGACGGCAATCTGGACGTTGTAGCCAACGACGCCGGAACCGCGGCCGCTGGTCGCCATCGAACGGGCATCGGGATCGGTCAGCGAGATCTGCTGGTCCGGGGTGGTGAGCATCTCCACCTTGAGAAGCTCGAGACGCCGCATCTGCTCCTTCAGCGTCTCGATCTTCTCTTTGAGGCGGTTCGTCTTGGTTGTGAGGGCCTCTGACGGTTCCTGCCGGTCGGCAGTGTCGAGCTGCTGCAAATAGCGCGCGACGCTCTCCTCAATCTGCGCCATCCGCCGCTCCATCTTGGCGCGCGTGAAGTTCTTGTCGCGGTTGTTCACCGCCTTGAACTTGCTGCCGTCGATCGCGACGCTGGGTTGCGTGAGTAGGCCAATCATGCGGCACAGCGCAATGAAGCGTGCGCACACCTTGCGGATGGCAGTGCCATTGTCCTTGCGGAAGTCGGCAATCGTCTTGTGATCCGGTACAAGCCGGCCCGTCAGCCACATCACCTCAACGTTGCGCGCAGCCTCACGCTCGAGCCGTCGACTCGACTGAACCCGATTGAGATAGCCGTAAATGTAGAGCTTCAGCAGAACCGACGGATGATACGAAGGCCGACCGGTTGCTTCCGGATCGACCCCGCCAAAGCCAAGCTCGCCCAGATCGAGTTCCTCAACAAAAACGTCGATCACGCAAACGGGATTGTCCTCATCGATCCAGTCTTCCAAGCATTCCGGAAACAGCGTGCTCTGCCCACGATCCATGCCCTCAACGAAGCGCCTCATCCGATCCCTCCGCAAAAGCAGCCGGAATCATACAGCGCGAATCAAATAACCAAGTGCGTTTTCACACAAGCTGGGTCATTCGCTACCGATGCGTTCAGCGCCGGTCTCACACCATGTCCGGGATGCTTTGAAAGCGGGCGTTATCGGCAACTGGTGGAACGGTAAGACGATTACGTACTCTCGCGCCTTCTTCCACTAACGGGTGACAAGCTGAAAAATTTACGCGCTTGCGTTCGCCGTACTGTGCCCACTTGCCAACGGTTTGGATGACTGTCCGGTTTTGGCTTTTTCATCCCGTGACAAGCGCAATTCCCGCAAGCGATACATATTCTTCACAGCAGCCTCACGACGCGCGTATTCCCGCTTCAATGCCTCGTTGATTTCTGCTTCGCGCCGTTGATTGCGCTCAAAAACAGTTTCAGCGATTTCTCGTTGCGTATCAGTCATTAGGCTACTGAGGTGGTCCCGGTTATCTGAACAGATTTTCCGCTTCGATAAGTGGAGTCCCTGCCGAGGTTAAGCTGCCAAGCGGAGGGACAGCGATGGTGGGCAGTAGGCTTGATCGGGTGTCATGCCGTCAAGGCTCGAATGTGGTCTCCGGCTGTTGTAGAAGTCCAGGTAGCGGCCGAGTGAAGCGCGGGCCTCGCTGACGCTATCGTAGGCTCGCAGATACACCTCCTCGTATTTGACGCTGCGCCATAGCCGCTCGACAAACACGTTGTCGCGCCAGGCGCCTTTGCCGTCCATGCTGATTGTAATGCCGTTGTCGGCGAGCGCGCCGGTGAAGGCCTCGCCGGTGAACTGCGAGCCCTGGTCGGTGTTGAAGATATCCGGCTTGCCGTAACGAGCCAACGCATCCTTCAGCGTTTCAACGCAGAACGCCGCCTCCATCGTGATCGACAGCCGCCACGACAGCACGCGCCGGCTGAACCAGTCGAGCACCACGGCGAGGTAGACGAAGCCACGCGCCATCGGGATGTAGGTGATGTCCATCGCCCACACCTGGTTCGGCCGCGTGATCGCCATGCCGCGCAGCAGATACGGATAGACCTTGTGGCCAGGCTCGGGCTTTGTGGTGCGCGGACGGCGATAAAGCGCCTCTATCCCCATCCGCTGCATCAACGTCTTCACGTGACGGCGTCCGATCTTGCACCCCTCGGCCACCAGCAGGCCGCGCAACATCCGCGAACCGGCAAAGGGAAACTCCAGATGCAGCCGGTCGAGACGCCGCATGATTGCGAGGTCGGCCTCCGGCACCGGCCGCGGCAGGTAGTAGACGCTGCCGCGGCTGATGCGAAGAACCTCGGCCTGCTTGGTGATCGGCAGATCGTGCCCGCGGTCGATCATCGCTTTGCGCTCAGCAATCCCGCCTTGGTGAGCGCGCCCTCTAAAAAATCATTCTCCAGCGTCAACTCGCCGATCTTGGCGTGCAGCGACTTCACGTCGATCGCCGGCTGTGCCGCAGAGCCGCGGCCAGGACCGAACACATCGGCTGCTCCGCTCTCAAGCTGCGCCTTCCACGAGGTAATCTGATTGGGGTGAACGTCGAACAGTTCGGCAAGCTGCGCCAATGTCAGATCGCCCTTGATGGCGGCAAGAGCCACCTTCGCCTTGAAAGCCGGTGTATGATTCCGGCGCGGTCGTCTCTGCATGGTCTCTCCTGATTCGCAGGCACAGCGTGCCCGCTGTCAGGCAGAAACTCCACTTATCGTCCTGTGCAGATTTCCGGGACCGGCTCTTACTTCCGCCGTGACAAGGTGTCCGACTTACCGTTTTTGGGCCGGTACAAAGGAACGCGCAGAAATCCTAAAAGTTCCTTACTTGTCACCTTCACGGCGCGCCAGACGGGCCATTGCCTGAGGGAATTGCCAGATCGCGGAGGGAAACGATGATTACCGAAGCCGATCTTGCTGCACTGTGCCATGAGTTCACAAACGCGCTAACGGAAGTTCTCGCAGAGAACACAGCTGGCCCGACGCGTTTTATTTCAATTGGTTATGTGCAGAATTGGCGGAGAGGGTGGGATTCGAACTCTCGTTACGATTTTGAGAGATAACTAACCAAAATGGTTGGCAAAAAATTGGGCTTCCCAAGGAGCCGTGAATAATCGAACACGAAAGATCGGTAATATCACCTGTCGCCGGTTGCCTCGTTGCTGGTGACGCTGGCCTCCGCCCTCAGCAGCGGATGGGTTTCAAGCCAAAGTGCGCGGGCAGCCGCAAGCGGATCTATTCCCGTCTTCCTCCACCACAATCCTTCATCGCCGCAGCGATGGACCTCACGGTGATGCGCGCGACAGAGCGGCACCGTGAATTCATCGCTCACTTTGCGACCGAGCGCACGAGATTGCGCGAACCGTAAATGATGAGGATCCGACGGCCGCCGACCGCAAATAAGACAGGCCTGTTTGATCACGTGCCGGATATGGTCCCGATCACGAATACGGCGCGGTTCAGGGAACACGAGAATGCTTTTATCGATCTCTGATATCCCGGTCTTCTCGGTGATGCCCTGATCATCAACCGAAGCGTTTTGTGGATGGATTAATGCTAATTTGGCGGCGAACGCCTCCTCCACCTGCTGGGCATCGGCTGCGGATAACTGGTTCTTTGCCACTAAGCGTCGCTGCGCCCACAGCGCCGCATCGTCGGCCGCGCCCAGGCATTCGATTTCACGGAGCAATTCAGCCTTTAAGCTCGCCGATAAAGTCACCGAAAGCTCGGAGTCCGGTGAAGGAGAACTGAATTTATTCGCCCTGGCGCGACCTGCCCTATGGTTGGAGCTCGTTGAGTGACCTCCATTGCCGACAGACTTGCTCTCGATGCTCGGCTTCCCGATTTGCGTACCCGGGCCAATCAGATCTGGGGCATCCAGATCGTCTTCACCGGCAATTCCGACCAGCGTGAACAGTGCATAACGCCGGGCGTACGTCAGGGCCGCGCCCATCCGATGCGGCCGTTCGGTCTCGCCGATCGGACAAACCGGCCAATCCGAGGCAATCCATTCGCCCGAGGAATGCGCAAGCACAGTCGTGAGATTGATGATCCCCGCCGCCTGATCGACCGCTGTAGTCTGCACCGTGGCGATCTCATGCTGGCCCAGGGTCTTGCGCACAATCTCAAGCCCACTCGAAAGCGGCGCATATCGGAATTGACGTGCGCCGCCCTGCCCTCGTTGCGGTTCGATCGTGCCGATCAATGACTTCTCAGGATTAGTGAGTTCGATCTGCGCCTTGGCCAGTGCGGTCGCGAGTGCAGCGATCGATGAGCTAGACCGCTGCATTGCTCATCTCCGGGTTCATAAAGTCAAAGCTGACGGTTCCGGTCTTCGAGCGCTTGGCCCGAACGCCATGGCCAATCGCCTCCTTGGCATCGTCTGGCACTAGGCTCTTAAGTTCGGCCTTGGCTTGCTCGTGTTCGAGATGCGCCTGCCGGGTTCGCGTGAAGACCGCAGCGAACTCCGCCCACGCGTTAGACGAAGCCATGTCGACAACACGCACCGCCTCGAGCCGCGGTTTTGGCGGTTCGACTCCGAACAGCTTGGGTTCTTCGCCGCTCTCGACACAACGCCAGAACTTGCGCTCGGCAGTCAGGATCAGGTGCTGATAGAGCGGATCGGCATGGGCCACGATCTCAACCCATTTGCCGCCTCCCGTGATCACCGAGAGAACCGCGCTCCTGGCCGCCACCACCCACATATTGTGCTGCAGTTGCGGCATGTATTTCTCGGCCGCGGCTTCTTCCGAGAACGACCACGGCAGCATGAACTTGGCCTCGAACACCGCCCCGGTCGCTTCGACCCGGCCGTCCAATGTGGCCGCCATCCAGCGCAGCACGGGATGCCGGATGCGGCGCTGGACATCCGTAAGCACCTGGCCGGTAGTGGCCTGATACCAGCGTCGGTTCAGCTCCTCGGTCGCATTGCCAAGTTGGACGACGAGATTGCCGGACAGGTCCTCCGGCTCGACCTCGCCCCGCTTTTCTCGCCACAACCGGACAAGGGCGGCCTCATCGTTGCCCATGATGATCCGGGCGTCCGAGCCGCCGATGAAATAACGGCGCCTGTGAGCATCGAATGGCGTAAGCCGACTGGTACGTGACATGAGAATTTCCTTTAGATGCGAGCGAAAAGCTGCGTGCTTCCGCATCCTATCTTAGTTAATTACGATCTATATCGATTTAAATTACATCATATTCGAGTTGTTGTCAACATGCTCGAATTGAGAAAAACTGCGAATCGATGCGATTTGCTGCTCAGATACGGGCTGCGCGGGCGCTATTAGGCTGGAGCCAAACCAAGCTCGCCCGATCGGCTGGTATCGGCCTAGCGACCCTTCAGCGGATTGAGCAGAGCGACGGAATCGTAAAGGGAAACTTCGCGACCGTGCTCAAGATTTAAAGAGCTCTGGAGGGGGCGGGTATTTCTTTCACTGACGATGCAGCCGGAGAAATTGGTGTCCGGTTACTCAAGAAAAAAAGTTGAACAAACAGTTTAGAACCGCGCGTCGAGTTCATCGACGAGAACGGTGGCGGCGCGGGGGTGCGGCTACGGAAACGGCACCAGAGCAAGAGTTAGGGCGCTGACATTTGCTAACGCGTCGGCAGTTCGCCGTGCTTTTGAAGCAGCTGGGGTAGAATTGCTGGTTGGGAACGGCGGTGGACCAGGTGCCCGTCTAGAACGACCCATCTCGAATAAGTTCCCTCAATCGGTAGCGCCGCGCGCTCTCGCGGCGGCTTGATGGCGGCACAGGCCCTAGCGCCAATTATTTGCCGGGAATATAGGATTATTTTCTTAGGATTTTGCCCAAGGTGCGGCATTTGATTTGATGATTTTAGTCGAACACTTAGCGAACAGCGGGTAGAGCTGCTCCCGAATGCGGTGGCAAGCAATGGTCGGTGCTTGCGCAAACTTTTGCGCGTAGCGAAGGTTCGCTGACCGACGCAGATCTAAATTGGCGCTCGACCGCTCAGGTATCGGCGGCGATGAAATGCGTCACCTTCGGATTGCCGGATCGGTCGAAGCGACGCACCTCCTCCTGAAGGAGGCGATCGGCCTTGGTGACGCGCTCATGCTGGCGCAAATGCTCCATCCAGCTTTCGATGAGAAAGGTCTCGATGATGCGGCCCTCCTGCGCGGCATCTTCAAACACGCCCCAGGCCTAGGCGCCGTCGCGGCGTCGCCCATGCTCGAGGCGCGCCAGCGTTTCGAGGAACGGTTCGCGGTCGCTGGGATCGATGCGATATTCGACGGTGACCAGCACCGGACCGCGATCGTGTTCGATCGGTTGCGCGGTCAAAGGCGCCGGCCAATGCATCGACGGCGACAGATCCAAGCTCGCGCCGGTTTGCAGCTTCCAGCGCCAGGTCAGCGCAATCGCGGACGCGGCGCCGGCGGCTGCGAGAAAATGCGCATTGGCAAGGCCGACAAGAACCGCCACCTCGCCCCAGGCGGCGCTGCCGAGCGTCAAGCAGCCGAAAAACACCGTCGTATACAGCGCCAGTCCGCGCGCCCGCACCCAGTCTGGCAGCGCCACCTGGGCCGAAACGCTCAGCGTCGCCAAGGCGCCGATCCACGACGCGCCGGCGATCACGCTGGCGGCGAGCGCGGTGACTGGCTCGTGGGCAATGCCATAGAGCACCATGGCGAGCGCTTGGCCGAGCGCGCCGAGAGCCATCAGACGATCGGCCCCCAGTTTGGCCTTGGCCCATGGCAGTAAAAACGCTCCGGCAACGGCGCCGGCGCCGATAACGCCGAGCAGCACGCCATAGAGGTTCGGGCCGCCGCCGATTTGCTCGCGGGCGACCAGCGGCAACAGCGCCCAATAGGCGCTGGCGAACAGGAAAAAGCCCGCGGCGCGCATGAGCGTCGCCCGCAGATGCCGGTTGTGCCTGTAGCGCAACCCGGCCAGGATGGCGTGGCCGAAGCGCTCGGCGGGCAGCAATGTCCCCGCGCGCGTCCGCGGCCGCCACCACAACAGCGAAGCCACGATGCCGAGATTGGACGCGGCATTGATCCAGAACGGTGCGACGATGCCATAAGCGGAAATGGTCAGGCCGCCGAGCGCCGGACCTATCGCGCGCGAAATATTGACGCCGACGGAATTGGCGGCGATCGCGGGCGGCAAATCGTCGTTGGATACGAGATAGGTCACGACCGCCTGCCAGGCCGGCACAGTCATCGCACCGGCGGCACCGATCAGAAATGTGAACACGAGCAGGTTGGCCGGGGTCGCCCAGCCCAACCCAACGATCACCGCATAGACCGCGGAGACGATCGTCGTGATGGTTTCAACCACGATCAGGAATTTGCGCTTATCGAAAATGTCGGCAAGCGCGCCGGCCGGAATCGCGAAAAGACAGATCGGAAGACTGCTCGCCGCCTGCACCAGCGCCACCATCAAAGGATCGGGATCGAGCGACGTCATCAGCCAGCCGGATGCGGCGCTGTACATCCAGCCGCCAACATTGGAAACGACCGTCGCCGTCCAGATGACCGTGAACGCCGAATGCCGGAACGGCGCCGCGAAGGATATGGGGCGTTCCGCCCTATCGGCGGTGGCGCCACTCATCAGCCCGGCTTGTGCGCGAGCCAGCGGCCGTTCTCGGACGCGGCAAAAAGCTCCGCCAGCGCGGCGTTGACCGCATCCGGCTCCTCGCTGGTGATGGTGTGACCGGAGCGCGGGATGACCAGCAAACCCGCCGTCGGCGCGGTGCGCTTGAGAAACAGACTGCCGTCAAGGCAGGTCTCGTCCTCATCCCCGACGATGACCAGAAGCGGCACCGAGAACTTCTTCAAGTCCGCTTCCATGTCCCATAAGGTCGGACGCTTGGCTTGCAGCATCGCCATGGTCAGCGCATGGCCCTTCGCCGAATGCTCGGCGAGCATGCCGACGAACTCGGCGTAACCGCGGGGATCTTTGTATTTCTGCGTGTGCCGGATCGGCGTGTCGGTATAGATCGTGGCTGCCGCGGCCATGTCCTTTTCCGTGAACATTTTCGAATTTTCGGCGGCTTGTGCTCGCATCGCGGCGCGCGCCGCCGGATCAGGCAGCGAGCCCCAGCCGCAGCCCGCCGCGGTCACCGAAATGCAGCGTTGCGGATGCTTGATCCCGACATGAAGCGCGGTATAGGCGCCCATGGAATGGCCCACGACATGCGCCTTGTCGATCTCGATCGCATCCATCAGCGCGATGACGTCGGCACGGGCGAAGTCCTGGCCATAGCGCGCGGCGTCGTCGGGGATGTCCGAAGGCGGATAGCCACGCTGACTGTAGGTGACGCACCGATGGGCGCGGCTGAACCGGCGCATTTGCGGCTCCCAGGTGCGGTAATCGCCGGCAAATTCATGAACAAAGACGACCGGCGTCCCGACGCCAGCCTGTTCGTAGTACAGGTTCACACCATCGCTGGTCTTGATTTTGGGCATAGTCACCGTGCCGGCTCGTGAGTTGGATACTTGCCTGGATACTTGCCGCATCATGCTAGCCAAATTGTCCGACTGCCGGCAAACGCGCGCCGACAGAAAAGCGAAGGGCCGCCCCGCGCCGGGCGGCCCTCTCCCCTTGCCTGGATATGGCTGCAGGTGTGCTGCTTGTGCTTTAAGCCATCCAGAATGGTTTGTTCATTTCACGGTGCGCATCGCAGCGCGTGAGGCCGATGTCGCGCAACGTTGCATCGCTCAAGCCTTCGAGCTCGCGCCGTGAACGCGCCCGCCGTTGCCATTCGGTGATGCGCAGTTTGAGTTGATCCCAATGGGAACTGTGGGTGGTCCGGAAGATCGTCATTGTTATGGTGCTCATGGCTGGCTCCATATTCCGGCAACTGCAGACGGTGGCTGTTTAAGCGCGCCACCGCAAGAAAGATGTGACCATGAACACATTTTGGCGCTTTTGCGTAACTGCCTGATCGGTGTGCACAAACTTCGTGGAACCGAGTGCCGATAATGCGCGACGCGTGCGATCAGGCCGGTAGCGGCGCTGCTGCGGTGAGGACCTCGCACATGGACGTGACCGGCTGCGGCAGCAATGTATCGGTCGCTTCATAGCCGATCGCCCTGAGCACGCCGCGTGCCGGGCACATCGCCACCGCGAGTCGCGTATAGGGATTGAGCACCGGCTCGCGTACCCAGGCAAAGCTTGGCGTGGCGCAGGTCCCCGTCCAGCCGACGAGCGATTCGCGCCGCGCGCGGCTGTAATTGGCGGCGGCGACAAACGAGTCCGTTAGAAAGCGCCGCGTGCCGATGCGGCCTTCCCAACCGGGACGCCACGGCAGCCAGTCATTGGCGGCGCTGGTGTCGTTCTCGCGGGTCACAAAGCCGGTCTCGGTGCGCTCGACCACGCAGCGCTCTCCGGCCGCGCAACCGACCAGAACGTAGATCACCGGACGGGAGACCGGGGTCGTCTCCAGCATGCGACGCGCCGCGGCAAAATCCGCACAAAGCTCGAATGTCTGCCGCAACAGCTGGTCCGGCGGCATCAGACCGTCGGACCGCCAGACCCCGTAAGCATTGCGCGCAAAATCATAGCCGCGCAGCCAACGGTGAGTCGTGCGGCGGCGCATTGGCGCCTGATTGACGCAAGCCGCAAAACGCGACGGTGCGAGCGCGGTCAATGCGCCAACATAGCCTGGCCAGGTAATGGAGAAGAACTCGCCGGCGGCACCCTGCATGCGCGCGACTTCGACATGGCGGCCAAGGCCGTGGAACGGCCAGTCGAGCGTGCGCAACAGCCAGGGCACGCCGTCTTCATCGGACGCGCGCGCCGTGCACCCCCATTGGTAAGACGCATTGAGCAGCCACACGCCGGAGAAACCCAGCGCGTCGGCAATCTCCGCAATCTCCGGCAGATAGGGCGAACGCGAGCGCGCCAGCCAGCGCCGCGAGATCAAATCAAGCGTCGGCATCAGCGGCAAGGCGGCGCGGGGAAAGAAAGCAAGACAAGCGTCGCGGAGCGCGCGCGCCGGCGCTGGGCTGCGCTCGGCATGACGGACGGGGCCGCCCTCGCGCAGATCGATCACTGGAATGGCCGGCAGTCGATCCATTGCGGGCATGTTCATATGAAAATATTCGACTTGTGCTTGGCGAAGACAGAGGCAACTTTGTCTAATGCGCGCTGCGACGGCAAGCGGATTTAAAGGGGAAGGAGACGGCGATGGAAATGAGATCGACGCGGCGGATCGTGACCGGCCACGATTCGCGAGGCAAAGCGGTCGTGCTGTTCGACGATATGGCGACGGCGAAGCAACGCGGCGGCAACGGTGTCACCCTGTTTTGGGTGACAAGCGAATTTCCGGTGGATGCCGCCGGCGCGGCGGACCACGCGCAAACGCCGGTCGGCGTGCCGCCGCCGAGGAATGGCACGGTTTTCCGCGTCGTCGATTTCGCTCCGGCGAGCCCCCATGGCGCGCCGGTCGATCACATTGAAATACTGCGCGCGATGGGCATCGACCCGGCGACCCAAGGTTACGCGCGACACGCCAACACGCACCGGACCAGAACCATCGATTACGCGATCGTTCTCGACGGCGAGATTGACATGCTGCTCGACGATAGCGAGATCCATGTCAAGGCGGGCGATGTTCTGGTGCAGCAAGCGACCAATCATGCTTGGGTCAATAACGGCACCAAGCCCTGCCGCATCGTCTTTATCCTGATCGACGCCAAAACCCCGGATGCGTGGGAGAAGAACTGGAAGCCGTAAGATTTGCGGTTATCGCGATCGGCGTGAGCATCCGGAAATTCAAGGCTGTAAAATCTTCTGGGTCAGCACGACCGGACGCGCCGTGCCGTTCCATTCCTGCCCTGCCCTGCCTTGCGACTGGCAAGGCTCCGTCCCCATTAACGTGGCAAACCGGATGCGCCGGCTCAGGCTTGGCACGATCAGGTCGGGCTAGGCGAGCGCAGATATTTGTTCAGCCAATCCAGCGTACGCTGCCACGCCAGTTTTGCGGCCGCTTCATCGTAGCGGGGCGTCGTATCGTTATGGAAGCCGTGATTGGCGCCGGCATAGACGTAGCCTTGGTGTTGCGCGTGCGCGGCCGTCAGAGCGGCATCAAAGGCGAGCCATCCCGATGTGATGCGCGTGTCAAGCTCGCCATAGTGAGCCAGCAAAGGAGCCTTGATCTTGGCGGCATCCTCGGCGCTGGGCTGGCTTCCATAAAACGGAACCGCGGCGGCGAGCCCGGTTCCCATCCGCACCGCCAGCTGGTTCACCACACCACCGCCAAAGCAAAACCCGACCGCGCCGAGTTTGCCAGTACCATCGGTGCGCGATTTCAGCCAGATCGCTGCGGCCAGGAAATCCTCGGTCAGCTTGGCGCGGTCGAGCCCTTGGAAAAGCTGCGCGCCTTTCTCATCATCATTCGGATAACCGCCAACCGACGTCAGCCCATCGGGCGCAAAAGCGATAAAATTGGCGACCGCCAGCCGGCGCGCGACATCCCGGATGTAGGGATTGAGGCCGCGGTTCTCGTGGATGACGAGGACGACAGGCAGCCTGGCGGTCGCGCTGCTTGGCCGGACCAGATAACCGTTGATGCTGCCATTGCCCTGCGGTGACGGAACGGTCGCCGACTCGGTGGCAATGCGGCTGTCCTGTTCCGGCACTTGAACCGCCCAAGCGTAGTTCGGCTTGAGCATCTCGAACAGTGCGGATGCTGTTACTCCGCCAACGGCAAAAGTCTGCGCGCCGTCGAGAAATGCGCGGCGACTGATTGCGCCATGCACATACTGGTCAAACAGGTTCAAAAGTGCTTGCGGGAAATCGGACGCTTTCTTGCGTTCCATTTGTTCGTTCCACACGCGGTTTGCGAAAAGTTTACGACGGATAGCGGCTTTGCAGCTTCGGCGAGGGATGCGGTCCGGGCGGCGGCCGATATTGCGTATTGCGATCACAAAAGCCGCCAATCCCGCGCACATTGTCGAGGCACTGCTGAAATGTCGTGAAGCCGCAATTGGTGCCTCCGCCGCCGCTGGCAGTATAATAAGAGCACCATGGATAATTTTGGGCTTCGGCGCGCGTCGTGGCCGCAACCGCGACGCAAATTGCCAGTATGGCGAATAAAAGTTTCATGGCGCTTCCCGGTTTTGCGTGGCTGTCTTCTATAAATCCCGGCGGCTCGCTTTTATTCCCGCTGCGAGGTTCAGCTGAGCAAGCGCCGCACCGCCGAGGACCAATCGGCCAATTTGCGCGCGCGCTCTTTCACGTCCATGCGCGGTTCAAAGCGACGTTCCAAGCGCCAATGATTCAAAAATCGGTCCGGTTCGGGAAAGAAGCCGGTGTGCAAGCCGGCGAGATACGCCGCGCCAAGCGCGGTCGTTTCTTTGATTTGCGGACGATCGACTGTGTTGCCGAGAATGTCGGCGAGCCGCTGCATAGTCCAATCTGAAACTGCCATGCCGCCGTCGACGCGCAGCGGGTTCAGGACGCCCGTGCTTTCGCGCCAATCGTCCCTCATCGCAGCGAGCAGATCGGCAGTCTGGAAACACACGCTTTCGAGCGCGGCTCGCGCCAGTTCGCGCGGTCCGGTCGCGCGCGTCAGGCCAAACAAGGCGCCGCGCACATCCGGCCGCCAATGCGGCGCCCCCAACCCGACAAAGGCCGGAACGAGCAAAACCTCCTGCGACGGATCCGCCGCTTGTGCGAGCGCTCCACTCTGTTCGGCGGTGGTGATGATCTTCAAGCCATCGCGCAGCCATTGGACCGCCGCGCCGGCGACGAAGACCGAGCCCTCGAGCGCGTAGCTGCGCACGCCGCCGAGCTGATAGGCCACGGTGGTAAGCAGCCGATTCTTGGAGGCGACCGCCGTGCCGCCGGTGTTGAGGACGATGAAACAGCCGGTGCCGTAGGTGGACTTCACCATCCCCGGAGCGAAGCAGGCCTGCCCAATCAGAGCAGCCTGCTGATCTCCGGCGATGCCGCAAATCGGAATTGCGCTGCCGAACAGTTCCGGGTCGGTCGCGCCGAAGTTCGCCGACGAATCCAACACCTCGGGCAACACCGATCGCGGGATGCCGAGCGCTGCGAGCAGCGCATCGTCCCAGCGCCCGGTGTGAATGTCGTAGAGCAGCGTACGCGAGGCGTTGGTGGCGTCGGTTGCGTGAACGCGGCCGCCCGTCAACCGCCACAGCAAATAGGTATCGACCGTGCCGAAGGCGAGCTCTCCGCGCGCAGCACGCTCGCGCGCACCGGGAACATTGTCGAGCAGCCAAGCAAGCTTGGTCCCGGAGAAATAAGGATCGAGCAAGAGGCCGGTTTTGGCGCTGAACAGGGCTTCGTGGCCTTTGGCTTTGAGCTGTGCACAGAGATCCGCGGTACGCCGATCTTGCCAGACGATGGCGCGATGCACGGGCCGACCGCTGGCGCGGTCCCACAACAAAGTCGTCTCGCGCTGATTGGCGATTCCGATCGCGGCAATGTCACGGGCGGCGGCGCCAGCCTGGTAGAGCACCGCGCGGCAGGTCGACAGCGTGGACGACCACAGGTCTTCGGGCTCATGCTCGACCTCACCGTCGGCGGGAAAATGCTGTGGGAATTCCTGCTGCGCGACGACGGCGATCGACGTGTTGGCGCGAAACAAAATGGCGCGCGTCGATGTCGTTCCCTGGTCGATGGCAAGGACGTAAGCGGCCACACGTTTTCCTTAAGCTTTATTCTTTGCCGGCGTCCGGCGAACCACCTTCCGTCAGCGGCTCACGGCCAGCCGTTCTCTCGCACCCGGAATAGACAAGTGCTGTAGCCACCGTTCGCAGGAGGTGACCGTATTGATCAAGAGCATGGAAACCGTCATCGGCCCGACGCCGCCCGGCACCGGCGTGATATAGGAGGCCTTTGCCGCAACGCCGGCGAAATCGACATCGCCGACCAGCTTGCCGTCGGGTAGGCGATTGATGCCGACGTCGATCACCACCGCGCCGGTTCGCACCATCTGCGGCAGGATCAGGTTCGGATAGCCGGCGGCCACGACCAACACGTCGGCAAGCAGCGTGAACTGCGCCAGATCGCGAGTCTTGGCGTGGCAGATGCATACCGTCGCCTCGTGCTGCATCAGCATTAACGCCATCGGCTTGCCGACGATGTTGCTGGCGCCGACCACGACCACGTTCTTGCCCTCGAGTGAAATGCTCTCGTGCTCGAGAAGTTTCAGAACGCCATAGGGCGTGCACGGCGGGAACACCGTGCCGCCGACGACAAGCCCGCCGACATTGTAGAGGTGGAATCCATCGACGTCCTTGTCCGCCGATATGGTGTGCAGGATGCGCGCCATGTCGAAAGACGCCGGCAGCGGCAGCTGAACCAGAATGCCATGCACGGCCGGATCGTCGTTAAGCTCGGCGATCTTGGCGACGACCTCGTCCTGGTTGACATCGATCGGATAGTCGAAACGGAACGAGCGGATGCCGACATCGGCGCAGGCGCGGATCTTGTTCTTGACATAGATTCTTGAAGCCGGATCGGAACCGACGAGGATCACGGCCAATCCGGGCGGCGCGCCCGAGTGGGCGACGATGCGCTGCACGCGCTGGCGGCACTCATCCCGTATCGTGCGGGCGACCGCGCTGCCGTCGATAATTTTTGCGGTCATGCACACCCCAAGGTTAACGAAATAGCCCTGCCGGCCATGCTCTTCCCTCTCGCTCGCCAAAAGTCTCGCCGGCGAAGATGACACGTGATTCCGCGGATTTGAAGCCGCGACGCGGTGGGTGGTTGCGCGGACCCGACGACCGAGCGACGGCTCTGCAGTTGAGGTCCAGAGCTCAATCCTCGGATCGCAAGCTCAGATTTATTGCGATCCATACCGATGTGGAGTACCACGACCAGTGGCGCTTGGCACCGTCGTATTACCGACGACATGGAGCGCCACGGCGACTCGATGGGTGCAAACAGAGAACGTGCTGAGACGGCAATGACGCGCAGCCACGCCCGCTTTCGAGAATCTCATCAGCCGCATGGTGTGCGGTGACCGCGTTAATTGCCAGGGTCGGGAATCCCTTGGAGATTCCGCGACGCCTGCGAGCGCTGGTACGAGCGCGAGAATCCAGCCTCATCCTGCTCGCGGTCGTGGTCGGCGTGCTGGGTGGTTTGGTCGTCGCGGCGATGGGCACCTGCGTCGATTTTCTGCATGAGATGCTGTTTCATTTGGAGCCCGGCGAACGCCTCTCGGCGCGATTCACGCTCGATCCGGTACTGGCAATTTCGGTCCCCTTGCTCGGCGGGC
Source organism: uncultured Alphaproteobacteria bacterium (assembly GCA_963816295.1). Classification (GTDB taxonomy): domain Bacteria; phylum Pseudomonadota; class Alphaproteobacteria; order Rhizobiales; family Xanthobacteraceae; genus BOG-931. Next base: position 829,644 of record CAWFJS010000017.1, on the reverse strand, counting down.
TATTGTTCGGCATCGGCAGCGAGATTCTCCGGCGCTGGCGTCCGGACCGCGAAATCGACCCGATCGAAGCCAACGCGCTGCATGGCGGCCGCATGTCGCTGTTGGGCAGTATCATCGTCGCGGCGCAGACGGTGTGGTCGAGCGGTGTCGGGGCTTCAGTCGGTCTCGAAGCAGGCTACACGCAATTTGCCAGCGGCATCGCCTCGCGCATCGGCGTGGCGTTTCGGCTGCGCCGCAGCGATTTGCGCATCCTGGTCGGCTGCGGGGCCGCCGCGGGAATTGCCGGCGCCTTCGGCGCGCCGCTGGCCGGCGCATTTTATGGCTTTGAGCTGATCATCGGCAGCTACGCGCCGGCGAGCCTTGCGCCGGTCGGCATCTCGGCGCTGATCGGATACCTGGTGGCGCACTCGGTCGAGCCGGCCGACCTCGGCGTTGTTGCACCCGATAAAACTGTCCTCCTCACCCACGATCTGATCCTTGCCGCAGCCCTTGGACTGCTCTCGGCCGTCCTTGGAATTATTCTCATGCGCGGCGTGGCCTTGTGCGAGACCCTGTTCGCCCACTTGCGGGTACGGCCAACGCTGCGGACTATGGCCGGCGGTCTTGTGGTCGGGCTGATGGCTCTTGCATCGCCACAGGTGATGTCGTCCGGTCATGGCGCGCTACGTGTAATCGGTACGCTCGATCTGTCGGTGCGAACCGTGGCGATTGTGTTTGCGCTGAAGGTCGCGGCCTCGATTGCCTCGCTTGGCTCGGGCTTTCGCGGCGGCTTGTTCTTTTCCTCTTTGCTGATCGGCTCGCTCGGCGGGCACCTCCTCGCCGAAGCAATCACCATGACCTGGCCGACGCTCGATTTCGACACCAATGCGTCAGCGGTGATCGGAATGAGTGCTTTGTCCGCGTCCGTGATCGGCGGGCCTCTGACCATGACCTTCATCGCGCTGGAGACAACCGGCGATCTATGGTTGGCGACGGCGGTGCTGATTGCCGTCATCATTGCCGCGCAGGTCACGCGCGAGGTGTTCGGCTATTCGTTCGCAACCTGGCGTTTCCATCTGCGTGGCGAGACGATCCGCAGCGCCGCCGATATCGGCTGGATGCGCGACCTCACCGTCGAGAAGATGATGCGCGCGGACGTTGAAACGACCAAGGCGGCCGCGACAATCGGCGAATTTCGCGAGACCTATCCGCTCGGCTCCACGGTCTATGTGGTCGCCGTCGATGATCTTGACCGTTACGTCGGTCTCGTCCTGGTGGCGGAGGCGCACGGGGCGGATGTCACACCGGAGCGCGCCGTCAAGGAGCTGCTGCATTTTTCAGATGAAATGCTGCTGCCGGAAATGGCGGTGAAGGAGGCGGTCCTTGCCTTCGACCGCGCCGAGGCCGAAGCGCTGGTCGTGGTAGATTCCTTCCTCGATCGGCGCGTCGTTGGGCTGCTCACCGAAGCTTACGTGCTGCGCCGTTATGCGGCGGCGCTGGAAGGACGGCGGCGCGACATCACCGGGGAATAGAATTAATCGACAAAAATCGTGATGTTCGACGGCAACACGTCGGCAAGTGCCTCGTGCCGTGCCGCGGTGCAAGAAATCCGCACTACCGCACTGCCGAATGAAATGGGGGCTTTATGGGTATATTGAGCGGAAATTATTGCCTTAAATCCAAGCCGGAGGTTTACTAGCGCAATCGGCCGGCGATATCGCCTCCGAAGTCCTAGCAAAAAAGTCCGGGCAGCCTACTATGTTCAGCAATCCCTTCGCCGCGCTTTCGGCGTCCGTACCGCCAGCGATCATGCAGACATATGTCGTGGTGATGGCGCTGCTGGTTGTTGCCGGCACCTTGTTCGACATTATGCATAAGCAGAGCGCCACGTACTTTTTTAATAACTGGCGCGATTTCACGAACAGGGCGAAGCGCCAAGTCGGCAGCGGACAAATGGCGTGGCTGGCGGTTCAAACCGCGGTCGTCGACGTGATGGCTTCCGGCGAGTTCTGCAATATGCCGCGCAGAATAGCCCATCTGCTGACCATGTACGGCTTTGTGATCTATGTGGTTACGACAATCATGATGGTGTTTGCCTATCCAACAGCTGCCGCGCCCACGCCCGGCGGCGTTGCGGTACTCTGGTACATCGGCAGCCTGATGGTTTGCGCGGGCGGCTACTGGTTCTGGTTTTTCATCAGGGTCGACGTTGTCGCAGAAGGCTATTCGCCGTTCCGCTTTGTTCGCGCCGATTTGTTCATCGTCTCGCTGGTCTTGAGCGTCACCTTCGCCTTGGTGTGGGCCACCATACAGGCAACCGGCGACACCGCATGGAGCTACATATTTCTTGGCCTTTATCTCCTCGCCACCACGGTATTATTTGGATCGATCCCGTGGTCGAAGTTCTCGCACATGTTCTTCAAGCCCGCCGCTGCCCTCGAAAAAAGAGTAGCCGAAGCTAACGGCACTATGAGCAATTTGCCGCCGCCTGCGGACGCACCGAGAAAATTCGGCGGCGGATTGAAGCATGCGCGGCATTACTAACCGGCACTCACCTCGACGCCGGAGATAAGGACACATCATGCCGACCTTCGTTTACATGACGCGCTGCGACGGGTGCGGACACTGTGTCGATATCTGCCCGTCCGACATCATGCACATCGACCCCACCTACCGGCGCGCGGTCAACATCGAACCAAACATGTGTTGGGAGTGCTATTCCTGCGTCAAAGCCTGCCCGCAATTTGCGATTGACTGCCGCGGCTATGCGGATTTTGCCCCGCTTGGCCACAGCGTCCGCGTGCGCCGGGAAGAAGATAAGGCGACCATTTCCTGGAAAATAAAATTCCGCGACGGCCGGGAAAAGAATTTCGTCTCCCCGATCCGAACCACGGCTTGGGGTTCGATCAAATCCCCGGCTGATTATGCGCCGCCGAGCGCCGAGGCGATGAAATCCCAAGAGCTCGCGCACGAACCTGAAGCGCTCAAGATCGCGGCACTGCCGACGGTATCCCGCGACCGCTTCAAGCAAGGCTTAATCTGATGCGTCGCCGCAAGACCGTATTCGTGGATGCCGACATCCTCGTCGTCGGCGGCGGCATGGGCGGCTGCGGCGCCACCTATGAATCCAGGTATTGGGGGCGCGATCTGAAAATCGTCTGCGTCGAGAAAGCCAATATCGAGCGCAGTGGCGCGGTCGCACAGGGGCTTTATGCGATCAACTGCTACATGGGCATGCACTGGAACGAAAATCAGCCCGAAGACCATGTCCGCTATGCACGCAACGACCTGATGGGCCTGGTTCGGGAGGATCTGGGCTACGACATCGCGCGGCACGTCGACGCCACGGTTCACAAATTCGAGGAATGGGGCCTGCCCATTATGCGGGACCCCGAGACCGGGAGATATCAGCGCGAAGGCAAATGGCAGATCATGATCCACGGCGAGAGCTATAAGCCGATCGTCGCCGAGGCCGCGCGCAAGGCCGCCAGCGAAGTCTACAACCGGATCATGGTCACCCACCTGCTGATGGATGACGCGCGGCCCAATCGCGTCGCCGGTGCGGTCGGCTTTAATGTTCGCACCGGCGAGTTTTACGTGTTTCGCGCCAAGGCGGTCATTGTCGCCGCCGGCGGTGCATCGCACATTTTCAAGCCGCGCGCGGTCGGCGAAGGCATGGGGCGAACCTGGTATGCGCCCTGGAGCAGCGCGTCCGCCTATGCATTGCCGATTCTGGCCGGCGCGAAGATGACGCAGATGGAAAACCGGATCGTGCTGACCCGGTTCAAGGACGGTTATGGTCCGGTCGGCGCCTATTTCCTGCATTTAAAGACCTATACGCAAAACGCCTACGGGCACGATTACGAGGCATTCTGGCGCGACTCGATCGAGCAGATGGTCGGGGACTACGTCAATCATCACCCGGTGCCGACCTGCTTGCGCAATCACGCGCTGCTCGAAGAGGTCAAGGCCGGCCGCGGCCCGATCCGCATGGTCACCAAGGAGGCTTTTCAAGACCCGCACAAGGAGACAGTCGGCTGGGAGAACTTCCTCGGCATGACCATCGGCCAGGCGGTGGTATGGGCGTCGCAAAATATCGATCCCAAGGAGATAAATCCTGAACTGACCACGTCGGAACCCTACGTGATGGGTTCGCATGCGACCTGTTCGGGCGCCTGGGCGAGCGGTCCGGAAGACTACGCACCCGCTGACTATCAGTGGGGCTATAACCGGATGATGACGGTGGAAGGCCTGTTCGGCGCGGGCGACGCCATCGGCGGGTCCGCGCACAAATTCTCGTCGGGATCGTTCACCGAAGGTCGCATCGCCGGCAAAGCCGCAGTCAGGTACGTGAATGAAATCGGGCGCGAGCAGCCAGTGGTCAGCGAGGCGGAATACGAAGGGCTTAAGAAGCTCGTCTACAAGCCGCTGGAAAACTACCGGATCGGGCGCAACGAGATCGTGGGCGGGACTGTGTCGCCGAGCTACCTGCTGCCGCTGCATGGCCTGCAACGGCTTGAAAAGATCATGGACGAATATGTTGGCGGGATCAGCGCCCACTACACGACCAACGAGCCGCTGCTCACCCGTGGGCTCGAATTACTCGACATGCTCAAGGAAGATCTCGCCTATCTCGGCGCCGAAGACCTGCACCAGCTGCAGCGGGCATGGGAGCTTCATCACCGGGTGCTGGCTTCGGAATGCGTCACCCAGCACACTCTGTTCCGGACGGAAACGCGTTGGCCGGGATATTATTATCGCGCCGATCATCCGAAGCTTGATGATCAGGATTGGCATTGCTTCACACTGTCGCGCTACGATCGCCACTCCGGCAAATGGGCGATGGAAAAAGCGCCGGTGTATCACATCATCGATTGATCGCGGCCGCTTGGGCACGCGTCAGAGCGGGGTGTCCCGAGCGAAGGTCATACCGGTTCGAAAATGTGATTCTTAGAAAGCAATCGGATATGGCCAAACTCGTGCCGCCGCACCATTCTGAACAGGTCAGTCCGCTTCTGCTGCCGCAGACGCAGCAAGCGGAAGAGAGCAAGCGGGCCGAGAAACTTAGGAAAATCCTGCTCGATTCGCGCACGGTCTCCGACCTCTTCATGCTGGCGATGGGCGCCTATACGCCGCTCGACGGCTTCATGGGCCACGACGATTGGCGCGGTTCATGTCTCGATATGAAATTGACCAGATGGCGTGTTCTGGCCGATCCCGATCACGCTCTCGGTCGATAGCAATCTTGCCGACAGCATCCGCGCCGAAGAAGAAGTCGCCCTTGTCGACGCGGAAGGTGGCGAGATTCTCGCGGTGATGGCGGTTCGCGAAAAATATTCGATCAACAAGACGATCGAGGCCGAGCACGTCTACCGCACGACCGATCCAAAACATCCCGGCGTCGCGAAACTCTTCCAGCAAGGCGGCGTCAACTTGGCCGGACCGGTGTTCGTTCTGAGCGAAGGCGAATATCCCGTCAAGTTTCCGAATCTCTACATCCGTCCCGCGCAGGCGCGGGCGATGTTTCTTGAGCGCGGCTGGTCGATTGTCGCCGCGTTTCAGACCAGAAATCCCATGCACCGCAGCCACGAACACCTGGTCAAAATCGCGGTGGAAGTGTCAGACGGGGTTTTCATTCATCAAGTGCTCGGCAAACTGAAAGCAGGCGACATACCGGCCGAGGTTCGCACCCGGGCAATCCAGGCGATGATCGACAATTATTTTCGCCCCGGAACAGTCATTCAAGCCGGCTATCCGATCGAGATGCGCTATGCCGGTCCGCGCGAGGCGCTCCTTCATGCGCTCATTCGCCAGAACTTCGGCTGTTCACATCTCATTGTCGGACGCGATCATGCCGGCGTCGGTGATTACTACGGCCCCTACGATTCGCAGCACATCTTTGATCAGCTCTGGCCGGGCGCGCTTTACACCAAGCCGCTGAAGATCGACGTCACATTTTATTGCCGCAAGTGCTATGGCATGGCGACGGGAAAAACCTGCCCGCACGATCCGAAATATCACATCGCGATCTCCGGCACAGAGCAGCGCAAGATGCTGTCGAGCAATGCCGAGATACCGCCGGAATTCAGCCGGCCGGAAGTGGTGGCGATCCTCAAGGACTATTACGCCGGTCTGAAATCGAAGGGTGGGGTATGATTTATTTTCGATTCGTCATTGCGAGGAGCGTAAGCGACGAAGCAATCCAGTTCTTGTGCCTATGCTCTGGATTGCTTCGCGGAGCTTGTCGTCGGGCCGGCCACTTCGGGCCGGACCCGTTGGCTCGCAATGACCATGCTTGGTCCCGTTATTAATCTCATGATTATCGCGCACATCTCCGACACGCATCTGGCGCTCGATACGCCCGACGCCGGGCGGAGAATGCGCGACTTCGCGTCAACGATCGCGGACATCAATGCGCTCGATCCGGCGCCCGATGTCATCGTTCACACCGGCGATATCGTCCACAACGGGCGCACGGACGAATATGCGCAGGCCGCTGCCCTACTCGCAAAGGCGCGTGCGCCGGTTTACGTGCTGCCCGGCAACAAGGACGATAGAGCCAATCTGCGCGCCGCTTTTTCCGCAGGCGGATATTTCACGGCCGGCTGCGAATTCATCGATTATGCGGTCGAAGATTATCCAGTGCGGCTGATCGCGCTGGACACACTTAAACCAGGCGGCAATCGCGGCGAGTTTCGTCCGGAACAGGCGCGGTGTCTGATCGAATTGATCGACGCTGAGCCCGATAGACCAATCGCCGTTTTCACGCACCATCCGCCGTTTGAGGTCACGGTCGGCCCGGACCGCTTTCATTTCGAGACCATGGAAAGCATGTCGCGGCTGCGCGATGTCTTGCAGCGCTGCGGACGGGTCGTCGCCGTGTTCAGCGGCCACGTTCATCGCGCCGCCACCGGCCAGGTCGGACGCATCCCCGCGAGTGTGGCGCCGTGCATCGCGACGACGCTGCGCAAGGGCGAATATCCGCCGCCAATGAAGACACGCCCGGTCTATCACGTGCACCGCTTCGATCCGGCTTGGGGCTTTACCACCGAGAGCCGCATCGTAAGAACAGATTCGTCAGCGGCCTCTGAGCGAAGGACCGCTTCGACTCCGGCCACGTCCTTGGCAGACGGCTGAAGCCTCACTGCTGAGGCCTCACATGGGCACGACAGCCGTAGCCTCGATCTCGACCTTGGCCTCGTCTTCGACCAGCGCACCGACTTGCACCAGCGTCATCGCCGGAAAGTGCTTGCCCATGACGCTGCGATAGGCCGCGCCCAGTTCGTGCAGACGCGACAGATATTCCTGCTTGTCGAGCACGAACCAGGTCAACCGCGTGATATGTTCCGCGTGGCCGCCGGCCTCGGCAACGAGCGCCACGATATTCGCGAGCGCCTGCCGCGCCTGTGCGACAAAATCTCCGCTCTCGAACCGCTGCTCGGCATTCCAGCCGACCTGGCCGGCGAGAAAGACCGTACGGCCTTCGGCGACGACACCATTGCTAAAGCCTTTGGCCAGCTTCCAGCCACGTGGATGAAGGAATGTATGCGTCACCTGCTCTCTCCTCACGAAGCGCCCGATGGCGGGCTTTGCCGCAGCCGAAAGCGCTGGATTTTGCCGGTCTGGGTCTTCGGCAGCGCCTCGATAAATTTCACCGAGCGCGGATATTTGAACGGCGCGATAGTCGCCTTGACGTGATCCTGTAAACGCTTGGCGCAATCCGCGCTTGGCGCGACACCCTCCTTGAGCACGACATGGGCCGCAACGATCTGCCCGCGCTCCTCGTCGGCAATTCCGATCACCGCGCATTCCTTGACGTCCGGGTGTGACAGCAGCGCCGCTTCGACCTCCGGCCCCGCAATATTGTAGCCCGAGGAAATGATCATATCGTCGGCGCGCGCGGCAAAATGGAAGTAGCCCTTGTCGTCCTGCGCAAAGGCGTCGCCGGTGAGATTCCAGCCGTCGCGGACATAGGCGTCCTGCCGCTTGTCGGCGAGATAGCGGCAGCCGGTGGGACCGCGGACCGCAAGCTTGCCGACCTCGCCACGGGGCTTTTCTTTCATGTCGTCGCCGACGATCTTGGCCTCGTAGCCGCTGACCGGCTTTCCGGTCGAGGCGGGCGCAGCGTCGCCGAGCCGGTTGGAAATGAATATGTGCAGCATCTCGGTCGAGCCGATGCCGTCGAGGATCGGCTTGCCGGTTTTCGCAATCCATTCCTCGAACACAGGTCCCGGCAGCGTTTCTCCAGCCGAGACCGCAACCCGCAGCGAAGACAGATCCGCGCCCTGGTGCATGGCGCCGAGCATGGCGCGATAAGCGGTCGGCGCGGTGAACGAGACGGTCGCTTTGTAGGTCTCGATGATCTCGATCATGTTGGCCGGCGAGGCGTTTTCCAGAAGCGTCGCGGTGGCGCCGAAGCGCAGCGGAAAGATCGCGAGCCCGCCAAGCCCGAAGGTAAAGGCGAGCGGCGGCGAGCCGACGAATATGTCGTCGGGCGTTACCGAAAGAATCTCCTTGGCATAGCTGTCGGCGATGATGAGAAGGTCGCGATGAAAGTGCATGGTCGCCTTCGGCTCGCCGGTGGTGCCGGAGGTGAAGCCGAGCAACGCGACGTCATCGCGGCCGGTCTTCACTGCGTCGAAAGTCACGGATTTGCTCAGTGCGATACGGTCGAGTTCGGCATCGTGATTGGCGGTGCCGTCAAAGCCGATGACTTTTTTGAGGTGCTTGCTGGTCTTGGCACAGTTGACCAATTCATCCATCAGCCTGGTGTCGCACAGCGCCAGCGTTACCTCGGCTTTGTCGACGATCTTGCCCAACTCGCCGGCGCGCAGCATTGGCATCGAGTTGACCACCACGGCCCCGGCCTTGGTGGCCCCCAGCCAGCACGCCACGAGAGCCGGATTGTTGGCAGAACGGATGAGAATACGATTGCCGGGCTTGATGCCGTAGTCTTCGACCAGGGCATGGGCGATCCGATTGGTCCAGTCGGACAGCTCCTTGTAGGTGCGGCGGCGGCCGTTGCCGATCAGCGCGTCGTGGTCACCGAAGCCTTGCGCCACCATGCGGTCGGTCAGTTCGACGCCGACGTTGAGCTCCTCGGGATATTCGAAACCGGCCAGCGAAATATCCGGCCATTTGTCGGCGGGCGGCAGATTGTCCCGCGTGAACGTATCCACATGGGCCGAACGACCAAGCGCAGGCGCTGCCATGTCACCCTCCCGCAAGCATCTGCCTTGCGATGACAACTTTTTGGACCTCCGACGCGCCCTCATAGATGCGCAGCGCCCGGACGTCGCGATACAGCCGCTCGACAATGTGGCCGCGCCGCACCCCGTCGCCACCGTGAAGCTGTACGGCTTTGTCCACCACCCGCTGCGCCCGCTCGGTCGCGAACAGTTTCGCCATGGCCGCTTCACGCGTCACCCGCGCGGCGCCCGAATCTTTCGTCCAGGCGGCGCGATAAACCAGAAGCGCCGCGGCATCGATATCGAGCGCCATTTCGGCGATTACGCCCTGCACCAGTTGCAAGTCCGCGAGCGCACCGTCGAACATGCGCCGCCCGCGCGCTCGCTTGAGCGTTTCCTCGAACGCGCGGCGCGCGAAGCCAAGCGCGGCCGCAGCGACGGTCGCGCGAAACACGTCAAGTGTCGCCATCGCGATTTTGAAGCCCTCGCCGGGCGCGCCGAGCATCGCGCTTGCGGGCACGCGCACCCGATCGAAGGCAATCCGCGCCAACGGATGCGGCGAAATCACGTCGAGGCGCTCGGCGACCGAAAATCCCGCCACATCGCCAGGCACGATGAACGCGGAAATCCCCCTCGCGCCCGGAGCTTCGCCGGTGCGGGCAAAGACGACATAGAGATCGGCGATGCCGCCGTTCGAGATCCAGGTCTTTTCCCCGTCGAGGACGTAACTGTTGCCGTCGCGCCGCGCGGTCATGGCAATATTGGCCACATCCGAGCCGGATTGCTGCTCGGTCAGCGCGAACGCAGCGATTACCTCGCCGTTGCGCGTGCGCGCGAGCCAATGCCGCTGCTCAGCGTTACCGAAAAGACTGATCGGGCCGGCGCCCAGACCTTGCATCGCAAAGGCAAAGTCCGCGAGCGCGTCGCGCCGCGCCAGCGTCTCGCGAATGAGGCAAAGGGTACGCACATCGAGTGACGCCGTGCCGCCAGGATCGGGCGCGGTATGGGCGAGCCAGCCGTCGCGGCCGAGTTGCCGCACCAGATCGCGACAAATGACGTCGAGATCGCCGTGCGCGCTGCCCTCAGCATTTCGCGTCCACGCAAGATTCGACGCGCACCAGGATTCAATGCTCGCCGCGAGCGCACGATGGCGCTCGTCGAAGAATGGCCAGTTGAGGAAGCTCTTATCCGGCATTAGAGCGCAATTCCATTAACTTAAATCACCACGCCACCCCGACCCTTTGTTGGCGCATGATCTTGTCCGACCTGCTTTCGCCCGCCGAAGCGACGAACGAAACGGCAAATCGCCGTAATGGCTTCGCGCAGGCCGGAAACCGGTTCCCACTTTTCGGGATCATGACCCTTTTGTTGGCGCATGATCTTGTCCGAAAACCGGTTCCCACTTTTCGGGATCATGCGCTAGTTCCCCTCGAATACCGGTTTCTGTTTGGCGACAAACGCGCGATAGGCCCGCTCGAAATCCTTGGTCTGCATGCAGAGCGCCTGCGCCTGCGCTTCTGCTTCAATGAGCTGATCGAGGCTCATCGACCATTCCTGATTGAGTTGGGTCTTGGTGATGCCGTTGGCGAAAGTCGGGCCTGACGCAATCCGCCGCGCCAGCGACAATGCCTCCTGCTCGAGCGATTGGGCGTCAACGAGCTTGTTGAAGAAGCCCCATTGCTGTCCCTCCTGCGCGCTCATGGACCGGCCGGTGAACAACAGCTCCGCGGCGCGGCCCTGGCCGACGATGCGAGGCAAGATCCCGCATGCGCCCATGTCGCAGCCGGCGAGGCCAACGCGATTGAACAGAAATGCGACTTGCGCTTGCGGGGTCGCCAGACGCAGATCGGAAGCCATTGCGATAATGGCACCAGCGCCCGCGGCAACGCCGTCGACCGCCGCAATGATCGGCTTGCCGCAATGAAGCATGGCTTTGACGAGATCGCCGGTCATGCGCGTGAATGCCAGGAGTTCTTTCATGTCCATGGCGACCAATGGACCGATGATCTCGTGCACGTCGCCACCGGAACAGAAGTTGCCGCCGTTCGGCAGAATGACCACAGCGTGGATGTCATTGGCATAGGGGAGCTTGCGAAACGTGTCGCGCAGTTCGGCATAGGAATCGAAAGTCAGCGGATTCTTCCGCTCCGGCCGATTCAATTGTATGACCGCAACGGCATCCTCGACCCGCCAGAGAAAATGCGAAGCCTTAAAACCGGCCATTAATGTCATGCTTCGCCCTCCCACTCGCTGCGAAACGATTTGAGTTTCGCCGACAATTGTTCAGCATCGCGCGCGGAAACACCGCCGAGTAATTCATCGATCCAATGCTCATGCGCTTTCGCCATGGCCGCGAAGGCGGCGCGGCCACGCCGCGTTAAGGTGATGAACGAGGTGCGGCGATCGCCATTGCGCTGCGAGCGCGCGACTAACCCTTCCGAAACCAGCCGGTCGACAATGCCGGTAACATTGCCGTTCGACACGATCAGGAAACGCGCTATTTCGCTCATCAGCATGCCATCCGGCTGGCGATAGAGCGCCGCCATCACGTCGAAGCGCGGCAAGGTCATGTTAAATTGCGCCTTGAACCGCTCGCGTGTCACTCCCTCGATAAAGCGGCTCGCCCGCAATAGCCGGATCCACAGCCGCAGCCGCGCCTTTCGCTCGATCGTTGCGCCATTGTCCTTGTGCGCCGCCGCGGCGGCCGGCGTCACCATGTTTCGCCTCCGGAAACCGAAATGGCTTGGCCCGTGATCGCCGCGCTGTCGCCGGCGCAGAGCCAGACCACGGCGGCGGCCACTTCTTCGGGCTTGATGAAGCGTGCTTGCGGATTGTTGGCCGCGAGCTCGCTGCGCGTCTCGGATTCGCTCCGCTTTGTCGCCGCGACGATGCGATGGACGGCCCGTTGCAGCATCGGGGTTTCCGCGTAACCCGGGCAGACGGCGTTTACGGTGATGCCGGCTTTCGCCGTCTCGATCGCCAAGGCCCGGGCGAGACCGATCACGCCGTGCTTGGCGGCAACATAGGGCGTGACATAAGCGTAGCCTTTAAGCCCGGCGGTCGAGGCAATAAAGACGATGCGTCCCCATTTGCGCTCGCGCATCGCTGCGAGCGCAGGCTGCACCGACAGAAACGCGCCAGTCAGATTGACGGCGATGGTGTGGTCCCATAATGCGCGGCTGACCTTCTCTGCGAGCGCGCTCTCCGCCGCGCCGGCATTGGCGACGACGATGCCGAAGGCCCCACGCGCCGCTTGCGCATCGTGATAAAGCCGCCGCAGCGAATCCGGGTCGGTGACATCCGCGGCTTGCGCGTGAATATTGTCGTGGCGTTTCGCGCTTGTTTGCAGCTGCGCCAGCCGCCGGCCGCAAATCGTCACCGCGGCGCCGCGCTCCGCCAGCGCCAAAGCGATGGCGGCGCCGATCCCGGTGCCGCCGCCGGTGACGAGCGCGTGTTTGCCGGCAAGTGTGAGCGCGCTTGCCATGATCAGACCGCGCTCGGCGCCGGCTCGCTGCTGCCGGCGAGCCGGTAAAGCTGATCGCGCCCGGCATAATACGGCGACGGCCAGGCTTCGGCGCGATCGCCGAGCTTGGCGGCCGCGTGCAGCGTCCAATAGGGATTGGCGAGATGCGGCCGCGCCAGGCAGACGAGATCGGCGCGGCCCGCCATCAGGATCGAATTAACGTGATCCGGCTCATAGATGTTGCCGACCGCCATGGTCGCTATGCCGGTCTCGTTGCGGATGCGGTCGGAGAACGGGGTCTGAAACATGCGGCCATAGACCGGCCGGGCCCCGACCGAAGTCTGTCCGGCCGAGACATCGCAGATATCGACGCCGGCTTCCTGCAGCATGCGGCTGATCCCAACCGCATCCTGCGGTTCTATGCCCTCGGCGCCGACCCAGTCGTTGGCGGAAATGCGCACGGAAATCGGCTTCTCCGCCGGCCAGACGGCGCGCACCGCGTGGAAGATTTCCAGCGGATAGCGCATGCGGTTTTCCAGCGAGCCGCCGTATTCGTCGGCGCGCCAATTGGTCAGCGGCGTGATGAAGGACGACAAGAGGTAACCATGCGCGCAATGGATTTCGAGCATGTCGAAACCGGCGCGTGCCGCCATTTCGGCGGCCGCGACGAACTCTTCGCGCACGCGATCCATATCGGCCCGGGTCATGGCGCGGGCGCGCTGGTTGCGCTCCGACCAGGCGACCGCCGACGGCGCCATCACCGGCCAGTTTCCCGATTTCAGCGGCGCGTCCATTTCCTCCCAGCCGAGCTGGGTCGACCCTTTGGCGCCGGAATGGCCGAGCTGACAGCAGATCTTCGCATCCGTTTCGGCGTGCACAAAATCGACGATCCGCTGCCACGCCCGCTCGTGCTCTTGCGCATACATGCCCGTGCAACCCGGCGTAATCCGCCCCTCCGGACTGACGCAGGTCATTTCGGTGCAGACCAGCGCCGCGCCGCCCTTGGCGCGTTCGCCGTAATGCACGAGGTGCCAATCGGTGGGGCAGCCGTCGACCGCCTTGTATTGCGCCATCGGCGAGACCACGACGCGGTTCTTCAACCGCATATCGCGCAACCGGAACGGCGCGAACATCGGACGCCGGATCGTGTTGTCGCCGGCGCCAGCGAGCCGCTGGAACCAAGCCTCGGCGCCTTCCAGCCAGTCGCGATCGCGCAGGCGCAAGTTTTCGTGGCTGATGCGCTGCGAGCGCGTCAGCAGCGAATAATTGAATTGCACCGGATCGAGACGCAGATAGCGCTCGACGTCCTCGAACCATTCGAGCGAGTTGCGCGCCGCCGATTGCAACCGCAAGACTTCGGTGCGCCGGGCATCCTCATATTTGGCAAACGCCGCTTCCAGCGTCGGCTCGCTGGCGAGATAGTCCGCCATCGAGATCGCGCTTTCCATGGCGAGCTTGGTACCCGACCCGACGGAGAAGTGCGCGGTGGCGGCGGCATCGCCCATCAGCACGATGTTGTCATGCGACCAGGTCTCGCACAGAACGCGCGGGAAATTCAGCCAGGCCGAGCCGCGCAAATGCGTCGCGTTCGACATCAGCCGATGGCCGCCGAGATACTTTGCGAAAATCCGCTCGCAGGTCCGGCACAATTCGTCCTGGCTCATCGCCGCGAAATCGAACTTGCGCCAGGTCGCTTCCGAACATTCGACGATGAAGGTCGCGGTGTCGGCGTCGAACTGATAGGCATGCGCCCACACCCAGCCGTGCTCGGTCTCCTCGAAGATGAAGGTAAAAGCATCGTCGAATTTCTGGCGGGTGCCGAGCCAGACAAATTTGTTCTTGCGCGTTTCTATCGCCGGCTTGAAGGCGTGGGCAAATTCGTTGCGGGTCTTCGAATTCAAACCGTCCGCAGCGATGACGAGATCGTATTCCGTGGCGAGTTCGCCGGCGCTGGCAACCTCCGTATGAAAACGCAACTTCGCGCCGAGCTCCCTCGCCCGCTCTTGCAAGAGCGACAGCAGCGTCTTGCGCGCGATACCGGAGAAGCCGTGCCCGGTGGAGACAATTCTTTGTCCGCGATAATGAACGGCGATGTCGTCCCAATAGGCGAAATGCTCACGGATCGCTTGCGCGCTCGCCGGGTCATTAGTGGCGATGTTTTCGAAGGTCTCGTTGGAAAACACCACGCCCCAGCCGAACGTATCGTCAGACCGGTTGCGCTCGAACACCGTGACATCATGCGCGGCGTCGCGCAGCTTGATGCTGATTGCGGAATAGAGCCCTGCCGGGCCGCCGCCGAGGCAAGCGATCTTCATGTCCATGCCGCCTTCCGAAGGCTTTGAGGATGGCATCGTCGCTGTATTATTTCAAGCTTAAATATTTAATATTAAAGCTTTTCATGCCGGCTTTCGCCGGATCGGTGGCTGTGTATTATGGCTTTGGTGAATAAAGCTTTTTTCGAAAAATCGGAGCGCGGCGACGCATGAGCAGGAGCAACCCTATTGTCGCCGACGTGATCGCTGGCGACCTCGCCCGCTACGGCGCACGGCGCTGCTTCGCGCTCCTCGGCACCGCCAATTTCAAGATTTCGCACGCCCTGGTGCAGGCTGGCGTCGAACTTATCTCCGCGCGCCACGAGTGTAATGCGGCGAGCATGGCGGACGCCTATGCCAAGGCGAGCGGCGAACTCACGCTGGTGAGCGTCCATTCGGGACCGGGACTTACCAACGCGCTGACTGGGATCGGCGAAGCTGCGAAAAGCCGGACGCCGCTCGTGGTGTTGGCCGGCGATGTACCGACCGGCGCGGTTAAGAATAATTTTTACATCGAGCAAGCCGACATGGTGCGCGCGGTCGGCGCCGTGCCGGAACGGCTGCACACACCCGGCACCGCGCGCGAAGACGCGTTGCGCGCCGTAACTCGAGCGTTGCGCGAGAGGCAGACCGTCGTGCTCAGCCTGCCGCTCGACGTGCAGCATGCGGCGCTTGCCTCGAATCTGCCGCCGTTCGAACTGTCGCCGAGCGGCGGACGGCTTCATCCCGATCCGCGTGCAGTCAAAGCGCTCGCCGATGCATTGTTACAAGCGCAGCGTCCGCTCATCCTCGGCGGCCGCGGCGCGGTCGTTTCCGAGGCCGAAGCGACGCTCACTGCATTGTCCGAGCGCACCGGCGCGCTCTTGGCGACTTCGGTCTGCGGCCACGGATTGTTTTCCGGCAATCCGTGGTCGCTCGGCATCAGCGGCGGCTTTTCGTCGCCGATCGCCGATGAACTAATCGCGGAAAGCGATTGCATCGTCGCTTTCGGCGCGAGCCTGACGCAATGGACGACCAAGAAAGGCAAGCTGATCGCCTCCGGCGCCGTGGTCGCGCAAGTCGATATCGAGGCGGCAAAGATCGGTTATCAGATGCCAGTCCGGATTGCGGTGCATGGCGACGCGCAAGCGACGGCTGAAGCTCTGCTCGGCGAACTCGACCGGCGTGGCATGACAAGTAGACCCGGCCGCCGCAATGAGGCGATGCGCGAGCGCATTCGCGCCGGCGACAACCACCACTATCCGCATCCGGACGAGTCAAGCGACGACTTCATCGATCCCCGCACCTTGAGCAAAGCTGTCGATGCGATCCTGCCGGCGGATCGCGTCGTAGCTTCCGACTCGGGCCATTTTTGCGGCTGGGTGCCGCGCTATTTGCGGGTGCCGAATGCCCGTGCCTCCTGCTTGAGTCATTCGTTCCAATCGGTCGGACTCGGACTGCCGTCAGCGATCGGGCTCGCCATCGCCAATCCAGGCAAGCTCGCTGTGCTCGGCACCGGCGACGGCGGATTGCTGATGTCGATGGCCGACCTGGAAACGGCGGTACGGCTGGAACTCCGGCTCTGCATCCTGGTTTACAATGACAGCTCCTACGCGGCCGAGGTCCACTATTTCCGCCGGCAGGGCTATTCGGTCGACATCGTGCAGTTTCCGGATACCGACTTCGCCGCGATCGCCCGCGGCTTTGGCGCGCGTGGCGCCACGGTGCACAGGCTGGCCGATCTTGATCCGCTCAAAGCCTGGGTCGCCGAGGGCGCGCCGGGCGTGTTCGTGATCGACGGCAAGATAAACCCGAATCTCGAGGCAGATTGGCACGCCGAGCATTTCCCCAACTGACTACAGATTGCCGGCCACGCCGCGCGCCGGCAAGTAATGCAGCACCCGACGCTCAACCAGGATCACGGCAACGTAGGCGATGCCTCCGACCAGCGTCAGCATCACGATTGACACAAAAACCATCGGCGTATTGGCCTGGCCCTCGCCGAAGGTGAGCAGATAGCCAAGCCCGAGATTGCCGCCAACCAGCTCGCCAACCACGACCCCGACCACCGCCAATGTCGATCCGATCCGCAAGCCCGCGAACATCGGCGGCATCGAGCTTGGAAACTCGATGCGCCAGAAAATCTGTGCGCGCGACGCCTTGAACGCCCGCGCCAGATTGATCAGATCGGGATCGACATTGCGCACCGCGGTCAGGACGTTGACCATGACCGGGAAGAACACGATGAGGATCGCCACCAGAATTTTTGGATAGACGGTGAATCCCATCCAGAGAATGAACAGCGGCGCGAATGCGACCTTCGGCGCGATCTGCAAGGCGAGGATATAGGGCGACAGCGCAAGCTCGGCGGTCGGCGACATGCCGAGCAAATAGCCCACCAAGGCGCCAAGCAGGCTGCCGAGAATAAAGCCGGCCAAGACCTCGGCAACCGTGACGCCGGTATGCAGCGGCAAATGATAAACCTGCCAGGCACGCACGAATTCGGCGGCGACACTGGACAATGGCGGCACGATGAACGACGGGATGCCAAGGAGCCCCGGTCCCCATTGCCACGCCGCCAGGAACACGACGAGAAGCGCGACGCTGGCGGCGGCTCCGCGGCGAAAGCGTGCGGACTGTGCGCCATTTGTCATGTCGTCAGTTTCGCCTCGCGTTCGAGCGCGACATGTTCTTCCAGCGAAAGATGGGCGATGTCGAGCCGATCCATCAATTGCGCCACGTAATCGCCGAACTTCGCATCCCGCCGCCGCGCCATCGGATTATCGCGTTGCGGCAGATCGATCGCGATTTCATCGATGATCGTTCCGGGCCGCCGGCTCATGACCAGGACCCGGTCCGACAATGTCACGGCCTCCGCGAGATCATGGGTGATGAGCAGCGCGGTCTTGTTCGCCTGTTTGAGTGTCTGGGCAAGATCGCGCTGCAAGACCATGCGCGTCTGTGCGTCGACCGCGGAGAACGGCTCATCAAGCAGCAAAACGTGCGGATCGACGGCAAGCGTGCGCGCCAGCGCTACCCGCTGGCGCATGCCGCCCGACAATTGATGCGGGTAATGCGCTGAGAATTCGGCAAGCTTGAAGTTCGCGAGCAGTGTGGCGGCGCGGCGCTTGCGCTCCTTGACCGGCAGGCCCTGAATTTCGACCCCGAACATGACGTTCTCGGCGACCGTGCGCCATGGCAACAGCAGATCCTTTTGCAGCATGAAGGCGACCTGCGCATTGGGACCGGCGACACGCTCGCCATCAACGAACGCAGCGCCCTCGCTCGGCGCGGTGAGCCCCGAGCCGATATTGAGAAGCGTGCTCTTGCCGCAGCCGGTTGGGCCGATCAGCGACACGACTTCCGCGTCATGAACTGAAAAGCTTACCCCGCGCACGGCCGTGAGCGGCCCGCTGCCCTTGGCATCCGCGAAACGCATCGTCACGCTGCGGTATTCGAGGCGGACAACAGGCATTTCAGATCATCGGGAAAGCGAGCGCCGGCTTTGTGATGGGACGATTGTGTTTTCGCTCGGATAATTGAACTATACTGTAAAATTGCTGGATCGCGAGGGGGAATGATAAATGTTCGCTGGCCCTGGCCTATTTGAGATCCGCCGCGCGATTTGGGCTGCGGCCGCTCTGCTGCTCGCTTCGATGATCGCAAACTGGCCCCCGACGGCGCGGGCCGACGAGAAGATCACATATCTATTTCCGGCACCGCCGATCTTGCCGGCCTTCGGTCCGATCCAGATCGCCAAGGGCAAAGGTTATTTTTCGCAGGCCGGCCTTGACGTGAATTACGCCGTGGGCCGCGGCGGGGTCGATGTCGCCAAGGAGGTCGGCGCCGGCAATGTGCCGCTCGGCGGCATCGTTGCGGACGCGCCCATTGTGGTGCGGCAGAACGGCGTGCCGGTAAAGATCGTGGCGCTGTTCGGCGGCAAGGGATTTATGCAGCTCGTGGTGCGCGCCGATTCCGGCATCCAGAAACCGGCCGATCTGAAAGGCAAGACCATCACCGTGATGTCCTATCAGGACACCACGTTTTACGCGCTGCTCGGTTTGCTGGCGAGCGCAGGTCTGACGCAGAATGACGTCGACATTCAAGCCGCTGGTCCGGTCGGCGTTTGGCAATTCGTGGCCACGGGCAAGTCGGTCGGCATGGCGGGCGTGCCGGACTGGATTCCGCCGGTCGAAGCGGCGGGCGTTCCGATCAAGATACTGCCCACGGATGAGTTCTTTCCACACATGGCGCAGGCAGTCGCCGCCTCGGATCAGATCATCAAGGACAAGCCCGAGCTGGTGCGCAGTTTCGTCAAGGCCGCGCTGCACGGCATGAAAGACATCATGGATGATTCCGAAAAGGCAGCGGCCGATTTCGTCAAGTTCGTGCCGGAGTGGACCGGGAAGGAAAATCAGGTCAAGGAAGCCTTCGCCTATTACGACAAATTGGTTTATCCGGGCCAGAAAGTGCTTGGCGCGGTGGACCCTGAGCGAATGGCCAAGTTGCAGGATTTCTATCTCGCCAAGGGCATCATCCAGAAGAAGTCGCCGGTCGACGAACTGTTCACCAATCAGTTCGTGGAGTAGCTGCTTGTCATTCCGGGACGCAGACAAAGTCCGCGGGCCTGTAATCTATAATCACGAAGCGTACAGATCGGTGTAACGGCGCGACAATTCTAGGCAGCGAATATGGATTCCGGGTTTCGAGCTTCGCTCGGCCCCGGAATGACAACACCTCACTTCCGATAACCGTCGGTACCCTGCCAGCCGTGCCTGGAGATGTCGAAGATCACGCCATCGGGATCCTTGAACTTGCGCTCGAAATTGCCGTGCCGCTCCTCGCCTAGATCGAAGAAGAATTTGCCGCCGTTCGCTTCGATGCGCTTTTGCGTTTCGGCAAGATCGTCAACTTGGAAGCCGAAGTGATGGGCGCCGACATGAGCGCTCGGATCTTTCAGATCGGAGGCCTTGCTGCCGGCGGCGCCGGTAAAATTGAGCAAAGCGAGATTGATCACGCCGTCGCTCATATAGATCGCTGAACCGATGTCCAAATCCTCGCGGCCGATGCGTTTGAGCTCGAAGACGTTCTCATAGAATTTCGCGGCCTTCTCGAGGTCCTTCACACAGACGGCAAAATGGCGCAACCGGGCCATGGGCCTCTCCTTGGCTGGCGACGTACATCGCGATTGGTCGATAAATCATAAGGGAATGACTTGCTTGCGTCACCTCAAGGTGCAAGCAACATAGTAGAATGCGCCAACGTCACGCCGAAATCGCCGGCGCTGGATTTGCCGGATTGACCGCCGCTTGCGCCTTGGCGCAGCGCGGCTGGAGCGTGCGCGTGCATGAGCGCGCCGATCGCCTGCGCACCACTGGCGCCGGCATTTACATCTATGAGAACGGTTTGCGCGTTCTGGAAGCGGTCGAAGCGTATGACGCGGCGGTCAAAGGTGCGCCGTTCGCCCATACTCGCGAAGTGCGCGACGGCCGCGGGCGGCTGATCTCGACGCATAGCTGGAAAGGCAGCCGTGTCTTCAGCATCGTGCGCCAAAACGTGATCAATGCGCTGGCGGAGGGGGCGCGGCGCGCCGGTGCTGAGATCGTGACGAATTCGGCGGCGGTCGGCGCCAGTCCCGAAGGCAAACTGACGCTCGCGGACGGCACAAACTGCAAGGCCGATCTCGTGGTCGCGGCCGACGGCAGCAATTCGCGGCTGCGCGACGGGCTTGGACTTCTCGCCAAACGCAAATATCTGGTCGACGGCTGCACGCGCCTGTTGCTGGACAAGACCGCGGCGGAGCGGGCGGCCGGGGATGGCAGGACCATCGAATATTGGTCGGGCACGCGGCGAATTCTGTACACGCCATGCAGCGAGACCGACATCTATATCGCCCTGACCATGCTCGATACCGACGAAATCGCCAAAGCAGTGCCGGTGCGCAAGGACGACTGGAAGCGCTGGTTTCCTCCGCTGGAAGAGCTGATCGATCGCATCGGCACGCAGGGCCGCTATGACCGTTTCGAGCTGATCAAGCTCAAAAACTGGTCGGCCGGACGCGTGGCGCTTCTCGGCGATGCCGCGCACGCGCTGCCGCCCAATATCGGTCAGGGCGGCGGCTGCGCCATGATGAATGCGCTGTCACTTGCGGTCTATCTGGAACGCGAGGCCGACGTGGCCGCAGCGCTCGACATGTGGGAACGCCACGAGCGCCCGATCACCGAACACACCCAGCGCATTTCTTATTGGCTGGGCTTGCCGACAACCTGGCCACCCGTTCTGCGCGCCGCTGCGCTTGGCCTTGCCGGCCGGTCCAAATGGCTCACCCGCCAGCGCACCCGCACCGCCTTGCACCGGCCGACCGGGACGTAAATTGACAGACGACCGCCGTCACCCTGAGGTGGCCGCAACGGGTCCGGCCCGAAGTGGCCGGCCCGATGACGAGCTCCGCGGCCCTCGAAGGGCGACGGCACCCCAATTTCCGCTGGCCGCTCATCCTTCGAGGCTCGCTCCGCTCGCACCTCAGGATGACGGATCAAACCGCTGTAATCCTCAAAACGGAATGGTGATGCCGTCGAGCGGCGCATCGCAATTGACAAGATCGACGCGCTTCCAGGCGATCATGACGCGACCGTGCGACTGCACCAGGCGGTGCAGCGCGGTGCCGCCGAAGATGCGCTGCTGCTCGCGCCGGTATTCGATCATCATGAATTTTGAGCGCACCGTGCAGGCGTTGCGGTCGTTGGTCTCGATGGTGACATTGCCGACGATGCGGCTCGTGCGCGAGCGCGGCTCCTGCGAATACATGCGTGGGCTGGCGAGCCGGCGCACTCGCGTCTCCAGGAGGCGGCGATCGTCGTAGATCAGCGAAACGGTTTGGTGCGGATCCGGCTGATCGGGTTCGCTCGGCACCCAATACCAGGCGTCCGGCGTGAACAGCGCGAGCCAGTCGTCGAACTTACCCTCATCAAGCAGGCGCGCTTCATGGATGAGGAATTGTTCGCAGCGATGCAGATCAAGCCCCGGCGTCGGCGGCGTGCTCCGCGACCGCCGCGCGATCGGCCGGCGCGCGCGGATCGCCGGCGATCGCGGCGGACGTTTCGGCTTTCTGGCCATCGAAATGTTATGACGCCGCGCGCATTGCGGCGCAGCCATCGGCCATGTAGTGAAGCCAGGCATCGAACATATTGCGGATATAGACTTCGCTGGTCGAGTTTTTACCGCGCCTGCCGCCGTGCGCGTCGGGAGCGTCGCTCTTGAGACCCCGGCCGATCTCGATCCATTCCGCGCCCTCGCTCGACAATCCCATGCCGATGCGATTGTAGATTTCGAGGTCGTCGGTGAGCACGAGCGAGCCAGTGCCGTTCACCGTGTTGGCGAAACTGATCGTGTTGCGGAACATTCGTTCCGGCGCGCCTTTTAGCCGGAAATTGTAGGTCTGAACCACCGTGCGGTCGACCGCGATCGGATGCACGACGCGCAGCTGCTGAAACCCACTCATGAACGAGAGGTTCGGATAGATGTTGCTGTTCCAGCGCCGCACTTCGAGCACGCGGCGGGTTTCCGCCTTGCCTCTCTTCTTCTCCATCGCCGCGATGTAATCGCGGAATACCGGATCTTTCAGCGCCGCCACCAGCTTGGCGTCGTCGTGATAATCGCCGAGATAGGAATGGCCGTTCGGATAGGTCCAGATGCCGACCTGGGATTCCCAGAAGTTGTACGGAGCGCCGTTCTGGCGCATTTGCCGAATCGCGATTTCTCCCGAACCGTCGGAATAGACCGCATCCGACTGCTGTTGTGCGGCGTCGATCGAGGAGCGATGTGTGAACAGCGGATGCGCGGCGTCACACAGGTTTTCCAGATAAAGCTTCCAGTTGGCCTCGTAAGCATGCTTGAACGTGCCGCCGGCGACCTCGATCTCGCCGTCGGGTGCGCGATCGATCATGTCGTCGAGGGACGTCGTCATATAGCCGAGGAATTCCTCCAGGCTTGGGCCGTCGGCTGCCTCGCTGGCAAATACGAAACCGCGATAACTTTTCACCCGCGCCGCGGAAACCATGGCCGTCTTCGGATTGTTCGGATCGAAGTCGCTGGCGTAGCCGTGCTGCAATGGCACCGCCTTCAGCCGGCCGTCCAGATGATAGGTCCAGCCGTGATAACAACACTGAAATTCGTCGGTATTGCCTTTGTCGTTGGCGACGACCAGCGAACCGCGATGCGCGCATTGATTATGGATGACGCGAACTTCGCCTTCGGTATCCCGAACGAGAACCACGGGCTTGCGGCCGATGAAGGTCCGTACATAGTCGCCGGGCTTGCGCACCTGGCTCTCGTGGCCGACGTAAATCCAGGCGCTGCCGAAGATCCGTTCCATCTCCGCTTCAAAGATTGCCGGATCGGTATAAAGCCAGCGATGCACGCGGCTGGGCTGCACTAGCGAGCGGAATGTGTCGTCGGTCGACGTCATGATGCTAGTCTCAAGCGCCGAGGCGCGGTTACTTGCCCTCGTTCCAAATATCGGTGGCAAGCTTCCAATCCTTTCCGACTTTCTGCCAAATCACGACGTACTTGCCAGTAACTTCTTTTGGCGGCGACCCCTTAGTCTTCAAGCTGAAGGTACCGATTTCGCGCGCCGCGGCAGGGCCCAACCTTTTGACGTCGATGGTCGTCACGTTCGGATCGGTCACTTGTTCGGCCATGCCTTTCCACATCGCGCCGATCGCGGCGCTACCCTTCACCATCGCGGAACCGGGCGGAAATGCTGTTGCATCGGCAGTGTAGAGCGAGGCAACGCCGTCAAAATCGCCCTTGTTGAAAAATTCCACCCACTTGGCGTTCGCCGCTTCAATGGCGGCCTTTTGCGCCGCGGCCGGCGCAGCCAGTCCGATCAGGACAGTAACCGCAAGTGCAATTTTGCGCATGATCGACTCCGGTCTTTTTCGTCGGCAACTGCAATCAACAGCCTACCACACCCGTCGAATTCTGCATTGAAGCCGGCCTCGCTGCAATTCCGGCGCCATTTCCCGCTGGCGAGGGAATTTCTTTGCCGGTAAACTGTTTCTAACGGTCAAGGGGTGGGGAGACCGGGTCGTGCGCATGACAGTCGCCAAGCGGCCATTGCGGCAGCGCGTTATCGCGCTCGTTGCGGCTTACGCGATTGCGCTCGCGAGCTTGGTTGCGAATTTTGGCGCCGCCCGCGCGGCTGCCGATGCGATCGCGCAGCCCGACAGCGCTATTTGTCATAGCGTTGTGGCCGATCAGCCTGCCCCCTCGCCCGACGGGACAGGGAATGCAATTTGCGCCGACTGCTGCTGCATCGGCTGCATGACGTCCTTGGCGACCGTCATTCCGCCAACCGTCGCCGCAGCCGGCCCCCCGCAGCTCTCGTTCAAACGGCTCGATCTGCCGGCGCGCGTCGTCCGGATCGCCGGCGCGAAATTCAACGCTCATCGTTCGCGAGGCCCTCCGCCGGCGTCGTGAAAGCTGGCAGCCGATAGCCCGGCCGCTCTGTCGCTCACGCGCTAATGGAGAGAATCCTCATGCTTCGCCGTTCGAGCTGCCCGCGCGCCTTCGCGCTTGCACTCCTATTCGTCGCGCTATCAGCCGCCGAGGCTTTAGCGCACTGTTTCGTCGGGCCGCGCTTCTTTCCGGCGACGCTCGCGACCGATGACCCGTGTGTTGCCGATGAAATGTCCTTGCCGACCGTTGCCTGGTCGAAGACCGGCGATATGCCGCCGGCAACCGAGTGGGACATTTCGGTGGAGTTATCGAAACGCATCACCGAGGATCTCGGCATTTCGATCGGCGACACCTGGTCGAACATTCACCAGCCGGGCGGCTTCACCCAAGCCGGGTTTAGCAATCTCGAAACCACGCTGCAGTATCAGCTCCTCAAAGACGGCCCGCATGAGCTGGCGTTGTTGCTCGGGCTGATCGTCGATTGGGGCGGCACCGGCGCCGTCGATTCCGGATTGGCGACGCCATGGTCGACGCTCACGCCGACTTTCTATTTCGGCAAGGGCTTTGGCGATCTGCCTGAACTCGTTCGGATGGGTCCGCGCCTTCGCCATCACCGGACAGATCGGCTACCAGTTTCCGACCCGCTCATTCGATGTCGTGCAAAACGCCTTCATTCCACACGTACTGGCCTACGGCGGATCCATCCAATACAGCATGCCCTACCTGAAATCGGAGATTCACGATTACCAGCTGCCCGATTTCATCAATCACCTGTTTCCGATTGTTGAGGCCCAGTTCGAGACTCCCGTTGCCAACAATTTCGGCAATAGCCCGATCACCACCGGCACGATCAATCTGGGCGTGATCTGGGTCGGCACCTATTTTCAGGTGGGTGCTGAGGCGGTGATCCCGGTGAACCAGGCCAGCGGCACCGGCGTCGGTTTCCTCGGCCAGCTGCACTTTTATCTCGACGACATGTTCCCGACCACGATCGGTCGGCCGCTGCTCGGCGGCAGCTCGGCTCCCCCGCAACAACTCAAATTCTGAGGTATGGACATGCGAAAATTCGTCATTCCATCATTGCTGTTTGCGGCGTTTGGCATCATCGCCGCGCATGCACACGCTTTCCTTGATCACGCCAGTCCACTGGTCGGCAGCAGTGTGGCGAGCGCGCCGCGCGAGGTCTCGTTGACCTTCACGCAGAACCTCGAAGCGGCTTTCAGTTCCGTCCAGGTGATGGATGCCAACGGCGCGCGCGTCGATCAGGGCAAGGCCCAGATCAGCGGCAACACCATGCGCGTTGGTCTGAAATCCCTGCCGCCGGGCACCTACCGGGTGCGCTGGCAGGCGCTGTCGGTCGACACGCATAAAACGGAAGGAAGCTTCACCTTCCACGTCGGCGGACCTTAGACTTTAAGCATCTGAGCAAGGAGTAACCTTTCATGACAGAAACAGCTCGCATGGTCATTCTGGTTCTCGTCGGTCTTGTCGCATTGTTCGTCGCGCAATTAACCGCGACTCCCAGTTTAGCCGCCGACTACGATGTCGGCTCGATCCACATCGCACAACCTTGGTCTCGCGCCACACCAAAAGGCGCAATAACGGGTGCTGGTTATATGACGATTACGAATCGAGGCACGATGCCGGATCGGGTCAGTTGCGTCTCGAGCGACGCCAGCGCTCAATGCCAGATACACAGCATGACGATGGAAGGCGGGGTCATGAAAATGCGACCGGTCGAGGGTGGCCTCGAAATCAAGCCGGGCGAAACCGTGACCCTTGCGCCATCGGGCTTTCATATGATGCTGGTCAACCTTAAGCATCCACTCGAAGCTGGTCAGACGGTCAAAGCCACGTTGAAATTCGACAAGGCCGGAACTGTTGATGTGGATTTTTCTGTAATGGCACTCGGCGCGTCAGCCCCTGGAGCGGCTGGCGGTATGAACATGCAAGGCGGCGGCATGATGCAAATGGACAAGCGCTGACCGCTGCGCTCTCCCGGGGCTTGTGGAACTCATGAGACGGCGCGAATTCATCACGATTATCGGCAGTGCAGTGGCAGCATGGCACGTGCTCTCAATCGACGCCCACAAGACTGAAGGAAGCTTCGCCTTCCGCCTTGGCGGTCCATAACTTTGGGCGATCCGCTCGCTTACCTCCGCGCCGTTCATTTCGCCGCGACAATCATCGCGGCGGGCGCGGTGATTTTTGAGGTCATGGTGGCCGCGCCGGCCTTTGCTGCCGCGGCCGGGATGCTCGATCCGGAAATTAGGCGCCTGCGCAGTCGCTGGTCTTGGCTGGTATGGGCGAGCCTCGCGGTGGCGGCGGTTTCCGGCGCGATCTGGCTCGTCCTGCTCGCCGCCGACATCTACGCCGCGCCGATCGCGGAAGTCTGGCGCGATGGCGGCATGTGGACGGTCGCGAGCGAAACCCGCTTCGGTCAAGTGTCGCTGGCGCGATTGGCCGTGGCCGTGCTCCTTGCCGCGTTGTTGCCGATGCTGAGGCGCAGCGCCGATCGCGGCCTGTGGAGTGCGAGCGCGGTCGTTCTCGCGATCGCCGTGCTGATTGGGCCGGCCTGGAGCGGGCATGCCGGCGCCACGCCGGGCGTCGCCGGTGAATTTCCTCTGGCCGCCGACGCACTGCACTTGCTGGCCGCCGGCGCCTGGCTCGGCGGTCTGCCGCCGCTTGCCATGCTGCTCGCTACGGCCTGGCGGCAGAAACAGCCGCGCTGGGCCACTGTGACTGCGATCGCGGTGCAGAGATTTTCGCTGCTTGGCGTTATCAGCGTCAGCACGCTGTTGGCTTCCGGAATCGTCAATAGCTGGTATGAAGTCGGAACCCTCAATAATCTTTTCGCGACATCATACGGTCAGCTCGTTCTGATCAAGATCGCCCTGTTCGCAGCGATGATTGCTCTCGCTTCGATCAATCGCTTCTATTTGACGCCGCGGCTGGCGACCGCGGGCACCGTTCGCCGCCTGTACCATACCAGCCTAGCCGAAACCGGATTAGGCTTCGCCGCAGTCGTAGCGGTCGGCTTTCTCGGCGCCATGGCGCCGGCAAGCCACACCCACCACAATGCGGCGATTGCCGAGGGCGCCGCCTTTGTTCACATCCATTCCAACGCGGGCATGGCTGACGTCACCATTATGCCCGGACGTGTCGGCGCGGCGCGCGCCACCATTCGGTTATGGAACGACGAATTTAAGCCGCTCGCGGCAGAAAAATTGACATTCAGCCTCATGCTGCGTGCACCCGGAGCAGGGAGCAAACTGATCATGCGCTCCCCCGCGCAGGATCAGGACGGCAGTTGGACAGTCGATGGCCTCGAACTACCACAGGCCGGCAATTGGACAGTAACGATTGATGCCACGCTTGTTGACAAGCGTCGCCTGCTGCTCGATGCCCCGATCGTGATCGAGCCCGAACAGTAGGCTCGCAACGCGAGTATGCGCTACAGCCTCGCGTTTCCCGGACGCGGTGCAGCGCATAAGCGGTGCACCGCAGATCGGCGACTTTCCACACGAGGCGTCTTTGACGATCCCGGGTCTGCAGCGCACCACCATAGCGGCGCAAGACGCGCGTGAACGCGCTTTTGGTGCTGCGCCGCGCCCGGGAAAAATTGATCAGGTGCCAGAACCCGAGAGGACGTCGCCGAACAGCTTCCAGGTAGTGCCGTCAAACTTCTGCAATTGCATCTGTTTGATCGGATCGAAGTCGTTTGGGCTAGTGTTGAGTGTAATACCCGGCAATAAGAGCGGCAGCTTCAAATCGTGAAGGCTCGCCGCCTGCTTCATCACGTTCTCGCGCGTGAGATTGTCCCCGCACATTTTGAGCACTTCGACCAGAGTCTGCGCATAGGAATAACCGATCGCAGCCTGGCTGTCGGTGATACTGGCGGAAAGGCCGTGGCTGTTCATGAACGCAAGCCACTCTTTGTATTGAGGTGTTTCGTGGAACTGCGGATCGGTCGGGTCCATAATAAAAGTCGCGGAGATGATGCCGATGCCCTTTTCGAGCCCCGCGGGCTTCATGACCAAGCCGACCGAATTACCGACCGAATTGAGGAAGTGCGTCGGCTTCCAGCCGATATCGTAGACTTTCCGAACGGTCTGCGCGGCGAATTTGGGAATCGCCGCCGTGAGCAACACGTCGGCACCGCTGCTCTGCAGTGCGACAACTTGTAAATCGACGGTCGGATCGGTGGTCTCATAGGATTGCGTCGCCACGATCATCTTGCTGGCTTTGTCGCCAAGGCCGGCGCGCAGCCCGTTGAGATAATCCTTGCCGTAGTCGTCGTTCTGGTAGAGCACGGCGATCTTCGCGTTCGGCAGGTTCTTGAGAATGTAGTTCGCATAAATATGCGACTCGATGCCGTAGCTCGGCAGCCACATCATGGTCCAAGGAAAGTGCTTGGGATCGTTCCATTGGTCGGCGCCAGTCGCGACGAACAATTGCGGCACTTTGTTTTCGTTCAAATAACCGTGGATCGACATATTCGGTGGCGTGCCCAGCGGAGCAAATATCAAGAACACCTGGTCTTGCTCGACCAGCTGGCGCACCTGCTCCACGGTCTTGGGTGGACTGTAGGCATCGTCACGACTGATGTAATTGATCTTGCGGCCGTTGATGCCGCCCTTTTCGTTGATCATCGAGAAATAGGCGGCGTGGACTTTGCCGTTGATCCCATAGGATGAGGCCGGCCCGCTATAGGGGTTGGTATTGCCGATCTTGATTTCGGTATCGGTCACGCCCGGTCCATATTGGCCCGCCGCATAGACCGCATTGCCTGCGAGCGTCAGTCCGGCTGCGAACAGACTGGTTATGATCATCTGCTTTGCTGTCATGACAAACCTCCCTTTGCGTTTTGCTTTATTTCGCGGCGTGTCGCGCCGATCGAAACTCCTGCATTGCATGCGTGAGCCATGGCCCCATCGTACCGACGACGCCGCGCGGCATGACATACATGAACAATAGCATGGCCAAACCATAAATGGCCCATGGCGCGGCATCGGAAATGTCGTTGGCGAAATTGGGCACGAACTCGATAAAGAAACCGCCGACAATCGCGCCGCCAATCGTAGCGATGCCGCCGACCGCGGAGCCTACCAGGAACGACAGCGACAGGAACAGGGTAAAGCTTTCTGGAGCGACAAAGCCGATCACGATTGCGGCCAGCGCTCCGGCGACGCCGGTGAATAGCGTGCTGATGCCGAAGGCCAGGGTCTTGTAGCGCGCGGTGTTGATGCCCATGGCGGCGGCCGCGATTGGGTGATCGCGGATGGCGACGAAGGCGCGACCGGTGCGGCCGTTGAGTACGTTTGCGGCCAATCGCATTGCGACCAAGAGAACCACCAAAACGAAAAAATACAGCCAACGATCGCGGTCGATACCGAACCCCGGCGGCGGCAGTGGCTTGACCAGAGTGATGCCTTGCTGACCGCCGGTCCAGGTGTCGAAATATTTGAGCAATTGCGGCATGGCCACGGCCATCGCCAAAGTGACGAGCGCAAGGTAGGGACCTTCGAAGCGCAGCGCCGGCAAGCCGAACAGCACGCCGAGCATGAAACAGACCAGCGCCGCCGGCGGCAGCGTCGCCCAATACGGCACGCCATAGCGATGCATCAGGATGGCGGCGGTATACGCGCCAGCGGCGAAGAAGCCGCCATGGCCGAGCGAAATCTGCCCGTTATAGCCGGTGAGAATGTTGAGGCCGAGCACGGCGACGGCGTAGATCAT
This sequence comes from uncultured Alphaproteobacteria bacterium, assembly GCA_963816295.1. Lineage (GTDB taxonomy): Bacteria > Pseudomonadota > Alphaproteobacteria > Rhizobiales > Xanthobacteraceae > BOG-931. The sequence goes on along the minus strand of CAWFJS010000017.1, from coordinate 799,525 downwards.
CACCTGCGTCAGCTGGAATACGTGGTAATTGCTGAGCGTGAATGGCAGCACGATCGCAACGGCGATCAAGACCGCACAACCCAGCCACCGCCAAACGGCAGTGCTCGCGGCAGCCTCGGCCTTCATGCCGAGCTTTGCCGTGGCGCCGACGCGAAGGCTTTCGGCCATGATCAAACCCGCCGTACCACCGCCGTGCCGAATAAACCGTTCGGCCGGAACACAAGCACAATGATGATCAATATCAGCGCTACCGTCAGTTTGAGCTGACTGGCGATCAGATAAGTGCCGACCAGATTTTCGGTCACGCCGACGATCAAGCCGCCGATGACGGCGCCGACAGGGCTGGTGATGCCGCCGAGCAGCGCGCCGGTAAAGGCGTAGAGCAGCACGCCGCTCATCATGTTCGGATCGAGAAACAGCACCGGCGCGACCATGATTCCCGCTACAGCGCCGATCGCCGCAGCGAAGCCCCATCCAAGCGCCAGCATACGGCCGACATTAATTCCGCTTAGCCGCGCCGATTCCGGATTTTGCGCCGCGGCGCGCATTGCCAGGCCGGTCGCGGTAAAGCGGAAAAAACAGAACAGTGCGACGAGCATCACCAGCGTCACCGCGATCACACCCATGTCGCGTGTCGTCATCAGCGCGCCGAACAGCGGTCGATCCGGGAACGGACTCGGAAATTCCTGCAAGGTGTAGCTGTAGATCCAGCCGGCGGTGGCATTGAAGATCAGAAGCAGCCCGATGGTGACGACCACCGCGGTGAGAATCGGCGCGTTTTCGACCGGGCGAATGACAATTCGTTCGATGAGCATGCCGCCGACAAACGACACCGCGAGCGTGATCACAAACGCCGCCCAGAACGGCAGTTCGGCATTGACCAGCGTCCAGGCGATATAGGTGGAGAACATCGCCATCTCGCCTTGCGCGAAGTTCACCAGATCCGTCGCGCGATAGATCATCACCAGTGCCAGCGCCAGACTGGCATAGATGGCGCCGGCGGCGAGCCCGGAAAATACCTGCTGTAGGAGCTGATGCATCGGCGGCCCGTCAGTATCCGAGATAGGAGCGGCGTATCTGTGGATCGTCCGCCAGCATTTTGGCGCTGCCGGAGGAGACGACATAACCGGTTTCTAGGAGATAAGCGCGATCGGCCATTTCCAGCGCCAAGCTCGCGTTCTGCTCTACCAGCAGCACACTCACCTGCTGTTCCCGCCTGATCCGCTCGATGATTGCGAAAATGGCTTCGACGACGCGCGGCGCCAAACCGAACGACGGTTCGTCGAGCACCAGAAGCCGCGGCGACATCATCAAGGCGCGGGCAATGGCAAGCATCTGCTGCTCGCCACCGGACAGCGCGCCGGCCTGCTGCCGCCGTCGCTGCGCAAGAATCGGAAAATACCCGTACATGAGGTGTATCTTTTCGTCTGGCCGGCCGGCGGCCGTGTAGCCGCCGATGCGGAGGTTCTCCTCCACCGTCAGACCGATGAAAGTGCCACGCCCCTCCGGCACATGGGCAACGCCGAAGCCGGCGATCTGCTCGGTGGTGCAGCGTTCCAGCCGGTGTCCGCCAAATAGGATCGCACCTTCGCTGCGCACCATGCCGCAAATCGCCCGTAGCGTGGTGGTTTTGCCGGCACCGTTGGCGCCAAGCAGTACGGTCATACCGGCTTCCTCGACCACGAGATCGATCCCGTGCAGCACTTCGGACTGCCCGTAAAAGGCCTTCACCGCGCGCAGTTCGAGTATCGCCGCCATCAGTGCCGCGTCCCCAGATAGGCTTCAGCGACCGCGGGATTGCCGCGCACCTCTTCCGGCGGGCCATCGGCGATGACGCGGCCGAAATTGAGCACCACAACCTGATCGGACAGGCTCATCACTAGGCCCATGTGATGTTCGACCAAGAGGATGCTGATGGCGAGCTGATCGCGGACCGAACGAATGAGCGCGCCAAGTTCGGCGACCTCATCGTGGTTGAGTCCGCCGGCCGGCTCGTCGAGCAGCAGCAGCGACGGCCGTACCGCAAGCGCGCGCGCGAGCTCAACGCGCTTGCGCGCGGCGAAAGACAAGTTCGCAGCCGGCCGCGACGCCTCTCGTTCCATTCCGACGAAGGCCAACATGGCGCGCGCGGTGTCGTCGAAGCTACGCTCCTCGCGGCGCGCTGAAGGCAGCGTGACCGCGTCAATGAGCGCGCCGTTGTGGCCACGGGCATGGCCACCGACCTTGACATTGTCGAGAACCGTCATGGAAGCAAACAGTGCCGGACTCTGGAAGGTCCGTCCGATGCCGATCGCAGCGATGTCGGAGGCCGCACAGCGGCGGAGCGACCTGCCGTTCAAACGAACATCGCCGTGCTCGGCCCGATAAAGCCGGCTCAGGCAGTTGAACAATGTGGTTTTGCCGGCGCCATTCGGGCCGATGAGCCCCGCGATCCGGCCTTTGCTCACTGTGAAGCTGACATTTTCGAGCGCAACGATACCGCCGAACCGCATCGTCAACTGCGCGATTTCCAGCAAAGGCGCGGCCGCGCTCGCCGTCGTTTGAGGCATCGGCGGCGGGGACGTAGTCATGCCGGTCGGGCCGCCATTTGCTACGTTTCCTCCTCAGGCCCACCGTCATTGTTCGTGCTTAGTCGGCCGGTCGCCGCGGCAGGGCTCCAAAACGTGACACGGCGCGAATGGCTGCGTCAACGCAAGGCGACTGGATAATTCGCGAGCCGCTTTTGGAATATTTCCTGCAAGGCGGGGTTCGGGCCGTTTCGCCGCAATGTAACCGCCAAAAAGTTCAGGCGGCGGCGGTGGTTGGATCGATCATCTTCTTCACCGCGGTGATTTTGGTTGCCGGAAAGCCGCTAATTTCGGCGTGCCTGCGAATGATTGCCTCGTCTTTGGCAAGATACACGCAGAAGGTTTTATTATCGGCAACATAACTCTCGACCCATTGGATGTCGGGGCCGAGCTGGCGCAGCACATCGTTCGATTTCGCCGCGGCTTGGCGCAGTTGTTCCCGCTGGAAAGTTCCGACCTTTGGGATATCACGTTCGATGATGAATTTTTGTAAAGCCATGACGTTCTCCATCAACTGCGCGTTGCTCGTTTCAAGGCACCAGGAAGTGCCGCTTCCGATCTTCGATCAATCGTAAAAAACATTGCCCGGCGGCGGCATAGGAATGCTCCGCGACCAGCTTTTGCCGAAGCAGCGTGTAGCGGATCTCAGGCAAGCAGGACATCAGCCGGTCGAAAATGTCTTCGGCCAACCGGTCGTGGAAGTCATCCACCAAGCGGCACACCGCGCTCAGTGCATAGTGCCGATCGCCCAGAGGCACTTCCGGTTCGGAAAGCGCCGGATTCCAATCGGCATAGGACCAAACCGCCTTACGGAATGCCGCGCGCAAATGGTCCGGTATTGGACCGGACCCCGACTGAGCTTTTGACTTGGCTTTTGACTTGGCCAGCCGCACCAATCCACCTCGCGAAGGCTTGCGCGAATTTCAGCCGCGGGTCACACCCGAAAACGTGGCAGCATCCCCGGCGGTTTGACCCTAAATCGCTGCTTCAGAACTGGTATCGAAGAAATGCAGCCGCTCCGGCCGCAGTGCAAAGCGCAATTTGTCTCCGCGCTTGGCGCGGACATTCGGTTCGACCGACGCCACCATGGTCTGCTCGCCGACCTGCAGGTCGAGCAGAATCTCGGCGCCTAATCTCTCTACGACTTCCACCAAGGCCTCGAAACAAAGTCCCGATGGATCGCCGCCGTTGGCGATCTCCAAATCCTCCGGTCGAACGCCCATGATCACGTCGCGACCTGCGTAAGGCGCAAGCCGCGAACCGATCTCGGCGGGCACATCGATGGCAAGCCCGGTATTGCCGGCCCGCAATCCGCCGGTCCCATTGGTCACATGAACCGAGGCAAAATTCATCGCCGGCGAGCCGATGAAGCCGGCGACGAAGCGGTTGACCGGCGTATTGTAAAGTTCGAGCGGTTCGCCGACCTGCTGCACCACGCCTCCCCGCATGACCACCACGCGATCGCCAAGCGTCATTGCCTCTACCTGGTCGTGGGTGACATAGACCGCGGTTGTGTTGAGACGGTTGTGCAGTTTCTTTAATTCCACGCGCATCTGCACGCGCAACTTGGCATCGAGATTCGAAAGCGGCTCGTCGAATAGAAACACTTGCGGGTGGCGGACGATGGCGCGGCCGAGCGCCACGCGCTGGCGCTGCCCGCCGGAAAGCTGCCGAGGTTTGCGGCCGAGATAATCGCGAATGCCGAGGATATCGGCGGCCTCGTAGACGCGCATGCGGATCTCGCCGCGGTCGACCTTCCGCATTTTCAGGCCGAACGCCATGTTGTCGTAGACGCTCATATGCGGGTAGAGCGCGTAATTCTGAAACACCATGGCGATGTCGCGGTCCATGGGCGCCAGCTCGTTTACCACCGTGTCGCCGATCAGCACTTGACCCGAGCTGATCGATTCGAGGCCCGCCACCATGCGCAGCGTCGTGGTCTTGCCGCAGCCCGAAGGGCCGACCAGAACCACGAATTCCTTGTCGCGGATTTCAAGGTTCACGTCTTTGACGGCGTGAACGTCGTCGTAAAACTTGTTGAGGCTGCGGATCAGAACGCGGGCCATACCTTATCCCTTTACTGAGCCGGTAAGGCCGGCAACGTAATGCTCGACGAAGAACGAGTAGATGAAAGCAACCGGAATCGAGCCAAGCAGCGCGCCCGCCATCAATTGCCCCCAATAGAACACGTCGCCGCGCACAAGCTCGGAAGTGACCCCTACCGAAACCGTTTTCTGCTCGGCCGACGAGAGAAAGACCAGTGCATAGATAAATTCATTCCACGACAGCGTGAACGCGAAAATGCCGGCCGACAGGATGCCCGGGACGGCGACCGGGATGATGATGTACACCATCGCTTTCCAGCGCGTGGCGCCGTCGATGCGGGCGCATTCTTCAAGCTCGCGCGGGATCGCCTTGAAGTAGCCCATCAAGAGCCACGTGCAGAATGGAATGAGAAAAGTGGGATAGGTGAGGACCAGCGCCCACGGCGTGTCACCAAGCCGAAAATTGCGAATAATGTCGGCAAGCGGAATGAACAGAAGCGTCTGCGGCACCAGGTAAGTGATGAAAATGCCGGTGCCGAGACTGCCGGCGAAGGGAAACTTCAGACGTGACAGCGCGTAGCCGGCAAAAACGCCGCAAAGCAGCGAGATTAGCGTCGACACGATCGCGATGAACAGCGTGTTAAGCATCCACCTGGTGAAAAGCGTTTCGGTCAACAGATCGACGATGTGGACCAGGGTCGGATGCGCGGTCCAGAACGGCGTGTAATTGGGCGCCATCCACGGCCGATAGAGTTCGCGGTCCGGCCGGACCGACGTCACCAGCATCCAGTAGAACGGGAACAGCAGCCAGAAAACGAAACCGCCGAGCGGAATATAGAAGTATACCCAACGGCGCCATTTTGCCCCTTCGATCATCGCTCAGTGCACCTCGACACGACGGATGTAGAGAAGCTGCACCACCACGACGAAGAGCAGGAACGGGAACATGGCGAGAGAAATCGCCGCTCCCTCGCTCAAAAGACCGGTACCGACGCCGATCTGATAGGCATAGGTCGCAAACAGCTGCGTCGCATTGGCCGGGCCGCCGCCGGTCAGCACGTAGACAAGTTGGAAGTCCGCGAATGTCTGGATCACCGAGAACAGCACCACCACCATGGTCACCGGCAGGAGCAGCGGCCAGGTCACGTGCCAGAAGCGCTGCCACGGACGCGCGCCGTCAATCGCGGCCGCCTCTTGCAGCTCAGGATTGATGGTCTGCAATCCGGCGAGCAGGCTGATCGCGAAGAACGGCACGCCGCGCCAGACATTGACGATGATCACCGAGATCAATGCCAAGTTTGGATCGCCAAGCCAGTTGATCCGCCCGTGAATGAGGCCGAGTTGGAACAGCGTCCAGTTGATGACGCTGAAGGTCGGATCGAACATCCACTTCCAGGCGAAGGTCGAAAGCACCGTCGGAATGATGAAGGGCAAGAGGATAAACGCGCGGGTGAAAGCCTTGCCCTTGAAATGCCGGTTGAGGAGCAGCGCCAGCCATAAACCCAAAGCGAGCTTGAACACGCTCGCGACCGCCGTATAGACGAAAGTATTCCAAACCGCCGTGCGAAAGATGCTGTCTTGCAAAAGCGCCAGGAAATTTTGCACACCGACGAATTTGCCAGGCACCCCGACCCGGGTGTCGGTGACGGCGAGCAGCACGCCTTCGACGAAGGGATAGGCGATGAAAAGGCCGAGCAGCACGACGGTCGGCAACAGTAGCGCCACCGCCAGCCAGCGTTCGTCTTCAAGCAGGCGCGTGGCGATGCCACGCCGCGGCGCCTGGACGAACGCTCGCTGACCTACGGCTTCGCTTATTGCCATTGGCAGTTCCTCTCCGGTCCGGCGCCGGCCGCGCCATCCCGACTGGGCGAGCAGGCGACGCGGCTACCGCGTACCGAACTGAGATAGATCATTGCGCAGCGAGTTAGACGTAAATTTTCTGCAACTCGCCGGTCGCCCATTTCACCGCATCCTCGGCCGACATGCCTTGAACCGCTTTGGCATACATGTCGACGATGACGTATTTGCTCATCACTTCGCCGGCCTTGCGATTGGCCGGACCGGCATAGCCGGGGAATTGTCCGGATCGACCGGCTTGGCGGAATAGCGCCATGACCGGATCGTTTTTCCAGATCGGGTCGTCTTCCCACACCGTGGTTGCGCCGACCGAATAGCCCTGCTGCGAATTGAACCAGGCCTGATAGACCGGCTTTGAGGTGATCCAAGCGAGAAAGTCCCTCGCGGCCTTCTGCTGCTTAGAATAACCCATCAGCATGTTGGTCATCGGCAGCTGATAGGAGAACTGCCCGGCCGGACCCTTGGGCAGCGCACCGTGCAGAATATCCTGCCACAGCGGCGCGCCTTTCTCGGTAGAGTAGGAGTCGGGCTTACGCTTGGCTTCGATATAAATCGAGGCGCCGTTGAGCGTCGATGAAATCGTGCCGGCCAGGAACGCGCGGTTGTTGCTGGAATCGTCCCAGGCCAGCCCGCCTTCGTCGCAGCAGTCCTTCCAGAATGCGGTCCAGTATTTGACCGATTCAATGGTTTCCTTGCTGTTGAGCGATACGGTCTTGCCGTCCTTTTCGACCTCCTTGCCGCCGAACGACCACAAATAGGGATAGAAGAAGGTCGGTGGATCACCGAAGCTGTGGCCCATTGCTTGGCCGAGCGGTTGGCCCTTGGCCTTGAGCTTCTTGCCGGCATCGCGGTACTGGTCCCAGGTTTCCGGAAACTTGTTGTAACCGACCGCCTCGAACCACGATTTGCGATAGGCGTTCTCGTTGCCAAGGATACACCACGGCACGCCGAGCCATTTCTTGCCGTCATTGGCGACGGCAATCGACTCCTTGTAATAGCCGCCCTGCTCCTTGCCGAGTTTATCGGCCACTTCGCTCACGTCAGCCAAGCTGTCGGCATAGAGCTGCGGCCAGTTATTGAGCGCGCAAATCACGTCAGGCCCGGTGCCCGACTGAATGGCGGCCGTGGTGCGCGCCTGGATGTCATTGCCGTTGATCATTTCGATATTCAGCGTGATGCCGAGATCCTTGGCGGCGGCGGGCACAATCTGCTCGCGCAGAACTTTATCCGATCCCGGAACGAAATCGTTCCATCGCAACCAGTGCAGGGTCGTGCCTTGCGCATAAGCGGGCGCCCGGCCACTTGCCAGGATCGCGGCAATCCCTCCGGTTTTTGCCGCAATCGCGCCAGCACCGGAAAGCTTGAGCAGCTTGCGCCGATGAATTCGAGCCATTGGAATCCTCCCTTTAGCCTGATTGTCGAGGTTTCTTGTCGTGCAATCTTTTAGCACGTTTTGCGGGTCCCGGGTCGAGAACCCATTTGAACGCCGAATTTGTGCCTTGCCGCGAGGGACGCGATGCCGCAGGCAGGTGCCCAGCATGATCCAGCGCATGTTTGCCATCTGGCAAAACGGCCAGCCGCCAGCGGCAGGCGGAGTCAGGCCATCACAAACACGCCTTTGCCGGTGGTCTGCTGATCAAATACCCGATAGGCGTCCTCGGCTTGCGCCAGCCGCCAGCGGTGGGTGAACAGGTGCTCGACCGCAATTTTTCGATCGGCGACGAAGCCTGCACATTCGGCCTGCCCGATCTTTGAAAACGTCCACGAGCCGATGATCGTGAGCTGTTTGCGCAACAGATCACGGCTGACGTCGAGTGTTACGCCGCCACCCTCGCCGACAAAGCACACGGTTCCCCACGGCCGCGTCGCCCGCACCGCAATCAACCTGCCGTCCGGCGCGCCGGACGTATCCAGCGCCAAGTCGGCGCCCGCGCCGTGGGTGAGCGCCTTGATCGCAGCAACCGCATCGTCGGCCTTTGGATCGACCACGGCATCGGCGCCGAACTCCTTGGCGCGGGCGAGCCGCTCGGCGCTCACATCAAGCGCGATGACGCGGGCGCCCATGGCCGCCGCAAGCTGGGTCGCGGAAAGGCCGACCGGCCCCTGGCCGACAATAGCGATGGTGTGGGCGCCGCTCAGATTCATCCGCCGCAACGCGCCATAGGCGGTGCCGGTGCCGCACGATACCGCGGCGCCGGTCGTGAAGCTCAACGGGTCGGGCAAGGGCACCAGGGTGTGCGCCGGAACTTTCATGTAATCGGCGTGCGCACCATGTGCGGTGACGCCATAGACCGTGCTGCCGGCAACGCACATCTGCGACCAGCCGCTTCGGCAATGCTGGCAGACCCCGCAGCCGCTATAGTGGTGCACCATGACGCGGGCGCCGATCCGAGCGGCCTGCTCGTCAACCTTGCTCCCCACGGCAGCCACCACCCCGCATGGCTCGTGGCCGGCAATAACCGGGCCCTCGAGCTTGCCAAGCCCAAGCGCCGCGGTTTCTCCGCCGGCCGCGCGATAGAACTTGAGATCGCTGCCGCACATTCCGGACGCCTTGATTTCGACGACGACGTCATGGGGCCCAGGCGCCGGATCGGGAAATTCGGCGACTTGCAATTTGCGTCCGCCTAGGAAACTCACCCCGCGCATCGGAAGGCTCTCCAGTTTGCTACGCCTTGTATCCAGAGCGACCGCGCGAAGAGGATCGAGGCCGCAGACCATGAAAACACCTGTCCCGGCCAAAACCAATGCCGCAACGCATTCCCCCCACCTCGACGCAACCGCGCACTTATCCACAAGCCCCTTGACCCATCGCCGATCCGTCGAGCAAGGTCGCGGGTTGTTCATGTCCGCGGGCGAGCGAATGGCTGATCACATAGCGGCGGCGCAGCGTTATCGTGCTCGGGCGGCTAAATGCGAGCTGTCGGCCAAGAATACGTCGTCGGCAGAATTCGGCGAATGCTATCGGCTCTTGGCACGGCATTATCTCGTGCTCGCCAATCGCGAAGAAGATTGCGCGCATCGCCGATCACCTTTCGCCCGGCCGGAGGACGACAAAGCCCCAGAGGAAGCGCCGGTCCGCCCGGTCGCAGCGCGGATGTTTGCAGTGCGGCAATTGCAAATGGCAGCGCCGTCCATGGAGACCGTATCCATGCCGCCGATGTCCTTAGTATCGATCCCGGCCGCTGAATTCGGCCGCTGAGCAATACGCCGCCGCTTTGCAGTTCCGCTGCAGTCTGGCTATCGGGCTTGTCCTCGGCACTGCACCGCACAGCAAGCCAATTGCCAAGTACCCCGATATTCGAAATATTATTCCGCGCTTGTGCGCGCGCAGAACACACGCGCGCTACGGATCGTCCGTAAAAAGAAAAGATAATGGAGTAGCAAACTGGCATGCTTGCGCATGAATTGATAGTCCCAATCAAGGCGTGAGGCCAGATAATGACGAATGTGGGGTCGTTGGACGCGAGCCGTGAGGCCGCAAGGCCCGAGCGTCGGGGCTGGAAAGAACTTTATCTGAAAGAAGATTGGTGGGCCGTCTGGCTCGGCTTCGCGCTGATGGTCTTCGCAATCCTTTTATTCCAGGCCGGCAGCAGCAATATTGTCAAAGCGCTCGCGATCAATCCCGGCGGACTCAAATGGACGTCGTTCGGTCAGCTCGCCGATCATTTTACGCAGAACGCACAGCTCTATCTCTACCAATTTTTATTCTGGCTCGTCTTGTTCGGCGCGACGACCGCGATCATGGGCGTGAAACTCAAGGAGTTCGTGCCCGCATTTATTTTCCTTTATGTCGCCTCGCTGATCATGTTCGCGATCGCCGGCTGGGCCAACGCCGCCCAATTCAACCTTGAGGCTCCGCTGGTCGCACTGATTGTCGGGCTCATCATTGCCAATGTGTTTCGGCTGCCGGCGTGGATGGATAGCGCGTTCCGGGTGGAATACTACATCAAGACCGGCATCGTTCTGCTTGGCGCCACCTTCCCGATAACGCTCGTACTCACCGCCGGCCCGGTCGCCATCGTGCAGGCCACCATCATCTCGCTCGTCACCTGTCTCGTGATTTATTTCGTCGGCACGCGCGTGTTCGGCCTGGAAAAACCGCTTGCCGCGGTGATGGGCGTCGGTGGCGCGGTCTGCGGTGTATCAGCCTCGATGGCGATCGCCGCCTCGGTGAATGCCAAGAAGGATCACCTCTACACGTCGGTGACGTTGGTGGTCGTCTGGGCGCTGATCATGATCCTGGTGCTGCCCTTTGTGTCGCGAGCGCTCGGGTTGCCCGCCGGCGTGGCTGGAGCATGGATCGGCACTTCGGAGTTCGCCGACGCCGCCGGATTCGCCGCGGCCACCACCTACGGCAAGATGGCGGGCAATGAAGACGCGGCGATCAAATCGTTCACGTTGATGAAAGTGATCGGCCGTGATCTGTGGATCGGCATCTGGTCGGTCGTGTTCGCCGGGATTGCCACCTTCGTGTGGGAAAAAGGCCAGACCGGACGCGTACCAGACGCGCGTGAAATCTGGTGGCGGTTTCCGAAATTCGTCATCGGCTTTTTCGCCGCCTCGATCCTGATGAGCGCGTTCGCCAGCGGTTTCAGCACCGCGGATTTCAACAGTGTGGTGCGGCCCAACGTGCTCGCGCCGTTGGTGTCGCTGCGGACCTGGACTTTCATCTTCTGCTTTCTCAGCATCGGGCTGACGACGCGCTTTCGCAATCTGCACATCGTGGGCTGGAAAGCGTTCTGGACCTTCAGCATTGGCGTCGCCGTCAATGTCATCCTTGGTTACGTCTTGTCGGTGATCGTCTTTGGCGACTATTGGGCCGGCATCCACTGACGCCGCGCAAAACGGCGCGACCCGCTGCGCCGCGTGCCGGTTCTTTACCGGCGCGCCGGCCGCACTCGAGCGCGCCATCCCCGGGCTCAATATCCTCAGTTCGGCTTATGGCTCGGTTCGCGCCGATACCGGAGTGTGCGAGCGGCATGATTTTTTTACGACGGCAGCCACTCCGGCGTGCCCGCGATTTGAAGGCAACGGGACCTGATGCGCTAGTTTAGCAAAACTCAGCGTCACTTCAGAAAATCCTCGATCAGCTTGATCGTTGCCTCGGGATTTTCCTCCATGACCCAATGGCCCGAATTGGGAACGACGGCGGTTTGCACATTGGTCGCCGCCGCACGCATCACCGTCCCCATCATCGGTCCGAACGATTTCTCGCCGCCGATCGCGAGCACGGGCATGGTCAGCATGCCTTTGGCGACGAAGGCTTTGTTGTCGGCAGCGTCCTGATCGAAGGCCTTGAACTGCTCGAACCCGGCATGCATGGCACCCGCCGCCGCGTAAAGCTTGGCGTAATGCTTGCGCGAAGCTTCGTCGAATTTCTTGGGATCGGCTGAAAATTCATTCCAGAACCGATCGAGATAGATGCGCTCGCGGCCCTTTACCAGCCGTTCGGCATCCGGTCCATAGAACGAATAATGCCACAGCGCGTGGCTGCGAATGATATCGTCCCACGGACCTATGCCCGGAAGTGGCGCATCGATAATCACGAATTTTTTTACCCGCTCGGGATGCTGGACGGCAAACGCATAGCCGACCATGTTGCCGATATCATGGGTGACAAGATCGACTTTATCGATCTTGAGCGAATTGAGCACGCCGGCAACGTCTTCCGCTTGGGTCTTTTTGTCGTAACCGCCGCACGGCCGCGAGGAGAGCCCGAGCCCGCGCAGGTCCGGCACGATGACGATGTGATCGCGCGCCAGCTGGGCGGCAAGCGGCGCCCACATGTCGCCGGTCTCGCCGTAGCCGTGCAGCAGAGTACGGCAGGGCCGGCGCCGCCGACGCGCACATAGATTTGCGTGCCGTTGGTGATGACGTTCTCGGTCCCAAAATTCGCCGGAAACGGTTGCACGGCCGCCAATGCGGATGCACTGAGCAAAAAACCGACAGACGCGGCAGCAGCGAAGTTTCGCATCGTCAAGCTCCCCTCGAAATTCCCCGACCGCGGTTTGCCCTGACAGCGGATTTTACGGCCGCAGCACGATCTTGGCCGCGGCGGTGCGGCCGGCGTCGATATCCTGAAACGCCCGGGGGCCGTCGGCGAGCGGTCGCTCCTCGATCCAGTCGAGCGGCCCAAGCCGGCCGGCGGCGATGGCGTCAAGCGTTTGGCGAAATTCCAGCGGCGTGTAGCAATACGTGCCGGCGACGATGATTTCCTGGAGCGTGATCTTGCGGACGTCAAAACCCTCCGAGCCCGGCAACAGGCCGACGTGAATGATCACGCCGCCCGGTTTGACCAGGCGACTGGCCGCGGCACGCGTCGCCGCGGCGCCAACCGCGTCGATGACGAGATCCATCGACAATTTTGCCGGCTCGCCCGGTTCGTTGGGCGCATAGCAGTGGAACGATCCGGCGCGCGCGGCGGTCTGCCGGCGCGCGGCATTCGGCTCGCCGATGTGAACCGCAGCGGCGCCTTGCATCGCCAACACCAACGCGCAGGCAAGCCCTATGCCGCCGCCGCCGAGGACCAGGCAGCGGCTCGCCGCGAGCGGCCGCTGCAGCAAGCGCGCGCCCAAATTGACCGCGTGATAGGCAACCGCGAGCGGTTCTGTCAGAGCCGCTTTCGCGCTCTCAAGCCCGTCGGGAATCGTAACGACGTTGGTCTGCGGCACGCGCACCAGTTCGGCAAAAGCACCGGCCCGCGGCGGTACTGAAAGCAGCTGGCGCGACGGGCAAAGATGCGGCCGGCCTTCCAGACACCAGTCGCAAACACCGCAAGGGACAAGGGGGTTGACCGCGACGCGCGCGCCGCGACCGGGCCCGCTGACGACTAAGCCCGCGGCCTCATGCCCGAGCACGAACGGCGGCGGGCGGCGCGAATTGTGGCCGTGATAGGCGTGCATATCGGAGCCGCAAATCCCGACCGCCTCGACGCGCACCAGCACTTCGTCATTGCCGGGCGTCGGTTCGGGTTCCTCGCGGCACAACAGAATGTTCGGCTCGGTATAGACCAGCGCTTTCATCGGTCCACTTTACTGAAATCCAGTATCGCTGCGATCTTAGCAGACTAGGGGTCAAAACAAAGATTTCGCCGCCGTGGTCGATCGCCCTGCCCGACCGTCGTAAATTACAGCCCATGCGGTTAGAGTGATGGACAACGAGATCGCCATGACCGATCGGCCTCATTCATCGCTGCCGAAGATCACTGAAATGATCGTTGTGCCGGTGGCCGGGCATGACGACATGTTGCTTAATCTTTCCGATGCGCATGCGCCGTTTTTTACGCGCAATATCGTCATTCTTCGCGACAATGCCGGCCGCACCGGCGTCGGCGAAGTGCCGGGCGGCGAGCAAATAAGACGCACGTTGGAGGATGCCAAATCGCTGGTCATCGGCCAGCCGATCGGAGCCCACAACGGCATCCTCAATAAAATGCGCAGCCGCTTCGCCGACCGCGATACCGGTGGCCGAGGACGACAGACTTTTGATCAGCGCGTAGCCATTCATGCCGTCACCGCGATCGAGGCGGCGCTGCTCGATCTGTTAGGGCAATTTCTCGGTGTGCCGGTCGCGGCGCTGCTCGGCGAAGGGCGGCAGCGCAGCGCGGTCAAGACGCTCGGCTATCTGTTTTTCGTCGGCGACCGCAACAAGACCGACCTGCCCTATCGCGCCGAGCCGGACGCGAACGTCGATTGGTTTCGCCTGCGCCACAACGAGGCGTTGACGACGCAAGCGATCGTGCGTCTCGCCGAGGCGGCTTATGCGCACTATGGCTTCGAAGATTTCAAGCTCAAAGGCGGCGTGCTCTCGGGCGCGCAGGAAATCGAAACCGTCACCGCGCTCGCCGAGCGCTTTCCGCAAGCGCGCATCACCCTGGATCCGAACGGCGCGTGGTCGCTCGACGAGGCGATCCGGCTCTGCAGCGGCATGCACGGCGTGCTGGCTTATGCGGAAGACCCCTGCGGCGCCGAGCGGGGCTATTCGGGCCGCGAAGTCATGGCGGAATTCCGGCGCGCAACCGGCATGCCGACTGCGACCAATATGGTGGCGACCGACTGGCGGCAATTGGGCCATGCGATCATGCTGCAATCGGTCGATATCCCGCTGGCCGATCCGCATTTCTGGACCATGCAGGGCGCGGTGCGGGTGGCGCAAATGTGCCGCGATTGGGGCCTGACCTGGGGATCGCATTCCAACAATCACTTCGACATTTCGCTGGCGATGTTCACGCATGTTGCCGCGGCGGCGCCGGGCCGGATCACCGCAATCGACACGCACTGGATTTGGCAGGACGGCCAGCGATTGACGAAGGAGCCGCTGGCGATCCGCGGCGGCATGGTCGAGCTGCCGGAGCGGCCCGGGCTCGGGATCGAAATCGACCTAAAGCAAATCGAGCAAGCGCACGCGCTCTACAAATCGCACGGTCTCGGCGCGCGCGACGACGCGATGGCGATGCAATACCTTATTCCCGGCTGGACGTTCGACAACAGGAAGCCTTGTCTCGTGCGCTGATCGCAACCGCGCCGCAGCGCGGCAGGAGCGAGCGATGGCTGATGCAGTGCAAAGCAACAACACCGGCGAGATGGACGAGGCAGTCCGCCCGCATCGAATCGTTATCGTCGGCGGCGGCGCCGGTGGGTTAGAGCTTGTGACCCGGCTCGGCGACAAGCTCGGCGGCCGTGGCAAAGCGGAAATCACCCTGATCGAGAGAGCGCGCGCACATTTATGGAAGCCGTTGTTACACGAGATCGCCGCCGGCAGCATGGATCTCGGCCATCATGAGCTCGACTATTTGGCGCAGGCTCACTGGCATCACTTCCGCTATCGCACCGGAGAGATGATCGGGCTCGACCGCGGCCGGCGCGAGGTGCTGGTCGGACCGGTTAGCGAGGAGAATGGCGTCGAGGTCACGCCGGCGCGCGGTTATCCCTACGACACGCTGGTCTTGGCGGTCGGCAGTCTCACCAATGATTTCGGCACGCCCGGGGTTGCGGAGCACGCGATTTGCCTGGAGACACCGGACCAGGCCGCGCGGTTCCACCGCCGCCTGGTCAATGCGTGCCTGCGGGCCCAGAGCCAGAACGAGCCGTTGCGGCCGGGTCAACTTCAGGTCGCGATCATTGGCGCCGGCGCCACCGGAGTTCGAGCTCGCCGCCGAACTGCACAAGTCGACGCGCGAGCTCGTGGCCTTCGGGCTCGACCGCATCGATCCCGATCGCGACATCACGCTGCACCTCATCGAAGCCGCCGACCGAATTCTGCCGGCTTTGCCGCCGCGCATCGCCGCCGCCGCGACTGAACTCCTCACCGGACTCGGTGTGAAAGTTTACACCTCGGCACGGGTGGCCGCCGTCGTGCCAAATGGCGTCAAGCTTGCAGACGGGCGTATCATCGATGCGGAGCTCGTGGTCTGGGCGGCTGGCGTGAAGGCGCCCGCCTTTCTGCAAAACCTCGACGGCCTCGAAACCAACGCGATCAATCAGCTCGTCGTGCGCCAGACGTTGCAGACCACCCGTGACGAAGATATTTTTGCGATCGGCGATTGCGCCGCCTGTCCATGGCCCGAAAGAAATGGGCCGCAACACAATGCCATCGTGCCGCCGCGCGCCCAGGCCGCGCATCAACAGTCGACACATCTGGCAAAACAGCTGCCGCGAAAACTCGCCGGACAGCGGCTTGTACCGTGGCACTATCGCGATTTCGGTTCATTAGTATCGCTCGGCGAATACAGCACCGTCGGCAGCTTGATGGGCAAGCTGATCGGTCGGAATTTGTTTGTCGAAGGCTATTTTGCGCGGTTCATGTATGTGTCGCTCTACAAAATGCACGAATACGCGCTGCACGGTTTTATCAAGGTCGCGCTCGACACCGCCGTGCGCCTGATCACGCGGCGGACCGAGCCGCAGGTGAAGCTGCATTGATTCCGATGACAATGGCTGCTAATCGGCCGCAGCGTAAGACCAATGGCGTAATCTCGAATTTGTGCAGATTCCGATATGACCAAATCAGCCCTAGCCAGCACATTAGATCAGCTACAACAAGGCCTCGATCCGCTCCTTCGAGAATCCGGATTTGGAAAATCAAACCGCACCTACAACAGGACCACGGCCGATGGTCTCGCCCATGTCATTGACTTCCAGATGGGAAGATTTGATCCACCGGGCACAACACACATCCCGGGATTGAGGGAGAATCTTTACGGCCTTTTTAGCGTAAATTTGGGCGTCTACGTTCCGGAAGTCGCTCGCCACCATGGAGGCGGAGACGCAAAATCCGTCGTGCACGATCGCAACTGTTGCATTCGGACCCGGTTGGGTCGCGGAACGCGTAGAGAATCTTGGTGGAAGATCTCTGCCGATGAGCCATTAGTTACCCAACTTCTGCAGCGGTTCCAGAACGAAGCCTTTCCGC
Organism: uncultured Alphaproteobacteria bacterium; assembly: GCA_963816295.1. GTDB lineage: Bacteria > Pseudomonadota > Alphaproteobacteria > Rhizobiales > Xanthobacteraceae > BOG-931. Next base: position 782,646 of record CAWFJS010000017.1, on the reverse strand, counting down.
TATTCCAACGCTTCGAAAACCGAGATCAGATTCTCAACGAATTTCAAACGGCGACCGATAATACGGACCTCATGCTCGTGCCAAGAATTGTTTGCGCCATCATCCTTCTAAATCGCGGCGATCGCGAGAAGGCGCGCCACCTATTAACGGCACAAGCTCGCGACCATACGCGCAATCCTCATCATTCAGCCTACGTTGTTAAGTTGGCTCAACGTCTCGGGATCGTGAACATCGAAGGCTACCACGGCACCGAAAATGGGCGGCGGTGAATAAAAAACGCCCCGCCAAAACGAATTTGACGGGGCGAATTTCCGAAAACTCAAGTTTCATGCGGCGAGCTTTATTTCCTTGCTGGCCCGGAAAGCAACTTTCTTGCCGGCCTTGATCTGGATCGGCTCGCCGGTTGCAGGGTTGCGCCCCATGCGCGCGGCCCGGTGTCTCACTTGCAAGATGCCGAGGCCGGCGATCCGGATGCGTTCGCCTTTTTTCAGATGCTTGGTGATCAAACCGATCAGATCATGCAGGAGTTCTTGCCCCGCGCGTTTGGACATGTCGTGTTCTTTGGCTAAGCTTGCCGCGAGGTGTTTAAGCGTCACTGAGCGACTGGCCGTTTGAGTTTTGACTGCCATGGCTTGTCTCCAGAAGTGCTTGCCTCCAAAAGTGCGTCAGTCGGCGTACAGTCGGACTCAAACAATTTTATCTGATTCGCGGTGTTTTGGCGTTTATTTGTTAGTAGCTAGGTAGGTGATTTTTCGACCTGAAAATGTCGATGCCGCATAGTTTGGCCCGAAATATCGGCATTTCCGGCGCCAGCGTCCTTTAGCCGAGGTCGGTTCACAACCGCCGTGCGAAACACCTCCTGATAGTCAGGGCCGTAAGACATCAAGACCCCGGCCAAAAAGAGAGGTTATTTCGCCGCCTGCTGTCGGTGCTGAGACAACGGCAGAATGCGCGCCCCCTCTCCGGCCTTGGCCACCAGAACGCGGTCTTCTGGCACCGTTATCCAATTTTCGTCATGGTCAAACGGTTCGGAAACGATGACGATGCCGCCATCCGATTCCCGGTAGTACAGCGTATTGGCGTGATCGTTGATCGAATACCGAAAGGCATAAAGATCGCGACCATCTGAAAGCGCCGCCGTGAAGCGGAAGCGGTCTCCAGGTTCGCTCTGTGTCACAATATCTCTTAATTTTGCCAACACCTTTGCGGCTGCGGCAACCGGCTCGTTGATGCCGGCGCCCAGGATTGCCAAAAAGATCGCCTCCGAATCGGTTGTGCCAATACGAGACGGATAAAGCTCGTCGGGAATGAGCGCCTCGACATGCCTGCGCCAGCGAGTCCAGTTGCCGAGAGAACCGTTATGCATGAACAGCCATCTTCCACAAGCGAACGGATGACAATTCACGCGCGTGATCGCAGTGCCGGTTGCAGCGCGGACGTGAGCGAAGAACAGGTGAGACTGCAAATGACGGCACAGGTGGTGGAGATTCTCGTCTGACCAAGCCGGCCTGATCTCACGATAGAGACCGGGCTCTGGATGCTGGCCGTACCAGCCGAGCCCAAAACCGTCACCATTGATGCTTGCTGTAGACTCCAGCGCCTGGATACTTTGCGCGATCAGAGAATGCGCCGGCTCGGTAACGTAACGTTCCAGTGCAGTCGTTTCGCCGCGATATGCGATCCAGCGGCACATGGCGATTCCTATTTATGAAACTCAAGCCAGCAATGTAGCATCGCGAATCCACCGGGTTACCTGGTGCAACGCGACTTCCGTCCCGCTGTGTTGATTTTCCGTGAAAATCCGCAATTGCGCATCCGCCGAAGTGCCTTCCAGAACAATCGCGCGGCATTGTTCAAGTTGCTCATGGCAAGCAAGCGCGTCGACTTCCGCTGCGGTGATTTCAAGAACGTGATCGAGGAAGTTGGCGACTGTAACCGCGCCCGAGCGCGTCACAAACGTTCCCCCTACGCCGTAGCGTTGCGCGCGCCATTTGTTCTCCACCGCGATGGCCCGATCGACGATGTCGACCCCGGCGTTGTGCTCGGGATTAAGGTACAGAAAGCGCGCTAGCGTGCGATAGAGCGCCGCGATAGCGATGGTATCGTCAAGCCGCGTGCAGCAATCGGGAGCGCGTAGCTCCAAGGTCGGATATTTCAGCGATGGCCGGATCGCCCACCATAAATGGCTTGCGTCAGGCATCGCTCCGGCGCGCACCAAAACGTCTACATAGTCCTCATATTCAGCCGTGCCGCGGAATAGCTCGGGCAGCCCGGTGCGCGGTAGTTCATCATAGGCCGCGAGACGATAACCTTTCAGTCCGGTCATGCGGCCTTGCCAGAACGGCGACGAAGCCGAAAGCGCGATGAACAACGGCACGTATGGCAACATTCGAGACATCACCTCGACTCGCCGCGCCGGTTCGACGAATTCGACATGAATATGCGTGCCGCACAGCATATCGCGATGGCCGATCATTTGCAGATCGTCCATGATCTGCGCGTAGCGATCCTTCGGTGTTTGGACCGAATCTCGCCAGTGCGCCAGCGGATGCGTCCCGCAGGCGAGGATCGAGAGACCGTACTCGTTAGCGGCCGCCGCCGCGCTTTGCCGCAAGCGCATCAGCTCACGCCGCGCGTCATCGAGGCTTAATTGCGGCTCGGTCGCAACTTCGATCTGCGCCTGCAAGAACTCTCGGCCGATGCGGCCTGTGGTGGAGCTGTCAGCGATTTGAAAGAGCGCCTCCGGCGTCTCGGCTGGCGTCGCGAAGGTCTCGCTATCAGAAAGAAAATATTCTTCCTCGATGCCGAACTGAAACAGTTCATCGGGCGCAAAGACGCGCGGTTCGTGACCCGCAGGAATGAGCGTGCGGATACGAAGTCGCCGCTCGCGTGGATCGAATTTAAATTCCATGCTTGATCTCCGCTCGCGTATCCAGTCTTCCCAGACCTGCGCTCGAAACCAGCATCCAGCTACGGCGTCCGTCACGATAGCGCGACGGCTCGCATTAACGCCGAACGGCGATCTAAGTTCCTCAAAATTTGGGGCTTTTCTTGAGACAACTTAATAGAAGGCCTTTACGCGAGGCTGTCAGGCCTATTCGCAATCGCCAGCCTTCCAATGAGAACCACTGTTTGGGTCCTGACTGAGAATGTTTCGGTAAAGCTAATTGGTCTGGTAGGCACGAGCCCAAGGTCTCTATGCCGCCGTCTTCGGTTATCATCATTCGTCTGGTTCTCTGATGACTGCAGGCTCGTCGTCTTCCTCGTCATCATCATCTTCGCCTTCTTCATTCTCGTCATCATCAGGTGGGTCCTTCGGCGGCAGACCCATAAGAGTGATTAGGCTTTCGTCGAATAACCGATCGAAAACTCTCTGAGGGACGCGCAAGATCATGCCGGACTCCTAGCTTCAATAGCCCCCGCGATTTATGAGTACACGCCCTGGGCCAGTCACGTCAGTAGCTCTTGGACGGCGCGCGCCGCCTCATTGATGGCCAGATGCGCATAGGCGTCGCCGCCAGCGTCGGAATTGGCGATCGCAACACGGCCGAACGGTTGCCGCGCCAGTTTGAGAACGCGATCGTCATAGTCGTCGGGATCGAACAGTGAATTCGCCACATAACCGTAGCCATGCGGCCAGCGATTGACGGTGATCGCGGCGATATCGCGCGCGCCGTCGAAGCCGCCAGGACCGAGCATCCGGTCGAGCTGATCGCGAATGCGCGTCTCGAAATCCGCGAAAGTCAGGGCCAGAAGCTTAGCCTGGCCGACGTGAAATTGCGCGCGCGCATCGAGGCCGGAATTCGGTGCGGCTGGCACGTGTTCGAGATGAAGGACGATCGGCTCCGCCGGATCGCGCGGATGCCGATAACCGCCGAGATCGACCGGAAAATCGAGCGCGACATGGCTGAAGAAGCCCGTCGGCGCGACGATGTCGGAAACCTTGAGCGCGAGCCAGGGCTGCCAATTCCGCACGACCACGTTGGTATAGACCAGCGGCGTCTTGACGTTGAGCGCCAGCGCTTCGCGCTGCGCCTGCGGCAGTTCAGGCATCAAATAGGGAATCATCATGTGAAAACAGGCAAGCACGGCGTATTTCGCCGTCACGCGATGCGGTGCGCCGGCTTTGACATAGCCGATGCTGACGGCGTCGCCGCGTTGTCGCACATCGATGACCGTCGACTGCAGACGAATGCGCACGTTGCTGCCGGCACGATCAAGCGCGTCATAGTCAAAGCCGGCGAGCACGATGTCATCCATTGTGCGGCCAGGTGCGGCATCCGGAACGAGCGCGCGTACCAAAAGCCGCGCCAGCGACGCATTGCCGTCGGGGAAATGATAAATGTACGGCTCGCTCCATTCCGGATGATCGTCGGCGGGAAGTTTCAATCCGGCAAAGCCGGGATAACCAAAGCTGCGCAGATCGAACGCCGAGACGGCATCGCAGCCAAGCCCGAAAAAGCCGAGCGGGCGGCCCTGAAAGCAGTTGGCCACTTGGTCGCTGCAGCCGCAGATCTTGACGAGGTAATCCCGGTAACTCGTGGTCTTGAGAATTTTGGCTTTTTCCTCGGCTGACTTGCCGGCAAGTGAATCTCGCGCGGGATCGTAAAGCGACAGCAATTGCTGTTTGCTGGCATCGGCAATTGGCATGGACGCAATGAAATTTGCCAGCTGCGGATCCCTTTCCGCGCCTCGGGACAACAGCGCATCGGCGATAACGAGCGTGTCTCGGCCGAAGGTTTCGCGATCGAAAAACACGCCGCGCGACAAACCGAGCGACGAATAGAAGCCGCGGTCAAACGCGCTGTCGAACCGGGAGATTTCGACGCCGAGATCGCGCAGCAGACCTTTGGCCACATCGCTCCACAATGTTTTTGGCGATTGGATCGATTGACTGCCGCCGTAGCCGATCAGTGTGCGTGCGCCACCTGAGAACTCATTGCGCTTGGCGTGGCCGCCGAAATCGTCGTGATTATCGAGAATGAGAACGCGGGCCCCCGCACCAACTGCGCGACGATAGAACCATGCGGCGGCAAGGCCACTGATGCCGCCGCCGACCACGACCAGGTCGTAAGTCTCTTCGCTTGGCGCATCGTCGATGCCGAAACGCCGGCCCTCGCGCGCGAAGGCATGCGCGACTTCGAACGAGCCGGGATGCTGACCGCGCATGCCGGTCAGCGCCGGCGGATATTGCGCAGGCGCGGCCGGGATTTGATCGGCCGGCGTCAAGCCGGCGGCGATCGCCAAAGCAGTTCCGCCGAGAAAATCACGGCGCGTGACGGACGGCATTCGGAAATCTACCACCGCGTATTCCTTGCTTGCGAGTCTATTGGCTTCTGGCAGCGGCTGCTAATCTGCGCTCATGACAAAGCGCGACCCCATCCTGATCGCGGGTGGCGGACTTGGCGGGCTCACCACGGCGCTGGCTTTGGCGCGGCGTGGCCACGCCACGCGCGTGCTTGAAGGCGCGCCGGAATTCGGCGCCATTGGTTATGGCATCCAGTTCGGGCCGAACGTGTTTCACGTCTTTGACCGGCTCGGGCTGATGGATGAAGTCTTAGCCGTCGCGGATGCCCCGGCTGCGTTATTGATGCTGGATGCGCTCGACGGCAAGGAACTGGTTCGCATTCCAACCGGCGCATCGTTCCGGGCGCGTTTTAAATATCCTTACGTCATCGTTCACCGCATCGACCTGCATAACGTTCTGCTCGATGCCTGCCGGCGCAGCGAGGCGATCGAGCTCGTGCCGCATGCCATGGTGACGGGCTTTCAGGATGGCGGCGACGATGTCAGCGTGTCGACGGCCGACGGGCGCACATTGACCGGCGCGGCGTTGATCGCCGCCGACGGTCTTCGTTCGCTATTTCGCCAAAAACTCATCGGCGACGGTGAGCCGAATCCGGTCGGCTACGCGGCGCTGCGCACGATTGTGCCGATAAGCGAGCTAAAGGCCGACGTCCCGCGCGATTGCGCCGCGTTGTGGGGCGGACCGGGTTATCACGTCGTTCATTATCCGTTGCGCCACGGCGCCGAGTTCAACATCGTCGCGGTGTTTCGCACCGCGACCCATGCCGAAAAGGCCGACGTGGCAACCTATCGCGCCGAACTGGAACAAACCTATCGGAGCGCGCACCCTTCGATGCGCGAATTAAATGCGATGATGGACTTGCGCTGGCGGCGCTCGGTCGCCGATCGCGCGCCGGTGCGGCATTGGCACAAGGGACATATCGTGCTCCTTGGCGACGCGGCGCACGCCCCGCTGCAATCCTTGGCGCAAGGCGCGTGTATGGCGATCGAAGATGGGCTTTGCCTCGCCGAGGCAATCCATGGTGCTGACGGGGATTTTGCCGCCGCATTCCGCCGCTATGAGGCGCTCCGCCTTACGCGAACCGCGCGCGTGCAGCTCGAATCCCGCGCGCTGTGGGAAACGTTTTATCATGTCGAGGGCATTGCCCGCGACGTGCGCAATGCGGCCGTCGCCACATGGGATGAAGCGCATATATTTGACTGTCTAGCGTGGCTCTACGGCGGCGCTCCGGGATTTAGCCAGTGAATTACAACAATATGTGATGGTGGGATTTCTGCCGCCGCCACAAAAAAGAACCCCAAGCCAGATACGCGCTCGGGGTTGTTCGCAGTTTGTTGCCTCAAACGTTAGGCTTCTAGCGCTGAGCGGCCAGGGGTGTCGGGGGATGGGGTGACCGCCCAGCCTGGCCTAATGCAGAGTATTTAGTTATCCGCCGCGCAAATTCAACGCGCGATTACCGTATCGGCTGATCGGCGAGCTTCGCCAAGTTCGGCAAAAACTTCATCGTTGTGCTGGCCCAGCATCGGCGGTGGCGTGTCGATGCGCGGGCCGCCATGGGCGAAGGTAAACGCGGCGAGCGGCACGGACAATTCGCGCTCCACGCCCGCGCCCGTCGCGTGGCGGTGAATGACGCCGCGGCTGGCGAGCTGCGGATCGGACAGCGCCTCTCCCATCGTGCGCACGCGCGCCGCCGGCACATGACGCGCTTGCAGGAACTCTTCCCATTCGGCGGCGCTCTTCGTGCACATGATCTCGGTGAGCACGGCAACTTCGCGGGCGTGATCGGCATCGCGCTCGTCGTTGGTTTTTTTGATCATGTCGGGACGGCCGAGAACCGTCCATAAACGTTTTTGTTGCCGCAAATTGCTGGCGCCGAGCATGACGATACCGTCTTTTGTCGCGTAGGCCGAATTGGTCGCATGCGGATGGCTGTTGCCGTGCGGCTTTGGATGCGCGCCGTTGCGCAGATAGCCGGTCAAATGCGAGCTCATCAGGATCATCGCCACGTCGAGCATCGCCATGTCGATGCGCTGGCCTTTTCCGGTGCGCTCGCGCTGGAACAGCGCCGCCGCGAGCGCGAAGGCGCCGGTCGTGCCGGTGGCATAGTCGATCACCGGGCTGCCGAGCTTGACGGGATGCACGTCCTTGGTTCCGGTCATCGCCATAATGCCGGAGGTCGCCTGGATCACGTGGTCATAAGCGGTTTGTGTGCCGCGTGGCCCGCTCTGCCCAAAGGCCGAGAACGAGGCGTAAATCAGCCGCGAATTGATCGCGGCCAGCGCCTCATAGCCAAGCCCCAGCGCCTCGAAGGCGCCGGGTCGATAGTTCTCGACGAACACATCCGCAGTGGCCACCAGCTTTTTCAGAATTTCGCGATCTTTCGCCTGCTTCAGGTCGAGCGTGATCGAGCGCTTGTTCGAGGCCTGAGTGAGGAACGAGGTGCCCATCTTGCGGCGGTTAAGATCCTTGTCGCTGCCGGCACTGCGGCTCTGATCGGGATCCTCCGGATGCTCGACCTTGATGACGTCGGCGCCAAGGACGGCGAGCTGATAGGTGGCGAAAGGCCCGGCCAAAACATGGGTGACGTCGATCACCCGGATTCCCTCAAACGGTCGCATCGGCGCGCCCTCCTGCAACTTTGATCAATGTATCTACTATATTATCTTGCCAATCTCGGCTCAGCCCTGTCACACGTGAATCAAGTCACATGTGGACAGCAGGGCCCGTAGCTCAATGGTCAGAGCTAGCGGCTCATAACCGCTTGGTTGGAGGTTCGAGTCCTCCCGGGCCCACCATTCTCATTTTGTGCTCCTTCGTTTTCAACGACTTAGTTCGGAAACTGGCAAACCGAACATCGAGGTTTGCCAATCGGTGTTTACGATTTGCCCTCGATCAGCTTCTTCATAGCTTCCCGCGCGAGGCGCTTTCTATTGGCGGCCTCCGTGTAGCGTTGCACTTCGGCAAGCGTGGCGTGCCCGGTGACAGCGGCAATCTCGTGCATGCTGCATCCTAACTCGGCAAGTCGTCGTGCTGTCGCTTTGCGCAGACCGTGCGCGCTTATCCCTTTCGGCAGGCCAGCTTCGTCGCAGCACTGCCGGAACCAATTGCCAAAGCTCGCTGCCGTTTTGAAGGGCTGACCAAAACTCGTCGTTAGGAACGTCGTTGCGGGTGAAAGACGGACAATTTTGGAGGGCGGCATCGCATTGAGGGCCGCATAGAAGTCGGGATGAAGAGGTATTGTGACGATCGCTTTTTCGCTACCATTCGTCTTTGATTGTTCAAAGGTGATTGTACCCTCATGGACGTGCTGTGGGCCGAGGCTCACGACGTCCCCGCGACGGGCGGCAGTCGTAAGCAAGAGCTCGAGTGCGAGGCGCTCCATGGTCCCGAGGGCATGTTTTTGCTTGTATTGCGCAATGTCGCCGTCCGACCAAGTGCGGTAGCCGACACTCTCGATCTTTTGGCGGATGACGCCGAGCGTGGGATCATCCGGCACCCGATCTTCCGATACGGCCCACTTAAACATGGCACGCAAGGTATTGAGAAAGTTGCGCTGGGCGAACGGCGTATCGCTCTTCTGATTGACTATGCGCTGCACATTGGCACGGGTCAGCATGGGAATGCGGTGACCGTATTGGTCGATGCGATAAATGCGTTTGTCACCGTGTTCCTCACGCAGATTTTCGAGGATGTTTCTCCGCGTGCGCTGGGTCTCGGCAGCTAGCGCCTTAAATGGCGAAGTCGAATTGGCTGTACAGTCCAGGTAGGCCGCTACGAGCGCCTGCACGGTTCCTTTGATGCTGCGGTCCTCGACGATCTGCTTCCGAGGGCGTGATACTCCTCCAAGTGAAGCCTGGTAAGCGGCCATGAACTCGTCAGAGCCCGGAAGGCCTGGCAACGGGACCCTCTTGCAACCGGGTCGCCGGAAGTAGTGGCGTATTTTGCCGTGGCGGTCTCGGAATGTATGGATGAACCGCAATCTTAGCCGCGTCACGACACGTTATCCCATTCGTTAAGCTCTGCTTCCCCGCTAGGCCGTTCCAATGGATAACGAGGCACAACCACGATCACAATATTTTCGTACCCAGTCCGGAAATTCAATTTGGATATCCCGGCAGACGCAAATCTCGATTGCCCACCAGACATAAGCTGGATTGTGCGTATCCTGCCAATAGAAGCGTGTGGTACTCAGTGAAAGATGCGGGTCTTTGATCCGCTTCTCAAACCATTCGCGGAACGCCGAGCGTTGTCCCGCCATAGACCACCGCCTGCACCGCCAATGCTGACAGGGGCGCGAGGCTGCATCTCGGCGGTGAATTGAGATGCGACGGTCCGTCAACCGGCCTCGCGCTCGGACTACATTATCACTTATACATGCCGCTTGCTTGCCAACGGATTATCCCAGTGATTGCCGCGTACATTGGTTGGCCTTTCCACTAAATTCCAGCACGCCGGTGGAATAACGAATATCCTGAGGGCGATGAGGGCGAAACACGTGAAGTTCAGTTTGGTCGCTCACTTACCTATGCCGAGCCGATGACCAATCATGGAGGCGCTATCTTGGGTGGTCATGGTGTCGCAAGAGTTCGAGCGGCCCGAAGTGCTACGCCCCGCCGCGGCAAAACGAAAGACCAGCACATGAGACGATCGATGGCGGGAGTCAGCTAACGCATGGCTCTGAAAAAATCCGAACGCCTCCACCCCCACCACCATGCCCGCCACCCCCGGCGAATGCAGAGCCGTCCGTCATGACGCAAAGCGCGCAAACCGCAACGCTCGTTGCCAGAATACCTATTGTTTTCTTCTTCATGGCGCGCTCTCCCCACTCGAGGTCGTCGGTGCCTTGCAACGCTGGCGAGCCGACTTCACCTAAATGTAACTGTTGTTTCCGCCGCGAGTTTCCTAGACGGCGAAGTTAAAGTTCCGTGTTAATTTTCTGTAATCGTTGCGCCGCAGCAAAGGACTAAGCTGTAGATCGGTCTGCTGCAGTGTCGCCTCGGCCGCGGCAGACGTGCGTCTAACTCCTTGGAGGTGGGGCAACACCATTCTAACGCTGTTGTGGCGACGAAGCGTCGCTCGGCGGTGACCGCATCGTGTTGAACCTCGCCTTCTGATCGTCGCTCAGCGAGGCGTAAAAGTTCTTGAGGTTAGGGCGAACTGCCTCGATAGCGTCCGCCATAGCTTTTAACTGTGCTTCGACCGTATCGAGCCGCGCCATTGGCGATTTCGCCACCGCGGTCGGACAGGACGACCGCAGTTGGTCGCTGGCATTTTGCGTTGCCTTCTTCAGATCGTCGAAGGCGCTCTGCTGTTGCGCAGTAGGCTGGACGACTTGTTCGATGCGCTGAACTGGCAGGTCGATGAAACCTCCGGCCCGCTGACTGCACAGCGACGCCAGATTGCTGGCCGAGCCAGTGCCCGCGGTCGAACCGCCCATTGCGTTGAACCGCCGCCGCTGTTCATCGTTCAGCGCCTGATAGAACCTCTCAAGCGGCGAGCGGACAATTTGTATGGCTTTAATGGTCGTATCCACGCGCTGTTTGGCGGCATCGACGCGGCCTACCGGAGTGAGTGGAGCCGAGCTTGGGCACGACGACTTAACGACATCACTTGCTTGCGACGATGCTGCGCTGAGATCGTTGAGCGCCGCCTCCTGATCAGTTGTCGGACGGACGGTCAGTCGGATCTGATCGATCGGCAAATCGGTCACGCCCGGCGCTAAGCCGGTGCAACGTTCAAGCGCCTCGGTATTGGTTTCGGCGAGCGCATCGCGCTCAGTCTGATCTGACTTGGCCTTCCCCCCGCGGGCGGGGCTGTAGCCACCGCGAGGGACGTCATTAGGCCCGTTCCGCGCCTCGTTTGGGTTGGCCCGCATGTGCAGGTGATGATGGTGATAATGGTGCCCGAGAAACGGCACGTGGAGATAAAATGGTCCCACGCGGATGCCAAACGCCGCGGCCGGCGGAGGGGAAAAAACAACGCCGGCGAGTGCGGTAATCCCCAAAATAGCGCCGATCTTTCGCATGACCAGGCACCTTTAGAAGCACTGAAGGGGTGGCGCCTCGAACGCCAGAACAACGTTCAAAACGCGCCCTGCTTGCCATTGGTTCCTAACCGGATTGCGGAGGAAATTCGCGAAGCGCGCCGCAGCGACCGTTCGGCTTGGCGCTTGACTGAGTGGCAGATTCGATTGAGTCGAGTAGCAGTGCCGGCGAACGCTTAAGCGTCGGGGCGTTCAGCCGCGTGGGGTCCGAATGTCCAACGACTTGCCGGGAGCACAACGACACTTGTGCCGACCTTGACACGATTGTAGAGGTCGATGACGTCCTCGTTGGTCATGCGGATGCAGCCCGACGAGATGGCTCGGCCAATATATTCGGGCTGGTTGGTGCCGTGGATACGATACTGCGTGTCCTTGCCGCCGGAGTATAGATATAGCCCGCGCGCACCCATCGGATTTTGCGGCCCGCCACTCACGAACGTCGGCAGGGATCCAAACCGCGCGTGTTCGCCGGCGGTCGGTGTCCATGACGGCCATTCTTCCTTGCGGCCAACCGTGGCGATCCCGCTCCAATCCTGCCCAGCTTCACCGACGGTGATACCGTAGCGGATCGCCTGGCCCTTCGGCAGGACGTAATAAAGAAGCTTGTTGCCGGTATCGATGACAATGGTGCCGGGGGCTTCCTTGCGGTCGTACTGAACGATGTGACGCCTATACTCCTCCGGAATCGCTGCCTGCCGGTAAGGCAGGTTCGACATCAACTGCCTGTCGCGGGCGCTCCAGCCAGCGTCTGTCGCAGGCGACAGTGTCCCCTGCATGAATGTCCCCTGCATGCAGCCGCCGAGCATCAAAGCGACAATGACAAAAACAATCGCACGCATCGTAAGGTTCGCCCCAATGTAACGCCCCTGTCGGAGTTGTTTGGCCTTACGGCGTCCGAGGGGCGACTCATCCGTCACACACTATTATTGGATATTTGGTTAGCACCATCTCGGATCCAATTTAGGCCGCCTGCGGGGCATCTCGGAAAAAATCTGGGAATGTTGCAAAAATGGCACATGGCGATCGGGACCCAACAGATATGATGCTCCGCATACGGGTGGACTATCATGGGAGATGGCGCGCTCGCTTTCGGCATTGACAAGATGGCGCGGGCGTTCGCGATTGGGGTTCGGGGGAATGACGTTCGGCACCGAGCGACGTAAGAGCTCGAGCGGATACGATCATCGACGCTTGCCACCGAATGCGCGGCAAAGAGCGTGGGGTGGCGTGACGCTTGTATCCGTCGCGGCGCTGTGCGCCTGGACCCTTTGCAGCACTCTTGCCAATACGGGTGCCGATCAAATCGATCTGGCCCCGAGCCGCGGTGATAAACTTGATGTTGCGGTCAGCCGTGGCGATAAACTCGTTGTACCAAAGCCAAGCGCGCCTGCTTCCAACTTCCATGTCTCCCTTTTCGACCCTCACCCCTCTTTGGGCGTTTCGACTGGAGCATTTGCAAACAACGCGCCGCTTTTTGGCGGCAGCCTGCCGGCGTCGACGGCGTCCCGGCTGCCGTCACTAACGACCGTCCGAAATACGCCGGACATTCCGCCAATCCCATCACGCGCGCAGAAATTGGTCTTGCCGATACCGCGGCCAACATCGGCGCCACCCCGCAATTCTCTGGCCGACAGCACGCAGGGAAGCCAGTCGGCTAAACCGTCAATCTTCGCGACGATATACGAGAAAATTTTCGGTAAGCGTGACCCGATCAAACTGGCTTATGCTGCTACCGATGATGCCGGTCTTGGCGTCGGCGAGATCGCAGCAGGCCGTTACGACCGATGGACCGCCGTTTATGATATATCAGCGCATATCGTCTACATGCCGGACGGCACCCAACTCGAAGCGCATTCGGGCCTCGGTAGCTTGCTCGATGACCCGAGCCACGTCGATGAAAAAATGCACGGCGCCACGCCGCCGAATGTCTACAATCTCGAACTGCGGGAAGAGCTTTTCCATGGGGTTCGCGCGTTGCGGCTGATTCCCCAAGATGAGCGGAACGTCTTCGGCCGGGCCGGTTTCCTGGCGCACTCCTTCATGCTCGGCCCGAATGGTGATTCGAATGGCTGCGTGTCTATCAAAAACTATGACACCTTCCTGCAAGCCTACCTGGATCACAAGATCAAGCATTTGGCCGTGGTGGCAAGTTTGTAATGACGATGCCTTTCGCGCGGTCGAGCATTCTGCCGTTGCCGGTGGATGGGGCCGCTTTACCCCCGAAAGCAGACATTCAGTAGCGCACTTGGGATGTCCGCTACGGGCCATTAACGGACATCGTGGGAGTAACGTTATTCCGGGCACCCGACCCCAAATCCGCTACGCATCAATGTGTAGTCGGCCGTGGCCTCCTCCAAGGCGATTAGGCGAGTATAGATGTCAACTTAACGACGATCCTGTTCGAAAAACTCAATCATCTTTGCAGCTAGAACCTGTGGTTGTTTCTCTGGAATGTAGCCGGCAGGCGTCATCGACTTTGGAACGCTGCCTACCTCGGCGAAGCGCGCCATTATCTTGGGATCGGCGAGGACCGCATCGAGGACCCGCGCTGGCGTATCACCTGCATTCCAGAACGTGTGCCACTTGTGTGTACCGAAAACTCAAACACGCACGTAGTGATGGTGAAGCCCGCCGAGGATCGTATATGACGTGATGGTACCGACCCGCTGAACAGAGCGAAAGGCCGGAGCATCTTTGTCCAGTGATCGGTGTGTTCGGATTTTGTTGTAATAGCTCGCGTAATTTCGCAAAATTCGACGTAGATGAGCCTCACCCAAGATGACGAGATGATCGAGGCATTCACGCCGGATCGATCCGATCAGCCTTTCGGTAAAACCGTTCTGCCAAGGTGACGCTGGTGCGATAGGCTTGTCGCGTATGCCCATGGCGCGAATTCGGCGTAGAGCAACCTCGCCATAGATACGGTCCCGATCTCTGATGAGGTAGCGTGGCAACTCATTCCAGGGGAATGCCTCGGTTATCTGGCGCGCGATCCATTCTGCCGTAGGATTTTGTGTAACGTTGATCCAGGCCAGCTCTCTCCGGTTCAGCCGAACAACGACGAAGGCATAGAGCAGGTTGAAGCCAATGGTCGGGACAATGAATAGATCCATCGCGGCAATGTCCGGCGCGTGGTTGCGCAGAAATGTGCGCCAGCCCTGACTTGGCGGTCCATGCCGCTCGACCATGTATTTGGCGACGCTCGATTGCGCGACTTCAAACCCGAGCTTGAGCAGTTCGCCGTGGATGCGCGGCGCGCCCCACGGCGGGTTCTCGACACTCATTCGCCGGATCAATGCGCGCAGCTCGGCGTCAACCTGCGGCCGCCCTCCAAACGAGCGCGACTTCCAACGCCAGTACCGACGAAAGCCGGCCCGATGCCAACGAACGAGCGTCTCTGGACGGATGACCGCGATGACCTTCAGAACCGACGGAAACCATCGATACAGCTGGATAAAGAATATGCGATCGCTGTTCGTAAGCCGGACGCGCCTATGCACTATCCGGCGCAACATAACCACCTGGTACCGGAGCGCAGCATTTTCGGCTTCAAGTTGGCTCGTCGACTTAAATGGCGAGACCAAGACGTTAAGGACAAAGCATAGCAGCGCGATCATTGTGCGCCGACGTTAGGTGATTCCCTCCTCCAATCAATACGGATAGGGTTTTCAGTACACACAAGTGGGGAGCGACGCGGTCTGGTGTCTACCATGACAGATCGCGTCGTTTGTCCCCAACATTTGTAGGGGTCACATGGACATTCCCAAGCAGCAAGAGCGTTCGGCTGAAGAGCGCATTGGCAGCATGATCGGAAAAATCATTGTTCTTGCCCTGATCACGTTTCTTGTTTGGGGCTATGCGTCTACGTTGGCTGCAAAGTTAGGGATATTCTGACCTCTTTGTCCCGACTAATTCGCGCCGCAATAGCTCCGGCAGCTTAGCAATGTTGGCAGCTATCCGCCGCGCCTCGTCCCGCTCCAATAATTTAGCCGCCGACCGCCGCCCCGGCTCGTCTTCGAAATAGACATACGCGAGTTGCTGTCCGTTGTGATCGCGGACGACAAAGCAGGCGTCCAATTCCTCCGGACCAGGGCGGCGGGAGCGGCGTGGCTGGGCGCTGCGCTCTATCACGAGTGAGCCGGGCGCAAAATGATGAATGTGCTATGGCCCCAAAGATTAATCGCGGGCCAGTCGCCACTCCGGCTGGCCACTTTTTCGCTACCTACGCACCGAGAGGTAGTGGCCGCTGCGTTTCGGATTTCCGCTTTGGTGCCCCCCAATTAAATGAGCCCCCGGCTCCCGTACGTTCCCTGCTGCGTGTCTGCACTCCACGTCGCCGCGATTCGATTATTACGTTCGGAGAATTGGACAAGCTTGAGGCAATGACCACAGTTCGAAGAACTAAAATGTTTGTGCGACGCAGCACCACAAGGCTCGATCCTCTTCGGCTTCGCTCCTAATGCAGAGTTATGCCTCAGCTTTCGGTGGCCGATCGAGCTTTATTCGCAGAGTATTTAGCTCGGTGACTAAGGAGTCGATGCTTTTTCGCAACTCCAGCCGTTCCGCAGGAGTCATTGGTTTGGCGGCCGTTTCGAGCCACCCTAAACGGACGCTCACTTTTAGACCGTTGATGTCGCGGACTAGCTTTTCTCGTTCAGTGGACATGGGTGTAACGAGTTCGCGTGAGCATGAAATCGCAAGCCCCGGAGTGGCCCCGGCCATCGTTTGGCTGGGTGGCTTAGGCAAATGGTCCGGGGCCGGCGCAGCCGGGCACCATGCAGAAGTGACCGGCGCGCCTATTTAGAAAACGGAGAACCCCGGCCGGAGGTTCGAAACTTCGACCGGGGTCCAGGCCAATAGGCCGGCCGACCTGTGGTAGATCGTTCGGCTTGTCGCCGATGAAGTCAGCGATTCTCGGCTTTCATTGGTCGGCTTCGAGGCCGCTGGCTATTAGTGAGAGGCTTCTACCTGATCGAGCGTTCCCAATTTTGCAATCACGCCCTCAAGGCTCCTGGCAAAACTGTCGACGTCGAAATTAAGCGGATCGTCGTGACCGTTGGCGATCTGCGCATCGATCGCGGCATGGAAAGCCGGAATGAGCCATCGTTCGGCGCGAACGCTGGCGATCACGTATAGGAGCGCAAGCCGATCATATTGCGCAGCCGTAAACGCGGGATCGGGCGAGCGCGCGTCGTTTCGCCGGCCGCGGCCTGGCGCGCTGCGGCGCGGCTGGATCATTTCGTTGTGCAGGAATAGCCCCTTCAGCGCGCCGCCAAATTCCGCCGCCTGCTCGAATTTCGTCTCACGCCAAGGGATCGAATAATCGTGCGCTAACAGCAGCTCGCCGGTGCGGCTGATGACGATGTGGGCTTTGCCCCAGCCGTCATGACACTCGAAGTTTCGTAAGTCGTTGACCTTGCCGCCACCGTCGATGTCATCCGGGAAGGAACGGCGGCCGAAATTCGGTCCGCTGGTGTCGTGGATTACGAAATAGCGCGCTATCGGCGCGGCAACGTCGTTGTCGTGGGCGCGCGACACCGGCGACCATAGAAAATCGCCGAACTCACCCTCAAGCCCGAGCGTGGCAAGATAATCTGCGAGCACGGCACGCGACGGCAGCTCGGTTGTTTGTCCTACGCGCTTGGCGAGTGCCGGAGGCAGGCTGTGCAATGGCGGCAGCAAATTGCGCGTCGCATCCATGCCGCGCATCAGACACATGGCTTGTTGAACCGGCGTGCCGGCATAGCTCAACGTCTCGGCATCGAACGAACATTCGCCCATGCTCTTGACAAAGAATAGCGGCTTGAAATGGTCCGGCTTGCATCCGGCTAAGGCGACATAATGAGACGCAGCCGCGATCGGGCAGGCGAGTGCTCCTGCGAGCAGCCAGTCGAAGAATTTGCTCGAAGCGCGCAACTCTTCAATCCTAGCGAATGGGTTCACTATATCGCGTCCACCGTGCGCTATGCCAAGCGCCGTTGTGCGATTTGTGGGACCAATCCACTGGTGGGATGAACAAATATTCAGAAAATGGTGTCTAAAAATATCGTAGGTTTACGGCCGAGTGTCTCCTCCTCCAAATAGATGATCGAGCAGCAAGCCGAGTTCGCCTAGTATTGCGTCAAGGTGTAGAGCGTTCCGGGCGATCGATTGGAGATCGACCCATGGCTGCAAATCACACTAAACTGATTGGCCTGGGCGTGGGTGCGATTTTAGCAATCTCCGCTGTGCCGATGTATGCAGTGGCTCGTCACCCGAGTGCTGACACGTTGAAGGCGGAAGCACGAAACTTCGTCAAAATCATCAGCGGCGACAAGCGCAAAAGTCAGACCTATTGCAAAATTGTCGAACTCAATGACCAGATCGACGAAAAGGAAGATCCCATAGACGCTCGAAAGCTGAAGAAGAAGAGAGATAAATTGGAGGAGAAACTAGGTCGCAAATATATCGCATTGGTTGCTGGCGTTATGAACATCGACAGGGATTCCCGAGATTATCGGGCAATCGCTTCAATACTCGAGCCGCTCGACAAGTTGTGTACGGCTATCAAGAACCAGCATCGCCGACGAACGCGTGAGGAGCATCGGCGGCGAGTGCCTGGGGAGTAGAGGAAGCGCGACAACCGCGCGCGGCCGGCAGTCGCTTGCCGCGCGCTATCGCCACGACGGCGGCGATCAAGCGGCCCCGATCAGGCGGCGCGCCTCCAGCGACCTCGTTTCTTGAATAGCGGGCGCTCAAACCTGGGTTTGACTTCAACGTTGAGCGTGCCGCGTTCTCCCGCTTCCAGCATGCCTTCCCAACGCCGCGCCATGCCCAGCCAGAATTCGCGGTCAGTTTTGTCAGAAGCTCGCTCAGCGAGCCCGTTGCACTTCTTAATCTGCTCTTGAAAGAAATCGCATTTATTATGCATCACGCGACCTGAACAAAAATGCCCCGCAAAAGCGGGGCCACTCTATCCCATAAACGTCGTGCGCAGGTATTTGTTCCGAAGGTGTGGCGGTCAAATTACTATCAAATGTTAGACGGAAACGCTTTCGGTAAGGACAGCAGGATCAAGATCGGCGACCAGCCTATTTGAAGTCACCCCGCCACGGCTAGACCAACCCGATGTCGGCTGTTGGCCCTTCGGCGAAATCCCGTGATGTGCCAGTGAGCCACGCAACGATAACTTATTGGGGTGCTGCTTGCCGCCTGCTAGGCGCTTCCACATCGTGCGAATCCTAGAGATTCGTGCCGTTCGATGCGTTGCGCCCCTTTTTGTGTGGGCCGTCGGCGCTAGTGTGGGTGCGCTTATGTCGATGCGCATGGTCCGCGCCGCTGGTCTTTGCCGGCGTGGGTGAGGCGTTCTTTTCGCTTTTCCGAGCGACCGGCGAATTTATGTTTGCGGGGGGCCGGTGCTTGCGATTTCGCGGGCGACGGCCTCTTCGCTTCGGCCTGCGCCGGCCAGTGAACGTCGGTGATGTCCTCGGGCGCGACGGCGTCGGGCTCGAAGGACGAAGCATCCGGAACTGGCATTACGCTGTCGTCGGCGGCCACGTTCGCAACCACATGCGGCCAACGCGGCTGTGCGCCGCGATTCCCGTCGTGCCCGATTGTCGGATCGCCCGGCAACGTTGAGGCTAAACTCCGGGCTGTGGGCTTGTTCGCCATCGCGATGACATAGGACGCGGCCGGAACCACTTGCACAATATGGAAACCTTTGTCCTTAAGCTCCTTGAGGAGCCCCGGCAGCGCGGCGACGGTCGCCGGATGGATGTCGTGAAGAAGCAGAATGCCTTTGCCTCCCGCTTCCAGTCGCTGCATCGCCAAAGCAATGATCTGTTGGCCACTGATGCGGTGATGCCAATCGTCGGCGTCAGTGTCGGAGGAAAATACGGTCAGCCCACGCGCTGCGAGTTCGCGTTCGACGATATCGGACCGCGCCAGGCCCGGAATGCGAAAGAACGGCGCGAGATATTTGGAATTGCCCAATGCCGCGCTGACGTCCGAAATGCCCCAGTCGATTTCGCGACGCATTTTCTCGACCGGCAATTGGCCGAACCGGGTCGGATGATGCTCGCTGTGCGTGCCGATCGTGTGACCTTCCTCGTAGATGCGGCGTACCGTCGTCGGGAACGCGCGAGCCATTTCACCGACGAGGAAATAGGTCGCTTTCACGCACTGCGAAGCGAGAATGTCGAGGATCTGGTCGGAATAGGGCAGAATGGGACCGTCATCGAAGGTCAGCACCACTTCCTTGTCATTGAGCGGCAGTGAGTCCGGATATTGCATGCGGCCGACGCGCGGATATTCGGTAGGATCGAGCGCGAGTACCCGGCTCGTGCCAAGCGCGTCGGGATGTCCCGGACAGTTGGCGGCAGCCTGACCGACAGGTTCTTGAGCAGACTGCGATGCGGCGGCTTCGGGAGCGGACTGTACTGCAGCGGCTTGCGCAGGCGGCTGTTGCGCGAAAGCCGAACCGGAGCACAGCGGCGTCGTGAGCGCCGCCGCGAGCGCCATCGCCAAGAAGCCTGGAAAGGCCTTCCGCATCCCCGGCCCCAAAAACCGACGATTCGGCAACAGCGCCGAACGGTCGGGCGTCATAGCCCGCAATCCCCAAGGATCACGAAATCCCGCCTGAATTTAGAGGGCACGAGCCTAATGTAATGTGAAAGCGGGAGGTTGCCCGCGGGGGTGGGGGTGGTGACACTTGGCGACTTTCGACAGTCGCATTTAAAAAAGAGGTACGCGAGTTAAGCCAATGTCTGCTTTTGTTGGTTCGCCATTTATCTCTGGCGCGCGAGAGACGAGACCAAAGGTGCCTCAGCTGAGCCTGAGGCAGTGCATTTGTTTGATCTCCAATTAACCATGATTTGCCTAAATTGAAATTCTCAGTGTGTCTTTCCAGCACTAGTGGCGGCATCCTCCTGTTGGTTTGATTCGTTGTTGTCATGACAAAGGAGGGTGCGATGAAAGCACTCACACTACTGACTGCAGCGGCGCTGACTCTCCTCAGCGTCGCTTCTGGCTATGCGCAGACTGGTGGGTACTACGGCAAGGGCAAAGCCCCGCCGCCGCCCCCAGTTGTTACCAAAGGCTAGAGCGAGTGGGGGGACCGGCCATTGTGCCGGTCCCTTTCTATCGTCGGGGCGCACAAATGTAATAAACTGGGACAAAATGCGATGAACTGGAATGTGATCAATAGGTGTCCTTCAACGAGGCTGCTTAGCCCATTGGCGTTGATCGTCGTAACGGGAATTGGCCTCTCGGTGGCTAACGCGCAGACCAGCTCACAATCGCAGATCGTACGGCCGGCGACTACAAGCAGCACGACCACCACTAGCGGATCCGGCCAGTACTACTTCGAGTTCCGCTCCCGCCAGGCGTGGGACTACGGCCACACCTTTGTTGTATTCGGCCGTGTCGGCGAGCCTCCCAGCAAGAAGAACGTTGCTGGGCTTTCGCCAAAGGGCGATGACCCCCAGATGTGGCTCATGGGGCATTATGTTCCGGTCCCCTCGGATACCGGCTGGACCGACGGCGATCTCGAAGACAAATACATCACCTCGCGTTACCGGGTGCTGGTGAGCAAGGAGCAGTACGACAGAACGGTCGCTTACATCCGCCAGCTGCAGGCCAAATCGACGACCTGGAGCGTGGAGCTATACAATTGCAACGCCTTCGTTGCCGACATCGCAAAATTTATGGGCCTTAGGGTACCGTCCTCAAGCTGGATTTATCCGAAAGTCTTCGTGAGCAATATGCGGAAGGTCAATACCGGGCATCCGGAAGCCGCCAACGAACTCGTCAGCGAGAACGTGAAGGAAATGAACAATCCGACCCGGGATGGCCGCGCTATGATCAACGCCGGCTTAATTCGTCCGGGCAGCGCGCCAGCCGGATCGGCGTCGCCCCCACACGTCACCATCGGCGCTGTTCGCGTCTCGAGTCGACCGGCGAGTTCGGCAGGCCGTTTACCCGGGGAATGAGCGAGGCGGTCTGTTTGATTTCCGATTTGGGACCAAGCAGACCTCCTGATCATTGGCGTGTCGGGGAATAGCAGACATTCCTGTAGCAGCGTGCGCGTAGGGAATGGTCATACCTTCGAAATTTCACTTGCCACGCTTATTTTTGCGCTTGGCTCGCAAGTAGCAAATGCGACTTGGAAAGCGAACAGCATTACTGACCCTCTCACGAAGGAAAAGCATCCCTCCATGAGTTCCGCTGGGCAGGGTGCGATCCGGCAGTTCAAACGCACTGTCAGTTCGCAGTTGATAATTCACTGCGCCTACCCGCCCGAAGAAGGCGTCCCGTATCTTTCGGTGGACCTTTGGTTTTCCGAGAGAGTTCTTGGTCGGGCGCGTCAAAGCTCAATTCAGGTTCGATACCGGCCCAGTCCATGAACGGGAGATTGGAGCGGGCAGCGGAAATCAATTTCCGCTTTTAGTCGGTTTGGGATCCGATGAGTCTAAAACCTCATTCCATGAGTTTAAGACCTCTAAGAAGCTCCGCACCCAAGTTAAGCTTCCTTGGGCGCGCGATACGGTAATCGAATTTGATATCAGTGGGGCTTCTGAGGCGTTGAACACAATGCCCTGCAAAGAACGCTAAGGGGAAGATGTCCAATCACGCTTGGCGAATTCTAGACTGACGCTAATCTTCCAGCCGATCTCGAATCCAGCCGTGAACGATTTGCCACTTGTTGCCATCCGCCCGGAAATTGAGAAGGTCCGACCGTTCTTTCTGTAAGTATCGGAAGAAGAGAAAGCCGCCCATCATTCCTAATAATATAGCGCCCCTAATAATATAGCGCCGCATACTGTTTTTGCTTACGCCCGCCCGGCGTAGCCGGATTTTCGCTGGCTCACTTCCTTGTTTGCTATTCGCGGCTGGCTGTTGGGCCGGCCCTCAATTCAGAAAGCGGCACTACTATGACGCCGACGGGTCTTGAGGTCTTTATAATCCGACGTGGTCGCCGGGCGCGATGTGTTAGAGTATTGTCCTTCGGGGTTGGACGACACTCATGAAGCGACGGCAGTTCATTACGTGTTTCGGCGCGACGCTCGCCGCCAATACACTGCCGTGGTCGCTTGCCGCGCGGGCGCAACAGTCGGCGATGCCGTCGGGCGCGCTCCCAAGCTCGGCGAAGCCTGACAATCCTGCGAACGGACTCGATCCGCTTCTGCAGCAGGCGCAGACGCTCGGCGCTCCGATGGCCGCGGTTGCGCGGGCCATCACGATCTCGCGTCAGCAAACTTTTGCTAAGAAGGACGCGCTTGCGGTGTTCGATATCTCCCAGCTGTCGGCGAACAAAAGATTTTATCTCATTGATTTCAAATCGGGTGAGGTCACCGCCTACTATGCGGCGCATGGAAGATCCAATGGACCCAATGCGAAAGCCGTCAAATTCAAAGGCTTCCAAAGAGATTTAGATATGACGCCGTTAGGTCCGCTCAAGACAGCGCATTCCGAAGTCATGGGCCATTACAAGACCATCGTCGACCGGTACGACGGTACGGTTTATCGAAACATGATCGTTGCCGTGCTCCAGGGCGTTACCTCCTACAACAGTTACATTAATCACACGCCGCCGTTTAAATGGATCCTGCATCCAAACTGGTACACCACCGCCGCTTACCGCGCGAAAAATGACGGCATGCTGGGCCTGAGCAACGGTTGCATCACCGTCGATCCGGTCGAAAACAACAAGCTCGTCACGCGACTTCAAGGTGGAGCATTGATTTACGTAACGGTCGGCGATGACCCGATCGAACAATATTTGTAATTCGCACCTACGAATTCCGGCGGTAGCGGAGAGTTTTATGTCAGGAAGTAGGACACCAAGCTCGCTAGCAATGGCGGGGGGACCGACCATTGTGCCGGTCCCTTTCTTTTTGGGGCTCCGGGGATATTACAGCGCGGCGGGATGTCCGCTTTGTGCCAATTTGCCACATTTCCTCTACTCGCGTGCGGAGAATTGGCGTAGCGTCCATGTTGGAACTGGCGGCCGGAATGCCGTCCCGCCAATTCAAAGGCAGGCAGGCGAGCGAATAAAGAAAGGAGCTTCGTTTCCCATTTGCGAAATGCGCTCACGCTTGAGGATGTCAAGTTATGGTGCTTCACCGTCGCAAGTTCCTTGGTCTGACCGCGGCTGCAGTCGGGTGTTTGGCTTTCTCACCTGCCACGTCCGCACTCGATTATCCAACGCGCCCGGTGCACTTCATCGTGTCGTTCGCGGCGGGCGGTCCCAACGACACTATCGCGCGTATGCTCGGCCAGTACCTGTCGGAATATCTCGGTCAGCAATTTGTCGTCGAGAACCGCGTTGGCGCCGTGGGCAATATCGGCATGGAAGTGGTGCTGTCCTCGCCGCCCGACGGCTACACCATCGGCTTCGTCGCCCCGAATAACGCCATCAACACGACGCTCTACGAGCATTTGCCGTTCGATTTCCTGCGCGATAGCACCCCGGTCGCCGGCACCATGAAGCTCGCCAACGTCATGGATGTGAACCTGTCATTTCCGGCGAAGAACCTTGCCGAGTTCATCGCAATGGCGAAAGCCAATCGCAAAATCAATTTCGCTTCCGGCGGGGTGGGCACTTCGCCGCACATGTCAGGCGAGCGTGCCCTATCGCGGCACGGCGCCCGCGATGACGGATTTGCTCGGCGGTCAGATACCGGTGCTTTTCGATAATCTGCCCGGCTCGATCCAACACATCCAGGCCGGCCACATCCGTGCGCTCGGCGTGACCACGGCGAAACGCGTCGACACGCTACCTGATGTGCCAGCGATCACCGAGACCGTCCCGGGCTACGAGGTATTCGTCTGGTACGGCATTTGCGCGCCCAAAGGCACGCCGCCTCGTGGATCCACTCCGGGGTGGTACGTACAGTATTTCTAGCGGTATTTTTAGCGCTCATTGTTGTAGCGCTGTGGATTGAGGACTTTCGATTTCCTCTCCGCCGCGGCTCGATTCTGATCGACGCCATACGGATCACAGTGATGCGCGATCTGGTGCATGAGTGCATCGAATTGCATATCAACGCCGAACAAGTAGCGGTGTTGCGCGCTGCCGAGGAATCGGAGCGCGAACTGATTGAACAGTTCGCCAAGCGCGCAGCGAAAGCGGAGAGGTAATGCGCTCACGACCGCAGCCGTCCAGCCTAGCCGGGCGTCGTCGCCGCAACCGCATTGCCCGGCGCTGCTAACCGAGATGCTGGAAAGCCCGGCGTGGCGCATGCTGAGCCTCTCAGCGCGCCGGGCCGCTCGCTCTACCGTGGCTTGGAAACCGCGGATTGAGAATGGCGTGCCCCGCTCGCTCACGAATACGAACGGCGATTTGGATACCTGTTCGCGCTGCAGATGATATTCGGTGGGGCGATCGGGCACGTTTTAGAAAACACCGAGAGGCACCGCGGCATATTGGCGAAGCGGCAAGAACGCAGGATACCATGGTGGGAGGTTCGGACCGACTCAGGGACAGAAAATGGAAATACCAGATATTCCATTCGATGCTGTCTCCTACACTTTGGCGGCCGTGACGTTTGCGCTGCCGATGGTATTTCCCGTATCGCTGGCGCTGCTCTGGGTCTATCTGCGCGCCGTGAAACGCTCGATGCTGAGGCGAGCGGCGGGAGAGCCCCTGGCGGAAGGTCGGATAGGCGCGTCGATAGATAGAACATGGCGAACGCTAGAGACCTACTCCCAATGGCATCGCCGGGGTCATGGGCGCTTAAAAACGCAAAATACGAGAAGTATTGCCGACTGCGGGCGTCGGCGCTGCCGCGCGTACGCGCTTACCGTGAGGTCGGCTGGCAGAGCAAGCGGGATGACGTTGCGTACATCAATGCCTGTCGGCTCGAGCGGCGGCCGGAAATACGGGATCGGATCGCGTTTCTTACCCGGCAGGAGGAAGATCTCGTTGTAGAGAAACGCCGTCGCATCGAAGAACGTCTATGGTCGATGCATGAAGCCGCTATCGGCGACTACCTCGAAACTACCGAAATCGACGGCAAAACCATAGAACGACCAAAACAGATCTCAGAACTCCCAAGAGAACTTCAACAAAATATCGAGAAAATAACGGTTTTGCCCAATGGTAGAACGGTGCCACACCTGTACAGCAAATTGGCTGCGAGCCAGGAGCTGCGCAAGATGCTGAATATTGGCCGCACGGAGGACCGCAACGACCTAGCGCGCTTGAGCTCGGTGTAACACTCGTTGATCCAACGGACATAGGCGATTAGATTTACTGACCATGACCAAGAAGCATCACCGCGATTCCGTAGCCGGTTTGGACAAGCGCCTGCGCAACACGACTGTTGGCAGCCTGCGCAAAACCTATGGGGCCAGTTTTGCCAAAGGTTATCGCCGCGACGTAAAGCTCAGCACTATCCTTTGAGAGTACCGGAGCCGGATCGCTCGCTGAATTATCACATTCGATATTTTGCGCGCCATTAACGACCCGAAAGTATTCAAGCAGCACTTCCGTCACCGCGAAAGCTGGACCGCTTGGTTGGTTTTTCTCTGCGCGTTGTTTGCTTTGCCAATGACGGCAGAGCAGACCGAAATCTACAAAGCTCACACCGGCCACGCCGAGGACCAGTCCAAATCAGTCCTCCGTGCCTTCTCGGAGAAGCTGAAGGACGTCAATAAGATCGCGCAAGAGAATCGTGAAAGGTTTGGTGCAGCCGATGCAGTTGCACCAGCAGACAATGCGCGAGAGCGCGCAACTTGCGCAAACCGAAATCGGTCAGAATCCGTCAGGTGCTCGGCAAGCATAAGCGCATCAAAGGCTAAGCTGGACGCGTTTCTCGTGGGTGCCCGCTAGGGTGATACCGAGGCCATGAACACTCACCAGCGGCCGTTATAGAGACGACCCACGAAGCGCGATTTCGGTCGCCGATTTGCTGACCGTGGAATGCGGTGCCGCGTTCAATTAAGGCGCAAGGAAGGCTGGTGTGCTTGTTGCGCGTAACCATTTGACGCGGCTTTGAAGCCTCATTAAATCGGCAGAAAAGGTTAAACGCACCTTCCCGCGCTAATTGTTGAGGTCAATACAATGTCACGACGTCCATGGGGTATCAAACCGAGCGAGATCAAGCGTGCCGTCACCGGAGTGCTGCAGACCGGCCTTGGCGTGAAAGAAGTCAAGTTCGGAAAGGATGGCCATTTCTCGGTCATCCCCGACAAGTCTGCCGAGGTAGACGCGCCTGATGGCATGCAAGAGGATCTGAAAGAGCTAATATGAAGCCGCCGCGTTCCGCACAGCCATTGCCGCGCTATGTGCAGCGTAAGCCGCTCAAGAGCGGCTGGGCGTTCTTCTTCAATGTGCCGACATGGGCACGCAAGGCTGGCTGCCCCGTCAGGAACGAGGCACTTGGCGCGGATTATGATGTCATGGTGCAGCGTGCCGAGACCGTGCTGCTGCCTGCATTCGATAGCTGGCGCAGTGGTGGGACATCGGATGCATCGGTATCGGTTGTTGCTCCCGGCACGCTCGATTGGGTGTTTACGGAATACCGTGCCGACCGCCGCTTCACCAAGCTGGATCGGCGGACACAACGCAATCACGAAGTCGGCTTCAATCTGGTTGGCAATTATCAGCTCAAAGACGGTCGCCGCCTCGGGCAAGCACGGCTCGCTCTGATTACCACTGCCATCACCGATGTAGTCTATGAAAAATTGTTGGTCGTCACCGAGACCGATGCCAATGGCAATGTCATCGAGCGTGAGCGTCGCACTACCGTCAATCATGCCATGAAGACTTGTCGTCGTGCATGGAACGTTGCAGCACGGCGCAATCCCGGCAAGTTGCCGTTGGTCAATCCGTTCGCCAAGATGGGCTTGCGCTCATCCGACCGCGAGACACCGACGGCGACTTATGAAGAGTTGCAGGCGTTCCGTGCCAAGGCCAATGCGCTTGGCTTCCCATCACTCGCCACGGCAGCGCTGCTAGCCTGGGAATGGCTGCAGCGCGAAGAAGATATCTTCGGCACGTTCGACGTGACGCACTATCGCCCAAAGGAACGTCCGAACGCTGTTCGCGTAAAGCATGAAAAGACGGGCGAGGAAAATTGGATACCGTTATTCGATGATGCGGGCGTGCCGATCTATCCCGAATTGATGGCTGAGCTTGATGCCTTGAAGCGCGAGCGCATCGGTGGCCTGATGCTACGGCGCGATTGGGGCGATCTTATTCCATGGCTAGCCGAGAGCGGTGATCTGTCATGGATGCGGGAAAAGACCAAAACGATTATCCGTGCCGCCGGATTGCGTGACGAATTGTCATTCACGTCATTCCGTCACGGCGTCATGGACGGCGCGAAGAAGCGGCGCGCAACGAGAACAGACGGCGCACAAATTGTCAGAACGCCTAAAGCCTACTTGTCAGAATGACCGAAGCAGATATGACACAAGTGATTGAATTATTTGGCAACCCCCGCGAGGTTCAAACCTCGGACTTTCAGCCGTCAAGGCTGTGAGGGGCCGCGCGGCCTCGCCTTCCGTGCTAGATGCATTGCGTGCCTCTGCTTTGGGTCGTGGTCGTTGCCGTCCGACAACCAGGCCTGGCAACACAGACACAAAAGCGGGTGACAAAAGCGGGTGACGTCACGGGAACGTCGCATTTCATGCGAACATTCAACGGGTCAGTTGGGCAAGGGGGCAAACCATGACCACTTCCGAACCATTTGAATTTTCCAAGTACAGGCGACCTCAATTCCAGGGACCGCTGAGGCGTGCTCGTGCTGCCGAGAGTGAGGAGGACCAAATGCCTGCCGAAAATCTCAGCGACTTGCTCGGCCGAGTATCAAAAAATTCGACCGGCGAAATTGATAGTCTCATTGGTGAGTTTGAACGGCTGCGGGGAACGCTGCAAACTGATGGCGAACGCATTCAACGCGAGATTGAGGAATACGCGGCACTGAGCCAACAGGTGATGCAACTGACGAAGACCATCTCCGAAAGCGTGGAAAAAGTTCGAGCATCAGTGGATCGACCCCAAGGGGGAGCTCAGGAAAATGAAGATCGCGTTGTCTGATGTGGTCAGGCTCGCCAAGACTGGGCCCGGCGAGCCTGTACGCTTCGAATGCGGCAGCCCCTCATTTGTGGCGTGCCCATGAAGCCCGATGATCGTCCGCGCAAGACCAAACGCCGTCAATCAATCCAGCCAGCAAACATATAATTCTTCTTGAGCGTTGCGCTTAAGTCACACCGCAGCGACGTGGTCGCCACCGCCTAGTCCACAGGGCGGTATTGGCTTGCTGCCGCCGAGGCGCTATCAATTCCTGATCGCTGACTTGGAGAATTCGACAATGGCGCGCGGCACGGTGAAGTGGTTCAACTCGCAAAAGGAGTATGGTTTCATTCAGCCCACAGGTGGAGGCACGGATGTCTTCGTGCACATCTCCGCCGTTGAGCGCGCTGGACTGAGCTCGCTCAATGAAGGTCAGCAGATCGAGATCGAGGAGAACCGCGGGAAATCTTCCGCGGTGAACCTCAGGGCGAGCCGCTAAGTCCTGCTTGCCATGAGGGACGTGCGCCGAATGTAATGTGGTGGCGCAAAGAAAAGGCGCGCCCAACTTCGACGCGCCTTGAAGGTTCGCACTCTTGCGATTGCTTCGTGCCAAGCGAAGCCCGGACATTGTCTGCCCCCGGCGCAACGCCGTCAAGGCTGTGAGGGGCCCGGTTCAGCTCGCTTTACGTGTCTCCTCGATTTCCGTGACTGTTATCACGCCCGGAGCAGGTTGCTCGATCACCTCAACGGCGACGGTTTCGACTACCGGGGTGACAGGCGGTTTCACTTTCCGTGCGACTTTCTTCACTAGCGCGGGCTTGGGCTTGGCCTTGGCAACCGTTCGCTTCGGCGCTTTCGCAGCCTTGGCTGCCTTACGCGCCTTAACACGTTTAGCTGAGCTTTGTAGTTTTGCTGACTTTTGTACTTTTGATGCCTTCTTACGTTTAGCCATGATCGACCCCCCTGGTGCTGCGCGACGATACAACGGTCCAAGTCGCAGCCAGCTATCAAACCCGAGTTATCAACAGGTCGTAGCGGACCGCTACTGACCGACAATGCTCCAAAACGCGTGATGGCTGTCACGGATATCCTTGCCCTGTCTCAAAACCAGTGAGTGCGACAAAGAGGGCGGAGAACGGGACCGGGCTTCGGTCCATAATCCGACTACGGGGGAGTTCTTATGCCTTTGTCCACGCTTGTGCCGTTCGCTCTTGTCGCGCTGATCGGGGTAGTTGTGTTTTATGCAATGTACCGAACCGGAGCTTGAGCCTATCGCGGCGAATATTGCGAAGTTCTCAGCTTCATTTGCCCTTCCCGCTCGGCCGCTCGGGTGTCCCCAAAAGTCAAATCTTCGGCGCGTATTCGCAAGGCACGCTCCGCCGCTACGCGGTAGCCTTGGCACGCCGGTGTTGGGAATGAGCGGATGGCGCGCGTAACGGTAGGCGTCATCCGCTTCAACCGCTTGTGCGCCGCTGCCGATGTTGTTGACGCGCGGTTCAAATGAAATTGCTCGCTACGAGCAAAAGAAGAAAGATGCGATGAAGGCAAAGAAGAAATCCAATCTCCCCTTGAAAGAAGCGATAAAGGTAGCAACGCAACACGGTCGAGAATTCGACAAGCGCTATATCTCTCGGGTCCCTCGCAAGCCCTTACCTGTGGGCTATGTGCTAGTGCACAATCAGATTGCACACACCAAGGATATGCCCGTCGGCCTCAACGGTTTCCGCATCTGGACGCAAAAGGCCGAGCCCGAGGCGTTGGAGCTTTGCAGATGTGGCTGGGAAGGCGTGGTGCACTATCACTTCAAAGGAGCGAGCCATAAGAGCTTCAGCCGCGCAGCACTTGAGAAAAGCTTAGGTGAGAAGCTTTACGACTTGGTAGACAACAAGGATGGAAGCGTTTCGGCAGTCCGCCTGAAGCGTTGAGAATTACGTCTGAGCTTGCGGCCCTTCCTTCCTCTCGCGGGCGGCACTAACGAATATAACCGTTACGAGCCATGCAGGCCTCGGTCACTTTCATTTCCACGTTAGTTCGCTGACCCCACTCGCCGATGGTTGCGCCAGCAGTAGCGCCTTCGCCCCTGCACTGTGCCAGCGTGGACTGCCCCTGAGCGTTATCAACAGGACCGCCATCCGTCCGAACCCAGTGCGCCGCACAGCCAGCTAGAAGCACCGACGCCGCCACAGCGGCGATAATGGGATATTGATTATTCATAGCGGCGTGCCCACTCACCACTCTAGCCCAGCTAGCGGGCCTCAGCCAGCATTGCGACGCAACTGAATGTAGGTGTGGGAGCCCGGCGCAACAAAAAGGCTCGCCCACTTCGACGAGCCTTGAAGGAGAGCTTATGGAGTAGGTACTGTGCTTCGCGTTGTCGCGACGCGAAGCCCGAACATTCTCTGCCCAAGCGCCGACGCCGTCAATGACCACGTTCGCTCATGGCTAGACTTTGACAAAGCAGCCAACCGCGAGCACGACATACGCGAGTGTCACGAGAATTGAGGGATGTTCGCCGTACGGTATAGCCATGAAGACGCCGATCCACGCAATAATGGCAAGGATCAGCGAGACGAGAAAGACGATCTGGTTTGGTGCATTCAAAGTAGGCATGTTTCACCTCTTTATAAAATTAGTCTGGCCGCCCGGAACACCCCAACTTGTCCTTGCTGGTCCTCACTCGCGACGGATCAGCGCGACCGATCCGCATGTTGCGCAACGCTATTCGTCTTTGGCTTTCTGGCCTTCGCGCCAAGCAAGGAATGCTGCCGCTGCTTGCTCACGAAGTTCGGCCTTGCTTAATTTACGGCGAGGCTGTTTTGGAGGTTGGTCAAGGACAAGCGGTATCTTCCCTTTAATATCTTCGACGCCCTGCCGCCGCATACGTTTGCGGCTGCTTATTCGGGTCCAATTAACACGACCGGTCATAACACATCCCTTTAAGAATGTGACGCGTGAGCGGGCGGCGACCTACAACGCAATGGCCCTGGCCGATTAAACTAAAGGTCGATCCCCTGCGAGAATTGCGGGCATCGCAATCAGTCACCCGCAAGTGGCGGTGCGTCTACCGTGTCTACGGGCTTTGTCAGGTTAGAATGGGCATTGATCCACGCGGTAGCATCTCGTTCGGAAGTAAATTTCCCGAAATAGCTCACGTGCCCATTAGGCCACACTATCTGCACGCGCCAAATCTTGCCGTCTTGCACTGGCGATAACATAGCGGCCATAGCCCAACTATGATCCGTCCGGCGAGATGAGACAAGCCTGCGTTAATGTTCGCGCGCTTTGCGAGGGCCTATCGCGCAACCCAATTTGATTATCGCCCTAGGACCTCGTCTATTAAGTCCTCTTCCGCTTCTACTGGATCGCCATGTACCCATCGCTTAAACCCACGAATAAATACTACTGTGGCTATTACCCAGAACACAGCAACTATGAAACCTACGAGCATCGCGACCCAGATCACACTAGCTAAGAAACTTAGGATCACCATCACGCCCTCTTACAGCAGGCTCGTGTCACCACAGGCGGCTCAGAAGAAGCAACACAATGCAAATGCCCGCCAGCGCGATAAGGGCTAACGCGGTCCCTCCCGTCATGAACTCGAAGTCGAGATACTCGCGCGCACGCTCGAACAGCGAGCGATTAGCCATCGTTAGCTCCTGCGTCAGCCCTGCTTAGCTTGAGCTGGCCGTTGAGGGTAGCGCAAAGCGTTCATCGTTGCCACGCTGAAATCGGGCCTGGCGCGCCGAAATTTTCCCCTCACAAAATTTTTAATAGGATTACGCGCGGGTCCTCTTCCTCGCTTCCGCTCGGAGCCATACCCATCAAGTTCGTAATTTTCTTGCGAAGGGGTAATGCGGGCCGAGCGAGCGCAAGATTTTGGGGGGCGGGTGCCATCGAGCGTGAACATTTCAAGAAACGCCGCGCCGCTCAGCGGCTTGCGCCAATCGCTTCGTGCAAGCGAATGGTCGAGCAGCTCAAATAACGAACCAAACAACAACAGCGGAGCGCGAGCAAACAACGAGCAACAAAATAACTCGCGCTGTGCGAATTAATGTGCGGATGTTTGTTAGTTGCGATATGATCGCTGCGCTTCAATTTGAAGCGAGCCCCACAATCGCTGCCGGCGATCGCAGGGCTCTGACCCCAACCAAGGAGAACCTGCCAATGATGGTCGAGGCTAATCCCAGCTTATCCGAAATCCGATCCCGTATCACCCAAGGCGCAGTCGTGCTGGCGCTCTACCGCGCTCGTGGGATCGTCAAAGACGAACTCAAGAAAGAAAAGATAAGTCTGGCAGACGTAGAGGCCAGAGAGATTTCCGAGCGAGCGCGCCAATATCTAGAGGCGCATCCGGAATTGGTCGCTGACGCAAGGCCAGTCGTCATGAGTTGGTTTATGCGCGGCCAGTTTGGAAAGCGGGCACAACGCGCCTGTGCAGCACTTATCACAAACGCACGAACTGAGAACGGGCCAAATTCAATGGGTTCGGCTGTGCAGATGTCAGGTGCAAAATGACAACGATTGGATATGCGAGAGTAAGCACAGATGGACAGAGCCTAGAGGCGCAACACTCTGCGCTGGCCGACGCTGGTTGCGCCAAGGTGTTTGCTGAAAAGCAGAGCGGAGCAAAGACTGATCGAGCGCAACTTGCCAAGGCAATCGCAGCGCTTGCCGAAGGCGATACGCTAATCGTCTGTAAACTCGACCGGCTGGCGCGATCAACTCGTGATCTGCTCAACACCCTGGCAGCTATCGCTGAGAAGGGTGCCACGTTTAAGTCCTTGGGCGATCCTTGGTGCGATACGACTACGCCACACGGACGATTGATGCTGACAGTCCTAGGAGGATTGGCGGAGTTTGAACGGCACTTGATCTTGGCGCGCACCAGCGATGGCAGAGAACGAGCGCGGGCGAGAGGAGTGAGGTTCGGGAGGAAGCTGAAGCTCACCTCACATCAACGGCAAGAGGCGCTAGCACGAAGGGCAGCGGGTGAGGCCTTGGTTGACATCGCCCGAACGTACAACGTGAGCCACTCGACTATCTCACGTCTCGCTATCATAGTGGGGGGCATAGGCTGAGTGATCAATAAAGGAGGTTCGCAATGTTCTTCGCTCAGGAAGGCTTCACCTATCGCAATTTTCTGATGGACGCCCTTGCGATATTCATCTTCGTCGTGTGGTTCTGGCTATTGATTACCGTTTTTGCTGATCTGTTCCGTCGCCACGACATTTCAGGTTGGATCAAGGCCATCTGGGTAATAGCCTTGATTGTCTTTTCCTACATTGCCGTCCTTGCCTATTTGATCTTTCAGGGAAGAGGCATGGCAGAGCGCAATGTGCAGCAAGCTCAGCAGGCGCGTGATGAGCTCAGGCGCGTGGTTGGTTTCAGCGCCGCAGATGAAATCGAAAAGCTCGAACGGCTTAAGAAGGCAGGATCGATCAGCGACGCCGAATTTACACGACTGCGCGCCCGGCTTGTGTAGCGCTGGCGCGCTTGAAACAGAAGAGACCCCCAGTGTGTGCCTAATATTGAACACTTCCGACAAACGGAAATACTTTGAATAATGTCGACCCCGACCTCGCGGGGGTGTCGGGGGATGGGGAGCGAGATCGGGGCCGGGCTCTCGGGAAGGAGAACCGGCCCTGATCTTTAAGAAATCCCGACTCCAATGATGTGATCTAGGTCACAATATCGGCAGCAACCGTGAAGTCGTTGTCTATGCTGACGATTAGCGCCTGAACCGTTTATCAGGAACCGGAGTGGAAGCCTTGGTTGATATCGCACGAAGCTACGCAGTCTCGCACTCAACAATCTCTCGTCTTACGTAACGTGAACGCATCAACTGTGCCAGCGGAGCATCGAAGTTTTACCACAGCCGAGTGGCATGGTTGTTGCTTCGGATGGTTGTTGCTTCGGGTGGTTGTTGGTGGTTGCGTTGTGGGGCGTGGTGCAAGTGTGGGAGCTCTCTCGGAATTGGGGCTCCCACCTAGCCTCACAGCAGAGTTCCGCGTGGGCTCTATGGCTTAGTTCTGTGCAGCTACCGCTTGTTTGATGGGCACCAGCGTTACCTTCGAACCCGACGTCCAACCAAATCTACGTCGTCTTGCCAGCTAACGTTGGGGAATAACCAATCGTCCTCGTCTAATTTCCTGACCAGCGTCAGCAATTCGGGCGGCAATTCTTTCGGAACTTCGTAGCGTTCTCTGAGGTCCCGTCCGATCTGGTTTCGGGTCCACCACCACGCAACCGGTTCGAACTGTGTGCTCTCCGTTGCCATGTCGGGCACCCCGTCCCTGGGCACCCCTCACGGCACCATTGCTAATCACGGGAACATAAGTCCGTTCCCAGACACGTCCTACAATTTGAGTTCCAATGGAACATTTGATTGCTTAATAAATCAACGAAATCTGCGACCTCTCATCATTGACCTCGGGAGTGGGGATGAGTACCGCAGAAAGGATTGTTTGGGGGCTGCTGAGCTTCATCCTCCTTATTGTTTGGCTGCGCTGGCGCGGCACCCCGGAGGATCAAAGAAAGGTGACGCCTCCCGAG
The DNA here is from genome assembly GCA_963816295.1 of uncultured Alphaproteobacteria bacterium. Lineage (GTDB taxonomy): Bacteria > Pseudomonadota > Alphaproteobacteria > Rhizobiales > Xanthobacteraceae > BOG-931. The sequence continues at coordinate 747,741 of CAWFJS010000017.1, read as the reverse complement.
GAGCCGAAGGACGGAGAACGCCAAGCAGGGAAATGGTTGATCAGTTACACTCAATAATCTCCGCAAGCGCTCAAATGGTCCGCCGAGTTCCTCCGCTGGATGTTGCTCGACAGGCTTGGCCTCGATCAGCGGAGTTCGGCTACGTTCGATGGCACGCTCCAGGCGCTCAGCGAAGCTGCCTTCGAAGTGACATGATGGGGAAACTGAAAGACGACCGACGGATACGGAATGCGGAAGTCGCGGACACTGAAAGACGACCGGACTTGGTATGGGACGCCGAAGCGCGGCCTTTGTGTGTGCGCGTCTATGGAGACGGCGTTAAATCATTCATTGTCGTCTATTGCATAAACGACCGTCAGCACTTCATCAGAATCGGCGCGACTCCAGTGTGGTCGCTTGAGGCAGCCCGAGACAAGGCAAAGAAGTTGCGCTCCATTCTCAACCAGGGCGACGACCCCGCGCGTTACCACAAACAAAATAATGTCGCGCCTGTCGAGAACGTCATCCGATACATTACCGAGCAACTGCGCTCGAAACCATAACACCGCCCCACCGCGCGGCACGGCGGTGACGGTCACCGTTGGCGTGCGCTCTCTTCCGCACCGAACCCGACGATGCACAGGACCAGCACCGTGAACGTGGCGAGATTCAACAATGCATCAATCATACTTCGTCTCCACAAAACGTATTGCCGTTTGCCTATATGATCTATCGCAGACCAGAAAAATTCCCGACGGCAGTCGCGCGGGGCGGCAAGCGTCCCGACAACGATGAACTGAACTTGGCCGGGCAGTAAACCGATCAAGGGCGCGGAATGCGGGCGACGGGTGGTGCCCTAAAACCGCCGTCGCGTCCCGCCAATTCATCACAGCGGATCTGGTAAATCCGGCCAACTATGAAACCGAACGCGAGCGCGACTGAGATTTCGAAGACCGTCGCCAATACCCAAAACATCGGCATCCTCCTTCGGGCCAATGGCCCATGGGTGCCCCATCAAAATTACCGGACTGTTTGTGCGCGGCGACTGTGGTGCGACGCCATAGAAAGGCAATGATCCGAAGCGGACGGCAGGCCAGCAGCTGCTGCGAAGGCGTTATGATCGCCGCCCATGTGTCAACGCCGCTTCCCGCCGCCCTGGACTGTCGAGGAATTGGACGCCTGCTTTGTCGTGACGGACGGCCGAGCAAAAGCTTTGTGGAGAGTTTGCGATTAATTCAGATGCGCTTCTCAGCTAGTCTTCACCGTCTTTTCCATTCGAGGGCGCGCGGGTGGTCTCTATTATAGTCTTGATGGCGGCCAATGCGGTTCGATTCAGATGCGCATAATCTACGATCTCACGCTGCACTCGCTCACCTTCGGCTTTCAGGTACTCCTGGAGGTTCTGGAGCGCAGACGTTAGATCGGACGATAACTCGCCGAGTTCGTCTATCGAATTTGAGGTGATGCGAGCGACAAAGGATCTGCTTCTCTCCGCATCGTCCTCAATCTGAACACGCTTCGGGGTCTGTTGTTCTACCGGAATACGTTTCGGAATTTGTTCTTGTATCAAACTGTTGATTTCTGCCTCAATGGTGGACTCGACAGGCAGCGATTTTTCAAGGCTTGCCGCAGCGGTTCGGGCAGACATCAGCTTCTCCTCTCGGACTGTCAGTTTGTCTTCTTTCTAATCCAAAACATATTTTTTTCTAATCCAAAACATATTTCCAGTTCGGGAAAAGTAGACTGCGGAGCCAGAAATCAGGAATTCGGGTTAACAATCTGTTTAAGATCGGCGGGCTTGCGTATCAAGGATAAGCCGGGGCGGCGTTCGGCAGCCAAGTTGCTCAGCAAAGATGAGGCGCGACGGATTGCAGCGGATATCGCGAGACTGCCGGAATTAGTTGGCCGGCGCGCCTAACGAGTATTAAGGTTCCGCTTCGAGGGAAGGGCGCATCATGCTCGAAACCCCAATTATAGTTATGCTCGTCCTGCTGGCGATTGTTGCGGTCCTGTGGTGGGTCTATCGCTGACTGAGGCGCATCGGATCGCAGCGAACATCGCCAAGCTGTCGGTGCTTTTGCGGAAGCCTTTGTTTGTTGCATTGCGGCGACGTTTTTGCTTCTCAAAATTCGAAAGTTCGTACAATCTTGACTTCACGGCCTATTGAGGCGCGGTTTGCGTGCGGGGTCGGGTCGTGCTCAACAATTTCAGTGAGGAAATCCGCCAGTGCTTACAGCACGCGGTGGATTGTGCACGGCAAGCTGCCGCTCAAAGTGACGATCTGCGTTCACCATTTCTATGCTTTTCGAGTCCTAAAGCTGCGCGCGAGCCAACGTACCGTGCCGAATACAATTCCACCAATGATCCACAAAAGAGCGATGGGTGACAATAACGCTGCCCAAGCAGCCAAACCTTCACCGTAATTTTTCTCCAACAATAAAACCTTCAACGCCTTAGTCGGCGTGACAGCCAGTTCGCTTCTAGTTGTTGAACAATCTTGTATGGCTGCGTTTAATTCTTTCGCCGAATTTAAACGGGTGCGATATGCGAGATCGAGACAACCTTTATAATAAGCGTCAGCGAACTGATTGCTGCTAATAATCACATAGCTCGGAACAGCGAGAAGCCAAAGGACCGAGATCACCACGCCTATTCTTTGCCACCCGCTCATCGGTCCCGCCCAGTACCCCGTTAGGGCGTTGATCTAACAAAAACGGCCGGATCGAAAGTGTCAAGCGGCACCCCGGTATTGGGCCGTATTCGCTTGTGCCAGTGCCGGCTTACCTTTGGTTGCTTCGATAGTGCTCCTGTTCTCTACGATCTCGTGGATGTTTGCCAGCAGGAGCCAAGTTTTGGCCAGAACGAGCCACGCCCGTCTGTCTTGGCTATCGTCGCAACTATTTGCCTTGCGAAGGCATTCTCTTGCTTCCATGCGACTGTGGTTGCTTTCGGACATCGCGGCAATGATGATTCCAAAAGCTTACCTATTCCTTTCTGATTGTCGTTCGACCGCCGCGACGGGCGGCAACCGTCACGCCTAGCAGCAGGCAACGCAAAAAGCACCCGGCTGCCAAGCCGCTCACGCGCGATGAGGCGCGCCGGATTGCGGCGAATATCACCAAGCTGCCGGAGCTGTTGCCTAAGGCTTTGATGCACGGTTTTTCCTTATGTGCGCAGCATGCTAGGCCGGGATTTATTTTTCCATTGCGGTGTTCCTCACAGAAGACCACCAATGCACGGAGGAATTGTCGTCGCGAAAACCCTTGTGAAACTGACGATTGGTATCGCTGCGCTTACTGCGGCAACCTGGTCCGGAACTTCGTCCAGCCGAGCTTATGGTGATGCCCCCTGGTGCGCAGTCGTAAACCTCAAGGGGGACGTGTACTGGGACTGCCAATACCGCACTGTGGAAGAATGCGTTCCGAATGTGATCGCTGGTAATCGCGGCTTTTGCAATTTAAACCCGTGGCCAGGTCCATCTAACCCAGTCGCATATAAGCAACAAAAACGACACAGGAGACACAACTAGACAAACAAATGCGGCACACCGACGGTTGATAATTTGTTTCGGCCGCGAAAGATTGAATGCCCTCCCTCGCCGCTTCCCGCCGCCTTGGACTGTATATTGGCCCCTCGAAGGCGCAGGCGCGGCTGATTTGCTACAATCTGTTTGGCTCGGGCCACCCCATCCGAGTTTATATGGGAGGTCTCCACCATGTCTCACCCGAAGCAAACTTCGAAGCGAAGGAGTCGGACGAAAGCCGCAACGGTATTGGGAGTTGCTGGAGCGTTGTCGCTGGCGGGCGGCGCATCCGGGGCAGCCGTTGGTCCGGCAGGCGATACACCGACGGAGAACACGGCACCGGTAATTACTCTCGGTGAGGAAGAAATCTCGGACGTCAGTCTCGCGACTTTCTATGTCTTCGACAATGAAAACGCCGGAGCACATCGTCCCGGCTTACAACTTGCCAAAGGACGCAGCCATGGAGGCGGCAGAGGCCGCGCAGTCAACCGCGGCTGCGGAGGCTGTGCAGTGGCCTGCGGAGGCTGCGGAGGCTGCGCAAGCTGCGCAAGCGCCGGAGGGCCGGATGGTCAATAAGGGGAGATGTCTCCCGCTAGCAGGAACATGATTGACCGCCGCTTTCCGACGCTATGGTCCGCCCAAGAAACCGGCCCGTGCGTCGTGCGCGACGTTAACGGGCAGGCGCTCGCGTATGTCTATTTCGAGGACGAGCCGGGCCGGCGCTCGTCGGCAGCCAAGTTGCTCTCGCGTGATGAGGCGCGAAGGGTTGCTGTGAATATCGCCAAATTGCCCGAGCTTCTCAAAAGCTAGCCATAATTTGCGATCCTGTGTTACGGGCCAGCCGCAAAGCGCCGGAATTCCTAAGGCGCTAATTCGTGTAAGCAATTTGGGTCCGTTAACCGGCCGACAACTTCTGTAGTGCAGTGGTTTTGGCCAGCTCGGCTCCGCGCACACACCGAGCGTGGCCCTTGGCAATAGTCCCCCAGGCTACGCCAGGGGCCTTCTCTTTTTACCCCATGGCAAGGCTCGGCCGATTGCCGCGAATATCGCCAAGCTGCCGGAGCTGTTGCGAAAGGCTTGATGCGGGGGCGATTTCTATGCCTTCCCGTTTGCCGCCAATTCGCGCAACAGGCGTTCGGCTAGCCAAATCGGATCAGATTCCTGCCATGCTGACCGTGAGTATCTGGAATCAGATCACGACCGAATTTTTTGGCCGCTCGGTCTACGGATCGTATGTGATTTAGGATAGAACCCCTGACGGTAAAAGCTCGACGCGGCGAGAAGTCGACGACCCACGTCGATGGAATCTCAATTGCCGACAGCTCCCGGCGGCCCCTCCTTGACCGCCGCCCGCCCGGCCCGGGTCACGACCCAGGCCATCCGCCGCGGGTCGAAGGCGACGAGCTCGGCCGCGACGAGCATCTTGACCATCCGGTGGATCGCACCCTCGGCACCGCCAGAACGGACGCTCCAGCGGAGCTCGCCGCCCTGGCAGCGGACGGCGTCCTCAAGGTAGCGGCGCTGCGTCGGGGTCATCGGACCAGCCCTTCTCGCGCTCGACGACGAGGTGCGGCGCGAGCGGACCGAACCAGTATTCGAGCGCCGTCGCCATCAGCGGCAGGCCGAAGAAGAGCTTGAGGGCCGTGCCTGGCGTACATCGATGCTCTAAAATCTTTTGGCCCTTGAATAGTGCAAATTAGCCACACCCCAAAAATTAGTGAAGCGTGGCAGCCAAGCTGCTCACGCGCAACGAGGCGCGGCGGATCGCGGCGAATATCGCCAAGTTGCAGGAGTTGCTGCGCAAGACTTGATACGCGGAACGCCTTGTAATGGGTTCGTGGTGGTGTTGGGCGACCGGAGAACACCACAATGCAGCAGATGCAACTTTGGATTTTTTGGTCAATCGTGGCCGCATTCATAGTCTGCGGCTGCATCCTCACGCGGAAACCGACAAAAAAGCTACCAACGGAAACTTTGCGGCCAGCGGGCCCGGACGAACATCAGCCCGGCTGTTTCGGTCTCGAAGAAGAAAGGGGCGGTAATTGGAAGGGCAGCGGGGGAACCGTACCGTCCATCAAAGAAACTAAACCAAGTCTGTGACCCCAAGGGGCTATTCTCACGCGCGACGATGCAAGCATCTTTCGTAAATGACCGAAATGCGCAAATGCGGCCCGGTGCTTCCTCGGTTTGTTCTCGAACCAAGTACACTGAACCATTTCACGCCCTTCTGGAGATTTGAAAAGTTTGGATACAGTCATCTGAGCGCCGCCAGATTTTAACCGAACGGCATCGCCGACTTTGAACGCCATGGCCCTTCCCCCCAGTGGCAGCACCGGACGCGAGATTTGCGCCTTGCTTGCCTTGGCCCCTCATCGCCATCAGAAATAACCTGCCATCGCAGTAGGGGCTGCATTAAGGCAGGCTCGGAAATTCTTCAAAAGATTGCCCGCGAATTCGGCAGCGACCTCATTCGCGAACAGACGCGAAATTACAATAGCCGGTTACGCCTTCGCCGAGAAAATTGAACAACTCGGTCCACACGTCTTTCGCCTGGTTGGGATCCTCTCGGCATTGCTACTTTTGCCACTTTCCTATTGGGCGGCCCCGTTTTCCCACTCGGAGCCGGGCAGGAGCTGGCGCAGCGGGATTGTTGATCTTGAGCCACTGTGGTGAATGGGAGCCACTTAGGCAGCAGCTCGGCGACCGCGCTTTTCAAATATAGGGCGCTCGAATCTAACAGTCGGGATTTCGACTTTGAGTGTGCCGCGCTGTTTAGCCTGCAGGAGTTCTTCCCAACGACACGCTAAGCGCAGCCAAAATTCACGGTCTGTTTTGTTAGCAGCTCGCGTCGCGAGAGCGCGACATTGCGCTTTTTGCTCCTCGAAAAAATCAATCGGGTTACGCATTACCATCACCGATAAATAAATGCCCCGTTCTCTAAGAACGGGACACCCTCAGTGCGAGAACTCGGTGCGCCTATTTTTGTTCCGCCCCTAAAGGTGATACGCTCGCGACGGTTAATCTTCTGGTGTGGTGGCGCGTCATGCACAAATTCAAGATTGGTGAGCGTTTGTTTCCTGCACGGTCTGTTGGCTTCAGTGTTCCAGACGGCGCGTATGTAGTCGTCAAGAGATTGCCGATGCGGGATCGGCGAATTTGAATATCAAATAAAGAGTCTCACTGAGGCAGACGAGCGCGTTGTGCGCGAGAGTGAATTGCGATCAAATCCATGGGGAAACAGGCTTGGCCGGCCGGCCGCTAGTCAGTGACACCAACTTGCCCCGACACACGTCCCCGTCGGCGCTTTCTCTTGGCGAGCCGATACGCGCTGCGGCCACTAGACTTACTAGTCCGAAGTAACACTCGCCAAAATCGTTCCGCTCCCCGGTTGGCATTGCTAAAAAAGAGGCCGGCGGCGTCTACCGCCTCCAAGGCCAATGTCAACACATCAACTGCCGATGGTAGATTCGCGCTGGTTACGGGTTCTAGTAGTTGTCGGTTATTGGCCTCCAACGGTCTGCCGTTCGCTCTAACGATCCTGGCACGCCATTTTCCGGGGCTTTGCTCGAACGCAGTAATCTCAAGCCCCTTGTATTGCATAGCTCGACCGTTGCGTCTTCACAGCGGGACGCAAAGGTGAGCAAAGGCTTGCAGCTAACTTGACGAAAACTACGCGGTTTCCCCTTCCACGCCGGCTTTAGGCCGACGCGAATCGGGACTTCGCTCATAGCTGTGAATCTGCCTAATCAGGCCGATGACGGCCGAGTGTTGGGCGAGTGAGGTCTTTAGCGCCCCCAATAACCGGGTGCGTAGTCATATAACGGCTGCGAAACCACGACGGACCGCGCTGCGTAATAGCCGGGCGCCACCGGCGGCGCTGGGTAGGCAGGAGTTGGCGCGTAGACTGGTGCTGCGTAAACCAGCGGCCCGTACCCATGCGGTGCCGGCGCCACATCGGCTGGACCTGCGTAATCGTAGAGCGGAGCCGTAGCTGCGTAGCCGTAGCCATAAGGTGCGTAGCCGTAGCCGGGGTACACCGCCTGGGCCGATGCGGCACCCGCTGAAAGCGCCAAAGTGGCCACTCCGAGAACAAGCTTGTCCATAAATTCCTCCGTGGCGAAACTTGGCCCCTCACTCGACGCCCGAAGCAATAAAATGAACAGATTGTTGGTTGGTAATTCTTTGACTTGCATCAAAAGACCGCGCTCGAACGTCACTACGACGCGGCCGTGGCCAGCCTCATTCCGGGGCTCTCCTTCACGACGAAGGCCGCGCCAATGTCCTCGACAGGCCAAGGCGGCGGGAAGCGGCGTGGAGGGGGCATAGGTTGGGAAAATTTTGAGGGCCAAGTTATGATAATGAAATGAAGCTGACGCGAAAAGATCGCTGGGAGCAGGGTTTCGCGGCGTTATGTAAATTTCGCAGGCGAAAAGGTCATTGTTGCCCGCCGCAACGTCATGTGGAAGGCAAATATAATCTTGGGTCTTGGATAATTATACAACGTTATCGCAAAGATGATTTATCTGTAGAACGCAAAAAACGTCTCGACAGGATAGGTTTTGTTTGGAACTGGCGAGACTTTGCTTGGGAACGGGGCTTTGCAGCATTGTTGAAATTCAAGCGACGAGAGGGACACTGTCGCGTCCATCATTTACACCGCGAAGGAAAATACAAACTTGGATCGTGGGTTAGGGTGCAGCGCAGAAAAAAGAACGTAATATCGCCCAAACGGAGAGCGCGGTTAAACAAGATCGGCTTTGTGTGGCATGTTTATCGGCGGAGATAAACCGGTTGTCCGCGAGGCGAGTCATATCGGGGCGGCGGGAAGCGGCGCTTGTTTTCGGTCGGGGAGCGGCGCTTGTTTTCGGTCAGGTTCGATTAGGCTGCGTCTTTGAGGGTCGCATCGTCCAAAAACGTGCGGGCTCTAGAATGGACGTGCTGCTTCTCGGCCTCATTGATTATCCCTGCCTTGTGGAGGCAGTCGGCCTTTATGGTCATCAGAGCCGCGGACGCGGCGTCTTTAATCGGAAAAATTAATTCGATGTCCCGTTGCATGGCCGAATAACTGCGAGTTTCACGCCAAGTTCCCTGCAGTTCGAATTTAATAACTGGTCGAGGAAGGACCTTGATCTTTGTCAAAAACACGTGGGCGGTCAGAGGGGCTCGGCCCGGCGTCCTCGAAATAGACATAGGCAAGCTGCTGCCCGGCGCTGTCCGTCACGACGAAGGCCGCACCAATGTCCTCGACAGTCCAGGGCGGCGGGAAGCGGCGAGAAGTCACTGCGCAAGCGGGCCCTAACTTGCCACGCTGATTTTCACCACAGCTTCCGGGTAATGCTCGCGGGGGATTATCACCACAAGGCCACGAGGCCACGCTGTTCGAGCGCGAAGTTCGCCGACTGTTTTTTCCGCCACCCCGGTAACTTCATCGGCCTCAACTTTCATGTCATCCGATAGTCGCTCATCAGCGAGAACCGCGCGCAGGCCGTCGATGTCTTCGGGGGTATACCAAGTGAATGCCACGGGTGCGCCCCCCCATCGGGAGCGGTGCGAGTATCGTTACAGCCACGGAGCTAAGAAGTCTTCCACCGGAAGGTGGGTCATGAAGTAGAACGATGCGAGCAAGCCCAACGCGGAGAAAAGGGCCGTGGCAGCAAAATCAGGGTCATTCACGACAGCCGAAATTCGATGCCGCAGACCGATGAGGCCCGTTGAGGTTTGGGTGGTTTGGGTGGTCGTACTCATTGCAGCTCCCCTCTGAACAAATCACGGCATCAAGTTACGTTGTGATCTGCATTGGCATGGCTGCCTCGCGAATGAGAATTGATCCCGTACCGCTGGCAACCCGCGATGGAAGCAGTCAGTTCCATTCATTTGTGGCGAGACCGTCAGTTTGATTTTGGCTTTTGCGAGGAGTGCCTTTTCAGCCAACTGTTTATCAGAGCCAGCATCTTGATCGTCATTATCCTGTGGGCGTTAGTGAAGATGCCCCCGCGAGCGTGGTCGCTCACGACGAAGCATGTCGAGGCTCGACCTGCCCGTCGGCTCCCAATCTATGTTGTGGTTATCCCCGCTTTTATCCACAGCCAGCACTATCGGATCGAGCCGCGAAGACATCGCGGTTTCATACAGCTATTCAATAGGAGGCACTTCTCGACGAGAGGACAACCATGATCGTTGCCGAGCCGCTTGGGTCCGCTGAGGACAAGTCGTTAGAAATAGAACTCGGGCGAAATATTCACAACCTGGCACGCGGTGGGGCTGCCTTTCGGCGACCCGAGAGTGGCGATGGCGAAACGTCGGCCGAGAATCTCGGCAATTTGCTGCGCCAGGTATCAAAAACTTCGATGGACGAAATTGACAATCTGATCAGTGAGTTTCAAACATTGCGAAGAAAACTGCAGACCGATGGCGATCGCATTCAGCGCGACATTACCAAATACGCGGAACTGAGCCAGCAGGTTATGCAACTGACTACGATTATCTCCGACAGTGTGAAAAAACTCCCCGGCGCTCCGAGCATCAGTTGATAGGCTCACGAGCGTTCGGCGGCACGGGGTCGCCGCCTAACAATGGACAGGCCACTCGACCGCACATAGGAACTAGACGCTTCACCATCGTAGTGTAACGGGGGTTCATCATGACAAAGCCCGCAGTTGTACTGATAGGCGGAGACAAGGGCGGTGTTGGTAAGACAACGGTCGCCCGCACGTTGCTAGACTATTTTGCCCACCAGCAGCTGCGCGTTCGCGCATTCGACACTGAAGTACCAAGAGGCACGCTGAAGCGCTTCCACCCGGACGTGACCGATGTTGTCGATATCAATCACGTCCCCGACCAGATGCGGATCTTCGACACGGTCAATTCGACTGATGCCACTGTGACCCTGATCGATGTGCGAGCCGGCTTGCTGTCGCCAACGCTACTCGCGCTGCGCAACATTGGGTTTATCGAGGCGGCGAAGAAGGGCGACATCACCTTCGTCGTCTTCCACATTCTCGGGCCTTCCATCGCCTCACTCGACGAGATCGTGGACACCGCCGCCTATCTGGGGGATGCGAAATATTTCATGGTAAAGAATTTCATCAACAACACGTATTTCTTCGAATGGGACGAAGCGACCCACGCGGCCTACTTCAAGAGAATACCTGGCGCCGTCGAAATTACCATCCCAAAGCTCATTGAAATGGCTGCTGAACAAGTGGATCTTGCTTCCGTTCCCTTCGCGACCTTCATCGCCAACAAGAAGCAAAGCGGGGCATCCGCCTCTTATTCATTCGTGCTCCGGGGCTATGTGCGTCATTGGCTCGCGAGAATCTGGGCTGAGTACGATCGCGTCGGCCTCACCGACATTATGGAAGCAAAGGAATCTCTCAGGCCGCCTATCGGAAGGCCGCGCCCAATTATCAAGATTGCGGAGACGTAGCGGCTCGCCAGCCCGGCGGTGGAGCTGACCGCTTTAGACTAGCGGTTCTGGCCTCGCCACTTGGCTTTCATTTGGGCAATCGGTGGGTATCCGCGCTTCTTCAAGGTCAGCTCGACGCCCTGCATAATCAGATCATGGATCTTGCAACGCTCGGTGAACGCGACCTGTCGCAGCGCCTCATAGACCGGCTCGCTTAAATAAACGCTCGAATGCACGATGTCCGGTGCCGGCCGGCGGCCTACGGGCTTTGCTGGCCCGCTTTCTTCGCTCCCAGAGGACCGGCGGCGCTTTGCCATTAAAAGCTCTCCTGCGGCCTCTGTAGCCGTTTTGCGCGGCGTTTAAAAGCTACCTTCCTGGGGAAGCGCCGAGATGCTAACCCGTCGCGGTGCTGTACTACTGCAGCGCTATAGTTGACATACAGCATTAGCGGGAGCTTATTCGACCCCCGGTTTTGCGGGGCTTTGACAACTGTCAGATGACGACCCTTTTTCCCCCTATTCGGAATAGAGCCGCCCAATGCGTGTAGCAATCTATGCGAGGGTTTCGACCGACGATAAAGGCCAGGACCCGGAAAACCAGCTTCGGGAACTACGGGCTTGGTGCGTCAATTCCGGCCATACGATTACCCAGGAGTACGTCGAACACGAAAGCGGTCGGAAGGGCGCGGATAAGCGGAAACAATTCGCCACGCTGTTCGATGATGCGGCCAAGAGGAAATTTGATTGCGTGCTCTTTTGGGCGCTAGATCGTTTCAGCCGAGAGGGAATGGCGCAAACGATTGTCCACCTCCAACGGCTAACCTCCTACGGTGTGTCGTTTCACTCTTATACCGAACCACACTTAGCGACGGATAACGAGCTAGTACCACTGCACAGTGATTATGACTCTTTGGTTTGGGCCTCGCGGAGGGTAGCGGGCTGTGGGTAGGCGCGGCCCATTTTGGCGCGAGCTTTGTTGGTTGTGAACATCCATTTGATGCGAGCGCCTGAGGCATTGCGCTGACCTTCCCATGCAGCGATTTCGGATTCGATCTGCTCCTTCGTGTCGATGCGTCTGTCGAGGCATTGGCTGCGCAGCACCCCGATCTCGATCTCAACCATGTTGAGCCAACTTGCGTGCTTGGGGGTGTAATGGAACTCCAGCCGTCGCAAAATGCGCCGGGCTTCGGCGGGTGGGAACGTCTGGTACAGAGCGCCGGCCGAATGGGTCGATAAGTTATCCTGCACAACCCGGATGTACTCGGCATCTGGATAATGGATATCGACGAGCTCGCGCATACATTGGGCGTAGTCTTCTGCGGCTCGCCGTTCGGTGACCTTAACCTTACGCCAGGGCCGATGCGCGTCGAGGAAGACGAACAGGTTGACCGTTCCGTTGCGTTTATATTCGCAGTCGGAGCGTTCGATCTGGCCCGGCTTGGCTGGGATCGGCTGGCGAACCTCGCCGATGAGCTGGGTCGGGCTCTCATCGAAACAGACCACCGGGCATTTCGGATCGGGGACTTCGGCGTAGAGGTCGAGCACATCCTCCATGCGCGCGACATACTCGCCGTCGACCTGCGGAATACACCACATGTCCTTGCGCCAGGGCTTGAGGTGGTTTTCGGCCAACCGCCGACGTACGGTTTCGCGGGATACGCTGGCGTGTTCAGTGAGGCTGACCAACTCACCCGCCAACAGCTCCAGGGTCCAACGGGCGCGGCCCTGCGGGGGCTTGGAGCAGGCGGTGGCGACTAGCAGTGCTTCCTCTTTGCTTGAGAGCTTACGGCTTGCTCCTGGGCGTGGTGCTTCGCTGAGCGCCGCCTCCAGGTTGCCGAGCACGAAGCGCTGCTTGGTCCGGTAGACAGTCGAGCCGCCAACGCCCACGTTGGTTGCGATGTCGTCGTCGCTGGCGCCCGTGTCGGCGGCCAGCAAAATCTGCGCTCGTTTGAGCTTGCGTGCGGCGCGCTTGCCTCCGCTCAGAAGCGCCGTGAGGTCGGCGCGTTCGGTTTGGCTCAGCTCGACCCGATAGCGTACATTCATCTGTGCCTCCTCTTCGTTCGAGGCACGGAGGAACAATTGAATCGGATGGCCGCAGTGAGTCGCGCTGCAAAAGCCTTTACGCCCACGCAGGGCCAGTATCTGGCGTTTATCCACCTGTACACACGCCTGCACCGCCGGCCGCCCGCCGAAACGGACATGCAGGAATATTTTCGCACTAGTACCGCTGCACGGTGATTTTGACAGGTTGAATCCGGGGTCAAAGTAGCTCCGGCAGGGATTTCGGATCAACGAGCATTTCGATGCTGCGAGCGACATGCGGCTGCCGTCGGATGAATCCTGCGCGTTCGAGCGTGAGCACCATCTGGTGAACCGAAGGTGGGCTGACGCGTTGAAATTCGCCAACAGATAGCCCGGCGGGCTGCCGGGGGCGAGAAACCTTATGCCATTGCCAAGGCCCTTGGCATCGACAGGCATACCGCCGCGAAGTACGGGGGCTGACCCTAGCGCCAATGCCCTTCGTCATGACCATGATCAGAGATCTATCATCCATATCCATCCAATACCCCCGCCGAACAAGCTTGTTCGAAGCGTCCCTCACGAATGGACTATTGAGATCGACAGTTAGGTCTAGTTCGTAGAAGCGGCTCACTGCCGAGTTTGCCTATGTAGTAGGGCTCTTCGTTGCGCCCTGTGCCGCTTTGGTACATATCTCGACGATGGTTTTTGTCTGCTCGTTGAATGTAGCCAATTGCTTACTCATAAACTCCGTCTGGATTTTGACGACCGCTTCCAAATTCTGAGCTTGACTAAGTTTCTGTACATGTTCAACAGCGGCCGTAACGTTTTCCGTTGTATAGCTCAAAAGTTTTTTATTTAAATCATTGTTGACCCACGGAGACGCTGACATAGCGTTCTGAACCCAGCTAAGATAATTTTCCATTGCATGCTTAGTTCGTTCTGTGACTTGCACGTATTGCTCAATACCTGTCAAAGATGCAAAGGGTTCTTTGTTGGCCATCGCGATATCCTGTAGCACCGGCTGTCGTAGCACCGGCCCCGGTGGTTTGCGGGGTCGGTTACCGACGGCACCCGCATCGGAGGCGCTGCGTCGTTCTTTAACACAGGCACGCCTTTTTACGCCGCCGGTTGCTATGCTCCAGCGGCGAGCGCCTGCGCGTTGTGGTCGCTCGTTTGGACGATGACTGCGGCAGAGATTTAGATCGCTAGGCAGGCCGGGTCTCAGTAGCAGCTGCGTACCCAGGCGTAACTGGCCTTCGGATGATAGCACTGAGGATGAGCTTCAGCAGCGCTTCAATAGAATGACATTTGTTATAGGGACAAGAAAACTTAGCCAACTTGTGGGTCAAGGTGTCCGATGTTTCAAACGGATTCCGATGCTACATTCCTACGCAATGCGCCTCGATCACACTTCGAAATACAAAAGCGTGGGATGTTCTTTGCTCTAACACTGACGCGAGCAAACCCGTCGCCATTCAGGTCAAGGCTAGAACAGACATGCAGCGCAGTTGGATACGGGCAGCATCGTTCGGGAGGTGAAGGTGGCGAGCGAGCCGGAAGCTCTGCTGCGAGCAACTGGCGATCTTCAGGGACTAAGCAGCGCTCCGTTTTGGCTCGACGTGGCTATCGCCTAAACACTCCGTCCGCATGGCGGCCTCCATCCAATAGCTCGCCATTTCCAATGACGCTCGCCGCAATTCCTCGCTGTCTGCCTCCTGAGCCCACACGAAATATTGCTTCGCATATGCGCGGTAATCTTCTACCTTTGCCATAACGACCTCCACTAGGGACCCAGAGTAATCGCTGTCCTCTGTGTCTAGCTTAGAAAACCCTCGGCGATTAAAGCTTTGTCGCAAAGCGCATGGACATCGCGCTCGCGCTTGGCGACGGTCTCCCGGACAATGTCAGGTTGGTTCAGAAGTCGCGCGACTGCTTCGTCATAAGCGGCTCCCAACGGAGTTCCATCAAACGAGCGGCTTTGATTTGGAAAACTGAGCGCCATGGTTTAGGTCCCGCTCCTGCGCCGCCTGAAGGTCTTGAGGGTCTGGCGCGCGGCGACGATGCACAACGGCAAATGCCCGCAAGACCTAAAACGCGACGCTATGGCAGCATGGCGGCGGTTTGTTTCGTGCGTGAGATCGCTACCAGCGGATCAGGCGGCACCACTATGGGAAATAGCGCTGGCTGAGTTCCCCCAACTTTCCGGCGGGGTCGGGGAATTGCCCCGACCCGTCGGCCCTAAAGTCTTAGCCTCCTTGTTGCTGACAGGCCCTAACTAATTGGGATTTTACGCTTTGCAGCTCCTGTCCGAGCTGCTGGGTCTGTGCGTTCCCGGATTGCTGCATCTGTTGAACAATCCCGTCAATGAGTTTCTCCGTGCGCTGATTTTGAGGGGACTGTTGGACTTGAGAAATCACATCTGAGAAGTTGGAGGCCATTTTTCAGTTCTCCTTGTAATGGAAAGAGGGGCGGAACACCCCAAGTATTGCTTGAATGTCATTATTCAACCAACTCACTCGAGCTAAGCCACAATGCAACTAATGCTAGGGGTTTTGAAAAAGAAACTTAAACAACTTGCCCCAAGCGACTACTGCATCACGGATTTTAAAGGACAGGAGTCCTGACGTAACTTTACTCCGCGAAGAGGGATTGAGGACCATGGCGGAGGAAATCGGCGTTCCGTCATTGACACTTCAATTTGATAAAGGCCCCCACTCGTGCAGGTTCGCGCGAAGGAGGCCTTCCATCCCGGCGCTGGCCTGCATCTTTGTGCCGGACACGCGGTTGGGGTGCCGGGGTCCAATGCGAGCATCCGCATCGTACGCTGAAAGATTCGAAAAAGAAAAATACTACTTCATCCGGACTACGCATCAGAAATGCCCGGCACCGCTCAAAAAACGGGCATCGAAGCGGATGTGATCAATGCTATAAATTCTTATCTTCTTCTTCATCTTGGGACTGCTCCGCCCCAGCTCTTGCTTGCGGCGGGGCTTTTTTATCTGCGCAAAAGTTCCGGCAGCTTGGCGATGTTCGCTGCAATCCTTCGCTCCTCATCGCGGGTGAGTGGCTTAGCCGTCGAGCGTTCACTCTCAGAGTGTAGGCGGCGGCCCGTCGAGCAGAGACTTTGGCTTTGATGGCGCTTGGTGATCGATCTCAGCGCCGATTGGCGTAAGGCGGCCGGAGAATGCCGATATGGGCCGCGCGCAACGCCGCCGACCAGCGCTCGCGCAGATCGCTGAAATACGGCTCCCCCGGCTCGATCCGGTAGATCAGTTCCGGATCGCAGGTATCGCGTCGCAGCACCATCAGATCGATCGGCATTCCGACCGACAGATTGGACCGCATCGTCGAGTTGATCGAGATCAACCCGACTTTGAGCGCATCGTAGATGTCCATCTCGTAATTGATGGCCCGATCAAGCACCGGTTTGCCGTATTTGACCTCGCCGATCTGCAGATAAGGCGTGTCCACGGTGCATTCGATGAAATTGCCGGCCGAGTAGATCATGAACAGCCGCATGCGCTCGCCCATGATCTGGCCACCAAACAGAAAGGAGACGTCGAAGGTAACGTCCGATGATTTCAGTGCCTTGCCCTCAGTGGCGTGGATGGTGCGCACGAAGTGGCCGACGCGGCGCGCCGCCTGAAACAGCGTCGGCGCGTTCATCAGGGTTTCGTGCTCGCCGGTCTCCGGATTGTCGTAACCCTCGGTCAACGTGCTGACCACGGACTGGCTGATCGAGAGATTGCCGGCCGAAGCAATTGCCATCACCCGCTTTTTCGGGTCCTTAAATACGTGCAGCTTGCGGAAGGTCGAGATGTTGTCGACGCCTGCATTGGTCCGCGTGTCGGCGAACATCACCAGGCCTTCCCGGACCAGAATCCCACCGCAATAGGTCATCGATTTAGCCGCCCCTGTCCGCGGCTTGTATAGCATTGTCGGGCGCGCTGGCGAGATGCCTGATCGGGTATGCCGGGCGTCGTCCCGGTTCCAACCTTCACTCTCAGAGTCAGTTTGAGTTTAGCGGTCAACATCGCGATACGCAGATCAGCCTCGGCATCAACTCAGCTTCGAGCTTGCGTGCTGCGCAATGGATGAAGCTGCGCACAGAACCCTGCTCCCATTCAAAACACATCGCGAGATCGCGCATCCGCACGTGTTAACTCAGCCAAATAAGACTTTATCGACCAGTAGTGTTTGGCGGCCACCGAGCGCATGAATAACCCATGGACAAGCTCCGTTTCGACGCCTCTGACTCTTCTGTTGTCGTGAACAAGGGATCCCCTCCGAACGTGTGGAGGTGGGAGATTTATCGAGCTGGAAAATCGAGCCCGATAGGGCAGTCGCCGATTTTTTTCGCACCGTGGCGGCCGCTAACAAGGCCGGGAAAGCGGCACTCAAGCAGCTATTGGCCCAGCTCACCGCCTAAGTGTTTATCGCGAATCAAGCGACAATCCCATAGTAAACCTCTCTGCCGGGTTGCGCCTTCTGTCCGCTTTAAAGTCCGAGCGATACTTGACGCCCGTGTTTTCTTTTTTGCGAGCGCCTTCAGCGTCCGAACATCTGCTTTCGTCCACGCACGGCGTTTTGATTTCCCGGCCATCTAATAACCTTTCATTTTCGAGGAAAGATTGTTTGTAGATGGAACTTGGCGCAAAAGAAAGAGCCAATGTCAGCCTAACCGCATCATTCTGTCTGGATTATAATTTGGACTAGGAAATGAACTTGGGGACTCCACGTGCAATCTCTCGACCTTCACCATCTTAGCCTTCTTATCAACCTGATTGTGGCCGTTGCAGCTTTGACCACGTCAGGATGTTGGTTTCGTTCAACCATCATCAAGGTGCCTGACGAGAAAGAAATAGCAATCGACCACTTACGCCGCGCTGGAATGTGGAACGCTTAGGCGACAGCCTATTCTGGCATAGCTGCGCTCGCTTTTTTTGAACTTTATCCTTTTCGCCCGTTTGATCCGCTGCCGTCACGGACATTTCTTTTTGATAGAATTTGTGATCCCCATGATCGGGTGTTCTCGCTACTCTAATCGTGCGGATATGGAGGCGAGCCATGGACGCAAAATATTTTCGAGAAAAAGCGGAATTGTGCCTGCGACTAGCCGATGGCCTTTCGTTGAATAATCCGGGCCGGTTTCAACTAATGGATTTGGCCGAGGACTTCAGAGAACGGGCGGAACTGGAAAGGCTAGAAGCAGAGCAACGACAGGAATCCAAGTCGCATAAGGCGGCATAGTCACAGCCATTGGTTTCCGATCTGCCTTTTAGCAACCAGTAAGCCACCGATCCCATTGCCGGCACCGCCCATTCCGCTAAAATTCGCAATCCTAGCGACCGATTAGGCTGTGGTCGCAATGTTCAAACGCCTAACATTTATTTGCATTTTTTCGCTCGTTTTGGGCACGATTGCTGATGCGAATGCGGCTTCAACTCTGAAAATGACGTGTAGCGGAAGCCTTAGCAACACCCGCGAAGATGGTGTGACGCTCGGGAACTGTGATTTGAATTTCATCACAGTGAAAGAAATGACCGAGGTAGAAGATACTTGCGGAATACCCGGCACCATTGATTCTCCGGCTGAAAACCAATGTAGAATACGAGCAGTTGTTTCACCTGATCCGAGTTCCGACCGCAGATCACAGAAAGTTATACAAAGTTATTGAAGTGTGGTCGGTAGATAAGCGGTGAGACGAAGCGAAAATGCCATACACCGTGACCAGCGACACCCTAGGTCTTGCCATTGGTCCCTTGGCGGAAACAACGAACGACGTGCATGAGGCGCTTAACGAAGCACGTCAGATGTATGAGACGGGATTGGTAAACGTTTCAATTGAGGACCAAGCTGGTCACAAAATCGACGGCGACGAGTTGCTCGCCTGCATAACGGGAAAGAAGACGATCACCGAAGACCTACGGGCAGTTTAGACAACTAGCCTGATTGGGGCGCGGCGCATTGTCCCAACAAACGATCACAATCGGCGCATTGATCCACGTCAAACACGCTGTGATTGCGCTGCGATGCGTTGAGGGTAGGGGATGTAATGAATGTGCTGAGGTCTCCCCCAGGCGACGACCGCCCGCGCGCTCAAAAGCAGTTGATCGTTTAGTCGTGAGATCGTCCCGCGAGGGTCACAAACTTGGCCAAGTTTGCGCCGAGTTCACTAATCGCGCGAAATCGTCCGTATAGAGTTGAGGGTGGACAATGCGCGGCTTCCACAACAGCTCCTTCGATCCTCCGACGCTCGTGGTGTTGGAGGCGGCATTCGACGAAGCCTGGCTGACGCTCAAGTCGGTCGGCAATAAAACCGTGAAGCCCGATGAGCTGGCCCGCGCTGTGTTGCACCTGGCGATGGAAGGCGAGCGCGATCCGCTCCGACTACATGATGGGGCGCTGGAAGGCCTGATACCGGCGACCGCGTGGCGCGAGGCGAGCTGATCGCCTACCTTGCCCTGAGGTTGGGGATATTCCGCAGATTTACGGCCTGTGTTGCTCTGGAGCCACGCGGGGAGAATGTACTGCTTTGAGTTAACAGCGGACATGGCGCGATCAAATTGCGATATCCGCTTTGGGCCAAACTGAAACTCATGCACCGCAGCAAACGAAAGTCGTTATTCGATCACCTCGTCGGCGCTCGCGAAGACGGCGGCACCGGCGTGGGCTTGTGCGCAGGCGCAACGGACGGATGCGCCGGAGGCTCTGGGATCTTCGCAATTAGTTCCGCGACGGCGGCCTCCAACCGCGCTATCTCACGCGCCATCTGGTCTTGACCGCCGGCGAGTTGCTCGACGGTTTGCCGCAGCATTGCGAGATTCTGTGTCATCTGCTGCACCTGCCCCGGGTCGAGCGAGGGGGTGGTAGGCGCAGTCTGCGCAACGGGTGGCGCTTGCTTTTCAGGACCGGCTGGTGGTTTCGTCCAGCCAATCCACTGAATCGAAGTCGCGATCATTTGCTTGGCCTCTGGCGACTAGCCAAGTTCCGGGGCCCTCGTCGCGATTATCTGCTTTGCTGACTTGCCGTAAGATTGCCAAGCCAAGGTAGCTGCAACACCAATTAAGACAGCGACAAGGTAGCGGCCGAACCGTCGCGAGCCTCGCTTTTTCATCGCGTTTTCTATTGCAACGAGACGATCATAAATTGCCTTGCGCTCCGAAGCCTCGTGGTCGAGGTAAGACGTGATTCCCGGACGAAGGTCATCCCTCTCCACAGGCTCACCCTCCTTCATTACCTGTTGTAAATTATCGAGAATGGCACGTAATTGTTGATCTGACTGTTCACCAGAACCTGCCGCAGCACCGGCTGAATGATGTTCGGTGGGTTCTATTTTCGCAGCCATTTCATCCTCCGCATTACAACGGCAGGGTGAACATCACCAAAAGCCCAATGATCCAGCAGCCGGTTCATAAAGCCCCCCGGCTTTACCACTGTGAGAGCAACACTCATGCCCGCGGCAGAGTTCCCTGAACGTCGCTTCCCGCCGCCCTGGTCGGTCCAGGAATTTGGAAGCCTGCTTTACCGTGACCGACAACGCCGGGCAGAAATTGGCATTCGGCCGCGACAGTGCGTAACCATCGTAAAATCATCTGGTCTACGCAATTCCGCCGTGACTCCAGGTTCTCTGGCCGAGTTACCGGAAATTGATGGCGTTGGGTCTTAAACGTGCGACGCACCAAAATGCAATTCGATCAATCGACGCGACGCCGGTTCATCAAGCTTCTCGGCTGTGCAGGAGCGACCGCGTCGGTACTTGCAGCATGCACGCAACAGACGGTGATGCCGGCGGTCGAATTCAAGGGCGCCACGACACCTAATGACGTTGTGACTGATTCACTTTTGCAACAGGCCAAGGTTCTCAGCGCCCCCATGGCTGCGGTTGAGCGGGCCGTTCAGATCTCGCGCCAGCCGATCTTTCCCAAAAAAGACGCGCTCGCGGTCTTTGACATTTCACAGCCCTCGGCGAAGAAAAGATTCTATGTCCTGGATTTCAAATCAGGTCAGGTTACCGCCCACTACGCGGCTCATGGAAGAGATAATGGACCCCAAGCAAAAGCCATCAAATTTAAAGGGTTCCAGACGGATTTGGATATGGTGCCATTGGGCCCGCTTAAGACCGCTCATTCCGAGGTGATGGATCCCTACAAGACGATTGTGGACCGGTACGATGGATCCGTTTATTCAAATATGATTGTTGTAGTGCTCGATGGCGTCACCTCGTACAACAGTTACATCAGCCACACTCCCCCGTTTAAATGGATCATCCACCCGAACTGGTACACCACCGCTGCTTTTCGCGCCAAAAATAATGGCGTGCTCGGGAGGAGCACCGGTTGCATCACCCTCGATCCGGTCGAAAACAACGAGCTCATCACGCGGCTTCAGGATGGAGCTCTGGTTTACGTAACGGTCGGAGATGACCCAATAGAACAATACCTGTAATTCGCGCTTTCGCCCGCGCGCAGCTGCGGCTTGCGAAGGTCAGGGGGAAATAACATCCCATTGCCCGGTCGCCGCTTCCCGCCGCCCGACAGGGGGAAAACCCCGAGCTTACCCGATGTGCTGTCAAACTGGTTCAGTCGTCGCGGCGGTTCCGTTCCCGCCGTTGCATAAACTTCGCGAATGCCATCAGGCCGAAAACGCATAGGCACAACACCACGAATAGGACGATGCTATTCGTCGGCGTCGCCACATTTTCTGGCAAACGTGCTGTCGGAAGCATAGGCGATATGCTTAGGGTAGCATGCACGCGCCAAACCGGCGACGAGGACAGCAACTCGCTATGTGTATTTCAAGGATGAGCCCGGCCGACGCTCCGCAGCCAAGTTGCTTAGCAAGGACGAGGCGCGGCGGATTGCAGCGAACATCGCCAAGCTGCCTGAGCTTGCTGGTTCAAGCGGCGGGGCCAACTTCCCCGTCCTTAGTCATCGTGGTTTCGTCTAACTCGTCGGCCGCGTGGCGGAGTAAGCCAGCAATTTCGTTATCCGCGAGACCCTCCACCCGCATCTTCCGAATACAGTCCACAATCGGCACAACGCAGTTGACCGCGGCCAGCTGCCTACGGAGTAAATCGTGAAATGCCGCATGAATATCGGACATCTTTACGCCTCAATGCGCTAACGCCTGCTCCTCCCGAGACTGTCACGCCCATTTGCGTGAGTATTCTGTGGGCCAGCGATGCCGATGGTTTTCCATGGAGCAATGGTTTCCATTATGATCCCGATTCCGGCCAATACGCCCCCGATTTGATCCTGCACGCGCTCGGTTTCGGACTTCAGGAATTCCTGCAGCTGTTGGAGTTCGGAGGTTAGCTTTTCGAGATCGTCAATTGAATTTGAAGCTAATCGCGCGACGGAGGATCGAATTCGTTCCGCATCAAACTCTATTTTAGTGTGCGCTGAGTCCAGGGCTGACTCCACCGAAAGCGATTTCTCGGTGACTTTCTCGGGTGTCGGAGAGTTCATCAGCTTCTCCTTCGCGACTTCGCACACGATACTGACGTTTCGGTTAACGATCTGTTAACCAACGACGCGTCGGGCGCTAATGCCACTATAGGCCTCAGCTCTCCAGCAAATTAGGGCCGACATTACTCCAGGGGCTCGTCTTTTGGCGATGAGACGCGGCGGATTGCGGCGAATATCGCCAAGCTGCCGGAGCTAGTGCCGAAGCCTTGGTCAGAGCGCGGACGTGCTGTCAGCCCTGTAAATGTGTTAATTCCTGCCCACCTGCTTCGATACTGTTCTCTGCGATCTCTTGGGTCTTTGCCAGCAAGAGCCAAGTTTTGGCCAGAACGAGCCACGCCCATCTGTTCTGGCTATCGTCGCCGCGATTTGCCTTGCGAAGGCATTCTCTTGCTTCAATGCGACTGTCGTTGCTTTCGGACATCGCGGCAATGATGATTCCAAAAGCTTACCTATTCCTTTCTGATTGTCGCTCGACCGCCGCGACGGGCGGCAACCGTCACGCCTAGCAGCAGGCAACGCAAAAAGCACCCGGCTGCCAAGCTGCTCACAAAAGATGAGGCGCGGCGGATCGCGGCCAATGTGGTGAGGCTGCCAGAATTGCGGGGCCGCTGAGTTAACCGGTCGCCAATTTCTCTAGTGCATTGTTACGCGGCTCGGTTCCGCGCACACACCGAGCATAAGGCCCCTGGCACGTCTCCCAATCCCAGCGCCGGGGGCCTTTCATTTACAATTATCGTCGTGAATATCGCCAAGCTGCTGGAGCTAATTCGGGAACCGCGCTCAGTAGGGATAGCGCCTTAGCATCCCCGTGAGCAACAAGAGCCTCATAGCCGACTCCTTGGGTGGCCCCTCAGTTATAAATGCCTACTCTCGCGTTTTATTCCACACCCATGCGCGATGAGGCGCGGCGCATCGCAGCGAATATTGCGAAGTTGCCGGAGCTTTTGCGGAAGCCGTAATCAGATCAGTGGAATTGATAGTTCAGCCCGACGCGAAGGATGCTGTCGGTGTCGTCGCATTGGGACCAGCTAAGGGCTGTATTTTAGGTGCGCAGAAATAGACTGTATGTTCAAACCGGTACCCGCACGCCTCGCAGGACCACACGTTCCGAACACAACGCTCGGACCGATGCTCAGACCATTCTGGCGCAACGATAACACCACCACACTGCGCACACTCAACGACCGGCCCTTTATACATGGGGACCTCTCGCTGTCCCCGACACCCATGAAGGGACGTTCTCTTAAAAACCGAGCCAGATTAAGGAACCCTGATCAATTATTGTTGCAGGAGCTGTCAGACAGCAGTGCTGCGGATCGCGGCGAATATCACCAAGCTGCCGGAGCTTTTGCGGAAGCCGTAATCAGATCAGTGGAATTGATAGTTCAGCCCGACGCGCACGATGTTGAGAACTGTCAGAGTCTCATCAGAAGCGGTAGTTCAAGCCAAGTCGAACCACATTAAATCGATCCCGGAAGAATGCGTTGAAGTTCGAGAGGGGCGGAGTTGGTAGGCCGCAGACGCCGGGAGGGCAAGGGACCAGACCTGTGATCCGCACTGTTTCGCTGCCCAGATCGACGAATTGATATTCGATCTTTGCGCTCCAATGTTGATCCAACAGGTATTCGGCTCCGCCGCCCGCGGTCCAGCCTGTCCTAATCGACGATGAGCCACCTGCAAAACACGGCACACCAACCGTGCAGACAACCCCAAAGGGCGGGGTAATGTTAAAGAAGGAAATACCACCTGTCCCCCCATTGAGCACCCAGTTCGCTAAATCGTTCACCCTTCCATAGGCAAAGCCACCAGTACCGAACAACAATAGGTTGGGTGTTGCGAGCCAGCCCGCGCGTCCACGAACGGTTCCATACCAATCCGTGCTTTGCTGTGCAGTAGTCGTTTGAGTGCTGGGGCTCCCATGCGGAACCGACGTGCCGCTCGCGGTGCCGTTCATGCCAGCCCAACTAAAGTCGGCGGCCCATGGCCGCCGCGTACTCGTGTCAGCTATTCCGCAAGCCGGGCGTTTCAACGTAAAATGGCAAGCGCAGCGTGGCGATGTCCGGCGCATCTGTGATTTGCGCGATCAAATTCATGACCAGTTGTTTGTCGTCGATGTATTTCTGAAACATCAGCTTCGCAAATCCGAATGTGACCTCCGAAATGTCGAGCGCGATTGCGTGCAACGGATTGAGTAATTTTCTATGCGCTTCGTTCACGTCGCTTTCCTTGAGGATGTCCATTACGCCGTGGATTACCACAAAGTCGGAAACAAAGAATGATAGCTTTGTCCTGACAGGTCGTTTAGCGAACTTCGCTGTAATCCATTCCCATGCGCGCCTGACGCGCCACATCACGCCCATGAGGCAGCGACGTGCGCCGTCATGGAAAATTGAACAGCCCGATCCCGTCAGCAAATGCTTGGCCATAGCGTGCTGCGAAATTTTCTGTCGTGCTTGATATACCACTCGCGGCTCATGGCTTCGCTGCGGCTTTTGCAACATTCAGAATAAAGCAAAATCTAGTTTCGCCCGCGCGTCGACTTGGCGCCACGTCCCGCATTGTGTTGCTGGAGCCGTCGCTTTAAGTCAGTCGTCCAGCCAACATAGGTTCGACGATCATTTTGGCGTCGGCTTCCCAGCACATAAACGAAAAAGAGCATTGCCTGCGCTGTACGCACGTACAGCACCTTCAGTTTAGTTCCCGGTTGATCCGCTGCACCGTCCCGACGCCAACGCCCAAACTGACGGCGATCTTGCGCAGACCCGGTCGCTGTTTTTTATTCAAGGCGACGCGCACAGCGTCCTCGGTTTTTTCTGCGATCTTGGGGCGGCCAGAGTCTTTCCATTTGCCCGCGCACGCGCAAGTCCAGCGCGCACACGTTCCTGTGTCATCGCTCGCTCAAACTCGGCAAAGACCCCAAGCATCTGAAACATTGCTTTGCCGCTAGGCGTCGTGGTGTCGAGACCCTGCTGATGCAGAAACAGATCGATGCGGAGCGCGTGCAGTTCAGACAAGAACCCTACGAGGTCTTGCAAGCTGCGCCCAAGTCGGTCCACCGACCACGCCATCACTATGTCGAACCGGCGCTGTGTGGCGTCTCGGCATAGCGCATCAAAGGCAGGGCGCTTGTCACGGCCTTTTGCGCCGCTGATGCCGTGATCCTTGTAGACCTTGACGATTTCACAGCCGATACGGGAGGCAACCCCCCGAAGCTCGCGCTCCTGATTGACGGTGGTTTGGTTGAGGGTCGAGACCCGGAGATAGAGGGCGGCGCGCTTCATTGGCGGTTTCCCCAGCGCTTACGTAGCTAAGCAGACTAGCACGCCGATGTACGGTAATCTTCGGCCACTACAAGCACGGAGGACGCGGGTGAGGGCAATGAAACGTGCTGCTGTCTATCTCCGGGTATCTACGCTCGATCAGACAACTGCCAGTCAGGAGCGCGAGCTTAGGGAAGTCGCCTCCCGAATGGGCTGTCAGATCGTCAAGGTCTACAAGGACCACGGCATCAGCGGCGCAAAAGGACGTGACAAGCGCCCTGCCTTTGATGCGCTCTGCCGAGACGCCACACAACGCCAATTCGACCTTGTGATGGCGTGGTCGGTGGACCAACTCGGGCGCAGCTTGCAAGACCTCGTAGGGTTCTTGTCTGAACTGCACGCGCTCCGCATCGATCTGTTTCTGCATCAGCAGGGTCTCGACACCACGACGCCTAGCGGCAAAGCAATGTTTCAGATGCTTGGGGTCTTTGCCGAGTTTGAGCGAGCGATGACACAGGAACGTGTGCGCGCTGGACTTGCGCGTGCGCGGGCAAATGGAAAGACTCTTGGCCGCCCCAAGATCGCAGAAAAAACCGAGGACGCTGTGCGCGTCGCCTTGAATAAAAAACAGCGACCGGGTCTGCGCAAGATCGCCGTCAGTTTGGGGGTCGGTGTCGGAACGGTGCAGCGGATCAAACGGGAACTAAGCTGTCGTCCGTGAACAACGTCTAAGCGGCTGATTGTAAATCGCTATTTGGGAGTGAGGGTGGGTTTGAAATTGCAAGGTTTTGGGAGCAGAGGTCCCGGAACCTTGCAATTTCATTTTTGGGATTCCCTTTCGGGACGAACAATAATTCGGTGCTGCATCGGAGGGGGAACGATGCGGCCGAAGAAGCATGCGACAACGGGCGAAGGTGATCTATTCGAAGCACGGCTCGACCAGATCATCAACATGAAGCATCTTTTTACGCTGACGCTACGGTAAGCGTTCCTACGTAAATCCATACACCTATCGCCTTGGCGAACATTACAATGCCGATGGCAACCTGTGTTTTCACCGCGAGTGCCAAGCCAATCAAAAAGCCGAGGTCGGTTGATTTGCGGCCTGAGCCTTGCGATTTGTCCCCGCGTAGCGCCAAAGCTACTTCAAATATGGTAGTTTACGGTTCCGCTCAGAATGGAAATTGAACTGAAATGCCAATTGAATTTATACCAGCTCGGATCCGCCAGCCCCGTGGCCTCGCGATCGAATTAATCCAGCAAATCAGAGCGCGATCTGATGAACTGGGAATCGCGGACGGAATTATGTACTACGGGTGGCCGAAATTCACTGATTACGAAGCCGTTAGACATTTCGTAGATATCGCAATCATCAGCTCAAGTGTCGGCGTACTCCTAATTCGCGTGCTTCCTGCAGCGAATCAGAGACAAGTCGCTGATGCTGCTGAGAGTATTTCGCAGGTAACTGCTACCTCTATTGCACAACTGGTTCGCAGCCCGCTCCTCCGAACACGCTCGAGGCAACTGAAAGTCAATATTGTACCGGTCCTGTTTGCACCAGGTTATGGCGGCGAACATCCAAGGGATGTTGAGTTTTTCAACTCAGAAGCTGCCCTCATTCGTTTCATCCAAGGATTGCGAAGCCAGGTCCTAACTCCGAACGAATTTGAGGAGACGCGATCGATCTTAGAGGGTGCGAAGGCGCTTGTTCGCCCCAACCGAAGAACAATTGATGACCCTGTGCACCAAAAATTCGCTGTAGCGGTCAGTAAGCTTGAGGATGAAATTGCTAGCTTTGATCAACGACAACGTCACGTTGCTCTGTCGGCGCTTGGATGCCCAGAACGAATCCGCGGACTGGCCGGATCAGGTAAAACAATTATCCTCGCGATGAAAGCTGCGCTTGCGCATTTGGACGATCCAAAAGCACTGATTCTAGTCACGTATTATACGAGAAGCCTCCGCGATCATTTAACGCGAATGATTACTCGATTTCACCGGCATTTTGGCGAGGGTGAACCGGATTGGAAAAGGGTACATGTCCACCATGGCTGGGGTCGCAGAGAGCTGCCCGGGGTTCTTCGAGAGGCAAGCCTTAGGGCGGGCCTAACACCGATCACCTATAGTGTGGCTTCAGCCGCCGCATCCCCCGGACAAGATGCCTTTGATTATGCATGTCGAGTATTGTTGAAAACTGGGCAAGTAGCGCCTTTTTACGATTTAATTTTGATTGATGAGGGGCAAGATTTTCCGACGGCGAACCGCGCATTTCTCTACCAAGGTCCTTACCCCCGCACGCTGAGACAAACGATTTCGTGCTGCCGAAATGTTATCGAAACCAGCGTGACGTTCTGGTGTTGGCACACGCGACTGGATTTGGGATTTATGGACAGCCCGTCCAGATGCTGCAGGGTCGGGCTCACTGGGAAGATGTCGGGTACGAAGTCGAGACGCCAAACATGAGACCTGGCGCACCAATAGTGATTAGACGGCCCGACCGAAATAGCCCAACTCAACTGCAAAGCCCCAAACATGAGCCGCTGATTGACGTGAAAGCCTTCAATAGCATTTCAGATGAAGTCAATTACTGTGCAGATGAATTTCGGAGATTCATCGATGGGGGGCTTCAGCCAGAAGAGCTAATGGCAATTTCGATCGATGATCGTGGTGCGAAAACTTACCTATCAC
Organism: uncultured Alphaproteobacteria bacterium; assembly: GCA_963816295.1. GTDB lineage: Bacteria > Pseudomonadota > Alphaproteobacteria > Rhizobiales > Xanthobacteraceae > BOG-931. The sequence goes on along the minus strand of CAWFJS010000017.1, from coordinate 719,395 downwards.
AACTGGCGGAAGCGCTTTCGGAGCGGCAAATTCTCTCTAACGACATAACTGCTGATCGCTACAGCGAGCCGGCATTTCAGATAGAGGGAAAGTGTACGCTTACAACTGTTTATCGCGCGAAGGGCAACGAGGCTGCGTTGGTCGCAGTGCTGGGCTGTGACGCGGTACCACTAGATACCCGATCGGGCAGAAATCGTCTTTTTACGGCATTTACGCGCACTAAAGGGTGGCTACGCATAACGGGAATGGGAAGGAACTTCGCTCCGTTACAGCAGGAGTTGGCAAAAGCTTTAGAACTTACACCGCTGATGCGGTTTGTGATGCCGGACCCGAATGAGATTGAGCTAATTCAGCGAGATTTGTCGGAGAGAGATGCTCGTATTCAAAGAGCGCGCGCGGAAATGGAGCGGCTAAAAGACGCTTTAGGACTGACGGAAGAAGATCTGCGAGAAATTCTTGCGGAGAGGGTGCGTAATGCACGAGCGTGACTTTCATCGCGAGATTAATGGTGCCTGGGATCTTCTAAAAAGGAAGCTCAACATTGGAAGGACGTTGATTTGGGGAAGGTCCCTTCCTATCGACGAAGTATTCCGCAATGTCGTCCTAAGCCCAGAGGCACCCTATGAGCAGATTTTCAAAACTGGTTTGAGTAGATCAAGCTACAACATATTGTTGGAAGATTACGCCTTCTATCAATTCAATTGGGTTGATGATGACACTTGGCGGCTTGGATTTTTTCCAAATCCGTGGCTAACTGGGATTCCTGCCGCGGAGCGGCGCCTTCAGCAATGGGAAGTATTGGAGGAAATTGGCGCACTCAGTCACGAGCAAGTTAGCGAGCACGTTGCAGAGATGGAATATGCGGGAGCAGTACCTCCAATTAGGTTCGAAAATGCTCCAGCGCAGTACCGGGAGCTGACCCATCCTGCGGCACATTTCCACATAGGTAGGCACGAAGAAAATCGGTGGCCGAGTTCGGTGTTGATTGGTCCAAAAGCATTCGTGCTAATTATAGCCAAACTCTACTATCCGCTAGCTTGGTCACGATGTAGCAAGCTCCATGGCGCGGGGGTGGATGAGTGCATCGACGAAATTCTTCTTTCGACCATGGCAAGCGCGCGAGCAGTACATTTATTTTCAGACCGGGAAAAAAGTAGCTTTCAGTTCGGCAAAAACCTCATTGCGCAAAGATCTCTCTTCAGATCAATCATTGGTGGTCGTCGAGCTTAGAGCCGAGTGGGTGCCAACTGTGCTTCACGAAGTACACCGACCCACTAGGCGAAATTTATCGACCGGATAGCTTAGAATCCGCCACAATTTTGCGCGGCCTCGGACGTCGTCTCGATCAAACGCGCGATCATCTCCGCCTCGGAAGGATCAATTTTGCCGGCGGCCATAGCGTCAAGCACAGCTCCAAGCGCGGAAGCTTTTGATCTCTCAGTGCCGGCGTTTAGCGGGGGTAGATCAACCGCGACCGCACGACTCCTAAGCGGCGGTATTAGCCGGTCCAGCAGTATTTTTATAGCAGTCAGATCGCCGGATTTTGCCTTTGTGACGAGCTCTTTGACTATTGCGCTCAAATCGTCGTCGCTAATTGCCTCAAGCAGTACTGTTGCTTTATTGCGGGTGCCTTTCGGCTTACCAGCCGGATTCCCGCTCGTGCCCTTGCGGAATGGCTTGCCGTGCGGTCGCTGCTCTCGCGCTGCATTTTCAGCCGGCATCGTAACTCGAGCGTTTTCCATCATCCTTGTTACCCTCAGGCATTACCTCATGAAGCGAGTAGACACATGCCTCCAAGAAACCCGGATTGCCTACGCCTTGGGCAGATCGTCGGTCCGGGCCGCCATCAAGTGGGCCGCAGCTAAATCCTGTTCTGTCAACCTGACTATTAGGGCGTGATCCCAATCATAGATCGCCCTGATAGCCCCAAGAAGTGCGTCGCGCTTCTCAGGTGCCGCCAAACCCGGCTCGCCTTCAACGAGGGCTTTGGCAATTTTCGCCTTTATCATGCCGATAGTCCCCGGTCGTATGTCGTTAGGTTCGTCTTGCACATAGTGGAGAAGATCGCTGTAAAAAATATCTTCGTCCTTCTTGTTTTCCTCATCCCAATAATCATTCCACTCTTTCTCAGTGGCAAATCCCCAATAGCGATGGTCATGTTCGCTCACCCATTCAATTTCAAACTCTTCAGCCATCGCATCGAAAATCGCCCACGGGACAACACCCCGTCGCGTGAAACTGCTGGTGCCGTCCTCAGCTTGGTGAACCTGCAGAAAGCCATCAGGTCCCTCCAGGTACTGATAACTCTCGGTCGGACGGTCCACTGTTACTGCTTTAATGCCGTATTTCTCCAGGCGACCGTCAAACAGTTTCGCGAACGGAATATCTGGAATTGGCCGCCAGTAAGTTGACATATGTATCTCCTATTCATCGCAAGAGCGTTTCTTTGGGCACGTAGTTTTGGGTCGCCGTTTTTCCATCAGTAGCGAATTGCCATAGAGGTGTTCCGTGAGGCCACGGACTTCGAAGATCGAGATAAACCGCTTCATCGTTCCAGCGTGCTCACCGGCATGATCGGCCCATGACTTCCACGAGCTGTAGAGCGCCGTGGTCGTTTCCCTGGCGTTCGCATCCGCATTCAACTAAACCGTTTCTGTTTCCTGTTCGGCGCTCAGACCGTAGGCACACTTCGCCCTCTTCGGGCGAAGTGTGCTTATGTGGATGTTTCCCATCCCAGCGACGAGCCGTGCCATGTCTGGCAACACAACGGATCGACAAGCTCCTTTCGGTGGGCCGGGGTCAGCCGGTCGGCCCTTCACTCGCTGCCTCATCTGACGGCGGGGGCGGTCGCAGCCGATCCGCCAGCCGCGCGTCCCGTGCAGGGGCTCTCCACCCTGCGTCCTCTTGGTCACCGTGACCCCATTTTGGAACGGGCTCTACGGTGCCTCGTGTTGTAGCTATGCAACCGGTGCCCTCCGGCATGTCCCCTTCGGTCATGTTCCCAAAGGTTCGGCCCCGTGAGTGGGCTGGCTATGCCCGCGACGTCGGTGTCTGCCTTCGTGCGTTGTGGCAAGCGGCCAGACCTGACGATGATCGCGAGTAATCAATCGTCAGCGATGGCGGTTTGCCAGTGCTCCAAATACGCTTTTGAGTTCAAAGCGCGTCGATAGGGCGGTTTGCCAATCTAAGCTATTGGCATTACTCGGACGTGGCACGCCTCCCGGGCCCACCACTTAAAAAATCTAGCTTTGATTTTATTTTGGTTTTCGCTCTGGCGCCCTCACCTCATCCGAAGGTGAGGGAATAGATTTTCGCTTTTCGTTCGCAAGCATGTGCATGCCTTCGAGCGCGAGCCGCTTGCGATCGGCCGACCTTGTGTAAGGCGACGCCATCTGGCCCCCGCTCCATCCAAATATTGCTTCGAGCTGCGCAACGGTTGCGCCGCTGTTGGCAGCCCTGGTGGCGGCAATCTTGCGGACGCCATGTGCAGAACCTGGAACGCCCGCTTTCCGGCAGGCAGCGCGGAATAGGTTACCGAATGATTTTTTGGTTAGCGGTTGCCCGCGCTCGCCAGCGATGAAGTTCACGCAAGGGCCAGCGGCCATCGTGCGGGACGATGCGGTGTGCCGGCGCCTGATGACGACCCCCGGTGTCGGCCCCGTGGTGGCACTGACTTATCGCGCCACCGTCGACGTGCCCGCGCGCTTTCGTAAATCCAAGTCAGTCGGAGCGGTATTTGGGCTGACGTGCGCCAAGTATCAATCCGGCGAAATCGATCGCAGCGGCAGAATATCACGCTGCGGCGATGAGATGATGCGGGTCATGCTTTACGAAGCAGCGCAGAGCATGCTGCGGTCGAAGAAATGGTCTTGGCTCAAGGCCTGGGCGATGCAGATTGCCACGCCGCGGGATGAAAAAGGCGATCGTCGCGCTGGCCCGCCGGTTGGCCGTGATCATGCACCGCATCTGGGTTGACGGTACCGAGTTCCGCTGGACCCGGGAGGCTGCAGCAGCGTGACGACGCACAGGATCAAACGCGATAGGAGGAAAGTCGAGCTCCACCCAGCGGTGGAATGATGTCCCTCGCGGGACGATGGATGAGGTGAGTTCGCATGTCCGCTTGGACCCGCCGACGGCAAGGCCGACCGAAAGATTGCTCCACCTCGTCTTCGAATCCCATGATGGAAGGGCCTTGGTGCCGATTCCGAAGAGAAGCACGAGCCCGTGAGTGACATCGACACTGCAGCGGCGGATAGTCTGAAAGTGCTTGACCCCAAACGGCCGATTAGAGAAGCGGACATTCAATGCGGCGTTCGCAATGTCCGCTTTGTGCGGTGAGTTCAACGAATCGACGCAACACCTTCTAATCTTGCCAGATGAGGAGGTATGCGGATGGAGGGGAATGCACGGACATGGTTCACACCGAAGCAAAAGGCCGCGCTCTGGGAGCGCTGGAAGAGCGGTCAATGTGTGGCGGACATCGCCCGAGCGCTTGAGAGGAGGAACAAGAGCGGCGTCTATCGGGTCTTGGCTGTCAATGGAGGGATTGCTCCAGCACCACGCCGGAGAGCTGTGATAGCCCTGCGGCTTGAAGAGCGTGAAGAGATTTCGCGTGGCATTGCCGCCGCTCGGTCGATGCGGCAGATCGCACAGGGCCTCGGACGATCGCCCTCGACTGTAAGTCGAGAGATCAGGCGTAACGGCGGCAGCAGCGCCTACCGCGCCAGCGAGGCTGATCGGCACGCCTGGCAGCGGGCGTTGCGCCCGAAGCCTTGTCGCCTAGCGCGCCATGCCGAGCTACGATGGCGCGTCGCGCAGAAGCTCGTACTCCAGTGGTCGCCGAAGCAGATTTCTGGCTGGCTGAAGCGGCAATTCCCTGCCGACCAAGGCATGCAAGTATCTCACGAAACGATCTATCGGAGTCTCTTTATTCAGACACGCGGCGTGCTGAAGAAGGCGCTGATGGCGCACCTGCGTACAGCACGGCAGATGCGCCAAGCCAAAGGCGGCACCACCAAGAGCGGACTGGGACAGATCGTCGATGCGGTTTCCATCCGCGAGCGGCCGGCCGAAGCCGACGATCGCGCCGTGCCAGGCCACTGGGAAGGAGACCTTCTCTCCGGAGCAAACAACACGCACATCGCGACGCTGGTCGAGCGCCATACGCGCTTTGTGATGCTTCTCAAAGTCCCGAGCAAGGACACGGCGACCGTGGTAGCCGCGCTCGGTAAACACGTGCGCAAACTGCCTCAGGAGCTGCGCCGCTCCTTGACCTGGGATCGAGGCAAGGAGATGGCTGACCACAAGAACTTCACCGTCGCCACCAACGTTCAGGTCTATTTCTGTGATCCACGTAGTCCTTGGCAGCGCGGCAGCAACGAGAACACCAACGGCTTGCTGCGACAGTATTTCCCGAGGGGAACAGATCTCTCGCGCTTCTCTCAGGCGTACCTGAACAGGATCGCGCTGCGGCTCAATCAACGCCCGCGGAAGACCTTGGGCTTTGAAACCCCTGCCGATAGACTACGAGCAGTGTTGCAGTGACCAGTTGAACCCGCAGCCAAAAGCGGACATCGTGGGCTCTAGTCGAAAGTCAAAAGAAAAGGGGACTGCAAATGCCGTCCCCTTCGGTTAAGCCGCCTGTTCGGGGAGCTTGCACGTCTGATTCCGGGAGCCAAGCTCAAGCTCTATCCGAATTCGAGCCACTTCTTCCTGAACGAGCACTTCGATCAGTCCATGACTGACATCATTGCGTTCCTCAGCTCGGTTAAGGTTCCAGCAGGCAAGGCGGCCTGAGGCCATCGCGGTCCATCGCTCGCTGCCCCGCGGCGCTGTCTCGATGTCTCCTTTGGGTGGCGGATTCAACCGATCGACGCAACACCCTTCCACTCTATCTGGCACGTTGGAACGGTATGCATATGGAGGGGCATGCACGGACGTGGTTTCACGCCGAAGCTGAAGGCAGAGCCCTGGGAGCGCTGGAAGAGCGGCCAATGGGTGGCAGACGTCACCCGAGCGCTCGAGGAACGAGAGCAGTGTCTAAGATCTTGGCTCTCAATGGAGGAATTGCTCCAGCGCCATGGCCAGAGCGCTCCAGCGAGTAGTGTTGCGTCGACCGGTTGAACTCACCGTCATAAGCAGACATTTCGCGATGTCCGGTTGATGTCCGCTTTACCCCCGAAAGCGAACATTCGTGAGCGCGTTTTGGATGTCCGCTTTGGGCCAAAAGCGGAAGTCGGCAACTTAGCGGATTGAGGTTGATCACGATTTGGAACTTTGATCCGAAGAACCAGCGGCGGTTATCGGCAGGCTTAAATAAAAGGAGGTTCCAAACGGATTTCGCGGGGATGCTAGCAGCTTACCGCCATGCGCCTCAATTATGGACCTGCAGATAGAAAGGCCTAAGCCCATTCCATGCGATTTGGTAGTAAAGAAGGGATCAAAGATGCGATCGAAATGAGCAGTATTGATTCCGATTCCCGTATCCTCCACGGTGATTGTCAGAGTCGCCGGTTGGTCGAGGCAGGATCCGACCGTGAGACGCCGCTCCCGCCCCGTTACCGAACTCATTGCTTCTATTGCATTCATGATCAGGTTGAGGATCACTTGCTGTAGTTGCACACGCGCCGCCATCACTTCCGGAAGCCCCTCGCGCATCTCGTTACGTAGTACGATCTGGTGAGAGTCCAATTCACCGCGGGCCAGTGCAAGTACGTTGCTAACGAGCAGACGAATGTCCACAAGGTCCCGTTCAGCGGACTCTTTTCCAAACATCGAGCGAGTGCTGTCAATCACCTCACTTAGCTGTTTGCCAGCTTTGATGATATTATCGAGGTTCGATTGTGCTCTGGCCAGATTTGGATCCGAACTTTTCAGCCACCGCAGACTGGCACTGGCGTTTGCCACTATTGCAGTCAGTGGCTGTTTGATTTCGTGAGCGATCGAGGCCGTCATTACACCCACGGTAGCCTGCCGCGAAGCGTCTGCAAGTTCGCGGCGCAAGATGTGCAATTGTTCTTCGGCCCGTTTGAGATCAGTGACGTCTCTGCCGGTGGCATAGATCAGCCCGCGATCTTGCACGGCGAACCACGACAGCCACCGGTATGAGCCATCCTTGCTCATGATGCGATTTTCAAAATGCAGGGTCTTTCGTCCAGCGCTCAGATTAGCGAGTTCTGCAAATGAACGTTCGCGGTCTTCCTGATGTAGGAGCCACTCGGCGGTTTTGCCAACCAAATCGTCCGGGGACCAGCCGAGTGTTGTACGCCACGCTGGGTTGATATTTAGGATGCTTCCGCTCGAATCGCTCACCACGAAAAGGTCCTGGGCAAGATTCCATATGCGGTCACGTTCCTGAGCCTGTACCGCCACGCGTTCAGCCAATGCGATGTTGATGCTACGCAACTCTGCCTGGTTAGCAGCCAGATCGGCTTCGATGCGCTTTCGTTCGGTGATTTCCTCGGCGGCGACATTGATCCCGACGATTTGCCCCCTCCGGTCCTTGAGTGGGTGCCAATATGTGATCCAGACACGATCCCTGTTCGACCCATCGGGACGCTGACCATTGACCTCAATGCCGGTGATCGATTCACCTGTACGCAGGATCGTCTGCACGATACTTTCAACCTGCTCGGCAACGTGAGGAACCGTCTCACGCACAGTGCGTCCAATATGGTTCGCGATTGGAAGCCCGCAAATTTCCGTCAAGTGCTGATTTATCATTACGTAACGACAATCGGTGCTTAGAAAAGCCAAACCGATCGGCGCCGTCTCGTATACCAGTTGAAGCTCAGGCGAGTTAGTCAACGGTTGAACCGGATGGCGCTCCAGTGACGTGACCTGGCTTTGGTTATGCTGTCCACGTTGGTACTGCATGGAAACGGCCTATCTCGTGCGCTACTTACAACGACTTGAAGGATTAACTTCGTTTTTTCTTCGGCGATTGTTTGGATATGCTCGACTGATCTGCCGTTTGATGTCTGTCATGGATCACAAGCGGACACATTTCGCAAGATTCTGCGGATGTCCGCTTTACCCCCGAAAGCAGACATTCAGTCGACTTGGGATGTCCCCTGCGGGCCAGAAGCTGACTTACGCACCACAGCAAAGCACGCCGCTATTTTCTTACCTCGTCGGCACGGCCGCGCAACGAGGGCGGGATCGAGAGGCCGAGCGCCTTGGGCGGTTTTAAGGTTGATGGCAAACTCGAACTTGGTAGAGGCACGACAGGTATTAGAGAAGTAGGTAGCTCCGTTTTCTCGCTACAGTGCTAAATGGCTGCAATGCGATTTACGCAATGCCGGGGATCCATTCGGTAGATTTTAGGCTGCCGGTGAAGTCGTGCGTGACGCGCATAAAGGCAGCGGCGGCCGACGCGTTACGCAATCTGTTGTCTCGACAATGGAATTCTTCCGCCTAGTTTTCGTGCTTATTGCATCGCAATATGAACACCGATGGATATCTCGAAAAATTCCCGTAATGGTTTATTTTCATTAACAATATCGTGACCGTCAATTGACGGTTTCCCCCATTGTGCAGTGCAGAATCTCGCAAAATGAAATCGCTCAACACCAAGCTGGTTTTATCTGCTCTTGGCATCGTCGCAATGCTCACGCGTTTGCGCAGAAGCGGCATCACGTAAGCTATGTTGATCAATCGGCGGTTTCCACCGCGATCCCTGGCTACGATGCAGTTTCTACAGCAATCCCTGGCTACGATAAGGACGGCGGCGTGGTTGGGATTGCGAACCCGGACCAGCGTTAATGATTGCATCGTCTTGAAGTACGGCTAAGTGCTGTAGTGTTTTTGCTTAAACGATAAGGCCGTCCTGATTGGCGGCCTTATTCGCCACGGAACCAAATGAACTTGCTGCATCGAGCGAGCCGCAAGTCAATGTATGCCCTTCGATAACGGGGCGAACAGATTGAAAAGCGGGGCGCGGCAAGGGAATTTCGCTTACCTTCACAACAGCTGGGTTAGACGCGGTCGCCGCAGCCTTCTTGGCGGCGAGCGCGGCCGTCTCAGCGAAATCAAGTACATCCCATTGACAAATCCTATAATGGTTACTCCGCTCAATCAGATCGAGATGGACATGGCTATCGTGATAGGCATCGGCGCCGTTACCGAGCACGGTCGAGAAACGAGCACAGGCACTCTGTCGTAACTTCTCGCGCAACGATTTGGCGACGCTGACATGTCTCAAAATCGCAGACCCATGCATCGGGGGTAAAGCGGACATCGAAATTTAAGAGCGTAGACACCTGCTTTGTCGTCGGCCGGCCCTTTACCAATATCGCTGCGTAAAAAACGGTCCGGTAACCTTTGCTCGGCAACCTAGTCGTATTGGCCGGAAAGGAACATGCCGATGACTTTGTTACTGCTGATGGTTTTCGAAATCTCAGTCGCGATGGCGATCGGCTTCGTACTCGGCCGGATTTGGCAAATCCGGTGTGACTTGGAGCAGTCTCACGAAAGATGAGGCGTGGCGGATCGCAACGAACATTGCGAAGTTGCCAGAACTGCTAGGTCGGAAGGATTAGATTTATGCGATTGCGAGGAGGTTCAGCCGGTCGCAAAATCAAGGCCAACGTTTAAGTCTGTCACGCCCATTTGCGTGAGTATTCTGTGGGCCAGCGACGCCCGTGGTTTTCCATGGAGCAATGGTTTCCATTATGATCCCGATTCCGGCCAATACGTCCTCGATTTGATCCTGCAACGCGCTCGGTTTCGGACTTCAGGAATTCCTGCAGCTGTTGGAGTTCGGAGGTTAGCTTTTCGAGATCGTCAATTGAATTTGAAGCTAATCGCGCGACGGAGGATCGAATTCGTTCCGCATCAAACTCTATTTTAGTGTGCGTTGAGTCCAAGGCTGACTCCACCGAAAGCGATTTCTCGGTGACTTCCTCGGGTATCGGAGAGTTCATCAGCTTCTCCTTCGCGACTTCGCTCACGATACTGACGTTTCGGTTAACGATCTGTTAACCAACGACGCGTCGGGCGCTAATGCCGCTGTAGGCCTCAGCTCTCCAGCAAATTAGGGGCCGACATTACTCCAGGGGCTCGTCTTTTGGCGATGAGGCGCGGCGGATTGCGGCGAATATCGCCAAGCTGCCGGAGCTGCTAAGTCGATCGGCAATCAGCAAAAGAAAAGCGGCCCCGCCTCAGGGACCGCAAAGTTAACCACTGAAAAGTCTCACACGCCTCTAGCGCGCCACGGTGCTTTTAGTTCCGCGCGGCAGCGACAGGCCGACCGCAATCGAGGTCCATGAGTTGGCGGTTCGCCCATGTCCGCTTTACCCCCGAAAGCGGACATTCGCCCACGCGATCAGGATGTCTGCTTTGGGCCAAAAACGGACCTCACATAAGCCGACGCGGAGAGCAGTCGCATAGCGGCGAATTGATCGGCGGGTGATTTGGTGTGACCCTCTAAACGGATATGCCAGCGAAGCCGCCGCCATCGCTCAGGGCGTCTCAACATCTCTTCCAAACTCGGCGTCCGGTGTACCGTCCCGATTCAGTCTGACGAGGACGATCGAAGAAGTGCGGTTGTCTGCTTCATCGACAACGAAGCCGGCGATCAGCAATTTCCCATCCGGCTGAATTGCGATCGTTTGCCCGCCCCACTGATATCGAGGAGAAGCCATGAGCAACAACCCGCCACCAGCGAAGGACCTATCCAAAGCACCGCTCGGGTCTAGCCTTAGGACAACAATCTGGTAGCGCTTTCCGGGCTCAGGCGGACGCGTCGCGCTAGACCACCCAAAAGTACCCACCGCGACTATCTTGCCATCTGGCTGGAATGCGGCGGCGTTGAGTTCCTGCAGTACATCGGCATCGTGCAGGGAGACAGTGCCGCCTGCGCCGAAGGACTGATCCACGTTCCCATGGCTGTCGAAACGCGCCACCAAGATCCGCGTGCCGGTCGGACCTAGCCATTCCGTGCCGACGGCTAGGATTTGGCTTTGTGCGTCTAAGGCCGCGCTCCATGCGGTCGCCTCCGTTTGTAGCTCGGCGGTACCGCCTTGGCCGAACTGCGGGTCCAGTGCGCCGCTAGAGAGGTACCGAAGGGCGACTATGTGATGCGGGCCGCGCTCCGAGGACGCGTTTCCAGCTACAATAATCCTGCCGTCCAGGCCGACAAACACCGAGACACTATTACAACTTGTCCTCCCCGGTAAGAGTGTAAGTACCCGCCCCTTGTCTCCGAAACTTCTGTCAAGGCGGCCGTCTTGGCCCAAACGAGCAGTCGCACAGTAAGAAGCAGCGGCAAGTGGGCCGAGAGAATAGGAGGCAACGCCCGTCACAACGACCCGGCCATCGTCCTCTATCGCGATGCTGCGTACTGTATCGCCTTGGCTCAACCCTGATCGCATATTGGCCAGCACTATGCCTTCGCCACCAAACGTGGGATCGAGCGCGCCATTCGGCAGCAACCGCGCGACAAGGAAATGCCTGTCAATAGTAGGGCCGGCTATTCTCTGTTCCGCAGGTGAGCCGTAACCGACCACCACGATCGTCCCGTCGCGAGCGGTTGAGACGCTTGACACGACACCTGGCGTGTTGGCGAGGGCGGTAACCGCCGGATTCGCCAATCGACCGTTGGAGGTCAGGCGCAAGACAACACCACGTGCCTTATCCCCAGCCGGCGCGCTCACGACCTTCGGCGATGTTGTCGCGCCGACCACTATTGTTCCATCCGCCTGCAGCGCCACACTTGCCGCACGCGTGTTTCGAGATTCGAGGGTGATACTCAGAATGCCGGGAGAGAGGAGCCTCAAGCTCGCTTTAGGGGTGTCGCCTGATGCGGCGTGGCCTAGACCGAATGTGCTCGGCGTGCGGTTCCAATTCCAAATCAGCACAACAGCAAAAACGGGTGCCAGGAGGGCCGCTCCGACTACCATCACCCTCTTTTTCAGCATTAAGTTCTCTCCGAGATCAAGCAGTCGATAATTGCTGCCCACTCTCGACGGTGACTTCGAGTTATCCGACCTATCAACGACCAGTGATCGCGGAGCACTGGAGCGCTGTTATCTTTTTGGCTGGCAACCCGGCCGTTTGCTTCAACAGCACGGGGCTATCCATTTAGCGCCACCCGCTGAAGCATGTAACCCGAATCCGATAACGTTACGGTAAACGCAAAAGGATCAAATGTTGCAATGTCGGCTTTGGGTCACAACCGGACATGACGCGGTTAAATCGCGATGTCCGCTTTACCCCCGAAAGATGGGGTAATCGGCCGGCGGCCTGTGGATAGCTGAAGATTTTGGGTGCTGCGCTTCAGGCTGATGGTGAATACGAGGTCCGTGTGTACGGCCTCAAGCATCAGAAGGAGAAGCGCAGCATGGACCATTTTGCTGGACTGGACGTATCGGTCAAGGAGACCAGCGTCTGCATTGTGGATGACACAGGCAAGATCGTTCGGGAAGTGAAGGTAGCGAGCGAACCTGAGGCGTTGTTGGCGGTGCTGAAGAACCCCGCCTACCACTTCAAGCGGATTGGATTGGAAGCCGGGCCGCTGTCGCAATGGCTTTGTAGCGCTGTTGCCGAGGCCGAGTTACCGGTGGTCTGTGTCGAGACGCGGCACATGCAGGCGGTGCTCAAAGCGCAGATCAACAAGACGGACCGCAACGATGCCCGCGGCATCGCCCAGATGATGCGGGTCGGGCTTTATCGCCCGGTGCATGTGAAGACACTGCGCAGTCAGAAACTGCGCATGCTGCTGACCCATCGCAAGCTGCTGCAATCGAAGGCTATCGCCATCGAAAATGACCTGCGCGGTACGTTACGCAACTTCGGCCTCAAGGTCGGAACGGTTGGCAAGGCCAAGTTCGAGGCCCGCATCAAGGAGCTGGTCGAGAACCTTCCCGACCTGGCCATTCTGATCGAACCACTGCTCATTGTCCGGCGGGCGCTCCGCGAACAGGTCGTCATCCTGCATCGCCATTTGCTGGCCATCGTGCGGGACGATGCGGTGTGCCGGCGCCTGATGACGACCCCCGGGGTCGGCCCCGTGGTGGCACTGACTTATCGCGCCACCGTCGACGTGCCCGCGCGCTTTCGTAAATCCAAGTCAGTCGGAGCGGTATTTGGGCTGACGTGCGCCAAGTATCAATCCGGCGAAATCGATCGCAGCGGCAGAATATCACGCTGCGGCGATGAGATGATGCGGGTCATGCTTTACGAAGCAGCGCAGAGCATGCTGCGGTCGAAGAAATGGTCTTGGCTCAAGGCCTGGGCGATGCAGATTGCCAGGCGCCGCGGGATGAAAAAGGCGATCGTCGCGCTGGCCCGCCGGTTGGCCGTGATCATGCACCGCATCTGGGTTGACGGTACCGAGTTCCGCTGGACCCGGGAGGCTGCAGCAGCGTGACGACGCGCAGGATCAAACGCGATAGGAGGAAAGTCGAGCTCCACCCAGCGGTGGAATGATGTCCCTCGCGGGACGATGGATGAGGTGAGTTCGCATGTCCGCTTGGACCCGCCGTGCTACGGCAAGGCCGACCGAAAGATTGCTCCACCTCGTCTTCGAATCCCATGATGGAAGATGCTATGGGGCGGCGACGAGGATATTGCGTCCATCGTTGCTGATGTGAACCGATGGAGCGCCCCATGCAGAAGTTGAACGACTTTAGCCGATCCTTCGTTGCCCTCGAACCGGACAGCACGCTGATCGCCGTGATCGAGATGAGCCTGTCGAGCTGGCTGGTTGCCGGCATCGTGCCTGGCGTCGAGCGCCAGCCGTTGAAGAAGCTTGCGGCCGACGAGAGCGCATTGCTGAAGCTGCTGCATCGCTGGCGGGAGGAAGCGGAGAAAGCAGGACGCAGGATCGAGCGCGTTGCCGTCGCCTTCGAGGCTGGCCGTGACGGCTTCTGGTTGGCGCGCTGGCTCAAGGCCCGCAGCATCGAGGCCCACGTCATTCACGCCGCCAGTGTGGCGGTGTCGCGCGAGCATCGGCGAGCGAAGACCGATCGTCTCGACACCGAGCTGCTCAAACGCGCCTTTCTCGGCTGGCTGCGCGGCGAACGTGATCACTGCAAGATGGTCGATATCCCGACAATAAAGAACGAAGATGCCAAGCGGCCCAACCGTGAGCGCGAGAACCTCGTTAGCGAGCAAAGCCGGATCATCAACCGAATGAAAGCGGCGTTGATCCGGCTCGGCATCCGCGGCTTCAATCCCAAACTGAAAAGGGCCGCCAGACGCCTTGAAGATTTACGCACGCCCGAGGACGAGCCAATACCGCCGAACACACTGGCTGAGCTGCGTCGCGACATCGAGCGGCGACGGCTCGTCAGGGATCAGATCCGGCAGATTGAGGAGGCACGCCTGCAGCGTCTCGATCACGCGCCCGGTGATGGACCGCACGCTATGGTGCGCCTATTGGCGCGCGTGATCGGGGTCGGCATCGAGACGGCTGACATGCTGGTGCACGAGGTGCTGTCGCGGAGTCTGCGCGACCGACGGGCAGTAGCCCGTTATGCCGGCCTCACGGGCTCGCCCGACGAGAGCGGCAGAAAACGCCGGGAGAAAGGGCTGGCCCGTTCCGGCAATGGTCGCGTTCGGCGCGGCATGATCCAATTGGCGTGGCGGTTCCTTCTGCACCAGAAGGACAGCGCCTTGGCGCAGTGGTTTCGAGCCCGCACCGAGAACGCTCGCGGCACGCGCAAGCCCATGATCGTGGCCTTGGCGCGCAAACTTCTGATCGCCCTGTGGCAGCTCGTGCGGCAGGGCGTTGTGCCGGACGGCGTCGTTTTGCGTTCGGCCCAATGAATGGAGGATGTTGAAAGGCACCCCGACAGTTTCGGCTTTGTCCGTCCGCTTGTGATGGAACGCCGATGACGGTTCGAGGTGGCGGAATCCCGGCAATGCCCCTTGGCTTTCGTGCCGATTGGAAGAATGGGTCCGCCGCTTCGGAGCTTCGCTGCCGATGCGCATGACTGCATCATGGTTCGGGTCTTCGGACCTACCGGATACAAGGTTGTGGCGCGATTGATCGCGCCCGCCAGCGGGCTCCCCTCCGATCGCCATCCCGATCGCAGCAAGCGTGCCCAAAGCCGCAAGGTTAGTGCGACGACATGGCTCGGGTCGAGACGAAGAAACGGGCTTTCAGATCGAAGAACAAAACTGATGAACGAAAAAAGATGCGCCGCCCACCTTAAACTTCTTGACTAAAAAAGCCCCATACAAGGGCCTTGGTGCCGATTCCGAAGAGAAGCACGAGCCCGTGAGTGACATCGACACTGCAGCGGCGGACAGTCTGAAAGTGCTTGACCCCAAACGGCCGATTAGAGAAGCGGACATTGCCGAGCGCGATTAGAATGTCCGCTTTGTGGTGAGTTCAACCGATCGACGACATATCGCCGAGCGCTCTGGCCATGGCGCTGTAGCATTTCCTCCATAATTGCCGAGCGCGATTAGAATGTCCGCTTTGTGCTGCGGGTTCAACCGGTCACTGCAACACCGCTCGCCGGAGCTCTCCGGCGTGGCGCTAGAGCAATATCCGATTGACACTGCTCTTGTTCCTCCGCTCGGGCGACGTCCGCCACACATTGACCGCTCTCCCAACACTCCCAGAGCTCAGCCATCTGCTTCGGCGTGAAACCATGTTCGTGCTTGCCCCTCCACATGCATGCCGTTGCAACGAGTAAGATTAGAAGGGTGTTGCGTCGATCGGTTGAATCCGCTGCCAAAAGCAGACATCAGCCGCTTCATTCGATCAGCTAGTCAGCGAGCGGGTCGATCGCCGCTTTGGATGAAGGTCAAGAATTGAATACGCCAGCGGTCAAGGCCGAGGAGAATTGGCGCTAAACTCCGCGCCGACCTCAGTGCCGCGCCGCCACGTTACCGATGCGTGGTACACAGGATCACTCTTTGAGAATAACAAAAGAAAGCTGTCGGGAACGTTGTCAGCGTCCATAACTTGAAGGCGGACCTCTCTTCGAGAAATATCGAGCACGCGGCATTGCTGAGTCGCAAACGAACCTGCTTGCCGTATCCGCGCATTTATGTTGTCCCGGCGTGGGAGCGCCCGCTTGAGAAAAGTTTTCGCGAGTTCCAAACTCATCAAAGCGCCATCACATCACGACCTGTTTCATCGCCAATTGCCGAATCTAGATTTTCGGCACGCACAGGGTACGAAGGGTGAGCCACCCTCGCCTTTGATTCAGCGTGCCGTGCTGAAACAGTAGGACCGCCTTCCATGCAGGCGCAGGGGTGCGGGAACTCCGCCGAGAGCTTCCGAAAATAATCGTTGAGCGCGGCGCGCACGATATCGTGGCGGTTGGTACCCTTCTTGATCGCTGCGATGCTGAGCCTCTCCAGTTCTTCCTGCGTGATGGAAACCACGATGCGACGCAGCTTTTCGTTGTCCGGTTGCCGCGGTTCAGAAGGAAAGGACTGGTCGTCGCGCGGGACCAGCGTCGGGCGCGGCGGCGCCGTGACAGGCGCAACAACGGACGGCGCGGCGTCGCCCTTACGGGCAAGCAGGCTTGCGGTGATGGCTGCGAACTTCGCTGAACTCACTGGCGGCTCTCCCGAGATGATGCGTCAGTATTATGGTCTGTGGCCTGCCGCCCGAACGGCTTCACGACACGGCGGTTATCGAAGCTTCGGCGCTTCACCGGCCACGCGCCTTCGGTCAAGGCCCGAACGGCGCTCGACGCCGGTATAAGATTCTGGCATCGGTGGTCGCGGCGGCGGAACGGGTATATCCTTCGGTTCGACGAAATCGCCAGCGTCAACAGGTTCGGAGGCGTCGGCCGGCGACGGGCCGCTGATGGTGAAATTCTGCCGCTCGGCGGGCGCGAAAGCGGCATCATCCTTCAGCCGCGCCAAGCGGCCCTGCACATAGATCCAGAGTTTTTGGATTTCCTGGGCGGATGCGGACTCGGCCGTCGCTTCGCCCACCGTACGTCCATCCACCATCGAGGCGGCGAAATCAACGCGATGATGGATCGTGACGGGTGCCACAGTTCCGTGCTGCGACAGCGCCACAGCCGTTTCGCCAGTGATGCGTGCACGCTGCGTGGCCTCGTTGACGACGAACAGCACCGGTTTGCCCTGGCGGTCGGCGATGTCCACCGTGGGGCCGACGGCGCGCAGATCGTGCGGACTCGGACGTGTCGGCAGGATCACAAGATCGGCGTGGCCGATCACGTGCGAGATGGATTCCGTGATTGCGGGCGGTGTGTCGATCACCGCGAGCCTGATGCCGGAACGAGTGAGATGCTCTAATGCCTTTCCCAGTTCGGACGGACCGACCTTGACGAACAATGGTTCGGGCGCTGCGCGGGCGTTCCACCAATTCGACAGGCTGCCCTGCGGATCCGTGTCGATCAGCGCAACTGGGCCCACGCCAGCTTTCTGCGCTTCCACTGCCAGATGGCCGGACAGCGTGGTCTTTCCCGTTCCGCCCTTTTGCGACGCCAAAACCAGAATTCCTTGTGCGCTCTCTCCGTATCAGGCGCCGTAAGCTCCGGAGGTTCTATTAACACCGCGGCACTTGCTGGGCTGTGAAAAACGGAAGCTGCCTGCAGCAATTTCGATGCAAATCCGCTTGACGCGTGGGCCGCGTACGAGCGGGGAATGGGGAATTGGAGCCAACGTGCGGGCAGGATGTTTCTTGATTGTAAGGTCAGCCAGCAATGTCTTTAGTTTGAGTTCTGCTGGCGGTTTGTGGCCAAGTCGGCAGCGTGAGTTAGGTTGTTTAACGTATCCCAATCAGCCGCATTAAACGCCTGGTGGCCTAATCCACGGGTCACCTTGAGCGCATTGCATAGTTCATTCCATCCATCAGCAAGACCATTAAACGCAAGATAACCTGGAAGAAGTCGACCTAACGGCACAAGCCGATGTTCGTCGCATAGGCGGTGGATTAGCGTACGCAGAGCGGCAAAGAACTCGTCATTCGATTGAAAATCCTTCATGCGGCCTCCTTCGTGCACGGGAGTACGTCCGTGCGGATTGATGTGGCAAAGCCAATACATACAGATTTAGGCAACATCGAAAAACAATCGAAGTAACTAGGTTTTATGGTGCACGCCATTATGGGCGGTGCGCAACGTCGTGATGCGGCTCAGACAATCCACTACCGGCCTCGCACTGATCCTAATGGAATGGCATGAACCGAAGGATATCCGTGCTGCCAGCCTACGGGGCTTCCGGACCTGTAGTGATTAATGGCGACCAAGTTCTCGCTTGGGTGCTCGGTATAATCGCATGGGTGTGCATCTGTAGCGGCGCTTGGTTCGTGGCAACTCGGGCAGACTATGTAAAGCTGGCTGAGGCAAACGTTTGCTATAGCTCGAACGGCCATTCCAACAGTACCCTTCTTCAATGCGCGAATGTCAAACCATCTGACGCAGCTTTTTACAAATCAGAGATTGACCGCAAAGCACGGAATTCGAGGCTCGCGGCGGCGGCTGGCGGTTTGTTAGCAGCCATTACCATTATCGTGATCCAAAGCCGGAAGCGCAGGCGAACGTACGTTCGCATCCCCACATGCGGTACACCAAGCCGATTTTCAGAAACTGTTTTTGAGCGCAACCAACCGCGCGAAGCAGAAATAAATAATGCCTTGAAGCAGGAGCACGCGCGCCGCGAGGCAGCCGTCAAGAACATGTATCGCTTGAAAGCATTACGTTTGGTGCGGGATGCAAAAGTAAATAGCCCCACTCAATAATCATGATGGGTCAATAAGCGACATTCTCGGAAGTTTGCGCGATGTCCGCTTTACCCCCAATAGCGGACAAACCTCGGCGCAATCTAAATGTCCGCTTTGGGCCAAAAACGAACTCATGCAGTGCAGCAAAGTGGCCTCTTATTTGATCGCTTTAGCGGCGGTGGCGGACATTTTAAGGCACGGCACCTGCTCTAGCTGGAGCACTAGGCTGTGACGCTTATCCCTCACATGCCTAGCTCCAGCCACATTCCCAGGCGATTGCCGGTGCGGGGGTTTGGGGGCATGTCAAATCAGCAACAGCAGTCGCTGAGTTTTGGTGTAATCGATAGACCGGCATGCCCGCATTGCGGCGAGCGGGCGTACTTAACGAGACGTAGTCCGCATCCGGATCACGATCTTCGTTACGAGCTACAAATTTTTACCTGTTCGGCTTGCGATCACACGATTGAGCGCATTGTGGATGCTAACGGTAATCCTCCCGCGGAACTGAAGTGCTGCGATTAGGCCCTCCGCAACGGCTCCGGCAGCTTGGCGATATTCGCCGCGATCCGCCGCGCCTGGTCTTTTGTGAGCAAGTTGGCGGCTAATCGCTTGGCGGCTGATCGCCTGCCCGTTACCATCTCTCACAACGAAATAGGCCGAGTGCTCCTCGGAGGACCAAGGCGACGGAAAGCGACTGCCGGGCATTTAGTTTTCCACTCACGAAGGTTGATTAGGAAATTGAAAAGGCCCCACTCGTGGAGGTTCGCTGCGAATGGGGCCTTCCATCCCGGCGCTGGTCGCATCTGGTGCCGACACGCGATTGGGGCGTCGTTGTCGATACGGCGAGCGTGTAGATCGTAAGCGGATGTCTGGACGAGGCCAACCATTTTTGTTTCGCTGGCAATTGTGCGCAGTGGAAAATCGGCACGCTGGCACAAACATTAATCTCACCGCTCACAAAGTGGGCTTTAGGTCGGGGGTCATGGCCGGTTCGCGGGTCAAACGATATTATTGGGAATCTCTGCGCTGGCATGAGTCTTGCTCTGATAGAGGTCAAGCAAACGGGGCACTATGAACCGGCTACTCATCATTGGGATTTTGCTTGTTTCGATGGTGCCGTTCTATGCGCAGGGTCAACAGCCGAATACTGCCAAGGTGAAGGAGGACGCACAAAAGGTCGTCAGCATCATCAGTGGCGATAAGGCTAAGACCGGGACCTACTGTCAAATCGCCGATCTCGGTGAGCAGATTGATCGGGAGAAAGATAGCAAGAAAGCTGAGGCGCTGGTCCAAAAGATGAATGAATTGGAGAAGCAACTCGGTCCCGAATACCTCGCGTTTGTCGAGGCCACTAAGGACGTGGATCCAAATTCCAAAGACGGTCAGGATATCGTGTCGATGTTCGATGAGCTCGATGCGTCCTGTCCGGATTAACAGCTACAACATCAGCAGCCTATTCAATCATTACGTCGGCGGGTTGCTGAATGTAGCGGCACGTTCAGACTCAGCGCCTTGGTAGTCTTGAGATTAAACCACTCGGACGTAGAATAATTGGCGTTGACAATTGTAAAGCCGGCATCCCACTTCGGCGGGAATACAGGGAGTACGGCCATGAACGTTGAAAGCATCTTGGAAAGGAAGGGAACGGAGGTTGCGACAATAGCGCCCGAGGCTAGCATCAAAAGAGCGACAGACTGGTTACGCGCAAAGAACGTTGGCGCTCTAGTGGTGACGAGCAACGACGCTATTCTCGGTATTATCTCCGAGCGTGACATTGTGCGCGCGTTTTCTCAGTACGGCGAGCCAGTTGCGTCTATGCAAGTAAAGGACATCATGACGCACGGTTTAATCACCGCGTCCCTCGGGGATGATCTCACCCACCTAATGCACTTGATGACCCGCCATCGCGTGCGCCACATGCCTGTGCTTCGCAACGGCAGGCTGGCTGGCATTATCAGCATAGGTGACGTGGTTAAGCACCGGCTGGATGATCTGGAACTTGAAGCGAGCGTTCTCCGCGATGTCTACATTGCTAGCCACTGACGTTAGCCGTTAGTGCGCGGCGATCTTGTGCGTCACAGCAAAATCGGACTGCCGAGGTCCGTAGTGGGTCAATAAGCGACATTCCAAGCACGTCAGCGTGATGTCTGCTTTGCCCCCGAAAGCGGACATCCCTCGACGTAATCCAAATGTCCGCTTTGGGTCGCAGAAGCGGACATCAGCCGCTTCACTCGATCATCTCGTCCGCGCGGCGAAGGGATGAGGCAATCGGCACCGACGCCGTCGCGGGCCGGTGTGCGCGGAGGAAGGAGCGGATCTGCCGCACCGCGAGCGGAATCCGCTCCTTGGGCTCCTTCCACGGGAACATGCTCACCTCTGCGTTCGGCGCTAGCATCGCGGCCTCCATCGCGACCGCATAAGGATGCGCCGGGATGTCGTCGGGCAGGATCAGCACCGGCGTCCGGCAGTTGCGGACGAAATCGCGCGTCACCGTGAACACGAAGTCGGGGTTGGTTCGATACATCCTGGTCAGGAATTTCTCCACCTGCTCCATCGTGATGTCGGGCCTTCGCTTCACAAGCTCCGGCCCCCAGCCCTTCATGTTGTTGTCGTAGAACAGGTCGCGCATCTCGGGCCGCGAGCCCGAGGGCTGCGCCAGCACGGCCGCAACGATCCGGTCGGGCGCCCGCTTCAACAGATTCCAGATCATGGGACCGCCGATGCAAAATCCCAGCACCATGAACTTGTCGATGCGCAAATGACCCATCAGGCCGAGATGGTCGTCGGTATGAGAATCCCAGGGGCGATCGATTTCGAGGGGACCTGTGGACTGGCCGCCATTGGCGTTGCGAAGGTCGGCGCCGATGCAGCGGTATTCGTACTTGAACTCGTCCATCGCATTGAAGGGGGAATAGGGCGCGGACAGATTTGGGATGGCGGAATTCAGCCCGCCGCCGGCAATCATTAGCAGCGGGAAGCCAGAACCTTTCTCCTCGAAATGGATGCGAACAGGGCCTTTCTCGTAAAAGCTCATGGCGGCTCCTTCCTGTTGGGATCTCTCTAGTCCGAGACCCTACCAAAGCGCCATGCACGCAAAGCTGAGGCCTGAAGGTCGTGGTATTAACACAGGGTGAGCACGATCCTAACAACACCCTCCGGTTCCCGCCCGGCGGAATGAGGCTGAGGGTCATTTGCAGAGCGACATCTCAGACAAACTGGACGTCGAAATGGATCAGAAGCGGAGATTTCGGATCGTCCGAGCGATGTCCGCTTTACCCCCGAAAGCGGACATCGATAGGTGCCCGTATCATGTCCGCTTTGTGCCGATTTTGTTGCAGAAATCTGTTGAAGGTTGTTGGGGTCGGTGATTTCGTCGCTGTGATGCGATTCGCGACGGGAGCGGACCATGATGGGGCGGCTGAGTCACGACCAGGAACAGTTTTTCTATTCATTTCGTCTCGATGAGGCAGTGCCAGACGATCATCCGGTCCGCGAGGTCGCCGCGGTTCTCGATCTGAGTTGGGTGCATTCCGAGTTGGCGCCTTATTATCCTCGGCTCGGTCGGCCATCGATCGATCCGGTGCTGATGATCCGGATGCTCATCATCGGCTATGTGTTCGCGATCCGCTCGGAGCGGGCGCTGTGCCGTGATGTGGGAGTGAACCTTGCCTATCGCTGGTTTTGCGGGCTCTCGATTGAGGACAAGATCCCAGATCACTCGGCGTTTTCGCGGGCCCGCAATGAGCGGTTCCGCGATAGCGGCATCTTCCGCAGCGTGTTTGAGCGTGTTGTGGGCGCGTGCATCGGGGCTGGCCTGGTCGGCGGTGAGGGCTTTGCGGTGGATGCCAGTCTGATTGTTGCGGACGCCAATAAGCAGCGATCAACGCCCGGGCCACGTTGGAATAAGGAGCTCGATGCAGAGGCGGTAAGCCGCGCGACCAAGGAGTATCTCGCCACCCTTGATGACGCGGCATTTGGGGCGGCCAGCGATGTGGCGCCCAAGTTCGTCTCACCCTCCGATCCCGCCGCCCAATGGACGGGAGCCCAGCGCGGACCGGCGTTCTTTGCCTATTCCGACAATTATCTAATTGACGTGAAGTTCGGCATCATCATGGACGTCGAGGCGTCGCGCGCCATCCGCCAAGCCGAAGTTGGCGCCGCCAAGACCATGATCGAACGCACCGAGCAGCGCTTCGCCATCAAGCCCGAACGGCTCGCGGGCGATACGGCTTACGGTTCTGGAGCCAACCTCGACTGGCTGGTCAACGAGGCAAAGATAGCGCCGCACATCCCGGTGGTCGACAAATCGAGGCGAGAAGACGGAACGTTCAGTCGGGAAGACTTCACATTCGACAAAGAGCGTAACGTTTACATCTGTCCGGCCGGCAAGGTTCTCACCACGACTGGCAAGGTGGCCACCGATGGGGAGACACTATATTACCGGGCCAGGACACGCGATTGCCGCAGCTGCCTCCTTAAGGCGCAGTGCTGTCCGAAGGCGCCGTGGCGCAGAATTCCGCGCAGCATCTACGAAGAGGCCCGTGACGTAGCCCGGGCGCTGGCCAAGACCGAAGCATTCGAACGCTCGCGCCACGATCGCAAACGCGTTGAGATGCTGTTCGCGCACCTCAAACGTATCTTTCGGCTCGGTCGTCTGCGCTTGCGTGGGCCGTGCGGTGCCCTGTTCGAGTTCACACTGGCGGCAATCGCGCAAAACCTCCGCAGGCTCGCAAAGCTCGTCGTCCGACCACCGCCGGTCACCGAGGCGTGCTTTGCATAAGGAGTGCAGAGTTCGGCGGCAGTGGTGTCAGCCCACTCCTTGCTAGGGAGTGGATGGCAAACGACTACTTAAAGAAGTTCGCGCCGGTCGCCACGCACCTGTCATCGCCGACTTCTGCAACAAAATCTGCCATTAACGGACATCACGCCGATTATTCGATCACCTCGTCCGCAGCTACATGCAGAGCTTGTGGGATTGCAAGCCCAAGTGCTTTGGCGGTTTTGAGGTTTATAACGAGTTCAAACTTGGTCGGCTGCAATACCGGCAAATCGGCAGGTTTTCCGCCCTTGAGACTGCGTCATACGCGCTGTTGAAGGGCTGGTAATGCTGCCTCGGAGGCCGGTCTTCGGCGTCCCAATCATGATTATTCCTGTGGCCGACGCTTCATGGCAAGGAAGAAGCAGAGGATGCCAAGCACCCAACCCGCACCAGCCACAACGAAGATCGCTTTCGGCATCGGTTGCGCTCCGCGAATCGCATCCGCTACATAAATTGCTACAAAGCCTCCGAGAAAGAGGAGTGCACCAAGGACAAACATGACCGCGCGACGATTGCTGGGCTTAGCGCCAAGTTCCTCATTCGATTTCATCATGTCCATGACTTGGCGGATTTCAAAACTGTCCGGATATTGTTGTTGACCGGCGTTGGCTATCTCTAGGGCCTTAGCGCGGTCGTTTTCGGATAGGTAAGCACGCGCGAGATCTGCGAATGCTCCAGGCATTGGATGGATGGCGATTGATTTGTGAAGGTGTTCTCGTCCGCGAAGCCTGCCTGCCCCAGTTTCGGCGTTGAACGCTTCGTATGATCCGTGTGCGAGGTGAAGCGCTGCCGCCAGGCTGTCGGGGGTGACCTGTTTGACTTCACCCTCCTCGCTTTTCACCTGAAGGGTGACACTGGGATCTTTTTTGCGGGCTTGTTCGGTGTATTTCAGCACCTGGCTGAAGGTCTCTTCTTTTTGCTTAGGGAGGTCCTGTTTGAACCAACGATCAAAGTACTGATTGCCGAAACGCAGATCAGCACGGGCACCTTCCGTATCAACGGGCTTATCCGCCATAGCACCCTCCTGAATGACGGAGCACCAAGCTTGGGCCTCCGGCGCTCCGGCTCCGAGACGATCCAACACCAGATTCTTCACGACATTTGTGACAGTTCTGCCAATTGCACACTCGCCCGTATTCAAAATATTTGATCTAACTCAAATATCGGTTGGTTTCAGAGACGAGCGGCGGCCAGCTGATTGACCTTCCTGATGTCCGTTATGGGTCAAAACCGGACGTGACGCTCTTAAATTTCGATGTCCGCTTTACCCCTGCGGGTTCAACTGGTCACTGCAACACTGCTCGTAGTCTATCGGCAGGGGTTTCAAAGCCCAAGGTCTTCCGCGGGCGTTGATTGAGCCGCAGCGCGATCCTGTTCAGGTACGCCTGAGAGAAGCGCGAGAGATCTGTTCCCCTCGGGAAATACTGTCGCAGCAAGCCGTTGGTGTTCTCGTTGCTGCCGCGCTGCCAAGGACTACGTGGATCACAGAAATAGACCTGAACGTTGGTGGCGACGGTGAAGTTCTTGTGGTCAGCCATCTCCTTGCCTCGATCCCAGGTCAAGGAGCGGCGCAGCTCCTGAGGCAGTTTGCGCACGTGTTTACCGAGCGCGGCTACCACGGTCGCCGTGTCCTTGCTCGGGACTTTGAGAAGCATCACAAAGCGCGTATGGCGCTCGACCAGCGTCGCGATGTGCGTGTTGTTTGCTCCGGAGAGAAGGTCTCCTTCCCAGTGGCCTGGCACGGCGCGATCGTCGGCTTCGGCCGGCCGCTCGCGGATGGAAACCGCATCGACGATCTGTCCCAGTCCGCTCTTGGTGGTGCCGCCTTTGGCTTGGCGCATCTGCCGTGCTGTACGCAGGTGCGCCATCAGCGCCTTCTTCGGCACGCCGCGTGTCTGAATAAAGAGACTCCGATAGATCGTTTCGTGAGATACTTGCATGCCTTGGTCGGCAGGGAATTGCCGCTTCAGCCAGCCAGAAATCTGCTTCGGCGACCACTGGAGTACGAGCTTCTGCGCGACGCGCCATCGTAGCTCGGCATGGCGCGCTAGGCGACAAGGCTTCGGGCGCAACGCCCGCTGCCAGGCGTGCCGATCAGCCTCGCTGGCGCGGTAGGCGCTGCTGCCGCCGTTACGCCTGATCTCTCGACTTACAGTCGAGGGCGATCGTCCGAGGCCCTGTGCGATCTGCCGCATCGACCGAGCGGCGGCAATGCCACGCGGTGGCTTCAATTTGCGATGTCTGCTTTGCCCCCGAAAGCGGACTCTAGAACATAGGCTCCGAATGTCCGCTTTGGACCAATAGGCGACATGCCCCGCGCCTTGGAAGCAGAAAAACTGAGGGGCGCACCGAACCGGCGGTGGCCCCTCATAATTCAAGCGTTCAATCGGAACGCGATCGACCGGTAAAGCATCGGCAGCGAAAATTAATGCGAGCTGTCCCGGTGCTAAGTCAATGAAAAGCAGTTCCCTGCATTACTTCTTCCGTTGAACTTGTCTCGCACACTTTGATGTTGTCATGTGGAAACTGATATTTGAGTAGTAAGCCTGCTTTCAGTGCATCCTCGAAGCGTCGATGCATCGAGTTAAATTGCCCGTTGATTTGGAGGACATAGTACTCGTGAGGCAGACTAAACGTCGCGATCCCATTTTTCATGAGAACACCCCATCCCAAGGTCCGTATGCTCGGACCCCTCCCCGACACTCATGAGCTTAAGTTAACTTTGTGTTAAATGAACTTCACTGGGCTTGGTGGGCTTTGAATTTTGTTCTTCGTTGCATAATCGCCACAAATGGGAACTCGGCACTATCTCATGGAAATCACTCCAATTATGATTGCGGATGCAATTCTTGGCGTCATTGACGACGCTAAGTTCCGGATTGTTCGGGGTTCGGTCTTCGAGCAAGCCGACGACTTCCGCGACAGCGAGTTACCTGAGCCTTTGCCTAACGGAAGGGAGCCGATCCGAGTTGTCATGGCCGCATTTGCGACGCACGTGTCTTCTTCAGGTACTTCTGAGACATCGGCGCGCCAGCGTGAAATGTCCGTTCTTGGATGAGAAGCGTTTGAGAAGGACATCCCGAGACCTCCTGCGGACATACCAGATGCAAAGCAGTAGAGAGGTCTCACCGACCAGCGTGCCTTATCGCGAAACTCACCGTCAATGTGCAGAAAATTCCCGACTTCTGATATGGAGGACGGTTATATGACGGAGAATAAATGACCGTCGAGGTGGCCCAATCGAGAAGATCAAAGCGAGTCGCCACGGGTGTGGTGGCAACTGTGCTGCGCTCACTTGTGGAGATTGGTGCAGCCATCAAGGCTTTTTTTCGAGCGAGCAACCCTGCGTCGGTTGGACGGCGTACCGAGAGCGCCGCGGTAGAAACAGAAGGCGTCGCCACTTCCCAAATTCCCGCTCACGCGGAAGTCGAGGCGGATGCTGGGATCAGCCCAATCGCCCACAATGAACTCAGCCAGCAAGAAATCGAGCGTCGACGCAGCTTGGTGAGGGCGTTGTTTAATGATTTTTGGCGCGGAGCTCACGACAAGCCGGTAGCATTCGTGGAGCGGCTTGACCGGGCCGAAGACTATCTGAACGAGCGTTTAGCGGCGAGTGGTGAGTTCTGGCGGCTCGACGCCAACACGAGGGTAACGCTCGGCTTGCCGCCCCGCAATGAGGGAAGAAAAACGACGTCTCCCTGACTGTTTTCTAAAAGAAGCAAACACTTCGATGTGGATTATCCCCTTAGCGGCTAAACATAAAGCCCACCACGAGCGGTGAGCCGACCCACGGAGAACTCAGATGCCGCCGATTTGGCTGATTTGATTTTGTCTGAGTTGGTTGAACACAACCGAGTAGTCGTCATGAACGTTGAAAGCATCTTGGAAAGAAAGGGAACGGAGGTTGCAACAATAGCGCCTGAGGCTAGCATCAAAAGAGCGGCTGACTGGTTACGCGCTAAGAACGTTGGCGCTCTAGTGGTGACGAGCAACGACGCTATTCTCGGTATTATCTCCGAGCGTGACATTGTGCGCGCGTTTTCTCAGTACGGCGAGCCAGTTGCGTCTATGCAAGTAAAGGACATCATGACGCACGGTTTGATTACCGCATCCCTCGGGGATGATCTCACCCACCTAATGCACTTGATGACCCGCCATCGCGTGCGCCACATGCCTGTGCTTCGCAACGGCAAGCTGGCTGGCATTATCAGCATAGGTGACGTGGTTAAGCACCGGCTGGATGATCTGGAACTTGAAGCGAGCGTTCTCCGCGATGTCTACATTGCTAGCCACTGACGTTAGCCGTTAGTGCGCGGCGGTCTTGTGCGTCACAGCAAAATCGGACCGCCGAGGTCCGTAGTGGGTCAAAACGCGAATTGTCGTGTGGTCTGCGACTAGTCCGCTAATCCCTCAAGATCAGACATCCCACGTCATAGTCGGCACACAGTTCAACGTCACAGCGGACTATCCACCGCAGCAATCGTCGCCGCGTAGCGACCACGGACGAAATCCACATGCGGCGGCGGTAGGCTTGCCAGGGTCGCTGGTGGGCGCATACTCGGCCACATGCAGGATCTCTTTGCGTGCCGAGACTGTCATGCGATCTATGCCATTACGCGGGTGCGGCAAGCGCCCATTTTGCCGCCATTTTGCCAAAACTGTAGCTGTAAATTCCCACCGAGCGAACTCGGCGATTGGCTCGTATATGAGCGCGCGGAACCGGAATGGGCCGTCGACGCATGGCTGCGCGAGGATCTAGAAACCTCGGAGAACGTCAGGCGGGCTGAAGACCTGTCACACACGACAGATCACGCCATCGGCGATCTTAGGGCCAACAGCACGCAAATCGCGGCCGAGTCGACAGTGCCCTCAACTCGATTACAAAAACTCGCACCATTTGTAGTTCGCATCTGAATGCCGCACGGAGCGAGCCGAGCTCCTGGTTTTCCACAGCAATTTCGACTTCGGACCTAAGATCCGCTTGCCATTTTAAAATACCGTCATTGAGGTGTCGAAATTGCCGGGGCAAGAGATACGCGATGGAGAGCGTATCGTGTCGCCCAAAGAGCTTCGAGAGAACGCAGAAGAATGCATGGACTGGGCGCGTACTGCGCGCAGCGATCGGGAGCGCGCGATTTTCTTGCAGATGGCAGAGACCTGGCTTCAGGCCGCCGATCGGTTGGAGCGCGTCCAGCCCGGCTCACACTCCCTAGAACACTCGAAGTGACGCTACCGGCGCTAGCCGCATCATCGTTCGCCCCGACATCCATCCTGCACCTCGAACCGGAATTGGCGAGAAAGAAATTGGCGATGTCGCTCGGCGGCGCCACCCCAACCCGATACGACCGGCTCACGCGAAATTGCCTGGCCTCGGTTCGCCTCACCGCTATTCTTGTATGGTGGATTTGATGACCGAGATCGGTGCAAGTGCGGCAAGCCTCTCGCAACGCTATAATTGACAGTCTGGAGAGTCTCCTTCGGGCCAGAAGCGGACATTGGCACATGTTCGGATCATGTCCGCTTTACCCCCGAAAGCGGATATGCGGCAAATTTCGTCTAACAAGAGCAGCTTGTTCGTGTGTCGCATTGGGCTAATGTGTTCACACTTTAACAATCGTTGGACAAGAGCCATGCCAAAATTTTCTGGTGGCTGCCTTTGCGGCGCCGTGCGCTATGAATGCAATGCCGAACCTCTGGGAATGGCGATTTGCCACTGCACTCATTGTCAAAAGGTATCGGGTTCGGCCTTCTCGGTGAACATCGTGGTGCCAGCGCCAAGTGTGACGTGGCAAGGACAAAGTGCGTCCTATGCGGACACAGGCGAGAGCGGAAAACCGCTTTCGCGAAAGTTTTGCCGAAATTGTGGATCGTCACTTGCGACCGAGACGGAAGCGTTGCCCGGGGCAATTGTCATTAAGGCGGGAACGCTCGATGACAAGTCTTGGCTAAAACCCAACTACCACATTTGGACTAGGTCGGCGCAACCTTGGGTACAAATTCAGTCAGGTGCGACGACCTTTCCAAAGGGAAGGACTTGAAGGTGGTGCTACGCATCATGTCCGCTTTACCCCCGAAAGCAGACATGTGCAGCGCACTAGCTTATGTCTGCTTTGGGTCATTAACTGCCGCGCTGGCTAACGACGGCCGTGGCTGCTTTACCCCCATAAGCGGACGCCGATCCGCAAGCGGAAAGGGTTTAATTGAGACCATGCTGATCGTTCTCACAAACGAGGAGAACGACTATGCAAACCGCGCAAATTTGGTGGGCGGAGCAGATCCGACCCTGCGCGGTTAGCGTCACACGTCGATTTGCTCGGCTATCGCCAGAGCGTCATCAACCTCGATACCAAGATAGCGAACCGTGCTCTCGATCTTGGTATGGCCAAGGAGCAACTGGACAGCGCGTTGCCGGTGCGCGATGATCATTGCCTTGGTCCGTCGCAGGGAATGCGTGCCGAACAGGCACGGATCAAGACCGATGCCGTGTATCCAGTCGGCAACAAGACGCGCATATTGCCGGGTCGAGAGGCCCCGGTCTGCCTGACGTTGCGCGGCAAATAGAAAATCTCCTCGCTTCCTGTTCGCTGCACGGAGGTAATCATCGACCGCTTGCCGGGTTTGTTCGGTGACCTCAAACCTTACCGACCGGCCGGTCTTCTTCTGGCGGATCGTCGCGCGCTCAATGGCGTATCCGTTAGGGGCAATATCCTCGACTTTGAGACCGATGACATCGCAACCACGCAGTTTGCTATCGATGGCAAGATTGAACAGCGCCAGGTCGCGCTTGCGGTCTGCCATTTGAAGCTTGGTGCGGATCGACCAGACATGCTTTGGCCGTAGCGGCGGCTTCGCCCCGGTCAGCTTGCCCTTGTTCCAAGGGGTACGCTTGGACGCAACTGGGGTTGGATTTTCGCTCTCTTCAAACCGGTTGCTCACCTGGTTCACCAAGGTGCGGGAAGCGATAAAAATTGCCTTTTGCCCACAATGGGGCATTTTCGCCCGCACCTTTTTTCTATCCTGTTGATCGGGGGTAATTGTTTCACTTCTCCCGGGCCCACCATCCTGCTGCGCGCAACGCGCTTCGCAGGATTCATGCATCCCTTAACCTGGAATGAACATCCGCACTGCAGCGAGCCCCATCACGGCTGTGCCGATCCAGCCTAGGATGACGATCGGCCGACTTGCGGTAAATCGGCCCCTTACTGATTTGTTGCAAACCAAAAGAATGATTACCGCCATTAGAGGGACAGCAACGACTCCGTTTATCACTGCACTCCAGAATAAAGCTTTCATCGGACTAATCGGCGAATATTGGATGACGAGAGCTGCAAGAACACTCAGCGCGATAACGCTATAGAAGCCGCGCGCGTCAGTGGCCTTGCGTTCAAGGCTCCATTTCCATCCCATCGCCTCGCTGAGCGCATAGCCAGCAGACCCAGCAAGCACTGGAACGCCGATCAACCCGACACCGAGAATGCCAAGAGCGAACAGGATGTAGGCAAAATCGCCGCCAGTGGTCGCAGCGCACTCGCAGCCTGTGCGGCTGTTTCAATATCCGTCACACCAGCGACATGGAGCGTGACTGCTGTCGCTAAAATGATGAAGTAGGCGGTGGCGTCGGAATAAAACATGCCACTCCAGGTATCCCAATTGATGCGGCGAAGCTCTCGTCCGGCGGCCACAGAATCAGCAATGAGTGGCCGGGCACCCTCCCGCTTCATATCCTCGATTTCCTCGGAAGCCTGCCAGAAGAACAGGTAGGGGCTAATCGTTGTGCCGAAGACGCCTGTAATCACCGTGGCGGCATCAGAATCTGGCGTGAACTTGGGCCATAGGGTCCGCAACGCCACCTCGCCCCAGGGAACATGAACCGTGAAGAGGACAGCCGCGTAGGCCAACAGCGATAGCGTAAGCCATTTCAGGAAGAACACGTAGCGATGATAAGGAACGAAAACCTGCAACAAGACGGTAACGAGGACAAAGAACACAGTCATTCCGTGGCGATCGAACCCGGTGACAAGTTCGGCCGTCTCCCCCATTGCCGCGATGTCGGCCGTGATATTAAGCGTGTTGGCGATCAAGAGGAGGAGCACCACGCCGCGGAGTACGACTGGAGGAAATGCTTTCTTGATGTTGGCGGCGATGCCTTTGTCCGTTACCCGGCCAATGTCAGCGCACATCAGTTGGATGGCTGCCATCAGCGGGAACGCCAATGGCATGGTCCAGAGCATGTTGAGGCCGAATTGCGCGCCAGCTTGAGAGTAGGTCGCGATGCCGCTCGGATCGTCATCAGCGACGCCGGTGATAAGGCCCGGCCCAACCCGCGAGAGCGGGTGGTCCTTCACACGGTTCCAAAAGGTTGCGAGGGCGCTCATTGATACGATCGGTCGGGCCGATAAGTTTGCGACCTGCTCTAGCTGATTCGAGTTGACGACTGGAGGGACGTGGCTACGGGTGTTGCGGCTTGATAAGGCTAATCGGGCCGAAACCGTCGTCTGACCTGGATAGGTTAGTCTGAGCGAAAAGCGCCAATCCTGTCTTTTGCCCAAGATTGCCCAGAATTCTTGACACTTGCATTACGGAGCTTGTGAGATCTCCATGCGACTGTGGCCGCGAGAAAAGCCCAAGAAATGATTATGGTCGCTGGCGCGGAGACCTTGAGGCGGCCAAATGAAACGTCGCGACTTCATCAAAGCACCCGCCGGCGCCGCGCTGGCATGGCCGCTTACCGCGCGCGCACAGCAATCCACTGGCGCGCCGTACATCCGTGCGCTCACCGAGATCAAGCACGACTACGGAAAAATCTCCCATCCGAGCGAATTAGCTCGCTCGGATTACATCACCCGCCTCGTTCGGCTTCGCGAAGAGGCCGCGCGCCTGAAGACTGATGCATGGCAGGCGATTGACGCCGAGATCAAACAGCATCCGGTGCCGAATGATTCCGATGGTAAAATTTTGTCGGGTCTTCTCGTCGGTCAATGGGAGTCACCTCGGCACGATTACCTCTACCGGGCGGACGGCACCTGGACGATGATGCCGGCAGAACCAGACATCGCCCATGGCACCTGGCGCATTCAAGGCAATCAATACTTTGACACCGCCGCGACCGATCCGCCGGAAACACGTCAATACACGATCATCCTCATCACCAAACAGGATTTCGTATTTACCGACCAAGAAGTTGTCTTTTACGAGAAGCGGCTCAAATAGTGCGCCAAAACCCAACACAACAGGAATCGCAAGCCCGCTGTTTGGTCATTGATGAATGACAGCCGCTAAGTCCGCCGGCTCAGCAAGAACACCGCCTGTTCGCCGAACAGATTCCAGAACCACCACGGCATTTTCAGCCGCATGCGTCCGCCCCAGGCGTTGAGCGCCACCGCCTGCTCCATCTTGGCGCCGGCGGCGCGGCACAATTCGCGGAAATCCTTGATGCTGCAGAAATGGATGTTGGGCGTCTCGTACCAGGCATAGGGCAGATTGTCGGTGCGCGGCATGTGCCCGCCGAAAAAGATCTGCAGCCGGATGCGCCAGTGGCCGAAATTCGGAAACGACACGATGCCGTGACGGCCAATGCGGAGCATGTGCTCGAGGACGACGCGAGGCCGGCGCGTCGCCTGCAGCGTCTGCGACAGGATGACGTAATCGAACCCATCGTCGGGATAATCTTCGAGGTCGGTATCGGCGTCGCCCTGGACGACGGCGAGGCCTTTGGCGACGCATTCGTTCACGCCCTCGCGCGAGAGTTCGATGCCCCGGCCGTCGACGCCGCGGCTTTCCAGAAGCCGCAGCAATTCGCCGTCGCCGCAGCCGACGTCGAGCACGCGCGCGCCGCGCGCCACCATGTCGGCGACGACCAGCAAGTCGACGCGCGAGCCGCCGGACCCGCGCGCGGCCTCCGCCATGGTCAAATCGTATTTCAGGCGGGACAACATCGTCACTTCCTCCCTCTCCCCAGAGGGGAGAGGGTTGGGGTGAGGGAGATCGAGCGAGAATCATTTTGCAACATCCGAACCCCCTCACCCGGATTGAATCCGACCTCTCCCCGCCGGGGAGAGGTGAAGATAACGTCGCTTCGCAGGAACAACATTATAATCACCGCCCCGGCAGGCCGCGCGCCTTGGCGGCGCCGTCCAGAAAGCCGCGCACGATCGCGAACAATTCCGGCTCATCAAGCAGGAAAGCGTCGTGGCCCTTGTCGGTGGTGATTTCGGCAAACGACACCCGCGCGCCGGCGGCATTGAGCGCGTGCACGATGGCGCGCGACTCGGAGGTCGGAAACAGCCAATCGCTTGTGAACGAGATGACGCAGAAGCGCGTCGGCGCGCCGCGAAAGGCTTCGGCCACGACGCCGTCGTAGTCGGCGGCGAGATCGAAATAGTCCATCGCGCGCGTTAGATAGAGATATGAATTGGCGTCGAACCGCTCGACGAAGGTGATGCCCTGGTGGCGCAAGTAGGATTCCACCTGAAAGTCGGCGTCGAACGAGAAGGTCGGGTTGTCGCGATCCTGAAAGCGGCGGCCGAATTTGCGGTGCAGCGCCGCATCGGAAAGATAAGTAATGTGCGCGCCCATGCGCGCGACCGCGAGCCCACGGCGCGGATTGATGCCTTCGGCAAAATAGCGTCCACCGCGCCAGTCCGGATCGGCCATGACCGCCTGGCGGCCGACCTCGTGAAAGGCGATGTTTTGCGCCGAATGCCGGGTCGAACCGGCGATCGGCAGCGCCGCGAACACCCGGCGCGGATAGCTCGCGGCCCATTGCAGCACCGCCATGCTGCCCATCGAGCCGCCCGCCACGGCGAACAGTGATTCGATGCCGAGATGATCGAGCAGCATCGCTTGCGCGCGAACCATGTCGCGCACGGTGATGACCGGAAAGTCGAGACCCCAGGGCATGCCAGTCGCCGGATTGGTCGAGGCCGGTCCTGAAGTGCCCATGCAGCCGCCAACCACATTCGGGCAGATGACGAAATAACGTTCGGTGTCGATCGGTTTGCCCGGCCCGACCATGGTCTCCCACCAGCCGGGTTTTCCTGTCACCGGGTGATCGTTGACGACATGCTGGTCGCCGGTGAGCGCATGGCAGATCAGAACGGCGTTGCTGCGCGCCGCGTTAAGGGTGCCGTAGGTCTGATAGGCGATCTGGAAAGGAGCGAGGTCGACGCCGGCGTCGAGCCGCAGCGGCTTGTCCAAGCCAAAGCGCACGACGGGCGAATGCGGGTCATCCGCTTCACGCGTGCGGTCGGCAAGGTCAAGTGTTGCGCCGATATCGGCCATTGCTGCTTTCCGAAAAACGTCGGACGTCGCCTGGCAAACTGCCAGGGTCGGGTCAAAACGGCGTAAATAGGCCCCTTCGCCCCGGAGTCAATGTTTTCTTTGCTTTCGGCCTTAACGACACCTATCAAATGGGCGAAAGCCAGGACTTAAAACGATGGCGAAATCGCCGCGCCAAGCCACGCCGTCACTTGCCGATCTGCGTCGCGAGATCGATCGCATCGACGCGGACATGCATGCGCTGTTGATCGAACGCGGCGAGATTATCGATCGGCTGATCGCGGTGAAAAAGACCGAGGAGACCGGGTCGGCGTTCCGGCCGGCGCGCGAAGCCGAGATGATGCGCCGCCTGGTGCAGCGGCATCACGGCAGCCTGCCGCTCGATACCGCCGAAAGCATCTGGCGCGTCATTATTTCGACCTTCACCTATGTGCAAGCGCCGTTCTCCGTGCACGCCGATCTCTCGGCCGGCGACGCCTTGATGCGCGATTCCGCGCGTTTTCACTTCGGCTTCACGGTGCCGTTTGTGCCGCATATGGGTGCAGCGAGTGTCGTCGAAGCGGTTACGGAATCAAAAGGCGATCTCGGCCTGGTTCCGGCTTTTGCCATCGCCGGCTCCGGCCCGTGGTGGACCGCGCTCGAATTCGCAAGCGCGCCGAAGATCATCGCCCGGCTGCCCTTCGTCGAACGCGCCGATCATCCGGCGGCATTGCCGGTCTTTGTGATTTCTCGTGCCGCTGCCGACACCATGGTGGTCGAAACTGAGACATGGAGCATGCGGGTGTCCGGCTGGAGCGCCAGCGCAGTGCGGGCCTTGGCCGAATTCGCCGACGTCATTGCCGTCCCCGACCGCGCCTTCGATGGCGCGGCCCTGCTTGTCTCGGTAGCGCACGGGGGCGTCGATGCGGTCGCCGCGGCTTTGGTTAAGAGCGGCGCCTCGATCCGCTCGTCCGCCCTCGTCGGCAGTCACGCAACCCGCTATACGATCCCCAATAAAGCGGACAAGACGTGATGGCGGCTTACGTACATGCGGACATCGCGAAGGTGATTCACAGCCCTGACGGCGCGTTTAAGATCGAATTTCTTAGACGCAACGATGGTCTCTATGAGTATCGAGGCTTTGAGCGCCGCCTAGAAGAGAGCCCTTTCAGGAACGGCTAGTATTGGTCGCCGTGCGAATATTCTGGCCTTTACGAGACGATAGAAGAGCTCGAACAGACGGCGCGGCAGATGGTGGCTTGGCTGCGCGTGATTTCTACTTGTTAAGTATGCAAATCCCCTTTCAGGGAGAGGGATTTATGAGACCTCTGAGATGTAAGAAATAAAATGACTAGCGTGCGTCCCCAGCCGCGCCCCGGCGTGCTCGACATCGACGCCTATGTGCCCGGCAAGAGCAGCGCACCGGGCGCGGCAAAGGTATTCAAGCTGTCCTCGAATGAGACGCCGCTCGGGCCGAGCCCGCGCGCGATTGCGGCCTATAAAGCCTGGGCCGATCACCTCGAAGATTACCCGGATGGCGCGGCCGGCGATCTGCGCGAAGCGATCGGGCGCGCGTTCGGGCTCGATCCCGATCGTATCGTTTGCGGCGCCGGTTCGGACGATCTCTTACACCTCTTGGCGCACGCCTATCTGGTGGATGGCGACGAGGCGATTCACACCACGCACGGTTTTTTGATCTATCCGATCGTGACGCTGGGCGCAGGCGCAAAACCCGTCGTCGCCCCGGAGAAGGATTACACGGCTGACGTCGATGCGATTCTCGCCGCGGTGACCAAGAAGACCAAGATCGTCTTTATCGCCAATCCGAACAATCCGACCGGCACCTGCCTGTCGTTCGACGAGGTCAAACGCCTGCACCGCGGGCTGCCGCCGGATGTGCTTCTGGTGATCGATGCCGCTTACGCCGACTATGTCCGGCGCAACGACTACGAAGCCGGTATCGAACTGGTCGCAACTTCCGAGAACGTGGTCATGTGCCGGACGTTCTCCAAAATCCACGGGCTCGCGGCGCTTCGCCTCGGCTGGATGTTCGCGCCGGCGCACATTGTCGACGCGATCAATCGCATTCGCGGTCCCTTCAACGTCACCGGACCGGCCATCGCCGCCGGTGTTGCTGCGATCGAGGACCTCGAACATCAGGAGCGCTCGCGTGAACACAACACGCGCTGGCTCAATTGGCTGACGCAGGAAATCGGCAAGCTTGGGCTGAAGGTGACGCCGAGCGTCGCCAATTTCGTGCTGATCCATTTTCCGGAAAGTAAGGGACGCACCGCCAAGGATGCCGACGCCTTCCTCACTGCGCGCGGACTGATTTTGCGGCAGACGACGGCCTATAAGCTGCCGAACGCGCTGCGCATGACGGTGGGCACCGAGGAAGCCAACCGCTTGGTCGTCGCGGCACTCAAAGAATTTTTGGGGCAGACATGACGCGAAGCGCCGTCGTGAACCACCTCTCCCCAGTGGGGAGAGGTCGACTTGCGAGCAAGGCGAGCAAGTCGGGTGAGGGGGATCGGATCTTTCGGTCCCCCCTCACCCGGCTCGCAGCCGATGCTGCTCGCCGATCTCTCCCCAACGGGGAGAGGCAAGGCTGGCGTCATGGCTCCTAAAACACCTTTGTTTAACCGCCTGGCGCTGATCGGCGTCGGATTGATCGGTTCGTCGATCGCGCGCGCAGCGCGCGCACAGAGCGCGGTGCGGGAAATTGTCGCCACCGCGCGCTCGCCGGCGACACGGCGGCGCGTGGCCGAATTGGGGCTGGCGGATCAAGTCGTCGAGAGCAACGGCGCCGCGGCGGCGGGTGCCGATCTCGTCATCGCCTGCGTGCCGGTCGGGGTTTGCGGCGAAGTGGCCAAAGAGATCGCGCCGCATCTCAAGCGTGGCGCGATTGTTTCCGATGTCGGATCGGTGAAGGGCGCGATCGTGCGCGACATGGCCCCGCACTTGCCCGCCGGAGTGCACTTCGTGCCGGCGCATCCAGTCGCCGGCACCGAGCATTCCGGCCCCGACGCCGGCTTCGCCGAACTCTTCGTCGGCCGCTGGTGCATTCTCACCCCGCCACAAGGGACCGAACCCGCCGCCGTCGACAGGCTGGCGGCGTTTTGGCGCCTGCTCGGCGCCAATGTTGAAACCATGGCGCCGGACCATCATGACTTAGTGCTGGCGATCACCAGTCACTTGCCGCATCTGATCGCCTATACGATTGTCGGCACCGCCGACGAATTGGCCGAAGTGACGCGTTCGGAGGTCCTCAAATTTTCCGCCGGCGGCTTTCGCGATTTCACCCGCATTGCCGCTTCGGACCCGACCATGTGGCGCGATGTTTTCCTCGCCAACAAGGATGCGGTCTTGGAAATGCTCGGCACCTTCAATGAAGATCTGGCGCAATTAACGCGGGCCATTCGCCGCGGCGACGGCGAGGCGTTGTTTGAACATTTCAAGCGGACCCGAGCTATACGGCGCGGCATTGTCGAAATCGGCCAGGATTCGCCTTCGCCGGATTTCGGCCGGGCCCATCCCGGCCTGCCTGCCGCTCCCCTGCCGCGGCCTTACGCGGCTTCAGACGACAATTGAGCCTAGAGCATGATTCCGAAAAGTGGATACCGGTTTTCGGAAAAGATCATGCTCAAACAACAAGCTAAAGCGAAACAACAAATCAACCTAAGATCATTTCGCTTTAGCGGGTCGATCAGAAAGTATTTTCGCGATCGATGAACCGGACTACGACGTCGCGCGTGTCGGGCGGCGGCAGAGCAAGTTCGCTGTGGAACGCCAGCCTGTGGCCCGCGGACAAGCGTCCGCGCGCCGGCGCGGCGGTCCAGGAATAAATTTCCTGATGCTCCGCGTTGCGGATCGCAAAGCGCAAATGCGGCACATCCGCGCTCTCCGTTGTGCTATTGCCGATCTCGCCTTGGACGATGAGGATCGGTTCGCCGTCATGCCGCTCAGCGGTTGCGGCAAGGCGGTCAAAATGGATGCCGCGAAGGTTCACCGGCAAACCGAGCGTGGCATAAAACGATGCGGTTTGCGGCATGGCCCAGACCAGATCGGCACGCTCGCCGATAATCGCCGCGTCAGTAAGCGCAAGTCCGAGAATAACGCACTGCAAGCGTGACAGTGACGGGCGCCACAGCCACCAAGACTGCCGCCAAGACAGCCACCAAGACGGGCGCCAAGACAGCCACCAAGACGGGCGCCAAGATCGGCGCCAAGGTTGCCGCCTGACAGCGCCAATGACCCGCGCGGCGATAGCTGAGATGCCCGCGATCAGCGGGGTCACCGTTGCGCCTGCGAGGTCAGCGCCGGCCGGCTCGGCATGAAAGCCCGCAGGCTGGATGGGCGCGCGGTCCGCCCGGGTCCTGGCGGCTTCCAGCTCCTCAGCCAAAACCGCCGTTGCCCGCCGCAAACGCGGTAGCGCCGACCACGCCGCATCGGCCGCAGCTTGCGCAATGGCGGCCATCGCGCGTCGTACCGGCGGCACTGCATCCGCCGTGGCCAGGAGCTTGTCGGTATTGGAGAGCGGCGCTTGCCAGACCCAGCGGCAATGGTGGCAACGAAGCTTCCGGGTCCAGCCTCTGGCCGGCCGCAGGCTTGCCATTTCGACGCCATAGGATGTAGCGCAGTTTGGACAGACGATCAGCATTGGCGTATCGGCAAGCGCGAAAAGCGCGCCAAAATGCGCGCCCTTGGACCCTAACAGCCGTCTGTTAAAGAAGGGGTAACCACGCCAGCCCCGGCGCGCCGCCGGGCCACGGCTTTGTTCGCCTGCTAGGGTCAAAATTCGTTATTTACGCGGCTCGCGCAAATGAATGAGTTTTGGCCCTAGATTGCGGGCGGCAGGGCAAATCACGACGCCGGCTTGGTGGAGGACCGCGTGATCCGATTTGAGAATGTCGGCTTGCGCTACGGCTTCGGTCCGGAGGTCCTGCGCGACCTGAGCTTCCATATCGACAGCCATTCTTTTCAGTTCCTTACCGGCCCCTCGGGCGCCGGGAAAACCTCGCTGCTGCGTTTATTATTTCTATCGCTTAAACCCACGCGCGGTCTGATTTCCATGTTCAATCGGGATACCGCCACGCTGACGAAGGACGACCGCGCCACGCTGCGCCGCCGCATCGGCATCGTTTTTCAGGATTTTCGTCTGCTCGATCATCTGAGCACTTATGAA
This sequence comes from uncultured Alphaproteobacteria bacterium, assembly GCA_963816295.1. Lineage (GTDB taxonomy): Bacteria > Pseudomonadota > Alphaproteobacteria > Rhizobiales > Xanthobacteraceae > BOG-931. The sequence continues at coordinate 679,474 of CAWFJS010000017.1, read as the reverse complement.
AATGTGGCGCTGCCGTTCCGCGTGCTGGGCAAGGAAGAGGCTGCGTATCGCAGCGAAGTTGTCGAGCTCTTGCAATGGGTCGGTCTCGGTGAGCGCATGGACGCGTTGCCCCCGGTGCTGTCGGGAGGCGAGAAGCAGCGGGCCGCAATTGCGCGCGCCGTGATTGCACGGCCGCAATTGTTGCTCGCCGACGAGCCGACCGGCAACGTCGATCCCAATCTCGGCCAGCGGCTGCTGCGGCTGTTCATTGAGCTCTATCGATTGGGGACCTCGGTCGTTATCGCCACGCACGACATAGCGCTCATGGACGAGTACGACGCCCGGCGACTGGTGCTGCACGAGGGACGATTGCATGTCTACGAGTGAGCCCGTCGACACTTCGGCGCGATCATGGGCCGACCGCGAAGCGGCTTCGGCCATTGCCGCGCGCCGCGGGCTGACTCCCATCGTGCCGGGCGATTCGATCGCCGGGCGATCGCTCAGCGCGGTCGTGGCCATCATGACGTTCCTTGCCGCGCTCGCCGCCGGCGCGGCCATGTTGATCGCCGGCACAGCGAGCGACTGGCAGTCAGAGGTGGGGCGCGAGGTGACGATCCAGGTTCGCCCGGTTTCCGGGCGCGATCTGGAAGCCGATGTCGCCGCCGCCGCCGCCATCATCCGCCAAGCCCCGGGCATTGCCGACGTGCGCGCCTATACCAGGGAGGAATCCGCAGAGCTCGTCGAGCCGTGGCTTGGCTCGGGCATCACGCTTGATGACTTGCCGATCCCACGCATTATCGTGGTCAAGCTGCTGCCGGGCGGCGCGGCCAATTTCGCCGATTTGCGCAAAGCGCTCGCGGCGCAAGTGCCGGGAGCGAGTCTCGATGACCACCGCGGCTGGATTGATCGCATGCGGACCATGGCGGAGACCGCGGTCGCCACGGGCATGGTCATTCTCGCGCTCGTTATTGCCGTCACCGTCCTGTCCGTCACCTTTGCCACCCGCGGCGCCATGGCAACCAATCGGCCGACCATCGAAGTGCTGCATTATGTCGGCGCGACCGACGGCTTTGTCGCCAGTCAGTTTCAGCGGCATTTCTTGGTTTTGGGTCTCAAGGGCGGCGCGATCGGAGGCGGCGCCGCCATGGCGCTGTTCGGAATTCTGCAAGCAGCCGATGCCTGGCTCATCGGCACGCCGGGAGGGGAACAGGCGGCAGCTCTGTTCGGCAGCCTGGCGATCGGGCCCGCTGGTTATATCGCCATGTTTGTCGTTGTCGTGCTGATGGCGCTGGTCACCGCCGTGGCGTGCCGCCGCACCGTCGGCCACACCCTGGAGACGATCGAGTGAGGCACGCCACAGGTGCCGATGCGCGCGTGGAGTATAATTCGCGGCCTGGTGCGGCCGCTAAAGCATGATCCCGAAAAGTGGGGAACCGGTTTTCGGAAAATATCATGCTCAAACAACAAGCTAAAGCGAAATACCGGATCAGCCTAAAATCATTTCGCTTTAGCAGTCGAGCTTCGGCGAGGGAGCGCTGGAATGCCGAGCCTTAGAAAGGCGGTGAGAAGGCGCCGGATCGGTTCAATCGGCACTAAGCTCATTGTCTTTGCCGCGATCCTGCTGGTCGGCGGCTTCGGCTATTTCATTTGGCAACTGCCCGACCAACAAATCGAGCTTGATCGCAATGCCGACGGCATCGTGGTGCTGACCGGCGGCGACTCGCGCGTCGCCGACGCGCTTGCACTGCTCGCCGCCGGGCGCGCCAAGCGGCTTTTGATCTCCGGCGTATATACCGGCACCACGACAAACGACATCGCCCGTCAGGTGGTCGACTACAATCGCCTACTGACCTGTTGCGTCGATCTCGACTATTCCGCGGTCAACACGCTGGGCAATGCGGTAGGGACGCGGCAGTGGATGCTCAAGAACGGCTTCCATTCTTTGATTGTTGTGACTTCCGCCTATCACATGCCGCGTGCACTGGCTGAACTGTCGCGCCAGCTGCCGGAGGTCGCTTTAATTCCGTACCCGGTCGTCTCCGACCGATTGCGTGTCGAGCCATGGTGGTCGAATGGTGCGACGACAAAAGTCGTGGTGTCGGAATACTTCAAATACCTCGCCGCCAAGCTGCGTATGCAATTCGAGGCGGCTCCGGCCTCAAGCTGATCACGAATGAGCTGCCAACAACTCTGCCTATTTTCGGAAAAATCTCCGTGTCCCGATTGTTGATTCTTGCCCGATCGCTTGTGTTCAACACGCTGTTTTACGCCAATTTGCTCGTCCATATGATCGTGGCGCTGCCGGCGCTGGTACTGCCTTATCCGGTCCTGCGCGCCTTCATCCGCTCCTATGCGCGAAGCAGTCTTTGGCTGCTGCGTGTCATCTGCGGCACCAATGTGTCATGGCGCGGCACAGAAAATATCCCGCGAGGCTCTTGCATCGTGGCGTGCAAGCATCAGTCGGCCTGGGAAACATTTGCGCTTTACGCAGTGCTTGAGGACCCGATCTACATCCTCAAGCGCGAATTGATGTGGATCCCGCTCTTCGGCTGGTACACGTGGAAAGCGGGCCTCATCCCGGTCGACCGCAACGCCGGCATGGCCGCCCTTTCCCGCATGACTGCGCGGGCGCAGCGGGCGATCGCGGGACCACGACCGCGACAACTCGTGATCTTCCCGGAAGGCACCCGCCGCGCGACTGGCGCTGAACCGAGCTACAAACCCGGTATCGTGCATCTTTATGCCAGGGCCGGCGCGCCCTGCGTGCCGGCTGGGCTTAATTCGGGTCTGTTCTGGCCGCGCCGATCATTGCTGCGGCGGCCGGGCACGATCATCGTGGAATTTTTGCATCCGATCGCACCGGGATTCGACAGGACCGAGTTCCTTGCGCATCTGCAAGACACAATCGAAGAAGCAAGCGCACGCTTGCTCCAGGAAATCAGGAATCAGGAACCAGGAAACAGCAATCACGGATCGGAATGACTGATGCCGGATTCCTGACTTCCCGATCCCTGATGCCTGCTACCTGATCCCTGACTTGCCAGCCGCTCTGCCAGCAAATGCAAATCGCTCTCGCGATAACCGAGCGCTTCGAGCGCGCGCACCGTTTCCAGCACATAATCGCGGTTGGCACCGGATTGGCCATGGCCCTGCCGCACACGATGCAAACTTTTCGAAAGCGTCAGCCGGCCGGCATATTGCACGTGGCTGCGATCGACGACGTAGCATACCGCCCGCACGCGGCGCCGCGCGTGCTCTTCGAGCTCGATCTGCCGCATGGTTTCGACATAGACCGTCGTGACCTGTTCGCGCGCGCGCAAATAGTGCAGCGTTTCGGCGCGCACCGGCGCGGCGACCCGATAGGCGATGCCGCGGCACATTCCGCCGCGATCGAGCCCGAGCACGAGGCCGGGCCGCTCCGGCGTGCCGCGATGGACAAACGAGAACACGCAAAGGGCGCGATGCAGCCCGATCAGCCGGGCCGGGACCCGCTCGCGATAAGAAAATCCCGGCCGCCACATCAGTGAACCGTAGGCGAAAACCCAAAGGTCTTTGTTATCGTGTTCAGCGGTCTTAATCATTGCCCCTGACGTGTCTTGGAGTCCTTTTGGCGGTGTCTGGCGGTGGGGACGCTTTGGCCCGCGGTGGAGGTCGCGTGAAACTATGGCCGAACTTTGCGCCGGTCCAAAGTAGGATCACGAGAGCATGATCCCGAAAAGTGGATACCGGTTTTCGGAAAAGATCATGCTCAAACAATAAGCTAAAGCGAAATACCGATTCGACCTAAAATCATTTCGCTTTAGCGTCCATCTTCGAAATGCCATGACGAGAGGCGACGAAGGGTGATGTCTGCGCAATCCCCACTGAGCATGATGCAGCCGCGGCGGCCTCCGGCTCGCCCGCGCCGCAGCCCTCCCCCGCGCCGGCGTCTCTTGCGTTTTCTCGTCCTGGCCGCCGTCATCGTGGCACTGCCGATCGGCTGGACCGCGCTGTGGTCCTACGCAGCCTCGATTGCCAACGAGGCCTTGGCGGGCTGGATCGCTCGCGAGGCCGCGCTTGGCCGCGTTTATGCCTGCGGGTCGCAGTCTATCGGCGGCTTCCCATTCGGGATTGTGATCCATTGCGATAAGGCGAGTGCCGCTTTCAACAGCAACCGCCCGCCGTTCGATGTTAGCGCCGGCGACTTCACTTTTTCTGCGCAAGTGTTTCGTCCGACCTTGTTGAATGGCGAAATCAGCGCCCCAGTCACGCTCGCCGATCCGGGCCAGGGTCCGGCTTTTGTCGCCAACTGGTCGGCCGCGCGGCTGACATTGCTCGGGCTGCCGCCGGAACCCGAACGCGTGACTGTTGATTTGACCAAGCCCCGGCTCGACCGCACGGCCGGCGCCAATGCCGGGATGATCTTTCAGGCCGATCGGCTCGAGGTCGATGGCCGCATCATCGCGGGTTCCGCGCGCCGCAACCCAGTCATTGAAGCGAGCGCCAAGCTCACTGCGGCGCTGGCGCCGAGCTTTCATCCGCTCCTTGCCGAACCGCTGGCCGGCGAGATCGACGCCGTGATGCGGGGGTTTAAGGATTTCCTGCCCAAGCCGTGGTCCGTTCTGTTCCGTGACATGCAAGCCGCAGGCGGCGGCATTGAGATCAAAACCCTACGTCTTGCTCGTAGTGATGCCGTGCTCCTCGGCACTGGCACGTTCACGATCAACGCCTCTGGCCGGCTCGAGGGCGAGCTTCGCGTCACCGTCGCTGGGGTGGAGAACATTGTGCCGCTCCTCGGCGTCGATCAATTGATCGGGCAAGGGATCGATCGGCTTACCGGCGGGAGCGGATCGCCGGCGCAAGGGCTCGGCGCGCTCGACCGCCTGCTGCCGGGCCTGGGCGGGGTCGTGCGGGAAAGCGCCAGTACCGGCTTGATCGAGACGATCAAAAGGATGGGCGAACCTACGAAGTTGGATGGAAAGCCGGCCGTCGCCCTGCCGCTGCGCGTCACCGATGGCATTGTTTATGTCGGAATCATCCCGGTTGCGGCCGTGCCGGCGTTGTTCTGAGCGAGAAGCGAAGCTGGATTGCTGCGGTGCAAATTTCGGTGCGAGACAGTTCCGTCACGTGCGCTTGACCTGAACTATGCGCGGTCACAAACGTTTTCCCAATGCGAGAGCCGCGCCGTAGCGGCGCGAAGATCGGTTCCCGGTTCGCAGCGAGGAGCTGGCGATGGCCTGGATCGATGACGACGACACACGGTCGAAATCCGACGAGATCGAGCTGAGCGTCGGCCGCGTTGTTTATTGGCTGGCGACGATGATCGCTGCGGTCATGGTGGTTTTCGCGGTCGCGGATTTCTTCATCGGCTGGGCGCAAGGCGCGCCGATCCTGCGGATCTTCGCCTTCATCGCCGCGGCGGCGGTATGGCTGATCGGCCGCGCCTTGCGTGCCCTTCTGACCTAACCATCACTTTGGCCAACGAATCTTGGCCAACGAAAGCACATCCATGCCGTCACCTGATGTCGTCAATCGAAATAGCGCCAAAGGAGGACTCGTGACCGATCGGCTGCATTCACGAGTCTATGCAATCCTGATTGGGCTCGCGCTGTGGACGGCGCTCTGGGTGTGGAGTTTCGTGGGCGGCGGCGAAACCGATTACCTTCTCTTCATCGTGACCGGGTTCATTGTCGTCGTGGTGGCGCTGCAGCTTGTTCTCATGCGCGTCCAGCGCGCGGACAAAGCGGCTGATGCCGATAACAGTGCCGACGACAGCAAGGACGGCGCACTTTCATTCCGCCAATGGGCGCGCGGAGAATTTGAGACCGAGCGCGGCCGCCTGCGCGCCGCCGAAGCGGCGCTATTGATCCTGCTGCCGATCGCGGCGGCGGCAATCGGGATGATGGCGTTCGGCATCGAATTTCAGATCGTCGAGCATGGGCTGTAGGGGTGTCGCCCGTTGGGCTCCTCGCAATGACCCTAAATCGGCTTCCCACGCCGCTTGAGCATCAAGACGTGCATACCTTCGAGCACCACTTCATTGCGCTGATTGTGGAGCGTGATGGCGAGACGGACGATGCCGCGGTCGATGCCCTTCGGCTCGACCGACACGACGGTGAATTGCGGCGTCACGGTATCGCCGATGAAAGCCGGCCGCTTGTAGCGCGCCTCGTTGCCGAGCATGGCGACCATGGACTCGGTGAGCTCCTGGCTGATCGGCGCGGCACCGAGCGCGCATAGGCCGAAAAGCAAAAGCCCGTGCGCCGGCGGCGCATCCCAGCCTTTGGCTCGGGCGTAATCGGGGGCGTAATGAAGCGGATGCGCGTCGCCGGTCATCGCTGCGAAAGCGGCAAAGTGTTTATCGCTCAAGGTTTGCGGCAGCGACTTGAAGACTTCGTCGGGCGTGAAATCGTCGAGATAACGCTGCGGCATTGTGCTGATCCTTTGCGACAACGGCCGACCTCATTCTATCCTTTCGTCACCACCGGGCTTAGCCGTTCGCAGAACGGCGTCGTTTCACTCGCCTATGCCGGTGGTCCATGCTGAAGAGTCGCACGAAAAATGGTGCAGTGAGCAGATATAGATCCAGTGGATTTTCAGGCTAAAAATCAGCATGGATTGCCGGGTCAAGCCCGGCAATGACGATTGAGAGATGCGATCGGAACTACGATGGCCAAGTCGACAAACTATTTCCAGCGCCTATTCGACCCCCGTTAAAGCGGCAGATAGGCAAAGCGCTTCATCTGTTCGTGATTGGCGTCGACGATCCGCTGGATCTGCTGCGGCGTGAGAACTTCTTTCCACTGCTCTGCCCGGCCGTCGCGGAACGGCTCAAAGGCGTAAAACAATTCAGCCGCTCACTTGCACAAATTCGCCGCGCTGACGCCGACTTGCACGATGCGCGGTTTGTCGACGCCGGCGACGACGACAAATTTGAAGATCTTGTTGTCGATCTCGCGCTTGCGCGCGTTTTGGACGACGACTGTCTTGGCGCCGGTGATGAGCGGCCAGAACGCCGAAGCCTGCGGCTGCTTCCTCGCATCGGAACTGAAGGTGAAGTCGATCCCGGTATTGGTCAGATAGGCATGTCCGGACGAATCGGTGATCCAGAACTCTTCGATGGCGGACTTGCCGGCGATGTCTTTGAGAATTGCTTTGATCGCATCCACCGTCATGCCGTTCTTTTCCGCCCCCGCGACGAACTGCGCAGCCAGCATGGCTTCGCCGACCATATGGCGGGCGATCGTGTCTTCGCAGCCGGCCGCCCGCGACGGCGACGCGGCACCGAACAATGCGAGATAGACGCAAATAACCGATCCGAGCAATCGAGATTTCAGCATCGCGCGCGGCTCCCTATTTACATTCCGTGTTAAAGACGTGGATGGCCGGAACAAGTCCGACCATGACGAACCGTCCCCGCCACCACCGGGCTTGACCCGGTGGTCCATGCTGCGGCGCGGTCCCATGGATTGCCGGATCAAGTCCGGCAATGACGAACTATCGAGACGATCTGATCTCATCCAGCTCAGTCCCCGCGTCGCGCGTGCCAGCCAACGACGGCACCAGGCACCGAGTCGGTCGAAGCAAAATACGGCTTGATGTCGAGGAGCGGCGTTTCGTCGAGGCAGTCGACGCCGACAACATAAAGCGCATTGCCTTCGATGCGGACAAGACGCGCCACCGAAACCGCAATCGGGTTGGGACGCGCCGGGGATCGTAATGCAAACGTGCCGCGTTGCTCGCCGTAGTGCCGCGGCACCTGCAGCACCAGATCGCGGCGGGTGCGATCCATCCAATAGAGCAGCAGAACGTGGGTGACGGTCTCCAGCCCCTTGAGCGCGAGCGCCCAGCGCGGATCGAGCTCGACGGTGCAGATCGCGTCGGACTCGCGCGGGTTCTTCGGACATTGCTCGCGGCTTTGCCACGGCGTGCGGATCCGCCCGATGAAATAGAGCGAGGCGTCGAACTCTTCCGGCGGCGCGACGGCGACCTCGCCCTCGCGTAGCGCGAGGAATTCGTCATCGGAGGCAGCAGTGCCCGCTTGGACCTTCGATCTGGTTTCCTTCGTCATCGCTCGGACGGTGGCACGCGCCAGGCAAGATCGCCAGTGCAGAAAGCGCGTAGGTTCTCGTCCCGACAGCGAAATTGCTGTTGTCCGTCATCCTGAGGTGGCCGCGAAGGGCACCCATCGCGCTTGCGCGATGGGATCCCGCTGCGGCCCTCGAAGGATGCGACCGCGGCGTTCAAGCCGTTCATCCTTCGAGGCTCGCTGCGCTCGCACCTCAGGATGACGAAATTTCGTGTCACTGCTACGTTGACGTTTGTCTCCTTTTTAGTTACATTCGTTCGGCGCTCGCACCCCTCCCACCGCGCAAACGCGCGGTCCCCCATCCCCGCTATCGCGGGGCGGGATGCAGATGGCCCGCCGCGAGAAGGATCTTTACGGGCAATGTCCCATCGCGCTTGGGATCAGTCCCCTTGCCTCCCACTGCTTAAGGATATAAAGATATCCTTATATGAAATGATAGGCTCCGCATGGACCATCAGGACTTAAGTTTTGCCGGCCTGACCGCCACGTTGAAAGCCGCCGGCGAGCCGACACGGCTGCGCATCCTGGCGCTGCTCGCCGAGGCCGAACTGACGGTTTCCGATCTCACCGAGATTCTCCGGCAGTCGCAGCCGCGGCTGTCGCGGCATTTGCGGCTCCTCACCGAGGCGGGCTTGGTCGATCGTTTCCGCGAGGGATCCTGGGCCTTCTTCCGCCTCGGCGAACGCGGCGGCACCGCTGAGCTTGCTCGCGCGCTGATCGGCCGGCTCAAGACGGATGATGCGATCGTGCTCCGCGATCGCGAGCGGCTGACCGCCGTGCGCACGAGCCGCGCCGCCGCCGCGCAGAATTACTTCCGGCGCCATGCCGCGGAATGGGACCGCATTCGCCGGCTGCACGTCGCCGACGCCGCGGTTGAATTCGGCGATCCGCACCGCGCTCGCCGACAAGCCGATCCGCTCGCTTCTTGATCTCGGCACCGGCACCGGCCGCATGCTCGAACTGTTCGGCGCCGATATCGAGCGTGGGCTCGGGCTGGATTTGTCGCTCGACATGCTGGCGCTGGCCCGCGCCCGGCTCGATCGGGCCGGGCTCAAGCACTGCAGTGTCCGCCACGGCGATATTTACGATCTGGCGCTGCCGCGCGATTCCTTCGATGTCGTCATCATCCATCAAGTCCTGCATTTTCTCGACGACAGTGGGCGCGCCATCGCCGAGGCTGCCCGTGTCTTGCGTCCTGGCGGACGGCTGCTGGTGGTCGATTTCGCCCCGCACGAGCTCGAATTCCTGCGCGAGGAGCACGCACATCGCCGGCTCGGCTTTGCCGCCGAAACGGTCGCGCAATGGCTCGAGGCGGCCGGCCTCGACGTTTTGCGGCAAGAGACCTTGCCACCGGGACCGCAGGGCAAGATCGCCGTATCGCTGTGGCTCGCCCGCGATCCCCGCATCGTGCTCGCCGCGCCGGCGAGCCGCGAGGTCGCTTAGCGCATGATCCGGAAAAGTAGGAACCGGTTTTCCGAAAAAGATTATGCGCAAACAAAATTATTGGAGAGGGCTAGTGATTCAACTTAATCCGGTGAAAGTCCAGTGAGCGCGTTTCGCGCCAGCCGCTTCGTTGCCGCCGGCGCCCGGCGCGGCTTGCACGTTTCGTTCGAATTCTTTCCGCCGAAAACGCCGGAGATGGAGCAATCGCTGTGGGAGTGCGTCAGCCGGCTGGCGCCACTTAAGCCGAATTTCGTATCGGTGACCTATGGCGCCGGTGGTTCAACCCGCGAACGCACTCACACCACCGTCAAGCGCATCCTGGCTGAGACCGCACTGATCCCGGCCGCGCATCTGACTTGCGTCGCCGCGACTCGCGCCGATATCGACACGGTGATCCAGGCCTATGCGCAAGCCGGTGTCCGCCACATCGTGGCGCTGCGCGGCGACCCGCCAGGCGGGCTCGGCGAACGTTATGCGCCGCATCCGGGCGGCTATCGCAACGCCGCCGATCTGGTTGCCGGCATCAAGCGGATCGCCGACATCGAAGTATCGGTCTCCGCCTATCCGGAGAAGCATCCGGATAGCCCTTCGGTGGAAGCCGATATCGACATGCTCAAGGCCAAGGTCGATGCCGGCGCCACCCGCGCCATGACGCAGTTCTTTTTCGAGAACAGCTTATATTTCCGCTATCTCGACCGCGTGCGCGCCGTCGGAATCGACATTCCGATCGTGCCCGGCATTCTGCCGGTGCAAAATTTCAAGCAGACAAAAAATTTCGCCGCGCGCACCGGCGCCTCCGTCCCTGCTTGGCTCGCCCAACGTTTCGACGGCCTCGACGACGATCCAGCGACGCGCAAACTGATCGCCGCCGCGGTCGCTGCCGAGCAGGTCCTCGATCTGGTCGATCACGGGGTGACTGATTTCCATTTTTACACCATGAACCGTGCCGACCTGGTCTACGCGATCTGCCACTTGCTCGGGCTGCGGCCGGAGTCTGCCCTCCCTCTCCCCATTGGGGAGAGGGAATTGATAGCGGGCAGTCGCCGTGCGTAATCCCGCCGTCATGTCCAAAGCGGAGAAAGCGCTCCGCCGCTCGGCCGCCGAGCGGATTCTGGTGCTCGATGGCGCCATGGGCACGATGATCCAGGCGCTCGGCCTTGACGAACAAGGCTATCGCGGCGCGCGGTTCGACGCCTGGAATTGCGAGGTCCGCGGCAACAATGATCTCCTTAATCTGTCCCGGCCGGACGCGGTGCGCAGCATTCACTTGGCCTACTTTCGGGCCGGCGCGGACATCGTTTCGACCAACACGTTTTCATCGACCCGCATCGCCCAAGCCGATTACGGCATGGCGGAGATCGCCTACGAGCTCAATGCCGAGGGGGCCCGGCTCGCGCGCGAGGCCGCAACCCTTGCCCAGGAGGAAGACGGCCGCGCGCGTTTCGTTGCCGGCGCCATAGGTCCAACCAATCGGACCGCCTCGATTTCGCCTGACGTATCTAATCCCGGCTTTCGCGCCATCACCTTCGACGCCTTGCGCCTTGCCTATGGCGAACAAATTCGTGGGCTGCTCGCCGGCGGCGTCGATGCGCTGTTGATCGAAACGATCTTCGATACGCTCAATGCCAAGGCGGCGATCTACGCCATTGCCGAAGAGCTCGCGGCGCGCGCGACCAGCGTGCCGGTGATGATCTCTGGCACGATTACCGACCGCTCCGGCCGCTTTCTCTCCGGGCAGACGCCAGAGGCGTTCTGGAACTCAATCGCGCATGCGGCGCCGTTTTCGATTGGCCTGAACTGTGCGCTCGGCGCAACGCAAATGCGAGCACACATTGCCGAACTCTCCCGCGTCGCCGACGCGCTGATCTGTGCCTATCCGAACGCCGGCCTGCCGAACGAATTCGGCCATTATGATGAAGGCCCGGAGGAGATGGCGGCCTCGCTCGGCGAATTCGCCGCGTCCGGTCTGGTCAATATTGTTGGCGGCTGCTGCGGCACGACACCCGAACACATCCGCGCGATCGCCCACGCGGTCGAGGGCAAGCCGCCGCGCCCGATTCCGGAAATTGCACCGAGGCTGCGGCTGTCCGGCCTTGAGGCATATACGCTCACGCCGGAGATTCCATTCGTCAATGTCGGCGAGCGCACCAACGTCACCGGCTCGGCGCGCTTTCGCAAGCTCATCACCGGCGGCGACTACTCGGCTGCGCTCGCCGTCGCGCGCGACCAGGTCGAGAACGGCGCACAGATCATCGACGTCAATATGGACGAGGGGCTCCTCGATTCCGACAAAGCGATGACGACATTTCTCAACCTGATCGCCGCCGAGCCCGACATCGCGCGCGTGCCGATCATGATCGACTCCTCGAAGTTTTCGGTCATCGAGACCGGTTTGAAATGCGTCCAGGGCAAGGCCGTGGTCAATTCGATTTCGCTCAAGGAGGGCGAAGAGGCGTTCATCCGCCACGCCGAGCTCGTGCGCCGGCACGGCGCCGCCGTGGTGGTCATGACCTTCGACGAAGCGGGTCAGGCCGACACGCTCGAAAAGAAGACGAAAATTGCCGCGCGCGCTTACGACATTCTGGTGAACCGGGTGGGTTTTCCGCCGCAGGACATCATCTTCGACCCCAACATCTTCGCCGTTGCAACCGGAATGGAGGAGCATAACGGCTACGGCCTTGCCTTCATCGAAGCCGCGCGATGGATTAGGCAGAACCTGCCGCTCGCGCACGTGTCCGGCGGCGTCTCCAATCTATCGTTCTCGTTTCGCGGCAATGAACCGGTGCGCGAAGCGATGCATTCGGTCTTCCTCTATCACGCCATCGCCGCCGGCATGGATCTAGGCATCGTCAATGCCGGCCAGATCGCCGTCTATGACGATCTCGACCCCGAACTGCGCGAGGCTTGCGAGGATGTCGTGCTCAACCGGCGCGCCGATGCGGCGGAGCGACTGTTGGCGCTGGCCGAGCGCCATCGCGGCCATGGCAAAGAACGCAAGGAAGCCGACCTGTCGTGGCGCCAATGGCCGGTGGAGAAACGATTGGCGCACGCGCTGGTGCACGGGATCACCGACTTCATCGAAGCTGACGTCGAGGAAGCCCGCCGCAAGCTGCCGCGCCCGATCGCGGTCATCGAAGGGCCGTTGATGGACGGCATGAACGTCGTCGGCGACCTGTTTGGTTCAGGCCGGATGTTTCTGCCGCAAGTGGTGAAATCGGCCCGCGTCATGAAACAAGCCGTCGCCTATCTGATGCCCTACATGGAGCAGGAGAAAGACGGTCGCGCTCACGTCTCAACCAACGGCAAGATCGTGCTCGCCACGGTCAAGGGCGACGTCCACGACATCGGCAAGAACATCGTCGGCGTCGTGCTTCAGTGCAACAATTATGAGGTCATCGACCTCGGCGTGATGGTGCCGGCGGAAAAAATCCTCCACGCCGCAATCACCGAACAGGCCGACATTGTCGGTTTATCAGGCTTGATCACGCCGTCGCTCGACGAAATGTGCCACGTCGCGGCGGAAATGGAGCGGCAGGGCTTCGAGGTCCCGCTGTTGATCGGCGGCGCCACCACGAGCCGGGTGCACACCGCGGTCAAGATCCACCCGAATTACAAGCGCGGCCAGACGATCTACGTCAATGACGCCAGCCGCGCAGTAGGAGTGGTTTCCGCGCTGATGGCGCGCGATGCGCGCGCCCGCTATGTCGCCGATACTCGCGCCGAATATGCGCGTATCGCCGCCGCACATGCCCGCGGCGAAGACAACAAACGGCGACTTTCGCTTGCTGCCGCGCGCGCCAATGCGCTCAGGCTCGACTGGTCCGGCGCCTATGCGCCGCCGGTGCCGCAGCTTCTCGGCACGCGTGTACTGACCGACATTCCGATTGCCGAGCTGGTCGACCACATCGACTGGACCCCGTTTTTCGCCACCTGGGAGCTCACCGGCAAATATCCCGCCATCCTCAACGATCCGAAGCTGGGTGAAGCGGCGCGCGGCCTATATGCCGACGCTCAAGCCATGCTGCAGCGGATGATTGCGGAAGGCTGGTTTACAACGCGCGCCGTGATCGGCTTGTGGCCTGCGAACAGTGAGGGCGACGACATCCTCGCCTTCGCCGACGAAGCACGCAAGACTCCGATCGCGACGCTGCATACGCTGCGCCAACAGCTCACCCGGCGCGAAGGCAGAGCCAATATGGCGCTCGCGGACTTTGTCGCGCCCCGCGCGAGCGGGCTTGCCGATTACATCGGCGCCTTCGCCGTCACCGCTGGCATCGGAGAAGATGCCGTGGTCGAGCGCTTCAAGCACGCCAACGACGATTATTCCGCGATCATGGCCAAAGCGCTTGCCGATCGGCTCGCCGAAGCGCTCGCGGAGCGCATGCATCAGCGGGTGCGCCGCGAATTCTGGGGCTATGACCCCGGCGAGGCGCTGAGCAAAGAGGAGCTGATCGCCGAACGCTATCGCGGCATCCGTCCGGCGCCTGGTTATCCGGCGCAGCCCGACCACACCGAGAAGGGCACGGTGTTCGCGCTCCTCGGCGGCGAGAGCGCGATCGGCGTGAAATTGACCGAGAGCTTTGCGATGTGGCCGGGCGCCTCGGTATGCGGCCTCTATTTCAGCCATCCGGAGAGTTATTATTTCGGCGTCGGCAAGATCGAACGCGATCAGGTCGAAGACTACGCGCGGCGTAAAGATCAAACGCTCGCCGAGACCGAGCGATGGCTGGCGCCGATTCTGAATTACGATCCGGCGGCGCTGACGCAGACCGCGGCGGAGTAGGTCAGTCATTGCGAGGAGCGCAAGCGACGAAGCAATCCAGACCAAAGACACTGGATTGCTTCGCTTCGCTCGCAATGACGATTAGGAACCCACCTTCCTCGCGATCGCCTGCTCGACAAACAACGCTGCTTCCAGCGCGGCGCGGTCGCGGCCAAAGCGGCCGACGATCTGAATGCCGAGCGGCAAGCTGTCGCCGTCGTTCATGCCGGCGACATTGATGCAGGGCGCGCCCATCAACGTCCATAGCCGGTTGAACATCGGATCGCCGGTAGTGGCAAAACCGCGTGGAGCGGCGCCCGGCGCAGACGCCGTGAGGACCACGTCATGGTCCGCCATCGCGTCGGCGAGGAGCTGCCGCCCGCGGCTCGCGAGCCGGCGGGCGGCGTCATACTCGTCGGCCGATATCGCGGCGGCGCGATCGAGCTGCACGAGCAGCAACGGATCGATGCGGTCGCGATGGCGCTCATATTCGAAAGCGAGCGCGCGGATGTTTTCATAATCCTGGATGGTGAATTGCGCTTCGTAAGCGTCTTCGACGATCGGGGAAAGCTCCAGATCGGCGACCTTGGCCCCCGCCGCCGCAGCAATCCGCGCCGCGCCCTCCACCGCCTGCTGCATCGCTGGGCTCGCTTGCGGCCACAGATGGGTGCGGGCCACCGCGATCCGCGGCGCGGCCGGGACTGCGCTGTCGACCCTAAGCTCCCGCTGCAGGATGGCCGCGGCTGCGAAAGCGACATCGGCGACGCCGGCGCCGAACAGACCGGCGGTATCGAGGTGCCAGGCCACGTCCTTCACCCCGACCATCGGGATCAGCCGGTACGACGGCTTGAATGCGGCCACCCCGCAGAACGCCGCTGGCCGGATCACCGAGCCGGCGGTCTGCGTGCCAAAGGCGAGCGGCACCATGCCGGCGGCAACGGCTGCGGCCGATCCGGCCGACGAGCCGCCCGGCGTATGGGCGGGATTGCGCGGGTTGCGCGTCGCGGACGGCACCAGCGATGCGAATTGCGTCGTCACCGTTTTGCCGAGGACGATGCCTCCGGCTTGGCGGGTCATCACCACGGCGGTCGCATCGGCGGCCGGCCGATTGTTGGCGTAAACGGGCGAGCCATATTGGGTCGGCAAATCGGCAGTGTCGAAAATGTCCTTAAAGCCGACCGGCAGTCCGCGCAGCGGTAAGGAGGAAAGACGCGCATCGTCTGCTGCGCGGCGCGCGCCGGCGAGGTCAAGCGTGGCGAAGGCGCCGATGTCCTTTTCGCGCGCGGCGATCGCGTCAGCGCATATTTCGACAACGGCCCGCGGCGTGAGTTTGCCGGCTTCAAGGCGTGCGGCGAGATCGAGGGCGGACAGCATCAGGCGCGCAGTCCGATATTGCTGAACGTGACGACGCAGCTGACGACAAAAACGATGATGCCCGTCGCCAGAATGGGAAAGATAAACTTGGCCTTTCCTCCCATCGCCCCTCCCGGATCAGGGATCAGGTATCGGGTATCAGGCTTCGCTAATCAAGATGGCAGCTCGGCGGGAATCAGGTTTTCTCACCGGATCGCGAACAGTCTCGATCTCCATTTCTGATCCCTGATCCCTGCTGCTCGATACTTGTATGGTTAACACATTGCTGCACCGTCAATTTTGAGCAGTCCTTAACGGAATTCCTCGCATTGTCGCGTTCATGACGCGTGCAGTTCAGTGGTCGCTCGTCTGCTTTATCGTCCTCATCGCGCTGATCGCTCTTGCCGGCTGTAGCCACTATCTCTTCGCCGAGCGTGAGCCGTGGCGCCATGACGCCGAAATTGCCTGCCTTAATACCGGCGCGGTGAAAGAGACCCCGCAGCGCGTACGCATTTCCGCGATCAGTGGGCCGGGAATTTGCGGCATGGATTATCCGCTCCGCGTCGCCGCGCTTGGCGACAACCCGCCGCTTGCTTATGACGAGGCGCCGCCACGCCCGCCCGACAATATCCCAACCGGCGCCCTGCCCCAAGACGCGCCGCCGATCATGTCGCAGCGCTGGCCCGATGCGCTGTCGAGAAAAACGCCGCCGATCACGAACCAGGCAATCGTGCACCAGCCAAGCCCGATCCAATCGCTCGTACTGCCGCCGGTGCAAACCGGCGAACCGCCATACAATCCCTATGCCCGCCCTTTTGCGCCTTCGCGGTCAGCCCCGATCATGCCCGGCGGGGCCGGACAGCCGCTGTCGATCAATCCGCCCGGCGTCTCGGCGGCCGAGCCGGATGACGAAGAGATCGGCATTCCGGGCGGCCCGCCGCATCCGTATTACGGCGGACCCCAGGCGCCATATTCGCCCGGCGTCGAGCGCAATCCTGATGCCACCGAGCCGCTGCCGCCGCTCGGTCCGCGCGGACCGATGGGGACCGCATCAGCCGGACCGGTCGAAGTCAGCCCGCCGGCGACGCTTGCCTGCCCGATCGTCGCTGCGCTCGATCAGTGGATCGGCACGGCGGTTCAGCCTGCGGCGATGCGCTGGTTCCGCCAGCCGGTGGTCGAAATCAAGCAAATTTCCGCCTATTCCTGCCGCGGCATGAACGGCGATCCGAACGCGCATATTTCCGAGCACGCTTTCGGCAATGCGCTCGACATCGCCGAATTCGATCTCGCCGACGGCCACGTGATCAAGGTGCAATATGGCTGGCACGGCACGCCGGAGGAGCAAGGCTTCCTGCACGACGTGCAGTCGGCGGCCTGCGATCAATTCGCGACCGTGCTGGCGCCCGGCGCCAATGTCTATCACTACAATCACATTCATGTGGATCTCATGCGGCGCGCGAGCGGACGCCGCATCTGCGAGCCGGCGGCGATTCCGGGCGATGTCGCGGCAGCGCGTGCCGGCGGCCGTTTTGCCGCGCAGCGTTACGGCGATCGCCCGAGCGATCCCAGCGTCACCGGCTCGATCGCAGGCCGACCGGGTCGGCGAGAAGCCGCCGAAGACGATGACCGACGGCCGAATGCGATTGCTGGAGATGATTGAGTGAGAGCCGCGATGCGGCGACTCGCGCAGCGCGATTTATCGCCCACTCGCCTCCATCTGGCGCAACATCGCTGCGCTCGGCCAGCAATCGACTTTCAGCCCGTTACGCTTCTGATAGTCGCCAAGCGCGGCGCGCGTCAGCATGCCGGCTTTGCCGTCGATCTTGTCGTGATAATAGCCGCGCGCGGTGAGAAGCTGTTGCATGCGATCGAGATCGGCGGTCGGCAATTGCACGATGTTGGTCCATGGCGTTTCGAACGGTCTTGGATCGCTGATGCGGTCGCTCAAATGGCCGACGAACAGCACATAGAGATCGGAGAAATTGTATTCCTTGATGGCGAAATAGTTCTTGGTCGCAAGGAACGACGGACCGTAGAGGCCGGCCGGCTGCAGGAGCGACGCTGTTTCGGCCCGTTCTGCCGCGGATAATGCCCGCCCATAGGCGGGCCTAAAGCCACGCGCGAGCCACTCGCCGACCGTCATCGTGTGACTCGGCACACCGATGGTGCAATCGACATCGGCGGGCGGATGCACTTCATAGGCCCAGCGCAGGCCGGGCTGCCAACCCTCGCCGAGCAGTTGCTTGGCGGCGGACGCGAGCGCGTCGGGCACCGAATGCCAGATGTCGGCGCGGCCGTCGCCGTCGAAATCGACCGCATATTTCAGATAATCCGACGGTAAAAATTGCGTGAGGCCCATTGCTCCGGCCCAGGAACTCTTCATGTCGGCGAGCTTGATCTGCCCCTGGTCGACGATCTTCAGCGCCAGCAAAAACTCGGTGAGGAATTGTTCCTTACGCCGGCCGAGATAGGCCTGTGTCGCCAGCACGCGGATCGCGTTGCGCCCATCCGCAGTGCGGCCGAAATCGGTCTCGCGGCCGAAGATTGCCAGCACGATTGTCGCGGGCACGCCGAACTGGCGTTCGATCGAGTCGAGCGGGGCGCGATAGCGGTCGTAGACCTTGCGGGCCTCGCCGGCGAGCCGCTCGATCGTCGGCTCTTTGAGATAATCCGCCGGAGTGGTGACGAATTCCGGCTGCCCGGCGGCAGGCCGCTCCGGCCGGCCAGGCAGTATGAGATCGGGCAATGTGAGATCGGGTTCGAGCCCGCGCGTCGCCATTTCAAATGTGGCGCGTGAAATGCCGAGCGCTTGCGCTTGCGGCCATAGCGATTGCAGCCATGCCGCAAATGCCGGATCGGCCTCGGCGGCTCGCGCGCATAACAATGCGCACAGCAGAGCTATCACGGCGCCGCAGCGGGGAACCAAGCGACTTCGCATCATCGGACGTGCATATTGCCGCGCGCGAACCGAGCGGAATAGTCTCGCGTTGATACAAAGATACTGTTCGATTGCCCGGAGAGAGCCATGCAAGTGCCCCTGGAGATTGCATTCCACAATATCAAAAGCGCGAAATGGGCGGAGGAGCTTATTCGCGCACGCGTCGCCGAACTGGAGGAAATCTACGGCCGGCTGATTTCCTGCCGGGTTCGCGTCGACCAGCGCGCGAAAAACGGCACCGGCACAATTCCGCCCGTGCTGCGGATCGAGCTCGGCATTCCAGGCCATAAGGAACTGGTCGTCAGTCATGAACCCGAACATCTCGAACGCAAATTCCAGCGCCCCGATTTGCGCAATGCGATCCATGAGGCTTTTCGCATTGCCGAGCGGCAGTTGCGCGACCTCAAGGAGCAGCGCGAGCGCCGCACCAAGGAGCCGCACCACGATTCCGAGAATCAGGCGCTCGGCCAAGTGGCGGAGCTGGCGCTGGAAAGAAACCAAGGATTCCTCATGACCAAGGAGGGCGGGCTCCTGTATTTCCACCGCAACGCGATCTTGACCGGTGATTTTGACAAATTGCGGCGCGGCGACGAGGTCTATTACATCGAGGACGTCGGCGACACTGGGCCGATGGCGACCAAGGTCTGGGTGAAAGGCGAATAATAATAACCCTCCACCCGCGCAGCGGCGGGGAGGGTATGTTCACCGCACCGCGACGATGAACAGCCGCGGGAAGCGCAGCAGCACTTTTCCATCGAACCGCGGTTTATAAGCGCCGATGATTTTTTCCGTGTAGGCGGCAAGAAATTTTTCCCGGGCACCGGCGTCGAGCGGCGACAGGAACGGCTGCAGCGACGAGCCCTTGAACCATTCGGTGATGGCCTTTGGCGATGCCATCACGTGATTGTAGACGATGTGCCAGACGTCGATCGCGCCACAGACCGGTTTGAGCAGATCGTAATAGGCTTCCGGCGACGGCAGATCCTCGCGCGGCGCCGCTTTGATCTCCGGATGATCCCGCCATGGCCCGCTCTCGCCGACTTCGCGCTGGAACATGAGCGCCGGTTCGCGGGTGTTATCAGGCATTTGAATTGCCAGCACGGCGCCCACCGGCATCGCCTGCAGCAAGCGGCGCATGATCGCCGGATGATCGGGCAGCCATTGCATGACGGCGTTGCCGAAGATCAGGTCGGTGCGCGGGTCGGGCGTCCAGGTTGCAATGTCGTCCTGCACGAATTTGCAGTTCGGCAGCCGCTCACGCGCCTTGCGCAGCATATCGGGCGAGGAATCGAGCCCGATTACCTCCGCTTGCGGATAGCGCTCGACCAGAAGCTCGGTGGAATTGCCTGGCCCACAGCCGAGATCGACCACAAGGCGCGGCTTCTGTAGCGGCACTTGCGCGAGCAGGTCGCGCGGGGGGCGCGTGCGCTCGTCCTCGAATTTGAGATATTGTCGCGCGCTCCAGTCTTCCATGCCGCTTGCCTGTGCTTTGAGATTGCCGATGCGAGTGGTTTATTCCTGCATCTCCTAGCAGGGGGGTGGTGTTCATGTCTTTGCGGCAAATACCTTTTGCAGCCCGTGTCGTGACCCTTGTTGTTGTAGCCTTGGCCTCATCGCTTGCCACCAATTTTGCCGGTATTGCAGTAGCCGCGGACAGAAGCAGTCAGCCGATCCCCTGCGAGGACATTGACAGCGTCGGCCGGGCGAAAATGTCCGCCGACGGCACAATCACGCTGCAGCTCCGCTCGTTGTGGCCCGACCCGATTGCCGAAAGCCAACTCGTCTATCCCCCCGACGATCCGCAGTACGAGGAGATCAAGCACCATCTCGGAGGCATCAAGCCCGGCGAATCCAAGCCGGTGCCGCCGTGGTGCGGGATGAATTCCGAGCCGTGAGGGCTTCATTCCGGGGCCGAGCGAAGTCCATCCCCAGCGCGGAGTCGGATTGGCGCTTCGCGCCAATCCGGAATGACGCGTTGAAGAATCATCGCGTAAACTTTTTGTATTTGATCCGCTGCGGAATGACGGATTCGATGCCGAGACGGCGCATCTTGTCTTTTTCGTAGTCCTGGTAATTGCCCTCAAACCACTCGACATGGCTGTCGCTTTCGAACGCGAGGATATGGGTGGCGATGCGATCGAGAAACCAGCGATCGTGGCTGATGATCACGGCGCAGCCGGCAAAGTCCTCCAGCGCTTCCTCGAGCGCACGCAGCGTATCGACGTCGAGATCGTTGGTCGGCTCGTCGAGCAGAAGGACATTGGCGCCGGATTTGAGCATTTTGGCGAGATGCACGCGATTGCGCTCGCCGCCGGAAAGCTGGCCAACTTTTTTCTGCTGATCGGCGCCCTTGAAGTTGAAAGCCCCGCAATAGGCGCGCGAATTCACTTCGCGTTTGCCGAGCTGCAACTGATCGAGGCCTCCCGAAATCTCTTCCCAGACCGTCTTCGCACCATCGAGCGTGTCGCGCGATTGGTCGACATAGCCGAGGCGCACCAACTCACCGATCTTGATCGTGCCCTGATCCGGCTTCTCCTGCTTGGTGATCATCCGGAACAATGTGGTCTTACCGGCGCCGTTCGGGCCGATGACGCCGACAATGCCGCCGGCTGGCAGTTTGAAGGTCAAATCATCGATAAGGAGATTATCGCCGAAACCTTTCTTGAGATGATCGAAGTCGATGACGTTCTGGCCGAGCCGCTCGGCCACCGGAATGACGATCTGCGCAGTTTGCGTCTGCTTTTCACC
Organism: uncultured Alphaproteobacteria bacterium; assembly: GCA_963816295.1. Taxonomy (GTDB): domain Bacteria; phylum Pseudomonadota; class Alphaproteobacteria; order Rhizobiales; family Xanthobacteraceae; genus BOG-931. The sequence goes on along the minus strand of CAWFJS010000017.1, from coordinate 658,183 downwards.
CGCCTTCTGCAATAGTTCTTCATAGCGCTGGTAGCGCGCTTTTGATTTCGCCTGCCGCGCGCGCGGGGAAGCGGCGATCCATTCCTGCTCGCGCGCCAGCGTGCGCTGGCGGGCTTCCTCTTCGCGGCCTTCCTGTTCGAGCCGTTTCTGCTTCTGAATGAGCCAAGCGGAATAGTTGCCCTCGTAGGGAATGCCACGGCCGCGATCGAGCTCGAGAATCCAGCCGGTGACGTTATCGAGGAAATAACGGTCGTGGGTGACGATCAAAATCGCGCCGGGATAATTGCGCAAATGGCCCTCGAGCCAGGCCACCAACTCGGCATCGAGATGGTTGGTCGGCTCGTCGAGGAGAAGGAGATCGGGCTGGGCGAGGAGAAGCTGACATAAAGCCACGCGACGCCGCTCGCCGCCCGAGAGCTTGGCCACATCCGCATCGTCCTGCGGGCAGCGGAGCGCGTCCATCGCCTGATCGACCTTGGAATCGAGATCCCAAAGGCCTTTGGCCTCGATCTCGTCCTGCAGCTTGGTCATTTCGTCGGCAGTCTCGTCGGAATAGTTGGTGGCGAGCTCGTTGTAGCGATCGAGGATCGCTTTCTGCGGGCCGACACCCTGCATGACGTTGTCGCGTACGTTTTTTTCGCGATCGAGCTGCGGCTCCTGGGGTAGATAGCCGACGCGCGCGCCCTCGGCGGCCCAGGCTTCGCCTGAATAGTCCTGGTCGAGCCCACCCATGATGCGCAGCAGCGTCGACTTGCCGGCGCCGTTGACGCCGAGCACGCCGATCTTGGCATCGGGATAGAACGACAGATTGATGTTCTCCAAGACCTTGCGGTTGCCCGGATAAGCCTTGGACAGGTCTTGCATGTGGTAGATGAATTGACGGGCCATGGTCAGTTTCGGTTAGGCGCCTTTGTGTTCTTGCTGGCCGCGCTTTGATTGTCACGGGCGCGGCGTAGGGGCTATTCACGGCGCGATTAAGGGGAGATCCGCCCCCGATGTAGCGAGGGTGGCGCGCGGCGGCAAGTCGCTAACCCCGCCTCATGCATTACGGACCCGGCGCGGCCTGGCCTGGCAACCTGTGGGAAACTTTGCCCGGCGATTTGCGACCCCAGGCGCCGGGAAACCTACCAATTTTTAATGATTCTTGCCCAAACTTAGTCTCAAACACCCGTTTGAAAATAATACATGTGTTTGAGGGTCGCCTGTGGCTGGCCCCCACCGCGTAGCAAGCGTTCGGAGCGTTCCATGCAGCATGATTTTTCCAAGACCTTGCGCCGGCTGTGGCGTACATGCCTCGGCGGCGAAGGCGCCTATCGGCCCGATCTGTACTATATGCGGGGTCCCGGTCCGAAATGGCACGCCAAGTACGGCAGCTTGACTGCGAAATCGAATGCAACTGGCGGGTCGAGTGTGCGGCTCAACCGCGTCCACGCGCACCGCGCCTGAAGCTCTGTTTCGTCAGTCATCGGGATTGGCGCAAATGCCAAATCCGGAACAAGCCAGCGCTCCAAGCCTGTAACTGCTCCAAGCCTGTAATTATGGAGTCCGGGGATTTCGCGCTCCCGGATGACGCGCCGTTTCTACCCGCTTGTTTTCGATGAACCGTTATGAGACGGCTACGAAGCAAGTCTGTCGAATGGGGCTGGGAACATGGCAATTCGTTGCGCGATCCTTGATGACTACCAGAACGTGGCGCTCAAGCTCGCTGATTGGGGCAAGGTCAAAGACCGCGTCGAAATCAAATTGTTTCAGGAGCATCTCGGCGGACCAGACAAAGTCATCGCGGCGTTGCAAGGCTTTCAAATCATCGTCGCCATGCGCGAGCGAACCGCATTCCCGAAAATGGTCCTCGACGCGCTGCCCGACCTGAAACTCCTCATCACCACCGGCATGCGCAACGCCTCGATCGATACCGAGGCCGCCACGGCGCGCGGTGTCACCGTGTGCGGCACCGGTACGTTTGGTAATCCAACCTCCGGTGTCGCCATCGGACTGATGCTCGAACTGACCCGCCGTATCGGTTACGAGAATGCACGGTTGCATGCCGGCGCGCCGTGGCAGACGACGATCGGGCTCGATCTCGACGGCATGACGCTTGGGATCCTGGGATTAGGCAAGCTCGGCACGCGCACCGCCAACATCGCCAAAGCTTTCGGCATGAAGGTGATCGCCTGGAGCCAGAATCTGACCGCCGAGAAGTGCCGCGAGGCGGGCGTCGATTACACGACTAAAGACGATTTGTTCCGCCAGTCCGACTTCATCACCATTCATGTCGTGCTGTCGGGCCGCAGCCGCGGACTGATCGGCGCCGCCGAACTTGCGCTGATGAAGCCGACGGCTTTTCTCATCAACACCTCACGCGGGCCGATCGTCGATGAAGCCGCACTCATCGCCGCGCTGCAACAGCGTAAGATCGCCGGCGCCGGTCTCGATGTATTCGATGTCGAGCCGCTGCCGCTCGATCACCCGTTCCGCAAGATGGACAATGTCGTGATTACGCCGCATCTCGGCTATGTTTCCGAGCAGAACTATCGGCGCTATTTCGCCGACGCGGTCGAAGACATCCGCGGCTTTCTCGATGGCAAGCCGGTGCGGGCGCTGAGCTGAGCATCCCCTGCCGTTTTTTCGTGAAAACCGCTAATGTCGGCGCGAGAGAGGCGCCAGGACAGAGCCAGGACAGTGTCATGACGACGCGCGAACAAAATAGTTTTCTCGCGCAGACTGGGCCCGGCACGCCGATGGGAAGTCTCGTGCGGCGCTATTGGGTCCCGGCGTTGCTGTCGTCCGAAATTGCCGAGGCTGATTGCCCGCCGGTGCGGGTGAAGCTCCTTGGCGAGCGGCTGATCGCATTTCGCGACAGCCTGGGACGCGTCGGGGTCATGGATGAGTTCTGTGCGCATCGCGGCGTGTCGTTGTGGTTCGGCCGCAATGAGGAAAACGGCCTGCGCTGTCCGTATCATGGCTGGAAATACGACGTGACCGGCCAATGCATTGAAGTGCCGTCGGAGCCGCTCGAAAGCGGCTTCTGCAAGAAGATAAAGCTCGCCGGCTATGACTGCATCGAATGCGGCGATGTGGTCTGGGTCTATATGGGACCGCCGGACCAGAAGCCGCCGCGGCCGAATTTCGAATGGGCTACCGTGCCAGCGGCGCATCGCTTCGTGTCGAAGCGGACGCAGGAATGCAATTGGCTGCAGGCGCTGGAAGGTGGCATCGATTCCGTGCACGTGTCATTTCTGCACCGCCATGATCTGCGCAGCGATCCACTGCATATCAGCAAGGGCGCAGAATTCACCCGCGAGACCGATGCCCGATTCGAAGTGATCGAGACCCGCGGCGGCATGGTGATCGGCGTGCGGCGGCCGGCGGCGGCGCGCCAGCTTTACTGGCGGATCACGCAATGGGTCATGCCGTTTCACACCATGATCCCGCCCTATGGCGACAACGCGCTCAACGGCCACGCCTTTGTGCCGATCGACGACGAGAATTGCATGGTTTGGTGCTTCACCCATCATCCAACGCGACCGCTTTCGGCGCATGAGATCGACACGATGCGCCAGGGCGGCGGCATTCATGTCAAGCTTCTGGCGAATTCATTCCGGCCGGTCGTCAACAAGGACAACGACTACATGATCGACCGCGCGGCGCAGAAGCACCACAAGTCCTATAGCGGCGTCAAAGGCATCGCTATGCAGGATGCCGCCATTCAGGAGAGCTGCGGACCCATTCAGGATCGCAGCAAGGAAAATCTGGTTTCAACCGACAACGGTGTCATCATGGCGCGGGCGCGGCTGCGCCAGGCCGCGCTCGCGGTGATGCAAGGCGAACTGCCTAGACGGTCTCGATCCTGCGACGCATGCGGTACGCTCCGCGGCGATCGTGTTGCCGGAAGAGGCGAATTTCTATGCGGCCGCAGCCGATGCGCTGGTCGTCCGTGAAGGGATTGCCCACGCCTCGGTATGAACAGAGGCGGTGCGCGAGCACACGCGGTCATCCGGCGAGCCGCACCATCCATTCGCTTTGCGGGTAGACGATGAGCGCGGCGGCGGCGAGCGCGATACCGTAGGGAATTCCGGCGTCGTGCCGGTGCAAGCGTTCGGCCCATTGCGAGCCCACCAAAACAGCCGGCAAAGGTATGGTGCGAAACAATACGATGAGCAACGTCAGCGCGCCGCCCAAGATCGACGTGTAGATCAAATAATCGAACAGATTGCCGAAGCCGAGCCAGAGCGCGGTAGCTGCCGCAAGCTTGGCGTCGCCGCCGCCGATCCAGCGGCAAGCGAAGCACAGGAAAGCCACGGCAAGAACTGCGGTGCCCGCGGCGAGATGCGAAAGCAGGACAGTGCCGCTTAACCCGCCGAGCACTGCAACCACCGCAAATCCCGCGACCAGAATGAGCGAGATGCGGTTGGCAATGGTCATGGTCAAAAGATCGCTCGCGGCAGCGAACGCCATCGTGGCGGGGAATAGTGTCAATCCGATCGCTTCGCTCAACATGGCGCATCACCGTCGACAAAATGAAAAGGCTCCGCAGCGCAACCGGAGCCCTCTGGCAACGGTCGGTAAAGGCCCAACTTTACTTGAGCGTGCTGGAAAGGCTGGTGAACGCCGTCTTAAGGTTGTTACCGAGGCCCTGGATCACGGCAATGATGGCAACCGATATGCCGGCGGCGACGAGGCCATATTCGATTGCGGTCGCGCCTGACTCGTCTTTCGCAAAACGCGCGATAAGGGCTTTCATCGGGTTTTTGCTCCTTAAATTCCCACTTGCTGTTTGCGTCGAGCAAAGGGTTTACGAACTCTTTCGATTAAAGCGCAAAATATCGGTGAGACATTTCAGGCCGGTTAAGCAAAACCCGGCGCTAATCGCGTTCGCTCGCTGTAGTTAACGCGGCGTTGCCGACGGTGCCCGTTGCGAGTGGCGGTGGACAAACGAGATCGCGACGGCGAACGACGCGGCTTCAGCGCCCGTCAGACTGCTGGCAATGCAGATGCTGCTATTTGTTTTCAGGAATGGACAGCGTCGTCGTGGCCTTGATTTTTTCCATCGCAAAGCGCGAGGTGACGTTCTTCAGGGGGATAGCGGCGATCAAGCGCTTATAAAAGGAATCGTAGCCGGCAATGTCGGCGACGACGACGCGCAGCATGTAATCGACGTCGCCTGCCATACGATAGAACTCCATCACTTCCGGCATCGCGGTGACCGTCTTGGCGAAGCGGTCGAGCCAATCCTGGGAGTGGTCGCCGGTCTCGATTGAAACGAAGACGCTGATGGGAAGCCCGACGCGCTGCTGATCGACCAAAGCGACACGCTTGAGAATAACGCCGTCGGCCTCGAGGCGCTGGATCCGCTTCCAGCAGGGCGTCGAGGACAATCCGACCCGTGTACCGATCTCGGCAACTGAAAGAGCCGCGTTCTCCTGCAGTACAGCAAGGATTTTTCTGTCAATCGCATCCATGAGCCTGTTTTTCCGTGCAACCCCCTTTCATGCTATCTAAAGAGAAAAATATTCTAGCGCAAGCCGAAGTGTTGGGTTTAATCGACCCGCTGCGACGCGGCCACGCTAGGCTGTGCGGTTAACGTCGCCGCATTTCGCGCCATGAAGGCCTCGACTTCGGCCCGTGTCGGCGCGCCGGCCGAGCCCCCAATGCGCGTGCATTTTATTCCGGCGACCGCAGCGCCGAAGCGCATGGCGTCGACCTCGTTTCGGCCTTCCGCGAGCGCCATCACGAAACCGCCGTGAAAAGCATCCCCCGCCCCGAGCGTATCGACCGCAGCGATTTTGAACACCGGTAGGCGGCACACTCGGCCGCGATCGAGATAAACGATATCGTCCGGTCCATTGCTGACCGCAAGGAACGCGTCGGTCTTGCCGGCGATACGCTTTAGTCCCTCACCGAGATCGGCGACGCCGGTGGTCTCACGCAGACATTCCCAGGAAAAGACCACATGCGAGGCGACGCGAAACAGCGGATCATCCTCGACCGTCGGGCGATCGCCGTCGAGCACGACCGGTAGATTGCGGCGCCGCGCCGCTTCGCAAATCGGCCGGACGAATTCCGGGTAGCGGTTGTCGGCAAGCAGCGCATCGGCGGCACTCACGACGCGCTCCGGATCGTCCGGCGCCGCGGCCGCGATACGCTCATCGCGATAGGTGACGATGGTGCGATCGCCGCGCGCATTCATGAAGATCGCCGACAGCGCCGTGCCGAGTCCGCCGATGCGCTGACAGGCCGTGCAGTCGACGTTCTCGCGCGCCAACGCCTTGAGCACGCGGTCGCCATTTTCGTCTTCGCCCGTCGGCCCACCCATCGGGCCGGCCAGCGCAGCGCGGCCGCCCAGCCGGGCGATCGCCACCGCAGCGTTCGCGGCGCAGCCGCCATTGACGACAAAAAAACCCTTGGCCTGGACTTTGCCGTCCGGCTGCGGGAATTCGTCGACGCGAAACACTTCATCGAGCACGATGATGCCGGCGCACAGGATGCGCGGCGCGCGCTCAGCGAACGACATCGGGGCCGCCCTCGACATAACTGCGGATAATGTGATGGGCGATCGCAACCGGCGGCGGGGTCGTCAATCCTTGCGGATGTTGCCGGTTGAGCATCGAGGCGAGTTCTTCGCGGTCGAACCAGCGTGCGTCTTCCAGTTCTTCGCGGTCAATGACGATCGTCTCGGACAGCGCCTCGGCGTGGCAGCCGATCATGATCGAAGAAGGAAACGGCCACGGTTGGGAAGCAAAATAGCGTACTCGCCCGCACGCGATGCCAACCTCTTCCAGCACTTCACGGCGCACGGCCTCTTCGATGCTTTCGCCGGGCTCGGTGAATCCGGCCAAACACGACCACATGGTCGGTGCGAAGCGGCGCGAACGCCCGAGTACGCAACGTTCGCCGGAAATCGCAAGCATGATGACGACAGGATCGGTGCGCGGGAAATGCTCGGCCCGGCAGGACGGACAGTCGCGCCGCCAGCCGGCTTGGGTCAGCGCGGTAGCTGCGCCGCAATTCGGGCAGAACCGGTGACGCGCATGCCAGCCGAGCAATGCCTTAGCTTCGGCCAATGGCGGCAGATGATCCGCCGCCACCATGCCTTGCACCGCGATCGAGCGCAGATCGGAGATCTTAAGATCATTGCGCGTCTTCAGCTGTTCCACCGCGTCTTGGTCGAGACCGAATCCGAACCGTGGCGCCGTATCGGCGAGCCCGAGAAATATAATTTCACGGACCGAACCGAGGGCCCGCGCCTCGCGCGGCGTGAACAGCGGGTCACATGGTTCGCCGGCCTTGAGCACCACCAGTTCGCCGCCGATCACGTAGCTCGCGGCTTGCGCGTGTTCGCAATATCGCTTGAGCGCGGCGTCATCACCGCGGCTCATTACGGCGCGGTCGAGCCGACTGGCGGTGTAGCCGAGCGCTGGGCGCGGGCCTAGTGTCCCGATTCCGAAGTTCGTCACCATTTGCGGCGCGCTCGTACGAACTTCGGAATCGATAAGGACACTAGCAAATCCAACTCCGTAGTGCCGCTTTTGAACCCGAAGTTCGCATCGGCGAGCTCCGTAAACTCGTGCGAACTTCGGGTTCGCGGCACTAGATCGGGATGAGGCGACACGATCAGGAACGAGGCGATTTAAGCGGACATCACTCGGCCGCCTCGTGCAGCGGCCGCGGATAGATCGCGTCATACAGCTCCGGGCGCTGCCATTGCGGACCAAGCACGCCCTGCTTCGCGCCAAACACCATCGACGAGCCGACCTCGTCGCGCGAGGCACGCAGCTGCCGGATGCGGTCGAGACTGACATCGACAATGCTCAGTCCCGCCGCCGTACTTTCGAACATGATTTCCTCAGGCGCCGCCACCATCGCAAGTCCGCGCTGCGAATGATCGAACAAGTTCTGTGTCGTAACTACGATCGCCAAATTCTCGATCGCGCGCGCCCAAATCAGGGTGCGCCAGGTACTCCATAGCCGGTTCTTGTCGATCCCGGCCGGCATGAAAATGAGTTCGGCGCCGCGCAACGCCAGCGCCCGCGAAACTTCCGGCATATAAACCTCGCTACACATCGCAAGGCCGACCTTGCCGTGCGCGCTTTCGAAAACCGGAAATTCATTGCCCGGAACATACTGAAATTCCCAGGACCGGCCGCCGGTATAGATCCAGGGGCCGTTCGGATGGGTGCGCCGATAGCGGGCTGGCGCCCGCCCATCCGGGTAGGCCATCACGATCAGGTTGTGGGCGGTCGCCGCCTTAACATCGATCGGCTCGATCGTGCCGAATACGGCATACACGCCATGCTTGGCGGCGGCTTCCGCAAGCGCAACGCTTGGGTCGAATGTCACCGGCATGCGCCACGGACCCGGATATGTCTCCGGGAAGCAGACGAAATCCGCCCCGTCTGCTGCCGCCCGCTCGATCCATTGCACCGCATCGGTAACATTGCGGTCGGCTTCGCCAGGCGGATGCGAAATCGGCTGCACGACCGCGATACGGAAGGTCATTGGCGTCTCCCTGAAGCATGATGCGGTAGAACTGGGAACCGCTTTTCTCGTGATCATGCTTCACAAAAAGCTTAAGCCGTCAATCGATACGGTCTGAAAGCGGCCGGGCTTTACCCACCCCAAACAGCCCGTCGCGGGGAATTGAAACCGTCGCGTGCAGCAAGGTCAAGGCGCACCAGCGCTGACACGCCGCAACCTCGCCGTAGCGCGAAAAAAAGCTTCGAACGGAACACCGCGACGCTCTGGACCCATCCGCCGATTTTAATCGGCCATGAGGTCGTCGGCCTCAAACGGCAGCGCCGCGGATGCGAACCACTCCGCGCGAGCGGTCGCGCGTCGGCGCGCGCGATCATTGGTCGGCAACTGCAAAAGGGCGTAAAGGTCGCGCACTTCCCGTTGCGCGGCGAGATGGAGCCGGCCGGGCCGTGTGCCCAATGTCGCCTCGTCGAGCGGATCGAAAGCGGTCAGGCCGGACGGAAATAACTGCCGATACACAGTGCGTTCCGCGCAGCCGTCGAGCGGCCGAAACCCAAGACGCATCGCCAATTTATCCAGACTGTCGTCCACAAGTCGTCCGAGCGAAAAGCGGTTGCGGACAACCCGCCAATCGATTTGGCTGCGGTCGAACAGCCTGCGCCGGCGACGCGCTTCGCACACCATTGCAGCATAGTGCCCGGTCTCGGTCACCTCATGGGTCAACGGATCGATTGCCCCGAGCGTTCCAAAGTCGAGAAAGCTGTCGTTGAGCGGCGTCAACAGCGTGTCGGCCAGCAGATGGGCGAGCCGCATCAAGTAGCTGTCATTCGCCGGCGTATCGACCACCAGGAAATTCGCCGAGTCCTCGAAGCCGCGAATGGCGGTTTCCAAAGCTGCAAGCTCCTCGGCTTCGTTGTCTTCCAGCCGCGCCCCTTCAGCGCGTGGAATACAGCGATGGATCGGGGTTTGAAGTTTAAGTCCCCGATGGCCTGCCCAGATCCGCCGGTTCTCGATGTAGCGCGTGAGACTTTTCTGATTGCTGTCGAGATCGATCGTGCCAACGCGTTGGCCGTCGTTGATCAGCGCGATGGCGACGTGCATGGCGATCGTTGTCTTGCCTGATCCCCCCTTCTCGTTTCCGACAACGATGACATGCGGCGCCGTCCGAAGCACGGGCGCCTGTTGCAGCATTGTAGTGAACTTCTAAAAGTTCTTCCGGTGTTCAATCAATGCGACCGCGATCGCCCGGTTCCGAACTGCGCGCAGATTTTTGTGCACGAAGAGCGTGACTGATCGATGCGAATACCGTTGCTCTTGCGAGCGACGCTAATTTACTCACCGGAATCGTCAGGCAAGGTCGCGCCAGCTCAGTAGAAAACGTCATAGACGACGTCGATCACTTCGCCGGTCGTGAGATCGACCAGCAGCAGATCTGACCCGTAGCGGACCCATTGATAATCGGGCGGCGGTGGCGGCAAACCAATGAGATCCCAGTCCGGGTACCAGTAATCGCGAACCAGGAAGACCGGCGGCAGGAATGCGCCGACTGCCCAACGCTGGTAGCCCCAGCCGGGTGGATAGGCGAACGGCGCCGTCCGCATGCGCTCGAATGCTTGGCCGCGGTAGACGAACTGGGCGCCGCCGGGGCGGACAAACTCGGCTCCGCGGTGCGGTTCGCCGGGACGTACAATTTCCGCTCCCGGTGGCGGACCGCCGGGACGCGTAACTTCCGCTCCCGGTGGCGGACCGCCGGGACGGATGATCTGCCCTCGCGGATATGGGCCGACGCCCGGATTGATCACTTGCGCTCCCGGGGGCGGGCCATTCGGCCCATGCGGCGGGATGAACGGCTTACCGGGGGGCGGACCGCCGCCTGGATGTTGCTGCGGCGATGGGTGCGCACGATGGTCTTCGTCGTGCTGCGCTGCGGCCAGCCCGGATAGCGCGATTGATAAGACCGCCGGGCAGATCGCCCTAATCGCAAAACCGGCCCATCGTCGATGCAAAATCGCGCGCCTTTCCGAATCGCAAGGATTTACGAACGCTATCAAATCGCTCCAGCCGGCGAAATCGGTCGCGCTTGCTTTCCGGTCGTCCACGGTCGATATAAGTGAATGGGAGGTTGGCGGTGGACGAGCCACTCGCCAACCGGGTCAGGTCCGGAAGGAAGCAGCCCTAACGAGCGCGGTTCGGGTCGCTCGTCAGCCTCCCACCCACTAGTTTCGCCGCCCTGCGACTGCGCCGTCACTTTCGGGGCGAACGCAGCCGAGCTGGCCGGATGCAGCTTGAATGGCAAAACCGGCCGACAGCCGGGAGGCTCGCGCACCGCTTCCAGGTTATGCTGCCGTCTTGCAAGCCCTTATGCTTTGATGCTTGCGGCGCAAGATCGGAGGGCCGCGCTCAGCTCGAGGCGCGTTTTTAGAGTCAGAATCGCCTGCCAGGCAGATCATGAGCGATACGACACCGTCATCCTACCGCGTCCTGGCGCGCAAATATCGCCCGGCGACATTCGACGACCTGATCGGTCAGGACGCGATGGTGCGCACGATCTCGAACGCTTTCGAGGCCGGGCGGATCCCACAGGCCTGGATCCTTACCGGCGTACGCGGGGTCGGTAAAACGACGACCGCCCGCATTCTCGCCCGCGCGCTCAATTACGAACTGCCGAATGGCTCAATTTCAGCGCCGACCATCAACATGCCGGCGCTCGGCGTCCATTGCGAAGCGATCATGGAAAGCCGTCATCTCGACGTTATCGAGATGGATGCGGCATCGCATAATAGCGTCGACGACGTACGGCAAATCAACGATGCGATCCGCTACGCGCCCGTATCGGCGCGCTACAAGGTCTATATCCTCGACGAAGTGCATATGTTGTCCGGCGCCGCCTTCAACGCGCTGTTAAAAACGCTCGAAGAGCCGCCGCCGCACGCGAAATTCATTTTTGCCACCACCGAAATCCGAAAAGTCCCGATCACGGTGCTGTCGCGCTGCCAGCGCTTCGATCTGCGGCGCGTCGACGCTGCCCGGCTGGTGGAACATCTGCAGGAAATCGCCGGCAAGGAAGCGATCAAAGCCGAACCGGAGGCGCTCGCTCTGATCGCGCGCGCCGCCGAGGGTTCGGTACGCGATGCCCTTTCCTTGTTCGATCAGGCAATCGCGCATGCGGGCGCCCAAGCAGATATTTCCGGCGCGGCATCCGGCCTGGTGCGCGCCGATAACGTGCGCCAGATGCTTGGACTAGCCGACCGAACGCGCATCATCGAACTATTCGATGCCCTCATGCGCGCCGATGTCACCGCGGCGCTCCAGGAGCTGCGTGACCAATACGATTCCGGCGCCGATCCGGCCATGGTGCTCGGCGACCTGGCCGAGTTCACCCATTTCGTCACACGGGTCAAAATCGTGCCGTCCTTGGCGGATGACGTGTCGCTGACCGAAGCCGAGCGCGTTCGCGGCCGCGCATTCGCCGCCAAGCTTTCGATGCGGATTCTGGCGCGCACCTGGCAGATGCTGCTCAAGGGCATTGCCGAAGTCGAAGCCGCCGGCCGGCCGATCGACGCCGCCGAGATGGTGCTGGTCCGGATCGCTTATGCTGCGGATTTGCCGACGCCCGATGAAGTCATCCGCACGCTTGGCGACGCGCGCCGTGGCGAGAATTCGGCGCCGAATCCCCCGCCTGTCGCCGGCGCCACGGAGCTTCGCGCCCAGACGCGCCCGGAGCCGGCCCGGTCGGATCAGGCGCGCCAAGACCTATCGGCGCGCGGCTCGCGCGGGCCGGTAGCTGCGGCAACGCCGATGCCCGCACCTGCCCCGGCGCCGGTCGAGACGCCGTCCGTAAATGTCGAGGAAATTCGAGCGCTAAAGAGTTTCGAGGACCTGATTGGCCTCGCCGCCGAAAAGCGGGATCTTTCGATCAAGAGCGCGCTCGAACGCGACGTGAGGCTCGTCCGTTTCGAAGATGGCACTCTCGAAATCGCTCTGGAAGCTGGTGCGCGCAAGACATTGATCGGGGAGCTCTCGAAGAAGCTCGCCGATTGGACCGGCCGGCGCTGGATGGTCGCGGTTTCGGCAGAAGCGGGCTCGCCTTCGCTTCGCGCGCAAGCCGAAATGCGCAAAGCGGAGATGAAAGACGGCGTGCGCGGCGACCCTCTGGTCCAGGCGGTAATGGAACGATTTCCCGGTGCTGAAATCGTCGATGTGCGGCCACCGGCCGGGCCGGCGCCGAAACAACCGAGCGAAACGCCAGTCGGCTCACAGCTGGACGGTGATGTTGCAGACGATGATACACTCTAGACTTGAGATCCCAGCTGGCCGCCAACGCACGCTACGACATCGGAGAGACGGGCAATATCATGGCTGATTTTCTCGGCTTGGTGAAACAGGCCACCGAATTCAAATCAAAAATGGAAGCCATGCAGGCTGAGCTCGAGCAGCTCGAAGTCGAGGGAGCAGCGGGCGGCGGCGTTGTGGCTATCAAGCTATCCGGAAAGGGCGATCTGCGCGGCGCACGCATCGACGATTCACTTCTCACACCGGACCAGAAAGAGATTCTTGAAGATCTCATTGTTGCCGCACATGCCGACGCGCGGCGCAAGCTCGAGGCCATGCTCCAGGAAAAAATGCAGGCGCTCACCGGCGGTTTGCCGCTGCCGCCAGGCCTGAAGCTATTTTGATAAGCTGTTTGATGCCTGCTATTTCCGCCGGACCCGAAATCGAACGTCTGATCCAGCTGCTCGCCCGATTGCCGGGTCTTGGCCCGCGTTCGGCGCGCCGGGCGGCGTTGTTCCTGATCAAGAAACGCGAGCTGATCATGGCGCCCTTGGCCGCCGCCTTGCAAACCGCGATTGAGAAGATTTCAGTGTGCCGGATCTGCGGCAATATCGACACGCAGAATCCGTGCACGCTCTGCACTGATCCGCGGCGAGATGATTCGACCATCGTGGTGGTGGCGGACGTTGCCGACCTTTGGGCGCTCGAGCGGGCGCACGCCATCAACGCGCGCTATCATGTACTGGGCGGCATCTTATCGCCGCTTGATGGTGTCGGGCCGGACGACCTCTCTATCGACGCGCTGATGAAGCGCATGAGCGACCCCGCCATCAAGGAAGTCATCCTCGCACTGAGCGCGACGGTCGAGGGCCAAAGCACGGCGCATTACATTACCGACCTCCTGCACGGGACGAAGGTCAAGGTAACGCGGCTGGCCCATGGCGTTCCGGTCGGCGGGGAGCTCGATTATCTCGACGAGGGCACGTTAGCGGCGGCAATTCGCAGCCGCACCCCGTTCTAGACGGCGCCCGCTGATGCGAGCATCGAAACCGCCGGGGTGTTGCCTGCAATTTAATCAGCGCGCGCCTGCGATCACACCATTTGTTCGCTGGGATGTGCACCAAAATGCCGGGATCGCTGCTTGCTCGTTTTGCCAGGCGGCCCAGATTTGCGGGTATCCGGCATGGCCCGGACGGCTCCCCAGTTGGCCCGACCTTTGCATGAGAAGGTGTGGCGGTCTCGGTCTCACCAAGCGTGACGAATTGAGATTGCTGGAGCCCCGGATTCCCGGCACCGGGGCTCTATTCTTTTGCGGACAGCCTCCAGACGCGACGGTCAATGCCCCCGAGCCAGGATGGCGAATACGCCGGGCAACCCTTACAAGACCTGGAATGGGAAAACTCACCGCCGCCCATGACGCGCGGCAAGTCGCCCGCAATTGAGGGTTACCGGATCGCCGCCAAATGAACGACGACATCCCTTTCGATAAGAGTTTCAGTCTCGCACCCGATCGGGTCCAGGAGGTAGCGCCCGGCGTGCGGGCGATTGCCGCCGACAATCCGGGCCCGCACACCTTTAAGGGGACGGTCAGTTACATCGTTGGCAGCGAGCAAGTCGCGATAATCGATCCAGGCCCCGACGATGCCGCGCATGTCGCGGCACTACTCGACGCCGTGCGCGGCGAAACGGTCACCCACGTTTTTGTCACCCATACGCATCGCGATCATTCGCCGGCGGCAGCCAAGGTCAAGGCCGCAACCGGGGCGCAGGTGTTGGCGCAAGGACCGCATCGTTTGGCGCGTCCGCTGCACACCGGCGAAATGCGCAGGCTCGATGCCTCGGCCGACCTGGATTTTCGTCCCGATGTCGCGCTCGCCGACGGTGAGACCGTGAGCGGGCGCGGCTGGACGCTCCAGGCGGTGACGACGCCGGGGCACACCGCCAATCACATGGCGTTCGCATTCAAGGAGGCCAACCTGCTTTTTGCCGGCGACCACGTCATGGCGTGGTCGACGACGATCGTGGCGCCGCCAGACGGCGCCATGTCCGACTATATGGCGTCGCTACACAAGCTCGCCCGCCGCAGCGAACCGCTCTACTTGTCCGGACACGGCGCGCCGGTGCGGGATGCGCCACGCTATGTGCAGTATCTGATCAGGCACCGCCAAGCGCGCGAGGCATCGATTTTGCACCGGCTCGGCAAGGGCGAGGCTGATATCCCAACCATCGTCAGGGCGGTCTATATCGGGCTCGATCCGCGTCTGGTCGGCTCCGCCGCGCTGTCTGTACTCGCGCATCTGGAAGAGTTCGTTGCACGCGGCGCCGTCACGACCGAAGGACCGCCGTCGATCTCCGGGACTTACCGCTTGGCCTGATTGCCCTTTCCTGCCGGTTTCGGCGGTGGCGCGGGTTTCTTTTCCGGCTGCGGCGTCGAGAGCACGTCGTCGATATCGTCGATAAGGCCGCGCACGCGCTTGGCGTTGGTTCCGAGATCATGCCGGCCGTAGCGTGAGGCGGAACGTATGTCGATCCGCGCCCCGTCGATCGTCGGTCGAATCCGCACCACCACGTCATCGCGGAAACCGAGGATCGGCGTGCGCGCCACCGCTTCGATAATGCCGTCGCGCACCGTCCCGGCTTGGGACGCCCGGGTGTCGAGTACCCGTGGCAACGGACCCTGTGGCGGGCGCGAATCGACCACGCGCCATTTTCGCTTGGTTATCACCTTCATGACGGCGGCATAGGTATCCTGCGGTGTCGCCGTGGTGTCGTCCGGCTCAATATCCGGATACGCGGCGTGCTGCTGCTCGGCGGCATAGAGGCCGGCATAGGTAATCGGATTGGCGTCGCGCGGCCGCAATCGCGCGATGGCGTCGAATTGCGGCGGATCGATCGGATCCGTCGTGATGTCATAGATCGCCGGCAGGCGCGACGCCCTCACCCCGAGATAGAGGGGATAGGCGATCAGCGCCGCGCCGATGAGCAGCGCCGTCACCGCGTGCCGGCCGCCGCCAGTGCCATGTCGCCAGATGACGATACCGGCCGCAAAAGCAAGCAAGATCGCGATGCAGGCCAGAACCAGTGCCCCGGCGAGCGTGGAAAGCGCCGGCACGATCTCGAGCGCCCCGGAACGTACGATGATCACCGCGATGAAGGTTGCCGCGAGCGAGAACAGCGCAATACGACGCGCCCAAACGGCGAGCCGCGAGATCGGTGCCTGCGTGAATAGTTGTCGTCGCATTCAGGGCGTCTTGTCGCTGGGTATCGTCAATTGCGTTGATCGCCGGCCGGACAGCCAAAGGCATTATATTTGCCCGGACAGAATTCGTCTCGGCCTTAAGTGCAAGAACAATGTGTGATTTCAGTCGTCAAGAAGGCTGTCGATCTCGACCTGAATGCTTTCACCCGGCGTACAGCGATGACCAACGCCGGCGGCGAGAAGAGCGCGCGCTTGCTCTTGCGTCTCAGCTTCGACGCACCATTCCTCGACCCGCGTGACCAGCATCCTGGCGTGGAACAGGCGGGCCTTTGTCTCGGGCGCGACCTCAGGGGCAGTAGGGGCAGCCCTGGGCGCGCGTAATAGTGCGTTTCTTGCCGGCATGGTTTACGTCCGAATCAGCGGACCAGCGAAGTCTAGACGCTTAGCGGTGCGGAACAAAGACGAAACGCCGGATTCAGTTCCCTTGTGGAACGTCAGTTCCCTCAATATCGTTGAATTCGGTGTTCCTCGAAGTTCGGAGTAGTTGTCGTGGCCCCGCGCGCGTATTGGAAAGGCTACCTGAAGCTGTCGCTCGTCTCATGTCCCATCGCGTTGTTTCCGGCGACGTCCGAGCGGGAAAAAATCAGCTTCCATCAGGTCAATAAAGAGACCGGCCATCGCATCCGCTACAAGAAAGTCGACGCCGAAACCGGCGACGAAGTGGATAACGCCCATATCGTCAAGGGCTACGAAATCGCTAAAGGCGAATATATCGAGGTGGAGCCGGACGAGCTCGAGGCGGTGGCCATCGAAAGCAAGCACGTCATCGATATCGACGAGTTCGTCCCGCGCAACGAGATCGACGAACTTTATTTGCGCGATCCGTATTACATCGTGCCGGATGGTGAGGTCGGCCAGCAGGCCTTCGCGGTCATTCGCGAAGCGATCCGCAAGGAAGGCATGGTCGCTCTTGGCAAGGTCGTATTCACCTCGCGCGAGCACATCATCGCACTCGAAGCGCGCGGCAAGGGAATGCTCGGCATGACACTGCGTTATCCTTATGAAGTGCGTGATGAGACGGAATATTTCGAGACGGTCGAGGACGAAAAGATTCCCAAGGACATGATCGATCTCGCGGTCCATATCGTCGGGACCAAGACCGGCCATTTCAAACCACAACAGTTTAAGGACGAGTACGAGGACGCGCTCAAAGATCTGCTGCGGCGCAAGCAGAAGGGCGAGAAGATCGAGCGGCCGAAGGAGCGCGCGCCGTCCAACGTCATCAACCTTATGGACGCGCTGCGGCAGAGCCTCAAAGCCGGCGGCAGCAGCGCGCGCCGGAGCGCCTCACGACCGAGTGCGCGCGCGGCCAAGAAGCCAGCACGCGCTCACGCGCGCCATAAGAAAGCCAGCTGATGCCCGGTAAGCGGGTGCAATTCGACGACGAGACCTGGCGACAGATCGATCTTCTCGGCCGCGATCAGATGAAGGATTTTCAGGAGCTTGCCGACGAGGCCTTCCGCGATTTACTAAAAAAGCATGGCCGGCCGGTCGACCTGAAAGATGCGCTTCGGCGCAGCGCTGGCCTATCGGCGACGATCCACCGTCTCAAGGCTAAAAAGACCGGCAGGGCGAGTCGTAAATAGAATACCTGGGGTAAAACTCATTATTTGCGCGGCCGCGACGCTGAAAGGCCCGCGTCCCTTCGGGTTGCGGCGAAAATCGCCGCCGGGTCGAAGGACTCGACCGTATTCCCCGACACGCTCTTTGCCCTTCTCCTGCCCGGCGAGCGATTTTGGCTGCAATGCGGCTCGCGGAAATAATGAGTTTTGACCCTAGGTAGAGGACTTCATTCAGGTCCACTCCGTAACGACCGCGATGAGAGCGAGTGCGGCGAGATAGTTTCTGGCCAAACGGTCGTATCGTGTTGCCAAGCGCCGCCAGTTCTTGAGGCGGCAGAAGGGGCGCTCGATGAGGTTGCGACGTCGATAGACTGCGCGATCGAGCGGGTAAGGAACAGTCCGCGTTGCGGTGGATGGAATGACGGCTTTGATGCGGCGGTATCTAAGCCAGTTGCGCAAGCTATCCGCGTCATAGGCCTTGTCTGCGATCAGATGTTTAGGCGGCGTGACGGCGCCCAGCAGCGGCACGGCCATGCTGATATCGGCGACATTGCCGGGCGTCAGCGCGAAGGCGACCGGTCGGCCGCGATCATCGGCCAGACAATGGATTTTCGAGGTGCGCCCTCCGCGCGAGCGACCGATCGCTTGCGTCCACTCCCCCCTTTTGCGCCGGCTGCCGAGCGGTGCGCCTTCACATGCGAACTGTCGAGGCTGAGTTCGTGAGGAACATCGCCAGAAGCCGCAATCTGCTCGAACAGGCGCTGCCAAAGCCCGCGCTGCGACCATCTATTGTAGCGATTGTAGATCGTGGTCGCTGGGCCGTATTCAAGCGGCACGTCGCGCCAGCGGCATCCCGTCTTGAGAACGTGCAAGATGCCACTGATGACGCGACGATCATTGACGCGAGGTTTACCAGGCTTGCCGCGCGGCAAATGTGGATCAAAGCAATAGATTGTATGAGTTCTCTACCTAGCGTTTCGGCTTCCACAATTTAAGCAGCGGTCCCTTTGCGCCGAATACGGGGTCTTTGCCGGGTCGCCTCACCTTCTCGACCGATCCGACGCTCCGCTCATGCTCCTCGGCGGTACCCCTGCACTCGTCGTACGTGCCGGACGGCGGATAGGCGCCAACCACCAGAAAGTCCTTGCTCGCACTCAGGCATTGATGGCCGGTGCCAGCGGGAAGGATTACGATATCGCCGGCGCCAAATTTGAATGTGCGACCGCGGTCGCCGCCGAGCCGAACTTTGGCACTGCCGCGCGCGACCCCAAGCACTTCGTGAATGCGCGAGTGATAGTGCAAATAATCGTAGATGCCGTTGCGCCAGCTGTCGCCCCAACCGTTGTTTTCGAATAGGCATTCCATAACCGCGGCGGGATCAAGCGTGCGCGGCAGCTGGACCGCGTTCCAATAAACGATCACTGGCCATCGTCGGTGATTCGGAATCGCGCCGTCGTCGCGGAAGCGAAACATGCCGCGTTTGCCTCGCCGCAGCAGCCCCGCGATCCGGTCGGAGGTGGGACGCTGCCAGCCGGTAATCCGCTCCGTCGATTTCTTTACGTCTTCCAGCAAAGCCATAGCCGAGCATCGTCGTAAGAGGCTTATTTCAGCTGCCTTTTCAACGGCGGCGGCAACGCGTTTGTTCCGCAGGACGCGGGAGCCCGTCGCTTAATTGAGCACGAACTTTTGCTGAGGTACGACGTGCGGTCCAACTCTACAGCCCGAGGAGCTTCTTCGCACTGCCTCCAGCCAACGCCGCGACGGTCGGGGCATCGAACCCCTCAACGGCGGCAATATGGCCGATCGGATCATACTCCGCCATGTCATAGGGATAATCGGTTCCGAGCAGGACATGATCCGGCCCGAACACTCCCACCAGTGCGGCGAGCTGGTGCGGCGTGAACACGACCGTATCGACATAGATTCGCTTGAGATAGGTCGTGGGCGGCTGCGGCAATGCGTCGTGACTATCGGAACGCGCAGCCCAGGCATGGTCGATACGGCCGGAATAAGCACCAAGATATCCGCCGCCATGCACCGCAAGGATTTTGAGCCGTGGATGACGATCGAGAACGCCATCGAAGATCAGATAGTGCAGCGCGATCGTCGTCTCCAGCGGATTGCCGATGACATTGTTGAAGTAAAACCGTGTCAGCCGGGAGGCGTCGGTGAAGCCATTGGGATGGATCATCACCAAGGCCCCGAGGTCTTCCGCTTTTTGCCAGAACGGCGCGAAGGCTGGATCCGATAGTTCTTTGCCGGCGACATTCGTTAAAATTTCCACCCCGGTGAAGCCGAGTTTGCGAATGCAGCGCTCAAGCTCCTTGGCCGCTTCCGCGCCGTCGGTCATCGGCACCGCCCCGAACCCTTTTAGGCGTTCGGGCTTGACCGCACAAAATTCGGCGATGCCGTCATTCACGATCTGCGTCGCCTTGACGGCGATCTCGAGTGGGACGGTGTAATAACATTGCGGCGGCGGCGGCGCGATGATCTGAACATCGATGCCCATGGCATCGAGGTCCGCCAATCTGTGGTCGTGCCCGGCTCTGGCCCGAATGTCGGCTTCCTGTTTCTGACTGAGTGCCCGAGTCTCAGCGTTAGCGAAATGCGCAAGCGGTATTGTGGCCCAATCGAGATAGGGCTCGACGAACTTCGCCGCAGTCGGCACCGCGACATGGGAATGAATGTCGACCGTTACGCTCTTTGGCCGCAGTTCGCGACCGGGCCGGCCGTGCCGGCGCGCGGTAGTCGGAGCATATTTGTTCCATTGCTCGGGCATGCGTATTCCTCTCTCTCCCTCCGCACTCGGCACGGAAGCCATTTGTTGACATGAAATGGGAAATCTGACTCTAGCGCTGCGGCCCGCAAGGCGTGAGGTCGCGTTCGGCACGAAAGACGTTACTGTAGAGATTAGCCACCCACTGCCGACCGCTTGAGGTCAGATTGAGATAACGAATTGCGCTTTGAATGTGCGGCGATACGCTGTTCCAGTAAAATTGCGGATAAAGGTCGGTGAGATCGGCCGGCGAGCTATAGCCGAGTTGCTTGTTCATTCCGACTTCCTCGAACTCGTAATACAGAGCATTGGCCTTGCGCAAATAATGCGGATCGCCAAGCTGGCCAATAAGATCGGCGGCGCGCATCAGCTCTCCCTCCTCGCTCTCGCCGTTGACCGCGTGATGCGAGGGGAAACGCGTGAATTCGATAGCGTTCGCTATTCTTTCGGCGTCGAGCTGCTTTCCCTTGCCGACGCGCTCCATCACGAACAACTTCGAGCGCTCGACGTGGTGAGGCAGGAGCGCGGCATCTGACGAACCGCGAGGCAATTTGGCCTTGTTGCCTTTGGTGTCGACCACATAGCCATCTTCGCCGTCGCCGCTGAGAATACCGCGCACATAGCCGATGTCATGCAGCAAACAGGCGACGAGGAGGTGCGCGACATCACTGGCGTAGGTCGGTCGCAGCAAAGCGCGGCCCTTCATGACGTCATAGCCGACGAGCGTGACCAGCATCGTGTGCTCGACGTTATGATAAAGCGCATCGCTGTTGCCGATGCACTCAAGAGAAATTCGGGCAATCGACGGGATCAATTCGGCCAAATGAGCATGGGTGGAACCAAAATCGCGGTTCAAATGCTCGGAAAGAAACGAGCCCAGAGCTTCCGCCGACAATTCCGGTACTGTGATCAAGGAGCACCCTCCGCGCCCTACGCCCGCCATCGTGACGGCGCGTACCGCAATTTGCAATATCGATTGTGCGGTTAGATCACAGACTTACGCCTCTGCGCTTCTGCAACCGGCAGTATTCGCCTCGGTCGCCTGGTTCCACGAGATAATTGCCGCTCAGCAAAGGGCGTGCGGTGGCGCTCGATCCCGGCCGATCCCAATTCGCTGAATAATCCCGGCAATGCGCTTCTGGATCTCGATCGCGCGGGGCCCGCCCGCGCAAGCTTTGATGCGGCGCCGGCGCGAAACGGCCAGAGTGATCAGAAAATTCCGAGATGCTGGCGCAGATCGGCGCCGTCGCTCTTGAGCGCGGCGGCGGTAGAAACCACGGCGACGCGGCCGCTGTTGAGAATTACGACCTCATCGGCGATATCGAATACCAGCTTCGGGTTCTGCTCCACCAGAACGATGGAAAGTCCGCTTTCCTTGAGCTTGCGAATGGTCGCCATCACTTCGGCAACGATTTGCGGCGCCAGCCCCTCGGACGGTTCGTCCATCAGCAGGACCCGCGGATTGGCCATCAGCGCGCGCCCAATAGCAAGCATCTGTTGCTCGCCTCCCGAGAGATGGGCGGCCATCTGGCTGCGCCGTTCCGCCAGTCGCGGAAACATGGCAAACACCGTTTCGGTCGTCCACGGCGCATGCCGCTGTCCAGCAAATCCTTTATGTGCCGCGACCATCAGGTTTTCGCGCACGGTGAGGCTCTTAAAGACGCGACGGCCTTGCGGTACCAGGGCCACGCCGCGCGCGGCGATCATTTCCGGAGGCATGCGCGTCACCGGCGCGCCGAAGACCTCGACGCTGCCGGTGCGCGGCGGCAATAGGCCGACCGTGACGTTCATGCAGGTCGACTTGCCGGCCCCGTTGCGGCCAAGCAATCCGAGCAGGCGAGCTTCGCCGAGTTCAAATGAAACCTTCTGCAGCACATGACTGTCGCCGTAGAAGGCATCGATACCGGTGAGCCGGAGCGCGCTATTCGCCAAGATAAACCTCCCGCGTGCGCGAATCGGCCACGACTTCGGCGCGTGTTCCTTCGACAATCACTTCGCCGAAGTGCAAGAGCGTTATCCGGTCAGCGAGATCGAGAGCCACATCCATGTCGTGCTCGATCATTACGATCGTCACCTCGCGCGGAATTGCGATCAGGAGTTTGCGCACGTCCTGCCGCTCGTCGATAGAAAGCCCGGCAAACGGCTCGTCAAGCAGAACCAGTTTCGGGTTTTGCGCCAGCGCCATGGCAATTTCGACGCGTCGCCGCTCGCCATAGGACGTCTCGGCCAGCGGCCGTTCCGCAATGTGCTCGAGCCCAACGCGCCGCAGCGCATCGCGCGCCTGGACGGCGAGATGGCTTTGGCGACCAAGCGCCGCCGCCGGGTTCCAGCGCAGCGGCGATAGTCCGAGCAAAGCAAGCGTAACATTGTGCTCGATAGTGTCGCGTGTGAACAATGTAATGATCTGGTAGGTTCGCGCCATCCCTAGATGCGTGCGTTTGCGGGTCGGCATCCGCGTAATATCGCGGCCGAATAGATGAACCGAACCAGCATCCGGCGCGAGCTCGCCGGTGATCAAGTTGAACAGCGTGGTCTTGCCCGCGCCGTTTGGCCCGATGATCAAGCGGCGTTCGCCCTGTTCGACATTGAGGTTGACGTTGCGAGTGACGCGCAATCCGCCGAAGGATTTGGTGAGCATGTCGATGGCCAAAGCGCTCATTGCCGTGGTCCCGCGGTCATCGGCAAATTCGCTTTGGTTCCGGCTCTGCCGCGCCAAATTGAGCGCGTCAGCCGCGCCACGCCGGGGACGAGACCTTCCGGCATGAACACGACGATCGCCACAAAGATCGCGCCAAGCATGAAATTCCAGCGTTCGACATAGGCGCTGACAACGTTTTTTACGACTACGACAAGCGCGGCGCCGACTACCGGCCCGAGCAGTGTTCCGGCTCCGCCGGAAATCACCATCAGCAGGCTTTCAGCCGAGGCGGTGAGCGCCAGCGCCTGCGGGCTGATGAATTGGTTGTAATAGACGAACAGGACGCCCGCGATCGCGCTCAACAAACCGGAGAACATGAAGGCCCAGAATCTGATCATCCACACATGATAACCGAGCGCGCTCATCCGGCGCGGCTGATCACGCGTGCCGCGCAGCGCCGCTCCGAACGGCGAGCGAACGAAAATTCCGGCTGCAACGATGGCAATGAGAAATACGATCAGCGTGGCCACGTAAAACGCGCGCGCGCTGCCGAGCGCAATTCCGAACGGCGCCGGTCGCGCCGGCACCGTGATTCCGTTGTCGCCGTTGGTCAAGCTGATCCAGCGATAGGCGAGACCCCAGATGATCTCGCCGAGCGCGAGCGTAATCATGATGAAGGTGATACCGGTGGAGCGCAGCGACAGCGCGGCGAAGCCGGCCGTCGTCACAAGACTCGCCGCCAGCGCCGCCACGATCGCCAGGACATGGCCGTGGCCCGCCACGAGCAAATAGGCGACGACATAGGCGGCTACTCCAAACAATCCGGCATGGCCGAGCGACACCAAGCCGGCATAGCCGACCAAGATATTGAGCCCGAGTGCGAAAATAGCGTACAGCAAAATCTGGCTGGCGATATTGACGTAGTAGACTTCCT
The DNA here is from genome assembly GCA_963816295.1 of uncultured Alphaproteobacteria bacterium. Classification (GTDB taxonomy): domain Bacteria; phylum Pseudomonadota; class Alphaproteobacteria; order Rhizobiales; family Xanthobacteraceae; genus BOG-931. The sequence goes on along the minus strand of CAWFJS010000017.1, from coordinate 634,270 downwards.
TGATCGCGTAAGGCAGGACCGCCAGAGCAACAACAGCGACCAGCGCGGCAAGGCTGCGGCCGAGGGTGAGGTTGCTCACAGGATCTGGCCTCCGAACAGACCCTGAGGCCGCAATACCAGAACCAGCACCATCGGAAGAAACAGAATGAAATAGGCAAGCTCCGGCAGCAGCGCCTGGCCGAAATTGTAGATAAAGCCGATGAGGATGCTGCCGACGAACGAGCCGAGCAGGCTTCCGGTGCCGCCGAGTATGACGACCACCAGCGCCAGCGGCAGCATGTCCTGGTCGATCCCCGGATAGACCGAGAGAATCGGGCCGCCGATCAACCCGGCAAAGCCGGCAAGTCCGGCGCCGAGCGCAAATACGATCGTGAACAGTTGCGAGACCCGGATGCCGACCACGCGCGCCATCTGCGGATCGTCAACGCCGGCACGAATCATAGCGCCAAGCCGCGTTCGTTCCAGCATGAGCCACAAGGCGAGCGCAACAACAACAGCGATGGCGATCACCGCGAGCCGGTAGAGCGGAAACACCGCCGCGCCGAAACGGACAAAGCCGTTGAGTCCAGGGGGCGTTGCCACCGAAATCGGATCGCCGCCCCAGCCCATCAGACACAGATCGGCCACCATGAAGGAAACACCAAGCGTGACCAGCACCTGCGCCAGCTGTTGGCCGGCCAGACGGCGCAACAGCAGCCGTTCCATCAATGCGCCGAGTAGCGCGACCTCGATAGCGCAGACCACCGCTGCCAGCCAGAAACCGAATCGGACACCGAGTACGCCGGAGAGCAGCGTGGTGCCGAAATAGGCGCCAAGCATAAACATCGAGCCGTGCGTCAGGTTGGGGATGCGCATCAGCCCGAAGATCAGGGAAAACCCGGCCGACAGCAGAAACAAAAGGCCGCCGAACGTCACACTGTTGACGGTGAGCAGCAGCCAGAATGTCATAACCGCTGCCCTTGCTTCGTGCGCGCGATCAGCACTTGGTCAATGGTGGATAATCGCGCGAATAGACCGGATGCGCGAGATACTCCTGTTCAGGCCACGTCCAGAACTGGCTGACGTTCTCATAGGTTTTGATGGTCTTGTTCCAGAGCTTCAGCCCATATTTGGCGCCTTCGGTGCCGATACGCCGAACGTAGAAAGTCCCGATCACGTTGCCGAAGTGATCGAATTTCAGCGGGCCGCGCGGGGTGTCGGTCAAGCTGACCGCCTTCAGCGCGGTCATGAATTTATCCTTGTCGTGCGCGTCGCCGCCTGTCGCTTTCAAGGCGGCATCGACTACCTGGCAGTTGACGTAGAGCAGGCCCGCGTACTGGCCCGGAATCACGTCAAAATTCTTGAGCATGCCATTGATGAAGCGGTGATTGGCGTCGATCTCGAGATCGAGCGTATACGGAATGCAGCTCACGAGCCCAATAGCCTCTTCGCCATAACTCCTTAGGAGAGCGTCGTCACCGCCGGTCTCTCCGGTGACCACCGGATATTTAAGCCCGGCATTGGCATAAGCTTTCATGAAACGCAGCGGATTTGACCCGGCAAAGCCCTGGCACACGCCATCGCAATCGCTGATCTGCGCGACGTAGGGCGTGTAGTCCGGCGTCACCAGCGGCGGCCAAAGTTTATTGACGACGCAGCCGCCCTCCTTTTGCAGGGACGCCTGGAAGCCGCCCATCTGTTCGTAGCCGAAGGCGAAATCTTCAACGATGCAGAAAATGCGTTTGAGCTTGAGCTCGGTTGCGGTGTAATGCGCCATCGGATGCATCGCTTGCGAGGACGTGGCCGAGGCGCGCAACAAATACGGATTGGGTTTGCGCTGAGTCAGGTCGTCTGCCGCCGCGAGGCTGAGCGTCGGCATTTTCTGCTCGCGGATGTAATCGCTGATCGCATAAAGTTCGAACGCAGCGAGCGGGCCGAGGATGACGTCGACCTTGTCGCGCTCGACGAGCTCCTGTGCCTTGGTCTTGGTACCGGCCGGATTGCCGCCGGTATCCGCCGAGACGAAATCGACCTTGCGACCGCCGATCATGTAGTTCGTCTCTTTCAGATAGGTCAGCACGCCCTGCTCCATCTGAATGCCGCCCTGCGCGAGCGGCCCGGTTTTCACGGTAAGCAGGCCGAGCCGAAATGGCTCCGCTTGCGCCACGGCGGGCGCCGGGAAACGGGTGAGCACGGCCGCTGCGCCAGCGACACTGCCGGCGAGCACGGTGCGACGGCTAAATTTACGATTCTTCGGCTTGGCAGACATTCCGCGTCCTCCCCTTTTTCCCCGTTACCGGCCGCCGCGAACGGGCGAGCCCCGCGGCAGGCATTCTTGATGCTGCCAGTGCCGCAGTGGCGGCTATCATTGGCGAGGCAGGTCGCGCTGTAAAGCCCGCTATTGTCGCGCTCTTCTCAACACTTCTTCAGCGGCGGATAGTCGCGCGAATAGACTGGATGAGCGAGGAATTCTTGTTCTGGCCAGGTCCAGAACTGGCTGACGTTTTCATAGGTCTTGATCGTCTTGTTCCAGAGCTTGAGCCCGTATTTGGCACCCTCGGTATCGCATCGCCGGATATAGAAGTTGCCCACAACATTGCCCAAATGATCGAATTTAAGCGGTCCGCGTGGCGTATCCGTGAGGCTTACGGCGCGAAGCGCTGCGATCATTTTTTCTCTGTCGCTGACGTCGCCACCGGTGACCTGCAGGGCGGCATCGGCCACCTGACAATTGATGTAAAGACCGGCAGCATAGAAACCGGGAATGACATCAAAATTCTTCCGCATGCCGTCGATGAAACGCTGGTTGCGTTCGGTTTGAACATCAAGCGAATAGGCCGAGCAGGAGATAAGACCGATCGCTTCCTCGCCAAAGCTTCGTAGCAAGGCGTCATCTCCCCCCGTCCATCCGGTTACAACCGGATATTTCAAGCCGGTATCGGCATAGGCCTTCATGAAGCGTAGCGGGTTTGAGCCGGCGAAGCCCTGGCAAATGCCGTCGCAATCGCCAATCTGAGCGATGTAGGGCGTGTAATCGGGCGTCACCAAAGGTGGCCACAGCTTGTTGACGACGCAGCCACCATCCTTTTCGAAGGCCGCTTGAAAGCCGCCAAGTTCTTCGTAATCGAAGGCGAGATCCTCACCGATTGCCACCACCCGCTTGAGCTTCATCTCGGTGGCTGCGTAGTTGCCCATCGGATGTAAAGCCTGGGACGCGGTAGCTGAGGCGCGCAACAAATAAGAATTAGGCTGCCGTTGGGTGAGATTGTCAGCCGCTGCCAAGCTGAGCGTTGGCAGCTTTTGTTGCTGGATATAGTCGTTGATGGCGTAAAGTTCGAAAGTCGCGAGCGGGCCGAGAATTAGATCGACCTTGTCACGCTCGACCAATTCCTGGGCCTTGGTCTTGGCGCCTGCAGGTGCACCGCCAGTATCGGCGGAAATGAAATCGACCTTGCGCCCGGCGATGGTGTAGTTGGTCTCCTTCAAAAAGGTTAGAACGCCCTGTTCCATCTGGATGCCGCCCTGGGCGAGCGGCCCGACCTTTACGGTAAGAAGGCCGATTTTGATCGGCGGCGTCTGCGCGATCGCGGGCGCGGGAAAACAGCCGAGAGCGGCGGCGGCTCCAGTGCCGGCGAGAAGCGTACGGCGACTGATTTTGCGCGACATCATCTCCTCCCGAAGTTTGCGCCTTGCACTTTCTTCGTGCGCTCCATCGAGCGCTTTATGCAATCATTTTGCTGACTTTTCTTTCCGCTTGGGCGGAATGACCGGAAGCAGCAGATAGGGTCTTGCCGCGCCGCCGAAGTGCAGTCCGGTGATACCGGCAAAGACCTGCGGCGGCCGGTCGCGCGGATCATCATGCAGGAACGGACCGCAGCCGGTCAGACTCGTTCTTGAAATTCGACAGCCGTCCGCCGCTTCCTCCCGGATAAACGTAATCTTTGCCGCGGACGGTTAGCGCGATGCGGTAGCCTGCGGGCACGACGATCGATGTCGACCAGATTTCAATATCGAGTGCGACAACTTCCCCGGGTTTGAGCGGCCGTTTCTTACTGTGGGTGTGATACGGCCGGTAAGGCTTCGACAGTTTCTTGTCGAGGTGACGACGCGAGGCGCGCAGCCAGCCTTGGCCGATCGGTGTGTGCGGATCGATAGCGCCCTGGAACACTACTTCCTTCAAGTCCGGCGAGAACACGCGCAGTACCGCGAAAATGTCGGCATCTGTTGTCGATGACGACACATACAGCTTGACGGCGGATGGTCCGGTAATCTCCGTTTCACGTTCAAGCGGCGCCGTGAGAAAAGTGATGCCGTCGCCCATGGCTTCAAAGCGCAGCACCGATTTTTTGTTCGCTGGCTTATTCGCGGCAAGTCGCCCTGCGGGATCGAGATAAAGCTTCGTCCACTGCGTGCGCTTGAGCGGCCATTCATTTTCCGCGCGTTCCACGAAGCGATCGATGTGCCGGACTTGGAGCTGCACCGGCGGCTGCTTGTCCCAACCGTTCTTCTTGCCGTGCAGGAAGTAATCGAAGAAGCGCAGTTGCAGATCGCGGCCGTAATCCGTGTAAAAATGCGTCCAGTGCTCGATGCCGTGCGCTTCCAACCATTTCTGCTTGGAGGCTGCACGCATGAAACCTTCGAAATTGCCGCGCGGGTGCAGACCTTGGCCGCCCCAATTGGCTGCCGACAAGAATGGCGTCTTCACTTTCGACCAGTTCGGCGAGCGTGCTCTATGGTAATTGTCATCCAACGGGTGCGCGAAGATTTCTGCACCGAAATCGCTGCGATTTTTCGCCAGCTCCTGGTCCGACAGAAACTCAGGACCACAGACCAGCTCGCCGTGCACGCGGCTGCGCTTGCCGCGCTCGCCGGCGCCGTATTGCACGGTCTTGACCTGCATTTCGTACCAGTTTTCCCAGAACGTGCAGAGAATCCCGCCGTGGTGCGTCATGTCGCGATACCAGTCGGCGGCGCCTTCCCAAATGCACATAGCGGCAAGGTGCGGCGGTTGCAGGCTGGCGACGTGCCATTGATTGATGGCGTAGTAGGAAATGCCGTTCAGGCCGACCTTGCCGCTCGACCATGGCTGCGCCGCGGCCCACTCGATGCAGTCGTAAAAGTCCTTGGTCTCGCGCGGCGAAAAATGATCGATGTAGCCGGGCGAACAGCCGCAGCCGCGCGAATCGACCCGCACGCAGGCGTAATCGTGCGGCACCCATTTTTCCGGGTCGACCACCTCCCAGCTCTGATAGAGATTGCTCGAGCCGGCGGTGACGTCGGGATGCAGGTCCGCCATGCGCTGCCAGGCGCTCGAGTAGCCTTCCTGGAACGCAAGTCCCTTGGCGTAAGGACCGTAACTCAAGATAACCGGGTACCGCCCTTCGGCAACGGGGCGAAAAATATCGGCGCGCAGCACTAGGCCGTCGTCCATCGCGATCGGCACGTTCCAGTCGATCCGCATGCCGTCGCGGGTTTCGCTGCGTTGCTCAAGACTGCTGCGGTCGCCGGCCACGGCCGCCATGCGCGCTTCGCCCTCGAGCGATGACATATACAACTCCTCTCGCGTTGCCGCTTTGTAAAGATGTTGTGGCGACTCGCCGCTCACGCCACCTTGGCACGCCCTTTCGTCCGTTTAACGCCTGCCATTTTTTCCAGTACGGCACAGACGGCCGCAGTATCTTCGGCCGAGTGACCGCTGCGAAGCGCTTTGGCATAGATCGCCTTGCTGGCGTCAAACATTGGTGTCGGAACCGCGATTTTGCGCGCGTAAGAACCGATCACGTCCATATCTTTCTGCCAGACCGATATTTTCATCGTGGGATTGCCGTAACTGTTTTTCACCATCATCGGCGCCCGCAGCTCGAAAATTCGCGAATTGCCGGCACCGGTTTTAATCAAGTCAAAGATGAGCTGCGGCGGCAGCCCGGCTTTCATGCCCAGCACCATCGCCTCGGCGCTGGCGACATTATGAATAGCGACGAGAAGATTGGCGACGTATTTCATGCGGCTGCCGTTACCGAATGCGCCGACGTCGTGGACGGCGCGCGTGAAGCCGGAAAACAAGCCGCGCAATTTCCTTATCTCGCGGGAGGCGCCAGACGCATAAACAACAAGATCTTTGGTCTGCGCTTGCGCACCGGTCCCGCTGACGGGACAATCGAGCATGATATGGCCGGCTTTGCGCAGCACGGCCTCTGCCTTGGCCTTATCCTCCAAGGCAAAAGTAGACATCTCCACGATGACGCGCCGCGGCAGGCCCGCCTTGGCGATGGCAGCGGCGGTCTCGACGAGGGCTGCTGGCTTGGGCAGGCTGGTGATGACGGTGCGGGCCCGCCGCGCCACGTTCTCGGTATTCTCGGCAATTTCCACGCCGAGCTTGGCCATGGCTCGCCGCCGCGCCGGCGCGATGTCGTAGCCGATGACCTGCCATCCGGCCGCCATCAAATTTTGCGCAAATGCGCCGCCCATAATTCCGAGCCCGATGATCCCGACGATATCTTTCTTTGCCCGAGGCATCGCAGTCTCACTCCGATTTCCCAGAGCCTGACGCTATCGCATCCGCTTGCAACGCGCGCAAGCGGCTTATCGGTCGGGCAATGCTGTGCAATTGTAAGGCGCTTGCAGATGACGCGCCGGAATGCTCGTCTTGAACGGTTGTGGTCTAACAGTGCGCGGGTTAAAGCCGTGTGCGCCAATGACGGTCGGGGGAGCGTATGAAACTGGGTGTTGCCGGCATCGGCAAAATGGGGGCGGCGATTGCCGCGCGGCTAATCGAGGTCGGCCATGACGTCACGGTTTGGAATCGCACGCCGGAAAAAGCCGGGGCCGTCGCCGGGGCCAAAATAGCGGCGAACCCGACTGAACTGGCGGAAAACGGCGAAGTCGTCATTACCATCCTGACCGATGCCCCGGCGCTGAACGCGGTTTACAACAGCCCCTCAGGTCTTCTGCACGGCAAAGTCGCCGGAAAACTATTCATCGACATGAGCACGGTTCTGCCCGCTACCGAGATCGCGCTCGCTGGTGCGGTACGCGCCAAAGGCGCTGCCTTCGTCGAATGTCCGGTGGGTGGCTCGACCGGTCCCGCGCGGCAGGGAAAGCTGATCGGGCTCATGGGCGCCGAACCGGCGGATGCGGCGCGGGCGCGACCGATCCTGGAACAGCTGTGTCGGCGGCTGGAACATGCGGGGCCGGTCGGCTCCGGCTCGGTTCTCAAATTCACGATCAATCTGCCACTGATGGTGTATTGGCAGGCGCTCGGTGAAGCACTGGCGATGGCGCGCACTGTCGCCATCGAGCCGGAGCGGCTCATGGATCTTCTCAGCGACACTTCGGGAGCCGCCAATGTTCTCAAAGTGCGCGCTCCTGGCATCGCATCAATGCTCAAGGGCGGTTCCGCCGGAGTGGTCACATTCGATGTCGACAGCGCCATCAAAGATATGCAATCGATGCTCGCGGAAGCCAAATCGCGCGGCATCGAGCTGCCGCTGGTCGAGCGGGCGCTCGGCTGCTACCAGGAAACCAGGCAGCACCGCTCGGGCAATGCCGAAATCTCTACTGTCTCGGTTTATTGGGCCAGCCGCGATCATCAGTAAATTCTTCAAGACAAATTGGAGCTGCTATGTCCGTCCTCACGCTTGCACAAGCTTCCGTTATTGTTGATGCCGCGCTGAAGAAAGGCCGCGAGAGCAATCTGGCGCCGCTCGCGGTTGCCGTGCTCGACAGCGGTGGGCATCTGGTCGCGTTCAAGCGCGAAGACAAAGCCGGCATTTTGCGTTTCGACATCGCCTTCGCCAAAGCCTGGGGCGCTCTCGGCATGGGCTTCGGTTCGCGCACGCTGGCGAGCCGCGCGGCCAAGACTCCGCAGTTTTTCACGATGCTTGCAGCAGCGAGCGGCGGACGCATCGTCACCAATCCGGGCGGCGTGTTGATCCGGGACGGCGCCGGTAATCTGGTCGGCGCCTGCGGCATTTCCGGCGACACTTCGGATAAAGATGAAATATGCGCCGTTGCCGGCATCGAGGCGGCGGGACTGAAAGCGGAGCCGGGAGTGGACTAGCAGCCCGCGCAAGCACTCAAGATAATAGGTTCGCTGGATTAGAACGTTTCACGCTGCCGTGGCGTCACGCGCTACGCTCGCCACGAGTAAGATGACGAAAAATGAGGAGGAAACCTACCCATGAAGCTTTTTTCGTTTTGGCGGTCCCTTGCGACCTATCGCGTGCGGATTGCGCTTAATCTCAAGGGCCTCGTCCCCGACGAGATCATCGACGTCAATCTCATGAAAGGCGAGCAGCGCAAGGTTGAATTTCGCTCGGTCAATCCAATGATGGCCATTCCGGCGCTGGTGGATGGCGACGGGCCGGCGATGTTCGAGTCGCTTGCTATCATCGAATATCTCGACGAGACCCATCCCAACCCGCCGCTGTTGCCGCGCGATCCCCGCGGCCGCGCGCGCGTGCGGGGGCTGGCGCAGATCGTCGCCTGTGATTCACATCCGCTGATCGTGCCACGCGTGCGCGAATATCTTGAGCACGAATTCAAGCTCGATGAAGCGACACGGACCAAGTGGTGTCAGCACTGGCACGTTGCAGCACTCACCGCGCTGGAAGCGCATCTGAAAACTCCGGCGACGGGCCGCTATTGCCACGGCGACACGATTACGCTCGCGGACATTTGTCTCGCCAGCCAAACGGCCGGTGCCAAGTTCTTCAACGTCGACACCGCGCCGTTTCCGAATTTTTCGCGGATCGCAAACTCGTTGGCGGCAATCGACGCTTTCGCACGCGCGCATCCGTTGAAGCAGCCGGGCGCGCCTGCGGCAGCCTGACTATCGCTTACCACCATTTGTGGAAGTGGTGCACCGGTCCAGAGCCGGTGCCTATTTCGAGCCGGTCGGCCGCCTCGAGCGCGGCGGTGACATAGGCCTTGGCTTGGCGCACCGCGTCCGCGAGTGAAAGGTTCTTGGCAAGCCCGGCGGCGATCGCCGCGGCCAGCGTGCATCCCGTGCCATGGGTGTTCCGCGTTTGAATGCGCGGCGTGGCAAATCGCATGCGCGAGGCACCCTCGACCAGGATATCGACACTTTCGGACCCGCTGCCGTGTCCTCCCTTGATCAGCACCGCGCCGCCGCCAAGCGCCAGCAGTTTCTGCGCTTGGGCATACATTTCCGCTTCATCGCGGGCCTCCTCCGCGCCAGTCAGAGTTGCTGCCTCGGGCAGATTGGGCGTGACCAAGCGCGCCTGAGCAATCAAGGCACGCAAGGCATCCAAAGCGTCGCCATGCAATAATTTTCCGCCCGCACTTGCGGTCATCACGGTGTCGAGCACGACGTTGCGCGCTCGGTGACGACGCAGTCCAGCGGCGACGGCAGCGATCGCTGCTGCGCTTCCCAGCATGCCGATCTTCACCGCACTCACGGCGAGATCGGAAAAAACTGCGTCCATTTGTGCTGCGATGAATTCCGCTGGCACCTCGTGAACGGCGAAAACACCATTGGTGTTCTGGGCGGTAAGCGCCGTCAGTACGGACGCGCCATAGACGCCGAGCGCGGCGAAGGTTTTAAGATCCGCCTGAATGCCGGCGCCACCGGCTGAATCCGAACCGGCGATGGTCAGCGCGATCGGAACGCTCATTACGTGCCTCGTTTGGCCAAGACTGCGTCAACGATCTCGCGGAGCTGGTGTGCGGCGGTCTCTGGGCTGGACACAAGCGACAAGGCGGAAATCACGGCGACACCGTCGGCGCCGGCGACAATCACTTCCGCGGCGTTGCTCGCGTCAATGCCGGCAATGCCGCATACCGGCAAATCGGGCGCGCGGCGGCGAAGCACCGCGATGATTCGCGCCAAGCCGGTGGGGCCGATCGGCGCATTCTTCTGTTGCTTGGACGAGGTCGCATAGACGCCGCCGCTGCCGACATAATCGACGAGATCGAGGCGCGCCGCCTCGGCTTCCTCGACCGATTTGATCGACAGTCCAATGATCGCATTCGAACCGAGAAGCCTGCGCGCGTCTTCGACCGCCATATCGTCCTGGCCGAGATGCACGCCATCGGCGCCGGCCGCCATCGCCACGTCGACGCTGTCGTTGACTACGAAGGGCACCGCAAACGGCGCCAGGGCCTGTTTGATCGCCCTCGCCTCTTCGATCAGCGTGCGTGTCTCGGAGCGCTTGTCGCGCAGCTGGACCAGCGTCGCTCCGCCGCGAACGCACCGTGCCGCTAAATCGGCGAGCTGATACCCGCCGGCGCGCTCGGGATCGACGATGGCGTTGAGACGAAGATCGAGCCGCATCAGGATGCCTTGACGCGGGCCCGCAGCGTGGCGCGATCGAGCCGATGCAGCGCGTCGATCATGCCGACGGCAAAACTGCCAGGCCCCTGCGCAGCCTGTGCGGCAAGTTCGCCAGCGACACCAAATGCCGCCAGCGCCGCCAGCGTCGCTAGCCACGTATCGGCTTCGGCAGCAAGCGCGGCGCAAACAAACGCCGCGCCGGCGCAGCCCATGGCGGTAACCGCGGCCATCAGCGGATCGCCGTTCGCAATCGCGATGCGCCGACGGCCGTCGCTGACGATATCGACATCGCCCGTGAGGGCCACAATAGTTGCGTTCGCTTGTGCAAAACGCGCCGCCGCGTCGCTTTCGGCTCTATTGCCGGAAAGCGCGGCGAATTCGGTATGATTGAGACGCACCACCGAGGGCCGTGCGGCGAGCAATGCACGACCAAATTGGGCTCGCCCGGGCGAGCGGTCAACGAAAACCGGGTCAAGCAGCCAAGGCAGTTCTTTCTCGGCAGCGGTCTTTACTGCCACCTCGATTGCCGACCTGCGTTCGCGATCAAAGGTGCCGAGATTGACGAGCAGCGCATCCGCGCCGGCGACGAAAGCGCCGATTTCCTCTGCCGAAATCGTCATGGACGGCACTGCGCCGGCGGCCAGCAGCATGTTTGCAGTATATTGCTGGGCCACCGAATTGGTTATGCAATGCACGCGCGGGGCGCGCTCGCGGACGCGCGCGAGCACGTCGGCGGCAATGTCGGCAAGCTCGATCGGTGCATGCATTTTTTATCCAATGTCGGTGATCCTACTACGCTTCGCCGGGCTCGTGCAGTCTACCCGCTTTGGTATAAGCTATGCATCGCTTCGGAGGCGCGCATGGTCCCATTCTTCGTACAAATCAAATGCCAGCTCGGCAAATCTTATGAGGTCGCGAGCAAGCTAGCCGACGCTGAGATCGCTTCCGAAATCTATTCAACAGCCGGCGACTTCGATCTTCTGGTAAAATTCTATGTCGAGCCGTCGACCGATATCGGTCATTTCATCGCGGAAAAGGTCCAGAGCATCCCGGGGATAGCCGACACGCGGACCATCATCACCTTTAAGGCGTTCGGAGGGTCGTAGCCGCACGGGTAGGCGCCGGCGCCAGGCTGTCGCGGCGCCGCATCGTTGCGAGCTGGCGTTCGCGCCAGATCACGAACAATCCGGCCGCCGCGATGATCGCCGAACCCAGCACAATCTCCGACGTTGGCGTTTCGCCAAACATCGCATAACCGAGCACGAGTGCCCAGATCATTGCGGTGTAGTCGAATGGAGCGACCAGCGAGGCGGATGCAAAGCGATAACTCTCGGTGAGGAAAATGTGTCCGGTGCCGCCCAAAATGCCAATACTGATCAGCGCGGCGAATTCACCACCGCTCGGTGTCACCCAGCCGAATGGCAACGTTGCCAAGCCGGCCAGCGCACAGCTCAATGAAAAATAAAACACGATCGACGACGTCGATTCGCTCTGCGCCAGCCGGCGGGTTTGGATAGCGGTCCCCGCATTGGTCAACGACCCGCAGATCGCATAAACGACGCCGATCAGGCTGGTCGCACCGCCTATGGCAGCCGTTAGCTCTTCACCCGACAGATGCGGCGATAGCACCACCAGCACGCCGACAAAGCCAACGATGACCGCCGACCAGCGATAGACGCGCACGCGCTCGTTCAAGATGAGCGCAGCAAGCGCGACGGTGAACAGGGGTGAGCTAAATGCTATCGCATTGGACTCCACCAACGGGAGGCGCGCCACCGCACCGAAATTGAAGAACATTCCGGCAATGCTCAGCACACCCCTGCCCGCTTGTCCGAGCGGTCGCTCGGTGCGCACAATGGCGGCGAGTTCGCCCCGCCAGGCATAGATAAGCACGACCGGAATGATCGCGAATACCGAGCGGTAAAACACGACCTGGCCGATCGGATAGCGCGCGCCGAGATAGCGGATGAGCGCCTGCATCACCGCGAACAACGCCGCCGAAATAAGCTTGAACGCGATGCCTCTGCCGGGATTCATCGGTCTAACGCTCGCGAAGAAAGGCAACAGCGCAGAGTGCGCCGGCAGAATGCGTCAATGCACGCTGACTTAGTCGGCAAAAAATGCGTCACCGACGCCGCTCCAATAATCTCGCAGCGTGGACAATTCCCGATGCTCGGCATGATATTCCCGGCCTCATTCCTTCTTCGGCGGCGGTGTGGGCCCTTGCCTCGGCGGTAGTGCGGCGACATAAGCGGCAATGGCACTGCGATCTTCGGGAGCGAGCAGCGAGGTATTCCTGATCTCTTCCGCCATCGCGCCACCGGCAAAATCTCCGGATGGAGTCATGCCGTCTTCAAGAAAGCTAGCGATGTCTTTTTCGGACCAGTCCTCATCGCTGCCGTGGAGCCCGACCGGCGTAATGTTCGGCGCCCACTCGGTGCCATCCGGAGACCCGCCGGCGAAACGCTGACTGTCGATAATTCCGCCAAGGATGTTGCGGGGACTATGGCATTCCGCGCAATGTCCAGGCCCGTTCACGAGGTAGGCGCCGCGGTTAAATTGCGTCGACTTTGAAGGATCGGGGACGAAAGACCCCTCGCCGAGAAACAATAGCTTCCACACGCCGAGCAGACGCCGCTCGTTGAATGGAAAGGACAATTCATGGCGGCGCGACCTGCCCTGCACCGGTGGCAATGTTCTCAGATAGGCGAAAAGGTCGCGAATGTCGTCGAGCTGCATGTAGCGATAGGAGGTGTACGGAAAAGCAGGATAGAGATTCGCGCCGTGTTCCGATGTACCCTTCCACAATGCGGTGACGAAATTCGCCTCGGACCAGTTACCGATACCGTCCTTGGAATCGGGCGAAATGTTCGGCGCATAAAAGACGCCAAAGGGCGATTTCAAGGCCAGACCGCCGCCGAGCCTCTTACGATCGACCTTTTCGGGGAAATTATTGGGAACGGCATGGCAGGACGAACAGCCGCCAATATTGAACATGGTCTCGCCGTTGGCGAGATTCGGCGTATGCGCGGGCAATGCCGCTGCCGGCACAACGCTCGGCAGCGTCAAAATCCAAATAGCGGCGAGCCCAAAAATAATGCAGACCGCCGTCACGAATAAAAATGTCCGCAGCCTCGACACCTTGTCGCCTCCGGCGCAATGGCGACGTGATACACGTTTCGAGGCGGCCGTGCAGCGCCTTTAGCGCATACCCCATCTTCGAGAGCGCAGGCCCTGGATGCATTTCAAGCGCGGAATGCGTACGGCGACGCGCCGCGAAACCGGTCGGCAAATAAAAAGCGGGCCGCCCGTGCGGCGGCCCGCGCTCCGTGATCACTCGCCGCGTCAGCTCGACCTGATGCGGAAGGTTTGATGGCAGCTGCTGCAGTTCTTGCCGATGGTTTGGAAATTGGCCTTCAAAGCGTCGAGGTCCTTGGTATTGTCCTGCGCCGCTTTGATGTCGTCGGCGAATTTGGCGATTGCAGCCTTGAAGTCGTCCATTCTGTCCCAGATCGCCGGAGCCGCGGTTGTCTTGGCGCCGGTTTTCGAGCAATCAGGAAACAGCGTAGGCATCTGCTTGGCGTCTTCGGCAAAGGCCGCGTAAATTTCCTGCACCTTGGCGGCGTCGAACGGCTTCTCGCCCTTGATCATTGCGGTGCCGATCTTCGCCTCTTCACCGCTCTTTTTCATCAAGGTCTGCCGCTTCTGGATGAACTCCGGACAGCTCTGTGCCGCGGCCACGGTCACGCCGAGCAGAAGAACAGCGAGAGCAATAATCAGATTACGAAACATGGGGCGGCCTCCTCGTGACACCATGAGCTCACTGCTGGTTCCGTATCCAGCGTCGAGCCCGCCCATTCAACACCGGGTAGGCGGCGTTATTCCACCGCATATGATGCGATAGTGGCGGGCCGGTGACGCCGGCAGCGCTCGGCTACTCCGCCGGTTGCGGCGTCTCATGTCGCTTACGGAATCGGGGTGCGAGCGCGGCGACCCAACGCGCGATCACGTAAAAGACCGGCGTGAACACAAGCCCGAATGCCGTCACTCCAATCATGCCGGAAAACACGGCGGTTCCCAGCGCCTGACGCAACTCCGCGCCGGCGCCGATCGCCCAGACTAACGGAGTAACGCCGAGGATAAAGGCAAGCGACGTCATCAGGATCGGACGCAATCGCAGCCGAGTGGCTTCAATCGCCGCTTGCCAGCGATTATGGCCACTATCCTCGAGTTGCCGCGCGAATTCGACGATCAGGATGGCGTTCTTGGCGGCAAGGCCGATCAGGACGACAAAGCCGACCTGCGTCAGAATATTGTTGTCCATGCCACGTAAGATCACGCCGGCGATGGCGGCAACAAGACACATCGGTACGATCATGATCACCGCCAGCGGCAGCGTCAGGCTCTCATATTGCGCGGCCAGCACCAGAAAGACGAACACGACCGCGAGCAGGAAGGCAAATGTGGCGGTGCTTCCCGCCCGGATCTGTTGGAACGCGAGCGTCGTCCATTCGGTGGCAAACCCCTGCGGCAGAGTCTCGGCAGCAAGCTTGTCCATGATTGCAATAGCCTGGCCTTGCGAATAGCCGGGCGCGGCGGCGCCGTCGATTTCAGCGGCCGGGTACAGATTATATCGGGGCACCCGGTATGGCCCCGAAATGTTGTCTACGGTCGTGAAGGAGCCGAGCGGAACGGTATCGCCGTTGGAGTTGCGGACACGGATCTTAAGCACATCTCTGATGTGCTGCCTGTCCTCGTCGCGAGCCTGTGCCGTGACCCGGAACGTGCGGCCAAACAAGTTGAAATCGTTGACGTAGGACGAGCCGATATAGATTTGCAGCGCATTGAACACGTCCTGCACATTGATGCCTAAAAGCTGCGCCTTGGTACGATCAATGTTGAGATAGACCTGCGGCGTCGATGTCTCGAACAACGAGAACGTCCCGGCGATGCCTGGCGTCTGCGCAGCGCGCGTCACCAGTGATTCGGTGGCGGCCCGCAAGACCTCCGAACCCTGACCGGCGCGATCCTCAACCATCATGCGGAAGCCGCCGGCAGTTCCGATCCCCATGACCGGCGGCGGCAGCACCGGAATGATGAAAGCCTCCTGGATCGACGACAGCCGGCGGAACAGCTGCCCCTAAATCGCCGCCGCCGATTGCCGGGGATCTCGCCCGCGCTTCTCGAAATCGTCGAGTACCAAGAACAGCGCGCCAGCATTGGGCGCGTTGGTAAAGGTCGCGCCGGAGAAACCGACGATATTGGCGGCGTGGACCACGCCCGGCACCTGCATCGCTATGTCGAGTGCGCGCTGCTGCACCACATCGGTGCGCGCGAGCGATGCTCCGGGCGGCAGCTGCAGTACGACGATGATGTAGCCACGGTCCACTTGTGGAATAAACCCGATCGGGGTGGTGCGAAATGCATTCAGACCAATGCCGATGATGACCACATAGACCGCCACCATCAGGGCCGCACGCCGCACCGTCCGCGATGCGAGCCAGGTGATTCCCAGCCCCATTCTGTCGAAGGCGCGATTGAAATAATCGAAGAACCGATGTATCGGCCGCGCCCACCAATAGTCGTGTTGGCTGTTCTGATGCGGCTTGAGCAGCAGCGCGCACATCGCCGGCGATAACGTCAGTGAAACAATAAGCGAAATGATGGTAGCGCCCGCGATCGTCAGCGCGAATTGACGATAAAACTGACCCGATATGCCGGTGATGAAGATCGACGGCACGAACACGGCGCACAAGACCAGCGCAATCGCGATCAGCGCCGAGCCGACCTCGGTCATGCTCTTGCGCGCCGCTTCGCGCGGCGTCAACCCGGCGGCGATGTTGCGTTCGACATTCTCGACGACGACGATCGCATCATCGACCACAATGCCGATCGCCAAGACCAGGCCGAACAGGGAAAGATTGTTGAGCGTGAAGCCGAAGGCGGCCATGAAGAAAAAGCTGCCGACCAGCGACACCGGAATGGCAACGAGCGGAATAATTGCGGCGCGCCATGTTTGCAGAAACAGGATCACGACCAGAACCACCAGCACGATCGCCTCACCGATCGTGTCGATGACCGCATCCACCGACTGCTGGATGAACTGCGTCGGATTGTAAACGATTGCGTATTTGACGCCGGCCGGGAAACGCTTGGCCAGTTCCTTCATCAGCTCGGTAACGCCTTTCGCCGTGGCGAGCGCGTTCGAACCCGGACGCTGAAAAATCGCGAGCGCCACCGCCGGATCGTGATCGAGATAGGAATTCGAGGAATAATCGAGCGCAGCGAGCTCAATAGTCGCAACGTCGCGGAGCCGCACCACGGCGTCGGGCGTCTCCTTGACGACGATCGCGCCGAACTCATCGGGATTATCGAGGCGGCCGAGCGTTTGCACCGCGATTTGAAAGGCCCCCGGGCGGGCGACTGGCGGCTGATTGAGCACGCCCGAGGCGACCTGGATGTTTTGACCCTGCAGCGCATTGGTGACGTCGCTGGCGGTCAGGCCGAGCGATTGGAGGCGATCGGGAGCGAGCCAAACGCGCATCGAATAATCGCGGCTGCCGAACACCGTGATCGACCCGACGCCATCGACGCGGGTGAGCGGATCGGTAATCTCAAGCGTCGCATAGTTGGATATGAACAGCGAATCGCGCGACTTGTCGGGCGAATACAGGTGCACGACCATCATCAGGTCGGGCGAGGCCTTGCTCACCGTCACGCCGATATTGCGTACATCGCTCGGTAGCCGCGGCTGCGCGATCGCGACCCGGTTCTGCACCTGCACCTGAGCAATATCGAGATTGGTGCCGAGATCGAAAGTGACTTGAATAGAAAAACGTCCGTCGGCCGTCGAGTTCGACGACATGTACAGCATGTTTTCGACGCCGTTGATCTGCTGCTCAAGCGGCGTCACGACCGTCGATGCAACTACGTCGGCACTGGCACCCGGATACTGGCCGGAAACGTTGATGATCGGCGGCGCGATCTCGGGATATTGCGCGACCGGAAGGCGCGAAAAAGAAACGCCGCCGAGAATGACAAAAACAATCGATACGACAGCCGCAAAGATCGGGCGATCGATAAAGAAATGCGAGATACGCATTTCAGTTCACTCTCGGGTAGTTCCGGCCAGACGAAAAATTAGAGCAGCGCCACCGCTGCCGCGATAGCAGCAATCAGCGCGCGCCAAGCGCCGTGGATCGGCGGTTCGTTCTCGGGTCACTGAGTAGCTCGTCCGGCTCTTGCTTCGTCGCCGCTTTTGGGCGCGGGGGCGGCAGGCTCGCCGAGGTCGCGCGCATTGACTTTGATACCCGGCCGCGCGTGCATCTGGCCGTTGACGATCACACTGTCGGTAGCGACAAGACCATCCCTGATCACGCGCAGACCCTTATCGAGCTGGCCAAGCGTCACGTATTTCTGCCGGACTACGCCGCCATCGTCGACCACGAGCACGTATTTGCGGGCCTGTTCGGAGGCAATCGCCTCATCGGGAATGAGCAATGCCAGATAAGCCGGCGATCCCGGCACCCGAATGCGCCCGAACATACCCGGCGTAAGCACGTTGTCCGGATTATCCAACACTGCGCGGCCGCGAACAGTACCCGATGATTGGTTGATGACATTGTCGACGAAGTCGATCTTGCCGGTGTGCAGGAAATCTTTCTCGTCCAAGAGCTTGAGCGTGACCGGGACATCGTCGACACCGCTGCCCTGTTTGCCGGCGAAACGCTGATAGCGCAGATATGCCGCCTCGTCGAAAGTGAACTCAAACCGGATTGGATCGACGGACACGATCGTTGCCAGCAACGTGGTATTGCCGCCCGTTCCGCCAGTCACGAGGTTGCCGACCGACACGCGCCGATCGCCGATTTTGCCGTCGATCGGCGCGCGCAGTTCGCTGTACTGGTCGAGGTCGAGTTCGGCCGAATGCACCATCGCTTCTTGGGCCGCGACCGCCGCTTCGGCCACGTTCTTGGCCTGCGTGCGCTGATCGTAAACTTGTTCGGTGATCGTCTTGTTTTGCAGCAGGCTCTGACCGCGCTCGAGATCGGCTTTGGCAAAAGCAAGATTAGCGCGGGACTGGGCGAGATTGGCCCGCATCTGCTCGAGCACGATCTGAAACGGCCGCCGGTCGATCGTGAAAAGGAGATCGCCCTTTTTCACCATTTGGCCGTCGGTGAAATGAATTTCGGCGAGATAGCCGGACAGGCGCGAGCGGATCTCGACCGAATTCACGGCCACGAACCGACCGACATATTCGTCGAGATCGACCACCATCCGCTGCGCCGGTTTAGCCACGGTGACAGCGGGGAGGTTTTGCGCGGCTGTCTGCTGCTGGCCCTGGCCGCAGCCGGCCAGACTTGCCGCGCCATCAGCATCGCGGCAACAGGCGCCGCGTTCCGAAACTTCATGATAGTTCCCTCAATCTTCGGACATCATAAGCGCCCGCCGTCGCCAATCACACCCGGCGTTGCCGAAGCCCCCGCGCAAGAGCTCCACCCTTCCCACCGCGCGTTTTGCTCCCCATATGTGGGCCCACTCTCGACAGTAACCAAGCCGCCGGTGAAAGCCGGCCCAGAACAATGATATTGCATGACAATCATCCCATTAACCGATGCCTTGCGCACGGGGCGAAACGCCGCGCAAGAAACCATTCCGGCGGACGACCAGGCA
This sequence comes from uncultured Alphaproteobacteria bacterium, assembly GCA_963816295.1. Classification (GTDB taxonomy): domain Bacteria; phylum Pseudomonadota; class Alphaproteobacteria; order Rhizobiales; family Xanthobacteraceae; genus BOG-931. The sequence continues at coordinate 615,324 of CAWFJS010000017.1, read as the reverse complement.
CTGCTCGATTCCTATTCGCAGGCGGTGATCGACGTTGTCGACCGGGTCGGGCCCGCCGTGGTGCGGCTGGCAGTCCGGAACGGCGATCCGGCTCGACCGGGCCAGTCGCGCGGCGGCAGCGGTTCCGGCGTGATCGTAGCGCCCGATGGTCTCATCCTCACCAATAGCCACGTTGCCGGCGCGGCTTCGCGCATTGAAGTCACGACCGCCGACGGCCAGGATTTACACGCACGACTGGTCGGCGACGACCCCGATACGGACCTTGCGCTCATTCGCATCGATGAACCCGCAACCCTGCCGTCGGCACGGTTGGGGGATTCTAAACGCTTGAAACGTGGCCAACTCGTGATTGCGATCGGTAATCCGCTCGGCTTCGAATCGACAGTAACCACCGGCGTGGTTTCGGCCCTTGGCCGCTCGTTACGCTCACGCAACGGCCGGCTGATCGACGACGTCATTCAGACCGACGCCGCGCTCAATCCGGGCAATTCCGGCGGGCCATTGGTGTCGTCCCGTGGCGAGGTGGTTGGCATCAACACCGCCGTCATCATGGGCGCGCAAGGCATCTGCTTCGCCGTTGCCGCCAACACCGCAAGCTTCGTGCTCGGTGAACTGGTGCGGCATGGCCGCGTGCGCCGTGCCTTCATTGGAATTGCCGCACAACAGACTGCGATCCCGCCGCTGCGCCGTCGCGCGGCCGGATTGGCCCAGGACCGCGCGGTCATGATCGGCACCGTCGAGCCGGATTTGGCCGCCGAGCGCGCCGGCTTGCGGCCCGGCGACATCATCGTCGCGCTTGACGGCGTCACCATTGCCGGCGCGGACGATCTGGTGCGTGCGCTCACCGGGGATAAGATCGGCCTCAGCGTCGCTTTCGATGTGCTGCGTGGCACCGAACGGCTAACAGCTTGCCGCCGTGCCGCGGGAGCGGCGAAAAAGCTAGAATCTGGCGCGACTGCTTGACGGCTTGGCCAAATACTGTCGTCTCATGCCGGCGCTTCGCCCTTGAGCATGAGGCGGTAGAGATAGCGGCGTTCGTTCATGTCGTAATCGGGATTGGCCTGGTGCATGACGCTGCGGTTGTCCCACAGCACCCAATCGCCATGGCGCCATTTGTGACGATACTCGTATTTCTTTTGTGTCGCGTGCCGCATCAGATCATCGATTAGGGCCAACGCCGCCTGATCGTCCATCCCGACGATCGATTCCATGCGTACCGGATTGAGGAAAAGCGCTTTGCGCCCATTCTCGGGATGGGTGCGCACCAAAGGATGAATTCCCGGTGGCGGCAGCTTCCGGCGGCTTTCCTCGGTCAAATGGCCGAGCGGGCGCGGACTATATTTGCTGAGATAGACATGCAACGCTTTGAGTCCGTCGATCTTCTGTTTGGTTTCGGCGGGTAGATCGTCATAGGCGGTGTGCATATTTACGTATTGCGTATCGCCGCCGCGGGACGGCAGCGCAACCGCGAACAGCGTGGTCGCTTTCGGCGGCCGCGGATGGTTGGAGTGATCCGTGTGAAATGTCTCGCCGGGGATGATTTGCCGGCCGTTCACGAACTCGTCGTTTGAAACATACGAGACGTCAGGGTGGCCGGGGACATGATGCTCTTTCTTATCGTGCGGCTGGAGTTCGCCGAATAGCGCGGTGGCCGATTTGAATTGATCTGGCGTGAAGCGCTGGTCGCGGACGACCAGCACGTGATGGTTGCCGAAAGCCCGATTCAGGATATCGCGGTCTTGCGGCTCGATCGGCTTCCTGAAATCGAGGCCGGACACCTCGGCGCCGGTATGCTCGGTCAACGGCGTAATGGTGAAGGAGGTCATCGGCTTCGCTCACGCAAGCTTGGGAAGTACGCTATCGCCTCACCGATGCAGGATCAAGGCACTACAACGCGCCATGACGACTACACTTGCCCTCGTCTCGGTCTGCCCCGCGCGATTTGATAAGTTGAACGTCGGTCAACCATCAAACAAGCAGCAAACAAATAATGACCAACGAATCGCCGCATTTCAGATCAACCGCAAATGCGGCACTCTCCTCAAGCAAATACATGTCATGCAATTTTACATAACAAAATATTCTATCTAGCTGCTATGAGACCATCGCGCCTCACGATCCAACGAGGCGCTTTCGTCTTCTAGGCCTCGCCCGGTCATCATCGGCGAGGCCTTTGTTTGCTGACGAAATAAAAAGATCAACTGAAAATTAGGAGTGACTGCATGAAGTCAACGACCTTAACGGTCGCTGCCGCGGCTATGGTGATTTTTGTTCAATCCGCTGAAGCGCGGGAGCATCATCATGGTCATCGGCATCATCATTCCCTGGTCGCGAGCCGCGGCACCTCTGCCGAGGCGCGGCCAACACCAAACGGACTGTTCGCTTTTGCGGCCGCGAACCTCGCGTCGAGCACGACAGTGTATCGGGGGCGCGGCCAGGCGCGTCCGGCTGCCTGGTGCGGCTGGGAGATGCGCCACCTCGTGGTCGCCGATCCGGGTCCGTCCTTCAACTTGGCGCGCAACTGGGCGCATTGGGGCAGGCCGGGACCGGCGGGAATAGGAGCGGTGGTGGTGTGGCCGCACCATGTCGGGAAGATCGTTGGTCAGCAAAACGGAGAATGGGTTATCGAATCCGGCAACGACGGTCATGCGCTTCGCGTCCGCCCTCGCTCGATCGCGGGAGCGATTGCGATCAGGTGGGGTTGATTGCCCTCGTCGTCTGCATTTTTCGAAAGCAAAGGGCCGCCCCGACCATGGGCGGCCCATTTTTAAAAAAACAGTTCGAGCTATTCGTCTGCTGCCAAGCGCGGCTTGTTGTTCAGGACAATCTTAAGTGCGAGCTACTCCACTCCCGCTCGGCCGATCGGCACGTAGTGGAACGCCGCGCGTCGCATTTCGTCGGCGCGATAAATGTTGCGCAGATCGACAATCACGGGCTGCATCATGACGTCTTTCAGGCGGGTTAGATCCAGGGCGCGAAACTGCTCCCATTCGGTCGCGATCACGACTGCATCGGCGCCTTCGGCCGCGCTGTAGGCGCTGCGGCAATAGTGCACGTCCCGCAAGAGTGGCTTGGCCTGCTCCATGCCCGCCGGATCGTATCCGCGCACGATCGCCCCCAAATCGTGGAGCGCCGTGATCAGCGGAATGGCCGGCGAATCGCGGGTATCATCGGTGTTCGGCTTGAAGGTCAGCCCGAGCACCGCGATGGTTTTGCCACGCACCGAGCCGCCGAGCGCCTGAACAACCTTGCGCGCCATGGCGCGTTTGCGCTGCTCATTGACGGTGGAAACCGTCTCGACCAGGCGCAACGGCACGCCATGGTCGTGGGCCGTCTTGATCAACGCGCTGGTGTCCTTGGGGAAGCACGAGCCGCCAAAACCGGGGCCGGCGTGGAGAAATTTTGCGCCGATGCGATTGTCGAGCCCCATGCCGCGCGCGACTTCCTGCACGTCGGCGCCGACCTGTTCGCATAGATCCGCCATCTCGTTGATGAAGGTAATCTTGGTCGCCAGGAACGCATTAGACGCGTACTTGATCAGCTCGGCGGTGCGCCGGCTGACATAGATGATGGGAGGCGCATTCAAATAGAGCGGCCGATAGATTTCGGCGAGGACCTTGCGCGCGCGGTCATCATCGCTGCCGACCACGATGCGATCGGGATGCTTGAAATCCTGGATTGCCGCACCCTCTCGCAGAAATTCCGGGTTTGACACCACCTGGATATCGGCATCCGGTCGTTTCTCGCGCAGAATGTTTTCGATCTCATCACCGGTGCCCACCGGCACCGTGGATTTGGTGATCACTACCGCAGCGCTGCTGATTAGCGGCGCGATCTCGCGTACCGCCTGATAGACGAAGCTCAGGTCGGCATGGCCGTCGCCGCGGCGCGACGGCGTGCCGACCGCGATAAATATCGCCTCGGCCTCCCCGATGCGGGAAGCCTCTGCGGCGAATTCAAGCCGCCCCTGCCGCACGTTGGATTCGACCAGTTCGGCTAGGCCCGGCTCGAAGATGGGAATCTCGCCGCGCTTGAGCGCGGCGATCCTTGCCGCATCTTTATCGATGCAGGTGACCTGATGGCCGAAATCGGCAAAGCAGGCGCCCGAAACGAGGCCTACATAGCCGGCGCCGATCATAGTTACGCGCATTGTCGTTTCCTACTTGCTGTCAGGCTTGGTCTGCACCGGACGTTAGTGAGGGCGTTGGGTGGAGTGGTGCGGTCCCACGAAGCAGCGATAGCCAACGCCGGCCGAGCAGTGCGACGACAAGGCCGCCGTAGACGACCGCGCCGATTACAACCATTACTGCCAGCGCCGATTCGTCACGAAACCTGGACCACGACGATAACATCGCCGTGACAACTGGGGCGGCAAGCGCCAGGACGAGGGCAAGCACGGTGGTGGCGGCGGCGAGCTTGATGAGCGTCATTTTAAGTTCGGTGTCGGGCGCGATGAGCCGCGCACGAGCGGCAAAATACAGCACCAGGATGAAATTAAGCCAGGCTCCAATCGAGGTGGCGAGCGCCAGTCCAACTTGCGCCAGCGGAAACATCAGCGCGACTTTGCAAACGATGTTGACCGCAGTTCCGATCAGGGCGGCCTTGACCGGGGTGGCGGTGTCGCCGCGCGCGAGAAAGGGCGCCACGACGCTGCGAATCAGGATGAACGGAATAAGCCCGACGGTGTAAGCCATCAGCGTCAGTGCCGCCGCGTGCGCGTCAGCGGCGGTGAAAGCACCGCGCATGAACAAGGCGCGCATAATCAGTCCCGGCACGACCAGGAATGCGACGACGCAGGGAAGCGCAAGCAAAAGCGCAAATTCGATTGCGCGATTTTGCGTCGCCTGGGCGCCCACCTCATCTCCCGACGCCAGCCGATGCGTCATTTCAGGAACCAGCACGGTACCGACGGCAATCCCGATCACGCCGATTGGCAGCTGGTCGATACGATCCGCATAGTACAAGGCGGAAATCGCGCCGGCCGACAAGAAGCTCGCGATGATAGTGTCGGCAAAAAGCGCAAGCTGCGTGCCCGCCGACCCGAGCGTGGCGGGAAGAAGCGCCTTGAAGAAGCGCTGCACGTCTTTATCCCATCGCAGCGCCCGGAACGACGTCATGACTCCCGTGAAGAAAGTGTCGCCACCGACTAACAGCGCCTGCAGAACGCCTGAAATCAGCACGCCCCAGGCCGCGGCATAGCCCGCGCTCGGGAACCAATAGGCCAGCGCCAGCGTGGCCATCATCGTGACATTGAGCAGGATCGGCGCTGCGGCCGCGGCAGCGAATCGATGCAACGCGTTGAGGATGCCGCTCCACAACGTAACCAGAGTGATCAGCAGCAGATAAGGAAAGGTGATCCGCGTCAGCGATACTGCAAGCGCGAATTGCTGCGGGTCGCGCGAAAAGCCGGGCGCGAGCAGTTCGATCGCCTGCGGCGTAAACACGAGCGCCAGCGCCACGAGCACGATCTGAGAAGCGAAAAGCAGCGTAAAAATCCGATCGCCGAACTGTTCCGCTGCGCCGGCGCCCTGTTCAGTGCGAACGCGCGCATAGGCGGGAATGAAGGCCGAATTGAAGGCGCCCTCGGCGAAAATCGCGCGAAAATGATTTGGCAGCCGGAACGCAACGAAGAACGCGTCCGCCACCGGACCCGCGCCGATTATCGCGGCGAGCATGATGTCGCGCAGAAACCCGGTGAGGCGGGAAAGAAGCGTGTAGCCGCCTACGGTGAGTATTTTTCCGATCATCGTTGCGTGCTTAACGCAGGAATTGCCAACCGACGAAGGCGAAGCCATTAAGCCGGCCGCCGTTGGGTTCGGATGGCCGAGCGCGTCCCTGAGCGGAGTTAAGTCTCAATTCGCCAGCGCGCGCCGTACGGACTCGATGATGCGATCCTGGACCGACGGCTCGAGATAGGCGTGCATCGGCAGGCTGAGCACCTCTTCGGCGAGGCGATCGCTGACCGGCACTCCGCCCTCGGCGAGCGGAAAGTGCCGATAAGCCGGCTGGCGATGTAACGGCCTGGTGTAATAGATCGCGGTCGGAATGCCTTGCGCCTTCAACGCGGCGGCGAGCGGGTCGCGCTTGCCCGCCTTGAGGCGGATCGTATATTGCGCCCAGACCGAGGTGGATTCATTGCCGGCGCGTGGCACGATCGCGACGTCGGCGAGAGCGGCCGAATAGCGCGCGGCCACGAGATTGCGGGCTTCGATCTCCTCAGGAAAGATTTTGAGCTTCTCGATCAGTACCGCTGCCTGGATGGTGTCCAGCCTGCCGGTGATCCCGATACGGGCGGCCTCTGATCGATCGACGCCCTCGCCGTGAAACCTGATGCTTTTCACGCGCGCCGCGAGCGCGTCGTCGTCGGTGAAAACAGCGCCGCCATCGCCATAGCAGCCGAGCGGCTTGGCCGGGAAGAAACTGGTCGCGGTCGCCGCGGCAAGGGTGCCGATCCGCTTGCCGCGATAGCGCGCGCCGAAGGCTTGCGCCGCGTCATCGAGCACCAAAAGGTCATGCGTGGCAGCGATCGCTGCTATCGCATCATGATCGGCGGGCAGGCCAAACAGATCGACCGGGATAATGGCGCGGGGATTAAGGCCCAGCCGCCTGGCGGTGACTACCGCGCGTTCACAGCTCGCCGGATCGAGATTGAAACTATCCGGCAGCACATCGGCGATGATCGGCGTAGCGCCAAGCAGCGCAACCATCTCCGCCGTCGCGTGATAAGTGAAGGACGGGCAGATGACCGCGTCGCCGGGTCCAACCTGCCAAGCCATCAACACAAGAAGCAGCGCATCGGTCCCGCTGGCGCAACTGATCGCATGGCGCGCGCCACAGTAGGCCGCAAGCTCAGCCTCAAGCACGTGCACTTCGGGACCTTGGATGAACTGGCAATGCGCCAGCACGCGCGCGACGGCATCGTCGATAGCGCGGCCAAGACGGCGGCGCTGCGCCGCCACGTCGATGAACGGAATCGGCCTTTCTTCAACCCGCGCGTGTTGATTCATGTTCGGCCTTGGAATGCTTTTTGTCGAACTTTTTTATCGAACTTGGCAAAATACAATCAGCCGGCGACGCGCCGCGGGGCTTGACGCCGGGCTACGACGGGGTGCACGGAGCGCGCATCCAGGCAACGGATCGCGATCTCGAGGCTGGCGACCGCCTCCTCGCCCGTCACCGCCGGCGCCTCGCCGCCGCGGATCGCATTGACGAAGGCGACCAGCTCCGAGCGCAACGGCTCGGCGTAGCCGACTGACAAATGCCGCATCGAATAGCTGCCGTCTGGCTGAAAGCCGAAACATTCAGTCACCTGCAGCGTCAGCAGATCGCCGATCAGATATTTGTCGCGTGTCGCGATGTGAATCGTGCGCGCCTTGAATGGCGTCAGCCAGTTCGTGTTGATATGGGCAAGCACCCCTGACGCGGTGCGGAACTGCAACAGGGCGATATCCTCGCGCTCGGCGACGGCGCTTGAGGTCTGCGGCTGGATCTCGACGATTTCGGAATCAGTGAACCAGCGAATAAGATCGATGTCGTGCACCGCAAGATCGATGACCACCCCGACGTTCGACATCCGCGGCGGAAACGGTCCGACCCGCGTGATGGCGATCGAGAGAATGTCTTGATCCTTGATGGCGCGTTTGATCGATTGAACCGCGGGATTGAAGCGCTCGACGTGGCCGACCATCAACGTCACGCCGGCCCGCTGGGCGGCGGCGACAATGGCGCGGCTTTCCTCCACGGTCGAAGCAATCGGTTTCTCGACCATCACGTGGATGCCGCGCGCCGCGCAATCGATTGCGATATCGCGATGGAAGTGCGTCGGCGCGGCAATGGTGACGGCATCGACGCCGCGGCGCAGCAGACCATCGGCGTCGGCAAACGAGGCGCAGCCGAGCGAGCGAGCAACTTGTTCGCAGCGTTTCCGATCCGGATCGGCAACGCCGACCAGCTTCACCCCCGGCATGTCCGCAAGAACCCGGGCATGATTGCTGCCCATCACGCCGACGCCAATCACGCCGACGCGCAAGGCGCGTTCGCCGCCCAATCCCTCAGCCTCAGCCATGACCCGAAAGCCCCCCACTACCCCGGAGCTTGACCCAGACCTTCCGTTAGCACGTTCGATCCCAACTGGCGACCGGGCCAGCGTCGGAATCCATACACAAATTGCTTCACAGGCTTACGGCCCATTCCTTCGACAAGCGCTGTGGATAAGCTTTAATGGGTTGAAATTGCAGCGAAAATTGAGGCCAGGAGCACGGAGGCTTCACGACCGCCGGTAATCGTCTTCGATGCGCACAATGTCGTCTTCGCCAAGGTAGCTTCCGGTCTGCACCTCGATCAGCTCCAAATCGATCTTGCCCGGATTTTCCAAGCGGTGCTTGGCGCCGATCGGAATGTAAGTCGAATTCATTCTCGTGAATTGTCTTGGTCTCGTCGCCGATTGTGACGCGAGCCGTACCCCGGACCACGATCCAGTGTTCGGCACGGTGATGATGCATCTGGAGCGACAACCGTCCGCCTTGCTTGACGACGATGCGTTTAACCTGAAAACGCGGCCCGCTATCGATCGCCTGGTATGAGCCCCAAGGCCGATGCACCTTCAAGTGCTCCTCGGTAACTGCAGGCGCGACTTTCTTCAACTGTTGCACGAGCCGCCGCAAGCCCTCTCCGTTTTCACGCTTTGCGACTAATACGGCATCAGCGGAGGTAATTACGACCAGATTTTCAACTCCCAACAGCGCGACCAGATGTTTATCGCTCATCACATGACAGCCGCGCAAATCGACAAACACGACCGAGCCCTGCGCGAAATTGTCCAGCTTGTCGCGGTCTGACAATTCCCAGACCGCCTGCCACGAGCCGACATCGGACCAGCCGTATGAGACCGGCATCACGGCCGCCCGTTTGGTCCGCTCCATGACGGCGTAATCGATCGACTTTGCGCTGGCGCGCGCGAAGGATTCGTTCTCGAGCGTGATAAAACCGAGATCCGTGCCGGCGCGTTCTACAGCGGCCAGTATGGCAGCGCAGCTTTGCGGTTCGAACTTTTCATATTCGGCGAGGAGCAAGCCGGCGCGAAACATGAAGTTTCCAGAATTCCACAGATAGCCTTCCTTCAGGTAACGCTCGGCCGTTATCTCGTCGGGCTTTTCGACGAATTTATCGACCGCAAAAATGTCGGCGCCGATCGATGCACCCGGGCGAATGTAGCCGTATTCGGTCGCCGGCCGCGTTGGGTGTACCCCGAAGGTGACGATACGATCCGCGGCGGCGGCGGCCGCGGCGAGACCACAGGCTTTGACGAAGGATGCCGGATCGGAAATCACATGATCGGCGGCGAGCGCAACAACAATCGGATTATTGGTGCGCTTGGCCGCATAGGCCGCGCCGGCCGCAATTGCGGGTCCGGAATTGCGCCGCACCGGTTCGAGCAGGATGTCGGCCTCGGCCCCGATTTCCGCCAGCTGCTCGGCGACCAGAAAACGATATTGCGTGTTGGTTACAATGATCGGGCGAGCGAACAGCGCCGGATCCAAGACTCTGTGTATGGTGTCCTGAAAGGTCGAATGCGCACCAAACAACGGCAAAAACTGCTTGGGACGGCCCTCGCGCGACGCCGGCCATAACCGGGTGCCGGCGCCGCCACACATGATCAGAGGAATGATCTTTGAAGCCACGTTCACGCCCGCGGACCGGTTGTTACTCTATTTCCGACGCAAGACGCGCCCGGCGACCGCGTCGAGCTTTTTGAGAAGTTTCGGATCACGCGCCTTCGGTGCGGTAATCAGCGCATTGTCGAGGGCACGATCGGAGCCGATCGGGCAAGGCTCATGTTCGCGCGGGAACTCCAGTGCGAGCCGCGCCACCAGGCGTGCGGCCTTCTCGGCATTGGCCGTGAGCACCTTAATGATGTCCTGCACGGTCACCGCATCATGGTCCGGATGCCAACAATCGAAGTCGGTAACCATGGCGACGGTCGCGTAGCAGATCTCTGCCTCTCGTGCGAGCTTGGCTTCGGGCATGTTGGTCATGCCGATTACCGAATAGCCGAGGTTTTTGTACGTCAGACTTTCCGCAAGCGTTGAGAATTGCGGCCCTTCGATGCACACATAAGTACCGTCGCGAACCAGTTCGATGCCTTCGGCCATCGCCGCTTCGCCGAGATGAATGCGCAGCCGCGGCGAAACCGGATGCGCCATCGATACATGCGCGACGCAGCCCTTGCCGAAAAACGAGCTCTCGCGCTTGTGGGTGCGGTCGATAAATTGGTCGACCAAAACGAATGTGCCAGGCGGCAGGTTTTCCTTGAACGAACCGCAGGCCGACAGCGAAACAAGATCGGTAACGCCGGCGCGCTTGAGCACGTCGATATTGGCGCGGTAATTGATGTCGGATGGCGAATGACGATGGCCTTGGTCGTGCCGCGACAGAAAAACAACCGGCAATCCGTCAATCTCGCCGATTCGCAACGGCGCCGACGGCTGGCCCCAGGGGCTTTTGATCGTCTTCGATCGCACCTTCTCCAGACCGGGCAGATCGTAGATGCCGGAGCCGCCGATAATGCCAAGCACCGCCTTGGTCATGAAGAGTTCCTTGCGAGGCGATCTGAAGGTGGGAGGCAAGCTCATAACCTGGAAAATCAATGCTGCAACAGCACCATCGAAATCGCCGGCACATAAGTGATGATCATGAGCGCCACGAAATTAAGCAGCAAGAACGGCAGCACACCGAGATAGATTCGACTGAGCGGCGCATCGAATATCGCTTGCGATGAAAATAGATTGAGCCCGAACGGCGGCGTGTACATGCCGAGGCTGAGATTGACGGCAACGATGATTCCGAAATGAATCGCGTTGACGCCGGCGCCGCGCACGATCGGCAACAGCAGTGGCGTGAGGATGAGGATCGCCGCCGGCGGCTCGAGAAAGCTTCCCGCCAATAATAGCCCGACGTTCAGGCAGAGCAGCAGCTCCCATTTCGGCATATTCAATGCGCTAATGGCGCCGACAACGTGTTGTGGAATGCCGCTCGTCGTCAGCAGCCATGAATAAATGCCGGCAGAGGTCACGATGAGCAGGATTTGCGAAATGAGATACGATGAGGCCAGCAGAATGCGCCAAAATCCCGCAAGATCGACTTCACGGTAGACTACCATGGTCACGAACAGCGAGTAGACGACGGCAACGCCGGCGGCTTCCGTGGGCGTGAATACGCCGCCATAAATGCCGCCGAAGATCACCGCGAGCGACCCGATCGACCAGCTCGCCTCCTTGCTGGTCTTCCATATCGTTTCCCAATGCGCGCTGGTGCCGAGCGGAACGCGTTTAACTCTCGCGTAGCTCATGACGTAGGCTGCATCGATCAGTCCGATCAGAATGCTGGGCAGAATGCCGGCGGTGAACAGAAGGACGGCGGATTGTTCAGCCGAGACCGCATAGAGGATCATCGCGATCGATGGCGGGATCACTACGGCGATCGCGCCCGACGAGGCAATCAGACCGACGGCGAAACGCTCGTTGTAACCGCCCGCTTTCAGCGCCGGATAGATCATTCGGCCCATGGCGACGACGGTGCCGACCGCGGTATGCGACATCGCGCCGAACAGTTCGGATGCCGCCACCGTGGTTACCGCAAGCGAGCCACGCACCCCGCCAACCATGGCCATGACCATCGCGATAATCCGCCGCGCGATGCCGCCTTGCGCCATAATTTCGCCGGCGAGCACGAAAAATGGGACCGCGAGCAGCGGAAAGTTATCCAAGCTGCCGAACATGTAGGTCTGGATAGCCTCGGTTGGGACGTCGGCAACGGTCAGAACTGCGATGATCGAGGTGACGAGCAGAATAAGGAATATCGGAAAGCCGAGGATAAGAAGCGCTGCCGGCAGGCCAAAAAAAACGAGATAGGCCATCGCCGTCGCCCTTTAGTGCGACGCACCGGCGCGGCTTTGAGAACCGCGGTGCGATCGCGTGAGAAGTCGCATGGCCACCAGCAGACCCATCAAGGTGTAGCCGAGCGGCACCATCATTTGCGGAATAAAGAGCGGAAAGTTCGCCGCTTGGCTTCGCTGATCGAAGGCCGCGAGCTGAGACACGACGGGCCAAGCAAACACAGTGACCGCTGCCGCCGTTGCGATCATCACGAGTTCAGAGAATATGTTGATCAGTTCGCGCAGTTTTGGCGGCAACATCGCCACCACGACATCCATTCGGATTTGACGCCCCTCCCACGCCACGGCGCAGCAGCCGGTAAACACGCAGCCCACCATGAGAAACAGCATGATCTCTTCAGCCCACGGAATCGATACGCTGAAAAAGTAACGACCAATGATGTTGCCAAAATTGATCGCCACGCTGGCGATCAGTAATAGCGCCGACGCTGTGCGGGTGACGGCAAGGAGTCCGCGAACGCCTGTGACTATGCGGTCAAGCACTGGCGACTCTCTTAAGGATGTTGCAAGGGGCTAGTGCCTTAGGACAGCTTAAATCATCACGCTCGGACGCAAATGCGATCGGTTCACTGGGTCGGCCCCGGCGCGGTCCGCTTGGCCGCATCCGCTACGATTTCATAGGCATCGTGAAGCGCGGGTTTTGGCCGCGACACGTCTTCGCCGACGCCGGTGATGGTCTGCATCAACGTCGCCTGTTCCGCCGGCGACAGGCTGATCAGTTCGCCGCCGCTGGCAGTCCATGTTGCGCGGGCCTTGTTGAAGAAATCCAGCGCAGCCGGATTGATCGCCACCGTCTCGGTGGCGGCGTCCCTGTCGATGATCTTCTGCAAGTCCGGCGGCAACGAGTCGTACCAAGTCTTGCTGATTTCGACCATCAGGAAGATCGACGGCTGATTGATCTCGGTGACGTATTTTGCGGCATCCTGATAGTGAAAAGCCGAGAACACGGTGATGCCAGCAATCGCACCGTCGATGGCGCCCTGCTGGAGCGCCGGCAAAACGTCGGCCAGCGTCATCGCGACCGGCGTCGCGCCCAACCGCTTGAGCGCTTCGGATTGAAAGTCGGACGCAAATATGCGGATCTTCTTGCCCTTGAAGTCTGCCAAGCTTCGGATCGGCGCTTTTGACGCAAGCGAATCCGGTTGCACGATGAACATTCCGGCGCCGTGCAATCCCTTATTGGCGCCAAGTCCGAGCATCAGTTTGAGCGCTGCCGGATCGGCGGCGAGGCGCTGACCGTGCTCAATGGAATTCACCAGCCCTGGCGCGGCCATGACTTCGAAACGCTCGTCGATGCCGACGAAAAATTCCGGCGGAACGACCGCAACTTGGATGGCGCCGAACTGCACACCTTCGATCTGCCGCGGGATTGAGCCCAATTGGCTCGCCGGATAAACCTCGCCTTTAATTCTGCCGCCGGAATCCCGCTCAACGGCGGCGGCAAAATTCTTGGCGAGCAGGTGCGGCCCGTCGTTGATGGTGGGTACTGTAATCTTCATCACGTAAGTTTTGTCCTGCGCGTGCGCCGCCCCAAGACAAAAGGCGAGCGACAGCGCAAAACCGCCCGCGACGGCTCGCGTCAGACGATTCCACTCTACCGAGCGCATAAATTCCTCCCCTCGGTACTTTCCCCAACTGATCACGCGTGCAAGGCGACCCTAACGGGTTCGTTGCGCCGCCTCGCTGACAATATGATAGGCAGCATGAAGATCCGGCTTGGATGCGGAGACGTCTTCACCGACGCTTGCCAGCATGTTTATCATCGCCGACTGCTCCTCTGCTGGCAAGCTGATCAGTTCGCCGCCGCCTGAAATCCACTCTTGGCGCGTCTTGGCGTTGAAATCGACCACCCACGGATTGATCTTCACCGACTCTGCGCTCGCAGTTCTATCGACGATCTCGCGCAAATCCGCCGGCAAACCGTCGTACCATTTTTTGCTGAGTTCAATGATCCCGAAGATGACCGGCTGGCCCGTCTCGGTGACATATTTGGCCGCATTCTGATAATGCATCGTGGCAAAGACCGTAGTGGCGGCTATGGCTGCATCGACAATATTATCCTGCAGCGCCGGCAGCACTTCGCCCAGTGTCATAGGTTTTGGTGTCGCCCCGAGCCGCTGCAGTGCTTCTTTTTGGAATTGTGAAGCGAAAATTCGAATCTTTTTGCCCTTGAAATCGTCGAGATGACGGATGGGCTTTACGGCCACGACGGCAGACGGCGTCGCCATGAACAGCCCGACGCCATGCAGTCCTTTATCGGCGCCGAGCCCCAGCATCAAGTGCTTGACGGCGGGATCGGCGGCCATGCGTTGCCCGTTCGCCATTGAGTTGACGAGACCTGGCGCCGCCAGAAGCTCAAAGCGTTCATCGATGCCGACCAGAAATTCGGGAGGAACGACGATGCATTGGATAGCGCCGAATTGAACGCCCTCGGATTGGCGCTGGGTCGAACCCAATTGGCTGCGCGGATAAATCTCGGCTTTGATCCGGCCCCCCGATTCCTTTTCAACGGCGGCCGCATAGTCTTTGGCAAATTGGTGCAAGGTATCATTTAACGTAGCAAGCGCTATTTTCATCACATAGGGCTTGTCCTGGGGTTTTTCGTCCGCGGCACACGCACCGGAACGCGGCGCAAGCAAGATCAAGAGCGCAACAAAGATCGCGCGTGCTGCGGCTTCACGTCGTTTGGCGAACATGGACCCTGCGAACTGCTGCTGCTTTAAGACTATCTCTCCGACGCCGCTTTCGGATGCTCGACTACCGGTTTGCGTTTTGCTGCGCCCGCGCGGCGGTGTCGGTCACGATTTTATAAGCTGCCGCGAGCTGCGGGTTTGATTTGGACACGTCCGCCCCGACGCTTGAAATCGTCTTTAAGAATGAAGCCTGCTCGTCAGTCGGAAACGTGATTTCCTCGCCGCCGCTCGCCGCATAAGCTGCCTCCGATTTGCTGCGCAAGTCGGCGGCGATCGGCACGATGGCTTCGGATTCCTGCAAAGCGTCCCGGTCGATAATCTCCTGCAGGTCCTTGGGCAGGCTTTCGTACCATTTTCGGTTGATCTCAACGATGAGGAAAATGGCCGGCTGGTTGATCATCACTACGTATTTTGCAGTATCGATGAAATGCATATGAACGACAGGTCCCATGCCGGTGATCGCTCCGTCGATCGTCCCCTGTTGGATGGCCGGCAGCACATCGCCAAGCGTCATTGCCACGGGCGTCACCCCAAGGCGCTCGAACGCCTCGCTTTGAAATTTCGAGGCGAAAATTCTGATCTTCTTGCCCTTGAAATCCCCGATATGGCGGATCGGATTCTTGGTCACGAGGTCGGCCGGTTCGGCCATGAACAAGCCGGCGCCATGCAAGCCTTTATCGGCGCCAAGGCTGAGCATCAGCTTACGGACTTCAGGATCGCCAGCGACGTCCTGACCTTGCGCCAGCGAACTCACAAGGCCCGGTGCCGCGAGCACCTCAAAGCGCTGATCGAGGCCGACCATGAATTCCGGCGGAACGACTTCGCACTGAATTGCTCCAAATTGTGTGCCCTCAATCTGCCGCGGGATCGAGCCGAGCTGGCTTGCCGGATAAACTTCGACTTTAATGCGGCCGCCCGAATCCCGCTCGACGGCCGCCCCAAGGTTACGGGCATAGGTATCGGGCACGTCGTTGATGGTCGGCGTGGAAATCTTCATCACATAAGTGCCGCCGGCCGCACCTTTGTGCGCGCGCCGCGGCAGATGCCAATGAACCGGCAAGAGGACGGACCGAGGTAAGCCGCGCGAACATCAATTCCTTGGCGGCATATTGTCCTTCCAATCGCTCGATTTGGTGCGCAACGCGCTCTCCCCTTTAGCGTGAAGGTCGCATTTCGTGAGGCCGGCGTGCATCCGGCTCTGTGACGGACTGCCGCGGCGGGTCGACTGTTTCCAGCCATAGCGCCGCCTTTGTTATCTCGTCGCTATTGAGCCGGCTCCATCTCGCCGGCAAAATTCGGCACTGCCTGGCGCAACACGCCGTAAATTGCGGCGCGCTCCCCAGCGTCGAGATCGTGCTTGAGCTTAGCGAGCCAGCCTTCAACCACATCGATCGAAGGGCAAACCGGCGCGGCAGCGACGACGCCTTCAATACCGATGTCGGACGTCGGCTCTTCGCGCGCGAACAGTATTTCATTTAGCCGCTCGCCGGGGCGAATTCCGGTGAACACGATATTGACGTCGCGTCCCGGTTCGAGGCCGCTGAGGCGAATCATCCGCTCGGCCAGATCGACGATCTTGATCGGCTGTCCCATGTTCAGCACGTAAACGGAGGTCGTTGCCTGGGCCATGCCAAGCGCGTGGCTTGCCGCAGTGATAACGAGATCGCAGGCTTCGCGGATCGTCATGAAATAACGCACCATGTCCGGATGCGTCACCGTTACCGGCCCGCCCGCTTCGATCTGCGCTTTGAATTTGGGCACGACCGAGCCGTTGGAGGCGAGCACGTTACCGAACCGAACCGCGATCATGCGCATCGGCAATTGGCCGCCGTTCGTGGGGCTGCCATTCCTGCCGTCGGCATCGATGGCCTGACAATACATTTCCGCGAGCCGCTTGGTCGCACCGAGCACCGAGACCGGATCGATCGCTTTGTCGGTCGAGATCATGACCATCGCTTCAGCCCCGGCGTGGCGCGACGCGTCAGCCACGTTGACCGAGCCGAACACGTTGGTCTTGATGCCCTCCGCCCAGTCGCGTTCGAGAAGCGGCACGTGTTTGAGCGCAGCGGCATGAAAAACCAGATTTGGTTTCGCTTCGCCGATCAGCGCGAACATTCGATCACGATCGCGGATATCGGCGATGCGTCCATCGACCACGGTTGCGCTCGATTTCACAGCAAGCTGTTCGAGAACGGCGTGAAGCGCCGGCTCCGAATTCTCGATGACTAGCAACCTTCCGGCGCCAAAATTAACCACCCGATCGCAAATTTCCGAGCCGATCGAGCCGCCGCCACCGGTGACGACGACCGTTTTGTCGCGAACGAAATGTTCGAGGCGGCGATAGTCGATCTTCACGCTTGGCCGCAGCAGCAGGTCCTCCACGTTGATCGGCGTCAGGCGCAAGGCCTCCTCGCCACCGCCGAGCGAAGGCATACGGCTGGCGGCCAGGCCGAGACGCCGCGCCAACATCAGCATCGTTTCCGGATGCAGTTCCGGTTCAAGAGCGCTCGGCGTCAAGACCAGCCGGCTGACATGGACTCCTTGCGACCTCAGGCTGACGACCACGGCTTCCAGATCGGTCAGGAAGCCCCGCACCGGTACATCGCGCACCGAATGGTCCTGGTCCGCCGAGGACGGCGAAAGAATTCCAACTGGCATGACGTTCTTCACAGCACCGCTCTCGATGGCGCGCAGCAGTACCTCGGCGTCTGCGGCGCGGCCGACGATCAGCGTCGGCATCGCATCCGGACCTTTGACGTGCTGCTGGGTTCGCGAAAGTCTGAACAGCCGATAGGCGATCCGGGGACCGCCCAAGAAGAACATCTGCAGGAACCAATAGAGCGCGATTGTTACTTTGCCGAAGAAGAACGTGCCGAAAAGCGTCGGATACAAAAGCACGTAATCGAGCACGAGCAGCGAAATGGCGAGGACCGTGACCGCACGGAAAATATTGCGCAGATCCGGCAGCGAAGCGAAACGCCACTTCGCCATGTAGAGGTGGAAGTACCAATAGACCACGCCGGCATAGGCAAGGTAGCAAGGCAAGATGATCAGGAGCCATCGATAGCGCTCGTCCAATCCGCCATTTTGCCCGTCCGCAAAACGAAGATACAAAGTCGCCAGCATCGCCAGTGCCGTGACCACGAGGTCGTGCACGACGATGAATACGCGCCGCGGGCTACGCAGAAATCCCCTCATGTGATCATTATAATCCACATTGGGGCGCGAGGAGAAATCTCAAGCGCCCTCTAGCAGCGGTGATATTTCCGATACCAAGCTACGAATTTTCGCACACCGTCCTCGATCGAGGTGGCTGGGCGAAAGCCAACGTCTCGTATCAGATCGTCGATATCGGCGCAGGTCTCCGGGACGTCCCCGGGCTGCATGGGCACAAGCTCGACTTTTGCTTTGCGGCCAAGCTCTTGCTCCAGCAGCGCGACCACGCGCGGAACTTCCACCGTGCGATTATTGCCGATATTGTAAATTCGCCAAGGCGCGGTGCTCGTGGACGGATCTAAATTGCCGCCCGATCGTAGTTCGGTTTTTCCCGGTATTTTTGCGATGACACGCTCAACGGCTTCGACCACGTCATCGATATAGGTGAAATCGCGGCGCATTTCGCCTCGATTAAACAGTCTGATCGGTTGACCCTCGCGGATTGCCTTGGCGAAGATGAACATCGCCATGTCTGGGCGGCCCCACGGACCGTAAACGGTAAAAAAGCGCAACCCGGTCGCTGGCAATCCGTATAGATGGCTGTAGGCATGCGCCATCAATTCATTCGCTTTCTTTGTCGCCGCATAGAGACTGATCGGATGATCGACATTGTCATGGACCGAGAACGGCAGACGCGTGTTGCCGCCATAGACCGAACTTGAGGAAGCAAAAACGAGATGACCGGTCTTACGATGACGGCAGCCCTCGAGGACATTGAGAAAGCCGGCGAGATTGGCATCGAGATAAGCATGCGGATTTTGCAGCGAATAACGAACGCCGGCCTGCGCGGCGAGATGCACGACCGGTCCGAACTCGCCCTCGGAAAAAGCGTTCGACCGTCCCTCCGCTCGGCAAGATCGACCTTGTGGAAAGTGAATTTGTCGAATTTGCCCAGAACAGCCAACCGCGCCTTCTTAAGCGCCGGATCATAATAATCGTTGATGCTGTCCAAACCGATCACGGCGCGGCCACCTTCAAGAAGTCGACGAGCAAGAGCAAAACCGATGAACCCTGCGGCGCCGGTAATGAAGACGGCATCTTTCGACATCGACGTTCTCGGCCTTTTATCCTTCTCTTGTGGATCGGTCTGAGGTCACAATCGCCAAAGTTCAACATCGTGCCGGGACATTGGACACGGTCGAGTTGCCATTTCACATCAAGCACAATCCGCAGCCGTTCTTGAAGAGCCGCGCCACCAGCTGCCAGCCGCCACGAACCAAGCTCTCATGTGCCACAGCGAAGATCACCGCGTCCGCAGGCTGCATCGCTTCAATGGCATCAGATCGATGCCATATTCGCGTTTGACTTCGCGCTGATCGGCGAGTGGATCATGCACTTGCACGGCAGGCCGAATGATCTCAGTTCATTGACGATGTCGGCGACTTTAGAGTTTCGTGTGTCGGGAACATTTTCTTTAAACGTCATGCCAAGAATAGTAACTGTGGCTGCACCATTTTTGCGCTTAAGAAGGCGGCGAACGCATTCGCGCGCGATCCGCTGGCCGACGCTGTCATTGATCTTGCGGCCAGCCAAAATCACTTGCGGTTCGTATCCAGCCTTCTCTGCGCGATAGGTCAAATAATAAGGATCCACGCCGATGCAGTGACCGCCGACCAGACCGGGAGTGAACTTCTGAAAATTCCATTTAGTGCGCGGCGGCCGCGAAACATCGCCGGTATCGATACCGAGACGCTCGAATAAAGCCGAAAGCTCATTCATGAACGCGATATTGAGGTCGCGCTGAGTGTTCTCAATGACTTTTGCGGCTTCCGCGACCTTGATCGAAGGCGCGCAATGGATACCGGCTTTGACGACCGCTCCCATATGTCTTCGGCGACAATCTGCTAACGTTTCTCATCCTGTCCGGCAACCACTTTAGTGATGGTCTCGAAGCGATGCTCCTTATCGCCAGGATTGATTCGCTCTGGCGAATAGCCAAGCGGTGAAGTCTCGCCCGCAACGCAAACCCGAAGCCCGCTCCAAAATCGGCGCGCAGTCTTCCTCGACCGCGCCGGGATAGAAGGTCGATTCGAAGACAACGATGTCACCTCGCTTGAGAAAGCGCCCCACCGTCTCCGAGGCATGATAAACCGCGTTGAGATCAGGGCGGTGCGAGCGCATCGATCGGCGTCGGAACGGTGACTATGTAAAAATCCGCCTGCGCCAATGCGTCAGGTTCGCAGGCATATACGAGCGTCGATTGCGCCAGTTCTGATTTTTCGACTTCGCGCGTCCGGTCAAAGCCTCCGTGCAACTCCTTGATGCGACTCTCGGTCGATGTCGAATCCCACGACCGAGAAGCCAGAGCGGGCGAACGCGACCGCTACGGGAAGCCCGACGTAGCCGAGACCGACTACCGCGATTTTGCGCCGCTGCGTCACGATACCCGTTTGTTTGTGTTGGTGTCCGGCTTGAACCTATCGGGCGCAATCTGCGTCAGGTCTGTGGGATCACGGCCGGTGACCCGCTGTGAGCGCGAGAATAACAGCCCCATCCAAGCGATCGCGCCAGGCAGCGAAGCGAGAATGCTGATCAGCCCGAAATACATTGAAAACACCAGCGCGCGCTCCGGCGTTAGTCCATGATTGCCGAACAAGGAGACCATCGCGAGCTCGCGCAGACCCCAGCCGCCGACAGTGAAAGGAACGAGCGCCACACCAATCATCACCGCGAACAACACGGCGGCATCGGCGGGTGACAATGCGAGGCCCTGGGCCTGGCCAAGCGACCAGACAGCTGCGATCGTCAGCGTATGGATGAGGCAGCCAATGCCCAGGACCGCAGGCAGAACGGGATCCAAACACCGCGGATCGAGCGCCGCTGAAAAATCTCTCCACCCAGCGGCCATAGCGCCACCGCTTCAGTTTCGGACTCAATTGCGCGCCAACCAAAAGACAAATGAGGCCAAGCACGATCATTGCGCCAAGCGCGATCGTCACTCTGTCCCGCTCTTGGTTGAACGCATCGAAGCTCGAAGGCAACAGAAGGATACCGAATGTAAACAGCAGCAAGAGTCCGATCCCGACGCAGCGATCAATCACCACACTGATTGTCGCGTCTCGCCAATCATTGCCAAAATGCGCGAGAAACCAGACGCGCACGCCGTCGCCGGCGACGACGGGCAGTATTTGACCGAAAAACTGCGCGATTCCTGCCGCCACGCTCATCCAAAACCATGTCAACTGCCGGCCGCGCATCCTCAATATTTTGGCAATCTGCAACCAACGCAAGCCGACGAGCGGAATCTGCGAAATGAGCAGACAATACCGCCAGCATCGCCCACCGCCTATCAATGCCGGGCAGCGTGCGCTGCAACTCCGCCACGTCGATATGGCGAAGCAGATACCAGAAGCATGCCAGCGTGAGGCGATCTTGAGAGCAAAGGCGGCGCGTTTGACTTCTGCTCAGCGGCCGCAGCGAGGGGAGCGCGCCGCGTCGAAAATTCGATTCTTGGTTGTTCATTCGTCCTGAATGTTTGCCACTGGCTCTATGGGGTGCTTTAAGGCTGGCGCAAACCTAGATCAACTCCAGGCGGTGTGCTGCAAGCGCCGCGAAACGCGGCCAGACCCGGGCGTCGCGTTTTCCACGATCGAGTTGTGAAGACCGAAGGAAGCGGGTACTGAAAGCGCGATCTTGAAAGAGCACTGCTGATGTGCGGCATCGCTGGCTTTCTAACCGGCGCTTCAGACGGGCGCGCACGCGAACTCGCCGAAGTGTCTTCGGCGATGGACGCGTGTCTGCAGCACCGCGGTCCCGACGATCACGGTGTTTGGATCGACGAAGAATCTGGCGTGGCGCTGGTTCATCGCCGGCTCTCAATCCTCGATCTGTCGCCTGCCGGGCATCAACCGATGATCTCGGCCGATGGCCGTTTCGTCATCATTTACAACGGCGAGGTTTACAGCCATCAGCCGATCGCCGCCGAACTGGTCGCCCGCGGACATACATTTCGCGGGTCATTCCGACACCGAAGTCATACTGAATTCGTTCGCCGAAAATGGGATCGAGCCGACGCTCAAACGCATGATCGGCATGTTCGCCATTGCGCTGTGGGACCGGCGCGAGCGCAGTCTCATACTCATTCGCGATCGGCTGGGCATCAAACCTTTGTACTGGGCGAAATTCGGCAAGCTATTCCTGTTCGGCTCGGAGTTGAAAGCGCTGCGCGCTCATCCCGGCTGGAACGCGGAAATCGACCGCAACGCGGTAGCCGCGTTCATGCGCCACAATTACATCCCGGCACCGCATACGATCTATCGCGGAGTGCACAAGCTCGAGCCCGGAAGCATTCTTACGCTTCCCTGGCAAGGTGAGCCGCGAATTTCCCGCTTCTGGAACGCGCGCACGGTAGCGCGCAACGGCATCCTTAACCCGCTCGACGGGAACGACGCCGAACTGACCGAACAGCTCGAGGCGCTGCTGCAGGATGCCGTGGCGCGGCGCATGATCGCGGATGTTCCGCTCGGCGCGTTTTTGTCCGGTGGCGTCGACTCCTCGACGGTGGTCGCCCTGATGCAACAGGCGCGTCTGGGCCGAGTGAGGACATTTTCGATCGGTTTCGATATTCCCGGCTACAATGAGGCGCCTTATGCAGCGGCTGTGGCCAGTCACCTCGGCACCGATCATACCGAACTCACGGTCACGTCGAGCCAGGCGCTCGATCTCATTCCCCGTCTGCCCGACATCTACGACGAACCGTTTGCCGATTCGTCGCAAATTCCCACTTATTTCGTATCGGCGATGACGCGTAAGCACGTGACTGTGGCGCTGTCCGGCGACGGCGGCGACGAATTGTTTGCCGGCTACAATCGTTATCAGCTGACACAGCGCTTTTGGCAGGCGCTGGCGGTTCTGCCGCGCCCGATGCGCAACGCCGCCGCCGCGGCACTGACGATGGTGCGTCCAGACCGCTGGACTGCGCTGGCGTCGGTGTTGCCTGCACGCCTGAGGCCGCCGCAAACCGGCGACAAGCTGCATAAAGTGGCTACAGTGCTCAAGCTCGACAGCGCCGACGCAATTTACCGGCGGCTGGTCAGCCACTGGGAGCCGTCCGCGATCATGCCGGACGTCGCATGAGCCGCCAAGCATCATCGAGGATCAAACGCTGCCGCACGAATTTCCCGATCTGTCTGGCGCGCATGCAATTTCTCGATCTCGTCACCTATTTGCCGGACGATATTTTGACGAAGGTCGATCGCGCCAGCATGGCCGTGGCGCTGGAAGCGCGCGTTCCGCTCCTCGATCATCGCGTCGTCGAATTTTCGTGGCGGCTGCCGCGCAATGCCAAGGTGCGGAACCACACCACAAAGTGGATTCTGCGGCAGGTGCTGTACCGGCATGTTCCACGGGCGCTCATCGAACGGCCGAAGATGGGATTTGGCATTCCGTTGGGCGAATGGCTGCGCGGGCCGTTGCGCGATTGGGCCGAGGCCTGCTGAACGAAAAGCGGCTGCGTGATGCCGCATTGCTGGATCCTCAAGTCGTTCGCCGATTCTGGCAAGAGCATCTCGATGGCAGCCGCAATTGGCAATATCTGCTCTGGGACGTGTTGATGCTGGAAGCCTGGCGCGAACGCTGGGCGTGATGTTTTCAGTCCGACTTGATGCCGACGGCGCACCAAAACGGCTGCTTGCTGGAAAACGTAATGTCTTTAAACCCTGCGCGGGCGAGCATGCGTTCGATCTCGCTCGCGGCGGAATCGCTTTTCCAAGCGCGTACAGAACCGATCGTAAGCGTCGGTTCGCATCACATAGAATGATTTGTCGGCATAGTAGGATAGCGGCAGAGCGCTGGGTGACCGGCCGTGCCGCGCCAAAAACCGCGCAACGCGCGCCAGCGGCCAATAGATCAGCGCCGCGATGATTTGACTGATCGATCAATCGCAACGGATGCGGCAGGCGCGAAACGACAACGTCGCGCCAGATCGGTGATGCGCCAGAGCAAGCGATACCAGGCCGGCCGGTTGTCAAAGGCGTAATACAGATAGACCAGGAATGGCGCGTTCGGCTTGAGTTTGTCCGCGATCGCCGCGATGGCGGCTTGCGTATCCGGCACGTGGTGAAGAACCCCGAGCGAGAACGCGAAATCGAGCGACTTCGACGGCAGCGGTATATTGGCGACGCTGTGGAGATGATAGCTCACATTATGCATGGCGCATAAGTTCTGTTTCGCGACATTCAGCGCCTCGGCGCTGGGATCGAGCAGATGCAGATGCTGGACGCGCGGCGCGACCAGCATCGACCAGCGCCCGGTCCCGCAGCCGACATCCAGCCCTACGCCGCCGCCGAGCGGCAGCAGATGCCAGGGAAAAATACGGAAATAGTCGTCGAATATCGCTTGGCGTTGCTGGCGCGAGAGATGATCCGCATCCTGGCGGAACGTCGACCATTCCCGGCCAAAACCGCTGGCGACGCGCAGGTCGATGTTGTTATCTGCCCTAGCGCGCGTGCTCGGGCGATCGCGCCTCAACTGTTCACCTCTCGTTGCTCATCTCCATTATTCGGAAATAGTGCCACGTACCGCGATACGGCAGTATCGATCGAAAAATCGGCTGCGCGTTGACGTACATCGGCAACAAGTTTGCCGTCGAGTGCATCCTCTATCGCAGAAGCGAGGGCATCAATGTCTCCTGGGCGGAAAAGCTTCCCCCACTGTCCGTCTTCGAGAATCTCAGCGGGCCCGCTGGGGCAATCGGCGCTGATAACCGGAATCCCGCATTGCATGGCTTCGATGAGAGCCGTTGGCAGACCTTCAAATTTCGACGAGAGAACGAAAACCGCACTTTTCCTCATCCAGCTATACGGGTTGGCTATGAATCCGGGCATCAAAACGTCGGATCCGACACCGAGCTTCTGCGCCAATGCCGCAAGGGTCGCGCGCTTCTCGCCTTCACCCAGAATGACGAGTTGGCAAGGCCGACGAGAGTGGACCTTCGCAAACGCGCGGATCAGAGTCTGCTGATCTTTCTGTTCAATCAACCGGCCCACGTTGATAATCGTCGGGACGTTCCAGCTGGCTATTTTGTCGTCAACAGCAGCCATCGCCCCGATGCGGGTTAAATCAATGGGATTGTAAATGACCGTTATTCGCTTTGACGTGGTTTTTCCAAGAACCGGAGCGAGTGCCTGTGCGGCTCCACGAGATACCGCCACGATGTCTTGCGCCGCCAGATACGTCGACCTCATGAGCGGTGGGACGCACAATCGTCGCAAAAGCCGTAACTCGTTCTGCAAATACGTGCCTATGGGGACGTGCTCGGTGAGGATCAGATGTGTTCGCGAGCGGCACGCAGCCTTGGCAAGCGCGGCTATAATATTTCCAACGAACAAGGCCGAAATCACAACTTCCGGCTTGTACGTCTTTAGAAAGCGAGCGAATCCAAAAACCAGCTTTAACGGGTTGTAGGTCCCCAGCGCTACGACATTCACGTTTGCAGATAGCAAACTGCGAAATGGACCGCCCTCAGTCCAGAGGACGAAATCTACCGCGAAGCGACGTTCTGCCAACGCGTTCGCCAGGGTCACCATCACGCGTTCAGCGCCGCCGCCACCGAGGGTAGGAACGAATAAGGCAATACGGGCTGGATGTTCCGAGCTCAGCGTATGTTCCGTGTTTCGTGCCGATGCTCGATTCCCCTGCGCGCCGCCAGTTTCGCGCGGCGATGGAACTGCTCCGGACGCTGATTTGCCCTGCTCGAAACGGCAAGCCCCTCCGGAGCCCAACATCTACGCGAGCACGCCCCGTTGTTGCATAAAATGAATGATCGTATCGGCGAGATCGCTCGCGCTGTTGGTGAATGCGTCGAGAGTCAAATCGGGGTTGCTCGGCCGCTCGTAGGGCGAATCCAAGCCGGTGAAGTTGCGTAACTCGCCGCGCCGCGCCTTTCTATAGAGTCCCTTTGGATCGCGTTGCTCGCAGATTTCGAGCGGCGTATCGACGAAAATCTCAATGAATTCATCCGGCGCCATCAGGCTACGCGCCATCTCCCGCTCGGCGCGGAATGGCGAAATAAATGACACAATCGTTATTAGACCGGCCTCAACGAAGAGTTTTCCAACCTCGGCCACGCGACGAATGTTCTGGACCCGATCAGCTTCGGTAAAGCCGAGATCGCGATTAAGCCCGTGGCGGACATTATCGCCGTCGAGCACGAATGTGCGCTTGCCGAGCGCGTGGAGTTTTTGTTCTAAACTGTTGGCGATGGTCGATTTGCCGGCGCCTGAGAGACCGGTAAACCACAGCAGGACGGGTCTTTGTCCGTTCAGCCGCGCCCGCGCCGCCTTGGTGACTTCGAAGGATTGGAAATAGGTGTTTGCGGCGCGACGCAACGCGAAGCGGATCATGCCGGCGGCCACAGTCGCGTTGTTGTGGCGGTCGATCAAAATAAAGCCGCCGGCGACTCGATTTTCTTCATAAGGAGCAAAGCCGATCGGCTCAACGGTTGCGACGTTGACGAAGGCGACTTCGTTGCGATGCAGCTCTTTTGCCGCGAGGTGATCCAACGCAGCATCGAGCCGGTACTTCAGCTCGGTCACCATCGCGCCAATCGTCTGCCCCCCGGCTTTGAGCAGATAGGCGCGCCCTGGCAGAAGCGGGGCTTCCGATAGCCAGACAATATGCGCCGCGAAAGCATCCGCGCGCTGCGGCTTGTCGGCGTGCGGGACGGCATCAGCGTGCGGACGATCGACCGCATCTGTCACCATGGAAGTTAAGATCGCTGCACGGCCGTCTTTCGAATCAGCCTTGCCAGTCGCAGCAAAACTGAAGACGGCAAACTCAGTTGCGACTTCCTTGAGCGTTTGCATCGCTTGCGCATCAAGGAGACCCGCTTTGGTTGGAGGAGATTGCTTGTTCACGCCTCTGATCCCATTAACCCAACGCCATATTGCAGTCTCATCCAACACGTTTGCGCGCCCAATCGGAGGGATTCGGCGGACGTGACGATTTGTTCACGTGATTGACCCCGTCGGTGCGGCGCCATATTGCAACTTCATCCAGTCGCACTAGGCGCCTGTTTGAACCGAGCGACACCTCGGTTCGTTATCCAAATACAGCCGCCCGTGCAGCGCAGCCCGTCTGCTGGTGATGTCTCGGCGCGAAAGCGCAGCTCGTGCGCAAGCTTGTGGGCAAGCTTGTGGGCGAAAATAACATACCGCCGATCGTGACTCGGGCGATCCTTGACTGGGCATTAAGCTATCTCAAATGCTGGTAAGGTTTAACAATTCGCCGACTTGTTTCTTTCTGAGACACTTTCAACGCATGAAACATTATGAGCGCCACCGATAACGGACATGTCGCCAACACCAGCAACTTCGCTTTCCAAGTCTCTAGTTCTCGCCAGATCTCTCGCACCGGCCGCCCGGCGTATCGACCTACCACCGGCACCATTGCCGCTGCTTTGATGAATGAGCCGGGCGAGTACCATATATATTTCATTTCGTGATTAAGTAGCCAGAGATTGTAGCAGAGGCGGCCACGGGCCCCCAGTGCCACATTTTTTCGGCTGCTTAAATTGGCAGGCGTCTTATCTACGTAGTAAATCCGGAAGACCTCATTTACGAACCGAAATTTATAGGACCGCCCTATTTGCAAGTCGACGAGCGGTTCCGGAATATAATTAGTGCCCGCAATCTCCGGAAAGGGGTACCGTCGAAAGATCTCGGTTCGCCGAGCAACAAACTTCTCGCCTCGGACGGGATAGACGAAAGCAGACTCCTGAGCAGTCGTATCGAAAGGGCTTCTCGGAAAGTTACTGCCGATTACCGCTCCATCTTGATCCCGGCAAAGCCCGCCGATGAGGCAAAAGCTGGAGCGCTCGCATTCTGGAATTTCATTCCATAATTTGAAAAGTCGCTCCAGGGCGTTTGGCACGAGGGCGTCGTCAGAATCAAGCACGGCGAACATTTGGCCCCGGGCCTCGCGGATCGCCAAATTGTAGGCAATGTGCTTTCCCGAGTTATCCTGCCAAAAATAGCGGATTGAAAAATTCGCCATTTTGATCCACGTCTCGATCAGTTCTTTAGTATTGTCGATGGATCCGTCGTCCACAAGAAGCCATTCAAAATCACGATAGGTCTGTTTGCATAAAGATTTAAAAACCCTGTGAAGTGTGTGTGCGCGGTTATACGTCGGAGTAAACACGGTGAAGAAGGGTGCAGACTCCTGTCCTGCGAGTCGAACAGCTTTTGAGAATTCGGACATGAGACTGGCGCGCGCTTACAGTATACCCGAGTTAATTAGCCGTGAACTCTCTCCAATCCAAATTTCTCGACCTAGGAGGATCCTAACGAGTCCAAAGCACGCTCTCCCGAAACAAAACCGATATGCAGGTAATTTTTCTCTGAAACCGCGCCAGGAACAAATTCGGTTACCCTGCAGCCGGGGGAGTCACGGCTTGCTCTATCACGCCGTTTTGAGTCGATTCCCAGCCTGGTAGGGACTGACGTTGGCGGGATATTCTGTTGCGGAAAGAATCATCAACGCCGCTATGAGGCTTTTAAGCGAAGATTCTGTCTACAGGAGATTTTTGTCGAAGTTTACTCAAGGCGCGATGCACATATTGAGGCAAATCGTTGTGCGGTAATTCCGCCGAACAGTGAACATTCGACAGCGCCAAAGATACGCCAGAAGACGAGCCCACACCCGTCAACAGATAGGTTGGTTTTCCTGAGATTGAAGTAATCAATCCATAGATGTCATCAACGCCGATAAAAGCATCCACCTCTGCGGCAATGCAAAGGCGTGTTAAAACATCAAAACCGACACGAGAAGGTAAATGGACCTTCAATGGTAATTCCTGAGAGTCAAAATACGAAGCATCATTCAACATAACAAAATTCCAGTCGGGATAACATTCGACCACTTTGGTCAACGCCGATATTGATTCCGAGGTAGGTACATCGTATCGAAATGATATAGCGCAAAAATAGCTGCTTGGATTTATGGTCTTGAGATATTCGCGGGCAATATTCTTTGATAAGGGAGGTGGCAGTAGAGTACCAACAGTTGCGCATGTTAAAGCAACTGCATCACGGCTCGATTTATGTGTGTCTTCCGAGGTCAAAACCGAGGAGGCTGTTAAAGTTTTAGCGACATCGCTCAAAACTTGCGCGCTGCAAAATAGTTGAAAATTCAGGCTTCTCCCAAACATCCGAGCAATTGCCGAATACACCGTCACGGGAAAATCATCGTGTCCCACGAGTAGCAGATCGATTTCTTTGCAGTTTGGATTCTTTGCTATCGCGACGGCAAGTTGCGCAAGGAATCGCTCAGGGTCACCTGGTCCCCGGCTCGCCACCTTAGCGATCATCAGTGTGTTCGGTGGTGCGCCGCGTTGATGGACGAGCAACGCGTTCCAATAGCCGCGCACAGACGTTTCGAGAAAGTGGAAAGGCAGCCGCGTGTACGACAATATATATTGGTCGATAAGTTTAAGATTGGAAATCCAGACGACAGTAGCCTTTGCCATTTTTTGGACACGGCCTGGAAAGGTCTGGTTACCCAACTGCGCTAACCCCGCGATTGACGTCGGCCGCGAGCCACAATCGTTCGAATAGATCTGAGAGCAAGGAGTCCGTTTCATTTTCCCAGTTTAGCCACTGATGGTGCAATGCGAACGGATACCGTTCGGTGCCAACCGGCAAACCGATATTTGCGGCAGTTTGATGCTCAACCTTGGTTATTGTGTACGGTGTGTTGCTGAACGTTGCTGCAGCGGAAAATCCACTGGATGTCCCAAAAAAAGGGGCACCTTCAAAGAGCAGCGTCAGTTCGTGGCCAAGACCGAAGCCAAACATGCGCGGAATGATAACATTTGGCAGATGGGCAAATCGTCGTTCCCATTCGCTGAATCCTCCGACAAGAATGAACGCTGCATTTAACCATCGTCTGTGCGCCTGCGCTAAAAAATCGTACCAGGCGTCGGCCGAAGAATCGCGGTGAAGCGCCGCGGGATCATGAGTTAAGGCCCGCTGCCGGATATTGACGACGATTGGAATGCGTTGCCCTATGTATCTACTGCGGAAATATTGCGTTTCACTTTTAAATCCTGCAGGCGCTTGTAAGCGCGGCAACCATCTATGTTTTGCGTAAAACGCGTTTATGCATGAGTGGCTAGCGGGGTCCAATAGCCTTTGGAAGTGAGACTTTAAGGTGGGCCAGCTGACTGCGTGCGAGAGGATAGCGCCAAGTATTCGCTGCGACACCTTATTTTTATTTTGGAATATGCGGAGACTATTTACCGATGGACAAGTCAGGAAAGCGGGCAAAAGCCCTTCCATCACCTGCACTTGATTGTACGAAGTGGTATACGGTTGATGCCCGCGCGCGCGCTTTTCTGGTAGAGAAATGAGCACAAGATCAATCGGCTTGTTGCCATGAAGATGGGCTTTGATTTGAACATTGGTCAACCAGGTAAAAGTGTCGCCCAACGCATATGGTGCGTACCGAAAATCTAGAATTCCGAGCGCATTTTTGCGACTCAAGGAAATTTCGGCGGCAATAATTGAATTCATTGCAGCAAAGGACAGCGCCGAGCCAGATCAATCGCCTCCTGCGCCCTTACATGATGGACGAGATCAGAATTGCGAAAGAGAATCCACTCCGGTGTGACTGATGCCTGGATGAATTCATTTCGATAAATTGGCACGCGCTGTGGATCTTCGTCGATCCCAATACTCCAAAATCCATCGCCGCAATACAACACTTATGTCCCACGGACGCAATGCCAGGAACAGCCACAATATTCGTAGATGATCGAATGTGCGCTTCACACATCCTGACGGACCCGAGTGAACGGAGTTATGCTGCCTCAAAGCAAAGCGACGGCCGCCAAAGAGATAGCGTCTTCGCCATCGATAAATGTACTGAGCTGGAAAGAGTCCCTCAGTTCCAGCCATGCGCGCTTCGACCAACGAAATAAAGTCTGTCGCCTGAGCTGTATTCATCGCTTGCGACCAGGCCATTCCTCCTTCAAGCCGCCGCCATCCCGCTAAGGTCTCCGGTGCAAAGCAAGCGCCATACTTAAGCGCCAGCAAGCGGCACATGTAGCCGTCGGCGAATGAGCCCAGCTTTTCGTCGAATTTTCCTTCCGCCAACAGTGCCGAGCGACGGTACAAAGCTGTGTTGCCCATGAACCAACCGTCATCACGCAACATGTTTCCGAGTGCGATCGTCGCATCGAGAAAGCCGGCGACCGTCAAAGGTTGTGGCGAGTGAAATCGGCCCTTGTTTAAACCTGTTGCGTCGACGAGATCGCTTCTTGCGGAAAAAATCGCAGCCTGCGGATATACTTCCAGTAAGCCTACGCCCGTTTCCAATAAGGCGGGATAAAAGAGGTCATCGGCGGCAGCAAAGAAGACGATGTCTCCTTTGGCCATCGACAAGCCCTTATTCATTCCCGCTACACAGCCGATGTTTTCTGGATTTTGTACCAAGTTTGCTTGTGGGATCCTGCTGATTAGCTCCCGGATCACGGCAACACTATCGTCTGTCGAAGCGTCATCGATGATTATGTACTCATCCGCCGGTCGTGTTTGATTAAAAAGTGAGCCAAGCGATTTTCGCAGGTATCGCGAATGGTTATAGTTCGTCAAAACAACGGTAACGGTCAGCCCACCTCGTCGGTCCTTATCAGTCAGGGTTGTGTGAACTGCATTACTCGCCATCGCGGCGCGCTCGCTTTTGCGTTGCTTCGCACAACTTCAATTGCAGAAAATACGCAACTGGAATTTTTCGCTCAAAGGCAAGGTGTCTAGTGAGTCACTGGAACCATTGCGGCGCGCGCGAGCGCCGCCCCGTATACAGTATCAATAACATCGAACGCGCGGGGCGGCACAAAGCCGGTCATCTCGGACACTCGGCTGGTATCCAGCGAAGTGTAGGGTGTAATCTCATCCATGGATAAACCGCTGACCGCAGCCGAAACAGCGATGACTTTTTTGCGTGAACGACCGAGCCGCGATGCAAGATGCACGGCTGCCTCGACGTAGCTGATGTCATTAGCGCCAGATAATTGGAATATTCCGCCCTCGCCGCTTGCAATGATTGCGGCGATCAGGTCGACCGCCGCACTGAGCGGAACCGGGCAAAAGCGGTGATCTTCGAAAGCTCGGATTTCCTGACCTGCCGCCAGATCATCGATCCAGTCCTTCAGGATCCCCGCGTCCGGATTCAACACTTTGGTCAATCGTAGCACCATCGTCCCTTGCCCTTTATCGAGGAGCCTGCTTTCGGCCTCCTTCTTTAGCTGGCCATAGACGCTGCGTGGAGCCCGTATGCTATCCGCTTTGCGCAGAGGTTCATAACAGTCAAACACCGCGCTGGTAGAAAGCAGCAGAACGCGAGTGCCACGGGGAACAAGTTGATTGGCAATGGCAACCGGAGCTTCCACATTAACCCGATAAGCAAGTTCCGGCTGGTTATGGCATTCTTCAAATCGTGCCATTGCTGCGCAAACGACCGCCGCGTCAGCCTCCGGAAGCAGCGGCTCGTCGTTCGAAGCGAGATCCAAAAATATTACATTTGGATTGTTGATATTCGTCGTGTTCCGTGTCGTTCCGATCACTCTATGTCCGCGAGTAAGCAGCGCCGCCATCAGTTTGCCGCCAATCGCACTATCGATTCCAATTACCAGTATTCGCATACTGTGGTTGTGGCAGCGATCAATTCAGACCGAGCTGCTCGCAAATCCGTTCGGGAGCGAGGCCGTGTTCAGCCAACAAGTCATCATGGCTTCCGTAGCAATGCACGAATTGGTCCCGCAACGTGAAAACATCCAGCCGGCAAACCGCTCGGCACTCCCATGCCAATTCTTTAGACTCGCATTGAAAGACTGCCATTCGGCGCGCATTCCTCGATCACAATGACATGCGCGAAGCGATGTAAGATGTCGATAATGCCGGACTTGTCCAGCGGCTTTAACGTGTGAACACTCACGACCGCAGCGCTGCGCCCGCGAGCGCGAAATCGGTCGGCGACCTCAAAGGCGCGCTTTGTTATTGGCCCGTACGACAGGATGCAAACATCGTGGCCCTCGCGAAGGGTTCGAATTTTGCCAAAGGTCCATGGTGTTTTTGCTTCGCTTGAAAGGTTGGGCTCTCCCGCTTTGCCCAAGCGTAGATAAACAGGGCCGATCTCTTGTTGCGCGCACCAGCGAGTTGCCGCTTCCGTTTCCGCAGGGTCGCACGGGGCTATCACATTCATGTTGGGAATCGAACAAGCGATCGAGACGTCCTCTTGAGCGTGATGAGTGGCGCCCAGCGTTGAATAGGTCACGCCGCCGCCGATGCCGACGATGGTTACCGGCAGATTCTGATAGCAAAGATCATCGCGCACCATTTCGAACGGACGATAAAGCGTAAACGTCGCGATTGTGTACGCGAAAGGACGAAATCCGCGCTGCGCCATGCCGGCAGCTATTCCGATCATTATTTGCTCGGAGACACCCGTGTTTATGAAACGGCGGGGAAAATCGCTGCGAAATTTCGCCATCGATCCGGCCGGCGAGATGTCTGCTACGATAATACAAAGCCGCGGATCGGCCCGCCCAATTTGATAGAACGTGTCGGCGAATTGATTTCTCATATCCCGCCTTCCGACAGTTCGTTGATGGCTTGCCGATATTCATCTTTATTAGGCGCGCGATAATGCCAGATCGGTACATTCTCCATGTACGAGACGCCTTTGCCTTTAGTCGTGCGGCAAACTACCAGAAGAGGTCGTCCACCACGCCGATCCAAAACGGCCTGAACTATCGCCTCCTCGTCATGGCCATCAACTTCGGCTGCTTCCCAACCGAACGCCTCAGCCTTGGGGACCAGCGGATAGAATGCCGTCTGTTTTTCGCTTATTCGCTCGAGACTGTTGAAATCGTTGTAGTCCATAAAAGCGATAAGATTCTCGAGCCGAAGGTTTGCGCCCATCAAAATCGCCTCCCACGTCGATCCCTCTTGGAATTCTCCGTCCGACATGAGGCAATAGATCCGAGTATCACTGCCTTTGAGTTGCTCCGCGTAAGCTTGGCCAACCGCCATTCCGAGACCATGGCCGAGTGATCCGGTCGAAGCGACGATACCAGGCGTTTCGTAATCCGGGTGTGCGCCGAGACGACCTCCCGGCTTGCAGTAAAGGTCCAAATCCTTCGAAGTGAGAATTTTTTTATCTTCCAAGATGACATACTGAATCATGCAACCGTGACCCTTCGACATCATAAAGACGTCACGATACGATCCATCGGTATGTTGACGCATCAAGCTATTGTAGATGGCATCTGTGATTTCAGCACAGGAGAAAGCGGGCGCGATATGCAACGCTGTGACCTGTTGCGATATATCCAGGATGCGGCGCCGGTACCGTCGACAGCGCTTGCGCGCGGCGTCAATATCAAGGCCATTAACCAAGCTGGGACTAGTCAGCATGCACTCTTCCTACATTGTTTTGGCTGGACAGCGGAGCTGATGGTGAAACTTTTCGATCCGCTGATATTTCACTCGATGATCGTCCAGTAGTAATCCCCACTATAGCCCGCTTCCTGAAACAGCTCCTTCCAGCCATTTGGAAAATCGTAGTATTGAGCGCAGAGCACCCAGCTTTCAAAAATCTCCTTCTGCTGGGAAGTGTAAAAGCTGTCCACTTGTATAAACGCATGCCCGCCTGAGACGCGCTCGATCTCTCGCAGCACTCCAATGGCGCGTGACCGGGGAAAATCGTGGACGGTATTGATGCTCAGGACACAATCAAAGCTGCGATCGGGGAACGGCAGCCGTTCCGCCGTGCCTAGATGCAAGCGGCCAATCACCTCCGGCTCGCAATGCATCAACGCATAATAAGATATATCCAGCCCAAAGACCTCGAGCCCTGGGCAAACCTTCATCAGGTCCTTCACCAGAAATCCCTTCGCACAACCAACGTCGAGTACTCGCATTCCTGGTTTAAGCTTGAAGTGCGCAACGATATCCCGGGCAACGGGCATCCAGCGTCCATCGTAGCGGTAGCCGCCATAGCCATATTCGCGCGGGCCATCGAAATATTTCTCGCCATATTCCCGCGCAGTTGCGATTATCGCCGGATCTTTGGCATCGCTGCGCTTCTGAATATTGCGCTTCACTTTGGGTAAAGCGCGAAGTAGATCGACCTCCGCCATTAGACACTCGTCATATTACCATGCACTTTGGCCATGCCCTCGAACAGCGGCGTGAAAGTAAAGTCTGGGAAAGCGCTGCGCAAAGCGGTTGTATCGAAAGGACGATAGCCATTATGCGGTTGAGGGCCTTGTCGCGGTTGGGATAAAAGTGAGACTTTGTTTCGGTTAAATTCAATCGCCTTTTCGGCAATGCGTCGGAATGAGTAGACCGAGCCGGTAGCTATGTTCAGGATTCCGCGGCTCCCGTATGCGAGCACACGAAAGACAAGTTCGGCTACATCTTCAATCCAGACGTGATCGCGGCGCTCCTCGCCTTCGCCGAACAAAATGATGTCTTTTCCGCTCGACGCTTGTCGGAGAAAACGGTTCGGTCCATAGCCGTTATGCGGGTCATTGGCGCCATATACGAGTGTCACGCGCAGGATCGCCAGTGGCGCCTTGAGTTCGCTGGTGAAGCCGATTTCCCGAGCCAGATGCATGACGCCATGAAAAGTCGCCGGGGAAGGTGGAACCCTCTCGTCTAAAGGAACTGGCTCGTCAGGGTAGACCGCGTCCGAGCTGATGTTAATTACATGCGATAATTCCACCTTCGCGAATGCATCCAGTATTGCTTTGGACATGAGCATGTTGTCGATTAACATGCTCATGTCCTTGCAGGGCGCTCGAGCAGCTGCGACAACGACGGCGTCACCCGGCTGCAATAAGGCGGCAAGTTTTTGCGCCGCACCGCAACCTAAAAGATCGACGTCCGCACGGGCGATGGAGACAACACTTCCCTGCCTTGCCGTGAGTTGGCGAACGACGGCACCGCCGATAAAGCCGCCGCCGCCAATGACCACGGTTCGTGGCGGCAAGATCGCGGTTGGATTGAGATGGACGAGCAAAAAGACCCTCTATCCGCTTGCGACGACTGGCGCCCGTCCGAGCGTGTAGTAGGCCAGCCCCGCCTCGGCAGCGGTAGTGGCGTCAAGTACAGCATATGGGTCGACGACGATTTTGCCGCTTAACGCCTGCGCAATGTCAGCCAGCGCAACTTGGCGATATTGCGGCCAGGGAGTGAGGATCATCAGGGCGTCGGCGCCTTGGACGGCCCGCAACGGGTCCGCAAATCCGGTAACGTTCGGTCGGGAGATCAGGTTGACAGCCACTGCCGGATCGTGAACGCGAATTTGCACCCCATTAAGCTGCGCAATGGTCGCAACAGATGCTGAATTTTTTATCGAGTGCGTATTTTCTTTGTAGGCGAGGCCCCACACCGCGATCGTCGCGCCAGGCTTTCGATCGAGAAGCGCGCGCTGTATAGCCTTCGCTGCCCAATCGCGCCGGCGCCGGCTGATGCGCATCCATGCCTCCACCAGGCCGGCATCGGCGCCGTTCGCCGCCGTTAGATGGCGCACCGTGCCCAAATCGCGTTCGAAATTTCCGCCGGCGATCCCAAGACCCGGCGCGAGGTAAGCAAATTGGCCAATCCGACCATCGAGCTTTAATGCGGGAACGATCTCCGACCAATCCCCACCTATCGATTCGCACAGCTCGGCAAGCATGTTGGCCACGCTAACGGCGCCCACAAGGTAGCAATTGATCGAGATTTTGGCTAATTCAGCGCTCTCATACCGCATGGGCAGAATCGGACATTTGAAAGCGCTCAAAACTTTCTTGAGTTGCGGATGGAGCGGTCGGCTCGGATCGGCACATCCCACGATATAGCGTTCGGGTTTTGTCGCACGCTCAACTGCACGGCCAAAAATTAGAGTTTCCACCTGATAATATCGTCGAACGGGTGGCGGCAAAGACAATGCCGAGGTAAACCCGGGCTCGACCTGGGACAAAACGACGAAAGCTGCTTCATCGTGCATCGCCGGAATTATCGAGTCGATGAGCGCCTTCAGCGCCGAGGTGTCACTGCGGCCTTCCGAGTCGGTAGTAACATCGAGTGCGACGTATACGACGTCACAATGGCCCAGTTCTGATGCCGAGGACGCAAACCGTTGACGAGCCCCGTTGGCCTTAATCAGTTCGGCGAGATCGGGCTCGACAATCGGAAGAGCACCCTGGCGTAAGGACGCGATCAATTCGGGATCGGTGTCGAAACACACTGTTTCAAACCCCGCTCCTGCGACCGCGGCGGCTGATACGAGCCCGAGATGACTCATGCCGGCAAAGCCGACCACCGGCTGGTTCATTGCGATTTGCTCAACATAGTGACCGTATCGGCGCCCAACCTGGAGAGCACGCGGTATAACCAAAGATCGTTCGAAAGGTCTGCTTTTGCGCCAAGCTCGCACAATTTCTTGAAATGCGCGTACTCCGCCGCCCAGGTTGGATCCTCTCGAGTGAGGATTTGGGCATCCTCCAAAGGTTGGCCGCTCGGCAGCGTCCGTATCCTGTGGGTGAATTTCGTGGGTCCCCATTTGCACAGCGAGGAAATGTGCGCCGAGCCGTTTTCGGCCAATACGTCGCATCTGAAATCATTGCGCCACATCAACAGAGTCATTTCGAGCTCAATGCGGGGTTTCATCAATTCGTTGGCGATGATGACATGATCGGCCGCGCGATTTTCGAAATTGCTGGCCGACACAACCGAGAAATCCTCGTCAATATCGCCAAACCAGAACCGGCACGTATCCAGCAAATGCGAACCGAGATCAGTGAGAACGCCGGCGCCTTGGTCGCGCCACGCAGAATCGCGAACCAGCCGTGCTGTCCCGTTTCCGTAAAACATTCTGCAACTGTAAATCCGGCCGAGCGTGCCTGAAGAAATCAAGTCGCGCATCCGAATGTAATGCGGCTCAAACCTGTGGTTATAGGCAGTGTAGATGACTGTAGCTTTCTCACGTGCACGATGTTCCAGACCCAACAGGTCGCGCTCCGCTGACACAAGCAGCGGTTTCTCAACCAGCACATGTTTGCCATTTGCGATACAGTACGCAAGCAGCTCGGCTTTTACCGTATCAGGCACACAGGCCAGTACAGCGTCGTAGTCATCGAGCGGAACGTCCAGCAGGGACCTGTAATCAGCTTCGTGATTGACCGGGTCAACGGAGCCGACATAGTCATCGCCGGCGATTTTGCGCCGCTTATGACCTTGCACACCAAGACCGGTGATGACAACACGCATGCACTAGTTGAAATTAACTTGGCGCTCGACATCGGCTAGCTTTGTACGGACATCATCAGTCGAGACTGGGATGTTGCCCTCATGCTCGCATTCACAGGCCG
This sequence comes from uncultured Alphaproteobacteria bacterium, assembly GCA_963816295.1. Lineage (GTDB taxonomy): Bacteria > Pseudomonadota > Alphaproteobacteria > Rhizobiales > Xanthobacteraceae > BOG-931. Next base: position 577,103 of record CAWFJS010000017.1, on the reverse strand, counting down.
CAGCCATCGTGCCGAGAATGGTTGCAATCGCTTCGTTCCGAGAAGCCAGCATGGCCAAGGTGGTGTACGCCAACAGCGCGTCCCCTGCTCCGATTGGATCCACAAGATTGTTTACAAAACTGTCGATCACGAAAAAACTGTCGAGTGACTCGTGGTCGATGTCGCGGCACGCCAAGACGCCGCGCTCGCCGAGTTTAAGAATCAGTAGCTTGCACTGCGCCGCATCATAAAGTTTCGATGAAAGCGGCCGGATTCCTGAATCCTGGTCCCCTAACGCAAATCGCGCTTCGCGTTCGTTCGGAGTTATCAGATCGAAGTTCTGGAAGTCCGTGATATTGCCCCAACGGCTCGCGACCTGACTGTCGGCAGCTCGGTAAGCACACTTCGGAATAGCGTCTACCAGTTCCGGTATGGTGCGCCGGTTGAACATGCCGTGCCTGAAATCCGAGAACACCACCGCTTCGGCAGGCGTTGTTTGCAATCCTTCGATCACAGAACCGAGAATTAAATCCGAAATCGATCTGTTATCGAGTGTATCCACTTTGAGTAATCGATAACCCCCTGCGACGATCGCATTCTTGTTGACTGTCGGCCGCGACGGATCAACGATCGTACGAACGTCAACCCCCGTAGACTTGAGATCATCCAGTGCGAAATCTTTCAAGGAATTGTTCCCGAGGACCGTTGAAAATGAGACCTTCGCACCTGCCGCAACGAGATGCTTCGCAACTATTCCTGCCCCGCCGACATAATCGGTTCGCTGCTGATAAAGTACGCTTATCGTAGGTGTCTTGGTTTGACCGCCGATCATCGTACAGTGCGTGTAGGTGTCGATGATGGTATCGCCTACAACATGCACGTGCTTTCCACCCAGTTGGCTGAGAACCTTGTGCAGATGATCGAACGTAATCTGCTCACGCTCCATCAGAATCTGAATGGTCTCGAGCTTAACTGAAGGAGGGGCAAGCTTGATGAGGGCGCTCGACGAATAAATGACGTCGCCGGGGGTGAAAAGGATCTCGCCACCGTACGCCTCGACAACTTTCGCTTCTTCAGCAGTATTCGGCGAAAGGCCATTGGCGTTATACTCGAATCCCTTGGCGAAATAGTCGGGCTGTATGGTCGCAATGATTGCCAGCGGTTTGTCATTGCCGTCTATCACGACATAGTCGACCATCTCGAACGCGGCGAGATTGACCGCACGCAGATCCTGGGGAACGTGCGGCCGGTGCAAGCCTTTCTTGATATACTTATCGGCTGTAATGCTGGCGATTAGAATATCGGCCTTGCTCTTGGCATAGAGCAAATGCCTAACGTGCCCAGGATGCACAACATCGAATACGCCATGGCACATGATTACGCGCCGCTGACGCGGCGGAGGGCCGATAGCTTCTCGGATTTCAGCCGGCGTTTTGATTTTGTGCCGGTAGCGGTCCATCAATGAAATCATGGCGGTCTACTGCGCAGTTCTTCCGAGGTAGCGGAACCACATCTCGCTTGCTCGAGCTATGGACTGTGGCTCCCATAACGGCGCATCGCGCCAGAGCTCAATATCTTCCATCATTCGCCGTACACCCTGATCGAACGCAACGATCGGCTTCCAGCCTAGCTCGCTCTGGATCTTGCCGACATCGGCCCATGTGCAATCGGGTTCACCAGGCCGCTTTGGAATATGCACGACCGGGCCGCCGAGCAGTTCAACTAACCGATTCACAGTTTGCGGATTGCCGGCTCCAAGATTCCAAACGTGCCCGGCGAACCTGGTCTCCCCAGCACGGAGAAATGCTTTCGCAACGTCGGTCACATAAACAAAATCTCGCCGCTGCTGACCATCACCGATCACCGTGAATGGTTTGCCGGCGAGCTTTTGCTTGAAAAACACCCCAAATACCGCGCCATAGGCTCCGGTCGTACGCACCCGCGGACCGTAGGCATTGAAGATTCGAATCGAGTTTGCTGGCAGCCGATACACGTTGTGCCAGTGCAGGACGGCCTGCTCGCCAAGGTACTTGCTCAATGCGTAAGGATGCTGGGGCGCAATAGGATGATCTTCGCAGGTTGGGATCGCAGCAAGACCGTAACAGGAAGAGGATGCTGCGTAGACGAATTTTTTCGTATTTGCCGCGCGCGCGCATTCAAGGACGTTTACCGTGCCCTGAACGTTGACATCCATGTACTCGGATGGCCGCTCGATCGAGGGCACGATGTCGCCTATTCCGGCGAAATGAAAGACAAGTTCGACGTCTTGGAACGACTGCTCGCCCGGACTTAATCGCCGAATGTCCATCCGCTCAAATGAGAGCCTTGATTCATTACTGTGGTGGGCCAGGTTTGCCTCGCGGCCGCCGGCGAGATTGTCGATCACGCGAACCCGATAGCCGCGGGCAAGCAATAAATCGACCATGTGGCTTCCGATGAAGCCAGCGCCGCCGGTCACGACCGCGATACTTCGATTCATGCCGCCTGAAGATTTTTCATTCTGCGGACGTTAAAATAAATGTCATCCGACATCGAATTGCGGAATTGTCTGTCCTTGAAAGCTCTGCAAAGCTCGCTCACCGCTTGTTCGATAGTGTGTTTGGGTATGTAGCCGAGTACACGGCGTATCTTGTCGGAATTTATGTGATATGAGCGCTTATCGTCACTCGGCGTTTTAACAATGCCGATTTCGCCCCTTTCGGGAAATTCCCGTTCGACGACCCGCTTCACAAGCAATGCGATATCCAAGATCGACATATTCTGATAGCCAACGTTGAAGGTCTCGTTTGCGACCTTTTCGTCAGGTGCATCAAGCAGGAGTTGAACGGCATCGCAATAATCAAGAATGTGCAGATTGGGCCGCATTTGCTCACCGCCAAAGACGCTGATCTTGCCATTGTTGACTGCATGATTGGTCAAGATATTGACACTGAGATCAAAGCGCTGTCGCGGCGCGTAGCCGCAGACAGTCGCCGGACGGAATACGACGCCGACGAAGCTTGCATCGGTGTGCTTAAACAAAAGCGGCTCGCACATTCCTTTGAATTTGTTATAGAGCGTGAGCGGAACAAGCGGGTGTTCCTCGGTTACGTCTGGCTGGTCCGAGACGCCGTACACCGAGCTCGACGATGCAAAGATAAAACGCCTGACGCCGGCCTTTTTGGCGGCAATCACCATGGGCTCGAAGGCGTCAAGATTGACCGATGTTGAAAGCTTCTCGTCCAGTTCGAAACTCGCGTCGTTCGAAATGCATGCGAGACTGATGAAGCTGTCATGCTCGGCCAATGTGCCGGCCAGCTTTGCCGTATCGCGAATGTCGCCCCGGATCACTTGCAGGTTGGGATTGCTCTTGGGCAGAAAATTGTCTCCGTAATAACAAATGTCATAGCTCGTTACCTTGTAGCCGCGCCCAAGCAGCCTCGGTATGAGTGCCGATCCGACGTAACCCGCGCCGCCGGTTACGAACACACGTGAAAATCTGTTCTGCACCCCAATCCCCTCTTATACTGCTATGCGACGCGGCCGACTAGCTCGCGATCCGTGCTCCCGGTGCCAGCTTCCGCAATCTCAAATCCGGAAGCAACGGCGTCGCGATAAAACATTTGGACAGTTTCCAGGGAATACTCATGGAGGTCTTTGCCGATGAGAGAGAGCTTCGCCAGCAGTTCGTGACTGACGGTGATGATCTGGCAGCCTGCTTCGTCGGCTTGAAAGATGTTGAGAAGTTCGCGCGGGCTGGCCCATAACAGCTCAGCCTTCGGCCGCGAAGCCAAGATTTCTTTGCATTTGCTCATAAGCGGTACAGGATCGATGCCGGTATCAGCAATTCGGCCGGCAAAGACCGAGACAATTGCCGGAACGGCTGGATCGAGCATCTTGGTGACTGCGTGTACCTGATCCGTGTTCATGATCGCGGTCACATTAAGGTTGACGCTCTCCATTGCGAGTGCGCGGAGGACAGTGCCGCTGAATTCCCCTTTGGTGTTCATCACCGGGATCTTCACGTTGACGTTCTTTCCCCATGACGCAATGACGCGTCCTTGCCTGATCATTGTCGGAAAATCGTCGGCAAATACCTCGAACGAGACTGGATGCTCGGTGACTTTTTCCAGTACTTTACGAGCGAACACCTCATAACTTGCGATGCCCGCCTTGCGCATAAGTGTCGGGTTGGTCGTAAACCCGGAGATGAGCGGATTTTCTTTCATCTCGAGAATGCCCTTCAGGTCCGCACCATCAGCAAAAATTTTTATCTTCAGATTTTCTATTCGTGGCATGGAGAAGTCCCCCTCGCTTCAGTCATTGATCATGAAGAATAATGTCCACCGCTTCGGTAATTGAACGAGCACGATGAGAAAAGGATTGCGGCGTTTTCTCGGCTGCATAGTCCAGGTCGATGAAAATCGTTGTACAGCCGACTGCAAGTCCGGCTTCAACATCAGTAGCTCGGTCACCGACCATGAAACTGTTTTTGAGGTCGATCCCACATTCGTACGCGGCCTTGAGCAACATGCCAGGCTTGGGTTTTCGGCACGTGCAGTCCTCTGTTTGGATGTGACAGCACACTTCGATTCGATCGATCGGAAGCTCCTGCAGGAGACGTTTGTGCATCTGCTCCATTGTGAAGCGTGAAATTAGCCCTTTACCAACGTCGGGTTGATTTGTGACCACTACAAGCAAGTAGCCTGAGTCCTGGAGGCGATCGAGCGCTGCTTTCGCCTCAGGATATAGGTGCAAATCCTCGAGCCGTTGTGGGGCGAAGGTGCGCCCATCGCGCACTTCCGGCACGACGAGAACCCCGTCCCGATCGAGGAATACTGCACGGCGTCGAGCGACGCCTGAATCGACTACCACTTGGTCTGCCTGATCTGCAGTTCGGGGTGGCTTACAAGACAATGCCAGACAACGGACTGGAATGCCTCCGACAAAGGCGTGATTCGCGAAGGATTGACTTGAGGTACAATCACGACCACATCGCCGTGAAGTGCGGTATAACCATTGTCTTTCCCAACAATACCAAGCACTTTTGTCCCACGCGATTTTGCAAAAATAACCGCTTTGACAATGTTTGTTGACACATGTCGCTCGATATCGCCGCCGCCAACGGAAAAGATCAAAATGGCGTCAGGCGAATTTAAATTGCTCGCTTCGAGCCAACCAGAAAAAATTGTGTCCCAACCCTCATCGTTGGCACGCGCAGTCAATTCCGAAATGTTATCGGCTGCGCTGTAAGCCTCAATTCCGCAAAGTTTTCTAAAATCATTTACCGCGTGACTGCAATTTCCTGCGCTGCCGCCAACGCCAATTAAAAAAAGGCGACCTTTGCGTGCCCTAAGTGCAATTAATTCATCTACCATCCCTTCAATAAAATCGCAGGAAATATTTTCGCAGATACGCTTGACCTCTGTAAGAAAGCTTTCGGTGTGAGTCATGATTTACTGCACAACAATTATGACGATGGAAATACACCTGGTGCGCGCCATTTGCTTTACCAAAGCTTAAAGCACAGCAATTGATCGGTCTTCAGCAAGCGATTGAGCCTCGGCCAATGCATAAAGTCGTTTTCTGCGCGCCATTAATTCATTCCAGGATCCGGCCTCGACAATATGCCCCGCTTCGAACACGCAAATGACGTCGGCCGCACGTGCTGCCGCGAGCCGATGTGCAACAAGCAAAACTCCCATCTGCTTTCGAAGCTCCTCAACGGTGCGCAGCAGTTCAGCTTCGGACTCAGTGTCGAGCGCGCTCATTGCCTCGTCCATGATGAGCAGGGCCGGATTCATTAACAATGCCCGCGCAATCCCGAGGCGCTGTCGCTGCCCGCCAGAAAGTTTGACTCCGTGGTCGCCGATCACGGTGTCGAATCCGGCCGGTAGTGCATTAATGAAATCCAACGCATGGGCACGCCGGGACGCCGTTTCAATCTCAAACTCCGAAGCGACAGAATTGACCAGCTTCAAGTTTTCTCTGATCGACGCATGGAACAATATAGTTTCCTGCGGTACATAACCTATCGCCCGTCGCCATGCGTGAAGCGGGGCCGATGCCAGATCGTAATTTCCCAGCCCAATCGATCCCGCAGTCGGTTCGATCAGGCCGAGTAATGCATGGACCAGGGTCGACTTGCCGGCGCCAGATCTGCCGACTACCGCAAGCAGCCCCGGTACCGGCACTTGCAGACTGATCCGATCGAGCACGATGCGCTCACCAAATCTGACCTGAAGGTTGCGCACGGTAAGGGCCGCAGGTTGATCGATTTTCAATGGCTCACTAATTCCATGCTGTCGCTCTGCTTCGCACTCCGCAGCAGTTTGAATTTTATTGATGGCCTCAATCGCATGCACGTTACCGTTGAGATAATGCAATTGTGCCTGGAGAGCGGTCATACGCGGGAACAACCGAGCGAACAGAGCTAGCACAATAACAACGTTTGCCGGCGCCACGCCCAGTCCTCCGCTAGTCAAGACAAGTATCGAAGCGAGGCCGATCAAGGCGATATATTCGAGGACAACGCGGACAGATGCCGGCGTGACGTGATCGAACTTTTTGGCGTCAGCAAGCTTTTGCAACAAAGACTGGATTTGTGCGGTCGCGCGATCGACGCCGGCGCACGCCTTGATGAATTTGGCTGCGGCAAATTGTTCGTCGAGCATCGACTGCAATTGCGCATTTAGCGGGGCAAGGCTCTGACCAATCGCATAGCCCTTCCTGTAAAGTTGGGCCATCGCCAAAGCGGTTGCGAGGGCAAAACCAACAACACTCAACGTGGCCTGCCACGCGACAAACGCCGACAATCCGATATAAACCGCGGCAACCACGCTGCTGCCAAGCAGCGACAGACATATCGTAAAGGCCCGTCCTAATCGCTCACATTCGGTGACGATCGCGTTAGTCATCTCACCGGCTTTTCGATCTGCGACGAAGGTCCATTTCGCGCGCATGAACGCGCCGAATAATTCGAACTGGCGTCGAGACTGATAGCTCTGCGCGAGCCGGACAGTCCACCAATTCAGGCCAAGTGACAGTATCGCTTGTATTGTCGCAATGACGATGACGACGGCGAGGATCTCGCCGGCATTCTTGGCGCCGACGAGCGCCAGGCTTCTATTGATGAGAGTCGTCAGAAAGCCCTGATTACTTGCAGCCGCCACACCTATGCGCTGCAAAAGCGGCAGGAGCAGAACCACCGAGACGCTCTCGCTGATTCCGACAAGCGAGGTCCAGGCAATGAGCACAGGGAAGCGCCAGCCGAGGCGTTCCATGAGGTCGCCGAACAGGACACGATGCGCGTTCACACTATAAAATCCAAACTGCACAACCCGGCACGGCCGCTCGCGTCGGCCGTGCGGTCAATATTCCGCAATCGCGAGCTTCGAGAAAATTTTCGAATGCGCGAAACGGTGTTCAGATGCCTGTAAATGCAAAGGTCGAAAATTGGAGAATGTGAACGAAATGGAACGCGACACAACTGGTCCAAAGGTATCAAACTACACTTTTTGGGTTGGCAACACTGACACTCTGTCGCGCAGTTTTTCGCGGCACTCAATAAATTTCATTTTTCTGCATACAAGTTGGTCTTGCGTGGTCATTCGTTGCTGGCTGGCGCATCCGAATTCGGACGGGTACGGTCGGCTTTGCTTCGTGAGTGGAGTTTTTCCACGCTACCGCAGTCCGGGTGAGACCAGTCACCCGAACAAATAAACGAAATCTGTAAGGCTCGCGGGCCGGATCAGGCCGCGGCGACCAAATCCGCGTCCAAAATCACTCGCACCTTGCGGCCAAGAAGGTCGAGCAAGATCGCGATCCGCTCGCGTTCGGCCATCCCTTCGAACAGACCGAGGCAGGATGAGAACGCGCCATCGAGCACGCGAATCTTGTCGCCGACGTGGAATCGCGGGCGGCAGTCCAGCTTGATAAAACCGTCGGCATCCTCTCGATTTTTCAGCGCTTCGACGATTCCGATCGGCACCGGACTTGGATCCTCGCCATTGCACACCAATCGGCTGACACCCACGGTCGAAAAGATCGAGCGCCAGCGCTGTGCGTTGAGATCAATTGCAACGAACAGATAACGCGGAAATAGCGGCGCCGGGACGGTCTCGATGCGACGCGCATGTCGGCGTCGTTTGATATAGCGTGGGAAATAAACACCGAAGCCTTGGCGGCTTAGATGCGCCGTCGCCTTCGCTTCAGCATGCGGGTGCGTATGGGCGACGTACCAGTGGGGGTGCTCTTCGGCTGTCATGCAGCGCCCTCCGTTGCTCGATCTAGACGCGGTCCAAGCAAAGCCGGCACAAAGACGCGTTCGGCCTCAAGCGCCGCTAGCGCAGCCGTGACCGTGTCGCGAGTAAACCCAAGATCCGTAATCACGACAGCGTCGAAACCGCCCGGCACCGCATCAATCGATCCCACGACTGGCGTGCCGACAAACCGGTCTGTTGTTGCCTTGGCGTCAACCACGGCTACGATGGTGATCCCCTGTTCGAGCGCGCAGATTGTCGCAATTTCCGCCAAGTCCGATACGCCGATCAGTGCGACGCGATTCCAGCCGCGCGCATAAGCGGCTTTGAGGACCGCCGAACAATCTTCGCGAGCGCGGCGGAAGAATGCGAATGAGTTTGATAGGTATTCGACGGTCAACCGAGATTTCTCGGCAAATCCGTGTGGCGTCAGATAATACGCGTAGCGTCGCGCCGGAGCCTGACCGATTTTGACCAAGCCCTTTTTGACGCAGCGTTTGAGGTAGGCGTTGACCAGTCCGAGCGCGATTCCAAGATCGGACGCAAGCTTGCGCTGCGACTGCGCGCCGTCACGCTCGACCGACTCTAAGAGGCCGAGCACGATAAGGGCATTTTCGGAGTCTTCGCTGCGCGCCGGCTGTGGCATCCCCCCACCCCTCGGCTTCACCACTACCTCGTTCACGGGGTGAACGTCAAGCCTAATGTTCAGCACCTGAACACGACTAACTTACTGATAAACAAACAGGTTTATTAGGTCGGTGGAAATAGGCTGCGTTCGACCAGCCCGCAAACCGAGTGCGCTGCCACGATATGGATTTGCTGAATGAGGGGCGTTTCGTCCGCTGGTACCGCCAAGCAATGGTCGCAGAGCGGCCGCATCAACCCGCTGCCGGCGCTACCGGTAAAGCCGATCGTTATAAGGCCGCTCTCGCGCGCCGCCTTCAAAGCCGCAATCACATTCGGAGAGCGGCCCGAAGTTGAAATCGCGATGAAGACGTCGCCGGGCTGTCCCAGTCCACGCACTTGCCGTTCGAAGGTGCGCTCAAAACCGTAATCGTTGCCGATCGCAGTCAAAACCGAACTGTCGGTGGTCAGCGCGATGGCAGGCAGCGGATTACGGTCAAAATTTAAACGCGACAGGAATTCGCCGGCGATATGCTGAGCGTCGGCGGCGCTGCCACCGTTGCCGGCAATCAGCAATTTATGGCCGCCACGAAACGCTGCCGCAATCGCCTCAGCAATCTCATTGATATTGGCACGCAAATTGAGATCGTCGGCGGCGCGCGAAAGCGTTTCGCACGAGCGCCGGAAGTGCTCGGCCACCGGATCCTTTTGGCCGCGATCTTCAATCGGACTGCGACTACTCACGGTCACTCCCAAGTGGGTGTGCACCTAACATGATTTCAGTGTGCTAAGAAAGACCGAAGACGGGAGGCGCAGATCACAATGCTCGAATCCAGCCAATCCACCGAACACCCACTCAATTCGCAGGGTGTCTGGTGCGAGGTGCTGCAGCGCCCAGCGCCTGGCCGCGCCGCACTGTTCTTGGATCGTGACGGTGCGATCGTTGAAGACACCGGCTATTTGCGCCGGGTCGACGACATTGTCGTTATTCCTGGAGCTGCGGAAGTGATCGCCGCCGCGAACCAGCGGAGCGTTCCTGTAATCATGGTCACCAATCAGTCCGGTATCGGCCGAGGCTATTATGGCTGGGCCGAATTTAAGTCCGTGCAGGACGCGATTGTCGCTTCGCTCGCAAGCGAAGGTGCTAGGATCGACGCGGTCTATGCCTGCGCTCATCATCCGGAAGCAAGGGGCGCCCTTGCTCACCCTGACCATCCGGCGCGTAAGCCCAATCCCGGCATGTTGTTGCAAGCGGCGTCCGCGCTTGCGCTCGCTCTCAAATCGTCCTGGCTGGTCGGCGACAAAGCGGAGGATATTGAAGCTGCCAAGCGCGCCGGCATCGCCGGCGCTCTCCTGGTCGCGACCGAGCATCGCAAAGCCGCGCGTCAACGCGCAGCAGCGCTGACCAGCCCCGCTTTCGAAGTTCGTTTCGGCCGATCGATCGCGGACGCGATCACGCTTCCCCTTCTTAATGTCTCGACATGACGCGTGACGACATTTCAGGTGCCAGTCCGGCAAAGCCGCGCCTACTTTATGTGGTGACGGAGGACTGGGCCTTCTTGTCGCATCGGCTACCGATGGCGCGCGCAGCGCGTGACGCCGGTTTCGAAGTGCACGTCGCTACGCGTGTGAGCCGCGGGGCGGCCGCGATTGAAGCTGAGCGGTTTACCTTGCACCCTATTCCGTTCGCGCGCGGCAGCCTGTCCGCGCGTGCGGCCATTGCAAGCATCGCCGCGCTCCGCCGTGTGCGCCGCGACGTGAAACCGGAGCTCACCCATCACGTCGCATTGCAGGCTTGCGTGCTTGGCATGCTGTCGACACTCGGCCAGCCGGCGGCCTGCATCAACGCGTTCATTGGCCTTGGGTATTCGTTTACGTCCGAGACTGGCAAAGCGCGCGTTGTCCGTGCGCTAATTGGTTTGACGCTGCGTTTTCTCATCAATCGCAGAGACTGTGTCGCTTTGGTGCAAAATAAAGACGATAGGGCCGCACTGGTTTCCCTTGGCCTTGCGCAGAATCGAATTGCACTGATCCCTGGATCGGGTGTTGACGTCAACCGCTTGACGCCGCTCGCCGAACCGAATGGAGCACCGACTTTCGGATTTGTTGGACGGCTCCTTGAGGACAAAGGCATTCGTACCCTCGTTGCCGCACATCGATTGCTGCGCACCCGCCTGCCTGACGCGAGGCTCTTAATCGCCGGCACGTCTGACCCAGCCAATCCGGCTTCCGTGACAGAGGCGGAGGCAAAATCCTGGAATACCGAAGCGGGAATAGCTTGGCTTGGATATGTCGGCGATATCGTCAGTTTTTGGTCCAAGGCGCATGTCGCAGTACTACCATCGCGCCGCGAAGGCCTGCCGTTATCGTTGATGGAAGCCGCGGCTTGCGGTCGTGCGATGATCGCGAGCGATGTGCCCGGCTGCCGCGAAATCGTTATTCACGAGCGCACAGGCCTCTTGTTTCCTGTCGACGACGTGCCGGCGCTGGCAGACGTAATGGTTCGGATCGCTGGGGATCGCCAGTTACGCGCGCATTATGCCATTGCCGCGCGCGAGCTAGTGGTCGAGAAATTCGCAGCGGATATAATCGGACGGCAAATTGTGCAGCTGTATCGCAGTCTTCTCGAAACCGGCGGAATTACACAGTAGAATTCCACATCTCCCGTCTGAGCCTAACAATTGCGGCACTTTAACTACATACCAACTGGGGGCTGCTGTTTTTGGGCCGGTATAGGGCCTCCATTAGCCGCAATATGGCTACAAACCACGCTGTCGCCCGATAGACAGCTTGTTTCACTTCAGCTGCCTTGAGGAGCGCGCTCTTGATAAAAATACTCGTGCTGTTCGACTGGCCGCGCCTGGCATTGCTTGGTTTCTTATTCACTCCTGCGGCCCTTATCGTAACGGGCTGCGGCAGTGATGGCCCCGGCGCGATCTGGGTCGATCCGGGCAAGTACACTTTGTACAAGTGCGATGATCTTGCTCGACGCTGGAAAGCGTTGATTACGCGCGAAGATGAGTTAAGGGGCCTCATAGAAAAAGCGAACGAAAGCGCTGCCGGCGCGGTAATCGGATCGGTTGCCTATCGCAGCGACTATGAAGCAGTGCTGAGCGAGGAAAAAATGTTGCAGCGCACGGCAGCGGACAAGAAATGCAGCTTCATGGCGGACTATCAGAGCGATCACATCATCCGGTGATGTCGCTAAGTTCCAGAAAGAGCAGATTGATTCAGCCTTTCCAATCGACCGGTGGACACGAGAGCCTCTTTAGCACGGATGGGTTTGAGCCGGGGTGAACCGTTTCACGTGAAAGCGCGGACTTGGCTGGCGTCCTCGCACTCTCCTGCAATACTGTGCCGCCCAGTACACCTACCCCGAGGACATAAAGCCACCCGTTATTGAAATCGAACAGGTGCGAGTGCACGGTTGAACAAACGACGTTATCGACCACGATCACCGTGCCGAGCCATGCCACCGCTTCGAAATAGCAGGAAATGCGCAATCCACATGGCCCACAGTGCAAGCGTCCCTATAACGCCGAGTTGAATAGCGATTGCGAAAGTCTGATTGTGGGGATTAACCGTGACCTCGGATGCGATGGGTAGGCTCGCCGGCGACCCATATTTGCGTGCGCGCTACGCGATGGCGGCACGTAAGCTTGTCGTTGACAGATTCACCGCTGAGATCATCGGGCTCTATAAGCGAGTTATCAACAAGACTTTAGATGCTGATCATTCGCTTTTGCTTTAGACGGAACGATGGCGTTTGCCGAACTCGAGCGCTCTGAAGTGCTGGTATGTACGAGTGCTCCGCAGATTGGAGCCCGTCGCGAAGGGAGTTGTTGCTCGGTGTCGGAACCCCAACCGTCAACTTTGCGCCGCGTATTGCTGTGGTTGATTTCGATCCTGATTCTACTTGGGGTTATGGAGAGCTTCTCCGCCATCTTTCTGAAATTCGTACTCGCCTCAACTGCGCACTTTCTCGTTTGGAATCCCGATTTTGACGCTTCCAAAGTGTGGGCGGCAGCAGGTGGAAATTGGGACGACGAATTAGGCTGGCCGTCACCAAGCGATGCCGTCGCGCCGCCGCGCGACCGAACCGGCGCCAAGTACAATCCGGATTTTCCACAATCCGAGTCTCCGTGCGCCTCGGCCTATGGCGACTCGTTTGTCTGGGGGACCGATATTCCTCTCGCCGACGGGTGGGTCGAGCAACTGTCGCGCAAGCTCGGCTGCCGTGTCGCCAATTATGCCGTGGAAATGTACGGCACCGACCAATCCTACGTTCGCTTCCTGCATATTAGGCAGGATGAGGCGCCGGTAACGTTGCTCGGAATCTTTGCTGAGAACATCGTGCTCAATGTCAACCAGTATCGCGGATTCCTTGGTTACTCCCCGAGCCCGACCGGGCTCAAGGGCCGCTTCGTACTCGACGGTGAAGGTCGCCTGGAATGGATTCATCGGCCGCGCATCGATGAGAAAGGATTCCTGGACTTCCTGCGCGACCCCGCGAGCTTGTTGCCGCACGAATACCTGTTGCCTGACACCCCTGATGGCCCAGTGACACTGCGCTTTCCGTACACGGCGACGCTCGCCCGCTTTGCGCTCATGCCACGCTTGCGCGTGCGCATTACTGGTCGCCCCTCGCGGGCTGATTTCTACAGGGCCGACCACCGTTCTGGAGCGCTCGCTCTGACGGCCGCGCTAGTGGAAGCCTTCGTCCGCGAATCCGAGCACCGCGGTAAGCGAGCGCTCATCGTGATGTTGCCCGGTGCCAGCAGCTTCCGCGCCCGCGCCGAATTTGGCCAACCCGAATATGCTCCCCTTATCGCCGCGCTCGCTATTAGGAAGATTGAGGTATTCGATCCCAGCCGCGCGCTGCTTAGCGACCTCGGGCAGAGAAGCTACTGTGAGCTCTATACCGAGCCGGCTGATTGCAACGGCCACTTCGGCATCGAAGGGAGCCGCATTGTCGCAGATGTGGTCATAGCCGAGCTTCGGCGGCGTGGATTAGTCAACTGATCGATCATTCCGTGTCGCGCTGAGAACATCGGCGGCGGAAAGTGCCTTTGACCAATATACTGTGGTTGCCCTGAAGATAAAGACTTAGTACCTCAGCGGACGGCTTGGGGCGTTGGTCCCCGAAAATCAAAGTGGCAGTCGGAATTAAGCAGCCTCGAAGACCGCAGCGCCTCTGCCGCTACACGATGTCCATTTGCATTCCAGTGAGGGTCATTCGGAGCTTCGAACCGCTCGGCTGTCTCTTGATGCCGAGCCAAGAACAGCGGATCAAGATCGATGGCCTCGTATCCGTGGGTTGATGCTCGTTCGATAAAATATCGGCGCATGATGTCGTTGAAAGTGCCGGCCTCGCGTTCCACGCGGTCGGGATAACGGAAGCCATCAACAGTGAATGCTATGCATTGTGCGGGCAAACCGATCTGGCCTAAATCTCGCAGGAAAGCGTCCACGGCTGCTTTGGAGGCAGCGAGGCGTGGCGGGGAGGCGTTTGCCGATGTGGAGCCGGCGTTGCTGTCATTGTGCGGTCGGAACCAGCTCATGATGGCATCAAGCTTGTAGTTGTAGGCGATCCTTAAATTGAGCGCCAAGTAGCGCAGAAGTGCCGAGTGCCTGACGAGGGCGGTCATTGCGCCCGGATGGTATTCAACGAGCTGAAGATGAAGTCCGCCATCGGCTCCAGGGGCGTAATACCAAAAACCGAGGGATGATCTGTATTCTATTCGACTTTGGTCAAAGTCGCTGCCCACTACATTGATGACGAGTGCCTGCGCTTTGAACTTGCTCACCGCGTACCGAGCCCAGACCAGAAATTGGCTGAGCGGGGCGCCGGACGCGGCGAAGCTGTAGAATTGCAGCTTACCTTCAAATAATTTTGCCAACCGCCCGTGGAATGTCTGCGCGTATGGCAGCATCTGCGCTTCGATAAAAGAATCACCGATTACCGCTACCAGCGGTGGATACTCGCTCACGCGATAGTCCTGGTTGTTCACCCAGCCGTCGTTATTTACATGACCGCGGTTTAGCATGGAGAAATTCCAACCATTCGAATAAACGAAATCTCTGTTGGGGCTAAAACGAAAAACCGGGCTGTCTTTCGAAACGGGAAGAGCATGCAGCCCAGACATCACAGGGAAAAACCGAAGCCCAGCCTCTGCAACCACTAGGCAAAAGATTGTTGAGGCTACGAGCAACGTTGAATTGAGCAGTAACTCCCGCCCTTTAGACATTATCCGTCTTCCTGTGTATTCGATCCAAGGCGCCGCGCAGATCGTCGAAGATGTTCCGCCGGCGGCCAAATCATGTTTTCGCCACCTTTACCGCTTTTAGGTGTGGCGCTGCCATCGGTTGCGGGGGCTATCTACTATGGCAAATCAAACCCATGAAAGCTATTTGCGCCAAGAAGCCACCGTTCCCGGCTCGGACCGCTCGTTCGGCATGGTTATGGCGGCGGCCTTCGCACTGCTCGCACTAATTAATTTTTGGCGTGCCGGACACGCGTGGCCCTGGACTGGTGCGTTAGCTGTGGCGTTTTTCCTGTTTGCTGGCCTGTTCCCGACCGCGCTCAGGCCGCTCAATCGGATGTGGTTTCAGTTCGGCCTTTTGCTGCACAAAGTGGTGAATCCAATCGTGATGGCCTTTGTGTTCTTCGGCGCGGTACTGCCAACCGGTTTCATCATGCGGGCGCTGGGCAAGGACCCGATGCGGCTCACATGTCAGCCGGATGCGGATAGCTACTGGATCGAACGCAGCCCTCCCGGCCCTGCACCCGAATCCCTGAAGGACCAATTCTAAGAGGAAAACCAGCAATGAATTTCCTGGCTGAGCTGTGGCGTTTTATGCGGGTTCGGAAGAAGTTCTGGCTCTTGCCCGTTCTGGTCATGATGGTGGTGTTCGGCGGTCTAGTGGTCCTGACCAAGGGCTCCGCGGTCGCACCGTTCATCTACACGCTGTTCTAACGGACAGTCGATGCGCGTCCTCGGCATCTCCGCATTTTACCACGACAGCGCAGCCGCGTTAGTCGAGGACGGCCGCATTGTGGCCGCCGCGCAGGAAGAACGCTTCACCCGCAAGAAACATGATTCATCATTTCCAAAAAACGCTATCGCGTATTGTCTAGAGGAAGCTGGCGTGGAGCTCGACGAGCTTGATCACGCCGTGTTTTACGACAAGCCGTTCCTTAAATTCGAACGCCTGTTGGAAACTTACCTGACATTCGCGCCACGCGGGTTCAGCTCATTCCGCATGGCAATGCCGCTCTGGTTAAAGGAAAAGCTATTCCAGAAGAGTCTGCTTAAGGGCGAATTGAAAAAGTTTGCTCCGTCTTTTGACGTAAACCGGCTGCTATTCTGCGAACACCATCTCAGTCATGCGGCATCAGCGTTCTATCCTTCGCCGTTTGAAGATGCAGCGGTCCTGACAATGGACGGCGTCGGCGAGTGGGCGACGACCTCGGCAGCGATGGGCTCAGGCAAAAATCTGGAAGTATTCCAGGAGATCCACTTCCCACATTCACTCGGCCTACTGTATTCGGCCTTCACGTATTACACCGGCTTCAAGGTTAATTCCGGTGAGTACAAGGTTATGGGGCTCGCACCCTACGGTGAGCCGAAATATAAAAAACTAATTCTCGATAACTTGATCGATTTAAAGCCGGATGGCTCATTTCGCCTCGACTTGTCGTATTTCGATTATTGCACCGGGCTGACAATGACCAACGAGCGCTTCTCAGCGTTGTTCGGCGAACCGGTCCGTTCCCCCGAGAAGTTGCTCACCAATTTCCATATGGATATTGCAGCTTCGATTCAAGCCGTTCTCGACGAGGTTGTGCTCCGGTTAACCCGTGGTCTTGCGAAGAAAACTGGCTCAAAGAATTTGTGCCTCGCGGGCGGCGTAGCGCTCAATTGCGTCGCCAATGGCAAGGTGTTGTTCGATGGTGCATTCGAAAATATCTGGATTTAACCGGCGGCGGGCGACGCCGGCGGTGCGGTTGGTGCGGCGCTCGCCACCGCGCACATTTTTAAAAACCAACCGCGCAAGACCAACGGCGGCGACGGCATGTTCGGCTCCTTCCTAGGGCCAAGCTTTTCCCAAGCAGAGATCGAACAGCGACTCCTTACTTCGGGCGCGCGCTTCACGGTGCTGAGCGAAGACGAAATGATCGCGCAAACGGTCGATGCGCTTGCTGATCAACAAGCGGTCGGTTGGTTCCAGGGTCGCATGGAGTTCGGTCCGCGCGCGCTCGGTGCGCGCTCAATCCTGGGCGACCCGCGAGCGCCAACCATGCAGCGTAACCTCAATCTGAAGGTTAAATATCGCGAGAGCTTTCGGCCGTTCGCGCCTTCGGTACTGCGCGAGGATGTTTCCGATTGGTTCGAACTCGATTCCGACAGCCCCTACATGTTACTCGTCAGCGGCGTGCGCAAGGACCGGTGCCGGTCCATGACCTCTGATGAGCTGGTACTTTTCGGTATCGACAAGCTCAATATTGCGCGTTCGGAAATTCCGGCGGTAACGCACGTCGACTACTCGGCCCGCATTCAAACGGTGCACGCCAACACTAATCCGCTATTCCATCGCCTGCTCACACGCTTCAAGGAGAAAACTGGCTGCCCGGTGTTGGTCAACACTAGCTTCAACGTGCGCGGAGAGCCGATTGTTTGTACTCCAGAAGATGCGTTCCGCTGTTTCATGGGAAACGAGCTAGACCTCCTGGTCGTGGGAAATTGCATTTTAAAGAAGGACACACAGGATCAAACTCTCAAGCGCGACTACAGCTCGGCGTTCGATCCCGATTGAGGGATCCGCTCAGAATTAGTCTCAGGCGTTTGGCGCCGAGATTACTTCCGAGGTTCGGGCAAGTAACTCTGAGACGCTGTTTCACTGTTACGACAGCAATCCGATATCTTGGCGTTCGACAGCTTTTTTCAATTCAGTTTTACGACGCGCTGTTGGGTTGGACCGTGGTTTTGATCTATTCCTTATGAGCTATCCGCTTCCTGCCTTTAAATTTACCGTTCGCCTTAGCTACAGCGATACTTCTTAACTCCAGCTCTTCCCATAGATCAGTCTCAAACTCTGTGTTCTGTACCCTTCGAAGGTAGCCGATGTTTGGCTGGTTCAGACGAACATCAAAGATTCCGGACGGAATGATTTAGATCGCATTGGCCACTTTTCGGTGATGGCGGCGCAACGCGTGTCATGAAAAATGTCGGATTGAAACTCGCAAACGTACTCTTGGTTATTGTTTCGTCCACGGTCGGTTTCATCTCTTGGGAACTCGCCTATCGGGTGTTTCTGAAGACGCAGGACGCGACTCAGTTCTCGGTCGATTCAAATTCTATCTGGGATTTCGATCCCGATCTCGGCTATGCCTATCCTGCGCACGCGCATACCGACTGGGCGACGATACGCGGTGGTGTTCCGGTCTTATGTGGATCATTCGTATCGGGCCTCCTCGGATCCCCCGGAAAGGGAGTTACGGCGGAGCAGCTAATAGCTGGTCCCCGTTTCATTGTTGTCGGCGATAGTTTCACTGCCATGGTTCAAGGTGGTGAAACGTGGTCAGATATTCTCAGCGATAAACTCGAGCAGCAAACTGCAAAGAGCGTATCGATTTTGAATCTTGCGCGCGATGGCTATGGCGCCTTGCAAATCTTCGATCAGGCCGCCAAGCTTATGCGCACCGGGTATCGTCCAACCGCATTAATAGTTGCAATAACCAGAGCAGATCTGCTCAAGGCGCGTACGTGGCGGATGACAATAATACGTGGCAACTCGCAGGAAGTTTTTACGAGCATCAAGCCGTCACTCGAGATCAATCCGAAAACACATGTACGGACAACTCTCATTAACCCTGAGGCTACCCGGTCATGGTGCGAGGCGTCGCGGACTTCGGGAAAAGAGAATGATGTGTCCCGGGACATAGTACAAGCTTTACTAGCCACGAAAATACAGGATGAAAGGCGGGGCCTGAAGGCTCCAATACAGATTCTAAGCATGACGCACTGCTATCTTTGCAATCGAATTCTATACGAAGATCCGCTGCACGGGATCGCTCCGATAGCCACCCACGCGGAGCACACTCTCAACCGCTTTCAGGGTGATCCGCAATTTGTCTCTGACGTTGTTGCTATCCACGATAGCGGTATACCGATCTGGCTCGTCTATCTGCCTGATTACGCGGAACTCACAAGTGCACGCAGGAAAATGACGCCGCGAGAACAAGAGCTTTTTAGCAGCCTTACGACGGAAGCTGACCGTGTGATTGATCTTACCCCCGATGCCCCTTTGGGAGATTCGGCCACCGCATTGACAATGATGCCCTACGATATCCATCCATCGCATCTCGGGCTCGAATACTATGCTAATGAGCTTCTCAACCGGCAAAAATGGTAAGGGACACTCCGCGGAAGCGGCGAAGCAAGCGTGATTGATACCCGTGCGCTTGAAGTGGATGCTTAGGACAAGCTTCGTGACGGTTCAGACCAGCGGGCCGAACGCCTCCCAAATGTCCGAAAGGCTCAATAAGAACGTCGAGGCTTTGTTTGCCTTGATCGCGTCCCATTTTCGATGGTAGCCACTGAAATTTCCTAATGGTCGGGCATTGACCTGACCGAGCGATCCGGTCATTCTCCTTCGGGGTGATGGGTGATGAAGCGCAAAATCCTCTCCAACCTACTCGCAACACTGATCGGCGTTGCCATCGCGGTGCTTTGCATCGAGGTGGCGGTCCGTGCTTTCTTCGATGATGGGAAGCAATTCGACCTCGAGATGTGGAAGTACGCTCTCGAGGTAAAGGGCATTTCCTCAGATCCGCTGATCGGCCACAACCATCGGCCGAACCGTCAGGCTTTCCTGATGGGAGTTCAGTTTGACACCAATTCGAAGGGTTTACGCGACCGCGAGTTTTCATATGAGAAGCCGCCCGGGAGGCTGCGCATCATGATGCTCGGCGATTTGTTTACTGTCGGGTGGGGAGCGAAATTCGACGAGACGTTTCCGAAGCGCATCGAGCGCATGTATGCGGACCGCGGTATCCAGGCCGAAGCGATCAACACCGGGGTTGGCAATTATAATACGATCCAGGAGGTCCAGTACTATCTGACGGAGGGCTACAAGTACAATCCCGACATCGCTGTGCTGAACTTCACCTTCAATGACGCCGAACCAGTCCCGGTTTCCTATCCACCGCCGACAATTTTGCGAATATGCTATTCATGCATTTTCGTCGCGGGCAGGATAGATTCGGTATTACGGGAGTTCGGCGATAAGAAGGAGTGGGCCGATTACTATCTCGGGCTCTATGGCGACGACGGTCAGGCCAAAGGTTGGCTCGCCGCGAAGGCTTACATTGCAAAGCTAGCGGCGTTTACCAAAGCGCATGGCACGAAATTACTCATCGCGAGCATGCCGGAACTTCATGACGTTCAGCATTATCGCCTGCAGAAAATTACCGATCTGGTACATGAAGCAGCGGACGAAAACGACGTAGCTTTTGTGGATCTGTTGCCGTATGTGCAAGGGGTCCCCTCACCGGAGCTATGGGTGACTCCGCCCGATCCACATCCCAATGGTCTTGCACATAAATTGTTTGCCGACGGGATATTCGAAGCTCTGGAAAAGCTTAGTGTCAAGCAAACCGCTGAGCAGCAGTGAGTGGAGCTGCCGCTCGGGACAAATTTCCGAATGACTGACATCGGAACGCAAATGGGCATGCCGCGGAGCCCAACGGAGCCGCAAGCGTCAGAGGAATGGTCAAGAGTCGATGAAAGCTTCAAAGCGGGGGTAATGCAGACATCAGAAGAATGCGCTGCGATGTCCGCTAATGACCCAAGGTTGACATGAAAGCCGCGCCACATCCGATGCTTGCTGCAGGGATAATCGACCAACTCTGTAGCATCACAGGAGTGCTGCTTCGCGATGCATGCTCCCATTCGTAAGTATGAGCAGGGATCATCCACTGGGATTCGAACCTACCGACCCTTTATAGACGGCCTACGTGCAGTTGCCATTCTGACAGTCGTCGGCTCGCATCTCGATCTTCCTGGTTTCACCGGAGGCTATATTGGCGTCGATATTTTCTTTGTCATATCTGGTTATCTGATCATCGGTCAGATCGTTGAAGACATCAAGAAAGAACGATTCCATCTGTTCGATTTTTTTGCACGCCGCGCTTTTCGGATTCTGCCTGCTTTCCTCTTTGTCATGGTTTGCTGCGGCCTCCTAGCCACGGTTGTCTTCGTTCGGCCGGAGTTGAAGGAGTTCGGCTTGGCATTCCTGTACACCGCCGTCATGCTGGCCAATCATTACTTGCTTGCTCATCAGGGTTATTTCGACATGGCGGCTTTCACAAAGCCGCTCCTGCATATGTGGTCGCTGGCCGTCGAAGAGCAGTTCTACATCGTAGCGCCGCTGCTACTGATCGGCCTCTCGGCAGCAACAAGCACACTGCGGACAGGAACACGCAACATGGCGTGGACCGGATTCGCACTCGCGTTGGGCGCCTTGTCATTCGCGGGATGCGTCCTGTTCACTTATCCGCCCGGCATGCCGAACTATGGTTTCTATTTGATGCCGTTGCGCGGCTGGGAATTCATCCTAGGTGGCCTTGTTCCCGCCGTCAGCACAAGACTCTCGAAAACACCTTCTTGGCTCATCCACTCCATGGCACTGAGTGGGGTCGGCGCAGTCCTGGTGGCCGTCGTTTTCCTCGACGAAAATACCCTCTACCCGTCCTACAGGGCCGCGCTTCCTACTCTCGGCGCATTGTGCTTGATCATCACTGGACTAATTGATCCTCGCAATTTAGCTGCGCGCGCTCTCGCAACGCGGCCGATGGTTACCATCGGGTTGGTTTCTTATTCATGGTACCTTTGGCACTGGCCACTCATATCGTTTATGCGCACCGTCAATTTCGGTCAGTCCACTCGCGTGGAAGAGCTAAGTGTTGGTGTTGCCTCTTTAGCCTTGGCCGGACTGACCTATCATTATGTCGAATGGCCAATCCGAGCCTTGCGACAAAGGCTTGCTATTGAGCCTTTCTGGCTTGCTGCGAGCGGAGCAGTCTCCTGCGCCACGATTGCTGTCGTGGGCTACGTATGGTCCTATCAAATTGCTCCGCAAATGATTCCACAAATCACCTATCTACCACCAACCCGATACAGCGAGCCGACTCACCTGCCGATATTGCACCACGGAATTTTATTGGGCAATTCGTATGCCCTTGGACTTGAGGAGCCGCTTGAGCAGTTCGCGCTGCAGGAAGGAGCTAATCTCCGGAAAATCGGAAACGGTGGCTGCTTACCGCTGCTGCTTATAAGACAAAGAGACGATCACGACACATGCGGCGCGTTATACAATCAGATCGAGTTCAAGAATGCGGAATTTGTGATTTTCGCTGCTCGTTGGAACGCCTATTTGGGTCTGCCTACACCCGACCCATTTAGTTCCTTTGACCTGATATTGGCGCGACCATCATCAAACCGGCTGGATAACCCATACGACGTCTTGGAAAGAGGTCTTGACGCGACGGTCGTCGAAGCGATGCGCAATGGCGTTTCGCGAATTCTGCTCATCGCTCCGCCGCCGGAATTTCCTTGGTATGCTCCTTATTGCGTTATGCAATCCATTCGAGCGCATATGGATTTTTGCACTATCGCACGGACAAGGGTGGAAGACAGAAGAAGGCGGACTATGGTTGTTCTGCAGCAAGTCGCTGATCGATATAAAGCTATCCGGATAATCGATCCAATCGATCTGTTTTGCACGCAGACCGAGTGTCGGCCGAATGACGGCAGAAAGCTCTATTTCAATGACACGACCCATCTCAGTCCAGCGGGCATCGATTATCTTGAGCGAGCTTTCCGGCAGCAATTTTTATGGGTGCTGACGGGTTCAGCCAGCGGCGACTGAAGTATGGTCCGCTTCTTGAATATCGCAGTCGCGCAGTTTCAGTTGCTCAGCAATCAATTGCAAAAACTGGCGGCGCATCGAGACCGGCAGGCTCCGTGTCGCCGTCATGACCGCTTTCCATTGCTCATCAGAAAAACTGACCAAATAAATCTCCTCACACTGGAATTTTCAGTTGCTTGAAAATAGTGATGCCGAGTTTGTGGTTTGAAACTTCAAGACTGGCAAGCGGGTGCTTCTTGAGCATGCCGCGCTTGGTGATGAGATACACCCCACCGTCCTTGGCGATCTGTCCTTGGCACTGCCTAGCCCTGCTGAAGCAGTGAAGCGCTAGACCGAGCAGGCTATGGCCAACGCCACGGAAATCAAATTCGGCAACGATCTCGCGCCAAAGCGCCTCCTCCTCCGGTTCGAGGTGGGGAGGCGGTGGCGGCGGATTGCGGCGAATATTGCCAAGCTGCTGGAGTTGTTGAAAAAGCCTTAATCTGAAGCTATAGCTCTGCGCCCAAGGGGCACTCCATGAGCGCTGTAAAGGCCACGAACGTCGCAATCATTCGCGCAGGCATCCGGTTTGGCTTCGTGCTGGCCGTGGCCGGTCTTGTCGCCGGCTGTGGTTTTCAACCGCTCTATGGCCGCAATCCATCGGTCGGCGACGAAAGCGTTCGCGACAGGCTCGGCGAGGTTCTGATCGCACCAATACCGGCACGGCAGGGATCGCCGCAAGCGCGTGTCGCCGTTGCTCTGCGCAACGCGTTGCAATTCGATCTCAATGGCGCTGCCGGTGCCATTGCGCCGACACATCGGCTCGACGTGACGATCAACGCAGGTGACGTAACAGTGTCGATCGATCCAATCTCCGGCCGACCGCAGGAAGAAATCAGCGGCGTCACTGCCACCTATCAGCTCGTCGAGATCGCGACCGGCAAGATCGTGCTCAAGGACAGCGCCTTCACCAGTGCCGGTTACGATATTCCGGGGACGCAGCAGCGCTTCGCCAAGGACCGCGCCCAGCGCAACGCGGAAGACCGCGCCGTCAATCTCGTGGCCGAAGCGATCCGCAACAGGCTCGCTTCGTATTTCGTCGCTGGTACCTAAAGGCCAGCAGCCTAACCCGACCCGCGCTATTTGATGGGCGAATATCGCGAAGCTGCCGGAGCTTTTGCGCAAGGCGTAAAACAGAGCGCAAAGGGAGAAACCAGAGAAGTGCATGTAGCGAAGCCCCGTGCTTGAGATTTGACAAAAATCAAATATCGCGGCGTACCCACTCGATCAGATCGCGAAATCGCTCGTTGCTTCTCCGCTGCGGCCATGCAAACAATTTCAGCCTATATCCTCACCTACAACGAGGCCGAGAAGCTCAAAGCCGCAGCCGAAAGCGTGCTGTGGGCCGATGAAATCGTCGTCGTCGACTCTTACAGCACGGATGGCACTGCCGATATTGCAGCCGCGCTTGGCGCGCGTGTCGTGCAGGTGCCATTCACAGGGTTTTGGCGATTTGCGCAACCGCGCCATCGAGGCGTGCCGCTGCGATTGGATTTTCAGCCTGGATGCCGACGAACGGTGCACCGCAGAGGTGCGCGATGAAATCCTGGAACTTCTCGCCGGCGCCCCGCCATGCGACGTCTACAGGGTGCCGCGGCGCAGCTTCATGATGGGCCGCTGGATCCGCGGTTCCGGCTGGTACCCAAACTTCCGCCAGCCACAGCTCTTCCGCAAAGGCAGCATGCGCTATACGCTCGAGCCGGTCCATGAAGGCTATGAAGTCCTCAGCAGCAAACCGCGTTGGAACGCTGCGGAATGCGATCTGGCAATTTCCGTTCCGCAATCTCGAAGAAGTGTTGAGGAAAGCAAACCGGTATTCCTCATTGGGGGTTCCGAAGCTTGCGCACAAGCGCGTAACAATGGTGAGCGCGCTGGGACACGCATTGTGGTCGTTTCTTAAACATTACATTTTCAAGCTTGGCTTCATCGACGGCTGGGCGGGGTTTGTCATTGCCTTCGGTAATTTCGAAGGAACCTATTATCGCTATGCCAAGCGTTATGAAGCGATACAAAATTGGTCGCCGCCGCCGAGCCAGCCGCTGCGGCGAGAGGCTGAAATCGCCGCCGAGTCGCGCCTCCACGATAATTCTCGGCGGCTTTACGGCGGCACTGCCGCTGGATTCCTTCTGAAAAGAATATACAGCCACCTTGCCGTCGTGGTATTTGTCCGCGGCTCATAGGGGTGATCGGCAATGCTACATTATCTCGGCATCGAGCAATTCCGCACGACTCGCTGGTGCGCCAGCCGTTTGAACATTTGATCGTACCGCAATTTATTGCCGCTCAGGCGTTGGCCGAAATCAACGCCGATTATCCGAAGATTTCGACGTCCGGCAGCTTCCCAGTCGATCAAGTTGAGTTTGGCCCGGCCTTTCAAACGCTGCTTGACGAACTCAACAGCGACGCATTTCGCGAGGCATTCGAGGACAAATTTCAGATCGATTTGTCGGGACGCCCGACCATCACGACCGTACGCGGCAGATGCGGTCCAGGCGACGGCAAGATCCACACCGATTCAGTCACCAAAATCATCACCGTTCTCATTTACATGAACGAGAGTTGGGACCAGCCTGGAGGCCGGCTGCGATTGTTGCGATCGTCCAGCGATCTCAACGACATCATCGTCGAAGTACCGCCGATCGCGGGAACGCTGCTGGCGTTCAAGCGCAGTAACAATTCATGGCATGGCCATGAACCCTTCGTCGGCGAACGCCGCGTCATCCAATTCAATTGGCTTACGTCGCAAGGCAATCGCCAAATCGCCATGCTTCGGCATCACACTTCCGCCTCGTTCAAGCGTTTGCTGCAGATGGTGATGCCGAGCCGGCCTTAGCGCATTAGCAGCGCCATCGAAACCGATGGCAGCTACGCCGATCTCGGCGTCACAATCTAGGCGCTGACGTCTTCTGACAGGGAGTTATTTGATCTTGCCTCCGGCCGATCTCACTCATCGCGATTTCCGTAAGATTCTTCTGATTAAGCTGTCGGCCGTCGGCGACGTGGTGCACACGATTCCGGTCTTGAACAAATTGCGCCGCCGCTATCCGATGGCGCAATTGGACTGGCTGGTGACTCCCGCGATCGCCGAGCTGCTGCGGCATCACCCTGCGATCAGCAACATTATCGAGTTCGAACGCGACGCCTGGTCGACGCCCTGGCGCTTCACGCCGTTTGCGTCCTACGCCCGATTGGCGGCCAAGTTGCGCGCAGGCCGCCTATGATCTGGTTGTCGATATGCACGGCCAATTTCGCACGGCGGCCTTGACTCTCGCCACCGGCGCACCCGCGCGCATCGGATTTGACCGGCCGCGCGCCCGCGTCTGGGACGCCTCGCCGCGAAAATTTCCAGAGCAGGCGCGCAAACACGCCTGGCAAGGCGCACGCGAGGGAAGCTGGGTGGCCTATACGCATCATATTCCGGTACCCACGCTCGATCTGCACGCGGTCGATCGATATCTGAATGTCGGACCGATCCTGGGCTTGGACCGAGAACCTGCGGATTTTTCGTTTCCGATTCCTCAATCGGCGGTTTCGCGTGTTGAGGCACTGCTGGCTCAACACGGCGTCAACCGCACCGATATCGTGATCATGGCGCCGGGCACGATCTGGGAAACGAAACACTGGGGCAGCGACAAGTTTGCCAAGGTTGCCCGCCACTTCATTTCCAAAGGATTGCGCAGTGATTTTGATCGGCTCGCAGCGCGAGCGCGTCGTCTGTGAAGAAGTGGCGGATTTGGCGCCTGGTGCGGTCGATCTCGCCGGTATGACGACGCTCAGCGAGCTGGCAGCGCTGATCTCGCCGCTCAGCGATCATGCATAACCAATGATTCAGGACCGATGCATCTTGCCGTCGCGCTTGACCGCCCGGTGGTAAGCATATTCGGCCCGACCGATCCGATCTGGATTGGCCCTTACGGCCGCGCAGACGCGGTTTTGCACGCCGATTTGGAGTGCTCGCCTTGCTATCTTCGCAGGCTCAAACAGTGTGGTCATGATCACGCCTGCATGCATAACGTATCACCACTCGCGGTCATTGAACGCGCCGAGAGCGCCCTACGCTCAAGCGAAACCCGCTTCGCCAATCGCAAGCAATATAGCTGATGATCCCGCGAAGTGAGAAGCGTCGTTGAATTCGAAAGACTTCAGCGGCATTCGTTTGATGCAGAATTCGAGTTTTTTCAGCGCGTTTGCGCGTTCGTTCAATATTGTACCTCCCAGCACGCCGGTTGCGAACACGTACAGCCAGCCGCTGTTGAAATCGAACAGGTGAGAGTGAACGGTCGAGGACAGGATATTTTCCAGCGACGGCCACCAAACCAAGCCAAGCAACGGTGCTTTGCCCGGTGAACAATGCAAGGTGCGCAATCCACATTGCCCATAGCGCTACGGCTCCGACGAGTCCCAGCTGAATGGCCACGGCAAAAGTCTGATTATGCGGATTCACCGTGGGCGTTGCGGATACGCCTGCTTTTCCGGCTGTGATACGGCGAAATTCCTCGGCTATCGAACCGGTGCCGTGGCCGATGATCGGAGCGGACGCGATTATCGCCAACGATTCTTTCAGAAATGCGGTGTGCTCACCGATCGAAGTTGCTTTATTCGATTGCGCGATATTCCTGCGTCTCGACGACGGTTTGCGCAACGCGGTCGCGCAATAGCGGCGAGGCAAACCACATTGCGCTCCCCGCCATGACTGCAAGCATTACCGCGAGCAAAATTCCCTTCCATCGAAACAAGCGCCAACCGAGCAACAAAAGCAGGAGCGGCGCGACGGCAAGGGCAATTCGACTGGCAGCTACGAAGGCAAAATTGATGAGGAACAACGCGCCGATCACGAAGATCGCGATCGGCCAGTGCCCAGCTTGCTTGCCCGATGCCAAGGCCGCGTAGCCGAGCGCGCCAAAACCGCAGATCAAAAATAGGGACCCCTGGAAGATCGTGTCATGCACGGGCACGCCATCGAAGGTATGTCCGGTATGGCCGAGTACGAGAATATAAGAAGCGAGCAGCACGGTAATCGATGAAATGAAAAAGCCGAGAATAACCCAAATGCCGTTCTCGGAATGGCGAAATTGCGCGAGCAGCAGCGGAATCGCAAGCAGGCGATGAAACGAATCGAGACCCGCAACGCGATCATGCCAACTGACATCGGCCCACAACATGCCGATCACACCCAGGCACCATAGCACCACCGGCAAACCGCCTGCTGCGGTGGCAAGCTCGCGTTTGACCGAAGCCGCGCTCAGGGTCGGCAGTAACACCACAACCCAGACAGCGATCGCGATCCCAACTGCACTCGTCGACCATGGCAGGGCCACCGCAATGGCGACAGCAGCCCAGTCAGCAAGCCTGACGACGAACGAGCGGTCGAAGGGACCGAAGCTGGCGGATTGGATCATGCGGCAGCCTTAAACGTGCTTTCGGAAGCCAGTGAACTGTGGAAATTGCACCGCGCCGCAATTGTGCTGATGCAAAGTCCTGTTCGCTTCGACTACGCTGCGAAACGTCTGCGCGGTTTGATCCATGATTGTCTTCCAAAAGCACGCACCTGTCGGCTCTCGACGTATCGTAGCTGAGCTGGTGGGGCCGAGCGTAAACTGGTTACAGAAATTGCAACTCCCCTGTTCTGAAGCAGACTGCAAGTTTGTCATCTTGTCGGCAGCGTTTTGAATACCGCGCCTCACGGCATCCGGTCAAACGACATCGTGAGCTGTCACAATTATTGGATAAACTCACTCAACCGCCTTACCGGCGAAAAACTTGTGGGAAGCTCTGTACCATGATTCAATTGCGCGTTTTAGGTAGCGGTCTCGACACCGCGTTTGTGGACAAGCCAGCAGGAGACTACGCGATGTAGCGCACTCGCAATGCCGCTCATATGACGAAAGTTACGCTTGTACGTGTCGAGATGTGATGCGTTGCTAAAGTAACTTGACCGATCTCGCCAAAGACGTCTTCTGTCTAGATGGGCCAGGCTATCTGGGAAGCGCAGAGAAAAAGGAGGGCACCAGCTGGGCACAATCAATCGCGTCTAGTGTGTTTCTCACATCACTGAGTAGTGGTTCATAGACGCGATCGGAGAGACGAATGCTGCCGCCGCAGCCGTGGCACCTTAGTTCTTGACTGTGGGCAATGGCTCGCAAAGTAAAGAGATAGTCCTCATTGCAATGCGGACATAAAACGGTTCGCTTGAAGACTGCGCCGGTGTCCAAACCCATAACCTTCCCCAACCCACCTAGCCGGCCTGGGTATCCTCTAAAATCCTGTGGCGCCTGAATAGTGCAAATTGGCCACACTCCAAAAAATAAGTTGCGGAAGCCAAGTTGCTCACGCGCGATTAGGCGCAAAGAATGCGGCCAATATTGCCGAGCCCTTTACGAGCCGATTTACGGTCGTTTGTCCATTTCCGCGGCTGGCACGCCGAAGTTGAGCACCGTCCTGCCGGCCACCCAGTGTTCGATTGTCCAGGCGGGAAGCAGCGATACATTCGACATAACCTACTTAGCCTCTCGATCGCAGTGGGCTATCATCCGACAATCTGTTACTCTAAGATCACCGGATGGGGTTGCGAGCGACCGACATCGGCATTGGCATAGGACTTGCCAGCATTGCACTCGCGGTTAGCCCACTCGGTTTGCGTGTCGCGACTGGCAGATTGGATCTCAATTTACGAATAGAAGTCCTCAGCCTGACGCTAGCCGTCTTCCTGCTGATCTGGTCCGGCGCGTTCGTCAGCTACGGCCGCGCGCGGCGAGCGTTTTTCTACCTCATTGTGTGGAGCTTCCCATTAGCGTTGCTGGCTGCCGTTGAGGCTGGGGCGGTCGCAGTTCGGCACTCTGAGTGGATCGCGCCGACTGAAGATAAATCGATTCTCAACGAAAAAGATCATTCCTCGCCACCCTACCTTATGAGTGCAGGTAGGTTCACAAGGCGGGACGGAGTTATGCTGTATAAGCCTTGGCGCGGCGACGGCATTGTCATCAACGAGGATGGACTGAGAACGAAGTCGCCAATGCCAAAGCAATTAGGCGAATGGCGCATTGCGGTGACGGGCAATTCAGCTGTGTGGGGGGCGTATGTACGGGACATCGATACAATTCCGGTTCAGTTACAGCATCTGCTTGATCAAAAAGGTTACACTAATATCTCGGTCTACAGCTTCGGAATCGAAACGATCGACATAGCCAATGAGCTAGCCGTATTACGACGATTTAGGGAGCTTTATTCAATTGACCAAGTGATCTTTTATACAGGCGGCAATGACGCGACCCACAGCTATTTGACGGCGATGACGCCACCTGAGACGCGCCCACCGCGCCTATTAGACGGTGGCAACTCATTGGAATTGATAAAGGTCATTAGAGCCTTACAAGCCATATTTATTAAACCTTCTGAGGGTTTCCGCGCGCATGTCGACGCTGAAGTGCTGCCGAAATTGCGACAGAACAATTCACTGATCTGGGGGATGGCAGAAGCCAGAACCTACTGCCGACAGCAAAGACTTGAATGCGAATTTGTGCTCCAGCCCATGCTATTGCTGCGCAAAAATCCAGTCGGCCCCGAAATCGCCCTTGCCAGGTCGCTCAAGCAACTCGAACCGCGCTGGGATGTCGCTCTCGAAATGATTTATCAAGCTGCGCGCAATAGCGGAGCCGACGTGCACGACTTTTCGAACATATTCGATGGGTCGACGCAGCCTCTGTTCGTCGATGCCATACATGTTAATGAGCCAGCGAATCGGATCATCGCCGAACACCTTACTACAATTGCCGCTAGTCGGAAGGATGCTGGAATGCCGTCGAGACTATCGGAGTGATACACCGTAACCCGCTCTGCCGATCGGTTCAGCAATACCGCCGCGCTACGGATGATGGCGATCTAGCGCGTCAGCCCATAGGGAAGCGCGAACACATCCGACCCATGACCGGGTAACCCAGACTGGCCCAATTTTTTTCGGGGGCTGCATTCGTAATTTCGATGAGGTGGCTACCACAAAAGTTCCGGGCTTGGTAACGTGAGCATTCGCCTATTCACGGGGTCTCAATGGTGATCGTCGTTCTTGTAATAACGCACTTGGCCGCGTTCGCGGCCGGCGCGATGGCCCGGCTCCCCCAAACCTGACACCCAATGCCGAAGCCGATCCGCACCCCAGAGCGAATCGAACGCGCCATCAACAAGGTGGGTCGGCTCGTCCTGTATCTGCTGCTGCTGGTCGGCTTGGTCGAAGCGGCGTCGTGGGCGACGATCCAATTTTATAATTGGGCGTTCTTGCCCCACGACAATAACGAAGTTGTGCGCGAACCTGATCCCGCCGGCGAGGTTTTTGCGGTCATGTCGAACAGTATCCTTTTTCCGACCCGCTGGTACATGTGTCAGCCCAACTTCAGGGGCCAATACGTCGTCACGGACGACGCTGGGTTTCGCATCGACCCGACAGCCGTCACCGAAGCAAAGAGCATCGGTTTCTTCGGTAGTTCGCCCATGTTCTCGATCTTGACCCGTCAGGAGCACACCATTCCTGCGCTGGTTCACCTCCCAGGATTCAATTCTCTGAATTTCGGCGTCCACGGCTATTCGACCGCGGCCGAGCTGCCGACCCTGCTTGAAGCGCTGAGGAGATACAGGCTCGAGGTCGCAGTCTTTTACGACGGCGGGTCCGAAACCGCCCGCTATCTCGAAATGCTTCAAGACGGCGCGCCTGAGGCGTTCGCGGCGGTGGGCTACTATGCCAGGGTGGGCATCGATGGTGCGCTCGCGTCCTATTTCAGCTCGCACCAAGCGGGCGTCATCGTCCTGACGCCCTCAATGCGGATCGCCAAGCGGGCGTGGCTCATGCTCCGCGCTCAAGCCGTAAGCCATCAAAGTCCGGAAGAGATCGCGCGATCGAGCGCCGCTCAGTACTTCGCAAACATCAGAGACATTCAGCTGATCGCGCGGGCAAACTCGGTCGCTCCGATTTTCGTCTTGCAGCCCAACATCTACACGACGGGCAAGCGGCTCACACCCGCCGAGCTGGCCATCCGCGATCGCGACAAGACGATTTTCCCACAACTCGATCGGCTGGTGCGATCTGCGATCATGTCTGACCCGCGAGCGCGGACATACGACGTGGTCGACGCAAGCGATGTGTTCGATGCCGCCGAGGGCGAGATCTTCTATGACTCGTTTCATGTCGGCGCCGTCGGCAACAAGATCGTCGCCGACCGGATGATTGCGCTGATCTCGGCGCGATTGCAGTGAGACCACAAGGCCGGGCGGATCAAGCGCCGGTACAAGATCAGCGCCAAGGACGCGAAGATCATCGCTGCCGTCGCCGTGGACTGGGTGCGTGAACAGGCCGTCACCGCCGCCCGCCGAGGAACGCCGGCCGCGCGCACATCAGGTGCGTTAAAAATCCTTAAATCGCTCTTGGCTCAATTCCGTGTAGCGGGCGGTGTGTTGGATCGCGCGATGTCCAAGCCAATCCTGAATGGCTCGCGTGTCATGTCCCGCATTAGCCAAGGCAGTCAGCGCGCTCGCCGATGCGCTTGATTAAGCGATTGACGGCATCGGTGGTGAAAGGAGCGCCTCGCTCCGTCTCGAACACATAGTCGCTGCTGGTTTGGCGCTGTAGCTTGTGCAGGGCGCGCAGCTCATCCACCGGAACCGAAACGGCAATCGGGGCTCAATTTTTTTCGGGGCTTCATTCGTAATTTCGATGAGGTGGCTACCACAAAAGTTCCGGGCTTGGTAACGTGAGCATTCGCCTATTCACGGGGTCTCAATGGTGATCGTCGTTCTTGTAATAACGCACTTGGCCGCGTTCGCGACCGGCGCGATGGCCCGGCTCTCGACCGACGAGCCAAACCACACCTGAGACCCAATGCCGAAACGCCTATCCGCACCCCCAGAGCGAATTGAACGCGCCATCAACAAGGTGGGTCGGCTCGTCCTGTATCTGCTGCTGCTGGTCGGCTTGGTCGAAGCGGCGTCGTGGGCGACGATCCAATTTTATAATTGGGCGTTCTTGCCCCACGACAATAACGAAGTTGTGCGCGAACCTGATCCCGCCGGCGAGGTTTTTGCGGTCATGTCGAACAGCATCCTTTTTCCGACCCGCTGGTACACCAATCAGCCCAACTTCAGGGGCCAATACGTCGTCACGGACGACGCTGGGTTTCGCATCGACCCGACAGCCGTCACCGAGACAAAGAGCATCGGTTTCTTCGGTGGTTCGACCATGTTCTCGATCTTGACCCGTCAGGAGCACACCATTCCTGCGCTGGTTCACCTCCCAGGATTCAATTCTCTGAATTTCGGCGTCCCCGGCTATTCGACCGCGGCCGAGCTGCCGACCCTGCTTGAAGCGCTGAGGAGATACAGGCTCGAGGTCGCAGTCTTTTACGACGGCGTGAACGAGATCGGCCGCTATGTCGAAATGCTTCAAGACGGCGCGCCTGAGGCGTTCGCGGCGGTGGGCTACTATTACAGGGGGGGCATCGATGGTGCGCTCGCGTCCTATTTCAGCTCGCACCAAGCGGGCGTCATCGTCCAGACGCCCTCAATGCGGATCGCCAAGCGGGCGTGGCTCATGCTCCGCGCTCAAGCCGTAAGCCAGTCGCAAAGTCCGGAAGAGATCGCGCGATCGAGCGCCGCTCAGTACTTCGCAAACATCAGAGACATTCAGCTGATCGCGCGGGCAAACTCGGTCGCTCCGATTTTCGTCTTGCAGCCCAACATCTTCACGACGGGCAAGCGGCTCACACCCGCCGAGCTGGCCATCCGCGATCGCGACAGGACGATTGTCGCGCAACTCGCGCCGCTGGTGCGATCTGCGATCATGTCTGACCCGCGAGCGCGGACATACGACGTGGTCGACGCAAGCGATGTGTTCGATGCCGCCGAGGGCGAGATCTTCTATGACTGGTGCCATGTCGGCGGCGCCGGCAACAAGATCGTCGCCGACCGGATGGTCGCGCTGATCTCGACGCGGTCGCAGTGAGACCACAAAGCCTAGCAAGCGCCGGGACAGCCAAGGACGCGAACATCATCGCTCCGCCGCGGACTGGCTGCGTCAACAGGCCGTCACCGCCGCCCGCTGAATTACCGGAACCCATCGCGCCGACCACGACGACGAACAGCGCCGCGCCACCGATCGGCACAGCGCCGATCAGAAAGTCGCGGCATTGCTTGCGTGGACTAACAGAAAGTTGCCCTGGCAACTTTGTTTTCCCCCGGCCGGGCTGGGATCGGCTTGCGGCGGCGCTTGCGCATCAGTGCGCCGACCGTGATTGATCATTCGCGCCGATCCATTCGATATGGTCTGCGGATCGCCGATGATCTGGCCGTTGCCGTACAGATGGCGGCGCAGCCACATGTGAGCCAGCGGTTGCGTCGCAAAATCCGCCTTGAGCAGCTTGCCGTTGGCGAACACCGCGAACCGGCCTTGATAAGGGCGGACCTCGATGCTCGCGGGATCGACCAGCTCGGGCGTGGTGATGATGTCGTCGAGGATGCCGAAGATCCGCGCTGCATTAATGGCCCGCCGCTTTCCACCACCGTGGACTGTTGAGGAACAAGACGCCTACTTCGTCGTGCGCGACCACAACGGCCAGCAGCTTGTATTTCAAGGATGAACCGGGCCGCCGATCAGCGGCGAAGCTGCTGAACTCGCGATGAGGCGCGAAGGATTGCGGCAAACATTGCAAAGTTGCGGGCGTTGCTGCGCAAGCCTTGACGTCGGGCCTGGCGCGCTTTTTTATGGTCACACAATTAATCGCCGCGGGCTCTTGTCGGGCGCAAATCTGCGGCGCGGTCACCATGCCCATAGAGGTCATCATCGGTCCAGCGCAGACGCCTTCACTTGTGGCGTCGATGGCGAGTCTGGCCTAAATACGCTCGTCTGCTTTGAAAATCCCTGCTCAAACAAATACGAACAAACAAGTTCGTTCCCCAATGGGGTGTGATGGTATGAAGTATCAACGTACCAAAGCTCGTTCTTCTTGCCATTTCTCAACACGTCATAAGTATCAATGACCTTTAATGGTAGTTTGTTTGCAATTCCAAGGATCAACTTTCTTTTTTCAACTACTTCAGTTTTGTCCAGGTCGCGTGGATACTGAAGAAGCAACACCTTGTTCTTTATCTCAAGATTGGAAAAGTTCCTCAGAGTCCAGTCAACTATCTCATTTTCATCGGCAGCATTTGGATGCAGGGTTGTCAACTGATCTCCCACAACATTAAACCAGTTCAGCATCTCAGCAAGGATTTCAGATCGCTCATATACGAAATAAAGCGCTTCACGATGCAGTGGATTAAATTTTGATCCTAACGTATTGGGATCTGGAACGGCTGACCATCCAATGCCATTCTTGGTGTGAATTACCGCTGGCTTTGGAAATCCCTGGCGGAAGCTCAATCTGTCTCTTCCAAAGTTCCAGTCGGTGGGATCGACAAGGGTTGAGAGCACAAGGGTGGTGTAGCTTTTTTCAGCAAGCTTCAATGAGGCTCTTCTTAGAGCTTGAGCCGTCCCATAACCACCCACTCCACCATTATCGACGCCCCGCCCCAGTTTCCTTTCGAGACACGCTGGCCAGGTTTCATTGTCAGAAACCTGTTCGCCAAATGTAAATGAATCGCCAACAATCAAGACGTCTGCTGGCAGCGGGGGCGGTTCAGAACCATTTGAGCGGAATCCGTCCTTTCGTATTGTGAGTTTACCACCGTGCCAGCCAGCAGCGTTGATGGTGGCTGAAAACCCCTCACGGGGAACGTAACCTAATAATTCATCAAATCTGATGAAGCCAATATTGATCGATCTATAGATCTTTCGCACCTTCAGGCCAGCAAAACGGCTGAAATCGCACTTGGATTTGATGCATGACTGAACGGTCCATACTGAGCGCGCTAGAATTTCCGCTACAATGAGCAGAAACAAAAAAATCACTAGGTTCACAACAACGATTTTAGCCCATCGCTGTAAGGATTGAAGCTTCGTAGACTTGAAGGAAATGCGCATGTTCCCAACCCCGCTCAATTCCTTTTCGCACGATTTTTAATTCAATTCAAACGTTCGCTGCATTGAGAATAAGCTTCAGGCGAAATGTTATTTCCACGTTTGGGCTATCACGAAGCAAGTGCAGGAGGAACTTAAGCCGAGTTGATGCTCGCCCAAGGCTCACAAGCCAGAAGTCGAGGGCGGGCGTTCTGTACTTGCGTGGTGATCGTGCCGTGGCCTCGGAGGGCACGAATCGCCACAATGGCGCGGCGTGATCCGGTGGCAACGCTTCCACGCAACTAACAAACCGCCGCCATCATCGCTGCGGTCGCGGTGCATTGATTGCGTGGTCAGGCCGTGTGATCGTCTGCTTTGAAAATCCGTGCTCAAACAGAAGCGAGCAAACAAGTTCGTTCCCAAATGGGGTATGATGGTATGATGGACCATTGTACCAAAGCTCGTTCTCCTTGGCATTTCTCAACGCGTCTGAAGTATCCACGACCTTTAACGATAGCTCTTTTGCAATTCCAAGAATCAACTTTCTTTTTTCAGCTACTTCAGTTGTATCCAGGCCCTGGCGCGAATACTGAAGAAGCAACATCTTATTCTTTATCTCAAGCTTAGAAAATGTCCTCAGAGTCCAGTCAACTATTTCATTTTCATCGACGGCATTTGGATGCACGGTTGTCAACTGATCTCCCACAATATTATTGTCTGGGAAAAACCGACCCAGCATTGAAAGAAGAATTTCCGATCGCTCATATCCGAAATAAAGCGCTCCATGATGCAGTGGATTAAATTTTGTACCTGGCGTATTGGGATCCGGAACGGCTGACCATCCAATGCCATTCTTGGTGTGAATTACTGCTGGCTTTGGAAATCCCTGGCGGTAGCTTAATCTGTCTCTTTCAAAGTCGCCGTCGCGGGCTTCAACAAAAGTTGAGAGCACAAGGGTAGTGTAGCTTTTTTCAGCAAGTTTCAAAGAGCCTCTTCTTAGAGCTTGAGCCGTCCCATAACCATACACTCCACCATTATCGACGCCCCGCCCCAGCCTCCTTTCAAGACACGCTGGCCAGGTTTCATCGTCAGAAACCTCAACGCCAAATGTAAATGAATCGCCTACAACCAAAACGTCTGCTGGGAGCGGAGGCACAGAACCATTTGAGCGGAATCCGTCGTTTCGTATTGTGACTTTACCGTGCCCGTCAGCGGCGTTCAGGATGGCTGAAAACCCCTCGCGGGGAACGTAACCCAATAATTCATCAAATCTGGTGAAGCCAATGTTGGCGGCTGTATCAATTTGTATCTTCAGACCAGCAATTCGGCTGAAATCGCATTCGGATTTAATGCAAGACCGAACAGTCCATACTGAGCGCAGTAAAATCTCAGCAACACTGAGCAGAATCAAAAAAACCGTCAGGTTCACAACAATGATTTTTGCCCATCGCTGTAAGGATTGAACCTTCGTAAATTTGAAAGTAATGCGCATATTCCCAATCCCACCCAATTCCTTTTCGCACGATTTTTAATCCAGTTCAAACGTTCCACCGATGTTGATGACGTTTTCGGAATTGCGGCAAGCGCATGCTGACACCTGACCGTCGTCATAGACAACAAGCCTAGAGGTCTAGGCGACACAGGTGCAAGGGTCGATACGGCAATCCCAACTGAAAAGGGTAAATGTCGGTCTGTTGGTCTTTGTTGCCGGGACGACGACACCGAGATTGTCGGGATAGCCAAGGCGCACTTTGTGTCAATGCCGGTCCGAGCGAATTTGTCGTTTTCGTGGTTCGCACGAGAAAACCGCTTTGATTAACCTCGATATCCGATACTGCGGTCTTGGAACTCACATTCACCATTATCATTTTTGCGAGCTCCGCTGAGCGCGCTAATCGCATCATGCAACCACAGGCGGGCTCGAGGACCGAACTGCGCCGTGGAATATCGCCAAAGTATCTTCACGTTGCGTGGTCCGGAAAATGTGATATTCAGCGAATGCAGAATGGCCGGACGGCTTTGGCAGCGCTCGCAATCTTGACATCAGCGGAAGCGCTCAGTGCCACCCTGATTTTGGCATTAGGTCCTTGGCTCGAACGCTACGCCGTCGCCGAGCCGAATGCGCGCTCGTCGCACAAGCTCCCGACCCCGCAAGGCGGCGGTATCGCTGTTGTCGGCGCCACCGTCGTTGTATCGGGAGCGGCATTGTTTTTTCCGGTAGCCGCGAGCGCAAATGCATCGTGGCTCATCGTCCTGTTTTCCGCAGTTGTCCTGATCGCCGCCGTCGGCGTGATGGCGGATAAGCGTCCGATCGCACCTGCACCGCGACTGATATTGCAGAGCTTCGCCGTGATTGCCGCTTTGAGCACGCTGTCACCGGAGCTGCGGCGCGTGCCGATGCTGCCGTGGTGGACCGAGCGCATTCTGTGGTTTGTTGGCACGCTGTGGTTCGTCAATCTAATGAACTTTATGGACGGGCTCGATTGGATGACCGTCGTCGAGGTGGTCCCGATCACCGGGGCACTCGCTGCCATTGGCTTTCTCGGCATTGTGGCATGGCCGGACATCATCATAAGTCTCGCGCTGTGCGGCGCGAGCATCGGGTTTGCTTTTTTCAATCGACCGGTGGCAAAATTGCTGCCGTAAGTGCCGGAATGGCGCTCGTTGCCTGGCTTTTGGTTGCATTTGCTCGTGGGCCAGCACGCCACTTGCTGCAGACATCGTAAGACTTGCGGATGCTGCACGACATTAAGCAGTGGGTTGCGCGCGCGGCTGATTTGGGGATCTTTCGGAATACTGGTGGCGAGTTTACTGACTGCGTCTGGTGAAGGAGCGTCGATTCACCTGGTGTTGCTAGGCAAAATCAAGCAAGACGTTTTTATTTCAGATTTTCTTTCAGCAATTGGGTCATGAAGGTGGATATCGTCGTAAGAACTGGAGGGTCACGAGAAGTTGACCCACTTGGCGCCAGAGTTCTTGTTTCATAGCGATTGAGCCGCTCGAAAGCTCCATTGTTTTTTTCACTGTTGAGTGCGAGAAAGCGCGATGCGATCTCCGCATCGATCATTTGCTGCATCGACTTCGGAGTCTTGTCGGCATCGGTACCAAGGACTGAATTGGCCAATGGCTGACGGAGTTGATCGGCATCATTCTGCCCAGCCTGCTCTACATGGGACTGCATCTGTAGCAGACCCGTTTCGATCGCAGTGGCACGGTTAAGCCGCCAGAACAAACTAGCGAGCCGCAGGATGAGCGGGCGTTCTACAGTGGTTCGCGCCTCAAAGTCTGCAGTGACTGCCAACTCGAACGACTTGTAATCCTCTCCATGTTCGAGGAATTGGATAATGGTTTCCGCCGTCAAACCGTGGCGCACGGCGTTGCAGCGGGGTCTTTGTTTGCCGGACTCTGTGATCGGTGCGGTGCTTTTGACGGCATTGCGTCGAAATTGGCCTCGATTTGACGAAACGAAGTCATCGTCTCGTGTTTGCTCGGTTGCTTTCGGATGGGCTTAAGGCGTGCTCTGGGCCGTTGTCATCTCATTGATGGCAATGCCGGCGCCTGGCCTGGGGAGCGGATGAGTTTCAAGCCAGTGAGTGCGAGCAGCCGCGAGCGCATCTATCCCGATGTGCCGCCACCACAATTCTTCATCCGTGCAACGATGGATTTCACGATGATGCATGCGACAGAGTGGCACCGTAAACTCGTCGCTTACCTTGCGACCCAACGCACGCGACGATGGTGCCGACGAGCGACTTTTCTGGATTGGCGAGCTCGATCTGGGCTTTGGCCAACGCCGTGGCGAGTGCACCGATCGAGGGACTAGACCGTTGCATGGCTCGCCTCCCCGGTCGCACTGGCCAAGAGATCGAAGCTGACCGCGCCGGATTTGGAGCGCTTGGCGCGGACGCCATGCCCGATCGCCTCTTTGGCATCGTCCGGCATCAGGCGGCTCGTGTGCGGCTGAAGATCGCCGCAAACTCGGCCCAGGCATTGGAGGAGGTCATGTCGACGATGCGGATGGGTTCAAGTCGTGGTTTGGGTGGCTCAATCCCGAACAGCTGCGGTTGTTCGCCGGTCTCGACACAGCGCCAGAACTTGCGCTCGGCCGTGACAATCAGATGCTGGTAGAGCGGATCCGCATGGGCGACGATTTCGACCCATTTGCCTCCCCC
The DNA here is from genome assembly GCA_963816295.1 of uncultured Alphaproteobacteria bacterium. GTDB lineage: Bacteria > Pseudomonadota > Alphaproteobacteria > Rhizobiales > Xanthobacteraceae > BOG-931. Next base: position 537,144 of record CAWFJS010000017.1, on the reverse strand, counting down.
GGTGATCACCGAAAGCACCGCGGTCCGTGCCGCCACCACCCACATATTGTGCTGCAGCTGCGGCATGTATTTCTCGGCCGCGGCCTCTTCGGAGAATGACCACGGCAGCATGAACTTACTCTCGAACACCGCATCGCCACCCTCGATCCGGCCATCCATGCCCCCATCCAGCGCAGCGCCGGATGACGCACTCTCTTTTGAATGTCGGTGATCACCTGACCGGTCGCGGCCTCATACCAGCGCCGATTGAACTCCTCGGTCGCGACCCGCAGCTGAACCACGAGATTGCCGGATAAATCTTCAGGCTCGACTTCCCCTCGCTTTTCCCGCCAGAGCCGGACCAACGCCTGCTCGTCACTGCCCATAATGATCCGCGCATCGGAGCCGCCGATGAAGTGTCGCCTAGTTCGTGAATTGGGTAGTCTTTTTCGAGGACTGTTCATCTGCGCACGTACCCCGTTGTCTGTTACGAAATCAGAACATAACCATGACAATATCTACGCAGCCGACAATATTTACGCAGCCCAAGTCAACCAAAATCGTAACATTGTTATGATTTTGCGACCCGTTCAATGCAAAATGGCTAGAGCTGCCTTGGGCATGGGAGTTCGAGAACTCGCCGCCGCCGCAAAAGTGTCCGTCGACACGGTTGCAAGATTTGAGCGCGGGGAGGAATTGAGGGAAAGGACAGTCGAGGCGTTGCAGCGCGCGCTAGAGAGCGCAGGAATTACACTAATCGACGAGAACGGTGGCGGCCCAGGCGTGCGACTGCGAAAACGGCAACATAAAAGGGCTAGCGCGGTCGGCGCGCTATAACGGAACTCTGCCAGGCATAGCCATCAGAAGCCGTTAATTTGCGAAATGAAGCCAATCCGCGTCTGGTGCTAAGCGAGGCCTACAATGTCAGTGGACAGGGCATGAGACTCAAGAAAATACCCAATTCAGCCCGATTGATTCCCTGCTTTCCTCTTGTAATAAGTCCGTGATTCCGCGAGCAGAGAATTAGGTCAGAAAATGATCTATTTTTCGCGTGTTAGATGAGTAACGCGAGTTTATTCGCCGGCGAATTTGACAGGTTTCCCTGTGTTATTTCCCTGTTAGCGGGTAGGCGCGCCGATGTGAACGCTGCATTTCTCGCGGTTTGCCATTAATTTCACTGGCACAGTTTTTTGGCCAATTGACGTTGCTGCCCTGAGTTCTGGCGCAACAATCATCGCTTGGCTTTTGATTAACCAACATGAAAATTGCGCAAGCCCTGATCCGCTTTTCCGGAATCTTCGAGCGTGCTGCCTCGATCTTCGGTCGCGCCTGTAAATCGTTTGCAATATCATCCTGCGCTCAAACACAACGATGAGCACTATGACCTGCGGGGCCGCGGCGAGCGCGCAAACTGCCGTAATCCAGGCAAAACGGGGCATTGGCGACGTGATCTGGCACCTGCCATTCGTGCGGGCGATTGCATCTGTCTCACCCGGAGGCAAGGTGACTTTTATGGCGCCGCCGACGAGCAGCGCGAAGGATCTGCTTGCGGCAGAGCCCACAATACTGGAAACGATCTATTTCGAGCATGCCGGCTCGGAACTCAGGCGCGGGCTCAACCTGATCAGGCTGGCGAGACTGCTGCGGCAAAAGCGTTTTCAAAGGATCTGGATTCTTGATCGAACACTACGACCTGCGATCGCGGCTATGCTCGCCGGCATTCCCGAGCGCATCGGACTAGGCCTTGGCGGCCAGTCGCTGTTGATTACCAATTCTGGCATCGATCAAAGCCATTTCCATGATCACCCAATCGATTGGCTGCGCGCGCTCATGGCGACGATGAACATTCCGTTGCCGTCGACCGAACCAGCGCTCAATGTTCCGAAGGGTACGGTTGCGGCAATTGGCGAACGGTTCGCTGCCTGCGCACGACCATGGATTGTTCTGAGCATGGGCGCCTTGCACGCGGATCGAGAATGGCCCCAAGCACATTGGCGCGAGTTTCTTGCAATACTGCGCCACGAGACCGCTGCCACTTTTTTCTTTATTGGCGGACCCGCCTACGCGGCGCGGGCTGAAAGCCTGATCGCGGAGAGCAGGATCGAGCCGGCGATCAATGCATGCGATCTCACCCTTGTGGAAGCGATTGCGCTACTCCATCATGCGGATCTGTTCGTCGGCACCGATTCCGGCCCTATGAACCTCGCAGTAGCGGTTGGTACTCCGAGCTTCGCACTGTTTGGTGTAAACCCGGTGCTTAGTTATTCAAAATTCATCCATCCGCTCACGCCTCCGGGTGGACCAACCCCGGGGGGGATGCAACGGATTTCGCCCGCTTACGTATTTGAGCGCGTCCAGCCCTATCTTGCGTGTCTCAATTCACGCCAATAACGCACTCATCCAACGGCTCTGAACATGCTATGTCTTTCTTCTCGACTTAATCTTTTGAGCAGAGACCTCGGCCTCCGTTGCAATGCTCGCGAGCCACTCTTGGAAAGCTCGCTCGCCGCGTTCAGCATCGGCTGCGCTCAAACTGTTTTTAGTAGCTGTGATCCGCCGCGCCTCAGGGAGGAATTTTCTGTCATGCGAACAATTATGGGAGTTGTTTTTGGCAGTTTACTCCATTGGGGGCAGTCGCCGTAGGGGGAGCCTGCGCGAGCGCAATATTATTATCCGACGCCACGAGAGTACGACGGCCCACGAGATTACGCTGGCCCACGAGATTACGATGGCCCACGAGATTACGATGGAACACGAGATTACGATGGAACACGAGATTTCGACGGGCCACGACAAACATGGAATGACTGCGCGCCCTACAAAGGTCCCGTTGGTAGAGGATGGAACACACCGAACGGCTGCCCGCCCGGTTAGACGATACAGGGCGGCGTCTACAATCTGCCGCGTCTCATCCTTGGTGAGCAGCTTGGCCGCTGATCGCCGCCCCGGTTCATCCTCGAAATAGGCACAGGCAAGCTGCTGACCGTCGTGATCGCGCACAACGAAGGACGCTTCCTGTTCTTCGACGGACCAGGACGGCCGGAAGCGCGGGCATAGTTCGTATACACAGAAAGCTCCGCGAAATTGCGCGGAGCTTACAGGCGGCAGTGACAAAGAGGAGGAGCCGCCCGTCATTAGGAAAGTTTTTCAAACCAAAATTTGTTCCCTTGAATCTGAACGCGATGTTCAAGTTCCATTTACGCAACGCCCGCGTCTGTTCCACGTTATCTGATAGAATCAAATGGAGGCCACTATGCAAACCGTAAGGAACATCGCTGCGAGATTGGGCGTCGCCGGCGCGATAGCCGCTGTTAGCGTGATCCCGGCTTCGGCATTCGAGGTCTACGTCGGCCCGCCATCATCATCAGTATTACGATTACTACGGCGGAGGGAACGGCTGCCGGCCAGGTTGGACTGTTCAGGGCGGCGTCTGTAAGCCGTATCGCTATGGTCCATGGGACATCTATGGAGGGCGGCAGAGCGACTCTCTTTTGCTCCGGCAGCTTCGAGATATTTGTCGCGATGTGTCGCGCCTCGTCCTTTAGTTCAGGCTCTGCGAAACAATGTGCGGGGTCACATCAAATGTCCCCGATCTGCTCGACCGGAGAATCTTTGGTCATGAAAACATCTGGGGACAATACTCGACTGCATTGGACGCAAGGGATGCGATCATAATCTAGTCTATTGGATTCGAATTTTGGCACCCGCACGAGCTTATATAACGCTCCGCAGTGTGGGCAGGTGAAATCGCGACATGGGTCGACAAGCATACGAGTTCAACCTCCGTTCACAGACTAACACATTCTGATGACCAGTGTTGCCCGCTAGCCACAAGGGAAGAAAAAACTATTCTCCGCGCCCCATCTTTGGAAAGCAATTTCGCCGCCGATTGCCGCCCAGGCTCATCCTCGAAATAGGATATCGACAACCCATCCACCGTTAACAATGTCTCGGCATGCACGACCGACGTCCCGCCCGGAGATGAAATCATACCCAAAGATATACGTTTGCTCGCCGCACTTCGGAAAGTATTTCGGGAACACGTTTTGCGGCAACACCATTTCAGTTTGACTTATAGCTCGTATGGCATCCGAGGATGGGAATACAAATTCGCCCCACCAAGGTGTTGTGCTGCGCAAACCAAGCCCGTGCTTCTTTAAACTCTTGCGCGAGGGTCAATGTATCAGGTCCTCCGGACCAAGGCGGCGGGAAGACGAGGGTAAGGCATGAGCGCTAACGAATGGCCCGCTGACAATAAACCATCGCGCTAGCGATGGCCGCGCAAACGAGTGTCCAGACAAGTATGCCGAACCCCCGGCTGTGATCCAGGTAGTAACCGCCAACGAAGCCGATCACGACCCCAGTTACAGCCGCGATTATTAGTTCTTCTCGATCTTCATACGTCAAATTGATCATCGGTGACCCGCAATCATCGCGCCTCGGTCTTTGGTGGGTAGGTTCATCTATCATGTAGGGAGCACGCCATTTTATCCTACGAGATAGCAGGCGTCTTGTTCTTCGACAGACCAGGGCGGCGGGAAGCGGCGGGCGGGCATGGCACGCGCAGACAGCAAAGCCGTCGGCGGATTGCATGCCAACGGCTTTGCCTTCGTCCCCCAAGACCGGCGCCGTGCCCCCCGCTCCCTCAACACGGCATCGGAAGGGTTGTCGAGCTTGGCAGCTTTGGGTTTTCCAAAGCCCGACTTGGTAAGGTGACGCTCGTGGAATGGCTTTTTTGCGATGTCGCGGAGTCCCGAGCAAAAAAGTATGCTGAGTTCGTGCATCGACGACAAAGAATGATGCACCGGCAACCCCCAACTCCTCGGTCTCAAATCGCACTTGGGAACGGTCCGCCATTCTCCGCTTTATCAAATTGGCGGTCCGCAAACGTCGTTGCCTTAGATGCCGGCTGCCGGTCCCGGAACTATCCCACAGCGGGAAGAAAATATGATACGGGCGGGCGTTCATTTTTTATTGGCCATTGGTGTATTCGCGGCGATTGTGTGGGGCTCTATGGGGCTTTGGGATATCGCAACTGGCTCGTTGGGCAACACTGCCGAATGGGGCGCCATTCTAGTGTTTGGCTTTATGGGCGCCGCGGTCATGGGCTTGGCGCTCATATACAACGAAATCGTGGCGGAGATTCACAATGAGTAGGGAAAGAGGGAGCGGCCCTCCTTTTTGATTTGCATCAAAGTCGAGTCACATAGTTTGGTTATTGTCTTGCTTCTCCCCGGTAGGCTTTGCTCGGCGAATGTTGGCCGCGATCTGCTCGCAACAAGAGCACTAAGGTACGCGCTTAAGGGCTCGTTTGTCGCCTCAATAGGTTTCTATGACTAAGCGGCCAAGGGGGTTCGGGGGATGGGGATGGCCGCCCAATCCAAATCTAGCAGGGTGAAACGCGCCTAACGGACTCAATTAGCCCTTGGTTTAGGGCCCGCTTCATTTCCGAAAGGGAACTGCAACGGCCCGGTAGGGGTTGTTCCTGCGCAGGAGGGGTGGGCATGAGGGCAGCCAATCATGCCAACAGATTTAGGCCCGGCATTCGCACGAAAACGTGCGGCACAAGCTAAATTGCAAACCGAAATCACGATGCTGTTATTCTGGCTTATCTTGTCCCTTGGGTTGTTGTTTGAGTTCTTGGCCTAGGCCTGCCAGAAGAAACGTCACAAATCCAGCGTCCGACAGCCTCACCATGTCGTAGACGAGTCCTTGCCCGTTGTGATCGCGCACAACAAAGCAGGCGTCCAATTCTTCGACAGACCAGAGCGGCCGGAAGCGGCGGCTTTGCATAAGAGGATACTACTTCGGAAGAAAGCCGCGAGGCTATCCTGTATTCCGATCTGGCCCGGCATTGCTAAGTGGGTTGGATTACCACACTTGCCGAAAGGTGCAATTTCCGGGCCGGCCTGTAGTTGCGCAATTCGGCGCTGCAGGTAGAAATAAGCAGACGGAGTGGATCACGATAGCGCTACCAAAGCAGGACTAATGTATTGCTGCAGCAGGTAAGCCGCCGGTGGCATCCCATCATCGCCCATTGCTGGGTAGATGAAAATCTCGTCAGTCGGCAGCTTGTCGGAAAGGAGCCGGTTGAGGCGCGCCATGCGGGACCAAGGTGTCGGGTGTTGTTTCTCTCCAAAAGCCGCGCGATAGAGCGGAACATCGTGCTTTCCAGTACTTGCTGAAATCGACGCCGCTTCATCCTCACGACCTCCATGGATGAATGTCACCATCTCCGGGTAGTCGCGAAAATCTGAATAAATGCATCCTAAGCTAGACTGATAGCGGCCCAATTTCGCCAAACTGCCGGAGCTACTGGACAGCACAACCATCACAGCGAGGCTACAAATAGGTCAACTATGTCGATTTGTCCTTTGCGCTCGTGCAGGTCTATAATTGAGACCCCACACGTACGATTGACCGTGATGCCATTTGAAATCTTTGACGTCGCGCTCAGTGCTGGCCAACATCCGTAATCGCGCAAGAGTCAGATTCCCTGCACCGATGGATATGCTAGGAGAGTTTTGATGAAGGCGCTCTACGACTACTACGGCTTCGATAAACCATACGACTTTCACAAGATCCTTCCCTTCCTCGCAGGTCTCTTTCTCTTGCTTACTATACTGGTTGTTTCTGGGGCACGGTTTGCCGCCACTGGGCATCTGTCGTGGGGAGCGCTAAGAGAAGCGTATTTGCTCTACCTTGTTGGGCTTTCCTTGATGGGGATGTTGCTCAGTATCTATCCACGGATCGCTTGGCTTGTTCTTACAATTTGCTTCACCGAGTTTCTTATCGGCATCGGCAGTTATGCATTGACCGCAATCCATGTATTGCCGCTGCCGCTTTTTCCCGCAACCGCAACCGCAAACGTCGGGCAGTTCCAATATCATCCGCTTCTTCAGGCAATTCCTACTCCAAATTACTCCCGTCTCCATCCCTTCGCGATCTCACATGACTCCAATGGGATCCGTGGGCCGGAGCGCACGAGTACGGAGCTAAAACAGCAGGTGGTCATTGCGACGGTCGGGAATAGCACGACTTACGATCCGGCAGTGCCAAACGGCCAAACTTGGTCGGACGATCTCGAACAGCAACTCGGCCGCGGATACGCTGTCATTAACCACGGTGTTCCCTCATATTCCACGGTCGAGAACCTCCTGCAAACGCTTTTCTATCTGGACACCTACGGTGTCCAGCCGCGCTGCGCTGTCTATTTTGGGTGGAATGACATTCGCAACGCCCACCTGCCCAATCTAGACCCCGCATACGCAGACTTTCACCTACTGACCGCATTTGACAGTATGACTGTGAGAAAAAAACCGCTTGAAGTCAGCTTTTCACCGTTGACGCGAATCGTGAATCGATCCCTTCAAACGGTCTTCGACACCGTGCCCTCAGCCCCGAACTTTCTCAATTATCCGCCGGTGCCCGGAACGGATGTGCGGCTCGAGCAGATCTTTCGTCGCAACCTGGAAGCAATTGCCGCCATCAACAGGGAACGCCAAATCATCAGCATTTTTGTTGGCCAAGTATGGAACCGAGCAAAATTGCAAAGCAAAGAACGCTACGGTTTTTTACCGCTAGTCCGGGACGTGGATGTCTGGCCACTACAAGACCATTTCAACGCCATCGTTAAAGAAACAGCCGACTCGATCGGGGTTTCAAACTTCATTCCCCCGATCGACGAATTTCAAGATGACGACTTCGTGGACAGGGGGCACTTCTCCGCAAAAGGAGCAGCCAAATTCGCGCTCATGATAACGCCCATCGTAAAGTCATCGTGCAAATGATCGGAGTGGGTCTCACAATTAGAAAAAGGATAAAGCGATAGGAGATCCAGAAGGTTGCGCAGCTGAATTTGCGGCTTATGGACACCGGTTAGAAATTCATGGCTGGGTAGGGTCGGCAATGCTATACTGGCGGCCGACAAAAAAGCCTCGGGGGGCTAGCGAAATGCCTTGTCTCGAAATCACAACGATGGTCGGGTGCCCCCTTAAATGCACCTATTGTCCGCAGGATCAGCTGCGCGGCACTTATGGCCAGAACGAGAAGTACCTTTCGTTCGAGAACTTCAAGCTGATCTTGTCGAAAGTTCCGCAGTATGTTCGTATTGATTTTTCCGGAATGGCGGAGCCTTGGGCCAATCCTGAAGCCACCTCGATGCTCGCGTACACGCTGGAACAGGGCTTCAATGTTGCGATCTACACGACGCTCTATGGGATTGAGGTGGAAGAGGCCGAGCGCATCATCGCGCACATTACCAAACATGCGAAGCAGATTGAGTTTTTGTGCCTGCATCTGCCAGATCAAAATGGAAATATGCGCGGCTTTCGCTATTCGGCGGAATTCGAAACTGTGCTCCGCGCCTTCATCAAACTCGGAAAAAGCGGCGTGCTACGCAAGTTTGAAGCCATGACGATGGACAAAGGCGGCGGTGTTCACCCGCAATTGCGCAATCTCGTCCGCTCGCTGCCGCCCCCCCGATCTCGCAGACTGCGCGGTCTGTTCCGGTCGCGTCTGTTCCGGTCGCTGCCGAGGTGGTCCGGCCACACGCGCGCTGGCTCTCTTGACACATCCGCAATCGACAATCAGCCGGTTGAGCAAACCCCGCGCCATGCGACGCCGGTCAGCTGCAGTTTCACGCCGTTTTACGACCACAACGTCCTCCTGCCCAACGGGGACGTCGTGATTTGCTGCATGGACTATTCGGTCAAGCACAAGATCGGCAACCTAATCGAAGGCGATTATTTTTCGTTATTCTCGTCGCGTGGAATGGCAGAACTGCATTCCGAAAACACCAAGCCTGGCTACAGCGACAAAACGATCTGCAAGAGTTGCAACCGTGCGATTAGATACGAGATCGCTCCCGATCAAAGGCAATATTGGCGCGCCAGCCGAGGATGAGCGATGGCGATACCACCGCGGGGATGGTCCCGGTCGTTGTCCTGAACTTGAAGTCGAGTACGGCCCGGCGGCAACAAATTGATGCACGCCTCGAAAATCTCGGAATTGATTATCACTTTTTCGATGCCATCGACGGCCGGTTGCTGTCAGCGAAGGAACTCGAGCGCCTAGCGCCACCATCCTCACTTCTATTCGATCGATCGCTGACCTCGGGTGAAATCGGTTGCGCAACGAGCCATTTTGCCGTGATCCGCCAACTTGCCGGCGAGGAATATGATTTTGTCTGCGTCTTGGAAGATGACGTAATACCTTTGTCCGACAACATCCGGCATTTTCTACAATCGCAAACGCTTGCCGCGCTGCCGGAATTCGACGTGTTGCGAATGATGAGCGACCCGGCACGCTGGCGAATGCCGGCATGGCAAGTGGCGCGTGTTCATGATCGCTGCATTTATGCAATGGCGCGCCCGGGATTTGGTACCCAGGGAATGATTTACAGCCGCGCCGGCTTGCGGAAGTTGGTTGGGCAAATCGGCGCGATCAAAGCGCCGGTCGATTTCATGTTTTTCCATGACTGCCACATCGCGGGTTTGCGCGTGCTGGAAATCCGGCCCGGCTTGTTCGAGCACGATCAGCAGTTTCTGCGCCCCGAGTTAGTGAAATCGAGCGACATAGGGACCCGGCCAATCGCAAATCGACGATCGATGTCGCTGAACAACAGGATTTGCCGAAACTTGCTGCGGCAGCGGCGCAAGCACATGGCCGTGAGAAGCTTTATCCAGGCATGGGGGCTTCGCGGCCTTCTACGGATATTGCTCCAGTGGCTGCCCGGCCCGTATTTCCGCTAAGTCCGGTTAGCCCCCGGTGCTTTCGTGCCACAAAGTACCGAATCCATGGGTTGAGAAAGTGTTAAGAGCGCTCGGCCGCCACAGTTGCGGCTTCACGACGCGTCGCTCAAATGGAAGGTGTACTAAGGCGTCAGACCCGTTCCTGCGACGGTTTCGTGCCCTCGATTACTTCTACCTGCAGCGCAGAATTGCGTCACAGCGCCCCGGCCTGGAAATTGCGCCTTCCGCTTATTGTGGTAAAGCAAGCGACGTAGCGATCCGGATCTCTTTGGAATGCACGATAGTCACACGGCTTTTGCGGCGATGGCGACTTTACTGGCCGCGGCCCTACTTAGCGCACTGCTGATCATCGCCCTAGGTCCTTGGCTCGCACGCTACGCCGTGGCCGAGCCGAATGCACGCTCTTCGCACAAGCTGCCAACCCCGCAGGGCGGCGGAATTGCGGTGATCGGCGCAGCTCTTGTTGTATCCGGGGGCGCCTTGTTTTTCTCGCGGCCGAGCGTGAACCTGTCGTCACTTGTCGTGATCTCGGCTGCTGTGCTTTTGATAACCGCCATCGGAGCACTAGCGGACAAGCGCCCGATTGCCGCCGCGCCCCGGCTGGCGCTGCAAAGCTGTGCCGTGGCGGCTGTGCTAGCGACATTGCCGGCGGAGCTGCGCTTGCTTCCAGTTCTACCATGGTGGAGTGAGCGCATTTTGCTGTTTATCGGCACATTGTGGTTCGTCAATCTCGTGAATTTCATGGACGGGCTCGACTGGATGACGGTTGCCGAGACAGTCCCCATCACCTTGGCACTCGGCGTCATCGGCTTGCTTGGCTACCTTCCGTGGCAGGACACTGTCATCAGCCTGGCGCTGTGTGGCGCTACGATTGGTTTTGCCTTCTTCAACCGGCCGGTGGCGAAACTTTTTCTCGGCGACATCGGCAGTCTTCCCATTGGACTTTTGCTCGGCTGGCTACTGCTCGTGCTCGCGGGGAACGGCGGGCGCACCGCCGCGGCGCTGTTGCCGCTGTATTATCTTGCCGACAGCACGATTACGCTTTTGCGGCGGGCCGCGAAACACGAACCGGTTTGGCTGGCACATCGGTCGCATTTCTATCAGCGCGCCACCGACCGCGGCTTTCGCGTCATTGAGGTCGTCACCAGAGTTTTTGTAGTTAATATTCTGCTTGCCACACTCGCATTCGTGACAATTCTCTTGCCGTCGCCAGTGACCGATATTGCTGCTGTAAGTGTCGGCATGGCGCTCGTCGCCTGGCTTTTAGTTGCATTTGCTCGTGGGCCGACCCGTGCGTGAAAAAGGGTCAATCCACGACTCTCGAGGCCCTCCGCGGAAGCAGTCTGACCTCACTTTGGCAGCAGAGACTTGCTCGTGGATCAAGACTGCTGCACGCTTAGACTGCGGTTATGAGGCTGAAGTTTGCGAATAATCTACAATTTATTTCGTGTGGTCGTGTGCCTTGCGGCGGCGGGCTGCTCGCCGTTATGAGACGCTTACCCCCGACGACGGGCGACCGCTCGATCCGAAACAACTTTTGACCGATCAGGCGATCTGCCGCAGCGAAATTAAGGATAACCAACTGGAAACCAAACGATGATCTGGGGACCGATTGACGACGCAAAAGCAGTTCATACCGTCTGCATGGCCCAAAATGACACGCCGCTTCCCGCCGAACTGCTTCATCGCTGAGTGACATCTGTTGTGAGAACAAGCCCTAGACGTACTCTCCGGTCGAGCTGCACACGAAAGATAAGGGTTGCCGAATTGTGGCGAATCTCCTCAAGGCTGACAATTTCTTGCGGGCGATGAGCAAGCTTTTGCGTTTTAGACGCAGCTCAAATAAATTTGGCTTGGGGGCGCCGACATACTCATTCGTCGAGGATCACGTGCTCGATCCGGGGGTGCGGGATTCTTTGCTCCGCGAAGCGCTCGCTGTTGGTGGTGATCCCGGCGTAAAAGTTCGCCACGCTTGGCGCGCGATCCGACAGCCGCGCGGCTGATGGCTCGCCGCTTCCCGCCGCCGTGGATGGTCGAAGAACAGCAAGCCTGCTTCGTCGTGCGTGATCAACAACGGTCAGCAGCTCGCCTACGTCTACTTCGAGGACGAGCCGGGGCTACGAGCAGCGGCCAAACTGCTCACCAAAGAGAGGCGCGGCGGATCGCGGCCAATATCGCTAAGCTGCCGGAGCTAATGCGACGAATTCCGCGCCCACGGAGCGCCATTCATCGAGGATAAACATTAACTCGTCATATTTCACAGCGTAATAGCCGTTAGAGCCGACGATCACGGCGTGTCGGAATTTTGCGCTCTTGAGCAGATCCTGTGCCAACACCCCCACATAGGTCGTCGTTGGATCGCGTCGGTATTGAAATGACTTAAGCCCATTCGGCAGTACAGCAACCGGCGTGATGTTCATTTTGAGCCGCGCGTCAGATGAGGGCAGGCGGAGAAGGAGTAGTCCCAGACACCGCCTGCGATTTGTCCGCCGCTCGCATTGATGCTCGATACTTCGATGTCCGGATCGTCGAGTTGGCCAGGGTCCATGTAAAGGGACTCTACTTTTCAGGTCCAATTACCCGGCATCCCCGCAATCGGGCCTTCCATACCGTAGCCCACCACCCAACCAGTGCTAACGTTAGAATGACCGAAGGCATGAGTGATAGAGAACGTGTTAGGAGAGGGACCGCTGACACGTGCTCGTTAGGCTGGCAACTAAAAAATTATCGACGCGACTCCGCTACCTCAATCAGACACTTTAAGAGCTTCACCACCATTTCCGGCACTGCGGTCTCCCCGCTGGCAGAGCGAAGATTCTGCCGAACCGTGGGGCTACTTCGCCTTCATCGCGCAGCAAAGGGACGATGGTTGCAACACTTCAGCTAAGGCTTCAGCTGCGAGTTGATGTCCTTCTTTATTCCAATGTCCGTCGTTCGCAAAGTGATATGACAGTGGATTACCGCTCTGTTCAAATCGATCACGCGGATCGACAACAATCATACCGGAGGCCTTGAGAATTTTGATAAAAGCTTCGTGTATGCGAGCGGCTCCCGCCCGATCTGCCGTATTACCAACCCATAACCGACGAGACGGAATGATGAGCACGATCGCATTGCGCCCTCTTGCCAGCTGGACAACCCACAGCGCAGAAGTGGTGAGCGCCTCAGTGGAACCAGCAAAATCATCCGGCATCAGGTCCGGTTCCGGTATTAGCAGGCCCAACCGTACAGCGATGCGTCGCAACCATGGAGTCTGATGGGTAATAGACGTAAGGGCGACATACAGCGTAGAATGCCCGACAAGATACTCCTTAAACTCTTGGAGCTTTCCTCCCGGAATGGTCCGTAATGATGGTGGATGGGAAGTGTCATAGATACGGAGATCCTTCTCCATGGAGATCGAGATGATAAGGCTTTTTATGGAGGCCCCATTAGCCTCGGCGTAATGCAGCAAGCGGTCATACCCATCCAAATATAAGCCGGGGATCGCAATGTTAAACACTGGGCGGTTAAGGATCACCTGAAGCTGATCGGAGAACCTGTCGCGCATATCCACTCCCCAGCCGAACGGAAAGGAAGCTCCAACAACAAAGAGAGCGCGATCCGTCGATGCCGTTAGCGATTTCTCATCTCGGAATCCCAAAGCGTTGAATTGTACCTCGACATCAAAATCGCCGGTCTTTTTGAGATGTTCGGAAGCTCCGGGGGGTCCGACTATCGCGTCGCCTAACCTGACAAGGTCAATGTGATCGGGTGGGACATAGACAGGAAAGAAGATGCGCATGGCAATTTCGAGCAGAACAACGCTAATTACGGTGCAGACCACCAGCACACCGATATTGATTCCTATCTGGATCGCGCGCGATGGCATTGAAATCGACCTTCAGTAATCCAGCGGTCCACGCTCACTTGCCTACTAAAAGAGATTCATCGCCTCCGCCGCGGGCGGCGGCGATGGGTCAAAGAAATGGTGGCCCCACACCTCTTGTTACTAAAACTATCGGCCGCTCTCTGCAACGGGGAGCCTCTTTGTTTGCGTTTTACCGTCAAATCTTCCTGACGTTCTCCGCATTGCTGCACTCTCGGGCAGGGTGATGGGGGCTTGCCTATGCGAAGTTTCGAACCACGCACTAGCACCAGTAGTTTCAACCCAAAGTCAGGTTGCTCTGATAGTTCGCACGTTGTTTCTTGCGGCTCTGCAATCTGCACAAATATGCCCTCGACCCCTCAGTCGCTATGAAGCTATTCGTCTCGAGTGCGTTCGCGAGACCGTGCGGCGCGGCTTATCGAAGCTGATGGCACCCGATTTCGAACGTTTGGCCCGGATGCCTTGGCCGATGGCTTCCTTGGCATCCTCCGGCATCAGCGCTTTCAGCTCGGCCGATCGTTCATGGTCCAGAAAGGCCTGCCGTGTGCTGCGGAACAGGTCGGCAAACTCCGCCCACGAATTCGATCCGCTCATGTCGACGGTGCGGACCGCCGGCTTGGGTGGCTCGATGCCAAACAGGCAAGGGTCGAGTTCATCGACGAGAACGGCGGCGGCCCCGGTGTGCGGCTGAGAAAGCGGCAACAGAAAAAGGGGTAGCGGGTTAGGGTTGTCTATAGCGCGAGCGGTGCAGGGGTCGCCACCAGCGGCTGCTGTTTGCGAAACGAAGCCAATCGCGCTGGTCGTCATTGACGTCGTCGCCAGAGTTTTTGCCGTCAATCTTGTGCTCGCTAGATTGGCGCTCGCGACAATTCTTCTACCATCGCGAATGACGGATTTTGCCGCATTGAGTACCGGCGCAGCGCTGGTCATCTGGTTCCTGACGGCATTCACGCGGGGCCCACGACGAGCTTGAAAAGCCGATACGAAGCGCTACTTGAGAATCTTTAGCAGTCGTTCACCGATGTAAGTACCGAGCTTTTCCGCTCCTTGCGGCGTGTTGTGGACAAAATCATGGAAATCTTCTTCTGAGTTTACGGCTTGATCGCCGTCTATACATGACAATTTGCGGCTTTTGCAAAAATTGAGAATTGCTTTTATCTGAGCTCTCTCCATAACAAATCTATCAACTCCATTGACCTCAACACCCCCAACATTGAACGTAGTGGCGATGCCATATATATGACCATTTATCTCTCGCCAAAAGTAAGTTCGCTGGGTGACAAATATCGGTTCGCTCCCCAAATTTCTCGCTGCTCCAGCAAGAGTATCTAACCGCGGTATTAATTCGTGCTGCAAGTACTCCTCGTAAAACGAATGGTCCTTCAGCAATGGCTGTTCAGTATAACTCATTTCACTAAAATTTCTAGGTCTTGGAGTGACCCCCATTTTCTGTGCTTCATTGATGCCAACTATAGTTCGATAGAGATGATATAAAGCAGATCTGCCTTTAATTAGGTTCTCGACGCGTCCAATACGACGGACTGTATTGTCGAAATCACCGCCCGGGCTGGTTCTGAAAATATCGTTGACCCCAATGTAAAAGAGATAGAACTTGGGCTGCGAGGAAAGCTTCGGGAACCAGTACTCAAAATCCCACAGGTGTCCGATCGTTGATTGGCCATCCACGCCCGCATTCGCAATGCTGAGTTGTCTTCCGTTTCTATGGAAGTATCTTGCGATACTATCCTGCCAAGTCTCTCCTTCTGTGAGGTACCTTTGATCTGTAGTGCTGCCACCGACCGTTATAACATCAATCGAAGATGCGCTATATGAGCCTCTAAGGCACTGTGAATCGCGAACATAGTCTATTGTCTTCTCGACTCCATACATGTTCTCAGAGAAGGTCCAATGTACATCGCATAGGAGTCCCCATGGTTTTGGCCTAAACCAGCTTCCAAAATAAAGCTCAAGGCCTATGACGCACATCACGAGCACTAGTAAATTACTGAGAATAAGTTTGCCAAATCCTTTTGCCCAATACTCTGGCTTTTGATATGCAACTGCTATGGCTGGCCTATCTCTCATCGTTTGTTCAACCTGGCTCATGATCACCTCCGGTGACCGCGCCGTGGCTGTTCGCTCGCCTCTCGGCAGGCGGTTTGTGACCGACCTCCTTTCACCGCTCGTCGCTTGTCTCGCTTAACTTGTTGTTCGGCTTTCAAGCAGCCTCTCTGAACATGATGCAAAGCGCTATCGGGGGGCGTCATGTGGAATAAAGCTTTCTGCGGTTGTCGTGTGCGCTATTGCGCTCGGTTCATGCGCACAGTGGCAGCTTTTGGCCTTTCGCAAAACATAACCCTTGCAGATGACTGATCCTTTCACATTAAGCACTGGATTGCGCGGCGGAGGAACCCAGAGCGGTCAGCATTTTGATCTTTCGGGCTCGATCGACAGCATCGCGCGCCGACTTGTTCTGTGTGAATAATTCCAGCGCCTGCGTCTCGTCATCGCTTACTGGGGTCATCGCTTGGTCGGTATAGGGAATGTGAGCGCCTGCGGCAACGCGACGGTAAATGCGGAATATCCGCCAGGCCGCGGCAGCTACGCGCGCGTGTTTAACGATGACCTCCCAGGTCAGCTGCGGATAAAACTTCCACACCGGTTCGATAGGCAATTCGGGCCGACGCTCGCGGCGATTTTTAAGCCGCACAAAGCCGCCTTGCAGCGGATGCACCTTCTCGATCGTCAGCGACTGCGCAAACCACAAAATAATCTGCGCCAAGCGCCAAATGTTGATGCCACAAGCCTGGGCGCGACGCAAAATCGTTTCGATATGGGACGGCGTGTAGTAGATCGCCCAAGCGTCGCGATAGAGTTTCTCCCACTCCGCTTTGCTCATATTAGGATGCGGCGTGAGGGCGTGTTCCAGATCGTATTTGTTGAGGTCGGGATCAAGTGGCACTCCCTTCCCCGACAAAACCTTATGATCCTCTGAGCCCGGTAGCGGTGTCAGGAAGAAAAATTCGAGCACATCGAGCGGCATTCCCTTTTTGATGATTTCAATGTCGCGTCGTGCCGATTCGGGTGTGTCATGGGGACACGACGACATAGGTCAAAAACAGGTACGGCAGGAAGCCGAGAAGTAGCAATTTCCAACTGATCTTAGCGGAGCTCGGCGAGACGACGCGCGAGTAGTACGCCATCAGCCCGACTGTTGCCGTGACGCCGCCGAGAACGGGAACGTAGGTGTACAGACAGAAGTCCGATGACGTGCTTTGAACCCGCGATGTCCGCTTTACCCCCAAAAGCAGACATTGCCAGCGGACAGTCGGATGTCCGCTTTGCCAAATTTCACGGCGAAACGCGTGGGAATCATCTTTGCTCGCTTGTTTTGAGGGAATTGAGCGCTCAAATGGACCCATCACGGATGAAAATGGCAGCTTCTCGCTAGTGCACTGCGGCGCGGCTAGATAAAGTACCGACGGGAGGGGCCATGAGTGTTCATACGCTTGCCGCCCGCGCTATCGCCGATTGTGCTGGCTATCATTTGTGGCATCACCATATCCGCTTTTGACCCAAAGCGGACATCAGCCGGCTTTAACACCGGCACTTCCCGATCACCAGCGCGGATTGCTACCATCGGGTGTCCTGAGGCTCGGGCTCCTCGGGCACACCGACGCGACGGCCGCTAGGGCGCGTAATACACTGCGAAAAACTTAGAAGCAGAAGGGGCCCATGCGACACTTCACCAGCACTCAAGACTGGACCGTCGGGGAATTGCAGGCGCTTTTCGATCAGGCGGCGGGCCTCAAGTCCGATCCCGTGCAGCCGCTGCTGCAAGGCAGGACCCTCGCACTGCTGTTCCTAAACCGCTCGCTGCGCACGCGCGCTTCGTTCCAGATCGGCGCCGCCCAGCTGGGCGCCACGGCGATCGTCCTGGAGCCGGGGAACGGCGTGTGGGGGATCGAGTTCGATTCCGGAAAGATAATGGACGGCAAGGCCGAGGAGCATATCGTCGAGGTCGCCAAAGTGCTGTCGCGCTACTGCGACCTCATCGCGATGCGCGCATTCCCCGGCTTCAAGAACTGGCAGTACGACCGTGAAGACCCGCTGATCAAGGCGCTCGCCCGGTATGCGAAAGTTCCTGTCATCAACATGGAGACGATCATTCACCCCTGCCAGGAGCTGGCGTTGGCGATGACGCTCCAGGAGAGGATGGGCCAGCTGAAGGGAAAGAAGCTGTGCCTCACCTGGACATGGAACCCGCAGCCTCTCAGCACAGCGGTGGCCAACTCGGTGGTGATGATCGCCACGAAGTACGGGATGAACGTCAGCCTGCTTTGTCCAAGTCCCGAGTACGTCCTCGACGAGCGCTTCATGAAGGCGGCGCAGGAGAACGCCGCGGCGAGCGGCGGCCGCCTTTCTGTGACTCACGAGATCCGCGACGGCTACGAGGGCGCGGACGTGGTCTACGCAAACAGCTGGGGAGCGCTGCCGTATTACGGGGACCCGGAGAGGGAATGGAATTTGTCGAGGGCTTACGTGCGCTTCATCGTCGACGAGGGAAAGATGGCCATGACCAACAAGGCGTTCTTCAGCCATTGCCTGCCGGTGCGCCGCAATGTCGAGGCGACCGATGCGGTCCTGGACGCTCCGAGTTGCGTGGCGATCGACGAGGCGGAGAACCGGCTACACGTGCAGAAGGCGCTGATGCTGAGGCTGCTGGGGGTCCCCGCAGGCTAATGTCGATGTCCGCTATTGGCAGATTTTGTTGCAGAAATCTGTTGAAGGTTGTTGGGGTCGGTGATTCCGTCGCTGTGATGCGATTCGCGACGGGAGCGGACCATGATGGGGCGGCTGAGTCACGACCAGGAACAGTTTTTCTATTCATTTCGTCTCGATGAGGCAGTGCCAGACGATCATCCGGTCCGCGAGGTCGCCGCGGTTCTCGAACTACGTTACCGGCCGGATATTGACGGCTTACGCGCGATCGCCGTTCTTTCGGTGATTGCCTATCACTTCAACGTTGGCCCGGTTCCGGGCGGCTTCATCGGCGTCGACCTTTTCTTCGTGATTTCCGGATATCTGATCACCGGCATCATTGTCGAGAAACTCGACATTGATGCGTTCAGCTTTATCGATTTTTATCAGCGCCGCATCCGACGCATTTTTCCAGCGCTTGTGACGGTGCTGCTATTCATGCTCGCGAGCGGCCTAACGGTGCTGTTCAGAACAGATGAGCTATTCAGGGTGAGCACCGTACCTTTTGGTCCGCTGTATCACAGCATTGTGTTAGGTGCAGCGTTCGTCACCAATTTTGGGCTGCTACACGAGACGGCATACTTTAGTCCAAACGCGGACGGCCAACCGTTGCTGCATCTTCTCTAGCGATCGAAGAGCAATTTTACATTGTGTGGCCGCTGTTGCTGTATGGCGCTCGAGCGGTGCGAGTGCAATATCTTGCTTTCGCCCTCGCGATCGCCGCGGTCTCCTTCGGGATCAACGTGCTTACGGTCCACACCGATCCAACCGCCGCGTTCTATTCACCGTTGTCGCGCGCATGGGAGCTGATGCTGGGTGCGGCAATGGCCAGCGTGTCACCGGAGCGGATGCAGCGCTTTCCAGTGAGTGCAACCGTACGATCCGCAATCGGCCTCGTCCTCATCGCCGTAGCACTCTTTACCGTAAATAGGCACACGGTGTTTCCAGGATGGGTCGCTTTGGCGCCAACAATCGGAACCCTGCTTATAATCTCGGCCGGGCCCAAGTCGTTGCCCAATCGCCACCTCACCGCCAGGGTCTTAGTCTGGATAGGGCTAATCAGCTACCCGCTTTATCTCTGGCACTGGCCGGCGCTGCTGCTCTTCCAAAAGTATGCTGCGGCTTTCGAGGGATTCTTTCTCGGACGCCCCGCATTCAAGGCTGTAGTGTTGCTTTGCTGCGTGGTGGCAAGTTGGCTGACCTTCCGGTTCGTTGAAGTTCCATTCCGATTCGGCGCCTGGAAAGATGCTCGTCATACGGTGGCGCTCGCTTTGAGCATGGGGGCCATCGCCCTGATTGGCGTGCTCGCGCCCAACATCATCCTATCGATGACTCCGATGACGCCGTACCAACGCGACACAGTGTCAATCTTCGAGCGAGTAGTCGCGACTGGCCAGACAGGGGACCTCTATGGCAATCGCGCGTGCTTTTCGATGGAAGATAACCGAAACGGCCGCAATGTTCCTACACAACAAATGCCTCGTTCCGGAGCGTCCGGCCGGCAAGACTGCATTCGTGGTAGGTGATTCCCATTCCGCCTCCCTTGCGCTGGGCCTCCGACCGCTATTTGAGCTCCACGGAATGAATTTGCTGCAAGTGAGCAGCGCTTGGTGCGGAGAGCCGATCAGCCGAAGCTTTCACGATCCGGCCTGTGATGAGATCGCCGGTCTTGTCACGAAGACGATAACTGAGATCAAGCCGGATTTGGTTATTGTCGACGCACACTGGCTGGCGGATTCGCAGGATGTCGGCGACGACTACTTTGCACATCTGGTTGCCGGATTGAACCGTCGTTGGCGAAATTCCCAACTGGCTTCCCAGCCTGCCGGAAAGTCTAGCTCTTAACTTCGTTCGCAACAGCAAACTAGTCCCGCAGAGAACATTCATTGGTGTTGATGCTAAATCGCTCAACGTCGATACCGCTATGAGAACAATCGACTATCCTTCCGGCGTAACGTATTTTTCCGTGAAAGACGTTCTGTGTACCGAGGCCGGGTGCCTGACGAATGTAGGTCCGGATTTTGAGCGCGACCTTGTCGTTTGGGACTATGGTCATCTCACCGAAGCGGCTTCGGCCTTCGTCGCGCATAAGCTAATAGAACCGACGCTGGCCGACCTGATAAACCCGCTGCCCGAAGTGGCGAACGATAATCGTTCTCTGGCCCAAGTGCATCCATGACCTTGTCAGCGCCAAGGCAGGTGCCAGCAAGTTGGGGCTTAAAAAGGACAGGGCCGCCACTGGCGCGGCGGCCCCTTACCTTTTCAGCCTTGGCTCAGTCCTTGCGCGACCGGCATATCCACAGCACCAACAGCACAAAGACATCATCGCGAGGCAAGGCCTCGCTGACGCAAATAGCTACGTCGCGGGGCTGGTAAGGCCGTCGCTTGTGGTAAGAAGTACCCGCTTTTTTCAGCTGTGCATATTTTGATTTCTATAATTTTCTTGATGACGCTACCCATTGCATTGATTGTGAGACATCGGGCAAATGTTGGTGTGTGGTTTGGATTTGCTGCGTCAGTGGTTCTGCATTCAAGCATTTTAGTCGTCGCTGCTACCAACGAATCAAAGCCACGCCTTTCGCTCGACTATTGGCCACTCGAGGTACTACTCGCAGTACTTGCACTTGCAGTGTGCAAAGAGTCAGCAGCAAAATTAATTTTTCCTCAGTTATTGCAACGTGCAACGCTGGCTGTGTCTACTTGATTTCCGCGCGTCGTTTCTGTTCACACGGTTCGGTTCAAAACTGCGGGCCAACGCAGAAATTGCACCGTCCTGTATCTGTGCTAATGCAACGACGTTACAATCCCCGGGCAGGTGGGTATGGAGGATAGCTTTACGGTTTTTGCGGCGTTGGCGATTTCGCTGGCGGCAGCTGTATTTAGCGCAGTACTTATCGTCGCCCTATGGCCCTGGCTCGATCGCTATGCAGTGGCGAGGCCAAACCTGCGGTCATCCCACAAAACGCCGACCCCGCAAGGCGGCGGAATTGCAGTGATCGGTGCGACGCTCATCACGTCAGGCGGCGTTTTGTTTTTCTTTTTCTTTGGCACGGCGAATACCAATTTGTGGCCGCTTGTTGTCCTTTTCGCCGCCGTGCTTCTGATCGCCGCTGTCGGGGTCATGGCGGATAAGCGCCCGATCGCACCCGCACCGCGACTGATATTGCAGAGCTTCGCCGTGATTGCCGCTTTGAGCACGGTGTTGCCGGAGCTGCGGCTCGTGCCGATGGTGCCGTGGTGGACCGAGCGCATTCTGCTGTTCATTGGCACGCTGTGGTTCGTGAATCTGGTAAACTTTATGGACGGGCTCGATTGGATGACCGTCGTCGAGGTGGTCCCGATCACCGGGACACTCGCTGCCATCGGCTTTCTCGGCATTCTGCCGTGGCCGGATATCGTCATAAGTCTCGCGCTGTGCGGCGCGAGCATTGGGTTTGCTTTTTTCAATCGACCGGTGGCAAAACTCTTCCTCGGCGACGTCGGCAGTTTACCGATTGGGCTACTGCTTGGCTGGCTGCTGCTTGCGCTCGCGGGCAGTGGCGGCCGTGCCGCCGCGCTGCTGCTGCCGCTGTATTACCTTGCCGACAGCACCATTACACTCCTGCGACGCGCGATAAATCGCGAACGGGTTTGGTTGGCGCACCGGTCGCATTATTATCAGCGCGCCACCGACCGAGGCTTTCGGGTCATTGACGTCGTGGCGAGAATCTTCGCTGTCAATCTTGGGCTTGCCGCATTAGCGCTGTCGACAATTCTTCTGCCGTCACGAACGACGGACGTTGCCGCTTTGACTGTCGGCATGGCGCTGGTCGGCTGGCTTCTAATAGCATTTGCGCGTGGCCCGAGCCCATCTTGAAGAGTTCGATCTCAGCAATACTGGCTCTGCGCGAATCGAACCATAGTCTCAAGTGTCGCGTCTGTGTGGATCGCAATAATATCGCGCAGCCAAATTCATTCCCAAATCGGCTCCTCATAAGATTCTAAACCCTGGCTTTGCCATGCACGATACGCAAGGCGGAGGAGGATTGGGCGCGATCCTAACTGCTGGGGCACAAGGCCAAAAAGAGAAGGCCGCCGAAGCGGCCTCCGCATATGTCGTCAATATCCGTAGTCGCTCTGCCGCCCTCCGTAGATGTCCCACGGACCATACCGATAGGGCTTACAGACGCCGCCCTGCACCGTCCAACCCGGTCGGCAAGCGTTCCCTGTGCGCCATCCGCCGTAGTAATTGTAATAGTGATGATGATGGCGAGGGCCGATGTAGACCTCGAATGCCGAGGCCGGGATCACGCCAGTAACACCAATTGCGCCGACGACGCCTAACGCCGCAGCGATTTTCCCTAAAGTTCGCATGATTGCTCCTCCTTATTTAAAGAAATAACGCGGGACCGTGGATTTCAGTTTCATGAATGAAACTTGAACGGGGTATTCATCATCCGGCTCGTGCGACATAGAATTTTATGAGTCGCTGGAATGGCGGCTGCCTGCCCGCGTTTTTCCGCCTTTGACCCAAAGGCCGACCTACCCCCGAGATGAGGGACTTCAATTTTGTTCACAAGGCTTGAGCTTCGATATTAAGCAGTGGATCGCGCGGCCGAGGAGCCCAGAGCGGTCAGTATTTTGATCTTTCGGGCACGATCGACGGCCTCGCGAGCCGACTTGTTGTGGGTGAACAATTCCAACGTTTGAGTTTCGTCCTCGGTTACTGGGGTCATCGCCTGATCGTTATAAACTATGTGAGCGCCTGCTGCGACGCGACGGTAGATACGGAATATCCGCCAGGCCGCGGCAGCTACGCGCGCGTGTTTGACGATGACTTCCCAGATCAGCTGCGGATAAAATTTCCACACGGGTTCGATCGGCAATTCGGGTCGACGCTCGTGGCGATTTTTAAGCCGCACAAAGCCACCCTGGAGCGGATGCACTTTCTCGATCGTCAGCGACTGCGCAAACCACAAAATAATCTGGGTTAAGCGCCAAATGTTGATGTCGTAGGCCTGGGCGCGACGCAAAATCGTTTCGATATGGGATGGCGTGTAATAGATCGCCCAAGCGTCGCGATAGAGTTTCTCCCACTCCGCCTTGCTCATATTGGGATGCGGCGTGAGCGCGTGTTCCAGATCGTATTTGTTGAGGTCGGGATCAAGTGGCACGCCCTTCCCCGATAGAACCTTATGATCCTCTGAGCCCGGTAGCGGCGTCAGGAAGAAAAATTCGAGCACATCGAGCGGCATTTCCTTCTTGATGATTTCAATGTCGCGCCGCGCCGATTCGGGCGTGTCATTGGCAAAGCCCAGAATGTAGCCGGCATAGGTCCAGATGCCGACGGCTTTCCAGGCCAACAACATATTGCGGTATTCGGTGATTTTGTTCTGCCGCTTCTTCGCGGCAAGAAGATTATCGGGATTAATGTTCTCCAATCCAATGAAGATGCGGGTAACGCCAGCCCGCTTAGCCTTGGCAACAAAATTGGGGATCTTATGGCATAACGTGTCGACCTGGATGAGGAAACGAACATCCATGCCGTCTTGTTCGCGCAGCTTGATAATGCGATCGAAAATCGCCTCCCAATCCTTATTGCGCGCGAAATTGTCGTCAGTGATGAAAAACCGATCGATGCCTTGCTCGTAATTCCTTCGTAGGATGAGTTCGACGTCATCAGGATTCCGCCGCCGCGATTTACGGCCTTGGACATTGATGATGGTGCAGAAAGAACATTGGAAGGGACAGCCGCGCCCAGCGTCAAACGTTGTCACGTTGCCGATCGTTTTGCGCACCGAATTGCCCGGCAAAAATGGAATCACCGCATCTTCGAGCGCAGGCAGCTCGTTGATGTAATTGTAGATCGGCTTGAGCGCGCCCTTGGCTGCATCGCCGACCACTTCATCGATGCGACCCTCAGCTTCGCCGGCGAACAGCGTAATGCCCATGTCGAGCGCAGCCTGTAGGTCAGGGCCGATTTTGTCGAACATCGCCAGCATGCCGGAAACATGAAAGCCACCGATGATCACTGGAATACCCGCCTCGCGCAAAGGTTTCGCGATATGCAGCGAGCGCGGGTACTGATTCGACTGAACACCGACCAGACCTACAAAGCCGAAACTTTTGTTCGCGCGCATGTCGCTAATGATGCGATCGATGCGCACGCGAGTATTAGTTTCGTCAATAGCTACGATTTCGATATCGGTGTCGGAGCCGAGAATTTGACGCCGCGCACAGTCATCGATGAGCCCATAGACGCTGGCCAGCGAGTTTGCCGGCATGGGCGACCGGTACCAGCGAATGACATAGCCGTCGTCGTCATAATGCGACGGTTTTATGAGCACGATGCGGAAATGTCTACGTGCGCTGTCCGCTGCAGTCGGATGCCTGAGCGATAGCATAACACGCCCCATCCCCATCAAATAAAATCGTAGCGCATCCACGGCTGCAAATCTAGTAATGTTCGGATAATCAAAACGCGCGCTTTAATTTGGAAATTTTCCTTTGGGATCGGAGAACCTTAGCGTAGTTCCATCTCCTAGAGCGCCGGAGCAATGAGCAGCGTTTGCGTTTCAGACGCAGCTCAAATATCTTTCGCTTGGGGGCGCTGACATGCTTACTCGACGTCAGATGTCGGCGTGCGTTGTGGCTCTTTTACTATCAAATCTTCCTGACGTTTCCCGCCTCTGCGCTTCCTTGCGGGGCAATGGAGGGCCGGCCTTGCGAAGCTGGCTGAGCGCTGTGTTTGCCGTTGGAGTTCTGTTGCTTCTGGTCTGCTCCGTTTGTGCTGAAACCGACGCGCTCATGCACGCTGCGGGGTTCGCGTTAACGGGAAGTGGCGACGTGGACACAAAAGTGATCGGAGACCCCGCCGAGTGTGTTTTTGGGATCAAGAACGACCTGTTCCGCTTGAACAACGTTTACGCCGACCTCATCAAAATTGAAGCGCACCAAGGGCAGCGGCTTGGGGTCCCAGAGCAATGGGTTACAGTCACGTTGCAGGGCGAGGGAGTTGTATTTGAGACGACTGTTGAACCGCCACGGGATGACGGCTCAGAACTCGTGCGACAAATGCGCATGCAGAGTCCTGAGTTGTTCAGCCCACATCACTATACCTACACACAATACGAATTATACCTGGCCACTAAAGATCAGGATGGAGTGAAAAGAGCATGGCAATATGTGTACAGCCATGGATGCACCGGGAAGCAAAGCCCATTGTAGGGCTTGCTCAGTACGTCTGGTCCTGAGTTCGGCGCGTTCTGCCAAGACGCTCGGCCTCAGCAATCCCGGAACGGTGCTTTTGAAAGCGGCGCGATCTGTGCTAAGGCTCACTCCGGAATGGGGTCAATGTGCCCACGGTCGGGGTGTCGTTTGTGAGTACAACGTTTGCCGAAGTGCTCAGGGGAAGAGCGCTCGCCGCCAGAGCGTGGAAATACACCGTTCGTCGGGTATTGTTCCCACTGTGCGTGCTTGCGCCATTCGCCTATTTCTTTCCGAAGATCGCGCTATTCTACGCGGTTTGCGGGGCCTACGATGTCGGCCGCAATTCGCCACTGAATTTGTCGACGCTGCGGCGCTATTTCATCGGCAACGGTTTTCCGACCTGGGTCTTGTCGCCGTTCAACATCCTCTTGGATCTGCTGTCGCTGCCCTATGTCAATAAAGGCGTCTATCAGCTCGGCGATCTGCCGCCCGCCTATCAGGACGAGGTGAATCGCCTGATCCAGGCTGCGAGAGACGCGAATTTTGTCGGGCAACTGGAAGAGGCGGCGAAGAAATATCCACGTACGATGGTTTTCTTCCGGTGGTACGGCGTTAACAAGGACACCTTCTTCGATGTCCCGGCGTTCCATCAGCCGTGGAAATACATCCAGACGATCGGCGTTTCGGTTTTTAATAAGAAAGTATCGACCTCGCTGCACTTCGGCTTCATGCGCGCATCGTTGCGGATTTTGTACAATCTCAACGATATGAACGACGACTCCGCCTATATCGTCGTCGGTAACACGACGAGTTACTGGCGCGAGAACAAGCTTTTCATATTCGACGACACGCTTTTGCATCAGTCGTTCAACGAGACCGACCAGACACGCTATTGCCTTTTCGTGGATATGGTCCGCCCGTCCCCGTTCCCGGGCGTCATGCGCGCGGTGATTTCCGGCGTCCGCTTTTTCACCCAGAGCTTCAAGTTCATCTATTACCAGAACTGGAAGGTCATCGAGCGGTAGTGCTCAAGGCGTGGGATCATTGCGGCGCGGTTATACCGGAAACGGCATGAGTACGACGAGCAGCGCGGCGTCGCGGTCTCCATGGCCAGCAAAAGGCTTGGCGTCGGTCTTCGATTATGTTGCGGCTTCGAACCGTCGAGCCGCCGTGGCGCTGCTCCTTGTTTGTCTGCTTGGCTTCCTGCCCGGTATTTTTCAAATTCCGCCGGTCGATCGCGACGAGGCTTATTTCGCGCAGGCCACAAAGCAGATGATCGAGACCGGCGATTACGTCGATATCCGCTATCAGGACGACGTGCGCTATCGCAAACCGGTAGGGATCTACTGGCTGCAAGCGGCGGTCGTGAACACAGCGAGTGCGCTCGGGCTGGCCAATGCGCGCACCACCATCTGGCTCTATCGCATGCCGTCGCTGTTCGGCGCGATCGGCGCGGTGCTCCTGACCTATTGGTGCGCGCTCGCCTTTGTCAGCCGGCGCGGCGCGCTTCTCGCCGCCTTGATGATGGCGTCGTGCACGATGCTCGGCGTCGAAGCGCGCCTGGCCAAGACCGACGCCGTGCTGTTGTTCACGGTCGTGGCGGCGATGGCGGTGCTGGCCCGCGTCTATCTGGCGCCGCGCCGCGGCGATGCGCAGCCCGGCTTGGGCCAGCTCGCGATTTTCTGGACTGCGCTTGCCGCTGGCATTCTCATTAAAGGTCCGATGATTTTGATGGTGGTTGGGCTCGCGGCGGCGACGCTGGTCGTCCTCGAGCGGTCGGCACGCTGGCTGTTGGTGCTGCGTCCGCTTCCCGGGTTCCTTTGGCTGCTTGTTCTCGTTCTGCCGTGGTTCATCGCGATATACATGCGCGTTGGCACTCAGTTCCTGATCGGATCGGTCGGTGAAGACATGCTGGCCAAAGTGGCGAGCCCGCAGGAAACCCACGGCGCGCCGCCGGGTCTTTATTTGATCCTGTTTTTTGTGACGTTCTTTCCCGCTTCGATCTTGGCTGGTTTAGCAGCGCCTGCGGTCTGGGCGGTGCGGCGCGAAGCGGCCGCGCGTTTTCTGCTGGCGTGGCTCGTGCCGTCCTGGATCGTATTCGAGGCGGTCATTACCAAGCTGCCGCACTACGTCCTTCCGCTCTATCCGGCCATCGCAATCCTCACCGCCGGCGCCGTCGAGTCGCGGGTTTTGTCGCGCCGGCCATGGCTCGTCCGTGGCGTGCTGTGGTGGTTTCTGGTCCCGGTGATCGTCAGCATCATCGCGGTGGTCGACGGCGGTTATCATTGAACGCGATCTTGCTTTGCTGGCCTGGCCCTTCTTTGCCGCTGCCGTCGTGTGCGGGTTATTCGCCTGGCAATTGTTCGATGATGACGGCGCCGAACATGCCTTCGTGCGGGCGACAGCCGCGTCGGTCCTCATGGCGATAGGCATTTATGCCGTCGTCGTGCCGGCGCTGACGCCGCCGTTCCCGAGCGTCGCGCTGGCGGAAATTTTGCGTGAGGCGCCGTGCGCCGCTCCGCTCGCCGCCAGCGCCGGCTATGAAGAGCCGAGCCTGGTATTTCTTGCCGGCACCAAGACGCACCTCACCGATGCGGCGGGGGCCGCCGATTTCTTGCTCCCCGGTGGTTGCCGTTTCGCCTTCGTCGAGGCGCGGCAACAACGCACCTTTGCTTTGCGCGCCGAGGCGATCGGACTGCGCTACGATCGTGGACCGCTGGTCGAGGGCTACGACATCAGCATCGGCCAGCCGGTCACGATTGCGGTCTTCCAGTCGGCGAACGCGCCATGAGCGTGACGAAGGATGCTCCAGTGGGCGCGTTGGCAGGTCTGTCGGCGCTACCGAAAAACACGCTGGAGAATTTTGCGAAATGGGGCGCTGCGCTTGTGCGGCAGCCGCTCGTGCGAACCCCGCCGTTGCCGCCAAGCGCGTTCATCGCGATCATCCTCACGCTCGCCGTCGCCATAGTCGCGATGTTCGGCATCGACACCGCGGCGAGCGATTGGGCGCACCATCTGCCACGGTGGTTTATCGACGCTTTTGAAGAGATCACCAATTTCGGACTTGGCGGCTGGTTCCTGATCCCGTCCGCCTTCGTCTTTCTCTGCCTTGCCGCGGTGGCGGCGCCGACGCTGCCGCGCATAACGCAAGGTGTGCTCGCGGCGCTCGCCGCACGCTTCGGCTTTCTGTTCCTGGCGGTCGGCGCGCCGGGCCTGTTCGACACCATCATCAAGCGCCTGATCGGCCGCGCGCGCCCCTATGTTGGCAGCCATGACGATCCCTTCGCGTACAACCCGCCAGGGACTGCGGTGAGCACACCAACTGCCGTCATCCAACCAAAGCGTGGCATCGGCGATGTGATTTGGCATCTTCCGTTCGTTCGAGCCATCGCCTCTATGTCATCCGGAGGGCAGGTCACCTTCATGGCTCCGCCGACGAGCAGGGCAAAAGACCTACTTGCGGTAGAGCCCAGCGTTGTTCAAACGATATATTTTGAGCATGCCGGTTCAGAGCTCAGGCGCGGCATAAATTTGATCCGACTGGCATGGGTGCTACGGCAAAACGATTTCCGAACAGTGTCGATTACTTCCCCGAACCCTTCGCCCGCATTCGCGGCCAGGCTCGCTGGCATCCCTGAGCGTATTGGCCTCGGCTTAGGACAACAGTCGCTGTTCATCACCAATCCCGGCATCGATCACAGCCATTTCCATGATCACCCGATTGATTGGCTACGCGCGCTTATGACGGAGATGAACGTTCCGCTGCTGTCTACGGAACCGGCGCTGAAGGTTCCGAGCGCGACCCTTACGGCAATGGGCGGGCGCTTCAATGATTGCCGCAGACCATGGATCGTCCTGGGCATAGGTGCTTTGCACGCCGAACGAGAATGGCCGCACGAATATTGGGTGGAGTTACTTCCTGAGCTGCGCCGTCACAGTACCGGCACCTTTTTCTTTATTGGGGGTCCCGACTACACGGCACGCGCGCAAAGTCTCATTGCGCAGACCAATCTGAACCTCGCGATCAACGCATGCATTCTGAGCCTTATCGAGGCGATCGCGCTGCTTCACCATGCTGATCTCTTCGTCGGCACCGATTCTGCCCCCTGAATCTTGCCGTAGCGGTCGGTACTCCTGCGTTCTCGCTGTTCGGTGTGAATCCGGTCCTTAGCTTTTCAAAGTTCATCCATCCGCTCACACCGGCAGGTGGACCAGCCCCGGGCGGAATGCAACGTATTTCGCCCACTCACGTGTTTGACCAAGTCCGACCCTATCTTTCGCGGCTCAAAATACGCGCAATAAGACATCTCGCAGCTCATTCTGACAGCACATTCCGGTAGTCACGATGCCGGCGCCGCATTGTTCGAGGACTATAACCTGCTGGCTGCGGTCCAGCCGGAGCGGCTGACGCGCTACAAGTGCGACGGCCGCGAGCATCCCCGACCCTGGCTATTGATGAGGTGTTGTCGATTGCTGGCAAGAGCGCAAAGATATCGACGCTGCGGGCTTCAGCCGTACCGAATTTCCCACGATTTTTTATAAAAATATCCGCGGCGTACGGTGGATACGTGAGAAATATCGCAAATATGTTGAAAAGCGCACACGCCGTTATATGCCGCGCGAGTTTTTGCGTTACAACACAACGCGCATCGATGACATCTTCAAAGTCGACAAGTTCCGGCAAGCGAGCGGCTTTCGCGATGACACAAAAATTTTTTCTACAATCACCACGAAGCGCATGCATTGGCGCCGCTGTTCTACAGTGACTGGAATGACGCGCTTCTTGTTACGGCGGATGCCGGTGGAGATTCCGTCAATTATAGTCATCGGTACTTCGCAAACGGGGCCCTAAAAACAGTTTTACGGGCTATCGCGTTCCGAATTCATACCATTCGCACCGGCGATCGCTGCGGAAAAAGCCGCAACGGTGTTCGACATCAATCCGGTCAATGCATACGCCTGCCAATT
The DNA here is from genome assembly GCA_963816295.1 of uncultured Alphaproteobacteria bacterium. GTDB lineage: Bacteria > Pseudomonadota > Alphaproteobacteria > Rhizobiales > Xanthobacteraceae > BOG-931. The sequence continues at coordinate 506,628 of CAWFJS010000017.1, read as the reverse complement.
CATGACGATCACTTGTAATGTAAAGCCCGAATGGCGAAATCAAATCGCCGCCGTTGTGCATGTGGACGGCTCGGCACGTCCACAACTCATCGAACGGCAGCCTAATCCACTTTATTACGATATCTTGAATGCATTCGACCGCCAGAGCGGGCTTCCTGTTCTCGTCAATACGAGCTTTAAACGTGCACGAGAGCCTATCGTGAACAAACCCTCCGAGTGCATTCGCGCGCTACTCGATGGTCGTATTGATTTCGTTGTGACCACTAACGGAATTTACGAGAAGACATCTTCCAATTAAGATTTTACGTCTCTCAACCCAGAATTTTACGCCCATCGCGTCTCGTCAGAGAGAAACGCAGCCGCATTAACTCAAATCACCTGAGAGTTGATCTGGTATTGTCCTGCGGCAAGCGCCCACACAGGGACAGAGTCACCACGTCGCGCGATGCCCATGTAGTAAAAGCGGTTGTACGGTGTGCGCCGACCTTCGCAATTGTGCACGAACACGATGCACAGTCCCGCGTCCTCGATCATGCGGCGGAAGCTCTCCGCGATTGAGCCGTGATTGTTTTCCACGAGCACGATCATTCCGCCTGGTTTGAGGAAATTACCGATCGCAGCGAAGAATTCTCGGTGGAGACTCCACCGTTCGTCATGGAAGCGCACCTCACCTGGCGAAAGATCGCTGAAGTGTGGAGGATTCCCCACGACCAAATCCCAGCTCTCGGATGCGGGAATGCCAGCCAGATTGTCAGAGCGATACACGGCGACCCGCTCTGCCCATCCGTTTTCGCGACCGTACGCCAAGACGCTTCAACTGCTTCCGGATTGATATCGGCGAGACATAGTCTCTCGCAAAACCCATGGCCGAGCAGAGCGAAGCCGATGAAACCGGGTCCCGCGCACCACTCGAATACACGTGACTGCCGTGGCATGCCTAAGTCGTGGAACAGTGGCAGATAATCCATACCAAACGTGCGGCCTCCGCCATCGAGATGATCGCGATAGCTCACGCGAATATCGCCGTAGGTCACATATCGCCACGGTTTAAGGCGACGCAGCCGTGGCTTTATCACCCGCCGCTCGAAAGCTTTCAGTAAGTTTTGCAAGAGCGCTCCACCCCGGTGCAGCAAACCCGTGCTCGTTTGCGTCGAATGATTTTACGTACATCACCGTGTTGTGCAACCGCCTGCCATGGATCAATCAGGGCGGACCGCACGGGAGCTAACTTGATCATGACTCGGATACGCTTGGCTTGTTTTGGATCTAACCTGCTGCCTAATCGATGGCCTCACACTGCTCATGTCTCTGCGATACGAGGATGAGTTTGTAGCCATAATGATCGCGCAGCGGCAAGGGCGTCTATTCCTGCGTTCCTCCACCACGATGCTTCATTGCCGTAGCGATGGATCTCGCGGTGATGCGTGCGGCATAGCGGCACCGTGAACTCATCGCCCACTTTTCGACCTAGGGCGCGAGACTGCGCGAAGCGCAGATGATGGGGATCCGACGGTTGCCGACCACAAATCAGGCATGCTTGTTTTATGACGTGTCGCACATGATCGCGATCACGAATGCGTCGCGGCTCGGGGCGCGTTGGCACGGCCTTGTCGATTGGTGCTGGCACGGCCATCTCGGTTGGGGACTGGTCGTTGTGCGCCCTTGTAGCGTCCTGAGTGTTCGCAGCTTGGATTATCGCTAACCTGGTGGCAAAGGCTTCCTCAACCTGTTTCGCATCGGCTGCAGATAATTTGTTCTTTGCCGCTAACCGTCGCTTCGCCCACAGGCCGGCTTCTTCGCCCGGTTTGAGGCCTTCGATTTCGCGAAGCAATTCGTCTCTTAAGCTTGCGGACAGCGCTGCCGAAAGCTCCGGCTGGAGCACAGTAAGACCGGATTTATTTACTCGTCTCGGTCGGTCGACCCTCCTCGCTGGCGGTTGACAGCAGTATTGCTGCTGGTTTTCAGCTCTTCGGGCTTTGGCGAAGGTTCCGTAAGATCCGGCGCATCCAGATCGTCCTCGCCAGCAATGCCGACCAGCGTGAACAGGGCATAACGCCGCGCATAAGTCAGTGCCGCGCCCATGCGATGCGGGGTGGCCGTCTCGCTGATCCCGCAGACCGGCCAGTCCGAGGCAATCCATTCGCCAGAAGCATGCGCCAAAACCGTGCTGAGGCGGACGATCCCGGCTGTCTCATCAATCGAGGTTGTCTGCACGGTCGCGATCTCATGCTGGCTCAAGGTCTTGCGCACGATATCCAGCCCGCTCGATAGCGGCGCATAGCGAAACGTTTGTTCAGTTCCACGCCGTCCATCCGAACGAATGGTAGCCGACGAGCGATTTCTCCGGATTGACGAGTTGCGCTTGGGCTTTGGCCAGTGCCGCAGCGATTGTGCCAATGGTCTCACTATTGCGCTGCATGACTCCGCCCCCCACCTCGAGGAGATCGAAGCTGATGGCGCCGGATTTCGAGCGCTTGGCGCGGACGCCATGGCCGGTTGCTTCTTTCGCGTCCTCGGGCATGAGTGCCTTCAGCTCTGCCTTGGAGCGTTCATGGTCCAGAAAGGCTTGCCGGGTGTTGCGGAATAGGCCGGCAAATTCCGCCCAGGAATTCGAGGCGCTCATATCGACGATCCGAACGGCCTCGATCCGCGGCTTCGGTGGCTCGACCCCGAAGAGGCGTGGGGGCTCGCCGCTCTCGACGCAACGCCAGAACTTTCGTTCGGCGGTCACGATGAGGTGCTGGTAGAGCGGATCGGCATGGGTGGTGATCTCGACCCATTTGCCGCCGCCGGTGATCACGGAGAGGACCGCACTTCTGGCCGCTACGACCCACATATTGTGCTGCAGCTGCGGCATATACTTCTCCGCCGCTGCTTCCTCCGAGAACGACCACGGCAGCATGAACTTGGCCTCGAACACCGCGTCACGTGCCCTCGAACCGGCCATCGAGCGTTGCCGCCATCCAGCGCAGCACCGGATGCCGGACCTGCTTCTGGATGTCGGTGATCACCTGCCCGGTATTGGCCTCGATACCAGCGCCGGTTCAGGTCCTCGGTGGCGAGGCCGAGCTGGACGACGAGATTGCCGGAGAGGTCCTCCGGCTCGATTTCGCCGCGCTTCTCCCGCCACAGGCGGAGGAGGGCGGCCTCATCGTCGCCCATAATGATCCGAGCGTCGGAGCCGCCGATAAAATAGCGACGTCCCTTCGATAGCATCGAGTTCATGCCGAGCTCCCGCATCTGGAGCTCCTGCACAGGAACAGAAGCAGGATGAGCAGAGCGTTCCAGGGGAACCAGCCTAGCAATAGGACGGCAGTTGCGTAGCCGAGAGCCCAAACCGGCATCCGACCTGTGTTCGCCTGGTCGACGAAATATCGCTCGACTGGCAGAACGCTCTTTGTGGACGGGTTTGAGCTCGCGCCTGTAATCCGCGCCTGGATTGGGCTACGAACGAATCAGCCTTAGCCATGGGTTACCTCCGTGGCTTGGGTTAGAGCCGGGCGGGAATTTCCGCTTCCCCTCGTCTCCCTCTTTGCTCTACCCAATAAATTCTAAGATGTCAACAAAAAGGTAGTACCGAAAAAAAAGCGAGACGTCCCGCTACAGGTAGACCTGTTTCTGCGATACGGCTTTCGCTGCAACTGAGATCCGCTATTGAGAATTGGGCGAAGCAGCAGCCTGACAAACCTTCCCGTTCAGAAGCTATCCGGCGTTTAGTCGAGATAGCACTATCCGGCAGGTCAAAAAGGCGTACCGCAGGGCATAATTAGATCCTGAAAATGATCGAGAATTACTTTCAATGGGCTTGCTAAGGCGAGTACCACTCGTGTGATCTTTTGGATCAGGTCACTCGAATCGCGTAGAAACTTCCCTATATTTTTCCGCTCAGCTTTGGCTTCATGTGTGTAAAATCCGCTTTTAAGCGCGTTTTTATTCCCGCGCGGAGCACCGGACCCCGCCGCGCCGCCATGCATCCGGCACCGTCTTTTCCCTTTTACCGCGGGCGCCATGCAGGGTGTGCCGGATCGCGTCTTCGCCCCACAGCGCGACTTGCCAACATTGCGTGAGTATTACGATGATGCCCGGCCATTGCTTTTTTGGAGGTTGGTTGAACTAATTTGCTGCTTCGGTTCCGTTAACCTGCGCTCCGGATTGTCGCGAACCGTTAAGTCCCCGTGAAAACCGAGCGGCCGCATTCTTCTGCGCCTTGTGTCAGGGCCTCTTCAAAGGCCTTCCGGTAAGCGGTCGATGCCTGCAACAACATTGCATAGGTTTGCATAAGCCTAGTGAGCATGCGTTCACCCATTAGCCGCACTGGCTGGTCATCGATTTTGATTTTTTGTGGGGCCATCCGACTGGTGTCCCAAGCAGCGCATGCAGAGCCACAGCGACGTCACAGGGCAGATCGTAGTTGATAGGCTTTAGCAAAATTTCCGATAGCCGCGTTATGCCGAGTTGGCAAAGAGCCATTTGAAACACAAAATTCGCATGGAGCGTATCAACTGGTTTAACATCCTTGAGAACTGAAAGCACAAAGTCGAAATTCCTCTCGTTCTCAGGTCCGTCTTCAAACGGGATTAGTCTATTCAGCTGGTGTAAGAGCCATCGCAGAAAGCGTCGTCATCAATTCCCAGTGCTTCCTTGAGAAGCGAACCTTTATAGTCCAGTCGAATCCAATAGACGTCTTCACCGAGCAAGCGTTAGCCGGACTGCCATTCCATTAGGTCCTTACGCTTCCTTGCCTGTCACTTGAGACTTGCCATCGTCCGGCACCGGCCTTGAGGTTTCTTTTCCTCGACCTGTCTGCCGGTTTTCGGGGGTAAACGCTTTTTCATCGCTTTACCTCGTTCGGTTTTTTCAGCGCTGGGCATGACCCAGCCTCATCCATCGCTGCAGCGATGGCGCGAATGCCCGCAACGTAAATCCCCCAGGGGTGTCCAAGTTGGACCAATCAGGGATGGACGCCAAGCTATCGAGATAAGTGGACAGCGATTTGCGCTGCTGCCCTAGCGCACGCCCGAGACGTGGCCATTTGATTGAGCCACGCACGCGGCTCTAACTGAAGGTCTAGGCACAGAATCGCTCAGTGAGCTCGTTTTGCAGCACATGTTAGCAAAACGACGCTCAAACTCAACAGAAAGCTGCGAATCAAGCAATCATCACTTTGCTGCATCACGCCTCCCAATTCCTACTGTGCACGGGGTTGTTTTTCATTTTTCCGACTGCCCTTGCCAGTGTCGGGGGTACGCGCTCGGGCTAATCCGGACGGGAACGGCGGCGCCCTGATAAGGCAAGCTCTGGCTAAACACGCACCAACAGCCTTTTGCGAAATGAAGCCAATTGCGCTGGCTTTGCCTAAGAAGAACAAAGGGGGGTCCACGGCCGCCGGAGAACCCGCGCTCGGGGTCAGCAAATTTTCCCTGTTTCGGCACCGCGCGAGCCGAGCCTCAGTCTCAGTTCGCATCTGTCATCGGATTGCAATGCTATCGCGCACCTAAATTTGCCGCAGAACACGCACCATCGATTTTGGGGGCGAGCAATCCGCGAGCAGCGATCTTCTTTAAACATTTGCGCTCGCGTCACACTTTCGCTTATTTCGCAGACGATTGAGACATGGCGCGCTGGCGCGCCAGAGACGAGGGGCATTGCCGATGAACGGCTCACTGTTTGCGGAGCTTGACCGGTTTTGCGGTCAGTTCGCGCTTGCGCTGCACAATGCGGAACTTCAGGTCTACGCGGTCCTCACTCTCTTACTTGTGCTGGGAATTCTACTGTTCCCGCCACGGAACGATCCCGACCAGGCCTGACTGATCGCGGACGGAACCGCGCTGGTAGTGGCGAGTTGATTGCTCGGCAACTTAGGATGCGGAGCGCACATATGTTGAGCCTCGTCATTACGCTTTTGATCATCGCCCTCATCGCCGGCATCTTGGGCTTTGGCGGAATTGCGGGAGCCGCGGTGGGCATTGCGAAAATTGTGTTCTTTATAGCGCTGGTACTGTTCGTCATTTCACTCTTGACGCACGGCCTGCGCGGCGGATTTGGCCGCCGGCTTTAACGGCTGGGGTCAACATCGCGCCGGGAACTTGGGCGTGGAGTCCGGTTGATATCTGCGTCGGCTAACCCGCGCTGATCGCAGTTGCTCGGAATGTGAAACGGAATTGAGGATCGGGAACGGTTTCACCGCCGTTCCCGATCGTTTTGCGACGCCTGGCGCGGCAGTCAGCGCGACAATGATTTTGCGAAAGAGCTAACCCGTCAATCGATCTGCGCAATTCCCGCCTTGGTGATGATGTCGTGATACTTCACGATCTGGTCGCCCAAGAATTTTTTGGACTGATCCAGCGTCATGTAAATGGCCTCAGCGCCCTGCTGGGCAAACCGCGCGCGCACCGCCGGATCCTCGACCGCCGCTTTTAGTTCGCTGTTGAGCCTGGCGACGATCGCCGGCGGTGTGCCGCGCGGCGCCAACAGCGCAAACCAGCCGGATACGGTGTATTGCGGCAGGCCCGCGTCCTTCGTGGTCGGCACGTCCGGCAACGCCTCCAGCCGATTGGTGCCGGCGACGGCGAGCGCCTTCGCTCCTTTGGCCGTGAGCGCTGCAGAAACGTTCGGATACCACTGAAATCCGAGCGGCACCTGGCCCGACATCAGATCCGGCACGTATTGGCCGATATTGCGATAAGGGACGTGCGTGATCTTCACGCCGGTAAGCTGCGCGAAATATTCCCCGGCGAGATGCTGGGAGCTGCCGATGCCGACTGAGCCGTAATTGAGCTCGCCGGGATGCGCCTTTGCATAGGCAATCAGTTCCTGCAGGTTGTTGACGGGCAGTTTGCTGCTGGCGACCACGACGATCGTGAAAGACGCGAACGGCGAGATCGTCACCAGATCCTTTTGCGGATCGTAGTCGAGCTGCTTGTACAGCGTGACGTTGGCGGCAATCGGACCCGAGCCGCCGCCGACAATGGTGTAACCGTCGGGCGCCGCTTTGGCCGCATCCGCGGTGCCGCTATTGCCACCGGCTCCGGGCCTGTTCTCGACAACGATCGGCTGCCCCAACGATCTTGACATGCGGTCGAACAGGATGCGGCTGACCACGTCGCTGGCGCTGCCGCCGGCGAAGGGCACAATCGCCGTGATCGGCCGGGTCGGATAGTCCTGGGCGCGGGCAGCAGCGGCGGCGCCGATCAGCACCACCGCCAAGGCGGCGCTTGTCAGAAAGGATCTTCTAAAGAGCGGCATTGCGGGTTCCTAATCTGTGAGCGGCAAGCTTCACCAGCCCGAAGCCGTGGGCGAGCTGCGGGCATAGCAGGGCGATCGACGAGTGGATTTACGACGAGGGTTTGCGGAAATGCTTTGCCAGGCCTTGCCAACCCTCGAAATAATCATGCTGCAGCTCTGACGACTCAATCGCATAGCGTGTGAGCCGCATGGCGTAACGGCTTTCGAACATGAACGCCATCGTATCTTCGAGCTTTTGCGGTTTGAGTTCGGCTCGGGTCGCGCGCGCCCAGGTCTCAGCGTCCGGCCCGTGGGCGCTCATGCAATTGTGCAGGCTCGCGCCGCCGGGCAGAAAGCCTTCGGCTTTGCCGTCGTAGGCCCCACGCAACAGGCCCATAAATTCGCTCATGGTGTTGCGATGAAACCACGGCGGACGGAAGGTGTCCTCACCGACAAGCCAGCGCGGCGGAAAGACAACAAAGTCCACATTGGCCGTGCCGGGCAGATCGGACGGCGCGCTCAGCACCGTATAGATGGACGGATCGGGATGATCGAAACTGACCGTGCCGATCACCATAAAGCGCGCCAAGTCATATTTGTACGGCGCCAAATTGCCGTGCCAGGCCACGACACTGAGCGGCGAATGATCCATCTCGGCCGCCCATAGGTTGCCCTGGAATTTGGAGATCACGACGCAGCGCTCGTCGCTGTCTTCATAAGCGGCGGTGGGGCTGAGGAAGTCGCGGGGATTGGCGAGCCCGTTTGAGCCGAGCGGACCGAGCTCCGGAAGACGAAACATGGGTCCGTAATTCTCGCAGATATAGCCACGCGAGGGTCCATCGGGGAGTTCGACTCGAAAGCGCAAGCCGCGTGGAATGACCACGACTTCGCCGGACGCGGCTTCGACAATGCCGAGCTCGGTGACGAGCCGGGCTCGGCCCTGCTGCGGCACGATGAGCAGTTCGCCGTCGGCGTTGTAAAAGCAGCGATCGGTCATCGAACGATTGGCGGCGTAAACATGAACGACGACGCCGACCTGGGTCGCGACGTCGCCGTTGCCGCCGAGTGTCACGATGCCTTCGACGAAATCGGTAGGCTCGTCGGGAATTGGCATGGGACTCCAGCGCAGCTGCGTCGGTGTGGCGTCGGCGTCGTTGAACGGCGCGCTACGGATGTGGCCATTGTCGATGCGCGCATAGGGACGATGCACCACCGAGGGCTGAATGCGATAGGTCCAGGTTCGGCGATTGTCATGGCGCGGGGCGGTGAACGAAGTTCCCGAAATCAATTCGGCATAAAGCCCGTACGGCGGTCGCTGCGGCGAATTGCGCCCCACCGGCAGCGCTCCTGGAACCGCCTCACTGGCGAAGTGATTTCCGAAGCCGGACTGATAGCGCAGTTCGCCGCCACCGCGCTCGCGCGCGGCATTTCGCGATGCGGTTCGTTGCTCGATCTCATTCATGTCAGGTCGGGTCCACCGATCGCCTTTAAAATCAGTTATTTGATCGGGCCCATTCGGTGCTGATTTATCCGCCCGGGCAAGATCCTCCGCGTTACCGGATTGTGCCGACGAGCGTTGGTCACAATCGTAACTAAACAGTGACGCCATGCAAGTGAGCGCGATCGCCGAGCGGCTGTAAGTTCCGGCTGCTTCTCGAATGCCTTAATTCGCCATGTATGCCTCACAATACGCTCAAAAAGCTGCCCCCTTGCAGCGGCATGAGCGCGCGACGCGTGTCTCGACATTCGATCTGTCGCAGTTGCGGCGGCGTCCGGGCGGGCGGCGATCGCGATCGAGACCCACGGCAGACAAGTTAAGGGTGGATGTGATCGTTTGATCTGAATTTCCTATTCGGTCCTGCCGCCGGCCTTTAGGAAATCTCCGATCGATTGCATTCGTCGAGGGGAAATCTCTCATCACCGCCTTGCGCGGCGCCCAAGCGGCGCCGCTGCCCAGCCTTGTGTGGGGGAACGGGGAAATGCGCGCGATTTTCTGTCTTTACGATCCTGCTGCTCGGTCTCACCGGCGCGGCGCCGGAGCCGGAATATTCGTTGTTCGGCGCGAGCGTTCGTGCCGACCGTGACTTGCTTGATGGGCTTGTCGAAATCGAATCCTCTACCCGCAGAGGCGACCGTCTGAGCTTGGCGGCGTTGGGACCACGTGTCCTGCGGGTCGAAGTTCTCAGGCCAGAAGACCGCGAGGTTCCGCTGCGCCTTGCCTCGCTTAATTCCAATCTCGACGTCGCCGGCGTGGACACGCAAGCCGATACGCCGACAGCTCCGCCGCAGCCAACAGCGCTCGACAATTTGTGCAACACCCTGTTCACCTCGGCCCAGGACAACGATTTGCCGGTACCGTTCTTCGCCAATTTGCTCTGGCAGGAAAGCCGGCTGCGCGTCGATGACATCAGCAAAAAAGGCGCGCAAGGTATTGCGCAATTCATGCCGAAAACTGCGGTCGAGACCGGACTTGCCAATCCATTCGACCCGATGCAGGCAATCCCCGCCTCGGCGCGCTTTTTACAGCGGCTACGCCTGCAATTCGGCAATCTGGGTTTTGTTGCCGCCGCCTACAATGCAGGCGCGCACCGTGTAATCGAGTGGCTGGAGCGTCGCGCCAGCCTGCCGCGCGAAACCCGCGACTATGTCGTGCGCGTCACCGGACTGTCGGTGGAAGCCTGGAAGACAATGCCGATCGACAACGCGGCACTGACCTTCGTGCCACACCTGCCATGCCGCGGCCTGCCGGCCTTCGCCAATGTCGAGCAGGAACAGTTACAGCAGACCGAGCTGGAGCGCGCCAAACGTGCACCAGCGGCAGACGAAGAAACGTCAAATCTGGACGCGGCCGACCAAGCCGCCGTGCCGGCCGCACCAGAGCAAACCCGCCAAAGCAAACATGAGCGGGTGCGCGAGGCGCGCCATCTTGCTCACGAAAGCCAATCCTCCAAGCGCGCGTCGAAGCGCGAGGTCAAACACGAGGCAACGCATATCGCGCGGGAAGAGCGCGGCTCAAAACACGAGGACAGACACGAGGCATCGCATGTCGCGCGGGAAGGGCATGCTTCAAAGCACGAGGCGGCGCACACACCGCATAGCAGCCGGGAGCGGCATAGAAGCGCGTAAGTGCAAGACAAGCGTCGCCGCGGCTTATGGCGCAACTCTGCTCGTTGTCCCGCGCCGCATGCCAAGCGCCACGATCCGGTGCAACAGATCCGGATAACTCGTTCCGACGTGACGCGCGGCAGTGGCGAATTCCTCGTTTTCGGCGATTTCGGGATTCGGATTGGCTTCCAGAAAATAAGGCGTGCCGTCGGCGGCCAGACGGAAATCGATGCGGGCATAGCCGTCGAGTTCAAGCGTCCGATAGATTCGCTTTGCCAGGCCCTGGATGCGCGCCGCCAATTCCGGCGTCAGATCCTTGGCGGGGCCGTGCAGAATGCCGCGGCGCTCCTGATAACCGGTGTCGTGTTTGACCTTTTCGGTGGCGATCAGCCAATCGCCTTGCGGCATGTTCTTGAATTGCAGCTCCCAGACCGGCAGCACCAGCAAGCGGTCATTGCCGACGATGCCGACATAGATCTCCCGGCCTTCGATATATTGCTCGGCAATAGCGGCAGTGCCGATGCGCTCGTGAATGAATTTGACGCGTTCGACGAGCTTGTCGTCGCTGTCGACAACCGACGCCTGGGAAATACCGTATGAAGCGTCCTCGTTGACGCTTTTGACAATCAGCGGCAAAGCCAGCCGCGCTGGCCGCTTGACCTTGCGGTGCATCGGAAAAACTACAAAGTCCGGGACCGGAACGCGGTGATGCTGTACAAGCGTCTTGGAGAGATCCTTGCCGCGCGCCAGCATCAAGCCGCGCGGATTGCAGCCGGTATAGGGCACGCGCAGGAGCTCGAGATAACTGACGACGTTCTGGTCGTAGATCGCCTCGCCGTGAAACTGCTCGAGCAAAGTGAACACGACATCGGGTTTCCACGCTTCGATATCGTCACGGATCGGCTTGAGCTCGTCATGTACGCCAAGCGGCCGCACCTCGTGACCGGCGGCGCGCAAGGTGGTCACCACGTCGTATTCGGTTTTCCAAACGTTGATTTCTTGCTCAGTGTAGCCCTTGCTTGATTCCGGAGGTATCAGGTCCGGGTGAACGAGCACCAGGACGCGAAGCCGTTTCATAACGCGATCCACCTGCGTCGCGACGGACCGAACAATGCATGCACGGTCTTGGCGGTCAACAGCACGGTGAATTCCATGATTAATTTGCGTTCGGGACCGACTGCTCGCAAGTTCAGCTCACGGCAGCGCTGAATTATTTCGTCGAGCACCGCGTCGAAAGTCAGCTGATATTCTCCGGTCCACTTCGCGACCAGCTCGCGCACGGCGGCGCGATTGCGCCGGATGAATGATGAAGCCGCCTCGCGACGATGATGCCGTGGATCGTCCGAGAACAAGCGTCGCAGATCGCGATCGTAGGTTTTGGGCGTATCAACAAGATAAAGCGAGCGCTTCTTTTTGTAATAATCGCCGAGCGTTTGGGTCAGCGTGCTGAGCGGATCGACCTTTTCCCGATGCGTCAGAGTCGGTCGCTTGCCGGCAATTTCGTCCATCAGCTCGTCGACATATTCGAGCTTTTTGAGCGCAGGCCAGTCGGCGTAGCGGCTGCGCCAATGCGAGCGCGGCCGCAGCCATACGGCAAAGGTTTCGGCGAAGTCCTCGTCGGGATGACTTTGCGCGTACCACAGCCGCAAGTTCTGAACATGATTGCGGCTAGCGGGATTGGCCCGGTAGTACCGCGGGTAACGCTTCGATGAGGGGCCAAACAGCTGCTGCCAGCGGCGGCGGCGATAGAGTTGATAAGCATGGGTCACCACATGTCCGCATTCATGCCGCAGGATGCGCATGCATTCGGACCAGGTTCCGCCTTCGACTTCGAGGAACATTTTCTTTTCCAGCTGCATCAGCTGGGGATGCGCCAGATAGAACGGAATTGCGATGCCCGGGGTGTTCTCCGGGCTGAACCATTCACTGGAAATCCAGGCGTGCGGCCGAACGCGAATGTCGTGCTCATCAAGCTCGCGATAGAGCGCCTTGAGGCAGCTTTCGAGCCAGGTGCCCGCGACGGTGACTTTGAGATCTTTGAGCCGGACCTCGAGCAGCTTATCGTCGGTCAGAGACGCCCAGGGAAATTTCCGACGTGGCATGGCACTACGAGACCCGCAAAAAAGTGACCGCCAATCGTGTCACGGCGTGCCGAAGGCTACAACGGGCAACGCGGATTCCGACACAGTTTTGAACATCTGCCGTAGGGTCGGCCTGCGGCGCAGCGAAGAGCCGGTCGATTCGGAGTGGGCAATTGACCCGGTCCGGCGGAAGGAGAATGTTCGCCTTCTCACTTGGCCGAAGGTGCTGCTCCGGCAAGACGCTCGAGCCATCTCAGCGGGATCCGTGGGGCCGCTTTGCCGGAACCTGTCCAAGGCCACGATCCAAGGCGGGCGCAGACAAGGCAGGCTCAGACTTGGCCGTCCCCCGGGGCCGCCCCTCAACTCACAGTCGTGCGGCGAAGGCATCGGCCAGGAATTGATGGGTGAGTGCGTAGGTCTGCCGCGTCGCCGGTTCGTCCCAGGCAGCGACCCCAGGAACGTCCGCGCCCTGATCGGTATAGGCATGCAGAACCCCTGAAAAGACCAGCATCTGCCACTTCGCGCCGGCCGCATTCATTTCCGCTTCGAAAGCATCGCGGTCGGCCTTTGGCGCCACCGGATCGGGAGCGCCGTGAGCCACCAGCAGCGCCGCCTTGATCATGCCCTTCCCCGCCGGCAGCGCGGTTTTCAAGTCACCATGGATCGAAATGGCCGCCGCCAGATCGGTGCCGTCACGCGCCAGCTCCAGGACGTTGCCGCCGCCAAAGCAAAAGCCGACCGCCGCGCGGCGGTCATCGATCAAATTGCGCTTTTTTGCTTGTCCGATCATCGTCTCAAATGCCGCTTTAACGCGCCTGCGCTGCTCGATGGCGTCCGCGCGCAACGGGTTGGCTAAGCCGGCCGCCTCGCCGAAATCGGCCGGTCGCGTTCCGGCGCCGTACATGTCGGCAACGAAAACCACGTAGCGATTTGCGGCCACCAACTCACCCCGCTGGATTGCTCTGTCCGTCATGCCCATCCAATTCGGCGCCACGAGCACGGCGGGACGCTTCCCCGACACATTCTCGTCATAGATCAGAGCCCCCTCCGCCGTGAGCGCGCCCATCGGGTATTTGATTCTCTCCGCCCGCATAATGCTTCCTCGCCGAAGACCCTGCCGCCGAATTATAGCCACGGAGCCAGCATGCCGGACGAAAAAAGGGACGATCCCGCATTCCTCTATTTTCCGAGCAATTACCGTTGGTCGATGGGCCTGTTGATCTGTCTGTCGGCGGCACCGTGGACCGGGATTGAGATCGATGAGGTCAATCGTGTCGGCCGCGCGCTCGCCGAGCGGGTCGGCGATGACGCTGCATGGTTCGAGGAATGGGCGCGGATGGGCGAGAAGGTCGAAGCACGCGGCCGTGACGCGCTCCGCGCCGGCCACAAGCTGACCGCCGCCTCCTGCTTCATGCGGGCAACGCGCTATTACCAGACCGGTGAGCGATTCATTCATCCGCGCTCGCAAACCAGCATGGACGTCTACGCGCGCTCCGTGAAGCTGTTCAAGGACGCCGCCGCGATGATCCATCGCCCGCGCATTGAGCCGGTCGAGGTGCCCTACGAGAATACCAGCCTACCGGCGCTGCTGGTGCACCCCGACCGAGAAGCGACGGGCGCGCGCCCGGCGCCGGCAATGATATTTTTTGACGGTTTCGACGTCACCAAGGAGCTGCAATATGGCTATGGCATCCCCGATCTCGCCGCGCGCGGCGTCGGCTGCCTCATTGTCGACGGCCCAGGTAACGGCGAGAGCGTCCGCTTTCGCAATCTGCCACTGATTGCCGAAACCGAGAATTACGCAACGCCGGCTTACGAATATCTCGCCGCGCGCGATGAATTCGATCCAACACGGATCGGCGTCATGGCGCTCTCGCTTGGCGGCTATTACGCGCCGCGCGCCGCCGCGCTGGAGCCGCGTTTTGCCTGTTGCGTCGCCTGGGGCGCGCAATGGGATTATCACGAGATTTGGGCGCGCCGCTTGGAAGAGCTCGATTCCGGCAAGGTCTTATCGCTTTCGGTACCGCCCGAGCATCTGCAATGGGTGCTGGGCGTTGCCGACCGTGCCGCTGCGCTGAAAAAACTCGAAGGTTTCCGGCTCGACGGCATCGTGCAAAAGATGGCCTGCCCGTTTTTACTGCTGCACGGCGCCGGCGATGAGCAGATCCCGCTTGAGTTGGCCGAGAAGCTCTTTGAAGCGGCGGGCTCCAAGCAGAAAGCGCTCAAAGTCTTCAGTCGCGACGAGGGCGGCTTTCATCATTGCCAGGTCGACAACATTACGATCGGCGTACACTACATGTTCGACTGGATCGCCGACGTGCTGAACGCCGGTCGATGATTGGCGTAGCCCTGGAATACGGGACATCAAGCGTAACCGCGAGGAGGCAAAAACGCCTATCTCACAGCTGCTTGGCGCGCCAAATCAGGCTCGGTACACGATCAGATTAAATAATCATTAAATTGTCTTGCCCCATTGTGGCCGGGCTGCCATCCCTTCATGGAGCCCCACTATGTTTCGGGTGTTTGCGGCGTTCGCGGCGATTGCGTTCCTGGCCCAAGTTTCCTTTGCGTCCGCTGGTGAATACGGCACCAGGGACGAGGCCGTCGCGATGGTCAAACGCGTCGAAGACATGTTCGTGAGTGCGGGCGCTGACTCGACGTTCAAGGCGGTTACCGACAAATCCGTCGCCAGTTTCCATGATCGTGACCTCTACCCCTTCATTTACGACTTGAGCGGTCGGTGTGTCGCGCATGGGGCGCGGCCGGCGCTGATCGGCAAAAACCTGCTCGACCTGAAGGATCAGGACGGCAAGTACCTGATCCGCGAAATGATCCGCATCGCCAGCGGATCCGGCTCGGGGTGGGTCAATTACAAGTGGCCCAATCCGATCAACAACAAAATTGAAGACAAGACCAGCTACGTCGAAAAGATGGGTGATTATTTCGTCGGTGTTGGAGTGTACCGGGAGTAACGCTCTCGGCGAGTCCAGGAAACTGCCGGGCAAAGCAACACCATGCGGACATTCGTCAACGAGCCGGCGTCACGATTTTTCTCACGCCTGACAATTCGCACCAAGACTTTCATCGCTGCCGCGGTGGTGCTGATCTGCTTGATCGGAATGGGCGTGATTGCGGTGCTCGGCTCACGCGAGATCTCCCGAAATTTGGACGAGCTTTCACGCTCCAACCTGCCGAACCGCAGTGCGGCGGTGATGGTCAATAACTCGGTCGTTGCCGCGCATATGCGGATCTTCCGCTATGTGTCCTGGGCTAGTAACGGCGTAAACGAAAAACTTCTGCAGACTCTGCGAGACGAAATTGAAGCTGACTTTTCGTCCGTTAGGACCAGTTTCAATGAGCTCGCGGCTCGAGGGGACCTCTCCGCCGAGATCAAGGCCGAGCTGAGCGCGCTGGACCAAAAGTTGCAGAAATACGAGAGCACCGCCAGGGACGTTCTCGACGTCGGCAGGACCGATCCGCCGATGGCGACAATGATGCTTGGTCAAACCGATGATAGCTTCACCGAAATCGAAGGTAACATTCGCAAGATCCTGAATGCGATTATGGCGGACTCGTATTCGATCGTCGAAGCTCTGTCGCTTGCAACCAGTCGCGAGATGCTTTCGCTCGGCATCGGGTTGATCACCTGCTTTCTGGTTAGTGTCGCCGCCATGGCTTTCGTTGCCAGATCGATCGTCAAGCCGATCACATCGATCACCAATGCCATGCAAAGGCTGGCGACCGGCGACACCGCCGTCCGCCTGGATTACGCGGATCGCGCTGATGAAATTGGACGGATGATCGAGGCAATCGAGATTTTCCGGCGCAACGTTCTCGAGATTCAGGCGATGCAGCTCGCGCGCCGCGAGGCCGAGGAGCAGCGGACGCAAAAACGGCGCGAGGAAATGGGCGCGCTCGCGGCGGAGTTCGAGGGGTCGGTCAAGCAGATCGCCGCTCAGCTCGTCGAAGCGGTTACCGCAGTTCGCAACAACGCCGAAACCATGGCCGAGGTGGCCGAAGACACCCTGACGAAATCCGGCTCCACGGTGCAAGCCGTCGTCAATACCCGCGAGAACGTGGAGACGGTGGCGCAGGCTGCAAGCGAGTTGTCGCGAACGATCGATGAATTGGCGCTGCGCACGAATGATGTGTTCAAACTCACCAACGACACCGCGGAGCAATCGGAAAGCGCCAGTGCAGAGCTGGCGAAGCTTGCCGCCTCGGTGGAGCAGATTCTGCCAATCACCGATCTCATCCAAGGCATCGCACAGCAGACCAATCTATTGGCTCTGAACGCAACCATTGAGGCAGCCCGGGCCGGCATGGCCGGCAAGGGCTTCGCTGTGGTGGCCGGTGAAGTGAAGACGCTGGCCCAGCAAAGCGGGCGAGCCACCGACTCGCGCGCAAGATTGCGGCTGTCCGCGAAACCTGTGCCGCCGTGGTCTCGACCATTAGCCACATCATTGCGGCAATCAAAAATCTCAAAGCTTTCGCTACAGAAATCTCGACCGGGATCGGGCAGCAATCCGCCGCGACCGCCGGCATTTTCGCCAGCGCTCAATCAGCCGCGGACAGTTCGCGATCGGTGGCAGAAGATATGGTCGACTTGAACGGCCACGCCGACGCGACTTTCGCGGCTTCGAACGAAGTGCTCGAGACCACAAAGCGGCTGTTCGACCATACCCGCGGAGTGCAGAGCAACGTCGACAGCTTCCTGCGCCATGTGAGAAGCGCTTAAGCCCAAGTGCACGTTTTGTCCGCTCAAGCGGCGAGCAGTTTCTGCACTTCGGTGACCAATTCACGCAGATGGATCGGCTTGGACAGGACCTTGGCGTGTTTGGGGGCGCTGGAGTCCGAATTGAGCGCCACGGCGGCAAAGCCGGTGATGAACATGATCTTGATGTCCGGATCGAGTTCGGCGGCCCGGCGGGCTAGCTCGATCCCGTCCATTTCCGGCATGACGATATCGGTGAGCAGGAGTTCGAACGGCTCCTCGCGCAATCGCTGGTAGGCGGACAGACCGTTATCGTAGGAAATCACCTCGAATCCGGCATTCTGCAGCGCCTTCACCAGGAAACGCCGCATATCGATGTCGTCTTCGGCAAGCAGGATTTTGGACATGACCAGCGAACCCGGCTTTCGCCGGCCCCCTGCATCCCATAAGCGGGACGTCAGGTAAACATCGGGTGAAAGCGCGCCGCGGCCGGCGCCCGGGCGCGGCAGCGAATGGCCTTGGCAAGCCCCGGCGCGTATGGAAAATATCCAAGGCTCAACGCCACGAATTGAGGAAAGCCCCGCCAGCGTCATGCCGGAACTACAGGACGAATTCGACCCCCCGTTCGAAGCCCTGGAGCCGGCGCAGTGCCGCGGTCCGCTGCTGTTCAACTCGCCGCATAGCGGGCGGGTTTATCCGCATGAATTCCTGCTGACCTCCCGGCTCGATTTGGCAACGCTGCGCCGCTCGGAGGATTCCTTCGTCGGCGAGCTGATCGAAGGCGTGGTTGCCCGCGGCCATCCGGTGGTACGGGCGCACTTTCCGCGCTGCTATGTCGACGTCAATCGCGAGCCCTACGAGCTGGACCCGCGGATGTTCGACGGCAGGCTGCCTTCATTCGCCAATACGCGCTCGATGCGCGTGGCGGGCGGGCTAGGCACGGTGGCTCGCGTGGTCGGCGACGCACAGGAAATCTACGATCAGCGTATTGCCGTGGCCGAGGCAATGCGCCGCATCGATGGCCTTTACAAACCTTATCATCGCGCGCTGCGCCGGTTGTTCATGCAGCTGCAACGCGATTTTGGCGCTGCCATCCTGATCGATTGCCACTCGATGCCTTCAAGCACCGGGGGCCGCGATGAGCGTCCGCGCGCCGATCTCGTGCTCGGTGATCGCTACGGCACCAGCTGTGTCGGCATCGTGCCGGAAACAATCGAGCAATGCATGCACGGCTTCGGCTACGTCGTGAGCCGCAACAAGCCATATGCTGGTGGCTTCATCACCGAGCATTACGGCAACCCGACTGCCGGGTTGCACGCCATTCAGCTGGAAATCAACCGCGCGCTGTACATGGATGAACGCCGATACGAACCCTCGGCCTCCTTTGCCAAGCTGGCGCAGGAATTCGAAATATTGGCCGACCGGCTCGCCGAGATCCCAATCGAAGAGTTGCGGCCGTATCGCGCCGCCGCCGAATAGGCCCGGCGCGGACGTTCAAGAAAAAGGGCCGCCCACCTTACGGGAGCGGCCCAAGTCTAGGGAGGAAACGCCCAAGGAGGGCGACGGTAACGGGAGAGACTCTCTCGCTACCGCACTGCAGCAACATACACCGCGCCGCACAAAATTCAAGGCTGATCGGCTACGCATAGTCGGATTTCCCCATATAATTTCCGAGGATTATGCATATTTGCCAAGCAGCGTGGTAAAACCTTTGCAATATCAAGTCCCTATTGGGACGACGTCGTTTGCTTAAAACTTCGCCATTCCCGTTTTCGTGCGCGGCGGCCAAGCAGATTCCGCATACCGGAGGCCTTTCCGCGCGCGGCAAAGCGGCAGCGCACAATGGGGTATAGGCTCGAGCTACAGGGGGTGTGATGACGGCGATCGACTTTAGTGCCTTTGTCGATGAACTCGCCACCATTTCCGGCGAGACCATCCGGCCGTTCTTTCGCAGCGCGCTTGGCATTGAAAACAAGAGCCGCTCGGGCGGCTTCGATCCGGTAACCGCTGCCGACCGCGCCGCCGAAGCGGCCATGCGCGCCCTGATTAAACGGACATTTCCCGAGCACGGCATCATTGGCGAGGAATTCGGCATCGAGCAGCGCGACGCTGAATACGTCTGGGTGCTCGATCCGATCGACGGGACCAAATCGTTTATTTGCGGCATGCCGGCCTGGGGGACCCTCATCGCACTGACCCGCCGCGGCGAGCCGATTTACGGCATGATGCACCAGCCGTTCACCCGCGAGCATTTTTCCGGCGATGGCCGCGGCGCCCGTTATCGCGGTCCTGCCGGCGATCGAACCTTGGCCGTGCGCGACTGCGCCTCGGTCGAGGACGCCGTGCTGTGCACCACCAGTCCATTGTTAATGACGCCGAGCGACCGGCAGCGCTTTCAACAGGTCGAGCGGGTGGTACGGCTGTCGCGCTATGGCGGCGATTGCTACGCTTACTGTGTGCTGGCGGCCGGCCATGTCGATCTCGTGATCGAGACCGAACTCAAGCCGCACGACGTGCTGCCGCTCATTCCAATCATCGAAGGCGCCGGCGGGATCATCACCACCTGGGAGAACAGCCGCCCGCATGAGGGCGGCCGCATCGTAGCGGCAGGCGATAAACGCGTCCACGCGCAGGCGCTCGAACTCCTGAAAAGCTGAGCCGCAGCGCGATTTGAAATCTCAATAGAGCGGCGTGCCCGGCACGAACGCGTCGAACGCCGCCCAGAATTGCGAGCGGAAACGGTCTTGCTCCATGAGGAGCTCGTGCTGCGCGCCGACGATGACGAGATGCGAACCGGCACGCAATATACCGGCGAAGTCTTCGATTGCGGAGTTTGAAACAATCTGGTCGTTGCCGCCGGCAACAATCAGCATCGGCTGGCGAATGCGCGCCGGATAGCTCGGTTCGCGCAGCGCGCGCATCGAGCGGAATGCCGCGTCACACCAGGCGACAGTGGGCGCTCCGAGCGCGAGCGCCGGCTCCGCTTCGAGAATCGCGGCATTGCGCGCATAGCGCACCGGGTCGGACGTGAGAATATTGCCGAGGAAGGGCCGGGATTCGACGATGCTAGTGTCGGTTCTCGGGACATACATCCCGCCCAATCCAACCGAGCGCAGCGCGCGAACAACGATCCAGCCGGCCCCCATCGAATAATCTACACCGCCGAGCGCGATCAGCGGTGCGATCAGCACCATGCGATCGAACCAGTGCCGGCCGCGATGTGCGGCGCGGATAAGGACGTTGGCGCCGGTGGAATGGCCGATTGCAAAGAGTGGCGGCGGACAATCGGGCAAGACGATGTCGCGCATGAAGGTTTCAAGATCTAGATCGTAGTCGGCAAAGTCGCGGACATAGCCTTTGCGGCGATCAGACAGTGCACGGTCGGAGAGCCCCTGCCCGCGCCAGTCCAGCGCCGCGACCGCAAAACCGCGTGCGCGCAGATCGCGCACGGTCTCGAAATATTTTTCAATCCATTCCGAGCGGCCCTGAAAAATGCATACGGTGCCGCGGCGTCCGGCCGGCGGCAGCCAGCGGGCGAAGCGAAGGGCCACACCGTCAGTGGTCTTGAGCGCGCCGGTGACAAAGTTGTCGGGAACCGGGTTCGCGGGAATCGAGACAAGTTTCATGAAAGCGTTTCGGGCGAGCCGTAGCGTTCGCTTATAACAGCAGCCAACGCCCACTCAACTTGCCACGCCGACAATGGCGAGGAACCAGTCGCGGAACCTCGGCGAAAAGCCACGGTACCGGCTCGCAACCTTGCAATATTCACTTGCAAAAACAGTATCTTAGTGTCCCTTGCGGGACTCGAATAATGCACCCATATGAATTCCGCGCAGGCCAATCCAGGACTGCGCATTCCGGCCCGGCCCAATTGGGCGAGCCATCCGCATGTCGCTTCAGAAGGAGGATATGCCATGCGAACTTTCGACTTATCACCCCTTTATCGTTCGACCGTTGGCTTCGACCGTCTGTTCTCGTTGCTCGATCAGGGCCTCGAGGGCGCGGCTCCCGCTTATCCGCCCTACAATATCGAGCGGACCGGCGAAAATTCGTATCGCGTTTCGGTAGCGGTAGCCGGCTTTAATGAGCCGGAGCTTTCGGTCGTGGCGAAGGAGAATACGCTGACGATCCGCGGCGAAAAGAACGCCAAGGAGGAGGAGAAGCGCGGCGACGTGCTCTATCAGGGCATTGCGGCGCGTACCTTTGAGCGCGTGTTCCAGCTCGCTGATTTCGTCCTGGTGAAGGGCGCGAGCCTCGAAAACGGTCTCTTGCACGTCGACTTGGTGCGTGAGATCCCCGAGGCTAAGAAGCCGCGCTCGATCCCGATCAACGGCAAGGCCGGCGGCCCGACCGTCATCGAGAACACGAAGGCCGCGTAACGGTCTTTAGCTACGCGTTAGCAAGCGCCCCGGTTATCCGGGGCGCTTTTTTGCGGCTCAGTCGTTGATCGCAGGAACGGCGGCGTCCTTGGCGGGCCTGCGCGATGGCTCCGATTGCGGCGCTGGCGGCGCGGTGGTCGCGACATCGGGTCTGGCGACCGGCTTCTTTTCATTCGCAATGGTCGCAGCGAGACCTGCAGGCCGGGGGCGCGGCAGTGGCACGAGATTAAGCCCGGAAGAACGCCGATCGCCCGATGATAGTTCGGACGCGCCGATATAAGGCGGCCGCCCGTAACCGGGCTCGATATCATCAGGTGGCGGATAAGGCGGTGCTGCCACCCGGCCATAATACACGGGCGCGTAAGGGCCAGGCATATACGGGCCGTAAAGTCCCGGGCCGGCAACGATGCGATTGGCGTCGCGGATGGCGCCGGAGCGCGCATCCACGACGACCCGCATGGGGACGCCGCGAAAATCGATCGCACGCACGACGTAGGTCGTGCCCTCGCGCAAAGGCGGCGCTAGCGGTTCGAAACCGGCCGCTCTTAGCGTGCGCAGGATCTCATAGGGCGGCACAAAACCGCGCAGCGGCGTCTGTGGTGTCGATGGTGAAGGGCTTGGTGAAGACTGGGCAAAGCTTGAGACAGCGGACAGGACGCAAAATGCGAACACGATTCCGGATCGTCTCAGCACGGCCAACCCCCTCCCCGTCCCAATTGTCCGCCGCCGGTGAGATGAGCCTTAAATTGGGGCGACCCTTGGGCGCGCCTCGAATGGGCGCGTCTCAAATCTGGCGCAGAGGTTCACGAAGCGTTCGATGTCTTCGTCAACGGTGGCAAACGAGGTCACGAGCCGTATGAGGACATTGTCCGCGCCAGTGTCCAAACTGTCGCTATTGCGGACGTAATAGCTCGCCCCGGCCGCCCTGAGCTTGGCATCCAGCGCACGCGGCACAACCACAAAGACGAGATTGGCCTCCACGGGCCAGACCGGCCGCAGGCCGATTGCGGTCAGCGCAGCCGCCAAGTTATCGGCCATCGCATTGGCGTGGCAGGCCAGATCAAGCCAGCGATCGTCGGCAAGATAGGCCAGGAACTGCGCCGCGATGAAACGGTGCTTTGACAGAAGATGACCGCCGCGCTTGCGGCGCTCGCCGAAGGAGGCCGCCATGGCGGGATCGAAGAAGATCACTGCCTCCGCTGCCAGGGCCCCGCCTTTGGTCGCGCCAAGCGACAGCACGTCGACCCCGCTGCGCCAGGTCATCTCGGCGGGCGTGACATTGAGCCGAACCAGCGCATTGGCAAAGCGAGCGCCATCCATGTGCACCGCGAGCGACCGCTGCCGCGCGATTTGCGCCAGCGCGGCGATCTCGTTGGTCCGGTAAATGGTGCCGGCCTCGGTGGCCTGCGTGATCGACAGCGCCGATGGAATAACCTGATGCGGACTGTGCCCGCCATAGCCAGCGAGCGCCTCGTGGAGGCCATCGGCGGTGATCTTGCCGGCCGTGCCGGCCAAGCCGACAAGCTTGAGGCCGTTTCCGAAAAATTCGGGCGCGCCGCATTCGTCGGTGGCAATGTGCGATTCGGCGTGACAAAGAATGGCGCCCCAGGGCGGCGAGACTTGCGCCAGCGCCAACGCGTTTGCCGCCGTGCCGGTCGGCACCAGGAAAGCCGCCACGTCACGTTCGAAGATCTCGCAGAACCTGCGCTCGCCCGCATGTGTCCAATCATCATTGCCATAGCCGCGCGCGTAGCCGCGGCTCGCCTCGGCCAAAGCATCGAGAATGGCAGGTGCGACCGGCGCCGTGTTGTCGCTGGCAAAATTCATTTGGGGAACCTAGCGGGGGCTGCGCTTGCGCGCAGGCGAGGCGTAACGGCTGCGCAAACCGTTCTGCGCCGCTTCTTTAGCCCGCGCAAGACCGCGCCTGCATGGGTGCTCGCTCCAGTTCATCCTCCGCCTCGCAGGAACGGACGCGGCGCATTTGCAGTCCGTTCCATCCCATGATCCACTGTAAGCGCGGAACACGGGCGACCACGATTTCGTTGGGCCGGAAAGGGCGCTTTTTCCGCCGGCTTTTGGCCTGTGCGGCTTGTGTTAGCGCCGGGAATTTGCCATGTTTCGCATAGGACAGCATTGCTGTCCGAATTATGATCCCAAAGTGCGCGGTCGGTTGAAGTCCGACGAGACGCGCGGATCGGCTGCCGGGTGGCGAGGGCGCGCCGAACGGCGGCAAGAACTAGCAACCAGCGGCCGTTGAGCGGATCGAGGGTTGCCCCCAAGATGAGTTAATCGCCCTGGCGCAGGATGCGGCCATCCTGCGTGGGCTGTCGTGCGCCGGACCCGCGATACTGCGCGTTTCGGGGTCCCGCGAGGAGCGCGTGGACGATGACCGCGTCTGGTTTCGGCTTGTTTGATCCAACGCTGGAAAAGGATTCCTGCGGCGTTGGATTTATTGCCGATATCAAGGGACGTAAGTCGCACAAGATCGTCGAAGATGCGCTGACAATTCTGCTCAATCTCGAGCACCGTGGCGCGGTCGGCGCCGATCCTCGCGCCGGCGACGGCGCCGGAATTCTGGTGCAGACCCCGCATAAATTTCTCGCCAAGAAGGCCGCCGCGCTCGGCATCAAGCTGCCCGTGCCTGGACACTATGCGGTCGGCGCATTGTTCATGCCGCACGACGCCGATTGGCGCCGCGAGATCATGGACACTTACACCGCGGTGGCGGCGCAGGACGGCATGGCCGTTCTCGGCTGGCGCGACGTGCCGACCAACAACGCCACACTCGGCGAATTGGTCAAGCCGACCGAGCCGGTGCATATGCAAGTGTTCATCGCGCGCAATCCGAAGGTCGCGTCGGAACAGGAGTTCGAGCGGCGGCTCTACATTCTGCGCAAGACGATCTCGAGCACGCTCTACGGCCGCCGAGGTCGCAGTACGTCCAATTATTATCCGGTCTCTATCTCATGCCGCACGCTGATCTACAAAGGCATGTTCCTCGCCGATCAGCTCTGCACCTATTATCCCGATCTGCATGATCCGGACTTTGAGAGCGCCCTGGCGCTGATCCATCAGCGATTCTCGACCAACACCTTCCCGACTTGGTCGCTGGCGCACCCCTACCGCATGATCGCGCATAACGGCGAGATCAACACGCTGCGCGGCAACAACAACTGGATGGCGGCACGGCAAGCCTCGGTGTCGTCACCGAAATTCGGCGCCGACATCAACAAATTGTGGCCGATCTCCTATGAGGGCCAATCGGACACTGCGTGTTTCGACAATGCGCTCGAATTTCTGGTGATGGGCGGCTACTCGCTCGCGCACGCGATGATGATGATGATTCCGGAGGCGTGGGCGGGCAATCCGCTCATGAGCGAGGAGCGCCGCGCCTTCTATGAATATAACGCGGCGCTGATGGAGCCCTGGGACGGCCCGGCGGCGATCGCCTTCACCAACGGGCGCCAGATCGGCGCCACGCTCGACCGTAACGGTTTGCGGCCCGCGCGTTATTTCGTCACCCGCGACGATCGCATCATTATGGCGTCCGAAATGGGCGTGCTGCCGGTTCCCGAGCAGGACATCGTCGTGAAGTGGCGACTGCAGCCAGGCAAGATGCTGCTGGTCGATCTCGACGAGGGCCGCCTCATTCCGGATGAGGAACTCAAGGCGCAGTTGGCGCGCAGTCATCCGTATCAGGAATGGCTGGAGCGCACGCAAATCGTGCTGGAGAATCTGCCGCCTGCACCCGAAGCGGCGCCGATCTCCAACCTGTCGCTGCTCGATCGGCAGCAGCTGTTTGGCTACACGCAGGAGGATCTCAAGCTCCTGATGACGCCAATGGCGACAACCGGTGAAGAGCCGGTCGGCTCCATGGGCAACGACACACCGATCTCGGCGCTGTCGGATCGGCCGAAGCCGCTGTTCACCTATTTCAAGCAGAACTTCGCGCAGGTGACGAACCCGCCGATTGATCCGATCCGCGAAGAGCTGGTGATGAGTTTCGTCTCGATCATCGGTCCGCGGCCGAATCTGTTCGATCTCGAAGGCTCGTCGCGCAAGAAGCGCCTCGAAGTTCATCAGCCGATTCTCACCAACGCCAATCTTGAGAAGATCCGCTCAATTTCCGATCTCGGTGACCATTTCCGGTCGCTAACGCTCGATACCACCTGGCCCGCGGAATCCAGCGCCGCCGGGATGGAAACGGCGATCGATGAACTATCCGAGCGGGCCGAAGCCGCGGTCCGTGATGGCGTCAACATCATCATCCTTTCGGACCGCCGCGCCGGCGCCGATCGCATCCCGATTCCCTCGCTGTTGGCCTGCGCCGCCGTGCATCACCATCTGATCCGCGAGGGCTTGCGCACGTCGGTCGGCCTGGTCGTCGAATCCGCCGAGCCGCGCGAGGTGCACCATTTCTGCTGTCTTGCCGGTTACGGCGCCGAGGCGATCAATCCATATCTCGCGTTTGAGACGCTCGTTGGGATGAAAAGCGAATTGCCGCAAAAGCTCGACGACAAGGAAATCATCAAGCGCTACATCAAATCGATCGACAAGGGTTTGCTGAAAGTGATGTCCAAGATGGGCATCTCCACTTATCAGTCCTATTGTGGCGCCCAGATTTTCGACGCGGTCGGACTGAAGACCGACTTCGTCGCCAAATATTTCACCGGCACCGCGACCCGCATCGAAGGCGTGGGCCTCGCCGAGATCGCCGAGGAAGCAGTGCGGCGGCATCGCGATGCGTTCAGCGATTCGCCGATCTATCGATCGATGCTCGATGTCGGCGGCGAATATGCGTTCCGGGTGCGCGGCGAAGAACACGTCTGGAACGCCGCCACGGTATCGGCGCTGCAACACGCAGTGCGCGGCAATTCCTACGACGGGTATCGGCTATTCGCGCGGCAGATCAACGAACAGTCGCAGCACCTCTACACGATCCGCGGTCTGTTCCGCATGAAATCGGCCGAGGAGGATGGCCGCCGGCCGATTCCACTCGAGGAGGTCGAACCGGCGAAGAACATCGTCCGGCGCTTTTCGACCGGCGCCATGTCGTTCGGATCGATCTCGCGCGAGGCGCACACCACGCTTGCCATCGCCATGAACCGGATCGGCGGCAAGTCCAATACCGGCGAGGGCGGCGAGGAGGCTGACCGCTTCAGGCCGCTGCCGAACGGCGACTCGATGCGCTCCGCGATCAAGCAGGTGGCGTCGGGACGCTTCGGCGTAACTGCGGAATATCTGGTCAATTCCGACGTGATGCAGATCAAGATCGCCCAAGGCGCCAAGCCGGGCGAAGGCGGGCAATTGCCCGGGCACAAGGTCGATAAGATCATCGCCAAGGTGCGCCATTCGACGCCTGGCGTCGGTCTGATCTCGCCGCCCCCGCATCACGATATTTATTCGATCGAGGATCTGGCCCAGCTCATTTTCGACTTAAAGAACGTCAACCCGCAGGGCGACGTATCGGTCAAGCTCGTGTCCGAAGTGGGCGTCGGCACCGTCGCCGCCGGCGTCTCCAAGGCGCGTTCCGATCACGTCACCATCGCCGGGTTCGAGGGCGGCACCGGCGCCTCGCCGCTGACCTCGATCAAACATGCCGGCTCGCCGTGGGAGATCGGACTTGCCGAGACCCATCAGACGCTGGTCGCCAATCGCCTGCGCGGCCGTATTGCCGTGCAGGTCGACGGCGGCATCCGCACCGGCCGCGACGTGGTGGTCGGCGCGCTCCTTGGCGCCGACGAATTCGGCTTCGCCACCGCGCCGCTGATCGCCGCCGGCTGTGTGATGATGCGCAAATGCCACCTCAATACTTGCCCGGTGGGCGTCGCCACCCAGGATCCGGTGCTGCGCAAACGTTTCCGCGGTCAGCCGGAGCACATCATCAATTATTTCTTCTTCGTCGCCGAAGAAGTGCGTGAACTGATGGCCGAGCTGGGCTACCGCACGTTCAACGAGATGATCGGGCAGATGCACATGCTCGATCGCCGCCAGCTGATCGCCCATGCCAAGGCGACCGGGCTCGATTTCTCGAAACTGTTCATGAAGCCGGACGTGCCAGCGAGCGTCGCTATTTTCAATTGCGAGCGCCAGGACCATAAGATTCGGGACATCCTCGACCGCAAGCTGATCGCGCAATCGCAAGCTGCGCTCGAGCGCCGCGAGCCGGTGCGCATGGCCTATCCGATCAAGAATACCGATCGCACCGCCGGCGCCATGCTCTCCGGCGAAGTCGCCAAACGCTACGGACACGAAGGCCTGCCGCCGGACACGATTGTGACGCGCTTTACCGGTACGGCCGGTCAGAGCTTTGGCGCCTTTCTGGCCCGCGGCGTGACTTTCGAACTTGAGGGCGACGCCAACGACTATCTCGGCAAAGGGCTTTCCGGCGGCCGGATAGTGGTGCGGCCCCCGGCCAAT
The DNA here is from genome assembly GCA_963816295.1 of uncultured Alphaproteobacteria bacterium. Classification (GTDB taxonomy): domain Bacteria; phylum Pseudomonadota; class Alphaproteobacteria; order Rhizobiales; family Xanthobacteraceae; genus BOG-931. The sequence continues at coordinate 478,705 of CAWFJS010000017.1, read as the reverse complement.
GCGGGAATCGTGCCGGAGCAGTCGATCATTGTCGGCAATACCGTTTTGTACGGCGCCATCTCCGGTGAGTGTTACTTCCGCGGCGTGGCCGGCGAGCGGTTCGCAGTCCGCAATTCCGGAGCGATCGCTGTCATCGAAGGCGCCGGCGACCATTGCTGCGAATACATGACCGGCGGCGTCGTGGTGGTGCTGGGATCGACCGGCCGCAATTTTGCCGCCGGCATGTCGGGCGGCATCGCCTATGTGCTGGACGAGGACGGCAGCTTTCCTTCACGCTGCAACCTGGCCATGGTCGATCTCGAACCGATGCCGGAGGAAGAGGATATCAACGCCAAGGTCTTCCATCACGCGCGGGATCTTGAAGCGCACGGGCTGGTCGACATCATGTCGGACCTGAGCAGCTTCGACGGCCACCGGTTGCACCATCTGATCACGCGTCACGCCCGCTTTACCGGCTCGGCGGTTGCGGCCAAGATATTGAACGACTGGACGGGCTGGTATCCGAAGTTCCGCAAGATCATGCCGGTCGAATATCGCCGCGCGCTCAACGAGCTCAAGACCGCAGCCATTGCGGCGGAGTGACCTCGCACAAAGAACGCCGACAAAACTGCCAACAATAGAGAGCGCCTTTGGGCAAGATCACCGGCTTTCTCGAATATCCTCGTGAGGATCGCGACTACCAACCGGTCGCCGAACGCATCCGGCACTGGCACGAATTCGTTTTGCCGCTGCCGGAGAAAGAACTCGTGACTCAGGCGGCGCGCTGCATGAATTGCGGCGTGCCATATTGCCAGGGCACCGGCTCGCTCGCGCCCGGCACGCCGGGCTGCCCGGTCAACAATCAGATCCCCGATTGGAACGACCTGGTCTATTCCGGCGACTGGGAAGAAGCCGCACACAACCTGCACTCGACCAACAATTTCCCGGAAGTGACCGGCCGCGTCTGTCCGGCGCCATGCGAGGCGTCATGTACGCTCAACATCGACGAGAATCCGGTCACCATCAAATCGATCGAATGCGCGATCGCCGATCGCGCTATCGCTCAGGGCCTGCGGCCGGAACCGCCGTCGGAGCGGACCGGCAAGAAGGTCGCGATCGTGGGCTCCGGGCCGGCTGGGCTTGCCTGTGCCCAGCAGCTTGCACGCGCCGGGCATGACGTTCACGTCTATGAGCGCTGGGCCAAGGCCGGCGGGCTTCTGCGTTACGGCATTCCCGATTTCAAGATGGAGAAGAACCACGTCGATCGTCGCGTAACCCAAATGGAAGGCGAAGGCGTGGTGTTCCACTATGGTGCACATGTCGGCGTCAATGTCGACGCGCATAAATTGGTGGCGCAGCATGATGCGGTGGTACTCACGGGCGGCGCGGAAGAACCGCGCGACCTGCCGGTGCCCGGACGCGAGCTCAAAGGCATTCATTTTGCGATGGACTACCTGCCGCAACAGAATCGGCGCGTCAGCGGTGAAGCGCCGATCTCGGGCGAGCCGATCCTGGCGACCGGCAAACATGCAGTCGTGATCGGCGGTGGCGATACCGGATCGGACTGCATCGGCACCGCCTTTCGCCAGGGTGCGCTGTCGGTCACCAACTTCGAGATCATGCCGCAGCCGCCGCTCCAGGAAAACAAGATGCTGACCTGGCCGGATTGGCCGCTCAAGTTGCGCACCTCCTCGAGCCACGAGGAAGGCGTCGAGCGCGATTTCGCGGTGATGACGACGAAATTCACCGGCGAGAACGGCGCCGTTAAAAAACTTCATTGCGTACGCGTCGACGCCAAGATGAAGCCGATACCGGGGAGCGAATTCGAAATCGCCGCCGATCTCGTGCTGCTGGCAATGGGCTTCGTGCATCCGGTGCACGAGGGAATGATCAAATCTCTCGACCTCGCGCTTGATCGAGGCGGCAATATCAGCGCCTCGACCGGGGATTACCGGACTTCGATCGACAAGGTGTTTACCGCCGGCGATATGCGCCGCGGTCAATCATTGGTGGTTTGGGCGATACGCGAAGGCCGTCAGGCCGCCCACGCCGTGGACAAATATCTGACGGGATCGAGCCTGCTGCCGCGGTGAGCGCGTCTGCCGCGCGGCCTTCCATAAAACGCGAAACTATTCTTGTCTCAGCGTGAGCCCACCGGCGCCGGCGGTATAGGCGCGCCGTCGAGATCCGCGTTCGCTGGCCGGCGTGGCCTGGTCACGCCCGAATCTTTGGCGGACTCTTTGCCCGGCTTGCTCTTTGCATCCTTGGCGGAGTCGGCCGGCTTTTTGTCGCTCTTTCCTGCCGGCGCGGGTGTCAACGCGGCGGGCTGCGGCGCGATTTCGGGCGCTGCGCTCGCGGATGCGCCCGGCCGCGGCCAGGAAAAATCGTCGGCGCGGCCGGCCGGCGCCGGCAGTGGATCGCCGCGATTTAACACCTTTGCCGCAGTCGGATCCGAGAGCGCCTGATTGCTGCGGCCGCCGGCCCCCACGAGATCGCCGCTCTCTGCCTCGTTTGCCGACAGCGGCAAGACCGGCCCGACATCGGGCCGCGCTCCGACCGTCCCCGATTTCGGCGCCGCTTCCGGCGCCGGCAGCGCCACCGGCGCAACATGGGTCGACATCACCCGCCGCAGTTCATGATCGACATAGCTTGCGAGCTTCACGGCGCCGGCTTTGGTGAAATGCACGCCATCCGCGGTGCGCAGCCGACGAATCTGGCCTTCGAAGTCCGGACCCTGCACGGCGTAACGTCCCTGGTCATCGACGAAGCCGTCCCAGATATCAACGTAAACGATGCCGGCTTTTTCGGCGCGCTCGCGATAAAGCTCGTCGAGATAATTCGTATCGCCGGTCGATTTGGTTCCGCGGATGGCAGGTAATCCGACCCACACGATCGGCACGCCTTTGCTCTTAAGCGCATTGATCATGTCGTCGATGCGTTTGGCGTAGAGTGTCGCCCATGGGTCGGTGTGAAATTCATAGGAGCCGCCGGGCACCGGCCGCTGCGTATCGCCTTGGGCTGCCGCTTGCGGCGGCGCTTCGCTGTCGACGGGCGCCGCCGTTTTGTCTTGCGGAGGTTGTGCCGCGGCCGGATTTGCCGCCGGGTTTGGACTTTGCGCCGGCTCGCCGGCGCGCTTAGCGTTCGGCGCGGGCGGGTTTTTGTCGCGCAGCGACACGCGATCGTTCAGGCCCAGCATCACCACGATCGCGTCCGGCTTCTCGTTCGCAAGCGCGTCTTTGATGGCTTGCGGCCAATCGAGCGTCTCGTTCTTGGCATCGTAGCGCACGAGACCCGAGGTCGCGCGGATCTTACGTTCCACCCCGATCTCCGGCTGATCGGCGTAGAGTTCGTCCAACCCATAGCCGAGCCAGTCGGCTAGCGAATCGCCGACGACGACCACATTGGTGGTTGGCGGCGCTTCCAGTTTGCGCGGCGCCGGCGCCTTGGTGGAATCGACAACCGGTGGCGGCCGCATGAAACCCGAGAATGGAAAAAAGAAATCGCGTTGCGGGCTTTGCCGGTAATACCGATAGCCGCCGCCATAATAGCGGTCGCCGCCCCAATTTTGCGCGGCGGCGGGTTCGGCCAACGCCAACACAGCGGAGGCGGCGACTGCGACCAGAGCCGCGCGCTTTGCCGGCGCCATCGTCCTATTGAGCGTCATGACCAGCTGCCAAAGGAACATCTTTCGCTGCCATTCTAGGCTACTGCGGCCAGAAAAGCTTGTGCGCAAAACCAAGCGAAAACGTGTCGGCTGACCAAAAGGTCCCGCCGGAATTCATGGCTGCCGCAAGCGGTCAAGCAGCCCGCTCGAGGCAAAACCATCGGGAATTTCGCCGATCGAAGCCTGAAAATTGCGAATGGCGAGCCGGGTCCGCGGTCCGAGCAAGCCGTCGGGCTCGCCGGCGTCGAAACCGCGCCGCGCTAGCAATTGCTGCATTTCATAGCGCTCATCGAGCGTGAGAACACGCTCGTCGCGCGGCCACGGCTGCACGAACGGGCCGCCGCCGCGCAGCCGATCGGCAAGATAGCCGATCGCAAGCGCGTAGGCCTCGGCGGGATTGTACTTCATGATCACGCGGAAATTTTGCAACATCAGAAATGCCGGTCCGCGGGCGCCTGCTGGCATTAGCAAATAGGCGCGGGCATCCGGCTCGCGGAACGAACCCCCGCCGGCGCGACGCACGCCGAGGTCTTCCCATTGCCGAAGCGTCATCTGCCGCGAACGGTCGGTCAAAAGAAAATCAAATCCGGACGGCAACACGACCTCATAACCCCAACGCTGTCCGGCTACCCAGCCGTCGGTTTTCAAATTGTTAGCTGTCGAGGCGATTACATCCGGGATCGAGTCGACGACGTCGCGCCGTCCATCGCCGTCGAAATCGACTGCATATCGCTTAAAAGAGCTCGGCATGAATTGCGTCGGCCCGAACGCGCCGGCCCACGAGCCGACCAGGTGCTCGGCCGGCACGTCGCCGCGTTGAAGGATTTCGAGCGTGGCTAGAAATTCTTCGCGGAAGTAATCCTGCCGGCGTCCGACGCAAGCCAAAGTCGCGGTCGAGCGGATCACCGGACGGTCGCCGCCGAGTGTCCCATAGTTTGACTCCACGCCCCAGATCGCAGCGATGATGGCGGGATCGACGCCGTAAGCGCGCGCTACCGCGGCGAAAGTCGGCGCGTATTGCGCCAGCACTTCGCGGCCGCGGGCAATCCGCTCGTCGCTGACCAGCACATCGAGATAGTCCCAGGTCGCTTTGGTGAATTCCGGTTGCGCATCGAGCTTGTCCATGATGCTCAGGTCCGGCGTGAGGCCCGTCGTGAAATGCTCGAAGGTTGCGTGCGAAACCCCGCGCCGCGCGGCGTCCGGCCACAAGCGTTCGATGCAATTGCCGAAATCGGCGGCGGCGGCCCGTATCGCATCGGCCGTCATCAGCGGATTGCCGGACGTGCCCGATTGGCCGCTCCAGCCGGTTCCGGCGTTCGCGGCGTCAGGTGGAGATCCCGGAACCGCGTTCGGCGACGGCTGTTGAAACAGGTGCGTCAGCCAATTGTCGCTTTGTTGGGCTAATGCCTGGCCCGCGGCCGCAAAGGTCAGGAAAGCTGCGGTAAGCCCGGGAAAGATGCTTTTTTGGCGAGTCATGAAAGTGCAAGTCTCTTAATTACCGGGCAGTCTCGCATACCGGGCGGAATAAGCGTCCGTGCTGCCAATGTGCATCGAATCACTAACGGCGGGTTTCCCTTGCTGTCCGCTCGACGATTTGCCACAACCGCATCGCGTCGCTCAGTTCCGCTTGATTTGACCTTTAGCGACCAGTTTGGACAATAATTTGGACACGAAAGCCTATCTCTCAAAATCGCCGTTCTGCCGGCGCCCATCGCAATCGCATGAAACCCGTCCGTAAAGCGGTCTTTCCGGTAGCCGGGCTTGGCACCCGGTTCTTGCCCGCGACCAAGGCCATGCCGAAAGAGATGTTGCCGGTCGTCGACCGGCCGCTGATCCAGCATGTCGTGGACGAAGCCCGCCAAGCCGGAATCGAACATTTCATTTTCGTCACCGGCCGCAACAAGGGCGTCATCGAGGACCATTTCGATCGCCAGTTCGAACTCGAAATGACGCTGCTCGAACGGCAAAAGCACAAGGTTCTCGATTATCTCAATCAGGATTTGCCGGGGCCCGGCTCGACCAGTTTCACACGCCAGCAGGAACCGCTCGGGCTCGGCCATGCGGTTTGGTGCGCGCGCGAACTGCTCGGCCGCGAACCGTTCGCGCTGTTGTTGCCGGACGTCCTGGTGCAGCACCAGCAAGGATGTCTCGCGCAGATGATCGAAGCGGCGCGCGGGCTGCCGGCGGACGCGAATATCGTGGCGGTGGAGGAAGTGCCACGCGAGCGGGTCGATCAATATGGCGTGGTCGGCATCGGTGAGCGCAAAGGGAAAATGTTTTCCATCACCAGCATGGTCGAGAAACCGGCGCCGGACCGTGCGCCCTCAAACCTCATCTTGACCGGGCGCTACATCCTCCAGCCGGAAATTCTCGATATCTTATCGCGGCAGGAGCGCGGCGCCGGCGGTGAAATCCAATTGACTGACGCGATGATCCAGCTGGCGCAGAGCCAACCGTTCTATGGCCTGCAATTCGACGGCCGCAGCTTCGACTGCGGCTCCAAGATCGGCTTTCTGGCCGCCAACGTGTCCTACGCTTTGGCGCGCGCCGACATCGCGCCGGGCTTTCGCGCTGAGATCAAAAAAATCCTTGGTGAAGAGCGCTAGAGCATGATCCCGAAAAGTGGATACCGGTTTTCGGAAAAGATCATGCTCAAACAACAAGCTAAAGCGAAATGGTGATTCAACCTAATCCCATTTCGCTTTAAGGCTTAACGGCGGTCAGGCCGATCACCGCCGACATGCCCGCATGGGAAGCGCCTTCGCGCATTTCACGCTCTTCCTCGACGATCTTCAGATCGCGAAAATCGCCAAATTCCTGCTCGAGCATCGCCCGCGTGTAGAGGTTTTCCAGCCGTTTCGGTCCGCCGGTGCCGTACTGCAATTGCTTCGGCGTGTAGCCCTGGATGATGAGTACTCCGCCGGGCTTCAGCGCGCGCCGCATGCCGCGCCATTTTATCGCGCGCTCCGAAGGCAAGCTGAACTGCGCGAAAATTTCGGCTACGACGTCGAACGCCGCTTGCGGATAATTCCAGGCATGCACATCGGCTTGAACGAAAGTGACCTTCACACCACGCTCGGCGGCGAGAGCGCGGGCCTTGTTCTGCGCCGCGGGCGAAAAATCGAGCGAAACGACATCGAGGCCCTGCTCCGCGAGCCACACACCGTTGCGGCCCTCACCGTCCGCGACCGCGAGCGCCCGGCCGCGCCGCGGCAATAGTTTCTGGCAGGATTTGAGAAAGTAATTCGGCTCTTTGCCGAATGCATAGTCCGGCGTCGAGAATCGCGCTTCCCAGCGCGCGTATTCGTTCATCTCTTCTTGAACTGACATTCGCTGACGGCAATGCGGTAAAAATCGGGGTTGAGTCTTAAGCTTTCCGTTCGTACCGCCGCCACGCCGGAACCAGAAGTCCGGCGAACGCAACGAGCGCCAGTATCTCTACAGGCCAGGGCCAGCGCGCGACCGACGCAATGACGCCGACCAGGATCGCGGCAAAGCCGAGCCACAGCGCGAAACGGCCCGGCCGGACCGCCTCGATTGCGAACAAGATAAGCGCAAGCGAAAACCATATCCAGGACACCAACGAGCCGTCTTGCAGCATCAAACCCAGCCCTTGAGCTCGCGCATGGCGAGCTGCCACAGCATCAGCATGCCGGCTTCGCTGTCGTTGAGACAAGGAATTGCCACGAAGTTTTCGCCGCCGTAACGCATAAACATGCGGGCATTCTCGACTTTGATCTCCTCCAGCGTCTCCAGACAGTCGGCGGAAAAGCCCGGAGTGATGACGACAAGGTTTTTGACGCCCTTGCGCGCCAGCGCCCGCACCGTGGTGATGGTATAGGGCTCGAGCCATGGCGCGCGCCCGAACCGGGACTGGAACGACATCATCAATTTCGTTTCGTCGAGTCCAAGGTGTTCGCGTAACAGTGCGGTCGTGCGCGCGCACTGGACCTGATAGGGATCCCCTTTGGCGACCGCCTCTTTGGGCATGCCATGGTAGGAGGCCAAAATCACGTCGGGCGTGAACGGCAATGATTTCAGTTCGGCTTGCAGTGAAGATGCCAGCACTTCGATGTAGTACGGATCTTCGTAATAGGCCGGCAAAAGCCGCAGCGCCGGCTGCCGCCGCTGCCGCAGCATGAAGCGGAACACCTCATCGCATGCCGTCGCCGTAGACGCGGCGGAATATTGCGGATAGAGCGGCATGACCAGGATGCGTTCGCATCCCCAGGTGACGAGCACTTCGAGCCGCGATGCGATCGACGGACTGCCGTAACGCATGGCCCAATCGACGATGACATGCTTGCCGAGCGGCTCGAGGACCCCGCCGAGCTTTTCCGCCTGCGACCGCGTAGTCGTCTTGATCGGCGATTCGTCTTTGTCGCGATTCCAGATTTTCTCATAGTCGCGGGCTCTACGCCGCGAGCGCAGCGGCAGGATAACAGCGTTGAGGAACGCCTTCCATAGCGGCGAATTCTTCTCGATCACGCGCTGATCAGTCAGAAACTCCTTCAAATAGCGCCGCACTGCCACGGGCGTGGGCGCATCCGGGGTGCCGAGATTGACAATGAGCACGCCGATACCGCTGGCCGCCGGTACCGGTGTAGATGCCGTCTCGCCGGGCGTCGATGATACGGATACTGAAGCCGTCTCAGGCGACCGGGCTGTTGTCGGCACCTCGTCCGGTGCACCCATGCCGCCGCCGGGGATAGTCTCCGGCTCCTCAGGCTGGGCAAGAGCGCCGTCTGTACTGATGGGCGGTCCATTATTCATAGGCAACAGCATAACCGACGCAATGAGGCGGAGCATCCGGCAAAAACTTTGCCGTTGCAATAACTTGTAAAACTATCCCGCCCCCATCGCACGGAACGTTAGCAGCAATCTTTGACGAGTTTGCGATTATTCCGCGGCTTTCAACAGCGCCGGTGCGCCGGCGCGGAATTGCTCGAACAGGGCAGCCTCGTCGGCCTTGGCCGTCACAAGATGCCGCTGCTTGACGTGGCCGAAGCCGCGGATTTTTTCCGGAATGGCGGCAAGACCGACCGCGAGGTGGTGGTTCTGCGGCGTCAAATTCGCGAGCACCTCGTCGAGCATCGCCCCGTAGTCATCGATCAGTTTTCGCTCGGTGCGGCGTTCGAGCGAATAGCCAAACGGATCGAGCGCGGTGCCCCGCAAGAACTTCATTTTTGCTAACAGCCGGAACGCCGGAAGGACCCACGACCCGAAGCTCATCTTGCGCGGCAAACCGGTGGTCTTGTCGCGGCGCGCCAACAGCGGCGGCGCGAGGTGAAACTGCAGTCTCAGGTGGTCGCCGTCGAATTCGGTTCTGACCCGCCGTTCGAACGAACCGTCGGTGTAAAGCCGCGCGACCTCGTATTCGTCCTTGTAAGCCATCAGCTTGAACAGATAGCGGCCGACCGCGTCTGCAAGCCCGCATTTTCCGGGCGCGCGCGCGGCTTCCGCCGCTTTCGCTTTTTCGACCAGCGCCCGATATCGCCCGGCATAGGCGGCGTTCTGATAGGCGGCGAGAAATTGCACGCGCCGTTCCACCATCTCGTCGAACGATTCCGACAAGTGCTCGGCGTCGCGCTTGGCGCCGGCCGGCTCGGCCAGCGCCTCGACGGCGGCGCGATCGATCGCGGCGCGCCGGCCCCAGTGAAATGCCGCCTGGTTCATGGCGACGGCTTCGCCGTTCAACGCAATCGCCTGCTCGATGGCCGCAGCCGACAGCGGGATGGCGCCGAGCTGATAGGCATAGCCGACCAGGAACATATTGGCGCCGATCGATTGACCAAACAGCGCATTGGCCAATCGGGTGGCGTCGATGAAGTGCGCATGGTCGCGGCCGGCGTCGGCGACGATGGTGCGTTTGAGCCGTTCGCTGGGCAGCGAGAAATCGGCATTGCGTGTGAATTCGCCGGGCAGGAACTCGTTGGTATTGACGACCATTTGAGTGGCATCGTGCTTTACCGCCGCCAGCACCTTGCGCGCTCCCGCGACGACGATGTCGCCGCCGAGTACCAGGTCGGCGCGGCCGGCGGCGACGCGGATGGCATGAATATCCTCCGGCTTGCTGGCAAAACGGATATGGCTGTAGACGGCGCCGCCCTTTTGCGCGAGGCCCGCCATGTCGAGAACGCCGACTCCCCTGCCCTCCAGATGCGCGGCCATCCCCAAAACGCCGCCAACGGTCACGATGCCGGTACCGCCGACGCCGGTGACGATGATGTTGTAGGTCTGGTCGATCGCCGGCGGCTTCGGCTCCGGCAATTGCCCAACGTCGTGATCGGCGGCGACGCCGATTCCTTTCTTGAGCTTGGCGCCGTGCACGGTGACGAATGAGGGACAGAATCCCTTGACGCAGGAGAAATCCTTGTTGCAGCTCGACTGATCGATGGTGCGCTTGCGCCCCCACTCGGTTTCAAGCGGCTGGACGGAAACGCAGTTCGATTGAACCCCGCAATCGCCGCAGCCCTCGCAAACCAACTCATTGATAATGACGCGCTTGTCGGGATCGGGATAAGTGTGCCGTTTGCGGCGCCGGCGTTTCTCGGCGGCGCAGGTCTGATCGTAAATCAGGACGGTGACGCCTGGAATCGCCGCGAGCTCCTTCTGCACGGCGTTAAGATCGTCGCGATGATAGATGTTAAGGCCCGCCGGCCATTGCGTGTCGCGTGGATATTTGTCCGGCTCGTCGGTCACCACGACGACGCGCGCGGCGCCCTCGGCCACGACTTGCCGCGCCACCTGCGGCACCGTCAGTCCGCCATCGTTGGGCTGGCCCCCGGTCATCGCTACCGCGTCGTTGAACAGGATCTTGTAAGTAATGTTGGTGTTCGAAGCGATCGCGGCGCGGATCGCGAGATAGCCGGAATGATTGTAAGTGCCGTCGCCGAGATTCTGAAAAACGTGCTGACGGTTTGAGAACGGCGCCTCACCGATCCAGTTTGCGCCCTCGCCGCCCATCTGCGTGTAGCCGAGCGTCGAGCGGTCCATCCACTGCGCCATGTAATGGCAGCCGATGCCGGCATAGGCGCGCATGCCCTCGGGCACGACGGTGGAGCTGTTATGGGGACAGCCTGAACAGAAATACGGGATGCGCTGAGCGACATCGGTAGTCTCCGCGGCGATGCGCTGGAACTCCGTCAGCCGCGCCACCCGCGCGCCGATGTCGTCGTTGCGATGATATTTGAGGAGCCGCTCGCCAAGGCAGATCGCGACCTCATTGGGATCGAGTGCTCCTTTGACCGGGAACAACCAATTGCCGACCTCATCCCTCTTGCCGATGCAAACTGGCTGGTTCGCGGTGCCGTAAAGCTCCTCGCGGACCTGCACCTCGATCAGCGACCGCTTTTCCTCGACCACTATGATCAGATCGAGGCCTTCGGCAAACTCCATCAACTCGCGCCGGCTGAGCGGCCACACGCAAGCGACTTTATAGAGGCGGATGCCAAGCTCATTGCATTTGAGCTCATCGATGCCGAGTTCATCAAAAGCCTGGCGGACATCGAGATAGCTCTTGCCGGTGGTGATGATACCGATTTTTGGATTGCGTCCGCCGGAGGTGATGGTGCGATTGAGCTTGTTGGCGCGAACGAAGGCAAGCATGGCGTCGCGCTTGTAATCGTGCAGCCGGGCTTCCTGCGTCAGGATCTGATCGTGCAACCGGATATTGAGGCCACCCTCGGGCATGCGGAAGTCGTCGGGGGTAACGATGTTGATCCGTTCCAGGCTGGCATCGATCGCGGCGGTGGATTCGATCGTCTCGTGCATGGTTTTGAGCGCGGTCCACGCGCCGGTAAATCGCGACATCGCCCAGCCGTAGAGACCGTAATCAAGAACCTCCTGGACCCCTGCCGGATTGAGGACCGGGATCATCACGTCGATGAAGTGGTATTCCGACTGGTGAGCGGTCGTGGAAGATTCCGCGGTATGGTCGTCCCCCATCAAAGCCAGCACGCCGCCGTGCTTTGCCGAGCCGGCGAGATTGGCGTGGCGGAACACGTCGCCGGTACGATCGACGCCAGGGCCCTTGCCGTACCACATGGCGAAAACGTCGTCGTACTTGCCCTCGCCGCGCAACGCGGCCTGCTGGGAACCCCAGATCGCGGTGGCGGCCAGGTCCTCGTTGATGCCGCCCTGAAAGCGGACGTCGCTTTTCTCGAGAAAGCGTTTGGCGCGCAGAAATTGGCTGTCGAGATTGCCCAGCGGCGAACCACGGTAGCCGGTCACGAAACCCGCGGTATTGAGGCCGTTGCGACGGTCAAGCTCCTTCTGCATCAGGCAGAGCCGCACCAGAGCTTGAAAACCAGTCACGAAGATGTGGCGCTGGCCGAGATCGTATTTATCGTCCAGTGTGACGTCGCGCAGCGCCATTAGGCACCCTCCAAGGGCCAGTCTGCCCTCCTGCGCCCGATATTTCCAGACAGGAGTTTTCTATGCACCGGAATATAGGGTGCGCCGGTCGCGGAACAACCTTGCGGACGGAGTGGCGGCGCACGCCGCGCGGCGCTTCGTAAAGCGCGGGGTGAAGCGGCTAGGCTGCCTGAATCCGCGGTTGCAAGCGCCGTAGCAGCAGCGGGATTTCGGCGGCCGGCACTGCTTTGCTGAAGAGAAATCCCTGTACCTGCATGCAGCCTTCGGCGCGCAGGATTTCAAGCTGCTCCTCGGTCTCGACCCCCTCCGCGGTGGTGATCATGCCCAGGCTGGAACCGAGCCGCATGACGGCGCGGATAATGGCCATGCAATCATTGTCCTTGCCGAGTTCGCGGATGAAGGAGCGGTCGATTTTGATTTTATCGAACGGAAAGCTGCGCAAATAACTCAATGACGAATAACCGGTGCCGAAATCGTCCATACAAATCCGCACGCCGAGGTCGCGGAATTGGTGTAACGCGTCGAGGACGTTGCGGTCCGCCTGCAGCAGGACACTTTCGGTGATTTCCAATTCGAGCCGCGATGCCGCAAGCCCGGACTGACCGAGCGCGGAAACGACCGACAGCGCCAGCATTGGATTGCGGAACTGCACCGGCGAGAGATTCACCGCGATGGTGGTTTTGGCCGGCCAGTTGGCCGCGTCGCGGCAAGCTTGTTTGAGAACCCAATCCCCGAGCGGCACGATCAGGCCGATTTCCTCGGCCACGGGGATAAACTCATCGGGGGGAATCAGACCGCGCTCCGGATGCTTCCAGCGCAGCAGTGCCTCGAATCCGCAAACTTCGCCGCGGACGAGGTCGATGAGCGGCTGATAATTGAGTTCGAATTCATCGCCCTGGAGCGCCTTGCGCAGGTCGAGCTCGAGCTTGCGGCGATCCTGCATCTGCGCGTCCATCTCCGGCTGGAAGAAATGGTAGGTACCGCGTCCATCGGACTTCGCGCGGTAAAGCGCCATATCGGCGTTGCGCAGGAGCTGATCGGGTTCGCTGCCGTCGGCAGGCGCCATCGCAATGCCGATACTGGTACCGACGATCAGCTGGTGTCCTTGTACCTCGAAGGGCTCGACCAGCTCGGCGATGATCTTGCCAGCAAGCTCGCTGGCGCCGGCCGGCGTGGCGTGCCGTTGCACGATTGCAAATTCGTCCCCGCCCAGGCGCGCCACCGTGTCGCTCGAGGATACCACCCGCTGCAGCCGTTCCGTGACCGCGCACAGCAGCGCATCGCCGACTGAATGACCCAGAGAATCGTTGACGCTCTTGAACCGGTCGAGATCGAGAAACATCACCGCAATGCGATCGCCCCGTCCAAGCGCCTTCTCCATTTTGTCCTGGAACAGGACGCGATTGGGCAGATTGGTGAGCGCGTCGTGCCGGGCCATATGGATGATCTTGGCCTCGGCCTGGCGGCGTTCGGTGACATCTTCGTAGGTCGCGACCCAGCGACCGTCCGCGGTCGGGCAATACAGACACGCGACGACGCGGCCATTGTTGAGCTCGTAAAGATGCGGCTTGGCCGTCCGCTCCCTCAAGAACTCGGCCTGCTCGGCTATGAGCTGTTCGACGTTCTTGCCGGTATGATTATGGACGCCGATGCTGATCGCCAGCACGTCCTTGTAGCCGACGCCGGGTTTGATCTGATCGGGCGGAAGCTTGAAAATCTCCAAGAAGCGCCGGTTGAAAACTTCGAGCCAATTCTGCGCATCGTAAAGGCAGAGGCCCTGTGACATGTTTTCCAAGGCGGCATCGAGCAACAGGTTGGACTGGCGCAGCGACCATTCCTGCTGCTTGAGCCGGCTGACGTCGCCGCACAGCACGATGAAGCCGCCGTCGCTGGTCGGGCTGCGACTTAAACGCAGCCAGCGGCCGTCCGCCATGAGCGTTTCGCTGGTCGCATGCAGGTTCTTGTCGCGCCGCATCAGCATATGCGAAGCATCGGCGGCTCCGCGTAGCGCCGGCGTCAATTGCGCCAGCGGCGTGCCGGGCTTGAGCAGTCCCGCCGATATGCCAAGGAAATCCGCAGCCTGAGCATTTGCCAGCACGATGACATCGTTGGCATCGACGACGACAACGCCTTCCTGCGAACACTCAAGCGCGTCGGCGAGCCGCGCCTGCGCGCTGCGGCGTTGCTCGACTTCACGGTCCATCATCGCCTTGATGTTGTTGCGCATCACTCCCATCGCGGCGAGCAGCGCACCGAGTTCATCGGCGCCGCCGCGCGGCACCGCGACGTCGAGTTTGCCGGCGGCGATACGCTCGGCCACGCCGGAAGCAACGGCAACCGGTCCGACGATGCGGCGAGCGAGAGCCCAAGCCACTGCGCCGGACAAAAGCAGCGCCAGCACCGTTCCGGCGATATTAAATTGCATGTCGTGCGCCACGGTGCCGCGCGCGTTTTGCCGATAGAGAAATCCGTCGCCGGCGGTGTAGTTCACCAGTAGATCGATCTGCTCGTCGACATTGACGGCGTAGCGATCGAGCGTTTCCCAGTTCACATCGGCGGTCGCGCCGCCGATTAATCGCTCCGAAACGCTCTTCCAAGCCTCAACCGCATCGCGCACGTTTTCGGCGGCACGCGCGGCGCGGATCGACTGTGAGCGGTCCGTTGCGATTTGCAGGTCTTCGGCGAGCGAAGCGCTGAGCTTGCCGATCTGCTTGCCGAGTTCGGTGCGCATCGAGGGATCGGTGGCGATCCATTGCCGCATGAATGCCGCGCGCATTCCGGCGAAATCCGCCGCCGCCGCGCGGGCGTAATTGATCGACATCAGCGATTCGTCGAATGTCTTGTCGACCAGAATGCCGGCATGCCGGATGCCGAAGGTTGCATAGATGCCAAGCCCTCCGGTGATCACGCTCATGATCAGGAAAGCGATTAGGATCCGGCTGCGGATCGTCATGCAGAGCGACGCCGCTTGCGCGACCGCGTCACGCCAGGCGGTATCCAATCGCGCCGTTATTCGCTTGTGCTGCATGCGACGCCCTGATTATGGGCTCAGGGCGTATATCGGACGGCGTTAAAACGCCCCGCAGCAAAACGGCAATCTTTTGGGTTCCTTAACGCGATCTTATGAAGCCGTTAACGGGCCCTTAACTGAGACCCTCCACTTTCATGAACTGAACCTGTCCGCCCTTTGTTTGCAAAGCAGATTGTCGCCTGCCGGGCCTTGCGACGGCCCTCGGGCATGCAAAGAAGGTTTCGATGACCTTTAGCGACACGACGCGGCGTGTTCGTCGTCCCTTCGCCGTACTTGCGGCCGCAGCCCTCGTGATCGCGGCCGGAACGCTCGTCGGACTGGCATTGCCGCCATACGCGATTTCGCAAAAGGGACGTCAATTTCATCCCGGCGAAATCAGCATCAAGCGCGGCGAAACGCTGCAAATCGTGAACGACGACGGCGACCTTCTGCACCACGCCTATGTCAATTCACCGAAGTTTTGCGTTCGATTCCGGAGACCAGCAGCCGGGCAGCAGGACTGACATCACCTTCCCCACGCCCGGCGATTTCGAGGTGCTCTGCGCCATTCACCCGAAGATGCGGCTCGTCGTCCACGTCAACTAGGCGCGTACTCATAAATCGCGTGGGCCGACGTCTGCTTTCAGGGGTAAAGCGGACATCGGGTAGCGGGCGCTTCAATGTCCGCTAATGACCCATCTGCGACATGCCTACAGAGGTTGCAGTCGGCAGCTGACAAGCTCGCGAACTATCGATCTTACTTATATCAACTGTTTCGCTGTTATTGCTCACTCAACGAGTAATCGTTGGCAGTGAGGCGCGAATACGCTCTGAAAAATCAGGCGCGTCATCAGCCACCTGTGCGGCCTCGTTGATCCGGGAGCGCCGCCTCAATTCGTCAAATGGCAGTGTCGTGTCGACCCGACCCGAATAGTAGAGGTAGTTATCGATCAGGCCGTTGAGCAAATGACGAATGTCGAACCGGCCCGCGCGGCCGGCGGCGTTCGCGTAACGTATGATGTTGATCGTACAGCTGTTGCTCAGCAGGTGGTAAAACTCTGCCTGATCGGCGAGTTCGTTGATCCGTTTTAGGTACACCATCAGCAGCCGGCGCACATTGTCGGGCGATGAGTTCAGGCGATAAAGATACACCGTCTCTTTGCGATAATTGGTGCGCACGCGCACAAGGTCACGTTCGTCACCTACCACGTAAATCAACTCAAATTGCTTGAAGAGGGAGGCGACTGGATTAAAGCCTTCGCCCACTTCTGGCCGCGTCTCTATGGAGATACTCAAGGGTGGGGCATTGTCGAAGATGAAGCTGAGGAAAGTATGGCCAACCAGCCCCTCACTCCAGTAGGACACGAAAAAATCGAGGCCGGTCAGATGTGACAGCTGTACCTCTCGCTCCTCATAGCGCACCGTGAAATCATTCAAGCTTCGGTATTCGAAGTTTCGGACACCGGTGATACGGACGCGGTCGCCATCAATCGTTGCCTGCGGCATTACGGCGACTTCTGGACGCCACGGTCGATCGTGAGAGGGAGAAATGGATAGCCACCAGGCGACCACGCCGAGAAACAGCGCGACGAGGACCACGGACGCGCGCCGATCGCGCGACAGCCAAAGCAGCCATATCGCTACTACCGCAAAGGACATCGCCAACGCGACACGCAATCCAGCAGACGGCAGATTGGAATAGTAGATGGCCAAGGTCGCCCATGCGATCAGCAAGAGCCGGAACAGAAGCCATATTCCCCTAATCAGCCAGTTGAGAACTTTGGACAGAAAGCCGGCGCTCAACTCAGTGTAGCTCCCTAAAATCAGCGCTCTTGTACCATGAGTTCATAACCCCTTGCTGAGTTGAAGATGCCGATCGTTCGAAAACTATTCATTCCATTTCTGCTGCGGCAGTACTTCCCCAAGGGAACCGACTTGTCGGTGTATCCGCAAACTTACTTGAACAAAGTGGCGCGTCAGCTCAATGAACGACCACGTGAGACATTGGGATTCGAAACCCCAGCGGAGAGATTTAACGCCTGTGTTGCATCGACCGGTTGAGCTGGCAACCCAAAGCGGACATTGGCGTCGAAGCGGCATAGACCTCGACTTCTTCAAGTGCCTGACTATCAATAGCGTCAACTTGGCTAATGACCTGAGCCAATGCACATGGGCCAGGAAGAGGCGACAGCGCTATGGCGAGAAACCTACCGTGAAATTGCAATAGAGGAAATGCTGCGAACTGTCGAAGAAGCGATCAGTCAGGTTATTGACTGGTGGGGAGACCTGCCGCCGCCGATGAAAGAAGCGATCGAGCAGTTTCGCACCCAACTTGGGGCGGCGATTGATTTCGTTGAATTTGTCAAAAGGGCACTCGACAGACAAGTACGCGAAACTGACCGCGGGAAAGGCCCTCCCTGATATTTGCTGCGGTGCATAGAGTCCGGTTATGGCCAACTTATGAGTACACGTCCTACGGCAGATGACGCAGAACTTCGCTGGCGGCGCGACTGCGGCAGCGCTCTAAAGAACCGTGGTGCCGAATAATTCGGCGTGGACCATGTAATAAGTCCACAGGAACAGAGCGAGCGAGGCGACATAGGCGGCCGGCATAAGCCAGAAATCGCGGATTCGCGCGGGCTTGCCGCCGTCGTCGACGATGATGCCGAGGAGCGCCACCACGATCAGCGAATGTCCGATCAAGTCTATTTTGCCGAACGCGAACACGGCGCTCACAAACATTGCCGACAACATGATCGCGCCGATACGGCGCACCAGCGGCGTCCACAACAATGAAAACGCCAGCGCAAATTCGATGGCGCCGGCCGCGCGCATGTAGAAATCCGGGGCGAAGCCAAGCGTCATCTCGGGATGCTGAATGAGCAGCGGATAGGACCATTGCGGATAGGCCCATTTTTCGATTGAGGCCCACATCAGCGTGATTGACGCCGCATAGCGCAACACGTCGACGGGCCGCGTGCCGAAAAAGTTGGTCCGACCTCCGACAAGCGCAAGATAAGCCGCAAATCCGAGAAAAACCGGGTAATCGGCGAGATGGAATCCGCCATAGTTCCAGACCGCGATGTCGAACAGTGCGAAGATTCCAAACGCCGAGGCCGGCATCGTGCGCCGCGAAAGCATTCCAGCAGCAATCGCAAGCTGAAGGACGCCGATCCAGATCGAAATCGGTCTTCAATTCGGGCGTCAGCAAGATTCCGCCCACGGCCCAGATCGAGATGAAGAAGAACGCGCAAGCCGCGCGGAAAATGATCTCGATGTTGTCGCGAATGTAGCTGGTGGCCTGGTCGAACGCCCGTAGGATGGCATTTCCCACCACGGTGCCCTCGACGGCGCTGCCGGTCAGCAGGCCGAGAAGCGATAGCCCGGTCAGCAATTCGAAGTCGGGGCAAAGGACGTTGTCGAGCCCGACTGGCTGCGACGCGACATCGTAGGCACAAAACCATTTGATGTGCGCGCTTGCGGGCCCGGCAAAAACCATGTCGAGCACGCAGGCAAGCGGCAACACGGCTGCGACCGACAGCCGCTTGGCCGGCCGGAACATAGGGGCCTCCTCACGCAACTCACAGCCAACGGACCGCCGCACGCAACCCGCTGGTATCTCTAATCGTTTACCACAAACATTAGCGACTTGGTGATGATTAAATTAAGTATTGGTTAACCTTTGCCGCGAGCGCCGCCACATTCGAACATGATCCGGAAAAATCGAGCGATCTGGCTAGCCCGGCGGTAAGCGACGCCCGCTAAATCTCGCACTTGCAAAGCGCATGCGAGCGCGAGAGCGGCAATGTTGGCAGCGGTCGGAATCCTCAGTGTCCTAAGCGGGGCCGTACTCGCCTGCACGTCCAGGCGCTTCCCGGCTCATGTGCGGGCGATCGAAATCGGCGCGGGTGTTCTGCTGATGTGCGGATTAGCGCTGGCAAGCTGCGCCTTGCCGGTCATTCTATGACCAACCCATTCCATCCGGGCGCACCCAGCGCAGCCGCAGGAATTTAGCGCGGCAAGTTCGGGAGCGGATAGGGTTTGGGCGTATCGCTGAGCGTGTTGAGAAAAGCGATCAGATCGGCTTTCTCGCGGCTCTGCAGATTGAGCGGACGGATGTCGTTGTCGCGGCTCGGCCGGTCGATACCGCCGCGATCGTACAGTTCAATGACATCGGCGAGACTAGCCACCGAGCCGTCGTGCATATACGGGGCCCGGCGCGCCACATCGCGCAGTGTCGGCGTCTTGAACGCGTGCTGCAGCTTCACCGAGCTGGGGAACAAACGTCCGCGGCCGAGATCGTCGTCTTTCGCCACTCCGATGTCGTGAAACGCCGCATCGGTGAAGGCCCAACCGCTGTGACAGACCGCGCAATTGGCCTTGCCGTTGAACAGTGCGAATCCACGCTTGGCAGCGGCACTGATCGCCGTTTCGTCGCCGTGAATCCAGCGGTCGAATGGCGCGTCTCCGGACACGATCGTGCGCTCGAACGTGGCCAAAGACTGCTCGATTTTCTCTCGCGTCACGCCGCCATTGCCGAACGCGGCATCGAAAGCGGCGTGATAACCGGCTAGCGCCGAGAGTCGCTCAATCAGCTCCTGCTCCGGCAAATTCATATTGGTCTGGCCGGTGATCGGGCCCATGGCGACGCTTTCCAGGTCGTGGAAATGCCCATCCCATCCGAGCTTCGGGACCCAGGCGATATTGAGCAGCGTCGGGCTGCGCAGTGGCAGCCGCACCTCATTTTCACCGATCGCTCGCGGCTCTCCGTCGCCCCATGCCAGGCCGGGGTTATGACAGGTGGCGCAGGATCGCACCCGCGCTCCCGACAGGATCGGATCAAAGAACAACGCGCGGCCGAGCTCTTCTTTGGCGCGGCCATAGGGGTTTTCTTGCGGATAGGGAATCGCGGCGGGACGCCAATATTGCCGCTTCAATGCGGCTAACCTGGCTTGGGGGGCGCCAAACAGGCTGCCTGCAGCGCCGAATATAAGCGCAACAGCCGCAATTACGATCGCGGCTCTTTTGGTCCGCGATACCCGTGCCCGATCGCCTAGCATGGCGCACGATTTATCGGCCCGGGTTGATGAAGCGTTAAAATGATGTGAACGGCCCGGTTATGGCGCGTTTACCACGCGTCGTCGGCAGGCCGATTCGGCGCTCCAAATCTGGGGGCTCCAAATCTGGGCGCTCCAAATCTGGGCGCTCTAAGGCGCGATTTGTCGCATCAAATTCTGTTGCCGGCGCTCCAGCTCCAGAAATCGCGGCCTTCCTCGCGCAAAAAACGCGCCAGCACCATGTTGTGCACTTCGGAAGCGCCGTCGACCAGCCGCGCGGCGCGCGCGGCGCGGTAGATCCATTCCAAGATCGTGTCTTTGGAATAGCCGCGGGCGCCGTTGAGCTGGATCGCGGTGTCGGCGGCTTCGTGCAGCGTGTCGGCGACGTGCACCTTGGCCATCGAGATTTCCTTGCGGGCGCGATCGCCGCGGTCGAGCTTCCACGCCGCATGCATCGTCAGTAGCCGCCCGATCTGGATGCGCTGCGCTACCTGACCGAGCTTGATCTGAACACTTTCACGATCGGCAAGCTTGACGCCGAAACCTTCTCTTTTGTCGACATAATCCTGCGCGATCTCCAGGCAGCGTTTGGACCAACCGAGCCAGCGCATGCAATGCGTCAGCCGCGCCGGACCAAGCCTGATCTGCGTCACCTTCAGTCCATCGCCGACACCGAGCAGCACATTGTCATCGCTGACTTCAAGGCCGTCGAATTCGAGCTCGCAATGGCCGCCATGCTCCTCCGGTCCCATGATCGGGATACGCCGCACCACGCGCCAGCCCGGCTGATCGCGGTGGTAGAGGAACGCGGTCAAGCCGCGGCGCTTGTCGTCGGACGTTCTGGCGATGACGATGAAATTGGCCGCCTCGCCGGCGCCGGTGATGAACCATTTGCGACCGTGAATGACCCATTTGCCGTTTTTCTTCCCCGCGCGAGTCCGGATCATGCCGGGATCGGAGCCGCCGCCCGGCGCCGGCTCGGTCATGGCGAAGGCAGATTTTACTTTGCCCTCGACCACCGGCCGCAACCACCATTCCTGCTGTGCCGGCGTGCCCGCGCGCGACAGCAAATTCATATTGCCATCGTCCGGCGCGGAGCAGTTGATCGACAGCGGTCCGAATAGCGAGCGCGCCGCCTCTTCGTAAATAGCGGCCCAGGCCACGATCGGCAGCGCCATGCCGCCGAATTGTTTCGGAGATTGCGGCGCCCACAATCCGGCTTTTCTTGCTTTCTCTTGAACTGGCGCAATCCGTGCCAGCGGAATGTTTTCATGCTCGGAAAAGTTTTGCGGATCGGCTTCGAGTGGCAGTACGTTTTGTTCGATGAAGGCGCGGGTGCGCTGCCTCAAATCCTCGATTTCCGGTGAAAGCGTGAAATCCATGTTGACGAGCCCCTCGATCAGGCCTTGCAATCTGGCAACTGCCCGGTAGCTGACCGCAACCAGCGCCGCGGCAAGGAGTTTATAGCGAAGGGAGTGGCGAGGTGGAATTGAAATGAACCGCGTCCTGTTTTTGATCGCCGCCGCGGCAGCGCTGAGTTTTGCCGTTTCACCCGTTCATGCCGCCTATCTCGGCAATGCACCCTGGTGCGCAGTCGTGAACATTGGCGCTGGCGACGTCGAGTGGGACTGCGAATATGGTTCGGTCGCGGCCTGCGCGCCGAACGTGGTGGCGGGCAATCGCGGCTTTTGCCAATTAAATCCGTATTATTCGCCCGCACCGCCTTATGGTGCGCCGCACGTAAAGCGGACGCATCGCCATAGGCATGAGTGGTAACGCTGCGGCGCGCGTCCAGTCTCGGGTCCTGAGGCCCAAACACCCTATTTGCTGCCGCAAAACGCCGGTGCAACAATGGCTCGCCGCCGGCCGGAAGGCACGAGGTTATGCTGGATTCGATTTCAACCGCGTCGACGCAATTTACGCTGGACGCCGACCAGATCGCGGTGCGCGAGGTGGCGCGCGCCTTCGCCACGGAAGTATTCGCGCCCAACGCCATCGCTTGGGACGAGGCCAAGCATTTTCCGGTCGCCGAAATGCGCAAAGCCGCGGCGCTTGGAATGGGCGGAATCTTCGTCGCCGAAGATCTCGGCGGTTCCGGTCTGTCGCGTCTGACCGGAACGCTGATTTTCGAGGCGCTCGCGACCGGTTGCCCGACGACAGCGGCTTTCATGTCCATCCACAACATGGTGGCGGAACTCATCGACATGTTCGGCTCCGAGGAGCAGCGGCGGCGATGGCTACCGAAATTGTGCGCCATGGACTTGCTGGCAAGCTACTGCCTCAGCGAGCCAGGCGCGGGGTCGGACGCGGCGGCCTTGGCGACGCGCGCCGTGCGAGACGGGGACAACTATGTCCTCAAAGGCCAGAAGCAATTCATTTCGGGCGCGGGCGCGAGCGACCTTTATCTCGTCATGGCGCGCACCGGCGGCGAAGGTCCGTCCGGGATTTCCGCTTTTGTCGTGCCAGCCGATACGCCAGGACTTTCCTTTGGCGCCAATGAACGAAAAATGGGCTGGAACGCGCAGCCCACGCGCGCGGTGATGTTTGAGGACGCGCCTGTGCCGGCGGCGAGCCGACTTGGCGCGGAAGGGACGGGTTTTAAGATTGCGATGGCCGGTCTCGATGGCGGCCGGCTCAATATCGCCGCCTGTTCGCTCGGCGGCGCGCAATCTGCCTTGGACAAGACGCTCGCCTATATGAGCAACCGCAAGGCCTTCGGCCGGCGCCTTGACGCGTTTCAGGCGCTGCAATTCCGCCTGGCCGACATGGCGACGGAGCTTGAAGCCTCGCGCGCTTTGTTGTGGCACGCCGCCGCCGCACTCGATCGCAAGGACGTCAATGCGACGCGGCTGACGGCCATGGCCAAGCGTTTTGTGACCGACGCCTGCTTCGAAGTTGCCAATCAGGCACTGCAATTGCACGGCGGCTATGGTTATTTGTCCGAATACGGCATTGAAAAAATCGTGCGGGATTTGCGGGTGCACCAGATTCTCGAAGGCACCAACGAAATCATGCGCCTCATCGTGGCACGAAGCCTCGTCGGCCGATGAGTGAAACGCTTCTGCGCGACGATGACCTGATCGTAAGAAGCGACGGCGCGCTGCGCCGGATCACGCTGAACCGGCCGCAAGCGCTGAACGCGATTACGCTCGACATGGCGGTCGCTATGACGGCGCTGCTGCGGGAGTGGCAATCTGATCCAAAAGTCGGCGCCGTGCTCATTGACGGCGCCGGCGACCGCGGCTTTTGCGCCGGCGGCGACATCCGCGCGCTTTACGAGGCCACCAAGAGCGAGCCGGCCAGCGCGGCCGATGCGCTGCCGGCGCGGTTCTGGGCGACCGAGTACAAGCTGAATGTCCTGATCGCGCGCTATGCCAAGCCGATCATCGCGGTGATGGACGGCTTGGTGATGGGCGGCGGCGTCGGGCTGTCAGCGCATGCCGCGCATCGCGTGGTTACGGAGCGCTCGGCCGTCGCCATGCCGGAAGTCGGCATCGGCTTCTTTCCGGATGTCGGTGCCGCTTTCCTGCTGGCGCGCGCTCCCGGTTGCGTAGGCACCTATCTCGCTTTGACCGGTCAGCGCCTCGGCGCTGCGGACGCGCTTTACTGCAAGCTCGCCGATATTCACGTGCCCGTGGATCGCCTGATTAAGCTCCCCGCCGCGCTCGCCAGTTGCCGCAGCCATGATGAAGTCCGTGCCGGCCTCGAACGATTGTCCGCCGCGCCCGCTCCCGCGCGATTGCCCAAGGAGCGCGAATGGATCGATGCCTGCTACGGCGGCAACGTACTTGAGGAGATTATCGCGCGGCTGCGCGCATGCCGCGCCGAAGGCGCGCAGGCGGCGCTCGATGTTATGCGCAAGGCCTCGCCGACTTCGCTGAAAGTGACGCTGCGCAATATCCGCTCGGCGGCAACATTCGACCGGGTTGAGCAGAGTTTTGCGCAGGATTACCGTATCGCGCTCGCTTGCATTGCCGGCCACGACTTCATCGAAGGCATTCGCGCGGCAGTCATCGATAAGGACCGCAACCCGCGCTGGCGACCCGACACAATCGAAGCGGTGACGTCGGAGATCGTCGATCGGCACTTCCGGTCCGTGGGCGAACTGGAACTGACATTCGAATAGGAGCCTCTATGCCGAATATCGGGTTCATCGGGCTTGGCAATATGGGCGCGCCCATGGCCGCCAATCTCGTCAAATCAGGCGACCATGTCGTCGGCTTCGATGTCGTCGCGGCGGCGCGGCAGGCCTGCGCGCAATCGGGTCTCGAGATCGCGGCCAGCGCCAAGGCGTCGGTCGAAGCGGCCGACATCGTGATCACCATGCTGCCGGCGGGCGAACATGTGCGCGCGGTCTGGGCCGAGATATTGCCCTCGGCAAAACGCGGCGCGCTGTTCATCGATTGCTCGACCATTGACGTGACCAGCGCGCGCGCGGCGCATGCGCTTGCCGCTGAGCGCGGCATTGCCGCGCTCGACGCGCCGGTATCCGGCGGCGTGGCCGGCGCCAAGGCGGCGACGCTCACCTTCATGGTCGGCGGCGCGGCGGACGCGTTCGCGCGCGGCAAGCCTGTTCTCGAACGCATGGGCAAGCGCGTCGTGCATTGCGGCGATGCCGGCAACGGCCAGACCGCGAAAATCTGCAACAATATGATCCTCGGCGCCTCGATGATCGCGGTCAGCGAAGCCTTCGTCCTCGGTGAAAAGCTTGGGCTGTCGCATCAGGCGCTGTTCGACGTCGCCTCGGCAAGCTCAGGCCAATGCTGGTCGCTGACGAGCTACTGCCCGGTGCCCGGTCCCGTTCCGGCGAGTCCCGCCAATAACGGTTACAAGCCGGGCTTCGCGGCAGCCTTGATGTTGAAGGATCTCAAGCTCGCCCGCGAAGCCGCAGAGACCGCGCATGTCAAGACTGCGATCGGCGCTCATGCGGCGGAAATCTACGACCGGTACGCGGCGGCGGGCCACAGCGCGAGCGATTTCTCCGGCATCATCAATTTCGTTCGCGAAGCATCGAAGCCAAGCTGACAAGCGATCTCGTCAGCCACGTAGCGCGATCATCTGTCCGCCGTCCGCCACGATCGTGGCGCCGGTGACGAAGCGGCCGGCATCGGACGCCAATAGCAACAGCGGACCGTCGAGATCGCGCTCTTCGCCGAACCGGCCGATCGGAATCTCGCGCTTGATCGCGATGCCGCGCTCGGTCTGCAGATAATCGCGATTGAGCTCGGTGACGATCCATCCCGGCGCGATGGCGTTGACGCGAATGCCCTTGAACGCGAGTTCGAGCGCCAGCGCCTTGGTGATTTGAATAACCCCGGCCTTTGCCGTGGCGTAAGCGATAACGCCTTTGTCGACGCCAAAGCCGAGCACCGAGGCGATGTTGACGATGGCCCCGCCGCTTTTTGCCGCCAGCATGCGGCGCGCCGCTTCCTGCGCACAAAAGAACACCGCATCGAGATCGATCGAGAGCACGCGCCGCCATTCTTCCTCGGCAAGCTCTACCGCGCGCGCGGCGTGCGCGACGCCGGCATTATTGACGAGGATCGTCACCGTGCCGAAGGCCTTCTCGGCAGCGTCGAAAGTGCCGGCCATGGCGTGCCGATCGCGTACATCGGCGGTCACGGTGATCGCCTTGCCCCCCGATTTGGCGATTTGCGCTTGCAGCGCGGTCAGCCGCTCGGCGCGCCGCGCCACCAGCACGACCGACGCCCCGTTCGCGGCCAGAACCTCGGCGAAACGCGCGCCAAGCCCGCTGGACGCACCGGTCACCAGCGCGACTTTGCCGTCAAGATTGAAAAGCTGTGTGGCAGTCATGACTTGTCCTTTTGTGATCTAAATGGCAAGGCGCGCAGAAAATCACGGCGCATAAAGCCGATGCGGCAGCGACGTGGCAAGCGCCGGCGCAAACCACAGCGCAATCAACATGGCAAGCTGAATGAGCACGAAGGGGATGATGCCGAGATAGATGTCGCGCGTCGTCACTTCCGGCGGCGCGACGCTGCGCAGGTAGAACAATGTCGGACCGAGCGGGGGATGCATGTAAGAGGTCTGTAGATTAACGGCCAGCATGATGCCAAGCCAGACCGGATCGACTCCCGGCATTTGCAGCAGGACCGGCGCCACGATCGGCACAACGACGAAAATAATCTCGAATGCGTCCATGACGAAGCCGAGCAGAAAGACGGCAACCATGACCGCGAGAACCGCGCCGGCCACGCCGCCGGGCAGATTGGTCAGGGTGCGCGCAACCAGGCCATCGCCGCCGAGCCCGCGGAACACCAGGCTGAACACGGTCGCGCCGACCAAGATGACGAAGATCATGCTCGTGATCTGGGTGGTGCGGATCATCACCGGCAGCAACAGGCCCTTGGCGCCGGCTTTGCGCATGGCAAGCAGAATCGCGCCGACCGCGCCGACCGACGCGGCTTCCGTCGGCGTGGCGATGCCGGCGAGAATGGAGCCGAGCACCGCGAGGATCAGTGCAAATGGCGCAACAAGAGCCGAGATGAGCCGTGCGCCAAACGCGGCACCAACCGGCGCCGCCGGATCGGCGGCGATGGCGGGAGATTTCTTTGGCCGGACCACCGCCACGGCGACGACGTAGAGCAGATAAAGCAAGACCAGAACCAAGGCCGGAGCGATGGCGCCGGCGAACAAATCGGCCACGGTGACCGTCCGCGGCGCAAAATTACCCTTGGCCAATTGCGCCGCCTGATATGAATTGCTCAGCTGATCGCCGAGCAGAACGAGCACGGTCGCCGGCGGAAAAATCTGGGCGAGTGTCGCGGTGGCCGCAACTGTGCCCGCGGCCAAGGCCTTATCGTAACCGTGGCGCAGCATGGTTGGCAGCACGATCAGGCCCATAGTGACGGTTGTGGCGCCGACGACGCCCTTGGCCGCCGCTAACAGCACGCCGACGATGATCACCGACACGCCGAGGCCGCCCGGCAATCCGCCGAACAGCCGCCCCATGGTCTCCAGCAATTCCTCGGCAACGCGCGAACGTTCCAGCATCACGCCCATGAAAATGAAGAGCGGGATCGCGAGCAGCACGTCGTTGGTCATGATGCCGAAAATGCGCGCCGGCAGCGCGCCGAGCAGCGCAAAGTCCATGATGCCCAAGGCTGCGCCGAGAGCGGCAAAGCCAAGCGATACGCCGGCGAGCGTGAATGCGACCGGATAGCCGACAAGCAGCAAGGCGCAGACCGCGAGCACCATCGCAACCGCAAGCGTTTCGCCCATGGTCAGTGCGGTTGTTGCCGAGCGCTCAAGATCAGCGCAGCGCGGATGGCCTGTGCCACGCCTTGCAGGCCGATCAAGGCGGCGAACACCAGAATGACGGTCTTAAGCAGGTAGACGAAAGACAGCCCGCTCGGCTGCGGCGAACTTTCGAAGATGCGCCAGGAACGCTCGACATAGGGCAGCGTCAGGGCGAACAGGACAGCGGCAAAGGGTAAGAGAAACACGACAGCGCCGAGAAGATTGACCGTGGCGCGCGCCCGCGCAGTGCCGCGGGCATAGAAAATGTCGACACGCACATGCCCGTCGGTTTGCAGCGTCCAAGCCGCCGCCAACATGAACAAACCGGCATGCCCGTAGAGGACCGACTCCTGCAGCCGGATCGAGCCCAAGCCGAGCGCGTAGCGAAAGACGACCACGGCAAACTCCGCCGCCACGACGTAAAGCGAGCACCACGTCGCAATGCGGCCGACCGCCGCCGTGATGCGATCGATTTCGTCGGCGATGCGCGCGGTCGTGTTTCGCATGGTTGGCGATCATACTATAATGTGCCCTAATGGCTTTCGGGAAACGGAATAGGGCGCGCCATGGAGCAAAAACGCGAGCAAAAACACGAGCATCATCATGATCATGACGAGCACGGCTCGGAGCTCTCGGAAATGCAATTGCGGGTCCGCGCGCTCGAGACCGTGCTCACCGAAAAAGGCTATGTCGATCCGGCGGCGCTGGACGCCGTCATCGAGGCCTACGAGACCAAAGTCGGGCCCCATATCGGCGCGCGCGTCGTCGCCAAGGCCTGGAGTGATCCTTCGTTCAAGCGCGCGCTGCTCGATGATGCGACCAAGGCGGTGCTGGCATTAGGCGTCATCAATCGCGTCGGCGATCACCTGATCGCGGTCGAGAACACGCCGAAACTGCACAACATGATCGTGTGCACGCTGTGCTCCTGCTATCCATGGGAAGTGCTCGGGCTGCCACCGGTCTGGTACAAGTCCGCGCCTTACCGCTCGCGCGCGGTGAACGATCCGCGCGGCGTGCTGACCGATTTTGGCGTCACGCTGCCCGCCGATACCGCCATTCGGGTCTGGGACTCGACCGCCGAGACCCGTTTTATCGTCTTGCCGATGCGGCCCAAGGGCACCGAGGGCTGGAGCGAGGAAAAGCTCGCCAGCCTCGTCACCCGCGACAGCATGATCGGCACCGGCTTTGCGAAACAGCCCGGCGAGGCGGCGTGATGGACGGCGTCCACGATATGGGCGGCATGCACGGCTTCGGCAAAGTCGAGCCGGAACAGGACGAGCCCGTCTTTCATGACGATTGGGAAGCCCGCACTTTCGCGCTCTATCGCGCGATGAGCTACGCGGGCGTCTGGTGCATTGATCAGGCGCGTTTTGCCCGCGAGCAATTGCCGCCGGACGTTTATCTTGCGAGCTCGTATTACAGAAAGTGGGAGCTTGGCATGGAAAAACAGCTTGCCGAGCTTGAGCTTGCGGGCCGCGACGAGCTTGCCGCCGGGCACGCGCTGCGTCCCGGCAAGCCGCTCAAGCGCAAACTAAACGCCGCCGAAGTCCCTACCATCATAACGCGCGGCTCGTTCGCACGTCCGGCGCAGAAGCCGGCGAGGTTCAAGCCCGGCGACCGTGTGCGCACCAAGAACATTCACCCGACAACGCACACGCGCCTGCCGCGCTATGCCCGCGACAAGGTCGGCGTGGTCGAGGCGCTGCGCGGCTGTCACGTCTTCCCCGACACCGTCGCGATCGGCAAAGGCGAGGACCCGCAATGGCTCTACACCGTACTGTTCGACGGCCGCGAATTGTGGGGCGCGAGCGCGGAGCCTTCGCTGAAAGTTTCGATCGAAGCGTTTGAACCTTACCTGGAGCCGGCATGAGCGCGGATTCGGCAATGCCCGCGGTCATTCCGGCCGAGCGAAGCGAGAGCCGGAATCCATAGTCACCGAATGAAAGGGGTGAACAAACAATATTTCGTTTACATCCTAGCCAACCGGAAGCACGGCACGCTGTACATTGGAGTTACAAACGACCTTATTCGACGCACTTACCAGCACAAGCTGAAAGCGGTGCGCGGTTTCACGAAGCGATATGATGTTCACAAGCTCACATATTTTGAGATCTTTGACGATCCTCTCTCGGCAATAACGCGGGAGAAGCAGTTGAAGAAGTGGAACCGCGAATGGAAAGTTCAACTTATCGAAAAAGTAAATCCTGGTTGGGTCGATCTTGCGCATACGTTGATTTGAGAGGATCGTGATTATGGATTCCGGCTCTCACTCGCTCCGCTCATTCGGCCGGAATGACGAGCTCAGCGTTCCACGTAACAGCGCCGGCTCGGTTTTTCGCGCGCCATGGGAGGCAGAAGCCTTCGCGCTGGTCGTGTCGCTCAAGGAGCGCGGCCTGTTTACCTGGACGGAATGGGCGAAGACGCTCGGCGAGGAAATCAAGAAGGCGCAAGCGGCCGGCGATCCCGACACGGGCGAGACCTACTACCAGCATTGGCTGGCGACGCTCGAGCGAATCCTCGCCGAAAAAGGTGCGGTCGAAAGCAGCGTGCTGGCGCGAACCCGCGACGCCTGGCAACACGCTTGCGCCCGCACACCACACGGCATGCCAATCGAGCTGCGGCCTGAGGATTTCGCGGATTAACTTTCAACTCAATTTTGTTACCCGTCATCCTGAGGAGCGAGCAAAGCGAGCCTCGAAGGATGCGGCCCGTTGGGCTCGGCCGTCGCCCTTCGAGGCTCGTCGCTTCGCGCCGAGCACCTCAGGGTGACGGACCTGAGTCACTCGTCACGGATTGTATCAAAATTCAGAGCATTCCGAGCGCGCGCGGCAGCCACAGTGACAGCGCTGGAATGTAAGTGACCATGGCGAGGAAAACGAGCATGGTGATCAGCCATGGCAGTACCGCAACGGTGAGTTCGGTGATGCCCATCTTTGTTATCCCGGCGGCGACGTAGAGATTTAGTCCGACCGGTGGATGGCAGAGTCCGACCTCCATGTTGACCGCCATCAGGATGCCGAGATGGACCGGATGAACGCCAAGCACCGCCGCCATCGGAAACAGGATCGGCGCCATGATCAGCGTGATCGCCGCCGGATCCATGAAGTTGCCGGCGGCGAGCAGCACGATGTTGGTCACCAGAAGGAATGCGATGATGCCGAAGCCCTGCGCGGTCATCCATTCGGCCATCGATTGCGGAATCTGTTCCGAAGTGAGCAGCCATGAGAACACCGCCGCATTGGTGATGATGTAGAGGATCATCGCGCTCATCGACGCGGCTTTGAGCAGCACCGCCGGGACTTCCTTAAGCGGCAAGCCCTTGTAGACGAACACGGCGATAACGAAGGCGTAGACCGCGGCCACTGCGGCGGCTTCGGTCGGCGTGAACAGCCCCGAATAGATGCCGCCCAGCACCAGAAGGATCAGCAGCAGGCCCCACACGCTTTCCCGGAACGTGCGCCAGCATTCACCCCAGCTGGCGCGCGGCATGCGCGGATAATTGTGGCGCCACGCGCGGTAAAAGGTCGTTGCGCCGAGCATCGACGAGAGGATGAGGCCGGGCACCAAAGCCGCAATGAAGAGCTGGCCGATGGAAGCGGAATCGACGACCGCCCCGGTCGGGCCGCGCGGCTGCATGCCGCTTGTCGCCACCGCATAGATGACGAGGTTGATGGAGGGCGGGAACAAAATGCCGAGCGCGCCGGACGTGGCGATCACGCCGGCAGAAAACCGCGGCGGATAGCCTTGTTGCATCAGCGCCGGCAGGATGATCGAGCCGATGCCCACCACGGTGGCGACTGAAGATCCGGAAATGGCGGCAAACAGCGCACAGGCGACCACCCCCGCAAGCCCGAGGCCGCCATACCAGTGCCCGATCATCGAACTGGCGAAATCGATCATCCGCCGCGCCACGCCACCGGCGGTGAGGAAATTGCCCGCGAGAATAAAAAACGGGATCGCCATGATCTCAAAGCGATCGATGCTGGTGAACAATTTCAGTCCAACCATTTTCGGATCGACGTCGGACAAAATGAACAGATAGGTGAGTACGGAAAGACCGAGCGCGATCGAAATCGGCATCCCCGATGCCATCAGCGCGAGCAGCAGCGCAAACAACAGCTCGGCGCGCACCATGTGCGACAACTCGATGACGTGGAGCCTTGCGGCGAAGCAGATCAGCGCCAGCGCGATCGGAATGACGACAATGAGCGCCGCGGTGATGGCGGCGCCGACCGGATTCGGCGCTGACGGCTTGGCTGCGTGCAACAGCGCCGTCATCGCGCCACCTCGATTGCCGCCGGCGGCGCCGTATCGTGCGGCGCTTCATAGTCGGCGCCGTGCGCCGGATGCGGCACCATGCCGGTGCGCAGGAAGCGCCACATTACCTGCAGGAAGCGGAAGCACATCAGATAGGAGCCGAGCGGGATCGCCAGATAGATCATCCAGCTCGGCCATTCGAGCTCCGGCGACACTTGATCCGGATCGAGCTCATAGACGTAAACCGCGCCCAACGTGCCGATCACGCCGGTAAACAACGCTCCGCACAGCATTGCGAATACGATCACCGGCTTGCGCGCCGCGGGCGTCAGCCGATTGACGAAAACATCGACGCCGACGTGAATGCCGGTGCGCACGCCGAGCGCGGCGCCGAATTTCGCCATCCATACGAACATGTAGGTGGCGAGTTCCTGCGCCCAGGAGAGGTTGATCGAGGCAAGCCAGATGTAGACGGCGTTAGCCGCCGCTTTGAGTAACAGCAGATGATGCACGCTGGCCCAGCGCGCCAGACTTGCCGAATTGCTGGCGCCATAGCGGTGCACCACGGCGACGAAGGTAAGAGCTGTCGCCGCGCCGATCAGCGTGACGATGATCCATTCTTCGAGCCGGTCGAGAATACGGTCGAGCACCCGACGACCCCGCGAGCTCGCCCCTTCCCGGTGCGGGAAGGTGCTGACGAGTCTTTAGGACTGTGGCGGGACGAAGCCCGATTCCTTGTAGACCCGCTCGATGAAATCCTTGCCGAACCGGCCCTGCATCTCTTTGTGCACCGGCATCAGCTTCGTGATCCACGCCTGCTTTTCGGTATCGGTGAGGACGTGCATTTGCACCTTGCCGGTCGCCTTGATCTGATCGAGCGCGTCGGCATTGTCCTTGGCCGCGGTGTCGTTGAAGAACTGCGTCGACTCTTTCACCGCGCGATCAAGGCCGGAACGAACATCGGCCGGCAGGCCATCCCAGAACTTCTTGTTCGTGATCAGCGAATAGGTGAGGCGTCCGTGATAGGACACCGTCAAATATTTCTGCACGTCATAGAATTTTTGGGTCCAAATGTTCGAGGGGACGTTGTCTTCACCGTCGACCACTCCGGTCTGCAGAGCCTGATAAAGCTCGCCGAAGGCAATGATCTGCGGAATGGCGCCGAGCTGTCGCGCCACCGCGTCCAACACCTTGCTGCCCTGAATGCGCATTTTTAGTCCACGAAAATCGTCGGGCACGATCAGCGGCACGTTGGCGGTATAGACGTGCGCGCCGTTGTCCCAATAGGCCAGCGGTTCGACGCCCTTGTCTTCCAGCTTCTTGTTAAGCTCTCCGATCATCGGGCTCGCCATCATCTGCCGGGCATGCGTATCGTCGGTCATCAGAAACGGCAGATCGAAGACGTCGAATTCTTTGACCCCGAGCGGGCCAAACTTGGAGATTGACGGCGCCAGAAGCTGTACCGAACCGAGCTGCAAGGCTTCGAGTTCCTCCTTGTCTTTATACAGCGAGGAATTCGGGTAAACTTCGACGGTCACTTTGCCGTTGGTGTATTTCTCGGCGAGCTGCTTGAACATCAAGGCCGCTTTGCCCTTCGGCGCGTCAGGCGAGACGACGTGGCTGAACTTGATGATGATCGGGTCCGCAAGCGCAGGTCCGCCGGCGGCAAATGCCAGCGCGGCAGCGAACGCTAATACCAGCCATTTGGCAGCTGAAATCTTCATAAAACTCCTCCCGATCTGACCGCGGCGGCCAGTGTTGCTATTTTCTCATCTTCCATAGCGCGAATGCCGAAGCGGGCCAAGGACGCTCCCGTGGGAATTTTTCGGCAGTTCCAGATAGCGCTTAAGGAGCCGGCGCCTCTGGGACGCTACACCGCGTTCCTACTCAATGCATCGCGGCAGCGCTGCGCGGCAATAGCGCGCCCGCATGATTGATAATGTCGGCCGCCAGCCGGTGCGCCACACTTGCCGCCTGCGCCGGCTCGCTGCCGGACAACCGGGCCGCGAGATAGCCAGCGTTAAAGCCATCGCCGGCCGCAGTTGGATCGACCGGCACCAAGATTTCCGGCACCGGCACGAATTCCAACCCCCGCGAGGTAGCGACGAGTGCGCTGTTCGGTCCGTTCTTGACCACGATCTCGCCGACACCGAAAGCCTGCAGCCGCGCCACCGTGCTTTCCGGAGACGGATCGCCCCACAAAACGGCCTCATCATCGAAGGCCGGCAGCGCGATGTCGACGCGCTTGAGCGCCTCCATGAAGACAGTGCGCGTGCGCGCCAAATTTCCTTTCCAGCCGGTGGGACGAAAATTGCCGTCGAACGCGATCTTGGCGCCCTGCTGCCGCGCCACTTCGAGCGCCGCGAACAGACGGCCAAGGCCATTGTTCGAGTACAGCGACAGCGTGATGCCGGAAAAATAGATCAGCCGCGCCGAAACGAGGCTTTGCGCGATGCGCATCCAGTCGGGAAGCTCGAACAATTCCCGCGCCGGCGCGCCGTCGCCCCAGACGCGGCTGACGCGTCCGCCGGACTGGGCACGCTCGACCAAGGACAGTGCCGGCAGGCGGCCGGGCACGCGCAGAATAAGATTAGCCCCGAGCCCTTCCGCTAAGGCCAATGCGACGATGCTGTCGGAATAGGCATCGTCTCCGACCGCGGTGGCAAAGCCGACGCTGAGCCCGGCACGCGCGAGGTAGACAGCTGTGTTGAAACTGTCGCCCGCGCAAGCGGCGGTGAAGGTGCCATCCGGGCCGCGCGTCAGTTCGATCAGCGCCTCACCGATGCAGATGACGCGCGGTGTTTCCTCACTCATGCGCTCTCACTCATGCGCGAACCTTAGCAGGAAGCACCCGCAATTGGCGGCGGACCGAGCGCGGGCCGGCCTTCGCCGTTTGCGCGCCCCCTCGGCCCCCGGCTGGTGCGCGGTTGGCATAATGTTATATTATAACACTATCGGTAAGACCCGCCGGCCAAGACCAAACCCGGCCAAGACCAAACGATGACCCATCATCATCACCAACATGACGCGCCGCACCCCTCGGCAGCGATCGGAGCTTCGCTTTTGCGGCTCTCGGCCGCGCAGCGCCTTGCGATCGCAGGACTAGTCATCGCTTTGCTATGGGCGGCGTTCTGGTGGGCGATCCGCTGATCGCGGAGCGAAGCGATGCCGCAGTTGCGATTGCAAAATCTCACGCTGGGCTATGACCGCCATCCGGCGGTGCATCATCTCGACGGAATCGTGAATGACGGCGCGCTGCTCGCTGTGGTCGGCCCCAACGGCGCCGGCAAGTCGACCCTGTTCAAGGCAATCGCCGGCACGCTCAAGCCGCTCGCGGGCTCGATCCAGCGTGATGAAATCGATGGCCGCGGCGTCGCCTACCTGTCGCAAGTGCCCGATATCGACCGTTCGTTTCCGATCGGCGTTTACGACATGGTGGCAATGGGACTGTGGAGCAGCCGCGGGGTGTTGGGCGGCATCGCGGGAAAGGATCATCATGCCGTCGAAGCGGCCATTGCAGCGGTCGGGCTGACCGGGTTCGAGCGGCGCCCGATCGGCACGCTTTCCGGCGGGCAAATGCAACGCATGTTGTTCGCACGCCTCGTTGCCCAGGACGCCCGTCTTATTTTGCTCGATGAGCCCTTCGCCGCGATCGATGCGCGGACCTCCGCCGAACTGTTGGCGCTGGTGCAACGCTGGCATGGCGAGGGACGGACCGTGCTTGCCGCGCTCCACGATGTCGATCTGGTCAGGACAGCCTTTCCCGAGACCTTATTGCTGGCGCGCGAGCCGGTCGCCTGGGGTCCGACTCGCGACGTGCTCACCGTCGAGAATCTGAACAAGGCCCGGCGCATGTGCGAGGCCTTCGACGATGCCGCCGAGACCTGCGCCGTGGCCGCGGAATAATCAGACAGACGGATGCTGTACGACAATTTGATCGCTCCGTTCGCGGATTTCGAATTTATGCGCCGCGCGCTGGTCGGCACGTTCGCGCTCGCCTTCGGCGCGCCGCCGATCGGCGTCTTTCTAATGCTGCGGCGCATGAGCCTGATCGGCGATGCGATGGCCCATGCCATCTTGCCCGGCGCCGCCATCGGCTTTTTGTTGGCGGGCTTGAGTTTGCCGGCAATGGCCGGCGGCGGCCTCATTGCCGGATTTCTCATTGCCATCGGCGCTGGGCTGATCTCACGTTCGACGCAATTGAAGGAAGACGCCTCGCTTGCGGCACTGTTCGTAATCTCGCTCGCACTCGGCGTCACGATCGTCTCACTCAAGGGCAACAACATCGATCTGATGCATTTCCTGTTCGGTTCGGTGCTCGCCATCGACAACAGCGCGCTCGTTCTTATCCTCGCGATCACCTCGGTTTCGCTCGTCGTGCTGGCCTTGATCTGGCGTCCGCTGGTGCTCGAATCGGTCGATCCGGGATTTCTGCGCACGGTCAGCCGCGCCGGCGCGGCGGCGCATGTCGTTTTCCTCGCGCTGGTCGTGCTCAATCTGGTTGGCGGATTCCAGGTGCTCGGCACCTTACTCGCCGTCGGCATCATGATGCTGCCGGCGATTGCCTCGCGCTTCTGGGCTCGCGACGTGACCGGAATGATCGCAGCCGCAATCGCGATCGCGCTGATTTCCAGCTATGCCGGCCTCATCCTCTCCTTCCGCGCCGAACTGCCGTCCGGACCCGCCATCATCCTGGTCGCGGGATTTATCTATCTGCTGTCGCTTGCGCTCGGGCCGGTCGGCGGCCTGATTTGGCTCGTTCTGCCGCGCCGGCATCTTAAAGCGTGAGCAATGCTGGTACCAACTTGGCGGGGTTTTGGCCGCGACCGCGATTGCCTATATAGCGTCACGGGAGCTTCGAAATAACCGCGATCCATGCCGCCAGCACAGTGCGCGAGGCCTTTAAGCCAAACGCCAGGAGATAAGAATGTCGGAGCAGTCTTTGTCTGAAAAGAGCCCGGTGTCTGAAAAAATCCCGGTGACGGTGCTGACCGGCTATCTCGGCGCCGGCAAGACGACCTTGCTCAACCGTATTCTCTCCGAACCCCATGGCAAGCGATACGCCGTGATCGTCAATGAATTTGGCGAAATCGGCATCGATAACGATCTTGTGGTCGGCGTCGACGAGGAAGTGTTCGAGATGAACAACGGCTGCATCTGCTGCACCGTGCGTGGCGATCTCGTGCGCATTCTCGACGGCTTGATGCGGCGAAAAGGAAAATTCGACGCCATCATCGTCGAGACAACCGGTCTCGCCGATCCGGCGCCGGTCGCGCAAACCTTCTTCATCGACGAGAATGTCGGGCGCAAGACCAAGCTCGACGCCGTCGTCACCGTCGCCGACGCCAAATGGCTCAATGAGCGGCTCAAGGACGCGCCGGAGGCAAAGAATCAGATCGCGTTCGCCGATGTGATCCTGATCAACAAGACCGACCTCGTCTCGCCCGAGGAGCTAAGCGACATCGAGGCGCGCATTCGCGGTATCAATCCTTACGCCAAGCTGCACAAGACCGAGCGCGCCAAGGTTCCGTTGGATGCGGTGCTGGGCCGCAATGCATTCGATCTCGATCGCATCCTCGATCTCGAGCCTGACTTCCTCGGCGGTGACGATCACGATCATCACCATCATCACAATCATAATCACGACCGTGGCCACTGATCACGGGCATGGCGGGCTCAAGCATTATCACGATGAAGAGATGCAATCGATTGCGCTGCGCACCGACAAGCCGCTCGATCCCGATAAATTCTTGCCCTGGGTGCAGGACTTGGTGCAGAAGGAAGGCCCGAACATTCTGCGCTGCAAAGGCATTCTCGCGTTCAAAGACGATGACCAGCGGTTCGTCTTTCAGGGCGTGCACATGATCCTCGACGGCGATCATCAGCGGCCATGGAAAGCCGGCGAGAAGCGCGACAGCCGGATTGTT
This sequence comes from uncultured Alphaproteobacteria bacterium, assembly GCA_963816295.1. GTDB lineage: Bacteria > Pseudomonadota > Alphaproteobacteria > Rhizobiales > Xanthobacteraceae > BOG-931. The sequence goes on along the minus strand of CAWFJS010000017.1, from coordinate 441,175 downwards.
TTCATCGGCCGCAACCTGCCTGGCAAGATGATCACCGACGGCTTCGAAAGCTGCATCGCGAAATAGCGTAGAGCTAAGATCGATGGCCGCGAGCGGCAGCGACACAGTTTCGGTCGTCGAGCGCACCCGGCCGCTCACGATCGGTGGCGGTATTGTTGCTGCGCATTTTCTCGGCCGCACCGCCGCATTCATTCTCGGTGAAGAGGCCATCGTGCTGGCGGCGCCGGACGGCGAACCGCGCCGGATCGCCGCGCATGGCGGCGCCATCCTGGCTACGGCCGCCGATGGCGCCCGCATCGTCAGCGGCGGCGATGACGGCAAGCTCGTTGCGACGGACGCGAATGGCGAAACCCGCGTCGTGGCGAGCGATCCGAAGCACCGCTGGATCGATCATGTCGCGCTCGGCCCGGATGGGGCGGTCGCCTGGTCCGCCGGCAAGACCGCCTATGTGCAGGCCATAGAATCGAACAGCCAATCGAACAAGCAATCGAATAGGGAACCGCGCGCATTCGAGGCACCATCCACGGTCGGCGGGCTCGCTTTCTTCCCCAAGGGCTTTCGCCTCGCGATCGCCCATTACAACGGCGCCACGCTCTGGTTTCCCAATGCGGCCGGCGCCGCGCCAGAGAGGCTCGAATGGAAGGGCTCGCATCTCGGCGCGGCCGTGAGCCCCGACGGCCGCTTCCTGGTGACTACCATGCAGGAGCCGATGCTGCATGGCTGGCGGCTCGTCGACCGTCAGCACATGCGGATGTCAGGCTATGCGGCACGCGTCATGTCGCTGTCCTGGAGCGCGAGCGGCGAGTGGCTGGCAACCTCCGGAGCGGCGCAGCTCGTGCTCTGGCCGTTCCAGAGCAAGGACGGCCCGATGGGCAAGACCCCTCGCTTGTTGACACCCTCCGGGCACCGCATCGACGTTGTCGCCTGTCATCCCCGCACCGACGTCATCGCCGCCGGCTACAACAACGGCCTCGTCCTTTTGGCGCGCATCGAAGACGGCGCCGAAATCCTGGCCAAGACGCCGGGCGACGTGCCGGTCACGGCGCTCGCCTGGAGCGGCGACGGACGCCTGCTCGCCTGGGGCACGGAAAGCGGCGAGGCCGGGATCATCGACCTCGGCTAGCAGTGCACCAGGAACTGACGCCCTTCGCCGATCGTTATTCCGCAGTGAATACGATCATTGCTCGGTATGGAATTGCGCTGGCGCTCACGCTTGCGGGCGTTTCGCTGGCTTGTGCGCAAGCGCCCAGCGCCGCGCAAAAGCCTTGCTCGGAGCTTGGCGGCGACTCGTCGAAGACGCTGAGCGACAAGCTCGATCAGGGCGGCGGCGTGATCTGCCCGCCGAATGTCGATCCGGGCATCAAGGTGCCGGCGCCGGAGACCGGAAAAATGCCGGTGATCCCGCCGCCAGGTAGCCCGGGCGGCGATCCCAAGGTTCAGCCGAAATAAAAGTTCAGCCGAAAAAACCTCTCCCCGCCGCGCGGGGAGAGGCGCCTCATCGCGACCTTCTCCCCGCCCACGGGGAGAAGGAGAAGAGGTTCAGATCACGTACTGCCGCAGCGGTGGATAGCCGTTGAAGCCGACCGAGGAATAGGTCGCGGTATAGGCGCCGGCCGCCTCGATCAAGACTTTGTCGCCGATCGCGAGCGAGACCGGCAGCGGGTACGGCGTCTTCTCGTAGAGCACGTCGACCGAGTCGCAGGTCGGGCCGGCAATGATGCACGGCGCGGTTTCGTCGCGATCATGCGTGGTGCGGATCGGATAGCGGATCGACTCGCCGATGGTCTCGGCGAGGCCGTGGAACTTGCCGATATCGAGATAGACCCAGCGGACCTCGTCTTCCGGGCTGCGCTTGGCGATCAGCACCACTTCCGCCTCGATGATGCCGGCATTGCCGACTAGGCCGCGGCCCGGTTCGACGAATGTGTTCGGCAGGTTATTGCCGAAATGCTTGCGTAGCGCCTTGAAGATCGCCTTGCCGTAGGATTCGAGTTTCGGCGTCTTGCGCACATAGCGCGCTGGAAACCCGCCGCCGAGATTGACGATGGCGAGCGAAATGCCGCGCTCGGCACAGTTCCGGAAAATCGCCGCGGTCGAAGCGAGCGCGCGGTCCCAAGCCTCGACATTGTGCTGCTGCGAGCCGACATGGAACGAGATGCCGTAGGGCACGAGGCCCTTCTTATGGGCGAGCTCCAAGATGTCGGCAGCGTAGACCGGCTCGCAGCCGAATTTGCGCGACAGCGGCCACTCGGCGCCCGAACCGTCGCAATGGATGCGGCAGATGACCCGGCTTCCGGGCGCGGCGCGGGCGACTTTCTCCACCTCGGCTTCGCAATCGATCGCGAACAGCGTGACGCCGAGCTGAAATGCCTCGGCGATCTCGCGCTCCTTCTTGATGGTATTGCCGTAGGAGATGCGGTCGGCGGTGGCGCCGGCCGCCAGCACCGCATGCGTCTCGGCGATCGAGGCCACGTCGAAGCAGCAGCCGAGCCCGGCCAATAGTTTGAGAATTTCCGGCGCCGGATTGGCCTTCACCGCGTAATAGACCTTGGTGTCCGGCAGTGCCTTGGCGAAGTTTTGGTAGTTCTCGCGGACCACGTCGAGATCGACGACGAGGCAAGGTCCGACATCGGTACGTTGTTTGAGGAATTCGCGGATGCGTGCAGTCATCTCACCCAGCTCCTAATCCGACTGGCGGCGTAGCCGCCGAGTTAAACCTCCTGCGACGCTGACGCTCCCCCACATGGAGAAGCACTTACGTCGCCGTGATTGCTGCCTCGGTCCGGATTAGGGAAATCCCGTTCCGCACTGTTGGCAAAGAAGGACAAGCCCTTTCGGTGTCCCCGGCATTCGCGCCGGCAGTAACCAAAAAAGCCCTTCCGTCGTTGCTTTAAGCCGCGTCGCCCGTGGAGAGCGGGCATCGCCGGTTCGCCTCCGGCTGCCGGTCGCGGGAGCAAGGAAGTAGTGTTCTCTTCCTTAGGCGGCTGTCCGGCCTCTTGTCCGGATGCCCACCGACCGACACACGGCCACAGGCACGTGCGAAATTGGGCAAATCCGCAATAAGCGATTTAGTTCGCTCGTGCAACCTTTTTTGTTTTAAGGAAACGTAAAAAGACAAACCTGCCTGTGCACGACGACGGCAGGCAACGCGCTCAGTCGGCGGTGAACGGCTCGACGCGGTGCGCCGCGCGCACGAACTGCACCATCACCGCCACGCCGCAGAGCATGAACAGCCCGTCGAGCACGCGCGCGCCAATCGTGCCGAGCGCGAACAGGTTGGCGATCGCCCAGCTGCCGGCAAACGCAGCGCCGAACACTTCGGCGCTGATCAAGATCGCGGCGCTGACCACGGTGAGGACGTTCTGCCAGACGATGCGGCGGCGGCGCTGGGGGGATTGCTCGTTCATCGCGGCAGCAGTTAGCCCGATTGGACGGGCACTTCAAGGCGCTGCTTTGGGCTCACGCCGCGTCCCGCGCGGCTTTGCCCAAAAGCCCCGCCTCGACGAGCGCTGAGCGAATGCGGTCGATCTCGGCGCGGCCGAGCTTGACCAGCGGCGGCCGCACCACCGCCCGCGGCAGCCGCCCGAGCAGCACCAGAGCCTCCTTCATGCGGTTGTGCATGTCGGCCCAGGGCTCGGCGTAGAAGACCTGAGCGAGCGGATAGATGCGGTCGTTCAGGCGCCGCGCCTCGGCCAGATCGTTGCGCTGCACGGCACGGAATAGAGCCGCCTGCAGGTCGGCTATCACGCTGCCGCTGCCCGAGAGCAACCCGTTGCAGCCCAGCACCAGCGAACTCAACAGCCAGGCGCTGTGGGTGGTCAGCACGTTCACCGGGCGCTTCAAGGCTTGCAGCGTGCGGACGTGCATCTCGTGCTGCTGGAGGTTGCCCGCCCAGTCCTTAATCGCACGGATGGTCGGCACCGCTTCGATCATCTGCAAGAGCGTGTCGCGCGGATAGCCCTGGCCGGTCACCAGCGGATATTGGAAGACGATCAGCGGCAGGCTGGTGGCGTCGGCAATGCGCTTGAAGTGCTCGACCGCCATGGCCGGGCTCTGGCCGAGGGTGAACGGCGCCGGCGGGAAAACAAGAAGCGCCGATGCTCCGCCCGCATCGGCCATGCGCGCGATGCGCGCGGCCTCGATGCTGCCGTCGGCCCATACGCCGTTGACGAGCGGCAGGCGCCCACCGATTTCGTCTTGCGCGATTTCGAGTACGCGACGCTGTTCGTCGAAGCTGCACGAGGCGACCTCGGTCGAATGGGCGTTAACCGTAATGGCCGAAAGCCCCTCGGCGCCGGCAACGTCGGCCAGGTGCTTGCGGAAGCTCTTTTCGTCGATCGTCAGGTCATCGGCGAACGGCAGCAGGACGGCGGGGATCACGCCGTGCGGCGTGTAAGGGGCATGGCGGGGCATTTGAGCTCTCCTCACGAACGACCTGTCACGAACGATCTGGCGCGGCGGATTTGAAGTTCCTAGATCGGAGCACAACCGCCACCCGTCCCTATATCATGCCTCCTGCCGCGTTTGCTAAGACCCCTGTCAATGCCTGAGATCGAAGCCCCTGCCCTCTTCGACAATAGTCCCGCCGCCCCGGCGATCGCGCCGGGCGACAATCCGCTGTTAGAGGACTGGACCGCCGCTGGCGGGCTGCCGCCGTTCTCCCGCATTCGGGCTGAGCACTTCCTGCCGGCCTATGCGCAGGGGCTCGCCGAGCATGCGGCGGAGATCGACGCGATCGCCGCCACGGCGGAGCCGCCGACATTTGCGAATACCATCGCCGCGCTGGAGCTGAGCGGCCGCACGCTGGAGCGGGTCGACAACGTGTTTTCCCTTCTTGCCGGCGCGGATACCGATGACGCCCTGCAGGAAATCGAACGGGTGATGGCGCCGCAGATCGCGCGGCATTTGAACCAGATCCACACCAATGCCGCCCTGTTCCGGCGCATCGACGCCGTGATGGCGACCGCCGAGCACATTGAACTGGATGCCGAACAAAAGCGTGTGGTCGAGCGCTATCACACCAGCTATCGCCGCGCCGGCGCGGCACTGGGCGAGACGGCCAAGAAACGGATTGCGGAGATCATGGAGCGCCTCGCGGCACTTGGCACCACATTCGGCCAGAACGTCCTCGCCGACGAGCAGGCTTTCACGCTGCGGCTCGAAGGCGAAGCCGAGCTCGCCGGCCTGCCCGATTTTATCCGCGAGTCTTTGCATTCAGAGGCGACCGAGCGCGGCATCGACGGTTATGCGGTGACCCTATCGCGCTCCACGGTTGAGCCGTTCCTGCAATTTTCCGATCGCCGCGATCTGCGCGAAAAGGTCTTTCGCGGCTTCGTCATGCGTGGCGACAACGGCGGCGCGACCGACAATAAAGCGATCATCGCCGAGATGGTTCGGCTGCGCGCCGAACGCGCACGGCTCCTCGGCTATGCGGATTTCGCTCATTACCGGCTCGATGACGCCATGGCGAAGACGCCGGCGGCGGCGCGTGATCTGCTCGGCGCAGTCTGGCGGCCGGCGCTCGCCAGCGCGCTGACCGATCGCGACGCGATGCAAGCGCTGATCCAGGAAGACGGCGGCAATTTCAAGCTCGAGCCGTGGGATTGGCGCTACTACGCCGAAAAGCTGCGCCAGCGCGTGTGCGATTTCGACGAAACCGCTATCAAGCCGTATCTCAGCCTCGATCGCATGATTGAAGCGGCGTTCTACACGGCCGGTCGCTTGTTCGGTTTGAACTTCACGCCGCGCCCGGACGTGGCGGTTTGGCATCCCGACGTGCGGGCGTGGCAAGTGTCCGGCTCTGACGGCAAAGAGCTCGGTCTGTTCTTCGGCGACTATTTCGCGCGGGCTTCAAAACGCAGCGGCGCCTGGATGACGTCGATCCGCGACCAGCAGAAGCTCGGCGGCGATATCACTCCCTTCATCGTCAATGTCTGCAATTTCGCCAAGGCGCCCGCCGGCGAGGCGACACTGTTGAGCTTCGAGGACGCGCGCACGCTGTTCCATGAATTCGGCCATGCGCTGCATGGCCTGCTTTCCTCGGTTACTTACCCGATGATTGCCGGCACCAATGTCGCCACCGATTTCGTCGAGCTGCCGTCACAGCTGTTCGAGCATTGGCTGGAGCAGCCGGAACTGTTGCGGCGCTTTGCGCTGCATTACCAGACCGGCGCGCCGATGCCCGAACAACTGCTGGCCCGGCTCGTCGCCGCGCGCAATTTCAACAAAGGTTTCGCCACGCTCGAATACATTGCTTGCGCCGAGGCCGATCTCGATTTGCATGCGCTACCGCCGCCCAATCCGGGCGATCCACCGCTCGATACGCGGGCGTTCGAAGCGGCAGGCCTCGCCCGCATGGGCATGCCGGACGAAATCGTGATGCGGCATCGCTTGCCGCACTTTGCCCATATCTTCGCCGGCGGCAGTTATGCCGCCGGCTATTACAGCTATATGTGGTCGGAGGTGCTCGACGCCGACGCGTTTGCCGCCTTCGAGGAGAGCGGCGACATTTTCGATTCCGCCACCGCGAAACGGTTGCGCGATTGCGTCTATGCCGCCGGCGGCCGGCAAGACCCGGCCGAAGCCTACAAGGCCTTCCGCGGGCGGCTGCCGACCGCGGACGCGCTCCTTCACAAACGCGGCTTTGCCCGCCTGCCGCTGCGGTGAATTAAATGGCCAATCCAGTGAGCTTGCACAGCGCCGGGCATCGCCGTGGTGTCGTCTGCGCGCCCCATTTTGCGACGGTCGAAGCCGGTCGCTCCATTCTTGCCGAAGGCGGCAACGCGATCGAAGCCATGCTCGCGATGGCGGCATCGATCGCCGCCGTCTATCCGCATATGAACCATCTCGGTGGCGATGGCTTCTGGATCATTCGCGAACCGTCGGGGCGCGTACGCGCCATCATGGCGGCGGGTCCGGCGGCGCTGGCGGCCAAGCCCGAGCTTTATCGCGACTACGAGGCCATGCCGACCCGCGGCCCACTTGCGGCGCTTACCGTGCCCGGCGCGGTCGGCGGCTGGATACTCGCCCACGAAGCGGCGCGGGCGCGTGGCGGGAAATTGCCGCTCAAGGTTCTGCTCACGGCCGCGATCACGCAGGCGCGCAACGGCTATGCCGTCACTCGCAGCCAGCGGCGACTGACCGAGGAGCAATTCAAGAGCCTTAAAGACGTGCCCGGTTTCGCCGCGCAATTTCTGCTCGACGGCAAGGTTCCGGAAGTCGGCGCCGTGCTCAAGCAGGAAGCATTCGCCGCCACCCTCGAACATTTGACCTATGCCGGCTTTGAGGATTTCTATCGCGGCGACGCCGGGCGCGAGACCGCCGCCGATCTCGAACGCATTGGTAGCCCGGTATCGCGAACCGACCTCGAACGCTACCGGGCGACGCTTACCGAACCGCTACGCGTGCGCTTGGCATCGGGAACGCTGTTCAACACCGACGCGCCGACCCAAGGCGCGGTCTCGCTGATGATCCTTGCGTTGTTCGCGCGGCTTGGCGTGCGCGAGGCGGAAGGCTTCGATCACATTCACGGCCTCGTCGAGGCGACCAAGCGCGCGTTGCGGATGCGTGACCGGCTGATCACCGATCCGAACTATCTTTCCCATTCGTTGCAGCGCGTGCTTGAAGAGCGCTACCTCGCCGGCGAAGCGATGAAGATCGACCGGCGCAAGGCAGCGGCGTGGCCGCTCGCGCCGAATGCCGGCGACACAATCTGGATGGGCGCGGCCGATACGTCCGGTCTCGTCGTTTCCTACATCCAATCGCTCTATTGGGAGTTCGGCTCCGGCTGCGTGCTGCCGCGCACGGGACTATTGATGCAGAACCGCGGCTCGAGCTTTTCGCTCCAGCCCGGCGCGCTCAATTACCTCAGCCCCGGCCGGCTGCCGTTCCACACGCTCAACCCGGCGCTCGCCGTGCTCCACGACGGGCGCATCATCGCCTATGGCTGCATGGGCGGCGACGGTCAGCCGCAAACGCAAAGCGCAGTCTTCACCCGCCATGTGGATCTCAGCGAACCGCTGCCGGAAGCGCTCGACCGGCCGCGCTGGGTGCTCGGCCGCACCTGGGGCGCGGCGCGCACCACGCTGCGTCTTGAGCCGCGCTTCGACGAAAGCGTCGTCGAGGCGCTCGCCGCTGCCGGCCACGACGTCGAACTGCTCACCGAGCCGCATTCGGACGTCATGGGCCATGCCGGCGCCGTCGTGCTGCACCCGGACGGCACTTGCGAAGGCGCGCATGACCCGCGGGCCGACGGCGGCGCCGCGGGGATATAGACGCCGATTAGGTTTTGCGCTTCTTCGCTGCCGCCCGCGCGTCGGCGATGATCTGCTTGAACACTTTCATCTCGACCACGCCCGGCACGCGAAAGAACCCGACGATGAAGCCGGGCGTGCCCTGAAAGCCGAAGGCATCGGCCTGAGCATTGTTGTGGATCAACAGGTCCTCGATGGTCTTCTGGTGCGCCTGCAGGTCCTGCTTGGCCTTTTCGACATCGACGCCGGCTTTGGTCAGAAGCTCCGGAATATTGGCGTCGCTCAATTTCTCCTTGGCGCCGATCAAGGCGTCATGCGCCTCTTGATATTTGTTCTGATATTTCGCCGCCAGCGCCAATTGCGCAGCCGACCTCGAAACCGCGCCAAAGATCGGCCAGTCCTTTAACACCAGCCTGATTTTGCCGTCGTCGCGAACGACCTGCGCAATTTCCGGCGCGAGCTTTTTGCAAAACGGGCACTGATAATCGAAATATTCGACCACGGTCAGGTCGCCTTGCGGATTGCCGAGCACGGGAATTTCCGGATCGCGCAGCACCGCATCGCGGCTGAGAGTGTCGTCAAAGCCTTCGCCGAATGCCACCGCCGAGAGGACGCCGATGGCGACGGCCATTAAACAAACGCGAATGATCGAAAATGCTGCACGCATTGATAATAATCCCTCGCGGTCGAGTTTCGGGTGAGGAAGCTAGCGTCGAGTCGTTATTCCATCGGGCTCAAGCCGAGCTTGTCCATCAGCACGCGATCGCGGTCGCGCTCCGGATTTCCCGTGGTGAGGAGCTTCGGCCCGTAGAAGATCGAATTGGCGCCGGCAAGGAAGCAGAGCGCCTGCGTCTCCTCGCTCATGTCTTCGCGCCCGGCGGAAAGCCGCACCACCGAACGCGGCATGGTGATGCGGGCGACGGCGATGGTGCGGACGAATTCGAATGGATCAAGCGGCGGTTGATCGGCGAGCGGGGTGCCGGCAACGCGGACCAGCATGTTGATCGGCACCGATTCCGGATGCAACGGAAGCGAGGCCAGCGCGGCGATCATGCCGATGCGGTCGGCGCGGGTCTCGCCCATGCCGACGATCCCGCCGCAGCAGACATGGATGCCGGCGTCGCGCACATGTTCGAGCGTCTCCAGCCGATCCTGGTAGATGCGCGTGGTGATGATCTCGCCGTAGAATTCCGGCGAGGTATCGAGGTTGTGGTTGTAATAATCGAGGCCGGAGCGCTTGAGCTCTCGCGCTTGCGCGGCGCTTAGCATGCCGAGCGTGGCGCAGGTTTCGAGGCCCAGTCCCTTGACCGCCTCGACCATCGCACACACCTGCTCGAGATCGCGCTCCTTGGGCGAACGCCAGGCCGCACCCATGCAGAACCGGCTCGCGCCGGCGGACTTGGCGGCGCGCGCTTCGGCGAGCACCGCGTCGAGCGTCATGAGTTCTCTCGGCACGGACGCCGGTGTTGTAACGTGCGCTCTGCGGGCAATAGGCGCAATCTTCCGGGCAACCGCCGGTTTTGATCGACAGTAGCGTCGAAATCTGCACCTCGGTTGGATCGAAATACTGGCGATGGATGCTCTGCGCGCGAAAGATCAATTCGGGGAACGGCAGGTCGAACAACGCGCCGATCTCGGCCCGCGTCCAATCGTGGCGGACGCGGCAAAGGCCGGACAGGGTTGCGGAATCGTCAGCAGCAAGAGACATGGGGCATGACCTGGGGCAAGTGTAGCCTGGATCGGCGCGCCGGCGAAATCCGGAACGATTGATCGGACTGGCGGGCAGCCGCGGTTCATATCACAATGACGGCGCCATGAAGTTGCAGATGACACGTCACTTTGTATTTATCGCAGCGCTGGCCGCGATCGGCCTCGCCCGCCTGGCGCTCGCGCAGGATTCTACTGTCCGAGACTGGCCAACCCGTCCCGTGCTGGTCGTCAGCCCGTTCACCGCCGGCAGCGCCAACGACATCGTGGCGCGGCTCGTGTTCGATCAGGTCGGCCAGCAGATCGGGCAGGCTTTCGTGGTCGAGAATCGGTCCGGCGGCGGCGGCATTGTCGGCGTCGCCTCGGTGGTTCACGCCGAACCGGATGGCTACACGCTGCTCCTCAGCTCGGCCTCGATGAGTTCTGCGGTCATTTTGCACCGGTCGCTGCCCTATGACGAGTTGCGCGATCTCGAACCGATCGCAATGCTCGGCGCGCAGCCGAGCGTGCTCGTAGCCGCGCCTGGCAAAGGCTTCAAAACCGTGGCGGAGCTTGTGGCCGCCGCCAAAGCCCGACCCGGCGAACTTAACTTTGCCTCGGCCGGGATTGGCTCCGCCTCGCATATTGCCGGCGAGCGTTTTCGCCTCGCCGCCGGCCTGCAGGTGCAGCACATTCCCTATCGCGGCCCGGTCGAGGCGCTGGCCGACTTGGTAACAGGGCGGATTGATTTCTATTTCCTGCCAATCGCGCCGGCGCTGCCGTTGATCAAGCAAGGTCAGGTGAGCGCGCTTGCGGTTTCGACACCGAAGCGCGCGCAATTGTTGCCTGAAGTCCCTACCATTGCCGAAGCCGGCTATCCCAATGCGCAATACCTGTTCTGGGGCGGCGTGTCGGCACCGGTTAGGATCTCGCCGACGATCGTCGCGGCGCTCAATCGCGAGATCAACACGGCGCTGGCGACGCCGGCCATCCGAGAAAAATTACAACAGCTCGGCGTCGAGCCCATGTCGATGACGCCGGATCAGTTCGGGAAATTCTTCGCCGAAGACGTTGCGGCTATGGTACAGCTCGCCAAGGACGCCAATATCACGCCGATGGATTGAGCGAGCCTTAGACGAGCGATTCGAAACGGGATCATTTGCATCATGGCCGCCAAGTCCGTTAAGCTGACCGATAAGCCATCCGATAAACCGCCTGACCGCCTCTCCAATGACTCACGCAGTCCGTTTTACAATGGCGAGTCGCTCAAGCGCGACGTCGGAATACGATTCAAGGGCGTCGAAAAGACCAATGTCAGCGAATATTGCGTCAGCGAAGGCTGGATTCGGGTCGAGGTCGGCAAGACCAAGGATCGCTACGGCAATCCGCTGACGATAAAGCTCACCGGACCGGTCGAGGCGTTTTACAAGGATAAGATGAAGTAGTCTTTTTCCGTCGCCCTGAGGTGGCCGCCAACGGGTCCGGCCCGAAGTGGCCGGCCCGATGACAGGCTCCGCGGCCCTCGAAGGGCGACGGCCCCGGCCGTTCATCCTTCGAGGCTCGCTTCGCTCGCACCTCAGGATGACGGGCATTCCGCTTCAATAATGACCAGCTACTCCGCCGCCACCTTGGCGGCCGGATCGATCGCCTCCACGCGCGCGGCGCAATATTTGAATTCCGGAATCTTGCCGAACGGATCGAGCGCCGGATTGGTGAGAATGTTGGCGGCCGCCTCGACATAGGCAAACGGGATGAAGACGACCCCGTCGGGGATGGCGTCGTCCTGACGCGACGCCAATTCGACGACGCCGCGGCGCGTCGAGACCCGGATCGGATCGCCCGGCTTGATGCCGAGCTTGGCGATGGTGCCGCGCGACACCGAGGCGACCGCGCTCGGCTCCAGAGCGTCGAGCGTAGTGGCGCGGCGCGTCATGGCGCCGGTATGCCAGTGTTCGAGCTGGCGGCCGGTGGTGAGGATGAACGGATAGTCGTCGTTCGGCGTCTCGTCGGGCGGCTGCAGCTTGGCCGCGACCAGCTTGCCGAAGCCGCCGGGGCGCGGGAAACCCTTATCGAATACTATGTCGCGGCCCGGCCTGTCCGGCGCATCGGCCGGATAGGTCACGGCGCTCTCGCGCAGCACGCGCTCCCACGAAATATTGTCCAGCGACGGCATCAGCGACGCCATCTCCGTGTAGATTTCGTCGGGCCCGCGGTAATTCCACGGCAGCCCGATGCGGCGGCCGATTTCCTGAATGAGCCACCAGTCGTGGCGAGTATCGCCCGGCAGCGGCAGCGCCTGGCGGCCCATCTGCACCTGGCGATTTGTGTTGGTGACGGTGCCGTCCTTTTCCGGCCAGGCCGAGGCCGGCAGCACGATGTCGGCATAAACCGCGGTCTCGGTGAGGAACAGATCCTGCACCACGAGATGCTCCAGATGCGCGAGCGCTTGGCGCGCATGATTGAGGTCTGGATCCGACATCGCGGGATTTTCACCCATGATGTACATGCCCTTGATCACGTCGGCGTGGACCGCATCCATGATCTCGACGACGGTGAGGCCCTTCTTCGGCTCAAGCTTGGTGCCCCATGCGTCTTCGAAGCGTGCGCGGATCTGCGGATCCTCGACCGATTTGTAGTCCGGAAAGAACATCGGAATGAGACCGGCATCGGACGCGCCCTGCACGTTGTTCTGACCGCGCAGCGGATGCAGCCCGGTGCCCGGCCGCCCGATCTGTCCGGTGATCAGCGACAGCGCGATCAGGCAGCGCGCATTGTCGGTGCCGTGGGTGTGCTGCGAGATTCCCATGCCCCAGAAGATGATCGCCGATTTGGCGCGGGCGAACTTGCGCGCAACGGTGCGGATGATATCCGCCTCGATGCCGCAGATCGGCGCCATTTCCTCCGGCGTGTAATCCTTGATGCTGTCGGCGAATTGTTTGAAGCCCTCGACGTAGGTCTGAATGTACTGTTCGTCGTAAAGCTTTTCGGCAACGATGGTGTTGAGCATGCTGTTGAGCAGAGCGACGTCGGTGCCGGGCCTGAATTGCAGCATGTGGGCGGCGTGGCGCTCGAGCGCCTGGCCGCGCGGATCGGCGACGATCAGCGTCGAGCCGCGCTTGGCCGCCTGCTTGAAATAGGTGGCGGCAACGGGGTGATTTTCGGTCGGGTTCGCCCCGATCACGAAAATGACTTCCGAGTTCTTGCACTCGTTGAACGTGGCCGACACGGCACCGGAGCCGACCCCTTCCATCAGTGCGGCGACCGAGGAGGCATGACACAACCGCGTGCAGTGATCGACATTGTTGGTGCCGAAGCCGGTGCGAACGAGTTTTTGGAACAAGTAAGCTTCTTCGTTCGATCCCTTGGCCGAGCCGAAGCCGGCGAGCGCCCGCGGGCCATCGCGGTCGCGGATTTTTTTCAAGCCTGCGGCGGCGCGATCGAGCGCCTCTTCCCAGGTCGCCTCGCGAAAATGCGTCCACGGATTCGACGGGTCGATCTCTTCGTGCGGAATTTTCGGCACGCCATCCTTGCGGATCATCGGCTTGAGGAGCCGCTGCGGATTGTGGACGTAATCGAAGCCGAAGCGGCCCTTCACGCAGAGCCGGTTCTCGTTCGCCGGCCCGTTGCGGCCGGTGACGTATAGAAGCTTGTCGTCCTTGATGTGATAAGTGAGCTGGCAGCCGACGCCGCAATAGGGACAGACGCTGTCGACCGCGCGGTCGGCCTTCGCGGTCAAGACATTGCGCTCGTCGACCAGCGTCGCCGGCATCAGCGCCCCGGTCGGGCAGGCCTGCACGCATTCCCCGCAGGCGACGCAAGTCGAGGCGCCCATCGGGTCGTCGAAATCGAACACGATTTTCTCGCCGTGGCCGCGGCCGGCCATGCCGATCACGTCATTGACCTGGACTTCACGGCAGGCGCGGACGCACAGATTGCAATGAATGCAGGCGTCGAGATTGACCGCCATCGCCGGGTGCGAACGATCGGGCGCGGGCGTTTCACGACGCGGAAAACGGCCCGGCGCAATGTCGAGCCGCGTGGCGACCTTCCACATTTCGGAATCCGGATCGTGCGCCACCTCGCGCGCCGGCTGATCGGTGAGCAGAAGCTCGGCCACCATTTTTCGCGCGGTCTTGGCGCGATCGGTCTGCGTGCGCACTTTCAGGCCGGGAGACGGCGTGCGGATGCAGCTTGCCGCCAGCACCCGCTCGCCTTCGATCTCGACCATGCAGACGCGGCAATTGCCGTCGGGCCGATAGCCTGGCTTGGGCAGATAGCACAGATGCGGCAGCTTGATGCCGAGCCGGCGCGCAGCGCGGAAAATCGTCTCGCCCTCGCGAATATCGATCTCGCGATCGTCGATCGTGAAAGTCGCCGCGGTCGTCTTGCCTCCGGCAGGTTTTTGTCCGTTGCTGTCGCTCATTGTGCAGACCTTGGATTACCAATGTCCCAGCGGTTTGGTCAGTTCGTCCGGAAAATACTTTAACACGCACAGCAACGGGTTCGGCGCCGCCTGGCCTAATCCGCAAATCGACGCATCGCGCATGAGCACCGATAGTTCATCGAGGAGTGCCGCATTCCAGGGGCCTTCGGCCATAAGCTGCGCCGCCTTTTCGGTGCCGACCCGGCAGGGCGTGCATTGGCCGCAGCTCTCGTCCTCGAAGAACTTCATTAAATTAAGCGCCACCGCCTTCATATCGTCCTGGTCGGACAGGATCACAACCGCGTGCGACCCGACGAAACAGCCGTACTTTTCCAGCGTGCCGAAATCGAGCGGGATATCGGCCATGGATGCCGGCAAAATGCCGCCTGACGCTCCTCCCGGCAGATAGCCCTTGAAGAGGTGGCCCTCGGCCATGCCGCCGCAGAATTCGTCGATCAGTTCGCGCACGGTGACGCCAGCGGGCGCGAGCTTGACGCCGGAATTTTTTACGCGGCCCGAGACCGAAAAGCTGCGGAAGCCTTTGCGCTCATGCCGGCCCTGCGAGGTGAACCAATCGACCCCGCGCTCGACAATGTCGCGCACCCAGAACAGCGTCTCGACATTCTGTTCGAGCGTGGGGCGGCCGAACAGGCCGACCTGAGCGACATAAGGCGGGCGATGCCGCGGCAGGCCGCGCTTGCCTTCGATCGATTCGATCATCGCGGATTCTTCGCCGCAGATATAAGCGCCGGCGCCGCGGCGCAGATGGATCCTGCTGTGCTTGGCGAGCCCCGCTCGCTCCACCTCGGCGATCTCCTGCGCAAGGAGAAGCCGCACTTCGGGATATTCATCGCGGATGTAGACATAAGTGTCGGCAGCCTCGACCACCCAGGCCGCGATCAGCATGCCCTCGATGAACCGATGCGGATCGCGTTCGAGATAAAATCGATCCTTGAACGTGCCGGGCTCGCCTTCGTCGGCGTTGACGGCGAACAGCCGCGGCGCCGGTTCGGAGCGGACCAGCGACCATTTGCGTCCCGTGGGAAAGCCGGCGCCGCCGAGACCGCGCAAACCAGCGTCGCTGACGATTTTGATGATCTCGTCGCGGCTGCGGGCACCAGCGAGACATGACTTGAGCAGCGCATAGCCGCCGTCGCGGCAATAAGCGTCGAACGGCGTCGGCGTCGGATAGACATGCGGGTGCGGCACCTGCTCCGCGGCCGCCGCCACTTTGCCGGCATCGGCCGCCATGACCTGAACGTGACCGACCGCGCAAATAGGCGCGCGATCGCAGGCGCCCATGCATGGCGCGCGCACGACGCGCACGCCCGGTCCGAGTTTGTTCGGTAGTTCGGCGAAAAGCTGCTCCGCGCCCTTGAGCGCACAGGAGAGCGAATCGCAGACGCGCACCGTCACAGCGGGCGGCGGCGTCTCGCCTTCCTTCACCACATCGAAATGCGCATAGAAGGTCGCGACCTCATAAACCTCGGCCAAAGCGAGCTGCATCTCCTGCGCCAAAGCAGCAAGATGCGCGGCCGAGAGATGACCGTAACGATCCTGGATGAGATGCAAATGCTCGATCAGCAGATCGCGCCGGCGTTCGCGGTCGCCGAGAAGCGCGCGTATCTGCTCGCGCGCCTGCGGATCGACTTGACGGCCCTTTGGCGTGCGTGGCGGCCGACGCCGCCCGCCTCCCCCGCGGCTGCGGCTGTCGGGCGGAACAGTCGGCGGCTGCTGCATGAGGCTCATTATTCCTCTCAAAATCCAAAAATCCGATTGGAATCGCCCGAACAAGGCCTAACTGCATATTGATCAATAGATAACCTCTATTAAGAATATTGACTAACCACCGCGTTTTCCATCAATTGCGACAGCATTTCGCAGGCGGGGTTTTGGTCACGCTGAGGCGAGAAGCTTTGGCTAGGGGGCCCGATCGTGATCGATAAGCTTGAATTTCTCCTTGCCTTGGCGCGCGAAAAGCATTTCGCCCGCGCCGCCGAAGCTTGCAGCGTCACGCAGCCCACTTTGTCGGCTGGCATCAAACAACTGGAAGATACGCTCGGCGTCCTTCTGGTCAATCGCAGCTCGCGATTTCAGGATTTTACGCCGGAGGGCGAGCGGGTGCTCGATTGGGCGCGGCGCATCGTCGGCGATAGTCGGGCGATGCGGCAGGAGGTGCACGCGCTCAAGCATGGTCTCACCGGCCGGCTGCGCATTGCCGCCATCCCGACGACGCTGGCGATGATCGAAACGCTCACCACGCCCTACCGCGAGCGCCATCCCGACGTGAAATTCACGGTGCGCTCGTGCACCTCGGAAGAAGTTCTCCAACTATTGGACAACCTCGAGGTCGATGCCGGCGTCACCTATCTCGATAACGAGCCGGTCGGCCGCGTCACGGAGCTGCCGCTTTATCGCGAGCGATATCGTCTCCTCACCTCCGCCGATGCGGCGCTCGGCAACCGCGACAAAGTGACTTGGGCGGAAGTCGCCAAGGTTCCGCTCTGCCTGCTGACGCCGGACATGCAGAATCGCCGCATCATCGAACGCCTCCTTGGCGAGGCCGGCGGCAACGCTCAGACGAGCCTGGAATCCAACTCGATGATTGTCCTCTACTCCCACGTCCGCACCGGACGCTGGGCGAGTGTGATGCCGGCGCGGCTGGCCACAAGTCTTGGTCTCACCGACGTGTTGCGCGCCATCCCCATCGTGGAGCCGGAAGCGAGCTACACGATTGGGCTGGTCGTACCGGCGCGCGAGCCGATGACGCCGCTGATCGCGGCGCTGGTCGCCGAAGCGAAACGCGTCGCGCCCTTGCTCGCCGATTAGATGAAGTTTTCTCATCTTTTCTGACACTGAAGTCGCGCGTTGCATGCCGAGCCGTCGCCCGCATGCCTCCTCAATAGCGCTTCGCTATAGCGAAATTTGAAATTTCTATCGCTCGATAGAAATCGAACGATTGATTCTATCAATCGCTCCCGACAGTTTGAAAACTGGAACGCGTTACAAAAAATATTGGGGAGGAGACGCGATGACGACGACATTCGATCAAGCCATGCCGGCCAGAGTGACGACACCCGGCATCCTGGATCGCGAGCGCATCATCGCCACGAAAGGGTTCAATCGCTGGCTCGTGCCGCCTGCCGCACTTTGCATTCATCTCTGCATTGGCATGGCCTACGGGTTTTCCGTGTTCTGGCTGCCGCTGTCGCGGGCGCTTGGAATCACCGCGAGCAAAGCCTGTCCCGACATGTCGTTCGTGGAGGAATTGTTCACCACCACCTGTGACTGGCGGGTCGCCAGTATGGGCTGGATGTTCACATTGTTCTTCGTCCTCCTCGGCGTGTCGGCGGCGATCTGGGGCGGCTGGCTCGAGCGCGTCGGGCCGCGCAAGGCCGGTGTCGTCGCCGCCTTCTGCTGGGCCGGCGGCCTCGTCATTGGCGCCATCGGCATTTACGTCCATCAGCTCTGGCTGATGTGGCTCGGCTCTGGCGTGATCGGCGGCGTCGGCCTCGGCCTCGGCTACATCTCGCCGGTCTCGACGCTGGTGAAGTGGTTTCCGGACCGGCGCGGCATGGCGACCGGCATGGCGATCATGGGTTTCGGCGGCGGCGCGATGATCGGCGCGCCGCTCGCGAACATGCTGATGAACTCTTTCAAGAGCGCAACCGATGTCGGCGCCTGGAAGACCTTCATCGCCATGGGCGCGATCTACTTCTTTTTCATGATGGTGGGCGCATTCCGATACCGGCTGCCGCCGACCGGCTGGCGGCCGGACGGCTGGACCCCGCCGAGCGAAAACAAATCGATGATCACGCAGCATCACGTGCATCTCAAAGACGCACATAAGACGCCGCAATTCTGGCTGATCTGGTGGGTGCTGTGTTTGAACGTCTCCGCCGGCATCGGCGTCATCGGCATGGCGTCGCCGATGCTGCAGGAATTTTTTTTGGCGGCAAGCTGATTGGTCACCCCGAACTGGGTTTCACCGCGCTCAGCGGCGATCAGAAAGCCGCCATTGCGGCGATCGCCGCCGGCTTTGCCGGCCTCTTATCACTCTTCAACATCGGCGGGCGATTTTTCTGGGCGTCGCTATCCGACTATATCGGGCGGAAGAACACCTATTACACGTTCTTCATTCTTGGCATCGCGCTCTATGCGTCGGCGCCGTTCTTCGCCCAGATCGGCAACAAGGCGTTGTTCGTGCTCGCCTTCGGCATCATCCTGTCGATGTATGGCGGCGGCTTCGCCACCGTGCCAGCCTATCTTGCCGACATGTTCGGTACCCAATTCGTCGGCGCCATTCACGGCCGCTTGCTGACCGCTTGGTCGACCGCCGGCATTATCGGCCCGGTGGTGGTGAATTATATCCGTGAGGCGCAGCTCGCCGCCGGCGTGCCGTGCGATCATCTCTACGATTTCACCATGTACATCCTGTGCGGGATGCTGGTCATCGGCCTGATCTGCAATTTGCTGGTCAGGCCGGTCAATGCGAAGTGGTACATGAGCCAGGACGAGGTAGCCAAACTGCAGGCCGCCAGCGCCGGCAGCGCGGTGCCGTCGGGATCATTTGGCATCGGCAAGGGCGGACTCGACGGCAAGGCCGCTTTGTTCTGGGCCTTCGTCGGCATTCCGCTGGCCTGGGGCGTGTGGATTACGCTCAAATCCGTGGCAACGTTGTTCCAGTAGTCTTTCATACGAGCATCCCCGCCTGCTTCGCACCAGGAGCAGGCGGCATTGCTTTTTTGTTGGCCGCCGTCGCACGATGTCACGTCAATTGACGTACGGAACGGTGCGCGATCATCCGCGTAAGATCATTCACGTCGTGCGCGTGCTTGACGAGATCCTGGATTATCCCGAAATCGACCACGTCACGGAGCAAATGCGCATCCACGTTACGTCGCGACATGGCGAGCAGACGCCGAATATCGTCATCGTTCAGGGTGACAGCAAAGAAACGCTGCATTTGTTCGGCGAGTCTCACGCGGTTACGCGTGTTCGCGCCGCCTTGTTCCATGCCGCGGTGCGCTGGTCGCGAGGCCAACGGCAGGCATCTGCTTGGACTGATCAATGACGTGCTTGACTTGTCCAAGATCGAGGCTGGTCAGCTCGTGCTTGAACTGTCCGATTACTCCATCCAGGACATAGCCCAGACCGTCCGCAGCACGCTTGAACCGCTGGCGGCTGACAAGAAGCTCGCGTTCAAGCTCGAGCTTGCCCCCGAATTGCCAGCCGGGCACGGCGACGGACGCCGCTTGACTCAGGTCCTGATTAATCTCGTCGGCAATGCCATCAAGTTTACCGATGCAGGCGAAGTCGCGATCAAGGCCGAAGCGAATAATGGCTTTTTCCATGTATCGGTCCGTGAATGCGACTGGGCGGTAACCGTAACCTCAGATCGCCCTACTGCTGCGCTTGACCGCATCCCACCAAGGGCAAACGCCGCTCATACGATCGTAATTGCCGTCCATCACCTGCAGCGGTGCCCGGCTCGGCTCCGGAGCTGGCATCGGCGGCGGGGATGGTCCTTCGCCCAGTGATTCGAACAGCCCTTGGTGCCCCCAAAAGCTGCCAGCGGATTTCAGCTCGACTGGCTGCCAGCCAGGGCTGACTTCGCGGCCACCCCATCCATGCTCGATCAGGAATTCCGACGGCGTGCGCATGTAGAATGACGTCATGAAATCGTTCGAATGCCGACCGAACTTCGCCACGACACGATCTTCCTCCTGCTGGGCGATATCGTAACTCTGGCCAACATCGTCGAGAGAGTAAAATTCCATCATCAGATGGTGCATGCGGCTGCCTGACCCCTGGGCAATGGCGAGGCTATGATGGCGGGTGTTGACGTGCATGAAATACAGCGACACCGGCGGCCCCATGAAGTCGGTGATCCGGAAGCCCAGCAGGTCCCGATAGAATGTGAGGGCCGCGTCGATCTCGGGCATCATCATCACGGCATGTCCCATGCCCTGTGTCCCAGTACGGAAACCCCCTATATTCCGCCCCGGGCGGAATGGTTCATCGGCGATCTGACCACCGTGGAACGCCTCCACACGGTTGCCAGCCGGATCGCGGAACGAAATCACCTCAGCGGCGCAACGTTGGTCTGCTACAGCGGCGATTTCGCGCCGCACCGCGACGCCGGCCTTTTCCAGCCGCGCCGCCAGCGCATCGAGCGCCGCCGCGTCCGCAACCTCCCAGCCGAAGAAGCGCTCTCCATCTGTCAACCCACCGTCGACGATCAGGCGCTGCTTTCGGTCGTCCATGCGGAAGGCACGCATGGCGCCGCCGCGATCAACAGCCTGAAGCCCAAGCTGGCCGATCGCAAAATTGGTCCAGTCATCGAGCTTTGAAGCGCCGACCCAGAAATAGCCCATCGCCTGAACGGTCATGGCAGATCTCCTTTACAGCTGACGGGGTTTTCCTGCCCAATTGCCTCTGTGCGACATGCTCGGAGAGGCTCCGCACCGCGCGATAATTTGCTTCTGTTAGGCCAATCTGACAAGCCAGGCATCATTTCGCCCAGCTCGACTAGGGTCCGCATTTCCCATTCCGGGCGAATGTCTGCTTTTGGGGGTAAAGCGGACATCACTATTTGACTGTGCCATGTCCGCTTGTGACCCACAGCGGACATCGGCCTTTCGACTTTGCTGTACTGCACAGCAACTCCATTCGATGTGGTAGGCTGTCACCTCCTCAGCTTGGGCAAGGCCATGAAGCGGCGCGAGTTCATCACGCTTGTTGGCGGCACGGCCGCCGCGTGGTCCCTTGCGGCGCACGCGCAGCAGCCAGCACGTTTGCCTCAAGTTGCGATATTGCGGTCGGAAGTTGCAGGTGACCCCGAAGGCCTTCGCAACAGTGCTGCGCTCGTTCAGGGACTGCAAGCATTGGGATGGACGCAAGGCCGCAACGTTCGGATCGAACAACGTTGGGCCGGCGGTTCTGTCGACGCAATGAAAGCCCTGGCAAGAGAGCTCGTGGCATTGGAGCCCAACGTTATAGTTGTCATTTCGACCCCCGTGACTGCGGCGGTCAGGCAAGAGACGCACACAATACCGATCATTTTTGTTCAAAATTTCGATCCAGTCGACACCGGCTTCGTGAAGAGCCTCGTGGCCCCAGGCGGCAACATCACGGGCTTTACCAGCTACGAACCAGCGATGGCGAGTAAATGGCTCGAACTCGTGAAGGGGTCGCGCCTCAGGTGGCCCGCGTTGCGATTATATACAACCCGCAAACGGCACCCTACGCCGGCTCATTTTTGCGTTCGATCGAGACGGCTGGTCCCCTCTTTGCGATCCAGCCGATCGCAATGCCGATTCAAGACGCCGGAACAATTGAAAAGGCGGTCGAAGCCTTTGCACGCGAGACAAACCCCAGTCTCCTGGTGTTGCCCGACGTGACGACTACAGTTCATGAGAAGCTAATCGTAAAGTTGGCGGCTCAGCATCGGTTGCCCGCTATTTACCCATGGCGCCATTTCGTTACCGCCGGTGGTCTGATTAGCTACGCGGCCGATCTTCCTGATCTATGGCGTCGTGCGGCTTCTTATGTTGATCGGGTGCTCAAGGGCGAGAAGCCGGCCAACCTGCCGGTCCAGCAGCCAACTAAGTTCGAGCTTGTCATCAATCTCACGACCGCCAAGGCGGTTGGCCTGACGATCCCAGCATCAATACTCTCGCTCGCCGATGATTTGATCGAATGAGGCGGCGCGAGTTCATAACGCTTATCGGCGGTTCGATCGTCGCACGGCCGCTTGCGGCGCGCGCCGAGGTCCAGTCTGCCGCAAAGATGTACCGGGTCGGCTTTCTATTGGGTGCGACAGGCGAGTTGGTTGCGTCGCTATTCCACGCGCTCCAGGACCGACTGCGCGAGCTCGGATATATCGAAGGCCGCAACGTCGTCTTCGTCCAACGGTACGCAGACGGCAGGATGGAGCGACTTCCGGATCTTGCCGCCGAGCTAGTGCGGCTCAGGGTGGACGTGATTGTTACTGGTACGAACCTTCACGTCGCAGCCGTGCGGCACGCGACCGAGACGATACCCATCGTGATGGTCTTTACCGCGGATCCCGTGGGAGCCGGTTTTGTTGCAAGCCTGGCCCGGCCAGGCGGCAATGTCACGGGCTTGACCGCTGACGCGAGCCCAGATCTCTGGGGCGAGTACCTCTCCCTGCTGAAGGAGGTCGTCCCAAGGCTTTCGCGGGTGGGAGTGCTCGGGCAAGTAGCGTCACAGGTCGGCTTCGCGGAGCTTGAGGCGGCCTCACAAAACGTTGGCGTGACGCTTGAGGTGGCCGATCTTCAGCGCCCGGAAGACATCGACCGAGCGTTCGCCACGATGATCAGCCACGGGATAGAAGCCCTCGTGGTCTTCGCGCGCGAAATTCATCAGACGTATGCGCCTCACTTCATACAAATCGTCCTAATTACAAGACGATCGGTATCCAGCAAATGTTCGGCCACAAGCATAGAACCGCCATCAACCAACGCGCCAAGCTGATGGGGCGTATGGTTATGCTCCTCACCGATGGCCTATGCACAAAATCCTATGACCAATTCGTCGAGAGCTATTCCAATCCGGGTAACGAGCCGGATGAAACTGAGCGCAATGCCCGCATCTCGCGATTTGCGATGCGCTTCTCGCCAACCTGCTGGTACGAGGCAACGGCCTCGCTGTACGAGAACGCAGAACCTTGGATTTTGATCGAGGGTGGTGGCGACGATTGCGGCGTTTGCATAAGTGTGCGGGTGCCGGCTGATGCCAACGTGCCTTCCTGTCCCGTAGTCGATTTGCAAGTGCCGCGGGGTGCGAAAAGGGGCCACGACGCCGGCGTAATGGCGCGGGCATTGCGAGACATACCAGGCTGGAGAGGGATCGCCGCGATTTGAGCTGGCGCCCACACGGAGTTGACGCGCGCCGTGAGGTGATCGATTTGTGGGTTGTCTCGGGCGATGTCCGATTGTGGCCCAAAGCAGACATCCTGATCGCGTGGGCAAATGTCCGCTTTGGGGGGGCGGATTCAACCGATCGACGCAACACCCTTCTAACGCCGAAGCAGATGGCTGAGCTCTGGGAGTGTTGGGAGAGCGGTCAATGTGTGGCGGACGTCGCCCGAGCGGAGGAACAAGAGCAGTGTCAATCGGATATTGCTCTAGCGCCACGCCGGAGAGCTCCGGCGAGCGGTGTTGCAGTGACCGGTTGAACCCGCAGGCTAAAGCGGCCGTCGAGATTTCAGGGCGCGCTGTCGCCGTGCGACCGTTCTTTTCTGCCTTTCCCGTTACCGTTAAACTTGCCGATCTCAGCGCCGGCCGCGTGTTGTGCGCGATCCGCGTGACCTGTGCCGGTCCAGGGTCACCGGCGGATCGAAGCGCCGCACAATCGTTTCAGTCGGAGCACGTTCCGCTTGAAGCTTGGCCACGAGGCGGCGCGCGGTCTCGGCCTCGGCGGCAGTGCAGCCGCGATCTACAGTCATTCTCAGGAGCGCCGCGATCTTCTCGTGCTTGGTCATGCCGCTGATTTTAGGTGGAGCGCGGCGCGTTCAATTCGATCGAACGGTTCCGCGTTAACAAGGACTTTAAGGAACTCAAACAGCGATTGCGCCGCCGACAATCATGGTGAGTTCTCGCCCGCTTCCCGCCGCCGTGATCCGCGCTAGGCGACGTGCCGACTAGTCAGTGTCAAGCACCGATTGTACAGACGATGTTCCAGCGCTGCTTGCCCTATTGCCGCGTGGAGTTTGATACATGCCTCGCGAGCTTCCCGACAAGCTCGATCCGCGCGGATGGCGGCAAACTCGACGCGAAAGAAGCCCTTGGCCGTCATCAGATTGTAGTTTGCAACGTGCAAAGCCCGCCAAGCGGATTTCAACGCGGTGACAGCAGCGATCACAGCAGGATTCTCAGCGTAGCCTTCTCGCGTCGCCTGCTCATAGGCGTCCTCGCAAGCGGTAAACATACCTGCAAGGTCCGGGGGAATGGCAATTTTAGTCATCGTAGTAATCCGCGTCGCGTGTTGCGGACCGAATTTGTGTCTTATTGTGTAATAAATTCCGAAAAGCCCATCTAACGCGATCACTCGAATTATCGCGGTATTTCGCATAATTGATAGTCAAACCCGTACATCGGGATGCCAAGCGCGGCCGCTTTCCGCCGCCGTGGTGCTCGCGTTACGATTGGTCTTACATTGGAACGGGTGCCGTGTTTGCCGATAATAGCACATCGGCTCGAAGGAGACCGCGATGCCTACGGCGAAATTTGACCGGATAACACTAGTGCAGCGTTTAGTGAGCGGATGCGCGATCTTGTTTACCGCCTACGTCTTGATCGAACATGCGCAAGCACAGCCAGGATATGTGCCTCCGCCCACTCCGCCGCCGCCGCCCGTTTTCAATCCATCCAATCCCGGTACTGTGCCTCAATCGCCTTACACGCCCATCACGCCGACAACACCAAGCACAACACCTTCAACACCAAGCACCGTTCCAAGTGGTGAGGTTACGTCGCCCGCGAATGAAGAGCACCCGAATAAAGCCGCTCGATCTGAGCGAACGCCCGTTGCAAAAACGCGCTCGGTCCATCATCACCGAGGCCGCTTCGCGGGAATCACGTGGCCTTATTATTGCGGCTCTTCACCTTGTGTTCGTATCGTTGTTGCGGAGCCGCCCCCGGTCTACAGGGCGTCGGTCCTGTGGTGGCCCGGCTATTATGATTATGCACCCGGTCAATTTGGGCGCGGGCGTCCCCGGTGGGGAGGGTATGGGAGGCGCGCCGGGTATCACGGGGACTGAGATTAGATTGCGCCGAGGGATGTCCGCTATTGGGGGTAAAGCGGACATCGCAATTTGATCGCGCCATTGGGGGTGACTTAAGTCGTCGGGTGAGATTTTCACCATATTTTAGACAACTCCAAAAATTTTTGATGCGAGCCAGCGCAAAACGCGCCTGCTGCCACTTAGTCCATCAGGCTGAATAGCCTCAAATCGCTGGCTAGATAGATTCAAATTTGCCAGGTCTTACTGAGCAAAGAAGCAAAGGATCTGTTCATGCGAACGTTAGTCGGCGTTTTATGAGGGGCGAGTTGGGCGTCACTGCCTATGGCCTGATTGCCGCTGCTCTAGTGCTGATTGGCGTCGGAGCGTGGGTTGTCGCGCCCGCCCCCCGTGTTGTCGATTCGACGCCGCAGATCAATCCATTAGAGATGATGGCCAACGCAAAGGATCTGCCTAGTTCGTCGGCGATGGCACAAAATGGTCCCGTGACGGGCGCTCAACCGCCTGCAGCTGGCGGCGCGGCGGGCAACCCTGCAGCACCGGGGCCAACATTCCAGACGGGTACTCGGTCTCATTACGACACTAAGCACCACAGAAAGATGTACATGTCAGCAAAGAGTATCCATAAGCATAAGCAGCTGAAGCCGACTCCTGCATTCCCGGATCTGACGCAAAGGTCCGGGGCTGACAATGTCAACTGAAAAGGGCGGACAGGTTATTAGCTTCGGCAGTTCGCTTTTGCGGGTAAAGCGGACATTGACCACCCGTTGCTCATCGCGAGCTCGATTTTATGAGGACACGCCCTAGAACAATCCGACGATCCGGCCGTCCGCTCCGATGTCGATCGACTCTGCCGCAGGCACTCTCGGCAGGCCGGGCATGGTCATGATCTCCCCGCAGATCGCCACGACGAACTCGGCGCCCGCCGAAAGCCGCACCTCACGCACATTGATGACGTGATCGCTCGGCGCGCCCTTGGCGTCCGGATTGGTCGTGAAGCTGTATTGCGTCTTGGCAACGCAGATCGGGAATTTGCCGTAGCCCATCGCCTCGAAACTCGCCAGCTGGTCGCGCACCGATTTGTCCGCGGTGACGTCCTTGGCGCGATAGATTTCTCTGGCGATGGTGCGAATCTTCTCAAACAGCGGCATATCGTCAGGATAAAGGAATTTGAGCTTGCTCTTGCCGCTTTCGGCAATCTTGACGACGGCGCGCGCCACGTCGGCGGCGCCGGCCCCACCCATCGCCCAGTGATCGGCCATCAGGGCTTCGACACCGAGCGACTTGCACTTGTCCTGAACGAGCTTGATCTCCGCTTCGGTGTCGGCGGAGAAGCGGTTGATTGAGACCACTGGCATGACGCCGAATTTCTGCACGTTCTCGACGTGGCGCTGCAGATTGGCCATGCCGGCTTCGAGCGCCTTGAGATTCTCGGCCTTGAGATCCTCTTTTTTGACGCCGCCATGCATTTTCAGCGCGCGGATCGTCGCCACCAGGACCATGCAATCCGGCGCGATGCCGGCCTTGCGGCATTTGATGTCCATGAACTTCTCGCCGCCGAGATCGGCGCCGAAGCCGGCCTCGGTCACCACATAATCGGCAAGCTTTAACGCCGTGGTCGTCGCCAGCACCGAATTGCAGCCATGCGCGATGTTGGCGAATGGGCCGCCATGAATGAATGCGGGCGTGCCTTCCAGCGTCTGCACCAGATTGGGCGCCAGCGCCTCTTTGAGAAGTACGGCCATGGCGCCATGCGCCTTGAGATCGCGGGCGCGGATCGGCTTGCGGTCGCGCGTATAGCCGACGACGATATTACCGAGACGATTTTTCAGATCGTCCAGATTGCGCGCCAGGCAGAAGATCGCCATGACTTCGGAAGCAACCGTGATGTCGAAGCCGTCTTCGCGCGGAAAACCGTTGGCGACGCCGCCAAGGGACGAAGCGATCGAGCGCAGCGCCCGGTCGTTCATGTCGAGCACGCGCCGCCAGGCGACGCGGCGTGAATCGATGCCGAGCGTGTTGCCGAAATAGATGTGATTGTCGATCAAGGCGGCGAGCAGATTGTTCGCCGAAGTGATGGCGTGGAAGTCGCCGGTGAAGTGCAGATTGATGTCCTCCATCGGCACGACCTGCGCGTAGCCGCCGCCGGCAGCGCCACCCTTCATACCGAACGATGGGCCGAGCGACGGCTCGCGGATGCACAGCATCGCCTTCTTGCCGATATGGTTGAGCGCGTCGGTAAGTCCGACCGTGGTCGTGGTCTTGCCCTCGCCCGCCGGCGTCGGATTGATCGCGCTCACCAGGATGAGCTTGCCGTTCGGCTTGTTTTGCAACGATTTGATGAGATCCATCGATACCTTGGCCTTGTAATGGCCGTAAGGCTCGAGATTCTCCGGCGTGAGGCCAAGCCGCTCGCGCGCGACGTCGATGATCGGCCGTTTCTTGGCGGCTTGCGAAATTTCAATGTCTGATTTGGGCGATTGATGTTGCGAGGCGGGCATGATGGCAATCCGGGACTGGGAGGATAATTGTCATTCCGGGGCGCCGCAAAGCGGCGAACCCGGAATCCATATCCCGCAGCAGGGATTATGGATTCCGGGCCCGCGAACTTCGCTCGCGTCCCGGAATGACGGTGAATGGAAAGGGCGCAGTCGTCTCACGCAAACCTCGCCTTGACCGCGAGATTGACTGATTTCGCCCACTCGCCGGCTTCGATTTTCTTGCCGTCGGCAGGCTGCACGCGCGAGACTTTGAAGCGACCGTCGGCGCAGACGACCGTGAAGCCGTCGGCTTCGACAGCGGCGATTTCGCCGAGCTTGCCGGCGATTCCTTTCGGATCTTTGGCCGGCAGCGGCTTGGCATCGAAAATCTTGACCTGCTTGCCGTCGAGCAGCGTCCAGGCTCCCGGCGCCGGATTGCAGCCGCGGATCAGCCGATCGATCTGCTCCCAGGGCTTGCCCCAGTCGATCTTGGCGTTCTCCGCCCCGCAACGGCCCTCGTAAGTGGCCTTTGACTTGTCCTGTTTGATGCGCGGCGCTTTGCCGGCCTTGACCAGGTCGACCGCCTCGAGCATCGCCTCGACGCCCATCGGAAACAGCCGATCGAAATAGACGGTGCCGAGCGTGTCGGTCGGACCGATCGGCGTCTTTTTCTGAATGAGCACGGCGCCGGTATCCAGCCCATTGTCGGGCCAGAAAATCGAAAGTCCGGTTTCCTTCTCGCCCTTGATGATCGGCCAATTGATTGCGCTGGCGCCGCGATAGGCGGGCAACAGCGACGGATGGTACTGGATCGAGCCGTGGGTCGGGATGTTGAGGAATTGTTCAGGAACGAACAGCGTAACAAAGGCCATGACCTGAAGATCGGGTTTGAGCGCTTTGAACTCTTCCCACACTTCCGGCTTTTTGTAGGAGTCCGGCTGATAGACCGGAAGCTTGGCGGCGAGCGCCGCTTCCTTGAGCGGATCGGCCTTGGCGCCCGGGCGTTCCGGCGCGACATAGACGGCGATCACGTTGTCGCCGCGCTTGAGCAGCGCTTCAAGCACCGCTTTGCCGAATGCCTGCTGGCCGTGAACCACTATTCGCATAAATCGACTCCTCAAATTCCGCTCATGCCCACGAAAGCGGGCATCCAGAACACATTTTAAAACCGCCTGGGTCCCCGCTTACGCGGGGACGAGCGGTATCGAGACTACGCCGCCTCGGCCTTGGCTGGCTTGTCCGGCGCCGTGATCGCGCCTGACGATTTGATTTCCGCGAGCTCTTTCCCGGAATAGCCGAGCACCTTACGCAAGATTTCCTCGGTGTGCTCGCCGAGAAGCGGCGAGCGCCGCACGTCCGCGGGCGAATCCGACAGTTTGATCGGATTGCCGACGGTCAGATACTTGCCGCGGGTCGGATGATCGACCTCGACCACCGTGCCGGTGGTACGCAACGACCGGTCTTCGGCGATCTCTTTCATCGACAGGATCGGACCGCATGGAATGTCATACTTGTTGAGGATCTGCATCGCCTCGAACTTGGTCTTGGTTTCCGTCCAGCTCTCGACCGTGTCGAAGATCTGGCGCAGCCGCGGCAGCCGCGCCGGCGGCGTTGCATAATCCGGATCGGTTTTCCATTCCGGCTTGCCGATGATGTCGCAGATTGCACCCCACACCGGCGCCTGCGTGATGAAATAAATGTAGGCGTCGGGATCCTTCTCCCAGCCTTTGCATTTGAGGATCCAGCCCGGCTGGCCGCCGCCGGAATCATTGCCGGCGCGTGGCACGGCGGCGCCGAAGGGCACGCCTTCGCCGTATTGGCTGTATTCGTTCAGCGGACCGTGATTGAGCCGTTGCTGGTCGCGGAGCTTGACCCGGCAAAGATTGAGCACGCCGTCCTGCATGGCGGCGAGCACACGCTGGCCGCGGCCGGTGCGGACGCGCTGATAGAGCGCCGAGACGATGCCAAGCGCGAGATGCAAACCGGTGCCGGAATTGCCGATCTGCGCGCCGGTGACGAGCGGCGGGCCGTCGCGGAAGCCGGTGGTGGACGCCGAGCCACCGGCGCATTGCGCCACGTTCTCGTAGACCTTGCAGTCCTCATAGGGGCCGGGCCCGAAGCCCTTCACCGAAGCAACGATCATGCGCGGATTGAGCTTGTGAATGTGCTCCCAGGTCAGTCCCATGCGGTCGAGCGCGCCGGGCGCAAAATTCTCCACCAGCACGTCGCAATGCCGGATCAGCCGGTCGAGAATTTCCTTGCCCTTGGAATTCTTGGAATTGATGGTGATCGAGCGCTTTGAACCATTGAGCATCGTGAAATAGAGGCTGTCGGCGCCCTTCACGTCCCGCAACTGACCGCGCGTGATGTCGCCCACGCCCGGCCGTTCCACCTTGATGACGTCGGCGCCCATATAGGCAAGCAGCTGGGTGCAGGTGGGCCCCGACTGTACGTGCGTGAAGTCCAGAATCCGCACCCCGTCGAGCGCCCTGCCCGCTTGCCCCCAGGCTTTGCTGCTGGGGCGCGGCAGGCCATTGCCGTTCGCCGATTTCTTCACGAGCTTGACGACCCTCTTCGATGAGGTCTTTGCAATGCTTTTGGCCTTCGCCGCCTTGGACTTCGCCTTCGCAACTTTCTTGGTAGCTTGCTTGCGCCTTGCCATTATTTTCCTCTCCTCAACTCCATGCTGCGCTGCCTTCTCGGCGACGCCGCGTTATTTCTTGCGCAGCACGCTTTGCGGGTTGAGATTGCCGATGCGGCCGCTCTCGCTGCCGGCGGCGGGATCGATCACCGCGTTGATCAGCGTCGGCTTGCCGGAATCCATCGCCGCGTTGACGGCGCGTTTGAGCTCGTCCGGCGTGGTCGCATTGACTCCCGCCCCGCCGAAGGCCTCGATCATCTTGTCGTAGCGGGCACCCTTGACGAAGACCGTGGTCGCCGGGTCGGAGCCGCCGCCGCGGTTGACGTCGGTGCCGCGATAGATGCCGTCATTATTGAAGATCACCACGCAGACCGGCAGGTTGTAGCGGCAGATGGTTTCGATCTCCATGCCGGAGAAACCGAAGGCGCTGTCGCCTTCGATCGCGAGCACAGGCTTGCCGGTTTCGATCGTGGCGCCGACGGCATAGCCCATGCCGATGCCCATCACGCCCCAGGTGCCGACGTCGAGCCGCTTGCGCGGCGCATACATGTCGATGATGCCGCGCGTAAGATCGAGCGCGTTGGCGCCTTCATTGACGAGAATGGCGTCCGGGCGCTCTTTGACGATGGTGCGCAGCACGCCGAGCGCGCCGTGATAATCCATTGGCGAATTGTTGTTCATCAGCCGCGGCGCCATCTTGGCGACGTTCTCTTCTCTTTTGCTCTTGACCGCATCGACCCAGTCGGCCGGCGGCGCCGGCCATTTTGCGCCCATCGCTTCGAGCAGCGCGTGGACGCAGGAGCCGATGTCGCCAACCACCGGAGCCGCGATCTCGACATTGGAGTCCATTTCCTTGGGCTCGATGTCGACCTGAATGAGCATCTTGGCGTGCGGTTCGCCCCAGGTCTTGCCCTTGCCGTGCGACAACAGCCAGTTCAGCCGAGCTCCGATCAGCATGACAACATCGGAATCCTTGAGCACGGTCGAGCGCGCCGCGCCCGCACATTGCGGGTGCGTATCAGGCAGCAAGCCCTTGGCCATGCTCATTGGCAGGAACGGCACGCCGGTTTTTTCAACGAGTGCCCGGATCTGATCGTCGGCTTGGGCGTAGGCTGCGCCCTTGCCGAGAATGATCAGCGGACGCTTGGCGTTTCTGAGCACATCGAGCGCGCGTTTGACCGCCTCGGGCGCTGGAATTTGCGCCGGCGCCGGATCGATGACCTTGACCAGCGATTTGGCGCCGGCCTCGGCATCCATCACCTGGGCGAACAATTTCGCCGGAAAATCGAGATAGACGCCGCCCGGCCGGCCCGAGACTGCGGCGCGGATCGCGCGCGCCACGCCGATGCTGATGTCGGCCGCGTGCAGCACGCGGAAGGCGGCCTTGCACAAGGGCTTGGCCACCGCGAGCTGATCCATTTCTTCATAGTCGCCCTGTTGCAGATCGACGATCTCGCGCTCGGACGAGCCCGAGATCAGGATCATCGGAAAGCAATTGGTCGTGGCATGGGCGAGTGCGGTCAGCCCGTTGAGAAATCCGGGCGCCGAAACGGTGAGGCAGATGCCCGGCGCCTTGGTCAAAAAGCCGCCGATCGCCGCGGCATAGCCGGCGTTCTGCTCGTGCCGGAATGAAATCACGCGAATGCCGGCGGCTTGCGCCATGCGGCCGAGATCGGTGATCGGAATGCCGGGTACATTATAGATGGTCTTGATGCCGTTGAGCTTGAGGGCCTCGATGACGAGATGAAAGCCATCCGTCAGCTCGCGGCCCGCCGCGTTGGTTTCCAGTTGGGTTTTAAGTGCGGCCTCGGCCATGGCGAACTCCCTGTGCTTCTCTTGTGATCTCTAACGCTTTAACCCTGCTCAGCCTCAGTCGAGATAATCGGCAAATTTGGCGACGTGCTCGGCAAGACCGAGTGCATGATCGCGCACCAGGGTCTCGGCACGCGCGGTGTCGCGCGCTTCCAGCGCTTCGATGATGTGCATGTGATCGCGGATCGAGCGGTCGGCGCGGTCCTTCTCGCCGATCGTCTTTCTGCGAATCATGCGCATGTGGGTGAACAGGTTCTCGGCGAGCTGAACCAGAACTGCGTTGCGGCTCAGGCGGATAATCGTTTGATGGAATTCAATATTGATCTCGGAATATTCGTCGAGATGAGCGCGAATCTCGCCATTCTCGAAAGTGGCGAACATCCGGCGCAGCGAAGCAATCTCCTCATCGCTGGCATTTTGCGTAATCAGCCGCGCCGCCATGCTTTCCAGCGCCGCCCAAGCGGTGATCAGTTCGATAACTTCGCACTTGGATTTGCGCACCACATAGACACCGCGGCGCGGCACCGAGCGGACAAAGCCCTCGCGCTCGAGCTGCGCCATGGCCTCGCGCACCGGCGTGCGGCTGATGCCGAACTGCCCCGCAAGGCTGCGTTCGTCGAGACGGATTTCGCTGCGGCCGCCATACACGTCCATGCCGACGATCGCCGATTTCAGCGCCAGATAGGCTTTGTTCTTAAAGCTGAATGAGGTGTCGATCGGTTCCAATCGCGGCCGCGCCAGATCGGCTGGATCGTCGTTGCCTGAGATGGGGCGGGTGGCGCTGCTCTTGGCGCCGCTTTTGGCCACGGAAAGACGATGCACGCGTGAAGACATTTAAGACGCTCGCAACCGACGCTTCGCTCCCTACCCGCACGACGCCATCGCGGGCTTAAGAGCCTTCCTCATAGCTTACCATAATACATTATGCCAGAGCGGTATTAGCGTCAGTCTGGGATGCGCCGCCAGCATGCCCGGGGGTGGAGTGCGGGCCGAAAATCTCGGATGCGGCCGAAAGCGCCGGCCACATAGCGGAGGACGCGGCGATGGGTTTTGGGTGTCATGTCAGGCCATTCGGCGGAGTTTGAACGTACAAATTTGAACGTGCCAGGAATTTGAACGCACCATGTGAACCAGCGCGCGGTCTTGCGCGTTCGCTGCCCAAGGGGGACGCACAATGGGGGCGCACATCAGGGGGCGCACATCCCATCGGAGCTATGCATGACCGGCCGCATCGCCTTGCCGATTTCGATCGTCGCAGCTGTGTTGGCCCTTGCGGCCAGGATGCCGCAGGCCACCGCTCAGGCGGTGGGGGCCGACGAAGCGTACGGCGTACCGGCGCGTCTAGCCCCGCATATTGCACTCAGTCCGGCGCAGAAGCGCGCCATCTACGCCGCCGTTTCCCGACAGCGGCTGCGCAGTTCGGCCGCCGACATTCCATT
The DNA here is from genome assembly GCA_963816295.1 of uncultured Alphaproteobacteria bacterium. Classification (GTDB taxonomy): domain Bacteria; phylum Pseudomonadota; class Alphaproteobacteria; order Rhizobiales; family Xanthobacteraceae; genus BOG-931. The sequence goes on along the minus strand of CAWFJS010000017.1, from coordinate 407,674 downwards.
GTCCGTCGGCGCCACGGTGCCGCGCTCGGCGGTGCTGCTGACATTGCCGGATGAAGCGCGGGGCGGCGATTTATCGGGCCAGTACCTCAAATACGCCACGGTGGATGACAATGTAGTGCTGGTCGATTCGATCAGCATGCGCGTGATCGACATCATCCACCGCGCTGGCCCATGAGCTGGCCCGTGAGCTGACCCATGAATTGAGCAATGAGCCGCAACTGTCGCGGCGGCTAAACTTACAGAACATGTCCATTCAACCCGCGGGCAAGGCAGGCAAGATCGCTGCCAAAATCACCGGCCAATCCGGCGCGAAAACCGCGCCGGCGTTTCCGCCTGAGCTGCCGCCGAAAACCGCGTTCACCATCACCGCTACGCAGCCGGCCGGACCGCCGCGCGCGCTCAAATACGGCGACACGTTTCTCGTGCTGGATATTCGCGGCGATATCGGCACGTCATTCGTCGGTTCGTCTGGTCTGTTTCATGACGATACCCGTCACCTGTCGCGGCTCGAAGTCCTGCTCAACAACAGACCGCCGCTCTTGCTCGGCTCGAATATTCGCGACGACAATACCGCGTTTTTCGCGGACTTGACCAATCCCGATCTGATCGACGGCCAGCGTCTCGTGATGGAGAAGGACCGCGTCCATATCCTGCGCACTATCTTCATCTGGCGCGATACGGCCTATCAGCGCTTGGGGCTGCGCAATTACGGCGATCAACCGATCGATCTTCGTCTGACGACCCTGTTCGAGAACGACTTTGCCGATTTGTTTGAGGTGCGCGGCGCGCATCGCGAGCAGCGCGGCACCGCGCGCGCGAAGGTCTTGGACGGCAACCGCGTGCTGTTGTCCTATGACGGCCTCGACGGCAAGGCCAGGCAGACCGCGCTTGATTTCGATCCGCCGCCCGATCAGCTCAAAACCAACGCCGCCGTCTATCAGGTGCACCTCAAGCCTGGCGAAATGCGGTCGTTATTTCTGGCGATTAGCTGCAATCGCGCCGACGCGCGGCCGCTGCCGTTCATGCGCGGCCTGATCACGGCGCGGCGCGAAGTGCGCGAAGCGACCCGCCAGCGCACGTCGGTCGAGACCTCGAACGACCGCTTCAATGAAATCCTGTGCCGCTCCGCCGCCGATCTCGGAATGTTAATGACGAATACGCCGCAGGGCCGTTATCCCTATGCCGGTATTCCCTGGTATTCCACCACGTTCGGCCGCGACGGCTTGATCACCGCCTTGCAAATGCTGTGGTGGTCACCGGACGTGGCGCGCGGCGTGCTGCGCCGCTTGGCCACCTATCAAGCGACCAAATATGATGCGCTTGCCGATGCCGAACCCGGCAAGATTCTTCATGAGATGCGTGGCGGCGAAATGGCGGCGCTGCGCGAGGTGCCGTTTGGCCTCTATTACGGCAGCGTGGATTCGACGCCGCTGTTCGTTCTGCTCGCCGGCCTTTATTCCGAGCGCACCGGCGATCGCGACACCATTATCGCGCTGTGGCCGGCGATCGAAGCGGCGCTCGCCTGGATCGATGGGCCCGGCGATCCGGATGGCGATGGTTTCGTGGAATATAAGCGCGCCAGCGATCAGGGCTTGGCCAATCAAGGCTGGAAAGATTCCCACGATGCGATCTTTCACGCCGATGGACGGCTCGCGGAAGGCGCCATCGCGCTCGTCGAAGTGCAAGCCTATGTCTACGCCGCCAAACGCATGGCGGCGCGCTGTGCGCGCCGGCTCGGCCTCGACTTCGCGGCGGACCGGCTCGATGCCGAGGCCGCCCGGCTCGCCGAACGGTTCGAGGCGGCATTCTGGTGCCCGGACCTCGACACCTACGCGCTGGCGCTCGACGGCGACAAACAACCGTGCCGCGTGCGCACGTCAAACGCCGGCCAGGTCCTCTTTACCGGAATTGCCGCGCCCGATCGCGCAGCGCGAATAGCCGCCGGTTTGTTGGAACCGAACTTCTTCTCCGGCTGGGGCATTCGCACCGTCGCCAGAGGCGAGGCGCGTTTTAATCCGATGTCGTATCACAACGGCTCGATCTGGCCGCACGACAATGCGTTGATCGCGCTGGGCATGGCGCGCTACGAAGCCAAGCGCCCGATCGAGACATTGTTTGCCGGCCTATTCAGCGCCGCGACCTATATGGATCAACGGCGGCTGCCGGAATTGTTCTGCGGCTTTCAGCGCCAGCGCGGCCACGGCCCGACGCTCTATCCGGTCGCCTGCTCGCCGCAAGCCTGGGCCAGCGCCACGCCGTTCACTCTACTCGAAGCTTGCCTTGGGCTCGAATTCGACCCGTTCACGCGCGAGATCCGGCTGCGCAATCCGCGGCTGCCGGAATTCCTCGACGAGGTCGTGCTGCGCGATCTGCAGCTTTCGTCCTCGAGCGTCGATCTGCGGGTGCGACGGCACGGCGAGACCGTGTCGCTGGATACGCCGCGGATCAGCGGCAATATCCGCGTTTCAGTCGTGTTTTCGACGTGATCTCATCACGTTGGGCCGGTAGCCGGCGCGCGCATTCTGTTGTGGGAACCGGCGAGCGGAACCGACCGACCCCATCCGGCTTGTCTGATTGAAGTTCCATTGGAACCCCAATGCACGCCAAGGGATCGATAACGACGGGACTGCCAACGACGGGACTAGCCGCGGCTTTGTTCGCGGTGCTGGTCACTTTTTCCGCGGCTTCGGAGGATGCGCCGGGACCGGCGCCGGGGCAATCCACGGACCGGGCTTCGACCGCAACTGCGGAACCGGCCACGGTGACGGTGCTCAATAATCACGAAGTTGAGGGCATTCTCGGCCGGCAAGTGCTCGGCGCCGACGACGAAAATATGGGCCGCATCGTCGACGTGATCGTCGATCACAGCGGTCGGGTTCGCGCCGCGGTGATCGACTTCGGCGGCTTTCTTGGCGTTGGCAGCCGGAAAATCGCGGTGGATTGGAGCGCCTTGCACTTTCCGCCGCCCGGCCAGCCAAATGCTAAAATCTCGCTTGATCTTACCCGCGACCAAGTCAAGGCGGCCCCCGAATATCAAGATGGCAAACCTATCGTCATTCTGGGCGCGCTCGGCAAGCTCGAGCCACTGCCGTTTGAGTGACGCGCGCGCTTGATTGCGCGCGCGAAATCGAACCGCGAATTCGTGGACGATTGCTGGAGAGGCATCCTGCGCTCAAATCTTTCCCGCCGCATCGCTGAGCGTCCGGAGCCGCCGCCCGCGCGTTCCCCCGCAGTCCCGCCGGCGACCGGACCGGGGCCGGGCAGCGAGCCACCCGCGCCATCGCGCCGAAGTCTGCGGGGTCTCGACTGGTTCGTCTTTTTCGTCGCCGACGTGCAGACCGGCTTCGGCCCTTTCGTTTCGGTTTATCTCACCGCACAGCACTGGACCCAGATCGATATCGGTCTGATCCTTTCCGCGGCTGGATTCGTTTCACTGATCGGGCAAATGCCCGGCGGCGCGCTGGTCGATGCCGCACGGTCCGAGCGTTTCGTCGCCGGCGTCGCGATTGCGGCGATCTGTGTCAGCGCCCTGACTTATGCAGCGCTGCCGATCTTTCCAACGGTGCTGGCCGGCTCGCTCCTGCACGCGGCGGCGAGCTGCGTGCTCGGACCCGCAATCGCCGCGATCAGCCTCGGTCTCGTCGGCCATGCCGCCATCGGCGAACGGCTCGGCCGCAATGCTCGCTTTGCCTCGATCGGCAATGGGCTTGCTGCCGCGGCCATGGGCGCATGCGGTTATTTCATTTCGGCGCGCGCGGTGTTTGTCGTCACGGTGCTGCTTTTGATTCCGGCGCTGATCGCGCTGCGCCGCATCGCCGAAAACGAAATCGATCCGGAGCGCGCACATTGCGCGCCGCCGCGTCACGCCACGACCAAGGCGCGGATCCGGCCCGGAGCGCTGATGCGCAACCGGCCGCTTCTGATCTTCGCCGGCTGCCTGCTTTTGTTTCATCTCGCCAATTCGGCAATGCTGCCGCTGGTCGGCAGCGTCGTGACGATGAAATCGGCGCGCTGGGCCACATTGATCATCGCAGCCTGCATCGTGGTGCCGCAGCTTGTGGTGGCAATCCTCTCGCCATGGGTCGGGGTGCGCGCGCAAATCTGGGGACGGCGGCCGCTGCTTCTAATCGGCTTTGCCGCGCTGCCGATCCGCGGGCTGTTATTTGCTTTAATCTCCGACCCGTCGTTACTGTTGGCCGTGCAGATTCTCGACGGGATAACGGCGTCGGTGTTCGCGGTCATGGTCCCGCTTGTGGTCGCCGACCTCACGCGCGACACCGGCCATTTCAATCTGGGACAGGGCATTCTCGGCACCGCCACCGGAATCGGAGCGGCGATGAGCGCGACGTTGGCGGGTTATTTGACCGATCGTTTCGGCAGCGCGACGGCTTTCGGCAGTCTGGCCATCATCGCGCTCGCCGGCTTTACGCTGGTTTGGTTTTTGATGCCGGAAACCAGGCCGGCCAAAGAGGCCGAGGCGTAGCTTGCGAGATCACGCAGACTGCAAGCTCGCGAAAACCGCGTTAGTGCACCGGCGCCTCGTCCGCGACCAGGCGCAGATGCGGCGCGGTTGCCGTCATCACGCTGCGGTAGACGCTCAAATAATCCTGCGCCATGCGCCGCGCGGTGAAGCGCTCTTCGAACCGGCGGCGCACCTTTTCGCGCGACAAGTGTCCGAGCCGATCGATCGCGCCGATGGCGCCGTTGACGTCCTCGACAACGAAGCCGGTGAGGCCGTCGTCGACCACTTCCGGGGCGGAACCGCGATTGAACGCGATAACCGGCGTCCCGCAGGCCATGGCTTCGATCATCACCAAGCCGAACGGTTCCGGCCAATCGATCGGAACCAAGAGCACGATCGCGCCGCTTAGGAATTCCGATTTCTCCCGGTCGCTGATCTCGCCGATATATTCGCAATTGCCGTTGGCCAGCATCGGCTTGATCTGCTCATTGAAATAATCCTGGTCGACTTTGTCGACCTTGGCGGCGATCTTAAGCGGTACGCCGCAGTGCTCGGCAATGCGAATGGCCCGATCAACCCGTTTTTCAGGCGCGATGCGGCCGAGAAACGCGAAGTAAGAAGGCTTGATCGGTTTCGGCACCAAAAGGTCGGCGGGAAGGCCATGGTGCACGGTGCGCACCCAGTGCGCTTGCGGCAGTGGCCGGCGTTGCGCGCTCGAAATCGACACCACCGGAATCGAGGAGAACTCATCGAACACCGGCTGGTGCTCCGGCAGATCAAGCCGGCCGTGCAGCGTGGTGACAAACGGCGTCGGCTGCCGCGAAAATAGCGAGAACGGGTAATAATCCAGGTGGCAGTGGATGATATCGAATTCGGCCGCCGACTGATAGACGCGCTCGAGCATCAACATGTGCAGCGCGTTGGGATCGCGGACCGAGCCATCGAGCCGCAGCGCCCGCGGCCACACCGCTTCAAGCCGCGCCGAGGTCATCGAATCGCCGCTGGCAAAGAGGGTAACCTCGTGCCCCAGCGCGATCAGCTCTTCCGTCAGCCAGGAAACGACCCGTTCGGTGCCGCCATAGAGCTTCGGCGGGATGGCTTCGGTCAACGGCGCCACTTGTGCGATGTGCATCGAAAAGTCCCTCGGTTCTGTTGAGTTCCTCACCCTCGGCAACTACCGACAACGTCGAAACCGTGAAAAATTTCGAATTATGGACGGAACTTAATTTTTTGGAGGGTGTGGAACTTTTGCGGCTGACGCTGCATTGATACCGACGCACCGTGTCGTGAGGCGATCTCTGCCGACTCTGCCGAAATGCCGGCGTGACACACTGCAACTGAAATTGATTCAGGTGCACCGCGCGACGGGGAACAGGGAGGGTTCCGGGTTGTTCAGACGAAGGTGGGAGCCGTCGAGCAGGCTCGCAAATTCGTCAATGGAGATGAAACGCGCATGGCTGAACTTACGGGTTACGCCACTTCACCTTTCGCGTTCATCTTTCGCTATATCCGCCTGCGGCCGATCTCCCATGCCGCTATTCTGACCGCGGTGCTTGCGGCCGTAGGCTGTGCCGTCTGCACTCAATACGGCGTCAAGTTCCTGGTTGACACGCTCTCAAGCGGCGAGAATGCGGCGGCCTGGACCGCGTTTTTCGTGCTCGGCGCGCTCATTGCCGCCGACAATTTGTTGTGGCGGGTCGCCGCCTGGATCGCCAATTACGCTTTCGTTGGGGTCACTGGTGACCTGCGGCGCGACCTCTTCAGCCATTTGATGGGGCACTCGCCGAGCTATTTTTCCGAGCGGCTGCCCGGCATGTTGACGAGCCGGGTGACGGCCACCTCCAATGCCATGTTCACCGCCGAGAACATGTTCATGTGGAACGTGCTGCCGCCCTGCATGGCGACGGTCGCGGCAATCGCGCTGGTTTTGACGATCAGCGCGCCGATGGCGGCGACGCTGGCGGTGATTGCCGGCATCATGGTTTACGTGATGTTCCGGTTCGCGGCCGCGGGCCGGCCGCTGCATTACGACTTCGCCCGCAAAGCCGCGGCCGTCGACGGCGAGATGATCGACGTCGTCAGCAACATGTCGCTGGTGCGCGCGTTCGGCGGCTTTCTGCGCGAGCACCATCGCTTTGACGCCACCGTCAACCGCGAAATGGCCGCGCGCCGGCGCAGCCTGTTTTACCTGGAGAAGCTGCGCATCTTTCACGCGGTCGTGACCATATTGCTGACGCTCGGCCTGGTCGCCTGGGCGATCATGCTGTGGGAGCGCGGCCAGGCGACCACCGGCGACGTCGTGCTGGCCTGCACATTGGCGCTTTCAGTGCTCAATGCGACGCGCGACCTCGCCGTGGCGCTGGTCGACATCACCCAGCACATCGCGCGGTTGTCGGAAGCCGTTGCGACACTCCTCGTCCCGCATGAACTGCGCGACGATCCGCAAGCCGCGCCGCTCGTTCGCCGCGGCGCCAGCGTCAAATTCGAACATGTCGATTTCACCTATCCCGACGGGCAGCGGATCTTTGCGGACTTCTCGCTCAGCATCTTGCCCGGCGAACGCGTCGGCCTGGTCGGCCATTCCGGCGGCGGCAAATCGACTATGTTCGCGCTGTTGCAACGCTTCTACGACGTCCAAGGCGGCGAGCTTCTGCTCGACGGCCAAAACGTCGCCCGCGTTACCCAGGAGAGTCTGCGCGCCGCGATGGCCATCGTGCCGCAGGACATCTCGATGTTCCACCGCTCGGTCATGGAAAATATCCGCTACGGCCGGCCTGAGGCTACCGACGACGAAGTTATGCAAGCAGCGTTTGCTGCGCGCTGCGATTTCATCGAGCAGCTGCCGCAGGGGATGCGGACGATCGTCGGCGAACGCGGCGTGAGATTGTCCGGCGGTCAGCGTCAGCGCATCGCCATTGCCCGGGCGTTTTTGAAGGACGCACCGCTCATCCTCCTCGATGAAGCGACGTCCGCGCTCGATACCGAATCCGAAGAGGCGATCCGCGAGGCGCTCGGCCATCTGATGAACCGGCGCACCGTGATCGCCATCGCGCATCGGCTGTCCACGGTGCGCAATTTCGACCGCATCGTGGTCTTGCAAACCGGCCGCGTCGTTCAGGACGGCCCGCCCGACGTTCTCATGCGCCGCGAGGGGCTCTATCGCCAGCTGGTGCAGCGCGAAATGAATCGGCTAACGCAGCAAGCCGCCTGACGCTCAGTTCGCCCGCCAAATTCGCAAAACACATACACACCCACGCTCCTGTCATTCCGGGGCCCGAGCGAAGCGAGGGAGCCCGGAATCCATAATCCCAGCGCAGTGATTATGGATTCCGGACTTGCCGCTCCGCGGCAATCCGGAATGACAAGGCACTCAACCGCTGCCCAGCTGCGCCGGACCGCTGGCGCCGATCGGGCGCAGTGCTTCGGCTTATACGTGCGATCGGCGCCACGGCCGTCTAATATGGCGAACCTTCAGCGCTGGGAAACGCAGCGATGGATCAGGTCACCAACCAGCCGCCGCCGCTCGAACCCTACAATCTGTTGCAAACCGACCGCGTGCTTGGTGCGGCACTTATGCGCGAGAAAGCCGGCTGGGCGGCGGACGAACTCAACGCGCTCGGCAAGACGCTGGGCGAGCCGGAGACCATACGGCTCGGCTTCGCCGCCAATGCCAACCCGCCGGTGCTGCGCGCGTTCGACCGCTATGGTCATCGCATCGACGAAGTCGAATTTCATCCGGCTTGGCATGCGCTGCTTTCGCTCGCGGTCGAAGCCGGGCTGCATGCGAGTCCGTGGGCGGCACCGCGCCCGGGTGCGCATGTCGCCCGCGCCGCAGGCACCTTCATGCTGGCACAGATCGAAAGCGGCGTGTATTGCCCGATCGCGATGACCTATGGCGCGGTGCCGGCGCTGCGCCAGGCGCCGGCGGCGGCGGCGGAATGGCTGCCACGCATCTTCACGCGCCAATACGATCCGCGCTTTTGCCCGGCAGCTGAAAAGACCGGCGTCCTGCTCGGCATGGCGATGACGGAAAATCAGGGCGGGTCGGATCTGCGCACCAATACCACGCAGGCGGAATTCCGAGGTAGCGACGGTCCGCGCCGGCTGTTTCGGCTGACCGGCCAGAAATGGTTCATGTCGGCGCCGATGTGCGATGCTTTTCTGGTGCTGGCGCAAGTGAAAGGCGGACTGAGCTGCTTTCTGGTGCCGCGCTGGACGCGCGAGGGCAAGCGCAACGCGATTCACCTGCTCCGGCTCAAAGACAAGCTCGGCAATCGCTCCAATGCATCGAGCGAAGTGGAGTTCGCCGGCGCCGAGGGCGAGCTGATCGGCGAAGAAGGTCGCGGCATTCCGACCATTATCGAAATGAGCAATTATGCGCGGCTCGATTGCGCGATCGGGTCGGCGGGCTTGATCCGCCAGGCCGTGGCGCAGGCGATCCATCATGCCGCGCATCGTGTCGCGTTTGGGAAGAAGCTCATCGATCAGGCCCTGATGACGAATGTGCTCGCCGATCTCGCATTGGAATCGGAAGCCGCAACGGTGCTGATGATGCGGCTGGCGCGGGCCTATGACGAAGACGATCAGCCGGCATTGATTTGGCGGCGGGTGATGACGCCGGCGGCGAAATTCTGGATCTGCAAGCGCGCGCCGCTCGTGGCGGCCGAAGCCATGGAAGTGCTCGGCGGCAGCGGCTATGTCGAAGAATGCGTGATGCCGCGCCTTTATCGCGAAGTGCCGGTGAACTCGATCTGGGAAGGCGCCGGCAACATCATGTGCCTCGACGTGTTGCGTGCATTGCAGCGCATGCCGGGCGCGCCGGAGCTGTTGCTGCGCGAGGTTGCGGAGAGCGCGCCGGCCGACAAGCGATTGCGGATCGCCACCGAGCGCCTGGAGCGCAAGCTCTCCGAACGCGATTGGAAGGATGAATCCCAGGCGCGGACGGTCGTGCGCGATCTCATTGTGGCCATGCAGGCGGCACTTCTCTTCCGCCATGCACCGGCGCCGGTCGCCGAGGCATTTTGTTTATCGCGTCTCGGCGAAGAGCCTGGCGGCACGCTCGGTCTGCTGCCGCCCGGCATTGATTGCCGCGCGATCGTCGAGCGCGCCGCGCCGCGGCCGGATTGATTTTTGGCTAATGCCGCGCGGCGGAGCCGGTCGCGTCTTCTTGGCGGAATTCGGCGTCATATTCCATAATGTCGCGCATCAATTGCTCGATCATTTGCTGCCGGATTGTGCTGTTCTGCGTACTGGTCAGTTCGGCCACCGTTTTGGCGACCGCGGTGAGCACTTCCTCGGTGTCGACGGTATCCGGCTCGCCCCCAGCCGCGGGATATTCGGCAAAAAAATCGTCGATCAGCTCGACCATCATGCAATGCAAACAGGGCCGCTCGTCCGCTTGGTCTTCCGACGTGGCTTCTGGCATGGGCGGTATCCTTTCGACCCGAATGTAGGTGAGACTCCGGCCGATTGCCATGCTGGGCGGGCCGCACCCGCCGCGCGCCATCAGTCCTCACCGTTTTAGGAAGTGCCTGACCGCCAAGACTGGATTCCGGGGCGCGTCAAAAGTCCGCAAAAAGGCGCGCGCTGCAGGACCTGCGGTCAGAAATTGCTATACGTGGGACCGAGATCGCCGTCGGGATAAACACCGAACTGGATGCTGCCCTGGAGGAAGACCCCGAAAATGTCACTCTTCCAATTGACCGGCTGCGGCAGCCCGCCGACGACTTCAAAATGTGTATTGCCGTTGCTCTCCATGTTCCATTGCCAGTAACGGCCGCCAAGGCCCACGCTGCTGAACGGGGTTACCTTGTAGGAGAGGAGGGCCTCGAGTTGATAGCCGTGGCCGGTCCCATCCTCGCGAATGCCGCCGCCCAAATCAGCGCGCAGCAAGTGGTCATCGACGCCATTTAAAATCACGTAGGGCAGCCAAACGGCTTCCGCGCTGAATGCGAAACGGTCACCGATGAAAACCGAACCGTCCAGGCCAAGCCGCACCGACTGCCAAACGGTAGCAATCGTATTTTTCGAAAGGAGCCGCCCACCTCGCCGCAGAAAACATGCGAGACGGACAAGACCAGAATTAGCGTGCGTACTATCGCACGCTCGCGTCACTCACTGCCGCAGCGCAAGCGCATCCGTCGCTGCCTCCGTGACACCAACCACGCGCCTCCCGGCAAAAAACAAAAGGGCCCCTCGCGAGGGGCCCTTTTGGAATTTGGTTGCGGGGGTAGGATTTGAACCTACGACCTTCAGGTTATGAGGATGAATTTCCTGGTTTCCTCAGCATTCCCCACCGTTCCCCAAAATACCTAACCCATTGTAACCACTAGATTTCGGACTTATGTCCGTATCTGACATTGCCGCTCGTTTCCGCTTCAGTGGCGACATGGTGGCGACACGGGGTTCACGCGATGCCGGTGGCAAAACTGACTAAACGGACGGTCGATGCGATCAACGCCGACGATTGTCCGCTCATTATATATGACGCCGACCTGAAGGGCTTCGGGCTGCGAGCCGCAAAGGGCGGGACAAAAAGCTGGTTTGTCGAATACCGGCCAGGCGCCCGTGGCCGCGGTATTGCCAAGCGGCGAATGGTGCTTGGTTCGGTCGGCACGCTGACCCCTGACGAGGCCCGAACTGCCGCAAGAGAAATCCTCGCCGCGGCGGCGCTCGGTAACGATCCGGCCGCGGCACGATCACACGCGCGAAAAATTCCAATGTTTCGCGAATTCGCCGAGCGCTACCTAGCCGAGGAGGCAGGCGCCAAGCTGAAACCGAGAACGCTGGTCAATTACCGGATTTATCTTCACAAGCACGCGGCTCACGTTATCGGCGGCATCAAGCTCGACATGGTAGCCCCGGCCGACGTCGCAAGATTGCATCGGCGCATCGGACAGACCAAACCCATGACGGCGAACCGCGTCGTCGAATGCATCGGCTCGGTCTACCGCTACGCGGCGACCTGCGGCCTGGTGAAGCGTGGGCATAATCCGGCTGCCCATATCGAAGCCTTCCGCGAGCAGCGCCGCGAGCGCTTCCTCACCTCGGAAGAGCTTGCACATCTTGGCGATGCCATCCGCGAGGCGGAAGCCACCGGAATCCGGTGGGAGGTCGATGAAAAGAAGCCAACAGCCAAACACATTCCAAAGAAGAATCGCATCACCAAGATCGGACCGCACGCCGCGGCTGCTCTTCGGCTACTCATTCTCACCGGCGCCCGCCTGCGCGAAATCCTCGGGCTCAAATGGGACTACGTCGACTTCGAGCGCGGTCTGTTGCTGCTGCCGGACAGCAAGACCGGTCGCAAAACCATCGTGCTCAACGCCCCGGCCCTGGTCGTTCTGTCTGAACTGCCGCGCGTCGGCGCCTATGTGATCGTGGGCGAGGACCTGGATATGCCGCGTCACGACCTCAGTCGCCCCTGGCGCCTTGTCTCCAAGCGCGCCGGCCTCGACGGCGTTCGACTTCACGACCTTCGACACACCCATGCGAGTGTGGGTGCAGGCGCCGGCCTTGGTCTTCCCATCATCGGCAAGCTGCTTGGCCATTCGCAGGCGAGCACGACCCAACGCTACGCTCACCTCGATGCGGACCCGCTGCGGCGAGCTTCGGAGCAAATTGCCGGTCGGATCGCAGCCGCGATGGGAGAACCGGCGGGCGAGCCTGCTGAAATTCTTTCCCTCAGGACGCAAGCGCGAGTGCGCAGCAGGTGATGCGGAGGGAGATGTTGTGGACCTCATGGCGACTGATGCCTACTACATGCAGCGCATGATCGGCGGCGGCTGATCATATCTCTGCCGCGACGGCTGCTGCGCTCGATGTAGAGTTTGTGTCGGAACGCTTGCGCTTCCATGGCCGCCCGGCCATCTGTTCAATTATGGTGACTAGCTCGATGCGACGGAAGATCAACGAGACGGCCGCCGCGGACATCGTGAGGCAGACACGCGCTACGGCAAGCCACAACGTGGATACCGAACGGCTTGCGGAGGATCTAAATTGCACTTTCTGGTGTTTTGAGCGGGAGCGAACGGATGACCTTGTAGCCTCGCAACAGGCGCGGAAATCAATCGAAAAATTTGCGTCCAGGATGAGGAAACTTGAACGTGACTTGACCGAGTCGAGGCTTGCGCCAGTGCTGCAGACTGGATTGATGCGTGGAGCATGTCAGGTTGGTGCTACCGACGAAGTTTATCAGGCTTTGGGACTGCCCGAAGACCCGGACAAGCCGTGGGATCCAAGAATAAAGCTCGCAGTTCCGCGACTGCTCACCGCGGTTGGTTTAATGGCGCACTGGGCAAGGGCGGCTATGGATGCTCCTGTCGCGATGTCGAGAATGTCTGCCATTGAAATGCTCATTGGCATATCGCTGCCCCATTTCTATAAGATGCACTTTGGAAAGCCATTTGGAGCTGGAACGGCCGGTGATCGCCGCGCCGATGGCCCGGGGATCCGCTTCGTACGCGCCTGTCTCGCCGCTGCCGCGATAACTCGTCCCGACGGTAAGCCTTATTCCGAAGAGACCATAAGAACGTACTGGGCGAATGCTCAGACGCTCCGATTCCGCCGAGGCGCGGACAAATCCCGAAAAAAAAGCTGAGTTTGTCGCCCGTCACAGTGATGGGCATTGCAGTCATATTTCGACCGTTTCCGGGAATCACCGGATGGCGTTCGGAGATGGCGTGATGAAATTTCTCCGGCGGAAGGATGCAGCAGAATACGTGCGTTCCAAGTGGGGCATGCCTTGTGCCCCTCAGACGCTCGCCAAGCTTGCCGTAGTGGGTGGCGGGCCGGTTTTTCAAAAAGCTGGGCGTTATCCGCTCTATTTACCGCGCAATCTCGACCTTTGGGCGCAGTCGAAAATCGGAAAGCCACAGCGGTCAACCTCCGATGACCGTCCGGCTTCGTAACATGAGCAAAACAACGATCTACGCCTGAGGCTTGCCCAATCGCCGCACCACCGCTCGCGCCAGAGCCAAATGCCCCTCTCGGCGGCCAGCATCACATAATAAGGTCCGACAAATGCGACAAGATCAAATCGCCGCCGCGATTCGCCGCAATCTATTGCGCGATTATGACGGCAAAGGCAGCGACGCCATTAGGTGCGTCTCGTGCGGGCGCGGGCTGACTCGCCGCCGAGGCAACCCATTTTGCAGTGACTGCTGCCGCGCCTGGTATGACGCTGGCAATACGGGTCACGCGCAAGATTGGCGACAGCCAAACCCTTCCGTTGGCGTCGTCGGATGGAAAGTCATTGCGGGGTCACCAGGCGTCGAAGTCGGTTCTGATCCCTACGTCGCACTCAAACTGCGGGATCGGCGGCAAGGCGAAATTGGTGTTTGGATTGAGTGCGCCCACTGCGGAAGGTCCCACGAGTTCAAGGGCCATCGCTGCTGCTCGGCGGAATGCGAGCGCCGCTATAGCGAGCGTCAAGACAACCTGCGTCTTATGGCCGAGGTCGGGATCGAACCTGCTGCCAAGCGTCGCTGTCGGTGTTGCGGTGCCGTTATCCCCAAGTGGCGGAATGGTCGCCGTGTCCGCCGAACAGCGCAGTTCTGTTCCGATGGATGCGCTCGCAGGGCGAGGAGGAAGGCCGCCTAAAAAGACGGTGAAAATCGGTTCAGGTATCCGACACCCGCCAGGCAGTTTTTGTACGCCCAAACGATCAAAAAGTGCCCGTCAGATGAGGACAAAATCGAAGCTCGCGAAAATCGTGTTTTCCACCACCATCTATGGCTCGGTAAGGCCCGAGAGTGCAGTCGGTTACGAAGCGCGATGGCGAGGGGTACGAAGACTTTGTACGACGAGCAGCAACCAATCCGATCGGCCGTTGCGTCAAGCTCGCTGATCTGCACGACAACAGCGACCTATCTCGCATCGCCGCCCCGTCAGAGCGAGACTTTCAACGCATAGAGAAATACCAACGGGCAATCGACCTGATCAGCCGACTTCCCGCCTGAAGGGACGCACAGTGGCCGCCAGCGCATTGCAGGTTCGTTTCCTAATTTCAGCTTACACGGCGTCGGTTTTTTCTCGCAAGGACCACACACTCACTGTCGGCAGAAATCTTTAAGTTAGCGCCTTTGGACGTTTTTTCTCGCAAGGACCACACACTCACTGTCGGCAGAAATCTTTAAGTTAGCGCCTTTGGACAACCTCCCGCGCGCGTAGGAGGTGGACAGCGCTAAGTCCTGTGCTGTGGTGGTGGTGGCGAAAATGTCGTTGCATCCGACCAGCAACAAACAAAGCAGCCCACACCCAATGCGCCGCATGATGCCCCTCCCTACGAAAGCGGGTCTATAATATCAGGAATGCCGCCGATGATCTCATCGTTTCCACGTGACCGCTCAGCTCCGGCAGCTTGGCAATATTCGCCGGGGCGCACGTTACCTGATGAAACGAAGGATCAGTGTGAACAAAACTGAGAGGGCGATCGATGTCACGATAGGGAAATAGATACGGACATTTCCGTTCGGGCTCTCGTATTTGATGTCACCTGGAAGAAAAATGGGCGGGACATATCCCTGCGGACTCTCGTATTTGGTGTGAGCTGTAAGAATTGACAGTCCGGGCGTGGCGTTGGGTATATTGGTGTCAGCGCGTCGGTCACGGTCAGCGAGCCAATTAAAGAGAGCTAGAGCAAGCATCACTACAGTGAAGATCTTAAGAAACGTATACATGACCGTCGCCAACACCACCGCAAGGCATTATAGCGAGGCTCCCTCCTCAAGTCTTGTGCTGTAAAAGCTCCGGCAGCTTGGCGACATTCGCCGCAATCCTTCGCGCTTCGTCTTTGGTGAGCAACTTTGCTGCCGATCGCCGGCCGGCAGTTGCTGAAATAAAGCGGGGGCCGGCGAATAACCGGCCCCAACTTCATATACACAGCATTTATTTCTGGGGAGAGGACGGGCAGCTGTCCAATCCTGAGCAAAATGCAGCCGTCATTGAAGCCGCGGGCCCCTCCCATAACTTGCTTCCCGCGATCTCCAAAGCCGCATCGGGCAGCTCGTCGCTGAACACCTCTTCGTCGTAAGGCGTGGTACCTGACTCACTCATGTTTGATCCTCTCTTCTTGTGCTTCTGCCTCGCGCGTAATGGAGTTGGCGTGGCGCCGGGCTTTACCGTCGGGGGTTCTCAATAGCCTGGCGGGTCCGGCGCCACTGGCGCAGCCGGGACTGACTCATTTTCCGGTCGGCCACTGTGAAAACGCGGCGGCCCCTGCATCCGTTCCGGGGTGGTCCCGGCCGTCTGAATCGACCGGGACCGAGCCTGGCCTGCTACCTGTTGCCAGCCAGGTCGCTAACCGGCCCGCTCTCACGATGAGAAAGCATCCAGATCGTTGAAGACCGGTGCGGCAATTAAACCCGCCCAATCGGCACAAGTGGCGATGTTCGCCGCGCGCTTTGTGGTCAGTTGCTTGGGGAATTTATGAGTTTTCCGACCTTCGCAATAACTCAGGCAGCTTGGCGATATTCGCCGCGATCCGCCGGGGGGTGCTAGGTCGCGACCATCAAGCCCCGTAAAGGTCATGCTCGTACCACTTATAGGGAGGCCGGTTCTTTTCCCTGAATGCTTTGAACCACCGAGTAAATTGCCTGCCGGCCTTTTTCACGGTCGCAGCCATGGAGACCTCCTGTGGCTTTCGATTTCAACATAGGTAGCTTACTGCCGAGCTTGGCAGCGCAAAGTGATGATCGTCACAGGTTGGCGTTTTAGCGTCGCCCTGAGGGTTCGCCGCCCTTTTGAAATTCAAACGTCGGGAAGGACACTGTTGCGTACCGATCCTTCATAACGAAGGAAAAATCAGACTTGGATGGTGGGTTTCCACGCAGCGCGTAAGAAGGCGCGAGTTGTCAGCCGAGCGGAAGGCGCGGTTAAACAAGATTGGCTTTGTGTGGAAGGTAGTCACGGGTCCGATTGTTTATCGATCAACAGGAGCGCCGCGCCATATCAGCGGCCCCAATCCTCTTCCGCCTCGCGCTTGACCGCTGGCGCTTTCGGGTTTTTGACTTTGAGCCAATGCGGCGATCGGCTGGAGCGATAGGGGGAGCCAACCCGTTTCGAGACGATACCCTCGCAGCCGAGCTTGCAGGCGTACTTAAACACGATATCGCCCTCGCCATCGTAATGCTCGTTGACCACGATGCCCGGACGCTGGGTGCGAACTAGCCGCGCCAGCTTGTGCTTGCGGTGTTCGATCGGCGCACGCCGCAAATCTTCGCCGTCGAGCTCGATCAGATCGAAGGCGCACAAGACCGCGGCACCGCCATTGCGCGCCCGGCGGATCAATTCAAATACCGCAAGGCCCTTGTCGTTAGTGACGATTGCCTCGCCGTCAATCAGGAATGAGCGGCCTGGCAATGCCGCGACCGCCGCGACAGCGAGCGGAAACCGCATCGTGAAATCATTGCCGTTGCGGGTGAACAGCCGCACACCGGCACTATCGCGCCTCGCGAGGATGCGGAAGCCGTCATGCTTGATCTCGTGAATCCAGCCGGGACCGGAAGGCGGGGCCTTCGTTGGCGACGGCAGACACGGCTCGATAGTTCCCAGCCCGGGGCGGGTACGCTCACGCAACGACATGCGTCGTTAGATAAGCCGAGTATCGTGGCTGGTCTAGCAGCAGCGTGGCCCCAGACATCCAGAAAGTATGGGGAACTGAGATGCCGGGGCCACCTGGGCGCGGCCAGCGCTCTGAGGCTCATCGCTGGCCTGCCAACTCTGAAACGAAACAGCTTCCGGTGCGTTCCTCCGTCCCGATTGAAGATTTGCACACGAATGCGTTTGCCTCTAGGCGCCGCCTTGATATCGTTCAAGTGCAACATTGGAGGCGACGACAGTGGCCAAAGGCACCGTGAAATGGTTCAACGCGACTAAAGGATACGGATTTATTCAACCTGTGGGCGGCGGCAGGGACGTGTTCGTTCACATCTCAGCAGTCGAGCGCGCGGGTCTGAGCACCCTAAACGAGGGTCAGACCGTCGAATACGAGGAAGTTGCGAATAAAGGAAAAACCTCAGCAGAGAATCTCAAAGTCGCAAGATAGGATTCGGTGGGTTTCAATCGCCGCAAGATGGAGGATCAGCGCCGCGAGGCCGCAGAGAAGGAAGCGGCTATCCGGCGCGCGACCGATGCCCAGGTGCTTGAGGATGCCGAGCGTCTAATCGCCGCCTGGAATGAGCGCCAAATCAAGCGAATGCCGATGCTGTTCTCTCCGACGATCGGTGCCGCTGTCACTGCGGGCTATTGGTTTCTGTGGGTGCGCTGTCCCGCTTGCCGAACAATCAATGCGATTGATTTGCGCACGCTGGACCGTCATCCCGATGCGGCAGTAACGAGCCTCATTCCCGCGCTGTCGTGTCGCTCCTGCCGGCCGAACGCGCCATTTGCCGAACTCGTGCGACTCTCGCGAACGAGCATCGCCGACGAAATGCGGAAAGAACATAGTCGTCGCGTGCTTGGCGAATGAAGGTTTGCTAGCCGTTTGCTAGCGAACTACTCAGTACGGGATAGGACAGAACCGGATGGCCTGAGAATTTATTGTCGGAAAACAGCTGATTTTCAGACCGAGCGCGACGACAGCAGACAAGAACAAACCCGGGCGCTGGGTTTTCAAGACCGGTGCCTTAAACCACTCGGCCACCCTTCCATAGCATTGATATAGAAGGCGTTTCGCAATTCCGCAATTTGCCAAAAATCGCCTTGCTACTGAAATTGCTACTGAACTGCGCGGTCCCTGTCCGAACTCCCGGCCTTGGCAAGCGCAAAGGCCGCGTCGATCCGCGCCGCGGCATCGCTCTGCATCGTATCGGTCACATGTGAATAAAGATCGAGCGTCGTTGTGATCGTTGAGTGGCCTAAACGCTCCTGAGCGACCTTCGGATGCACGCCAGCGAGCAAAAGTTGCGTCGCATGACTATGGCGCAGATCGTGAAATCGAACGCGTGGAAGGTCCTTAGCCCGAGCCAGAAGGTAGGTAAACTGGTGGGTAAGGCTTCGTGGCTGCAGCGGAAGCCCATCGGCACGAGCACAGACCAGCGTGTCGTCGTTCTGGCGAATACCCAAACCAAGCAACTCCTCGACCTGGTGCCGCTTGTGCCGCCGAAGCTCCTCGACCGCAAAAGCGGGCAGGGCGATTGCTCGGATCCGCTCGTTTTTCGGCGCTTTGAACCGAAGTCCGGATTTGGTTTGCTCCAGACTTTCAGTCACCCGCACGGTCGCGCGCTCGAGATCGAGATTTTTCCAGCGCAGCGCCAGCACCTCTCCGCGACGCATGCCGGTGGCAAGCGCCACCAATACCGGCCAATAAAGGCGGCTGTGCTTGATGGCCTCTAACAAACGAGCCGACTGCATCGCGCCGTCTCAAGTTGTCGCCATTATCGGCTCGCCCGGCGTCGGCGCGTGCCCGACCACACTCATTACAATGAGCCAGCCCGTATATGTCTGTGAGAGTCCCGACTGCGTCAATTTACGGTGCGAAGTTATGTTATGGGTCAATAACTGCCGCGCTTCTTCCGAAGTGGCGCGTCCGCTTTACCCCCAAAAGCTGCCGCGATATTCGTTCGCCGTCGCGGCAGTTAAGTGCCAATAGCGGACATTACAACGGCTGGAACGGGCATCTACTTGCATCGCCAGAACATTGCCGAAGCGCACGATGTTCGCCGAATAACCAAGCACTCCCCGCCGTCGCTTGGCCGTGATAACGACGGCTCCGATACGGCCTGGTTCTAAGGCCGCCGAATAGCAGACGCACCGGTTTGCGAGTAAAATAAGCTAACACAAAATTTAAAAATGACCTGTGAGGGTCGTCATGCTCGCACTACGGTTCGCTTTAGCAGCAATACTCGTTCTGGGATTGTCGATGGCCAACGCCCAACAATCTAAAAAAGTCGAAACTACTCAGGACCTTTATGAAGCGTGCAAAAATGCAGCGTCGCCGATAGATCAGAATATTTGCGTAAGCTATATCTCGGGAGTCGGTGATACGATGATTGGTGTAGGTGCTGCTTACGAACGAAAGCCAAATATAGAGCTTCGTCCGTTCGCAATTTGCGACAAGCCCAGCCACGCCGCGATGGCACAAGCCTTCGTCGATTGGGCGCAGGCTAACTCTCAGAAATGGTCGGGCACCGAACTAGTCGGAGTAATGTCCGCGCTCAATGACAAGTGGCCATGCATGTAGCGTCTATGGCTGATCCGCTGCGGACTATAGAGCTGGCCTCAAGAATCTGAACAGAGGGATAAGTGGAGTTTCTGCCTGACGGCGGGCAAGATTGACCCGCGAATCAGGAGAGACGATGAGCAGACGAGCACGCCGGAACCACACACCGGCTTTCAAGGCGAAGGTGGCGCTAGCCGCCATCAAGGGCGAGATGACGCTGTCCGAACTGGCACAGCTGTTTGATGTCCACCCCAATCAGATCACGACGTGGAAGGCGCAACTTCAAGAAGGGGCGGCCGAGGTATTCGGCAGCGGCGCCGGAGCGGCGCAGCCCGCCGTCGACGTGAAGTCGCTGCACGCGAAGATCGGCGAACTGACCCTGGAGAACGATTTTTTAGAAGGAGCGCTCGGCAAGGCCGGTCTGCTGAGCGCAAAGCGATGATCGACCGAGCGCACGATTTGCCGATCACCAAGCAGGCGGCGGCGCTGAACATCAGCCGGGGAAGCATCTATTACCTGCCCCGGCCAGTGTCGACAGTCGACCTCGCGTTCATGCGGCGGATTGACGAGCTGCATCTAGAGTTCCCCTTTGCGGGCAGTCGGCTGTTGCGCGACCTGCTGGCTGGCGAGGGGCGCAAGATCGGCCGTCGGCATGTCACGACGCTGATGAAGCGGATGGGGATAGAGGCGCTCTATCGCCGTCCCCGTACGACGAAGCCCGAGCCTGGCCATAAGATCTATCCATATCTGTTGCGCGGTGTGGCGATCACGCGACCGAACCAGGTTTGGGCGATGGACATCACGTACATCCCAATGACGCGCGGCTTTGTGTATCTGGCCGTGGTGCTCGACTGGTTCAGTCGCCGGGTTTTGTCGTGGCGCGTGTCGATCACGATGGAGGCGGCATTCTGTGTCGAGGCGTTGCAGCAGGCGCTGGCGAAGCACGGCAAGCCGGAGACCTTCAACACCGACCAGGGCTCGCAGTTCACGGGCGCCGCCTTCACTGGCGTGCTGATCAAGAACGGCATTGCGATCAGCATGGACGGCAGAGGTGCGTGGCGCGACAACGTCTTCGTCGAGCGGCTGTGGCGCAGTGTCAAATACGAGGAGGTCTATCTTAAAGCCTACGACAGCGTGTCCGAGGCCCGCGCATCGATCGGCCGTTATCTCGACTTCTACAACAGCCGCCGACCGCACACGGGTCTTGACCGGCGCACACCCGATCAAGCCTACTTCAACCAGCCGCCTTTCCGCATGGCGGCCTAACCTTGGCAGACGCTCCACTTATCGATGCGGAGATTTTGTTCAGACAACCGGAGCCAGCTCTTATGCCCGCTATTCCCCCGAAAGCGGACATTCGCCCGCGCGATCAGGATGTCCGCTTTGTGCCGATTTTGTTGCAGAAATCTGTTGAAGGTTGTTGGGGTCGGTGATTCCGTCGCTGTGATGCGATTCGCGACGGGAGCGGACCATGATGGGGCGGCTGAGTCACGACCAGGAACAGTTTTTCTATTCATTTCGTCTCGATGAGGCAATGCCAGACGATCATCCGGTCCGCGAGGTCGCCGCGGTTCTCGATCTGAGTTGGGTGCATTCCGAGTTGGCGCCTTATTATCCTCGGCTCGGTCGGCCATCGATCGATCCGGTGCTGATGATCCGGATGCTCATCATCGGCTATGTGTTCGCGATCCGCTCGGAGCGGGCGCTGTGCCGTGATGTGGGAGTGAACCTTGCCTATCGCTGGTTTTGCGGGCTCTCGATTGAGGACAAGATCCCAGATCACTCGGCGTTTTCGCGGGCCCGCAATGAGCGGTTCCGCGATAGCGGCATCTTCCGCAGCGTGTTTGAGCGTGTTGTGGGCGCGTGCATCGGGGCTGGCCTGGTCGGCGGTGAGGGCTTTGCGGTGGATGCCAGTCTGATTGTTGCGGACGCCAATAAGCAGCGATCAACGCCCGGGCCACGTTGGAATAAGGAGCTCGATGCAGAGGCGGTAAGCCGCGCGACCAAGGAGTATCTCGCCACCCTTGATGACGCGGCATTTGGGGCGGCCAGCGATGTGGCGCCCAAGTTCGTCTCACCCTCCGATCCCGCCGCCCAATGGACGGGAGCCCAGCGCGGACCGGCGTTCTTTGCCTATTCCGACAATTATCTAATTGACGTGAAGTTCGGCATCATCATGGACGTCGAGGCGTCGCGCGCCATCCGCCAAGCCGAAGTTGGCGCCGCCAAGACCATGATCGAACGCACCGAGCAGCGCTTCGCCATCAAGCCCGAACGGCTCGCGGGCGATACGGCTTACGGTTCTGGAGCCAACCTCGACTGGCTGGTCAACGAGGCAAAGATAGCGCCGCACATCCCGGTGGTCGACAAATCGAGGCGAGAAGACGGAACGTTCAGTCGGGAAGACTTCACATTCGACAAAGAGCGTAACGTTTACATCTGTCCGGCCGGCAAGGTTCTCACCACGACGGGCAAGGTGGCCACCGATGGGGAGACACTATATTACCGGGCCAGGACACGCGATTGCCGCAGCTGCCTCCTTAAGGCGCAGTGCTGTCCGAAGGCGCCGTGGCGCAGAATTCCGCGCAGCATCTACGAAGAGGCCCGTGACGTAGCCCGGGCGCTGGCCAAGACCGAAGCATTCGAACGCTCGCGCCACGATCGCAAACGCGTTGAGATGCTGTTCGCGCACCTCAAACGTATCTTTCGGCTCGGTCGTCTGCGCTTGCGTGGGCCGTGCGGTGCCCTGTTCGAGTTCACACTGGCGGCAATCGCGCAAAACCTCCGCAGGCTCGCAAAGCTCGTCGTCCGACCACCGCCGGTCACCGAGGCGTGCTTTGCATAAGGAGTGCAGAGTTCGGCGGCAGTGGTGTCAGCCCACTCCTTGCTAGGGAGTGGATGGCAAACGACTACTTAAAGAAGTTCGCGCCGGTCGCCACGCACCTGTCATCGCCGACTTCTGCAACAAAATCTGCCAGAAGCAGACAAGTGCACCGCAGCATATCTACTCGCGTACTGGTGACTACTCACACAACTTGTCTAGCGGCTCGAGTATTGAAGCGATCTGCCGATAATATCGAGAATCCTTGTCGATCTTCATAAGGCCACCAGCCAACGCTACATATTTTCGACCTAGCTTCTTCCCCAATTTATCTCTCTTCTGAGTAAGCTTCCGAGCTTCAATGGGATCTTCCTTTTCGTCGATCTGGTCATTGAGTTCGACAATTTTGCAATAGGTCTGACTTTTGCGCTTGTCGCCGCTGATGATTTTGGCGAGGTTTCGTGCCTCTGCCTTCAACGTGTCAGCGCTCGGCTCGTGAGCCTGCGCATGCAGCGCGGCGGAGATTGCTAAAATCGCGCCCACGCCCAGGCCGAGCAGTTCAGTGTGATTTGCAGCCATGGTCCGCTTTGTGCCAATAGCGAGCATCGCCCACTTTACATCGTGGGCCAGCCGCAATCACCAAAGATGACAATAAAAAACGTTTCGACCCGGCCCTTTGCGATGGTCCTAAACTAATCGAACTGTCGCCTTAATTGCACCACGCGGCGCCTCTTAGTGCGCGCCCTTCGGTGAGGGTCACGAGGGAACTTCGAAATGATAGTGCGCTTGGGTGGCGCAATTTGCGTCGCCGCAATCACGTTCGCTTGTTCGTCTTACTCAGTCAGTTCAAACGGAATCGAGAAGGAGATCACACCAAGGTCTGTTGCAAGCGGTCCTGGTATCGTCGGCGTCGCATCTTCATACAATCCTTATCGGAAGGATTATTGGTCGGGTGGCACCGAAACGACTTGGAGTGAGCGGTATGATCCGACCACATGGACTGCCGCGACCCATATTTTATATCTCACCGATTACGTCTATTCCGAAGTTCCGCCCGATAGGAAGCCAGCGGATACTATTCGCGATTCGCTAAAGGATGTTCCCGTCGGGACCCCTGTTGAGGAAATCAAGCGCGCGTCCGACGCCTTTGGGCTGGATTTCAATTTTATGAAGGCCGTTGCCAAGATCGAATCTGATTTCGATCCGAAGCAGCGCACTGGATCGTACGTTGGTCTATTCCAGCTCAGTAATTACGAGTTCGCGAAGTATGGGTCCGGAGATATTCTCAATGCTCGAGATAACGCTTTTGCCGCTGCCTACAAGTTCGCTACTGCGGCTATACTGTTCGAACTGAATACCCGTAAAAAGGCAACTATCAGTGACCTCTACCTGATCCATCAACAAGGTACACAGGGCGCGGAGGAGCACGTCAACCACCCCGACAGTATCGCTTGGAAATCAATGTGCGCCACCGATGAGGGCAAACAGAAGGGTGAAAAGTGGTGCAAGCGGGCGATCTGGGGCAATACACTCCCCGAAATCAAGCACGTTTGGAAAACCGTTGATAACCTAACTTCCGGCGCCTTCGTGAAGATGTGGCAACAGCAGGTTGATCGTTATTATACCCGCTATTCCGAAACGGCGACGAACTAAGGCCCGAGGGACGAGCGTGTCCGTCCCGGTTTCTTCGAAATAGACGTGGGCGGGCATCTGTCCTGCGCTGTCGGACACGATGAAGCAGGCGGCCAATTCCTCGACAGACTAGGGCGGCGGGAAGCGACGGGGTCGATGAGCCGATGTCCGCTTTGGGTCTTGGTTGTGTAGAAAGGCCCAGGGGAGAGGCGACACAAGGTCGTCGAAGTTGGCGAGGCGGATTGATTTTCTGGATTGATACTATGCCCTCATCGCTGTGATGAGTGGCTGGATGCCGATGATGTTCATGACGCGGGTGAGATTGTAGGCGAGTACGTGTAGCGCCATCTCGCTGGCGACCCGTGGCAGTGTCTTCATGAGGAAGTGGGTAGCCCCCATCCGAGCCTTGATCGTGCCGAAGGGATGCTCGACCGTCTCACGCCGCTGACGCATCTTCTCCGGATGCTCATCAAGCCGGCGTTGCACGGCCTCGATAATATGCTCATGCTCCCATCGTGAGATCAGTCGCTCCTTGCCCTTGGTGCAACTGTTCTTGATTGCGCAGCTATGACAGGCGGCGGTCCGGTAGCGACGCAGGACCATGCCTTTGTCCTGGGTTGTAAAGGAATAGGCGAGCTTCTCGGCTGCAGGACAAATGTAAACGTCCTCATCAGCCACATAGCGGAAGTCCTGCTTGCCGAAGCGTCCTTCCGCCTTTGCGTTCGAGGTCATCGGCTTTGGCAGCGTAACCGTGATGCCAGCCTCCTCGCATGCCAGGATCTCTTCGCTGTTGAAGTAACCGCGGTCGGCGACGGCATCGAGCTTCTCCACGCCTAGCGCCGTCTTGGTCTCGTTGGCCACATGGGAGAGCTGCGATCGGTCGGTTCCGTCGTTGGTTACCTCATGCATGACGATCAGATGATGGTTGGCCTCGACGGCAATCTGGACGTTGTAGCCAACGACGCCGGAACCGCGGCCGCTGGTCGCCATCGAACGGGCATCGGGATCGGTCAGCGAGATCTGCTGGTCCGGGGTGGTGAGCATCTCCACCTTGAGAAGCTCGAGACGCCGCATCTGCTCCTTCAGCGTCTCGATCTTCTCTTTGAGGCGGTTCGTCTTGGTTGTGAGGGCCTCTGACGGTTCCTGCCGGTCGGCAGTGTCGAGCTGCTGCAAATAGCGCGCGACGCTCTCCTCAATCTGCGCCATCCGCCGCTCCATCTTGGCGCGCGTGAAGTTCTTGTCGCGGTTGTTCACCGCCTTGAACTTGCTGCCGTCGATCGCGACGCTGGGTTGCGTGAGTAGGCCAATCATGCGGCACAGCGCAATAAAGCGTGCGCACACCTTGCGGATGGCAGTGCCATTGTCCTTGCGGAAGTCGGCAATCGTCTTGTGATCCGGTACAAGCCGGCCCGTCAGCCACATCACCTCAACGTTGCGCGCAGCCTCACGCTCGAGCCGTCGACTCGACTGAACCCGATTGAGATAGCCGTAAATGTAGAGCTTCAGCAGAACCGACGGATGATACGAAGGCCGACCGGTTGCTTCCGGATCGACCCCGCCAAAGCCAAGCTCGCCCAGATCGAGTTCCTCAACAAAAACGTCGATCACGCAAACGGGATTGTCCTCATCGATCCAGTCTTCCAAGCATTCCGGAAACAGCGTGCTCTGCCCACGATCCATGCCCTCAACGAAGCGCCTCATCCGATCCCTCCGCAAAAGCAGCCGGAATCATACAGCGCGAATCAAATAACCAAGTGCGTTTTCACACAAGCTGGGTCATTAGCTGCCGCGGCTCACACAAATGCGGGGTGTCCGCTTTACCCCCGAAAGCTGCCGCGGCTGTCGACGGCAGGCGCGTCCGCTAAGGGCCAAAAGCGGACCAAGTGCAATGCAGCAAAAGGAGTGGCCTTCACGCCTACCAGATAAACGTGAAAGCAAAAACTCTCGGGCGGCACTATCTACCAGACCGAAAACGCTCGGCCGATATCATAGACTGATGCGCCGAGTACACAGAGCGCGAGGCCGCCGCCAATGAGAGAGAGCAGCACGGCCGATTCCACGCGGTCGATCGTTTGCTTGTCGACGTGAAGCTTGCCAGCGAAGTGGGCCATCGCAATAGCCCCTGCAATACACTCCCCGCCCCTTCGCCATCAAAGTTACCTTGTGATGTGCATCGGGGCTGTGACGTGGGGCACACAGAAAGCCAGGCCGCTCGGTAATCACCGCGTCCATGCGTCTTGCGGTGCGGCTGCCTAGATCGCACATCACGATGAGTGGCGGGTCCGACAAGAGCATCGACGGGCGTGGCGAGAGTTCTGATCATCGGCGCCAGCAGAGGGATTGGCCTTGAGACCGTGAAGGCCGCCCTCGAAGCGGGACATTCGGTTCGCGCCCTGGCGCGGTCAGCCCGAAGAATACTTGTTAGTCACCCCAAACTCGAAAAAATGGCTGGCGACGCGCTCGAAATGGGTACGGTGAAACGCGCGCTGACCGGCATCGATGCTGTCACCCAGTCGCTTGGCGTTTCGGCCGGGCCCGAAATCATCTTCGAGCCGACGCGGCTTTTCTCGAAGGCAACCCAAGTGCTCGTCACCGCGATGCAGGAGGCTCGAGTCAAGCGATTGATCTGCGTAACAGGATTCGGGGCGGGCGACAGTCGCGGCAGTGGCGGGTTTCTTTATAACGTGGCTCTCCATCTGGTGCTGGGGCGCATCTATGATGACAAGGACGTACAGGAACGCATCGTTCGCAAGAGCAAGCTCGACTGGGTGATCGTGCGTCCCGTGATCTTGACCAGCGGGCCAAAGACGAAAGCCTATCGCGCGTTAGTCGATCCGCGCGACTGGACGTGCGGTTTCATCTCGCGGGCCAATGTGGCAGATTTCCTCGTCAAGCAGATCGACAACGACGCTTTTCTGCATTCGCACGATCCGATCATCTATCCAGTAGCGGCGACTGCGAACGCCAAGCCGGAGACCATGCAACGTGGTCGATTTTGGTGTCTTTGCCGGCGATCAGTACCAGAACGTTGCCGAGCAGATTGATACGTGTGCTCTCATTTATGACCTTTTTCTCCTCGCCGTACTCCATCCACTTCAAGTCGGCAGAAACGAATGCATCGGCCGCAGCCCCGCCCTCGATCTGCTTCATCAACGCCGAGCTCGCATCATAGCTAGTGATGACCTTGACGCCGGTTTGCTTGGTGAAGGCGGCATTGACGTCGTCGAGCGCATTTGTCATCGACGCTGCGGCAAATACGGTGATGGTCCCGTCTTGAGAATGAGCGGCGATTGGCGAGACCTGCCGCACGCCCTGCCAAACGACCAGAAAAAGCGCAACGACGCCAAAAATTACGACTGAGACTCGCAGATTTTCAGCTTCTTCGCTTTTGACCTTCCACTGTGTCGCTACCCGCCACAGGAGGAGACACACGAGAACGCCAAATATCGCGTAGATGATCCAATCGTCGCGCACGGCCATCCTCTCAACGGGCGAACTCTCAACGGGCGAAGCATAAATGGGACATCGGACAAACGTATTTGCGTTAGATCAAAAAGTCGGCCAGCGAACGCCGCACCTTATGCCATCGTCCAGGGAGCGTGAGCTTCCGGCGGCGCTGCTGTGCGTGAAGATCAATGCGGTCAGGACATTCCCATCGCGATGAGGACTATGCCCGCAAGAAGCCGCCTCCGCAATGTCCGCTGTGGGTCAAAAGCAGACATGACGCTCCGAAATTTCGATGTCCGCTATTCCCCCAAAAGCGGACATTCGCCCACGCGATCAGGATGTCGGCCGGCTTGTCGAAGTCATCCGAATCATCAAGTCGAAGCGACCCTTTGGGACTAGGATGAATACGTGCAAAAATTGCGACGAAGAGTCCAAACAAAAAGGCCCCAGCCGCTCCCGAAGACTGAGGCCCAGGTTTTAGTTTGGTAACGCCTAGCCCACGCTGAGAGCCAGTCGGATTGCAAAAGCGTAAGACTGGTAGGCGCGTGGGCAACGCATATCTTGGGTCGCGCCTACATCCATCCTCGCGTTCTCATAGAGTTCGCGTTTTTGATCCAACGCAAATTCTGTTGCTGATTGGCGTTATATATGTGCCGATAGTGTTGGTCTCTGCGCAACCAGGGTCAAGACATGTGCGTACCAGCTTCCCCGAGACATTTCCTGAGTCCGGTATTTGTCGCTTTTCTGGTGGGGGTACTCGCTTTTCCTGCGAGCGCGCAGACCGGCTCTGACTCCAACACGCCAAGCACCAGTACCGCCGGCGCCCAGGCCCAGTCCGAGTTAACCGGTGGGCCTACCAGCTCTAATCCGGCTACCCCAAAAAATGACGCCGATATAGCTTCGCCGAGCACGCAGACCAGTTCTACGCCCGCGAAAGCCGAATCTGAGCCTGGAGGCACACAGCCTGAATCCAATCCGGGACCTAAAAAGGCTGGCTCAGCCATCGTTATCAACATCAACAAAGCCAAACAAAAAATGACGGTCTTTGTAGATGGGATAGAAAAATATCACTGGCCGGTATCAACTGGTCGCGCAGGATATTCAACTCCATCAGGAACTTATACTGCGACCTCCATGAACGAAATCTGGTATAGCAAGGAATGGGACAACTCCCCCATGCCGCATTCTATTTTCTTTATAAAGGATGGTCATGCCATCCACGGCAGCTATGAGGTAAAGAATCTCGGCAAACCCGTCTCGCACGGTTGCGTGCGCATCTCGCCGGAGAATGCCACTACGCTTTATGCGCTGGTGAAGCAAAATGGCTTAGAGAATACGCAGGTAGTGCTGACTGGCGTTACTCCGGGCGGCGAGTTTAAGTCCGCGAGGGCGCCGGCTCAGGCTCATCACGCTCAAGCTCAGGCAGATCCCGGCTCGAGCTTTTCATCATTTGGCGCTCCCAATTATTACAACTATTACAACGGACCTCAAGGTTACTACCGATGGCCGTCGGCCTACTCACGGTGGTGAAGGTTGAGCCCTAGCAGATTTTTTCAAACTCCCGAGCCCGTTGAATCCGCTCTTTCTCTCCTTCGATTTTCATTAGGAAGGCGCGGTTGACTTACTTTCCGCTCATGTCCGCTCTGGGTCTTGGTTGTGTAGAAAGGCCCAGGGGAGAGGCGACACAAGGTCGTCGAAGTTGGCGAGGCGGATTGATTTTCTGGATTGATACTATGCCCTCATCGCTGTGATGAGTGGCTGGATGCCGATGATGTTCATGACGCGGGTGAGATTGTAGGCGAGTACGTGTAGCGCCATCTCGCTGGCGACCCGTGGCAGTGTCTTCATGAGGAAGTGGGTAGCCCCCATCCGAGCCTTGATCGTGCCGAAGGGATGCTCGACCGTCTCACGCCGCTGACGCATCTTCTCCGGATGCTCATCAAGCCGGCGTTGCACGGCCTCGATAATATGCTCATGCTCCCATCGTGAGATCAGTCGCTCCTTGCCCTTGGTGCAACTGTTCTTGATTGCGCAGCTATGACAGGCGGCGGTCCGGTAGCGACGCAGGACCATGCCTTTGTCCTGGGTTGTAAAGGAATAGGCGAGCTTCTCGGCTGCAGGACAAATGTAAACGTCCTCATCAGCCACATAGCGGAAGTCCTGCTTGCCGAAGCGTCCTTCCGCCTTTGCGTTCGAGGTCATCGGCTTTGGCAGCGTAACCGTGATGCCAGCCTCCTCGCATGCCAGGATCTCTTCGCTGTTGAAGTAACCGCGGTCGGCGACGGCATCGAGCTTCTCCACGCCTAGCGCCGTCTTGGTCTCGTTGGCCACATGGGAGAGCTGCGATCGGTCGGTTCCGTCGTTGGTTACCTCATGCATGACGATCAGATGATGGTTGGCCTCGACGGCAATCTGGACGTTGTAGCCAACGACGCCGGAACCGCGGCCGCTGGTCGCCATCGAACGGGCATCGGGATCGGTCAGCGAGATCTGCTGGTCCGGGGTGGTGAGCATCTCCACCTTGAGAAGCTCGAGACGCCGCATCTGCTCCTTCAGCGTCTCGATCTTCTCTTTGAGGCGGTTCGTCTTGGTTGTGAGGGCCTCTGACGGTTCCTGCCGGTCGGCAGTGTCGAGCTGCTGCAAATAGCGCGCGACGCTCTCCTCAATCTGCGCCATCCGCCGCTCCATCTTGGCGCGCGTGAAGTTCTTGTCGCGGTTGTTCACCGCCTTGAACTTGCTGCCGTCGATCGCGACGCTGGGTTGCGTGAGTAGGCCAATCATGCGGCACAGCGCAATAAAGCGTGCGCACACCTTGCGGATGGCAGTGCCATTGTCCTTGCGGAAGTCGGCAATCGTCTTGTGATCCGGTACAAGCCGGCCCGTCAGCCACATCACCTCAACGTTGCGCGCAGCCTCACGCTCGAGCCGTCGACTCGACTGAACCCGATTGAGATAGCCGTAAATGTAGAGCTTCAGCAGAACCGACGGATGATACGAAGGCCGACCGGTTGCTTCCGGATCGACCCCGCCAAAGCCAAGCTCGCCCAGATCGAGTTCCTCAACAAAAACGTCGATCACGCAAACGGGATTGTCCTCATCGATCCAGTCTTCCAAGCATTCCGGAAACAGCGTGCTCTGCCCACGATCCATGCCCTCAACGAAGCGCCTCATCCGATCCCTCCGCAAAAGCAGCCGGAATCATACAGCGCGAATCAAATAACCAAGTGCGTTTTCACACAAGCTGGGTCATAAGCGGACATTTCAGCATGTCTGAGCGATGTCCGCTTCACCCCCGAAAGCGGACATTCGTCAGAGCGATCCAATAGCGCTAAGCACTGGTATCGCTGCTCTTGCTGCCCGTCGGGGCGATCAAAAACGCCAACACCAGCTGCGCCCAAATAGGGGGGCTTTCTTAGCTGGAGCTGTTGTTCAGGGTCGTCTCCCTCGAGCGTTGCCTCCGCAAGCCATTTATTGACAGCCGTCAGCGCCTCCTCGCGCTCGGCTCCTTTGTCACGCGCCCTATGATAGATCGCGAGCTGCGCATCCGCCGAGGTGCCGTTCGCCACGATGGCGCGGCAATGCAGGACTTCGTTTAGGCAGCCGAGCGCGACCGCATCAGCTGTGGCCTCCTCAATGACCTGATCGAGCCATTGGGCGAACGGCACGCCGCGCGGATCCAGTCCGTTGACGAAATTCTCGTGAACCCCGTAACGCTGGGCGCGCCACTTGTTCTCGACCACGATGGCCCGCGATAGGGCGGTAAGACTGGCATTTAGCTGTGGATTGAGAAAAACCCGGCGCACAAGCGTCCGGTAGAGTGCAGCGATTGCTACAGTATCGTCCAGGCGGGTGCAGCAATCGGGCGCGCGCAACTCTAAGGTGGGGTTCGATACCGACGGCCTCATCGCCCACCAGATGTAACTCGCGTCGGGCATCACGCCCGCTTGGACCAACGTGTCGACATACAACTCATAGTCCTCGACCCTTCGAAACAGCTCGGGGACACCGGTGCGCGGCAATTCGTCGTAAGCGGCGAGCCGATATCCGAGCAGGCCGGTGTGCTGCGACTGCCAGAATGGCGAGGAGGTTGCGAGCGCGATAAAGATCGGCAAGTAGGGGAGCATGCGCGTCATGACATCAACGCGCGCTTTGGGGTTTGGCAGCTCTACGTGAACGTGCATGCCGCACAGCATGTTGCGCCGACCGATCATCTGCAGGTCATGCATGACATTGTCGTAGCGCTCGGCCTTGGTCTGCTGCGCATCGGTCCAGGCTGCAGTCGGATGCGTGCCCGCGGCGAGAATCTCGAGTCCGTGTGGCGCCAGCATGCCAGCTAGCTTATGCCGCAATTGGCGCAACTCAGCGCGCGCTTCGGTCATTTCGACATGCGGCTTGGTAGTGACTTCGATTTGCTGACGTAGGAACTCGCCCTTAATCCGCCCTTCGCTTGACGCCTTTGCAATGGCGAACAGTGCCTCGGGCACCATGAGCGCGATTGCTTTCGTCTTCGCGTCGACGAGGAAGTATTCCTCCTCAATGCCGAAGGGAAATGTGTGGGCCAAATCCGCGACTGATCCTGTGGCCATGCTGATATTGGCCACGGTGTGACCCATGCTCCCCTCCCCTGACGCTTGGTCAGCGCCACCCAG
The DNA here is from genome assembly GCA_963816295.1 of uncultured Alphaproteobacteria bacterium. Taxonomy (GTDB): domain Bacteria; phylum Pseudomonadota; class Alphaproteobacteria; order Rhizobiales; family Xanthobacteraceae; genus BOG-931. The sequence goes on along the minus strand of CAWFJS010000017.1, from coordinate 375,503 downwards.
AACAATTCCCTCTCTTGCGATCAAAACGGATTCCAGGTGGGACTGTCGGTGAACTTCAGGTAGCCGAGATTGGCTCCAAGTCGCAGACCGATGCCTGATCGAATTGGGACCACAACAATTTTGTTTGCGGTAAGTGCCGTCATGCCGAAGCCGCCAATGAAGTAGGCCGAGCCGTTGATGCCGCCGAAGCGATCGAAAATCGCTCCGGTCTGCGGCAGGTTGTAGACCAGCATCATGGTTCGCGCGCCATCAGCGCCGGCATCAAAACCGACGCTCGGCCCTTGCCAGAACACGCGCAAATCTCCTGCATTTCTTGTATAAAGCGTACCGTCGCCATAGCGGAGGCCACCTATGAAGGCACCGCTTGCCTCTTCACCCAGAACATAGCCATTCGGCAGTCCCCACTGGCTCACCGCTTTCTCGACAATCATGGCGAGGCCGTGTGAAACGCCGCCGAAGAAATGGCTTCCGGCGTTGATCAATTCATTCGACGAGAATTGGCTTGCCGTTGGCGGCGGCGATGACGGCGTAATCTCCGGGGGCGGTGATTGGGGCGGAATAGTTCCGGTAGTCTGCGCCATAACAGGTGTGCACGCGACGGCAGCCATCACGCTGGCTATAGCTGCAACTCGCAAGCTGATAATCACGGCAGGCTCCCCAGCAATTCTAGGAAAACGTTACGAAGCCGATCCCCTTTGTCGCCTCGCAATGAAAGAGTGTTAAAGTGTCCCCGTTACTCCGCCGCAGCTTGGGACGGTTTAGACGGGGGAACATGGCCCGCTTTCGGTGCAAGCGGGGCCAAGGCTAAAATATTCTGTTTGATGTCCTGCTCTGCCGCCTGCAGTGTCGCGAAGGCCTGCGTCATCTGGTCTTGCTTGCGGGCCAGTTGATCTAGACTGCTGGCGAGCTGCTCTACGGTGCGCTTCATGATGGCAAGATCAAACGCCACCGGTCTAAGTTGCGCCTGCAATTCTGCAGATGGGGAGGTGGGTGCCAACCAGCCGAGCGATGGAGCCCACGCCGTGACCATCTCGCCACCGTAGGACTGCCAAGCAAGCGTGGCACCGACGCCAATGAGAACCGCAACGCAAAAGCGGCCAAGAGCGCGAATTATTCGCCTGGCAATCGATGGCCTGTCGCTCGCGCCCTGTGTGTTCTTGAAACCTTGGGAGCGAGGAAACGCGCTTGGTCTCAGCCGATTAACTTTATTGGGCGAAGTGCGCTCGGCAGCGTCAGCATCGTTTTCAGGATACGCACCGTTGAGAGGTGGACTTTCGGTGTACATCGGCCCCAACCCCGCTCGATTGATGCTGCAGGAGGCCATCACGATTTGACAGAACGAAGGCTCGAGAGCGGGCTCGACGAAAATCAAACTTTTGGCGCAATTGTTTATTCGTGCGTATCAAAAATGCAACATAGCGACCGAAAGTACTTCATCTGCATTATCGTCCAGCGGAAAGGACAACTGACGAGACACTGATTTGTGTTGCAGTCCGAGCGATAATTGCAAAGGTGAGAAGAGGGACTCGAAGCGCCCAAGTCTCGAATTAATCCGCCTCATCTCGATTTTGACCTAACCGAAGCGTCGCAGCGACTTCTGATGCAATACGCCCCCGAGACGCTTGCGAGTCAGACAGGTCTAAGGCGTCTAATGTCATCAGTTGGCGCACTACGAATGCCCACGAGTGGGCTCCGCTCTTGGAACAAAGCTGAGCCGATAATACTGTCGCGATGCGCTGCGCCATGTCTTGAACTTTGTCTGGTACGCGATGTCCGCTTTGGGCGGCGGATTCAACCGATCGACGCAACACCCTTCTAATCTTACTCGTTGCAACGGCATGCATGTGGAGGGGCAAGCACGAACATGGTTTCACGCCGAAGCAGATGGCTGAGCTCTGGGAGTGTTGGGAGAGCGGTCAATGTGTGGCGGACGTCGCCCGAGCGGAGGAACAAGAGCAGTGTCAATCGGATATTGCTCTAGCGCCACGCCGGAGAGCTCCGGCGAGCGGTGTTGCAGTGACCGGTTGAACCCGCAGCCAAAAGCAGACATTTCCCTGAGTTGTCGTGATGTCCGCTTTGCCTCCGAAAGTGGACATTCAGAGCTGCGTTCCCATCCGCATTGGCGCTGGTTGTCACAAACCTGCAGACATTGTGACGTGCCCTGTCTTGTACAACCCGATGGCTCGGGCGGCTGCTGGCGACAGGTCGATGTCTCTACCTCGGACCCACGGGCCGCGGTCGTTGATGCGAACCGTGACGCATCCGCTGTGGCAAACGCGTATCTGGGTGCCGAACGGCAGCCTGCGATGGGCAGCTGTCATTGCTGCACAATTTAGTCGTTCTCCACTCGCGGTCTTGTGGCCGCACAGCCCGTCACTTCCGCCATAGATGCTCGCTACTTCCGCATGCGCAGTGGCGACCGAAAATAGCAGCACAAACGCAGCCATACGGTTACAACAAACCAGCCCCTTCAATGCGGCCTCCCCCGTGCAATTGCCCCGTCGAATCGAGTCGAGATCTTTAAATCAAAAAAGGTTGTGGCATAAGTTGGATCAACAAAGGTCAGAAATTCGGCAAGCTAATAACCGCGACGACATTTTACTTTTCTTTCAATTCCGGTGCAGCTACAAGGCTGCGCTTTGATCTGAAGGAGAAACAATGTCTAAAACAAATGGAACACGGCGCGCGTGGACATCTGAACAAGTCCGTACGTTAAAGACGCTCGCTCGAAAGAAGACGCCTGCTGGAAAGATTGCTCGCGCGTTGAAGAGGACGGAGGGCGCAACGCGGCAAAAGGCTTTTAGCCTCGGATTGTCTTTGGAATCGCGCTTTTAAAATCAAATTAGCCCGGCCTAACGCCGGGCTTTTTCTACTGTAGCCTAAATTTTCCTATGACCGCTGTGTTATAGGGTAGCCCGCAAGTTTTAAGCTGCCGATTGCTGGACCAAGCCGCTCAGTGCCGAACGCACCATGTCTTCAAGGTCGGTTGTGGTGAAGCGGGAGCCGCGGAGCTGCAGTTGAGCGATGAGGCGCTCGAGGAAGACACCGCGCTTCTCTACCGGTAAGCGGTCGGCGGCCGCCCAGATAGCCCGAAGCTGCGAATCGGACAGTGCAAACATGCTGCCATGGTCTTGCGGGCGCGATGGATGTCAACCGCAATCGTGGCAAGCAGCGCGCGGGCTTTTCAAAATATTGATCGACAATGTCAGGCTCGTATGGAGCCAGGCCGCCGCCGACAACTGGGTAGTCATCAATTTATCATCAGCTGTGCGCAATTCGGCCGCGACTCTTTGTTCTGTGTGATCTTGGGGATAGAGGGATGGGCGGCCGTCATCGGCTTGATTAGACGAAGTCCCGATTTGCGTTGGCCTAAAGCCGATGTGGAAGGAGAATCCGTCTAGTTTCTTCAAGCTGCAAGCCTTCGCTCACCTTTGCGTCCCGTTATGAAGACGCAACGTGGTCGAGCTATGCAATACAAGGGGCTTGAGATTACCGCGTTCGAGCAAGAACCCGGAAAATGGCGCGCCAGGATCGTTGCAGCGAACGGCAGACCTTTGAAGCGCGATGACCGAAAACTACTGGAACCTGTAACCAGCGCTACCGCAGTCGATGCCCTCACGTTGGCCATGGAGGCGGTGGACACCGCCGGGCTCTTTTTCCACAATGCCAATCGGGGGACGGAACGATTTTGGCGAGTGCTTCTTCGGAGGAGTGAGACTAGTGGCCGCAGCGCGCATCCTGCCAAGAAAAAATCCCGGCGAAGACGTGTGCCGGGGCCAAAGTTCACTAACATTCTCGGGGACAATTCCCAACGGTCAAAAACTATGCCCGCCCTGCCTCGGCGCCTGTGACCGACATCGCTCAATTGTGTACGTATCACACGCAAAGCATCTGGCCACCTGGGAACTGACGGTTTCGTCGCCCATACGCACCGGCTTCCGGTCGGCCGTTGGGTTGTGCCGAGGTTCCGCGATGTCCGCTTTGGGTCTTGGTTGTGTAGAAAGGCCCAGGGGAGAGGCGACACAAGGTCGTCGAAGTTGGCGAGGCGGATTGATTTTCTGGATTGATACTATGCCCTCATCGCTGTGATGAGTGGCTGGATGCCGATGATGTTCATGACGCGGGTGAGATTGTAGGCGAGTACGTGTAGCGCCATCTCGCTGGCGACCCGTGGCAGTGTCTTCATGAGGAAGTGGGTAGCCCCCATCCGAGCCTTGATCGTGCCGAAGGGATGCTCGACCGTCTCACGCCGCTGACGCATCTTCTCCGGATGCTCATCAAGCCGGCGTTGCACGGCCTCGATAATATGCTCATGCTCCCATCGTGAGATCAGTCGCTCCTTGCCCTTGGTGCAACTGTTCTTGATTGCGCAGCTATGACAGGCGGCGGTCCGGTAGCGACGCAGGACCATGCCTTTGTCCTGGGTTGTAAAGGAATAGGCGAGCTTCTCGGCTGCAGGACAAATGTAAACGTCCTCATCAGCCACATAGCGGAAGTCCTGCTTGCCGAAGCGTCCTTCCGCCTTTGCGTTCGAGGTCATCGGCTTTGGCAGCGTAACCGTGATGCCAGCCTCCTCGCATGCCAGGATCTCTTCGCTGTTGAAGTAACCGCGGTCGGCGACGGCATCGAGCTTCTCCACGCCTAGCGCCGTCTTGGTCTCGTTGGCCACATGGGAGAGCTGCGATCGGTCGGTTCCGTCGTTGGTTACCTCATGCATGACGATCAGATGATGGTTGGCCTCGACGGCAATCTGGACGTTGTAGCCAACGACGCCGGAACCGCGGCCGCTGGTCGCCATCGAACGGGCATCGGGATCGGTCAGCGAGATCTGCTGGTCCGGGGTGGTGAGCATCTCCACCTTGAGAAGCTCGAGACGCCGCATCTGCTCCTTCAGCGTCTCGATCTTCTCTTTGAGGCGGTTCGTCTTGGTTGTGAGGGCCTCTGACGGTTCCTGCCGGTCGGCAGTGTCGAGCTGCTGCAAATAGCGCGCGACGCTCTCCTCAATCTGCGCCATCCGCCGCTCCATCTTGGCGCGCGTGAAGTTCTTGTCGCGGTTGTTCACCGCCTTGAACTTGCTGCCGTCGATCGCGACGCTGGGTTGCGTGAGTAGGCCAATCATGCGGCACAGCGCAATAAAGCGTGCGCACACCTTGCGGATGGCAGTGCCATTGTCCTTGCGGAAGTCGGCAATCGTCTTGTGATCCGGTACAAGCCGGCCCGTCAGCCACATCACCTCAACGTTGCGCGCAGCCTCACGCTCGAGCCGTCAACTCGACTGAACCCGATTGAGATAGCCGTAAATGTAGAGCTTCAGCAGAACCGACGGATGATACGAAGGCCGACCGGTTGCTTCCGGATCGACCCCGCCAAAGCCAAGCTCGCCCAGATCGAGTTCCTCAACAAAAACGTCGATCACGCAAACGGGATTGTCCTCATCGATCCAGTCTTCCAAGCATTCCGGAAACAGCGTGCTCTGCCCACGATCCATGCCCTCAACGAAGCGCCTCATCCGATCCCTCCGCAAAAGCAGCCGGAATCATACAGCGCGAATCAAATAACCAAGTGCGTTTTCACACAAGCTGGGTCAAAAGCTGCCGCGACCATTCCAATTCTCTGTGTCCGCTTTTCCCCCGAAAGCTGCCGCGAAAGTCGCCGAGCGGCGCGTCCGCTATGGGCCATAAGCGGACATCCGGACGGGACTGCGAAGTACGTCAAAGACCTCCAATTTGAGGCGTGATACCTTCCCAGCATTCCACCGGGATTGATCCCCGTTGGGGAGGGTCAAGTGGCAATCGGCACCGGAAGAAGACAGTTAATTGCTGCGCTCGGCGGAGCCGCAGCGGCCTGGCCGTTCGCGGCCGGTGCGCAGCAAACGGCGATGCCGGTGATCGGCTTCCTCAACAGTCTTTCGGCTCCGGCCGTTGCGCGTCCCACCGCCGCGTTCCTTGTGGCCCTCAAGGAGGCCGGCTACGACGACGGTCAGAACGTGGCGACGACTATCTCTGGGCTGAGGGACATTACGATCGGCTCCCAGCGCTTGCCGCCGAGCTGGTGCGGCGTCGGGTGACGGTCATCGCCGCGATAGGCGGCGATCCTGCAGCACTTGCGGCCAAAGCTGCGACTTCGACGATTCCGATCGTGTTCTTGGTTGGTAGAGACCCGGTTACGCTTGGCCTCGTCTCAAGCCTGAATCGGCCAGGTGGAAACGCCACCGGGGTCAACTTGTTCATCACCGAAATGGAGGCCAAGCGAATCGGGCTGCTGCATGAAATGGTGCCGGCGGCGACAACGCTCGGCGTCCTTATGAACCCGAAAACCGCGGATGCAGAAGCGGAACTCATTGAAGTGCAGGTCGCGGGGCGCACACTCCATCAGCGGATCGATGTCGTGAACGCAAGCGATGAACCTGAAATCGACGCGGCCTTCACGGCCTTTGCTCAAAATAAGGCCGGCGCGATCCTCGTCGCAGCCGATCCGTTTTTCAATAACCGCCGCGACCTGATCGTTACGCTGGCGGCACGCTACGCCATCCCCGCCGTCTACCCGCTTCGCGATTTTGCCGATTCCGGCGGCCTAATCAGTTATGGCACCAGCCTGACGGACGCCTATCGTCAGGCCGCAATTGACGTCGTGCGCATTCTCAAGGGCGAGAAACCCGCCGAAATTCCGGTCGTCCAACCCACGAAATTTGAAATGGTCATCAACCTCAAGACCGCCAAGACACTCGGCCTCACGGTACCGAACGCGCTGCTTGCCACAGCCGACGAGGTGATCGAATAAGGCACTGCATGTCCGCTATGGGTTGCGGGTTCAACTGGTCACTGCAACACTGCTCGTAGTCTATCGGCAGGGGTTTCAAAGCCCAAGGTCTTCCGCGGGCGTTGATTGAGCCGCAGCGCGATCCTGTTCAGGTACGCCTGAGAGAAGCGCGAGAGATCTGTTCCCCTCGGGAAATACTGTCGCAGCAAGCCGTTGGTGTTCTCGTTGCTGCCGCGCTGCCAAGGACTACGTGGATCACAGAAATAGACCTGAACGTTGGTGGCGACGGTGAAGTTCTTGTGGTCAGCCATCTCCTTGCCTCGATCCCAGGTCAAGGAGCGGCGCAGCTCCTGAGGCAGTTTGCGCACGTGTTTACCGAGCGCGGCTACCACGGTCGCCGTGTCCTTGCTCGGGACTTTGAGAAGCATCACAAAGCGCGTATGGCGCTCGACCAGCGTCGCGATGTGCGTGTTGTTTGCTCCGGAGAGAAGGTCTCCTTCCCAGTGGCCTGGCACGGCGCGATCGTCGGCTTCGGCCGGCCGCTCGCGGATGGAAACCGCATCGACGATCTGTCCCAGTCCGCTCTTGGTGGTGCCGCCTTTGGCTTGGCGCATCTGCCGTGCTGTACGCAGGTGCGCCATCAGCGCCTTCTTCAGCACGCCGCGTGTCTGAATAAAGAGACTCCGATAGATCGTTTCGTGAGATACTTCCATGCCTTGGTCGGCAGGGAATTGCCGCTTCAGCCAGCCAGAAATCTGCTTCGGCGACCACTGGAGTACGAGCTTCTGCGCGACGCGCCATCGTAGCTCGGCATGGCGCGCTAGGCGACAAGGCTTCGGGCGCAACGCCCGCTGCCAGGCGTGCCGATCAGCCTCGCTGGCGCGGTAGGCGCTGCTGCCGCCGTTACGCCTGATCTCTCGACTTACAGTCGAGGGCGATCGTCCGAGGCCCTGTGCGATCTGCCGCATCGACCGAGCGGCGGCAATGCCACGCGAAATCTCTTCACGCTCTTCAAGCCGCAGGGCTATCACAGCTCTCCGGCGTGGTGCTGGAGCAATCCCTCCATTGACAGCCAAGACCCGATAGACGCCGCTCTTGTTCCTCCTCTCAAGCGCTCGGGCGATGTCCGCCACACATTGACCGCTCTTCCAGCGCTCCCAGAGCGCGGCCTTTTGCTTCGGTGTGAACCATGTCCGTGCATTCCCCTCCATCCGCATACCTCCTCATCTGGCAAGATTAGAAGGTGTTGCGTCGATTCGTTGAACTCACCGTCAAAAGCAGACGTGCCGCTTGGAAACCGCGATGTCTGCTTTACCCCCGAAAGCAGACATCAGCAGAGCGCATTGCGATGTCCGCTTTGTGCCATAAGCGGACATCGAGTACACGCTCAGCGGTGATAGGTAACGACAATTACGCTGTCGCGACCGCAGGCATAATCATACGATCGCGTCCTCGGCTTGGGCCGCCTGCCAGAATTTGAATCATTCCGGCGCCGAATCCAATGACGGTGCCGATCTGCCACGCGGCATCATAGGAGCCGGAAAAATCGAAGATCAACCCACCACCCCAGGCTCCAAGCGACGATCCTACCTGGTGCACGACGAAGGACAGCCCAAGCAGGGTCGCCATGTATCGCGTTCCAAAGATTTCGGCGACCAGACCGCCAATGAGCGGCGCCAACCCAGGCCACCACAACAGGCCCATTGCTGCAGCGAACAGCAGCGTGTTTGTTGGAGTGGGCGGCAGCATGAAATACGCGGCGAAAATCACCGCACGCAGGATGTAGAGAAGGCCGAGGATGATATGCTTCGGATATCTGCTGCCGAGCCAGCCGGTCAGCAGTGAGCCGATTGCGCTCACGCCGCCAATTACGGCAAGCGCTTCCGCGCTCAGCATTGGGTCTTGGCCGCAGATCGCCAGATACGCTGGCAGATGCGTCGTCAGGAATATAAGATTTAGACCGCAGACGAAATAAGCTCCCGACATCACAAGAAACGGTCGGTTCCGCATCGCTTCGCCGAGCACCTCGCGCATGGAGGTAGATGCGGTGCTGTGCCCCGGTATCCTGTCCGCGCCGCCAGCCAAGAAGCCAGCGGGCAACATGGCGATTGCCAGCAGCATGAAAAACAGTGCCCCGATCTGCCACGGCTCACGCGCCAGGAGGGCTTGGGTGGCGAGCGGCACGAGGAGGGTACCGAGCGATCCGGCTGCGGAGACAACACCGAGTATCTTGCTCCACCGCTCCGGTGAAACCGCGCGCACACATGCTGCCATTGCCAATGATGTTGCTGTGCAGGATAAGGCCACGCCGATCAATCCGCCGGAAATTATCAGCGCGACCGTACCTTGAGCCGCAGCCATGATCGCTAGGCCAACAACATAGACCACCGCGCCCGCCATCATTGTGATGCGAAGGCCAAAGCGGTCGGCAATCGCGCCGACTAACGCTTGTGAGAGGCCCCACACAATATTCTGGGTTGCTAGAGCAAGCGTGAAATCGGCGGCTGATATCCCGAGGTCGTGCGTAACTGGCGCTAGAAACAGTCCTAAACTCTGCCGTATGCCCACACCGAGCATTAACAACAGGGCGGTCCCAATCAGAATTAACCTAGCTTCGCTGCTGTTTGGGGCAATCGTACGTGACATTCGGGAGGCGATCCTAACAGGTGACAGCGCGTAGCACCTCCCGAGCGGTAAAGGTCGTCGGGCGAGACAAAGGTAATCGGGCCCTCGGGAAGAGGTGTGACCTAAGTCACAGTGCAAGCTAGACGCGGGAAGCGGCGCTGCCACGGTCTCATTTGAGGACTTCGTCAACGGTGGCAAGAAACGCCTGCGGAATTGTCAGCCCAAGGGCCGCTGCCGTCTTAGCGTTCATGGCAAACTCGAACTTGGTCGGCTGCTCGACCGGAATATCGCCCGGTTTTGTGCCCCGAAGAATTTTGTCCACCATGTCCGCGGCCTTTCGAAACAGATCGGGGTAGTCAGGTCCATAAGACATCAGAGCACCTGCTGCGACATAGTCGTCATAGCTCATCATCGTGGGCAAGCGTCCGCTGAGCGCGAGCGTCACGATACGGGTGCGGTTGGCGGCAATGAGCGCATCAGAGACGACGTAAAGCGCGTCCGCTTTGTTCGTGAGCCCCTCGAATGCGGGTGCAATATCCTCGGCACGCCAGACCCCGATCCGCGCTGCTTCGAGCCCAGATGCTTGAGCCATGGACTTAACCCGATCTGCCTCCAACATCGGCTCGGCATAGCCAGCGTCAGCCAGGATGGCCAATCGATGAAGCTGAGGGATCGCTTGGCGCAAGAGCGTAAGCCGCTTGCCGACAAGATCAGGCTGCTGGATCGAGACTCCTGTAACGTTGCCGGCCGGGTGCGCCAAGCTCTGAACCAAACCGCTGCGAACCGGATCGAATGCAACGGCAAAGACGATAGGAATGGATGTAATCGTTTGTTTTAGGATCGTAACGGCGCCGCCATACGTGACGATGACGTCAACCTTGCGCCGTTCGAATTCAGCGGCGAATTCACTGACGCGATCGGACCTGCCCTGGGCCCAGCGATACTCGATCGCCACAGTATCGCCCTCGCTCCAACCGAGTTCGCGTAAGCGCGCGGTTAAAGCAACCGTCCACGGACCCCATGCCGTCGCATCCGCGCCGAGTACCCCGATGAGCCGTTGATTCCCTGGCTGCTGCGCTTTCGCGGCCAGCGGCCATGCACCAACGAAGCCACAAACGATTTTTATGAATTCCCGCCGCTCCATGGCTTTCCTCCATCGTGAAGAGCCACTTCCGGCGCTAAGAAGAATACAAGATTGCGGCCTTGGCGCTATGCCCTTGGTCACAAGCGCCCAATGTCCGCTTTGGGTGGTGAGTTCAACGAATCGACGCAACACCTTCTAATCTTGCCAGATGAGGAGGTATGCGGATGGAGGGGCATGCACGGACATGGTTCACACCGAAGCAAAAGGCCGCGCTCTGGGAGCGCTGGAAGAGCGGTCAATGTGTGGCGGACATCGCCCGAGCGCTTGAGAGGAGGAACAAGAGCGGCGTCTATCGGGTCTTGGCTGTCAATGGAGGGATTGCTCCAGCACCACGCCGGAGAGCTGTGATAGCCCTGCGGCTTGAAGAGCGTGAAGAGATTTCGCGTGGCATTGCCGCCGCTCGGTCGATGCGGCAGATCGCACAGGGCCTCGGACGATCGCCCTCGACTGTAAGTCGAGAGATCAGGCGTAACGGCGGCAGCAGCGCCTACCGCGCCAGCGAGGCTGATCGGCACGCCTGGCAGCGGGCGTTGCGCCCGAAGCCTTGTCGCCTAGCGCGCCATGCCGAGCTACGATGGCGCGTCGCGCAGAAGCTCGTACTCCAGTGGTCGCCGAAGCAGATTTCTGGCTGGCTGAAGCGGCAATTCCCTGCCGACCAAGGCATGCAAGTATCTCACGAAACGATCTATCGGAGTCTCTTTATTCAGACACGCGGCGTGCTGAAGAAGGCGCTGATGGCGCACCTGCGTACAGCACGGCAGATGCGCCAAGCCAAAGGCGGCACCACCAAGAGCGGACTGGGACAGATCGTCGATGCGGTTTCCATCCGCGAGCGGCCGGCCGAAGCCGACGATCGCGCCGTGCCAGGCCACTGGGAAGGAGACCTTCTCTCCGGAGCAAACAACACGCACATCGCGACGCTGGTCGAGCGCCATACGCGCTTTGTGATGCTTCTCAAAGTCCCGAGCAAGGACACGGCGACCGTGGTAGCCGCGCTCGGTAAACACGTGCGCAAACTGCCTCAGGAGCTGCGCCGCTCCTTGACCTGGGATCGAGGCAAGGAGATGGCTGACCACAAGAACTTCACCGTCGCCACCAACGTTCAGGTCTATTTCTGTGATCCACGTAGTCCTTGGCAGCGCGGCAGCAACGAGAACACCAACGGCTTGCTGCGACAGTATTTCCCGAGGGGAACAGATCTCTCGCGCTTCTCTCAGGCGTACCTGAACAGGATCGCGCTGCGGCTCAATCAACGCCCGCGGAAGACCTTGGGCTTTGAAACCCCTGCCGATAGACTACGAGCAGTGTTGCAGTGACCAGTTGAACCCGCAACCCATAGCGGACATTGCTGAGCCTAACCTAGCCCTTCCTGCCTGCCGGTTGGACCCGCTACGATGTCTCGTCATCAGCTTGGGGGCCTCAATGAGACGGCGCGAATTTATTGCGCTTATCGGTAGCGCCGCAGCATCGTGGCCGCTTGCCGCGCGCGGGCAGCGGGCGAAGATCGCGCAAATCGGGTTTTTGGGTGCTGCTACTGCTGCCGGCTACGCAAAGCTATTTGAGGCGTTCAAGGCAGGTCTCCGCGACCTCGGGTACTTGGAAGGTAAGAACATCGTAATCCACACCAGATGGGCCGAGGACAATTACGATCGGCTCGCTGCGCTTGCCAATGAATTGGTCGCGCTAAAAGTTGACGTGCTGGTAACACATGGGACGCCCGCGACGGGCGCCCTCCGAACGGCTACCGCGACGATTCCGATAGTGATGGCAGTAACTGGCGACGCCGACAAAACAGGGTTGATACAGACCCTCGCGCGACCCGGCAACAACGTCACGGGATTAACTTACTTCGCAGCCGATCAGACGAGCAAGCGGCTCGAATTAATGAAAGAAATCGTTCCATCGATCAAACGGGTTGCCCTTTTAGCCAATCCGAAAAATCAGGTGTTGCCATTAGAACTGCAAGCAATGGAAGATGCTGTGCGATCATTGAAGATGATGTATCAGCCCTTTGAGGTCCGAGATCCTGCCGAGCTTGACAAAACCCTTTCAACGATTGCGAAACGCAACTTTGATATGGTCGAAATTGCTGGAGATGGAATGCTGGGGGCGAATGCTGCGCTCATCGCAACGATCGCTCTCAAAAATCATTTGCCTACTATAGGCGAGTCCTTTTTCGCAGACCAAGGCGGTTTGATTGGTTTTGGTCCAGATATTACTGCGATGTTTCGTCGTGCAGCCTATTACGTTGATAGGTTGCTCAAGGGTGATAAAGCCGCCGATTTGCCAGTAGAGCGGCCAAATAAGTACGAGCTAAACATTAATCTCAAGACCGCCAAAGCCCTTGGTATTTCCGTACCAGAAATAGTGCTGGCCAGAGCAGACAATGTGATTGAGTGACGGGCTTTTTGTTGCAGTGCATGAGTTCCGCTTTTGGCCCCAAAGCGGACATTTAGATTGCGCCGAGGGATGTCCGCTATTGGGGGTAAAGCGGACATCGAAATTTAAGAGCGTCACGTCCGCTTTTGGACCCAAAGCAGACATGAACGGCTCAGGATTGCTGCCGCGCAAAGATGATGACGAGGGGAGGATAGAGGAGGACTTCTGGCCCACTCGTAGCTGAGCCCAACGCAAGCGTCATTACCGATCACCTTTTAATCACGCTTGCGGTGTGCATTTACCGCCCGCGTTAGGATCAGCGCAATCATCGCGCTTAGCGTTCGGCCATTGGCTTGCGCCATCTCGCGCAGCCTGCGCTCAACCTCTGGTGCTACCACACTGCTCACCATTACGACGCGCTCGGTGAGGGGCGAGAGAGCGCATAACGTGTGGGCGATGGATTGCGAGGCGCCTCTACCTCTGTTTTTGCCTTTGGGGTCTACGGTTTTGGTCATTGCCAACCATAACATAAGCGAAAACACCACGAGGGCAATGACGATTATACCGCGCTGTGCGAGCTTATAAGTCTGCCTGCCAATAAAGTCTGCATCCTGTTACAGAGCTCGAACGAAAAAGCCGATTTCGCAAGCATGCCGAATACGGCTTTGTTCTTGCTTATCTGCATGGCACGTGTCCTCGTGGTTGCCAGCTAATGTTTACGCCAGCGCCCGTTGCTAGTGGAATTGGCGATGTAATTCTATTCGTCGGTCCTAAGCACCACGCCGATGAGGCCTGACAAATAGAGGGTCCGACTTGCGATCATGCCAATAGATGTAGGCTTGGTATCAGAACGCAAAGGTAAGGCGGCGCAAGCTCAAGCGCAGACCGAGGTAACGATCCTGCTAGTCTTTGTTATCATCACTCTCGCCATGCTTGTGCTGTTATTTGCTGACCAAAGCTTTTCAAAAGCAACAATCGAACTGATGTGCCTTTTTTAAAGGACTCCAGCAGTTGGGTTGCGAAATGACAAAGCGGACATCGCGGGGCAACGCGCTATCGCGGACACCTCGAAAGCGATATCGTTAGGCTTACTCTTTTTGCTTTGACTTACAATTGGCGGCTCCGGTCGGGCCGAAGTGCGGGCAAATGAGCAGTGGAGCAATGGGCCACCTTCCGCGCATCGGCATCTTGAGCCCAGCGACCGAACCGGGAATGAGGGACTGGTGGAAGGAATTGACGCAGGGACTAAATGAACTTGGATATGTCGACGGCTCGAACATCGAGTTTGTTTGGAGGTTCGCCGACGGCAAGTTCGAACGTCTGCCCGCCCTCGCGAGCGAACTCATCAACCTTGGGGTAGACGTCATTCTTCCGGCAACTCCTCCCGCTATTCGCGCCGCGAAATCCGCGTCCGCTGCCATTCCAATTGTGTTTCCACTCGGTTCAGACCCTGTTGAAACCGGCCTCGTGGCAAGCCTCGACCGGCCTGGAGGCAACATCACCGGGATGGCAACGATGTCGTGGCGGCATTGCCGCCCACGACTCCTCGTACGGGAAATTATTCCGAAAGCGCAATGCGTTGCGCTCATTTATCATTCCGCCAACAACGCGCTCGAGCTTCAAGTACAAGCATCCCAAGCGGCAGCCCGTGAGTTGGGTTTGGAGCTTCTGGTCTTGAAGTTTGCTGTCGCCGAGGAGATCGAACGCGCGTTCGAAGTGGCCAACAGCAAGAGAGCGGAAGCGTTACTGCCGACCTCGGACCCGATGGCTCTGGACAATGCAAAAAGGATCGCCGAGCTTTCCCTGCAGTATCGAATTCCAGTCATCTCACCATTTCAGGAGATTACGGAAGCCGGGGGCGTGGTAGGTTACGGGCCGGACCTTTCGACACTATTTCGGCGTAGCGCGGCGGTGGTTGATCAAATTCTGAAGGGCAGCAAACCGGGCGAAATTCCGATAGGCGAGCCGCAGAAATTTGATCTTTCGGTCAACTTGATATCCGCACGCACGCTGAACCTAACAATTCCTTCCTCTCTCTTGTCGCGCGCCACGTTTTTGGTTCAGTAGACTGGAATTCACCCATCGTCAGAAATCGGTGGCGCCATGTCCGCTTCTGGCCCTTAGCTGCCGCGACGGTGCACGAAGGTCGCGGCAGCTTTCGGGGGTAAAGCGGACATCCCACTTTGGCCGCGCCGCGGCAGCTAATGACCCAGCTTGTGTGAAAACGCACTTGGTTATTTGATTCGCGCTGTATGATTCCGGCTGCTTTTGCGGAGGGATCGGATGAGGCGCTTCGTTGAGGGCATGGATCGTGGGCAGAGCACGCTGTTTCCGGAATGCTTGGAAGACTGGATCGATGAGGACAATCCCGTTTGCGTGATCGACGTTTTTGTTGAGGAACTCGATCTGGGCGAGCTTGGCTTTGGCGGGGTCGATCCGGAAGCAACCGGTCGGCCTTCGTATCATCCGTCGGTTCTGCTGAAGCTCTACATTTACGGCTATCTCAATCGGGTTCAGTCGAGTCGACGGCTCGAGCGTGAGGCTGCGCGCAACGTTGAGGTGATGTGGCTGACGGGCCGGCTTGTACCGGATCACAAGACGATTGCCGACTTCCGCAAGGACAATGGCACTGCCATCCGCAAGGTGTGCGCACGCTTTATTGCGCTGTGCCGCATGATTGGCCTACTCACGCAACCCAGCGTCGCGATCGACGGCAGCAAGTTCAAGGCGGTGAACAACCGCGACAAGAACTTCACGCGCGCCAAGATGGAGCGGCGGATGGCGCAGATTGAGGAGAGCGTCGCGCGCTATTTGCAGCAGCTCGACACTGCCGACCGGCAGGAACCGTCAGAGGCCCTCACAACCAAGACGAACCGCCTCAAAGAGAAGATCGAGACGCTGAAGGAGCAGATGCGGCGTCTCGAGCTTCTCAAGGTGGAGATGCTCACCACCCCGGACCAGCAGATCTCGCTGACCGATCCCGATGCCCGTTCGATGGCGACCAGCGGCCGCGGTTCCGGCGTCGTTGGCTACAACGTCCAGATTGCCGTCGAGGCCAACCATCATCTGATCGTCATGCATGAGGTAACCAACGACGGAACCGACCGATCGCAGCTCTCCCATGTGGCCAACGAGACCAAGACGGCGCTAGGCGTGGAGAAGCTCGATGCCGTCGCCGACCGCGGTTACTTCAACAGCGAAGAGATCCTGGCATGCGAGGAGGCTGGCATCACGGTTACGCTGCCAAAGCCGATGACCTCGAACGCAAAGGCGGAAGGACGCTTCGGCAAGCAGGACTTCCGCTATGTGGCTGATGAGGACGTTTACATTTGTCCTGCAGCCGAGAAGCTCGCCTATTCCTTTACAACCCAGGACAAAGGCATGGTCCTGCGTCGCTACCGGACCGCCGCCTGTCATAGCTGCGCAATCAAGAACAGTTGCACCAAGGGCAAGGAGCGACTGATCTCACGATGGGAGCATGAGCATATTATCGAGGCCGTGCAACGCCGGCTTGATGAGCATCCGGAGAAGATGCGTCAGCGGCGTGAGACGGTCGAGCATCCCTTCGGCACGATCAAGGCTCGGATGGGGGCTACCCACTTCCTCATGAAGACACTGCCACGGGTCGCCAGCGAGATGGCGCTACACGTACTCGCCTACAATCTCACCCGCGTCATGAACATCATCGGCATCCAGCCACTCATCACAGCGATGAGGGCATAGTATCAATCCAGAAAATCAATCCGCCTCGCCAACTTCGACGACCTTGTGTCGCCTCTCCCCTGGGCCTTTCTACACAACCAAGACCCAAAGCGGACATGGGGTCAGTCGTCGTATCACGGCAAAATATTGTAAAGTACAGTACGAAGTCACCACTTCTTGCCAGAAGCTATAGCGGCCAGCTGCAGTGATACCAGTGAGTGCAAACTCCGATTGTTGTGACTTGCACCTCGGTAACTACCGCAGCCCGCTCCAGCGCGTCATCTGCAACTTCGAAGGTGAGAATATCCTCATCAGTTTCGACTACGTCACTGTCCATGGCACCGATCCCCTTGGCCCACATCGTCATTTCAAATTAGCCAGCTTCATTTTGGCTTCACCCCGACTTAGAGCTGTTGCTACAGGCACCATGTTCAAGGATTTCGCCAAGTGAAGTTGGCCAGATGCTCCCCCATCTGCCTCCCTCACCGCTTTTTACAAGAGTTCCCGATGCATTGTATTCGGCCCATGACAAGGTGCGTATCTTTTCGGCGCTACAGTTCAATTCAAAACGATGCAGCTCGTAGGGACCCGAAGCGTCATTTACTCCATGAGCTTGCTTGATCCACAATTTGACTGATCCGTCACTCGCATCGTCAAAGTTTTTCATATCAACGTAGCTGTGTGTATTAGAGGTCTCATTAAACTGACGCCAGTGCCTACCGCATAATCAGGAAAGCCGTTTGTTGCGCGGCGAAAATCTATTAACGCACTGCGCCAATCTCCTTTGCGAAGATACGCATCTGACCGTTTGATATAGAGGTCCGGAATTATCGCGGAAAACAAAGTGTGTCCCGTTAGAAATCGCTGTGAGAAATCTTCATATTTGATATCGGGATAGAACGTTTGATTCAGTTTTTGCGCGATTGCTTCATCGGAAGTCGCTCCATATTCAGGATAGATAGCGCGGAACTGCCTCACGTTCCCGAGCACGCCGCCACCGATTTGAAGTGAAATGGCAGTGGTTAAATCCTGTATTGCCAGGTCCCGTTCGTGCGTTTGCATGTAGGCATCAGCACGCCCTTCGTAGGCTTTGGACTTAAGCAACTCCCGTCCTTCTAATTTGATTGCGTCAGTAAAATCTGAGATCGCTTCATAGGGGGAGAGAGATAGCATTTTCGCTTGACCGGCTTGTATCGTTTCTTCAAGCATCCGGTCGGCAGGCGTCGAGACGATATTGCCCATTGGAAAAGGTGCGACCCGCATCTCTTCCGGTTCTTGAATATTCGGTATTAGGATTGGAGTGCGAGGCTGTTCGACTGCGACTGCGCGGATACTCAGCGTTGCACTCAAAACTATCGCAATGCCAGCCAACAGCTTGAGCGAACCCCCACTTATCATCGTCATCCCCTCCGCGAGGCTCGCATATCACTGCAACAAAGTACCGGCATGGCTAACCTCCATCGCTCAGGTCCATATCGGCGCTGTTAGCGACCGACCAATGAAATTCCATCAATGGATGCTGACGTGAATATTTGGCAACCAGGAGGGCAAGCGCCATACCGATAAGAGCAAGAACAAAGCCGTAGTTGGGATGCTTACGATGGTCCTGTTCGTCCAGGCTTCGGTATAGGCCGGTTTTGTGGAGCAATGACATTGGTCACCCCCGCTCTCTGCACCTCACCGTATTCATTCGCCGAGTGATGTCTGTGCCAAAGGGCACAGTGCTCTCAACGATTACTGCTTTTGTTGGCACTACGCCGTCGTTCTCGGCGGTGTTTTCTCCAATAACTTGGGGCCAGCTGACCCCATTTCGCTGATCGCAAATCCCTGCTGTAATCCTAGGTTGTTGGCGTGGTCCGAAGCCTTGGGTGAGGCAATGCGACGACGCGATTTCATCAAGGGAATTTCTGTTTGGACCGCATTGCCACGCGCGGCGCGGGCGGAGCCGCGCGAGCAAAAACGGCGCGTCGCAGTGCTGATGGGCGGACTTTTGTCGGGTGATCTCGGCGGACAGGCCGAGGCTGCTGCCCTTGAAGCCGGCCTGACAGAACTCGGCTGGAAACTGGGTGACAATATCGAACTTGAATATCGCTGGCCGGGTGCTGAGCTTGATCAAGTTAGCATCGCTGCGAATGAAATTGTCGGCATGCGGCCCGATCTTGTGGTCAGCCGCTCGACACCGACTACGGCTATTATGATGAACAGAGGCCTACCCATTGTTTTTGTGCTGGTGACCGATCCGCTTTTTTCGGGCTTTGTGCAAAGTCTGGGCAGGCCCGGCGGCAGCGTCACCGGGTTCTCGCTGTTCGAAAGTTCGGTTGGTGGCAAGTGGCTCGCGCTGCTGAAAGAGGCCGCACCGGCGGTCACCCGGGTCTCGCTGTTATTCAATCCCGAGACCGCGCCTTTCGCGGAGAATTATCGGCGATCAGCGGAGGCCGCGGCGCCAACGGTCGGCACAACCGTTGTCGCTGCGCCTTGTGGCAACGCGACCCACATCGAAAGCGCGTTTGACGTGCGGGCGCATGAAGGCAGCGGCGGAATCATTGGCATTCCCGATACGTTCATAGTTGAGCACCGCGATCTCATCATCGAACTTGCGGCCCGGCACCGCTTACCTGCGGTTTATGGCATTCGGGATTTTGTCCCAAGCGGCGGGCTATTGGCCTACTCAGCCGACTTTGTGGCAATCTTTCATCGGGCGGCCGGCTATGTCGATCAAGTGTTACGCGGCGTGCGCCCGGGAGAGTTGCCGGTGCAAGCTCCGGACAAGTTTACTCTGTCAGTCAATCTCAAGGCCGCTGGAGCAATCGGTCTTACCTTGCCACCAAACCTGATTGCCCGCGCCGACGAGGTGATCGAATGAGGCGACGCGAGTTCATTACAGTGCTCGGGGGCGCAGCGACATGGTCGCTAGCGGCCAACGCGCAGCAGGTGCGACGCATCGGCGTGTTGTTGGGCTTTGCCGAAAGCGACCGTGACGCGCAGTCTGGGCTCGCGCTGTTCCGGGAGGAACTTCGAAAACTCGGGTGGACGGAGGGCCGCAACATCGAGATGGAGATTCGCGCGGCTGGGGGTGATTTCGAGTCAATGAAACGATTCGCGAAGGAACTCGTCGCGCTTCAACCAGACCTCATCGTTACGAGTTCCACACCCGCTACCGCGGCGATGCTTCAGCAGACGCGTACCATCCCCGTGATTTTCGTGGAGGTTGGCGATCCCGTCGGTAGCGGTTTCGTCACGAGCCTAGCGCAGCCGGGCGGCAACGTGACTGGTTTCACTCCTATCGTGGGGTCGCTAGGCGGTAAGTGGGTGGAGGTACTCAGAGATATTGCGCCGCGCCTTAGCAGGGTCACGTTAGTGTTCAACCCGCCAGCGGCGCCGTTTGTCGAAGGTTATCTGAACCCGTTCAGAGCTGCCGCCGCGTCCCACGGCGTGGAGGCGATTGTCGGCCCCGTTAACGACATGTCCGAGCTCGAAACCCTCTTTACGACACAGGCAAGCGAGTCAAATAGTGGTGGCTTCATCGTCATACCGGACGTCTTCACAATTAGCCATGGTGCAGAAATTATTGGGCTAGCTGCTCGCTGGCGTGTCCCCGCCATCTATTGGTCTCGTTCATTCACGGAAACCGGCGGCCTGATCTCTTACGGCCCTAATATTCCCGATGAGTACCGGCGTGCGGCGTCGTATGTCGATCGCATCCTCAAGGGCGCAAAGCCAAGCGAGTTGCCGGTTCAGGCGCCCACCAAGTTCGAGGAGGTGATCAACCTCAAGACCGCGAAAGCGCTCGGCCTCGATGTGCCCTTGCATCTGCAACAGCTGGCCGACGAGGTGATTGAATAGACCGCCTTTGCTGCACCGCATGAGTTCGTTTATGGCCCAAAAGATGGGGTAATCGGCCGGCAGCTTGTGGATAGCTGAAGATTTTGGGTGCTGCGCTTCAGGCTGATGGTGAAACGAGGTCACCGTGGTTACGGGCCTCAAGCATCAGAAGGAGAAGCGCAGCATGGACTATTTTGCTGGACTGGACGTTTCGGTCAAGGACACGAGCGTCTGTATTGTGGATGGCACGGGCAAGATCGTTCGAGAAGTGAAGGTTGCGAGCGAACCTCAAGCGCTGTTGGCGGTACTGAGGAACGCCACATACTGTTTCAAGCGGATCGGACTGGAAGCGGGACCGTTGTCGCAACATGCGGGCGGTGTTGCAGGCGCAGATCAACAAGACGGACCGCAATGACGCTCGTGGCATGGCGCAGATGATGCGAGTGGGACTTTATCGACCGGTCCATGTGAAGACGTTGCGCAGTCAGAAGCTGCGGATGCTTTTGACCCATCGCAAGCTTGTGCAATCGAAGGCCATTGCTCTCGACAATGACCTACGGGGCACGTTGCGAAACTGCGGTCTCAAGGTGGGGGTCGTGGGAACGGTCAAGTTCGAGGCGCGCGTCAGGGAGCTGGTTGAGAACCTCCCCGATGTGGCCGAGTTGGTCGAGCCGTTGCTCGTTGTCCGGCGGGTACTTCGCGAACAGCTCGGCATATTGCACCGCCGCTTGCTGGCCATCGTCCGAGACGATGATGTGTGCCGGCGTCTGATGACGATCCCCGGTGTCGGCCCTGTAGTGGCACTGACTTATCGCGCTACTGTCGACGTGCCTGCTCGCTTTCGTAAATCCAAGGCAGTCGGGGCGGTGTTTGGATTGACCTGCGCTAAGTACCAATCGGGCGAGATCGACCGAACCGGCGCGATATCGCGGTGCGGAGACGAGATGGTGCGAACAACGCTCTACGAAGCAGCCCAGATCCTACTGGTGCGCTCGACAAAATGGTCCTGGCTCAAAGCTTGGGCGATGCAGATCGCCAGGCGGCGCGGCATGAAAAGGGCGATCGTCGCCCTGGCACGTCGCCTGGCCGTGATCATGCATCGCATCTGGGTTGACGGCACCGAGTTCCGCTGGACCCGGGAGGCCGCAGCGGCATGAAAGTAATGACGGACGAGAGGAGGAAACTCGAGCTCCACCGCGTGGTGGAATGATGTCCCTCGCGGGACGATGGATGAGGTGAGTTCGTATGTCCGCTTGAACCTGCCGTCAGTCCGACGGCAAGGCCGACCAAAAGATTGTTCCACCTCGTCTTCGAACCCCATGCTGGAAGGGCCTTAGTGCCGAGTCCGAAGAGAAGCGCGAGCCCGCGAGCGACATCGACACTGCAACGTTGGACAGCCTGAAAGCGCTTGACCCCAATCGGCCGATTAGAGAAGCAGACATCGTGATCGCGTTCAGCGATGTCCGCTTATGGGGGTAAAGCGGACATCGAAATTTAAGAGCGTCACGTCCGCCTTTGACCCGAAGCGGACATGCGCTCCTATAAATTTTTGCTGCGCAAGATAACCGACGACGCACCTTTTTCGCCTGCAGCAAAAGGGTCCGGTATCTTGCTTTTCTGGCGTTGAAAATGAGCGCACTGACCGCGAGATCTCACGCAAAGTCTTTGTGATTAATGCCAGTTGTCGTACTAGAACAGCATCTCGATTGCAGCCGCGATTAGCGCGGTGACGGCGTCCTGATCGAAAAACCCAGCGCCTGGCTCGCGCTGCAAGCTGCCTCGTATTTTGTATCAGGCTTATGGCACTTATGATGTCTGCTTCTCTAATCGGCCGATTGGGGTCAAGCGCTTTCAGGCTGTCCAACGTTGCAGTGTCGATGTCGCTCGCGGGCTCGCGCTTCTCTTCGGACTCGGCACTAAGGCCCTTCCAGCATGGGGTTCGAAGACGAGGTGGAACAATCTTTTGGTCGGCCTTGCCGTCGGACTGACGGCAGGTTCAAGCGGACATACGAACTCACCTCATCCATCGTCCCGCGAGGGACATCATTCCACCACGCGGTGGAGCTCGAGTTTCCTCCTCTCGTCCGTCATTACTTTCATGCCGCTGCGGCCTCCCGGGTCCAGCGGAACTCGGTGCCGTCAACCCAGATGCGATGCATGATCACGGCCAGGCGACGTGCCAGGGCGACGATCGCCCTTTTCATGCCGCGCCGCCTGGCGATCTGCATCGCCCAAGCTTTGAGCCAGGACCATTTTGTCGAGCGCACCAGTAGGATCTGGGCTGCTTCGTAGAGCGTTGTTCGCACCATCTCGTCTCCGCACCGCGATATCGCGCCGGTTCGGTCGATCTCGCCCGATTGGTACTTAGCGCAGGTCAATCCAAACACCGCCCCGACTGCCTTGGATTTACGAAAGCGAGCAGGCACGTCGACAGTAGCGCGATAAGTCAGTGCCACTACAGGGCCGACACCGGGGATCGTCATCAGACGCCGGCACACATCATCGTCTCGGACGATGGCCAGCAAGCGGCGGTGCAATATGCCGAGCTGTTCGCGAAGTACCCGCCGGACAACGAGCAACGGCTCGACCAACTCGGCCACATCGGGGAGGTTCTCAACCAGCTCCCTGACGCGCGCCTCGAACTTGACCGTTCCCACGACCCCCACCTTGAGACCGAAGTTTCGCAACGTGCCCCGTAGGTCATTGTCGAGAGCAATGGCCTTCGATTGCACAAGCTTGCGATGGGTCAAAAGCATCCGCAGCTTCTGACTGCGCAACGTCTTCACATGGACCGGTCGATAAAGTCCCACTCGCATCATCTGCGCCATGCCACGAGCGTCATTGCGGTCCGTCTTGTTGATCTGCGCCTGCAACACCGCCCGCATGTTGCGACAACGGTCCCGCTTCCAGTCCGATCCGCTTGAAACAGTATGTGGCGTTCCTCAGTACCGCCAACAGCGCTTGAGGTTCGCTCGCAACCTTCACTTCTCGAACGATCTTGCCCGTGCCATCCACAATACAGACGCTCGTGTCCTTGACCGAAACGTCCAGTCCAGCAAAATAGTCCATGCTGCGCTTCTCCTTCTGATGCTTGAGGCCCGTAACCACGGTGACCTCGTTTCACCATCAGCCTGAAGCGCAGCACCCAAAATCTTCAGCTATCCACAAGCTGCCGGCCGATTACCCCATCTTTTGACCCAAAGCGGACATCCTGATCGGGTGGGCGAATGTCCGCTATTGGGGGTAAAGCGGACATCGAAATTTAGGAGCGTCACGTCCGCTTTAGACCCAAAGCAGTCATGGTCATCGGAGGCCAGTAACTGCTCACGCTTCGCATTGGTAAGCGCCTTTGAGCCTGGAGAAGCTATTGCGGTTTTTGTCATTGGCTCGGGGCGATAGGGCGGCGCGAGCATGTCATGCTGCAGACACAGAGAGCTGAATTAATTAGAGGTGTTTTTGAGTCCCCTGGCATGTTCTACGACGGCGTTCAGCGAGACGCTTGTGAGACACTCGCAGAGGTCGTGCGCTTGCGTGGCCGCACTGCTCAGCAAGGCCGCGCTATCTTTCACCGCTGGTCGGCGCGTATCGATCGGCCGGCCTTTCGCGTCGGTGCCCTCAACTTCGCTCACTATCTAGCTTTCCGACGTCAAGACCTTCGACCATTACAGCGCCGCTTGATGGCACTCGGCCTCTCGTCCCTGGGACGAGCCGAGAGTCGCGTACTTGCATCGCTGGATACCGTAATTCTTGCGCTCTGCGGGATCGCGGACAGCGCCGCTCCCGAAGGAATTCGCTGGCCATCACAACGACAGTTTTTTCGTGGCGAGCGGTATCTCGCCCAGAACTGCCAAGAGATATTTGGTGAACCGCAAGTCGGTCGTGTGGGGAGAATTCTGATCACTTTGGGTACTGACGCCGCACAAAACCCGGAGGTGATAGCCAATCTAGCGGCCAGCGGAGCTGATGCAGTTCGCATTAATTGCGCACACGACGATGCTGAGATCTGGAGCAAAATGATCGCTTATGTGCGGGCGGCGGAGGCAAAGGTTGGCCGGCGCATTCCGGTACTTATGGATATTGGCGGACCGAAAGTAAGAACCGATAACGTGACTGTACCATCTGGCCAAGATCGGCTGCATGTGGGCGATGAACTACTGCTCACAAATGATGATATGACGGCGCGAAACTGCTTCAGCACTGGCTGTACACTACCGCAGGTCCTTGCGCGTCTCGATGTTGGGCACCCAATTTCAATTGATGACGGGAAATTGCGCGGCCACATTTTGCGCCGCACGGCGAATGGGCTGATTGCGCGAATCGAGGAAGGCCGCGCCAAGGGCATCAAACTTAAGGCGGAAAAAGGCTTGAACTTTCCCGGTGTCGATCTCGGTCTCGATCCGTTGACCCAACGCGATACCACCGATCTCGACTTCATCACGCGACACGCCGACATGGTGGGCTATTCATTTGTGGAGACGGCGGCGCACGTAACCAAGCTGCAAAAGAAACTCGCGGCACGTCGTGAGGACTGGCGTTCTTTAGCGCTGGTAGCGAAGATCGAAACTCCACGCGCGGTGCATAATCTTCCTGAGATTATCGTTCATGCAGCGGGCCGTCAGCCGCTGGCAATTATGATGCTATTGAACTGGGATTTGAACGGCTCGCGGAGATGCAGGAGGAAATTTTGTGGCTCTGTGAAGCCGCCCATGTGCCCGCAATCTGGGCGACCCAAGTGCTTGAAGGACTGGTGACCAAAGGCCTGCCGTCTCGCGGCGAAATGACAGATGCCGCTATGTCAGCGCGAGCCGAATGCATCATGTTAAACAAAGGACCCGATGCCGCTGCCGGAGTGTCTGCGCTGGCCCGCCTCTTGCACCGCATGGGCGAACATCAACACAAAAAGACGCCTACCTTGCGTGCGTTGCATTCGTGGGTGGATTGATCAGATGCAAAAAGAACTTGCCCTGCGGATGTCGGCTAATGGAATGGTCCGGCCGTGCTCCTGCCCCGCCAGTGACGAATTTGGCAAGGGGCTCCGCAGACAAAGGAGCACGCCATGTCCCAGAACCTCAACAACGCAGTTGCCGTGATCGGCATTGATATCGGTAAAAACTCATTCCACGTCGTCGGGTTGGATGGTCGCGGCGCTATAGTGCTGCGTCAGAAATGGTCGCGTGGTCAGATCGAAGCCCGGCTGGCCAATTTGCCGCCGTGCCTGGCGACCACCACATCACAAGATGTTCGATATTGTCACGGCGGACGAGGATGACGCTTCGTTTTCGGCAGCGGGTTCGGGATCATGCGATCGATAGGACTAAGCGAGCGCCTCCAACAAAGCGCGCGCCTCCGTGAGATCGACGGTGTCCAATCCTTCGTTGAACGTGTGATAAACCGGTCCCAGAAGTTCTCGCCCCTCGTCTCGGAACCCGCGTTCACGCCATACTCGGGCCTTACTTACACACGCGCGCAGTTCGAGGAAGCGCGAACTCTGTCGTCGAGCGACGTCGATGGCGCGATCAAGACTTGCTATGCCGTCAGGGGAATCTGGCTTCTCTGCGATGAGCACTGCTCCGCGCACCCGATGCAGTTCCGCCTCATAGAACCGCTGATCAAGAGGCTCAATAAGCGCCTGTGCGGCATCGAGCAATGTGTAGGCGTGCTGATATTGCGTCGCATTGCCCAAGATTTCCGCTTCTAGCAGTAAGGTCTGGGGCACCCATAAATTGGCTTTTTGCCTTTGCAGCGCTTCGGCACTCTCATGCATCTGACGAATGCCAGTCTCAATGTTTCCCTCTTGCGCAGCAATCCAGCCCAGCATTGGCTTTGCCCAGAGAGCCCAATAGGAAGCACCATACTGTTTGGCTAATTGCAGTAGTTCTCCTGCAGTTGTTTTCAAGGTTGGCACGTCGCGACGCAGCATAATGAGAAGACTTACAAAGCACAGCGAATAGGCAATAGAATTGAAATGTCCGATCCGCTTGGCATCGGAGATCGCCTGCCACCCCGCATCCATTGCCTGATCGATAAAGCCCAAATGCAGAGATGGGCCAGCGCCGCAGTACGCGGGTGTTGGCTGAAGATATAAGCGAGCTTGTCGTGTTCGTCGGCGCTGTACAGGGACAGGGCTTGTCGCAAATGCTCGCTGCCTTGCCGGGTGTCACCGCGCCAAACCAGCGATGACCCATAGATGCGATGTCCCATCATCAACAGCCCAGTATCATGTTGCTGCTCCGCTTGACGCAGGAACCGCTCTGCGTTCGCCAGAGCCGCTGCCATGTCGCCCCGCACGTATGGGATTACCCATTGTCCGTACATCACTGGAAACACGGACTTTTTCTCTTCAAGCTTCTCGCAGAGCCGCCAAGCATTTGTATAATTATCAGCAAGGTCTGAAGTGACGTAACCGCGGGTCGCAATTAAAGGGCCACTCAGCTTGATGCGCATCTCGAGCTCGCACGCGTCGCGTTCGCGTGACTCTGGTTTGCTATGTAACAGCTCAATTGCACGGTCAAAGTGGCGAACGGCCTCGGTATCTGCGGAACGTTTGATTGCGAGATCGCCTGCCTTGCCCCACCAGGCAACCGCAGTTTCATGACGGCCAGCTTCAGTGTAGTGGTGAGCAACAATTTCAGGCTGACTGAGCGCGACCTCTGGAAACTTGTCTTCTAGCGCCTTAGCGATTCGTCCGTGCAGCTGCTGCCGCTTACTTT
The DNA here is from genome assembly GCA_963816295.1 of uncultured Alphaproteobacteria bacterium. GTDB lineage: Bacteria > Pseudomonadota > Alphaproteobacteria > Rhizobiales > Xanthobacteraceae > BOG-931. The sequence continues at coordinate 348,362 of CAWFJS010000017.1, read as the reverse complement.
TGAGCAAAGTCTCATAAGCGGCGTCCTGCACCAGTGCGTGCTTGAAAACATAACTTGCAGCAGGCGGTGAACCACGGGCGAAGATAAGTTCGGCACTGGCAAGCCTATCCAGTGCACTTCGCAATGCACTTTCGGGCATCGAGGATACGGTCGCTAGAAGATTATAAGGAAACTCTCGCCCAATTGCGGCACCAAGCTGCGCCACTTCCTTGACCGAGGGCAACCGATCAAGGCGCGCTAGCAGCGAGTCTTGAAGGGTCGTTGGAATCGCGAATTCCTGAAGCGACCCAGTAAGTACCCAGCTGTCCCTTTCTTCTCGCAGTAAGCCTGACTCCAGCAAGGTCTTGGTAAGCTCTTCCACAAAGAGTGGTACGCCATCGGTTTTAGCGATGACTTGATCCATGACCGAGATTGGGAGTGGCTTAGCATTTGCAATTGATTTGACCATGGCCCGGCAATATCGCCTGTTCAAACGATTTAGGAACAATGCTGAAACGTGCGCCTGCCCTGTCCACGGAGCTCGAAATTCGGGTCGGTGTGTCATGATCAATAGAATTCGCAACTCCCCAAGCCGCGGTATAAGTCGGTTAAGAAATTCCAGCGTTGTGGGATCAGCCCAGTGCAGATCCTCAACAATCATGAGCACTGAATCCTTCGCTGCAGCATTCGTGATTTGGTCGACTAGCGCGTTCAGCGTACGTTCTTTCCGGCGCTGTGGATCGACGTCCACCGGTGGGTATCGATCGCACGGAGCAATCGAGAGAAGCGCTCCAAAGACCGGCACTGTCTCGTCCAAATTTAGGTCATGGTCTTTTAGCAAGACCTCTAGCTTCTCGAGTTTCGCGGAAGACGCATCTTTGGAAGCTATTTTTAGCGTCTGTTCGAGCTCGGCGATGATGGGGAAAAGCGCACTATCGACGTGGTAGGGCGAGCACTGATAGTACAGTGTCAGTTGTGAGCTTCCTGAAATCATTTGCCGAAAGGTTTCGACAATGCGTGATTTACCAATTCCCGGTTCACCCGATAGCAATACAACTTGACCCTCTCCTTGGCTCACCTGCTGCCATCGGTCGATCAACAATGCGACTTCCTGCTCCCGTCCAACAAAATTCGTGAGACTGCGGACATGAGCCGCGAATCGGCTTGTGCCAGCCTTTAGGCCGATGACGTGCCATGCTACTTCTCGTGCTCTGCTTCCTTTTACATTGCTCAATTCCAATTTCTCGAGGTCAAAAACATCACCAACAAGCTTGCGAGTTGTTTCGGAGAGGAGAACAGAATTGGGAGCTGCCGCCGCCTGCAAGTGAGCCGCCAGATTGGGCGTTTCACCGACAACAGATTTTTCCCTGGTTAAAGCATGGAGTTTGTCTTCGCCTACGACCACAAGGCCGCTCGCGATTCCGATTCTGACACGAATGGGCGGATGGCCGTTCGGACAAACGGTCTTGGCAACCTCTATAATGTCCAACGCAGCATGGACAGCGCGTTCAGCGTCATCTTCATGTGCTCGCGGGTATCCGAACAATGCCATTATCCCGTCACCGACATAGCTCGCGATGACGCCATCAAAGCGGCTGATGGCTTCGCCACTTCGATCGTAATAAGTTTGCACAAGTTGGCTCAGATCTTCAGGATCGAGCAATTTCGCCAGGGCGGTCGATCCCACAATATCGCAAAAAAGAACTGTCAAGTGCCGACGCTCACTCGCTGTGTCCCAAGCGAGCGCCTCAACTGAACGCGAGGATACCTTAGGAACAGGAGCAACTGTCTGCGTGGACCGTAATTCAGTGGACGTCAGAAGGTTGGCGCCGCATGCACCGCAGAATTTACTATGGGCGGAGTTCGTTGCTCCGCATCGCGAGCACGTAATCGGTAATGCGGCTCCGCATTGTGTACAGAAGCGGCTAGTCTGCAGATTGTCTGCATTGCAACTGAGACACTTCATAGAAGCCGCCCGCTAATGTTTGTCGTCCCCGGATATTCGGCGCCGTGCGGGCCTTGAAGTTTAGCACCCCCTACGATTTCAAGTCGACCGGCGGCGCCCGGGTTGTGCCTGCGGCTAAATGGCGGAAGAACAATTGCACTTTGCCGGCGGTGCGAGGTGATTATACCCACAAGACTCTCGTGACCAACCGTGCGGCGTGCGATGTGAAGAGTAAGAAGCGATGTTCCGGGTTACGAAAACGCGATTGGATCATCCTAACGGTATTCATTGTGGCCGGTGTCCTTCAACTCTCCTCAAGAGCCACCGCCCTCCGCAACAACTCGCCATCGAAGCGGAAAATAGACGCTCGGTCAGCTCCACACAGCTGAGGGTCTGCCTCACACACAGCCGGTGTTGGGAGCCTAGCCGGGGTACGCCAGCGCGAAGCGGCCAAATTGCTCACCCGCGAATGAGGCGCGAAGGATCGCGGCTAATATTGCCAAACTGCCAGATTTGTTACGTAAACCCGATTAGTTTCCGGCTTCTCCGTTCGTTCCCTTCGATGTGGCGGATGAGATCGCCAACGACTTCAATCTGATCGCCATCGTCATCCGTAAACTCTACGCCTGCGAATGCATCTTCGATCAAGATCATCAATTCGAGGCGATCATAACGGTCCATGCCGAATTCGTCACTGAAATGCGCTTCATCTGTAACTTGTTTGGGATCAATACCTAGATACTCGGCAATTAGAATGCGTACTTTGTCCGTATCGAAAGCCCCTTGTGGCATAGTTCGTTGAGTCAGGCTCAAGCTACTGAGTGTCATAGCGACGCTCCTTGATTGGTTGAGCACGTAGAGATCCAATCAACGAATCCGCGCCGTACTTAGACGCTGCTCAAAAAAATCGAGTGTGTTGCAATTTCGACACGGAGGACCGGGTCCAAAAGCCCGTACGCTCGCTCGCCCCGCCCGCGATAAACGCGGCGGTCTATTTATGAGCGAACTCCAGCGCCAACTCCTGATAGCGTTGCAGGATCGTCCCTTATGCGCGCAAGCGAATGCCCTCCGCGCAACACGAAGAGAAGGGCCCCGCGGGTTTTGCACCGCGCGGAGCCCGAAACAGAGCGGCGGCCGGGGGCTGGGGGGCGTCGGGGGCCGCCGCTCTCTATTGCCTTAAATAGGATCGGGACGACATGGTTCCTGTGGGTGTGGTGGAAAAACAAACGCTGATGCTAAAGCCGCCCCTGCCGACTACGCATTTCCGCATTTCGCCACCGTAAAAAAGCCTCAGCAGAACCACACGCTCGCCCAGTCGGGACAGCGGCAGTCAGCGCCGATCCGACAGCCCAAACGTGTCGGGGGGCGCGTGTGGGGGACGAAAGCAAAGCCGTTGGCGCTTCTGTTGGCTGCCGACGGCTTTGCTCTTTTCGGATGCCAGGCGTTCCTGCTCGATTGGAAATCGTGCCAGAGAATCACATGAAGCACTGCGTTTTCACACAGCCAGGGTCAATCTCGACCGAACCGGTGAAGACCATTCGGCTATGAACTTCCGCATTGCACCGAAAGCAGACGCCGCGTCAGCCAACTTTGCGCACTAGCTTTGGCAGCTTGACGATGTTGGCCGCGATGCGCCGCGCCTCATCACGCGTCAGCAGCTTAGCCGCCGTCGGCCCTGGCGAGCAGTTGAGGATGAATTTTGAGGCTAAGCGCCTTGGCGGTCTTGAGGTTTTTGTCGGGAAAGGAAGTGGGCTTTGATGAACCGGTCGGCAAAGCGGGATGACCCACCAGGAACAGTGGCGCGAACGCTTGAGATTTGAGCCGTGTTGTTAGAATCGTCATATTGGAAGTGCACCGGCTTCTCGTTGCGCAGCAGGTCAGTGAAATGCGGCCAGGAATCCATCCAATAATAGATATCGAAGACGTCGTGCCCAGCGCGTTTTTGGTTCTTTCCGAGTTGCCCATCCTGCGGCACGAAATAGAGAATCGCCAATCCGAAAGCCCCGTGGAGACTTATGGCACTCGTGTAGGTGTAAGGATTGTTTGGGGATTGAATTTCGAGAACGTAGCTTTGCACGTTACCCTCATACTGCGTCATTGCCTTCCCTCCTTAAAATCACATGAAAGAGGCCACAACCTCCGCCGAAATTTCTCGTGCGCGTATACAGGAACGTAACTCTCAGCACCGAGTTGAGGAAGCCATGCGAAAGTTATCGGTTGCCTTCACTGCGGCGGCGACGATTCTATTGACCTGTAGTCGGTCAGAAGGTGCCGATCTGGAGGCGCAACGCTGAGACGAGACTGTAACTTGGCCATCCATTTCCTTGGCCCTGATGTCCGCTTGGGGTCAATCTCGACCGAACCGGTGAAGACCATTCGGCTATGAACTTCCGCATTGCACCGAAAGCAGACGCCGCGTCAGCCAACTTTGCGCATTAGCTCCGGCAGCTTGGCGAAGTTCGCCGCTATCCGCCGCGCCTCATCGCACGCACTTTCTAAATGCAGTCCCCCTTAGATCACAGACTCGGTTTAGCTTCTTTAATGGCCGGTACGCTTCCCCCGCTGCCCTTCCAATTACCGCCCCCTTCTTCTTCGAGAGCGAAACAGCCGGGCTGATGTTCGTCCGGCACCGCTGGCCGCAAGGTTTCGGTTGGTAGCTTTTTTCTTGGTATGCGGGTGAGGATGCAGCCGCAGACTACGAATGCGGCCACAATCGCCGAGAAAATCCAAAGCTGCATCTGCTGCATTGTGGTGTTCTCCGCGCCCGACACCACTACGAGGCATTATAAACTCACCGACGTATCAAGTCTAAGCAACTTCGCCGCCGCGCGCCGGCCGGGCTCATCTTCGAAATAGACATAGGCGAGCGCCCGGCCGTTGGCGTCGCGGACAATGAAGCAGGTAGTTGTTTCTTCTACTTTCCAGGGCGCGGCGGAAACCTGCTGCCCGTCACTCTAAGCAGCACGCCTGATCAGTCGCAGAAGAAGCAGCAGGATAACCGCGCCGATGAAGGCGTTGATGATTGCGGCAATGATGCCGCCGCCGATTACAATGCCAAACCGCGGCAACAGCCAGCCAGCGATGAAAGCGCCGACAATCCCAACGATGATGTCGCCGATCAGCCCGTAGCCCCCACCTTTTACGACCATGCCGGCAAGCCAACCGGCGACGGCACCAACGATCAGCCAAATGATGAGTGTTTGTGCGTCCATCTTTCCCCCCGATTTTTCGTCACCAAGCAAAGGCCATCCCGCTTGAGACGTAACAGGATGATAGCCGATTCTTCGACGGACCAGGGCGGCGGGAAGCGGCGAGCGGGCAATGGCGCTATTGGTCTTGCTCTTCGGGGAGTTCTTGATCGAGTTTCTTTAGAAGCGTGAGTAATTGCGGCGGCAATTCTTCGGTCGTACCCGCCCGATAATAGTTTCTCAGTTGCTGCCCGATTTGTTCTTTGGTGAGAGACAAGCGAGCCAATTCGTCCGGTGTACGCTTCTTTGACATAACCGGGGCTAACTCGCGGCTCTTAGAGCCTGTTCCACAATTTGAACACGTTATTTTTCCCCAATCCTCCTCGGCCTCGCGCGTTACGGCTGGGGGTCGTTGACCTCGACCCAATGCGGCAAGCGGCCCATTTTTGGGCTCGCCACTTCTGATTGGCGTGATAAACTGGTTTAATCAGAGCAAGTCGGGGGACGGGCTCATGAACCGCAATGTATTCGCTTTGTTTGGAGTTGTGGTGGTGCTGCTTACCGCAACGGTGGCGCTGACGGTTTCTCGCGCGACGCTTTCCGCCGGCGGTGTTGGCAGCTTGAAGTGCTACAACAAAGGTGGAATTGAAAAAGCGTGCTGAACGTCTCGGCCTCGCCTCTGTCGTTGTTCAATGCGAGAGCGACTGCAGGCCGTAAGCGACGAGACTTGTAAGCGCCAAAACCAGTGGCGCTGCACAACAAAACACGAATACGACCTCGGCCGCGATGCGAAGCATCGGCCGTCGGTTGGCAACTTGCGTTAAATAGCTCATCTGACGCCCTTCACCCTTTTAGTTCGCCACGCAAGACGGGTGACACCCTGCGGGCCTGTTTCTTTCTTGCACGCCCATGATCCTTAATCTGTGACCGACATCACAGCCAGGTGATCTCATGAGATAGCGTTACCTAATTTCGCGGGCGTTGCCCTTTCGCCACACAAAGCGCCAGCAACGCGGCGGGGCTCGGCCACAAACGCGGCAAAAACCGCACTAAATCGGCACAACTGATCGGTTTTGAGGAACGAAACACTTTACGAACCCGGCATCATGGGCAAGTGCCTGGCAATGCTCAAGGGGATGCTCTTTGCTGCGGTGCATGAGTCCGCTTGCGGCCCAAAGCAGATCCAGATCGCGTGGGCGAATGTCCGCTTTCGGGGGAAAAGCGGACATCGCATAAACCTTCGAGAATGTCTGCTTTTTGACCCAAAGCGGACATGCCGATCTCGTTCAGCAATGTCCGCTTTGGGGGGTAAAGCGGAAATCGCGCAAACCAAACCCTCAACCGTGTAAGCTTTCCACGTGTTTGAATGCGCGTGAGAGGAGTGGGTCATGCTCAGGTTTCTTATGCCTGCGTCGTTCATTGTATTGTTGTTGACCCCCATAGCGGCGACTGCCCAAGACCAGCGGCAAGATATGCCGGGCCAGTTCGACTTTTACGTACTGTCGCTATCATGGTCACCATCGTTCTGCGCCGCGGCAGCCGAGCGCGGAAGGGGTCGAGCGGCAAATGCACAGTGCGGTGTTCGGCCTTATTCGTTCGTAGTGCATGGCCTATGGCCGCAATATGATAAGGGCTTCCCGGAATACTGTCAGTTGCCGGCGCCGCGGCTTGATCGAAGCATCGTCGCTTCTATGCTCGATCTGATGCCGGCGCCGCATCTGATCTTCAACGAGTGGGATCGCCACGGCACCTGTTCAGGTCAGACGCCGCGCGCCTATTTCGAGACGGTGCGCAAGGCCCGCGCAGCGGTAAAAATCCCACCCGACTATACTGATGTCCAAGAGCCACTCAGCGTTACGCCGCGCGATGTCGAAGACGCGTTTATTAACGCCAATCCCGGTCTGTCGCCACGCGCGATTGCTATCGGTTGCGCTCGCAAGCGCTTAACCGAAGTGCGACTGTGTCTATCTAAGGATCTGCAATTTCGCGATTGCTCGGGGATCGCTAAGCGCAGCTGCCGACGCGACCAACTCGTCATGCCACCAACGCGCGGCGAGTAGCGCGACCGACTTGAACCATGGCGCCGCTCAGCATGTCCGCTTCTCTAATCGGCCGTTTGGGGTCAAGCACTTTCAGACTATCCGCCGGTGCAGTGTCGATGTCACTCACGGGCTCGTGCTTCTCTTCGGAATCGGCACCAAGGCCCTTCCATCATGGGATTCGAAGACGAGGTGGAGCAATCTTTCGGTCGGCCTTGCCGTCAGACGAACGGCGGGTCCAAGCGGACATGCGAACTCACCTCATCCATCGTCCCGCGAGGGACATCATTCCACCGCTGGGTGGAGCTCGACTGTCCTCCTATCGCGTTTGATCCTGTGCGTCGTCACGCTGCTGCAGCCTCCCGGGTCCAGCGGAACTCGGTACCGCCAACCCAGATGCGGTGCATGATCACGGCCAACCGGCGGGCCAGCGCGACGATCGCCTTTTTCATCCCGCGGCGTGGCAATCTGCATCGCCCAGGCCTTGAGCCAAGACCATTTCTTCGACCGCAGCATGCTCTGCGCTGCTTCGTAAAGCATGACCCGCATCATCTCATCGCCGCAGCGTGATATTCTGCCGCTGCGATCGATTTCGCCGGATTGATACTTGGCGCACGTCAGCCCAAATACCGCTCCGACTGACTTGGATTTACGAAAGCGCGCGGGCACGTCGACGGTGGCGCGATAAGTCAGTGCCACCACGGGGGGGTCGTCATCAGGCGCCGGCACACCGCATCGTCCCGCACGATGGCCAGCAAACGGCGATGCAGGATGACGACCTGTTCGCGGAGCGCCCGCCGGACAATGAGCAGTGGTTCGATCAGAATGGCCAGGTCGGGAAGGTTCTCGACCAGCTCCTTGATGCGGGCCTCGAACGCGGTCCGTCTTGTTGATCTGCGCTTGAGCACCGCCTGCAGCCTTAAGTAGCCTCAATCGTGAGTGCGCGGTCGCAAAATCCCGAAGAGTCCAGTCGCGGTGGCAGTAACAGGTTGCGGATCAATGAGCGAAACCCATACGCTGGGGTCGGACTGCGATTGTCGCTTGACGAAACGGTAGCCGGTCATTGACCAGAGCAGGATGTCCTCTTTCTTATTGTCCAGCACAAGGTCGCCCTTGTCGGTGGTCACCGTTAACACGGCATGTCCTACGTCCTCGTTGTCCAGCACTACGGTCATCAGCAGTGCCTCTCGCGGCCATCCGAGTTGGATCAGCAACCGTCGTTTGAGCAGGGCGTAGTCCTCGCAATCACCGTAGCCGTCGTCGGGGTAATTCCAACGCTCAACGACACCCCAATGATCCATGTCGGTCATCGGCTTGACGTGGGTGTTGACCCACAGATTAATGCGCTTGAGCTCGTTCCAAGCCTGCGTCGTGAGCAAGATGTCACGCGGCACTGACGGCTTGGTTTTGCATTCCGGATAGTATTCCACGCAGAACTCGACCCATCCGATTGGTGGCCGCGTGATTTCGGAGATCGGCGTATGGGCGGGGTAGCTGGGTCCGGCGACTGCAGGTAGCACGTTAATGACGCTTGCCGCGAGGGCGGCAACAAAGATTTTCGATCTCACGCTCAAGGTTTGCGAGACCACGGCGGCCCATCCTGCAGCCCAGACGACCGCCACGCTCGAGCGTAATGCGGTTTGCTCGGGCAACCCCCGAAAAGACTAAGTGCACTAGGGTGCCGAATTGAGCTCGGGCGCGCCACGCCATTGTTAAAAAACGGTTAACAGCGTGATCGTAGGGCGACACAAAACGTAAGTCGCCGGCATACCCGGAACTGCGTTGCTTCCGCGACCAGCGGATTTTTGTGTGTTAACTTGATTGTGGCGACGGGCTTCGTGGAGCTCTCGAGCATGCCTTCAAGGGAGAGTTCGCGACCAACGCCGCTGTGCTTTTAGCGGCAGCGGTCTGCCTTCTTGCAGACCTTGTTCCATCTAGGCGCGCCTTCATATCGCCAAAGCTTGCACCATAAGTGCGAATTGGGATCGTTGGAGTCTGTCTTGCGTGCCAACTTTGTGATCGCTATTAGCGTTATCGGCCCGCTCGGCAGTGCCGCGGCGCAATATCTACCGCCGCAACCGCCGCCTGCCGGCTATCCACCACCTGCGTCGTATTCATCTCCGGCCAGTCCGCCGAGCTACCCAGGCGCGTATCCTTCTTACAACGACCAGTACGAAGATCCGTATAACGGCCCTTATCCGCCGCGACCGCCGCGCTTGGTCTACCCACCACCCTATGGTTATCCGGCCGGTCCGCCGCGCGATCCAGGTGCGTATTCTTACGGCGTCCCGGGGCCCATGCCCCCGCTACAGGGCACTGCTGTCGCCGCTTTGCCGCCAGAATATCAGCCGGAGCGAGCACCAGCCAAAGAGCTACCGCCGCGGTTTCATCGCACGCTCGTCGATTATCCCACAGTCGAGCCGCCCGGAACCATCATCATCGATACGCCGAACACTTACCTTTACTTGACGATCGGCCATGGCAAGGCAATTCGCTACGGCATTGGTGTCGGGCGTGAGGGATTTACCTGGTCGGGCACCGAGCACATCAGCCGCATGAAAGAATGGCCGGATTGGTTTCCGCCGCCAGAGATGATTAAGCGCCAGCCTTACCTGCCGCGCTTCATGGCCGGTGGTGAAACCAATCCGCTCGGCGCACGCGCGATGTATCTCGGCAACACACAATATCGGATCCATGGCACCAACCAGCCATCGACTATCGGCAGCTTCGTGTCTTCCGGCTGCATTCGTCTGACCAACGAGGATGTCGAAGACCTTTATAGCCGCGTGACTATAGGGACGACCGTGGTTGTACTGCCGGGAGCGAATACGGCAGCATCGCAATTACTGCCGAGGCGTTGAAAACAACGCGACAGCTGCTGCTGATTCGCGAGACTCTCGAGAGAGGTCTTAGGGGCGCGTTTCGGCAACAAACCCAAGGTCGACTGGAGCGGTTTTCTGGTCGGCGATAAACTCTTGATCGTGAATGCTGGCAGCACCGCAAGTTCGGTGCTCCCAAGTCCATGGTGGGCGTGATGCGCAAAACTTCCTTGATTTTTCTCGGTGCACTGGTCGGCGTCGTGGCGACATTGTTGCTGACGCAACCCCGCACACTCCTGATGGGTTCCGCCGCGCGTGCGGCGGCATCGGACACTTACCGGGAGCTTGATCTGTTCGGCGACGTGTTCGAGGTCGTGCGCGCCGCTTACGTGGAAAAACCGGAAGACAGCAAGCTCGTCGAATCGGCGATCAACGGCATGCTGGCCGGCCTCGATCCGCATTCGGGTTACATGAATCCGCACAGCTTGCGCGACATGCAAGTGCAGACCCGCGGCGGGTTCGGCGGCCTTGGCATCGAAGTCACCATGGAGGACGGCCTGATCAAGGTCGTCGCGCCGATCGACGATACTCCGGCGGCCAAGGCCGGCGTGATGGCAAACGACATCATCACGCATGTCGATGACAGCGCCGTGCAGGGCCTCACCATAGACCAGGCCGTCGATAAGATGCGCGGCCCGGTGAACACCAAAATCAAGCTCACCATCGTCCGCAAGGGCTCCGACAAGCCGATCGAGGTCACGATCGTCCGCGACATCATACGGGTGAAATCGGTGCGCTGGCATCCGGAAGGCGGCGACGTCGGTTACATCCGCATCACGCAATTCAACGAGCAGACAACCGACGGGCTCAAGCAGGCGATCAACGATCTCAACGCGCAACTCGGCGCCGACAAGATCAAGGGATACGTGGTCGATCTGCGCAACAATCCGGGCGGCTTGCTCGATCAGGCGATTTCGGTCTCCGACACCTTCCTGGAGAAGGGCGAGATCGTGTCGACGCGCGGCCGCAATCCGGGAGAGACGCAGCGTTTCAATGCACGGCCGGGCGACATGACCAAAGGCAAGCCGCTGATCGTTCTGATCAACGGCGGCTCGGCATCGGCCTCGGAAATCGTCGCCGGCGCGCTGCAGGACCAAAAGCGCGCTACCCTCATCGGCACGCGATCGTTCGGCAAAGGATCGGTGCAGACGATCATTCCGCTCGGCGCCGGCAATGGCGCGCTGCGGTTGACCACGGCGCGGTACTACACGCCGGCGGGGCGCTCTATTCAGGCCACGGGCGTCACGCCGGACATCGAAGTCCTGCAGGACGTTCCGGATAACATGAAGGCTCAGATCGACACCAAGGGCGAAGCATCGCTGCGCGGCCACCTCAAAGCCGAGGGTGCCGAGCAGACCGGCTCGCAGTCCTTCGTGCCGCCGAACGAATCGGACGATAAAGCGATCAAAATGGCGCTGGAGCTGCTGCGCGGAACGGCCACCAATGCCGCCTTCCCGCCCAATCCCAAGGCGGCGGTTCGTAACTGACGAACCGACGCTGTCCATTCACCAACCGGGGCGGCCGTCTGGCGCTCGGCGGTGACGTGATTCTAATCTTCCAGCCGATCCCGAAGCCAGCCGTGAACGATTTGCCACTTGTCGCCAACCTGACGGAAATCGAGAAGGTCCGACCTTTCTTTCTGCAAGTATCTGAAGAAGAGAAAGCCGACCCGCCACTCACCCAGTCTAAAGCCGCTGCTCAGCGCTGAATGGAAAACCGAGCATGGAGCCATGAGCCTACCGCCCGAAAAGCGCGCCAAAGTCGTCGACCAGTGCGTTAAAGACAGGATGAGCGGTGCAAAATTGCCCGCAAAGGCGCAGGGGCGGGAAACGACGAGCCATAGCGCGCCACATCGTAATCGTTAATGGCAGGGCTGGTAAAACGCCGCCAGATCCCGGCCGCGCATCGTGATGAGCTGCGGCGAGAGCCCGCCATGCTGGTTGATCCAGGCGCGGATTTCCGGGGGATAGAGCCGCATCACTAGTCGAGTGCCGGCGCGCGTCGGCACCAGCGAGCGCGATACGTCGTTGTAATAGGAAGCGGCGTGGAAGCCCAACACGGCTCGGCTGGTGATGCAAACATGATCGCGGCGCACAATGCCCGTCAGCAGCGTGCAGGCCGACAAGCAAGGCCCGTCGATGACAATACGCTCGCCGGTTACCCGCATCTCATAGAATGTTCGCAGGTAGGACGAAACCTCGCCGCCTGGATCATTCATGATTCGCAGCTCCGCCGAAGCCGTGCCCGCTAGGAACAGCATACCGAACATCGCCGTCCGCGCGCCGGCTACGATGAGTTGCCATTTCATGAACCCCTCTCCCGTCTAGAGTTCGAACGGTCGGCGGCGCTAGCGTCGTGGCAACCTGGGTTGCCCCGACGAGCGGAGCAGAAGCGCGTCAGGGCGCCGACGTGATCAGGCCGCGCGCGGTCACGACGACCCATTGACCATCCTGCCGCTTGATTCCCTCCACACGGCCAACGCCGGGAAGCGTGCTGTCGTCGGTGATCTCGAAGAGGTCGCCGTGGCGATTTTCGACGAGCGCATGGCGGCCGCGCACGCCGTGGAGGATCCAATTCGGCAGGATCTTTGCTTCAGCCGGAGCCGAGGGACCGTTCGGAACTGTGCCCGTGATCTCAGGGGCCGCGGCGGCCGGTGCAGCGGCCGCAGCCACAGCGCTCTTTCTCGCCTTCTCGAGCCGATCCACGGCCTCAGCGATACGAGCAAGCTTCAGATTTGGGTCGGCCTGCGTGCGCTCGATCCGGTCGAGGCGATTGGCCAGCGTGGCGAACTGATTATTGGTGTTCCGAGCAGCGCCCTCGACGTATGTCTTGAGCGCGGATAGTGCCGCAAGTTCGGCATTGGGCGCCTGCGCATCCCATGCAGCGCCACTTGAGGAGCTTGGAGCGACGTGCGGCCAGAATTGGGTAACGCCGCTGGCGGTGAGAGATCCGACGAATGATCCGAGTGCGGCCGCGGCTGCAAGTGGAGCGGCCATCATGGTGAGGCGGGATGAGCGCGGCAGGATCCCATCCCTGGTGGGTTCGGGAGCAGCTTGGCTCGGTTCGTCTTTTGCGGTGTCTGCGGACGACGAAGTCATCGCCTGGCCGGCGCGCGCAAAATCGTCCGCAACTACCCCGCTTGCATCGAGCTTCGGCAAACTTTGCCACACCTCATTTTCAACGCCTGGGCCTTTGCCGACGCTCTCGTCCATGCTCGGATCCTCCCGCTTTGGGGTTGATCCGTCGTTAACCTTGTGTGGTTAGCAATTTGTTAAACCCTCCGCGCCGGGCGCCCGAATTGCTCGACAGCCTCAGGAGGCGCAGTCCCAAACTCGCCGCTGAATAACGAAAGCACCAGCCTGGTGCCCTACTAAAGCGTCGCAACAGGTCCGGCAGCTTGGCGATATATTGGCCGCGATCGGCCGTACTTTGCTGCCGAGCGGCGACCGGACTTGAAAGTAATACGGTGCGCCTCAGAGTGTATGCGGTGGCCCGTCAAGCAGTTTGAGCTTAGCGGTCAACATCGAGATACGCAGATCAGCCTCGGCGCGCGTGAGGTTCGGCTGAAATGCCTCTAGCTCATAAGCGGCCTCCGCCAATCGTTTGAGCGTTGCAGCCTGCTCGGCTGTCATTGGCTGGTCCGCGGTCATGGCTTCTAATTCCTCGATCGACCACGGCCGCGGGAAGCGGCGATTCAGATTGGCGCGGTGCCAGTGAAAAGGAAAAGGCTCGACCGAAATGTCGAGGCCCTGCCGATGCAACGAAGATCATCTAACGTTCATCTGCTTCGGACGGCCACCCACCCCAGCATCGGCGGTCGTGCAGGTCTTGGGATCGCGCAGGGCCCGCCGAAGGTGCGCCCAATGCGGCAGGTGGTCGGCGAGGTGCTGATTTTGGCTTGGGCAATAAATGATGGCTTTTCTGGCGGAAGAGGGATCCGCGCCCCTGCTGTGACAGGGTCTAGTTCACGGGGCACCAGCAGAGCGAAATTGCCGGGATGATGGACATGATTAGCGAGCTGGCCTGCTCGATCCCCGGCGCCCCAAAAGATATCGGCGCGGGCTGGACCGACGATCGCTGAGCCGGTGTCTTGGGCGATCATCAATCGATCAAAGGAGACGCTCCGCTTCTCGCTGGTAAGCGGCAAGTCGGCTTGGATGAAAAATGGCGTGCCGTACACATGCAGCGCGTTGTCGACGGCAATCGAGCGGCCCGGGGTGAGCGGCACGCCCTGGGCACCGGCCGCCTCCCGGTCACGGGGTGGGCCCTGGGAGTCCTTCGGCTCGTGGTCATCCGACAACCCGACGATTCGGAAAAATACGAAGGATCGGTTTTGGCGTAGCACTTCCTCGGCGCTTTGCGGATTAGCATGCATCCACTCACGGATGCGCTCCAGCGACATCTCTTTGCGCGGGATAATGTTACGCTCAATGAGAATGCGGCTGACCGGCACGAACGGATAGCCGTTATGGCCATCGTAGTTGATGCGCAGAATAGCACCGTCTTCCAAACGCACACGGGCTGATCCCTCGATCTGGATCCCAAGCGCATCCGACTGATTCTTGATCCAACAAATCTCGAGATGCTTGCCGTCAAGGGCGCCGTCGAGGATCTCTCCGCGATCGTAATAGGGCACCAGTGCACCGCTGCTCGTCCGTCGCAACGACTGTCCCTTGTTGGGAAAACCGGGACCAGTGCTGTTGCGCGGCGGTACCAGGTCTGGCGGCCGGCGGTAGATTGGGACTTTGAAGATTCCAGTGGGAAACCGGGAGCCGTCGACGATCGGTTCGTAGTAACCGGTCAACAATCCGGCACTGTCGCCTAGGCTGGCTATGCGCAGCGGGCGGAAATTGTGTTCGAAAAATATCCGCGCCTGGTCATCGGTGAGACGGCCAACGGCAAGCGCTTGACGACATACCTGCGTGAGGGCGAGGTACATCGGGCGCTTATCGCCCTCTCGCACGCTGGCGCGCAGCAGTGGGCGGCAACTCGTCAAGAAGGTGGCAAAGGCTGCGGCGTGATCGTCCGCCTCCCAGCCGTTCAGCGCATTCCACTCAATCGGCTCAATCGCTGTATTGGGGAGCCTTAGCGGTTCCGGCTGCATCGTCGATATGCCGTTCGCCTCGACCGAGCGAGCTGGAGGCTGAGCTTTCGGGATCGCCTTGACCGAGCGAGCTGGAAGCTGAGCTTTCGGGATCGCTGCCTTAACCGAGCGAGTTGGAAGCTGAGCTTTCGGGATGGCCTTGACCGAGCGAACTGGAAGCTGAGCTTTCGGGATCGCCTTGACCGAGCGAGCTGGAAGTTGAGCGTTCGGGATCGCCTTGACCGAGCGAACTGGAAGTTGAGCTTTCGGCGGTGCTGCGCTTCGAGCAAATTGCAGTGGAAGGAGAAACAGCGGCGTCACGCGCTACGGCCACAATTGTATGTCGCCAACGGTGACACATGGGCATGCAGCGCCCTGCCGCGGATTGCAATCCAGTCGCGACTTATTTTCAGTTGTGTTCGCGTGACGAGCTGTCACTACGTTGCACACATTCGTGTGTGATCGTGATCAACTACGAGCCGACAACCCACCAAGCTAAGCGTGTCAGACAAACTCGCTCAGCCTAGGTACTAACACCATCCATCAGCCTGGGTTCCCAAACACACCATCGCCGGCGGCTTTTCCAATCATGTGTTGCCGCGAAACAAAAATCGAACGCCTCAATCAAACATGGCCGCAACAAGGCCACACGGAGTCGTACATCAGGCGAAATTTCTTCAAATAAATCCGCCAAAGAATGAGAACGCCAAAGAGGACAGATACAATCACCAATTCGACGGCGTCCATCGGCAGGATGGAGAGGGTCATAATATTCGCCGCGAGCCGCCGCCCTTGCATTAACCATGTAATGCTTTTGACGGCGTAAGGCATCTATTTAGCGAGCAGTTAATAGCTTTGCTGGAAAAATTACGTACTCGATTTTTTTCAAAGGACGGTTTTTATGAGACTGCTTCTTACTGCAGCTCTAACTGCGACTTTGATGGGGTGTTCGTTTGCTCCGCAGCAGACCGCGTGGTTGTCAGGGTGCACGGAAGCGACGGCATTTGCGTGCTCCGACGCTGCGTCGCTGAAGATGGACTCGAAATCACTGCACGGCGAGGTCATCGCCGCCAAAAAGAAGGAGGTGCGACGCCAAGCTAATACCGACACCAAAACTGCCAGATCCGACATTCTAACGAAGACGCCATCATCCTCTCAGCCAGATAACGCGATAACAACATCCTCCATCGCAGTGAAGCCAGAGGCCCCGCAAACCTCTCAGTTCGATGACCAGTCTGACCCCGCAATCAAAAAGGCAAAGGCAACCATCACCGCAAAAATGGGTAACCCGGCTTCAGTCGAGTTTGTGGAGATAAAGCGGGCCTCCGGTGCAAATGCGCTTGGCAATTCAAGCGACATCGTTTGCGGCTTCGTCAGGGAGAAAAACGGCGGACCCAGGCCGTTTCTATATCTTGTTCCAAAAGACGAGGCGTATATCGGCGGTTACAATATAGCTACGAGCGCGTACCGCCATATTTGCTCGATCACACTTTAATCGCATATCGATTTGCGGGGCCACGTTCGAGCGTACTACCCGGCCGTTGATCTGAGCGCGAAGTCACAACCCTCAGCTCCATCCGCCTTGATTTCGTTTAGCAACCAAATTTTGCCTCGATGGTAAATGTTGGGCAGAACCTCTGGATGTCATCGTCGGCTGCGCGCAGTCAGCCACCAAAATCAATTTTTCGCTTGCCCGATGCGTTGTTTACCGAAGATTCAAATCTGCCCGCAAAGGTGCCTAATTCGTGGGACACTACGCCGGTGTGGGAAGGGTTTGGGCCATTTGCTTCTCTGACGCCGATTTTGATCGTAGCCGTGTCACTATTCTCGGTCGCGGGAACGGGTGCTGCATAAGGCTGCGTCGGCGCACCCTGGTTTACCTATTGGTTTCGGCGAGCATCGCGCTCACCAGCGTTGATGCATTTTCAAACCCCGCCCACAAACAAGCTGCTTCACACCCGAGCAAGGCTGTTAAAGCAGAGAATCACAAGCACTGGGTAGGAGCGCAAGCTTCCCACCGGGGCAAAACTGCCAAAACAGAGAATCACAAGCACCAGTCACAGACTGAGGCGAAGCACTCCGAGCGCGCGCTCGGACCGAGAATCCTGCTGCCGCGCGACCCGACGAGTGCGGCCGATTTCGACACCAGCAACGCAGCTGGCGCCGGAGCTTGCCGCGATAAGGTAGGCGATTCAGCTGGTACAGCAGCACAAGTTCAGTGAGGCGACGGCGCTTACGGCATCGATCAATGATCCAGTGGCGCAGAAACTCGTCGAGTGGACATATCTGCGCGATTCCGAGAGCCCCGCCGGGTTTGATCGCTACAACGCTTTCCTCCACGCCAATCCTGATTGGTCGAGCATGGTGTTGCGCCGGCGCGCGGAGGCAAGGCTGTGGCAAGAGGGGCGCCGCGCCGCGACCGTGCGCCACTTCGTCGGCGAGCAGCCCGTAAGCGCACTTGGTCGACTTGCGATCGCGCGCGTGATGCTTGGCGAGGGCGATCGTGCGGGCGCCTCACATGAGGTTCGTGCGATATGGCAATCGGCAGAACTGTCGGCAGCGGTGGAATCCGCGGTTGCGAGCGCGTTTCCCGGCGTGTTGGCTGCAGATGATGACGTTGCGCGTATGGACCGACGCATCGGCGCCAAGGACTTCGGTGCCGCCATGCGTGCTGCGAAGCGACTCGGCTCAGCTCAAGTCGCGATTGTGAAGGCCTGTGAGGCGGCCGAGGGGAATTCCACTAAAACCGAGGCGCTGCTCGCAGCCGTGCCAAAGCAAGCACAAGGCGATTTGGGGTATGCATTATGCCGCTTGCACCGGTTACTAGCTCACGATGACGTCGCAGCTGCGGTCAAGCTGATGGCTGAAGTTTCAGGAGATGATTTGCGGCGCCAAGATACCGATGAATGGTGGCGCGAGTGTCGCACCCTTGCGCGCCGGCTCCTCGATCTCGGTGATCCAAAGACCGCCTACCGTGTTGTGCGCGATGCAGCAGTTCCGACGAATCCTTATTACCATGCAGAATTCCACTTCATGGCCGGCTGGATCGCGTTGCGTTTTCTGTCGGATCCCATGACCGCGCTTCGGGATCGGGCGGGCGAAATCCGATTCGGGCATGAAATCTTATCTCTTCAAGGCCCCTTCGCGGTGTTGCTTCGGTACACGACAGGCGTCCCTCGCGCCGCTTGAATTTCAACAATGCTGCAAAACCCCGTTCCCAAACAAAGTCTCGCCAGTTCCAAACAAAACCTCTATCCTGTCGAGCCTGATGATTGCCCGATCCTCAAAGGTATTTTTGATAGCCCTAAGCAATGTCTGCGCGTCATCGAAGCTGAAGGCGCTGTAGCCAATTAGCCCGCGCAACGCCCTTTCATGCCCTGGTGAGTTGCAGCAGCTTGCTTGCCAGGCACAGCTCGATCCTGATCGACGCCATGCGGTCGTCACTGGCCTTATCAGCTCGACATCGTCGCAAAAGAGTTTGCTTGCCGAAATCCAAGGCTGACAGGCGGGCTACCGCAACAGATTACCGTTTTGGTGGTAACAGAGATTGTGGCGGTGCGACTTGTGTCGGCTTGGACGACTCCTGTGTTGAAACGTGTGCCGGGTGTTGCGCGGGTTTTGGCGGTGGTGTGTGGACTGGCTTATCGGCTTGGGCTGGAGATGAAAGGGGTGATGATGAAAGCAGGCCGACGCTTTGTTGGGCAATCTGTTCTTGGATGCGAGTAAGTTGATCGTGGTTGGCAGCGGACTGCTGCTCTAGCGTGTGCCTTACGGCGGAGAGATCAGCCGCGATGGATTTAAGCTGCTGCTGGACTTCTGCAAAACCTTCAGGCGGGGCAGTCGGCTTGTTCGTTGCGCCAGGCAGTGCTCCGCCCCCAATCATGTCCGTTGCTTGGCCACCATAGTACCGCCACGCAAGAGCGCCGCCGGCACCGGCTAGAACCAAAAACAAAAACACGAAAACGGCAGATGCACTAGGTGTCCACTTGGTAACGGATGGCATGGACGCATCATATTCAACACCCGTGGGCGGACCGTCTTCAACACTTATGGGCGGATCATCTTCGACACTTATGGGCGGGTCGTCTTCCAAGAAAAGACGCGATCTGCGACGCGGCTCGTGCAGAATGTCTAGTTTGGGTACATCCAAATCGTGCGCCTGCATTCAATCCCCCGTACAAGGCGGAAAGCATTGTTCAGCATTTTGTTCAGAAGAAGAAGGAATTCCGACCAGCAGTGGCCTTTTTCACAGTGCGGCTAAAAATGCCTTAAAGCGGTGGTGTTTTCAAATCTGGTGACACTGCCGCACCGTGCCGACAGCGCGCGATTGGATTACATTGCCGAAAAGCCGCGAGTTACGTGCCCTGCGGCGGCTCCAGCGCGAGCAGGTATCCAAGTCTCCGTTTGTGTTTGTGAGTGAACGTGGCACGCCATTTTCAATCCGCGGCTTCCAGGCCATGGTAGAGCGTGCGGCCCGTGCGGCGGGCTTCGATATGAAGATTCACCCGCGCATGCTGCGGCATAGCTGCGGCTATAAACTGGCGAATGACGGCGTCGATACACGAACGATCCAGGGCTATTTGGGCCACAGGTCGATCCAGCACACCGTCCGCTACACCGAACTGGCACCGACGCGCTTCAAGAGCCTATTTCGGGACTGAACGGCATCAATCACGATTTATGATGGCCCGACCGATCGCGAGCAGCGATTGTTGCATTGCAGTGCGCAGCAAATTCCGTGCAGCGCGCATTGGCTAACGGATTTCCGATTAGGCTAACGACACCCGAGATAGCACTTGGAAATTAGCTAAGGCTCCAAGGCGTCAAACGCAAAGCGCTGTGGCGCCCTTGCCACGCCGGGCGATTTTATGCACGGGGACGACAATCACCTCTGGATTTTTCCTGAGAACTTTAGCCCAGGATTGTGATGCGGCCAGATGAAGAAAGCCGGTTTGGCGACTGGCGGACTCCAAAAGGCCTTCCCTCCCGATCTACCCCGCAGAACGGGTAAGCAGATCGGACGCCAAGGGAATCATTGTTGGCGTGCATGACCGCCAATCGTGAGCCGTCTAATCAAAGCTTTGAAATTGACAGGGAGGCGACGGTTTGCACTGCGAGCCGTCGCTTCTTGCCGTTATGCGGGCGAGAGACAGCGCGCGGCACGTCGTTTGCGGGCCAATTTCTGTTCGGAAGGCTTCCGACCGATGTCTGCTTCTCTAATCGGCTCATTAGGGTCAAGCGCTTTCAGACTGTCCACGGCTGCGACTAATTACGATCACTGAGCCGCGATCAGCTCCACTGGCAGGCTGGCAAACTGCCGCAGGCTGTTGCTGAGCTTGCGCTGCGGTTCGCCGCCAACCATGGCACTCCAAACCCACAGGTATGATCTGGCGCAATGAGCTGCCAGCGCCGGCGACTGCGCTCGCGAGCCGCAATTCCGTTCAATCACTCGACTTTTTAACGATAGTGAGCGCGTAGATTGTCCGTACGCCGCCTCGTCCGCGCTTTTTACGACATGGACGTCGCGATTAATGACACGAACATTTGGCAAGTTCAGGCGAAGTTGGGCCGCATCTAGCGGCCCTGGTAATATTGGTGATATTGGCGCGAACGTCCGGGGGCGTAACTATAAATTGGTGCACCCCGCTCCAACACCTGACCGCCATAGCTCCGACGCTCTGCCTGCCATGTGCCCTGGCAGAGGCCACTCGAGCCTTGCCCGCGCCAAACACCGCTGCCGCCGGCCCTGGTCCGAGCTACTGTCCGCTTTACCCCCGAAGCGGACTCAAATCGGGCAACTCGGCTTCATTGATTGCCTCCCGATTGCGACTGTTGCGTGGGCCGCTCGCGCGACGGGCTGTTAAGCTGCAGGTAGGGCATGACGCCGGGGCTGGACTGGGCGCCGGTATCAATGATGGTCTTGTCGGTGCCGCCGAGCACACGCTCCATCGTCTCAAGATAGATCCGCTGCCGCGTCACGTCGGGCGCCTTTTTGTATTGCTCATACACTTGCGAGAAACGCGATGCCTGACCCTTGGCTTCAGCGACGGTCTGTTCGCGATAGGCTTCGGCGTCCTGGAGGATCTTGGCGGCGCGGCCGCGCGCTTCCGGCACGACGCGGTTGGCGTAGGTCTGCGCTTCATTCTGCGCACGCTCGAGATCGGAACTCGCCCGCTGCACGTCGCGGAATGCCTCGATCACCTGGGTCGGCGGATCGACTCTCTGCAGCTGGACCTGCTGCACCACGACGCCGGCGCCGTAATCGTCCAGCGTCTTTTGCATCTGTTCCTGCACGGCGGTTTCGATGGACTGCCGCGCGCCGGTGAGGATCGCCTGGATGTTCGAGTGTCCGATCACCGCGCGCATGACGCTTTCGCCGACCGCTTTCACCGTGGTTTCGGGCTGCTGCACGTTGAACAGATAATCGCCGACATGGCCGGGCTTGACCTTCCACAGCACCGAGAAATTGACGTCGACGATGTTCTCATCGCCGGTCAGCATCAACGATTCCTCCGGCACATCGCGCATGGTGCTGCCGCGGGCCAGATCGAAACCGACGTCGATTTTATTCACGCGCAGCGCATGCGGCGTCAGCACGGTCTCGATCGGGTAGGGCAGGTGATAATTCAGCCCCGGCGGCACTTCGCGCACGAATTGGCCGAAGCGCAGCACCACGCCAAGCTCGTCGGGCTCGACGCGGAAAAATCCCGAAAAGCCCCACAGCACCACCGCCGCCACCGCGATCAGGGCGAAGCCGCGGCCGCCGAGATTGCCGGACATCAATCCGCGCAGCCGGTCCTGGCTGCGGCGCAGGAATTCTTCCAGTTCGGGCGATCCCGGCGGTCCCGATCCCCACGGGCCCCCGGATTGGTTACTCCGCGGCATGATCTTGCTCCTCGCCGCTGCTGCACGCTGGTTGCGGGAGTTATAGGGTAGCGCAACTCCGCTTACAACGCGCGGTGGTGTGCAGCTTGGCGAAGTTGACCGCGATCCGCCGCCCCTCATCGCGCGTGAGGAGCTTGGCTGCCGATCGCTGTCCCGGCACATCCTTAGACATAGGCGAGCTTTCGCCCGGCGCTGTCGGTTACGACAAGCAGGCGTCCAGTGCCTCGACAGACCAGGGCGGCGGGAAGCGGCGTTCGGGGAACTCTGCGCCTGGCATGAGTGTTCTCACAGTGGTAAAGCCGAGAGGCTTTATGAACCGGCTGCTGATCGTTGCGATTTTGATAATCGGCACCTTGCCGTTGTACGCGCAGAGTCAACAGCCCAATGCTGCCGAATTGGCACAAAAGGTCGTCGGCATCATAGCTGGTGATAAGACTAAGACCCAGACCTATTGCCAAGTCCTCGATCTCAGTGATGAGCTCGATCAGGTTGATCAGAAGAAAGACCGCAAGAAAGCCGAGGATCTGTCCCAGAAGATAAATGAATTGCAAAAAAAACTTGGCCCCGAATACCTCGCACTGCTCGAAGCCACTAAGGTCGTGGATCCAAATTCCAAAGACGGTCAGGAGATCGTGTCGATATTCGATAAGCTCGATAGTTCATGCGGGGACTAACAGTAATGTACTAGTACCACTGCACAGTGATTATGACTTTTTGGTTTGGGCCTCGCGGAGGGTAGCGGGCTGTGGGTAGGCGCGGCCCATTTTGGCGCGAGCTTTGTTGGTTGTGAACATCCATTTGATGCGAGCGCCTGAGGCATTGCGCTGACCTTCCCATGCAGCGATTTCGGATTCGATCTGCTCCTTCGTGTCGATGCGTCTGTCGAGGCATTGGCTGCGCAGCACCCCGATCTCGATCTCAACCATGTTGAGCCAACTTGCGTGCTTGGGGGTGTAATGGAACTCCAGCCGTCGCAAAATGCGCCGGGCTTCGGCGGGTGGGAACGTCTGGTACAGAGCGCCGGCCGAATGGGTCGATAAGTTATCCTGCACAACCCGGATGTACTCGGCATCTGGATAATGGATATCGACGAGCTCGCGCATACATTGGGCGTAGTCTTCTGCGGCTCGCCGTTCGGTGACCTTAACCTTACGCCAGGGCCGATGCGCGTCGAGGAAGACGAACAGGTTGACCGTTCCGTTGCGTTTATATTCGCAGTCGGAGCGTTCGATCTGGCCCGGCTTGGCTGGGATCGGCTGGCGAACCTCGCCGATGAGCTGGGTCGGGCTCTCATCGAAACAGACCACCGGGCATTTCGGATCGGGGACTTCGGCGTAGAGGTCGAGCACATCCTCCATGCGCGCGACATACTCGCCGTCGACCTGCGGAATACACCACATGTCCTTGCGCCAGGGCTTGAGGTGGTTTTCGGCCAACCGCCGACGTACGGTTTCGCGGGATACGCTGGCGTGTTCAGTGAGGCTGACCAACTCACCCGCCAACAGCTCCAGGGTCCAACGGGCGCGGCCCTGCGGGGGCTTGGAGCAGGCGGTGGCGACTAGCAGTGCTTCCTCTTTGCTTGAGAGCTTACGGCTTGCTCCTGGGCGTGGTGCTTCGCTGAGCGCCGCCTCCAGGTCCGGCACGAAGCGCTGCTTGGTCCGGTAGACAGTCGAGCCGCCAACGCCCACGTTGGTTGCGATGTCGTCGTCGCTGGCGCCCGTGTCGGCGGCCAGCAAAATCTGCGCTCGTTTGAGCTTGCGTGCGGCGCGCTTGCCTCCGCTCAGAAGCGCCGTGAGGTCGGCGCGTTCGGTTTGGCTCAGCTCGACCCGATAGCGTACATTCATCTGTGCCTCCTCTTCGTTCGAGGCACGGAGGAACAATTGAATCGGATGGCCGCAGTGAGTCGCGCTGCAAAAGCCTTTACGCCCACGCAGGGCCAGTATCTGGCGTTTATCCACCTGTACACACGCCTGCACCGCCGGCCGCCCGCCGAAACGGACATGCAGGAATATTTTCGCGTCAGCCCACCTTCGGTTCACCAGATGGTGCTCACGCTCGAACGCGCAGGATTTATCCGACGGCAGCCGCATGTCGCTCGCAGCATCGAAATGCTCGTTGATCCGAAATCCCTGCCGGAGCTACTTTGACCCCGAATTTAACCTGTCAAAATCACCGTGCAGCGGTACTAGCACTACTTTGGCAGATTTATTCAAGCTGCATGTTCGCTTCGGCGCGGTGATAGTCGAGCGATTATCTTGATGATGGCGTGACGGACGGCCGGCAAGCTTGGTTGAGGCGGCGGTCCGTTGTTTCTTTTTTCCCCGCCTCGCTCTTTTGAGGCGACGTCCCGGTCCGTTTTAATCCCTCCGGTATCACCGCAAAGGGTCGCGATCTCGGCCCGATCGTTCGTGCCGGCCGAAGACATGCTGGCCGATGCCCTACCTGAGCAGTCGAGATTTCTCGGCAGTAAGTGCCATTTTAGGGAGAGGGGACGAGGTGTTTGCCAAAGAAGCTGGGTCACGTAACGATCGAATCCAGGCGCGTGATGGTAATGCGTTGCAGTCGGAAGCGGCCTCCTCGATTGGTTCGGGCCTTTCGATCGTCGGCAAGATTATCGGCCATGGGGGCCCTGACTATTTTTGGTCACGTCGAGGGAGAGGTCCGCGCCTCGTCTTTGGTGGGTAGCTTGGCCGCTGCTTGCTCCGATCCGCCACAAACCGTTCATGTCGCATTCATGTCGCTGAAGCCATTGTTCTCTTACGGTAAGGGGCAAACGTGGAGTAGAGTCATGGCGAAGAAAAAGAACAAGAAGTCGAAATCGAAGACCTGAAGCGCGCAAGCCTTTTAGGGCAACGCTATCAGGAGCTTCCAATCTAATTACGCTTTAGCGGCTGAACGAAGTTCGGCCGCTTTTGCTTTAGCGGAACGATTTGTTGCTGTCGCGATCCACCGCGCCTCATCTTTGCTGAGCAGCTTGGCCGCTGATCGTCGTTCCCGGCTCATCCTCGAAATAGACATACGCGAGTTGCTGTCCGTTGTGGTCGCGCACGATGAAGCAGCCGCCCACAGCCGCCGCGCTATTTGGAACCCCTACTGCTTCATCTGCGGCTTGGCATTACTAGCGGGCGCCAAATTTTGAACCTTTATGGGTGCGGTTTACCGCCCCCAATAACTCGGCGCGTAGTCATAAAACGGCTGCGGAACCACGACTGACTGCGTTGTGTAATAGCCGGGCTCTGCCGGCGGCGCTGGGAAGGCAGGAGTTGGTGCGTAGAGTTGTGGTGCGTAAATCAGTGGCCCGTACCCATGCGGCGCCGTGTGGACCGGTGCCGACGAGGCTGGACCTGCATAATCGTAGAGCGGAGCCGTAGCTGTGTAGCCGTAGCCATAAGGTGCGTGGCCGTAACTGGGATACACCGCCTGGGCTGATGCGGCACCCGCTGAAAGCGTCAAGGCGGCTGCCCCGAAAACGAGATCTTTCATCATTGCATTCTCCCTCGTGCTGAACGGGCGCTTTGCGTCCGTAGGGCTTCAACGAGCATCGTGGGTTCTTGGTTCGGCGGGAGCCGGTGTAATAAACCATCGGATCGCCGAACGGCGGCTCCGGCACTTTCTGGCCGGCGCCCCCCTTTGACAACAAAGCAGGCTTCCAGTTCTTCGACGGATCACGGCGGCGGGAAGCGGCGATCGGGCAATGGGATGTTATTTCCCCCTAGCCTTCGCAAGCCACGGCTGCGGGCGGGCGAAAGCGCGAATTACAGGTATTGTTCTACAGGGGCATCTCCGACCGTCACGTAAACCAGAGCTCCATCCTGAAGCCGCGTGATGAGCTCGTTGTTTTCGACCGGATCGAGGGTGATGCAACCGGTGCTCCTCCCGAGCACGCCATTATTTTTGGCACGAAAAGCGGCGGTGGTGTACCAGTTCGGGTGGATGATCCATTTGAACGGGGGAGTGTTGCTGATGTAACTGTTGTACGAGGTGACGCCATCGAGCACTACAACGATCATATTTGAATAAACGGTTCCATCGTACCGGTCCACAATCGTCTTGTAAGGATCCATCACCTCGGAATGAGCGGTCTTAAGCGGGCCCAATGGCACCATGTCCAGATCGGAAGCCTTTAAATTTGATGGCTTTTGCTTGAGGTCCATTGTCTCTTCCATGAGCCGCGTAGTGGGCGGTGACCTGACCTGATTTGAAATCCAAGACATAAAATCTTTTCTTCGTCGACGGCTCTGAAATGTCAAAGACCGCAAGCACGTCTTTTTTGGGAAAGATCGGCTGGCGCGAGATCTGAACGGCCCGCTCAACCGCAGCCATGGGAGCGCCGAGAACCTTTGCCTGTTGCAAAAGTGAATCAGTCACAACGTCGTTAGGCGTCGTGGCGCCCTTGAATTCGACCGCCGGCATCACCGTCTGTTGCGTGCATGCTGCAAGTACCGACGCGGTCGCTCCTGCACAGCCGAGAAGCTTGATGAACCACCGTCGCGTCGATTGATCTTGCATTCGGTGCGTCCCCATCCAGTACCAGCGCACAAAATGTCGGTTTAACGAGGACCAGTCAGTGGGTCCAAAAATCAGTTGGCGCTATTTGTATGTCCGTTTTGGGTCTTCAGCAGACACGACGACGGTCTCGATTTGTGATGTCTGCTTTACCCCCACCAGCAGACATTCCTCAACGCCGTCCCGATGTCCACACATGGCCCGAAGCAGACTTCTCGACGCCTTCGATCGATGTCTGCTTTGAGGGGTAAAGCGGACATCCATCACCCATAGCAGACATCGCCTTCGCCCGCGAACGACGTCGGACGGTTAGACGAAACAGTTCCAATGAAGCGCTAGCACTACAGTCTATTTCACGTGCGGCCTCTTTCACCTGCGCGCGCTGTACTTTCGCATTTGGGCTTCGACCGCGTCGGTCTTGGAAGCCGCGACCAAGCTAGCGCGCGGCAAACAACTGCCGGCTGCGTTTATAAGCTACGTACACCGCTCGAATAGCCGCGTTTACCCGGTTCGCCGGCCAGACGTGTTTCGCCATGGATTTGGTCGCAATTGACTCTCGCGCACGACGCGCTCGTCGGGCTCAGTGACGCTCTTTATTTGATATTCAACTTCGCCGTCGCGCATCGGCAATCTTTTTACGACGACATACGCGCCGTCCGGGACATTCAAGCCACCAGGGCGTGCAAGAAACAAACGCTGACCAATCTTGAAGTTGTGCTTGGGCACGACACGCCACCGCTGCACAAGAAAATCAAACGGTAAGATCGTGTCTCTTTTAGGCCCGGACTGCGGGCAAGCACAGGCGGGGGTACAAATGAAAGCGAACGGCGTTTCCACGCCGAGGGGCCGCGTCTGAACGTGGTCGCAATGCTCGAACCGAACGATTTCTTTCAACAGCAAATTCAACAGTGCAGCGGTCTAGCGGCAAATGCTGTTGGGAAAAGCGATCGGGACTTTTGGCTGCGCCTGGCGCGCCGGTGGGAGGATTTATTGCGAGCCAAACAGAGCGGCAGCGTCGAAACTATTCAAAAAGTTAGGTTCGAGCGTCCAATATTCGCAAAGAAACGATCTGCAAAACGATTTGCAAAACGGCGGGCGGCCTGACGCGCGCTTTGGCGAGTTTTGCGCAGCACCAAAAAACGGGACCGGCCGTTCATCCGGGCCAGCACGTCCCGTCCGTGCGGGACTAGCATGCAGTTTGTTGGGTGGGTGTCGCCGAGCCGCTACGCAGCAGCCGAACGGTCTGGCAGTGCAGGCGATAAAACTCACCACACGAGCTCAGCCAAGGAGCGTTCGGCCGCAGTGAAGATTTCTCACGGCCTCCATACGTCCGAGACTTTACCGTTAGGTTTTTGCTCCCTTACGAATAAGAAGCAAAACCAGATTCTTCTTATTGATTGGTTGCGGCTTAGCGTTGCCGTATATTTATCAGCTTGCCATCACGGGACAGTTGTCAACGGCATATTGAATCTGACCCGGGTCTGTCGCGATCGGCAGTTTCAATCTGACCCACCCGGTGTCGTCGCCGTTCTTCCCGCGGGAAGAACGGCGGTTAGACCTTTTCATCCTCCTTTACGTTTGCCTTCGCCGCCTGCGGCCTGGCCATGATGCCGGCCCGACGCTTGTCCTTGAGCCGGTAGCTTTCGCCAGCGATCTGCACGACGGTGGCATGGTGCAGGATTCGGTCGAGCATGGCGGCGGTCAGCACCACATCGCCTGCGAACGCCTCATCCCAACTGCCGAACGCTAGGTTCGAGGTCAGGATCATCGAGCCCTTCTCGTAGCGCTTCGCCACGACCTGGAAGAAGAGGTTTGCCTGCTCTCGCCCGAACGGCAGGTATCCGATCTCGTCGATGATGAGTAGCTTCGGCATCGCCACCGTTCGGTGCATGACCTCCGTCATGCGTCCCTGTCGCTGCGCGGCCTCCAGCGCGATGACGAGGTCGGCGGCCGACATGAAGCGGACCTTCCAGCCCTGATGCGCAGCGATGAGCCCGAAGGCGATGGCAAGGTGCGTCTTACCGGTGCCCGATGGCCCGAGCAGGACGACGTTCTCAGCACGCTCAACGAAGCCGAGCGAGGCGAGCTCCTGTATTTGCGCACGCGGGGCACCGGTGGCGAACGCGAAGTCGTAGAACTCGAGCGTCTTCTGCGCCGGGAAGCCGGCAGTCCGCGTCAGCATCTCGCGGGCCCGCACACGCCGCGCATCGCGCTCGGCGCGCAGGACCTCCTCCAGGAAGTCGGCATAGCTGGCGTCCTTCCTCTTCGCGGCTGCTTGCGCGATCGCGCCGTAGATGTCTGGCAGCGCGGTCAGTCTCAGCTCGACGGCTAACGCCTTGATCCGATCGTGCTGCAGCGTGCTCATGGCCGCACCCCTCCGAACAGCGAGTCGTAGACGCTGAGCGGATGCTGGTAGCCAACGATGGCTTTGCGCTGCGATGGTGGCGCGCAGAGCGATCGGTGAGCGCCCCGCATAGGGCGTCGCCAGAGGTTGCAGCTTCTGCGCCTCGATCACGAGCCGCTCTGCCGGAATCTCGTCCGTCGTCGCACGCGCGCATTCGCGACTTCCCGCAACCATCTCGCGACGGCCGCGTTGGCGGCGTGCTTGTCCGGCTTCAACCCGGCCTGCCGCATCGAGGCGACAAACGGCACCCAGAAGCTGCGCTTCAGGTAACCGATGAAGCGCTCCACTTTTCCCTTCGTCTGCGCCCGGTACGGCTGGCACAAGCGCGGCAAGAAGCCGGCGTGGCGGGCGTAATCGAGGAACCCAGGGTGGAAGCGATGGATGCCGCGCCCGTAGGTGTTCCGCTCAATCACCACCGTGCGCATGTTGTCGTAGAGCACCTCGATGGGGACGCCGCCAAACGCCAGCAGCGCGTTCTCATGGGCCCGGATCAGCGTCTCGACGCGCTCGTCGTCGCAGAACTCGACGTAGGCCGCTCGGCTCCAGCCCAGCGTCGCGATGAACACCTTGAGCTTGTCGGCGCCACGCCCCACGGTTGCCCAGTCCGCCTGAATCTGGTGACCGGGCTCGGTCTCGAACCGCACTGCAGGCGCTGGCGCCGGCGCCAGCACGAGCCCGCGCACAAACTGCTTCACCCGAGTCTCGCCGCCGTCGTAGCCGCGCGCCTTGATCTCGCGAAACAGAACGACGGCCGGTATCCGATCCGGTGCCGCCGCCTTCACGCGATCAACGATGTAGGTTTTGAACGGGTCGAGCTTCTCGGCTCGCTTCGGCGCAGGTTTGCGCACCGCTGCCGCCTCGCCCTCACGCAAGTACCGCCGCACCGTATTGCGCGACCACCCGGTAACACGCGCCAGTTCCCGAATGCCCGCACCGTGTTTCCTCAGGACGTCCAACTCCATTCTTTCCTCCGCCGTTAGCATCGGCCCCTCCCTCTCGGAGGAACCACCTTGGCGGATGGGTCAGATTCGAGTTGCCCACCGGGTCAGTTTCCCACTGCCGCTGACACAGCGTCATGGTGACGAGTCGTAATCAATCTTTACTGCTAATCCTTATATGCCTGAGGAATAGTGAGCATGAAAATGATCGATCTGATTTTGCCACATGTTGAGGAAGACACTGGACGTTAAATTCTCGACGGACTTCCAAACGCGCTTGACGCTGGGAAGTGTATTTTCCCAGATCGACCGGTACTAGCGATTGGTCTTGAGCCCACGCCAAACGCGGCGCCAGCGACATCGCAATCGCCGCGGCTAAAGCCACGGCCAATAGACCTGACCTTTCGGCGCTACGGCGGCTCATCGGGTCACGACGATGAAGTCGGTGCCCTCGCCGGTTTCATCGCCCAGACCTTGATCCGAAATGATGAGCGAGGAGCCGGGAATGATCATTTGCGCAATCGCATCGCGCACCTCGGGCGAAATCTCGATGCGGGCGAACACCTGCGCCGGACCTTGCGGCGGTGGCGTATCGCTCGCCCGCTCCTCCTCGATCTCGCGCCGCCGCACGCGGCCGTGGCGGCCGCGGCGCTCTTCGACATAGCGGACATGCCTCGGCGGTTCGCCGGGCAAGGACACGACATTCCAGCGCAAGATGATGTGCTCGGGTCCGGTGAATTCCAACGCCGTGAAGACATGGGTGCCGAGCGGCGCGTCCGGCTGCGCGATTGTAACCGCACTATCGAACAGCGGCGCAAAATCCTGCCGGATGTAAAGCCGCTGCCGCTTGCGGCTGATGAAGATCGAGATCGGCGTCTGCTTCGCCGCTGCGGCTTTCGCCAGCTCGGTCGGTGTGGGTGACGTCGGCGGCGCAGCAACCCCGGACGCCCCTGCGTCCACGCTGGGCGCGGCGCTTTCCGTCCTCTGATCGGGTTTTATGGCAGGCGGGGCGGCTTGCGACGTGACGACATCCGACTGCACCAGCAGCGTGAGCGTGTTTGCATGCGCGGCGAGCTCGGCCGACTTGGCGACGACGGGTTCGACGCCATTATCGACCGGATCGACCGGCGACGCGACTTCGGGTGGTATTTCCTTGTGCACGAACAAGTGCGGGTCGGCGAACTCGGTGGGCTTGAGTTCAGAGTTCGCAATGATGACGCGCGTATTGAGCTTGGTGAGGCGGTACAGCCGCACGGCGAAATCATGCGGCATGCGGATGCAGCCATGCGACGCTCTATGGCCGATACTTTCGCCTTCGTGCATGGCGACGCCGGACCAGGTGATACGCTGCATGTAAGGCATCGGCGCACCGCTGTAGATGTTCGAGCGGTGGAAAACTTGTTTTTGAATGACGCTGAAGACGCCCAGCGGCGTCGGCAGGCCCGGCACTCCGGTCGCGATTGACGTATCCGCGACATGCACGCCGTCGCTATAAAGGTGCAGCTTCTGCTGATTGATTGAAATGAAAATCTGCAGCGGCCCTTTTTGAATTTGGTCGAACGGTTCCCTGTCGATGTGATCGGCGGCCTTTGCCTCGTGGGATTTATGTGCAGTGTGATGTTTGTGCCCGCCACCGTACCAGTAAGCGGCCGCTGCCGGCGATGCGGCCGTGGTTACGACCAAGCTTGTGATAAGTGCGATCGCGTACCCGCCGCTGCGCCGGCAGCGGCGATCCCACCGAAACAGTTGCTTGTCGCGCCGCGGGCTTACAGTCATCAATGCGCCCCGCCCAACGTGAATTGGTCTTGAGCCCTGCCGCAAATCCTAGTGGATCGGGAGTGTATGTCGCGGTGAAATGGGGCAAATGGTTAACAAGAAAAGCAAGGAGATTGTGACGTTATGTAGCCGTGTCGGTCGCCGACGTTGACCGCTTCCAGTTTGAATTCCCAAACCGCAAGTGCTTCCAGTAGGAGCGAGCGAATAAATCTCATGATGCGTCGGAGAATTACTGCAGACATCCAACGCTCACAACTGGGGTTCACTTTGGGTTTGATGACGGTGATGGCTTTTTCAATCCAGCGAGTTGCGCCTTCGCCGCGCTGCGTTTATCGGTTTCGCCATCAATCGACGGCGATGGCTTTTTCAATCCGGCGAGTTGCGCCTTCGCCGCGCCGCGTTTATCGGCATATTCTTTGCTATCAATCGACGGCGATGGCTTTTTCAATCCGGCGAGTTGCGCCTTCGCCGCGCCGCGTTTATCGGCAAATTCTTTGGCATCAATCGACGGCGATGGCTTTTTCAATCCGGCGAGTTGCGCCTTCGCCGCGCCGCGTTTATCGGCAAATTCTTTGGCATGAATCGACGGCGATGGCTTTTTCGATCCGGCGAGTCGCGCCTTCGCCGCGCTGCGTTTATCGGCATATTCTTTGCTATTACTCGACGGCGATGGCTTTTTCAATCCGGCGAGTCGCACCTTCGCCGCGCTGCGTTTATCGGCATATTCTTTGCCATCAATCGGCGCAACATGCGGTGGATCCTTGTCGAGATACGGTCGCCCGATCCCAAGCTCTTTTTCGTGCGCGTCGATCCACTTCCACAAGATTTCACTCCACGTGCATCTGTCCGCACGCGTCTCGCCCTTCACGCTCACAAGATCGGCCGCAAGCCCATGGCCATAGCCACCGCGGCGGCTCCCGCCATGGTATGAGCTGTCCGGCGCAGCCTTGTTGCCGTTTGCGAGCTCTTGCCGGTAATCATCGCGGAATGCGCTGGTTATGCCAGGCGAAAGCCCGGCATCGTCCATCGCGCGAAGCGCATTATACAGCTTCCGTCTGAACTCCTGATCCATGCCTCCAATCACATAGTCCTTCAACGACATGCCGGCTTTTTGCGCGGCTTTCGGATCCTTCCACCCGAAGTCCTCGGTAATGTACTTGGTCAGAGTTTTGACGACGGTCCGCGTCTTGCCCTTCTTCTTGACCTTCACCTTGATCCGATCCTCCACCTTGACGGTGTCGACCTTTGGCGTCCGCTCGTACAACGACCATAGGTATTGATCGATGCAGATGTCCGGCTCGGGGCACGCATCGAGAGCTTCGGAGCTTACGGCCGGCCTGGCGGCGTTCTGCACAGGATCAGTCGGATTCACCGCCGCGAACTGCGCGGGTGGCGTGGCTGGCTGCGGCATCGGAGGAGGGTCGGACAAGTCGGCGCTGCCGCTGCCCGTATCGGCGACTTCGACCGAGCCAGCTGCCTCCTTGGCTTCGTTTCGCTCCGGATCAGGCGTGCTCAACGACGCGATTGCTACTGGTACCGCCGCGGGCTGCGGCATCGGAGGAGGGTCGGACAAAGCGGCGCTGCCGCTCGCGATATCGGCAACGGAGACACCATGCTCGCCCGGTGCTGTTGCTCGGGGTGCGTCGACGTGTTCGGCGCGGGCGGTCGCAGATGTTGCCCGACTGACCTCGCTCGGCGCTCCGGTGTTCTCGATGCCGGGCGAACGGAGGCCAGCGAGCCCGGCCCCGACCCAACCGGCGAAAGCGACCGTTCCGTACAAGGCCGCTAATACGGCAAGTCGCCGCAGCCTCTTCACTCCCCGTCCCCCTCAAGTTTCTCCGCGAAGCTATGGTTTCTCCGCGAAGCTATGGTTTCTCCGCGAAGCAATGGCGGTTTTCAGAGTTCAGTCGATGACGACTGCAAAACCCTACGGGGCCGCGACCAGTCGCGCAGCCCGGATAATCCCCGGAAACTCGGCGCTCGCAACCGCGACGACAGCTAGGAGCAGCAGGTGCGATCACGATCACTATTTTATCGCCCAAACTCTTGCTCATGACGAGCCATCCCAATTTGCAACAAACAGCTTAGCCAACGGAAGGGGCGCAATGATAGCTGGGTACAGGATTGGAAAGAACTAATACATGGTTAACGTTAACCGGCACTGCCAAGCACATCACACGCTCTGTTCCGAGGTGGCGACGCGGGGCGGACCGCTGGTGCGAGCTCGCAACCAACATCAGACGAGAGTGCTGGTGGACTGCTTGGTGGATTGGGCGGGCTGTTGAACAAATTGCCGTCATGCACGTCACCTGTCCGATGGGCGCGAGACATAGAACCCCGACTCGTCGTCTCCGTGTTGCAATAAAATAAACCGAATCGTTGACGCGTTGTGTGCTCTATGGGCAACACTCACGAGCGATTTGATAGGCAGGGCATTAAGCCGCGCGGTGGGGTTTGCCGCTGGCGCTCTCAAAGGGATGCGCGCTGTCACTGGCGCGGCACGGCATCTGCTCAGTGCGCCGCGCGGATAGGCCAGCTGCGCTCAATGATGTGCTCTTTTGAAGGCTTTTGGCTTCGGACTAAAGAAACAGCTCAGGGCCTTTGCAAACTTCGAGCGTTGGCGCTTACGCTTACCAGATAAACGTGAAAGCGAACGCTCCCGCCACCGTAAGCGCGAGGTAACCGAGCAGTAGAAAGGTCATGAGCGTCGCTAGTTGGTCGGTTTTTGTCATTGTCGGACGAGTGCGTCCGCCACCTATGGTGGTGCGAGGCCTGCGGCTATGAATTTGAGGATACGATCTACTTGTCACGTCAGCCGGCGGACGCATCATAGGCTCGCCAGCGACTTGTGAAGCTCGAGTTTAGAGCTCCATCTGATCAAGAACAAACCGACCGATAGCCCAGCGAGCGCGCCGGCGATCAGCGGCAGGGCCTGTGCCAGCAAGGTCGTCGTTGCCCTTGTACCTATTGGCGGGGACCGCACACCGGCCTGCTCGAGGCTTGGTGTGTCGGCGGTTAGATCGATGGTGTTAAGTTCGTCCGCCGAGACAATCTCAATCTGCTGGCCATTGACCACGACAACCTTCGGCGTGAGGACGGCGCTCACTGCCGCCGCATCGAGTGGTGGTCTGCTAGGCGGCGTCCGCGCCTGGCGCCGGCGAGCGTAATAGCGCCAGCCTAGTTGCTCGTCCTCTAGATTGGCATAGGCAAGTGGCCCGCCGACATAGCCTCTGTCGTCAACTGCTACCCCTAAACCTCGTCGTTCCTCAGCGAATGCCACCGACGTCAAACTAGCTACGAACAGTACGACTATGGCGGCGATAACGGAGCTGATCGCGCGAAACGATAGGATGAGCGACCTCGCGGACACCATTGGATCGATCTCCAATTTGCCCCAGGTGTGGCAGACAAAGTCTCGCTCTGCCTACGATATGCTTAAAATAGGGTTAACGGCGTCCGCTCTATGTTGACGCGATCCCCCATCGCTGGTGGGCAGCTTTGCTGTTGCGCCCGCGGCAAAAAGCTACTTGAGCGGCGCCGCTAATTTTTTCTTCGTCGGGCTGGGAAATTTCCAGGTGCCGAAGACCGCAAATACCACTTGCTGCATTACCATCGAGAGTGCCAAGGAAAACGGACAAGCAGGTGGGATACAACCGAGGCTCCGATTTTCACGCTCATTCAGTGACCTCAAGTTATTTGATCGCTTTCACAGCTCTTTTTTGCTGCATTGCGGCGAGTTTTTTTGCTTCCAAGAATTTGAAAGTTGATGCAATGTTTGTCTTACGCCCTGTTGAGCGGTGTTTTTGCGTGAGTCTTGTGGCGGCGAAGGCGTTGTCGTGCATTCCCACAATAACTGTATGTCGGACATCCTGGTCAGGACGAAAGGACGCTTATGTCTGATGCAGAACGGCGTGATATAGCAGAAGCCTTGTTTGCGCCAAAGCAGAGCCGCGAGGAAATAAGGGATGCGATCAGGCTGGAAGAAGCGAGGCGTGCGGCTATGGTCAAAAACTTATACCGTCTGAGGAGCTTGCGCCTGTCACGCAATCAAGCTGGCGCGCCCGAACGCGAAGAGTGAAACGCCGGCGGCATAGCGGCTATACGCCAGATGCGCAGTGCCTCATCGCGGATCAAGCGGACATTGCGACTAGCTTCTCATCGCTTCCGCCAGGGCTCACGTTTTCTCTTGACTCTGCCGCCTAATGTTCTCATTTTGTTCTCATGACCAATGAGCCTGAGAAATATGGTCAACTCTACGCACTTGGGCTCATCGAGAAATTGCGAGACGACCTGTGCGCCTTCGACGGCGCGAAGAATGAGCTTTACTACCGTATAGACAGGGCTCTTCGCGAACTCGCCAATCCGAACCTGCACGACGTCAATCTTGTAACTGCATTCAAGATCGAACTCTGGGACCGTTACGGGAGAGATCACCTGGGCATGGTCATCGCCGCAACCTCAAGCAGTGACATTGCCCATGCGGCGTACGGCGGTGAGCGCCTGACATTGCGCAAAGGCTCGATGGTGCTGCGCGAGCATGGGAAAGTTGAACCTTCATCGTCCGTAACTAGGTAGGCATCATGTGTGGTCGCGTGCGTCTCTCCTCTGATTATTCCGAAATCAAAATCCGCTTGCAGTTCGCGCCGGATTCCGTGCCGCCGAATTTCGAGGCCAGTTGGAATAAGCCGCCGACTGAGCCGATGTTGGTCGCAATCCGCTCGAAGAGCGGTATGCGCATTCCCAGAATGATGCGGTGGGGATTGCTGCCGCATTGGGCGAAGGATGAGAAAATCGGCTTCTCCACCTTCAACGCGCGATCGGAAGATTTTAGGACGAAGACGGCTTTCCGCGACGTGTGGAGATGGGGTTAGCGGTGTCTCGTCGTCACCGACGGCTTTTACGAGTGGAAGAAACTCGACCCCAAGGGCAAGGTGAAACAGCCCTACGCCACTGCAATGGCCGAAGGCATGATGGTGATGGCAGGGCTTTGGGCACGATGGAGAGATCCAAAGTCAGGCAACGAAGTTCTGAGCTGCACGATCCTAACCTGCGACCCCAACGAGTTGATGGCTCAACTGCACGACCGCATGCCGGTTATCCTCGCGGAGATTGATTGGCCGAAGTGGTTGGGTGAAGAACCGGCGAGCGAGCAGGACTTACTTGCGTTACTGAAACCATGCCCAAATGAGGCATTGCAAATTTGGCCGGTCGACAAAATGGTCGGCAACGTAAGAAACAATGGGTCTCAGCTAATTTTGCCAGTTCTGAGTAGTGAAGTCCCCGCATAAAATTCGCGCGACGAAACGCGGCAGCTCATGTTAAAGCTATTTACATGAGCTGGTCGAAAGACAACAGGAGCGGTGGCCCGCGCGGCTATCACCATGGCAACCTGAAAGAAGCGCTGCTGCGCGCCGCCTTGGAATTGATCGCAAAGAAAGGATCGGCGGGCTTCACCTTTGCCCAGGCTGCCCGCTGGGCAGGTGTCAGTCCGGCTGCACCCTATCGCCATTTCCGCGACCGCGATGAACTTCTCGCCAACCTCGCGCTACGTGGATTCGAGCGGTTCGCAATCGTGCTCGAGCAGGCATGGGACGATGGCCGACCGCAGCCATTTGCTGCGCTCGATCGGCTGGGCAAGGCCCTATCTTGAATTCGCACGAGACGAACTGAATGCCGCAGCTCGGCTTTCGGCAATATCTCCAGCCCTGATCAATTATTGTTGCAGGACTTGTCAGACGCAGCGCTGCGGATCGCGGCCAAGGTCGCGAAGCTGCCTATTCCAGAAGTCGCGTGCGACAACCTGGTTTAAGCCGCGGGGTTTAAGCTGCCGCGTCCTTAGTCATCGTGACTTCGTCTAACTCGTCGGACGCGTGGCGGAATAAGCCAGCAATTTCGTTATCCGCGAGGCCCTGCACCCGCATCTTCTGAATACAGTCCACAATCGGCGCAACGCAGTTGCCGGTGGCCAGCCGTCTACGGAGTGAATCGTGAACTGCCACATGATTATCGGACATTTTTAAGCCTCAATGCGCTAGGGGCCCAGGCTCAACAGGAATATCAGCACCAGAGTTTCAATTGTCCTAAACTGGCCTGTTTGTGGCCGCGCCCACGCCAAAACGCCGCGCAAGTGGCGCTCCGCTTCCTCGAACAGCAAAACATTATTCCGATTCCGCGGACGTCCAAGCGCGAGCGGCTTGCCGAAAATCTCGGCAGTCTCGATTTTGCGCGCCTCATCCTTGCTGAGCAACTTGGTCGCCGAATCGGGGAATTAATGTAAGGTTAACAAGACGGGTCGTTCAGCGTTAAGTGAGAAGAAAAATATCCGGTGCGAATTGCTGCTCCTCCGTGACGACAAAAATTGAGCTTTATTTAATCTGTGTCCGATTAATTTTCACTCCGATTAAAGTTCAGCAAGAATCCGTGGCGGAGGTAGCGATGCGCATCGTCGTTGTTGTTTTTGCGGCATTGCTGACGTTGGGGCTTGTCACGTTTGGCGTCGTCGTAGCGCAAAAGGCTACCGATCCCGTCCCGTTGACGGCGGCTGCAGCACGTGTGTCGTCCTCGCAAAATACGGTATCAGCCAAGAGCGACAAAGCTCCGCTTCACATGGGCGAGGCTGTGAAGGCCGCGGCACCCTTTGCACCGACTGCAGTCGCGCAGAACAACACGATGACAGTAGCGCCGGCTTTTCCAGCTCTCGCGCTGGCGCCGAAGCCATTTGCCGCGTGCAACAATCCCGACGCGCTCGGGCTCTCGCGAGTCATTGAGATCGATACGACAGGTGGCCCTGCGTTTGGAACCGAGCATTTCAAGCAATATGATTTCCTGCGCGATAAGGAAGTTGCTCTGACCTTCGACGACGGCCCCTGGCCTGGCAACACGCCGATGGTGCTCAAGGCGCTGCAGGACAATTGCACCAAGGCGACGTTCTTTGAGATCGGGGAACACGCGACTTGGCGACCCGATTTGGCTAAACAACTCGCCGCCGCCGGAATGACGATCGGCAGCCATACCTGGTCACACAAGGACTTGGCGAAGAACCCCTATGCCAAGGACATCGAGCAGGCCAAGCAAGAAATCGAAATGGGCGTGAGCGCCGTGCACATGGCGGTCGGCGGACCGACCGCGCCATTCTTTCGTTTTCCCGATTTGCAGCAACCGCGTGACCTGATGCCCTATCTCGGCACGCGCAACATTGCGATCTTCTCAACCGATATCGACACCTTCGATTTCAAGCTGCGCAAGCCGGAAGACGTGGTCAAATCGGCGATGACCAAGCTTGCCAAGAACGGCAAGGGCATTCTGCTGATGCATGATTTCCAGCACGCCACGGCCGAGGCCATGCCCGAACTGCTGCGCCAGCTCAAGGCCGGTGGTTACAAAATCGTGCACATGGTGCCGAAAGAGCCCGTGACGACGCTGGCAGAGTACGACGATATGGTCCGGGCACGGGACAAGTACTCGACCAGCAACAACGCACGGTCCGAATCGAGCGTCATCAAGACCATCAGCGAGTGAAGGAAGCCCAAAGAAAAAAGATTGGGATTGATGCCTCGCGCGTTTTACCGCCAGCTCCAGTTCCAGTCGCGCCCAAATGCGCCGACTCCCGCCAGAATGTGCAAGTTTGAACCGTGGTTGTGCCCAAAGAGCGCCGGCTAAACGCCGCATTGGCCCAATATTTGCATAGACGCTGGGTACGGACGGCAGATTATTTTCATGGGCGAGCTTTCCACTCGAAGGCGCTTTACCTTCGGTCTTGCGGCTGCCGCAGTTCCTCTCGCCAGCCGGCTTTCCATTTGGTCAGGCTGAAGCGGTCGAGACGGCTGCACACGCCGCCCCAATCGCGCCTATCGTGCCGAAGAGGTTCACAGCATTCGGCGGTGTGCGCATCGATAATTACGACTGGCTGCGCGACCGCAAAAACCCGCGAGTCGTCGCTTATCTCGATGCGGAGAATGGCTATGCCGACGCGCGACTTGAGCGGATCAGGCCGCTGGCGGAGCAGCTTGCCGCAGAATTGAAGGCGCGTGAGGCACAAGAGGATGCAAGCGTACCCACTGCCTACAATGGGTATATCTATGAGCGCCGCTTCAGTCAGGGCGCTCAGTATCCACACGTCGTGCGCCGCAAAGATGAGCATGGGGCGCAGGAGGAAATCGTACTGAATGTCGGCGAGCTGGCTGCTGGTCATCAGCAATATCAGCTCGGATCATGGAACGTGAGCCCTGACAACGAGCACGTCGCCTTCTCGGTCGATTTCACTGGTGCCCGTGAATTTCGTATCTTCGTGCGAACGATCGCGACCGGCGAAACCGTCGATCAGGGTATCGAGAATGCGAGTTCAGATCTTGTGTTCGCCGCCGATAGCGATACGCTCTTCTATGTACGCAACGAGCCGACGACCTTGCGTGCCTATCAGGTCTGGCGTCATCGGCTCGGCAGCAACCCGAACAGTGACGTGCTGATTTACGAGGAGAGCGATCCGACCTTCGACATTTCGATCACTTTGTCCGGGTCGCGGAAGGTCATCCTGCTCAACGTCAGTGAGGAGCGCACCAGCGAGTTTCGCTATCTCCCAGCCAATCGGCCGATGGACGACTTGAAGATCATTGAGCCGCGCCGACGAGGCGTGATCTATGAGGTCGATCACGTTGGCGACCAGTTCTTCATCCGCACCAATCTTGACGCGCCTGACTTCCGGCTGATGCGCGCACCGCAGGCGACGCCAATGGCGCCGTATTGGAACGAAATCGTTCCAGAGCAGCCGGGGCATCATCTCAGCCATTTCAAAGCGTTCGAGACATTTGTGGCCGTGGACGTGGAAAACGAGAGCGGGACGGCAATCCGCGTATTCAGCCTTCCAGAGCTCCGCGAAATTCCGGTGCCGCGTCCAGCCGCAATCGGCGTCGCCTCCACTTCCTTCGTCGACGATAACGAAGCCAATCTCGATCCCGCCGCAAAGGTACTGCGCTTCCATTTCAGCAGTCCGGTAGAGCCACAATGCGTCTACGACTTCGATGTGACGACAGGCGCGCTGACCCTGCGCAAGCAGGACCAGGCAAGCCGCTGGTTTGATCGAGATCGCTATGTGCTCGATCAGCTGAGCGCGACTGCGCTCGACGGCGAGCGTGTTCCGATCACAATCGTCTACCGCAAGGAGATGCATCAGCCGCGGGGTAATCCGACGCTGATCGTTGGCTACGGCGCCTATGGTTTGAGCTTGCGTGCCAACCTTCACGCGGTCTGTTTTCAGCTTGATCGATCGTGGCTTCGTCTATGCCATTGCCCATGTGCGCGGTGGACACGAGAAAGGCGAGCGCTGGTACGCCGAAGGCCGCATGCTCAATAAGCGCAATACGTTTACGGATTTCATCGCGGTGACCGAGACGCTGATCGCAAAAGGCTATGCCGATCCGCGAGCGATTTTTGCGCAGGGCGGCAGCGCCGGCGGCCTTCTCATGGGCGTAATCGCCAATCTGCGTCCTGATCTCTATGCCGGCATCGTCGCGGAAGTACCATTTGTGGATCTCGTTACCACGATGTCCGACGCCTCGGTCCCACTCACGACGCTCGAGTACGACGAATGGGGCAACCCGGCCGTCAAGCGCGAATATGATTACATACTGTCCTATTCACCCTACGACAATGTCGGCCAAAAGAGCTATCCGGCGATGTTCGTTACCGCCGGGTTCTATGACAGCCAGGTGAGCTATGCCGAACCCGCAAAGTGGGTCGCAAAGCTGCGGGCGAGCAAGACCGATACGCATGACCTCTTGTTCAAGACCGATATGGCCGCCGGGCATACCGGACGCTCAGGGCGAACTCGGTTCGATCGAGCAAGACGCGGAAATGGCAGCGTGGCTCATTGCTCACGCTGGTCAGCGCGCTTGACGCTACGTTAGCCGGCAGTAATGCCGCACAAGGCCGAATACGCTCCAATGTCGTGTGCGTATCTCTCGACAGCGTTCTCACCTTGCCGCGGCCCAGCAATTTAGGCCCGCTCCGGCTTAGAGCCTGCGCCTTCTCCGGAGACGGCAGCAGTCGCGCAGACAAAACCGCTCAACTCCATGCAGAAGGCGCTGGTCGGCCTTGCCGCCAACCTGCCGCAAGCGCCAGGTACCAATCTGGAGGATCATTTGGTGAAGCTGAAAGAGAGGGGACCGGAGCCACCGCCGCCGGACGCCTTAGCCAGCGTTCACGATGCGCGCGATTGCCGGGAATTATTTTCAAAGTCATTGAAGACGAGGCGGTCATGGAACCGCCCGCGCGTACATATGCTCACTTCACGCCTTCTCGCGCTTCCAAAACTTGAAAAGCGTTGCAGACCCATGGTCACGGGTTGGTACTTCCCAGGTGGGATAATTATGATTTTCTCGTTTTTCCAAAGGCAAGAAAATTAGTTCGATTAAATCATCATCGCCCCAGTGAGCAGGAATAGCCGCGGCAAATTGCATTTGACCCTTGAGACCGCCCATCTCGTAGTGAGCCACGAGATGAGGTTGGCCGGAGTGGTGATTTTGGTCGATTAGGATCGTGGCATTGGTCATATATTCGGGACAGTACAGGTCAATTCGGTGCAAGTTTCGAACACGGGCCATGGTTACACCTGCGTGCCAATCACTCTCCCAGTGCAAGCCGCCGATATTTTAGGCCTGGATCGGATGTCCGCATCAACGCTGATCGATCAGGCAAGGCGTTCAGGAAATTTTGCTGCCTGACAAATAGCGGTACCAACTCGTTCAGTGATATTGAAGCGATTTCCGTCAGATAGCTTGCAGAGACCCAACTTGTGGCAATCCTCCAACTACGGCCCCTAGTTCCACGCCGCTGAGCCAAATGATGCCAAATTAAGACAAAA
Organism: uncultured Alphaproteobacteria bacterium; assembly: GCA_963816295.1. Classification (GTDB taxonomy): domain Bacteria; phylum Pseudomonadota; class Alphaproteobacteria; order Rhizobiales; family Xanthobacteraceae; genus BOG-931. Next base: position 305,882 of record CAWFJS010000017.1, on the reverse strand, counting down.
TTAACCCGAACTCTTGAACGTGGGAAACGCCTTTCGAGCATGAGGGTCTCGAGGCGATCGATGGGGTGTTCTCATGAAGAATGGGGCCGCGACGCATCCGCATCACATATGCTATGTCCTCCGAATAGATGGGCGACTAAATTCCAAGCATCGATGCTTTGTGGATGCACTAAGAATAGCCTTACAGCTCAAAGATCAGTTTCCGCAGCACGACATCAAGGTGGGCGTAGCAAAAACGAGAAACTCAATTGAAGACGTAAAGCAGGACAGTGTTTTTCATTGATTTAACGCCTGCACCATTTCTCAATTGTTTAGGTAGGCGGTGAATGGCAGCCCTATTGTTTACACGCACGCGCCTCGCGCAGCCTGTGGCGGGGGAGTCCTCTTGCACTATGTTCGCCACACAGCGGTGAGGCCCTACGCGGGGTGGTAGGCTTCCTGGGTCGGACTAGGGCAAACGGCCAACAGGGCAGCAAGCAACCGAACGCGAGTTATCAACAGATCGCAGCTTGAGCATGCCTGCGTGGGCGCTAATCTTACTCGATCGGTATGGCGTCCCCTCTTTTGCAGTCCTTCTGAGGGCAGGCCATCAATGGCTGACTATCACTCTATTATGGCCTGGGCAGTTTCTCACTTGCCTAGTACAGCCGATGAAGCGAGGCATGCAATTTACGAACAGGCGCGCGCAGCACTCCATGAGCGATTAGGTAATGACCCGCAAATATCAGACGCCGAGCTGGTGAATGAACATCACAGGCTTGAAGTGGCCATCTACGAAGTGGAAGAGGACTTGTTGCTGAGGGACATGCGCCGGTTTGTAAGAGAAGGGACGGCTCTTTCCTCTCCAAGCTTAATCTCAAAAGTAAAGGAATTCGTACGCTCGGCCGGGGACAAGTTTGTCCGGCTAAGCGTGTTTTGACCTGGATCAAAGTGCCGACTGCGATCCTGTTGTTGAAATTGTGGGCCGCGCCTTGCTCAGAGGGCGCGGTGTCTTTCCTAGTGACTTAGGCCACCAAATTTCTGGTGGCCTCTTTCTTATTCGTTGCAACTCAATACGAGATACCGTTTAAGCTCAGCATAAGCACATTCCACGTCAGCGTAATGGCCATCACCCCCGCGATAGCGAGCCATAAAGTTCGCCATCCTTCGTGGTGACTTTCAAACTTCTCGGCGACCATGGCTTCCCACTTTAAAAATTGGCTGCCGTAGCGATCTGACAAAGATTGCATGTCTGCGTCTCGCTGACCTTATCGAAGGTTAGAGGACGGGAAGCTTGTTGCGCCATTGGACGTTTGTGGGCTGCGCCTATACAAAGGTATCGAGCGCGCGGCCGTCAGAGGATTGTGGCCAACGACGCGCGAGGCCGAGGAGGATTGGGGGCGCTAAGGCTTGCCGGGAATGCGGAGACAGTAATCATTGCCGCAGCCGGTTTCTTGGTCTTCACTATAGCCGCCGCGCTGCTCGTTTATTTCCTCGTGCCGTAACCGACCGCTGCCGCCAACTTCCCCAAAACCAACTAAGCGCAAGTGTGCAACAAAATAAATCGAGGCGAAATTAAAGTCGACCACTGCTATTCGATGACGCCCGTAAATGGACGACGGACCATCACTCGGGTGACCAACCTCTTTAAAATTACGGCTATCGCTGCGCAGGAGGAGATCGGGACTGAGACCCTCGAGCTCAACCCGCTCGTGGTGCGGTTTGTATGGCGACACGCCGCTTACCCGACGGGATGGTCCACTAGGCGGCAGCAACTGCTGCTTGATGATTTTGTGGTGGCTGCGGAAAAGGAAGTTGCCTGCATCTAGTCAGCCGCGCAATGTCCGCCCGCCGCTTCCCGGTCCGGCGAGGAACAGAACTCGGCGAGTTCGCGTGGGTTGCCCTTGCGCACCGCGTCCACGTATTCTGGATCGTGCACGCGGCTGAGCGCAGCGGCGCTCGTCGGCTCGGGTGCGACGAGCTCAATGCCAGCGATGGGCTCGCGCGCGAGTGACTCGGCAACCCACCGCGACTTCCGCGTCGTCTCAAAAGAGTGAGTGGCGATAGTGTAATTGGGACTATAAAAGATCTTCATGCGCTACTCTTCCTTGGAAACTTTAAAGTCTTTTCAGTGCCGTCCGAGACAGAAATAAATGCGTCGCGTCGCCACTCTCGAACGAGCCAAAGAACAAGCGAGGTTAATTGCGATGATTGAGCGGTCCTTCGCCAAAGGTGGCCACTAATTTTTTTGACAATGAAAATCTGGGACATCTTTCCTCGCTTTCTCCCTTTGCCGAGCCCGGGCTTGAGCCGCTTTCTGTCTGTTGTGCGCAACGACGTCACCAATTATTGTTTACCGAAGATTGGTCTCATAGGGCATGAGAGACGGCCCATGTCCGAACCGGAAGTGGAAGCTGCGTGGCGCGCTGAGTTCAAGCGCAGCGGTGCGACAGAACTCCGCGACGCCGTCAATAATGGCGATGGCTTCACCGATGAATCGAAGAAGCAGGGAGCGTTTCGTTGGCTGGGTGATGAAGCCGAAGCGCGGCGGCTCCAGCAGGAGCATACTTACCACTATGTCAGGTGGGCCTTCTTGGTCGCCCTCGCTGCTCTGATTGCTGGTCTCATTGCGGTTGGTTTGGCGCTATTGCGTTGAGAACGCCAGTGCAGTTGCTTCAACGGCTCGGTCCTCAGTGTTGCCTGCGTCACCCACGACAAGGCGCGGATCGCAGCGAACATGGGCAAAGCTGCTGGAGCTTTTGCGGAAGCCGTAGCTTCTTCAATCGGCTCCAACCATAGCTTCTCTGACAGGTTGCTGAGAAAAAGGGCGGCATTGTCCGTGGGGGCTGGGGGGCCACAGCCCTACGGCACTGCGATGCCGATCATATTCTAGCAAGTGCATTCCTCGGGGCCTGACACTGCTACACGCAGCCAAGCGCCTGCGGGCTTTGCAGCCGTAGATCTGCAAAGGTTAAAGATAACTCCACCACCATTCGGTGCGCCGCCGCTTGATCGCAGCAAACCAGCTGCTACCTCTGCTTCGGACCGCTTGGGATTGCGATCGAGGACCTCCTTCGCGGGCCAAAATAGCGCGGTTTGATCAGCACACCGACGCTTTCGAACTCGTAGGCGGGCGTTTCGGTTCGGATTACCCTGACTGACCAGCCCAAATGGCTTTTGGCACTGCTCACCCAATGTCGAGCACGATATTGCCTATTACTTCTCCGCGCTCGCTGAGTTCATGTGCCAAAGCGACGTCGCGCAACCGCAAGCGTCGTCCCACCGTGTGGATCAACCGGTTGCTTTGGAGGGGCGCGTTGAGCTCGGCAAGGCAGGCGTCGCGATCGGCAGCAGTGAGGTCGTAGACGAGAAAAAGCCGAAGCGTGATCGAGTTGCGCATTAGCCACAGCGTCGGCAGCGTCGATTTGTTTGACGACATACCGTAGACAACCACGGTTGCGTGCGGCCGCAAGATATTTGGATAGTCTTTGCCATTCGCGGAGAGATCGAGCTCGATCACCGCATCGACACCCTGTCCATTGGTCAACGTCTTTACGCGCTGACCGACGTTTTCGGTTCGATAATTCACGACCTCCTCTGCGCCAGCCTTACGGGCATGTGCCGCCTTCTCGGGTCCGCTGACGGTAGTGATGACACGTGCGCCGCGCATCTTTGCAAACTGGATAGCGTAGTGCGCGACTGAACCTGCGCCGCCGACAATCATCACAGTCGAGGCCGGGCTGAGCTCGGCAAGGCGGACTGCTTGAAGGGCAGTGAGTGCCGGGATGCCGAAACAGGCCCCCTCGGCATAGCCGATGTGTTCGGGCAGCAGCACAGCTTGCGCCGACGGCAGCACGATATACTCGGCTGCCGTGCCGTGTGGCCGACGCCATTGTCCGTTCCAAACCCAGACCCGCTCGCCAACGCGATTGGCGACGCCCGGGCCGACCCTGTCGATATCGCCCGCCCCGTCGCTATGGGGAATGATCAGTGGTGCCGACATCGGCGACGTGCGGCCGCTACGAGACTTCCAATCGGATGGATTTACCCCCGAGGTCTTCAGGTGCACGCGCACCTCGCCGGGCCCGGGTTCAGGCGTCGGCTGCTCGCCGACTTGCAGCACCTCGCGCGCCGGTCCCTGCTTTACATAAAACGCAGCCTGCATTTGTTTCTCCAAAGTGGCGGTTCCGTTGCAAGAGATTTCCCGGAATAAAGGGGCTTCAACTTAGCTCAGAATGCCTACCGCCCGAGATGCCACAATCGCAATTGTGCGAAGAGAAATTGCAGCTTCAGCCATCATCAGCGGTTTTGCTCTTGTCGTCAGTGGGAAGGTACGGTCGGTCGAGGATTACCGCACCCGCGAAGAGTTCGTGCCGCATTGCAGCGAGAGTTGCCGGCGCGCGCTGCAGTGGGAACAATGGGCGGTAGTCCGACTTATGTGGAAAGAGTTACTGAGGGCATGGAATGTCTCCCGGCGAAATTAGGGCGTGCTATCGACGTATGCGGCTCATCGCAGGTCGCACCGCCCGGCCGTCGTTGGGCATTTCGGTCATTTGCGAAAGATGCTCGCATCGTTCGCTGCTCAGTTGTTCAGTCGCGGCGCTCTGGTAGAGCGCTGAGGCATTGGTGGCTGCAGCTCTGAGATGAGGAAGTTCAAGATCGTAAGAAAGTGGAACGAACGGTGTCATGGCATGGTTTGGCGTGGGGAGCGGGAGCCGCCGAGCAAAACCGGAACGCCCGCAGCGGTTCGAGCAAGCCGATCGTGTAGTTGTGGAGGCGTTCGCCGACTTGCATGAGGCGCGCCATTTAAGAAGCAACCCCGCGATATCACCAGGTGCCGTGCTACGGTTCGAGCGTAAGGCTTGGAATTGACTAATCGATTATTTGATCAAGTTGCCGCCGCTACCCAGCGATGATTGAATTGCCGCGCGCAACCATCGAGCTGGGCCTGCTGGCGATCTACTGACGTGCGGAACCCAGTCAACACAATCGAGGATATGAAGAAGCTTCTTCTCGGCTACCGCGACAACATGAGAGTCGAGATTGAAAGCGGTATCGCCGTAACGGCAAAAACCGTGGCGGACCTTCACGCACTCGCCACTTTGCCGGACGGCTTGGTCTTAGACATCCACGTAGACCTTGACCCTCGCTTGAGCGTCGTGAGGGTGGAGCGGGCATCGTGATCCAACCATGCCTGATCGTCCCTTCCCGCCGTGGGACCGTCGAAAAATTGGACGCAATGACCGGCCAATGACAGCCGAGCAGGCTGCAACGCTCAAGCGGTTGGCGGAAGCTGCTTACGAGCTAGACGCATTTAAGCCGAACCTCACGCGCGCCGAGGCGGATGTGCGTATCGCGATGTTGACCGCTAAGCTCAAACTGCTTGACGCGCCGCCGCATACACTCTGAGACGTGCCTATTTCTATTAAGCCCGCCCCCGTTAAGATCATTGCTTCCTTGCGAAGCAACCGGCGATGAAGGAGGCTTCCGTGTACGCGTCCATCCGTCAAGCCAAGGCAAAAACCGGAATGGCCGAAGAGTTGGCGCGCAGGATCAAGGAAGGGGCCATTCCGATCATCAGTGATGTCGAAGGCTTCAGAGCTTACTACGTAGTCTATGCTCCTGACGACATCGTAACAGCGATCAGCATCTTCAATGATTACGCCGGGGCCGCCGAGTCAAACAAACGCGTGCTAGCGTGGATCGAGCAGAGTCTGACGCCACTGCTCGCCGGGCCAGCCACCGCGATGGCCGGGCCAGTGATCGTGCACACCTTGGCATAGCGATGGTCACCAAAATCAGGTCCATCCTCAAGCTCCGGCGACTCCACCGCTGGTGCGTTCAGCCCCGCTAAGGCTTGTCACACGTCGCCGATGCACGCGCGATAGCTGCGGCAGCACGTTCGGGGGCCGCACGATATGCGCGGCAGGCGACTAGCGGTTGGAGTGTTGACCGACATTCTGCCTCATGCACGTCCGATTGCTGTTGTGCTTCAAGTTCTTTCGCACGTCTCCTGAAATCCTCGGCCAAATCCATTAGTTGAAATCGGCCTGGATTATTCAACGAAAGGCCATCGGCTACTCGAAGACACAACGCCGCCCTTTCTCGGAAATACTTCGCGTCCATGGCTCGCCCCCATTTCCGCACGATTAGAATAGCGAGCAATGCCAACGATGGGGATCACAAATTCTGTCAAAAAGGAGCGTCCCTCTGCCGCGCGGAACAGAAGGTTGGGACCAAGGTGAAGACTGGCTCACTTCACTGCCCGGTTTCGACAGCCCGCACGATGCCGTCCAAGAACACAGCACGTATGGGGGACAAGGCAAAGCCGTTGGCTGCGTACCGCCGACGGCTTTGCTGTCTGAGCCTCGAACGCGTTTGAGTTGACAACAGCCGCAGACACGAGACCATAACGCGGCATGGTTTACGAGTGATTCTGCCGCCAATGCTCGCCCTCAGCGATACCCAGCTGGCCGCCGTCATGACCGCCGCTGGCAAGTTGCCAGCAGAGAAGCGCGGTGTATTTCTTGAGCGCGTTGTCGCTCGACTCGGTCTGCTTCCTCGCTTCACCGCCGCCGAGTTTGCCGATGCGGTGCGTGTGGCGCTGCAAGGGCTGATCCAAGACAAATCAGCGGCTTGATGCCGCCGCGCCGCTTCCCGCCGCTTCGATTATGAATTACGTCGAGGGAGAACTTTCGCCCCCACGACGAGGCTCGGCGGATCGCGGGGGATTAGACTAGTGCCTCGATTTCGAGGCGGATCGGCGGCCTACTCGCTCGGATCGCGTTCTCTGAGGCTCGGCGTCGGGCAGAGAAGGCGACCTCATAATCCGGCAAATAGCTTTAGCTGTGGCCATCCCGGCCGTTAGCACGAGCGTCAACAGGCCGCCACGTATAAGCATTCGAGCAATCACCATCTGGGCCTCCTGAGAGCTGCAGCGATTGCACCCATGGATGAATCGCGCTTTTCCTAGCCCCCCCCCTCCCCACACCCCACCTCCCCATCACCCCGCCTCGCGACAACCCGCGAGCCGCGCCGCGCGCGCCCGGCCCCGCCCGCCCGCCCCCAGCCCCCCCCCCCCCCCCCCCCCGCCCTCCCCGCCCCCCGCGTCCCCCTCTCCTTCCTCCTCCCCCCTCCCCTCCCCCCCCCCCCCCCCCCCCCCCCTCCCTCCCCTACTCCCCCCCCCCTCCCCCCCCCCCTGCGTCAGGTTGACCGTGACGTTTTTCCTCTGCGTGTAGCTCTCCAGCATGCCCTCGAGAGAAAACTCGCGGCCAATACCGCTTTCCTTGTAGCCACCGTAAGAGTGACCAGGACTCTGACCAAGCCCCTGGTTGACCTGGACCCAGCCGGCCTCGATCGCGTGCGCAGCGCGGAGTGCCCGACCGATATCATGCGACCAAACGTAAGCGGCGAGCCCGTAGTGGCTATCGTTCGCCATACGGATTGCGTCCTCCTCGTCGGTCCAGAGGATGGCGACGAGCACGGGGCCGAAGATCTCCTCGCGTGCCAGGCGCCAGTCGTTCGCCACGTTCGCGAAGATGGTAGGGATTGCGTAGTACCCTTCGCTAAGCGGCCCCTCCTTGGGTGGAAGGCCGCCGATCACCACGCGCGCCTCGCGCCGCTTCAGTCCTTCTTCGACATAGCTACACACCTTGTCGAACTGCTTCTCGTTGATGACGGTGCCGATGTCACTCGCTTCATCGAGCGGATCGCCGAGCTTGAGCACTTTGACCTTCCGTCCGAGCGCATCGAGAAAATTGTCGAAGATGTCGCGGTGCAGGAAGAGCCGGGAGCCGGCCGTACAAGACTGGCTCTGGCGCGTAAACCGCATCGCAGCAATGATGCCGTCAACAACCCAATCTTCGTTCGCGTCGGGGAATACGATCGAGGGGCTCTTGCCACCAAGTTCGAGCGACACAGGCACGACGCGATCGGAAGCCGCGCGCATGATCAGCTTGCCCACTTCGGTAGAGCCGGTAAAGGAGAGCTTGCTCACCATCGGGTGGTTGGCCAGCGGAGCGCCACATTCCTCGCCGAGGCCCGTCAGCACATTGAGGACGCCGGCCGGTAGGAATTCCTGGCATACTTCGGCGAGCAGCAGGACGCCGAGCGGCGCATCCTCTGCCGCTTTCAAGACTAGCGTATTGCCGGCGCACAGCGCAGGCCCGATCTTAAGCGCCGCAAGCAGTACCGGCGCGTTCCATGGGATGATGGCGCCGACCACGCCGAGCGGTTCACGTCGCGTATAGCTCAGCACGTGCTCGCCGAACGGGATCGTCTCGCCCTTGAGTTCGCCGCCTAAGCCGCCGAAGTAGCGGAGGATGTCGACCGTGGTCTTCGCCTCCGGGCGTGCCTGGGTGCGAAGCGCGTTACCGGTCTCGAGCGCGATCGTGCGTGCAAGTTCCTCGACTTGCGATTTAAGCGCATCGGCGATCCGCGCTAGAAGCCGCCCGCGCTCGCGAGGAACCGTGCGCGACCAGGCGGGAAACGCTTCGGCCGCGGCTTTCACCGCGCGTGCGACGTCTTCGGAGCGCCCGCGCGGGACCTCGGCGATTGGGCGACGGTGCGCTGGATCTTCAACTTCGAGCCACTCGCCCGAAGCGCTGTCGACCCATTCACCGCCGATCAACATGCGTTCCTTCCTGAGCGCGGTCTCGTCTTCGCGCATTTTCGTGACAGCCGGCATCGTCATCTCCATCGCTTCTGCTGTGGCCACGGCCGGCCAGGGGCGCTACGACTTTGAAGACTACATCGTGCCCGCGTGCGCGGTCGATTGACCGTGTTGAATCGTCCTGCGAAGTATCAGCCGACGTAGGTTGCCCGTCGTTGGGCTTCAACCTCACTGACAGTCTTGGGTTCCGCCGGTAATTGCAGAACCGTAGCCTGTTGACCTTCACTCAAACGTGTCAGGAGCACGATTTGGCCGTCCGGAAACTCCAACGCATCGTGATGCGCCGCCATCTCTTCCTTGTTAAGTTGCCGAAAGATCGCCGTCTTGTGCTTGATCACTCTGTCGTGCCACGGCCACAGTTTATGCCGCATTCGCTTAACCTCCTGAGCAAAGGCTAATTCAGTTCCCGGTAGAACGCAGACGGCGACGCTCGGGTCTTCTGACGCTGCGAACCCTCGCGTGCCCGTGCCAAAGTCGCGCGTCGTCAGCTTGTCGCCAACTTTCGCAGATCGCGATTTGACGCTGTGAAGGCTGTAGTCACACATTCTCGGAACTCCCCTGTTGGGAAAGCCCCTCAGCCAACTTAAGCTTACCCCTTTCGCTGTCCTAGCGCATCGTGTTCCTGCCCCGCCAGCGATGGATACTCACACGTGCTGCGTTGCTCCGAAGTCTCGCGGCAAACGGCGATAATGCGGCGGGATGTCCGCTTTGCTTTTATGAGTACACGCCCTAGTTGCCGAAAAGGTGATCGAACTGGCACAACGGGGCTTCAGAAATCCGCTTGCATTGCATTTGGCTGTTTTGAATGAGTTTATCTCGCCCCCTAATGGCATCCAAAACATTGGGAACGGGTCTTGAGGCGCGCGGTTAGGCGTGTAGGCGCGCCAAAAGTCGGTCATCGCCATGAAGCGCACACCGTCCGAGTCGTTTCACTGGAATAAGACCAGAGAACGAATGGACGATTTACTGAGAGACTATTATCGGGCGTGTACGAGCCAAGAATTGCCATCCCAATTGCTCGCGGTCCTCAAAAAGCTAGACGAGGATAGACCTGAACTCTCAGGCGAGCATGTTCAGATAATTCGCGAAACGAAAGATTGAATTTCCCAAAACCTAGCAACGGCCAAGCTACTCACGCGCAATGAGGCGCGGCGGATTGCGGGCGAAATCCCTTGCAACGCGGGTGGGGCGCGGCTGGCTAGGCTCGCTTTCGCCTTCATTGCCTCAACTTACCAATCGTCTGCGCGATTCACCTCATGTATTGCCACGCCCGCCTTGACCGCGCGCCTGACCATGTCTTTTGTTCCGCCGCCGCCCGGGAACGCCACAACCAAATCGGGCTTGCCTTCGTCGAGCATCCGCTGATTGCGCAGTGGACCAGCTTTTTTGCCGAGTTCGTCCCACTCGCCCTGCGGTAGCTCATACGGCTCGCGCGGGATGCCCCTGCGGCACGCCCAAGCATCAGCCATCCTGTCAGCGCCGCGCGCGTTTCCGTGGATCAGAACCGTGAAGGACTTTTCGGTGTGCAGCCGATCCAGGACACTGATCATCAGCCCTACATCGTCGAAGTCGCGACCGCCACAGACCAGAACTCTCATCTCCCCAGCCCCGGGCCATTCTTAAGATCACTATAAATATTAGACCCACGAAATGCACGCTTACGAGCGCGATCTCCACTTAATTCTGACTCGCGGCCCTGGTCGCTTCTGGCTGCCAGCAATAAGCAAATGATGGTGTTGAAGCTGCTCGGTCGCAGGTTTTGGCGCTCGGCGAGGCTGAGGCTACTCACACGCCTGAGGCGCGGCGGATCGCGGCGAATATCGCGAGACTGCCGGACTGTTGCGCTCCATTTGTGATTCAGGAGAACAGCAATGGGAATTCTCGCTAAATTTTTTGCTTTGTTCTGGGGCTGGGCTGACTATAGGCCAAAGGATTGGTCAAGGGCCCCCTATAAACGAGGCTACGCTTCTTGAGATTATCAGCATCTCTCGATGGAACGCATAAGCCGCCGCGCCCTGGACGCCGCCCACTAACTCCTCCACTTCGTCACAGAGCTATTGTTGTTATTGCAGAGCCATGGATGAGATAGAAATCATTTCCTCAACCGCGCTCTTAATCGGGATCTGGGCGGTCCGCGAAGCTCCTCACCCGCGATGAAGCCAGGCGCTTAGCGTCGAACTTTGCGAAGCTGCCCGAGCTATCGAAAAAGCGCTAAACTAAGAAAGGTGGAAGTAGGCCAAGCGGAGCACTTCTGTGGTGCGAGGATGGGGAACCATCGCGCGAAAGGCTGCGGGGCCAGTTGGCTATTGGCTGGTTTTGGGCCTGATCACGTTTCTAGGAATAAATGCAGTAATCAAGATTGAAGCAGCCAGAACTCGTCTGTTCCTGGTCGTCGTCGTCATCGGCGTTGCTTTCGGCGCAGCATCTTTGGTGGAGCATTTATTGCGGGACTACGTGCCGACCGACATGCAGCCGAATGGCGAACCGACTGGCGTTTGGCCGCGATGGTATCGCCGATCTCCACACGCCATGACACTCCGCCAGCAAATCCGAATAAGGTTTGCGATCCTCAAAAAGGCACTTCAACTCAGACGCCCGCTGACGGAAACCGAGATGCATCAAGTAGTAGCCGCGCCCGAGCCACAACCGACGCCAAAAAACCCGCGGAACGACGTAATGGACCGTGACGATGTGGCCTTTCCCGATCCTAATGAAATCGCGTCGCACGCTATCGCATTCGCACGGATGATGTTTGCTCACGCGGAATTCGAGCGTGGAATCCGTTCATTGGTAGACGCCCTCAACCCGGAGGAACTCGGTTTTGGCGAGCGAACTGAGAATCAATGGAGGGCGTCAGACAGTGGTACCGCGAATATAATCGTCCTGATCATGAGGCATCGTGGCAGCGCCCTGCCGCAGATTGAGCAAATCAGAAATCTTCTGGACGAGGCCGTTCATCTGTGCAGGGAGCGCAATTTCCTTGCCCACGGCACGTGGTGGTGTTTCAACCGCCGGACCTTAACGGTTGAGGTTCGCGGCGGAGTGCGATGGGAGCGGCCAGAGCTACCGGCCGAGAGCCGCGAATACACGGTGTCCGACATCGAGAAGCTCGCTGATAAGTTCAAGGATATTGAGGCTGAGCTATACAAGATTTGTCGTTCGTTTGAGCCGAAAATGACTGAGGCTGAGACGCGCAGCATCTAGTTTCTTGCGTGCGCCCTAGCAAATAACCGGCATCTTTTTCAATTTTTGGACCAGCGCAGAATTTATGGGGGCGGGGCAAGCGTGTGGTAGCCTCGACTTTCGTTCGGCTGCGTCCGGACGCCTTGGCGTGATCGGTCTCGCGCGATAAGGCGCGGCGCATTGCTGTGAACATTGCCAAGCTGCCGGAGCTACTGCGACAGCACAATTCCTAACGCGCGACTACGTGCGACACAGGGGCATTCGCAACCATCGTGTCGTTTGCCTCGTAAGCAACCATCGCAGCGGCGGCCGTGATAGCGATAGCAAAGGCTAAAAATAGCCAACCCACGGTGTCGATTTGCGGATTGCGTTCCGGATTATTCGTCTCGTGCAGGTCTACCATCAAGACCTCCCACGCCGCCACATCCCCCAAGGCGGTCTAAACATTTAAACTATCATGATTCGAATAAACCATCGTGATTCCAAACCACAATGTGACGGCTTCCCGCCGCCGTGGCATCCGGCCAATATTTGTTGCAATAACCAGCGGCCGCTCAGGCGCCGGTGTCATTGCTGTCAGGCTTTGGAGCGAGAGAGGGAACGGTGATGTCGAGGTCCTGTTCGCCACCGAGCTTCTCGGCGAACTCTAGCGCCAACACCTCATAACGTTGCTTAAGCACCGGATCGGCGGTTGCTCGCGCAAGCGACATGCAGACTCGGGCTTGGCGCCAATGCGGACGTGTCAATCCAACTATCCACATCTTATCACTACTTTTGCTTTGCTTCGTGGCTGATCGGCACACACGACAACGCCACAAACAAACTGACTAGCGTCAGGAGAAAGTAAATCTTCATCGCTCTTGCTCTCCGTCGCTGCAAACAAGCAAGCACTCCAAACATTAAGAAAACGTATGTCGCTTCGGCGCAGCGCTCGTAGGTCAGGCATTAACAAAAACTTCAACGATTTATTTCGCGGCCAAGACTCCGTCTCACTTTCGTAATCTGAAAAAGTGCTCTGCTAGGACCTCGGCCGCAAACGCTTACTGGGGTGATTCCATGAACAGGTTTCTGCCGCCCATCACTTGCGTACTTGTCGGAATGGTCGCGGTTCTCGTCTCATCTTGTGCGCGAGATTGTGCGGCTCCGGGGGCTGCCGCCGCGCCGCCCCCTGCCGGTCCCGGCTACGGATCAGGTCCCGCTATCCAGCAATACGCGCTACCTCCGCCCGCGCCGCCTTGCGGCACAGCTCAGCAATGCTGTTCTCGCCGCGCAGGCCTTCCAGCACGATGCGGATCTTCTCCTCGGCAGAATGGTGACGACGGGTGGCTCTGCGGATATCCCGGACCGTTTTCTCCGCGCTGTCCGGTATGCGCTTGCTTGCTTGTCTCATCGTGGCTCCCCAACAGGGCTACGATGAGCCAGGAATCGTCTCTTACGCAATCAGGCCATTCTGTCCGACAAGCGCTGACGGCCTACAAGCAAGTGTATGACCGATTGGCGTACGGCGTTAGGGAGTTATTGTGTTAATAGCTCTGGCAGCTTGGCGATATTCGCAGCTATCCGCCGTCCCTCATCGCGCGTCAGCAACTTAGCCGCTGATCGCCGTCCCGGATCGTCCTCGAAATAGACATAGGCAAGCTGCTGCCCGTTGTGGTCGCGCACGACGAAGCAGGCGGGCCGTTCTTCCACGGTCCACGGGGGTGGGAAGCGGCGGGGTGTAGGCATTTTGGGATGAAAGTACTTGCCAGCGAAATCCCTCGCACGTCGAAGGACTATTGCATCAGCCCAAACTTGAGAGATGAAAAGCGGCAAGATGATGTAGGCCGCCACCGACGCACTAATGGTGGCGGGCCAATCGAAGTCACGGTGGCGCATCCACGTCGCCAACAATAAGGCAACAGCAAAACCGGCGATCCATGTAATTCTTCGCCACAGAATTGTCATCGACAGCAGCCTCACTGCGGCAGATTAGGCCATCGGAAGCATCAGCGCATCCAGTCCTCCTCGGCCTCGCGCTTTACTGCTGGCGCAGCCGGATTCTTGACCTTGAGCCAATGCGGCGAACGGCCAGAGCGATAAAGCGAGCCAAGCCGTTTCGACACGATGCCCTCGCAGCCGAGCTTGCAGGCGTGCTGGAAAACAATCTCGCCATCGCCCTCGTAATGCTCGTTCAAGACGATGCCCGGATGCGAGCCGCGCACCAGCCTTGCCAGCTTGTGCTTGCGCTGCTCAATCGGCGAGCGGCGCAAATCCTCGCCGTCAAGCTCAATCAGGTCGAAGGCACAGAGTACCGCAGCCCCGCCGTGCCGTTGTCGCCGGATAAGCTCGAACACTGCGAGGCCCTTGTCGTCGGTGACAATCGCCTCGCCGTCGAGCAGGAACGAGCGACCCGGCAGCGCCATGACTGCTGCCGCCGCGAGTGGAAATCGGGCGGTGAAATCGTGGCCGTTGCGGCTGATAAGCCGAACACCGGCACCGTCGCGCCGGGCCATGATGCGGAAGCCGTCGTGCTTGATTTCGTGAATCCAACCCGAGCCGGAAGGCGGGGCCTTCGCTGGAGATGGCAGACACGGTTCGATAATGCCCAGCCCAGGGCGGGTACGCTCACGCAACGACATAGTGCCCGCAGATATAAAAGCCCGGATGTGGCGATGCAAACCCTTATCCGAAACTTATAGAGCCGAGGTCGGAGGTCGGGGCAGGAGGCGAGGGTTTTATGTCGTGCCGGACAGTGGACCTCGGAGCGCACCAGGCGTGCTGCTCGCTCTTGCAGGCGGTGTTCATGACCGCCAGAGCGCCGATTATGAGCATCGTCACGGTGAGGACGATTAAGGGCGTTTTCATTGCGACCTCGCTACTGCGGGCCCCAAAGTCTCCCAACCCCGACTTTTCGTCGTTCAAAATGAACCCGCAGTGAACAGACAGAACAAGGCTAGGCGTCTAATCGCCGCGCAGATTTCTCTGCTTAGGAGGACCTCAATAGGAAATAGCGCTCAATATCATTACGACAAAAAACACAATAGTGAGTGACACGCCAACCGCTTTTGCAATGGTACGCTCGTCGCTCATAGTAATCGCCTATCTCGACCCCCTCAAAATGATGTGAACACTAATTTGGTTCATAAATCTTTGATTTGCATCAAACTCCGACAAGACTTCGCGATTTCCTCAATGAACGAGACCGTGGGCGAGATTGCTTTTTGGGAAACAAGATCGACCTCTGCATCGTTCCGCTTGACAGAACGCTGCGGCAATCGACCATCGGGGACTTGGGGCTGTGGGTCTCAGCAAGGAGATCAAAATGCGAAAATATGTGCGCGTATTGACGACAAGTGCGGTTATCCTCGCCGGTGGCGCTATTGCTGCGAGTGGCCAACCCCCCGGTGCCCAGACGCCCCAGCCCAAAGCGGAAGATGGCGATCAGGACGGCTTCCACGGTTATCACCCCGGAATGATGGGCCCGGGAATGATGGGCGGCGGAATGATGGGACATGGTTACGGGCACCATGAGTGGTATCGCGGTCGTGGCGTGATGGAGCCCATGATGGCGCGAATAATTTTCAGTCTAATGGACGCTGACGGAGACGGGAAACTCTCATTGCAAGAGTTTCAGGCGGCTCACGAGCGCATCTTCAAGGCTATGGATGCCAACAAAGATGGCTTCGTTACCCTAGAGGAAATGCAGGACTTCATACGCGGGACTGGCAAACCAGCTTCCCAGCAGTAGCCTTACATCATCGCTCCGACCAGATTTGAATAGGGACGATTGGGAGAGCGCCACTCCGGCGAGTGGCGGTTGGCTGTTAGCGCACCCGACCGCTGCGCCTTTATATTAGGAAAAATTCAACGGCATAGCAGGCGTCCAATTCCTCGACAGTCCAGGGCGGCGGGAAGCGGCGTTCAGGCATCGACGGGCGATCACCGGGCTTTTCTTTTGGACCGCTCTAGTTCCTTGCAGGCTTCCTCCAATTGCTTGGCCGCATTATCAAGCAACCTGCTGTCCTCCCGCGCGGTCGCATGAGGAACCGTCACGCCGTCGCGCCTGATTTGTTTAGCCCACTCTCGCAGGTTCTTGGCAGTTTCACGTGCTTTCGCAATATCGACCATCTGCAACCCCTCACAGGAGGTTTCTTTTCATACCAGGACCTCAATTTTTATCTCTTGCAAGCCGCGATCCGCCGCGCTTCGTCTTTGGTGAGCAGCTTGGCCGTTCGGTTCGTCCTCGGCGGCGGTACGGTTTTACGCGCCAGCAAACATAAGATTTAGTTGCAAGGATACTGCAGTTCCAAAGCTGTTCGGCCTCCGTACCATGCTGGGTATTGGCGCTGCTCAGCGTGATTCCTGAAATATGCAATCACAAGGTCGACCGCTTGTTGCAACGTGACCTCAGCCGGTACACAGGCGCGCCCCATCTTTACCAGCGCATCGGCCATCCCCGATACATAGCCGGCACAATAGCTTCGCTCCCCATCGTTCGTGCTGGTGCATGAGTTATAAATCCGGTTACCGTCGGCAAAAGTCCCTGCGCCCTGTGAGAAAACCGACGACGGCCATAAGAACCCGGCGACCACAACGAGCGTCATCAATCGCATGATGAAGCCCTCCTTGCTGACCACCTTGCGGACATTCGTCGTTGGCCGGTCTAGACTTGTTAAGCTGCATAAATTCTGATGCCGATGATGACGACGATAACAAATGAGGCGGGCCGCGTAAAAGGATCGGAGTGGCCAAGCTGCTACGTCGAAGCTGCTAAACGCGGCCGGATGACTGGTGACGCGCCCGACGATCAGCGGCCAAGCTGCTGACGCGCGATGAGGCGCGAAGGATCGCGGCGAACATCGCTAAGCGCCAGAGCTAGTGCAGAAGCGTTGACGCGGGTCCCACCAAATATAAATTTGGCTCAGGCCGGGAAATAGGTCCGTCTCCCGCTTCCCTAATTTCCGTTTTCATTCGTCGCAATCCGCCGCGCCTCGTCGCGCATTAGCCGAATTCGACGACCCAATTGTGGCATTGCTGCTGGACGTTAGAGGAACACGCGCCGTGAAATTCGTTCTCGTTATCTTTGGAATACTGAGTGCGAGTGCCGCGCAGGCTCAAAATGCGCCGTGGTGTCTGCAGTCTTCGGCTTTGGACGGCTCGCTACGATGCACTTACGCCACCTTTGAACAATGTCTGGTAGATCGCCAGGCAAAGAACGGATTCTGCACTCAAAACTCCACATACCAGGCCTTCTCGCCATCAATTCGGCGGCGTTAGCCAAAAGGTGGCAGTGCCAAACCCATTCCACGCCCAGCCTTGAGGTCAGCGTACTTCATCAACAGACCACGGCGGCGGGAAGCGGCGTGGAGGGGGCATAGGCTGGAAAATTTTGAGGACCCACAGTTAGTATAACGGAATGAAGCGTAAATTGATTAAGACGCACAAAGACCGCTGGGAGCAGGGTTTCGCGGCGTTATGTAAATTTCGCAGGCGAAAAGGTCATTGTTGCCCGCCGCAACGTTCTGTGGAAGGCAAATATAATCTTGGCTATTGGGTAACTACACAACGTTATTTCAAAGACGATTTATCTGTAGAACGCAAAAGACGCCTCGACAGGATAGGTTTTGTTTGGAGCTGGCGAGACTTTGCTTGGGAACGGGGTTTTGCAGCATTGTTGAAATTCAAGCGACGAGAGGGACACTGTCGCGTCCATCATTTACACCGCGAAGGAAAATACAAACTTGGATCGTGGGTTGCGGTGCAGCGCAAAAAAAGAACGTAATATCGCCCAAACGGAGAGCGCGGCTAAACAAGATCGGTTTTGTGTGGAAGGTATATAGGCGGACGTAGGCGAGCACCTGTCCGTAGTGGGGCACGACAAAGCAGGTGTCCAATTCCTCGACGGACCAGGGAAGCGGGAAGCGGCGCGGGCCCATGTGGCCAGGTGCTCAGGCCGGCCAGCGCGCCTCTGTTCGGAGCCAGTCGCCGATGATGCGAGCGCGTTTCTCGCGATGTTTTCGCGCTATTGCTTGGGCGCGGTGACGGCTCCGGCAGGCGCTGGGCCGCGCGGATCATTCCGATCCTCCATGCATTTCTTGAGGAAAGCATCGCGCGCCTCGCCTTGCAGTCGCTGCTGGTCCGCACCGAACTTGCAGGTCGCCATTTTCTGCTTCGCATCGACTGCAAAACACGGCCCCGCCGGCAAGAGCACAATCAGAGCGGCAGCCAGAAACGCGCAACGAGACATGCTGAATCCCCGTGTCTTTAGTAGCGCTCTATAATCGCCCAGGCGTGGCCGCTCGTGCGAACAATCCGACCGACCATTTTGTTGTAGCGTGTGTTCGTCTTCGCTGCCGCGTTTAGCCCTTAACCCTTGGTAACGACCGGCGGCGGAGCTTTGCCCTTACCATAGTACTGCGCACAGCCAGCGATGCTCAGAAGAGCCAACACTGCGGCCATTGCTAAAGAGAGCTTTTTCATGAAAGCCACCCTTTCTGTCATGACAAGCATAATTCGGGAGGCTCCACCCCCCGACTGAAGCAAAACACTATTACATCACCCCGCTCATCTCTTAAAAAAAGCTAAAAGAATAGTTAACGCTGGAGAAGCTCCGGCAGCTTGGCGATGTTCACCGCCCGGACGGAAGCGGCGTACCTAACGCGAGGCGGCCTAATACAATGCCACACAGGAGTCGCATTGCGCTTCCGCCTCCAGACCATTTTCAGCGGGAAGCTCCTTCTCGGCGGAAAGCTTAGCCACTTCAGTTTTGACCAAGCTGCGAAACTCCGAATTGAATTGCGCGCCCGGATGCGAAGTCATTGTTGGCAATGTACTCGATGTTTGGTCCAACCAATTTGTTTGAGCCCATCCCGCCGAAAGTCATCCATCGATTTGGATTATATATCTCAACCATTCGTCCCACATTGCCCGTAACGCTCGGATTCCAACTGAACATCGACGGCTGCAGCGCAACGATCAAATCCACGTATTTGGCTTTATTGGCGACGAAGACCGAACTATTCGCTCCCAGGCTATAGCCGACGACAACGGTACGCGTTCCTGGCGGCTGATGGTTGATGTCCTCCACCAGAGACGGCCATGATTGATGCAGATAGGTGCGGACTTCGACATCCGGCATCATTCTAAGTTCGGCAACCAATTCAACGAGTCCAGGGGCAGCGGTCGGTCCGAACATGGGCCATAATACGCCGACAAACGCCTTGGCATAGACCGGAGAGCAAACCAAAGAAGCACACAGCGCTAAAGCGACCGATCGTTTGTTCACGTGCGACTTCCCGCTGATTTGGCAAAACAGAAAGCACATGCCGTGAAGCGGTTCCACTGCACTTCGAGATCAGGGTTTAATTTCTCTTACTCAGTCCGGCTAAAGAAAAGAGATGCTGCCTTGAGTAGCTCAGGCAGCTTCTCGATATTGCCCTAAGCCGACATCACAGCCGTGGCGCGATGCATCCAGGGCAGCAACCCGGACGCTTCAACATTCTTTAATTTGGAGGCGGTAAGGGATTGGTTTCGTCAGCCTAAAGCTGCTGGCTGATTAGGGATTTCCTGCGATGATTGTCAGCTTGCGACTCGCAGCTATGGCCAGCGTAGTGGCTGCGGTCGTGTCCACATCCGTCATGGCTCAGACCACCGGGACCATTCCTCCGCAACCACCACCCTCGGAGGTTACTGCTCTCCCGCCGCCGCCGACCGCAAACCGAGTACTCGTCCAACGAAATAATCAACGCGGGACACCGTTTTTTCGGCGGCGTGTCACGCGATCTTGCCGGGATAGTCGAGAAGGCGGTGAGCCAGTGGGGCCTGCCGAACGGCTACATTCTTGGTGAAGAGGCGAGCGGCGCTTTTATCGGCGGCCTGCGCTATGGCGACGGCACGCTTTATACAAGAAATGCCGGAGACGTGCGCGTGTTCTGGCAAGGACCAAGCATTGGATTTGATGCCGGCGCTGATGGTGCGCGGACGATGATGCTTGTCTACAGCCTGCCGCAGACTGGAGCGATTTTCAATCGCTTCGGCGGCATTAACGGCTCGGCTTATGTGGTTGGCGGTATCGGCATGACAGTACTTACGGCAAATAACATTGCTGTGGTTCCCATTCGCTCAGGTATTGGTCTGCGACTTGGAGCGAATCTCGGCTACCTGAAATTCACCGACAGGCCCACTTGGAACCCATTCTGAATTATCACCTGCTGGCTCGCGTATTTCCTAATGTTGTTCGTCAGATCGAATTGACGGGCTCATAAACTAGCAAATGTCCCTTATGCGGTAGTTTCCGCACACCCTGCTAAAACAAAGCTGCGGTCGAAATACCCGAATATCCAACTTGTTGCGTCCTTCAATACCTCGGCCGCAAGCGCGATGCGGCCGTATTTGCTCCCGGCAGTACAACTACGGTCGTCCCTATAGTCACACGGCTGTAAAGGTCTTCGACATCCTCGTTGGTCAGACGAATGCAGCCGGAGGATACGAAGGTGCCGATAGTCGATGGCTGGTTGGTGCCGTGGATCCGATATTGCGTGTTGCCGAGATACATCGCGCGTGCGCCGAGCGGATTGGTTTCACCACCGGCCATGAAGCGCGGCAGGTAAGGCTGGCGCTTAATCATCTCCTGCGGCGGAAACCAATCCGGCCATTCTTTCATGCGGCTGATGTGCTCGGTGCCCGACCAGGTAAATCCCTCACGGCCGACACCGATGCCGTAGCGAATTGCCTTGCCGTGGCCGATCGTCAAGTAAAGGTAAGTGTTCGGCGTATCGATGATGATGGTTCCGGGCGGCTCGACTGTGGGGTAATCGACCACGGTGCGATGAAACCGCGGTGATAGCTCTTTGGCTGGTGCTCGCTCCGGCTGATATTCTGGCGGCAAAGCGGCGACAGCAGTGCCCTGTGGCGGGGGCATGGGCCCCGGGACGCCGTAAGAATACGCACCTGGATCGCGCGGCGGACCGGCCGGATAACCATAGGGTGGTGGGTAGACCAAGCGCGGCGGTCGCGGCGGATAAGGGCCGTTATACGGATCTTCGTACTGGTCGTTGTAAGAAGGATACGCGCCTGGGTAGCTCGGCGGACTGGCCGGAGATGAATACGACGCAGGTGGTGGATAGCCGGCAGGCGGCGGTTGCGGCGGTAGATATTGCGCCGCGGCACTGCCGAGCGGGCCGATAACGCTAATAGCGATCACAAAGTTGGCACGCAAGACAGACTCCAACGATCCCAATTCGCACTTATGGTGCAAGCTTTGGCGATATGAAGGCGCGCCTAGATGGAACAGGGGATTGCTTCGGGCAGTGAGACGAATTGCTGATCGTGCCCAGGAAACAACAGGAAAGAAATTTGGCCAAATCATCCTTGCAGCTCCGGACGTGGACGCAGGAGTATTCCGGAACCTGTGCGACGCTTATTCTAAGGTACCGCGCAGAACTACTCTCTACGTTTCACAGAAAGACAAGGCGGTAGGTTTGTCGGAGTGGCTGAACGATTATCCCCGCGTCGGGTATGCCCCGCCGATTTTTGTCACAGAAGGTATCGACACCGTCAACGTGACCAATATCGATCTGACTATGCTGGGCCATGGATACGTCGGCGAAGCCCGCGACGTACTTCAGGACATGCACGATCTGATTACAAATGGCTCACCCCCGGAACGGCGTTTTGGCCTGACGGCGGTGAATACCGGTACAGCTCAGCATTGGGTGATCGGCGCTTGATTCGGGGCGCCTCGACGTCTGATCCGGCAATTTTAGGATTGATTAATAGGCCCTCACCTGCCGTGGTGTTGGAACTCGGCGGAATTCACTGAGGCTATTGAATCAAGATGGCGGCACGCGGGTGGCTCAACGAGTAGAACTGTACCTAAGCGTAGCCGATAACCCCACTGTCGATGATCCGGCGTCTTTTCGAATCCGTGAGGTTTCTCCGGGCGACATAATCGCGGTGCACGATCTGCGGGAATAGTCGGCTGCCGAGGTACTTGATCCGCCATGGCGACCGGATCGTGATCAAGTCGCAGTCGCGAGGATGGATGCCAAAGAGTGACTAAAGCAAAACCGTCATTTGCTGTCGCCGCGCGTGCCTATCGCGCGTTGTGGAAACGACGAATAGGACGGACCGGTGATGTCAGCAAGGGTCGTTTCTTGGGCGAAACATGGGCGCAATGGAAACTAATAGAGCGGGATTTTGGGATACGAAGTCCTTGAGCTCCTGAGGAGCATTGTATGCCACCGCCATCCGCAGTAACTCGCCGTCGAACCGGAAGATAAACGAACGGTCCGCGCCGCAGAGCCGGACCGAGCTTTCGGCGACGGTTTCAAACACCGCCTGAAGATCGAACGCCGAGCGGCTGATGACCTCGAGTTCCTTCGACATAGCAAGATTGAGGATTGCTTCGGCTCCTTCCTCGACGCTACTGACAGGAGTGACCCCGCTCTGTCGCACCATCGTTGTCGCCATGTAAGTAGCCGGATGCACAGAATTCGCCGTGATCGCCCTTAGATCGAGTTCACGCGCCAGATCGAACGTGAACATGATCTGGGCGAGTTTGTTTTGAGCATAGGCCCGTCCGCCAGTGTAGCCGCGGGTCAGCATGACATCGTCAAAATCGATTGGCTGCTGGGCAAGCGAGGAGACATTCACGATCCGGGCCGGCGCACTGACCATCATGAGAGGCAGCAACAGCCTGGTGGGTAAGAAGCCGGCAAGATAATTGACGGCGAAGCGCAATTCATAGCCCTCCAAGCTGGTCTCTCGCTCCCCCGCGGAGCCGCCAGAACCGACAGTCCTGCGCACCATGTCGGCGAGGCGACGCACCTCCGCAAGCGAGGAAAGATCTGCCGGTAGAAAAATTGCCGAGCCCTGGCCAGCGGCCTGAATCTAATCGACTACCTGTTTGCCTCTGTGGCGGTTCCGTCCGTGGATTAGGACGCGAGCGCCCTGATCGGCCAGCCGGCGCGCCACTAGCCGACCTACGCCATCCGTCGAACCCGTAACCAATACGATTTTGCCGTTTGGGTCCATGTTTCGCGTCACGTCGGAACAGCTCCATTTTTATCCAAAAATCCCACTAACGGCGAATTCTGCTGGTCTCCTTATCCGTTGACTTCACCTTGCCGTGGCTTGCGCGATGACAAAACCGTCGGGCAAGCTTTTGCAGATTGATTCGATGTCCAATGCGGGATCGCGATCATGGCGCAAGCGGCGAAAACCCAAGAACTGATTTCCAAGGAAACCCGTGTCGCGGTTCAATCCGCCTTCCATTCGCTGGAGCAGGCCGTTCTCATTCACAATGCCTGGACACTTGAAGATTTGGTGCCGCTCAAACGCATGGTGTGCGAAGTGATCCGGCCCATGCTTAAAGTGTGGCTCGACGACAATCTGCCGGGAATGGTCGAGCGCCTAGTCCGCACCGAGATCGAACGGCGGCGGTCATAGCTCGCGCTTGGATCGGGCGGGAAACGCTCAGATATTGTTTTTCGAAAATCCAATAGGTGCCTCTCTTTTTAAATTCCAATAGTGCCTCTCTTACCGTTGCAATTGGGCCACTATCCAACTCGGATGTTTTTGAAGTCTTCCTCAGCTCGCGTCTTACGGCCGTTCGAAGGGTTAGCATATTTTTTTCTCGGGCTTCTAACGATCCATTTTGGAGTCGATGTACTAATCTTGCTCTGGTGGCTTATATTGACGCTAATCAAGTGCGTAAAAGGATTCCTCGCTTTGAACACACGAGAGCCGATCGCCAATCCGAACTCTTGAGTTCGGCTTAAGTGCAGCATTTGTTTTGCGGTCCGCGCAGCTTGCCTCCACGGCTAATTTCGATCAGTCTTGCGGATTGAGGCCGTGAGTAAAGCGACCTCTTGTGGTCAGTTGAGGGAAGGAACATGTCTCCCAGATCTCTTTTGTCGTCTGCGGCTGGCATCGCCATACTCGCCGCGGCGGCCGTTGCTGACGCACAACCGCGGCGCGTCCAGGTGGGCACGCTATCGTGTTCAGTTTCGGCTGGCATCGGCTTGATCGTTGCGTCGCAGCGCAATGTAAATTGCAACTTCCAGCCCGATAATGGCCCGCCAGAAGCCTACACGGGGACAATGACCATTATCGGTGTCGATGTTGGCTTTACGACGGGTTCGGCAATCGTTTGGGGCGTCTCCACCGATACAAATCGATTTGCCGGCATGCTGACGGGCACCTATGTTGGCGCGACAGCGCAAGCGACCGCTATCGCCGGAGTCGGTGCTAACGCGCTCGTCGGGGGTTCTAACCATTCGGTGGCACTCCAGCCGCTTTCAGTCCAGGGTCAGGTCGGAGTCAACGCTGCTGGTGGTATCGGTGCGCTAGAACTCCATTACGCACAATGAAACAACAACCCGCTGGCAATTAGGCAAATATTCGCTAATCGCAAAGCCACGGCGTGCTCGCGAAAACGCCGTCAAGGCTGTGAGGGGCTGTCTGGCGTCGCGCCGATTATAGACTTTATGTCTTTTGTCATTCGTTCGATTGCGGTCATGGCTTGTCGCTCCAGCATTGAAGTTACGACGTGCGGTGACTCCGCCGGATTTTCTGTCGTCACAACGCAAGGATGGATGTAATCCCCGCAGGTTGCTTGTTGCGCCCTTGCTTGATACGTTAGATTTTCTACTGTCAGCAATACCAACGCCAAGGCGATCACGGTAAGAACTGCTTTCGTGTATGTGTCGATCATCTTTTAGCTCCTTAAGTGGGTGGATTTCTCGGGGAAGGCGCAGCACTCTCTCGCTGCCCTTCTACAGATCATAGTCACTGCCTTTATGCCTGTCTGCGGTGCGTTTCGCAGTAAGATGGGCCCCCAACACTCTTTTTTCGAGAACGTAGCTTTGCACGTTACCCTCATACTGCGTCATTGCCTTCCCTCCTTAAAATCACATGAAAGAGGCCACAACCTCCGCCGAAATTTCTCGTGCGCGTATACAGGAACGTAACTCTCAGCACCGAGTTGAGGAAGCCATGCGAAAGTTATCGGTTGCCTTCACTGCGGCGGCGGCAATTCTATTGACCTGTAGTCGGTCAGAAGGTGCCGATCTGGAGGCGCAACGCTGAGACGAGACTGTAACTTGGCCATCCATTTCCTTGGCCCTGATGTCCGCTTGGGGTCAATCTCGACCGAACCGGTGAAGACCATTCGGCTATGAACTTCCGCATTGCACCGAAAGCAGACGCCGCGTCAGCCAACTTTGCGCATTAGCTCCGGCAGCTTGGCGAAGTTCGCCGCTATCCGTCGCGCCTCATCGCACGCACTTTCTACTGATGCAGTCCCCCTTAGATCACAGACTCGGTTTAGCTTCTTTAATGGCCGGTACGCTTCCCCCGCTGCCCTTCCAATTACCGCCCCTTTCTTCTTCGAGACCGAAACAGCCGGGCTGATGTTCGTCCGGCACCGCTGGCCGCAAAGTTTCCGTTGGTGGCTTTTTTGTCGGTTTCCGCGTGAGGATGCAGCCGCAGACTAAGAATGCGGCCACGATTGACGAGAAAATCCAAAGTTGCATCTGCTGCATTGTGGTGTTCTCCGTCGCCTGACACCACTACGAGCCATTATAACGCATTCCGAGTATAGCCCCGGCAGCTTGGCGATATTCGCCGCGATCCGCCGCGCTTCGTCTTTGCTGAGCAAGTTGGCGGCCGAGCGCCGCCCCGGTAATTCACAAGGTATTCACAGGCAAAACCCGCGATCTTTTTTTGCCCGCATGCGAGCGCTGGTTTTGGCAATGACAGTACGCATTATCCTAATCCTCGTCGTCGCTAGCATGTTCGGGCCGTCACTGGCTTTTGGCTCGCCAGCTTGCATGACGGAAAGGGAGGCGCTGGCCAAATTTCCTAAGGCGACGCATCTTTATATGCGCCAAAATTGCTGGAGCGACAGTGCGATTGCGCCCGTGCATTCGCCACGACCCCCACGCGCGGCAGTGCTCGCGCCGTCCGCACGACCGACACTCGCGGTAGCCCCCGAAACCGTTAACAGCGGCACCGACGCAGGAGCGCAATGTCAATATTCGCCACGTGAGTAGAGAGAACGATTGATCGGCCGCTTGGGCGTTGCCTCGACGGACCAAGGGGGAGGGAAGCGGCGCTCAGCGGGCATAGGTTGGGTAAAATTTTGCGGGCCAAGTTAAGATAATGAAATGAAGCTGACGCACAAAGATCGCTGGGAGCAGGGCTTCGCGGCGTTATCTAAATTTCGCAGACGAAAAGGTCATTGTTGTCCGCCGCTACGTCATGTGGAAGGCAAATATAATCTTGGGGCTTGGGTAATTGTACAACGTTATCGCAAAGACCATTTATCTGTAGAACGCAAAAAACGTCTCGACAAGATGGGTTTTGTTTGGAACTGGCGAGACTTTGCTTGGGAACGGGGCTTCGCAGCATTGTTGAAATTCAAGCGACGAGAGGGACACTGTCGCGTCCGTGGCTTACATCGCGAAGGAAAGTACAAACTTGGATCGTGGGTTGCGGTGCAGCGCGAAAAAAGAACGTAATGTCGCCCAACCGGAGAGCGCGATTAAACAAGATCGGCTTTGTGTGGCATGTTTATCGGCGGACACAAACCGGATGTCCCGCGAGGTGAAGTCATATTGAGGCAACGGGAAGCGGCCGGTCGTCAATGCAGACCCTCATGAATGACAAGCCACAACCAGCTTGTAGCCGCCCACAGAATGACAGCGGCGAGTGCGGCGACCGCGATCACCACGGCGGACAATAGCAGGCTTTCACGGAGCGGCCGTTGCGGCGGGAGGGTGGACATTTCAACGGCTTACTTTGCTTTGCGATTTCCTCAGCCCCGGGCGGGTACGCTCACGCAACGACATGCGCGCTTAATAGGAATTGAAACGGAAAGAGTTGAGTCGGAGTGGCCGTGAGGCCGCGGAGAAGGAAACAGCGATAGGGCCACGGACCAGCGAATCGTCAGGGAGAAATGCGTCGCGTTGTCCGGCGGCTACGTGTCACTTTGGTAGGGCGCGGCGGCGGTTCTGGCGGCGGCCGCGATGCCTCAAGCTCCTCGAGCAAGCGTTCTACCTCCTCCAGAGCTTCTTCCAGCTTGTCGCGGACATTCCTGATGCGGCTCGGATTAATCTGCATCTGTGCGATCAACTCCAGTTTTTTTGAGTGTGGCCCCGGCCATCGTCGGGGGGGCTTCGATGGAGTGACCGGGGCCTGGCGCAGCCATTTGCAGCGCGCCTATTCCGAAAACGAGATCAGCTTCAGCACCGTTCCGCTGGAGGGGACGGTGCGGCAATTAAGCCGCCGTAAAGACTGTAGCAAAGCCTCAAATAGTAGGCGTCTTCAGGACACTAAGTTCTTTCCGAACCGCAGCGGCTGAATTACCAACCCTTTCGATTGCACGCGCCAACTCATCTTTGGTCACGCCGAAATGCCGCGTCCAATATTTAACATGATCCTCACGCTCGATAAGGATTTTGCTGCGGTCAGGAGTGATTTTACTGATCATCTTTTTGCAGGCCTGGCTATTCAGGAAGGAAACAAGGTCGCGTCGGTTTCGTTCCGCTTGACAGAACGGTGCAGCAATCGACCATCGGGCCATGGGCTTCAACCGCCGCAAGCTAGAGGATCAGCGCCGCGAGGCCGCAGAGAAGGAGGCGGCATCCCTCGTCCCTAAAAGGGGCCCAATCTAGCGGTCGATGCCTAGAAGCCCCACATAAGGACTTCCCCCTACAAAGGAGAGTATCGAATGGCCTCGCGCCAAATTAAAATGCCTGCAAAGAATGGTTCCGAAAAGGAAGTCGAGGAGGTTTTTTCACAACGCATGCGGCCAGAGCCCGGTCGATATTTGCTACAGGTAGACCGGCAAACGAAGGGCTCCTACAGGACATCGGAAGACGCCCAACGGGCGGCACTCGCCATCAAGACGGGTTATCCGATTGTTCAGGTGTCTGTGTATGACAGCGCCGAGCACACGCATACGATAATTGAAAGACCGGCCGCCTCGTCCTGACGAAAGTCCTTCCTCTCCCTCATCGCTGATGCCCCGCACTCGGCCTAATTGTCCCGCCGGGATGCCCGCCTGTGCCGTTTGAGTTCGCCGATGCCGGCGAGATCGACCAGGCTGCCCGGCGAGGCAAGGCGTAGCTTCATCATCGGGATGAGGCTGTGACCTCCGGCGAGCGCACGGCCATTCTCACCAAGTTCGGCCAATAGCGCGACGGCTTCCTGAACGGACTTGGGACGATGATAGCTGAAGGCTGCAGGTATCACGGGCATACTCCCTCGCGCGTGCCGCTTTCGCAGTTATTGTCGCGATGTTTTCGGCACAGCGGTACGGAATGCTGCACCAATACGGTCGGCAATGCCATAGGCATGCCGCATCAACGAAGGGCCACTCAATATCGCGCTTGGCTATAGCGGCTGATGTCCGCTTTGGGTTGCCGGCTCAGCCGGTCGACGCAACACTTTATCGTAGAGGGGAAAGATCGATTATAGGCCGATAAGTCAGAGATTTCGTGGTGGTACGAGGGCGGCAGAGAAAATTACGTTGTGGGATAGCTGGTTGCGGAAGGACTCGCTGAAAGCGATTGGGCGAACGTTTGGCAAGCCATCACTATTATTTATTGCCGGCTGGCCCCCAGTGTTGCGTCGACCCGTTGAGATCACCGTCAAAAGCGGACGTGACGCTCTTAAATTTCGATGTCCGCTTTACCCCCGAAAAAGCGGACTCTAGACCGCAGTCGCGGAATGTCCGCTTTGGGCCGATTGTGTTGCAAAAGTCGCTGAACGCTGAGCGTTGATTTTTTCGGCTGAAACCCAAACAAGCGAGAACTGAGACCAATTACCGAGGTCGCTGGTGAGTTCAGCGCGAGATTATGTGACCCCCCATGAAAAACACGCCTATGGCTCAGAAATTTTGTGATCAAGGATGCAAAACGACTTTTGCAACACAATCGGCCATTAACGGACATCGGCGCGTGTCCGCATCATGTCCGCTTTACCTCCTCCAAAAGCAGACATCAGCCGCCAAACCTAACCATCCACGACGGCATTGCCAGCGAGATTACGCGGAACGGGCAGCGCGAGCCAAAGATCGTGCGCCAGCATGCCGAGTGCCATCGCGATGACGAAAATTGCTACTGGCAGCGATAGCGTCGCTAGGTTCGCGACCGCAGGCCCAGGGCACAGTCCAACGAGACCCCAGCCCGCGCCAAATAGGAGTGCTCCAAACAGGAGCGGCTGATCGATATCTTTCTTCGTTGGCCATAAACTCTTCTTCTCGAACAATGGCGGTCGCCGCCGCACAAGCGCGTAACCGATACTGGCAACCGTGAGGCCTGCTGCCATCACTACCGCAAGGCTTGGGTCCCAGCTGCCGCTCGGAATGCCGAAGACGTCAAGAAAGCCCAAAACCTTAGCCGGCTGGATCATACCGGACGCGGTCAATCCCCAACCGAACACGAAACCGCAAACAAGACTTGCCAGGACTGGCATGGCTTCAGCCTCCGAAGATGTGATGCGTCAATGCGACCACCACGATTGCCGCCACCATGAACACGCCAGTCGCTGCGATCGAACGTAGTGACAACCGCGCGATGCCGCATATGCCGTGACCCGAGGTGCAGCCGCTGCCGAGCCGGGCCCCGAACCCGACCAGGAGGCCGCCAACGACGATAGTGAGATAGCTGCCTGGCATCCGTGGCATTGGCACGGTGTAGCCGACAAGCATAGCGGTAACAGGCGCAGCGATTAGGCCGGCGACGAAGGCCGCGCGCCAAGCGCGGTCGCTCGTTTGTGGGTTGATGAGGCCGTCAAAAATTCCGCTGACGCCGGCGATGCGGCCAGTGAACAGCATGAGGAGTACAGCAGAAAGCCCGATCAGCGCACCGCCGATTGCCGCGGAGACTGGAGTGAAATTGGCCATGACATTACCTCGCGATCCACTGCCTCTTGCTTGAGCGTGGCCGTCCTCAGTGGGGCAGCTACTCTGGCTGAGATCCAATCGGTACCGTATCCGCCCGTCTGCTACCGCATCACGGGCCCGTCAGCTTTTTTCCAAGCGTCGATACCGCCTTCGATGTGACAGGTGGTCTTCAGACCTGCGTCCTGCGCGGCCTGCACCGCCATAGCCGAGCGCTCGCCGAAGGCGCAGTAGAACAAGATTCGTTTGCCAGTCGCGGTAGCCAACTCCTGCAGCATGCCGCCGGCGCTAATGTTCGCCTGCAAATCCGGATATGGCGCGTGCAGTGAGCCCGGAATG
This sequence comes from uncultured Alphaproteobacteria bacterium, assembly GCA_963816295.1. Taxonomy (GTDB): domain Bacteria; phylum Pseudomonadota; class Alphaproteobacteria; order Rhizobiales; family Xanthobacteraceae; genus BOG-931. The sequence continues at coordinate 275,823 of CAWFJS010000017.1, read as the reverse complement.
ATACCGTGCCTGTCGCGTTCCCCCTTCTCGCGCAAATCGACGATTGCAACGTCCGAACGGCCGCGTAACGCCAGTGACTCGGCTGCCGAGACTGCCCAGCCTTTGCGCCTGATCTCGTCCTGGTGCAGACCGACGTGCATGTTGGCCGGCACCGCCACATCCATCATCTTTGGGTTGGGTAGTTTCAGATTGTTCATCAGATCAACGTACTCGTCGACCGATTTGACCTTGAGACGTGGGTTGAACAGCTTCTCTTCGCCAATGGTTGATACGGTATCGCCCTTATAGTCATGTGCCGGATACAAAAGCGTTTCGTTTGGCAGCTTGAGCAGCTTGTTAAAAATTGAATCGTATTGTGCACGCGGATCGCCATTTTGGAAATCGGTGCGGCCGGTGCCGCGAATGAGCAGCGTATCGCCGGTGAACACACGTCCGTCTAAAAGATAAGAATAGGAATCGTCAGTATGGCCTGGCGTATAGAGCACATCGAGGCTTAGGCCTTCGATGTCGATGCGGTCACCTTCTGTCACACGCATGGACACAACGTCCGCATGGGTCTGCTCGCCCATGATTGTGATGCAATGAGTGCGGTCGCGCAAAGCACCCAGTCCGGTGATGTGGTCAGCGTGCAGATGAGTGTCCACAGCCTTGACCAGGCTGAGATCGAGCTGCTGCAAATAGCGGTCAACCTTTTCCAGTACCGGATCAATGATCAGCGCCTCGCCGCCGGCAATGATCACGTCCTCGCCGTTCTTCCAGTTCACTGGAGTCGCGACCTTGTGCTTGGCAGTGAGCTGGAGCGAGTCAATAACACGCAACACCTCATCGAAGTTGCGGCCGGTGGTCATCGGATAGACCAGGATCAGTTTGATCTTCTTGTCCGGGCCGATGACGAAGACATTCCGGACAGTCTGATTGTCGGCCGCGGTGCGCTTGCTAGGGTCGCCCGACACTGGCGCGGGTAGCATGCCATAGAGCTTCGACACGTTATAATCGACATCGGCAATCATCGGATAGTTCGGCGCAAAGCCTTGGGTGTGTGTACCGAAAACTCTATCCGTATTGATTGGGGAGGGAATCACGTAACGTCAGCGCACAATGATCGCGCTGTTATGGTTCTTGCTAACGTTGTTCGCTTCGCCGTTGAAGTCGAAGAGCCGTCTTGAGGCAGAGAACGCCGCGCTCCGATATCAGCTGATTGTGCTGCGGCGGAAGGTGGGAGGTCGCGTCCGCCTCACCAACGGCGATCGCTTGTTCTTTATCCAGCTGTATCGATGGTTTCCGTCGGTGCTGAAGGTCATCACGGTCATCCGTCCCGAGACGCTCGTCCGTTGGCATCGGGCCGGCTTTCGTCGCTACTGGTGTTGGAAGTCGCGCCCGTTTGGCGGACGGCCGCAGATCAGCGCGGAGCTGCGCGCTTTGATCCGGCGAATGAGCATCGAGAACCCGCTTTGGGGAGCACCGCGTATCCACGGCGAATTGCTCAAGCTCGGGTTTGAGGTCGCGCAGTCGAGCGTTGCCAAGTACATGGTCAAGCGAGGTGGACCGCCAGGTCAGGGGTGGCGCACCTTCCTGCGCAACCACGCGCCGGACATTGCCGCCATGGACCTGTTCGTTGTCCCGACCATTGGCTTCAGCCTGCTCTATGCCTTCGTTATCGTTCGGCTGGACCGCAGAGACCTGGTCTGGACCAACGTCACAACAAACCCGACGGCTGAATGGATCGCGCGCCACAGTCAACTGAAGCGTTCCCCTGGAGTACGGCGCCGCGCTACCTCGTCCGCGATCGAGACCGGATCTACGGGAGCATTGTTCCACGCCGATTGCGCGCTATGGGCATCCGGGACAAGCCCATCGCGCGCGCCTCGCCTTGGCAGAATGGCTTTGCCGAACGGTTGATCGGATCGATCCGGCGCGAGTGCGTTGACCATATCGTCGTCTTGGGCGAGGCGCATCTGCGCCGCATCCTGGAATCCTATGCCCGCTATTACAATGACATCAGAACGCACCGGTCACTGGACAAAGATGCGCCGGCCTTTCGTCCCATTCAGCGGATCGGGAATATCGCGTCACACCCGATTCTCGGCGGACTTCATCACCATTATTTCCGGGTTTAGGTTTTCGGTACGCACAGGACATTTCGCGGCTCAGTACCGATGTCCGCTTTCGGGGGCAAAGCGGAAATGGCTCATCAATCTCAATAAGAGGCGGGTGGTGCCGCAGCTTGCAGGCGCCGGGCCGGCCAGCGCATGCGCACAACATTAGCCATTTTTGTCGAGCTGGACCATTTGTGCTGGTCTCAAGGAACGCTTATTGCTGAGTTAGTCCGCCGCTGGTAGGCGCTATTTCAATTGTGGCGTTTGCCGATTGTGACAAGCCACAGCAAGTGCCGCGGCTTTTGAGGTCAACCGAAATGGTTGTGTTGAGCCGGTACTTTCCAGCATCAGGGATACTTAATTTTTGGCGACCTCCGCCAGTTATTCTTTGTTGGTTCAACGTTTGCCCATCTCTAGTAAGTACAACTGCCGCGCCCGACTGAGGCATGCCACTCCAAACGAGAGAAAGCGCTGGAGCGGCAATACTAAACTCTAACTCACTCGCTAGTTCGAGGTGAGCTTCAGCACTGGTATCGTGGCCGGTTAGGCCCACAGGCAAGTCGCCAAGGCAACTCACCGCTGTCACGTAGTGCCCACCCTGCGCAGCTGCGGAATATTCAAATCTAAGACTGTCTGCACCGGAGGTAGAGACGGATGCTTGAGCGCTGGCCTGGGAAATTGTGCGACCTGATCCGGCATCGCATTGACTAAACTCGCTGCCCTGCCCCTTGAGCGAAGCTAATTCTCCAAGTTGTCCGATCGATTTCTGAGAATTCGAAAGTTGTCCAGTATCACCTGAAATCCAAACCGTCGAGGATGCGCTTTTTCCCGAAATCGTGAAAGCCGAAGCGCTTGCTTGGTCGATTGTCCTGCCCGAGGATGTAAGATATGACTCTAAGTCATGCTTGATGAGTGTGACGGGAGTTGATTCGTTAGATGGAGTATTGGTGGAAGTGTTCACCATTCGGGCCACAGCAAATACTCGGCCCGAATTCGACATCGATCCATGGCCCCCCACTTTCCCCCCGGTGAGACGATGCAGTAGTTAGGTATGTCGTTGGGCCGCTCAACTGTCCCGTCCCAATTGGTGTAGGAACGGTAAGGCTGGACTTACCTGCCGGAAATCCCAAAAGGAACACTTCGTGCACCCCGGCCTTCTCAATGAGATTATCCGCTAATTCCAGGATTGGGTAACCCTCTTGTTTTATCATCAAGAGTGCCAGATCAACTCCCGGAAGAGCGGTAGGAGCAACGTAAACATCCTTCCCGAGTGAAACTAGTTTGCCGTTTTTGTTCAAGCTCCAAAGCTCAATTTCGCGGACCGGCTGACCATTATCGACGAGCCAATCATCATTTTTGGATTGGTCAGTATCACTCGATCCAATCACGTGCTTAGCAGTTATCAAGAAACTCCATCCTCGATCGGAATAGACAAAGAATCCACTACCGTCCTCATGCCTGTTGGCATCTGAGGGCTTCTTTCCATCGACAACGACCTTCACAATCGCTTGCTGTGACTTGTTGATTAAATCCTGAATCCGCTGCGTATTACCTTGCGCAGCTGCCGGGTCACTCACCGCGGCAGCCCAGAGAAATAAGAGCTGCAGGAGCCAGAAAGCGCCTGTCCTTCCAGCGAATGGACTACGGGCCAATGACGACAAAGATCGCCTCCAGCCCATCAACGCCCCGCAAGCTGACCTTGACCTCATAAACGCCAGGCTGGTCGGGCACTTTTAAGTCCGCTCCAAGCGACCGGGTCTTGTCGTCACTGCCAAAATTTTGAAGTGCGGTGTGGATTATGACCTCAGAATCTCTCAAAATATCAACGGATGCGTTACTGAGTTCGGCCAAATTTAAAGCGGTGCCGTTCAGATTGAGGCGGAGCTTGATCGACCCACCTGGCTCTGCAGCTCGCGGGCTTAAGCTAAGCCCCGCGGATTCGACGCGGAATTTTTTCCCCTGCGCATCCTCAAGCGTTTGCGAAAACTCTACCGAACCAGCAGTCCAGTTCCGGTTCGCTAAAACCGCGTTTATTACCAGTTCTGGATCGACCCCCATGAACACCAGCTCGTGTTCTTTGTGGGAGACCTGCACCTGACCGGGGTTGCCATTTGTGGCACTGAACAGCAATACCGTCCCGTCTCCAGGGCGCAAAACGCTGCCCACAATGGCTCCAGTCTGTTCGTCAAAAAATACTCGGGACCATGTGTACAAAAATCCATTGCCGATGTAATGAATTCTCGGCGTTTCGTCTGGATTCGTCGATATAGGACTTTGCATCAGAACCTTCAGCCGTTTAGCGTCGGCTAAGTATGTTGCCGTCGCATCAGAACGAGGTCCGGCTCTTAGATCGGCTGGTAACCAGGAGAAACGCTTCCAAATACTGGGATCTAAAATATCTTCATACCGAGCGTGATTAGCGTCTCCGTTCCGCGTGAATCCGCAGCAGTCCCTATAGGTCGGCAACAGTTCGTATGTTGACGGGAATGACAGAATAGTACGCTGAATTTCATCCAAACCACCTGACCACGCATTTGGCCAATGATCAAAGCCATCCCTCAGGTTTTGGAAAATTTTTGCCGAGCCGAAGCTAGGTGTTCCCATGAGTATCAGATTATGGACATGGGCGAACCCATTCATTGTTTGGAGATAAATCCGGGCGACCAAGCCGCCCATGCTGTGGGCAATGATATCAACTTGGCCGTCTGGTCCTAAGGGAAGTTTGTCTATCTTGTCGCGTAGCAGCTTGGCAGTTTCGAAGTTGCTCAAGCGCCAATCATAATCGAATACGACGATATCTTTATCCTGATAGCCAGCGCCCCTCAGCGTTGCTATCAAACCGGAGTACACATTGCTGTCCCAGAGGAGCGGAATGATACTGACGCTTTCAATCAACCCGCAGCTGTGGATGCCCTTATCGTGAGACGCCAAATCAGGAGGTAATCGGAGAGCGTTTATTCGTGCGGCTGTGTAAGAGTTTCGGTCACCCCAAAGGACGTTGCCTGAAGCGTCGCATAGTTTCGAACCCTCTATCCCTGGAATGACGACAACAGGTCTGCAGAGGGCGCTAACAATCGAAGCAAAAATACAAAACAAAAAGATGAATAGGGAAGCAGACAGCCTGCGGTATATGTTCATGTGCCACCTTAAATCCTCGAATTAGGCCTTCAAATTAGCGACACGAGATCGGATCATCTGGGATCGGAGCTTTGTCTGCAATCCAAACCCCCAATGTTCCGGGGCGGTTATTAATTTCATTCTTTTTCCTCAGAGGTAATTTCTTAGGATTTGGAAAAATTGGAGAAATAACCGCCCTTACGTCGGCTGCTCCGCTGCAATCGCCGTCATAGAAATAGTCAACGCCCGGACGAACATCCCAATCCTTTAGTCGATCTGATCCGACAACATAAAAACCGGCATCCAGCAGTGCACTCGTGATCTTCCCCTCGAGATCTGGCGTAATCTTATCGGTGCCGATATGTAAAAAGAGCCGATATTGCGCCCGGCTGTATTGCTGAACAAAACTTGATACCAATTGCTGAGAGATGCTTGGTAGCGCCGCGGGTGCCGGGTCTCGAATACTGATCGGTGGGAGCGGCCGAAAGTTGTCTCCGCTGGTACGGTCCATACTGCTCATTACAAGCCGCACGACTTTGCTGTCATTTGGATCTCTACTCAGACTTCCAGCCCAACTGAAATTCTCAATTCGAGAATCGGACGATTGAGTTGTGCGGGTGCCTCCGAGGGATGTTGGATTTGAATCACAACCAGTAGCAAGGTCTTTGAGATCCGGCCCGCGAAACACTAGGTCCAGACCTTTTCGACGACCAGCTTCAGTTAGATTGAACGGCAGTTCAATTGCGAGTGAACGACCGAACTGCTGCAATCCGGAATCCGTCGGATCATTAGGTGTAATGCAATATAGCCCAACAATTCCGTGCGGGACCCGAAGTCCAGGTGTATCTGACTGGTCTTTAGCGGAGTCCTGGGGTGCTGCAGAGCTTAATTCCGTTAATGTCGTGGCAATTCGCAGGGAAAATTCACTTAAGTTTTTGGTCCATATCGCCGAAGTTTTCGGTAGGCGACAACAATAGAAATTCTTGTCCGGTTCGGGAACCAACCGCCCCCGTTGAGCTCTGGTACTGTGCCATCAGTGTGGCCCCTACTCGCACGCCGAGAGCACCGTTGTTTGTGATTGTTGGTGTAACGACCGCATTCAGCCGTGGGTCCGGCTGAGTTGCTCTTTAGGGTAATATCGATACTGAGACTCTCCGCTGGAGGCCTTTCTCCAAACCACGTTGAAGATAGCTTGGGAGTAGGTCCGCTACCGTACGAGAGATTACCTCGGACAGGGCATTGTTTTTATCGTTTTCAAGACGATCACTTGTAATGGGGCTGGCGTTTTGTATCTCGATCGGCGCGATACCCACATAAAGCGGACCCACAGAAGTGAACCCGCTGAATCCGTTACTGTGGCAAGCAATAAGGATAATTGTGGCCAAGCAAGCACGTCTGAATGCACTATGGTTCATTGGCCAAATTCTCCGCTGCACGCTGAATTTGTTTCAAGACTTCGCTCAGACGAGCTACATCCAGGACAATCATTTCAGGCGAGACGTAGCTGCGGTCCCGACGCTGTAATTCCAAAGAAAGGACCAGTTGCGGGTTGTCAGGAGGGCCCTCCGCGTCGATTGCTCCGAAGATGATCGCAGTGTCTGCTCGGGACGTCCACGGTCGGGGAATATCTAGGTCAAGACACCACCATTTGTAGTACTTGGGTAACACATTCGAAATTAAAGGCACAACTGCGAACGTCTGTCTGAAATAGTCACTATCCTGCAGAGCCTTTGCATAACGCGAGCTGAAAACGCGTCCAGCAACCGGGTTTTCTGCTGATATCAGGCAGTCCGCGAACATGATAGGACGGGTTGCAGGTTGTGCCTCCTCCAAAGCGCGCACAAAAATGGGAGGAATAATGGCTTTGGCTATATCAGCCTCCAAGTCGAGCGCCGGTTCGTCCCTAAATGACTTACGGACGCCCCCGATCCATCGGCTTTCCTGCTTGTTGAAGATCTGCGCATCCACACGAAATCCCAAACTCGATTCCGAGATTTCAATCTGGATCACGATATCTGCATCTTCAAATACCGACCGCAAAGGCGGTTCAATTGCGCTTCGACCGTCAGTTAACGTGATGCTATCTAGATGCAACTGACGAATTCGTTCAGACAAGCGCTCTGGCAGTTCCAGGCCGTGCTGAATTTGATCATTGCTCGGGGGCGCGCCCGCGATAGTGAAAGGCTCTTCTACAATAAACACCACATTCCGCGTTGCTGCACGCGCAGTAACGTTGAGCGCGATTAGTGAGATCAACAGCGCCGATAGTGCACGCAGCCATCGTGAGCCAAAGAACATGCTTGATCCAAGCATCCACGAGCGCCACTTTACCTTTGCATATTCAACGGCCATTTTCAACAAGTGTGAGCTAACCATCGATAACAAACGTGCGGTGTTATGCTAACACTTATGTTCTAAACTCAATGTGCTGATCGCTTCTGACCGGGGCGCAAACCGCCTTCTTGCCTTATGGATCGCCGCTATGCCGATAACGCGGAAACGCCGAGTCGGCCTTTTGCTATCAATGTGCTGATCGCTTCTGACCGGGTTCATCGTTATGGATTTTTTGTCGGAAGAAAGTGTTCGTAAAAAAGTCATTCCTCTCCCAGTCGCGATTGCGAATGACGCCGCTTTATTGGTGTCATCCGACGCCTGCCGCGCATCAAATACGGAGGTTGCCCAAATAGTCCATACGGCCGAAAGCTCGACCAGCGGCACAGAAACATCGAGGGCAAGCTCGAAAGTCGCAAGTAAATAATTTCGTTGTTTGCTCACATATATGACAGGTGTTCAGCAAACAAGGATAATTGCGACCTAAATCAGGTCTTCGAGACTTTCGTTGCATTTGAGCACCTTGATAGTGATTTAGCAAATGCCGTTGTTGCAGCCATAAACACAGCAGCCGCTAATTTAGATCTAAACGAGGAGGACGACGAAGGCGACGTGACTGACCGTGATGGTGATGGCGCTGTGCAAGATGACGATGAAGGTGAAAATGATAGTCCCGACTCTGATTTCATTTACAAAGATGAAGCCGAATGGTCGGAATTAACTCAGGCCCAACGTGAACAACGAGTGAAAAATTTCCTAAAGCGACTGTCAACCTGCCATCTCGAACCTGCCGCAGCACCGGCTGACTGACGTTCGATGGGTTCTATTTTCGCAGCCATTTCATCCTCCGCATTACAACGGCAGGGTGAACATCACCAAAAGCCCAATGATCAGCAGCCGGTTCACAAAGCCCCCCGGCTTTACCACTGTGAGAGCAACTATCATGCCCGTGGCAGAGTTCCCCGAACGCCGCTTCCCGCCGCCTTGGTCCGTCGAGGATAGTGGTGCGGCCTGTGTCAGGCGTCCTGATGCGCCTTCGCCCGAACTGATCGAGGGGTCAGCCGAAGCAATCCCACTCGAAAACATCAACATCGACACGGTGATAACCACATGGACCTTGTGCAGCATTCCGGATGCCGATCGTGCACTTCGCGAATGGAAACCAGCATCTTCGATCAGCGCCTGGATCGCGCGGTTGAGATGGCAACCACCGCCTATACGTTTCCAGGCCGGAGTTAGATGGTCCTGCCACCAACGCACGTTCGGTTCAGGGGCTCGTCCATGTTCGATAAAGAGGAGCCGTCCGGTTGGCCTGAGGACCCGATGCACAATTTGATCGATTCGAGACCGGCTATATGCGCGGCCCAAAACCTTTGGCTTTCATGTACGAGGGCGCCGCTCGGCCGCGCTAAGAATGAAGGGAGCGTCTCAATGGCCCGGTTAGTCGTCCTAACTTCGCATGTGAAAACGGGCAGGACGTTAGTGCGGTCAGGATTGGGTTGTCTAATCATTGTTGTGCTTACACATGTCGCCGAGGCTTTTCACATTTTGCCGGCTATGGGATGGGGCCAACCAAATAGCGTCGGTCACTATACCGATCTCGTAAGCGCGATCCTGAGCTGCGTGCTCCTGCCGTTAGGCTTCCTCATTGCTATCGTCAATCGCAGAAAGTAATTCAAACTTTCCGCTTCATTCGCCGGGAAACGGGATTTTGCGGGGCAGAGACAAGGGCACCGAAACGGCCTCTGAAATCCAATCGATAACTTGCAGAGATAAAATGCGCCCATGAATCCCGCCAGTTCGAGGTTATTCGGGGGCGAGCCGGGAAATCTCTGTTTGCGTAAGACTGCGTGGTGGGGCTGGAAGGATTCGAACCGCCAACCAAGCCATTATGAGCCGCCCTCGATGAGCCTACCTCGCCGGGCCGCACAGGGGCGAATTCTCCGGCTTATCAAAATAACCTCACCGCTAACTTCTGGACTTCCAGGCCGCACCCAAACAACGCCCGCACGCATTCAAAAAAGCAGAGCGCCCGCGCCTTGCGGCCCGGTCCGCTCGGCTGCAATCAGGACGGGCTGTGAAAAGGCCACTCCTGTTACCCGTATTGCTACCCCTGCACTCGGAAACGACCGGACTAAACAGAAAATTATATGTTAAGTATCTGACTATATTGGTGGGCGCACAAGGACTTCGAACCTTGGACCCGCTGATTAAGAGTCAGTGGTCTCCGTAAAAGATCGATCTGCTGCAAGCCAAACCGATCGACGCAGAAGCAATGCCCCAACCGCCTGTGCATGAGATCCCAATTTGGACGCCGATCTACGAAACTGATTGAAGCGCCAAAAAATGAAATTTGATCTGGTGGCGACATGGTGGCGACTCTGCATTATATGTACAAGGCCGCCCCCTAAACTGGACCGTAGAAAATATCTTTTAATTCTGATGCTTAGGTTGGTTGCGGGGGTAGGATTTGAACCTCTGACCTTCAGGTTATGAGCCTGACGAGCTACCGGGCTGCTCCACCCCGCGGCAAATGCCTGATTTTCCTGGCGATCATGTAGCAAGCGCCCCCCAAGAAGGGAAGTGCGCAACCCACATATTTCGTCTTATTATGGGGGTAGGCCTCAACCTTCCTCCTGCCATGCACGGCCCCGCAGAACCAGCGTCCGACGAAAAGCCCGCATTGCAGCCCGATGCGGCAATCGGCCCGGCTTTGCGCGCCATCGCCGGCGACATTCTGGCCAAAGCGCGGGTGGCGCTGACCGATCCGGAACGCACGAACCAGACGGCGGTGCACGATTTCCGGCGCGCCATGAAGCAGTGGCGCGCGCTGATGCGGCTTTTGGAACCGTTCATTCCGGATGCCGACCGCTGGCGGCGCGAGGCGCGCGACCATGCCCGCTCGCTCGCTCATGCCCGCGACGGCGCCGCCGCGCTCAATGCCTTCGACGGGCTAGGCGACAAAGGCATTTTGCTGCTGTCAACTCGGTCCAATGCGACGGTGCGCGGCCGCATCGAGGTGCTGCGCGGCAATGAGGAGCAGGCCGTGCTCACGCCGGCGCTGCGTGAGACCATTCTCGCCTGGCTCGATGCGGCATCTGCCACGATCGAAACATGGCCGCTCGATCCGTTCGACTTTTCCGCCATCGCGGCCCAGCTCGCCGGCAGCTATCGTAGCGCGCGGCGGCGCATTCCCGCCGACTGGGCGGCGGCCGACGCGGTCGATCTACACGCGCTGCGCCAGCGCGTCGTCGAGCTGCGCTACCAGATGGAATTGGTCGAGCCGCTCTGGCCGCGCTTCGGCCGGATGTGGACCGAAGAGGCCGAGCGCCTGCGCGAACGGCTCGGCCGCTGCCAGGATCTCGAAGTGCTCCGGGGGCTCACCGCGCCGCATCAGCCGCTGGCGCATTGGCGTTCGCGGCTCACGCCGGCCTGCACCGAGCGCTCCACCGCCCTGGCGCAGCGCGCCTCGCGCATCGCCCATCGCCTGTTCGCCGAAAAGCCCAAGGCGTTCCGGCGGCGCCTCGAAGCGCTGTGGGAGCGCGGGCGGTAGCGCGAATTAACGTCGTCATTGTCCAACCGGCGTCACGCGCGCGCTCACACCGAGATAAATCTCCTGAACCTGCGCGTCGCCCTGCAATCGCGCGGCCGGACCTTCCAGCGCGACGCGGCCGGTCTGCAGCACGTAGCCATAGTCCGCAATGCCCAGCGCCAGCGGAATCGATTGTTCGGCGAGAAGCAACGTAAGCCCGTCGCGGTGCAGCGCCTTGAGCGTGTCGTACAACGCCTCGACCACGGCCGGCGCCAGCCCGAGGCTCGGCTCGTCGAGCATCAGCAATTGCGGCTCGCTCATTAGCGCGCGGCCGAGCGCCAGCATTTGCCGCTCGCCGCCCGAGAGCGTGCCGGCTGACTGCCGGCGGCGTTCGGCAAGCCGCGGAAACAGCGTATAAACGCGTTCGAACAGCGCATCGATGCGGGCGCGGTCGCGCAGCGCGGTGGCGCCAAGCCGCAAATTCTGTTCCACGCTCTGGCCGACGAACAGCCGCCAGCCTTCCGGTGACAGCGCCAATCCTTTGCTCACGATCGCGTAGGCGGCCTGGCCTGATATTTCTTCGTCTTGCCAGACAATCCGCCCGCGTGAGGCGCGCACCAGCCCGGCAACGGCATTGAGCGTCGTCGTCTTGCCGGCGCCGTTGGAGCCGAGCAGGGCAACGATCTGACCGCGGGTGACGCGCAGCGAAACATCGGCAACGCCGATGAGATCGCCATAACGCACTTCAAGGTGTTCGACGGTGAGCTCGGGCATATTCGCGCCAGATAGTTAAATCGGGATCGTCATTGCGAGGAGCCAACGGGTCCGGCCCGAAGTGGCCGGCCCGATGACAAGCTCCGCAACGAAGTAATCCAGTGTCGCACCGGGCAAGACCTGGATTGCTTCGCTTCGCTCGCAATGACGCATCATCACCAGTCTGCTCGGCATTTCGTTAAGTCTCTGCCGCAGGCGGCGGCCGATGGCTGCGGCCGAGATAGGCTTCGATCACGGCCGGTTCGCGCACTACCGAGTTGGGCGTACCGCTGGCGATGACGTGACCCTGATTGAAAACCAGGACATGCCGGGTCAGCGTCATGATCACTTCCATGATGTGCTCGACGATGACAATGCTGACACCGCCTTGGTGAATACGGCGCACCAGCGCAATCGCCTCCTGCAATTCGGTCGGGGTCAGTCCAGCGAGCGATTTGTCGAGCAGCAACAGCCGCGGCTCGGTCGCGAGCGCGCGAGCGATTTCCAAGCGCTTGCGGCCGGGCGTGCCGAGCGAGCGCGCCGGCTGGTCAGGCCGCAGACCGGTGAGTTCAAGGACGGCGCGCGCCTTGTCGCGCGCATCGTTGCGATGCGGATGGCGCAGGAAGGCGCCAACCATCACATTGTGGATGACGCTCATGTCGGCAAATGTGGTCGGCACCTGAAAGGTGCGGCCGATGCCGGCGCGCGCATGCGCTTCTGGCGACGCGCGCGTGAGATCCTTGCCGTCGAACATGATCCGCCCGCCGCTCGGCACGGTTTCGCCGGCGAGGCAATTGAAAAAGGTCGACTTGCCGGCGCCGTTCGGGCCGATCAGTCCGATGATATCGCCCGCATTGACGGCCAGATCAGCGCCGGCGACCGCGCGGAATTCGCCGAAGTTTTTCGACACATTGGTCGCGTCTAAAAGTTTGCTGCCGTCAGGCATGGCGCCGCTTCCGCAAAGTGTCGCGTAGCCCCGGCATGAGTGCCGCGAACCCGAAGTTCGCACAAATTTGCGGCACCTCTGATGCGAACTTCGGGTTCAAAAGCGGCCCTCCAATCATATGCTTGCTAGTGTCCCTATTGATCCCGAAGTTCGTATGAGGGTGCCCCAACTGATTTCGAACTTCGGAATCGGGACACTATCCGCTGCCACAAATCGAACAGGCCGCCCGGCTCGAATTGAGCAATCAGCACGATGATGCCGCCGTAGAGGATATAGGTCAGACCCGAGCCGCCGCCGCCGAACCAGGTGTTGGTCGCGCTCTGCAGCGGGATTAGGATCAGCGCGCCGACCAGCGGCCCGAACAGCGTTCCGGCGCCGCCGAGCGCCGCGATGATCACCATCTGCACCGAGATGAGGATGCCGAAAGCGCTGTCGGGATCGATGAAGCCGGTCTTGATCACATAAAGCGAGCCGGCGACCGAGGTAAATGCAGCCGAGAGCGCCAGCGCCTGCATCTTGGTGCGCCGCACCGGAACGCCGAGACTACGCGCGGCGCGATCGCTCGCTTTGATGGCGCGCAGATAAAAGCCAAAACGGCGGCGCTCGATGAAGCTCGTGACCGCGAGCAAAAGCGCCAGCACGACCAGGAATAGATAATAATAAGGCAGCTCGCTGCGGAAGGTGAGATCCCACCAGCCGCGCGCAATCGCCGGACCCTGCAATCCGATCGCGGCGCCGACGAAATCCCAGGTGCCGGTGAAAATCCGGATCAACTCGGCGACCGCGATGGTTGCCATGCTGAAATAATGCCCGGTCAGCCGGAAAGTCGGCATGCCGATGAAGAGCGAAAGCCCGATCGAAAGCGCAATCGCGGCCGGAATGCCTGCCATCGGCGGCGAGCCCCACAGCGTGTAGAACAACAGCGGCGTATAGGCGCCGAGCCCGAAGAACACACTGTGACCGACGGAAACCTGGCCGGCATAGCCGCCGACAATGTTCCACGCCGAAGCTGAAATGGCGGCTAACAGGAACGTTACGCCGATATCGCGATAGAACGCACCGGACAGCACCAGCGGATACGCGAGCAACGCTGCCGCGAGCAGAACAATGGCTAGGCGCGGGGACAGAATTTTGTTCACGCCTTCCCCATCAATCCTTGCGGCCGGAACCAGAGCAGCGCGACGAACAGCCCGTAGACGACGATGTCCTTATAGATCGCGCCAAGCCAAAACGCGGAAATGGCCTGGATCAATCCGATAATGAGGCCCGCATAGAGCGAGCCGAGCACGCTGCCGAAACCGCCGAGCGCGACCACGACGAAAGCAATCAGGCCGAAAGTCTCGCCGACCGACGGCGACCAGGGATAAGCGGTCGCCATCAGCGCGCCGGCGATCCCAGCCGCGCCGGCGGATAATCCCCACGCCAGCATCTGCATGCGATCCGGACGGATGCCCATCAGCATCGCGGCGGCGCGATCTTCGGCCACGGCAAGAAGCCTTGAGCCCAGCACCGTGCGGGTGAGCAAAACGTGCAGCGCGAGCGTCAGGACAATGGCCAGCACGCCGCCGACGAGCTGCGCCACCGGCAGGTAAATGCCGCCGAGGTTGATAGTGCCGGCGAGCCAGGTCTGCGGCAGCGAGACGAAATTGGCGGAGAAAATATAGAAAGCGGTGTAACGAAGAAGCAAAGCCAGACCGAAGGTAGAGAGAATCTGCGCCAGCATCGGGCCGCGGATCACGTGACGAATGAGCGACAAATAAATAGCGATGCCGAGCACCAAGAGCGCGAACGCCGCCGCCAGCGTAAAGATCGCGGGGCCGCCGCCGATCCAGACGACGACGAGAAACGCGACATACATGCCGAGCATCACGAATTCGCCGTGGGCAAAATTGATGAAATTCATCATGCCCCAGATCAGCGTCAGCCCCGAGGAAAACAGCGCGTAGATGGCGCCGAGCAAAAGCCCGCCGACGATGACTTGCAGAAAGACCATTCGCCCCCCGCGCGACGCATCGTACCTATTGATGTCCAGCGTAATTCACGCCGAACTTAATCGAGTTACGGAGCGGAATAAATCACGGTCGTCATTGCGAGGAGCCCAAGGGGCGACGAAGCAATCCAGGCTTTGATATCCGCTGTTCTGGATTGCTTCGCTTCGCTCGCAATGACGCGGCTAGTAGGACCATCGCTCAATGCCCCCAGGCGCCCATTGGCCATTGTAACTCGCTGGTTGCGGCCTTCTCCGGCCAGACCAGCTCGTAATGAGCGCCGTGCAGTTGGATCAGATAAGTCGCCGCCAGGATATTCTGCCCGGTCTCGTCGAATTTGATGCCTTGATAGCCCATCATGAGCTGGTCCGGCTTGAGATCGGTCTTGACGAGCGCGTCGCGGATTTTCTCCGCATCGGCGGAGCCGGCGCGATCGATCGCCTCGGCGAGCGCCAGGAAGCCCTGCATGTTGCGCCCGGACGTGTCGTCGAGGTCGCGGCCGGTCTTGGCCTTGTACATTTCGTTGATCTTGTAGCTGGTCGAACCGGGCTTGCCGATGTCCCAGGCGCTCCGATTCATCAGGCCCTGGCCGATATCGCTGATCGCCGGAACAAACGACGGGTCGGAAAATCCGCTGTCGTCGCCGAGCACCATCGGCGGCCGGTAGTCCAGGTTCTTCATCGTTTTAATGTAGAGGATCGAATCCGCCGTATAGCTGATGAAGATGACGACATCTGGCCTCTTGTCTTTCAGCTGCAGAACCTGCGCGGTGACATCGGTTGAACTGGCGCTGTAGGGAATGCGGATCGCAACCGGGACATTGTTCTTCTTGGCTTCGGCTTCGATCGCATCGCCGACCGACGTACCGTAGTCGGTATTTTCATTGACGATCGCGATCGATTTGATCGCCCTGCCCTCCTTCTTCATGTCGGCGAAGAAGCGCATATAGGTGCGGGCGTAATCGGTCGCGATCGGCGTGGCGCGGAACACATATTTGAATCCGCGCGTGGTGATGTTCAGCGCGGCCGAGTCGCCGACCATGAAAGGAATGCCGTAACGCTCGGCGACGGGTGTTGCCGTGAAGGTGCAGGAGGATTGATAGGCACCCATCAGCGCATTGACCTTGTCCTCGGTGATCAGCCGCGTCGCCAATTGCTGGGCCAGCGAAGGATTGCCCTGATGGTCGACGAAAACGACGTCGAGCTTCGCCCCGCCCAGATGCGGCAAGCCCACGCCCGTGGCGAGCGGCAGATTGCTCAATTCCGGATGCGCATTGTTGACGATGTCGGCCGCAACCTCGGTCGCCGCCTTGGAGGCTTGCCCCGCCGCCGCGGCATTGCCGGTGAGCGGCATCAGCACGCCAATTTTTACGTTCTCGGCGGCAAGCGCTGCGCTGGCGCCAAATGCGATCGCTGCGATGGATAACGTGGCAAACAACCGCGATGATTTTGTCATCTTGTCCTCCTGCATTCAGCTGAAGCCGTCACCCTGAGGTGCGAGCCAACGGGTCCGGCCCGAAGTGGCCGGCCCGATGACAAGCTCCGCGAGCCTCGAAGGGCGACGGCGTCAACACTGCGGCCGTTCATCCTTCGAGGGCCGCTTCGCGGCCGCCTCAGGATGACGGAATTACTGTTCCACTGCCCCTTCAGGAGCAAACCGTTGTCGGCCGCGGGCGCGTTCCCTAATCTCTTGCGGCCACGGTAGGTAGACCGGCGCGGCCAGTCAATCGCGCGTGCCAGCGGCAAAACAACGAGAAACCAATTTGCGGAGACTGCCATTCTCATTGCGCGCGGACAGAACTGTCACCTCTCCCCATTGGGGAGAGGTCGCGCCATAGGCGCGGGTGAGGGGGATCGGTGCAAGAACCTGAAACTCAATACCCCCTCACCCCAACCCTCTCCCCACCGGGGAGAGGGTGAATGCGAAGCTCAACGAAAACAGTGGAGGCTGCTTTGGCCGAGCACTATGACGTTATGATCGCCACCGTGCGGCCGGGCACGCATCCGCAGGCGCTCGCCGCGCTCGACAAAACGCTCGCCGGCGACTCCAGCCTGCTGGCGTGCTGGTATTCCGACATCGGCGCGCTCAACCGCATTCTGATCATTCGCAAATCGGCCGATGCCGACGCCGCGATTGAAAATCGCTTCGCCGCGCTGAACGCACGCAGCCCATTCGGCATCGGTGAATTCGTCACCGAGCTGTCGCTCGACACTTACGTACCGTTCGATTTCATGCCGCCGCTGCAGCCCGGCGCGTTCGGGCCGTGCTACGAAGTGCGCAGCTATGTGCTCAAGCCGGACGGCTTAGCGCCGACCGTCGAACTGTGGCGCAAGGCGATCCCGGGCCGCGCACGCGTGTCGCCCGTGCTGGCGGCGATGGTCGCGGTGACCGGCGCGGCGATCCGCTTTATGCATATCTGGCCGTACAAGACTTACGACGAGCGCGCGATGCTGCGCGAAAAAGCCGTCACCGACGGCGTCTGGCCGCCGCCGGGCGGGCCAGATCATTTGATCTCGCAGCGAGCCGACATCTATTTGCCGGCGGCGTTCTCGCCGCTGCGGTGAGGCTAACGCTTTCCTCCCCCGCTTGCGGGGGAGGTGGCGAACAAAGTGATCCGGAGGGGGCATCCTGAGAGGCCTCGCCCCCTCCACCGCACTTCGTGCGGTCCCCCTCCCCCGCTCGCAGGGGAGGATGAAAGGCAGTACCGGTTTAGTCGGATGACCCCGCCGCCTGCTCCATCGCCAGCTCGGCCTTCAGGCTGTCGAGATCGCGATAGATCGACGCGACGGCGAGCACGCGGCCATCGCGGCGATAGCGCAACAGGCAGTCCTTCGCCTTGACGTCGCCGTCGACCGTGATCGTGTCCCAGCGCTCGGCGTGGCCGATATAATTGATCGGCACGTCATAATGCTGGCTCCAGAAAAACGGCACCGCGTCGAAGCGCTCATTGTACCCGAGCATATTGGCGGCCGCGGTCTGGCCCTGGCGCTCGGCCACGACCCAGTGCTCGACGCGGATGCGTTCGCCGCAATGCGGATCGGGCCAGCGCGCAATGTCGCCGGCGGCGTAAATATCCGGCGCGCTGGTTTGCAAATACTCGTTGACGCTGACGCCACGATCGATCGCCAGTCCCGCCTGTTCGGCGAGCGCCAGGCGCGGCCGCACGCCGACGCCGACGACGACGAGATCGGCGTCGAGCGTGCCGCCGCTCTTGAACGTGGCGCGCTTGCCGTCGATCGCCGTCACCGTGTCTTGGAGATGAAATGCGACACCGTGCTCCTCGTGCAGCGCACGCACGAAATCGCCGAGCGCGGGGCCAAAAACGCGCTCCATCGGCCGGGCCTCCGGCGCCACCACATGGACTTCGACGCCGCGCGTGCGCAGCGATGCCGCGACTTCGAGCCCGATAAAGCTCGCGCCAATGACCAGCGCGCGGCGCGCGCCCTTCGCCGCCTCGATGATCGCGCGGCAATCGGCGAGCGATCGCAAGGTATGGACATGCGGCTGGTTGGCGCCGGGAATGGGCAACCGCACCGGCTCGGCGCCGGTCGCGACTAACAGCCGGTCGTAAGCCAAGCGCCCACCACCCGCGATAATGACTTCCCGCCGTCTGGCATCGATAGCGGCGACGGAGGTTTTTAGGCGCAGATCGATATTGTTCTCGGCATAGAAGTCGTCAGGACGCAGCGGTAGCCAATCCTCCGGCGCGCTGCCGGCGAGATAATCCTTCGACAGATTGGGCCGATCGACCGGCGGCGCATCGTCGTCGCTGAGCATGACGATGCTGCCGCGGTAATCGCGTCGGCGCAGCATTTCGGCGGCGGCAAAGCCGGCGGCGCCGCCACCAACGATGATGATCTTTTGCGGCGCGTCGGCTTTCGCCTTTGCGCCGGGCGGCTTCGGCTGCTCGCGCTTCTCCTTGACCACAATGCGGCCGTCGCGCCGCTCGACTTTCCAGCATGCGAGCGGGCTTAACGCCGGCGCCCGCACTGCTTCTCCGCTGCGCAGATCGAAGCAGGCGTGATGCCAGGGACAACGCACGCTCTCGCCGGTGACGAGACCCTCGGCTAAGGGGCCGTGATAATGCGTGCAATGGGCGCCGACGGCGAAGATTTCGCCGCCCACTTGCACCAGCAGCACCTCCTCGTCGCCGACATGGCCGAGGAGCTTGCCGTCGACGAAATCCGTTAGCGCGACACCCTGGGTGAGGTCCTGACCTTGCGGTGTATTCTGTTCCTGCGCCATCGCTCTACTCCTGCGCTTATTCGATCATGCCGAGAAATTGGCGGCGAAGCTCGGCGTCGTCACGAAAGCATCCGAGCATCCGGCTCGTGACCAGACTACTGTCCGGCTTGTGGACCCCGCGCGTGGTCATGCAATGATGCACCGCCTTGATAACCACGGCGACGCCTTTCGGTTTGAGCACACTGTCGATCGTATTGGCGATCTGGGCAGTCAATTTTTCTTGAATCTGCAAGCGCCTGGCGAATGCCTGCACCACGCGCGCCAGCTTGCTGATGCCGACCACACGCCCGCGCGGAACGTAGGCGATGGAGGCGCAGCCCACGATCGGCGCGATGTGGTGTTCGCAATGGCTCTCGAAACGGACGTCGCGTAAGAGCACCATTTCGTCATAGCCGTCGATCTCTTCGAAAGATTTTTGCAAAATACCGACCGGATCCTCGCCATAGCCACAGAAGAATTCCTCGAACGCCCGCACCACGCGCGCCGGCGTCTCGATCAAGCCTTCGCGGTCGGGATTGTCGCCGGTCCAGCGGATGATGGTGCGTATCGCGGCCTCGACCTCGGCCCGCTCGGGCTTACTGTCGCGATAGAAGCTTTGCAGCGGTTGCAGGGCGTGGACAGTGCCGTTCATGTAATCGTCTCCTCTCGCGGGTCTTCTTGTCACGGGTTTTGGACCCGCCGCTTCAGGTCGTGCGTGAGTGAGATGGATCGAGCGCGCAGAAAATTCCGGACTATTTGTTCAGTCCGAGCCGCTTGAGCACGCTCACCGTGAGCCGCTCGCAGCGCCGCCCGGCAAACGGGAAGGCATCCAACATTATCGGGCCGATCTGCTTGTTGAGCTGTTCGCGCAGAAGCTGCCGCGCCCGGTGCAACCGGGTTTTCACCGTCTCGGACTTAATGCGCAGCAGATCCGCCGTTTCCTCGACGCTCATTCCCTCGATCACGCGGGTTACCAAAACCACCCGATAGACCTCGGGCAAGGTATCGGCCGCTTCTTCGACAAGCTGAAGTATTTGCCGCTGCGCCATGGTTCGTTCCGGATCCTCGTTGGTTGCTGATGAAGGGAACTGGATGATTTCGGCTTCTGGCACTGCTTCGAGGGCTGCGAAATCCGTCGCGGCCGGCTTGCGCCGCAATCGACCAAGCGCCTCGTTCATCACAATGCGCGAAAGCCAGGCTACGAGCGGAGATTCGCCGCGATAGGTTGCGAGATGGCTGAACGCCGCGACATAGGCCTCCTGCACCGCATCTTCGGCTTCGGCGCTATTGCGCAGCACGCTCCGCGCAATCCGATAGAGCCTTTGATTGTGCCGCTGCATGATGATGCGAAAGGCCTCGGCATCGCGATCAAGCACACGCCGCACCAGTTCGGCATCGTCCAAAGCGGCAAGGCCGGCGTTCCTGACTGCCCTTTGCACCATGACGGTTCCCTTTCGCTCCTTAGATGCGCCTGGCGGCGAGAGGTTCCCAATAAAATTAATGGGACAATTGATGCGCGGACTGCGTCAGTTCCACCCGGTCTCCTAAAGCCCTCCTCGATCCCTTAAGTCGAGGATCGTGGCAGGTCACTTTGCAGCGCGGTGGCGACGCGCGCGATCACGGCGTTCCAATCGGCCAACGCCGATTGCCGGAACACGCGCGCGCTCGGATACCAAGGCGTGATTTCGCCATCGAGCATCCAGCGCCAGTCCGGTGCGAACGGCACCAAGACCCAAACCGGCCGGCCCATCGCGCCGGCCAGATGCGCCGGCGCGGTGTCGACGGTGATGAGGAGATCGCACAGCGCCAGCACCGCGGCGGTGTCGTTGAAATCGGCAAGCTCGCCGCCGATATGGGTCAGGCGCGGCTGTGCGGCGAGTTGGGCCGCTTCGTCGCCGCGCACATCGCGCTGGATGCTGATGAAGCTCGCCCCCACCCTTCCCTCCCCCGCACGCGGGGGAGGGTCGGGAGGGGGAAATAGCGGCGCCAATGTCGAGAGCGCAATCGAGCGATTGCGGTCGTTGTCGTGCGCCGGATTGCCGGCCCAGGCGAGCGCGATGCGCGGCGGCGGCAGTTTTTCGATTCGTGTCGACCATTTTTGCAGATGCGCTTGGTCGGCGAATACGTACGGTATTCGCGCCGGCACCACTGGCAATTCGGTTTTCAGCGCCAGCGGCAGCGAGCCAAGCGGACAATGCACGTCGAAAGGCGGCGGCGCTTCGCCGCGCGCCACCACCGCCGTGACGCCATCGAGCCGCGACAACAGCGACTTTAGTTCCGGCTGCACTTCGAGCACGACCTTGGCGCCCTGCGCGGCGACAAGCGGCGCGTAGCGCGCGAACTGGATCGTGTCGCCAAGCCCCTGTTCGGCATGAAGCAATATGGTTTTGCCGGAAAGCGAATAGTCGCCGAGCCACAAGCGCCGACCGCGGTTCTTCTGCGCCGGCACGCCAGTACGGGCCCAGCGCCATTCATAGTCCTCGAAACCGCGGCGAAAGTCGCCGATCGTGAGCAGCGCCAGCGCACGGTTGAAATGCGCGTCGGCATTGTCCTTGCGCCGCGTCAGCACTTCGTCGTAGCTGGCGATGGCCTCCTCGAAGCGCCGCAACTGCGCCAGCGCCATGCCGCGATTGAGCCAAGCCGCGACATAGTCGGGCGCCGTGGCGACGGCGCGCTCGTTGGCGGCGACCGCCTCGGCGTAGCGGCCGAGCTTGATCAGGACGACGCCGCGGTTGAAATGCGCCACTGGATGCTGCGGCACGAGCGCCAGCGCCGCATCGAAATCGGCAAGCGCGCGTTCGGAAAATCCGAGCGCGGCTTGCGCGAGCCCGCTATTGAGGCGGGCCTCGAAATGCTGCGGCTTGCGGGCGAGCACGGTCTGCAATTCGGCCAGCGCCTCGCGGTGCCGATTGAGGCTGATGAGCGCGTTGGCGTGCTGATAGAGGATATCGACATCCTCGGGCGCAAGCGCGCGGGCCTTGTCGAAACTTTGCAGCGCGTCGGTCGGGCGCTTGAGCGCATACTGCGCCTGGCCGAGATTGCACCATGCCGCCGCGATCCGCGGATTAGCTTTGATCGCGGCGCCGAACAGGCGCTGCGCCTCGCCGAACTGGCCTTGCTGTATCTTGACCGCGCCGAGGAGATTGAGCGCATCGAAATGATCGGGCGCGGCCTTGAGCACGCGCGCATAGATTCGCTCCGCCTCACGCAACTGTCCCTGCCGGTGCAACGCCACGGCTTCGCCGAGCGCCTGGCCGAGATTGAAGGGGGCCGGCCTTGTTTTCATCGCCGCGCGCTCATAGCCGATTGGTCCGGGCGATGCGGCGGGTGACCTCGACCGACGTTTCCCGGTCGGACTTGGCCTTGAGCGCCAGCGCTTTGCGCGCCGCCGGGCGTTCGAGACATCGCAGCAGCCAATTTTTGAGATGCGGCCACGGCGACAGATCCATGTCGACGGCGCGGTTGATCACGGCCGCCACATTGAGATCGGCGACGGTGAAGTCCGGCCCGAGCAGATAAGGATTTTTCGATACCGCAGCATCGAGCACCGCAAACGGCGCCGCAAGCACCCCGAGCGCTTCGTCGCGCAAAGCGGCATCACGCTCCACCGGCGGCAGGCGGATCGCATGCAGCGACCAGATATTGACGGCGCGATCGACCTCGGCCACCGCCCAGAAGCTCCACTGCCAGACCCGCGCCTCGTTTTCGAGCGCGGTGGGATAGAGCGTGCCGAGCGAATATTTCTTGGCGAGATAGAGCGTGATTGCCAGCGATTCCGGCAGCACGAAATCGCCGTCGACAATGATCGGCAGCCGCCCATTAGGATTGAGCGCCAGGAATTCCGGGCCGCGCGCGCCGGTCTCGCCGATCTCCATCGGGCGATGCTCATAGGCGAGGCCAAGCTCTTCGGCGATCCACAAGGCACGGAACGCGCGCGTGCGAGCGACGCCGTAGATCTGCAAGCCGGACATCTACTTTCCCTCGCATCCTCCCTCGACCACATCCACCATACTCGACAATCGGCGTGTTCGGCCAATATGCTTCGCCCGAATGTTTTAACCGACTTGGGGCGGAGACAATCATGACATCGGCGCACGGCCGCGTCGTCTTTCTCACGGGAGCAGCGGGCGGCATCGGTGTTTCAATGACCGATGCGCTCCTTGCCGCCGGTCATCGCGTCGCCGCGATCGATCGCGATGCCAAAGCGCTCGACCGGCTCTCGGCCCGGCACGCGGAGGCCAATGATCAAGGTAAGGATCGCCTTCATCCAGTCCTCGCCGATCTTACCCATGCCGCAGGCTGCGAGCGCGCCATCGCCGCGGCTCGCGCGCGCTTTGGCGCGATTGAAGCGATCATCAATAATGCCGGCATCGGCATGAGCAGCGTCCGGCCTGACGCTGAAGCGCGTGCTCCGGGCATTGAAGAACTCACGCCCGAAATTTGGGACGGCTTCATGGCGATCTTCGTGCGCGCGCCGCTCATGCTGGTGCGCGCCGCATTGCCGGACATGAAGAAGCGCGGCTTCGGTCGCGTCATCAATAACACCACGAGCTATGCCACGATGCTCCGCGTGCTGCCCTATGGCGCGGCCAAGGCGGCGCTCGAATTGATGTCGGCAGTTTGGGCCAAAGAGCTCGACGGCTCCGGCATCACAGTGAACGTGCTGGTGCCGGGCGGCCCGACCGATACGCCGCTGATTGCCGACGAATCCGGCTGGCCGCGCGACAAGATGCTTCGCCCGGAGATCATGGGCCCGCCCACGGCATGGCTTGTTTCAGACGAAGCCAAAAATTTTTCCGGCCGCCGCATCACCGCGGCGCGATGGGACAAGACCTTGCCGGAGGCCGAAGCAGCGATGCGCGCAAGCCGCGCCATCGGCTGGCCCGGGCTTTCCGCCGACGCCGTCTGGCTGACCGGCGGCAAGAGCTAGGGCACGATTGTTTCAGATTGAAGCGAATTGCAGATACGTGTTTCCTGTCACCCTGAGGCGGCCGCCAACGGGTCCGGCCCGAAGTGGCCGGCCCGATGACAAGCTCCGCAGCCCTCGAAGGGGACGGCCCGGGGCGCTCATCCTTCGAGGCTCGCTTCGCTCGCACCTCAGGATGACGGGATTGGGCGATTTCGACCTGAGCTCATCCCAACGCCGCCGCGACCGCCTTGCCGCAGGCGACCGTGTTCGCGGCGCCGCCGAGATCGCCGGTGCGCAGTTTCGGTTCGGCAAGCACGTGTTCGATGGCCTTGACGATTGAGGCGGCGGCATCAGGCTCGCCGAGATGATCCAGCATCATCGCGCCGGACCAAATCTGCCCGATCGGATTGGCGATGCCCTGCCCGGCGATGTCCGGCGCCGAGCCATGCACCGGCTCGAACACGGACGGAAATTTGCGTTCCGGATTGATGTTGCCCGATGGCGCAATGCCGATGGTGCCAGTGCAGGCCGGGCCGAGATCGGAGAGAATGTCGCCGAACAGGTTCGACGCGACCACCACATTGAAGCGATCCGGCTTGAGTACGAACAGCGCTGAAAGAATATCGATGTGGTACTTGTCCCATTTGATGTCGGGAAAGTGCTTCGCCATCGCTTCGACGCGCTCGTCCCAATACGGCATGGTAATGGCGATGCCGTTCGATTTGGTCGCCGAGGTGAGATGTTTCTTCGGTGTCTTGCGCGCGAGCTCGAAGGCGAATTTGAGCACGCGATCGACGCCGATGCGCGACAGCACGGTTTCCTGCACCACGACTTCGCGTTCGGTGCCGGCGAACATGCGCCCGCCGATCGCGGAATATTCGCCTTCGGTATTTTCGCGCACCACCCAGAAATCGATGTCGCCAGGCTTGCGATTAGCAAGCGGCGACGGCACG
Organism: uncultured Alphaproteobacteria bacterium; assembly: GCA_963816295.1. Lineage (GTDB taxonomy): Bacteria > Pseudomonadota > Alphaproteobacteria > Rhizobiales > Xanthobacteraceae > BOG-931. Next base: position 250,974 of record CAWFJS010000017.1, on the reverse strand, counting down.
CCCGGCATCAGCCGGACCGGGCGCAGATTGACGTATTGATCGAATTCGCGGCGGAACAGGATCAGCGAGCCCCACAGTGAAATGTGATCGGGCACCTTGGCCGGCCAGCCGACCGCGCCGAAAAAGATCGCGTCATGGCGGCCGATTTTTTCCTTCCAATCCTCCGGCATCATCCGTCCGTGCTTCTCGTAATAGTCGCAGGAGGCAAAATCGAAATGGTCCTGCCGCAATTCGAAGCCGAACTTCTTGGCGGCCGCCTCGAGCACGCGCACGCCTTCGGGCACCACCTCCTTGCCGATGCCGTCACCCGGGATGACGGCAACGCGATAGACGCGATTGGTGGACATGGGTGGTAATCCTCTCGGCATTGCAGGCTCGGCGGAGGGATGGTAGCCCGAAGGTGGTTTCCATGGAACTCGTCATGCGCGGGCTTGACCCGCGCATCCATGCGGCCTCGCCGCAAGCGATAATGTTGCGGCAAGACAGCGAGCGTCAGGGCGGCATGGATTGCCGGGTCAAGCCCGGCAATGACGACTGTGAGAGACAGATAACGGGCAGAGAACACCTATGCGCCTCGGACTATTCATGATGCCGGTGCATCCGCCGGGACGCGTGCTCGCCGACACGCTCGCCGAGGACGACGAGAAGGCGATCTATGCCGACCGGCTTGGCTTCGATGAATTGTGGCTCGGCGAACATTTCTCCGCGACCACGGAGCCCATTCCGTCGCCGCTGATGTTCATGGCCGGCCTCGTGCCGCGCACCAAAAATCTGACTTTCGGCACTGCCGTGATCTGCCTGCCGAACCATCACCCGGTCAAAGTCGCGGCCGAGGTGGCGCAATTCGATCACATGAGCCGCGGCCGCTTCATGCTCGGCATCGGCATTGGCGGGCTCTACTCCGATTTCGAGCTGTTCGACAACGGCGACCGCAAGGTGCGCGAGCGCAAGGTGATGGAATTGATCGGCATGAT
>CAWFJS010000017.1:0-245000 GCA_963816295.1 uncultured Alphaproteobacteria bacterium | reverse complement strand
AAGAGATCCGATAAAGACGCGTGAGGCGCCTCTGAGGGATCATCCTTAGAAAGGAGGTGATCCAGCCGCAGGTTCCCCTACGGCTACCTTGTTACGACTTCACCCCAGTCGCTGACCCTACCGTGGCCGGCTGCTCCCTTGCGGTTAGCGCACCGTCTTCAGGTAAAGCCAACTCCCATGGTGTGACGGGCGGTGTGTACAAGGCCCGGGAACGTATTCACCGCAGCGTGCTGATCTGCGATTACTAGCGATTCCAACTTCATGTGCTCGAGTTGCAGAGCACAATCCGAACTGAGACGGCTTTTTGAGATTTGCGCAGGGTTTCCCCATTGCGTCCCATTGTCACCGCCATTGTAGCACGTGTGTAGCCCAGCCTGTAAGGGCCATGAGGACTTGACGTCATCCCCACCTTCCTCGCGGCTTATCACCGGCAGTCCCCTTAGAGTGCCCAACTAAATGATGGCAACTAAGGGCGAGGGTTGCGCTCGTTGCGGGACTTAACCCAACATCTCACGACACGAGCTGACGACAGCCATGCAGCACCTGTGTTCCCGCCAGCCGAACTGAAGAGTTCCATCTCTGGTACTCATACGGGACATGTCAAAAGCTGGTAAGGTTCTTCGCGTTGCTTCGAATTGAACCACATGCTCCACCGCTTGTGCGGGCCCCCGTCAATTCCTTTGAGTTTTAATCTTGCGACCGTACTCCCCAGGCGGGATGCTTAATGCGTTAGCTGCGCCACTGACGGGTAAACCCGACAACGGCTAGCATCCATCGTTTACGGCGTGGACTACCAGGGTATCTAATCCTGTTTGCTCCCCACGCTTTCGCACCTCAGCGTCAGTACCGGGCCAGTGAGCCGCCTTCGCCACTGGTGTTCTTGCGAATATCTACGAATTTCACCTCTACACTCGCAGTTCCACTCACCTCTCCCGGACTCAAGCTTCTCAGTATCAAAGGCAGTTCTGGAGTTGAGCTCCAGGATTTCACCCCTGACTTAAAAAGCCGCCTACGTGCGCTTTACGCCCAGTGATTCCGAGCAACGCTAGCCCCCTTCGTATTACCGCGGCTGCTGGCACGAAGTTAGCCGGGGCTTCTTCTGCGGGTACCGTCATTATCTTCCCCGCCGAAAGGGCTTTACAACCCTAAGGCCTTCATCACCCACGCGGCATGGCTGGATCAGGCTTGCGCCCATTGTCCAATATTCCCCACTGCTGCCTCCCGTAGGAGTCTGGGCCGTGTCTCAGTCCCAGTGAGGCTGATCATCCTCTCAGACCAGCTACTGATCGTCGCCTTGGTGGGCCGTTACCCCACCAACTAGCTAATCAGACGCGGGCCGATCCTTCAGCGATAAATCTTTCTCCTTACGGACGTATCCGGTATTAGCCCAAGTTTCCCTGGGTTGTTCCGAACTGAAGGGCACGTTCCCACGTGTTACTCTCCCGTCTGCCGCTCCGTATTGCTACGGCGCTCGACTTGCATGTGTTAGGCCTGCCGCCAGCGTTCGCTCTGAGCCAGGATCAAACTCTCAAGTTGGATGAGAACTTTTCCCGGCTGATCACAACGTTTGACGAGGTCCCACCGGTCACTTGCGTGACATCACTTGCGTGACACTTCACTTAAGCGACCAAGTGTTGACCTAAAACGTCGACCGCCGAAGTCTCTTCCTGGCCGTTTGCACGCAAGCTTTCGCCGGCGCGAAAAGCGGCCCGCAAGGACTCCGCCGTCCACGTTTCTCTTTCTTCCGATTCACTTGTCAAACAGCAGCCCCCCGCGCATTCGCCGCGGTGACGCGAACATGGCCACGAGCATGGCCGGATGCTCGGTCACCGTGTAAACAGTGAGGGGCTTCGCGGACGCGCCAACGCGCCGAGGCAGCGGCGCACCCAAGAGCATCTATATAGGGTTCGGCCGCGCTTTCTGTCAACCTTTCCGAGCACAAAGAAACGAAAGAAAGCGGCAATTTTTGCCGGTTTTCACCATTGCCGTCCGGCAATTGCGGCAACGCCGCCCGACCATGGGTTAAGACCGTAGACTATCGGCGAATTCGCCACTTATCCGCGGTCAACGCCGTACTGCGGCCACATTCCTCGGCCGATCCTAAAGACAATCCGTCGGGTGTCGCGACCAGGGGGTAAGCGAGAGCATCACTTGAACTTTTCACATTCACGCCGTCCGTGAGCCGGGCAATAGGTAAGCCGGAACCCGGGATGCGTTGAGGGCCGTCGCGATCAAGGCTTTAGCGTTTAAAGCTTGCGCGCGGTCGGTTGCTCGGAGAAGTTGCTCAGGGGACTAGTTGCGCACGGTCATCTGGGCGCAACCGAAATGAAGGGGATTTCCGCTCAAGGGAAGCTTCAGCCGAAGGGGATTTTGGCTGAAGCGAAAACCTTGGTCGGGGACGTGGTCGGGGGAGCGGGCTTGGACCAAGCGAGACTGCGTGGCGCTAAACATCATCGTCGCTCGGCCGCCGACACAATCGATCTCGGCAACGAGCCGCCGCTTTCGGTCGACGGCGGCACCGGCGGCTTGGTCGATCGCCGGCGCATATCGGTACAATGGTTTAGCGGAACGATTCTGACCGGCCTGTGCGGCGCTGCTCTGATGGGCGGCGCCGTTTTCGCTTCGCTTGATGGCGAAACCAATTTCGCCAGCGCGCCGGAGCGCGTCGGCAGCGCGCTGCGCGGCGCCATTTCCTCAATCGGCGAGCGCCTGAACGTGCTGCGCAAGACCGATCGGCTGCCGGCGCTGATCGAGCCGAGCGTCGCCCGGCAAATTTTGCGCGTGCCAACTTTGTCGCGGCTACGCGACCGCGAACTCGTCCATGTGCGGCCTTACGTGCGTGTGAGCGGCAATCTTTCGCTCACCGTCACCGAGCTCTCCGCCAATATCCCGCCCTACAATCCGCAGAAGCTGCTTGCCGATTCCGTCGCCGGCGACGACAAGACGCCCGCCGCCGAGCCCGAGGCCGAGGTGACATTCGTCACCTGCGATCTCACGCCGGCGGCGAAGACTGCGAAGGTGTCCAGCGGCGCCTGCGATCTCAATTCGCTATTGCCGAAAGTCAAACCGTCGACGCTCTTGCCGCTCGAACGCGTGATGGCGAACGTGCGGGACACGATCGCGCGCTCGGCGACCGGCGCCATTCCGGCGCTCAATGTCGGCGGCGGCAATATCAAGCTCAGCTATGCCGCCGAGAACGATCCCGGCGCTTATTTCAGTTTCGTGCCGCGCGTGGTACCGGAAAACGTCACGCTGTTGCCGAAGACGAGCCAGATTCCCGGCTCTTCCGACTGGAGCGAGCGCGTGGTGCCGCTCAAGCGCGGCGAAACGGTCGGCTCGGTGTTGCGCGAGCTCGGCGCCGCGCCCGAGGAGATCAAAAGCATCATCACCGTGATCGGCCCGGCCGCGGTCGATCCCACCGCCAAGGAAGGCCAGAAGGTGCGCGCCTTGATGGCGCCGGCCGGTCTCGGCCACGTGCAGCCGTTGCGCGTCATCGTCGCCGGCGACAACGGCATCACCGCCGCCGTGGCGCTGTCCGACTTCGGCAAATATGTGCCGGTCGATATCCGCAACATCGACACGGCGGAACCCGCGGAAACGGCCGACGACGCGTCTACCGACGACGGCAGCGGCGTGCGGCTCTATCAGAGTCTCTACGAGACCGCGCTACGCAACAATGTGCCGGGCCCGGTGATCGCGGAGCTTGTGCGCATCTTCTCCTATGACGTCGATTTCCAGCGCAAAGTGCTGCCGGGCGACAGCTTCGACCTTCTGTTTGCCGACGATGAAAGCGGCGAAGGCCACAACGAAGTGCGCTATGCCGCGCTCACGGTGGGCGGCGAAACCAAGCATTATTATCACTTCCAGACCGCCGATGACGGCGTCTACGACTACTATGACGACAGCGGGGTGAGCGCCAAGAAATTCCTGGTCCGCAAGCCGGTCGCCACCGGCATCGTGACCTCGGGCTTCGGCTGGCGCACGCATCCGCTCCTGCATGTCAGCGAATTGCACAGCGGCGTCGATTGGGGCGCACCGCCCGGCACCCCGATCTTCGCCGCCGGCAACGGCGACATCGAAGAGATCGGCGAGAAAGGCGGCTACGGTAAATATGTGCGCATCCGCCACGCCAATGGTTACGAGACGGCTTACGGCCATATGACCGCGTTCGCGCGCGGTCTCGACGTCGCCAGCCACGTTCGCCAGGGCCAGATCATCGGCTTTGTCGGCTCCTCGGGCCTCTCCACCGGCACGCACGTGCATTTCGAAATCATCATCAACGATCGCTTCGTCAATCCGATGACGATCAAACTGCCGCGCGGCCGCGTGCTCGCTGGCGCCACGCTGGCGATATTCGAGCACGAGCGCGATCAACTCGACGCCGTGCTCTCGCACGCGCCTTCCGGCCGCGTCGCGACGCGGTAGCGTCCGACAAATTAGCGCATAAATTACCGTCACCCTGAGGTGCTCGACGCGAAGCGGCGAGCCTCGAAGGGCGACGGCCGATACGCTCGGCCGGGAGGATCATTTGACGGACGCTTCACCCACCCGCATCGCCGTGCGTTCAAGCCGGCTGTGGGCTTTATTTCATCTCAACTGCACGCGGCTGTTGTTTCCCGCCAGCATGCGCGCCGACCAAATCGGCGTTTCCACCACCAATGTCGGTTTCTGGCTGACGCCGTGGCGGCGCGTTGACGAGCATCTGCCGCTCTCCCACATCGCCGAGGTCACGCATTTCCGCGGCTTCTTCTGGGATGCGATCAGCGTCGAGAGTTCGGGCGGGCTTAATCCGTTGCGCGTATTCGGCGTGGCGAAGCCTTCGGCGCGCGCTTTCGTCGAGCATGTGCGCGCGCGGCTCAACGAGGTGGCGCCGGTGGCGCAGCAACCGCGGTAGCTTGTCATTGCGAGGAGCGAAGCGACGAAGCAATCCAGTTCTTCAGATTAGCGCTGGATTGCTTCGCTGCGCTCGCAATGACAATTAAGCCGCCGCCGCGGCGACGGTCGCGCCGTTGAATGCAAGCCCGTCGCGACCGGCCGCGATCTTGACCGGCTCGCCGTCCTTGATGCGGCCGGAGAGGATGAGCTCGGCGAGCGGATCCTGCACCGATTTCTGGATCACGCGTTTCAAAGGCCGCGCGCCGTAAGCCGGATCGTAGCCCTTGTCGGCAAGCCATTCGCGCGCCTTGGCATCGAGCGTGATCGTGATCTTGCGCTCCTCCAGAAGCTTCTGCAGATGCGCCATCTGAATATCGACGATGCGGCTCATCTGCTCGCGCTTCAAACGATGGAACAGGATGATCTCGTCGACGCGGTTTAAAAACTCCGGCCGGAAATGCGCGCGCACCTCCGCCATCACCTGGTCGCGGACTTTGTCCGTATCTTCTCCTTCAGCCTGCGCGACCAGATATTCGCCGCCGAGATTCGAGGTCATGACAATGAGCGTGTTGCGGAAGTCGACCGTGTGCCCCTGCCCGTCGGTCAAGCGGCCGTCGTCGAGCACTTGCAGGAGCACATTGAACACGTCCTGGTGCGCCTTCTCGATCTCGTCGAACAGCACGACCTGGTAGGGCCGCCGCCGCACCGCTTCCGTCAAAGCGCCGCCTTCCTCATAACCGACATAACCGGGCGGCGCGCCGATGAGCCGCGCCACCGAATGCTTCTCCATATATTCCGACATGTCGATGCGGATGAGCGCGTGTTCGTCGTCGAACAAAAATTGCGCCAGCGCCTTGGTCAGCTCGGTCTTGCCGACGCCGGTCGGCCCCAAGAACATGAACGAGCCGATCGGGCGATTTGGATCTTGCAGCCCGGCGCGGGCGCGCCGCACCGCGGTCGAAACCGCTTTGACCGCTTCGGCCTGGCCGACCACGCGCTTGCTCAACTGATCTTCCATGCGCAAAAGTTTCTCGCGCTCGCCTTCGAGCATGCGGTCGACCGGAATGCCGGTCCAGCGCGACACCACTTGCGCGATGTGATTGGGAGTGACTGCTTCCTCGGCCAGCATGCCGGCCGCGCCGGCGCCGCCCGCCGCCGCCTTCTCGGTTCCTTTCAGCTTGCCTTCGAGCTGCGGAATGGTCGCGTATTGCAATTCGCCGGCGCGCTGGTAATCGCCGCGGCGGATCGCATCGGTGAGATCGTATTTCGCCTTGTCGAGCTGCTTTTGCAGCTCGGCCGCGGACGAGAGCTTGTCCTTCTCGGCTTTCCATTTCGCCGTGAGTGCGTCGGCCTTCTCTTGCAGCGCCGCGAGGTCTTTCTCCAGCCGCTTGAGCCGTTCCTTCGACGCCGCGTCGCGCTCTTTCTTGAGCGCCTCCTGCTCGATCTTCAGCCGCACGATTTCGCGGTCGAGATTGTCGAGCTCTTCCGGCTTGGAATCGATTTGCATGCGCAAGCGCGCCGCCGCCTCGTCGACGAGATCGATCGCCTTGTCGGGCAGGAAGCGATCGGCGATGTAGCGGTGCGACAGCGTCGCCGCCGCGACCAGCGCGCCGTCGGTGATCCTCACCTTGTGGTGCGCTTCGTATTTTTCCTTCAGGCCGCGCAGGATCGAGACCGTATCCTCGACCGAGGGCTCGTCGACATAGATCGGCTGGAACCGCCGCGCCAAGGCGGCGTCCTTCTCGACATGTTTCTTGTATTCGTCGAGCGTGGTGGCGCCGATGCAGTGCAACTCGCCGCGGGCGAGCGCGGGCTTGAGCAGGTTCGACGCATCCATGGCGCCGTCGGCGCGCCCGGCGCCGATGATGGTGTGCATCTCGTCGATGAAGAGAATGTAGGCGCCGGCGGAGCCGGTGATTTCCTGTAACACCGCCTTGAGCCGCTCCTCGAACTCGCCGCGATATTTGGCGCCGGCAATCAGCGCGCCCATGTCGAGCGCGAGTAATTTTTTATTTTCCAGGCTCTCCGGCACGTCGCCATTGACGATGCGCAAAGCGAGCCCCTCGACGATCGCGGTCTTGCCGACGCCGGGCTCGCCGATCAGCACGGGGTTATTTTTGGTGCGGCGGGAAAGCACCTGCACGGTGCGGCGGATTTCCTCGTCGCGGCCGATCACCGGATCGAGTTTGCCGTCGCGCGCAGCCTGGGTCAGGTCGCGGGCATATTTCTTCAGCGCATCATAGGCGTTCTCGGCCGAGGCCGAATCCGCGCTGCGGCCCTTGCGCAAGGCCTCGATCGCGGCATTGAGCGTCTGCGCACTGACGCCGGCGTCCTTCAAGATCTTGCCGGCCTCGCTGGAGCGATCCACGGCAAGCGCCAGCAGCAGTCGCTCGGCGGTGACGTAATTGTCGCCGGCTTTCTCGGCGGCCTTTTCCGCGGCGTCGAACACACGCGCCAGCGCCGGATCAAGGTAGATTTGTCCAGCGCCGCCGCCCGAGACCGCGGGCCGTTTAGCGAGCGCCGCCTCGACGGCTGAGAGCGCGGCGCGCGAATTGCCGCCGGCGCGATCGATCAGCCCCGCCGCCAGCCCTTCGGGGTCGTCGAGCAGGACTTTGAGGAGATGTTCGGGGGCGAATTGCGGGTGTCCCTCGCGCTGCGCGAGCGACTGGGCAGACTGGACGAAACCGCGGCTGCGGTCGGTATATTTCTCGAAATTCATGTCCTTTCCCTCGGCCTATTCCGGACGCCCTAGGGCAGGATGCGATTCGATTGAACCGTCATGCCCGGCCTTGTGCCGGGCATCCACGTCTTAATGCTTCGCCACCGCCAAGGCGTGGATGGCCGAAACAAGTCCGGCCATGACGAAGCATTCGTCAATCTCATTCCATCATGCCCAATAACTACGGCGCGACCGGAACATCGTCATTGGGTTTACAAGGCGGCGCCGGCGCTTCCGTTGACCTACGTCAAAAGCCGAAATCAAAGGGAGTTCCGACACCCGTTAACGGATGCCGAGAATGGCCATCCGCTGGCTGTTATATGGGGTGAGGGAAACGGCCGGAAAAGAGGCCTGACAACTCAACTCTATCATCCTTGCCCGTTCACGGGGAAGGTCAGGGCAACTGTAGGAGCAGGAAACTTTCTCAAGAACGGTAATCCATAATAGCCTTGGCATCGAGGGAGCTAGCTGGAACTAGCTTGTAGTGTCGTTTCTCGACGACTTTGACAAGATCGCCCTGAAGCGTCAGCTCGAACATTGCGACGCGTTCGTCCGTCATGAATTGAGCAGATATTGCCCGGCATCGCATGCCATGAAATTTCTGATTACACCAAGCCATGTCCTGTTTCGCCTGGACCGAGCTTATTTGATCGTTACCGTCTTTGGCTTGTATCGGTATTACGTAATGGCACCCGCGTTTACCAGGGGTGACGACAATGCCCTCACATCTTCAACAGCCGCTTGGCGTTGCCGGAGAGGATCTTGGCCTTGTCCTCGTCGCACAGCGGCACCCCCTCCATCCATTGGGTCCCCGGCGGGTTCGGCACGAACGGCCAGTCGACCGCGAACAGGATGCGGTCGATGCCCATTTCCATCACGCAGCACAGCAGCGCCGGATTGGAAAAATTGCCGCTCGTGGTGACGTAGAAGTTGTTGGTGAAAATGTCGCGAAAATTCGCCGCTTTGCCGCCAGGCCGTTTCAATGTCATGTCGATGCGCCAGACCAGAAACGGCAGCGTCTCGCCAAGATGACCGAGGATGATTTTCAGCTTCGGATATTTCTCGAACACGCCGGAGAGGACGAGCCGGATCGCCAGCGTCGCGGTCTCCACCGTGTAGCCCCAGGTGGCGCGGGTGATCATCGGGAAGTCCTTGGCGTAGTCCTGGTAATAGATGCGCATGACGTCCGCTTGCGGCAGCGACGGATGCAGGTAGATCGGCAGATCGAGTTTTTCCGCGCGCGCATAGATCGGCCAGAAGCGCTGCTCGTCGAGGAAGACGCCGCCCGCAAGGCCGTGCAGCATGGCGCCCTTGAAGCCCAGCGCGGCGGTGCGTTCGAGCTCGTCGGCGGCGGCTTGCGGCACCGCGGTCGGCAGCGCGGCGAAAGCGGCGAAGCGCGCCGGATTGCCGGCGACGACCTTATGCAGCCGGTCGTTGACGCGCCGCGCGACGGCGGCCGCGGTATCGGCGGGAAGTTTTTGCGTCGACGGCGCGCCGTGCGAGAGCACCTGAATGTCGATTCCCGCTTCGTCCATTTCTTTCAGCCGCAAGGGCCCGAGATCTTTGAGCCGGCTATATTGCTCGCCCGGCCGCCCGGCCTCGCCGCCGGTGAAGGTCTTTTCCAACTCGTCGTCCCAGTAATGCTCTTCGATGGCAATGACCGGACAATGCGGTTTCTTGAACAAGCGGCCCTCCCCTTTTTTGTCGCGCTGCGCGCGGAACGCGGCGTGGTAGCAAGCGGAGAGTGGAGAAGTCATCAGGGGCGGCTATCGGTTATGCCCAAATCCTCACCGCGTCATGGCCGGGCTTGTCCCGGCCATCCCGTTTCCTTTGCGCAGTGCCTTGATAAGCGAGATGCCCGGCACAAGGCCGGGCATGACAGACATCTCACCCCGCGACCGGATGCGCCCGGTAATATTCCGCATCCTCGGCGCTTTGCGTCCAGCCCGCGCGGTCGCGCCATGTGAAATGCCGCGCGCGCATGTCGGCCCCGTAGCGGACGCGAAACAGCAGCGTACGCGCCGGCCCGTTGGCATATTCGTGCACCTCGCCGGGCGGATGCACGACAAAGGCGCCGGGCTTGACGTCGATCGTCTCGCCCGGCGTGCGCATCACGCCGCCGCCGGTGAAGCAGAAATAGATTTCGGTCGCGTCGGGGTGACAGTGATAGGGGCTGATCTGGCCGGGTTCCCAGCAGGCCACGGTGAAGTCGCCCTCCTCTGTGCGGCCGAGGATTTTCTCGACGTGCTTTGCGGGATTGAACTCGGCCTCCTCGGTGAGCGTGAAGACCTGCATGGGGTGCTCTTTCCTACTCTTGGCTGGGCGGCAAATGGCGTGTGGCGAGAATGCGGCAAGCGCCGCGCGAAAGCGAGTATGATCGTTTTAGCTATTTGTCTGAGCATGATCTTGTCCGAAAACCGGTTCCCACTTTTCGGGATCATGCTTGTTCCTTGAGCATGATCTTGTCCGAAAACCGGTTCCCACTTTTCGGGATCATGCTTGTTCCTTGAGCATGATCTTGTCCGAAAACCGGTGGCCACTTTTCGGGATCATGCTGTGCTTGCAACGCTGACCTGTTTGGGGGCAGCATGGCGAGGACGCGAGTCGATAGTTTAATGGTAGCCAGCGAGTGATCCGGGACGGGTGTGAGTGACCATCCGGTGAGTGACTTGGGTCACTGATGTAGTCGCCCCATTTGGGGCATCGTTTTCAGGTATTAGGGAGGTTCGGCCGAGCGAGGGCAGCATAGCTGCCAAAGGGACACGACCATGGCCCATCGCATGGCTCATCTGGCCGACAAGGCCCATCTCGACAGCGGTACGCTAACGCGTATCCAGTCGGCGGTGATTTTCGGATCGATCGGCTCAGGCTTGCTCGCCTGCGCACTCGGCGCTTTCATTTACGATATGTGGCAGGTGGTCGCCGGCTGGTGAGCGGGGCGGCACGGTTTCGGGATTGGTCGACGCCGCTTCTTCTTCGTCACCACCGGGCTTGACCCGGTGGTCCATAGTGCAGTCCGGCAAGCGAAATGTGAGAGGCGGCCTCTCAGCATGGATGCCCGGCATAGGCGAGCGAAGCGACGCCGTTCTACGAACGGCTATGCCCGGGCATGACGAGGGGAGATGCCGAGCCGGAGGCACCGCCAACACCCTCGCCTTCCGTAAGCCGGGCCTGATAATCTCGCCGGCGCTCGCATAACCAAGCAATTGGGGAGGCAATGATGGCCAAGGCTTACTGGATTGCGACCTACTTTTCGATTTCCAACCCGGACGCGCTCGCCGAATACGCCAAGCTCGCCGGACCTGCGATCAGTGCCGGCGGCGGACGTTTTCTCGCCCGCGGTAACGCCGCCAAGGCTTATGAAAAAGGCGTCCGCGAGCGCGTCGTGCTGATCGAGTTCGACAGCGTCGAGAAAGCCGCCGCCGCCCATGACAGCCCCGGCTATCAAGCCGCGCTCAAAGTGCTCGGCAATGCCGTCGCGCGCGATCTGCGCATCGTCGAAGGAATTTCCTGAACGCAGGCGGACGCGCCATGCGACGGGCGTTCTTCGGAATTACTGCCGTTGCGGCTTTCGCCGGCGCCGTTGCTGCGCAGACGCCGATCTTCAGCGTGCCGCTCGATCGTCCGCAATCGGCCGAGACGTATCGCCGCTTGCCGTTTCGCGATCTGGGAAACGAGATCCGCATCGAGGTGAATGCGGATCTGCTTTACAGTTTCGAAGACGCCAAAGTGCGTTTGAGCGCTTCGGACCTGTTGGCGCAGGCGGCGAACCTGATCTACGAGCGCGCCAAGTCGCCGGTGCGCATCGAGTGCCGCTCCGACCGCGCGCCGGCCGCGGCGGCGCAGAAGCTGGCGGATGCCTGCGCCGCGGCGCTGCTGCAATATCTGCTTAAGGAGGAAAAAGTGACCAATGTGAAATTCGCAAGCGTAGGCGTGAGCGTACCGCCGCCGGCGCCGCCCGACCCGCGCGATCCGTTCGCGCCGCTGCCGCCGCACCAGAGCAAGGTGCTGATCGTGTTCGGCAAGAAGTGAGGGAGGCTTCGTCCGTCATTGCGAGGAGCCCGAAAGGGCGACGAAGCAATCCAGTTCTTGGTACATTTTGACTCTGGATTGCTTCGCTCCGCTCGCAATGACGGGGATCACGGCCGCGACTGCTCGAAGATCTTGTCGCCTTGCAGGTCGATGATCTGGCGCGCCTTGTTCAGCGTAAACGTCACCGCGTCGTCGTAAGCCGCGTAAGCGTCGGCGCGGATGAAGCGATGCTCCTTGCGCACGCCGCCGACCTCGCGCTCGATCGTGCCCGCGGTCTGAAAATGGCCGTTGTTCTTGTACGGCGCGGCGCGAATGATGAAGCCTTTGTATTCGACCGGATCGGCAGTTTTCGCCGGCTCGGCACGCCGGCCAAAGAGCGCGCTCCAAAACGACATGCCAAGCCTCCGTTACAAGCCTCCGTTATTTACCTTCGTCAGTCGGTCTTGCTAAAGCAAAATGGGATTAGGTTGAATCATCATTTCGCTTTAGCTTGTTGTTTGAGCATGATCTTTTCCGAAAACCGGTATCCACTTTTCGGGATCATGCTCTAGAAACTGCACTTGCTAGAAATCGATCATACGCTTCGTTCCTTCCCCAAGTATCCTGAAAAGATGCGTCCGCAAAGGAGAAAACCGATGCCGAAAGCCTATTGGGTGACTGTCTATCGTTCGATCTCGGACCCGCAAAAAGTCGCGGCCTATGCCAAGCTCGCGCCGGCGGCGACCGGCAAATTCGGCGCCCGCTACATCGCCCGCGGCACCGCCAACGAAGCTTTTGAGGCCGGGCAGAAGGAGCGCATCGTGATCTCGGAATTTCCGTCAGTCGAGAACGCGATCGCCGCCTATAAAAGCCCGGATTATCAGGCCGCGCTGAAAGTGCTCGGCGATGGCGCGGTGCGCGACATCCGCATCATCGAAGCGCAGGAATAGAGCATGATCCCGAAAAGTGGGTACCGGTTTTCGGAAAAGATCATGCTGAAAAAACAAACTAAAGCGAAATGCCGATTTAACTCAAAATCATCGCATCAGCGATAGCCGGTGCGGGCGAAATGGGCACGCAGCAGCGCGACGTTGCGGCGATTGGCGCGGAAGAAAACGTCAAACGCGTCGCCGGCGAGCGGCACTGCGCCAATGAGCCCTTCCAGCGCGACATTGGCCGCCATGCGCGCGATCAGAAGCCGCGGCACGCCGAGCCGGGACGCTTCGTAGAGCAGATAGCACGACAGCACCGAGGCGATGGCGTCGCCGATGCCGGGAACGAGGCGAAGAAGCGACTCGACGCCGAAGCGGACATTGGTCCCCGGCAGGATGAAGGCGGTGTCGAACACAGTCGCCAACATGTCGAGCCGATCGAGCGCGGCGCGGCGTTCCGCCGGATCGTAAGGCCGGCCACGATTTGTGAAACGAAACCCGGCGAAGCCGCGCCCGAACGCGGCATTGTTGGTGAAACTCATTGTGGTTTTGCTTTCGGTACTACCCCGCAGCGCGCCTTACAGATGGTAGTGCCGACCGCGCGCGCAAGGCGCGGGTTGATGTTTCATCGAGCGCGGTGCCCGGTACGAGCTTAAAACGCCGGAATAGATAAAAGACACAAACGAGATGGAACCAGACGGAACAACATTAGGAGGCTTGGCCAATGTCCAATATTCGGATCCTCAATCCCGACAGCCTCGGCAAGCCGCTCGGGCAATATTCGCAACTGACGCGGGTGAAGGCTTCGGAGTTTTTGTTCATCGCCGGGCAAGTCGGCGCCGACAAAGACGGCAAGGCCCCGGCCGATTTCGACGCGCAGTGCGGTCTGGTCTTCGCCAATATCGGCGCGGCGCTCTCCTCGCAGGGCGCGAGCTTCGCCAATCTGGTCGAGTTCACGACCTATCTCGTGCACGCCCAGGACATCGCCAAGTTCATGGCCTATCGCACACGCGAATTTCCCAAACTGTTCAAGGGCGGCGCCTATCCGCCCAACACGCTCTTGATTATCGATCGCTTGGTGCGCGAGGAATTTTTGATCGAAGTGAGCGCGATCGCGACGCTATAGGCGCCGAATGCTGTTCCCTCCCCCTGAAAGGGGAGGGATGGATTGCGGAAGGCGATCCAGACAGGGGTCAGCCGCGGCGCGGCATTGAGGTATAGGGCGAGAAGCCGTGCGCTTTGGCCTGGTTGTAGTAGCCGCGCGAATAAAGCGCGACGGCGCGGCTCTCGTTGCCGCCGGCGGCGCGATAGGCGCCGGCGAGATAGCGCAGCGCGTAGGTCATGTTGGTTTGCGGATCAAGAAGCCCGGCGGCCGAGCCGGTATAGCCCATCGCACGTGCAGTGCCGAGCCGGATCTGCATCAAGCCGTAATTGCCGGCATGCACCGCGCGTGGATTGCCGCCGCTCTCGCGGCGGATGACGCGCGCGACCAGCGATGCAGGCAACCCGGCCGCGGCCGCCTGTGACGCCGCCGTCGTGGAGACGTTGTCAAAGCTCGCGGAGCGCGCGTAGCCGCTGCCGCTGTAGCCGGTTTGGCCCGTTGTGTAGGGTGAATAAAAATTTTGGTACGCGTAGCCGCCGCTGGACGCGAAATCATTCGCATACATCGAGTAGAGGTGACGCCCGGCATAATGAACACCGTGCGCATGGGCATGCCGGTAAGAATAGCGATGCGCATGCGCCGAGGCTGGGGCACAACTAATAAATGCAACAGCAGTCATCGGAACAGCGGACGCAACAAGTTTCAACGCGACGTTCAAACAACGCATAACGTGGCTCCTGACGTTAATCCGTGAGAAGCCCCTCACGCGCTGCTTGTCGCGGGCGAATCCGGCCGCGCTTCGGCCATTTGATGCGGTTGCAAAGGTTTAGTCGTGGCAGCGGAACGCCACATATGTGGCGGTGCGACGTTGGGCGCGCGACTTACTCTGGAAATTTCCGCCGCGCGGTGCTTGTCGCCAGCGGCGCGCCGTTGGCGCCGAGCGCCTTGATGGTGAATGCGTAGGTATGGACTTCGCCGGGCGGCGGCGACGGACCGACAAAGCTTTTCGCGAACGCGCCGCACGGCACTTCGGCTTGCCCGCGAAAATCGACCGTGCCGCCACCGTGATGAAAGCTCGGCTTGTTGAGATCGGTCATGTGGAAGTCAAGCTTTGCCGTGCCTTGCGGCACGTCAGTGAGCGCAAAGCGTGGCGAACCTGCGCACCAAGTGAAGGAGGCCGAAAATGCGAACGCGCCGGACGTGTTCAACAACAGCGCCAGCGCGGCGGCGCTAAGCATGGAGCAATAACGGTGCAGGCGCGCTTTGCACATGATCGCAGCCCATTTGCGATTTTGAGTCCAGCTGCATCCCGCCTGCGCGGGGCCGAGCGGGTTCGAAATCAGTTATCCAAAAAGCTTCGCAGCTTCCTTGACCGGCTCGGATGCTTCAATTTCCGCAGCGCCTTGGCCTCGATCTGGCGGATGCGCTCGCGGGTCACCGAGAACTGCTGGCCGACTTCTTCCAGCGTGTGGTCGGTGTTCATGCCGATACCGAAACGCATGCGCAACACGCGCTCCTCGCGCGGGGTGAGCGAAGCGAGTACGCGCGTCGTGGTCTCGCGCAAATTGGACTGGATCGCGGCGTCGATCGGCAGGATCGCGTTCTTGTCCTCGATGAAATCGCCGAGATGCGAATCTTCCTCGTCGCCGATCGGAGTCTCGAGCGACAACGGCTCCTTGGCGATTTTGAGCACCTTGCGCACTTTCTCGAGCGGCATACCGAGCTTTTCCGCCAATTCTTCCGGCGTCGGCTCGCGGCCGATCTCGTTGAGCATCTGCCGCGAGGTGCGCACGATCTTGTTGATGGTCTCGATCATGTGCACCGGAATGCGGATGGTGCGCGCCTGGTCGGCGATCGAGCGGGTGATGGCCTGGCGAATCCACCAGGTCGCGTAAGTCGAGAACTTGTAGCCGCGGCGGTATTCGAACTTATCGACCGCTTTCATCAAGCCAATATTGCCTTCCTGGATCAGATCGAGGAATTGCAAACCGCGGTTGGTGTATTTCTTGGCGATGGAAATGACGAGGCGGAGATTGGCCTCGACCATTTCCTTCTTGGCCTGGCGCGCCTCGCGCTCGCCCTTCTGCACCATGTGCACGATCTTGCGGAATTCGCCGATCTCGAGACCGGTCTCGGTCGCCAGCGTGTGGATGTGCGTGCGCAATTCCTTGATGCGGTCCTTGTCGCGGGCGACGAAGCTCTTCCAGCCCTTTTCGGAAAGCTTCGAGATGCGGTTGAGCCAGCGCGGATCGAGCTCGGAGCCCTGATACTGCTTCAAGAAGCTCTCGCGGATGACGCCGTGGCCTTCGGCAAGGCGCATCAGGCGGCCTTCGTGGCTCACCAGCCGCTTGTTGATGTCATAGAGCTGTTCGACCAGCGCATCGATGCGCGCCTGATTAAGCCGCAGCGACTTGACCTGCTGGATGATCTCTTCCTTGAGCTTCTTGTATTTGCGCTCCTGGCTCGGCGTGAGCGAACCGGTCGAGTGCAGCTTGTTGTGGATGTCCTGCTCTTGCAGGCGTCGCAGCCGCTTGAACTCGTTGGCGATGGTGTCGAAGGTCTCGAGCACCTTCGGCTTGAGCTCGGCCTCGATCGCGGCGAGCGACATGGAATTTTCGAGATCGTCTTCGTCGAGATCGGATTCCGGAATTTGGCCCTCTTCGCCGCCTTCCTCGCCGACGCCGGCCGCCGCGGCGGGCTTAAACGGCGTCGCTGCGGGTGGCGCCGACGGTGGCGAAGCCGATTGCAGCGGCGTTGGCGTAGCGCCATTGCCGCCTGGCGGGGCGGCTTCACCGACGCCAACCGCGGGCGCGGCCTGCTTGGCGTCGGGGCCGGCATAGGTCGCTTCGAGATCGATGATGTCGCGAAGAAAGACTTTTCCTTCGTTGAGCTCGTCGCGCCAGATGATGATGGCCTGGAACGACAGCGGGCTTTCGCACAGTCCGGCGATCATCGCTTCGCGGCCGGCTTCGATGCGCTTGGCGATGGCGATTTCGCCTTCGCGGGACAATAGCTCGACCGAACCCATTTCGCGCAAATACATGCGCACCGGATCATCGGTGCGCTCGGCCGGCTCGCGGGTTTCGGATTTTGCCGGCGTCTTGGGCGCGACCTCGACGATATCGCCGCCTTCGCTCTCCTCCTCCGCCTCGGCCTCTTCCTCGTCCTCGTTGTCGGCTTCCTCGGTCTCGACGACGTTGATGCCCATTTCGTTCATCATCGCCAGCACGTCCTCGATCTTCTCGGAGGTTACCTCCTCAGACGGCATGACCGCATTGAGCTGTTCATAAGTGACGTAGCCGCGCTTTTTGGCCTGCTTGATCATCTTCTTGACGGCGGCGTCGGAGAGATCGAGCACCGGCAGCGGCGCATCCGGAGTTTCGGCCCCCTCCTTCTCCGGAGCCTCGGATTCTTTCTGCGGGGTCGTCATCCCCGGCCGGGCCACCTTGGATTTGGTCGGGACGGTCTTGGTGGCCGCGCTTTTGGTTGCCATGCTCTTTAATCTCCAACTGCGCGCCTTCACGGGCCGCCACTTTCAAGTCCCCTACCCTATGGCATCTAACACTGTCGCCACGGGCGCGGATCGCTGGGACCGGGCGACGCCCTTATCCCTGGTCATTGTCGGGCCGCCACGGGAGCGGACGACCGAAAGGCGGCGTCGGGCACGGGTTTTACCGACCTGCGCCACCCGAATCGAGGTCAAATTTGTCGAAACTGCGTTAAGCTCCGACTAACTATGCTACTCCCGGTAGGGGCGACCTCTCCTAAACCCCACACCGGGCCGGCCGCGGCCGGCAGCAGCCATCACCCACACCCCCGCTACAAGGACCTGACCGGCCGGCCCGAGGAGGCCCCGAATCCCTCGATCAGGGCTTCGGTTCCTTCGAGCGAAGCCAGTCTGGCTTTAACGTCGCGCAACCGGGCGTAGTTCGCCTCGGTATTGTCCTGGCCGAGCGCTGTTTCCGCGTCCTTAAGTTCCCTAGTTAGGGAATGCCATTGCCGATGCAAGGCAATGAGCTGCTTCCAGGTCAGTAAAACATCGGCGGCCCCGGCTTGCGGCCGCGCACCCCAAACCGAAGGGGTGGTGATGGTGCGCTCGATGCGTATGAGCAGATCGGCGAATCCGCGCTTGGTGAGCTCGCTGGCGAGCGCCGCTCGTTCGGCCTCGACGCCGGACTCACCGGACTGTTTGGCGAAGTCTTCGGCAAAATGATGGGCAAAGACGTCAATCAGGGCGCCTTTGAGCTTTTGTGTGTCGGCATGGCGGAACTCGGCGGCGGCGAGTTCCTCGAGATGCTCGTGCAAGAGCCACGGGTGGGCGATCGCCGTCTGCAGGATCAGCGCTTCCCGACGCGGGATCGCGGCACGGTGGCCGCGATGGACCGGGCTTGATGCGAGCTGGGGGCTCGCGGCGACGTAGGTCTCCTCGAAGGCACCCGGCGGACGTGACGGAACGGAGCCGCGCAGCCGCCCTTGGTCGAAGCGCCGGCCGAATGGCTGCGCCTCGAACATTCGCTCGAAATTTCTGCCCGGCGCACCGATAGCTTTGACGGCAAAGTTTGGCGGGGCGAACATCTGCCGCAGCCGACCGGCAAAGTCCTGCTTGTAGTAGCGGCGCACTGTCTCGTCGGCGACGGTCGCGATGATTTGGCCGATGCGCGCTTCGAGCGCCGCGCGGCGTTCCGGCGTGTCGAACGGACCCGCCTCGCTCTCGCGTGACCACAGCACGTGCACGAGCGGCCGCGCCGCCGCCAGCACATCATCGATCGCCTCCCGCCCACCGGAGCGCGCGAGATCGTCGGGATCTTGGCCGTCCGGCAGGCCTGCGAATTTCAGGCTCTTGCCGGGTTTGAGCAGCGGCAGCGCCAGATCGACCGCGCGATAGGCGGCGCGCCGCCCCGCATCGTCGCCGTCGAAGCAGAGAATCGGCTCGTCAGCCATGCGCCACATCAAAGCGAGCTGTTCGGCGGTAAGCGCGGTGCCGAGCGGCGCGACCGTCGCCTCGAACCCGGCGGTAACCATGGCGATGACGTCGGTATAGCCTTCCACCGCGATGACCACCGCGCCCTCATGCGCGGCCTTGCGGGCGCCGGCGATGTTGTAAAGCGTCGCGCCTTTGTGGAAGAGCGGCGTCTCCGGCGAATTGAGGTACTTGGCCGAGACATCTTTATCGAGCGCGCGGCCGCCGAAGGCGATGACGCGCCCGCGCCAATCGGTGATCGGAAACATCACGCGATCGCGGAAGCGGTCATAGGGCACTGCGATGTCCTCGCCGCTCACCAACAATCCAGCTTCGATCATGTCCTCGACCGGGATTTTCGCCGCGCCGAGATGCTCCTTGAGCGCATATTGTTCGGCAACCGCATAGCCGAGCCGGAATTTGAGCTGGGTTGGCGCGTGAATGCCGCGGTCAAGAAAATAGCCGCGGCCCCGCGCACCGGCGCGTGACGCCAGCGTCGATTCAAAGAATTTGGCGGCAAGCTCGACGATATCGTGCAAACTCTTGCGGCGTTCCTCCTGCGCCTGCGCCTCGCGCGTCATCACCGGCAGCGGAACGCCGGCCTGCTGCGCCAGCCGCTCGACGGCTTCCGGAAAGCTCACGCCTTCGGTGAGCATGAGAAAATCGAAAATGTTGCCGTTCTTGCCGGAGGAGAAGTCGAACCACATCGCCTTCTGGTCATTGACGAAGAACGATGGCGTCTTCTCATTGTTGAAGGGCGACAACCCCTTCCATTCGCGGCCGGCCTTGCGCAATTTCACGCGCCGGCCGACGACCTCCGAGACTGGAAGCCGCGCCCGCAGCTCGTCGAGAAATTGCGGCGTAAATCGCATGGTGATTCGCAGAAGCTTAGCGCGGCTGCGGCGCGAAGATAGGCAATTTACCCGTCAGGAAGGTTCCCGGCAGGAAGCTTGGGCCTTGTCCCGGTTATCCACAGCCCGTCATTCCGGCACGCGGGCGAAGCCCGCGGAGCCGGAATCCATATTCACCGGCGGTGGTTATGGATTCTGGGCCCGGCCTGCGGCCGTCCCGGAATGACCACCTCAATCCCCCGCCATGCCGGCGGCTTTGACCACCTGCTCCGCCACTTTGCGGTCTTCGACGATCTCGGCGGCGAACGCGTCGGGCGTACTGGTGGCGCCAACGAGGCTGCGGTCCTTGAGTTGCTTCTGCGCGAAATCGGGGTCGGCGACGATCGCGGCTACCTCCTTGGCGAGCCGGTCGACAATCGGCCGCGGCGTGCCGGCCGGCGCGAACAGGCCGTACCAGCCGCGTGAGGGCGGGCCGCCATAGCCGGTCTCTTTCAGCGTCGGTACTTTCGGAAAATTCGGTGAGTGAATGTTGTTGAGCATCACCAGCGGCGTCATGGTGCCGGCCCTGATCTGGCCGATGACATTGCCCTCGCCGAACAGGCCGATCGGGGTGAAGCCCGAGAGGATGGCATTGACCGCCTCGCCGCCGCCCTTGAATGGCACCCGGACCCAATCGGCGCCGCGTTCTTTCTTTAGGGTCTCCATATAGAGCACCATCGGCGCGCCGGGCGTGAGATAAGACAAAGTCCCGGGCCGCTTCTTCGACAGCGCGATCAACTCGTCAACTGTTTTCACTTTCAGATCAGCATTGACCACCATGACGTGGATCAGATCAAACAGCTTGGTGATCGGTTGCAAGCCGTGCTCCGGATCGAACGGCATGTCCTTGATCAGGAACTGGTTGTAGATGATCGGATCGGCATTGATGATGCAGATGGTGTAGCCGTCCGGCGCCGAATCCTGGCAGGCCCTGGCGCCGACGTTCTGCATTCCGCCTGGGCGATTTTCGACGACGATCGCACGACCGAGCCGCTCGCGCAGCTTCTCGCCGAGCGCGCGCATGAAGACGTCGCTGATCCCGCCCGGGCTCGCGGTGGTGAGCGCGCGAATCGGCCGCGTCGGCCAATCTTGCGCGCTTGCCGATAAAGTCGCGACCAAGAGCAAGAGGAGGGTTGCAATCGAGCGCAGATAAAAGCGAGACACGGCGAGATTCTCCTGCGAATAATTATGCCATGACCGACTGCGTGATGCGCTCACGAAGCGCCGCTCTGGCCTTGCCGTAGCGCTCCGATAATGCGGCCTTGATCGATTCCGGGGCGCGGTCCGGATGGCCCGAATCGAATGGCGGCGCCGGGTCATATTCAATGCCGAGCTGAATCGTGCGAGCGGTCGTCTCGCCGGCGATTTCCGCGACCACGCTGAGCCCAAAATCGACGCCTGCGGTGACGCCGCCCGCGGTGATCAAATTGCCGTCGCGCACGATCCTTGCTTTCTCGTATTTCGCGCCGAGGAGAGGCAACAATTCGGTGTAGGCCCAATGCGTGGTCGCGCGCCGGCCTTGCAGCAATCCGGCAACGCCGAGCACGAATGCGCCGGTGCAAACCGAGGTGATGTATTTCGCGCCGGCCGCCTGCCGGCGGACGAAATCGATGGTCTCGCGATCGCCGATCGCGCCGATGACGCCTTTGACGCCGCCGGGAACGCAGATCAGGTCGAGCGGCGGGCAGTTCGTAAAGCTGTGAGTCGGCAAGAGGCTCAATCCGCAATCGCTCGGTACCGGGCTTTCCGATTTCGCCGCCACAACGGTCCTCGACTGCGGCAAGCGGGCCAGCACCTGCAGCGGTCCCGTGAGATCGAGTTGGGTGAGGTCGGGGAAGAGGACAAAACCGACAGTAAAACTGGACATGGCCATTTCCGTTTCCGTGCCGCCGCCGCGGCGCAGGTTGAGACAAGGTACTCGTCAGCCGCCCAGGAGTTTTTTCACCTGAGCGCCGGCCTTGCCAAAGTCCATCTGGCCGGCAAAGCGCTGCTTGAGCGCCGCCATGGTGCGCCCCATGTCCTTGAGCGTTGCCGCTTCCAGCTCCTTGATCAGCGCCGAAATCGCGTGCGCGGCTTCGATATCGGACATCTGCTTGGGCAGGTAGGCGGAAATGATACCGATCTCCTCGCGTTCCTGGGCCGCGAGTTCGCTGCGTCCGGCTTTTTCATAAAGTTCGAGTGCTTCGTGCCGCTGCTTCACCATTTTCTGCATCACGTCGACGATTTCGGCATCATTGAGCGTGGTGCGCTCGGCGCCGCGGGTCTCCCGCTCCAGGATCGCGGCATTGATGAGGCGAAGCGTCGAGACCCGCCGCCCCTCACCGGATTTCATAGCCTCTTTTAGAGCGCTGTTGATGTCGTCGCGTAGCACGTCGATCCTCGCTTGATTGAAAGCTTCCTAGTCCACACGCGTTCCTTTGCTCTCGTTCCTCGCTTCACGCAATGGGCTGAAGAACCTGGCGATGGGCGCGGCACCACCGCTTTCGCGCCTTTCGGATAATATGGTGGCTAAAAGCGAACGGTGGTTGCGTCTCGACATATAATACGCAACTAAGAGCCCATGATCGGCAAGCCATTGAGCCGCAAGCCATTGAGCCGCAAGCCATCGAGCCAGAAACCAGTGGCCGGAACACGCCTTCCGCAGGCGCAAGCTTCGCAAGCCGCTCCTGGGAGCGATGGTCGTACTCAATCGGACCAAGACGGCTGGATCGACGCCAAGCCGACGGCGCTCCTCGTCCTTGCCGACGGCACCGTGCTCGAAGGGCAGGGCTTTGGCGCCACCGGGCACGCAGTCGGCGAGGTCTGCTTTAACACCGCGATGACCGGCTATCAGGAGATCCTCACCGATCCCTCCTATGCCGGACAAATCATCACCTTCACCTTTCCCCATATCGGTAATGTCGGCACCAACGACGAGGACATTGAGACGGTCAATCTGGCGGCGACACCCGGCGCGCGCGGCGTCGTGCTGCACTCGGCCATCACCGCGCCGTCGAACTACCGCGCGACGCGGCATCTCGATCAATGGCTTAAGAGCCGCGGCGTGATCGGGCTTGCCGGTATCGACACCCGCGCGCTGACCGTGCTGATCCGGCAAAAGGGCATGCCCAATGCGGTCATTGCCCACGAACCGTCCGGCCGCTTCGACCGCGACGCTCTACACCGCGAGGCCAAGGCGTGGCCGGGCCTAGTCGGCATGGATCTGGTGCCGATGGTCACCACTGGGCAGCGCTTCACCTGGGACGAAACGCCGTGGCTTTGGGGCGAAGGCTATGGCCGCCAGGCACAACAGGAATTTCACGTCGTCGCCATCGATTACGGGATCAAGCGCAATATTCTCCGCCAGCTCGCCGGCAATGCCTGCAAAGTCACCGTGGTGCCGGCCACCACCGCCGCTGCCGATATTCTGGCGCTCAAGCCGGACGGCATTTTCCTCTCCAACGGGCCGGGCGACCCGGCCGCGACCGGCCAATATGCGGTGCCGGTCATTCGCACTTTGATCGAGAAAAAACCGGTATTCGGCATTTGCCTCGGGCATCAGATGCTGGCGCTCGCGGTCGGCGCCAAGACGATGAAAATGCATCAGGGCCATCACGGCGCGAACCATCCGGTGAAGGATCTCATCACCGGCAAGGTCGAGATCACCTCGATGAACCACGGCTTTGCAGTCGATCGGGCGACGCTGCCTGACCATGCCGTGGAGACGCATGTGTCCCTGTTCGATGGTTCAAATTGCGGACTGGCGCTCAAAGACCGGCCGGTCTTCTCGGTGCAATATCATCCGGAAGCCTCCCCCGGGCCGCGCGACAGCCACTTCTTGTTCCGCCGCTTCATCGAATTGATGCGCGAGGCTAAGGCCAAGCGCTGATCGCGACCGACCGGGTTGTCCCGTAGGCATATTCGTTGGATGGCAAATTCGTTGGATCGCAAAGCGAGATCAGGCGATCGGCCTTCCCTCCCCGTCGAATCTGTCCTAAGACGCTCTCGCGCGGGGCCGAGCCCCGCCATTGGCCGGCGCGCAGTAGGCGCGCTCTTTTTTTGCCTCGTGTCATTCCGGGGCGCCGTGTAGCGGCGAGCCCGGAATCCATCACCGCCAGTGGTTATGGATTCCGGGCCCGGCCCTACGGGCCGTCCCGGAATGACGCGCCTGGGATGCGACGATACTGATGCCTAAACGCACCGACATATCCTCGATCCTGATCATCGGCGCCGGCCCGATCGTAATCGGCCAGGCCTGCGAGTTCGATTATTCCGGCACGCAAGCCTGCAAGGCGCTCAAGGCCGAGGGCTATCGCGTCGTCCTGGTCAACTCCAATCCGGCGACCATCATGACCGACCCGGATCTGGCGGACGCGACTTACATCGAGCCGATCACGCCGGAGATCGTCGCCAAGATCATCGCCAAAGAGCGCAACGTGGTACCGGGCGGCTTTGCGCTGTTGCCGACGATGGGCGGGCAAACCGCGCTCAACACGACGCTGTCGCTCCGCCGCATGGGCGTGCTCGACGAATACGATGTCACCATGATCGGCGCGACCGCGGCGGCGATCGACAAGGCGGAAGACCGCAAGCTGTTCCGCGAGGCGATGACCAAGATCGGGCTGGCGACGCCGCGCTCGCATCAGGTCAAGACGCTGGTCGCCGCGCTGCAAGCGCTTGACGATATCGGGCTACCGGCGATCATTCGGCCGTCGTTCACGCTCGGCGGCACTGGCGGCGGCATTGCTTATAACAAGGAGGAATTCATCGAGATCGTCGAGCGCGGGCTCGATGCGTCGCCGACCAGCGAAGTGCTGATCGAAGAATCGGTGCTCGGCTGGAAAGAATTCGAAATGGAGGTGGTGCGCGACAGGAACGACAATTGCATCATCATCTGCTCGATCGAGAACCTCGATCCGATGGGCGTGCATACCGGCGATTCCATCACCATCGCGCCGGCGCTCACGCTCACCGACAAGGAATATCAGATCATGCGCGACGCCTCGATCGCGGTGCTGCGCGAGGTCGGGGTGGAGACCGGCGGCTCGAACGTGCAATTCGCGGTCAATCCCGCCGACGGACGGCTTGTCGTCATCGAGATGAACCCGCGCGTGTCGCGCTCGTCGGCGCTCGCGTCGAAGGCCACCGGGTTCCCGATTGCCAAAGTCGCGGCCAAGCTCGCCGTCGGCTACACGCTCGATGAAATCGCCAACGATATTACCGGCGGCGCCACACCGGCCTCGTTCGAGCCGACGATCGATTACATCGTCACCAAAGTGCCGCGCTTTGCGTTTGAGAAATTTCCCGGCGCCGAACCGGTGCTGACCACCTCGATGAAATCGGTCGGCGAGGCGATGGCGATCGGCCGCACCTTCGCCGAAAGCTTGCAGAAAGCGCTGCGCTCGCTGGAAACCGGCTTGACCGGACTAGACGAGATCGCAATCCCCGGCCTCGGCCAAGGCGACGACAAGAACGCGATCCGCGCCGGCCTCGGCACGCCGTCTCCGGACGGAATTCTCAAAGTGGCACAGGCGATTCGGCTCGGCATGAGCGATGCCGAAATTCATACCGCATGCCGGATCGATCCGTGGTTTCTCGCACAAATCCGCGCCATCGTGGACTTGGAGGCGCAGATCCGCGCCAAGGGTTTGCCGGCGACGGCAACCGCCTTGCGCCGCCTCAAGGCGATGGGATTTTCCGATGCGCGGCTCGGCCGTCTGACCGGCACGAGCGTCGAGGACGTCGCGCGGCGCCGGCGCGAGCTCGCGGTGCGGCCGATCTTCAAGCGCATCGACACTTGCGCGGCCGAATTCGCCTCCCCGACCGCCTATATGTATTCGACTTACGAAACGCCGTTTGCCGGTCGCGCCGTCGACGAGGCGGCGCCGTCAGCTAAGAAAAAAATCATCATCCTTGGCGGCGGCCCCAACCGCATCGGCCAAGGCATCGAATTCGATTATTGCTGCTGCCACGCCTGCTTCGCGCTCAAGGACGCGGGCTACGAAACCATTATGATCAACTGCAATCCGGAAACGGTGTCGACCGATTACGACACTTCCGACCGGCTCTATTTCGAGCCGCTGACCGCCGAGGACGTCATCGAAATCATCGACAGCGAGCGCGCCAACGGCACGCTGCACGGTGTCATCGTGCAGTTCGGCGGCCAGACCCCGCTCAAGCTCGCCGAAGCGCTGGAAGCCGCGCAGGTGCCGATCCTCGGCACTTCGCCTGACGCGATCGACCTCGCCGAAGACCGTGACCGTTTCAAACGCCTCCTTGACCGGCTCAAGCTGCGCCAGCCGCGCAGCGGCATTGCCACCAGTCCCGAGCGAGCGCGCGCGATCGCCGAATCGATTGGCTATCCGATCGTGATCCGTCCTTCATACGTGCTCGGCGGCCGGGCCATGGAGATCGTTCACGATGCGCATCAGCTCGACCGCTATGTCGCGCGGCTCGCCGCCGATCTCGATCGTCCTTCCGAAATCGCCGTTTCCGACAAGCGACCGCTGCTCATCGACAGCTATCTCACCGACGCGGTGGAGGTCGATGTCGATTGCCTTTCCGACGGCAGGGACAGCTACATCGCCGGCATCATGGAGCACATCGAAGAGGCCGGGATTCATTCCGGCGATTCGGCGTGCTCGCTGCCGCCGCACAATCTATCGGCCGAAGTGATCGCCGAGCTTTCCCGCCAAACGTGCGCGCTCGCGCTCGCGCTCAAGGTCGGCGGCTTGATGAACGCGCAATATGCGATCAAGGACGGCGACATTTACGTGCTCGAAGTCAATCCGCGCGCCTCGCGCACGGTGCCGTTCGTCGCCAAAGTGAGCGGCATACCGGCGGCCAAGATCGCCGCCCGCATCATGGCCGGGGAATCATTGGCCAGCTTTCATCTCAAGCCGCAGGAGTTTGAGGCTGGCCGCGCTCACCATGTCGGCGTGAAGGAGGCGGTGTTTCCGTTTGCGCGATTCGGCGACAAAGTCGACACCGTGCTCGGCCCGGAAATGAAATCGACCGGCGAGGTGATGGGCATCGATCGCGACTACAATGTCGCCTTCGCCAAGAGCCAGCTCGGCGGTGGGGCGCGGCTGCCGAAATCAGGCACCGTTTTCGTTTCCGTCAAGGATGCCGACAAGCCGCGCATTCTTGAAGCGACGCGGCTGCTTACTGGATTAGGCTTCCGCGTGATGGCGACCTCGGGAACCCAGCGGTTCCTCGCCGAACACGGCGTCGCCGCGGTCAAGATCAACAAAGTCGCCGAAGGCCGACCGCATATCGTCGACGCCATCAAAAACGGCGAGGTTCAGGTCGTCTTTAACACCACCGAAGGGGCGACCGCGCTGGCCGATAGCCGCTCGCTACGCCGCGCTGCCCTCTTGCATAAAGTGCCGTACTACACCACTCTTTCAGGGGCCGTCGCCGCAGCGCAGGGCATCAGAGCCTATCTCGGAGGCGACCTCGAGGTTTGTGCGCTGCAAACTTATTTCGCGGTCGAATCTGATCGAGCGTCGGAGCGGCCACAGCGACGGAACGTGTAGAGCCATTTCCACGTCGCGGGGCCGAACGATGCTTCGGTCCGCGATGGGTTTTTTTGACTCTGCTCTAGGAGGTTTGGACTGATGGACAAGATTCCGATGACGGCAGAGGGCTACTCGGCGTTGGCGGCCGAGCTGAAGCACTGCCAACAGGTGGAGCGACCTCGGATCATCCAGCAGATAACCGACGCCCGCACCCACGGCGATCTTTCGGAAAACGCCGAATATCACGCGGCAAAAGAATCGCAGTCGCTCAACGAGGGCCGCATTGCGGAACTCGAAGATAAGATCGCACGCGCCGAAGTGATTGATGTTTCAAAGCTTTCCGGCGACACGATCACCTTTGGCGCGACCGTCACGCTGATCGACGAAGACACCGACAAAAAAACGGTGTGGCAGATCGTTGGCGAGCCGGAGGCGGACGCCAAGAAGGGCAAGATCTCCATCACCTCGCCGCTCGCGCGCGCCTTGGTCGGAAAAAAGAAAGGCGCCCAGGTCGAGGTGGTCACGCCGGGCGGCGCCAAGGCCTATGAAGTGATGAAGGTCGAGTGGAAATAGCGCGCCGGCCTGATTTGGGAGATATTGCAATGTAATGGCCGGGTTCATTCCCGGCCATTACGATTTTTGGGCCCAAAAGCGGGATCCCGGGGAATATTGGGGACTGTCGGCCGGTCCCTTGTGCGGTCGGGGGTTGCGTATCTTGCATAGCTCCTCAGAATCCTTAGATAGGAAGCCGGTGCGCTGCCAATGCCGCCCGTTGGCAGCCGAGCCTCCACAACGCCCATTTCGCCAAGGGCATCAGGCAGATGGAGCTCCTCATCTGCCGCAACCCGCGGGGTTAAGCTGGTGCCCAGTTCCAAGCGAGCCGTTAACGCCAAGCTCGTGATCATCGGCTCCGGCCCGGCTGGCTATACCGCCGCGATCTATGCCGCGCGCGCCATGCTCGACCCAATCCTGATCCAAGGCATCGCGCCTGGCGGGCAGCTCACCATCACGACCGACGTCGAGAATTATCCGGGCTACGCCGACGTGATCCAGGGGCCGTGGCTTATGGAGCAGATGCAGAAGCAAGCGGCTCATGTCGGCACCAAGCTCGTTGCCGATCACGTCAACAAAGTTGATCTGGGCAAGCGGCCATTCCGTGTCGAATGCGAGTCCGGCGACGTTTATCTCGCCGACACGCTCATTCTGGCGACCGGCGCTCAGGCGCGCTGGCTCGATTTACCGTCGGAGCAAAAATTCCGCGGCTACGGCGTTTCCGCCTGCGCCACCTGCGACGGCTTTTTTTATCGCGGCAAGGAAGTTCTGGTGATCGGCGGCGGCAATACCGCCGTCGAGGAAGCACTGTTTCTCACCAATTTTGCCTCCAAGGTAACGCTCGTACATCGCCGCGACCACCTGCGCGCCGAGCGCATTCTCCAAGAGCGGCTTTATCAGAATCCAAAAATCTCGGTGCTCTGGAATACCGTGCTCGACGACGTGCGGGGCCATGA
Organism: uncultured Alphaproteobacteria bacterium; assembly: GCA_963816295.1. GTDB lineage: Bacteria > Pseudomonadota > Alphaproteobacteria > Rhizobiales > Xanthobacteraceae > BOG-931. The sequence goes on along the minus strand of CAWFJS010000017.1, from coordinate 216,504 downwards.
CGATCCGCTCAAGGTAACCGGCGCGGTGCTGCGCAACGTCAAGACCGGCGAGGTCGTCGAGCGGCCGGTCGACGGAATTTTCATCGCCATCGGTCATTCGCCGGCGACTGAGCTCGTTGCCGGCCAGGTCGAGATGAAGCCTTCGGGTTACGTCAAGACCGCTCCACACTCGACGGCGACTTCGGTGCCGGGCCTGTTCGCCGCCGGCGATGTCACCGACGATGTTTATCGGCAGGCGGTCACGGCGGCCGGGCTCGGCTGCATGGCCGCCCTGGAAGCGGAGCGATTTCTGGCGGCGCATGGCGAGGCCGAGCCACGGATGCCAGCAGAGCTGGCGGCGGAGTGAGTTCCGCGATCGGCGCGCGCGGTCAGGCAGGAAACACGCAGATGGATTGGGACAAACTCAAAGTATTTCACGCCGCCGCCGAAGCCGGCAGCTTCACGCATGCCGGCGAGCAGCTTGGGCTGTCGCAGTCGGCGGTATCGCGCCAAGTCAGCGCGCTCGAACAGGAGCTGACGGTCTCGCTGTTTCACCGCCACGCCCGCGGCCTGATCCTCACCGAACAGGGCGAGTTGCTCTATCGGACCGCCCATGACGTGTTCATGAAGCTCGAAGCGGCCCGCGCCAAGCTCACGGACAGCCGCGAACGGCCGAACGGCGATCTGCGGGTGACGACCACGCCTGGCATCGGTGTCCACTGGCTCACGCCGCGGCTCGGCGAGTTCGCCGACCTTTATCCCGAAGTTCACATCACGCTTCTCACCACCGACGAGGAGCTCGACCTGGCGATGCGCGAGGCTGACGTCGCCATCCGGCTTCGCCAGCCGACCCAGCCGGATCTTATTCAGCGCAAGCTATTTTCGGTGCATTTCCACGTCTATGCCTCGCCGGAATATCTTAAGAGATTCGGCACGCCGCGGAATTTGGAGGATCTCGATAACCATCGGCTCCTGGTGCTCGGCGGCAATGTCCCACCCTATCTGCAGCGCGCCCGCTGGCTGATCGAAGTGGCCCGCGACGGCAAAGGACCGCGCACCCCGCACCTGATCATCAACAATATTCTCGGCATCCTGCGCGCCTGCCAGCGCGGGCTGGGCATCGCGATGCTGCCGGACTACCTGGTCGAGGAAAACGGCGGGCTGGTGCAATTGTTCGGCGAGGGCGACGCGATCGCGCTCGACGCCTATTTCGTCTATCCGGAAGAGTTAAAGAACGTCGCCCGGGTTCAGGCTTTCCGCGACTTCCTGGTCGCCAACGCGCAGCGTTGGAATTTTTAAGCAGGCAAACCGCACGACATCCGCTGCCACCGTTAAGTCGGGTCGATTAGCCGCGTTTATTATTTTATGCCCGCTTGTTCGCATGGCTGGCATGTCACGCCCCCGATTGTTCGTACCGGTTGTCACTTGCACACTCATATCGTTCTGCGCGCAAGAGCTTGCCGCGTTCCTCCTAAGTTTGGCAGCCCCTGCAAGCAGTTGTTCCCCTCTGGAAGGTGTCGTCGGCGCCCCCACGCCGGCGAACTAAACCGGGCCCGCAAGGGCCCGGTTTTATTTTGTGCAAATCGTCATTGCGAGCGAAGCGAAGCAATCCAGAGAATTCGCGAGGCTTCTGGATTGCTTCGTCGCCCTTCGGGCTCCTCGCAATGACGGAGTCGCCCATATGCCCCGAAGTCAATTCGGCTCGAGGCCTTTGACCTTGATCACGGTTTTGGCGGCGGGCCGGCGAAGAAAATCGATCACCGCGCGGCCGCCATCGGGCGCTTGCGGGGCGCTGGGCACGAATGCGGTGAATTGCGTCACGCTTTGCAGTGCCTCTGGCAGCGGCCCGGCGATATCGACGCCGGACACCGCCATCAGTTCGGCCATCTGCTGAATGCCGATCTCGGCTTCGCCCCGCGCGACAATAAGACCGACGAGTCCGGCGGGACCGCCAGCGCCGTAAATCGACTTGTCCTTGATTGCCGCGGCAATGCCGAGCCGTTCGAACACGGACGCCATATGGGCGCCGCTCGCGCCGCCGCCGACCGGCTTGCTCAGCGCGATCGATTTAGCGCGCAGCATCGCCGCTTTGAATGCTTCCGCCGAGGAAAGGTCCGGCCGCGGCGCGCCTTTGGCGACGCATACGCCGATGAAAGACCGCGCCAGATCGGCAAGGCTGCCGGCGAGGCCGCGGCCTTGCGCAATCAGGCCTTGCGCGCCGGCATGGGTGACGATCGCGACATCGGCGCCTTCGCCCTCCGCTAGCCGCTTCTCAAGTTGCAGCGAGGGCCCGAACGTGAGCTTAAGCCTATAGCCCGTTTCGCGCTCGAAGACCGGCCCAAACTCTTCGAATGCCGTCTTCATGGCGGTGGTGCTCAAAACAGTCACTTCGCGTTCGTTCGGCAAAACCAGCCTCCCCGGTGCAAGGCACCGTTTGGTAAATCTGCAAAGACGCGACCCCAACTGCGCGATCAACTAAGTGTGATCTTCGGCGCTCTTATCATCAAATGATATCCGCACCCCCGCCTTTGTCGGTAAATCGCGCTACAATGCACCGGTTCGCACGCAAGGCGCCAAGATACAAAGGCGCTCCGCCGAGTGGAAACAACGTCGGGAGACACTGGCGGGAGACAGTGACGCGAGCCAGTGACGGGAGACAGTAACGAATGTTCACGCGCAGACATTTGCTGTACGCCGGGACGGCCGCCGCCGCGCTCGGGATATTTCGCCTGGCGCGCCCGCATGTCGCCAGCGCCGAGGGCCGCGTTTACGAAGTGACGCACAGTGATGACGAGTGGCGCAAGCTGTTGACGCCGGAGCAATTTAACGTACTGCGCCGGGAAGGCACCGAGCGGCCGTTCACCAGCGCGCTTTTGAACGAGCATCGCAACGGCACGTTCGGCTGCGCCGGCTGCGACCTGCCGCTGTACTCATCCAAGACTAAATTCGAAAGCGGCACCGGTTGGCCGAGTTTCTGGGCGCCGCTGGAGCATGCGGTCGACGAGACCGAGGATCGCAGCTTCGGCATGACCCGCACCGCGGTATCGTGCCATCGCTGCGGCGGCCATCTCGGCCACGTCTTCACCGACGGCCCGAAGCCGACCGGGCTCCGCTACTGCATGAACGGCGTGGCGCTGAAGTTCACCGCCTCACCTGCGGGGTCGAGCTGACCAATCCCAAAATGCGTATCCCGGACGCGGTGCGGCTTAGTGATGCCCCTTGTCGTCGCCCTTGCCTTTAGCAGCGGCACCGGCGCCCCCGCCCTTGCCGCCTCCACCGCCCGGCGGCGGACCGGCGTTGCGCGTGACGTTGCCGCCGCGGTTCACATTGCCGCCGCCACCTCCGCCACCACCGCCGCCGTTGAAGTTGCGATTGACGTTGACGTTGCGGTTGACGTTTTGGTTCTGATTTTGGTTTTGGTTCTGGCTTCGATTGATATTTAAGTTGCGATTGACGTTCGCATTGATGTTTGCGTTCGTGTTGACGTGCGCATTGGTATTGACGTTCGCATTCGTGTTTAACTTCGGGTTCAGTGGTCCCGTTCCGCCGCGCGTGTTGCCTTGGAACGTCTTGCCTTGATTGCCTTGCAACGTGTTGCCTTGATTTCCCTGGATATGGAACTGGCCTTGCGTGCCTTGCTGCGTCCCTTTCTGCGTCCCTTGCAGGTTGCCTTGGAACGTGCCGCGCGTACCTTGGGAATTCTGGAAATTCTGAAAATTCCTCGGCTCGCCAAATTGCTGACGCAGCGCCGCGTTCTGGAATCCAGCGCTGCCGCGGTGCGCGGCGTCGAAATGCCAACTATTGAAGCCGTTCCGTTCGGCCACGAAATTGGTGCGATTGAACCGATTGTAATTGACCACATTGATGGTCACTGGGCCGCCGCCGCGCCAACCGCCGTGCCAGCCCCAGTTGTAGTGGGACCATAGCGCCGAGCCGACGAAGAATCCGACGCCGAAGCCAATCACCGCGGCGCCGACCACATATCCCGGCGGATACCAGTAGAACGGCCTATAGGCCGGCCACAGCCAGGGACCATAGACCGCGTAAGGGTCGTAGATCGGCACATAATAGACGCCGGGATCGACCGGCTCGATCACAATGTATTCGGGCGGCGGCGGTGGCGGCAGCAGCGCCGGGTCGACGCCGACTGGGACCGGGCCCAGCGGCGGAGGCGGCTCCGGCGGCGCAACTGTGCTGACCCTGATTCTGTCCGAGGATCTGAGATTGCCGTTGGCTTGCGCCTTGCCGCGTAATTGCTGAATGGCGTTGGAGACGTCGTCGGGCTGCGCCAGGAAAGCTTCGCCGAGCTGCTGGGTCCAGTCGAGCTTGTCATTCATCATCGACAGGACTTGAGGAACCGCCGTCAAACCTTTGACGCTGGCATCCCAGGGCTGTTGCTGCATCGCGTCCTGCAGCGGATCGCCGTGCACGTTCGGGTGCGCGCTCACCCAGCGCTCCGCTTCGACCACTTCGATCGGATAGGTCGACGCGGTCAGGATCTGCGCCACCAGGTCATCGGGGTAGAGCGCAATCGGCGCGAGCAGTTTTTCCAGCTCCCCCTGGCCGAGTTGTTGCACCGCGCCTTGCGGCGGCGGCTGCGCGGCCTCAGGCGGCGGCAACTGGGCTCCGGGGGGCGGCAGTTGCGCTCCAGGAGGCGGCTGATCCTGCCCCATTGCTTGAGCCATTGCTGGAAGGGTTGAAAACACGAGCGCGCCGCTGGTGACAATCGCGCAAGACCCCCGCAGCATTTTCGACAAGCTCTTCATTGCCAATCCCCTAGCGTGCGACGTATCAGATAACAACAAATGACAATATCTCGCGGCCAATGTGTGGCCGACGAATCAAGGTCGCGTGACCTTTTCTTAACGCCTGTACAGAAAGCGGCTTGGTTCAAGCACCTTGGATCGGACCGAAGTTAGCATCCGCCGTGCGACGCAAGGCCGAGCGCCTCACGTCCCGCCGCCATCCCCGATCACCGAATACGGCGCCCAGAACAGCGGATGCGCGTAGCTATACACGGTGCGCCCCGAGCCGTCGACGGCACCGGGTCCATCGAGCAGCGCCATCATGGCTTGGCGCAAGGCTTCGCCGCGGGTGAGCGCCGGATCGGCGCGCTGGCGCCGGAACAGGTCGGTGATCAATTCGCGCGCCGAGGCCGAATGCACCGACCAGTTGGTGACAAGGAGCGCGCGGGTGCCGGCATAGAAGAACGCGCTGCCGAGGCCCGAGGCCGCTTCGGCGCCCGCGCCGGCGCCGGCGGCGGTGTTGCACGCGGAGAGAACCACCCAGTCGGCGTCGAGCTTGAGCGCGAGAATCTTCTCCATGGTCAACAGCCCGTCGCCTTTCACGCCGGCGACTTCCGGCGCGGTCAGCGCCAAAGCCGGTTGCGTGAGCCCGTCGAGATCGCCGGGCACCAGCCCGTGCGTGGAGAAGGCGACGATCCGGTAATGGGCGAGATCGAGCGTCTCGACGTTCTGTTCGTTGGCGGCCTTGCCGAGGTAAAGCGCCTTGGCCGGATCGGCCTCGAGCGCTTCCGCCATCGAGAGCAATTCAAAACGGGTGTCGGGCAGTCGCGGCAGTATGCCTAATGTGGCGGCATCGTTTTCTTCGGTGTGCGGCGAGGCGCGCAGCCGCAGCGGAATGCCGCGCGTCACGTTTTCGGCGTCCGCACCCGCGGCCGAGGCAACGACTATCGGCGCTGCTTGTTCGCGCTCCGCTTCGGCGGCTTGATCGGCATTGAAATAAGGATCGCCGAAGCCGATCAGCTTGTCGCGCGCCGGCGAGCCGCGCGGCAGCCGCCGCAACGTGACAATTGCCGAAGCCGAGGGCACGACGGTGACGGCGTGACTGCGCGCGAGCCACGCGACATTGCGGTAGTTCGCGAACAGCGGCTTGGCGGCGGGATCAATCTGCGCCGGCGCGGTCGGCAATAAACTGAGCGGTAGTTCGCCCAGTGCCCCGTTGGTTGCGACGATCAAGCTTTTGGCCGGCTGCCACGCCGCTTCGACCGGTTTCAACAACAGCGTGTAAAGCTCGTAACCCAGCGCCACGTCGAACGGCGGAATTTCCGAGACCATGCTGACCTGCGGCTCGAGCGCCTGGCGCAGTCGGCGGACCTTGGCTTCCAGTTCGAGCGCGGTCGCCGGCACGCTGGCAAAGGCCACGTCGCCGTCCTTAGGCACCGCCCAGACGAAGCTCGCGTTCTGTCCGAAATAATAGGACAACAGCGCCTCGCCCGGCCGCAGCGCGTTCTTTATCTCGTCGACGTTTGGCGGCTTTGGATCGATCAGATCGGCATAGGACGGAAACCGCCGTTTGATATCCTGCTGCGCGGTTTTGCGGTCGGCGCGCAGCTTCTCGATCGCGGCACCGGTCGCGCGCACTGTCTGCTCATCGCGCTGATCGGACGGCAGAGCCAACAGATTGTTGAGCGTACCGAGCGTGGCGCTGATCTGTTTGCCGAGATTCTGCTCGTTGCGCACGAGTTCGGCGAGCGCGGAATCCTTCACCACCATGCGCGCGCTGGCGTCGGCCAAGGCCTTCTGCACGGAACGGCCGCGGATGGCGTCGGCGAGCGCGAATGTCTCGACGGCCACGTCGTTCGACTTGGTCGTGCTCTTGGCCGCGCCGCGGGCGAGCACGCCGATATAGGATTCGACGATCCGCTGCAGCCGCGCGCTGCGCGCGGCGACAACGGTCGGATCGTCTTCGTCGGCGTTCTCCCGCGACGCCGCCATCAGAACCGGGATCGCGATCTTGAATTCCCGGATCGCATCGGCATCGCGCCCGGCACGGGCATAACCGACCGCCAGCGTTCCGTGCGCCGCGGCGGTGTCGAAACTATTGGCGCCGGTGCGGATGGTTTGCTGCTTAAGGAGCGCGGTCGCCGCGGCAATGCCGGCCTCGACCTGGCCCGATGCATAGAGCGCGGCGATGCGCGAGCCGTTCAGCTCGAAGACTTCGCGTTGCTGCTGCGGCCATTGCGCCATCGCCTTGTCAAGCTGCGCATAGACCTCGCCGGCCTCCTTCATCTTTCGCTGCAGCACCAGAATATTGCCGAGGCTGGAAAGAATCGCCGCGCTCTCCGGCGCTTCATCGGCGACGCCGATCGTGCGCAGCACATCGAGCGCGGAGCGACCGAGTTTTTCGGCCTCTTTGTAACGGCCTTGCTCGACCAAAATGCCGGCAAGCCCGATGATGAACGGCGGCGTCGCCGGATTGTACTTGCCCTGCGCTTTGAGAATGCCAAGGAGCGCGCGCCGCGCATCCGCTTCGGCGGCGCTTAACTTGCCCTGCTTTGCCTCATTGCGGGCGATCGACAGCAAATAGCCGTCGGCAATCTGCAGGAACTGCTCGCGCGGCGGCACCGGCGGATCGTAGCGCGGCAGATCCTTGACCGAGGCGCGCGCGAAGGCCTCGGCGCGCCGGTAGGCCGTCTCGGCATCGGCATATTGGCCGCGCGCTTCGAAAATCAAAGCGCGAGCTGCGTCGGCATCCGCCTCCCAGTTATGGCCGTAGATGGGGTAGCTTGCGCGCCACTTCGGATTGGGACTGCCGCGCGCCTCCGAGACCATCGCCTCGGCGCGGCCGACATAGGCGTTTGCCTGGCTGACGTCGCCGATCGAGACCAGCATCTGAGCAATAAATCGCAGCGAAGCGATGACGGTGCCGCGGCGACCGGGCACGTCGCCTTCGCCAACTTGCACTTGCAGGATCGCTATTGCATCTTTCGGATTGCCGGTCGCTTTGTATTGCTGCGCGACCACGCGCCGGGTCCGCGCCAAGAACCGCAAATCCATGCCATGGTTGGCGATGTCGAGCGCCTGCAAGCCGTCGGCCAGCGCTTCTTTGTTGCGCGCGAGCAAAGCGCGCGCCGCGGCGCGATCAAATAAAAATTGCGCAAGCTTAGGTCCCGTCAAACCATTGGGCGACGCGTCTGCCGTCGCCTTGCGCTTGGCGATCTGCGCTTCGTCTGGCTTCTCGCTGTCGAGGATCGCGGTGATGTCGGCGATCGTGCGCGGCGGCGCGACGAAGGAGGTGCGAATTTCGAGCGGCGCGTCGGGAGTAGCTGCAGCGGCGTCTTTTGGTGCTGACGGAGCGGCAACGCCCGCGGCCTGCTTCTGCTCTTCACGCAACACGCAGGGCCGCACGATCGCGCCGCCGCAGGCCTGCCGCGCCTTCTCCAGCTCGGGTCCGATCGCGCTGCGCGGATTGCCGACCTTACCGCGCACGCAGGCGCGCAACTCCTCCATATGTGCTTGCTTACACGACTCGATGATTTGCTCGTGCGAGGCGGCACGCGCAGATGAAAAGGAAACGATGATCGCGAATGCGGCGCAGAGCGTCGTTACGAGGCCGCGGCACGCGTTGAGCCGACCGGGCATGCGTTTTCCCAGCACAAGGGCAAGGGGATACGTCTCACCGTAGGCTGAGTTTAGATGGTTAGAGCGCCGTCAACAAGACCGACAAGTTTCTTCTTACGTTTTTGTTGCCAACGTCCGACTGTGCTACGTCCCAACCTTGATCTCAGCCACAAGCCCGCGCAGCGCCGCGATCACGCTCAGCGGCACGATGCGCCCGGTGCGCGGATTCTCCGATGGAATGCCTTCGATTGCCATGGAGAAGCGCGCAGTGTCGGCGTCGACTTCGATGCGATGCGTGTTGCGCGTCAGCGCCGGATCGGCCCAGATTTCGAGCCGCGTCTTGTCCGGCCCGATGCCGGCGAGGCTGAGTGCGGCGGCGACATTAACATTGGCGGGGAAGCCGCGCGCGCCTTCGCGCGCGCTGCCGTCGAAGATTTTCATCGGCGCTTTGAGACCTTTGAGCGAAATGCCGCGCTCGACCAGATAGGGCGCGCCCTCAAGCCCGCTCGGCGGCTTGCGCGTCACCATGGTAACCGAATGGATCGTGCCTTCGGCAGCGGCGCGCACCGCGTCGAGGCCAAGGAGCGCGCCGGTCGGCGCGAGAATGCGCGCGCCGGTTTGTTTGGCGTGCTCCACCAGATCCCAATTGTCCAGAAGTTGCCCAACGCTGAGCGGCATGAAGATCTTGCCGCGCTCGATCACGGAGAGGCCAACGCTGCGGAACAATTGCGGCGGCAGGCATTCGATGACGATATCACACGTCTCCGCCAAAGCCTCGGCGGCCATGATCGGGATGCGTTCTCCGGCGCCGGGCAGATTACGCCGCGCCTTGTCGCGATCGCGCACCGCAACCGCGGCGAGGACGAGGCCGGGAATGCCCTCCTCCAGCCGGCGCGCTACGTTGAGGCCAACCGCCCCAAGGCCCGCTATTCCGACCTTCAATGCATTGCGCGGCACTGCGTATTCTCCAGGCTAGTGTCCCGATTCCGAAGTTTGCAAATGTTTGCGGCGCCTCTCATGCGAACTTCGGAATCTAAGGGACACTAGTAAATTTATGACTCTAGTGTGGTTCTTGGATTTGAAGTTCCTATCCGAGTTACCCGCTTAATTGTAGGAACTTCAAATCCACCACACTAGCAGCCGAGCATCTAGCCGGATAAAGTCAGCGCCCACATTAACTCCTAGTGTCCCGATTCCGAAGTTCGCCACATTATCGGGCACGCTCTGGAGCGAACTTCGGAATCGAAAGGACACTAGCAAGTCTACGGTTGTAGTGTGGTTTTGGATTTGAAGTCCCTATAGGGAGCTTGCGGCAAGAATGATAGGAACTTCAAATCCACCACACTGGGCGCGCGGTTTATGACGCGCAACAGAGCTAAACGGTACGCCGCATGACCGAAGGCAACAAACGAGTTTTCATGACCAATATCAATCCGAACACGTTCACCACCCGTCCGGAGATCGAAGGCACATTCGGGGTCGTCACCGCGACGCATTGGATCGCCACCGCAGTCGGCATGGCGGTCTTGGAAAAGGGCGGCAATGCCTTCGACGCCGCCGTGGCTGCGGCGTTTACGCTGCAAGTGGTGGAGCCGCATCTCAACGGCCCCGGCGGCGATGTCCCGGCGATCGTTCACGATGTGCGGCGCGGCAAGACCGAGGTGATCTGCGGCCAGGGCGTGGCGCCGGCCGGCGCCACCATCGCCCATTACCGCAGCGAGGGACTCGATCTTGTTCCCGGCACCGGCCTTCTCGCCGCCGTGGTGCCCGGCACGTTCGAGACCTGGATGCTGCTTCTTCGCGATTACGGCACCATGTCCGTTGCCGAGGTGCTCGCGCCCGCGATCGGCTACGCCGAAAACGGCCATCCGCTCCTTGAACGCACCAACGCCACGATCGCGACCGTCGCCGCGATGTTCCGCGAACATTGGCCGACCTCGGCCGCCGTTTATCTGCCCAACAACGAAGTGCCGGCGGCCGGCTCGCTGTTCGCCAACAAGACGCTGGCGGCAACCTATCGCCGCATCATCAAAGAGGCCGAAAACGCCGGCGGCGACCGCGTCGCGCAGATCGAGCGCGCGCGCCGGTCGTGGAGCCACGGCTTTGTTGCCGAAGCGATCGATCGTTTTTGCCGCACGCAAGAAGTCATGGACAGTAGCGGCAAGCGCCACCGCGGCGTGCTTACCGCCGACGACATGGCGCGCTGGGCGCCGCACATCGAAGCGTCGCTGACTTACAATTACAACCATTACACCGTGTGCAAGACCGGCCCATGGGGCCAAGGACCGGTGACGCTGCAGCAGCTCGCACTTCTGAAAGGATTTAATCTCGACGGCCTCGACCCGATCGGGCCCGATTTCATTCATCTCATCGTCGAAGCCTCGAAGCTTGCTTATGCCGACCGCGAGGCGTTCTACGGCGATCCTGATTTCGTCAAAGTGCCGATGCCGACGCTGTTGTCGGACGCCTACAATTCAGAGCGCCGCAAGCTGATCGGCGAGAGCGCCTCGCGCGAACTGCGCCCGGGCTCGATCGAAGGGTTCGGCGCCGTGGTCAAGATGCGCCGGGCGCCGGCGGAAATGGCGGCCGGCGTCGGCGAGCCGACCGTGGGCCGCATGGGCGCAAGCCGCGGCGACACCGTGCATTTCGACATCATCGATAAAGCCGGCAACATGATTTCGGCGACGCCGTCGGGCGGCTGGCTGCATTCTTCGCCGGTCATTCCCGAACTCGGCTTCTGCCTCGGCACTCGCGCCCAGATGTTCTGGCTCGAAGAGGGCCATCCCGCGGCGCTTGCGCCCGGCAAGCGGCCGCGCACCACGCTGTCGCCGACGCTGGCGCTGCGCGACGGCGAGCCGTATCTGGGCTGGGGATCGCCGGGCGGCGACGGTCAAGATCAATGGATCACGCAGATGTTCTTGCGCCACGTGCATTGCGGCATGAACCTGCAAGAATCGATCGACGCGCCGGCCTGGCACTCCGAACATTTTCCAAGCTCGTTCTGGCCGCGCACGGCGCGCCCGGGCGTACTGGTGGTCGAAGGCCGCGTGCCGAAAAAGACCATCGCGGAACTCGAGCGCCGCGGCCACACCGTCGAGACCGGACCGGATTGGTCGGAAGGCCGGCTCACCGCCGCCGCGCGCGTTGGACCGCGCCGCCGCGCCGCCGCCAATGCACGCGGCATGCAGGGTTATGCGGCGGGGCGGTGAATTAGAGTGCGTGAAACAGAGTGACTATTCTCCGTCATCCTGAGGTGGCCGCCAACGGGGCCGGCCACTTCGGGCCGGACCCGTTGGCTCGCACCTCAGGATGACGCGGGAGCTACGCCGCCACGGTACTTAAAAAGTCTTCGACTTCGCTGCGCAGCTTCGCGGTGGCGTTTTCAACTTCTTCTGAAGCCACCAGCATGGTCTGCGCCGAGCCGCGCGTCTGGGTGACGCCGCCGGCAACCTCGCCGAGCGCGGCGACGATCGCCTTGGCGCCGTCGGCGGCACTGGCGACGTTGTGTGAAATCTCGCCGGTCGCGAGCTCCTGCTGCTCGACGGAAACGGCAACTGCGCCGGTATAAGTACTGATGTCCTGCATCCGCCGGGTGATTTCGCGGATTGCGGAGACCGCCTTGCCGCTGGAGGTTTGCACCGAAAGAATTTCGTGGGTGATTTCTTCGGTAGCCTTGGCGGTCTGCACCGCGAGCGATTTGACCTCCGATGCCACGACGGCAAAGCCCCGCCCCGCCTCGCCGGCGCGCGCCGCCTCGATCGTGGCGTTGAGCGCCAAGAGATTGGTCTGGCCGGCAATGTCCTGAATGAGTTTAACGACGTCGCCGATCTTCTGCGCCACATGCGCAAGCCCGGCAATGTCCTCGTTGGTGGCGGTGGCGTCGGTCGCGGCGGCGCGCACCACCTGGTTGGCCTGGCCGAGCTGGCGGCTGATTTCCTTGATCGAGACCGAAAGCTCCGCCGCGGCCGTGGCCGCGGTTTCCACGTTGGCGGACGCCGCGTTGGAGCCGTGCACCGCGCCTTCGGCGCGCTGCAAAGTGTGATCGGAAGTCGTCAACAGCAATTTGGCCGCCGCCTTCATGGCCGTGGCGCTCTGGCTCACGGTTTCGAGAACATTTTCGATGCGCGCGCGGAACGCGCTGATCGCAACATCGACGGCGCGCCGCCGCTCCTCACGCTGACGAAGCGAGTCGCGCTCCTTCTCGGCGGCAAGCTGCTCGGTGACGTCGCTATGCGTGGCGAGCCAGCCGCCGCCGCGCATCGGCCGGCTGACCAGCGCGATGACGCGTCCGTCCTTGAGCTCGATGGTTTTGGTTTCGGTTTGGCCTTCGACTGCCCCACTCAGAGTATCGGCGACGTAACGGTCCGGATCGCCGTGGAAATTGCCGGCGGCGAGCCGGTGCATCAACAGATCGCGCAGCGGCGTTCCCGGCCGCGCATGCTCGGGCCGCAGGTGGTACATGTCGATATAGACTTGATTGCACAGCACCAGACGCGCGGCGCTGTCGAACATGCACAGCCCCTGCGTCATATTGTTGAGCGCCGCCCGAAACAATCTTGTCTGCTTGCGCCGCCGACTATTGACGAACAAACCGGCGATCGCCGCCGCGCCGAGGCCGAACGGCACGCCGATCACCAGTGCTTCGACCAGCGTGGACGTTTGCGTCAGCACGGCGACGATCCAGGACGCTCCGCAAAACGCGAACAGCGCGATGCCAAGCGCAAAGCCGGCGGCACCCGCGATGGCAACGAGCGGCCAGTTCCGGCTCAGCTTGGGCAGATTTGGAGCAGCGAACATCGCGTCAGTTGCCAGGTAAACGGCAACACCTAGCGGCAGACCGGTTGTTTTAATGTTAAGCGTGGGGGCGTGGTTTGCTTAACAAAAGTTCAATGTAATTCCCGCTAAAGCGAAATGGGATTAGGTTGAATCACTATTTCGCTTTAGCTTGTTGTTTGAGCATGATCTTTTCCGAAAACCGATATCCACTTTTCGGGATCATGCTCTAGCCGGACGCGCGAAATCCGTGCAGGCTATGCGAAGCGTCTTTCACGGTAAAGAAAACGACATCGCGATCGGCGCCGGCTTTGCCGGAATGCACGACATCGGCGGGGATGTAGATCACCGCGCCGGGCTTGGCCTCGATCGCCTTGCCGCCGACGGTTGCGTGAAACACGCCTTCGAGAATGTAAATCCATTGTTCATTGGGATGCGAATGCGGCGCGGCGCCAGTGCCGGCCGGCATCCGCATCAATCCGACGATCATGCGATCGCCCTCGACGCAAGCGCCGTTGGCCGTCGAATAATCGGGACCGCCGAGGATGTGATTGACCTTGGCGAGGTCGAACAGGTATTCGCCGGCGCCGGCGCGCTTGGCGCCGGGAGTGCGGGGCGCAGCCGCTGATTGTTCATTCATTGCCGAGCTCCTTTGCAGGGATGCTAATCGACGTCCGTTGACGAAGCCAGTGCGTGGTTTCGTTCACGGTTCCGACACTTTTTTAATCGCATGGTCATGGCGACGGGGAGCTTTCCAATGGTCCGGCTGTTCGGCGTGCTGCGCGGTTGCGCCGTTGCGATCGGCGCAGCGGCGCTGTTCGGTTGCACCGGCAATAACCTGCCGGAAGGCCAACCGAGCTTTTATCACGACCTTGCCGGACCGGCGGCCGCGCTCGACGCCGATGCGGCGCAATCGATGATTTCCGGCTACCGCCGCAACAACGGCCTTGGCGTGGTCACGATCGATCCAGAACTGATGCGGCTCGCAAACGAGCAGGCCACCGCCATGGCGGCGCGCGGCACGCTCGATCACAGTGTCGGCGCGCCGTTCCAGGAACGGATTCGCAAGTCGCGCTTCGACGCCAGCGTCGCGGTCGAGAATATCGGCGCCGGTTATCACACGCTGGCGGAAGCGTTCTCCGGCTGGCGCGATTCGCCGCCGCACCGCGCCAACATGCTCAATGCCAATGTGACGCGCATGGGTATCGCCGCGGTCTATTCCCCGAAATCGAAATACAAAGTGTTCTGGGCCTTGATCCTCGCTGCGCCGGACGAGCGGCGTAGCTGAGCACATCGCGCCTGCGGCTCGCGAAATCCAATGAGCATTGCCGGCTCGCGCAGCGCCGCCTAGACTTCCCCGAAAATCGGGGGAGACGCGCCTTGTCCACGATCGAGCTGACTTACACCGGCCGGGAGCACGGCTGAGATTGTCTGCGATCATGACACCTGAAATAGAGACGATGGTCACCCGCGGCACGCGCGTTCGCGCGCGCCGCGCCGGCAAAGGCAAGCCGGTTCTGTTCCTGCATGGCGCCGGCGGCTGGCCGGCTTGGCTGCCGTTCTTCGAGCGTCTGTCCCACCATTTTGCCGTCACGGTGCCCGAACATCCGGGCTTTGGCGGCTCCGACGATCCGCACTGGCTGCGCGATGTGCCGGATTTGGCGATGTATTATCTCGACGTGCTCGACGCGGCCTTCGCGTCGCCGGTCCATGTCATCGGCCATTCGCTCGGCGGCTGGACCGCGGCCGAGGCGGCGGCCCGCAATACCCGCCGCATCGCAAGTTTAACGCTGCTTGCACCGGCCGGCATCCGCGTCAAAGGCATTCCGCCCGGCGACAATTTTATTTGGTCGCCCGAGGAAGCAATCCGCAACCGCTATCACAATCAGAGCTTCGCCGACGCCTTGCTGCAGGCGCCGCCGCCGGATGAGGCGCAGCTCGATCTCGATCTGCAAAACAGAGTGGCTGCCGTCAAATTCGGCTGGGAGCCGCGCTGGTTCAATCCGGCGCTGGAAAAATGGCTGCATCGCATCGCGGTGCCCGCCCATGTCGTCTGGGGCGTACAGGACAAGATCCTGCCGAGCGCCTATGCGGCGCTTTGGGAAAAACGCGTGGCCGGCGCGCAAATCACGATGGTCGAGGCTTGCGGCCACAGCCCCCATATCGAGCAGTGTGACCTCGTGGCCGACAAAGTCGTTTCATTCCTCGAGCGAGCGGGCGCATGAAGTTCACCTGCTTTCATCTGATGCCGTATCGGCCGCTCGATCTGAAAGCGGCCGCCGAGCACCGCTCGGCCTGGGTGGTTTTGCCCAACAGCTTCTACGACCCGAAAAAAGGCGCCGCGGAATACAACTCTTATCTCGACCAGCTCAGCTATGCCGAAAAGCTCGGTTTCGACGTCATCGGCGTCAACGAGCATCACCAGACCGCTTACGGCATGATGCCGGCGCCGAACCTGATCGCGAGCGCGCTCATTCAACGCACCAAGACCGCCAAGATCGCCGTGCTCGGCCGCGCGCTGCCGATCGTCGGCAATCCGATCAACATCGCCGAAGAGTTTGCGATGCTCGACGTGTTGTCGAAGGGTCGCCTGATCGCCGGCTTCGTGCGCGGGATCGGCGCCGAATATCACTCGACTGGCGTCAATCCGGCATTCTCGCACGAACGTTTTCACGAAGCCCACGATCTGATCATCAAGGCCTGGACCACGACCGGCCCGTTCGAGTTCGAGGGCAATCACTTCCGTAATCGCTACGTCAATTTGTGGCCGCGCCCATATCAGACGCCGCATCCGCCGGTCTGGATTCCATCAATGGGCTCGCGCGAGACGATCGAGTGGGCGTCGGCGCCGGAGCGCAAATATCCGTTCCTGGTGACGTTTTCCCCCGAGGCCGCGGTGGTGCGCTATCTGAACATGTACAAAGAGACGGCGCAGTCCATGCACGGCTACGCCGCCGCGGGAAGTCAGCTCGGCTGGGCGGTGCCACTCTATGTTGCTGATACTGATGCGCGCGCCAAGGAGGAAGCGAAGGCCGGGATCGAGAGTCTGTTCAATAATTTTCTGCCGATGCCGTGGGAAATGCTGCTGCCGCCCGGCTACACGTCGAATGCGTCGCTCAAAGCCACCATGAAAATCCGCACCGCGCTCGGCTCGCGCGCCCGCAATCAAACCGTGGACGAATTGATGGGCAACGGCACCGCGGTGATCGGCAGCCCGCGCACTGTGCTGGAGAAAATCGAGCGCGTGCGCGAGCAAACCGGCTTGGAGAATCTCATCGTCATGCCGCAGTTCGGCGTCATGCCGGATGAGTTCGCCAAACGCAACATGGAACTGTTTGCCAACGAAGTGATGCCGAAGCTGCGGTAGTTACAGCGCCGTCACGGCTTGGCCAAAGCCTGTATCCCGGACGTGGTGCGCATCTCCTTCTCCCCGCTTGCAGGGAGAAGGTCGGGATGAGGGGGAGCCTCCGCTCGGCTGAGACTTACGGCCACGCCCCCTCACCCGGATTGCTGCGCAAACCGACCTCTCCCCGCACAGCGGGGAGAGGTAAGGCTGCGCTGCACCTGGGATAAAGCGTCTCGCTAGAATTTTGCTGCCGTATCCATCGCCACGGCATCCGCTGCCGCTTCTTTTGCCGCCGCAACCATCTCGAACACGTCCGCACCGTAAGTCTGCCATGCCTCTTGCAGGAGCGGATCGACCGCCTCACGAAACAGCGCGTGCTGCTCAGGCGTCAATGCAGTGATCTCGCAGCCGGCGGCCTCGATCGCGGCGCGCGCCTCGCGATCTTCCGCGATGGCGAGTTCGCGCTGAAACGCAACCGCTTTGATCACCGCTTCGCGCATCGCGCTCTGCAGATCGCGCGGCCAGGCGTCGAACTCCGCGCGGTTAAGGAAAATCGGCCGCGAAATATAGAAATGGTTGGTGACGGTGTGAAAATGATGAAACTTGTGCACGCCGTAGGTCACCGTGTTGGCGAAGGGGTTTTCTTGGGCGTCGATGGTGCCGGCCTTGATCGCGGCGATCGCTTCGGTCAGGTCCCAGCGCAGCGGGATGGCGCCGAGGAGTTCGAAGGTTCGCGCCTGCACCTCGCTCGGCAGCACACGGATGCGCATGCCCTTAAGGTCCGCCGGCGTGCGTACCGTGCGCAGCCGGTTTGAGATGTGACGAAAGCCGTTTTCGAAATAGCCGATGATGCGGTAATTCACCCGCGCCTCGATGCTGCGGGCGAGAAACCGGCCGAGCTCGCCGTCGATGGCGGCGCGCGCCTCTTCGCGATGCTCGAACAAAAACGGCAAATCGACGAAGCCAAGCTCGGGCACGCGGTCGGTGAGATAGCTCGACGACTGATAGCCAAGCGTCATTGCCCCATTTTCGACCAGCGTGAGGATTTCCTCGGCGCGGTGGCCATGATCCATGATGTTCCACACATAGTCCACGCTGATGCGATCGGCGAAGCGGGCGGCGAGCGTGTCACCGATCAGTTTGAGCGATCGCGAGAACGAGGTTGTCGGCGGGCCATAGCCGCCCATGCTGATTTTGATCGGTTTTGCCATTTTTTGTCTTCGTGCGTATCCCGGACAGCTGCAATTCTAAAAACACCTACCCCTCAAGGGGGAATTCGCCGATGCCGCGCTAGTGCTCGTTCTTATAAAGCGCCAGGGCGTCGGTCCACACCTTGGCGCGATCGGTGTCGAACACCAGCGCCGGATTTTCGGGGGCCGCGACCCATGCCCCGCGGGCGAGCTCGTCGTCAAGCTGCTGCTCCGCCCAACCGGCATAGCCGAACGCAATCAGGCTTTGCTTCGGCCCATGGCCGGTGCCGATATCGCGCAGCACCCCTGCGGCATCGCTCAAGGCCACGCGGCCATCGATGTCGAGAGTGTGCGACCCGTGATACTCGGTGCTGTGCAGCGCAAAGGCGACGTTCGGGCTAACCGGCCCGCCGAGAAATATCAGCACGCTGTCGCTCACGCCCGCGGCATCGGCGCCGAGCGCGGCAAGCACGGTGGCGATCGGCCGCCGCGTTACCGGCCGGTTGATGACGATGCCGAGCGCGCCATTGCGATCGTGCTGCGCGATCATGATCACGGCGTGATCGAACGGGTCGCGTAAGCTCGGCGAGGCGATCAGGAGCTGACCGGCAAAGGAGGCCCGGCCGGAAACCTCCGGCTCCGTCGGCAAGGCGGCGTGCAGAACCGGCGAGCAGAGGATGGCGGCCGGCGTCACGATTGCCACGGCGGCCACAAGCAAACGCCTGCAATAATGTCCAAACACCAGCGCGCCAACCCTTAGGTCAACCAATGATCGCGCCGGACCGCGGCGATAATCAAGATGCCTGCAAGATGCCTGCCGCCATCTCAGACGAACTGGACGGCGATGCCGCCGAGACTGCCGAAATCGGCGTGCAGCGTGTCGCCCTTGCGGGCATGCACCACGCGCGTGAATGAGCCGGCCAGCACCAGATGCCCGACCTCGAGCGCGACGCTGTGCTGGCCGAGCTTATTGGCAAGCCAGGCGACGCCGAGCGCCGGATGGCCGAGCACGCCGGCGGCGACGCCGGTCTCCTCGATTTCGGAATTGCGGTAAATGATGCCGCCGACCCAGCGCAGATCGATATCGAGCGGACCGACCGGCCGGCCGCCGATCACGATGCCGGCGGCGGCGCCGTTGTCGGCAACGGTATCGAAAATCTTGCGCGGATCTTGCAGGCGGGCATCGACGATCTCGATCGCCGGCACGACATATTCGGTGGCGCGCAGCACGTCGGGCAGGCCGATGCCGGGGCCGCGCAGCGGCTTGCCGAGCACAAAAGCGAGCTCGATTTCGACCCGCGGCAGACAATAATTGTCGTGAGGAACACGGGCGCCATCGGCGATCATCATATGGTCGAGGAGGTGCCCGTAATCCGGCTCGTCGATCTGGGACGAGCGCTGCATCGCTTTCGAGGTGAGCCCGACTTTGTGCCCGATCAGCTTGGCGCCGGCCGCGATCTTGCGCTTGGCGACCTCGGAGGAGATGGCGTAGGCGTCCTCCATGGTGATGCCGGGCCAGGTCTTGGACAGCTGCGTCGCCTGTTTGCGGTCCTTCTCGGCGGCCACAAGAATATCGGCGGCTTTTCTGCGATCGGCGTCGGATATCATGGCGGCGAATCCCCCGTGGACACGTCATGGCCGGACTTGTTCCGGCCACCCACGTCTTGACCGTAGCGTAGCACTAAAGACGTGGATGCCCGCCACAGGGGCGGGCATGACAATTCGATCAGCTTCTCACTAGGACAGCCTGCTTAACGCAAGCGCGCGCCGCTATTGGCAGGCGGCGCGCAGCACGACGGTCTCGACCGGGCACTCCGCGGCGGCTGAGCGTTGTCCCTGCCCCTGCAGCCAGAGCGAGGCATTGCATTTCTCGGCGGTACGCACATCGAGCGGCTGGCCGTCGGAAAAGCCTTTGCCCTTGCAGGCATTGACCGCTGCGCTGGCGCAGTCGGCAGCGCCGTTGCCGGCGATCGCGCAGGGTTCGTGAATTTCGATCACTTTCGAGGTCGCTGACTTCACCATCGCGTCCGCGGCATTCTTCATCGCCTGCTGCGTCGCCGTAGCCGCATCTTTTGCTGCCTCCGCCGACTTCTTGTTGAAGTCGTCGATCTTGGACTGCTGCTCCTTGAGCTTGGTATTGAAGTCGGTGACGGAGTCATTCCACCAGCGGGATAGGTTATCGAAGAAGCCGCGCTTCTCCGCGGGCGCTTGCGGCGCGGTTGCGTTCGCGGGCGGCGGCAGTGCCACCTGCGGTGAGTCTTGCGGCGCCGACGGTTGCGGGCCGCCCGGTGTGGCGGGTGCAGTGGCGGAACTGGCGGACGATGGCGGCTCGCCGCTCTGTGCGAGCGCGGCGCCCGACGCGCAAGCGAGCGACAACGCCAGCAAAGCACCGCGGACGCAGTTTCGCGTCGCGTTCACAACCCACTTGTTGCTGTTACCTGGTGTCACGGCCACCCCGCCATGGCCTATTCACGACCCCAATTGCGGACAGTCAAGCGACCACCCGCCATCTGTTCGACCTGAAGCTTGGCCGGGAAATTGGGCGCCAGCAAGGTCAAAAACGCCGCATTACGGCTTTACATCTTTGAAATTAAACTGGAAAACCCGCGGCAGATTAATTTTTCTTGTTGTCCGTGCCGGCGCGTTCGCGCCATCTGGTCCAGACAAACCACACCACCCCTGCCGCCAGCAGCGCCACAATGACGACGTCGAAGCGGTGAAACAGGCTGCGGAAAGTCGGGTCGCTGTCCCAACGCGCACCGAGCACCATGCCGATATAAGCGAGCCCGAAACACCACGGCCAGGATCCGAGAAACGTATAGATCTGGAATTTCGCCATCGGCATGCGCGCTAAGCCGGCGGGAAAGGCGATGAACGTGCGCACCACCGGCAACAGCCGACCGATGAAAACAGTGATCGCACCGTAGCGAGCAAAGAAATGCTCGGCACGATCGAGCTCGGCGGCGCTGACCAGGACGTAGCGGCCCCAGCGTTCGAATGCCGCGCGTCCGCCCTTGGCCGCCACGTAATAGGCGACTGTCGAACCGACGTTGCAGCCGAACGCGCCCGCGGTTGCGGCGCCGATCAAGCTGAACTGGCCCATGGAGACGAGATAGCCGGCAAACGGCATGATGATTTCCGACGGCAGCGGAATGCAGGCCGACTCGATCGCCATGAGAACGACGACGCCGAAATAGCCGGCGGCGGAAATCACGGCGACGATCCAGGCCGCGAGCGCCGAAATGACCTGGTCGAGCATTATCGATGAGGGAGAAACGGAAAGCTCAGCGCCGCTTGCGCGCGCGGCGGCCTTCGAGCACGACGACTTTCCGGCGTGGAAATTCTTCCGGCAGTTTCTTCGGCACCTTCTCGGCAATGCCGAACAGCCGCTCGCGCCGGTCCATCTCTCTCCAGACGTCCTCGGGCTTGATGCCGGAGGAGATCCACAGCACCACGAGATTGTAGATGAGATCGGCGCTTTCCTTGACGACGGCTTCGCGATCGCCATGCATGGCGTCGATCACGACCTCGACCGCCTCCTCGGCGAGCTTCTTGGCCATCTTGCTGCGGCCCGAGCGCAACAGCCGCGCCGTCCGCGAGGTGGACGGATCGTCGTTACGGCAGGCATAGGCGGCCTGATAGAGGCGGGTAATCGAATCAGTCATGGCGCATCAGAATATCCTGATCTTGTCGTGATTGTGTTAATTCCCTGTAGTTACAGATTTATTAGGACACGCGAAGCAGCCAAATAGACCTTAAAATAGGGCTTTCTGCGGGTATCTGGCAGCCTGCTCAATCGTCCAGAGCCAGTAGCCCGGCATTGCCGCCGGCCGCGGCGGTATTGACGGTCACGACCTGCTCGGCCGTAAACCGCCGCAAATAGTCCGGTCCTCCCGCCTTGGGTCCGGTCCCTGAAAGTCCGGTGCCTCCGAACGGCTGCACGCCGACCACGGCGCCGATCATATTGCGGTTGACGTAGACGTTACCGTGCGGAAGCCGAGCGACGATCCGCGCGAAGCGAAAATCGATGCGCGACTGGATGCCAAGGGTCAGCGCGGTGGCATTCGCCGCGATGTCGTCCAACAACGTGTCGAGCCGATCCGGGTGCCAGCGCACCACGTGCAGCACCGGCCCAAAAATCTCGCGGTCGAGCGCGCCGGCGCGATCGAGTTCGACGATGGCGGGCGCGACGTAAGTACCTTGCGCCGGCAGCGCGCCGTGCCGGTCCCAGCGAAAGCGCAGGCGTCCGGCGCGCTCCTGCTCGACGAGCCAATCGTCCAGTTTGGTTTTGGCCTCGGCGTCGATCACCGGTCCGATATGAGTCTCGATCAACCGCGGATCGCCGACGCTCAACTCGTGCGCGGCGCCGGCGATCATTTCAAGAATTGGCTCGGCGACATCCTCCTGCAGGCAAAGGAGGCGCAGCGCCGAACAACGCTGGCCGGCGGAACGGAACGACGATGCCAATACGTCGTCGCAAACCTGTTCGGGCAGTGCGGTTGCATCAACGATCATGGCATTGATGCCGCCGGTCTCGGCGATCAGCGGCACGATCGGGCCGTTTTTGGCGGCAAGTGTGCGATTGATGGCCCGCCCGGTCTCGGTCGAGCCCGTGAAAGCGACACCAGCGACCAGCCGATGCGCGATCAGGCGCGTGCCGATTGCGCCGTCGCCGGGAACGAGATGGAGCGCGCTTTTGGGCACGCCCGCCTCATGCAGAAGTGCAACCGCGCGCGCGGCGATCAGCGGCGTCTGCTCGGCTGGTTTGGCGACGACCGTGTTCCCGGCAAGGAGCGCCGCCGCGATCTGGCCGACAAAGATCGCAAGTGGAAAATTCCACGGCGAAATGCAGACGAACACCCCGCGGCCGCGATAGGTGAGCTCGTTGCTTTCGCCGGTCGGCCCCGGCATCGCCTGCGGCACAAGCGTTGTGCGCGCCTGCGCTGCGTAGTAACGGCAATAATCGACCGCCTCGCGCAGTTCGGCGAGCGCGTCGTCGAGCGTCTTGCCCGCCTCGTTCTGCAGCAAAGCGAGCAGCCGGCCGCGATCGGATTCCAGCCGATCGGCCGCGCGTACGAGCGCCGCGGCGCGCTGCTCGATCGGCCATGCCGTCCACGACGGGAAGCCGTCAGCGGCAGCGGCCATGGCCGCGTCGCCGATCGCCGCGTCGGCTTCGCGCACCACGCCGATCGCGCCGCCGTCGATCGGCGACTGCACTTGGCGCGCGATGCCGGGGAGCATTACGCCGTTGACGAGCGGCGCGGCTTCGGCACGCATCGCCGCGGCACCACGAATTTCGCCGATGAGCGCGTCGAGGCTCGCGCGATCGCCGAAATCGATGCCGGCGGCGCCGCGCCGTTCCGGCCGAAAGATGTCGCGCGGCAGCGGAATCTTGCGGTTGCGCGCCCGCGCCGGCGCGCCGATCCAGTTTTGCGGGCGGCGCAGGATTTCGTCGACGGACGTGCTCGGATCGGCGGCGGCCGAAACGAACGAAGAATTCGCGCCATTCTCCAGAAGCCGGCGCACCAAATAAGCCAACAGATCGCGGTGGCCGCCAACCGGCGCGTAGACGCGGCAGGCGACATCCGGAAATTCGGCGAACAGCGCCTCATAGAGCGCTTCGCCCATGCCGTAGAGCCGCTGGAATTCGAAGCCGTCGATGCCGCCGGCATCTTCGATGACGCTCGCAACCGTCAAGGCATTGTGTGTGGCGAATTGCGGAAACAGCCGGTTGCGCGCGGCCAATAATCGTTTGACGCAGGCCATGTAGCAGAGATCGGTCATCGCCTTGCGGGTGAAAACCGGATAATCGGCGAGGCCACGCTCCTGGGCGCATTTGATCTCGCTGTCCCAATAGGCCCCCTTCACCAGCCGCACGGTGAGCTTGCGGTTCTTCGCCGCCGCTACCTCCTCGACCCAGGCAATAACCGCGGGCGCGCGCTTCTGATAGGCCTGCACCGCCAAGCCAAATCCGTCCCAGCCCTCGAGTGCGCGCTCGCCCAGCGCCGCGGCGATGACGTCGAGCGATAGTTCGAGCCGATCCGCCTCTTCGGCATCGACCGTGAACTGCAGATCGTGGTCCTTGGCGAGCCGCGCCAGATCGACGAGCCGCGGCGTCAATTCCGCAAGCACCCGCTCGCGGGAGATTGCCTCATAGCGCGGATGCAGCGCCGACAGCTTGACGGAAATTCCTGGCCGACTGCGCTGATTTTTGCTCGCGGCGTTGGCGCCAATGGCGGCAATGGCGCCGGTATAAGCTTCGAAATAATTTTCCGCATCGGCGCGCGTGCGCGCGCCTTCGCCCAGCATGTCGAATGAATAGGAAAACTCCGCACGCGCCTTGGCGCGGTGCAGCGCCTCCTCGATGGTGCGGCCAATCACAAAATGCGAAGCGAGAAGCCGCATCGCCTGGCGCGTCGCCGCGCGCATGGCGGGAAGCCCGATCCGGCGCACGACATTGTCGAGGATGGTTTCTGGCGTCTCGGCGGGATGAATGACGCGCGCGGCGATGCCCAGCGTCCAGGCCGAAGCCGAGACCAAAAGCGCCGTCGATTTGACATCGCCGTCGAGCCAGCGCCCGGCGGAAAGCTTGTCCTCGATCAGTCGGTCCGCGGTCGCCGCATCGGGTACGCGAAGGAGCGCCTCGGCCAACACCATCAGCGCCAGGCCCTCCTTGGTGGAGAGCGAGAACGCGTGCAGGAAATCCTCGACGCCGCCCAAGCCGCCGATCTTGGCGCGGATCGCCTCGATCAGGCGCCGCGCGCGCGCATCGATCCGGCGTTCCGCGGCGCCATTGCGCGGCACGTCCGTCAAAAATTTGGCCGCCAGTTCTTCGTCGGCTGGCGCATATGACGCCTGGAACGGCGGCAGGGCAGCCGTCAGTCGGTTCATGCAGGCATTTTATCGCGTCCGCGATAAAACGGGACGGGAACGTTCAATATCCCTTTGGCGGCTCGCCCCATTCCCATTTGCCGGACTGCCAGTTGTAGCGAGCAACGCCGCGCTTGATCATTTCGTCGCGCCATTTGTTGCGGGTCACGATGAACGCGGTGAGATAGCCGCAGCCAAAACAAAGCCCGCCAAAGGCAATCACGATGATCATTTGCAACAGCATCTTGGGACCTAGCGTGCGTTATCAATGCAAAAGTTCACCCCATGCAGCGAATACAAGTGACGACACAGCAAACGTGAGAGCGAAACCAAGCCCGACAGCAACCGAATGTGGAAAACCGTCCCGCATGGCATGGACCTCAAAATGGTGGGGCCGGAACGTACCCGATTCTCGCGACGCGGCAATTTGATCGAGATCAAGGACGCGCCACCAAATGGCGGCGGGGGTGGGTGGCAATTGCGCAGTCCAAAATTGGTTTTTGCGCGGAACGCTAAAAGCCGCTTTAATCCGCACGTTCCGGCCTAAGCGCCGCGGCGCGTCAGCAGAGTTTGAAGCTTGTCGATGCTGCCGGTCCAACCCATTTCCATGCCCTGCAGGTAGCCGACGGCGTAGTCGACCACAGTGCGGCCGCGTGTGTACAATGTCATCGTGGTTTTGCCGCCGCGTTCGGCGAAGGTCACCGTCGTGAGCCCTTCGATAATGGGTTTGTCCGCCGCGTCCACGGCGATATTGGTGAAGACGATCCGCTCCGGCGGCACGATTTCGCGGAATTCGCCTTTCATCGGATAGACGCTGCCGTCAGGACTGCGCATATGGATGCGGATGGCGCCGCCCACCCGCGCATCGATCTCGCAAACCGGATTGGTGAAGCCTTTGGGTCCCCACCATTGCGCGAGCTGAGCGGCATCGGTCCACGCTTTGAATACCGTCTCGCGGGGTGCATCGAAGATGCGCGTGATGGTGATTTCACGCTCGGCCGGTTTCTCTTGAATTGGAGCTGCATGCATGGCTTACCCCTTGCGCGACAATTTGTGACTGGCGAGATAGGCATCCAGCCGTTCGAACGAGCCGCCCCAGCCGCCACGCATGCCGTCATGCGCCGCGTCGAACGTGCTCTGTTCTTGCGGCGAGGCATCGAGCGGCGACCAAGTCAGCGTGAGCGAGGTCTTGCCGCCCGGCGCGCCTTGCAACGTCACCGTCGTCAAAAGCCGCAGCGGCCATCTCGGACTGAGCGGATGCCGCGTGAGACCGCCCGCTTCGTCCGAGAACGAATGTTCCCAGACCAAGCGGCGCGGCGGCGCGATCTCGCGATAAACGAATTTGGCCCACATGACTTTGCCGTCAGGGCCGCGCATCGCGCCGTGATAGACGCCGCCGACGCGTAGATCCATTTTCGAGGCGACGATGACCGAGCCCTTCGGCCCAAACCATTCCTTCATGCGCTCCGGCTGGGTGAAGCATTTCCACAATAGATCGGGCGGCGCGTCGAACACGCGCGTGATGACGAAATCGCCCGTTTTGGCTTGGGTCAGCATGATCGTCCTCCCGGCCACCGCGCCGCTGCGTCAACCTTGTGCAACAAGAACCATCCAGCCGACGCCGAACTTGTCGGTCAGCATGCCAAAGCGCGGCGAGAAGAACGTCTTCGCCATCGGCATGGTCACCTGCCCGCCGGCGGCGAGCGCGTTGAAAGTCTTGTCGGCTTCGCTTTCGTTCTTGACGGCGATCGTCAGCGCAAAGCCCTTGAAATTGGTGTTGCCGGTGCAGCGCCCGTCCGACATCAGAACCGTCGTATCGCCGATCTGAACCTGGGCGTGCATCACTTTGTCGGCGGAACCCGGCGAAATCATCGACTGGTCCGGCGCCTCCTTAAAGCGCATCAGCATTTTAGGCTCGGCGCCGACCGCCGATTTGTAGAAAGCCAGCGCTTCGTCGCATTTGCCGTCGAAAAACAGATACGGTTGCAGATTCATTACGCACTCCTGTTGCTTTGTGACGTCGGAGCGAAGTTCTCAATCGCTCGTTCGATTAAACAAGCTGTTCGATGTTTGCGAAAAAGCCGTGTCATTTTTTAGATCACGCTTGAGCTGTCGCTGCCACATAATCGCCAAGTCGGGAAAGCGTCTCGGCCAAGCCCTTGTCGGCGCCGTATTCTTTGATGACACGATCGCGTTCCGCCGCCGATGGGAACTCGCCGCGCCAGGTGATGCGCGTGCGAGCACCGAGATCCTCGAAAGTCACCGTTTGGCGGAACTGGACCGGTTCCACGTCATCACCGCCGCCGTGGCGATAGACGATGCGTTGCGGCGGCACGATCTCTTCGAAGGTGATGCGGTTCTGATAGTCGCGGCCGTCGGGACCGTGCATGACAAAACGCCAAACGAGGTGGTCGTGGTGAAGCCGAACGGTCCCCACCATTGCGCCAGATGCTTTGGATCGGTCCAGGCGGAAAAGACCAGCGCGCGCGGCGCGGCGAATTCACGCGTGCCGACGATCGCCCGCGGATCGCGCTCAAGATCGACGCGGCTTGTTGCGGCGACTTTTTCTGTTCCTGGCGTTTGGCTGGTCATTGCTACGCTCCTCGATACGATTCCGGTCGCGGGCTTTGTCATGGTCTTTGTCATGGCCTTGGGCTTGCAGCTTTTGCAGATAGGCATCCAAACGGTCGAAGCTTTCGTCGAAAAAGCGCCGGTAATGGTTGAGCCAATCGTCGATGTCCTTGAGCGCGCGCGGCTCGATGCGGCAGGGCCGCCATTGCGCCTCGCGCCCGCGCGCGATCAGGCCGGCGCGCTCCAACACTTTGAGGTGTTTGGATACCGCCGGGAGGCTCATGGCGAACGGTTTGGCGAGTTCGGTCACCGAGGTCTCGCCCAGGGCAAGCCGCGCCAGAATGGCCCGGCGGGTCGGGTCGGACAGTGCGGCGAAGGCGGTATCGAGCGACAATTTAGCTATCCGGTTAAATAACTGATCGGTTAAGTACCGCAGCTGCTCCCTTCCGTCAAGCGCGGCAAGCAAGCGGCCGCTGGCACTGTGCTTCCGGCCGCCGTCGCCTAGAATTCCGCATGGCTTTCGTCCGCCTCTATCTGCGCGTGCTGGCGCTCCTTCGCGCCGAAGCGAAGCTCGTGGTCACGCTGGCGCTTGCCAATATTGCGCTTGCCGGGGCGCAGTTCGTCGAGCCGGTGCTGTTGGGCCGCATCGTCGATGCGCTCTCGGGAACTTTGCCGGCCGGGCTCGGAGCGGCAGCGCGCGCGCTGGCGCCGCTCGTCGGCGCCTGGGTCGGCTTCGGCCTATTCATCATTATTGCCGGCACGCTGGTCGCCTGGTTCGCCGACCGGCTCGCGCACCATCGCCGCAACATGGTCTTGGCGGATTATTTCGAGCACGTGCTGCAATTGCCGCTCGCCTACCATTCCGGCGCCCATTCCGGACGGCAGATGAAAGTGATGCTGACCGGCACCGACACCTTATGGTGGCTCTGGGTATCGTTCTTCCGCGAGCATTTTGCCGCGTTTGTCTTCATTGCGCTGTTGCTGCCCGCCTCGCTCGCGCTCAACTGGCGGCTCGCTTTGCCGCTGATTGCGCTTTGCGTTGGCTTTGTCGCGCTCACCATGGCGGTGATGCAGCG
Source organism: uncultured Alphaproteobacteria bacterium (assembly GCA_963816295.1). Lineage (GTDB taxonomy): Bacteria > Pseudomonadota > Alphaproteobacteria > Rhizobiales > Xanthobacteraceae > BOG-931. Next base: position 188,336 of record CAWFJS010000017.1, on the reverse strand, counting down.
CGCCTTCGGCCTGCAAAGCGCGGTCGAGCGACATTATTCGGATCTCGCCGAGACCGCCGCCGATGCGCTTGGCAATGTCGCGCTGGTGCAGAGCTATGCCCGCGTCGAACTCGAAGTTTCCGGCATGAGAGGATTGGTCGACTCGCTCCTTCGTGCGCAGATGCCGGTGCTGTCGTGGTGGGCGGTTGCGGCGGTGCTCACCCGCGCCGGCACCACGCTCACGCTCCTCGTGATCCTGCTGCTCGGAACTTATTTGAAACTGATCGGGCTTGCTTCCGTCGGCCAGATCGTCAGCTTCATGAGCATCGCGGCGCTCTTGATTTCCCGCCTGGAACAGACGGTCGGCTTTTCCAACCGCCTGTTCCTCGATGCGCCCAAGCTTGCCGATTTCTTCGGCGTGCTCGACACCGTGCCCGCCGTGCGCGACCGGCCCGGCGCGACCGATCCCGGCCGCGTGCGCGGCCTGGTGGAATTCAAAGAGGTGTCGTTTTCCTATGACGGCAAGCGCCCTGCGGTGATCGATTTAACTTTCACCGCCGCGCCGGGCGAGCGCATCGCGCTGGTCGGCCCGACCGGCAGCGGCAAATCGACCGCGCTGGCTTTATTGCATCGCGCCTTCGATCCGCAATCGGGCGCGATTTCGATCGACGGTACGGATGTCCGCGATCTCACGCTTGTCGGGCTGCGGCACAATATCGGCGTTGTGTTTCAGGAGACGCTGTTATTCAACCGTTCGATTGCCGAGAACCTGCGCGTCGGCAAGCCCGATGCCAGCGAAGCGGAATTGCGCGAGGCCGCCGCGCGGGCGCAGGCGCTCGATTTCATCGACGCCAACAGTGACGGCCTCCACGCGCGGATCGGCGAGCGCGGGCGGCTTTTGTCCGGCGGCGAGCGCCAGCGGCTCGCCATCGCCCGTGCGCTCATTAAGGATCCGCCGATCCTCATTCTCGACGAGGCGACGAGCGCGCTCGATCCGCTGACCGAGAGCCGCGTCAATCTCGCGCTCGATGAAGTGATGAAAGGCCGAACCACTTTCGTGATCGCGCATCGGCTGGCGACCATCCGCAACGCCAGCCGCATTCTGGTGTTTCGCCACGGCCGCATCGCCGAGACCGGCACGTTCGAGGAGCTCAAGCGGCGCGGCGGCTTCTTTGCCGAATTGGTGCAGGCGCAGTTCGCGCCAGCGGCTGAATAGGCGCTATCCCCTGCCCACCCGCCTTCGCGAAGCCCGCCCTTCGCAAATCTGATTGATTTTTGCCTAACGCTTCGGCGGGCGAAGCGAGGTCGGCGGCACGCCGAGGATTTCGCGCGGAGTGCCAAGGACGCGTTCGGCGGCGCAGGTGATCGCCACGAGACGCTCGTCATCGCCGCCTTTGGCGATGAGCTGCAAGCCGACCGGCATGCCGATGCTATCGAGTCCGACCGGCAAGGTCGCCGCGCACAAGCTCAAATAATTCACCGGCACCAAGTTGTGCACGATCTTGCGGTTGCGCGCCCAGAATTGCTCCGGTCCGGTTTCGTCCACCAAAACATGCGGGGAGAACATCACCGTCGGCGTCGCGATCACATCGACATCGTCGAAACGCGTGACGGCGCTTTGCGCTGCCGTTTGCAGCCGCAAGCGCCGGGTCAGATATTCACGCGCCGAAAGATTCTCCGCATTCTTGAGCGCGGGCGCGTTGACCGGATCGATCGTCGCGAGCCAATCCGGCAGTTCGCGGTCGAGGAAAGCGCGCAGCTCGATCGCGGACACGCCGCCCTCGGAAAAAACCGCGTAAGCCTCGCGCGCTTCGGGGAGCGGCTTTTCTTTCAGAACGGCGCCGGCGCGAGCGAGCCTCTCGATCGCCGCGCGGACGATGTCAGCGATGCCGTTTTCGCAATCTTCCCAGAACCAGGAATTGGCGATGCCGATGCGAATGCCGCCGACGCCGGCCGGCACGCGGCGCAAAAAAGCAAAACCGTCGCCGAGAAAAGGATCGAGCGCGGCGAAGGCAAAAGCCGCATCAGCCATGCTGCGCGTCAGGATTCCGGGCGTGTCGAAGGTAAAGCTCAACGCCACGATGCCGTCGGTCGACCAGCGATCCTTGGTGATTTTCAACCCGGCATTGCCGGTCATCGCCGCGGGCAGCCGCACCGAGGCCGCGGTATCGCTACCGAACGCCAGCAGAGCCGAACCTTCGCACAGCGACACGCCGGCGCCGCTCGATGAGCCGCCGGGTGAGCGATGCGCGGTCGCGTCCCAAGGATTGTACGGGCTGCCGTAATGGGCGTTTTGCCCGGTGCCGCCGAAAGCGAATTCGACCATGTGCGTCTTGCCCATCACCGTCGCCAATTGCCGGCGCAGCGCGGCAACGACCGGGCCGTCGATCTCGAATTTCGGCGGCAGACGCTTGGGCGAACCTGCATAGGTCGGGAAGCCGGAGACCGCGAACAGGTCCTTGATCGAGGTCGGAATGCCCTGCAGCGGGCCAGCGCGCGAACCCACGGCAAAAGCGGCATCGGCCGCATCGGCGCATTGGCGCGCATGCGCGGGCGCCCATTGCGAATAAGCCATCAGCTTGCCGCCGAACCGCTCGTGGTTAGCGATCGCCGCTTCAACGAGCGCCCGCGCTTTGAGCTTTCCCTCGTCAAGTAACACCGCGATCTCGGCGATCGGACGCGCAAGTGCGTCGGCCATGATGACTTCCCTGATTATCCGCCCGTCGTCGCTTATGGCGGAGGATCACCGCCGGAATGAAGCCGGGCCAGACCGTAGCACGTGACTCTAATTGTTGGGATGCGCTTAGTGATTTGGCTTTGTAGCCAAAATGAGCAGCGGTGCGAGCCCTGGGGCTTCGACCGCACGAACCTGCTCAAACCCGGTATCTTGGAGCCAGCCGCGAATTTCCTCGAAAGAGAAGGTATCGCCCTCGTCCGAGTTCACCAGCATATTGACGGCGAAGATCAAAGCTGGGACCGCGGAGCTGCGTCGCGCATCGACCAGAATCTCTGCGATTGCGATCGTACCGCCTGGAGCAAGCGCTTCGAAGGTCTTCTTTAGCAACCGCCGACTGCGGGCCTCACCCTCGCTATGAAGGATGTGCCCGAGTGTAGCGATCGCATGTCCTTGACCGAAATTCACCGAATGCAGGTCACCAGCAACGAACGTGTATCTGTCCGCAAGACCGTAGCGAGCGGCAACTTTCTTTGTAATTGTGATGACTCCAGGCCAATCGACTGCGGTCACACATATCTGAGGCGATTGTTGTGCGATCGCAATGCTCCAAACACCCGAGCCGGCGGCCAAATCCAGGACTGAGATAGGCAACGGGGCCGATTGGACTCCGAGCGCCTTCGCTAAAACCTGCGCGCCAGGATAGTGGATCGGAAATATATCTTCGACGAATTTTAGGAAAAAGCTTGCTCCATCCTGTTCTTGATTGATGTGCCGCGCCGACTGTCCGCTCCTGACCACGTCCTCGAGCCCGCTCCAAGACGAAAGCATCGGGCCTTTGGTCAGCAGAAAGAATGCGCCGTGATAGGTCGGCTTGCCGGTGACCAGAAAGGTTGCGCTCTCTTGCGTCAGCCCGTAGTGCCTAGCGTCATCCTTCGAAAGCACGTCGAGGCCCACCAGCGCGTCCAGGACCATTCGCAACCCGCGCGGCGATGTGCCAGTTTCGACACACAGAGCGTCGAGAGACTTTGCTCCCTTATCGAGGATATCGAAAACGCCACAACGAATCGCCGTTTCGATCATCAGCGGCGGTGCAAATCCAAAAGTAAATTGCATCAGGCGTTCGGGCGAAACCTGCGGCGTGGACAGTGACGGCATCTTGATTCCCTGTGCACGTGTCCTCTGAATGTCGCCTTGCCGCTCGCGCCCGGCCACCCGATTTCTGCATACCTGACGTTGGCAGGCGAACTCTGGCGGTCACTTTCGGCCCTCTTCGACGCGGCATGAGATCAGCGCGGAACCGGCGTGCCGCCGCAGCGTTGTTTGGTGGCCGGCCTAACCTGTCATGACATGCCCGGCCATGGAGTCCCGCAACCGGTCGACCGGTCGGGACTCCTTGCATATCGGGGATAGCGTACTCCCGCCCGCCGCCCATCGCGTTCGCCGGCGGCTCATTTTTTACTGACGCTGATCGCCGTGGCCTGATCGCCGTCTCACGCCGGCCATGCGACGTTATAAGCGGAATTGATTGCACCGCGTCGGGGAACGCCGACGCCCTCTGGCGGCTTCTTTTACGCGATGGCGCACGCCTTGGCCGCGTTGGAAGAGTTGATCGGTCGAAACCTCAAATCGGCCGGGCGTTCGATTCTGACCAGGTTTGGGCACTTCCTCGATGCCCGCAAAGTCTTACGCGGGTCCATCTCCAAGCAGAGCCGCCAGGGCCTCGATTGGCTGAATTTCTTTCTCGCCGATATTCAGACCGGCTTTGGCGCTTTCGTCGCTTTTTATTTGGCGGATCTAGGCTGGGACAAAAATCAGGTCGGGCTCGCTTTGTCGGCCGGCACCGTCGCCGGCTTGATTGCGCTTGTGCCGGGCGGAGCGATCGTCGACTGGGTACCGTGGAAACGGGGTCTCGCCGCGATCGGCATTATGACGATTGCGGCGTCCGCACTGATTTTGGCGTTCGCGCCGACATTCGTGCTGGTCTTCATCGCCCAGATTCTGCACGGCATCACCAGCGGCATCGTCACGCCGGCGATTGCCGCCATCAGCCTTGGCCTGGTCGGACAGGGCGCGATGTCGGCGCGGACCGGACGTAACAACGCCTTCGATGCGGCCGGCAATGCGCTCACCGCCGGCGCCATGGGCGCCGCCGGACAGTATATTTCCAAGAGCGCGATATTCCTCGGCGCGGCGGCGTTGTGCATCCCGGCGCTGATCGCGCTGAGCTTCATCCGCGGCGAGGAGATCGACTACGCGCGCGCGCGCAATGCGGGGATTGGCCAGACCGCCGCGAATTTTCAGCGCATTTTCGACCTGACAAAAAATCTGCGGCTCTACGTTTTTGCCGGCTGCATTTTCTTGTTTCAGCTTGCCGATGCCTCGATGCTTCCGGTGATCAGCCAGGATCTGGCGCTGGGCAAAAATCAGTCCGCATCGCTGTTGTTGGCGGGCCTCATCGTCACGCCGCAGATCATCGCGGCGATATTGTCGCCATGGATCGGATACCATTCCGAGAAATTCGGCCGCAAGCCGCTGCTGTTGATCGGCTTCGGCATTGAGGCGCTGCGCGGATTGGTATTCGCCGTTTATACGAGCTACCCCGCTCTTGTCATCGGCCAATGCCTGGGCGGCATCAGCGCCGCCGCCGTCACCGTGCTCACGGTGCTGATGATTACCGACATGACGACCGGCACCGGCCGCTTCAACCTCGTGCAAGGCTTCATCGGCACCGTCATCGCCATTGCCGCGGCGATCAGCACCGGCGCCAGTGGCTTTGTGTTTGAGAAGCTCGGCCACCTGCACGGATTTTTGATTCTTGCTGCCGCTGCCGTTGCGGCCACCGTGCTGTTGTGGACGGCGCTGACCGAGACCAAGCCCGGCAAATACATCGATTGAAGCGCGAGAAAAATTTCGGCTTCGGCACTTTTCGGCGCCGAACGCACTCGAGGTCACTGCGAGAGACGGCTCCGCGAACCGCTACCGCAGCCGCTCCAAGATGCTGACGTAATTGGCCACCGCGGTGCCGCCCATGTTGAAGATGCCGCCGAGCTTGGCGTCTTTCACCTGCATGTCGCCGGCGGTGCCGGTGAGCTGCATTGAGGCGAGCGCGTGCATCGAAACGCCGGTGGCGCCGATCGGGTGGCCTTTGGCTTTGAGCCCGCCGGAAGGATTAATCGGCAGCGCGCCGTCTTTGTTGACCGTGCCTTCCGCGATCACGCGGGCGCCCTGCCCTTCGCCCGCCAGACCCATGGCTTCGTATTCGATCAGTTCGGCGATCGTGAAGCAGTCGTGCACCTCGGCGAAGGACAAATCCGAAAGCGCGATCCCGGCTTGCGCCAATGCGCGCTGCCAGGCCACAGCGCAGCCTTCGAATTTGAGCACGTCACGCCGCGACATCGGCAGGAAATCCTGCACGTGCTGGGCGCCGCGGAACACGATCGCCTTGTTAAGCTTCAGCGCGGTTTCGACGTCGGCGAGCACCAGCGCGGCGGCGCCATCGGATACAAGGGAACAATCGGTGCGCTTGAGCGGTCCGGTGACCAACGGATTTTTCTCGCTCTCGGCGCGGCAGAAATCGTAGCCGAGATCTTTGCGGATTTGCGCGTAAGGGTTGCCGACGCCGTTTTTATGGTTCTTGGCGGCGATGCGCGCGAGCGCATCGGATTGATCGCCCCAGCGCTGGAAGTAGAGCGCGGCGATCTTGCCGAAGATGCCGGCAAAGCCGGCGTCGATCTCGGCTTCCTCGCGCACATAGGAGGCTTTGAGCAGATTGCGTCCGATCTCCTCCGGCGGCGTCGTGGTCATTTGCTCGACGCCGACCACGAGCACGATGCGCGCTGAGCCGGCGGCGATCGCTTTTAGCCCCTGATGCACGGCCGCCGAGCCGGTGGCGCAGGCGTTTTCCACCCGGGTGGCGCCCTTAAAGCGCAGATCCGGCGAGGCTTGCAGCACCAAAGACGCGGTGAAATCCTGCGGCGAGAAGCCGGCATTGAAGTGGCCCAGCACGATTTCATCGACGTCTTTGGCGGCAATCGCGGCATCGGCGAGCGCATCGCCGGCAACGCGCACGATGAGGCTCTCAACGGTCTCGCCGCCGAGTTTGCCGAATGGACTATGCGCCCAGCCAACGATGCACGCGGTCATGGTGACTCCACTTTATTCTCGTTCTCGTCGAATTTCTTCTCGTTCTCGTCGAATTTCTTCTCGTTCTCGTCGAATTTCTCTCGACTTTCTCTCGACTTGCCGAATTTTAGTCGCTTTTCCCAGGCTTTAAAATCGTTTGCGTCTGATACTTAAGTATCGGAACCCAGCTTTGAGCCTATCGCCATTCGGCTTTGCCTTCGAGCTGGCTTGCGTTAGATAATGACGCACCCAGGCTTCGTGAAGTCGAACTCATCGCGGGCTTAAGGGCATGATCCCGAAAAAGCCTATCCCGGACGCGATCCGGGATGGAAACCGGTTCTCGAAAAAAGATCATGCCCTCAGAAATGACATGATGAAATGGCGCTTTAATTTTGCGCGATTTCACCGTAGCCCCGACCAAGCGGATGGACCGCGGCACGTGCATATAAACAGTATGTTTCGAAGGCGGCCGCTCGGCTTTTTACTCGCACCGCTGGCATTGGGCGCGGCCGCGCTCGTAACCGTGCTGCCGATGCGCGCCGCCAGCGCCATGGCGCTCATTCTGGTCGATGCCGACAGCGGCAAAGTGCTCCGCTCCGAGAACGCGACCTATCCCTGGCATCCGGCTTCCACGACCAAGCTGATGACGCTCTACATGACGCTGAGCGCGATCCGCGATCAGCGCATCACCCCCGATACTTTGTTCACGGTCTCGGCAAACGCCAACAGCCAGTCACCGACCAAGATGGGCATTCCGGTCGGCACGCAGGTGACGGTCGACAACGCCATCAAGATGATGATGGTGAAATCGGCCAACGACATGGCGGTCGTGCTCGCCGAAGGCGTCGGCGGCTCGGTGGAGGCCTTCGCGGCGCAGATGACCGAGACTGCGCATCGCCTCGGCATGACGGAATCCAACTTCGTCAATCCCAACGGCCTGCCCGACGATGGCCAGATCATCTCCGCCCGCGACCTTGCCATCCTCGCCCGGGCGCTTATTCGCGAATTTCCGCAATACAATTCCTATTGGCACGTCCCGGCGATCAAATACGGCCGGCGCGTGGTGCGAAATTACAATCCGCTGCTCGGCCGCTATGCCGGCGCGGACGGCATGAAGACGGGCTTCATCTGCTCGTCGGGTTTCAATCTCGTGGCCACCGCGACGCGCGACAACCGGCAGCTCATTGCCGTCGTGCTCGGCGCGCCGACGTCGGCGGCGCGGGCACAGAAGGCCGCCGAAATGCTGGAGAGCGGTTTTGCGCGAAGCCCGTTCGCCTGGCTGTTGCCGGCTTTCGGCAACGTCAATGCGCTCACCCCGATCGAAGCGGCGCCGCCCGACCTGAAGGACGACATGTGCGGCCCGCATCGCAAGCGGCACGCGCTCGAAGCGGCCATGGCGGACAGCGCCGATCCGGATGCAGGCGACGGCAGCGACAGCGCGGGGACGGACACGAATGGGCAGAATTCGAATCTCGTGACCGCGCTGCGCGCGCCGGCGCCGAAGAACTTGCTGAGCGAGCCGGGGCCGGTCACGCCGGTCGTTGTCTATACCGGACCGACGCGCACCGCCGAGCAGATCGCCGCGCTCGCCGCTCTGCCTGATTACGAGCCCAGCAAAAAGAAGGGTAAACACAAGGGCGCCAAAACGGCCGAAGCCAAGCAAACCGAGGGCAAGCCGGAAGCAAAGAAAGAAACCAAGAAAGACGGCAAAGCCGTCGTCAAACCGGCGCAGCACAAACCGTCTTCGGGCAAGACCATCGATCGCACCACGACCGCGCAGTAATTCGCTTCGCAGAGCACCGCACGGCTGCAAGGGCGCTGAGAGATGCGATCAGTACGGCCCCATAGCCCAAAGGAGGGCCACTTCCGTAACGGGTTAGGAGGCGGCATTCGGGCGTGTGCAGGCAATGCCCGGTCTTATCCCAATATCAGACATCAATTTATCTGCTTCTGAATAATGTATCCTTTTGTCCCCCTACGTTAGTTTGAGGACCGGACGTGAACCGACCCGCCGTTATCGGCCTTATTGGTGGCATGAGCTGGGAAAGCTCGGCCGAATATTACCGCATCATCAACCGCGAAGTGCAGAAGCGACTTGGAGGAGTTCATTCCGCGCGTAGCCTCATGTGGTCAGTCGATTTTGGTGAGATTGAAAGCCTTCAGCATCTTGGCGACTGGGACAAGCTAACGGAGCAGATGATAGACGCGGCAATCCGGCTAGAACGCGGTGGTGCCGACTTTGTCTTGATGTGCACTAACACCATGCACCGGATGGCTGGAGCTGTCTCCGAAGCTATCAACATTCCTTTGCTTCACATTGCCGATCCAACAGGAGAAAAGATTAGGGCGGCAGGATTTAGAAAAGTCGGCCTGCTCGGAACAGCATTTACGATGGAGCAAGATTTCTACAAGGTGCGCTTGAAGGAGCTATTTGGTCTCGAAGTAATTGTGCCGAAAGCTGAAGATCGACGTATAGTTCACGAGATCATCTATAAGGAATTAGTTGCGGGGAAAGTCCTTCCGAAGTCCCGAAACTTGTATCGCGAGATAATCACCCGTCTGATCGGGGAAGGTGCGCAAGCTATCATTCTCGGCTGCACCGAGATCATGCTCCTGGTTTCGGATGAAGACAGCGCCGTGCCGCTTTTTGATACTACTGCGATCCACGCTATTGCGGCTGTCGATCGGGCGTTGAGACAGATGGCCACACCTGCACCTCTGCCTCTGCCCTGACTTCGTGCTAGAAGGAGGCCTTTTCGGGCGGGCATTCCCATGCACGACAAGGTCACAATTTCCCACCTGCAGCACATGAAGCGGGAGGGACAAAAAAGCGTTGGCCTCGTTGCCTGGGACTATCAGATCGCGCGCATTGCCGATCGCGCCGGCTTCGATTTCATCTCGGTCGGCGACTCGGTCGGCGTCAATCTCTGGGGCCGCACCGACGTGCTCGACGTCACGCTTGAGGAAATGCTGATCTGCTGCAAGGCGGTCCGGCGCGGCACTGAGCGCGCGCTGGTCAGTTGCGACATGCCCTTTGGACCGGTGCAGCAAGGCAGCGCCGCCGCGCTGGCCGCCGCACGGCGGCTCATGCGCGAAGGCGGCGCCGACATGATCAAGATCGACGCCGCGGCAGAATTTCCGCAAGTCGTGCGCACACTGGTCGACGCCGGCATTCCGGTGTTCGCACAATTCGGCCTCACCCCGCAGACCGCGTGCAAATACGGCATTCCCTACAGCGCACAGTATTCGCCCGCCGCGCAGGCGAGCGCCGAAGCGGCCGAAAAGCTCGTGGAAGAGGCAAAGCTGCTCGAGGCGGCCGGCGCCTGCCTTCTCGATTTCACCAATTCGGGTCCGATCGCCGGCGCGGCGGTGGTGGCGGCGGTGAAAATTCCGGTGCTCGGCGGTTTTGCCGGCGGCCCATGGCTCGACGGCCGTGTGCGGCTTGCGCATACCGCAATTGGTTACGGCGAAAAATGGCTCGACGCGACGACGGAGACCTATGCCAATACCGCGAAAGCGGCGCTGGATGCATTCGCCGCGCTGATCGCCGACGCGCGCGCTGGACGGCAGATCAAAGGTTGACGAAACTCGACGACGACAGCCGGACCTATCTGGTCAAACAGATGCAGCGATTGACCCGGAAGCGTACATCGGGCGGACTTGAGAGCCGAGGGCGCCGCTTGCGCTAGGCGCTCAGCGAAAAGCCCCGAGTTGCGAGTAGCGCAGCAACGACGAGGCCGACCCACGAAACAACCATGGAGACGGAATGGGGTCCAATCTGCACGGTCCACCCCTTAAAAATCCTCCAGCCGTGCAAGATCGCTACTAACGCGAAGATGAGTGCCGTAATTAATGCGTAAGGCATCTTATCCTCCTCTCATAACTGAGTTGACCTATGCGAGATTAACTCAGCTACGCCGTGATCGCATCAACGTAATCGGAATGTCCGTAATAAGGGCGGGTGGCGCCAGGGTCATGCTCGCTGATTAGCTGATTGACTGAAGCAATAAGAGACCTCATCGCAGGAGTGACGCCGTGAACGATCTAATTCCGCTGGCCGAGACGATCGCGGCGCGCCTGAAGGCGCGGCGCGAATCCATCGCGATCGCCGAGTCCTCGACCGGCGGCCTGATCTCGGCGGCGCTGCTCGCGCTGCCCGGTGCGTCGGCCTATTTTCTCGGCGGCGCGGTCGCCTACACCCGTCAAGCCAAACTACTGCTGCTCGGCCTGGACGAAGCTGCACTCACGGAATTTCGACCGGCAACCGAGCCGCACGCGCTATTGCTTGCGCGCGGCGCGCGGTCACGCTTCGCCGCATCCTGGGGCCTGGGTGAAACCGGTGCGACCGGACCGACCGGCAACCGCTACGGCGATCCGGCCGGCCACACTTGTCTCGCTGTCACTGGCGTCATTGAGCGGACTATTACGCTTGAGACCGGCAGCGCCGAGCGGCTCGCCAACATGCATGCTTTTGCGCGTGCCGCACTTGAGATTTTGGCCGATGCCATACCAGTGCGGCAATAAACCAATGCCGGAACAATGCCGGAACGATTGTTGCAATATGAGCTCAGCATCGCTATATAGCCGACGTTCGCGATTGCGCCTGACTTGTAGTTTCGGCCGCACGGCCTTCGCCAAGAACACGCAAAATCCGGATATCGAACCCATGCGAAATGGTTTGTATGGGCAACGACGCCTTTGCGCGTTTTTATAAGGAGGCCATTCATGGCCACAGGTACCGTTAAATTCTTCAATGCCCAAAAGGGTTTTGGCTTTATCGTTCAGGATAATGGCGGCCCCGATGTATTCGTTCACATCTCAGCGGTCGAGCAGGCCGGCATGCAAAGTCTCAACGAGGGCCAGAAGCTTTCGTTCGATGTGCAGGCGGATCGGCGCAGCGGCAAATCCGCTGCCGCAAACCTGCAGGCAATCTAACTTCGGTTCGGAAAATGACGCCAGCGCGCAAGCGCTGGCGTTTCTTTTGTGGAAAGGGCAATGACATGGCGAAGAAGCCGGGCACCAATCCCAAGAACGAATTCGTTTTTTTCGACGTGGTCTATGAGGACGGCTCGCAGCGCTCCAATCGGCGCGTGCCGGCCGAACTGCTTTCTGGTCTGGACAAAGACGAACCCGCGCGCGGTTTCATCATCGAGCAGGATCGCGACATCGCCGAGAAATCAGGACGTCCACCGCTGTCCATCAAAAGCATTCGTCGCGCCGACGTAAAGCGAACAGCGGTTTCTTAACATGCGCCGCTGCCCAGACCTGCGCACCCAGACCTGCGCACAATGATCGCCCGCGGATGCGCCGCGGCTAGCACATTCGCCGGTGGCATATTCGCGGCGCAAGCCGTGCTTCGCTGCGGGTCGTAATCAAAAATAACACGCGACGAGACCCGATTTCCCAACTACTCTAGGGGCCACTGCTGCTTTTTATATAGCTGGGGAGCGCACCGGCAAGGACAGGAGCTCCAGCACGTGCTCAAGCGCTGTCGCAGGTCGGCGGATCCGATCTTTCACTGAAAGGGAAGATGCCGTGACCAACCACAAGTTCAAGATCGGCCAGTCAGTCAACTACACATCGGGACCGTTCGGCGCGGGCAGTGCGAGCGGCGTCTATCAAATCACGCAACTGCTGCCGCCCGAAGGCGATGACTTCCAGTACAAGATTAAAAGCGCCGCCGAGCCGCATGAGAGGGTGGCGAAAGAAAGCCAGCTTGATCGCGTCGGATAATGCCGTAACTCTGATCGAAGACTAATAGCCATGACATTCGATTACGCCGCATCAGCCGAACTGTTCATGCCGAAACGCAAGCGCGGTGTGCGTCAGCCCCTTAGCTATCGCCGATTTGCCACCGCGGCAGAGGCCATACGTTTCGCCGTAGAAGAATTGCCCGCCGTGCCCGCGCTGGGTCCGTGGATGCAGGTGGGAGACGAACGCTTTAACAGCGATGATATTCGGCGCCTCTATGACAGCACCAGTTATCCGCGGCGCCGTCGCGTGCGGAAGCCGCAATAAACATCCAATGTTGGCTGGCGGCGACGGGGCGCTTAATAAGGGCGAGTAGCGCCGGAATCATGCCGACCACGCTCATCGATGGCATCGCGACGCGCTACGAAGTGGTCGGCTCCGGGCCGCCGCTATTGATGTATGCGCCCGGCGGATTTAATGCGGTAGTCGAGGCGTGGTCGACACTCGGCGTCTACCAGAAAATAAAACTGCTTGATCATCTGCCGGCGCATTTCACTTGCATCCTGTTCGACCGCCGCGAATGCGGCCAATCCGGGGGCCGGGTCGAGCCAATCACCTGGTCGCATTATGTGGCGCAAGGCAAAGGCCTCCTGGAGCACTTGCGCATCGCGCGTGCGCATTTGATGGGCGGCTGTATGGGCTGCGCCCCGGTCGCCGCCTTTGCGGTGGCCTATCCGGACATGGTGGCGAGCCTGGTCCTGTATTGGCCGGTCGGCGGCGCCAAATACCGCATCTCCAGCCATCAGCGCTTTGCCGAGCATATCGCCTTCGTGCGTGACAACAGGCTCGAGCGGGTGGTCGCGCTCGTTCGCGCGGAGGGTAAGCCGTTCGGCGCCGATCCGCGCGGCGGCCCATGGGCCTCGGCGATCAAGCGCGACGCCGATTTTGCCGCCACTTATGCGCGACAAGATCCCAAACAATACATTGCGACCTGCGAGAGCATGCGCGACGCCTTGTTCGACCGCGACACTGCGCCCGGCGCGGCGCCCGAGCAGCTGATGCGCGTTGCTATTCCGGCTTTTATTGTGCCCGGCCACGATGCCGCGCATGCCACCTCGGCGGCGCGGTATCTGGAAGAGTGCCTGCCGCAATCCAGCTATTGGGACGCCGCCGTCGAGGCGCAGACCGAAGCGGCGACGAATCCGCGCCTGCTCGAATTTCTGCGCGGCGTGCAGCTATGACGAATCGATGGGTGCGGTGCGCGTCAGGCTGGGATGTTTCCCGGTCCATCATCGCCGTGGCCCGGACGATCGCGTTCCGGCTGATCGCGGGAGGAAACCTCGGGGGAGCGCTGCCGTTCGGCGGCGCTTCGCCGGTCGCGCAAGCGAATGACATTATCGGCATTGGCGGCTTGCGCTTGCGCGATCGCTTTGGCCATGACGCGGCTTAGATCGGACACCTCGAAGGGCTTGCGCAGGACCGCGAATTCAAGCTCCGCCTCGGTCGCGCCGCTGGCAAACCCGGTGACCAGCACGACGGGCAAGTCGGGCCGGCGCTGGCGGAGCGCGCGCGCGAGTCCGACGCCGTCCATTGGACCGGCCATCACGATATCGCTGATGACGAGATCGAACGGCGTGCCCTGGGCAAGCTCCAGCGCCTCCTTGGCGCCGCCCGCCCGCTGCACGCGATAGCCGAGCTGTTCGATCATCTGCTCGGTGACTTTGGCAACCTCCGGATTGTCTTCGACCAGGAGGGCGGTGCCGCCTGCAAGCTTTTCAAGCGCTGCATTCGGTTCGTTCTGCGCCGGCTTTGGCACCGCCCCGCCGCGCGGCGGCAAATACAGCGTGACGCAGGTGCCGCGGCCGAGTTCGCTGGTGATGGTGATGGTGCCGCCCAGACTGATGGGCGAAACCGTAGACCTGCGACAAACCCAAGCCGCTGCCCTTGCTCGGCCCTTTGGTGGTGAAGAACGGATCAAACACCAAGGGAAGAATGTCCGGGGCGATGCCGCAGCCGTTATCGGTGATGCTCAAAGCGACGAATTCACCTTGCAAGCGCGCCGGTGTCTGTTGCGGCGTCAATTCCACGTTCTCGGCGGAAACGGTGATGACGCCGCCCTCCGCCGGCATTGCATCGCGCGCATTCAGCGCCAGGTTGACGAGCGCCAGCTCGAATTCGCTGGCATCGATCAGCACCGGCCAGGTTTCCGTAGGCATATCCGTCACGAGCCGCGCCGCGGCGCCGAGCGAAGTCGCGAGCATGTTGCGAAAGGCCTCGATGCGTTCGCCCAAATTGGTCAAGGCCGGATGGAAGGTCTGGCGCCGCGAAAACGTCAACAGCTGGCGCGTGAGCGCCGCGCCGCGCTTGGTCGCAAGTTCGATCGCCTCGGCAGCGCGGCGACCCTTTTCGTCGTCGGCAACCAGCCTCTTGAGCGATTGCAAGTGGCCGCCGACGATCATCAGCAGATTGTTGAAATCGTGCGCGACGCCGCCGGTCAATTGCCCCAGCGCTTCCATTTTCTGCGCCTGGGCGCGCTGCGTTTGCGCCTCTTGCAGCGCCAATTGCGCGTTGCGCCGCTCCGTAATATCGCGCGTGATCTTGGCAAAGCCGATCACTGCGCCGTTTTCGCCGGTGATGCGGTCGATGATGGCATTGGCCCAAAATAGACTGCCGTCCTTGCGCACGCGCCAACCTTCCGCTTCGTAACGGCCTTCTTGCGCAGCAATTTGCAGCGCGCGCGCCGGCAATCCGGCGGCGCGATCGCGGTCGGTATAGAAGCGCGAAAAGTGCTGGCCGATGATTTCCTCGGCGGAATAGCCTTTAATCCGTTCGGCGCCGGCATTCCAATTGACCACGAGCCCGTTGGGATCGAGCATGAACAAAGCGTCGCAGCGTCTGCTGCGCCACTTGCCGCTCGGTAATGTCGCGGGTGACTTTGGCGAAGCCGATCAGTTTATCTTTCTCATCACGGATCGCATCGACCTCCACCGCCGCCCAGAACCGGCCGCCATCCTTGCGCACGCGCCAGCCTTCCGCCTGGTAATGACCGTCGCGCGCCGCGGCTTCGAGAACGCGCATGGGCAGGCCGGCCATGCGGTCCTCTCGCGTGTAGAATTTGGAAAAGTGCTGTCCGACGACTTCCGCCGCCGAATAACCCTTCAGGCGTTCCGCGCCGGGATTCCAGTTTACGATGATGCCGCTCGGATCGAGCATATAGATGGCGCAGTCCTTCACGGCATCGACGAGGAGGCGGAATTGTCGTTCGCTCTCGTAGAGAGCTTGCTGCGCTTGCCGCCGTTCGGTGATGTCGCGGGTGATCTTGGCGAAGCCGACAGCGCGGCCGCGGGCATCGCGCACCGGCTGGACCACGGATGCCGCCCAGAACCGGCCGCCGTCCTTGCGGATGCGCCAGCCCTCCTGTTCGGCTTGCCCGGTGCGGCTCGCGCGCGCCAGAATTTCATCCGGCACGCCGGCGGCTTTGTCTTCGGCGGTAAAGAACAGGGAAAAATGCTGGCCTACGACCTCGGCAGCGCGGTAGCCCTTGATCCGCTCGGCGCCGGCGTTCCAGGTGCGGATCACGCCGTCGCGATCCAACAGATAGATCGCGTAATCGGTGACGGCATCGACCAGGAGCTCGAGCCGGGCGGCGGCAGGCAGGTCTTGTATGGAACCGGAAAACTTGAGTTCCATTTTGTTCACATCGCGCCGTGAGGACTGCTTTGTCGTAGGGGCGTTGATTGCTATTGTGAACCAGGCTGGTCCCACGTCTTTGAGCAACATTTCCGGCGGTTAACGGTTCCGTAGCTTGCGATTTTGCAATGTGATTGCCATGCGAGTGAACGTAAGCAGAAGTCTCCCGGCCACATCCCTTGGCGGCGGTCTATGGCGCCTGGAGCCACCCGGCGATCGCGAAGATGGCCTCCCGCGCGGCATTCCGTCCCGGTCCGTTCCGGCCGATCGGGACGATTTGCCTTACAAAGTCGAGATTTGGAACGAGTCCGGCGCCTCGGTTGAGCAAATCGTCGCGATCACCGCCAACGCCAGCATCGGCTATGCGGCGTACTATGCGGCAACCCGCGAGTATCCGGATCGTCACATTACATTGCGCCACAAGAACAGCGTCGTCGCCCGCTGGAGCGGCCCACAGCACTGACATTGTGATTCCGCGAGCGGCGCAGAGACCCGCGATGATCCAGCGCATGGCCAAAGTCGGGCGGTTGGGTGTCGTTACCGACCAAGCCGAGAAGCTCCCTTACAGCATCGAACTGTGGGACAGCGGCGAACAGTCGCTCGAACGTGTGCTCGCGCACGCGCTCAATGCACAGCTTGCGCGGGCGCTCTTTCACGCGGCGCAGAAGGAGCATCCCGAGTCGCGAATATTGTTGCGCCGCGGGGCGCGAACGGTCGCGGATTCCGCCGACTAGCGATCAATATTTCGGGTCGCGATCCAAAAGTTCGATCGAAACGCCCTCGGGACCGCGAATAAAGCAAATTCGCACGCCCGGACGGACCGTGGTCGGTTCGCGCGTGAATTCGACGCCCTTCTTTTTCAGCTCGGCGGCAACCGCATCGATGCCGCTCACGGTAAGGCCAAAATGATCGAGGCCGCGATACGGCGTGACCGGCGGCGCGTTCACGCCGTCGCTGGGGGCAACCGGAGCGATAAAGATATTGGCGCCGCCAAGCTTGAGATCGATGCGCGGTTTGCCCTGCTGCATGCTGCGAATGACCTCCGCGCCGAGCATCGATTCGAACCATTGCGCCATCGCTTCGGGTTCGGTGGTGCGCAAGTGAACATGATCCCAACCGTATTTAACTGCCTGCTGTGCCAAGGCGCTTCTCCCTTGTGTTGCTCGTTTGTAAACATCATTTTGGCCGAACCCGAAGCGCTGCACAATTAGCTAATGCCGCGCGGGCTTAGGATCGCTTGGCACTGCCGCGGCGGCGGGCCGGGCGGCGCCGGGCGCTGCGAGCCAGCCGGCTTGCGCGACGACGCCGTGCAGCATCTGCAGGATGCGCTGCAGTTCCTCGCGTTTGACCACACCAGCGGCGCCGTTTCCGCTCTGGCCGCACAGCTCGAGGCGGAACGCCTCCTGCTCACGCGAGATCGTCAGCCGGTCGGCGAGCTCGGCGACGGCAGTGCTGAATTTGAGAATCTCCGGCGGGGTCTGCGACATCGCCGGCGCGGTCTTGGCGATGGCGGCCTCGCGTTCGAAAGCGATCGCTTCGCCGCGCAGATCCGCCGGCGCGCGTTGCGCCAGATTCGAAGTATTGGCGATGTAGTCCGTCGCACGCTCAAGCACCGCAAGGGCAAGCCGCCGCGTCAGCCAGCACGACCACGCGTCTGGATGTCCCGCATTGATCGCGCCGGCGATACGATCCTCCTGCGGCACATAGAGAAACGTGATGGTTTTCAGTGCGCGCAACATGACATCAAAAGTCTCGCAGAACGTTATTGCGGCCTGTCATTGGATCAAGTCGGGCCATTGATGAGTTCAGGAAATGGCACGATGGTCGATTTCACCGTTTTCATCGCGATGGCGTCGGCGACCGCGCGCGCGATCCCATCTTCGGAGAACGGATACAGCGTCTGCATATCGAACCAAGGATATTTGGCTTTGCCGCGATAGAGCATGTCGACCCCGAGCGGCAGGTCATTGCCTGTGAACCCCCATGAGCCGAGCACATTGATGTCCTTGGCGCAAATGCGGTGCCACGACGTGGTGATCGCGCCGGCATCGGTAAACTGGCCCATTTCAACATAGGTGCCGCCGTCGCGGAGAAACTCGATTCCCTCCGGTCCGGCGCTGGGATGGCCGGAGCAGTCCATCACCAGGTCGGCGCCGAACCCGCCGACAAGCTCGCGCACCCGCGCGATACGCGCGTCGGCGCTTTGGTAGCGTTCGATATCGACCGTCGCTTCGGCACCGAACTTGCGCGCGAGTTCAAGCCTTGGCTGCTCCGGCGCGCCGACGCAAATCACGCGCCCGGCGCCCATTTCCTGTGCGGCGGCAACCGCGAGAATCCCGATCGGACCGGAACCCTGGATGACGACGGTATCGCCCCATTTGAATCCGCCGACGCGCACCGCGCGATTAAAGGCGCGTATGCATGACGTCAGCGGCTCGGCAAGCGCACCGAGGCGGAGCGGCATGTCATCCGGCAACTTGTAGATTTTGGTGCCGGGCAACAGGTCGAGATCGACATAGACATATTCAGCGAAGCCACCCCACAGATGAGGCGGCTTGTCGAAGCCGAGATAGCGGCCGTAATAGACCGGGGTGAGGCATTTATTCGCGCTCTCCGGATAATGAATGCAGTAATAGCAGCGGCCGCACGGCATCAGCGGCGGGATCATGACTCGCGAGCCGACCCGCAGCGGCTTGCTCATGAAGTCTTCTTTAAATTCGCCGCCGGCTTCGACGATGACGCCGCCGAGTTCGTGACCAAGCGTGAACGGCCAGGGCAATGGCTTGGGCCAGTGACCTTTAAGGATGTGGAGGTCGGTGCCGCAGACGCCGCAGGCGCCAATCTGGATCAGCGCCGCCTTGTTTGGGATTTTGGGCCGGGGAACGCTGTGAATCACCGGCTTGGCGCCGGGACCGGCGAAGCTCGAGACGCGGATCTGTTCCATGCGGGCTTTCTCTCCGCCGTGCCAGGGTGAAGCTTAGCCCAATTACGCACGGCGGAGAAACGAGACCGGTGACTTCAGCTATTCGCCGATTGCGCGAACCAGAACGTCGGCGGTTTCGAGCGGCGAGAAATTCTGCTGTCCGGTCACCAGATTGCCGTCGCGAATGGCGAAGCCGCGCCACAGCCCGGCTTGCATGTAATTGGCACCGAGCTTCTTCAATTCGTCTTCGATGCGCCAAGGCATGACGTGCTTGTCGCGCGACAAGAGATTCATCTCCCAGACTGCATTATCCGCGGCCGCTTCCGCGAACTCCCAGGCCGATCGCAACATCGCGCGGCGCGCGCCAGCCGCGACATGACCGTTCCCACCGGCACGCCCTCCACCGCGGCAATTTCCTTGTACGAGAGTTCGTTCATCTCGCGCAGAACGACGACCTCGCGGAACGGCGATGGCAGCGCGGCAACGAGCCGGCGCATAGCGGCGGCTTCATGCTGCGCAACGAGCGCGCTTTCCGGCGAGGCTAGCGGCTCCTGCCATGCCGCCATCTGTTCGCCCACCGATCCGTCGTCGGAATATTCAGTCAGCGATTCCTGTTTACCGCGCCGGGTGAATTCGGAATTGCAGAAATTTTTCAGGATCGCCAGCAGCCACGGTTTCATGGCCGGGCCGCGGTAGCTGTCGAAATAACGCAAGCCGCGGAGATAGCACTCCTGAACCGCATCCTCGGCATCGTCCGGGTTGCGCATGAGGTAGTGCGCCAGCGTGTACACGTCGTTTAAAAGCGGCAAGGCGGCTTCGCGGAAACGCCGCGCGCGGTCGTCGGCATGCTGCGCCGGCGCCGCGTCGTGCTCGGCGCGCGCAGCACCGTTGCTTCGGCCGCGCAGGGCTTCGATTGCCATATGCGTGCTCCCCCGATTGGCACGCCACTCAATTCACGGGCACCGTTAAAGGCCCTTGCCGGTGGCGGCGATGCCATCGGCGCAGGCCCGCGGTTCCATCAGAGGGAAGCTACTCTCCGCCGGCGAAAAGGTTCCGAGCGTGTAAATTGAAAAAAATTCGTGTTAGACGAATGGCGGTAAAACCCGCAGCTTTGGCGGGCTTTTAGCGCGCGTGCAGCGGCGCGTGCGTCACTTTTTGGAGCGCATCAAGCGTCAACCCTTCGACCATATCCCGCACGGCAAAACCCTCGGGTGTGACGTCGAGGACGGCGAGATTGGTATAGACGCGTTTGACCACCCCGAGTGCGGTCAGCGGATAAGTGCAGCGGCGGACCAGCCGGCTTTCGCCGGATTTGGTCCGATGCTCCATCAACACCCACACCCGCCGTGCGCCGACGGCGAGATCCATTGCACCGCCGACGGCGGGCGCGCTGTCATTGTCGGAAATCGACCAATTGGCGATGTCGCCGTTATCGGCGACCTGAAAAGCGCCGAGCACGCATAGATCGAGATGGCCGCCGCGGATGAGGCCGAAGCTGTCGGCATGATGCATATAGGCGCCGCCGCTACGCAGCGTGACATATTGCTTGCCGGCATTGATGAGCCAGCGGTTGATCTCTTCGCCCGCCGGCGCCGGGCCCATGCCAAGGACGCCGTTCTCGGAATGGAAAATGACTTCGCGGTCGGCCGGCACATAGTCGGCCACCTGCAACGGCGCGCCGATGCCGAGATTGACGTACCAGCCTTCCGGAATATCGCGCGCGACCCGCGCGGCCATTTCGGCGCGCGTCATCGGTCTGCATTTTGCTGCCGCTTTGGCCGCGGTCTCGTTCACTGCCGCCTCATCAAGTCACGGTCGGTTCGCCATAGGGCACGTGCAGGACGCGATTGACGTAGATGCCGGGGGTCGCGATCTTTTCCGGATCCAACGCGCCGAGATCCACAATGTGCTGTGCCTGCGCGATCGTCAACGTCGCCGCCATCGCCATGACCGGATTGAAATTGCGCGCCGAAGATCGATAGGTCAGGTTGCCCCAGCGGTCCGCCTCCCACGCCTCGATCAGGGCGACATCCCCGGCGAGCGCATCTTCAAGCAGATAGTGGCGTCCGCCGATTTCGCGCTGCTCCTTGCCGCCGGCGAGCTTGGTGCCGACGGCGGCGGCGGTGAAGAACGCAGGAATGCCGGCGCCGGCGGCACGCAGCCGTTCCGCCAGCGTACCCTGCGGCACGATTTCCAGTTCGATTTTTCCGGCGCGATAAAGCTCCTCGAACACGACCGGATCGACAGAACGCGGATACGAGCAAATGATCTTGCGCACGCGCCCGAGTTCAAGAAGCCGCGCCAGACCGATGCGCCCGACGCCGGCATTGTTGGACACGATGGTCAGATCTTTCGCGCCGTGCTCGATCAGCCCATCGATCAGCGCGTTGGGTTGACCGATGCTGCCGAAGCCGCCGAGCAACACGACCGCGCCATCGCGGATGTCCGCCATGGCTTCGGCCATGGTCTGCACGATCTTGTTGATCATTGGGAGTGCTTTTCCCGGAAATGAATCCCCCTCCCCCTGAAAGGGGGAGGAAGGCGGCCTAGGCCGCCAGGTGGGGGTCAAGTCTCCTGGTCTGTCAACTTGACCCCTCCCCGACGCGCATTGCGCGTCGACCCTCCCCTTTCAGGGGAGGGATTAAATCATGATGCCCTCACCCCACCACGCGCGCGCGCCGCTCGTCGCTGAAAGCCGGCATCACTTCGCGGGCGAAACGGCGCAAGCTGTCCTGCGCCGGGCCGCCGCCGTTCAGCAGCACGTAGCCGACGCCGAGCGCCTGCAGGTTTTCCAGTTTCCGCGCGATTTCGTCGGGCGTGCCGTAGAGCGCGCTCCCTTCGCTCGCCTCGCGCGTGTCGGAGAACGCCATGATGCTCGCCTTGCTCTTGGTCCCGTCCGGCGCGTTCGAGGCAGCCGCGAGGCGGCGCTGTGCTTCGAGCCGGCGCTCCAGCGCCGCCTCCTTATCGGCCTGATCCTTCGCAACGTAAAAAGCGCGCGCCACGCCGACATCCATTGGATTAAAGGCGCGGCCGCGCGCTTCGACCGCCGTTTTGAACGTGGCGATGCGCTCGGCCACGGCTTCGAACGAAGCAAATTGATCGAGCAACAGATTAAAACCGCGCTCGGCAACTTGGCGGATTGAATCCGGATTGCCCGCCGCCATCCACATCGGCGGATGCGGCTTTTGCGCGGTGGGCGGCTCGACGATGATGTCGTCGTAGCGCCAGTATTTTCCGGAATGCGAAAAGCGCTGCTTGGAGGTCCAGGATTTCAGGATGACGTCGAGCAATTCATTGAACCGTGCATCGGCTTCCTCCATCGCAATGCAGAAGCCGGCGAATTCGCCGTGCCGATAGCCTTTGCCGACGCCGAAATCGAGCCGTCCGCCGGACAATAGATCGATGGTGGCGGCCTGCTCGGCGAGCAGCACCGGATTGTGCCACGGCAGCACCAGCACCGCCGTGCCAAGGCGCAGCGTTCGGGTCTTTGCCGCCACCCAGGTGAGCAGCGCGAGGCTGGCCGAGACTTGACCGAAGCCGGTGAAATGATGTTCGACCAGAAAGGTCGAATGATAGCCCAGCGCCTCAGCCTCGACATTGTATTCGACGAATTGCCGATAGCCCTGGCCGGAATCCACGTCGGGGCCGCCATGGCGGGCCGTGGCGCTGCCGAACAAACCGAAGCGCATGAGCAGATTCCCTATTTTGCCGAGCTAATGTAGCCCATGGTCGGCGGCGGGAGCTATAGTGCCGGCCGGGAGGACATCGCATGATCCGGATCATCGACGCGGCGCGAACGGCGGGTGCCGCCATTCTGGCTTTGTGTTGCGCACAAGTTTTTTCGGCTGTCGCGCAGGATTATCCGACCAAGCCCATCACCATGATCGTGCCCTATCCGGCCGGCGGCGGCGTCGACCTGATGGGGCGTTTGATCGGCGCAAAGCTTTCCATTGCGCTCGGCCAGCAAGTGGTGATCGAGAACCGCGGCGGCGCCGGCGGCATGATCGGCACGCGGGATGCGGCACGCGCGGCGCCGGACGGCTATACCCTTGTCATGCTGCTAACCGGGCTCAGTCTCGGCAGCAATACCGGCTATGACCTCAACAAGGATTTTGCGCCGATCGGAATCGTCGCCTCGACCCCGATCATCGTTGATGCGCATCCATCGCTGCCGGCGAAATCGCTCGCCGACGTGATCGCCTTGGCAAAAAAGGAGCCGGGCAAGCTTTCCGCCGGTACGCCGCCGTCGCCGACCATCAATTACTTCGCGGCGCGACTGTTTAATTTGCTGGCCGGCACCGAGATCACCGTCGTGACCTATAAGGGCACCGGGCCGCTGACCACCGATCTCCTCGGCAATCACGTGCCGCTCGGCTTCAACACCATTCCGGCTTCGATCAGCAATATCGCCGCCGGCCAGTTGCGCGGTCTCGCGGTAACCGGGAGCAAACGCTCGGCCGCCGTGCCGGAGGTGCCGACCGCTGCGGAGTCCGGCCTGCCGGGTTTCGAGGCGGTGCAATATTACGGCCTCGCCGCGCCGGCCGGCACGCCGCGCCCGATCGTCGAGCGGCTCAACAAAGAGCTGCGCGCAGTTCTTGCTTCCGATGAGATGAAAAAACGTTTGATCGACGATGGCGCCGATCCAGCGCCGAGCACGCCGGAGGAATATGCCGCCAATATTGCGCGCGAAGAGGGCAAGTGGGCGGCGCTGGTGCAAAAGCTCGGATTGAAGATCGAGTGATCGTCATAACAGGGACCTCTCCCCGCGTGCGGGGAGAGGGAAGCAATCGAACGCGGCGACAGTTGAGGAGAACGATTGGCATGGAACTCGGATTGAAGGGCAAAACCGCGCTGGTGACAGGATCGAGCCGCGGCATCGGACGCGGCATCGCGCTGGCGCTGGCCGCCGAAGGCTGCGATGTGATGCTCGTCGGACGCGACCGCGCCGCGCTTGACGACACTGCCGCCGCGATCGGCAAATGCGGCAGCCGCGCCGGGATCGCGGTGATCGATTTGCGCGAGAAGGACACGCCGGCGAAACTGATCGAGCAGGTCCGGCGTGAATTCGGCATGCTCGATATTCTCGTCAACAATGCCGGCGCCACCAAGCGCGGCGATTTTTTGAGCCTGACCGACGCCGACTGGGAAGACGGCTACGCGCTGAAATTCTTCGCCCATGTCCGGCTCGCGCGCGCCGCTTGGCCGTTATTGGCCGAGCGGCGCGGTGCGCTCATCTCGATCGGCGGCACCGGCGGGCGCAAGCCGACCGCCGAGTTCACCATCGGTAGCTCGGTCAATGCCGCCGTTGCCGCCTTCACCAAATGCCTCGCCGATCGCGGCAAGAGCGAAGGCGTGCGCGTGAACTGCATTCATCCCAGCATTGTCGAGACCGACCGGACGCGGCGGCGGATCAAAGCCGAGATCGATCGCACCGGGGCCACGGAGCAAAAAATTCGCGAACAGCTGTTGCGCGAATTCAATAATCCCATTCGCGTCGGCACCGTCGAAGACGTGGGCAGCCTCGTGGTGTTCGCCGTCTCCTCGCGCGCCAGCTGGCTGCACGGCGCCACGATCGATCTCGACGGCGGTGAAATTCCGGTGTTGTGAAGCAGTCGCGGAAATAATTTCCTCTCCCTGAAAGGGGGAGGGTCGGCGGCGATCCGCCGCCGGGTGGGGGTCTGCCCGACGGCCGTTGTAATCAAAAGTGACCGCTCCCTGGCGCGCTCCGCGCGCCTTCCCTCTCCTTTCAGGGGAGGGAAAACCCTGTCAGCACTTTGAAAAAGACACACGCATACAGAACTAACTTGAAATGAACATCCTTCTCACCCCGGCGCGGATCGGGCCGGTCGAAATCAAGAACCGGATCGTCATGCCGCCGATGACAACGCGCACGGCGGACGACGAAGGTTTCGTCACCGAGGATTGCATCGCCTATTACCTCGCCCGCGTGCAAGGCGGCACCGGGCTGATCACGGTCGAGATGGCCTCGCCGGAAAAAGTCGGACGGCATCGGCGCCGCGAAATTGGAATTTACGACGACCGCTTCATTCCCGGCTTGAAGCGTCTCACTGATGCCATTCATCGCGGCGGCGCCAAGGCCTCGATCCAGCTCGGTCATGCCGGCGGCCATACCCGCATCGACATCTGCGGCGAGACGCCGATTGCGCCGTCGGCCATTCCGCACCCGGTCTACGAAACCACCTTCGAGACCATCGTCCCGCAGGAGATGACCAAGGCGCGGATCGAGGAAACGATTGCGGCCCATGTCGCCGCCGCGCAGCGCGCGCGAACGGCCGGCTTCGACTGCGTCGAAATCCATGCCGCGCATGGTTATCTGATCTCGCAATTCCACGCGCCGTTCGAAAACCGCCGCAACGACGAATACGGCGGCGCGCTTGAAAACCGCGCGCGCTTCGGTCTTGAGGTGCTGCGCGCGGTGAAAAGCGCGGTGCCGGATATCGCGGTCGTGTACCGGCTGTCGGTCGAGGATTTCTTCCCCGGCGGCTTGCGCTTCAGCGAAGGCCGCCAGATCGCGATCTGGGCCGCGGCGGCAGGCGCCGACGCGCTGCACGTCACCGCGGGTCATTATCGCTCGCGGCCCTCGGCGCAGGTCGTGCTGCCGCCGATGAATTTTTCCGACGCTACTTTTCTCGATTACGCGGCCGATGTGAAAAAACGCGTCAGCGTTCCGGTCATCGCGGTCGGCCGTCTCGGCGATCCAACGATCGCCGAGCGCGCGGTTACTCAAGGCAAAGCCGATTTCATCGCGCTCGGCCGCACGCTCATTGCCGAGCCGCAATGGGTCGAGAAGGTGCGCCGCGGCGAGCCGATCCGGCGCTGTCTTTCCTGCAATACGTGCATCAACGAAATGCGCGGCGGCGCCCGCATCGGCTGCGTGGTGAACGGCGCCGCCGGCCGCGAAACGTTGTTCGCCGCGCCGCAAATTCCGCAGGGCGAGCGCATTGCGGTGATCGGCGCCGGTCCCGCCGGGCTGACCTATGCGTCGCTGGTGGCGGAAGGCAACCACGTCACTGTGTTCGAGAAAGAAGCGCAGCCAGGCGGCGCATTTAAATCCGCGGCCAAAGCGCCGTTGTTTCAAGAAGTCGACACCGAGCCGCGCAGTTTTACCCGCTATATCGCCGATCTCGTTGCCGCTTGCCGCGCCAAGGGCGTGCAATTTCGTCTCGCGTCCGATGCGGGTGCTGCATCCGGGTTGCTGGCGGGATTCGATACTGTCGTTATCGCTACTGGCGCGCAATATCGCTTCGGCCTGCGACCGTTCGCCAACTGGCTTCTTGATACCGGCATCGTGCGCGCGCCAGGCATTGCGCGGCTATTTACATCGCCGTCAATCCGCAACTGGTTTTACTACAAGGTGCGCCGCGGCACCGCGCCGCGGTTCCGCCATCTGGCGCGGCCGGGGCAGCGCGTCCTCGTGATCGGCGACGCCGCACGTGCCGGCAAAAGCAAGGAGGCGATCGCCAGCGCCTTTGAAGCGGCGTTGCTGGGAACGAGTGCCAAGGATAGTCTGAAGGATAATCTGAAGAAGAAGCTTTAATCGCGAGCACAATCGCGAATAACCAACCGGGAGGAGCCGATGGCGAGCCAATTGCATCGCGTCAAGATCGCGCCCAAGGGCATGGGCCTTAATGATTTCGTCGCCATGCAGGAGGGTTACTTTGCCGCCGAGGGCCTTGATGTCGAGCTCGATTGGAAAACGTTCCGCGGCACGCAATCGAGCTGGAAGGGTCTGGAATATCTGCAACGCCCGCAGGACCGTCCCTATACGCAAGATAAATCCGAAGTGATCCAGGGCGCCTGCGTGTGGGGCAGCATCTGCAATGCCAGCGCCGGCATGGGACGCTTCGTCGCCGATGCCTATGGCGTGTCGCCATGGGCGATCTTCGTGCGGCCGGATTTGCGCATTCGCACGCCGGGCGATCTCAAGAACATTCCGATCTCGGTCGGCATGCGCGCCGGCAGTCACTTCAACGTGCCGTATCGGCTGGAAAAATTCCTGCCGCTTGAGCACATCAAGACCGTGAATACCGGCGGGTTCGGCGCGCGCCTGCGCGCGCTGCTCGACGGCGAGGTCGAGGCCGCGAGCCTGTTGCCGCCGCAGATCGCCATGGCCAAGCAGCTCGGCTTGCGCAAGATCATCGAGGATACTTTCCATACGCTGTGGTGGGTGCCGCAGGGCTCGCCGTCCGAAGTCGTGACCGGCTATCTGCACGCGCTCGATCGCGCCGAAGCGGCGCTCGACGCCGATCTCGCAAAATATCTGCCGCTGTGGAAGCTCGCGGTGCCGCCGGAATTCGAAAATGCCCAGCCGTGGGATTTCACCAAATTCGGCCGCGGCGAGCGTTTCGTCTATCGGGCGATACCGCGTTCGGAATTCGACGAGGTGCTGGACCAGGTCAAGCGCTGGGGGCTCGATCAGTATCTAAAGGACAAGAGCTTCGAACATTTGGCGGCGGATTTGAGCGCCGGCGCGCCGCAGTGATTTGCAAGACCATTCGCTCATTCCCGCGACCCGCCGACGCTCTCTTCACGAGCTTCGGCGGGTTTGGAGTTCGCCGGAGCGCGAAGGCGGAAAGCGGGAATCCAGTTCTTTGTGAAAAATCGCTCCTGGATCCCCGCTTTGGCGGGGACGATCTGAGAGTGCCGCCACTTCGCAGGCGTTCAAGCGATATCCACTCTTACTCCAATATCAGACATTGGTCGGCATGCTCGATGTGAGCTAGGTGCCAGCGCCAGGTATAAAGCAGCGAATTTGGGTGTTGCCGTAACGGTCGTTATACGGCCACACAACGGCAAGGCTGAAACAGTTGGGCTCAGTCACAACGGCATCATCGGGCATTACAAACCATTCTCCCTGAATGCGGACACGATAATGGCCCTCTTGTGTGTCCCAATCGACGTCCTGCACACTGACACCGTCGGCAAAAGCGCAGCACAACCCACGGCTAGCTTTTCTTTTCCCAGCGCCGCGCCATCTGATGCCAAACACTGGCCATTTTCAGGTATAGCGCGCGTTTCTCATGCGAGGGAACCGTCTGAGCTAATTCCATGCATTCGGCGGCAAATTCCCGGAATAGCGTTGGCGGACTCAGACCCTCAAAACAGAGCTCTTCGTTTTCTTTCGGCATTTCTTCGGCTTTAGCGTTATGAAAACTCCTATTGAAATAGTCCCAGCCGATCTGCCGTGGCTTGATAATTCAGGTCAATGTATTGCTCATTCAGGCCGTTTCCGTAAGCGTGTTCCAATCGGCGTCATGGCGCCCTAAAACAACTATCTGGCCCGATAAGACAAGATTTCATCCACCGCACCGGTAAAGCTCTGAGCCTCGTAGCCGCCAGAGCGGCGTAAACTGGCGCACGCTGTCCCGGCGGTGGGGGGATGGGCCTGTCGGAGACAATCGGACGCGGTGGGACGGCGCGCCGTGTTGCAAAGTCACGGGCGCGCCGCTCTCATTTGCGAAGCAAGCAGCACAACGTTCGCGCTGTTTTATCGGTCGCGCGAAAGGGCCGCATGTGGCGCGTGCAAATCACTCGGCCAAATGGCTGCGTCCGTTATTTCGGCAGATTTAGTTCTGCAACGCGTGCGCGCGACTGGATCGCCGCTCATGCTTGCCGAATAAATCCAGTGTCGTAAGCGCACGGAATTCACATTCAGCCTCGTGGCGGGCTGCAGCACGCACGCGGCGCGCTGATTCGCAACATCATTCGCTCATTCCCGCGCAAGCGGGAATCCAGCTCTTCTGAAAAATTAAGCTGGGTTCCCGCTTCCGCGGGAACCCGTCTACGCTTCAAACAATGGCTTTGAGCCTCAACGACGATCTACAGTTGGCAGGACGAAATGAAATGACGCACCGCCGCATTTACTGTCCGACGCTGCGGTAAGTTTACCGCCATGATAGTCAATGATCATTCGAGAGATGGCTAATCCTAGTCCCATTCCATGCGGCTTCGTCGTAGCAAACGCAGTGAAGATGTCGCCTAATTGATCTTTATCAATTCCCGGCCCGGAGTCTTCTACAGCCACCGCGATATTGTCACCTTGAATTTCAGTTTGTATGAGCAACAGTCGTCCTTGAAAACTCGTAGTCTCCATTGCTTCAATACTGTTTATGATCAGGTTGGAGACAACCTCCTGCAGCTGACTCTTATTTCCAGAGACGAGTGGCAGTTTGGGCGTGAGATCGACACGAATCGAAACGTGATGATCCTTAAGCTGACTGTTGAGTGACTCTAGTACCTCTGGGATAAGTTCGTTCATGTCCACCAGCTGTTGCTCCTCATCGGCCTTTCCGAACAAGGAACGAAAGCCGTCGATTACTGCACTAGTGCTGTGACCAGCATTCACTACCCCATCAAGGGCAGCTTGGGCTTTATCGAGTTCGGGTGGGACCATTTTAAGAAATCGCTGGGCTGCACCACCGCCTGCCGTGATCCTCGTCAGCGGCTGCCTTATTTCATGGGCAATTGCTGCTGTGATCGCCTGCGCACTCATTATTTTCGTCTCTTGCTCATGCCGCAGGCGCACGATTGCGTTAGCAAGACGCGCATAGAGCACCACCGCTTCGGCAAGCAGCGCACTCAACACGATAGTTGAAGCACCCAACGAAAAAATCCGCTGTGTGTAAAAACCCAGACTGAAGCGACTCGTGATTACAAACGTAGTATCGCAAGTTCTGCCACCAACGCACACACCGAAACGATAAGCCATAGATCAAGTACCGACTTTTGACGACGCCACAGCACCACTAACGCAACAATGCTAATTCCAAAATCCATGCTTGTGATGCGGTTGGCCCAGACAGTAAAGCCGATCTGATCTACAAAGAGGGCGGGCAGAGCGTCATCGTGCACTGTAACGATCCATGTGAGTACCAAAACGAGACCGATGACGAGCGCTACGCTCCAATAGATTGCCGAAGTGGCCAGAGCGCGCCTTTCGTCAATCAGGTAGGCATAGCCAATTACTGAAACGGGTAATCCCAAATGCCAGAAGATAAAAAGCCATGCTGTGGTTGAAAGTCCGGCACCAAGAAGACCAGATGCCGCAAATGCACCGGGAAAAGTCAAAAGGTGCGGAACGACCATTAGGGCGCTAAACAAATAACCGCTTGCGAGCAGCAGAAGGCCGCGCGATCCAATGATCCTTGACTGACTGAATAATAGGACGGCAGTAAGAAAATCGGTGATAATGATGGCGGACTTAGTGGCTGGGATAAAACCGTCTATCCTGCGCAACTGAATTGCGCCGAACGGGGCAATAATTGTGGTGGCTATGAGCACAGTCGCGGCAAGCACAAGCGTCAACCGACGCTGCCGTGTTGTAGGCGTCATCGTCGCAATCGAATACTCAGACTTGTCGACGACTCTATACTCGGTCAAAGTCGCTCCAACCGACGACGCTTAATTTCATAACTTTGCTGCGTACCGCGCTTCAGAATGCCAATCCGTCGTTGATAATAGATTGTGCGCGATGATCTTGAATTTATCCAGATGTAAAATGTCGGAGCCCCAGTTCGCCATGAAGTTGAAGTATGGGCCGATGTCCGCTTTGGATGGTGAGTTCAACGAATCGACGCAACACCTTCTAATCTTGCCAGATGAGGAGGTATGCGGATGGAGGGGAATGCACGGACATGGTTCACACCGAAGCAAAAGGCCGCGCTCTGGGAGCGCTGGAAGAGCGGTCAATGTGTGGCGGACATCGCCCGAGCGCTTGAGAGGAGGAACAAGAGCGGCGTCTATCGGGTCTTGGCTGTCAATGGAGGGATTGCTCCAGCACCACGCCGGAGAGCTGTGATAGCCCTGCGGCTTGAAGAGCGTGAAGAGATTTCGCGTGGCATTGCCGCCGCTCGGTCGATGCGGCAGATCGCACAGGGCCTCGGACGATCGCCCTCGACTGTAAGTCGAGAGATCAGGCGTAACGGCGGCAGCAGCGCCTACCGCGCCAGCGAGGCTGATCGGCACGCCTGGCAGCGGGCGTTGCGCCCGAAGCCTTGTCGCCTAGCGCGCCATGCCGAGCTACGATGGCGCGTCGCGCAGAAGCTCGTACTCCAGTGGTCGCCGAAGCAGATTTCTGGCTGGCTGAAGCGGCAATTCCCTGCCGACCAAGGCATGCAAGTATCTCACGAAACGATCTATCGGAGTCTCTTTATTCAGACACGCGGCGTGCTGAAGAAGGCGCTGATGGCGCACCTGCGTACAGCACGGCAGATGCGCCAAGCCAAAGGCGGCACCACCAAGAGCGGACTGGGACAGATCGTCGATGCGGTTTCCATCCGCGAGCGGCCGGCCGAAGCCGACGATCGCGCCGTGCCAGGCCACTGGGAAGGAGACCTTCTCTCCGGAGCAAACAACACGCACATCGCGACGCTGGTCGAGCGCCATACGCGCTTTGTGATGCTTCTCAAAGTCCCGAGCAAGGACACGGCGACCGTGGTAGCCGCGCTCGGTAAACACGTGCGCAAACTGCCTCAGGAGCTGCGCCGCTCCTTGACCTGGGATCGAGGCAAGGAGATGGCTGACCACAAGAACTTCACCGTCGCCACCAACGTTCAGGTCTATTTCTGTGATCCACGTAGTCCTTGGCAGCGCGGCAGCAACGAGAACACCAACGGCTTGCTGCGACAGTATTTCCCGAGGGGAACAGATCTCTCGCGCTTCTCTCAGGCGTACCTGAACAGGATCGCGCTCTTGAGACCTGATCTGAAAAAATGTTCTTCACTCCGAGGCCCAAAATCTTTTTGCAACACTATCGGCCCTAAACCGAGCCGCGATGTCTGCTGTTCGGTCGATATCAGGAGCAAGAATGCGGCGTTTAGCCGGCGCTGTTTGGGCACAAGAATGGTACGAACTTGCATGGTTCGACCTCGCCCATTCCGGCGGGGTTGATCGAACCATCGTCTATCGGGAGTCACTGCCCGGTCCGCCGCTCATGTCCGCTTTGGGTCTTGGCCGTGTCAAAACGTTTTGACCTAATGGGCCGGAACTAGGCGAAGCGGCGACGCGAGCTAATTTTCTGAGTTTGAACTATACCTGGATCGCAGCCATCAGCGGCTGAATGCCCATGATGTTCATCACACGGGTGAGATTGTAGGCGAGTACGTGCAGCGCCATCTCGGTGGCAACCTTCGGCAGACGCTTCATCAGAAAGTGCGTCGCCCCCATCCTCATCTTCAGCGTGCCAAAGGGATGTTCAGCTGTCTCACGACGCTGGCGCATGGCCTGCGGGTTCTTGTCGAGGCGCTTCTGTACGGCCTCCAGGACATGCTCATGCTCCCAGCGGGCGATGCGTCGTTGCACGCCGGTCGTGCAGCGACGCTTGAGCGCACAGTGGCGGCATGCATTTGTCCAATAGCGCCGCAGCTTCTGGCCATTCTCCTCGTTCGTGTAATGGTACTTCAGCTTTTCGCCGGCCGGACAGCGATATGCATCCTCGTCGCTGAGATAGACAAAGTCCTGCTTGCCGAAGCGACCCTTGGCCTCAATGCCAGAGGTTATCGGTTTGGGAAGCGTCACCGTGATGCCGGCTTTGTGACACGCGAGGATTTCCTCGCCGCTGTAGTAGCCTCGATCGGCAACGGCCTCGAGCTCGTCAACGCCGAGGATTTCCTTGGCCCGGCAAGCGATGTTTGCGAGCTGCGCTCGATCTGAGCCATCGTTCGTGACCTCATGCGTGACGATCAGGTGATGTTTGGTATCGACCGCGACCTGCACATTGTAGCCGACCACGCCGGAGCCACGGCCGCTGGTCGCCATCGAACGGCTATCGGGATCGGTGAGCGAGATCTGCTGATCGGGCGATGCCAGCATCAGCTTCTCCATCGCCGCCAGCCGCTGCATCTCGCTTTCCAGCTTGACCAGCTTCTCCTTCAAAGCCGCCGTCTTCACCGCCAGCTCTTCCGATGGCTCTTGCAGGTCGGCCGTGTCGAGCTGCGCAAGATAGCGCGCCACGCTCCTCTCCAATTGTGCGCGGCGTCGCTCCACCTTTCCGCTCGTGAAGTTCTTGTCGCGGGTATTGACGGCCTTGAACTTGCTGCCATCGATCGCGACGCTCGCTTGCGTGAGCAGACCCATCAGGCGGCATAATTCAATAAATTGTACGCAGACCTGCTTGATCGCCGGCCCGCTGTCCTTGCGGAAGTCGGCAATCGTCTTGTGATCAGGAATGAGCCGGCCGATTAGCCACATCACCTCCACATTGCGCCCAGCTTCACGCTCAAGCCGCCGGCTCGACTGAACGCGAACGAGGTACCCGTAAATGTAAATCTTCAGCAGAACCGAAGGATGATACGAAGGCCGTCCCGTTGCCTCGGGAGCAATTCCATCAAACCCAAGTCCGGATAGATCAAGCTTGTCCACGAAGGCATCGATCACCCGCACCGGATTGTCCGCATCGATCCAGTCTTCCAGGCATTCCGGAAACAGCGTCGCCTGCCCGCGATCGACCTCCTCAACGAAGCGTTTCATCCAATCCCCCGCAGTAGCGCCAGAATCACTACTGCCAGAATCACATGAAGCACCGCGTTTTCACACAGCCAGGGTCAGAAGCAGACATGACACCGGCGAATTGTGATGTCCGGTTTACCCCCGAAAGCAGACATCCATTGGTGCATTCTCGATGTCGGCTTTGGGCCAAAAACGTTTCGACCCGGCCCTTTGCGGTAGCCCCGAACTAATCGAACTCTGGCCTTAATTGCACCACGCGGCGCCTCATAGTGCGCGCCCTTCGGTGAGGGTCAACCAGGGAACTTCGAAATGGTAGTGCGCTTGGGTGGCGCAATTTGCGTCGCCGCAATCACGTTCGCTTGTTCGTCTTACTCAGTCAGTTCAATCGGAATCGAGAAGGAGATAATACCGAGGCCTGTCGCAAGCGCTCCTGGCATCGTCGGCGTCGCATCTTCATACAATCCTTATCGCTCGGGTGGCATCGAAACGGCTTCCAGTGAGCGGTATGTTTCATATCTCGCCGATTACGTCTATTCCGAAATTCCGCCCGATAGGAAGCCAGCGGATACTGTTCGCGATTCGCTAAAGGATGTTCCCGTCGGGGCCCCTGTTGAGGAAATCAAGCGCGCGTCCGACGCGCTTGGGTTGGATTTCAATTTTATGAAGGCCGTTGCCAAGATCGAATCTGATTTCGATCCGAAGCAGCGCACTGGATCGTACGTTGGTCTATTCCAGCTCAGTAATTACGAGTTCGCGAAGTATGGGTCTGGAGATATTCTCAATGCTCGAGATAACGCTATTGCCGCTGCCTACAAGTTCGCTACTGCGGCTATACTGTTCGAACTGAATACCCGTAAAAAGGCAACTATCAGTGACCTCTACCTGATCCATCAACAAGGTACGCAGGGCGCCGAGGAGCACGTCAACCACCCCGACAGTATTGCTTGGAAATCAATGTGCGCCACCGGTGAGGGCAAACAGAAAGGCGAAAAGTGGTGCAAGCGAGCGATCTGGGGCAACACACTCCCCGAAATCAAACACGTTTGGAAAACCGTTGATAACCTAACTTCCGGCGCCTTCGTGAAGATGTGGCAACAGCAGGTTGATCGTTATTATACCCGCTATTCCGAAACGGCGACGAACTAAGGCCCGAGTGACGAGCGTGTCCGTCCCGGTTTCTTCGAAATAGACGTGGGCGGGCTCGAGCCCGTCGCTTCCTGCCGCCTTCTCACTGTGAGTTCTTCCAGGTTTGACCCTGACGACCATGCGACCCAAGCGCGGCGTGCCGCGTCTTACCACCAGCGCTGTTGCATCGGTTGATAATATTGGCCGGCGTGCGGACGCCTATTGGCAGGTTGGGAGTTCCAATTGCGCTGGAAAAAGAAGCCGTCGTTGCCCCAGTCGTTGCCGCTCGCAACGGGGACATCGACCGTAGGCCGGCGCATCAAGAAGCCGCCCTGGGGCTGGTTGTTGAGCACCGCGACGAACTCGGTGCGATAGTTGGTCTCGCGGCTCAGCGGCTCGTCCGAGACGATGATCGAGGATCGCGGCAATGCAGTAGGCGCGATGCGATCGAGCACATCCTGTGGGATGGTGATGCGGTCGAGCGCGTCCTTGGCGTCGTCCCCGTTGTCGATCGTGACCGCGGTCCAGCGCAGGCCCGCGTCGTTGCGCGCCATCGCCGTGAACACATGCGTGCCGATCGGCTTGTCGGGATCGCGGATCGTGACCGGAACCTCAATGGTCGCATCGAACACCTCGCCCCCGTCCGGCCACGGCTTATGCGTGTTGCGCCGCACGTAAAGCTTTTGCGTCGCGCGGCTAATGTAAACCGAGACCGGCTCGAGCGCGAGCTTCGCCTCGCTTGCCGCCTTGGCGGCGGCGGCCTTCTTGGTCTCGGCCGCCTTGGCGGCGTCCTTCGCGGCGGCCGCGGCGTCGAGCTTCGACTTCGCGTCGGCCTTGGCCCTGTCGAGCTGCGTCCCCGCTTCCGCGGCCTTGGCGGCCGCCTTCTGCTTCAGCTCCTCGGCCCGCGCCTTGGCTTGGTCCGTCTTTGCGGCGGCGAGCGCCTTGTCGGCGAACGCGAGTTCTGCGTCGGCGCGGTGCTTGAGCCATTCCAGCTTATGCAGCGACGCCGTGAGCGATGCTGCCTCGCGTGCCGCTGTCGCGGCGGCTTTCTTCGCCTCGTCGGCCGTTTTGGCGGCCTCCGCGGCCTCGCGAGCGAGCGGCTCGGCACGCGCCGGAGCAGCCGCGACGGCCTCCGCGTTCGGCACGAATAGCGCCGGGTGGAAAAACTCGACCGGGGCCGCGTCATTCGGCGAGATGATCACCCGCATCCCGATCCGCGTCTTGTCGAACAGCTTCTCCGCAAAGTCGTAGGGCATCCGCACGCAGCCGTGCGAGGCTGCATACCCCGGCAGTGGCCCGCCGTGCAGCGCGATGCCGTTCCAGGTGATGCGCTGCATGTTCGGCATCCAGGCATCGTCATAGAGGGTCGAGTGGTGGTCCTTTTGCTTCTCGATGATGGCGAACACGCCCGCTGGCGTCTCGCGTCCTGTGGTGCCGGTCGACACCGGCGCGCGCAGGATCGATCCGTCGGCGTCGTAGAAAGTGACCTGCTGGCTCCCGATCGACACGATCGCCATGATTGGCTCGCGTGCCTCGCGCGGCGCCGTCGCCTCGGTGGTTGGCACGGGTCGGGCCTGTCTCGCCGCGGCGTCGGCGGTCAGCGCCGCCAGTGTGGCCATCGCCGCGAGCGTCACTATGGCGAGAACCCCCCAACGCCGCGTCGCCACGGAGGATTGTGCCGTCATGAATCGATTTACCAATGCCATGTCCCGGTTGAAATGCCTGTCCGCGCTTGCGTCAGTCGGCCAGGTGAATAACCAACATCGATTAACAGGCGGCTCCAGCGTGAGGCCACGGCCTAGCAATCCGAGAGCTATTGCTTGGGCGCGGTGACGGCTCCGGCAGGCGTCCGGCCGCGCGGATCGTCCCGATCCTCCATGCATTTCTTGAGGAAAGCATCACGCGCCTCGCCTTGCAGTCGTTGCTGGTCCGCACCGAACTGGCAGGTCGCCATTTTCTGCTTCGCATCGACTGCAAAACACACTCCCGCCGGTAAGAGCACTATCAGAGCGGCAGCCAGAAACGCGCAACGAGACATGCTGAACCCCCGGAGCCCTTAAAACTACAGATCCACATTAAAGCAAAGAATTGGCACCAAAAATTGGCACCGAACGCCATAAAATCTCCCAGGACGCTTAGGTCACGACCATTTTCGCGTTAACGCTTAAAGCTTCCGCAACAGCTCCGGCACTTCGCCAGCGCCCCACCCCATGTCCGCTTAACCCCCGAAAGCGGACAACGCTCCCACGGCATTTATGAGTACACGGCCTAGCCCCGCCCGGTAAGCTCCCGCGCCTTGTCGAGATGGCCGTAGCTGCGCACCGGCGCGCACATCAGGAAGCGGTAGCCTTCCTTGACGATCCGCTCGGCATTGTGCGCTTCCACGTGCGGATGGCCGACGACGACATTGGCCTCCTTACAGGTATTGACGATCTGCGCCATGGCGTCGAGCACGACCTTGTGCTCGTACTGGCGCGGATAGCCGAGTTCCTGGGAGAGGTCGCCCTCGCCGATCAGGATCGCGCCAATTCCGGGCACGTTCTTGAGAATGTCTTTCAGGTTGTTGATGCCCTCGGTGTCCTCGATCATCAAGATCACGAAAATCTCGCCTTTGGGATTGAGCGGCCAGACGTCGGCGCGTTCATAATAGTCCTGCTGGGTGAGCCCCCAATAGCGCACTGCTTGCGTCGGGCCGTCGCCGCGAATGCCGGCCGGCTCGTAAAGCGGCTTGTTCTTCAAGCGCGGATAGCGACAGGCGGCGACCGCGTTGTAGGCCTGTTCGACATTGCTGATGTGCGGCCAGATGATTCCGTAAGCGCCGAGGTCAAGCACTTGCTTGGCATGAAATTGCGCTTTCTCGCCACCGTTCGGGGGAATCCGCGCAAACGGCGCGACCGCCGGCGCCAGCGATCCCGATTGCGCGATCTGGCGCCGATTGAGCATGTATTGCAGGCAGTCACGGAAGGCGCGGATGTCGTAGGCATTGTGCTCCATCTCGTAAACCACGGCGTCGTATTTCGCGGTGGCGAGCGCGACGGCCGCTTCGACATCGGCCGGCGTGAAAGTGGTCAAAGCGTGCCGGCCCTTTTCCAGCGCGCCGATGACGCCGTTGAGCCGCGGAAATTCAGCCATTCCTCTCCTCCCTCGATGAGCGGCGCATCCTATCAGAGCTCGGATGTCAGATGACAGATGTAAGATGACGGAAGAACTCCGACCTCTGACCTCCGTATTTGACAATCGCGCGCTGAACCGTAGCATCGCAATAGCATCACAATCTCCCAACCTCCGCTTATGGCGCGCTCTCATGATTATCGATTGTCACGGCCACTACACCACCGAGCCCAAGGATCTGCATCGTTTTCGTAAAGAACAGACCGCGGCCGCGACCTCGGGCGGCAAGACGGCCATGCCATCGCGCGCTTCACTGAAAATGTCGGATGACGAAATCCGTGAAAGCATCGAGCAAAATCAGCTCAAATTACAGCGTGAGCGCGGCACCGACCTGACGATCTTCTCGCCGCGCGCCTCAGGCATGGGCCATCACATCGGCGACGAGAGCGTGAGCCTGGAATGGTCGCAGATCTGCAATGATCTGATCGCGCGGGTGGTCTCGCTGTTTCCACAGAACTTCGTCGGCGTCTGTCAATTGCCGCAATCGCCGGGCGTGCCGCCGAAGAATGCGACCGCCGAACTCGAGCGCTGCGTGAAAATGGGATTCATCGGCTGCAATCTCAATCCCGATCCGTCCGGCGGCTATTTCAACGCGCCGCCATTGACCGACAAATCGTGGTACCCGTTCTACGAAAAAATGGTCGAGCTCGACGTGCCGGCCATGATTCACGTTTCCGGCTGCTGCAATCCGGCCATGCATACGACCGGCTCATATTATTTGAACGCCGATACCATGGCGTTCATGCAGCTGATCCTGTCCGACCTGTTCAAGGACTTTCCGACGCTCAAACTGATCATCCCGCACGGCGGCGGCGCCGTGCCGTTTCACTGGGGCCGCTTCCGCGGCATCGCGCTCAATAACGGCCGGCCGGAGCTCGATGCGATCATCAAGAACAACATCTTCTTCGACACCTGCGTCTACCATCAGCCCGGCATCAACCTGCTCGCCGAGGTCGTGCCCGCCGACAATATTCTGTTTGCCTCGGAAATGGTCGGCGCGGTGAAAGGCGTCGACCCGAAATCGGGGCATTACTTCGACGACACCAAGCGTTATGTCGACAAGTCGCCGCGGCTCGACGACACCGCGCGGCGAAAAATCTTTGAAGGCAATGCGCGCCGGGTGTTCAGCCGGCTCAAGACCAAGGCCGCGGTGACGGCATAGGATTTATCGACCTTGCCGAAATCTCCAAAACAAATCGATTTCAAGCGCAAAGGCGGAAGGCGCCTCGTCGGCATAAGCGGCCGCGAAATCGAAACCCGCGGCCTCGCCGACAGCTTCTGGACCGATCTCTATCACCGCTCGATGACGATTTATTGGCCGACTTTCTTCGGCACGGCGGCAGCGATCTTCGTTTTTCTCAACGCGGCGTTCGCGTTTCTGTATTGGCTCGGCAACGAACCGGTCGCCAATGTCGCCGGCAACGAGCCGCTCGGTCTTTTTTACTTCTCGGTCGAGACGCTGGCCACGGTCGGCTACGGCGATATGCACCCGCAGACCCATTATGGGCATTTCATCGCCACGACTGAAATCTTCACCGGCATGACGTTCCTCGCCGTGATGACCGGGCTGATCTTCGCCCGTTTCTCGCGGCCGCGCGCCCGTTTCATCTTCGCCGACCACCCGGTGGTGACCGTCCATCAAGGCCAGCCGACGCTGATGATCCGGATCGCCAACGAGCGCAACAATACGATTTCGCAGGCGGTGGCGCGGCTGTGGTTGATACGCATGGAAACGACCACCGAAGGCAGTCAGTTTCGCCGCTATTACGAGCTGCTGCTCGACCGCCGCGAACATCCGATGTTCATGCTGAGCTGGTCGATTTTCCACGTCATCGATGAAACCAGCCCGCTATATCGGGTGACCCCGGCCGATCTTGCTGCGGCCGACGCGGCTTTGACTCTCAACGTCAGTGGCGTCGACGACAATTCGGCGCAATACCTTTATGCGCGCAAGCTCTATAACCACCAGGACATCCGCTGGAATTACCGCTACCGCGACATCACCAGCTTTTCGAAACAAGGCACGTTGG
Organism: uncultured Alphaproteobacteria bacterium; assembly: GCA_963816295.1. Lineage (GTDB taxonomy): Bacteria > Pseudomonadota > Alphaproteobacteria > Rhizobiales > Xanthobacteraceae > BOG-931. Next base: position 148,462 of record CAWFJS010000017.1, on the reverse strand, counting down.
TGATCGACTACAGCGTGTTCCACGAGATCTTGCCGGAATAGCGCAGTAGACCTCATTGCGTTGTTGACCGTCATCCTGAGGTGGCCGCCAACGGGTCCGGCCCGAAGTGGCCGGCCCGATGACAAGCTCCGCGGCCCTCGAAGGATGCGGCCCGAGCGTTTCGGCCGTCGCCCTTCGAGGCTCGCTTTGCTCGCACCTCAGGGTGACGGAACTGACTCATTCATTGCTTCGGTTTGTTGATAATACCCGTCAGCTCGCCTTGCGCGCCGAGGACTGCACCGCCCGTGCCCGCCAGCTCGCCAGCGCCTTGGCGAAGGCATTGGGCCGCGTCTTTTCGTAATCGAGCGCAATCACGTGCTCGACCGAGGCCGGAGCGGCTTTGCGCGAGCGCGCGCCGCCGCTTCGGGATAGGTTCCGCGATTTGGCGCGCCCGGACTTCTTAAAGTAGTCGAGCGCAATCGGCCCGGCATGAGTGAGAAACACTTTCTCATGCGGGCGGTTGAGCATCGTGACCGCCTGCCGTAGCGGCAGCCATTTCACCGCCTTGACGTCGTCCATCAGCTCGCGCGCTGGCGAGCCGATCGCGCGCATGAGCCAGAACTGCACGATCTTGATCTTGCCTTCCGCGGCGTAGGACATCGAGCCGAGAAACTCGTGGACCGAGACCCGATAACCGGTCTCTTCCAGCACTTCGCGCTTGGCGGCGTCGCGCGGGTGCTCCCGCGGCATCAGCTTGCCTTTGGGCAAAACCCAGGCCTTTTCCCGGCGCAATCGCACGATGGCGATGCGGGGTCGCGACTTTCCGCGTAAGACGATGCCCCCAGCGGCCAGAATCGGCGCGTGGCCTTTCGCCGAATCAGTCATGTAAAACCTATGCCGGATGCCCATGCCAAGGGCAAGCCGAATTCCGTCGCCTCGCCACCAGTAGGCTGCCGATTCACGACACGCTGATGACGACGCATCGATTCCCTCTCCCCAATGGGGAGAGGGCTAGGGTGAGGGGGTACCAAGTTCGAAATTGAAAGCCCGATCCCCTCACCCTCGCTCATTTCATTCGCTCGACCTCTCCCCGACGGGGAGAGGTAAGATAAAGCGTTACGAAATATTGATGACGACCTTGCCGAAATGGCGGTTGGCGCGCATCAGCGCCAGCGCCTCGGTGATGTCGGCGAGCCGGAAGGTTTTGTGGATCGGCAGCGACAGCTTGCCGGCCTCGATCGCCGGCCACAGGTCGGCGCGCATCAAGCGATTGATCTCGCGCACCTCTTCGGCGCTGCGGGTGCGAAAGGTTACGCCGATATAGTCGATGCGTTTGAGCGCATGTTTGTCGAAATCGAACTCGCCCTTCATGCCGCCAAGCCGGCCGACATTGACGATGCGGCCGAGAATGCTGGCGGCTTCGAGATTCTGATTGGCGACCGGGGCGGAGACGAGGTCGACGATGAGATCGACGCCCTTGCCGCCGGTGGCTTTCTTCACTTGGTCCGGCCAGGTCGGATCGCTTGAATCGAGTGCGAGATCGCAGCTGAATTCGGCGAGCCGCGCCCGCCGCTCGGGATTGGTCGAAGTGCCGATCACAAGCGAAGCGCCGATGAGCTTGCCGATCTGCATGCCCATGAGCCCGACGCCGGCGCTCGCCCCTTGCATCAGCATGGTCTCGCCGCGCTTTAGTCGTCCGGCGGTGACCACAGCATTGTGCATGGTCTGCAAGGCGACCGGAAAGCAGGCCGCCTGCTCGTAGCTCATATTGTTTCCCGGAATGCGGTGCACCCGCCCGGCATCGGTGACCACATATTCGGCAAAACCCCCGGGCGCCGAGGCCATCACGCGGTCGCCGGGCTTGATGCCTTGCACATCGCTGCCGACCGCCTCGACTTCGCCGGAACACTCCAAGCCGAGCCGGGCGCCGACGCCGCCGACACTGCCGTGCTGATGGCCCAAGGCAACCAGAAGATCCGCCCGGTTGAGGCTCGAGGCCCGTACCCGGATCAAGACCTCATTTGGCTTGGCTGCCGGCTTCGGCAGGTCGCGGACTTCGACGCCTTTTTCACCCAAAACGGCGGCTTGCATGATCGATCCTCCGGTCGCACTTCTATTAGACCGTGTGGTATCGTTGAAACCATGCCAGTTTCAACTGTTCCGATGGCGCGCGGCGCGAGAATAATTCGATCATGAATCAGCTTGTCCGCCCGCAAAAGATTGGCGCCTCGGCCTGTCCGCACGACTGCCCCTCGACCTGCGCGCTGGAAGTCGAGATTTTCGATGACCATACGATCGGCCGCGTGCGCGGCGCGCAAGATAACGCCTACACCGCGGGCGTGATCTGCGCCAAGGTCGCCCGCTATGCCGAGCGCGTGCACCATCCCGATCGCTTAAGGGAGCCGCTGCGGCGAACCGGCGGCAAAGGCAGCGGGCAATTTGCCCCGGTATCTTGGGATGACGCGCTCGATATCGTGGCGGAAGGGTTTACGCGCGCGGAAGGAAAACACGGCTCCGAAGCGGTATGGCCCTACCTCTACGCCGGCACCATGGGCTATGTGATGCGCGACGGCATCCACCGCCTGCGCCACGCCAAGAAATATTCCGGCTTCTTTTCCACGATCTGCGTCAATCCGGCCTTTACCGGTTTTATCGCCGGCACCGGAAAGCTCGCCGGGGCCGATCCGCGCGAAATGGCAAAATCGGATCTGGTCGTGATCTGGGGCACCAACGCCGCCAACACCCAGGTCAATGTGATGACGCATGCGACGCGCGCGCGCAAGGAGCGTGGCGCCAAGATCGCCGTCGTCGATGTCTATATGAACACGACGATGAAGCAGGCCGATCTGCCGGTGCTGATCCGGCCGGGCACCGACGGCGCGCTCGCCTGCGCGGTGATGCACTGCCTGTTTCGCGACGGCAAAGCCGATTGGGATTATCTCGAACGCTATACCGACGCGCCGCATGAACTCGCCGATCATGTGCGCGTGCGTGATCCGCAATGGGCGGCCGCGATCACCGGCTGCCCGGTGCAAACCATTGAAGCGTTTGCCCGACTGATCGGCGAGCGCAAGCGCGCCTTTTTCCGCCTCGGCTACGGCTTCTCGCGCTCGCGTAACGGCGCGGTCAACATGCACGCGGCGAGCTGCATCGCCGCGGTGACCGGCGCCTGGCGGCTCGAAGGCGGCGGCGCCTTTCACAACAATGGCGGCGTCTTTCACTTGAACAACAGCGTGATCGAGGGCAGCGATCTGCGCGATCCGTCGATCCGCATGCTCGACCAGTCGCGCATCGGCGCGATTCTCACCGGCGACAAGGAAGCGCTGCTCGGCGGCCCGCCGGTCACGGCAATGCTCATTCAGAACACCAATCCGGTCGCGGTGGCGCCCGACCAGAACACTGTCAAGCGCGGCTTCGCCCGCGACGACCTGTTCGTCTGCGTGCACGAACAGTTCATGACCGACACCGCCAAGGCCGCCGACATCGTGTTGCCGGCGACGATGTTCGTCGAGCACGACGATTTCTACACCGCCGGCGGCAGCCAATACATTCTGCTCGGTCCGAAGCTGGTCGAGCCGCCCGGCGAGTGCCGCAACAATCACGAAGTGATCTGCGGTTTGGCGAAACGGCTCGGCGCCAGGCATCCCGGCTTCGACATGACGCCGCGTCAATTGATCGACGTCAGTTTGCAAAAATCCGGCTGGGGCACGCTCGCCGAGCTCGAGGCCAAGCGCTGGATCGATTGCCAGCCGGATTTCGCCGCGGCGCATTATCTCAACGGCTTCGCCTATCCCGACGGCAAATTCCGCTTCAAGCCGGATTGGCCGACGGTGCCGTTCCAGCGCTGGCACCGCACTCTCATTCCAACGCCGATGCCGGAATTGCCGGATCATTGGGAGGTGATCGAGGAAGCCGATACCGAGCACCCGTTCCGGCTCGCGACCTCGCCGGCGCGCGGCTTTCTCAATTCGAGCTTCACCGAGACGCCGACCTCGCTCGCCAATGAAGGCCGCCCCGAGGTGATGATCCATCCGCAGGATGCCACCGCCTGCGGCGTGGCGCATGGCGACGAGGTCGTGCTCGGCAATCAGCGCGGCCAAGTGCGCCTGCATGCGAAAGTGTTCGAGGGCGTGCGCCGCGGCGTGCTCATCGCCGAATTGGTGTGGCCCAATTCGGCTTACGCCGACGGCCGCGGCATCAATAGTTTGACCGGCGCCGATTCCATCGCGCCGTTCGGCGGCGCGGCGTTCCACGACAATAAAGTCTGGCTGCGGAAGGTTTAAGGCCAAAAAACATTCGTCAGCGGCGCCGGTCAGACGGGACTGTCTATTGAAGAAGTCGAAATTTAACGACTCAACCTCGAAACGGCGCGGGCCAAGCGAGCTAAAGCTGCTCGCGCGGCTGTGGAAGCTGCATGCGCGCTTGTTTATTTCCGCTGCGTTCGGCGTCGCGATCGCGCTGGCGCTGCTGGCGCTGCCCTGGCGCATGCCGACGCGCATCCTTATCGGCTGGGATATTGGCGTCGTGCTTTATCTGGCGCTGAGCTACCGCGCCGCTGCGCACGCATCGATCGCTACGATCCGCCAACGGGCAGCGATCAACGATGACGGCGCGATCGCGCTCTTGGTGCTCGCCACGGCGGCCGCGCTCGCCAGCCTCGCTGCGGTTGTCGCAGAACTCGGCCATGCGCCCGGTTGGTATCAAGTCGCACTGGGCGTGAGCACAATTCTGCTGTCATGGGCTTTCATGCATTGGATTTTCGCGCTGCATTATGCGCGCGAGTTTTATGGCGCGTCTGGTGACAAACACGCCGGCGGGCTCCTATTTCCCGGCAAGGACGACCCAGACTATTGGGACTTCCTCTATTACTCGCTGGTCGTCGCGATGACCGCGCAGGTCTCCGACGTGCAAATAACCAGCAAAGCAATCCGTCGCCTGACGACCGTGCACGGCGTCGCCTCGTTTTTCTTCAATGTGGCTGTGCTCGCGTTGGCCGTGAATATTGCATCCAGCCTGATGCAATAAGATCCGCGACAGCTTGCCGATCGGCAGCTAATGCCCAAACTTAAAGTTTACGCCGACACGGACGATGTTCTCGTTCAATTTTACGGCCATATTCGAGTTGGTTGCCGGAGTTGTCGTGACGCTGCTAGTGATGGTGTTGGTTGTCGAGGTGGCCGCGACGTCATAGCCGCAACTATATCCGTGATTGCAGGATGCATTCCCCGCCAAGTCAACAAACAGATATTCGACCTTGAATGTCCAGTTCTCGGCGAATGCCCATTCCAATCCGGCGCCGACCGTCCAGCCCCATTCCGCGTTGTTCTGGTATGGCAGCCCGTTCAGCGCAGTTTCAACATTCGCACCTGCGCCGCCGGCAGTCCCGTACAAGAGAACGCGGTCCCACGCGTAGCCGAAGCGCGCACGGAACGTTCCCAGCCAATTGCTTGCGGTCTTGCAGCTCAATCCGGCTGCGGGCGCATTGAGGTTTGTTAGGACAGGAGGATTAGGAGGCGTAACGGTGAAAATATTGGTGGCGGTCGAAGTAATGAGACTGGTGCAAAAAGGACTGGCGCTGGTGCCCCTGATACCTTGCCAATCTAAATCGCCTTCGGCACCTAACACGAATGCGCCAAACTGACCACTGACGCCCACGGTAACGCCGACCAGACCCCCGTTTACGTTGAAGTTCCCGGTTGAGCTATTACCCGACGGATTGAGCGGATCGCTGCCCCACTCGCTTTGGCCGAAAGCGTAGCCGCCGTTTATACCGATATATCCCCCGCCCCAATCGTAGGTCGTGGCGACCGGGTAATAGGCCGGCGCCCCGGGGCGCACGGGAAGATCGGCCGCCGATGCCCGGCTTGCGGCAATCAGCGAAGCCATGGCCACGATAAGTATCCGCTTCATTCGGATATCGCCCGATGCCCCCACCTGCTTCGTTGTCTCAGCTTACCGATTTGGCATGTCAAACGCTGTGTTGAAAAAGCTACACATCGCGAAATTATCTGTTGCATCCGGGCGGACTTGCCGCCTTTGACGACAACAACGTGCGGCTGCGGAAAGCTTAAGTTCGCCCATCGGGCGTGGGCTATCGCTGCGCGGTCGAACGGCTAAGCGGCACCGCATCGGCGGCGACGATCTCCTTGCCGATCGGCCACAGCGCGACCCCGGCAAGTTTCAGATGCGCCCAGGCAAACGGAATGCCGATGATCGTCACGGCGAGAATAATGGCGGTGATGAGATGGGCGAGCGCCAGCCACCAGCCGGCGAGCACCAGCCAGATAATATTGCCGATCAAGCCGAACGGCCCGGTGCCGAGATCGTGCCGGCCAGAATATTCGGCGCGCGATACGGCTTTCCTACCGAACGGCAACAGCGTGTAGGAGGCGATGTTGAACGCGGCGCGGGCCCAGGGGATCCCGATGATGGTGATCGCCATGATGACCGCGGCCAAGACCCAGGCGACGGCCATCCACAGACCGCCGAACACGATCCACAGCAGGTTCAAGAGAAAAGCGATGGGCGACATGTTTGATGACCTGGCTGTTATGTAAACAGCCTCGTGCCAATCGCAATCGGGGAACAAGATTTTGCTAAAGCGAATTTCAATTTTGGCCGCAGCAAAAAGCTCCCGGCCGGACTACGTTTGCTGTGCTTTGCCTCGCATGAGCTGGCGGCGGCGCTCCAAGCTCTCAGCCGGCCAGACTGCATCGAGATCGTAGAACTCGGCAACCGCCTTACTGTCCGCCGGCAGCGTCACCCATGGCTGCTTGGAGGATGTGAAAATGTGGATGTCTGGTGGACAGACATCAGGGTTGTCCATCGTGCCGACGCGGACGAACCGAATGACGGGACCGGCTTGCGGATAGTTGCTCCAAACCGCGACCCGGCAAGTCGGACAGCGGGCGATCTTCTGGCCCTTCCCGCTCGCCGACGGCGTCACGACGATTTCGGGCTCACCGGCGGTGTGCGCGACACGATCGGCTTCATAGAGTGCGTTGAGCGCATGCGCTGTCCCGGTCTCCCGCTGACACCAACGGCAATGGCAGGCATGAACGATCAATGGCGTTCCAGTCAGACGATATCGGACCTGCCGGCAAGTGCATCCGCCTTCCATTTCGGCTCCATTAAGGGCTGGTTGCCTTAGAGTTTGGGCTCGGAATAACTGATGCTCTTTATTACTCCGATATCTGCTTCCCAGAAACGCACCTTGTCCGCTTGCTCATTCCCGGACAAGATTCCTGTCGATCCAAAATTCCTGTCAATCTGTGTCATCTTTGGGCCGATTAACGCGTTGCAGTGATTTGAGCAGGCCACTGCGCAGGCCTTTCTGGCCGTGCTTCGCTTTTGTTCTTAACATTTCCGCGCCGCTCGCGCCCCTCCCACCGCACTGCGTGCGGTCCCCCCTCCCCGCTATCGCGGGGCGGGATACAGAAGATCGCGCCGCGAAAAATGTTTCAATCGAACAGCGCCACCGCGCGGGTCCAGCCGGCCGAACCGCGTTTCACTTTGTACGGGAAACAAGCGACGATGAAGCCGTGACTGGGAAGCTGTTCGAGATTGCACAGCTTCTCCATATGGCAATAGGGAATCTCGCGACCGGCTTTGTGGCCTTCCCAGATGATGGACGGATCATGCGTTTCAAGCCAGTGTTTACGCATATGCACGAACGGTGCGTCCCAACCCCAGGCGTCGATGCCGGTGACGCGCACGCCGCGCGAGGTCAAATAAAGCGTCGCTTCGCGGCCCATGCCGCAGCCGGCGGTGAGGTACTCATCGCTGCCGATGCAGCTCGAAGCGCGGGTGTTGACGAGAACGATGTCGAACGGCTTGAGCTCATGGCCTATGCGTTTGAGTTCGGCCTCGACCTCCGCAGCCGTGACCACATGGCCGTCCGGAACTTTACGGAAATCGAGCTTGACGCCGGGACGGAAGAACCAGTCAAGCGGCACTTGATCGATCGTCATCATCGGCTTGCCGTCGATCGATTTCGACTGGAAATGGATCGGCGCATCCATATGCGTGCCGTTATGGGTCGTGAGCTGGATCTCTTCGATTGCCCAGGCTTCGCCGTCCGGCAGATCCTCGCGGCGCAAGCCGGGAAACAGCTCGCACATAAGCGGCGCGGTTTCGGCGTTGCTGCGGTAGGCGATTTTGGGCCGCATGAATGGCGGGTCGTAAACCGTTTCGTTTTCAAGCGGCGATGAGAGGTCGATAATCCGGCTGGGCAATTTCATTGCGTTCTCGTTCGCGTTTTGCTGTCGCTTGGTACTATCCGGACCGCGATTGTTATCGGCGCGAACCCGGCAGTTCTCGGATCGAAACTATAACCGCTAAAACGAAATGACTTTAGATTGAATAGGCATTTCGTTTTAGCTTAGAGCAGGCGGCGCATGATCCTCATCACCGGTGCCAGCGGTTTTGTCGGCGCGGCCGTCGTGCGGCAGCTTTTAGCGGCCGGTCATGCGGTCCGCGCGCTCATTCGGCCGAGCAGCGCGCGCGCAAATCTCGATGGCTTAGCGGTCGAGATCGTGCAAGGCGATCTGCGCGATGCGGCCTCGCTCAGGCGCGCCATGGCCGGCATTCGCTTTGTCTTTCATGTCGCCGCCGATTACCGGCTGTGGGCGCGCCGTCCGCAAGACATCGTGCAGACCAATGTCGAGGGTACGCGCGCGCTCATGGAGGCGGCGCTGCGCGCCGGCGTCGAGCGCATCGTCTATACCAGCAGCGTGGCGACGCTCAAGGCGCGGCCGGATGGCGCGGCAAGCGACGAAACACTCCCGCTCGACCCGGCCTCCGCCATCGGCGCCTACAAATACAGCAAAGTCGTCGCCGAACGGCTGGTCGAGACCTTGGTGGCGGAGCGCAAACTGCCCGCGGTCATCGTCAATCCCTCGACGCCGATCGGGCCGCGCGACGTGCGGCCGACGCCGACCGGCCGGATCATCGTCGAAGCGGTGGCCGGGCGGATGCCGGCTTACGTCGATACCGGATTGAATCTGGTCCATGTCGATGACGTCGCCGCGGGACATCTCCTGGCTTTGGCCAAGGGCCGCGTCGGCGAGCGGTACATTCTCGGCGGCCAAGACGTGCTGCTCGGCGACATGTTGCGCGAAATCGCCCGGCTGACCGGCCGCTCCCCGCCCAAGCTGCGGCTGCCTCGCCGGCTGATATTTCCGATCGCCTATGCAGCCGAGGCGGTCGCCTATTTCACCGACCGCGAGCCGTTCGTGACAACCACGGGGCTGCGCCTCGCCAAGGACCGCATGTTTTTCACGTCAGCCAAAGCGGAACGCGAGCTCTCCTATCGCGCGCGGCCATACGGCGAAGCCATCGCCGACGCGATCGCCTGGTTTCGGGCGCACGGTTATCTGACATGATCTTAGATCGAAGTCATTGCGAGGAGCGAAGCGACGAAGCAATCCAGAGCGGCCCCTTACCCTGGATTGCTTCGCTCCACTACGTTGCGCTCGCAATGACGTTCAATGCGCCGCGTTGCGCTCGCGCAGAAAATGAAAAAACTCGACGCCTTCACGCAACCGGCGCATCAGCATGTCGCGGCTGGTCAGCATCTCGCCCAGAATTTCTGCGATCTTGGAAGGACGGAAGTAGAACTTCTTGTAGAAGTCCTCCACCGAATCGAAGATCTCGGTGTGCCCGAGATGCGGATAGTTGAGCGGCGCGATCTGCGTGCCCTCGTCTGTGAGCAGGTCGACGTCGGAGGCGAACCAGCCGTTCTCCTTCGCCTGCTTGTAGAGGAAAGTGCCCGGATAGGGCGCGGCTAGCGATACCTGCAGGGTGCGCGGGTTCACGTCCTTGGCAAACTGGAGCGTCTCCTGGATTGTCTCGGTCGTCTCACCCGGCAAGCCCAGAATGAACGTGCCGTGCACGATGATGCCGAGTTCGCGGCAGTCTTGGGAGAAACGGCGCGCCACCTCGACGAGCACGCCTTTCTTGATATTGTGCAGTATCTTCTGGTTGCCGGATTCGTATCCGACGAGCAGCAGGCGTAGACCGTTGGCCTTCATCACCTCGAGCGTCTTGCGCGGCACATTGGCCTTGGCGTTGCACGACCAGGTGACGCCGAGCGGGCCGAGCGCCCGAGCGAGCGCTTCGACGCGCGGATGATCGTCGGTCAGCGTGTCGTCGTCGAAGAAGATCTCCTTCACCTGCGAAAATTCCTTCATGACGTATTTCACGTCTTCGACCACACGGCCGATCGACATGGCGCGGTATTTGTGCCCACCGATAGTTTGCGGCCACAGGCAGAAGGTACAGCGTGATTTGCAGCCACGGCCGGTATACCAGCTCATATAGGGGTGCTTGAGATAGCCGCCGAAATAGTTCTCGACCTTGAGCTGCTTGTAGACTGGGAGCACGGACGGAAGTCTGTCCATGTCCATCAGGACCTCGCGCTCGGGGTTGTGGAAAATCTTGCCGTCCGGTCCGCGATAGGAGAGACCCTGGATGGTCGACCAGTCGGCGCCCTCGGCAAGCTCCTTGATGGTGAACTCGTATTCGTTGCGGCAGACAAAATCGATCGCCGGCGCCGCTTCCAAGCTTTCCTGCGGCTCAACCGCGACCTTGGCCCCGATGAAGCCGATCTTGGCCGTCGGGTTGACCGCGCGGATCATGCCGGCCGTCCTTACGTCGGACTTGAAGCTCGGCGTCGAGGTGTGGATCACGATGAAGTCGTGCGACCTCACGTCGTCTTCGATGTCCTCGAAGGTCAGCCCATGCGGCGGCGCATCAATGATCTTGGAGCCGGGCACCATGGCAGCGGCCTGCGCCAGCCAGGTTGGAAACCAAAACGACTTCACCTCGCGCTTCATCTGGTAGCGCGCGCCGGCCCCGCCGTCGAAACCCTCGAATGAGGGCGCTTGCAGAAACAATGTGCGCATCACGATTCCGCCTCACCGTAACGAGCCAGCGTATTATCGGCTCTCACGCCATAGCGACGGCCGCGCCATTCGACGCCGCGGCCGAAAAAGCTCGCGATAAATACGACAAAAGACAATACATCGCGAATTGGACCAAGCCAGAAATGACCCAAGGAGATACTCCAACCATTGCCCAGCTGGAACAGGCGATGCAACTCGGCTTGCAGAGCAAAACGGCAGGCCAGCGCCGCCGGGACCAGAACCGCGGCCGGCGTGAAGCCGCCCAGTATGAGACCCAGCAGTGCGAAGGGGAAAGCATGGGTGACCGCCAGTCCGGCAAATCCCAGCGGGTCGACCGAGCGGATGGTTCGCGCCCAGCGGATTTCATGAACTAGCAGCGCGCGCGCCGAGCGCTCCGCGCAGGCATGGGTGACGACGAAATTCGGAATCGTGACCTTCAATCCGGCCCGGCGCACTGCGATGCCCAACCGGTAATCGTCGGCCAGTTGATCGGCGACTGATTGCAGCCCGCCAAGCTTCGCAAGAGTCGTCTTGGTAATCGCGATCGTTGAGCCGAAACACGGCCTCGCGAGGCCGAGTTTGAGCCCAACCAGCACGTTCGGCAGGAAATGATAATCGATCGCCGCCGCCGCGAGGCGAGACCAGGTGCCTGCCGCTGCCGCGCCGCGATACAGACACGTTACCAGACCGACACCCGGCTGGTTGAGGCTGGCCGTGACGACTTTCAGATAATCGCCGGGAACGGCGATGTCGCTATCGGAAATGACCAGAAGCTCGTAACGAGCCTCGTGCTGCACATTGATCAGGTTCGACACTTTTGCGTTGGGGCCATGTCGCCGTGGGCTAATCACCAATACAAGATCACGATCAGGAAAATCTGCGATGAGCTTGCGTACGACCGCGGCCGCGGGGTCGGTCGGATCGGTCACGCCAAATACAATCTGCACCGGACCCGGATAGTTCTGCATGCAGAAGCTCGCCAGATGGGCATAAAGGTCCGGCTCAAATCCGTGCAACGGCTTTAGGATCGTGACCGGCGGAAACTGCTCGATGGTTGCGGGGATTGTCGATCGCGCGAAACCGCGAACCGCAACGATGGCAAAAAGTGCATAGAGGCATCCGAGAAGGGCTATGACATAGCAAATTACCGACGCTTGATCGACGGAATTGGCAAGAAATTCGGTCACGCTGCCTCCGGCCCGCTACGCCGCCCAGGCGACTATATTGCCCGGTCCCCGACCATGCACGCTAAAGAAACGGCAAAAGTCGGGCCGGGTTCATGTTTCGGAAACTTCCTCGGAAATTTCCTCATCGCCGGCGCCTAAATAATGCCGTCCTTCAAGCGCTTGCCATCCCATCAAGGCCGGTGCGCCAAGAATCAGGTCGGGAACCCGCTTGATCAGCGCCATTGCTAATGCGACCTCGGCCGGAACACCAAATAGCGCGCAGACGGCGATCAGAGCACCATCCTGCACGCCCATTCCGCCGGGCAGGATGAACGCGGCCGAGCGGCTGCCCTGGCCCAAGCTTTCGATCGCGACTGCCTCCATGACACCGACCGGGTGGTTCATGAACTTAAGCGCGATCCAGACCTCGATGGCGCCAAAAAAAATCGTGACGATATGAATCAAAAACGATTCAGAAAGCCCGCGATAGTTGCGCCAAATCTGCTGCAGCCGCGCACCCAGATCGACCACATGGTCGAAGATGCGCCATTGGCGTTTTTCTCCGAACGCCGTAAGCCAGCGCACCACCGGTTCGAACGCGCCGAAATTCAGCGTGAGGAAAAACCCGGTCACCGCCGGCACGGCAATCGCCAATAGTACAATCGCCGTCGAGGTCACGGTGCGGTTGCCGACCAGGCTCGCGACGATACCGACCCCAGCCAGCACAAAGACAATCAGGCAGACTACTTGAATGAAGACATCGACCAAAACGCTAGCCACGGCGAGCTTGGTGGCGACGCCAAATTGCACGAGGAGTCGTGCCCCGATGACGTCGCCGCCGACGACCGCGAGTGGAAAAAACGTATTAATCCCTTCGCGGACAAACCGCAGGAGCACGAAACCGGAAGGTCCCCACTGCCGGCCCGGCACGAGAGCCCACCAGCCGATGCCGGCACCCACCAGCGCCGCGGCCCGCGCGGCGACGACCAGCACAGTTGCCCAGCGGGAACTGGCTATGGCGGCCATGACCTCGTCAAAGCCGTAGTAAACGGTTAACCCGGTGAGGAGGGCGACACCAAAAATTGCGGCCAAAACAGCGAAACTGCGCATCTACCGGCTAAGTGCTAGGCTGGGCGTCATAAAACGCAGCCTAAATCGACTGTAAACTGTGGCTTTTCTGCACTAGTGAAGCGACAGCATCCTTTTTATTTTAGGGGAGTCCAGTTTATCGGAATGGGGGCACCATGAAGAAAATCGCCGTTGGAACCGCAGTGATCCTCGCGATCCTGAGCCTTGCCGCCTGTGCGCAGGTGGGCAAGGGCAAAGCGCCACCGCCGGTCGTGACCAAGGGTTAGCCCAAGCCTGCCTGCACGGCTGTTGCCGCGTGGGGTTGGCCGCAGCCGTGAAACTTCGCTCGACCGCTATTGCTGGGTCGGGCTTGCCTTGGTACTTCGATCTGCTGTTTAGGGTGGGGATCACGTGATCATCGTTGTTGGTCTGGCTTTTGAAGCCCGCATTGCCGCGGGCCCGGGTGTGCATGTCATTTGCAGCGGTGACGGCCGCAATTTGGCAGCAAAGCTCACGGCGGCAATCGCCGAAACCCGCACAATGGTGAATGGCTGTCCGGGCATTATCAGCTTCGGCGTTGCCGGCGGGCTGGCGCCGCATCTGCGGCCTGGAACCTGCGTCGTCGGCTCGGCGGTGATTTCCGGATCGACGCGAATGCCGATCAGCCATCAATGGTCGAAGAAATTGCTGCAGACGATCCCGGATTCGGTATCGGGCATACTGCTCGGCGTCCCCGCCCCGATTGCCCATCCAGACGACAAGCGGGCGCTCTATCTAAAAACCGGCGCGATCGCCGTCGATATGGAATCGCACATTGTGGCGGCCGTCGGCCTCGCCCACGAGGTTCCGGTTGCCGCAATCCGGGTCATCACCGACCCCGCCAGGCGCGCCCTTCCGGTTTCGGCCGTCGCCGCGATGCGGCCGAATGGAACGACCAATATCGCCGCCATGCTGCGCTCGGTGCTCAAGCGGCCGCGCGAATTGCCGGCGCTGTTTCAGACCGCGCTTGATGCGCGCGCGGCGCGCGCGACGCTGGTCCGAGGCCGGCATTTGCTCGGCCCAGCCTTCACGTTACCGCTTACGACTTGAGAGGCGTGCGATGTTCAAGTCTGCAGCCGAAGAAATCAGCCAATGGGCGGATCAATGCCGCCGTTGGGCCCGCGACGCGCGAACCTGCGACCAAAAACTGATGTTGCAGAACCTGGAGCGGCTATTGAGCCAAGCCGCGCTCGACGCCGAAGGCGCGCTCGAACTCGACTGCGTTCTGCGCACGCTCGCATCCAGCAAATCATAAAGAAAACAGCGGTAAATCGGACTGGGCGCGCGCGATGGCGCGGCCGCGCCCGCCGGTGTAAAAGCGTTCCGGCGAGGCGCTCATGATGACGCGCGCTGTAACTCCGCAAGCGCTAGGCTATATCGGCATTCGCGCCAAAGCTCTCGACGACTGGGCCAGCTACGGCGCCGGTCTGCTCGGCTTGCAACGCGTGGATCGATCACGCTCTACGCTTGCTTTTCGCATGGATGACCGCAAGCAACGGGTCGTGGTCCATGCCGATGGCGGCGAAGGCATCGGCTTCTTCGGCTGGGAAGTTGCCGACGCCAAGGCGCTCGATGCGTTGGCGGCGCATCTCGACAATAGCGGCATAGACGTCTCGCACGGCAGTCGCGCCCTTGCCGACGAGCGGCATGTTGCGGATTTGATCGTGCTCTCCGACCCCGTCGGCAACCGGTTGGAATTCTTTCACGGCGCGCAAACGGCGACGGAGCCGTTCCGACCTGGACGCTGTATTTCTGGCTTTCGCACCGGTCCGCTGGGTCTAGGACACGTCGTGCTCAACGTCGAGGGGCCGGATACACTTGAGTGCTTGATGACGTTCTATGGCGCCACGCTCGGCTTTCGGCTCACCGACTATTATTCCGAACCTTTCATTGCCCGCTTCCTACACGTCAATCCGCGTCATCACAGCCTCGCCTTCATTCAGACCGGAAAAAACGCAGTCCATCACGTCATGATGGAGCTTTTCAGCTTCGATGACGTTGGCCAGGGTTACGATCTCGCGCTCGCCGACGAAGGTCGCCTTGCGGTAACGCTCGGCCGGCACACCAGTGACTTCATTACATCGTTTTACACATGGACGCCGTCGGCTTTCATGGTCGAATACGGCTGGGGCGCGCGCACGATCGACGTCGAGCGCTGGCAGGCGCATGAGCGCAAAGAGGGCCCGAGCATGTGGGGGCACGATCGGCGCTGGCTGTCAGCGGCGGATAACGACAAAGCGCGCGCGCTGCGCCTTGCCAACGCGGCAAACGGCTATCGCCGGCCGGTCCAAGTGATCGAGGGCAATTATCAGGTGATGCCTGGGATCTGTCCGTGGTGGGACAGCCTCACGTCGCGCCGCGGCACGTCAAAATAGTCGGCCGGGAGCGCGCTTATGGCTCAGCCTGCGACCGGTCAGAATCCCCACACGCGCCGGATCGCCGAATTCGTTTCGCAATTAAGATATGGCCAGATTCCGACACCTGTTCGCGAACGGCTCAAGCTCCTAATTCTGGATTCGCTCGGCTGCGCGATTTATGGCGCCCAGCTGGAATGGTGCCGCATCCTGCGGGCGACCCTCGAACAAAGCGACAAGACGCGAGACGCATCGATCTGGGGCACAAATCGAAGACTGTCGTCGGCCCATGCGGCTCTGGTCAATGGCACGCAAGTGCAAGGCTTCGAACTCGACGACGTGCACCGTGAGGGCATTTTGCACGTCGGCGCCGTGACGCTGCCGGCGCTCGTCGCGACGGCGGAAACGCATGCGCAGCTCTCGGGGAAGGATTTCATCACGGCGGCGCTCGCCGGGTATGAAATCGGACCGCGCGTCGGCTTGTGCATGGGTCCGCAACATATCGGCCAGGGCTGGCACTCCGGCGCGACCGTCGGCGTATTTGCCGCGGCAGCCGCTGCCGCGCGCGCGCTGGCGCTCGACACAGAAAAAACCGTGCACGCGCTCGGCATTGCCGGCACCCAGTCCAGCGGCCTGATGGCCGCGCAATATGGCGCCATGGTCAAGCGCATGCATGCCGGACGCGCGGCGCAGAGCGGACTTTATGCGGCGCTTCTTGCCGGTGAGGGATTCACCGGGATCACCGACGTGTTCGAGGCGCCGTATGGCGGTTTTTGCACCACCTTTTCCCGCTCGCAGGACCGCTTCGATCTTGCCGCGCTCAGCGCCGGATTGGGCGAGCGCTACGAGACCATGCGGGTTTCACTGAAGTTCTACGCTTGTGTCGGCAGCAACCATACGACGCTCGACGCGCTGACCGATATCCGCAAGCGGCATCCGTTCACCGCCGCCGAGATCGAGTGGATTGTCGTCCATGCGTCGCAGGTCACCGTCGATCATGCCGGCTGGCCGTATCGGCCGGAAGGCCTGACCGCCGCACAACTGAATTTGCCGTTCTGCGCCGCCACGCTGATTCTGACCGGCGACGCTTTTGTCGACCAATTCACGCCCGACTGCGTCAATGATCGCTCGCGCATCGAACTATCGCGCAAGGTGCAGGTCATCCACGATCCGGCCATCACCGCGCTCGGCGCGGCACACCGGCACCAGGTGCGCGTCGAAGTTCATTTCCGCGACGGCTCGCTCGAGCACGAGACCCGCGACGCGCCCTGCGGCAGCGAGCAAAACTTCGCCAGCGAAGCACAGATTATCGATAAGTTTCGTAAGCTCACCGGCACGGCCATGGCGGAGCGACAACAGAATGCACTGATCGGGGCTGTGCAACGGCTCGAGCAGTTGCCCGACAGCCGCGCGATGATCGAGTTGCTACGTCTCGCTTAAGTTCACGACAGCAATTCAAGCCTTCCGCCAACCGGGATCTCCGGCGCCGGCTTGTTCGCGGTGATGACGAGTTCGAAAGCGCCACCGCGGCGCTGCCATTGGCCGGCGACCAGAGGCGTTTTGCTCACGTTCTTGACCGGCTGCCCGGTCCAATGCACAGGGCCGACAATGGAGCTGTAATTCGTCGCTTCGATCGCATCGAGGATCGATTTCGGCTCGATGCTTTTTGCGCGCTTGAGCACGTCGATCGCGACTTCGAACAGCGCGTGCTGATAACCGATCGGCTGCGACCACGGCCGCCTGGTGGCGCTGGTATACGCATCGGTGAGTTGCTGGGCGCTTTGCCCGGTGAGGCCCGATCGAAACGGATAATTCGGCGTCCACCAGATTTCGCTGGTCAAGCCGTTGCCGCGCGGCCCCAGCGAATTCACCACCGACGGGAACAACAACGCTTTGCCGATAGTCACGATTTTAGGATGAAAGTTCTGCTGCGCTGCCTGCGACCAGAAAGTCGCGAAGTCGGGTGGGATCATGTTGCCGGTGACGATCTCGGCGCTGACTTCCTTGAACCGTGTTATCTGGGATGTGAAGTCATTGTTCATCACCTGATAGCGGCCGGGATCGATGAGCCGGTAGCCGGCCTGCGCCAGTGCCGGCGGCAGACCGCGCTGCGGATCGCCCCAGGCATTGCCGTCCGCATCGTTCGGAAATAATCCACCGACCACCTTGTTTGTCGGCTGGCCCTCCCACAGCGCCAAGAATGCTGCGATCACGTCTTCGAGGCCCCAAAAAAAATGATAGGTCCATGTGAAGCCCTTCTTCGGATCACCGTTGCGGCCGAAGAAATACGGCTGCCATGGGCAATTCGTGGTGATGCACGGCACCTCGTTGACCTCGGCCTGATCGGCGACCGGATTGGTGGTGTCCGGCGTGGCCGAAGCCACAATGAGATCGACCTTGTCACGCAGGATCAGTTCGGACGCGACCTCCGAGGCCCGCGTGCCGCTCGACTGGCTGTCCTTGCTGACGATTTCGACCTGGTAGATCTTGCCGCCGTTCTCCAGTCCTTTCGCCAAAATACTCCTGACCTGGTCGAGGATGAAGCCATCGGCCTCGCCGAACCCGGCGAGCGGACCGGTGCGCGGACTGACATGGCCGATCTTGATGATTTTCGACTGCGCCTTCGCCGGGATCGCGCGCAACAGTGCCGGCGCTGCCAGCATGCCGAGACCGCGCGCTACGACGGCGCGCCGGTCGATGGCGGCAAAACGCCGAAGATTTTCTGTTTCGCCAGTCATTTTGCAACCTCCCGATCGCGCGATGCTTTCAGATGGGCCACGAGCCTGGCGCGCAGCGTGGCTTGTTGTTCCTGGCTCCATTTGCGGAAGCCTTCGCCCGATTTGAACCCAAGCTTGCCGTCGGCGACAAGCTTTTGCAGATAGGGTGATGGGCCCGGCCGACTGTCGATCGCCGGCAACACCACATTGTGGACCGCAAGCGCCAGATCGGTTCCGACCAAATCGGCGTTCTCCAGCGGACCGAGCACCGCGAGCCGGCGGCCGAACGAGGCCTTGATGACGGCGTCGACGGTTTCAGCATCGCAAATGCCATGCTCGACAAGCGCAATGGCCTCGCGCCACAACGCATGCTGCAAGCGATTGCCGATGAAACCAGGCACGTCCTTTTTCACATGCGCCGGCTGTTTCCCGGCAGCGCGGTGCAAATCCATGGTCCAGGTGACTGCGTCGGGCGACGTCCATTGCGTTTCGATCACTTCGACGAGCGGAACGAGGAATGGCGGATTCCACCAATGTGTTCCGAGCGCGCGCTCACGGCGCTTGAGGCCGCCCGTGATCGAGGTGATCGGAATGACCGACGTGTTGCTGGCGAGGATCGTATCGGCCCGGACATGGGCTTCGATTTCGGCGAACAGTTTCTGTTTGAGTGTCAGATCCTCGAACACCGCCTCGACCACGTAGTCGACGCCGCGAACCGCTTCGCTGAGATCGACGCAAGGCCGCACCCGCGCAACTGCACTTTCATCCTCGCCGAGGTCGCGCAGGTTGGCAGCAATGCGCGTTGCCAACGTGTCCAGATTCTTCATCACCGTGTCGCTGACGGTCACTTCGTGACCAGCAAGGGCAAACACCTGAGCAATGCCGTGCCCCATCAGTCCGGCGCCAATAACCGCGATCTTTGCTTTGCTCATGGTGCAACTCTTGAACTTGGATCACCACGCCATAGACAATGGTGCGGCATGCGACTATCCGGCCGTATAGCCGCCGTCGGCATAAAGGATGTGGCCGGTATAGAAATCCGAAGCTTTGGAGGCGAGGAAAAGCAGCGGCCCCGCCAGATCGGACGGCTCGCCAAGGCGGCCCTTGGGCACGCGGGCAATGAAACCCTTGCGGACCGCGGCGGCGTTTTCATTGTCCTCATACATCCAGGCGGTCAGCGGGGAGCGGAAAACGGTCGGCGCGATGGCGTTCACGGTGATTCCCGTTGCTCCCCATTCGCAGCCGAGTGCCTTGGTGATACCGTCAACAGCGGATTTCGACGCGCAGTAAGCGGCGTAGCCTGCGGGATGGCCCAACAGCCCGCGGGCCGACGACATGAATATCACCTTGCCGCCGCGCCCTTGCGCCAGCATCTGCCTGCCCGCAGCGCGCGCCATCAGCCAGCTTTGGGTGACATTGACGTCCATCACCTCGGCAAAGGCTTCGGGCGTTTGATCGACGATTTTCGCCACTTTGTTGATGCCAGAGGCGAGAACCAGGATGTCAACGCCGCCAAAGCGCTGCACCGCGGCCGCAACGATCTTGTCGCAATGCGCGGCCGAGCTCGGACGCAAGTTGACGCTTTCGACTTTGGCGCCGAGCTTTTCGCATGCCGCGGCAATCTTCTTGAGTGCATCGGCGCCGCCGGCCGCAATGACAAGATTACAACCGGCACCAGCCAGCACTTGCGCGGCAAGCGCCCCGAACGCGCCGGCCGCGCCGGTGACGATCGCGGTCTTGCCTTTGACATCGAACAGCGACAGCGGATTTTTCAGAAAATCTTCGGGCATGAACTACTCTTCTGTTTCGTCGTCATCCTGAGGTGGCCGCCAACGGGTCCGGCCCGAAGTGGCCGGCCCGATGATAAGCTCCGCGGCCCTCGAAGGATGCATGCTCGACATAGTCGGTCACCCTTCAAGGCTCGCTTCGCTCGCACCTTAGGGTGACGTTAGGTTCACTTCACCGGCGCCACAGCGACCGCGATTGTGCAAACTTCGTTGCCGCGATTGACGATCTCGCGTGCTTCATTAGGACCGATATAGCAGCTGTCACCCGGCCTCACGACCATCTCCTTGCCACCGGCAATGACTGTGAGCTCGCCGGCCAGCACGTAATAAATCTTCTCGGGCGGCGAGGCATCGGGACCGGCGCCGCCGCCGGGCAGGAAGTGGGAAATCCCGAAGATCAGGCTTTGCGAACCGCCCATCTCAGCGCCGAACACGAGCAGCGATTTGTAATCGCGATGGTTGGGCGCGTCGTAGGGCTTAGCCTCGGAAAGCTTGCGCACGATCATGCGAATCTCTCCCCCTTTTCGATCCGGTAAGCGCCTTTCGGGTCGACGATGGCGACCAGCCGGATGATACAGCCGTCGCCGCGATCCCAATTCCAGGGAAAGAACGCAAACGTGCAGCGGCGGCCGGCGACTTTGTCGAGATCGCCGCCGACATTCTCAATCCCGAGGATGCCGTTCTTGAAGAGGATCCGGTGCACCGGCTCCCATTCGGGAAAATCCTGCTTCCAATCGCGTCCCCCCGACCATTCTTTGTATTCCGCCGCCAAATGCGGATGCAGCGGTCCGTTGCGCTGCGGCCCAATCGCGGTGGCAAGCGGATGATCGTTGGCTTGCGTATCATGACCGACGACTTTGACTTGTTTTTCGACGAACCACTTGCCGGCTGAGGGTACAAAGCCGGGCGCATAACAGAAATAATCCTCGCTGTCGTCGTACTTCTTGTGCCAGCCGGTATTGACGATGACGACGTCGCGCGGGCGCACGTACTTGCCCGCCGCCTTTTCCAGATCGTCGTAGGTGATCGGCTCCCATTTTTTCTTTGGCAGTGAAATGACAATGCCGGAACCGAAAAAATGCGGCAGCGGCACTTCGTCGATGAAGGGCGTGCCTTGAACCACGTGCGCAGGTGCGTCGATATGAGTCGTATTGTGCATCGACGTCGTGATGCGCTGCGACAGTACGCCCGATTTCGCCATGTAATGGATGCGCTCGATCTTGACGTCTTCGAAATATGGCCAATTCGGCGATTGATAGCCGAAACGATGCGACAGGTTGTAAAATTCCAGTCCCATCGCGTTGTTATCGTTTTCTTCGAACGTGACCCCGCGAATTGTCTTCGTCACGGAGCTCCTCCGCTAATTTTGTTTGTGCGACCCAAGAACCGCCGTTTGTACCGAATATCCATTATGAGGTACAGAGAGCGGAAGCTCGCTTGCTTCATACGATGCCTTGAGGAAACCGCATGGTCAAAAAGATCGCGCTTGAGGAGCATTTCCTCTGCCCCGATTTCATCGGGTACTGGAATCCAACCGTCGTCGACCTGCCGGCCGAGCGCCGGGATAAGGTGCTGACGCGGCTGACCGATTTTGGCGAGCTGCGGCTCGCCGCGATGGATGAGGCCGGCATTGTCCGCGCCGTGCTTGCGCTGGCGGGTCCTGGCGTGCAGGCGGAGCGCGATACCGCGACCGCCGTTCGCCGCGCGCGCGCGGCCAACGATTTTCTGGCGCGGCAAATTGAGCGCCGACCCGATCGCTATTCCGGATTTGCCCATCTTGCCGTGCAGGATCCGCCCGCCGCCGCCGCCGAGCTCGAGCGCTGCATGCGTGAGCTCAAATTCTGCGGTGCGATGATCAATGGCCATACCAACGGACAATATCTCGATGACCCGGCGCTCTATCCGTTCTGGGAGCGCGCTGAGGCGCTGGGCGCGCTCATTTACCTGCATCCGGTCGATCCGATCAGCCCGGCGCCGGTACTGGACGGCCACAAGGGATTGCGGCGCGCGACCTGGGAATGGACCTTCGAAACCGGATCGCATGCGTTGCGGCTGATTTTCGGCGGGCTGTTCGACCGCTTCCCGCGTGCCCGCGTCGGCCTCGGCCATCTCGGCGAGACGCTGCCGTTCCTGCTCTGGCGCTTCGACAGCCGCGCCGGACCGAATTTTTATGCGATCAAGCTCGGCAAGCCGCCGTCGCAATATTTCAAGGACAATTTCATCGTCACGACATCCGGCATGTGTTCGGCCGAACCGCTCAATTGCACCATCGCCGCGCTCGGCCACGAGCGCGTAATGTTTGCCGCCGATTATCCATTCGAGTCGGCGCAGGAGGCGGGCGCGTTCATGGATGAGGTCGCGATCCCGGAGCCGGTGCGCAGGGCGATTGCCGCGGACAACGCCGCAAAATATCTGCGCTTGACGCAGCCAGTCGCCGCCTGAAGCGCGACCAGCGCGTCTCGCGGCTGCGCGGCGGATCAGCATCCATGGCGGTCAAAGTTCTCATCGTCGACATTCACGCCGAACTCTATCGCGATCGACTACAGGCGGAATTTTCCGGGCTTGAATTCATGCTGTTTCACAAGGCGGCGGAGGTCTCCAGCGACTTGTCCGCTATCGACGTAATGATCATGTTTGGCATCGAGATTCGCGATCAGATGCTGCGTGATGCGCCGCGGCTGAAATGGATTCAATCATTGGCGACGGGTGTGGATCACTTCTTGCGCTGTCCGTCGTTACGGCGAGATGTTCTCATTACGAGTGGCCGCGGCATTCACGGCGTGCCGATGCGCGAGCATGTCCTCTACCTGATGCTGACGATCAGTCACGACGCCAAACGCCAAGTGGAAGATCATCAGCAGCACGTCTGGCAGCGCCGGCTGTGGACGACGCTCTACGGCAAGACCGCAGTGATCGCCGGCACCGGTATCGTCGGCGCCGCGATCGGGGAAATGCTGCAGACTCTCGGCATGCGCGTGATCGGGGTGAGCCGCGTGCCGCGCCTCGTGCGCGGCTTCGACGAGATCTTGCCGAGCGAACGGCTGTGCGAGGCGGCAAGCAAGGCCGACTACCTGATCAATGTTCTTCCCGCGGCGCCGGAAAATTTCGCGCTGTTCGACGCTGCCCTGTTCGACGCGATGAAGTCCAGCGCCTACTACATTAGCGCCGGCCGCGGTCAAACCGTCGATGAGACGGCGCTCATCACGACACTGCGCGAGCGGCGTATCGCCGGCGCCGCCTTCGACGTTTTCCAGACCGAGCCGCTGCCGCCCGAAAGCCCGTTCTGGACGCTGCCGAACGTATTCATCACGCCCCATGTCGGCGGTTATGTCGTCGAATACGAGGACTTCATCATGCCGCTCATCGTCGACAATATGCGGCTGTTCCTGGCTGGGCGGCTGGACGAAATGGCCAATATCGTCACGCGCTAGTGTCTCGCTCGGGCTGTGCAAGGCATCGGATTTATTGCAAAATCGCCCCGATGTGTTGCCGGACATAGCCGAAGGGTAGCTGGCGCGCAGGTGGGCAAGGAGGAACGTCGTGGCGCTCGCAAGGATGACACTGCCGCTGATCCTGTTCGGCGTGGCGCAGCTCCTCCGGCGCGCCGCGCAGCGGCATCCGCATTTCAACCGGCGTGTCCAAGAGCACAATTTCGTCGCTCAGATCATGACGCGCGACGAAGGCATTGGGCGGTGGTTCAGGTTCAAAGACGGCATCATCACCTCGCGCGCCGGGCTGCACAAAAAGCCTGACATCAAGCTCTTGTTCAAGAACGCCAAAACCGGCGCTTCGCTTTTGATGCCGCCGATCAACTGGCTCGACCAGATCAATGCCCAGAAAGATTTTGTTCTCACCGTCGAAGGGCCGGAGCATCTCGCGAACTGGTTCGCGCAGACCTTGATGATGAGCCAATCCGCCGGCCTCAAATACGGCACAAGGCTTCGCGGCGGCATCATCCGCTACTGCAACATGACGAATGGCGGGCCGGTCTTTGTTTACGTCAAGGGCGGCAAGATCTTGCGGATGACGCCCATCGATCTCACCGACAAAGACGGCGCCTCTTGGACGATCGAGGCGCGAGGACAAAAGCTGACCCCGCCGCGCAAGACGACGCTGGCGCCGCACGGACAAAACGCCAAGTCGATCGTCTATTCGCCGGATCGCCTGCTTTATCCGTTAAAGCGCGTCGATTTCGATCCGAACGGCGAACGCAATCCGCAGAACCGCGGCAAATCAGAATATGTGCGGATTTCATGGGCGGAGGCGATCAAGCTCGTCACCGACGAGATCAAACGGCAAAAGCGCGAATACGGTCCGGGCGCAATCGCTTTCTCCCATGGCTCGCATCACACTTGGGGGAATGTCGGCTACTACCTCTCGGCGCTGTTCCGGTTCGCCAATGCCGTCGGTATGACGCGCATCCATCATAATCCGGACTCCTGGGAGGGCTGGTACTGGGGCGCGGTCCATCATTGGGGTTATACGCTGCGCGTCGGCCAATCGGAGACCTACGGCACGGTCGAGGACTGCTTGCAGAACTGCGACATGATCGTGTTCTGGGCGGCCGACCCGGAATCCACCTCGGGATCATACGGCGCGCAGGAAGGTACGACGCGCCGGCAATGGCTCAAGGATGCCAAGCTCGGCATCAAAGTCGTTCACGTCGATCCTTATTACAACGCCAGCGCTCAATTCCTTCCCGGCAAATGGTTCGCGCCGAAGCCGACGACGTCGGTCGCGATGGCGATGGCGATCGCCTATGTGTGGATCAAGGAAGGCCTCTACGACAAAGAGTATGTCGAGACGCACACCGTCGGCTTCGACAAGTGGAAAGCTTATCTGCTCGGCGAAGAGGACGGCATCCCAAAAACGCCGGAGTGGCAGGAAAAGGAAACCGGCGTTCCGGCCAAAGATGTCCGCGCGCTCGCCCGGGAATGGGGTAAGAAGCGCGTCTACCTTGCACCGGGCGGCTGGGGCAACGGTCACGGCGGCGCTTGCCGAAATCAAACCGGAATTCAATGGGCGCGTGTCATGGTGTGCCTGGTCGCCATGCAAGGCCTCGGCAAACCGGGCGTGAACATGGGCAATCTGCAATGGGGCTGTCCGCTCGATTTCAATTTCTACTTTCCTGGTTATGCCGACGGCGGAATGTCGGGTGACTTGGAAAATACGGCGATGCCCGTTGAGCTTTACCAGCGCATGCCGCAGCTGCCGACCATGAATTCGAACGGCCAGCGCATCCCGCGCATTTTCGTCCCCGAAGCGATCATCGACGGCAAGGCCGAGGGCTATCCCTGGATCGGAAAATCGATCGAGCATCAATTCGCGCGTTTCACCTATCCGGCGCCCGGCCATGCACCGGTGCGCATGCTCTACAAATATGGCGGCTCGATTCTTTCGACGATGAACAACACCAATCGCTGGGTGCGGATGTATCAGTCGCCGAACCTGGAATTCGTCGTCAATCAGTCGATCTGGTTCGAGGGCGAAGCAAAATTCGCCGATGTCATCCTGCCCGCCTGCACCAATTTCGAGCGCACCGATATCAGCGAATGGGCGGGCCTTGGCGGCTACGGACATCACGGCCAGCAGCAGCTCAATCACCGCGTCATCGTTTTCCAAGCGCCGACGATCGAGCCGTTAGGCGAATCGAAATCCGATTTCTGGATCTTCAATGAGCTGTGCAAACCACTCGGGCTTGCCAATTATTTTTCGGAAGGCGTCAACGAGATCGATTGGGTGAAGCGGATCTTCCTTGCCTCGGACCTGGCGAAATACATGTCTTGGAAGAAATTCTTAAAGCGCGGCTATTTCGTCGTGCCGGCGGAAAAGGAGAAGCTGCGCGCGCCGGTATCGTTCCGCTGGTTCTACGAAAACCGCAAAAAGGACGTGCCGGAAGCGCAACCGCTACCGTCCGACTACACCGAAGAATTCCTGCGCGGACTGCAGACCCAGTCCGGCAAGCTCGAATTCGAGTGCAATTCGCTCAAGCGCTTCAATGATCCGGAACGGCCGCCGATCGTCAAATACGAGCCGTCGTGGGAGGGCGCGCATTCCGGCGAGCTGTTCGCGCGTTACCCGCTGCAGCTGCTCACCCCGCACTCGAAATATTCGTTCCACACCCAGGGTGACGGCAAGGACTCGTTCCTGCTCAACATCGAGGACCATCGGGTCAAGATCGATGATTATTACTACTGGATCGTGCGCATGAATGCCGAGGACGCGAAGGAGCGCGGCATCGGCAAGCACGATCTGGTCAAAGTCTTCAACGATCGCGGCGCGGTGATCTGCGCGGCGTTGCCGACGCAGCGGCTGCCGCGGGGCGTCGCGCATGGCTACGAGTCGTCGGCGGTCTACGACCCGATGGGCGAGCCCGGCAAGTCGGTCGATCGCGGCGGTTGTCTCAACCTACTCACGCCCGAGCGCACGCAGACCAAGAGCACACACTCGCTCGCCGGCGCCAATTCCCTGGTTCAGATCGAACTGTGGGACGGGCGCGCCGAGCATATGTCAGCAGCCTTTGCCGCTATCGAACAAGACAAGGAAATCAAACGCACGCTCAAAGAGGCGCATTTGCTGCCGGCGAAGTGACGGCGTGCTGCCGGGCGCCGATGGGCGCTAAAGAGTACCGCGATGAAAAAGTGGAACATGATCATCGACGTGGCCGAGTGCACCAATTGCAATTTGTGCACGCTTGCCGCCATGGATGAATATGCCGGCAACGAATGGCCCGGTTATTCGGTGCCGATGCCGAAGCACGGTCACAAGTGGATAAACATCCTGCAAAAGGAACGCGGGCAGACGCCGATGATCGATGTCGCCTACGTTCCGACCATGTGCAATCACTGCGACGACCCGCCATGCATGAAGGCGGCGCCGAAGGGGGCCGTGACCAAGCGCCGCGACGGCATCGTGATCATCGATCCGGAAAAGGCAAAAGGGCAGCGACAGCTCGTCGACGCCTGCCCCTATGGTCACATCTGGTGGAACGAGGAGTTGCAGCTGCCGCAGGCCTGGCCCTTTGACGCGCATCTGCTCGATCGCGGCTGGAATCAGACGCGCGGACAGCAGTCCTGCCCGACGGGCGCCATGCGCGCGATCAAGGTCGAGGACGAGGACATGGCGCGCCTCGTCCGCGAGCAAGATCTCGAAGTGATCAAACCCGAGCTCGGCACCAGACCGCGGGTTTATTATCGCAATCTGTGGCGTTATTCGAAATGCTTCATCGGCGGCTCGGTCGCCGAGGAACGGCAAGGCATCATCGAATGTGTCGAGGGCGCGAGCGTGCAGCTCGTCAAAGACGGCGCGTCACTCGCCGTGACCACCACGGACAATTTCGGTGATTTCAAATTCGATCGACTGGATGAGAATTCGGGAAGCTATTCCGTTCAGATCTTCTCCGGCGGACGCTCGAAAGTTCTGCAAGTCAGCCTTGGGACCAGCGTCAACCTCGGCGAGATCAGGATTTGAGTGCACGGCTGCGGCCGCGACGAGGCGGCAGAACGGTCATTCGGGCGGCGTGCCGTTCGCCGCCAGCACTTCCCCGGCAAGATACAGCGATCCGGTAATGAGGATGCGCGGCGGCGGCTCAAGGTCGAGCTTGCCGGCGAGATCGATGGCGCTTTCCAGATTGTGACGCGCGAGTGCCGGAATGCCGATGCTGGCCGCGATTTCGGCGAGCTCGCCGGCCGGCACGGCCTTGTCCTGGTGAATTGGAACGGCGATGACGCGGCGGGCCAGTCCGGAAAAATTTCTCAAGAACCCCGCACAGTCTTTGGTCGACAGCATGCCGATGATCACCACCACCGGCCGCGACACGCGTTCCTCCAAATCGGCAAGCGCGGCGGCAATAGCCTGCCCGCCATCGACATTATGGCCGCCATCGAGCCAGAGCTCGCTGCCTGGGGGCGCAAGCGCGGCAAGCCTGCCATGGGATAGCCGCTGCATGCGCGCGGGCCACTCCACCTGAACCATGGCGGCTTCGAAGGCGGCGGCCGGAAGTCTCAATCCGCTCACCCGCAGCGCCGCAATGGCGGCTCCGGCATTCTCGAACTGATGCCGGCCGTAAAGCTTGGGCGCGGGCAGATCGAGAAGGCCGTCCTGGTCCTGATAGACGAGCCGGCCGCGTTCCTCGGTCGCGATCCAATCCTCGCCAGCAATTTTGAGCGGCGCACGCAGTCGCGCGGCCGCTCGCTCGATGACGGCGAGCGCCTCGCGCGCCTGACCGGCGACCACCGCCGGCACGCCGGGCTTGAGGATGCCAGCCTTTTCGGCGGCCACCTTGACCAGCGAGTCACCCAGAAATTCGCGATGGTCGAGCGAGAGCCGGGTGATGACACTCGTCAGCGGATGTTCGATCACGTTCGTGGCGTCGAGCCGCCCACCAAGACCGACCTCGAGCAAGGCAATCTCAGCCCGATGGCGCGAGAACAACAAGAATGCCGCGGCGGTCTCCATTTCGAAGACGGTAATCGGCGCGCCGCTGTTTTTCGCTTCGCATTCTGCCAGGGCGTCGCCGAGCTCGGCGTCGTCGACAAGCCGTCCACCGCCGTCCCGGCCGAGGCGAAAGCGTTCATTGAGACGAACCAGATTGGGCGAAGTGTAGACGTGAACTCTCTTGCCGGCGGCTTCGAGAACCGCCCGCATAAAGGCAATGGTGGAGCCTTTGCCGTTGGTGCCAGCGACATGGATGGCCGGCGGCAGCCGCCGCTGCGGATTATCAAGCGCTGCCAGGAGCCGCTGGATGCGATCGAGGGAAAGATCGATCCGTTTCGGATGCAGCGCCAAAAGCCGCGCCAGCATAGCATCCATGGGCACTGCACTGGCCTTGCCGGCACTCACGCTAGGCCGGCGCCATGGCCGCAAACGGCGCCGGCAGCCTTGATTGCGGCGCGCTGCTTGCCGTCTTGAGAAAGAGCCGACACAGCTTCGCGATCGTGGCGCGAAGCTCGTGACGGTGCACCACCATGTCGACCATCCCGTGATCGCGCAGATATTCGGCTTTTTGAAATCCCTCCGGGAGCTTCTCGCGGATGGTTTGCTCGATGACGCGCGGGCCGGCAAAGCCGATCAAGGCGCCAGGCTCCGCGATGTGCACGTCGCCCAACATTCCATAGGAGGCGGTGACGCCGCCGGTGGTCGGATTGGTAAGGACGACGATGTAGGGCTTGCGCGCCTCGCGGATGCGTTGCACCGCAATTGTGGTACGCGGCAATTGCATCAGGGAGAGGATGCCTTCCTGCATCCGCGCGCCGCCCGATGCCGCGAACATTACGAACGGGCAACCTTTCTCGACCGCGGTATCGAGTCCCCTGATTACCGCCTCGCCCGCGGCCATGCCGAGCGAGCCGCCCATAAAATCGAATTCCTGGACGCCGACGACCACGGCGAAGCCATCGAGCTTGCCATAGCCGAGCTTTACGGCATCGTTTAAGCCGGTCTTGCTGCGTGCTGTTCTCAGCCGTTCCACGTAACGCAGCTCATCGCGGAACTTCAGCGGATCAAGCGGCACCTCCGGCACGGCGATATCGAACCAGGTCTGATTATCGAACATGGATTTCAAGCGCGCGGTCGCGCTCATGCGCATGTGATAATTCGATCCGGGGATGACGAACTGATTGGCCTCGACGTCTTTATAGAAGACGAGCTGCCCCGTTTCCGGGCACTTGATCCATAGATTTTCCGGGACCTCACGGCGCAGCAGGCTGCGAATTTTCGGCCGTACGTTGGAAATCCAGTTCATTGCACTATGACTCGCACAGGAGGCTTAATCCCTAACCTACTATACCATTCCGAACCCAGCCGCTTTGGCAACCGGAATCGGCATCAGGAGCGCCCTTGTGCCGCCCGCCGGCCGGCACAATTTTGCCTTTGTGTTCAATCATCTAGGCGGAAAGCGCGGTCACCTTTCCGTGAGGCCCGACAGTAAGCCAGAGGTAACTAAGTGCGGCTACGGTCGCCGCTACATATATGCCTGAATGTCGGGTTTGAATTAGAGCACCGAATGCGGGTAAGAACGGCGTGACGAAAAAACTTGTCGCGATATTTTTCACTGCTGGCGCGCTGGTCGCGGCGCAATGCGCCGCCGCGGCCGATCTTTCGGTTGCGCCCTTGTACAAGGCGCCGCCGTCGCAAGTGAGTCCGGCCTATAATTGGACCGGTTTCTATCTGGGCGCCAATGGCGGCGGCGGCTGGGGGCGCTCCTGGTGGCAATCGCAGTCCACGTCAATTGATCTCTCGGGCGCGCAGGTCGGCGGCACGGCCGGGTACAATTGGCAGTTCGGCAATGCCGTGCTTGGCCTGGAAGGCGATATCGATTGGTCGAACCTGAAAGGTACGAGCAGCACCGTGCTCTGCCCCGGTTGTAGCACCAGCGACAGCTGGCTCTCGACCGTGCGCGGGCGTGCCGGTTACGCTTTTGGCGGCATCATGCCTTATCTCACCGGCGGATTGGCAATAGGCGACATCCGCGCTTCCGCGCCCGGCTTTGCCGGAGCGAGCACCACCAATGCGGGCTGGACGGTCGGCGGCGGCATTGAAATCGCGCTGCCGGGCAACTGGACGGCCAAGGCCGAATATCTTCACGCCGATCTCGGCAAGTTCAATTGCGGCCTCAACTGCGGCGCCTCGCCGGCGAACAACGTCTCAATGCACGACGATGTCGTGCGCGCCGGCCTGAATTATCACTTCGGCTGGGGCAAATAAGGCGCCGCGGCGGGCGCGACTGATCGATCGCGCCTTAGCTTTGAACATCCTACCGAGCCAAAATGACTGTGCAGGCGGCATCATATTCCGTGGCGCCACGCGCGCGACGGCGCACTTGCTGCTATGATGGCACCCGAGCGACTGGAGGGTTGAGATGACCACGGCTCGGCTTGCTTTTGCGATCACGCTGGCATTGCTCGGTTCGAAAGCCGGGGCCGGACCGCAAGCGACGGCACGCGTTTTTACCGCCGATTTCTATTTGGGCGGCTGCAAGGATTTCATTGCCGGTAAATCGAATTTTTTCGCCGGCCGATGCGTCGGCGCCGTCGAAGTTCTCGCCGCCTTGAATTCGGACACGAAGCTGTTTTGTCCTCCCGACAACACCGACAACCTGCAACGGGTGCGCACAATTGTTTCTTACATCGAAGCTCGCCCGGAGCGAAAAAACGAGGATTTCCGGCTGCTCGCCAATGAGGCACTGGCGAAAGCCTGGCCGTGCAAGAGCTAGCGCCACATTTTGGTGACCGGCTAATACGCTCTGGCAAGGCGGCCGATGAAGGGCGCAAAGAGACGAGGACGTGATTCAGGGAGACGAAAGGTCAGCGTCTTTGGCTGACAAGAGCCTGGACGAACTCGCGACCGAGATCGCCCTTCTGCCGGAAGGGAGCGAGCAGGCCAACCTATATCACGATGAAATAGTTCGGCGTCAGCAACAAGCCGATCTCGACAAGACGACGTCGGAGCTCGTCGCGGAAAGAAGAAAATATTCGGTTTGGACGATACTCATTCTGGGTGCTGCCATTTTGGCATTGGCCGCGTCCATGCTACTTCAAAAGTGAGGCAGCTGAAGCAGCTCAGACAGCAGAGTCGCTGTCCCGCCCCCTTCATTTGAACCAGCAAACAGATCTGCTCAGCGGCGAACCGGTTAGGGCTTAGAGCAGGGCGGCAGCCGTGGCGGGCCGCGTCTTCATCCGTTTCCAAGTTTGAGCCTCACCTTGCCGCCAAGCCCAGGCGTGCGTCACCTGCGTAGCGACGTTTGGATAGCGCGGTCGCCAGCCAAGCTGATGACGCGCGCGAGAGGCGTCGGCAACCAGACTCGGCGGATCACCGGGCCGCCGCGTGCCGACTTGCACGGTAAGCTCACGGCCGGTGACGTCCCGGACATTGGCGATCAACTCCCGAATCGACCAGCCTCGCCCGGTACCAAGATTGAGCGCCGTACTTTCCGCGCCATCGAGCAACGCCCGCACCGCTTTGACATGAGCATCCGCAAGATCGGTTACGTGGATGTAATCACGGATACAGGTGCCGTCGGCGGTGGGATAATCGTCGCCGAAAATCGTGAAGCTCGCGCTTTCTCCCGCCGCTGCATCGAGCAGGAGCGGAATGACATGCGTCTCGGGAACGTGGCACTCGCCGATCTCG
The DNA here is from genome assembly GCA_963816295.1 of uncultured Alphaproteobacteria bacterium. Taxonomy (GTDB): domain Bacteria; phylum Pseudomonadota; class Alphaproteobacteria; order Rhizobiales; family Xanthobacteraceae; genus BOG-931. The sequence goes on along the minus strand of CAWFJS010000017.1, from coordinate 116,319 downwards.
CAATCGGGATCCGCTCCCGCGGCATTAAAATAACGCAGTGCAGTGAAAGAGAGCGGAAACGCCACGGAGCACTCCCGCAGCATCCGCTCGCAAATCATCTTCGTGGCGCCGTAAGGATTAATCGGCGCATAGGGGGTCTCTTCGGCGATGGGAACGACAGCCGGCGTGCCATAGACGGCGCAGCTCGACGAAAACACCATCTTGCCGACACCGCATTCGCGCATGGCCTCGAGCAACGCAGCCGTACCGCCGACATTGTTTTGGTAATAAAGCGTCGGGCTTAGATTTGACTCATCGACGTAGGCGAGCGCGGCGAAATGGATTACGGCGGCAGGACGATAGCGCGCAAACGCTTCCCGCAGACGCACTTTGTCAGTCAGATCGCCGACCTCGAGCGCACCCCACTTGACCGATTCGGGATTGCCGCGCGCGAGATTGTCGTAAGCAATTGGATCGAAACCGGCGCGGCGTAATGCCTTGCAGGTATGACTGCCGATATAGCCTGCCCCGCCAGTCACCAAAATCGGGATCATCAGAGCAACAGCCACCGAATTGAGGCACGGCAATCATCTAGCAGACGGTTCGCTCCGTTCTCAACTGGCGTAATCTCGCTTGCTTAATCGTCTGAGTTTCGATGATCGGCCGCCCTGAACAAAATTACCGATCGGGGTCGATAGACCAATTCCCTGCTGGCAGGGAAGTTTACAGGGAAATTGGCTTCTTTCTCTCTACAGCGGGCAAATGACGAACGAATCCACCATTTGCCTCAGTGCCTTACGAGCAAATTCCCTGCTCTGCATAACAGGGAATTTTTCGGCGCGAGCAGGGAATTGAAGCTGCGGAACAGGGAAGTCATGCGCTAAGTTGTGGCCATCTCATGCTAAACCGCTCGCTCCTATTCATAATGCTTTCGCTTCACAGCCTCGAATTTTTCCTTACTGCACGATCCGCCTTTCGTAGCCGCGCGCCGGTGCCGCCGCCGTTCCGGTTGCTGCACGCGTTTGAATGCGCGATGAGCCTGCGCCGTGATTATTCCTGCTATTGAAATCACCATCGAATTTGGGTTCGTTCTGCCAATTAGCTCAAGCAGTTCTGCAACCAACCGGACTATCTCGCGGTTGAGGCATTGACGGTCTGGGCGGCGCGGCACCCACATTTACAGTCCTGGATCCGCCCCATCGAAGACCGGCACCGGCCGCGCCCGCGGCGGCAGCAAGGAGACCCGTGGAAAGCCTTTGTTTGATCCGGCAAGATGGTGCAGCGCTGCTTTAACGCCGCCAAACCAAATACTCCCGCGGGGTCACTCTTCGTTGTTGGAATATTTGCCGCTCCGATTGCCGCGGCATGCGGCCGGCGTGGGCAGAGCCCGCGCAGTAAGCCGTAACGTGGGAGTGATCCGCTCGCAGCGGCTGCGCTTCGGCGCCGCGGCGGGTCGGTCGCGCGCGCCAGGGACAGATGTCGGCTTATTCAGCCCCTGTCGTAAAGAAGGACAGCCACCTGCGGCTTCATTTGCAATAACAAATCGAGATCCCGGGAATTTCTACTGATCATGACCGCGCCGGCATCGGCGGCCTGCAGAAAGAGCAGGGTGTCGTTGAGAAATTTACGACGATCCTGTTTTGGAACGGCTTGGGTGCGGGCCAAAATGCCGGCCATCACTGCTGCTTCTAACCAGATTCCGTAGCTCGGCACAATAATACGCGCGGGATTGATCCGCGTAAGCACTTCGATGATCGGGGTCAACGTGGCTTGCGTGCGCCGATCCGCCGGCTCGAGGGCGCCGATGGTAACGGCGAGTTCGGCCAGCGCTGGTGCACCATGCAGGATGGTCCGCGCGGCGACCAAATCGACGATTGGCCGCGGCAATTCACCCTTGAGCTGATCGATATAGACGGTGGCGTCGAACAAGAGGGACGACTTAGCGGGGACCTGAAATGGATCAAAAGGAAGCTCCGCCTTCGGCCGATGCGCCAGGGTTTTGGACCAGCGAGCTGGATCATGGCGACTGATGATCGATTGAACATCAGAGCGCAAGCTCAAAATCCTTGGGCAGGCGTCCTGCTTGGGCTGCGAACCAAGGGCCAAAATCATCAGGTGCGGCCAGCACGGCAAGCGCCGCGTTGACCAGCTCCGAGTCATTGTTGAGGCCAGTCTTGGCGCGAGCCGCCTGCATCAATCCCGGATCGATACGAGCGCTGAGCCGCGCGGTGCGCGCGCCCTTAAGTTTGCCGCTCGCCGCCAATGTCGAGAGCGCGAACTCGATCCGTGCCGAGGTTAGCGGATCAAATGATTTGGTCCGTGCCAACGAGGTCCGATGTCCTCGCAATCGGATTTTCCTTGCTCGTTTTGTAGAGGCCACGATCGGCTCCTTCATTGTATGACATAATTATATTATATGTCACACGCCCCTGCAAGCGCAATAGCGATCTCACTCTTCGGCTCAACTTTTCTTTTGGTGCCGCTTTCGCAGCCGCACCCCGGGCCCGCCGTCGTTGTCGTCGATGAACTCGCGAGCCTTCATGCGATCGCCGACATGATGTCGGTGTGGCCAAAATCAGCGCCGATGAACAGCAGCGATTCACCGGTGGTCTTTGCCAGCGCGTAGGCAAAGCAATCGCCGAAATTCAGCTTGGCCGAATGTCCGCTGCCTTTACCAAAATCCCGATATGCGTCCCTGGCGAGCCGGGCCTGAATTTCGGTGACCGGTTCGATGTGGACGCGGGCCGCTTTGAGCAGGTCATCAAAGCGGCGGCTGGCGATTGGATCACGGCTGCCATCGATGACCACCGCGGCTTCGACAAAATTCACCGCCGAGACGCGCCGCTCGGCGGCGCTCTCGATGGCGCGGGCGCAAATTTCCGCCTCCGGCTCGTCGCGAAGAATGGCCACCAGCGCTGAGGTGTCGATAATCATCGGGGCAAGCCGCGCTCGTCGTACAGCAAGTCGCCATGATCAGCGGATCGGAACGGCTCCTTCAGGCGCGCCGCACAATCCTTGCCGATCAGCAGTAAGCGATCGGCAAGACGACGCTCGCGACCCAGCCGATCAAGACGTTCACGGACGGCCTGCGTGACGGCCCCGGTCAGGGTCTCGCCGGTGAGCTTCGCCAATTCTTCCACCAGCCGATAGGTTTCGTCGTTCTTGATGTTGAGGCCCATGTTTTATACCTTTCTACCCCAAATATAAGGTAATCTACCTCCGCTGGCAATAAGCCAATCGGGCCAAAGAGAGGCCCCCCACAAACCCTAACCTTTCTTTTGGTGGCGCTTTCGTAACCGCACGCCGGCGTTCTCGTCCATGAACTCGACCGGCAACTTGGTTAGGCGTTACGACGCTTTATTTTCAGAAGCGCGGCGAGGGCCGCGAGTGGCATGGCGACCATGCGCGGCCGGTTTCGCCAATGTTGATTCGTTTGTGGCGCAGCAAATTGCGCTAAGTCACCATCCTGAACCCGACAACTGCGAAGTGATGATCAAACGTGTAGGCGAGCCGTATTCGCGCACGCTTCATGATGACGAAGCTGGTTGCGTCGACAGCGGACAATTTGTGGAGGTCGGAGCGCCGGAAATATTCCCATGACCGCTGCAGATCGCGTAGCTCGCACGGAAGGATTTCGAGAGCGCCCGGCCGCGTCACCCACTCCTCCCACGCCAAAGCGACATCCCTATTCGCGTTGCGATCGAGAAACGTGAATGTCTCGATGACCACGGGGACAGAGGTGTGAAGCCTAGCGCCGGCGGCACGCAACAGGCCCCATTGCTCCCGCGCCCGCTCATGCAACGGGTCGCGCGACAGCGCCAGCGCAATCCATGCGCCGCTGTCGACAAAGACTGCCTCGCTTTGTCGGATCACGTCTCGTCGTGAACGCTATCGTGGTCGAGCGAACTGCGCTTAGGCTCGCCATCCCAGATTGCAATTGGACCTTCGGCCGCCGGCATCAGCACGACTTTACGCACCGCCTCGCGGACCAGCGCTGCTACGCTACGCCGCGACCGTGCGGCCACCTTGCGCAAGGCGTCGAGCTCCTCTTTCCGCAGATAAACTTGCGTCTTCTCCATATATGTCAATTTAGCCATGCAACTGACATATGTCAATGGCCAGCTGATATGAGCAACAAGTGGCGAAGCCGTCGGCTTACAGTTCGCTTGTTTGAGGGCGAGCGGCCGAAACGCGCCATGCAACCCCAGCGGCGATTCTTAGGCAGCGCCGCGGTTCTGGTCGATCAACTTGACCGAAAGGTGCTTGATGCACTCGGTCCAACTGGGTTCGTTTTACGCTTCGCGACGAAGTGCAATTCCTAGCGCCGTTGCCGCTTTCGTAGCCGCACGCCGGGGCCGCCGCCGTTCTCGTCGATGAACTCGACCAGTGTGTGCTTGGTCAGCTGCGGTCTATCGATCGAGTTGGGTTCGTTTTGCTAAATCCGGGTCCTACTTTTGCCTTGCCCAAAAATTATTTGGCCCTCGCTGTCGGTAGCAGGAGGGACGCCGCTTCTTCGCTCAGCGAGCTAACTCTTCTTCTGGTGCCGCTTTCCCAGCCGAATGCCGGGACCCCCACCGTTCTCGTCGATGAACTCGATGCCGGCGGACTCTAGCGCGCGGCGAATGGCCAAGTCGTTCGCGGTCGTGAGCGAAGTCACATCGTCCGTGGCTTCAGCCCGTCTGATCGTATTCACGCCCAACGAAGAATGCTTGGCCAAATCTTGCGCGCTCCACCTCACTAGTGCGCGTGCCGACCTGATTTGAGCCCCGGTCAATGCAACCATTGAGTTGACATCTCAACCCACATGGGTTATTTTAACCCATGTGGGCGAATCGAGCCTTAGAGGGTAAGTATAAATCAGGTGGTGCAATATGGAATCTGCCGTGTTGAAAACTCCCGAGCTTCGTAGGCGCCGATACTTCATCGGCGGCTCGGACGCTCGGATCATTATGGGTGATGACGAAACCGCCCTCCTTCGGCTGTGGCGGGAAAAGCGCGGCGAGGTCGAGCCGGAGGACCTGTCTGGAAATCTCGTGGTGCAGCTTGGCGTGGCGACCGAGGACCTGAACCGGCGCTGGTATGAGGCCAATACCGGTCAGGCTATCACGGATATTCAGCGGCGGATCCGCCATCCGGCGCTGAGGCTGGATGGCGGCCACCCTGGATGGCCGGGTCGAAGCGTACCGACGCGGTATTCGAAGCCAAGTTCATGCTGCCGTGGTCGTTCTCGGAGGAAGCGGCCGCCGAGAAATACATGCCGCAGCTGCAGCACAATATGTGGGTGGTGGCAGCGCGGACCGCGGTCCTCTCGATAATCACTGGCGGCGGTAAATGGGTGGAGATCACGACCCATGCCGATCCGCTCTATCAGCACCTCATCGTTACGGCTGAACGGAAGTTCTGGCGTTGTGTCGAGAGTGGCGAGCCCCCTCGCCTCTTTGGAGTCGAGCCGCCGAAGCCGCGGATCGAAGCCAGTCCGAATTGTCGACATGAGCGCCTCGAACTCCTGGGCGGAATTTGCCGGCTCTATTCCGCGATACGCGGCAAGCCTTTCTGGACCATGAGCGATCCAAAGCCGAGTTGAAGGCGCTGATGCCGGAGGACGCCAAGGAAGCGATCGGCCATGGCGTCCGCGCCAAGCGCTCCAAATCGGGCGCCATCAGCTTTGACCTTCTGGAGCTGGAGGGTACGCCATGCAGCGCTCCAGTGAGACTATCGGCACGATCGCTGCGGCCCTGGCCAAAGCTCAAGCACGAGCTGGTCAATCCGGAAAAGTCTCTAGTCGGAACAATCCGGTCCGAATGGACCTGGCGGAGCAGAACGATCATTCCGTTATGCCCCGCTGTCGAGTGGGCTCGATATCGTGCGCAAGACTTTGAGCCAGCATGAGATCGCAACGGTGCAGACAACGTCGATTGATGAGACTTCCGGCATTGTCCGTCTCAGCACGGTTTTGGCCCATGCCTCCGGAGAATGGATTGCCTCCGATTGGCCGGTCTGCGCAATTAGTGAGACTGCGGCCCCACATCGGATGGGGGCCGCGCTCACCTATGCCCGGCGATATGGGCTATTCACGCTCGTCGGGATTGCCGGCGAAGACGATCTGGATGCACCGGACCTCACTGAGCCTCCTGCAGAAACAGGGAAAAAGGTCAGCAGCAAGACGATCGGCAATGGCGGTCAGCAAACTCAGTCGGATCACCGAGCAGGTCGCGCCAACGCGAATAACTCCGGTTCTACTTCGCGCCAAGCCGAGCTTTCGGCGGTCTTATCGGCAAGCTTAAGAGCCGATTTGCTCCGCGAAGTCGAAGGACACAATTCGGTTGATGATGCAGCGGTCTGGGCCCAGCGAAGATTAGCGGCAAAGAACGCATTATCCGCAGCCGATGCCGAGCACGTCGAGCAGGCGTTCGAATCCAAGCTAGCGACCGTTATGCACGAGCTTGGAGATGAAGCGCGTAGTCTGTACGAACATGACAAGCGACTGAGTCGGCGAAAAAAAATCCGTCAGCGGTCTCAAGTAGCAATCAACAAGGCGATATTGGCGTTGCCGGCACCGCGTCGCGTTCGCGACCGCGAGCATGTCCAATCTGTCGCCAAGCAGCCCTGCTTGATCTGTGGCCGGAGCCCGTCAGATGCCCACCATCTCCGCTTTGCGCAATCACGAGCACTCGGGCGAAAAGTAAGTGATGAGTTCACCGTCCCTCTCTGTCGCGGCCATCACAGGGAAGTCCATCGCTGCGGCGACGAATCGGCTTGGTGGGATAAGGTTGATATCGACCCAACCGTCACCGCTCGCGCGCTGTGGCTGAAAACTCATGCGTTACCGCCAACTCCGAACAATGCCGAAAATCCCTAGGACGCCCCTGCGTCCGAAAACACTGCTTACCGAAGCTTGTACGCGGCGCCATAAAGACTGCGCGGCAGCTTGGTCGTTCTATGCGATCAGATCGAGCGGCAGCTTGAGAACATCCGCGATTTTTTTCAAAGCTGTGGTTGTTCCCTTTCGCCGACCACTTTCCAGGTCGGAAATGTAACCCTGCCCGATGTTAGTCTTGTGCGCGATGTAGAGCTGCGTCTTACCGCGCCATTCGCGAAATGCGCGTAGCGCGTTTTCGCCGCGGGCAATTCTGTCAACGACTTCTTTCGGAATGAGCGGCATGCCGGCGGCAATCTCTTTTCGCGCGCGCGCGATCAGGCGCGCCGTACCGAAGTCTTCGTCAGCTTCCTGTGCCTTTGCGGCGAGCGCTTCATACTCCTTGCGCGGAAGGATGGCGATCTCTCCCTTGCTGGTCATTTTAAATCGAACGTTCACGATGCCTCCCTCTCAGTCGTAAATCTCTCTGCGGTTGCCGACGGCAATGACGGTGATCGATCTCGCATCTTCGATAAAGATAACGCGCCAATCGCCAATTCGAAGCCGGCAACCGTGGGTACCCTTGAGCCGTTTTACGTCACCGGATCCGTTGGTCGCATAGATCGTCAATTTGCCGTCGATGCGCTTGCGGATATCGGCTGAAAGCTTGAGCCATTGACGGGTAGCGGCCGGCGTGAAGGCAACCGCTTTCATTGACATAATATCTCATATTCTTAATATCGCGACAAGCGATGTATCGCGTAAAGCGATATTAGTGCAGTGTAGCCTTGGATGCCGGTAGACGCCAAGGAGGCGATCGGCGTATCCCGAGCCAGGCGCTCGAAATCCGGTGCGATCAGCTTTTATCGTGCGCAAGACTTTGAGCCAGCATGAGTCAACTTGGTAGCGTCCGATTTGTGCTGCATGTACTCTTGTGCGAGCTCTTCTGCTTTACGGGCCTTCGCACGATACAGAATCGCCGCCGATTGGTGGACCACCGTCAATATAGACCCACGCATTTGGATCCGTCTCCGACTGACGCTCGACAAACTGGTAATCGGTGTCGGACCAAAGCATGACGTTGGGCCAAAGATTATCGAGAACGAAATCGCCTCGGTCCGTGTGGGCGATGAGGACCGCGTGCCCTTGTTCCCGGGCCGTCCAGACGATGGTAATCAACAGCGATTTACGCGGCAGCCCCGCTTCAATGAGTTTCTGCCGCTTGACCAGTACGTAATCCTTACAGTCACCGCGGCCATCCTCGGCATACGACCACACATTTTCCCTGCCTCGGCGTTCCACGTCCGTCATTGGCTGGATGTGTTCGTTCACATACTCGTTCACATCACTGATCGTCCGCCACCTCTCGGAGGTTAGAATGATGGCGCGCGGTGTTCGTGTCTTGCTCTCGCATTCAGAGGCATATTGAGCGCAAAAGTCTGACCATCCAGGCGGCGGCTCGGCCTTGTCGACAGCCGCAGTAAATAATGGCTTTCCCGTTCGCGCAGACGAAAACGCTTGAACACCGCCGATCGACGCCGCAGTTAAGCCCGCGATGCTAATCGCCACTAATGCAAATCGAGCGACGACGGCGCACCGGTTAGCCATATCGTGTCTTATCGCAGCGTATTTATCGGTCAGGGAAAGTTTAATCTGCCACCCATTGATAATATCCTAAATTGCACGGCCAAGGGTGGCAACTGGAGAACCGCTTAGGCCTCCATGCCTTGCGACACAAAAACGCCGTCTTCCCCGAAACGTACCGCCAATCGAGTCGCTTCAATAAAAAGGTTTGTCGCATTGGAAACCGCAACCAGTCCGCTGCTGACCGATCTCTATCAGATCAACATGATTCAGGCCTATCTGGATCATGGCGACACCGGCACCGCGGTGTTCGAACTGTTCGTGCGCAGTTTGCCGCCGCGGCGCGGATTTCTGCTCGCCGCCGGGCTCCAGCAGGCGCTGGATTTTCTCGAAGATCTTCGCTTCTCTACCGCCGACATCGATTGGCTCAAGAGCACCGGTCGATTCAACAAAACCCTGCTCGATTATCTTGGTGATTTCCGCTTCAGCGGCGAAGTCCATGCCGTCGCCGAGGGCACCGCGTTCTTCGCCAACGAGCCGATCCTGCGCATCACCGCGCCGCTGCCGCAGGCGCAACTTGTCGAATCGCGACTGATCAACATTCTGCATTTTCAATCCTTGATCGCCGCCAAGGCCGCGCGCTGCGTGCTCGCTGCGCCGGGCAAATTGCTGGTCGATTTCGGCATGCGGCGCGCGCACGGCGCCGAGGCCGCATTGCTCGCCGCCCGCGCAAGCTATCTCGCCGGCTTTGCTGGAACTGCCACTGTCCTGGCCGGTCAGGCGTTCGGCATTCCGCTCTACGGCACTATGGCGCATTCCTTCATCGAGGCGCAGGACGACGAGATGGTAGCCTTCGAGGTTTTTGCCCGCGCGCGCCCCGACAATGTCGTGCTGCTGCTCGACACCTACGACACCGAAGCCGCGGCGCGGAAAGTGGTGATGCTGGCGCCGCGGCTGAAAGCTTCCAGCATTGCCATTCGCGGCGTGCGGCTCGACAGCGGCAATCTCGTCGCACTGGCAAAGAGCGTTCGCGCCATTCTCGACGCCGGCGGTTTGCACGACGTGACGATCTTCGCCAGCGGCGGGCTCGACGAAGACACGCTGGCCGACTTATTGCGGGCGCGGGCGCCGGTCGACGGCTTTGGCATCGGCACCAGCTTGACCACCTCATCCGACGTGCCGGCGATCGATTTCGTCTACAAACTGCAGGAATACGCCGGCGCGCCGCGGCGCAAACACTCGGACAAAAAAGCCACCTGGCCCGGACGCAAACAGGTGTGGCGGCGCTACGATGCGGATGGCCGCATGGCCGGCGATCGCATCACGCTGGAGCGGACCTCTTCGTCCACAGCCGCGAACGGCGCCGGCGAAGAGCCGCTACTTCACTGGGTGATGCGCGACGGCCGGCGTTTGCGAGCTTCGCCGTCGCTCGACGAAATCCGCGCGCGCGCCAAGCGCGATCTCGAACGCTTGCCGGAACCATTGCGGCGGCTTGAGCCGGACGCCAACTATCCGGTGGAGATCGGCGCCGATCTGGTCGAGCTCGCCGCGCTGGTTGACAGCCGCATCCGCCGCGGCTGAGCGTTTGCGCAAGGCCGCGGCGCAAAAGAATAAAGACACAAAAGGCACAAAAAGAACTGGAGGCAAAACTGGCCGCAGCTTACGAAATCGACGACAGCGACGTTCTGATCGTCGTCGACGTGCAGAACGATTTTTGTCCGGACGGCGCGCTCGCCGTACCGCGCGGCGATGAGGTCGTGTCGATCGTCAACTGGCTTGGTAAGAAGTTCCGCAACGTCGTTCTCACCCAGGATTGGCATCCGGCCGGACATTTGTCGTTCGCATCGGCGCATCCCGGGCACGCGCCCTATGACACGATCGCGATGCCCTACGGGCCGCAAGTGCTGTGGCCGGACCACTGTGTGCAGGGCACGCCCGGCGCGGCGTTCCACAGCGGGTTGCACATTCCCCATGCTGGACTGGTCACCCGCAAGGGCATCGACCGCGCCATCGATTCCTATTCCGCGCTTTACGAGAACGACCGCACCACGCCGACCGGGCTGACCGGCTACCTGCGCGAGCGCGGCATCAGGCGCCTGTTCCTGGCCGGTCTCGCGCTGGACTTTTGCGTCCGCTATTCGGCCGAGGACGCGGTCCGCGAGGGCTTCGCGGTCGTGGTCATCGAAGACGCTTGCCGCGGCATCGACGTCCAAGGCTCGGTGGCCGCGACTCGCTCAAGCTTTGCCGCCCTCGGCGTGGCCTGCATCAAGGCCGGCGAGCTTGCCGCGGCCGGGTGATTCCGCGCCGCCCCTAAGACGCCTTCAAGGCCGATTCGCAATTGGCCTGAAAGGGTTATCCCCAAGAAACTTACCGCATCGCAACGCTTTGGTGTGCATTGCACAATTTTCCTTGACTCTGGGCCTAAAGCAGCGAGTAATTCACAAAGTTGTCACTTTCCATGCTGGGACCGTGGATGCGCCATCAAGCGGCTGTGCCAGCCTCAAGTTTACCCTCGCTGATGATGCCCTGCCCGATTTGCGCAGGACGGATGGCCTATCATGGCCGTCGCGCCGTATCCGCTGAAATGGAAGATACCGTTTACGCCTGCCGGAATTGCGGCGCCGAACTCGTTCGCACCTCGATTTGCAAGGCGGCCGATCCCGGCGCCGAAGCGGCGTAAAGCTTCAAAGCACGACCTCACGGCTTCACAAGCTTTCGATCCGTCATCCCGAGGCGCAAGCCAACGGGTCCGGCCCAAGTTGGCCGGCCCGATGACAGGCTCCGCGACCCTCGAAGGATGCACGGCCACGGCCCGGGCCGTCGCCCTTCGAGGGCCGCTTCGCGGCCACCTCAGGGTGACGGAAGACAAGTCAGCTTTTACTCAACCCCATCTGCGCCAACACCGCGCGGCCCAGAAGACCGTAAGGGTTCGCAAGCGTCTCCAGCATTTCGAAATGGTTGTAGGCTTCGCCGACCAGGAGCTCGACCGGCTTGCCGGCACCTTTCACCGCCGCGGCGAAGTCGCGGGCCTGGCGCTGAAATTCTGGCGTCTCGTAGGTGCCGTAGCTGATATTGAGCGGCGTCACGAGCTGGTCGAGATGGCGGATCGCGGAGAGCTCCTGCTCCATTGCGTCGGTGAACTTCACATATTTCGAGCGCTTGGAGAGCCGCACCGGCTTGAGATCGTACATGCCGCTCGAGAGCGTCGCGCCCTTGAGAATGTCGCGCGGCAATCCCTCCTTCGACCAATCGTGCGTCACGGCGCAGCCGGCAAGATGCGAGCCCGACGAGTGAGAGATCAGATAAAGCCGGTCGCGGTCGCCGCCGAATTTGTCGGCGTTGCGATAAACCCAACCGATCGCGTGCCGCACCTGCTCGACCATCGGAAACAGGCTGCCGCCGGCGTCATCGACAGTGATGAAATCGAGTACGACAAAATTGCCGCCGGCGCGGACAAAGGGTTCGGCCAGGAAGGTGAACTCGGAGGCGGCGCCGTTGCGCCAGGCGCCGCCGTGGACAAAGATCGCGACCGGCGTTTTATTGACCGCCTTCGCGCCGCCGCTCGGAGCGGCGCGATAAACGTCGAGCCCCTCGATCGCCGTCGGCCCATAAGCGAATCGAAGCGGATCGCCGATGCGCCTCCGCGCCGCCGCGCTATTGGCGATGCGCCGCTTGGTGAGCTGCTCGCGGTTCGGTGCGTAGACGAGCTGATCGTAGGCGTCGTCGAGCGCCTGCTGATCCATGTCGAGCCAGACGATCGGCCCCTTGGCGCGTTGCGTAGTCGCCGCCGCAGTCGGTCCGTTCATTGCGCTTCCTTTCCTTCGTCGGCGAGGCCGAACACCATTTGCTCCGCGGCAAATCCGGCGACAGCAAAACGGCCGAGCGGTTGCAAGTCGTCATCGCCGCAGTGATCGACGAAATCCTCCGAGGCGAGGATGGTGCGGCCCAAGCGGCCGGCGAGTTTCTCGAGCCGCGCCGCCAAGTTTACCGCCGGGCCGATGCAAGTGAAATCCAGCCGGTTGCCGCTGCCGATATTGCCGAACAGCACGTCGCCGACATGCAGCGCCAAGCCGAAGCGCAGCGCCGGGCCGTCCTCGGCGGCATCCAGTGCGGCGATGTTGTCTCGCGCGGCTTTACCGGCTGCGAGCGCGGCAGCGCAGATCGTCGAAAAATCGCGCTCCGCGCCGATCGGAAAAATCGCCAATAGCCCGTCGCCCATATATTTGAGCACTTCGCCGCCGTGTTCATGGATCGCCGGCACCTGGCAGTCGAAATAGCGATTGAGCAGATCGACCAAATCCTGCGGCGGCAGCATGTCGGCCAGCGCGGTGAAGCCGCGCATGTCGGACAGCCAGATCGCGGCGTGAATCGCTTCGGTGTCGCCGCGGCGGATGTGCCCGGCCAGTACGCGCTCGCCGGCGTTCTTGCCGATGTAAGTCGTGAGCAGATTGCCGGCGACGCGATACCAGGCGCGGATTTCGGCGACCCGCGCCAGCGGCGCGATCAACGCCTCGATCGCTTCGATTTCGGCGTCGGTAAAGCCGCCGGACTGCCGCGTCGCCCAGGACGAGAAATGCACTTCGCCGCTTGAGAAATGCAGCGGCGCCACGAAGTAATCGGTGACGCCTTCGGCGCGCAGATCGTGCAGCACCGGGTAATCCATCACGCAATCGGGATCGGCGATCCGGCGGCGGAACGATTCGCCGGTGTTGCTCACATGCATCATCGGACTTTCGAGAAAGGACCGGCGCTCGAGAAGTTCGAAGCTGCCATCGCTGATCTCTGTGCCGGTCTCCGGATGCCACGTGAAACGCCGTCCGACGATCTGCGGATGCAGCGTGCGGACGAACACCGTCACCCGCCACAACGGCAATCCGGCCGCGGTCAAGCGCTGGCAAAGTTCGGTCAGCACTTCCTGCGACAGCGCCGCGTTACGCGCCCCGTGGACGAGCCACTGGACGACCGGGTGCAGCGAAAGTGAAGGAGGCCTCACCGCCTCACCCCAGATTCAAGTCCTTGAAGAAGTCGTTGCCTTTGTCGTCGATGACGATGAAAGCCGGAAAATCGGCCACTTCGATACGCCAGATCGCTTCCATGCCGAGCTCGGGATATTGGATGCATTCGACTTTCTTGATGCAATGTTCCGCAAGATTTGCCGCCGCACCGCCGACCGAGGCGAGATAGAAGCCGCCGTGCTTCTTGCAGGCGTCGCGCACTACCGCGGCGCGGTTGCCTTTGGCCAGCGACACCATCGACCCGCCGGCGGCCTGGAAATCGTCGACGAAGGAATCCATCCGCCCGGCCGTGGTCGGGCCAAACGAGCCGGAGGCATAGCCCTGCGGCGTCTTCGCCGGCCCGGCGTAATAGATCGGGTGGTTCTTGAAATAATCGGGCAGGCCCTCGCCGCGCTCGAGCCGCTCGCGCAGCTTGGCATGCGCAAGATCGCGCGCCACGATCATCGGCCCGGTTAGCGACAGCCGGGTCTTGATCGGATGTTTGGTGAGCTGCGCCAAAATTTCCTTCATCGGCCGGGTCAGATCGATCTTGACCACCGCTCCGCCGAGCGCCGCGGCATCGACGACTGGGAGATATTTCGCCGGATTGTGTTCGAGCTCTTCCAGGAACACGCCGTCCTTGGTGATCTTGCCGAGCGCCTGGCGGTCGGCTGAGCACGACACGCCAAGCCCGATCGGCAATGACGCGCCGTGGCGCGGCAGGCGGATGACGCGCACGTCGTGGCAGAAATATTTGCCGCCAAACTGCGCGCCGACGCCGAGCGATTGCGTCATTTTCTGGATTTCGCGCTCCATCTCGCGATCGCGGAAGGCGTGGCCGTCCTCGGAGCCGCGCTCCGGCAGCGCGTCGTAATATTTGCAGGAGGCGAGCTTCACCGTCTTCATCGTCAGCTCGGCCGAAGTACCGCCGATGACGATGGCGAGATGGTAGGGCGGACACGCCGCGGTGCCGAGCGTGAGCACTTTTTCTTTCAGGAAGGCGAGCAAGCGGTCGCGGGTGAGGATCGACGGCGTCGCCTGGAACAGAAAGGCTTTATTCGCCGAGCCGCCGCCCTTGGCGATGAACAGGAACTTGTATTCGGTATCGGCGCCGCCGCCGCTTTCGGCATAGAGTTCGACCTGCGCCGGCATGTTCGAGCGGGTGTTCTTTTCCTCGAACATCGACAGCGGCGCGAGCTGCGAATAGCGCAAATTGCGTTTCAGATAGGCGTCGCGCGCGCCCTCGGCGAGCGCCGCCTCGTCGTCGCCGCTGCTCCAGACGAGCCGGCCTTTCTTGCCCATGATGATCGCGGTGCCGGTGTCCTGACACATCGGCAGCACGCCGCCCGCGGAAATGTTCGCGTTCTTGAGAAACTCGTAAGCGACGAACTTGTCGTTGTTCGACGCTTCGGGATCTTCGACGATCGATTTGAGCGAAGCGAGATGCGCCGGGCGCAAGAGATGATTGATATCGTTGAACGCGGCTTCCGACAGCGCGCGTAGCGCCTCGCGCGGCACCGCCAGCACGTCTTCGCCGAGCACGCGCTCGACGCGCACGTTCTCGGTTGCGATTTTCCGATAGGGCGTGTCGTCCTTGCCGAGCGGGAACAGCGGCGTGTGCTTATAGGGCGGCGTCGGATGGGTGCTTAGCGGGGCGTTCATGGACGAATTTCCTGGATCAATTCCTAATGTAAGCTTGGCGCGTTGCCCCTGTGTTCTAGTGGCTTTGCGGGGGGCGTGAAAGTGGGCAGTCCTGCGCTACTTGCGACCGCCCGCTTGCCGTTCCGCATAGGTATCGACTAGCGCGCGGATCATGCGCTGATAGGGCACATGACGTTTCTTCGCCTCGCGCTTGAAAAAATCGAGACCGCGGCGCGAAAGCGACAGCGTGACCTTCACATTGTCTTCGCGCAGCACGAGATCGGCGGGTGCAGGCAGGAAGTCTTCGACTACCCGGATCCGTCCGATCTCACCGGCAGTGTATTTAACGGTTCTGTTGCTCATAGATGCGTTTGCCTTTCCGCGCCGAATATTCGGACGCGACCGCCGCGAAACGTGAAGCGCACGGTCATTATCCCGCCTGCTACCATGCCGAAGCAGAAGTAGCGCTGCTCGCCGCTGCTATGCTCCAAGTCTTCGGCAATTACGCGGCGCGGATCGAGGAAGGCTGTCTGCGCTAATCCGAACGAGACGCCATGCTTTACGCGATTAGCACGGCCCTTAAGGTCATCCCATTCGAAGCTCGGCTCGCGCGCCATTCATATGTATAATATGCCATACCAATGTATGGTGCAATCCCAGCAAAAACAGAATTTTGTTCCCTCGCGCGAGATGCGAAATCATATGTAACGTAATCCGTGACGTTGATCAAGAGTACGTCACTATTACAGCGACGTGATTGTTTCCCGGGCGCAGCGCAGCACGAAGTGGTGCGCTGCAGACCCGGGATCGTCACAAGCTCAGCACCTCTCGGGGGAGATCGCGAAGGTCCCGGATCAGCTGTGCACCGTTTCACGCTGCACCGCGTCCGGGAAATGCAGCGCTAATGGCGCTTGAAATATTGCACGGCCCGCTCGTGCTTCTGCGCGGCGGCGCGGCTTGCAAACGTGCCCAGATTGTGCCGCCGGCCGGTCTTCGGATTTACTTTACGCGAATAGAGCCGGTACTTTCCGGACGCGAGCTTGCGGATCATGGCGACTTCCTGGATCGGGCGCGCTTCTTGTCCATTCTCAAACCGCCCCGTTGCGATTAGTTCCGCGCGCGTCGACCATGGAAGCCTCGCCGTCAAAGCGAGAGACGCGACCCGATGAGAGAGCAAGCGAGATGAGGGATTTCCATTCAAACGACGAATTTTTCGCGGCCCTTCGGGCGTTAATCGATGGATTGTGCGACGAACGACGCCTTAAACCGCTTGCGAGAATCCTTCCTGGCTATCTCGCTTTCAATGGTTTGACCGACGGGTGGCATGAGCTGATCAACGCGCTCAAAGCCACTCGCGGGCTGGGACCAGATGAATTCAATCCCACCGATTGGGGTACTTTAAATGATCTGATCCACACCGCCGAATTGGCCGTTTCTTCCCGAAATTAGCTGGCACGCTGTCCGGGCGCTCCTAGAGACACCGCCCGCGCGTATTGCAGAACGGAAAACCGCGAAAAGCGGAGCCGAGATAAATATCGAGCGCGTTGTCGATTCGCGTTGGACGGCGCGACTGCATGTCGGCGATTATTCCCGCAGAGCTGCGAATATCTGCAATGCAATTTCCTCAATGCGATCTGCGCACAGCGTCATCAGGTCGAAGGCTGTTCGCGGAGCGTGCAATGCATTGGGAGGAAACGGAATTTTTGTGGACTTTGGTGTGAGCGCACAACGCAGCAGCACAAATGGAAGCGTCGCCCGCCAAATATTCCCTTTTAAGACGGGTAATTTGATTGAAAAAAATGTGATTGAAAGATGATAAATTCTCATTGATCAGCGCGGAATCTTGAGTAGGTAACGGGTCCCCGGAGTTGAACCCCGGTGGATGGAGAAACGAAATGAACTTGCTCAATATGAAAGTAGCGTTGTCTGCTCTTGGCATCATGGCGATGCTCGCCAGCCCTGCGTTTGCGCAGAAGCGGCAGGACGTCACTCACCCTAATCGAACCGACGTTTCCAAAGCGATCCCCGGCTACGACAAGAACGGCGCCACTCTAGCTATTCCGGATCCGGATTCCCGCTGATCGCGTCCAAGCTCCAGTAAACGACATCTGCAAAAAAAATAAGGCCGTCCGGCCGGCGACCTTATTCTCCGTCGCCTTTTTCAGACGGGAGGACGTCATGGCTGACACCAATCAACCCGAAACCGCGGAAAGCCAATTCGAGCGCAATATGCGGCGCGAAATGGAAATCGAAGACGCTTTGAAGCAAGAGCAGGCGCGCCACGAGGCAGCCGTGAAGAACATGCACCGCTTAAAGGCATTGCGGTTGGCGCGCGATGCAGAGTTGAGGACTTGTACCGAGCAGCCAACGAACGCCTGATTTGGCGGACGTCAGTTACTGCAGATGCCAGCCGATCCGAGAGGGGCGATATGATGAAATTCACACGTTGGCAAATATTCAAAGCATCGACGGCTCTTGCCGTCGTCGGCATTGCTTCGCTCGCCTTGATTTATTTTATTCCTGCGCCGCCCGCGAAGGTCGTCATGGCGACGGCTTTTAAAGGTGCTTCCTTTGAATATTACGGCCGTCAATATCGAGAAATATTTGCGCGTTCTCACGTCGAACTGGAACTGCGCGAAACCGCCGGCGCAGTCGAAAACCTCAAGCTGCTGCAGGATCCCAATGCCGACGTGCAGATTGCTTTTGTTACCGGAGGTCTTTCCGACTCAAAGCATACGCCCGGCGTGCTCTCGTTAGGAACCGTTTACGATCAACCGTTCTGGATCTTCTATCCCGCGAACGGGCAACTCGATCAGCTGCCACAGCTTAAAGGCAAACGCATCGCCGTTGGGCCGGAAGGAAGCGCCACGCGACACATGGCCGAGCAAATGCTTGGCAAGGCCGGCGTAAATTCCGAAACGGCCACTTTGTTGCCTTTTGCCGGAGACGCTGCAGACAAGGCGCTGAAAGACGCTCAAGTCGACGCCGTGTGGATCATCGGTGTGCCGGAAGCGACCGCTGTTCAGTCGTTCCTGCGCAATCAAAATGTGCGGCCAATGAGCTTTCCAATGTCAGAGGCGTTTACCCGCAATTTCCCCGATCTTACCCGGATGACATTGCCTCAGGGCACGATCGATATTGAACGTGTTATCCCGTCCAACGATGTGCAGCTTATTGGCACCAAATCCAAGGTTTTGATCCGCAGCGATCTTCACCCGGAAATTGTCCAGCTCCTGTTGCAAACTATGAAAGAGGTGCACAGTGGAGCAGACCTTTTTCATCGCAGTGGCGAATACCCGAATGGCTCCGATTCGGAATACACGGTTGCCCCTACTGCAATCGATTTTTACAAGAACGGTCCATCGTTCATGCAAAGGCATTTGCCATTGTGGATATCGATCCATGTGCAAAGAGCGATCGCGGTACTGGTGACGGGCATCGCGATTGGCTTACCGTTGCTGCATTTTTTGCCTCAGAGTTATAATTGGATGATACGCCGGCGTCTGTTCCATTGGTACGCCGAACTAAGGACGCTGGAGGCCTCGTTCGAATCAATCACAAGCCACAAACAGTTGATCGACAAACAGGCCGAGATTGAGCGCATCGAGGACGACCTCAGCAAAATTCATTTTCCGCTTACATTCTCGGACCAGGTGTATAACTTGCGCCATCACATCGACTTGGTCCGGCGAAAGATTACAGCTCGCCTTCGCTCCTCGGGACGGTTGGCCGCCTGAACAAATAATAATGCCGCTTTTCGTCCGGACGTAACGGATACAGCCAAATGAAAAAGGGACATGTGATGCATATGACTTATCAATCTATGATGTCATTTGCCGAATCCTGGATCGCTGCTTGGAATCTCCGCGACGTCGAAGCTGTGCTCGCGCATTACTCCGAAGAGGCTCAGTTTGTCAGCCCCGTGGCCCGGAATTTGGTCGGTCGTCCAATACTTCGAAACAAGAAAGAGCTTGAGGACTACTGGCGCACCGCTCTCGCGCGTATCTCGACGCTAGAGTTCAAGCTCGATCACGCGGCATGGGATGAAAAGCGGCGCGAATTGAATGTCGTTTACGAAGCCAACCTGAATGGTGAGCGCAAACGCGCCTGCGAAATCATGCAATTTGATGCCGCGGGATTACAAGTCCGAGGTGAAGCCCTGTACGGCGCGATCATCTAAAAAAAGCGGGTTAATCGTCAAGACAATCGCTTTGGCTACTCTAAGGCTGACAGCCAGCTTGCTGGGCAGTGGTGACTGGCTACGGCAAGGACTCATGCACCGCAGCAAACATCAGGCAGGGCCTTTCCCGCGGTCGGTTTCTTGTACTTCTCGGTCGAGTGCCCTTTTCACAAATTCCACGGAATCAATTGCTGCCCCGAGTTGGGTGCGAAACTGCTCGATCGCTCAACTTCACGATAGGTTCTGGCCATAGCGCTGTCGCCTCTTCTTCCAGCAGATAAAGCTGCAGCAAAACAGCAGTTCCAGGCAGGACGTTAACAACCCCACCCACGACGATCTGTTTCCACAAGATCGGCATAGCGCGGGCGCGTTCACACTATGGCTGGTTGATCTAAATCAATGCCCTACAATCAAACATTGCAATTATGATTGCGGACGGGGAGCCTCGGAACGGGAGGCTCCAATGGTTTGGTTTGTTGACAATCCGCTCGCAACGCCCGTGCGGCCCGTGTGCTCCAAATGTGGCGCACCGATGTGGCTCATTCAGATCGAACCGAAGAAGCCCGATCGCGCTCAACGCACTTTTGAGTGCCCGCGATGCCGAAATCAAATGACTGAGATAATCGATTTAGAAAAAGCCGCGTAGGACGAGCTGTCACGCCCTTTCGACAAAACTATCCACCACGCGTTTCTCGCCGGCGCGGTCGAACTGAATCGTCAGCTTGTTGCCGTCGATCGCGGTGATGTTGCCGTTGCCGAATTTCTGGTGAAAGACGCGGTCGCCGAGTGAAAACGCGGAGACGGTGCCGGTCGATTTGGCGACCAGTTCGCCCTCGATGGTGAGCGGCACGCGGCGGGGCGCGCCTCGCACATTACCCCCCTCGAGACTTCGCTCCTTTGCCCTCCCCGGCAAGCGTGATGACTCGTCAGCGCTGCGAACGTCTCCAGGACCCCCCTCCCCAACCCTCCCCCGCAAGGGGGAGGGAGCGCGTGATGCAGCGTCTCGTCGTCGTCCATTGCGTAGCGCGAACCGTCTTCGGCAAAGCCGCTCGCGCCGGCGCCGCGTTTTGCTTCTTTCGCGGCTTGCGCGCGCTGCCAGCCGGGCGTGCCGTAATTGGAGCCGAACGCGGTCGCGGCGTCGAAGCGCGAGGCGCCGTAGCCGCCATAGCCGGCGAAACCGCCGAAGCCGCCTTGCGGTTCGGTCACCTCGACATTGGGCTCCGGTAATTCGTCGAGAAAGCGCGACGGAATATTGGTCTGCCACAACCCGTGCATGCGGCGGTTGGTGGCGAAATAGATTTTTGCCCTCCGGCGCGCACGCGTCAGGCCGACATGCGCGAGCCGGCGCTCCTCTTCGAGCCCGGCGCGGCCCTGATCGTCGAGCGTGCGCTGGTGCGGGAACAGCCCCTCCTCCCAGCCCGGCAGAAACACGGTGTCGAATTCCAGGCCCTTGGCCGAATGCAGCGTCATGATGTTGACGGCGTCGGCTTCGGCGGCCTTCTCGTTGTCCATCACCAGCGAGATGTGCTCGAGAAAGCCTTGCAGGTTCTCGAATTCCTCCATCGAGCGGATCAGCTCTTTGAGGTTCTCCAGCCGGCCGGCGGCGTCGGCGGAGCGGTCCTTCTGCCACATCTCGGTGTAGCCGGATTCATCGAGCACGATCTCCGCCAGCTCGGTGTGCGGCAGGCTCTCGCGCTGCGCGCGCCAGCGGTCGAATGCCTCGATCAAGCCGCGCAGCGCGCCGCGCGGCTTCGGCTTAAGCGCGTCACTTGCGACCATCGCGCGCGCGGCTTCGAGCATCGGCACCCGGCGCTTGCGGGCGTGATCGTGGAGAAGCTGCACGGTGGCGTCGCCGAGCCCGCGCTTGGGCACATTGACGATCCGCTCGAAGGCGAGATCGTCGGCCGGCGAATTGATGAGGCGCAAATAAGCCAGCGCGTCGCGGATTTCGGCGCGCTCGTAGAAGCGCGGGCCGCCGATGACGCGATACGGCAGGCCGAGCGTGACGAAGCGGTCTTCGAATTCGCGCATCTGGAACGAGGCGCGCACCAGAATGGCGATCTCGTTGAGCGGGTGTGGGCTCGATTGGCCTTGGTTTGGTTCACCTTGGCGCTGCAGCTGCTCGATCTCCTCGCCGATGGCGCGGGCTTCCTCCTCGGAATCCCAGGCGCCGGTGACCGAGACTTTTTGGCCGAGCTCGTCCTCGGTGCGCAGCGTCTTGCCGAGCCGGCCTTCGTTATGCGCGATCAGATGCGAGGCGGCGGCGAGGATGTGACCGGTGGAGCGGTAATTGCGCTCGAGCCGGATCACCTTGGCGCCGGGGAAATCGTGCTCGAAGCGCAGGATGTTGTCGACCTCGGCGCCGCGCCAGCCGTAGATCGACTGGTCGTCGTCGCCGACGCAGCAGATGTTTTTTTGCCCTTCTCCCCTTGCGGTCTCCCTCTCCCCGCTTGCGGGGAGAGGGTTGGGGTGAGGGGGCGTTTCCGCACGCTCAGGCAGGTGAAGCGCCCCCTCACCCGCCACGCTCCGCGTGTCGGCCTCTCCCCGCTGGGGAGAGGCGATTTTTTGTTCGGTCAATGAAGCCGCCCGCTGCGCCAACAGCCGCAGCCACAGATACTGCGCCACGTTGGTGTCCTGATATTCGTCGACCAGAATGTATTTGAAGCGCACCTGATATTGGCGCAGCACTTCCGGCTGCTCGCGGAACAGCCGGATGTTTTCCAGAAGCAGATCACCAAAATCGGCGGCGTTGAGGATTTTCAGCCGCTCCTGATAGGCCTTGTAGAGCTTGAGCCCCTTGCCGTTGGCGAACACCGCGGCTTCGCCGCCCGGCACCTGCTCCGGCGTGAGCCCGCGATTCTTCCAGCCGTCGATCAGCATCGCGAGCACGCGCGCCGGCCAGCGCTTCTCGTCGATGTTCTCGGCTTCAAGAAGCTGCTTCATCAGCCGAATCTGATCGTCGACGTCGAGAATCGTGAAGTCGCTCTTCAGCCCGACCAGTTCGGCATGGCGGCGCAAGATTTTCACGCCGATGGAATGAAAGGTGCCGAGCCACGGCATGCCTTCGACCACGCCGCCGACGATCTCCTCGACGCGCTGTTTCATTTCCCGCGCCGCCTTGTTGGTGAAAGTGACGGCGAGGATTTCGCCCGGCCGGGCGCGGCCGGTCGCGAGGATGTGCGCGATGCGCACGGTGAGCACGCGCGTCTTGCCGGTTCCGGCGCCGGCCAGCACCAGCACCGGACCGTCCAGCGTCTCGACCGCGAGCCGCTGCTCCGGATTGAGCCCGGCGAGATAAGGCGTGGGCGCGGCGGCGGCCATGGCGCGCGCGGCAATGCCGCCGGCAATCGGCGCCGGGTTGGGGCCCGCCGGCGCGGCCGGTTCGACGTTGCGTTTGAACGGTTCAGCCAAGATTTGATCGATCGCTGGTGATTCTCACAGCGTGAAGATGGCACCTAGAGAGGGCTTTTACGAGGCTTTGTGCACTGTCATTCCGGACTCGCCGCTGTGCGGCGATCCCGAATGACGGCGCGCGATCATTTCCCCGGCATCGCAATCCGCCGGCCGGCGGCCTCGGGCACCGGCAGGGCCGCATGCGCGGCCTTCATTTTGGCAAGGCGCGTGGCGATGTTGTCCGGGAACGGCACGGTCTTGCGCGCCGCCATGTCGACATGCAGCGCCATGTTCTCCGAGGTCGCCGACAGCCAGCCTTCCTCGGCGTGGTGCAGCTCCTCGAAATAGTGCAGGCGCTTTACGTCGAAATCGAGCAGCTGGAAGCTGACGCGGACCAGATCGCCGGCGTTGAGTTCGCGCAAATAGCGCACATGCACTTCGGCGGTGAAACAGGAGTGCTGGGTCTCCTTCAGATAGGCGAGGCCACAGCCAAGGAGTTCGTAGACTTCGTCGACCGCGCGGTCGAACAGTACATTGTAATAGGCCATGTTGAGATGGCCATTATAGTCGATCCAGCCCGGTTCAACCCGCATCGGCGCGGAGACGAAGGGCGCGAAAAAGGCGGGTTCGGGATCGCGGCGCTCGAGCATCGGCCGAATGTGGCGGATTTCGTGCAGCGGAGGCAAGACCGCGGCCGGCCGCTTGACCAAGCCGGTTGCCGCCGCCACGTTTGCCAACGCATGATCCCGAAAAGTGGGAACCGGTTTTCGGATAAGATCATGCGCAAGCAATAGTGAACAATAATGGCTCTGGTCGAGGCCCCGGAACGCAGCAAAGAAGAGCACAAGGCCGCCGCCGCGGTGATCGCGGCGCTTGCGGCGCGCTACGGCAACCGCCTCGCCACCTCGCAAGCGCTGCGCGAGCAGCACGGCCACACCACCACCTGGATCGAGAACCAGCCGCCCGACGCGGTGGTGTTTCCGCAAAGCGCCGAAGAGGTGCAGGAGATCGTGCGGCTATGCGCGGCGCTTCGCGTGCCGGTGATCGGCTTCGGCCAGGGCACGTCGCTCGAAGGCCAGGTCAACGCGCCGCGCGGCGGCATCTGCCTCGACTTCCGCGACATGAACCGCGTGCTCGCCGTGCATGCCGAGGATCTCGATTGCGTCATCGAGCCCGGCATCACCCGCAAGCAGCTCAACGAATATTTGCGCGACACCGGCGTGTTCTTTCCGATCGATCCCGGCGCCGACGCCTCGCTCGGCGGCATGGCGGCGACGCGCGCCTCCGGCACCAACGCGGTGCGCTACGGCACCATGAAAGACAATGTGCTGGCGCTCAAAGCCGTGCTCGCCAATGGCGAGATGATTTCGACCGGCCACCGCGCCAAGAAATCCTCGGCCGGCTACGATCTCACCCGCCTGATCGTGGGATCGGAGGGCACGCTCGGCATCATCACCGAACTGACGCTGCGGCTGTCCGGCCTTCCCGAAGCGATCTCGTCCGGCACCTGTCCGTTCCCGAGCGTCGAAGCGGCGTGCAACGCGACCATACTGGCGATCCAGTCCGGCATTCCGGTGGCGCGCATCGAGCTCCTCGACGAAATGCAGGTGAAGGCCTGCAACGCCTATTCCAAGCTGACGCTGCCGGAAACGCCGATGCTGTTTCTCGAGTTTCACGGCACCGATGCCAGCGTCGCCGAGCAGTCGCAGCGCTTCGGCGAGATTGCCGCCGAGCTCGGCGGCGGGCCATTCGATTGGGCGACCAAAGCCGAAGATCGCAGCCGGCTGTGGCAGGCGCGGCATGATGCCTATTGGGCGGTCATGAGCATGCGGCCGGGGATCCGCGCGCTCTCGACCGACGTGTGCGTGCCGATCTCGCGGCTGGCCGAATGCGTGACGCAATCGCAGCGCGACTTGAAAGAGAGCCGCCTGGTGGCGCCGATCGTCGGCCATGTCGGCGACGGCAATTTCCATATGCTGCTCTTGATCGACCACAACGATGCCGACGAGATCGATCGCGCCAAGGCTTTTCTGGAGCGCCTGGTCGACCGCGCGCTGGCGATGGACGGCACCTGCACCGGCGAGCACGGCATCGGCCAGGGCAAGATGAAATATATGCCGGCCGAGCACGGCGAACCGGCGCTCGATGTCATGCGCGCGATCAAGCGCGCGCTCGATCCGCTGGATATTTTGAATCCGGGCAAGATTTTCGGGTTGTGATTTTGGGACCCCACACTTCGTCACCACCGGGCTTGACCCGGTGGTCCATGCTGAGCTGCAGCAACCGAAACGGCAAGATCAATGAGCCGACCGGCCGCATGGATTGCCGGGTCAAGCCCGGCAATGACGAAATAAGAGATCGTTCTCGCGACGTCAGCCGGTTGTGCTGACCCGCATTACCGCCCGCGATAATAATCCAGCACGAAGACGCGAATCGCCGACGAAAGATTCCCGCCGCGCTGCGCGCCGTCGATGCCGCCGATCAATTCGGCCAGGCTTTGCCGCCGCACTAGCGCGATCCCTTTCAGCGCGGTCCAGAACGCATCTTCGATGCTGACGCTGGTTTTGTGGCCCGCGATCATGATCGAGCGCTTGATCACCGGCGATTTCATTTCCGGCGCCCCAACTGCATCCCGCCCCGCGACAGCGGGGAGGGGGGACCGCCGTAGGCGGTGGGAGGGGCATGTGCCTCAGCGACGATCATCCTGTGATGACAATAGCCATGCGCCCCCTCCACCACGCGGAGCTTGTCATCGGGCCGGCCACTTCGGGCCGGACCCGTTGGCGTGGTCCCCCTCCCCCGTTTTTACGGGGGAGGGTGCAAACTTATCGCCCCGGCCGGGTCATGCGCTCCGGCCGCACCAGGCGGTCGAACTCCTTGGCCGAGACATAGCCGAGTCGCACTGCTTCTTCGCGCAGCGTCGTGCCGTTCTTGTGCGCGGCCTTGGCGATCTCGGCGGCCTTGTCGTAGCCGATCTTCGGGGTGAGCGCGGTGACCAGCATCAGCGATTGCTCCATCAGCGTAGCGATCCGCGGCGTGTTGGCGCGGATGCCGGCGACGCAGCGGTCGGCGAACGAATGCGCCGCATCGGCGAGGAGCCTGATCGACTGCAACATGGCGTCGATGATGACCGGCTTGAACACGTTGAGCTCGAAATGGCCCTGGCTCGCGGCGACGGCGATGATGGTCTGATTGCCAAACACGCGGCAGCACACCATGGTCAACGCCTCGACCTGGGTCGGATTGACCTTGCCCGGCATGATCGAGGAGCCGGGCTCGTTTTCCGGCAGGATCAATTCGCCTAAGCCCGAGCGCGGACCGGAGCCGAGCAGGCGAATGTCGTTGGCGATCTTGAACAGATCGGCGGCGAGCGCATCGAGCGCGCCATGGGCGAATACCAAAGCGCCGTGCGAAGCCAGCGCCTCGAATTTGTTCGGCGCGCTGACGAACGGCAAGCCGGTCATGCGAGCGACGGCTTTGGCAAACAGCTTGGCGAAGCGGCGATCGGCATTGAGCCCGGTGCCGACCGCGGTGCCGCCCTGCGCCAGCGGGTAAAGCTCGCGCAAGCCGAGCTTGAGCCGGGCGATGCCGGAGGCGACCTGCGCTGCATAGCCGGAAAATTCCTGGCCGAGCGTCAGCGGGGTTGCGTCCTGGGTATGCGTGCGCCCGATCTTGACGATCGACGCAAACGCCTTGGTCTTGCGGTTGAGCTCGCCGTGCAGATGCTGCAGCGCCGGAATGAGCCGATGCGACATTTCCTGCGCGGCGGCGATATGCATCGCGGTCGGAAACACGTCGTTCGACGACTGGCTCATATTGACGTGATCGTTGGGATGGATCGGCGCCTTGGCGCCGCGCGCGCCGCCGAGGATCTCGTTGGCGCGGTTGGCGATCACCTCGTTGACGTTCATGTTGGTCTGCGTGCCCGAGCCGGTCTGATAGACCGAGAGCGGGAAATGTTCGTCGAGCTTGCCGTCGAGGATTTCCTGCACCGCCTGCACGATGGCCTTGGCGCGGCGCGCGTCGAGAAGGCCGAGCGCGCGATTGGTCTCGGCGGCGGCGCGCTTGGCAAGCGCCAGCGCCGCGATCAAGGGGCGCGGCATGCGCTGTTCGCCGATCGCAAAATTATGCCGCGAGCGCTCGGTCTGCGCGCCCCAATAGGCTTGCGCCGGCACTTCGATTGGACCGAAGGAATCGGTTTCGGTGCGGGTTCGGACGACAGAGGTCGGACGACGGACGACAGATGAAGCGGCGTTCCTTCCGTCCTCTGCCGTCCGTCGTCTGTCGTCTGTTTTCATTTTTTCCTGAATTGGTCGAGCCGCACGACTTCACCGCCGCCGTCAGGCTTGTCATCGCCGCCGCTTGGCGGCTCGGCGGTTTTGGCGGAAGGGGCCGCGGGTTCGGACTTTTTACCGGCTGCGCTCTTTCCGGCCGGCAGGGCCGCGGATTTCCGCGCGGTCTTATCCTCGCGCGCCGGCGCAGTCTTTTCCTCGCGCGTTGGCGCAGCCTTGGCGGCGTCGCCGCGTTCGCCCGCCGCCGCGGCATCGATTGCCTCGAACTGAAAGCCGAACTGCACCGCCGGATCGTAGAACGCGACGATGGAATTGAATGGCACCGACAGGCGCTCGGTGATGCCGCCAAATGACAGCCCGACCTCGAAGCCGCGCTCGCCGACGGCGAGATCCCAAAACTGGTGCTGCAAGATGATCGTCATCGTCTCCGGATATTGCGCGCGCAGCCGATCGGACAGCCGCACACCGGGTGCGACAGTATTGAAGGTGATCTTGAAATGGTGCTCGCCCGGCAGGCCCTTTTTGGCGACGTCGGCCAGCACGGTGCGCACGACGCCGCGCAGCGCCTGCTGCGCGAGAAGGTCATAGCGAATGTGATCGGTCATAGCGGACGACGGATGTCAGATGACGGACAACAGATAAGTAAGTAGTCGATCATAAAGCTCCAGAGCGATTCTCATAGAGGCTCGCCGCGATTCTGTCCTCTGTCGTCCGACATCCGATCTCTGAAAGAAAGTGGAGGCTTCTGTTGCCAGGTGCCTCCGAACCCCGCCTAGCGCTGCTAAGACGCTAGGACTTCAAGTCGGTCTTTCGAGCTGCTTACGCAGCCAGAGCAACCGGAGCATAGTTGTCGTTTGCAACTATGAATTTGGCCCGATAACGCCGGAACCATCCCGGGCAAAAGCACGTCCTTTACGCCCTCGTCGATCCTATTTCGACCCCGTGATCAGGAGTCAGTGATCGGTAATCAGTAATCGGAAGATTTGCCTTTCTGATTACTGACCCCCTGATTACCGACTCCTTGAATTGGTGGAGTCGCCGGGTACTGCCCCCGGGTCCGAAAGGTTTATTACGACGGCCATTTATCGCCATAGCCGGCTTACGCCGGCACACAGAATATAAGCGCAAATGGTTGCCGAAAAAAGACCAGCGGTCGGAGCGCAACCGCCCGGCTGGCCGGGAAAACCGCTGTGGGTTAAACGACTTCGATGAGTCCCCCAGCCGGTCCCCCCGCCCCGCCCGTAAACGCCCCAAACGCCCCGGCCGCCGCCGCGTCGCAGCCGAGCATTGCCGAACTGTTCTTGGCCTTTGCCGCGATCTCGCTGTCCGGCTTTGGCGGCGTGCTCGCCTGGGCGCGGCGGATCATGGTGGAGCGGCGGCGCTGGTTCACCGCGGAAGAGTTCAACGAAGCCTTTGCGCTGTGCGCCTTCCTGCCCGGCGGCAACATGGTCAACTTCGCGGTGATTTTCGGCGCGCGCATGCGCGGGCCGCTTGGTGCGCTCGCGGCGCTGGCGGGGCTGCTCGGCCCGCCGATGATTCTGGTCATTGCGGTCGGCGCGCTCTACGCGCATTTCGGCGACCTGCCGGCGTTGCGCCGCATGCTGACCGGCGTCGCTGCCGCGGCGGCCGGACTGATGCTCGCCACCGTCGCCAAGATGGCGCGGCCACTGTTCACGACTCGTTTCGATGGCCCTTTCAAGAACCCGGCCGTGGTCGCGCCGCTGATCGCGCTTTCAACTTTCGTCGCCATCGGCATTCTGCATTGGCCGCTGCCGCTCGTTCTGCTTGTGATCGTTCCGGTGAGCATCGGCGCCGCTTTTCGCAACAACGGAATGCGGCGATGAAATCCGAGAGCGGCTCACTGTTCACGCTGGCGGCGTTCTTCGCCGTGACATCGTTGTTCGCGATCGGCGGCGCCAATTCGGCCATTCCGGAGATGCACCGCTACGCCGTCGACATTCAACATTGGCTCTCCGATCGGCAGTTCGCCGATTCCTTCGCGCTGGCGCAGCTCACGCCGGGGCCGAACCTGATCATCGTCACGCTGATCGGCTACCACGTCGCCGGAATTGCCGGCGCGGTGGTGGCGACACTGGCGATGTGCGGCCCGACCTCGGTGCTGGCCTTTGTCGTCGGCCGCGCCTCGGAGCGCTTCACCGGCGCCGCCTGGCATGGCGCGCTCAGCCGCGGCCTCATTCCGGTGACGCTCGGACTGACCGCGGCGAGCGCCACGGTGATCGCCAGCGTCGCCGATTACAGCTGGGTGGCGGCGGCGATCACGCTCGCCACCGCATGCATCGCCTTGTTCATTCGCGTGCACCCGCTCTGGGCGTTTGCTGCCGCGGCGCTGCTCGGGCTCGCCGGCGTGGTCTGATCGACTTCGCGCACTGATCTTGCGCGCCGCCGATCTTGCGCGCGCGCGGTTCTGCCCGCATGGTGACGCCGCTTAATGAGCAGGAACAGCAATGGGTGAGCGCGCGCGTCTGCAGGCAATGGCGCAATGGATGTGGCAGGCGCGGGCGCGCCGCCTGCCCTATCGCAATCTGCCCGACGACTTGCGCCCCGCCTCGATCGCCGAGGCCTATGCCGCGCAGGAGGCTTATTACGGTTTGGCGGAGCCGATCTATGGCGCGGTCGCCGGCGCCAAGATCGCGACCACGACCAAAGTGATGCAGCAGCTGATGGGCATCAATCATCCGTGCGGCGGCGCGATTTTCAGCCGCACCATTCATCGCTCGCCGGCCAAGTTGCGCGCGGCGGATTTCGTCAATCTGCGCATCGAAAGCGAAATCGCGCTGCAGCTCGGCGCCGATCTGCCGGCGTCCGGCGCGCCGTGGACGCCGCAGACGGTTGCCCCGGCGGTCGCCGCGGCACTGCCGGCATTTGAGCTGATCGAGGACCGCAACGCCGATTATGCCAAGACCGAGGCCTTGTCGCTGATCGTGGAGAATTGCTGGAACGGCGGGATTGTCACCGGAACGCCGAAACGCGTCCCACTCGATGACCTCGTCGGCATTGCAGGCCGGCTCACGCTCGGCGGCAAGCTAATCGGCGAAGGCGCGGCCGAAGACCCCTGCGCCACGCTGGCCTGGCTCGCCAATCATGTCGCCGAGCGCGGCCGCGATCTCAAAGCGGATATGATCGTGATCACCGGGAGTCTCATTCCGACGGTTTCGATCGGCCCCGGCCAGCGCGCGGAGTTTGCAGTCGAGGGGCTCGGCGAAGTCGTAGTGGATGTGATTTAGGCGGGCTGCGGTCATCGCGAGAACGATGGTGCTCATCCGCACCCGTGAAACGGGGGAGGGGGACCATCCGAGCTGCGCAGCAGCGAAGGATGGTGGAGGGGGCGTCTGAGTTAAAGTTAAGCACTCCGTGTGCGCTTTTAGCAGCGTTACCGTTCGCGCCCCTCCCACCGCACTTCGCATAGCCGACGCTTGCGTTGTTTAAGTAGGGCGGCGGCGGCGGCGCGCCGCCTATGCCCCCCTCCCCGCTATCGCGGGGCGGGATGGAGCGGTGCGTCGGATCAAGTCGCGTGGCTTGCGTTCCCTTCGTCCGCCGCTCATTTGACGCTAGACTTGCTGAACCGAATCGGACGGAACCACGAAAGCCCGATGCGCCAATATCTCGACCTGATGGAACGCGTGCTCAGCGAGGGCGTCGAAAAGCGCGACCGCACCGGCGTCGGCACGCGCGCGATCTTCGGCCATCAGATGCGCTTCGACCTGCAACGCGGCTTTCCGCTGCTGACCACCAAGAAGCTCCACGTCAAATCGATCGTCTACGAGCTGCTCTGGTTCCTGCGCGGCGACACCAATATCAAATATCTCAACGAGCACGGCGTGCGCATCTGGGACGAATGGGCCGACGCGAACGGCGACCTCGGTCCGGTCTACGGCCACCAGTGGCGCTCGTGGCCGGCGGCGGACGGCGGCAGTATCGATCAGATCGCCAATGTCGTCGATGAAATCCGCCGTAATCCCAATTCGCGCCGGCTGATCGTGACCGCCTGGAATCCGGCCGAGATCGAGGGCATGGCGCTGCCGCCGTGCCATTGCCTGTTCCAGTTCAATGTCGCCGAGGGCGCGCTATCGTGCCAGCTCTATCAGCGCTCGGCCGACGTGTTTCTCGGCGTGCCGTTCAACATCGCCTCCTACGCGCTGTTGACCATGGCGGTCGCGCAAGTGACCGGACTCGAACCGGGAATCTTCATCCACACGCTCGGCGACGCGCACCTTTATCTCAACCATCTGGAGCAGGCGCGGCTGCAACTCACCCGCCAGCCGCGGCCGCTGCCGACCATGCGCATCAATCCGGCGGCGAAGGACCTGTTCGCGCTGACTTACGAGGATTTCGTCCTCGAAGGCTACGAGCCGCACCCGCACATCAAGGCCGCGGTCGCGGTGTAGCTGCGCCGGCGCGGCCAATCATGGACATTATTATAGTCGCCGCCGTGGCCGAGAACGGCGTCATCGGGCGCGGCAATGCGCTGCCGTGGCGACTGAAATCGGACATGGCGCATTTCCGCGCGCTCACCATGGGCAAGCCGGTGGTGCTCGGGCGGAAAACCTTTCAATCAATCGGCAAGCCGCTTGCCGGCCGCACCACAATCGTGATCAGCCGCGACAAAAATTTCAACGCGCCCGGAATCGTGGTCGCGCCCAATTTCGAAATCGGCGCTCGCCACCGCGCGCGGCGACGCCTTGCGGCGCAATGCCGGCGCGATCATTGTCGCCGGCGGCGCCGACATTTATGCGCAAGCGCTGCCGCTCGCCGCACGGCTGATCATCACCGAAGTGCACAAGCGCGTGGATGGCGACACCCGTTTCCCCGCCATCGATTCCAAAATCTGGCGTGAAACGGCGCGCAACGAGCAAAAGCCCGGTCCGCACGACGACGCGGCTTTTGCTTTTGTCGTTTATGAACGCGCAAGTTGAAACGAACAGGCCTTAAAATACAGTCTTCGCACGCATACTTAATGCATTCGCGCGGCGGCGGTCCGCGTCATAACTGCGCGTTGTAAGCGAAAGGCCACTCCCCTATAAACCCGGCAGCCAAATCCGGCCTGCAACTCGCCCCCGGCGGCAACGCCGCAGGCGCCTAGGAGTCAGCAATGCCGTGGAGTAATCAAGGCGGCGGTCCGTGGGGGTCCGGACCGCGCGGACCGTGGGGTTCAGGGCCGCAGTCGCAGGGCCCCAAATCGCCCGATCTCGAAGAATTCCTGCGCAGGAGCCAGGACCGGTTGCGCGGGTTGATGCCCGGCAATCTCGGCGGCCGCGGTTTCGCCTTGATCGCGGTGGCCGCGGTCGTGCTGTGGGGCTTTTCCGGATTCTTCCGCGTCGAGCCCGATGAGCTCGGCGTGGTGCTCCGCTTCGGCCAGTTCGTGCGCGAGGTGCCGCCCGGGCTCAACTATCACCTGCCCTATCCGATCGAGACTGCGCTCACGCCGCAAGCGCTGCGCGTCAACAAGATCGACATCGGTTTCGATCTGCGCCGCGGCAGCACCATGCGCGACGTGCCGGAAGAAGCCTTGATGCTGACCGGCGACGAGAACATCGTCGACGTCGATTTCTCGGTGCTGTGGAAGGTGAAGCCGGACCATGTCGGCGATTACCTTTTTAACGTGCAGGCGCCCGAAGCCACGGTGAAGGCGGTCGGCGAAAGCGCGATGCGCGCGGTGATCGGGCATTCCAACATTCAAGCCATCCTCACCGGCGCGCGGCAGACCATCGAGACCGCGGTGCAGGAATTGATGCAGAAGACCCTCGACGATTACGGCGCCGGCATCATCGTTCAGCAGGTGCAGCTGCAAAAGGTCGATCCGCCGACGCAAGTGATCGACGCCTTCCGCGACGTGCAAGCGGCGCGCTCCGATCTCGAGCGCGCACAGAACGAAGCGCAGACCTACGCCAACAAAGTCGTTCCGGAAGCGCGCGGCCGCGCCGCCAAGATCACCCAGGACGCCGAAGCCTATCGCGAACAGACCGTCGCCGAAGCCAAGGGCCAGGCCTCGCGCTTCAGCCAAGTCTACGAGCAGTACAAGAAGGCGCCCGACGTGACGCGGCAGCGGATCTATCTCGAAACCATGGAGCGGGTGCTCGGCGGCACCGACAAGACCATCATCGATACCGGCGGCCAGTCGGGCCCAGGTGTCGTGCCCTATCTGCCACTGCAAAGCTTGCCGCGCGAACGTTCGGGTCAACAGCAGCAGCCGACGGGAGGCAGCCAATGAGACCGAGTCTCGCCGGCGGCGCGCTTGCGCTGATTCTGCTGATCGCGCTGGTTGTCGCCTACAGCACTTTTTTCACCGTCTATCAGACCAGGCAGGCTTTGGTGGTGCGGCTCGGCAAGCCGGTGCGCGTCATCACCGAGCCGGGATTGAACGCCAAGATCCCGTTCATCGACGCCGTCATCTATATCGACAAGCGCATTCTCGCCATCGAATCGCCGGCGCAAGAGGTGATCGCCTCGAGCCAGGACAGGTCGGATGCCGGTGTCCCACGTGCCGCGCAGGCCGGCGAGCGGCTCGTGGTCGACGCCTTCGCGCGCTATCGCATCACCGATCCGCTGAAGTTTTACCAGACCGTCGGCCCGGACGGCGCCAGCTCACAGCTTTCGATTCTGCTCAATTCGGCCTTGCGCCGCGTGCTCGGCGCGGCGACGCTCGCCGACGCGGTGCGCAACCGCCGCGAGGATCTCATGGCGCAGATGCGCGACCAGCTCGATCGCGACGCGCAGGCGTTCGGCATCCAGGTGGTTGATGTCCGCATTCGCCGCGTCGACCTTCCGGAACAGAACAGCCAGGCGGTCTATCAGCGCATGCAAACCGAACGGCAGCGCGAAGCCGCCGAATTCCGCGCCCAGGGCAGCCAGAAGAGCCAGGAAATCCGCGCCAGGGCGGACCGCGACGTCACGGTGCTGCTCGCCGAAGCCACTTCGCAGTCGGAAACCATCCGCGGCCAAGGCGACGCCGAGCGCAACCGCATCTTCGCCGACGCCTATGGCAAGGACGTCGACTTCTTCAGCTTCTATCGCACCATGCAGGCTTACGAGCGCAGCATGCAGCACAGCGATACGCATCTCGTGCTCCGCCCGGATACCGACTTCTTCCGCTTCTTCGGCGATCCAAACGGCAAGGCGATGCCGGACAATACCGCGGCCGGAGCGCCGGCGGGCGCGGCGGCGTCACCGGCCGCCAATCCGCCACGCGCGCAGCGCTGACCAATAACGCAACGCCGCCGGACACGAACCGCCGATGTCGGACTTTATCGTGGCGCTGGGTCTGTTCTTTGCGCTCGAAGAACTCGTGCTCGCCGCGTTTCCCGACGGCGCCAAACACATGATGAAGACCGTGCTCGCCGCGCCGAACGGTCAGTTGCGCATTGTCGGCATCGTTTCGGCCGTCGTCGGCGTGCTCATCGTCTGGCTGGTGCGCGGCTAGAGCATGATCCCGAAAAGTGGATGCCGGTTTTCGGAAAAGATCATGCGCAAACAAGAAGCTAAAGCGAAATAATAATTCAACCTAGTCCCATTTCGCTTTAGCGGCCAATGACCGAGTATCAAGCATTGAATTGCTCTAACGCCGGAACAAGCGAGCGTGCTTCGGTCGTTCTGCCGAGATTTGCTGCCTGGTCGAGCGTGTATGCATTGCGAAGTCCAAGACACTTCAGGACCGACCCGCTGACCCGGCTTTTTCCTTTTAAGACCTGATTGAGGTGCGTGCGGTCGAGGCCATGGCGCTTGGCGAAAGCGACTTGAGTTCCCGCGCGTTCAACCGCGGCTCGGAGCAGCTGACGAACTTCATGGTCGTTGAATACGCGCGCCTGACTCCCTAAATCGCCGGCGATCGCAATCAGATCTTTCGCACTCAGCCGAAAACTGCTTTTCCTTGTGGCCATTTCGCCTACCCCGCGCGAATGGGGGAATCCCACGCCACGCTGCCTGGCAGCGTGTGGCGTGCGGCGGTCTGATAATAAGCGCAGCCAACCTTCCCCAAGGCGCAAGCTTATACCCTGAACATCTGCAAGCCAATTTTGTTATTCGTTTTTGCCGCTTAATTCATGTCGACCTTGCGTATCAGTCCGTGTGCTCATCGTGCGGCTCGCGCAAAGATTGAGCTGGGAATGTCTGTCCGGCGTCCACGGATTATCAGGCTCATCGCGATGAAGTAACGCCACCGGGCCGGATGGTTGTGAGCACAAACGAAAGCGACTGGCTCAGGACTGACGCCGCGATAGAGGAAGCAATTCAGAGCCATCGCTCTCTTTCAAACGATTTGGCTGCAACTCGCCTGCAGCTTCGAACACGAGATATGCGCAATAATAAACCCGGGCGCGACCGGTGATCGCGCGCCGGGTCGATCGAGAACGCGTCGCTATCTGCGAACGCGAACTACTAGCGATACCAGTGGTGCCAATGACGGCGATGCCACCCATACGGGCCGCCGCCGTAATAGCCGCCGTAATAGGCCGGCGTATAATAGGCTGGCGCCGCATAGTAGCCGTAGTAACCGGGGTCATAGGCGTAGTAACCGCCGTAACCGCCGTAACCGCCGTAACCGCCGTAACCGCCATAATAATAAGGCGATGCCAGCGCGCCACCGATCAGCGCGCCCGCGGCCAGCCCGACGCCGAAGCCGCCCCATCCCCACCCGCCGCCACGCCATCCGCCGCCGCGCCAGCCCCAAGCGGCGTCGGCTGAAGTCGACAGTGGAACGGTCGCCGCCACGAGCGTAGCGGCCAAAACCGTGCTGCGAAGTTTTCCGGGAACTTTCATTTTTCCTCTCCTGGAACCAAGCCTGCTTTAGGTCTTCTTGTCGCCTCTAAAACGCACCGGCAGTGCGTGGCTTTGATTCCGGTTGTTTCCAGGTGTTTGGTTCCAGGTAAGTGATTGACGCCCAACGCAGTTCGGCGCGGGGTGCGCCGTCGGGTTAGCCGCCCCAAGCCTGAATGACAGTGTCGAACTAATAAGGGAGTGACAATGCGTCCCCTGCGCGGGCTTCATTTTGTTATTGCGATTTTAGCTTGGCTCGGCGTCGCGCCCGCATTCGCGGAAATCACGGTGGTGACGCACGACACCCGATTTTGCCCGAGCTGGGCGGAAGCGCATGAGCGCACGCTCGCCAGTCTCAACAACGGGCGTCCGCCTTATCCGGTGAAGTGGAAGGGCTGCATTATGCTCAAGCGCGGAACGCGCGTGGACATCGTCGATCAGCAGGAGGAATCGACGGAGATTGTTATCCGCGGCAAGCATTGGTTCACGGACGAGTAGCCGACCGTCATTCCGGGGCGCGCCGCAAGGCGCGAACCCGGAATCCATAATCACGGCGACCGCATTGTTCTCCACTGTGGTTATGGACTCCGGCTCTCGCGGAGCTTGTCATCGGGCCGGCCACTTCGGGCCGGACCCGTAGGCTCGGCCGGAATGACGGCGCGGTCGGCGCATCCTCGACCGCGGCGCCTCGACGCCTTAGTGCAGGCAGTCGCTATTCCGCCCCAATCCGAACCCTAATTGATATCTTTCGGCATTGACCATTCGGCCCGGTGCGGCCTTGCGTCTCAACCGCGACAGGAGCACTTTGCCGAATCGTTATTTCCAATACCTCGCCTGACCAGGAGCCCCGGCCTCCATGCCGTTCGATCCATTGAAGTTGCATCGCTTTTCCGTTCGCTTGTTCGACCGCACTCTGCCGATCCGCTTTATGCCTGCCGCGGCGTTGGCGACGGCGTTGGCCTTGACCGCGGCGCAGCCGGCGGCCGCGCGCGGGCCAGAGAACATCGCCGACGTCGCCGAGCAGGTGATCGACGCGGTGGTCAATATTTCCACCTCGCAAAAAATCGATCCGCGCGTCACCGAACTTCCCGACCTGCCGCCCGGCTCGCCGATGGAAGAGTTCTTCGATCAGTTCTTCAAGAACAAGCGCGGAGGCGGCGGCAGCGAGCAGACGCCGCGGCGCATCAACTCGCTCGGCTCCGGCTTCATCATCGATGCGTCGGGCCTGGTCGTGACCAACAATCACGTCATCGCCGATGCCGACGAGATCAATGTCATTCTCAATGACGGCACCAAGCTGAAGGCGACGCTGGTCGGCAAGGATAACAAGAGCGATCTTGCGCTCCTTCGCGTGCACTCCGACAAGCCGATCAAGGCGGTGAAATTCGGCGACTCCGACAAGCTGCGGCTCGGCGAATGGGTGATCGCCATCGGCAATCCGTTCAGCCTCGGCGGCTCGGTCACGGCCGGCATCGTCTCGGCGCGCAACCGCGACATCAATTCCGGACCCTACGACAACTATATCCAGACCGACGCCGCGATTAATCGCGGCAATTCCGGCGGGCCTTTATTCAGCCTCAACGGCGAGGTGGTCGGCATCAACACCGCGATCATTTCGCCGTCGGGCGGCTCGATCGGCATCGGCTTCGCCGTGCCGTCCAACAGCGCGGTCGCGGTGATCGATCAACTGCGCCAATTCGGCGAGACTCGCCGCGGCTGGCTTGGCGTGCGCATCCAGCAGGTCACCGACGACATCGCCGAGAGCCTGAGCATCACGCCACCGCGCGGCGCGCTGGTCGCGGGCGTGGACGACAAGGGTCCGGCCAAACCCGCCGGCATCGAGCCGGGCGATGTCGTGGTGTCGTTCGACGGCCACGACATCAAGGAAATGCACGATCTGCCGCGCGTCGTCGCCGACACGCCGGTCGGCAAGGTCGTCGATGTGGTCGTCATCCGCAAGGGCAAGCAGGAGACGCACAAAGTCGCGGTCGGCCGGCTGCAGGACACCGAGAAGGTCGCCGAAGCCAGCGCCAAGCAGGAAGCGCCGCCCGACAAATCGGTGGTGCAGAAAACGCTCGGCCTCGAACTCTCCGAGCTGTCCGACGACCAGCGCCGCAAGTTCAAGATCAAGAGCGCGGTGAACGGCGTGCTGGTCACCGGCGTCGATCCCAGTGTGGCGATGGCCGATCCGGACAAGCGGCTGGCGCCCGGCGACGTGATCGTCGAGGTGCAATACCAGGCCGTCGCCAGCCCCGCCGACATGCAAAAGCGCGTTGATGCGCTCAAGGGGCAAGGCAAGAAGATCACGGTGCTCCTGGTCTCCAACGGCAACGGCGACACCCGTTTCGTCGCGCTGAATTTGCAATAGCGCGGACGCTCCCCGTCACGATTTCGTGTGTCGCCCGGATGCGTCGAGGGCTCGGCGTTGCGTATTACGAGTTCTCGACAACGTGCAATTTCCGCACCGTCAATTCGTCCACCTCCAATTTGCCAAAGCGCGCTCGCTTGACCACGACACGATCGATGGCCACGCGGCCAATGGCGAGCGCTCCCATTGCAATCGCGCCAAAGGCCGCGCCACCCAAGGCAAACGCCAAAGCGCTGGCGATGGGAGCGGGACGGGACTCAACAATCACTTCACGCCTCATGATTATCCTCCGATCGATAGCCGAGTGTAGCCGATCGGCCGCCCGGTACGGCAACTTATGAACCTTGCCGGCTTTTTGAGTGGCGAGCGCGGGCAACCACTGTGGCACAAGAGCCGGCGGCTTCATGTCCCATAAGCCGTGGCTTTGCGAAAGCGAAAGACCGCAAAAGCAAAGAACAATCCGCCGATTGCCGCGACGATCACGAATTCGAGCCAAACCACTCCAATTCCCGCACCGCGGTAAAGGATCGACTGCGCAAACGAGACAAAATGCGTCGACGGCGAAGCTTGCATCACGGTAGCAAGCCACGGCGGCATGCTTTCGAGCGGCGTGTTGCTGCCGGAAAGCAAGTTCATCGGCATGAAGACCAGCATGTACAACAAGCCGAGTTGCGGCATCGAACGAGCGACGGTCGCCAGGAATATGCCGATCGCGCAGGCAAAGAACAGATAGATCGCGACGCCGACCAAAAATAGCGGGATCGAGCCGACGATCGGGATCCCAAGCAATCCACGAACGACACCGTAGAGAGAAAGACCGACTGCTATCGTGATGACCAAGCCATTGGCCCAGACTTTCGACATGGCGATCTCGAACGGCGTCACCGGCATGACCAAAAGGTGATCCATGGTGCCGTGCTCGCGCTCACGCACAATGGCCGCTCCAGCGAGAATGATCGCCAGCATGGTGACATTGTTGATGATTCCCATCACGGTGGTGAACCATGCGGTCGTGATATTCGGGTTGTATGCGATGCGCACATCGAGATTAATTGCCGGCAACGGCGTTCCCTCCCGATGCGAGAGGAAATCTCTGATCTCGTTCATGATAATCTGCTGGGCATAACTCGAACCGAGACCGGCCTGTACCATTGCCGTTGCATCGACGTTGAGTTGCAGCGTCGGATTGCGGCGGCCCAGGACATCGCGTTCGAAATTCGGCGGGATATCGACGATAAAAGTAAATCGTCTCGCATTCATCAGAGGCATAATCTCCGGTTCAGCGATCGGCTGCGGCGGCTGGAAATAGGGCGGCAAGAACGCATGGGCAATCCGCCGCGATAATAGCGAATGATCCTCGTCGACAATGGCGATCGAAGCATTGTGCACTTCTTGCGAATAGCTTTGCGCTTGACTGATGATGGCGATTGTAAATGCGTAAATCACCAGGCCCAGCAGTGTAAAATCACGCATGAAACTGCGCAGTTCTTTGGTGCCGAGCCAAAAAATGTTGCCAATTGCCCTCATCGCCTCTGGCTCCTAGCGTTCCTGCTTTCGTAAAAGCAGAAGACTTATGCCGGTGAGGACCGGAATAAAAATCGAAAGCTGAGCCATGGTCGTGGCAAGATCGGCAAAGCCCAAACCTTTGGTGAAAGTGCCGACGCTGATTGGCACAAAGTAAGTCATGGGAAATACGCGGCCCATGATTTGCGCCACGCCGGAAAGTGAAGAGACCGGCGTCATCATGCCGGCGAACTGCGTCGCCGGAAGCACGGTCAATATGGCGGTGCCGAACAGCGCGGCAATTTGTGTCCGCGCGAACGCCGATATGACCATGCCGTAGGCCGTCGTCGCCGGCACATAGATCAGCGCTCCGGTGAGCAAGGCGAAAAAGCTTCCCTTGAGAGGGACTTGAAAAACCAGCAAAGCCATCGCCAGCATCAGAAAAAAATTAGCCATGGCGACGCCGATATAAGGAATTTGCTTGCCGATCAAAAATTCGATCCGGCGAACCGGCGTGACGTAAAGATTGGTGATCGAACCGAGCTCTTTCTCCCGCACAATAGCCAGCGCCATCAGAATGGCCGGGAACAACGCGAGCATCAGCGAAATATTCGACGGCACCATCGCGTAGATGCTCTTGAAATCCTGATTATATTTAAACCTGACTTCGATTTTGGCCGGCGGTTGCGGCTGGGGCACGCTTGTCTTGACCGCCGGATCGCTCAGATAGAGCTGATGCATCGCCTGCAGATAACCCTCGATCGTTCCAGCGCGGAATGGCATGGCGCCGTCGATCCAGGCGCCGACCCAAGTGGGTCGGCCGCGTTCGACGTCGCGCCCGAAGCCCGGCGGGATCTCGATCGCCGCATCGATCGCGCCGCTTTGCATGCGCTTTTCCAGATCCGCGTAATCGGTAAGCGGCTGCTTCTCGACGAAATAACTGGAGCCTCTCAACTCCTCCAGATAAGCACGGCTCTCATGGCTCTGATCGCGATCGATCACCGCGAAGGTCAGATTGTTGACATCGGTCGAAATACCGAAACCGAATACCAGCATCAAAAACGCCGTGCCAAACAACGCAAAGGTTAGGCGGATCGGGTCGCGTAACAGCTCCAGCGTCTCGCGGATTGTGTAGGCGAACAGCCGCTGCAGGCTGAAGGCGGGATTGGCCGGCGGCGGCGACGCCCCCGTCGCCATTGCACGTTCGGCAACCGGCATTTCGGCCGACGGTCGCGCGGTCTGTTCGAGAAAATCGATGAAAACATCTTCCAGCGTGCCCGCGTTGCGCGCTTTGATGAGATTCGCCGGGGCGTCGGTCACCAGCACCCGCCCGGAATCCATCAGTGATATCCGGTCGCAGCGCTCCGCCTCATTCATGAAATGCGTCGATACGAAGATCGTCACGCCTCTATTGCGGGAAAGATCGATCAGCAGTTCCCAAAATTGGTCGCGCGCCAGCGGATCGAACTCCGGACGTCGGCTCGTCGAGGATCAGTATCTCCGGCTCGTGCACTATGGCGACGGCCAACGAC
The DNA here is from genome assembly GCA_963816295.1 of uncultured Alphaproteobacteria bacterium. Taxonomy (GTDB): domain Bacteria; phylum Pseudomonadota; class Alphaproteobacteria; order Rhizobiales; family Xanthobacteraceae; genus BOG-931. The sequence continues at coordinate 75,228 of CAWFJS010000017.1, read as the reverse complement.
AACCGCTGGCGAATGCCAAGTGGCAAATCGGAGGCGCGTTGATCGAGAAAGTCGGCGAGCCCAAATTGCCGGATCAGCTGAGCGAGCCGCAGCTTCGCTTTTCGTGCCGGAATATGAAACAGCCGGGCATGCAGTTCGAGATTCTGCCGGACCGTAAGCTCCGTATAGAGCGAGAACGACTGCGACATGTAACCGACGCGAAGCCGCGCCGCCATGTCGCGCGCGTCGAGCGGCTTGCCGAACAGCAACGCCTCGCCATCGCTCGGCGATAACAGCCCGGTCAGCATCTTCATGGTTGTCGTCTTGCCGCAGCCGTTCGAGCCGACAAAGCCGAATATTTCGCCGCGTTCGATGGTGAAGCTGACCCGATCCACGGCGGTGAAATCTCCGAAGCGGCGGGTTAGATCGCGGGCGACGATGACCGGCTCCGCCGTCATGGGTCGGCGCGGCGGCACTTTAAGCTTGGTGTGCTGCACGCGGCGTTGCTCAGGGAGCAGCGCCACGAAGACATCCTCGACCGTATCGGCACCGGTCTGCATCTTGAGATTGTTCGGCGAACCAGCTGCCAGGATGCGACCCGCATCCATTGCGATCAAAAAATCAAACTGCTCGGCTTCTTCCATGTAGGCGGTAGCGACGACGACGCTCATGGCCTCGCGTCGCGATCGAATCCGCGCAATGAGCTGCCAAAACTGCCGTCGTGACAATGGATCGACGCCGGTGGTCGGTTCGTCGAGGATCAAGAGATCGGGATCGTGAATAAGCGCGCAGCACAATCCGAGCTTTTGCCGCATACCGCCCGAAAGCTTCTTCGCCGGCCGATCGGCAAAAGCTTCGAGACCCGTGCTGTTTAACAGTTCCTCGATTCGCCATTGCCGTTCGGCGCGCGGTTGTCCAAACAGCCGGCTGAAGAATTCTATGTTTTCCCGTACGCTGAGATCCGGGTAAAGATTTTTGCCCAGGCCTTGCGGCATGTAGGCGATGCGGGCGCAAATGGCGTCGCGGTGTCTCGCGTCTGCCATATCGCCGCCGAACACAATCACGCGACCAGATTGAATCTGGCGCGCGCCGGCAACGATGCTGAGCAGTGTGGATTTGCCGACGCCATCGGGTCCGATCAGCCCGACCATGCAACCGGACGGCACTTCAAGGCTTACGGAATTCAGCGCCGAAGCGCGCGGGTAAACTTGCGTGACGCTTTCCAGGCGCGCGACTGGCCTGGTGTCGACTTTCATTGCGGCGGCAGCCTCTGCAATGCGGCGGGCCATTCGACGGCGGGATCGGTCTTCACATAGCCGACCCCGGGCAAGCCGCTGCGTACTCTGTCAGCCCGCGTCCGCAGCAGTTGCGGATCGATTTGCACGCGAATGCGGAACATCAGCTTGTCGCGTTCGCTCTGCGTTTCGACTGTCTTGGGCGTGAACTGGGCCTGCGTCGCGATAAAAGTCACCTTGGCCGGAATCGCGACGTTCGGATAAGCATCGAGCACGATGCGGGCATCGGCGCCAAATCTCACCTTGCCGGCTTGTTGGGTTGGCAAGTAGATGTCCATGTAGACGTTGGCGGTATCAAGCATCGCGAAAACGTGCCCGCCGGCCGGAAGCACCTCGCCGATATTGGCGATGCGGTATTCGATGCGACCATCGCGCGGCGCGGCGAGCGTGTTGTCCTCGATTTGAACGGTATAAAGCTCCACGTCGTGCCTCGCGGCATCGAGCGCTCGCTCCAATTGAGTGACGCGCGCCTTCCCGGCGTTCAAAAGCGCGGTGGCGCCATTGAGTTGCTGCTGGCGCTGATCCAGCGTTTCCTTGGTCTGGAACCCTTTCTGCACCAGATATGTGGCCCGGTCGAACTCTTGCTGCGCCAGAAGCACCTGGCTTTCGTACTGGGCCAAATTCGCGTTCGCCTCATCGACGGCACGCTGCGCCTGCTCGGCTTGGGACTGCGAGCGCTTGAGCGATGCTTGCAGATCGCGGGTATCCATCCGGGCGACAACTTGTCCGGCTTTGACCAGATCGCCTTGGTCCGCCAACATTTCCGCGATCCGCGCGGCATATTTGGTGTCGATGTTGATTTCGTCCGCGTCAAGCCGCCCATTGCCAAATGCGATGCCCGCCGGCAATGCCGGATGCAAGCGTTGCCACCAGTAATAGCCACCGCCACCGGCGAGAATAATGGCGAGAGCAATAACAGCGCGAAGCCGCCACGCGCCACGGCGTTTTCGAATGATGGCGGGCAGACCTGTCTCGCGGCGCGCCGGCACGCGATTGGCGTCCAGCGAAACAGTCACTTCGTGCTGTGCGCCTGCCTTGGGCCAATCGGTCTCGGTAGTCTTACTGTCTTGATCCATTTTTCGTCAAAGCCGGTGCGCCCGCCGCGGAATTACGTCTTGGCCCTGTTTCAGGCTATCTTCTTGTTATTTCGAGGGCGAGCTTTGACATTGATCCACATCAAGCCTGCCCCGCATCGCCGCCGGCGCGCGCCCGAAGGGCCGGGATTGGAAGCCATCGCCGAAGGTTTTCGCCATCTCGGCTACAAGGACGATCACGCGCTCAATGCCGCCGAATGGATCGTCTATGACGCGCTCTATGCTTATTGCCAGGAAATGGTGCGGCAGGGAAAGTCGAATGGCATGTTTGTGAGCCGATGATTTTTGCCGTTACGCCGACGCAAGCAGAAAGTGCAAACACTGGGATAGCGCGGAGATGCAGGTCGCTCCCGCGGCCCAGGCGTTCCATCGCCCGGCGCGCTTCAATTCCTCGGCTATGGCGTCGAGCCTGTCCGGCAGGCTGACCATCGTCGAACGAAACCACAATCGCGCAGCGATGACGGCTGATACGGCGCCAATGAGGTTGATGACGAGGCGTACAAGGGTTGGATCGAAATAATTTATTTTCGACCTCCGGAATGAGCGGGCGATTGGCGAAAGTATAGTCTTCGCGATTGCGATTGCGCTAACCCATCGAATAGAGGACCTGAAAACCGGCGATCACCAATTCGATGGCAATCAAAATCACGATGATGACCTCCAGGCGCAGCGACCGCCTGGTGTCGATCGTGTCGGTGAGGATCTCGGCGGTGTCGGCGATGACGGCGAGCTTGCGCGACAACGCTTCGGCGCGCTCTTTCAGCTCGTATTCGTCTTCCAGACGCGCATAAAGCCGATCCAGATCCTGACGGTCCCAGACCACATCGGGTTTCTCGGTCACCGCCACCCGTCCCGAGAGGCGGTGCTGCACAAGGAGCGCATTGCCGATATGCCTCAAGATGGTCCGTCGGCCGGCATAGAGGCGGCCTTTTTCGGCAAGCTGGCGGGCGAATGGCTCGACGATCTCGAACACGCCGGCGACTTCGCGTTCGTCGCGAGCGAGAACGACGCTCTTGGACAAGGCATCGGCGATGACGACCAGATGCTCAGGCGTGATTGTTTTGAGCAGCAGCGGACCGCCCGGCAAAATCTGGTCGTCCTTATCGGGCGCCTCCTCGATCAATAATGTCTCTTCCTCCGGCGGAGTGATCGGACGTATGAGGCGAGGTTCCAGCGTGCGCAGAACTTGTTGCTCCTCCTCGGGCGAAAGACACAAGGTCACGGCAACGCCGTAGCGAAACAAAGTGACAAAACCGTCCTTGCCGAATTTGTAGGTGACCGGGGCGGTCGAGACCACGCCGTCATGTTCGAGATTGGCGGTGTCGATCCGATCGCTCAGCAAGAACGCTCGTACGCGTCGCCGCTTGGAAGCCTGAGACTGGGTGTTCATCAGGAGGCCGCGGAGGAAGTCGTTCCGAACAATACGTATTAAGAAGATGGGAGATCGGCGGCCGTTCGGCCAGAGCCGTCAGGCGAGCTCGCCGTCAGGCAGGCTGATAAAAACCAACGCGGCGAGCATCGTTCCGGCGATGCGGAAGGCGCCGTCCTGCCCGTTCCATAGCTTTGACTGCCACATGGCAAAATATTCGCCGCCGATCACGACAAAACCGAAAAACCATAGGCAAAACCCGAGTGTCAGTCCGGCCACCGCCCAGAGCTTGGCGTGGTTGAAGATTTTGGCAGTCGCCCGTAATCGGCCGAGCAAAATAACTGCGCCCAGCGCGAGCAGCAAACCGGTTGAAGCCTCGGTGGCGATGATCAGAGCATAGGCCGCGCGCCACATCGTTTCGTTATCGATGGCGCGCGACCTCAGTGCGCTGTCAGGAAATATCGTGTCCATGCTCAATACATGCCGGACGAACTGGTAGTTCGAATTGTAATCGAACACATTGTCGTAGGCGACAATGAGCGCGAACGCCGCGAGCGCCGCGATCACTGCGATCTTGGCCAACCGGATCACGAACATAGGTAGACCCTATCCATCTTTTACAAAATCCTCGCGCCGATAGCCCTGCGCGTAAAGGAGCGCGGTGAGATCGCCGTGATCGATGCAGGCGCCGGCCGCTTCGCGCAGCGCCGGTTTGCCGTGAAAGGCGATGCCGAGTCCGGCCGCGTCGATCATCGGAATGTCGTTGGCGCCGTCGCCCACCGCTAACGTGTCTTCATGCCGCAGCCGCAGCCGCTCCCGCAGCGCCAGCAGAGTGTCGCGCTTGGCTTCGCGGCCGAGCACCGGCTCCGCCACTTCGCCGGTGAGGCGGCCCGTGCTGTCGGTCAATAATGTGTTGGCGTGGTATTCGTCGAACCCGATTGCCGCCGCCAGCGGCGCCATGAAGGCGGTGAAGCCGCCGGTAACTACGCAAGTATAAGCGCCGTTCGCGCGCATGGTTTGCACCAGCACTGCCGCGCCCGGGTTCGGTCGAATGCGTTCGGCAATGACTTTATCGATCGTCGCGGCGGGAAGTCCCTGCAACAGCGCCACCCGCTCGCGCAGCGCGGGCGCGAAGGCGATCTCGCCCCGCATCGCGCGCTCGGTGATCGCCGCGACGCGGTCCTTAAAGCCGGCATAGTCGGCGAGCTCGTCAATGCATTCCTGGCCGATCATGGTCGAATCCATGTCGGCGACCAGAAGCGTCTTGCGGCGAACGTCCTGCGGTTGAACGACGACATCGACCGGCGCGCCGCCGATCACGCCGCGTATTTCGTGCGTGAGCTTTTTCAGCAAGCCCGCCGTGATGCCGGGCTTATCCGGTGGACCGTCAAACACGATGTCGATGGCGACGCCCGGATGGAGCCAGGTGCCGACGCGCGCTTGTTGCGGCAGCTTTTCGGCGACGCGCGCGGCCAAGGTCTCGGTTACCACCGGGCGCTGCGGCGCCGAGATAAGCGTTGCCACGTAAGACATGTCATGCGATCCCAACCGCGTGTCCAAGATCATTCTCATTGCAGGCCCAACGGCGAGCGGCAAGTCGGCTTTGGCACTCGAGCTCGCGGAAAAACTCGGCGGCGTCATCATCAACGCCGATTCCATGCAGGTTTATCGCGACCTGCGCATCATTACCGCGCGGCCGTCGCCGGATGAGGAAAAGCGGGTGCCGCACCGCCTCTACGGCCATGTCGACGCCGCGGAAAATTATTCGGTCGGCCGCTGGTTCGGCGAGGCCGCCGCGGCGCTGGCGGATACACTCAGCCAAGGCCAGCCGGCGATCGTGGCCGGCGGCACCGGGCTTTACTTCTCGACGCTGACACGCGGCATTGCCGCGGTGCCGCCGATCCCGACGGAGATCCGCCGCGAGGTCCGCGGCCGACTGGCCGCCGAGGGCGTTGCCGCGCTGCATGCCGAACTCAAGCTTCGCGATTCGGCGACCGCGGCGCGGCTTAAACCCGGCGACCGCGCGCGCATAACGCGCGCGCTGGAAGTCGTGCTGGCGACCGGCCGGTCGTTGACTGCCTGGCATGGGGACAACACGCCGCCACGCGTTGATCTCGCCGATGCCGGCAAGGTCTTTCTGATGCCGAACCGCGATGAGCTCGAGCTCCGCATCGACGCGCGGTTCGACGCCATGATGGTGGCCGGCGCCCTGGAAGAAGTGCGCGCGCTGGCGGCGCGCAATCTCGATCCCAACCTGCCCGCCATGAAGGCGCATGGCGTGCCGTGGCTGATCCGCCATCTCAAAGGCGAGATCCCGATGGCCGAAGCGGTGGCGCAGGCGAAGCGCGACACCCGCCGCTACACCAAGCGGCAGGCCACCTGGTTCCGCAATCAGCTGCCGCAATTCGAATGGGTCGAGCCGCAAGACGCCGCAGCGGCGATCGAGGCGCAGCTGCGGCGGCTGTCCAAAGCTTTGACGGAGTAACCCCGAGTTCGTCATTGCGAGGAGCGTAAGCGACGAAGCAATCCAGATCGAACCCTCAGGACTGGATTGCTTCGCTTCGCTCGCAATGACGCACGTGAGCTGATCGCTGCTAATTCCGTCATCCTGAGGTGCGAGCCAACGGGTCCGGCCCGAAGTGGCCGGCCCGATGACAAGCTCCGCGAGCCTCGAAGGATGAACGGCCGTCGCCCTTCGAGGGCCGCTTCGCGGCCACCTCAGGGTGACGGGAAGTTAATGCGTCATGTATTGCAGGCCGGCGGTGTAAGCGGCGCCGCCGATCACGCAAGGTATCCCCAATTCGATCTGCCCGGTTGCCGCGGCGACCACGCAGCCCATCGATAGCGCGCCCTGGCCGATCTGGCCCCAGCCGGACAATTCGCGCTTGGAATTCGGACCCTTGGTCTTGAGCTCCTCGATCGCGGCGAGCGACTCCTGGCGCATGTGCACCGTGTCGACCGTCTCCGCGGTCTCGATCACGTCGTCGAGCACGACTTTGACTTCCTTGGGTTGGCTCTTGTCGGCCCATTTCAACATCGCCAGCAAATCGGAATCGCGCACCGCATTGCTGGCGAGCGTAAACTTGGCGGCACTGCCGGTGGTGAGGTTATCGGCACTGTCCTTGTCGTTGGCGAGCGGCAGCAGCTTGATCACGCGCTGGATCGGCACGTAGCTGCCGGTGGCGAGATAATAGCCCCACAACACGTCGATCAGCTCCGGCGTCGGCTCGAGCGCCACGGCTTTTTTCTGGTCTTTACCGAAGTCCAGCGTCGATTTGATCTTGTCGAACATGCCGGGCTTGTCGGTCCGGAAATCGATCTGCTCGAGCCGCGGCAGCTTGCCGTCGAGATATTTGTCGATCATGGCGCGGCGCGTCGCCATGCGGTCGACGAAGGTCGCGAGCAATTCGCGCCAGTTCGGCAGGCCGGAATAGGCGATGGCCCGCACCAGCACCCAGTGATCCGACGGATCGATCGGCAGCATTTTGGCGATCAAGTCTTCGGCGTGCGATGCATTACCGCCGAGCACGCCGGCGATGAAGCCAACATAGGGACCGGAGCTTTCCGCCGCCTTGAACGCTTGCATGGCGGAAAGCGCCCGCACCACGCTCGGCAACCGGTCCGGATCCGGCCGGTGACGATAGCCGTTGATCCATTTGAGAATGGCGTCGTTGGAAGTAATCGCCGAGGCCGATGGCGGCACCGCCTTGGCCGGCGAGAGCGGCGCAACCAATAAACCGAGGCCGACGACAACAACGGCTGCAAAGCGCAGATGCGCGCCAATCCGATATGTTGCGAACATGTCCCCTCTGCTCCCCTCCGCCGAAAAAACCGGCAGCGCGTGATCGGGAAAACTCAGAACGCCCACGCCCCCGACTGCGGTAATCCAGCAACAGGCTTAGGAAAATTAAAGGCCGCGATCGCGCGAAATCGCGGCCGCGCTGTGACTGTTAAGATTGGTTAACGATTTCACTTTGCCGCGCATTTGCGATTTCAAACGGCAGTTTGAACGCGGCGGCGGGTGCGCAAGCCAGATTGTTGCCGCAATTTGCTTGACCCACCATGACACAATGCCTATAACCGCTCGCATTCGGACAAAAGCAACCAGAGGCAGACACGTGCGTCCGTTCGTTTCCCTGATCCTCGTATCGAAGCGCACCGCCGGGGGTGGCTAAGCCCACCCGCGAGACGTGGCGGTGCGCGACCAAGGGCCTTCGGGGCCCTTTTTTATTACCCGGATTGTTACCCGTTCATCAGCTGGAATTTGCTGCGGCGGGTAGATGGAGAGTGCGATGAGTGAAATGACCGGCGCGGAAATGGTGATCGCGGCGCTTGCCGATCAGGGCGTCGAGTACATTTTCGGTTATCCCGGCGGCGCGGTGCTGCCGATCTACGACGCGCTGTTTCAGCAGAACAAGGTGCAGCACATTCTGGTGCGCCACGAACAGGGCGCCGTGCATGCCGCCGAAGGCTATGCACGCTCGACCGGCAAGGTCGGCGCGGTGCTGGTGACCTCGGGCCCCGGCGCGACCAATGCGGTGACCGGGTTGACCGATGCATTGTGCGAACTCGGTTCCGATCGTCGCCATCACCGGGCAGGTGCCGACCCACCTCATCGGCAACGACGCGTTTCAGGAATGCGACACCGTCGGCATCACCCGGCCCTGCACCAAATACAATTATCTCGTCAAATCGGTCGCCGATCTGCCGCATGTGCTGCACGAGGCGTTTCATATCGCCGCCAGCGGCCGTCCCGGTCCGGTCGTCGTCGACATTCCGAAAGACATCCAGTTCGCCAAAGGGCGCTATTTCAAACCGACCGAATTCCATCACCGCGGCTATCGGCCGAAGCTCAAGGGCGACGCGGATAAGATCAAGCGCGCGGCGGAGATGATGGCCGCCGCCAAGCGCCCGGTGTTCTACACTGGCGGCGGCGTGATCAATTCCGGCCGTCGCGCCTGCGATCTGTTGCGCGAATTGGTCAAACTCACCGGCTTCCCGATCACCTCGACGCTGATGGGGCTTGGCGCTTTTCCCGCCGCCGATCCGCAATGGCTCGGCATGCTCGGCATGCACGGGACCTGGGAGGCGAATTGGGCGATGCACGATTGCGATGTGATGATCGCGGTTGGCTCCCGCTTCGACGACCGCATCACCGGCCGGCTCGATGCCTTCTCGCCGGGATCGAAGAAGATCCATATCGACATCGATCCGTCGTCGATCAACAAGAACGTCAAGGTCGACCTGCCAATCGTCGGCGATTGCGCGCATGTGCTCGAGGACCTGCTGCAGGCGTGGCACCATAGCGGCGCCAAGCCGGACAAGAAGGCGCTCGAAACCTGGTGGGCGCAGATCGGCAAATGGCGGGCGAAGAAGTCGCTGGCCTATCGCAACTCCAACGAAATCATCAAGCCGCAATACGCCATCCAGCGGCTATACGAGCTGACCAAAGACCGCGACACCTACATCACGACCGAAGTCGGTCAACACCAGATGTGGGCGGCGCAGTTCTATCACTTCCAGGAGCCGACGCGGTGGATGACCTCGGGCGGGCTCGGCACCATGGGTTACGGACTGCCGTCCTCGGTCGGCGTGCAACTTGCGCACCCGGACTCGCTCGTCATCGACATTGCCGGCGAAGCTTCCGTACTGATGACCATGCAGGAAATGTCGACAGCCGTGCAGTACGACCTGCCGATCAAGATTTTCGTCATCAACAACCAGTATATGGGCATGGTGCGGCAATGGCAGGAACTCCTCCACGGCGGCCGCTATTCGCACTCCTACACCGAAGCGCTGCCGGATTTCGTCAAGCTGGCCGAGGCCTATCACGCCCACGGCATCCGCTGCGAACATCCGGGCGAGCTCGACGACAAGATCCGGGAAATGATCGAAGTCAACAAGCCGGTCATTTTCGACTGCGTCGTCGATCCGGCGGAGAACTGCTTCCCGATGATTCCGTCGGGCCGCGCGCACAATGAAATGCTGCTCGGCGACGCCACGACCCGCGTCGAGGACGCCGTGACCGAAAAGGGCAAGATGCTGGTCTAAGAGAGCGAATAGTGAATAGCGAGTGGAAGCGAGGTTAAAGCCCCCATTTCTCTATTCGCCACTCGCGACTTACTGCTCGCCGATGGAGAGTTTCGTGAACACGACGACGACCACCACCCACTACCCGGCAATGACGACGGCCGAGCTGATCGAGACGCGCACCTTATGCGTGCTGGTCGACAACGAGCCCGGCGTGCTGGCGCGGGTAATCGGCCTGTTTGCCGGTCGCGGCTACAACATCGACTCGCTCACAGTCTCGGAAACCGAGCACGAGAAGCATCTGTCGCGGATTACCATCGTCACCCGCGGTACGGCGATGGTACTCGAACAGATCAAAAATCAGCTCGACCGTCTCGTGCCGGTGCATCGCGTCGTCGATCTGAGCAGCGGCGGCCCGGCCATTGCCCGCGAACTGGCGATGGTGAAGGTGCGCGGCACCGGCGATCATCGCATGGAAGCGCTGCGGCTTGCGGATGCGTTTCGCGCCCGCGTCATCGACGCCACCACCGAACACTTCGTGTTCGAGATCACCGGCGCGTCCGACAAAATCGAAAGCTTCATCAACCTGATGCTGCCGGTCGGCCTGGTTGAAGTGTCGCGCACCGGCGTGGTCGCGATCGCGCGGGGGCCTGAGGGGATGTAGCCTGTCTTATCCAGCCGAAAAATGCGGATTTTTCTGACCGGTGCCAGTGGTTTTATTGGCGGTGCAGTCGCCGTGGCGCTGTGCACCGCTGGACATCGAGTTCGCGGCCTCGTCCGCAGCGAGGCCAAAGCCGAATTGGTCGCGGCGCATGGCGTCGAACCCGTTATCGGTTCGCTGGACGACGCGGCAATCCTGCATGCCGAAGCGCGAGCCGCCGATGCTGTGATCAATGCCGCGTCAAGCGATCATCGCAGCGCCGTGGAGACTTTGATCGCTGCCTTGGCCGGCTCCGCCAAACCGTTCATTCATTCGAGCGGCAGCAGCATCGTCGCCGATCTCGCCATGGGCGAGCCATCGGATCGTATCTTTAATGAGACGACGCCGATTGAGCCGTTGCCTGAGAGGGCAGCACGCGTAGCAATTGACCGGATGGTGCTTTCGGCCGCCGGCATCCGTTCCGTCGTCCTCTGCAATACGATGATCTATGGCAATGCGCTTGGGCCGCCGGCGCAAAGCGTCCAGATTCCCACACTCGTGCGGCAAGCCAAAGCATCAGGGATAGTGCGTTATGTCGGGCGCGGATTGAACCGATGGTCCAACGTGCACATCGCCGATGTCGCGGCGCTTTATGTATTGGCGCTCGCCAAGGCGCCAACCGGTACATTTATGTATGTCGAGAGTGGTGAGGCGGCGCTCGGTGAAATCGCTGACGCAATCGCGGCCCGGCTGGGCCTCAGCGCCCCGCAAGGCTGGTCCGCCGAGGAAGCGATTGCAGCCTGGGGGCGAAATTTGTCGGTGTTCTCGCTCGGATCCAACAGTCGCGTGCGCGGCCAAGCGGCGGCCGAGCTTGGCTGGTCACCGACCCAGCGATCGGTCACGCAGTGGATTGCCAACGAAATGGTTTAGCGCGCGGCCGCAAGCTCCGCCTACTTGACGGCGCCTCCGGTTATCCCGCTGATGAACCGATCGAGAAAAAGATTGTAAGCGATCGCCACCGGGATGCTGGCAATCAAGGCGCCGGCCATGATCTCGCCCCAGTAGAAGATGTCGCCGCGGATGAGATCGGTCGCCACGCCAAGCGTAATCGGCTTTTGATCAGACGCGGATATAAAAGTCAGCGCGTAGACGAACTCCTGCAAGGTCAGCGTGAAGGTGAAGATGACAACCGTCAGGATGCCCGGCAGCGACAGCGGGATCGCCATCTTGACGAAGGCGCCGAACAGGCTGCAGCCGTCGACGATCGCTGCCTCTTCGATCTCGACCGGCAACGCCTTGAAGAATCCCATCAGCAGCCAGGTGCAGAACGGGATGGTGAAGGTCGGATAAACGACGATCAGCGACCACATCGAGTTCTGCAAGCCCAGCCCAGCGATCACCCGTGACAGTGGCAGGAACAGGAGCGTCGGCGGCACGAGGTAGGTCAGAAAGATGCCGATCCCCAGAGCTTCGCCGTTGCGGCCGGTCATGCGAGCAAGGCTGTAGGCGCCCGGCAGCGCGGTGACGAGGGTGATAGCGGTGACACAGAGGCCGATGATCAAGGAATTCAGCAGCCAGGTTGTGAACAACGTTTGCTCGAACAGATAGCGGAAGTGCTCGAGCGTGGGCGGATCGTTGAACCAGAACGGAATGTGAGTGACACTGTAGAGGTCGGCGTTCGATTTGAACGAGGTGATCACCATCCAATAAAAAGGAAAGGCCGCGAGGACCAAGAAAAACGCAACCGCGCCGTAGAATGAGGTCTCTTGCAGGGCTTTTGTGACAGTGGCGCGCGGCATGTCAGATCTCCCGCCGCCGGATGAAACGCAGCATCGCCACCACCACGACGAGCAGTACCGGCAGCATGAAGAGTGAGATGGCGGCGCCGTGCGACACATCGCCGGAATTGATGCCGGTCTGGAAACCCGAGAAGCCCAGGACTGAGGTCGCGTCCACTGGACCGCCCATGGTCATCAGAAAGACGATGGAAAGATCGGTAAAGGTAAACACGATGCCGAAGACGAGGCCGACGGCCACAATCGGCAGAATCATCGGCATGATAATCTGGTAGTTGCGCCGCCAGAAACCGGCGCCGTCGACGGTCGCCGCGTCGAGCACGTCCTGCGGGACCGCGGTGATGCCGGCGAGGAAGATGACGATCGCGAACGGGAAGAAACGCCAGGCATTGACGACGATCACCGACAGCATTGCCAGATGCGGCGTGCCGAGCCAGTTTGGCGCGTCCGAGCGGGTGACGATGCCAAGCGCGATCAGCGTCCAGTTGATAACGCTGTAAAGCGAATCGAACATCCACTCCCAGGCGACCGTGGCGAGCGCGATTGGTACCGCCCACGGCAATATGACCAGCGCCCTGACGAGCTTGCGGCCGGGGAACGGGCGCAGCAGCACCAGTGCGCCGAACTTGCCGAGGACGAGGCCGAGGATCTGCGATCCGAAGGTGAAGATGAAGGTGTTGTAAAGCGTCTGCCGGAACACGGGATTCTCAACGATGTCCGCGAAATTCGACAGGCCGACGAAGCGCCACGAGGGATCGTAGATCGTGTAGGCGCTAAGCGAGTAATACACCGCCATCAGGAACGGTACGCCGACCAGCAACAATACGTAGAGGACCGCCGGAGCGACCAAGATCGAGCCGAGCACGTCGCGCCGGTCCAGGATAAACCGGAAGCGCGCGGCCGGCTTGGGGACTGAATCAGCGATTGCGACCATTGGCGAAAATGCCCTCTAGAAGCCGGCTCGTCCGCTTGCCATGGTTGTCGAAATGTCGCAGCGCGCTGTCGCGCACGGCGAAGGGATGCCAGTCACCGGGCCGGATCCACTCGTCGGCGACGTGAGCCGGAGGAAGTTTTGCCGTGATCACCTCTTTCGGGTCGAAACCTTCCAGTACGCCGTAGACGATCCGCTCCGAGCCGAGATACTCGGAACGGTCGACGCGGAACTTAAATTCTGTGAAAGCCGCGTCCTTGATCATGTCCTTCGGCAGGAAATTCTCCGGCCGGAATCCGAGATAGCCGCCATTGCGCGCGACGATGTTCATCGGCGGGGTGCCGACGAAGGTGGCGACGAAGCGATCGGCAGGGTCGTCGTAGATTTCCGACGGCGTTCCCACCTGGCGCACCTGGCCGCGGTCAATGACGGCGATGCGGTCGCCCATGCCCATGGCTTCGACCTGATCGTGCGTCACGTAGATGGTGGTGACACCCACCCGCTGTTGAAACTGCTTGATCTCCTGGCGGGCAGAGGATCGCAATTTGGCGTCAAGATTCGAGAGCGGCTCGTCGAGCAGCAGCGCGGTCGGCTCGCGCACCAGCGCACGTGCGAGCGCAACTCGCTGGCGCTCGCCGCCCGAGAGCTGACGCGGCCGGCGGTCGAGCAGATGGTCGATACCAAGCAGTTGCGAAGCCCACGCCACCTTCTTTTTGATCTCGGCGCCGGGCACGCGCTGGGTGCGCAGCGGAAAGGCGATGTTGTGGCGCACCGAGAAGTGCGGATAGAGGCCGTAGCTCTGGAACATCATCGCCACGCCGCGGGCGCGCGGTGGAATGTCGTTGACGATGTCGCCGCCGATCAGAAGGTCGCCGCTTGTCTGCTGTTCGAGCCCGCAGATGATGCGCAGAAACGTCGTCTTGCCGCAGCCCGAGGGGCCGAGCAAAACCATGAATTCGCCGTTCGGCACCTCCAAACTGATGCCGTTGACGGCGGGAACCTCGCCAAATTTCTTGACGATGTTCCTTGTCGATACTGCAGCCATTGAAAGCCTCCGCGCCGCGCTTCCCCATGGGCGGGAGCGTGACTTGCGCATAATCGCTTTAATCGAGAACCGAGCGACGGCATGTCCGGACCGCGCACGAACGCGCGCGGTCCGGGATTACGCGATCAGGCCTTACCGGCCCACTTCTTCATGATGATCTCGCATTGCTGCGTGGCCCATTTGACCAAATCCTCGGCGCTCGATTGATCCGTCGCCGTCTTCGTCATCATGTCGTTAATGATGAAGGTGTAGTAGATCTCGTCCGTCGCGGGCGTGGCCGGTCCCGGGTAGCCCGGGATGGCGGACCACCTGTCCGAGTCCTGCAGGATCGACAGCTTGTCGTGCGGCGTCGAGGTCGGATCGTTCGACAGGATCGGCATCGGCTTGGGCACGAGATTGGCGAAGCACGGATTGTTGTACCCCTCGCTCGCCTTGAAGGCTTCCGGCCAGTTGTCACGGTAGTATTTGAGGAATTCGATCGCCGTTTCCTTGTTCTTGGCGAATTTCCAGATGCCGTAGAACTCGGAAGCAGCACCCATGATCTGTTTTGCCGGGCCCTTCGGCGGCTCAATGACGAAGATGTCATCGGCCAACTTCGGGTTGAGCGTCTGCGCTGTCCGATAGGCCGAGATCGGGTTGACGATGTACGAGCCGACGCCCGAGTCGATGTACTGGTTGTTGCTGGCATCGTTCCACGACAGCACGTCCGATGTCATCGCCTCCTTGTAGAGCGCGGCGACGTACTTGACCGCTTCGACCGCCTCCTTGCTGTCGAGCACGATTTTCTTGCCCGTCTCGTCCTGCTCGGCAGCACCGTAGCTCCACAATAGGCCGCGCCACGTCGTACTCGGGTCGTTGCTGTGGCCGAGTGAGATGCCGACCGGATGCCCTTTCGCCTTCAGTTTGGCGCCGCCGATGCGCAGGTTATCCCACGTATCGGGCTTCATCCCGATCTCGTCCCACATGCTCTTTTGATACATGCCCGGGAAGTTGATGTAGAAATCGGGGAAGGCAGACCAGGTGCCGTCGTCCGCGTTGTAGCCGAGCTGCTTGCCGATGACGCTGACTTTGCCGTACTTTTTCTCGGTCTCCTTCACGAGGTCGGAGACGTCGATAAAAAATTTGCGGTAGAGATGCGCGCCACCGGAGCCGTTGAATCCGAAAAGGTCGTGTCCCGATCCAGCCGACGCCTCTGCAGCCGCGCGCGCGGGAACGTTCTGCACCGGGATGTGGTCGACCGTGACCGCGATCTTGTTCTTCTCGCCCCAGTCCTTGGCGAATTTATCGAACCACGTGTCGTATGCGGGAACGAAGTGGCTCCACTGCACGATCGACAGCGACTTGTTGTCGGCCAACGCGCGTGACACAAACGGCGCGGAGAGCATCGGCGCCAAGCCGGTGGCCCCCGCAGCGACGCCGGATGCCTTAAGGAAGTTTCGTCGCGTGACGCAACGTTTCGTGGTTGATTCCTCCCGATTTCATTGCACACCTCTCTTTTCTAAGCGGCTAAGTGACTAGAACCTATCTCAAAATCGTCTGAAGAGGATAACGAGGCAGGCGAGTTGGACGAAGCCGAGGAAGTTCTGGGCGTGATACTCCCAGCGGACGAGGATGCGGCGCTGCCATTGGATCCAAGCGAAGAAGCGCTCGACGAGCCAGCGTCGCATGTAGCGGCTTAGCCGGCGGCGATCTTGCGTGGGCGGCTTGCTGCGGTTGCAGCGATGCGGCGCGATCATCTCGATGCCATCTCGCCGCAATTCGTCGTCCAGCGGATCGCTGTCGTAAGCGCGATCGCCAATCAAGTTCTCTGGCTTAGCTTCGATCATGTAGAAGTCGAAGCACAGCTGTACCAAGCGGACTTCGTGATGGTTTGCCGCATGCGTGCTGACCGAAAGCGGCAATCCATGGCGATCAACAATCGCCATGATTTTCATGCCTTTTCCGCGCTTCGTGGGTCCGATCTCCGCGCCGCCACCCTTGGCCATAACGAAGGTCGCGTCAATGAAGCATTCCTCTTCGTCCAATACGCCTCGGTCGCGAAGGTCGTTAGCAACATCCGTCAATATCCGGCGCAGAGTCTCGTCGCGACACCAAGCCTGGAAGCGCCGGTGCACAGTTTTGTAGTTCGGATAGCTTTGCGGCAGCATATGCCACTGCGCGCCAGTGTTGAGAATCCACAGCACCGCTTCAAGCACGCGCCGGCTCGCAATCGGTTTACGACCAGGACGTCCATCGGCAATGTGCTCCTCCGGAAAATGATCCCGGATGCGTTCCCACTGCTCGTCGGTGAGCCGAATCATTCCGCATTTATATCGGATCGACAGCGGTCAGCAATTTTGAGATAGGTTCTAGTGTCGTTGCTGCACTCCTACGCTTGGGCTTGACGGTGCTGCTGGATACGTTGAGCCGTTTAGCGCGGTCGCCGTATCTTTCCGTCCACGTTGTCGAAGGCTCGAGCAAGCGCAGGCCGAAACCGGATCGAGCGGCCGGCGTTCGTCCGCGCGCTGCGGATTCCGATCATTCCGCGAATTCGCGGGCGAATGCGGCATCCATTCGACAGATGCATTTTGCCTATGCATATAATCATGGCAATCGCCAAAACGTCACATAGTGGTGATGAGGCGGACCGCGTGAACCTGCCGGCTTGGTCGAATTTCACGCACCGGCGTGGTCGCGATCGCGCGCGGACCTGAGGGGATGTGCATCCTCGGGTGCCCGCGCCATAGCAGGCGCAGCCTGCGTACACTTGGCTGCGATGCGCGGGCCTCGAAGGATGCTGCACCGCTTGGGCCGTCGCCCTTCGAGGCTCGCTACGCTCGCACCCCAGGGTGACGGACCAACTCTCAGCAAACCTACGCCGCCGAAGCCTGCGCCGCCGAGGTCAAGCGGGACACCAGATGCGCGAAGCGATCGACAAAATCCTGGAGAAATTTCCTGGTGCTGTCGTCGCCGATATTGCCGTGATCATCGATCAAGTTCGGCTTGAAGGTGACATAGGCTTCGCCGCCGAGAAGGATCATGCCCAACCCGGTCATCACCGAGCGCAAATGCTGCTGCGCCAAGGCGCTGCCGATTGCGCCGGGCGAAGTGCCGGTGATGAAGCCAGGCTTGCCGATCCAGGAATTCTTACCCCAGGGCCGCGCACCCCAATCGATCGCGTTCTTGAGCACGGCGGGGATGGAGCGGTCATGCTCCGGCGTCACAATCAGCACGCCGTCGGCGCGCGCCAGTTCGTTCTTGAAGCGCACCACCTCCGGCGGCAGGTTGCCTTCATTGTCCTGGTTGTACATCGGCAAATCGTCGATGCGCGCGAATGCAGCGTCGAACTTGCCGGCGCCGAGCCGGACCAGCGCCTGGGCCAGTTTGCGGTTGATGGAATTGCGGCGATTGCTGCCGACAATCACGGCGATTTTGGGCGGATGCGTGGAGCTGAGCATGGTTGAATCCCTAAGTGACAAGTCGTAACTAGGGCTACGTAAGTGACCCCAAGGGCCTTCGCCAAGAAGGCACATCGATGAAACCTAGACACAAGCATTTGCCTGCCGATTGCCGCGCCGTGAGCGATGTGCTCGCGCGGGTCGGCGATAAATGGTCGGTCCTGGTGGTGACGCGGCTCGGCGGCGGGCCTTTGCGCTTTAACGAATTGCGCCGTTCGATCGGCGGCATTTCGCAACGCATGCTGACGCTCACGCTGCGCGGCCTCGAGCGCGACGGTTTGATCACCCGCACCGTCTTCGCCACCGTTCCGCCGCGGGTCGAATATGCCTTGACCGCGCTGGGGCGCGATTTGTTGCAGCCGGTCTCGGGCTTAAGCGATTGGGCGTTGCGCAACCAGGCCAAGATCGCCCGCGCCCGCGACCAGTTCGACAGCGCGGCGGCAAGAGCTGCTACGCCGGCGCGGCGCGAGGCCCGCCACGGCGGGCTTGTCGCGGCGGCGAGCAGAAACTAGAAGCTGCAGCGGATATCGTCGGCCCATTTATCTCGGCCGCAGCAGGGTGAGGAAAAAAATGCGTGTTTATTACGATCGCGACGCCGACCTGAACCTGATCAAGGGCAAGAAGGTCGCCATCATCGGCTACGGCAGCCAGGGCCATGCGCATGCGCTCAATCTGCGCGATTCCGGCGTCAAAGACGTCGCCGTGGCGCTGCGCAAGACCTCGCAAGGGGTCAAGAAGGCGCAAGGCCAGAAGCTTCCGGTCATGGAAGTCGCCGAGGCGGCGAAATGGGCCGACGTGATGATGATGCTCACACCCGACGAATTGCAGGCCGACATCTACACCCATCACCTGCACGGCAATATGAAGCAGGGCGCGGCGCTGATGTTCGCCCACGGGCTCAATATCCATTTCAACCTGATCGAGCCGCGCAGCGACCTCGACGTGATGATGATCGCGCCCAAGGGCCCGGGCCATACCGTGCGCTCGGAATATCAGCGCGGCGCCGGCGTGCCGTGCCTGCTCGCTATTCACCGCGACATGTCCGGCAACGCCCATGACCTCTGCCTGTCCTACGGCGCGGCGATCGGCGGCGGCCGCGCCGGCATCATCGAGACGAGCTTCCGCGAAGAATGCGAGACCGATCTGTTTGGCGAGCAGTCGGTGCTGTGTGGCGGGCTGGTCGAGCTGATGAAGGCCGGCTACGAGACGCTGGTGGAAGCCGGCTACGCGCCGGAAATGGCCTATTTCGAATGCGTGCACGAGGTGAAGCTGATCGTCGACCTCATCTACGAGGGCGGCATCGCCACCATGAATTACTCGGTTTCGAATACCGCCGAATACGGCGAATATGTCTCGGGTCCTCGCGTGGTCGACGACAAGACGCGCGCCGAGATGAAACGCATTCTCGGCGACATCCAATCGGGAAAATTCGTCAAGGAATGGATGCTGGAGAACAAGGTCAATCAGACCTCGTTCAAGGCGATGCGCGCCAAGTGCGCCGCCCACCCGATCGAGCAGGTCGGCGCCAAGCTCCGCGAGATGATGCCGTGGATCAAGGACCGCGCGCTCGTGGACAAGTCTAAAAACTGATCCACGGCAGCTTGGCTAAGACGGGCTCGCGGGTGCGAGCCCTGGTGGGATCAAGGACCGCGCGCTGGTGGACAAGTCTAAAAACTGATCCACGGCAGCTTGGCTAAGACGGGCTCGCGGGTGCGAGCCCTGGTGGGATCAAGGACCGCGCGCTGGTGGACAAGTCTAAAAACTGATCCACGGCAGCTTGGCTAAGACGGGCTCGCGGGTGCGAGCCCTGGTGGGATCAAGGACCGCGCGCTCGTGGACAAGTCTAAAAACTGATCCACGGCAGCTTGGCGAAGACGGGCTCGCGGGTGCGAGCCCTGGTGGGATCAAGGACCGCGCACTGGTGGACAAGACAAGAAACTGATCCACGGCATCTTGAGCAACACGGGCTCGCAAGCGAGCCCTGGTGGGATCAAGGACCGCGCACTGGTGGACAAGACAAGAAACTGATCCACGGCATCTTGAGCAACACAGGCTCGCAAGCGAGCCCTGGTGGGATCAAGGACCGCGCACTGGTGGACAAGACAAGAAACTGATCCACGGCATCTTGAGCAACACGGGCTCGCAAGCGAGCCTTGGTGGGATCAAGGACCTCGCCGGGTCGATCGCTCGCGGGATTGATCGTCGCTGGGTTGTACGAAAATCAACCCAAGCGCATTAAAATCCTTGAAATGACGAAATAATTACAGTTTTATGACAGTGCGCCGTGCGCTGGGGAAATTGTCGCTGGGTAGATCATTTCCGGGCACGGCCGCGCGGTCATGCGTGCCCTCATTTTGCGCTTGCGTCACGACGTTTCACGCCTGCGCCACACCGTTACTAGTTTGCCGGCCCGGCACGGATCGCACCGGCTGGCCTTGATCGCGCTTCCGCACGTCCTCGCATTGGCGGTCATGGTCGCGACCGAGTTCGAGCGGTGCCGCGATGGCGGCATTTTTGCTGACGTGGGGAATCTTCAATTTCGTCGCTATCGCACTGACGCGGCGGCCGCTGTTCGCCGGCCTCGTCTCGCTCGTGCCGATGACGCTGCTGGTGCTGCTGTCGCAGCTTAAATACAACGTCCTGATGATGACGGCGAATTTCGTCGATCTGATGATCGTCGATACCGACACCGTCAGCTTTCTGTTCACGATCTACCCAGGGCTGAAAAGCGCGGTGATGCTGAGCGTCGCGGCGCTGGTGCCTCTCCTGATATGCGCCTGGCGCTTTGATCGGTTCCGCATACGCCGGCGCGTTGCGGCATTATCGTTAATCGGTTGTCTCGGCGGCCTTGTCGCGCTCGAAATGCATTTCCCGCTTGCGCCGTTCGAAGCCTTTTACGGCGGCAATCTCGTATCCTCCTTCGCCCGCTCCGGCGTCGACGCCATTGCCGAACTGACGACGCATGGGATGATGCAGTCCGATGCCGTCGCCGCCGAGCGCTTGCAGCCCTTTGCGGATAAATGCCGACCCACGGCGCCGCCGCCGCACATCATCCTCATCCACGACGAATTGAGCTTCGATATCCGCGTGGCGCCCGGCATCAAGGTGCCGCGCGGCTATGGCGCGCATTTCAAGTCGTTCGACGGCAAGCAGCGCAATTTTTTGGTCGAAGGCAACGGCGGGCCGAGCTGGTACACCGAGTACAACGTACTCGAAGGGCTGTCGGCGCGCTCGTTCGGCCGCTTCGCCTATTTCGTGACGCGCATCGCCGCCGGCCGCGTCAATCGCGGCCTGCCGGCCGCGCTGCAACGCTGCGGCTATCGTACGTTCTCGCTTTATCCGGCGCTCGGCGCTTTCATGAGCGCGCGGAATTTCCAGGCCACGACTGGCGTGCAGCGCTTCTACGATCAACACGACCTCGGCGCCCGGGATTTGGAGCCCGATAGCTTTTTCTTCAACGCCGCCGCACGCATGATCGGCGAACAGCGCGCACGCGGGCCGATGTTTTTATTCGTCTATCTCGCCGCGAATCATTTTCCGTGGGACCATCGCTATCGGCCCGATCTGATGACGCAGTGGCAGGATCTCGGCAATGTGCCGCCGGTCGATGAATATCTGCGCCGTCAGGCGATGAGCGTGAAGGACTACGCCGATTTTCAGGCGCGGCTGAAGCGGGACTTCCCCAACGATGCTTTTCTTATCGTTCGGTTCGGCGATCATCAGCCGGACTTTGCCCCGTCCCTGATCGATCCCACCCTCGACGATAACGGCATCGCGCAACGGCTCATGGCGTACGATCCGCGTTACTTCACGACTTATTACGCCGTTGACGCGATCAACTTCACGCCAGTCGACATGTCGTCTGCGCTCGATACGCTGGAAGGGCCTTATCTGCCGCTGGTCGTGCAGGAAGCGGCAGGATTGCCGCTCGATCCGTCGTTTGCCGAACAGAAGAGGATCCTCATACGTTGCAAGGGACTATTCTTCGGCTGCGCCGACGGTGCGGAAGCCAGTCATTTTAATCGGATGTTGATCGACGCCGGCTTGATTAAAAATCTTTAGAGGAACCCGGCGCACGCCATGGACTTATCGAGTTCGAGCAGGTCGGCGCCAAGCTGCGCGAGGTGATGCCCCGGATCAGGGACCGCCCGCTGGTGGACAAGACTAAAAACCGATCCACGGCATTTTAGCTAAGACGGGCTCGCAGGTGCGAGCCCTTACGGGACCAAGCAACGGGCGCTGGTCGATCGCTCGCGCAATTGAGCCTTACGTGTTTCCAATAGCGCTGCGGAATTGAGCATGCGTCTTTTCTGTAGCTGAGTTGAATCATTTTCATGTAGCAATTTTCCTCAAGCGACGGGGTTCCTCTGAAATTCGCGGCGCATCGCCACCGCGAAAAACATCGGAGGAACACCATGATCACCAAGGGCGTTTTTGTACTCGGCGTCAGTGCATTTGCAGTCGGCTGTGCTACCGCGACAGCTACTGCCGCCGGGGTCTTTACTCTTAAATCGACCACCTTCGCCGACGGCAAGATGATGCCGAAGAAGGTCGCTAATACAAAACAAAACGGCAACAACAATCCGAATTGCGTTGGCGATAACGTCTCGCCGCAATTCTCTTGGAGCAACGTGCCGGATGGTACCAAGAGTTTCGTGTTTCTAATGATCGACCCCGAAGGCCGTGGCGGCGCTGGCGTCAATCATTGGGTCGCCTACGGAATACCTGCATCCGTTACCGGCTTTGCCGAAGGCGAAGTGAGCAAACAGATCGACAAATATGTCGGCGGCAAAAGCACCCAAGGGGTCGCGTTCTATTCCGGCCCGTGCACGCCGCCCAATCAAATGGCGCATCATTATACATTCGATCTAATAGCTACCGATCTTGCGCCGACCGAGCTCCGCCCGGATTGACGCGGGAAGAGGTCACGGCCAAGCTTGCACCGCCTGGGCAGCCGCCAGCCCACACCAAGGGGGTGGCCGGCATGGTCGGACTGTTCGTCAATCCATGGCATAAGTGACCTGGCAAGAGTGACAATGGCCAAATGAACATGACACGAGTGAGCGTGACATGAGCGACCATGGCATGAGTGACCAGGACATGAGTGACCAGGAGATAGGTGAGTGCACGCATTGGCGATGAAGTTCGCCAAGATCGTCAAGCATTGCCGGATCGACAAGCCGGAAAAGTTCAAGCTTGCCGACTTCGATCCGGCGGAATGCTTTGGGCTCTCGACCGATATCGAGGAAGTACGCGCGATCCTTGCCGACGGAGTTGCGCGCCTCGAAGACATGCAGGAGCGCCTTTACGCTCATGCCCACTGGTCGGTGCTGATCGTGCTGCAGGGCATGGATGCCGCCGGCAAGGACGGCGTCATCAAGCACGTGATGGCAGGCATCAACCCACAGGGCTGCCTAGTCCACTCCTTCAAGGCGCCCAGTGTCGAAGAGCTCGCCCATAATTTCCTGTGGCGCATCGATAAATACCTGCCGGAGCGCGGGCGGATTGGCATCTTCAACCGCTCGCATTACGAAGAAGTGCTGGCGGTGCGAGTGCATCCCGTTCTCCTGGAACGGCAAAAGTTGCCGCCGAGCGTGACCAAAAAGAACGTCTGGAAACATCGTTTCCAGGATATTCGCGGCTTCGAACGCCATCTCACCCGCAACGGCACGCTGGTGCTGAAATTCCATTTGCGCATTTCCCAGAAGGAACAGCGCAAGCGCTTCCTGGCGCGACTCGACGAGCCGAAAAAGCGTTGGAAATTCTCGGCCAGCGACATCGCCGAGCGCGCGTACTGGGACGATTACATGGCGGCCTATGAGGAGATGATCCGCGAAACCTCGACGGATTACGCGCCCTGGTACGTCATTCCGGCCGACCACAAGCACGTCGCCTGGGTGATCGTCTCCGCCGCGATCGTCGAGGCGATCGAAGCGCTCAAGCCCAATTTCCCGAAGATCGCCGGCCAAGCGCTCAAGGAGTTGAAGAAGGCCGAGAGGGCGTTGCGCGCCGAAGACGACCGATGATCAGCTCCGGCGCCAATCCGGTCTGCTGCGATCTGGCTCGATATGAGCTGAGCTCCACAAAACCGTCCTCGCCGCTATGAAAGGCTCTCGGTTCCCAACGCTCGATCGCACGCAATTTCTTGCCGTGCTCCGGCGCGGCGGGCGGCGCCATAGCGATCGCCAGTATGGAAGCATTCTCGCTCTCCACCGCGTTCCCGCTGATGGCAATTCCGTTTGCAACTTCCATCGTCACCGTGCTGGGCTCGCCGAAAGCGGAGCCGGCCCAGCCGCGCGCACTGGTCGGCGGGCATCTCCTGTCCACGGTCATCGGGCTCCTCGTCGTCAAGTTGTGCGGTCCGACGGCGTGGGCGGCGGCGCTGGCGGTCGGTCTGGCGATGATCACGATGCATCTGACCGGCACCTTTCATCCGCCGGCCGGGATCGATCCGCTGGTGGTCGTGGTCAATAATATGTCGTGGAGCTTTTTGATCGCGCCGGTTGGTATTGGCGCGCTGCTATTGGCATTGTTTGCCTTCACTTGGCACAACCTGGTGGCGCGCGGCGCCAACAAAGGCGACACCTGGCCGACGCAATGGTGGTGACCCCATGGATCGACGCCAAAGATGACGGCCGAACGTATCGATGATCGGATTCGCTATGACGTCTCCGGCGGCATTGCCCGCATTACCCTGGCCCGTCCGCCGGTGAATGCGCTCGACCTGGCGATGGTGCGCGGCGTGATTGCGGCGCTTAACCGCGCGGCCGCGGACGATGCCGTGCGAGCGGCCGTGATCGCGAGCGCGGTGGCAAAGCGTTTCTGCGCCGGCTTGGACATCGTCACCCTTGCCGGACGATCGCCGAACGAGATCCGGACGCTGGTGCATGAGCTCTATGTCGGACTATTCGACGCGCAATGTCAGCTCGGCAAGCCAACGATCGCGGCGGTCAATGGCGCCGCGCGCGGCGGCGGCATGACGCTCGCTGTCTCATGCGACATCGTTCTTGCCGGCGAAAGCGCTACGTTCGGTTATCCGGAGATCGACCTTGGCGTACTGCCGGCCATTCACTTTGTGCACCTGCCGCGCATTATCGGCCGCCACCGCGCCTTCGAGCTGCTCTTCACCGGACGTCCGTTCGACGCCAAACAGGCAGCGGCGCTGGGCCTGGTCAATCGCGTCGTCGCCGACGCCGAACTCGAAGCGGAGGCC
Organism: uncultured Alphaproteobacteria bacterium; assembly: GCA_963816295.1. Taxonomy (GTDB): domain Bacteria; phylum Pseudomonadota; class Alphaproteobacteria; order Rhizobiales; family Xanthobacteraceae; genus BOG-931. Next base: position 50,399 of record CAWFJS010000017.1, on the reverse strand, counting down.
ATCAAGCTCGCCGGCGGATTCGCGGCAAAACCCGAAGCCGCGATGCGCGCGGGACGCGCCGCCTTCATGCGTCAGATCGATCGCGATTATCGGCGCGGCATTGTGGAAGCGGTCGAAGACTTTTGCGAGATCATCGCGACCGAAGCCGCGCAAGCGAGACTGCGCGCCTTTGCGGAAAAAAGTCGCGCCAAATAATGTCCGCCGCAGCCCTTAGGGGATGGCAAAATCCGTCTTCATAAATCGCAATTGAGTCCGAAAATTTTTTTGAACTCTTCCGCTTCGTTTTTCGGCGCCGATTTGAGCAGGGCGCAGGCCGTGTAATTGCCCCTCATCATCCCATTTTCGATGTAAAGCCAGTCGACGATGTCGGATTGCGCAAAGGCAATGGTTTGACCCAGCTTCACCGAGTGAACCACGCGCGGCGTATTATTGATCGCGCCGGAGAACTGGCGGCCGTTATTGGTAAAAGGCGTAATCCAAAAATATTCGACGCGCTCACCTTCGCGAACGGCAACCTTGAGAGAGAAGCTCTGCGTACCCGGTCTTGGCGCCGCCGCGATCTTGAGAAAATCCGCAAGCGTCGCCTGCGCCTTGCGCATCGCCGCCGCCATGTTGGGATCGGTATTGGCGACGGTGGCGGTTTCGTCGCGCGCCGCCCTCTCCAACACGGTTTGGGCAGTGAGCGGGGTCGCTGCGAGAAGACCGATAAGAACGACGAACGGCATCTTTCCAGCGAACATTGATGTCATTTGTGCTTGTGATGCCTGCAAATTCACTTTGGCGATCCTAGCAAGAACCTTGCGGAACGTAGGTTTATTCCGCTAAAAGATCCCGTGCGACAGGGCTTAACGCGGAATTCATCTGGATCCGCGAGCCTTGGTCCGCGAGTTTGGGGACGATTTGGACGCGCAAGTTTAGTGGGTGCGATAAGGGCGATGCCGATCCGCTGCGAATTCCGCGCGATCAACGGCGAGGCGAAAGCTTGCGCCGGCGCCGCCCTTATTCTCGGCGGGCTACTGCTCCTTATTGCCCCCTGAGGGCCGGCTGGGCCATTGCGCCTGGGCACTCAGGGGATCGCCGCCACCGAACCCGAAAGAATGCCAGCGCGCCCAGGAACTCCCCGAACCCCGATGACGGATCCGGGACCGGCGCCAGAGACAAGGACCTCGTCATGAATAGCGGCAGCACCAGCCCAGCCAAGGCGGCGGCCACGATTGCAGGCAAGACCGCAGCCAAGGCGACCGCCCCCAAAGCGACTGCGCCCAAAAGAGAAGAGGACCGCGTCCTCATCTTCGACACCACCTTGCGCGACGGCGAGCAATGTCCCGGCGCCACCATGACGCATGAGGAGAAGCTCGAAGTCGCCGAACTGCTCGACACGATGGGCGTCGACGTGATCGAGGCCGGCTTCCCGATCGCCTCCGATGGCGATTTCGCCGCGGTCCATGAGATCGCCAAGCGCGCCAAGAAAGCGGTGGTTTGCGGACTCGCCCGCGCCAGTTTTAAGGACATCGATTGCTGCGCCGAGGCGATCAAGCCGGCTGAGCGGCGGCGCATTCACACTTTTCTGTCCACCTCGCCGGTGCACATGAAATACAAGCTCCAGAAGGAGCCGCATGAAGTCTACGAAATGGTGATCGCGCAAGTCGCCCGCGCGCGAAATTTCACCGACGACGTCGAATGGTCGAGCGAAGACGGCACGCGCACCGAATTCGATTTCCTGTGTCGTTGCGTGGAAGCCGCGATCAAGGCCGGCGCCACCACCATCAATATCCCGGACACCGTCGGCTACACGGTTCCCGAGGAATATTTGTCCTTGATGAAACGGCTGCGCGAACAGGTGCCGAATTCGGACGCAGCGCGCTTTTCGGTGCATTGCCACAACGATCTCGGCATGGCGGTGGCCAATTCGCTCGCCGGCGTGCAGGCCGGCGCACGGCAGATCGAATGCACCATCAACGGCATCGGCGAGCGCGCCGGCAACGCCGCGCTCGAGGAAGTCGTGATGGCGATGCGGGTGCGCAACGACGTGCTGCCCTATTGGACCGGCATCGACGCCACCATGCTGACGCGGGCGTCGAAGCTCGTCGCCGCGGTTACCTCGTTCCCGGTGCAGTACAACAAGGCGATCGTCGGCAGGAACGCGTTCGCGCATGAGAGCGGCATCCACCAGGATGGCATGCTCAAGCACACGCAGACCTACGAAATCATGATGCCCGAAGATGTCGGCGTGAAGCAGACCTCACTGGTCATGGGCAAGCATTCCGGCCGCCACGCCTTCGCCCACAAGCTGGAAGAGCTCGGTTATCGGCTGGCCGGCAACCAGCTCGAGGACGCCTTCGTGCGGTTCAAGGCGCTCGCCGACCGCAAGAAGCACGTCTACGACGAGGATATCGAGGCGCTGGTCGACGAGGAGATCGCGACCGCGCAGGATTACATCAAGTTGATATCCCTGACCGTGATCGCCGGCACGCGCGGTCCGCAGCGCGCCACCATGCGGCTCGACATCGACGGCAAGTCGGTGATCGACGAACGCGAAGGCAACGGCCCGGTCGACGCCACGTTCAATTGCATCAAGGCGATGGTGCCGCACGATGCGGTGCTGGAGCTTTATCAGGTGCATGCGGTGACCGAAGGTACCGACGCGCAGGCGGAAGTCTCGGTTCGGCTCTCCGAGCACGGCCGCTCGGTGACCGCCAAGGGCGCCGACCCCGACACGCTGGTCGCTTCGGCCAAGGCCTATCTCGCCGCGCTCAACAAGCTGATGGTGCGCCGCCAGCGCGGCAAGCTCGAGCCGATCTCGCTGGCCGAGCGCCGCATCCATTCGCAGGATGTGGGGTGAGGGATTCGTGTCCGCTCGTCCCCGCGCAAGCGGGGACCCGGCGATCAACTGACACAGCCTTTCACTCGGTCTGGATTCCCGCTTGCGCGGGAATGAGCGGCAGCCGTGCGTTCCCGCAAGTCGGCGCTCATCGCTTGACAGGCCGCATCGATTTCAATGCGTCGGCATCAGCAGCGAGCTATTCCCGCCACTAACCGCTTGTCCAATCTGCGAGGCGAGATGGCTGTCCAATGTGCGATTGTCGTTAGCACCTATTGTGATTATCAGATCGTGCGTTCGCGTTCGGCTGCAAGCGGTTCGCGGCGAAGAGCCAGAAGACGATTTTTCCGAATATATTGGTTTTCAAGAAGCACGCCGGACGAGGCGTGTTGCATTGGTAGCCTCCGGAAAAGCCGCGGCTCGTTGCTCTGGCTTTCCCGGGCGGAAGATCGGTGGCGGAAAAACCAAGCTGCACCGACTCGTCCGGAAGATCGCTTTACAAAGGGGATTTAGCATCGACTTAAATGCGGTCGAGGCCTATGGGATCGTTGGTGGCGAGATCTATGCCAACGCGATGAAAGCGCGTGACGTAAAGCAAAAAGTATTTGTGGCGATGCATCAGAAAAATGCCGGCGAAAAAGCAACCAAGGTCATCCCTTCAACTCGCATTTTGGTAGCGCATGCACAAAATGATCGCCTGACTGGCGTCCATGAATACACCAGGCGATGACGTTCTTCGTCACATGATCGTCAAGCCGCGGCTGGCACTGAGGCTATTGGTGGGCGCACAAGGACTCGAACCTTGGACCCGCTGATTAAGAGTCAGCAGATAGCTCTTAGTTATCAAGCCCATTTCGACATTTCCTCCGTTCGTTCCGGGATTGAACCGGAAAGGAAACTGGAAAATGTCGAAACGAGATTTGAGCAGCATAGGGTCGCTCGCAATCGTCATTATGGAGACCAAGCAACGCAACGGACGCTTTGAGGCCAGGCTTGATGGTGACGATCGCGTCTTATGCGTATCAAGGATCTCCATTCTTCGATGCTGCCCGTGAACTGGTGGCCAACGGCTACGACCCCAACCTAACGCTAATCATGCGCCACGCAGGCTCAGACACCGATAGCCTGACGGCAAAGCTTGGGACAGCAGCCTCTCTAACCCTCGAGGAAACCGATTACGGACCCAAGCTCCGCCGCTGGAAGCCCTTTTCTACTCTGGCGGTCGCGCCGAGGAACGCGCCAGCCAACCGGGGCGCTACTACCCCCCAGCCCGCCCCTAACCGCACGCCACTGGGAACTGGAAAATGAGGGCTTACTGAAGCCGGGACCGATGCGATCTGGCAAGACCGGCGACGCCCGGCAGACACATAGCGAGGCTCTGGGCCGCGCCACACATTGGAACGCGCGATTGCAATTGCTGCTGAAGCTCACGCCGGCCAAGTAGACAAGGCCGGCGCACCGTATGTGCTGCATCCACTGCGAATGATGTTGCGCATGTCGTCAATTGATGAACGCATCGTCGCAGCATTGCATGACGTGTGCGGCGCATTATTGATGACGATGAAACATTTTTTCTTTTCGATTGCGCTCTCGGCCTTAGTAATTGTGGCCGTTAGCGCTAGTACGCAAGCCGCGTACTATCATCACCGCCACCATCATTACTGGCATCATGGTGGCTATCCCATCGCTGGCTACTGGAACTACTATCGCACTAGCTGGCCGGGTCGAGGTAACAACGAGGAGTCAACTCGTTGAGCCATTTGGCTGCGCTTTAATTCCGGCTTAGCGCCCCCAATCCTCCTCCGCCTCGCGCCTTACTGCCGGCGCTTTCGGATTTTTGACCTTGATCCAATGCGGCGACCGGCCCCGGCGATAAATCGAGCCTAGGCGGCATCCACACCAGCACAGGGCTGCGCAAATTCAGTGAGAGTTTCGCCACGCCAACAGTGCGCCGACTATTAGATTGGCGAGAACGGCTTCCCACAGGGACGGCCGCTTGTCGCCTCGCGCCATGGTGATGTGGTTGGTGATCATGATGCAGCCAGTCAACGCCAGCCAGAGCCAGTACCAGAACATCCCTGCTCCCTCTTAGGGCAAAGTAGCGCAGCGGGCGGTTAGCATTTAAGAATTAATTCAACCGAGAGTGCCATGATCCGCAAGCTCGATCTTGAGCAGCGCGCCCTAGCGGTAGCTCCTGAGGTTTCGTTTAGATGGACCGACGACAGCAAACCTGGCAACGAATAGAATTCGACCTCGGCGTCGTGCTGCTCCTGGCGTTCGGCGCGGCTGCCATCGTCTTCGTGGCGTGGCCTTACCTCTAGCGACACAGGGGCAAAGGCCGATGAAGCTGATTATTTTGTTTGTCGTTGTCGTCGGCGCAATTCTAGCTTGATGGTTGAGAAGCGTTAAGCCGAAGCGCAGGATTTGATCCCCGCACAGCACTTTGTGCGACTGGTGCGCGATCCGCGACCCCTCATCTTTGCTGAGCAATTTTGCTGCGGATTGTCCACACCTTTCGAAATTCCCAAAAAAGTACACACGCATTTTGCACAAAATGGTCACAAACAAATAAAACGGTTAAAAACTGCGAGTATTCTGGGAGGACAAAGAGAGATGGCGCAGGTCCTCTGGCTCACGATCCCTCTGATCGCGTTAACAATGGTGGCATATATGGCATACTGGCTTATGACTAAAATCACGCAAATCATAGAAACCACCAAAAAAATATCGCCCCACGGTGTTGTAAAGCGTGATTGGCTCCCCACTGGTCGTGTCGACTTCACGACACGATTGAATGGAGTTGACCATCAAAACAAAGAACAACCGGGTGAATTCAAGTTACTCGTAGAAGAGTGGAGAATGGTCGAAAGCCTTACTGGAAATGAAAACCTCGAGATCCAATGGAGGCTTGCAACGTTGAGCGAGGCTAAAGCTGTCGTAAGCCATTACCACAAACACTTATCCGAGAATGGGCTCATCAAATCGATACCCGAGCTTTCCGCATCCTCATTCTCCGTTAAACGCGAATTGAGTTATCGTCCCACCAACGGCGGCTCAGAAGCGGTTTCGCAACCAACCTAGTCGGACGGCGCAAGACAAAGTGGGTTTGACCAACGTGCTTGCGACGTAGGGGTGATCTACATCGCCGCTCAAACAGCAAAGCCGCCGGGGGCTAACCAGCGGCTTTGCCAACGTCCCCAAAACGGTGCCGTGCCTCACACGGCATCCGAATGGTTGTCGAACTGGCAGTAAGGGGTTTCAATCCAGCCACCAGCCCGACCAAGAAATCATATTCGCTGCGTGGTCGTCCTCAAGCGGCGTTTTCGTGGCGGTGGAACTCAAACAGCAAAGCCGTCGGCGGTACGCAGCCAACGGGACGCAATCTATCTTGACTGTTGTTGAGACAATTCCGATCCTAGGCCGGTTCAGGGTCGGGTTGAGTTGTTGTGTCGATAATCCAGTTCAGGCGGGCCAAACTTCTTCAGGACGCCAAGCTGTTCGGCGTCACGGTAGCCGACATTGCGAGAGCGATGGCCACCATGGATGGCGTCCAGGCTCCATCGCGGTTCGATGACGGATTTACCAGCACCCACTTCGACAAGGCCGAAGCGCTGCTCGACTTAGCCATTGAATGTGCCCTTGAGCGTCGCCGAGGCGATTGACCATCGCGGCTGTGCGTTGTTGCCAAGGGGCAATCTCTTCATTCTTTTTCCTGAGCTACCCTTGTGGGCCAATCCACTGATGCTCGAACACTCTCCACGCTCTCGGAAATGGCCTCCGTAAGTTGCCTCACCTGTTGGCTCAGTGCCGTGTATTCCTCAATCTCGCGTTGAATGCGATCACCATCGTTCTGTAGCTTTCTCCGCAGCTGCCCAAGCTCACCAATGAGACTATCAATTTCGCCCGTCGAATTTTTTGATACCTGGCCCAGCAAGTCGCCGAGATTCTCGGCCGGCATTTCGCCATCGTCGCTCTCGGCTGCACGAGGGCGCGGCAGTTTGTGAATAGGTCCCTCGAATTGAGGTGTCTTGTACTTGGCAAATTCAAACGACCCGGAAGTCATGGATTGCCCCCTTGTTTGTATTGGCCCCAACTGACCCGTTGAATGTCCGCATAAAATGCGACGTACCCGTGACACCCGCTTTTATGCACTCTTTTTTGTGAGTACCGTACCCCGCGCCCAGCGTTTCTTCGACAGACCACGGCAGCGGGAAGCGGCGCGGCGAGGCATCAGGCCGCTGATTTGTCTTGGATCAGCCCTTGCAGCGCCACGCGTACCGCATCGGCAAACTCGGCGGCGGTGAAGCGAGGAAGCAGACCGAGCCGAGCGACAACGCGCACAAGAAACACACCGCGCTTTTCTGCTGGCAACTTGTCAGCGGCGGTCATGACGGCGGCAAGCTGGGTATCGCTGAGGGCGAGCATTGGCGGCAAAATCACTCGTAAGCCATGCCGCGTATGGTCTCGTGTCTGCGGCTGCTGTCAACCTCGTTCGAGGCTCAGACAGCAAAGCCGCCGGGCATGGAGTAAACCGGCGGCTTTGCCTTTCCCTATACGATGCCAAGTCTGGGGCGACCATAGTCTGGGGTGTCGAACCGGCAGTGAAGGTCACTAGGCCAGAGTCTTCGCCCGCCAGTGCGACCCTAGAAGTGTACGCCCGCGCGCGGTCGCCTTGGTACGGATCACCGGTTGTGGGGATGATTTGCCGGCCAACTGTCGATGGGCGACAATCAAAATTCAGAATAAAAACCGCCGCGTCTTTCGGTGGGGCAATCGTTACGGCCGCGGCTTAAAAGCGGGCGCGGCCGCAAACAGCCCAGCAGTTAGGACATTTGAAACTCTAGTGGCTGATATTCCTGCTGAGCCTGCCCCCAGGCTGACGTAGGGCCGTCACACTCAACGGGAGCGGGCGTTAGCGCACTGAGGCGTAAAGATGTCCGATAATCATGCGACAGTTCATGATTCACTCCGTAGGCAGCTGGCCGCCGCCAACTGCATTGCGCCGATTGTGGACTGTATTCGGAAGATGCGGGTGGCGGGTCTTGCGGATAGCGAAATTGCTGGCCTATTCCGCCATGCCGCCGACGAGCTTGACCAAGCCACGATGACTAAAGACGAGGAAGTTGATTCCGCCGCTTAATCGACCCCTCCGAACTACGGCTCCTGCAACAGCTCCGGCAACTTCGCGAGATTCGCCGCAATCCTTCGCGCCTCATCGCGCGTCGCTAGCTTATTGCTGTTTCTCTTTGGGGGCGGGAACGGTGGGCGTCGGCCGAGCGCTGGCCCAGGGGTCGTGCGACTTTTGATCGGGAATCTGTTTGGTCGCCGCTTTGTAATCGTTATCTAGTTTCTTCTGCCGTTCTCGTTCTTCTGCTGGCGTGAGGCGTTTCTGCTGCCAGGGAGAGACATTCAGCTCAGGCACCTGTGCGGACGCATTTGAGACCATTAGGACCAGCGCACCAGTCAATGTTATGAGCCTGCTCCACCTGGATTGCGCCGGTCTTTTTCTCACTGCGCATCCTCCCCTGCGATGACGCGGCTTTGGTATAGCAACTCCCGGAAGCTTGGCGATATTTGCCGCGATCCGCCGCGCCTCGTCACCTCCACTGCGCATTGCTCAGCTTCTGATTTGGGTCCAAACTCATCGTGTTCTTCCTTTCGGCAGAGACTACGACCCCGGCGACAGTGGAGAGCCCGCCGGGGTCCTTTTCCGCAAAACAGGCTAGGGCTTCCGCAGCAACTCCGGCAACTTCGCGATATTCGCAGCAATGCTTCGCGGCGATCACCTCGCCTTGCTCGGTGATGCGGATGGCGCCCTGAACGGCGCCAGACGGGCTGCGCCAGGATAGCGTCGTAGCCGATCTGTCCATGCCATGTGTCCAGCGCCTTTTAATGGTTTCACGCTATTTTCAGCCCTCGCGCGCGCGTAATTGCGCATCGTCATGTCATCGATCATGCGCTGGCGCAGCGGCGTCATCCGTTTGGTCATGAGAATACTGCTGTCTGATGCACTGCACTGAAACGTGCAATCCTGACAGACAGAACGACGGCTACCGACAGGTGCAAGCCGCCGCTCCAAGTAATCTTGTGCGACACTAGAAGAATGGCTCTACTGAGCCATATCCCCTATCATTCGTGATCATCGAATCACCAAGCTCAATTCTGAAAAGACTGGCGCAGATGCTCGACAATCCAGAGAAGACCGCGCACCTGTTGGCCGCGCTCAAGGCGGCCGTGCCGTTCGAAGTCGAATTGCCGCCAATGGTGGTCAAGCAGCTACAAGCTGACAAAGTCGCTGCCGCCCATCAAACGCGTCAGATCGTCTCGGACTTATCGTATCTCGGCGACGAAGGTGGAATCATGTGTCATATCGTTCCGCCGGGAGACGAAGCGGCGATCATTATCTCGCTGACCCACGTTCGGGTCTCTCGTTCCATGCCGCTGGCCGCAGCCGTCCTCAATTATCAGAAGCATCGAGTGAAGAAGATAAAGAAGCAGGCCCACTTGCAGTGATCCCGCTTCCTCCCGCGGAGCGGGTTAGTGCAACGGAGCGTTATGGAATGTGAATCCGGTGTGGTGATTAGTCTACTTTGATATTTGCGAACTTGATGACCTTGGCCCACTTCTCGATTTCGTTGGCGATGAATTTGCCGAATTCGGCGGTTGTCAGCGCTCTCGGCTCAACGCCCAAAGTGAGAAGGCGCGCGTTCAAAGCGGGATCAGCAACGCCGGCGGCGATCTCTTTGCTGAGCTTGTCGATGATCTCGGTCGGCGTGCCGGTAGGCGCGCAGATGCCGTACCAACCGCTCGCTTCGTAGCCCGGCACGAATTCTCCGATGGCGGGGACATCTGGCAGCGCGTCCGATCGAGTCGCGGTGCTGACCCCGAGGGCGCGCAGCCGACCGTCTCTGACGTATGCGATGGCCTGAGCTATTGGCGGGAATGCGACCTGCACCCGTCCGCCAAGCAGATCGGGCATGATGTCGCCCCGATACGGCACCTGAATCAGGTCAATGCCCGTCATCATTTTGAGGAGTTCACCGCATACATAGGGCGTGGTCCCGATTCCTTCCGAGACCGTGTTAATCTCGCCCGGATGAACCTTGGCATAGGCGATGAAGTCCGGGATTGTCTTGGCCGGGAATAATAATGGATTGACCACCATGACAAAGGGTGTGCGGCCAACGCCCGCGACCGGCCCGAGGTCATTGACGAAATTGAAGTTGAGTTTCGTGTAGAGCGTGGCGTTAACCGCGTTTGTTGAGACGGCAATGAGCAGCGTGTAGCCGTCCGGCTGTGCCTTGGCGACGATTTCGGTGCCGATATTGCTGGCGGCACCCGGCCGGTTGTCGACGATGAATTGTTGGCCGAGCCGCTCCGACAGCCATTGACCGATGAGCCGCCCGATAATGTCGGGCGCGCCACCGGCGGGGTATGGAACGACAATGTGCACCGGCCGCGTCGGATAGTCGAGCGCCGAAGCGACGCGCGGCATGGCCGGAAGTGCAGCGGCACCCGCTGTCAGGTGCAAGAATGTGCGACGGGGAAGTTTCATGATCCACCCCTCCAATTAAACAGTCGCGCCGGGCCGCCGGATCACTCGGCTTTGATCCCGGCCGCCCGGACCACCTTGCCCCATTTCTCAGTTTCGTCGGCGATGAGCTTGTTGAAGTCGGCGGGAGAGCCTGGGAGCGCGGTGACACCCAACTCAGCGAGCCGCGCCTTCATCTTAGCATCGGCGAGCGCCGCATTGATCTCCTTGTTGAGCTTGTCAACAATCTCAGCCCGCGTGTTTTTCGGCGCGCCGATGCCAGTCCAGAAACTCGCCTCGTAGCCTGGCACGAATTCGGCCACCGTCGGGATGTCTGGCAGCACCGGCGAGCGCGTCGCGGTTGTCACCGCCAGCGCACGAAGTTTGCCGGCCCTGACGTATTCGATCGACGAGGACATGCTGGCGAACATGACCTGCACCTGTCCGCCGAGCAGATCGACAAGCGCGGGGCCCGCGCCGCGGTAAGGCACGTGCACGAGGTTGACGCCGGTCATCATCTTGAACAGTTCACCGAAAATATGATTCCCAGAACCGATGCCGCCCGACGCCATGTTGATCTTGCCGGGATTGGCGTTGGCGTGGGCAATGAGCTCGGGAACCGTCTTGACCGGCACCGCGGGATTCACCTCGATTGCAAAGGGGTCGCGAGAAATGCTCGCAACCGGTGTGATGTCGCGGATAAAATTGAACTTGAGATTTTCGTAAAGTGTGGCGTTACTCGCGTTGGGAAGACAAGCCAGCAGAAGCGTATAGCCGTCAGGGGGCGCATTCACGACGACCTCGGTGGCGACGTTAGTGCCGGCACCCGGCCTGTTCTCGATCACGAATTGCTGGCCGAGCCGCTCCGCCAGCGGTTGTCCTATCAGGCGTGCCATGATGTCGGTGCCACCACCGGGGGCAAATCCGACAATGATGCGCACCGGCCGTGTCGGATAGTCGAGTGCAGCAGCAACGTGCGGCAAAACCGGCAGCGCAGCAGCGCCTGCTGCCACATGCAGAAATCGGCGACGGGGAAGTTTCATCGTGTGCTTCCCGTGGCGAAAGGAAAGATATCCGAAATCTCATGCCTCTGAAAGCGGTGGCGATTTCCGCTTATGGCCCATAGCGTCATTTGGCTGGGCTGCAGAATTGGGTCGCTATCAGAGCAGAGCGGACATGGCCCAACTTGCTGCCGGCTCAACTCGGTCGCGAATTGACCCATAGCTGCCAATTAGCCGCGAATTTTGCTGTGATGCACAACGGAGCTCATGATGTGGTAGCGTAAGGGCCGGCGGCTCAGGGGAGGGCCAGGTGCGACGGCGTGGCACAACAAGGCGGAAACCAGCGAAAACGCTGCAACACAAACCAACGACGCCGAAGCGCAGCACCGCAACGAACGCCGCACGCCGAACCCCTTCGTCCCTTGCCGATTTGCAAGATCAGCTTGAACGCCAAACGCGTGAACTCCAGGAGGCACGCGACGAGCGGGCGGCAATCAAAGAGGTACTGCGCGTTATCAGCTCCTCGCCCGGCGAGCTGGAACCGGTATTCCAGGCCATGCTCGCGAACGCGACGCGCATCTGCGAGGCCAAATTCGGCATCCTGTATCGATGCGAAGGAGATGCCCTTCGGACTGTTGCGATGCATGATGCCCCGCAACCATTTGTAGAGGTGCGGCGGAGCAACCCAATAATCCACCCGAACCCGGACACCACGCTCGGACGCGCAATGGCGACTAAGCAGCCGGTTCAGATCGCCGACATCCTGGAAGAACTCGATCCTCTCGATGCTCGCGCTGCGCAGCTCCCGAAGCTCGCCGGCGCCCGGACTGTGCTCGCGGTCCCGATGCTCAAGGAAAATGAGCTGGTCGGCGCCTTCGTCATCTACCGTACCGAGGTCCGGCCATTCACCGACAAGCAAATCGAGTTGGTGCAGAACTTCGCCGCCCAGGCCGTCATTGCCATCGAGAACGCGCGGCTGCTCAATGAACTGCGGCAGCGCACTGATGATCTTTCTGAGTCCCTAGATCAGCAGACCGCGACATCGGAGGTGCTCAAAGTCATCAGCAGTTCACCTGGCGAGCTGGAGCCGGTGTTCAACTCGGTGCTGGCAAACGCGGTGCACATCTGCGGTGCCAAGTTCGGCATGTTGTTCCTTTGGGAGGGAGAAGCACGATATCGCGTCGCTGCGTTGGAAGGTGCGCCGCCCCGGCTGGCCGAAAAGCGACGCCCCGGGACGATCATCCGAGCGGCAGAGTCAACAGGTCTCGGGATTGTCGCATCAACACGGCAAACGGCGCACATTTACGACGTTCAGGCTGTGAAGAACTATTTCGACCCGCCGCCGGGCTTCGACCCGGCGGGAATAGCGGTCCACGCGGGGGCACGCGTCGAACTTGCGGTCCCGATGCTGAAAGAGAACGAGTTAGTGGGCGCCATTGTGATCTATCGCACCGAGGTGCGCCCGTTCACCGACAAGCAGATTGATCTCGTCAAGAACTTCGCCCATCAGGCAGTCATCGCCATCGAGAACACGCGGCTGCTCAATGAATTGCGGCAATCGCTGCAACAGCAGACCGCGACTGCCGATGTGCTCAAGGTGATCAGCCGCTCGACCTTCGACCTGCAAGCGGTGCTCGATACGCTGGTCGAGTTGGCGACGCGTTTATGCGAGGCATATGATTCCGTCATTTTCATGCGCGAAGGCACACGCCTCCACATCGGTGCACATCACGGTCCAATCCCGTTCGATATTGTCGACTGGCCGATTGGACCCGGCTGGGTCACAGGACGTGCCGTTTTGGCTCGCGAGCCGGTTCACGTCCATGACCTCCAGGCGTCTGCCCAAGAGTTCCCGGAGGGTACTGAGATGGCCTTGCGCCAGGGTCACCGCACGACTCTCGCCATCCCACTCATAAGAGAGAACGAGGCTATCGGTGCCATCACGATTCGTCGTACCGAGGTCAGGCCCTTCAGTGACAAGCAGATCGACCTTGTAGCGACCTTCGCCGACCAGGCCGTGATCGCGATCGAGAACGCGCGCTTGCTGAATGAGCTGCGGCAATCGTTACAGCAGCAAACGGCCACCGCCGATGTGCTCAAGGTCATTAGCCGCTCGGCGTTCGATCTGCAGGCTGTTCTCGATACGCTGGTGGAGTCGGCAGCTCGCTTATGCGAGGCGCAAATCGCGAACATCTGGCGGCCCCATGGGACGCTATACAAATTGGCCGCTGCGCACCAAGCAACGCCAGAGAACAAGGAATATTTGCAGAATCTTTCGATTGAGCCTGGACGAGGATCGTGCGTAGGACGAACGCTGCTTGAAGGCAAAATCGTCCATATTCACGACATTCAGGACGACCCCGAATATGCGCTTTCGCAACGGACCGGGTATCGCACCATGCTCGGCGTGCCACTCCTGAGGGAAGGAAGTCCGATCGGCGTTATTGCACTAGCACGGAGCATGGTGCGGCCATTTACCGACAAACAAATTGAGCTGGCGACTACCTTCGCTGACCAAGCGGTAATCGCCATCGAGAACGCTCGCTTGTTCGATGAGGTCCAGACGCGCACCCGCGAGCTTTCTCAATCGGTCGAGGAGCTGCGTGCCCTCGGCGAGGTCAGCCAGGCGATCAACTCCACGCTGGATATCGAGGCAGTGCTGACGACGATAGTCGCCAAAGCGGTACAGCTATCCGCCACCGAGGCTGGCACAATCTACACGTTTGACCAACTCAGGAATTCCGGCTGCGCGCGACCCATGGAATGGATGAGGCGATGATTGCGGCCATCCGAGACCGACGGATCGGTGCTGGCGACACAGCGATCGGCAAAGCCGCCGCGGACCGAGCATCGATCCAGATTCCCGATGTGCTCAAGGAAGCGTCTTCGGTTCTCGATATCATTGTGCGTGCTGGATACCGATCGATGCTCATCGTGCCGCTGCTGCGCCCCGGTCAAATCGTTGGCGCGCTTGTTGTCCGCCGCAAGGCACCAGGGGAATTCCCCAAGAGCACGGTCGAGCTGTTGGAGACATTTGCCGACCAGTCGGTGCTGGCCATCCAGAATGCGCGGCTGTTCCGCGAGATCGAGGACAAGAGCCGGCAGCTTGAAGAGGCGAGCCAGCACAAGTCGCAATTCCTCGCCAATATGAGCCACGAGCTGCGCACGCCGCTCAACGCCATCCTGGGCTACTACCGAATTGATGGCGGACGGCGCTTATGGCGAGCCATCCGAGAAGATGATGGGCGTGCTCAAGCGGCTTGAAAGCAATGGCAGGCATCTGCTCGGACTGATCAATGACGTGCTCGATCTGTCCAAGATCGAGGCCGGCCAACTCGTGCTCGAACTCTCCGATTACTCCGTTCAGGACATTGCCCAGACCGTCCGCAGCACGCTCGAGCCGCTGGCGGCCGACAAAAAGCTCGCGTTCAAGGTCGAGGTTGCCCCCCAACTGCCGCCAGGCCGGGGCGACGGCCGCCGCTTGACGCAGGTCCTGATCAACCTCGTCGGCAATGCCATCAAGTTCACCGATGCGGGCGAAGTCGCTATCAAGGCCGAAGCGAATAATGGCTCATTCCATGTATCGGTCCGTGACACCGGCCCCGGCATCTCCGCTGCCGATCAGGCCAAGCTGTTTCAGGAGTTTCAGCAGGCCGACAATGCCATCACCAAGAAGAAGGGCGGCACCGGCTTGGGGCTCGCCATATCGAAGCGCATCATCGAGATGCACGGCGGCAAAATCTGGGTCGAGTCACAGCCCGGCCAAGGCTCGACGTTTGCCTTCACGGTGCCGGTTCGTCGTCGAGCGGCAGGTGGAGGCGGCATGAGCAAGCGCATTCTGGTGGTGGAGGACCAGGAGGATAATCGGCAAATCATTCGCGATATGCTCGCCGGCACCGACTATGAAATCACGGAGGCCGAGAACGGCGAGGAGGCACTCGCGGCTATCGCAAAGCAGCGGCCCGATCTCATCCTGATGGATATCCAACTGCCGATCATGGACGGCTACACGGCCACGCGCCGCATCAAGGACCGATCCTGCGCTGCGATCGATCCCGATCATCGCCGTCACGTCCTATGCGCCAGGGCGAAGACAAGAAGGCGCGGGCGGCTGGCTGCGATGAATATGTGCCGGAACCTTACAGCCCGCGCCAACTGTTGGCAAAAATTCGGCAATACCTGTCCTAGTAGACTCGGCATTCATTGCTGCGGTGCATGAGTTCGCCTGAAGGCGATCCGGCGGGGGCACGAACAGTTGGCTGATATCGCGAAGGAACACTCGAGGTAAAAATAATCTGTCCTTGGCGCAGCAGGCGGCGACAATTGGAGTCGGATTAGGGACAACTGAAAAGCCACATCTGTTCTGCGGTTTCGGCACGTCGGCGATCCCGCAACGATTTCCGCTTTGGGGGCAAGAGCCGTCGCGAAGTAGCATCGCTCTAGCCGTACAGAGGGGTTGCTTTCAAGAGACATGGTGCCCGACCACTATTGGGGGAAAGCGGACACGCTTTCTGCCGTGAGCGCGAGTCAGTCTGTCCCGGATGGATGATGGTCACTTTCGGAGCGAAGCGGACATTGTTCCGCACTGACGCGGAATGGATCGGTAGCGATTGACCCAGCTTGTGTGAAAACGCACTTGGTTATTTGATTCGCGCTGTATGATTCCGGCTGCTTTTGCGGAGGGATCGGATGAGGCGCTTCGTTGAGGGCATGGATCGTGGGCAGAGCACGCTGTTTCCGGAATGCTTGGAAGACTGGATCGATGAGGACAATCCCGTTTGCGTGATCGACGTTTTTGTTGAGGAACTCGATCTGGGCGAGCTTGGCTTTGGCGGGGTCGATCCGGAAGCAACCGGTCGGCCTTCGTATCATCCGTCGGTTCTGCTGAAGCTCTACATTTACGGCTATCTCAATCGGGTTCAGTCGAGTCGACGGCTCGAGCGTGAGGCTGCGCGCAACGTTGAGGTGATGTGGCTGACGGGCCGGCTTGTACCGGATCACAAGACGATTGCCGACTTCCGCAAGGACAATGGCACTGCCATCCGCAAGGTGTGCGCACGCTTTATTGCGCTGTGCCGCATGATTGGCCTACTCACGCAACCCAGCGTCGCGATCGACGGCAGCAAGTTCAAGGCGGTGAACAACCGCGACAAGAACTTCACGCGCGCCAAGATGGAGCGGCGGATGGCGCAGATTGAGGAGAGCGTCGCGCGCTATTTGCAGCAGCTCGACACTGCCGACCGGCAGGAACCGTCAGAGGCCCTCACAACCAAGACGAACCGCCTCAAAGAGAAGATCGAGACGCTGAAGGAGCAGATGCGGCGTCTCGAGCTTCTCAAGGTGGAGATGCTCACCACCCCGGACCAGCAGATCTCGCTGACCGATCCCGATGCCCGTTCGATGGCGACCAGCGGCCGCGGTTCCGGCGTCGTTGGCTACAACGTCCAGATTGCCGTCGAGGCCAACCATCATCTGATCGTCATGCATGAGGTAACCAACGACGGAACCGACCGATCGCAGCTCTCCCATGTGGCCAACGAGACCAAGACGGCGCTAGGCGTGGAGAAGCTCGATGCCGTCGCCGACCGCGGTTACTTCAACAGCGAAGAGATCCTGGCATGCGAGGAGGCTGGCATCACGGTTACGCTGCCAAAGCCGATGACCTCGAACGCAAAGGCGGAAGGACGCTTCGGCAAGCAGGACTTCCGCTATGTGGCTGATGAGGACGTTTACATTTGTCCTGCAGCCGAGAAGCTCGCCTATTCCTTTACAACCCAGGACAAAGGCATGGTCCTGCGTCGCTACCGGACCGCCGCCTGTCATAGCTGCGCAATCAAGAACAGTTGCACCAAGGGCAAGGAGCGACTGATCTCACGATGGGAGCATGAGCATATTATCGAGGCCGTGCAACGCCGGCTTGATGAGCATCCGGAGAAGATGCGTCAGCGGCGTGAGACGGTCGAGCATCCCTTCGGCACGATCAAGGCTCGGATGGGGGCTACCCACTTCCTCATGAAGACACTGCCACGGGTCGCCAGCGAGATGGCGCTACACGTACTCGCCTACAATCTCACCCGCGTCATGAACATCATCGGCATCCAGCCACTCATCACAGCGATGAGGGCATAGTATCAATCCAGAAAATCAATCCGCCTCGCCAACTTCGACGACCTTGTGTCGCCTCTCCCCTGGGCCTTTCTACACAACCAAGACCCAAAGCGGACATGCCCACGGGCTTGATCCAGGTCAATGCTAATCTAGTGAGAATGTGCTTAGCGCAACGCGGCCTACGTGGGCTGAAATTCGACACGGTGGCTGTCCCGCTCGCGCGCGGGGACTTCTCAATTAGATCAAGTAAGCAGATTTTCTTCAGGAGAGATGCCATGACAATCTACATCTCGCGTGGTCGTTTCACTTCAGATGCCGTCAAGGGCATGGTGGCTAAGCCGGAAAATCCGCCGCTGCCGCGGGAGGCAGCTTGACTGATATCGAGACGACCCCGGCGATGCGAAGGATGCTCACGCCACTTTCGTATCCGCCGCAAAGGCAGCAAAATCCTTCCGGAGCGCCGGGCGCGCATAGTTCGGAGGGAAGGCTTTAGCTAAAGGCACGCATCGGCTTTCGCCAGAGCAAGCCGATTCTAGATGACCATTAGGTGTCGCGTACGTGCACCGGAGCGGTAATTACCGCTCCGTCTCCAACACATCGCTGATGAGATAAGTGCAGCCGATGTCCACTTATCGCGGTGAGTTCAACGAATCGACGCAACACCTTCTAATCTTGCCAGATGAGGAGGTATGCGGATGGAGGGGAATGCACGGACATGGTTCACACCGAAGCAAAAGGCCGCGCTCTGGGAGCGCTGGAAGAGCGGTCAATGTGTGGCGGACATCGCCCGAGCGCTTGAGAGGAGGAACAAGAGCGGCGTCTATCGGGTCTTGGCTGTCAATGGAGGGATTGCTCCAGCACCACGCCGGAGAGCTGTGATAGCCCTGCGGCTTGAAGAGCGTGAAGAGATTTCGCGTGGCATTGCCGCCGCTCGGTCGATGCGGCAGATCGCACAGGGCCTCGGACGATCGCCCTCGACTGTAAGTCGAGAGATCAGGCGTAACGGCGGCAGCAGCGCCTACCGCGCCAGCGAGGCTGATCGGCACGCCTGGCAGCGGGCGTTGCGCCCGAAGCCTTGTCGCCTAGCGCGCCATGCCGAGCTACGATGGCGCGTCGCGCAGAAGCTCGTACTCCAGTGGTCGCCGAAGCAGATTTCTGGCTGGCTGAAGCGGCAATTCCCTGCCGACCAAGGCATGCAAGTATCTCACGAAACGATCTATCGGAGTCTCTTTATTCAGACACGCGGCGTGCCGAAGAAGGCGCTGATGGCGCACCTGCGTACAGCACGGCAGATGCGCCAAGCCAAAGGCGGCACCACCAAGAGCGGACTGGGACAGATCGTCGATGCGGTTTCCATCCGCGAGCGGCCGGCCGAAGCCGACGATCGCGCCGTGCCAGGCCACTGGGAAGGAGACCTTCTCTCCGGAGCAAACAACACGCACATCGCGACGCTGGTCGAGCGCCATACGCGCTTTGTGATGCTTCTCAAAGTCCCGAGCAAGGACACGGCGACCGTGGTAGCCGCGCTCGGTAAACACGTGCGCAAACTGCCTCAGGAGCTGCGCCGCTCCTTGACCTGGGATCGAGGCAAGGAGATGGCTGACCACAAGAACTTCACCGTCGCCACCAACGTTCAGGTCTATTTCTGTGATCCACGTAGTCCTTGGCAGCGCGGCAGCAACGAGAACACCAACGGCTTGCTGCGACAGTATTTCCCGAGGGGAACAGATCTCTCGCGCTTCTCTCAGGCGTACCTGAACAGGATCGCGCTGCGGCTCAATCAACGCCCGCGGAAGACCTTGGGCTTTGAAACCCCTGCCGATAGACTACGAGCAGTGTTGCAGTGACCAGTTGAACCCGCAGCCCAAAGCGGACATAGCGTCGACACGCCACTCCGTCGACAAAACTTACAAGCGCCACGCATTGCCTCAATGTGCTAGTAAAACCGGTAGCGTCGCTGCGGTCATAACATGCTGGGTTGCTCCGCCGAATATCATTTGTCTGTCGACTCTGGGTAAAGGCGCCATCTATGACACACAAAATCGGCGAAATGTTTATGTTGGGGTTTCGCACCCTGGAGATCCCAGAATGGCTGCACTCCTTCGCGAGTGAATTCGGATTGGGCGGCGTTATCCTTTTCGACTACGACGTCACCATCAAGAAATACGAGCGCAATATTTTTGACAAAGCCCAGGTCAAAAAACTCTGCAAAGAGATTCATGCGCTGCCATCGCGTCCCCTGATCTATGTTGATCAGGAGGGTGGAAAGGTGCGGCGCCTGAAGGACAAATACGGTTTTGCTCCTCTTCCCAGCGCCAAGCAAATGGGCACGATGTCGAAGGCCGACCGTCTGGCGGCGCTGAAGCCCGCCTATGCCGAGATGAAAGAGGTCGGGATCGACGTCAATCTCGCGCCAGTGATCGATTTGGATTTCAATCCCACCAGCCCCGATATCGGCTCGGCCGAGAGAAGCTTTTCAGCCGACGTGAAAGTGGTCGAAGAGTGCGTGAAGCAAATCGCGGAAGTGGCGAACGCCAATGGCATTCAGCTTTGCTTGAAGCATTTCCCGGGAACGGGAGCGGCCCGCGCCAATCCGCACGACGATCTGATGGATCTTTCCAAATACACCTCCGACGACCAGGTGAATATTTTCAGAACTTTGTTGCCGATGGTGCCGATGGCGCTTTTCAGTCACGGTTTGGTCAATCAGTGGGAAAAGAACACGCCGGTGTGTCTCTCTAAATATGCGGTGAACATGTTTCGCGGATGGGATCCGGACGCCGTGGTTTTGACCGACGATTTGCAGATGCAAGGGGTGCAAAAGCTGATAAACACCGAAACCGCCTGCGTGAGGGCGCTTGAGGCCGGAGCGGACGTGATCTTGCTCGGCCACAACATGCTCGATGAGCAGGCGAAATCGGTGCAATTCGCGCGGAAGGTCGCCAATGCTGTCGAAAGTGATCCGCGCTGCCGCGCCAATTTCGAAGCGTCGTTGAAGCGCATTCAGAAAATGAAAGCGGCTGCCCACACGAACATCGGTTACTACACAGCCCGGCGAGTTCACCGAAATTAGGTTGATTTTGCCGCGCGTCGCCGCGTTACTTCCTGAACGGCCGTAATTGTTCCGATGTCCGCTATTGATGTGGTGGACGGCGCCCGCTCCCGGCATCGAAGTGCCATAAGGTGGTTCGTCGGAGACGAATCACATGAGGGGAGCCGTCCACATGCAAATTACCACGATAGGTTTGGATATCGCCAAGAACGTGTTTCAGGTTCACGGGATCGACGCGACCGAGAAGGTCGTCGTTCGGAAGCAACTGCGGCGCAGCCAGGTGCTGGCCTTCTTCAAAGCAGTGCCGCCTTGCCTGGTCGGCATGGAGGCGTGCGCTACGGCCCATTATTGGGCGCGTGAACTGACGAAGCTTGGTCATCGGGTGCGGCTGATGCCGGCGAAAGACGTGAAGGCCTATGTCAAGCGCAACAAGAACGACGCCGCCGATGCCGAGGCGATTTGCGAAGCGGTGCGGCGGCCGACTATGCGCTTCGTGCAAGTTAAATCGGCCGAGCAGCAGGGTCAGTTGATGCTGCATCGAACGCGTGACCTTTTGATGCGGCAACGGACCCAGGTGATCAATGCCTTGCGGGCGCATATGGCTGAGCTCGGCATTGTGGCTGCGCAAGGACGTGAAGGGATCAAGGAGCTGCTGAAGATTATTGCGAGCGAACAGGATGCGCGCTTGTCAGTCGATGCTCACACCAGCCTCGTCGTGCTGGCGGCGGGACTTCAGGCGCTGCAGACGATGATTAGATCGATCGAGAAACGGATCGTTGTTCAGCATCGCTCGAGCGAGGCGAGCCAGCGGCTGGAGAGCATCCCCGGAATTGGGGTTATCGGGGCGACCGCGATTGCAGCGACCGTCTCGGATCCGACAGTTTTTCGATCGGGTCGTGATTTGGCAGCTTGGATTGGGCTGGTGCCGCGCGAAGGTTCAACTGGCGGCAAACAGAAGCTCGGGCCGATCTCAAAACAGGGCGACCAATATCTGAGGCGCATTCTGGTGGTCGGAGCCCACGCCGTGTTGAAACGCGTGCGGCAACAGCCGGAGAAGTATCCTTGGCTCACACAACTTCTCGCCCGCAAACCGTTCAGGGTCGTGGCGGTGGCACTTGCCAACAAGATGGCGCGCATCGCCTGGGCGTTGCTGGCCAAGGGCGGCACCTATCGGGCGCCTGCGCTTACGGCAGCGGCCTAAGCTGTTGGGCGATGGGAGGATGAGGTTGCGTCTATGCGTTCACGAACTGCAGGGGTGATGACGACGTTGATGCGAAACGGTCGAGACCGTCGATTGGGAAAACCCGTGATGGGCCACGCGATACTTGAGCGCACGCTTTTGGTTGGGACCCGATCAGCGGATCACATCAGGGCCAGCAGCCACAGCGGCTGCATCGCAATGGAGGTTACTCCTCCATTCGAAAACAGGCCGGATACATGGCTGCACCCGAACGCTTCGCAAAACGTCAGATTCCTCTTGCACCGCGGGCGCCGTCCATACATGGCCCATAGCGTCAATTCGACTCTGTACCTTGAATGGTCGCTATCGGAGGCATAGCGGACATTGTTCAGCACTGGCACGAAATGGCTCGGTCGCGAATGACCCGATTCGGTCATTGCTGCGTCGAATTTGCTGCGATGCATTAAGCAGTCTGAAGTTGTATATGCTTTCGCGATGACTGAATCCTGCGCATCACCTCAGCTAACCCCGACTCCTCAAGCCGACCGGCAATCGCTCATTCGAGAGGCGTTCCGGCTCGAATGGTTCACGATCGGATGGATGACGGTCGAAGCCATTGTTGCCATCGCCGCGGGCATGATTGCCGGTAGTCTCGTGTTGCTCGCCTTCGGTCTAGATAGTGTCATTGAGTTGGCGTCGGCTGGCGTGCTCATGTGGCGGCTCTCTGTCGAGCTACGCCATCGTCAAGTGTTCTCCGAGCGTGCCGAGCGTCTCGCCAGCCGCATCGGTGGCGCCTTGCTATTTCTCTTGGCGGCTTACATTACGGCGACGGCTGTCTGGCATCTGTGGACCGGCACCGGGGAAGAATTTTCATGGCCCGGCTTCGTTGTCGCGCTCGTCGCAATTCCGACGATGCGTTGGTTGGCGCACCGCAAGATCTCCATCGCCGAACAAATCGGCAGCCGGGCCCTCCGCGCAGACGCTGTGGAAGCTGTAACGTGCGGTTGGCTGTCGCTAGTGGTTGTCTTCACTCTCGCTGCACAATGGCTTGTCGGCGCATGGTGGATTGACGGAGTTGGTTCGCTGGCGATCGTCTGGCTCTTGATCAAAGAAGGACGTGAAGCATGGTCTGGCCACGACGGTTGTTGCTAATTGCCGTGTCACCGTCGTACCCCGTCAATGTCCGTTGTTGAGGGCGATCCAGAAGTACCACTTATGCGCGCCATTCTTTGCATTTGACCCATTCGGGACATGGGAACGCTCGCAGTCCCGCCGAAGAGAAAATGCGGGCTGAATGGAAGAAGTGGATGAACGATCATGCAAATATCTTCGCGGATATTGGGGCCGGAGTAGGCAAGACCAAAGTTACTGCCCAGGGCATTTCTGATAGTAAAAACGATATCATGCTATATTCGCTCGTGGAGGCGGAGTCACATGAAGCGGCAGCCAAATCGTTCGAGGGCCATCCGCATTTGCAGATTCCGCAGTCTTCCATCGAAATTATGGAAGTTCATGCCCTGCCTGGGATGAAATAGCTGGCGGCTTTCGGCCTGGCAGCAATGGCCGAAAGTGGCGAATGACTTAGAACCACGCTCTTGCCCTTCAAATTTGTTCAAACCGTCTTGCCTCGTGGTCACGGATCCACCCTCCTGAGTGATGGCAGCTTGCGCAGCACATCCACTATCTTTTCATTGTCCGCGCAGCCTTTGGCAAAATCCGCGCCATAGGTTTTGCGCAACTCACCAATGGTGGTTTCGCAGTACTTTTTGTCGCTGACCTCGGTCTCGCGATGACGTGCTGTTTCCGGTATAGGGCATCTCCTTGCCGCAGAAACCAAGCCGATTGACAATTGTTCCGGCCATAACAAAAGGCCCCGGCGCTTGAAGCCAGGGCCAAGTTACCAAGGGAGGAAAATGCTACCCCTCACCAAAAAACCGGGGCCAGCACGACAGAAATGTTCAGTTCGATTTATGGCTTATTTGCGTGAATACGGTGCCAAGATTTTGGAATTGGCTGCTGGTCGCAAAGTCTACCGGCGAACATTGCGAGGGGCACAACCGTAGGCGCGGCGTGATCTGCACGGCGACTTGCTGACCCGAACTCGGGTCAATGCATAACAGTGTCCTGTTTTGCTTCTTCGGTTGAGCTTATCTCGAAAACTTTGATGTCGTCTTTTGGAGACTGATATCTGCGTTGCAAGCCTTCTCTCAGTGCATCCTCATAGCGTCGATGTACCGAACTAGGTCGGCCATTGATTTGGATGACATAGCAATCATGAGAGAGGTTGCTATCGTTCGCGATGCCATTTTTCATGAGACACCCCATCAATACGCTCCGAGACAATCTAATGCTTGCTCGGAAGGCGATCCCCTACGCTCAAAAGTTTAAGTTAAACCTGTATTAAAGTCGGCTTAATTTGGTGCCACGGAATAGAATTTGGCCTGTTGTTGCACAGTTGCCACGATCCGATGTCTTTTGATATCCAACTGAATTCTCTTCGATTATTGTTGATGTCTCACAAATTGTTACGTTGCTCCCCAGGCGGCAGGATTTCCTGAGGACATACCTGCTCGATCAGGTGTTCTTGTTTCAAATCAATTAGGTGTGCTCTCTTTTGATCGTTGGTCAGATTTGCGCATGCGCGTAATAACTGATTGCCTTCGAGGGCGTCTAACTTGCTAAAAGGCGTGGAGAGGCTGGGTGACAATTCTTGATTGCCCTCGACCGCCTCTAGTTTCCTAACAAGCTTGAGCAAGCGGGGTGGCAATTCTTTTGGCAACCGATAACGTTCTCTCAGGCATTAGCCCAAGCTGTTCTCTGGTGAGCCACCAAGCAAATGGCTCGTAGGCTGCGGAACCGTTCCTCATCGTCGGGCACCGCGTTGGCCGCCCTCACGCATTATCCAAATCAGGGAACTCAAAGCTTGTTCCGGCCCGGTCTGCGCCAACCGACTGACAGACCCCTGCTCCCCGCAGCCCTGTGCTGATTGATGCTTTATCTTTTTGAATTGATGGCCAACGCATCATTGAGTGAGTAGCAGCCCCCAATCAAAAAACCCGGTATTCCGTTCCGCGACGGTCGGTGAAACTGCGGCAGTTTTGCCGCGTTTCCTATGAACAGCAAATGGGGACTTAAAATGGACCGACGCGATCAGGAACTTTTGGACAAGCAAATGCGAAGCCTTACACCGCCACGACATGACGGCGTAATTGCTGTGTTGCTCGCTACGGCATTTTTAGTTGGCATGACTCTCGGCAGCGTCCTTTCTGAGCCCAAAACTGAGCCGATACAAATTGCATCGATGGATTAGGGGCTGTGCCGCGGGGGCAGTCTGACGGTGCGCAAAACTAAAAGTTCATATCGCTCTGCGAGGAGGCCGGCGGGCCGTTGTTCGGTTGGGACGTGATCATGACGCACATGTATTAGGAACACCTTCTTGATGGGTGCTACATGGAAACGTCAGCGGAATATCTGGAAACGTCAGCGCAATATCGCGAGTTTGCGGAGGAATGCAATCGCTTGGCTAAGCAGGTCAAGAGAGATGGCCACCGCAAGATTTTGGAAGAAATGGCTGAGGCTTGGCGAATAGTGGCCGCGGAGGCGGATAACGAACGCTAGCTTTCAACCGATTGTCTTTCGTCAACCTCGCTTACGCGATATGTTAGCTGGGCAATGGTGCCCTCATCGTGGGCAAACTTTAGACGTGCATTGGCGGCGTGGTCTGTCGCCGCCCGACCTGACGCGCCAAATTGAACATGTCTGGTGATAACCGCATATTGAAAAAATTGGTCTCATTGACTTTGCGCGTAGCGGCCCAACTCGCAACCTTGTCGAGGACCGTATTGAGACCGTTGAGGTACTGAATAAACACCGGAATAGAAACGATATACATCGAAAGCGACATCGATTCCGCCTTTCAAGGATGAATCATGCTCGGCAGGGGAGCGAGGACTTCCCGGCCCACTAGTCGGCGAGCCCGCAACACCACGGTGCAGGACGGAGGAGGAATTTCCTTGGGCCGGAAGCAAAAGCCGTCGGGCTATCTTAACTGGAACGGTCTCAGACGCCTAGCAGCGACCTCACCCGCCTCTCAGACGCCTAGCAGCGATCTCACCCGCCGAGGGTCGGGTCATCAATGCATCGACGCTGAAAGCGCCTGCACCGAATGCAACGACGAAGAGCATGCCGCCCATCATCGAGAGGTGTCCGAAGAAAGAAGAAGCCTCAGTGCGCGCTGCCGCAGGATCACTTGCGGTCCAATAGGGATGGAAAATAAGCGCAAGCGAAAGTGTGTAAAAGAAAAGAGCGAGAGCTACCCAACGGGCATAAAGTCCGAACACCAACATCAGGCTACCGCCCAGTTCGAGGGCTATGGCGCCCCAGACCAAAATATCTGGATAGGGGATGCCGTGGTTCCGCATTGTGGCCACTGTAGCCGCGATGGAACCGAGTTTGTTTATGCCAGCGCGTATAAAAATTAGAGCTATAAGTAAGCGACCGAGCGCCGAAATGGACGACACTTCTGCATTCATCGCGTACCACTCGCGTTAGTCGATTATCAACTCCGCGGTCGCGTTATTACCGCTCGCGCATGATGCATCGCAGCTATGCGCTATAACTGGATACGACAAACGCAGTGAAATGATCGGCGGGACGTGCGCTCAGAGCGCGGCCCTTGGACGAACGTCCGCTACACAAGGAAAAGATGTTGTGAGAATCCACATGGGCAAAGCTAGCGAAAGAGGAAAGCGGCAACAACGAATGTCCGCTACACAAGGGCGTTGAGATAATGGCTCGAACTTCAGCGTCGAGCAGCACTTTCTGAGCAGGTCGATCAACGAAAATTTTGCTGGTTTGTACATCGTCAACAATGATTTGTTCGTTTGTAGCCATTGCAGTGCCACATGAAGCGGCGACATGGTCGTCTACATTTGCGAAATACTTTAAGAACTTCTCGTGCAAACCATGTTGCGCAATGATCCTGAGTGAGTGTGAAGCTTCATCAAAGACTTGCATGTTACCCTTATCCGCGCTCGAAATCGCGATGGCTGTCCTGATGATTTCGTCACAACACGTCTCAAAATTATTCTCCTCGCGCATCAGTACCGTACTTAGTTCATTGAGGCGTCGCATGCTCTCTAGTTCGGCGCGTACTGTAACTGCCGCTTGATTTAATGCTTGCGCCACGAGGGAAAGTTCTCGCACTCGAAACTTAGGAGTTTGGTTGATGATACTGTCTGGAAAACCCACGACCGTGCTCGCCAACTTCCTTATTGCGCCTGCAAGGTAGGTGGAGAGGAACGCCGCTAAGACAATCAGAAGACCGCTCGCGAGAAAGCCGCCGATACCGGCGACGAGCGCCGGTCGAAAGGCCATCTCTAAGATGTTCATTTCGCTTGTTGCGACAGCCGTCGTCCAACCATATCTGCTTGAATGACTGTGCGCCGCAATCAACGATGCCCCCTCAAGTACGCGCAGCTCATGGATTTGGCTCGTGGGATCGTTGCGAAATTCCTCACCGGCACCTTTCTGACCAACGAACGTTTCCGGGTTAGTGCCGCGCGCGACTATGACCCAATCCTTGTCGAGAATGACCGGGCTCCAGTTTGGCGGTAGATGCTGCGCTGTGAGTACGTCCTGGAACACATCATTAGGTACGCCGACTACCATCGTGTAGACCCGTTGCCCGCTTTGGTCCTCAATGGGCACATCGACCATTGCCAGCCAGCGATCTTCAACCCGACGCAGATAAGCGCTTTCGGCGCTGCCCGGCTGCAAGCGTCCAGAAACCCGGACACCGCCTGCGGAACGCGGTGGTCTGTGCGTATTGACATACTCCTGCTGACCATCCGCTGATTTGAGGATGAGAACGTAACCGTATGGGGCAAGTGCCTCCCTCGCTTGCACCTGCAATGCAGCGAAATCGCCCTTAACAAAGTTTGGCGAAGTTGAAAGACCGTCTACAAATGCAAGCGCTTGATCGAGTTCGCCATCAACGCTGACCATTATCGCGCGACTTGCCGCGAGCAGACTGCTGCCGATCCGATCTCGGTAGTCTCGATAGGACAACCAGCCCACAACTAGCGCAGTGGTAATGGCTACGATGCCACTGCCGAGAGCGAGAATTAGCATCGCGGTGCGGATCGAGAACGTGCGCTCTGTCTGAGGCATTATCGCTCGGCTCGCCGCGATCCAACTGCTGCCGATCCGGTCCCTGTACTCTCGATACAGCACGACCAGGGCAGCAGCGATGGCAACGATGCCACTGCCGAGAAATGTTGTCGCAGTGCGGATCGAGAACGTGCGCCCTATCCGAGGCATTGCTCAAACCATTACCCGAACTTTGAACTCGATGGGAACATCCCCCAGGGCTGCTCTTTAGCGTATGCGCGACACGAGAGTTGCGAAAGCAAAATCGTGCGCGTCACGTCGGGCGTGCGACACATTGTCGAGCGGTCGGGCGCACAGGATGGCGGCTGGGGCCGCAGTTACCGAGCGGATTGAAGATGTCCCGTGCCGATAACCGCAATGCGGACTTCGGCAGGCTCGGTCCGGAGCTTTGCGAATGGGGGATAAGAGGCATGCTTTTTGGGCGAACGGGCCAGAGCATGAGGCTCATTCAATCTCCGCCCGCGTCGTGATCCGCGCTTCAGCTTGCCGACTGCAACGCGACAACAACGAGCCGTAGACGGTGGATGCCACGCTCGTTCAGTTGAGCCGCTAGAGCGCGAACGCTGTTGAACCCTTGGGACCGCAGGCCGCGCGAGTTTGCGGGGAAGCTCCGGCGACACCTGTCCCTGTCGCAAACCTAAACGATTGGCTCGAGGCAACGAATCGGCTGAATCTTCTGCTCGATGAACGAGCTCTTCAGGCTGATCTGGTGCGGGCTGATCGGATTTTTCCGATCGCGAACCTCGCTGGAAGCAGAGATCCTGGTGCTTCGCCATCAGCTCAATGTCCTGCGGCGGAAGTCACCCAAGCGGCCGACCTTCGGCAACATCGATCGGCTGATATTTGCCGGGCTGTATAGCTTGGCGCCGAACGTGCGGAGCGCCTTGACGATCGTCAGGCCAGGAACCGTAATCCGTTGGCACCGCGCGGGTTTTCGTTTGTTCTGGCGATGGAAGTCAAAGTCGCCCGGTGGTCGTCCGAAGCTGCCCTTCGACATTAGGACACTGATCCGCGACATCAGCCTTGCCAACCCGCTCTGGGGTGCTCCAAGGATTCATGGCGAGCTGCTCAAGCTGGGCATCACTATCGGC
Organism: uncultured Alphaproteobacteria bacterium; assembly: GCA_963816295.1. Lineage (GTDB taxonomy): Bacteria > Pseudomonadota > Alphaproteobacteria > Rhizobiales > Xanthobacteraceae > BOG-931. The sequence continues at coordinate 21,444 of CAWFJS010000017.1, read as the reverse complement.
CAGACGACCGTAGCCAAGTATATGGGGAGGAACAGGAGACCGCCGTCGCAAGGTTGGAAGACGTTTCTGCGCAACCACGCCGACGGGATTGCCTCGCTGGACTTGTTTGTGGTCCCAACAATCTCGTTTCAGCTCCTGTATGGGCTGCTAATTCTGAAGCATGGCCGCCGCGAAATCCTGTGTCTTGCGGCGACCGCGCATCCCAGCCCGGAATGGATAAGTCGCCAACTGATGGAGGCTTATGGCTGGGAAGAGGGGCCATGCTATCTCGTCCTCGATCGGGACAGCGTTTATGGCGAGGTCTTCATCCGGCGCCTTCGTGCAATGGGTATTCGGGATCGGCCGATCGCGCCGCGGTCGCCATGGCAGAATGGCTGTGAGAGGCTGATTGGGTCGATCCGACGGGAGTGCCTTGACCATATCGTGGTATTTGGCGAGCGGCATCTTCGGCATCTGCTTTGCGCTTACGCCAATTACTACAATCGCAACCGAACGCACCTGTCCTTGAACAAGGACTCGCCGGCGCCTCGCGCCATCGAGTTATTCGGTCGCATATTGCCTGTGCCAATTCTGGGCGGATTGCACCACCGATACGTCAGGATTTAGTTTCCGACAGGGACAGGCTGCCAATGAAGCGCCACCCGTTAAGGGCGATCAGAAATATGGGTGAAATGGAAAGAACCAGGCGGCGCCAGCTGGAGATGCGAAGCACCAAAAGAAATAGCAATAGCGGTGTCAGAAAAGCACAGCCACGGCTATGGGCCGTGCATCAGGTCCGCTGACAAACACCCCTTTCGCGGCCAGCCCATAGATGGCGCAAAACCACACAAGGGCGCCGACGAGCAGGCTCAGGTGTCTGGAGTTCATGCGCTCGAACTAGCAGATATCGCCTGTGCACGCATCGAATGCGGGCGGAGACAATTACTCTGACCAGCCGGCGCCGTTGGGCGGCGGCGCGCGCATCGCCTGCGGCATGGCTAGATAAAGTGGTGACGTCTGCCCGGTCACAGCAGAAAGCGGGAAGAACATCGTTCTCGCGTGCTGGCCAGTATTTGACATGACTCCGGTGTTCCTTTTTGACGCATTTGTGGTCTCTGGCGCCGCAATCTCGGCAACCTACATTAGAGTTGACATACGCGGAAATGGAGACGTGCCATGAACGCGAAGTTCGACGCCAATTATTTCCAGGAAAAGGCGGCGCTATGCGAGCGGCTGGCGGATGGTCTTCCGCTAAACAATCCCGGCCGATTTCAACTCATGGACATGGCTGAAGACCTGCAAGGACTCGCTAAAGAACTCGAAATGCAAGTTGCACAGCAAGCGGAGTTTGCCATCCGCGTGAGAGCCGCATCGTGAGCCATGGCCCTAGTGAAGTTTGAAGAGGGCACCCTCAATATCGATGCGGCTGTCATTGGACGCGGGCTCAACATCGAGCCTTTCCTAGTTCAAGGTCGGATGCGCGAAGGAAAGATCACGGTGTCCTTTCCGAAAATCATATCCGCGCGTAGCGATGATGTAGTCCACCCAAGACGGGCACAGCAACGACGGTACCAGACCGTTGGATTGCTCGATGCAGTGGCGCATCCTTGTGCAGTGATAGGTGCGTGCGCGATTTATTATAGTAGATGGCGTACATGCTCAGAATTCGCCTCAGGTGCGCCTCGCCAAAGATCAGCATCCGATCCAGGCACTCGCGGCGCAGGGTGCCGATCAGGCGCTCCGCATACCCGTTTTGCCAGGGCGATCTAGGCGAGATCGGGCGGTCAGGGATACCCATGGCTCTCAGCCGGGAGGTAAAGACATGTCCATAGGCAGCGTCATTATCGCGCACCAGATAGGTCGGCGCCGATGTCCAGGGGAAGGCCTCAGTGATCTGGCGGGCCAGCCACTCGGCTGTCGGATGTCGCGTGACCTCAAACCACAGCAACTGTCGCCGGCCGTGGCCTCAGGACCAGAAACGCGAACAATCGCTCAAAGGTCAGCGTCGGGACCACGCACATATCAATAGCAGCGATCACCTCCGTGTGGTTTCGAAGAAACGTCCTCCAGGATTGCGAAGGCGGCCTCCGACCCCGCACCATGTATTTGGAGACCGTCGACTGGGCGACTTCGAACCCCAGCATCAGCAGTTCACCATTGATCCGGGGCGCACCCCAGAGCGGATTCTCTTTGCTCATCCGTCGGATGAGATCGCGCAGCTCACGATCAACCTTGGGCCGTCCTGCCCGATTGCGGGATTTCCAGCGCCAAAACGCTTTGAAGCCGGAGCGATGCCATCGCAAGATAGTTTCCGGCTTCACGACCCGAGATATGTCCAGCAGACCGGGCCAAATCCGCGTCATCCATACCAACAACGCCCGATCACTGCCGTACAGCCGCAGCCGAGCCGGCGCTCGCCTCAATGCGATGTTAAGCTGATGATGAAGAAACAGATTCTCGGCTTCCAGCCGGCGTCGCGACTTGAAGTTGTCGACAACGAAGATCCAGAGCAGGTGCAGGATCGCAAACATCGGCGCGGATGATGCGACGATTCTGGCTCATGCTGCGAATCCAGACGGATCGAATTTTCGGAAGGGACACGAAGCGGGCATTCAAATCACATTTATCAAGTGTAACGCCCACTTCACGCGTATTGGTAAGGTAGCCGGAACACGTAAGTTGAAAACCCCAAGCTGTCCTCGCATCAACAATCATGCCCACCGCGAGCGAAAAGATGCCAATTATTGCGAGACGCTTTGCCATCGCACTTGGTTCGCAACGCGAGCCAAAATATCTGATACGGGAAGAATAATATGGCCTTGCGTGGGCGGCTCGATTTCTTCTGTCGACGCCGTCCAGCACCAGAAGACCAGCCATCTCTTTTGGTTGTGTGGTGTTGTTGGAATTAGTATTGCGTAGGCTTTATATCGATTGGAGACAGTTGTTCCCCAAATTTGTTGTAGATCATACTCCATTTCCCAGACGACATCTCTTGCACTGGACGGAGCAAGTCCAAGTTTCACCAGTTCGAACGTGAGTGCCGCTCTTTGTAGTTCGTATTTTGAAAACCGACCACCACTGAATATCGTCCGATCTATTGCGCCGACATCAAGCCATTTATTTATAGTTTCCAGGTCAGTACCGATTGTTTCAGCAACTTCGGTCGCGCTGAAAAGATTGGGACTCTGGGGCGAAATCTCGGTGTGAGGTTGCACGATGAGCCCCCTTCGCTTTACGTAGAGGCGAATCGACGAATAAGACTGGTCCTCGCATCAATATGCGTCAACAGGCGAACTGCCGCATGAGGGCGCTCCGAGCGCGATGAGCAGGAGGCCCACGACCAGCGCGGGGGCACGACGCGAAGCACGCTGGAACGCCGGCAGGTGACACCCTGGCCGCGTACATTCGGGAAAAGCATTCAGCACAGTGCGACCTGGTACGACACCAATCGCGAGCTTGAGCACGTCCAGGACGCGTGGCCCGGTCGCTGCTACGGTCGATCTCAAAGAAGGACTTTGTCGCGGTTGTCGACAAAGCAACGAAACGATGACCTTCCGCTGGCGTCATGGCTTGGAAGGTTGCAAAGGCATTTTTCGCTTGGTGTGAGGCGACAGAGGATGACTTCGCGAGTCCTGCCCGATCCATTCGGAAACCGGCGAAAGAGAAATCACGCTACCGCATGTTTGATGACACGGAACTCAAACTCACGTGGGAGGCCGCGGACATAGCTGCGGGGCCGCCGGCGCGTTGGTCAAGTTGTTGATCTTGTCCGGCGCGCGCCGTAACGAAATTACCGCACCACCCCGCGATCAGATCAAAGCAGAAGTGATCGAGTTGCCGAGCGAACGCACAAAGAATGGCTTGCCGCATACGATTCCGATCACTCCGCCGCGTGCTCGACTCGTTACCTATGGGCCTAATCTGCTCGGCACGTTTCGGCAGGCCGGTGTCAGAGGGCGGACCGTCGTCCGCGGTCTCGAGAAGCCCTTTCCAGCTCATCCACGCTACAATCCCCAACCAGTTACCGCAATCACTTGACCCGTGATCCCTGCGGCGCCTTCAGAGGCGAGGAAAACCACGGTCTCGGCGATGTCCGAGCGCTTGGTCCAGCGCGCTTCAGATCTTTGGGTTTCAATTCCGGAATCCGCGTAAACGCCGCGGCACCCGGACTTGTGGATACGGCATCGAATATTACCGCGATTAGCAATACGCGTACGGCCAAAACGCGCACTAGGCGCGACTTCGTTGCTGTGGATGAGCCGCGAATGGCGCATTGTGATCGATATCGCGGTTAAAGCACTATCACCCGCGATAAACGACCCCACCACCGCTGTGCTCGCGATAGACCAGCTCCATCGGATGCTCCGATCGGTCGGCAGACGTCATCTTCGGACCGATGAAATCTTAGACGCCTCACCTGCACTGGACGTGCCTGCTCGCTTTCGTAAATCCAAGTCAGTCGGAGCGGTATTTGGGCTGACGTGCGCCAAGTATCAATCCGGCGAAATCGATCGCAGCGCCGCTGGACTCGGGAACAGGCTGCGGCCGCAGCATGAAGACCGTGCAGGATCAAAGACGATAGGAGGAAACTTCGAGCTCCACCCAGCGGTGGAATGAGGAACTCAGTGCCGTCAACCCAGATGCCGGTGCATGATCACGGCCAACCGGCGGGCCAGCGGTCATCAGGCGCCGGCACACCGCATCGCGCATCAAGGAGCTGGTCGAGAACCTTCCCGATCTGGCCATTCTGATCGGAACCACTGCTCATTGTCCGGCGGGCGCTCCATCGCCGTTTGCTGGCCATCGTCCGAGACGGGCCTCGAACTTCGCCGTTCCGACCATTCCGACCTTGAGGCCGGGAAGTTGCGCAAGGTACCGCGCAAATCGTTCTCGATCGCGATGGCTTTCGATTGCAGCAGCTTGCGATGGGTCAGCAGCATGCGCAGTTTCTGACTGCGCAGTGTCTTCACATGCACCGGGCGATAAAGCCCGACCCGCATCATCTGCGCGATGCCGCGTGCATCGTTGCGATCCACGTCTTATTGATCTGCGCCTTGAGCACCGCCTGCATGTGCCGCGTCTCAACACAGATCACCGGCAAGCCCGCTTCGGCAAACGCGCTGTAAAGCCATTGCGACATTGCAATCTGTGCACCGGTCGCCGCCCGCGTTTTCGTCTTTGCGAGCGGTCTTGCAGCTTCCGCTTGGCATGCACATGTAGCCAGTGAGGCTGGTGGCCAAGGAACAACACCAGTGGTTTTGCCCCAGTTCTCGTGCTGCCAGTCCTCTCCTTTCAACTCGCTTCTTGTTGGAACGCCATCCGCCGCAGTAGTTTGGGCGGTTTGGGGAAGTTTGCCGACGGCTGCCGCGCCTCGTCTTTGGTGAGCAGATTAGCCGCTGAACGCCGACCAGGCTCTTCTTTGAAATAGAAATAGGCGAGCAAATGGTCACAACCTTAATCTTGATATCGGGGGGCGTATTACTTGCGGCCTTGGCCCTAATATACTTCTCCTTGGTACGAAGGAGGCAGCCCAAAAAATAAGAGCGAGACGAGGATCACACGCGGGTCTACGAAGATGTTAAAGTCGAATTGACGCGCCTTCGCTTTTCAACTTGCTCTGCGCTGAAATGGCGCTGGTTCCTGTATGACCGGGGTGGGAGCAAAGGAAGAAAGCGTGAAATGTCAAAACAATCGATGCGCGAGGAGACCGAGCGTCTGGTGAAAGAGGCAATGGAGCGGAAAACCGTCGCCGTAAAGCAGGGCAAGACCCGTATCGATGCCATATGCGGAAAGTGCGGCGCGCGAAATCGCGTCTTAGCGGCGCCAGGACAGGTCCGGGTTGCGTACACGTGTAAGGAATGCGGAGACGAACAAAAGACGCTGTGATGAGGTTCGACGATGAGGCGGCAACTGCGCCGGGCAGCCCACTAAACGGGCCGATACTTGTTGATTGTCGATCGCGATCGGGCGCGCCGTGCTTGACAATTCCTCTTGATACCCCCAGTTACTAGACGATTGGTTCATAAACATCGCTTATAGTCGGCAGGTATCGCCACGGCGAGTGAACCGATCAGCTCCGGCAATCGTGAGCGCTTTCTCAGGAAGAGTTTTTCCATAGCGAATAGGTCAGGTCGGACACGAGCAAGAGCGGCGTAAATTCCGCTCGCTCTGATTCCCACCCTGCCACACGGGGCAAATTTCACCTGCTATTACCAAGGAGTGAGCCATGCAAAATGGCCCAAAAACAATGACCAGTACGCACCGTCCGAAATCGGCGAGGCGATTTGCTAACCGCCCGAAGCAGTGGACATCGAATGGAGTCCGCCCTGATTTGAGGGACCCTCAAAACGCGCAAAGAAGCTATGAGCGGTATCTCTCGCTAGCCCAAGCTCAAGCCCAATCCGGCGACGTGATCGGGGCCGAAAACTACTACCAGCACGCCGAGCATTATCTCAGATCAATATCCTCGGACCGAGAAAAGACGTAGGAGAATTCCATGCGATTTGTGCTTGGAGATAATCAGAGAAGGCTGCCTCGCCTTAGGGTGAATTGGGCTTCTTGCATGGCTGTGTAGACGAGCACGAAGGATCGCGACCAAAACGACCACAAAATTGGGAATTTGAATGCCCGCCATCGATGTTTTCTCGGTAAGCCACCCATGATCGTTCCTTCTGCCGCCTGTGATTGGCGAAGTTGACAAACCATCCGCCGCGCCCCGTCTTTGTCAGCGGCTTAGGCTCTCTTTGAAGAATGATCTAGACCAAAACGCCGGCAGGTCGCTGTGGGCGCGCGCGGCGCCGTCCTTGATCGCATCGGTGCGCACAGTTCAGTAGAGCCGCACCTCACATACATCTTGCGGAGAGGCAGGAAAGCGTTCATCGGAGGAATCAGCGGAGGATAGACAATGGCACGCCCGCGTTTGCTGACTGCGCTGATTTTAGCGACTGGATTTCTGGCCGATGGTGCACTGGCGCAGATGCCGCCGGCGATCGCCGCACCGGGCGAGGAAATCGTCGCGACGTTCCGTGCCGAGGGTGCGCAGATCTATGAGTGTAAACCCGGAAACGACGGCAAGCTCGCCTGGGTGTTCCGCGAGCCGATCGCGACCCTCCTTCTCGACGACAAGACGGTCGGCCGCCATTACGCCGGGCCAACCTGGGAGCATAGGGACGGCAGCGCTGTCACCGGCAAGGCGGTCGGCAACGCGCCCGGCGCGACGGTGAACGACATTCCCTGGCTCAAGCTGGACGTCGTGAACCGCCGCGGAAGCGGAACGCTCGCGGATGTCACCACCGTGCAGCGGATCAACACCCATGGCGGCGCCGCCCAAGGCGCGTGCGATCAGGCCGGCGTCTTTCGCAGCGTTCCCTATTCCGCAGATTACGTCTTCCTCAGCAAGCGCAAATAACCCGCAGAGCGCCCTGCTGACGAAGGACGAGACGCACATCCTATCCTGGTCCAGCGATGCCTTGCACGCTTCGAGGCGATGCAACCCGTGTCCGAGGACGAAGCGATCACCGCAATTTTGACCCCCTGAAGGGGCCGAAGCGCGCCCTGAAACTACTTATGCGCCGCAGCTAACTTTCCCGCGCTTCGACCATATATAACCTATGTCGTTTGATTGATGGCTATCCGAAAGACAGTCACCAATGTTTGGCTGAATAAGTTAAGGTCGGAAAAATCATGCTTAAACAAGTAACGGTCGAACAAGTGGTAGCCGAACAAATCTCAGCAAACTTTAATTATAATGCTGAGGCGGAGCTGTTCCCCAGTCGCAACAAGAGATCCGGCCGACGACCAATTGGATACAGACGGTTTGGGCACGCCGCGGATGCGATCCGGTTCGCGATCGAAGAGCTTGCACCTGAGTTTCTTCTGGGGGCCTATCTCGAAGTCGATGAGGAGAGATATAACAGCGGAGGAATTCGCCGCCTGTACGAGAGCGTGAACTATCCTTTGATCCGGGGTGCGGCCATTGATCCTCAAGACCTCCAGCCGGCGCAGGAGCAGGACCTGAACCATGGCGCTAAGTTTTCCAAATCAAAGCCGCTCGTTTGATGCAACGCGGTGCGCCGTGCGGTTTTGGGGGCACGACGGCGCTATGGAGGCGTCGTTTTTCGTGACTGATGATGCTTTGAGGCGCATCACACCCAACATGCAGTTCGACGAGGACGGACTTCTCAGCGCCTTCGATTTGAACCGCAACTTGATTTATGCAATTGCCGCACAGGTCTATAGACGCGGTCGCAAAGGGTCTTACGAGCTGGTTGCCACCGATTTTTGACCCAATTTTTCGGCTACTCCGACGGATGTTACGTTTGTCTGTCATGGTTTGGGAGCTTGGGAATTCTTCTTGTGGCCCTAAGCGGACATGCCGGTGAGGCTGGATACCGTGCATCGTTGGCAGTCTGGCGGCGAACACTCGGAAATACATTTTTGTACGAGTTCCGAACCCGGTTTGGAAATCATCACTTGCAAATCGGTTTACTTCTCGGCGTCCACAACTGCGGGCGCTCGGCTTGCCGGCTTGTCGAATACCATCACCTTGGAGACGAAGACCTTGACGTCTCGGATGTGCGGAAGCGCCGGTCCACACCGCGCCGCAAGCCGTACGGGCCGCGCGGCGACGACACGCCGCCGCGCCGCGGATTCGCCGAAAGGTTTGACATATCGCTGAACTGGCTGATTTGCGGCGATGAAATGTTCAGCGTGCCAGATAAGGAATGGGAGCGGTACGTCGAAAAAGGCGAACGCGATAAAATGCTCTGCAAACCATGCTATGATCAAATAAAAATCTGGGACGTGCACGAGCGCGTGATGGGCGAACTGTCGGTGATGCGGATGGCGCGCCCTGAACGGCGCCAGACTCGGTCGAGGCTGTACTGGCGATCACTGGACAAGAGGCGTTGCTCGAGGGCAACCCGTCGCTGGCGCGTTCCATCCACAACCGTTTTCCCTATATCGATCCGCTCAACCACATCCAGGTCGAGCTCCTACGGCGCCATCGGGCGCGACCAGCCGATGCGGCCGCGCCGGACGACCAGCTCGTGCAGGGAATCCACATCACCATTAATGGAATCGCGGCCGGGCTGCGGAACAGCGGCTGAAGGGGCGAGGACACAGGCTGTCATCCCGCCCGCACCTACTGAACGGCAATATGCGTTGCGCCGGCGCCCGCTGGCCGTCGCGGCGATCGCCGCCGGCGCGGCAGCGCCCCCTATCCGAATCTAATCCAGATTGGCCGGGTCAACCGATCTGTCCATGCCATGTGTCCAGCGCCTTTTAATGGTTTCACGCTATTTTCAGCCCTCGCGCGCGCGTAAGGGGTGGACAGTTGGGAACGCGGCATTATGTGGGAGGAGCTGGCTGAGGGGCTTTCCAATAGGAGAGTTCCGAGATGTGCGATTACAGCCTTCACAGCATCAAATCACGGCCCGCGAAAATTGGCGACAAGCTCACTACGCGCGACTTTGGTACAGGTACACGAGGATTCGCGGCATCGGAAAACCCGAGTGTTGCGGTATGCGTTCTACCGGGAACTGAGTTAGCTTTTGCTCAGCAAATTCAGCGCCTGCCAACTAGACTGTGGCCATGGCACAATGGTGCGCTCAATCGCATCGCGGAATGCCTTCGGCGCTCGCCTGAAGGCTAATTACTGATGGGGATCGCGATGAAAATTCCCCGTAGAGAATTCCTGCACCTCAGTGTGGCTGCCGCTGCGCTGTCAGTCAGCTCCGGCGTTACCATGGCGGATACCTATCCGTCGCGGCCGGTGCACCTGATCGTCGACATTCCAGCCGGGTTAGCCCCCGACGTGTTGGCGCGGCTCGTCGGAACGGCGTTTTCACAACGGTTCGGCCAGGATTTTGTCGTTGAGAACAAGCCGGGCGCTGGGGGAAACGTGGGCGCCGAGTACGTCATACGCGCCGCACCGGACGGCTACACACTCCTGGTGATGGTTTCAGGGAACGCGGCCAGCGCCGCGCTCTATCCAAATCTCGATTTCAATTTCGTCCGCGACATCGCGCCTATCGCATTCCTTGGCAACACGCCCTTCGTCGCCGTGGTCAATCCATCGGTCACAGCGAAGACGATCTCTGAGCTTATTGCCTACGCCAAGGCTAATCCGGGCAAGCTCAACTTTGCTTCGCAAGGCGCCGGGACAGCGCCGCATCTCTCTTTCGAACTGTTCAAAATGATGACCGGCGTGAACATCGTTCATGTGCCGTATCGCACGTCTTATTTGCCCGATCTGCTCGCCGGCCAAGTGCAGCTCGCCTTTGCCACCGCCCCGCCCGTGCTCGGATACATCCATACCGGCAAGCTGCGCGCACTCGGCGTGACCAGTATGAAGCGCATGGAGGCGTTTCCGGATGTGCCCGCGATAGCCGAATCCCTGCCCAGCTACGAGGGGAGTGGCTGGGCAGGCGTTGGAGCGCCGAGGGGCACGCCGGCCGAAATCATCGATGCGCTCAACAAGAACATCAATGCCATCATTGCCGATCCTGCGATGAAGGCGCGCTTCGTCGCGCTGGGCGCTGAGCCGGAGACGATGACGCCGTCTCAATTCGGTGCGCTGATTGCTAATGCCGCCGAGAAGTGGGCGAAGGTGATCGCCTTCGCAAGCATCAAGGTGGATTGAATCTCTTCAAAAAGCGTCCTCTCCTAGAGGGCGGCAGCAATGCCGCTCTCGTTGCGTCCGACGATCCGCCACACATTCTGATGATCCGATCGAGTAAAGCCCTTCGACTTCCGTTAATGGCCCAAAGCTGACATCAAGGTCGCGTTGGCGAATGTCCGCTTTCGGGGGTAAAGCGGAATCACCATTTGATTACGCCGCGTCTGCTTTTGACCCAGCTTGTGTGAAAACGCACTTGGTTATTTGATTCGCGCTGTATGATTCCGGCTGCTTTTGCGGAGGGATCGGATGAGGCGCTTCGTTGAGGGCATGGATCGTGGGCAGAGCACGCTGTTTCCGGAATGCTTGGAAGACTGGATCGATGAGGACAATCCCGTTTGCGTGATCGACGTTTTTGTTGAGGAACTCGATCTGGGCGAGCTTGGCTTTGGCGGGGTCGATCCGGAAGCAACCGGTCGGCCTTCGTATCATCCGTCGGTTCTGCTGAAGCTCTACATTTACGGCTATCTCAATCGGGTTCAGTCGAGTTCGACGGCTCGAGCGTGAGGCTGCGCGCAACGTTGAGGTGATGTGGCTGACGGGCCGGCTTGTACCGGATCACAAGACGATTGCCGACTTCCGCAAGGACAATGGCACTGCCATCCGCAAGGTGTGCGCACGCTTTATTGCGCTGTGCCGCATGATTGGCCTACTCACGCAACCCAGCGTCGCGATCGACGGCAGCAAGTTCAAGGCGGTGAACAACCGCGACAAGAACTTCACGCGCGCCAAGATGGAGCGGCGGATGGCGCAGATTGAGGAGAGCGTCGCGCGCTATTTGCAGCAGCTCGACACTGCCGACCGGCAGGAACCGTCAGAGGCCCTCACAACCAAGACGAACCGCCTCAAAGAGAAGATCGAGACGCTGAAGGAGCAGATGCGGCGTCTCGAGCTTCTCAAGGTGGAGATGCTCACCACCCCGGACCAGCAGATCTCGCTGACCGATCCCGATGCCCGTTCGATGGCGACCAGCGGCCGCGGTTCCGGCGTCGTTGGCTACAACGTCCAGATTGCCGTCGAGGCCAACCATCATCTGATCGTCATGCATGAGGTAACCAACGACGGAACCGACCGATCGCAGCTCTCCCATGTGGCCAACGAGACCAAGACGGCGCTAGGCGTGGAGAAGCTCGATGCCGTCGCCGACCGCGGTTACTTCAACAGCGAAGAGATCCTGGCATGCGAGGAGGCTGGCATCACGGTTACGCTGCCAAAGCCGATGACCTCGAACGCAAAGGCGGAAGGACGCTTCGGCAAGCAGGACTTCCGCTATGTGGCTGATGAGGACGTTTACATTTGTCCTGCAGCCGAGAAGCTCGCCTATTCCTTTACAACCCAGGACAAAGGCATGGTCCTGCGTCGCTACCGGACCGCCGCCTGTCATAGCTGCGCAATCAAGAACAGTTGCACCAAGGGCAAGGAGCGACTGATCTCACGATGGGAGCATGAGCATATTATCGAGGCCGTGCAACGCCGGCTTGATGAGCATCCGGAGAAGATGCGTCAGCGGCGTGAGACGGTCGAGCATCCCTTCGGCACGATCAAGGCTCGGATGGGGGCTACCCACTTCCTCATGAAGACACTGCCACGGGTCGCCAGCGAGATGGCGCTACACGTACTCGCCTACAATCTCACCCGCGTCATGAACATCATCGGCATCCAGCCACTCATCACAGCGATGAGGGCATAGTATCAATCCAGAAAATCAATCCGCCTCGCCAACTTCGACGACCTTGTGTCGCCTCTCCCCTGGGCCTTTCTACACAACCAAGACCCAAAGCGGACATCGCGAATTGAGAGCGCCAAACCGTAAAGTCAAATCGGTCTACTGCCGCGCTTCACCGCGTCCCACCACGGGCAGACGCCGCTCATACGCTCGTAGTTACCGTCGATCACCTGCAGCGGCGCGTGGCTCGGCTCTGGAGCGGGCATCGGCGGGGGTGGCGGCGCATCTGGCGTCGGTGGTTCACCGATTGACTCGAATAACCCTTGATGGCCCCAAAAGCTGCCGGCGGATTTCAGCTCGGTTGGCTGCCAGCCAGGGGTGACTTCGCGGCCACCCCATCCATGCTCGATCAGGAATTGCGACGGCGTGCGCATGTAGAATGACGTCATGAAATCGTTCGGATGCCGACCGAACTTCACCACGACGCGGTCTTCCTGCTGCGCGATATCGTAACTCTGGCCAACATCGTCGAGAGAGTAAAATTCCATCATCAGATGGTGCATGCGGTTGCTTGGCCCTTGGGCAATGGCGAGGCTGTGGTGTCGGCTGTTGACGTGCATGAAGTACAGTGACACTGGAGGACCCATGAAATCCGTAATCTGGAAGCCCAGCAGGTCACGATAGAATGTAAGGACCGCGGCGATTTCAGGCATTATCAGCACGGCATGTCCCATGCCCTGCGTTCCGGTACGGAAGCCTCCTATATGCCGTGCCGGGCGGAACGGTTCATCGGCGATCTGACCACCGTGAAATGCCTCCACACGGTTACCGGCCGGGTCGCGGAAGGAAATCACTTCAGCGGCGCAACGTTGGTCCGCCACGGCGGTGGTTTCCCGCCGCACCGCGACGCCGGCCTTTTCCAGCCGCGCCGCCAGTGCATCGAGCGCCGTCGCGTCTGCGACCTCCCAGCCGAAAAAACGCTCGCCATCGGTCAAGCTGGCATCGACAATCAGGCGCTGCTTTCGGTCGTCCATGCGGAACGCACGCATGTTGCCGCCGCGATCAACCGCCTGAAGCCCAAGCTGGCCGATAGCTAAACTGCTCCAGTCATCGAGCTTTGAAGTGCCAACCCAGAAATAGCCCATTGCCTGAACGGTCACGGCACATCTCCTTTTCAGTCGATAGCCTTCCGGCTGATCTATTCCAGAGCGTCATTATTTGACAAATCAGCGCCCTTTGCCAAATCCAAACGCAATCAGCCGCGAATGATAGTAGTTACAGGGGGAGGAAGTTCGCATCAAAGGGGAACTGATTACGGCTTTCGCAAAAGCTCCAGCAGCTTGGCGACGTCCGCTATTGGCACTTAACTGCCGCGACGGCGAACAAATGTCGCGGCAGCTTTCGGGGGTAAAGCGGACGCGACACGGGCCAAGTCGCGCGGCAGTTATTGACCCAAAGCGGACATGAGGGGACGAATTTTGCTGTGACGCACAAGGCGGCGGTAGCCCTCGCTTCTCAAAGATAAGCAGCCCGAATGTCGACCGTGGTGCCGCACGCAAGCGACTTCGACACCGGGCAGCCCGCGTACAACTGGCTACTCCGCGGTCACTTGCATACGACAGACGCAGTGAAATGGTCGGCGGGACGTGCGCTCAGAATTCCCTGCCAATGGCGCGGTCCACAGAATGATGCCCGCCGCCGCGTATCAATATGATGAGGAAAAGTGCTGCCCACATCACAGTGAATTCTGCACCACCTCCTGGAACACTGAAACCCCAGCCGTTCGGCACCTGCACTTTAAACGTGATGACTAGCATCTCTATCAAAAGTAACAGCGCAAACGGGCGGGTAAGAAAGCCGATTGTGATACAGATGCCTCCGACCAATTCGAGAAACATGATGAGATATGCGATTGGCAGGGCGGGCTCGATACCGCGGCGGGCAAGGATGTTTGCGGCGACGCCTTGCGCGCCGAGTACCATGAACTTCGGCCATGCGTGCGGGAGGAGCATTAGGCCGGCAGTGGCACGGAGCAGCGGATAAGCCCAGTCCGCTAACGCGTCGTAAATGCCACCGAGCGCTGGAAAAAACAGTTTTGTGTGACCGCGAGCTTCCATAGTTTCCCCCATCTATGTGTTAGCCACCACGGAGGTGGTTTTGAAAACTGGACGAAGTCTATAACACCGGGCAAGTGATTGAATTCATTTTATTGCTTTATTGCACCGCGAAAAAATCATTGCCGTCCGGAATGCCTGATGAACGAGCGCATTGTGATTTTCAGTCGCCTACAGCAATCAAAATTCAAGCTGGTCGGCAATGCGGTTCTGAGCCTTCCACCGAAGCTCTTGAAGATCGAGTATACATTGGTCGTGCATCTTAGTCCCAAGGCCCATTTGCCACTTCGCGCAGTAGCCCTCATTTTCTTGTGAAATTTCCTGAATGCGAAGCGCTTCGGCTCGTGCGGCAGCTTCCCGCAGCCTGGGCACAGTGTAGGTAAGAAAGAACAGAACGAATGCCGCCAACGTTGCCCACAATGCTAAATGGACGTAATCGTAAATCGACTGAACAATGGCCAAGGTGCCATTGGATTTCATCAAGGTGTTATTGAATTTCATGTTGCCCCTCCAGCAAAGCCGCGTCGCCACCGGCGTCGTGCGGTATTCTGCTATTAGAGCAGCATAGATTGCTAATCACGGGAGTCTGTGACGTGTGTCACAGCTCTATGCCCCACTAATTATCATTGCGGGGTCAATCCACACAGCGAGGGCAACCAGTCGTCAAGCGGTCGCATTGGAAAGAGCGCACGGCAACGCAGAATTTCAATGGCCAATTGCGCAGGGAGTGAAGATGATATCCGTCATGTCGGGAATTGGCACATAAACACCCGAAAGACAGCTGCCGATGTCCGCTTTTGGGGGTAAAGCGGACATCGAAATTTAAGAGCGTCACGTCCGCTTTTGACCCAAAGATGGGGTAATCGGCCGGCGAGTTTGTGGATAGCTGAAGATTTTGGGTGCTGCGCTTCAGGCTGATGGTGAATACGAGGTCCGCGTTTACGGCCTCAAGCATCAGAAGGAGAAGCGCAGCATGGACCATTTTGCTGGACTGGACGTATCGGTCAAGGAGACGAGCGTCTGCATTGTGGATGACACAGGCAAGATCGTTCGGGAAGTGAAGGTCGCGAGCGAACCCGAAGCCCTTCTGGCGGTTCTGAGGAACCCCGCCTACCACTTCAAGCGGATTGGATTGGAAGCTGGGCCACTGTCGCAATGGCTATTCGGCGCGCTCGCCGCAGCAGAGTTGCCGGTCGTCTGTGTCGAGACGCGGCACATGCAGGCGGTGCTCAAAGCGCAGATCAACAAAACGGACCGCAACGATGCACGCGGCATCGCACAGATGATGCGGGTCGGGCTTTATCGCCCGGTGCATGTGAAGACACTGCGCAGTCAGAAACTGCGCATGCTGCTGACCCATCGCAAGCTGCTGCAATCGAAAGCCATCGCGATCGAGAACGATTTGCGCGGTACCTTGCGCAACTTCGGCCTCAAGGTCGGAATGGTCGGAACGGCGAAGTTTGAGGCCCGCATCAAGGAGCTGGTCGAGAACCTTCCCGACCTGGCTGTACTGGTCGAACCACTGTTGGTCGTCCGGCGGGCGCTCCGCGAACAGACCGTCATCCTGCATCGCCGTTTGCTGGCCATCGTCCGAGACGATGCGGTGTGCCGGCGCCTGATGACGACCCCCGGTGTCGGCCCCGTGGTGGCACTGACTTATCGCGCCACCGTCGACGTGCCCGCGCGCTTTCGTAAATCCAAGTCAGTCGGAGCGGTATTTGGGCTGACGTGCGCCAAGTATCAATCCGGCGAAATCGATCGCAGCGGCAGAATATCACGCTGCGGCGATGAGATGATGCGGGTCATGCTTTACGAAGCAGCGCAGAGCATGCTGCGGTCGAAGAAATGGTCTTGGCTCAAGGCCTGGGCGATGCAGATTGCCAGGCGCCGCGGGATGAAAAAGGCGATCGTCGCGCTGGCCCGCCGGTTGGCCGTGATCATGCACCGCATCTGGGTTGACGGTACCGAGTTCCGCTGGACCCGGGAGGCTGCAGCAGCGTGACGACCGCGCAGGATCAAACGCGATAGGAGGAAAGTCGAGCTCCACCCAGCGGTGGAATGATGTCCCTCGCGGGACGATGGATGAGGTGAGTTCGCATGTCCGCTTGGACCTGCCGTTCGTCTGACGGCAAGGCCGACCGAAAGATTGCTCCTCCTCGTCTTCGAATCCCATGATGGAAGGGCCTTGGTGCCGATTCCGAAGAGAAGCACGAGCCCGTGAGTGACATCGACACTGCAGCGGCGGACAGTCTGAAAGTGCTTGACCCCAAACGGCCGATTAGAGAAGCGGACATTGTTGGCCTGCCGCGACGGCCAGAAGTTGGCCTATGTCTACCTCGAAGAAGAGCCGGGGCGGCGATCAGCGGCCAAGTTGCTCAGCCGTGATGAGGCGCGGCGGATCGCGGCCAGCATTGCCAATGCTGCCGGAACCAGCCTGAAGGCGGCGTATTGCGCCAGTCCTAGCCGCATAACAAAGACCCTAGCAATCCGCCAACGCTATTCCGGGAATTTGCCGCCGAATGCACAGAATTAGCTCAGACGATTCCCTCGCATGAGAAACGCGCGCATCTGAAAATAGCCAGTGTGTTTGGCATCGTGGCGCGGCGCTGGGAGAAAAAAGGTTAGGCGGCCTCCGCGTTTACATCCGGCGCCTATACCAATGGATAAACACAGGGACTAAAGGTTAGTCGAAGTTTGCCGGGTGCAGACCTATCTTGAACGTGCATTAGGCCAAGCTGGGCGGCCTCCCCATCCCCCGAACCCCCTGGCCGCTCAGTCAGAAAGCCTAGTGTGCCCCAAGCGCAGTGCGCTTGGGGTTCGCTTTTAGTGGCGAGCGCCGTCATGAAGCGGACTGTCTGTGCATTCGCAGTGGCGACACTGATTTGCGCGGCTACGTACGAAACGTCTCACGCCGCGCCCATCGCACCGCTAACCGGAATACAAGCAGGCTCCGGTAACATTACTTTGGTCTCTTCGCATCACTACCGGCGCTCGCACCAGTACATTGTCATTCCGCTCACGCGCGATTATGGGTGGTGGCCGCAAGGCCGGTCGCCAACTCCGCAGCTTAGGCGATAATAGCTGGCTGGTTCACACCAATAACTGATGGCCCGCCGCTTCCCGCCGCCCTGGTCCGTCGAGGAACTAGACGCCCTGGCTGTCAAATTGAAGGCCGCATAAAAAAGACCCCAGCAATTTAGGGCCGGGGTCTTTTTGTACGCAAACAAATCGGGCGCTAGGGGTGTCGGGGGGATGGGGCAAAGCGCCCGCCTCGTGGTGACTTTGGGCCGGCGACTATTCTGAATCTGTATAGAATTGCTCACTCGGTGGATAAGTGGGATAACTCGCCTAGCGCCAAACTGTGAGCGCGCGGCGCACATGGTGGTGAGCTTCGCCAAGCTGCCGGAGCTATTCCGACAGCACAATCGCTAACCGGCCGGTCCCACGATGTACCGTCGCAGCGATGGCGGTGACAACGACAACAAAGGCGGCAAATAACCAACCAATAGTGTCGATTTGTGCTGTGCGCTTCGGGTTAGTCTCGTGCAGGTCTGTCATCGAGCCCTCCCGCACTACAAAGGCGGCCACCACCTGATTGAAGGCGGCCTTCACCATTAAATATGTAGACTTCGCCAGCCGTACTCTGCCGGTCCGATCATGCTTGCCTCAATACTTCGGCCCAAAAAATACCGGCGAAGATCGCGAACTGGCAGACAAGAAGAAAAATGATAATCGCGTGCTGCACGACTTACTCCTAGGTCAACAACAGTTTGTCGGGTAAACTGCGTATCTGCCCAACGGAGACGTTCACAGCTTCCGGCGCAGTGAATTCAAATTCCTTCGGCTCATTCGTCGGCCGCTCCATCTCGAGCACCGGCATTACCGGCTCGGCAGCGCGCATTGCGCCGGGGCGCCAAGACAGAGCTATCACGGCGAGCACTATTAAAAATGTTTCCATGACCTACGTTCCAAAAGATATCGAAGTGATTGTGCCTGTTCCTGGCGGCGCGGCTGCTCAAAACTGCTCACAATCGACAATAAATGCAGGAGCCTGTGCGGGGGCTTTCAGCTTCACCGGCATCGATTGAAAAATTCGAGCGCTTCGTCGGCAACCTTGCGTCTGACCGGCGGCCGCTAACCTCTCGATGCATTCGGTGGCACGGTGGCACTGCACAAAGGATTTGTTGTGTTTTGGAATCCGGCGCCACAGCGCTCCAGCGCTTGGCGACTTTCGACCATCACCAACTCGACGCCCAAAATGCAAGTACTCCGGCCATTGAGTACATACCCAAGCGCCGCGGCATCTTTGGGCTCAGCAACTTCGCTAAATAATTGGTCCGGGATTCCAGCAACTGCCGCAACCTCCGGGCTACCAATCGCGATTTGCCGCCGCTTCGCTCGCCCATGGCCGGGAGGCTAAAAGGAGCCGGAGCTCGCCAAGCAGCTCGCGTCGCGCGGCGCTTATGTCGATCCACTGTCACCATCCGAGGTCAATTCGTTTATCAACGCACAGCAGGAGCAATGGCGTCCCGTGCTCGAAGCATTCGAAGTAAGCATCAAGAAATGATGGATCGCAGGTTGCCCGTTCGGATGAGGCGACGAAGAAGGAGCGATGTCGCCTGTTGGCCCATCGCGTCATTTCGGCAAGATGCAGAATTTGGTCGCTATCGGGGCATAGCGGACATGGCCCGACTTGCTGTTGGCTCGACCCGGTCGCGAATGACCCAAAGCGGACATGGGACACGCGAATTGAACCACAGCGCATGCGCTAACCAGTTCGGCGCCTTGAGAATAAGTAGACGCCTGCTTTGAGCATCCGCGACGGCGGGCCGAGTGCTTAGCCGGACAGAAGCGGCGCCAGGTGTCACTTTGCGGTGTACACTCGCCGCAGTCCAAGAGCGTCTGCAACGGTCCTACTTACAGGTATTCTGCCGGCTAGCATCGCGTTGACGCTAGGGCGCTCAATTTTACATCGCCTCGCCCAAGCGGCTTGGCTGCCATCTTTTTCAATTTCGAGCCGCAGCAAGCGGATGACATCTTCCTCATCAAATATGATGCCCGGGCGACCGAATTTGACGACGGAAGCTGTGCCTTTCGATTTCATTGAGGATCTTTCCACTTCTTCCACATCGCTGTAGCGCGCTGCGCCGCAGCAGCGGACTAGTGTCCAAACTTAAAGTTCAGGCCGGCGCGAATAATGTTCTCGTTGAATTTTACGTTGATATTTGCATTGGCCGTCGCAGTGTCAAAGCCGCAACTATATCCGTGATTACAGGGCACATTCCCAGTCAAATCGACAAAGAGGTATTCGACTTTGGCCGTCCAGTTGTCGGCAAACGCCCATTCCAATCCGCCGCCGGCGGTCCAACCGAATTCGGCATTGTTCTGCACGGGCATGTCCGCTTTGGGTCTTGGTTGTGTAGAAAGGCCCAGGGGAGAGGCGACACAAGGTCGTCGAAGTTGGCGAGGCGGATTGATTTTCTGGATTGATACTATGCCCTCATCGCTGTGATGAGTGGCTGGATGCCGATGATGTTCATGACGCGGGTGAGATTGTAGGCGAGTACGTGTAGCGCCATCTCGCTGGCGACCCGTGGCAGTGTCTTCATGAGGAAGTGGGTAGCCCCCATCCGAGCCTTGATCGTGCCGAAGGGATGCTCGACCGTCTCACGCCGCTGACGCATCTTCTCCGGATGCTCATCAAGCCGGCGTTGCACGGCCTCGATAATATGCTCATGCTCCCATCGTGAGATCAGTCGCTCCTTGCCCTTGGTGCAACTGTTCTTGATTGCGCAGCTATGACAGGCGGCGGTCCGGTAGCGACGCAGGACCATGCCTTTGTCCTGGGTTGTAAAGGAATAGGCGAGCTTCTCGGCTGCAGGACAAATGTAAACGTCCTCATCAGCCACATAGCGGAAGTCCTGCTTGCCGAAGCGTCCTTCCGCCTTTGCGTTCGAGGTCATCGGCTTTGGCAGCGTAACCGTGATGCCAGCCTCCTCGCATGCCAGGATCTCTTCGCTGTTGAAGTAACCGCGGTCGGCGACGGCATCGAGCTTCTCCACGCCTAGCGCCGTCTTGGTCTCGTTGGCCACATGGGAGAGCTGCGATCGGTCGGTTCCGTCGTTGGTTACCTCATGCATGACGATCAGATGATGGTTGGCCTCGACGGCAATCTGGACGTTGTAGCCAACGACGCCGGAACCGCGGCCGCTGGTCGCCATCGAACGGGCATCGGGATCGGTCAGCGAGATCTGCTGGTCCGGGGTGGTGAGCATCTCCACCTTGAGAAGCTCGAGACGCCGCATCTGCTCCTTCAGCGTCTCGATCTTCTCTTTGAGGCGGTTCGTCTTGGTTGTGAGGGCCTCTGACGGTTCCTGCCGGTCGGCAGTGTCGAGCTGCTGCAAATAGCGCGCGACGCTCTCCTCAATCTGCGCCATCCGCCGCTCCATCTTGGCGCGCGTGAAGTTCTTGTCGCGGTTGTTCACCGCCTTGAACTTGCTGCCGTCGATCGCGACGCTGGGTTGCGTGAGTAGGCCAATCATGCGGCACAGCGCAATGAAGCGTGCGCACACCTTGCGGATGGCAGTGCCATTGTCCTTGCGGAAGTCGGCAATCGTCTTGTGATCCGGTACAAGCCGGCCCGTCAGCCACATCACCTCAACGTTGCGCGCAGCCTCACGCTCGAGCCGTCGACTCGACTGAACCCGATTGAGATAGCCGTAAATGTAGAGCTTCAGCAGAACCGACGGATGATACGAAGGCCGACCGGTTGCTTCCGGATCGACCCCGCCAAAGCCAAGCTCGCCCAGATCGAGTTCCTCAACAAAAACGTCGATCACGCAAACGGGATTGTCCTCATCGATCCAGTCTTCCAAGCATTCCGGAAACAGCGTGCTCTGCCCACGATCCATGCCCTCAACGAAGCGCCTCATCCGATCCCTCCGCAAAAGCAGCCGGAATCATACAGCGCGAATCAAATAACCAAGTGCGTTTTCACACAAGCTGGG
>CAWFJS010000016.1:0-302023 GCA_963816295.1 uncultured Alphaproteobacteria bacterium | reverse complement strand
GCGGCCGAATGGGATCGCTTCGGTGGCACCAGCGAAATGATGACGACGTCGTGGTCACGACGTTTTGCCGCTAACCCGGCCCGCAACCCGGCGAGGCCGCCGCCAATCACCAGCACATCGGTATAGTCGATCCGCATTGTCAGGCACCAGCCCGCTGCAGCGGCGACGACGACGCCGCGGCCAACCGCCAATCGCCGCCCGGGATCGCGCTGCGCTGCCAATTGGGGACGTAGCGCTCATGAGCGTGGCCGCGATGCGCGATGCCGATCGCCATATAGACGGCCAAGCTCGAAAAACCGAGCAACAGAAAGAATCCGATGATGACCCAGCGTGCCAGCTGCAGCCGGCGTCGACTCGCATCGGCGTCGTGCCCCAGTTTGAAGCCCCACTTCACCGCCAACCGATAGATGCCGAGGCCAGCGTGCAGATGCACAGAAATCAGCAACAGGGCATAGACCGTCCACATCCACTCGCCAATTATGCGGTCAGACGAAGCGTAGGGCCCGATATCAGCCGGATGCGTCATAACGCCGATCAGGTGCACCGAGCCAAGAAACAACAGGGAGAATCCCGTCCACGCTTGCAGCCACCAAAGCATGGTGTCTTCGTGGCGAAACCTTGCCATGTGGCTTTTGAAGGCGCGGTACTCGGCGTATTTTGCCGGAAATTTGCGCAACGCCAACACGGCATGGACCAGGAATATCGCCATAACGAGCCCAGCTGCGATGGTGACAAGAACGGGATAGTCGGCGCCGAACAGGTAACTCCCTTCCATGAAGCGTGCGACGCGATACATCGCGTCCTTACTGATCAGGATCGACGCATCAAGCAGCATGTGGCACCAGATGAAGAGCACCAGCACAAGCCCCGTCAGCGACTGAGCAAAGTCGAGTTTTGCTGGCCAGCGACTGCGACGACGGTCGTGCGTCGCGATGGCGCCTTGCAATGCGGCTGTGCTTAAAGTCATGAATTGGCAAAATCTGCCTGCCGGTGCTTCTCATGAAAAGTTTTTCAAATTTTGCTAGTGAATCTCATTGATTTACATCAACCATACGCAACCACACCTTTCTTTTTCACGGTCTTCTCTGCCCCCCGGCTTATGAACTCGCTCGCGTGCGAAGCTGCTTGTTGATCCGCATCAATGCCGACGGCACTATCGTCATTCAAAGGTGTAACGGTACTATCGTCATTGAAGGTGTAAATCTAGAACACCCAGTTGAAGCTAGGGAGGGCGTTTTGGCTATGGTAACCACAACTTATGCGCCGTTGCCCGCGGCTGAACATAGTGCACAATTACGCAGGGCTGTTATCGCATCGACGGTCGGTACTGCGATCGAGTGGTACGACTTTTTTCTCTACGGCACTGCGGCCGGTCTTATCTTCGGCAAGCTCTACTTTCCCAATCAGGATCTGCTGGCCGGAACGCTTCTCGCTTTTGGAACTTACTTCATTGGCTTCGCCGCGCGGCCGGTCGGGGCCGCCATTTTCGGTCATTACGGCGATCGCATCGGCCGCAAAGCGACACTGATTGCCACGTTGCTTTGCATGGGGCTTGCAACCTTCGCTATTGCTTTTGTGCCGACTTTTGCTTCGATAGGTATATGGGGCGCGATCATCCTGACCATTTTGCGGGCGATTCAAGGGATCGGTGTTGGCGGCGAATGGGGTGGCTCCGTGCTCTTGGCGATGGAATGGTCACGCACGCACGGCCAGCGCGGTTTAGTGGCTTCTTGGCCGCAATTTGGCGTCCCCTGCGGTCTGCTATTGTCTAATCTGGTGTGCTTGCCTTCAGTGCTTGGTCGGGCGAACAATTCGTCACCTGGGGCTGGCGCATACCATTTGCGCTTTCGATAGTCCTGGTCGGCGTCGGTCTGTGGATTCGGCTTGGTATCCTGGAGACGCCGGTGTTCCAGCAGCTCTTGGATAAGAAGAAGATCGAAAAAGCGCCAACCATCGAAGTTTGCAAGAAACAGCCACGGGAGATCATCCTTTCAGCATGTTCGAATATCCGAGCAGGCCCCGTTCTACGCGTCTTCACCGCATTCATTTTCGCCTATGCGGTCGGTACCTTGCACATGTCGCGCGACCTGATCCTCGGGGCCGTGATGGCCGCGGCTTGCCTGTCGTTCATCAGCATTCCGCTCTCAGGCCATATCTCCGACCGTATTGCCGCAAATAATCCGTATCTGATTGGCGTTGTGCTCACTGGGCTGTGGGGCTTTCCGTATTTCGGTTTGGTCGACACGGCGATCCCGTCGTTGGTGTTCATCGCCATCGTGCTGTCACTTATCCCGCATGACATCCAGTACGGTCCACAAGCGGCCTTTATCGCCGAAGCCTTCACTCCGCGCTTGCGTTACAGCGGGGCCTCGCTCGGTTATCAGTTGGCCTCGGTTGTCGCCGGCGGGCCGGCGCCGCTCATCGCCACCGCGTTGTTCGCGGCCTATCACTCCGGTTATGCGGTCGCGGTCTACATCGCTGCCTGCGCTATTGTCAGCTTGGTGGCAGCGGCCCTTATGCCCGACCACACCGGTAAGGATATTTCGGAGGAATACGACGATTGAAGTCGCTACGCGGACCCGAACTCAACCGCGAAAAGCGTTGCCGTTGTTGATCAGCGGGTCGCGTAGCAACGTGGTGCCGAACCACGGCCGATCACAAGGGTCGTGTCAATTCCTCCAACGCATAGACAAAGGATTCGTAATCTCGGCCGGTCGCGAGATTGAGGCCAATTTCACAAGTGCGATTGCTGCCGAGATAGGCATCGAATTCTCGCCTACGCACCTCGTCTGCCTCCTCGGTGGTTGCCGATCGAGTGAGCTCAGTGTGGAGAAAGCCACGGTCGCCAGCAAAGGCGCAACAGCCAGCGGCTACCGGTGTGACTGCCTCGTCCGCCATGGCGGCTGCGAGCCCATGCAATTTATTCGCGAGCTTGAGGTGATTGACCGAGCAGCTCGGATGCACCACCGCGGCTTTGAGCTTGTGCCGGACATCGAGCTTCGGCAGCAGCCGATCGTGCGCCCAAGCGACCGAATCGAAAATCGTCAACTTAGCGTGACGTGCGCGATTCTCGGGTGTCAGATACTCGATTATTTCGCTGGTGATGCCGAGCGAGCACGAGCTCGCGTCGCAGACGATCGGCAGCCGGCCGCCGTCGCTCCAGCGCCATAGGCTTTCTGTGGTGCGGTTCGCCATGAGGTCATTGCCTTTGCTGTAGCCTTTCGAATGCCAGATAGTGGCGCAGCAGTGCCCGGCGATGTCCTCGGGAATCCATAGCGGCAGACCGGCGCGCGCGGACACCGCAATCATGGCTTCCTGTAGCGATAATCGGCGCTCGCCCCCTGATTTGCGGCCGAAAATGCGGTTGACGCATGCAGTGAAGTAAACGCCGGCGGCATCGGCGACCACCGTTTCGGGAAGTTTGGCTGTGGCAGCGGCTGGCATGTTCGGCAACCAGCCGGGCATCAGATCCTTGCTCAGAACCGCGCGGGCGACATTTGTCGCCGCCGCCACCGCCCCATGGCCGACCACGGCCGACGTTGCATTGGCGGCGCCGACGGCCAGTCGCGCGGCGCGCTCCACCATGCCGAACCGTTCCGCGAATTTTGCAGCGACGCGCTCGGCGGTAGGCCCGTGCTCGAGATGACGGAAATGCTTCATGAGCGCGCCAGTATTGATGTCCACGGGGCAGGCGATGCGGCAGGAGCCATCGCCGGCGCAGGTCTGTATGGCATCGTAGTCGTAGTCGGCAATGATCCTTGCTGCCACGCTCGAGCCTTTAGGTTGCCGCGCCATTTCTCGCCGCAGTGCAATGCGCTGCCGCGGCGTCGTCGTCAGGTTGCGGCTTGGACACACCGGCTCGCAAAAGCCGCACTGGATGCAGCGGTCGACGGCCGCCTCTATGGTCGGCGCCGTTTGCAGGTTGCGCAGATGGCTTTGTGGATCGTTTGACAATATGACACCGGGCGACAGCACGTTCTCCGGATCAGCGAGCCGCTTTAACTTCCACATTAACGCGGAAAGTTTCGCTCCCCATTCCCGCTCGACGTAAGGCGCGATGTTGCGCCCGGTGCCGTGCTCAGCCTTGAGCGAGCCATCGTATTTACCGACCACGAGATCGACGACGTCGGTCAGGAACGCGCCGTAGTGGGTGATCTCCTTCGGATCATTCAGGAACGGCGTGATTAGGAAGTGCAAGTTCCCGGCGGAGGCGTGTCCAAACACGATACCGTCGTAACCGTGCTTGGCGAACAAGGCCTGCAGGTCGAGTGCGCCGTCGGCTAGCCGTTCCGGCGGAAAGCAAACGTCCTCCAGAATGAACGATGCGCCGGAAGGTCGCGCGCCGCCGACCGAGGCAAGCAGACCGCTGCGCACGTTCCAAAACTGCGCAGCCAGTGTTGGATCGCGGGTGAACACTGCAGGCTCGAGCAGAATGAGCCCGGCCAAGGTCGCATTGGCGACGTGCTCGGCCTCGGCGCGTGTCGCCTCGCTCGGCGTACGGAACTCGACCAGTAGCGCGGTCGCATGCTCTGGTAAGATTTTCCAGCGCTCCGGGACTCCGGGCTTGCCTTCGACTGAACGTAGCGACGCGCGGTCGACCAATTCGACCGCAGCCGCGCCATGGTCGACAAACGGCTTCACCGCCGCGCAGGCTGTGCGCATGTCGGGAAAGATCATGAACGAGGTCAGCCGGTATTGATCATCCGGCACCGTCTCGAACACAGCCTCGGCGATGAATGCCAGCGTGCCCTCGGAGCCGACCACTAGACGACGGAAAATTTCAAGCGGGGTTCCGCCGTCGAGAAACGCCTCCATGTGATAGCCAGTGGTATTCTTGATGCTGAACTTTTTGCGCAGTCGCGCTACGAGCTGTGGGTCTGCTTCGATGTCGCGCTTGATCTCCATCAGGCCGGCGGCGAGCGCCGGCTCGGCGGTCGCGAATTGCTGCTCGGCATCATCGTGCCCGCTGTCTATGAAGGTGCCTGATGGCAGCATGAAGCTGACCGACGACAGCGTCTTGTACGCATTCTGCGTGGTACCGCAACACATGCCGCTAGAGTTATTGGCGATGACGCCGCCAATGGTGCAGGCCGATGCGCTTGCCGGATCGGGGCCGAGGCGATGGCCGTGCGCGAGGAGAGCAAGATTGGCGCGAGCCAGGATCGTACCCGGGCGGACACGCAGACGTTGCCCTTTGGCTTCGACGGTAGCGCCGTTCCAATACCGTTTTACGTCGACCAGAATGCCGTCGCCTTGCGCCTGACCCGAAAGACTTGTGCCAGCAGCGCGAAACGTTACCGTCTCGCCATTCTTCCGCGCATAGCGGAGCACCTTGCGCACGTCGTCCACGTCACGGGCGATCACAACTACCTTGGGGAATAGGCGATAGGGACTGGCATCGGTAGCGAAGCGGATAAGATCGATGGGCCGGCTGAGAACGCGCTCGGCGCCGAGGAGCGCGATGAGATCATTACGTAGCTTCCGCGGTGTTCCCGCTGCTAGTCCATCGGGTGCGCGGTCGCGCTGTGGACTAGGGGCCGGAAATGCAATGGCCCGCACGTTGGGTGACAGAAGCGAAAGCATAGCGAACGCACAACCCTCACGCCGTGCTTGTCTCCTTCACAATGCCGGACTTGGTAGTTGACCGCAATGGCGCCATTTTGTTACGCGACAAAACCGTGGTCCGCTACCGTGGCCTAATGCGCGGCGCGATGCAATGCAGGCGCCCTATTGCCCTTTCCATCCGACTTTCGAGCAGCTTGAGCCACCTCTACAATTCCAATCGGTCATTCACTCAATGACTCGCAAGCAGCGGCGTCTGGTTCTGATCGGCAGCGGGGTCGGCGTGCTTGCTGTCGCGGTCGCGCTGATGCTCAATGCGCTTCGCGATTCGATCGTCTTTTTCAATTCGCCCAGCGATGTTGTCGAAAAGCATGTGTCGGCGGGAACGCGCATCAGGCTCGGCGGACTGGTCAAGAATGGCACTGTGGTGCGCGGCAGCAACCTGTCTGTGCGTTTCGAAGTGACCGATGGCAAGAACGGCATCCCGGTCAATTATCAGGGCGTATTGCCGGATCTGTTCCGCGAGGGTCAGGGCGTCGTGGCGGAAGGCTCGCTTGATGCAGGCGGTACCTTCAAGGCCGACTCGATACTCGCCAAGCACGATGAAACCTATATGCCCAAAGAGGTCGCCGATGCCTTAAAGCGGTCGGGACATTGGAAGGACGACTACGGCCAGCGCGCTGCAATGCCAATTGGCGGAGCAAACAAATGAGTTGCGCGGTCACGATAGTGACGTTCGTCTCTGGCGGGCACGGAGTGAGAACCGTGCAAGGAAGGCACGGCCGATGATTGCCGAATTGGGCCATTACGCGCTGATGCTCGCGCTGGGGCTTGCTGTGATTCAGGGCACGATGCCGATCGTCGGAACCCGGACCAACGATCCGGTCCTGATGAGCATGGCCGTGCCGACCGCGCTCGCGCAATTTGCCTTCGTGGCGACGGCGTTCACCGCGCTCGCCATTTGCTACGTGATTTCGGATTTTTCGGTTTTAAACGTATTCGAGAATTCCAATTCGCAAATGCCGTTCATTTACCGGCTCACGAGCATCTGGGGAAATCATGAAGGCTCGATGATGCTGTGGGTCTCGATCCTGACCTTCTTCGGCGCGCTGGTCGCGGTCTTCGGCAACAATCTGCCGGCGGTGCTTAAAGCCAACGCACTCGCCGTCCAAGCCTGGATTGCGGCGGCGTTTCATTTGTTCATTTTGATGACGTCCAATCCGTTCGTCCGCATTCCGCAAGCACCGTTTGAAGGTCAAGATCTCAATCCGATTCTGCAGGATCCCGGCCTCGCGTTTCATCCGCCGCTGCTGTACCTCGGCTATGTCGGATTCTCGATCGCATTCTCTTTCGCGATTGCCGCATTGTTGGAGGGACGCATCGACGCGGCTTGGGCGCGCTGGGTTCGTCCGTGGGTGCTCGGCGCCTGGATGTGCCTGACGGTCGGCATCGCTGGCGGATCGTATTGGGCGTATTACACGCTTGGCTGGGGCGGGTTCTGGTTTTGGGACCCGGTCGAGAATGCATCCCTGATGCCGTGGCTCGCCGGAACTGCGCTGTTGCACTCCGCCGTCGTGATGGAAAAGCGCGGCGCGCTGAAAATATGGACCATTCTGCTCGCCATTCTCACATTCTCGCTCTCGCTGATCGGAACGTTCTTGGTGCGCTCGGGCGTGCTCACGTCCGTCCATACCTTCGCCACCGACCCTATGCGGGGCGTGTTCATCCTCGCGATCCTGGTGGTGTTTATCGGCGGTGCCTTGGCGCTCTATGGCTGGCGCGCGCCGCTGCTCAAGCAGGGTGGCTTATTCGCGCCGATTTCTCGCGAAGGCGCCTTGGTGTTCAACAATCTGTTTCTCACCACGGCATGCGCCAGTGTGTTTATCGGCACGCTCTATCCGCTGGCGCTGGAAGCGCTCACCGGAGCAAAGATTTCCGTGGGCCCGCCGTTTTTCAACGCGACTTTCGGTCCCTTGTTCATCCCGTTGATGGTGGTGATGCCGTTTGGGCCGCTGATGGGCTGGAAACGCGGCGATCTTTTAGGCGCGGCGCAACGATTGTTGGCGGCGGCAATACTCGCCGCGCTCGCCACAGCTGCGGCATTCGCGATCGAGCAAGGCGGACCGGTGCTAGCGCCACTTGGCGCCGGGGTTGCCGTTTTCGTCATGGCCGGCGCGGTTACCGACATTGCGGAGCGGACGCTTGTTTTGCGCCTTCCGTTCCGAGCGGTATTGCAGCGTGCTATTGGCCTGCCACGCTCGGCCTGGGGCACCGCATTTGCGCATTTCGGCCTCGGCGCAACTCTCCTCGGCATCGTCGCCGCGACGGCATGGGGCAGCGAGCGGATCGCTGAAATGAAAGTCGGCGACAGTCTTGAGATCGCGCATTACCGGGTCACCTTTACCGGCCTGTTTAACCGGCAGGGTCCGAACTATCGCGACATGGTCGGCCGCTTCATCGTGCGTCGCATGAACGGCGATCTGATCGCAGTCATGGAGCCGAGCCGGCGCAGTTTCCCTAGCCGCAACATGACCACCACCGAAGCGGCTCTGCTGACGCGCCGGGTGAGTCAACTCTATCTCTCGCTCGGCGATCCAATGCCAAACGGCGATATCGCGGTGCGTCTTTACTTCAAACCGCACGTGCTGCTGATTTGGCTTGGCGCAGCGATCATGTTTGCAGGCGGTGCTCTATCGCTTTCAGACCGACGGCTGCGCGTCGGCGCGCCGCAGCCGGCGAAGACTAGAGCGGCATTGCGCGCGGCGGAGTGACGGCAATGAGACGCGCTCTCGTGCTGATGCTTGTGCTGGCGATTTCATATCCGGCTGCATCATTGGCGGCGGTACAGCCGGACGAGATGTTGGCCAATCCCTTGCTGGAAGCGCGCGCTCGCGCGCTGTCCCAACAGCTTCGCTGCATGGTGTGTCAAAATGAATTGATCGACGAATCAGACGCACCATTGGCGCATGATTTGCGCGTTCTGGTTCGCGAGCGGCTGCAAGCTGGCGACAGTGACGCGCAGGTGCTCGATTTCTTGGTCGCGCGCTACGGTGAATTCGTGCTGCTCAAGCCGCGGCTGTCGTGGCGCACCGCAGTACTTTGGGGTTTGCCGCCCGGACTTCTGCTCGGCGGCATGGGTGCTGCTTTTGGTCGCAGCCAGACGGCGGCGGAGCCGCGCGCAGGAACCTGCCGCAAGAACTCACTGCGGCGGAGGAGGCGCGACTGAGGAAACTGTTGGCCGAGGGTGGCAGCTGATAGCGGCGGCCAGCGCCGGTACTCGGTTTTTCGCACAGATTCACGCCCCCGGCCGGGTCAACGGCGGTGCCCTTTCGGCGCTCTACCACGTCAAAGGGGAACCATTAGTACGGTGAGGCTGCGGACGCCTTGGGCGCCATGAATGAGAACGCCCTCGATGTCCGCGGTGGCGGACGGACCCGTCACCAGGACCGCGTAACGCGCGGTCTTGAAGCGTGGATCACCGTAAGCGTGATGCAGGTTGCCGACAATGCGTACCGGGTCGAGCAGGACGACGAGGTGCTGGGCGAGATAGGCGAGCGCATTCACTTTCAATTCGTCTTCGCTGAGCCAGACCGAGCCGGTCTCAGCGACGCCAAACGCGGCGCGCACGACGGCAACATCGACATCGGCCAATGAGGCTGGCGTCGCGTGTTCGTCAAGCGGGCGAGTGCCGCGGGCTTCGGGGGTCGCCGAACAGATCACTTTGGCATCGGGGAACAGCGATTTTACAAGCGCGTCGAGGTCACGCCCGTCGCCAAAAGGGGCGAGTTTTCCGCCCATCCTAACAAGAGCTTCCTGGAACTGCTCGATCAACGGGCCCGTATTTCGCCTCGAACACGGGCACGGCCGGGAGCCTCACGGATGCCGGCTGATTGGCCCGCACCGCGGCAAGGACGGTGTCTCGACTGGTCACTGGCGCCCCCTGTTCTGCAGATACCAGCTCCGGAAGCTCTGCTTCGGTGGTGCCGGCACCTCGCGCTGCCTTCCCCATGGATTGAGCCAGTTGTAGACGGCAAAGCGGGGCAGGTGCTCGATGGCGAGCCCCGTCGCCGATATGGCAGCACGGTAGAGCCGCGGCTCGCTCATCACCTTGCCGATAATGCGGATCGCCTCTTTCTTAACCAGCGGCAGTTGATTGCGCTCGGCCATGATCTGCCGCCATTTGTAGATCTGCTCGTGGATGTTGATCTTGACAGGGCAGACATTGGTGCAGCTGCCGTTTAGGGTCGACGCGTAGGGCAGATGGCTGTATTTGCGCAGATCGAAGACCGGATCGATGATGATGCCAATTGGGCCGGAATAGGTTGCGCCATAGCTCAACCCGCCGCTGCGGCGGTAAACCGGGCAGGTATTCATGCAGGCGCCGCAGCGGATGCATTTAAGCGAATACCAGAAATCCTTCATCCCGAGGCGCTGCGAACGGCCGTTATCGGTAAGCACGATGTGCAGTTCGGTGCCCGGCCGCGGCGCCTGGAAATGCGAGGTGTATTGCGTGATCGGTGAACCAAGCGCGCTCCGTGACAGCATGCGAATAAATACGCCGAGGTGCTCAATCTTCGGAATGATCTTCTCGATACCGATGCAAGCGATGTGCAGCTTAGGGACATTGGCCGAAAGGTCGGCATTGCCTTCGTTCGTGCAGACGACGAAGCTGCCGTTCTCGGCGACAGCGAAATTCGCGCCAGTCATTCCGGCGTCGGCGCTGAGGAAATATGGCCGCGTGTTTTGCCGCATGGCCTCGGCCAAATAATGCACATCGTTGTTACCCGGCTCCGACCCTATCGTCCTGGCAAATACCGCCGAAACGTCGCCGCGGAGCTTATGCACTGCGGGGACCACAATATGACTCGGTGGCTCGTCATCGAGCTGCTGGATGCGTTCGCCAAGATCGGTCTCGATCACCACGATCCCGCGCGCCTCCAGAAACGGCCGCATGTCACATTCGTCGGTCAGCATCGATTTGCTCTTAACCAGCGTTTTGGCGCCATGCGCAGCAAGGATGTCATGGACGACCTGGTTGTGCTCGCTGGCGTCGCGCGCCCAATGTACATGAGCGCCGTTCTTTGAGGCCTTCGCTTCGAATTGTTCGAGATAATCGGCAAGGTGCGATAGCGTGTGCTCCTTGATCGCCGATGCGAGATTGCGCAGATCCTCCCATTCGGCAATGCCGTGGGCCTCGCGGTCGCGCTTGAGCCGCAGGTCCCAAAGCCGCCGATCGTGGAATTCGAGATGCGCCGTGGCTTGGATGAAGTGCGACGACGCCTCGGCGTGATCAACCGGCCTCATGCGCGACTCCCATTGAGAACTTGGGCAATGTGGATGAAGCGGATGTCGAGGCCGAGGCGTTCGGCGCAGCCCTTTTGGTGCATTAGGCAGGACATGTCAGCCGATACGATGTACTCCGCGCCGGCACGGTGATGATCCTCAACCTTGTCATAGCCCATCTTCGCCGAGACCGGCTCCTCGAACACCGAAAACGTGCCGCCGAAACCGCAGCACTCGTCGGGCCGACTCGGCATCACAAACTCGATACCACGCACTTTGCGCAACAGATCGAGCGGCTTCGAGAAGGGCGGCTCGTCGATCTCGGACGCTCTAGCGGTGCGCAGTTTGCGTAGCGTCGTGCAGGCGTTGTGCAGCCCGACCTTGTGCGGGAATTCCGCCCAGGGAAAGGCGTCGACTTTGACTACGTCATGCAAAAACTCAACCAGTTCGTAGGTGCTGCGGCGCACCTTGGCCACCTCCGGCGTTTGCGGGATCGCGTCGAGATGCTCCCGCACGTGATGGGCACAGCTGCCCGACGGCGTGACGATGATGTCGAACTCCTGGAAGTTCTTCACGAACAGCGCCTCGGTGCCAGCCGCATCCTTCTGACAGCCACTATTGGCCATCGGCTGGCCGCAGCAGGTCTGGTCGAGCGGGTAGACCACATCGATGGCAAGTCGCTCCAAAAGCTGCAACGTCGCAATGCCGACTTCCGGGAAAAACGCATCAATGTAGCAAGGAATGAATAATCCCACTCGCATTTGCATTTTCCTTTTTCGACTACGCGGTCTGCGGCGGAAGTCTAACGGGGTGTTACCCACCACCCCTTCCCCGCGTCCGTCAACGTCTGTTCTCCTTTGCAAGTGTTTCGTAACCTTGCAAAATCCTCATATAGTTCGCCCGCCCGAAGGAATCCGGGTTGCGGAACCGGCGTTGGCTGAGCAGACCGCGGATTTGATCGAGTGAATCTATGTCGCGCGCCTTCAGCCAGGACTTTGTGCCGGACAAGAGCGTCTCGACATATTGCGGACCATTCCGCAACAACGCCGAGGTGGTCATGACTACATCGGCGCCTGCCAACAAGTATTTTATAACCTGCTCCGCGTCCTCCACGCCGGTGCTGGCCGCGAGCGAAGCATCAATCCGACCCGCTAGAACTGCAATCCACAGCAGTGGCAGGCGAATCTCGCTGGCTTTGCTCAATTGTAAATCGTTGTGCAGCCGTAGCTCCGCGAGATCGATGTCGGGTTGATAGAAGCGGTTGAACAGCACCAATGCGTCGGCGCCTGCAGCAACAAACTCCATTGCGATCTGTCCAATCGAGCTGAAATACGGGCCAATCTTGATGGCAATCGGAATGTCCACCGCCTGCCGAACTTGACGTAGGATGTCGAGATAGCGCTGCTCGACGTCGCGGCCGGTTAAGGACAGGTCGGTCGGGATGAAATAGACGTTGAGCTCAAGGCCGGACGCTCCGGCTTCCTCGATCAGCTTCGCATAGCTGATCCAGCCCTCGTCGGTAGTGCCATTGAGGCTGCCGATGATAGGAATGTCGACGGCGGCGACTGCGCGCTTAATCAGATCCAGATATTCCTGTGGTTCGGGCTCGTGGGAGTTGGGAAAATAGCTCTGGGCTTCCGGCGAACTGTCAACGCCCATCGCGGTGAGAGATTCGTGGCGCCGCATCTCTGCCTCGATCTCCTCTTCGAACAACGAGGGCAGCACAATCGCAGCGACTCCGGACTCTTCAAGACGACGGATGTGATCGAGATCGCCATTGTGCGGCGACGCCGACGCGACCAGCGGATTTTTCAGTTGCAGGCCCATGTACCGTGTTGCCAAATCCATCGGACTGTTCCGTTCAATAACCTTGCCCGTTCCCTTCCGGCGGACGCGGGTCATGCCGCTCCCACGGCGATATCGTCGGCGTTCGGATGAAACCTGCTACCGTCGCGCGCCGCCAGATCCTCGTACTGACGGTATTTTTCGGTGACCACGGCCTGCGCCATGGCGAGCAGCGCCTCGGCTTCTTCCGGCTTCGATGATTTCAGCGTGGTGTAACGGATCTCATTATACGCATAGTCTTTGAATGGAATGGTCGGACGCGGCGAATCCAGGCGGAATGGATTTTCACCGACCTTGCGCATCGCTGGATTGTAGCGGATGAGCGGCCAGTACCCGCTTGCCACAGCGAGATCTTGCTGCTTCATGCCGAAGCGCATGTCTATGCCGTGGGCGATGCAATGGCTGTAGGCAAGAATGAGAGACGGTCCGTCATAGGCTTCGGCCTCGCGAAACGCCTGCAATGTCTGTTGCGGGTTGGCTCCCATTGCAACCTGCGCAACATAGACGTTGCCGTAGGCAATGGCCTGCAGCGCCAGATCCTTGCGCGCGACACGCTTACCGGCAGCGCAGAACTTCGCGACCGCGCCTAACGGCGTAGCCTTGGAGGCTTGTCCGCCGGTGTTGGAATAGACTTCGGTGTCGAGCACAAGCACGTTGACGTTACGGCCGGAAGCCAGCACATGGTCGAGGCCGCCATAGCCGATGTCGTAGGCCCAGCCGTCGCCACCCACGGTCCAGATGCTGCGGCGGATCAAATGGTCGGCCACGGAGAGCAGGTCGCGCGCCGCCTCAGTGCCCATTTTTAGGAGCTTGGTCCTCAGCTCGGCCACGCGCACGCGTTGTGTCCGAATTTCCGACTCGCGAATTTGCGGTGCGCTTAGAACAGCGTTGGCGAGATCCTGACCGACATCGGCGGCGAGCTGCCGCAGCAATTTACGCGCCAGCTCCAAATGCTTGTCGGCTGCTAGACGAAAACCGAGGCCGAACTCCGCATTGTCTTCGAACAGCGAGTTCGACCACGCTGGTCCATGGCCTTCGTGGTTCTTGGTCCACGGTGTCACCGGGAGATTGCCGCCGTAGATCGATGAGCAGCCGGTTGCGTTGGCGATCTGCAAGCGATCACCGAACAGCTGGGAGAGAAGCTTCAGATACGGTGTCTCGCCGCAGCCGGCGCAAGCTCCCGAGAACTCGAACAGCGGCTGCAAAAACTGCACGCCGCGCACATTGGCGAAGTCAACGCGGGCGCGGTCGTTTACAGGCAGCTTCTCGAAGAAGGCAATGTTGCGCCGCTCGGCGTCGATCAGCGGCAATTTTTCGGCCATGTTGATGGCCTTCATGCCGGCCTGGCGCGGGCTCACCGCTGGGCAGGCTTCGACGCACAGCGCGCAGCCGGTGCAGTCCTCGACATAAAACTGCAGCGTGAAGCGCGCCTCTGGATAGCCGCGGGCATTGACAGACGCCGATTTGAATGACCCCGGCGCCCCAACGAGCTTATCCTCGTGATAATAGCGGGCGCGAATGACACTGTGCGGACAAACAAAGCTGCATTGGCCGCATTGAATGCACAGGTCCGGCTCCCAGACTGGCACAGAGTCCGAAATATTTCGTTTCTCAAAGGCGCTGGTTCCGGATGGGAACGTGCCGTCCACCGGAACCAGACTGACCGGAATTTCATCGCCAATCCCAACCAGCATTTTGGCGGTGACGCGCCGCACAAAATCGGGGGCGTCATCAGGCACAATCTTGTCGCGCTCAATGTTGCTCGTCGCGGCGGCGGGGACCAGAACCTCCTGCAACCTTGCCAGGGTGCCATCGACGGCCTCAAAATTCTTGCGGATCACGGCTTCGCCCTTGCGGGCATAGGTTTTGCGGATCGCCTCCTTGATATGGCGGATCGCGGCGTCGCGTGGCAGCACGCCGGAAATGGCGAAGAAACAGGTTTGCAGCACGGTATTGATACGGGCGCCGAGACCTACATCGCGGGCGACCTTGGACGCGTCGATGACGAAAAAGCGCAACCGCTTGTCGATGATTTGCTGCTGCACGGGGCGCGGCAGTCGGGCCCAGACACGATCGGCGCCGAACGGGCTGTTCAACAAGAACACCGCGCCTGGGGCAGCAAGCCGCAAAACATCCTGCCGGGCTAGGAATCCGAACTGATGGCAGGCAACGAATCCCGCCGAGGCGATGAGATAGGGCGAGCGGATCGGATTCGGGCCGAAGCGCAGATGTGAGACTGTTTGCGCGCCGGATTTGTGCGAATTGTAGACAAAATAGCCCTGCGCATAGAGTCCGGCATCCTCGGCGATGATCTTGACGCTGTTCTTGTTGGCGCCGACCGTACCGTCGGCACCAAGGCCGTAGAACACGGCCCGCGTCGTCGCTGGGTGTTCGATCGAGAAGGTTGGATCAATGTCGAGGCTGGTGCGGGACACGTCATCGTTGATGCCAAGCGTGAAGCTTGTCTTCGGGTCGGGCCGCCTCATTTCGTCGAATACGGCTTTCACCATAGCGGGCGTAAAATCCTTCGACGAAATGCCGTAGCGGCCGCCGATCACATGCGGCATACCCTCACGCGCACCGCAGGCAACGTGCTGCGCCAAGGTTGTCACCACGTCGAGGTAGAGCGGCTCGCCAGGAGCGCCTGGCTCCTTGGCCTGCTCAAGCACGGCGATCGCGCGCACTGAGGCAGGCAACGCCGCCAGCAAGTGCTGTGCCGAAAATGGCCGGTACAAGCGAACCTGCACTACTCCGATGCGGTCGCCGCTGGCACGCAACGCCTTGACAGTTTCGCGTGCGGTTTCGCAGCCCGAGCCCATCACGACGATGACCCGCTCGGCATCTGGCGCACCCTCGTATTCGAACAAACGATAACTGCGGCCGGTCAAAGTAGCGAAACGGTTCATTGCGGCTTCGACGATGCCTGGAACCGCGGCGAAATATGGGTTGGCCGCTTCGCGCGCCTGAAAAAAGGTATCGGGATTGTGCGCCGTGCCGCGGATGAACGGGGTTTCGGGACTAAGCGCGCGTGCTCGATGAGCTCGCACCAGATCGTCGCGGATCATGGCCCGGATCTCGCTGTCGCTCAGCAAAGTCAATGTATTCAATTCGTGCGACGTGCGAAAGCCGTCGAAGAAATGCAAGAACGGCACCCGCGCTTCGAGCGTCGCGGCTTGCGCGATCAGTGCGGCGTCGTGGGCCTCCTGCACCGAGGCCGAGGACAATAGTGCAAAACCGGTGGTGCGCGCCGTCATCACATCGGAATGATCGCCGAAGATTGACAGCGCCGAGGTAGCAAGTGAACGGGCGGCGACGTGGAACACAGTAGAGGTGAGTTCGCCGGCAATCTTGAACATGTTGGGCAGCATCAACATCAGACCCTGCGAAGCGGTGAACGTCGTGGTCAATGCCCCCGATTGCAGCGCACCGTGCACGGCTCCAGCCGCCCCACCTTCACTCTGCATCTCCTGCACGACAGGAACGTTGCCCCAGATATTTGTGGCGCCCTCGGCCGCCCATTGATCGGCAAGTTCGGCCATGGTCGACGATGGCGTGATCGGAAAAATCGCACAGACCTCGTTCACCCGGTAAGCGACGTGCGCGACTGCAGTGTTGCCATCCATAGTGGTCCTGCTTCCCATCGCATCTCGTCCTTTTGTTTCGCCTGCCTCGCCGGCAGATCAGGCGGGCTCGGGTATCATCTCGATGGCATGACAAGGGCACTGCTCGAAGCAAACGGCACAGCCCGTGCACTTGGTGTAGTCGTATTTGTAAAATTGTCCCGGGCCGAGCTTAATGATTGCATTCTCGGGACAGGCGGCAAAGCAATTGTCGCATTCGAAGCAATTGCCGCATGATAGGCAGCGCTTGGCTTCGTGAACTGCTTCCCGCTCGATCAATCCAGAGACAACTTCGTCGAACCCGCCGGCGCGTTCGGCAAGCGGCAGCTCGCGCTGGGTCGATGGCGCGGCATCGGTGTAGATCGGCAGATTGAGCATCACGAAGTCAACAATAGGATGCTTGGTGGGCTTCTCGAAGGTGGTGCCGCACAACCAGGCATCGATATGCCGCGCCGCTTTTTTGCCATGGCCCACCGCGACCGTGACCGTGCGCTCGCTCGGCACCATGTCGCCGCCGGCAAATATGCCCGGATAGCCGGTCATCATGTTCGGCGCGACGATTACGGTACCATCGGCCTGGAACTGGATTTCCGGAATCCTGCGTAGAAAGCCGCTGTCGGCCTCCTGTCCGAGCGCCAGCACGACGGCATCTGCTTGCAAGGTCTCGAACTTCCCCGTGGGCTGCGCCCGCCCCTTATCGTCAACGCGCATCACCTCGACAGTGAGCTCGGTGCCTTCGATCGCCTTGATAGTCGTCAACCATTTGATCTTGACGCCTTCGCTCACCGCCTCGTCGGCCTCGAACTCGTGCGCCGGCATGTGGGCGCGATCGCGTCGGTAGACGATAAGCGCCTCTTCGGCACCAAGCCGCCGCACCGTGCGCGCCGCATCCATAGCTGTGTTGCCGCCGCCATAGATCACAACGCGACGGCCAAGCCGCGGCGGTTCGCCGGTGCTGACGTCACGCAGTAACGCCACCGCGTCGAGCACCCTAACGGCATCGCGCGCCGGAATCTCGACATGTTTCGACACGTGGGCGCCAATGGCAATGAACACGGCGTCGAAGCCCCCGTTGTGCTTCTCCGCTAGGATGTCCTCGACCTTGTGGTTGAGGACGAGGTTCACACCTAAATTTTGGATTTTCGCAATCTCCTGCAGCAGCGCATCGCGCGGCAGTCGATAAGCGGGAATTCCGAAATGCAACATGCCGCCGGGGACCGGTCCGGCCTCGTGGATCTCCACGGTGTGGCCCAATCTAGCCAGATGGTAGGCGGCTGAAAGCCCGCTCGGCCCCGCGCCGACGACTAACACCCGCTTGCCTGAAGGCGCAGTATCAATCGGCAGCGGCCAGCGCTGCTCAGTGGCAAGATCACCCAAGAAGCGTTCAACGACATGGATACTAACCGCGCTGTCAATATCTCGGCGATTGCAGCTCGTTTCACACGGGTGATAACAGACGCGGCCGTGCACGGCCGGCAGGGGGTTGTCGCGAATTAATGTCTCCCAGGATTCGCGAAACTTGCCCGCCTGCGCGAGTGCCAGCCAGGCTTGAACATTCTCCCCCGCGGGGCAGGCATTGTTGCACGGTGGCAGCAAGTCGACGTAAATCGGCCGGCGCGTCCGCGTCGGGCCGGTTCCCCTTTCCCGGGTGAGATCCACCGCGGGGGTCATGTCGTCAGGCTTGGTTGGCATTCCTCTTCCCCTCCCACGTGATTTTATGCCCCACGAATAAGCAGTAGCGGGTTGCTCGAAATCCGAGCGAGACCCTCCGCTACGCTCCCCAAGAATAGCCGCCGAATTCCCCTGCGGCCGTGGGTGCCGATAACGATTAGATCGGCCGGCCACTGGTTTGCCTCCTCATCGATGAGGTCGTAAATGCGCTTGTCAAAAGCTGTGACGCATTTCGAATCGAATTGAATTGCCGCCGCAAGCACCGGCTCTGAAGCGCCAGCAATCACCTGTTGCCCCTCTGCCTGCAATGCGTTCTGGTGTTCAACTACATGAGGCGCATTTACGGCCGAATAGGCGGTAGTTAAATCAACGACGTGGAAAAGCCGAAGCGTCGAATGTTGATCTTTTGCCAGCGCGATGGCTTCTTTCAGCGCCAAGTTCGAAGTATCGCTGCCATCGACGGGTACCAGGATGCGTTTGTACATCGCCAACGCTTCCGAAAGTGTCGGAAAAAGCTCAGTTGTGGGCTGTTTCCTCACAAACTAGTAGTGAAATTGTATGCACGTTTGCCATCCTAATCCCCTAGGCGGTGGGGCTACACATACTCGCAATAACGAGGGTCGTATACGTGCGACTGGACGTGCGCCAATAAGTCGTTCGGCACTGGTCCCGCGGCGAGAGCGTGCTGATATGCGATCTGCGCAACCGCCGCGGCGATGTGGGCCGAGACCTCCCGAATCCGTGGCAGCGCCGGATAGAGACTTCCCTGATCGAGGTCGGCTTGGGTTACGAGATTTGCCAGCGTCTTTGCCGCGCTCATAAACATCTCGTCGGTAATCAGCCGCGAGCCGCTCGCGATCGCGCCGAGGCCCACGCCGGGGAAGATATAAGAGTTATTACCCTGGCGTGGCACCAACGTGTGCCCATTCAATTGCACCGGAGCGAACGGGCTACCACACGCGAATAAAGCCCGTCCTGCGGTGTGGCGATATGCTTCTTCAGCGGTGCATTCTGCCTTGGAGGTCGGATTCGAGAGCGCAAAGATGATCGGCCGCGCGTTTAATTGGGCCATCGCCTGCAAGACTTCGGCGGTGAAGCTCCCGCCGACCGCCGCAACGCCGATGATCGCAGTCGGTTTGAGCGTCCGGATGGCAGACGGGAAATCGCTGACCGGCTTGTGATCGTGCGCGTAAGGAATTTTGTGCTCGACGAGATCGGTGCGGCTCTTGACCACCAAACCGTGAGAGTCCACCAGCCAATTTCGCTGCAGCGCCTCAGCTTTGGAACATCCATCTGCAACCATCGCGGAAACGACGAGGTCTGCAATGCCTGTTGCAGCTTCTCCGGCGCCTAGAAAAAGAATCTTCTGATTGACAAGCTTACCGCCGGTTACCCGTAGTGCAGTGAAGATGCCGGCGAGCGCTACGGCTGCGGTACCCTGAATATCGTCATTGAACGTGCAAACGGTGTCGCGATATTTGCGTAACAGTCTAAAGGCATTGTGATTGGCAAAGTCTTCGAACTGGATCAGGACACCGGGGAACGTTTCGCACGCCGCGCTAATGAACTCGTCGACCAAGGCATCGTATTCGGCGCCGCGGAGCCGACGCTGACGCAAACCGACATAATAAGGATCATTCAACAGCGCCGTGTTGTTTGTGCCCACGTCCAGTGTGACCGGCAGGCATAGCTTCGGGTTAATGCCGGCACAGGCGACATACAGCGAGAGTTTGCCGACGGGGATCCCCATGCCGTTCGCGCCGAGGTCGCCCAGCCCCAAAATGCGCTCGCCGTCGGAGACGACGATAAGCTTTGCCGGATGTGGCCAATTTCTCATCAGCTTGGCAATGCGCCCCCGATCGTCTGAACTGATAA
The DNA here is from genome assembly GCA_963816295.1 of uncultured Alphaproteobacteria bacterium. Lineage (GTDB taxonomy): Bacteria > Pseudomonadota > Alphaproteobacteria > Rhizobiales > Xanthobacteraceae > BOG-931. The sequence goes on along the minus strand of CAWFJS010000016.1, from coordinate 282,167 downwards.
ATAATCCTCGCGGCCTTTGAAAAATATCGCCGAACTTCTGACAGGCAAGCCCAACCGTCGGTGTATAAATTAGGGGTTGAATTTCATCAATATTGTCGCAGACGACACGGAAGAACAAAGCCTCATTGCGATCGTGCAGTGCATTGAGCGCGACATATTTTTCAAGGTCATCGGGAAGCCGGCGCAAGTTGGTAAGTATGCGGGCCACCTGTTGCTCCTGCGAGAGCAGGTGTGCCGGCAGTAGGCCGCGGAGGCCGAATGCATCACGCTCCTTTTCGGAAAAAGCAGTACCCTTATTGAGCAGTGGATCTCGCAGTAGCGCCACGCCACGCGGCAAATCTGCAGCATTTGGGAGAGTATTTACGTTCAGCAGCGTTTCCATAGCTTTTCTTTCGTTCAAGCCCTTTTGACCAATATCTGCCGGGTCGGTTGAGCACGCTGCAAGGTCCTCACGCGTTTCGGCGCTGCTCAGCCTGGGAATGTAGATGTTATGAGCGCCGCGCAACTGCGCTCTCTTCCAGTTCGAGTATGTTTCGGCGAAGTGTACTGAACTGCTCTTCGAAATCTGCTTCCGATGGGGGACCGTATCGATCGGCCAGCGTCAACGCGATGTCGGCCCAATCTTCCGCTCGTAATGTGTCAACTATTGCCGGGAAAATCACTTCGTCTTCTAAGGCGATATGTTTTCTTTCGTTTTCAACGAAGTCGCTGACAATCCGATGGACACTTTCACGTAAAAGTTCCTGATCATTCAGAACGCTATCGATAACTTGAGCTACACGGCGCAACCGCACTGCACCTTCTCGATGCTCAGCTTCGAGATCAGCAATTGTTGCTGCTCTATCGGGATCGCGCGCCTTAAATTTCTTGTAAATGATATCCTCCTTCGGATGGTGACAGGCGTCAGGATAGTTTTTAAAGAATTCTATAACTGCTGCAAAAACTTCATAGTCAGGACGTTCGCCCTGATCGAACACGGTTAGCTCCTGTTCCACTACGCGGAGCAACCTTTCAATATTTCGATGTTCCTGTTGCAGAATCTCAATGATTTCGACCATCGGATCCTCCCACGGTGGGGTCATTGGAGATCAGAGCCACACCTTAAGTCGCGGGCATTGAGCTGGATCAAATGTACTGGAATTTCGTGATTGCCGCGTTCTACAGCATCCGGCGCTTTCGACCTGGTTCGATGTCGATGGCAGCTCGTTTTCATGAAAGATGTAAGCCATTGCCGATCCTCTTGCTCACCTCGCGTCTAACTCCGAACCACCTGCGAAGACCGGCACTGTAATCGAACGCGAATGCCCGCCATCGGCAAGCAAAATTAAGCAAATCGCGAAACCTCGCGCGCTTCACCTCAAACGACGAACTTTCGCGCCTTATCTGGGTCCTAGCCAGCACGCATCCGGCAACGCAATGAGCGTCGCCGTGTTCGGGCAATAGGTCTCCCATACCGGGTCGTTGGGATCACGCTTGAGGTCCAATTCGCAAGGTTCGCGAAAGTTACAACTCGCGCACCGCTGCCTAATTACCTCAAACATTGCACTGTCGCGGCTTTCCACTACATCGAGATCAAGGCCCAGCATTGCCATCCGGCAGTCTAGTAGGTCGTGGGATGAGGTGGAGCGATAATTGCTAACTAGCATCAAATCCTCCCGCGTTCGTCGTCGCAAAGCAGGGTAGCCAACATCGGAAGCAAGTGGGCGCCTCAGAGGTATCGGTTTGGCCGCCACTCGTCGCCTATACGCATTTGTATTTTAGGCCGTTACCCAGCCTTCAAATTGATTTTGATCAAAGGGACCCGAAAGTTGCGCACTCGCCACCCTGGTGACAATCCAGGAGCTGGGTTTCTTGGCGCCGGTCACCGTTTTCGTTTGGCTGGAATTGCAAAAAATCGATGCTGACGTGAAAAAGATCAGTTGAATGATGCCAGTGGCCATTATCATTGTCATGACGCGCTTTCGAGTTGGTATCTGAGGTCGACGATTGACTTACATCAATGCGCTAGCGCGCGGTCCGCCTATGGTCAGCCAAGCTCGGCGGGGCGACCCCAAGAGCGGGCGGTCATGACCGAACTGAAGTAGCTCCTAGGCACCTACGCAGCTCCGTCTTCCGTTCAGTCTTGGCGCAGCAGCCACCGCCTGGTGTTTTACGGAGGTGGAGCAATGAAAGCGCCGGTACCCGAATACTCGACACATATCTATGAAATGATGGCGCGTTTGGGCATCGAGCCCGGCGCTGGAGTTTTGCCGCCATTGAGTTTGCGGTATGCAACGGCGCTCCGTCGGTGTGAAACTTGCCGATCTAAGAAAGCTTGCCGGGACTGGTTAGATTACGCACCAGCAATGCTAAATTTCGCGCCGGATTTTTGTATGAATGCCGACATCTTATTTGACTTGCTATGCGATCAAGCGGGACCTCGTCGAATTAACTGAGCGCTCACGCAGTGATCAAATTAGCGGGCGGTGGCCGAACACACAGGGGAAACTGGCAATGGCCCATATTTTTCATGGGAGCGAGCTACAAAACCCCTAAGTGACGATCGCGTCCGACCTCGTGAAAAGAAGCGAGCGGAAATACCGCCTAGGCTGATTGATAAAGATCAATGTCGGCCCTTCCGAAGCGCGCTATAAATTTACATCGGTTTTTAATCCTTTACGAAGGGATTCGATATCGTGACTAGGCAAGCACAGAATAGCGTGGGGCGATGGTATGCCGCTTTGCTGGATTTGGCACAAAGCGCATTACCTGTTCGCCGGACGTGCAGCCTATTCGCAATGTTGGCGCTGCGGTCGATGCAATAGGAGTTGGGTCGCGGACCTATGGTCATGAATGCCAAGCCACGCGGCGGATGTACGGTCAGACAGCAGGCGCATTGGCTCGATGACAGAGGAGATGAACATGGGCGCTGCACTCGTTCGAGACTTGGTCAACAAACTTGCGAGCACGCTCCGATCCTTGCGACAGCCTGCCGAATTTGTCTGCGGTGATTGCGAGCGTTGGGCTCGGTGCGGTATGCCATCGAGTGATAACTGCATCTTTAAAGCAGAGCAGATCGCTCGCGGTGACTGGCAAATGAAACGACTTTCAAAAGCATTGAGCCTAGCAATGGGTTGGCCGATGCCGTTGGATCGGTCAAAAATGCGATCGATCGTGGACCCATGAGATTTGGTAATGCCGATTATTCTGTCAGCGGCTTGCCGATAAGCAGACGATGACGAAGACGCCCTGCCCCGCAAAATTTATGTTAATCGAACTTGGTCTCTAACTTACCTGATAGCTCAGCCCATCTGAGCGCCTGGCGTTGAACGTGAGATCGCTATTTCCTCGTCAGTCATATCAGCAGGAATGTCAGTAAAGAGCGGCGTGCTCAAGTACCGCTCACCCGTGTCGGGTAGCATGCAGAGGACGGTCGCGCCTTTAGGCGCCTCTGCGCCGACACGAAGCGCACCAGCGAAAGTGGCTCCCGCTGTAATGCCGACAAAGATCCCTTCCTTTTGCGCTAAGTCACGGCTGCACCGAAGCGCGTCGGCGTTGGAGATCGGAATGATCCTATCGATAACACTCAGATCTACCGCATCTGCGGTTAGCTTCGGAATGAAATCAGGGGTCCATCCCTGCATCGGATGTGGTTTGAATGCCGGGTGCGCCGCGGCGGGTGAGCCATCAGGATTGCGTTGCTGGGCGATCCCGCTGCCGAGTAGCGGCGCGTCCCGCGGTTCACACACGACGATCTTGGTCTCCGGCCGCTCCTTGGCCAGGACGCGCGCAACGCCCTTGAGTGTCCCGCCCGTGCCATAGCCTGTGACCCAGTAGTCAAGCGGCTCTCCGGCAAAATCGGCAATGATTTCACGCGCCGTTGTGCGCGAGTGCATGTCCGGATTGGCCTCATTCTCGAATTGACGAGTGAGGAACCAGCCGTGGGCCTTGGCGAGCTCAGTCGCTTTTGTCACCATCCCCATGCCGCGCAGCGCAGCCGGTGTGAGCACCACTTTCGCCCCAAGAAAGCGCATGAGCTTGCGTCGTTCGACGCTGAATGTCTCCGCCATGGTGATTACCAGCGGATAGCCCTTCTGCGCGCAGACCATCGCGAGGCCAATTCCAGTATTGCCGCTCGTGGCCTCAACAACCGTCTGCCCCGGCTTCAGGTCACCGGAGCGCTCGGCAGCCTCAATGACCCCGAGTGCCAGACGATCTTTGACCGAGCCGAGGGGATTGAATGCTTCGATTTTTGCGTAGAGATTCACGCCTGGCGGCGCGAGCTTATTGATTTTGACGACAGGAGTATTTCCAACTGTTTGAAGAACATTTTCGAACTTGCGTGCCATCCCATTCCCCGCGGATGTTGTGGTCGAAGCGAAACTTACAATTGTCACATCTTAGAACAGCGGACTGGCGCCGACCTGCAACGCTTGATCGCTAATGGGCTGCATGGTCGATTATTCGAATAACTACTTGGACTTGCCGCGAATTAGATAGGCGCCAAAAGGAGCATTAAGACTTCCGCGCGTCTTGATTGAAATCAAAGCTATTTTTTTGTTCGTATCGTTTGTTTATCGGGACTTGTGAATGGAGCGCCGCGACGGATGGTCACACAATCCCCACACCGCAAAGTCTATCATCATTAGCCGATTGGCGCGCCAGCGAGGGAGCACGATTCGACGACTGTCGAATCTACGAAGGGTCATAGTACTGGGAGTGACCACATGGGCATTCGTCGTCTGCTTTGCCGTGTGGCTGATGTTTGGGGTCATCGGGATTCCGATTGGAAAAGAACTGGGTCTCAACGGGCTCGAATTTGGCCTCCTGACCTCGACCCCCGTGCTGACTGGCGCATTATTTCGCCAGTCCTTGCCGCCTGATGCGTTGGCGAGTTTTTTCCGCAACTTGCAGATGAAGACGTCGATAATTTTCATCTCTGGCTCGTCCATACCGCCATAAAGATGGCTCAAGAACATTTCCTTGGTGAGCGTCAAACCCTTGCGCATCGCTAGGAGTTCCAACATCTAATACTCCTTACCAATCACATACACCCTCGAGCCATTTATCTCTACCATCTTATCTATCTAGATTTACACATAGATCATCCATATTGATAACCTACTACACATATCCTCTATAACGTCTCACCATATCGTATATACTCTCTACCAACTCATCCTTTTATAACATCTTATTCATATAATCTTCAACACCTAAACCTATACCTTTTATCTTATCCTCTATAACCATCTAAACCATAGAAAATCAACATAATCTTCCTCACCTTATAAATACACAACTTTCTCAACACCTCTAAACCCCACATATCCCACAAATTTATATCAAACAAAATAAAATCATAATCATATATTTTTAGAGCTATGTCGAATCTACGAAATGTCATAGTACTGGGAATGACCACATGGGCATTCGTCGTCTGCTTTGCCGTGTGGCTGATGTTCAGTAATGAGATGCGGATTGGAAAAGAACTGGGTCTCAACGGGCTCGAATTTGGCCTACTGACCTCGACCCCCGTGCTGACTGGCGCATTATTTCGCCTGCCGCTCGGCATCTGGACCGACAGGTTCGGCGGCCGGATCGTAATGTTTGCTCTGCTGGTCGGCTGTGCTGTGCCAGTCTGGTTCGCCAGCTATGCCAACCAACTCTGGCAGTTTCTTTTGCTTTTTCTCTCTTTTTTTTTTTTCTTTTTTATTTATATCCTATCCTTTTTTATCCTCCTAATCACACTTTTTCCATACCATCATCTTCTTTCCATTTTTCTTCTCCACTTTCTCTTTTTATCAATCCCTCCATTTCTAAATTTTTTCTTTTATAAATATCTACTATTATCCTTTCATTCAATCTTTCCTTCACTTCATTAACTTACTCAACATCTCATTATATTTATCATCATTTCACCTACACATCAAACATCTTCTTTTTTTACCTTTCCTTTATATAATTTAAATCCATTCCATCTCATTACTTTCATCTTATCTTATCACTTCCTATCTATTTCACATTCATTTTTCAATTTTATTTCCCTCTCACTTTTACTCTTTTTCCCTTTAATATCTTATCCACCTCTTTTTTTCTAATTTTTATTTTTTTTACTACCTTATTCTTTTCCTCTACTTTTCATACTCTTTTTTTATCAACTACACTCTTAAATATCTTCATTTCTGCTACATTTTTCAAATCTTTTTCCGCTTACTTTTTTTTCTCACCTACTTATTTTTTATTTTTTTTCTTTATCTTATTACTAAAAATTTTTCTAAAATTTACTCTACTCTTACTCCCTCTCTTTCTATTCCCATTTATCTATTTTTACTTTATCCATTTCCCTTTATCCTTCTTTTCCTCTTTTAAAACTAACAAATTCCTTTAATTCCATCCATACATTTAAACCATTCCCTTTTCTTTTTATCCTTCATTTCCTTTCTTTTATCTATCAAAATCCTAAATCTATCTTCTCCACCAACACATTAACTTCTCCCTTTCTAACCTTTAACTATTACCATCTACCCCCTAACTCTTCTTCTCTATCTCCTTACTTCCATTTTTCACCTACACAACTCTATCTCTAAAAATTTTTTTTTTTTTTTTTTTTTTTTTTTTTTTTTTTTTTTTTTTTTTTTAAAAAAAAAAAAAAAAAAAAAAAAAAAAAAAAAAAAAAAAAAAAAAAAAAATAACAACTCTGGCAGTTTCTTTTGCTCGGCTTGGCGCTCGGCGTGGTTGGCGCTTCTTTTGCCGTTGGCACGCCGTATGTTGCGCTTTTTTTTGCTAAAGACCGACGCGGTTTCGCTATGGGGGTGTTTGGCGCGGGAACTACCGGAGCGGCGATCAATATGTTGACGCATGGACCAGATTCACAGCGAGTATGGTTAACCAACGCACCAGCCATCGCGAAAAATAAAAGCGGCGACCCCGCGGCGCCGGCGGCGCCCGCGGGTCGATCGGCGGGGCGCGGTGGCGGTCGCCGCCGCCGCTGAGCTAGGCGGTCGATGCTGACATCACCCCGCTTGAACGAGCGCATGGACTATGCTCCGCACACTGCTCAGCGAGCTCACCACGCGGCCCGCAACTCGCGCGCGCGTAGATTCACAGCGAGAAGGTTAACCGGGCTTCGCGCGCGCGTAAATTCACAGTGAGTATGGTCAACGAAGGAGCAGCTTGGCAGCTACAGCGCCGCAACTGCTGTTATTGCAGCGTGCCGCCGCCTGGTAAATGCGGCCGCAATGGCGGGGTCAGCGCTAAACAACGGGATCAGCGCTAAGCAACGATCCTGGAAACGTACATCGTGTTGAGTGACGATTGACTCCATCTTTTGGCGCAACTCGCCCATCTCATCATCACGATCGATGGCATCAAGTAGTTTAACAAAGCTAATCCAGTGATGCGGGGCAAGGGGCTTGTCGGTACGCGCGTCAAGCTCGCTAGCAATCTCATCGATAAAATCCCGGAGCACGGTCATCGGGCGGCCGCAAAGTATCTCAATTACGAGTTAGAGAAAATGACGATCACCGCCTCAGTGCTGGCTGCCGCAAATCGCGCCCGTCCAACTCGAGCAAGTGGAACGCGTAATGCACCGCACTCAAGAGCGCGCCGTGTCGGCGGATCAACTCAAAGACCGTAGTCCGTTCTCGTCGCAAACGACCTAGATTTTTATTCATCCTTTTTCATCTTTTCCGCCTCTTAATGCAATTAAGAAGATCGCACACACACCAGCAACGAGAATTAGATCCACGACTAAAGTCTGCATTTTTTAAACACCTCCTTTCTGTTTCAGCACGGCCTTGTTGGCCAGCCAATCTATCGGCCTACGCCGTCATCGTAAACCGCAGGGCGCTTATGTTAGCTTCACCGCCGATCCAGTCGCGATTAGAGACCGAGGAGTTGCGGTTGCCGCTCATGCGCCAACCGAGGCGGCCTTTGTATTTATGCACTTTGGAGTTTTTGGAATTCGTACTTTAATTCATCAAGTGCCTTTTCTGCGTGCTCATCCAAATGGCCGCTGATTTCCAATTTTACTTTGGCAACCGTCGAATCGGGTTGCCGCTTAGGGTTCCTGATCCAATCTTTCGCTGCGTGGATGACATCTGGGTCGATCCCCGGCAGATGCAGTAAGACAGCTTCAATGGCTCGGATGCGGCCTTCTGTTTCGTCCTTTGTCATGCGTTTTAACCTCCAAATTCCCGAAATTAGGACAGACATCACGGCAAAAGAAACTGCCCCCAAAGAGGCCGAAAGTTTACGACGCGCTATGGCGTTGACAAGTTTATAGGCGGGCTGCCAAGTTTTTTAGCTGAGCTTGGTCCCTCAATCCCACAGCGATTGTGCCTTCTTGGCATAAGCAGTTGATGGCGATAGGGATTTCCGGCAGACCTGCTGACCAAGGGTCGGTCCTAGGACGAATTCTGCACGTTTGAGAGCCGGGAGACGGGATGCGATCGCGTGTCAAGACATATGGCGATATGACGCTTTGAAAAATGCGTTTGGTATACCTGTTATGAGGGAATGGCTCTTGGTATAGCCGTTACATTGGGAAGGGCCGAGAGCGGCCGGGCGGAGAAACAATGCGTTTAACCCTTCATACCGATTTCTCGCTGCGCGTCCTCATTCACGTTGGGCTTTGCGGCGGGAAGCTAACGACGATCAAGGACATCGCCCAGAGTTTTGAAATCTCGAAGGCGCACTTGATGAAGGTCGTCAACGATCTCAGTCAAAAGGGTTATCTCGAAACGGTGCGCGGCCGTAACGGCGGAATCCGGCTGATGCGCGAACCGCGCCACATCAATATCGGCCAAGTGGTGCGCGACACCGAGAATCAACTAGGTGTCATTGGCTGCCTTGAGCGCAGAGGTTATTGCCCGATCGAGCGCGCCTGCGTGCTCCGAAGCGCTCTACAAGATGCAACCCAGGCATTTCTGGCGATTCTGGATGCCTATACTTTGGCTGATTTGATCAAGCCGCGGCGAGCGTTGTCGTCGCTACTGTTTTTAGATCGCAGCGTCTCTTTGCAGCGCACCCAACAAACAGGTCCGGCCGCGCTTTAGCCGATGCATGCCCGCACGGAATAGTCCAGACGATCTGGCAGTCCAGGTTCATTAGGCAGCGGAAAAACGATCTCGGAAGGGGTCCGCGGCGTCGGTGCGAGCCACCTGACGCCAAAAATCTCTATACTTCTGGCCGATTGGCATTCCACGAGCCCGGGGAATGCTAAAGTCTCTGCGGGGATTTCACAAACGGGAGATTTCACCATGGCTCGACGGACAGGCTGGGAACACATGACCGATAAGCAAAAATTCGATTTTCTTTACACCTGGTGCCATAAACTTGAAGCAACGCTCGCTGGGCGGCGCAAGGTGATTTATCGCATCAACGCCGAGCTTAAAAAGGTTCAGAAGAAGCTTGAGGGCGAAATTTGAGAAGGGATCCTTCATGGACCATGGGCCTCGGCTTTGCGACCTGGTCCGGGCAATCGATCTGACGTTGATTGCGCTGGTAGAGCCGGAGGGTGACGCGCGAATCGTTCAGGTTGCTCGCGAAAACGCGCAGCGAATGGCGGCGATCTCAACAAAAAGTGGTACGCCGACTGTGAGCGCTTGATAGAGTTTGAGCGCTTGATAGAGGAGGTCGAATAGCCAAGCCGGGTTTCGCGCAAGGTGAAGGCCGACGGGGACGCGCCTGGAATGCTCGTTTGCTGACCGACGAGCCGGTTACACCGTGTTAGAAATGCGGTTCGACCAACCGCAATCTCGCTGCTGGTCGTCCTTGGCGTGCGGATGGTCAAAAGGTGCTGCTCGCGAGCCGTCAAGACATGGGGAGAGCAGTGACGTCTGGCGCAGCGTCCTCGACGATCTGATCTGCCGGGAGCCGCCCCCTTCCGGATCGCTACCCCTCGCCCCAACGCTAGCTGCCGCCGCCTTTGCCCAAGGACACGGCATAAGATGGCGTGTGTAAGTGGCTCGGTCCCGACTTGCGTGGCCAGTCGGAATATTCAAACCGATAGATCGAGCCAATAGGAAGCCCGCTGATGCGCTATTTCGGCTGGGCGCAATCCGAACCGGAGAGACAAACGCCTATCAGCAGAACCCGACGATGCGTCTCAGAGACCACATTCGCGGTGCATACCCCGCCGGCAGCGGCCGGCAACAGTCGTACCGTTGCACGATAAACATGTATTTGATACGCATGTCTTGGCTGCGCGGCGCCGGCACCGCCAAAACGGGCCGCGACCAGGGCAGATCGAGGGGAGCCGAGAAAACCGCTATCATCCGCCCAAATTTCGGGGTCATCCGGGGAATCCCGGTTTTCCCTGGCCCTCCGTTAGCGCTGGGAGCGCTTCAGAGATGGATGCAAATGCATATCGGATGAACAAGATTCTCGGCCTGGTGCTGGGAACCGCATTGTTCCTGCAAGCGGTGCATATGATCGACGAAAGCTTCAAGCCGACCAAAGCAGCGAAACCGGGCTCTGAAGTCGCCGCCAAGGAGGAGCAGCCGCAGGCCGGCGCCGCTGCGGCGGTGCCGATCGACAGGTTATTGGCAAGCGCGTCGGCCGAGCGCGGCGCCCAGGTCGCCAAGCAATGCCAGGCCTGTCACAACGTCGAGGAAGGCCAGGGCCCGAAGATCGGTCCGGATCTCTATAACGTGGTCGGGCGCAAGATCGCCTCCGCTCCGGGCTTCAATTATTCCTCGGCCTTGAAATCAAAGAACGGCACCTGGGATTTCAACGCGCTGAACGCATGGCTGACCAAGCCGACCGCCTATGCGCCGGGCACCGCCATGACCTTCGCCGGTTTGTCCAACGACAAGCAGCGCGCCGACGTGATCGTCTATCTCGATACGCTCTCGAACAACCCAGTGCCGCTGCCGAAGGCTCAATAAGAACTGCCTAAAGCTCGGCATCGCTTTCTGAGACTACCGCTTCACACGGAAGGCGAATGCCCTGCCGCGATGGCGCGTTCTCGACGACGCCCGGCTCCTCCCAGGAGCCAAAGGCACACGTGTCGCGGCGGCGATCGCCAGCGGGTCTGCGGAGAACCACAGGCCCGTCGTCCGGCGTGAACCAGTGAGGTGCCGAGCCCGATGAGAACAGAACGCGAGCAGGCAGGGGATGAGCAAATCGAGCACGATCGACGCCTCTTGCCGGGCGTGCTCATGGCGCGCCGCCGCCGAAGCGCCTCTCTTCGGCCTTGTGATAGTGCTGCAGCGCGATCATCAGCCCCTTCATCGGGCGTAGCGGCCCGAGCGTGACAAGCACGATCAGCGGCAGCCATAGGGCGGCATGGACCCAATATGGCGGCTGGAACAGAATTTCGACGACAAGCGCGGCGCCGACCACGATTGCGCCGGCCAGAAACATGATGAATACCGCCGGACCGTCGCCGGAATCGGCAAAGCCGTAATCGAGCCCGCAGACCTCGCAGCGCGGCCGCAACGTCAGGAAGCCCGCAAACAGCTTGCCCTTGCCGCAGCGCGGACAGCGGCAGCGTAGGCCAGCGCGAATCGCCCCTGAGAGTGTAATGATCATGTTCCTGTTTCCCGGGCGCAGTGAAGCACAAAGCGCAGCGCTACCCCGGATCGTTCCAGACGATGACTATATGGCGATCCCGGAACTGCGGTGCACCGCTCCGCGCTGCACCGCGTCCGGGAAAGCAATCGGCTACCCGGGCTGCGGTCCGCCGCCCCAGACGTAGATGCAGGCGAACAGGAACAACCACACCACGTCAACGAAGTGCCAGTACCAAGCCGCGAATTCGAACCCGAGATGTTGTGTCGGCTTAAACTGTCCGGCCATGGCGCGCAACAGGCAGACGATCAGAAAGATCGAGCCGATGATGACATGGGCGCCGTGGAATCCCGTCGCCATGAAGAACGTCGCGCCGTAAATGTTGCCAGAATAGTGGAACGCGGCGTGGCTATACTCCCAGGCTTGGCAGAACGTGAAGCTGATGCCGAGTGCGATGGTCACAGCTAGCCCCTGGACCAGGCCTTTGCGGTCGTTCTCCAGCAGTGCGTGATGTGCCCAGGTCACCGCCGTAGCCGACGTGAGCAGGATCAGCGTGTTGAGCAACGGAAAATGCCAGGGGTCGAAGGTTTGGACGCTTTTGGGCGGCCATACCCCGCTGGTATAGGCAATGCGCGCGACGTCGCGGAACTCATCCGGGAACAGCGCGGTGTTGAAATAGGCCCAGAACCAGGCGACGAAAAACATCACCTCCGAAGCGATGAACAGGATCATCCCGTAGCGGTGCGAGATCTGCACCACGCGGGTGTGATCGCCTTCCACTTCGGCTTCGTAGATGACGTCGCGCCACCAGCCCACCATGGTATAGGCGATGCCGATCGCGCCGGCGCCCAGCACCAACGGCGCGTAGGCGGCCATCTGGTGCATCCACAAAATCGCGCCGACGGCCGCCACGAAAGCCGAAGTCGCGCCGACCGCGGGCCACGGACTGGGATTGACCAGATGATAATCGTGGTGCGGTTTGGCATGTGCAACATTGGCCATCGTCATCTTCTCCACCTTGGCGCGATTAAAGCCATCAGCTGGGCGCCGTCTTGGTTACGGTTGAATCGTGCTCTAGATGTGCCCGGATTTATCCGAATTGGCGCTCGCCGCCACCGGCCGGTCGGGAACGCGCACCGGAAAGAGGGTGTAGGAGAGAGTGATGTTGTTCACGGCGTTTTCTTCCGCGTCGTTAGCGAGCTTGGCGTCGACGTAGAAAACCACCGCCATGTCCCGCTTCTCACCCGGCTGCAGCGTCTGCTGGGTAAAGCAGAAGCAGTTGATCTTCTCAAAATAGGCGCCGACCGTCGGCGGCGTCACGTTGTAGCCAGCCTGGCCCGTCGTTACCCGCGCGGATTCGTTTCGCACCGCGTAATAGACAGTAACGACTTCGCCTAGCCGCACATCGATGGTCCGCTGTTCCGGTTCGAACGCCCACGGCAGACCAGAAGCGACGTTGGAATCGAAGCGGACCGTGACGACGCGACCCGACAGCTGATCGGGCGCTGTTTTTGCCACCTGCGTGGTGCCGCCAAACCCGGTGGTGCGGCAAAACCACGAGTACAGCGGCACAGCGGCGAACGAAACACCGACCATGAACGCGACGAAGCCACCGCAGGCAAACGCGACGATGGCGTCGCGGCTCGATCGTCGGCGGGATCGCGCCTGCTGCGCGCTCACTTCGTCACCTCGCATCTCGCCGATCGACAAATCATAGCGGTCGTTCCAGCACGCCCGGCCCTTTCACCAGCGTCACGATGTAGAACAGCACCGCCAGCACGCCGAGCGATATGGCGATGGCGATAGAGCGGGCGCGGCGGGCACGCTGCTGTTGCTCGGTCAGCCTGATGCCGGGCTCCGGCTTTGGTTCGGTGTTGCGCTCGCTCATTCTCGTTCATGCTCCTGTCGGGAAATGGCCCCACAGCGGCGCGAACAATCCTCCCGCCATGCGATCGACCAGCAGCATGGCGAACAACAAGAACAGATACAAAATCGAGAAGCCGAACATTTGTTTGCTGGCGGTATGACCGCGTGCTTCACCGCGAACGCGAATGGCAAGCGCAATCATCGCGCCACCCGCCAGCACGGCGGCTATTCCGTACACGGCTCCGGCATAACCGAGCAGCCACGGCGCGACCCCGACCGGCGTCAGCACCAGCGTATAGCGGAGAATCTGGCGCCGCGTTTCGGTCGCACCGGCCACAACCGGAAGCATCGGCACGCCGGCGCGCGCGTAATCGTCGGCGCGATAAAGCGACAGTGCCCAGAAATGCGGCGGTGTCCACAAGAAGACGATCAGGAACAGAACCAACGGCTCGATCGCGACACTGCCGGTTGCCGCGGCCCAGCCGATCACCGGCGGCAGCGCGCCGGCGGCGCCGCCGATCACGATGTTCTGCGGCGTCGAGCGCTTGAGCCAGATGGTGTAGATCACGACGTAGAAGAAGATGGTGAAGGCGAGCAGCGCCGCCGCCAGCACATTCACGAATAGCCCGAGCGATACGACCGAGAAGACCGCAAGCGTAAAGCCGAAGCCGGCGACCTCGCCGGGCGTGACGCGGCCGCGCGGGATCGGCCGGCCGGCGGTGCGCGCCATGCGCGCGTCGATATCGGCGTCGTACCACATGTTGAGCGCGCCCGCGGCACCGGCGCCAACTGTGATGCACAGCAGCGCGGTGAAAGCCATCACCGGATGCATAGGCACCGGCGCCAGCACCAGCCCAACCAGCGCGGTGAACACCACGAGCGACATCACTCGTGGCTTCATCAGTTCGATGTAATCGCCGACCCCAGCGATGCTCGGTTCGGCGCGCGCGACGGTGACGCTCATCGGATCAGCGGCAGCGTTTCATATTGATGGAACGGCGGCGGCGACGGCAGCGTCCATTCCAGCGAGGTCGCGCCCGCTCCCCAGGGATTGGCCGCAGCACGTTGCTTGCGGACGAAGGCAAGCACCACGCCGTAGAAGAACACGAGTATGCCGATGCCGGAAATGTACGCCCCGATCGAGGAAACAAAATTCCATCCGGCGAACGCGTCGGGATAGTCGACGTAGCGACGCGGCATGCCGGCGAGCCCGAGGAAATGCTGCGGGAAGAACGCGACGTTGACGCCAATGAAGGTCAGCCAAAAGTGCAATTTCCCGATCGGTTCGCTGTACATGTAGCCGGTCATTTTCGGGAACCAGTAATACCAGCCGCCAAAAATCGCGAACGCCGCGGCGATCGACAGCACGTAGTGGAAATGCGCAACGACGTAATAGGTGCCGTGCAGCGTGCGGTCGACGCCGGCATTGGCCAGTACAACGCCGGTGACGCCGCCGATGGTGAACAGGAAAATGAATCCCATCGCCCACAGCATCGGCGTCTTGAACTCGACCGAGCCGCCCCACATGGTGGCGATCCAGGAGAAGATTTTCACGCCGGTGGGCACCGCGATCACCATGGTCGCCGCAATGAAATAGGCCTGCACGCTCGCCGACATGCCGACGTTGTACATGTGGTGCGCCCACACCACGAAGCCGATGCCGCCGATGGCAACCATCGCATAGGCCATGCCAAGATAGCCGAATACCGGCTTGCGCGAGAACGTTGCCACGATCTGACTCACCATGCCGAAGCCCGGCACTATAAGGATGTAGACTTCCGGATGGCCGAAGAACCAGAACAGGTGCTGGAACAGAATCGGATCGCCGCCGCCGTCCGGCGAGAAGAACGTCGTGCCAAAATTGCGGTCGGTCAGCAGCATCGTGATGGCGCCGGCCAGCACCGGCAGTGACAGCAGCAGCAGGAACACCGTCACCAGTTCCGACCACACGAACAGCGGCATCTTGTGCATGGTCATGCCCGGCGCGCGCATATTGAAGATGGTGGTGATGAAGTTGATGGCGCCGAGGATCGACGAGGCGCCAGCCAGATGAATCGACAAGATGACGAAATCCATCGCCGGACCGGGATGGCCATAGGTCGACAGCGGCGCGTACAGCGTCCAGCCGGTACCGGGTCCTAATGTCCCCGGCTCGCCCTCGACGAACATCGAGGTCAGCAACAGCGCGAACGACGCCGGCAACAGCCAGAACGAAATATTGTTCATACGTGGGAACGCCATGTCTGGCGCGCCGATCATCAGCGGGATCATCCAATTGCCAAAGCCGCCGATCATCGCCGGCATGATCATGAAGAAGATCATGATCAACCCGTGGAGGGTGACAGCCACGTCGTAGTAATGCGTCTCGTGGAAGAACTGGATACCGGGATACATCAGCTCGGCACGGATCGCGATCGAAAACGCTGCACCGATGAGGCCGGCAACCATCGCGAAGACAAGATACATCGTGCCGATGTCCTTGTGGTTCGTCGAATAAAGAAAGCGCCGCCAGCCGTGCGGAATCTCGTGCGCTTCTTCATCGCCATGCGCTGCGTGCACCATCGTGTCCATTGCCGGCTCCTCGTTAGCAACTGCTCGAGCTCACATCCCCTGCGCCCGTTACCGCGACGACGGCCCGCCCGCCGCCGCGAAGGCGTTCGTGGGCACGCTGTCCTCGGCGGAGTACTTCTTCTTGGCTTCGCTGACCCAGGTCGCGAAATCGCCCTCGCTCACGACCCGCACTGCGATCGGCATGAAGGAATGATCCTTGCCGCACAGTTCCGAACACTGTCCATAGAACACGCCTTCGGTGGTGGCCTTGAACCAGGTTTCATTGACGCGGCCCGGAATTGCGTCAATGCGAATGCCGAACGACGGCACCGTGAACGAATGAATAACGTCGGCGCCCGTCACCAAGACGTGCACGACCTTGTTCACCGGCACGACCATTTCATTGTCGGCGGTAAGCAACCGCGGCTGACCGGGCTTAAGGTCTTTGTCCTGCACCATCAGCGAATCGAATTCGAAGTTGCCGTTGTCGGGATAGCTGTAGCTCCAAAACCACTGTTTGCCGGTCGCCTTCACCGTAAGGTCAGGTTTCGGCACATCGAGCTGCACGAACAACAGTCGGAAAGAGGGGACGGCGATCACAGCCAGGATGATGACCGGAACGATGGTCCAGAGGATCTCGATCGGCGTGTTATGGGTCGTGCGCGACGGCGTCGGATTGGTACGCGCATTAAAGCGCACAATGATAATCGCGAGCAGGATCAGAACGAAGAGCGCAATCGCAGTAGTGATCCAAAACAGAAATGTATTGAAGGTCGAGATCTGGTCCATGACCGGGGACGCCGATTCCTGAAGGTCGATCTGCCAGGGCGTCGGCTGGCCGAGGCCGGCGAACGCCGCTCCGGCGCTCGCAAGCAAAATCCCAAAGATTAGCGCAGTCGCGCTTAACCGTGACAATACCGGCATCGATCTCCCCGATCATGGCCCATTTTTGCGGCGCCGGCACCGCGCAGCCACCATATATGCGTATCAAATACATGTTTGTCGTGCAACGGTACGTTTATCGTGCAACGGTACGGTCTGATGCCGGCCGCTGCTGGCGGAGTTTTGCACTGCGAATGTGGTCTCTGACAGGCATCGTCGCGTTTGGGGGGCAGCGATCATTCTGGCGCCCGCGCAGACGAGCTCACGCCGGTACTGGCCGGCTCGCAGCCGACAACCCCGACCATCGTTGCGCAGTTCTGCGTTCAGGCGAGGAAAATCGCCATCAGGATCAGAATGACGGCGAGCACCGCGACGGCGGTCTTCGTCAGCGTCACGAACGTGCGATACATCTGCTCGTGACCCGGGTAATCGTTGCCCCTTGCTGTGGCGTATTCGAGCTGACCATGGTCGTCCATCGCATCCTCCAGGCGCAATACCGCTGCGGATTTAGCGTAATTGTCGCCTCGGGCAAAGAGGCTCTCTACCCGGATCCTCGATGAACCCCGAACATGAGACGAATGGTACCAATTGTGGGGGCAATGCGGAACTTCCGTGTCGGTTGGCGGCCGAACGCGCTCCATCCGACCGTGGAGTGGCACTTTGTTGCCGAACTGGTTGAGTTTTCTCGACCTCTGGGCGCCATCGCCTCTGTGATCGCACCTGCGCTCGTGCGCGGCGCGGTGCGCGTGAGCCTGGGTTCGAGCACCGGACAGGCCGATATCGAACGCTTTCTTGCCGCTCGGAGAAGGCTTGCAAATGCACTATCCAGAGCGCACAGTATCGCCGCCTAAATGGCTGCATTGGCAAACGTTTTCACGACCGTTCGAATGGTTCAAACGGCTAACGTGGGGTGACCGGCAGAGGACAAATCCGAGCCAGAACATCGCCATACCCGACTAAATCCAACCCGCGGTCCTTGAAACCGTGAGCGGAGGGACGAATGCCGGCAGTACAAGAGACCGTCGAGCAGGTCCGGCGCATCGACGTCGATCAGTACAAATACGGATTTGAGACGCTGATTGAATTGGAAAAGGCCCCGAAGGGCCTGACCGAGGATACGGTGCGTTTCATCTCGGCCAAGAAAAACGAGCCGGAGTGGATGCTGGCGTGGCGGCTTGAGGCCTTTAAGCGCTGGCTGACCATGCGCGAGCCGAAATGGGCCAAGGTCGAATACGGTCCGATCGACTACCAGGATCTTTATTACTACTCCGCTCCGAAAAAGAAGGACGGACCGAAATCGCTCGACGAGATCGATCCGGAAATCCTGCGCACCTACGAGAAACTCGGCATCCCGCTGCGCGAACGGGAAATCCTGCTCGGCGTGCAGAATCCGAAAGCCGTGGGCGAGGGCGCGGACGGCGGCGAAGCCGAAAGCGGCAGCGGCTATGGCCGGGTCGCGGTCGACGCCGTGTTCGACTCGGTCTCGGTGGCAACCACCTTCCAGGCGGAATTGGCCAGGGCCGGCGTGCTGTTCATGCCGATCTCGGAAGCGGTGCAGCAGCATCCGGACCTGGTGAAGAAGTACCTTGGCTCGGTGGTGCCGATCAGCGACAATTTCTTCGCCACCCTCAATTCCGCGGTGTTCTCCGACGGCTCGTTTGTCTATGTGCCGCCGGGCGTGCGCTGCCCGATGGAGCTGTCGACCTATTTCCGCATCAATGAGCGCAATACCGGCCAGTTCGAGCGCACGCTAATCATCGCCGATCGTGGTTCATATGTGAGCTACCTCGAAGGGTGTACCGCCCCGGTCCGCGATGAGAATCAGCTGCACGCGGCCGTGGTCGAACTGATCGCGCTCGACGACGCCGAAATCAAATATTCGACCATTCAGAACTGGTATCCGGGCGACGCCAAGGGCCGCGGCGGCGTCTATAACTTCGTCACCAAGCGCGGTGATTGCCGCGGCAAGAACTCCAAGATTTCCTGGACCCAGCTCGAGACCGGCTCGGCGATCACGTGGAAATATCCAAGCTGCATCCTGCGGGGCGACAATGCGCGCGGCGAGTTCTATTCGATCGCCATCTCCAACGGCTATCAGCAGGTCGATTCCGGTACCAAGATGCTGCATTTCGGCAAAAACACCACGAGCCGCATCATCTCCAAGGGCATCGCCGCCGGGCACTCCAACAATACCTATCGCGGGCTGGTGACGGCGCATCGTCGCGCCAGTGGCGCGCGCAATTTCACCAATTGCGATTCGCTTCTGATCGGCGACCAGTGCGGCGCCCATACCGTGCCCTATATCGAGGCGAAGAACTCCTCGACCGTGTTCGAGCACGAGGCGACGACCTCGAAGATTTCCGAGGACATGCTGTTCTATTGCCGGCAGCGCGGGCTCACGGCGGAGGAGGCGACCGCGCTTGTCGTCAACGGCTTCGTCAAGGACGTGCTGCAGCAGCTGCCGATGGAATTTGCGGTCGAGGCGCAGAAACTGATCTCGGTCTCGCTGGAAGGTTCGGTTGGATGAGCGCGGACGATTTGGATCCGCCCAAGCTTGCGGGACATGGAATGCCGTTGCTTGAAATCGAAAATCCGCACGTCGAGATCGACGGCAAGAAAATATTGAAGGGCATCGACCTCGCGGTGAACGCCGGCGAGGCGCACGCGATCATGGGCCCGAACGGTTCGGCCGAGGTGGATATTCTGGCGCAGGCGCTCCTGAAAGCGCAGGAATTTTTCACATGATGGACGAAGTGAAAACAGCTGGGACGGAAAGCGCTTCGCCGGCTGGAGCCGGCGGCGCCGATGCGGCGGAACGGCCACCGACCATTCCAGCCGACGAGATGGCGCGCTTGACCGATGAAATCGTCGCCGCGCTCAAGACCGTCTACGACCCGGAAATACCCGCCGATCTCTACGAGCTTGGTCTGATTTACAAAGTCGGCATCGATGACGACCGCATGGTCACGATCGAAATGACGCTGACGACGCCGAACTGCCCGTCGGCGGCCGAGTTGCCGGGCCAGGTGGAGAACGCGGTCGAAGGCGTGTCCGGCGTGCGCGAAGCCAAGGTCAATATCGTCTGGGATCCGCCGTGGGACCCCAGCCGCATGTCGGACGAGGCCCGCACGGTGCTCAATATGTGGTGACGAATATCTTGTTGCGTTGCGCCGTCAACCCTGGCGCATTAGATAATATTAGTTAGTTCAGGGTTTTGAGCTGTTGCAAATTGCAGCTGACACGTTGGCTCATACCGAGCGGCGCGCGGAGGATGAGACGATGGCCGCTCCCCGGCCGAGACCACAAGTGATGCGACTCACCGAAGCCGCGGCCGAACGCATCAAGGCGGTGATGGCGAAGGCCGACTACCCGATCGCAGCGGTGCGCGTGGGCGTCAAAAACGGCGGCTGCGCCGGCATGAGCTACTACATGGAATACGCCGAAAAGATCGATCCGCTCGACGAGGTGATCGAGGACAAGGGCTTGCGCATTCTCATCGACCCCAAGGCGGTGCTGTTCCTGCTCGGCACCGAGATGGACTACAAGGTAGAAAAACTGTCCGCGCAGTTCATCTTCAACAATCCGAACCAGACCGCTGCGTGTGGCTGCGGCGAATCGGTCCAGCTCGAGCCGGCGAGCGAAGCGTCGTAGCGCGGGCAATCTGATGGCTACGCCACCCGGGCAGGCGGTGTGGCTTCAGGATTGGGTGATGCGCGGTTCGGCCTCTGGGTCGGTCTCTCAAATGACGCGATTACGCCCCTGGCGCTTGGCAGCGTAGAGGCAGTTGTCGGCGCACTCGATCAGCGACTGCGAGGTGTCGTCGGTACGCAACAGCGCAACGCCGATGGAAATCGTCACGCGGCCGAGCCGCTCGCCGCTCGATCGTTTCATCAATTCCTTGGCCATCGACCGGCGAGGTCCTTCTCAATCGTGTCCATCAGGTGAGATATTCGCGCGGCGTCACCGGTACGCCCGCCTGCTTCACTCGTGAAAGAAGGTCGCAAACATCGCTCATCCGGTCCGGTCGCGCGCAGAGCCGAAGCAAATGATGGAGTGCACATTGCACCGTGCAACACGGCGTAACCCCGGAGACATGTTTCTTGCGCTACATCGTAATGTGAGCGTAACATGAGCGCCAAAAGATATATCTTGACCGGGAACAAAATGGTGGCCCCAGGCAGCATGGCCCCAGCCAACAAAGGGCTGGCTCAAGGCGACCTACGTTTGCTTGCACTCGCGCTCATCGCCGAGGCACCCCGTCACGGCTACGAGATCATCAAGCTGATCGAGGAGAAGACGGCCGACTGGTACTCGCCAGCTCCCAGCATCGTCTATCCGACGCTGACCAATCTTGCGGAAGCGGGCTATCTGACTGCGTCCGCCGACCCCCCGAGGCTTTACACGATCACCGACGACGGCCGCACTTATCTCAAGCAGAACCGCGATCTCGCCGATGTCGTCCTCGACCGTCTGACTGCGCTCGGCGAACGCGTCAGCCGCTGGCGGCGGGCCCTTGCAGCCATCAGTAAGCCCTCCTCGCGCATCGACGGCCGGCTGGAACCGGACGCGGATAGCGCAGAAAGCCTGGTGGAAATCCTCGCTCGCGCGGCCGGTGATTTGCAGCGAAGATAAAAAACCTTGCTTAGACCGGCACACGCACGACCGCCCGTAATCCGCCTTGCGGCGAATCGCCAAGCGTGATGTCGCCGCCATGCGAGCGCGCAATGTCGCGCGCGATCGCTAAGCCGGCATGCTCGTTTCGTTGCCGCTACCCCGCGGCTATCGGCTCAGCGAAGCCGCCGCAGCGCTGAACGCGGCCGGAGCTCTAGCGCTGCCGTATATTGTGTCGGCTTCGACGCCAACCCCAAGGAACTTGCGTCGGGAGCTACAAAGCTGAAACTGGGCTTCCTGAGGAATCTCGCCTCAACTTGAAACCCCAAGGAGGTAATGCCGTGTCGAAGTCAACAACCGGACCCGCTGGGAGCGCCTCTCGCCGCGCAATTCTATTGAATAGTGTATCGATTGCTGCAGGAGGATTCATCCTAAGCGCCCCAGCCGCTCGTACTGCGTTGGCTCAAACCAAATTAACTCACGAAGTAGCCAAATATCAGGATACCCCAAAAGACGACCAGAAATGCTCGACCTGCATTCAGTTTGTGACGCCGCCGGCCTCTTGCAAAATCGTGGTCGACCCGATCAGTCCTGACGGCTGGTGCCAGTTTTACGGAGCGAAGCCAGGATGAGAGCCGGTACTATCGGAGCGTCAACTAAGAATGCACGCGCCAGCTGCCGTAGGCTTTTAGCCCGCTATTGTTTCGTTCTCCTCGGTGGAGGGAGCGGCGGCAGCCAGGCCGAATTGAGTGGGCCTGAGGCCAATGCATCGATCCGGGCGGCCATCACGAAATCGGACTCGTGCAACCCGCCGATCTTTCGGGTGGTCAACGATACGTCGCAAAAGCCCCATCCCAGCGCGAGCTCCGGGTGATGCCAGATTTCCTCTGCAAGAGCGCTCACCGCGTTGGCGAACGCCAAGGCGGTGCGATAGTCGCGAAATTGGAAGCGGCGCTTGATGCAGCGTGCCGTCGCGTCAAGTTCCCAATCGGAAACCTCGGCGAGATAGGGTGCACACTGTTCGCGCGTGAGCGGGTCGACGCCGCCTCGGCAAGGAATGCAGGGACGCTGCGCGAGCGTAGGCATCACAGCTTCACACTCTGGCGCCCTCCTCTGTATCCTACCTCCCATCCTATACATAGGGTATCCCCGCACCGCTTTAGTATTCATCATTCGATGATTCAGATTGAAACGGGCGAAAGAGAGTGCCTTCTCGCGGCTCGCGACGTAGCCGGGATGATTGCCGCTGCGGGCGCGAGCGCGCTCATGGCGAGCTATGCCAGTCTCATCCTGTCGTTCGCCGAACCGCCATCCGGACCCGCTATCGTCCTGGTGGCGGGATTTATCTATCTGCTGTCGCTTGCGCTCGGGCCGGTCGGCGGCCTGATTTGGCTCGTTCTGCAAGGCCGGCATCTTAAAGCGTGAGCAATGCTGGTACGGCTTTGGTACAAACCTGACGGGTTTTGGCTGCGGCCGCGATTGCCTATATAGTCTCCCGGGAGCTTTGAAATAAGCTTTGTCGATGCCAACAGCAGTTTCGCCAGTATCAATTTCGCTCTGAGCGCTGCAGCAGAGCCCAGGAAGAGGCCCAAGAGCGAGCGCGTTTGCGCCTCCGGCGCCAGGGGCAAGCGGCGCGAGGCCAAGCCGCCAAACGCCAGGAGATAAGAATGGCCGAGCAATCTTCGTCTGAAAAGATCCCGGTGACGGTGCTGACCGGCTATCTCGGCGCCGGCAAGACGACCTTGCTCAACCGTATTCTCTCCGAGCCCCACGGCAAGCGATACGCCGTGATTGTCAATGAATTTGGCGAAATCGGCATCGACAACGATCTCGTGGTCGGCGCCGACGAGGAAGTGTTCGAGATGAACAATGGCTGCATCTGCTGCACCGTGCGCGGCGATCTCATGCGCATCCTCGATGGCTTGATGCGGCAAAAAGGAAAATTCGACGCCATCATCGTCGAGACCACCGGCCTCGCCGACCCGGCGCCGGTGGCGCAAACCTTCTTCATGGACGCGAATGTCGGAAGCAAGACAAAGCTCGACGCCGTCGTCACCGTTGCCGACGCCAAATGGCTCAACGAGCGGCTCAAGGACGCGCCGGAAGCCAAGAATCAGATTGCCTTCGCCGATGTCATCCTGATCAACAAGACCGACCTCGTCTCGCCCGACGAACTAAGCGATGTCGAGGCGCGTATTCGCGGCATCAATCCTTACGCCAAGCTGCACAAGACCGAACGCGCCAAAATTCCGCTCGACGCGGTGCTCGGCCGCAACGCCTTCGACCTCGATCGTATCCTCGATCTTGAACCGGACTTCCTCGGCGCCGACAATCACGATCATCACCACGACCACGATCATGATCATGGGCATCATCACGGCGACGAGGATGGTCACGCGCATGCGCATGGCGGGCTCAAGCACTACCACGACGAGGAAATGCAATCGATTGCGCTGCACACCGAGAAGCCGCTCGATCCGGACAAATTCTTTCCCTTTGTGCAGGACCTGGTGCAGAAGGAGGGGCCGAACATTCTGCGCTGCAAAGGCATTCTCGCGTTCAAGGACGACGAGGAGCGCTTCGTCTTTCAGGGCGTGCACATGATTCTCGATGGCGACCATCAACGGCCGTGGAAGCCCGGTGAGAAGCGCGACAGCCGGATCGTTTTCATCGGCCGCAACCTGCCGGGCAAGCTGATCACCGAAGGCTTCGAGAGCTGCATCGCCAAATAGCGCCAAGCGACGTAATCGTTGGCTTGCCGCATACGAGCGACTGGCGCGGCGCTATCGTACCCCTGCCCCGGCAGCACGATGGAGTAATGACCGATGGCGCGAGCGGCAGCGACACAGTTTCGGTCGTCGAACGCACCCCGCCGATCACAATCAGTGGCGGCATCGTCGCTGCGCATTTTTGTTGCATTCGTTCTTGGTGAAGAAGCGATCGTGTTGGCGCCGCCGGACGCTTTTTATTGATGCGAGGGCTGTGAGCGTATTAGAGAACGAGGTTTTGACGCGTCACAGTCGCGTCACCTCCCCGCCGCCCACATCATGCGGTAATTGAGGTCGAACATGATCCATAGGGTGCCGCCGACCAGAATGAGGAGCACGACGGCGGCGAAGCACAGCGCGATCAGTTTGTTCTGCGACGAGGGTTTCAAGTCGAGGTGCAGAAAATACCGCAGGTGGACGACGACCTGAGTGATCGCCGCAGCGCCGATGACGACAAAAATCTGTATCGGCCGCAGCGTGCGAGCGGCGACGAGGCCGAATGGAATCACGGTCAGCACCAATGCTAGAACGACGCCGACCAAGTAGGGCTTAATCGTGACTTCCCCGCCGTGCGGCGAGGTCGGCATTTTAGACAATTGCGGCGGGGTTCGCATGCTAGAGAATCTCCGGCAGGTAAACGACGGAGAAGATGCTGATCCAGACGATATCGAGGAAGTGCCAGAACAGGCCCAGCCGGCAGAGGCGCGAGGCGACCAATGGGTTCAGCCCGCGCAACGCGACCTCGCATCCCAAAAGGACGATCCACACCAGGCCGACGCTGACATGAGCGCCGTGAGTGCCGACCAGCGTGAAGAAGGCCGATAGAAAACCGCTGCGCCACGGGCCGGCGCCCGCGGCGGCCATGCCGTAGAATTCCGCAATCTTCATGGCGACAAAGCCGAGTCCGAGCAGGAACGTGACGCTCAGCCAGGCCAGTGTGCGCCAGCGTTGCCCGGCTGCGATCGCAACGCTGGCGAAACCGAAGGTCGTGCTGCTTGCCAGCAGCAGCATGGTTTCCGCAAAGGTGTGGGGGAGCCGGAACAACGTGTGCCCGCCAGGCCCATCTGCGGTGTTATGCGACATCGCCACAAAGGTCGCGAACAGCAACGCGAAGATGATCGCGTCGGTCATCAGGTAGATCCAGAAGCCGTACGCCTTTTCGTCGATGGCGCGCTCGGCTTCTTCGGCTTCGGTTTCTTCGCCGGGACCGGTGGTGATGACCGCGTCGGTCACGTCGGCGCCCCGGGTGCGAGTGCGGGGGCCATGGGGCGGCGGTTCTCGATCGCTTCGACTTCGCTCGCCGGGATGCGGTGCTCGGCATGATCACGGAAAGACTGCGACAGCACCGCAGCGAACATGCCGAGCCCGCCGACGGCGGCCAGCCACCAGATTTGCCAGATCATCGCAAAGGCGAACACGAACGACATTGCTCCAAGCACGACGCCGGCGCTGCTGTCGTCGGGCATGATGATGTCGTGGAAGCGGGCGGGTCTGTGGACCGCCGTCCCCGCCTGCTTCATGGCCCACCATGCATCGATGCCGTGCCCGTGTGGCACGACGGCGAAATTGTAGGCCGCCGGCGGCGAGGCAGTCGCCCATTCCAGCGTCCTGCCGTTCCACGGATCACCGGTCGAGACTGCAAGCGCGGCGCGGTCGCGGATGCTGACGGCGAGCTGAATGGCGAGGAAGGCGATGCCACACAGGATGAAGAGGGCGCCGAATTCGGCTACGATGAGATACGGCTGCCAGCCGGCAACATAGTAGCGCTCGAGGCGCTGCGGCATGCCCATGAAGCCAAGAATATAAAGCGGCATGAAGGCCAGATAGAAGCCGACGATCCAGGCCCAGAAGGCCCGCCGGCCCCATTTTTCCTCGAGCCGAAAGCCGAACGCCTTGGGGAACCAATACTGGTAGCCGGCGAAATAGCCGAACAGCGCGCCGGAGATCATAATGTTGTGGAAATGCGCCACCAGGAAGGTTGTATTGTGCATCAGATCCGGCGCTACCGCGAGCAAAACGCCGGTCATGCCGCCAATAACAAACGTTACGATAAAGCCGAGCGTAAACAGCATCGGCACGGAAAATTGCACCCGGCCGCGATACATCGTGAATAACCAGTCGAAAATCATCACGCCTGGCGGTACGGCGATGAGCGGGGCCGCCCTACCAAAGAAGACGTTCACATCGTGGCCGGCGCCCATGGTGAAGAAATGGTGCAGCCAGACGCTGAACGAGAGCACGGTGATGGCCGCAGTCGCGTAGACCAGCGACTCGTAGCCGAACAATCGCTTGCCCGAGAACGTCGCTACGATTTCGGAATAGACGCCAAACGCCGGCAAAATCAGGATGTAGACTTCGGGATGCCCCCAGATCCAGAACAGGTTGATATAGTTCTTTATGTCGCCGCCGTCGCCATTGGTGAAAAAGTGCATGCCGAGATAGCGGTCGAGACCAAGCAGCGCAGCGGCAACGGTCAAAGCCGGGAAGGCGAACACTATTAAGATGCTGGTACACAGCGCCGTCCAAGTGAACAGCGGCATCATCATCAGCCGCATGCCGGGCGCGCGCCGCTTGACGATAGTGACGAGGAAATTGATCCCGGTCAGCATCGAGCCGACGCTGCTGACTAGGATCGCCCAGATCCAGTAATCGACGCCGACGCCCGGACTGAACTGCGCTTCCGAGTAGGGCGGGTAAGCGCTCCAGCCAGCGGTGGAAAACTTGCCGATGACGAGCGAGATCATAACCAAAGCGGCGCCGGACGCGGTCAGCCACAGGCTCACTGAGTTCATGAACGGGAACGCCACGTCGCGCGCACCGATCTGCTGCGGAACGACGACGTTGATCAGCCCGACCAGGAACGGCATCGCCACGAAGAAAACCATGATGGTGGCGTGGGAGGTGAAAATCTGATCGAAATGGTCCGGCGGCAGATAGCCATGCGAGTCGAGTGCGACCGCCTGCTGGGTCCGCATCATCATGGCATCGATGAAGCCGCGCACCATCATGATCAGCGCCAACGTCACGTACATGATGCCGATCTTCTTATGGTCGAGGCTCGTCAGCCATTCGGCCCACAGATAGCGCCATTGGCCGAGCCAGGTGATCAGTGCAACCACGCCAAGTGCGCCGAACACGGTGATCAGCGCGCCGCCTATGGCGATGCCACTGTAAAACGGCAGGGCGTCAATCGTCAGCTTACCGAGCATGTCAGTAGTCTTCGGACAGTGTGGGGGTGCTGTCGCGATTTGTGTTGGAATTGGGCGATGCACTCTCCGACATTTCGAGAGTACCGAGTCAGGCCGCGAGGTCAATTAGCTGTATTAGCTGGAACTCGATCTGACAGTCGGTGCCTAGAGCAAATTCCGCTCGCATTCACTCATACCCTGCGCCTGAAATAGTTGCGCGCTTCGCGGGCGGTTAGGGTGCATGGGAATCTGCCGATTCGTCGGCGCACGCGAGAAATTGTGCGTTCCGCCGCCTTGTGCAGGGACGCCTTGAGCTTGCTGAACGGCGTCTCCATGGGATTCAGGTCGGGCGAATATTGCCGCAGATAGCGAAGCGCAGCCCCTCGCGATGACGAAACGGGCTGGAGCCCGCGCGGCGACGGGCACGCGGCCGCAAAAAAGCGCTAAAGTCTCAGGCGGTCGCCGGCGCCTTCGTGGCGACGCCTTTGTCCTTGAGCAGGGACTGCAGCTCGCCCGACTGGAACATTTCGCGGATGATGTCGCAGCCGCCGACGAATTCGCCCTTGACGAAAAGCTGCGGGATGGTTGGCCAGTTGGAATAGGTCTTGATGCCCTGACGCAGCTCGTCGTTCTCGAGCACGTTGAGACCCTTGTAGGCCACGCCGAGATTATCGAGGATCTGCACGATCTGGCCGGAGAAGCCGCACATCGGAAACTGCGGCGTGCCCTTCATGAACAGCACCACCTCGTTTCCCTTGACCTCGTTGTCGATGAACTGATCGATGGACATTCTCGTCTTCCTTGCTGGGCAGCGGGGAAAGCCGTACCGCTGCGAATCCCCATCCGCTGCCGTGCAATGTATATGTAGCGCAAAAGGGGCGCAAAGTTCCTGGCTCGGATTTTTTGGTCAAATGGCGCGAGCTTCGCCCACTTTGGCGTCGCCGAACGGGCTTATCGGAGAATGCAATTCCTTGGCGGGCGCGCTCCAGCTCAGACGTCGCCGAGCTAAGAGGCCAAGGATATCTTGCTGTTCTCAAAGGTGCACTTGACATACTACTTTAGCTCGGCTTCACTTACTGTATCTTTTTTGTGGACATTCCCGCAAAAAAGCAGCGCGCGCTGCGGGATAGACTGTGGCTCCGGCCGCTCCAAAAAAATGCGCGTCTTCTCAGCGCCGGCGACTGAATGAAGCCGGCGAGCAGCCATCAAGAAGCGAGTGATGGAGGCGAGGAAACAATGGAGTGGCACTGTGAGCCTGCTGGACTAATTCCCGTTCCCGCCGAACATGCAAACCCCGACCTGAGCCAGATCGGAGTCGTGGTTTATGGTGACGGTCTTTTTCGGGATGCCCTCATAGCTCAATGCGCCGCCCACCTGGTCGCCTCAGGTTACCGGCTGGGCGGCGTCGTCCAGTCAAACGCACACCAACGTGGTCGACGTCGCTGCGATATGTACGTGAAGGACCTATTGGGCGGTGACGAAATAAAGATCTCGTTGGACCGTGGTAACGAAGCGAGGGGTTGTCACCTTGATCCGGACGCTTTCGCTCGCATCGACGCATGGATCGAGCGAGCGGTACTTGAACGTGTCGATCTGTTGATCATCAACAAGTTCGGCAAGGAAGAAGTACATGGCCGGGGACTGCGACCGGTCATTGCCGAGGCTCTGATTGCCGAAATCCCCCTGATGATCGGTGTCTCCACACGAAATCTTTGCGACTTTCTGACTTTCTTCGGGGATTCAGCCACACGTCTAAGGCCCGACGTCGAGGTAATTACGGCCTGGTGCCGGAACGCGATTGAGCGTGGGGCTCACTCTCGATTCCGGCCGCGGCCGGCATCCGTGCAAGCATAAGGGAGGACGAAATGGTGGACTCTTTGACGCGTCAGTCGGATGCCGGCACCTACGGCGTCAGGGCGCCGCAGATGTCGGATGCCGGCACCTACCACGGCGACCCGGTTGTGGATTACGTCAGGGCGCCGCAGTTGGTCCAGACGATGATCGAGGCCGGAGCATCGAAGCAAAACCTCCCGGCGGGACAGATCTTCGTGCGCGGGATGTTTGGCGGTGCCTTGCTCGCCTATGCAACCGGCATCGCGTTCTTCGCGGCCGCTCAGGGCGTCCCGCCAGTTATCGCGGGGTTACTCTTCCCAGTCGGGTTTATCATCATCAACCTGATCGGCTTCGACCTGATCACCGGCTACTTCGCGCTTGTGCCGATGGCAGTTATCCATCGGCGTATGACCTTCGGACAACTCGTGCGCACCTGGTGGTGGGTCTGGCTCGGGTGTCTCGCCGGTTCCCTGGTGTACGACGCGATGGTTTGGACCTCGTTCACGCTTACGGGGGAGACCGGCGATACAACCGGGGTCCTGTCCGCCTACATAATCAAGATTGCCACCGCAAAGACGCTCAAATACGAGGAGTTCGGCATGGCCGGAGCGTTCGCGGCGCTCGTCAAGGGGATGCTATGCAATTGGATGGTGACCATGGGGGTCGTGCTACCGTACTGCGCCCGCTCGGCGATCGGCAAAGCGATCGCGACGTTCGTACCGATCTACATGTTCTTTGCGATGGGGTACGAACACATGGTGGTCAACCAGTTCATCATCCCGACTGCAATGATGTTCGGTGCCCCGATCTCGCAGTACGACTTCTGGGTCGGAAATCAGGTCCCGGTGACGATCGGCAATTTCCTCGGTGGGTTCTTGTTCACCGGCGCCGCACTCGGTTGGCTCTTCTACACGCGCAAACCGGTTGAGGAGCCGGTTCCGCCGCTCTCGCGACCCGCTCGGGCGTAAGACCGGGAGGGCGTGACAGACGGCATTGCAATGACGATCAGGGGCGGCCCCACATGGCGTTACGCTGCGCCCCTGGTCGATCAATTCCGCCGGCCGATCAACTATCTGCGGATCTCGGTTACTGACCGCTGCAACCTACGCTGCGTCTACTGCATGCCCGAAGAGGACTCACCACTGCCGGCGCCAGGCAGTTGTCACATCGTTCTCGATGCTACCGCGGGCAACTGTTGTTCCTTCCGAAAATTATATTCGAGCGTATTTGCGTGATGCAGGCCGGCAAGAATCGGAATGGCGGCGATCCTGAATACGACGTTGAGCTGATGGCGGAGAAGCAGGTTCTCGGCTTCAAGCCGGCCGCGCGACTTGAGCAGGTCGACGGCTAATTTTCCGAGCGCATAAAGGATCGCTAACATCGCCGCCTATGATGAGACGATTCTGCTCTAGGATGCCAATCTAGCCTGGATCGAATCTTCGGAAAGAACAGGATCTCCAGTTCAAATCAGACGCGCCTGCCTTTGTCAGGCGATCCGACCCGATAGTCCTTTTTGCGCGAGTTTCGCCGCGCCGACCGCGGCTTCGTTGTCCGCGGGCTCAACTAGTGGCACGCCAAGCATTCGCTCGCGGATGGCGCGCCACGCTGGATTCCTTGCAGCAGCACCAACTGTGCGGATCGATGTGACCGACGGACCGCCCAGATTAGCTATGACGCGGTAGCCGAGCTTCTCGACGCCGGTTACGCCTTCCATAAGAGCCTGCAGAAAGAGGACCTCGTTATCAACGCTTGGCTCCAATCGGGCCTCCAGGTGTGGATCGCAAATTGGGAATCGTTCGCCGCGTGCGGCCAAAGGATAGTAGTCGAGCCCACTTGGCACTTTTGGGTCCATCCTCTTCGATAGCTCGCGAAGGCGGTCGAGACGAAAATGCTTGGTGATCGCCGCGCCGCCGCTATTCGAAGCGCCCCCAACGAGCCAAGCATTGCCGATGCGGTGACTATAGACGCCGAACTTGGGTGCAAAGATCGCGCGGTTAGAGAGAACTTTGAGAACTAGGGTCGTGCCAAGTGATGTCACAGCGTGACCGCAAGTCTCCGCCCCAGCTGCCAGGAACGCGGCGCAGCCATCGGTCGTGCCAGCAACGATCGCGACATCTGCTGCCAAGCCGAGCTCGGCGGAGCGCCAACGCTCAATCCTGCCGGTAATGGTGCCGGCCGGCACGACCGTGGGGAGCAGGTTCGGTCGCATGCCCGCTTTCGCAAGCCAATTCGGCCACCGCCGCGTCACCGCGTCATAACCGGTTTTCAGGGCATTGTTCTCGTCGGTGAGGTCAAACCGCCCCGAAAACTGCCCCGAGATCCAGTCTGCCTGATGAATCACCCGGGTTACCCCGGGCTCTTTTTGCAGGGCAATGGCACGCGCCAACGCCGACGTGGGGCCGCGGGCGACCGTTTCAGCAGGAACGACCGCCGCAATTCTGCGCAAAATCATCGCCGACGCTTGGCTATTATACATCTGCGCCGGGGCAACCGGGCGTCCGTTTGCATGGACGCCGAGAATTGTGCCTGATGTTCCGGTGACCGCTATCGCGCCAATCCGCTTGAGCTCGATTTGTCGCGACAGACGCTGGAAGACGCGGAGCGTTGCGTCCCACCATATGGCGGGGTCCTGGGTCACTAACCCGCCTCGATCTAAAGGGACCGTCATCTTAACGGCGGCGAACGCGACACGGAGCCCGGTTTCATCCACCACGGCCGCCCGAACACCGGAGGTGCCGACATCTATGCCAAGGGCGAGATTGTGCATTGCCGGTCGCTGCGCATCGGCGGTCATCACGCAATATCATTGGTGTTCCGAGTGTCACGCATGCCGAGCCTATGGGCACCGCGGCCGCTAAGCCGGTTTCGCTTGCGGCGCCTCGCGGAAATACCAGCTGGGCGCCCGGCGTCGTAGAAACGCGTTAATGCTTCTAAGCGAACAGCCGCAGCTGCCACGTTGACGCGACACGATGGCTCCGACGCGCGTTCGGTCGGATCTTAATAAGGCCAGCTTACATCGCCAAGTGGTTTAAACTTGCCGAATTCTGCCACACGAGCATTCACAGCCATCTGGTGAAGACCTTTGATCGTCGATGTTTTGGCGCCCGAGACTGCTGGCCGGATGCGGCGCGCCGCTCGGCTCCGCCCGCCAATGGATAAGGAGGACGAACGCGCCAGCCTGCGTCGCGATGCTGATGATGTCGTGATCCGGTTCGCGGGCATTCTGGAAATAGCAGGAGCCCAGCTTAAGCCCGCTTCTTTTTGGGCGGTCTCTCTGACTGACCGAGTTTACGTGGCCGCTGGCGGTCGGCCTCGGTAGGACGGTGAGTGGTTTTTTCCCTGATTCCGATACCAATCTCATCGTAGCTGCGTTCGAGATCATTGATGATCGACTGACCTTGTTCGATTAAAAACGCCCGCAACCGAGAATGAACAGGTGGCAGCGGCATGCTTCGCCGGTGCGCGATAAACCATGAGCGCATTAAGGGAAAACCGTCGACCGCCAATGTAGCAACCAGGCCGAGTCCAAGCTCAAGTCCGATGGTATGGCGCGAGATCAATGCAAGGGCCATTCCAGCCATGACAGCCTGCTTTAAGGTTTCGTTGCTGCTCGACGTCATTGCTATACGCGGCGAAAGGCCAGCCGTCTGAAAGTATCGCTCGAGCAGCAATCGGGTGCCGGATCCTTCTTCGCGAACGACGAACAGTTCACCGGCAAGTACGCTTGGCGATAACGCTTTCAACCCGACGAGGGGATGGGATGGCGCCGCAATGAGCACGGAAGGATGCAGAGCGAATGGTTCGGCAAGCACATCCGCACCTTCGGGTGGCTGCCCCATGATGGCGAGATCTATTTCGCCTTTTGTGAGCATGTCAATGATTTGCCGCCGGTTGCCTTCCCTCAAGTTGATGGTGATGGCGGGATAGCTGGCCTGAAAACGCGTGAGCATTTGGGGGACGATGTATTTGGCAGTCGAGACGAGGCCAATCGTCACCCTGCCCCCCGTCAAGCCCTTTAGAGCCATGAGGGTCTGATCGGCGTCATGGAGAGCTTGCAGGATTATTTTAGCATAGACCAGCAGCCGTTCGCCGGCGTCAGTCACAGACACTTTTCTACCGACGCGTTCGAATAGCGCGAATCCTGTCATGCTCTCGATCTGCTTGATTTGAAAGGAAACGGCAGCCGGGCTCAGATGCAGCCGCTCAGCGACGCGCGCGAAGGACAGCCTCTGCGCGGCTTCAGCGAAAATCTGGAGCTGCCTAATGGTGACGTTCCTCATGATCGTGGCCCTGTCCCGAGAATCCAATGCACTAGGGATACCTTAACACTCCGGACAGTATATCTTGTTTTACTTTACTATGTCCGAGCTGTTAGCTGCATGTGGATCAATGGTCACGCCTGGATCGTCACTCATGAAAAAGCCGGTCGATGTTTCATTTTATACAGACTGCTCAGGCCGCCAAAGCGCAACTGCTAGTAAATGGCCTGCTGCCAAGGGCAACCGCACCATTTTCCAGCGTGAAGCTCTTCGAACTGGCGCCCTAGCGACGAAGGCTTGTGCGGGACGCTGAACGAAGCCTCCCCGGCTTGTGGCTCACGTCGGCCGACCAACCTTGCGCAGCCACCAATCTGAAACTGAACATTCAGGAAGGAAGCGAATATGAACAAGCCAGTCGATATCAAGATTACCGACATGAAGGAGCGTTATAAATCGGGCGTTCTGAAGTACAAACAGATGGGGTATTGGGAACCTGACTACGAGCCGAAGGACAGCGACGTGCTCGCAGTCTTCCGCATCACGCCGCAAGACGGCGTGGATCCCGAGGAAGCAGCTGCGGCCGTCGCGGGCGAATCCTCCACCGCTACCTGGACGGTAGTCTGGACAGATCGTCTGACCGATAGTGAATACTACCGAGCGAAGGCCTACAAGATCGAGCCTGTACCCGGCACGCCCGGCCAGTGGTTCGCGTATATCGCCTATGACCTCGACCTCTTCGAGGAAGGTTCGATTGCCAACCTCACGGCTTCGATCATTGGCAACGTCTTCGGCTTTAAGCCGCTCAAAGCGCTTCGCCTCGAGGACATGCGCATCCCGCCCCACTACCTGAAGACGTTTCAGGGGCCAGCGACCGGCATCGTCTCCGAACGGGAACGCCTGAACAATTTCGGCCGGCCTCTGCTCGGCGCCACGATGAAGCCGAAGCTCGGCCTCTCCGGTCGCAACTATGGTCGCGTCGTCTACGAGGCGCTCAGCGGCGGCCTCGATTTTGCGAAGGACGACGAGAACATCAACTCACAGCCGTTCATGCATTGGCGTGACCGCTTCCTCTATTGCATGGAGGGCGTCAACAAGGCCATCGCCGAGACGGGCGAGATCAAGGGCCATTACCTCAACGTCACCGGCGCGACCATGGAAGACATGTACGAGCGGGCGGAGTTCGCCAAGGAGCTCGGCAGCGTCATCGTCATGATCGACCTTGTCATCGGCTATACGGCGATCCAGTCGATGGCGAAATGGTGCCGGAAGAACGACATGATCCTGCATTTGCATCGGGCCGGGCACTCCACGTACACACGCCAAAAGAACCACGGCGTATCGTTCCGCGTCATCGCGAAATGGATGCGTATGGCTGGAGTCGACCACATCCACGCGGGCACCGTCGTCGGTAAGCTGGAAGGTGACCCGAACGTTATTCGCGGCATCTATGACACCTGCCGCGAGAACCATGTCACGAAGAATCTACAGCACGGGGTGTTCTTCGATCAGCCTTGGGCAAGCCTCAAGAAGCTGATGCCGGTCGCCTCAGGAGGCATTCACGCCGGGCAGATGCATCAGTTGCTGACCTATCTCGGTGACGATGTCGTCCTTCAGTTCGGCGGCGGTACAATCGGCCATCCGCAGGGCATCCGAGCTGGCGCCACGGCCAACCGTGTGGCGCTCGAGAGCATGGTCAAGGCGCGCAACGAAGGTCGCGACATCTGGGGTGAAGGTCCACAAATTCTGGCCAATACCGCCAAATGGTGCACGCCGCTGCGGGCCGCGCTCGACACCTGGAAGGACGTCACCTTCGACTATGCGTCGACTGACTCGGTCGACTATGTGCCTACCCCAACCACCAGTTGAGATCAGGAGAGCGCCACATGCGACTGACACAAGGACAGTTCTCGTTTCTTCCCGAATTGACGGACGCAGAAATCAAGAAGCAGATCGACTACGCCCTTGCGCAAGGTTGGGCATTGTCCGTCGAGTTCACCGACGATCCTCACCCCCGCAATTCCTATTGGGACATGTGGGGCCAACCGATGTTCGACATCAAGGACCCGGCAGGCGTCATGCTCGAGGTCACCGCCTGCCGGAAGGCGCACAGCG
This sequence comes from uncultured Alphaproteobacteria bacterium, assembly GCA_963816295.1. GTDB lineage: Bacteria > Pseudomonadota > Alphaproteobacteria > Rhizobiales > Xanthobacteraceae > BOG-931. The sequence goes on along the minus strand of CAWFJS010000016.1, from coordinate 246,602 downwards.
CAAAATACATCAAGGTCCTGGCCTTCGACTCCAAGAAGGGGTTCGAGACGGTGCGCATGTCCTTCATCGTCAACCGTCCTGCGGAAGAGCCAGGCTTCGAATTGGTCCGCGCCGAAGGGCCGGGGCGGCAGGTTCACTACACCATGCGCAGCTATGCCGGTGCCAAGCCGGCCGGCCAGCGCTACTGACCGAGGGCTCGATCATGAACAACGGCGCTTTCCGGATCGCCCCTTCGATACTCTCCGCCGACTTCGCACGGCTTGGCGAGGACGTGGAAGGGGTGATCGCCGCAGGCGCCGACGTGATTCATTTCGACGTGATGGACAATCATTACGTCCCGAACCTTACGATCGGACCGGTGGTCTGCGAAGCGATACGTCCACGTCTGAAGGCGCCGATCGACGTTCATCTGATGGTGAAGCCAGTCGACGCGCTCGCCGGGATGTTCGCCAAGGCGGGCGCCGACATCATTTCCTTCCATCCAGAGGCATCCGAACATGTCGATCGTACATTGTCCATGATCCGGGAGCTCGGTTGCAAGGCTGGACTGGTGTTGAATCCTGCAACACCGTTGCACGTCCTTGATCACGTGATGGGCAAAGTCGACCTCATCCTCGTGATGTCGGTCAATCCTGGCTTCGGAGGTCAGGCCTTCATTCCTGAGGCATTGACCAAGCTTGCCACACTTCGCCGCCGCATCGACGCGCAGGTCGCTCGCGGCGGGCAATCGATCTGGCTCGAAGTCGATGGCGGCGTAAAGGTTGGGAACATTCGCGCCATCGCGGAGGCGGGCGCCGACACGTTTGTCGCCGGTTCAGCGATCTTTGGTGCCCGCGATGAAGACGGCGGTTTCCGCTCCGTCATCGGCGCCATGCGTCGCGAACTTGCGGCTGCGACTGCAGCGGGGAGGGCCGCGTGACAACTGCTCCACCCGTACCAACAGATGCCACCGAGTGCGTCGATCTCGCTGATCTCTTTGCCAAGACGAGCATCGGCGAAACGCTTGATCAGCTTGATCGCGAGCTTATCGGACTCGTACCGGTTAAAACACGAATCCGGGAGATCGCGGCGTTGCTGCTTGTTGAACGCGCGCGGCGTCAGCTCGGGCTCCAGGCGGAACCACCCTCCTTGCACATGTGCTTCACGGGCAATCCCGGCACCGGAAAGACGACCGTTGCTTTGCGGATGGCGGAGATCCTGCATCGGCTCGGGTATGCACGGCGCGATCATGTCGTCAGCGTCACACGCGACGATCTCGTTGGCCAGTACATCGGTCATACGGCACCAAAAACGAAAGAGATACTCAAAAAGGCGATGGGCGGCGTACTGTTTATCGACGAGGCCTACTACCTCTATCGACCCGAAAACGAGCGCGACTACGGCCAGGAGGCGATCGAAATTCTCCTCCAGGTCATGGAGGAAAACCGCGATGATCTTGTCGTGATCCTGGCCGGATACAAGGACCGGATGGACACGTTCTTCAAGAGTAATCCAGGCATGGCCTCTCGGATCGCCCACAATATCGAATTCCCCGATTACGGTGCCGAGGAGCTTATGGACATCGCCAAGTGCATGATGACGAAGATGCAATATCGGTTCGATCTTCCGGCGGAAACGGCGATGCGGGAATACATCGAGCGCCGTATGCGCCAACCGCGGTTCTCGAATGCGCGCTCGATCCGCAATGCACTAGACCGTGCGCGGCTGCGCCAGGCGAACCGCTTGTTTTCCGAGCGCGGCAAACCGCTCGATAAGAGCGCACTTCAGACAATCGCGGCGGAGGATATCCGGGCCAGTCGGGTGTTCTTGCAATAGACACTGGTCCACGGGAGGAAGCGATGCCACACCGCCGGTCGACGTTCAGCAAGTTCATCATCGAGAATGAGCGCCGCGGCGCCAACCCCGATCCGGATCTCACCGGGCTACTCAACGACATTCAGACATCGTGCAAGTTCATTGCATCGGCCGTCTCGCGCGGGGCATTGATCGCGCGGGACGACACTGCGACGAGTGTCAACGTCCAGGGCGAAGACCAGAAGCCGCTTGACGTCGTCGCGAACGAAATCATCCTTGAGACATGTGAGTGGGGCGGCCAGCTTTGTGGCATGGCTTCCGAGGAGATGGAAGAGCCCTACTCCATTCCGGCGGAATATCCGAAGGGCAGCTATCTGCTCCTGTTCGATCCGCTCGACGGTTCCTCGAATATCGACGTTAATGTCACGGTTGGAACCATTTTCTCGATACTGTGCGCGCCGCCGGGTGTCACGCATCCGACTGTGGCGGATTTCCTGCAGCCCGGAACCAAGCAGATCGCGGCCGGTTTTGCTCTTTATGGCCCCACCTCGATGATCGTAATCACGCTCGGCGACGGCGTGCACGGGTTCACGCTCGATCGGGAGATCGGCGCTTACACGTTAACGCATCCCAACATGCGCATTCCAGAGACGACTTGCGAGTTTGCGATCAATGCATCGAACGAACGCTTCTGGGAGCCGCCCGTCAGGCGCTACGTCGAGGAGTGCATCCAAGGCAAGACAGGGCCACGAGGAGTCGACTTCAATACGCGCTGGATCGCGTCACTCGTTGCCGAGATCTATCGCATCTTGATTCGCGGCGGTCTATTCATGTATCCGCGCGATACCAAGGACACGTCGAAGCCGGGCCGCCTGCGCCTAATGTATGAGGCGAACCCGATGGCAATGATCGTCGAGCAAGCCGGCGGCGCCGCGTCCACGGGCCGGGAGCGCGTTCTGGACATCGCGCCGACAACTCTGCATCAGCGCGTACCTTTGATCCTCGGGTCACGCGCCGAAGTCGAGCGGCTGATCGCCTATCACAAATATTATGATGAGGGAGAAGAGCCGACTTTCGAAACGCCGCTTTTCCACAAGCGCTCGCTGTTCCGCTCCCGCTGAAGGCATCCGAGGTCACGCCGTGTCCGCAAAACATCCGATCATCGCGATTACCGGTTCGTCGGGCGCGGGCACGACAACTGTGAAGACAACTTTTCAGCAGATCTTTCGCCGCGAGGGCGTCGCCGCAGCGATCATTGAGGGCGATGCCTTCCATCGGTACGACCGCACAGAGATGCGCGCGAAAATGGCTGAGGCGCAGAAGCTCGGAAACCAGAACCTCAGTCATTTTGGCCCAGACACAAATTTGCTCGAGGAACTCGAAGCTCTTTTTCGTGACTACGGCGAAACGGGGGCTGGAAAAACGCGGAAATATCTCCACAACGAAGAGGAGGCGCTACTTTACAAGCAGAAGCCTGGCACATTCACAGCATGGGAAGACCTCCCATCAGGCACAGAGCTGCTGTTCTACGAAGGGCTTCATGGTGCGGTCAAGACTGACAAGGTCGATGTCGCACGTCACGCCGACTTGCTCATTGGCGTCGTGCCGATCATCAATCTGGAATGGATCCAGAAGCTGCACCGCGACAGGGACGCACGAGGCCAGTCGCAAGAGGCGATCGTCGATACGATTCTCCGCCGCATGCCGGATTTCGTAAAGTACATTTGTCCCCAGTTTTCTGAAACGCATGTCAACTTCCAGCGGGTGCCGACGGTCGACACGTCGAACCCGTTCATATCGCGTGACATCCCAAGCGCCGACGAGAGCATGCTCATCATCCGTTTCCGGAGCCCGAAGGATATCGATTTTCCTTATCTCCTCTCAATGCTGCACGACAGTTTCATGTCACGCGCCAACACGATTGTGTGCCCCGGAGGTAAAATGGCCTTGGCGATGCAACTCATCTTCACGCCAATGATTTGGCAACTGATGGATCGCAAGAGGAAAGCATTCTGAACAGGACTACGCCCATGACCGCAATGCCGCAAATGAAGAGCGCCCTGGACAATCGCACGCTGGCGAATGCATTGCGCATGCTGGCGATCGACGCTGTTGAACAGGCAAAATCCGGCCATCCCGGCGCGCCGATGGGGTTAGCTGATATCGCCCAAGTTCTATGGAATCGCTATCTCAAACACAATCCCGCTGACCCCCGCTGGCCGGATCGCGATCGCTTCATTTTGTCGAACGGTCATAGCTCAATGCTTCTTTACGCGCTTTTGCATCTGTCGGGCTATGACCTTCCGCTTGACGAGCTAAAGCGCTTCCGCCAGCTCCATTCGAAGACACCGGGCCATCCCGAAGTCGGCGTCACCCCCGGGGTCGAAACGACAACCGGACCGCTTGGGCAGGGCCTTGCGAATGCGGTCGGTATGGCTCTCGCCGAGAAGCTTCTGGCGGAGGAATTCAACCGGCCGACCCACACGATCGTTAACCACCGAACCTTCGTGTTCGTCGGCGACGGCTGCCTAATGGAAGGGATCTCGCACGAGGTCTGCTCGCTTGCAGGCACGCTCGGCCTCGAGAAGCTTGTCGCATTCTATGATGATAATGGTATTTCTATTGACGGCCATGTTCGGGGCTGGTTCACCGACGACACACCCAGCCGCTTCGAGGCTTATGGGTGGCGCGTCATCCGCGATGTCGACGGACACGATCCCGCCGCGATCGAATCCGCAATCCGGACAGCATTTAAAACCTGCGGGAAACCCACCCTCGTCTGTTGCAAGACGGTGATTGGCTGGGGTGCGCCGAATAAGGCGGGCTCGCACGACGTTCACGGGGCGCCGCTTGGCGCTGAAGAAGTCGCTGCCACACGTCAGGCGTTGGGGTGGGCTTACGCGCCATTCGAGATCCCCGCGCAGATACGCGCGGAGTGGGACGCACGGCGCGAAGGCGAGCGCATGCAGCGCAAATGGGAACAGCGGTTCGAGGTCTACGCCGGCGAGTACCCGGTGCCTGCCGCAGAGTTCCGCCGTCGCATGGCTGGCGATCTTCCGGCAGACTTCGACGTGCAGGCCAATGCCTGGATGACAGGTGTAGCTCGGGCGACCGAAGCGATCGCGACGCGCAAGGCTTCACAATTGGCGATCGAAGCCCTCGCATCCATGTTGCCGGAACTTCTGGGGGGTTCGGCGGATTTGACTGGCTCCAACCTAACGAACTGGAAGGCAAGCCGAACCGTCGGTCGTAACGAAGGCGGCAATTATGTCCACTACGGCGTTCGTGAATTCGGCATGACAGCCATCATTAACGGGCTCGCGCTACACGGCGGCTACATCCCGTTCGGGGGCACGTTCCTTGTATTCTCGGACTATGCACGAAACGGACTACGAATGGCCGCGCTAATGCGTCTGCGCTCGATATTCGTGTTCACGCATGACTCGATCGGGCTTGGTGAGGATGGGCCGACGCACCAGCCCGTCGAGCACGCGATGTCGCTGCGACTGATCCCCAACATGGATGTCTGGCGCCCCTGTGATCTTTTGGAGACCGCAGTCTCCTGGAGAGCCGCCGTCGAGCGACGGGATGGCCCAACGAGTCTGCTGTTGTCGCGTCAGAATCTCCCGGCACAGCGAGACGATGGCGATCGAGCCAGTCTCGTCGCCAGGGGGGGCTACGTACTCGTGGATGCGCCGACGGGAGAACCAGACCTCGTTCTGATTGCTACCGGCTCGGAAGTCACGCTGGCAATAAAGGCAAAGGAGATCCTGTCCGGGCAAGGGGTTTCGGTGCGCGTCGTCTCCATGCCCTCGACAACGGTCTTTGATCGTCAGGATCTGGCCTACCGCCGCTCCGTGCTTCCCGATGGGGTCAAGCGGATCGCTATCGAAGCCGGCGCCACCGCTCTCTGGTGGAAATATGTCGGGCTCGACGGAGCTGTCATTGGCATGGACGGCTTCGGCGAGTCGGCACCCGCCAGTGCACTATTTCCGCATTTCGGTTTCACAGCTGAACGGATTGCCGAAACGGCAAGGTTGCTGGTCCACAGCGCGCATGGGCTCTCTTGAGCAACGGTTGAAGGCCGGTTCGTGGAGCATAAGTCATGACCATCGATATCGCGATTAACGGATATGGCCGAATCGGCCCTAACGTCCGGTGCGCTCCTTTATGAAAGCGGGCAGAGCCCACGATATCGAAATCGTGGCCATAAATGATCTTGGAGATACCGAAACAAACGCGCGTCTCATGCGCTATGACACCGCGCATGAACGCTGCGCAGGCTCAGTCGCGGTAGATGACGATCAGCTAGTCGCTAATGGCGATCAACTCGAAGTGTTCGCCGACCGAAACCCCTCCGTCGTCCCTCGGAGCCCCCTCGGGGTCGATTTCGTGCTCGAACGCACGAGCCGATACACTAGCAACAAGATTGTATCGCGCACATCTTGCCGGCGGCGCGAAAAAGGTCGCGATCTCTGCACCCAGCGACAAGGCTGATCAAGGAGATCGACGCGCGTATTCCGATGACGCATCTAGTCATGCACGGCTCTTCATCCGTGCCGCAGGAATGGCTTGACATCATCCGCGAGAACGGCGGTCAGATCAAGGAAACCTACGGCGTGCCTGTCGAAGAGATTCGGGAAGGCGTCAAACACGGCGTACGCAAAGTCAACATCGACACTGATATTCGCTTAGCCATGACGGGCGCGATGCGCCGTCTGATGTTCAAGAAGCCGGACGAGTTCGATCCGCGCAAATTCTTGGCTGATGCAACCAAGGCTGCACGCGAGATCTGCAAGCTGCGGTTTGAGGCCTTTGGCAGCGCAGGAAAGGCCTCTCTGGTGAAGCCTATTGCGCTCGACAAAATAACGGATCTCTATCCCCGCGGGGAAACTCAGCCCGTTGGTGCATTGATCGGACAATGACGCGATCTGGTGGAAAAAAATCATAAGGCCCGTGGCGGGCACGCTTAAGGGTGCTAGGAATTGCGATGAAGCGGGACAGGGAGGCCGGTATGCAGAACTCGCGCCAAGCGTACGTCAACCTGGTGCTGGCAACCGCCGCGTTCGGGGTGGCGTTCGCCGCTTGGAGCATGATCTCGCTGCTCTCGCATCAGATACAGGCCGACTTCAACCTCGACAACACATCGATCGGTTTGTTGATCGCGCTGCCGACGCTGCTGGGTGCGCTCATGCGCGTGCCGATGGAACGAGCCATAGCAGGAATTGATAGTGGGCTTCGATGGCCGGACCGGTGCGCTTGAGATGGGCGTTCATGGCGTGCTCTCCAAAAAATTGGAGCTTCGCCCCCAAACCCCCAAAGAGACAAGAGAAATCAGTCACAAGAGGCAAAGGAACAAAGATTTAAGGTGCAAGCGTGCGAGCGACCCGGAAACCAAGGTAGTTAAGCCGGTAGTCGGTGGTGAACCAGTAGCGGTTCGCCGAGCGGAGGAAGACAGGAGCGAGGAGCCAGGACCCGCCGCGCACGATACGGCGAGAACAGTCAGCGCCCTCGATCCAAGCCGAGCCGTCCGTCGGCGCACCGAGGTATCTGTCGTGGTAGCAATCCTCCGTCCACTCCCGGACATTGCCCACCATGTCGTAGAGACCGAACCCGTTAGCGGCAAACGAGCCGACCGGCGCGGTTTGCCTGGCGTCCCATTGGCTGCCACAGGCATGGCAGTTGGCATTGTTCGTGCCGATGGCATTGCCCCAGGGATAGGCCGTCTGTGTCCCGGCGCGCGTCGCATACTCGTATTCGGCTGCCGAGAGCAACCGATACGACTTGCCGGTCTTCTTCGACAGCCAAGCGACGTAAGCTTTGGCATCGTCCCAGGAAACGTTTATCACCGGTCGGCGGCCACGGCCCCAGCCTTCATCGGAGGGCTTGTAGCCGTTGCAGCCGCCATCGGCCGCGCACGCATCCCATTCGTCGAAGGTCACCTCAAACCGGCCGACTGCAAATTGTCGAGCAATCGTGACCGTATGTTGCGGGCCTTCGTCGGCAGAATGCCCCGGCTCGCTTGTCGGCGATCCCCTCGTGAAGCTCCCGGCCGGCACCACCACCATCTCCGGGCAATTCGCACATTCCTTAAACGTGTCCTTCGGCTTCAGCGCCTTCTCCTGCATCAGCGATAGCGGCGCAGCCTCGGTCGACGCGGCGGGTGCCGGCGTCGGCGTCACCTGGGCGAGCGCTGGCGGCATTGTGAGCCATGCGACGATTGCGGCGCCAAGCGCGCACAGCCCAACCCACGATGTCAGCACTGGCACAGTGCGCCGCCGCCGCTCCTGTTGCGCGTGCTCGCACGCTTGAGCCGCTGCCGCCTGGCGCCGCGCTTCTTCACCTAAAATCATCGTGCTTTAAGCGTCGATCTCGCTGAGTTTGGGGTAGCGATGTTTGAATAGACCGGTATCGCATCGGTGGCTTCACCCGAAGGAGTGGCTTCAATGGACGATTGCCTAAAGCCGACGCGCGAAAGCGTGATGTAGAACGCGGCGACGTTCATCAGCGCCCAGATCGCAAAGCCCAAGGTGTAGCCGCCCACAACCTGCTTGCTGGCGGCCAGGGTGACCGTCATGGTGAAGCCGCAGGCCGCGCCGGCGGCCTTGGCTAGCCCGCTGACCGCGCCAACGTGCCGGAAGTAGACCGGGATCAGCTTGATAACCGCTGCCGCGGCGGCGCCGGCCAGCAGCGCAAGTCCATAAATGGCGAACAGCTCGACGTTCAATGAAATCTGCATCGCCATGACCAGGGCCAGAATGACCATAATGCCGAACAGCCAGCCCAGGATTTTCAGCGCATCGAAATGGTCGGCCAGCCAGCCGCCCAGCGGCCGGGTGATGGCGACGCAGACCACCAGCAGCGAGGTGTACACCATGGACGCGCGGGCGGCATCCACATGCCACCGGTCGAGCAGATAGGTCGGCATCGCCGACGCGAAGAAGGTAAGGGTGCCGAAGGACACCCAGTAAAGGTAGGCCACCAGCCACACCACCACGCCCGAACGGTACACGGCGACGATCTCGCGCACCGATTCGCCTTGGTGCTGCTTGTATGGCGAATCGGACGTAAAAAACCAGTAGGCCAGCGCCATCAACAGTGCAGGAATGGCGAAGATCGGGAATATCAGTCGCCAGCCGTCCGGGCCGTTCAGGACGCGCGTAACTAAGAAAGTGACGGCTAGCATGCCGACGGTGATTCCGATATTGCCCAGAGCAAAGATGCCAAGGGCTGTACCCTGCTTCGATTTGGGGTACCAGGACGATACATGAGCGTTGCCGACCACGAAGCTCGCGCCTCCTAGTCCGAGCAGCGACCCCAGAAAAAGAAAGGCGTAGTAACCCTCGGCGAAGAACCCGCAAAACAGGATAATCGTGAGGCTCAGAAGCAAAAGCGTGAAAACCGTACGGCCGCCGTACTTGTCCGTCCAGATGCCGAGCGGGATGCTGACGGCGGCCGCGAAAAAGGGCTCCATCGCAGCCAGGACGAGCACCTGAGTAGCGCTAAAGGCGTACCACTTAATCAGAAAGGGGGCGAGCGCGGAAAACATTCCCCAAACCGCAAAACCGAGCGTGAACGCCAGGAACGATACCCACAAAACCTTGGGATTGCCCGGCGGTTCGGCCGTCACATCAACCTCGACAACTGGATTTTCCACGGCTTCCTTCTTACAAAAAGATATATTTATTTGCTGGGTATTTTAATTGCCGACTAACCGCGCTTGCACTAACGGATAAAGCTCCGCTTCCTCCTTCTCATCGTGACGGGCGAGCAACGCCCGCGTGGCGCCGGCGATGCGGCGATACTCCTCGGCATCGTGCGCTTCGAGCGCATCGTTCAACTCATCGAAGAAGACCGGCAGGTCGCGGTGACCCTTGCGCAGCGTGGCCGTCAACACGGTTTCAGCCCCGCCTTCGACCGCAGGAAACAGCTCCCGCCTCCGCAACATCTTTCTCATCAATGAATTATTGTCCAAATCAAGATATATACAAGATGTATATATAAGCAGCCGTTCCGTGGCGGAAGAATTGGCAGAGCCGGAGGATTGGCTGGCATCGATTTAGCCTAAACTCATCCCGCTTTAGAGCGGATTCCGTTCGGATCCGAACAGTCTCTTTCGTCATGCGCGGGCTTGACCCGCGCATCCATGCTGACTTGCCGCAGTCGAAACCATTGCGGCAGGGCCGTCGCAGCGTCTTTTCAGCATGGATTGCCGGATCAAGTCCGGCAATGACGAGCGGAGAAACGCGATTCAAGTCGAACGGCACATGGTCTAACTGCCGCGGAATCCCGGCCACGCCGGGAAAATCACTCCTCACCGGAAATCTCGGCGGCCATTCGCGGAGTGGAGCGCAAGAATCAGACTACTGACAAGGCTCTGAATGAGCCCAACGAAGGTCGTCGCCCAAGCCAGCAGGGCCACGTAAACGAACGCGCGAGCGATGGGGAGCAGAAAGTCCAAACTCATGGCGCGCGCCATCTCGAAGGTGCAGACAGCGTACATACCGAGCGGAAAGACCGCGCCCCAATACAGAGGCTCGTACCAGAGCCATTTCCTACAGAGAAGCCGCCAAACGCCCAGAATGAAGAGCATCGGGATCCACCAGGTTCCGGTCGCCCAAAAGAAGATCGTGAACCCCTTGAGAAACGGGATCATCGTCTCAAGGAAGGCCGCATCCGCGGCATTCTCGATCAACAGCGAACCGGCGAGCGTCGAGATGGCCATCGCTCCCATGTTGATCCAGTACGAGGACGAGAAATCGGCTGGCGAGAACTTGAAAAATGTGTAGCGATAGAAGATCAGCGAGATCATCCAGATGTACATCATCCCGCCCCACAGCCACATCGACAGGGCGACGAAATTGATATGTAGGCGGACGGGCTGCTCGAAATGTCGCGAGAGAAGCGCGCTCAAGAGCGCCATTGATTGGGTCGCGACAACTGCAAGCAACCATGCCCCGGTAATCCCCTGATCGATCGTCGGCTTGGTCTCCTTGATCGTCAGGGTAGTAAAAATCACGTAGGTCAGAATGATCCAGATGAAAAGACCGAAAATCCAGAGCGCCAAGGCGAGGTCATAGGCGCCAGTGAGTATCAGTTCATTTCCCATTACGCCCGTGGCAGCCGCTGCGGAGAAGAATCCCGGCGCCGACCGATGATCCGTCAAGTCGTCAAGCAGTGCTCGGCGGTAGCGCAAGAGCCGCCACGCCGTGAGAATCCAGAGCAGCAGATACTGCACCGCGTTCAGCCACAGGAGGACAGCGGCAATCGTGCGGAACCCGGCGCGGTCCGAGGCAATGGAGACTATCCCTGTGGCCATGACCAAGGCGAAATAGGCCGGTGAGAGACCCCGGGCTCCTTCCGCCAGCCAGTTCATGAATGGGAAGCTTCCACCCTGCGCATGCATTCGCTAGCGTACCCGCGCATCACCCGCTGGATCACAACGTGCATCCAACCCCAGTAGCTGGCGGCAGCGAGAGCGAAATACACCCAGCAACTCGTTCAGACTCCGGTGAACTAGAGAAGGAGGCCGAAGACGATCGAAAGGCAGAAGCCGCCGAGGCCCCCAGGACGCCCACAAGACTGCCGATCATGCTCCCGGCCTAGAGGCCACTCTCGACCAAGATATGTGGGCGAGAGATCATGGACACACCTATGACGCTGAAGCCTACCAACTTGGCGAAAGCCTGCCGGCGACGCTCAGAAGTGGCGGTCGACGGAAATAATCTTAGCGAGTCAACAAGGAACCAGCTCTGGGGATAATTCTCATCGCCAGAGCATTGCCTCGTGGGCCGGACTTGATCTTCACGTCTATTAGTGTCTGGCCACCTGTCTGATAGCGGTGTTTCTGATCACGAGCTGATAGGGCCGCCATAAGTACCAGAACGGGAACATTATCAGATGTACCAGCCGCGAGAACGGGAACAGGGCGATCACCAGGAAGCCGTTGAGCATGTGCAGCTGGACCACCCAGGGCAAAGACGAGACGTACTGGGTCTGGGGATTTAGGCTCACTAGCGAGACAAGCCACGGCACCGCCGTGTCTACATACCAGTCGGCGCCCCAACGGTAGACCAGCGAAACATAGACGCCGAGCGCGACCTGCACCAGCAGCACTGCCAGCAGCACCCAGTCGACGGTGCTGGTCACAGAGCGGATACGCTCATAGGTGAGACGGCGCACGAATAGTACGCACAGCCCCACCAGCGCGGCAAACCCGAACGCAAAGCCAACTATCTCGATCGTATACAGGGCTGCCGGCGCAGCTGTGAGACTCGCCCACATGCCGGGCACAAGGAACCCTAGCAGGTGCGCCAGCAAAACGATGACGATGCCGTAATGCCACGGCACCGAGCCCCAGAACAGACTGCGGTTTTCCAGAAGCTGCGAGGACAGGGTGGAGTAGGAAAAGCGATCGTGGCGGTAGCGGTGGACGCCGCCCCAGATCGCCAGCACGACCGCCACATACGGAAAAGCCGCGAACAGGATCATGTCACTCATGGGACCTGCCTCCTCACACTCGCAAACCTAGCAGATCGTCTGGGACGACCTCCGCGAGCGGCTTGTAAACCTTGAATTGGCGACGCCCGGCTTGCGTCCAGAACACGACGTTCGTTTCGACTGGCGGGCAGCCGGGATCGGAACAGGGGAGCTCCGACACCATGATGGTTTCGCCGTCGGCGAGATTGAAATGCTCGCGCGTCCAGGTACGAACGCGTTCTTGCTCGGCAGAGAGACCGGGGCTTTTCTTCGTCAAGCCAACATCCAGCAAAAGACGCAGCGCCTCGAGCGCCTGATGGTAGGGGTGCGCGCGTTTTTCGGCGGCATCCTTGTCGTAATCTTCGCTAAACGCCAGCAGGAAGCCAGCGCCAAGAATGTCGCCCTGGCTCTGGCCTTTGAGCTGCCTGCGTTCTTCGCGGTCGTCGATCTTCGCGCGTTCTATGCCGGTGTGGCCGTCGATATCAATCGGTCCGTCGTGCTGGTGGCCGTCGGTTTCGGGCTTGGTCGTCATGCGCGCAAGCGCCGGCAGCAATCCCCGGTTCAGTAGTTCGTCGATTTCCTCCCCGCCCTTGCTGTGGACAACGAAGCGCAGCACGATCGACAGCCGGTCGGGAATCTCACTGCTGTCCGCTTCGAATCCCTCGGCGCGATAGGCTTTCTTGAGCCCGACCAGGAAGCTGCTGCGTTTGTAGTTCTCGCCGAACAGCTGATAACCCACATACGGATGGCAGATCGAGTTCAGGTCAAAAAAGCCGCTGTAAACCTCCTGAAGCTTGCCGAGCGAGGTCTCCTCGGCGAAGCGGCGGAAGCTCTCCAGCAAGGTGGCCGCCTCCGGTTGCGCCGCGCCGATCAGCGCGGCGCATTCGGCCGCCTTGTTTGCCAGTCCCGGGGCGGGATAATCGAGGATGTCCGCGAACAGCCCCAAGACCTGCGCGCGGCGCGAAAACAGAACCTGTGCGCGGTTCGAAAAGAGACTCATGGTCCTCTAGCTCATGGTCCTCTTTGCGGATCGATGTGAAAGCCGGTACCGACTGCGCCTTTGTAAACCGGGTAGTTGCGCGAGACCGGATCGAGCACCGGAAACATAGACTCGACCGAGGTGTCGCGCTCCATGGGCGGCACCACGAACCGCTCTTCGAAGGTGGGCAGCGAGGTGAGCCGCCAGATCGCCTCTATCTCGGCCGGATTAGTCTTGCCTTCGGCGAGTGCCTTTTCCACCTCCTCCGCAGGTATATCCCCGACCTTCTTCGCGCGCATGTATACGCGCACCGCGACCAGCTTGCGATAGACGTCGCGGATGGTCTGTTCATTGCCGCCCGTCAACAGGCTCGCCATATAGCGCATCGACACGCGCGATCCTTCGAGCGAGCTCATCAACGGCCCCAACCTCGCCTCCGCGGCCACGTTGTCGTACACGCCGTTGCCCGTTTTGGCGAGCACCGGGCCCAGCGGCGGCACGTAGAACAGCATCGGCAGGGTGCGGAACTCCGGATGCAGCGGCAGCGCGAGTTTCCACTTCTTGACGAACTGGTAGACGGGCGACTTTTGCGCCGCGTCGATCTTCGAATTGGGAATCCCGCTCGCCTTGGCGGCCGCGATCACCTCCGGATCGAAGGGGTCCTTGATCACGTCGCGCTGCGCCTGCACCAGCGATTCTTGCGGCGCCCTGGCCGCCTCCTCGATGGCGTCTGCGTCGTAGAGCAGCAGGCCGATATAGCGGATACGCCCCACGCATGAGTGGAAGCACGCCGGAGGCTGCCCGCTTTCGAGGCGCGGATAGCACAGGATGCACTTCTCGGCCTTGCCGGTCGACCAGTTGAAGTAAGTCTTCTTGTAGGGGCAGCCCGAGACGCACATGCGCCAAGCGCGGCATCGTTCCTGGCTGACCAGCACCACGCCGTCCTCGCCGCGCTTATAGATCGCCCCTTGCGGGCAGGCCGCTACGCAGCCCGGATTGAGACAATGGTTGCAGATACGCGGCAGGTAGAAGAAGACGGTACGGTCGATCTCCTGTATCTGGCGCATTTCCTCCTCGGAGGCGCCGTCGAGGTTCGGATCGTTGTTTGCGTAGACCTGCGAGCCGCCCAGGTCGTCGTCCCAGTTCGGCCCCGCCTCGATGGTGTCCATGTATTTGCCAGTAACCATCGAAATGGCGCGCGCGGTGGGCTGGTCGTCACCTTCAGGCGCGTTGAACAGGTTCTGGTAGTCGTAGGTCCAGGGTTCGAAATAGTCGTCGAGCTGGGGCAGATAGGGGTTATAGAAGATGTTGGTTAGCGTTCCCCATTTGCCCTGCAGGCGCAGCCGCAGCCGCTTCTCCCTCTTGCCTTCGACCACCCAGCCGCCGCGGTATTTGGTCTGGTCCTCCCAACGTGTCGGGTATCCGGTGCCCGGCTTGGTCTCCACGTTGTTCCAGTACATGTACTCGGTGCCCTTGCGGTCGGTCCAGATGTTCTTGCACGCGATGGTGCAGGTGTGGCAGCCGATGCACTTGTCCAGGTGAAAGACCATTGCAACTTGAGATCGGAGTTCCATCTGAGTCCTCCTCGTTCCTATGCCTTGGTTCCTATGCCTTGCCGCATCCCCCTGTCGCCGGGGCATCGCGTACGGCCACCACGGTGACGTCGAACTCGAGCGTCATCCCGGCGAGTGGATGATTGGTGTCGACCACCACGAAGCCGTTCTCTTCGTTGACCTCGGTGATCATCACGTTCTCCGCGCGGCTGCCGTCCTCGCTTTGCGCGAGAAAACACATCCCCGCTTCGACTTGGTCGACGCCGCCAAACTGCTCGGCGGGCACCCGCTGCTGCAACGCCTTGTCGCGCTCGCCATAAGCATCTTCGGGCGGCAGGGTCGCCGCGATGCGCTCGCCCGCCACCTTGCCCTCGAGGGCTCGTTCGAGGGCGGGCAGCAACCGCCCGCTGCCGTGCAGATACTCCAGCGGCTCGTCGCCCCAGACTGCCGAACGGATGTGACGGATCGCGCCGTTGGTGCGCAGCGTGTAGTTGATGGTCACGTACTTTCCGACGCCGACTCGCGCCGGCGCGCTGACTGGCGCCGGCGCGTGTTCATGCGCGAGTTCAAGCGCGTGTTCATGCGCGAGTTCAAGCGCGAGGTCATGCGAATGAGTTGCGGCGCCACCTACCATTCCAGCTTCTCCATTTTGCGCACGACGACATGGGTATCGCGCGTAAAGATCCCAGTGGGGCCCCAGTAGTTGAAGCCGTAAGTGAACTGGGCGTAGCCGCCCGCCAGATACACTGGGTTGATCCGGGTGCGCGTCACGCTGTTGTGTCCGCCGGCGCGCTTCCCGCGCTCTTGCGATTTCGGGATGTATACCGTGCGCTCAACCGCGTGATAGTACATGCAAGTGCCCGGCTGGATCCGGCGGCTCACATTGGCGCGGGTCACCACCACGCCGTTGTCATTGTAGACCTCGACCCAGTCGTTATCCTCGATGCCTACCCGCGCGGCGTCCCGGTCGTTGATCCACACCGGATCCATGCCGCGCGACAGCAGCAACATGCGGTGGTTGTCCTTGTAGGTGGAGTGGATGTTCCATTTGCCGTGCGGCGTGATGTAGTTCAACACCAGGGAGCGGTCGTCGACCCGGCTTTTCACGATGTCGCCGGTCTTGCGCGGCTCGAGCTTGGGCTTGTAAGTCGTGATGTGCTCGCCGAAGTCCAGGTACCAGGGGTGGTCGATGTACAGCGTTTGGCGGCCGGTGAGCGTGCGCCACGGCACTAGCCGCTCGACGTTCATGCACCAGGCGGAGTAAGCGCGGCCGTCGTTGACCATGCCAGTCCAGCACGGGCTGATGAGCAGGCGCTTCGGCTGGCGGGTGATGTCGCCGAAGTTCATGGTGACGCCGCGCACCCCGTCGGCGAGGTCGGTGAGCGGGAGGCCGACGCGCTCCTCTTCATGATGGAAGGCCTGCCAGCAAGCCTCGCCGTTGGTCTCGGGCGCGGTCAATAGCAGCGTGTTGCACGCGTCCAGCACGTCCTCGAGACTCGGATAACGTTTGCCGCCCCACTCGACGCAACGCATGTGCCTCGGGTCGGGCATCGGCATAACGGGATTCTCGAGCATTTGGTCGTACTGCGCCTTGATCTCGACGTGCACGCCGTTAGCGGAGACGCCGTCTTCGCGCGCCAGCGGCCCGAACGAGATGAAGCGGTTGTATAGGTTCGCGTAGTCGCGCTCGACCACCCGCAGATGCGGCATGGTCTTGCCCGGCACCGGCTCGCACTCGCCCTCGGCCCAGTCGAGGACCTGCGGCTGCGCCAGTTCGTCAGGCGTGTCGTGCATGAGCGGCGAGGAGACCAGGTCGCGCACCGGCTTGGGAAAGGCGAGCGGCGCCATTTCGCTTACCTTCTTCGCGAGCAGCTTGAAAATCTCCCAGTCCGTCTTGGATTCAAACACCGGCGGCACCGCTGCCCCGAGATTGTGTATGAACGAGTGCAGGTCGGTCGAGTTGAGGTCGTTCTTCTCGTACCAGAAGGCCGTCGGCAGCACGATGTCGGAGTAGAGCGCCGAGGAATCCATGCGGAAATTGATGTCGACCACGAGGTCAAACTTTCCGCGCGGCGCCGGGTCGCGGTACTGCACCGTGCGTGTCTTGCCGTTGGCGCGATCGTCGGCGATGGCGTTGTCGTGCGTCCCGAGGTAATGGCGCAAGAAGAATTCCATCCCCTTGGCGCTCGCCGAGATGGCGTTGCCGCGCCAGATAAACCACACCCGCGGCCAGTTCTCCGCGGCATCCATATCGTCCACTGCAAAGCGCAGCTTCTTGTCCTTGAGCTGCTCGACGACGCGCCCAACGATCTCGTTGTCGGTCTTCGCGCCGGCGCGCTCGGCCTCGGCCACGATGTCGAGCGGATTGCGGTTGAAGTGCGGGGCCATAGGCATCCAGCCACAGCGCACCGCCTTTGCCAGGAGATCGATAGCATGGCCCTTGGCCCAGCGCGGCTTTGGACTCGTCAGGCCGTACTCGGTGAACTCCCGCTCGTAGCGCCACTGATCGCTATTGGCGTAATGCCAGGTCGGCGACTGCACACGCCGCGGCGGCTTGAGCCAGTCGAGGGCGAAGGCGATCGTCCCCCAGGGCGCAAGGGGGGCAAGCTTTTCCTGGCCGACGTAGTGGTTCATCCCGCCGCCGTTGCGTCCACAGCAGCCGCACAGGATCAGCGCGGTGATGGCCGAGCGGTAGATGAGATTGTTGTAGTACCAGTGGTTGGCGCTGGCGCCCACGATGACCATGGAACGGCCTTGAGTGAGCTCCGCGTTACGGGCAAACTCCCGCGCAAGCCTGATCGCCGTAGCGCGGCCGATGCCGGTGAAGCGCTCCTGCCACGCCGGCGTGAACAGCGCGTTCTCGTCGTCGTAGCTCGACGCGTAGGCGCCCTCGAGGCCGCGGCCGACGCCGCACTGGGCTATCAGCAGGTCGAAGCCGGTGGTTACCAGAACCTCGCCGCCCGCGGTGGCGATGCGCCGCACCGGCACGCCGCGCGCGACGGTGGGCGTTGCAGCCTCCGGCACTCCACTGGCGAAATCGTCGAACTCCACCTGGACCACAGCATCAGATTTTTCGATGAAGCTCAGCGCTGCATCGATGGGGCTGTTGTCTAGGCCGTCCTCCTGGAGGAGGTTCCACTTGCCTTTCTCGGGACCCCAGCGAAAGCCGACCTGGCCCTTGGGCATGCGCGGCTCGCCGCTTTTGGCGTCGAGTACCAGCATCTTCCAGTCGCCGTTTTCGACGTCTTTGTAGCGCGCCAAGCGCTTGGCGCGCAGCAGCTGCCCCGCGCGATAACCCTTCCCATCGCGGACCAGTTCGACGAGGAACGGACAATCGGTGTAACGCTTGAGGTAATCGAGGAAATAAGGGACTTGGCGGTCGACGTAGAACTCCTTGAGGATGACGTGATTGACCGCCATCCATAGCGCGCCGTCCTGTCCCGCCTGGATCGGGATCCACTCGTCGCAGTACTTGGCGATTTGGCTGAAATCCGGCGCGAGGACTACGAACTTGGTCCCCTCGGTGCGCGCCTCCGCGATGAAGTGCACGTCCGGGGTGCGGGTCATGTTCAGGTTCGACGCCATCGAGACGATGAACTTGCTGTTATACCAATCCGCGCTTTCGCACACGTCGGTCTGGTCGCCCCAAACTTCCGGGAACGAGGTCGGCAGGTCGGCGTACCAGTCGTAGAAGCTCATGTTCACGCCGCCAAACAGCTGGAGGAAGCGCGAACCCGCCGCATAGGAGAAAAACGACATCGCCGGGATCGGCGAGAAGCCCATCACCCGGTCCGGCCCCCACTTGCGCGCCGTGTACAGGCTGGCAGCGGCGATCAGCTCCACCACGTCGTCCCACTTGGCGCGGCGGAAACCGCCTTTGCCGCGCGCCTGCAGGATGCGCGAACGCTTTTTTGGGTCCTCGATCAGCGCGCCCCAGGCCTGCACCGGATCGGCATGCGTCTCTTTCGCTTCGCGCCAAAAGTCGAGCAGCGGGCCGCGCACATATGGATATTTCACCCTGATCGGGCTGTAGACGTACCAGGAGGCGGAGATGCCGCGCTGGCAGCCGCGCGGCTCATAGGGAGGCAAACCGCGCTCAAGCAACGGGTAGTCGGTCTGCTGCATCTCCCAGGTGACAATCCCGTCCTTCACGTAGATCGCCCAGGAGCAGCCGCCAGTGCAGTTGACCCCATGCGTGCTGCGTATGACATTGTCGTGCTGCCAGCGGTTGCGGTAGAACTCCTCCCACTTGCGCTCCTGGGGATTGACTATGTCGAGTATCCAGCTCATGGGCGTCTCCTCGGTACATTCGCGCGAGGCTCGTCGCCGCCGCTCGGACTAAACCGGGCCATCCAACCGGGGTGGAACGTACCCGTAAACCAACCGCCGTGGTACGGACCCGTATGCTGGCCCCTTTCATCGGCGATGGTTCGATGAAAAGCGCCAAGCCCGGTGGTGGGTGCGGCCACCATCGGACGCCATACCCCATTGCGCAGCCGGTTCCGCCATCTCAAGCCCGCGACCGCCAGCAGAACCACAAGGCCCAGCGCAGCCAGACCCGCGAGTTGCCATATCGCTTCCGCCGGGCGTTCGCTCACCCCGGCCTGGCCGACGAAAGCGACCACACTCGCGCGTTCTTCGGTCGTCAGCGGGTGCTGCGACCATACGGCTTTCATGGTGGGCGTGGGCGTGCCGGCGACAAAGGCGTCGAGCCCGGCCGCTCCGCCGTAGCGCGCGCCCGCTCCGGTCAAGTCGGGCCCAAGGTTCCCGCCGCCCAGCGCCCCGATGCCGCCGACGCTATGACACGCCATACATGGCGGCCCGCCGTTAGCAAAGCGCGCCACGCCGGTGAACAGGTCTTTGCCGATCTGAGGGTTACCCTGGACCGCAGGCGCACCCGCGGCCTGACCCGCTGTTGCGGGCGTAGAGGTTGCAGTTTCCAGAAAAGCAATAACGGCAGTGACGTCGGAGGTGCTGAGCCCCATGTTGGCCATCGGCACATCGTGGAACTGGTGCAGCAACTCGGTGGCAACCGGGTCTTTCTTGGCAAGCATTACATCTGGTGCTGCGATCCACTGCTCCAGCCATTCGCGCGGACGCCTCGCGGTGACGCCCTTCAGGTCTGGCCCAACGAGAGGGCCACTGCCTATGCTGTGGCAGGCGACGCATTTTTCCTGGAATATTTGTTTGCCCGCGTCCGCATCGGTTCCGGCAGCGTTCGCCACGGCTGGCGCCCATATGCCTGCAATCGTCGCGAGCGCAATAATGGACACCCATCGCCCGGTCGCAATGAGCTTCTCGTTCATCATCTGCCTGTCCTCAGAGAGATCGAGATCGGCCGTATATGAAAAGATCGAAATCAGCCGTATGTTAAAGCGTAGGCCAATGGTTAGAAAACCGCAAGGGCGCCGACCGCGAAATCATGCGCCGAGACGATGGCCGAGCTTGAGGCCCGGCGGCTCCTGTCGCAACTGCCGCCTGCCAATCCAGTTCCGTCATTGTCCTGACATGCCGACCCTCCGAAAGTCGGCAATCCATGAATCACATTGAATCCAACGTGGAACCCTCAATCGTGTTCCTGAGTCATTCGTCCACACGGCCTAGGAGAGCATAATGGCTAAGACGCAGTTGCCCGCGTTCATGCAGGAGCAGGCGCGTCTTGGCAGGCTTGATGTTGGCGACTTAGAAATGCCGCGACTGAAACTGCTTCAGGCATCGTCGCCCGAGCTTACTGAATTCAACAACGCCAAGCACGGCGAGTTTTGGCACAGCCTGACCAATGAATCGTTCGGATCGACGGTTCGCATTTGCCCAATTTACATCGACTGGCGGTTTATTCTGTGGCGTCCGCGGGAGGCGGGCGGCGGCATTCTTGCTCGAGCCGACGACGCCAAGCATTGGACGCCCGCCGACACCGAGTTTGCGATTAAGCTCAAGAGCGGCCACGAAGTGAAGTGGCGGACTGCCCGCACGGTGGCGGCATCGGGTCTTGATAGACGAGGCAGCTATAATCCGAGCGATCCTAATTCGCCACCTGCTGCTACGCGCATGTATTCGATCGTATGTTCATTTCCGGATCGGCAAGATCTGCCGCCCGCGGTGGTGACATTGCAGCGGGCGGCCGTCAAGGCGGCAATCAAGTTGATCGGTATATTGAAGGTCCAGCGTGCCCCCTCTTTTGGCGTGATCTTTGAAATGGCCTCGTTTAAAGACAAGTCGCCATCCGGCGAGTTTTATAATTATGCCTTTGAGATGGTCGGGACAGTGGAGGTCAAGGCTTTCTATGAGGAGAATTTTGTGCAATACCGCTTTTTCATGGAGCACGGCCTCAAAGTGAAAGACCTGGAGGCTGCGCAAGAGGACGAGGCCAGTAGCGCTGAGGAGAAGTTTTGATGGCCTTAATCGCTTTCACTGGATCTAGTACCGAGCGACGTCAGCTCTCCGCCGTGAAGAGGGAACTCGATCAGGAATACGAGGCCCAATTTGATCTCAATCACAAGCCTTCAAAGGGTGCAGCCCAAACCAAAATATCGAGCAGTTCTCAGACTTGACCCCAGATGGTGGTTGCAATTATGCGAGACGCTGTGTCGCGCGTTCAAGCAAGTAACTCAGGTGGATTGTTTCGAGACATCTTACTAAAATTACTAAAGCCGATGGACAAGGTGCAGGCATTCGAATTCGACGGCGCAGCCGCCAAGCGGGGGCTGATCGATCCCTTTGGCCGCGCCATCTCTTATCTACGCGTTTCGGTGACCGACCGGTGCGATTTCCGCTGCGTCTATTGCATGGCGGAAAACATGTCTTTTCTGCCCAAGTCGGAAATCCTGACGCTTGAAGAACTCGATCGCCTGTGCTCGGCCTTTATTGCGCGCGGCGTGCGCAAGCTTCGCCTCACCGGCGGCGAGCCCTTGGTGCGGCGCGGCATCATGACGCTCGTGAATTCGCTGTCGCGGCATCTGCGTTCCGGTCAACTCGACGAACTGACGCTCACCACCAATGGCTCGCAGCTGGAAAAATATGCCCGCGATCTGCGGGCTGCCGGTATCCGCCGGATCAACGTCTCGCTCGATACGCTCGATGCCGAAAAGTTTCGCGCCATCACACGCTGGGGCTCGCTGGACAAGGTGCTCGCCGGGATCGACGCCGCGCAGTCCGCCGGGATCAAGATCAAGATCAACGCCGTGGCGCTCAAGACCGTCAACGAAGACGAGTTTCCACGACTGCTCGAATGGGCCCATGGCCGCGGCATGGATTTGACGCTGATCGAAGTGATGCCGCTCGGCGAGATCGGCGAAGGCCGGCTCGATCAATATCTGCCGCTGTCGCTCGTGCGCGCGCGGCTTGCCGAGCGCTATCGGCTCGATGACATCGATTATCGGACCGGCGGGCCGGCGCGCTATGTGCGCGTCGCGGAAACCGGCGGCCGCCTCGGTTTCATTACTCCGCTCACCCATAATTTCTGCAAATCCTGCAATCGCGTGCGGGTGACCTGTACCGGCACGCTCTATATGTGTCTCGGCCAGGAAGACGCGGCCGATTTGCGCAAACCATTGCGCGCCTCGGAAGCCAACGACCTGCTCTTTGCCGCGATCGACGAGGCGATCGGCCGCAAGCCCAAGGGCCACGACTTCGTCATCGATCGCCGCCACCAGCGCCCTGCCGTGGCCCGCCATATGAGCGTGACCGGCGGATAGTCGTTCCGCGAGAATTCAAACTCACTCCTCCATCGCCTGAAGCACCGCGAGCGCGGCTGGAAATTCGGTGAAACGAAACTTAAGGCATTCCTCAGCGGGGCAGGACAGCCGAGCTGAAGGGACACGGGCAAGCCGCTCCCAGCGGCTCCAAAACTAAAGCTTGAGACCGGCGCGTTCGATGAGGACGTCAGAGCAGCTGATCTTCTTCAGGAATACGGGGCGAAAATCTCGACGCTCGAACGCATGGTCGACCTCGGCGGCGACAGGACGGTCGATGGCCCGAACCAACTCTGGGTGGCTGATTTCACCTACGTCGCTTCGGTGATTTGCCGGGCTAGCCGGGCCGCGGTCGGGTGTCAGGTGATCTCGACGAGATCATGGTCCTCGAAGGCCGCCGGGTCCTACAGTCGGGTATGGCGAGCAAGTTCGGCCACTGATTGCCAAGCCCTGAAAACCTTCAACGGCAACATGTTATCGTGTTATTTCAATGACTTAGGATAACGCATCTCTGGGAAAGCCGCTGGTGTGCCTTCGCCTGCCGGGCGTTCGGGACCCACGCTTGGACAAATAACACACCAGCGGGCTTCCCATTGGGTCAAATGAGAGCCGCTTCAACCCAGGGTAGGCCAAAACACGGAGGTTAAACCCACCTCCCGCCATGACCGCAACCTTCGATAAGCAATCGTCCCAAAATTGTTACAACTCTCTAATCTGTCCCAACTTTGGTAAGTCATACGCCTTCAAATATTGCCATAGCAATTCATGATCCCAGAACACCCGCCTTTACCCGCTCGTAGACGTGAGGACTGATGATGCGCCAAGCGGAGAGCAGCGAACGGCACCGTGACTGGGAGCAACAGCATTGCGATCGCTGCAAACGTGGTACTTAAAGTCGCCGAACCAGCGCTCCAGCCGGGTGCGTGCGTTGGCTGGTCTGTCTCATCGGGCCACGTTCAAATAAACCATGCGGGATTTTACCAAGGATTGGTGGAGGCTGTTACGCGCGTGGGCGTTGGCCTGCGGATCGTATTCGTTTTGGGGACGCGCGGATTCACGCCCTGCACTTCATTAAGTTTCTGCTGATACGGATCATATCACAGGCCGGAACTCGATTATCGGCACCGTGGTTGCGCGTGCCGAGCAACCAAGCGAAGCGCCTTAATCCATAGGCCATACGCGCGCCGCGTCCGGATCGATGTCGAAGCGACAGAGGCTGCCAACGGCATGGTGCTGATATTGCCCAAAGGAACAACAAAGAAGAAACCGTCCTCCGATGGATGACCTTTAAAGGAATAGATGACAGGAAGATGCGCGTGCTTTGCTCGCTCAGTACTTTCGGTATCGACCGGTTCCCGGCAACTGTCGTTTGATGGCCGCGACGGCGCCTCCAGTTGTTGCAGTCATCGAATATCAGCGCGGTTGGCTGTTCCAACAACATGGGAGAGCATGTCAACGCCAGCGAAGATCCGCGTGACAATATCCTGGGTCGTCGCCGGATGCGTGAGGGGCCGCCCAATATGCGCCGGGAATGTCACCTTGTTTACTTAAGCAGACCGGCGGCTTGCTTGACGCGCGCGTTGCGCCTTTCGAAGCCTGCACCGCCGGAACCACCCATCTCGTCGCAAGTTGAATTGACGCGAATGCCGATGCAGTGGTAACCTAAATATACAACTGATACACATCAATTGGTACTAATCCATGTCCTAGTCCGCGCGAGAGGAGGCCCTTCATGTGCGACTACAGTCTGCATCACGTCGCGTCGCGGCCCGCCAAGGTCAGGGACAAGCTGGTTACGACGGAACTTGCGAGATCAAGCATTCGCGGCTTTGCCGCCGTCGGGGAGCATGGTGCCAAGCTCGTAATTCATGACAGTCCACCCAAGGTGGCGGTCTGCCTGCTGCCCGGAACGGAACTGGCCTTCGACGACGATGTCCGGTATGAGCGCGCCTTCAGCCTTTTTGGCAAGGCTCGTGTGAATCACAAGGTCGCACGCTTTCGGCAGATCGATATGAACGATCCGCACGTTCAGCACGATGCGTTGGAATTTCCAAATGGGCAAGTTCTGAAGGTTACGCAGCTGGTCGGTGGCCAAACCGCCACGGTCCTGCAATTGCCGGTCGCGACAGAGCACCCCGAGCATATTGAAACTGGACACGTTGCCCGCTCGTCCGACTCACGCGTCGTCTTGAACCGGGGAACGGCCTCGATCCTGATGCCGAACCAAGGCGCGGTGATGTTGTGGCAGGCCTTCCGCAGCACGGCCATCAAACTCTCGGCCGCGTTGGTGCAGTCATTCCGCCGTTTGACGGCTCACAAGCAGCATCCGATTCTGGGTGTCGATGCCGAATGGATCGAGGCAAGCTTCAAGAAGGACGTGCTCGCGGTGACGCTGCCGAAGAAGCCCGCGGCACAGAAGCCGGAGAAGAAGATCGAGGTCAAGGCTGCTGCTTAGTCGGCTGTTAAGAAGCCGGATTGAGCCTTACCAGCGACCGAGGTGGCCATCGGTCAAAACAAGTCGCGGAAGTCTGCACAGTGCGATAGGTGGAGTTTCTGCCTGACTGCGGGCACGGTTTGGTCTGCAGAAGTGAAAGATATTTTGTAAATCGGCGCGCAAGAATTGAAGACCTTGCCGAACAGCGACGCCGCGCTCCAAGAGGAAGGCACGAATTTGACTGATTGTTCCAGTGCGCCGGCTCACCAATCGCTCGCGCATGTAAAAAATCTGGGACATTGCCTTAGAATGCACGCGCTACTGAGAGCCATCGGAGTTCTCGCTTTGATCGCGGGACTTGGCTTTATGGGAAACGGCTTCCGCTTTTTCGCCTATCCAGGCGAGCACTTCATGATGATGTATTACGGTGCCGGCATGGCCGTGGTCGGGCTTTTGCTTATAATCTTCTCACGACCCTCCGACGAACCACGAGTTTAATCAGCTGATCGGCTTGCTCGACCGCGTGCTTTATCTCGGCAGCGGCCATGGCGGTGGTGGTGATGACGCCAGTTCCAAATTTTCAAGCCATCGGCACGCGCGCCGCGTCCGCTAGCTAGCTGTGAGCTTTCATTAGGTTGTCCACCCGGTCCTGACCGAGGAAGCTGGAGTTGCGAGGCTTCAGCGATTCTCGGGAGGACCGGATGAACGTGCACAAGAATGCCCGGCTCACGCCGCTTGGTCGAGAGCGGATTGTACGGCAGGTTGCGAGCGGGCAGACGCCGGAGGCCGTCGCCGAAACCGCAGGCGTCTGCCCGCGGACAGTTCGCAAGTGGGTCGATCGTTATCGTTGCGAAGGATCGGTGGGATTGCAGGATCGCTCATCCCGGCCGCACCGGCTGCGTCGGCCAACTCCTCAAGCGGTTGTCGATCAGATCGAAAAGCTGCGCCGCCAGCGCTGGACCGGCAAGCAGATCGCCGCCGAGACCGGCGTATCACCAGCGACCGTCAGCCGGGTTCTGCGTCGGCTCGGCTTGAACCAGCTCAGCGCCTTGGAGCCAGCTGAACCGATCCGGCGCTACGAGCGCGAGAACCCGGGCGAACTCATCCACATCGATATCAAGAAGCTTGGCCGTATTGGCTCCGTGGGGCACCGCATCACCGGACGGCAACCTGGCGTGGTCAATCGCCACCTCGGCATCGGTTGGGAATACGTTCACGTCTGCATTGACGATGCCTCGCGCGTCGCCTTCGTGCAGGTCATGGCCAATCAGCGCAAAGAGAGCGCCGTCGCCTTCCTGGATGCCGCCGTTGCCTATTACGCTAAACTCGGCATCCGCATCGAGCGCGTTATGACTGACAACGGCTCGTGCTATCGATCAAAGACTTTCCGAGCAGCCTGCAAGCGCCTTGGCCTTCGCCAAATCTTCACCAAACCCTACACTCCACGAACCAATGGCAAGGCCGAGCGCTTCATCCAAACCGCACTTCGTGAATGGGCCTATGCTCGTGCTTATCAAAACTCCCGGCAACGATCTGCCGAGCTACGCCACTGGCTGCATCGTTACAATTGGCATCGCCCGCATGCCAGTCTGAAGGCCAAAACACCTATCAGCCGCCTCGGTCTTTCCGAGGACAACCTGTTGAGGCTCCACAGCTAGCTAAGTACAACCTGCCCATTGCAGTTTCCTCAGTTATCGATCTCCTCACCGGTCTCATTCGACCGCGCGCCTTCAATTTCGCGCGTGAGTAGCCCGGCGATCAACAGCCCAGCAACGAAAATGTCGGGGCTGACCGTCGAAACGTGAATGCCTTGCTGGTACATGCGATCCGCAACCGCCTCCATGAATGCCTGATCGCTGAGGTTTTGTTCACCCCAACTCGCCTCGCGCAGGCGGCGGACTGTATCGAGCGATGTTTCGGCCTCGATCAGCAGCCCATCTTTTGTACGGTATCGCATGGTTGTTCTCTCCTTAGGCGGCTGCTTCTACTTCTGCGTTTCCAGAGTATCTTCCGCCCCGATCGAATCGGGGATTCTCATGGAGCGCACGCCAAGCGGGTCGATATGGCCTCGACAAATACCCTTGAACGCTTCTAGAAGTCTTCCCGCGACTGTTCCAATATTCAAGCCGGCCGACAGCCGGAGACGATCGCCAATGGCCTATCCCGATAATCGCCCGGACATTGATTATCACGGCTATTTCACGGGGGCGCTGGCGCGGCTGCGGACCGAGCGGCGGTACCGCGTATTCGCCGATCTGGAGCGTATCGCCGGGCGCTTTCCGCATGCGCTGTGGCATTCGCCGCAGGGGCCGAAAGGCGTCGTCATCTGGTGCTCCAACGACTATCTCGGCATGGGCCAGCATCCGAAAGTCGTCGGCGCCATGGTCGAGACCGCGACCCGGATGGGCACCGGCGCCGGCGGCACCCGCAATATCGCCGGCAACAACCATCCGCTGGTGGAGCTCGAGCGCGAGCTCGCCGACCTGCACCGCAAAGACGCCGCGCTGGTCTTCACGTCGGGATACATTTCAAACGAAACCGGCATATCGACGCTGGCGCGCTTGATGCCGAACTGCCTGATCCTGTCGGACGCGCTCAATCACAATTCCATGATCGAAGGCATTCGCCAGGCGCATTGCGAAAAGCAGATCTTCCGCCACAACGACATGGCGCATCTGGAGCAGCTGTTGGCGGTTGCCGATCCGCTCCGCCCTAAGCTCATCGTGTTCGAAAGCCTCTATTCCATGGACGGCGACGTCGCTCCAGTGGCGCAGATTTGCGACCTCGCCGCGCGCCATGGCGCGATGACCTATGTCGACGAGGTGCACGCGGTGGGCATGTACGGGGCGCGCGGCGCCGGAATTGCCGAGCGCGACGGCGTCATGGACCGCATCGACGTAGTCGAAGGCACGCTGGCCAAGGCGTTTGGCTGTCTCGGCGGCTACATTGCCGGCTCAACTACGCTGATCGACGCGGTACGCTCCTATGCGCCGGGATTTATTTTCACGACCGCGCTGCCGCCGTCGGTCTGCGCCGCGGCGACCGCGGCGATCCGGCATCTGAAAGCCTCGAATTGGGAGCGCGAGCGCCACCAGGAGCGCGCGGCGCGCACCAAGGCGGTGCTGACCGCCGCCGCGTTGCCGGTGATGGCGAGCCCGACGCATATCGTGCCGGTCTTCGTCGGCGATCCGGAACGCTGCAAAGAAGCGAGCGATCTTTTGCTCGCCGAGCACGGCATTTACATCCAGCCGATCAATTATCCGACCGTGCCGAAGGGCAAGGAGCGGTTGCGCATTACGCCGAGCCCTTATCACGACGACGGCTTGATCGACACGCTGGCCGAAGCCATGGTCGACGTCTGGCAGCGGCTCGATTTACCGTTCAAGGAGCGCGCGCTCGCGGCAGAGTGAATGCCGTCGTTCTTCCTCCCGGGTAAGGGGGAGGTCGGCGGCTGAAAGCCGCCGGGTGGGGTCCATACCGACTAGCTGAGTGACCCCTCCCCCTGCGCGCGTCACGCGCGCCGTCCCTCCTTTCGGGGAAGAAAGAAGCTTGTACGACCTTTTGGGAGGGGCGTTTTGATGCTGTCCGCCGCACCGCGACGGCGATCGCAAAAGTGACGACCAAAAATCGCGCCAGATGATGCGCCCCGATATAAACTGGATCGAGTGAAGCGCCAGCGCCAGCACCATCATCGTGTCCTGGGCGCCCGGTGCGGATTACGAACTGTCGACAGCTGAACTGCCGGACTGCCTGTCGTTCTCGAATATCTCAGTTGCCGCCACCTGCAAGAGACGGGCGACGTCAGCATATTGGAACGAGAAATGCGCTGCGCCCCCTTGCTGCTGCCCGCGTTGACGACCTCCTATGGCAATGCGAGGCACTAAGTGGCATACAACGATGCTCGCTCAGGCGTAGGTGGTTTTTTTTGGATGGAAATGTTGTCGTTATTTCTCATAATTGCTGGCGTCTTCGGCGCAGCCGGTATCGCTCTCGCGGCGGCTGGTGCACACACGGCTTCTAGCGCTGGGCTCGACAGCGCCGCCAACATTCTGTTGTTTCACGCGCTGGCAATTCTTGGAGGCACAGCTCTTTTGCTCCAAGGCATGCTATCTCGGCAGCTTGCCCTGATAGCTCTTGCAGCGTGGGCGTTGGGTACGATCCTATTTTCAGGCGATGTCGCATTTCGAGCGTTTGTGGGGCAACGACTTTTTCCTATGGCCGCGCCGACGGGAGGAATTATCTTGATTCTAGCCTGGCTAGTTTTGGCAGCTGCCGCAGTTGCTAAAGCATTTGATCACTCCGCATAAGATAGCTCTGTCGGCACATGCCTAGTGACTTTGGCCACTTCTGCGATGGATCCCGCAGCCGCGCGACGCCGATCGCAACATTGACCTCTTCGAGAGTGCCATAGGCGGCGATCCGTAGATCGCGTATTTCTTGCGCCGCTCGCGGTGCCAAGCGCAGTCGTGCCCTCGTCGCCAGTGTGCGTATAGACCTTGTTGAGAACGACCAGGCCGCGTTCTTTGTCTGTTATTTCGCCATAATCCAGACCGTGAACATGATAACGACGATGGCGATGAATTGCAGCAGCACGCGAAGCCGCATCAGCTTCTGCGATGTGTTGCCCGAGCCCCCGCGCATCATATTGATGAGGCCAAGTAGGAGCACCACCGCGACGGCGCCGATGGCGATCGGGACTGCAACGTGCGACATGAAATCGGCCATGACCGGGCAGCCTTCATTTATCGACTATGACAACGTTACGAGGGAAATCGAACACTAGCCAAACATTTTTCGACAGCTTAGTGTTCCTGGCGATCCCCATGTTTCTGGATGAAAGATCGCGCCGCCCTGCGATTGCCAGAATAACGATAACCCAGGCAATGAAGATTTCCCCCCAAATAACGGGGAGCGCGATAGTGAGCCACGTGATCTGCCCAGTTTCGGCTAACGCTTGTTTTTAGGGTGTGGGCGAATACTTAACAAAGTGGCTCGCGTAGCTGGTCAAGCAAACCCCAACCGAGGCGATTGTAGACAAGAGAGCAGATCGGGGTGTTGCGAGAGCTGTTCAAGGAGCCCGCCCGGCGATAGCGACCCCGGCGTTGACGTCTCGACGCCGGGAGGCCGCTCGTGGTGCGGCTCACGAGCGGGCCAATTGCGAGCTGCGTGATCCGATGGCTACACTCCGCCGGAGTAGACAGTTTTTCCCAAATCGCTATAGAGTTGTGGTGAGGAGAGCGCCGTCTGCCGCAATGGTGCTGGCCGATTTATCTGCTGCAAATTATTCTTTGCGCTTGTCCCGTCCTCCTGCTGCATCGGCTGTTGTGAACCAGTTATGAAAAAGTCATTGCCAAAGTCTGATGGTTCTTCCTTCCTCCTTTGCGAAGATGTGAGGGAGGAGATCAATAACAAGCTCAGCATCATTGGCGTCTTTCCAAACGACGATATTGTCCTTCAAAAAGATATTCTGATTCCATCTCTCATGGCTGTATTGTTTGCTCGCGGGGGTGAGGGGCCTTGTGAGACGAGAGTTTCACTTACCGATCCCAAAGGTCAGACGGTGATTGAAAGTCCGAAGCAAACGGTCGTCCTTGAGAAAAACAAAGCTCATCTTGCGGCGATTAGGGTCCTTGCTCCACATTTGATCGTTGGGCAATACACAATAAAATTTTTCTTCGACGACGTACCAATTCAACGTAGCTTCGAAGTGAAGACGGCATAGGAGTTGACGCCCCGCTTTGCGCCTGCGGACCTTGTCTGTGCATTAAAGTTTTGTCTACGGGGTAGAGCAAGTTCGCCAAGTGCGCCTGATAGTAGCGGTCGTTTGTTCATTCACGATGGCGCTGGCTTCGGGAGCTTTAAGGTTGCAAGCGAGCCCGATGCGCTTCTGCAAGTGCTGAGAAATCCTACCTACCGCTTTAAGCGGATCGGATTGGAATGTGGGCCGCTATCGTAGTGGCTGTTCAGCGCGCTTGGTGAAGCAAACGCCAAACGCCACGGGCTAAGACGGACCCAGGTAATCAACATGTACAGACAACTTCATCCGCCACATCGAAGCCGAGCTTGCGCAAGCGTAAAGATCTGGCCGTTCTGGAATCCGGGAAGGTCCATATTGGCGAAAGACGCGGCAGCGAGCCTTGGCGCGATATGACCCAAGCATGGATTGTACACCACAAAAGAATAATCGCGACCTACGAAGCAATCTTGAACGCGGAGGAAAAGCGGCAGACCTCTTGAGCAGCCACAGCGCGCGGCAAGCGACTGTCGCGCTCGGTATGGCGTCCGCAGTTGCGAGCAGCGTCGGGGAAATGGCGATTGGCAGTCGGATCTACCGGCCCGTTACGATGGACATCCATGCCGCGGCGCCAATACGACAGCGATGTGGGCCGAAACTTAGGCCCCGCCACCAGGGTCTTCGGCCACCCCCAAACCTAGCGCTAGCCGGCGAAATCGGCGGAGTGGTTTGCCGAGCCGCGGCGCCATCGCCGCCTTTTCGACCTTGGTTTCGCCGCATTCGGGACAGGAGATCGCGCCGGCCTTCTGCTGCGCGCCTCGAACCCGTCGCCGTCACGAAACCAACCTTCAAATTGGTGGCCACGGGCGCAACGCAGCGTAAATAAAATCATCGATACTACCTCCGAGCCGTGCGTTGTACTCGGCTCTTCCCGTTATTTGCAATCGGCCGCCGCCAATGCAAAAGAGCATGCGATCGCCTCAGTCCTCGACGACCCCCTCTGACTGGGTCAACCGCTTTTTGCCGCTGATCAAGCCAGGTGGTCTTGTGCTCGACCTGGCGGCCGGCAGTGGCCGGCATGTTCGCCTGCTGCGCGACTGCGGATTTGCCGTGTGCGCGGTCGACCGTGATACCACGGCACTGTTGGCGTTCGCGGGGCCGTGTTGCGAGGTGCGCCGGATCGACCTCGAGACCGACGACCGTAGGCAGCTCGGCGATGACTATGACGGAATCATCGTTACCAATTACCTGCACCGCCCGCTACTCCCGGCGATTGCCCGCGCCCTCGCGCCGGGTGGAGTGCTGATCTACGAGACCTTCGCGCGCGGCAACGAACGCTTCGGCCGGCCACGCGATCCGGATTTCCTGCTTCGCCCCGGCGAGTTGCTCGAAGCCTTTACAACGCTTACGGTCGTCGCCTTCGAACAAGGAGAGATTTCGGTACCGCGCCCCGCCGTGATCCAGCGCCTTAGCGCCGTACTCGGCCCGACGGGCCCGTTGCCGGGGATCCGGTCGACGGGAGTAAGCTGACGAAACGCCAAATCGCGCTAATCTTCCGCAACTAATCGCGCCCGGTTGTCTTTGATCGAGATCAATCTGCGATAATTGTGATTTGGAGTAATTTTTACTCGGGTGAGGGCTTCGTATTAGGAGTTCCGAAATGTGCGACTACAGTCTTCAGAACGTCAAATCGCGGGCCGCGAAAGTTGGCGACAAGTTAACAACGCGGAACTTTGGCACTGGGACGCGAGGATTTGCAGCCTCAGAAGATGCGAGCCTTGCGGTCTGCGTTCTACCAGGAACGGAGTTATCTTTTTCTAATGAAATAAACTGTCAATCGACTGGTTTATTCGCTTGGCGCAATAAAGTGATGAAGCACACGACGGCGATCTTTCGCCAAGTCAACAAGCAAAGGGTCGCCGCGCATCACGATGCTTTGGAATTTCCGGATGGTCAGGTCGTACTCTTGACGTTCCTCTGTGAGGGACAGCAGGCTACGGTGCTTCAGTTGCCTGCGGAGCCAAAGACTCCTCGCGAGCTTGAGAACCAGAAGCGTGCAGCGTACGTGGGCTGACACGTTTCCAGCAACGCTGCGTTCGTTACACGGAGACCCGCTGCCTGTGCTGCAAAAAGAAAGGGACCGGCGCCCTGCCGGTCCCTTCCGATGCGCGTCGCTTATGTGCAGTACCAATGGGTTCAGTCACCGCAGTTAAGACGCTAGGCGAGAGAACGGTTCGCGGACGATACCGATTGCGCAGTTTGATTCTTTCGTAGTGCGATTGATTGGACTGTCGAAATGCCGTTCAAAGCTCCGCATGAGGCGCGCAGGCGCAATTTTGTCAGCAAAAGTTCTGCTTGACTTATCCGTGAACGCGATGGTGTCGCTTTACCGGCGAGGGGACAATGGTTAACTCATTCATTTTTCACATTGATTGGCTCATTGTCTCGGTGGTGATCGGTCTGTTGGTCGCTCTTATCGGTGCCTTTTTGTATCCACGACACGACCACGATTAAGCTACCGGCTATGTCCGCCCGCCGCTTCCCGCCGCCCCACTCTGTTGACGCGGGCGATCACGCCGCTCGACAAATCTGTTCGAGGTGTGCGGCCTCGTGATCTCGGATTAGCTGGCTCAGCGAGGCCTCATCTAATTTGTGCAGCACGTCACTCAATTTCTCATCGTCTTTACAGCCCGCTGCAAAGCCGGGGCCATAGGTTTTGCGGAGTGTGCGGGTTAGCGTGTTGCCGTGCTTGCGACGATTTTTCTATTGTTGTTGTGGTGTCGGGTATCAATCGCCATTCGAGGTCTCCAACGTCCCCCGAGTCAAAACTCTCCGGTCCCGCTGAGTGTTCATATTCAAACCCAAATTGGGAGCCGTCCGATTGCCCGCCCGCCACCGCAGCGCCGTCCAATCCATGCCGTGGTGATTGCGTTGCGTTGGTGCCGTGCTTGCCACCGTAACGCGCGAGGCGGAGGAGAATTGGGCAGCTCACTTGAAAGTCGCCGTCACCCAAGCCAGCGGGGCCGTAACGGCCCTCCGCGGCAAAAAGCGATGACGGTTTCTAAACAGTTTTGGTGGCTCACACCATTTATTTCTTTCCTGAGCCTAATGGCTTTTCATGTCCTTTGCTGCATCACGCGCCAACTCGCTCAATAGCTTTTGCGCCAACAAAACCTGTGCATTTTGATCGATGCACGCGCCAAGATCGCCATAGGGGGCACTCTTAAAGCCGTATGCGGAAGAGACATGGATTGACTTGCCATCCGATACGTAAGAGCCCTCTACCTGTTTCTTTAGAGATTCGTCGTAGAAAGAGATCTGGTCGGTCGCCTTGTGTGAAGCGGTGCGTGAGCGTGTTGCCATGTGTGCACTCCTCTCTGTTGCTGTTGTTGTATCCCAATCTCAGCGCTTATAAAGCGCGAAATGGCCGGTCCTCCCGAACCAAACATTGCAGCTTCCCGAAAGTCTTTGAGATGCTCTGTGGTCGATGCTATTCGATTAAGTCGGCGATGGCGAGCGGAGTCTGCGGGATGGTGAGGCCAAGCGCCTTCGCGGCTTAAGATTGATAAATAGCTCGAAGCTTGTCGGCGCTTGCACCGGTAGTTTGCCAGGCTTCGCACCTTTGAAGATGCGGTCGATGTATCCTGTCGCCGGCCGGAATCTGGGCTCCTAACGAAACGATCAAAGTGATTCACGAAGCTGAGCGCCGAGGGCAGTACGATAAGGCCGCCACCCGCACGAATTATCACCCAATTGTCTGCGTCTCACGGATGCTGCGCCTGCGAGGTTGTGGCCAAGCTGCAGCCGAGCCGGCGAGTAGCGTGATGAACTCGCCCGTCTCATCGAGATACCCATCAGGCCGAGCGCAACAACTTACCACATTCCTTGATGCTGAGCGGCGATCTTGTTGCGCCACCAAAATGGAATGCTCGACTTCCGTTTAGGGTCACAAACCGACATCACTGCAGCGCGATTGTATTCCGCGAGACTTGCAGGCTCGGTTGTGAGGGTATCGTGTCGAAGCAGCTCGGTTCAATTTGTCGCCGGGGCCAGTTGCCGCGTCGCCACGGTGATTGGCCTATTGGGGGCACCGGTCACGGTGTTTGTTTACGGACGGCGGGACAGCAATTAGCTAATCCGACCATGCCCGCCCGACGATTGCTAGCCCAACGTTGCTCGCCGCCACACCCGCGTAAAAAGAAAAATCCCCGCAACCGGCACACGGAGTGGCTGTGGGGAAGTGTGGCTTTACAGCGCTTCAATACCTTGAGTCGCAGTAGCGAACAAGTCTCGTGTCTATCGATAAGGCCATCCATGCCCGCCCGCCACTTCCCGCCGCCCTGGTCCGTCGAGGAACAAGGCGCCTGCTTTGTCGTGCGCGACCACAACGGGCAGGCGCTTACCTACGTCTATTTCAAGGAAGAACCGGGCCGACGCTATTGAATCGTTTTTGGCGCTTTAATTGTCGCGCTCGGGCTATCGATCATCTGCTTTATGAGAGCAATGGCGGCTTCTGGCGTTGGGTGACCGCGCTCTATCGATTAAAGCCTTGAGAAGGCGAATCCCGTTGCACCTGAGGCTAGGATTAGTCGGGTAGCGGCTGACACGGGATTAAACGAGGGCGAAATCCGTCCCGCGATTAAGTACGCTAAGGCGCAGGGGTGGCTCGAGGACGCCAAATTCGGCCATACCAGGGGCTGGCTTTCGATCACGCCTAGCGGTAAAGCCGCTGCGAAATCGTACTGATTAGGCCTCCTTGCAGGTTCGTCTCTTAGGAAGAGCCGGGGTGGCGATCTGCGGCCAAGCTGTTCACGCGCGATCAGGCGCGGCGGATCGCGGCGAATATTGCCAAGCTGCCTGATCTATTGAGGCCGAATACCCGCTAGTTCTTGCGAGGGAGGAAACTGATGGCCAGCGAACGTTACGCGAAGTTCCTGAAGGACTTTGGTCCCCGCGTTACTGAGCTGCTTGATCGGCTTCAGAAAGCCGCGGGCATCAGCGAGCGGCCGATGACTTTGGGCGACCTCGATATCCTCGCCGCCGCTTCATGGGAACTGCTAACAACCACCTTAGCCAATATGCCTGGGTCACAGCGCGGCAGAAGGGTTAGACGATTGTCCGAGACCCTGGCGGCCGATGTTGCCAAAAAGCGCGAGCGGCTTGATCAGAAGATCCTTGGAAGGCTTGACGCGCTACGGCAACCTTAATTCCAACATACGCTGAATTGCGAGCGGCAAGCGACCGCCGGCCGCGACGTTTGATTGAACTAGTTTCGCTAAAATCTGGGCGCAACCATCAGCGCGGTCGATGACTGCTTTGGCGCGCATTTCGGACTCAAGTCGGACATGGCCTAGGGAGGAGCAAATAAATGGCAGAGTCTCAAAAGATTGTTGGCACCGACGCTATCACCGCACTTATCGCGGCTATACTCGCGCTAGCTAATGCGCTCGACAAAAAAGACGCGCTTTCATTCGAAGAATATCGCGATGCGCTTTTGAGCATGTATCGAGAAATGCCGCACGAAGATGCCAGCGGAGATCCGGGTCACATATTCGATGGCATGCTTGACTCAGCTCGAACGCGCGATAAGGAATCGCAAGAGACAAACGTAAACACGCGGACCAAAGGTGATCTCATATGACTTGGAAAATCAAAATTAAGGGAAAAAATACATCGCCGAAGTCGTTGCTGACCGGCGGCGGCCGCTTTATCTTGCGGGCATGAAATTTAGGATCAGCTATTTTGCCAAACCGTCCGCCCCAGGCGGTTTGCCGGCTTTGCTTGCTGCGCCCACAGGCGACTTTAATACGGTAGACGATGCCAGAAAGGCCGCAGTTGCCGACGCCGATAAAATGGGCCCGGTCGATTCCATCATTATCGACCCCATAGGCGAGCGCTGGGTAAAAGGTGAGCGCTTGGTAAGAACGGACAGCGGATGGGAACGCGTCCCAGAGCCAGAGCGCTAAAGTTAACCGCCCACGGGTGCTCGCCGAGAGCGGTCCTGTAGCCAGCTCACGCCCGCACCGGAGCCGCGTTCACGTATTTCGCTGGCGCAATTCCTGCCTTTGCCGTTCAGCTTCTTCAACTCGGCGCGCTTCCTCTTTCCGCTGTCCCGCTTCTAATTCACGCTGCCGCCTGCGAAAAGCTGTCGGTCGTGACAGGAAATCTTGGAACGCGCCGATGTCCGAAGTGGGTGTCGTCTCACCGAGTTCTATCCAGCGAGGGTCTCTGCGGCGTGACGACCATTGAATCGAATCGAATGCATGTCGCTTGAACGAGGATGACGCGGATTCCCGATTTCCACGAGGAAATGAATCGCTTCCAGAATCACATCCCTACCTGGGTCAGCCGTAATCTGAATCGCCTTCGAGGGGAGCGTGCGATATGGGTCGGGTGCCGACTGGTGTCGCACTCATTGGTGGCGGAGTGCTGGGGTTCCTCCCGCTCCCCATAGTAGGTATTTGAC
This sequence comes from uncultured Alphaproteobacteria bacterium, assembly GCA_963816295.1. Taxonomy (GTDB): domain Bacteria; phylum Pseudomonadota; class Alphaproteobacteria; order Rhizobiales; family Xanthobacteraceae; genus BOG-931. The sequence goes on along the minus strand of CAWFJS010000016.1, from coordinate 209,472 downwards.
GCCTCTGCCCGTCGGTCGAATGGCCAGAGGAAAAGTCGCACACTGCAACTCTTCTTCCGATCATCTCATCGTCGGCAACCGGTTAGCAGCGATGCGTGCAGCCACTCGGGGCCCGGAAAACTCGCCTTTCCTAAGCCGTTCGGTCCGGGAAGTAGAGCCGAAAGTGACCCGTACCCCCATCGATGTACATGCGGCCTTCCCTAAGAATGTCGCGACCAATCAGAACGTCATAGGGCGCGAGGTGATCGAGCACGGAAAAGTCACGAATGAACTCAACCCCATTCTTGAACCGAACTAAGCCTCGGATCGTCGGGGGACCTTCAAGGAGGCCATAAATGTGCGACAAGCTGCGGAACTCCTCGCATGCCACCTTCCATCTTCGGTGCCAGGCGTGGCGAGATACAAGATGACTTAGATCCCGTATCGATCAGTGCGCCCACCTCGTGGTGTGCGAGTGTCGTTCCTTGCTCTGTAACCGCGGCGATGCTGACTTCCAAATTCGGCCCCATCTGCTCCAGTGCCCTTGGATCATCAAAAGAGATGGACAGACGGTGCCAGTTGCCGTTCCGCGCCAGCGGGTCATCTTCTTCGCTCATGGCGGTCAGATATACCGAACCTATTCGGACCTTAGGCAGATCGGTCCCTTCGCAAGTCCCTGGGCTCGATGCAAGGCGCTGCGTAGTGCTTATTGTGGATCCCAGAATGCGCTTCTGATGCCCGCGCGACCACCTGCCTTTTTGCTGTCCAGCCCAAAGGGGTCAAGCGGGACCTCACAGGCTGGGGGATACAGCGGAACGGTATTGGAGAAAGGAGCTTCATACCGGCATGAACTTCACCGTAGCTATCGATCTATTTAGATGTCCAACGCTTGTTAAATCACGCCTTCAATTCCGCAGTCGCGCCGTGCCCGGAGGACCTTATCATCGCTGCCGGACGCATAATTTGTTAACCTAACCTCGAAAGAGCTTTGCGAAATACTCAATAGCCTTTGACCACAGGATCTCAATTTTGTTTGGAACAAGAACGCGTGTGAAGGGCAATAAAAATCCCAGCGAGAGAAAACACAGGCCAAGTAGCGCACCCAAGTTCACGATATCTGATGTATTGGCTGATCCCATTTAAATCATGCTGGCATACGCAAACGCAAAGTAAAAGCAAAGTACTGCGCCCACGCTTAAAATTAGGAACCTTTTAGGAGACGGTCTTACGAGCCTACCAACAAGTTGACCCACTCGATATCCAACCATCATTCCAATCGCTGCTATCAGCCGAAACATTGATAGTTCTGGAGGAATAAAAAATTCATAGCTCAAAACAAGTCCGACGACGCCAAATACAATGGTCGGCAATAAATTCATTCGCGAGTTCACGTACGTTGTTCACCCAATAACGACCATTTCACGGGGCAGCAAAATGACTACTGAGCGACAGCCCGATGTCCGTTTAGTGCCAAACTCAGACGTCGCCTGCCTCTTTCGGATCAGAAGCGATAGTTCAAACCGATGCGGACGACGTTGAATTGATCGCGAAAGGCTGCGTTGAAAGACGAAGGGCTCGTTCCGGGCGTGAAAGCCGCGAGAGCTGTGATCCGTACTGTCTCGGTCCCCAAATCTGCAAATTGATCTCCGCACTCCAATGCTGGTCAAGCAGCCACTCCGCGCCGAGCCCACGGAGAACGTTCCGAGACGTGACAATTTTGTCAGTCTCGCAGCCTAATGGTAGGCTCCTTCTGTATCTCTTCAACGATAAGACCACCCTTAACGCGCTCGTCTGCGATCACTCGCCAGTCTACCTCACCATCGAAGCCAAGCTTAGGGACAAGTTTCTGCTTAAGGTTGGCACTAGCCTCCTCGACTTGCTTAAGCTCGTCAGAGAACCCAGCAATAGCAGTAAGGTATTGAGTTGCTGCACGTTGTAGTTCTGCGTCAGCCTTGATGTACTTAGGCGATATTGAGGTACGCCTTAGAACTCTCACCTTTGGTTGGGCCGCGTCTGGTTCGGCTTCAGCCATTGTCACAACTCCATGCACCACAGCCACCATTAGCTATGTATAGATAGGACCCAGAATAGTAATAAGCCAATCCTTGAACGCACGTGGTGGGCTTAGTCTGAGTGCCAGGCCGTCATTGCAATAAGCCAGGCGCAAGCAATTTCAGCAACGGCGGCAGCATCGCTTTGCATCGGTCCTGAAAACGATGCAGCCACGACCCATTTGCTACCAGAGCATTCGTTATCGGTTCAGCCATCGCGGAGCTTGGTCGCCTCGGCGCTAGCAACACTTGCATGTATCGGGTGCGGTCATTTGTTTGCTCCTATGCTCTCGCGGGCTCAGGCAAGCGCAAAGCGCGCCGCCGATCGCGAGCAGCGCCCTCGTATTATGCGGCAAGCGCGACAAGGCCCCACACCGCGACAGTTACTACAGCGCGGGTTGTTTCGGCACCACGAGCGATTTTATCGCTTAGGAAGGCCATGCCCCCGCAGAAGACACAGCACATCCCATTCTGAGCCGTGCCGTCAATCTATTCCCATGCGCGGTTGAGAAAATAATCAGACGGGTCGATTTATCGGAGACAATTCGGCGGTTCTGCGGATTGCATCGATTTTGCTGCAAAAATAGCGCGGGAAGTGTGTCCCGCGCTTTGAACCAACCGGCGCGGCTGTGGATCGGCAGTGGGGCCGGCTCAAGTTCAGTAGTCACGATCCTTCCGTAATGTCCGTGTCCACGCTATCCAGCGCGATCGATCCGTCGCTGATCGCAAGCTGGGGCGCAAAACCGAGCCGAGCCGAATTCTTTCAGACCAAGACAGAACGCATCTAAGAACTGAGGGTACTCCCCTTCTGCTCTGGTCTTGACGCCCGCGCCCGCTTGTAGAGTGGCTCGGCATCGGCGTCGCGACCCTGGGCGGTGTACAGGTCGGCCAGATTGTTCAGCGATTGCGCGACATCGGGGTGATCGGGGCCGAGCGCTTTCTCCCGGATCGCCAGTGCCCGCTTGTAGAGCAGCTCGGTATCGGCGTAGCGGGCCTCTTCTTTGTAGAGTGAGGCCAGATTGTTCAGCGCCGACGCGACAGAGGGGTGATCGCGGCTGAGCGCTTTCTCGAAAATCGCCAGCGCCCGCTTGTAGAGTGGCTCGGCATCGGCGTAGCGACCCTGGGCGAGGTACAGGCCGGCCAGAGCGCTCAGCGATTGCGCGACATCGGGGTGATCGGGCCCGAGGGCTTTTTTCCAGGTCGCCAGCGCCCGCTTGTAGAGTGGCTCGGCATCGGCGTAGCGACCCTCTTCTTTGTAGAGTTCGGCTAGATCGTTCAGTGCCAGCGCGACAGAGAGGTGATCCGGCCCGCGCGCTTTCTCATTGATCGCCAGCACCCGCTTGTAGAGCGGCTCGGCATCGGCGTAGCGACCCTCTTCTTTGTAGCGTTCAGCCAGATTGTTCAGCGTCGCCGCAAGGATGACATCGGACAGAGCCATGAGCGGTGGAACTCCTGACGCACGGGGGAGTTTAGCAAAAAAGTGGACGCCGGAATGCCCCTAATTCGCCCTAAATTCTTCAATTCTTGGCATTTAGTCCCGCGAGTTTGAGGCCGGCTCCGGGTCTGTCGTTCAAACTGACCCGTGGATTGTGAACACGCCCATTCCGCCGGCAATCCATACGGTTCACGAGCCTTCACAAGCAGGGCGTGATAACTCACGCGCTCGCCGCCTTTCGAGTGATGGTCTGGCGTACTTCGAAGCCTTCAAATTTCGGATGCTCCAGATAGAGCGGTCCAGTTGTCTCGTTACCGGCACGCGCATGCGCGGCCCGGAATTCTTCCGATTTGGTCCACGCCTCGAAGGCCCGCTTGCTTAGCCACACGGTATGCGAGGAATAGAGCGTATGGTCTTCCGCCTCCGGGCCCTTGAGCAGATGAAACTCCAAGAAACCCGGAATACGATCGAGATACGAATCGCGTCCCAGCCATACTTTTTCAAACGCGTCCTCTGAACCTTTTTTCACGCGAAACCGGTTCATGGCAATGAACATCTGTTTGGTCTCCTGTGCCTGCGTTCTCTTTTTTGCCTAGCTGATAGATCGTCAGAACCCTTACAGGGGGCCACGCAACATCAGGGAATATCCGCCGGCCGCTTCACTTGGTTCTGCGATGAAACAAGTGACGCGCTTCATCGCGCGGCATCGCGCCGAAGCGAACGCACGTAATCGAACGCGGCCTTTACTGCTTCCTTAAGTTGGGCGCGCTGCACGTCCTCCGGCGTAGCGGCATCGTGCACTGCTCCCGCATGCCCCTCGACGATCGCCGCTAAGTCATCCAAATCGTCGGGTTCGACCAGCCCCATCATGACCTGCGGAATCGTATCTGCAATGCCTTCACGAGCCGCGGCGCTGCCGGGAAGTTCCGATGCTACGAGCCAATCGGTGGCGGCCCGCAGAGCTTCTTTGGTATCGTACTCGCTGAGCGGCATGCGTCACGGTGCCTCCATGGTTTGCGTCCGCTTTTCGGCTGCGCGGCCGAGAACCGCGCCTGTTAAAGTCTAACACAATCTTCCAGCGAGTACTGCGTCACGCGTCGCAGCAAAAATGAGCCGCTCATGTCTCAGTTGGGCAAAAACCTGACATGTCCGCACTTTCGAGCGATGTCCGATCTTGCGCCTGCTACGTCTGCTCAGCGCCATAAGCAAACATTGCGAAAGAGGTTCAGCCAGGAAGAAATGCCCGTCGGTTCTCATCGGAAATAAGCTGGACTGGCGCATCATAAAGTGCCTCCAGCTGCGCACGGTGAAGGACCGCGACGACCGCTACTCCGCCGCCACCTTGCTCGCCTGATCGATCGCTTCGACCCGCGCGGCGCAAAATTTGAATTCCGGAATCTTGCCGAACGGATCGAGCGCCGGATTGGTGAGAATGTTGGCGGCCGCCTCGACGTAGGCAAACGGGATGAAGATGACCCCGTCGGGGATGGCATCGTCCTGACGCGATGCCAATTCGACGACGCCGCGGCGCGTCGAGACTCGGATCGGGTCCCCCGGCTTGATGCCGAGCTTGGCGATGGTGCCGCGCGACACCGAAGCGACCGCGCTCGGCTCCAAAGCATCGAGCGTGGTGGCGCGCCGCGTCATGGCACCGGTATGCCAGTGTTCGAGCTGGCGGCCGGTGGTAAGGATGAATGGATAGTCGTCGTTCAGGCGTCTCGTCGGGCGGTTGCAATTTGGCTGCGACCAGCTTGCCGAAGCCGCCCGGCCGCGGGAAACCTTTATCGAACACCACGTCGCGACCCGGCTGGTCCGGCGCATCGGACGGATAAGTGACCGCGCTCTCGCGCTGCACGCGCTCCCACGAAATATTGTCCAGCGACGGCATCAACGATGCCATCTCCGTATAGATTTCGTCGGGCCCGCGGTAATTCCACGGCAGCCCAATGCGGCGGCCGATTTCCTGAATGAGCCACCAGTCATGACGAGTGTCGCCCGGCAGCGGCAGCGCCTGGCGGCCCATCTGCACCTGGCGATTTGTGTTGGTGACGGTGCCGTCCTTTTCCGGCCAGGCCGACGCCGGCAGCACGATGTCGGCATAAACCGCGGTCTCGGTGAGGAACAGATCCTGCACCACGAGATGCTCCAGATGCGCGAGCGCTTGCCGCGCATGATTGAGGTCTGGATCCGACATCGCGGGATTTTCACCCATGATGTACATGCCCTTGATCACGTCGGCGTGGACCGCATCCATGATCTCGACGACGGTGAGGCCCTTCTTCGGCTCAAGCTTGGTGCCCCATGCGTCTTCGAAGCGTGCGCGGATCTGCGGATCCTCGACCGATTTGTAGTCCGGGAAGAACATCGGAATGAGACCGGCGTCGGACGCGCCCTGTACGTTGTTTTGACCGCGCAGCGGATGCAGCCCGGTGCCCGGCCGCCCGATCTGTCCGGTGATCAGCGACAGCGCGATCAGGCAGCGCGCATTGTCGGTGCCGTGGGTGTGCTGCGAGATTCCCATGCCCCAGAAGATGATCGCCGATTTGGCGCGAGCGAACTTGCGCGCAACGGTGCGGATGATATCCGCCTCGATGCCGCAGATCGGCGCCATTTCCTCCGGCGTGTAATCCTTGATGCTGTCGGCGAATTGTTTGAAGCCCTCGACGTAGGTCTGAATGTACTGTTCGTCGTAAAGCTTTTCGGCAACGATGGTGTTGAGCATGCCGTTGAGCAGAGCGACGTCGGTGCCGGGCCTGAATTGCAGCATGTGGGCGGCGTGGCGCTTGAGCGCCTGGCCGCGCGGATCGGCGACGATCAGCGTCGAGCCGCGCTTGGCCGCCTGCTTGAAATAGGTGGCGGCAACGGGGTGATTTTCGGTCGGGTTCGCCCCGATCACGAAAATGACTTCCGAGTTCTTGCACTCGTTGAACGTGGCCGACACGGCACCAGAGCCGACCCCTTCCATCAGTGCGGCGACCGAGGAGGCATGACACAACCGCGTGCAGTGATCGACATTGTTGGTGCCGAAGCCGGTGCGAACGAGTTTTTGGAACAAGTAAGCTTCTTCGTTCGATCCCTTGGCCGAGCCGAAGCCGGCGAGCGCCCGCGGGCCATCGCGGTCGCGGATTTTTTTCAAGCCTGCGGCGGCGCGATCGAGCGCCTCTTCCCAGGTCGCCTCGCGAAAATGCGTCCACGGATTCGACGGGTCGATCTCTTCGTGCGGAATTTTCGGCACGCCATCCTTGCGGATCATCGGCTTGAGGAGCCGCTGCGGATTGTGGACGTAATCGAAGCCGAAGCGGCCCTTCACGCAGAGCCGGTTCTCGTTCGCCGGCCCGTTGCGGCCGGTGACGTATAGAAGCTTGTCGTCCTTGATGTGATAAGTGAGCTGGCAGCCGACGCCGCAATAGGGACAGACGCTGTCGACCGCGCGGTCGGGCTTCGCGGTCAAGACATTGCGCTCGTCGACCAGCGTCGCCGGCATCAGCGCCCCGGTCGGGCAGGCCTGCACGCATTCCCCGCAGGCGACGCAAGTCGAGGCGCCCATCGGGTCGTCGAAATCGAACACGATTTTCTCGCCGTGGCCGCGGCCGGCCATGCCGATCACGTCATTGACCTGGACTTCACGGCAGGCGCGGACGCACAGATTGCAATGAATGCAGGCGTCGAGATTGACCGCCATCGCCGGGTGCGAACGATCGGGCGCGGGCGTTTCACGACGCGGAAAACGGCCCGGCGCAATGTCGAGCCGCGTGGCGACCTTCCACATTTCGGAATCCGGATCGTGCGCCACCTCGCGCGCCGGCTGATCGGTGAGCAGAAGCTCGGCCACCATTTTTCGCGCGGTCTTGGCGCGATCGGTCTGCGTGCGCACTTTCAGGCCGGGAGACGGCGTGCGGATGCAGCTTGCCGCCAGCACCCGCTCGCCTTCGATCTCGACCATGCAGACGCGGCAATTGCCGTCGGGCCGATAGCCTGGCTTGGGCAAATAGCACAGATGCGGCAGCTTGATGCCGAGCCGGCGCGCAGCGCGGAAAATCGTCTCGCCCTCGCGAATATCGATCTCGCGATCGTCGATCGTGAAAGTCTGGCCAGTAGAATTCGACTTGCCGGGCTCATCGGCGCCGGCGCTCATCGCCGCCTTATGCGCAACATGCACGCGGCCCTCGTTCTTGACCGCGCCGCCGGCAGCGCCCTTGTTGTCATGGCCGTAACCGGCTGGCTTTTGCTCCTCACTATCGTTCATCGTGCAAACCTTGAATTACCAACGTCCCAGCGGCTTAGTCAGTTCATCGGGAAAATACCTTAACACACATAACAAAGGATTTGGCGCGTCCTGACCAAGGCCGCGATGGCGATTTACGCATTAAGATCAAATCCGGACCATGGGCATAGGCTTTAGGCTATAGGGAGGCCATAGCGAAGTGCGACGATTTTTCTGTTCTTCACACAATGGCCAAACTATGCGCACGTGTTCCGACGTGTGATAGAGGTGTTCGAAATTTTACTAGGGATGATCATGTCGACTTTGGATCAAAACATGCCGGCCGGTGCAGCGATGCCCCGCCTTCTTGATTGACGATGATATTCAGGGACGCACAGGTGAAAACCTGTCCAGAGTGCAACGGTGATGGCGTCATTGAAAAGGGTACGGACGAAGAGCAGCAATGCCCAACGTGCGGCGGCAGTGGTTTCGTGCCTGATGACGATGATGATGAAGAAGTAACACGCACTGCCAGCTGGTGACCCAATCCGACGAAATGGACGCCCTATGCCCGCTTCGGGTCAAAGTCGGACATTTCGCAGCCGATCGATTCCTATTGGCGAGCGCATCCGATTCGGGCTGATCGATTAGCCCGCGCCTTGACGGCCCGCAGCGGAGCACCGAGTGGCTGGACGTGGCAGCTTGGTAACAGCGTCGCGCAGAGGCACCGCCCATTGATTACTCGCGTCGGGCGGTAGGGTGATGGCCCTGACACAAACGCGAATCCTGGGCCGCACTATTGAAATCATTTTTGGCAATTTAATTGTCGTGCTCGGGCTATCGATCATCTGCTTTATGAAAGTAATAGCGGCTTGTGGCGTTGGGTGACCGGAGGGCGTGGCAATGTACTCAGCATCGGTGTCAAACGGCTTCTTGGCCTCGGCCAACCATTGCCCCGGACCAGTCCTCATACGCACGGATTCGGAAGGCCTTATAGAGCACGACTTGGTCCATTTCTTGTTTCCCGGTAGTTGCCGCGTTTTCAACGCCCATTAGGTTTCGGGATATAATAGGAAAAACGACAGATCATTGATCGAGCCCACCAATCGACGATGAAAAGGCTCCCGGAAGCAGAAAAAAAGAAGTCTGATCCGTGGGGCGATGTCCGTCCGGCTCCGCCAGCGGCCAAGAACACGCAATAGTGGCTAACCCCCGCTCGCCGCATTGGGTTAAGATCAAAATCCGAAAGCGCCGGCAGTGAAACGAGAAGCCGAAGAGAATTGGGGCCACTGACGTATCATGCGTGAGGCGGTGATCGTTGTCGCGGCCTTCGCTTGGCGGCAAGGTCCGCGCGACTATAATGAGAAAATGACCAGCCAGAATGCGCCCGCTAACGCCAAGCGACTTCTCAAGGCTCTAATCGATAGAGGGAATCCCGTTGCACCTGATGGTAGGATTAGTCAGGTAGCGGCGCAAACGGGATTAGACGAGGGCGAAACCCGTCGCGCGATTGCCTACGCTAAGGCGCAGGGGTGGCTCGAGGACGCCAAATTCGGCCATACCAAAGGCTGGCTTTCGATCACGCCTGGCGGTAAAGCCGCCGTGAAATCGTAGTTCATATTGGCAGTGTTTTGGCCCCGCCGCCGTGGTCCGTCGAGGAACAAATAGCCTGCCTTGTCGTGCGACGGTCAGGTGCTCGCCTATGTTTATTTCGAGGCCGCTGGGGTTCGTCACCGACCATATACCGCTTACGCTTGTCCTCACCGTTGCGCTCAATTCCCTTGCAGGGATTGTCGGCGAGCATTTTCCATATGATCGCAAGGGAAAAAAGAGCGCAGGGACTTGAGGGACGACGATCCGCAGCGAAATTGCTCACGCGCGATGAGGCAAGGCGGATCGCGGCAAAGCTTGTTGGGGCTATCTCGTCGCGCTCGGGCTATCGATCATCTGCTTTATGAAATCAATAGCGGCTTCTGGCGTTGGGTGACCGGAGGGCGTAGCAATGTACTCAGCATCGGTGTCGTCGTGATCGCCAGCACCCGGCCGCCGCACAACCGGCTTCTTGGTCTCGGCCAACCATCGCCCCGACCATTCCTCATACGCACGGATTCGGAAGCCCTTATAGAGTACGATTTGGTCCATTTCTGTTTCCCGTTAGTTGCCTAGCGTTTCGCCAATCCCGCCCATCGGGCGCAACATTGGAGTTTGAATGAGCAATGAGCAAGACCCGTTAATTGCGTTGGCAACACCGCCAGCTGTCAGCGATCGATTTGAAATTCAGGGCCTCTCGCTATCAAACGCGCTCGCACATCCGGTGTTGGGGCCCGGAGTCTCGGCAGGATGAGTGAGATCGTGGATCGTTTGCGACCCAATTCACTCGTGTTGTTCAATGACTCATTTAAATCAACAAAATGTGAGAGAAGGTTCAGAGATTGCCGGTCAGATCATTAAGCGTTGCTGGACCGCCACGTGAACGTATTTTTTTGTCACACACCTTTGCCAATTTGCCAGCAAACTCGCCTCCTCTTTGTCCAGCCGCTCGATAGAAATCGAGAGGTGGTGTCCATGGACTTTTGTCCACTGGACATTAGCAGACGTGCGTCTTCAGCGCGTGCACTCATCTCATCGTTCAGCCATTCCTGATAAGCCGCCACGGCATCAGGAACTGAGTGAGCGTCGGTTAGCTTTTTCGACAGTTTGAGACTGAGTTCGACTTCGGCCGTTGCGCGCGCCATCCAGTCACGGCGCATTTCCTGAAGCGTATTGAAGAATTCTGAGCCCGCCGGATTAGTCGAACGATCTGAGCGGGTCTCCTCCCTAGGCATGGTCCGATCCCCTTTTTCAAGTTAGGAACCCAGCCAAACGCTCACCCGTCAAAAAACGCTATCTCAATTCTTAGACCCAAATGTGAAAGACTGACGTCGCCACTAAGTTCTTACATGCACGCAATGCACGCTGGAGGTGAGTTGAAGGATGACAGCAATTCGGTGAGTAACGAATGTCCGCTTGCGGTCAGTAGGCGACATCCGCTCGCGTTCAGACGATGTCCGCTTCCCCGAAAGCAGACATCGCTACGGGCAACTCATAGGTCCGCTTTGCGCCAAAGAGCGACATTTGCGGTGCAGCCATACTAGGCGTTATTGGACGAAGGATTGCGGGTATCAAAACGCGGCACCGGCTACGGTCAAGCCGCGGGGCTACATGGCAGCGTCTTACTGAAGTGCTGGGCCGTAACTAGTACTCAGCGATCCGTGAGCGCCGATTGGGCATCAAGGCTGCTATCAAGCCTCGCGGCGGGCCGCCAAAGTATTTGTGCAGGAATTGATGTACATCAAGGCAAACGCCGTGAACCTCATTTCAGGTATTGATCGGGCGGTGCTTATGCGAGCGCTGTGTGGCTCGGTTTGACGCCATCAAATTGGATAAGGTGATGCTCTTTGAGGGCCAGTGGTGACCGATGACAGGCAGCCAATCGATTGCTATCACGACGGCGTTGGGCCTTGGACTGGCGTTCGTCCCAGCCGCTTGGGCTGACCCTGCGAGTGATGCTTGCGCAGCCCTCGTAGACGCGCGTAGCGCGCTGTATTCGATGATAAATGCCAAGGACAAGTCCGTGCAGGATGCGCTGAACGCGAAGGTGCAAGCAGCAAGCACTAAGCTCGATTCCGTGCTTGCCGGCATGACCGGCGCCGAAACGAAGGTAGCGGCCGACTTCAAGGTGGTCTGGGATCAGTTCAAGGCGACGCGTGAGAAAGAAATCATTCCAGCAATCTACAAGGGCAACGTCGCCGAGGCCAAGAAGATTACTGACGGCATTCAATACGAGCGTCTGTCCAAAATGTGGAGCATCATGTCCTGTAGATGATCAGAAAGACACCTCTCAGGCTTTCTCGCCCGCTAGGCTCGCCGCGGTTCGCCCGAGTCCGCTTCAATTTCACCGATGCCACCGCAAACGTCGCAACGATGTCGGCCAGTGCCGTCGCACTCTTTGCATTTGCCAATCGTGATACCGGCGATCAACCATTTGCCGCTGCCACCGCAACGGTTGCAGGAGATCGACCTTTGGCCTCGGCATCTAGGACACAAAAACCTGTTTGGCATTGCCCTCTTATATAAGCAGCTCTCGGGTGAATCACCAAGCATACGGCTCTAACTCTGGCATCTCGGCACCGTGCACTGGCACCCTCACCATCTTTGGACCCTCATTAATCGCGACCCTTCATTCCCGCTATCCTGCCGTTCATGCCGACGAGAGCAAGCAAGCGATTTGCGGCGCGAGCCGATCGAGAAGCGCAAGTCATTGCTCGCGAAGTTGCTCTAGGTTTCGCATGTGAGCATCGCGCTCAATGACATTTCGATGAGGATGGCGCGATCGTCTATCGCGAGGCATGCCTTGGCTGCGAGGGTATCGTGTCAAAGCGGCTTGGCTTGCCGTATCGCTCCTGTTGCTGACCGCATTGGGTGAAGGTCAAAAACCCGAAAGGGCCAGCAGAAGCGCGACGAGGAAGATTGGGAGCGGCTCGCGTTACTAACGCTGTGATACGGCGACCTTGATGGCGGCAGCAATCAGCACGAATCCCAGTATTGCCTTGATTACGGCAACCGGAGCGAAGCCAACGGCTAACCCTCCCAGCGCCGCCCCGATTAGCGAACCGGCCGACATAGCCGAGACGATGCGTCTCGCGCCAAGTCTCGTATCCATGGCGCCAGATCGCCAGTAGCGCCACAGACCACTTGTCACGACGCAAACCGATATGACGATGCTCGCGGTGCCAGCCGTCTTAATATCCGCGTCGAAAATGAACATCATCGTCGGGATGAGCAGTTCGCCACCAGCAACTCCTAATATGCTGCTGACAAATCCGATAATGATGCCGAGCGCGAAACCGGCACCAAAGTGGAAAGCCGCACCGGGGATCACTTGCGCGTATCGAAATGGATAGGCGACCTCGAAAAGGATCAGAACGCCAAGAGCCGCAAGTAGAGCGGCGATTGCCTTGACGAGGTGTTCGCTTTTGATCGCGCTGACGAACCGCGCCCCATAAAACGCACTCGCAACACCGCCGATAGCGAGACCCGCTACCTCATTGAGGTACGGCACCAAGGCGGCAACTGAAAGAGTTCTGCTCCTTACGAGAAGCGCGAACGTTAGCGTGACGAGGCTGACTGCCAGATTAAGCGGCACTGCCGTTCTTGCCGGATAACCGACAACATACATCAGGACGGGCAAACGAAACTCCCCGCCGCCCAGCCCGACAAAACCGGCCAAGCCGCCGATGGGAACGCACAATCCAAACGCTTTCTGAAAATAGGGACACCGGACAGCGGACAGCATGTGTTATTCGTAACGAAATTTAACGTCGAGTGCCACTGCTGCTGAGAACGGAAATCATGCCGTCCCGCCGCCTCCCGCCGCCGTGGTCTGTCGAGGAACAAGACGCCTGCTTCGTCGTGCGCGAGCACAACGGGCAGGCGCTCGCCTATGTCTATTTCGAAGAGGAGCTCGCGCCGAGACTAGGCGGGACCGTAGTTGCTGCGTGAATGACGGCCAAGGTCAACGTGATCATCGCGGTGGCCTGGTGCAAAAGCGCGAGCGGCAGCGCGGCCACCGATAAGAGCGTCCAGATGCCAAGCGCCGCTTGCACGATGACCGCCGCGGCGACAAGAGCTGCGCTTGTGAAGACGGGACCATGCTTGACCAGTTTGGCGACATTGAACAGGTGGAGAAGCGCCAACAAACCGATCACATAGCCGAGCATGCGATGATCGAACTGGACAGTGAGCGGATTTTCAAAAAAATTCCGCCACAACGGCACTTCGAAGAGTAGTCGCGAGGACTGCGGAACAAGGTCGCCACCGATCAGCGGCCAGGTGTTGTAAGCATGCCCGGCGCGCAAACCGGCGACCAAAGCGCCGAGATAGATCTGCGCCAAGAGTAGTACCACGAGCCCAATGGCGCCAGTGCGAACAGTCACCGGTTGGCCGGCTTTGTCTAATTTCCCGAAAAGCAACTGCGCCCGCTCGTCCTGCCATCGCGTTCCGGTCCAGACCAGGGCGACATAAATCAGACAAGCCAGGACGAGGTGAGTTGCCAAGCGGTATTGAGACACTTCGACGCGATTGGCGAGGCCGGAAGCCACCATCCACCACCCAATCGCACCCTGCAGCGCGCCGAGTGCCAGAATCATCCATAGACCTGCGCGACGGCGCGGCGGTATCCAGCCGCGCCACAGAAACCAGACGAAGGGTACAAGGAAAACCACGCCAATGACGCGACCGATGAGCCGGTGCGCCCACTCCCACCAATAAATGGTCTTAAAATCGGCAAGACTCATTCCGGCGTGCAGTTGTCGGTACTGCGGAATCGCTTGATACTTTTGAAATTCCGTCAGCCATTGCGCTTCGTTCAGCGGCGGCAGCGTACCGGTCACCGGCTGCCATTCGGTGATCGACAGCCCGGATTCGGTCAGCCGCGTCGCCCCCCCAACCAGAACCATGGCGAAGACAAGCGCGGCGACAACGTAAAGCCACAGCCGAATCGCGCGGCCATGGTCCAATTCTTCACGATACAAAGCTTGAATAGCCGTCATCATGTTCTTGTCGCAGGCGCGCGGACCATATAGTGCTGCGCCCTGCCCTCGCAACACTGGAATGTTTCAGGCAATGCCCGTGCGGTTGCGAAAACTTATCGGCGCAGTTGCGCTTTTTGTGCTTGTGATCGTCTGGGGTAGCCGTTAATGCGCGGCGGTCAGGTTAGGGTCAATCTTGGACCAAATTCGATGTCCAGAGTCACGTCCGCTTGGCCCCTCAGAGCGAACTCATTGCGCATCCCGGCACGTCGGTTCAGGGCCAATAAGCGACATGACGCAGGTTATTCGATCACCTCGTCGGGGGGAGCGAGTAGCTGGCTGATCACTCTGGCAGCCCAGCCTTTCGCAAGCCCTCAACGTACTTGGCTAGCCCTTCCGGTCGACCGATTATAGCGGGCTAACCGTGGGTGTGGTGCGACATTAGATTGGGGCTACGCAAGCAGCAACGAAGGATTACCGCAATGGAGATCAAGCGAAACGGCTCGCAGCCGTCCGGGAAGGGACCGGCGGAATGGTTCACCGGCGCGGTCCGGATCGACCCGCTGTTCAAGGCGCCCGATCCGGCGCGCGTCACCGGCGCCAGCGTGACGTTCGAGCCCAGCGCACGCACCGCGTGGCACACGCATCCACTGGGTCAGACGTTGATCGTGATATCAGGCACGGGGCGGGTGCAGCGCTCGGGCGGCCCTATCGAGGACATCGGGCCGGGCGACGTCGTGTGGTTTGCACCGGGCGAGAAACACTGGCACGGCGCCTCGCCCACGACGGCAATGACGCACATAGCCATTGCGGAGGCGCTCAACGGCGAAGTCGTCAATTGGATGGAGCACGTCAGCGATGAACAATACCGCACCTGACGATCTCCACGCGACACAGATTCGGCTGTCGAGCGAGCCGGCCTGAGCTCGCTCAATGAAGGTCAGCACGTTGAGTTTGAGATCGAGGACAACCGCGGAAAAACATCCGCGGCAAACCTGAGGGCGAGATGACGTAGGGGGCTGGTCAACGTTTCATGCTTGCACGCTCGTCATTGTGCCGAGTCCGTTATGGTCCGTATTCCGGGACACAACTCGGACCTCGCCTAATGTCTCAGAAGAGCCACGGATTTCTGCCGATGTCCGTGGCACGTCCGTTTAGGTCCAAATAGCGGACCTGGAAGGCTCCGATAAGCACGCTTATAAGCTGAGTCAGATCAACGCGCGTCGCGTCGTTAGCGCGCCGCTACGCTTTCGTCGAAGCTGATCGCGCCCGCGCCGAAATTGATCACGTAGAGAAAGCCGCCGGCCATGACGAGGTTCTTGTAAAAGTTCATCATGTTGTCCATGTCGCCGGCCCGCAAATGCACGCCGAAAGCGGTGCCGAGACACAGCAAAATCAACAGAGCCGCTGCCCATCGCGTCATAAAGCCGATCAGGATCGCCGCCCCGGCGAGGAGATGGACCGCGATCGAAACCCAGACTGCGATGTGCGGCACCGGGACATTGAGGCTCGTGAAATAGTCCACCGCGGCGGCCGGGTTGCGGAGCTGCAGCACGCCATCCCAGATGAACAGGCTGCACATCAACAGGCGCGCGAGCACCGGCAAGTAGGAATTGAGCGCGGGCGTGGTGGGGGCTGTCGTCGTCGTTGTGGACATGGCGCATCTCCGGCAATTTTTGGTGCGATTCGCGTGGTTGCAAAGTTTAGAGGGGCAGCCTCAGCATCCGGCCAAGTGTGAAGCGCGCGAAGGTCGGCCACGGTCTTAGCGGTTACCACGACACCGGGTTCAATCTCGACTCTCATGTTGTCGCGGTAGCTAAGAAGAAGTTTTTGCATTTCCTTGATTGTGTTAGCTGAGTATCGCACGTCAGTAGATCAGGCAAGAACGCAACTCGTCGGCAAGCCCAGCCCGATGGTGGCGTGGCAATTCAATCGTCGCTAGGTAGCGGCGGCAGCTTGATCAAATAATCGATCAGCCAATTCCAAGCCTTACGCTCGAACCGTTGCACAGCACCTGGTGACATCCAGAGGGATTGGTTGCGTTTCAAACGACGCGCCTCATGCAAGTCGGCGATGGCCTCCACCACTAGACGATCGCAGCGAACGATGCGAGCATCTTGCGCAAATGACCGATATGCCCGGCGACGCCCGGACGTAAGTGATCCTTGGGGTCGCCGTGGCCGATCTCACGCAGCTCTTCAGGCCGGCGTGCAGGCGCAACAAATCGGCGGGATCGTCTGGATCTCCGGCGTTATTCATTGCAGGGATGGTGCCAGCGAATGTGCAAATTTCGTGCGACCTGCGATGAGCCGCATACAGTCGATAGCACGCCCTAATTTCGCCGGGAGACATCGTGCCCTCAGTAGCTCTTTCCACATAAGTGGGACCGCCGCGCATTGTTCCCACTGCACCGCGCGCCGGCGACTCTCGCTGCAATGCGGCACGAACTCTTCACGCATGCGGTATGACTTATCTGCGACGAGTCCGTTCATCCTTCAATATCAGACATGGACGGCGCTGATCGCGCGACAGCTTCGGGGCCAATAAGCGACATTGGTGCCTCTCCAAGCGATGTCCGCTTCGTCATAAGGCCGTTGATCTCTTGCGCATCAGGCGTTTCGAGGAAAGCGCCGTGAAATGGAACTTTCTGTAAATTGTGGCATTCGCTATGTGCGAGAGATGGCCGGGTACCAGACCGCTCCTGCTCCTAAGAAGGAGCACCGGCTGATGCGCTCTTTGGGCACGAAGGTCGGCATAATCCTGTCTACTCGAACGTAGAATACTTGGCGTCGACAACTGTAAAGCCGGCATCCCACCTCGACGGGAATACAGGGAATACGGCCATGAACGTTGAAAGCATCTTGGAAAAAAAGGGAACGGAGGTTGCAACAATAGCGCCCGAGGCTAGCATCAAAAGAGCGGCAGACTGGTTGCGCGCAAAGAACGTTGGCGCTCTAGTGGTGACGAGCACCGACGCTATTCTCGGTATTATCTCCGAGCGTGACATTGTGCGCGCGTTTTCTCAGTACGGCGAGCCAGTTGCGTCTATGCAAGTAAAGGACATCATGACGCACGGTTTGATCACCGCGTCCCTCGGAGATGATCTCACCCACCTAATGCACTTGATGACCCGCCATCGCGTGCGCCACATGCCTGTGCTTCGCAACGGCAAGCTGGCTGGCATTATCAGCATAGGTGACGTGGTTAAGCACCGGCTGGATGATCTGGAACTTGAAGCGAGCGTTCTCCGCGATGTCTACATTGCTAGCCACTGACGTTAGCCGGTAGTGCGCGGCGGTCAGGTTAGGGTCAATTTCGGACCAAATTCGATGTCCGAGTCACGTCCGCTTGGCCCCTCAGAGCGGACTTATTGCGGACATCCCGGCACGTTGGTTCAGTCCCAAAATCAGACCCATCAGGCCACTGCCGTCTTTGTGTGATCGGCCGGAAATCACTCACCCATGACCGGCAAGCGGCGCACCTCAGTCGTGTAGTTCAAAATCAGCGATACCCACACCACACCGTAAAGGAACATGAAGCAGCTCGAGTTGATCCCGAGCCAATCAAGGATGACCCCAAACAGAATTGGCAAGACAAAGCCGCCGAGCGCGCCGACAAGCCCGACAATGCCGGTGACAACACCCATGTTCTCCGGAAAGTCATCGCCGACGTATTTGAATGTGGACGCCATGCCGCAGGCGAATGCGACGCCCAGCGCAAACAGCAGCAACGTGAACGGCAATGTTGACAATCCGATGTGGAATTGAGCGGGGCCGCGGATCGTATGCACGATGAAGTCAGTTTGCGGATAAGACAGGAGGAAGAGGCTAATCCAAGCCGCCCACAGGACCCACCACGTCACGTTGTGTGCGCCATAACGATCCGCGAGCCAGCCGCCGACTGCCCGCAACACACCCGCCGGTAGCGAGAAACAAGCAGCGAGCAGCGAGGCTTCCGCGATGCTCAGTCCATACTCTTTCACGAAGTATTGCGGCATCCAAACCGACAGGGCCGTAAAGCCACCGAAAACAATCGAGTAATACTGGCAATACTTCCAGACCCGGCGATCCTTAAAAACCGCCAACTGCCGCCGCAATGAGACACCGCTCTTGCCTGGCGCCGATATGTCGGATGCCGAAAAAAGCCAGAAGGCCACCGCAGTGATCAAAAGCGCGATAGCGTAGAATTTGGGAACGAATTGCCAGCCATAGTGAGCCATCAGCGCCGGAGCGATGAACATATTGATGGCCGCGCCGGTGGTTCCCGCGCCGAACACTCCCATTGCGAAACCGCGCCGCTCCCTGGGAAAGAAGCGCGCGACATAGGGTGTGCCAACGGCAAAAGAGGCGCCGACCACGCCGAGCGCCAGGCCAAGTAACAGGAACTGCCACAGCTCTCTGGCATAGCTAGCGAACCAGACCGGAGCGGCGCAGGCGACCAGCAGCAGGAACATGACAATCCGGCCGCCAAACCTATCCGTCCAGATACCGAGCGGCAGACGGAATAACGCACCGGTCAACACCGGGGTGGAGGTGAGCAGACCAAATTCGGCGCCATTGAGACCCAGCTCGTTTCTGATCGGGATGCCGATCACACCGAACATCAACCACACGGCAAAGCAGACGATGAATGCCCATGTGGTAACTGCCAGTACGATGAAGCTTCTGACATTTGACATGCTGTCTCGCCTGACATGCTGTCTCGCCGGTGCTTTCCCGCCGCTAAAGCGTTATAAACCGGTGCCAGCCAATAAATGCAGAAGTGCAAAGACTGCTTTGATTTCGATCAAAGCCTTGGAGGGTGTCAAAATCAATTAGATACGCGAGCGTGGCGCTTCTTTGGCTTATTTAAAAAAATAGCAGACCGTGGCTACCCATGACCGCCCCCAAGACGGTGACTAAGCTGATGAACAGTAGGATTCGATGCAGCCATTCCACAGCCTTGAAGGTTGCTTCCGGTTTTAATTTGGATTGCACAAGCAGCCATCGGTGTAGGACGAACGGTTCGATAACAAAAAGCATTGCTGTGAAGAGCAACCAAACCGCTACCATCGCGTCAATCCACCAATAGGCGGCATGCCGGAAGCGATCCCACATATCGAAGCGATAAAGCATGTAGAACCCAGTTAGCCCCACAATCGCCGTCGATACCCGTGCCTGCCAAGCGAAGCGCTGCTCTATCTGGTCGAACAGTTGCATTCGCTCCTGCGGCGCCTTCAAGCGGCGAACCGTTGGCAGCAATACTGTTGTTACGAACGCAACGCCGCCGATCCAAAGCACAACAGAGACGACATGCAATGCCCGCGCAATCGTAACGTCATCCATCGCTTGTATCCTGCCAGCTCGCTAGGAGGTGATACTGCAAGTCTCTCCCTCTCGAACGCTGCGCTCGACGCTTTGTAGAGCCGCCACTAGATAAAAGACGGTTTCGGCGGTCAATGATCTGATCCCCATGCTGCCGCAGACGACCTCACTTCGTGCATTGATCACAGGAGCGATCGGCACCATGACGCGGCGGCACGTTTTTCGGTGTGGGGTTAGGATAATATAGGGGCTGTGCGATCATAGAGCCCCGTATCTGTGGCCCGCCCAAATTGGTCGCGCAAACTGCCGAGGCTCTTGAAAATCGCGACGATCATGACCCTGACCACGCTTGCCGACGTTCGCAAGCTGTTGGGTCATTTGCCGGCCGAATTCCGCGAGCGGGATACATGGCAACACGTTGCCGATCGGCTGCACAACGCGGCCCACGGCGGCGATATCAAAGAAGCCGTTATCGCCGTGCGATTGGTGCTGCAACTCGAACAAGTACCATGCTTGCCGCAATGACGGGTGCGGGAAAAACCAGATTTGCCGATTGCTTGACCGATATGGCATTGAGCTAGGTCAATGTGGTCCCAAACGCCAACCCGCAGAGTCGCGTCGGTCATCGTCAGTCTCTCCATGTGGACTGTCGGTGGCAAGTCCCGGCGCGTCTTTTCATGGGTTGGGCGCGTCGGGACGCACCTTTTCGCCCCAATAAGGCCGTGCTGAAACAGAGGAGGTTAAAAATGCAGACTTTACTCGTGGACCTAATCCTCGCTGCTGCTGTGGGTGCGGTTTTCTTAGTCGCATTAACGAGGCCTGGATCGAGAACAGGCTTGCCGTTTTCACATTTGCGATCCATGAGAACGGGAATGGCTCTCGCTAAATTTTTTGCTTTGTTCTGGGGCTGGGCTGACTACACCCAGAAGGATTGGTCGAACGCCTCGTATAAGCGAGAATATTCCGCGAGGCGTGCAAGCTCGATTTCGTATCGAAGCGCCCAGTAGGCTCAATCTATGACCGGGGCCGGTCGCCCCATTGGGTGAAGGTCAAAAATCCGAAAGCGCCGGCCGTCACGCGCGAAGCCGAAGAGGATTGGGGCCGCTGAAATACCTCACATTCAGCCGCGTTCCCGACCGTCATTCGCGAGGCGATACGTAATGCGACCATCCACTGCTTCTCTGTGCTTGATGATTTTATTCGGGCATTCTGGCTGCCATTGCGTCATTATAGCCGCGCGGAGTTGCGGGATTGGTGAAAACACTAGGCTACTAACGGGGAACAGAAATGGAGCGAATGGAACTTTATAAGAGCTTCCGAATCCGCGCGTATCAGGACTGGTCGGGGCAATGGTTGGCCGAGACCAAGAAGCCGGTTCCGCGGCGGCCGGGTGCTGGCGATCACGACGACACCGATGCTGAGTACATTGCCACACCCTCCGCTCACCCAACGCCAGAAGCCGCCATTGCGGTCATCAAGCAGATGATCGATAGCCCGAGTACGACAATTCAAGCGCCAAAAAAGATTCAATAGCGCCGCCCCGTTTGTGGACATGGCCGGCGGCTTTGCTGTTGTTTGAAAAAAGAGGCCGTCTCGCCGACAGCTCAGTTTGAAATTTTCCGCGCTTGACTTGCCGTTGCTGATCGGCGGTTGCTGCTTTATCTTGCGGGCATGAAATTTAGGATCAGCTATTTTGCCAAACCGTCCGCCCCAGGCGTTATGCCGGCTTTGCTTGCTGCGCCCACAGGCGACTTTGGTACGGTAGACGATGCCAGAAAAGCCGCGGTTGCCGACGCCGATAATCCTAAAATTGGCCCCGTCGATTCGATCATTATTGAGCCCATAGGTGAGCGCTGGGTAAAAGGTGAGAGCTTGGTAAGAGCGGGCAGTGGATGGGAACGCAGGCGCGAGCCCGAATGAACGGCCAGCGCATCGCAAATCAGCCATAAAGAGGAATTGAACTTAGCGGCGTCCTGGGGCGGATTTTATGAAAAAATGCGCTATGCCCGCCCGCCGCTTCCCGCCGCCGTGGTCCGTTGAGGAAAGCCCCGCCTGCTTTATTATCAGTGACGCCTACTGTTGGGCGCTGAGCCTTATTATGAGAATGAGCCGGGGCGACGAACGAGGAGGAGTAAAGAAAGGGAAAATCATGCGGCGGACTGTCTGTGCATTCACAGTTGCGACGCTGATTTGCGCGGCTAGGTACGAAACGTCTCACGCCGCGCCCATCGCACCGCTAACCGGAATACAAGCAGGCTCAGGTAACATTACTTTGGTCTCTTCGCATCACTACCGGCGCTCGCACCAGTACATAGTCATTCCGCTCACGCGCGATTATGGGTGGTGGCCGCAGGGCCAGTATCGTTGGTTTCCCTTTGGCCTGGCACGCTGGGGATATTGGTGTGAACCAGCCAGCTATTATCGCCTAAGCTGCGGAGTTGGCGACTAAGGTCGCCGCCGTTCCGCAGCCAAGCTCCTCACCAAAGACGAGGCGCGGCGGATTGCGGCGAATATTGCGAAGCTGCCGGAGCTTTTGCGCAAGTCTTAATAGCGGTACTGTTCGGCGACCGGATGACCGATGCGGCTTTAGCAGGATTGGGGGGCGTCAGTAGTAACCGAATTCAGTAGTCTCCGGGGCGCGGTTCTCGTTCGAGTTTCTTTAATTTCCAGTCGTCGCGCACCCTTCCGAGAATTGCGGCGAGCGCGATGACGACCAATCCGACAACGCACAGGCTAAGAGCGACTGTGAAGAATAAGATAAGGAATGCCATTCTCAAAATTTAATCAATTTCACGAATGCAAACAAGCGCGCGACTAGCAAACAAACCCCGCAAAGCTGACAGCCCGTCCGCCGCTTCCCGCCGGTGAACACGCAGGCCCGTTATAACGTCTGCCCGACCACAACGATTGACACGATCATCGGTCAGGACGGCAAACGCGAGCTCGTTCCGATGCGATGGGGCCACATTCCGTCGTAGTGGTCAAAGCCCCTCGAGGAATTAAAACTCGCGACTTTCAACGCTCGTGACGAGACCGTCGCCGATAAACCGATGTTCCGATCCGCGTTCAAGCGCACGCGATGCCTAATTCCGGGTCAGTGGTCAAGCTCGTCGAGGCCAGCGCCAAGCAAAAATTATGATTGCGAAAAAAATGGGAATGACGATCAGAGGAACGAGCGAGGCGGCCATGGTACTTATCCTGCGGAGTTTAATGATCAGGTTGCAGCGGCGACGCGTCTATATGGAAAAGGCTAGGGCGTGTCGCGCAATTGTTGAAAAATATGCCCTCAGTACTGAAGACGTCTGTATAAAATTGCTCACTGTGGCTGAGAATGACCCAGCATTGGCTCGGCTCGTCCGGTCAAAAAGTAGCAGTCAATTCAAGTCCTTTAACCCATTCATCCCAATCGTACCATGGCTTTTCCCGGGAACCCGAAAGCACGCTGGTAAGACGAGACTTCAAGACTTACGCACGGTCTGTTTCAACTGCCGCAGTATGTTGCACCAGATGAAGGGGAATAGGCTAAAGGACTTAAATAATCTGCGGCCAATCGTCGAGAAACATTCCCCAGATTTTACGCGCCGGCCGTGAAGCGCGAGGCCGAAGTGGATTGGGGCCGCTAAATCGCCATTGCTCAACGCGCGCTGGATGGATCGGGGCGCCACTGAGATTGTATACCGCTCGGCAGCAGAAATTCGACAGGAATTGATCATCAGCGCGTGCGTGACGCGATTTTCGGGTTGCGAGTATTGATCGAAAATATTCCTCAAAGCCGCTTCGCGCAGTGCTGGTCCCCGCTACATTCTCAGGAACATCAGCTCTTGAAGCAAGCGCGTGCGGGGTATTTCTTCCGCGACCGAGTGTCGGCGGACTGACGCGGCCAAGCTCGGTTAATCAAATAATGTCCCGGGACTGATCCCTTCCAATAATTCGTCTCCTAACCGGCATCATGCTGCGGTCTGTGACGGCGGCAAGGTAGCACGCTAACGGTGCGCAACCGTTTTACCTTGCCACCTTCATTTAAGGGCAAAACAGCGTCCTCAGTTTGAGTTTTGACGGCGTTTAGTGACCAAGTTGGCAGCGTGAATTACGTCGTTTAACGCATCCCAATCAGCAGCAGTGAACGCTTCATGGCCTAACCCACGAGTTGCTTTGAGTGCATTGAGCAGTTCCGGGAGTAGTCGAGCTAAGGCGGCAAGCCGACGTTCATCACACAGGCGGTCGATTAGCGCACGGAGAGCGGCAAAGAACTCGTCATTCGAGTGAAAGTCCTTCATGCCACTTCCTTCTTACACCATTTTATCTTCCACTCTAGCGCGCTACCTTGCGACTTTGAGATTCTCGGCCTGCGTGGCAATAACCGCGAACGGAAAATACGGCCCGGTACGGGGTTTTTCCATTTTTGGGTTCTGACGCTTACCACTTAACCGCTGCACGGCATTGCTCGCTATATCGTGCACGGGTGGCATATCGAAAATAGCATAGTACTTCGACAGGTCCGCTGTGTTCTTCTCGGCCCAATCTTCAGCAACATCAATTAGGCTGTACGAATAATATCCACCGCGCACTGAATCGTCATTGGATGTTTCATCCACGTCGCATGATTGGGCCACGATCAGCCCGGATGGGCATTCCGAAATCGCTTTCTCAAAATACCGACGGCACCCGGAGGAGCTCAGACTTTTAGCTGCTGCCGTGGAGTCCCTTTTGGCCAAAGCATCTTCGGCCAACATCGGTTTGGCGATGACACGACAGCAATCGAGCACCAACGTTTGCTTCTGCGCCCCGGCGCGGAGCTCCGAGGAGTCCATTTCTTCATCGCCTCGTGCGCATATAATTGTGGATCGTCTATCCGAGGTAACATAACCGCGACCCGAGAACAGTGCGAACGAATAGTCCGCTGACTTTAGGCTCTGAATTGCGGCGCGAAGGACAGAGACCGGCGGATCATCCAGTGAAATGATTTCACTCGAATACCATCCGCCGCCTAGCGGCGAACGGAGAAAGCGGCGATAGTTCACAAGGTCCCGTCCAACACCCGGAAGATAGTCTTGTCTGCCCAGCCTTCCGGGGCAGCCAATCAAAAGAGCTTTTCTATTCATCGGTGTCACCGAGTTTCTGATTCTTGGCGGTAGTAAGATGCGTGGAATCGAACGTTGGAATATGAACTTGCTAATCCCCGCTTTCCGGGCCTCGGCCAACCATTGCCCCGACCATTCCTGATACGCGCGGATTTGGAAGCCCTTATAGGGTTCGAGTTGTTCCATTTCTGTTTCCCGGTAGTTGCCGAGGGTTTCACCAATCCCGCTCGCTGGCAACATTGGAGAGCCTGAATGAAAGCCACCCCGCGGGCCGGCGCTCAGCGGCCAAGCTGCTCACCAAAGATGAAGCACGGCGGATTGCGGCCAATATCGCGAAGCTGCCGGAGCTGCTGGGCAAGTTCTAAATTTTTTATCGCTTTGTTTGAAGGGGCCGTAGCGACGCTACAATTTTCCCGAACACGAGAAGGACGAAGAGGGCCGCCGTTAGGCCCTGAATGACCGCCACGTAACGTAACCAGCCCACCGGATACACGTCGCCAAAGCCGATAGTCAGTTGTGTAATAAAGCTAAAATAAAAGCTCGTTAGCGCACCGACGTCGGCGCCCCGCAATAGTTGTTTGTTCAATGAGTAGAAGAGACCAAAACAGAGGCCGACCTAGGCGCGGCGAGAATAAAAGTTCTTTGAACCGAAGCTACAACCCTTCGTCGAACAATACGACGCTCCCCGCAACTCGTCGCTGGCGTGACTTGCAGATGACCCATTGGCGATAAATATTTCAGAGCAGCGAAAAGCGTCTTGACGGCTGAGGTCAAAAATCCTTGCTCGTCGCGTGACATGACGTGTTTCTATCATGAATGACGCGCGGCAGGCGATGCCGGCCGCGCTGTGCAGTTACGTCGCCTCCGCGCCGCCGCGTACTTGCCATTGCCGAAACGCTTCAAGGACGACCGTGTCAGTTTCCGCTCTATGAAGCTTTAGAAATTCCGTTATTGCCGCATCGAGCTCTGTAGCTTCCGCTCGCCGGCGCTTCTCACGCATGGCCAACCACGCGCCTTGAAGCGCCGCAAATCTGCTTTTCTGCTCCTCGGTCATGGGCCCACCGGCCAGTGCCTTGCCAACGCCGGCCCCATTTGTCTATCGCGCGGCAAGCGCCTGCCGGCCGCGCACCTCATCAGCGGACTGACCGGTTTTCGTTCCTTGGGCGGACGAATTGCGGAGTTGCCCTCATTGACTTTCTCCCCGGTCGTTTACGCCGACTGACCGGAGAAGACACGAAAATCGGTCAGTTCGGATTAGCCTGCAAGTAGCGACGCCCAGCCCGCCCGAGCAATAAGGTATTGACAGCATCCGTTTGAAGGTTTTCTGCAACCTCTCTAGTCGTGACCAACTATTATAGCCATCTGTCGGTCGCGACCTTGCGACTCGAGCCTGGTACTGCGCTGCGCGTTGGCGACGTGATCCATATCCTCGGGCAAACCACCGATTTTACTCAGAGAGTCGAGTCTCTAGAGGTTGACCATAAGCCGGTGCTCGAAGTGGGGCCGAACGACGATTTCGCACTATAAGGTGAGTGAGCACGCGCGCGAGCACGACGTGTACAAAGTACGGCAGTAACGTCACGAGCGAGGCAAGCACATAATTCCAAAATCGAGCCCAAAATCGTCCCCAGGCCGACTCTCGTTGACTCTTACACAGGTTCGGCGACCATCGAGCGATGGGTTCAACAGTCGCTGACTAAGCCGGTTTTCGAATTTCAGGCCGCACGTTTCATGCGGGGAGGAAAAAATGGCGGACGACCCGTTCATAAAATCCATCGCAAAGATCGCATATGCGGAGGATTCATCACGCGCCATTGTTACGTTCACGACGGACAATGGCGTAGTGACATATCAATTCAGCATTTTCGATTTACAGACCATAGTTGGAGCTATGTCTCAAATGGTCCTATTTGCTCAAAGTCAAACACTATCCAGGGGCTACCATTTCGTAACTCCCGTCTTGGACGTGGCAGACGCAATGGCCGCACCTGTCGCCGACAAAAACAAGCTGGTTCTTTCGGTGAAACTGCAAAACGGAATAGTTTGCGAATTCGGCCTAGAACCGTCGGTAGCAAACCGGCTGCGCGAAGATATCGAAAGGGCTGCGAAGACATTGCAGGATCGGCCATCGCACGCCCGTCATTGATTAGCAACGCACTACCCTTTTTTCTTCTTCGATTGCTTCTTGGGCCGCTTCCGAGTCATGCTTTTGAGCGGCTTGGGCGGGGTGTTCACCGCGCCTTAAGAGACTGCATGAAGCGCCGTTGCGCTTCGTCATCGCTGAATTTTTCGTTTTTGGTCGTCGCCATGGTCAAAACACCGTACGGCTATGAAGGCCTCTTGTCCGACCAGGATTTTCAAAAAATTGGCCGGTTCGCCTGTCGCTGGGCATACATAGAACACACAATAAGCAACTGCCTTCGCGTGATCCTAGAAATGGAGCCGGAGGACGCCACTGTTATGATTTTTCCTCTCACGCTGGATACCAAAATGGCCCGCATATCTGAATTGGCGCGCCCGACCAGATTGACAGAGTATCAGCTAGCCGTATTCGCAGAACTCACGCCACTCATTAAAGCGATGCAATTCCTACGAAACACCACACTACACGGCGTGGTACTGAGCCACGGCAGCGATGAGCGAATATACTTCAATTTAAGATCCAAAAATCGTTCCGTTAATCGCAATGATCTTTTGAGTGCGACCCGGTAATAAATTATGCGTGCCACGTTACTCAGGCTTTCCGTCTTTCCTTAGGCGAGAAAGGCGATCCGGGGCACACCTACGCATTGCCAAATAGACCCACCAGAGTTTCTTCCTGCAAACCGCCGAGCGCTTCCTCCGGCAGCCACGGAAGCGCTCCTACTCCGGCAGAATTTGCGGCATTAATTGAACATCGATCTTCATTTGGGTTTATGCCTGTCGAAAAACGTCTCTACTTTACAAGAAAAGCAACTTAGAAACGTGGTAGAGGCTGCGGATGCAGCCATGGCTGTGGAGGCGGTGGAGGTTGCGGAGGCTGCGGCTCCGGCTGCACCGGCTGCGGTGGCGGTGTCGACGGCTATCCGTAACAGGAAGCGGCGCGGCCGCGGGCGTTGCGCGTTCATTGCCTCGCGTCACGCCGCCGCTTTCCGTTCGAGATCGGCTTTCCATTGGCCGAGCGAGGCGAGGCCGTTCATCATCGCGCGGTGGCCGAACGCGCGCTGCGCTGCCGCCACGTTTTCCGGCTTGCCCGACCACGTCTTCTGCGGCGCGGCCTGGAGCGCGCGGCCATACGAGAATGATACGCGCCAGGGCAGCGGGCCTATCCTGTTAATGGCATCGAGATGCGCGGTCGCCTCTTCGTCGGATTGGCCGCCGGAGAGAAACGCGATGCCAGGCACGGCCGCCGGCACGCAAGCCTTGAGAACGCTCAGCGTCTTTTCCGCGACCTCCTCGACCGAGGCGCGCTTTGGCGACTTCTTGCCCGGGACCGCCATGTTGGGCTTGAGCACCATGCCTTCGAGCGCGACGCGATTGTAGAACAGTTCCTGAAAGGTTTCCTTGAGCACCCAGGTCGTGACCTCGACGCAGCGGTCGATGTCGTGATCGCCGTCCATCAGCACCTCGGGCTCGACGATCGGCACGATGTTCTCGTCCTGGCAGAGCGCCGCATAGCGCGCGAGCGCGTGCGCGTTCGCATTGACGCAAGTGTAGCTCGGCAGCCCGTGCTCCTGCCCGACGTCGATGACGGCGCGCCACTTGGCGAATCTGGCGCCGAGTCCGCGATATTCTGCGAGCCGTTCGCCCAAGCCGTCGAGCCCCTCGGTGATCACCTCGCCCGGGCACGACGGCAGCGGCTTGGTACCCTTGTCGACCTTGATGCCGGGGATCGAGCCTGCCTTCTCGATGAGCTTGACCAGCGGGGTGCCGTCCTTTGCGTTCTGCCGGATGGTCTCGTCGTAAAGAATGACGCCGGAAATGTATTTCGACATAGCCTCGGTGCTGCGGAACAGCATTTCGCGGTAATCGCGCCGATTGTCGGGGGTGGACTTCACGCCGAGTGCATCGAAGCGCTTGGAGATGGTGGCGGTCGACTCGTCGACGGCGAGAATGCCGCGGCCGGGAGCCACCATCGCCTCGGCGACCTTGTGCAATTCGCTGAGATTCATAGCACCCTCCTCGAAAAATTCGGCGCCGGCGGCTTCGCGCTGCCCTGTTCTATTTGCGAGTCTCGCTCCGAGACTCGGGCAATAATAGCACTTTGACGCCGGGCAGCGTCTTGCCCTCCAAGGATTCAAGGAAGGCGCCTCCGGCAGTCGAGACGTGGCTGAACCGGCCGACGACCGAAGCCGCGTTGAGCGCCGCCACCGTGTCGCCGCCGCCTGCAAAACTGACAAGCTTCCCGGCCGTCGTGAGTTCCGCCGCCGCTTCGGCCACTTCGATGGTTCCGTTGTCGAAAGGCTCGAACTCGAAGGCGCCGAACGGGCCGTTCCAGATCAGGGTTTTGCTGCGCGCCAGCACCGATATGACGCGCTCGATGGTGCGCGGGCCAATGTCGAGGATCATATCGGCGGCGCCGACCTCGTCCACCGACACGACGCGCGAAGGAGCGTGCGCGGCGAGCTTTTGCGCAACGACCGCATCCACCGGCAGCACCACTTCGCGATGGAGCGACTTCGCCTTGGCGAGGATATCGCGCGCCGTCTGCAAGAGGTCGGGTTCATAGAGCGACTTGCCGATAGCCTTGCCCTGGGCGGCGAGGAACGTGTTTGCCATGCCGCCGCCGATCATCAGCGTCTCGACCTTTGCCAGCAGGTAGCCGAGGAGATTGAGCTTAGTCGAAACCTTGGCGCCGCCGACGATCGCCGTGACGGGGTGTTCCGGCTTCTCAAAGGCCCGTTCCAGCGCATCGAGCTCGGCCTTCATGGCGCGCCCCGGATAGGCCGGTATTTTCGACGCCGTCACGATCGCGGCGATCGAAGCGTGTTCGCGGTGCGCTGCCGAGAAGGCTTCCTCGACGAAAATGTCGCCCAGCGTAGCGAGCTTTTTGGCGAACGCCTTGTCGTTCTTTTCTTCTTCCGGATGAAACCGGGTATTTTCCAAACAAAGAATGTCGCCGTTCTTCATCGCCGCAACGGCGGCTTCCGCCTTGGGACCTACGCAATCCTCAGCGAAGGCCACCGGGCGTTTCACAATTCTCGCCACTTCGGCGGCCACAGGCCGCAACGAATATTTCGGGTCGGGTCGCTTGGGCCGCCCCAAATGCGAGAGCAGGATGACCTTGCCGCCTTTGTCGGCGAGTTCATTGATGGTCGGGGCGATTTCCTCGATGCGGGTCGCATCCGTGACCTTGCCGTCCTGCATCGGCACGTTGAGATCGACGCGTACGAGGACGCGCTTACCTTTGACGTCGGCGTTGTCGAGGGTGCGGAAGGATCTCATAAACCGACATTCGCTGGTTACAGCCATATAGTACTTCAAGGATCGCGCCACACCCCAGATGTCGCCGGGGGATCCATCCGGATGTCGCCTGACACGCACCAATTAAACAGCGGAACTCTTCTCCAAGAGCAAGAGACGTAAAATATCCGCGATCTGGATTTCCCTTGTAGATCGGGACTCGTGCATTTCATCGGCGGTGCTGCTCCCCGAAGCCATCTGCGATGTTGGTCGGGAACGGATAGAAGCCGATGTGGTTGCCAGCCCAGCCAGGTCGCTGGAGGCTCGCACCTTTCCGGCCGCAACTCGTGCAGCGTGCGCCAGTGCACTTGTCTGGAAGCACTGGTCCCCATCGATAGCGACCGCGCAAGCAAGCGGTGCGTGATGCTGGCAGTGCTCACACCACAACCTCCAGGGCGTCGACCGTTGTAGCTCGCCCAGTGTGGGCGGTGGTCCAACCTGGCGCATGACCGGTAATTCGGCCGCAGGGTGGCTAGTTCGTCAAGCCACGCTATATGTCGTCCGTCGTGTGCGGGCGCTCCACCTATAAGCGGGCCTGGGAAGAAATCGTCGCGCTGTACCGACTCACATTGGATCAACCGGCGCGAAATCTTGGCGATGTTGGCCGCGATCCGCCGCGCCTCGTCTTTGGTGAGTAGCTTCGCCGCCGATCTTCGGGGTTCATCCTCGCGGCGGGAAGCGGCGCTCAGGCATAGGCAGTTGGATTATAGTGTTTGCGGACTGGGGGAGGAGCGCATATTCGACTGCCATGGGCAAGAAATATGCTGACCCTCTGTACGTCGTGGCCGCTTCCAAAGATCGGAAAACCGAATACTGGGTCGCTGCGACATCGACCCCACCAATTGGGACGTGCGCTAAGGTAGGGCGAACCCAAGCGCAAAGGTCATCCCCATGCTGAAGTCCTACACTGTGACTTTTAGAGGATCGCCGACTGAACGCTTAAGCCCCCACGCCCTTGATGAGGTAAAGGGCCTTGATAACGCACTGACCCACGCCCTCAATCTCATTCGGGCAGGACATCAGGATGTGGCTATTCAGGACGGGACGGGCAAAAGCGTTTCTGGCGATCTTCTCATGGCATGCTGTCGGGGCGAAAAAGAGCTAACTCCCGACCTGTTTAGCTGAAGGTCGCTTGCGCTTTTGCTTGGTTGGTCCAATTCTTCTACGGTCCAGGGCGGCGGGAAGCGGCGGCCCGTTATTGCTGAGTACTTTTTCGTGCTAATAGAGATCGCCTAGCCTCCATAGGTGATCTCACATGACTTGGAAAATCAAAGCTAAGGGCGCTAAACAGACCACCGAAGTAATTTCCGACGATCCCAAGTACGCCATTTTCAAAGCGGATCAATGGCGGAGCCACGGGTTGGAGGTTTGGATCGAGGACATAAACGGAAACAAGGTAGACGAAGCTGCGCTGAGGAAGGCGGCTGACCAAACATATCCACACGCACCCCCACTGAATTATCAATTCCACTGATCTGATTACGGCTTCCGCAAAATCTCCGGCAAACTCAAAGAGGAGCAGCCAATGGCTAGGAAGAAGAACGCGGCGGAGATAAAGGAGCCGGACGAATATCGTGGCTTGGTGAGGCTTGCGATGCTTGACTTTCGCGGGCGGCATCAACGCAAGCCTCATGACTTTGAGGAGTTCTGGGAATGGTGCCATCGGTACGGCTCCGACGAATTGTTCCGTGAGGCTAATTCACAAGTGAGGCCACCTGGATATTTACTCTTGGCCAAGTAGGCGCGACAGGACAGCGCTCAAGTAAGAATGCCCAGTCGGACGATCCTGATCACAGCACTAGCGGCCCGCGCACCAGATTGCTGTCACTAGCCCTCGAACCAAGCAACAGGTCGCCCACAGACTGAAAACAGAGGCTTCTGGCCATCAGCACGCGGATGACTAGCGACAGGGTGTTGTCTATGTTTGAACACTCAGACTATTTGCGAGAACAAGCGGCGAAATACCTGGAACAGGCCAAAAAGGAAGAAAATTCTTCTGCTAAAAAAGAACTAGTGCAATTGGCCACTATCTGCGAAGAAGTCGCCAATGATATGGACGACCGGCGCGTGAGCGGATGACTATCTGACCCACAGGGACATTGGCTATCACGCTTTCGGCATCCTGTGCCCGTGACTATTCTCCCATATGATCCTCTCCTCGTGTCTCTCGCAGATAGCGAAGTACGTCTTCAGGCGAGGCTGACTGCCCGCTCTCAGCGGGCTCCGCCATGTGGTCGCCATCAGAGAACGACGCAGGATTCGTCGCCTTCTCTTGTTGTTTCAGAAGCATTAGAACCGCTTGCAAGTCTGACTTAATCTGTCGGATATCAGACTGGATCTCTGCCAAAAAAGAGACCAGCTTGTCTTCGCTGAGTGGGCTCATCACTGCCAATCCTAAAAGCGAACGATCCGCTCTACAACAAGGACATCGGCCACTAGTCGTACGGCGTTGCCGCCCCGCACTGGTCAAAGCCGGTATCAACGGGTCGGTGCCTATATCAAACCGGGCATCGATGAGATCTCATCGCTGTCTGTACCGAGAACCCACGCGTATTGATTTGGTGACAGAATCGCTGAACGTCAGCCGTCTCAACTGAACAGCATTTTCATGAAGTCGAAGTGCCAGGCGATGCAACACGGGCTGGCTGTGCCGTGCTCATAAAAGGACTTGTCTCTAAGATCGTGGGGAATAAGCACTCGTGTTTCTCCAATCTGTGACAACAATACACCGAACACCCTGACGACCGCTGCGTTCACGTAGGAGGACCTTTTGGCCGAGCGCACAAAGGATTCTACGCGCATTGAATACAATGACAAATACAACGAACGATCCGAACAATTCCGGCAATAGAGCCAAGCGCCTTGTGACGACTGACTTACATCCGCGAGTCTGTGCGGCGCTGATCGGGCTTTCGCTATGGTTTGTGGTGTGGGTTTGGAGCTTTTTCGGCGCCCGGCGTGACGGGCTATCTGCTGTTCATCGTCAGCGGGTTTACTGGCGTTGTGATTGCATTGCAGCTCATCCTGTCTAGCGTCAGGCGACCCACCGAGATCGCAAACAGCAATACCAACCAGCCGCCGTCACTCCACGACTGGGTGCGCGGAGACTTCGACAGTGAACATGGCCCGCTGAGCAGCGCCGAGGCCGCGATCATCATTCTTCTGCCGATCGCGGCTGCGGCGATCGGCATGATGACGTTCGGGATTGAATTCCAGATCGTCGAACACGCCGTGTAGCGAATAACGCTTCCAATCGTAGCGGTCTTGTCCTTGCCGGCCGAACGACAATTCGACGACAGCGGAGACACGGTGAAGCCCTTCAGTCCACGTCAGCTACTGGCGAAAATTAGGCAATACCTCTCTTAAGACCGGCATTGATTGCTGCAGTGCATGAGTCCGCTTTTGATGCTGTGGACGGCTCTGTGGAGGTGGTATCGTGAGAGCTGTGCCCTCAGATCAGCGCGATCTCCAGCCGCGGCGCAGACTGCAATTTGCGGAGCGGCTGCCGGATTGGTTTGATAGCGATGAGTTCGGCGATCATTTCGCGCACCACGTTACGTTGCATCTCGATCTGTTTGGCGATTGCTTCCACCGTCATGCCCTGATGGGTGCGCCCATCGACTGCGAAGACGATCTTGGCCGGTTGCCAGTCACCGCGGTAGCCGTAGTCTGCGCGCCAATAGAAGGGCTGGGTGAAGTAGCCGAAGCTCTGCGCGAAGAACGCGCGCACATGGGTCGGGTCCTCCCAGGCGTCATCGCTTGCACCATGCGGACAGCGGATGACGAGCTTGCCGTTGGGCTTGGCGATACGGTGCAGTTCTTGCATCAAAAGGCAGGACATTTGTGCGCCACCGACCCGCTGCAGATCGAATCCGGCAGCATTGACGAATTTCTGCTGTCGCACCTGATCGAGCATGTCTCCCACTCGGCGCCTGTTGATCTACTGCGGAATGCGTCAAGAGCGTTTCGGCCCATCACTGAGGGTCACCCGATGCACTCGCCCGGCGCGCAGCGATCGCGATCGACCCCAAGGCGGACATAACCCAGGTTGACGACGTCAGCTTCACGCCGTGCTCCCATCCAGCGCAGTAGTGTCTCCCGAAAAGCGTCGAGCTTGCCCTTCCTTGGTCAAGTGCCGCAAAACGTTTGGTGCACGACTTGATCGGGCCGCGGCGGATCGACGTAGCGACCGAAGGCCGGTTGATCCTCGTAAGGCATGGAGAGCACTGTCAGCAGACTCTCGAAGGGCGCGAAATACCCATCGTTCACGGCTGCAGAGATCGCCTCCTCCACCAGATGGTTGCGCGGGATGAAAGCAGGGTTAGCCGCACGCATCGCCGTCCGGCGCTCGTTCGCCTCTCCACCTTCGTCTGCAAGCCGGTGGCGCCATCTCGCCGCCCAATCGTCGAAGGAGCTCGGATCGGTAAACAGGCTGCGCACACCCGCGTCGCCGTCGGGGCTGGCAGCCGCGTCGCACAGCCGGCGGAAGATCAAGGTGAAATCAGCGCCGTTGCGGGCCATGCGCTCGAGGAGGTCTTGTGCTAGGGACAGATCGTCCGGCCGCGGTTGGAACAGGCCGAGCTTGCGGCTGAGGCCCGCGTCGTAGGCCGTCTCGAAGCCGGTGGCGAACGCGTCGATTGCCTCTTGCGCCTCTTTAACGGCAGCGTCCTTGTCCTCTGCAAGCAGCGGTAGGAGCGTCTCCGCCAGACGGGCGAGGTTCCACTGCGCGATGCGCGGCTGGTTGCCGTAAGCGTAGCGCCCCATGCTATCGATGGAGCTGTAGACCGTCTCTGGATGATAGACGTCCATGAAGG
This sequence comes from uncultured Alphaproteobacteria bacterium, assembly GCA_963816295.1. GTDB lineage: Bacteria > Pseudomonadota > Alphaproteobacteria > Rhizobiales > Xanthobacteraceae > BOG-931. Next base: position 174,594 of record CAWFJS010000016.1, on the reverse strand, counting down.
CGCAGGGACCGTAGTCAATGGTCTCGCCCGCCATCGACATGTTGTCGGTGTTCATGACGCCATGAATGAAGCCGACGAGCTGCCACTTCGCTATAAGCGCCGCCTGGCGGGAGATCACCAAGTCGAGGAGGGTGCGGTACCGGTTCGCGGCGTCAACCGCCTCTGGGTAATGCCGCGCGATGACGTGATCAGCGAGGCGCCGGATCGCATCCAAATCCCCTTGCGCCGCGAAGAACTCGAAGGTGCCGACACGGATGTGGCTCGACGCGACGCGGGTCAGTACCGCGCCGGGCAAAGGCGTCTCGCGCCAAACCGGCTCGCCGGTCGTCACAGCGGCGAGTGCTCGGGTCGTCGGAATCCCGAGCGCCGCCATCGCCTCGCTGACGATGTATTCGCGCAGGACAGGCCCGAGCGCCGCGCGTCCGTCGCCCTGCCGGGAAAACGGCGTTGGGCCAGACCCCTTGAGCTGGATGTCGCGGCGCACGCCGTCGCGATCGATCACCTCGCCGAGAAGAATGGCACGTCCGTCACCGAGTTGAGGTACGAAAGTCCCGAACTGGTGGCCGGCATAAGCCGTGGCGAGCGGCTCGCCTCTCTTGGGCACCCGGTTGCCTGCGAGGATCTCAACACCCTCCGGTGCGGCAAGCTTTCCCGGATCGAGCTCGAGATGCCAGGCGAGTTTCTTGTTCAGCCGGACTAGACGGGGCGCGGCGACGGGAGTGGGCCGAAGCCGCGCGAAGAATCGGTCCGGCAGGCGGGCGTAGCTGTTGTCGAATGCAAAGAAATCGACTGCCTCGATTTGTGCTGTCATGACAGTTCCAGCGCGCGGTGTTTGAGATCGGCAAGATCGACAACATCGAGAGCCGCCTCGTGCGTCGATTGGAGGATGACGGGAGGCGCGCTGATAGCTGGCCGCAACAGTTGAATCGGGCCAGCTCCGGACTCTCCCAAGTAGAGGACCATGTTCGCGGATTGACCGTATATATCGCGCATCCTGCCGTCCGGGACGGACATGCTCCTACCACCATCATCGACCAAGTTGAGGACTCATCGATCCCTGAACAAGGACCCACCGTTGAGGCGACCTTCACGAGCTGCGTGCTCGGCGAGCGTTAGCCATCTTTCGGCCATTTCGATGAAGAGGGACTTATGTTCCGAAGTGCGGGCTGCCTCCGCCAATCGAATGCACTCAGCGGCGTTGGGGCGTAATTGGTCTAAGCTAGGTACGTCAGCATCCATTTGTATAGATATGGGAACTGACCGAGTGAACTGACAGAGGTTCGTGATCCCCCGGTCAATGTCGTTTTAAATGTGAAAATCCACCGAGGCCCACTCATGGTCTCTTTCTCCTGTTTTATTGGTCATCGATCGCTTGGGTGCGGTGCCGTTGTTCCTCGGCGCCGCCGTGGTGCTACCCACCCTCGCCACCTGGTTCGCGCACGAATTGCGCCGCGTGGGCGGGTCAAATGACGGTCACACCTTGACGAGCGGCACCTTCGGGACGATGCCGCGGCGTGGCGGCGTATCGTCGCCGCCGCCGGGCGGCTTACGCCGTGGCGAGGACCGCCGCTTGGCCTTGGCGCGGCGCGGCTCCGGCAGCTTTTCTGGGCGCGGCTTCACTGGGCCGTCCGGATAGTCGAAGCCGAGCTTGCTGTTGCCGGCCTCGTCGGTGATGACGATGACACGGACATGGCCGCCGCCTTTGAGCCGGCCGAACAACACCTCCTCGGCCAGCGCCTTCTTGATATGCTCCTGGATCACCCGCGCCATCGGCCGCGCGCCCATCAGCTCGTCATAGCCGTTGGCGATCAACCACTTGGTCGCTTCGTCGCTCAGCTCGATGGTGACATCGCGGTCGGCGAGTTGCGCTTCGAGCTGCAGCACGAATTTCTCGACCACCATGGCGATGATCTCAGGCGACAGATGCGCAAAGGTGATGATCGCGTCGAGCCGGTTGCGGAACTCCGGCGCGAACATACGCGTGATCGCCTCCATATCGTCGCCTTCGCGCTTGGTTCGCGTGAAGCCGAAGGCGGCCCGCGCCATGTCCGAGGCGCCGGCATTGGTCGTCATGATCAGGATGACGTTGCGGAAATCGACCTGCTTGCCGGTGTGATCGGTGAGCTTGCCGTGATCCATGATCTGCAGCAGCACGTTGAAGAGATCCGGATGCGCCTTCTCGATTTCGTCGAGCAGGAGCACGCAATGCGGATGCTGGTCGACGCCGTCGGTGAGGAGCCCGCCCTGATCGAAGCCGACATAGCCGGGCGGCGCGCCGATCAGTCGCGATACAGTGTGGGGCTCCATGTATTCCGACATGTCGAAGCGGATGAGTTCGACCCCAAGCGTGGCCGCGAGCTGTCGCGCCACTTCGGTCTTGCCGACGCCGGTCGGACCGGAGAACAGATAGCAGCCGATCGGCTTTTCCGGTTCGCGCAGGCCGGCGCGGGCCACCTTGATCGACGCGCCGAGCGCCTCGATGTGCCTTGTCCTGCCCGTAGACCACGCGCTTGAGCGTCTCCTCAAGGTTCCTGAGCACCTCGGCGTCGTCCTTCGAAACCGCCTTCGGCGGAATGCGGGCCATGGTGGCGATCGTGGTCTCGATTTCTTTTAATCCGATGGTCCGCTTGCGCCGGTTTTCGGGCAGCAGCATTTGCGCCGCGCCCGAACTCGTCGATCACGTCGATCGCCTTGTCGGGCAGCTTGCGGTCATGGATATAGCGTGACGACAATTCGACCGCCGCCTTGATCGCTTCGTTGGTGTATTTGAGCTTGTGATAATCCTCGAAATACGGCTTCAGGCCTTTGAGGATTTCGATGGCATCCGGGATCGTCGGCTCGTTGACGTCGATCTTCTGGAAGCGGCGAACGAGGGCCCGATCCTTCTCGAAATACTGCCGGTATTCCTTGTAGGTGGTCGAGCCGATGCAGCGCACCGTGCCGGATGCCAAAGCGGGCTTGAGCAGATTTGATGCATCCATTGAACCGCCGGAAGTGGCGCCGGCGCCGATCACGGTGTGGATTTCGTCGATGAACAGGATCGCACCCGGATAGGCTTCGAGCTCCTTGATGACCTGCTTGAGCCGTTCTTCGAAGTCGCCGCGATAGCGTGTGCCGGCAAGGAGCGTGCCCATGTCGAGCGCGAACACCGTCGCATTGCGCAGCACGTCCGGCACTTCACCATGGACGATGCGGCGCGCGAGACCCTCGGCGATCGCGGTCTTGCCGACACCAGCCTCGCCGACGAAAAGCGGATTGTTCTTCTGCCGCCGGCACAACACCTGGATCGTCCGGTTGATCTCGGCCTCACGGCCGATCAGCGGATCGATCTTGCCCTCGCGCGCCTTCTTGTTGAGGTTGACGCAATAGGCATCGAGCGCATCGCCTTTCTTCTTCGGCTCGTCGCCGGCTTTGCTGTCGGTGTCCTCGTCGGCGCCCCGCACCGGCCGCGCTTCCGACACGCCCGGCCGCTTGGCGATGCCGTGGCTGATGTAATTGACCGCGTCATAGCGCGTCATGTCCTGCTCTTGCAGGAAGTACGCGGCATGGCTCTCGCGCTCAGCGAAGATCGCGACCAGCACGTTGGCGCCGGTCACCTCTTCGTGGCCGGACGATTGCACCTGGATGACGGCGCGCTGAATGACGCGTTGGAAGCCGGCAGTCGGCTTGGAATCCTCGGCTCCATCGGTGACCAGATTGTCGAGCTCGGATTCGAGGTAGGCGACCAACCTGCGGCGCAGCTTTTGCAAATCGACGTTGCACGCCCGCATTACCGCCGCGGCATCCTGATCTTCGATCAGGGCGAGCAGCAGGTGCTCCAGCGTCGCATATTCATGATGGCGCTCGTTGGCAAGCGCGAGCGCCCTATGAAGCGACTGTTCAAGGCCGCGGGAGAACGTGGGCATTCAAGGTCCTCTTCATCCAACATTCCCCAGGATAAACGGTAGCGGACGGCGGAATTTCCCGGAAGCCACCGCCGGGCGCAGAGTGCTTCATCATCAACGACGCGACCGCGCGCTCGCCACATTAGCGGTAGGTCACTTCTGGTCCAGCCTTCTGAGCCGCTGATCTTTGGTCTTTCCTTTGGATTTAGGCGTGATCAACCAAATCAGCGCGTTCCTAATCGAGCGAGGGATCACAGGCCGGCGCGTGGAAAGTAGGCCGCTTCGTAAGGCAGCCCTCTGTCTCGAACTGTCATTCCACGTAGGCAATGTGCTTCTCAGCATTTGCCTCGGCCGCGATCGTTGGCTGGGCAGGCAGCTGAAGTACCGTCGCGTGCTGACCCTCGCAGAGGTCTGTGACCAGGGCGATCTTGCCGTCGGGGAACTCGAGCGCGTCGCGATGCGCGGTCGGCTGGTCTAGATTGACCTGCCGGAAGCGCGCGACCTTCTGCCTGAGGCTGCGATTGCGAAACAAGCGGAATGCCGCGCCACATTCAACGTCTCGCTCAAACGCAATTTCGGTCCCAGGCAGCAGGCAAACGGCGACGTTGGGCTCGCCGATTGCGGCCAAACCGCGGGTCACCGAGTTACGAAATCGGGTCGAAACTAGTTTGTCGCCCAGGCGCGCTGGACGCGATGCGACAAAGTTAAGGCTGTAGTCGCACATGATAAACGCTCCCAGTTGCTGCGAACAGCCGGGCGTCATCCTTCGATCCAAGTGCGAGAGATCGGCTTGGGTCCGGGATTTCCCGGATGGTTCGCGATCCTGCTTGGATGCTAGCGGCATTACCGACTGCTGGGAAGCGGGCAATTTGTGCTCCGCCGTCCAATTCTTGCAGATCGAGGCCCGGTGCGGGGAATCCCGGCGGGCGGGCAGGGTAAACTGGTGTCCCCTCTCGAGAAATCCGCGCCAGCGGGCACACGACAAAGGCTCTGCGCAAATTTTTTGAGAATTTCCTTCGAGTGTAAAAACCAAACAAAGGGTGCAACGCCCGCGCGAGGCGGCTCGCCCTTCGATTGCCAAAGACCGGTAGCAGCGCAAGACACCAAACAAGCTGTGATGGACGGCCCTGCCAAACTACTCAAAGAAAACAGAACCGTGCAGAACAGGCCGTCACCAGCTGAAATGGCCATTACCAAATTTCGAGTGCGGTACTTTCAACCGCTCAGCCACCTCTACGTGAGTATTTATTTGAGCGGCACGTCCGCAAGGCATTGCGCCTCTGCAAGCCCAAGCTCCTTGCGCGCGATATTGGTGCCGGGCACCAGCGAAACCATCTTGTAACAAGCGTGCCGGCGGCTCATGCCTTCCCGGCCCCATGCCGCAATCTGACGAGATCACCAGCCGCTCTGGCGGCTCAGTAACGGTGCTCGTTCGATGCCGGGTGCTGTTGCCATCGACCCCCTAGCTCCGGCGGCGCGATCGCCTGACGGCCATTGGTCGCCGGCACAGCGATATCGCTAAAAAGTGCTAAAAAGGAATTGGTATTGGGCGCGCGGCGCTGGCGCGCCGACGGATAAAAAATTTCGGTTCGAAATCGGAGAGCAAGAGAGTTGGCGGGAGGATGGTCCGGGAAGCGGGGGGCAGCGGACCCAAATCAACTATAGCCCGCGGTGATCGCCGCGCCGACCGTCGGTGCTGAAATCCTTCAGCCTGTTGACCCCAGACTACCGGTCGTTGCGTACGCTGAGCAAAACCCGGAGACTTGTGTGCGGTAGAGTGTGCCTCGTCATGCTAATCGCGGCTTTCGTCATCCTCGCGGTCGCCGTTTTGTTGGGCTCAGTGCTTGCGGTTCTGCATTTGCAAACGGAGAGCACCACGCCGCCGTGGTCACTTGCGGCCCTGCATGGGCTCTTCGCCATCGGCGGCTTAAGCTGCCTCGCTCTCGCGCTGCGCGGCCCCCCACGGGGGCTGGATCAGGGCGTGGCTTCCTTCGGCATCATCGCCACGTTACTGATTACGCTGGCAGCATTGATCGGTGCCGCGTTGCTCGCCACACGTATCTTCAAGACCCGGATCCCGGGGATAATGATTGGCATCCACGCGACACTTGCCGTGGGCGGCTTCGTCATTCTCGCCGCTTACGTCCTCGTGGGATAAAACGACGCCTGTCCAGTGCCAATCATCCCGACGGCGAATACGCTATACGTTGTCGGTTAGGTGCTGAATCTCCCCGAAGCCCTGGGGTCGCACCGACTCGACTCTTTGCCCGTCCGTTCCTATTAAAACGCGCATGTCGTTGCGTGAGCGTACCCGCCCAGGTTTGGGGATTATCGAGCCCTGTCTGCCTTCTCCTGCTAATGCGCCGCCTTGCCCTGGAGCGCCGCCGCAAGCTTCTGCCGGACGGTCTTGCGCGAAAGCGGTTTGGGAAGGGTCATGTTCTTCCGCATCGGGACTTTCGTCGTATAATGGGCAGCATGGATTGCGACAATAACAGCGCTGAACATGCTGCCGTCGACCCGAAAATCTTTTCGGCGATCATCACGCCGCATCGCTCGCTCGGCCCAAGGGGCTTTCTCATTTTCATGCTGTGCCTGGGAGGTTTGAGCTTCATCTCCGGCGTCGTCTTTGTTTCGCTCGGCGCCTGGCCGGTATGCGGCTTCTTCGGGCTCGACGTGCTGCTCGTCTATTTTGCCTTCCGCGCTAATTACCGCAGCGCGCGCGCTTACGAAGAGGTCACCGTCACCGCCTCGGAATTGACAGTGCGCAAGGTCAGTCATCGCGGCGGCGTGCGGGAATGGACGCTCAACCCGCTGTGGGTGCGGCTTGAACGTATCGTGCACGAGGAGTTCGGCATCGAACGGCTAGTCCTAGTTTCGCATGGCCGCCGGCTCGCCGTCGCAGGCTTTTTGAGCCCTGACGAAAAAGCGAGCTTCGCGCGGGCGCTGACCGGCGCGCTTGACGAGGCCAGGCGCGGGCCGACGCGGACGGCGATCGGGTAACTTGATCTGCGCCCGGCCGGCTTGTGAGGCGAACCGGGGAGTTTTAGGGTACTGCTAAGTAAGCAAACTAAATCCGTGAGTTCATGGAAACGTGAGGGACACCGCGATGGAAATCGTCATAGCGCTGGCAATTCTGTTCGCGATCTGGGTCCTGGTGATCTGGGGCTCAAGCTATTTCAACAAGAATGTGGTTTAGAGCTCCCTTTAGGGCGTAACCGCCCGAGATAATCGAGCTGTGTCTGCCAACTGGCCAACCCTGTCAAATGAACGCCCTATTTTCTGACCGCTGCAATTCCAATGATGGCAAATACGATTGCCGAGAATCCAAGCAAGAAATATCCCAATGTTTGAGTAGCAACAGGATGATCGCGCACTAGCCATGGCATCAGCCATTGCATTAAACCCCATGACGGCCACGCAATGACAGCGGCGATAATCAGGGCAAAGATGCCGGGGCCAAATATGGGTTCGCGGCGCTGGGTTTCCATCGCCCTCTATTTCACGTCTGCTTTTGGACATTTGCAAGGGGCTGTATCACGAGAGCGCGGTGCGAGCTGGGCGACGATGTTCTCAATTGCTTTCTGACAGAGCCGGGGGAAGATGACACCGTGTGCCGCGACGTGTTTCTGCGGTCGCTGCGCAAAGCTTGATAGCGGTATTATTCGGCGACCGGATGACCGATGCGGCTTTTGTCAGGAGTACCGCACATGGAAAAACACGAACTGAGCAAAATCGAATTCGAGATAATTGACGACGCTTTGAAGGCCCTACTGCAATCACGCCCCGATCCGGTGACAACCGATAAGATTGCCGATCTGCGGAATATGTTTCGGGATGCGTACACTGGCTGGCTAGAAATTGAGAAAGAGGCAGCCTAGTCGCGCGGCGGGATCCCGGCGAATATCGCCCAAAAGCTGCCGGAGCTAGTGCGCAAGTGAGGCGCGGTGGCCTCAATAGACCACGAGCGAGTCATCACTCAGCGAAGTGGGCGGGCCCTTGACGCCGGTCATCGTCATCGCCCGTATGTCGGTCGGGTCAGCAAGCGCATCGGCCGAGACCAATGTTCGGATGCCAGTCCACGCTCGGATGCTGCACGGTGAAATGATTCGTCGGAATGCAGACGGACAATGACGCTCATTCCGCTCACTTTGGGCTTGGCAAACAGCGTCTCAACCGCCGGTCATCGGCGGGAAAAATGCGATTTCGCTCGCCCCTGCAATCCGCGCATCAGGGCGCACGTGGCGCTTGTCGATCGCGCTGCGCACAACGTTTGGATTTTCGAAAGCATAGGCGTAGCCCTCGCCCTGACGTGTGAGCCAAGCTACCAAATCGCCGATCGTCGCGACGCCTGCGGGCGGATCAATATCCTCTTCGGTTTTGCCGACGCGCTCACGCACCCAGGCGAAATAGCGAACCTTCACACGTCCTCCTGCGTCAGGTGATGCAATCCGGCCTGCAAATAATCCCAGCCGGTGTAAAGCGTCAGCAGAGCAGAGAGCCACAACAGAATGATGCCAATTCGGTGATCACCGGCATAGAGTCAACCGACGTCCCAGCCGATAATTAACAGCGAATAACAGCGGAGATTTGATGCAATGAAGCGCTCGCGCTCTGATAGAGCCAGGATGCTCGTAATTGGCGCTGCCACGCGAGGGCCGTGTCCAGCGTGCCATTCGACGCTGTTTCATCGCCGGCAATGGCAGACCTCGTTCTTCGACCGACTTTCTACGCTGGGCCTATCCGAAGCTTGATCATTACCAAGGCTGGCACCGGTGGAGCGTGCGCCGAGCTCTGCTCAAGTGCGCCTTCCGGTTGGCCGTGGACCTGGCCGAGGTCGTCCAGTGATTTGGGTCGCGAAAAGCCGGTCAACTGCTACTGCTGGTCTTTGCCGCTAAACCATTGATTTAATTTGGCTCAATGCTCGATATCGCCCAATTGGGAAGCGTATGGGAAGCCGCTGGGGTGGATTTTGAGCCTATCGCCGGCCGGATGGTGTGCGCACTCAGGGGGCGCGCTGCACCGCTAAGCGGCTGACGAGATCGATGAGTGAGCTGGTCGCAGCGAGCGCGGCACGAGCGTCGGAGCGAATTCGATCCACCATGGAACGGAAGCCATTCGAGCGTTGCGGCGTGAGATGTTCGCGCAAACCCATGCCTTCGAACAATTTGACGGCATCGGTGTTCAGGATCTCCCCTGCACTTTTGCCCGAATAGACGGCGAATAGGACTGCAATCAATCCGCGCACGATATGGGCATCGCTATCGCCGGTAAAAGTCAGCACCGGGCCGCCCGCGCCGTTAGGGCGCACAGTGGTGTCGAGCCAGACTTGGCTCGCGCAGCCCTGAACCTTGTTGGCATCGCTATGCGCCGTCTCCGCCAACGGCGGCAGTTCGCGCCCCAACTCAATTAGATAGCGATAGCGATCGTCCCAGTCGTCCAGGATCGCAAAATTGCCGATGATCTCGTCAATCTCAGCCATTATGTCTAAGCTCGAACGCTGGTCACTCGCGTCGGCTTTTATATAGAGAGCAACGCAGCGCAGGTCGATATCTCTGCGGGGTGGCGAGGCTTGGACGATCGCGCCAGGCTGGCGACGTCACACCGAGTGTCGTGCATCCTTCCGCGGCGCCGGACCCCGCCACGGGGCGGCAAGATCGGCGGGGGTCAGCGTATTCTGCGAGTCCTTGTCCGCTAGGGCGCGGTCGGCGGGTTCAGCGATTTGGCATGGCCGCGGACCATCGGCGGGGTCTCGCTTGCGACGACCCCAGGGTCGGTGTCCAGAACGGCAGCCGCGCAAGCCGCGAGCGCCGTATCAATGGCAAGCACACGCATGGAGCGTCACGTGGGAACAGCGTTGATCGCCGGCGCCAAGTGCGCCGGTCACATCGGGCGGACTTCAGTAACGTCGGGGACGAAATGGCGCAGCAAATTCTGAATGCCGTGGCGCAGCGTTGCCGTCGATGAAGGACAGCCTGAACAGGCGCCTTTCATGTTCAGATAGACGATCCCATCCTTGAAGCCGCGGAAGGTGATGTCGCCGCCGTCATTGGCAACCGCCGGACGAACGCGGGTCTCGAGCAGCTCCTTGATCGTGGCAACCGTTGCGGCGTCCGCCTCGTCGAAGAATTCTTCGCCGTCTTTGACCTCGGCGCTGCCGGCGGTGATGAGCGGCGCGTCTGACATGAAGTGCTCCATGATCGCGCCCAGGATCATCGGCTTGAGCTGCTGCCATTCGCCGGCGCTTTTTGTCACGGTAATGAAATCGGAGCCGAAGAATACCCCACTCACTCCGGGGATGCCGAACAACCGTTCGGCGAGTGGCGACTGTTCGGCTTGAGCCGCGTCACGCAGATCGAGCGTGCCGTGTTCCAGCACCGCACGTCCGGGCAGGAATTTCATCGTCGCCGGATTCGGCGTGGCTTCGGTCTGAATGAACATCATGCTCTCCATCACGGCGGGCTTTATTGGATCGTAGCGGCGCCGTGATTCCCGTCAAACTACCTATAAAGTGGCGAATTTGCCCGCAAGTTCAAGGGTGGGACAACGGCGGACTCGCTTTGCGGCACTCGCAGCGCACCATCAGGACCGCACAGCTAAGGCCCTTGCTTGGTTTAGGGACTAGCTAAGGCCCTTGCTTGCTTTAGAGACTCGCCGCGTCCACACCGACCGTAGCCCCACCGACTGACGTTTTCTGCATCGAGGAAATGACCGCGACGTTCTGCAACGTGACCACAGGGCCGAACACGCACCCGCTGTGCCGAATAAGCCGTCACCGGTTCAGATTTAATGATTGATCGTTGCTCAGGTTCATGACGAAGAGCAACGAAGGGCGGGAGCGACAGCGGCGGCCAATCAGGCCGCAATGGACAGCTTCGGGCAGCGGGCGGCGGAGAGCGGGATCAGGTTCGGGTTGGTGCCGCGCGTGCTGATGTGCACCGGATGACCTGGCGCCAGATCGACGAGATGTTGTCAGGCGTCACTTATACGCGAAGCAAGACCGGTGTGCGCATCGAGATCGATGTTCATGACGAGTTGCGCCGCGCTCTAGAACATGCCGCGCGAGACCACATTACCATCGTCAACACTGCGTTCGGTCGGCCCTTCACTGCGGCTGGTTTTTCGCAGTTCATGCGGCATGCGATCAAAGCGGCCGGCTTGCCGATCGATTGCAAGCCCCATGGCTTGCGGAAAACTCTAGGGCGTCGAATGGCCGACGACGGCTGCACGGCGCACGAGATCATGGCCGTGCTCGGCCACACGACGCTCGCGGAAGCAGAAAGATATACACGTGACGCCGATCGACGGCGCGGAGGTCGCCAAGCCATCGCGAAACTAAAAACTCGCGTTCCCAATTCCCAAACTTCACTAGAGAGTTTGGGAAACTTCCAGAAAGAAAAGGAAAAGCCGTGAGTTACGAGACCCCATGGCGCTCCCTAGGGGACCCGAACCCCTGTTTTCGCCGTGAGAGGGCGACGAGAATAGCATCTGAGCCTTGCCGTGCTGAGGCACCGATCGACTGCCTGCGACCGAATTTGGCTAGTCACCGTTCAGGTGCCACATGGGTCCCATGGAATGTCAACGTGGCCTCGTTGTTCGCAGGGGTAGCTTCCGCTCTCAGCAGCGGATGAGTTTCAAGCCAGAGCGTGCGGGCGGCCACAAGCGGATCTATTCCCGTCTTCCCCCACCACAATCCTTCATCGCCGCAGCGATGGATCTCCCGGTGGTGCGCGCGACAGAGCGGCACCGTAAACTCGTCACTCACCTTGCGACCGAGCGCACGAGATTGTGCGAAGCGCAAATGGTGAGGATCCGACGGCCGGCGACCGCAAATAAGACAGGCCTGTTTGATCACGTGCCGGATATGGTCCCGATCACGAATACGGCGCGGTTCAGGGAAGGCAAGGACGCTCTTGTCGATCTCCGATATCCCGGTCTTCTCGGTGATGCTCTGATCATCAACCGAAGCGTTTTGTGGACGGATTAATGCTAATTTGGCGGCGAACGCCTCCTCCACCAGCTGGGCATCGGCTGCGGATAACTGGTTCTTCGCCACTAAGCGCCGCTGCACCCACAGCGCCGCATCCTCGGCCGCGCGCAGGCATTCGATTTCACGGAGCAATTCAGCTCTTAAGCTCGCCGATAAAGTCACCGAAAGCTCGGCGTCCGGTGAAGGCGAACTGAATTTATTCGCCCTGGCGCGACCCGCCCTACGATTGGGACTCGTTGGCCGACCGCCATTGCCGACCGACTTGCTCTCGATGCTCGGCTTCTCGATTTGCGTACCCGGGCCAATCAGATCTGGAGCATCCAGATCGTCTTCACCGGCAATGCCGACCAGCGTGAACAAGGCGTAGCGCCGGGCATAGGTCAGCGCCGCGCCCATGCGGTGCGGCCGTTCCGTCTCAGCGATCGGACAAATTGGCCAGTCCGAGGCAATCCATTCGCCCGAGGAATGCGCAAGCACGGTCGTCAGATTGACGATACCAGCCGCCTGATCGATGGCCGTGGTCTGCACCGTGGCGATCTCATGCTGGCCCAGAGTCTTGCGCACGATCTCAAGCCCACTCGAAAGCGGCGCATATCGGAATTGACGTGGACCGCCCTGCCCTCGTGGCGGTTCGATCGTGCCGATCAATGACTTCTCAGGATTGGTGAGTTCGATCTGCGCCTTGGCCAGTGCGGTGGCGAGCGCAGCGATCGATGGACTAGACCGCTGCATAATCCGACTCCGGAGTTGCTAAATCAAAACTGATGGCGCCGGATTTGGACCGCTTCGCCCGAACGCCATGACCGACCGCCTCCTTGGCATCTTCTGGCACCAGGCTCTTAAGTTCGGCCTTGGCTTGCTCATGCTCGAGATGCGCCTGGCGGGTGCGCGTGAACACCGCGGCGAACTCGGCCCAAGCGTTGGACGAAGCCATGTCGACAACACGCACGGCTTCAAGCCGTGGCTTCGGCGGCTCGACCCCAAACAGCTGAGGCTGTTCGCCGCTCTCAACGCAGCGCCAAAACTTGCGTTCTGCGGTGACAATCAGATGCTGATAGAGCGGATCGGCATGGGCCAGGATCTCAACCCATTTGCCGCCGCCGGTGATCACTGAGAGAACCGCCGTTCTCGCCGCCACCACCCACATATTATGCTGGAGCTGCGGCATGTACTTCTCGGCCGCGGCTTCTTCCGAGAACGACCACGGCAGCATGAACTTGGCCTCGAACACCGCGTCGCTGCCCCCCACCCGACCATCCAAAGTCGCGCCCATCCAGCGAAGCGCCGGATGCCTCACTCTCTTCTGAATATCCGTGATCACCTGCCCGGTATTGGCCTCATACCAGCGCCGGTTCAGGTCTTCCGTCGCAAGACCTAGCTGGACGAGGAGGTTGCCTGACAGGTCTTCCGGTTCGATTTCGCCGCGCTTTTGTCGCCACAGTCGGATCAGCGCCTGCTCATCATCGCCCATGATGATCCGGGCGTCCGAGCCCCCGATGACGTAGCGACGATCCGCAAATTTGCAAACTTTGGGGTGGGAAGACATGATACTTCTCCTGTCGGGCTCTCTGGTCACCTCGCCGTCTCTGCCCATAGAGCCCGTCGGGCGATTTGATAGTTTTTCTATTAAATCGATCCGCACTTGGGTGTCAATAGAAATTCTATCAAATCCGGATTTTCAAATTGACCACGATCCGACAGATCAAGGCGGCTCGGGCGCTGCTTGGGTGGTCTCAATCGGACCTAGCGCACCGATCAGGAGTTTCAGAACCAACCATTGCCCGCCTGGAGTTGGCCGAGGGTGAACTGGGCGGGCGAGAGGAAACGGTTAGAAAAATCTGTGCCGCCCTTGAAATGAGTGGAATTGAGTTCATTGAGGGAAACGGGGAGGGCGTGCGGCTTCGAAAGCCGCGTCGAGGAGCTCGGAAGTAACGCCCGCGCGGTGCTCAGGGGCAAGTTCATCGACGAGAACGGCGGCGGCCCCGGAGTGCGGTTACGAAAACGGCACCAAAAAAAGAGCTAGATCTTGGAACGAACAGCGCCGGTGAAAACCCAAATTTATCGATACGGGGACTGGTCCCTGAGTTCATGGGGATGAAAAATGCGACGAGAGGGCGAGAGGCACATACACGTAATAGTTGTGGGCTTGAGCCGCAAATAACCGTATTTTGCGGCAAACAATCTCATCGCGAATGCGAAATCGCGCGTTCCAGTTGCATCGACGAGAACGGCAGTGGCCCCGGCGTACGGCTATTATTTGCCGGGCGATATTTTCGGTCTCGAGTTTGCCGACGAGCACACTTTGTCGGCGGAGGCCATCAGCGACGCCAAGGTGCTGGTGGTCATTTCACACCGTGACCCCGTAGCCGGCTGCGCGGTATCAAAGAGCGCGCCGGTGACCTTTACCGCGAAAAATGGCGGCACAAGTTTCTGGTCTGCGGAGAAACGGTGTCCATAGCGATCCGCGGCTCCGTGCACTCTTAGCGATGCCGTATGTCCACTTTTGGGGGAAGAGCCGACATTTGGCGGACGCGCCTTAATGGCCTCACTGCAAATGGCATTTCCGCTAAGTGCCACACTGCGGTTCGGAGATCAGTCGGTGAAAAGTTCGCTGAATTCTCACGAGCGAGGCGCCGTCTCTCACGGCTCGGCATGTTGACCATCGGAAACCGATCGCGCCAATGCCACGGCCTGCAGGCGTTGATGACAGCTCGGCTGTTGGTGTTGTCACCGATAGCTTTGCGTTCCGGTTCGATGCGCGGGTCGAGCGGCGTCGACCAGGCGTCGCGGATGATGTCGATCGAGCTCGCCGGGTCGGAACGCGTGAGCATGGCCCAGATTAGTTCTTCCAGGTTGGAGACGTCGATATCATCATCGACGACAATGACATATCGGCCGCAATATGCTCCGACGTGGCACATGGCGGCGATGTGGCCCGCCTGCTTGGCGTGCCCAGCGTAGCGCTGACTAATTGCGACCGCGAGCAGAAGCCGGGCACTGCCCACCTCGTGGGCCCAGGCGGCGGTAACGCCAGGTACGCCGGCATTGGCAATATTTTCACGAAGCAGCGCTGAGCGCACCACGGCACGATAGCGACCGATCTCGTCTGGCGGACGCTGTGGCGGGCAACCAAGCAAGATCGGATCGTTGCGAAAATAGACCGCCTTAATATCAAGCACCGGTTCAGGACGCACGTCGCTTGCATAATAGCCGGTCCACTCTCCAAACGGACCTTCAATGCGCTCGTTGCCTGGTTCGACAAAACCTTCGAGCACTATCTCCGCATGGGCGGGAATCGGCAGTCCAGTTAAGGGCCCTTCGACGACCTCGACCGGCTTACCGCGCATGCCGCCAACGATTTCATATTCGCTTACGCCATATGGCACTTCGCTGCAGGCCATCAGGAAAGTCATTGGATCGCCGCCACAGACTACCGCCACAGGCATGCGCACACCGCGCACCTGATACTTGTCGCGCATCTGCCGACCATGCTTGCCCGGCGAAATGTAAAAACCCGCCGATTTCTCATCATGGATCATCACACGATAGGTGCCGCAATTGATCCAGCCCTCGTCAGGATCACGGGTGATGTTGAAGCTGCCAGTGCCGATGTAACGACCACCGTCGGGCTCGTGCCATTGCGGCACCGGAAAACGCGTTACATCGATGTCGTCGCCGGTCATCACATTTTCAAATATCGGCCCGTCATTTACGAATTTCGGAGGAATGCGCCGCATCGGACCCATGAATTGAGTACGAAAGCCTTCGCTCAGCTCAAGTTTGCTGAGATCGGAAGGAAAACCGAGCGTCATATTTTTGCGCTTGCCGCCGAAGAAGTTCACCAGAACCCGGCTTCCTGCAATGGTTCCGGGAACGTCATTGAAGATAAAGCAGGCCGCGCTGTCATCATGCAGCGCAATTTCGGAAACCATGCCGATGTCCTGCTCCCAGGTCAGACCACTGACTTCCTTGACCTCGCCGAGCCTGCGAGCCTGATCTATCCATCCACGCAAGTCGTCATACGCGATACGCGCGGCAACGTTGGATCGCTCGGAACCAGCTGTTGAGACTGCGTGCATGATGTTTCGCACCGAGTACGCTGTTTCACGTCGTTCTTCTAAAGGGTTTCGGCTTGCAACCGTCGTTTCACCATTCACTGCGCGACGACCAGGGCAGCGTGTCGAGCGCCGCTAGCGTCCCGAGATTGGGGCAATAATCTTTCCAGCTGTCATCAGCAGGATTGCGTCCAAGGTCTCGCAGGCATCGCCCATGGCTTTGACAAAGCGAGCACACCCGTTGCAGATCGCGGAAAGTGTGGGGGGCAATCGCAGTAACTTCGACAGGGTCGAGATCGAGCGCCGCCATTCGGCGTTCCAAAAGATCAGGTGTGTTTGGTCCAAGGGTTTGCAGCGCGCGGAATTCGGAAACGGATAACCCACTGTCTCTTGCAATGCGCTCAATTTCCCTTTCCCCGCATAATTGCAAGTGGCTGAGATCGTTTCGGTTCGGATCCTGTATCCATCGCAAAATCGCGCCAAGCGGCGACCAGGATTTTGCCTTGTTCCACAGGGCCGACATTTTGCCCTCCCTTCGTCCTCCCTTTTTCGCGCCGTTTTAGAATACCGGAACCGACAATGCGCCCCCTTGATCTAAGTCAATTCGCTCACGGCTCCTGACTGCCGAGATAAGCCTCCTGGACTTCCGCATTCACCCGGATGCTGGTCGGCACGTCGGTAGCCACAACCCGGCCAGAGACCAAGACTGTGATGCGGTCAGCGAGCGCAAACACCGCGTCCATGTCGTGCTCTATGAGCAGGATTGTGAATTCCCTTTTGAGCTCTCGGAGCAAAGCGATCATGCGCGTCGATTCTTCCGGGCCCAATCCGGCCATCGGTTCATCGAGAATCAGCATGCGCGGCTGACCGCCCAGAGCGACCGCAAGCTCAAGCAGGCGATGTTCGCCGTGGCTGAGCTGAGATGCTGGAAAATCGGCGCGGTCAAGCAATCCGACGCGCGCTAACGCATCAATCGCCGGTTTGCGTAATTCCGGCTCGGAGCGCGCCGCGCGCCAAAACCGGAATGAATGGCCGGCTCGCGCTTGAACCGCGAGCGCCACATTGTCGATCGTAGTGAAGTCGAGAAAAAGCTCGGTAATCTGAAAGGATCGCGCCAGTCCGAGCCTGCTGCGTCGGTGTGCGGGAAACCACGTAATGTCGCGACCCGAGAATTTTATAGAGCCAGAATCGGGAAGCGTCTGACCAGCGATCTGGTTGACCAGCGTGGTTTTCCCCGCGCCATTCGGTCCGATGACAGCATGGAGTTCGCCGGCGCCGACATCGAACGAAAGCCTGTCCGAAGCTATAATTCCCGCGAAGGCTTTGCTCAGGGCCGTGACTTCGAGCAGTGGTCCGTTCTCCGCTGGTCTCCAGGATTCCATTTCCCCTTGGTCAATGCTTATGCGTCAATGCGGGGCCGACGGCGACTCGCTCTGCAGTAGCCAGACATTTCAGCTTTGCGACCTCGCCCACGACGACGTGGGACGCGTGTATATTGACGCCGATGCTCCGCAACTTGGCGAAAGCACGCGAGAGTGACTCCGGCTTAAGACCGAGGTGTCCGGCTATCAAAGTTTTATCATAAGGCAGCGTGATTATGTGAGGTCCGGCGCCGGGAGGACACAGCGATGCCAGGAATTCGGCAACGCGCTGGATGCCTGTCTGCGCTTTCAAATGCTCAATCTCCTGCACCAGCCGCTGCATGCGTCGGGACGAAGAGGCAATCATGGCGATCGCGATGTCGGGCATTTCACGAATGCAGCGCACGAGATAGTCGGCAGGAATTTGTAGAACGCGAACCTTACTGATTGCCTCGGCAGTCGCAGCATAGTGGGCGCTCGTCAATGCCGCGGCTTCGGGCAGGCTTTCACCTTTGGTCAGAACGTGAATGATTGCCTCATCACCGCTCAGCGTGATGCGATAGAGTTTCATCCAGCCGGCAATCACGATGTAGAGTGACGCCGCTAAATCGCCCTGACGGTACAGGCAATCGCCAGGCTTGAGGGTCAGCACAGTCGCTGGCGCGAGCAGACGACTGACGACGTCTGGTTTGAGCCCCTCGAAAACAGCAACGTAAGAAGCGATCCTCAGGTCTTCCAGTGCGGGCGCGACCATAATGCAAGCCTCACGGTTGCTGACGCGACGAAAGCAGTAATGCGAGTAGCGCGGCTGACCATCTAAAGTTATTGCCTAAACAAGTGGGCCTCGTGTGACCCTCCTCGGCTGGTAGCGCCTCCCTGACCAGCGAATTCGCGACAATTGGCAGCATCGCGCATTGATAGAGATCAATTCCGGTGGATATTCTTTTGCTGCGACGCAAAAGATTGCGCTAATCCCCTTCAATCAGGAGCTTGCGCGTTGTTTTCTCGTGGTTTGGCACACGAGATTTTAGTCCGAGGATGCGATTGCTTCAGCGTGGAAATCGCCCTTTAGCCCGCACTCGCTTACCAGGCTTGGATAGGCAATCTTAAAATCGGCCCGGATTGCTTCAAATGGAACGTCGGGGAAAGTTCCGCGATCGCGCAAATACTCCATGTGACGGCGTCCCTCGCGATCAAAGGGGTGAAACAGCGAATCTTGTCGGCCATCGAATTCTAGCGGTTTCAATCCCACCCGTTCACAAAGGGTCTGATCGAAGACCGGGGTCGCCTTGACCCACCTCCCGTCGATGTAGAGATCGGTATAGGAGTGCCAGATGAAGGTGTCGCTCTTGGTACGTTCGCGTAATCGCCGTGAGGTCATGTGATTGCGCACATCGGCGTAGCCGACCCGCGCGGGGACGCCGATCACCCGAGCCGTAGCGGCAAGCAGCGCCGACTTACCGATGCAAAAACCGCGACCCGTGGCCAGCACGCAGCTGGCCCGATAGTTTTGCTGATCGAAAACGTCGACGTATGGGTCGTAGATGATACTGTCCCGGACCGCATGATAGAGCCGAACGATGCGATCGATCTCGCCGTGCAGCCCTGCTGTAACGCTATGCGCGAGCTCCACAATTGAACGCGCATTGCTATCGATAAAGCGACCGGGTGCGAGCAGTTCCTGCATGGTTGTCATATAAAGTGAGGGCCTGAGCGTCTCAACGTGGTTGGCTGAGGTCTTCTCGTCAAGGCTAGGCGAACCCGAGATCGAATTATTGATTTCGATCATGTTGTTGAAGGGATGGAAGTTGACTTCGGTCAAGGCCATGACGCTTGGCGCGGATAAGATCGCCGATATAGAGCATTCATCCAGAAAATAAATACGGTGCTCGCGAATGCGAGCTGTTAAACGCGCGGCCAATCGGAGTTCGAGATGACCTCGAATACGCAACCAAAAGACATGAGGACGTGGATTGCGGATCTGGAAGGCGCCAATGAGCTCATCCGTATCGATAAGCCCGTCGATCCGCTGACCGAGATGGGGTCATTGCTGTATCAGTCGCGCGAGAAAGCGCTTTTGTTTGAGAATTTGCCGCATGGCTGGCGTTCCCTTGGCCAGGCGCCTGCCAATGTACGCCATGCTGCGCTCGCCTTTGGCACCAATGAAGAGGCGCTCGTGCCTTTTGTCGCCGAGCGACTTGGTCGGTGTATCAAACCTATCCTGCTCAACGACGGCCCGGTGAAAGAGTTAAAGCTCGAGCGCGGCAAATTTGATCTCAAGCAGCTGCCGGTGCACGTGGCGGGCAGACGAGACGGCGGACCGGTAATCGGCTCCGGCCTCCTGGTGAGTAAAGACCCCGACACCGGCCAGCGCAACGTCAGTTTTCATCGCTTGCAGATCAAAGGTTCGGACAAGTCGGGGATACTGCTCTATCCGCGCCACACCTGGAAAAACTATCTGAAATATCAGGAGCGGAATGAACCGATGCCGGTGGCGATCTTTATCGGCCATCATCCGCTCTATTACGCCGCCGCGGCGACGACCGCCGCCTACGGACTGGATGAGTTTGAGATCGCGGGCGGCTTTTTGGGCGAGCCTGCTCGCCTAGTGAAGTGCGAAACCGTCGATCTCGAAGTGCCTGCCGACGCGGAGCTCGTATTGGAGGGGCATATTCCGCCGCATTACCGCGAAGACGAAGGGCCGTTTTCGGAATTTCAGGATTATTACGTCACCGGTACCGGCAAGAATCCGGTCGTGGAATATCAGTTCATGACCCGGCGCCACGATGCGATCTTTAAGAATTTGCAGAATGGTTCGGAAATGGAGGGATGCGTGTTCCACAAAATCCCGATGAGCGCCGCGATCCTGCGGCGACTGCAAACCGTCGGCGGTGGGCCAAATATTCACAATGTCATTTCGCTACCGGGCATCTTTGGATTAGTCGTGCAAATGACGCCGCGCTCCTATGGCGAGGCCAAAAACGTCTTGCTGGCGGCTTTGTCATCCGAATACCAGCATCCCAAACTGGTGATCGCTGTCGACGCGGACGTCGATATTTTCAATCCGCTGGAAATCCTCTGGGCTTTGTCCACCCGCGTGAATCCGCAAGAAGACGTGGTCGTTATTCCAGGGACTCACAATCATGCCATGGATGCGAGTCTGCCAGAGTTGGGAGGGCCGGGCACGGCGCTGTGGCAACGGTTTGGATCCAAGATGCTGATCGATGCGACTGTTCCCCCGCCAGTCGATGCCGCGAAACGGGCGATGTTCGAGCGCATTCGCCCGCTCAATTCGGACTTGCGGCTTGAGGACTTCGCGGCTTCCGAATCTTTACCCCTCGTTCGCGCTATGTCGAAACGCTTCTTCGGGTCGAAGCTGCTGCACTAGATCGTATATCTCGTTGGCTTGGCTTGGCGCGCAGTCGCGAAACGGCTCAACATTTTGAAACGGGCTACAAATCAAGCGTGTCCTTGTGGCCGAAGCCGCGGCGATTATCGATCATGACGATCCTATTCGGCACGAGCTGATACGTTTCGGCGGACAGATAAGCCTGCTCGAGGATCGGTTTATCCGACAATTGCTGCAATATTGGATAGCGTGCTGTCAGCAGCGCGCGTGCGCTGTAACGCGCGGCAGCGTCACTAAATTGATGCGCGTTTCCAAAAATCTGCACGCCGCAGATCTCATCAAAATCACTATGGTCGGTAGCTATCGTTGCGCTCACTTGCGGATTGATCCCAATATTCGTGGAATGCGTAGATTGCCGATCGGAAACCCACAATAGCGATAAGCCATCGCGGGCATAGAACACGTTCGCTGCATGGGGACCGCGCGGTCCGCAGGTTGCTAACGACATCACGTGATGTGCATCAAGAAAGATCGCGATACGGGCATTGACATCGTCGTTTTTTGACTTTTCAGTCTTGCGCGGCAGGCGGATCGCCATCTTGACACCACGAGTCCGTAGGCTTCGGGTATTTGCGCAACAGCCGATACACGAGATTGACGTGCTCGGCCTCTTCTTCGACGAGCTCTGCCGCCATCTCCTTGACCTTGGCATCTTTGGCCGTTTCAGCAATCGAGGTGAAAAAGGCAAGTGCACGCTTTTCGCCGGCGAGACAGAGCTGCAGCGCATGCCACGGCGTCATCAAATAATGCGCGGCGCCAAGATCGACCTCTTCGGGACTCTCACCCTTGCGCCAAATAGAGTGCAGCGCACTGGCTCGTCCGTTCAGATCGGCATCGCCGGCCATCTCGCGGATTTCCGCCGCGTGAATCGACTCCGCCTTGCTCAAGTCACGGAAAACCCTCGTCAGCTCGGGATTATTGTGGGTCTCCATTTGATCGGCCAACACGCCGTAGCGCTCGACGGCGTCAAGCTCGATCCGATAGGCGATTGCCAGCAGGTCCGCGACACTGAAAATGGGCGGAATCGAAGGTGCCTTGCTCATAACGCGAAGTCCTTCTCAAGCTCGCCGATATCAATGGCTTTGGTCGCGGCTTTGATCTGATACGGCCGCCGCTCGCCACGATAGAGAATGCCGATATTGAATCCGTCGTCAGTCATAATGCGTCTGGCGGCTTTTGCCGGATCGCTCGTAGCAGCCACCGGAGCCGGATGGACGAGGTTTTTCCACTCCCGTTCGTCCGGTCGGAACGTCACGCATGGGCTCAATACTTCTACGAAGGAAAAACCGGGATGCCTGATTGCTTCGACCAGGATATTCGCGGTTTCGTTCGGCTCCCCTGAAAAAGCGCGCGCCACGAAATTGGCGCCCGAAGCCAAAGCAATCACCAGCGGATGAAATGGACTCAAGCCGGTCCCGCCGGGGAAAAGCGCGGTGTCGAAATCAGGCTCGGTCGTCGGCGACGGCTGGCCTTTAGTCATGCCGTAGACCCGGTTGTCCATCACCACATAGGTCATGTCGATGTTGCGGCGACAGGCTTGAATGAAATGATTGCCGCCGATCGAATAGCCGTCGCCATCGCCGCTGGCGACGACGACAGTGAGGTCTGGCCGCGACACTTTTAGACCGGTCGCGAGCGCCAATGATCGGCCATGTACGCCGTGAAATCCGTAACAGCTCAGATAGGCGGGTATACGGGAGGAGCAGCCGATGCCGGAAACGACCACGGTGTCTTCCGGTCGCAGGCCGAGCTGGGCGAAGGCGCGGGTAAATGACAGGAGCACGTGGTAGTCGCCGCAACCCGGACACCAGATCGGTTTGATGTCGGATTTGTAATCACCCGGCTTACAGATCGTGCGCGTTTCAGCGGTGGACATCACGATCTCCATTCCATGACCGCGCGCGCGATCTCGCTCGCCCGGATCGGCAGCGGCCCGGGACGATTAAGCAAGCGCACTTCGATCGGTAAGTCATAATGGGCGCGGAGATAGCGGTGGAATTGCCCACCATGCGTTTGCTCGACGATGAGGACGCGATCGACTCCCTCAAGCGCCGCCTGCAGACGTTCGGGCTGCGCGGGTAGAAGCAATCGCGGCGCGATTAACCGCACGGCGAATCCACCGGCCCGCAGCTGGTTGACCGCTTCCCTCGCCGCGCCCGTCAGCGAACCCCAGGTGATCACGGCCACCTCGCCGTCTCCCTCAAGAGTTGCCCAGTGGTCGCCGTAGCTGAACTGTTCGAGTTTGCCGCGGCGCTTGTCGAGTTGTACGCGGTGATCGTTTTCGTTGCTGGTGGGTATTCCGCGTTCATTGTGCGTGAGCCCGTCCGCCGTATATTGCCCGCCGGGCATGCCCGGTATCGCCATCGGCGAAACGCCGCCGCCCGCCACTGCGTAGCGTTTGTAAGCGCCCATCTGAGGCACCGCTGTCGCGCGCCGACCGATAAAGGCCACGTCGGCCGGGCGGTCGATTGCGGCGACGGCTTGTCCGATGAATTGATCGGAGAGCATAACAGCAGGCGATTGCAGGACTTCCGCCAGGTAAACGGCCCATTGCGTCGTGAACAGGCAATCCGCGATCGATTGCGGCGCCACGACCACATGCGGTGCATCGCCGTGCAAACCATAAACCGCGATGTTGAGATCGGCCTGTTCGGATTTAGTTGGTATGCCGGTCGACGGACCTGCACGCATGACATCGACGATCACCACGGGAATCTCGGTGGCCGTGGCGAGGCCGATGGCCTCGGTCATCAGAGACAGGCCGGGACCGGAGGTTGCCGTCAGCGCCGGTGTACCGCCGAACGAGGCGCCGATGGCCATGTTGATGGCCGCCAACTCGTCCTCGGCCTGAAACAGTAAGCCGCCTACTTTGGCAAGGTTGGGTGCCAACCATTCGAGAATTTCCGACGCCGGCGTGATCGGATAAGCGGCGGCAAAGCGGACGCCGCCGCGGATCGCCCCCAAGCCGGTCATTTCATTGCCGGAGACCAGCCAGCACTGCGCGTCGCGCGCTTTCGGAGGCGGCAGGCGGAGGCCGAGATCGAGCTGAGCCGCGGCGATAATTCCCGCTTTTAACGCAGCCTTGCTGGCGTCGATCGCTTTGTCGCCCTTTTCCGCGAGCCGTTTTTCGATCACGGCGGACAAGTCTTGTTCACTTAAGCCGAGCACGCCGGCCGCGACGCCGAGCGCAACCATATTCGGCCGACCGTCGGGGACAGACTTTGCGATGTCCTTAATTGGAACTTCGGCGCTGCGGGCTCCGGCGCGGCTGACAAAAGCGGGCAAATCGCCGCTCGCGGGATCGGTAACGACGAGGCTTTGCGGCCCGATTTCGATCTCCGCGCCAAAACGATCAACATTGAGCCAATCAATTCCAACCAGCAAATCGATCCGGTCAGCGAGGCACTCGACAGGCCGATTTGCAAGCCGAAGGAGGGCCGCGGCCTCGCCGCCGCGGATTTGCGGACCAACGGTCCGCGTCAACAGGCCGTGCCAGCCGGCAAGGCTTGCGGCTTCAAGGAGAAAGTTACCCGCTGTGAGTGCGCCCGCGCCGCCGCTGCCGACGATTGCGACCGAAATATGCTCTGTTTCGCGCATTATTTTTCGACCGGATAACAGGCTAGCAGTTTGCAGCATTGGCCAAGATCGACGACTGAGGCTTGACCTAAATCAAATGCCCCGGAGGCTATTTGCGTTTTCAGAGCCCGATCGGATTTGTCTTATGTCAATGCGGATCGCTGGCGGCCGCTTAATAATTCACCAAAGGACCGGAGGCGCCGATGGCGAATGCAGGTGTCAGATGGATGATGACCGGCCAGGGCGAACCTCTGGTCGCCACCGAATTCAGTCCTTCGCTACCTGCACCAGACGAAGTCGTCGTTGAGATTGCCGGCTGCGGCGTCTGCCATACCGACCTCGGCTATTACTATGACGGTGTCCGCACCAAGCACGATCTGCCGCTCACGCTTGGTCACGAGATCAGCGGACGTGTGGTCGATGGCGGCGTAAATGTAAAACAGTGGATCGGTCGCGCGGTCATCGTGCCCGCGGTGATACCCTGCGGCGAGTGCGATGTTTGCCGGCGCGGCAAGTCCACGATTTGCCCGAACCAAAAAATGCCCGGCAACGACATTCACGGCGGCTTTGCGACCCACATTGTCGTGCCGGCAAGGGGTCTGTGCCTCGTCGACGAGAAGCGGCTCGCCGCGGCCGGTATTGAGCTGTCAGACCTATCCGTCATAGCGGACGCGGTGACCACGCCCTATCAAGCAGTAAAGCAAGCCGGCGTGGGTCATGGCGATCTAGTGATCGTCAATGGCGTCGGCGGCGTCGGGGGTTATGCGGTGCAGATCGCCAATGCGCTCGGCGGGTCGGTGGTCGCCGTTGACGTCAAACAAAGCAAGCTCGACGCGATCGCGCAGCAAGGCGCGTCACTTATTCTCAATGCCCAGCAGCTTTCGGCGCGCGAGCTCAAGATGGCGATTCAGAGTTTCGCGAAACAAAACAGTTTGCGGCAGACCGAATGGATCATCTTTGAATGCTCGGGCACGCGCGCCGGCCAGGAGACGGCATTCAGCCTGCTCAACCACGGCGCCACGTTGTGCGTGGTCGGCTTCACCATGGACAAGGCCGAAATCAGATTGTCCAATCTTATGGCGTATCACGCGCGCGCGCTCGGCAACTGGGGTTGCCCCCCGGAACTCTATCCGGCAGCGCTCGAGCTGGTCATGAGCGGCAAGGTGCAAGTTGCACCGTTCGTCGAAAAACATCCGCTGGACGAGATCAATCAAATTTTTGCTGCGGTCCATCACGGCGATCTTAAGCGCCGCGCGATCCTCGTTCCAACCCACTGAGGAGCTAACCGATGACCGCCGAAGCCATGGTCGCCGTCGCCGATTCGCAAAATGAACCCAAGGAGCACATGCTGGTTCCGGAGCACGTGCGCAAAGAGGCGAGCAAAAGAGTTCTTTACGAGAAGCGCCCGGTCAAGGATGCGGCGGGCAAGCCGGTCGCCGGCCTCTTCAACGCCTGGATCACGCTGGACAATCCGACGCAGTTCAATTCCTACACGACCGACATGGTCAAGGCCGTCATCCTTGCCTTTCGCGAGGCGAGCGCGGCGCGCGACGTTGTCGCTGTCGTGTTCACGGGATCTGGTGACAAGGCATTCTGCACCGGCGGCAACACCAGGGAATATGCCGAGTACTACGCCGGCAATCCGCAGGAATATCGCGGTTACATGCGGCTGTTCAACGACATGGTGTCGGCGATTCTCGCCTGCGATAAACCGGTGATCTGCCGAATAAATGGCATGCGGATTGGCGGCGGCCAGGAAATCGGCATGGCCTGCGACTTTTCAATCGCCCAGGACCTCGCGCGGTTCGGTCAGGCCGGACCGAAGCACGGCTCGGCGCCAATCGGCGGCGCCACGGACTTCCTACCCGTCATGATTGGCGCCGAGCGTGCAATGGTCGCCTGTGTGCTGTGCGAGCCGTTTTCTGCGCACGAGGCGTATTTCATGGGCGTGATCACGGACGTGGTGCCGGCGCTCAAGGTAGACGGCAAGTACACTGCCAACCCGCTGGTGGAGACGAGCCGTATCACGGACGAGCACGGACGACTCGTATTCGGTAAGCCGAAGACCGGCGATGCGCTGAAAGTCGGGCAGGAGCTGATGAAGCGCGGCACCGTCGATCTTAGCGGTCTCGACGACAAGATCGAATCGCTGTGCACCAAGCTGCTCTATACCTTCCCAGACTGTACCACCAAGACGATCGAGGAACTGCGCAAGCCGAAGCTCGATGCGTGGAACCGCAACAAGGAGAATTCGCGTGCTTGGCTCGCGCTCAACATGATGACCGAAGCGCGCGCCGGCTTTCGCGCCTTCAACGAAGGCACGCGCGAGAGCGGCCGCGAGGTTGACTTCATCGGTCTGCGGCGAGCACTCGCCGCCAACACGCCATGGAGCGACGAGCTGACGGAAAGCATCATGCCGAGGGCGAGAACGACGTCATGACCGCAGGGCTCAAAGTCTGGTTCGACGCGGAAGGGCGGCTGTTGCGCCTGACATTGAGCCGGCCGAAAGCAAATCTGATTGATACGGCCATGATTGCGGCGCTGGACCAGGCGTTGTCTGAACATTTGGCAAACCCTGGTGTAAGTGCCGTGCTGCTCGATGCGGACGGTCCGCATTTCAGCTTCGGGGCCAGTGTCGAGGAGCACCTGCCGGCGCAGTGCGCCGCGATGCTTCGCGATATTCACGGCTTGATCCTGCGCATGGTGGAAGCGCCGGTTCCCATTCTGGTTGCGGTTCGCGGACAATGTCTCGGCGGTGGGCTCGAAGTCGCGCTTGCCGGCCATCTTCTGTTTGTCACGGCTGATGCGACCCTCGCTCAACCGGAGCTGAAGCTCGGCGTGTTCGCCCCCGCCGCGTCCTGCCTGTTGCCGGAACTGATCGGACCGCAACGCGCGTTCGACCTGCTCGTGTCCGGCCGCAGCGTCACAGGCGCACAAGCCGTCGCCATGGGGCTTGCGCACGAAGCGGCATCCGATCCGACGCGCGCGGCAATCACCTATTTCGATGAGCACCTCAAAACCAAGAGCGGCAGCTCGTTGCGTCACGCCGTCAAGGCCGCGCGCCTCGACTATGTCGCGCGCGTGAAGGCCAAGCTTGCAGCCGTCGAACGACTCTATCTGGACGAATTGATGACGACGCACGATGCAGTGGAAGGCCTCGAAGCCTTCATTGCCAAGAGGGCGGCACAATGGACGCATCGCTGAAGAAATCGGACACGGCCGACATCGTCGCTCGGGCCAATGCGCTGTTCGAGGATCTGTCGTTCAGCACCGCGCGCGAGTGGAAAACAGCAGTACCCGGCCGCAAGGTGGTCGGCTACATGCCGATCTACGTGCCGCGCGAACTCATCCACGCAGGCGACATGCTGCCTCTCGGCATCCTCGGCGGCGGCGATCAGCTCGAAGTTATCCACGGTGACGCCTACTACCAGAGCTACATCTGTCGCATCCCGCGTTCGACCATCGAGCTGGGAGTTTCCGGCCGGCTGGATTTTGTCGATGGCATGCTGTTTCCCTCGATCTGCGACGTGATCCGGAATTTGTCGGGCATGTGGAAGATGCTGTTTCCCAACGTCTATGTCCGCTATTTCGACGTGCCGCAGAACTATCGCGACGACATCGGTGGCAATTACTACGTCAACGAATTGGCCGAGCTGCGGCACGACCTCGGCGAACTGCGCGGCAAGCCGATCACCGACGACGAGTTGCGCAACTCGATTGCGCTCTACAACGAGAACCGCCGACTGGTGCGCGAGCTCTATGCCTTCCGCGCGGAAAAGCCGTGGCAGGTCCCGGCGGCGGAAGCCTATCTGGTGCTGCGCGCCGGCATGGTGCTGCCAGTCGTGGAACATTCGACGATGCTGCGCGACTATCTTGCCGCCGCCCGCGCCGAGGAGCGTCCGCGCCGCGACAATTGCCGCGTCGTCGTCACCGGCGCGTTCTGCGAGCAGCCGCCGCTCAATCTGATCAAGTCGCTCGAGCTTTCCGGCTGCTACGTCGTCGACGACGACCTGCTCTTGGTCACGCGCTGGCTCACGGCCGATACCTCGATTGAAGGCGATCCGCTGCACAACCTCGCCAGTGCGTTTCTGCATCAGTCCGAATCGACGGCGGCCAAATACGAGCCGGACCTGAAGGAGAAGGGCCAGCATCTCGTGCGCGCGGTCAGGCGATCCGGCGCCGAAGGCGTGATCTTCGCCGCCCCGAGCTTCTGCGATCCGGCGCTGCTCGAGCGGCCGATGCTGCAACACGTGCTCAAGGATGCCGGCATTCCCTACATCGCCTTCAAATACGCGGAAAATTCCGGGCAGATGCAGCCGATCCGCGAGCAGGCCGGGACGTTTTCCGATTCGATCAAATTATGGAGCGGGACATGACAACCACATTCGTCACCCCGAAGGCTGCGGCGGCCAAGCAGGTTGTCAAGGATGCCTCCATGGTGAAGCAGAAGGAGATGATGGCCGGCCATTACGATCGGCTCACCAGCGCGCCGCAGACCGGCGAGAAGGTTGCGACTACTTTCGTGCCGGGCAATCTCAACGAGCTGCTCATGTGTTTCGGCCTTGTCAACAATCTGCCCGAGGTCAACGCCATTCAAAACGGACTGCGGCGCACGAGCGGCGCCTTCGTGCTTGAAGCCGAAAAGATCGGCCACTCGGAGGACGTCTGCACTTACGTGAAATCGGACATTGGCATGATGTCGAAAGGCAACATCGCGCCGAACGGCAAGAAATTCCCCGATCCCAACGTGCTGCTGCTGTCCTATACCGGCTGCTTCACCTTCATGAAGTGGTTCGAGCTGCTGCGCGAGCAATACAAGTGCGAGACGATCATGCTGCACACGCCCTACATGGGCGACGGCAAGATCACCAAGAACATGACCGAGTACATGGTAAAGCAGCTCAAGGACGAGGTGATCCCCAAGCTCGAACGCGTCTCCGGCGTGAAGTTCGACATCGACCGCTTGCGCGAATATCTGAAGAAGTCAGTGAAAGCGGAGGACGATCTCGTTCGCGTGCTGCAGAGCGCGAAGAACAAGCCCTCGCCGATCGACGCCTATTTTGGCGCCATCTATTACATCGGCCCGATCTTCGGCGCCTTCCGCGGCACCGATGATGCCATCGAATATTACAAGTTCCTGCTCGCCGAAGTAGAAGACCGCCTCGCCAACGGCCAGGGGCCGGTCACGCCCGACGGCGATATGGGCAAGGAGAAATATCGCCTGGTCGTCGAAGGCCCGCCAAACTACACAAGCTTCCGCCAGTTCTGGAAAATGTTCTACGACGAAGGCGCGGTGGTCGTCGCCTCGAGCTATAGCAAGGTCGGCGGCGTGTACGATCTGGGCTTCCGCCACGATCCCGATAAACCGCTGGAGACGCTGGCCGAATACTGCCTCGGCGTCTATACCAACCGCAGCCTGCCGATGCGCATCGATATGCTGTCGAATTATATTAATGAGTACGATGCCGACGGCCTGCTGATCAATTCGATCAAAAGCTGCAACAGCTTCTCCGCCGGTCAGCTCCTGATGATGCGCGAGGTCGAGAAGCGCACCGGCAAGCCGGCGGCCTTTATCGAATCCGATCTCGTCGATCCGCGCTACTTCTCGGCCGCCAACATCAAGAACCGGCTGGAGAGCTATTTCCAAATGATCGAGCAGAAGCGAGCGGGCGCGCTTTCGGCCGCCTGAAGAACAGATCCGGAGACGCAATGATGAAGACCTTTGTCGGAATCGATCTCGGATCGACCACCACCAAGGCGGTTCTGCTCGATGAGAGCTGCGACGTAATCGGCCGTGGCATCACCAACTCCCGCTCGAATTACGCCACGGCGGCTCGCGTGGCGAGCGAAGAGGCGCGCATCGACGGCCGCTTCACGCTGTTTCGCCGCGCGCTGAATACCGGAGGCGGCAACAGCGGCGAGCTTGACGAATTCCTCGACGCGCTCCATCGTTCCTTCCGCCTCGTGCAGTTCAGTGAACAGCTCGATGATCTCGAGGAAACCTGCCGCGGGCAGGTCAAGGGCGAGCGTTTTGCCAAGGTCGAAATCGAGGTCAAGAACGCCATCGGCGAGGTATTCAAGCTTCTGCGCGAAGAAGCGCCGTCGCTCTACGCGCCCGGCGCCAAGCGCAAGTCGGACTTTTTCCGGGACATTGCCGGCTCGCGCTACCACGTCCATGCCGAGGAAATCGCCCGCGCGGCGCGGCTGCCTTACGAACTGCTGCTCAACGTCTACGACAAGTCGATCATCGACGTAGAGAACCGGCCGCCATCGGGTGGCCTGAGTGAGAAATTCCGCCGCGCCCTCGCCCGCGTCATCGCCGCAGACGGTGCGGTCAAGACCGGATCGAGCGACGTGCCGAAGACGATCGAAGCCACGCTCGACATCGATCTGGAGGAAACCTACCTCGTCGGCACCGGCTATGGACGGGTGACGCTGCCGTTTTCCAAGGAGCACATTCGCTCAGAAATTCTTTGTCATGGGCTGGGCGCCCACATGATGTATCCCAAGACCCGCACGGTGCTCGACATCGGCGGCCAGGACACCAAGGGCATCCAGGTCGACGCCAAGGGTATCGTCGAGAACTTCCAGATGAACGACCGATGCGCGGCGGGCTGCGGACGCTATCTCGGCTACATCGCCGACGAGATGAACATGGGTCTGCACGAGCTTGGTCCCATGGCCATGAAATCGGACCGTCCGGCCCGCATCAACTCGACCTGCACCGTTTTTGCCGGCGCCGAGCTGCGCGATCGCCTGTCGCTGGGCGAGAAGCGCGAGGACATTCTGGCGGGATTGCACCGCGCTATCATCCTGCGCGCGATCTCGATCATCTCCCGTTCCGGCGGGGTGACCGAGGAGTTCACCTTCACCGGGGGCGTTGCCAAGAACGAAGCGGCAGTGCGCGAGCTGCGCAAGGTGATCAAGGAGAATTACGGCGACGTCACCATCAATATCAACCCGGACTCGATCTACACCGGCGCGCTCGGAGCGGCCGAGTTCGCACGGCGAGCGCATCACGGACAGACCGACGGGAGTGAAGCATGACGATCGCGGCGGGAATTGACGTCGGTACCTCTACCATCAAGGCGGCTTTGTTCGCGGTGGAGAATGGACAGAGCACTTGGCTGTCGCGGTTTTCCATGCGCATCCGTCAACGCGACCCGATGGAGCTCTCGCGCGTTGCCTTCGATCAGCTGCTCGAAGACGGCAAGGTCAATGAGAAAGACGTCGACTATGTTGCGTCGACCGGGGAAGGCGAGAGCATCCCCTTCCATACCGGCCACTTCTATTCGATGACGACGCACGCGCGTGGCGCGATCTTTCTTGATCGTGAGGCGCGTGCCGCGCTCGATGTCGGTGCGCTGCACGGCCGTGCCATCAGCATCGATGAGCGCGGCAAGGTGCTGAGCTACAAAATGACCAGCCAGTGCGCGTCCGGATCAGGACAGTTCCTGGAAAACATCGCCCGGTATTTAGGTATCGCTCAGGAAGAAATCGGCACGCTGTCGCGCGAGGCCGATAAACCGGAGGTAGTATCGAGCATTTGTGCCGTGCTGGCGGAAACCGACGTGATCAACATGGTGTCACGCGGGATCACCGCGCGTAATATTCTTAAAGGCATTCATCTGTCGATGGCCGCTCGCTTATCCAAGCTGCTCAAGTCGATCGGCGCGACAAGCGGCGTGGTGATGATGACCGGAGGACTCGCGCTGGATAAAGGGCTGGTCGCGGCGCTCGAAGAGGACATCGCTAACATCAAGGATATGAAGTCGATAGTCCGCAGTCATCCCGATTCGATCTACGCGGGTGCAATTGGAGCGGCGCTGTGGGGCGCCTACCGGTTCGAAAAACTCGCGGCGCGCGGAATTGCAAAAGCGGCGTAGAAATCAGGAGGACGAACAATGGCGTTAATGATCACCGAAGCATGCACCGCTTGCGACGCCTGCGAACCGGTCTGCCCGAACAAGGCCATTACCGCGGGGAATCCAATGTACGTCATCGATCCAATGAAATGCACCGAATGCGTCGGCGCCGAGGA
The DNA here is from genome assembly GCA_963816295.1 of uncultured Alphaproteobacteria bacterium. Taxonomy (GTDB): domain Bacteria; phylum Pseudomonadota; class Alphaproteobacteria; order Rhizobiales; family Xanthobacteraceae; genus BOG-931. The sequence continues at coordinate 142,281 of CAWFJS010000016.1, read as the reverse complement.
CGAACCGCAATGCAAGCTGGTTTGCCCGGCGAATTGCATCTTCCCGAATCCCGATTGGGCGGAGACGAAGGACGATCTGCTTGCGAAATACCAGCAACTGCATGCGTGAGAGAAGGCGATGAACTTTCGCAATCGTATTTGTCAGACGTTGCACGATGAGCACATGGCGAACATTGCGCTGCTGCAACGCGTAGAGCAACTGCTCACCGCTCAAGGCCGCACTCCGCCGCACAATATTCAAGTCGTTCAACGGTTGCTTTCAGATCTAGGCTCCGGCATGGCTAGCGAGGTCGAGCACCACTTCGATTTTGAAGAAAGTGCGTTGTTCCCCTACCTCGACTCGATTGGTGAAGGCGCCATCGGCATGCATCTGACCGAAGAGCATTCCATGCTGCGTCCGCTCATTGCGCAGTTGTGCGAAACCGCCCGTGCCACGGGGGAGCGCGGGTTCGATGCGGAATCATGGACTCAATTCCGGCGCCTTGGAGCAGAACTGTGCGGGCAGATGTCTGCCCACATTCAGAAGGAAGAGATGGCGCTGTTGCCGTTAATTGAGGAAAGCATGGATTCGGAAACCGAAATTCAGCTTTACCAGGATTACAGGGAAAACGCGTGAGGTTGCCATGGTCGCGGTATCTGCATTCCAACGCGACGAGATCCGGCTGATTGATGCCGAGGATCTTGAAACGGTTCTTGCGATTGATCGGGCGCACACGAAATATTCACGACGTCGCTTTTTCGAGAAACGCTTTGCACAAGCTGCAGCACATCCCGCCCAATTCGTTCAGATTGGTTTCGCGCGCGGCGGTTCGCTCCGAGGATTTGCGATCGCCCATCTTCTGCGAGGCCAATTTGGCCGCGAAGATGCGGTGGCCGTCCTCGATGCATTAGGTGTCGAATTCGACAGCCAAAGTCACGGAATGGGGCAACACTTGATCAGCCAGTTGCTTGAAATCCTGCGACAAAGAGGGGTTCGTAGGCTCCATTCGCAAGCGAGCTGGAAGAACCATGATTTATTGCGTTTCTTTGATCGCTGCGGCTTCGCTTTGTCTTCCCGCGTCGTCCTCGAACGATCCATTGCCGAGCCTCTCATCGAGCCGATGGAGGAGCCGTCGTGACAATCCAGAAGCAGCCGCACGCGACCACGGGCGTGACAATCCCGGCGAGGATTGGCGATTCCGCAGAAATCAATTACGGCGAGGCGCCGGCGCCCGATTTCGGCCCGTTGGCGCGTGATAAGGTTCCGGTTCGCGCCATGAAGGAAAGCGATTTGACGGGAATTATCGCGATCGACCGTCGCATCACCGGTGGCGACCGTTCCACATATTTCCAGGAAAGATTGATTGAGGCGCTTTATGAGTCCGATGTGCGCGTCTCTTTGGTGGCTGAGCGCGAGGGCAGACCGACTGGCTTCATCATGGCGCGCGTCGATTTGGGCGAGTTCGGGCGCTTCGAGCCAACAGCGGTACTGGATACGATTGGCGTCGATCCCGATTGTCGCAGCCAAGGCATCGGCCGCGCTTTGCTCTCGCAGCTTCTCGTGAATTTAAGCACGCTTAGGATCGAACGGGTGCGAACCGAAATTGATTGGCGTGATCACGAATTGATGGGCTTTCTCGAACATTGCGGATTTTTGCCTTCGCAAGAGCTCTGTTTCGACCGCCGCGTGGAATGAGCGATCCAGTTCTGAACTCACTGGTTTAGCCCGCCGTTCAATGCTCTTTGTGCCGATCAACAAACCGGCTCTCGTTGTTTTCGCGGCCCCAGCGCAAAATGCGGTCTCGAAGTGAGTGACATTTCTCTTCCATAGCAACGTTAAACAATGTTTCCGTTTTATCGTTCCACTTCGAGTTCGATCTCCTGCCAATCTTCCGGTCGCAATGCGTTCGCGGCAGCCGGGAATAACGTTCGCTCCTCCATTGCCATGTGTACCCGTTGGTGATCGATGAAATCGCGCATAACGTCACTGAACGTCTGCCGTGCAATTTCACGGTCAAGCAAAACGTTGCGCACAACTCTGGCCACACGATCCAGACGCTCGGTCTCTTGCCGATGTTCAGCTTCGACGTCACCGATGCGTTTGGCGGCGGGAGGATTGCGCGCTTTGAGCTTGTCAAAAATCATATCTTCTTTGGGATGATGGCAGCAATCTGGGTAATCCTGAAAATAACTAATAATCGCTTGGATGACTTCATAATCCGGCCGCTCGCGGCGATCGAAAACCTTAAGTTCGTCCTCGAGAACATTAAGCAACTTTTCGACGTCGCGATGTTCGCCGTGTAACAGCTCTATCATCCTGGTCATCGGCTATTCCTGTCGTTTTTCACCTGCCTCATCAGGGGTGGCGGCAAGCGCGCTGGCCAGTCGGCGGACCAATGCGGCCGCCGCCAGCCGTCGGTAATGAGCCGAGATTGTCGTGGTACGCATCGGCTGCACCTGCTTCTGCACCAGCGTTTCGAGGTAATGCAATGCATCATCGTCAAGCGTGCGGCCGGACAAAGCCTCGACGCTTTTCAGCAAAAACGGGCGCGAATTCGTGCCGGTGATGCCGACGCGAAGCTGCAGGAGTCTTTTTCCGTCGACGGCGAGTGCGACCGCGACGCCGGCCAGTGGGAAATCGATCGCGCCGCGCACGCGGGCCTTGGCGTAACTGGAGGGCGGTGGATCAGGCGGCAGGTGCACGCAGACAAGAATCTCGTCAGCGTCAAGCGCCAGATGGGCGCGGCCGTCGTCGCGATACAAATCCGCCAACTTGACGCGCCGACGCTGCATATTTCTGCCGGCTATTTCGACTTCCGCATCAAGAACCATCAAAGCCGGCGCGATGTCTCCACTGAACGCGGCGTGACACCGCTGGCCCTGCGGCGCCACGTGGCAGACGTTACCTTCGTGCTTAAGGCAGTAATTGTTGGCGCGGCGCCACCATTCACTTTGGTTGTAGTAGACGCATCGTGTCTGCAGGCAAAGATTACCGCCAAGGGTCGCTATACTCCGCGTGGTCGGGCTCGCAACCGCCTCCGCAGCCTCCGCTAGGGCGCGGTAGCGCTGACGGATCGCCGGCATCTCTGTTAGCTCCATAAGGCTCGTGCAGGCACCAATCCGCATACCGGCGGTGGCGAGCGATTTTTCACGTAGCTCGTCGATAGTGGACAAATCGATAAGTAACTTAGGGCGCCCGAGGCCGAGCCGTAGATTGACAAGCAGGTCGGTTCCGCCGGCGAGGAAAAGACTTGAGGATTCCTGTTTGCGTGCGGTGATCGCCGATTCGATGTCGCGCGGCCGAGCAATAGCAAAGTTCGGCATCGACCAAGTCATGACGCCTGTCCTTTAAGTGCGCTGGCGCGGACTTGGCGGCGGCGTTCGACCAGGGCTTGCATGACACGGTCTGGCGTGAGCGGAAGCTGATCGAAATCGATGCCAATCGCATTTGCCACCGCGTTCACCAAAGCCGGCGGAAAACCGGCGAGTGCGCCTTCGCTCGCCTCCTTGGCCCCGAATGGACCGTGGGGATCATGTGCTTCGACAATTTGAACTTCGATCGGTGGCGATTTGGCGATCGTCGGCACCCGGTACTCCAGCAAATTGGAATGCGCTGGCAAACCGTCGAGGTAGTGCGTCTCCTCGCTCAGCGCCTGGCCCATGCCCATCCACACCGAGCCTTGGATTTGTCCCTCGACCGCCAGTGGGTTGATCGCGCGGCCGCAATCAAGAGCGGTCCACACCTGATCGACGCTGATCGCGCCCGTAGGCTCGTCAACCGTGACTTCGACGACCTGCGCCGCGTAGCTGAAGCCCATGGTCGACCCGACCGCTCCACCCTTGTGCTTGCCGCCTTGGGCGTCCGGTGAGCAGGTGAATGTTCCCTTCACCTGGATGGCACCGCTTCCGACCAGGGCCTCCTTCACCACCTCGGCGAACGAAAGGCTCGCCTGGCCACCCTTGCCGATCAGGAATTGCTCGCCAATGCACTCGATATCGTCCGGTCGGGCGTCGAGCTTGTGTGCCGCTGCTTTGATCAAGATTGCTTTGAGGTTTTTCGCAGCATCGATTGCGGCATTGCCGACCATGAAAGTAATGCGCGACGAATAAGCGCCATTGTCTTTTGGAGTTATGGCGCTGTCTCCGGCCACCACCCGCACACGGTCGAGCGACACTCCAAGCGTCTCGGCAGCCGCGATGGCCACCATAGTGGAGGAGCCCTGGCCGATGTCGGCAGCGCCTGTGAAAGCGGTGATGCTGCCGTCGAAATCGAGTTTCAGATTGACGACCGCGTGCGGCTCGCCGGTCCAGTGAATGGGCTTGGCCGCACCACTCACGTAATGCGAGCAAGCCATGCCGAGGCCTTTTCCTGGCGGCATCCTGCCGATCCGGACGCGCCAGTTGCTGGCATGCTCCACCCGATCGAGGCATTCGGACAATCCGCAACTGTTCACCACCAGCTGATTTATCGTCCGGGTCGGAACGTCGAGAAGAATCGCACGCCGCACCGCAAACGGATCAAGCCCCAGTTCGCGGGCCATCCGATCCAGTACGCACTCAAAGGCGTGCCGCACGTCGACCGAGCCATGGCCTCGCATCGCCCCACAGGGTGGTAGATTGGTATAGACTCGATATCCATCGAACTTGACGGCGGGGATATCGTAGATGCCTTGCAGAAGTGCGCCGGCATACAGGATCGTAACGATGCCGTAACCGGCATAGGCGCCTCCCCGTTGCACCACTTCGCAGGCGCAGGCGGTGATTTGCCCGTTTCGACGCATGCCGAGTTTGAGCGCCACCTCGGTATGCGGGCGTGCGCGGTGCGTCAGGAAGTTTTCCTCCCGCGTCAATTGCATAATCACGGTACCGGCTGCGGCACGCGCAAGCAGGGCGGCGATGATCTCAAAGTTCAACACCTCGACTCGCGCGCCGAAGCCTCCACCAATAAATGGCTTGATCACTCTGATCCGGGAGACGTCCATATCGAGACAGCGTGCCAGCATCAGCTGGAGGTAATAGCCAACCTGAGTCACGCTCTGGACCGTGAGTCGCTGTGTCTGCGGATCAAACTCGGCAAGGATGGCGTGCGGTTCAATTTGCGCGTGATTTACTTCGCTGCAGCTGATCCGGTCCTCGCGCACGAGATCTGCTTGTTCGAATCCCGCAGCTACGTCGCCAAAGATGTGATGGACTTCGCGCTCGATATTACCGGGCTTGTCGTCATGCAGCAGTGTTGCGCCATCGGCGCGCGCCGCTGCCGAGGAATAATAGGCGGGTAATTCGCGCATCTCGAGTTCGATCAGGTCGAGCGCCTGCTCAGCCGTGGCCGCATCCACCGCGGCGACCGCGGCGATTGGCTCGCCCCGATAGCGAACGCGATCGCGAGCAAGAGGGTACTCGTTCATCGCAACCGGGAGCACGCCATAGGTGTGCGGGCAGTCGGCGCCGGTTACGACCGCAAACACGCCGTCAAGCTCCCGCGCCTTTGTAACATCGAGCCGTTTGATCTCGGCATGGCTGACCGGACTGCGAAAAATGCGGCCGACCAATGCGCCGGCATGATCCAGATCAGCGGTATAGCGCGCGCGGCCGGTGACTTTGTCGATGCCGTCTATCAGCGGAACGCCGCGATGCCGCAAGTCGGACGGCTCACGCACAAGACCGCTCACGGCGTCGACTCCGCCGCGGCATGCACGGATTCAATGATCTTTACGTAACCGGTACAGCGGCAAATGTTGCCAGCGAGTGCAGCTTTGATCTCCTCTTTGCTCGGCCGGGAATTGCGCCGTAACAGCGCCTCTGCCGCCATGATCATACCGGGCGTGCAAAAGCCGCATTGTGTCCCGAGCTTTTCATGAAAAGCTCGCTGCAGGCGATGGGGGCGGTTCTGCACCGCCAGGCCTTCGATTGTTTCGATCGATCTTCCATCGCACCGCAGCGCTAGCATGAGGCAAGATGGCACCGGTTGGCCGTCGGCGAGCACGGTGCAAGCGCCACATTCACCCGTGTCGCAGCCGATCTTCGTGCCCGTCAGGCGCGCGACCTCACGTAGGTAGTCGACCAAAAGCTGGTTTTCGGCGACGGCATCGTCGCGCCATCGGCCGTTAAGCCGCAAGTGGATGAGCTGTTTCTTGGCGTATTCCGCCTGCCTCTGCGCCATGACTTGCCCGCCATCGCAACTGCAACGCCAGCAAAGGCGCTTTTCGCCTGCGGTGCCATGACAAAGATCAAATCGCCGGGATGACGCCTTGTTGGGTAAGCATTGACTGCACCGCCCCTAGGTATTGCCCCTAAGGGGCCAAGGCAGCTGTTTTCTGACTTAAGTCAAGGCGTTTCCTGCGGTTCCTGCTTTGCTGACAAATCCGATCCGGGGCAGCTCCAGTGCTGACGATCGACCGCGACTACAATGCAGCCGTTGCTTTTATCGACCGTCACGTGATCGAAGGTCGAGGCAATAAGGCTGCGTTCGTCGATCCTGCACGTGAGATCAGTTATTCGGAATTAAGCAGCGCCGTGGCGCGGGTCGGTCCCGTCCTGATGCGGCTTGGCCTGGAGCGCGAAAATCGTGTCGTTCTCATCCTGCACGACACCGTCGACTTCCCCATCCTGTTCTGGGGCGCCATTCGGGCCGGCATCGTTCCGGTGCTTATCAATACGCTGCTGACGTCCGACCACTACCATTATCTGCTGGAGGATACTCGCGCCAAAGTAGCCTTTGTTAGTCCCTCCGTCGTGCCAAGCGTGCTGTCCGCGGCCAAGGGAGTGGCAACGCTTAAGCATATCGTGGTGGTCGGTGAGCACTCTGACCGCTTGCAGCGGTTTGACGCTCTATTAACCGCGCAACGAGAGCCGGCCCCCGCCGCCAAGACCTGCGCCGATGAAGTTGCCTACTGGCTTTACTCTTCGGGCACCACCGGGATGCCGAAGGGAGTCATGCATGTCCATTCGACCGTGAATTTCATTTCGCAGCTTCCCGGACAAAGCAGGCTTGGCTTTCGTGAAGACGACAGGGTGTTTTCTACCGCCAAATTGTTTTTTGCGTATGGCATTGGCACATCGATTTGCGTACTCGGCGCCGGTGCGACCTCGATCCTCTATCCGGATTGGCCTACTCCTGCTGCGGTGTTCGAGCTGCTTCGTCGCCATCAGCCGACCATGATGTTCGCGGTGCCGACGCTGTACGCGGCAATGCTCGCAAGTGCAGAGTGTTGGCCGGAATCCGGTTCCAAGCACCTGCGATTGTGTTTTTCAGCCGGCGAGCCTTTACCGCCGCATATCGGCCGTGGCTGGAAGGAGCGCTACGGGCTCGACATTTGCAACGGCGTCGGCTCAACCGAAATGGGCCATTTATTTCTCACCAATTTGCCCGATGCCGTCGATTACGAATGCTCGGGTGTTCCCGTTCAAGGCTATGACGTACGGCTCGTCGGCTCATCGGGAGAAGACGTAGCCGACGGCGAAATTGGCGAAATGCTGGTGCGCGGTCCGTCATCGGCCACCGGTTATTGGAATCAGCGCGAACGCACGCGCCGCGTCTTTGAGGGAGAATGGACGCGCACGGGTGACAAATATGTCCGACGATCCGACGGCGCCTACAGCTACTGCGGGCGTACCGATGACATGTTCAAAGTAAGCGGTATCTGGGTTTCGCCCTTTGAGGTCGAAGCGGCGTTGGCGAGCCATCCGCAGGTGCTCGAAGCCGCGGTCGTTCCCGCCAAAGACGATAAGGGTCTCGTTAAACCTTGGGCTTTCGTAGTGCTCAAAAACGGCGGCGAGGACGGCGCCGGTCGCGCGCTCTACGAAGGCCTCAAGACGCACGTCAAACGCACGGTCGGTCCATGGAAATATCCTCGCTGGATCGAATTCGTCGACGCGCTGCCGAAGACTTCAACGGGCAAGATCCAGCGCTTCAAGCTGCGCGAACGCGCGGCGCTGCACTCCCTACCGACGGATGCGAAGCAGCCATGATCGACCTTTCGCATCTTGCTTGGCCCTTTTTCGATGACTCGCATCGAGAGTTCGCCGCGACGCTCGACCAATGGGCATGCAAGAACCTCGCGAAGTGGTCCGATCACTCCGATGTCGACCAAACATGCCGGTCGCTTGTTCGAGCATTGGGGCAGGCCGGATGGTTGAAGACGGTTGTTCCCGCCGGTTACGGCGGTTCGTCGCCGCGAATTGATCTCCGCAAACTCTGCTTGGCGCGTGAGATTCTCGCCTGGCAGGACGGACTTGCCGATTTTGCCTTCGCGATGCAGGGCCTTGGCAGCGGATCGATATCGCTGTCCGGCAGCGATGCGCTGAAAGCAAAATATCTGCCCGGCGTGTGTGCCGGCCAGCGGATTGCCGCCTTCGCGCTGAGCGAACCGGCTGCCGGTTCCGATGTCGGCGCCCTTGCCACGACGGCAGTCGTTGACGGCGCCAGCCATGTGCGCATCAACGGTATCAAGACATGGATTTCCAACGGCGGGATCGCCGATCACTACATAGTGTTCGCTCGCACTGGCGAGGCGCCGGGCGTCAAAGGGCTGTCGGCGTTCGTGGTGGACGCGGATACGCCGGGGCTGAGCACGGTCGAGCGCATTGAAGTCATTGCTCCGCATCCACTGGCGACGCTGCGTTTGCAGGACTGCCGCGTTCCGGTGACGCACAGGCTGGGCGCCGGCGGCGATGGCTTCAAGGTGGCGATGGCAACGCTCGATATATTCCGCGTCACCGTCGGCGCTGCGGCATTAGGAATCGCCAGGCGAGCTCTACACGAGGCCACCGGCCATGCGGCCACGCGCATGCTGTTCGGCCGGCTGCTTGGCGATCTGCAGATGACGCAGGCCGCGCTCGCCGAAAGCGCCGCGGAGGTCGATGCCGCGGCCTTGCTGGTATACCGCGCCGCCTGGACCAAAGACATCGGTGCCGAGCGCATTACGCGCGAATCGTCGATCGCAAAAATGTTTGCGACCGAGATCGGACAGAAAGTAGTCGACCGCGCGGTGCAGATTTTTGGCGGCAATGGCGTCCGCGTCGGCAGCAAGGCCGAGGCTTTGTATCGCGAGATCCGCGCACTTCGCATCTACGAGGGCGCGACCGAAGTGCAAAAGGTCGTTATCGCTCGCGAGCTGATGAAATCGCGACCGGCCGCGCCGGCCGGCAAGCAGGTGAACGCATGATCACGCTTGAAGTGGCAGATTCAGTCGCGACCCTGACCTTGCGCCGCCCGCCGGTGAACGCGATCAGTGATGAATTGATCAAGTTCTTTGAAAAGCGGCTCGACGAGATTGAGGCGCAACCTGATTGCAAAGTTGTCCATTTGCGCTCTGGCCAGAAGGTTTTCTGCGCCGGTGCCGATTTGACCGAGGTTCGACAGCGGTTCGATGCGCCCGATGGTTCCGAGCGGGCTTACCGTTTTGTGTCGCATTTGCAGCAGTTGTACGACCGCATCGAGCGGTTGCCGCAAGTGACACTGGTGGAGATTGCCGGTGCCGCGATGGGCGGTGGACTCGAACTGGCGCTGGCCTGCGATCTCCGCATCGTCGCAACCGACGCCAGGGTCGGACTTCCCGAAATCGGCCTCGGCTTGATCCCGGCTGGCGGCGGGACGCAGCGGCTGACGCGGTTGTGCGGCCGCGCCATAGCGGCGCGCCTGATTTTCGGCGCGGAGGTCCTTGTCGGGGCTGATGCAGTCGAGCTTGGATTGGCGCAATGGGCGGCTCCGCGCGCCGACATTGCAACGCGGGCCAGCGAGATTGTGCAGCGGATCGCGTCCTTTCCCGCGGCGGCACTGCGCAGCAGTAAGAAATGTATTGCGGCAGCGGGCGATCCGGATGGTCGCGGCTATGCCACCGAACGCGAAACAACCCGCCGGCTGTCCAGCAATCCTGAAACGCGCGCGCGCGTCGCCGCATTTCTTGCCGGGAATCTTCGATAACGCTTGACAACCAAGAGGAAGCATTCCGATGAAGCTCGACGGAAAAACCGCATTGATCACCGGAGGCGCGTCGGGAATTGGCCGCGCGATCGTACTGTCGTTCGCGCGTCATGGCGCCCGCGTGATTTGCGCGGACATCAACCAGGAAAAGGCAGCCGAGGTCGCCAAGGAGGCGAAAAGTGGAAACTATACCATCGAATCGGTGGCGGTCGATCTTGCCGATCCGAAATCGGCGCGGCGTTGCGCGGAACAGGTGATTTCGCGCTACGCGCGCGTGGACCTTCTGGTGAACGCAGCCGGCTGGGGCGACGCCCAGAACTTCATGGACAATGGCTCGGAATATATGGATCGAGTGATCGCCATTAATCTTGGCGGACCGATACACCTCACCCAGGCGCTGCTGCCGCCGATGATCGCGGCCCGCAGCGGCAAGATTGTGAACATTTCGAGCGATGCCGGTCGCGTCGGCAGCTCCGGCGAGACGGTTTATGCCGCGGCCAAAGGCGGCGTGATTGCGTTCACCAAATCGCTCGCCCGTGAATTGGCGCGCTTTGCCATCACCGTCAATTGCGTCTGTCCGGGGCCGACCGACACCCCAATGCTGGCGACCCGCTCGGAGAAACTGCGCGACGCTTTCCTCAAGGCCATTCCATTTCATCGCTTCGCGCGGCCGGAGGAGATCGCTGATGCCGTCCTGTTTTTCGCAAGTTCGCGCTCAGACTACATCACCGGTCAGGTGCTCAGCGTCAGCGGCGGGCTGACCTTTGCCGGATGATCGTGGCCAAACGGAAGTGAAAGGGAACACTCATGAACGATACAGCAACGCGTTTTCGGCCGGCGGGTTTGGAGTGGGCCAGTTTTAGAGCGCAACATTTCCTGTGGCGTGTTGATGGCAAGGTGGCCACCATCACGCTCAATCGTCCGGAACGGAAGAATCCGCTGACGCTCGATTCCTATGCCGAACTGCGCGATACGTTTCGCAATCTGGTCTACGCGGATTCGATCAAGGCCGTGGTGGTCACGGGTAGCGGCGGCAATTTTTGCTCGGGCGGCGATGTCCATGAAATTATCGGGCCGCTGGTCGAGATGCAGCGCAATGGCAACATGGCGGGATTGCTTGCCTTCACGCACATGACCGGCGACTTGGTCAAGGCCATGCGCGCCTGCCCGCAACCGATCGTCGCTGCGATCGATGGCGTATGCGCGGGCGCAGGTGCGATTATGGCGATGGCGTCGGACCTGCGCTGCGGCACGGCGCGGAGTAAGATTGCCTTCCTATTCGTGCGCGTGGGCCTCGCCGGCGCCGACATGGGCGCTTGCAACATGCTGCCGCGCATCATCGGCGCCGGCCGCGCCGCCGAGCTGCTTTATACCGGACGATCGATTGATGGCGTAGAAGCGGAACGTTGGGGCTTTTACAACAAGCTATGCGAGCCGGACTCGGTCACGGCCGATGCGCAGGCACTGGCAAAGGCGCTCGCGGACGGACCAACGTTTGCCAACGCCATGACAAAAAAGTGCATTCATCAGGAATGGAGCATGGGGATCGACGAATCGATAGAAGCCGAGGCTCAGGCGCAGGCGATTTGCATGCAGACCAAGGACTATGAGCGTGCATATCTTGCCTTCGTCAAAAAACAGCGGCCAGACTTCGCCGGGAATTAGCTAGGACACAGACACGGGCAATGTCGTCGAGACCCCCAATCGGCCCTGCGGGTAGGGGCGTGCGTGGTTCGGAAAGCCTCGCATCGCCGACCGCGGCCGCGAGCTCTCACCACCCGTCTCTGGCGCTGCGACCGTTGCGCTTTCTCTTGCTGGCATGCGGCCTTATTGCCCTCGTCGTCGGGCTATGGACCGGCTTGGCGCGGCTTGGCGTCGGGCTGATGGGTGTTGCGCCGCAACTCGTTGAATTCCACGGCGCGCTCATGGTCTGTGGATTTTTTGGCACGCTAATCTGCATTGAGCGCGCCGTCGCGCTCAATCGACCGCTCGCTTATTTTATTCCTCTGTTCGCCGCGATGGGCGTTGTCGCGCTTCTCGCCGGAACTATAACCTTGGCTGGCGTCGCGTTCCTGAGCGCCAGCGTGGCGCTTGCAGCAGCATCGCTGTGGAACATGCGCCGGCTGCAATCCGCTTTGCTTGCATTAGCGCCGTCGATCGCCGCGCTGTGCTGGGGATTGGGTACTCTGACCTGGCTTGCGGAGCGTCCTTTGGGAGAGTCGGCCGGCTGGTGGCTGGCATTTCTCGTGCTGACGGTTGCAGCTGAGCGGCTAGAGCTAAGCCGGATTGTTGCGCCTCCAGCCATGGCGAAAGTCGTTTTCGCCGCGGCGATCGCAGTCTTACTGATTGGCGTCGCGCGTGGTGAGCTGGAGCGCCCGCTGTCACTTTTTATTGGATCGGGGCTCATTCTCTGCGGTGCCTGGTTGCTGATTTACGACTTGGCCCGCCGGACTGTCAGACTGAGCGGTCAGATTCGCTTTACGGCACTATGCATGCTGCTAGGCCATTGCTGGTTGATCGTTGCCGGGCTTGAGCTCCTTGCCAGACCGCTGCATCTCGTAACCTACTGGTATGACGCGGTTGTGCACGCAATAACGCTTGGTTTCGTGTTGTCCATGGTCTTTGGTCACGCGTTGATCATCTTCCCATCGGTGGTCGGTCTAAAGCTGCGCTATTCTCCTGTCCTCTATGTGCCGCTGCTCTTGCTGCACATGTCTGTGGCTATTCGCATCGTCGGCGATTTTTCAGGATGGCAAGACATTCGATCGGTCAGCGGATTTTTGACCATCGTCGCCCTGATCGGCTTTGCCATCACGGTCGCCGTCGCCTCCATTCGCAAACGGCCGCGGGCGTTGCCGGGCACCGGCAATCTGAATGGAGTAGAAGCAAGTCGATGACGAGCCGAGTATTACTCCCGGAAGGTTGGGCGCAGCCGATTGGATATGCCAATGGCGTCGAAACCGCACCAGGCAAGATCGTATTTCTCGCTGGGCAAGTCGGCTGGGATGCGAGCCAGAAATTCAATTCGGAAGAGCTTGTGCCGCAATTTGAACAGGCGCTGCGGAACGTGCTGGAGGTGCTTGCCGCAGCCGGAGGCCGGCCGGAGCACATTTGCCGAATGACTGCCTATTGTACTGACAAACGCGCCTATTTGGATGGTAGGCGGGAGCTGGGTCGAATTTGGCGGCGCCTGATGGGCCGACACTATCCGGCCATGACCTTAATATTTGTCGCCGATCTCCTCGACCATCCTGCAAAAATCGAGTTAGAGGCGACTGCCGTCATTCCGGTCGCCGGCTAACGCTTCCCGGTCAGCAATAAGTGGCCTGACGTAAGTCCTTAACCCGCACCGCCTTGCCCTGCGAGCGAGGTACCGCGCCGGAGTTTTTGACGTCAATCGTGCAGCTCACGCCGATCATTGATTTGAGGTGTTGGCGGATTTCGCCCGCTTTGGCTGCAAGGTAGGCTTGGTCCGACGGCGCGTCGGCTCCCAGCTCAACCTCTATCGTAACGGCATCAAGCGGTCCCTCGCGCGTCAGCACGATCTGGTAATGCGGCGCGAGACCCGGGAAACCGACTAGGCAGGCTTCGATCTGCGACGGAAAGACATTAACGCCGCGAATGATAAGCATGTCGTCGTCGCGCCCTGTCACGCGCATGATGCGGACATGGGTCCGGCCGCAGACGCAGGGCTCGTCGACCAAGGTTGTAATGTCGCGCGTGCGATAGCGGATCATTGGCAGCGCTTCTTTGCTCAGCGTCGTGATCACAAGCTCGCCGGGCTCTCCATTCGGCAGCGGTTCGAGGGTTTTCGGATCGATGATCTCGAACAGAAAATGGTCCTCCCAGCCGTGCAGTCCGTTTTGCGCCGCATCGCATTCACAAGCGACACCGGGGCCGATAATTTCCGACAATCCATAAAGATCGACCGCCTTGATGCCGAAACGCGATTCGAGTTCGCGGCGCATGGCTTCGCTCCAGGGCTCGGCTCCGAAGGCGCCGCAGCGCACCGGAAGCTGGCGCATGTCGATACCCATTGCACCGGCGACTTCGGCGATATTCAGCGCATAGGATGGCGTCGCGCACAGAACGTCGGCGCCGAAATCCCGCAACAGCGTGACTTGACGTTCTGTGCCCCCGCCTGAGACAGGCACGACAGTGCAGCCGAGCCGCTCCGCTCCATAATGGGCCCCGAGCCCGCCGGTAAACAGGCCATAGCCGTAAGCGTTGTGGACGATGTCGCCCGGGCGGGCACCGGCGCATGCCAGCGAGCGCGCCATCAAATCTGACCATAGGTCGAGGTCGCCGCGCGTATAGCCGACCACAGTCGGCCGGCCTGTGGTTCCTGATGAGGCGTGCACGCGCAACACCTGTTCGCGCGGCACTGCAAACATGCCGAACGGAAAGTTGTCGCGCAGGTCAGTTTTGCACGTGAAAGGAAAGTGTACGATGTCGTCGAGCGACTTTAAACTTTCTGGCTTGACACGCGCTGCATCGAACGCCTTCCGAAAGTGTGGAACCTTGGCGTAGGCACGTTCGAGCGTCTTCCTCAATCGATCGAGTTGCAATGCTGCGAGCTGGGTACGAGGCATGCATTCGGCGGCGCGATCGAACATAAATGGCGTCGTGTCGCGAACTGCAGCTTGCGTCGTCATGATGTGACCTCCCCGACAGGATTCTTATTGACTACCTAAGGCGCCGAAGCGAGTTGTCGCCGCGAAATTTCGTCAACGGCGATCGTAGCCTCAGGCAAAAACCATCCCGGCTTGACCATCGGTCCCGCGGCGCCAGAGCCGCGCACAGGTGTGTGGTTTAGCGCGAAGCCCTGATTGTATCCGGCGCGCGTGACGAGAATGAATTTCAAGGCCCAGCCGGCGGAAAACGCGGAGAAGCCGCCGAGCGCAAACAGCAGGGTAGCGATCGGCGTGACAATGAACCCAAAAGTAACGACGACGATCGGGACCGCAAGCCCGAAAGCAAAAAACCACGGCCGATAGGCGTTAAGTACTTCAAACGTGCGGGTCGGTGCACCCGCATTCCGCAGGCCGGTTGAATAAGTCATCCAGACGAGGCCGCGCGCTGCAACAAGCACAAGCATCGCGGCCGCAACCGGCGGCGCGACTGGCGTCAGTTCTGGTCGCAACGGCAACATGGCGAGAAGCAGGCCGGCGCCCTCGGTGAGGCCCGTCACGGCGATAAGCGGTACGATCGGCGGCGTGCGCCAGGCGGGGATGCCCTTTGCTTCCTTGAGGATCATGCCCTGGCAATAGAGGAATAAGAGTCCCAAAACGGCGGCAATGCCGACAAGAGCACCGTTCTCGGACCAGACGGCGAGAACTGCGAGCGGCAGAAAAATGGCGGCGACCCAGGACTCACGGCTCATCCACGATCGCTGCGGTTGTCGCAGAACGTAAATGGAGCGCAGGGGACGACCGATCTTGAAGATCAGCAGAAACAGTCCGAATGCGACCAGGGCCAACGCGATCAGAGCGGGCACGGCAAAGGATACGCCGTCAAGGCCCGCGACTGCCGTAACGGCGAACAACCCGGTCCCGGCACCGCCGCAGAGAAAATTACCCGCTGCCTTCCAGTTCCAATGTGGCTGGTGCCAGGGCTCGACGCCGCGGGTGCGGATTTTTCCTGTCTGTTCTTCTGCGGATAGCGCCGATGCGGTAGCAGCAGGCGGCTCGACGTCGCCTGCCTTGGCGTAGAGATAAAAGAAACTCGGCTCGGTGCCGAGCTCATTGTGCATGCGAAAGTGCTTCTGCTCGCGCAACAGCCGGGAAACGTTGCTGTCCGGATCGTCGATATCGCCGAAGTGCAGCGCATCGGCGATACAGGAATTAACACAGGCCGGCGTTGCGCGCGGCTCGAGCCCCGGCGTCAAGCCGTTTGCGAGGCCGAAGTCGACGCGGTCCGAGCAGAACGTACATTTCTGCGCCACGCCGAGGCGCGCGGGGTCTTCGCGCTCGATCTCGTTTTGCATCGCCGCGCCGTAAGCGAAATGCGGCGCGTCCACGAGGAATCGGGCCTGGTATGGACAGGCGACCTCGCAATAGGCGCAGCCAATGCAGAGATCGTAGTCGATGGTGACGATGCCGTCGCTGCGCTGACGCGTCGCCGTCGTCGGGCAGACATGCACGCACGGCGGATCGGCGCAATGCTGGCAGCCGACCGGCACGAAGGTGCGGCTCACGTTGGGAAATGAGCCAGCCTCGACGTCGAGCACGTTACGCCATTGCACGGCTGGTGAGGTGGCGTTGGCATGCCGGCAGGCTGCCGTGCAGGTCTGGCAGCCGACGCAGCGCTCGAGATCGGCCACCATCGTCCAGCGCGTCATGGCGCGCCTCCGAGCCGCGTCACTTTGACTTTGACGAGATCGGCGCTGGAGCCGGTCGCATCGGTCAATTCGAGCAACATCGGCATCAGCGCATTCATGCTCGGGGCGTGGAAATCCTTGGCGTAGGGCGTCGCCCAATGGTCGAACTGGCCGATCATCAGCAATGTGTCGGGGCGAATTCCTTCGCACAGCATGACGCGGCCCTGCGTGCCATTGAGCGCCGAGCGTACCTCGACCAGATCGCCGTCGGCGACGCCGAGCTGTTCGCCGGTCGCGCAATTCATGACGACACTGCCGTGACCGGCCACATTGTCGGCCACCTCTTTGATGAGCTGGATGCCGACATTGCCGCCCCAGGAATATTGCATGCTGCGTGCCGTCACGAGCCAGTACGGATAGTCCTCGATGCGCACGTTGTAGTGCTTGGCGAGCGCGCCCTCCCACAATGCACCCAGGTCGCGCCAATGCGGCAGCGGCTCGTATTCTTCGAGCTGGCGGTCCCACCAATGGATGTCCTGCTCGTGCAGGCGCCGTTTGAGCTCCTGGCCGATGCGGAACAGCCGTTCCTGATAGGGTTGCTCGAACCGCAGGCCGGTTTCGACCAGCTTGGGATAGAGGTACCACTGCAACCGCGAGAATGGCTTCACGCGGAAGCCGTGTTGGCGGAACCAGTCGAGTCCTTGCGTCTCGCTCCCATCGGTTACTTCGGCACTCGCCGCGCGGCACGTGGCGTCCCAGATGCTCTCAACGTCGTGCACCTTGTCTGGATCGAGCGAGAAGTCATAGTTCGACCCGGACAATTTTACGCCGGCGGCGCCACGGTTGATTGCCACATTGTATTCGGCGAGGAGACCCGTGCGCTTGGCGAGTTCCGTCGAAATCCAGGTGAAGTCACGTGCTTCGCCCTGCGGCGGGACGGCGGGATCGCGCAGCGCAAAGCCCTGATAGTCCCAGAACTGCTCGACATATTTCGTACCGCCGATCCGAAGGAGCTGCAGCCCTTCGAGGTCGGTGCAGTCCGGCAACAGCACGTCTGCCATGTGATTAGTCTCGTCGTACGTGAAGGCGAAGCAGACGGTGAACGGGAACTTCGCCATCGCCTCGGCGACCGCTTTGGTATCCCAAAACGAGATCGCCGGGTTAATGCGGTAGACCAGCCACACCTCGGGCGGAGTCGCGTGCGGGAACTTGTCGAAATCCTGGGCCTGCATCATCCAGGCAAGGTGTGTGGGACCGAGCGCCTGGCTCCAGGCTGAATTGGCGACGAGCGGCACCAGCGTGCGATGGGCGCTGCGCACCGACGGACGCGCAGCCCATTCGTCCTTGGCGGTGGGGTTCATTGGATACTGCATGAAACCGTCGGGGCCTGGCGTCACGCTCGACCAGCGATTGTCGGCCGGACGGTTGAGGCGAACAGTGGTACCGAGCGTGCCGCCCGGAACTTCCAGAGCGCCTACGAGGCAGGGCAACAGCGTACGTGCCCAGCAACACTCATAGCCGCCCCAGCCATTGTTCACGGTCTTACCGAGCGCGATTGCAACCGGCCGGTACGGCAACATCACCCCTTCAATCTCGATGGTCTCACCGACATGGGCGTGGGCGACAAACTCGTTGGCAACGCGCCGGATGGCCGCCGCTGGAACGTCGCAGATTGGCGCCGCCCATTCTGGCGAATAGGTCGTGGCAAAGGCGACAAGGTGTGCAAACGCCGGCCTCGCCTTGCAGGCGCCACGCATCATTATCTCGCCATCGGCGCCAATCTCGACGCCGTGAACCTCGAATTCTCCCTCCAACGCCGGATCAGTCTCGGTCGTATCGAAAGTCACTGCGCTGCTGCTGCGAAGGTCAAAAACGAGCGGCTTGCGGCTATCGGGATCACGCAGGAAGAAGCCGTTTGGACCAATGAGATAAGGCGACGAGGTACGATGCTTGAGAAACGCGAGGTCCAGGCGTTGGCGCGCATGTTCGTGCAGCAGCACGTGAATCATCGCGAACAGAAACGCCGCGTCGGTCTTTGGCTTGATCGGGATCCATTCCGCCGAACAGGCGCCGGTGACCGAGAGGTGCGGCTCGATCTGCACGCGCTTCATGCCGCGCTTACGCGCATCGGCATGTCGCTTGACGCCGCAAACTCCACCGGACGCTTCGACATTGGCGCCAAAGGAAACCAGGTACTCACATAATGGCGTATCTGCCGAAACGGTGAAGGCGCGATGCCACAATTCGCCGTAAAGGTGTTCGGAGTGATAACACTTGACGCCCTGACCGGAGCCGAAGCTCATGTCGATTGGACCCCAAGCCGCGAGGAATGCGGGCAATGTCCCCATATAAGCGGTCGGCGTGCCGCCGCCGCCGAAGCTCGCTGCGACACGCGGATACCCGGCCTCGTCGAGCAGGCCCGCGGAGCGGGCGGCGTTAAGCTTGGACGCGACCAGATCGAGCGCCTCATCCCACGACACGCGGACAAAGCCTGGGTCTTCACCGCGGCCCTTTTTCGGATTGGTCCGCTTCATCGGATAGAGGACGCGATCCGGATGGTAGGTCTTCTGCACCAGCCCGAATGCCTTGACGCAAACCTTGCCGCCTGCCGGGTGGATTTTCGCGGCTTCGAAATTGGGATTGATCTCGGTAGCGACGCCGTCCTGGACGCGAACGGTCAGCAAATCCGGTCCGGCCACGCATTGGTAGCAGTAGGACGAGATTTTGCGTTCGTTTTCCGGTCGAATGTCTGACACGATGCTCCAACATCAATTGGAGCGCGCGGCGCGTTTTGCCGCTTTCGCTCTCAGGCGTTCATAGGTTTTTTCCCGATCGACAATGAAACGGACGTGCTTGCCGGTGCCGATCGGCTCAAGCTCGTCCGTGGCGACCACGTCGAAACTGACTTTGCGCCCCTCCACATTGGTCACCGTGGCGGTAATCGACACTTCCATCCCCGGCAGGGTCGGTGCGCTGTGCCGCACCATGATCTCGATGCCGACTGAATCCTCTTCCGGACCCACATGTTCGAGGAGCGCTTCTCGACAAGTGTGTTCGATGTCCCGGCACAGTTCCGGAGTTGCGTAGACCCGACCCTGTTCGCCCATGAAAGCGACGGTGCGATCGCGGTCGACGATGATGCGCCGCACCTTCGATAGACCCGGCTTGAGGCTGTCCTTCATGGACGCGGACTCCCTAAACAAGCGTAACCTGCTATCGCCGCGTCCAAATTGACCAAGATCAAGTCACTGCTTCAGATACCAAGATAAGCCTCCCGAATGCGGCGGTCGTTTTTGATGTCCGCCGCAGCCCCGCTTGCCGAGATTGTGCCGGTCTCAAGCACATAACCGCGATCGGCGATGCCGAGTGCCGCGACGGCGTTTTGCTCCACCAAAAGCAGCGTCAGGCCTTTGCCTTTGAGCTGCAGGATTACGTTGAGGATTTGATCGACCAAAATGGGCGCGAGCCCCATTGAGGGTTCGTCAAGCAGAAGGAGGCGTGGGTTGGCCATCAAAGCGCGGCCGATCGCCAGGAGTTGCTGCTGACCCCCCGACAACGCGCCAGCCAGAGTGTGCCGTAATTCGGCGAGCATCGGAAACAGATCATAGACGCGATGAAGATCGGTGCTGGAATCAATTCTGCGGCGGCGCCACGCCCCGAGTTTCAGATTATCTTCGACCGAAAGCGGCGCGAACAGTTGCCGCCCTTCGGGGACCTGAGCGATTCCAAGCGCCACGCGTTCGTGCGGCGGCGTGTATTCAATCGCGCTGCCGTCGAAGTAAATGCGGCCTGACGAGATCGGTTGAACGCCGGAAATCGCTCTTAACAATGTCGTCTTGCCGGCGCCATTTGCGCCGACCAGCGTCACGATTTCGCCAGCCGCGACATCGAGTGAGACGCCGTGCAGCGCCTCAATGCGGCCATAGCCGCTTCTGAGATTCTCAACCGCAAGCACTTGCCGGCTCCAATGCCGCACCGCTTGCCCCGAGATAGGCTTCTATGACTGCCGGATTGGCGCGAATCTCGGCGGCATCGCCTTCGGCGAGCGTATGGCCGTTGGCGAGAACATGGATGCGATCAGAAATGTTCATGACCAGGCGCATATCGTGCTCGACCAACACCACCGTAATCCCGTCTGCCGCGATACCGCGGATCATTGTTTCGATATTTTTGGTCTCGGTCGGATTGCACCCGGCCGCCGGCTCGTCAAGCAGCAGCACCTTTGGTTCAGTGGCAAGCGCGCGTGCGATTTCCAGGCGTTTGAGATCGCCATAGGCCAGACTGCCCGCCGGCCGTTGCGCCATTGGCACCAGCCCAACACGGGCGAGCGCCTTGAGTGCCGCGTCACGCGTAACGCCGGTTCTGCCTGCTCACCGCCGGAAAATGCAGAAGATCGGCGACTAGCCCCGTCCGCTCATGGCGGTGCCGGCCGACCATCACGTTCTCAACCGTGGTCAGGTGAGAAAAGATTTGCAGATTTTGGAATGTGCGGGACAAGCCACGGCGGGCAAGCCGTTCCGGAGCGAGTGCCGTGACATCTTCGCCGTCAAGCCATACCCGGCCATCATCCGGCACGGAAAGTCCGGAGATCACGTTAAATAACGTTGTCTTGCCCGCTCCGTTCGGTCCAATGATCGAAAATACGGTTCCCGCTGTCGCTTTGAAACTCACGCAATCGAGCGCACGTACGCCGCCAAATGCGATCGAGATGCTCTCGGTTTCCAGCACAGTCATTTCTGCGTTCCACCGAGCACGGCCGCCAGGCTCGGCACGATTCCGCGACGGAGAAAAATCATAACTGCCATCAGGGTCAGGCCCAGGATGGCATGCTCGTATTCATGAAAAATGGTCAGGCCTTGGGGAAGTACAACCAACACGGCCGATCCAACGAATGAACCGACGATGGAGCCCATTCCACCCAACACCACCATGGCAACCAGTTCGATCGATCGGAGAAAGCCGGACACATCGGGCGTAACATAACCGTTGATCAACGCAAAAAACGAGCCGGCGACCGAAGCATACACGGCTGAGATTACGAAGACCGCGAGCTTCTTTTGGGCGACATCGATACCGAGCACGCGAGCAGCGCGTTCGCTGTCGTGGATCGCGCGCAGCGCGCGTCCCGTTGGGCTATCAATCAAGTTCAGCGCGATCACGGCACTAAGGAGAAAACTGACTGCTAATATCCAGTACCATGTGCTGACGCGCCGAAGCGTCCAATTGATGAACGTTATCTGCTGCACCGGCATGCCGTCTGGACCGCCGGTCCATTTCGCCTCATTGGTGAAGATGATTGTAAGGAGCACTCCGAAGCCGAGGGTGGCCACGGCAAGATAATGGCCTTTCAGTCGCAAGATCGGCCGACCGACAACGAATGCCAGTAGAGCCGAGAAGATGGCGCCAAGGACGAATGCGACCAACGGTGCAATGCCCAACCGAGTCGGTCCGATGGCGACCGCGTATGCACCCACTCCCATGAATCCTGCGTGACCAAGGCTGACTTGCCCGGCAAAACCCATCAAAAGATTGAGGCCGAGGGCGGCAATGCTGAATATGAAGACTAAGGCCGCGATGCGATAGTAATATGCCGACGGAAACAGCAGCGGCAGGACCAGTATGATGGCGGCGAGCGGTATGAGAGGAATCAGCCGATGACGCTGCAATAGCCGAAATCGATCGGTCAGGGTCAACACGTTTACACCCGTTCGACCGTTCGCTTTCCGAACAGTCCCTGCGGCATGGCAAACAGTACGGCCAGAATAACAAGGAAGGCGACAGCGTCTTTGTAACTGGCCGACACATAGCCGGCGGCAAACGCCTCAAACAAGCCGAGTAGCACGCCGCCGACGACGGCTCCTATAGCGCTGCCGATTCCGCCGAGCATAACGGCGGCGAAACCTTTCAAGGCCAAAAGCGTACCAACGTTATAACTGGTGAGCGTAATCGGCGTGACCAGAACGCCGGCAATGGCGCCGATCGCTGCCGATATCGCGAAGCAAGCACCGACTATCGTGCGGGTGTTGATACCGACCAGCGTTGCAGCCATACGATTTGCCGAAGTCGCAATCACGGCCTTGCCGTACAGCGTTCGATCGATGAAGGCCCATAGCAAACATACGATGAGCAAGGCGCTTGCGAGCACGACCACGGTCTGCGGCAGAATGCTTGCGCCGCCGATGCGAATCGGATCGCTCCCGAACAAAGCCGGCAGGCTGTGAAAGCGCTTATCAAATATAATTTCCGCCACGCCGCGCAAAAAAATCGAAGCGCCAATGGTGATGATGATCAGCGTCACCGCGCTTGCGTCACGCGCAGGCGCGATGCCCAGACGATAAAGGGCAAGCCCGACGGCAGTGGTGATGAGAACAGCAATGACCGCCGCGAGCGGCACCGGGACGCCGGCATAACCGAGGAAAATGGTGACCATTCCCCCCAGCATGACGAACTCGCCTTGGGCGAAGTTCACCACGTCTGAGGCGTTATAAATCAGAGTAAAGCCGACTGCGACCAAGGCATACACGGCGCCAACGGTGAGTCCGGAAAACGTAAATTGCAGGAACTCTGCCATTGCAGCGGGCGCCCGTCGCCGGTCGAACAGAACACTAATCCGGTCAGCCAAGCCGTTAGACGAGCTTACCAGACTGTCTACGAGGCGGAATCCGGAATCATGATCCAATCGCCGTCTTTGATTTCGAGCAACCGGAAGGCCGAAAGGTCGAGGCCCAAGTGATCAGTCGGCGACATGTTGACCACTCCGCCAGTGCCGACATAGTTCTGGGTTCTTTCGATCTCATCGCGCAGCTTGCCGCTGTCGAAGCTGCCGGCGCGCTTGGCGGCGTCCACCAGAATCATCAATCCGTCATAGGCGTGGCCGCCGAACGTGGAGACTGGCTGCCCAGTCTTGGCTTCAAACGTGGTTTGGTAGCCGACTACGACCGATTTTTGCCGGTCGCTATCCGGCAGTTTACTGGCGACCAGCAGCGCTGCGGCCGGCAGGCGAATACCATTTGCGGCAGCGCCGGCCAGGCTGATGAATTGCTTTGAAGCAACGCCATGGCTTTGATAGAGTGGGTACTCTATTCCGAGTTGCCGATAATTGCGGGTGACGATAGCCGGGCCTTGCCCAAAGCCCGCACAGACGACCGCTTGGATGCCCGCCGCCGCCTTGATCTTCGTGAGCTGCGGAGTCATGTCACTGTCGGCAGGGCCGTAGGTCTCCTCATGGGCAATGGTAATGCCTGCCTTTGGCGCTATTGCGACGCACTGATCGTGCATCGACTTGCCGAACGCATCCGTGCCGGAGATCAAGGCCACCGTCGTAAGCTTACGATGCTTGAGATCATCGAAAATTTTCTCGCAAGCCATTCGGTCGGTATGGGGCGTCTTAAAGACCCATTTGCGCACCGGCTCGATGATTTGCACGGCGCCCGCGAGTGAGATGAATGGAATCTGAGCGTCCTCGAAGACCGGAATCATTGCCAATGTAGTGCCGGTCGTCGTCCCACCGACCATGGCAGCGATTTTGTCTTCTTCGACGAGGCGTGTAGCAAAGGTGCGCGCTGCGTTGGCGTCACCGCCATCGTCGTAGACGACGAGCTGCAACTTTTGGCCGTTAACCCCTCCTTGGCGGTTTATATCCTCGACATACATGTCCAGCGTTTTTTTCTCCGGATCGCCGAGAAACGACGCCGGGCCGCTGGTGGAGAGGACTGCGCCCACTTTCACCTGGGCTGAAACGGAGCCGGCCATCACGGACGCGGCAAGCCCAACAACTACGGCTGCAATTTTGATCATTGTTGAATCCTCCCTATCTCGCGTCCGGCAACGACAAATTGATCGAGCCCTGAGATCACCAAGTCAAATGCCGTAACGTGCACTCTTTACGCCGGTTGCGGTATTCCTGCCTTGCTTTAAGTCAAACCCCAGCTGCGGGCCTCAGGTTCGCCGGGAACACTCACACCTTAGCTTTTTTAATGTCGCCGTATTGAGCCGATCTCTCCCGTTACGGAGTTCTTAGGCGGGAAGTGGAAGAGTGCCACCCGACAATTGCTTTGACTTAGATCAAAGCGCTGAAATTAAACGTGGTTTCAGCTACCGATGGCGGCGAGATGAGGTCAAAGGCTAATTTTGTGGAGCGAGCTCAATCTTGAAAACGTTTTTGCCTTGGTTTCGAAGTTCGAAGAGATGTCCGGCGCGGCGGTCGGCCGGCCAAAAACCGACTGCAAGGGAGCGGAACATGTTTGCACATCGACGTTTGCTCGGCCTGACCAGCTTGGTGTCGATGGCAGTTGCTGCATGCGTTTTGTTCTTCAACGCTCCCGCGGTTAATGCCGCTGATCCGATCAAGATCGGTTTTGGCATGGCGCTCACCGGCCCGCTGGCCGCCAATGGAAAAATGTCGCTTGTGGCAATGCAGGTTTGGGAGGACGACATCAACGCCCGGGGCGGCCTGCTCGGACGCCCGGTGAAGCTTATTTATTACGACGATCAAAGCAATCCGTCGCAAGTCCCTGCAATCTATTCCAAGCTGCTTGACGTCGACAAAGTCGACCTGATCGTCAGTGGCTACGCCTCGACCCAGATCGCTGCCGCAATGCCGTTGGCAATACAACGCAAGAAGCTGTTCGTCAGCCTGTTCGGCACCGGCATCAACGAGAAATTCAACTACCCGAAATATTTCTCGATGATCCCCAACGGGCCGACGCCAAAGCCCGCTTTCACCCGCGGGTTTTTCAAAGTCGCGGAGGTGCAGAACCCGAAGCCACAGACGATCGCGCTGGCCTATGCTGACGCCGAATTTGGCCAGAACGCCTGTGAAGGGGCGCGCGAAAACGCCAAAACCTCTGGTTTCAAGATCGTGTACGACAAGAGCTATCCGCCGAGCACGGTGGATTTCTCGCCGGTCGTGCGCGCCATTCAGGCCATCAATCCCGATCTCCTGGTGATCTGCTCATACCCGCTCGATACCGTCGGGATGGTCAAAGCGATGCGCGAGATCGGCTTCAAGCCGAAGATGTGGGGCGGTGCCATGGTCGGCTTGCAAGCCACCGCGTTCAAGACGCAGCTCGGTCCCTTACTTAACGGCATCGTCAATTATGAAACCTGGCTGCCGGTAAAATCGATGGACTTCCCCGGCGCGATGGACCTTCTCAAGAAATACCAGGAACGCGCCCCGGGTGCCGGCACCGACCCGCTCGGTTACTACATGCCGGTATGGGCCTATGCCGACCTGCAAGTGCTTGGCCAGGCAATCGCAGCAACGCAAAGCCTCGATGAGGATAAGCTCGCCGACTACATGCGTAACGCCACGTTCAAGACGGTGGTCGGCGATGTGAAATTCGGCCCGCAAGGCGAATGGGCAGAAGAGCGGACGCTCGCTGCGCAGTTTCAAAACATCAAGAGCAACAGCATCGACGAATTCCGCGACCCGAGCAAAGAAAAGATCATCTATCCTCCACAATTCAAGAGCGGCGACATCATCTATCCATACGAAAGTGCGCTGTCGAATTAGGGCCTAAAAAAGCCGATCAGATTCCAAGATTCCCTGAATGTCTCCTTTTGGCCCTGAACCGACCTCGTGCGATGTCCGCTGTTTGGTTGCTATGAGGAGAAGAGCGGACGTGACGCGGGCATCGTGCCATGATGTCCCCGCTGTGACATACGGCACAGATGCCGGGACTATTTGCGCGCGGTTCGCTTCTACACTGTCCGAGCGAACCGGAAGGAGACGGCCCGCATTGCTGGCGATTTCACCAAGCTGCCTGCATCAGCGTTTGAAGGCTGTAAGATCGATGCCAAAAGTTACGTTGATCTCAGCGTGGTCGAAGAAGCTGACGAACGGGCTTAAGTAATATGGACACCATAGCCAACAAGGCCCAATATAACGGGAGAGGATAACGCGATCGGCGCATGACATTTTAACAAAATTTATAAATCACTTTGAACATCGCGCAACGTCTACAGGAAGGAAAACTCTCATGGTTTGCAACAGAAACTTGTGGACTTCCAACGTATTGGGAATGGCTACCCGTTGCTTGGTGGTTGGCGCGGGCGCGGCAATCTTGGCCGCTAGTACTATCGCTCTTGTCACTCCGAAGCCGGTTCTGGCTTCACCAGCATTCACTGCGCAGACAAAATTGCCATGCACGCGGTGCCATACAGCGCCAGCTGGTGGCGCCGACAAACTTACGGACTTCGGCAAGGCGTTCAAAGCAAATGGTAACAAGCTGAAGCAGTGACTCTCGCTTTCGATTGGCTAAGACCACAAGCTGAGACGCACGCATATTCGGTGTCGCCGCAGCGGGATGGCAAAATTTTGCTGCGCTATTAAGCGCCCCTGTCAGCTGTATGACCCGCCGATACCTGCTGGCGCTCGTTCAATTCGACTTGTTGGCCGGAGTCGTCGTCGGCTCGGCAGCCGACGTTGCCGCGGGATGCACGAGGTTGGTGTGGCAATCGACGCAGGTCACGCCGCCCTGGGCGAGCATGGCGTGCGATTTACGGCCGGCATCGCTCTTCGGCCGGATCGCGCCCGCATCGTGACACTTGCGGCAGGTGACACTGTCCCAGGTCCGGAGATCGGCGAGAGCTTCCTGTTCGAGCCCGGAGCGTCGTGCCTCCCAGACTTTCGGATCGCTGAAATCGTGCGTCAATTCAACGAACACATCGCGCACGCCGGACGTGACATGGACGTAGGTCTCGATGAACCAGTTAGTCGTCGGGATGTGACAGTCGCCGCAACTTGGCCGCACGCCCTCAGTATTACTGCGATGCTTCGAGTGCTGGTAATACTGATCAGCGTATTGCAGCTTCATAGTGTGACACGATGTGCAAAACGCATCAGTCGAGGTTGCATGGTTGATCGCGAAACTAGCCATCATGCCACCAGCACCGATGACAGCTGCGACGAGCAAAAGTGCGAGCAAGAACCAGCGGCTGATTGTCATCGTGATGCCTCCAAACGAGCAGGTCTTCGAGTGAACGTGATGTAGGCGATGAATTACCAAATTGCTGGTCCCTGAGCATCGGCCATGCCGGTATGGCCGTGCTAGTGACCCCTCTTCGGATAATAAAGGATGTCTACTGAGGCAAAAAGCCAAGAGCATCGTTCCGATGGTGGGAAGACCCGCCGCATGTTCGAAGAAGCCAATGCGCGGTTCGAAGCATGCAAACGGCTCCTAGCAAGCTGAACGGCTTTACCCTGGCAGCTGATTGTGTGTTGCACCGGTAAGTCGGCTTCTGGCCCCGAACTGACCTTACGCGATGTCCGCATTGTGATCGACTATCGAGAGGAAAGCGGACGTGACGCGGCCGTCGCCCAAAGATCGACCTTGACCCTGAGCGGATATCATTCGCCCGCGCATCGGGTCAAAATCAGGTAAAACGAACGGCCGAGGCCAAGAGCGCCAAATGCGGAAGCACGAGGGCTCATCGCTACCTTAAACAAATTAATTTGTTCTCAAATTATTTGTTTTTTGACGGAAGTTTATGCCCGTTCGCGGCGAAGGCTTTACCAAATGCGGTATTTGGTCCGCCGCCTGTCGGGTTTACGTGACAGCGGCCACAGGGGAGGCCGGTTTGTTGAGAAAAAGCTGGCAACGCGATTGCGGGCAGAGGTGGCGTTGATATGACGGTTCCGAACGCGAGCAACGTCACACCAACCAATCCAGATCCGATACTCAACAGATGCTTTGCATGGGCAATAGTGCGGTCGCTCATAATCCGCTCTCCTGCTTTGACGATATCGGTCGGCAACCGCGCGGCTGTGACGCCAAAGAGGAATGCAATGTATTCCGCGGCCGGTCCGGGTGGGGCACTACGGCGACACTTGTATGAGCTTCGCCGTATCTCTTTAGCGTTCCGTGAGGCAAAGTAAGTCCGACGGGAATTATTCAGCCGGCGTTGCCCTGACCCCGGGCGACAATCTGGTAAGCCGCGGATTAAGCTCCCTCTCGACCCACAGGGAGTGGTGTTGTTTAGCCCAGTTGAGATCTACTTCCCCGCTACCCATCGCCTCGAAGCCGCCCTCCATTCCCAAGGTGCCGATATAGGTGTGAGCAATGATAAGCGCGACGAAGCCGACGCCGATCAGAGCATGCGCGCCCTGGGCGAGTTGCATTCCAAAGATATTCGTTACGTAAAATGGGAACAGGAGAAAAATTCCGGAGACAGTCACACCAATCGAGCTGAGGATGACGAGCCAGAATAGAATTTTCTGGCCGGCATTAAATTTCCATGCCGGCGGGTGTTCGTGACCTATCATGCCGCCACCCTTTTTCAGCCATTCGAGATCCTGAGCGGTCGGAAGATTTTCGGGTACCCACAAAAAGAAAAGGATTACAAACCCAAACACAAAGGGGACACTGGAAAAATCGTGCGCATATTTGGCGATCTCCGACCAAGTCGAAAACGCCTCGGGTCCAAGAAGCGGCAACAGTAACCGCTTGCCGAACGTAATGTTCAAGCCGGTAAGTCCAAGAACAATAAAAGACACGCCAAGGAGCCAATGCGCGAAACGCTCCACGGCGGTAAACCGCGGCACGGTGCGGCCGGAGAAACCGCCTTCAATTCGAATTCTTCCATGCAGGAAATGATACAGCGCCAAGATCACAACCATCCCGACAATTGCGGCAGTACCGATCCAATGGAGCCACACCTCGTGAAACAGTCGCCATGACCGGCCGAGTGGCTGTTCGATCACATAGGATCTGGTGTCGGGAATGGTGCCAAGACCCTGGATTCGATTGAGCTGCTGCAATAATTGCTGCTCGTTGACGGCGTCAGCAGTCGGATTTGTTGGCTTGAATTGTTGAGCTGCGGCCGGTAGTGCAGCCAAAGCGAAGATCAGTAACGCAATTGCCGCAAGTGCAAGCCGGATTTGCGTGTAAGCAGTCGCCATAGACGCCCTCCCGATCGATTTGTTCCTCAATATTGGACCAGTGCATGAGGATTTTGCAAGGCTGCAACAAAATCGGCCAGAAGCGGACATTCAGCGACTGCGGTCTAAAGTCCGCTTTCGGGGGTAACTCAGCGCGCCATGTCCGCTTGAGACCCAAAGCAGACATAGTTGTTTGTTCGGCGGTCACGGGCTTCGCACATCGAGCGCGACATAGACCGTGCCCAGCACGATGCTGTAGGTCTGCAACATCACTAACGATAACACCGCTGGTCCGAACCCAGAGCCAACACTCATGGCGAATGGGCCGAGGCCAATCAGCGGGAAGAAAACTAGTCCCATAAAGACCCATCCGATAAGACCGAAGATTATGCCTTTTACCGCCCCGGTTTTGCCGGGTAGCAGCCGATTAATGCGAGCAAACAAGAATCCGAGAATGGTCATGCCGTTCACGAAAGAAAGTGCCCACGGCACGATTGCGGGAACATTGGTGCCGACCCAATGGCTAAGTGCGATCTGAAAGCTTAGATACGGTTGAAACGACGGCAACAAACCGGTCCACGATTTGAGATGCATAAACAAAAAATGGACGACCGTTCCCGCTGAACCCGCGATAACCGATTTCCAAAACCAGCCCTTCATGTTTGTCGCATCCGCAGCGTACGGCAGTACCCACGTATAGGGCTACGGTTGCCGCCTCATATGATGCTGATCATACGCTAGGTTTCAGCAAACGGATCGTCCCCTTGCGGCGCTCGATTTCGCCATCGGCGCTCATGTCTGCGAGCGTTCGATAGAGGGCTTCGTGGGTGAGCCCTAACTCGGCGGCAATATCTTTGAGCGTCCCGGATAGCGAAACTGTCCGTCCGACGCGGTCAGCATTGATAGCAAGGAAGTGTCGCACCCGGTCACGTGCCGAATGGATGTTGCGTTGTTCAAGACGTGTTCGCAGCGTCATCACTTGGCGCGCGAGCATGGCAGCAAAAGCCTGCGCTATCTTGGGATCGCGCTGCAGTTCCGCCAACAGGACTGCCTTTGGATATAGTCTCACGGTGGCGGATGTTTTTGCGACCGCATCACAATGGTAGGTAGACGAGAACAAGGAGGCTTCGGCCAAGATGTCGCCCGCAGAGGCCCTCTGCAGGATCGCCTCTCGCCCGCTACGATCCGTGCGAACAAGACAGACCGTGCCGTTGAGAACTTCATACAGTCCGACCGTTTTGCTGCCGGAATGGAATAAAGCCTTACCAGCCTCTAGTTTTCGCTCTACCGCGGCGGCTCGAACTTTCGATGAAATCCATTCAGCGATCACGGCTACGTCCAGTTGAGGCTCGCATCAGGGGTTTCGGCCCATATGATCTTGATCATACGGCGACACGCCGTTCGGGACTAGATTGCATCTGCCCGTAAGGCCTCGGTTGCCCGGTGCGATCATGCGAAAGGAATGGCTACTCTCGTTCGGTGCTGTCGCGCTCGCGTTTCTCGGCTCTCAGCATCACAACCTGATGATGGTGCTTTTTGCGCTCGGCCTCGGGAGTGCGGGCATGAACCTGATGACCGAGATGCCACTCGTGCGTCTTTTGATGTTGGCCCTCTCGCTGGTGATGGTTGCGGTGATTGCGTATCAGATTTCAAGGCCGGGGCGTCCTTTCGCTATGCGCCTCACCGGTTCGCTCTCCATTCTCCTAACCCTCGCCATCGTCGGATGGTCCGTATTGCGCTTTGGTTTGTAACGAGCGCTGCTATGGAGAAGGCATTTCGCAAGGACCTGAGCCACCTCAGTTGGGACGAGGTGTACGCGCGACAGGCAAGTCGCGCGGCGCTCATCCCGGACTGGTTGAACGCGCTACGCTTAAAATCCGGTGACCGAGTGCTGGAGATTGGCGCTGGCCCCGGGTTCGTTAGCTTCGCGCTCGCTGACCGCGTGGGGCCTACAGGT
This sequence comes from uncultured Alphaproteobacteria bacterium, assembly GCA_963816295.1. Lineage (GTDB taxonomy): Bacteria > Pseudomonadota > Alphaproteobacteria > Rhizobiales > Xanthobacteraceae > BOG-931. The sequence continues at coordinate 111,224 of CAWFJS010000016.1, read as the reverse complement.
GTGGTCTACGCACTTGACCGATCGACTGAAGCTCTAGCGCAACTTGAGCGTCGCCAGAAGGAGCGTGGGATCGGACAGATTCAGCGGATTGCTGCGGACGCAGCGACGCTGCGGCCCGATGATATGCAGGTGGACTCGGCCCTGATTACAATGGTTCTGCACCACGCTGACGATCCGGCCGAAATCCTGTGCAACGTCGCTCGATTTGTGCCGCCCGAAGCGCCAGTCGTGATCGGTGAATTTCATCCCGAGGGTCCGTGCTCGGAGGGCCCACCACGCAATCACCGGCTGGCGCCGGAGAAGATTTAAGAATGGTGTAAAAGCGCTGGGTTAGCGGCGGTCGGCTATCAACGGCAGTCGCCGGAACATTATGTTGTGGCCGCGCGGCGCGACTACTAAACCTAGTCTGATTTCTTCGCTTTCGATGTCTGCTTACGGGGGTAAAGCGGACATCGGCCTTGCGTGCACCCATTTGTCCCTAAGCCCCTGGACCTCTTCCGAAGGGCTGGTGTGGATTTTGGGTCAAGAAGGCTGGCTGACTACGGCGCCACAACGGCGTCGTAGATATCCTCCTCTTGTGCCGTATGGATGCGCACCACGGCCTCGATTGCCTCAATCACGCGCTGGGCATCGCGAACGAGATAGCGATCGACCTTTTCCGAAGGCAGATCCTCGACAATCCGCGCCAGTAGGCGCGCGAGGTGCAGGATTTCTCGGTGCGCACGGCTCATGGCGGAAAGACCATGGCCATCCATCAATATCTTCGCGAGGCGCGGATAAACGCTACCCTCGTCGTCGCGCTCATGCTCAACCACCTGTTGTTGCGTAATCTTGTTTGCTTCCATGATCAAAGCTACGGCGTCCCCAGACGCAACATCATCGAGCGCGTCCGCGATGGATTGCAGCCGATCGAGACCGCGAATGAGTGCAACATGGTCATGATGCATTTCACGTCCCTCAGCCGCTGGGATCCTGCGTCGGACGTGACTATGGGCCGGGTTCAAGGCCCGCAGGGCATTGAGAATCACCGCCACGTCGATCACTTCCTGGACGATCGCTGCCGGTACGGGCAAAAGCCAACCTACCGTCGCCGCCAGCATTGCTAGAGCCGACAGACTCATGCCGGAGACGATGCTCTCCACAGCGATTCGACGCGCACGTTGAGCAATCGCGATTGCATCTCCAACTCGATCGAGGCGATCCGCGAGTATCACCACGTCCGCCGCCTCAGACGAGGCGCTGGCACCGCGCGCACCAAGCGCAATTCCCACGTCAGCCGATGCCAGAGCCGGGGCGTCGTTGATGCCGTCGCCAACCATGACGGTTGGATTGAGTTGCCGCTCAGCACGCACGGCGTCGACCTTGTCGGAGGGCACGCGATCGGCCAGCACGGCGTCGAGATCGAGCGCGACGCCGATCGCCTGTGCGGCTGCGGCGCGGTCGCCCGTGACCATCACGATGCGGGCAACGCCTGCCTCGCGCAGCATACGGATGGCATGCGGCGTATCGGAGCGCAGTTCGTCGGCGAGCAACAGCGCCCCTATCGGTCGCCCCTCGACGGCGACGAAGACGATAAGGGCTGAGCGCCACGAGGCGCGCCGTATCGCCCGCTTAGCCCATTCGGTAGTGATCTGGCGCGCAAAGATCATGTCGGGCGAACCCGCGCTCACCTGTTTTCCCTCGATGACGCCGTGAAGCCCCGAGCCCATAAATTCATGGACTTCGTTTGGCACCTTCAGGACCATGCCGCGCTCGGCCGCCGCCTGGACGATGGCCGCAGCGAGCACATGGTGCGAGGCCTGCTCTAGCGAGGCGCCGAGCAAAAGTACCTCATCCGCCTGCTGGCCCGGCGCGACCTCGATGGAGAGAAGACGTGCCCCACCGATTGTGAGCGTCCCGGTCTTGTCGAATAGCACAGTGTGTGTGCGTGCCAGCGCCTCAAGCGGGCCACCGCCTTTGACCAGAATACCACGCCGCGCCGACTGGGCGACCCCGGCGATGAAGGCAACCGGAGCCGCTAGAATTAGTGGGCACGGTGTAGCCGCAACGAACACAGCGAGGCTGCGAATGAGATCGCCCGAGATCAGCCAGGCGACGAAGGCGACCACAAGCGTGAAAGGCAAGAACAAGAGCGCGTAGCGGTCAGCGAGCCGCACGAATGGTGCCCTGGCGGTCTGCGCCGCGGTCACAAGGCGCACTATGCCTGCATAGGTACTTTCTCCCGCCTCCGAGGAAGCGGTCATTTCGAAGGTCTCACCGGCGTTGAGGGTGCCACTGAAGGTGCCGGTTCCTCTAGTCTTGACCACCGGCATTGGTTCCCCGGTCAACGCCGATTCATCGATCGTCGCCACGTCCGATGTGACGACGCCATCGACCGGAACGATTTCGCCCGCCCGCACCAGGAGCTGGTCGCCAACTGCAATCACACCAACGGGCACGTCCTCAATGCTCTCCTTGGTGCGGCGATGCGCAACACGTGGCGCTCGATCAAGCAGCGAGCGCAGACCGTGCTCGGCGCGCGCAACGGCGATCTCCTCGAGCACGTTGCCACCTGAGTACATTAGCGCCACGACGGCGCCAGCCAGCGGCTGACGGAGCACGAGTGCAGCGCTCATCGACACGAGCGCGATGGCGTCGACGCCTAGTCGCCCGGCCATGAAGTCCCGCAGGATCGAGACCGCGAGGCCCGCCACCACCGGAGCGGTCGCCAGCGTCCAGCAAAGATCGGCAAGGCCTGGCCGGTTCGCAAAATGCGCGAAAATTCCTGCCGTCAGGCCTACTATGGCAACCGTAACGAGCGCCCACCGCAGGATGCGCTCAATGGACATCGGCGTTCCCGTCGTCAAATTAAGTTGATGTGTTAGGAAGAGACATTGCAGCCCTTCCACGTCCATTCCGGAAGTCGCCCTCCGTTATTTCGATCACCTCATCAGCCCGCCGTCGGCGAGCAACCTGTGTGCATTAGCAGCCGGTGCTAGCTAGAATGTCCTATCATTAAAGATGCGAAACGAGGAACGATACGGAAGAGCATTGGTCACGACGCGAGACTTTCAGTGGTCATGGCAAGGGCAGCATCTGGTGCTCGGCCTCGATGAGGCCGGGGATGGTGCCCCAGTTTTGCTGTTACCGGCTCTGAGTTCCATCTCAACACGCGGCGAAATGCGCCCTCTAATGGAGCGGTTGGTCTCACAATTTCGTGTCGTCGCAATCGATTGGCCGGGATTCGGTACACGGCCGCGTCCCAACGTGCGCTGGACGCCTGACGCACTATCGACCTTCTTGCAGCACGTTCTCGAACAAGTCGTCGGCCGCCCCCATGGCATCGTGGCCGCAGGGCACGCAGCCTCGTACGTCCTGGACTGCGCCTCGCGTCGTTCCGGCATTACCGATCGGCTCGTTCTAATCGCTCCAACATGGCGCGGGCCCTTACCAACAGTCGCAGGCGGCGACCGTCCGTTCTTTGCCAAAATACGAAGTGCAATCGAGATGCCAGCTATCGGTTCGCTGCTCTATCGGCTTAATGTGAATTCGTTCGTCGTGGGCAAAATGGTTGCAGGCCATGTTTACAGCGACCCAACCTGGTTGCGCGGTGAGCGCCTGATAGAGAAGCGCCAAGTCATGGACGCGCCTGGCGCTCGCTTTGCCTCAGCGGCCTTTGTGACTGGGGCACTAGATCGTGTATCAAGCAGAGCAGACTTCTTGGCGCTCGCTGCGTGCGCCGCCGTCCCGATTTTCCTTATTTATGGGGCCGAGACGCCGTCGCGGTCTCGAGCCGAGATGGATGCTCTTGCTACGGTGCCTGGCATTCGGACTGAGCGATTACCGCGTGGCAAATTATCAGTGCACGAAGAATTTCCGGATGAGGTCGCGTCGTTGGTGGAATCATTCTTATCGAATTGATCATCCTAGTTACTCGCCCGAGCGCTGCTACTTAGTAATCCATTCCTCATGGCTCTTGGTCAAAAGCGGCGTGACGAGCGGGATGTTGGCGCGATGGCGAGCCCATGCTGTCCAACAATGTTTTGCTGCACTGCATATTTCGCCTTGTGGCCCAAATGCGACTTAGCGCGATGTCTGAGTTGAGTCCGAAATGCGCACCATAACGGACGTTAGTGAGCGATTCGGGCGGAAATTTTCTGCGAATTTTTTATAAGCTGGGTTTGTGGATTTGGTCGCTAAAACCGGGAGGGGCTGAGAGAAATTCCCATAACATTCACGATTAATAAGCGGGCGTGCCGTCGCCTTACGGACCCAGTTCCGACGGTCATCCGCTTACACGACGGTCGTCCATATCATTGGCGACCTCTTCGCATACGTCTGCCATTTCGAGGAATTCTGTTTTGGCAGGAGAAGCGTCAGCCTTTGCGGCCAGTTCCCGGTACTTAGTCGCTTGTTCTCGCAAGTAGTCCGAGTACTCGTGCATCATGGGGAGCCCTCGACGTCCCCAACACCCAAACAAAAACACTATCTTAAAACTGTCAAGAAACCAAGCTTGATACGCTTGAACGCGTCTCCCGGAGCAAAGTGTGGAGGAGGATTTGTCATGGATACGAATGACACTATGCAGCAAAACCGCCGCGGATTTCTCCAGGAAGGGGCTGCTGCGACAACCCTTGCCTTGGCTGGTCTGCCGTCCGCAGCGCGCGGCACCAGCCAGGCGACTGGAAAAATGAAGATCGAGAATGTCGGCGTGATGAGTCCCGGCGACATGGGACAAGCGGTGGCGATTCAGATCAAAGCCAAGGGTTTGAATGTTTACACTGCGCTTGAGCACCGCAGCGAACGCACCCGCGGATTGGCGCGCGAGGCGGGACTAACCGATGTCGGTACGCTTGCACGACTCGTTGTTGAATGCGATGTCGTGCTTTCGATCATGGATCCAGGCGCTGCGATCGATTTCGCGCGGGAAGTTTCGGATGCCATCAACGCCAGCGGCCGTAGGACACTGATTGTCGACTGCAATGCAATCGCGCCGCAGACCGTGCACGAAATCGCAGCCCTGGTCGAGCAAGCGGGCGGGCGATTTCTCGACGCCGGCATCATCGGGCCGCCGCCGCGCGGCACGGCGAAAACCAATCTGTACGTATCGGGCCCTGCGGCTTCCGATCTGGAACAGCTTGCGGGGCCGCAGCTCCTCGTGCATCCGATTGGCGAAGGACTAGCCGACGCCAGCGCGCTCAAGATGTGCTATGGGGCCCTTAACAAGGGGACACAGGCGCTGTGGCTGGAGGTGCTCGTCGCCGCTGAACGCCTGGGCATCGCCGGGCTACTCGAAGAGCAGTTAAAGCAGTCTCAGGCGGATCGTTATAGTTGGGCGTTGAGCCAGTTTCCCGAGTTAACGCCCAAAGCCTATCGCTGGGTGCCGGAAATGCTCGAGGTCTCCAAGACCTTGGAGTCTGCTGGCGTCACACCAAAAATGTTTCAAGGGGCAGCCGACGTCTATCGCTTCGTTGCCGGCACGCCACTTGGTAAAGAGACCCCAGAAAACCGCGACAAAAAGCGGCAGGGCCAGGACGTGCTGCGATTCTTGGCTCAACAGTGAAACCGATCCTAGCAGTGGTTGCGATGCTTGCTCCGCTACCAAGGCTTGTTCCGGGATTCGGTAGCAGCGATTGTTCACGCTGCCGCAGTCATCTGCGGTACTCGCCCGGTCCTCCCGTTTGACTTGCCCTCTCAATCGGTGACGATTTCCGCGGGCAATGTTTTGCAGCCGTGATCTTTGTAGAGACCATTGATCCGATCACTCCGTGCGCAACAATGACAGCAGCTTGGCGTGCTGGCTCCGGCAGAGCTTTTCTTGCGTGGCAAGATTTTCATAACTGGACGGCCACATTTTACCACCCGAGGCTCCTTCACTCGCCTCGGCCTCCTTCAGTCAGAATTCAAACTCAAAGAGCAAGCGGGCGCGCATGCGCGAAAAATCCGTCAGATCGAGATTTGCGGGTGTGGCGCCGACTTCGTGGCCAGCAATTTGTGTTTCGAAGGCGGCACTCACCAACACTTTGGAGGCGATCTGCCAATAAAGCGTCGGGCCAAGATAAACGGCATCGCCGGTGAAGGTATTGAACGCCAGTCCCTCATAATGCTGCAGATACCAGAGATCGGCTCCGATGACGACTTTGGGAACGATTTGATAGGCCAGCGCCGCCGACACACCCCAGGTCGATTCCTTCTGCCAGGCCCCGAGATCGGCGCGCGTCGTTTCCGGCTCGTAGAGAAGATTTGAGCCAAAGAACAGACGATTCTTGATCAGCTCGATATCGGCTTCAAGCCGGGTTTCGAGACCATAATTTATGACTTTGGCCCCGCTTGTTTCGTCGCGGCTATGAAATTCCGGCTCGATTGAACCTGTAACAGCGAGCGACGAGGTACCGCGATCGATAATGATTGGTCTGAGCGCAGCCTCGAACCCGTTGATGGCGGCCAAGTTGCGGTTATCGAGTCCTGGCACGTTTTGTATGTTGTAATACGAGACGGTCGGTCCAAGCTCGATCTGCAAATACTGGGTCGGCGTGAACTCATATTCAAGTTCGGTTTCAGTCGCGGCGTAGCGTCCGCTGCGCTTGCCGAAATCAGCTTCGGTCTCCGGCTCGAATGCCTTCTCACCTTCCTCGTCGATCGACGAGCCAACCGTGAAACTGCCAAAAATGTATTTGGTCTCGAGTTCGTGAAATGCACTCTCTTGCGCCTTGGCGCTGGCAGCGCCGCAACAGATCACTGCTGTTGCCCCGATCCAAGTCAGAAACCGCTGCATCGATGTCCAGCTCCCGAGAGGGAATAGCGAAACGGTCTTTCGCTTTAGACGCGGCGCCGCATTTCGTATTCCCTCAATCGCGCAAAATGAATGTACGTCGGTGCAGACCAGCTCACAAGAAAAATGCAAATATTCACAATTGTTTAGATCGGCTCTAAATCAGACGTGTTTAGATCGGCTCTAAATCAGACATTTCATTGGAGCACTTCTATTCTCGAGCGACGGTTGTCTGCTCGGTGCAGGGCGATGGTGAGGAATACACGCGCGCCGAGACTCCAGTGAACGATTTTACAAGTCCATCAACGATGACTTCCGCTTTGCTCTCGATAACGACCACATCGCAGACATCGCGCGAAGTCAGTTCGGGGCCCTTATTCGTGGGGTATAAAGCGCTGACAACCCGGGAAGGCTCGACCCGGCGGAGTGCCGATCATGTGACGCAGTGGCTTTATTCACCGGGCGATCGCGGCCGTAAGGCCGCCAATCTCCACCGGAGAATCAGGCTTACACGTCGAGATGCAGGAGATGGCTTGTTCCATGCCAGATTCAGCCGACAACACATTTTGTGATACAGAATAAACGCGCGTCAGCGCATTCGTGCCATGGCAAGCGTCCAGACAGCCAAGCTTGTCAGCTATCCGTGGTCAGATCTATTTAATCTGGTCCTGGATGTGCAGAGTTATCCCGAATTCGTGCCTCACTGCCGCGAGGTAAGGCTACTGTCACGCAGCGTGAAGGTGCTGGGTGTTACCATTATCGTTTCACGCATGACGGTTGGCTTTCTCGCATTTGAAGTCGGCTATTCCAATCGAACAACAGGAGACCTGTTCGGCCGCCGCATCAGCGTCGAGGCGCTTGATGGCCCCATGCGCTACCTCGATGCTTGCTGGCGTTTCGAGCCGCAGGATGACGGTCATACTCAGGTGCATTTTTCGGTGAGCTATGAATTCAGCAATCCGCTGTTGGCGGTCGTTGCGTCTCGCGTTTTCACTGCGATGTTTGCTGAGATTATAGATGCCTTCGAGCGACGAGCGGCAAAGCTGTCGCGCAATCGAACTCTTACAGCCACTGGGCAGGGACGCTGACCACATCCCGATCCGCGCCTTTTTCAGCGGTGGTTACCACGAGTTGATATAAACCGCCGAAGAAAAGGCGTTTGCGCGCTCGGGTCGCGCACCAACCAGGTAGCCACCTGACGATTTCCTCGCGCCACAAATCCAGTGCAAACGGCTCGAGCCTCGCGAGCAGGATCGGAAACAAATAACGCAGCGGATGCCACCAGTGCGGTCGCGCATAGTCGACAATAACAATCTTCCCGCCGGGTTTGCAGACGCGGATCACTTCGCTCAGCGTTCGTTCACGCCATTCACGTGGCTGCTCATGGAGCAAAAAAAACACGAGCGCCCGATCGTACTTGGCGTCGGGCAGTTTAAGATCCATAGCGTCCATCGCCAGCAGCCGCGCCGGAGACCCAACCGGCAATTTATTGCGCAGGTTTTTTAGTTGTATTGGAAGAACATCAACAACGTCGATCGATCCACCACCTCTCGTGGCCCGCTCACTCAAACAGTTCGTAAGATCGCCATAGACACAGGCTACTTGCAGGGTTGTACCCGGCAAAGATTCGCCTATTTCCATCAGGGCAGCATTGCGCAGCCGAGCGTAATTACCCAACAAAATAAGATTGACCAGCCATTGTCGTTCGAAGAACCTCACTGCGTTCGGATGAATATAGGCCCACCAGTAATGTGTCGTGAGGTAATCGGGGACCGTGTTCGGATGGAACGTGATGGCGTTCACTGGCTTGACCGGGAAATCGGAAACGCCGGGCAGTAGGTCGTCTTCCAACATCCATTTGGTTCGCATGAATGTCCCCAGCCTTTGCGCTGTCAATCGCCTGGTATTCAACTCATGGCGCCACAAGTTCCTTGTAGCCGGGGGCATGACGCCCGACCATTGACCTAGGTCAATGGGTATTTGTTTCTCGCAGCCAAAATCAGAGCGGAATCAACGCCACGGTAAGGCTGCGAACGCTCTGCGCGCCGTGGATAAGAACGCCTTCAATATCCGCAGTCGCAGATGGGCCAGTTACCAACACCGCATATCGTGCGGTCTTGAACCGCGGATCACCATAGTCATCCATACTGCGGCCGCCCCCGCTGCCCTCGCTACACTTCACGCCGCTGTCTTCGCCGGACGGCGTTAGGGTGGTATATAATGTTGCCGGTGTTCATTCACTGCCACGCACGCTCACGTATCGGACTTCCATCCACATGGCCACAGATATTGATGCCCTGCAGTCGAGCTCGCTCGGAGCGGAGCTCGTACCATCGGAATGCGCCGTGCTTGCGAAACTCGTGCATCTCAAGACGCTTGCCGACGGTGAGGTTCTTTTGCCGGAGGGAGCGCGCGATCCGCTCGTACATGTGGTGGTCGAGGGTCGAGTCCAGGTTGTCAAGGACAGCGTGCGCGGCCGTACGCTGTTGCACACGCTCAAGCCTGGAGATCTGGTCGGCGAGCTGTCCTTCATGGATGACGAGCCGCGCTATGGCACACTCCTCGCCTCGGGACCGACCAAGGTCCTTTGTCTGAGCCGCGCTGATTTCGAGACGCTGATCGAAACCGAGCCGCGCGTGGTCTACAAGGTGATGCGTGCCGTCATGCGCGTTGCGCACCGCGTGCAGCGCGACATAAGCCGGGAGCTTCACGAGTTCCAGAGCTGGGTCTATCGCAACGGAGCGAAGCTCTGATTGGCTTCTGATTCTGGCGGCGTCGGATTTAATCGGCCAAGGACATCGGTGTTGTACGCCCAGCACACGCGGATTGTGGCTCTCGCGGTGGAGAACCTACTGCCGCCAATATATATCAAGCGAGAGAGTTTGTGAACGCTGGCGGGCTTATGTCCTACGGAACGAACTTGGCCGACCTGTTCCGGCAGTCGGCCACGTACTGTTGACAAAATCCTTAAGGGCGCCAAACCTCCTGATTTACCTGTGAAGCAACCGACCAAGTTTGAATTGGTCATCAATCTTAAGACCGCAAAGTCCCTCAATCTTGAAATCCCACCCACTCTTCTTGCCCGCGCCGACGAGGTGATCGAATAAGCGCGTCGTTTGCTGCAACCGCTCACAGCCGGTTTTGGCACTTAGCGGACACATCGGCGGCGCTGAGCCCTGTCCACTCTCGGGGTGAAGCGGACACTCCGTGCTCGTACAGCCCGTTCAAGCTTTTAACGAGAACCAACTTTGTCAGCGATAGCGAAGGTGTGTCTTATCCCTGTATTTTCCTTTCAAGGATCTGAACTCAGAACCAGCAATGTTACCGGCCAAACAGCGACCCAAATTCCCAACCGTTCTGCATGAGCCTCTTGCAAAGCCGCTCTCAGAGCCGGATCGCTAATACTTGCAAGCACTGGCCTTACCATTTCCATGTGAGGCCCAACGTACCATACCAGCCATGCGAACGGGACAGAAATGAGTCCCAACCAAAACAAGAATTGAGGTAACATTTTCATTTTTTCCTCCTTTGGACGTGCTGCTGAGTCTGTCATTCAGTTGAGTGCCTTTGAACGGTGGCCCCCACACTTGCCCGATCTTAAATCGTTCAGTGTCTAGTCGGTACTGAAATCATCTTTCGGTCCCTTGAGGCCCATTCGGCCCGATCCGAGCCAAAGTGAAGCAGCTGGCGGCTGAGACTCGAACAGCACATGCGGGAGAGCCCGATGACGGTTCCCGCGATAACACGGATAAATAGTGCGTGACCTAGCGGGCTAAAACCAGAAAATCACAAAAATTACGGAGTGGAAATTGCCCTGATTGAATGTCGGCCATCCCGCATGTCGCCGTCTGGCGGAGAACAGGATGCAGAAGTTGTGGTTCAGCAGGTTCATCGCAGAAATAGCGGCGTTGGCCCGGCAGGCGCTCAATTTTTTAGGTCTGAGCGCTGCCGTGCGATCAGCACTGTCCGATGTTCTGATGTTGCAGGACGAACGGACTCGTTGCTGATAAGCTGCCAAGTCTCAGCTTGACCCAAAGCGGTCTTTGCTCGAATAAATTCGGCCCCGGTCGTTCATGCAGTTAGGGCCATTTTTATGGCCGCAAAAGCTCCGGCAGCTAAGCGATCTTGGTCGCGATCTGCCGCGCCTCATCGCGCGCGTTCGCCTCCGGTTTGATTTGAATCAAGCACTACCCGTTCAATATATGATCACATTTTTTTGATGATCTCGTTCACGTACCAGTGCCCGAGGACCGGCCAACAAGTTCAGGGCCACGTGCTGATCGAGGACGACGGGACGTATGAGCCTGTGACGTGCACTGCCTGTGGTCGCACTCATCTCGTCAATCCCAAGACGGGCAGGCTTTTAGACCAAGCCAAAAAGTAGAGCTGCTCGCTTCCTTGGCCTATTAGTTCCAATTCAATTTAATTGAGTCCGGCCGCGATCCGCGCCATGCCTCGGCGATTAGCAGTTTTTCTATACGCAGCATCACACATTTGCAATTATGGCTGCGGACGGGGAGCCTCGTAAGCGGAGGCTCCAATGGCTTGGTTTGGCGACAATCAACTGGCATCCCCTGCACGGCCGGTTTGCCTTAAATGTGGTGCGCCAATGTGGCTCATTCGCATCGAGCCGGATAAGTTGGGTTGTGCCCGACGCACATTTGAGTGTCCTCGCTGCCAAAATCAGATGTCTGAGGTTATCGATTTAGAACAAGCAGCGTAGTTGGCGGGCGGCTCTAAATACCTCCCTGTTATTCTGGTTCGTGGCGCTCGATGAGTAGCTTGTCGTGAAAAATATCCCAAGCTTCCAAAGCTTCCTCGCGAGCATATTGGCGGGCGCCGGCCAACGGCTCAAAGCCGCCGTGCGACTGTCCAGTCGTCCGGCAAATTAAGTGATGTTCCATAACCATGATAACTATGAACCACGTGTTGGTGCCCGTCTGAACCTGCCGCCTTTTGGCCCTGAACCGACCTCATGCGATGTCCGCTTTCTGGTCCCGCAATCGGTATCGTCGAAAGGGACCGGCAGGGGCGCCGGTCCCTTTCTTTTTGCAGCACAGATAGCGGGTTTTCATGTAGCGCCCGCAGCTACTGGGAACGTGTCAGCCCACGTACGCTGCGCGCTTCTGGTTCTCAAGCTCGCGAGGAGTCTTTGGCTCCGCAGGCAACTGAAGGACCGTAGCCTGCTGTCCCTCACAGAGGAACGTCAAGAGTACGACCTGACCATCCGGAAATTCCAAAGCATCGTGATGCGCAGCGACTCTTTGCCTGTTCACTTGTCGAAAGATCGCCGTCGTGTGCTTCATTACTTTATCGCGCCAAGTGAACAAACCGGTCGATTGACAGGTTACTTCGTTTGAAAAGGATAACTCCGTTCCTGGTAGAACGCAGACCGCAAGGCTCGCATCTTCTGAGGCTGCGAATCCTCGCGTCCCAGTGCCAAAGTTCCGCGTTGTTAGCTTGTCGCCAACCTTCGCGGCCCGCGATTTGACGTTCTGGAGGCTGTAGTCGCACATTTCGGAACTCCTAATACGAAGCCCTCACCCGAGTAGAAATTACAACAAATCGAAATTATCTCAGATTGATCTCGATCAAAGACAACCGGGCGCGCGTTTGGTTGCGGAAGATTCTGGGGTTTCAAACCCGCTGGTAAACGTTAGTGGCCCCGGATACCCCGTCCTCCGACGCCCCCGTCCCGGGCCACGCGTTACGGCGGGGCACTTCTAAGCCCTGCCACAGAGTTTTTACGGGACGATCAGCCCGCCGGATTCGTGAACAATCGGACGCCGAGGTCCAAAATTCAAAGAACAGGCCATGAATACATCGGCGCTGCCACCCCGTGAAGCGATGGAGTTCGACACGGTCATCGTCGGCGCGGGGCCGGCGGGGCTGAGCGCCGCTATCCGGCTCAAACAGCTCGCGCCGGACAAGTCCGTCGTCGTTGTCGAGAAAGGTTCCGAGGTCGGCGCCCATATTCTCTCCGGCGCGGTGATCGATCCGATCGGGCTCAATCGCCTCATTCCCGACTGGCCCAATGAGGATACGCCCATCAAAACCGCAGTCACGGCCGACCGGTTCTATGTTCTCAGCGCGTCCGCGGCGCTGCGGCTCCCCAATGCCTTGATGCCGCCGCTGATGAGTAATCATGGCAATTTCATCGTCTCGCTCGGCGAGGTTTGCCGTTATCTCGCGCGCAAGGCGGAAGCGCTCGGGGTTGAGATCTATCCGGGCTTTGCCGCAACCGAGACCTTGTTCGAAAACGGTGCGGTCGCCGGCATCGCCACCGGCGACATGGGCGTCGCAAAAGATGGTCACCACAAGTCGGGATTCGCACGCGGCATGGAGCTGCGCGGCAAATATACGTTGTTTGCCGAAGGCGCGCGCGGCAGCCTGTCCAAAGTGCTGACCGAACGCTTCGGACTGCGCCAAGACCGCGAGCCGCAAAAATTCGGCATCGGACTGAAGGAGCTGTGGCAGGTTGCGCCCGATAAACATCGCCCAGGGCTCGTGCAGCACACATTCGGCTGGCCGCTCGACAACCGCACCGGCGGCGGCTCATTCTTCTACCATTTCGGCGACAATCTCGTGGCGGTTGGGTTTATCGTACATCTGAACTACCGCAATCCGTATCTCTCGCCGTTCGAGGAGTTTCAGCGGTTCAAGACTCACCGGTTGATCAAGGACACGTTCGCTGGCGGAAAACGCATTTGCTACGGCGCCCGCGCCATCACCGAGGGCGGCTGGCAATCGGTGCCGAAGCTCGCTTTTCCGGGCGGCGCGCTGATCGGCTGCGCCGCCGGATTCGTCAATGTGCCGCGTATCAAGGGCACCCACAATGCCATGCTGTCCGGGATGCTCGCGGCCGAACATGTCGCAGCGGCGCTGGCGCAAGGCCGCGGCAATGACGAGCTTTCCGGTTACGAGCAGTCGTGGCGGTCCTCGCCGATCGGCCGCGACCTGTGGCGGGTCCGCAACGCCAAGCCGTTATGGTCCAAGTTCGGGACGCTCGCCGGCGTCGCGCTCGGCGGACTCGATATGTGGACCAACATGCTCGGCCTGTCGGTATTCGGCACGCTCAAGCACGGCAGGCCGGATTTTGCGACACTTGAGCCTGCGGCCAAGTGCCGGCCCATCGACTATCCGAAGCCCGACGGCCGGCTGACCTTCGATCGGCTGTCTTCGGTCTATCTCTCGAACACCAATCATGAGGAGGACCAGCCGGTCCATCTCGTCGTGCGCGACAATGCTTTGCAGAAATCGTCCGAGCACGACGTCTATGCCGGGCCTTCGGCGCGCTATTGTCCGGCCGCCGTCTACGAGTGGGTCGAGGAGGCCGGCCAGCCGCGATTCGTCATCAACGCGCAGAACTGCGTTCATTGCAAAACCTGCGACATTAAAGACCCGAATCAGAACATCAACTGGGTTCCGCCGGAAGGCGGCGGCGGACCGAACTATCCGAATATGTGAACTAGCTAGATCCCACGGAGGAGTTTCGCTTGCGGCGGGAGAGCGCCGTGCCAGAACGGCTAACATCCGATTCGCGTTCGAGATGCATAATCGTCTCAGCCAAGCGGTCCGCGACAGCCGGCCTCGTGCCAAGTCCCACATTGATGAATGCGTAATTTCAGCGGCGGCGCGGGCGGCGGGCGCCAGACAAATATGAGCTGTTGATCAATCTCAACACCGCGAAAGCGCTTGGCGTTGCGATGCCGCCGTCGCTACTCGCCCGCGCCGACGAGGTGATCGAATAGAACACGCTGCTGAGCATGAGTCAGCTTTTGGCCGATTTTGTTGCAGAAATCTGTTGAAGGTTGTTGGGGTCGGTGATTCCGTCGCTGTGATGCGATTCGCGACGGGAGCGGACCATGATGGGGCGGCTGAGTCACGACCAGGAACAGTTTTTCTATTCATTTCGTCTCGATGAGGCAGTGCCAGACGATCATCCGGTCCGCGAGGTCGCCGCGGTTCTCGATCTGAGTTGGGTGCATTCCGAGTTGGCGCCTTATTATCCTCGGCTCGGTCGGCCATCGATCGATCCGGTGCTGATGATCCGGATGCTCATCATCGGCTATGTGTTCGCGATCCGCTCGGAGCGGGCGCTGTGCCGTGATGTGGGAGTGAACCTTGCCTATCGCTGGTTTTGCGGGCTCTCGATTGAGGACAAGATCCCAGATCACTCGGCGTTTTCGCGGGCCCGCAATGAGCGGTTCCGCGATAGCGGCATCTTCCGCAGCGTGTTTGAGCGTGTTGTGGGCGCGTGCATCGGGGCTGGCCTGGTCGGCGGTGAGGGCTTTGCGGTGGATGCCAGTCTGATTGTTGCGGACGCCAATAAGCAGCGATCAACGCCCGGGCCACGTTGGAATAAGGAGCTCGATGCAGAGGCGGTAAGCCGCGCGACCAAGGAGTATCTCGCCACCCTTGATGACGCGGCATTTGGGGCGGCCAGCGATGTGGCGCCCAAGTTCGTCTCACCCTCCGATCCCGCCGCCCAATGGACGGGAGCCCAGCGCGGACCGGCGTTCTTTGCCTATTCCGACAATTATCTAATTGACGTGAAGTTCGGCATCATCATGGACGTCGAGGCGTCGCGCGCCATCCGCCAAGCCGAAGTTGGCGCCGCCAAGACCATGATCGAACGCACCGAGCAGCGCTTCGCCATCAAGCCCGAACGGCTCGCGGGCGATACGGCTTACGGTTCTGGAGCCAACCTCGACTGGCTGGTCAACGAGGCAAAGATAGCGCCGCACATCCCGGTGGTCGACAAATCGAGGCGAGAAGACGGAACGTTCAGTCGGGAAGACTTCACATTCGACAAAGAGCGTAACGTTTACATCTGTCCGGCCGGCAAGGTTCTCACCACGACGGGCAAGGTGGCCACCGATGGGGAGACACTATATTACCGGGCCAGGACACGCGATTGCCGCAGCTGCCTCCTTAAGGCGCAGTGCTGTCCGAAGGCGCCGTGGCGCAGAATTCCGCGCAGCATCTACGAAGAGGCCCGTGACGTAGCCCGGGCGCTGGCCAAGACCGAAGCATTCGAACGCTCGCGCCACGATCGCAAACGCGTTGAGATGCTGTTCGCGCACCTCAAACGTATCTTTCGGCTCGGTCGTCTGCGCTTGCGTGGGCCGTGCGGTGCCCTGTTCGAGTTCACACTGGCGGCAATCGCGCAAAACCTCCGCAGGCTCGCAAAGCTCGTCGTCCGACCACCGCCGGTCACCGAGGCGTGCTTTGCATAAGGAGTGCAGAGTTCGGCGGCAGTGGTGTCAGCCCACTCCTTGCTAGGGAGTGGATGGCAAACGACTACTTAAAGAAGTTCGCGCCGGTCGCCACGCACCTGTCATCGCCGACTTCTGCAACAAAATCGGCCAAAGCGGACATGCGCAGGCGGGAAATCAAGGAGTGTACGCAGCGATCGCACTGTTAGGTGGTCAGTGTTCAGGCCACTTTGGCGAGGCGGGTGAAAGGATATTCTGCCCAGTCATACAGGCGACGAATTCCACGGCTGTCGTATCGCCTTTCGTCGACTTCCAAATAGGCTCCCAAGAGAACATCGGCCGGAAGTTGCTCGATAGCGAAACGAATGGCATCTGCTGCGTGGTTAAACCGCACATATTTGAGAACACGTGACCGTACCCGGATGTTCTTCCCGGTAAAAAGTTCAGCCGTTGCCTGATAGTCGAATGTTTCGTCGGATTGCGCGCTCGTAATCATCGTCACTTCCGCTGCTGGAGTGAATGTCTTGGTCAGCTGAACTACATCCATGCGGTCGACCGCACGCGTTGCGGCGACCTTAAGAATTGAGTTTGCATGAAAATGCCTAGGAGTCGGGTCCTCATAACGACTTATATGGTGTGAATCACACGTAACATCAAGGTTGTGAGCGAGAGTAGTTCAGTTACTTCCGATAGCAGTATTACCGGAGGCAATCGCCGGTCCCCTGTTCGACCTATGGGTCTTGTCCGACAAGGCTCGACTGCATTACCGTGTTGAGCTGATATTGCGTGACGTGCGCGGAGCAGACAATGACCACCGCAGCATTCGCTAACGAGTCCGGCGAAGAACATCTCGATTTCGCGGACATGCGGCGGCGCATCAGAGCCATTTTCATCGGATCGGTCGGCAACCTGGTCGAGTGGTACGACTTCTACGCTTACGCGGCGTTCGCGCTTTATTTCGCGGGCGCATTCTTCCCCAATTCGGACCCCGTAGTGCAGCAACTTAATGCTGCACTACTGTTTGCGGCCGGCTTCCTGGTGCGACCTTTGGGCGGATGGCTATTTGGATATTTAGCCGATCATCGCGGCCGGCGCGGAGCCCTGATGCTTTCAGTTTTACTGATGTGTTTTGGGTCGTTGATGATTGCGGTCACGCCGACTTATGCGTCGATCGGAATTTATGCGCCCATTCTTCTCGCAACCGCGCGCATCATTCAGGGCCTGAGTCTCGGCGGTGAATACGGAACAAGCGCTACCTATCTCACGGAAATGGCCGATCAGCGCCATCGCGGCTTTTATTCCAGTTTTCAATATGTGACCTTGATTGGTGGACAGATCTGCGCGCTGTTCGTGCTCCTCGTGTTGCAAAAAGTCTTTCTGACCAGCGAGGAGATCCGCGCTTGGGGTTGGCGTATCCCATTCTTCATAGGTGCGCTTCTCGCGCTGATTGCGCTCATTATGCGGCGAACTCTGCACGAAACCGAAGCCTTCGAAGCAGCTAAACAGATAGTGAAGCGGACATCGTCGCTTCGCGCGCTGATGAAGTATCCGCGCGAGGTTCTTCTGGTGGTGGGACTGACCGCGGGCGGCACGGCAGCCTTCTACACCTATACGACCTATATGCAGAAATTTCTCAAGCTCTCAGTCGGCCTCACCGATGATCAAACCACACTCGTGACACTGAGTTCGCTATTCTTCGCGATGATCCTGCAGCCGACCTATGGCGCAATTTCTGACCGCATTGGCCGGAAGTGGTTGCTCATCGCGTTCGGTGTTTGCGGTGTTCTATTTACGATTCCGCTGCTCACAACTCTGCAGTCCGTCAAGGGACCATTCGCTGCGTTCTTGCTTATCGCGGCGGCGTGGATGATTGTGTCGGGTTACACATCGATCAACGCTGTGGTAAAGGCTGAGCTGTTTCCCACCAACATCCGTGCCATCGGCGTCGGCCTGCCATACGCTCTTACGGTATCGATATTCGGCGGAACCACTGATTCGGTAGCGTTGTGGTTGAAGTCGCTCGGCCACGAAAACTGGTTCTACTATTATCTGACCGGCATGATCGGCATTTCACTCGTGGTTTATCTGTTCATGCGTGATACCAAGGCCGATTCAGCGATGCATCGTCACGAATAGACTTTCTGCCTACTGATAAGTCATTACTTCCGATAAGGAGGTTTATCGGGCCCATCGTAAGCACACAAGGATTTGTGTTGGATACCTCGGAAGTAATTGAATTGCCGTTTTAGTCTCGAAAAAAGTGTGTCAGGGCGGCGAACGACGGTCCACAGCGGTTGACACTCTCAATCAGCGTCTTGCCCGCGGCGTGATCGACCGGGCAGAATACGAAGAGAAGCGCAAGCTGATCGGTCGGTAAAGCTGGCGAGACTGGAAAATAGCATAATTGAAGCCGGATATCGATGTCGCCGCCGGTTTGCGTAGGGGTGCCGCGAGCGTGGGCTTCGATTTAACTAGGGACGAGATTTGGTTTCTAAAAGCATTGCGAGCCGCGGGAGAACGCGGACGCACCGTAAGCTCGTCAGAATCTCGTGCTGGGCTCGCTCGTTTAGTGCTGCTGCAGTATGTAACAGAACTTCCGCAAAGCGAGCATCGCTCGTTGTACATCATTACCGATCTCGGCCGGCAGGCGTTGGCGAGTGTGCCGCAATAGGCACCATCGCGCGGTAAGGTGTCGCTCGATAGCGGATTTTTGTTGCACCCGCTCACGGCAGCTTTTGGCACTTCTCGGAAGTCGCACCATGTCAGCCTTTAGTCCGAAACGCGTACTATTACAGACATTGGATTTCTTCCGATAACGCGCATTCTCCGAAGTAATTGGATGTCCATTGTCACCGTTTCATCGCGAGAACCCAGCATGGTCATGTCACGGTTCAGGAGCCACATTGGTCGCATCGAATGTTGCTGTGGTGGCGCCGTCCGTAGCGGTGCCTTGCGTCAGCACCGGATGGGTTTCTAGCCAGAGCGCGCGGGCAGCTGCAAGCGGGTCTATTCGCGTGTTCCGCCACCACGATCCTTCATTACTGCAGCGATGGATCTCACGGTGATGCGCGCGACACACCGGCACCGTAAACTCGTCACTCACCTTGCGACCGAGCGCACGAGACTGCGCGAAGCGCAGATGGTGTGGATCGGAGGGCCGGCGGCCGCAGACCAGGCACGGTTGCTTAATCACATGCCGGATATGATCGCGGTCACGAACGCGACGCGGTTCGGGGAAGACAAGCACACTTTTGTTTATCTGGGCTGCCGCGCTGGTTTGCTCGGCCAAGCTCTGCTTAGAGAACACGTCATTGCTCTTTGCACTTTGTGCCTGGATCACCGCCAATTTAGCGGCGAATGCTTCCTCCACCTGCTGGGCATCGGTTGCGGATAGCTGATTCTTCGCCGGCAAGCGTCGCTGTGCCCACAGCGCCGCATCGTCGGCCGCGCCCAGGCACATCGCCGAGTTCGGCGGAAAGTTCGGCCAAAGCTCGACGCGTATTTAGGTTTCTGACCGGAGGATCGGATATGTTAAAAGCACCACTATGCCTCGCACGTCCACCGTTCACGCAGTGACCGCCATCGGAATTGCGTTGCGGCAGAAGTGGTCGCGTGGCCAAGTCGAAGCACGATTGGCTAATATGCCGCCGACCGAGCTCAACGGACGGTCATTCAAATCGCGGCAGTGGCGGAATGCGTTCTGTCCTCTGGGCTTATTTCTCTGATTTGCTATCAGCGGATCACTTGGGCGCCTTGGACTTTTTAGCGATACAGCGCTAAGCCCTTGCGCTTTTCGTCGGCACTAGAGGGCGCCTTGGCGCCATTGCCGCAAGATGCCCCCCGCTCCGAGAGCCAACAAAAGCCCCAAAGCGCCCAACACGCGCTCCTGATGCGCTGCTCTATCGTGAATTGGCCCCGGCTCGTTTTCCTCGCGTATCAGTCATTTGGAAAAACCGCTAATTAATCCAAACCCCATTGTTTTAAAGCCATAATTTTCGCACGCGCGTGAAGCGCTCTTTCCTACACGCTGCGCCCTGTGGATAACGTCGAAAAATTTTTGTCGGGGCTTGACCGCGCCCAATGGAGGCATACGCTCCGCATCGTCCATCGGCACTATCGTGCGTTCCAGCGCGGTCGTCGTGGGGCAACGCTTCGAAAGGGGCGTTCCACGATGGGGCCAAGCACGACAGTGTACCTGCGCTGAGGGTCAACGTACCGGACGTTCGATCGACCGGTCTGAGTCATGTCATGGATGGCTCCTGATGCGATGAACTAGGTGACAGGCGAGAACCTGTTGAGCTCGGGAACAGCGTCGGCAGTGATGTCGACGCTGCTCTCACTTTCAAAGCGGTGCACGGTCGAGTGGCTCATTTACCACCCGACCGTGCGGCTCGGGAACGGGAAGCTCGATGCGGTCACCGAACTCCACCGCGTGAATCTCTCGCCAGAAAACTGATTCGAGGCAAGCCCTTTACGTTGGAATTCCACGGCCACCGGGACTTTCCGGCGTAGATCAAAAACGATAATTCGTTGACGATGGGCTAATAGTACCAGCAGTGGGTCGTTGAGGCCGCGCCCCTTCATGTCCTCGAAGAACGCTGTCACCGTCTCGGCATCTTCCTTCGATCCCGCCATCAGGTGCAGCAGCACCCGACGGGCATCGGCCGTAAACCCCCAGGCCGCCAAAACCGGCTCGCGTTTGGCGCCAGGTCGCAGCCGTTCGGCTATGCCGTCAACGAACAGATAAGCGATCTGGTATTCGCTCAAGTCCCGCTGGGCAAAGGCTTGGTAATCCTCCCATAGCCGTTCCCCAAGCTGTGACACCGCAGTCTTCGACAGCAAAAGTCGCCATGCGCCAGCGGGCATAGGCCCATTTGTGTCATCCGCATGGCTCTCAACAACTCGTCATCGGCTGGCTGCCCGGCGTCCGCGGACCGTCTTGCTCTTGCGGCGACGGGCTGCTTTGCGACACGCTGCGCAACGGCAGCCGCCGTTATCCAAGAAATAGTTTAGATACTCGCGTCCGTAATCATACGTGTGATCTCTTCTTCGGGCTCGATGCGGTGCAATGCGACGATTACGATAGCGCCATTGCGGTGGACTGGCTTCGCATTAGGGCGGCAAGAATGATTGATGTATCGGGCCACGTTCCGTCGCGGCGAGCCGTCGATACTCCAACGGCCGTTCAACTCGAAAATATAGCTCGCGCCCCGTGCCAAGCGTCGGTCTGCTTCTTCGGTCGATATTCGCCGGCCGCGATAAGTTGCAATGTAGGCGGCGCGCTTGATCGGCTTTGTTGCGAACAGGCCGAGTCCGGTTGCGCAGCGGCCGACACGGAACGGACGTGAAGGCATGGTTTGCAGTTAGTCGGAGATTTCGCGCGATGTCATCCGATGATCGTTCAGCGCCTGAGTTACAGTTGGTGGTTAGGATTAAAGCTGTAGTTCGCTGAAAGTAAACGACGCATTATCTGCTTAGTCCTATCGCATTGACGATTAACAATCTCTAATTTCAAGAATGTTGAATGCGTTTGTCCTGGAAACGCCGTAGCGCGCCCGCACGATGGCGCGTACATCCGACGAACGGTCGGCGCTTGTGGCCTCGGGCTTGTATCTGGCGTTTGATTGCTGCCTTTGCTCGCTGCAACGCGAGTGTGAAGACTGCTGCGTGATGCTTTCGCACTCGTTCTGCTTCGCGTTTGGGTGATAGACTGGCGTTAGCCATAACGATTGCTCCTTGTTCTCGTTGTGGTTAGGCCATTCAGGGCGTGTGTGAGCGCCTCGGCTGGCCGCATTCATTTGCACGGTGAGTTTATCACAACTAACAAACATCTCTAAATGAAATCGCACAACCCGATCAACTTTGTTTGTTCGCAATCAACTCTGTTTGTTTGATCGCTTGCTTTGTTTGTTTGTTGTTTGTTTGCTTTGGCTTCGTGCGCTTTTCTTGGCTTTGTTGATCGAGGCGACGGGGTATGGACAAAAACTGCCTTCGCCGATCGGGCCAATACCCCCGCGCAAATTTTGTGTGCAATTCTCGCAGCCATACCTTCGCATCAGAAAAAAATTATTGCGTGGGGAAATTCCTCGACCCGCTCGGCCGCAATGGGTGTTCGCAAATTCTGTGAGAGTTTGATCGACCCATACCGATCGCTGGCGGAGCCCTCGCGAATTTTGTGAGAAAATCCTCGACCTAGACGTGCCTTGTAGCGCAAAGTCGCTTCGATTAACGTCGCGTTTTGGTGATGTGGGAGGAACGTCATGCATGCAGTTATCAGAAACTATTCCGGCAAAGGCGCGAAAGCGCTCTTTGACATTATCGAGAAAAACAAGGCGGAAGTGGAAAAGGTCATCCGACCGGTTAAGGGGTTCGTGAGCTATTCGGCTGTCCGCACCGCTCGCGGCGGGTTCTCGGTCACCGTCTGCGAGGACAAGGCCGGGACTGAAGAAAGCACTCGTGTAGCACGCGATTGGATTAAGAAGAATGCGGGCAATACTGGTGCCGCCGCACCGACCGTTTCGGAAGGCACCGTCATGCTGCACTTGAAGTGAGCGCTGTCGCCTCTGTCGGTAGGCTACTTTTGACAGTCAAGCTCAAGCGCAGGGGCCTTGCGCCGAGCTAACCTTGTGTTTGAGCGAAGCTCAACGTGATCATTGACGGCGTTGGGTCTCGGGCAGACAATGTTCGGGTTCGTAGTGCGCACCTCCAAGGCTCGTCGAAGTTGGCGAGCCTTTTTTTGCACCTGTGTGTACCGAAAACCCTATCCGTATTGATTGGACGAGGGAATCACCTAACGTCGGCGCACAATGATCGCGCTGCTATGCTTTGTCCTTAACGTCTTGGTCTCGCCATTTAAGTCGACGAGCCAACTTGAAGCCGAAAATGCTGCGCTCCGGTACCAAGTGGTTATGTTGCGCCGGATAGTGCATAGGCGCGTCCGGCTTACGAACAGCGATCGCATGTTCTTTATCCAGCTGTATCGATGGTTTCCGTCGGTTCTCAAGGTCATCGCGGTCATCCGTCCAGAGACGCTCGTTCGTTGGCATCGGGCCGGCTTTCGTCGGTACTGGCGTTGGAAGTCGCGCTCGTTTGGAGGGCGGCCGCGGGTTGACGCCGAGCTGCGCGCATTGATCCGGCGAATGAGCGTCGAGAACCCGCTGTGGGGCGCGCCGCGCATCCACGGCGAACTGCTCAAGCTCGGGTTTGAAGTCGCGCAATCGAGCGTCGCCAAATACATGGTCGAGCGGCATGGACCGCCAAGTCAGGACTGGCGCACATTTCTGCGCAACCACGCGCCGGACATTGCCGCGATGGATCTATTCATTGTCCCGACCATTGGCTTCAACCTGCTCTATGCCTTCGTCGTTGTTCGGCTGGACCGGAGAGAGCTGGTCTGGATCAACGTTACACAAAATCCTACGGCAGAATGGATCGCGCGCCAGATAACCGAGGCATTCCCCTGGAATAAGTTGCCACGCCACCTCATCAGAGATCGGGACCGTGTCTATGGCGAGGTTGCTCTACGCCGAATTCGCGCCATGGGCATACGCGACAAGCCTATCGCACCAGCGTCACCTTGGCAGAACGGTTTTACCGAAAGGCTGATCGGATCGATCCGGCGTGAATGCCTCGATCATCTCGTCATCTTGGGTGAGGCTCGTCTACGTCGAATTTTGCGAAATTACGCGAGCTATTACAACAAAATCCGAACACACCGATCACTGGACAAAGATGCTCCGGCCTTTCGCTCTGTTCAGCGGGTCGGTACCATCACGTCATATACAATCCTCGGCGGGCTTCACCATCACTACGTGCGTGTTTGAGTTTTCGGTACGCACATGCTGAAGAAGTTGCGCTCAGCGAAATCGAAATTGTTGGCAAGGCACTCTGTTGCCTAAAATTCGCATGGTCATCGATTCGGTGAAAAATTGCGAGAAGCGACGACTGCCGTGTCATTCTTCAGGAGCCGTCGTGTTCGCCGCGGTGGCTTCCGCTCTCGGCAGCGGATGGGTTTGAAGCCAAAGTGCGCGGGCAGCCGCAAGCGGATCTATTCCTGTCTTCCCCCACCACAATCCTTCATCGCCGCAGCGATGGACCTCCCGGTGGTGTGCGCGACAGAGCGGCACCGTAAACTCGTCACTCACCTTGCGACCGAGCGCACGAGATTGCGCGAACCGTAAATGATGAGGATCCGACGGCCGGCGACCGCAAATCAGGCAGGGTTGTTTAATGACGTACCGGATGTGGTCCCGATCACGAATACGGCGCGGTTCGGGGAAGGCAAGGACACTCTTTTCGATCTCTATTCCGGTCTTGTCGCTCAGGCTCTGATCTCCAGGCTCAGCTGGATGGATTGATGCTAATTTGGCGGCGAACGCCTCCTCCACCTGCTGGGCATCTGCTGCGGATAACTGGTTCTTCGCCACTAAGCGGCGCTGCGCCCACAGCGCCGCATCATCGGCCACGCCCAGGCATTCGATTTCACGGAGCAATTCAGCCCTTAAGCTCGCCGATAAAGTCACCGAAAGCTCGGAGTCCGGTGAAGGAGAACTGAATTTATTCGCCTTGGCGCGACCTGCCCTACGATTGGAACTCGTTGGCCGACCTCCATTGCCGACAGACTTGCTCTCGATGCTCAGCTTCTCGGTTTGCGGAACCGGGCCAATCAGATCTGGGGCATCCAGATCGTCTTCACCGGCAATGCCGACCAGTGTGAACAGCGAATAGCGCCGGGCATAGGTCAGGGCCGCACCCATCCGATGCGGCCTTGCCGTCTCAGCAACCGGGCAGACCGGCCAGTCGGATGCAATCCATTCTCCTGACGAGTGTGCAAGTACAGTCGTCAGATTGACGATGCCGGCCGCCTGATCAATCGCGGTCGTCTGCACGGTCGCGATCTCATGCTGGCCTAAGGTCTTGCGCACGATCTCAAGCCCGCTCGACAGCGGTGCATAGCGGAATTGCCGTGCACCGCCCTCCCCGCGTTGCGGCTCGATCGTGCCGATGAGCGATTTCTCGGGATTGGTGAGTTCGATCTGCGCTTTGGCCAGTGCGGTCGCGAGTGCAGCGATCGATGGACTAGACCGCTGCATTGCTTAGCTCCAGGTCCGCGGTTGTAAGATCAAAACTGACGGCTCCAGTCTTCGAGCGCTTGGCCCGAACGCCATGACCGATCGCCTCCTTGGCATCGTCTGGCACCAGTCTCTTGAGTTCGGCCTTGGCCTGCTCGTGCTCGAAATGCGCCTGCCGGGTGCGCGTGAACACCGCGGCGAACTCCGCCCAGGCATTGGACGAAGTCATGTCGACAAGACATACGGCCTCGAGGCGCGGCTTAGGCGGCTCGACGCCAAACAGCCGGGGCTGTTCGCCACTTTCGACACAGCGCCAGAACTTGCGCTCGGCCGTCACAATCAGGTGCTGATAGAGCGGATCGGCATGGGCCAGGATCTCAACCCACTTGCCGCCTCCGGTGATCACCGACAGTACCGCGGTCCTGGCCGCGACGACCCACATATTATGTTGAAGCTGCGGCATATGTTTCTCAGCCGCCGCTTCCTCCGAGAACGACCATGGCAACATGAATTTGGCCTCGAAGACCGCATCACTGCCCTGGACACGTCCATCGAGCGTCGCCCCCATCCAGTGCAGAACCGGGTGGCGGATCTTACGTTGGACGTCGGTGATCACCTGGCCGGTAGCGGCCTCATACCACCGCCGGTTCAGGTCTTCGGTCGCAAGACCGAGCTGGACGACGAGGTTGCCCGACAGGTCCTCCGGCTCGATCTCGCCGCGCTTCTCGCGCCAAAGTCGGATTAAAGCCCCTTCATCGTCGCCCATGACGATCCGGGCATCCGAGCCGCCAATGAAGGAGCGCCGGTTTATTCTGTTGAATCCAGGCTTTGGCAGACCTTCTTGCATGGTATCCTCACTGCGATTTTGCTTATCATTAATTGTGTCACCAGCACATGTGACAATAGCACAATCGCATGCCTGTGACAAGCGCACAAGTGAGAATGGCCCGTGCCGCCTTAAATTGGAGCGTACGGGATCTTGCCGAAGCCGCTCAGATCCACCGAAACACCGTTACCAACATTGAAACCGGCCGCTATGCCGGTGATGCTGAGACACTGGCCGCTATCGTAGGAGCGCTTAAGCGTGCCGGCGTCGAGTTCATCGACGAGAACGGCGGTGGCCCCGGCGTACGGCTTCGAAAACGGCACCAGAAAAAGAGCTAATAGAAGCCCGCGACTCGTTGGCATTAATAGCCGCTACTCCCCCGGCGGCGTGTTACATCGATACCGCAAAATTCTGGATGTCTGCTCTCTTCCTCACCAAAATGTCCGGCTTCACGCCACTGGGTTATCTTGGTCTCAAGGTCGACTTGAAGCCACTCTTCCGAAGGTAAACCTGGCCAATCAATCTGCTGACTAAGGCTTGATTTCGCAGAATTCGCAAGCGCTCGCTTGCGCTCGCGATTTGTAATTGGCGCGTCTTGCCGTGTTCCCAATCCCAATAAACTCAAATCGGTGCGGACGAGTGGCTCCCGGTCAGTACCATCAGGCCAGGGACGGCATTCAAATGCGCTTTCCGGTAATCCCCACCAGTTATGGAAAATCTTTTTTGACCGTTCAAAGCCACTAACGGTCGATAGATCAGGCAAACTTAGACCCAGTAATTTCGCTGAGTAATCCGCAAACGTAAACCAAAGAAGCCACGGCGGTGCCGATTTGAACACACGGTTCAATTTATCTTTTTCATCGGCGCCGGGGAGTGTTGACAGCAGAACATGGCGAAGCGGATCGCCAATCACAAATACCCTATCGCGATCGTAAGGTTCGAACAAATTTTTGTAGCCGTAGCGTGTGCAAATTGAAAATTTCTCACAACACGCCTTCCATGCTTCAGATTCAGTGACCCGTCGACACGCCTCCGACAATGGTTCGCCCATTTGCGGATTTCCATAACGCATAACAAAAGCAAGCACCGCCGCATGCGCCACCGCTCCGTTACGAAGCTTTCGCAATTGTTGTGCTATGCCCTCTCTTTGCCTGATATAAGCTCGCTTTTCCAACCGAGCGATTTGTCTCAATCGAATCTGGTTCATGCTATGCGCTCCCGTTGATCCGCGCCTCTAACGCGTCCAGCCTCTTGAGAACGTCGGCCATATCGATCGCGCGGGCGTAGGAGTTTACCAGGTTCGCCACATCGGCCCCTTCGCTCGGGCTGATCGATCCCTCCGAAACGGCGCGCACGATGGGCGCCCAGCGCTTCCACGGCGTCGTCGGCAAATTCCATTTGCGGCAGATCGATCGTGATTGGCCGTTCCCGCGGCAAGATTCGACTGAGGAAGAACTTCAGCATCGAGACGTCGCCGGCCTTTGCGATCTCAAGCCCTTTGCGTACGAGTTCTTCTTGCTCGCCGTCCATTAAGGCCGCGAGGATCAGCGAACTTCTGTTCTTGGTTCCGGGCCGCCGTCCACCGTTTCCTTTGGCGAATGGACGGCCGCGAACAGCAGGCGTCGTAGTTGTTGTGTGATCGGTCATGGTAGTCACCCTCGTGCATCGTTTTCCTCCCGAGTATTCAACGCACTGGGCTCTTATAGTTCCGATGGCCGAACGAGTGCAGACGGCCCGAGCGAGCGAAATTATTAACCGAGAAGATATGAATAGGAATTCATATCTTGGCTTGCGTAAATCCCGCGTAGTTTACGCGGCACCCGGGAGGCCGCGCCGCCACGCACGGGAAGCCTCCGAAGCGCGTCCAACGGGGGCGATCCACGTCGTCCACCTACGAAATGGCAACCGCGCGCGTCAGTTGTGGGCGAAGACAGCGTGAACCGCGCAAAGCTACTGCCGGCTTCACCACCCGAATGACGCACCAGCCGGCGGCTTCGCTTTGATATGGGTCAACTGGTGGTGTAGGCGCGGATGAGTGACAGGCTCGATGCACTTCGCTGGCGATAGCGCGGTTTATCCCAAACCTGTTTGGGTCCTATGTGTACGCTGGGGGTGTCAGATCTTCTTCTCGAAGCATTGCACCGCCTGTCGTTCCTCCGATACGGTCATGCCTGCGGCTTGAGCCATCGCTTTAGCCTGCGCCAAACCTACTTGGGCAACGTACGCACGCACTGTTTCGCAGCCAATGCGTGAATGCGAGGTCGTCGCACGCTCTTGATGATGGTAGTGATGGTAGTGATGCCTAGCGATGGCAGGATAAGAAGAAGCGACAAAGATCACGAATAGCAGGCAAGTCTTCTTCCAAATCTTATTGCAAGCCTCCTTCATGGCGACTGCTCCCCCAACCCGACGGGGTCACACCATGCCAGCAAGACGATCCGCTCGCAGCAAAAAGAATCCGTTCTCCCCAGTAAATGAAGATGCCACAATCGAGTGATCAAATTCGCACGTCGCGAATGTTCAAATGCGCGTCAATTGCACAGACCCGAGCGCGAATTTAGGCGCGCTGCCACTCTGACGCCCTTTAAGCTGAAAGATGCGGCGAGGCTCCCAATTCATTCTTGCCGAGCGGCACATGAATTTCGCAGGTCAAGCCCTCGCGCGCGTAATCGAAATTGATCATCTTGAAGGTTGACTCGAGCAACGAGGTGCCAAATCCGCGCTGACCTGGACCAAGCACGGGAGGGCCACCGCGCTCCCGCCATCGGAATTTCAAGACTGAGCCGCCGCCATTGCTCGCAACGTTCCAATCGATGCTCACACTGCCGCCCGCGCTTGAAAGTGCGCCGTGCTTCAATGCATTCGTGGCAAGTTCATGCAGCGCAAGCGAAAAATTCTGCGCATTCTTTGCGCTCAGCATCAGATCGGGGCCGTCAATTTCGGTGCGAACAACAAACGGTTCCAAGGTCAAATGCACGATCTCGCGTAAACTAACGCCGCTCCAGTTTGATTTGGTCAATCGTCGATACGTGCCGGCCAATGCCAGCAGTCGGCCTTCAAATATTTTTCTTGCTTCATCAAGCGGCCCAGAGCCGGCCAAGGTCTTCTGCGCGATCCCCTGAATCACGGTCAGCAGATTGTTGGTCCGATGTTGGAGTTCGCGGATGAGTATTTGTTCGGCCTCCGCCGCACGTTTTTGTTCCTCCTCGGCGCGCTTGCGTTCGGTAATGTCGAGCATGGAAGCGATCCAGCCCGTAACCGTTCCGCTGTCGTCTTTTTCCGGCGTGTAGATGACATGCAGGAATCGCGTTCCGACGCCCTGGTAATGAACTTCTCTCTCAAATTCGACCCGGTCACCTTGCAGGACTTTCTCGACATGGGGGCGAATCGCCTGAAAGTCTTTGTCGCCCAAAACATCGGCCAGCCGTTTGCCAACAACCTGTTCGGCTCGACGGCCAGTCATCTCTAAATAGGCGTGGCTGATGAAGCGATAGCGAAGATCCTTATCCATCCGGATGAGCATGAATGGCGTTCGGTAAATAATGCTCTCCAGTTCGGCTTCCTTGTCGCGTAACGAAGCCTCGTTCTCCCGCAGCCTTTTAGCAAGCTGTTCGAAACGATGACCGTGACCTGTTCCCAAGAGAAGCAAGCAGCCGATCAAGCCGGTGCCAAGAGCACCAGCGGCAAGCACCGCCCAACTTTGCCAGCCCCGGTGTGTCGCGAGATAGGCCGGGGATGGCGTTGTGCTCACGAGATAACGGCGCGTTCCGAAATTAAATTCGGTTTTGAACAACACCGATACTGTCTGAGGAATTGCGTCGAAGAACGGCGCGTCTGCCGCAGCATCGGCAAATCGCAAATTGAGTGTTGACCGGAGCGGATCCACAAGCATCGCGGCGAATGGGCCCATTCGCAGCACGACCAGCACGATGCCAGGACCGGCGGGACCCGCCGATACGGAATCGATCAACAAGATGCCATTTTGGGAGCCGCGGTCCTGCACCAAGCGGATCGGCGCGGTCGCAACCAAATTTCCACTGCTCGCCGCTGCCTCAATAGCGATGCGCCCGGTCTCGTCCGATGCGAGATCAAAGCCGACGGCTCGTTCATTGCCGTCCAGCGGTTCGACGTAAGTAACGGGGTAAAAGCGATTTCGATCGTCAGCCGAGCGCAGTTCGCCGGATTGAGCACGCTGGCGAATCTCGAAACCTGGCATCTCGGCCGTCTGGGCAGCCTCGAACCTTCCCCGATCGGCGGACTGGACCGATGGTGCCCATTCTACTGCTTGAATGATCGGAAATCGGTCCAGCAAGGTCCGCACCAGATCGCGGAATTCCCGGCGCGTGACCGGCTGCTGGCGGCTGACAAAAGCGTTCGATAGCTGTTCGAGAAATCCGCGCTGTTCCTCCAGCGTTGCCCTCATCGTGTCGGCGAATTGCTGCGATCGCAGACGAAATTCAAAGAGAGACTGATCGTTCTCCCAGCGGTTAACACGGATGAAAATTGCGACGAACAGCGCGAAGCAAAGCAGCATTGGAACGGCGACCGACCAAACCCGCGATCGCCACAAATTTCGCGGCTCCGCGGCGAACGCGAACAGCAGCGGCAGCGCCACGAGTACGCCGAGCGTGTCGCCTGCCCACCATGTCGTAAAGTTTGTCGGCAGATCGCCGGACTGAACCGCGCCGAGCGCCCACATCCCGGCCAGTGAAAGGCTCGCGCTTGTCAGACAGAACGCCGGCGAAAGCACCAATAGCAGCACAAGATCGCGCGGATTATCCAATGGGGCGGGATAACCGATCACCCGGCGAAGCACGGTGCCGCCAAGCGCCGCTTGGAGTGTGGAAGCAAGCGCGATGACAAGAGCCGTCGCAGCGCTCAACAGCGTAAAGTGATCCGCGATCGAGTAACCGATCCAGACATTGAGCAAAAGTGAACCGATAAATATTCCCGGCAGGGTGGATGGTCCGGCCATGAACATGGCGCCAACGGCGATGCCGGCCGGCACGAAGACGGCGGTGGCATAGCCGGGCGGTACGGCGAGCAGGAGCCCAAGCCGTCCCGTGATCACATAGGCCAGCGGCAGCGCCACATAGGTCAGAAACCGCCGCCGCATCGCGAGGTGTTTCATCCGGCCCAACCAAGTCCACTCAGCCCTAGCGTATCGTAAAGAATAAGAGCGACCGATGGCGAGCATTTTGGGGTGGCCCTATCCGTCTCGACAGCTCGACAGCAAAACCGGGCCGCCCGCGTCCGAATTCGACGGCCGTCGCCCCCGCAGCAGCGAACGTGGGCGGCTCGTTCGATCCGCGTTACAGTTGCCGTGATGGCTAACACAACCGCCGGCTCGGGAATGAAATGGGTGGGCCGCGCGATCCGGCGCCTGGAAGATCCGGCGCTGGTGCGCGGGCGCGGCCGCTTTACCGCCGATCTGCCCGCCGCGCATTTCGTCCGTTTCATCCGCAGCCCCGTCGCTGCCGGGCGCATCGTGAGGATCGCCGCGCCCGAAGGCATCACGGTCATTCGCGCCACCGACCTCGCCGCGCGGCCGATCAAGCCGGTGCTGCACAAATACAATTATCGACCGATCGCACAGCCAATCCTGGCGGATGAGGTCGTGCGTTTTGTCGGCGAACCGATCGCGGCGGCATTCGCGCCGACGCCGGCGGAAGCCGAAGATGCCGCGGATCGCGTGGAGATCGAGATTGCCGAACTTCCGGCGGTCACAGACGCGCGTGCGGCATTGCAGCCGGATGCGCCGGCCGTTCATGACACCGGCAATCTCGTTGTCGACGGCCAATTCAAGACCGCCGGTTTCGACGAGGCGGCAGCCAAGGCGCACCGGCGCATTCATCTCGCCGCGCGGTCGCACCGGCAAAACGCGACACCGCTTGAGGCGCGCGCGGCGCACGCGAGCTTCGATCCCGCGTCGGGCCGCACGACATTGACCTGCACCACGCAAATGCCGCACCTCACCCGCACCGCCATTGCCGACATTCTCGGCTTTCGCGAATCCGATCTGCGCGTGGTCGCACCGGATGTCGGCGGCGGCTTCGGCCAGAAAATGTCGCTCGCCGCGGAATACGTGGTTCTGGTCTGGCTGGCGCGCAAGCTTGGCAGCAGCGTTGCCTGGATTGAGGACCGCCGCGAAAATCTGATCGCGGCTTTTCACAGCCGCGATCAGCATATCGCACTGGAGGGCGCCTTCGACGCCGATGGCAAGCTCATCGCACTATCAGCGGATGTCGTTGCCAACGTCGGCGCTTATTCGTGTTTTCCGACGACCTGCGGCGTCGAGCCGCTAATGGCCATGGCGGAGTTGCCCGGCCCTTATGATCTTCGCGCCTATTCCTGCCGCGCACGCGCAATCACGACAAACACCTGCACCATGGCGCCCTATCGCGGCGTGTCGCGGCCGGTCATTACCTTTGCGATCGAACGGCTGATGGACAAGGCCGCGGCCGCCTTCGGCGTCAGTCCGGTCGAGATCCGCAGGCGCAACCTCATCCGCCGCTTTCCCTATACCTCGGTCACGGGATTGGTGTTCGACGAGGGCAGCTATGTCGAGACGCTAGAGATCGCCGCTGCCGAAATCGATCTGCCGAAATTCCGCGCGCGCCAGCGTGAAGCCCGCGACCAGGGCCGTTTTCTCGGAATTGGGTTCGCAAGCTTCTCCGAGCGTACCGGCTATGGCAGCGCGGCTTTTGCCGCGCGCGGCATGGAGATCACGCCGGGCTGGGAAACCGCGGAGATCGTGATGGACCCGTCCGGCCAGGTCGAGGCCCGGGTCGGAGCGAGCCCGCACGGCCAAGGCCTGGCAACGACACTGGCGCAGCTTGTTGCCGATACGATCGGGGTACTGCCCGCGAACGTTCGCGTGGTGCACGGCGATACCGACCGCACGCCCTATGGGTGGGGGACATTTGCCAGCCGGTCACTCGTCATCACCGGCGGCGCCGCGACGCTGGCGGCACGCAAGATGCGCGAAAAACTGCTCACCATTGCCGGCGATCTGTTGGAGGCCTCGCGCGACGACGTCGTGCTCGAAGATAGCAAGGCCCGCGTCACCGGCACGGATCGGAGCGTGTCAATCGCGGTGCTGGCGCGCGCAGCCTACTATCAGTCGCACCGCTTCAAAGATCTCAGTCCGGGTCTTGCCGAAAGCGCGCATTACGATCCGCCCGGCACTTTTTCCAATGCCTGTCATGTCGCCGTCGTCGACGTCGACGTGGCGACGGGAGGCGTTCGGATCGAGCGCTTTATTGCGGTCGAGGATGCCGGCCGCATCATCAACCCACTGATCGCGGAGGGTCAGGTGCACGGCGGCATCGCCCAAGGCATCGGCAACGCGTTGCTTGAAGAAATCATCTATGACGCGCTCGGCAACGTAGTGACCGCAACGCTTGCCGATTATTTGCCGCCGACCGTGCGTGAAGTTCCGCCGATCGAGTTGGCGCACCTCGAAACGCCGGCGGCGAGCTCGCTCACCGGTGCCAAAGGCCTCGGCGAGGGCGGCGCGATCGGCGCGCCTGCCGCAATTCTCAACGCCGTAAATGATGCGCTCTCCCCCTTTGCGGTCTCGATCGACGAGATACCCGCAACCCCGCAGCGGATCAGGGCGGCGCTGCGGGCGGCAGGGATCGGTGATCAGGGATCAGCACCCTGACTGCTGATATCTGATTCCTGATGGCTGATCTCCGTCACGTCGCCCGCTCGCGCGCCGAAACGATGGCGAGAAACAGATAAACGCCGAGCAGCGTCGTTTCGACAAAAACCACGAACATGCTGCGGCCGTAGACCTGCGGAAAAAAGACCTCCACTGCCGACATCGAGACCACGGAGGCAAGCCAGAGAACCGCACCCCAGGCCGCCGCGAGCCACAGCCCGACCGCCGCCACCAAGTCCAGCACCGCGAAAAACACCGTCGTGGTTTGCCAGGCGATCGTGTGCGCCTCAAAGCCTTGCCCGGGCGGGGCGCCGATGCCGCAGACCTGGACCCAGTGGTAGAGACCCTTGAGGAGCGATACCCCGGCCATGAGCCGCAGAAACAGGACCAGATAATCGGTCCAGGTCCCCCGCACGACCTTGGCCAGCCGCACCGGTTCGAGCAGATCGCTGGGCCTCGTCGGACGGTGCTGCGGTTGATCGGTCATGATCCTCGCCTTTAAGGGATCAAGGGGCGGATTGATGGCGAACGGGCCTAGCACGATCGATACGGGCACTTTGGCAGCGCGTCAAAGCCCGGGAATTGGCCTCAAACCAGCGCTTTGCAGTCAGTGGCAGATCGGCCTGGGACGGGATAAAAGAAGCGTAGGGAGACTCTCATGGCGATCAAATTCGGCCGTCCGCTCGAAAGGGGCCGGTTTGCCCCGGCGCCGGCCGAGGTCAAGGCCGAGCGGCTCGATCTGCCGGTACGCCTGCGCCGCAATCGGCGGAGCGAGTGGTCGCGCCGCATGGTGCGCGAAAAGGTCCTCACCGCCGATGACCTGATCTGGCCGTTGTTCATCGTCGATGGAACCAATGTTCGCGCACCGGTCGAGTCGATGCCGGACGTGGAACGCCTTTCGATCGACGAAGCGGTTCGCGCCGCCGAACGGGCGGCCAAGCTTGCAATTCCGTGCGTGGCTTTGTTTCCGTATACCGATTCAGGAAGACGCGACGATGCCGGCTCGGAAGCGCTCAATCCCGACAATCTCGTTTGCCGCGCCATTCGCGCCATCAAAAAAGAGGTGCCGGAAATCGGCGTGTTGTGCGACGTGGCGCTTGATCCCTATACCAGCCATGGCCACGACGGCATCCTGCGCGACGGCGTGATTCTCAATGACGAGACCGTCGCCGTTCTGGTCCGGCAAGCACTGGTGGAGGCGGAAGCGGGCTGCGACATCATCGCGCCGTCTGACATGATGGACGGCCGCGTCGGCGCCATTCGCGGCGGGCTCGATGCCGCCGGCTTCGCCGACATTGCGATCATGGCCTATGCAGCGAAATATGCCTCGGCGTTTTATGGCCCGTTTCGCGATGCGATCGGTTCGAACGCGACACTGATCGGCGATAAGCGAACCTACCAGATGGATCCGGCCAATACCGACGAGGCTTTACGCGAGGTGGAACTCGATATCGCCGAAGGCGCCGATATGGTGATGGTCAAGCCCGGCCTGCCCTATCTCGACGTTCTGCAGCGGGTGAAAGATGTGTTCGGAATGCCGACCTTCGCCTATCAAGTCTCCGGGGAATATGCGATGATTATGGCTGCTGCCGGTAACGGCTGGCTCGATGGCGATAAGGCGATGATGGAGAGCCTGATTGCGTTTAAGCGGGCCGGGGCGGATGGGGTTCTGACCTATTTTGCCGCAAGGGTTGCGGAGAAATTGAAAAAGGCCGCCGCATAGAACGCCGCGAGAGGCGCAATGGCGTTGTCGTCGCGGGATGGCGAAGCTGCCGGATAAGAGCGCCCGAAAGCGCCGTAGGACCACCCCCGTCCGCTGTGAGAATCTGGGGCGGATGTGATGCGCGAGTACGACGATTACGACGACGAGAATATCCGGCTTTACACGCCGGTCTTGCAGCGCGTGATCATTCTCGCCGCAGTCATTATCGCTGTTCCCGTCATGATGTGGACGATCACGACCTTCGTCCGCAGCTACGTTGCGCGGCCGCAAGCGCCGGCGCTCGAACACGTCGCGTCCGCGAATATGCCCGCGGGCCTTTCGGCGATCTCACCGGCGCCACCCAGTCCGGCCCCATCTCCGGCCGATCAATCGGCACCGCAGCGCGTCGAGGGGGCCTCGGCGAGCGATGCACCGAGCCGAGCCGCCGAGACGAGGAACGGGGTCCCTAATCTGGCCTCGCTGCCGGATGCGAGCGCGCCGCCAGCCGCCGTGAGCAGTCCATCCGGCGCTTCTCTGCAAGCGATACAGGCGCCCTCGCCTGCACTCACTGCCACGGCAACGACAACCGGGGACATATCGACAGGCAGTTCCACCGCCGCACCCGCTTCGCCGGCGCCAAAACTGCCCCTGGCACCTCGATCGAATGACAATGCCGCTTCGACCGGCGCGCCGAATTCCTCGGATCGCGGTCTCGCCTGGCCCAATCCAAATGCGACCAGCCCGCCGGACTTCGGCGCACCGCGGCTTCCCCCTCCTCCAGGGCCCGCACGCACGGCAGCGGCCGAGGTCCTCCCCGCGGGTGAGCCGATCCGTGGACCGATACCCTTGCCGCGGCAACGACCAGGCATTTTTGCCGTGGCTGCGGCCGCCACCGGTCCGGTGCCGCTGCCCCGCGCGCGCCCCGTGGATGCGCCCGCCGAAGCAGCCAATTCGGTGATTGAGCCTGCCTTCGGCTATCGCCCCGGCCTCGACAGCGATCGCTAGTGCCTAAGCCCGTCCGTCACTGCAGCACGGCACCGCTTTCCATGCGCACCGGCTCGTAGCCGTCCGCCGCAAGCGCCCGGAAGATCTGCTCGGCGTGGGCGGCATCGCGGGTTTCCATCGTGACATCGAGCTTGGCGCCCTTGGCGGGCACGTCGAGGAACAGCCGGTGGTGATCGACGGCCAGAATATTGGCGCCAAACTCGCCGAGCCGGCTTGCGATCTGGCCCAAAATCCCCGGCCGATCCGGAATAGTGAGGCGAAACGAGACGATCCGCGCTTCACGCTCCAGTTGCCGCACCATGATCGAGGCCAGAATGCGGGGATCGATATTGCCGCCGCAGAGGATCAGGCCGACTTTGCGCCCGGCAAAGCGCTCCGGTTTGGCCAGCATGGCGGCAAGCCCGGCCGCGCCGGCGCCTTCCGCCATAGTCTTCTGCAAGGTCAGAAAGTCGTTGACGGCGCGCTCGATCAGCGGCTCGTCAACCAGAATGATCTCGCGGACGAGTTCTCGCACCACCGGCAAGGCGAATTTGCCGGCCCGGCTCACCGCAATGCCCTCGGCAAGCGTGGCGCCGCCGCACGGCCGCTTCTCGCCGTGAACGGCATTCCACATCGACGGATAGAGCGAACATTCGACACCGAATATTTCGATGGCCGGCCGCATCGCATGGGCGGCAATCGCGTTGCCCGCGATCAGACCGCCGCCGCCGATCGGCACGATCAGCACATCGAGGTCGGGAGCCTCTTCGAGCATTTCCAGCGCGATGGTGCCTTGCCCGGCAATGATGTGACTATCGTCGTAAGGATGAACCCAGACCAGCTTGCGCTCGGCGGCAAGCGTCTCCGCCCGCAGTTGCGCCTCAAGAAGAGTCTCGCCGGAGAGCAGCACTTCAGCGCCGAGCATCTGCGTTGCCTTCACTTTCACAAACGGAGTTGTTGTCGGCATCACGATGGTGGCTGGTATTCCAAGACGCCGCGCATGGTAGGCGACCGCCTGTGCATGATTGCCCGCGGACATCGCAATCACGCCGCGGCGGCGTTCGCTCGCGTCGAGCGCCGCGAGCTTTACGCAGGCTCCACGTTCCTTAAACGAATTGGTGACCTGTAAATTCTCATATTTGACGTAGACTTGTGCACCGGTCAGCGCCGAAAGCGGAGGCGCCGCCAGCATCGGCGTACGCAGCACGTGTCCCAAGATCGTCTGACGTGCGGCCTCGACATCGGCCAGCGTGACCGTCAATCGTTGTTCGCTCATGGCGTCGATATTATAATGCCGAGCTGATCATGACGGATTCTGGCCCAAATACCGGTCCCGGTCGCAGCGGCATGTCGTTCGATTTCAAGCCGCATGCCTATGATCCTTCGGCAAATCCGGAACTATTCGAAGGCGTGCTGGCGCGTCGAATTGTGGCCTTCATCATAGATGTCGTCATCATCGCCGTTCCGCTGTTCGCGGCGGCGGCGTTCATCTTTGTTTTCGGGCTGGTCACGTTCGGACTGGGCTGGCTGTTGTTCTGGCTATTGTCACCAATATCGGTCATTTGGGCGCTGGCCTATTATGGCTTTACGCTGGGCAGCCCCGCCTCCGCCACAATCGGCATGCGCGCCATGGAAATCGAGATGCGAACCTGGTACGGCGCGCCGGCCTATTTCGTGCTCGGAGCGGTTCATGCCGTCGTGTTTTGGATCAGCGTCAGCGTGCTTACCCCCTTTATCCTGCTGGTCGGGTTCTTTAACGCGCGGCGCCGGCTTTTACACGACATTCTGGTCGGCACCGTGCTGATCAACGCGCAAAGCCGGGCGGTTACGCTGCGGGCACGTGCGGCGGGCTGACCGGCAAATGGCCTTTGACGGAGCAACGCGCCCGGGCGATCCTGTCGACTCGCCATTTGTCGACTCGCCCTTTGGCGAAAACCGGTAGTTCCCGTGACCCAGCATTCGCGCGATACGCCGCAATTTTATCTCACCGCTCCGTCGCCGTGCCCCTATCTCGCCGGCAAGGAGGAACGGAAGGTTTTTACC
Organism: uncultured Alphaproteobacteria bacterium; assembly: GCA_963816295.1. Taxonomy (GTDB): domain Bacteria; phylum Pseudomonadota; class Alphaproteobacteria; order Rhizobiales; family Xanthobacteraceae; genus BOG-931. The sequence continues at coordinate 72,963 of CAWFJS010000016.1, read as the reverse complement.
CATCTCGTCGGCGAGCGTGCGGGCGAGCTCAACAATATCCTGACCCAGGGCGGATTCCGCCGCAGCCAATCCATCGCCTACCGGCCGGCCTGCGAAGACTGCCGCGCCTGCGTTTCGGTCCGCGTCGTCGCCAAGGATTTTCGCCCGACCCCGAGCATGCGCCGGATCATGCGGCGCAACGCCGACATTGCCGGCGAAATGCGCATCGCCGTGCCGACCTCCGAGCAATACGCGATCTTTCGCGCCTATCTCGATTCCAGGCATCGCGATGGCGGCATGGCCGACATGACCGTGCTCGATTACGCGATGATGGTCGAAGACAGCCACATCGAAACCCGCATCATCGAGTATCGCCGGAAGGACCCGGATGCGCCCGCCGGCAAGCGCGCGGCCGGCGAACTTGTTGCCATCGCGCTCACCGACGTGCTCGGCGATGGATTGTCCATGGTCTATTCCTTCTTCGAACCGGACGAAGCGGCGCGTTCGCTCGGCACATATATGGTCATCGATCATATTGCGCGGGCGCGAAGCATGGGCCTCGCCTATGTTTATTTGGGCTATTGGGTTCGCGGTTCACGCAAGATGGATTACAAAGGCCGCTTTCTGCCGCAGGAGCGGCTGATGCCGGAAGGCTGGATGCGCGTCGATTAATTTTTCGCGTGCCGCCGGCGCTAAAGCGAAATGAACTTAGGTTTGACTCGACATTTCGCTTTAGCTTGTTGTTTGAGCATGATCTTTTCCGAAAACCGGTATCCACTTTTCGGGATCATGCACGAGGAGGAATGGATGCGGATCCCGATCGTCGCCGTTTTTTGCGTCGCTTTTGGCGGCGGCATCGTCGGTCTTGTTGCGCTCTCGGCGCTGGCGCAAACCATCCCGCCAACCAGCGGCGAGACTGCCAAGGGCAAGGCCCTCGTCGACCTCAATGGAATGACGCTCTACGTCTTCGACCGCGATGGCGCCGGCAAGTCGAATTGCAATGCCCAATGCACGCTCACCTGGCAGCCCTTGATTGCCGACACCGATGCGCAACCGTCAGGAAGTTTTTCTTTCATCACCCGCGACGACGGCCGCAAACAATGGGCCTACAAAGGTAAACCGCTCTATACCTGGGCCAAGGACAAGAAGCCCGGCGACGCAACCGGGGACGGCTTCAATAACGTCTGGCACCTCGCAAGCCCCTAATCCGCGCGAAACGACCGGCGGAGCGGTCGCAACTTGCGCAAATTAGGTCGGCAGATCAGCCAGCGTCTTGAGCGCATAAAACTGGACCGGCTCGCGCCGACCTTTCACCGGTGCTTCGTGTAATTGCTCGCCGTCGAGGCTCAGGCCTGCGGCCTCGGCGGCCTGGCGTGAAATCACGACCGCGCAACCATATTCCTTGGTCAAACTTTCCAGGCGCGCGCAGGTATTCACGGCATCGCCGATCGCGGTGATCACCTGCGAGCGCGGCGGCCCCATGGCCCCGACGATCGCCTCGCTAAAGTGAATGCCGACGCCGATGCGCAGCGGCTCGCGCAGATCGCCGCGCAGCCGGTAATTGAGTTGATCGAGCCGCTCCAGCATTTGCTGGGCGCCGCGAACCGCGTCCGCCGGTCCGCTCTTTGGATCGGCGGCATAGAGTCCATACAGCGCCATCAGCCCATCGCCGGTGAACTGCGAATAGTGTCCGTTGCTGGCGACGAGTGCTTGCGTCATTTCGTGGAAAAACTGGTTGAGAATGAACAAGACGTCGTAGGGCAGCTTGCCCTCCGCCAAGCCCGTCGAGGCGCGCAAATCGGTGAATAGGATGGTGATGAGGCGCTCCCTGCCTTCAAGCCCGCCGCGAATCGAGCCGTCAGCGGCGCCGGCATCCGCCGGCATCAGCGGCAATACGGCGATATCGGCCGTCGGACGGATCTGGCACGCGAGCCGCATGCCCGGCGTGGCGCCGATCCGCGCCAAAGCCTTGGCTTCCAACCCGCTTGGTTGCGGAAGCTGCTCGACCCCCTTGGTCACCAGGACTCGGCAGGTGGTGCAACGGGCGCGACCGCCACACACCGATGCGTGCGGGATACCGTTGGCGCGCAGCGTCTCGAGCACTGTGGCGCCGGGCAGGATCGGCATGCTGCGGCCATTGGCGTGCGCCAATACGGGTGGTTTGCGGCGGCGGTAGTAAAGTTCGCGCACGCCGCGCGCGGCGAACGGTAACAAGGTGAGGCCGAAGCTTAAGGCAAAGCCAACGCGAGCAATTTGGTCAGCCGCCTGCGCCACTTGCGGCGTGACATGGGATTCTTCCGCGGCAGTTCTTACAAAATCCGCATCGTCATCCGCTTCGCGTAAGACTTGATTGCCGCCGCTGATATAGCCGGCCAGCGCCAATGTCGGCAAAAGCAGCCCGTAGATAAACAATGCCGGCCGCCAGGCCGGATACCAGCGTTTTGTCCGCAGCCAGTAATGGATGCCGATGCAGGCGTGAATCCAAACCGCGAGCAGTGCGGTCATTTGCACCGCGGCGAGCCAGGGCCGATGCAGCCACTGGCCGATGAAGACATTGTTGTAGCTGGGAGTGACGCCAAGCGCACTGTCGGCGATGCGCGTCCCCACCACGTGAAGCATCAGTAGGATAGGAATGCACAGGCCGAGCCCAAGCTGCGTCAGCTCCCAGCGGTTCAGCCGCAGCGAACGGCGGATGTAAATCGACCACAACGCATTGCAGTAGTGGACGACAAAAGCGGTAATGAGGATTCCGGTGCCGATCCTGGTCCGCCACGGATACATCAGAACGGTCAGGACCGGCTCCGCGTTATCAACCGAAACGAGCAAAAACCAGTGCGCGGTGAGATGACAGATCACGAAAGCGAGCATGACCAGCGCGCTGATCAGCCGCAGCCGGGCGCGCCACATCCGTAAATTCGCGATCGTGAGTTGTCCGCGCATCGTGCTGGCTCGAAACCTCGCCTGCCGAAAAGACCGCCGTGCGGAGCCGATATTCCCGGCGTCTTAAGATAATAGCGGGGTTTTGTTACAGAATGGGAGAACTGCCAAGGACGTCGCCGGGCCGAGCAATATCAGGCACGATCCTCATCGGTTCCAGGAGCCGACCGGCCTTCGGTATTGCCGAACATGTTCGTTTTTGGAAAACCCTTGGGCGCAAGGCGCCCGGCATCGGCGCGATTGCCGCGCCAATCACCCAGCTCCTTGAGCGACAGATTAAATATCCGGCCCGCCGAATCGGCCCAGCTCAGGCCCTTCTCGACCTCAAAGGTCTTGATGTCGGACAATCCGCCGTCCTTGTAGCGTTGTAAGCGCACGCCGCGCCCGCGCGTCATTTCCGGCACTTGCTCAATTGCGAAGATCACCATCTTACGATTTTCGCCAATGGCGGCGACGAGATCACCCTCGACCTGCGTCATGGCGCGCGCCGCATCGGGCGCTTTGACATTGAGAACCTGCTTGCCTTTGCGGGTATTGGCAACACACTCGTCCTCTGGAGCGATAAATCCCCTGCCGTGGCGGCTCGCGACGAGCAGCTTGCGACCGCCCTGATAGCGAAATACCGAGACGATGTCGGCTTCCTGTTCGAGATCGATGAACAGCCTGACCGGCTCGCCGTGGCCGCGACCGCCCGGTAGTTTCGCCGCCTCGATCGTGTAGAACCGACCATTGGTGGCAAACACCAGAAGCTTCGAGGTGGTTTCGGCGAAGAACGCGAGCTTGAGACTGTCGTCGGCCTTGAATGACAATCCTGCGAGGTCGGCGACCTGGCCGCGCAAGGCGCGAATCCAGCCCTTGTCCGACACCACGATGGTAACCGGCTCACGCTCGACGAGAGCCTGTTCGATTGCCGCCTCATCATGAGCGGGCGCCTCGGCAAAGCCGGTTCGGCGCTTGCCGAGCGGCGTCTTCGGCCCAAACCTGTCGCGCACTGCACGTACTTCGTCGCCGATTTTCTTCCATTGCTGCTTTTCGGAGCGCAACAAATCCTCGATCGACTTCTTCTCCGCGCGCAGGTTCTTGTCTTCCTGGCGAATTTCCATCTCTTCCAGGCGCCGCAAATTGCGCAGCCTCATGTTGAGAATGGCGTCCGCCTGAACCTCGGACAATTTGAAACTCTTCATCAATACAGGTTTTGGCTCGTCTTCCTTGCGGACGATTTTGATGACCTTGTCGAGGTTGAGATAGGCGACGAGATAGCCGCTTAAGACTTCGAGCCGGTGTTCGATCTCCGCCAGGCGATGGCGCGAACGGCGCAGCAGAACATCACGGCGGTGCGCCAACCACTCACCGAGCACTTCCGCGAGCCCCACCACTTTGGGAATGCGGCCGCGCAGCAGAACATTCATGTTCAGCGGCACACGGCTTTCGAGTTCGGTGAGCTTAAAGAGGCTTTCCATCAAAAGCGCCGGATCGACCGAGCGCGACCGCGGTTCGAAAACCAGTCTGACGTCCTCGGCCAATTCATCGCGCATGTCGGCAAGCAGCGGCAGCTTTCGCTCGTTGATGAGCTCGGCGATACGCTCGACGAGCCGCATCTTCTGCACCTGCCACGGGATTTCAGTGACCACGATCTGATAAGTCCCGCGGCCGGTTTCCTCGGTCTTCCACCGCGCGCGCAGCCGGAACGAGCCGCGGCCGGTCGCATAGGCCTCGGCGATCACCTCGGGTGGATCGACGACGAGGCCGCCGGTCGGGAAATCCGGACCAAGAACGTATTTGAGGAGCGTTCGCGTGCGCGCTTTGGGCTGTTCGATCAAATACAGCGCCGCGTCGCACAACTCCGCGACATTGTGCGGAGGAATGGACGTCGCCATGCCGACCGCTATGCCTTGCGCGCCGTTGGCCAATAGATTGGGGAACGCAGCCGGCAGAACCACCGGCTCATGCGTCACGCCGTCGTAGTTCGGGCGGAAGTCGACGGCATCCTCGTCGATGCCGTCGAGCAGAAGGCGGGCGACCTCGGTCAGCCGCGCTTCGGTATAGCGATAGGCGGCGGCATTATCGCCATCGATATTGCCGAAATTGCCCTGGCCGTCGACGAGCGGATAGCGCGAGGAAAAGTCCTGCGCCAGGCGCACCAGCGCGTCGTAGATCGCCTGGTCGCCGTGGGGATGAAAATTGCCCATGACGTCGCCGACGATCTTCGCCGATTTTTTGAATTGCGCGCCCGGATCGAGGCGGAGAAGACGCATGCCATAGAGGATGCGCCGATGGACAGGCTTGAGCCCGTCGCGCGCATCTGGAAGCGCGCGGTGCATAATGGTCGAGAGCGCGTAAGCGAGATAACGCTCTTCAAGCGCCTCGCGTAGCGGAATTTCGTGGACCGCGCCCCGTTCGGGGGGAATCACCTTCTTATTCATGGATCACCAGCGCTACCGCGGTTGTCCCAACGGAACAAGGGATGAACGGTGCCGCGACCGGAAAAGTTTTGTGATTCGCGCCTTTAGCGCGGGCACTGATTCGCGCTACGCGCGCGTTAGAATAGGTGCGTTTCCCGACGCATCGCATTCGATTTGCCCCGAAATATAGGGAGGAAGGGCATGCGTAAACCGACCATTCCCGCCGCCGCCCTGGCCGCCGTGCTCGCGCTTTTGGCGCCCGTGAAGAACGCTGGGGCAATGCCGGCCGCGACACCGAGCCAGCTGGGGCTTGCCGGCGGCGGCGCTGACGTTCTGGAAAAGACCGTGCTCGTTTGTGATCCCTGGGCCTGTTATTGGCGGCCAGGCTATTGGGGATATTACCGCCCCTATTCGTATTGGGGTTGGCGCCGCCATTATTGGTGGGGCTGGCATCGTCCCTGGTGGGGGTGACACCGCCACTGGCGGCGCTGGTAAGCGGGCCTTGCCGGCAGATCACCCGAGGATTTTATGGAACGACACGGCGCAGCGCCGTGACGAAATGCGCGCGGGCCTCCGGCAGCGACAGCCCGCGCGGCGCAAAGGCGTGGCGGTCGAGAAAAAATCCGGTGAGTGTGAAAGCGTCGGCAAGATCGCTCGGCGAGAGCGGCGCGCTCTCATCGCGCAGGAAGTCTGGAAGCCGCATCAGTTTGTCGCGATAGGGCGCGCCGGCCGCCCGCGAGACCGCGCGACCCGAGCGCGGCGACACGAAAATGAGATCGTCCTTCGCCCCCGTTGCAGCACAGGTCGCGAGATCCAAGCCGAAGCCGAGCTCGGCGAGGAAGTCGAGCTCAAAACGCGCAATCATCGGCGCGACCGCTCCTGCGTCATCGAGCCGGTCTAAGATCACCTGCAGCGCGTCGTAGATAGCGGCATGCGGCTCGCGCTCGGCAAGGAGCCGGCACAAAGCGGCAAGATGGGTGACCCCGTGCAGCGCATGCGCCTTGTCCATAAAACCGGCGGCGCGCAGATTTGCCGCCTCGACGAGGTAAAGCCCGAGATGCTCGTCGAGCCGCGCCCGCCAGGTTGCGCGCACCGCGTTCCCAGCCTGCACGATGCCGCGCAATCGCGGCCCCGATCCGCCGCGCACCAACCCGAGATGGCGCCCATGCGCACGGGTCATCAATTCGAGAATGATGCTGGTCTCGCCGTGACGCTTGACGCCGAGTACGATGCCTTCGTCGATCCATTCCATGGCGCCTATTTACATAATTTTTGCGCATGAGCGCAGCACCGGGCAGAGCGCCGTTTTATTCGTTCGGAAATTCCAGGCCCATTGCGCGGTAGCGCTCCGGATCATCCATCCAACCTTCCCGCACTTTGACGTGAAGAAAAAGATGCACCGGCTGCTCAATCGCCGCAGCGATCTCGGCGCGCGCCGCAGCGCCGATCGCCTTGATAGTCTGCCCGCCCTTGCCGAGCACGATCTTGCGCTGGCTCTCGCGGGTGACATAGACGGTCTGCTCAATGCGCACCGAGCCGTCCTTGAGCTCCTTCCAAGCTTCGGTCTCCACGGTGGACTGATATGGCAGCTCCTGATGCAGGCGCAGATAGAGCTTTTCCCGGGTAATCTCCGCCGCTAGTTGACGCAGCGGCGCATCTGAAATCTGGTCTTCGGGGTAAAGCCACGGCCCCGCAGGCACATTCGCCGCAAGCCAGTGTTTCAAGTCGGCAACGCCGTCGCCGGACAGCGCCGATATCATAAAGGTTGCAGCGAAATTGGCAGGCTCATTGAGCTTGCGCGTCAACGCCAGCAAAGCCGGCTTGTCGATCAGATCGATTTTGTTCAGGACCAGGATTTTTGGCGCCCGAAGAGCGGCAAACTCGCGCAAAATCCTCTCGTCGTCATCCGCAAGTCCTCTGCGCGAGTCGATCACGACAGCGACAAGATCGGCGTCCTGCGTGCTGGCTAAAGCGGTACCAACCATGGCGCGCTCCAGCCGCCGCCGCGGCGCAAAGATGCCTGGCGTATCGACGAAGATGAGTTGCGCGCCGTCCGCGATGGCGATCCCGCGAATAAGCGTGCGGGTGGTTTGCACTTTGGGCGTAACGATCGAGACCTTTGCGCCGACCAGTGCGTTAACGAGCGTGGATTTTCCGACATTGGGGGCACCGATCAGCGCCACGAACCCGCAGCGGTGTTCGAAGTGCTCGACTTGCGCCGGCTCAGCCATTGTGGCGCGCCGGCTCAACGCCCTCGCGCGCCAGCATGGCGGCGGCAGCGGCCTGTTCGGCGGCGCGTTTGGATCGGCCCAGCCCTTCAGCCGGCGCGAGGGCCGGAAGCTGCACAGCCACCCGGAATTCAGGATTATGATCCGGCCCCAACCGGGCGACCTCACGATAGGCGGGCGTCGGTAAGCCGCGCGCCTGCGCCCATTCCTGCAACACGGTCTTAGGGTCGCGCAGCGGCTGAGCGGTCGCGCGCAACCGCACCTCCCACAGCCGCTCGACGAGCTGTTCGGCGGCTTTATAGCCGCCGTCGAGATAAACCGCCCCGATCACCGCCTCGCAAACATCCGCCAGAATGGCCGGCCGCGTGCGCGCCCCGGCATTGTGCTCCGAGGAGCCGACCCGGATGGCGGTGCCCAAATCGATGCTGCGCGCGATATCGGTGCACGTTTCCTTGCGCACCAGATCGGCCAAGCGGCGCGACAGTTCGCCTTCATCGGCTTTTGGAAAGGCTCGGTACAGCATGTCGGAAATCACCAGTCCGAGAACGTGATCGCCGAGAAATTCCAGCCTTTGATAGCTACCCGCGCGGTTTCTGGCGCCGCGGAGCGCCGAAATATGCGTCAGTGCAATTTCGAGTTTCGATGAATCGGTGAAGCGATAGCCGATACGCTGTTCGAGAACGGTGGCGGCGCGCTTGCGGCGCTGCGACGCTTTGCTGCGATCGGCCCGAGGAGTGGGTTTAGCGGGTGCTGCGGATGCAGCGGGCGCGGCGGAATCGTCGGCTGCCGGTTCGCGAACTGCAGGGGTTTTACGTTTTCGGCGGCCGATCATCGTACCAGTGTGAACAGGCGGTCCCAACGGACCGACCACGGCCAGCGCCACACCTCCCAGGCGTGGGTATCGTCACGGATCGAGAAGAAGATGATTTGCGCCCTGCCGATAATATTCTCCGCCGGCACATAGCCGACTTGGCTCAGCACCCGGCTGTCGGTCGAATTATCGCGGTTGTCGCCCATCATGAAATAGTCGCCCGGCGGGACCGTATAGACCGGGGTATTGTCGTAGAAGCCGTTGTCGGTGAGATCGAGCGTGTTGTAACTGGCGCCGTCCGGCAATGTCTCGCGAAACTGCTTCACGCGTTGCACGACGCCGTCTTCGTCGGTGACAAAATCCTCGACGCGGCGCTGCTGCACCGGCACGCCGTTGATATTGAGTACGCCGTCAATCATCTGGATGCGGTCGCCGGGCAGACCGATGACGCGTTTGATGTAATCGACCGAATCATCCTTCGGCAACCGGAAGACGACGACGTCGCCACGCCGCGGCTGCGAGCCGAAGATGCGCCCAGAGAAGATGGGCGGCGAAAATGGAAAGGAATAATGTGTGTAGCCGTAGGAGAATTTGGACACGAACAAATAATCGCCCACCAGGAGGGTCGGAATCATCGAACCGGAGGGAATATTGAACGGCTGAAATAAAAACGTGCGGATGACCAGCGCGATGATCAGAGCGTGAAACACCACGCGTACTGTCTCGGCAAAGCCGCCTTCTTTCCGTTTGGTTCCGGTCTCCACGCTCATTGGCCTATCATCTTTCATGGAAGCGCCCGCGGCGGTCTTGTAACGTCTGCGACGGCGACAAGCAATTACGCGCGGGATTTGGTCGCGGCACCGGAAAAGCCCATTTTGCGTAGCGTTCCCATGTGTTTATGATCCGGCCCCGCCCCACATGACAAATTTTTCATCGCCGCGATCCACGGTGCTTCAAGGCGCGCCAGCATCGCCGGCCGCGACTGCCGAGATGACGACGAAAGCGTGGGCCATGGGCCCTTCGTCGGTAATCGTCACGTCGATGCGCGGCTCGTAACCCCTAGGCGTGATCGCCTGCAGGCGCCGCTGGGCGCCCCCCGTCAGCTGCATGGTCGGGCGGCCGCCGGGCAAGTTGACCACTCCCATATCGCGCCACCATACGCCGCCACGCAGCCCCGTTCCCAAGGCCTTGGCGCAAGCCTCCTTGGCGGCAAACCGCTTGGCATAGGTCTCCACCCGGTTGCGGCGTTTATCGGCGCGGGCCCGTTCGATGGGGGTAAAGACGCGATCGAGGAAACGATCCCCATGCCGGTCGATGACTTTGGCGATCCGGCGCGCGTCGGTGATGTCGGAGCCGATACCGAGGATCATACAATCCCGCTTCGCGAACCTGCGGCCGCCCGGGCCCTGCCCCGGTTCATTGCCGCGCGCATCGAACGCACCGCAGCAGCGAGCCCGGCAACGATCGCCTCGCCGATCAGGAAATGCCCGATATTAAGCTCGACCACTTGCGGAAGCGCCGCGATCGCCTCGGCCGTCGAAAAATCGAGACCGTGCCCGGCATGAACTTCCAGCCCCGCGCTTTTGGCGAGCGCAGCGCCGCGAACAATACGATCGAACTCGGCTGCCGCCGGGTGCCCGGCCGTGACCGCGTCACACCAGGTCCCGGTATGGATCTCGATGACCGGCGCACCGATCTTGACCGCGGCCTCGATCTGCGCCGGCTCGGCCGCGATGAACAGCGAAACCCGAATGCCGGCATCGGCCAATTCTGCGACTACGCCACGCAAAGCGTCCTGCTGTCCGGCAGCGTCGAGACCTCCTTCGGTCGTTCGCTCCTGGCGGCGTTCGGGCACAATGCAGGCGGCATGCGGTTTGAGCTGGCGCGCGATGCGCACCATTTCGGCCGTCGCCGCCATTTCAAGGTTCAACGGCTTATTGATCCGCTCCTTGAGCAGTGTGACGTCCGCATCCAGGATGTGGCGGCGATCTTCGCGTAAATGCGCGGTGATGCCGTCGGCGCCGGCGGCGATCGCCGCTTCGGCGGCTTTCACGGGATCGGGATAGCGGCCGCCGCGCGCGTTGCGCACGGTGGCGACATGATCGATGTTCACGCCGAGCCGGATCGGGAGCACAGGCATGTCAGCCGAGAAGTCCCGTTACGGATTTACCAGCGCGCCGCATTATCCATTCACCCGTTCGGCGGCGGCGACGACTTTTTTCGCCCGCAATTGCGAAATGATCGAGGTGAGGTGTTTGAGGTTGTAAACCTCAAGATCGATCGTCAGTTCGGTGAAATCGGGCGACTGCCTGGTCATGCGGATATTATCGATATTGCCGTCATGCTCGGCGATCACCTGAGCGATTTGAGCGAGCGTCCCCGGCTCGTTCACCGAATGCACCGCAAGCTGCGCCGGAAACCGCTGCGGCACCTTGTCATCGACGTCCCAACGCACGTCGAGCCAGCGCTCCGGCTGGTCCTCGAATTGCTTGAGCGCCTCCGACTGGATCGGATAAATGGTAATCCCCTCGCCGGGAGTGAGGATGCCGACGATGCGGTCGCCCGGTACCGCACCGCCCTTCGGAGCGAAACGCACCGGCAGATCGGTATTGATGCCGCGGATGGGGATTGCCCCGCCTTCGGCTTCCGGCGGCAGCTTGAACTTCACCGCGCTGCCGAATTTCAGGCCAAACCAGCCGCTTTCGGACTTCGGCGCGACCGGGGCAACGCGCTCGTCCTTGTAATCGGGATACATGGCGCGAACCACGTCGGACGCCTTCATCTCGCCGCGACCGACTGCCGACATCACGTCATCGATCGATGCGCGGGCGAGCCGCGGCAAGGCGCCTTCGAGCTTTTCGTCTGAATATTCGATCTTGGCGCGCTGGCAGAGCCGCTCGACGATACGCCGCCCGAGTCCCGAATACTGATGGCGCACCGCCACGCGGGTGGCGCGGCGAATAGCGTCGCGCGCCTTGCCGGTGACGACGATCGCCTCCCAGGCGGCGGGCGGGGCGGTCTGCGCCTTTGAGGTCAGAATCTGGACTTCATCGCCGTTTTGCAGGGGCGAACTGAGCGGCCCGATCTTGCCGTTGATCTTGGCGCCTACCGCCATATTGCCGACGTCGGTATGCACGGCATAAGCAAAATCGATCGGCGTGGCGCCGCGCGGCAGCGCGATCAGCTTTCCCTTCGGCGTGAAGCAAAACACCTGGTCGTGGAACAGTTCGAGCTTGGTGTGTTCCAGAAACTCTTCCGGATTTGAGCCTTCGGCCAGCATTTCGATCGTGCGGCGCAGCCAGGCATAGGCGCTCGACTCCCGAGACAGCATTTCGGTTGGGGAGCCAAGCTCATCTTTATAGAGAGCGTGCGCGGCAATGCCGTATTCGGCAATTTGATGCATTTCACGTGTGCGGATCTGCAATTCGACGCGCTGCTTGCCCGGACCGATCACCGTGGAATGGATCGAACGGTAATCGTTCTGCTTCGGCGTGGATATGTAGTCCTTGAACCGTCCTGGTACGACCGGCCAGGTCGTATGGACGATGCCGAGCGCCTGGTAACATTCGGCAACGCTGCCGACCACAACGCGGAACCCTAAAATGTCAGACAGCTGCTCGAAGCCGACCGCCTTGCGCTCCATTTTTCGCCAAATGGAATAGACGCGCTTGCGACGGCCGGAAACTTCAGCGGCAATGCCGCGGTCGGCGAGTTTTTTCGTCAGCTGCTGCTCGATCTCGCTGATCCAGGCACGCGACCGCGCGGCGAGAGCATCGAGCCGTTCGCTCAAGACCTTGTAGGCTTCCGGATTGAGCTCGCAGAACGCCAGATCCTCCAGCTCTTCCCGCATCTGGTGCATTCCCATCCGGCCGGCGAGCGGGGCGTAGATTTCGAGCGTCTCGTCGGCGGTACGGCGGCGGGCGGCGGGCGGCTGATGGGCAAGCGTGCGCATATTGTGCAGCCGGTCGGCGAGCTTGATCAGCAGCACCCGCACATCATCGGCCACCGCCAGGAGAAGCTTGCGGAGATTTTCCGCCTGCTTGGCCTCTTTGGAGACGAGTTCAAGCCGCTTCAGTTTGGTCAGGCCTTCGACCAGCAATCCGATTTCGTGGCCAAATACGCGATCGATTTCCGCACGGGTGGCGTCGGTGTCTTCGATCGTGTCGTGTAGCAGCGCCGCCGCAATAGTGGCGTCATCAAGCTTAAGGTCGGTAAGGATCGCCGCCACTTCGAGCGGATGAGAAATATACGGGTCGCCTGAGGCGCGCTTCTGCTCGCCATGGGCGCGCATGGCATAGACGTAAGCGCGGTTAAGTAGCTCCTCGTTCGTGTTCGGATTGTAGTGTTTGACACGATCGATCAGTTCATACTGCCGCATCAGCCGCTTGCGCGGCTTTGCCCGCACCGGCTCGACTTCGAGCGGCGCCAAATCGGGGCTGCGGGTCACCGGCGCCCGGATCCGGGGCTGGTTCTGCATCCGCGGCAGATCGATCGGCAAGCGCGGCATTCGCGATACCTCAGGCAGTGCTTTGGCACCCCTTGGGCAACGTCAAGTCCGTCCCAATGAGCGGCCAAAGTGCCCATAAAGATATCATGGCGCGGGCTTAGCACCACAAGGCGAGACGCGGTTGCGGCAACGGTCAGACCCGCCGGCATGAGCGGCGAGCAAAGACTGATTTTCGTTAAATAATCGTCAGACCACGAACGAGAGCGCTGCCTGCAGGCAGGAGGCTTATTCTTCGTCCTCCTCGCCGGCATCCGGCTCGGGCTGGCTTTCGGGAGGGGTCAAGCCTTCGAGGCCCTTGAGCAACTCCTCTTCGGACATACGGTCCGTCGTCACGTCGGTATCGTCGGCGTCGACCCCGGTGCCCGGGGCGCCGATCAGAGGAACCGCCTCCGGCTCGGGCTCATCGACTTCCACGTATTTCTGCAACGAGTGGACCAGCTCTTCCCGCAGATCCTCGGGCGAAATGGCCTTCTCCGCGATCTCGCGCAGCGCCACCACGGGGTTCTTGTCATTGTCACGCTCGACGGCAATCTGCGCACCGGACGACACCAGCCGGGCGCGGTGGCCTGCCAGTAAAACGAGATCGAAGCGGTTTTCGACCTTGTCGATGCAATCTTCGACAGTGACGCGGGCCATCTGAAAGCTCCTGGTTCGCTTGCCCAAGCCCTAGAAAAGGCTTCCGGCAAAGCTCCCATACCCATAAATATAGGAACAATGCGGGCACTAGCTATCCTGCCCGGTCCGGCCGCGCAAGGGCTCGGGCGCTAAAAGTCACGTTCCAACAGCGACCACAAGCACCGCAAGACGGCCGTGGCGATACGCGAAGGAAGGCGCAGCGGCGGTTTGGGGCCTCTTTTTACGGACCATGTTTCGGTTTATATTTTGCCTGGCAAATTTTAACTTGGCCTCTGCGGCCGCCTCTGTTACCGAAATTTTTGGGAACCAGCCCCGGGGTTCCGAATCGTAGTCACGGAAGCGCCGCGACGGCGTGCCACAGCGTGTCGGCCGTGGATTTTGCCCGACGAGGACGACAGTATTTCGCACGTGAAATGTTTCCGGTGGTGGGAAACTTAATTTAAGCGCCGGCAGGCGAATCCATTGCGATGGAGCCGGTTTAATCACGACAACGTCACGAGACCGATCATGTCAGCACAAATCGAGAAAATTGCATTGTTTATTGATGGCGCCAATCTCTACGCGACGGCGAAGTCGCTTGGCTTTGACATTGATTACAAGCGCCTGCTGCGGGAGTTTCAGTCGCGCGGTTATCTCGTGCGCGCGTTCTACTACACGGCGGTCATCGAGGATCAGGAATATTCCTCGATCCGCCCGCTGATCGATTGGCTCGACTACAACGGCTATACGGTGGTCACCAAAGCGACCAAGGAATTCGTCGATCAGACCGGCCGGCGCAAGGTCAAAGGCAACATGGATATCGAGCTTGCCGTCGATGCGATGGAGCTCGCGCCGTTTATCGACCAAATGGTGCTGTTTTCCGGCGACGGTGATTTCCGTTCGCTGGTGGAAGCAGTGCAGCGGCGCGGGGTGCGCGTCGTGGTCGTTTCCACGGTTTCCACGCAGCCGCCGATGGTAGCCGACGAACTCCGCCGCCAGGCCGATCAATTCGTCGATATCATGGAGCTGCAATCCAAGATCGGCCGCGATCCGACCGATCGCCCGCTGCGCGAGCCGCGGGAAGCGCGCGAACCGCGCGAGCCGAGGCATACCCCGCAATTTCTACAGCGCAGCCCGACCGCGCCGCGCGTCGAAGCCGAAGATGAATTCGAAGACGAATAACCAGGGTCAAAACTCATTATTTGCGCGGCCGCGACGCTGGGCATTTTGCTCGCTGGCTAGGCGCGAGGAGCGATGTGATCTAGATGATCATGAGCGACGAGCAACGACGCCAGCGAGCAAAAGGCCTGCGTCCCTGCGGGTTGCGGCGAAAATCGCGGCCGGTTTCGTCGAAAGGCTCGATCGTATTGCCGATACGCCCTTCGCCTTTCTCCTGCCCGGACCATGATTTTGGCCGCAACGCGGCTCGCGGAAATAATGAGCTTTGACCCTGTGCGCCCGAGCGGAATGCCCGGCCGCGATTGCCCGCGCTGTCCGCGACTGGTGGCGTTTCGCCAAACGTGGCGCCAAAGCGAGCCGGACTGGTTTAACGCTCCGGTCGATTCATTTGGACGGAGCGACGCGCGACTTTTGATCGTGGGCCTTGCCCCCGGGCTGCGCGGCGCCAACCGCACTGGACGGCCGTTCACCGGCGACTATGCCGGCGATCTCCTTTACGCGACTTTGGCTGAATTCGGCTTCGCGCGCGGTCATTACGCCGCCAGCGCCGACGACGGACTCGAGTTGCTCGACTGCCGGATCACCAATGCCGTGCGCTGCGTTCCGCCGGACAACAAACCCACCCCGCAGGAAATCACGACCTGCCGCGATTATCTGAAAGCCGCGATCGCTGAAATGAACAATCTGCGCGCGGTTGTCGCATTGGGCCGCATCGCCCATGAGAGCTTTGTACAGGCGAGCGGCGCGCGGCGATCACAATTCCCCTTCGCTCATGGCCGGGCGCATGTCTTGGCGAATGTCTTGGCGAAGGTCTTGGCGCCGCTGACCTTGCTCGATAGCTATCACTGCTCGCGCTACAACACCAATACCGGCGTGCTGACGCCGCAGATGTTCCGCGCCGTTATCGGTCAGGCGCGCAAGCTCATCGACGCGTAACCGGAGCGCGCGTTCGCAGCCAAGCCGTGACTTCCCCGGCATTTTTATCGGGCGGAAATACCGGGTAGAAAACGCGTACGATCGCGGCATTCTCAAGCACCATCGCCATGCGCTTATAGAGGGTCATGCCCGACGTGAAAAATGTCGGCAGGCCGATGGCAGATTTCAATTTCAGCTCCACGTCGGACAGCAGCGGGAACGGCAGATGAAGCCGCTCGGCCGCTTCGCGCTGATACGCGGTGTCCTGGCTGGACAACCCGTAGACCTGGGCGACGCCGAGCGCCTTTAGCTCGGCAAAGTGATCGCGAAACCCGCACGACTGCGGCGTGCAGCCGCGCGCGCCTGGGATGTCGTCCCAACCCGGCGGCGCATCGACGCCGGGAACGCCGGTGCGCGGGTAGACGTAAAGAACACTCACTCCCTTGAGCTTCGACAAAGTCACGGCGGGACCAGCGGTCGCCGGCAGCGTGATGTCAGGCAGCCTCGCACCGGTGAGATGCCGCGCGGCACCATCATCTGTCGGAACCGGCAAATCGGGCGGCAGCTTGGTCGGGTCGTGCGCTCCAGGGGCTTCCCTCATCGCAGTCTCCAAAATCTAGACATGAATCTTTGCGCCGGCATGGCTCGATTACGCATACGACATGAACTCCATCAACGAGCCGTCCGGATCGCGGAAATAAACGCTAGTGCCGGCGCCCTTGGCGCCGAAGCGCCGCATCGGTCCGCTTTCGATGGCGATGCCGCAGCGCTTTAAATGCACAATCGCCTCCGTGATCGGTCCCATCCATTCAAAACACAAATCGCTATTGCCCGGCGCCACGGGGATACGGGCGACTTCGGCCGGCCGTACGCCCGGCCCATGGACATTGAGTTGCTTGTCGCCGAACCGATAGGCGTAGCCGGTCGGCCGCGTGACCAATTCGGCGCCCAATGCCGTCGTGTAGAACGCGTTCGAGCGCTCCCAATCGGTGACGTGGATGACGCAATGGTCGAGTTTGGTCGGAATGGACATTCAAGCCTCATTCAAAGCCTTATTTTATCAGGTTTTATCAGGCCAAATATGGGTCCCCAGCATGCGAGAAGAGCTCAAGCATCGCCACCGCAGGCGGTGGGGGGGATGCGATAACAAAATAATTCAAAACAACCCCATGCAAAGTACCTTTCGGTTGGAACCCTCCCAAAGCTTAAAGCTGTTCAAAGACCCCCTTTCCAGCAGCCCAGCGCTTGCTTTTAATCTTTGTAACTACTAAGATGAATTCATAGCGACACCTAAGATGCGATCATGCAACCATTGACGCGAGACGAATTCCTCGAGGTCTTGGCACTAACCAGCGGCGCATTCGACCAATTGCAGCATGCTGGGCACGTGGCGCTTGCTTTCGGTACGCCTATGCCGGCGACGCCGGGACGGTATCTTGATCTTGATCTCGTGGCGATGGCGATCAACTTGGGGCTTACTCCGTCACTCGGTCGAGAAATTTCGACCACCATTGTGGCCGCCTTCTTCCATCAATGGGCAAGCGCTGTCGGTCAGGCCGAGGCCGACCCAAACGAGAATTTTTTCATGGCCGTCGGTGGGGTTGGCTGGGACGCCGCGAAAAAAGGTCCCAAGCTTCTACTAGTTACCCACGGAACGATCGCTCAGATCGCCGAGGATTTTCGAGATCTTAGGGGCCTAGTCGGCTTTTTCACAGTCAACATCAGCGACATCATGCGACGACTTCGCGCGCGTGCGCACGCGGTCGGCATCGATCTCAGTCGTCCGTTCTTTTTTCCACCCGATGATCCTGCGATTTGATCAAATCCTCATGCAGGTCAAACGCGAACGGGATGGGCGAATCGCGCGGTTGAGGCAAGACAAAAAGAAATTCGCAGCCATGAAGGCACGCAGTCGCCGCCAGGATATTGCCGCGGTGCCCCGAGTACAGAACGTGGGCTATCCGCGTGTGATGCAGCTAACAAACACCTGAGTAAGGAGCTTCGATCATGAAAAAGACAAAGCGCGAATCCGAGCGCGAGAAATCTTCCAATCTAACCAATAGCGTTATCTCCTCGAATGCAGCCAAGACAACCATTCCCTCGCCTGCGAACGATTTGATGCCTTCGCATGTCAGCGAAGAATGCGACACCCTCTTCGCTCGAAGAAGCGGTAGAGACAGGGGCATTTAATTTGCAGGAGGCCAAAGATCTGATCAACCTATCCAGAGGAATCGGGACACCGGGTCAGGCATTGGTGGATTACGCGAGAAGGATCGTTGGCAAATACAGACATCAAGACTGTCGACGATGACGATGTTCTCGAGACGTTCGGTACGACGGACCGCTTCTTCGCACGCGGCCTTGTCGGACAAATTCTCAACAGCAGGCTCCATTGGCGGGGATAGAACGCCGGGTATAGGCGGAGATGGATATGATTTTGCTGGTATCTGTGTTGAGAGGTGCCAAACCGAAAGACCAGATAGCGGCAATGCTTGCCTCACAGATGGCGGCCACTCATATGGCAGTCATAAAGTATCATCGGTCGCCTGGCCCAGTTCGAAGAATACCACGGAGCTACATGACTGCGAGGAGCGCACGCTGAGCAAGCTGCTACGCGCTTTCATAATGCAAGTCGAGGCGTTCAATCGTTATCAGAATGGTGGCGAGCAGAAGGTCACAGTACAACAGGTTTCGGTCAGTGAGGGCAGTCAGGCGATTGTTGGCAATGTAACGCAAAACGCACTGGCGAAGCCTGCGGGCGAAACGCCGGCTCTCACTGACGCGCGGCAACCAGCGATGCCGCCGATCAACGACAAACTGGAGCGGGAGCCGGTCCCGCTCCGTCGCAGGCGAAAAGATGACGAAGAATACGCGGCGTAATATCGGCCCGATGTTGTCGAGCCCGCGCTGCGGGGCCAGAACGCGTTCGGGGAAACCTTGCATGTCTCCGGCGGTGAGCGGGAAAAGACGCTGCCGGATGCATGGTGGTGCGCCAGGATCGGGCGCTCCGCTGGGCAATAAAAACGCGCTCAAGCATGGAAATTATACGCGAGAAGCTCTTGATGAACGCCGGCAACTGCAGGACTTGCTGCGGCAATCGCGCATGCTGATTGGGAAGATCGGTTGATCCGTTCGCGGCAATTCTGTGTAGGAACGTAAGAACGGCGAGAGCCACCCGACCGTGCGAGTTGATGAAATCAGTTTCAGGCACCGCAAAACGTCAACTCAAGTTAGGGCCTTTGGCTGGAAGTCTTCCCAACGTGGCCATGGCGGCGGAGCATTACCTCGCTTACCGTTTCCACCGTGAGCCTGTGGCGGACGGCATTGCAGCGGGACTGTTGCTTGCCTTCTTCCGTAATGGGACCAGTGCTTTTGGCGGCATTGCCGAACCTTCGTCATGGGAGGCTCTCTTGCTGTGTCGAAAGAGCATATTGGGTGAGCGCAGCTTGCGCATGTCCGACGCGCACTAGACGGCTACCTTCAGCTTGAGCCCAAGCGCTCGCATTACTTTCAGCACAGTCGCGAATTCTGGGTTTCCCTCGCGAGAAAGCGCCTTATACAGGCTCTCCCGCCCAAGGCCCGCCGCCTGCGCGATTTGTGACATGCCCTTGGCACGGGCGACGTCGCCTAAAGCCGCAGCCACCAAGGCTGGGTCGCCGTCTTCGAGCACGGCTTCTAGATAATGAGCGATGTCCGCGTCGGTCTTCAAATTGGCCGCAGGGTCCCAGGGTATCGTTTTGATCTTCGGTTTAGGTTTGGTTCTGCTCATGCCAATGCCCCTAAAGGTCGCGCGCAAGTTTAATGGCCGTCGCAATATCATGGCTTTGCGTTCGCTTGTCCCCACCCGCCTATGATGGACGTTGCGCCGCCGCAGACGGATCTTATTCGTTGGCAGACGCAATCGTTTTGGCTGCTTGGCGATGCTCGGCTGAGCCGCACGGATCTCAGCAGAGCTGGGGCCGCCGTTTCGTTGTGGTGCCGTACGCTGCCCGCTCAGGTCGGCATCGGAATCAGCCCGCCCCAGCTGCTTCCTCCATCAAAGGGATTGCACGAGCTTTTCAAAGAGAGTGTCTGAACAACGGCGTAACAATCGATCATCGGCAGTGACGAGTGGTGAGTGTGCTTCGCTCGGCCAATGCTAGATAAAAACAGTCATAGGCGGGATGACGCAACTCGATGGCTATTGCGAGTGCGCGGTCTTTCAACACACTCGTTGGTACTAATTCTCCGAATGCTTTAGCGACCTCATGTACGGCAGATATGGCAAATTCCGCCGTTATCCTGTCGAAGATCACGAATTTCCAAGCTGCGTTGGTAATCTCGGCGATCACTAGATCGGGCGCGATGAGATGATCGTCTGATCGCAACAGTTCTTCTGCCCGATCTGATCCGTTCAACTGAAAGCACCAGCGCAAGGCAACGCTGGCGTCGACGACAATTGTCATTCGTCGAACTCGTCGTCGCGGCCGCGCCGAATAGCCGCTCGTACATCCACATCACCGAGTGGCGGCGTCATCGCTCGGAGTTTTTGGAACAGAGCGATCTTCTCTCCGGGCAATAGAGGTGCAGCGTTGGTAAGAACGTCACGCAACTCTTGCTCGAGCGAGCGACCCTTGAGTTCGGCTTTGGTCTTCAAGCTCTCGATCACACGGTCGTCCAGATTGCGAACCAGAACTTGTCCCATCAGGGGCCTCCTGTGCTATCAAAAAAGATAGCATGTCTAATCCCATACTGCAACTGGGGTTTATCGATCGCCAAAGCGGAGCATGCCCGGCGCCTGCCTAAGGGCCGACGCATCAAAGTGCCCGCCGCAGCTCAATAGTCGTCGCGTCCGGCGGCCGGCGGTTCTGACCGGCTGCCGAGTCCTGTCATCGATGCCGACAACAGCGATGGACGTCGCGGCTTCGATGCCCATCTTCTTTAGAGTTCCCGGCAACGGATGCATCTCCAACCACAGCGCGCGAGCAGTGACGGTCGGATCGATACCGGCCTTAGTCCACCAGGCAGCTTCGTCACCGCAGCGATGGACCTCGCGATGGTGGCCTCGGCAGAGCGGCACAGTAAATTCATCGCTCACCTTGCGGCCAAGGGCGCGGCTTTGCGAGAACCGTAGATGATGCGCATCGGCAGGGCGCCGACCGCAGATCAGGCACGGCTGTTTGATGACGTATCTGATATGGTCACGGTCCCGGATGCGCCGCGGTTCAGGAAACGACAAAACACTCTTGTCGGCTGATGGCGCATCGGCTGGTCTCGATCGACTGCTCCGACCGGTGGCTATTATGGTATCGTCGTTCCGCCTCTGGTCTTGGATGTCGCGAAGGCCACCAATCTCGCTCGCAAATGCCTCTTCGAACATGCTGGGCATCCGCTGCTGGAGAGCCGCTGCTTCTGCCAATAATCCTTGCATGCGCCCACTGAGCACGCCATCGATCGTCTGAAGTAAGCTCGGCTATTTCACCGAGCAATTCATCTGTTAAGCTCGCGGATAGTGCCTCGCCGACAGCTCAGCCTGCCGTGTAGCCGAGCTGAATCGATGCTTAGGCAGCGCCTCTTCTAACAACGCGAGCTTGCGGTCTTATGCCGACCGCCATCAGGCACCAGATCTGCCGTCTCGACATGCTCGATCTTGCGGTCAACGATGCTTGAGTGGCGTCGAGATCCGGCGCATCGAGATCATCCTCGCCGGCAATGCCGACCAGCGTGAACAAAGCATAGCGGCGGGCATAGGTCAGCGCCGCGCCCATGCGATGCGGCGTTGCCGTCTCCGCAACCGGAGCAGACCGGCCAATCCGAGGCAATCCATTCGCCTGACGCGTGGGCGAGCATGGTGGTCAGATTGACGATGCCGGCCGCCTGATCGATCGCGGTGGTCTGCACCGTGGCGATCTCGTGCTGGCCTAAGGTCTTGCGCACGATCTCAAGCCCGCTTGATAGCGGCGCATAGCGAAACTGGCGGGCACCACCCTGCTCCGTCTTGCGGTTCGATCTTCGCCGGTAAGCGACTTTTCCGGATTGGCGAGTTCGATCTGCGCTTTGGCCAGCGCGGTAGCGAGTGCAGCAATCGATTGACTAGATCGCTGCATGGCTCGCTCCTCCGGCGCTCAGAAGGTCAAAGCTGACCGCGCCCGATTTGGAGCGCCTGGCGCGAACGCCATGGCCGATCGCCTCCTTGGCATCCTCCGGCATCAGGCTTTTGAGCTCGGCCTTGGCTTGCTCGTGCTCGAGATGGGCCGCTCGGGTCCGGCGTGAAGATCGCCGGCGAACTCCGCCCAGGCATTGGATGCGGTCATGTCCACGATGCGGACGGCTTCAAGCCGCGGCCTCGGCGGCTCCACGCCAAACAGCTGCGGTTGTTCGCCGCTCTCGACACAGCGCCAGAACTTTCGCTCGGCGGTGACGATCAGATGCTGATAGAGCGGATCGGCATGGGCGAGGATCTCGACCCATTTGCCGCCGCCGGTGATCACTGAGAGCACCGCAGTCCTTGCCGCCACCACCCACATATTGTGCTGTAGTTGCGGCATGTATTTCTCGGCCGCCGCTTCCTCCGAGAACGACCAAGGCAACATGAATTTGGCTTCGAACACGGCATCGCTGCCCGCAATCCGGCCATCCAGAGTCGCCCCCATCCAGCGCAGCGCGGGGTGAAGGACCTTCTTCTGGATGTCGGTGATCACCTGCCCGGTATTGGCCTCATACCAGCGCCGGTTCAGGTCCTCGGTCGCAAGCCCCGAGCTGGACCACGAGATTGCCCGACAGGTCCTCCGGCTCGATCTCGCCCCGCTTTTCGCGCCAAAGCCGAATAAGGGCAGCTTCGTCATTGCCCATGATTATGCGGGCGTCAGAACCGCCGATAAAATCGCGGCGTGTTAGCTTGATTCGCCATGAGAGCACCTCGCTATCTTATAATAGGTAAATAAGCACATGATAGTTAGAACTGTCAAGAGGCAGCCAGGATAGCACTGCCAGTATTATGGGCGTTCAAATCAGAGCAGCTCGAGCGCTCTTGCGGTGGACCGTTGCCGATCTTGCTCGCATGTCGCGGGTAAGTCTTGCCACCATCCATCGAGCAGAAATGACCAACGGGAGAACCGCCATGACGCTCGCCAACGCGGCCGCTATTCGAAGTGCTTTTGAAACAGCGGGAGTCGAACTGCTCGATGAAAACGGCGGAGGCCCGGGCGCTCGTCTAAAACAGCGACTGCCGGACGAAAATTTGAAGCGATCTCCGCAATTGGCCTCTGAGCCGGATTTACCCATAGCGACACGAGGGCGGCGGACGAAATGACGTTGAATTGCTTATGTTCAACGCGACAAAAGCTAGCCATCGCTCTGCCGAACGGTAGCCGCCCTGCCATCAGCTCTTCTGCCGTAGCAACCGGCTACGCTCGCGCTCCCACGACGCGCTTCTTCATGCACTTCGCGTTCGTCGTATAGGTTCTTGCCGCGCGCGAAAGCCAATTCCACGCTCTGCTGCCCCGCCCTTTTCATTGAAATAAAGCTTCATCGGCACCAGTGTTCTGCGCACTGCCCACGTCGACTGCGCTCGTCCAGCTTTTGTGATGCTGGCTGCCGATCAGCAGCCGTTTTCGCGACCGCTTCGGATTTGTGCGCATCGTCTTACAAGGTTGCGCTTGTCGTAAAGTCGACCGCGTTACGCTCTTCACGGTTGGGCGACTAGACGCCGAGCTCCTGAACCACGATCTAGACGATTGGCCGCCAAGATCCGCCGGTGGCGCCGGCCCTTGTTTGCTTACGGTCCAGAATGTTCGTCTCCTGTCGGATGCGCCGTCAACGGACTGGTGCCGGGCCGCGGGGACCGAACATGCGGATCAGGCTCTTGGACGACGCACCCGTTGCAGCGCCAAGTCTCTCAAAGCCCATTGTCGCCTTGATATAGTCCCGCAGCATCGTCTTGCCGGTATCGAGATCGCGACCCAGCAGTGCATCGACGCCTTTGCGCAGGAGTTGACCTGAGCTGCACCAAAATCTCTTGAAACTTCTCGTCCTTGTTATTTGTCACCTCCGATTAGCGCCACTTCGGTTCTCACTTCCGACGCGTCCGCGAGCTGAATGGATCCAGTACGGAAACTCCTGTTCGCTCAAAATCCGAGACGTTGCGGGTCACAACAGTGAGGCCATTTTCAAGGGCAGTTGCGGCGATCGCCAAATCGAGACCTTTATTGCCGATCTGCTGTGACAGACGACCCCAACGACGGGCGACTGCGATATCGACTGGCAGAATCCGGCCCTCATAGGTGCGCAAGACCACGTCGAGCCATGCCGCGAGGCTTGCTGGCGAATTGCGGATTTAGTTGTCGCTGTCGCTCGATCCCGCGCTCGATTTCGCCGATTGTCACGACGCTGACAAAAAGATCTTGCGAAGAAACCGCTTCGATCCAATTAACCAGATTGGGATTGCGCTGGCGGAGCGGTTTGCGCAGCTCCGAAATTACCACCGTGTCGAGCAGAAACATCAGAAGCCTGGGTCGCGCATGCGTCCTTCAAGCCGTTCGATTTCCTCACCCCCGGTCGGCATGGCGAGCAGAAGCTCGGCAAAGGTCGGCGCCTTGAGATGTTCGAGTTTGCGCAAGCGCTCGTACTCGTCTGCGGCCACGACGACGACCGCCGGCTTGCCGTGCTTGGTCACAGTCTGTGGTTTGCGCCGGGCGGCCTCGACCACCTCGCTGAATCGGTTCTTGGCGTCCTGCACCGACCAGGTCTGCCGGCCCATAGTTTACTCCTAGCTAGATTTTCTAGCTAGATATATATGAACGCCTGTTGCGGTGCCGTCAAGCCCGACGGCTAGGGAAACAGCGGCGGTTTTTCTGCTGCGGTTTTCGCCGATCCACAGTGTCGAACGCGGCCAGGATCTGATCGACCTGGCGCCAGAGCATCACTTCTTAACCGGTTCAGCACGAAGATCGGCAGATTGGCCAAGCGCAAGAAGCAGCGGGCAAGTCGTGGCTCGTAGGGCGGCAGCAAAAAAGGGCCCCATCCGGCCTTCGGAATGATATCGTGATATCAATCCCGGTGGATTTGCTAATGGCCCAGTTCGTCGTGCGCCATCTTGAAGAAGCAGTGAAAGCGCGCCTGAGGCGACGCGCCATGCGTCACGGCCGTAGCATGGAAGAAGAAGTTCGGCACATCTTGCGCGACGCGGTAAAGGAACACGATCGGCCCGTTGCCAAGCTGGGCTCACGGATTGCGGCACGCTTTGCAAAAGCGGGGCTGACCGTGGAGCTGCGAGAACTGCGCGGTCAGGCTCCCCGATCAGCGAAGTTCGGTAAGTGATTATCCTCGATACCAACGTACTGAGTGCGTTGATGCGGGCGCCCCCCGATGCTGTGGTGATAGAGTGGCTGGACCGGCAGCCAGCCGAATCGGTCTGGATCACCAGCATCACATTGTTCGAGGCGCGTTTCGGCTTGGCATTGTTGCCGCCCGGCCGGCGGCGACAAGGCCTCGAGTCTGCATTTGACAACCTGCTGAAAGAGGACTTGGAAAACCGTGTATTGGATTTCGACAGCGCAGCAGCAATCGCGGCCGCGTCTCTGGCAGCGGTGCGGCAGAAAAGCGGGCGACCGGTGGATATGCGTGATACTCAAATCGCCGGTATCGCGCTTTCGCGGCATGCTGCGCTTGCGACTCGAAATGTACGACATTTTGTGGATCTCAAGATTTCAATAGTTGATCCTTGGGCGCCTATATAAAGATCACTATGCAATCAGTCGTGTCTAAAAGCTCCGCTAGGCCAACGCATATCATCAACCCTTCTGCCGCATGAGCCGCCCCCGTTCACGCTCCCAAGAGCGCTTCTTTTGCGTCTCGCGCTTATCATAGAGCTTCTTGCCGCGCGCCAAAGCCAGTTCGAGCTTGGCGCGGCCTTTTTCATTGAAATAAAGCTTCAGCGGAATGAGCGTCATCCCCTCGCGCTCGACTGCACCGACGAGTTTGTTGATCTGGCGGCGGTGCAGCAGCAGCTTGCGCGGTCGCTTCGGCGCATGATTGAAACGATTGGCCTGCAGATATTCCGGAATATTGGAGTTGATCAGCCAGATCTCGCCGCCGCGCGCATCGGCATAGGATTCGGCGATCGTGGCCTTGCCCTGCCGCAGCGATTTGACCTCGGTGCCGGTCAGTGCAAGCCCGGCCTCAAAGGTCTCGTCGATAAAATAATTGAAACGCGCCTTGCGATTGTCGGCGACCACGCGAAGCTTTCTCTCCGTAGTCGCTCGCGCTTCTTGGCCGCCATGGCACTCAACCTTCACCCGCTTCGCACTCAACGCGCTTTGAGCAGATCGCGGATTTCGGTGAGTAATTGCACTTCCCGGGACGGCGGCGCCGGCGCCGCCGGCGCCTCAGGGGCTTTGAGA
Organism: uncultured Alphaproteobacteria bacterium; assembly: GCA_963816295.1. Classification (GTDB taxonomy): domain Bacteria; phylum Pseudomonadota; class Alphaproteobacteria; order Rhizobiales; family Xanthobacteraceae; genus BOG-931. The sequence continues at coordinate 47,011 of CAWFJS010000016.1, read as the reverse complement.
CGATTGATGCCCTTAATGCACAGAAACAGCACCCAAGCGATGATCAAGAAATTGATCCCGAGCGTGAGAAAATTGCCCCATGCCAGCACTGCGCCCTGCTTTCTCGCCTCGACCAAAGACGTTGCCGTCACCTTCGACGACAGCGGGATGAAATAGTTGGAAAAATCAAGCCCGCCTGTAACGGCGCCGATGAGCGGCATGACGATATCGGCAACCAGCGAATTGACGATCGCGCCGAATGCCGCGCCGATGATCACGCCGACTGCAAGGTCGACGACATTGCCGCGCATTGCGAATTTTTTGAATTCCTCAAGCATCGGCCCCTCCCTAACTTGAGAGCTAACGCGGTCGCCTCACGGTAAGTGCAACGAAAATCCGCTCGCCCGCGCGGCGAACTCAGTTGATCAAACCGGCATGCACCATGGCTTCGCGAACCGCGGCCTGCGCCTTTTCGCTGGCAGGCACCATCGGCAGCCGCAGCGCATTGGCGCATTTGCCGATCAGCGACAGCGCGTACTTGATCGGCGCCGGGCTGGTTTCCACGAACAGATTGATGTGCAATGGCGCGAGCTTGTCTTGCAGCTTGAGCGCGGCGGCAAAATCACCTTTCAGGCATGCGGCCTGGAATTCGGCGCAGAGCCGGGGTGCAACGTTCGAAGTGACCGAAATGCAGCCGTGGCCGCCATGCGCCATGAACCCGAGCGCGGTGATGTCCTCGCCGGACAGCTGATTGAAATCTTCACCGAGCGCGGCGCGTTGCTGCGACACACGGGTCATATTCGCGGTCGCGTCCTTCACCCCGGCGATGTTCTTAAGCTCGTACAGACGCTTCATCGTTTCGACCGACATATCGATCACGGATCGCACGGGAATATTGTAGATGATGATCGGAATGCCGATCGCGTCGTTGATCGCCTTGAAGTGCTGGTAAAGGCCTTCCTGCGTCGGCTTGTTGTAATAGGGCGTGACGACGAGCACGGCATCGGCGCCGGCGCTTTCGGCATGACGGGCAAGCTCAACCGCCTCGGCGGTCGAGTTCGAGCCCGCGCCCGCCATGACCGGAACCCGGCCGCGGGCCTGCTCGACGCACCATTCCACGACCTCTTTGTGTTCCTCGTGGGACAGCGTCGGGCTCTCCCCGGTCGTGCCGACCGGAACCAGGCCATTGGTGCCCTCGGCGATCTGCCAATCGACGAAGTCGCGGAAAGCCTTCTCGTCAACCGACCCGTTCTTGAACGGCGTCACGAGCGCGGTAAATGAGCCTCGAAATCTTGTCTTGGCGGCCATGTCACGGTCCAGTGTCCAATGTCACGATCCAATCCCGGCACGATCCATCAGGCGTTGTGGCGCGGCACCGCTCGCTCCAGCCCGAATGTGCGGCCAAGCTGCATAAATATCGGTTCGGCGGCGCCGTTGAAAGGCCTTTTTCTATGGATTGATGACGCTTGCGAACGGCATGGCTCTGCTGCAGCCGCACAGATCGGTCAGACCAAGTTTGCCGGCACTTCAAATGACGACACCCTTAGCAAAAGCGCCGTATACGCCATTTTGAGCCCCGGTTTTGCCGCAAAGCTGTAAATTGTCGCGATCACGTTGCGGTTTTAGGATTTATTCAACCTCGCGGACGAATAAATTCGCCGGCAGCCGGAGCGCTTGGGAGGGAATGTGAACTCGTTTCGACCCTTGGTCGCAGCCACGCTCGGTCTCGCGCTCGTGATGGCGCATGTCCAAGCCGCATGGCCGTCTGAGCCCATCCCGCTGCCGCGAGAACGTCCGGCGAGCAAGACCGCCAAGCCGGAACAAGCTGCGCGACCGTTTCGCTTGCGCCGGATACGGAAACGGCGACTGCGGCGAATGCCTCCGCCACTTCGCCCGCCGTTCCACCCTCCTCGGCAAAATCATTGGCCCCGCGAATTGTCGCGCCGTTCGCCACGGCCGCGACCACGGCGACATCGCCGCTCGATCTGTCGGCGGTGAAGCAGGCGCTCGACTTGGTGCGCAAGAATCGCCAGGACGAAGCGACCACCGTCGAAAGTTCCATCACCGATCCGCTGGCGCGCAAGCTCGTTGAATGGGTCATCTTGCGCAGCGAAGATGGTTCGAGCGACTTTTCGCGCTACAGCGCCTTCATCAACGCCAATCCGAGCTGGCCGAGCATCCCGCTCCTGCGCCGCCGCGCCGAGGCGGCGCTCTGGCAGGAGCGTACCGACCCACAAGCGGTGATCGCTTTCTTTGCCAGTGATCCGCCACGTTCCGCCAAAGGACATTTTGCTTTGGCCCGCGCGCTCTTGACGCGGGGCGACGTCCCGCGCGCTTCGGCGATTTTGCACGAGGCCTGGCGCGCCGATGCGTTCTCTTCCGATCTCGAGGGGCAGGCGCGCGAGACGTTTGGCGGTTTGATCACGCCGGCCGACGATGCGGCGCGCATGGATGCCCGCCTTTATGCCGAGGACGAGGATGCAGCTTTGCGCGCCGCGCGTCATCTCGATGCCGCCGCAATGGCTGTCGCAAAAGCGCGCATTGCGGTGATCGATCAAGCAGGCAATGCCAAGACCTTGCTCGAGGCGGTCCCGGAAAATGCGCGGCACGAACCGGGCTACCTGTTCAGCCGCATCCAGTGGTTGCGGCGCTCCGACAAGATCGTCGAGGCCGCGCAATTGCTGCTGGCGGCGCCGCATGATCCCGCGAGACTTGGCGACGTGGATCAGTGGTGGGTAGAGCGCCGGCTGGTCGCCCGCAAACTGCTCGACCTCGGCAACGCCCGGCTCGCCTATGAAGTGGCCAATGCGGCAGCGATTCCGAAAGATGAGAATTATCGCGCCGAGCGGCATTTCACGGCTGGATGGATCGCGCTGCGATTTCTTCATGAGCCGGGCGCGGCGCTGTCGCATTTTGCCCGGATCGCCGAGGGCGTGACCAATCCGATTACATTGGCGCGCGCCTTCTACTGGCAGGGCCGGGCGGCGGAAGCGCTGGGGCGTGAACAAGATGCGCGGTCGTTCTACCGCCAGGCGGCTTACTATCCCACTGCGTATTATGGCCAGCTTGCCCGCGCCAAGCTCGGCCTCAACGAAGTCACGCTGCGGATGCCGCCCGAGCCGGCGCCCGAGCATCGCACGCTCGAAATAGCCCGCGTATTCGAGATTCTCTACGCAATCGACGAGCGGGATCTGGTCGCCGCTATGGCCGCCGACCTCGGCGAGAATGCCACCGACACTGCCGCACTAGTAGGCCTTGCCGGCATTGCCGCGCGCCATCACGACGCCCGGGCAACCCTTCTATCGGCAAGGCGGCGCTCCGTCGCGGCCTGCCGTTCGAACGTTACGCATTTCCGGATTTCGGCGTGCCCGAATATCAGCAGATCGGACCCGAGGTCGAGGCCTGCGTGGTTTATGCAATCATTCGCCAGGAGAGCGCTTTCAATCCGCGCGTGGTTTCCAGCGCCAATGCGATCGGCCTGATGCAGGTCACGCCGGCCGCGGGCCGCGATACCGCGAAGCGATTTAATGTCACTTTCGATCAGCGCCGGCTCAGCCAAGACGTCGCTTATAACGCCCAGCTCGGCACCGCTGAGCTTGGCAATGACATCGCGACGTGGCGCGGCTCCTACATTCTCGCTTTCGTCGCCTACAATGCCGGTCCGCGGCGGGCGAAAGAATGGATCGAGCAATATGGCGACCCGCGCGACCCCAAGATCGATCCAATCGATTGGATCGAGCGGATTCCAATCTCAGAGACGCGCAATTATGTGCAGCGGGTGCTCGAAAATATGCAAGTCTATCGCGCTCTCGTGGAAAACAATCCGAAGCTTTTGATCGAGGCCGACCTTCGGCGCGGCGGATAGTTCGCTGGCGCAGCGACCTAGGCAAGCTCGCCGACTGCGAAGGCTTTGGCGGCTCGCCTCGTTGATACCGTTCCCACATCGTCAGGTACGCAGTCTCGATGTGACGAGTGAAACGTCCGGTGTCAAACAAGGGATAACTATTTCGGTTCCGCGCCAGCCTGTTCTTTAACGCCGCAAGACGAGATGGCTCCTGAGCAAGCTGTGTTGCCATTGCCTCGTACTCTTCCAACGAGTGTGTAATGAGTTCATCAAGACCGATGGCCTTTAGGAGACTGCCAGCGACGCGTCCTGCGAACGTCGTACCAAGCAGGTTAACACCGGGACGTCCGCCCAAAGTGCATCGCTTGCTGTGGTGTGTGCGTTATAGCGGCAACGTATCAAGAAAAAGATCGATATGCCGGTGCGCGCGAGATGGTCGGGTAAGGGAATTTTGGGGGCGAATATCAACCGCTCGGCGATACGCCTCGTTTCTCAGCCTCGCGGCGAAGATTTTCGGCGGCCGTTGGGTGCCCCTCAAACAGCCAAAGAACGCTGTTTTCGTTCGCGCGTAACAACCGCATCCAGATGTCGAATATGTCCGGCAAAATCTTGTAAGGATTATTGAAGCAACAATACACAAATGCGGTCTCGGCAAACCGCATTCTCGACGAGTTTGGCTGCGTTCCGATATGCGCCGTTGCTGATCGTTGACTTGGTAACTGTCGGGCAGCCAAACCACGCATTCGCGTAAAAGGGAAATTGCTCTTTGGGAATGATCGTTGGGTCGGCAATGACGTAATCCATGAAATCAGCTCCCATTGTGCCTGGATAACCGAGGTAATTTACTTGGAGGCGAACGCGTGCAACAGCGCCGAAGCGCTTGTATCGAGTTAATCCGGAGCCAGGTCGATCACTATATCGATCTCAAGTCGGCGAATAAGTTCTGCGATTTGTTCGTCGCTTTTGTTCCTAACGTCAATGAAATGCTCAACTGCGGATATTATTCTGCGTACATGCGAGTTGTGGTCGGGACCAAATGATATGGCAGTTACTTCAAATCGCGCCTTGTCATGCATTTCAAAAAGGCCTGTCATCGAGATGCTCGTCGCGTGTTCATGAAAATCAGCCGATAGATACGCGATGCGAATGCGATCATGAGAATAAATTTCGCCGCGCCAGATCGCCGGAAAAGACGGCTGGTCCGTCATGAACGTTTGGGTGCACGTCAACTGATCAGCAGCGGATGTCGATATTGCAAGAAATTGGAAGGGTGAAATAGCGGGCTCTTTTTCTCGCACTTGCGACACAAGATCGGCGCTTCCTTGTCAAGGTCGGTCCAATCGCTCAGGGTTAGCTTGACATGGAGGCGATCGCCCTTCGCGTATTTTAGATCCGGTTTGACGGCCACTGCCCGCTCGTAGGCGGCAAGAGCCTCATCATGCCGCTTGAGCATGAGAGCAGTTTGCCGCGACCGAGCCAAGCCTCGGCGAGGCCGGCATCGATTGAGATTGCTTTGTCGTAGGCGGTTGCGGCGTCGTCGTAGCGGTTGAGTTCGCAGAAGCCATTGCCGCGGCCGAGCCATGCTTCGGCAAGATTGGGATCGAGCGCTAGCGCCCGGTCGTAAGCGGTAAGCGCCTCCTCGGTGACTGCTTGAGCACGTTGAGCACGTTGCCGCGGCCAAGCCAAGCTTCGGTCAGATCGGGCGCCAGCACCAATGCCTTGTCGTAGGCGGCAAGCGCTTCATGATGGCGGTTGACCTCGCTGAGCACGTTGCCGCGGCCATGCCAGGCGCCAGCAAAATTGAGGTTCAACGCCAGTGCCTTGTCATAGGCGCCGAGCGCCTCCTCGTAGTGCTTGAGCTCGTTGAGTACGTTGCCGCGGCCATGCCAGGCTTCCGCCAAATCCGGCTTTAGCTCCAGCGCCCCTCCGCCGCCACAACGCCTCCGGATAGCGCTTGGCCGCAAACAAGATATTGCTGCGGCCAAGCCAGGCCTCGGCCAGAGCCGGCATCAGCGCCAACAGTTTATCGACGCCCTCCAGCGCGGCATCGTGCCGGCCCAAATCCGCTGAAGAAGCTTCGCCCGCAGCAAGTGCACTTGGGCGAAATCGGGCTTGGCGAGGAGCACCCGATCGAAGCTTGCAATCGCTTCCGCGGGCTGGCCGGCAGCAAGCACGTCATCGCGCGGCCGTACCAGGCCTCATCGAATCCGGCGCCACGGCCAAAGCCTTTATCGTAAGCTAGCCATAGCCTCGCCGTTGCGGCCGAGGCGGCCAAGAACGAGGCCGCGGAGATTGAGCGCCAGAACGTGTTTGGGCTCGCTGCGAATAACGGCTTGTAAGAAACGCTCAGCCTCCTTGAGATTGCCGGCCTGCAACGCCGAGAGGCCGCGCTGGAAATCCTCGCTGCCGATTTCGTCCACTGTCAGCGATCTCCCGACGGCTGTTTACTCTGTCCAATAGGTTGCGTTTGGCCAAGGCGCCGGCTGCCCGCCCCGGTTCACTCTGCGGCTCGACTGTAAAAGCTTTGGGCGCTTCTCCTCTCTGATAGCGCTCCCACATGGTGTGTAGGCAGCTTCGATATGCCGGGCATAACCCGCGCGGTATCGAACAGCGGACAGGTATCGCGGTTGCGCGCCAGCTTGGCCTTGATCGCGGCCAAAAACGATGGCTTGCGCGCGAGCTTAAGCGCCAGAGCCTCATAGTCTTCAAGCGACGTCGTCACGAGCTCAAGGAGTTCGGCCGCCCGCAACAGGCTTGCCGCCACAAAAGTCTTGCCAAGGCACGTCAACACCGGCAGACCGGCCCACAGCGCGTCCGATGCCGTAGTGTGAGCATTATAAGGCAAGGTGTCGAGGAACAAGTCTGCCCGGCGGTGGCGCGACAGGTGCTCCGCGCCCCGCGGGATTTTTGGCGCAAATATCAAACGCTCCGCCGATCTATGAGCTTTAGCCTCCCGGCGCAGATTTTGTGTGGCCGTCGAACTGGTCTCAATCAACCAGAGAACACTGCCCTCCATCGCCGCCAGGCATCCCCATCAAACGGTTGAATACTTCCGGGGTAATCTTGTAGGTGTTATTGAAACAACAAAACACAAAGGCCGCTTCAGGCAGGTTGCATTGGGCCCGCGTCGGCAAACTTTCCGAGATACGGCGCTTGTTGTCATTGGGCTGGTACGTCTCTGGCAGCCACACAACTTGCTCGCTGTAGAACTGGAAATGGTCCTCGGGAAATAATCACCGGATCGGCAATGATATAGTCCATCCAATCGGCGCCCATGGTGCCGGGATAGCCGAGAAAATTGACTTGGACAGGCGCAACGCGCCGCGAAAGAACCCGAAAGCGGCTGTATTGCGTCAGCCTGCTCCGATCGACGACGATATCGACCTCACGGCGGCGAATGAATTGGGCAATATCGTCGTCAGTCATGGTACGAACGTCGACGAAATTCTCGGCCGCAGATTTGATCCTGTTGCGCAAGTCCGAGCCGTCGTCCGGGCCATAAGAGAGCGCGGTAATCTCAAAACGCGATTTATCATGATGTTCGAACAGGCCCACCACCAATTGTGCGCCGGGATGATTACGGAAATCAGCGGAGAAATAATCAATGCGGATACGGTCATGCGGGTAAATCTCCCCGCGCCACACCCGCGGAAAGCGCCGCTGATGCGCCATGATAATTTTGGCGCATTGCAGCTGATCGGCTGCCGTCGCTGGCGGCATCGCAAGGCAATGGAACGGAGAAACAGCCCGTTCTTTTGCTCTTATTGCTGATACAAGCTCGGAGAACTCTGCGCCGAGATTAGTCCAATCACTCATATGCAATTTCACGTGCAGGCGATCGCCCCTGGCATATCCGAGATCCGGCTGACGCGTGAGCGCCGCGTCATAAGCGGCAAGGGCTTTGTCATATTCCCGCAGCTGGGCAAGGGAAGTGGCGCTATAGGCCCAGGCTTCGGCGAAGTCGGGTTTGAGCGCAAGCGCCCGGTTAAAGGCAAAAAGCGCTTCTTCATTATTCCCGAGCACACCGAGCGCGTAGCCGCTGGCAAACCACGCCTCGGCGAGATCTGGTTTTAACGCGATCGCCCGGTCGTAAGCGGCAAACGCTTCGTCATGCCGCTCCAATTGGAAAAATATATTGCCGCGACCGAGCCACGCTTCGGCGAGATCTGGTTTTAAAGCGATAGCGCGATCGTAAGCGGCAAACGCTTCGTCATGCCGCTCCAATTTGAAAAATATATTGCCGTGACCGAGCCACGCTTCGGCGAGATCGGGCGTTAACGCGAAGGCTCGATCATAAGCAGCCGATGCATCGTCGTATTGCTGCAACTGGACAAAGACTTCACCACGGCCGAGCCAAGCTTCGGCAAGGTTTGGATTGAGCGCAAGCGCGCGGTCAAAGGCAGAAAGCGCCTCCTCATGCCGCTTGAACGCGTTGAGGACATTGCCGCGGCCAAGCCAAGCTTCACCGAGATCGGGTTTCAGCGCCAGCGCCTTATCGTAAGCAGCAGACGCTTCTTCATACCGCTTCAATCGGAAAAAGCCATTGCCGCGACGGAGCCAAACCTCGACGAGATCGGGCTTCAATTGCAGCGCCCGAGTGTAAGCAGCGAACGCGTCATCGTAGCGCTTGCGTTCAAAAACAATATTGCCGCGACCGAACCATGCTTCGGCAAGATCGGGCTTTATGGCAAGCGCCCGGTCGAACGCCGCCAAAGCTTCATCGGCTCGCTCAAGCGCTGCCCAAGATTTGCCTTTGTTGCAGAGCGCTTCCGCATAGCGCGGATTAAGCCCAATGGCTTTGTCGAAATCGCCGATCGCCTCTTCATAACGCTTCAAATCGTTGCAAACGGTGCCGCGATTGTTCCACGTCTCCGCAACCGACGGATTGATTTTCAGCGCTTCATCGAAGCGCCGCAGCGCTTCGGCTGGCCGGTTCAGGGCTTTAAGGACGAGGCCATAATTATAGAGGGTCGTGTCGGACTTGGGCTGTTCTTGCAAAGCTCGGCGAAAATAGGTTTCAGCTTCGGCAAAACGCGGGAGCTGCATCAGCACCACACCCATGAGATTGAGAGCGCCGACATGCTTGGGGTCTGCGCGCAGAATAGCGGCGGAGAGGCGCTCAGCATCGCCGAGCTTGCCAGCTTGAAGCGCCGACAGCGCGCTCTGAAAGTCGCGATTGGCCGTCCCGGTTTTTGCCAACGAGCTGCTCATTGTTCCCCATGAGTGACATTCGAATTAGGCAAGGATCGTTTCGCTTGGAACTCTTATCTTTTTCTGATCATTCGATTTGTGTTTCGAAGCCCCGGACGAAGCGCCAGATCAACGCAGCCGATGCTGCTTTGCGAGTTAAACGGAATCTGCAGTCTAATAAGTAATTGAAATCAATAGCAAAAATAGTTCGATGATCACGCGGCGGTCATTGCTACAGCGTGCTTCGCCAAGCATACCAACGGTATTTTTTACATTCATTTTCGTCACCCTGAAGGTGCTCCGGCGCGCAGCGCTGAGCCTCGAAGGGCGACGGCCCCAGCGCCCCGGCCGCATCCTTCGAGGGCCGCGGAGCTTGTCATCGGGGTCGGCACGGGGTTCCCATCGCGCGACGCGATGGGTGCCCCACTTCGGGCCGACCCCGTTGGCGGCCGCGTCAGGATGACGGTCAACATTTGGTGCGGTTGGTATTAGATTGTTGCAATGAACGAGCTCTCACCTCGATCTGCACCAGCTGGTCTTGCCGCCGGCGACTATGGGGCGAGCATTTTCGTTACAGCGCCGGACGGCCTGCGATTGCATGTACGCGAATATGGCGCACGCTCCGCCTGCGCCACGCCGGTGGTTTGCCTGCCGGGACTTCCCGCACGACCGCAGATTTCGACACGCTGGCACCGGCGCTCGCCTACGGCCAGCCGCCGCGGCGCGTGATCCGCGATCGATTCCCGTGGGCGCGGGCAATCCGAATACGATGCCAATCCGCAAAACTACAATGTTGCGGTCGAATTGGCCGACGTCATCGCAGTGTTGCAGCGCTCGAATTCGAGCAGGCGGTTTTTATCGGAAGTTCGCGCGGCGGCATCCTCACCATGATGCTTGCCGCAGCGATCCGGCCGCGATGCCGGCGCCGTGCTTCACGACATCGGTCCGGTGATCGAGCCGGAAGGTCTGGCCGGATCAAGGGCTATGTCGGCAAGCTGCCGCGGCCGCGAGTTTTGCCGAAGGCGCCGAAATTCTCCGGCAATTATCCGAATCGCAATTTCCGAAACTCACGGCCGAGCAATGGCTCGGTCCGCAGGCAGCGCCTGGAAGATCGACAACGGAGAACTGGTGCCGACCTATGATGTGCGATTGGCACGCGCGATTGACGATTTCGACATCGAACGTCCGCTGGCCGCCGCTATGGAATGATTTCGATGCGCTCGCGCGCGTGCCGGTCCTGGTGATCCGCGGCGCCAATTCCGACATTCTCTCGACAGCGACGGTGCGGGCAATGCGCGAGCGCCACTCCGGACTGGAATCGATCGAGATAGCGGACCAGGGCCATGTCCCCCTGCTTGAAGGCGCCGCGTGCTGCCGCGCATCGCCGCCTTCGTCACAAAATGCGACGCCACGACGGCTCATCATTAAAGTCCCTCTGCAGTCTCTTGGAACTTTTCCCGGCCATCGTTCAAATTGACGGCATCGCCCCTGCTCGTCATAAACGGTATGTCCACGACCCTTTAACCCCATTTTTCGATCTTTCGGAATGATCTCACCAGGGGCCCCCCCCCCCCGAGAGCTCAGAACTGCACTCCTACTTCATCAAGCAGGCCGACTTTATAGGGCTGCGGATATTTACCGCAAAGTTCTTGCCCACCATCCGGACAATTCCCAAGCCCTCCATTATTTAGGCCTACTGGAAGCGCGTGCGGGTCATTTTGAGCGCGCAACCTCTCTCATCGCGCATTCGCTGGAGTTACAGTCGTCGAACACGCAGTTTCGAGAGAACTACGCGACAATCTTGTGCGAAGCCGGACGCTACGATTTAGCAATCCAAACATGCGACAAGGGATTGATCAGATCCAACGAATGTTTCCCTGCTCTATATCAGCGCCATAGCACTCTTCAAACTGCGCCGACTGCCAGAATTCCTTGCGGCAATTCGATAAGCTTCTGGCAGTGCAACCGGATCACCTCATAGCGATAAACGAACGGGGTTCGGTTCTTGCGGAAATGAAAGAGTATAGTCAGGCGCTTGCCGCTTTTCGGAAAGCCATCACGCTGAATTCCACTTTCGCAGATGCTTATCTCAATATCGGAAACGTATTCGGCGAGTTAGACCGTCTCGAAGATGCCAATTTATCATTTGAACAGGCCCTTACCCTAAACCCAGAATTGTCTCGCGCGTGGAGCGGGCTCTGGCAACATTTTACGCAAGCGTCGTGTCTTTGAGGGGAAAGCTTGACGCTTTTGCTAAAGCGCTAGCCTTGGAATTGTTAATTTGGCGGAAGCGTGGCTTGGCCAAGGTAATGTCTATTTCGACCTGAAGGAATATGACGATGCGTTGGCTGCCTACGACCGTGCGGTGAGTTCTAAACCCGATCTGGCGGAGGCTTGGCTTGGGCGGGGGGAATGTCTATCTCGAGCTTAAGCAATATGAGGATGCATCAGCTGCTCTACAATCGTGCGCTGAGTTCAAAGCCCGATCTGGCGGAAGCCTGGCTTGGGTGGGGGTAATGTCTATAGCGGTCTCAGACAGTACGATAATGCGTTAACTGCCTATGACCGAGTGCTGGGTTCAAAACCCGATCTTGCGGAAGCCTGGTTTGGGCGAGGTAATGTCTATCTCGACCTGAAGCAATATGACCGCGCATTGGCTGCATACGACCGAGTGCTAAGCTTAGACCCTGATTTCAAATATGTCGCGAGTATTCGACTTCATACCAAACAGTTCTTGTGCGATTGGACCAATATCGAAGCGGACCTTGAGCAAGTCTTATCGGCGGTGAGAGATCAGAAGCCGTGTGATCCCTTTTGCTTGCTCTCAATACCATCATCATCTCTGGAACAATTTCAATGCGCAAAAACCTTCGTCGCAGAGCAGGGATCATTTCCGGCGCTTTGGCAGGGTGAAATTTATGCGCACGATCGCATGCGCATTGCTTACCTATCAGCGGATTTTCGTGAACACGCGATAGCATATCTAACTGCCGGACTTTTCGAAAACCACGACAAGACGCAATTTGAAGTAGCCGCGCTTTCACTCGGTCCCAATCAAAGCTCGGAAACCCGCAAAAGAATAGCAGGCGCAGTCGAGCATTTCATTGACCTACAAAACAAAAGCGACGCACAAATCGCCCAGGTTATTCGGCACCTTGAAATTGATATACTTATCGATTTGAATGGCTTCACGAGGGACGCACGATGCAATGTGCTCGCGCGTCGTGTCGCACCTCTTCAAGTAAGTTATCTGGGCTACCCGGGGACAATGGGCGCCAACTATATCGATTACGTCATTGCCGATCCGACAATCATTCCGAAAGAGCAATTTCCGTATTACAGCGAATGCGTCGTTTGGCTACCAGACAGTTACCAGGTCAATGACCGGCAGCGACGCATTTGCGGGCATGTCCCAACTCGTCGGGAGTGCGATTTGCCAGAGTTGGGCTTCGTGTTTTGTTGCTTCAACAATCCTTACAAAATTTCACCCGAGATATTCGACATCTGGATGCGGCTGTTGCGTGCTAATGAACACAGCATACTTTGGCTGATTGAGGCTCATCCAAAGGCCTGCGGAAATCTCCGCCGAGAGGCTGAGAAACGAGGCGTTTCGGAGAAGCGATTGATTTTCGCGTCCCATAAGCCGCTGCCCGATCATCTTGCGCGCCATCAACACGCCGATCTTTTTCTAGACACACTGCCCTATAATGCTCACACAACAGCGAGCGATGCACTTTGGGCTGGCGTTCCCGTGCTAACATGCGTTGGTACGACATTTGCTGGGCGCGTGGCAGCAAGCTTGCTGCGGGCCGTTGGCCTTCCCGAACTGGTTACGAGATCGCTGAAAGAATATGAGGCTTTGGCGCTCAAACTGGCGCACGACCCCGCTTTGGTCGCAGCAATCAGGGCCAAACTGGCGCAGAATCGCGAGGCCTATCCGCTGTTCGATACGGCGCGATTCAGCCGGCACATTGAGGCTGCCTATGTGACGATGTGGCGACGGCATCAACGCCGTATGACGCCGGAGCCTTTCACTGTTGCCCCAATAAAATAATCGATCGGTTCAAAACCACTCATCTGAGCTTTGACGGCAAACTTGGTGATAACGTCAGCGATCTCGCCGTTAAGACGTGAATGCCCGTAACGTCGGCGCGACGCCGTTCTTCGAACGGCTATGCACGGGCGTGACGAGTTAAATCAGATCTCATCATGCTCTCAATGCGCAAAGAAAAACCCCGGCGGGCTGAGCCGCCGGGGTTCTCGATTTCTCGACCTCGATTAACCGATCAGGGCAGGAAGTCCTTGTGCATACGCAGCGTGACCGCCAAGTTATTTTGGTCACTGATCTGCGTAATACCACTTATGCCATTGTTAGCCGGCGCTATCCTATTGATTGAGAGCGGGTTGGCCGGCCCCCCCACAAACGTTCCGATCTGATTGTTCGGCAGCGTCGCCGTATCCAAATGCTGATACAGGAACTCTACGCCCAGATAGAGTGTCTTGGTGAAGTCGTACTGGAGCCGGGTTGCGGCCGTCCAGATATCGAAGTTGTTGTTACAGCCGGGAGTACCCCTGGCTGTTGTAATGTTTTGGGAAAAGAGTGGAGCCCCGGCCAGCGACGGTTGGCGCTCTGCTATGCAAAGCAGGTTATTGGCCTCCGTGTCGTACTCGGTCCGCAGGTAGCCGCCGACAAACGACTCATGGAACTGCGGCGTCCAGTAATGCTCATAGGACACATTGAGGCTCCAAGCTGTCGTCAGAAGGCAGCCAGTGCCGCCCGTGGCCGGTAAGTTGGGCGTGGTGGCGTTAAGGAGGGTGTTCGCGCCGTACACACAATCGCTCGTTATGCCGAAGCCCAGCGAGTTGCCGCGCTCCCAGCCATAGTTGGGCGCGCCGTTGCCCGTCTGCAGATACTTCAGGGCGCCCTGGGTGTAGTTCACCTCGCCTTGGAAGTAATCGCCTTGCGCGATAGACGGGAAGTTCAGCCGCAGGCCGGCGCCCACGACCCAGCCCCACTCGTCGCCGGGATGGCCGCTTGCGGTAACGAGGTTGCCGTTAGTACCCAACGTTCTATTTTCGGAGGCACCATTGAGAGGAGCAGTACTGCCCTCAAAGCTGACGCCGGTGCCATAGTATTGCGCATTGACCTGATGCACCACGCCCATGACCTGAGCGCTACCCCAGGTCTGGTCGAGCCGGATATTGGCGACGAAGTCAGGCACCTGGATGCCACCGTAGCAGCCGGTATTGACGCTGCCCCCAATCACAGTGCTGCCGCAAATAGCGGTGGTCGAGGGAACTGTAATTCCGAGGCCGTTGCCGCCAACGGTGTTAGCTTCGGCGGGGACTACTGCAATAGTTTGGCCCACGCCAATGATCTGCGACGCCCGACGCTGTTCGGCGGAGATCGAGACCGATAGACCGTTGCCGAGCTGGGCGGTATAAGCCCAAACCCACCAGCCGGAGTCGCCGGTATCTTCGCTTGGGTTATAGGCGCGATAGCCGACCGCCGCCGCGCTGTAGAAGTCATAGAACGATTGGGTAATACCAGCGGTGATGCCCGCCCATTGGATGAAGGCGCGGTTGAAGCCCAATATCGAAGGTGTCACCGTTGCGCCGGTGTCGGTCGTAGCAACGCCGACGGCCACATAGGCGCGGGCCGTACCCCACGCGGTCTGCTCGCGCGCATCGGCCGTGATGTAGGCGCGGGCGCGCATGACAAACTCGTTGGTAGTGCGGTTATTGACGTCGGCCGAGGTTGGCCCCGCACCGAAGTTGCCGTTGCTATGGTAGGTCGTTTCGGCCCGCACATAGCCACCGATTTTCAGGCAGATGTCGGTGCCCGGCATGTAATAGAAGCCTGCCCCGTAGAGGCTACAGACTTTCACGTATTCTACTGGCTTCGCTTTGACCGGAAGATCTGCTGCCTGCCCAGCCGATACCGCAACCAAACCGGCCGCGGAGCCGAGGAGGAGGCTTTTCACCATCTTCATCTCGAACCTCCAATTGTTGTCCCTTGGGAGGGTTCCGTCTATGGCCGGGTGAACTGCACCCCCTCGAAGGCCCCTTAGTCCCCAAAACTCGTCTGGTGTCCTTCCACTCCCCGAAAACACCAGGCGAATCGACTTGGGGTTCCCCCCTCCGTCGCACGCTCACCTTAACTAGCGGGTTCCGACACGCAACGAAGAACTGCCCCGCCCACAGCCCAGTTTGGACGATTTCAGCAAGGTGTTGCGTAAAAAACACGCAGCCGGCCGGCCGCGCTGCAATAGGAATCGCCATGAGCGACAATTATCGTTGCCAATCAATAGATTACTCGGCCGTACCGAGCGCAGGCGCGAGCGGCGACTTTTTCGCGGCACCCCCGGCTCATTCTCCAGCGATCGGCGAACGGCCGATTGCCAGCCCATTCCTTCGGGGGGAATCCCGCACCGCGGCTTGCATCTGCGCATTTTGCCCGCCCGATCGGCGGCAGCGATTGGTGTCACGCTTTCGGCGACTTCGGGCGCTGCGATCCCGCCTTCGCAAAACACGCGGCTTTCGTCATTGCGAGGAGCGATAGCGACGAAGCAATCCAGTCGTTGTGAGACCTTCTGGATTGCTTCGCTTCGCTCGCAATGACGGCCTAACCATCCGGCTAAATCCGCTGTCCTTCGTTGGCGCCATTCGAAATGGTGACGTGAAACCGCTGGATCTGTTTGCGGCCGGTGGCGAAACTTACCTCCAGTTCAAACCGATCGTCGTTGGGGGAATCCGCTTTAGCAGTTTGCTGAAAAACCTGTGGTAGCCAAGCCGTTTCCGTCCTTTGTTGTTGGATTTTCGGTCTGTCTGAGCCGGTTTTCTGGCTTGCGGGCAGACTCCGCCTCAGGCGGCGATGAGCTTGGGAATGCGCACGAGATTGTAGGCGATGAGATTGAGCATGAAGTCGGCAGAGACGGCTGCGATGCCTCGATGTTTGGTCTTGCGCATCGTGCCGTGTTGCTTGCCCCAGCCGAAGATGCATTCGGCCATTTTGCGGCAGGTCTGCGAGATCTGGTAGCCGATGTGGCGGGTCGTGCGCGCATCGATCGCACTGCTGCGCCGCTTGCCGGTCTTGGTGAGGCTGTCGTTCTGCGCAACATGCGGCGTGACGTTCATCCGGCGCAACGCGGCAATGTGATCGCTGGTGTCGTAGGCCTTGTCCTCGCCGACGGTGATGCGCTTTGAGCCTTTGGCTTGTTTCTTGAGCAGGGCTTGCGAAGCGCGCCGTTCAGCCGTGCCGTCCGCCGGTGTGACCATGCCGCCGACGGCAAGGCCGTTCCTGTTCTCCATGAGCGCATGGCCCAGGTAAGAGAGCTTGGCCTCGCGCCCGTCTGCCTTGCGGTAGAGCTTGGCTTCGGGGTCGGTCGTGCTTTGATGCGTATCGTTCTTGCGGACCTGGCCGTGAAAGTTCGAGCCGTCATCGTCCTTCTTGGCTTGCTTCGGCTTGAAGCTTTTGTGCGATGCCCAGGCTTCGATCAGCGTGCCGTCAACCGAGAAGTGCTCGTCCGACAGAAGCGGTTTCACCTTCTCATGGTTGAGAAGCTTGGTCATGAACTTCTGGAACACATCGCCTTCTTGAAGGCGTTCCCGGTTCTTGGTGAACACGGTCGGGTCCCAGATCGGATCGTCCGGCGAGAGGCCGACGAACCAGCGAAACAGCAGATTGTAGTCGAGCTGCTCCATCAGCTGGCGCTCGGAGCGGACCGAATAGAGCACCTGCAAGAGCAGTGCACTTAACAGCTGCTCGGGTGGGATCGAGGGGCGGCCCTCCTGCGCGTACAGCCTCCCGAACGTATGGTTCAACTCCTTCAAAACCTCGCGGACGAGTTCGCGGATTTTGCGCAAGGGATGGTTCGCAGGAATCCGCTTCTCAGGCTGAAGGTACGAGAACATCCCGCCTTGATCCTGAAACCGTCCGCGCATCTGCAGTCCTCCCGCCGAAATCAGGGGAGAACTGAATCACTACCCCTTCGCTCTGGCGAGGTTTTTCAGCAAACTGCTAGGCCGATAGAACGCGACCAAGGCGGGAAGCTCATCCGCCAGGCACTGCTTGACATTGGTCGCTTTGAGCGTCGCGCGACGCACGGTGACGGTGCCATGTTCGGGCGCAACGGATAGGCGGATCGCTGGCAACGGACCGGCGGTGCAGTCGGCGCGCATGCTGGTATAGATGCCGACGCGCACCTCACGCCCGGGCGTCGCTTTGACTTCGCGATCAAGCGACGTGATTTGCGCGCCGGCAGCGCTCACCGCGCAGAGCACAGCCGCTGCGACGGCCCACCATGACGCTCTCATTCGTTCTGGCGCCACGTTTCTCCTCGAGCTCGCCCTTTCTCGGAGCCTTTCGGGCGCGACCACGGACCGCGCGCTTTGTGGCGAAAGTACGCGGGCAGTCACACGTCCGGCACTCAAATGGGCGTAACCTTTGCAGCCTGACGCGCGAACAAATTCATCCGGTCGCAACGCCGAGCCCGGCGCGGCGAGGCAGCGCGTGCGAGGGTGGCACTGAACAGCGATCGCCCGCAAGACGCCGAGCGTATTGCCAACGAAATCTTAAAGCGCGACCCGCGTAACGCGGCGGCCCTGCAGGTTCGCGGTTGCGCATTGTTAATGCAACAGCGCACCGCCGACGCGCTTTGGCCCCTGCAAACGGCGGCGCAGAGCCTGCGCGATGCCGAGACTTGACACGTCCTCGGCCCGCCCGGTTTGCCGCAGCGCCATGGCGAGAAGCATTGTCGCGGCTCAAGCGCGCCACTAAGCGGCAGCCGCCGTATGCGCCGGCATTTCACGAGCTCGGCTATCTTCTGATGTCGCTTAAAAATTACGACGAAGCGATCGAGGCGCTGCGCCGCGGGCTCGAAATTGCGCGGATGATCCCGCAGCTCTCCATTCAGCTCGGTGAAGTATTGCTGCGGCACAGGAACTATAGCGAGGCGAAAAGAGCCTCTGCTCGAGCGCTCGCGTCGCGCGTCTTCATTATACGCGTGGTTTCCTTGGTAGAGAGCGTGGCAAAGCGCGCTGCCCGACCTTCACCTTTGACTGGAAGGCATTGCGCTACCGGGGTGTGCTTCGGAAGCACGCCGTTGAAGTTGATGTCGTGCCAGCGCGCCGGAAAATTCAGCGGCGTCTCGTAACATTTGTCGCAATCGATGAGGCCGGTCAGCTTCGTGAACGGCAGATTGGTGCGATTGACCGGATGCGTGCACAGCAGCGAATAGCGAGGCGGCGCTTCGACAAAAATTGTTGAACTTGACGATGAAGCGGTCATCCTCGTGAAATCCGACCGGAGAATGCGGATATTCGCTAGCCAATCCTGGCGGCGGTTCGAACTCCCAGACTGAACTCGCCATCCTGAACTCTTAGATCGGCGGCCAGCGGAATGAGCAATCCGTACGTCATGGCGTCGATGAAAGGGGGACATTTTTTGACCGTTTGCGTCTGCTCGCCCATGGTCGCATTGAACGCTTTGGATGGCAGCGCCTTGAACCAATCTGGCAAGCCGAGCAACGCCGGAATCGGCTGCGGAATGATCGTTTCAAGCCCAGGCGGGCAGCGAAACGTCACAATCGCTTGGTTGATCTCATCCACTGAGCTAACAGTCTCTCCGGGGTCGATGCCTCGCGCAACCGCTCGAACTTATCGCAAATGACAAAGCAATGCGTCAAACAGCGAGCATTTGTGGCGATATTGGCGTCTTTTTGCAGAAAAAGCTCGACCAGTGATTTTGATCGACGCCCAATGCCGTGGTTTCTCGCATGATCTCGCAAGATGACTTCGCCAGACCTAAGAGCAGCGCTTCGTCTGCACCAAGCCGGGCAGCTTGGTAGAGCGGCAGTATTTACCGCCAAGTTCTTGATCGCAATCCGAGCAATGCCGATGCCGCTCATTATTTAGGGTTATTGGAAGCGGGCGCAGGCAACGTCGAACAGGCCGCCTCTCTCATCGCTCGCTCGCTGGAGTTACAGCCGGCGAATGCGCAATTTCGCGAGAACTACGCGACCATCCTGTACCAAATCCAGCGTTACGCATTGGCAGTCCAAACGTGCGACGAGGGACTTAGGTCAAATCCAGCAAGTGTGTCCCTGCTCTATATCAGCGCCATTGCTCTCTTCAAGCTGAAACGATTGCCGGAGTTTTTGCAGCGGTTCGATAAATTTCTGGCAGTCCAACCGGATCACCTTGTCTCAATCAATGAGCGGGGCACCGTTCTTGCGGAGATGGGGGAGCATGAGAAGGCGCTTGCGGCTTTTCAGAAAGCCGTCGGCGTCAATCCTGAATTTGCAGACGCCCATCTCAACACGGGGAATTTATTAGGTGAGCTAGATCGCCACGAAGAGGCAAAACTGGCATTTGAAAAGGCCCTTGCACTAAATCCAAAATTGGGCCGCGCATGGAGTGGTCTCGGCAAAAGCTTTCGTGAACAAAATCTTTTTGATGAAGCTCTTAGTAGCTTCGACAAGGCCCTTGCATTGGATTCCACGCTGGCCGATGCCTGGCTTGGTCGTGGCAACGTGTTTTGGGAACTCAAACGTTTTGACGAGGCGCTCGTTGCCTACGACAAGGCGCTGATGCTCGACCCGGATCTGGTTCAAGCCTGGCTTGGTCGTGGCAACGTGTTCTGCGTACTCAAAAGTTTTGATGGGGCGCTTACTGCTTACGACAACGCACTGGCGCTCGAGTTGGATCTGGCTAAAGCCTGGCTTGGTCGTGGCGAGGTGTTCTGGGAGTTAAAACGTTTTGACGAAGCGCTTGCTGCCTACGACAAGGCATTGGCGCTCGAGCCGAATTGTCTCAAGCCTGGCTTGGTCGTGGCTATGTCTACGCCTCACTCAAACAGTACGAGAAGGCACTGAGCGACTACGATCGAGCGCTGAGCTTGGAACCTGGTCTAACGTATGCGCAGGCCAATCGCCTGTCCATAAAACAGTGCCTCTGCGACTGGGCGAAGATCCAGTTCGGAAATTGACAGGTTTTTGTCGAGGGTACGAGATCACAAGCCCGTCGTTTCCATTCATTCTGCTCTCGATACCATCATCTCCTAAGGATCAATTGCAGTGTGCGAAAGTTTTCGTTGCAGACCAGGGATCATTTCCGCCACTTTGGCGCGGCGAAATTCATTCGCATGATCGTATTCGGTTAGCCTATCTATCAGCCGATTTTCATGAACATGCGACAGCGTATCTGACTGCCGGGCTTTTCGAAAAACACGATAAGACGCGATTTGAAGTATACGCAATATTGTTTGGTCCAAATCAAAACTCGAGACACCCGTCTACGGATAGCAGGTGCGGTTGAGCATTTCATTGAGGTACAAAATAAAAGTGACCAGCAGATAGCTCAACTTATTCGTCAACTTGAAATTGACATATTGATCGACCTGAAGGGCTACACCAACGACGCGCGATATAATGTCCTCGCACGCCGTCCGGCCCCTCTGCAAGTGAACTATCTAGGTTATCCGGGCACAATGGGAGCTGATTACGTCGATTATATCATCGCCGACCGAACGATTATTCCCGAAGAGCAATTTCCCTTTTACAGCGAGCGCGTGGTTTGGCTGCCGGACAGTTACCAAGTCAACGACTCGCAGGATCTCATCTCGCGGCATGGCTTAAGTCGTGAAGAATGCGGTTTGCCAGAGGGAGCTTTTATGTTTTGTTGCTTCAATAATCCCTACAAAATTTCGCCCGACATGTTCGAGATCTGGGTGCAGTTGTTGCGCTCGCACTGAACGCAGCGTTCTTTGGCTGTTCGAAGAGCATCCGGCGGCTTCGGCAAATCTCCGCCAAGAAGCTGAGAAACGAGATGTTTCGGCAAACCGTTTGGTATTCGCGCAAAAAATACCTCTTCCCGATCATCTTGCGCGGCATCGACATGCTGATCTTTTTCTGGATACGCTACCATACAGTGCCCACACAACAGCGAGCGACGCACTTTGGGCCGGCGTCTCCGGTGCTAACGTGCCTTGGTACGACGTTCGCTGGGCGCGTGGCGGCAAGCTTGCTGCGGGCCATTGGCCTTCCCGAACTGATTACGAGATCGCTCGAAGAATATGAGGCTTTGGCGCTCAAATTGGCGCACGAACCCGCTTTCCTCGCGGCGACGAAGGCCAAATTGGCCCAAAACCGCGAGACCTGTCCGCTCTTCGATACGGTGCATTTCACCCGGCACATCGAGGCTGCTTACGTGACCATGTGGGAACGGTACCAGCGACGTGAGGCGCCGGAGGCTTTCACTGTTGCACCGATCAATTAATGTGTCTGCGGCATCCGCCGCGCCTCATCTTTGCTGAGCAACTCTGCTGCCGAGCGGCGGCCGGGCTTGTTTTCATAACAGACGTAACTCAACGCCTGACCGTTGGCGTCTCGCACGATGACACAGTTCGGCGAATTGTCACCAACCGGGCTCATCGCTATGATCCAAATGTCAGCTACAAAACATGGGATGCGGGGACAACGGATGAAGTTTTCGCTTTTTGCGCTCAGTTTCGTTGCTGGTGCGGCCGTTTTTGCGCCCGCCGCCGAAGCTCAAAATTATCCCTGGTGCGCTGTGACAGATTTGGGCGATGAAATCGAGAATTGCGGTTTCGACAGTCTTGAACAGTGCAAGGCCAGTCTGAGTGGCGGGGGCGATCATTGCGTCGAAAATAATACATATAAGCCACCTCCACCCGAGAGCGTCAGTGGGGAAGACACAGCGCCTGCTCAAGCTGCCGTACCCTTACCGACGGCAAAGAAACCACAACGTCATTCAACTTCCCGACCGCCCGCACAGTAAACACAGGCTAGCATCATCAGCGAAGAAGTTGGGCCGCAGACTTGGAGCAGACTTGGAATTGCGATGGCTTACAATGGCTTGGTTACAGCAGGGATTTGGGATCGGCGAAACGGACATCAGGGTCAAGTAGCACGGCAGCAATCCCAAAACCGCGAGACCTGTCCGCTCTTCGATACGGTGCGTTTTACACGACACATCGAAGCTGCGTATGTGAGGATATGGGAGCAATACCAACGGGGTGACAAGCCAGAGGCTTTCACGGTGGCACCGATCGAGACAGATTTACCGATTGAGTAAAGATTTGTCGTGACGCCCGTTGGGTCCCTTTCAGATGAAATTCGATGCCCCGGTTCATGTCTGCTTCAGTGCCGGTAGGGACTTCGGCTGACATCTCGCCCTACGGCCGCCGTGTCCATTTCCGGACGTCCGCGCACGCCGGCATCAGGACAGAGGTTTGGCGGAGAGGGAGTTCCGCCGTTTTGTTTCCTCTAGCTTCCCGCCTTTTCTATTTTACCACGAGTCTGCGCGGACTTCCTCCACATCATAGTATTGGCGTTTCCCCCGCTTTCCTCCTATAAACCCAATGTGAACTATGGATAAGGGAGCGGAGGAACATTATGCGCGAAACGAACCGGCTGACCGAGAAGGAAGTCAGGAACATCAAGCCCGACAAAGGCGCGTTCGTTAAGCGGCTATGCGACGGCGCAGGGTTGTACTTGCAGGCCACCAAGAGCGGCAGCGGCGTCAACCGGAACTGGATATTCCGATATGAGCTTGATGGTGGTCGGCACGATTACGGGATCGGCCCGCTGCATACCGTCAGCCTTGCCGAAGCCCGCCGCAGAGCCGGTGAGCTTCGCCTCCGGATCCTCGACGGTGTCGATCCCATGGAGGAGCGCGCCGACCTCAAGGCGGAGAGGCTGGCGAGGAAGGCGGAGAAGCTTAAGGCCACGACGTTCAAGGCGTGCGCCGAGCAGTATTACAAGAAACACCACACGACTTGCACCAACGACAAACACCGGCAGCAATGGGTTTCGACGATGCGGGATTACGTCTTTCCCGTAATCGGCAATCTGAACGTGGCCGATATTGAGACGTCGCACGTCGAAAAGGTGCTTGCTCCGATATGGGACCGAATACCGGCGACCGCCTCGCGGGTACAAAAGCGCATCGAGCATGTGTTCAATTACGCCATAGCGGGCAAGCTCACGAAGAACGGTGACAATCCGGCGCGCCGCGAATTTATCAAGGCTCGGCTCGGCAAGTTACAAAAGAACGTGGAGCATCATGCGGCCCTGCCATTCATCGAGGCACCGGCCTTCATGGTTGAGTTGCGGAAGCGGAATTCCGCGTCGGCCAGTGCGCTGGAATTCACGATCTTAACCGCCGTCAGAACCGGCGAGACCATCGGCGCGCTTTGGGATGAGATCGATCTCAGGAATAGGCTTTGGACTATTCCAGCAAAGCGGATGAAATCAGGGCGCGAGCATCGCGTCCCGCTGTGCGACCGTGCCGTTGAGATAATTAAAGGCCTACCCCATCGTGGTGCTTATGTATTCGCCAGCGCCAGCAAGAAGCCGCTCTCGAACATGGCGATGCTGGAATTGCTCCGGGGCATGTCTCCGGGCCACACCGTTCACGGCTTCCGCTCGACGTTCCGCGATTGGGCGGCGGAGCGAACCAATTATCCTGAATTCGTCATCGAGATGGCATTGGCGCACGCCGTGGGCGATGAGGTCGTTAAGGCTTATAAACGGACCGACCTGTTCGACCGCCGCATTCGCTTGATGAAGCAGTGGGCCGATTTCCTCGCCAAGCCGCAACCCAAGACCGGTGAGGTTCACGATCTAAAAGTCGAGCGGGAGCGGCGGGCGTGAAATTCACAGAAAAAAGTCCGTACTATTGCTTCTTTCGGGTTCTCTCCCTTATGCTGCGAATTGATTGATCGCACGGGGACTTTTTGGGCGCGCGCGAACGCCCGAGTTAGGCGAGCCAAGGCCGCAACCATCCGCATCAATCACAAGGGGCCAATGCAGTGCAAACACACTCGCATCCGAAAACGGATGCGAGTGATGCAACCTTTGTGATTATCGGAGTGGCTCAATGCCAGATATCGATACGCTTCACCCGCTGAAGCTCTCAATCCCGAAACTCGAAGCGCAGCAAGTTCTCAATCTCGGCCATAACAAGCTCTACGCGCTCCTGCGCCGTGGCGAGCTTGAGGCGGTGAAGGACGGGCCGCGAACCTACATCACCGTCGAATCGATCCGGGCCTATCAGGAGCGGCGTCCGAAGGCGATTTTCCTATCGCCAGCGCCGCCGGTCAATAATTTCCACACGCTCAGGAAGCCGACTCGTCGGCGCTCCAAGGCTCGGGCGTGAGTGAGGCTCTCAAAGGGCGTCGAGCGCGGCCACCGCAAGGGTGATCGCGCCCGACAGGATTTCGTTTCGGATTGGAAGCCCGAACGAGTCCCGCATAGAGCCTTAGCGAACAGGAATCAAGTTCTGCGCCGTTGGTGCCGCCGCACCCACCAATGGGTGCGGCGATGACCAGACGGGTTTATCGAGCATGCCCGATAAAACGCCCGCGTCGCACCAAGGACGATATTGACGCGATTAAAACCGCGATCAAGGACGTGCTTAAGGCCGACCATCCGCAGACGGTGCGGCAAATTTTCTATCAGCTTGTGACCCGCAACGTGGTCGAGAAAACGGAGAAGGATTACCAAGGGGTCGTGATCCGACTGCTGACCGACATGCGGTTGGCGGACGAGCTTGATTTCGATTGGATCGTAAATTCCAGCCGGATCACTCACGAGACGCAGACGTTCGATTCGGTTGCCCATGCTGTTTACGACACGGCACGATTTTACCGCCGGTCGGCGATGCGCATGAGCGATGTCTACATCGAGATTTGGGTCGAGAAGGAAGCTTTGGCGGGCATTATTTACGATGCGGCCAGCGTCTACGATGTGCCCGTGGTCGTATCCAAGGGCATGCCGTCGCTGACGCAGCTTTACGGTAGTTTCCGAAACATCTTTCGCGCGTCAGACGCAGGCAAGAAATCCTTCATCTATCAGTTCGGCGACCATGACCCGACCGGAGCATTGATCCCGACAGTCATCGCCGACCGCATGGAATGGTTTTGCTGGAAGGCCAATTGCACGCTTCCGACCGTCGAGCGGTATGCGATCACCGAGGAGCAAATCGAGGAGTACAGCCTGCCGACGCGGCCAACTAAGCGCGACGGAAACACGCATGCCGACAATTTCGAAGGCGACAGCGTCGAGCTTGATGCCCTGCCAAGCAATGTGCTGCGCGAAATGGTAACCGACTGCATTGAACAGCACATAAGCTCTGCGTCGGTCGACGTTCTGCGCGCAGCCGAGGAATCCGAGCGCGGTCATTTGAAGCGTTGGGCCAAGCGAGCGTCAAAGGCCGCGTCATGACCAAGCGGCGCAACAGCATCAGCGGTCAATTCACTGCCCGCCTGATCGAGATGCTGGAATCGCCAGCCTATCGCGTGCTGTCCCGTTCCGCGCACATGGCCATAGCGCGCGTCGAGATCGAGCTGGCGCGCGTCGGGTTTGTCCCGGCCCGAACCCAAATTCAGCGCGAGCGGCGGAACGGCGTGACGTGAATGGGTTATTCAAGTCTCCACAAAGGGTTTCGGCCGGGTGGCATTCTGGTGCGAACGGGATGCGTCGAACGGAGGACAGCGCGCGATCGACGGCGGATAGAAAGAGAGAGTTGGCCGAACGGCTCGCGAAACGACACGCTTTCACTGAAGATGAGGTGGCAAAGATTTTTGGAAACACGCGCAGTCCTTTTGAAAACGGGCGAACAGCCCGGAGGGATAAAACTTAAGGACGCGCGGTCGAGGCGACGAATGGCTACCTACCAATCGTCTCGACAGCGCCCCAGAGCGCGGCTCTCCTGCGCGCGTTCGGGGCGCACAAATCGGCGGGCATGTAGCGAGCGCAGTGCTTTTCCCGCCCCCCCGAGCGGCGCTGCAATAGCTCCGGCAGCTTGGCGATATTCGCCGCGACCCTTCGCGCCTTAATCCCGCATCAGCACCCGTGGCGGATGGCGGGGCATCAAGTAAGCATCCTCTCACGGGCATTTCGCGATTGTGAATGCAGCTAGAAATGCCTGCTGCGCCTTGTTTACGTAGTGATACTCGTAACTAAAACCCCTCTCATTTATCGCGTGCGATAATTCTGCATTTGCGCACATCCGTTGTTCTACGCGCTGCTCTAAATCTTTGGCGTCAAACCCATTACTGGCCACGTCCATAACATACCAATAGGTGGTCTTGTCGGCATCATACTGTAGGTCCACCAAAGTAGTGACGTCATCAAGCTTCATGGGAAGGCTTTTCTTCGCGTCGCCTTCAATCCTCTTTAGGCGCTCCTCAAAGCCAGGGCCTGCTAGTTCGCTGTAGACCCTATAGGCCACGAAAACGGCCACAATAACTGCCGTGACTATCAAGGAACGTTTCCAAGACCATGACATTGTTTCTCTCCCCACATTGCCCATCTATGCCGACGACGAGGATCAGGACGGCTGCCAATGCGGCAGCTTGGCGATGTTCGCTGCGATCCGGCGCGCCTCGTCGTGGGTCAGGCGCTTTCTCGATGTGATGGAAATTTAGGGGCAGTGTCGCCACAAAAAGAACCCCAAGCAGAGTACGCTACGCGCTTGGGGTTAGGGCTTCAGGCCCTAGGCGGCACGCTGAGGGGCTCGAATTGCCGCCCGGCCTTAGCCTGATATATTGTATCTAATAATGCGCCGCGCAGATTTCAACGCGGCGTTAGTGCTGGAGCAAATGCGGAAGCTTCGCCACGTTAGCCGCGATCCGCCGCACGCGCTGTCGGCTTTGATTTGGATCAACGGGCATCCGTTCAATTCATGCTCAACTTTTTTCCATGATCTCGTTCACGTACCGGTGTCCGAGGACGGGCCAAGAAGTTCACGGCCACGTTGCCGATGAGCTAATCGAGGGCGAGACGTATGAGCTTGTGACGTGCACCGCCTGTAGTGGCACTCATCTCATCAATCCCAAGACGGGCAGGCTTTTAGAGCAAGCTAAAAGTAGGACGTGTATTTCGCAAGTATCATAGGGGGTGGATGGCCATGAACAAGGAGATGACAAGCCAAGCTGAGGCTGACGACGAGATTCTTACCTTCGATGTTTCAGACGACGCGCTAGAGCGAGCTGGAAGCACCGAACAGAAAGCCATCACTTTGGCATATTGCACTCACCCCTGGTATCACTGCCCGTGGCCACAATAACGTTGAGCGCGATAGCTCCGGCAGCTTGGCGAAATAGGTCAACCTGCCTAATCGCCGACCCGCGTGTAGGGGGGCGTGGCAAATGCCCGGTCCGCCGGCTCCTGCACACTGTTGAGAACAATCACCGAGATCGCAGCCAGCACAATCGCCGCAAGGCAGGCGACTAAGAACGCCTTCACGGCAGCCTCCCCGTTTCAGTAAGCGAATTCTTTCGCGCTTGAGCGCCGTGGGCAAGTATCGCGTCCAATTCCTCGACCGACCACGGCGATGGGTAGCGGCTTCCCGCTCGCAGCGGCGATGACCGTCGCGCCAACGCTGGCGATGCTCACATAGTGCCGCACCACTGCCCAGCGTTCTTTCTTCATTGAGATGGTGACGCTGACGGGACTTGAACCCGCAACCTCCCCCGCCCCCGGCGAGAACAAGGACGCTCTATCCCCCCTTGAGCTACAGCGCCATTATAATCCTCACGACTGTTTGTGGCGGTGCAAGGGCAGATAACCCGGCCTAAAGGGTGATGAGCCGTGGATCGTCGAGAACGTGGTAGTGGCGAAATTTCGAACGTATGGCCGGATAAAAAGAGAAGGCCCCTGGCGTAGCCTGGGGGACTACTGCCAAGGGCCACGCTCGGTGTGTGCGCGGAGCCGAGCTGTCAAAACCATGCACTAAAGAAAGAAATTGTCAGCCGGTTAACGAGCTAGCCCGCTCACATGCCTTAGCGGGTCAGGAGTTCCGGCAGCTTGGCGATGTTCACCGCAATGCGCCGAGCCTCATCGCGGGTGAGCAACTTGGCCGCGGACGCAACCGCGAGTCCGCCTTTTTATGCGTGTCTGTCTTCTTCAACGATTTGCCTTCAAACTTAAAATATAAGTCACGAGGTCGTCGAGCACGCCTCTGTTCATCCTAAAATTTGGCATCCTACGATGGGGCGTTGTTTGCAGCGCCTTAGATATTCCCCCAGCCGTGATGCCAGAATTTGCGATGTCTTCGAAGCGCGGAGCGGCTTTATCGCGCGAGGGAGGCGAATTCTTTTCAACGGCGTGACATCCGGCGCACACCGCCTTCGCCACAGAAAGCCCTCCCACTTCTCGTTGCTGTGCTTGCGGCGTTTGGCTAATTGCCAGCAACGCCATAAGAGCTATCGACCAGACCATCGCGCCTTTCATCTCCCACCTCCCCCAAGTCGTGTCGGATATCGACGAGCACGCGTATTGGTCCCGCACGACAAGGCAGGCGTCCAACTCCTCGACAGTCCAAGGCGGCGGGAAGCGGCGTTCGGGCATTCATTTTTGCTTGTTCTTTGCCGCCGTTGGTGGGGCTGACCGGACATCGGCCCATGGATCAGTGTTTTTTTTTCGCGTCCGGACGCCCCTTAATCGTCGATTCGTAGGCGTGATCAAGTTCTCTGTCGTTTTTCTTTTCTTGGTCGGTGCGCGCAGCATTAGAATATCCCGGCAATCCCGGTTTATCCGTCTGAGCGGAAGCGGCCGCCATTGTCAGAATCACGATCAGGATCGCGTAGATGGATATGCGCAGCATGGTGCAACACCCTATTAGGGCTAGTCACGGTACAACAAAATGAACGATTAAAGCAGCGGCCATAATGCCGAGTAGGAAAAACACTGCGGCTAGAATGACTGCCTCTCGCATGGCGGTTAGCGCCCCCAATCCTCCTCCGCCTCGCGCGTCATTGCGACAGACCAGGACGGCGAGAGGCAGCGGGCGGGCAGCCTCCCTCAATCCTCCCAACTATTTCCAATTATCGGATGGGCCGAACTCGCGTTCGAGTTTCTGGAGGGTGTCGCGAAGTGACTCCCAATACTCAACGAATAAGTCCGGACCAACGTGGCGCAAATCATGCTCGACCGCGCGTCGGCAAAAGGAATTGAGGCCATTGAGCCAAGCCTGCCCTTCCGGCGGCAAGCGCGGCAAGATCGAGTCCAGCAAACTAGGGCTCGGCGTTACGGTCGTATTATTATTGAGGGCCGCGCCGTCCGGTGGGTCAGTAGGCTTGAACAGCTCGTCCACCAGCTTGGTGAGATCGTGTTCTTCCATTGTAACTCCACGCGGCTCGACAATTCCCCAGTCCGGGGCTGGGCTGGTACGCTCACGCAACATACTCATCGCGGCTAGTTAATAACACAACCGCGAAGAGTGAAATCGCGTAAACTCTGCGCTCACGCAAAGTAGGGATCTCCCGGGGAATTTATGAACCGGCTACTGATCGTTGCGATTTTGATGCTTTCGACAGCGCCGCTCTATGCGCAAGGTCAACAGCAGAACGTCGCCAAGTTAAAGGAGGACGCACGAAACGCCGTGGGTATTATCGGCGCTGATAGGGGTAAGACCCAGAGCTATTGCCAAATTGTCGACCTCCTCGGGCGGCAGCTTGGGCGGGCCGATCAGGAGAAGAACAAAAAGAAGACTAAGGCGTTATCGCAGAGGATAGATCAATTGCAGAAAAAACTCGGACTCGAATTCGTCGTGCTGGAGAATATCCTTGGGGATATTGACCTAAAATCACCAGACGGTCGGGAAATCGCTTTAATAATCCAGAGCCTCAATCAATCCTGTCCGGAATAACTGGCGCGCGGTGCTTGGGCGGGCGCGTAAAAGCAAGAGCCCCGACGCGATGTCGGGGTCCTGAAGCCAAGCGTGTCATGACAAATCCGCTAAGCCTTACTCCAACCATACCGTTCCCGGAGTTGAGTTCAATTATTCTTTGGGACAACGCAATTATGCGAGAGGCTTCGACGGACCACGGCGGCGGGAAGCGGCGCGGTTTCGGCGGCAGCATCAGCGCTTAGCTCCCGCGCCTTGCCCCTGCGGGCCTCGCCTGTGCAGTTCTATCCAAAAAACAGCCACGACTTTACGTCTTCCGCAACAGGTCCGGCAGCTTGGCGATATTCGCCGCGATCCGCTGCGCTTCGTCACGTTTGAGCAGCTTCGCCGCTGAGCGACAGTGCAGCGGACCTCACCGCTGCGTTTCCAAGAAGTCGACCACTTTGGCTCTATCAGCAGACGAGGCGAGGCCACCATACGGCTTCATTTTATTGCCATTCACCACTGCATCGGGGTTTGCGATGAAGCGATCAAGTGTTGCTTTGTCCCAGACAAAGTCTGCACTCTGCATGGCGCTGGAATAACCATAGTTCGGCAGCGAACCGGCCTTTCTTCCAACAACCTTGTACAGGTTTGGCCCCAGCCGATTATCGCCTTCTTTCATCGAGTGACAGGTTCGGCACGCATTATTGAATAATAGTTGTCCCGCATCTGCGTCCTGAGACACTGAGGATGACGCGGAGAATACGATCAGAAATGTGATGCACGTTAAGACAAATGCTGCGCGAAACATGAGACTCCCGGAGGATAACTCAGTTAGTGACCAGAGGCTGATTCATTCTCGACAGATTACGGCGGCGCTTTGCAGCTTGCGGCGCTCGCGCCATCTGTACCGCCTTCAAGTGCACCCGCCAATTTATTGCTGAAGGGTCGCAATCCAAGTTGCTTCAAGATTGAGAGGAACAGGTAGCGGACCACCCGGCCGACGCGCTGAGCACGCCGGAAAATAATCAAATCCGGTGGGAGTGATGTTCTTAGCCTCCACACCACATCCACGATATGTTCCCCCAATTGGTTTGGTCTCTTATGGAAAGTACGACTTTCGGAGTGGATGGAAATGGTGGATCGAATGTTACGTGGGGCTCTCGGGGATTAACTGTGCCAACTTCGACCATGGAAGGGTGAAACAGTGGCGGCGATTGGTTAGGCAACATCGGTTGCTGCGCCGATGCCATCGCTGGAACTACGAGGCCGATAACTGCCAAATATATTCCCGGTCGCATTGTTGCCGCCCCGCGCAGGGATGCCTAGACACCCCATCATTCTACAACGGAACTGACCGGGCAAGCATGAGAACGGCACGTCCGACTGCACCTGACCCGGGCCACCATCTGATCGCCATGGCCATCCTCCGATTGCCGGGTGAGTTGGCGGACGCCAAGTAGGATTACGCGGCCTCAAGTTCTGCGCAATAGTTCCGGCAACTTGGCGATATTCGCCGCCATCCGCCGCGCCTCGTCCCTCTCCAATAATTTCGCCGCCGACCGTCGCCCCGGCTCATCCTCGAAATAGACATAGGCGAGCGCCTAATCGATCCGAGAGGGCATTCGCGACGTGCATCAATGTTGCTGCATCGCGTTCGACAGCGGCGCGTTCGGGATCGGCGGCGCCAGCGACCCTGAATAGAACAGCCACACAAATAGAAGAACAGCGCCGATCATAATGAGGCCGATCAGCTTTAGTCTGTTTTCGGATGTTCGTAACATTGCCTTCGTTCCATTAAGAAAGAGGCGAGCACATAATGCCCGCCCTCAGATCCTAACTCAAGGATCCTACGACTTCTCCCCCTCGTCTTTCAGGATCGCGCGAACTTCCTTAAGGACCGGGCTGCCCTTCGACGCTGCTGCCTCGGCGGCATCACCGCCTGCATCAGCAACCGTCTTGACGGCTTCAGTTTCGCCGTTTGATTTCTTGGTGAACATATTTCCCTCCTATTTGTTGGAAACACGGCCACGATAAGAGGCGACATCGCGCCGGTCAGGAAATACCCTCAGATGGATTTTCCGAATTTCGCGGAAACTGAGATGGAATGACTATTTGAGAAAACAGCTTTAGTTCACGGGCACCAGCTCGTCGGCTGCCTCTGCAAGCCGGGCGGCTGCGCGTGTCGCCGACGCAATCGTTCTGTGGGCGGTCCTTCCGGCGCAGCAGCTCCGGCAGCTTGGCGATGTTCACCGCGATCCGCCGCGCTTCGTCTTTGCTGAGCAGCTTGGGGTGCCGAGCATCGTCCCGGCTCATAGCGCCGCGATGACGAGCGCGCGCGGTCCTCTAGGCATCGGGCTTGCGCGCTTTACGACGTGCGCCCCCACGCTTGTGCGTCGATCTTCCACTCCTCGCCGTGCTTTGAAAACGTATATGCGAGGGTGCCGGTCCGAGTGACGGTTTGGTCCTTAATGGTTACCGTGAGTGTCCCAGCTATGACGGCGTAAGCATTGGAGCCCTCCACATTCCAGAACCCCATCTCGTATGACAGGTGCTCATACGAGACCCCAAGGTCCTCACGCCACTTTTCTACGTCAGCAAGCCAATTGGCCGGAGCATTCGGGTTCAACCAGCGATAAGGTGCGATGCCATCAATGATGATGGCGGTGTCCCCAAAAACGCCGAGGAAAAGCCCGACATTCTGGGTGTTGAAACCGTTGATGTGATTATCGATAAGGGTCTGGATTTCTCTCGGGGGATTGTCAGCCACGGTCATCTCCACTCGTGCCTAGCGCCGTGGGCGCGCCGGGGCCTTTACATGTAGCAGGCGGACCCTCGGCTATCGAGCCACTAGGCTCTTCCCACCTCTCGACGGACCAAGGCGGCGGGAAGCGGCGTGCCGTCATTGCCGCTACTTGATGCACGAACAGCCACAACCCAGTTGTGAGCAAGGTGACATTTCTACCACAGCCGCCGCAAAAATACTGTCGCGCGCGATCAACGACTTGACCGAGTCCTTCACCGAAATAGGCTAGGCGTGCTGGCGTTCCTCCTTCGCGCGATCGAGGAATACAGCGAAGCCCCGGAATCCCAGAAGGCTCCGGGGCTTCTTCTATTTCGGACAGCGCTATGGTCTTGCCGGTGCGATGGATGTCAACCGCCATCGTGCATGGCGTGCGTAGAGCTTCGATGAAGCAGGCATCCACTTCCTCGACAGTCCAAGGCGGCGGGAAGGGCTGGGCTCGGTCATGTGCGTGCCGGGCCGAGTGCGGCGCTGACATCGGCGAATAGCTGCTCAACCATGTCGTCATATTGAGAGAACAGGAAGAGGCGAAGCATGCGCCCCGCTTTGCCGCCTGCGGGCCTCGCCTGCGCATTTTCCGTGTCGGGCGCTGTCGGACACCGGACGGCCATCAAAACGCGCCTACGTCCATTTCTGGGCAATCCCGACATGGATAGGATGTGGGGGCGCTTGGCGTTTCCCGCGTAAGTTATTGAAATATCGCACCCGGTGGCGGAGAGGGAGGGGATTCGAACCCTCGATACGGCTTTAGACCGTATAACGGTTTAGCAAACCGCCGCCTTCAGCCACTCGGCCACCTCTCCGGTCGCGGGAAACACCTATTTATCGGGCTTTCTAGCGTCAAGGCGCACACCACACTAACGCAGAAAGCGCGGCTAAAGCGCTAAAGCAGGGGTGGGGTGGCACAAAAAGTGGCACAGCAGGCTTCCTGCCCTGTCGGCCGGTTTCCGTTTTCGTTCACGCTGACATGGTGTCGCCATGAGCGCGCGGCGCCGCCACACGAACAGGGCGCGCGCTGCTGGGCGATCATCGGCGCACTGTGCGAGCTCTGGCTGGAATACTCGTGCTCTATGAGCGCCGCCGCAAGCCGCTCGCGCTCGGTATTCACGACGACATTCGTCACCGCCGCTGCGAGCGCCATCGCCGCGGGCATGCTCCTGGCGCTCGACTTGAGCGAGGTGATCGAGAAGCAACGACCGCTTCATATCACACAAATGCCCGTTGGTCGGGATGGCGGGAAGCGGCGGGCGGGGTTAGCCATTATTGCTTCTGGCCGGACATCGGCCCACGGATCAGAGCTCTTTTTTTCTGCGTCCGGACGCCCCTTAATCGTCGATTGGTAGGCGCGGGGGTGCGGCGATCGCGTCGGCGGCCTTGCAGCACTCCTCAATGTGGTTGAGCATCGAGAAGCCCGATGCCATCATAGCGCTCAGATACTAGCTAGGGGAGCCCCGAGCCCTTTTGACTAAAATTCAAGAGTTGATCCGGATATGATCTGGTGGCAATCCTGTTTTATGGCGCTGGTACATTGCTTCGTAAGCCGCTTCTAAGTGCATGGTATACAGCGGCGTATCAAACAGCGGTGTTGTCAGGCGATTTCTAGAAAGTTTTTCTTTAATTGCTTTCAGTTTTTCACCATTCAGCGCCAGCTCAATCGCAAGTGCTTCAAACTCTTCACGCGAATGAGTGATCAGTTCAGGCAGGTCGATAGCATTGAGCAGGCCGGCCGCGACACGCCCTGCGAACGCGTTTCCGATCTGCGTCAAGACTGGTAGACCTGCCCATAATGCGTCGCTTGCTGTGGTATGAGCGTTGTAAGGAAGCGTATCTAAGAACAGGTCAGCAAGACGATGGCGAGCTAAATGCTCAGGTAGCTCTATTCCGTTGGCAAACACGAGACGAGCGGAATCAATGCCCCTGCTTGTAGTTTCTTTCCTTAGATTGTCTATTGCTGTTTGATTTTTCGAAAGAAGCCAGAGCACGCTTCCATCTACGTGTTTTAAGATACGCATCCAACTATCAAATACAGAAGGCACTATCTTGTGATTGAGGTTAAAGCAACAAAAGACAAACCTATCTTTAGGCAGACCACATTCTTCTCGTTTGAAGTTTTTATCAGAAATATGCCGCTTTCTATCATTTGGCTGATAACTATGAGGGAGCTGAACTAACTTTTCAGAATAAGCAGTTGCGTCGGCAAGTGTGAAAAGCGACTTATCGCCAATTATGTAATCAATATATGGCGCCCCCATTGTTCCGGGATAACCAAGATAGTTGACCTGTATTGGAGCAGGGCGATATGAAAAAATGCTTGTCCTTGCATCCTGCGTGAAGCCATTCAAATCGACAAGAATATCGATTTCAGCGTTAGCAATTGTTCGTGCGACGTCAGCATCCGACAAGTTTCGACAGTCGACGAAAGTGTCGAATGAATTAACTAAGCGTTGCCGCATGCCAGACTTGTCATCTAAGCCGAGTGAGAAGGCGGTAGTCGTAAACTTCATTCTATTATGGCACTCAAACAGCTCTGCCGTAAGATACGCTATCGCATGCTTACGAAAATCGGCAGACACATAACCGATGC
Organism: uncultured Alphaproteobacteria bacterium; assembly: GCA_963816295.1. Lineage (GTDB taxonomy): Bacteria > Pseudomonadota > Alphaproteobacteria > Rhizobiales > Xanthobacteraceae > BOG-931. The sequence continues at coordinate 11,974 of CAWFJS010000016.1, read as the reverse complement.
GGATTTTGTCGTGCGCATAGATTGATCCCAGCCAGGTTGATTCTGACGCTTGAGGGTGTTTGGCGACTACCCATGCTTGAGCACAGCGGAGATGCTCGTCCGGTAAATCAATAAATGAAAGAAACACGAAAGGAGGGCTATTAGCTTTCCCCGCTCTTACAGAAGCAATTAGTTTCTCGATTTCTGTGTCTAGGTTTTCCCAATTGCACAAAGACATTTTCGCATGAAGACGTTGGCCCTCAACGCCTTCTAAATCAGGCTTGATCGACAGCGCTTTGTCATAGGCAGCAAAGGCTTCATCATAGCGCTTGAGATCAGTGAAAACATTGCCGCGACCAAGCCAAGCGCCTTCTAAATCGGGCTTGATCGACAGTGCCTTATCATAGGCAGCAAAGGCTTCATCATGGCGCTTGAGACTCCAGAGAACATTGCCACGACCAAGCCAAGCGCCTTCCAAATCAGGCTTGATCGACAGCGCTTTGTTGTAAGCAGCAAAGGCTTCATCATGGTGCTTGAGATCAGTGAAAACATTGCCACGACCAAGCCACGCTTCCGCTAAACTAGGCTTGATCGACAGTGCCTTATCATAGGCAGCAAACGCTTCGTCGTAGCGCTTGAGACTCCAGAAAACATTGCCACGACCAAGCCAAGCACCTTCCAAATCAGGCTTGATCGACAGCGCTTTGTCATAGGCAGCAAAGGCTTCATCATAGCGCTTGAGATCAGTGAAAACTTTGCCACGACCAAGCCACGCTTCCGCTAAACTAGGCTTGATCGACAGTGCCTTATCATAGGCAGCAAACGCTTCATCACAGCGCTTGAGATCAGTGAAAACATTGCCACGACCAAGCCACGCTTCCGCTAAACCAGGCTTGATCGACAGTGCCTTGTCATAGGCAGCAAACGCTTCGTCGTAGCGCGTTAGTAAATGTAGAGATTTACCTTTATTTGCGTACACGCCTGCGTAATCACTACTTAGCTTCGCAGCTTGATCGAAGTCAGAAATCGCCTCATCGTACCTCTTTAAATCATTTAGCACTGTACCCCGATTGTTCCACGTCTCAGCAACATCTGGATTGAGACTTAATGCTTTCGTGAATTGCTTGTAGGCTAATTGCGGCTCGTTAAGATGCTTAGCAATCAAGCCATAGTTATAAAAAGAAACGTCAAAGTCTTGATTTAACGCGACGGCTTGTTCGATGACAAACTTAGCTTCCTGAAAGCGTCCAACGCTCATCAAGATAACAGTTAGGAGGTTTAGCGCCGGGACATCGGTTTGATCTGATTGAAGGATGCGCCTAAAACAATCTTCCGCTTTCTGTATGTCGCGACTGTTTAGCGCTGAAATCCCTTCGTTGAAAAGTGTAGCACGATCAATCATTGCGGAATCATGCAGTTACTGGCTACTGCCCTACTCATCACCGCCGCATTAGTCTCAATGTAGCGCTGCTCTGCTTGGGCGCTTGGCCGCTGCCGCCTTGCGGCGGCGCTCTTTGGCCTGTTTGCCAATTCCTCTATCACGCCCTGCCCCAAGGCTCCGAACTACGTGCCCGCCGGCTTCCAATGGCGTGATTACAACAGGGATTTGCGGCCGGTGGAATGGGGTTAAGGGTCAGTTTGCACGGCAGCAATCGTTAGCCGCTCCCGCGGTGCGAGAGGAATCTGACGTTTTGCGAAGCGTTCGGGTGCAGCCATGTATCCGGCCTGTTTTCGAATGGAGGAGGTACTCCTCCGGTGAGGACCGCCTTGCGGCCCGGTCTGTGATGTGAGTCATGTGAGTATTCATAGGAATACTCACATGACGAGTTCCCAGGTCGAGGTCATCACCTCTGTTCAGCGGCGGCGTCGCTGGACGGTGGCGGAGAAGGAGCGGCTTGTGGCCGCGTCACTGGAGCCTGGCGCGGTGGCATCGGAGATTGCCCGCGATGCCGGGATTCATCCGAGCCAACTGTTCGGCTGGCGACGACAGTTGTGCCAGCGGCGAGATGACGTCCCGGCATTTGCTGCGGTCACGCTGGCAACCGGAGGGCCCGTAGCAGCATCCACGCCGACGCCGCCGGGAATGATCGAGATCGAGTTTGCGGGTGGACCCCGAATGCGGATCAGCGGGACGGTCGATCCGGCAACGCTATCGGCCGTAGTTGTGGCGTTGGGGCTGCGGGCACGACGGCGATGATTCCAGTGCCGACCGGAGTTCAGGTGTGGCTGGCGACGGGCCACACCGACATGCGCAAGGGTTTTGATGGCCTGGCGCTGCTGGTGCAGGAGATGCTCAGGCGCAATCCGCACAATGGACATCTGTTCGTGTTCCGCGGCCGGCGCGGCAGCCTGATCAAGGTGCTGTGGCACGACGGCCAGGGCATGTGCCTGTTTGCGAAGCGGCTGGAACGGGGCCGTTTCATCTGGCCATCGACGGTTGCGCGCGATGGCACGGATGGCACGGTGACGATCACGCCAGCGCAACTGGGATATTTGCTGGAAGGGATCGATTGGCGCCTGCCGCAGCACACGTGGCGGCCACAGGCTGCGGGTTGAAGCGCGCGCGATTCACAAGAGCAGCATCTTGTGATTCCTTCTTTAGCGATGGGTGCTGGTGATTCTCTTCCTGATGATGTTGAGGCATTGAAGCGCTTGGTTCGCGCCCGCGATGCCGAGCTTGCGCAGGCGCATGCGGAGGCGTCGAGCGCGGAGGCTTTGATCGCGCACCTGCGGCTCACGATCGAGAAGATGCGGCGTGAGCTTTTTGGACCGCGCAGCGAGCGCAGGGCGCGGCTGCTCGACCAGATGGAGCTTGAGCTCGAAGAGCTCGAGGCTGCGGCCAGCGAGGATGAACTGGCCAGCGAGAAGGCGGCGGCGGTCGCAGAGATGACGCCGGTTCGTGCGTTCACCCGTAAGCGGCCCGCGCGCAAGCCATTCCCAGCGCATCTGCCGCGCGAGCGGGTCATCGTGCCGGGCCCGACGACCTGCGCCTGCTGCGGCTCGACCAGACTTGCCAAGCTCGGTGAGGACGTCACCGAGACGCTGGAGGTGGTGCCGCGGCAATGGAAGGTCGTGCAATACGTGCGCGAGAAGTTCACCTGCCGGGCGTGTGAGAAGATCTCGCAGGCGCCCGCGCCGTTCCATGTGCTGCCGCGCGGCTTTGCCGGGCCGAGCCTGCTCGCCATGGTTCTGTTCGAGAAGTACGCGCAACATCAGCCGCTCAATCGCCAGTCCGAGCGCTATGCCCGCGAAGGCATCGATCTGAGCGTTTCGACGCTGGCCGATCAGGTCGGCGGCTGCGCTGCCATCCTGCATCCGATCTACGATTTCATCTGCGCCCACGTTTTTGCCGGCAGTCGCGTGCACGGCGACGATACTCCCGTGCCGGTGCTGGCCAAGCATCAGACGCGCAAGGGCCGATTGTGGACCTACGTCCGCGACGATCGTCCCTTCGGGGGCCATGATCCGCCGGCGGCCGTGTTCTTCTATTCACGTGATCGTGGCGGTGAGCATCCCGAGCGCCATCTCGCCGGCTACGCGGGAATCCTGCAGGCCGATGCCTATGCCGGCTTCCAGCGGCTCTACGAGGCCGGCCGCAAACCGGGGCCCATCACCGAAGCCGCCTGCTGGGCGCACAGCCGGCGCAAGTTCTTCGTGCTCGCCGATATCACCGCCAAGGCGCGCGGCAAGCTGCCCGTGCTCTCGCCGCTAGCGCTCGAAGCGGTAAAGCGAATCGATCCGGTCTTCGATGTCGAGCGCGAGATCAGCGGGCTGTCCGCCGTCGAACGCCTTGCCGCTCGGCAGAGCCGCGTTGCGCCTTTGGTGGCCGAATTAAAAGCGTGGATGCGAGCCGAACGCATAAAACTCTCCCGCCACTCCGAAGTCGCCAAGGCCATGGATTACATACTCAAGCGCTGGAAGGCGTTCACGCGATTCCTCGCCGACGGCCGCATCTGCCTCACCAACAACGCCGCTGAGCGCGAACTGCGCGGCATTGCCCTCGGTCGCAAGTCATGGCTGTTCGCCGGCTCCGACCGCGGCGGCGAGCGCGCCGCCGTGATGTACACGTTGATCCAGACGGCACGAATGAACGGTATTGATCCGCAAGCCTGGCTCGCCGACGTGCTCGCCCGTATCAACGATCACGCAATCCACAGGCTCGACGAGCTTCTGCCGTGGAACTGGGCGGTCGAGATGGAGCGGCGTAAACTGGCGGCATGACCGTCGATACCATCGCTCGCCTCAAGGTCACGCTCGATCACGTCAAACCCACGGTTCTGCGCCGCGTTGAGGTGCCGTTCGATATTCGGCTCGATCGTCTGCATCTGACACTGCAGGCGGCGATCGGCTGGACCAACAGCCATCTCTACGAGATACGCGCACGCGATGTCCGATGGAGCACGCCCTATCCCGACGCCGATTGGGGTAACGACTTCCTCGACGCGCGCAAGGCATGCCTTGGCGACGTACTCGAAGACGTGGGCACCAAGACGCTGAGATATCTCTACGACTTCGGCGACGGCTGGGAACACACGATCAAGATCGAGCGGCTCACCGATCCCGAGTTCGGCGTACTCTACCCCCCCGCCTGATCGAGGCCAGCGGACGCTGCCCTCCCGAAGACTGCGGCGGCCCCTGGGGCTACACCGAGCTGCTCGAAGCGATCGCCGATCCCAAACACGAACGCCACGACGAACTCGGCGAGTGGATCGGAGACGCATTCAATCCCGACGCCGTCGAAGCAGATTGGCTCACCGAAGAAGTCGCCGCACTCGCCAAACGCTGGTCGCGCAAACCTGCCACCCAACGCCGCCGCACCGCCTAGCGAGCCGCGGCATTCACCGGACGGTTACTGGAGGAGTGACCTCCATTGCGATGCAGCCGCTGTGGCTGCTGGCCCTGATGTGATCCGCTGATCGGGTCCCAAACAAAAGCACGGGCTCAAGTGTCGCGTGACCCATCACGGGTTTTCCCAATCGACGGTCTCAACCGTTTCGCATCAATGTCGTCATCACCCCTGCAGTTCCGTGTACGCGCAGACGCAATCTCATCCTTCCATCGCCGCCGGAACTCCTTACGTCGCTGCCGTAAACGCAGGCGCCCGATAGGTGCCGCCCTTGGCCAGCAGCGCCCAGGCGATGCGCGCCATCTTGTTGGCAAGTGCCACCGCCACCACCTTGAATGGTTTGCGGGCGAGAAGCTGTGTGAGCCACGGATACTTCTCCGGCTGCCGGCGCGCCTGTTTCAATACCGCATGGGCTCCGACCACCAGAATGCGTCGCAAATAGCGATCCCCTCGTTTCGAGATCGGCCCAAGCTTCTGCTTGCCGCCAGTCGAGTCTTCTCGCGGCACGATTCCAATCCAGGCCGCGAAGTCACGACCCGATTGAAAAACCTTCGGATCCGTGACCGTGGCGGCGATAGCGGTCGCGCCCACAATGCCGATACCAGGGACGCTCTCCAGCCGCTGGCTCGCCTTGCTCGAACGATGCTGCGCCATGATCCGTTTCTCAATCGACCCGATCATCATCTGCATCGCTTGAAGCTCCGCCGCCAACACGACGAGGCTCGTGTGAGCATCGACCGGCAAGCGCACATCCTGTTCACTCGCAATGATCTTCAGCAGTTCCTTGATCTGCTTTTCAAAAAGCTGTTACGCTAAATCCAAAATTTGCAGACGCCCATCTCAACGTTGGAAATTTATTCGGGATACTAGAGCGGCACGAGGAAGCCAAATCTTCATTTGAAAAAGCTCTTGAATTAAATCCTAGATTAGCTCGCGCATGGAGTGGTCTCGGTAACATTCTACGCAAGCGTAATCTCTTTCATGAGGCCCTCAGCGCTTTTGACAAAGCGCTCAACGTGGAAGCCGATTTGGCTGCAGCGTGGCTTGGTCGTGGTAACGTCTATACTGAGCTCAAGCAGTACGACAACGCGTTCGCTGCCTATGACCGAGCACTGAGCTTGGAGCCTGATTTGGCTGAAGCGTGGCTTGGTCGTGGTAACGTCTATACTGAGCTCAAGCAGTACGACAACGCGTGCGCTGCCTATGACCGAGCACTGAGCTGGGAGCCTGATTTGGCTGCAGCGTGGCTTGGTCGTGGTAACGTCTATACTGAGCTCAAGCAGTACGACAGCGCGTGCGCTGCCTATGACCGAGCACTGAGCTGGGAGCCTGATTTGGCTGCAGCGTGGCTTGGTCGTGGTAACGTCTATACTGGGCTCAAGCAGTACGACAACGCGTGCGCTGCCTATGACCGAGCACTGACTGAGATGAGATGGAAGGTCGGTCTTCCCGGCGCATGCGAACACTGGTGACGATGGAGGCCTGTCTCTTTAATGAGCTCGCCTGCGCGCTGATCGGTGCACCCTGCATCAACGGATCGGCTACGCGATCTTCAAACACGTCGGCCATACGCTGCGCGCGCGTAAGGTCATGTGCCCCAAAACAGTCGGTGGACGCTCGCCCGCGGGTCGAGCCATCTCACGTATCCATACACAGATGCCTTCGCACATATTGCGCGCCGCGAACTCAAGCCGCTGGTAAGCCCAATCCATTTGCCGGGCGGAGTCGTGAAAACGAGGCTTACCATCCAGGCTATCAAGGTAGGCGCAGATCAGTTGGCTGTCCTCCATGCCGACGCCTGAATCATCGATGAGGTACGGTACGCGCCCAGATGGGTTGATCGATAGTAAGGGCTGTCCGCAATACGCGTCTTCGCCGCGATTCGATCCTCGAGCGACTTTTCAATCACCAGGATGCGCGCTAGACGCGCGTACGGTGAGGTAAACGTGACATATAGTTTCATATTGGGGGAGCCATCTGCATGTTCGCCAATCTCGTCGCCTAACTTAGGATCACTTCAGTTCGTGACCCAAACGTGGGAGTGAATTACTTGATCCTTTCCCATTGCCGATGCCACAGTGAAGGGAAAAGCGCGCGACAAGCCTTAACCACTGCCTGGCCTCGGCGTTAAAGGCCAATGAGCGATTTTTGGACATACCAGTCATCGAATTTTGAAAGTGATTCAAAAATGCGAACAAATTTGTTCGCTGTCAGCAGCTGCTTTATCTGTTCGCGATCAGGTTCAACGTAGTTGTGCTCAATGGTGATCACTTTGATGTCGTGCCGTGACAATTCAAAGGCTTGCAAAATCGCAAATTCTGTCCCTTCGGTGTCTATGGAAAGATAATCGATCTCTCTCGGACTATTGTGTTCGCTTAGTAGCTCGTTAAGCGAGATCGTATCTACCAGATAGGTCGTGCCCATCGCTCGCTGCGACTGATTGAAGTCTCGATTAGTTAAGCTGCTCAATGTCGAGACCTCTCGTGGCTCGGTTTCCTTGAATTCGAGCCGCTCGCCACTTTTCGCCCACACAAAGCGAAAATCGATTGAGGCTTTACGATTGGCTTTTAATGCTGCATGCCAGCCGCAGGCCGGTTCTGAGAGAATACCAGTCCATTGAAAATCGCGCTCTAAAATAAGGGTATTGCTTAGAGTAACACCGTCCGCAGCGCCAATCTCCACAAAGAAGCCTTGCCGCTTGCCCTGTAGCAAGAAAACGACAAGTAAGTCTTGGAATAACCGAGCCTGCGACCGCATAAGGTTTGAAGCACAGAACCCTGCAAACTGGACCGCTCCATTGTTTGGATCGACGCGTATCAGTTCGCGTAGTCGCAACAGGTCATCGAAGAGTGCAGCGAATGGACGAGATTGTGAAATGCGTCACCTCTCGAGAATGCGACAATGCGACAATGCGACAATGCGACAAAGGCGCGAGGCAAGCAAGCGACTGGTGAAATACCCTCGCCGTCGAAATCGGGGCAAACGCGAATAAGAAAAAGCCCCGCGCGCCTCCGGGTGGCGCACCCGAGGGTGAACGGAACGGCAATTACTGGCACGGAGCGCGTTCTAGGCAAACGATCGAGCTCTCAAAACTCATTACCCGATTGTCCTGCCGGCTCGCGAGCACGTCGAGCTTGTGGTCGCCCGCTGCCCCCGCATGATCGCCGAAATGATGCGCATCGCGGTCGCGACCGGCCCGGGCGAGCAGGAGCTTTTGGCCGCGACCCGCGATCAGGTCGGCCATGATCGCCACCAAATGACCCTGATCGGCAAAGGACGCGACAGCGTTCCTAAAGACCCGCGTAATCGATCTAGACCCGTTCGGCGACGCTTTTGCAGGTCATAGATCGAGCGGCCATCCTTGAGCCATCGCACTGCATACAGGTGGCGCAAATCGTGGAGGTGGAACGGGCGGAAACCGACGCCGTTCGCTTCGGCCCATTCCGACGTCCCGCTCACGATGTTCGAGAGTTCGCCGGCGAAATTCGTATAGTCCTCGCCTCGCCGTGCCAGGACAAAGCGGCTTGCGCGCATAGGGCTCGGGCATTCCTCGATCAAGGTGACCGAGACGTATCTGGCCTTCCTGACGGCCGACGAGGAATTGATCGTGAAGGGTCTCAAGCCGGCGGCGGCGGTGGCGACGTTCAAGGCATTGCCGGGGACAAGACTTAGAGGGTCGAGGTGGCACAAAAAGGAGCACAGGGAGCACTGGCGTCTTAGGGGTCATGGGCCGGAAACCCTTTAAAATCGGGGTAACTTGAAATAGCGTGGAATTCCGTATGTGCGTCTTAGCAAACTGCCGCCTTCAGCCACCCGGCCACCTCTCCGTGCGGCAAACACGTATTTGTCGGGGTTTAAAAGCGGCTAAAGCAGGGTATGTACCAGAAAGTGCTGCATGGAGTTGCCGAAAAAGCCGACCAGCGCGAGTATCGGTCCATGACAAGCTTCCCCCTTGGCCGCCGACCCGGCAGTTGGTAATCCGGGGCGCGCAACCAAGGCGAATTTTGGAGCGGCAATGGGGGCCGGATTCTCGCATCCAATGCTGGATGGCAACAATGCGGACCCGCACGACCTATTGCGGCAGGCGAAGTTTGCTTTGCACTCTAATCGTCCGCAAGAAGCGCAGCGGATTGCCGAACGGATTTTGAAAAGCGATCCGCGGCGCGCGCAGGCCCTTCACATTCTCGGTTGCGCCTTGCTGATGCAGGACCGGGCCGCAGACGCTATAGCGCCATTGCAGGACGCTGCGCGCACATTGCGCGATCCCGAGACCGACACGCTCTTTGCCATTGCGCTCCGACGGATCGGCAGGAACGAAGACGCACTTTCGCGCCTCAAGCGTGCGACGAAGCGGCGGCCGGCTTTTGGCGCGGCATTCCATGAGTTTGGCTATCTGCTGTTTTCCATGGAGCGCTACAACGAAGCAATCGAGGTGCTCTCCCAAGCGCACGAACTCCTCCCGATGATGCCGGAATTGTCGATCCTTCTTGGCAATGTTTTCCTGGCATGCAGAAATTTCCAGAGCGCCAAAGTCTCCTTTGCGCGAGCGCTCAACATTTCTCCCAACTCATTAGACGCAATGTACGGTCTGGCGGTGGCGCATTGGCGGCTGTGCGAATATCAGGCCGCGACCGATCTCTTTCGGGGCTGCCTGATGCGCAATCCAGACGACGTGGGCACTTTGCTCGGTCTCGGCAATTGCCTTATGGAACTCGGGCAGCGCGATGCTGGCTACGATTGTTTCCGCAAAGTGGCGCGCGGGCATTCGAAACGCTATGGCTCCGCGCTGGCCGCGCTGGTGAACTCGGGCCGCTCCCGGTTTTGGCTGAAGCCGAGTGCCGCCGCGCGTTTTTTGCGCGGGACGAAAAGCTAGCGCTTCGGCGCGCGGAATTGCCGACGATAAATGCCAGTCTCGCGTAACAGCGCCTTTTTCATGTCAAGCAGACGGGTCGTGTCCTCTGCGGACATTGCCGCGAAATCGCCCGCCCAGCCCTCGCGCTTTATCGGCAGACACTGCGCCACGGGCGTGCCCTTCGGCAGCACGCCGTTGAAATTCGCATTGTGCCAGCGCGCGGCGAGACTGAGCGGCAGGTCATGGAACGTATCGGAATTGATGAGGCCGGTGACCGTCGTGAACGGCAGGTCGGGGCGATTAATCGGGTGAGTGAACAGCAGCGAATAGCCGGGCGGAGCCTCGATGGTCCAGAAACAGTTGAACTTAATGATGAAGCGGTCCTCGTCGAAAAACGGCGTTCCGGCAACCTGGCTGGGATCGTGAAAATCAATCGGCGAGTGCGAAAACCCGCCGGCAAATCCCTCGCGGAGTTCGGAGTTCCAGCTAAACTCCCCATCGTGGACTTCGAGATCGGCCGCCAACGGGATCAGAAATCCGAACGTCATGGCGTCGATAAAGCTCGGACATTTCTTGACGGTCTGCGTCTCCATTCCTAGGCTCGGGTTGAAGACCGTATGCGACATGGCCTTGAGCCAGTCCGGCAGGCCGAGCACGGCGGGGAATGGTCGCGGTGCAATGTTTTCGAGCGCAGGCAGGCAGCGAAACTTCAGCGTCATTCCATTGGCCTGGTCCATAGCTCATTTCCCGTAAGTGGCAACACCGTCCCGCCGCAATGTAAATTACGGCCAAATTTCTGACTTCTCTGTGCTCCAATTCTCGGCGCCAATCAAGCCGCGCTTCCAATATTGAGAAAAACGCGCGGCCAGATTGCCCAAAGTTTTCTTGCTCGAAAGATCTCGACGTTTCGCTCGCCGTATTTCCAAACCGATACTCTCGCGGCCGAAGCCGCTCAGGATTTCGGCGATCTCATCGCGTGCCTTACCGGGCGCTGTTTGCAATCAATCGCGCTGCCGAATTCAGCCTCGGTTCCGGCTTCGCCATGCGCGATCCTGCTGACGCAGAAGCTGCCTGTCTCGCGATGCCGTTACTTCCGCTGGGCGCTTTTCCGACGCTCTTGGAATGTATGGTTTGATAACGAGGCGCGGGCCTTGATCGACACGATGCATCATCGGCTTAAACGGCTGCCGTGCAAAGAACTCATCGGCTGCTTTGCGTGAACCACGGCACCAGCCGTAGTCATCTATGATCAGGACTCCGTGCGGGACCAGCAGCTCGTAAAGATGCTCCAGCTCATGCAGAGTCGATTTGTACCAGTCGGTATCCAACCGGAGTAGTGAAATACGGGCCGGCAGTGTCGCCGGTATGCTTTCCAGCACGTCTCCGACAATGAAGTGCATTCGCCGTTCGGGGTAGCCGGTCCGCAGCAGATTGGCCTTCACGCCATCGACGGTGTCGCCAAAGCCTAACATCCCGCCTTGCTTAGTGATCTCATCCCAGCGTTGCCGGTACGCGATGTTGTCGAAATCAATGTCGATTTCGCTTGGTTCGGTCATCCCCGCAAACGTGTCATAGAGGTAGAGATCGCGGCTCGTATCGCCGAAATGACCGAGCGCGTATGCGACCAGCATCATCGAGCCGCCGCGCCAAACCCCGCATTCCACGATGTCGCCTCGAATGTCGTTTTGGCAGATGTATTTGACGGCTTGAAACAAGGCGTAGGTCGTCTCGAGACCGTCGCGAGCGGTCATCGTAAAAGGTGCGATTTTGTCGAAGATCTCGGCGTAAGCGCGATCGTCCGGAATCTCTTGCGGCAATATGTCTTTGTAGGCTTTGACGGGTCGGGCTTCGGTTTTCGACATCTGGACAAAATAACATTCGAGCGTGTTCGAGAAAGCTTTAAATGCAAGCCGCGCTTTCTCAGTCGCGCCGGACGTGATGCTTAGGATGCCGCTTCAGCGATACTGCGGCCCCCGCACCTGGCCCAGGACCCGGTCCCCACGGGTTCAGATTGCAAAAGCCGCGGTTGCCGGCGATCACATTTGGCACGCATTCCTCGACGGTCCGATAGCGGCAGTCCCAATAGACGTCACCCATGCCAAGATTTATGACCGCACACTAAGGCGCGTCGCCAGACGCATGACCCGCAGGCGTGCCAACCATTAGGCCCGTCGCCAGGCTAGCTGCGACAATCGCAAATCTGCTCGCCGATCTCATCGCTTGCCCTCTCCCGATTGCGTCATTGCATTTACGTGCGCGGACGACGAAACAAAGTAACCCGATGTAAGCTGGTTTCC
>CAWFJS010000015.1:0-486335 GCA_963816295.1 uncultured Alphaproteobacteria bacterium | reverse complement strand
CACCCTCTCCGCCACCGTACAACAAAATCATTGCGCTAAATCAATATTATCGCCGATTTCGCTGGACTTTTGCGCGCTATACTGTACAAGAAATCGTACAATAAGCCGGATAACATTTTTCCGCAAAACCATGCCTGACTATCTGGTCCGACGTAGCGGTTTCTGGCGTTTCGTTCGCCGCGTTCCGAAAGAATATGCCGAACTTGATCGGCGCGGGATCGTGCAGCAAAGCACGAAGGTCCGAGTTGCTGACGATCCGAAAGCAATACGCGCTCGGCAAGTCGCAAACGACCTGAACAGTGCGCTGGAACGATATTGGCGCGATCTGGTCGAAAGCGATTCAGCGCAAGCCGTGCGCGACTATGAGACAGCGTTAAACGCTGCCAAGAAAATGCGGCTGTCATTGCCGATTGATGACCCCACCAAGCGAACAATCGCCGAGCTGCTCGATAGGATTGAGAAGCTGAGCGGCAGCCGCGTTGAGGATCGCGCGTCCGTTCTCGCCGTCTATGATGCTGCGCCGAAGCCGGACATGACCTTCGGACAATGCGCCGAGCGATACATCGAAGCGCATCGACCGGGATGGTCCAATCCGAAGCACGCGGCGCAATGGCAGGCGACGCTGGCGACATACGCCTATCCGGTGATCGGCAGCGTGCCGGTTAAGAAGATCGGCGCTAATGGTGATGGCACCGAGCTGATCATGAAAGTCTTGGAGCCAATCTGGTACGCCAAGACGGAAACGGCGTCGCGCGTGCGTGGCCGCATCGAGGCTGTTCTCGATTGGGCGAAGGCGCATGGCTATCGCGATGGTGAAAACCCGGCTCGATGGAAAGGGCATCTCGATAAGCTGCTTCCCGCCAAGGCTAAGGTCGCGCCAGTCAAGCATCATGCAGCGCTGCCTTACGCCGAGATTCCGGGCTTCATGAGGAAACTGCGCGAGACACTGGGAACGGCGGCGCGTGCGCTCGAATTCACGATCTTGACCGCAGCTCGAACGTCCGAGGTCTTGGGAGCCAAGCCATCCGAGATAGATTTCGAGGCTCGAATGTGGACGGTGCCGTCCGAACGCATGAAGGCACGAAAGCAACACAAGGTCCCGCTATCGAACTCGGCAGTCGCCATCATCAAATCAATGCCAATCGACAGCACCTACATTTTTCCCGGCGGGAAGAAAGACGCGCCGCTGTCTAACATGGCGATGCTTAAAACGCTCGAACGCATGGGGATGCGCGAGCAAGTCGTGACGCACGGCTTCCGTTCGACGTTTAGGGATTGGGCAGCGGAGACGGGTGACTATCCAAACGAACTGCTGGAAATGGCGATTGCGCACCGTATCGACAACAAGGTCGAAGCAGCCTACCGGCGCGGTGATCTTCTTAAGAAGCGCCACAAGCTGATGGCCGATTGGGATCGGTTTTGCAATCAGGCAGCCAAGCGACGTTGAGTGACCCGTACCTCAATGGTGCCGCGCTCAAGGACTTCGCTTGGCATACTCCAGCGGATCGCCGTTCACGAGCAGATCGTCGCGCGCCGCTTGGAGGCGCTTCAATGTCGGCAAGAGTTGCGGCAGCTTGTGACGCCTCATGACATAGGCGGTCATCGTGATCGCCTTCTCCAAGCGCTCCAAAGTCACATCGCTCATGCGGCCTCCTGCATAAGGGACCTGCGCCGTAAAAATTCCGGGATGTCCAAGGAGTTGTCGTGGACCGCAGTATCGTTGGCCGGCGGAGGCGATGATCGGGTGATCGGCGCAAGGTCGATAACCGGCGCGCCGGGAAACTTGTAGCCGCCAACGACATTGACGGGCGGATCGGGGCGCTTGATCGAGCAGCTTGCTTCGGCCGCGGCATTGTATTCGCGCCAGTGCCGGGCATTGGTGCGATTGATGGCCTCGACTGCTTCCGTGGCTCCGATGACGGCGCAATGGAGTTGCGAGGCGGTCAATTCCGGGCCAGCCACGATACGGCAAGCTCGGTCGGGTTTGAGTGGCTCTTTTACGCCAACAAAATCGGCCTCTTTTGAGATTAATTTTGCAGCGGACGATGTGTGGTAGCGGCCAAGGCAAGAATTACTTCGCAAAGCACTGCGGCACTTGACCTTCTTACAAATCAGCCGTTTTCCGCGTTTCGGCTGTTCGATACGCCCTTCACAGATTAAGCAGCGGGACAGATAAAAGCTGTTGTAGCAGCCGCGTGTGCAGAACGCCTCCCGCGAATTGCTGACCGGTGCTGGGAGTTTAGAGCCGCAGCGCGGGTTGCGGCAGTAATGCCGCACCTCTTCGGCGGACTTGTTGTAGGCCATGCGTTCTCCCCCGCGCCAACATCGGCGCGGTTCTTGAGTGTTGCAGTCTACGGTGGCCCACAACCATGGCCGTGCAGATGTGGTCGCTCATCGCCGCGTATTTGCTGGCCGCCAGCGTCGAACGGCCGATGCCAGGGATTGGGCTTGTCGGGCTTATCGGATTTGCCGCCGGTCTCGTCACCGTTGATGCCGCTCAGATGATCGGCGATGCACAATCCAGCTTCTCAAACTCGGCAGTATCCGGCAGACAGACCTCGGCGGCATCCATGCCGCACAGCGCGCACTTGACCACGAAGAGCCTCCGTCTGGTAGGATTTGATATTTTGTTTTTTTGATCGACCTTCTAATTTCAGGCTACACCGCGCTCCCTTTTATCAGCAAGGACCTCACATCACTGTCCGAAAGAAATCTTCGAGTTTGGCACCTTTGACAACATTACGCGCGCGTAGGGGGTGGACAGTCAGGCACACTCACTGTCGGCAGAAATCTTTAAGTTAGCGCCTTTGGACAATCTCCCGCGCGCGTAGGAGGTGGACAGTTGAGCGCGAAGGTTGCGACCAACTCAATCTGTTTACTGTCGAACGGTCGCACCGTGCGGCTAAGCTGCTCACGCGCGATGAGGCGCGGCGGATCGCGGCGAACGTCGCGAAACTGCCCCGAGTTACTGCGGAATGACCCATAGAGGGCTTCTGCTGCGCGACATCCCCGCTTTGTGCCAACGGGGGATTTTATTTGTCACTCTAGTCATGCCGAGCTGCCAATCACGGGACAGCCGAAATCCCGTAAGAATGAAGCGGGCAGCGCTAGTGCCGTCGGCAGGCACATAACTCTCAGCAGACCTTAACCTTTCGGTCTGAAGGCGTGACGCAGCGCGCGATGCGCGCCAGCGCCGATAACTCGCAGAAGTATCAAACGCCTCTATCTCCTGGCGAGCTTCCGCTGGAAGCGCAGTCCAAAGCGGCGGGAAGCGGCGTTGAGGCAGCCTCTTTGGCCTTTTCCTCAGCCAAGAGCTTTTGCAGTGTTTCTCGCTTAGCCGGATCGCTTTCTGATTTGAGCAAATCTAGGTAGTGCGTGATGTTTTGGCGCTCGATGAACGTGTCGACGTTCATTGGTGGCCCCCTTGGTGGTGGCTGCTCGCGCAGGCTGCGCCTAGCACGCGATAAAGTCGATAACTCTTTCGATGCGCGGACGGCAGCTCTGGGCTCCATCCTGGGCATGGGCCGCCACCGATGGCAGACACACAAAATGGTCTTGGTGTGACTGTTTTTGCTATCGCTCTTTGGGCGGAGGGGCGGAGAAAGGATCAAACACAATGAGCGAGTCAGATACCGCGCTTCATGACGAGGAAGTGTTCAGCGACGAGCTGCCAGATGCGGTTTTGGAGGTTGCGGGGAGCAAATGTTGGGAGGGGCCCGCGAGTTCCGTTACGATTGGATTTTGCTCAGGGCCAGAGACCTGCCCCATGAGGCCGTCGCTCGGCAGCCAAGTTGCTCAGCAAGGATGAGGCGCGGCGGATCGCAGCGAATATCGCAAAGCTTCCGGATTTGCTACGCTAAACCCGCCGCGTCACCGCAGGGAGGATACGCGCAATGCGAAAACGACTGACGAAATCCAGGTGGAGCAGACTTATACCGCTCGCTGGGGCGCTGGTCCTGCTTACCACAAGCGTTTTCGCACAGATGCCGATGCCAAGTATGTCTCTACAGGGAGATAAGAAACGTCCACTCACACCCGAGGAACAAGAACGCCAGAAGCAACTCGACAACGATTACAAAGCGGCGACCAACAAGATTCCCGAGCAAAAGGCCAACGACCCCTGGGCCAACGTTCGGCCGACGCCGACCGTTCCCGCACCAAAAAAGAAGCAGAAATAAGCTAACGTACGCGCGATGAGGCGCGAAGGGACGCGGTTCGCAGATGGATCAAGTGCTTAGCGATAGTCTTCTTATTTTCGGGTCCTTGGCCATCCTCCTTGCGCCGATGGCCCTCGCTCTAGCCAACACGGGGCCCGGCGGTGCAGGTTGGAAACTACTCACGTTTCTTTGCTGTACCTTCGCTGCGTGGTTCTTTTTTTTTCGCCTCGAGTCTGCTCATCGCGCTTGTGGCGTGGGTCCTAGCGTGGGGATGCGCGATGATGGCCATGCGAGTGCGCTTTTTCAATCGACGCCGTGCGTGATCCGGGAGACGAGCAGCGAAATTGCTCAGCAAAGATGAGGCGCGGCGCATTGTGGCGAATATCGCCAAGCTGCCCGAGTTGTTGCAACCTGCAAAGAAAACGGCGCGTCCCGGTTAGGTCGCGCCGCCCCCCCCACTGACATCGCACCCCCGTGCTAGCGGTCAGCGGAATCATCCAATACTGCCTTCCATGCCGTACTCGGACAAGTGGGCTTGTGCAAAACAGATGGACGCGCGCGAGATCGCGGCGAATATCGCCAAGCAGTCCTACTTTTTAGCCTGCTCTAAAAGCCTGCCCGTCTTGGGATTGATGAGATGAGTGCCACCACAGGCGGTGCACGTCACAAGCTCATACGTCTCGCCCTCGATTAGCTCATCGGCAACGTGGCCGTGAACTTCTTGGCCCGTCCTCGGACACCGGTACGTGAACGAGATCATGGAAAAAAGTTGAGCATGAATTGAACGGATGCCCGTTGATCCAAATCAAAGCCGACAGCGCGTGCGGCGGATCGCGGCCAACGTGGCGAAGCTTCCGCATTTGCTCCAGCACTAACGCCGCATTGAAATCTGCGCGGCGCATTATTAGATACGATCTATGAGGCTAAGGCCGGGCGGCAATTCCAGCCCCTCAGCGTGCCGCTTACCTGAAGCCCTAACCCCAAGCGCGTAGCGTACTCTGCTTGGGGTTCTTTTTGTGGCGACACTGCCCCTAAATTTCCATCACATCGAGAAAGCGCCTGACCCACGACGAGGCGCGCCGGATCGCGGCGAATATCGCCAAGCTGCCGGAGCTTTTGCGGAAGGATTAGCGCCGCTCTTTGGCTTCCACAGTTTCCGTCAACGGCACTCCGCATTCTTGGCATTTGTAGATGCGAAATGCAGGAAGCGCACCTATTCTCGGCACGTCTCTAATTAGGATCATTCGACTGCCGCAAGTCGGGCAGTTAGAACTTTTGGCGCTTTGGTCCATGCTGCGCTATAGCGCGACTGCTCGCGCCCTCCGCTTCCTGCGCCAGCCGAAGGGATTGGGGGCGGCAGTGGTTAATAGTCTCCCGGACGCGGTCCTCGTTCGGGTTTTTTCAATTTCCAGTCATCGCGCACTCTTCCAAGAATTGCGGCGAGCGCTATGACGACCAGTCCGACAACGCACAGGCTAAGAGCGAAAGTGAAGAATACGAAAAGGAACGCCATTGTTATCTCCGTAGAGTTCTGTGGGAACGACGACGCAAAGGATTACAAGTGACGGGTGGGGAATTAAGTTTCGCACTACACGTTATTGGCTAGTGGCCATGGATTGTTAGCGCATTGTATGCGCTACTGTTCACGATCTTTGCTGTGCCCCGGATGTTGAAAGCACCGCATCGCTCATTGCCTTTTTCGCCCATCTTAATGGTAGTTGGTGGTGCCGCGTTTCTTATGGTTGTGCTTGGTACAATCGAGGCGGCAGTTGGGGGTGCCTTTGATCGAGCCGACGGTCACTGTGACCATGATCAGTTGACCGTTACGGTTCGTGTTGAGGTAGACGGACGAACCTGGTGCGATCGCGGAAATCAGGGGGCGAAATCTCGCGCATGCTCTAGAGGCGAGCCGTTGACCAACGTAACGACATCAAACGCTTCAATTCCAGCATTGGCGGCGGGACTGCCTGGTTGAGGCGTGGCAAAGATTGCGCCAGTCTGCCTTTCTAGCTGGAAGTAGAGCAAATTCGCTTTAGAGGTAATGCCGACGTCCAATTTGATTACGTCACTAATGCTTGGCGATTGATCCCAGAACTTCTCAGCCATGCTACGCTCAGGTGAATTCTTGGTTGACCACCCAGGCGGCGGCAGCAATCACCAGTCAGTGCGGAGATCTGTCAGGTCCGCTGGTATTTCTTCAGTCGGAAGGCCAGGCCGACCAACAAGCAACCAAATAAGATCGCGTACCAGGCGATTATCCACACAACTGCCAGTGCTCCCGCACCCGGGTGCACGAACATGATGACGCCGAAGGCAATCGACAGCAGACCGCTGACGACGAGCCACCACTCGTTTTCGATGACCTTGCGCAATTGGAATGCACCATAGATCTCTAGCAGGCCAATGATGATTGCCCAACTGGCGATGAACATCAGCAGCACGAGTGCCGTGACACCCGGCCAGAAGAACGCTGCGGCGCCGGCAAGAATGCTGATGATGCCGCCGAGCGCGAGCCACAACCGCGACGAGGTATCGCCGCCTTGGCCGACTATCGCCGCCCACAGCCCGAAGACGCCGTCGGCAAGCGCATAGATGCCAAAGAGGTAGGTGAGCGACAGCAGCGTGATACCCGGCCATAAGAAAGCGATCACGCCAAAAGCGATGGCCGCTACGCCTCGAAGCAACAGCAGCCACCAGTTTTCCGCAAGCCGGCTCAAGAGTGCAGATGCGACGGGCGACATGCTCGATCCGGACTGAACATGCACGTTAGACATAGTGTTCCTCCTTTAAGACGAGCGCTATCGAGTTGCAGAGGGTGTGCGCGCAGAACTCGCAAAGTTCTCTTTCTTTGTTGTGTGAACCACCTTTCGCATGTTGCACTTCGCCTTCTTCAGTCGGCTAGGACGTCGCTCGTATCAAGCGGAGTATCGGCAGATGCGAACCACTCAGCGCGAGCGGCCGCTCGGCGGCGTGCACGATCATTAATCGGCAGCTGCAAAAGCGCGTAAAGGTCACGCACCTCTTGCTGCGCTGCGACATACAACCGGCTAGGCCGATTCCCCAAGGTAGCCTCGTCCAGTGAATCGAAAGCGGTTAATCCGGAGGGAAAAAGTTGGCGATAGACAATGCGCTCGGCACACCCGTCGCATGGTCTAAACCCGAGGCTCATGGCCAATTTGTCGAGGCTGCGATCCACCAGGCGGCCGACTGAGAAGCGGTTGCGGATGACTATCCAATGGACGTGACTACGATCGAAAAGCCGTCGGCGGCGATGGGCTTCGCACACCATTCCCGCATAATGTCCCCCTTCGGTCACCTCACGAGTAACTGGATCGATCGAGGCGAGCGTCCCAAAGTCAAGAAAGCTGTCATTGAGGGGCGTCAACAGTGTATCGGCTATCAGATGGGCGAGCAGCATCAAGTAGCTGTCATTCGCCGGAGTATCAATCACCAGGAAATCGACGGACTGGTCAAAGTTAGAAACGGCTGCCTCGAAGGTCGCCAATTCCTCGGCCTCGTTCTCTTCCAGTCTGGCGCCTTCAGCACGAGCAATGCAGCGATGGATGGGTATTTCGAGCTCAATTCCCCGATAATTTGCCCAGACCCGTCGATTTTCGATGTAATGCGTAAGGCTTCTCTGATTGCTGTCTAGATCGATGGTGCCGACCCGCTGACCGTCCTTTAAGAGCCCAACGGCCACGTGCATGGCGATCGTCGTCTTACCTGAGCCCCCCTTCTCATTGCCGACGACAATTACATGCGGCGCCTTCCGCATTGCGGTTGGCGCCTGCTGCAGCATGGAAACTCCACAAGTTTTCTATGGTGGCGCCAATGAAACGCGGCTGTGATCGGCCGGTTCCGAACTGCGCACGTTTTTTTGCGTAATGAAGGTTTGACCCATCGTCGCGAACACCACTTGCCTCCCGACAGCCGACTGGATTGGTTGCCGGATGGCCTACTTACTCACCCCAAACCGTTTGGATTACTCCCAGCGAACCAATGCTAAGACCTCAACATAAATCGAGAAATTCGTACTGGAGTAAACCGGCTAATCCCGATTTGGTCTCAGCCGATGGATTGTCTTCTCATTGACATGGATGTCCTGCGGTCCGTGGACCAAAAGGCGGATTGCCGGGCGCCCATTTATCGGCCAATGCTAGGAAACGATGCGTCTCATGTGCTGCTGCATGGCGGTCTTGGTATCGCTCACCACGGACTCTTGGGCGACCACCCGCGCCTATGTGATGAACGGCCTGTTTGTCGGCACCGGCCTGGCGACGATCGCCTGGCGACTTCGGGAGCGCGGCTATATCGTCATGTATGGCAGCTATAGGCAGGACAGAGCCTTTGCGACGGATGCCTGCGCACATCCCGCGGACCGGATCATTGTCATCGGTCATTCGTTCGGCGCCGAGGCGGCGGCAAGAGTGGCGACCCAGGCGGCGGCCTGTGGCGCACGCGACGTGACTATAGACAATTCGGTAGTGTCTCAGGCAGCGTATTGAGGATTTTCATGGGCAGCAACGGGTCGGGAGTTCGTATGTCAGTTCGCATCTTGGACGACAGCGGCGGCGAGATTGCTTCGTTTTTTAGCGATAAGCCCGAGGCGGACGAAGGCGGGTTCTCAGCCGGCCTTAGAGACGCTCTCCTAGCCTTCCGCAAGAAATACCCGAAGACCCGATTTATCGATGTTGAATTTAAGGGGATCAATTGATGCCCCGAGGCCCCAAAGGCGAGAAGCGTCCCGCCGATGTGATCGGTCCGCCGTCATGGTCGGCAGGATCGCCACAGGCGAGATTGAGGATAGGCCGGCTACCCCGGAATCGGAGGGTAAGAACCCCGCAGCCGAGCCGTACGGGCCGCGCGGCGACGACACGCCGCCGCGCCGCGGGACGGTCCCAAACGTACCGCTCGTCAAGGTGTGACCGTCATTTGACCCGCCCATTAGCTCCTCCAAATCGTGGGCGCCTTAACAGCACCCACGTCTATGGCACTCGCGTGCCGGTGGAGGAGCCGTCCACAGCATCAAAAGCGGACATTGACCACTGTGTTCAATCATCCTCGTGGGCCTTGAGCACCTTACCGCCGACGGTAACCGGCTTGGCCCCTATCATTGCGAAGGCGATGACGCACGGCACCGTGCCGTTGTTCACCCAGTTATGGATGGTGCCCCGCTGCACCAGCAGGTCGCCAGCTTTGAGGTGCACGCTGGTGCCGTCGAGCTCCATGTCGATCCCGCCTGAGATCACTGTAGCGTAATCGATCGTATCAGTGCGGTGGTTGCGCGGGGTAACCCCGGGGCCGAAACTCATCACCCGGAAGACGGTGCCGTTGTCGATTGTTGAGATGCCGATTTTGCGTCCCGACGTCACGCCCGTAGCCACCGCCCCAATAGCCGGGTGCGTAGTTATAATACCCGGACCCCACCACTGGCGCTGAGTAGGCCTGACCAGGCGTCACGATAATAATGGTCGTTCCTGCCGTCGCCGGTGCCGCATAAGCTGGAGCCGCGTAATTGTAGAGCGGAGCCGTAGCTGCGTAGCCGTATCCTGGAGCCGCGTAACCGTAGAGCGGAACCGTAGCTCCGCCGTAATCGTAACCGGGGTAACCCACTTGGGCCGATGCGGCACCCACTGAAAGCGCCAAAGCGGCCGCTCCAAGAACGAGAGCTTTACTCATCACTGATCTCCCTCGTCGTGCCGTGCTGTGCTGTGCGAACAGTTAACGTCCGAACATTCAACGAGCACGCGAGATGATAGTTCAATGTGAGACCCGATTGGTATACGCATCAGTGAAGCCGGTGACGTTGCCACCAGGATGATTAAGGCTCTTGACCAGTCCTAACTGTCCAGCCCTCGCGCGCGCGCGCGCGAGAAATCATTGGAGAATTTGGCGTCGAGTTCCGCGCAAGGGCTGGACAGTTGGCGTCCTTCTTTTCCGTCAGTGCCAGCCTGTTTGGTCCATCTTCCCACGATTGCGGACTTGTCCGGCAAATTCGTTGACCTCGCCAGAGAACTCGGTGGTCAGCAAGCGCCGATTGATTACCTCTGGCCCGCCTTTTTGACCGTAATATTTGGCCAAATTTTCGCGTATTTCGTCGCGCGCGACCACACCGGGCAGCAACTTGCCTATATCTATTTCGAGGATGAGCCGGGGACGGCGTTCATAAGGACAACGGATAGCGAATCGTATGCTAGGCGCTGGCGAGAAATTGGCGTCTCTCTTCAAACTCAGCCTTGTCGATCTCACCGCGAGCGAAGCGCTCCTTCAGTATTTCCATTGCTTGTGACTTGGTCTCGTGCGCTGCCTGGTTTCCAGCTGTCTTCTCATCACTGCAGCGACATCCACATTTTCCCATAGCTCACTCCATTCGGGCCAATTCTCGACAATGAAAGTTGCAGGCCCGTCTAAAATGGGCATTGATCTAACTCAATAGAGGCGGGTCCTCCAGCCGACGAGGCGCGGTGCGCGCGCAAAGCTGCCGCCCAACCGGACCGCTCACATTGAGACAAGACTTCCTCAATCTGGAATAGCGCTGGCTCCGGTTGGCCCGGAGCAATTGAGTTTGGCGAGGCGCTTGAAAGATTTTCAAAGAATATCCGCAAACGGAACCTGTAATACGCCTCAATTTGCGGCCGTCCGGCTGGTCTGTCTGCGATCATCTCTGACCTGACCGCCTCAAGCGTAGTCGTCGAGTTCCGTTCCAATATAGTTGTTTTGATTCGGAAATCTCGCCGTCGGAATAGGTGGCACTCTAATCTCCTATACTGAACGCCACAAAATCGCCGCCAACTCGGGCCCAACTTTCTAGGCGGGACCGAAGTTATGGATCGGGGGGTCTTCATGCGCGCTGTCGCAGAATACCGAATGCACGCTGGTAACTGCCGCGAGCTAGCGAACTTGATGGCCAAGCCAAGCGACAAGGAGATTTTTGAGCGGTTGGCTCAGGCATGGCTAAAACTCGCGGAGCTACGCAAACGCGACCGTGAACCGGAACTCGAAGTGTTTGACGAAATTCCTTTCTCAGCGCACGAGCAGCGTGCGTAATCGTGGCAGCAAACTCTGCGGCGGTGCTTGCGGTAGATCACAGGTCGGCCTTGCGGCCCTTTTTATCTTTCAACATATATTTGAAGCAAAGTTCGAGCTGCTTGGTATTAAAGCTGAATTGAACAGGCTCAGACGCAAAAACCTGTGGACACGCACGCGGCAAGCGACTGCCGAACCCCCACCTGCGCTATGCGCTATAGGGTCGTCCGGCTTGGTTTCGCCACGGACTCGGTTTCAATTGACTCTCGCGCACGATGCGCTCGTCAATCTCACTAACGCTTTTAATTTGGTATTCAAATTCGCCGTTGTGCTTTGGCAATCTCTTGACCACAACATACGCTCCCTTCGACACGTCCAAGCCAACGGAGCGTGCAGGAAACAACCGCTCGCCGATCTTGAATTTGTGCTCACTCATAACGCAACAAGATTCATTGCCTAGAGTAATCCTAACCGTTTAGCGTCACGGACCAAATACCTATCAACAGCGTTGAATTTACGTAAAGCCCCGGCCTCGGGGCGTTTTATTGTTGGCGTCCATGGCGAAGCTGTGCGGCTCTCTCACGCGCGCCGTCAACGAACTTGCTTATGCACCCAGTCCGCACCGAACCCGACGACGCACAGGACCAGCACCGTGAACGTGGCGAGATACAACAATGCATCAATCATACTTCGTCTCCACAAAGCTCTGAAAATGTTCGTGCTTATTCGGCAACAACCAAAAGAATGGAGCCCATACGTCTACTGAAAGCCATATTCACCTGGGAAATGTCGGCCCCGACCTCGTCAGCATCTTCGGGGGATGGGGGACGGAGGATCGGGGCCGGGCTCTCTTTGGACGAGAACCGGCCCCAACTTAACAGCTTCACGACCTTCAACAATTTGATTATTGTCAACAAAAGGGGTTGGCTCGCCCAATCTTACTCAGCGGCGGGGCTTATTCTTCGACGAAGGATTTGATAATTCGCCATAAGGTCGTTCAACAACGCGAGCAATTTTGCAGCCCGCTCGACGATTTGGCCTTTCAAGTTACCTTTCTCGACCAATTCGACTTGCCTGTGGGTTAGTTCTTTAAGTTCAACCATGTGGCAGTCTATTCTGTCCAACTGCTGGCGTGTCAGACGAGACTTTTCCGCCTCATACAACAGCAGTTTGAGCAGCCTGGAGCGCGTGAATTCGTCAGGCTCGTTTTCTAGCTCGCGGCGGAGACGTGCCACGTTTTGCGTAGCGATAAGATGGTCTATGGCGGCGCGCTTTAATTGCTCGACACCAGTTTCACTAGGGATGAAGTCATCCATGAGGCCGTCCCCTCATACGGCCTATTCCCCGTACATTATGATGTACTCAAGCGTGGATTTTTACAAGTTTTTTCTGTTAGTTCGCTCAAATAGTCCACAAGTAGTCCACAAAGTTAAGCGCTAGAGCGTTCCAGAAGTTTGGGTGGAGGCAACGCTAGCGGCCTTGCGTGGATGACCTTGCCGCCGCTCTCAGCAATGGGTCGGCTTTCTTCTTTTCCCGCTGAGGCGGTCAGGTCAGAGATGATCGCCGACAGACCAGCCGGACGGCCGCAAATTGAGGCGTATTACAGGTTCCGTTTGCGGATATTCTTTGAAAATCTTTCAAGCGCCTCGCCAAACTCAATTGCTCCGGGCCAACCGGAGCCAGCGCTGTTCCAGATTGAGGAAGTCTTGTCTCAATGTGAGCGGTCCGGTTGGGCGGCAGCTTTGCGCGCGCACCGCGCCTCGTCGGCTGGAGGACTCGCTTCTATTGAGTTCAGATCAATGCCCATTTTAGACGGGCCTGCAACTTTCAATGGATGTCGCTGCAGCGATGAGACGAAAGCTGGGAACCAAGCAGCGCACGAGACCAAGTCACAAGCACTGGAAATACTGAAAGAGCGCTTCGCTCGCGGTGAGATCGACAAGGCTGAGTTTGAAGAGAGACGCCAAGTCCTCGCCAGCGCCTAGCCATGACCGCGCTTGTGGTAGTTCCGGAGGCCAAATTTGATTACGAATAGCGCATGCCATCTGCTATCCGTTGTCCCTATTTTCAAAAGGCGTTTGGATGGTCCGTCCCGATTGGCGGCCTTGCCGGTCTTGTCGGGCTGGGCGGCGGGGAGTTTCGTTTGCCCGTACTGATGTACGTTGTCGGTTATCCTGCAAGAACGGCAGTGCCGCTCAATCTCGCAATCAGCCTCGTCACGCTGACATTCGCGCTTATCGTAAGGAGCAGAGCCGTTTCCGTCGCCGCATTGGAGCCGTACCTCAATGAGGTCGCGGGCCTCGCTGTCGGCGGTGTTGCGAGTGCATTTTATGGGGCGTGGTTCGTCAGTGCGATCAAAAGTGAACACCTCATCAAGGCAATCGCCGCTCTACTTGCGGCGCTTGGCGGACTGATCCTTTTCGAGGCCGCCTATCCATTTCATTACGCGCAAGTGATCCCCGCTGGCGCGCCTTTTCACTTTGGCGCAGGCTTGGCGCTTGGCATCATTATCGGGCTTGTCAGTAGCATATTGGGCGTCGCTGGTGGCGAACTGCTTATCCCGACGATGATGTTCATTTTCGGCGCGGATATTAAGACCGCTGGCACTGCTAGCATCGTCATATCAGTTTGCATCGTGACAAGCGGTCTCTGGCGCTACTGGCGATCTGGCGCAGTGCAGACGAGACTAGGCGCGAGACGCATCGTGACGGCTATGTCGGCCGGTTCGCTGATCGGGGTCGCGCTGGGAGGAATGGCGGTTGGCTTCGCGCCGGTTGGAGCTATCAAGACCGTATTGGGGTGCGTGCTGATTGCCGCCGCCGCTAAGGTCGCAGTCTCCCGGCATCAGTAGCGGGCCTCGCCACAGTTTGGGGCTTTCTCAATAGTTCCGGCAGCTTCGCCACGTTGGCCGCAATCCGCCGCACCCTGCTTAAATTATCTTGCGCCGTCCGCCCGTGAGTAGATAAGCTTACTCACCACCTGACTGACGCGGTGCCTATTCTTCATACACGCGCTCCAGTCAGTACCCCTCCGCTTAGCCCCGGCAACTGTCGGGGCTTTTTATTTGCGTAAAAGTTCCGGCAGCTTCGCCACGTTGGCCGCAATCCGCCGCGCCTCATCGCGCTAGCAACGAGGACTAATTTTAGCAGCCAGGGAAAAACGGCAAGGACAAGACCGTCTGCCCGGCTTGATCCTTTACCATCATCATCAGGGCCAGATCATCCTTGTAGCCGCTCTTTTTCCGCAGCTCTCGGATTGTGTATTCGGCATAAGAAAGTGCCGCCTCTGCATCCGGCAGGTATGTGCCATCAGGATCATCCTCGACCTGGTCCTGCCTGTGTATCGTAAAAAAATATCGCGGCATCGAACATCCAACACGCTACGCTACACTCACCCTAGCGTGCAGATGTAAACGGTTGGCAAAGCTCGTGGTGTTGATCCAGATCAAATCCGACCGGGGCGCTGGGAAGCGACGAGGCTGCGCCATCAGAGAATGAAGGGAGCAGAAGCCCCAGCGGGAAGTGGGAGCGTGGTGCCAGAGCTTCTGCCTAGCAACAACTGACCCCCTCACAGTTGCGAAGTTGAGGCTATGGTCGAATTGATGACCGTGCGGTTAGCCGAATTGGTAAGCGCAAAGTTAAGCGATGGCCGCCAAAACGCATCGCGAGCTTGCGCATACGCAAAACTGCGCAAAGGACAGGAGTTGTTGCTCAACTCCGGGAACCAGATTCGCCCGTCTGCGTTTCACCCTTGGCTCCGTGGCCTGACACCCCATCCCTCTCAGCCCCAATGCAGCCGGACAAGTCCGCAATCGCATCAGTGAAGCCGGTGACGTTGCCACCAGGATGATTAAGGCTCTTGACCAGTCCTATACCAATCGGGTTGCCGACATTGATGAACACAATCGGAATCGTCGAGGTTTGATGCTTGGCAGCCGAGGACGCGCTCGAACCTGCCGTTACCAAGATTTCGGCACCTTGCCGTATCAACTCAATCACTTCCTCCGGATACTCACGTCCATTCCGCGTCCATATGACCGAGAATTACGAAATTCGTTGACCTCGCCAGAGAACTCGGTGGTCAGCAAGCGCCGATTGATTACCTCTGGCACACCGCATGGGAAGATGGACCAAACAGGCTGGCACTGACGCGGAAAAGAAGGACGCCAACTGTCCAGCCACCGCGGTTCTCGATCTGAGTTGGGTGCATTCCGAGTTGGCGCCTTATTATCCTCGGCTCGGTCGGCCATCGATCGATCCGGTGCTGATGATCCGGATGCTCATCATCGGCTATGTGTTCGCGATCCGCTCGGAGCGGGCGCTGTGCCGTGATGTGGGAGTGAACCTTGCCTATCGCTGGTTTTGCGGCGTCGCCGTCGCTATTTCCAATGCGATGTTGGGGCGACTAGCTGCGCCATCGGCATCTTCCGCAGCGTGTTTGAGCGTGTTGTGGGCGCGTGCATCGGGGCTGGCCTGGTCGGCGGTGAGGGCTTTGCGGTGGATGCCAGTCTGATTGTTGCGGACGCGAATAAGCAGCGATCAACGCCCGGGCCACGTTGGAATAAGGAGCTCGATGCAGAGGCGGTAAGCCGCGCGACCAAGGAGTATCTCGCCACCGTCTCACCCTCCGATCCCGCCGCCCAATGGACGGGAGCCCAGCGCGGACCGGCGTTCTTTGCCTATTCCGACAATTATCTAATTGACGTGAAGTTCGGCATCATCATGGACGTCGAGGCGTCGCGCGCCATCCGCCAAGCCGAAGTTGGCGCCGCCAAGACCATGATCGAACGCACCGAGCAGCGCTTCGCCATCAAGCCCGAACGGCTCGCGGGCGATACGGCTTACGGTTCTGGAGCCAACCTCGACTGGCTGGTCAACGAGGCAAAGATAGCGCCGCACATCCCGGTGGTCGACAAATCGAGGCGAGAAGACGGAACGTTCAGTCGGGAAGACTTCACATTCGACAAAGAGCGTAACGTTTACATCTGTCCGGCCGGCAAGGTTCTCACCACGACGGGCAAGGTGGCCACCGATGGGGAGACACTATATTACCGGGCCAGGACACGCGATTGCCGCAGCTGCCTCCTTAAGGCGCAGTGCTGTCCGAAGGCGCCGTGGCGCAGAATTCCGCGCAGCATCTACGAAGAGGCCCGTGACGTAGCCCGGGCGCTGGCCAAGACCGAAGCATTCGAACGCTCGCGCCACGATCGCAAACGCGTTGAGATGCTGTTCGCGCACCTCAAACGTATCTTTCGGCTCGGTCGTCTGCGCTTGCGTGGGCCGTGCGGTGCCCTGTTCGAGTTCACACTGGCGGCAATCGCGCAAAACCTCCGCAGGCTCGCAAAGCTCGTCGTCCGACCACCGCCGGTCACCGAGGCGTGCTTTGCATAAGGAGTGCAGAGTTCGGCGGCAGTGGTGTCAGCCCACTCCTTGCTAGGGAGTGGATGGCAAACGACTACTTAAAGAAGTTCGCGCCGGTCGCCACGCACCTGTCATCGCCGACTTCTGCAACAAAATCGGCACAAAGCGGACATCACAATCGTGCTGAACCATGTCCGCTTCTCTAATCGGCCGTTTGGGGTCAAGCACTTTCAGACTATCCGCCGCTGCAGTGTCGATGTCACTCACGGGCTCGTGCTTCTCTTCGGAATCGGCACCAAGGCCCTTGTATGAGGCTTTTTAAGTCAAGGAGGGTGACGCATTTTTTCCATCATCGGTTTCTTGGTTCGATCTCGCCAGGCCTCATAGTCGCGGCTTCGAGCACTGTGGTGCGGTGGGGATGACAATCAGAGGGGAGCGCGCTTTCGGGCGCGATTAAATCGCGCCGCAACCTTGTATGCGGTAGGTCCAAGGACCCGAACCACGATGCAGTCATGCGCATCGGCAGCGAAGCTCCGAAGCGGCGGACCCATTCTTCCAATCGGCATGAAGCCAAGGGACTTGTCGGGAATCCGCCACCTCAAATCGTCATCGGCGCCCCATCACAGGGGTACCAACAGAGACAAAACTGTCGGGAGTGCCTTCAGCGTCCTCCATTCATTCTGCCGACGCAAAACGACGCCGTCCAGTACAATGCCCAACCGCACGAGCCGCCACAGGGCGATCAGAACCTTGCGGGCCAGGGCTACAATCATGGGCTTGCGAGCACCGCGAGCGTTCTCCGTGCGAGCTCGATACCACTGTGCTAAGGCGCTCTCCTTCTGGTACGTTAGAAATCGCCACGCCAATTGGACCATGCCTCGCCGAACTCGACCATTGCCGGAACAGGCTAACCCTTTCTCCCGGCGTTTTCTGCCGCTCTCGTCCGGTGAGCCAGTGAGGCCCGCATAACGGGCTTGTATGAGGCTTTTTAGTCAAGGAGGGTGACGCATTTTTTCCATCATCGGTTTCTTGGTTCGATCTCGCCAGGCCTCATAGTCGCGGCTTCGAGCACTGTGGTGCGGTGGGGATGACAATCAGAGGGGAGCGCGCTTTCGGGCGCGATTGAATCGCGCCGCAACCTTGTATGCGGTAGGTCCAAGGACCCGAACCACGATGCAGTCATGCGCATCGGCAGCGAAGCTCCGAAGCGGCGGACCCATTCTTCCAATCGGCATGAAGCCAAGGGACTTGTCGGGAATCCGCCACCTCGAATCGTCATCGGCGCCCCATCACAGGGGTACCAACAGAGACAAAACTGTCGGGAGTGCCTTCAGCGTCCTCCATTCATTGTGCCGGACGCAAAACGACGCCGTCCGGTACAATGCCCAACCGCACGAGCCGCCACAGGGCGATCAGAACCTTGCGGGCCAGGGCTACAATCATGGGCTTGCGAGCACCGCGAGCGTTCTCCGTGCGAGCTCGATACCACTGTGCTAAGGCGCTCTCCTTCTGGTACGTTAGAAATCGCCACGCCAATTGGACCATGCCTCGCCGAACTCGACCATTGCCGGAACGGGCTAACCCTTTCTCCCGGCGTTTTCTGCCGCTCTCGTCCGGTGAGCCAGTGAGGCCGGCATAACGGGCTTGTATGAGGCTTTTTGAGTCAAGGAGGGTGACGCATTTTTTCCATCATCGGTTTCTTGGTTCGATCTCGCCAGGCCTCATAGTCGCGGCTTCGAGCACTGTGGTGCGGTGGGGATGACAATCAGAGGGGAGCGCGCTTTCGGGCGCGATTGAATCGCGCCGCAACCTTGTATGCGGTAGGTCCAAGGACCCGAACCACGATGCAGTCATGCGCATCGGCAGCGAAGCTCCGAAGCGGCGGACCCATTCTTCCAATCGGCATGAAGCCAAGGGACTTGTCGGGAATCCGCCACCTCGAATCGTCATCGGCGCCCCATCACAGGGGTACCAACAGAGACAAAACTGTCGGGAGTGCCTTCAGCGTCCTCCATTCATTGTGCCGGACGCAAAACGACGCCGTCCGGTACAATGCCCAACCGCACGAGCCGCCACAGGGCGATCAGAACCTTGCGGGCCAGGGCTACAATCATGGGCTTGCGAGCACCGCGAGCGTTCTCCGTGCGAGCTCGATACCACTGTGCTAAGGCGCTCTCCTTCTGGTACGTTAGAAATCGCCACGCCAATTGGACCATGCCTCGCCGGACTCGACCATTGCCGGAACGGGCTAACCCTTTCTCCCGGCGTTTTCTGCCGCTCTCGTCCGGTGAGCCAGTGAGGCCGGCATAACGGGCTATGGCCCGTCGGTCGCGCATGTTTCGCGACAGCACCTCGTGCACCAGCATGTCGGCTGTCTCTATGCCGACCCCGATCACGCGCGCCAACAGACGCACCATAGCGTGTGGTCCATCATTGGGCGCTTGCTCAAAATGCTTCAGGCGTGCCTCTTCGATCTGCCGAATTTGATTGCTGATAAGCCGTCGGCGCTCCATGTCGCGACGCAGCTCAGCCAGCGTGTTCGGCGGGATCGGCTCGCCCTCAGGCGTTCGCAAATCGTCAAGGCGCCCGGCGGCCCTTTTCAATTTGGGATTGAATCCGCGGATGCCCAGCCGGATCAGCGCCGCCTTCATTCGGTTGACAATCCGACTTTGCTCGCCGACGAGGCTCTGGCGCTCGCGGCTAGGGCGCTTAGCATCCTCGTCCTTTAATGTGGGGATCGCGACCACCTTGCAGTGATCACGCTCGCCGCGCAGCCAGCCGAGAAAAGCGCGTTTGAGCAGCTCGGCGTCGAGACGGTCGGTCTTCGCTCGCCGATGCTCGCGCGACACCGCCACACTCGCGGCGTGAATGACGTGGGCCTCAATGCTGCGCGCCTTGAGCCAGCGTGCCAACCAGAAGCCGTCACGGCCGGCCTCGAAGGCAACGACAATGCGTTCGATCCTGCATCCTGCTTTCTCCGCTTCCTCCCGCCATCGATGCAGCAGCCTCAGCAATGCGCTCTCATCGACCGCGAGCTTCTTCAACGGCTGACGCTCGATGCCAGGCACGATACCGGCAACGAGCCAGCTCGAGAGGCTCATCTCGATGACCGCAATCAACGTGCTGGCTGGTTCGAGGGCGATGAGGGATCGACTCAAGTCGTTCAACGTCTGCATGGGCAGCTCCATCGGTTCACAGCGAACGATGGATGCAATATCCACGCCGCCGCCCCATAGCATCTTCCATCATGGGATTCGAAGACGAGGTGGAGCAATCTTTCGGTCGGCCTTGCCGTCGGCGGGTCCAAGCGGACATGCGAACTCACCTCATCCATCGTCCCGCGAGGGACATCATTCCACCGCTGGGTGGAGCTCGACTTTCCTCCTATCGCGTTTGATCCTGTGCGGTCGTCACGCTGCTGCAGCCTCCCGGGTCCAGCGGAACTCGGTACCGTCAACCCAGATGCGGTGCATGATCACGGCCAACCGGCGGGCCAGCGCGACGATCGCCTTTTTCATCCCGCGGCGCCTGGCAATCTGCATCGCCCAGGCCTTGAGCCAAGACCATTTCTTCGACCGCAGCATGCTCTAGCACCGCCAACAAACGCCTCAGGTTCGCTCGCTACCTTCACTTCCCGAACGATCTTGCCTGTGTCATCCACAATGCAGACGCTGGTAAGGATTGAGGTGGCGATTCGCGGGAGCGGTCGATGATGGGGCGGCAGGAGCGTGGACAAGGCCAAGGCGTTGTGCCGGACGGCGTCGTTTTGCGTTCGGCCCAATGAATGGAGGATGTTGAAAGGCACCCCGACAGTTTCGGCTTTGTCCGTCCGCTTGTGATGGAACGCCGATGACGGTTCGAGGTGGCGGAATCCCGGCAATGCCCCTTGGCTTTCGTGCCGATTGGAAGAATGGGTCCGCCGCTTCGGAGCTTCGCTGCCGATGCGCATGACTGCATCATGGTTCGGGTCTTCGGACCTACCGGATACAAGGTTGTGGCGCGATTGATCGCGCCCGCCAGCGGGCTCCCCTCCGATCGCCATCCCGATCGCAGCAAGCGTGCCCAAAGCCGCAAGGTTAGTGCGACGACATGGCTCGGGTCGAGACGAAGAAACGGGCTTTCAGATCGAAGAACAAAACTGATGAACGAAAAAAGATGCGCCGCCCACCTTAAACTTCTTGACTAAAAAAGCCCCATACAAGGGCCTTGGTGCCGATTCCGAAGAGAAGCACGAGCCCGTGAGTGACATCGACACTGCAGCGGCGGATAGTCTGAAAGTGCTTGACCCCAAACGGCCGATTAGAGAAGCGGACATGAGCGGTTCAGAATACCGCTAAAGCAAAAGCGGCCGAACTTCGTTCAGCCGCTAAAGCGTAATTAGACCCGAAGTGCTTTAGGTTTTCGATTTCGAGTTCTTCTTCTTTTTCTTCGCCATGGCGCTCTTCCTCCATGTTACCCCTCGTGAGGAACAATGGCCTCAGCGACATGAATGTGAAATGAACCGTTTGTGGCGGACATGTCTATTGAGCCGGGACGCCGCTCGGCAGCGCTTGCCGCAATTGAGAGGGGGAACCCGGGCCAATCGATCGTGTTAGTACCTTAAGGCTGAGCGAATTCTCATGACACGCTTAGCTTGGTGGGTTGTCGGCTCGCAGTTGATCACGATCACACACACGAATGTGTGCAGCGTGGCGACAGCTCGTCACGCGAACACAACTGAAAATAAATCGCGACTGGATTGCAATCGCGGCAGGGCGCTGCATTCCAATGTATCAGCGTTGGCGACATATGATTGTGGCCGTAGCGGTCGTGACGCCGCTGTTTCTCCTTTCACTGCAATTTGCTCGAAGCGCAGCACCACCGAAAGCTCAGCTTCCGGCTCGCTCGGTCAAGGCGATCCCGAAAGCACAGCTTCCAGTTCGCTCGGTCAAGGCGATCCCGAAAGATCAGCTTCCTGCTCGCTCGGTCAAGGCAGGCCCGAAAGATCAGCTTCCAGTTCGCTCGGTCAAGGCGATCCCGAAAGATCAGCTTCCAGCTCGCTCGGTCAAGGCGATCCCGAAAGCTCAGCTTCCAGTTCGCTCGGTCAAGGCAGGCCCGAAAGATCAGCTTCCAGTTCGCTCGGTCAAGACGATCCCGAAAGATCAGCTTCCAGCTCGCTCCAAGGCAAACGGCATATCGACGCTGGAGCCGGAACCGCTAAGGCTCCCCAATACAGCGATTGAGCCGATTGAGTGGAATGCGCTGAACGGCTGGAAGGCTGACGATCACGTGGCAGCCTTTGCTACCTTTTTGACGAGTTGCCGCCCACTGCTGCGAGCCAGTGTGCGAGAGGGCGATAAGCACCCGATGTACCTCGCGCTCACGCAGGTATGTCGTCAAGCGCTTGCCGTTGGCCAGATCAAAGATGACCAGGCGCGGATATTTTTCGAACACAATTTTCGCCCGCTGCGCATTGCCAAGCTGGGCGATAGTGCCGGTTTGTTGACCGGTTACTACGAACCGATCGTCGACGGCTCCCGGTTTCCTACTGGAATCTTCAAAGTGCCAATCTACCGCCGGCCGCCAGACCTGGTACCGCCGCGCAACAGCACTGGTCCCGGGTTTCCCAACAAGGGACAGTCATTACGGCGAACGCCCGGTGGTGCACTGGTGCCCTACTACGATCGCGGCCAGATCCTCGACGGCGCCCTTGACGGCAAGCATCTTGAGATCTGTTGGATCAAGAGTCAGGCGGATGCGCTTGCGATCCAGATCGAGGGATCAGCGCGCATACGTCTGGAAGACGGCGCCATAATCCGCATCAACTACGATGCTCATAATGGCTATCCGTTCGTGCCGGTCAGCCGCATCCTCATTGAGCGTAACATTATCCCGCGCAAAGAGATTTCGCTGGAGCGCATCCGTGAGTGGATGCATGCCAATCCGCAAAGCGCCGAGGAAGTGCTACGCCAAAACCGGTCCTTCGTATTTTTCCGGATCGTCGGATTGTCGGATGACCGCGATCCGAAGGACGCGCAGGGCGCACCGCATGACCGGGAGGCGGTCGGTGCCCAGGGCGTGCCGCTGACCCCGGGACGCTCGATTGCGGTCGACAATGCGCTGCACGTGTACGGCACGCCATTTTTCATCCAAGCTGACTTGCCACTTATCGGCGAGAAGCGGAGCGTCTCCTTTGATCGATTGATGATCGCCCAAGACACCGGCTCAGCGATCGTCGGTCCAGCCCGCGCTGATATCTTTTGGGGCGCCGGGGATCGAGCAGGCCAGCTCGCTAATCATGTCCATCATCCCGGTAATTTCGCTCTGCTGGTGCCCCGTGAACTTGACCCTGTCACAGCAGCGGCGCGGATGCCCCTTCCGCCAGAAAAGCCATCATTTATTGCCCAAGCCAAAATCAGCACCTCCTTTGCGACCGCGCCAACCGCCTGCCGCACTGGGCGCATCTACGGCGGGCCCTGCGCGATCCCAACACGTCCGCGACCGCCGACGCTGGGGCGGGTGGCTGTGCGAAACAAATGAACGCAAGATAATCTTCGTTGCAACGGCAGGGTCTCGACACGCTTGGACGCCATGCGACTTCTAAAGGCGTTGGTCGCCGCAGGGGCAAAACCTCGCGCACCAATGGACATCGCTTGGATTGACGAGATATCCATCAGAGATGTGTCGTTGCACGGCACGCAGCTCGCGTCTGCCCTGGCATACGCAAAAGGAATAGCCTGGCTGGTGGATAGCCCAAGAAAAGGTTGGGTTTCCCTCACTCGTGCGGGTGAGGTAGTCGCTAGGGTAAAATGATTTAAACTATTTCTAAAATGCGTGAGCTAAAACCAGTTTCCACTTACGTTGCAAAATCTCGTAACGCCGCCACGCCGCTTGTTTACTTGGTCGCGCACAGTTTGTTTGATCGGCGCGTGCCGCTGTTCCCAATGTTGTGTGTGTAGTTTGTTTGGTCAGGCGGCGGACATTGTCGAGTAGTGGAGCACGGCTCCGGCCATTGGAGGACCACGCGTCCCTTGTTTGTTTGATCGGCTCGCCGAGTGGTGGTGCCTCACGCGGGAGTGAGAACGAACGACCACTGCCTCAAGTCTAAATGAGGAGATCGACTGGGGACGCGAAAAGTCTCGCTCTAATACGGCGAGTACTCGGGCGCGCCGTTACCCCACGGCAGTGGATAGTGGCCGTGCCCTTGATAGTCCCAGCCGAACCACCAGTTGGGCCGACCTGGATCGCCGCCGGGCCACGAAAAGTAATCGTTGAACTTGCGATCGCCGACCGAGACCTCGGTCCCGGTGTCGAGGTAAGAGCGCCGTCGCGGGATCACGATCACCCTAGCGTGGCCGGTGCCGTCAGGGACGATCGTTGTGGTCGGCTGGATGATCGTGCCACTCGCCGAGCGCTCCACGATGGGTTGCGGCGCGTGCGACTGCCGCTTGGCGGCGTTAGCGGGCATCACCGAAGCAGCAATGAGGCCGCTGAACGCAGCAGCAATAAGCGGACGCAACACTAACGATGTTTCGGTCATTCGCCCCCATCCCTGCCAAGATTAGGTCGGGCGAGTATGGCAATTATTCGCTATTTTATCGTAACACTGCGTTTGTGGCAGTGCATTTGTTTGATCTCCAATTAATCATAATCTGCCTTAATTGAAATTCTCAGTGTGTCTTTCCAGCACTAGTCGCGGCATTATTTCGTCGGTTACCATTTTCGGTTGTCATGACAAAGGAGGGTGCCATGAAAGCACTCGCTATACTGACGGCAGCGGCGGTGACTTTCTTCAGCGTTGCGGCCTTCGCACAATACGGAACGCCGTACGGCAAGGGCAAAGCCCCGCCGCCGCCACCGGTCGTAACTAAGGGGTAAATGCTGTAACGAGCATTGGGAGGGGACCGGCTGTCATGGAAGGCCGGTCCCTTTCTTTTTGCAGCACAGGTAGCGGGTTTTCATGGAGCGCCCGCAGCTACTAGGAACGTGTCAGCCCACGTACGCTGCGCGCTTCTGGTTCTCAAGGTCGCGAGGAGTCTTTGGCTCCGCAGGCAACTGAAGGACCGTAGCCTGCTGTCCCTCACAGAGGAACGTCAAGAGTACGACCTGACCATCCGGAAATTCCAAAGCATCGTGATGCGCAGCGACTCTTTGCTTGTTCACTTGTCGAAAGATCGCCGCCGTGTGCTTCATTACTTTATTGC
The DNA here is from genome assembly GCA_963816295.1 of uncultured Alphaproteobacteria bacterium. GTDB lineage: Bacteria > Pseudomonadota > Alphaproteobacteria > Rhizobiales > Xanthobacteraceae > BOG-931. The sequence goes on along the minus strand of CAWFJS010000015.1, from coordinate 461,609 downwards.
GCCAAGTGAACAAACCGGTCCATTGACAGGTTACTTCGTTTGAGAAAGATAACTCCGTTCCTGGTAGAACGCAGACCGCAAGGCTCGCATCTTCTGAGGCTGCGAATCCTCGCGTCCCCGTGCCAAAGTTCCGCGTTGTTAGCTTGTCGCCAACCTTCGCGGCCCGCGATTTGACGTTCTGGAGGCTGTAGTCGCACATTTCGGAACTCCTAATACGAAGCCCTCACCCGAGTAAAATTACAGCAAATCGAAATTATCTCAGTTTGATCTCGATCAAAGACATGTCTGTTAATGGCCCTAAGCGGACATCCTGATCGCGTGGGCGAATATCCGCTTTCGGGGGCAAAGCGGACATGATGCGGACCTACGGCGATGTCCGCTTATGACCTAGCCTGTGTGAAAACGCATTCGGTTATTTGATTCGCGCTGTATGATTCCGCCGCGATTTGCGGAGGGATCGGATGAGGCGGCCGGCTTGTACCGGATCACAAGACGATTGCCGACTTCCGCAAGGACAATGGCACTGCCATCCGCAAGGTGTGCGCACGCTTCATTGCGCTGTGCCGCATGATTGGCCTACTCACGCAACCCAGCGTCGCGATCGACGGCAGCAAGTTCAAGGCGGTGAACAACCGCGACAAGAACTTCACGCGCGCCAAGATGGAGCGGCGGATGGCGCAGATTGAGGAGAGCGTCGCGCGCTATTTGCAGCAGCTCGACACTGCCGACCGGGAGGAACCGTCAGAGGCCCTCACAACCAAGACGAACCGCCTCAAAGAGAAGATCGAGACGCTGAAGGAGCAGATGCGGCGTCTCGAGCTTCTCAAGGTGGAGATGCTCGCCACCCCGGACCAGCAGATCTCGCTGACCGATCCCGATGCCCGTTCGATGGCGACCAGCGGCCGCGGTTCCGGCGTCGTTGGCTACAACGTCCAGATTGCCGTCGAGGCCAACCATCATCTGATCGTCATGCATGAGGTAACCAACGACGGAACCGACCGATCGCAGCTCTCCCATGTGGCCAACGAGACCAAGACGGCGCTAGGCGTGGAGAAGCTCGATGCCGTCGCCGACCGCGGTTACTTCAACAGCGAAGAGATCCTGGCATGCGAGGAGGCTGGCATCACGGTTACGCTGCCAAAGCCGATGACCTCGAACGCAAAGGCGGAAGGACGCTTCGGCAAGCAGGACTTCCGCTATGTGGCTGATGAGGACGTTTACATTTGTCCTGCAGGCGAGAAGCTCGCCTATTCCTTTACAACCCAGGACAAAGGCATGGTCCTGCGTCGCTACCGGACCGCCGCCTGTCATAGCTGCGCAATCAAGAACAGTTGCACCAAGGGCAAGGAGCGACTGATCTCACGATGGGAGCATGAGCATATTATCGAGGCCGTGCAACGCCGGCTTGATGAGCATCCGGAGAAGATGCGTCAGCGGCGTGAGACGGTCGAGCATCCCTTCGGCACGATCAAGGCTCGGATGGGGGCTACCCACTTCCTCATGAAGACACTGCCACGGGTCGCCAGCGAGATGGCGCTACACGTACTCGCCTACAATCTCACCCGCGTCATGAACATCATCGGCATCCAGCCACTCATCACAGCGATGAGGGCATAGTATCAATCCAAAAAATCAATGCGCCTCGCCAACTTCGACGACCTTGTGTCGCCTCTCCCCTGGGCGTTTCTACACAACCAAGACCCAAAGCGGACATTCTGCGTGCTTTGTTATGTTCGTCACAACGTGTAGTTTAAGATTTTTCGGTGAGCACAGTGCCTGCCCATTTTGAGCAGCCAATTCTTATCGCTGCGCTGCACGATTGTTTCACAGGAGGAAGGGCATGCTGTTTGGTCCCTGCGCCCAAGACGCGGCCGCTTCATTCTTGCCAGCCACAAGTTCGCTTTGCGCCGGCGGCGTCGGTTTCGTCACCGCCATGATGGCGACTTTTGCTGCAAGTTCCCGCGTCGCGCCTGCAAAAACGCTCGGCCGAGCCGTTCCGGAGGTCGACCGGCTTGCCGTGCACATAGTCACTGACAATGTCGTAATCCAGTTTGTCCCAACTGAAACACGCGATGGGCTCACTGTTGAGCGGTTCAGCCGCGGCAACCTCGCGCCCGACCGGCCGCCACGCGGGATTGGGCGTACATAGCGAGACCCCATTCGCCGTTGAGCGCGCTAGCAGGGTGGCGAGACACGTCATGTTCTTATCGATTTCGGCTACACGCCGGAAGTGCTGCTGAATAACATGGCAATTCTTAAGGTCGATCCGGCATGTTTCGATGCATTGGTTCTAAGCCACGGTCACTACGACCACTTTGGCGGCATGGTCGGGTTTCTCAAAGCCAACAAGGGAAAGCTGAAGCGGCAACTGCCAATCTACGTTGGCGGTGAGGATTGTTTCTGCATCCGCCGGACCCCGGCCGGCCAGTTCGGCGCGCTCGATCGCAAAGCAATTGTGGACGCCGATCTGTCACTAATGATGGCGTCCGAGCCTGCGCTGGTCGCCGACCACGCCTTCACGACCGGCCGTATCGGTCAAACCTCGTTTGAGCAAGCACTCCAGCCGAGTACGGAGATAATCGGTATTTTCGATGGCTTCGGCTGTTTTCCAGAGAAAATGCCTGCGGCCAAGAATACTGGCGACTATATCCCCGACGATTTCGAGCATGAGATAGGCACCACATTTTTGGTCAAGGACAGGGGCCTGGTCGTGCTGACGTCGTGTAGTCATCGCGGCGTGATCAATACCGTGCGTCAGGCGATCGCCGCATCCGGAATAGATAAAGTGCATGCCGTGATCGGCGGATTTCATATCGTTCCGCCGCTTGGTGACGACTACATCGGCAAAACCCTCGAGGAATTCCAGCGCATCGACCCGGATTATTTGATCACAGGGCATTGCACGGGGGATCGTTTCTATGATCTCGCGCGAGAGGCGCTCGGCGATAAGGTGATCCACTCGGCGGTGGGAACACGCTTCGTATTCGAGAAGCCCTAGCCGGCGTGAACGGCTCGGTGTTAGCGCAGCAGCGTATCAACTGCCGATGCGACCGTCGTTTTGAGGCGTTGAGCTGGCGTAGCCTCCACATTCGCCTTGGGAGTACGATGCCGCAGTCAAACCCTAAGAGTCGTAATTCTTGGCGCGGGCTTCGGCGGACTTGAAGCAGCGAAAACGTTAAGACGCGCGCCAGTCGCAATCACCCTGATTGACCGACAGAATTATCACTGTTTCCAGCCGCTACTCTACCAGGTCGCGACCGCTGCACTGTCACCCGCCGATATTGCCTGGCCAATTCGCCATATTCTGCGTCGGCAAAAAAACGCGACAGTATTTATGTCGGAGGTAACCGGCATTGATGTCCGGGCGCGCGTCGTAAACACAAAAGCTGGCCCATTCTCCTTTGACTTCCTGGTGATCGCGACCGGGGCAAGAAATTCGTATTTCGGTCGTGATCGTTGGGCCGAGCTCGCTCTGGGCCTCAAGCGCATAGAAGACGCGACCCGTATTCGTCGCAGTATTCTGTCCTCGTTTGAGGAAGCGGAGCTCGCTCGCGACGACGCCGAGCGCAAGCGGCTGCTCACATTCGTGATCATCGGCGGCGGCCCCACCGGCGTCGAGATGGCGGGTGCCATAGCCGAAGTCGCGCGACAGACGCTCGCCCGTGACTTCAGGCGCATCGATCCACGGACAGCCAGAATCGTGCTGATCGAAGCAGGACCGCGTCTTCTGCCTACCTTCTCGGAACAACATTCGAGCTACGCACGCGACACGCTCGTAGCAATGGGCGTCGATGTGATGACCTCAAGTCCGGTGCTGGAATGCGATAGGCGCGGCATTGATCTTGCGGGCGGTCGTATTGAGGCAGGGTCGGTTATCTGGGCGGCGGGTGTTACGGCATCGCCAGCAGCGCAATGGGTTTCAACTGAGCACGATCGCGGCGGTCGCGCGGTTGTTTGCCAGGACCTCTCACTCCAGGGCTTCAACGATATATTTGTGATCGGTGACACAGCTTCCGTGAAAGACGCCAGCGGACGTCCAGTTCCTGGTCTCGCATCGGCCGCCAAACAGATGGGCAAATATGTTGGTAAGCTCATAGCGGCGCGTGTTGCCGGACAATCACTGCCGCCATTTCGTTATCGGCATGAGGGAAGTCTGGCGACCATCGGTCGACGTGCCGCCGTCGTAGAACTCGGTCCCATACAACTCAGGGGCTTTATCGGTTGGATGTTTTGGAGCGCAGTGCATATTTATTTTCTAATTGGCCTCAGGAATCGTTTCGTTGTCGCCATAACCTGGCTCTGGAGCTACGCCACCTTCAAGCGCGGAGCTCGCCTTATTACTGAAGTTCCCCCTATCGCTCCTGCCGAATAAGTTGCCTATGTCCGCTTATGGCACAAAGGGGACATCGATCTGTCCCGCGGCAATGTCTGCTTTTGGGGGTAAAGCGGACATTCCAATTTGACTTCGCCGCGGCAGCTAATGACCCAGCTTGTGTGAAAACGCACTTGGTTATTTGATTTGCGCTGTATGATTTCGGCTGCTTTTGCGGAGGGATCGGATGAGGCGCTTCGTTGAGGGCATGGATCGTGGGCAGAGCACGCTGTTTCCGGAATGCTTGGAAGACTGGATCGATGAGGACAATCCCGTTTGCGTGATCGACGTTTTTGTTGAGGAACTCGATCTGGGCGAGCTTGGCTTTGGCGGGGTCGATCCGGAAGCAACCGGTCGGCCTTCGTATCATCCGTCGGTTCTGCTGAAGCTCTACATTTACGGCTATCTCAATCGGGTTCAGTCGAGTCGACGGCTCGAGCGTGAGGCTGCGCGCAACGTTGAGGTGATGTGGCTGACGGGCCGGCTTGTACCGGATCACAAGACGATTGCCGACTTCCGCAAGGACAATGGCACTGCCATCCGCAAGGTGTGCGCACGCTTTATTGCGCTGTGCCGCATGATTGGCCTACTCACGCAACCCAGCGTCGCGATCGACGGCAGCAAGTTCAAGGCGGTGAACAACCGCGACAAGAACTTCACGCGCGCCAAGATGGAGCGGCGGATGGCGCAGATTGAGGAGAGCGTCGCGCGCTATTTGCAGCAGCTCGACACTGCCGACCGGCAGGAACCGTCAGAGGCCCTCACAACCAAGACGAACCGCCTCAAAGAGAAGATCGAGACGCTGAAGGAGCAGATGCGGCGTCTCGAGCTTCTCAAGGTGGAGATGCTCACCACCCCGGACCAGCAGATCTCGCTGACCGATCCCGATGCCCGTTCGATGGCGACCAGCGGCCGCGGTTCCGGCGTCGTTGGCTACAACGTCCAGATTGCCGTCGAGGCCAACCATCATCTGATCGTCATGCATGAGGTAACCAACGACGGAACCGACCGATCGCAGCTCTCCCATGTGGCCAACGAGACCAAGACGGCGCTAGGCGTGGAGAAGCTCGATGCCGTCGCCGACCGCGGTTACTTCAACAGCGAAGAGATCCTGGCATGCGAGGAGGCTGGCATCACGGTTACGCTGCCAAAGCCGATGACCTCGAACGCAAAGGCGGAAGGACGCTTCGGCAAGCAGGACTTCCGCTATGTGGCTGATGAGGACGTTTACATTTGTCCTGCAGCCGAGAAGCTCGCCTATTCCTTTACAACCCAGGACAAAGGCATGGTCCTGCGTCGCTACCGGACCGCCGCCTGTCATAGCTGCGCAATCAAGAACAGTTGCACCAAGGGCAAGGAGCGACTGATCTCACGATGGGAGCATGAGCATATTATCGAGGCCGTGCAACGCCGGCTTGATGAGCATCCGGAGAAGATGCGTCAGCGGCGTGAGACGGTCGAGCATCCCTTCGGCACGATCAAGGCTCGGATGGGGGCTACCCACTTCCTCATGAAGACACTGCCACGGGTCGCCAGCGAGATGGCGCTACACGTACTCGCCTACAATCTCACCCGCGTCATGAACATCATCGGCATCCAGCCACTCATCACAGCGATGAGGGCATAGTATCAATCCAGAAAATCAATCCGCCTCGCCAACTTCGACGACCTTGTGTCGCCTCTCCCCTGGGCCTTTCTACACAACCAAGACCCAAAGCGGACATCGAGATCGCACCGATGAATTCAGCCATTTAAAGAGGCCGCCAATTGAGGCGGCCTCTGGTACCGTGCAAGATGATGGATTAGCAGCTACGACACCGGGGGTGTAACGCAATCTTTCGGCCCTCTAGCAGGTGACACCGTGCGCGCAGCGCCGTGCCGCACGCCGATGGCGCCGATTGACTCCTGCAACACTAACTGCACTGCCTGGGTGACCAACGCGAGATTGAGCTTGGTCAATACCCAGCACAATGTTTGATATATTCGGAAGTCCGGACCATTTCACTGAAACCGGAGTAGACACAAGCATCACAGCTCCGATCAAGGTTGCGCCAATCAAGAGTATTTTCCGCATAGGCGTTCTCCTCAGTTTAGGCTGTCGCCTCAATGCCAGCGGGCGCGATGGATCGCCACCCGGCGGGCGGCCCGATAGCCCGGCCGGTAGCCATAGCCATAGCCATAGCCTGGATAGCCGGAGGCGTATAACGATCGATAGCCATAGCCTGGATAGCCGGAGGCGTAAGACCCATAGCCAGAAGCCGGATAGCCGTAGCTGCTGTAGCTGTAGCCTGGATAGCCGGAGGCCCCGTAATACGACCCAACGCCGTAGCCCGCAGCTGTTCCGTAAGCTGCGCGGCGATATGCCCTTCGGTGGACGCCTGCAACGCTCATGGGTGTAAACGGGCGTCCTATTCGGGCATCAGCACGGTCAAGGGATAGTGTCACAGTCTTTTGCGACCATTGAAGCGAGAAGGGCGCCGCAGCCAATAACGCGGCTCCAACGATAGTGCCAAGGATGATCCGCTTTTTCATGATAGACCTCATGCACAGAAACCCACCCACTCACTCAATACCCAGCCTACACTCCGCCTAAGTCTTGGTCGGTTGCTACTGAACTTTGGTCTCCGCGCCTATTCATTAGTTTAGGCGTCGAGATTTTCAGATTGCCACGATTGATCCACATTAAGGCCATGCATAGGATTTGGCTGCTCAAGTAGTCACTCTCGCTTGAGCGGGGCGGCCATCACCGAATTCGAGTAGGTTCTCATGCACAGCTACCCCGGTTCTGGTCTTGGCCGCTCTTGTCGGGAGAAAAGAGATTTCAGATTTCAGCCTTAGGACCCAGACTTTTTGTTGCTGCGTGATTTTGGATTTTTGGTCGCTGAGGCGGCATCCACGAAAACCGAAGCAGGTGGAACGTGGTTTGCGCCCGGGGCCACGTGACGAATATTTGAAATTGGGAATCGCTGCAGATTTGATCTCGATCAAATACACGAGACGTAAGTGTTGATTGAGTTTGTACTTAGCGCGGCGGCGTATGGTTCCCCACCCACCGGTTAAAAGTGCTAGTGGCCCCGGACATCTCATCCCCTTGCCACCCCTATCCGGGCCGGAATTTGGCATATGGGTTTGCTTGATGTGCTCAATGGCATGCAGAACGCACCGGGCGGGCAACCTACACCGGGTACCGGTGGTGGGGGTCTGAGTAGGTAAGCAGGGTTCGCGCGTGAACGCGATCCACTTTCCGAAGCCCAGGAGGTAACGATGAGCGTTCTCGGCGATATCGTATCAGGCATCTTTCGGCGCTCGGCTTCGCCTGCGTCAGCGACCCCGACCGGTGGTTCAAGTCCTCAACCGAAGCCGACAACGGCACCAGCTGCGCCGTCGGCGGCTCAAGCTTCGCCGGTCGACGTTTCGGCCGTCATGGACAAGCTTGCTGCACAATCGAAAGAAAAACTCGATTGGCACAAATCGATTGTCGATCTCATGAAGCTATTAGATCTCGACAGCAGCCTTGCGGCGCGCAAACGGCTTGCTCAGGAACTGCATTACAGCGGCGATATGAATGACTCAGCATCGATGAACATCTGGCTGCACAAGCGGGTGATGATCAAGCTTGCCGAAAATGGTGGCCGGGTTCCGAATGAACTGAGGAGCTAAAAAGCAGCAGATGTTGCGACCCTGACGCAACCGTGAGCGCGAGCGCCGCGTTCTTGGAAGCCAAGATTGACAGGGCGCATAACCGTTGTGAGGTAAAGTCATGCGGCTCGATGAATTGCCGAAGAGCGCGAGGATTGAGGATCGACGCGGCGTCACCGTAGCCCGCGGCGGCATTGGGATTGGCACAATCGTGGTGCTCGGCCTGATTGGCTGGGCCTTGGGTATCGATCCGCGCCTCCTGATCGGGGGCGCCGAGATGATGTCCAGAAGCGGCGGGCCACAGCAGCAGGCGGACGCCGGTTCAACGACAAGTTCTGGAAGCCCATCAGACACAATGGGGCAGTTCGTGGCGGCCGTCCTCGGCAGTACAGAGACCGTGTGGACAGATATTTTCGCGCAAGCTGGGAGAACCTACAAACCACCGACGTTGGTCATGTTCTCCGGGGCAACACAGTCCGGTTGCGGATTTGCAAAGTCCGCGATGGGGCCGTTCTATTGCCCACTCGACCAAAAGGTTTACCTCGACACGAGCTTCTTTCAGGACCTCGAAGGGCGTTTGGGTGCCTGCAAGGTCGGCAGTAAGACCTGCCAGTTTTCGCAAGCCTATGTGATTGGCCACGAGATTGGTCACCACGTGCAGAACTTGCTCGGTGTGCTGCCAAAAGCGCAGCAGGCGCAGCGTGCCATGGATAAGGCCGAGGCCAACAGTTTGCAGGTCCGCGTTGAGCTGCAAGCCGATTGCCTTGCTGGCGTCTGGGCCAACCGAGGCCACGCAAAGTGGGACTTCATTGAACCGGGAGACGTGGACTCTGCATTGCAGACGGCATCCGCCATCGGGGATGATCGATTGCAGCGACAGTCGCAAGGTTACGTTGTGCCCGATGCCTTCACCCACGGCACTTCGGCACAACGTTCGCGGTGGTTCACGACCGGCTTGAAATCGGGAGATGTCGCGAGTTGCGATACGTTCCGTAATGAGCAGCTCTGAAATTTCGATAATTTTTCGACGACACGCTTTCTGAAACTTTCTCTCGACCAGAGGAGCGTGAGACACTCCCCCGTTCGCATTACTTTGTCTTTTCGTCAGCACGCCTCACGCATTTTACGTCTTTGGGCTGGCAGGCGATGCCGATGTTGGAGCAGCTAAAGTTCTTACTCGATTGATCGCGCACACAGTTGACGCAGGTATTGGTCCATTCCAAGCAATCTTTATTGTGCTCCCCATAGCTCTGCATCCAATCGGCCGACGCCTGACCAGGCGGTAGTTCAGCAGGAGCTGCTTCGCGCGCCATCAAGATAACCGCAATGGACGCCCCCAAAAGCTTGAACCACGTAGTCGTGAGCTCACCGGGGCCGGTGTCGTTATTGGGCCGAAGCAACATGATCTTAAGCCCCAACTTGGATTATCATTCGGGTGCGAGGCTAGCGGGCCGTCGAAGGCTGTGAGAGTGGCTGCATGTCAGACTTCGCCTTACCAATTGGTCTCGGCATCGCACTGGCCGCTGCGACCGGCTTTCGAGTGTTTTTGCCGATGCTCATTGTGAGCGCCGCGGCTTATACTGGGCATCTCTCGTTGGACAATAGTTTCGCATGGCTCGGCACTCCATCCGCGTTGACCATGCTCAGTGTGGCGGCACTCGCAGAAATCTTAGCTTACTACATTCCTGTTGTAGACAATTTGCTCGACTCCTTGGCCACACCAGCTGCGTTCATTGCAGGGACGGTTGTATCAGCAGCGGTCATGGCGGACGTGCCGCCAATGGTGAAATGGACCGCAGCGGTTATCGCGGGCGGTGGCATCGCTGGCCTGACCCAAGGCCTCACCGCGGCCCTGAGGGCTCACTCCACGGTTTTAACAGGTGGTCTTGGTAACCCGATCATCGCAACTGCGGAACTCGGCGGCGCGCTGCTGCTGTCATTCCTAGCCCTTATGGCACCGGCTGCGGCAATCGCGCTGGTCGTTTTGTTTTTATGGCTGGCGATACGTTTGCTTCGTCAGGTTTTTCGGGGAGTAAAAGAATAGAAGCGTGCTGACTAGCATAGCCTGGCAGTAATTGTTGCAGTGCATGAGGCTGCTTGTGGCCCATAGCCGACATCGAGATAGCGCCAATGGATGTCCGCTTTTCGGGGTAAAGCGGACATTAAGTCCGCCGCCGCATGGCGGCGTTTTGTTACTTGCGTCTCAGCATTGCCGCCGGATCAGGCTGCGCCGCTATGGCAAGCGGCGCTGAGCGAAGCACGGTCCATGACGACGCCGACGCCATTGCGACAAGGTAGCGGCTGCCGCGCGGTCCACTCAGTTCAGGCTGTCGCCTCAATGCCAGCGGCCTGGATAGCCGTAGCTGCCGTAGCTGTAGCCTGGATAGCTGGAGCCCCAGCGCCGTAGGCAGCAGCTCCGTAAACTGCGCGGCGGTGTAGCCTCGTCCGTTTGATTCTAATCAAAGTTCCGATTTACCAATCGTGTTTCAAATGACCCACTGTGTTCTTTGCTCTCGCATAGCGCGAGCACACAACAATCGGAGCGGGCAATGAGTATTATTTGGACCATCATAATTGGGTTTGTGGCAGGGGTGATCGCAAAGTTCTTATATCCAGGAAAGAAGTATGAGCCCACTGGGTTCATCTGGACGACCGTGCTTGGCATTGCTGGAGCTTTTGCAGCGACATATCTCGGCCAGGCAATCGGGTGGTATCAAGTTGGCGAGAACGCGGGTTTCATCGGCGCAATCGTTGGCGCAATCATAGTTCTGGTGGTGTGGGGGTTTATCGCGCCTCGTTTTGAGCGGACGTAGGCCTCAGGTTTTTCGATCCGACGCTGCATCTTACCCAAGCTGTAATGCTACCCTCGTGGTTTTTTGCATCGTTGCATCCAGCCACGCGGCTCTTCTCGTCACCGCGAAAAAAGTGGAACGATTTGATTTGGCTCAAATACCAGCGGCCTTGGGCTGGGTATGAACTATTACAACGATGACGAGATCAGCACAGATTGCGGTCGCTGCGGCGTTGTTGCTGGCCGGAACTTCCCTCGCAACGGCAAAAAGCCGAGGGGCGGCCAGCGCGCATGGCAAGCCTTTCCATACCGGCATCATCAATGAGACCACGTCGCGCCCGACTGCGGCGGATCCTTACTATCGCTTGTCCGATTCGTACTATGGCTATTCCGATCCCTACCATGGCTTATTCGACTTCTATGTCGTGCCGCCTTCCAGTCCGGGTTACAGCTACGGCCACGTAAGAATGCCGCTCCGGTGACCCGGCTCGTCCTCGAAATAGACATACACGAGCGCACAACGTATTGGCCTAACTCAGCAAGCAAATGGATTGGCACTAAAGTAGGTCGAACTTCGACCGGGGCCCAGCAAACCGGGGGTTTGGGGAAGCCCTTTCGGGCAGCCCGGCTGCCATCAGGTCAAACCGGCCACTTACATGCCGTTCCTACTGTAGGGGACGGGAACCGACGAAAGAGCATTGCCCCTATCTTTATTTGCTCAGGTCGAGACCCCAGCGGCAGCTTGGCGATGTTCGCTGCGATCCCCGCGCCTCATCGCGGGTGAGCAGCGAAAGCTCGGACGCAATAGCTCCGACAGCTGGGCAATATTGCTAGCAATCCTTCGCGCCTCATCGAAGGCTTATATGATTTAGATCAAAGACGTGCATTTGGGTGGTGGATGATGTTGTGCGCCTGGATGCGCCTCGTCACGGGTGAGCACCAAAGGGTTTGTCGAGGAGATGAGCTATGATGAAGAGCCTCATAGTAATCGGCGCTGCGATGCTGCTTTCCGCAAACGTCGCGATGGCGCAGCAACGTGGGCAGTGTGTAGCTGATATCAAGGCGAAGTGTGCCGGAGTTCAACGCGGCGAGGGTCGCCTCAGCGCCTGCGTCAAAGAACACCTCACGGAATTTTCCGAACCGTGCCAGGCCAGGTTGGCGAAGATTGCCACCGTAGGCAACGCGTGTAAGGCGGATGTAACGAAAAGCTGCGCTGGCAAGAGCCGCCTCCGCCTTGTGTCTTGCATGAAGGAGGCTCTTGGCAACCTCAGTGACCCATGTAAGGACGCACTCGCCGAGGCGGTGGGCCGAAAATAGTGAAAACCGGCGACGGTGCTGATCGGTGTGACCCCGCTCTGCCGAACCATCGTGGTGGCCATATAAGTAGCTGGATGCAAGCAATTCGCCGTAATCGTCGCGGTGATTGTTGGAAACTGAAATTCTGCTATCAAGGCAGTCAGGATGCTTTTGACATGACAATGCCTATTGATGTCAGACAAGTCGATTGGCTTTATGTCGCTATTCTGGCGCTGTTTGCGCTTGTCGCAAACCTGATAGCGAACTTATTGTTCTTTCGACGCCGTGGCGTCGCTGCGATCTTGGCGGCGGCGCTGTTCGCCGCAGCTTTCGTCTTCTGGACCTATTATCCGCACGGCTTACCACTGCCCACCACCCTGAGGGCTCAAGAGTCTACGGCCACGACCACCAACAACCTGCCTGCTGAAACGTCACCCTCCTCCGCCCCACAGAGGCCCTCGAATCCGGTGACGGACGTCACGCCTTCGTCGAGCAACTCCCGATAGCGACTCAGAGCTTGCGTTTTTGCCAGATGAGCTCGGCCGCGCGGTACCTCCAAGTCTGCTCGCGATTGCCGACGAGGTAATCGAATAATTGTGCGATGTCCGCCTTCGGGGCTAAAGCAGACATGACAGTTAACAGACAAAATGTCCCGTAATGACCCACAGCGGACTTCAATAGTCATTCGGCGCGGACTCATTGAGGATGCTGCTACCCGCGTTGTGGGATCGAAGAGTGCTGAGAGATTTGGCAGGCATTCAATTGGTGGCGCGGCCTTTTGACCTTAACCGCACGAGGGGCGTGTAGATTGCGCAGTTTCTTCCGAGCGGCGCTTTGTCTACTGCCCGACCCAAGTCTTACCGCTACAATTGGACGTAAATGCCCCCAACGGGAGGGCATAATGAGCATTCAGACCCAAGCGTTCAATTCGACCATTCAGCATGTCGGCATCGTGAGGTCGTATGCCCGCAAAAGCGTAATCGTTCACGAGGACGATCCTGCCAACTGCGTCTACGAGGTCATCAGCGGCACCGTTTGCACCTGTAGGACGCTCAGAGAAGGACGTCGGCAGATTACCGGCTTTTATTTCCCAGGCGATGCTTTCGGACTGGAAAGCGCCGAAAAACACAACGTCGCTGCCCAAGCGATCACCAACGCTGAGGTTCGGGTCATCAAAAAACAAGCGTTGACCGCATTAGCCGCGTCCAATCGTGAAGTTGCAAATCAACTCCTGACGCTGACAACTCGTGAGCTTGCACGCAAGCAGGATCTCGCCCTACTCCTGTCCAGGACTGTAGAAGAACGGATCATCTTTTTCCTCATAGACATGGTCCAACGGGCCTCTCCAAGAGAGGATCTCATCGTTTTGCCAATGTTTCGTCAGGACATCGCAGATTATCTTGGCCTGACTATTGAGTCAGTCTCGCGCGCTCTGTGGGACCTTGAACGGCGCGGCGCAATCGAAATCTCGGGCGGCCGTTCCATCGTGCTGCGCAATCAGTCCACGAATGGAAGAGGCGAAAGGCTGGTTGAACTTTTCGAGGGAGTTAAAGGGCGACGGCCCAAGACTGAAGAGGAACTGCACGAATGGTTTGCCTCTCCCGAAGGCAAAGCCGCTACGCTATTTAATTTCACATCTTTGTCTCGCTGGGGCGAGACCGGGCGTTCATAAGCTGGTCCTGACGAAATCGCACCCTTCACCACTGTCATGTCCGGTATTGGCCCAAAGCAGACATCCTGATCGCGTGGGCGAATGTCCGCTTTCGGGGGTAAAGCGGACATTAGTCAAACTCAACGAAATGTCTGCTTGTGACCCTGGCTGTGTGAAAACACAGTGCTTCATGTGATTCTCCAGCAGTTTCCGAAAATTCGATCCGTCTGGATTCGCAGCATGAGCCAGAATCATCGCATCATCCGCGCCGATGTTTGCGATCCTGCACGTGCTGTGGATTTTCGTTGTCGACATTTTCAAGTCGCGACGCAGGCTGGAAGCCGAGAACCTGTTTCTTCATCATCAGCTTAACATCGCATTGAGGCGAGCGCCGCCTCGGCTGCGGCTGTACGGCAGTGATCGGGCGTTGTTGGTATGGATGACGCGGATTTGGCCCGGTCTGCTCGACATATCCCGGGTCGTGAAGCCGGAAACCATCTTGCGATGGCATCGCTCCGGCTTCAAAGCGTTTTGGCGCTGGAAATCCCGCAATAGGGCAGGGCGGCCAAAGGTCGATCGTCAGCTGCGCGATCTCATCCGACGGATGAGCAAAGAGAATCCGCTCTGGGGTGCGCCCCGGATCAATGGCGAATTGCTGATGCTGGGGTTCGAAGTCGCCCAGTCGACGGTCTCCAAATACCTGGTGCGGGGTCGGAGGCCGCCTTCGCAATCCTGGAGCACGTTTCTTCGAAACCACATGGAGGTAATCGCTGCTATTGATATGTGCGTGGTCCCGACGCTGACCTTTGAGCGATTGTTCGCGTTTCTGGTCCTGAGCCACGGGCGGCGACAGTTGCTGTGGTTTGAGGTCACGCGACATCCGACAGCCGAGTGGCTGGCCCGCCAGATCACTGAGGCCTTCCCCTGGACATCGGCGCCGACCTATCTGGTGCGCGATAATGACGCTGCCTATGGGCATGTCTTTACCTGCCGGCTGAGAGCCATGGGTATTCGTGACCGCCCGATCTCGCCTAGATCGCCCTGGCAAAACGGGTATGCGGAGCGCCTGATCGGCACTGTGCGTCGCGAGTGCCTGGATCGGATGCTGATCTTTGGCGAGGCGCACCTGAGGCGAATTCTGAGCTTGTACGCCATCTATTATAATGAATCGCGCACGCACCTATCACTGCACAAGGATGCGCCACTGCATCGAGCAATCCAACGGTCTGGTACCGTCGTTGCTGTGCCCGTCTTGGGTGGACTGCATCATCGCTACGCGCGGATATGATTTTCGGAAAGGACAGGGGGGCAACTTTCGCACTGGCCCTGACCATGACAAGGGGGAACCTCGATCATGGCTACGTTCAATGTACTGCCGCTAACCTGTCGGACATCGTGAAGCTTTGTTAATTCGCGCGATTGTGATTTATGCGTGCTCGCGCTGAACGCCCGAACGTTCTAACGGACCGCCTGCGCCTTCCGCTTCCTGCGCCGAGCAGCATTAGATTTCACTGCTTTAAGAAATCAGTCAGTTCCCTTATTCGCGTCCGAAGGCGCTTACTTTCTTCCGGTGTTGTGTCCCTCCACGAACGTCCATCGGCAGAGACGCCTGTCTTACGTCGCCCACTCTCGTAATCTTCTACTAGCTCGCGCCTGCAAAAGTCGCGTAGCGCATATTCGGTTATCATCGTATGACCTCAAACTCAGGCCATTTTGCCACATGAATAAAGCGTGAGGTTCCGCAGAATAACAACGGTTCAAAGCATTTTTTGTTTCTGAATGTAGCCCGTCGTTTGGAGAATAGTTGGAGTTCCGGCTTTGCTGTGAGTAAGGCTCGCCGCCCCGGAATCAGACTCACCCGCGACGAGGCGCGGCGGATTGCGGGAATATCGCCAAGCTGCCGGAATTGCTGCAAGTGAGACGCGAGGTCGAGGAGGATTGGGGAAAATAATCAAAACTCGCGGTGCAAAAATCCCAACCACACGCTCACCACGACACAGGCGATCAAAACACTGAGTTTTGCAATTTCCGCAGTGGTCATAGCATCCCCCCCGACAATGGAACCGCACCCGCCTCTACTCCCCAAGCACTCGGCGGCGATGCTCCTCGCGCATTTCATCGGCGATGCTGGTCCGCGATAGCTGCACGAGCTCGGCGAATGGTGCGTTCGGCCGGCATGATCTGCACGACAGCGACGGAAAAAAGCCCCGCGTTGACGGGGCCAAGTTTGCCACGGCACGCCCGCAAATTAGTGGCGTGGGAGGATAGCATCCGCGGGAAGTGCTGCGGGACATTTGCGCAGAGAATCGGAAATCCAAGTCTCGCTTTTGGTCCAGTAATGGCTTCGACCACACGCGGGACATTGGCTCAGCGACAGAACTTCGGGTAGCGCCATAAACGTATCGAGGTCTGTCTCGATTCCGGTGGAAACGAATTGACCGGTACGCGCACATGCGAACATGATCTGGAGCATGAGAATTTCTCCTCTAGCTCCCCCGGCGCCAAGGCTGATCCGTAATAGTTAATTAAAACTTACCGTGCCCCCGCAATCGAAGCGGAGATTTCCCCTGCAGCCAAGGATGAGGCGCGAAGGATTGCCAGCAATATCGCCAAGGCAGGGAATGCGGCAATCGTCGAAGCATAGCTAGGGTCCAGACTCATTAAATCCACCATACAAGAGCTGCTGCAAGGCAGACAGAGGCGAGGTAATTTCGCGCGAGTTTGTCGTAGCGAGTTGCGATGCGCCTGAAGTCCTTCAACCTATTGAACGCGCTTTCGATGCGCCAGCGCAGCTTATAAAGACGCTTATTAAAGGTGAACGGCTGTCTCCTGTTGCAGCGATTTGGAATGACCGGCTTGGTTCCGTGCTCGTCCAATTCTTCGCGCAAATTGGCGCTGTCATAGGCCGTGTCGCCGAGCATGCACTTCGATAACTTCACTCTCCGGATCAGTCGCTCCGCCACCGGACAATCGTGTGCTTCGCCTCCAGTCAACAGGATGGCGATAAGGCGCCCTTTAGCATCTGCAAGTGCGTGAATCTTCGTGTTGCGCCCTCCGCGCGAACGGCCAACAGCCTGCTTTTGCTCCCCCCTTTTCCGCCCGCCGCCGAGCGATGTGCCTTCACATGCGTCGAGTTCGATCATCTGCGTGTCCGTGGATCGTCCGTTCCCGGCCAGCTCCCGGAACAGATTTTCCCAAACGCCGCGCCGCGCCCAACGCACAAAGCGGTTATAGATCGTTGTTGGAGGGCCATATTCGGGCGGGCAATCGCGCCAACGGCAGCCGCTCTTCAGCATATGTACTATGCCGCTGATAACACGGCGATCATCGACCCGATCAACGCCCCGGACATCCGTCGGCAGGTGAGCCTCGATCCGTTGCCATTGCTCGTCGCTTAGCCAAAACAGGTTTTTGCGCACGATCCCGATCCCCCTTTCAAAACCGAATCAGGATCGTATTGTCGACGCGGAAAAATTAATGAGTTCTGACCCTAGCATCCTGTCGAGTAGCAGCTATGCGACCAAGAGCGACGGAAACGGTGAGGGGTCCTCTGTCGAGAACACCCTTCATTGACGCCGTGTCGATGTCGGTAGGAAACGAGACCAGAGACGAAAAACAGACGCAGCATTTCGGGCAGAGCCAAATGTGACAGGCGTGCCTTTCGCTCCAGTACTCGGACCTTACGGGCGCAACCAACTCAGTATGGCATTGAACGCAACGCATCATGTCAGCCCCCAACAAGTATGTGACGCTGACAACCACGCAAAGCGTAGCTGCCGCGAGCATCAAAATTTCGGGAAGCTCATAGGTTCTCATGAAGCAGATGATTATTGCGGGTTCGGGGGACTGTGAGGGTCCCCATGTTGGTTCGCGTTTTCAACCAAGGCAAAACTAAGGATGCTCCGCGGCCGCTCCTGGTGTGTGGCCTAAACCAATGGATAGGCAGCGCAGACCAAAGCTCAGTAGCAACCGCCGGAGGCGCGGGCCTACCAAACGCCGTGCGAAAAAGAAGGTGGATCGCTCGTAACAATGCCACCTTTACGCGGCGGATAGCGATCCATCTGGAGCGTTAGATGAGTTATTTATTGAATGTCGCGAACGCGCGGCCGATGCTGCGCATTTCGGCCACGATCATTCTCACATTTATCTGTGCGGCGCCGTTCGTATTGTTATTTTCTGGCGTGGTGGGTTACGGCGTGCGCTCGCTCGTTCATTGAAAGCAGATCGCCCGAGCGACGAACCGCCAAATTCAGCACGCTTTTTGAATTCCACTAGTGCCGTAGCACTTCAAAACACCAACACCGCTCGTGGAAACTGTAGCATGAGAGAACGTCAGTACGATTGTTACGGTAAGCATCGCCGCTACCATTCCAATCAACGCTGTAGGTCGTAGTGCCTTGCGTATCATGACGGCTCTTCCCCCGAGGTTGGCTCGAATCAAAAATCTACCAAAATCGTTTAGGGGTGGCGACCCCCTCTAACATTTCGATTGACCCGTTATCGAAGTGCTAGCCACATCGCTGTGATAAAGGATGCTATGCAAAGCATTAGCAGTGCAGTCCTGATGCCGAACTGATCTACTAATGCGTCGGGCGATTTCGGCCCAGGAGCATCGTAATCAGCCGTCATTTTCTGGTTACCTGTTTTGTCAAACAAACATGCGCGGCGATCCACTCACGCGCACGCTTTTCGGAACTGAATTTGCCGAAATAACGCACGCAGCCATTTGGCCGAGTGATCTGCACGCGCCACATGCGGCCTTTTCGCACGACCGATAAAACAGTGCGAACGTTATGCTGCTTGCTGCGCAAATGAGAGCGGCGCGCCCGTGACTTTACAACACGTTGCGCCGTCCCACCGCGTTCGCTCGTCTCCGACAGGCCCATCCTCCCACCGCCGGGATAGCATGCGCCAGTTTGCGCCGCTCTGGCGGCTACGAGGCTCAGAGCTTTACCGGTGCGGTGGATGAAATCTTGTCGTATCGGGCCAGATAGTTGTTTTAGGGCGCCATGACGCAGATTGGAACACGCTTAGGGAAACGGCCTGAATGAGCAATACATTGGCCTGAATTATCAAGCCACGGCGGACCGGCTGGGACTATTTTAGTAGGAGTTTATTTCATAACGCTAAAGCCGAAGGAATGCCAAAAGAAAACGAAGAGCCCTGTTTTGAGGGTCTGAATGCGCCAACGCTATTCCGAGAATTCGCCTCCCTCAGACGGTTCCCTCGTATGAGAAACGCGCGCTATACCTGAAAATGGCCAGTGTTTGGCATCAGATGGCGCAGCGCTGGGAAAAAAATTCACGGACCTGAAATTTCCCCTTACCGCGGCGGGATCTTTTTGCTTTCACGTTTATTTGGTAAGCGTAAGCGCGAATGCGCGATCAAGCGTGGCGCATCGCCGCCAATGTGGCGAAGCTGCTAGCAAATCATTGCCCTAGATTCACAGGTCTATAGCGGCCGATGATCCGCTAGAAGAGTACATTGTTCCAACCTCAGGAGGATGACAGCGATGCTATCAACTATTGCCGAAATCGTTCGAGACTTGCTCATCTTTGTCGCCGTGATCGCCGCGCTATTGATTGCTCTCGTCGTAGTGGTCTCAAAGATGCCTGACACCAACCCGCTGAAGCGCATACTGACCGCGCTCAGCTATCGGCTTGGGGCTACCCTAGCGGCAGGAGCTCTCGCTATTCCTTTAGAGCCCATTCCGGGAATTGACGTGCTCTATGACATTGGCGTCCCGATCGTCTTGATCTGGTATTGGTTCACGTTTTTCAAGAATGCCTTTGGCATGAAGACTAGCCCGTCCCAGGCAGATCAAAGGCAAGTTGTCATTCGATAAACCGCCCGGAGGTGAGTCCCCCTTTGGACGGAGATCGTTCAACAACGGCTGTAGCCTGCTTGGTGGCAGGAGCCTTTATCGGTATTCATCCAAAGCAGACATTCACTAAACGCGATTGGCAAGCCCGATTCGTTTGCAGCTGAAGCACGCCTATGTTTATTTCGATGATGACTCAGCGGCTAAGTTGCTGACGCGCGATGAGGCGCGGTGGAGCGCCACCAACGTGGCGAAGTTGACGCTTATGGCAGCAACTGTAACGTCAAATTGACTGCACTACATAGGCTAAAGCCGAGCAGCAATGCAAAAAGCCACGACGGTAGCATCACAGCTTGGTTGACCTCATAGACTCGCCGATGGTTAATGTCACGAAAAGAAACGAGACGTCGCCGACTTTCGTCCCAAAGCGCCAGCCGCGCGCACTGCAAGCGCTCGCGAAGCACTCGGGGCAGGCGATAATAGGGGATACTGCTGCACAGGTGATGGACATGATGGACGCCGATGTTTGCCGTGAACCAGCGCAGGATTCCCGGAAGGTCGTAGTGCGCAAACCACCCGACATACGAATGTCTGCTCATGCGTGAGCTGCGTATCGACCGTGATACTGCAGTCCGCCAGCTCTTTCGCTATTACTTGCAGTGCTTCGATGACGAACCAAGCCGTTCGACGAAAGATCGCTGATTAAATGCCTGACCGTTGCGATCGAGTTGCGATCATCACAGGCGTCACGGCGAACATCATGACGCCTTGCTGCTGAGCGCAGGCAGGCTTCGCGCTCGCTACTGCCGTCGCCATAATCCGTGCTTTCGCTTATCGTGAGGCCAGCCGGATGATCGCCAGCCCTGGAATTTGCTGCACCGCATGAGTCCGCTTATGGCCCAAAGCGTACATCCAAAACGCGCTCACGAATGTCCGCTTTCGGGGGTAAAGCGGACATCGAAATTTAAGAGCGTCACGTCCGCTTTTGACCCGTTGCGGACATGCGCCTGGGCGCTTTTTCGTCACGCACTCGCAGCAATGTCGAGGTCATGGGCGCGCCGACGGTCAATCTCGTGAAAAGAGACCAGACGCCGCCGACTTTCGTCCCAAAGCGCGAGCCTCACGCACCGGAAGCTCTGAAGCAGCGTAAGTCGGCTCACGCAGCTAAGTTCGGGATAATCGCTGAGCACCCGAGGCAAGCGGTAATACGGAATACGGCTGCACAGGTGATGGACATGGTGGACGCCGATGTTTGCCGTGAACCAGCGCAAGATTCCCGGAAGATCGTAGTGCGAACTGCCATGCAGGGCCGCTTCTTGAAAGCTCCAGCCATCCTCATGCGCCCAGAACGTCCTCTCGAATTGATGCTGCACGTAGAACAGCCATACCCCCGCTGAACCTGCGAGCAAAATAATTGGTAGCTGCACAAGCAGGAAGGGCCAAACGCCTATGAACCAGATCAGTACGGCGACGACGGCAGCAATAGCAACATTCGTTGACATGGTACTGAGCCAAGGCTGCCAACCGCTGAAGAGCAGGCCGACCGGCAGCCGGTATTGCAGGATAAACAGATAGGCGGGACCGAGACCGAACATGAGGAGCGGGTTCCGGTACGCCCGATAGCGAAGGCGGCCCCACAAGGAGAGCGACAGATATTCGCGCACCGTGAGGGTATCGACGTCGCCGATCCCGCGTCGTTCAAGGTGGCCAGAGGTGGCATGATGTATCGCATGGGTTCGGCGCCAGAAATCATAGGGCGTCAGCGTCAACACACCGATCACCCGGCCTACCCAATCGTTTGCCATGCGATGACAAAAGAAGGAGCCATGGCCGCAATCATGCTGAATCATGAACAGTCGAACGAGAAAGCCCGCAGCCGGTATCGCGAGCAGCAGTGAGAACCACCAGTAGCCGAAATGCAGCGCCGCCCAGGCCAATACCCATAGCGTTGCAAGCGGCACAAACGTGATTGCTATCTCCACCGCACTGCGAAGCTCATTAGGTCGGCGGTAGCGCGTTAGGATCTTTGTCCAGTTCCGTGCATTCGGCACCAAGAAAGGATTAATCACAGTTTGAATGTTCAATGTTGGAAACCTTGTCAAAAGCTGCGGGCGAATTTTGCGCACGGACAAGTAACGACACGTGTGGGTCTGTCCGTAGAATCGATTTCGGTCAGGTTTGACTCGAAGCGGACCTGCGACAGCTGCAGATCAATTTCCGACTACGTGCCAGAATTTGGATTTGGCACACACGGAAGATTACTTGAGCTGTTGTGCCTCTGGCATGCATCCAAGCTTGCGTAGAAACAATCCGAGAGAGCCTGCACGGCTCTCTTTGCAGTACTTACCCTTTCCCGCTACGTAGATAGAAGTATTTTTCGAAGTACCGTTGGTTTGGGCATTCGCCATTGATACGTTGCCAATGAGCGCGATGAGGACTGCAATTGTGATGAGAGTTTTCATTTTACTCCCCGATACTCCCTTTTTGGATCGCCACGTTCTAAAAATAGACAGTTCCCTTCCTGCGTCTTTGATGCATATCAACAAAAATTTTGAGGGCACCAGGTTGCACGGTGTTCAATTTTGAACACCCCTGCTGGCAAATGCTCGATGGAACCTTTGCGGAGCTCGATTTCCATCAAATGGCGGACCTGCGCGTTTATACATTGGTGTTGCTCAACGATACGCACGCACGGTATTTCCGAGCCAAAAAATGCTGCAATAAATTGAGGGGGGACGTCTTTACTCCTAGGAGGAGAAAATGGGATTCCTTGATAATGTCGTCAACAAAAGCGTCCCACAAGGAAGCAGCCTGGCGAAACCGCTGATGCTGGCTTTCGGCGCACTACTGGCATCAGGCGCCCTTACGCGTAAGCAGGCGCCGACCTCAGCGCCGAGCACCAGCCCGGCGGCCGACCCGCAGGCTGGCGGATTGTTGGGAGGCTTGGGTGGACTGCTCGAGAAGTTCCAGCAGAGCGGTCAAGGCGACGTGGCTAAATCATGGGTCGCGACCGGGCCAAATCAGCCGGTCTCGCCGGGTCAACTTGGCTCGGTGCTCGGTCCGTCACTTATCAAGACCTTGGCCGAAAAGGCCGGTATGTCCGAACAGGACGTGACTGCGCAACTGTCGAAAATTTTGCCAGCTTTTGTTGACAAGCTGACGCCGCAGGGCCGCGTTCCCACCGATGACGAGATTGCCCGGTTCGGTGCCTGATCTTACAGCCGTAATTGGCGCGCAACTAAACAGTTGGAAGAAGCAAAGCGGACATCGCAGCCGCCTAGTCAAAACACCTGATCGGATTTTGGAGAGACCGCCGCGCGCGGCGGTCTTTCTTTTTGTCCTGCGATGAAGAAGTGAGACTTTGCTGATGTCGCCTATTGGCCCAAAGCGGACATTTCACGACTGCGCTCTGATGTCCGCTTTCGGGGGTAAAGCGGACATCGAAATTTAAGAGCGTCACGTCCGCTTTTGACCCAAAGCGGACATTCCTAGTAGCCACCGCGAGAGATGATCCAGCTTGCTCCCGTCATCCGGCGGGGGCGCTTTTATGTTATTGTGTAGGGTGACATGAACGAGACACGGAAAATCGCAGCGATACTTGTTGCCGACGTAGTGGGATACAGTCGGGCGCCGCCGAGAAGCGTGATAAATTCCCGCAGCGTGATTATGCGCAGCATCGTTCGGTAAAGCACATGCGCGACGACGAAAGGCTGACGCGTCTTATTGGCGATATATATGACGCAGCGCTAGAGGCTGCGCTTTGGCCTAGGGTTCTAGTGAGGATTGGCGAATTCGTTGGCGCACAAGCTGGCGGTATTCTCTCCAAAGATTCCGTCAGCAAAGTCAGTATCCCCCATTATCATTTTGGCGTCGATCCCGACTTCGTACAAATCTATGCGGAGACGCACTCAAAATTCGATCCGGTTTCCACCCTGCCATTCTTCGATGTCGGACAGATCGTCAGTATTCCGGAACTTGTGCCGTATGAAGAATTTCTCGAGGGGCGCTTCTTTCGCGAGTGGATGCAGCCCCAAGGCTTGGTTGATGCGGCGAATTCCGTTTTGGAAAAATCGGTGCTGAGTTGTTCGTTTCTCACGATCCTTCGGGACGAAGCGCGCGGAGTTGTCGACGATGAGTTGCGCCGGCGAATGGCGTTGGTCGTGCCTCACGTGCGACGGGCGGTGTTGATCGGCCAGGTGATTGATCTCAAGCGGGCAGAGGCGGCGACATTCTCCGATGCGCTGGATGGTTTAAGCGCCGGTATTTTTTTTATCGCTGCCGATGGCCGAATCGTTCATGCCAATGCGGCTGGCCACGCCATGCTGAGTACCGGAACCTTTTTTCGTTCGGTTTCCGGGCGGTTGGTAAGCAGCGACCATCAAGCTCACAAAACATTGCACGAGACCTTTATCGCCGCCAATGACGGCGACGCCGGCATCGGCGTTAAAGCCATTGCCCTGCCGTTGATTGCGCACGACGGCGAGCGTTACGTCGCCCACGTACTGCCTCTGACCTCGGGTGTGCGACGCAGTGCTGGCAAAACCTATACGGCGACCGTCGCCGTGTTCGTTCGCAAAACGGCTTTGGAGGGCCTATCGGCTCCCGAAGTCATCGCCGGAACCTACAAATTGACACCGACCGAGTTGCGCGTGCTGCTCGCGATCGTTGAAGTTGGTGGCATTCCCGAGGTCGCGGTGGCGCTCGGCGTTGCGGACTCCACCGTCAAAACTCACGTCGGGCGTTTGTTTGAAAAGACCGGCGCCAGCCGGCAAGCCGATCTGGTCAAGCTCGTCGCCGGATACTCTACGCCGCTCGTGGTTTGACGGTCACGTTCTCGTGAACATTTAAATCTTGCGACTCCCGTCCGCTGATCGGGGGACGCCGCCTGTGCTCGATGCCGTCATGGTCGCGTGCAGAAAATGAATTAATGGAGGTGAATCATGAGCGCGATTTTAAGCGCAACCGCTGCGGCGCGAGGCATAACCGGGCGATCTTGCGTCAATGGAACGGCCGCCACCTGGAACATCAATATCGTGCATCCACAGCGTGCAAGCTGCGGACAGGTGATAGCCCTGCATTGCTCGGGAGCCGACGCTAGCGAGTGGCGTGACCTCTCAAAGGCGCTCGGCGACGGCCACGTGATGCGAACGCCTGAGCACTATGGGTGTGAAAGCAGTGGGCCGTGGACCGGCGAGCATGCGTTCACGATTGCCGACGAAGCGGCGAAATCACTCGCTCTCATCGATGAAAGCGAAGAGAAGGTTCACCTCGTGGGCCACTCCTATGGGGGCGGCGTGGCCCTGCATGTCGCGCTTTCTCGACCGGACCGGATTGCCAGCATGTCACTCTACGAACCGTCGGCCTTCCATTTGCTTCGACAGATGGGTGAGGCCGGCGCGCACGCATATACGGAAATCCAAGGAGTCGCCAGAAGCATCAGTCATTGCGTTACCACTGGCGACTATCGCGCCGGCATCACTGACTTTGTCGATTATTGGAACGGTCACGGCGCCTGGAAGGCAATGCGTCCAGGAGTGCAAAACGCTCTGATCCGCTGGGCGCCCAAAGCGCCATTAGACTTCCATGCCCTCATAGACGATCCGACCGCGGCAAAGGCCTATGCGGTACTCAAGTGCCCAGTGCTTATCATGCGCGGCGAGCACGCGCCGATGCCGAGCCGCGTGATTGCGGAAGGCTTGTCGGAGCTGCTGCCCATAAGCCGCCTGACAGTGATCGACGGTGCCGGGCACATGGGCCCACTGACGCACGCGCGCGATGTTTCCGCGCTGATCGCGCGGCACATCGTCGACGCCGAGACCGGCGCGCAGCCGCGGCGCTGTCGCCGGCGGAGCGAAGCCGAGATCCTTGGGGTGGCAGCGCGGCCGGCGGAGGCGGTGTCATGACCTACACCATCCCCCGGTATCCGGTGCACCTCATCGACGTGGTGCGGGTGACCGATGGCAGCCGCGTCACCATCCGCCCGACGTTGTCGCAAGACCTAAAATTGCAGCGGGAGTTTTTCCGTTCGCTCTCCGCGAACGCCCGCTACTACCGCTTTATGACGCCGTTAACCGAACTTCCAGACGTCTTGGCGCGGCGCTTCGGCGAGATCGACTACCGCAGCCATCTCGCGCTGCTCGCCGAGGTGTTTGCAGACAGGCGCGAGACGATGGTCGGCGAGGCGAGATACGTCGTGGACGAGAATGATCCTGCGACCTGCGAGTTTGCCATCGCCGTTGCCGACGATTGGCAGGCCTGCGGCATTGGCCGCACCCTGCTCGACCGGCTGGAGCGTCAAGCGGCCACCTCGGGTATCCGGTGCATGGCCGCCGACACGCTCTTTGCCAATAAAGCGATGCTGCGACTCGCGGCGCGCAGCGGTTACGCGGTCAGGACGAACCGCGAGGATGCCAGGCTCGTCAGGCTGGAGAAAAAGTTGAGCCCTTCAATCGCACCGCTAACGGTCCACCCATTGGCCGCTTAAACCAGGCGATTAGTGACAGGTCATGAGCAACCAACGCGATGGAGAATGAACATGAGCGTGAAGACTAACAACCCCGAGACTATGGTGCCGCGTGCCGGCGCGTCTGTAATTCCGTCAGTGTGCCGACGGGCACCCAGGCCGAGGATCAAATGCTGACTGAAAACTCGAAACTGCCGCCAGCCGTTCTCTTCACAACATGGCAGCGATGCGCGGTGAATTACTGATGCAGATTAACGCGGACCTGAAAAGTCCGTTCAACGAAAGGAGCGAAATATGAATTACGCAGTGACAAATGCCAATACGGCCAAGCGTAAGCCTGTTGCCATAAAAGGTGTCGATACGCCGACCCTCCTCGCCACGATCAAAGCCGTGGGCGCTCAGCCTGAGCTTGCCATGCAGATTTACAAAACCCGCCGCGGCATCACGACCGTGAACAATTACCTACCTGCCGTTTGGCGAGTGAACTATCTCCACGAAGCGCCCTCGCCGGAAATGCCGGAGATCGCGCACGAAAAGGCCCGCGAAATTTTGCAGGAGAACCTTTTTCGGGCGGGCCTCTGGCGGCGGCCTTGCATAGTCCAACCGGCTGAGAAAAACCTAACGCCACGGGCCGATGAGTAACAAGCAAGCTATGGTACAAGCATGGACTGTGTGTACCGAAAACTCTATCCGTATTGATTGGGGAGGGGAATCACGTAACGTCAGCGCACAATGATCGCGCTGCTATGGTTCTTGCTAACGTTGTTCGCTTCGCCGTTGAAGTCGAAGAGCCGTCTTGAGGCAGAGAACGCCGCGCTCCGATATCAGCTGATTGTGCTGCGGCGGAAGGTGGGAGGTCGCGTCCGCCTCACTAACGGCGATCGCTTGTTCTTTATCCAGCTGTATCGATGGTTTCCGTCGGTGCTGAAGGTCATCACGGTCATCCGTCCCGAGACGCTCGTCCGTTGGCATCGGGCCGGCTTTCGTCGCTACTCGTGTTGGAAGTCGCGCCCGTTTGGCGGGCGGCCGCAGATCAGCGCGGAGCTGCGCGCTTTGATCCGGCGAATGAGCATCGAGAACCCGCTTTGGGGAGCACCGCGTATCCACGGCGAATTGCTCAAGCTCGGGTTTGAGGTCGCGCAGTCGAGCGTCGCCAAGTACATGGTCAAGCGGGGTGGACCGCCAGGTCAGGGGTGGCGCACCTTCCTGGATTTTCGGAAAGGACAGCCAGAGTAGAAAAGGGCTTCCAGCGGCGGAGCTTGGGTCCGTAATCGGTTTCCTCGAGGGTTAGAGAGGCTTGCTGTCCCAAGCTTTGCCCTCAGGCTAGGCGCTAACTTAAAGATTTCTGCCGACAGTGAGTGTGTGGTCCTTGCGAGAAAAAACCGATGCCGTGTAAGCTGAAATTAGGAAGCGGGCAAAAAAAGAAAAGTTATCCCTACCAGACGGAGGGCTGCTCTAGCGGTCGGGTTCATCCCTTTGAGGGCCGCCGCAGCCCCACAGGCTCCTCAGCACATTCGTTATCTCGTTCTACACGCCGGGCGCCAAGGGCTATACCGACTATCCGGATGCCGGCAGCCCCGCGCCGGTGGTTTGTTACGGCGACCAATCTCGCGACATCGCAAACTGCGCGTCTGGTGCTTCGATTGCGACCGACGAAATCGTGCTTATATTAGGTGTAGGGTTACATGCCGCATTTTGAAATCACGACCAGGATTGGAGGTCCCAGGTTGCCGCCATGATCAAACCAATCATGTCGAAAATCACGACGCCTGTTTTACCGGGACATGATCGATGGCTACCGCGCCGCTCATTCCTCGGTGGCCTGCTCGGCTTAATAGCCACCCCGGCCATCGTGCGCGCCGCCAACATCATGCCGGTGCGGACGATGATCTGGCAACCAAGCATGTTGCGAACGCCGTGCTTCGGCGCATTGGAATGCTATCCGGCCCGCTACACGGACCTCGAAGCGTGGGTCTACTCTGACCTCAACTGTCCACCTCCTACGCGCGCGGGAGGTTGTCCAAAGGCGCTAACTTAAAGATTTCTGCCGACAGTGAGTGTGTGGTCCTTGCGAGAAAAAACCGACGCCGTGTAAGCTGAAATTAGGAAGCGGGCAAAAAAAGAAAAGTTATCCCTACCAGACGGAGGGCTGCTCTAGCGGTCGGGTTCATCCTTTTGAGGGCCGCCGCAGCCCCACAGGCTCCTCAGCACATTCGTTATCTCGTTCTACACGCCGGGCGCCAAGGGCTATACCGACTAACAGGATGCCGGGGGCCGGGACTTTTCGGCCTGGCTCCAGTCTCAGTCCCCTAAGCAGATGTCGACCGGAGATCGAACCATCCTCGGGACGCTTGGACAATGCGATCTGAATTTCATATCAGTAAAGCAGATGAACGAGATAGAACTGCTGCAGCCCGTTGATCAATGGATCGCTGTGCCGGAAGTCAGCGTCACAAGACGTTTAATCCATGTCCGCTTTACGACATTCGGCGTCATGGGAATTTGGCGTGGACGTAAGTGCCGGCGAAGTCGATCAAGGAATGAGAGGGTTTGGGCTATCTCGGCAGGATGAAAATGCCGAACGCTATCGGATAAGTACCGACGTCGATCGTCGCGACCACGGTATTACTCGCTGTAGCGATGACCGATACGTTATTGTCAAATTGGTTCGCAACATAGACCTTGCTGCCGTCCGGCTTGACCGCGACGCCGACGGGGCCGTTGCCAACGGAGATCGTCGCGGACACAGCGTTGGTTGCCGTGGCGATCACCGATACGGTATTGTTTAGGTTCGTAACATAGACCGTGCTGCCGTCCGGCGTGACCGCGACGCCGAAGGGGGCCAAACCGACTTTGATCGTCGCGACCACCTTATTGGTCGCATCGATGACCGATACGGTGCCGTCTACCCTGGTTCGCAACATAGACCTTGCTGCCGTCCGCTTTGACCGCGACGCCGACGGGGTTGCTGCCGAAGGCGGACCGTCGCGGACACAGCGTTGGTCGCCGTGTCTATGACCGATACCGTACCGTTAACCGCCGTCTGTTCGCTACATAGACCTTGCTGCCGTCCGACGTGACCGCGACGCCGGCGGGCGTAGGGCCGACGTGCGATCGTCGCGGACACAGCGTTGGTCGCCGTGTCTATGACCGATACGGTGCTGTGACGACCTTGGTTCGCAACATAGACCTTGCTGCCGTCCGGTTTGACCGCGACGCCGACGGGGTTGCTGCCGACGGCGACCGTCGCGGACACA
Source organism: uncultured Alphaproteobacteria bacterium (assembly GCA_963816295.1). Lineage (GTDB taxonomy): Bacteria > Pseudomonadota > Alphaproteobacteria > Rhizobiales > Xanthobacteraceae > BOG-931. Next base: position 432,319 of record CAWFJS010000015.1, on the reverse strand, counting down.
GCATTGGTCGCCGTGTCTATGACCGATACCGTACCGTTAACCGCCCTGTTCGCTACATAGACCTTGCTGCCGTCCGGCGTGACCGCGATCCCGGCAGGCGCGAGGCCGACGTCGATCGTCGTAACGACTTTGTTTGTGGTCGTGTCGATCACCGTTACTTTGTTGGAAAAGTTGGGATACACTCCCTGGTTCGTGATGTAGGCATTCTGGGCAACCGCAGGCACTAGCGTAACCAGCAAAGCCAGTGCTAACCCTGTCGCTGCCGCAATCGATCGCCGCGACATTCAATATCTCAATTCTTTCGGCGGCTCTCCCCATTCCCATTTACCGCTCTTCCAGTTGTAACGGGCGAAACCGCGCTTGATCATTTCGTCGCGCCACTGATTGCGCGTCACGATGAAGCCAGTGAGGTAGCGGCAGCCGAAGCAAAACGCGCCGAACGCCACCACAATGACGACCTGCAACAGCAACCAACTCATGACCGTCCTTAATCGACCAACGCCGCGATATTCCGTCAGCGTTTTAGAAGCTCCGGCAGCTTGGCGATATTAGCACCGTCCGACGTGACCGCGACGCCGGCGGGCGTAGGGCCGACGTCGATCGTCGCGGACACAGCGTTGGTCGCCGTGTCTATGACCGATACGGTGCTGTGACGACCTTGGTTCGCAACATAGACCTTGCTGCCGTCCGGTTTGACCGCGACGCCGACGGGGTTGCTGCCGACGGCGACCGTCGCGGACACAGCATTGGTCGCCGTGTCTATGACCGATACCGTACCGTTAACCGCCCTGTTCGCTACATAGACCTTGCTGCCGTCCGGCGTGACCGCGATGCCGGCAGGCGCGAGGCCGACGTCGATCGTCGTAACGACTTTGTTTGTGGTCGTGTCGATCACCGTTACTTTGTTGGAAAAGTTGGGATATGCGCCCTGGTTCGTGATGTAGGCATTCTGAGCAACGGCAGTCATTGGCGTAACCAGCCAAGCCAGCGCTAACCCTGTCACTGCCGCAATCGATCGCCGCGACGTGATATTTCCTCGCGATTTCATTTTCGCCCTCTGCCTCCCTGGAAAAGCCGCACTTTTCATCATCCGATAATCAACGCGTCGCGGGCAGCGGACCGGTCACGGTCCAGGCTTGCGCTGTAGTTGACCCGTGTAGCTGCGACAGTGACCAGTCATTTTGCCTCTTCGGCGCGGCCTCAAGCAGCGCGTTTGAAGGTTGGTCAGGTTTGTTCGCGAATGACGTCGAGCGCCTTTTTGTCGGTGCGCAGCCAAAGGAAGGCTGGATGCCGCATTTCGTCCTCACTCGTCCACTCGGTAAATTTTACCTCGCCTACGAGCTTGGCCCGGGGAGCCAGTTACTATTGATTATTAAAGAGTTTTCGGCCTCGTTGCCTATCTACCCCCAAGCTACCCCCTTCCGAATTTCGCCGCGCGCTCCCCGCCGCCTGGTCGATCCACGAGTTCGGCGCCCCCCTTCGTCGTGAACGCATATCATCGACAATGCGATTATGATTGTGGACGCCCGGAGGGCATGGAGATTTCGCATGGGCCTGATCTTCGCGCTGCTCGTCTTCGTGGGGTTAGCCGCCATCATTGTTTGGATAGCTGATTGGACGTCCGGCATCGGGCTACATCCCACAGCGATCGACGTTCTCAATCGGCGCCTTGCCCGTGGCGAGATCGACCGGGCTGAGTATGACGAGAAACGCAGGCTGATCGGCCGATAAAGCTGACGCTCACACCAGGGCGCCGCCCGCGCCTGGCCGATCGAGGATCGCTCAAACAGCAAAGCCGCCGGCGGTGAGGCCAGCGGGTTGCCTTTGTCCATGGGAGGCCAGCCGCCGGCCCTCGCCGCTTCCCGCGCCGTGGCCTCGATCGAGGAAACGCTGCTCGACGTATGAATGATTAGGAGAAATTTGTCCTCGCGACAACCGGACGCTGCTATCCTCATAGAGGGATGGTAAAATCACCCACCCGCGGAAATCCGGGACCTGCCGGCGCTGGTCGGTGCCGAGAAGGTGCTCGTCGTACCTCCGGCATGGCTTGAGCGCGGTCCCGGCGTCTTGGAAATGACGGCACCATTGGAGATGGACGGGGTCGCCATTGAGGGATTGAGTTTGCGCGGAACGGCGAGGAGAATCGCTCGCCGACCGCCAAGTGATTTTTCAGCTAGAGTATCACGCGGCTGATGTAATCGGGGGTCCGATCTGCCGCATTGAGTGGCGGCCACTGAACAAGCACAACAACAGGGGAATAGGCCCGAAGGAATTGCGCAACATTATACAGGATGGATCACATCATCATCACTTCGATTTGAACTGGGATCGGTCTCAAACGGATGTCCTGCGCGGCCAGCTTCCAATAGCGGTTCCGCTGAATATCGACCCCACAGTTTCCGCGCGCTGCTTGAGGTAGTTGGCAAAGAGTTTAAAATCAGGCGAATACAATCCGTCACAGTGCCGCCATGGGAACCATCGATGTTATGACTGTGATTAAATCAAGGGGTACAAAGTTCAGCGAATTGATCGAGAGCGTGGCTCGGCAGCTCGTCGCGACCGAACACGACCCTAATGGCTCGTTCATCCGCACTCCGCTGCTTTATCCAAGCGGTAGCACAGTTGTTGTGCGTGTGGCTCAAGGTGATGGCCGGTATTTCGTTTCGGATTGGGGATTGGGCTACCAGGAATCCGACATGCAGGGTGCCGCTTTGTTTTATATGCGGCACGCACGTCCGATTGCCGAAGCCGCCGGCGTAGGATTCGACAATCAAGCATTTTTCATAATGGAAGCATCGCGAGAGCAACTTGCCGGTGCTGTTATAACCATCGCAAACTGTTCACAAGAAGCAACAACTCAAGCAGCATATGCACTCGCGGAAAAGACGTTCGAGGATAGCAAAGAACGTCTATACGAGCGGCTGGTAAAAGTGTTTGAAAAGACAGCCGGGCCAACCAACAAGGTTGTTAGGAAGAATGTGAAGGTCATTGGTCATTCTTCTACCGAATGGCCAATTGCAACAATCGTAAGGCTTCCCGGTTCGCGGAATCAAACAATCTTTGAACCGGTAACCAAGCATCACAATTCAGTCGCGAGCGCATCAATGAAATTTCGTGACATTGCGTTGCTTGGAAAAAATTCTCCGGCTCGCGTCGCCGTCGTGCACAATAAGCAAGAGTTTGGAACTTATCTCCAAGTTCTATCGCAGTCCGCGAATGTTATTGATGACGATGTTGCCAACTCCACTATTATCCGGCTAGCAAAGGCGGCATAACTTTCACAGAAAACAAGTCCGTCCACAGCAGGATGCGGCCAAGCAGCTGCCGGCCCCGCGCCTTAGTGATTACGCCGCCGGGGAAAACTAGAAGTCATATGAGAGGATTCGTGGGCGCAGTCCTGGGTCTGCCCGCCAGGCAGCATTTTCTAATGCGGTCTCCCATTGGCTCGTATCTGCATCCATGAGGGCGGGCGCGTTGAGCACCGAGTCAGAAACCTGAAACTCGCCGTGCTTTGCACAACGGAACGTCTTTCCGTCAATAAAACCCGACTTGATCTCCTCAGCGTCGGATTTGCAAATTGGACATGTCGCCATTGCATTCCTCTGCATCGGTCGCGCGCCGGCTCGCCGCTTCCTTCTCGCGGCCAGCCGGTGCTGATCCTCCAGCTTGCGGCGGCAGACATGGCTCGATGATCCCCAGCTCGGGGCGGGTACGCTCACGCGCAACGACATGCGCGCTTAATAGAAACTGACATCTCCCGCTAAGGCGCCGCCTTCCGGGCCGGGCTGGAATCACGAAATCAAGCATGACGGTTTCCGCATTCTGGCGCAGCGGGATACCACCGGCGTGCGGCTGATCACTCGCAATGCAAAAGCCGTTTCCATAGCAGCCGGCCCGTATTGATGAACTAACAAAGTTCATCCGTTACTACATCGAACAACATGTATCACCTTGACGCTCAAACCGTGCTGCCTCATATTTATATATGAGCTTGCTTAGTTCCCTGATGTTTTCTTCTACGCGCTCGATGCTGTCCTGAGTTGTATCCTTCCATCCACTTCCATCATTAGAATGTGTTTTAAATCTCCCTGCCTTGAGCGCATCAAATTGGCATTGAAGATTCTCGCGTTCGCGTTTGCACCAGAAACTATGCGCTCGCGACGGCGATGAGCGGGCTCTTCGTTCGGTGCATTGACTATGCTTTGAATTTGCTCCCACCATTCGCGGATCCGTGGGTCATCTGCGTCAAGGATGCCGGGACCATCAAGCGTTTCTTCATCCTGCGGAAACACCTCGGCAATAGACGTGGCATAGACGGTCTCGTTTTCTCCTATCTCGCCAATACCGGGTAATTCCCGGAGCAGTTCTTCGTGGAGTGGAAGGATCAGCTCTTGCGGACGCGCCCTTGCAGCCGAGACGTCGTCAAGGGCGATGAAAAGCTCATTGAGGACGATTCTTCGGGCAAAGAAACAGCAGCCGGTAGCAGCAACGGATCGAACGACTCCGCGCTCTCGACGCGTCAATCGATGAGCTGCTGAGTCCGCTTCGAGCGTTCAAACGTATGTCCGCTTTCGGTGCTTTTCAGAATACTGCTTAATCCCAACGTCGCCTAATGACCTAGGCTGTGTGAAAACGCAGAAATTTGAGAAGCGTCGAGAAAGTCTGGAGTGTCAAACCGGCGGTGCAGGTCACTAGGCGAGAGTTTTCGCCCGCCAGTGCGACCGTAGAAGTATACGCCCGCGCGCGGTCGCCTTGGTACGGATCACGGGTTGTGGGGATGATTTGCCGGCCAACCATTGCAATGGGCAATTTCGTGCCGACGGTAAGTGGAAACCGGCGCCGGCTCATCGTTCGGTAAGACAATATGGCAAGCGCCGTTGCTCACCCATGCGCAAGCTACAAGGGGGCCAGAAGCACCCACTGACCCGCAAACTGCGCGCACTTCGGCGACGGGCATCACGCGCTCGACGACCGGCCCATGATACGGATGATTGTACTGCGCGGGCGGTTCGAGCTCGGCCAAGTATCTAATTTTGAATACTAGGCTAATCACGACGAAGGCGACGACGACCCCGAGCGCGATGACGACTAACGCGCCGATGGTTGGAGTGCGCGGCATTGGCTGTGCGCCTTGACTGTCGGATTGCCGTCCTGGGGTTCATCCTCGAAATAGACATAGGCGAGCGCTTGCCCGCCGCTCTAGGGCGTCCTGTGCTTTTGCTGAGCTGTATTCTTTTTAGGTGGAGGATTCACAAATCTATTGAAACAGTTAAGACGCTCGTCCTCTTCCTTTACGAAGCGGCAATCTTCCACTTTCTTTGCTGGAGTAGAAACCTGCTTGGGTGCTGGCGCTACCTTCTGATCATAGCAGTCCAGGCGTTCCTTGCTTTGATCTTCAATCTCAAGGCAGGTCCGCAGTGTCTGTAGCGGAACTTGTGCCACCGCAGAAGTCGGGAGATATATTCCAGCGACCGCGGCTAAAATACACAGCGCCTTCATAATGTTCTCCTGTTGAGGTTGCGCGTAAGGACGCCACATCAGGGGTAGGACGGCGTGTTGACCCCATTTCCCGCAAGCCGCAATCGGACCCAGCCGCTTTGACACAATGCCCTCGCGCCTAGTGTGCAGCGCGGCCTATTGAGAGTTGGGTTCAGCTTTTTGACCCGTAATAGGGGGGACATTCTTAAAGCCGAACCGGGCGCGATCAAGGCCGCGCTAAAGCTCCGGCAGCTTCACCACGTTGGCTGCAATGCGCCGCGCCTCGTCGCGCGTGAGCAGTTTAGCTGCTGATCGCTCGAACTGAAAATGACAACTGGCCTGCACCCGGTTCCGAAGACACCGAGTTAGGTGTTTTTATGGAACTGGAGGTAAGTCATGGAAAGACGAAGGTTTACACGCGAGTTCAAGCTTGAGGCTGTGCGGCTGATCAAAGAGCGAGGCGTTTCGTTTGCCCAGGCCTCGCACGATCTCGGCGTGCATCAATCACAGTTGCGCAGTTGGGTGAAAGCGCTTGCGGCTGATCCGCAGCATGCGTTTCCCGGGCAAGGTCAGATGAAGCCCGAGCAACTGGAGATCGCGCAGCTCAAGCGCGAAGTGATCAAGCTGAAGGCGGAACGAGACATTCTAAAAAAAGCCGCGGCCTACTTCGCGAAGGAATCGACGTGAAGTTCGGTTTCATTGCGAAGCACCGGGGGATCTGGCCGGCGGATTGGTTGTGCGGGGCGCTCGGTGTCTCGCGGGGTGGCTTCTATACCTGGCTGACACGACCGCGCAGCCGGCGCAGCCGGAGCGATGAAGAGCTCGGCGCCAAGGTTCGCGCCAGCTTCCTTGCCAGCGATCGGACCTACGGCGCCAGGCGGGTGTGGCGCGATCTTCTCGCCGAAGGGGTATCGTGTGGATTGCATCGGATCGAGCGATTGATGCGGCTGCAGGCTCTTAAAGCCCGTCCGCGGCGGCGTCGCCTGCCGCCCGATCTGGGTGAGCGGCAGGTCGCCGCCGTCGCTGCCAACGTGCTCGACCGCACCTTCGCGGCGTCTGCTCCCAACCGCAAATGGATTGCTGACTTCACCTATGTGTGGACCGCGGAAGGGTGGCTCTATGTGGCTGTCGTCATCGATCTGTTCTCGCGGCGTGTGGTCGGCTGGTCGATGAGTGCAGAGATGACGGCGCAGCTCGTTACCGATGCCCTGGTGATGGCAATCTGGCGACGCGGCAAGCCCGATGCACTGCTGCATCATTCCGATCGCGGCAGCCAATACACCAGCGAGCAGTTCCAGAAGCTGATGACCGATCACGGCATCATCTGCTCGATGAGCCGCTCAGGCAATGTTTGGGACAATGCGGCGATGGAGAGCTTCTTCTCGTCACTGAAGACCGAGCGCACAGCGCGCAAGACCTATCGGACGCGTGACCAAGCCAAGGCTGACGTGTTCGATTACATCGAACGCTTCTACAATGCTAAACGCCGACACTCGACAATCGGCTACAGAAGCCCAATGGAGTTCGAGATGCAGGTGGGATTAGCTTAGGCGGGTGTCAACCAAACCGGGTGCAGGCCAAACTCCAAACTCTGAGGTTGGATAAAAGTTAAAGGGCCTCGACCGAATGTCGAGGCCCTGCAGCCAAGCGTGTCATGACAATAGGTTCCGCTCAGCGTGGACACTAAACGCCGCTCGTGTCGCCGAGTTCCCAGATCCGGTGCAATAAAAATGGAAAAAAGCCCCGGCCGGGAGGTTCTTCCGACCGAGGCTCCGGGCGATAGGCCGACGACATTGGGGAGCCCAGTTCGGCCCACATCAAATCAGTTACTTTCGACATTCGTTGGGGCATTTTGGACCACAGGGCGGCGCTGAAACGAGCTTCTGTTGACACGTGTGTTCGCGCTCAAACAGCAAAGCCGCCAGCGCTCCCTACGCTTAGCGGCTTTGCCTTATCCCCCTACGTGCCGTGTTCTTGGACAGCATTCGTTGGGCTGTCGAAACCGGGCGGTGAAGTGATGCGGCAAACTTCACCTTCGTCCCTTCCGCTCAAAGAAGGGCGACCCAGTCCGACCGAAGAAGAATAGCGCCTGTTATGGAGCGCTCAAGCTGTGATCTGTTGATAACTCGTTTGATAGCTTGCCGGACTTGGTGATCGGGCATCAATGTGATGCGGAGCACCAACTAGATCAGGGGGCGATCATGGCCAAACGTAAGAAGCAATCAAAAGCACAAAAGAAAAAAGCAGCGACAGCACGCGGTAAGGCACGCAAGGGAGCTAAGGCTCCGCAGCGTACGGTTGCCAAAGCCAAGCCCAAACGCGCGCCAGTAAAGAAAGCTGCGCGGAAAGTGAAACGGCTCGTCAGTCCAGTAGTCGAAACCGTCGCTGCTGAGATAATCGAGCAACCCGCTCCGGGTGTAATAACTGTCACGGAAGTGGAGGAGACGGAGGTACGTAAAGCAAGCTGAACCGGGAGCATAACGCCACAAGAAGAACCCAAGCTCGGTACGCTGTGTGTGCCGAAATCCTCATCCGTTTTATTTAGCCGACCGAATCGCCTAACGTTGGCCTAGGATGTTTGCGCTGTTACGCTTCTTCCTGGCCCTATTCTCGTCGCTATTCAAGGCGAAGAGCCGACTTGAGGCAGAGAACGCCGCCCTTCGACGTCAATTGATTGTATTGCAGCGAAAGGTGCGCGGTCGCGTCCACTTTACGAACAGCGATCGCCTATTCTTGATCCAGCTCTATCGTTGGTTTCCGTCGGTCCTCAAGGTCATCACGATCATCCGGCCCGAGACCGTCGTGCGCTGGCATCGCGCCGGCTTTCGTCGGTATTGGCGCTGGAAATCCCGATCCCTTGGCGGTCGGCCGCAGATCGAGGCAGATCTGCGGGCCCTGATCCGGCGCATGAGCGTCGATAATCCACTGTGGGGTGCCCCACGTATCCATGGCGAGCTTCTCAAGCTCGGCTTCGAGGTCGCTCAGTCAAGCATCGCCAAGTACCTGGTCAAGCGACATGGACCGCCCTCCCAGCCCTGGGGCACCTTCCTGCGCAACCACGCGCCGGACATCGCGGCCATGGATTTGTTCGTTGCTCCGACCATTGGCTTTAATCTGCTCTATGGCTTTATCGTTATTCGATTGGCCCGCAGGCGCCTGGTCTGGGTTGCCGTCACCACAAATCCCACTGCCGAGTGGATTGCTCGCCAGATCAGCGAGGCATTCCCTTGGAACGAGGCTCCCCGCTATCTGATCCGTGATCGGGATCGTGTCTACGGCACGATGGTTACACGTCGCGTGCGAGCTATGGGCATCCGTGACAAACCCATCGCTTGCGGCTCGCCTTGGCAAAACTGTTTTGCGGAAAGATTGATCGGGTCGATCCGAAGGGAATGTCTCGACCATTTCGTCATACTGGGCGAGGCGCACCTGCGCCGGATTCTAGGCGCGTATGCCGCCTACTATAATGTATCGCGAACGCATCGCTCGCTAGATAAGGACGCGCCTTTCTCGCGCCCAGTTCAACGAGCTGGAAGTATCCATTCCCACGCGATCCTTGGCGGACTGCATCACCATTATGTCCGAGTTTGAGTTTTCGGTACACACAGGCCCGGCAAGTCCTGCCTGCCACATGGAGGGGATGTGCGCCAATAGCGCATCCAATATGTTACTGTCAGCACGTTGCTTCGATTGGGTTTGACTGATGTTAGGGCTTTGGCTGGCGCTGACCGCCGGCGTCATCATCACCAGCCACGTCAGCATAGCGCGAGGCGACAAGCGGCTGCCCGGCGCCTTGGTGGAAGCCATGGTCGCCAATCTAATTTTCGGCGCACTGTTGGCGTGGCGCTCCTTGTAAGCAGATACCCATCACGCTCGAAAGAAGCGCGCATTGATCGGCGCAATATAGTTGGCGTTAGCGCTTGGAAAACGAACTCTTGCATGGGCCCGATGGTATCGACGCCTGCACCCAAAGGCGAGGATAGGCCATAATGCAACGATTGATTCGCGATACAGTGGCCTCAGGGGGACGCCATGCTGAAGCGGAAGAAGTTCACGCAGCGGAAGAGGTTCATGCCAAGGGCCGACAGGCCGATGGAGGAGCAAGCGAAGGAGCGCGAGCGCATGGCGGAGGCCTTGGCGGTCCATCAGGGGCCGATCACCAAATGCCCGCCGTCGGCTCGGGTGGCGAAGCGGCTGCCGCGGCTCTCCTAGAACCAGTCCTGCCCCATTCCCGCGCGATCCTGTTTTGACAGCACGCTTGCAGTGCATCTAGGCCGCATCCTATTCGTGCGCACAAAGGACGTAGCCAATATCGTGAGCTACGGCGAGAATGCACAATGCATGTGCAGCCAAAGTTTTACCGATCCACGAGACATACTGCCGCAAGACGTGCCGTTGCGGCTTCCGAAATGTTTTGTGTCCGAGTATTTGACCTAACTGTTGATACGTAACTAGCTGCCCTCGCCGTCGGAGAAGGAGAACGGGCCATTCCTGGGGCAGGGCGCGGTCATGGCGCGCTACTCTAGGGAACCTTCTCCGGGATCCGAACTGGCTCCTTGGGAGCGGGTTCTGTCGGAGTAGGTGTTGGCTTGGGTACTACAACCGGATTGGGAATCGTCTCCGGAATATCGATGGGTTCCGAGCCGGGTTGATGAGTACAAATCACGCGCGATCTCCTTGATCGAGCAGGCGGGATTGCGTGACTAAGGCACTGCGGTACGTCTGAAGCAAAAACTGCACTTCCTGCAGAATTCCCGGAGGTGACTTGAACTCGTATCTCGTGCCAGCCAGGAAACAGGCGACCTTTCTTCTTGATACGGACACTCTCTTCAAAAGCGTACGCAACAAGCTCTTGGAGAGCGGCAAAGAACCCGTCGTCGCCGCCGCTCTCTGGATCATCCGTCCGGACCCACGGAGCATCGACGAGACCGTTGAGTACATGCCGCTCGAGCAATGCCTCCATCTCCTCCTGGAACTGCATGCCGAACTGATTCCAGTAACCCCGGTATTGAGCATGGACGAGAAGGGTAGCAAGCAAGTTGATGTTCTGGATGTCCAACCTGCTGCCGCTGCCCGTGAGCAGATCGCTGCGGCCGTTTTCGAATGGCAGCTGGGGCTCCACAAGACGATGCTTGCCGGATCCCTTCCACCAATCAAAATTTCGGTCGAAGTCGCCCTGTGCATCGTAGAGCACCAAACGTCTCCCGCGCCAGTTATCCGCAAATGATGTCGCGAGGTCTCCCAAATTGTAGCGCCGTAGCGTGTCCGACCCCAAGTAGAACCCTATCGCCAACAATGCCGAACGACGAGCGCCAAGTCTCCCTGGAGAGCATACCTGGATCTGGATTTCCGGGTTACCGAAAAGCGCAGATCCAATAAAGTGCTCGATACACTCAAGAAGGAGTATCGCCGAACGAGCATCGCCCACCGGGGGCAGCACCAGACACAGCGAGGCGCGGGAGTGTTTGTAGTGGTTGACATCAATAATTTTTTGCGCTCCGCCGAGACCTTCCACCAGAGTAGAGAACTGACTCCCGTCGCCCAAACAGTGGATTTTGAGTCCCACTGACAGATGGCCATGCTCAACGCGCCGACGATGGAGTGCGAGCGCGTCAACCTTCGCCGGAGCGTGCCCGTGCAAAAGCGCCAGCAGATTTTCGAAACTGTACCGGTAAGACACCGGGGCACCTCTTTCGGGGAAAGAGCACCATTGCCAAAAACAGGTAGAGCCTCCGCGGAATTAATGCGATCGGCGATCGTTTGCACCGATATTGCGACCATTGACGCACCGACGGTTCATCTCACGAAAGGAAATGAGACGCCGCCGAACTCTCGTCCCAAAGCACGAGGCGCACGCACTGAAAGCTCTGAAGCAGAGTAAGCCGGCTCACGCCCCGAAGCTCGGGATGGTCGCGGAGCACCCGCGGCAGGCGGTAATACGGAATGCGGCTACATAGGTGACATGGTGCACGCCGATGTTGGCGTAATGATGTTCGCGTTCCTCGCGGCGTTTTTTGCTGGCATGGCCCTCGGCGGCTTCCTGTTTGCGTACAAAACCGAACCAATGCAAATCGCGTCGAACGACGTGACGGCTGCGATTTCCCTTCCGAATGGAGTGCCGCGGACCACTTGGCAATAGTCGAAAAGCGAAATCAGTGGTGTAGATGCGTTCAGATTGCAAACGCCGATGACATAACGCGCTTGCTGTCCGCGCGCCGCGACAAAGTCGATAACTTCACGATCGTTTTGAACCTCCGGCGGAAGCATCGGCACAGCGATGACATCCAGATCGGGACAGTCCGAAAAAGTCGCCGTCGGTATCGTCCACCACCCCGGAAAACCTTCGACCGGCTCAAGGGACTTCCAGATCAAGTAAATTCTGGCGCCCGGCATCAAGCCAAAGACGGTCTGGACGCCGACCATATCCATAGGAATGAAACCGGGGCCAATCACGATACCCACCCGAAATGGCGCGACACCTTCCGGGGAAATCGCTGCTCGCAGTCTTGCAAGAGAAGGGAGGTCGTTCTGTGAAGGTTGGTCACTCATCGTCACACTCCATGTTTCGGGAAAGGTGACCATCCACAGCAACTTAAGTCGCCGAGTCGGTGTTCAGTAGTCGAACCACTGCGTTAGCGCGGCATCCTTCTCGGGCGTATAGGGCGGGAAGAGATGGTCGATCGCGACATCGGGCGGCGAGATCAGCATCGACTTCGCGTGCGTCAGCCGACGCTACCTCGCAGGCCAAACCAGGCTGCGCACAATCCCTCCCCCTGAGCCGGGAGGCGCAGAGAGGATGCGCGGCAATTCGACGCGCGAGAATCCCTGCCGCAACGCAATGCCGCGTTCCAGCAGGAACGCACGGATTTAGTTGATAATGCCGGTCCGCGACAAGGACTCAAGCCCGGTCAGCCGCGCCTTCTGACCGTCGACAACGAAATGGTCGTGCCGGTGAACAAGATCGTGCACGTGCTGGTGACCAGCGCCGATGTGATCCATTCCTTCAACGTGCCATCATTCGACATCAAGATCGATGCAGTTCCGGGCCGCATCAATGAGACTTGGTTCAAGGCGACGAGCGTAGGGATGTTCCACAGTCAATGTTCCGCACTCTGCGGCAAGGACCACTCGTTCATGCCCATTGCGGTGCGGGTCGTAAGCGACCGCGACTTCACCACATAGGTCGGCGAGGCGAAGCAGAAATTCGCCGGTGACGAAAGCGCTCCACCCGACCGCGGTCGCGGCGGCCGGCGTGCCGTCGCAGTGAGGGAACTGGCAATGGACACAATGGTACACGCGGCACACGGCGACGAAGGCGGGCACGACATTCCGCATGGCTGGCGGCGCTTTGTCTATTCGACGAACCACAAGGACATCGGCACGATGTACCTCGTGTTCGCGCTCGTGGCCGGCATCATCGGCGGCGTCTTCTCGATCCTGATCCGGGCCGAACTGATGTATCCCGGCCTGCAGATCTTCCACAACACGCACTACTATGACGTGGTCGTCACCGCCCACGGCCTGATCATGATCTTCTTCATGATCATGCCGGCGATGATCGGCGGCTTCGGCAACTGGATGGTGCCGCTCATGATCGGTGCGCCCGACATGGCGTTCCCGCGCATGAACAACATTTCGTTCTGGCTGCTGCCGGCGTCGTTCAGCCTGCTAATGATCTCGATGTTTGTCGAGGGCGAACCGGGCACGCTCGGCGCCGGCACCGGCTGGACGCTGTACGCGCCACTGTCGACCTACGGCCATCCCGGCCCGGCGATGGACTTCGTCATCCTGTCGATCCATCTCGCCGGAGCGTCGTCGATTCTCGGTGCCATCAACTTCATTACGACAATCTTCAATATGCGCGCTCCCGGCATGACAATGCACAAAATGCCGCTGTTCGTGTGGTCGATCCTCGTAACGGTGTTCCTGCTGCTGCTGGCGCTGCCGGTGCTCGCCGGCGACATCACCATGCTGCTCACCGACCGCAATTTCGGCACTACTTTCTTCAATCCGGAAGGCGGCGGCGATCCGCTGCTGTTCCAGCACTTGTTCTGGTTCTTCGGCCACCCGGAGGTCTACATTCTCATTCTGCCGGGCTTCGGCATGATCAGCCAGATCGTGGCGACGTTCTCCAAAAAGCCGGTGTTCGGCTATCTCGGCATGGCCTACGCCATGGTGGCGATCGGCGGCATCGGCTTCGTGGTGTGGGCGCACCACATGTACAATGTCGGCATGTCGGCGAGCGTCCAGGCCTACTTCATCGCTGCCACCATGGTGATCGCGGTGCCGACCGGCGTGAAAATCTTTTCCTGGATTGCCACGATGTGGGGCGGCTCGATCGAGTTCAAGACGCCGATGCTGTGGGCGGTCGGCTTCATCTTCCTGTTCACCATCGGCGGCGTGACCGGCGTGGTGTTGGCCAATGCCGGCGTAGACCGCGAGCTGCACGGCACCTATTACGTTGTGGCGCACTTCCACTATGTGCTGTCGCTCGGAGCCGTGTTCGCCATCTTCGGCGGCTGGTACTACTGGTTCCCGAAGATGACCGGCTAACATGTACAGCGAAACTATCGGCAAGCTGCACTTCTGGCTTACATTCATCGGCGTCAATGTCGCGTTCTTCCCGCAGCACTTCCTCGGGCTCGCCGGCATGCCGCGCCGCATCGCCGATTATCCCGATGCGTTCGCCGGGTGGAATTTCGTCTCCTCGATCGGCTCGTACATCTCCGGCTTCGGCACGCTCGTGTTCTTCTTCGGTATTGCGTACGCTTTCATGCGCAAGGAGCGGGCGGCGGCCAATCCGTGGGGACCGGGCGCCACCACGCTCGAATGGACGCTGCCGTCGCCGCCGCCGTTCCACCAATATGACACGCTGCCACTGATCCGATCAGCCTTATGATGTAATCGCCGGCGCCCGCAATGCTGGGCACATAGCCTTGATGAAGCCAGGGGTGATGTCGCTTAAAGGGTGGTTGCTGAAACAAACAGTGTCGAAACGGCGAGGGCGACCCATCGTTGCGCCCTTCCACATCCACTTCGCGAACGCTGCGAAGTTGAATCCCACGATCATCGAGTCCAACGCTCGAGAGCGCGCGACGAACGGCTGTTGGGTCCCGAGCTACTATCAGGGCGCTCCGGTGTTCACCGTGCCTTATGCGACAGAATCGAATGGCCCTGGAATAGCCGTGGGTGCGAGACTATCAACGCGGAGTGCTTGGCGGCCGAATTGCTACCTTGCAAGTGCGTCATGCGGCGTCCAATCGACCGGCCAGAAGTGGTAAATCGCGTCGCACACACGCTGCCCCGCTTCGGTTCTCTTGGCTGGTGCGTTAGGACAGAGATAAAGACTAAGCTTGTACTGGCTGAGGGGCTTTCCCATTAGGGGAGTTCCGAGATGTGATCCGGCGCACGGCTGACCCGCCGCTTCCCGCCACCCTGGTCAGTCGAGGAACAAGCCGCCTGCTCGTGCGCGACGCGCTCGCCACACGCGAAAGTCAGAATAGCAACGACGCTGCTTTAGTCGGCTTTAGTGCCAGTGACGATAACGCCGAACACCATAAGCGGCGGCATAGAGATGGCGGCGGACGTAGGGGTGATGAGCCCCGAGAACAAGAGCGCGTGGTATTCGGGACCCAGCTGTTTCTCCAATTCATTTGCCCTTTCGGTCAACGCCTCAACTTTCTTTGTATCTTTTCGCCCGAGCAGCCTCGTCGATCTGCTCTGAGACGCGGTCCAATTGGCAGTATGTCTGGGCCTTGGCTTTGTCGCCCCTGATCGGGCTGGTGACCTTTTGTGCATCCGCCTTTAACTTGGCAGAGCCCGGTTGACCCTGCGCAAACAGCGGCATGGTGGAGATTGCCAAAATCGCGACGATCCGAAGCGGGTTCATAAAGCCCTTTGGCCGGTCCTCACTGAAAGCGAATTTCGAGACCTCCTGCCGAAGCCTAAGCCAATGTTGATGTCGAAGCCCAAGCCGCGCCCAGTCCCACAGTCCATACTTTCCAGTGGCCCCGTGTCATTGTCCTTATTGAGCGGTGCCTGACGCTGTTGAATGTGTCGTAAATTTACGACTAGTACCACTGCACAGTGATTATGACTTTTTGGTTTGGGCCTCGCGGAGGGTAGCGGGCTGTGGGTAGGCGCGGCCCATTTTGGCGCGAGCTTTGTTGGTTGTGAACATCCATTTGATGCGAGCGCCTGAGGCATTGCGCTGACCTTCCCATGCAGCGATTTCGGATTCGATCTGCTCCTTCGTGTCGATGCGTCTGTCGAGGCATTGGCTGCGCAGCACCCCGATCTCGATCTCAACCATGTTGAGCCAACTTGCGTGCTTGGGGGTGTAATGGAACTCCAGCCGTCGCAAAATGCGCCGGGCTTCGGCGGGTGGGAACGTCTGGTACAGAGCGCCGGCCGAATGGGTCGATAAGTTATCCTGCACAACCCGGATGTACTCGGCATCTGGATAATGGATATCGACGAGCTCGCGCATACATTGGGCGTAGTCTTCTGCGGCTCGCCGTTCGGTGACCTTAACCTTACGCCAGGGCCGATGCGCGTCGAGGAAGACGAACAGGTTGACCGTTCCGTTGCGTTTATATTCGCAGTCGGAGCGTTCGATCTGGCCCGGCTTGGCTGGGATCGGCTGGCGAACCTCGCCGATGAGCTGGGTCGGGCTCTCATCGAAACAGACCACCGGGCATTTCGGATCGGGGACTTCGGCGTAGAGGTCGAGCACATCCTCCATGCGCGCGACATACTCGCCGTCGACCTGCGGAATACACCACATGTCCTTGCGCCAGGGCTTGAGGTGGTTTTCGGCCAACCGCCGACGTACGGTTTCGCGGGATACGCTGGCGTGTTCAGTGAGGCTGACCAACTCACCCGCCAACAGCTCCAGGGTCCAACGGGCGCGGCCCTGCGGGGGCTTGGAGCAGGCGGTGGCGACTAGCAGTGCTTCCTCTTTGCTTGAGAGCTTACGGCTTGCTCCTGGGCGTGGTGCTTCGCTGAGCGCCGCCTCCAGGTTGCCGAGCACGAAGCGCTGCTTGGTCCGGTAGACAGTCGAGCCGCCAACGCCCACGTTGGTTGCGATGTCGTCGTCGCTGGCGCCCGTGTCGGCGGCCAGCAAAATCTGCGCTCGTTTGAGCTTGCGTGCGGCGCGCTTGCCTCCGCTCAGAAGCGCCGTGAGGTCGGCGCGTTCGGTTTGGCTCAGCTCGACCCGATAGCGTACATTCATCTGTGCCTCCTCTTCGTTCGAGGCACGGAGGAACAATTGAATCGGATGGCCGCAGTGAGTTCGCGCTGCAAAAGCCTTTACGCCCACGCAGGGCCAGTATCTGGCGTTTATCCACCTGTACACACGCCTGCACCGCCGGCCGCCCGCCGAAACGGACATGCAGGAATATTTTCGCGTCAGCCCACCTTCGGTTCACCAGATGGTGCTCACGCTCGAACGCGCAGGATTCATCCGACGGCAGCCGCATGTCGCTCGCAGCATCGAAATGCTCGTTGATCCGAAATCCCTGCCGGAGCTACTTTGACCCCGGATTTAACCTGTCAAAATCACCGTGCAGCGGTACTAGTCGTCGTCCGCGTCTCCAGCGATGGTGGCGGTGTCGAAGCAAAAGAGGCCGCCAACTGAGACGGCCTCTTAGGGCACATGAGGTAGAGGAAAAACGTCCCGTCCCCTCTCCTCTCCAACGATCACGAAATCACTGAGCTTCCTAGAGCATGATGACTCTAGATTAGCGCATAGCCTGAATTTCTGAAGTAATTGGCACATTCTTCGGGAGTGAAAGTGCCGAGAACCTGGCCGATCGCCACGCAGACCGCTTCGACGGTTCGCGCGGCAGCCGTGACATAGCATCATCGGTAAGTTGGAAAGGAGGAAGATTTGCCCACCAAAGACCGCATTCTGTTATGGACAACGCTGATAATACTGCTGTTGGCTATCTTAACAACGCCCCCGTCTCTCACTTGGCCTTCATACTTCTTTCAGTTGGTTGCAGCGTGTTTGTTGCTGGTAGTGATATTGGTCCCAAGGTCTTAGACATCGTGCTCGGCCATTGAAACCCGCCTCGCGTGCTCTGCGTTAAGACTGATAGGGCTAGTTCCTGTACATCCAATCCATTTCGCTTCCGTGGCAGAAAGAGGAGAAGGAAATGGTGGAACTAAAAGATTGGAAAAGCTGGTTGCCTAATCCGAACGTTTGGAAAAGCTGGATGCCGGAACCAAAGGCTTGGAAAAGCTGGACGCCCGAACCAAAAGGTAGGAGGAGCGTGATGAGCCAGCAAAAAATACCTAACCAAGGCGTGGTAAAGCAGGATTGGGTCGCTACCGGGCGAATCGATTTCGCGACCCACCTTAACGGCGACCCCGCAGACGCTGATCAACCAAGTGAATTCAAGTTGCTCGTAGAAGAACGCAGAATTGTCGAAAGCATCGCTGGAAATGAAAATCTGGAGATTCAATGGAGGCTTGCCACGTTAAAGGAGGCCAAGGCAGTTGTAAGTCAATACCACAAATACCTGTCGGAAAACTCGCTAATCAAAACTGTAACCGAGACCAATTGAGCCCGCGCGGAGGGCGGGAGCATACGTCCAAAATTTCACTGCAAATTTGCTAGGGGGCATTGCGTGCCGGCGCCGAGACAGGCTCGGGCGACGGATGTGTAAATCGGGCTTGAAGACTGTCCGAAAAACAGGCTGTAATCGGCCAGTCACTGATGATGGGGTATTGATCCGACTCGCGAAACCCGCCAATCTTCAAGCCGACCCTCCGACTTTCCACTTCCCGTGCAACTCAAATGAGCGCGAGGTTCTGCGGCGGACTACTCTTTTTGGTTGCCATCGGGACTACTGATAATACGCCCTCTGTTGCGCCACGGGTCGGCGTGGGACCGGCGCCGTCCGAGTGGACGGGCCACCAAACAATCGCGTGAAGAAGTTCAATCCGCCACCGTAGCGTCCCCAGCCGCCCCAGAAACTGTCAGGCATTGCTAGGAGCTGTCGACGCATCGTGTTGTCCTTGCGTTGGATAGGAATGTCAGCAACTTTGCGTTCGGTCCCATTCAGTATGGTAAGCAACGCCTGGTCGCGGCCGTAAATATCCTCGCGAAATACAAGCTTGCCCTGATCATCGACGAAGGCGGTCTGGTAGGTCAGGTGGACCGGGATGAAGGTCGGAAACTGGATGTCGGTTGCGTAGGCGCCAAACATCCTGCGGATGCGGTCCTCAGTGTAGCCTTCGCCTGGTCGCACCATTGACAGTAACACCTCTGCATATTTCACGGGATCCTGTACCCGCATGCAGCCGTGGCTGTCGGCCCGCCTATCATTGGCAAATAGATATTTTTGGTTCGAGTCATGCTGGTAGACCAGAAACTTGTTGGGAAAATTGAAGCGGAGCTGGCCGAGCGCATTTTGTTCACCCGGCGGTTGGGAGAGGTGAATGGTGCCATCCGCGTTGTAGCTTACTTGCAATCCCATCCGCTGCAGTATCGTCGGGTCCTGCTGTAGCAAAGGCAGATATTCATTAGCGGCGATCGAATCCGGCACATTCCAAGTCGGATTGACAGTGATGGACTTCATCTGCGCGCTCATGATCGGCGTCGGCGTGGCCGGCTTGCCAGCCACGATCTTTGTCATCCAAACTTGCTTGCCTTGGCCGATCACGCGCAGCGTGTAATCCGGTAGATTGACGATGACGTAGGTGTTGCCAAGGTCGTGCGGCATCCATCGCCAGCGTTCCATATTGGCGATAATGATGTCGATCCGCCGATCTGACTGGCCGCCGTTCAGCGCTTCGACTGTCGCCATATCGAGTACGCCGGTCGGCTTGAGTTCATGCGCTTCCTGGAACTTCTTCACCGCATCGGCAAGCTCCTTGTCGTAGGTCGCGCCATCCTCGCTCGCAACCTCAAGCCGGGAGCGCAGCAGCGGCACCCGCTCGTCGCGTATGCCAATCTTGAGCGGCGGCCCGTTCGGAATGCGAGCCTTGTCGGAGCCGCGCTGGCCGGCTCGAACTTCGGCCAGCTTAGCTTTGAGCGCGAGGTAGGCCTCGGCGTGCGGCTCGTAAGCGTCGAGCGCCTCACTCACGTCGTTGGCCTGCGCCATAGTGGTGAGAACCTCGCCTGGATCTGGTGCGCTCTGGTCGTAGAAGATGTCGCCGCTCACGCGCGACCAATGCACGCGGCCGATTTGCGCGTGATGCGCATACGTGATGACGGAAGTCGTGAGACTGATCTCGGCTTCCGCGAGCGCGGTTGGATCAGTGAGCGAAGCAAAATTCGGAACTGGGTAATCGGTTGGGTCAAGACCATCGGCCGCGACCTTGCCAAGATAGGCGATCGCGGCCTTGGCGCGCGCATTAGCCTTGCCCTCGGTGATCCACAGCGGCGCATAATTACGGCCGGAATAGAACGCGTCGATGCTTATCCTTTCGTTGATACTGCCGATGATCTGGTCGAATTTTCCGCTGGCAAGATTGTGTAATTGTTCGGTTATTGGAGCATCGGGATCGATCGAAGCGCTCGGTATCGGGCCGCTCGCCTCATTGGGTTGGTCGTTCGCGGCCGGCGCGACCTTTTTTAACGGAATTGGCCCTGTCTCCCCATCAAAGCCTGCCGGCTTCTCAATTGCACGCCCTGAAACCGTATCCGCCGGTGGCCCCACGGTCTCCATGTTCGGCACGGGCTTATTGGGATCGACAACGGCACTAGTTGGACCCTTTCGAACGTCCTGCGAGGACTGACTTTCCTTTGGCGATTTAGAGTTTGTGTGCCTGTGTTTGTGACTGTGCCTAAACGGCGTGTGATCGCTCCACCAAGACCCGTGGTGGAGCCAAAAAAGGATTCCGCGTGCGCGGTCCTTATTAGCAATATGCAAACCGCAAAGACAGCCAGTACTGTCGCGCGCATAGCTGAACACATAATTGCACTTTGGCACTCTAAAGTGTTCACTTTTTGGTCGCACTGCCTTGAGAAACGCCTTATTGACGACAGTATCGAAAATAAAATCTTGTGCGTCTTTGCTGCAACAGGGTGGTACTACCGAGGTTAACAAGGCGGGGGCCGACTCCGAAAAAATTTCGCAAAAAAAGACTACGACAGCTCGCCGATTTTCACGCAGCGATCCGAACTCGATCCCAAAAACGCCGTCACCTTTCGTATTAGACTTTGAGAAGTCGGTTCTCGGCCAGGGAGATAAATCCCATAAGGCGGCCGGAGCGAAGCGCCACCTTCACCACGGAAATGCCGAGCCAACTCCTCAATTTTACCCACTGTTACTGGCATGGTTGCCGGTTGGTGGAAAATTGGGATTCGCGGTCCTCCCTTGGCGGACTCGTCTGTGCTATCGCCGCGGAGGTCTTGCCAGCGGTATGCGGGTTAGTTGGTGTTTCCAGCTTCATTGGCCGAAAACTCGAAGCGCATGTTTCATCCGAAGCACATTGCAGCGGTCTTGATCGCGATGTGCCTCGCCAGTACCGGCGACGCGGCCAAGGCGGTTTGAGTTCGGGTATTTCGTAAGTCGGTGAGGGCAGCTTGGGGTTACTTGGGGGGACGTTATGCGGCAGAAACAGATCGGTAGGTCTTCAACCCGGCTGCTTATCCCGTTGGCAATGATCGCCGTAATGGGGCTTGGCCTCTCGGTCGCGAGCGCGCAAACCAGCTCACAATCGCAGAATACGAGGAGCGCGGCCGCCACCAGCGGATCCGGGCAGTACTACTTCGAGTTTCGGTCGCGCCAGGCCTGGGACTACGGCCACACCTTTGTGGTCTTCGGCCGTGTCGGCGAGCCGCCCAGCAAGAAGAATGTTGCTGGGCTTTCGCCAAAGGGCGATGACCCCCAGATGTGGCTCATGGGCCATTATGTTCCGGTCCCCTCGGATACCGGCTGGACCGACGGCGACCTCGAGGACAGATACATCACCTCGCGTTATCGCGTTCTGGTGAGTAAGGAGCAGTACGACAGAACGGTCGCTTACATCCGGCAGTTGCAGGCCAAATCGACGACCTGGAGCGTGGAGCTCTACAACTGCAACGCCTTCGTTGCCGACATCGCAAGATTTATGGGCCTTAGGGTACCGTCCTCAAGCTGGATTTATCCGAAAGTCTTCGTGAGCAATATGCGCAAGATTAATACCGGGCATCCGGAAGCCGCCAACGAGCTCGTGAGCGATAATGTCAAAGAAATGAGCAATCCGACCCGGGACGGCCGCGCCATGATCAACGCCGGCTTGATTCGTCCGGGCAGCGCGCCAGCCGGATCGGCGTCGCCGCCCCACGTCACCATCGGCGCTGTTCGCGTCTCGAACCAACCAGCGAGTTCGGCAGGTCGTTTACCCGGGGAATGACACTCGCCGGCGATGCTCCTCGCGCATTTCGTCGGCGAGGCTGCCCGGCGACCTTTTGTGCCAATTCGGCAGCATTGGAACGCGCGCGTGTCACGGATTGGCTTTAATCCAGGCCACGAAGCGCGCCTGATCGAGCGCAGTATTGCAGCCCCAACAATAGGGTTTCATGCCCTGAAAGGTCAGTAGCTTGAATACGCATGGCCTCTGGAAGCTGCCGCACATCGGCAAGGGCTCAATAGCCACAGCTTTCCTGTGTTTACCCTGGGCACACATCGGCACGGTCGAGATTAGCAAAATCGCAACTGTCAACAGCCGGTTCATAACGCCCCCGGTAGCGTTACCGTTATGAGCAACGATTATCGCACCGACAGAGTTCCGCTGCGCGTTGTTGCAAAGTCTATAGTTCACTGCTTCCACGCTGTGATGCGGCCAGAATGCCATCACGCGCGAGGCCGATGAGGATTGGGGGCGCTAAAGCGCGTCTTTTATCTCTATCGCGCATACCCTTGACGTTCCCGCCACACAAAGCCGATCTTTTTAAGTCGGCGCTTTCGCACATCTGGTAGGTCGGTCCTTTTTCTGCGTTGTGTAGAGACCCAATGTCCAAGTCTGAAATCTCCTTCGCGGTGTTGGATCGGTACGCGACAGTGTCCCTCGCGGTGCTTAAACTTCAAAAGTGCTGCAAAGCCTTGCTCCCAGCGATAATTTCGTCAGTCCCATACAAACCCTATCGCGTCGAGGCGTCTTTTGCGCTCTACAGATAAAGCGTCTTTAAGATAACGTTGTGCAGTTACCCATTGGCCAAGATTGAATTTGCGCTCGATATGATTTTGCGGCGGGCAACAATGCCCTTTTCGCCTACGAAATTTAGATAGCGCCGTGAACCCTCGCTCCCATCGTTGAGATCGCGATTTTGGCTTCATTCGCTTATCATATCAGTGAAAGCTCGATGCCCGCACGCCATTTCTCCCCCGACCTTGGACAGTCCAGGAATTGGACGCCTGCTTTGTGGTCCGTGATCACAACGGACAGCAACTTGCTTACGTCTATTACGAGGAATAGCCGGGGCGGAGATTGGCAGCGAAGTTGCTCACCAAAGATGAGGCGCGGAGGATCGCGGTGAACATTGCGAAGTTGCCTGAGCTTTTGCGCAAATGAAAAAGGCCCCGACGCAAACAACGGGGCCGAGTGACTACCAATAAAACATTACCAATAAAACATTATACTAGAAACGTTCGCTCCCGGCTTTGGTTCCGGGGGATCAGAAGAAATCATCTGTCATTATCAGAGGCCACTCCTCCTGCTCCGGCTCCGTTCTTTGCTTTGCTTTATCCAGCGCAGCTTCCCATTCTTCGCGGGTGTAGTCCTGGGCGCCCTCCTCCGCAAAGACAGTGTTGGCAACCTTGAAGTCACCATGGGTTGGGCAATGGAAGTCGGTGGCATCGCCAGTACGAGGAAGCTCTTGCGCTGAGGGGTTGCAGATCGGACAAACGAGGGTCATGGGCTACGCCTAGCGGCTTTGCACATGTAATGTCGATCCACTCACGAAAAAAGGGCCGCCATCGAGCGGCCCTAAGTTATGCGAGAATGATGCACCACCGAGGACGACGGCGCATCCGTGGGTGGGAAAGCACTGATCGCGAGAGATCGCTGTGATGGCCGTCACAGATAAATTGGGTGGCTCGGTCCATAATCAGACATGGGGAGCAACTCATGCCTTTGTCCACGGTTGTGCCGTTCGTTCTTGTCGCGCTGATCGGGATAGTTGTGTTTTATGTAGCGTACCGAGCCGGAGTTTGAGCGTACCGCGCGCAATTTGGCAAAAAGGAAAGCGTCCTCGCCTGAGGACCGCTGGGCTTTTGCGCAAGCCGTAACCAGATCAGTGGAAGCCGTTGCCGTTCAAAAGGGAACGGTGTTTTATGCGCACCAACCGCACCACGCTTATGCTAAGCGGAGTGGCGAAGCATTGCGGCCAACGTGGCGAAGCTGCCGGAAGTTTTGAGAATGCGGGAAAGCGACGAAGAATAAAACGGGCCCGGTAAGGGGAATGGTCGGAGTTTAGAGTTCTCGCAGAGGAACGATGACGGCAAGCAGACGTTTTGCTGCCGTGGGGGGCAATACAGAGCGGCCCCTTTCATTAGCGTTTCGCCATGCCCTCCGTCGCCAACTCAGCTTTATCGGGCCCGAAGGGCCAAGAGCAATGACGATGCGCAAGGTCATTGTGTTGGGTTGCGTGCTGGCGGCGATTGCGATCACGCTCAAGATCAAGCTCGCAACGCCGCAGGGGCCGCAGCCCCTCTCCCGGGCGCTCGTCACTACCCACTTGCAACAGCTCCGGGGCGATCTGGCGCTGCCCTAACAACTGCGGATTGCGGCGAACATCGCCAAGCTGCCGGAGCTATTGTGCAGGTCGTAGTCGTATTGCGAAAGACTTAAGCCGCCTACCGTCGTATAATGTACCCGTAGTGATGTCAGGCGACGGAGGACACCACGATGCAGCAACTAACAACTTGGATTTTTTGTTGCCGCCATGATCACTCTTGTGAGGCGCGAAGGACTGCGGCGACAAAAGTCAGTCCCGCCAAAGACGGCGAAGCACGCTTTTGAGCCAAGAACGCACTGATGGACGCGCCGTCATCGGTGTGGGGGCGATGTCGCTTGGTTCCACTGGCGCGCTTGGAGCCTCGGTAGTTATCCGCTTGGTCGTTGCCTCAGTCTCAACTCGACTAATGGTGTCTTCCAGCATCGAACGCTCACGGTCGAAATCTGCTTTCTTATACGGACGTTTGCCAAGCTGGTGCGACTGCACGGCCTGTGCGCGATTGTAGATGGCGCGCCGGTCTTCAAAAGTATTTATCTCTAGAGCAGCAACCGCCCGACTGATGAGACGATAATATTCGTCGGCGCTCATCAAACAAATAAACGTTTGAGAGCCGTTATTTGTTCCGATGAACAACAGGCTGCCTGTTTGGAGTCACAAAAAGATTGCAATGCAGAACTACGGGCTAACAGCGGATCTGCGGAGACAGTTGGGTGAGGTGTTCCATGGACATAATGCTAGGTTGGGCCTTGGTCGCTTTAATTATCGGTTGCGCCGTCGTTTATAGCGTTAGAGCGGCGCCCGCCGGTGATCGACCCGCCGAGCCACGGCGGCGGCGACCTTTTTAGGCGCAGTCGGCAACGACGGCTTCCATCGACACTGCGCTCTGTACATGCAGTACCAGAACGCGAGGATCATCCCCAGCTACCAACCAGGCACCGCCGCGATGGTGGCAAGCTTCCTCCTGTTGGCAGTAACGGCAACGGCGAAGCCCTGCTTGACCAAGGATGAGGCCAGGAAGCTGTGGCCAAACGAATGGCTATATTGGCACACGGAACGGCATTGTTGGGATCACATAAAGGGCACCAGCGGCACGTACGAGGAGCGACAGCCGGAGCCGACCCAGCAGGCCGCCAACGTTGTTGCGGCTCCGCTGCCAAAGCAGGTGACGACGACGAAAGAAAGGAGCTTGCCCCAACCCGAAATTTTCTATCCAACACTGGTCTTCAATAAGGCCAATATTCTCGAAATGATGCCGCTGACTATGAAACAACCGTGGCTATCACCGCAGTCGATCTCAGGC
Source organism: uncultured Alphaproteobacteria bacterium (assembly GCA_963816295.1). Taxonomy (GTDB): domain Bacteria; phylum Pseudomonadota; class Alphaproteobacteria; order Rhizobiales; family Xanthobacteraceae; genus BOG-931. Next base: position 406,868 of record CAWFJS010000015.1, on the reverse strand, counting down.
TGGCCGCTGTTGCTCGATGTCGATCGACCATCATTTAGGGAATGGGAGAAAAGAATTGGGACAGAATGAAAGGAGATCACTCTCATCTGATAATGGCGAATTTTGAATATCAGATTAAGAGCGTCAATGAGGTAGGGCGTACGGCAATCTGCCAACCTCTGAGCCACGGCTGGACATGATAAAATCCGAATTGATAGAGCGCATCGCTTCTCAGAACCCGCACCTTTTTCAGCAGGACATAGAGAAGATCGTCAACGCGATAATTGACGAAATCGTCAAAGCTTTGGCTCGCGGGGATCGAGTTCGAGCTACGGGGTTTCGGAGTTTTTTCAGCCAAGCTTCGTGGAGCGCGCAAGGGGCGCAATCCCAAGACCGGCGCCGAAGTGCAGATCGCACAAAAAGTCATTCCATTCTTCAAGACCGGAAAAGAAATGCACGCGCGTCTAAATCGGGAAACTGCCCAAACTGTTGATTGAGCAAAAGGCTTCAGAGCCTGCAACGTTCAAAGAAACGCACCCGATTCTCGGCACGCGGGACATCCAACGGGCGATTGCGTTCTACACCCAGCGGCTTGGATTTAAGCTGGCTTTTGGAGACAAAGCCGATCCACCGAACTACGTCGGGTTTCGCCGTGACACTGTCGAACTCCACATGCAGTTTCAGTTCGAGCATGAGATGGGGACAATCCGCTTGCGGTTTCTGGTGGAAGATCCAGACGCGCTCTTCAACGAATTTCGTCAACGCGGCGTTGAGTGCAATCCCAACAGCGTTCACAATACTTCGTGGGGGACACGCGAATTTGCCCTCTACGACTTAGATCGCAACGCTCTCACCTTCTACCGCGATCTGACAAGCACCGAGAAGGGTCGGCAGTCCTCGTAGTTTAGAGAGACATTGGAGGCATTGCGAACGCCAGAATGCACTTGCTCATGCCGCTTCCACCTGCTGTTCAACTATCACCGGAAGCGTGAAAGTGAATGTCGAGCCCTGGCCAGGCTGAGACTCGACCCAAATCCGGCCCCCGTGCATTTCGATGATGCGCTTGGATATAGCGAGCCCCAAGCCGGTCCCGCCTTTCTTCTTGGTGATGGCGTTGTCGGCCTGCTGGAACTCCTGAAACAGCCTTGCTTGGTCCGCAGATGAGATGCCCGGCCCGGTGTCCCGCACGGATACATGGAATGAGCCGTTGTGCGCTTCTGCCTTGATGGCGACTTCGCCAGCATCGGTGAACTTGATGGCGTTGCCGACGAGATTGATCAGGACTTGCGTCAAGCGCCGTCTGTCGCCGTGGCCCGGCGGCAGTGCGCCGGCCATCTCTACTTTAAATGCAAGCTTTTTGTCGGCGCCGCCAGCGGCTCAAGGGTGCTGCGCACTGTCTGGGCAATGTCCTGGATGGAGTAATCGGACAGCTCGAGCATCAGTTGGCCGGCTTCGATCTTCGACAGGTCGAGCACGTCGTTGATCAGTCCAAGGAGGTGCTTGCCTTGACCCTCATGTGTCCTAAGCTTGATGCGCTAGTGCTCCCTAGAGCTCGTCGGAGGTTTTGGCCGACCTGTGCGATGCAAAGTCACTTGGACGGGATTGGGGTTAAAGTCTTTGGCATCTCGAACGTCAACGGCGAGCGTTTGCGGCACATAGCCATTCAAAGCAACCGTCACCGACTGTTTGCTCAAGGGAAGCGAGAGAGAACAGGGTGTTTTGCAGGTCTGAGGCGGCTGATTTGGTTCCACGTTGACTGTGACGTCAGCGCCCGGAGGTGCGGACTTAAAACGAAGCGCTTGTGGTTCTGGTTTGATCGTCATCCAACCCGGCACCCAGGAAGGCGCCGTAGCACTCGAGCATCCCGAGAGCACAAGAACAATGACGCCATTGGCCGCGATGGCGGCAACCTCCCGAACTCGCACGAGACCATCCTCCCGATACTGCGGAGAGCCTAAGCTGACCTTGGTAAAGCTGGATTACGAGTTTCATTTGGAAATGTGGCCAGATTGCCGCTTCCAACTCGCCCTCTTTCCTTACCGACTCCGCTGTCCCTTCGGTCTGCGCAAAAGTGTGCTGACGGTCACTAAGCCGCTGAAGTTTCTCACAGAGCGCAAGATTGCAGGCCGGGCATCCGTTGAATGATGGGGTAGGCGGAATTTGTAACTACCCCCTGGCCCGGTTTGGCCTATCCAGAAAACCCGTCAAAACGAGAGGGCGGAAAACCCGCTGAAATCAATGCTACTCAGCAAGTGAATTTTCTATCCGGTAGCCCCCTATATTCTGCGGCTCAGGGCAATGGAGGGCATCATGTCGAAACGGGCGGCGATTTACGTTCGCGTCAGCACAGACAGGCAGACGATTGAAAACCAAGTGCGGGAACTGCGCCAGATCGCTGAGCGCCGGGGCTGGCAGGTTGTCGAGCAGTACAGCGACGCCGGCATCTCCGGCTCCAAGGGCCGAGATGGCCGTCCTGGTCTCGATTTGATGCTCAATGATGCCAAGCGGCGCAAGTTCGATGTTGTGATGGCCTGGGCGATTGACCGGCTCGGCCGTTCGCTCGTTGACCTGCTCCACACGATCCAAGAGCTTGAGGCTGCCGGCGTCGATCTTTACCTCGACCAGCAATCAATCGACACCACGACGCCGATGGGCAAGCTCATGTTTCAGGTCACCGGCGCGTTCGCGGAGTTCGAGCGTGGCATGATCCGTCAGCGTATCCACGCCGGCCTCAAGCGGGCTGTCGAGGCGGGCAAAGCGCATCCAGGATCGTTTGCGGGCCGGTATGGGCATCATCAAGGTCGCCCGCGAAGTTGGCGTAGGCAATGGTACCGTGCAGCGTATTGCGGATGAGATGCACCGCCCTTTCGTCGCCGCGTGAGGCGTCACCGCTGACCACCTTTATGGGCGCTGCCTGAGGGGGTCAGGCGGAGACGGAGATCAGTCAAAGTGATGGTCTGCCGTAGAGCGGTGATTGCAGATATGAGAGAGCGTGGATTGCTACCGGAGAAGGGTATCTAATTGAGACGGGGGCGTCGGAGGCAAACGCCCGATTGACGAAAATGAGTGTGATTGAGAACACGATTCCCAAAACGATTCCCGTCACCACTGTTTTCATGGAAGGCTCCATGGTAGGCCCCAATCAATGTCAAACGCTTGTTTGAATTTATATCGCGCGGCGTTGGCATAGTCAAACGCTTGTTTGAATGGGCCCACCCGCTGCTTGAATCAAAATTGCTAAGTGTCTGATTTATCGTCGCTATCGTCGGAATTTGACACACGCCTGTCGGAGCCGGGAAGCACATGGGAAGCCGGCGCAGGCAATTGCTTGGGCGTCGCGCCCTCGATCTCGCGATGGCCATCTGGCCACACGATGTGGCGCTCGAACACCATCTTGACGCCCAAGCCGCCGTTAGATTCGTCCGCAGCGAGCGTCGTGGGCAGACCTAGTGGCATGGACCCCGAAAGGAACATGCCGTGACTTGGTTACTGGTGATGGTTCTCGAAATCTTGGTTGCGATGGCAGTCGGCTTCGTACTCGGCCGGATTTGGCAAATCCGGTGTGACTTGGAGCAGCAGCGCGTCGGCGGTTTTACGGCGCCACCCATCGCGCGCATTCCATCCCCGCGCGCCCATCGGTGACTTATGCCACCGTTTCCGCCGGGTGATTTTGCAATTCAAATTCTTTTGCCTGCCGCTCTAAACGCTCAGCTAATTCCATGAGCTGAAGCCGAGCCGGATTATTCCACGACAAGGTGCCTTTTCAGCCAATCGTTTATCATTTCGTGAGCCTGCAATTCTGCATCGCTACGTGATCCGATGACCACCATCCCCTTCATCTCGACGCCCGCTGGATAAATGGCGACATACCATTGGTCTCGCTCGATCCGAGCGCGGATCGTGTATCTTATCCCCCGGTACTCCACGCGGTAAGTTTGAACCCAAATCGGAAGATCAGCAACGCAAAGTCGCGCGGGATATAACCCAATTCAATGGATGGCAAATACACCATTGAACTATGCCGCCCTGGCGGGGAAGGTGCCGGGATTGAACGGGTATTCGAGCGCCAAGACGATCTGACCATTGCGCGCAAACTCTACCGGACGATAGCAAAGAAATATCCAGATCGCGTTGTCATGCTATGTGATCGCGCGCGCGTGCTGGCACGCAGCGACCAGCCCGACACAATGCTGGATTGATCCCGGAAGAACGATATATGAAAAATGCGCGAGTGCTGACCAAGCTGCTCACAAAAGACGAGACGCGGCGGATTGCGGCCAACGTGGCGAAACCTGCCGGAGCTTCCAGGACAAGCCAAAGAACGAAGGCCGCCCAACTGAGGCGGCCTCCAGGCTCCACTTAACGATACCCGTACCAGTTACGGTGCCCGTACCAGTCCCACGGACCATAATGATACGGCTTACAAACGCCGCCTTGGATCGTCCAGCGCGGCGGGCAGCCATTCCACGTACCCCATCCGCCACCGCCGTAGTAGTTGTAATAGCGATGGTGGTAACCGTACCAGGCTGCGGCTGGAGCCGCGCTGCTGACGGCGATCGCGCCGACAACGCCTAGTATCGCCGGAATTTTCGCTAGGGTTCGCATGATGCGTTCCTCCTTTTAGTTTTTTCCAGTTTGGATGATACATTTGCGGCAGTGAATGCGGCCTGAAGTGGCGCAGCAGAAACCGTTCACCTACGTGAAATTCTCGTAATGCCTCTCAGCCTGGCGTACATCCGGGCAAGGCGCGGCGCTTAGACGAGGCGCGGCGGATTGCGCGGAATGCTTGGCGTGAATTTTTGTGGTGCACTACATGTGCATTGAATTTGCGCGGCGCGTTACTACCCACCGGCACGGCCCCTTAATGACAGCCTTCATCTGCACCGCCTGCGGCACCCAGTATCCGCCCTCCGAAGCTCCGCCCGATGCATGTCTGATCTGCACCGACGAGCGGCAGTTCGTCCCAGCATCGGGCCAGTCCTGGATCACGCTGGAGAGGCTACGGAACGCGCACAGCAACAAGTTCCGCCGCCTCGCGGCGGGGCTTACAACTATCGAGACCACCCCGGCGTTCGGCATCGGGCAGCGCGCGATCCTTGCGCGCACGCCGGCCGGCAACGTGCTGTGGGACTGCCTCGCGCTGATCGATGACGCCACAGTCGATCTGCTGAAGGGCCTGGGTGGCGTCGCGGGGATCGCGATCTCCCACCCGCACTACTACACCACGATGGTGGAGTGGAGCCGCGCGCTCGGGGGAGTGCCGATCCACCTGCACGCGGCTGATCGTCAGTGGGTGACGCGAGCGGACCCCGCGGTGCAGTTCTGGGAGGGGGACACCAAGCCAATCGGATCGGGCCTTACGTTGGTTCGGCTGGGAGGACACTTCGATGGCGGCACCGTCCTGCACTGGGCGGGCTGGAGCGAAGGTCGCGGTGTACTGCTCTCGGGCGACATCCTCCAGGTGGTCCCGAGCGGGCACGTCAGCTTTATGTGGTCCTACCCGAACCTGATCCCGCTCTCCGCCGCCAAGGTTCAGCGCATGGCGGAGATTCTGGAGCCATTCGCATTCGACGCGGTCTACGGCGCGTTTTCCGGCAGGGGGCAGATAGATGCAAACGGCAAGCAGGTGGTCGCGGCATCGGTCGCGCGCTACATCGCGCGGGTCAGCGAGACAAGCGAAGTCAGAGCGCCGGGAATTTCCTGATCCTTACCCGGACTTGGCGAACATCGTTTATTCGGCGCGCGTCGATCTGGCGCAAAAGGTGGAGGTCAAGCAGATGACGCATCCCTGTAGTTCCCTCTTTTTGTTTAGCCGGTTGCATACACCAAAACCGCGATCGTCCAAGCCTCACCGCCCCGCGGAGATATCGACCTGCGCGGCGTTGCTCTCTATATAAAGGCCGACGCGAGTGACCAGCGTTCGAGCTTGGACACAATGGCTGACATTGACGAGATCATCGGCAATTTTGCGATCCTGGACGACTGGGACGATCGCTATCGCTATCTGATTGAGCTGGGGCGCGAACTGCCGCCGTTGGCGGCGGCGGCGCATAGCGATGCCAACAAGGTTCAGGGCTGCGCGAGCCAAGTCTGGCTCGACACCACTGTGCGCCCTAACGGCGCGGGCGGCCCAGTGCTGACTTTTGCCGGCGACAGTGATGCCCATATCGTGCGCGGATTGATTGCAACCCTGTTCGCTGTCTATTCGGGCAAGAGCGCAAGGGAGATCCTGAACACCGATGCCGTCAAATTGTTCGAAGGCATGGGTTTGCGCGAACATCTCACGCCGCAGCGCTCGAATGGCTTCCGTTCCATGGTGGAGCGGATTCGCTCCGACGCTCGTGCCGCGCTCGCCGCGACCAGCTCAGTCATCGATCTCGTCAGCCGCTTAGCGGCGCAGCGCGCCCCCGGAGTACGCACACCATCCGGCCGGCGATAGCAGAACAGAACCACCTGTTACACGGCCGGATTGACTGCGCCGACTGCCGGCGGGATTCATGCGATTGGTAAATACCACGCCCGCGCGGCATTTGCCGAGGTGGCGTCGCCATTCTTGGATTTCTTTGCGGGCCCGTCGGCACGGTAGTAAGCGTGATTAGCCGGCCGCGCCCATGGCGCCAGGACTTCGCAAGCCCCCCAGCCCCAGAAGGCCGGCGCCACACATTGATGAGCCAGTTCTATGCCAAGGCTGAGGACGAAGAGAGGTGTTTGCAATCCTCGATAATCCGACAGCCAATCATGGTGCCGGATCTGACGACCGAAGGGAAGCTCCGCCCATTCTCTGGAATTGTTCAGTCAGTTGAGAATGGTCAAAGGCAATACCCCGGCTATCCGCTGCGGATCACCATGAAATAACCCCCAAAAGCCACCCTCAGCCTTCAGGGGATGGCACAGCCTCGACGCTTGAGGGTCAATTCGTTGGCTTGAAAAGTTCGAGGGGCCTCAACCGTGGGAATGGTTCGCCGGCCAACCATTGCAATGGGCGGTTTCGTGTCGGCGGTAAGTCGAAACGGGCGCCTGTTCATCGCTCGGTAAAACAATATAGCAGGTGCCATCGCTCACCCACGAGCAAGCGACACCCCTAGGAGAAGCGCCCTGTGACGTGCAAAGTGCGCGCACTTCAGCCACCGGCATAACGCGCTCGACAACCGGACCATCATACGGATGATTGTACCGCGCGGGCGGTTCGAGTTTTATGTCATGCTGTACTGCTGACATTGGAGCGCACCACCCATGGCGGCCGCTCTTGCAGGCGTTATTCATGGTTGCCAGGGTACTGACAACCACAAGCACAACCACAGTGAGGATAATTGCTAAGGGGGTCTTCATTCTGACCTCCCTAATGCGAGTGTACCGGGCCAAGTTTACGCTGAACGCGTCGTGCCGTGAAGCACAGCAATGACGGTGCGCCGCTTCCCGCCGCCTTGGACTGTCGAGGATATTTGTGCGGCGTTCGTCGTGCAGGACAGTGCGGGAATGAGACTTGCTTACTGCCGCGGTGGTGTTGGTGTCCGTGCCGACGGCGGTGCTATCGGCGCCCGCGATGACGGCGGCACCGGCGTGGGCTTGCGCGCAGGCGCAACGGACGGCTGCGCCGGAGGCTCTGGGATCTTCGCAATTAGTTCCGCGACGGCGGCCTCCAACCGCGCTGTCTCGCGCGCCATCTGGTCTTGACCGCCGGCGAGTTGCTCGACGGTTTGCCGCAGCGTTGCGAGATTCTGTGTCATCTGCTGCACCTGCCCTGGGTCGAGCGACGGGGTGGTAAGCGCAGTCTGCGCAACGGGTGGCGCTTGCTTTTCAGGACCGGCTGGTGGTTTCGTCCAGCCAATCCACTGAATCGAAGTCGCGATCATTTGCTTGGCCTCTGGCGACCAGCCAAGTTGCTGGGCCCTCGTCGCGATTATCTGCTTTGCTGACTCGCCGTAAGATTGCCAAGCCAAGGTAGCTGCAACACCAATTACGATAGCGACAAGGTAGCGGCGGAACCGTCGCGAGCCTCGCTTTTTCATCGCGTTTTCTATTGCAACGAGACGATCATAAATTGCCTTGCGCTCCGAAGCCTCGTGGTCGAGGTAAGACGTGATTCCCGGACGAAGGTCATCCTTCTCCACAGGCCCATCCTCCTTCATTACATGTTGTAAATTTTCGAGAATGGCACGTAATTGTTGGTCTGACTGTTCATCAGAACCTGCGGCAGCACCGGCTGACTGACGTTCGGTGGGTTCTATTTTCGCAGCCATTTCATCCTCCGCATTACAACGGCAGGGTGAACATCACCAAAAGCCCAATGATCAGCAGCCGGTTCAAAAGCCCCCCGGCTTTACCACTATGAGAGCAACACTCATGCCCGTGGCAGAGTTCCCCGAACGCCGCTGTCGAGGATATTGGTGCAGCCTTTGTCAGAAAGACAACATAACGTGTGGATGGCTGCCGCGATTTTTTCTTTCTCCCTTCACCCTTTAGCCAAAAAAATTTCAGCAAAAAAACTTTTCCACTCCGCGTAATCCTCCCCGGAACGGGAGAGGCCGATGATTCGCACCCGATTGCCAGTGCTCGGCGCGATCGCTCTGATAGTGGCGACGATATTTAACTGTGGAGTAGCCGTCGCGGGGCCAAACCAGACTTCAGCAGATTACGTTATGCCTGGCTGTCGGGATGTGGCCTCACTAATAACTTTTTCCAACGCCGGAGAGTCCGAAGAACAAGTCTCCCTTATGAGCTTCTGTGCGGGGATTGTTGTTGGCCTCAGCTTCATGGGTCAGCCTTACGGCATATGTGTGCCCGCTGGCACGACTTCTCAGCAAGCCACCAGTATCGTCGTTCAGTACATCGACGGACAGCCCGCGAGGATTCACGAGGACTTCAACCCTTTTGCCGTTGAGGCTTTGCGAGCACATTGGCCGTGTTCACTAGCAGCAGATGCCCGCGAGCCATTGCCAGTGGCGCTCCGCTAGTTTTTCGGAGAGGCGTGGCGGATCGCGGCGAACATCGCCAAGGGTGTTGCGTGCACCAATGGGATTTAGGAACGGCTCCGCTACGACGTCATTTGCACGACCAACAGCACGTTCTGAGAACCGCAATATCTCCCTGATTGCCTATGCGCCGGAGCAAACAACCGACGCCAATAAATGCGATTGAATTGGATGCCGGCGGCTCCTACTAATTTCGGCCCCGGCTGCGGGCGTCGCTTCGGTTGGGCGGAACGTCGTTTCAATGCTCATCTTGTCCTCTAGCAACGCCCGGCATTCTTTGTAAGCCTGTGAGCCGAGCGCGGCACCGGACGATTGGCATTTTGCGCCGTCGCGGGCTGCTGTATCCGCCATTTCGGAAAGAGCACGCGCGTGATCGAATGCCGTTGCTTGCCTAGGGCCGATGGGAAGGGGTGGGACCGGCCTTTCGTCGTCCGCCAGCGCATGGAGGGGTGCGGCGGTCACGAGAAACAAAGATAAACACATCATCGCAGCCGGTAGTCTTCCAAGCATAGCCCTGTCCCCCCAAGTGCGCCGCCAGTTCGCGCTTCCCATGAGGTTAATCGAAACCACGGCAGAGCTTGGGCGCTCGTCGGGCCGAACTGCGATTGTTGGTGAAGCTGCCGGATTTCTGTACCACGCGCGCGGCGGATTGCGGTCAACATCGATGCACACAGTCACACGATTCTGCCCAGTATTTTGCTGCCGTGGTCCATTCGAGATGTCCCGCGCGACTTCCGGCTGGATCGATCGCACAAAATGGACGCAAGCAAGCCAGCTCCAGCCTTTGAGCGCGTGCACCCACCGCAGCCCGGAAATCTCGAAATTCTCAAATGAGGCTCGGTCAGCCATCGTGGAAGAAAAATATTTGGCTGCCAAAGCGGCATAGGCGGGCTGCTCGGCCGGGGGCGCGGCAGCCTCGCTCGTTTGAGCGATCTGGACGCATCCCGACAATGTCAGGAGCATCAGCGCCAAGAGCGTGCGTCGGGAAGCATTTGCTAGTGAGAAATGGTTAAAGCGCAGCTTGGCACATGCGAGAAAGTAGAGGGGTCCGATTAGTCGTGTCTTTTGGTGCCGGTTACGGCCTGTCGAAATTCCGCGCCCCAACTTTTGCGTCCTTCAATGCGTCGACCGCAATTGCGTCGCCGCGGTATTCGCTCCCGGCAGTACAACCACGGTCGTGCCGACAGTCACACGGCTGTAAAGGTCCTCAACGTCCTCGTTAGTCAGACGAATGCAACCGGAGGAAACGAAGCTGCCGATGGTCGATGGCTGATTGGTGCCGTGGATCCGATATTCGGTGTTGCCGAGATACATCGCACGCGCGCCGAGTGGATTTGTTTCGCCGCCGGCCATGAAGCGCGGGTCGCCGCGCAGTCGACCACGGTGCGATGAAACCGCGGCGGTATCTCTTTGGCAGGCCCTCGCTCCGGCCGATATTCTGGCGGCAAAGCAGCAACCTCAATGCCGCGATCCTGTGACGGCGGGACCCCAGGGACGCTGTAAGGGTACGCGGCCGGATAGCGCGGCGGACTGGCCGGATAAGAATAGACCGATGGTGATTGATAGCCTCCAGGCGGCGGCTGCGGTGAAAGATTTTGCGCAGCGGCACTGCCGACTGCGGCTGAGGAGCGGGCGTCCGGAGTTACCAGGTCCGCTGCATTCTGATCATTTTCAGCGGAGGAAAGTCTGGCGATTTCGCTTTTCACCAAGCTACGAAATTCCCAGTTGAATTGCGCTCCCGGATGTGAGTTGTTGTTCACGATGTACTTGACATTCGGCCCGACTAGCTTCTGCGATCACATCCCACCAAAAGTCATCCATAGATTTGGATTATAAATTTCAATGATTCTCCCCACGTTTCCAGTCACACTCGGATTCGAAGTAAACATGGAGGGTTGTAGCGCAATAAGTGAATCAACGTGGTTAGTGCTATTTGCTACAAGAACAGCGTTATTCGCGCCCAAGCTATAGCCGATAACGAGTATATGTGTTCCTTCCGGTTGACGATTGATGTCATTAACCAAGTATGGCCATGACTGATGCAGATACGTTGCGACTTCAACATCCGGCATCGATCTGAGTTCGAAAACCAAATCAACCAGTCCAATCGCCGCAGCGGGCCCAAACAACGGATATAATACGCCGACAAACGTCTTCGCCCATACTGGCGTGCAGGCCAAGGTGCAGCACAAGGCAAGGGCGATTGATCGTCTCTTCACTTGCTACCCTCGAAAACGTAAGGCTCGCGGAGTTTTCTTGGACGGCCGCGTGCTAACCGGATCAGTCGTTTATCGGAACCAGCGCCCTCTTAGGTGGAACAGGCGGTGATGGCGCGGCAGGCGCAGGCCGCGGCCGCGATGACGCGGCTGCTGGCAGGTGAACGGCGGCGGTACGAGTGACGTGCGGTATCGGCAGCGGTGGTACCGGCCTCTCCTCCCGCGCCTGCGCATGGAATGGCGCAGCGGCCAATAGCGCGAACGATAGAGAGAACGTGGCGGCCAATAATTCTCTTACCCGCAAGATAGTCCTCGTCCCGCAGCGCACGCCGTCACGACTTTAACCAGAATTCGGGCGGTGCTTAGGCGATTAGTGGGCCAAACTGCTACGTCTAGGACGAGCCGCACCCCGCGCACCTGCGTGGGCTTTGCTGTCTCTGCACCTGCTTTCCTAGAATTTATACGTTACAGCGCGGCCTATCTAAATAGTTTCACGTCACTGTGGAGAAATTGCCCTGCTCACGTCGAGGAATCGGCGCAATGGCGAGCACCATTTCAGACGGGAATCAATGGGGGACGGTCATGACGATTAGCGAATATCTCAGCGCCACTGTTCTGGTCGCCTTAATTTTGTGGGCCGTGTTGGGGCTGCTAATCCGGGAAATCTAGCTGGGCAAAAGCGCCTGGATCAAAAACTCTCGGCTCATGCGGGAATCAGGTAATTGCGCCACACCCTATTGCCCAACCGGCAGGGGCGGCCGCGGCGCCTGCTCGGCGCCCGCAAGCGGATCCTGGCGCAGCATCTGCTCAAGAGGGGATAACACGCCAGTGTCCTGACCCGCTGAAGTCGCGGGCGCTGATTGAGCGCCCACAACGGGTCGCGACTTTATTTCGACCGGCACAGGGGGATTGAACTCGATCGGAGATTGTTGCCGAGGGGACGCCGCAACTGGGGCGACAGCGGAAGGTGTATCAGTGCGTGATTGCGGCTGTGCTATCGCGGGCGGCTCATGTGGGGAGACCTCGAGCGGATCTGTACGGTTCGCGTCCACATTTGTGAGCGCGGCTCGGACTTGAGACACGAATGACTGATCGGGTGGGCTCGCCGCTGCGCTTGCGGCGTTATCGATGTGCTTGCGCGCAGGCTCCGGCTTTGTAGCGTTCACAGTTCTGCGCGCCGGTTGCGTGACGGGAGAACCATTGAGCTCCCGCTGCGGGGCGAGGCGCTGATCATTGGCATTGACAGGAATCGGCGTTGAAGACGTGCTGGCGTTCGGCGCAATCGCCTGAGCAGGTGGGCTGGGGACGGTACTGGCGCTCGGCGCGACCTGAATGACTGCTGCTGCGGGCGCCGGCCCAGGAGAGGACAAGACGCCACTAAGATGCGCGATCAGGTAACCGCTCACCGCAGTCGCAAGGCCAGCGGCGATGATCTCGACGAACTTTAGGGAGAAACGCGAGAAGTAGGACACATTGTCCGGTACCGGCATGCAGTCAATCCTTTGGACGAGGCTTATGAGTTAAACGAGCGCTATCGGGCGAATTGAGTGCAAAAAGATGACGATAAAGCGGAAATACGCCGCGCCTGACGACAACAGACAGACAGGGGATTTTCGGCCAATCACAGCAGACCGCATGGTGACCCACAATCGTTCTTGGTTTCTCTCCTTTGTTCTGCACTACCATCGCAGATATGTCATCGTCCTAGATTATCGAGGGGCGAGAGCCCAACGCCGTCAAGGCTGTGAGGGGCTGCCTGGCGTCACGCCGATTGTAGACATTATGTCTTTTGTCCATTGGATTGCGGTCATGGCTTGTCGCTCCAGCATTGAAGTTACGACGTGCGGTGACTCCGCCGGATTTTCTGTCGTCACAACGCAAGGATGGATGTAATCCCCGCAGGCTGCTTGTTGCGCCCTTGCTTGATACGTTAGATTTTCTACTGTCAGCAATACCAACGCCAAGGCGATCACGGTAAGAACTGCTTTCGTGTATGTGTCGATCATCTTTTAGTTCCTTTAAGTGAGTGGATTTCTCGGGGAAGGCGCAGCACTCTCTCGCTGCCCTACTACAGATCATAGTCACTGCCTTTATGCCTGTCTGCCGTGCGTTTCGCAGTAAGATGGGTGCACGGATGCGCGGGCGTGATCGGCCGATCGCTTGCCTCTTACTCGACGACGTACACTTTGCGTAGCCGGAGAGCCTTTATAAGACGACCACTTAAATGCCTTTTGCCATTCAGAACCGCATTGATATAGGCGCGATTAACGCCATAAGCCTTCGCAAAAGCGGTTTGACTTCCCTCGCGTTCAATCGCGGCTCTCAGCAAATGAACAACGGCATCATCGTCAAATACAAGCGCCTTCCTACCCAAACCGCTGGAGGGGGCAACTGCACTTTTCTCTTCCGTCTTGGACGCCATAGGTGCGCCCCTACGTCCGAAGACATTAACACCGAGCCTCACGCTCGGGTGCGCCGCTGATGTCGCCAAAAGTCAAATCTTCGGCACCTATTGGCAAGACCCGCTCCGCCACTACGCGCTAAGCCTTGGCTTGGGCGGCGGTGAGTGGGTGGCGCGCTGATCCTCACTTAGGCGTCACCCGTTTCATTCGCTTGACCCGCTTCAACTAGTCAGGCCCGCGATAGGCCGACGAAATCGGTTGGCGCAATCTCGCAGATGCGCGCGGCAGAGAACGGTGCCTCATAAATAAGGGATGGCCCGCCTAGCGTCACGCTGCGCCAGCCAAGTTGGACCACGGTCCACTTCAGCGTGTCTTTTATTACGCCCAAAAAGGAATTGCGTTGACTGTGAGCCATGCTTGGATGATGTTCATATGGATGCCGTTTATTTTTTGGTATCGGGAGACAACAAGGAGTGCTTGCCATGGCCGACGAAAATGAAGTGAAACAGGTTCAAGAGCCGGCGCAGGAACAACAGCAACAACAGCAACAACCGTCCACCGAACAATCCACCGAAGAAAAGCCAACCGAGCCGCCACCGCCCGAAACGCAGGTTGCGGAAACTCAGGCTCCGGAAGCAGCGGAAGCACCTTCCGAAAATCCAAATCCCTAATCGTTGGACAGCATGCTCCTGCAAACTAGAGGGGCATGCCAAACCGATCACGGCTGCACCGCTGACGTTCGCTATCGGGAACCTGACAAAATAAGGGTAGTCCGCTAGCGCAGCCGTGCGCCACAGCTAGTGTGGCGGCACAAAGGAGGTCTGCTCATCCTTGGTTACAGCAAAAAAATACCTAAGGGGGGCGGAACAACCCTTCGGCACTATCGTTGACGGTCACGCGCCGGGCGAAGCCCCCCAGCCCCTCACCCTCAATCACCCGGCGTCGAACCCCGGCTGCTCTCTAGCGGTTGGGGTTCATTCTTTTGAGGGCACCACCGCCCCGCTTGTCGCCGTCCGTGGTATTCGAGAAGCGAAAAATGAATTCTGTGACCGCCATCGTATGGCCTCAGAACTTGCACAATTCGGGATGAGGATTTGATGGTTCGGGTGATTGAGGGTGAGGGGCTGGGGGGCTTCGCCCGGCGCTTGACCGTCAACGATAGTGCCGAAGGGTTGTTCCGCCCTCGTAGGTGGTTTTTTGCCGTTGCCACCAAGCCGACCAAGGATGAGCAGACCTTCAGCAGCGAAGCTGCCCTAACGCAAAACGGTCATTGTGCGACGCAGCACCACAAGGCGCAGGGCTGCGCCAACCGACTGGCAGACCCCCTGCTCTCCGCAGCCCTGTGCTGATTGATGCTTTGTCGTTTTAAATTGATGGCCAACGCATCGTTGAGCAGTGACTAGCGCCCTTCAAACTGGAACCCAATGTTCCGTTCCGCGACGGTCCAGTGGAACAGCGGCAGTTTTGCCGCGTTTCGCACAGACAAAATGGGGACATCAAGACCGACGCGATCAGGAACTCTTGGACAAGCAAATGCGAAGGCTTAGACCGCCACGAAATGATGGCGTGATTGCTGTGATGCTTGCCGCGATGTTTGTGGTTGGCATGACCCTCGGCAGCGTCCTGTCTACGCACGAAACTGAGCCGATACAAATCGCATCGATGGATTAGACTGCACCGAGTTGAGTTGCCCAAAGCCATGAAGGCAGGATGGAGGAATTTTCCCGTCCCAGTCGGGCTGCATTGGCTGACCCTAACAAACAGCAAAGCCGCCGGCCCCGGCGGCTTTGCCATGTCCCCCATACGTACTGTCGGAACCACCGCAAACGCCTGCCTCGGTAGCTCAAACTCTGCAAATTCCGCCCGTGACGATTTGGATAACTGGCGCAAAACTTTCGCGAGTGTTTCAGGATCGCAAAACATGACTGCATAGGTTAGACAATTTTCCGAATTCCCCAATGATCTCGGAGGCGGTTAGACAATTTGTTGAGCAACCAACCCATTGAAATACCGTGCAAGAGGGCGGATCATCGATTTAATGAAACACAATCAAAGCACTTCAGACTTCGACATGTCGTGTTTCTGTTTGGAGGTGAGATTGAGATGTTTCCAAGTTTTGCCAGATTTAATTTTACTGACTTGAGCACGGCTAATTCCGAATCGTGCTGCTATTTCTGTTTTAGTTCCTGTGGCATGAAATCTCTCTGATACTGCGGAATAGTTCAAACACGAACTTGAAGATGCGGGTAAAGGATCAGCACTCAAGCTTTTGAATCAGGATTGAAGCTTCCGGCGATTTCCGGTTTTACAGTGCAGGAAAATCCCTTTAACGCCCATAGCGGCGGTTAAGGCAGTTTGACAATTTAAGTTATTGATTTTGCTGTGCCGTGGCACAACTCCCAGCCCCACCACACAGTCCTTCGCGAACTGAGATTTTCCTGCCTTTCGTCGAAACGCCGCGAATTGGCGCTGTTGTGTGCATCGTCTCGGACGATGGCCAGCAAACGACGATGCAGGATGACGACCTGTTCGAGGATGCTCTAGACATCGACAGCATAATCATTCGGACCGCCAGCTATTTCATCCCGGGCAGGGCATGAACTTCCATAATTTCGATGGAAGACTGCGGAATCTGCAAATGCGGATGGCCCTCGAACGATTTGGCTGCCGCTTCATGTGACTCCGCCTCCACGAGCGAATATAGCATGATATCGTTTTTACTATCAGAAATGCCCTGGGCAGTAACGACTTTGGTCTTGCCTACTCCGGCCCCAATATCCGCGAACATATTTGCATGATCGTTCATCCACTTCTTCCATTCAGCCTGCATTTTCTCTTCGGCGGCCTTCCTCGTGTCCGGATCGGTTTTTTTCCATTCGGCTATTACCGAGGCTGGGGCGAGATACGTAACAAGAAATTTCTTCATATTCCGCGGCTCCTACGTTTCGTCAGGATCGAGAGACTTTATCTATTATGGATTACCGCGTGTGGAAAGTAGATCAAGGGCGCACACTGCTGTCATCGCATCTTCGGGTCGTTTGACCCGAGCATTGTATGGTGTCGGGTGGTCTGATCGGCTCGGTCCATCTGGCAAAACGCAAGCTCTAAGTCGCTATCGGGAGTTGCTCGACTCGGCAGTGATCGGGCGTTGTTGGTATGGATGACGCGGATTTGGCCCGGTCTGCTCGACATATCCCAGGTCGTGAAGCCAGAAACCATCTTGCGATGGCATCGCTCCGGCTTCAAAGCGTTTTGGCGCTGGAAATCCCGAAATAGGCCAGGGCGGCCAAAGGTCGATTGTGAGCTGCGCGATCTCATCCGACGGATCAGCAAAGAGAATCCGCTCTGGGGTGCGCCCCGGATCCATGGCGAATTGCTGATGCTGGGGTTCGAAGTCGCCCAGTCGACGGTCTCCAAATACATGGTGCGGGGTCGGAGGCCGCCTTCGCAATCCTGGAGCACGTTTCTTCGAAACCACATGGAGGTGATCGCTGCTATTGATATGTGCGTGGTCCCGACGCTGACCTTTGAGCGATTGTTCGCGTTTCTGGTCCTGGGCCACGGCCGGCGACAGTTGCTGTGGTTTGAGGTCACGCGACATCCGACAGCCGAGTGGCTGGCCCGCCAGATCACCGAGGCCTTCCCCTGGACATCGGCACCGAGCTATCTGGTGCGCGATAATGACGCTGCCTATGGACATGCCTTTACATCCCGGCTCAGAGCCATGGGTATTCGTGACCGCCCGATCTCGCCTAGATCGCCCTGGCAAAACGGGTATGCGGAGCGCCTGATCGGCACTGTGCGTCGCGAGTGCCTGGATCGGATGCTGATCTTTGGCGAGGCGCACCTGAGGCGAATTCTGAGCATGTACGCCATCTACTATAATGAATTGCGCACGCACCTATCACTGCACAAGGATGCGCCACTGCATCGAGCAATCCAACGGTCTGGTACCGTCGTTGCTGTGCCCGTCTTGGGTGGACTGCATCATCGCTACGCGCGGATATGATTTTCGGAAAGGACACCTCCCTTTGGGAAAGCCCCTCAGCCAGTTCGAAGTTTACCCTTTTCCCGTTGCGAGCGCATCCACCAAATCCGAGCTGAAATTAGAGCTGCAGCCACCGCATGTCCGCTTTACCCCCAATAGCAGACATTCCGTGGCGCGCTACGCATGTCCGCTTTGGGCCGATTTTGTTGCAGAAGTCCGTTGCAGGCTTTTTTGGTAATATCAATTCTTTCACCCGATGAGTTCATAGCTCGCGTCGAAACTATTTTTTCCGATTCGGGTGATCGTGGAGAGATAACGGGCGGTCAGGTGTTTACCCGTTTGATGAAGCAAGAGAATAGATTCAAGAATGCAGATGTCACGACCTAAAACGCCCAAAAGGGAGTTTGCTACCTCAATATAATCTTGATGAGCCGATTTTACCAAAATAGGACCTCCATGACTTAACAATAGCCGTAAGTCATTTCTGCCATCCATATCAACGCTGGATAATGGCATAGATGTGCTTGCCGAAGTCGAAGCCTGAGCGCACGCCCGATTTCTTCGGCTTCAACGCTTAGGATGAGTTTGCAATACGGCGGTCGCTCAGTTTCGACAGCCCGACGGATGCTGTCCGAGAACACGGCACGTATGGGGGACGAAGGCAAAGCCGCTGACACTGTGCCGCCGACGGCTTTGCTGTTTGAGGAAGGCGCTCAATACAAGATCAGCAAAATCAAACCCGCAATTAGCATGATTGCCGTCACCCCTGCGACGGAAAGCACTAAGGCTTCCCTCACTTCGTGGTGATCAACAAACCGCTCGATCTTCATGGGCAACGTTCGAATAAGTGAGGCTGCCGTGAGCCCAGACGTTGGGCTTGGGGAATTGGGGGCGTGGGGCCCCGGAGCCAAGTGCTAAACGCAGACCGTTGAGTGTGGTTCCCGACTCACAGGGCTGGAACGAATATCAAAAAGCTTCCACTGATTTCACACAAAGCTGCCGCAAATCGAACTGACGCTCTTAAGGTGCTGGCCGCTTAAGGGCGACAAGCACGGCTTCTCCTCTTGGGGCTGGGCCCCCTTGGTGCGTGACCTGGGGGCCCTTTTTTACTCGCGCACCAATGGGCGACGACGACGAAGTCCATCTACACGTAACGTACGCCAGTCACGTCGACATGGACGAGGCATTCTGTGCCCGCATGCGTATGGCTATAGCAGCGGGGCTGGAAAGTGTGCCGGTTGGTGTCATCACCACGCCTGGAACCAAGAGGCCCAATTACGTCCGACCAGAACACTGGCCGCTAGCGTCATCGCCGAGCGCAATGGACTTTTAGTTCAATACCGACCAGGGCAACACAGACACAAAAAGCGGGGACAAAGGCGGGTGACATCACTGGACCTTCAACTCCGCAATACCAAAAACGGGGACGAACCATGACCACTTTTGAATTTCCTAAGTTCAAGCGACCTCAATACGAGGGACCTGTCTGCCGTACGCTCGTGCAGCCGAGAGCGAGGACCAAATGCCGACCGAAAATCTCAGCGAGTTGCTAGGCCGAGTATCAGAAAATTCGACGAGCCAAATTGATGATCTCGTTGGTGACTTTGGACGGCTGCGGGAAAAGCTGCGGACCGATGGCGATCGTATTCAACGCGAGATTGAGGAATACAGCAGACTGAGCCAACAGGTGATGCAACTGACGAAGACCATCTCCGAAAGTGTGGAGAAAGTTCGAGCGTCAGTGGATCGGCCCCAAGGGGACCTCAGGAATGAAGAGTGAAGGGCTTTTGGCCCTCCACGATTTCTCAGCGCACTCATGTTTCCACTTGAGTGCGTTCGCACTGGCGCTATTCTTCTTCGGTCGGACTGGGGTCGTCCCTGCTTGAGTGGGAGGACGGGGACGAAGGTGAAGGCATCCGACTGGCTTCACCTGCCTGGCTTCGACACCCAAACGACTGCCGTCCAAGAAAACGGTACGTATGAGGCAACAAGGCAAAGCCGTCGGTTGCGTACCGCCGACGGCTTTGCTGTTTGAGCTGGCAAAGGTCCGGCAGCCGACAGAAAAGCCCTCGAAAACCAAGTATGCTTTTCCGGTTGGGCTGGTGGTTGGATTGAAACCGTTGGGTCAAAAAATTGAAGCGGTAGGGAATTGTTCCATCCGGCGTAGCCTCGTCGGGCGGCGTGCCGTGGTCGGAAACATCGCAATTGCTTGCCCAAAAATCGTAGACGGCGGCACCCGGCGAGGCCACTGTCCCTCCTGAAAATCATATCCGGGCGTAGCGATGATGTAATCCGGACAGAATGGGCCGTGTTACGATGAGTCCGGATCGTTGGACAGTTCGTCGTATCGGCGCGTCCTTGGCCAATCCCAAGTGCGTGCGGGTCTCATTGTAATAAAGCGAGTATAACGTCAGCACCCGGCGCAAATGCCGTTCGCCGAAGATCAGGACATGATCCAAGCACTCGCGTCGAAGCGTCCCGATCAGACGCTCAACATATGGGTTTTGCCAGGGCGATCTCGGTGCGATCGGGCGGTCGCGAATCCCCATCGTTCTGATTCGGTTCGTGAATGCTCGCCCATACGCAGCATCATTGTCGCGGACCAAATACCGCGGCGCCGTATCCCACGGAAATGCCTCCACGATCTGCTGCGCTAGCCACTCCGCCGTCGGATGCGTGGTTACCGCGAACCACAACAGCCGTCGTCGACCATGGCTCACGACAAGAAACGCAAACAGGCACCCGAACGTCAGGGTCGGAACCACACAGAGATCAATCGCCGCGATGGCGTCCGCTTGGTTGCGTAGGAATGTCCGCCACGTCTGCGATGGCGGTCCCCGGTGCTTGACCATGTACTTGGAGACGGTCGACTCAGCGAGTTCGAAGCCAAGCTTGAGGAGTTCGCCGTGGATGCGCGGGGCGCCCCACAACGGGTTGTCTTTGCTCATCTGCCGGATGAGATCGCGTAATTCGTGGCTTACTCTGGGTCTCCCGGGTTGGCCGCGAGATTTCCAGCGCCAATAGGCGCGAAATCCTGAGCGATGCCACCGCAGAATGGTGTCGGGCTGAACCACGCGGGCTAATCCGATCAGGCTCGGCCATAGTCGTGTCAGCCATACCAACACCGCCCGGTCACTACCATGCAGCCGCAGACGACGTGGTGCGTGCCGCAGGGCAATATTGAGCTGATGCCGAAGAAATAGGTTCTCGACCTCAAGCTGGCGCCGCGACTTGAACAGATTACCGGCAAACGTCGTGAGCAGACGCAGGATCGCAAGCATCGTGTCGAATGATGCGCTGATTCTGCCTCATGGCGCGAATCTGCCCCGGATTGGGTTTTCGGGAATGACAAGGGCGGTGGGTGCTTTCGGCGCGACTGTGTCCGGCGCAGTCTGGGCAAGTGCAGCTTGAGCACGGCCCCATGGGTGCTATGCTTCCCTGGTCGGAGACCGGGCGTTGGTGAGGACCTCGAAATAAACGAGTAGTCTCCACTGCGGTCAGTATCACGTCAGCGCAAACGGGCCGACTGCTGAAAGTTGGTGTGATCGATGAGTTGATGGGCAGGTTTCCATGAGTAGCCCAGATGACAATGAGCGTTCAGACGACCCCCCAAATTCGGACTACGCCCCAAAATGGGCACGCGATAGCTACCGTCAAGGTAGTCCCGACAGCGCTAAGGGCGAGCGGCCTCCTTCATTCCTGCGTCGGTCGCTCGATCCTGAAATCGTACAGCTCCCTCAACGTGCTCGGTCGCTTGATCCTGAAACCGTAGATTTCCCTCAACCTAGTCCCCGGAGGCTCGGGTGGCTCACCGCCGGAGGCTTTATCATTGCCGCGGCGTTAGGAGCCGTAATCGGGTTGTTAGCCACTGGCGAGTTACGATCCATATTTGGCAACGCGCCTGGGTCTAGCACAAAGACGATTGAGCTTACGTCGAGGTCTGATAATTCAAAAACGCCGGAACAAGAGAGCTTGCCTGCCACTGGTCTTGCGATTGCGCCGACGGCTCCGCAAACAACTCAACCGAGTTCGCCCACCGCCAGTCTTCCGATTGCGCCGACGGTTGCGCAACCAGCTAAAGAGGCACCGGCACGTCTCGCGACTGTTGGTGGGGCAAGCGAGCCCGCCCCAACCGTCCGCGGAATAACCGACAGCGAAATTCGATTTGGGATTTCCGCACCATTCACTGGTCCCGCCAAGGAACTCGGCCAGAACATGAAGCTGGGTATTGAGGCGGCGTTCAACGCGGCCAATGCCAATGGCGGGGTGTACGGCCGCCAGCTTAGGCTCATCGCAGCGGACGACGGCTACGAACCGACGCGGACTGCCGCGACAATGAAGCAGCTCTACGAAAGAGACCAAGTTTTTGGCTTAGTCGGCAATGTAGGGACGCCCACGGCGGTGGTCGCATTACCCTACGCGCTTGATCGCAAGATGCTGTTTTTCGGAGCTTTCACCGGCGCCGGCTTACTTCGGAACGATCCACCCGATCGCTATGTATTCAACTACCGCGCCAGCTACGCGGAAGAGACCGCCGCCGTGGTGAACTATCTGGTCAAGGTGAGGCGGCTATTGCCAGAACAAATCGCGGTGTTTGCCCAGCAGGACGCCTACGGAGACGCCGGCTTCGCCGGCGTAGAGAAGGCCATCCGTTCATTGCGGGGAGGCAACGAGACCCCAATTCTGCGGCTGAATTACCAGCGCAACACAGTGGATGTAGACGATGCCGTCGCACAACTCCAACAAGGCAACGCGCAACTGCAACAAAAGAGACACATCCCAATAAAAGCTGTGATCATGGTGCCCGCTTATCGGGCCGCGGCCAAATTCATTGAGAAGACGCGCAATCTCTATCCAGACATGATTTACACCAGCGTTTCATTCGTGGGCAGCACCGCGTTGGCCGATGAATTGATGCTGCTCGGGAAAAAGTATGCAACTGGAGTCATCGTGACGCAGGTCGTGCCAGCGGTCGATGGCCACTCATCGTTGATCCTCGACTACAAATCTGCGCTCGCCAAATACTTCCCTGGGCAGGCGCCGGACTACGTCTCACTCGAAGGCTATGTTGACGCCAACGTCTTGATCGCGGCGTTACAACGTAGTGGCCTCCAGCTCGACACCGAGAAACTGGTAAGCACTCTCGAAAATCTCCGCGATCTCGACATTGGGCTCGGGACTCCCGTGACGTTCAGTCGCTCCGATCACCAGGGCGTGCACAAGGTGTGGGGTACACAGCTCGACGAGACCGGGCATTATCAACCCATCGACCTGCAATAGCGGCGGCGGGGGCAAAGCGGACATTTATCATACCCTTTTAGACCGTATTCTCGCTGCTCTCCTCACCAGGGCTAAGAGCAAGCGCGAGCGTTTACCGGCCGCGTTTCTGTGGAAGCTGCTGTGTGCCCGTTCGGCCTTGATTGGGGTTGCGGTGGCGGGCCGATAAGGAAGCGCGAGCCAATAAGAAGGCCGCCGATGCGGTTATTTTGGGGTGGCCGCTACCCACGCCTGACCGGATGCCACCGCTGTACCAGTGGTAATGCGTTCGCATCGGCAAGGGCTTGATATTGCTTAAGGCAAAATGCGTTCTCCGACATTTCTCGGACCATTCTCGGACCATTCTCCGACAATTCACGGTGCCGTCATGTGATGAAACCACCGGGGGGCCGAAAAGAGGGGCACCTAATGAAATTCCCGAAAAGAATGTCTGAGCGTTTCCCGGCCGCGTCGAAAGCATGCAGCATGATCGCATTGCAATTTTTCCAAGAAGCCTGTGGCCGGCTTCACCGACGGTTACGGCGCCCGGACAATCTGTCTGCATCCCGACGGCAAACCGGCCAGCGTCAGCCGCAGTTTCGGCATGGGCGGGAACAAAGGCTCCGGTGGGTGCAGCGTCGATTCCTTGAACCAATCTGCGCTGGGCAACAACTTCAGGGAATACCAATCACGCTGCGGCGGCGGAGCCGTATGGGCTCCGCCGCTGTGCTCCGCTGTCGCTATAGTGCAATCGTCACCGCCTTGATCTCGGTGTAGTTGTGCAGAACCTCTTCGCCCATTTCGCGGCCCCAGCCCGATTGCTTGTAGCCGCCGAAAGGCAGCGCCGCGTCGAACACGTTGTGGCAATTGACCCAGACGGTCCCGGCGCGTAGCCGCTTCGCCATCTTGTGCGCGACGCCGACGTCGCGGGTCCACACACTCGCCGCAAGCCCATAGATCGTGTCGTTGGCCTGCTTGGCGATCCGGTCGAGATCGTCATCGCCGAAAGTATCCACCACCAGCACCGGTCCAAATATCTCTTCGCGCACGACTCTCATGTCCGGCTTGGTGTTGGTGATCACGGTCGGCGCCACAAAATACCCGCCGTCCTTGCCCACCTTGGTGCCGCCGGTCGCAATCTTGGCGCCCTCCTTCTCGCCCAGCTCGATATAGCCGGTGACACGGGCGAGCTGTTCGTCGGAGACCAGCGGGCCCATCTCCGTATCGGGATCGAGGCCGGCGCCGAGCTTGATCGACTGAGCCACTTTGCAGATCCCATCGACCACCTGATCAAAGACCTTTTTGTGCACGAACAACCGCGAGCCCGCGCAGCAGGTCTGGCCCTGATTGAAGAAGATGCCACTCGCCGCTCCGGGGATGGCGCGCTCGAGATCCGCATCGGGAAACACGATCGCCGGCGACTTGCCGCCGAGCTCCAGCGAAACCTTCTTGAGGTTTCCGGCGGCGCCTTTGACGATCAGCTTGCCGACCTCGGTTGAGCCGGTGAACGCCACCTTATCCACCATGTCGTGTGCGACGAGAGCGGCGCCGGCCGTCTCGCCATAGCCGGCGAGGATGTTGACGACGCCCGCGGGGAAGCCGGCCTCCAATACCAGATCGGCGAGCCGTAGCGCGGTGAGCGGGGTCTGCTCCGCTGCCTTGAGTACCACCGTGCACCCCGCCGCCAACGCCGGCGCGATCTTCCATGCCGCCATCAGCAGCGGGAAGTTCCATGGGATGATCTGGCCGACGACCCCGACTGGCTCTCGCAGCGTGTACGAATGCAATTCGCCGGGGAACGAGAGTGGGATGGTGGAACCGGTGATCTTCGTCGCCCATCCACCCATGTAGCGGAACATATCGATCGCGAGCGGCACGTCGGCCGCGCGAGCGACCGCGACGGGCTTGCCGTTGTCGATGGATTCGATCTCGGCGAATTCCTCGCTGTGTTTCTCGAGCAGGTCGGCAAGCTTCCACAGCAATTTTCCGCGCTCGGATGGCGAAATCCTGCTCCATGGCCCTTCGTCAAAGGCCTTGCGGGCGGCTTTAACGGCCCGGTCCACGTCCGCGCTATCGGCTTCTGCGACCTGCATCAGAATCGCGCCAGTAGCCGGGTTATAGACGGGAAAGGTTTTGCCCGAGGCCGCTTCGACCAGCTTGCCGTCGATTAGTAGACGGCTAGGCTGGTGCAGAAACTCCTTGGCTGGCTGGCTCAATCGCGTGTCGATAGTGACAACATCCATGGCGTCCTCCTTAGTTATTTGGTCTGTTTGGCCCCCCTTTTGTAATCCGACATGCGCCAAGTGACGGCCTTGCAAAGCCGACGACGCACGAACACGGCCGGTCTCTACCGTCCCTCAAAGTGGAGAAAGTTAACAGGAGCCGAATATTGGTCTGTTCAAAATTGCTCACGACGGAAAATTATTTACGGGAATCGGAGCGCAACTTTGGGGCCCTACTCGGGTCGATGTTTAAATGACTGTGACGAATGGTAGATTTTAGCGGGCAAAATCGACGCCCACTCGAACCGTCTCTAATTGAGCAAAAAATTTTATGCGTCTGGATCGGGAGCGGCTAGAGCCAACCGATGCGAGGCATCTTGCCCAACTGCCGCGCACGCGCCGGCTAATCTCGCGGCCCACCCAATCACCGTAATGAACCGCCGGGATGGCGCGCGCAAGAGACGGATTAGGGCTACCCTAACCGGGATTTTGCTATTTTCGGTCTGACGCGGCCGCCTTTCCAATTGCCGGCCGAAAGTTCGACGCCCCCAGAAATGTGCTTGTCCCAAACCTGCATCCTATGGGGAAAGGGCAAAGCCGCCGGTTTCCGCAAGGCTGGCGGCTTTGCTGTCTGAAATTCCAGCGGGGTTGCGGTTTGTTTGGAATTAACATTTTACACTGCTTTTGATTTTATTGTGGAAGGCGTTCGTGTTTAGTTTAGGTGGTAGCTTTGTAAGAGGTCTCAATGACAGGTCTACACGAGACGAGCGCCTCTGCCTCATTCCGCCGAAATTTGTATGGGGCCCAGTTCCAGGGTGCTAGTTTGACTCGCTACGATGCACCGCCTAGGGGAGGCAATGAGATGCAAAACGCAACGAGGGGCGGGACGAAAAAATTGGTTGTTGCGGCGGTGTTAATTGCCGCTTCGTGCGTGTCAGGCGTGGCCCAAGATGCGCAAAAGGGAGCAACCGTGTTCAACGTGTGCCTAGCCTGCCACGCGATTGGTCCCGGCGCGCAAAACAAGATCGGTCCAGAGCTTAATGGACTTGATGGCCGCAAGGCTGGCACGGTGCCAAATTTCGATTACTCAGATGCGAACAAGAGCTCGGGAATCGTTTGGAATGAAGCGACATTCAAGGAGTACATAAAGGCTCCCGCCGCCAAGATTCCCGACACCAAAATGATTTTCCCTGGCCTCAAGAACGAGCAGCAGGTCAACGACGTATGGGCTTACATCAGTCAATTTGACGCTGATGGCAACGTAAAAAAATAGACTACGAGCAGTGTTGCAGTGACCGATTGAACCCGCACGTAGTGCAACAGCCGCCTCGCGATCAGGTCAGTTCAGTCTCAAGAGAGCGCGCGACTCGTCGATGCCGAGCCTCGATGGCGCATTTTGCGGCGTGAGCGTCGCGATTGATTACCTGAAGGTTTGGCAAGCCCCAAAAATCGAGCAGCTTCGGCCACGGCAAATCACGGTGTTCGCTCCACACTCGAAATAGTGGGACGCGGTGGTCAACCTCAGCGCTCCTCCACAGCCGTTACGCGGACATCGGCATCCACTGGAAGTAGGCGGGCAATCGACTGATTAGAAACCTTCTGCAAAAAAGTCCTGAAACGGTGTGAGAAAAATCTGAAGGAACCGCGATGACACTGCGTATAGGAAAAAGGAGATTAGTATGAAGGAGAAGAATGTACAATCAACGAGACATGACACCCGCCGACTCCGGCCCGGCTCTTTCGACGACAGCTTGGTCTTGTTGGGGCGCGCTCGTTGATGCTCTATCCCGATGAAGCGATGATTCGATAATCGTTTGATGGAAGGAGCGAGCCATGAGCAAGGACTTTGTGCAGACAGCCAACGACGTGGTGACCGGGGTCGGACTGCTGCGGAGAGGAGCGCCAGATACGATAAAGGCCTTCAGTACTCTGTCGGCGGCGGCAACAGCTTCGCATGCCATCGACACGAAAACGAAGGAACTCATGGCGCTCGCGATCGGCATCGCAGTCCACTGCGACGGCTGCGTCGCCTATCACACAAAGATGGCCCATCAGCAGGGAGCCAGTCGTGAGGAGGTGGTCGAGACAGTTGCTCTTGCCGTCTATATGGGAGGTGGGCCGGCGGCGGTGTACGGCGGTGACGCTCTGAGGGCTTACGATCAATTCAGCGGTACAAGCGCGTAATGTGCCGCCGGCAAACGGCACGCTCTATCGAAACCGAACCAGACTGATCGCAACGCTAGGCTATTTCGCGGGTGCAACCTCTTTGACCGGCGTTTCTTCGACGTCGGTCTTTTCGCTTTGTTTGTTGGCCTCGTTCAGGAGCTTGGTGATGACTTCACCGCGCTGCTCTTGCTTCCGAGCTTCCTGCGCCTTGCTTAGTTCGGCGAAGAGCTTGTAGTCCATTTCCCAGCACATTAAATCCTCCATCTGCGATGGAACAAAAGGGAACGAACGCTGCAAACAGACCACAATTCCAAGCGCCCTGCGAGCCTCACTCACGAACCCTTGATCGTAGGCGTTTGAGCCTTGGGATTCGCGAAACAGTTCCCCCCGTTCCGCAGTTAGGCTCCTCGCGATAAGCCGCGCTCAATGAAGCGGCTCTCCGATCCGGTACGCACTCATTTGAATTTCCGGAAAACGATTCGTGAGCGTTTACCGTCGATTTGCTCAAGAGAGGGCTTTGGCGCCTGCGGGCCCCTCACTTCCGCAGCGGCTCGGGCAGCTTGGCGAAGTTCACCGCGATCCGCCTCCTCGCGGCTGAGCAGCTTGGCAGCCGATCGCCGGCCCGTCACGATTCCTCACCGCCGAACCGGCTCTCCGCCGCTTTGTGATGATATTGCAGCGCGATCATCAAGCCTTTCATGGGACGCAAGGGGCCGAGCGTGACCACTATGATCAGCGGCAGCCACAGCGCCGCGTGAACCCAATAGGGCGGATGGAACAGGATCTCTGTGATCAGGGCGGCGCCGACGACGACCGCGCCGGCGAAAAACATGATGAACACGGCCGGCCCGTCTCCGGAATCGGCAAATGCGTAATTAAGACCGCAATGCTCACAATGCGGCTGCAGCGTCAAAAAGCCCTGGAACAGCTTGCCCTTGCCGCAACGCGGACAAGAACAAGACAGCCCCGCGCCGATCGATCCGGATAGCGTCGTGATCGTTTGTTCGGTCATCCCACGTCCCGCTATCCCGTCATCGGGGCAGTGCCAAGGCCATTTTTGAACGCGACCCGCGACTCCGGGAGTGGAGAAAGCACCTTTCTACATCAGCCGCTCATCGAGTCCGACGACATGAAGGGGTGCCTCCCCGGTCAAAGCGCGGCGACAGTTCTCAACCGCGCGGCGCAAGCTGATGTCGTGCGCGCCACCGCCCTGTGCCGAGTTGTGCGGTGAGGCGATGACGTTCGGTAAATCGAGAAACGGTTGATCGATGCGGAACTCTCCGTGGCGTACTGGTTCAACCCACCAAGCATCAATGCAGGCGGTGAAGTGCGGATGCGTGACCAAGTGGTCATACAACGGCCTTTCCTGTACGATCTCGCCGCGGGCCAGATTCACGAGAATGGCATCGTCCTTCATGCGGCGAAGCTCGGCGGTGCCGATTAGGCCGTAAGTGGCACGGGTAAGCGGCGCGCTGATCAACAGAACGTCGGCCGCCTCCAGGAGCTCATTCAGCCGCTCCGGCGTTCCAATCCAGTCCACCCGCTGATCTGTCCGACCACGCCGGTTGATGGCATGCACCCGCATACCGATACCGTGCATCAGCCGGGCGGTCGCGGCTCCGATGCCGCCAAACCCGAAGATTCCGCAGACACGGCCCGCCAGCATGCGGTTTCGCGTGAACTGATTAAACTGGCCACGTTTGAGGTTTTCGTGCTCCAAGACCAGGCGCTTGGCGGCGGCAAGCGCCATGGCGAGAGCGTGCTCGGCCATCGACTCAGCATAACCGCCGCCGTTGGTTGCCACTGGCACACCTTCCGGCAGCTCGCTCAACGGAATGAAGTCCACGCCACCGATCATGAATTGGATTAGCCGCGCGCCGTTCAGCAGCTTTGCCTCGCCAGGCCGCAGTTCTTTGGAAGTGTTGAATGTCAGAAGCACGCCGGTGTTGCGCAGCGCTTCAGCGCGAGCCGCGTCATCGAGCTCGGTAAGATATACGACGGCCCTTGCGTCGGCGAGAGCGTCGGCGACGATTGCCTTGCGCTTCTGGCTCAACGCGAAGGCTATGACGAGCGGTGGTCGGCTCGGGTCCATGCACCCCGAGATTAACCCGACTGGGCTCACGAAGCCGCGCCGAATATGCTTTAACCGATCCGTCGAAATAACTGCGGGATTCACTGATCGCGCGTGCCTTCCCAGAAATCTTCGGCCCACTCGTTGTAGTGACTCAGCGTGAAATCGGTGATCTTTGCCAGGTCTTGCGGATTCAGTTTCATGTTCGATTAGGCCGCGTACCTCTTCGTTCTTGCGCGATAATCTTGCCGTTTAATCACTTTATCAGGCCTGTCTCGGAATTAGGACAGAACCGTTTGCCCGTCCGCGGTGGCAATCAAGCTCTTGGGCACCAGCAGAATGGTCGGGAGGATCAGGGCGTAGACAAGCGTGATCGCGATCACGCAAGCGGCAAAGCCGCCATAATAGTCATAAAGGTGCGTCCCAAGCACATCGCCAAATCGCGTGGCAGCCCAATAAAGGCTGCCGGACATCATCAGTGTCGTCCCTTGTAGGCCCCGAGGGCAGGACCGAATAATCAGATCCAAATATGCGGCGGTGGCAACGCCGCCCATGAGACCAATGGGCACGGCTGCGATCAAAGCACCTGACACCGAGTGAATGAAAAGCAACGGAGCCATCTGCGGAACTGCGACAACAGTCCCCCACAGGAGCAGTGTCTTCAAGGGAAGCTTTTGGCATAGAAAGCCGAAAAGCATGAATGTCGGAATGAAGGAGGCGCCGAAGATGGCGTTCCATTGACCCCAGCGGGCGTCACCGGCGTGGAGGGTGTTCTGAAGGTAGTACTGAAGTGGCGTGGCTGAGCCGGGCGCAAAATTCCACAAGAGCCAGATCAACAGAGCCGGGTAAACCGGCCAATGAAGCGCCAGCCTTTTAATATCTTTCAGTGGATGCGTGGCGGGCCCGTATTCGGTGCGGACGTTATCATACACGCTCTTGGGCTTCCATGCTGCGTAAAAAGTCACCGCGGCCATAACGGTGGCGCCAACGAGAAATAGGGTGCGAGTGGCCCGGTCGGCGATCTCGCCTTCAAGCAGGTCGCTTAGAGTGCCACCGATGAGGAGGGCCGCGACGGTAGGAACCGAGCCGAAGACGTTCCACACCGCACTGATCTGACCAGGCATCGCATGCTGCTGGCCGATCATCGAAGTCAGTCCGTTCTGAGCGCTTGCGACGAAAAGGAAAGAGGTCGTCAACAGCACAACTGCAACGAGGAGTGTCCCGTATGAAATGGGGGTGAACGCAAAGAAAACGTAGACGCTGGCAGTGATCGTGCCGAACAAGAGTATGAATCCTCTGTCTCCCATCCTGAAGGGATTCCATGTGTCGCGGATGAACCCGAAAACAAAGGACAGGTAGAGCGGAATACTGGACGCGAGCCGAAAATCTGCGACTTCGTGTGCCTTCAAGTGCAATCGATTTTTGAGAAAAAAACTTATCGGAATATCAATTACGCCTCCGGAGGGGGAGCCGAAGGCCAGCAGAACAATTAATACGCCCAGGTAAAGGAAAATCCTCTGCCGCACCGAGCGTGATAAGATGGTAGGAGCGGTGACGACGGCCGCTACGGTGGGCGCAGGACTGTCAGTCGACATTGTTCGCAAATCTCTCCTTTAGAAACAACGTCTCAAATTGCGGAGAAGGACTGGTTTCATAACTAAATCAATGCTCTCCTTTGCGCGCTATATCGGGATCGACTATTCGGGCGCTCAGACACCGTCGGCAAGCCTGAGCAGCTTCGCCGGCGGGGATCGCACAGCGTTATCGACGGGCCGCGTTTTCCACTAAAGGACGAATAGCAGGCGAAGCATGGCTGAGCCGTCCGAATCTAGCTCGCTAGAGCTACGCATCGCATTTCACAATGCGGTATCACGATATCAAGACTGGACGGCTGACGTCGCCGACCCCAAGGTGAGGCTTCGCGGTAGGTTCTGTCCGATCAGCGAGGTGTGCCGGGAAGTGGCTAATCTCTCCGATCCGCTGCCCGAGGCCATTCTTTCGATTTTGTACAAGGAGACGCACGCAGGCGACGATATGCTCGCGCTGAAAATGGACGAAACCTATCGCGGTGGGGGCCGTCATCTCCGTCGACTAATTGAAAATCGAAAGCGACAACGACGGCGCCGGCCGCAATCATAAGCGCCGCGCGCCAGCCCCGCGCAATCCATTTTCCTTCCCGGCAAGGAGAGAGATGCCTACCTATGCGCCGCGCCTCGTCGCGGGTCATCAGCTTCGCCGCGCCGCGTCCCCTAGCCGAACAAGCCGGTACGCCCCGATCACGCGCCTACAGCAACCCCGCCACGTCACGCGCAAGGCGTTCCGGCTTCGTTATTGGCGCGAAGCGCGCTCGCACGACGCCAGCCTTATCAACCAGGAACTTCGTGAAGTTCCATTTTATGCTGTTGCCCAGCAACCCGCCCTTCTGCTGCTTAAGCCAAACGTAGAGGGGGTGGGCGTTCTTGCCGTTGACCTCGATCTTGGCGAACAGCGGGAAAGTTACCCCATAGGTAGCGTCGCAGAAGGTAGCGATCTCCGCGTCTGACCCAGGTTCCTGATGACCGAACTGGTCGCATGGGAAGGCAAGGATTTCAAAGCCGCGCGGCTGGAACTGTTCGTAGAGGCTCTGCAGTTGTACTGCGGTGTGAAGCCGCATTTCGAGGCGACATTGACAATCAACAACACCTTACCACGATAGTCGGCGAGACGGCGCTCCTCGCCCGTGCCCAGCCAGGCGCTGAAATCGTGGATCGTCATAGCGGTTTTTGCCCCTAACGTTGCGGGCCGTAGTCGCATGGTTGAAGCCTCGGCCGATTAGTGCTTCTGGGCCTGGACGAGGTATCCGTAGATCATCTCTTCGCCCAATGCCTTGCACGCTTCGAGGCGATGCAACCCGTGTACGAGGACGAAGCGATCACCATCGCGCCGAACCAGGATGGGTGCTCGCTGTCCGACTTCCAGTATACTCTGCGCGATCTCTTGGACGGTCTCTGGTTTGAGCGTTGCGCGACGCTTTATCGGCACGTAGATGTTCGCGATCGCAAATCTTTCTCGCCTCATCATGGTACGTCTCCGCCGACATGGAGTTTCGTTCCCCATATCGGGCCCCGTAACTATCCGTGCTGAGGAAAAGTTGGTCGGAGTGGCAGGATTGGGCTTCTGGTTTAATTGTCATTGAAATTGCTCGCATTTTTCACACGGGTCGCGCCGCTTGTGTACTCACGTTGTGTACTCCCATCAAGCTCCGCATGGCGCCAGCCTAAGGATAGTTCCTGAATTGAAGAAATGCCGTTTCCCGATTACTCGGACAAGATGGTTTGTTTCGTCTACCGATGCCCCGCAACGGGTTTGAACGTTCAGGGATTTTTTGCCGACGAAGTGCCGGCGACGGAAGCCGACAGTTATGAGCCCGTCACCTGCACGGCGTGCACGCGCGTGCATCTAATAAACCGATCAACCGGCAAAACACTGCACGAATAGGACGAATAGGTAGCCCTCGGCGCTGCAACACGCTCCATTATGTTGTCGTTTAACCCTCCGGGACATTCCTTATGTGGATTATCTGAATTTCCCTCTTGGGCAGCCGCCCCTACGACTAGCCCCCACGGCAACTACGTAGGAGATAGGGTCATGCTGACGGAAAGCGCAGTCGGTATTGATAATTTCAACCGTTCAAAGACGCAGACCCTGTGTTGCGGCACCCCTAATCGACTGGGGGGGACTATCGAGTTGGGGACGCTAATGAACTTCTCGAGTAACGCCGAGATATATGGGGAGGGCGAGCCAGTCGATTATTTCTACAAGGTTCTGAGCGGTACGGTGCGGACCTGCAAGGTAAGTATCGACGGACGCCGTCAGATTGGCGGGTTCTATCTGCCCGGCGACATGTTGGGGCTCGAGGTCGGCGAAGAACATACCTTTTCCGCCGAAGCAGTTACAGATTGCCAATTGTTGCTGATCAACCGCCGCCGGGTTATGGCCCGAGCGGCTCGCGAAACCCCGGTCGCGCGAGAATTGTTGAGGCTGATCGGACATGAGCTTGAGCGCGTTCAGGATCACGTCCTGTTGCTGATCAAGAGTGCTGAGGAAAGGGTCGCGTCATTTCTGCTGGAGATGGCCGGGCCAGCTTCCGAAGGGAACACAATCAATCTGCCGATGACGCGCCAAGACATTGGAGAATATCTCGGCCTAACCCTCGAGACGGTGTCCCGCACGCTCGCCCATTTGCAAGCGACCGCAGCAATCGAGGTTCACGACCGCCAGATCATGCTGCGCGACTGCTCCGCGCTCAGACGGTTGAATGCCTGACGGATCGAACATTGCGTTAGCGTTTAGATATTTCAGTAGCTCGATGTAAATATTATTTGGGGTTCTGTCCCTGAACCATTGAATTTCAAGTTTTTTTCTGCACTCAGTGAGCATTTGTGTGCGCGGCTTGTGTACCCAAAACAAGCCGTTAACGCTCAGGCAACCTAACTATTGCTGACCACCACTCTGACGCTGCTGTGGCGACGAAGTAGCCTTCGGCGGCGGGCCTATTGTATTGAATTTTGCCTTCTGCTCGTCGCTCAGCGAGGCGTAGAAGTTCTGAAGGTCAGGGCGAACTGACTTGATGGCGTCCGTCATGGCAGTTAGCCGTGTTTCAATTGTATCGACCCGCGCCACTGGCGATTTCGGCACCGCGGTGGGACACGACGATTGCAGCTGATCGCCGGCTTTTTGCGCTGCCTTCTTGAGATCGTTAAAGGCGCTCTGCTGTTGCGCAGTCGGCTGAACCACCTGTTCAACGCGTTGCACTGGCAGGTCGATGAAGCTGCCTCCCTGCTGACTGCACGCGGTCACCATATTGCCAGCCGAAGGAGCGCCCTCGGTCGAACCGTTCATCGCGTTGAACCGCTGCCTCTGCTCATCGCTCAGCGCCTGGTAAAACCTCTCAAGCGGCGAGCGGATAATTTGTATGGCTTTGATGGTGGCATCCAGTCGCTGCTCGGCGGCATCGAGGCGACCAATCGGTGTAAGCGGAACCGAGCTTGGGCACGATGATTTGATGATGTCGCTTGCTTGCGACGAGGCTGCGCTGAGATCGTCAAGAGCTGCTTCCTGATCAGCTGTCGGATGGACGGTTTGTCGGATTTGATCAATCGGCAGATTAGTCACGCCCGGCGCTAAGCCGGTGCAACTTTCGAGCGCCGCGGTATTGGTTTCGGCGAGCGCTTCGCGATCCGCCTGCTCGGTCCTGGCGGCGTACCGCCCACGGGCGGCAGTGCTGTAGCCACCACCGCGAGAGCTGTCGTAGTAGATGTTTGGTGAACCGGCGTAGCCCGAATAGTCAGGCCCGTAGCCATAGCCGTAACTGTAGTAATCAGGCCCGTATCCGTAATCGAGCCCGAAATAGGGACCGGGCGCGAAGATGCTGGCGAAGATGAAAGGAGGACCGTACCACCAAAACGGATCGTAATAGGCGTAGGGCCAGAAGATGAACGAGAGTGCGTCGCCTAAGAGGAACGGCCAGAAGACTGGCCCGGCCCAGCCACCCCATCCCCAGCCCCAATTATTCCATCCAGCGCCCCAGAAACGCCCGCCCCAATGGTTCCAGTTGGCATGGTTGCCGAAGGCGTTGCGGTTAAAGCCGGTGTGATTGAAATTGTTCAGACCGTGGAAATTCTGCGCTGCGAATTGGTTGTGAGCGAACTGGTTGTTCCGAGCGCCGTTTAGCTGATTGTGGGTGGCAAGCGCGTTGTGACCGGTGTTCGTAATACCGTGACCGGCAATTCGCCCAGCATTGCCCGTCATAGCGTGACTGTGACTGAGATTGTGGCCAGCGTACCCGCGACCGCTCATGGCGTGACTAGTAAATCCATGTCCGTGGTAGGCATGCGCCGAGAAGCCGTGAGCACTTAAAGCATGACCGCTCCACCCATGACCGAGGTGGGCCGCGCCACCATGGGCGGCAAATCCATGAAACCCACCGCCCCCGCCGTGAAAGCCGGCAAATCCACCACCGCCATGCCAGCCACCACCCCCGCCGCCCCCACCGTGAAACCCAGCAAACCCACCGCCTCCACCCCCACCCCCATGCCCGCCGCCTCCACCCCCACCACCATGCCCGCCACCGCCGCCACCACCCCCGCGGGCGATTGCAGAAGCGTCCGTGACGACGCAAAGCGCGCAAACCGCAACGCTCGTTGCCAGAATAGCTATTGTTTTCTTCTTCATGGCGCGTTCCTCAATGCTATTTAACCACTATCTTCGCCGTAAGTTTCTAGATGCCGCAGCACATTACTTTTACTTTTCGGCAATCGTTGCGCCGCAACAAAAGGCCTCCTGGCCCACCTAAGAGCCGCCAAACTAGTTTGTACTTGCGTCAATGGAAAAACCGACGGTTGCCTCTGCTTGGCGTGAGAAGGAAGAAGTCATGTTCAGGTTACGTGGACGCGATTGGATCACCCTGACGGCCTTCATCATCGTAGCCGGTGCGGGCGGCTACTGGGTTTATAGCGAATGGGCAGGGCCACGCTTTGAAGAGGGACTACGTAGGACCGAAGCAGACATGAAGAGCAACCTTCCTCTGCGGGTTGATCAGAACACCACCTTGGTCGATGTAAAGTACGACAGAACCCACAGCAGCTATTGGTATGTAATCGACAAGGCGGACCAATTTGACGCTCAAGAGACAGCGCGGCAGGTCCAGATCGGAGTTTGCACAAACGCCAACAATTCGAGCTCGATGAAAAAAGAAGGGTTTAGCTACGAATACCATTACAAGACCAAGGACGGGCTTGCTTTAACTGATTTCAAAGTCACGACTTGCGAGTGACGTAAACCTCCGTGCCGGGAGGAGAAAAAGGAGCGAACCGATGAAAAACTTATCGCGTCTGTTGCTCGCCCCGACAATTTCCGCCGCGCTGCTACTAGCTTGCACTCCGTCGAATGCCGCGCGTCGGGTCGACGGGTCGGCCTATGACGGGACTTGGAGTGTGGCGATCTACACTCTGCGCGGAGACTGCGGTTCTGTTCGTGTAGCTGTAAGGATCGTCGGTGGCCGCGTGTATTCCGCGGACCAAAGCTACCAATCGAATGGCGCTGTCGGCGCTAATGGCGTGGTCCGGGTGAGCGTTGCCGGGGCTGGCCGATCCGCAACGGGCTCCGGCAGGCTATCGCACAATTCCGGCGCAGGACGTTGGTGGTCATCGAGAGGAGAATGCTCCGGCAGTTGGTCAGCCTCGCGACGCGCAGGCTATTACTGAGAGTTGAGCGTTCCGTCCTGTTTGCGCAGGAGAATAGTCATGTCCGATGGCTCCGATTTCCTGAAGAAATGGCGCAATTCAGGCGAACAGCATCCACCAAGGCGTTAGACTAAATCGCGACCGCGCGATGCCAAGGCGGGGGCGGAACTGGTGGTTAGATTTAATTTCATTTTGTCAGCAGCCATAGGCATTGTGACTGCATTGATGCTGACTACTTGCGCGTCACCTTCGCGAGTAGTGTGGGAGTACTACGATCAATGCGCTCGGGAAAATCCATCATTCCTTGCAATGGCGGAATGTGGGAGACAGAAGCGTCTGGCGGAGTGTACCCCTAACAATACTTGTTCGCCCGAAGGTACTATGTTCATGCAGTACGTAGACTCGCTAGCACTCTCAGTTAAAAAAAAGGAACTGACTGAGGCCGAAGCTATGCGGCGTTACACAGAATACAAATCCGGTGGAACACCGTCGCACCCGTAGGCCCCGCGCTCCGGCGCATTTAAGGCCGCTGCCGGTGCGGGATACTTTTCGTCTGTGATACTTGATGGTGGCCATGGTCGCGATAAGTCAAGAATGTTGTCGCTCCCCAGGGGGAGACTGCGGGCAATTTCAGAAATGCCGATAAATCCGAATGAAACCGCATCACCTGCGCGCTGACTGATACCACTTCGTTATACCACCGAACAACCCGTGATGCGGTCGAGAGGAGACGACCAGCCTTCGCGTAACAGCATGATATTACAAACAAAATATTCAGTCGTAGGCCGCTTTGTGTAGCGGACATTCGTTGTTGCCGCTTTTCCTCTTCCTGCTCGCCGCTACCATTCCCGTGCCGGATACCGGAAAACGGCAAACGAGGCGTTCAGGGCGCACCGAAATTCCTGGTCGAGCTTTCTCTCCATCCAGTTAGGAGCTTCGGCAAAGACACTGATAGAGCATCGTCATGCTGGTCGCAGCTTTCGTCATTCTCGCGGTCGCCGTTTTGTTAGGCTCTGTCCTCGCAGTTCTGCACTTACAAACTGAGGGCCGCGCGACACCACCTTGGCCTCTCGCCGCGCTGCATGGGCTTCTCGCCATCAGTGGCCTCGGTTGTCTTGCTCTGGCGTTGCGCGGACCGCCACGGGGGCTGGATTACGGCACTGCTTCCTTTGGCACGATTGCCGCTGCACTGATCGCGCTGGCAGCATTGGTCGGAGGTGGGCTACTTGCGGCACGTGTCTTCAAGAGGCGGATCGCGGGGATAATGATTGGCGTTCACGCGACGCTTGCTGTGAGCGGCTTTGTCGTTCTCGCCGCTTACGTCTTCGTGGGATAAGGCGAAGAAGGTTCAGGAGCGGATCACTCGTTCAGCAAGCAAAGGGGCGACGCAAGAGCTACGTCATACTCACGTTAGTGCTCGCCACTCTCTTTGGCTTAGACGCGTATGAGGCGGCTCTTGCGATTTTCATTGCGGCGTTTCTGATTCACCTGTGCCGCTGAGAGCAAGCTGGCGCTGCTTTCATGCAAGCAAGCGTCTGAGTCTTGATAACCCGCGAGGCGGGGTGCTTATCCCATTGTAGGCCCACGGGTTACCTCGATCTGAAAAATTTGCTCATGGATTCTTGTCTCCGCTTCTGAAGGTGAATAAATTATAAAAATGGCATTCCTTGCCCTATTCTTCACTGTCGTTCTCAGCCTGTGCGTTCTCGGACTATGCTACATCGCGCTCGCCGCAATTTTAGGAAGCGTGCGCGGCGACAGGACATTGAAAAAACTCGAACGAGAACGGCCGCGCCCGGGAGACTACTGATTGGGACCGCTTGGAGCGAAGCCAGCGCTAGGTCAAACGCCGGCGACAGGGCCGCGCCGCGCGTGAACGTGCGCCGCAAATGGGTCCCTCCTGCGCAGAGAATTTCAGGAAATTACCTGTCCTTGTCGGAAACTCTGATCTAGCGAACCTGGAGCGAATCGGGTGATGCTCTTGGCTGATGATTTAGCTGCTCAGATTGCTTTGTGGCGCGCTCATTGGGCTGTTGCGGCCCAGCGCAAGGCGTGAAGCGGAGATCCTGGTTCTCCGCCACCAGATCAATGTACTGAGGCGCAAATCGCCAAACAGACCCGCATTGAGCAACGTCGATCGCTTGTTGTTCGTTTTGATATCGCAGCTGGTACCATCAACACTCGACGCATTGACGGTGATTTGGCCCGCCACAGTGATCCGTTGGCATCGCGCCGGATTCCGAGCCTATTGGCGCTGGAAATCAAGACCACGCGGTGGCCGGCCGAGGATGTCACACGAGATCCGACAGCTCATTCGCGACATGAGTTTTGCGAACCCGCTCTGGGGCGCACCGCGCATTCACGGTGAGCTGCTTAAGCTCGGCATCGATGTCGGGCAAACCACGGTCGCCAAATACATGGCAAAGGGTAGGCGGCCTCCATCCCAAGGCTGGAGGACGTTCCTGCGCAATCACGCTGACGGCATCGCGTCGATGGACCTGTTCGTGGTTCCGACCATCTCCTTTCGATTGCTCTATGGATTGCTGATAATGCAACACGGTCGCCGCCAAATCCTATGGCTGGGCGTCACCGCGCACCCGACGGCCGAATGGATCGCACGCCAGCTCTCAGAGTCCTACGGTTGGGCAGCACCACCGCGATACATCGTCCGTGATCGCGACGCCGTCTACGGTGACATTTTCATCCGCCGTCTTCAAGCGATGGGTATTCGCGACCGACCGATAGCGGCGCGATCACCATGGCAAAACGGATATGCGGAACGGCTGATCGGCTCTATCAGGCGGGATTGCTTGGACTATGTAGTTGTGTTTGGCGAGCGGCATCTTCGCCACCTGCTCGAATTGTATCAGAGATATTACAACGAAGCTCGCACGCACTTGTCGCTTAGCAAGGATGCA
Source organism: uncultured Alphaproteobacteria bacterium (assembly GCA_963816295.1). Classification (GTDB taxonomy): domain Bacteria; phylum Pseudomonadota; class Alphaproteobacteria; order Rhizobiales; family Xanthobacteraceae; genus BOG-931. Next base: position 367,455 of record CAWFJS010000015.1, on the reverse strand, counting down.
CCGGTTCCGCGAGCAGTCCAGGCAGTTGGCAGCATAATTGCCAAACCGTTCCTCGGAGGATTACACCATCAATACGTTCGGATTTGATTGCGGTAGGGACAAGGCGTAATTTCTTTTAGGTAGCGTTCAACGATTTCGCTGACGCGGCGTTTTTCGAGCTCTTTAATGGTGTGTGGAAGTCCAGTGAGGCGAATAGTTCGCTCTTGCTCGGTCGCCCAATGCTCGGCTTCGCTCCTGGTCGCAAACATTTTGACCAGCACCTTGTGCCCCTTGCGGCGCACCTGCGCACGCCAGGGCAGCGTCCGTCGCTTATCCGTGAGCTTCTGAATGTGTGCCATGTTGCGCCCGTTAGAGCAGGCGAGGGCGCTGTACTGAACTACAAAGCAACGTGCTCGCACTGTGGGACAAATAGTACCCCAGGAGCACCCCAAAGTGAATCGTTGACTGCTAAATAATGGTGGGCGCTGTAGGGATTGAACCTACGACCTCTCCCGTGTGAAGGGACCGCTCTCCGCTGTGCTAACCGCCCACAGGCAACACTAATGCGGACGCGGATATCGCGGACGCCGATGCCGGAATATGTTTGCTGTTACCCCGGCTGTCATTTGCGCGTGTCCAAAAGCGTACAACACTGCGGATAACATTCCGGATAACACGATTTGCTATCATCCTGTAAAATACAGACTATTTACGACAAGGGCTGGCGGATGACGGACACCCTCTCCGCCACCCTAGGCGAGAGGAACCGGGATCCAAATTTCTCAATCTTCACGCTCTGAAACTGTGATGTCCGCTTTCTCCGGCGCACATTGATTAGCACTCAGCCGATGTCTGCTTTGTGCCAATAGTTAGAAATGCTCACATATTGCCGTGCCCGCGCTTGATGGTCTGGCGGATCACCGGTGCCGTGACCTTATCTGAGATCTGGATGTTCCACATTTCGCTTTCGCCCTGCGCAGCGAAGTCAGCGAACAGCTTTGGGATTACCGACACATCGCGTATTTCGTGGCCGCGGAGGCCAAAGCCGCGTGCGATGTTCTCAAGCGCGGGCCGGCCGAACACAGCCAAGCGATCGTCGAGGCCGTCGGCGCGCAGCTTGTGAAACTCCGAGCCGTATCCGCCGTCGTTCATCGCGCAGATTAGGATGCGAAATCCTTGACGCTTGAGCGTCTCGAGTTCCTGGATATGAAACAAGAGCCCACCGTCGCCTTCGAACAGCACGATCTTGCCCTCGCGACCCTGCCAGCGCGCGGCCGCAACCCCAAGCGCATACGACAGGCCGTTGCCGACCGCGCCAAATTCACGGACGGTCGTGTAGCGCTCCGCCGGCCTGCCACGCATCTGGGTGTTGAAATAGGCCTGATGGCCGCCGCCGACGACGATGTCCCAATCCTTTGGCACGACCGCGTCGATGGCCCGGATTACCTCGCGCGGATCCAGCATCCCAGGTGCGATGTCGAATGGCATCGAGTCCGCTGGCTCGGTCGCGATGCGATGCGCGAGCTCTTTCGAGCGTATAGCCGCCGCCGTCGGCTTGCCAACGCCCAACTTCTTGTCGAGGCCGGCAAGGATTGCCTCGACGCCGACGAGCGCATCTGATCTGAGGTAGATGTCGGCGGCCTTCTGCCCATCGCGCAAGCCGCGTGGGGCATCGTCCAACTGGATCTTGCAGGCTTTTGCGAAGTAGTGCCCGCCACCAACGTAGTAGGATAGGCTCGTACCGACCGCGAGCACCACGTCCGCGGACTTGTACATCTCTCTGCCCAACGACGTGAAGTAGCTGCCGGTGGTGCCGAGCCCGAACGGATGGTCGTGGAAAAGACCGCGCGCAGGCAGCGTGTTGGAGAGCAAGGCGCCGCAACGATCGGCGAGCTTGATCACCGCATCTCGCGCGCCGGACCACAGCACGCCACGGCCACCGAGGATAATCGGCCGCTTTGCCGTGGCCAGCCGCTCGACGGCCTCGGCCACGATCTCGGGATCGGGCTGCATGCGCCCGACCTTGGGCTGATACATCGCCGAGGTCTCGTAGGGCCGGTTGGCCATATGTTCGACCTTCTGTAGGTCGTAGGGAATGCCCAGCACCACCGGGGACCGCTCGTACTTGGCGATGTGAAAGGCTGCGCGCACGCAGTCCATCATGCGCGGCACGCTGTGCGCGGCGATGTAATGCGCCCCGGTCGCCGTCACCAGGGGCGCTTGGTCGATGTACTGGTTGTAGAACTTGGCGTTGATCGGCGACTCGCCGGCGAACACCACCATCGGCAGGCGGGCGCGAACCGCGGCCGGCAACGCCGTCATCAACTGGGTCACGCCAGGGCCGCACGTGACCGAGGCAACGGCGACCTTGCCGGTTGCTACGTTGTAGGCTGTCGCCGCCGCTACGGTACAGTGCTCGTGCCTGACGTGGACGGTATGCACGCCCGGCAGTTTGGCAAAGGCGGTGGACCAGTGCATGTTGCCGTCGCCCATCAGGACGAACTGCGTGTCGACTCCTTCCGCAAGGAACGCTTCTGCGAGGGTCTCGTAGAGTTTGGGCATGGGCGCGGTACTACTTGGATTATGAGGTGATCTGGTCGGCAACAAGCATGCCCGGCGACGCCCAGTCAATTCAATTGAAGCGTTCGTTTTTCCCGTTAGGCTAATACCCGACCATGTCGCCAACGGGTCATCAGCGGACATCCCCGACCCGTAATGGTGTAGCCTTTAATGGCGAATAACGGCGCATAAACACCCGGCCTTGCAGCATCGTCAACGTTCGATTGCGCGCTCATCATTGGGAGGCAATGCCATGTCCGACGTGGAGCGGAGAGACGTTCTGATCGGCACTCTTGGCCTAACAACGGCGGCCCTGGCCGCGACCACGCCAGCCGCGGCTGGCGATGCGAGCTTTATGAATAATGTCCCTGATCCACTCCTATCAGGTGACGAGCGGTTGCGTGAGGCAGTGCGGCTGATGATGAACCATAAGGGCAAATCGGCTTTTGAAATCCTTCGTTCTCCCGACGATCTAAAGCTTCGATCTTGTTTGACACTGTTTCGCGAGGCGGCCTCCGACAATTCCGACCACCTACTGTTCACCGAAGCTTTGGATCAATTCTACCGTGGCCAGGCCGACGACCGGACTTTGGAGCTCCTAGCGGGAGGGGGTAGATGAAAAGGATAGTGGATCTCATTGACGGCACTTGGAACAAGGAAGGTACCGGTGCAGATACCAACGTCGCAAAGCTCGACAGTGGAAAAAAGATAATTACACAGGCTTTTATCAAGGCGAACGCAACAGGCGATATTGCCCAACACGTCCATTGTCACGACGGAGTGGGCAGCGACGGGAATCTGACCCAAAGGCTTCTCGGGGGCGCCATCCGATTAGGTCTGAAGAAGATCATTCAGGACGTCTATGAATTCCTGGTTTCCGATTAAGCAGCTTGCGGAGATGGTGATCAACCTAAACTTTCTTCGGCGACCAACGATAGGCTTTGGCGCACGCGCCGCCCATAAGCATCGCTCGTTCGCTGTCGTTCAGGCGGTCAGTTTTGAAAAAAGGCTCAACGGCCTGCTCGTAGTTGACGACGGCATATGCGCGTGTCCAGTCCGTGCCCCACAGGCAGCGATCGAAATCCCAGGCATCGAACACGCGGGCGAGCGGATCCCAGATGTCCGGGAACGGATATGGTTCCCGGGATAGCGTGCAGGCGCCGCTCACTTTGATCACCGCGTTCTTGCGCTTGGCAAGGTCCAGCACCTTCGGCAAGTCGGCCCACGGCTGCGGTGGGGCCGGTGGTGTGCGGGGCTGCAGGATAGCGAGATGATCGATGATAAAGCGCGTATCGGGGTGGCGGTCGATCAACGCCGTGCCCGCATCCACGTTGCCCCAGCACAGTATGTTGACCGGAAAATCGTGCTTTACGGCCGCGCGCAGAATCCGGTCCAGGCCGGGATCGTTCGGCTCGCGCTTCGCCTCCTTCGTCATTATGATTCGGATACCGACCGCGCTCGGTGTCTGCTTCCAGTCGGCGATGACATCGCCCACGGCTGGATCGTCTGGGTCGACCGGCTTGACGATGGCGAACCGACCGGGATGAGCCCGTTGCACCTCCACCGCATAACTCGCGTCGTAACGGTACATGGAAAAAGCGGAAATGAAGATCGCACCGTCGACGCCGACCTTGTCCATCGCCGTCACCATCTCGTCACCCGTAACGTGATCGGGCCAGTTTGGCACACTGTGCCAAGGTCGCTTCGGAGTGTTCGCCTCATAAGCGTGGACCTGGGAATCAATGATCGTCATCGGGGGCACTCCTCAATTGCTCGGGCGATTACAACATGGGATTGGAGACCGACGAAATGGGGTCTAACGATCGATTTGCGCTGACGCGCGAAAACTCAATCCGCAACATAACGACACGGCGGATTGTACCTCATTTGATAAACAGGCCTTTTCCACGTACGCCCGCGCCCGTAATGTCTCCTGAGCGTCAACCCGCTTCCGACCGAGGTTCACATGCGTCTCAAGAACAAGATCGCTATCGTCGTAGGCGCAGGTCAATCGCCGGGTGAAGGATTGGGCAACGGCCGCGCCACGGTTTTACGTTTTGCTCAGGAAGGCGCCAAAGTCATGGCAGTCGACAACAATCTTTCCTCCGCTGAGGAAACGGTCGCGATGACGCGACAGTCGGGTGGTGAATGCATCGCGTTCGAAGCGGACGTCACCAACGAGGCGACGCTCGCGGCGATGGTCGAGGCCGCACAGCGGCGTTGGGGGCGAGTCGACGTTCTTCACTACAATGTCGGCGTAAGTATCGCTGGCGGAGATGCGCCGCTCGACAAGATCACTGAGGCAGCATTCGATCGCATCGCCACCATCAACCTGCGCGGCGCCATCATGGCCTGCAAACATGTCGTGCCGCTGATGCGCGCGCAGCACGCTGGTGTCATCACTACGATCTCGTCGGTCGCCGCCTGGGAGCAGTATCCTAATGTGGCCTACAAGGCGACTAAGGCTGGAATGATCGCTTTCACTCAGCAAATTGCCGTCCAGAATGCGGAATATGGAGTGCGCGCCAATGTCATCTTGCCGGGATTAATGGACACACCGATGGCAGTTGACACGCGCGCTCGCGTCAGCGGTAAAAGCCGGGCCGAAGTTGTGGCCGCGCGCGACGCGCGCGTGCCTCTACGCCACAAGATGGGGACCGCCTGGGACGTCGCAAACGCCGCCCTGTTTTTAGCTTCCGACGAGGCGAATTTCATTAGCGGCGTCGCGTTACCGGTCGATGGCGGCGCCCTGGCTTGCATTAATTAGCGGACCGAAAACGGGTCATCACTTGAATATGTCTCACGAAGCGGGGCTGCTAATTGGCAATCACGTTCGCTCCGGATGAATCTTTAAGACCGAACTGAGGAAAACGCGTGCAGAATTCAGAGGCGTTTGACTACGTTATCGTGGGGGCAGGCAGTGCGGGGTGCGTTCTAGCCAATCGGCTTACTGCGTCCGGCCGGCATCGCGTGCTTCTCTTAGAGGCGGGCCCCAATAACCGGCACCCGTGGCTTCACATTCCGCTCGGCTTTGGCAGGCTGTTCAACAATCGTCAATTCAATTGGTGTTACCAAACTGAACCGCAACCGGGATGTCACAACCGCAGGGTCATCGCCCCGCGTGGAAGGGTTCTCGGTGGATCCAGTTCGATCAATGGACTGATCTATATTCGCGGGCAAGCGCAGGACTTCAACGTTTGGCGGCAACTCGGGAATGCCGGCTGGAGCTTCGAAGAAGTACTGCCCTATTTTCGAAAGGCAGAAGACAACGAACGTGGCGCGGATCAATTCCATGGAGTTGGCGGGCCGCTCGCTGTTTCTGACTTATGCGACCGCCATCCTCTCGCCAAAGCATTTGTCGAGGCGACGCTAGAATGCGGGTATCCCCGCAACGACGACTTCAACGGATCGATGCAAGAAGGCGCAGGCTATTACCAGACCACCATGCGCAACGGTGTGCGCTCTTCGACCGCGACCGGCTATCTCAAGTCAGCGCGACGACGTGGTAATCTCAAGGTGGTTTCGGAAGCGCTCGCCACGCGAATTCTCTTCGATGGTCGACGTGCGACTGCCGTTGAGTATGTTGTCGGCAACGACAACTACTGCGCGCGGGCCAGCGTTGAGGTAATCGTTTCTTCAGGTGCCTTCAATTCGCCGCAGCTGTTGCAACTTTCGGGTATCGGACCGGCCTCGCTCCTCCAATCGTTTGGGATCACTGTCATCGCCGATGCGCAAGGCGTCGGCGATTCTCTCAACGATCATTTTTCAGGCCGCATAGTGTTACGTTGCAAAGAACCGATTACGCTCAACGATGCAGTGCGCACGTGGGCCGGAAAGGCGTCGGCCGGCCTGCGTTACGCATTCACGCGCCGCGGTTATCTCGCTGTCCCAGCGATCTCGGCCGGATGCTTCGTGCGCGCGCATCCCTCATCGGAAACGCCCGATTCACAGTGCTCAATTGCGCTGTACTCGACCGACACGATCGGTGGAAAACTGCATCCGTTCCCGGGCGTGACAGGCGTGTGCGTGCTACTGCGGCCAGAGAGCCGTGGCTATGTGCGTATCCGATCAGCCGATCCGCGAGACGCCCCGGCGATTCATCCGAACTATCTGGCGACACATAAGGATCAGGAGACCATCGTGGAAGGTGTCAAAGCGATGCGCCGCATCTTTCAGGCGCCTGCCATGGCGCGTCATATTGCTGAAGAGATCGAGCCAGGAAGGCAATGTGAGAATGACAATGATTTGCTGGATTTTATCCGGCGCCGCGGGTCCACTACCTATCATCCCGTTGGCACCTGCCGCATGGGCCAGGATCAGAATGCCGTGGTCGATGAACGGTTGCGCGTGCGCGGTTTCACGGGTTTGCGTGTAGTCGATGCCTCGATCATGCCTGCGGTCGTTTCCGGAAATACCAACGCGGCCACGATTATGATCGGCGAGAAGGGCGCAGACATGATAATCGAAGACGCAAAGAGCGGAACGTCGGCTTCCGCTCCTAGCCTGCATTGAACAAAAATGGCAAATGTCGCTATCGTTGAAATGATTCGCGTCAGAACTTAGCTATCGTTCTTACCTACCCGATCAAGTTTATTGCCTTCAGGATTTGTCCATTGCGTTGTCGGCGACGAGTTCTGCGCCATTGATATAACTTGCGGCGTCTGAGACGGCAAAGACGATGAGATTGGCGATCTCCTCGGGCGTACCCCAGCGCGTGTCGCGCATGCCCTGATTGCTCGACCAAAGCGATCGCTCGCGGGCGGCGTCCTCGAGACTGAGCTGGCGCTTGGCAAGTTCTCGTTCCCATTTGGCAAAGCGCTCGGGTGTGTTGATGAACCCCGGTATCACGCAATTGACGCGGATGTTGTGCGGTGCAAGCTCGTTGGCGAGCACTTTGGAGAACCGAATCTCGGCCGATTTCGCCGGTCCGGTGCAGGATGATAGGAATGGCGGGTTCAGCGTCATGATCCCGGTCTGGCCGCTCACATTGACGATGCGGCCACCGCCGTGGGCGATCATCATCGGCACTATGCGCTGACAGATGCGAAATTGCGCGAAGAAATTGATCGCCATGCCGTCGACAAGTTCCTCATCGGTCACTTCGAGAAAGGGTTTGTAGGTCCCTGTGCCGGCATTGTTGATGAGGATGTCGATACCGCCGAGCTTGTCGCTGATGATGGGTGGAATCATTTCGATCTGGTCAACTTTGGTCACGTCCAGCGCGTGTGTCTCGATCTTTGCCTGGGTAGTCCGCATGATGTCGCGCGCTGCGTCGGCGAGCGCCGACTCTCGGCGCGCGCAGATCAGAACCTTCACGCCCTCCCGCGCAAGCGCACGTGCCGTCTCAAGGCCTATTCCCTTGCTCCCGCCAGTCACGAGCGCCGTTTTGTTAGCGAGGCCCAGTTCCATCGCACTGCCTCCTTTTCAAAAGACTTCTTGCTCGAGAGCTCGAAATTGTACGCGACCGCGACGCTGATCAGGTCGGACATACAGAAGAAAAAATTGTTGGGAGAAATCCCACTCCCGCGGGAAGAGCCCAGCCATTTTCCGACCGTTCAATTGTCAACCCACAATGCCGTGCACGGGTCGCGGCACCGCTTTGCGGACCATCAGGTCGAAGATATAGTACGTCGTAAGGCCGCGAGAGAACATGAGAAGCTATGGGAGTAGGCCAAGGCAAGCCAAGGGAGGAATCAAAATGTCGATCACTCGTCGTCAAGCGCTTGGATCCGCCGGCGCCGTCATTGCAGCCAGCAGCCTTGCCAAGCCCGCAATCGCGGTAGATGAGCCGATCCGCATCGGTTATTTGCCGGCGCTCACTGGCCCGTCGTCCTCCACCGGCATCGGCATCAATCGCGGAACCCAGTTGGCGGTGCAGGAGATCAACGCGGCTGGCGGCATAAATGGGCGGCAGGTCGAATTGATTACTCGCGATACCCAAAGCGACCCGACAAAGGCCGTCAATGGAGCAGCGGAGCTATCACACGGGCAGAATGTGAGCGTCGTCTTCGGCCCGGTCAATTCCGGCGAGTCACTCGCGGTCGTGCCCCTGCTCGCGCGCACCAACACACCCCAGGTCCATCCTTGCTGGGTTGATACTCTGACGGACCCACAGAAATATCCGATGTGCTTCCGTAACGCGCCCACCAACCAGCAGATCGGCGCCGCCGCAAATCGCTATGTCGTGGACGTGCTCAAGCGCAAAAAGGTCGCGGTCATCAGCGACACCACTGGTTATGGCACCGCGTCGGTCAACGCCTATGTGCCGATGCTCCAGGCCCGGGGTGCCGAAGTCGTCTACCAGGGCAACGTTGACGCCGCCAATCCTGACCTAAAGCCCGAGCTTCTGCGCATGCAATCCGCAGGGGCTGAGGCGATCATGCCCTGGAGCGTGAATGCCGGCTTTCTCTCCCGCATCATCAACACGCGCGGCAATATGGGTTGGGATGTGCCGATCGTTGGCCAGACCACACTCGGCTCCGGTCAGACAAAAGCGTTGCTGGAGAAGCCCGAATACTGGGCGAAGGTTTACCCGAACAATTTCCGCAACGTCTGTTATGACCAGGGCGGAAAGCTTCCGGAGCGCACCACCGCCTTCGTAGACCGTCTAAAGAGCGCCAAGATCGACATGGGTGACACACTCTTGTGGTGGATCGCGCTCGGCTATGACAGTCCTCGGATGATCGCCGAGGCTATGAAGGCTGTTGGCACCGAGCCACAGCAAATTGTCGGTTACCTCAACAAGCTCAAAGGATTCCCGGGGGTCTACGGCGACATCACTTTTAGCCCCGATCAACACAACGGCTATCCGGACGAGGAAGTGGTGATGGTCGAAGCTAATTCGCTCAAGGACGGCGCATTCAACTTGGCTCCCGGCTACAGTTCTTAAGCCGATGATCGAATCGATCGTCTCGACCGGGGTGGCGATCGGCTGCATCTACGCACTGATCGGCATCACTTATAACGTGATGTTTTCTGCCTCGCGCGTGTTCAGCTTTACTGCGGGCACGCTCGGGATGTTGGGTGGAGTGCTGGGCTCACTCGTCATCGCCCAGATGGGCCTGCCTTTGATTGCCGGTTTTCTCCTTGTGCTCGCCGCCGGCGCGCTTTCCGGGATCATCACCGAAATCGTCGCGGTGCGGCCGGTACTTAAGAGCTTGGATCAGCATCTCTACGTGCTTTCTACGCTCGCACTGGCTCTGATAGTCCAGCAGTTCACCGCGATCGAGTGGGGGACTGAGTCGCGACCATTTCCCCGCCTCTTCGACATTGCGCGTGGCGGCTTTGATCAACAGTTCTGGTTGCCGATACTCGCCTGTGCCGCGGTGATCATCGGCTTGGAATTGCTCTATCGCTATACGCTGGTCGGCCGCGCCTTTCTGGCGATCTCCGAGGACAACTATGCAGCGCGCGCGCTTGGGCTACCGGAACGCGGCTTGCGCATGGCAAGTTTTGCGCTTGCCGGAATGATTGGCACGCTGGCGGGATTTGCCGGCGGAGAAATGCTTCTCGCTTTCTTTGGCAATGCGCCGATTCTCACGTTCTATGGCTTCGTTCCGGTGGCGCTAGGCGGTATGGGCAACAATCGCGGAGCCGTGGTCGCTGGTCTCTTGCTCGGGCTGTTCCAGCAAGCTGCAAATTTTCTGGTGGGCGGCATCTTCGCCTCGGTGGCAGTATTCACAGTGTTCATCATTGTTCTGCTGGCACGTCCTGAGGGCCTCGCGGGCGCGTCTGTTCAGCGCCGGGTCTGATGGACGCGGAGGAAAAATTGCGCCCGAGCCGTGCAAATGTGCTTGGCTCCGCAAGTACGTTTGGCACGGCGCTGCCCCTCCTGGTGCTGTTACTGGTCGGCATCGGTTTGCCATTGTTCGGTGGCGGTTACTGGGGCGTGATTGCGACCCGCGCCTGCGTGTATTGGATCCTGGTATCGGGGCTCAATCTCGTCGTCGGATTCGCGGGCCAGATTGCAATCGGCTGGGTAGCACTGCTGACGCTTGGGGCCTATACCACCAGCGTGCTCGCAGCTGGCAACGCCACGCCGGCTTTTCCGCCTTATCTCGCGTTGACGATTGCGGCCGCGGTAGGCGCCATCTTCGGCTTGATCATTGGGCTGCCGGCGCTACGCCTGCGCACATTCTACTTCGCCATCACGACACTAGGCTTTGCGACGATCGTAACGCAGGTGGCTCTTGCTTGGCAGAGCGTCACTGGCGGCGGGGTGGGTGTTCCTGGGCCGATTTTCCCAGAACCGTTCTCCTCCCAGTGGGGCTTCTATTATTTTTGCTTTGGTCTCGCGGCGATCTGCACCTGGATGACAGCGAATGTGGCGGCTAGCCGATTCGGCCGCGCACTAACCGCGATCCGCGACGCCGAGGTCGCGGCGGAAGCGAGCGGCATCTCAAAACCCGCATTGCTAGTGCCAGTATTTTTATTCAGCGGTGCCGTTGCTGCGGTGGCCGGCGGGCTATTCGCCTCATTGCAATCTTACATTACGCCGGACGCCTTTACGCTCGACCTGTCAGTTTTGTTTTTCATCGCCATTTTGATTGGTGGGCGCGGCTCTATTTTCGGGCCGCTGCTCGGCACGATTCTTTTGACGGTGCTGCCGGAATTAGCCGCGCCGCTGGTCGCCTGGTCAACGTTTCTCTATGCGGTGTTACTGCTCGTCATCGTGCTTGCAATACCGGGCGGAATTGCCGAGATCCTAGATTTCAAGAACCGTCGCCCGCTCGCGAGCGGCCGCGCAATCATCCCTCGACCAGATCTGATCGAGCAGTTATTCAACGAAGCGCGCGATGCCGGCACCTTGACGCTTGAACAGCTGGTGATGAGCTTTGGCGGGGTGAAAGCAATCGACGGTCTCGACCTTGAGATCCGGCCTGGGCAAGTGCATGGACTGATCGGCCCCAATGGGAGCGGAAAGACCACAATCTTGAATGTTATCTCTGGTTATTACGCGCAGCAGCACGGCGCTGTCAGGTTGAACGGGGCTGCATTGCCGGCGTTGGCGCGCCACCAACGCGCGCGCATGAGGATTGCGCGAACATTTCAGACTCCCCGCATTGTCGGCTCCGCGTCGGTACTGCAGAACGTCATGATTGGCGGCACCATCGAAGGCGAAGGCACATTCGTCGAATCTTTGCTGTCACTGCCGCGCCATCGGCGCGATGAAGATATGCTGCGCGCCACGGCAATGCTGGCCTTAGCGACGGTCGGACTGGACCGGCTAGCGCCGGTGCGAGCTGACCGGTTGCAACACAGCGAATTGCGCTTCACTGAGATCGCTCGCGCGTTGATGCTACGCCCCGCTTTCCTATTACTTGACGAGCCAGCAGCTGGTCTCACGGCGGAGGAGATCGAGCGGCTTGGCGCTTTGCTCCTGGCAATCGCCCAGGCGGGCACCGGTGTGCTCGTGGTTGAGCATCATCCCGATCTGATCTTCGACATATGCCACCAGGTCACCGTGCTCAATCTCGGTAGGTTGCTAGCAGCCGGAACGCCAGCCGAAATCCGGTCGCATCGGGAGGTACTCAATGCCTACCTTGGCGGCTGATCCGCTACTCCAAACCTCCGGCCTTTCCGCCGGTTACGGTAAAATCCGAGTACTGCGCAGCATCGACCTCACGGTGGGCGCGGGTGAAATAGTAGCGCTGCTTGGCCCCAACGGAGCGGGCAAAACGACGATATTGCGCGCACTGTCGGGGCTACTGCCTTGGTCGGGACACGTGCGCTTCGCCGGTCGCGATCTTACAGGGGCCAGTCCGCGCGATGTCGTCAAAGCAGGGCTCGCGCATGTCATCGAAGGACATCGAGTATTCACGCAGCTTGCAGTGCTCGACAACCTGCTGCTTGCGGGCTACGACCTGCCGCGCGGCGAGCGCGCCGCTCGCGTTGAGGAAGTGCTCGAGCTCTTCCCCGAAGTCGCCGCAAAGCGCCACGAACGCGCCGCTTCGCTCTCTGGTGGTCAGCAGCAGATCCTGGCGGTAGCGCAGGGTTTGGTTCGACGACCGCAACTTTTAATGTTGGATGAACCCTCAGCCGGCCTGTCGCCGGTATTGGTGGATCGCGTCCTTGTGGTGGTGCGGCGGCTGCGCGAGGCCGGAACCGCAGTACTTCTAGTAGAGCAGTTGATCGAGAAGGCGCTGGCCCTTGCCAATCGCGTTTATGCGCTCGCGCGTGGATCAATCGTTCTGGAAGCCAGAACTGGTGAAGCTGATTTGCCGCTGCGGCTAGAGCACGCCTATTTGGCAAGCGCTAGGCACACTCCTCAGTCCGACTGAATTTTTCGTCTAGTTCAGTCAGCCCTCGAAAGGCCTCCCCGATAAATCTTGGTTTGAAAGACTGCAAGGCCTTCATTGCCGGCGCCAGCAAGGGACTCGGCAAGGCTTGCGCCAAAGCGCTGGCCGACGAAGGTGCCCGCGTCTTCATCTGTGCTCGCAATAAGGAAGAGCTCAAGCGAGCTGCGTCCGAATTTGGCGCGGCCGGTTATTCCGCCGCCGATGTTTCCCTCCCTGCAGAGGTGAAGCGCGTTATGGCCGAGGCTGTCACCGCATTGGGTGGTTTGGATTGCCTTGTTACTAATGCCGGCGGTCCACCAACCGCTTCCTTCGAAAAGGCTGGCGATGATGACTGGGATACCGCCTACAAGCTCAATTTGATGAGCGCCGTTCGCCTCATTCGTGAAGCATTGCCGGCACTGAAGGTCTCCGCTCGGGGCCGCATCGTCAACCTGACTGGGTACGGCGTAAAAGAGCCCCTGACCGATCTTGTTGTCTCGGATTCGGTTCGTGCCGGCGTCACGGTCATGGCCAAAACCCTTGCGTCTGACCTCGCCCCGTACGGTATCACCGTCAACAATATAGCGCCCGGTCCCATAATGACCGATCGCCTCATCGAGATACTTTCCGCTAGAGCCAAGGCCTTGGGCATTACAGTCGACGAACAATTCAAGCTCTTCTCCGAAACAATTCCGGTGCGGAGAATGGGAAAGCCTAATGAAATCGGTGATCTCTGTGCTTATCTCTGCTCGTCGCAAGCCGGCTACCTCACCGGTCAGACGATCGTCGTCGATGGCGGCATCAATCGCTCGATCTAGATAAACGCCGAAGCATCGCCGCCTTCGGTAATAAGGGATCGCTTGCCAATGCAACATTTCTCCAGCGTCGCGAGCGCGCTCATGTGAGCGAGCGTGGTGGGAATCGGAGGGTGCTTGGAGCCAAAGAGTTGGTCGAACCCAACTGCTATTGGCGTAATTTGCGGCATTGTGGCATCCGTATTCTGGGCGGCCGGATTTGCCGGAGTGCGCCACGGACTAAACGTCGGATTTTTCCCAGCGGATATCGCCGTTCACCGCTATCTCTGGTCGGGCCTTGCACTTCTACCAGTCGTGGTGCGAGCCCGCGTCGGGGATCTGAATGGTATTGGGTGGGGCCGTGGAATTTTGCTTACGTTACTGGGCGGACCTGTCTTCGCGATTATCGGATATGCGGGTTTTCTGTTCGTGCCACTCGGGCACGGAGGTGTGATTCAACCGTCGTGCGGAGCATTAGGCGGTTTGCTTCTCGCCACTTTGGTACTTCGAGAAGAGCTCATAGCTTCGCGGCTGATCGGCGCGTTGATCATTATTGGCGGTCTTGTGGTGATTGGCGGTGAAGGAGCAGTCACGTTCGGCGAACAGGGAGTGGCTGGGGATCTTCTCTTTGTATTGGCGGGATTTATGTCTGCGGGCTTCAGCACGCTGCTCCGGCTGTGGCGTATCGCCCCAATGCCGGCTGCGGCGGCAATCGGCGTGCTGTCGTTATTCGGAATGCCCGTCTATTGGTTGCATTACGGCCTTGCCCACATGATCTCGTTGGGATGGCGCGAAAATCTCCTTCAAGCAGTATTGCAGGGCGTGTTAGCGGGGCCGGCAGCTTTGTATTTATTTGTCAACTCGATCGCGCTCATTGGAGCTGGGCGGGCAGCCATATTTTTCTTGCTGGTGCCGCCATTTGTGTTGCTCATCGGATGGCTAGCGCTCGGCGAGATGCCGAGTTTCCTGCAATTAACTGGCTTGATAATCGTATTGTTTGGGTTCCACCTAACTCAGAAGGCCGCTTAGATTCTCCGAAAGGGCCCGTTATCGGATCCATTCATTTCGATAACTTTTCCAACGCTCGTTGAGTGTCATTGCGAAACCTGCCCCGATCGGACGAAAGATAACGGTTCATACATTTGGGTGCGTAATTTCCGAGGACGTTTCGTGCAAACGGTTACTCTCAATATCTCGGCTTGATCGACGCGCTTGGAATTTTGAATTTTCGCAACAATTTGCCGGAACACAGGCCGCTTGCGGATCACAGCACCGATTCTCTCATTCCGTTTTGTCTGCAGGTTACCAATTCACTTGCAAATCCCGCGGCCTAACACTGAAGATCATTGTGCGTTTTTCGATTACGCGCATGAGCGACTCTGCTATTAAGGACGCTCCCTAAAAAGGGGAATTGTATATGACGGAAGCGCGGATGATTTCCGCCGAGCCGGCGCAATCGAGCAGATCGACGCCAGTCTCTACGGGGGGAGTGCTGGCAAATATCTTGCGACGCTTTGCGGAGATTGGCGCAGCCGCCGCGAACTTTTTTCGACCGAGCCGTCCTGGATCGGCTGAAGAAGAGGCGGAAAGCGGCGCGGTGGGAGCCGAAGTCGCCAATGCTACTCTTGCCGCCGACGTGAACGCCAACAGCGCGCCTGAGATCAATGCGGTCGCTCATTTTGCGCCCGACCAGCTGGAAATCGAGCGTCGACGCAACCTGGTGAGGATATTCTTCAATGATTTCTGGCGTGGGGCTTCCGACAAACCGGCAGCGTTCGTGGAGCGGCTTGACCAGGCGGAAAACTATCTGAACGAACGCTTAGCTGCGAACCGCGAATTGTGGCGGGTTGATGCCACGACACGGCTAATGCTCGGCCTACCACCCCGCGCGAATTCGTCGGGATCCGCCAAGTAGACATCGTGATAACTCGATTCAGCACCCCACAACGATCAAAGCATCGAGTGCCGTCGCGCCCTCGCACTTCGTGTGTACCATCAGTGGGTTGGTATCGATCTCGGTTATTTCCGCCAACGTAATCGTTCACGCGACGCCATGAGCACAGTCGAGTTCGATTCTGTTGCAGAATGGAGCGCGCACGTTCCCCTCCTGATCATTGGCGCCGGCGCTGCGGGGCTTTGCGCAGCTCTGGCCGCTAACGAGGCCGGCGTCAATGCGGTCGTGATTGAGCGCGATCAGGTCCCGAGCGGCTCGACCGCGCTGTCGGCTGGGCTCATTCCTGCCGCCGGCACGCGCTTTCAGCGCGCCAAAGGCGTTGCCGATAGTCCAGATCGGCTGGCTGCCGACATCCAGCGCAAGGCCCATGGCGAAGCCCCCGCGGCGTTGGTCGAAACTGTCGCGCGCGGCTCCGCTCCGCTGATCGAATGGTTGACGGAGCGCCATGCGCTGCCGTTCGAGCTGATCCAGAATTTCAATTATCCAGGCCATTCCGCGCTCCGCATGCACGGCTTGCCGAGCCGCACCGGCCGCGAGCTGATCGATCGCCTGCGCAATGTCGCCGAATTGAGCGATATTGTCGTGTTGACGGGATGCATTGCCCAGACGTTATTCGCAGAAAAAGATGGGCGGGTGCGCGGCCTCGAGATCGTGCGCCGCGACGGAAGCCGCGAGCGCATCGGCTGCGACGCACTGATCCTCGCCTGCAACGGTTACGGTGGCAACCCCGATCTGGTACGCCGCTTCATACCGGAGATGGCGGACGCGCTCTATTTTGGACACCACGGCAATCGCGGCGACGCCGTTCTGTGGGGAGAGGCGCTCGGCGCCGAGCTTGCATGTCTTGGCGCCTATCAAGGCCATGGCTCGGTCGCGACCCCGCACAATATCTTGATCACTTGGGCCGTGATCATGGAGGGTGGTTTTCAGGTCAATGCGCAGGGCCGACGGTTCTGTGATGAAACTTGCGGCTATTCCGAACAGGCCGCGGAAGTGCTCCGCCAGCCGGGTGGAATAGCCTGGGATATCTTCGACGCACGCATTGCCGCCGTCGCGCGGCAATTCGAGGACTTTCAAGCGGCGGAACGCGCCGGTGCGATGCTTATCGCGGAGAGTGTCGACGAACTCGCGGCCAAGATGCGGGTTCCTGCGGAGATCTTTGCCGAGGAATGGCGCAACGTTGAAACACTAAAAACGCGCGGCGCAATGGATCGCTGTGGACGCCGTTTCTCCGCAGAGCAGGAACTGGTGCCGCCATTTTTCGCGGTGAAGGTCGTCGGCGCGCTCTTTCATACCCAGGGCGGGCTCCTGATCGACACGACCGGTCGCGTCAAATGCAAGGACGGAAGCCTTTTCCCGAACCTTTTTGCCGCCGGTGGCGCCGCGGTCGGAATTTCAGGCACCACGGCGGCTGGCTATCTGTCCGGGAACGGTCTACTGAGCGCGACCGTCTTGGGACGTCTTACCGGGCAGGCTGCGGCTGCGCAGGTTTCCCATTAAAGCAAACAGCGACAGCACCACCAGTTTCCCGAGCCCAAGAATAGCCGCCGAGCGGCTATTTTTTAAGATTGAGCACTACGCGCTTGAGGCCCGATCCGATATCCTCCGCATGGAAACCGAGCTCTGCACTCATCTGCAGCATGCTTGCGTTTTCCGCTAACACATCGCCATATACACGCCGCAGGCCTTTCTCTTTTGCGTAATCGATGACGCGCTGCATCAGCAACCAGCCGACGCCATGGCCTTTCAGCTGCGAGCGAACCAAAATCGCAAACTCCGCAGTCTGTTCATCAAGCTCATCCTTCAAGCGCACGAGGCCCAGCATCTGGCCCGTCATCTCGTCGAGCGCGATGAAGGCCATCTCGTGGCTATAGTCGAGATGACTGAGCCTCTCGCTCTCCGCGGCGCTAAGCTCGCCGACGCGCGCGAAGAACCGGAGCCGCAGATCCTCGGCGCTAACATCGCTCAAAAAATCGGAGTACAGCGCTTTGTCTTCCGGCCGAAATCGGCGGATCACGATGTGCTCGCCACCGCGAGTTGCTTGGTGCCGTTCACTCGAGCCAATCTCTTTGTTCGGCATGCACGTTGCACGAATCAGGAAATCAATTGGGTCAGAATATCACAGTGGCGACCGACTACGCGCGGCTAGCAACAATTGCCGTTCGCTTGCTCGGTGGACCGTAGGCTTCCAATTCACGTCGCATTTCGACCTTTGAGGAAGCTCTCATCTGACGGTTTTTGATCTAGGTCAAGCGTTTACAATGAGGCCAGCTGAATTCGCTCTTTGGCCCACGTAAGGTATAGACCTCAACGAACCGGAAGACGAAGACATGCATCCACGAGAACGCCTTCCATACTCGGCCATGGAGGGCCGCAGGCCATTGCGGCTGCCGGATGGGCTGAGGTTGATCGTCTGGCCGGTGCTGGCGCTGGAAGAATGGGACCTGGCGCGCCCCATGGCGCGCATGGTGATTTCGCCGCCGCAAGGGCAGCCGATGCAACCGGACATTCCGAATTGGACCTGGCACGAATACGGCATGCGCGTCGGTTTCTGGCGCATCAAACGCATGCTCGATGCGCTCAAGATCACGCCAACGGTTACGTTAAACGCCCGGGTCTGTGAGACTTATCCCGCGGTCGTCCGGGCCTGCATCGAGGCAGGCTGGGAGCTCAATGCGCATGGCTATGATCAGGTGCCGATGCACAAGCTTGAGGATCAGAAAGCGGTGATCGACAAGTCGGTGGCGATCATTACAAAATTTTGGGGTCAATCGCCGCGCGGCTGGTTTGGACCGGGTTTGACGCAAACCTTCGATACGCTCGATTACTTATCGGCGGCGGGCATCGAATATATCGGCGATTGGGTGCTCGACGACGAGCCGGTGACGCTCAAGACCGCGCACAATTCCGTCGTGGCGTTGCCGTACAATTTCGAGCTTCATGACATTGTTTTGATGGCGCTTCAACATCAGACATCCGAGCAGATGCATCGCCGGGTCATGGACCAGTTTGAAACCCTTTACGCCGAATTGGCAGAGCGGCCGAAAATCATGGCTATCGCCATGCATTGTTATCTGTCCGGAGTGCCGCATCGGATCGCCTATGTACGCCGCGCCTTCGAGGAGGTATTGAGCAAGCCCGGCGTGGCGGCATGGGATGGTGCGCGAATTCTCGATTGGTATAAAAAGCAGGCCGCGTGAAAACCTCTTTCTTTGTCCCACATAATCTCAATGCGCCGATTGTTGGCGCGGAAACCGGACCGCTCGCCGGACTGACGGCCGCCGTCAAGGATATGTACGACATTGCCGGTTCACGGACCGGCGGCGGCAGTCCAGATTGGCTCGCGGCGCAGAAACCCGCCAGCCAACATGCCAGTGCGGTCGAGAAAATTCTCGCCGCCGGCGCCACGATCACAGGCAAAACAATTTGCGACGAGTTTTTCTACAGCGTGAGCGGCGTCAATGCGCATTATGGGACGCCGCTGAATTCTGCGCGCGCCGGGCCGGATTCCTGGTGGCTCCTCGAGCGGCTCGGCCGCTGCCTGCGGCGCCAATGCTTGCGACTTCGCATTGGGCAGCGATACTGGCGGATCGGTCCGCATTCCCGCGTCATTCAACGGTGTGTACGGGCTACGGCCGACACACGGCCGGGTCGATCTGACCGGCGCCATGGCCATGGCGCCATCCTTTGACGTTGCCGGCTGGTTCGCGAATGGCCCCGGCGTTTTGCGGCGCGTCGGCGCGGTGCTGCTGCAAGGGAGCGCTAGCAAAGAACGAGCCACGCGGCTGTTGGTAGCGACCGATACATTCGCTCAAGCTGACGCCGAGGTCGCGGCGCTTTGCCGGGAATTCCTCAATCGCGGCGCTCAGCTCTTGCCGCCGCGCGTCGAGGCGAACATCGCCTCCGCGGGCTTTGATGGGTGGCGCGAAGGATTCCGGGTCGTGCAAGCCAAAGAGGTATGGGAGACCTTTGGCGCTTTCATCACTCAGGCAAAGCCGAAGCTCGGTCCTGGAATAAAGGAGCGCATGGATTTCGCCGCGAGCGTTACCCGCGAGCAGGCCAATCAATCTCGTGAAACCGTTGCTGCTGCGCGTACCCATATTCGGGCAAGCCTGCCGCCCGGCACGATCACGGCCTTGCCGACAGCGCCTTCGATCGCGCCGCTATTGACGGCCACGGGCGAGGCGCTCGAATTATTCCGGGTGCGGACCATGCGATTGACATGCATCGCCGGTCTTGCCGGCCTTCCGCAGATCAACATTCCGGTCGGAACCGTATCGGGTTGCCCCGCCGGCCTCTCCTTGATCGGTTGGCCAGGCGCCGATGAAGTCCTGCTCGATCTGGCCTGCCGGCTTGCCCATCTATGCGGAATCCAGGTGAGCTGAGAACGGACAGGGCCTTCACATCAATTCGAGGCTGGAGGAGCTCTCTCGTAGATGCCTTGCGTGGTGACGACGAAATCGATGCGGCCCTCTAACAGCGCGCGGATACACTCCGAAGGCTTATTGACGATCGGCTCCTCGTGCACATTGAAACTCGTATTGACCAGGACCGGAAGACCGCTCTCACGCTCGAAGGCGTTCAGAATATCATAATAGAGCGCGTTGGTTTCGCGTTCGATGATCTGCGGGCGCGCCGAGCCATCGACATGAACGACCGCGGCGATGCGTTGCCGCCATTCCGGTTTCACATTGCAGGTGATGGTCATGAAGCGACACGCATATGCATTGACGGGACTGATATCGAAGACCGTAGCGGCCTTCTCGGCAGTGATCACCGGCGCGAACGGCATGAATTCGGAGCGCGACAATCGCTCATTGAGAAGATCGTGAGTCTCTCGCCGCGACGGATTAGCCAAGATCGATCGCGCGCCTAAGGCGCGGGGTCCGTACTCCATGCGTCCGACATAGATCGCGCCAAGTTGGCCGGCAGTGAGCCGTCTCGCCGCACCTTCGACCGGCGGCTCAGTCGTGCGGCGAATCTCGGCGAAAGCGTCCATGCTCTTGTCGATCAGGTTTGTATAATCCCGGCCAAAATAAACGTCGTGAAGCCGCCGGCGCTCGGAGAGCCAGTGTGTCAGCCCGTCGCGCTGCAGCAGATAGCAAAGGGCGCCGCCGGCCGTCATGCCCTCGTCGCCCATCGCCGGGAAGATGAAAATTTCGTCGATAGGGAGCTTCTCGGCGATCAGCCGGTTCAGCTTTACATTCGCAAATATGCCGCCCGCGAGACCTAAGTGGCGCGCCTTGGTGCGTTCCAGAAGCAGCGCAATCGAGCGTAGCATGGTGCGTTCCAGCGCTTCTTGTATCGAAGCGGATGCGTCCTCGCGGCTGACGCCTTTCACGATCGCGTGGATGAATTTCTCCATTTCCGGGTAATCACGAAAATCCGAGAAAACTCGCCCGGAATCGTCGACCGAAAAGCGCGCTGCGATCTTGTCGGCCAAGATCGGCTGGCCATAGGCCGCGAGCCCCGTCAACTTGCCTTCATGTCGTAATGGCGTGAATCCGAGGGCTCCCGTCATTGTCATATAGGCATAGGCAATGCTGTCGATCGGCAGCGGCGTGAGCAAACATTCCTCACCACCATAGATGGTCGTTAGATTCCCATTCGCGAAATGGCGATGGCTGTAATTGACGGTATCGCCCCCGGCGTCCGCCGTGACCAAGAGCGCCTCGTCCCAATCGCTGTAGAACAGCGGCGCCAGCGCATGCGCCTCGTGATGGTTATAGAAAGTTACTTTGGTGTCATCGCGGAAACCGCTGGCGCGCCGGAATTTGTCGACCTTGAAGATGTCATCGATATTCGTCGTGTGGTAGCGCAGAAATTCCTTCGGCATGTGACGGCGGGTGCGTCTTTCGATATATTTGCGATATTTTTCCCTTATCCAGCGCACGCCGCGGATGTTTCGATAAAATATGGTTGGAAATTCGCAGCGGCTGAAGCCGGCGACGTCGACGTCCTGGCGCGTTTTCCCGGCGACCGACAAAACTTCGTCGATGGCAAGATCGGGATGGTTTCGCCCGTCGCATTTGAAGCGGGTCAGCCGTTCGAGCTGAACGGCAGCGAGCAGTTTGTAGTCCTCGAATAATGCGGCGCCCGCGTCGTGAATGCCGGTGTGAGCCGTGAGAATGAGCTGCGACATCTTTTGTATGCGTTTTGCTGGGAATCGCGCGAGCCAGCGTTTAAGGGATCAATAGCGCTGTCCCTTGAGCGCTATGCCCCACTTGGCCTCGATCTTTCGCGCTTCGTCTTGCGTGAGCGACGAAGTAGGTGGGAATTTGTCCTTCCAGGCAAATGGCCGACAGGCATCGATGATCGCTTTCGAATGTGAGGTAATACCCGCCGTCTTCTTCTCGGGCGGTATACGCGGGTCGAGTGTTGAACTCCAGGCATCGCGAATAATATCAATCTGCTCCGACGGCTCGCAACGCGTCGTGATCGCCCACAAGACTTCGGCGAGGTTCGAAGGATCGACATCATCGTCTACGACCACGATCAGGCGCGCCATATAGCTATTGGCCGCCGCGATCAATCCGGCACGCTTGGGGTGCCCGGCGTAGCGCTGCCTGATCGCGATCACCGTCATAAGCTGAGAAACATGTTGCCAAACGCCGACCACGTCGGTGACGCCGACCTCATCAAGGTTGCTCCAGATCGTGGCGGCGCGCAGCGGTAGTCCGAAATGAAAGCGCGGCGGCTTCATCGGCGGCGAGCCGAGGAGGATCGCGTCGTTGCGAAAGTGAATGCCCTTTACCTCCATCACCGGGCACGGCCGCTGGTCGGCGGCATAATAGCCGGTAAATTCGCCGAACGGCCCCTCGGGCAGCATCTCTTGGGAACTCGGCAAAAGCTCGCCCTCCAGAATAATTTCGGCCAACGCCGGGAGCGGCAAACCGGTTTGCGGACCGGGAATGACTGCGAGTGGGGCGCGGCGGATTGCACCGGCAAATTCATATTCCGATTGGCCCGGCGGCAGATATTCGAATCCGGCAACGAACAGGCTGGGATCCTCGCCGTTGACCACTGCGACCGGACAAGATTGGCCTTTATCCCAATATTTTTTGGCGATAATGGCACCGTGTCGACCCTGATGGTCGAACTGGATGGTGACTTTCGTCTGATTTTGCACCTGCACTCGGTAAATCGATGCGTTGATCCAGCCCTCATCGGGATCGCGCATGACGACAACTGAGCCGGAGCCGATGAACGGACCGCCATCTTGGCGGTGCCAATAAGGGGCAGGCAGCTTGCCAAGATCGACATCGTCACCCCGCATCGAATTTTCAAGGAACGGCGCGATTTTTGCCGCCACCGGCGGCAACGGCGTGAGGGTTTTTCGTTTCTTCATCCACTCCTTGAGCGCATCGAGCG
The DNA here is from genome assembly GCA_963816295.1 of uncultured Alphaproteobacteria bacterium. GTDB lineage: Bacteria > Pseudomonadota > Alphaproteobacteria > Rhizobiales > Xanthobacteraceae > BOG-931. The sequence goes on along the minus strand of CAWFJS010000015.1, from coordinate 344,521 downwards.
GCCGCAGCGTGGGATCGATGCCAAGCGCAAGCGCCGCGCGCGCGGGTGTGGTCGTTGCGTTTGTGAAAACGCGAAAGCCCGGCGCGCATCCTTGCATCCGTTCAAATAGCAGCGCAGGGCAATCCGCCGAGCCGGCGGCGACTTCGGTGATGCCGCCAATCTCAAATCTTGGATCAGCGCCTTCTATTCGCCGCAACGCGCCGAGCTTGTCTACCAGCGTGATGAATTCGCGCAGATCCTGATACATGCCGCACTCGTTCGCGCGTGGGCGCTGCGTTGTTCAGGCGGTTTTGTGGACGTGTTCTTGAGGCAGCGACAGCGTGTCGGCTCCTGGGAGCGGCTTTCCCCGCGTCTCGGGCAGGAACGGTACTGCGAACAGCCCAAGGATATAGAACAAGCCGATAATTGTGGCCGCTTTCCCGTATCCGCCAAGTCCGACAATGAGGGTACCGGCGAATAATGGCGCGATCGCCGAGATCAGCCGTGGCGTATTAAAGATAAAGCCCGCAGCTGTTGCCCGCATGCGCGTCGGAAACAGTTCCGGCAACCATATCGCAGTCCATGAGAATATGCCTTGGACAAAAAATCCGTAAACGGCAAAACTCAGCAGCAACAGATGAATGTCCTGCACCCATAGATAGACGATCGGGGTAAGGGCGAGGCTCATCAAATAATATAACAACGTCGTTGGCCTGCGGCCGAACGCATCGGCGAGGAAGCCGAAGCTGATGAAGCCGATCAGCGCGCCGATATTTTGCACAAGGCCGGCCAATCCCACCCAGCGCTGCGCAGCAAGCCCCGCGGCGGTAGCGACCGATCCGACATAGCTCGGGACAAAACTCGAGACGCCCCAATAGCCGATCGTCACCGACAGAGACATCACGAACGTCAAAATCAGGCGCGAGCGGACGGCAGGTTCGGCAAACATGTCAACGAGCGTAAAGCGCACGATTGCCGCGTCTTCGCCTTGCAGCACAGCGCCCTGCCGTTTGCGATCGTGCGCGATGCGGCGCTGCCTGTTCGATTGCTCCCAGCGCGGCGATTCCGGAATATTGCGCCGAATCCAAAACGCCGCGAGCGCCGGCAGAACGCCGACCAGATACATATAGCGCCAGGCATTCGGACCGAGCGTGCCGATCGCCACCCAGACGGCGGAGGCGAGAATGCTGCCGATCGGATAGCCGGATTGCAGAAAGGCGCCGCCTTTGCCGCGTGAATGGTCCGGCCAAAGCTCAGCCGTGATCGATGCGCCCGTCGCCCATTCCGAACCGATCGCGAGCCCGACAAGAAAACGAAACACGGCGAAGGACCACCAATTCCAGGACAGCGCGCTCAAGCCAGTCAGCGCGGAATAGGCGAGAATCGTAAGAGTCATCGATCGCTTGCGGCCGATATAGTCGGCAAGAATGCCGCCTAAGAGGCCACCGGCGCCCCAGCCGAACACTGTGATTGCAATCACCGCCCCGGCGTAGACGGGAATGCGCCCATATTCGGAGGTGTCGAGAAGCTGGTGCAGCGCGGCACCGACGGTGAGAATGAGGGCAAACACCTCGAAACCGTCAAACGTCCATCCCAGGTTAGACGCGATCAACGCTTTCCATTGCGTCCAATCGAGCGACCGGTACCACCGAGAAGCGCCGCCTGCGCTCAATTCGCTCATACCTCACTCCCTAACCTGTCGCAGCCAGCGCGGGTTCGATTGTGCTTGCATCGTAGCGCAGGAGCGAAACCGATCACAACAAGCTCAAACGTGCTCAAAGCTACGGTACGATCGCAAAGAACAAAAACACCGCGAAAATGGCAAGGTGTATGACGCCCTGCAGCACGGTGGTCCGCCCCGTACCCAACGTAATAACACTTATAAAAAGGGTCAGCGCCAATAAGACTTGATCCTTCTGCTCAAGGCCAAGTGTAATCGGCTGGTGCAGCATGATCGAAACGACGGCGATCGTTGGAATCGTCAGCCCGATGCTCGCAAGCGCGGAGCCCAAGGCCAGGTTTAAGCTCGTTTGCAATCGATTGGCACGCGCCGCCTGGACCGCGGTCAAACTTTCCGGCATCAGTACCAGCGCTGCGATGACGATCCCCACCAGGCCTTTGGGCACATCAATTATACGGACTGCGGTTTCCAGAAATGGCGTGAGCGATTTGGCGAGGCCCACGATTGCGACGAGGGCGACGAGCAACAAACCGAAGCTGACGAGAGCGGCCCTGTTCGTCGGCGGCGGTGCGTGTGCTCCTTCGTGCTCTGATTCGATCGGCAGGAAATAGTCGCGGTGCCGTACCGTCTGCACGAAAATGAAGCCGCCGTAGAGCACCAGGGAGACTACGCCGTCGAAAACAAGTTGCGTGCTGCTAAATACCGGACCCGGGACGCTCGTCGCGACGTTGGGCAGAATGAGCGTAAGCGTCGTGAGGGCAGCGAGCACGGCCAAAGCGGCGCTCGCCCCCTGGAGCTGAAATCCCTGTTCGCGATGGCGGGCGCCGCCCCACAACAGGCACGCGCCGACAATGCCATTACAAACGATCATCACCGCGGCAAAAACCGTGTCGCGTGCGAGGTCCGCCTTTTCCACCGGAGCTGCGATGACCATGGAGATGATCAGCGCGACCTCAATGACGGTGACGGCGACGGCCAGAACAATCGTGCCGAATGGTTCGCCGACCCGATGCGCGACCACTTCGGCATGGTAGACGGCTGCGAAAACGGTGGTGATGAGCGCTATTCCCGCGGCTGCGGCAAGCACCCCGCCAGCGCCTCCACTGAATGTCGCTAAAAGTACCAACCAAGCCAATGCGGGCCATGTCCACGCCCACCACGGCATTCGTGTTGCTTGCATGCAGAGAGTAAATCCGGCCCGATCCCGGCTCGATGGTAACACAGCCGGCGCTGATGTGGCGACTTGCGTTTCGGCCGCCGCTGGGGTTGGCGTGCTGTTGAGCGATGCTCGATCGAGGGTCAAAACTCATTATTTCCGCGAGCCGCGTTGCAGCCAAAATCGCTCGCTGGGCAGGAGAAGGGCGAAGTGCGTATCGGCAATACGGTCGAGCCCTTCGACGAACCCGGCGGCGATTTTCGCTGCGACCCGAAGGGACGCGGGCCTTTCGGTCGCTGGCGTCGTTGCTCGTCGCTCATGATCGGATAGGTCACATCGCTCCTCTCGCCTAGCCAGCGGCCGAAATTTCCGGCGTCGCGGCCGCGCAAATAATGAGTTTTGACCCTAATCAAGGAACCTTCAAACCTGGTCCGCATTGTTTGTTAGGACGCAAGATCCTACGCAAGGCCAAGATGAGATTTGTATTATTAGGTCTTGTCGGTGCGGTAATGGTGCTCGGCACTCCGGCGCACGCGCAAAATTATCCCTGGTGCGCGCAATATAGTGGTCGCGCGCTAGGAGGGGCGATGAACTGCGGTTTTGTCAGCTTCGCGCAGTGTATGGCAACTGTTTCCGGCATCGGCGGTTTCTGTGTGCAAAACACTATGTACCAGCCGCCGCAGCAGAGGGCTCGGAAGAAGAAAAGTTACTAATGTCCTGGTGATGGCGTCGCCGACGTCATAGCTTCTGCTGAACACAACAATTTGGCGGCACCATATTGACGGATGCAGTTGGGATCGTCCCAACTCCCGTCGCCGCAAGCTCAATCGCGGCGTCGTCGACATCAAAATTCAAAATTGCCGTGTCTTGATCGTGGTTTGAGTCATTTTGCTCGTTGTTCACGGAATCAATCTCCCAATTCGATCGTAGGCTTTCGTCTGGGCCAATGATTTTTTAGGTGCTTATTGTCGGGCAGATTGCCCGAACGGTCCACCGTTATCCTCAACGTGGCGTCCGCCCGACGCGTACCATTGATCGTAGCGTTGAAATTTCAGCCCGAGCTTACCGTAATATACCCGCAGATAGCCATCACGGCCGCGTCTCACCGCTTCTGGTGCGACTTGGGCGACCTGCTGGGCGATCACCCCAACATAGGGCGTGTTGCTGCCATTATAGCTGAAGCGATAGAGGCCAAGGCCATTGTTCGTGTAACCGAGAAAAACGATATCGTGCTTAAGCCTTATATCCGAGCGCCGGCCGCCGCCGCGACCACCGCCACCACGCCCGCCGCCACCGCCGCGACCGCCGCCGCCCCGGAAGCCGCCGCGCCCGCCGCCACCATGGGCGCGTAAGCCGCCGCCTCCGCCGCGATGTATTCCACCGCGACCGGCAAGTGCGTGGTGTGCTCCGCCCGCACGGTGCGACGGTCGAGCGCCCGCCGCACGGTGCGTAGGTCGGGCGTTCGACGCACGATGCGACGGTCGCGCATTTGCAGTTCCCCGTTGACCCTGGCCCCGATGCGAGACGTGTGCTCCTTTGTTGGGACGATTGCGTTCGCCAAGATTGCCGCCGCCGGGCTTGTTGCCAGGTTTGGCGCCAGGTTTGGCCCCAGGTTTGAGCACCTGTTCGCCGCGACTGCCACGGAAGTCGCGCTGACCTCGATTTCCAGCAGCCTGCCGATGGTCAACCCGGGGCTGCCATCTGTTGCCGCCGCCGGGACCGCTGATCGGATGCGCGGGACGATTCCCGGGTGGGGTGATGTTGATGTTGTTACCGCCGCCGCTCCAATTGATGTTGCCGCCCCAGTAGCCTCCTGACCACCAATTGCCGAGCGCCCAACCGGCGCCGAAGGCAAGTCCGGTCGCAAGCAGGCCATAGCCGATATAAGGTGGCGGCGGCCAGTAATAGGGCGGGTAGTCCGGATATGGCCATGCGCCGTAGGCCACTGCGGGATCGTAATAGGGTACGTAAACCGTTTCCGGGTCGGTCGGCGCAATGGCAATGACCTGCTTGCCCTGCACCTCACTGACCGTGACGGTCTGTTGCTTTGTCGATTTGAGTTTGTCGTTTGCTTGGGCCTTTGCGCGCAGGCGCTGGATGGCGTCCATCACATCGGGCTGCTGTTCGACGACAGCATCACCAAGCTTTTCCGTCCAGTCGAGCTTCTCGCTCATCATTGCGAGGACATCCGGCGTCGCCATCAATGACTTGATGCTGTCGTCCCAATCCTCTTTAGCAATTGCCGCCTTCAGCTGATCGCCCTTGAGACTCTTGTGCGATTGCAGCCAACGCTCGGCTTGGACGATGTCAATCGGGTAAGCGGAGGCCATGAGTACTTCCGCCAGCAAAGTATCGGGATAGAGCGCGATGGGCGCTACGAGCTGATCAAGTTCTTCCGGTTTCAACAATTGCGGTTGTGATGCAGCGGTGTTCGGCGCCTGCGCCATCGCGCCAATTGGCGTTAAAACGAACAAGGCAAAAACAAGTGAGCGGACCATCGCCAACAGCATTGGCGCTTACCGTATGTTGCATGAAACTCGGCAGGTTATCGGACTACGGAGTTTTGACGGTTACTTTGATTCAGATCAAAGTTCGAAACGCCGGACCAGCGAGCGCCGGCTTTAGCGGCTATTTTCCAAGTAAGGGAATCGGCCCCGGAGGCTTGAGAACCCGCGGTCGTCTGGCCGTGAAAAATTTGCCGTGCGACAGCCGTTACGAATGATGAGCTTTGCGGTAGTTCAGGCTGCCACTTTTGCCCGCTTGGTCGGCGGTGAACCTTTGGATAGCGCAATGGCTAGTTTGTAGCCACGCGCCAGCAAGCGCCAACGCCGTTCACAGTCCAGAAAGTCTTGACGTAAAAGCGGATCGCTCTGCTCTTTCGCCCGGCGCCGGCAGTGTTCGGCGTGGCCGTAACAGTCGCGGATGTTTTTACTTAATGCATTGCGCAAGGCACAACCCTCATCAAGCCAAAGTGCCTCCGTCGCTGATCGAAGCATACGACGTTCTACAAAATGCACGAGTAAAATTCGCGTGACACCTGTGACGGAATTGTTTCGATTTTACGATTACCCGTGCTGAGCAAAGATCGCCGGCCGAGTCTTGCAGATCTTCCGTTCACAGCCGCATCTCCGGGACTTTGTCAGGAATTGCCAATTTGGCTTCTGTTGCCGCGACCACCTGCTCCACCGAAACCCCGGGTGCTGTTTCGAGTAGCGTTGCGCGGCCATCCGGAAATCCAATGACTGCCAGCTCGCTGACTACAAGATCGACTGGACGCTCTGAGGTCAGCGGCAGCGTGCACTTATTGACGATCTTCGGCTTGCCTTTGGCCGTGTGCTGCATGGCGATGATCACACGCTTTGCGCCGGTGACCAAATCCATGGCCCCGCCCATTCCGGGCACCATCTTTCCCGGAATCATCCAATTCGCGAGAAGGCCGTGTGCATCGACCTGCAGCGCGCCGAGCACGGTAATGTCGACATGCCCGCCGCGGATAAGCCCGAACGACATGGCGCTATCAAAGGTGCAGGCGCCCGGTAATGCCGTCACGGGACGGCCGCCGGCGTCGGTCAGGAGCCGATGCCCCATGCCTTGCTCGGGTATCGGCCCCGTGCCGATCAGGCCGTTCTCCGATTGGAAGAATACCTTCACCTCGCTCGGCACGTAGTTCGCTACCTTGGTCGGTATTCCGATGCCGAGATTGACCAGCATACCGGATCGCAACTCCTGCGCGATGCGCTTGGCAATGATGGTTTGCGGATCCATGGCGCTCATCAGTTTGTCACCACGTAGTCGACCAGCGGCGCTGGTGTCACCACGTGATCGGGCGAAATCAGTCCAACTGGGACGATGTGCTCGGCGGTCACGATCGTCGTGTCGGCGGCCATCGCGATGACCGGATTAAAATTTCGTGCCGTCAGCGCGTAGGAAAGATTGCCCAGATAATCGGCGAGGAATGCATCGATCAATGCGAACTCGGCATGGAGTGCGGTTTCGACCAAATAGGTTTTGCCGTTGATCTGAACTTTCTGTTTATTTTCTTCGACGATCGTGCCGACGCCCGTTGGCGTCAGCACGCCGCCCAGTCCAAAACCGCCGGCGCGAATGCGCTCGATCAGCGTACCCTGAGGAACGAGATCGACGGCCATTTTGCCCGCGATCATCTGTTTTTGTGTTTCCGGATTGAGGCCGATGTGACTTGCGATGGTTCGGCTGACCAGTCCCGCGTCCACAAGCTTGCCGATACCGCGCCCGGGCTCCGCCGTGTCGTTGGCTATCACCGTCAGGTTGCGTTTGCTCTGACGCACCAGTTCATCGATCAGACGTTCGGGAGTGCCGACGCCCATAAACCCACCGATCATGAGAGTCGCACCGTTCGGGATCAGCGCAACGGCATCCGTGGCGGAAACCGTTTTCATTGTCAAAGCCCGTGCGATTGAACGGCTTTTTGTAGGGCGATAGGCAGCGCGATCTTTGATTTAAATCAAACCAGCGCCGGGCGAGAGAGGGCTTTATGCGTATGAACATCGCGGAACAGCCGCGCTCGCCACCAGCAGCACGTGTCACAAACGGCGCGCCGTCGAATGAAGGATTCGACCAATGAGCATGAGCAAAGTGGACTGGAAGTCGAATGGCGACTTGGCGGTCGGCAAAGGAGCGACCGTACAAGAGTTTATGGCGATTGTCGGAGCGGACAAGCTTGCAATTGATGTCGCGCCCTGGGGCGAAGGCCGCTTGCGCGTCAACGGACAAGAAATTGCGCATTTGAAGGACGCTAAGGACAGACGTCAGGCTTTTCGTGAACTGAAAATGATCGCCGAGCACTATCTGCAGACCAAGGCTGCGCCATTCGAAAAGCCGGGAAATTCCGTGAAATTGCCCGCGGTGAAGGCCAAGCTTCTTGAGGGCAAGAAAGGGCTGATCGTCGGCATTGCCAATGATCAATCGATCGCTTGGGGTTGCGCCAAGGCATTTCGGGCATTGGGCGCCGAGCTCGCGGTGACCTACTTGAACGACAAAGCAAAAAAATATGTCGAGCCTCTGGCCCAGGCGCTTGAGGCTCCAATTGTGATGCCGCTTGACGTTCGCGCGGCCGGTCAAATGGAGGCCGTGTTCGAGAAAATTGCGAGCGTATGGGGTAAGCTCGATTTTCTCGTGCACTCGATCGCCTTCTCGCCCAAGGAGGCATTACAGGGCCGCGTCGTCGATGTGTCGCGCGATGGTTTTCTCACTACGCTCGACGTATCGTGCTGGACTTTCATTCGCATGGCGCATCTGGCCGAACCGTTGATGCGCAAGGGCGGCACCCTCTTCACCATGACATATTACGGCAGCCAAATGGTGGTAAAAAACTACAACATCATGGGCGTGGCCAAAGCGGCGCTGGAAAGTGCCGTGCGATACATCGCCGCCGAACTCGGCCCGAAAGGCATTCGCGTGCACGCAATCTCTCCCGGCCCGCTGGCGACGCGCGCCGCCTCCGGAATACCGGAATTTGACGCATTGCTGGACAAAGCCAAGGCTAAGGCGCCGGCGAAGAGTCTGGTCAGCATCGACGATGTCGGCGTCGCGACAGCGTTTCTTGCCCACGACGCCGCGCGGTTGATCACTGGCGAAACGCTGTACATCGATGGCGGCTATCACATTATGGACTAAGAACGCGAACAAGCGCGCCTACTACATGTTGCCATTGGCTCCGAGTTTCGGAATTAATGGTCGCCATGCCGATTAAGTCACCGCCCCACTGGCTGGCAGCCCAGTCACCGATCACTCGCCGAATTCGGCCGGCCCGCGTCAGCAGACCTACAGGCCGGGCCGATGGTTGACTACTACGCAATCCTCTCGCGCGCCATCGACACAGCCGAAGCGAGCGATAGGAGCTGGCGTCGTAATCTTTATGATCGCGCTCGGCGCACGCTTATGAGCGAGATGCGTGCTCAGCGCCCCCAGCCAATGCAGGCCGAAATAGCCCGTGAATTGGCCGCGCTCGAAGCAGCGGTCAAGCGCATCGAGGCCGAGAGAGCGCGCAGCGAGCGCGACGAAAACGATCCCACGGTGTTGCCGGCCGAGCCGGATCAATCGCCATTGCTCGAACCCCTGCGTTCGCGCCGACCAGTCTGGATCGGACTAGCCTTCGTCGTCGCGGCTTTATGCGCGGGCGCTTACGCTTTCTGGTCGAGCCACCGGCCCGCGAGCCTGGTTTCGCGCGGGCCGGAAAATAGGGTCAACGCCACTGTGCTCGCGACCAAGGACGGCGACATCCTGCCCGGGATCGACGGGGGTCCGATGGATGCCGATCAATCTTACGTTTTTCGCCGGCAACCGACATTCTATCGCACGCTGCAGCCGGTCGGCACCGTGATCATCGATAAGTTGCAGCACTTCTTGTATCTCGTTCAGCCCAACGGCGTGGCCTTGCGCTATGGAATTGGCATCGGCCGCCAGTGCGCCGATCTGGTCGGTCTGCGACACGTCGCGAGCATGGTGGAGTGGCCGCCGTGGGAAGCCCCGCCGGACATGGTGAAACAAAGGCTCGCGCAAAGCGGCACTCTGGCGGGTGCGCCCGGCAACCCGCTCGGCGCTCGCGTGCTCGAGCTCGACGACAACAGATCGCGTATCCATGGGACCAATGCGCCAAAGACGATCGGAACGAACGTCGCATTCGGCTGCATCCGTCTCGTCAATGACGATATTGTAGACCTATACGGGCGCGCGCGGGTCGGCACGCCGGTCCTGGTGAACTAAGTCGGGCGTGGCGCCGGACCAAAAACAAACAATCAAAATACGCTTCGCGCTGCCAATAGCGGGATCGTGGCCAGATTGAGCCTCGAGAATCCTATGGAATAAATTCTCCGATCGTCCTAAAATGCTCTTCTGGTGTGACTGTCGCAATGTAACGTAGCATGGGCGGGTATCGGCGTGCTATTCCGGCAGCAGTCGGCATCTATCGGTCCGTCATGGTCGTGGGTGAGTGATGTTTGGCTCGCGGCGGCGGTTGGTTGCGGTTATTTCCTTGCGGCGCGACTAAGCCTCGGCTTGCTTCTGAAGCCTGATGGCGTCGCTGTGTTCTGGCCGGCGGCCGGCATTTCGTCCGGAATTTTAATTGTTTTAGGTCCGCGGGTGCGCTTGCCCGTCACCGCGGCCGTTGTTGCCGCGACGATCGTCGCCAATCTTCTGGGTGACCGGAATATATTCGCTGCTAGCGCGTTTGGACTTTGCAACGCCGTCGAAGCTTTGATGACGGCGGCGATAGTTCAACATTACTTTAAATTAGATTTCACTCTCGACCGACTGCAGCAGGTGCTCGGTCTGGTCGTGGCTGCGGTGGTCGCCACGGCCATTTCCGGAATTGGAGGAACCCTTTCCTACAAATTGTACCACAGTTCAGACGCGCCGATGTTCATGACGTGGTGGCATTGGTTTGCGTCCGATGCCATTGGCATCATCGCCGTTGCCCCGCTGGTCATCGGGCTTGCTGCCGCGGCGCGCAATCCGCCACCACGCCGCGAACTGATCGAAGGCACGACAGCGCTTGTCCTCCTTGCCGCGATGACGGGAATAATCATCTCCTTGCCGCAATCGCCGTGGCAGACCCTGGTGCCAGGCGCGCTGTTATTTCCCATGCTGTTGTGGGTTGCCGCCCGTTGTCGGCCGGTTTTCGCCGCCGCGGGAGCATTCATGGTTTCACTGACGGTGGTTTGGGCGACAATCTTCGGCATCGGCCATTTTGGCGATCCCGGCCTTCCGCTGAATGAACTTATCCTGCAAGCGCAGACGGTGATCTTGGTTGTGACGCTCGGCGCCTTCGTTTTGGCAGCGTTGTTTTCGGAGCGGCGACAGCACGAGATCGTGCTCATGAACAGCGAGGCGCGGCTCGCGCGCGCCAACAGGATGCTGCAGCGTGAGCGCGACAATAAGCTGATGAATGTGGGGGCGGCGATCAGCGCAATTTCCCATGAATTGAAACAGCCCCTGACCGCGATTGTGACCAAAGGTTCGGCGGCGCGCCGATTCCTCGAACGCAAACCTTCAGATGTTTCACGCGTTCAGGCGATCCTTGGCGAAATCGTCGGCGCCAGCTTTCGCGCCAATGAAGTACTGGAAAACATCCATGGCCTGTTCGGGCATGATCAGGAGCCGCACCCGACCGACATAAACGAACTTGTTCGCGAGTCGCTGAGGCTGATGCACGAACAGTTTGAGCGGCATCGCATTACGATCCTCACCCAGTTTGCGCCCGATATACCATCGGTTCCCGCTCACAAAGGCCAACTGCAGGAGGTTGTTATCAATCTCCTGCAGAACTCGATCGATGCGATGGAAAAGGCGGAGAAAGCCCGAATTCTTGCGAATCCAAACGGAGCATCGTGGGCAGGATGCAGTCGGCATCTCAATACAGGACTCCGGAAAGGGAATCGACGCGCGGATGATCGATACTATCTTTGATGCATTCGTCACGACGAAAGCGAAGGGCAAGGGCCTTGGTTTGGCCATATCCAGAATGATCATCGATCGCCATGAGGGCCAACTCACGGCCTCGTCGGCTGGCAGCGAAAACGGTGCCATTTTTCAGATCACGCTGCCAATCAAGCTCGAGCGCTACCCAAGCTCTGAAGCGTTGCCGAGCGAACCTTGATCTAAATCAAAGTTGTCGCCGCCTTTAGCATTAGTTTTTGATTTTCGCGCTATCGCCGATCTGGGATTTGGACTGAAGGGAGCGGCTCGGTGAACGATGAGTCTCGACCCGCGCCGTTCAACACATCGGACGAAGCATTCGTCGTTTTGGCGGTTCGACTCGTCTGCCTCGGGCTCATTGCTTATTGGGCCTTAATTCTCATCAGGCCGTTCCTCACGATCCTGATCTGGAGCACCATCATCGCGGTCGCGCTATATCCGATTTTCGAGTGGCTCTCCGTAAAATTTCTCGGGCATCGCGCGCTGGCCGCAACCTTAATCACCCTGTGCAGCCTCGTTATCATGCTCGGTCCGGCTACGTGGCTTGGTCTTAGTTTGGCCGACAGCGCGCGAATGCTGAGTGCCCGGTTGAGCGACGGCACGATCGCAATTCCCCCGCCTCCCGAGACAGTTAAGGCCTGGCCGGTGATTGGCAATTATGCCTATGAGACGTGGCAACTCGCGTCGACCAACCTTCGGGAAGTGCTCATGCAAGCCGCGCCGCAACTCAAACCGCTGGGCACCGGAGTGCTTGCGGCTGCGGGCAGTGTCGGCATCAATATGCTCAAATTCATTGTCGCAACGATCATCTCTGGTTTTCTGTTCATTCCAGGGCCACGACTGGTCCATTCCGTCAAAAATGTTTTTCAGCATCTTGCGGCCAAGCGCGGCGAGATGTTCGTCGATGTGGCGGGAGCGACAATCCGTAATATTTCGCGAGGCGTAATCGGAATCGCAATTGTTCAGGCATTGCTCGCGGGCGTCGGCTTGATCCTCGCCGGAGTTCCTGGAGCGGGTCTTATCAGTTTCGCGGTACTTTTGCTCGGGATTATCCAAATCGGGCCGGCCGTCATATTGATTCCCGTCGTCGTTTGGAGCTGGTTCGCGATGGACACCGGCATGGCGTCCCTGTTTTCCGCGTACATGATCCTGGTAGGTCTGCTCGACAATATTTTGCGGCCGCTTGTCATGGCCAAAGGCTTGAGCACGCCGATGCCGGTCATATTGGTTGGTGTTTTCGGCGGGACTCTGGCGCACGGAATGATCGGATTGTTTGTCGGGCCGATTGTGCTCTCCATCGCCTGGCAATTGCTCGCGCTTTGGTTTCGTGACGAATCATTAAAGCAAGATCTGCTGGCGCAACCGACGAATACGAAGCGCGAGCTCACTTAGGTCTGGCTTACAACAGCCAAGTTTGCTGTGTAATGGGTTGAAGACGCGCGGGTGATCGCGCCAAGCGGGTGGAAATCATTGCTGGATTTGAGGTTTCTCAGACGCCAGGTGGCGAATTTGACTTAAATCAAGGTTCGGCGGCCGAGCGGCCAATTATGGTATACGGTGTCTCCAGATACTTGCTGACTGTTGAAGCCGATCATTGTTTTTCAGTGTACGCTTGCGATGCGCTTAACGGAACGACTTAAGGCGTGGCAATGCTGAATCGCCCAAACGCCGAAGCCATCGTGTGCGTCGTCGACGACGATTCCGATATTCGCGACGGCGTGAAGCTTCTGTTGGAATCCGTCGGCATAACCTGCGTTGCTTTCAGTTCCACCAGAGAGTTTTTGGAAAGTGAGCAGATCGGAAACGCCAACTGTCTGATCTTGGATGTGCGCTTGCCGGGCGCCGGCGGGCTAGATCTTCAGGCGGAGCTAACGCGGGCGCAAATCAGGACACCGATAATTTTTATCACCGCCCACGGCGATATACCGATGTCGGTGAGAGCGATAAAGGCCGGCGCCATCGAATTTTTGACCAAACCGTTTCGTGAGCAGGAACTGTTGGATGCGGTCCGGGCGGCGCTTGAGCGCGACCGTATGCAACGAATTCAGGATCAGGATCTGCGTGATCTGCAGGCCCGGTTCGAAACGCTTACCGAGCGTGAACGCAAGGTGATGACGTTCGTGATAGCGGGTCTTCTGAACAAACAAACAGCGGCGCAAATAGGCGTCAGCGAAGTGACCGTAAAGGTGCATCGCCACAGGTTGATGAACAAGCTTGGCGCTAAATCGGTGCCGGACCTCGTGCGGATGGCAGAAATTCTTCGCGTCGATCCATTTGCGACGAACAAAATAGCGGATCGAATGGCGGACGCCGACGTTTCGCGGAAAGCGAATCATAACCGGCACAAAGTCTGATCTGTGGGCCAGAACCAGATGTCCCAATCTCAAATGGTGTCGATCGTCGATGACGACCCGCTGGCTCGGGAGGGCATTAGGGAGCTCGTCGAGTCCTTGGGATATAAGGCGCTGGCTTTTGTCTCGGCTCAGGATTTTCTTCAATCCGGAGCGATTGCGAAAACAGGCTGCCTCATCACCGACCTCCAGATGCCGGGACTAAGCGGCCTTGAACTGCAGGAAAGACTGCAGGCGCAGGGCTATCGCACGCCTGTCATTCTCATTACCGCTTACCCAAACGAGAAGCACCGCTGCCGCGCCATGAGCGCCGGCGCCGTTGGCTTCTTGAACAAGCCTTTCGAGGAGCAAGCGCTCCTTGAATGTCTGACAGTTGCGATGAAACGGCCACATGATTGGCCCGCGGCCTAGTCCTGACGCCGTCATCCGTGCCGGTGGCCGCACAAGATCCTTATCGCCGCGAATTTTGGCGACCGACGCTCCCTAAACCAAAGTATAATTCCACAATCCAAAATGAGTGCACCGCGGACGGACGCGGCGACTAACGTTCTGTCATATACGGGGCACAGCATGCGGGGGCTCACTACAAGTTAAGCTGTTTTTTGGAATCTGCAGGAGTGAGAGTGATGTTGACCCATTCTGCGGTACTCAAGAGCGCGTTTCATCCCGCCGCACTGCTCGATCGTCCCGCCGAATCAAAGCCAGCTTCCGGACCGCACGCCGAGGAGGAATCGCTCGAGCGCTGGATGCAGCTCGTCGGCGGCGTCGCTTACTACCCGCGCCGAGTGCAAATCGTTCACGAGGATGAAGCGGCGGATCGGCTTTATAAGGTTATCAGCGGAACTGTCTGCACCTACAAAGTTCTCAGCGATGGCCGCCGCCAGATCGGCGGGTTCTATTTGCCCGGCGACATTTTCGGGTTGGAATGCGCCGAGGGGCATACGCTTGCGGCCGAAACGATTACCAATGCCAAAGTGTTGGTGATCAGAAAAAGCGTCTTGACTGCGCTGGCAAGCCGTAACGCCGCGCTGACGGGTCATCTCTTGTTGCTAACGGCGCGCGAGCTTGCGCGTGTGCAGGACCGGGTTTTGCTGTTGTCATCGAAAAGCGCCCAGGAACGCGTCGTCGGGTTTCTCCTCGAAATGTCAAAACGCGGGTCGCCAACCGGAAACTCGGTCGAGTTACCGATGTCGCGCCAGGACATTGCGGACTATCTCGGCCTGACTATCGAGACGGTGTCGCGCACGCTCTGGGCTCTTGAGAATGGCGGCGCAATTGAGATATCGCAGCGACGGCGTATTCAATTCCGTAGCCGTTCGACGCTGCTGCGCCTGCAGCAGTAAATCCGATTCGACGGGATTGCGTCCGGCCAGCGTCGAATTTAGATCTTGCGAAAGTTTCGAATTTTGAGAGGCGAGGCAGCGCCGGAGTTTCACGCACTCAGTGGCGAATCGCGAGCAGACAATAATAGTCGCTCACGGTAGTTTTTTGCGCAAATAGACGAACCAATAGACGGCGGCGACCATCATCGATCCGTCTATATTGTCAAACGTCATCCGCAGATAAGATCGTACGAAAGAAACGATGCTGCGCGGTGGGCCGCCAGTTGAAGCGGCGTAATTTCGTTGCCTGCTCGGAGTGACGCAGCAGCGGCAGTCGCTGCATCGTCGATGCTTGGGCGTATGTCGAGGTGTAGCCATCGAAATCAGGAAGGGGTGCCAACATGATTGACCGTATCTATGTCGAGAAGGCTGCCGATGCCGGTTTCGGCAAAATCCGCCTTCTGGAAGATGACCCATTGCGTTACATGCTGCGCGCAGTCGGCGCAGGAATGGGTTTAACTCTTGTCGTATTCGTATATTGGGTCTTGAAACAAAACCTTCACGACATCTCCATGGGTGCGGTGATTGCATCTGGGTTTTTTGGTGTCGGTCTCATGATCATTGTATTCACAAATACAGAGCTCTTTACCAGTAACAATATGTACCTGACCATATCTTCCGCCGAAGGGCGGACAAATTGGAGACAAGCCGCACTGCTTTGGATTTCATGCTACGTTGGAAATCTCGCTGGCGCGATCTTTGTTTCATTGCTGCTTGTTGGCGCCGGCTCTCTCAGTCAACTGCCCCCTGACCACGCCCTATTTGACGGCGCCATGAACAAGGCGCAACAAACAGGGACTATTATTTTCTTCAAAGGCATTCTGGCCAATTGGATTGTCTGCCTGGCTGTACGGATAGCGCTGCGCTGCAGGGAGGAAATTGCCAAAATCCTGGCTCTGATTCTTATCGTGTTCATCTTTGTATATCTTGGCTTCGAACATTCGATCGCCAACATGGGAACGTTCTCGATGGCGATTCTTGGGGGCGGTGCTCTCACGCTAGGTGAGGCACTGCACAACCTGTTCTTCAGCACCGTCGGAAATGTGGTTGGAGGAGTTTTACTTGTTGGCTTGCCGTTCACTTATCTCAATCCACGCGAACGGGAAGAGCAGATGCAGGAGGTGTTGCTGGTGCGCGAAGCACCTTGAGCTGCAGCTGTTGATGCTCCGGAGGAGCCAAGCATGCAAGCGATACCGATAATTGGTCTCGATATCACGAAGGATGTCTTTCCGGGGTTGAACGACTGATCAGGAGCGCGCAACTTGCCCAGATCAAGTCGCGCCAGCGGCGAATAGGAGGCCGACGATCTGAACCGCGATCACTTTGACGATCGTCATCGATGGAAAGATCATGGCATAGCCGATGTCGGGTCGCTCGGTCGGCGCCATGCGCGTCGAATACACCAAAATGGCGGGATTGCCGGTCGCACCGGATGCGATGCCGAGGAGGTCGTCGTAAGGGATCTTCAACAGGTAGTAGCCGACCAGCAACACGATGACGACCGTAGCCAGAAGAACTACAACGCCGATCAGTAAAAGCAGCAACCCCGTTTCGGATACCGTCTTGACGAATGGCTGGCCGGCATTGACTCCGACGGTTGCAAGAAATAGCGCGAGACCGAAATTGCGGAGCACGATATTCGCCGGCAACGGCATGACCCAGAGTAACGGGCCGGTCCGGCGCAGCTTTCCTGCGATCAGCGCGACGATGAGCGGGCCGCCACCGATCCCCAAAGTGACTGTTCCGACGCCCGGAATCGGAATCGGAATAAGCCCAATGAGGACCCCGAGCACCATGCCGATTCCGAGCGACACATAACTGAATTCGGCCGCGGCTTTGACGCTGTCCCCGAAGAATTGCCGTATGGCATCCTTGCGGTCGGGAGGCATGAGTACGCCCACGCGGTCGCCGAATTCCAACGTCAGATCGGACGCCGGAACTATGTCGGTGTCGTAACGGCGTACGTGCAGGAGTTGAACTGGGAATCCGGACGGCAGCGGAAGCTGCGCCAGCGGCACGCCGACGACGCTCGCCTTGCCGACGAAGACGCGAATGTAATCGAGAGCCGAACGGTCCTTGACGATACGGCCAGGCTCGAGCTTGCCAAGCCGCGCCGCGGCCTCGCTGATCGCGTCCTGCCGCTCGGCTATGACCAAGAGGCCATCTCCGGCCTCAAGCAAAAGGCCGGCGGATGGAATGACATTCTCCCCTTTCTTTCTCACCATCGTGACCTGAATCCCACCTGGCAGGTCCCTGCGGAGCTCGTCATAGGTCACGTTCGTCAAATTGGGGCCGAGCGTAATTTCGCCCATGTGCATTTGCGGCTCTTTCGCCGGAAATTTCGGCTGCACGAGCCGGGTCATGAAATAGATACACAAGATCGGCCCGATAACACCGAACGGATAGGCCACCGAATAGCCGATCGACGGCTCCTTGTTGCCCATCACGTCGAGCGCGGCTTGAAGCGTTGCGGTACTGGTCATCGAACCGGCAAAGATGCCAAGTGTATGGCCTATTCTGACGCCGAAGACTTTGCCAAGCCCGAGCGCGACCAGGAGCCCGACGACGACCGCCACGAAAGCGAGAAAGTTATATTTGCGGCCGGCCGCGCCAGTCATGCCTTCAAAAAATTGCCGGCCGTACAAAATACCGACGCCGTAGAGGAACATGATCAGGCCGATCAAGCCGATCGGACCGGTAATCTGCGCTTTGGGGGCAAAAGCGCCGAGCGCCAGTCCGACAAACAGGACGGCGCCGACGCCAAGCGAAAAGCTGCCGATGCTGATCTGCCCGACAAGATATCCGAGACCTATCGCGAGAAATGCCGTGAGGATTGGCTGAGTGCCGATGATTTCCCGCGCCAGATCGATCATGAAAGTGCCTCCAACCGCAGATGCGAGTTCTCCCCAGACGCCGGGTTCAGCGCGCGCGGCAACCAGCCGCGCGGAATTGCTCAAGAACGCGTTCCACCAGATCGGGCGTCGGCGGCGCGGTACGCGCGAGCTTGTATTCGAGTTCCATGGCATCCCATTTGAATGCACCCAGTTGGTGAAACGGCTGCACCTCGACCCATTCGACATTCTTCATGGGCGCGACAAAGCGCGCGATGCCATCGACGTTGGCGGGATCGTCCGTTAGTCCGGGCACGAGCGTGAAGCGTACCCATACTGGCTTTCCAATTGACGCCAAGCGCTCGGCAAAGCGCAGCGTCGGAGCCAAATCGCGTCCGGTGACCGCCCGATATGTTTCTGGATTTGAGCTCTTAATATCGAGCAAAACGAGGTCGAGGACCGACAAATATCGCTCATCGGCGCGATCGCCGAGAAAGCCCGAGGTCTCGATGGCGGTATGCAGGCCGAGTTGCTTGGCGCCCGCCAGAATCCGCCGGGTGAAAGCAAGCTGCACCATCGGCTCGCCGCCCGAGATTGTCAGACCGCCGTCCAGTGCCCGCAAAGCGGTGGCGAATTTGGCGAGCCGATCGAGCACCTCCTGCGCTGCGAGGTATGTACCGTCCTTGAGATGCCAGGTATCCGGATTGTGGCAGTACGAGCAGCGAAGCAGGCATCCCGACACGAACAAGACCACCCGTAGTCCCGGTCCGTCATAGCGTGATGCGGTCTCGTAAGAGTGGACGTAGCCGAGTGCACCCTGGGAGTCTTCCTGAAGCGCACTTTCGTCGGGAGCATCAGGCGAGAGGCCGATGTGCAGGTCGTGACGGCTGCCGGGCTCAAGTAGGTGACCGAGCTGGGGCATCGTTGCACCTCGCTACATTAAATCTGCCCGTGGAACGTGCGACTGATGACGTCCTGTTGCTGTTCGCGCGTGAGGCGAACGAAATTGACGGCGTAGCCTGACACCCGGATCGTCAATTGCGGGTATTTGTCCGGATGCCGCATCGCGTCCTCGAGCGTCTCCTTGTCGATCACGTTCAGGTTCATATGGAACCCGCCCTGATCGAAATACACGTCGAACGCCTTCACCGCGGCATCGACCAATTCTTTATCTGACAGGTGCGCCTTTTGCGGCGCCACCGAAACGGTATAGCTGATGCCGTCCAACGAATCCTTGTAAGGAAGCTTCGCAACCGACAGACATGACGCCAGCCACCCATGACTATCGCGGCCGTGCATCGGATTGGCTCCCGGCGCGAACGGCTCTCCCTTGCGCCGGCCGTCCGGCGTATTTCCGGTAGCTTTGCCGTACACGACGTTGGACGTGATGGTCAGGACACTTTGCGTGTGCGTGGCGTTTCGATAGGTTGGATGTTTGCGGATCTTCTGCATGAACTCGGTGACAATATGGGAAGCAATACTGTCGACGCGGTCGTCATTGTTGCCGAATTGCGGCACGGGATTTTTGCTTTCGTTTTTATAATCGACCACCAGACCCGTATTGTTGCGAATGACGTGTATTTTTCCGTATTTAATTGCGGCAAGACTATCGGCAACGACTGACAGGCCGGCGATGCCGAACGCCATGGTCCGCAGGATGTCGCGATCGTGGAGCGCCATCTCCAGGCGTTCGTAAAAATATTTGTCGTGCATGTAATGGATGCAATTCATCGCATGCACATAAGTGCGCGCGAGCCATTCCATCATGCGGTCGAATTTCGCGTACACATCGTCGTAGTCGAGCTCTTCGCCTGTCACCGGCGGGCTCGCCGGAGCGACCTGCTCACCCGAAATCTCGTCACGTCCGCCGTTAATCGCATAGAGCAGCGCCTTGGCGAGATTGACGCGCGCGCCGAAGAACTGCATCTGCTTGCCAAGCCGCATTGCCGAAACGCAGCACGCAATGCCGTAATCGTCGCCCCAGAAGGGACGCATCAGGTCATCATTCTCATATTGCAACGAAGATGTATCGCGGCTGACTTTGACGCAGTACTTTTTAAAATTCTCCGGCAAGAACTTTGACCACAGCACCGTGATATTGGGCTCCGGCGCCGGCCCCAGATTGGTCAGAGTGTGCATCATGCGATAGCTGCTCTTGGTCACAAGCGACTGTCCGTCCAAACTCATTCCAGCGACGCATTCGGTCGCCCAATACGGATCGCCGCTGAACAGCGCGTCGTATTCCGGCGTGCGCAAAAACCGAACGATACGCAGCTTCTGTACAAGTTGATCCCACAATTCCTGTGCGCCGGCTTCGTCCAGATTCTTTTCGCGCAGATCGCGCTCGATATAAATGTCAAGGAATGAGGATATCCGGCCAATCGACATCGCCGCGCCGTTTGCTTCCTTCACCGCGCCCAAATACGCGAGATAGGTCCATTGCACCGCTTCCTGCGCGTCGGAGGCTGGGCGCCCGATATCGCAATCGTAGAGTTTGGCCATGGCGGCGAGGTCTTCGAGCGCGCGTATCTGCTCCGCCAGCTCCTCGCGTTGGCGGATCACTTCGTCGGTCGGCCACATATCGTCGATTTGCCGGCGTTCTTCCTTTTTGACTTCGAGCAATCGGTCGACGCCATAAAGCGCCACGCGCCGGTAGTCGCCAATGATCCGGCCGCGGCCATAGGCATCCGGCAAGCCGGTAATGATCCCGGATTTGCGACACCGCATGATTTCCGGCGTGTAGGCGTCGAAGACGCCATCGTTGTGCGTCTTGCGATATTTGGTGAAGGTCTGATGAACATTCGCATCGGCTTGAAAGCCGGCGGCCTTGAGACCGGCCTCGACCATGCGCAGGCCGCCGAAGGGAAAAATGGCTCGTTTGAACGGCTGATCGGTCTGTAGTCCGACGATCACCTCGTTCTGTTTGTCGATGTAACCGGCCTTGTGCGCCAGCATCGTCGATGGTGTGTGCGCGTCGACGGCAAGAACGCCTTTTCTCCGCTCGTCTTGGAAATAGGGCTGAAGCTTTTCCCAGACCGCCTTAGTGCGCTTCGAAGGTCCGGCGAGAAATTTTTCATCGCCGGAATACGGCGTGGCATTCCGGACAATGAAATCGCGCACGTCAATAGAGCTTGTCCAAGCACCAGGCTGAAAGCCGCGCCAGCAGCGCTCGTCCTTTTGGCCTTTGGATATGGCCGCTGTACCCTCCATGGCGCGCCTCCGGTGGTTTGGTTCTTTCTTTCGTGCTTAAAAGCTTAGGAGCAGCTTGCGAAGTGGTATTTGATCCAAATCAAACTTCGCAGTTGCGAGAAGATCGAGACTGCGCTTGATGCGGTTTTCCCGCGCCAGTGAAGGCGTGCAATAACACCAACTGATGATCCCGCTCAGCGAGCGTATGAAGCGAAGAGGCTGCTGTTCCCGCACATCGTGCTGACCTATGTTTGCTTTAGCTCCGAAAGCGGACATCAGTTGAGTGCTCTGGGATGTCCATTAAGGGCCAGCAGGCGACATCCAACACCTCACTTGCTCACTTCGTCGTCAGTGGCGTCAGTCGCATTACGTCTGTTTACACCGATAGTCCCCGCACGGGCTAACCTCGCGCTAGAATCATCACAAAAAATGTAGATGCTCAGTACAAGCACCCATGCCGGGAAAACGACAAAGCTCCAGCTCAGGTAATGACTCCCGAACAGAAGTAACAAGGACAAAGTATAGCCCAGGATCGCTAGCCAACGTGGTGCAAATCCGGTGTAAATCGCAATGGTTGACGTCGTGAACATGAAGACACAGGACGCTTTAGTCGCGTAGACGTTCATGATGTTGTAGGCGACGGCCCGGGCAAAATGGAATGTGGCGGAATTGATCAGTTGTGTCGGTGCAGCTTCAAATGAAATGATAAGCGCACCCGCTACAGAAGCTGCGGCAAATAGCATTGCTAAAAATAATAGACCACTACCGAAGAACACGGTGGCAAAAAATTTATCCTCGCGCTCACCAAGACGGTCGCGCAAGACGCCAATGAACCACAAGAATGCAATTCCTGAGAATGGGACAAGGTTGACCGCGAGAGCAACCGTGCTGGGTTCGGACTTGAGCCATGATCCGGGTTCTTGAGGATCGTCGGGTACCGCAATTCTCAATAGCCAAAGAACCAGGATCAGAAGGACTGAAAACAGTATCCCAGCAATCGCGGCGGCCCTAGGAGTTTTTAGGTTCGCTTGCGTAAACATGTTCTGCTCGGTCATTATTATTGTTTTTTAGCCCACCGATCAACAAGCTAGGTGGCAAATCCGCTCTACACGCCGGTAAGCATGTGGTGGTGCTTTTTATGTTTCGACATTTTCTAATTCCCTTTGCGGTTCAATCTCGGAACGAAAGGAGTAAATGTCGAAATAAGGCTTGATGTACGCGCGTGAGCGCCGTGTGCTCACGCCGGTCCCAAGCCGATGCTCTCGGTCTAAATACGGCAGCTAAGTCTTTTCCAACGAAGCTACGCTGGTGGCACGCGACAGAAGCGAAATGGTGTGCCGGGCGATCATGAGCTCTTCGTCCGTGCTAATCACGTAGACGGCAACCTTGCTCTGCAGCGTAGAAATCAGCGGCCCGCCAGCCTTGTTGGCGGCAGCATCAAAGTTCACACCAAGCCAGGCCAGCTTCTCGGCCACCCGCGCGCGAATGCTCGCCGAGTTCTCGCCAATGCCGGCGGTGAAGATGAAAGCGTCGAGACCGTTAAGCGCCGCCGCCAGCATTCCTGCGTTCAGCGCGATGCGATAGACAAAATAGTCAATCGCAAGCGCCGCCGCAGGTGAGGCGCTGGCTTCCAGCTCGCGCATATCGTTGCTGATGCCAGACAGTCCCTTCAAGCCGCTTTGACGGTAGAGCAGGTCTTCAACCTCTTTGGCCGACATTCCTTTCTGCGCGATCAAATAAAGGAGCACTCCCGGATCGATCTGGCCCGGCCGCGTGCCCATGGGCAACCCGTCCAGCGCAGTGAATCCCATCGTGCTTTCAACGCTTCGTCCGTTTGCGAGCGCGCACATCGAGGCGCCGCTGCCAAGATGGGCGACAATGACGCGTCCTTTGGCAATCGCAGGATTAAGTTCCGGCAATCGGCCGGCAATGTATTCATAAGACAGGCCGTGAAAACCGTAGCGCCGCACGCCCTCTTGATAGAACCGCTCGGGGATCGCGTAATGGTCGGCGAGTGGACTATGCGAGCGATGAAACGCAGTATCAAAGCAAGCCACCTGGAGTAGTTCAGGCCGCCTTGCCATGAGCGTGCGGATCGGGGCGAGGTTGTTCGGCTGGTGCAGCGGGGCGAGCGAGCTGAATTGTTCGAGCCGTTTGAGCACATCTTTGTTGATCACGACTGCTCGATCATAGTCAGGACCGCCATGAACGACGCGGTGTCCGACCGCCGCAAGCTCAATTTTTTGCGTCTCGCGCAGCCAATTGCCCGCGGCTCCTATCGCCGTAGCGACGTCCGCAATTTCCTGCGCAGTGTACGTCGTGTCGATTAGAGGCTTGCCGTCGCGCGCCTCAGCACGAAGCCGTGGCCGCGTGCCAATTCCGTCAAATTGGCCTTTGATGAGGCGTTGCGGGTCACCGGAGACTTTCTGGTCAAATATTTGGAATTTGACACTCGACGAGCCCGCGTTGACGACAAGGATCGCATCCATGGGAGATCACGCAGCGGGTAGGGACGCTCTGTTTCGTCGCGCTGCCGCGTAAAGAACGGCTGCGGCGCATGACGCCATGCGGCTGCGCACCGAATCCGCCCGTGAGGTCAGAACAACCGGCACCCTGGCGCCGAGCACCAGACCGGCGGAATCCGCCTTCGACAGGAAGATCAGGTTTTTCGCCAGCATGTTGCCGGCTTCGAGGTCCGGCACCACCAGGATTTGCGCTTTACCGGCGACTGGTGATTGGATGCCCTTAATCTTGGCCGCTTCGGGACTGATGGCGTTATCGAACGCCAACGGGCCGTCGATAATCGCGTCGGTAATCTGTCCGCGGTCGGCCATCTTGCAAAGCGCCGCCGCATCGATCGTCGAGGGGATTTTAGATGTGACGGTCTCAACAGCGGAAAGGATGGCTACTCGCGGTGTACCGAGGCCGACCTGAGTGAACAGATCGACGACGTTCTGAATAATGTCGCGCTTGGCGTCGAGGTCGGGAAAGATATTGATTGCGGCATCGGTAATGAACAAAGTCTCTGGGTAGGTAGGCACGTCCATGATGAAGACGTGACTGATCCGTCGCGCCGTGCGCAAACCCGTCTTCGAACTTGTCACGGCCCGCATCAGCTCATCGGTATGCAGGCTCCCTTTCATCAAGAGCTCGCCTTTACCCTCGTGCACCAGCTCGACCGCGCGTTCGGCCGCCGCTTCGCTGTGCGGCGCATCGACGACCTGAAAATCGTTGATCTTGATGCCATACTCGCCGGCGACCTCTTTGATCTTGGCGGCAGGGCCGACGAGGATCGGCTTGATGATGCCGAGTTCCGCCGCCTGGACCGGGCCACGGAGCGAACTTTCATCGCAGGGGTGCACGACGATCGTTTGCGCCGCCGCCACCTGCTTCGCCCTGGCGATCAGGCGCTCGTACTTCGACTCCGGAGGATGGGCGGCGGGAGCTACGGCCTTAAGCGTGCCAATTTCGCTCTCTCGTTCTCGTGGCATGCAGGCTCCATTTGCTTCAACTGGCGCTACGACGCCTTGGACGTCGTTCCTCTCGCGGAGGGGGACGGATTTCTCACGACGGTTAGCCGATCCTCTTTTCCAAACAATCGGGTAATGCGCTGCAACCGCTCTCGATCGTCAGCCGAGAGTTCGCCGCGCGCGCTCAGCACATCCCTGATCAAGTCGAACGCCTTTTGCCGGATTTCAGGCTCCGGAGGCAGCATCGATGGAATAGCCGAGAGGGCGCCCTCGGTGTCGAGCAACAGCATATAGAATTGCTCGCGCACGATCGCTTTGAATTCTGTCAGCGTAATATCGGTGTACTTCTCGCGGATGCGTCGCAACGCTTCGAAGCCACGCTCATCAACGGCGGCGCGACCCATACCCGCGAATATCAAACCCCGGATCGTCGCTTCGCGTAAGCCGCCAGTCGAGATGCGCGCCTTCAATTCAGCGATACGCTTATTGATCAGTTCGCGATGCAGCGTGCTCTTTGGCGCGCGTCGCAATGGCTGGCCATTCGCCGTATCTATTCCCATTGCGGCTTGGAACGGCTTCGAGCTGTAGATCGCCATGAAGAGGCGCTCGGACAAATCCTCGGCCGCGGCCCGCCAGGCGTCGAGTCCTGCCACGATCTGGTTAGATACATTTTCCTGCATCGCGACGAACGGATTATCCGCAGATGCTGGTCTTCGCCGGTTCCGTACCTGTTCGGCCCATCCGGAGACCAGAGCCATCATCGGATTAGCATTTGAAAACATTTCGTATTGGAGACGCAGCGGGTGCAATCGCTGGATGGCGTCGGCCAGATTCGGGTTGACGAAAGCACGAACAACCGGCTGCACGAAGGCACGGTAAAGCGCTAGGTTCGTTTGCGAAACACGATCGGCTGTGGCGAAGCAACGCTCGTCTGCTATGTCGTTGCCGCCGAGTGCGCGAATGTCATCGAGCGTCCGCATCTCGCATCGCATTATCCAATTGCCGCTAGCGAGATCTGGATTGACCGTTTCTCCCGCCTTGCGCTCGAACTTTGCCTCATAGAGGCCCGGGGGCAGGGTATCGATCAGATCGATATTGCTTGAGAACTCACCGTGCTCCTTACGGGCCACGCCGCCCGAGACAAAGATACCCAGATGACCAACTGTTTCGTGGACGGTGTAGACGATGGTCTGCCCATAGGCGCGGATCTTGTCGACATCCTCATAGAGATCCAGGATCCATCCTAGCGCTTGTTGCGGCGGGGTTATGTTGTCGCCCTGAGAACAAAATACGACTATCGGTGAACGGATGTTACGCAGGTCGATCGCAGTGCCATCTGAGATGCGAATATTCCCGGCCGCCAAGTTATTTCCAACGAACAATTCATCGACGATGAATTGGATCTCCTCCGCGTTGAGATTGACATGGCCACCCCACCAGCGCTCGAAACCGAGATAGCGCGGCGCTTCAGTATCGATTTTTGAATACAGATTGTATTGTTTGGTCCACAACGTATTCGCCGGATTTTGATTTTCGAAATTCTGTACGAGCCAGGCGCCGTCGAATTTGCCGTGGCCTAGATCGCTCGCGAACGCCGTCAACCAGCTGCCGCCAAGGAGCCCGCCAGTGTAGCGCATCGGATTTTTACCGTGCACGCCTTGCCAATAGGAAAGCGGCGAGCCGGCGATGATCATCGGGCCGAACAATTCCGGACGCAGGGCGGCGAGCATCATCACTGCCCATCCGGCCTGGCAGTTACCGATCACGCAAGGTTTGCCGTCTGCCTGCGGGTGCAGGGCAATCACTTTTTCTAGAAATTTTGCTTCGGCGCGGCCGATGTCTTCGATCGTCTGGCCAGGCATCGGATCGGGAAGAAAACCGACGAAATAACAGGGATGGCCCGCCGTGAAGGCTACGCCGATCTCGCTATCGGCTTTAAATCCGCCTATCCCCGGACCGTGGCCGGCGCGGGGATCGATCACAACGAACGGCCGCCGTTTGGGATCGATTTCGGTCCCGTTTGGTGGAACAACGCGTGCGAGCGCGTAATTCACCGGCCGATCAAGCTTGCGACCGTCGATAAGAAGCTCAACCTCATAGTCGAGCACATGGGGTGCCGTTTCGGCGAGATGCTCGCGATATTGGTTACCGCGCTGGCGCATCACCTCCCAAAACAAGACGCTGCGCTGCGCGGCATCGATGAGATACTCGATGGCGGGGCCGTACATATTGAACGGCAAGGTCTCAGGTTTATTCACATCTGGCGAAGAAGACGCTTGTGGTTCGGAGCGCACGAGGCCAAGTCCCCTCTTTTGAAGCTTGGAAATGAGATTTAAAGCGGTTCCGCAGCTAGAGGCTTCACGGCCGCTTATGGCAGGCAAGAGTTACGTCCAAAAATCAAATCGGGATTTGATATAGGTCAAAGAACGCCGGCGCTTCTTTGTGTCGGTTTTGTGTATTGTTTGCGCAGGCAAAACGCGCTTGGTCTCACGCGGTAGTTGCCAACGAAACACCTCGGGTCGCGTGAGATGGAACAATCCACAAAAGTTGGAAGCGGTTCGGCATGGCGTCGGTATTTGCCGCCATTCGATTGGCTGTCGCACTATCAGGCCGCCTGGCTGACGAGCGACTTTGTCGCTGGCGTCACGCTAGCTGCCTACGCGATTCCGGTCGCGCTCGCCTATGCCACGCTGGCCGGGCTGCCGCCACAGGTCGGCATCTATGGCTATCTGCTCGGCGGCCTGGGCTACGCGCTGTTGGGATCCTCGCGCCAGCTCGCCATTGGCCCGACCTCGGCCATCTCGCTGATGATCGCGGGCACGGTCGGAGAAATGGCTGGCGGCGATGCCGCTCACTACGCCGCAATTGCCAGTCTCGCCGGATTCACTGTCGCGCTGCTTTGCCTGATCTCATGGCTGTTGCGCTTGAGCATTCTGGTGCGCCTGATCAGCGACAGCATTCTGGTGGGATTTAAGGCCGGGGCGGGACTGACGATCATCATGACCCAGTTGCCGAGCCTGCTCGGCGTTTCTGGCGGCGGCCACAATTTTTTCGAACGTGCAGTTCTGTTGTTCGGCGAGCTTGGCGATATCCAATATCTGGTGCTTGCGATCGGACTTGTTGCAATCGCATTGCTGTTTGTCGGCGAACGGGCTTTGCCGGGTCGACCGATTGCGCTTGCCGTTGTTGTACTCGCCATCGTGGTGGCCTCCGTTCTCGGATTGCCGGCGCTCGGTGTTCCTATTACTGGCAAAATTCCACAAGGCCTGCCGTCGCTGGCCTTGCCGGCATTACGGCTGCGCGATGTCGACGGAATATTTCCGCTCGCAGCGGGATGTCTGTTGCTCGCTTATATCGAAGGGGTCTCGGCCGCGCGCAGTTTCGCAACCAAGCACGGCTACGAGCTCGACCCACGACAGGAGTTTCTCGGGCTCGGTGCCGCCAATCTGGCTGCGGCGCTTGGGCACGGCTATCCGGTTGCCGGTGGCTTGTCGCAATCCGCGGTGAACGAGAAGGCTGGAGCCCGCACACCGCTTGCGCTTGTTTTTGCGTCGTTCACGCTTGCGATGTCGCTGCTTTTCCTTACCGGATTTTTGCAAAATCTTCCCAAAGCTGTTCTCGCCGCCATCGTGTTCACGGCTGTGCTCGGTCTGGTCGATATCCGCACACTGTCGCGGATGTGGCGGATCAGCAAACCTGATTTCTACGCGGCGACGATCGCGCTTGCCGCGGTACTTCTATTGGGAATTTTGCAAGGCATATTACTGGCTGCCGCAGCTTCAGTATTGATTCTGCTCGCGCGAGCCTCACAGCCGCATGTAGCTTTCCTCGGCCGCATACCGGGAACCACGAGTTATTCCGATCTGGCCCGTCATCCGGAAAACGAACAGCTGCCGCATGTCATTATTTTCCGTCCGGAAGCGTCGTTGCTCTATGTCAATGCCGAATTCGTGTTGGGTGCGATCCAGGAACGTCTGAAAAATTCCGGACAAGCAGACATCCGCATGGTGGTCTGCGATCTTTCCGCATCGCCTTACATTGACCTTGCCGGATCGCGCATGTTGCGCCTGCTTCACGCCGAGCTGACAGCCTCGGCTATCGCTCTGCGCATCGTCGGCGCACGCGGGCGCGTACGCGATTTATTGCGCGCCGACGGTCTCGGCGATACCGTCAGCGACCGGTTGACGAAGCTCGAAACCGTGGTCGGCAACTCTGCTTGACAGCCGGGCTCAGCGTACCGGCTCGGTATCGGTAACCTTGGTCCACGACGAATCCGGATCGAATGCCGTCATGCGTTCCGCCAATTCGGCGGTGTGGGGACCGAGATCTTTCTGAAACACCACGCCTTCGTGATTGACGATAAACGTCATCACGCCGGAATTGCGATATTCGGCAGGATAGGCCACAAGCGCAAAGCCGCCGATCATTTTGCCGCTCACGACGTAATCCAACGCGCCGCCATGCGCGTCCGAACCCTGTTTGGTGAGGATCTTGAAGTAATAACCGTGATAGGGGGTGCGGCCTTCGCCGGCGCGGTAGCCCTGTTTGGTCGCATCCGCCACGAGCTCGCCAAGCGGGCTCTCGTCGCCGCTGGCCGAGCTCGGCCAATAGAGGCCGTTCTTCTTGCCGGTTTCGCTGATGATCCGCTGCGCATAAACGCCGGGGCCGGCGCCGGTGCGGTCCTTGTCGGCGTATTCGTTTTGCGCATCGACGTAAGCGAGAGACGACTGTATTGCGTCAAGTTCGTTGCGGCCGATCCGCCGCGCCAAAATCTCCTGCCGTCCGGTGGCAGTATCGAATTGCCAGCCATCGCCTTTGCGAATGAGTGGGATCGGGAGCGGAAAATCGTCCGAACCGATGATCAAAGTCGCTTTGGCGTCGCCATCCATTTTCATCTGATGCTTTGCATCATAGGTCTGGACGAATTTTGTTCGGATTGCCGAGTCGGCGACCGGATCGCCGGATGAGGCGATGTCGGCCCCCTCGCGCCCAAGGACGTTGAGAATGGCGGCGCGATCGTTGTTTCTCGCTGCATTCGCCAGTGCATCGGCAGCCGCATCCGGTGTCTTGAAAAACTCCTGCGCGAGTGCCGGCGTCAATGTCGTGAATGCCAAGCCGCTGCAAAGAAGGATGAGTGCACCAAGGCGGCGCATGCTTCGAGTGCAGGTAACAGGGAAGGTTGTTGTCATGATGGCGCTCACTCGCTCGCCTTCAAGCTGGATACGGGCTCGCTCTGTCCACCCGACCTGAGCCACTCGTGGTAAGTCTCGAATTTCACGCCGAGCTTCTCATAGTAGACCCGCAAATAACCGTCACGGCCGACCACAGCCGCATCGGGTCTGATTCCCATCACTTCCTGCGCCAGCACGCCGACATAAACCTTGTTGCTGCCGTTGTAGCTGAAGCGATAGATCCCGAGCCCGTTATCAAGCCGGCCAAGAAGCGCGATGTCGTGCTTCAGCCGGATGTCGGACCGGCGTCCGCCGCCGCCGCGACCGCCGCCACCGCCGCCACCGCCGCGGCCGCCGCCACCTCCGGCGCGCAATCCGCCGCCACCGCCGCCGCGACCGCCACCGGCGCGCGGTCCACCGCCGCCGCTGCCACCCAGGCTTGCCCGTCCGCGCGTCGATTCGCGGCTCGCCACGCGGCCAGAGCTGATATTCCCGAGCGCGCCCTCGCGGCCACCGCCGCCCGGCCGCGCGCCGGCACCAGCTCCGCCGCCGGGACGCGCACCGGCGCCAGCTCCACCGCCGGGCCGCGCACCGGCGCCCGCGCCGCCGCCAGGGCGATTGCCGGCGCCAGGACCGGAAGGACGATTGCCGCCACCGACATTACCGCCGCCAACACCCGTTCTGTTGCCGCCGCCGGGCTTAAGAACTTGCTCGCCACCGCGACCGCGGAAGTCCATCCGATTGCCGGCGCCCGCACGAAGATCATTGTTGCCGAACTTCTGCCGCACGTCGGCATTGCCGTATCGCACGCCTTGGCGATGCTCGGGCCGGTGCTGCCAGTTATTGCCGCCGCCAGGTCGGTTTCCGGGATTGTTGATATTGATATTGTTGTTGTTCCAGTTGACTGAAGAATTCCAATAGTTTCCGCCCGAAGCCCAGCTGCCGAGCGCATAGCCGGCGCCGAACGCCAAGCCGGTGGCAAGCAGGCCTCCGGCGATATAACTGGGCGGCGGAAAGTAATACGGCGGGTAGGTCGGATAGGGCCAGCCGCCGTAGACCACGGAAGGATTGTAGTAAGGCACATATACCGTATTGGGGTCCTTCTGTTCAATGACGATGACTTGTTTGTTGTCTTGCTGCTTCACCGTAACATTCTGTTGTTGATTGGATTCCAGCTTCTTGTTGGCCTGAGCCTTTGTGCGCAAACGCTGGATTGCATCCATGACGTCAGGCTGCTGAGCAAGCACCGCGTCGCCGAGCTTCTGCGTCCAATCGAGCTTGCTGTTCATCATCTCCAGGACGCTTGGCGTCGCTACCAGAGATTTTACGCTGTCGTCCCAGCCTTGTTTATCGACGGCGGATTTCAGCTCGTCGCCTTTGAGCTTCTTGTTGGCTTCGACCCACCGTTCGGCTTGGACGACCTCGAGCGGATAGGTGGAAGCCATCAAAATCTGCGAAAGGAGCGTATCCGGATAGAGCGCGATCGGTGCGACCAGCGCATCAAGTTCCTCCGGCTTGAGCAGTTGATCACTTTGGGTGGACGCCGGAGCTTGTGCTTGCGCGGACATTGGAAGGACAAGAAGAACCAATAGGAGAGGCAGCCTTTTTGCCCATGTAATCATTTCCCCCTCCTGCTCATCCGACCGCAAACCAGAGCCGGCAAACAACGACACGACGCGGCACGCAAGACCAGGGCCTTTCGGGTCATGCGTGCCGCGTATACGCCGGTCACGATAGCGAGCGGGGGGTCGCGATGTTTGATCCAGATCAAAGTTCGGGGCGGGAGACGGTTCCAGATTTGAAAACTTGATTTGCCGCGGCTAGGCCGGATTTCGTTCAGACTGACGTGCTGGTCTGGTCATTGAGGAAAATCTCCCAGCGGCTTCGAATGCATTAGCGATGTTCGGTCTTGGTCGAGCCATCCAAATATTCGGCTATCGATAAACTGCGAAACGGCGAGCAGATAGAAATCCGCGCTGTCAGACCGCAGGACCGCGACGATTTGATCGCGGCGGTGAGCCGCACCAGCAGTAAATCGCTCTACCGGCGCTTTTTTGCCGTACGCCGACATTTCAGCGAAACCGAAGAGTCATTCTATCTGAACATCGATTTCGTGAGCCATGTCGCCTTGGTCGCCTTGGCAGAAGAGAATGGGCAGCAAAGCATCGTCGGCGGCGGACGTTACGTGGTTGGCGAGCCCGGTCAGGCGGAAGT
The DNA here is from genome assembly GCA_963816295.1 of uncultured Alphaproteobacteria bacterium. Classification (GTDB taxonomy): domain Bacteria; phylum Pseudomonadota; class Alphaproteobacteria; order Rhizobiales; family Xanthobacteraceae; genus BOG-931. The sequence goes on along the minus strand of CAWFJS010000015.1, from coordinate 312,643 downwards.
CGCCTTCACCGTGGTCGACAAATATCAGGGACGGGGGCTCGGAGCGGCGCTGTTGCGCCATTTGGCCATGATTGCGAGGCAAGCCGGCCTTCGCGAACTGGTTGCCTATGTATTGCCGGACAACAGGCCAATGCTGAAGGTGTTCGAGAAAAGCGGGCTGAAATACACTGCAACGCGTGAAGCTGGCAGCATCTATGTCAAACTAGGCCTGACTTGAAACCCTTCTGCTGTTGTCGCTGGATCGGCGTAATTTCAGTTCCACCGCAGCGTCATCCCGATATCGCCCGGCCGACCTCCCGGGAAATCGACAATTTGGAATCCGATCTTATATCCCTGCGATTTGAGATGCTTTTCCCAAAAATCGTAGAGCTCTTTGGGCAGCCCTGTGAGCGTTTTTTCCCATCCCGGCTCGCGCTGATTTATCGCTCGCGCGCGATCTGTCGTTAGCTCGTTGGGAAAACGACCGATCTCAACTTCGGTCAAGCCGTTGTTTGCTGCTCGCTTGATGATTGCCGCGGCGCGCGCCATGCGCTCCTCATCGGAGACGCCCGACGCCTTCGAAAACTTCTCGATCAATGCCTTTTTTTCAGCATCAGCGGCCGAGATCTCGCGCATGGCTGCGGACGCTTTCTCCGCTTCTTTCAACGCGATCTGTTGCATGAGTTCCTTTGCCGATGGCAGAGCGGCGAGCGGATCGGCAGTTGTTTTAGCTTTCAATTCAGCCATGGCGACGCTCCTTTTCGGATCGAATCCATAGCTACTCGGCCGGAAAAAAGTTTGATCTATCGCAAATTGCGTAAGCTATTTACTCGTAGATTTTGTAGTTATTCCAAATGCATAGGTGCGCGCATGACGGCCGCTGGCAATGATGGTTCGAACAAGATGAAGCGCAAAGAATACGAGAAGCACCTGCACAAGCTTCAGGTCGAGCTTTGCCGGCTGCAAGATTGGGTGAAGGCTGAAGGAGCGAGAATCATCGTCATCTTTGAGGGGCGTGACGCGGCCGGCAAAGGCGGAACGATCAAGGCCATTACCGAGCGGGTGAGCCCGCGCGTTTTCCGCGTTATCGCGCTACCAGCGCCGAGCGACCGTGAAAAAAGCCAAATGTTTATGCAGCGTTACGTCACGCAATTTCCCGCCGCGGGCGAAATCGTCATCTTTGACCGAAGCTGGTACAACCGGGCGGGGGTCGAATACGTGATGGGCTTTACCGACAAGCACCAGCATGAGCGTTTTTTAGAGCTTGCTCCCACGGTTGAAGGCTACATTGTCGATGCCGGGATCACGCTGATCAAAATCTGGCTCGAGGTTGGTCAAGAAGAACAGGAGCGCCGGTTCGACGCCCGCATCAACGACCCCTTACGGCAATGGAAATTGAGCCCGATGGACGTGGATTCCTTCCGGCGCTGGTATGATTATTCGCGCGCGCGCGACCTGATGCTCAAGGCAACCGACACCAAGCACGCGCCCTGGTACATCGTGCGCACGGACGATAAACGGCGCGGAAAACTCAACTGCATTTCGCACATGCTGGCGCAAATCCCATACAAGAAAATCTCGCAGAGCAAGGTCAAGCTGCCGAAGCGGTCGACCAAAGATAAATACGACGATCAGGCGTCATTGAAGGGCAGGAAATTCGTCGCCGAGCGCTATTAAGCGGCGCCGGCGACTTGGCGGCTGCGGTCCGCTGCTTCGATGCCGGGCGGATATGAACTAGTCTTGTCGGACGATGACCTTCGTGCCGACGCTGACGCGACCATACAGATCGATCACGTCGTCATTGACAAGACGAAAGCAGCCGGACGAGACCGCTTGGCCTATTGTCTCCGGCGCATTGGTGCCGTGAATGCGATAGACGGTATTGCCGAGATACATGGCGCGCGCGCCGAGCGGATTACCTGGGCCACCGGCCATGAAGCGCGGCAGATAAGGCTGGCGCTCGATCATCTCCGGCGGCGGGTGCCAATCCGGCCATTCCGCTTTTCGGCTGATCTGCAGAAGGCCCTGCCAGGTAAATCCCTCGCGGCCGACGCCGATGCCGTAGCGGATCGCGTGCGTTGGATCCTGAATGAGGTAGAGGTGCCGCTCGACAGTATTGACGATGATGACGCCGGGCGGCTGTTGCGACCGATAGAACACCAAACGCTTCTGGAAATCTTCCGGAAGATCGGCGGAATTGCCGTGATCGATCCCCGGATCGACATCCGGCGCCGTAGGTTGGAATTGGAAAAACGGCGGAAACGTCTGGGCCGGCGCCTGCACAAACATCGCGCACAGGATCGCCAGCCCGGACCAGATCATCGATCCGCGCAGGCCTATCCATTTCCGCATTTCCATAAGAACCCCGCTTGCCCCTGTGGCTGCTACGATGGAGGCCACTCAGTGATAATCAACCTGCTGGCTGAGCGAATTCAGCCAACTCAGCCGAGTTATCGCAGGCCGATCGTCATGCCGGCCAGGCCGAGTGATACCTGAAAACCAACTTGGCCGCCGTGCAGCTGGAGCACCACGCCTTTTTCATTTTGCAGCGTCGCAACCTGCCCACCACCCACGAATGTGACTCCGGCGCCCGCCGCACCATAGGTGCCTGCGATGTCCTGTGGCCTATGCAAATTGGACGCGGTGCCCACTAGGTCAGCGGCGGCGACACCAAGACTACCCAGGCCGATACCGCCGACAGTCAACCGATACGTACTGCCATGATAGTGCAATACACCGCTGCCGCCACCGGCGCCCACAATGAAGCCCGCTTTGACGATGTTCAGGCGGACAGTGCCGGTTTGCGCTTGAGACGGCGTGACGGTTATCGCGATTATCAACATCAGTGCCGCGACAAGCGCGACGAAATTGACCAGCTTACTCGTCCTGAACATTGACATGCTCCCTCGCTCTATTGCCCAACTTTGGCACTCATTCACACTTAAATGAGGCGTTTTGGGGAACGCAACTTTGATCTAAATCAATTATGAGGTCCCGTGCCTACCATGCAAAGAGTCGCGTGTGCTCCCAATTTTTTACTGCTTCATCGCTTGGGACGTTGACATCAAATTGTGGGGAACGACGCTAATGGCGCCCAGATGAGGGCTGTCAATATCCGCAATAAGGAAGAATGCTATGGACGCGATCACCGGTAGCACCAGTAAGGCCAGACTGCCGCTGCAGCGATCCCGGCAACCCAGCAGTAAATTCGAAAAGATTGCGATCAATAAATCAATATCATGAGAGCCCACGCTGCCGTGCGCAGCAAGTCACCGGCGAATGCAGCGCCCCATTGTGTGACGAGGGCGATCGCGAAAACCGCGAACGGATTATCGATAATCGGGTTCAAGGAAAGGCGAGGCCCACGACACATCACTAAACTACACGCGCCCGATGTTTGATTTAAATCAAATATCAGGGAGATTTGTGCAATATTATTGTATTTTGGGGTTAACTTGATTTCATCCAAATCTTTTGAGGGATATGCGCAGGGCGTGCCTGCAGAAGATACATCGAACGCAGCCATCGCTAGGCCAGAGTGTGAGGGTGTCGGCGAGGTTTTCATCTATGAATGATCTACCGAGCGGCTGGGGCGAGTGGGAGTTACGAAATGGCTGAGTCGCTCAATCCGGCTGCACCTCACCATTTGCCGTCGTTCATCACGGCTCCGGGTTCTACCGACGTGCTCATGGTGATAATGGCAATAGTGCTGGTGCTCAGCATTTTGGCGTTCGGTATTTTGTTCCTTCGGTTGCACACACTGCCCGAGCGGCTGGCGCACAAATCTCAGAAAATACAATTCGAGATTGTCGCCGTGTTAGGGCTGCTCGCGCTATTCACGCACATGCATATTTTCTGGGTAGCAGGCCTGCTGCTTGCGCTGATCGACATCCCCGATCTTGGCTCATTCTTAGGCCGCATTGCCAGCTCAGTGGAGAAAATCGCTGGCGTAAAGCCGCTCGAAGAAGCGGGTGAAGTGCAGTCGCCTGAGATCGTCGCGGGCAGTAAACCCGCTGGCGAAGCTGCTGGGCTAGCGTTGCAGGCGCATGACCGCGGTGGCAAAGGCGAGGGCACCTCGACACCGCCGATAAGATCAGAGAGCGTGCCAGCAAGAAAGAAGAAGTCGAAGCCATGCTTGAACTCCTTCTCTGCTCGGTTTTTACAATTCTTCCAGATTATCTGTACCGCCGCTATGCTCAGGGAAAGCGGTTCGGCAAGGAGATTACCTTTTACTCCGTCTGGTTCGAGCTCAGATGGGGAATTACGGCATGCGTTATTCTTACCGTGTGCTTGATCACAACGGTTTTCTACAATCATCCGTCTACCAGTAACGTCACACTTTTCTACAGGACCATTCCGATCGTTCCTGAAACCAACGGCCGCGTCGCCGAAACGTTCGTTAGCTTTAGCGGTCCGGTCGCTGCTGGCGCCCCGATTTTTAGGCTTGATAGTTCGAAACAGGAGGCTGCGCTCGAGACGGCACGGCACAAAATCGCGCAGGTTGATGCGGAACAGGCGGTCGCTCGCACCGACGTGCTTAAGGCTGACGGACAGATCAAACAGGCGACGAGCGCGCGCCAGCAGACCTTGGATGAGCTGGAGACCAAGCAAGAGCTTTACCGGCGCAACCCAGGCAACGTTGCGTTCCGCGAGATCGAGCGGCTGGAGGTCCGAGCCGAAGGTCAATTGGGCGATATCGCCGCCGCAACCGCCGCAAAGCAGGGTGCCGAAGAACGAGTGTCGACCCTTATTCCCGCTCAAAAAGCGAGCGCCCAGGCCGAACTCGAGCAAGCCCAAGTCGAACTGAATAAGACCGTCATCCGTGCTGGCGTCAGTGGGCGAGTTCGAGCAATTCACGCTTGCGCGTGGGTGATATCGTCAACCCGTTAATGCGTCCGGCCGGTGTTCTGATCCCCGAAGGTGCGGGTGGGCGGGCGCTGCAAGCCGGATTCGATCAGATCGAAGCGCAGATCATGAAGGTCGGAATGGCGGCCGAAGTCACCTGCGTCTCAAAGCCTTTTACCGTGATTCCCATGGTGGTGACCGGCGTGCAGGATTACATCGCCGCGGGTCAGTTCCGCGGCGGGGAGCAGCTCATTGATCCGCAGCAGGTGACTCGTGCCGGTACTCTGCTCGTAACTCTTGAGCCAATGTACAAAGGCGGAATTGATGACGTGACGCCCGGGAGCAGTTGTATCGCCAATGCCTATTCCGATAATCATGACACGATCGTCGCAAAAGATACGGGGGCTTTGCGAGCCGTGGCTCTTCACATCGTGGATGCGCTTGCGCTTGTGCATGCATTGATTTTGCGCCTCCAGGCGCTCGTGCTTCCATTCCAAAACCTCGTATTCAGCGGCCATTGAGGCGAGTGATCGCCTGCGAAATGTACCGCATCAAAGCCACGAAGCCGATAGGCGATAATCAGGTACAAAACTCGGCACATTGTCGCTTCCGCCGATTTCAATCGCGGCAAGCAGCATTCGAGGCGGGGACTTCAGGTCCGATGGAACGTTTGGGAGAGATGCCATGAAATCGTGGTTCATCTTGCTTGGTATGTTCATCTCGATTGTTGCGGTGTCCTCGGCAAAAGCGCAAATGACGCTGGATGTTGCGAAGATTACTTGCCATCAATTTCTGCTTGGCAAAGTGGGCGCTAGCACGAGGTCCGTCGCCAACTGGCTGAGCGGCTATTACAACGGCAAGCGTGATAATACAGTCATCGAGGTTGGATCCATGCGGAAGAATGAGCGCGAGTTGGAACGCTACTGCCGCAAGCATTCGGAGATGAATGTTATGGATGCAGCCAAACAGGCACTAGGAGTTGAGAAGTAGTGTAGAAGGAGGCACTCAAGCACAAAGGCGCGGGCACCCTGAGTACGTAATAGGGAAAGCAACTTTGCTCTAAATCAATTACAATGGCGGTCATCTTAGCCCTTACCTGAACTGGGGCGCAGAAGGGTTCGGCTTCTATGTTCGTCGACGATCGGCATGAGCCAAACGGCGCGCAATCCCGCCGCCAACTCGCGAAATTTTGCGGCGCGATGTTGCAATCGCTCTGCGCCGCACTCGCGGTGATGCTATCGTTTGCGCTTCTCACACCGGGTAATGCACAGCAGCAAGCGGTTCCAGTCGGCACAATCTATGCTGAGCGCAAGCCGATAGCCCAAACCCGTGATTTTGTCGGACGTATCGAAGCGATCGATCGAGTTTCGATTCAAGCCCGCGTGAAAGGTTATTTGGAGGCGGTGCTTTTCAAAGAGGGCGATGTCGTCAAAAAAGGTGCTCCTCTCTATGAAATCGAAAAGGGCCCGTTTCAGGCGGCAGTCGAGCAGGCACAAGGCGCGCTTGAGCGCGCCAAGGCGGCCAAGACCCTGACGGAAATTCAACTGCAAAGAGCAGAGGAGCTGCTGACCAAACAAGCTGGCACCGCGGTGGCCCGCGACCAAGCACTCGCGGCAGACCAGCAGGCAAAGGGCCAAATCTTGTCGGATCAGGCCAACCTGGATAACGCCAATATAAATTTGGGCTACACCGAGATTGTCACGCCGATCACAGGCAAAATCAGCAAAACAAATGTCACCGCAGGAAACGTCGTCGGTCCCGACACTGGCCCACTGACGCTCATCGTCAGCCAGGATCCGATGTATGTGAGCTTTCCAGTGAGCCAACGCGAATTCCTGAATGTGCAGACCAAAGGTAAGGAAATCGACCCCAAGCAAGTCAAAATTCGAATCCGTTTCGCCGACGGCACGACTTACAATCAGGAAGGAACGGTGAATTTCATCGACGTATCCGTCAATCGCGCCACCGACACGGTATTGGTGCGTGGCACAATTCCAAACCCTAATGGCGTCTTGATCGACAACCAGCTGGTCAACGTCAGCGTCGAGGCCGAACAGCCGCAGGATAAGGTATTAGTCCCCCAGGCTGCACTGATCGCGGACCAGCAAGGCGTCTACGTGTTTGTGGTCGAGGACGGCAATGCGGTCGTGCGACGCATCAAACCCGGCGGGGAGGACGGGCCGAACGTTGTCGTCAACGAAGGGCTGAAAGGAGGCGAGCAGGTCATCGTCGAAGGGCTTCAAAGCATTCGTCCTGGGCAGCCGGTGCAGGCGAGCCCAATGCGGACGAGCTTAAAAGAAGACTGAGAAATGCTTTCGGCCATTTTTGTTGATCGCCCCCGACTTGCGATCGTTATCGCGATTGTCACGACAATAGCCGGCTTGGTCGCGCTCTACGCGCTGCCGCTGGCGCAATATCCGGATATCGTTCCACCGCAGGTCTCTGTCACCACGGCTTATCGTGGTGCCAACGCCGCCGTGGTTGAAGCCACCGTCGCACAGGTCATCGAGGCGCAGGTCGTGGGCGTCGATAAGATGATCTACATGAAAAGCACAAGCGGTGATGATGGCAGCTACACTCTGACCGCATCTTTCGAGTTGGGTACCGATCCGGATATCAACACCGTCAACGTCAATAACCGCGTTCAGGTCGCGCTCGCGAACCTGCCGCCGGAGGTGCAGCGGCAGGGCGTCACGGTGAAGAAAAAATCATCGGCATTGCTCGGTGTGATCGCGGTTTATTCGCCGAAACATACGCATGATCCATTGTTTCTTTCCAATTACGTCACGATCAACCTTCTCGACCAGATCAAAAGCACGCCCGGCGTCGGCGATGCGACGCTGTGGGGCCCGCAGGATTATGCCATGCGCGCTTGGGTGCGGACCGACCGGCTCACCGGACTCGATTTGACCACTGGCGACATTATTAATGCGATCCAAGCGCAAAACGTTCAGGCCGCGGTGGGTCGGATCGGTGCCCGCCCGATCTCCAATGACCAGCAGCTGCAGCTCAATATTCAGACCAAAGGTCGCCTTGATACGATTCAAGATTTCGAAAACATCGTCATCCGCACCAACTCGGATGGATCGATCCTGCGTCTGGGTGACGTCGCCAGAGTAGAACTCGGCGCCGCGAATCTGGATCGCGATACCCGCTTCAATGGCGGTCCTGCAGCCGCCATCGCCATCTATCAATCGCCAGGCGCGAACGCGATTACGACATTGAAGGCGGTCAAGGAGCGAATTGCCGACGTGGAGAAGAGATTCCCGCAAGACCTGGCGTGGAAGGTGACTTATGACCCGACGCTCTTTGTCACCGATACCATACACGAGGTGCAGAAGACGCTGGTTGAAGCGTTCGTTCTCGTGGTGATCGTGGTGTTTTTGTTCCTCGGTAGTCTGCGAGCGACGCTGATACCGACACTGGCCGTTCCAGTCAGCTTGATCGGGACGTTTGTTGCGCTGCTCGCAGTCGGTTACTCCGGCAATACCGTCTCGCTGCTAGCGGTGGTTTTGGCGATCGGCATCGTTGTCGACGATGCCATTGTCGTCGTCGAGAACGTCGAGCGCGTCATGGAGGAGCATCCGGAGCTTTCGCCTGGCGCGGCAACCAAGAAGGCCATGGCCGAGATAACGGCGCCGATTATTGCGATCACCCTGGTGCTGTTGTCGGTGTTCGTACCCGTCGCCTTCATTCCCGGTATCTCGGGCGAATTGTTCAGACAATTCGCGGTAACGGTCGCCGTTTCGATGTTCCTGTCGGCGATCAACGCGCTCACGCTGTCGCCTGCGCTTTGCGCGGTAATGCTGCGCCCGCATCATGGCCCGCGTCGCGGCGTCATGGGCTATGTGATGCGCTGCATCGATTATGCGCGCGATGCCTATGGTTCGGCGGTGGCGCGGATCGTGCGTTTTTCGATCATCGGCATCGCGATGGTCGCGGTGGCGATGGCGGGAACCGTTGGACTGGCAAAAATCACGCCGACCGGATTCCTGCCGGAGGATGACCAAGGTGCGCTGTTTGTCGTTGCTCAACTGCCCGGCGGCTCTTCGGTAGCGCGGACAACCGATGTCATTGGGCGAGCCGAAGCAATTTTGCGCGACGAAAAGGAAGTCGAAGACATCACTTCGGTCGTAGGATTGAATTTCATCGATAATTATTCGCAGTCAAACGCGGCCTTTATGGTCGTCACGCTCAAGCCATTCGAGGAACGCAAAAGTCGCGATGAGAGCGTCGGAGCGTTGATTGGCCGGCTCGCCCAGAAATTTCGCCAAATCCAGGGCGCGAATGTACAACCGCTTGCCCCGCCGCCGATTATCGGTTTGGGCACCGGAGGCGGCTTCACCTATGTGTTGGAAGATCTGCGGGGTGGCGATCCGAGAGCGATGGCTCAAGTGCTGCGCGGTCTGACCGTTGCGGCAAATCAAGATCCGCTGCTCAATCGCGTATTCAGCACTTACTCGGCCACCAATCCATCGATCTACTTGGACATCGATCGCGACAAGGCACAGATCATCGGGGTGCCGCTGAATGCCGTCTTTCAGGCGCTGCAGGCTTCGCTCGGCGGCTACTTCGTCAATAATATGAATCTGTTTGGCCGGACCTGGCAGGTCCAGGTGCAGGCGGAGGCCTCCGACCGGGCGAGCATCGACGACATTTATCGAATTAACGTGCGCAATGCCGACGGCAAAATGATCCCGTTGCGGAGTCTTGCGGAGGTCCGTGTTGTTGTCGGACCAGCCGCGCTCATTCGTTACAACAATCTGCGTGCTGTGACGGTGCAGGGCAGCCCAGCGGCCGGAGTTTCCTCGGGCCAAGCTTTGCAGGCAATGGAGTCGGTCGCTGCCAAGACGCTGCCGCAAGGATATGCCGGAGAGTGGACCGATACGGCGTTCCAGGAAAAGCGCGCTGAAGGCAAGACCGTGATGATTCTCGGCTTCGCTATTTTGTTCGCCTATCTGTTCCTCGTCGGGCTGTATGAAAGTTGGACGATTCCCGTTCCGGTGCTGCTGTCCGTCAGCGTCGGAATTCTGGGATCGTTCCTCAGGAATCATCATGGCGGGCTTGACGCTCGATCTCTATGCGCAAATCGGCATGGTCGTGCTGATCGGGCTGGCGGCCAAGAACGGAATTTTGATCGTCGAGTTTGCCAAGGAGCAGAGGGAGCGGGGCGTGCCCCTGCTCGAAGCCGCGGTCGAAGGCTCGCGCCTGCGTTTCCGGCCGGTAATGATGACCTCATTTGCTTTTATTCTCGGTCTCCTTCCTTTGGTGGTGGCTACGGGTGCATCGCAGTTGGCGCGCCGCGATGTCGGCACGCCAGTTTTCGGCGGCATGATCCTCGCTTCCTTCATCGGGATCTTCGCCATACCTCCGCTCTACGTAACGTTCCAGGCGATCCGTGAACGATTGCGGCCGGGATCTCGACCAAAAGAAATCTCTAAACCCGACTAACAAGCCTGTCGAAGCGAAAACGGCTCCGGCCGAGTAATCGATTGTCGATACGCGGAGGAAAGCTGTGTCCTCTGATTCCAACAACTCTCCATCGAAACGATGCTGGCGGCTTTGATTGCAAGGGCGCCGATGTTGCAAACGATCATGCAAAGTTGCATCATTTGCGAGCGTGATGCCGCCGGATGCTCTTGGTGAGGGGATACGTTGCGCGCGATCTTTTCATCTCTCGCCCTCTTCGCTTCCGCCGGCGTCCGGCCCGCAACGCCGCTGGCTAAAGCCATAGTGCTCGTCCTGATCCTCAAGCTGATCGGCATCGCGGGCATTAAGGTCTTCATGTTTCCAGATAATGCGCAGCCGGTCGCCGATGCGGCGGCGGTCGCGCGCCTGGTGGGTCCGTCGGCGCAGTGAAGCGCGGTGGGAGGTTTTGCAATGCCGCATCTTGATCCCATCAGCCTCGATCGGCTGCAATTCGCCGTCACGGCGCTCTATCACTTTCTGTTCGTGCCGCTGACGCTCGGTCTGTCGTTTCTCCTCGCGATCATGGAGAGCGTTTACGTGATGACTGGCCGTGAAATCTGGCGCGATGCGACGCGCTTTTGGGGCAAGCTGTTCGGCATCAATTTCGCCATGGGAGTTGCCACCGGTATCACCATGGAATTCCAGTTCGGTACCAACTGGGCGTATTACTCGCATTACGTTGGCGATATTTTCGGCGCGCCGCTCGCGATCGAAGGCCTGATGGCCTTCTTCCTCGAATCGACCTTCGTCGGCCTGTTCATTTTCGGTTGGGATCGTTTGCCCAAGCTCGGGCACCTTGCAGTGACATGGCTGGTTGCGATCGGCTCGAAATCTTTCCGCCCTGTGGATCCTGATCGCCAATGGCTGGATGCAGTATCCCGTCGGCGCAGTTTTCAATCCCGCCACGATGCGGATGGAACTCAATTCCTTCTGGGATCTGATCTTTAATCCGGTCGCCCAGGCGAAGTTCGTCCATACCGTCGGCGCCGGTTATGTCACCGGCTCAATGTTTGTGATCGCCATCTCGTCCTACTACCTGCTGCAGGGTCGCTTTCAAGCCTTCTCCAAGCGGTCGATCATCGTGGCCTCGGCGTTTGGATTCGCGTCAGCCCTGTGCGTCGTGGTGCTCGGTGATGAGAGCGGGTACACGATTTCCGAAAACCAAAAGATGAAGCTCGCCGTCATCGAGGGCATGTGGGAGACCGAACCGGCGCCGGCGGGATTCAGCTTGTTCGGAATTCCGGATTCCGCGCACCGTAAGGTCGACTATGCTGTAAGAATTCCCTGGGCGCTGGGCATCATCGCCACGCGTTCCTTCAATCAACAGATACCCGGAATTGACGAATTGGTAGCCCACGCGCAGGCGCGCATCCGTAGCGGCGTTCTTGGCTATGATGCGCTGCAACGGCTGAAGACCAACCCCGATGACCCCAAAGCGGCGGCTGAGTTTCGCGAGCACGCCGCCGATCTCGGTTATGCGCTGTTGCTGAAGCGCTACGTCGCCGACCCGCGTACCGCCGACGACGTCACAATCGCCAAGGCCGCCGCCGGCACCGCCCCAAATGTCGGTCCGATGTTTTGGAGTTTTCGCATCATGGTGGCGCTGGGCTTTTACTTCATCGCTCTGTTCGCGCTCATCTTTTGGGACGCATCGCACCGTAATTTCTCGCGCGGCTGGCTATTGCGCCTGACAATATGGTCGTCGCCGTTACCGTGGATCGCCATCTCGCTTGGCTGGATCGTCGCCGAATACGGACGTCAGCCGTGGGCAATCGACGGTATTCTGCCGACATTTCTCGCAGCATCGTCCGTGTCCGTCGGGCAAGTTTTGTTTTCGTTGGCCGGGTTCATCGTGTTCTACTCGTCGCTTCTGGTCGTCGACGTCATTCTGATGCGCAAATACATAGTCATGGGGCCGGTAAAGGCGCTCGGTCTTGAAGTCGTTCAAGTCAGACCTCGCCCGGCGCCGGCGGAATAGGGGACCAGTCATGAGCGTTCCCCTCGATTACGAAATCCTCCGCTTGATCTGGTGGCTATTTCTTGGCGTATTGCTGATCGGCTTCGCCATCATGGACGGCTTCGATCTCGGCGTGGCGATGCTACTGCCGTTCGTCGCGCGCACTGACACCGAGCGGCGCGTCGCCATCAATGCCATCGCCCCGGTCTGGGAGGGCAACCAGGTTTGGTTCATCCTTGGCGGGGGCGCCGTATTCGCCGCCTGGCCGCCGGTCTACGCCGCCTCCTTCTCGGGGTTTTATCTGGCGATGTTCCTGGTGCTGGCGACGCTGATCTTGCGGCCCGTTGGTTTTGAGTTCCGCAACAAATTTGCAGACCCGCGCTGGCGTACATTTTGGGACTATGCCTTGTTTGCCGCCGGGCTGGTGCCGAGCGTCGTGTTCGGCGTTGCGTTGGGCAATCTTCTGCAGGGCGTTCCCTTCCGCATCGATGACGACCTGCGCATCCATTATGAAGGCAGTGGCCTGTTCGAACTGCTTAATCCGTTCGGCCTGTTATGCGGCCTGGTGTCCGTTGCGATGATTGCCAATCACGGCGCGGTCTATCTCACGCTCAAGACCGAGGGCGCCGTGCAAGTACGGGCGCGCACTGCGGTGCAGCTCGCCGCCCTGGCGACTATTTTCCTATTCGCGGTGGCCGGCCTGTGGGTCGCCTGGGGTATTGACGGCTATGCCATCACCAGCCCGATTGCCCCAAACGGTCCCTCCAACCCGCTGCTGAAAACAGTCGCGCGTCAGCCCGGTCAATGGTTCGCCAATTACCGCGCCCATTCCTGGTCGGTGGCGGCGCCTGTCGTTGGTTTCCTCGGTCCGATCTTTGCCGTGCTTTTGACCTTGGCGCGCCGGCCAGGCTTGGCGTTTATTACGAGCGCCCTTGGCATTTTCGGCATCATCGCCACCGCCGGCGTCAGCATGTTTCCATTCCTCATGCCTTCCAACATCGCCCCGGCGGCAAGCTTGACCATCTGGGATGCGTCGTCGAGTTGGCTGACGTTGTTCGTCATGCTGCTGGCGACGCTGATCTTCCTTCCTGTCGTGTTGATCTACACCTCGATCGTATTCCGGGTGCTGCGTGGCGCGATCACGGAAAGCTTTGTCGAGAAGAATTCCGGCAATCTTTATTGAGGGCTTCGGCAATGTGGTACTTCACCTGGGTTCTCGGCATTGGCTTTGCCTGCGGATGCGGCATTCTCAATGCGCTCTGGCACGAGCATTATATGCCGGACGGGAAGATCGACGATTAAGGCTGACATTGGCCGCGCCAAGGCCCGTCATTAGAGTGGCGTTATATTAAACGCCTTCGGCTGGATGCGATGAGTTTGCCGCCGCGACGCAACGAGAGGGCAGGGACCTTTTGCGAGTGGTAGTGGACTAGTCGCGGGATCGGGACTCCGGTGAATCAACTCGCGCACTGATCAGCCAAAACAGAAGCCCGAATGCGAGTGCAAGGACGCCGATCCCGACCAACTGTTCGAACGTTGCGGTCGTGAAATCGAGAAGGATAACTTTTCGCGCAATGACCAGGATAGTTATCAATACTATCGGGCGCGCTTGCAGGACGCCTGATCTTTTGGAGATCGCCAGCGCAATAGAGTGATTGAACTCGATCAGGATCAATATCGAGAGAATTGAACCAAAGACGTCCCTCAGCGACTCGGTATCTATATAAGCAGGACTGAATTTGATCTGATCAAATAAAGTCATTGCCATTAAGATCAACGTATAAACGATGATGATCGCAATAAAGAACATCACGATGCGCGAGGCGACACGTTCAAACGTCTCGTAAGACAGAAACTGTTTCCAGTCCCGCTGCAGTCCAAAATTCGGCATCAGCTAATTCCTTTATGCGCGGCAATCGATCCAAACCGCTCGCGATCGCGGTAGCAGTGTGATTGGAGCGGCGCGCTTACGCAATGGGCGACCGCGCCATGGCGCTGGCGTCCGCCCTAGGCATTCGATTTCTGCTTTTTTGTTTTCGGCTTGGTCGTCTTGACCTTGCTCGCAAGGGCCTTCCTTACGACATCTTCGATTTTTTTCATGACTATGAGGTGAAGACGCGGCGATTTTTCGATTGTTGGCGTGGCACGGTATGGACAGGCGCGGCACGGCACGCTCAGGCACGGCACGTTTTGGCAGGCGCGGCATATTTTCCATCTCTCAGCTTTGCGGGCGCAGATCCGCGTCCGCGACTTCGGCACCTACGATCCGGCTCCATAGAGCCTTGGCTATGGCGAGATCAACCGGGAGCCTGTGGATAGCGAACTTGAAACCTGAGAAAATTCAACGGAGTGAAATCAAATGGTTCACGCGACAACGCAAACTGTGAACGGCAAGAGCAGCGCGACGGTGACGTCGATCGACAACTTGCCCGATGCGATCTTTTCACCACGTTCGGCGACAGCGAAGTCCTGGCCGCGCTGAATTCTCTGCCGCAAGCTCGTCGAGGCGGGCTACGATCCGCAGACGCCGATAAGCATCCCTGTGCTGCCCGGCGTCAAAATTTTGGAGAGAGCGACCTGACAATAGCTCCGACAGCTTGGCAATATTCACCGCGATCCGCCGCGCCTTATCGCGGTATCCCTCTTTGACAGTTTGCGCCAGCGCAGCCCCAGCCACACTGTTAGGCCGATGTAGACAACTGCCAAAACTGGGATCTCCGGCGGCACCCCCAAAGGCAACTCCGACGGCGAACCGGCCTGTGTCGCTACCGCATCGTCGATTATGGCGTCCCACCCGAAGTAAATGAGCATCAAAAACGGAATAATCATTACGATGAACATCAAGAAAAATTGGAGCTGTCCGATTTCATTCGGAAAAACCTTTTCGGCGGCGTACCAAAGAATCCAGGCCGTTGCGACTGTCAGAAACGTCGCCACAAAACCGATGAGAATTAACACGAGAGTGACGTCAGCCGGTGCGATGATCGTTGTCATATGGGTCCACGGAAACACAACTCGATAAGGTAACTCAATAAGGAAGGCGCGGCTATCGAGCGTGTCCGTTTGCGTACCCGTTGGCGTCACGCACGATGAAACAGTTCGGCGTGACTTCGGCGGACCAGGGCGGCGGGAAGCGGCGAGCGGATGGCATCAAAGCGAGAGCCATGAGCCGCATCATTTGCCCAATCCCATGTTCTTGACGGCATCCATGACAGTCATTTCGCCGTGTAGGTAGCAATATCGGTTGAGGTTGTTAGCATCCCTTTTAATTGCGCCGGGTTCGATGACCGTGTTGTTGTGTTCGTGGTGGTAATACCCGCTAAGCCAAAATATGACATCCGTCGAGGAAAATGGGAGTTCCTCCATCGAAAACTGCTCGCACGTTATTTTAGCAACGTCGAATGTCACTTGTGCTTGCGGCGCTGGGATCTGCACAAACATCATTAATGCGCTGGTGAGAAGCAGCCGAGCTTTCACGATCACCTCCATGCCCCTGTAGTCGTCATAGTCGCGCTGATATGGCGTGAGCACGCACGCTGGTACTGACGCGGCGGCGGGACCCCGGGCCTCAGTACTCCCCGCGTGTGACCGACGTCTGCTTGCGCTTCTTTATCCAGTGCGGTGAGCCCCAATCCTCTTCGGCTTCACGCTTCACAGCCGGCGCATTCGGATTTTTGACCTTGACCCAATGCGGCGACCGGCCGGAGCGATAGGACGAGCCGAGGCGCTTGCTTACGATCCCCTCACAGCCGAGCTTACAGGTGTGTTCGAAGAGTACGTCGCCATCGCCCTCGAAGACCTCGTTGAGCACAATGCCGGGATAAGGTCCGCGCACTAGTTTTGCCAGCTTGCGCTTGCGCTCCTCAATGGGCCGGCGGCGCAGATCCTGACCGTCCAATTCGATCAGATCGAAAGCAATTAGTACCGCATCGTCACCGTGGCGCTTCCGGCGGATCAGATCGAATACGGCAAGGCCTTTGGCATTCGTGACGATGGCTTCCCCGTCGATCAGGAACGAGTTTGCCGGCAAAGACCCCACGGCCGCGGCCGCCAGCGGAAACCGTGCTGTGAAGTCATTGCCGTTGCGGGTAATGAGCCGCACTCCCGCAGCACTCCGCCTCGCCATGATGCGGAAGCCGTCGTGCTTGATCTCGTGAATCCAGCCGGGACCGGAAGGCGGGGCCTTGGCGGGGGAGGGCAGACATGGCTCGATGATCCCCAGCCCGGGGCGGGTACGCTCACGCAACAGAACCATGCCGCCTAGATAGGCTTTCCCGTTTAATCAGTCGAGCCATTCTCGGAGTTCGCGGTACAGCCCCGCTTTGCCGCCTGCTCCGCTTTGCCTGGGGCCTCGCCCATGCGGTTTGTTTCCCCGGAGACTCCAAGGCCACTCAGAGCGTCGCAAATTCAATCAGCGCCTTTCGCACGGAACATGGGTTAGCCCACAGGCTGTTATCGAAAATCTGAAAAACTACTGCGAAAACAATGAAGTGCCGAGGACGGGTTCTCCGCCGCGCCGGCGGCAATCGCGGCCGGGAGCGTCGAAGGTGCCATCCGCTCGACCGAGGAGGCCGGAGAAAGATTGCCCGCGTCGACGCCGATAATGCACCGGTAATTGGCGCGCGTCGTGGTCAGCGTCGATTCGGCGCCATGCAAGGTTGCCTCGGCCGCCGCCAATTGCGCTTCAGACTGCGCGACATCGGTATCGGTCACTTGGCCGGCGGCAAACCGATTGCGGGTGTCGGTCAGTGTGCGTTGCAGAACCCGCACATTGTTCTGCTGCACTTCGAGATTGGCGCTGTCACGCGAGATGTCCATGTAAATCGTCGCCGCGGCGAGCAGCACCGATTGCTCCATGACGCGAAGCGTCTCGCGCGCCATCGCCACCTGACTCTCCGCCGTGCGCACCCGGTTCGCGGTCTGCTGCCCATTGAACAATGTCTGGGAAACGGTGGCGCCGACCGAGCGCGGGGTACTGAGGCCCTTGGCCGCAAATGACGCGCTATTCGTCAGCAATGGCGGGGTCGGTGGAATGAACTGCTTTATGTCGGTGTACTCTCGGCCGACCGAAGCATTCGCGGAAACGTTCGGGCGATAGCCGGACAGCGCCTGGGGCACGCCCTCGTCGGCTTGGCGGACGATGGCGCGCTGCGCGTTGAGTTGTGGATTATTGGCATAGGCGCGCGCGAGCGCCTGCTCGATTGTTTCGGCCGCTGCCGGGCTGGCCAGCCCCAAAACAGTTGCGGCAACAAGCGTGATTGTGAGCAGAACCGCAGCGGCGGGCGGCTGCTGACCCCGTCTTTGCGGAAGGTCTCGCCGCGCCCGCGGAGCCATAATCCACTCACCGCCCGTCCC
Source organism: uncultured Alphaproteobacteria bacterium (assembly GCA_963816295.1). GTDB lineage: Bacteria > Pseudomonadota > Alphaproteobacteria > Rhizobiales > Xanthobacteraceae > BOG-931. Next base: position 295,038 of record CAWFJS010000015.1, on the reverse strand, counting down.
AATCGGCGGACCTTATCGTGGTGAGTTTGCCCTTACAAGCGAACCGCAGTCACAGGCCAAGCGAGATGTCGGCGCGCCGACTTTGCGCGCGGCGGGCGAGCAAGCGCAGTTCGCGCGCGCCGAACATCAGCGTCGCCAGCATCAGGGGCAGAAAGAAATCGAGCATGCGGAACGTGACGAGCGCCGCGAGCAGTTCCTCGCGCGGATATTGCGGCAGTCCGATCAGGACCGCCGCTTCGACGACCCCGAGACTTCCCGGCGCGTGGCTGACGATCCCGAGCAGTGTTGCCATCACGAAGACGACGAACACGGTAGCGAAGCCGACGGCGGGGCTCGCCGGCAACAGCATGTACATGGAGAGCGAAGCCAGCACGCGGTCGAGCGCGCCGATCTCGATCTGTAAGAGCGTGCCGCGCACGCCAGGCAACGCGACCTGCCAATTGTCTCGGCCGATCAGGCGTCGTCCGCCGGCGAGCCAGCCAAGATAGCAAATGACGGCGAAAATGCCGGCGAAGCCGGCCAGCCGGTTGAGCCAGGCCGGTAGATGATCGACCGCCGTCAAGGCTTGCGGCACATAGGCCACCGCACCGCCCAGCACGACGATATTGCCGAGCCAATAGGTCATGCCGGTGAACAGCGCGATCTTCGCAATATGGGTCAGGTTCATCTGCCAGAATGAATAGACGCGAAATCGGACCAGCCCGCAGGTCAAGGTCGCGGCGCCGAGCGAATGACCGATCGTGTAGCTTGTGAAGCTCGCAAAAGCGACGACACGCAGCGGAATGTTGCGCTTGCCGATCGTATGCAGCGCGAACAGATCGTAGCAGACGAGATTACTGTAACCGGCGACTACCAGCGCGCCGGCAATGAAGATGCGCAATGGCGATTGTGCCTCGATCGCGGCGATAACTTTGCCGGCCTCGATGTCACGCAGCAGATGATAAAGGACGGCTGCGGCGACGATCACAATGGCAACGCTGATCGCGATGCTGATTCGGCTCCGGCCGGCGCCGCCGCCAATCGTCTGTGCAAATAAACGCAGTGGAGCCAGGGCGACCAAAACTCCGCAAAACCGAATCGCGACGGCAAAATCCCATCGCTTGGTGACAGGATTGTTACGGACGCCGGCTTTCCGCGGCGCTCGCGATGCCGCTGGTTCCGCAACCGTCACACGAATGAGATATGAAATGGCAATTGTTGTCGCATGCGATTCGAAATTGCGGCGGCAGCAGGCACGCGGCCGAAAGCGGCATCATGAAAGTGTTGATCGCGACGGACGCCTGGCGTCCGCAGGTCAACGGCGTCGTTCGGACCTTGGGTGCGCTGGCGCGCGCCGCTGCCAAAATAGGCGTCGAAATCGAATTTTTGTCGCCGGACGGCTTTTGGACCTTTCCGGTGCCGACTTATCCGGGACTGCGGCTGGCGCTGCCGCGCGGTAAACCGATCGCCGCGCGCATCGAGCAAGCCAAAGCTGACGCGATTCATATTGCGACCGAGGGGCCGATAGGCCATGCGGTGCGCAGCTACTGCATAAAGGCTAGCCGGCCGTTCACCACCAGCTATACGACGCGATTTCCGGAATACATCGCGGCGCGCTCGCCCATTCCCGAAGCCTGGATCTATGGCGCGTTGCGGCGCTTTCACGCCGCCGCGGCGGTGACCATGGTGGCGACGCCGTCGTTGATGAGCGAACTTTCCGGTCGCGGTTTTTCCAATCTCGGGATGTGGACGCGTGGCGTCGACGTCGATCTGTTCCGCCCAGATCGCGCCATCGATCTCGACTTCCCGCGACCGATTTTCATGACGGTGGGCCGGGTGGCGGTCGAGAAGAACCTGCCGGCATTTCTTTCGCTCGATCTGCCCGGCACAAAGGTCGTCATCGGTGCCGGCCCGCAGCAGGCCGAGCTCAAGCGCCGGTTTCCGGCCGCCAAGTTTCTCGGCCAGCTCGACAACGGGATTCTCGCCGCGCATCTCGCGGCGGCCGACGTCTTCGTTTTTCCGAGTCTGACCGACACATTCGGCATCGTGCAGCTCGAGGCGCTCGCCAGCGGCGTACCCGTTGCGGCATTTCCGGTCACCGGTCCGCGCGACGTCATTGGCAATCATCCGGTCGGCGTCTTGGATGCCGAGCTGCGCACCGCCTGTATGCAGGCGCTATGGATTTCACGCGAGGCCTGTCGCGAATTCGCCCTGCGCTATTCCTGGGAGAATAGCGCGCGACAGTTTATCTTCCATGCCCGCAGGGTCGCCATTGCGGTGGTTGGCGAAAATCCGGTCGCAACGCCGCTGCAAGCGCCGGTTCATTCCGAACCGCAAAGCCTCGTGCCCGACTCCGATCGCGGCACGACAAGGATGACGCATGAACATTCTCTCTAATACCGATCTCGACAGCTTCACCGTCACCAAAGCTTATGCGCGCTGGGCGCCGGTTTACGATCTGGTTTTCGGCGCCGTATTCGAACGAGGCCGACAGGCTGCGGTGGCTGCCGCCGGGCGCATCGGCGGACGCATCCTTGAAGTCGGCGTCGGCACCGGAATCTCGCTGCCGCTTTATTCCAGCAATTGTCGGTTGTGCGGCGTCGATATTTCCGCGCCGATGTTGCGCAAAGCGCAGGAGCGGGTTGCCGACCTCAATCTCGCCAATGTCGAAGGGCTCTGGGTGATGGATGCCGAGCATCTTTCTTTTCCCGATAAGTCATTCGACGTCGTTGTTGCGCAATATGTCATCACCACCGTGCCCAATCCGGAAGCGACCCTCGATGAGTTCGCGCGCGTGCTCAAACCGGGCGGCGAAATCGTGCTGGTGAGCCGCATTGGCGCGGAAGCGGGCGTGCGGCGCTCGCTCGAACATTGGTTGCAACCGGCGGCGCGCAAGCTCGGCTGGCGCACGGAGTTTTCCTTCGGCCGTTATGCGCGCTGGGCGGCGCAAAGTCCGGACATGCACCTGATCGAGCGGCGCGCCATGCCACCGTTCGGGCATTTCAATCTGATCCGGTTCGGCAAAGTCAGCGCCGAAAGCCGCCTTGACCGGTCCGAAGCCGTGCGTGCCGCCGGCTGACTACAAGCCCTGTCATCAGGGATTCATCGAATCGCCATAGCCAGATCGGACGGCCGCTCGGGCGCTCACGGGAGCGCCGCAGACAAGGACGGGACGAATGCAAGCTTTTTTGGAAGCGCTGCGGACCCAACGCTGGGACGATCACCGCTACTATCACCACAGCCGGATCAATCAGACGCTTCACCTGGTCAGCGCGATAAGCTTTCTGTTCTCCTATGTGATGATCTTCAAGGACCCGGCGATTTCGGCGCTAGCGGGCTGGCTGGTCGCGATGACCACGCGGCAGACCGGACATTTCTTCTTCGAGCCGAAGGATTACGACGTGGTCAACAAGGCCACGCACGAATACAAGGAAGAAATAAAAGTTGGCTATAATCTCCGCCGCAAAGTCGTGCTTTTGACGATCTGGGCGCTCTCTCCGCTGCCGCTTTATTTCGATCCGACCTATTTCGGCCTGTTCGCGCCGGCCGTGGACAAAACCGGCTTTGTCCGCTACGTGGCGATGATCTGGCTCGTGCTCGGCATTGCCGGCGTGCTGTTCCGTACCGTGCAGCTGTTCCTGGTCAAAGATGTCCAGACCGGTCTGGTATGGGCGACCAAAATCCTCACCGATCCGTTTCACGACATCAAGCTTTACCACAAGGCGCCGCTTGCGCTCTTGCGCGGCGAACTGATCGATCCGGGTATCGGCCAGCATCGCTGGGATGAGGAGGACGCCGAGGATATCGAAGAGGCGCCGCGGTTTACCTAGGACGTTGTCCATCATCGAAAATCGCGCGGCGCAATCGCGCCCAACTTTCGCCGATGATCTCCCTAAACACCGTTCGCTCGATAGTGCGGTCGGTCAAGGCCGGATTGTGCCACCACCAGCCGTCCCGCTGCATGGCGCTGGCCGCCGCGACGAAGCGATCGACAACGGCGGCGAAGTCGGCGTCGCTATAGTTGAGGCTGAAGATCAGCCGGCCGGTGCCGATCCAGCTCAGCAGCAGTCCTTCCGCGCGCAAGTAATATTGCAGCATCCAATTGTAGCGCGACGGTTGTGTGTACGAGACCGTCCAGATCGACGACAGGTTGGCGACGCGCACCGGCAGATCGGCCGCCGCAAGCCGCGCATTGAGCATGTGTGCGCGCGCGTTCCAGACCTCATCGAGATCGCGATAGAGTGCGTCGATCTGCGGCGTCTTCAGCGCACGCAGAAACTCATTCATCGCCGCCATCACATAAGGATGCGAATTGAACGTACCGCGGGCGAGGCAAATGTCGGCCGGACGGTCGTCGCGGTAACGTTTCATCAGGTCACGGCGGCCGCACAGGACGCCGACCGGAAGGCCCCCGCCGAGCGTCTTGCCGTAGGTGACGAGGTCGGCACGCACGCCGAAATAATCTTGGGCACCGCCTTTGGCAAGCCGAAAGCCGACGAAGACCTCGTCGAAGATCAAGACAATGTTGCGCTCGCTACAGACCGCGCGCAGCTTTTTCAGCCATTCGCCATAGCGGGCTTTGTCGAAATGAGCGCCGCGCCCGCTATCGATGAGCGCCGAATTGCTCGGCGGACTGACATTGGGATGCAGCGCTTGCAGGGGATTGACCAGAACGCAGGCGATGTTGCGCCGCTTGCGCAGCACGCGCAATGCGCGCTCGGACATTTCGGTGAGCGTGTAGGTCTGCCGCGCCGCTATCGGATTGCCGACCCCTGGCTGCACGTCGTCCCACCAGCCATGATAGGCGCCACAAAACCGCACCACATGCGATCGGCGGGTGTGATAACGCGCAAGCCGCACCGCCTGCATCACCGCTTCCGTGCCCGACATATGAAACGAAACTTCATCGAGACCGGAAATCTCCTTCAGCATTTTTGCATTTTCGGCGATCAGCGGATGATAGGAGCCGAGCACCGGGCCGAGCTCACGCACGCGCGCTGCGCCACGCTCGATCGTCTCCTTATAAAAATCGTAACCGAGAAGGTTGACCCCGTACGAGCCGGTGAGATCGTAGCTGCGATTGCCGTCGAGATCGGTCAGCATCACGCCGCACGAGGATTCGACGAAACTCGCGGAGGGCAGGTGGGCGCGTACCAGGCGGCGATACTGGAACGGCACCCGATAGGCCGCGGTGAATTGCAGATCAGACAGCGATTCCGCCGCCTCGGCAGTGGCGCGAATTGTCTCGGCGAAGCGGGTCCGGTAAATCTGCGAAAGCTCCTTGAAACCGGCGCGGCGGTGGGTGGCGATGTCGTGCGGGGCGCCGTCGGAACAGAAAAACCGCTCCGCGTCGTATTCGTAGAACGGCAGAAAGCGCGCGAGCCGGCGCGCGATTCGCGCATGGCCGGAAAGCGAGGGGTGTTTGGCTTGCGACAGTTCGAGCCGCTTGCGCAAAGCCGCCACGGAAGTCGCCACGGCGGCGGCGCCGATGCCGTAGAAGGCGAGAGTCGCGGAGCCCCATTGCATCGAATTGCGGTTTAACCCCGAGTTTTTACAAAGGCATGACGGTCAAGGCCCAAATCGTGAAAGTTTTTCAGCAGGAGGACCTCAACTTCCTCCTGACCAACCGCATTCCGCGCCGCCTGGCGACGCAATTCATGGGCTGGTTCAGCCGGATCGAACAGCCGCTCGTTCGCGACCTTTCCATTGCCGCCTGGCGGCTATTCTCGGACCTCGATCTGCGCGAGGCCAAGAAGACGCGGTTCGAAAGCCTTCACGATTGCTTTATTCGCGAACTCAAGGATGGCGCCCGCCCGATCGAGCGCAGCAATGACATTCTGGTGAGTCCCTGCGACGCGATCGTCGGCGCCTGCGGCAAGATCGGCGGCACCACGCTGTTCCAGGCCAAGGGGTTTCCGTACACGCTGGAGGATCTGCTCGACGACCAGGATTTGGTCAAAAACTATCGCAACGGCTCCTACGCGACGCTGCGGCTGAAATCGAGCATGTATCACCGCTTCCATGCGCCGCATGACGGCTGCATTGAGCAAGTCCGCTACATCTCCGGCGACACGTGGAACGTCAATCCGATCGCGCTCAAACGAATTGAGCGGCTGTTCTGCAAGAACGAGCGGGCGATCGTGTACCAAAGGCTCGCCGCCAATGGGCAGGTCGTAACCTTGGTCGCGGTGGCAGCGATCCTCGTCGCCAGCATTCGCCTGCACTGCCTCGGCGCGCCCTTGAACCGGAATTACCAGGGGCGCAGCGTTATCGTTTGCGACAATCCAGTGCGCAAGGGCGACGAACTAGGCTGGTTCGAGCATGGCTCGACCATCATCGTGTTTGCGCCTGACGGCTTCGCTCTATGCGACAATATCCGCGACGGCGCCGCGATCCGCATGGGCGAGCCGCTTATGCGTTTGCCTTGATCACGGCGCGGCGCTCGCGGCTAGCCGGCCGCCTTCTTCAGTTCGGCGGCCTTGTCGTCATCGAGTTGTTTCGCCCGCGCATAAGCCGGCCGGGCGCTCATCCGCTGCCAGTAGCGCTCAAAAGCAGGACGTGGCTCCAGCGTGCCGAACATCATGCCGAAACCGATTTGCGCGCCGACATAGAGATCGGCAGCGCTGAAGCGATTGCCGACCAGATAATCGGCAGAGGAGATCGCTGCTTCAAGCGTGCTTATGGTCTTGGCGAAATTGCCGTAGCCAATCATCCGCTCGCGCTCAGGCGGCACGACAAAGCCCAATACCTTATTGCTGGCAGCGGCCTCGAACGGACCGGCGGAAAAGAACAGCCAACGATAATACGGGGCGCGCAGCCGATCGCCTGGCGGCGGTGCCAGGCGCGCCCGCGGGAAAGCATCGGCGAGATAGGCGCAGATCGCCGCCGTTTCGGTTACCACCGCATCGCCATGGCGCAGCGCCGGCACTTTGCCCATCGGATTGATTGCGAGATAGGCCGGCCCCTTCATCGATGAGGCGTAGTCGACCACTTCGACTTTGTAAGGCTCGCCAATTTCTTCGAGCATCCAGCGCGCCACGCGTCCGCGCGACATCGGATTGGTATAAAGAACGAGTTCGTCGGCCATAGCGCATACTCCAAAACGAGCGCGCAATATGGGGTGACACGCTAGCGCCTGCAAGCGCGCGCCGTTTAATCGGGGGCGCGCAGCCGGTAACCGATTCCTGTTTTGGTGAGGATGTAATGCGGGCGCTCGGGATCGGCCTCGGCCGTTTGCCGAAGCTGCCGGACATAGACACGCGGATATTGCGCGTCAGTGGGATCGCTCCACAGCTGGCTCAACGGGAATTTGTGCGTGTGACCGGTTCGCCGCCAAGCGCTTCAGCGAGCCGCAGCGTATCGGCGATGCGGTCGCGTTCTTCTCCGGAAAGCTGCAGGGCGCGTTTGTAGGGTAAGGCGATTTTTGGAATAGCTGCGCCGTGGTTCGAACCGACCAGCCTTTAGGAACTCATTCAATAAGAGATTGCGTTCAGTATCAGAATAACGACAAACACTGCGCCCATCGCCAGCCCGAAAATTTGGGGTGTGTGGCGGCTCGAGAGTTCGTCGCCCTTGAGCACTTGGGATTGGACCTGTGGGTTCATGGCTAATCCCTTTCTGAACTGATGTTCAGGAAGGCTAGGACAATTAGTGTTGTCCGCACCACTGTCGTTAGAGGCTCAAAGCATACCCAAAGGTATTGGCCAATAATGCGATGGTTGGCGTCGGGGCGTTAGTGATGCGATGGCACTGTCTACAAAAAATATGGGAATCGCAGGTTGTTCCGCTTGAGCGGCCCTTTTTCCTTCCTGGCGCTGTTTTGGTTTGACGGGCTTGCGCGTGGCGAACGAAAACAAATGTTTGTCTCAAAATCGCAATTTTTCACCGCGCTGATTTAGTACCTAAGGCGCATCGGGTTAGGGTGTCGGGACATCGCGGCTTAAGGACCGTCTTTGGCCATGCGCTACGAACGCTCTGTTAAATGCGAGCCAAGTTCGCCGCTTTGCCCAAGCTGCGCTCAAATCATGAGGCTCGCTCGAATAACGTCGCGATTTGACGACTTGCCCGACCTTTATACCTTTGAATGCTCAGCTTGTGGCGTATCCCACATCGAGGAAGCGTCGCTCGGAATGGGCACGGTGTTACCTGTTCCTAGCGCCAGATGTTTTTGAACCGCTCTGGCGCAAGCTCAATGTAAATCGGGGTCGATGCACTGCGGTGGCCTGAGCAGACTGGCTTCGCAAGCTTGCGTCTTATCACCTGAACAAAAGTAGGGGCCTTCGGGGGCCAATCCAGGAGTATGAAATGGTGGTGCGCGTGAGCGCCGCGATTCGCGGTGCCGCAATCGTATTAATTTGTTCCTCTGCGGCAATGGCTCGATCCGAAATTCGTGCCGTTCATTCCTATGCCGCCGATGGCGCCACGTTTGTTGGCGCGGCATCAATGTACAATCCCTATCAGCCCGGATATCGAGAGGGTGGCACAGAGACATCTTCAGGCGAACACTACGACCCATCCGCGTGGGCCGCTGCGATCCAAGCCGATTTGCGTGAAAAGTTTGGCGGGGTTCGTCGTGGCAACGCGACGAGCTATGCCCTGGTGGAGGGGATCAATAAGAAGGTCATCGTGAAAATAAATGATGTCGGCCCGTTAAAGCCGGGTCGCATTATTGACTTCGACGAACGCACGATGCGCTATTTCGATCCAACCCTACGACTCGGACTGATCCATAGCGTCAAGGTTACACCGCTATACGGTGATGATTGGCTGCCTGGACCAATCGCCGAAAGGTGACCGCCATCCGAAGTAAGCGTCGCCTCTTTATTGCAAGGTAGTGAACCATTGCGCGATGTCCGCTTCTCTCATCGGCCGGTCTGGGTCAAGCGCTTTCAGGCTATCCCCACTGCGGTGTCGATGTTGGCCCGCCCTGATTGGTCGCGCAAATTGATCCCCCATTGATTCGCTGTCGGTAGGAAACGAGACCAGCGACTCGAAACAGGCGCTGCACGTAGGGCACAGCCAAATGTGACAAACGTGCTTGTCGCTCAAGTACTCGGACCTTTCGGGCGCAACCAACTCAGTATTGCACTGAACGCAATGCATCATGTCAGCCCCCCAACAAGTATGTGCCGCTGACGACCGCGCAAAGCGTAGCTGCCGCGAGCATCAAAATTTCGGGAAGCTCATAGGTTGTCAAAATGCGAACCAACATGGGGACCCTCACAGTCCCCCGAACCCGCAATAATTGTCCGCTTCAAACCAAGGTAAAAATAAGGATGTCCCGCCGTCGCTCCTGGTGTGTGGCCTGAACTAATGGATAAGCAGCGCAGACCAAAGGTCGGTAGCAACCGCCTAAGGCTGAGGCGGAGTATTGGTGGAGTATTGAGTGAGTGAGGTGCGTTTCTGTGCATGAGGTCTGTAATGAAAAAGGGCATCATCCTTGGCACTATCGTTGGAGCGGCGTTTTTGACTGCGGCGCCCTTCTCGCTTCAATGGTCGCAAAAGACTGTGTCGCTATCCCTTGACAGTGCCGATGCCCGAATTGGGCACCCGCTGACACCGGGAAGCGTTGCAGGCGTCAACCGAAGGGTCCATCGCCGCGCAGTTTATGGAGCGGCTGCTGGGTACGGCGTCGGGTCGTATTACGGGGCCTCCGGCTATCCAGGCTACAGCTACGGCAGCTACGGCTATCCGGCTTCTGGCTATGGGTCGTATTACGCTTCGGCCGGCTATCCAGGCTACGGCTACGGCACGGGCTATCGGGCCGCCCGCCGGGTGGCGATCCATCACGCCCGCTGGCACTGAGGCGATAGCCTAAACTAAGTAGACCGCGCGGCAGCCGCTATCTTTGTCGCAATGGCGTCGGCATCGTCATCGCCATGGACCCTGCTTCGCTGAGCGCCGCCTGCCATAGTGGCGCAGCCTGATCGCCGCCATGCGGCGGCTGCTTCGCGCTTCAAATCCTGCGGACACTTACCGTTGCTTTGCGTTGCGGCTCGCCAGCGGCGCACGCTGCTCAGCGGATGGATTAGTCCGCCGTTCGCGCTCATCAATGAAAGTCCTGTGCGTTGGTGATCTGTACTTTGAGCGCGTCGCCGTTATCGGTTATGTGGCATGGGGCGGAGCTGGTGCTCCCGCAGGTCCCCATTTGAGCATGGCCAACATCGGCAAAGGGCAATTTCCAAGCGATCACCGCCAAAGAAACAGCAATGAGCGTCAGTGCCATTTTCGTCCAGAGATCGACCGACATTTCATCCTCTCCGTATCATACTTCACAAAAAGTCATCCAAATTATCTAAGCGCCACTTCTCGACTCTGGTCTGTAGGCCGCCCTCATCCAAAGCGACAGAAGGTGCGACAGAGGGGTACGGTCTTATGAGTTGCTCGTTGGGTGTGAGAAGGGCGCCGCACACAGGGGTGCTTGGACTTCAGGCGCCGGTGATGCTGTTTCGCAGCGCGATTGGGCTTGCGATGGTGCGAAGCGTCTCGAAACCTTCGCCCGTGCCAAGGATCGTCACGGTGCCATAGTCGAGCATGCGCCCGACGATTGATTGTTTGACCTGGACGCTCTCGACCTTGTCCATGTTCATCTCGTTGGTCTGCCGCCGGACGAGACCTTTCTTATAGATGACCCGCCGGTTGGTGACTGCCATCTCGGTGACCCACCACTCGAACCATTCCTTAATCAGGAGAATGACTGCAACGAGCGCGATGGCATACGCCGTATACCGCCACAATCCCGTCAGGAGCCGCGCGTCGCTGAGCCAGTAAGCCGCTACCGCTAGGACTGCGAGCGCAACGCCGGGCCAGCACACTATCCAATGAATGGACGAGATGTGCCGGACCTGCTCACCGGGCTGCAACACGCGCTCAACGTAGCTCATGACAAGTGGCTCTCCTTGCCGCAGCGCCCCAAAAGTTTCGCTTTCATCATCGAACGTTCCCCGCGTTACCGACCAAAATCACTTTCAGCCTGCCAACCATGGATTACATTGATCTGCGTCAAAGATGGCGGCCTAGGGCTTGCGCGCCAGCCGGGGCAGCAACAGCCCACAAGGGATACAGATTGGGAGCACGATGACGCGCTAGCGGCTGCAAGCGCTGGCCGTTTAATCGGGGGCGCGCAGCCGGTAACCGATTCCGGTTTCGGTGAGGATGTAATGCGGGCGCTCGGGATCGGCCTCGATCTTTTGCCGAAGCTGCCGGACATAGACGCGCAGATATTGCGCGTCAGTGAGATCGCTCCACAGCTGGCTCAGCAGGAACTTGTGCGTGAGCACCTTGCCGGCATGCTGCACAAGGATGCGCAACAATTCGTATTCTTTGGGAGAAAGCTTGACCTCCTTGTCGCCGAGCTTGACGATCCGCCGCACCAGATCGACCGAAAGGTCGCCGACGCGAAAGATTGGCCGCTCGCCATGAGTTTGCAATTGATGCCGTAGCGCGGCGCGCATTCTGGCCAGAAGCTCATCCATTCCGAACGGCTTGGTCACGTAGTCATCGGCGCCGGAATCGAGCGCCTGAACCTTGCCGGCCTCGTCGTCGCGGCTGGAAAGAACCACGATCGGCACGCTGTCATTGCGCGCACGCATCGTACGCAGCAGCTCATGGCCCTGCATGTCGGGCAGGCCAAGATCGAGAACGATCAAATCCGGTCGCTGCTCGCCCAAGAGTTCGAGTGCCATTTTGCCGCTGGATGCCTCAATGATCTGATAGCCGTGCGCCGAAAGCCCCACGCGCAGCAATTTACGAATCGGCGGTTCGTCATCGATGACGAGAACCCGGAGCGGCGCGGCGCTCATGCTGCGGCGTCCAGCCGTTGCGGCTCGCTTGCGATCGGCAGTCTGATGGTAAAGACCGCGCCGCGACGGTCGGAGCGGTTGGCGGCGACGATGGTTCCGTTCATCGCCTCGACAAAGCCGCGCGAGATCGCGAGTCCGAGCCCGGTGCCGGGCCGGATCTGGTCCGCCTTCGGCACGCGATAAAACTTATCGAAAATATGTTCGAGATCGTTTTGCGGGATGCCTTCGCCTTCATCGAGGACTTGAAGCACAACCGAATCCCGGTCTCCCCATGTGCGGATGAAAACCGTCGTGCCGGATGCAGCATATTTGGCTGCGTTGTCGAGCAGATTGAACAGCACTTGCTCGAACAGAACCGCGTCGACCGACACCATGGGAACGTCGGTGGCGAGATCGAGCCGCACGGAGTGATTGCGCAAGATTTTCGTGGTTCGTTGCAATGTCGAGCCGATGATTTCCGAGACGTCATGCGGCGCGAGCTTGGGCGTCACGGCCCCCAATTCAAGGCGCGTCATGTCGAGCAGATTGGCAATGAACCGGTTGAGCCGCTCGGATTCCTCGATGACGGTCGAAAGCAGTTCGGCTTTTTCGCTGTCGGTCAGCTTGTCGCCGAGCTCGCGCAAGGTGCCGGCCGAGCCAAGGACCGAGGCCAGCGGCGTCTTGAGATCGTGCGATATCGAGGTCAACAGCGCGGTGCGCAGGCGCTCGGTCTCGGCGGTGCGCTGGACGCGATCCATATCCTCGACCAGCTGGACGCGTTCGATCGCGAGTGCGCCCTGGTCAGCGAGTGCATCAAGCAGCCGCCGCTGATCGGGGTTGAGCCACGGGCCGGTTTTGTCGCTATCGATGCCGATCACGCCGATGGCGCCGCGCCCGGTGCGCATCGGCAGAAACAACCGTTTTGCCCCGGGAAGCGTCTCGGAACCGCGGCCGGCGGCGCGGTTATTTTCGAACGACCATTTCGCCGCGGCAAGGTCGGCGTCATCGAGCATATCCTCGGGCGGATAACCGCTCTTGACCCGCAGCATTCCTTTATCGGGCAGCAGCAGCACGACCCGCACTGTCAGCATCATTGCGGTCTGAAACGCCGTTGCCCACAGCACGTCGTCGAGCGTACCGGCACCCGCCAGTTTGCGGCTGAAGGAGTACAGCGACTCGACGGTGCGCACCCGGGTTTGCGCCGTCACTGCTTGCAGGCGGCCGCGGGCCGCGACGTGGGAAACGATGATGGCGACCAGTGTAAACAGCGCGAACGCGGCGATGTTGTGCGGATCCGCAATCGTGAAAGTATAGATTGGCGGCAGGAAGAAGAAGTTGTAGCAAAGCGCGGAAACGACGCTTGCAAACAGCGACGGCAGCAAACCGAAGCGCACCGCGATGCCGACGATCGCGGTCAGGAACACAAGGTCGACGTTCTCGACCCCGATCCAGTAATTGACCAATTCGGCGGCGCCTAATGCCAGTGCGACCGCCACTATCGCAAGTAAGTAGGGTCCGAGTTCAAAAGCCTGTTCCTCTTGCGAGGTGTGTAACGTCTTTTTTGGAATCGGCTGCCCTGGCAGCTGATCGCCGGAAATAACATGCACGCTGATATTGCCGGACCGGCGAACGAGATCGTGAACGACCGAACCGTGCAGCATCTCGAACCAGCGCGGCCGCGTCGACTTGCCAATGATAATCTGGGTGACGTTATGCGTGTGTGCATAGTCGATCACGTCGTCGGCAATGCTTCTGTTACCGGCAGGCAGTGTGACGGGTTCGCCGCCAAGCGCTTCAGCGAGCCGCAGCGTATCGGCGATGCGGTCGCGTTCCTCATCGGAAAGCTGCACGGCGCGGCGGCCTTCTATGTACAAAGCCATCCAGGGACCGTGCAGCCGATCGGCGAGCCGCTTGGAGTAACGCACCAGGCCAGCACAGCGCGGATCTTCACTGATGCAGACCACAATCCGTTCGCCCGCCGCCCACGGACCATGGATGGCATGCGCCTGCATTTCCGAAAGCAATTGCTCATCGACCCGCTCGGCGGTGCGCCGCAGAGCGAGTTCGCGTAGCGCGGTAAGATTGGCCGGCGAAAAGAAATGCTGTAGCGCGCGTTCGGCCTGCTTGGGGACGTAGACCTTTCCTTCCTTGAGGCGCTCGATCAAGTCGTCCGGCGTGAGATCGACCAGCTCGACGGCATCGGCGCGATCAAAAACGGCGTCGGGAACCGTCTCGCGCACCCGCACATGCGTAATTTGCGCCACCACGTCATTGAGGCTTTCGATGTGCTGAATATTGACCGTGGTGTAGACGTCGATGCCGTGGCTCATCAGCTCTTCGACATCGAGGTAGCGCTTGGGGTGGCGGCTGCCTTCGGCATTGGTATGGGCAAGCTCGTCGACCAAAACGATTTGGGGATGACGCGCGATGATCGCGTCGAGATCCATCTCGGTGAGCGGCTGGCCTTTATATTCGACGTGGCGGCGCGGAATGGCGTCGAGCCCGCTTAACAGCGCCTCGGTCTCTTTGCGGCCATGGGTCTCGACAATGCCGATAACGACGTCGTAGCCGTCTTTTCTGCGCGCCTGCGCTTGCAGCAGCATCTCATAGGTTTTGCCGACGCCGGGCGCGGCGCCGACAAAGATGCGCAGCTTGCCGACACGCCGCTCTTCGCGGCGCGCCGCTTCAAGGAGCGCCTCGGGTGAGGGTCGATGTTCAGTATCGCGCCGCGGGTCCGTCATTCACATTAGATATTATCAGATCGGCGGCTCCGACAATTCACCTTTGCAAGGCCTTAATCGAAAGCCTTTCCGCGTGCTTTGGGGCGATGTTCGGGACGGTGCGTTAACCCGCCAATTGATCGAGCGCGAGATTAAGCAAAAGCACGTTGACGCGCGGCTCGCCGAGGAGTCCGAACAAACGCCCCTCGGTGTGGTCGGCGACAAGCTGGCGGATACGCTCTTCCGGCAGGTTGCGCGCCTTCGCTATGCGCGGGATCTGGAAGACGGCAGCCTCAGGCGAGATATGCGGATCAAGGCCACTCGCGGAGGTCGTGACCAGATCAATCGGCACCGGCATCGACGGATTTTCTTGTTTCAATTTGTCGATATCACCTTGAACACGGTCGATCAGTGCCTTGTTCGAAGGTCCAAGATTCGATGCGCCCGAATTCGCCGCGTTGTAAGGGGCGGGCACGGTCTTGGTCGAGTCGTTGGGATCGGGCGCGGTGGTCGCGGAAGGTCGACCATGGAAATATTTGTCGCTCTCGAACACCTGACCAATGAGTTCAGACCCCACCACCGTGCCATTTCGCTCGATCAAGCTCCCTTGTGCCTGGCGTGGAAACAGCAATTGAGCGATTCCGGTCATCGCCAGCGGATAAGCAAGGCCGGTAATGAGCGTGAGCGCGACAAGGACGACAAGCGCCGGACGGATTTGTCGCAACATGATTTCTTCTCCTTAGGCGAGATGTAAGCCGCTGACGATCACGTCGATCGCCTTTATGCCGATGAACGGAATGACGACGCCGCCGACGCCGTAAATCCAAAGATTACGGCGAAGCAGCGCGCCGGCGCCAATCGGCCGGTAACGGACGCCCTTCAACGACAGCGGAATGAGCGCAATGATGATCAGCGCGTTGAATATGATTGCCGACAAAATCGCGCTTTGCGGCGTCTGCAGGTTCATGATGTTGAGCGCCTGCAGCTGCGGATAGAAAGCGACAAACATCGCGGGGATAATCGCAAAATATTTCGCCACGTCGTTGGCAATCGAGAACGTGGTCAAGGCGCCGCGCGTCATCAGGAGCTGTTTGCCGATCTCGACGATCTCGATCAGCTTGGTTGGATTTGAGTCGAGGTCGACCATGTTGCCCGCCTCGCGCGCGGCCTGCGTACCTGTGTTCATCGCCACGCCGACATCGGCCTGGGCGAGCGCCGGCGCGTCATTGGTGCCGTCGCCGCACATCGCGACCAGCTTGCCCTTCGATTGCTCGTCGCGGATCAGGCGCAGCTTCTCCTCCGGCGTCGCCTGGGCGAGAAAATCGTCAACGCCGGCTTCGGCCGCGATCGCCGCCGCGGTCATCGGGTTGTCGCCGGTGATCATGACGGTGCGGATGCCCATGCGGCGCAACTCGGCGAAACGCTCGCGAATGCCGCCCTTGACGATGTCTTTAAGATGAATGATGCCGAGCAATTTACCGTCCTTGGCGACGGCGAGCGGCGTGCCGCCCGATTTGGCGATGGTATCGGCGATCGCCGTCGCTTCGCGGGCGGTGTCGCTGCTCACGGCCGGGCGCAACGCCTGCACCGCGCCGACCGAAGAACCGGCAGGGGCGCCGTTTAAGTAATTCAAGATCGCATCAACTGCGCCTTTCCGAACCCAGGAGGTGCCGATTTCGACGCCGCTCATGCGGCTCTGGGCGCTGAACGGAATGAAATTCGCTTTCAATTCCGCAAGCCCGCGGCCGCGGATGCCGTATTTTTCCTTCGCCAACACGACGATGGAGCGGCCCTCGGGAGTTTCGTCGGCAAGCGAGGCAAGCTGCGCGGCATCGGCGAGTTCCTGCTCGGTGACACCGCGCAGCGGCCTGAACTCGGTCGCCTGGCGATTGCCGAGCGTGATCGTGCCGGTCTTGTCGAGCAGAAGCGTGTCGACGTCGCCGGCGGCTTCCACGGCGCGACCCGACATGGCCAGCACGTTGAAGCGGACCAGGCGATCCATCCCGGCAATGCCGATCGCGGACAGGAGCGCGCCGATCGTGGTCGGGATCAAGGTCACGAACAGCGCGACCAGAATCACCACGGAAATAGTGCTGCCAGCGTAGTAGACGTAGCTCGGGATTGTCGCAGTCGCGAACACGAAGATGACGGTGAGGCCGACCAAAAGGATGTTCAGCGCGATCTCGTTCGGCGTCTTCTGTCGTTCGGCGCCCTCGACCAGGCGGATCATGCGGTCGAGAAAGGTCGAGCCGGGCGCCGCGGTAATGCGCACGCGGATCCAGTCGGACAGCACTTGCGTACCGCCGGTCACGGCGGAGCGGTCGCCGCCCAACTCGCGGATGACCGGCGCCAACTCACCGGTGATCGCCGCCTCATTGACCGAAGCCATGCCCTCGATCACCTCGCCGTCCGACGGAATCATGTCGCCGGCTTCCACGAGAACAACGTTCCCGACTTTGAGATCCGTCGAAGGCACCAGCCGATACTTCTGTGAATCGCCCGCGGCCATGAGAAGCTTGGCCTGAGTCTCGGTGCGCTGCCGGCGCAAAGCGTCGGCCTGCGCCTTGCCGCGGCCTTCGGCCACGGCTTCCGCGAAATTGGCGAACAGCACCGTGAACCACAGCCAGAGAACGATCTGGAACTCGAACAGAATATGTTCACCGCCAGTGAACAAATCGCGGATCAGGATCACGGTCGTCAGCGCCGTGACGATCTCGAGCACGAACATCACCGGGTTCGCCATCAGGGTGCGCGGGTTGAGCTTGACGAAGGCCGAGCCGATGGCCGGCACGACAATCTTCGGATCAAACAGCGCCGATACCGGCATGCTCTTGCGCAGGGTTGAGGTTTCCATCGCAGTGAACTCCGAGTCTAATTCGAAGAGAACAGGGTGCCGGCGTTGAGCGCGAGCTGTTCGACGATCGGGCCAAGCGCCAGCGCGGGGAAGAAGGTGAGACCACCGATGATGACGATGACGCCGACGACCAAGCCGACAAACAGACCGCCGGTGGTCGGGAAGGTCCCGGCAGAGGCCGGCACCAGTTTCTTGCTGGCGAGCGAGCCGGCAATGATCATGGTCGGAATGATCATCCAGAACCGGCCGACTGCCATCGCCATGGCGCCGCTCAGATTGTAGAACAGTGTGTTGCCGTTCAGACCAGCGAAGGCCGATCCATTATTCCCGTCTTGTGAAGTGTAGGCGTACAGCACCTCGGTGAAGCCATGCGGCCCGGGATTGTTCATCGACGCAACTGCGGATGGCACCAGCATTGCGACCGCGGTCCAGCCGAGATACATCAGCGGCAGAATCAGGATGGCGAGCATCGCCATCTTGACTTCCTTTGCCTCGATCTTCTTGCCGACATACTCCGGGGTGCGGCCCACCATCAGGCCGGCCACGAAGATTGAGATGATGACAAACAACAGCATGCCGTACATGCCGGAGCCGACGCCGCCGACGATGATCTCGCCGAGCTGGATATTGATGAGCGGGATCATGCCGCCGAGCGCGGTGAAGGAATCGTGCATGGCGTTGACCGCGCCACAGGAGGCGTCAGTGGTGATCACTGCAAACAGCGAGGAGGCGATGATGCCGAACCGGACTTCCTTGCCCTCCATATTGCCGCCGGTGAGACTGAGCGTGTTGAGGGCATCGTTGCCGTGCGCCTCGGCGGCATAACAGGCGATGACGCCCGCGATGAAGAGAACGCCCATCACGGCGAGCACCGCCCAGCCTTGCTTTTGGTTGCCGACCATCCGGCCGAACACGTTGGTTAATGCCGCGCCGAGCGCGAAGATCGAAATGATCTGCACGTAGTTGGACAAGGCCGTTGGGTTTTCGAACGGGTGCGCCGCATTGGCATTGAAGAAGCCGCCGCCATTAGTGCCGAGCATCTTGATGGCGATTTGCGAGGCGACGGGACCCACCGCGATGGTTTGCTTGGCGCCCTCCAGCGTCGTCGCGTCGACGTAAGGCCCGAGCGTCTGCGGAATGCCCTGCCAGACCAGGAAGAGTGCGTAGGGAATGCAGATCGGGAGAAGAATGTAGAGCGTGCAGCGCGTGACATCGACCCAGAAGCTGCCAACGGTACGGACTGAATGCCGGGCAAAGCCGCGAATGAGCGCTAGCGCGAGTACGATGCCCGTTGCGGCGGAGAGATAGTTCTGGTGCGTCAGCCCCAACATCTGCACGAGATAAGAGAGCGTGCTTTCCCCGCCGTAGTTCTGCCAGTTGGTATTGGTAATGAAGCTGACTGCGGTGTTGAACGACAGGTCCTCGGATACTGCGGACTGCTCGGCTGGATTGAACGGCAAGAACGCCTGCAGCCGCATCAGTGCGTAAATGATGAACAAGCCGCCGACGTGAAACAGCAGCATGCCGACCGTATAGGTCACCGCGTGCTGCTCGTGGCGCTCATCGATTCCGGCGACTTTGTAGATCGCAAGCTCAACCGGTCGCAGAACTGGCGTGAGGAATGTGCGCTGCCCGTTAAAGACGCGCGTCATATAGGCGCCGAGCACCGGCGTTATGGCGACGATGATCGCGCAATAGAGCAAGATCTGAACCCAGCCGATGGCGGTCATGGCTTTTGTTCCTTCAGAACAGTTCCGGCTTGAGCAGCGCGTAGACCAAATAGATGAGCAGTCCGGCAGTCACGAGCGCAGCGAGCGAGTAGTCAAAAACCATGACCCGATCTCCTCATAACCGTTCGCAGGCATAGACATACGCGATCGATACGACGAAGAAACCGATCGCGAGCGCTACCATCACGACGTCCATCATCGAAGTGCTCAAATGGAATTCTCAAGAACACAAGCTGATGCCTAGTGGCGGAAGGCTACTTTGATTTGCATCAAGACAGCACAAAAACTCCCGCCCGCTTAGAGGTAATACCTGCGCTTGAGCGCATAGGAATTCGAGAGGGATAGGGCGTTCGAAGATATAGGAATTCCATAAAGATCATGTTTCGCGACACAGAATGCCCACTTCCCAAGTCACTGTTCCAATTTAATAATAGCGCGACGGCCACCGTCGTTCGGCGGCCTTGAGGATTTCCCCAGCGGCTCTCGTCGACGAGCACGCCAACTGAGTGTGTTCGTCGCCTATCTGGCCGGGACCGCTTTTCCTTGTGGCGGCCTCAACTGAACGCGCGTCGATGAGCCGCGACAGCAGATATGTGAGCAGGCGTGCTGGGTCGAATTGGCTAAGTTGAACTTGTTTCATGGCCCACCTCAATTCCAATGAGCCAAATGAAAGTTTGGAGTAAATGCAGCGAACTTTACTAAGAGTCCCGCTAAAAGGAGCAAGAGAAGACAGGCCACTCCAGAAAACGGCGATTTGTCGTGATCGCTTTTTAACGGAGCTGTTTTGACTTTGATTTTCATGACTGCACCGCAGATTTCAACGCCCGCAAGCTGCGAGCTATTGCTGCGGCTGATGTGCAGATAATTGCATAGGAATTCCAGACGGAAAGCTGATGCGCCTCATAAAGACAAAATAAGCGTCGCGATGCGGTGAGTCGCAGTTTGGCTTGCAACTCGGCTGCTACGGCGAGGCGACTGTGCCCGCGGCGAGGAGGCCTTCCAAGCGGGCAATGTCTTTATTCTTGGCCTCAACGGTGCTTTCAAGACGTGAAACATTTTGCATCAGGCGCTCGGTGGTCAGGCGCAAAAAATAATAGCCGAATTCCGGATTCTGAAAATAAAGCTCCAGCAGCTTTTCATAGGTGATGGCCAAAACGTCAGCATTCTCGATGCACTCCACCGTTTGGGTGCGCCGGTTCTTGGGATCGACAAAACCGAGTTCGCCCATCATGCGGCCGGGCGGCAGTTCGATGCCGATTTCGGTCACCAGAAATCTACCGGTCACGGTCAAGAACATCTCATTCGCCGCGTCGCCTTTGTGAAACAAAACATCGCCCTTGCGGTATTTGCGCGGCGTCATGAATGGCCGCAGCCAATCCATGGATAAGTCGCCCTGAGCGGATAGCCGCGCTTTTTTGACGAGGCTGAGCATTTGACGCAACCGGACGGCGTTGATCGGCAGCGACAACAGATAAAGGAAGAACGTCGCCATCGATCCGGCGAGCGCGCCATAGGCGATGAAAAACACATTGCTTATGATGCCGATAACGCGAAGCGGGACAATCGTGCGCACCATCAGCGTGGCGACGAAAAATACCGCGCCCGTCAAGGCCAGCATGTTGGCTAGCGTAATGTGGGTCAGCCCAACATCGACGAGGCGGTTGACCACCGCGTCGAAGGTGAGGTTGCTCGGGTCGAGGCCGAGCTGCAGCAGTATCTCCTCGATCCGCAGATTGCGCGTCACCGCTGCAAGGATGCGATCGAGAATAGTGCTCGGGTCCAAACTATTGGGGCTGTTCATTATCGGCCTCACGTCGATCCGCGGGCGGCGGCCCGATGGCGGCAAATTAGCATTCGATCCCTCTATAGGACAGGATTGGAGCGATATGAAACCGTCGCAGCCGGGCAGTTCCGGGCTGGACTTTCGGCGGCTACGGCGAAAAATTAGATGCGGGATAGTTCAGGACATTCGCGGCCGTCTGCTGCGACGGCGCCTTCATGGTCAGCGGCACTTTCAGCCCGCTATCGCTCGTGTGGTTCGTTGCCCCCGGCACCGGAAAATTATAGCCAACGATGGCTTTGGCAATCAGGCGATCGGAACCCGAGGTGAGGCCATAGCCGAGGCCAAGTTCGATGTCGAACACGCCGAGCTTGAAATCCGTTACCCCGAATAGCTGGTGCTGCTGCTGCCCCAGGGGGAGGAAATCTCCGATCTTGCCGAGATCGGTATAATATTCGACGCCGATGAAGCGGTCCTCGCCGAGATTGCGCGCCAGCCTTGCCGCGGGCAAGAAATCGGCCTCGCCAAGCCCGCCGAATCCGATGTCGACAATCGGATTGACGATGAATTCCCATTCCTTGTTGCGCACGCCGACGATCGGGCGGATTTCGGATGCAAAACGCGTTTGTGAGAATGGCGGGGTCTCGTAGCTGAGTTCGAAATTGACGCCATAGAAAAAATTTCGCTCGCCGGCGTGCGGCACGGCGAAGAGACTGCGAATTTTTGCCCCGTTGGAAAGGAAGGCGCCGCTGCCGCTTACCGCAAATGGTATGTAAAAACCGACCTCCCACCAATCGGTCATACCGTAGGCAAATTCAGGCGTGCCGTTTAATGCGTGATTCGGCACTAATCCGCCCGGGAAATCCGGCTCTTTGCGGCCGTTGAACGTGTAATTGAGATGCTGTTCGAAGGTCCATTGCCCAACCGCGGCGATATCCGCGTTGTAGATTTGAATCTCGTCGTCGGCGCGCGCTGCGGTTACCGTGACCAGGAGCGCAATGGTCGCAGCCACGGGCGTCTTCATGGCGACGTATCGGGGTGCAACATTCCCGAAAGTGCTGTGCCGATGCTGCCGACTCCGCTGGGTTGATCGGCCAACGTATCGGCTTGCCCGGTGCCGACATTGAGTATCCGCTGGATCGGTAAGCTCTCGCGATTCCACCAACCGCCGCCGAGCGCCTGGAACAGAGCCACAGTATCGGAAAGCCGTGCTGCGCGTGCCTGAACCACCTGAATGGTCGCCTGCAGATAGGTCTGCTGCGCGGTGAGCAGGACGAGGATATTGGCGTAACCGGTTTGCATCTGTTGCTGCGCGAGATCGAGACTCACCTTGGCGGCGCGCTCGAACTCTCGCGCCGCCCTTAGTGCATCGGCGTCGTTTTGGATCGCGTGCAACGAATCGGCGACGTTCTGCACGGCGCCAACCACTGTGCCTGCATAGGTCCATGCTGCCGCCTGATAGGTATCCTTGGCGCCCTGCAGCTGATGCAGGAGCGAGCCGCCGTCGAATACGGTCTGAGTCGCATTGCCGGCCAGTATCCAGAACAGGTTCTGCGGCGCGATCAGGCCCGGGAGCGCGGTGTTGGTGTAGCCGCCGTTAGCATTGATGGTGAAACTGGGAAGCAGGCTGGCCGTGGCAACGCCGATCTGCGCGCTCGCCGAATGCAATTGCTCCTCTGCGGCGCGAACGTCCGGCCGCTGCTCGATCAGTTGGGCCGGCAGGCTTACCGGCAGATCGGTTGGCAACTTTAGCTGGGCGAGCGTGAAGGTCTCGCGCGGCGCCTCGCTGGGGAAAGTACCCGTCAGCGCCGCGATCAAGTCGCGCTGCTGCGCGAGCGCCTTCCGCAACGGCGGTAGCATCGCCTTGGCTTGCGCGAGCGCGGCTTCCTGCAAAGCCACGTCATTACGATTGGCGAAGCCGGTGTTGAACTGACGTCGTAAGATGTCGAGCATCTTGGTATTGATGGCAATGATATTTTCAGTGGCGGCAATCTGGCCCCGCAGCGAAGCTTCCGTAACTACCGCCACCACGAGATTGGCCGTCAGCGAAAGGTAGGCCGCCTCGACCTGAAAACGTTGTACGTCGCTCAAGGCTTCGAGCGATTCGACCGTGCGCCGGTTGAGACCCCAAACGTCGAACGTGTAAGACACCAGAACTTGTGCGGTCACGAGATTAAAAACATTAGAAGGGGTTGAAAGGACCGGAGAGAGTGCGCCAGAACTGCGCTCGCGCTCCGGATTGAAGTTGGCTTGAGCCAGTGGAAAGAATTTGCCCGCCTGGGCGTAAACGCTCTCCTTCGTCGCACGCAGCGTCGCCAGCGCCGATTGCAGATTAGGATTGTTTTGCAGCGCCCGTTCAACTAGCGCGGTGAGCTGCGGCGATCTGAACAAGGCCCACCATTCGTCGGGAATGTCGCGGGCGGGCAAGAATACCTGGCGCTGGCCAGAAGCGACGTCCGTCGACGACGTATGTACCAACGGCTCGCGCGTATAGCGGGTGATTTCCGGCGCGGCGGGGTGGAGGAAGTCCGGCCCGACGGCGCAGCTCGTCACAAGCATCGCGGCCGCGAGAGCGGTGGTATTTGCAAGCCACCTGGCCGCTACACGAGACATTGCGCAATAGCACTATTGAAACAGGTCTAGGACAGGGCATTCCCGTGGCATTATTTCCGATTTTGCTGGGGATGGCTGTGCTCGGCTAGCCACAGTGCACATGTTTCATGGCCGCGTCGCACCACCAAGGTAAGAGAGCAAATACGGCTGGAAAAACCGAGGTGCGCCCGCAGCCGTGATAAACTGTAATGAGTCGTACAGCATAGTGCGATTAATCCCAGTCTTCTGTGATTAATGACAGTAGACCGCGCGGGCGCCTGGTGGCGTTGTCAGCCGCAGGTCGACGCGATCCCGGAAACGTTTGATCAGACCTTTAGATGGCACCCGGCCCAACCAGTAGTCGCGTGAGCGCGGCGATTGCCGCCGCGCTGTTTGCGCTTGTTGTCGTGCTCTACTTGGCCTCGCATTTCGGCGGGCCTCCGAAGGGCGGGTCGGGCACACCGGGCGCCACAACAGGTGTTCACGCTAATGCGCCGGGTGAACGGCAGGACAGCATTGACCTATCGGATGCTCAACTCTCGTCGGTGAAGGTCGAGCCGGTGGAAGAGCGCGATTTCCCGCAGGAGAAGGAGGCGGTCGGCAGCATTAATTTCAACGAGGACCTCGCGGTGCAGGTGTTCACGCCCTATCAGGGCAGAATCATCGCATTATTCGCCGAGGTCGGGAACGATGTGAAGAAGGGGCAGACATTATTCACCATCGACAGCCCCGATCTCTTGCAGGCGGAATCGACTTTGATCGCTGCGGCGGGAGTATTGGAACTGACCACGCGCAATCTCGCTCGCCTCAAAGAGCTCTATACGACGCGCGCCGTGTCGCAGCGTGATTATGATCAGGGCATTTCCGATCAGCAGACCGCGGAAGGAAACTTGCGCGCGGCACGCGAACTCGGTGCGGCTGTTCGGCAAAACCAATGAAGAGATCGATCGCATCGTCACCGACCGCAAGGCAGATCCGACGCTCGTCGTACCCAGCCCAATCGACGGCCGGATCACGGCGCGCAATGCAGCTCCAGGCCTATTCGTACAGCCGGGAAGCGCGCCAGCGCCGTATACGATGGCCAACATCGATACGATGTGGATGCTGGCGAATGTCGCCGAGAACGACAGTCCGGCTTTCCAGGTCGGCCAAGCCGTGCAAGTTACCATCAGCGCTTTTCCCGGTCGCCTGTTCGACGGCAGGATCACCACCGTCGGCTCTGTGGTCGACCCCAATACTCGCCGCGTCCTTGTTCGTTCCGAGATCAGGGATCCGCAGCACGAGCTGCGCTCGGGCATGTTCGCGAATTTTCTCATCAGCGTCGGCACGCCGGTTCGTTCTCCCGCAGTTTCCCTCAACGGCGTGGTGCGCGAAGGCGACGGCAGTCAGACGATCTGGGTCACCGCCGACCGGCGGCGCTTCGCCAGGCGGACCGTGCAGATCGGCGGTCAGCGCGACGGTTACCGCCAAATTCTCGACGGCGTGCATCCGGGCGAACTGGTCGCGACCGAGGGCGCGATCTTTCTCAGCAATATGCTCGCCACCGCAAGCGCGCGATGAGCCCTCCACAAGCGACATCGAGGTGAGCCGTGCTGAGGAGCGTTGTCGCATTTGGCTTGACCCGACGCGCGATCATGCTGCTGGGCCTGCTCGTTTTCATCGCCGGCGGTCTCGTTGCCTTTACCCGCCTTAATATCGAGGCCTATCCGAATCCCGCGCCGGTCATCCTTGAAATCACCGCCCAGGCCGCGGGCCTCTCCGCCGAGGAGATGGAGCGCTACTACACCGTCCCCATGGAAGTAGGGCTCTATGTCACCCCGGGTGTGGAGAATATCCGCTCGACCTCTTTCTACGGACTGTCGTTTGTCCGCATTACTTTCAAATACGGCATCGACTATTTCTTTGCCTACACGCAGACCCAGGTCAGCCTGCAGCAGAATGTCAGCCTGCCCGGCGGCCAGGTGCCGTTCATTCAGCAATCCAGTCTTGTTGGCGAGGTCTATCGCTACCAAGTCGTCGGCCCGCCGCATTTCGGACTGACCAATCTGCGCACCGTGCAGGACTGGATCGTAGCGCGGCGCCTATACACGGTGCCGGGTGTGGTCGCGGTAAATTCATGGGGCGGCACGACCAAGCAATACGATGTCGACGTCGATCTCAACAAGCTCGACGCCTATAACATCACGATACCGCAGATCATCAGCGCACTCGGCAACGCCAATATTAATGTCGGCGGCCGCGAGATCACCGTCGGCCAGCAATCGGTCAATATCCGCGGCATCGGTTTGTTCGACAGCGGCGGGGGCAGCGATCTCACCCAGGGCTGGCACGTCGACGACATCGAGAATGTCGTGCTAACGCAATCGAACGGCGTTCCGGTGCAGGTGAAAGACGTCGCCAAGGTCTCGGTCGGTTACGTGCCGCGGCTTGGCATCGCCGGCAGGGATCATGACGACGATGTGGCGCTGGCAATCGTCGTGATGGGCCGAACCTATCACGCCAACGACGTCATCCCGCTGATCAAGAACAAGATCGAGCGGCTGAACACGGACGGTTCGCTGCCGCCGGGCGTGAAGCTCGTTCCCTATTACGACCGCACCACACTGATATCGGAGACCAGCCGAACGGTGCTGCGCAACTTGATCTACGGCTGCGGCCTCGTCTTCGTGATTCAATGGATATTCCTTGGTAATTTACGCAGCGCGATCATCGTCGGCGCCAATATTCCGTTCGCGCTGTTCTTTGCCGTGATCATTATGGTGCTCACCGGGCAGGACGCCAATCTGCTTTCGGTTGGCGCCATCGATTTCGGCATCATCATCGACTCAGCGGTCATCCTGGTCGAAAACGCGTTCCGGAATTTTCAGGCCAGCGCCCGCGAGCGTGAGAGTTTATTGGCGCAGCTCGCCGCCGGACGTTTTGGACCCGATCCGACGCATCCCGCAGATGCCACGATTGCCCGCGCCTGGACTGATCGGCTGCGGGTTATTCTCGCGAGCGCCCTGCAGGTCGACAAAGCCATCTTTTTCTCGCGTCTGATTACGGTCGCGGCCTTCGTGCCGTTGTTCGCGATGCAGGGCGTCGAAGGCCAGATTTTCAGCCCGATGGCGCGCACCTATGCGCTGGCGCTGATCGGCGCGCTGGTCTCGACTTTCACTATCACGCCGGTGCTGACCTCTTTCCTGCTTCCCGAACACGTCGAGGAAGCCGAGACGGTAATCGTGCGGGCGTTACGCAGGGTCTACACGCCGACCCTGCAATGGTCGCTTGTGCATCGGCGAACGATCGTAATTCTTGGCGCGGTATTTGTTGTCGCAACCGGATTGCTGACACTGCGGCCTGGCAGCGAGTTTCTGCCCGCGCTCGAAGAGGGCAATTTATGGATTCGCGCCTCGATGCCGCCGACCATCGGGCTCGAAGCCGGCGAGCCGGCGGCGCACAAGATGCGCGAGATTCTGCTGCGTCACCCGGAAGTGATCACGGTGGTTTCCCAGCACGGCCGGCCCGACAATGGCAGCGATGCGTCGCCGTTCTCCAACGTGGAACTGTTCGTGCCGCTCAAACCCTATGAGCAATGGCGCGTCGGTTACACCAAGGACATGCTGGTTGACGATCTGCAGCATGAATTTAATGACGAGCTGCCCGGGATCGACTTCAATTTCTCGCAATACATTCAGGACAATATCGAGGAGGCGCTGTCCGGCGTGAAAGGCGCCAATTCGGTGAAAATCATTGGCGGCGATTTGCCGACCATCGAGCGGATCGCCTCCGAGGTGATGCAGCAAATGCAGCAGGTGCGGGGCGTCGCCGACCTGCAAATATTCCACGTCCTCGGCCAGCCGAACCTCAACGTCAAGATCGATCGCGCCAAAGCAGCCCGCTACGGTCTCAATACCGGCGACGTGAACACGGTGATCCAGGCTGCCTTGGGCGGCACCTCGGCGACCACTTTGTTGGAGGGTGATCGCCAATTCAGCGTGGTGGTCCGGCTCCCCGCCGAGTATCGCTCGAGCCTCGAAGCCGTCGGCAACGTCAAAGTTGCAGTGGCGAGCGTCGGCGGCGCCAACGCCTATATCCCGCTCAATGAGCTCGCCTATATCACGCTCGATACCGGCGCGTCCTATATCTATCACGAGCAAGGCGAACGCTACATTCCGGTCAAATTCAGCGTGCGCGACCGCGATCTCGGTGGCGCGGTCGCCGAGGCACAAGAGCGCATCGCGCAAAATGTCAAATTGCCGAGCGGCTATCGCCTCGCATGGGCGGGCGAGTTCGAGGATCTGGAGAATGCCAAAGCGCGGCTTGAGCTGATCGTCCCGATCAGCCTTTTGCTTATTCTCGTGCTGCTCTACGGCTTATTCAATTCGCTGCGCGAAAGCCTGATGGCGCTGGTGGGGATCCCATTTGCGGCCGGCGGCGGCGTCCTCGCGCTCTATCTGTCCGGCTTGAATTTCAGCATCTCGGCGGCGGTTGGTTTTGTTTCGCTGTTTGGCGTGTCAGTCATGAACGGCATTTTGATTATCTCATATTATAATGAGCTCAAGACGAGCGGCATTGACACGATTGATGCGATGTTCCGCGCCGCCTCGCAGCGCATGCGGCCGATGCTGATGACCGCGCTGTCGGCCTGCATCGGCTTGTTACCGGCGGCGGTTTCGACCGGTATCGGCAGTCAGGTGCAGCGGCCGCTGGCGACGGTGGTGGTCGGCGGCATGTTTATCGGGCCAATCGTTCTGCTCGTCGTCGTTCCAGCGCTGATGACATTGTTCTTGGATCGCCGCGAGGGACCGCCGCCCGTGGCCGATTCCCTGCCGCCGCAACCGAGCGCCTAATACAGCGTTGAAAAAGGAGATGCATTTGCGACTGGTCCTTTCGAGCATCGTGCTGGCGGCGCTGGCGGCAAATCCATGCTTCGCCAAGGACGGCCATGCGCAGCACGGCGCGCACGCCGGTACAGCCAATAACGGTGCAAGCGGGAAGGGTGCGGGCGGAAACGGTACTAGCGTCAATCCAGCGCCGAGCAAGGCCGATGTGCCGATCGATGCCGAGGCAGCCGTCGCGCCTCCGGTGCTGCCGCCGCGCGGCGTCACGCAACAACAAATTCGGACCATCAATCCGGGCGTCAAGACCGTCAACCCGGGAAACGCATCGCACAGCCAAGCGGGTGCAATGACGGCTACGGCGCCGACCGCGCGCAATGCGATCGGCCAGCCCGTCGTTTCGCCGAAAAATTTCACCGGCGCGCAGCCGCCTGTGTTGACGCTGCAAAGGCCGGGCGCGGTACCGCCGCCGATCCTCCATGGCGGGCCTGCCGTGCCGCCCGCCGTTTCGTCTGGCACCGCGCGCGTAAACGTCGCCAACGGGACGAACCGCGGCAACGTTAACGGCGCAACTCTGATTCGGCCGACCACCGGCCCCTCGGTCGTCGGCGGACCGGTGCAGGCCCGTTACGGCATCAACGGCACGACGGTACAGAACAAGCACTAGACCAGAATCTCCGCTCATTCCCGCGAAAGTGGGAATCTAGGAGAAATGCTGGGTCCCCGTTGTCGCGGGGACGAGCGCCTGGTTGTCTTCACCTTGATCGGACGTCCGTCACGGCTTCGCTGCCGCAAAAATCAGCTACCCCCCGCCCTGACCCTCCCCCGCAAGCGGCGGAGGAATGGAGGGGGCCCGCTTAATCGCGCGATGATTTGGGATTATGATTATATTGAGTTTGGGAGGGACATTTA
The DNA here is from genome assembly GCA_963816295.1 of uncultured Alphaproteobacteria bacterium. GTDB lineage: Bacteria > Pseudomonadota > Alphaproteobacteria > Rhizobiales > Xanthobacteraceae > BOG-931. The sequence goes on along the minus strand of CAWFJS010000015.1, from coordinate 265,871 downwards.
CTGTACGCGTGCAGTCCACGGTTGCCGGACGAAGCGAGCGAAATGGCAAACCTGGAGCATCCCCCTGAAGCGAAATTGTCGGGCGACGTTTCGCATGCGCTGCGCATCGCCGCGATCGTGCTCCGTACACTATTCATTGTTCTGTTGGTGGTGCTGACGCTGCGCGTCAGTCTGCCGCAAAGCGAGACGATTTGGACCGCTTACGACACACCGGCCGATCTGGTGCGGCTAATCCTCGGTCTCGGTGTGTGCACATGGCTCGTGTACCAGCTCTTTCTGGTGCCGAAAGACGCCGACAGCTCCCGCACCTGGTTTTATCTCGGCCTCGTCGCGGTGCCGTTTGCATTGATCGTGCTATTCGTGGCGTGGTGACAGAGCGGCACCTCCGTCATTTGATTGACATCAAAATCATCCGATCAGGAACCTCAGCGGAAAACTTTTGCGGAGTCAGAGTCGGAAATCTCGGTCCCTAATGTCGATTTCCGCTTTTGGGCTAAGAGTAGGCATTCCTCGGGCGTCCGCGGACTTCCGAGAATGACCGATGCTGTTGAAAAAGGGCTCGTGATTTTTGGCGAACAGTGATTCCGTCTGCTGGCGGCATTCAGCGGCGGGGGTTTGCGATGGGTCGACAGACGGGCGATCAGAGCTAGTTGTTTTACCTGTTCAACCTCGAAAGGCGCATCCCGCCGAGCCATTTGTTGCGCCGGATCAATCCGGTCGTGACGCGGATACTGGTTGAGCTTAGGGAGAAGCTCACACCCTTCTATAGCGACATTGGCCGACCTTCGATTGATCCCGAGCTTATGATCCGAATGTTGATCGTCGGCTATTGCTACGGCATCCGCTTCGAGTGACGGCTGTGCGAGGAAGTCGAGCTGCACATGGCGTATCGGTGGTTTTGTCGGCTCGATCTTGACGACAAGGTGCCTGATCACTCGACATTCTCGGTCAATCGCCACGGCCGTTTCCGCGACAGTGACCTCTTGCGCCAAGTCTTTGAAGCGGTGGTACGGGCCTGTATGGACGCTGGTCTGATTAAAGGCGAGGGCTTCGCCATCGATGCCAGCGTCATCGAGGCCGACGCAAGCCGTTATTATGGCAAAGCACCCGGTGAGATCGATTGGTCGCTGCCGGAGCGGCAGACGCGGGCTGCCGCCGAGTTCCTTGGCGGTCTCGAAGATGAAGATCCCGATGCCAATCGTAAGCTACCAAAGGCGATCTCACCCAGCGACCCATGCTCTGCCTGGACCGCGAAGGCGAACAAGCGTGTCCAGTTTGGCTATGGGCTCAACTACATGATCGATGTCGAGCACGCTGTCATCGTCGATGTCGAGGCGACGCCAGCGCGCACCTATGACGAGGTTGCGGCAACCACGACGATGATCGATCGAACCGAAACGACCTTCGGCCTTAAGCCTGGACGACTCGCGGCCGATACCGCTTATGGAACGGGCAAGCTGCTCGCCTGGCTCCTGGACAAGGACATCACCCCGCATATTCCGGTCAAGGAGGGATACGAGCGAACTGACGGCATGTTCCCCCGCCTCGACTTCGCTTACGATGCTGCGCGCGACATCTATATCTGTCCGAACGGTCGGTCTTTGAGGACCTCGGGAACCATCCATAATGGCAGGGCCAGGAATTATCTGTCCCACCCAGGAGACTGCCGCGTTTGCAAACTCAAGAAACAATGCACCCGCGCGCCGTTCAGGAAGATCGCACGCGACATCAACGAAAAAGCGCGTGATCATGCTCGTTCATTTACGGGCACCCCTGAGTATGACCAATCGAGCAACCAGCGTAAGAAAGTGGAAATGCGCTTTGCGCACCTGAAAACACATCATCGCTTTGAGCGTATGCGCCTACGCGGACTCTCCGGAGCACGTGACGAGTTCCACCTCGCCGCCACCGTGCAGAACCTCAAAACCCTCGCGAACTATCTCTGGCCATCACCGCCGAACGTGGCGGCGGCCTGCGTCACCTAAGCAATATCGTTCTCGCGTCCCAGTCATGTAAACAATATCGCTCCCTCCCAACGGGAGCAGCGAGGAAAAACTAACCGCCAAACCGTCAATCAGCGGCCACGCCAAGCTCATCGCAGACTTTATCAACGGTATCGACCCATTTCGGACATGCCCTCGACTTTCAAATCGATCATAAAGAATTGAAGCGTTAGTCGTTCTTGTGGGCGGAAGTATTCCGTATTGTATGTGCGAAGGACTAGAGGTCGGTGATGCACACACTATCTGTCAACGGCCAGAATTACGCGGTCGATGTCGAGGACGACACACCGTTGCTTTGGGTTCTACGCGATACCATCGATCTGAAGGGCACGAAATTTGGCTGCGGCGTGGGTATATGCGGTTCGTGCACCGTCCATCTTGATGGCGCGCCGGTACGCTCATGCATAGTTACGGTTGCTGATGTGGGAAATGCGGCCGTGACGACAATCGAGGGCATCGGGACGACCGCGGTCGGAGCACGCTTGCAGAAGGCTTGGCTCGATATTGACGTCGTGCAATGTGGCTACTGCCAGGCCGGGCAGATCATGTCCGCTGCCGCACTACTCACCCGAACGCACACCCCTAGTGATGGCGATATCGAAGCTGCGATGAATGGCAACATTTGCCGTTGTGGGACATACCCGCGCATCCGTGAAGCCATCAAGCAGGCGGCGAGCACAGCCCCTAGTTCGCCGGCCACGAAGAAGGGAGCGTAAGCCGTGTTGCGCGGTCGCCGTTCGCTAAAATCAATGGATCAAGCCACCGCTGTGGACTCACTCGGAGGATGGCTTACTGAACGCACGTCGCGCCGCGCTTTTCTGAAAGTCAGTACGGCAGCAGGCGGCGGCCTTTTGTTGACATTCGCTCTCCCCAGTCTCGCCAAAACAGCTGAGATGGGGGAATCCGAAGGCGAGACTGCGGCGCTCAACGCCTATGTGCGGATCGCACCGGACAATACCGTCACGATCATGTCAAAGAATCCCGAGATCGGTCAGGGCATCAAGACTATGCTGCCGATGCTTATCGCAGAAGAACTGGATGCCGATTGGCGTCAGGTCCGCACCGAACAGGCTCTGCTCGACCCTGCACATTACGGACGTCAGTTCGCCGGCGGCAGCACGGCGACGCCTTTGAACTGGGATCCGATGCGCAGGGTTGGTGCCGCCGCCCGGCAGATGCTGGTGACGGCGGCAGCCAGGCGGTGGAAGGTAAGCGAAAGTGAATGCGAAACTGCCTTCGGTCAGGTGCAGCACAATGCTACAGGCCGCTCCTTGAGCTATGGCAAGCTAGCCGCGGAAGCCGCGACTTTGCCTGCTCCGAATCTAGACGGCATCAAACTTAAGGACCCGAAGGACTACAAAATTATTGGTCATTCGACCCCTGGCGTGGACAGCTGGCGAGTGATCAAAGGCGAGCCACTGTTTGGCATCGATACAGTAGTGCCGAATATGCTCTACGCCGTGTTTCAAAAATGCCCCGTCTTTGGCGGCAAGGTCGTCAGCGCTAACCTCGACACGATCAAGAACTTGCCAGGTGTGAGACAGGCTTTCGTCGTGCAGGGGGGCACTGATCTCAGCGGCCTTATGCCTGGCATCGCCATTGTCGCCGACACGTGGTGGCATGCGGAAAAGGCGCGCCAAAAACTTGAGGCGAAGTGGGACGAAGGGGCGACAAGCCAGCAGAGCAGCGAAGGCTTTGCACGTCAGGCCGCAGAACTCGGGCAAAGAACGCCAGCGCTGAGCCTCCGTAACGATGGCGACGCGATAGCCGCCCTCAAGGCCGCAGCGAAAGTGGTTGAAACAAATTACGCTTATCCCTTTCTCGCCCACGCGACGCTTGAGCCGATGAACTGCACGGCGCAGGTAGAAAGGGACAAGATAGAGATTTGGGCGCCAACACAGGATCCGGAATCGGGACGTGCACTGGTCGCGCGAACACTCGGCTTTAACGAAAAAGATATTGTCGTTCACATGACGAGGGTTGGGGGCGGCTTCGGCCGGCGTTTGGCAAACGACTATATGGTCGAGGCAGCCTGGATTTCGAAGATCGTCGGTTCACCGGTGAAGCTTGTTTGGAACCGAACCGACGACATCCAACATGACTTCTACCGGCCAGCCGGCTGGCATTTCCTCAAGGCCGGCTTGGATGCACGTGGCAACATTGTAGCCTGGCAGCAGCATTTCGTGAGCTTTGGGCGCAACGGACAATTTGCGCCTTCGGCTGGCTTGTCGGCAAACACTTATCCAGCCGGCCACGTGGCGAACCTTTCTTATGGTGCCTCGTTGATTGAGCTCGGTGTCCCGACGGGGCCGCTGCGGGCGCCTGGAGATAATGCCCTTGCCTTTGTATTCCAATCGTTCATCGACGAACTGGCCCACGAAGCAGGCAAGGATCCGCTGCAATTCCAGTTGGATCTGCTGGATGCCGAACTCCTGACGAGCAGGATTACCAATGTTGCCCGCGGCGTGCTGGTAAAAGGCCTCGATCTCCTCGGCAAGGACGAGCTGGTGCGCGGCAGGGGCTTGGGCTTTGACACGGCTCGCGCTCGTGGTGTTCTCGAAAAAGTGCGCGAGGTATCGGGCTGGGGCCATGGCAAGCTTCCAGAGCGAACCGGCCAAGGCGTCGCCTTCCATTATTGCCATCTCGGCTATTTCGCCGAGGTCATCGAAGCGGCTGTATCGACCAACGGCGGGATTAAGATTAACAAGGTGTGGGCTGTCGGCGACATCGGCAATCAGATCATTAACCCAACGGCTGCCGTGAACATGACGCAAGGTGCGATTCTTGACGGTTTGGGTGAGGCGCTGCAGCAGAAAATAACCATCGCTAATGGCCGCGTCGTAGAGGCCAATCTCGACACGTTCAAGTTGTTGCGGATGTCGCAAGCAGCGCCAATTGAGGTGCATTTCTTGACAACCGATAATCCGCCGACAGGCCTTGGAGAACCACCACTGCCGCCTGCAATTCCCGCTCTGTGCAACGCTATCTTTGCTGCGACAGGAAAGCGCGTTCGTACATTGCCGATTGATCCAGCGACGCTGAAAGTCTGATAGTCGCTTCTATTGGACGCTAAGCGAGTTTCGCCGCCGCTTTGTCCGATGTCACGTGATGTCACGTAATGGCACATCTGAGAAGTCGCGCGATGTCCGACTTATGTCCGAGATGCGCACCATATCGGGCATCGGCTAGAGCATGGCGACAGCCTAACTTCCGCGATAAGCGTTGGATCATTGATCGCTCGTACTACTGTTCTCGCCGACGATTCGTGAGGGGACCTTCGCGTCAAAACTGGCGAGTGCGACCGCTTCTCTGAGGTCGTACGTCTATGATGGTTACAGTTTCTTGCGCGCCTCGGCGTAAGCTTTCGCGTACGCCTCATCGTAGGCTTGCTTCGCTGCCTTCACTGCGGGATCGTTTGCCACTTGCTCGTCCAGGTCTGGAACACGGACGGCCTCGTCGAGCCCGTCATGCAGCTTTTCCTGCAACAGGTCGCGATACCACTCGAGCAATTCGGTGCCTGTGCCGAAGCCGCCGCGGAACCCGACATCGCGAAGCGCCGAAGACACATCTTCATTGAGGTCCTCAAGGCGGCTGAAGCAATCTTCGCCGCTTTCAAAAAGGCGATCGAGCCGATCGGTCAGTTCACAGATTTGCCTGTGAATTTCCGAGCCTTCAAGACTTCTGATCTTCGCGGCTAAGGCGTCCAGCTCTTCGGCGGCCTCCAGATTACGAGCGTCGTCTGAAAACTGCTTGGCCTTGTGCCGCCGCCAGTCGGCCGTGCTTTGGACTTGGAAGCCAATTAGTTCGTCGATGCTAAGTAGTTTGGGGTTTGACATTGCCGCCACTCCTTCGAGTTTAGCTTTGCAATGAGTGCTTGATTAAATACTGATCCTTAGCACCTTCCAGCAAGTAAAATCGTAGTTACAGTGCCGACGCTATTGCGTAACATGGCAACGCAGGTCGAGAAGGTGTCCCTACCGCAAATTCCAAAACAGCTGTCGAGATACCTCGAATTGGGTGGCTCATTTGCCGACGTATAATTCCTGATCGTATGCCTGCACGGGCTGTTTCGGTCGGCGCCTCGCTGGAAGCAGAAAACCTTCTGCTTGCACAGCTAGTGATCAAACACGACGACTCCGCGCAAGTTCCTACCCGCATCAAGGTCGGCATAACCGCGATTTATTTCATCAAGCCGGTAGGTTCGCGTGATTAGTTCACGCAGCTTCAACGCACCCTGACGATACAACATGAGAAGCTCAGGGATTTGTACGCGCGGACTGGCAAATCCATAGACAGCCCCCATAATCGCCTTCTGTGTGACGAGGAGTTCAAGCGGCGGAATTTTAATCTCGCTCACGCTGTCAGGCGTCAGCGCAGTTATCACGACGTTACCGCCCTTCGCGGTCGCACGAAAAGCAGGCAGCAACGTTTCCGGCGGATTGATACAGACGAAGGCATGATCGACCCCGATGCCGTCGGTGAGCTCCAGAACCGCGTGGGTAAGACGATCACCTTGAGCAATAAGGCCGTGCGTAGCGCCGAAGTCCCGCGCCCAATCGATCTTGGCCCGCACAATGTCGGCGGCAATGATTTTGGTGGCGCCATTTAGCGCCGCCCCTTGAACGACGTTCATTCCATCGCCGCCGCAGCCCACCACTAGCACGCTTTCACCGCGCCTCACTCGCGCCCGGTGGCGCGCGGCGCCAACTCCGGCAGGGACCCCGCAGGCAACGAGACTGGCGAGATCGAGCGGAATATCTCTGTCGATTACCACAACCGAGGCCTGATCGACCACGGTCCGTTCAGCGAAGCCTCCAACCATGCAGAATGCACCCACATCAGCTCCGGCGCGATCACGGCGTCGATAGGTGCCGTCAAGCTGCGGGCCTTGGGTGATGCGGGGACCCTCGGCGCAGAAATGATGCAAGCCTCGCCGGCACCATCGGCACGTTCCGCAGCCGGGAATGAAGGTCAATACGACGTGGTCACCCGGTTTAGCGCCGCTCACCGCGGCGCCAACTTCTTCGACTACACCAGCAGCTTCATGGCCGAGCACCATCGGCTGCATCGCCACACGGCGCTCACCGCGCATCACATGATAATCGGTGCGACACAAGCCTACGGCCGCAATGCGCACCAAAATTTCAGTAGGTGCCGGCGGATCGAGCTTGATGCGTTCGACCGATACCGGTGCACCAACCTCGCGAAAAAGGGCGGCTAGGATATCCATGAATTATAACGCGCCATTGTTGGCGTCCTCTCCTTCGAACTCTAACTACCAGTCACTGGAAAGGTGGAACGAAGGCGTCACAAAGGCTAGCGGGCTTCAAGGATCGCTCCTGGTGACTCTTCAACTTCAGTCGACTCCAGCAAGGGAATTTGTTTAACCTCTGCGATACGCAATAAGTGAGCGTTTCCCCGGGGTCTTTCTTGAGTGCATCGAGACCGATCATCGCCGTTTTGGCGACGATGAACACGAAGAGCAAAGAGGCTCACTTCATCGCCAGCGTGCTCCAACGCGCGGGTGTGGCGCCGTGGATCGTCGACCTGTCCATGAAGCCACACGATTTGCCTGCTACCGACATCACAGGCGACCAAGTTGCCAGACTTGCAGGCACATCCTGGCAATCCCTCGACGGATATGTGCGCCAGGAAGCAGCGGCCGTTATGGTCGAGGGCGGCATCAAGCTCTTGCATGAGAAATACATGAATGGCGACATCGCTGGCGCGATTGGTATTGGCGGCGCGAATGGAACCAATCTCGTGTGCTCAATCCTGCGCTCGCTGCCATACCTAGTGCCGAAGGTCATGGTGAGCACCGTCGCCGGCACGGCAGCCGTACAGTGGTATGTCGCCGAGAGCGATATTGCCATGTATCCGTCGATTGGCGACATCTCACTGAACCGCATTACCACCGCGATCATGGAGAACGCGGCGAACGCAGTGGCTATTGCAGCCAAGAACTACCTGGTGAAACGGACAGCAAAGAGCACAAAAACGCCTTTAGTCGCTGTTTCCTCGTTCGGCGGTACTGCCAATTGTGTGGAACGTGTCACTCAGCGGCTGGAAGCGCTGGGCTACGAGATCATCCTATTTCACGCCTCGGGTGTTGGCGGCAAATCACTCGAACGGCTCTCGCTTTCAGGCGAGCTTGCCGGTGTCGTCGATGTGACGACGCATGAACTGACGGATCTCGTCGTCAATGGCGTTTATTCAGCTGGCGAGGAACGCATGACTGGCGCGGGCGCCGCCGGCCTACCGCAGGTGATCGTACCCGGCGCCATCGACCACGCCAATTTCTGGGTTGGTCAAGTACCCGACCGCTACAAGACACGCGAGTTCTTCCAGTACAACGCACAGAACCTTCTTATGCGCACCGATACCGACGAATTTCGAATACTGGGCGAGGAATTTGCAAAACGGCTCAATTCGGCCAAGGGGCCGGTCCGCATCCTGATTCCGCTCGAAGGTTTCAGCGAGCACAGCAAACGCCGCGCGTGCAATCTCAATGGCGATGACAAAGGGCCATGGAAGCGTTCAGATGACTACGGTGCTTTCGTTGATTCCCTCAGATCGAATTTGAAGTCCGGACTGATCGAAGAGCTGCCGTTGCACATCAACGACAATGCCTTTGCCGATGCCTGCGTTGATGCATTCGTCAAAATAGTAAAGAGCTGAAGCACCCGACCTACACCACAGAGCTCACGTCAATGCCCCTCGAAATTCCGATCATACGCCATGAAACCGATGTTTTGATCGTTGGTGGTGGTGCGGCAGGCACCATGGCCGCATTTGAATGCGCAAATGCGGGCGTTGCGGTAATCCAGGCGACCAAGGGTCGTGCCACCAGCGGCACGACTACCGTGGCACGCGGAGGCTTTGCCGCGGCCATGGGTAAGGATGACAGTCCCGAGCTACATCTGCGGGATATCTTGAAGCATGGCGGCGAGCTCATCGATCCCGAACTCGCCCGCGTTTGGGTTTACGACATAATTGACGTGGTGCACGATCTTGAGTCTTGGGGAGCGGAATTTGTCCGTCGCCCGGACGGCGAACTCGATCTCAAGGCGTTTCCCACCCACTCTCGGAACCGAGCGTGCCATCATTACGACACTACCGGCAACATGATCACCAAGGTGTTGTCGAGAAAGCTACGCGACGACGGGCGCATTCAAAAGCATTCGATCACTGCTATTGTCGATTTGATCAAACGGGATGACTGCGTGGTCGGTGCCTGGGGCGTCGATTATCGACAGGGGCTACTCGTCGTTTACTATGCAAAACAAGTCGTACTGTGTACCGGGGGCGGCAGCGGACTGTTCTATGTCAACGATAATCCGCCGCAGGTAACCGGTGACGGCTACGTACTGGGGTTTCGCGCTGGCGTGTCGCTGCTCGGAATTGAGATGATCGATTTTCAAGCAATGTGTTGTTCTCCGAAGGAACTGTTTGGCTTCGCGCCACATCCGACCGGGTTTATCAACGCGGGCGCGGTGTTCAGAAATCGGAACGGCGAGGAATTTCTTAAGCGCTATTTTCCCGATACTGCAGAGCAGTCGACCCGTTCTGAAGTAATCTTGGCCATGGCTAAAGAAATCCATGCTGGGCGCGCTGGGTCTACTGGCGGCATTTTTATGGACGCAACCAAAGTGCCGATGGACGTCATCCAAAAGCAGATTCCACACGTATACAAAACCTGTCTGCATAGAGGCATCGACATCAGCAAGACGCCTTTGGAAGTGGCGCCGGGAAGCCACACGTGGCTCGGCGGCTTGGAGATCGACATCAATGGACAAACACCAATCAATGGACTGTTTGCAGCGGGCGAAACCGCAGGCGGTATACACGGCGGCAATCGTATCGGAGGATCGGCACTCTCTGCCTCATTGGTTTATGGACGACGGGCAGGGAGACGGGCCGCGGAACTCGTCAAAGAAGAACGCGGCAAACCTGAGATAGATGACGACTCGGCCATTCCAAAATCGGAACGGGCGTGGCTTGCGGAGTTGATGACGCGCGACAGCGGCCCAATGCAGTCCGATGTACGTATGAACTGTCGTATGTTAGCGCACAACAAGCTTGGTCCTATCCGCGAAGAACGCACTGTTAAGGAAGCGCTGGTCGAGTACGAACGTATTGAGCGCGAGGACGTGCCTGCCATGCGGATCGAACCCAAGGCGCGCTATTCAGATAAGACACGGGGCGAGGAGCTTGAGAGCGCACTCTCTGTACGCAATCTCGCATTGCTCGGACGCATTCTTGCCTTCGCGGCGCTGCAGCGGACCGAGAGTTGAGGCGCGCACTTTCGGCTCGACTACCCTGAGATCGATGATCTGCGCTGGCGCGTAGTGACTCGCCTGCAATTGGGCGCAAACAACGCCATAGAGTTTTACACCGATCCGGCAAAGGAAACGGCTGTTTGCGGCGTGCGCAGCAACCTGATGCTTACAAAATAGCACTGTTATTGAGAGGATTTACCGGCTCAGCATCGTCTTGTTTTCGAAGGCCCACATGACCGAGATTTCCAACTGGCACATCACGGGAGATTGGTTTGACAATTGCAGCTGCGCCGTCGCTTGCCCATGCACCTTCGCCCAAGCCCCGGATAACGGTTTCTGCGAGTTGGTCCTGTTCTGGCACATCCAGACCGGTCATTACGGCGATATCAATCTCGATGGTTTAAGCTTTGTCCGCGTCGGACGATGGGAAGGGGATCTCTGGGCGGGAAAGGCCAAGGGGGCCGCCGGCGTCTTCATCGACGAACGCGCTGACGAGCGCCAAGCGGAGGTGCTTCCCCGCATTTTCGGCGGCCGTGCCGGGGGATTCCCAGCACTCGTCGCCGCGCTGTTCTCCGAAGGTCGGCAGTCTCGAGGCGTGGAGCGGGCGCGGATCACCTTCGAGATCGCGCCTGATCGCGCCCAGTGGGGAACAGAGATCGCCGGCAAAGTGAAGGCCTGGGCCAAGGCCCTGACAGGTCCAACAAGCCTACCGGGAAAATATCCTCAGCTCATGAACCCGCCCGGCTCTGAGACCGGACCCGGGCAGCTAGTGACCTGGGGCAAATCGGTGGTGTGTTCTGTCGATGCGTTCGGCTACAAGTTTCAATGGACGACGAATTCGAGCAAACACATTCCGTTCGATTGGAGCGGTCCATAATAGCTCGCACCGCTTTGCGCGCCTTGCCGAATGAGAGTTGCCATTGCGCTAATTTATTGCGGTGCAGAAGTCCCCTTTCGGAGGTAAAGCGGACGTGACGCGGACATGGTCGAATGATTGCCTTTGACCCCGAGCGGACAGAGTCACGGAGAGTTGGTTTCCAAATTAGGTTCGTCTTGTGATTTTGAATCCGTCTGACCGATTATGCTGGGCAGCGGATGTGTCTTCAGCCAAAGAGCGCGAGCGGCGGCGGTTGGATCGACACCGGTCTTTTTCCACCAAGCCGCTTCGTCGCCGCAGCGATGGATCTCACGGTGATGCACACGGCATAGCGGTACCGTAAACTCATCGCTCACCTTGCGACCAAGTGCCTGAGATTGCGCAAAGCGCAAATGGTGAGGATCTGAGGGCCGCCGACCGCAAATGAGACAGGCTTGTTTCATGATATGCCGGATGTGGTCGCGATCACGAATCCGGCGCGGTTCCGGAAACCCCAGGACACTCTTGTCAATCTGTGTTGGCTTCTCTGCGAAACTCTGATCAGTGAGTGCAGTGATAGCGTCGTCAGCTTTAGGGCTTTGTGCTGAAACCACTCCTAATTTGGCGGCGAACGCTTCCTCCACGTGTTGGGCGTCGGCTGCGGACAATTGGTTCTTTGCGACCAGCCGTCGCTGCGCCCACAGCGCGGCTTCATCAGCCGAGGTAAGGCCGTCGATCTCGCGGAGCAATTCGGCTCGTAAGCTCGCCGAAAGGACAGTCGAGAGTTCGCGCCGGAGCGAAGCAGAAGCGGACTTATTTCCGCCGCCGCGACCCGTTGATCGATCCGAATTGATTTGCTGACCGCCGTTACCGCCGGACTTCCGGTTGATTTTTATATTCGCTATTTCCGGAACTGGGTCCGTGAGATCCGGTGCATCCAGATCATCCTCACCGGCAATACCGACCAGCGTGAACAAGGCATAGCGCCGCGCATAGGTCAGGGCCGCACCCATGCGCTGCGGCCTCTCAGTCTCCGCAATCGGGCAGACCGGCCACTCCGACGCGATCCATTCTCCCGAGGCATGCGCCAGAACTGTGCTGAGCCGAACAATGCCAGCCGCATCATCAATCGAGGTGGTTTGAACGGTTGCGATCTCATGCTGGCTTAGGGTCTTGCGCACGATGTCGAGACCACTCGACAGCGGGGCGTAGCGAAAGGTCTGTTCAGCCCCCCGTCGTCCATCCGACCGAACGGTGGCCACCAACGACTTCTCCGGATTGACGAGCTGGGCTTGGGCTTTGGCCAGCGCCGCAGCGATGGTGCCAATACTCTCACTAGAGCGCTGCATGGCTGGCACCCTCCACCTCCTGGCAGATCAAAGCTGATGGCACCTGATTTGGAACGCTCTGGCGCGGACGCCATGGCCGATCGCCTCCTTGGCATCCTCCGGCATTAGGGCTTTTAGCTCCGTCTTCGCGCGCTCATGCTCCAGAAAGGCTGGTCGGGTGTTGCGGAAGATTCCGGCAAATTCGGCCCAGGAATTTGAGGCGCTCATGTCAACAATCCGGACAGCCTCGATCCGTGGCTTCGGCGGCTCGACACCGAACAGGCGAGGGGGCTCGCCACTCTCGACGCAACGCCAGAACTTTCGCTCGGCCGTGACAATGAGGTGCTGGTAGAGCGGATCGGCATGGGTGGTGATCTCGACCCATTTGCCGCCGCCCGGTGATCACTGAGAGCACCGCGGTCCTGGCCGCCACCACCCACATATTATGCTGCAGCTGCGGCATGTATTTCTCGGCCGCCGCTTCTTCCGAGAACGACCACGGCAGCATGAACTTGGCCTCGAAGACCGCCCCGGTCGCTTCGACCCGGCCATCCAGGGTGGCCGCCATCCAGCGCAGCGCTGGATGCCGGATCTGGTGCTGGATATCCGTGAGGATCTGGCCGGTATTGGCCTGATACCAGCGTCGGTTCAGCTCCTCGGTCGCGACGCCGAGCTGGACCACGAGATTGCCCGACAGGTCCTCGGGCTCGACCTCGCCCCGCTTCTCCCGCCACAGCCGGAGGAGGGCAGCTTCGTCGTCGCCCATGATGATCCGGGCGTCCGAGCCACCGATGAAGTAGCGGCGAGCGCGAGGCTTAGTTCTAACCGCCCCTGTTTGTGGATTGGGTCGCGCTCGCGTCTGGGTTCGGCTCGAGAGTTGCGGTAGGAACGGAATCAGCCTGGGCCATGGGTTACCTCCGTGGCTTGGGTTAGAGCCGCTTTGGTGTTCCAGCACCTCGGCGGCCCGGTCTATCCTTGATATCAAGGTTTCAATGGCGCGTCAATCTGTGATATCACGAAAAAAACGGGGCCCCGCACCGACGGGCAAAGGTGTACCCATATTAGTCCGCATACAGCCGCCGCTTCTTGCAGCTCTGGACCTTTGGATTGCTGAGCAAGACATCTCATTCACTCGACCAGAGGCAATTCGCCGCCTGATCGAGATTGCTCTTACCACCAAACTAAAACGGCAGAGCGACCGCCGCGAGAAGTAGATCGCCGCCACGCAGGACGAACCAATCCCAAACACCGCGTTGTATAAACTAATCAACAAGTCGCGGTTTTATACGTGATACCGCTATGGAGGTAATTGATGGCCGGCCGTCCCCTGGCGCCACGAGTTGGTGGCGCAATCTGGCGAATGTTGCCGCACATCACGCCAACGTGCTGCTTGAGCTTTGGCTCGCTGATGCTCCGGTGCTCGAGGTCCGGGTTCTGTTGCTTTCGTTAGCGGATAATCCAGAGCACCAAGCGCTCATCGAAGAGTGTTGGCGCGCACGGGGCGGCGAGCGAAGACATACGGTGCCGCCCAAGATCAAACGCAAGCTCTGTCGATTAGCCGTTGCTCATGTGGCGGAATTGCGCCGTCAAACGATATTGCACCAATGCGTTCGAGCAACTGAAAGAAATCTGCGGCGCCAGGGGTATAGCGATGCCCAGATCGATGAAATTATGAGCCGCCGCGTCCAGAACGCCCCCATGTTGACCCACCTGACATTGAAAAAGTCTTAGAGATTGTGAACCGGCATGCCCCTCCCGTTACGCTCCGGAGAAAGGCTCACGACCGAATTTTACGCAAATAAATTCATCGTTTGCGGCACCCCCCATTGCTAAAATTTAACGATACCTGGGCATACGATGGAGACTTCTATGCCCAGGAAAAATCACAAAACATTCGCCTTACCCACTCCGCCGGTTCTGATGAACGAATTGGCTGCTGACCTAGACCGCGTTCGCGAGACGCTGAACAATGAATTTAAGCCGCGCGGAATGGTCGAGCAGCTTTACCTGCTCGATTATGCTGAGCTGACGTTGGAAACTCTGCGTCTGCGACGCTGGAAAATGGCAATCCTCAATACGAATTTTGTGCCGGCCCTCGAAACAGTGTTCAAGCAGGTATTGCTGCAAATCGGATATAACTATCCGAGAGGCCAGCGCCAATGCTAACGATATCGCGCATCGGTGGTTTGCTGATAAGAAGGTGAGAAAACATGGGGCAAGGTTGCTCCGGCAGTGCCGACTTGATGTATCCGCAATCGAAGCGCAGGCTTTTCGCAAATCTGCTGATGAAATTGAACTGATTGACAGGCTGCTCGCATCGGCAGAATCACGCCGCAGCAAGATCATTCGCGAGATAGCAACATATCGCAACGGGTTCGCGCAACAATTTGAGAAAAGCGCCAACCCGATCATCGAGGCTGAAGTTCTCACCCACGATGATGCCGTGAAGAACGCCGTCGTCGAGCAAGCAGAAGTCGCTTAGCGATGGCCACGGCAAAGCAGATCGCTGCGAACCGCCAGAACGCGCGACGCAGCGGTGGCCCCCGCTCCGGCGAGGGCAAGAGGCGATCGAGTCAAAATGCGTACCGCCATGGTCTCTCCGCCGGCGTGAATGCCCATGTAGAGTCCGTCAAGGATATTGAAGCATCGGCCAGAAAAATCGCCGGCAACAGCACGGATGTGGTCGTGCTCGAGTGCGCACGTACAATGGCGCAAGCTGAATTTGACCTTGCGCGCATTCGGCGGCTGAAAGTCGCATTAGTTTCGCGTGTTATGGCATTCGGTGAATTTGAACCGCCGGCTACCTTCCAATCACTGCGCGAGATCAACCGGTTCTTCAAAGGGTTCGATCGTGGCGAACTAATTCTTCCAGAACAAAGCAAATCGCCAGCGATGCCAACAACAGAACCGGAGCGCTCCGCTGAGGCAATACGGCGGGCTCTGCCGGAACTGCTGAGACTTAACCGATACGAGCGTCACGCCGCGGCTCGACGCGCGCAAGCCATGCACACGCTTTTAGAGCGCAAACGATACCTGACAACTTGAGATTGTGATTAATGAGACAGCGTGCAAAACGAAGCCAATTTTCCCCGAAGATTCAGTACCTGCCCAACGCAATCGGCGAGAACGGCGGTGGCTCCGGGGTCGACTGAAAAAGAAACGTCAGGCAAAAAACCGTTACGGCTCGATCAACTTCCCGCTCGCTGCTTTGATCGCGGCTTCGGTGCGCGTGGCGGCGCCGAGTTTGCCGCGCGCATTGTCGGTGTGAAAATCGACCGTGCGCTTGGTCAGCCCGAGGATTTGCGCGATCTCGGCCGAGGTCTTGCCGCGCGCCACCCAGGTCAGCACTTCCACCTCGCGTTCGTTCAGTGCCACCGTTTTCGGCCACAGCCCGGTGCGCGCCACCGCTTTCAACCGCGCCTCGATGATCATGGTGAGCAAATCGAAATCGATCGGCTTGGTGACATAATCGTCGGCGCCGAGCTGGCGGCCTTTGAGTTCGTTGTCGCGATCGGTCAGGGCGGTGAGAAACACAAACGGCATATTCGAGAAGCGCGGCGCCAGCGCGGTCAGCCGTTCCAAAAGCTCGAAGCCGGACATCGCCGGCATGCTGATGTCGGAGAGCACGAGGTCGGGCATTACGCGCAAGATCGCGGCGAGCCCATCGCGGCCGTCATGGGCAACAGTGACGTCATAGCCGCGATCGAGCAGTTCCTCGGCGATCAAGCCTGCGGTTTCGCGGTCATCCTCGATGCACAGTATTTTTTTACGGACTTCAGTCATGATCCGATCTGGAACACCGTAATAGAGAACGAGCCGGAACTAAGCGGTTCTGCTGGCTGGCAATTTACCTCAATTCGGTTTCGGATGATTGCGCCTTTGCTATAGGATTAATGTGATACCGCCCGGCGGTGCAAATCCTTGGCGCGGCTTGGCGGGGAATGGAAAGCTCATATGTGGCAGCCGCGCTCAATCCGCTTGCACCTCGCCGCGGTGTTTTTCTTGTTCTTCGCGCTGGTCGCTGGGCTCGGCGCATTCAGCATGTGGCGGCTTGCCAATTTCAATTCCCTGTCGGCGGACGTGGCGGAGGTTTGGTTGCCGACCACGCGCGCGCTCGGTGACCTGAACAATTACACCTCGGATTTTCGTGCGTTCGAAGGCAGCGCACTGCTGACGTCTGATCCGAACGAGATCACCGCGACCGAAAAGCAAATGACCGAGCTCGATCGCGCGATCGCGGGCGCGGAGCGCAATTTCGAGCGCATCCGTCACGATGCGGCCGAAGCCGAGTTGTACGATCAGTTCAAGACTCGCTGGAACGCGTATCGCAGCATCGTCAATCAAATGCTGGTGCTGTCTCGCAGCGGCCGGCGGGACGACGCCTTGCAGATTTACGGCAATTCGTCGCGCCTGGCATACAACGCGGCGAGCGACACGCTCGGCCAGCTCACCGACCAGGCGGTCGCGAGCGCCCAGGTCGCGAGCGATCGGCTCTCGCTCGACTATCGCCACGCCTACTGGCTGATCCTCCTGGCGATTGTGATCGCGGCACTGTTGGTCGTTGCGGCGCTCGTCCATATCAGCCGGTCGATTTCAGCGCCGCTGCTGGCGCTAGCCAATCGCATGCGCCGGCTCGCCGGCAATGACACCGACATCGATGTGCCCGCGACCGAGCGGCAGGACGAGATCGGCGCCATGGCCAAGGCGACGGTGGTATTTCGCAATAACGCCATTGCGCTGATGCGCAGCCAAGATACGCTTTCACGCCAAGCGGCCCTGCTCGAGGAGCAATTGGCGCACGAGCAGCGACTTGCCCTGCTGCAGCGTAATTTCGTCTCCATGGCCTCGCACGAATTCCGCACGCCAATGACGGTCATCGACGGCCATGCCCGGCGGCTCGACAAGACCAAGGACACCGTCGTACCCGCCGAAATCGGCGAGCGCGCCGGAAAGATCCGCAGCGCCGTCTTGCGCATGACGCAACTGATCGAGAACCTCCTCAATTCCTCGCGGCTGATCGACGGCGGCGCCGGGCTCTATCTCAATGTCGCGCCGATGGACATCCGCGCCTTGCTGCAGGAAGTCTGCCAGTTGCATCGCGAAATGGTGCCGGGTTTGCAGTTGATCCAACATTTTGCCGCAACGCCGGTGCCGATGATTGGCGATGCCAAGCTCCTGTTCCAGGCATTGAGCAATCTTCTCTCCAACGCGGTCAAATATTCGCCGGCGGGCGGTGCCATCGATGTGACAATGGAAAGCGCGCCGGACCAGGTTGTGGTCGCGGTCACCGATCATGGCATCGGCATCCCTGCGAGCGATCTGGCGCACCTGTTCGAACGCTACCACCGCGGCAGCAACGTCTCGGGCATCGTCGGCACCGGCGTCGGGCTCTATCTGGTCAAGACCGCGGTGGATCTGCATCACGGGGCCGTCGAAGTGCAGAGCAAGGAAGGCGAGGGCTCGCGCTTCACTGTCCGGCTGCCGCGCGCGGCATTGACGATCGACAAATCACCCTCGGCCGCCGCGCCGCTGTTGGCCGACGCCTGATGCGGAACCTTGCGGCGGCACTCTGCCTGCTTGTGTTTTCGGCGCAGGCCGCGAGCGCGGACTGGATAGCGAGCACTGGCGCTGTCGGCGCCACTCGGGACATGATCGTTCGCGTCGATTGGCAATATCCGTGGCAATTGCCGCCGCGCTTTCGCAATCACTGCGCTTACGAATATTTCACGGCGCGGCCTTTTTGCTCCGATCATTGCGGCAGCGACTATCAATTCTATTACTGCTCGCAAGCCTCGTTCGGCTGCTGCCATCTCGGCCGCGGCTATTGCGACTGGAGCGGCTTGTTGCGCTGCCATCCGTAAGGAACGCGACATAAACCTTGGCGCGATTCCCCTGGCGCGCGGGGCGTTTCAAACGATGGGCAGGGTCGATTTCCGTCCCCTTGCCGCTTTGCCGTAATGCGCTATTTTCCGCACCTCGGCGTTGCCGCGGCGCGGGTGTAGCTCAATGGTAGAGCAGAAGCCTTCCAAGCTTATGACGAGGGTTCGATTCCCTTCACCCGCTCCAGCTTCTTCGATCCGCTGAAGGAGGCGCGGTTTATTGCCCCAGCACGGTTGCTCGACTGAGTTGCGGGCCGCTACTGGCCTTGCCGCTTCAACCGAAATACGCCGCGCAATGTTTTCGGCTCCTCGTCGTGCGGCCAGATGATATCGTAAATCCGCCAATCGTTTTTGATCGCGATTAGCGCGAGCACGATCGTCTTCTGCTTGCCGAAATTGACGAACGTCACCGTTGCACTCACTTTGCCCGGTGCGGTGTCTTTGATGGCGACGTCGAAGTGTTTGAAATCCCAATCCTGCGCGTCGATGAATGGATCCGAGCCGAGTTCGCCCTCGTCGTGGTGTTTTGCCGCGTTTTCCTGATCTTTGTTCATCGCTTCAGCGAGCACCGGCTCGAAATGGCGGCGTAGTTTGCGGCCGCTGTCGATCCGGACCCCGTCACTGTCGGGCTTGTAACTGTTGTAGATCGCCGAGACGAAGGCGAGCGCCGAGGCATCATCGGCCGCCGTCGGGCCGGCGGTGGCGAAGCGGCTCGTGCTAAGGCATACGGCGACAGAGCAAGCGGCCGTAAGCAAGATGGTGCGTCGGGTTAACATGAGCATAGCCTCGATCCAGTATTTTCACGCTGCCTATGCGGGGCCCGAAACGGCCTAGTACCGCTGCACGGTGATTTTGACAGGTTGAATCCGGGGTCAAAGTAGCTCCGGCAGGGATTTCGGATCAACGAGCATTTCGATGCTGCGAGCGACATGCGGCTGCCGTCGGATGAATCCTGCGCGTTCGAGCGTGAGCACCATCTGGTGAACCGAAGGTGGGCTGACGCGAAAATATTCCTGCATGTCCGTTTCGGCGGGCGGCCGGCGGTGCAGGCGTGTGTACAGGTGGATAAACGCCAGATACTGGCCCTGCGTGGGCGTAAAGGCTTTTGCAGCGCGACTCACTGCGGCCATCCGATTCAATTGTTCCTCCGTGCCTCGAACGAAGAGGAGGCACAGATGAATGTACGCTATCGGGTCGAGCTGAGCCAAACCGAACGCGCCGACCTCACGGCGCTTCTGAGCGGAGGCAAGCGCGCCGCACGCAAGCTCAAACGAGCGCAGATTTTGCTGGCCGCCGACACGGGCGCCAGCGACGACGACATCGCAACCAACGTGGGCGTTGGCGGCTCGACTGTCTACCGGACCAAGCAGCGCTTCGTGCTCGGCAACCTGGAGGCGGCGCTCAGCGAAGCACCACGCCCAGGAGCAAGCCGTAAGCTCTCAAGCAAAGAGGAAGCACTGCTAGTCGCCACCGCCTGCTCCAAGCCCCCGCAGGGCCGCGCCCGTTGGACCCTGGAGCTGTTGGCGGGTGAGTTGGTCAGCCTCACTGAACACGCCAGCGTATCCCGCGAAACCGTACGTCGGCGGTTGGCCGAAAACCACCTCAAGCCCTGGCGCAAGGACATGTGGTGTATTCCGCAGGTCGACGGCGAGTATGTCGCGCGCATGGAGGATGTGCTCGACCTCTACGCCGAAGTCCCCGATCCGAAATGCCCGGTGGTCTGTTTCGATGAGAGCCCGACCCAGCTCATCGGCGAGGTTCGCCAGCCGATCCCAGCCAAGCCGGGCCAGATCGAACGCTCCGACTGCGAATATAAACGCAACGGAACGGTCAACCTGTTCGTCTTCCTCGACGCGCATCGGCCCTGGCGTAAGGTTAAGGTCACCGAACGGCGAGCCGCAGAAGACTACGCCCAATGTATGCGCGAGCTCGTCGATATCCATTATCCAGATGCCGAGTACATCCGGGTTGTGCAGGATAACTTATCGACCCATTCGGCCGGCGCTCTGTACCAGACGTTCCCACCCGCCGAAGCCCGGCGCATTTTGCGACGGCTGGAGTTCCATTACACCCCCAAGCACGCAAGTTGGCTCAACATGGTTGAGATCGAGATCGGGGTGCTGCGCAGCCAATGCCTCGACAGACGCATCGACACGAAGGAGCAGATCGAATCCGAAATCGCTGCATGGGAAGGTCAGCGCAATGCCTCAGGCGCTCGCATCAAATGGATGTTCACAACCAACAAAGCTCGCGCCAAAATGGGCCGCGCCTACCCACAGCCCGCTACCCTCCGCGAGGCCCAAACCAAAGAATCATAATCACTGTGCAGTGGTACTAGGAGGCATTCGTCGATTTACCCACCGCAGCGCGGCTTCCAAGCGCTAAGCACGGCGTTATCCTCCATCGCATCAGATCGATAGCCGGGACTTGCGCCACCAGACTTGCGCCACCGGGCGCTAACAGGCAAATGTCATGCGGCCTAGGAGTGTAGCTCAATGGCTAGAGCACCGGTCTCCAAAACCAATCTCTAAAAACAATGGTGGTGCAGGAGTTATGCCGATGACGTCGGCATTTCCTTGGCCTTAGTATCCCTCGAAACCGGAGCACATGGGATACTTTTTGGGCTACCGGATGCGCCATGTTTGGCAGCCAGCTTTTCCTCTGCCGTCAGGTATTTCAGATAGCCCTCGGTGACGGTCAGGCTGGTATGGCCTAACCGCTCTTGCAGGGCGTAGATGTCGCCGATCCGATCCTTGAGGTAATGCACGGCATGCTAGTGCCGCAGATCATGAAAGCGGAAGGGCCGAAAATCGATGCCGTTTTCCTTGGTCCACGCCGCCGTCGCCACGATGAACTTGCGGAAGTTGCCCTTAAAGCTGCCCTGCGCATAGCGCTGGCCCTCCCCGTGCCAGAATAGATAGCGGTCTCTTGCCTCACATGAGGCCGGTAGCGCGGTCAAGGTGTCGAAACCTCCGAAGGGGGTCAGGTCGATGACGCGGAGTTTGTTGCCCTTGCCAATGAGCGTGATCTGCCGTCGGGCATCATCGATATGGTCGCGCTGCGCCCGCAGCAATTCCTCTTGCCGCGCCCCGGTCGCCATCGCCGCCCGCATGAGGTCGCCCATCATCCCCGGCGCACGGCTGGCCGCCAGCATGATGTGACTGAGTTGCGGCAAGACGATTGGGTCGCGCCGTTCCTTCACCCGGCGCAGCCGGGGGAGGACAGGGTTGTCCTCACGGTAACCCTGGTCGATGCAGTAATTGAGAACCGACGACAGCGCGACGAGATCGCGCTTGAGCGTTGCGTTCGAGACTTTCTTGGATCGCTCAGCAACGATCTGTGCGATCAACTCACCATCGATGTCGGTCAGGTCTTTGCGGTCGAGCCACGGAGCCAACTGGTCGAGCGAGCAGGCATAGCGTTCTGCCGTGGCGGGGCCGACCTGTTTCTCAATCCAGACCGACCATTCTTCCATCACCTCGTCGAAAGATCGCGTCGCGTCGCCATGCTTGATGGCTATGATCCGGTCCTTGCCCGCTTTGCGACGCGCTGCCGCAAGTCTCGGGTTATCTGTTTCAAGCGACCACTTGATGAGCCTGCCCTTAACGCGCGTGCGACCATAGAGCGTGTCGCCACGCCAGAAGGTGCCGGGCGGCGCTTTTGGGCGGCTTTTTGGCATTGCTCATACTCCTTTTGAGCGACATAGGCACGCAGTTTAGCCAGATCGAACGTCCAGAGACCACCGTCCTTGAATGCGCCGGGGAAGTCGCCGCGTTCGGCGCGGCGCGCAATGTTGCGTGGCTCCAGTCCAAGAATGCGGACAGCATCGGCCATTTGGCCCCGCTCTTTAGGCCGCAGTCCTCCGCGCTGGTGGTCATGGACCAGCGTCCGATCACATTCTGATTTCATGATTGCGACCGATACCAGCGCGCAAGATCGCGCAGCCGTGTGAAGGCAGGCTAGGCGTGCGCGCGGATGATTCCTTTCTTGATCTTGGTGCTTTCGGTCGCGGTGGCCTACGCGGCCTAATAGGCTACCGGCTGTTTTTCCGCAAGGGGCTAAAATCGTAAAAACCTATAGAAATCAATGGCCTACATGTAGTCCAGCAAAAGCGTTTGAAATTCAAACGTGTGTTTTAATTGCGATTATTTTTGCGTCGAAGCTGCGGTGCGCTAAATCTGCTATGAGGGGTCATCCATCTGCGCGGCTGACACGTCAAGATGTGCGGGTGACTGCCGCAGGCTGGGAGTTCGCTTGACGCCAGCCGGCAAAAAGAAACTCACCTTTTTATCTCGCCCGCGATCAAAGCCGCAGGATGGGATCAACTGACTCAGATTAGGCGCGAGGTTACTCTTGCGCCGGGGCCAATAACTGGTGGAAACATTGCCAGCCGTAACAAGAAGAAGAAAAAATTTGCGGATTATGTGCTCTATCAGGAGCCTAATGTCCCGATCGGAGTCATCGAGCGTGCCGGAAGCACAAGGCCAAGCTCGTCATTGCCAAGCTTGACCGGCTTTCTCGAAATGTCGCATTCCTTAGCGCGATGATGGACGGTAAGATCGAGTTCGTCGCCTGTGATAATCCAACAAACCGTAGATATGCCCTTCGCCGCTTTTGTTCCAGACACGAAGCAATGGTCGAACTATTCCAGAAGTGTCGTGCTGGCGAATACACGGTCGGTGCGCTATCGCAAGCCACACTAACTTCGCCATGACCATCGCGCGCTCGGCCGCAAGGTCACGACCAATTCACCGTGTCGCCTGCCGGATCCATCGCGCGGGTTATGCCGGCGACGAGGGGCCTGGTGGAGGGAGGTTGGCATCGATTGAGTAAGATTGCCCGTGCAACCTGGGAGAAGTCGGCGCGTACCCGCTAAATCCAGCCCGATCGGATCCCGCTCGAGAAGGCTTTTACCTCTTTCCGCCGGAACCACTTATTGGATAGGTAGCTATGACCTTGGCCATGATCTCTTTACGTCGGCGACGGTCTTGGCGGGACCAATTTTTCTCGCCTTTCTCAATTAACAGGTCCAGGTCAATGAGTTCATCGACGTTGAGCACATGGAAGGGATTTGACAGAGCGTCGAGCGGCGATAAATCGGGTTCCGGGATTGGACCACCTGCTTCGAACGTACCGGTGGGAAGACCCGGCCATTTGTAGATGTCATCGATTGCTTTTCGACCCGGTTCGGGTACCGGCTCTGAATTCTCGGGTAAATCGATTCCAAGTACGTGTGCATCGAGGTGACAAAAGCAAAAAGCCAGCAGCCATTGCGGCGCGGAACGGAAGACGTTAGCGAACTTCGCGTTCTCAGTATTGCCGGGCAGGTCTGCCACGACTAGAGCTCGTAGCCGCTCGGGGATTTGTTGCCGAGGACAATCATTAAGCCCGAGGCTCTTAAGTGCGCGATCCCACGTGAAGCGAAGCGGCTCATCAATTCGAGGATTGCCGTGCAAGGCGAGCGTAACCACCTTGGTGGCGTGGTCGCGCGCGGCTTGGCGCAGCCTTGTGTCTCTCTCTAATTCTCTTCGCTCGCGTTCCGCTATTATAGGTTCGATCTGTTGCTCTAGGCGGGAAAGCCGCCGACTGCCTGTCCGCTTCATTTGTCATCCTCTTGAACGATACGAGCGAGTTCCGGCTTGATTCTCTCCTCCAGCATGTCCACGCGTTTCACCACGTCAGCGACCTCGATCGCGCTCGAAGTGTAATTAACGACCGTGGCGAGCGCTGCCCCTTCACTTGGGGAAATCACCCCTTCCGAAATAGCGCGCGTGATAGCGGCGAGAACCTCAACCGCGTCGTCAGCAAAATTCATGTGCGGCAGATCGAGCTTGATCACTCGATCCCGCGGCAGGGTCCGACCGAGGAAGAATTTCAGCATTGTGACATCGCCAGCCAAGGCGAGCTCGATGCCTTTGCGCACCAGGTCTGCCGCCTCACCTTCGAGGAGAGCCGCCGCGACCACCGAAGTACGATTTTTTGATCCTGGTTTTCGACCGCCATTGCCCTTTTGAAACGGACGGCCCCGAATAGCCGGCCCTCGTGGCGCTGCCTTTTCCGATTGTCGCATTGAACGTCCCTCCAAATCGGGGAATATTAATTCAATGCATCTCCTGCATTGAGCGCAACGTGGTGTAATCACGCTTTCCGAGGCGAAAGATGTCAAGTCGGCCTCGACCTGCTTCCGCCCGGAGTGTGGAAACCGTCAACTTGGCGCGCGGGAAAAGCTTGCACGCTTCGGCGAGCGTGATCGGCTCGTCATCTTCAAGCCGCAGTTCTTCGCGCTGGTCAGCGACCAGCGTTGCCCGATCATGTGTTGTCATTAGTGCCACCACTTACACTTGCACGCTTGGTGCTTTCGGTCGCGGTGGCCTACGCGGCCTATATAGGCTACCGGCTGTTTTTCCGCAAGGGGCTAAAATCGTAAAAACCTAGAAAAATCAATGGCCTACATGTAGTCCAGCAAAAGCGTTTGAAATTCAAACGTGTGTTTTAATTGCGATTATTTTTGCGTCGAAGCTGCGGTGCGCTAAATCTGCTATGAGGGGTCATCCATGCGAGCGCTCTGCGCGGCTGACACGTCAAGATGTGCGGGTGATCTTTAGAGGCTACAAACCGTCGCGTGAGCAAAATATCGTGCAAAATTGGTAGATCGAGGCACATCCTCCCACGTCTTCAGAGATATCCTGCGGTTGAATGTCTCCTTCACATTTAAGCTATCCTTGGCGCGAACTTCCAGTTTTCATTCTTATGCGCTCACGTCTCCTTGCGTAAATCCCGCGTATTTACGCGAACGTCGATCGCGAATGCGCTGCCGGGTGCGCGTCGCAGCATAACGCGCAGGATCGTCAGGTCATGAGAACCACCGAGCAGCAGCGGGACCTTGTCCCCCGTGTTGCAAAGTCACGGGTGCGCCGCTCTCATTTGCGAAGCAAGCAGCAGAACGTTCGCGCTGTTTTATCGGTCGTGCGAAAGGGCCGCATGTGGCGTGTGCGCAGAGTCATTTCAGAACCGCCATTGGCCCGTCGCTTGGGCGTGCTCCCAGTCCAGCGTTTAAACGCATGATTGAGTGCGCTGGTCTCGCGGTAGCCGAGAAGCCACGCGACCTCGGTGATCGGCAAATCGGCTTCTCGCAGATAGCGCTTGGCGAGATCGAAGCGCAAATTGTCCAGAACCTTGCGAAAGCTCAGGCCTTCCCATGCGAGCCGGCGCCCCAGGGTCCGCCGGCTGACGCCAAGTTCAGCGGCGACCTTGCCGATACACGCCTGCCCGTGCGGCAGCAGAGGGACGATCGCATTCTCAACTTTTAGCTGCCACGTCGTCGATCTTTTGCGGCGCTGCGTAACCGCTTCTTCGCAGTACCTCACCAGAAGCGCGTTGAGATAGGAGTCCGCATTGGTGCAAGGCATGCGAGCGATCGAGCCCGGATACACGATCTCGTCGGCCGCGCACGCGAACGCAACATGTGACCCGAACAGAGTTCTTGAATTCGGAAGGCATGCGGGTGCGATGGTGCATAAGTTTTATCTGCGATGGCACTAATGAAAGCCCGCTGAGATTGCGGCACAAGCGCAACAGGAACGCGACGATGAACTCGATCTGATGCCGATCAAGCCGGCGGGCGACGCCGAAGTGGTCGAATGTGAGCGCGACGGATTTCCCGGCCCGGTACCCGATCCGTACGCCTTCATTCTGGATCGTGCTGTATCGTGCGACCCGCTGCAGGGCCTCGCCCAGGGTTTCGGATGAAGCCATCACATAGTACACCAGTCCCACTTCACGAAGATCCGCCGTTTGCGCAAGACGAATTCCGAGAAATTCATCATCGAGCTCATCGGCCACGAGATTGAGAATATAAGGGGAACGCGCGAAAACAGTGCTAGACGCTAACAAAGCACGACGAACCGGGCGCATGCTTTACGAATGGCGCCGCCATTCTCCTTGCGGCAAGTCCAGCCTCGGGCTCAAGCCGCGGCTCGACTGAAACACACTAGCCTGCTTTTGCGGCTCTTTGGACGTCCCACCACCAGACAGTGGGAAAAGCTGCCGTGCCGTATTTCGGCATCAGATCGGGATGGCCGAAGCGATCCCATCGTGCGGTGCGCACTTTGTTATAGTACCATTGCGGAACGACGTAGTGATTCCACAACAGGATGCGGTCGAGTGCTCTCGTAGCCGCCTCAAGATCAGCGCGATTCTTGGCAAAGACAATCTGATCGATCATGGCGTCGACCGCTGGGTTTTTGACGCCAACCCGGTTGTATGAGCCGGGCTCTTCGGCAGCTTGCGAACCCCAATAGCCATGTAGTTCGTTGCCGGGTGTAAGTGTTTCTGACCAAGCGGCCGTGATGATGTCGAAGTCCCAGCTGCGCACCCGGTTCTCGTATTGCACCGCGTCGACCGTCCGCACTGTGGTCGCGATGCCGAGGCGATCCAACGACGGCTTATAGAACAGGAAAACGCGCTCGAAGCCCGGGCCTTCGGTGAGAAATTCAATGGCATAGGGCTCGCCGGTCTTGACGTTCACCAATTGCTGGTCGCGCACCTCGTAACCGGCCTGTTTGAGGAGCCGCATAGCCTCGCGCAGATTGTTGCGTACCGCCTCAGGATTTCCGTTGACCGGATTCGTATAGGGCTTGGTGAAAACTTCAGGAGGAACCTTGTCGCGCACGGCTTCAAGCAATTCGAGCTCCCGGCCCGCTGGTAGGCCAGTGGCCGCGAGCTCAGTGCCCGCAAAATAACTGGCGATGCGTTTATACTGGTCGAAGAAAATATGTCTGTTCATTTCCTCAAAGTTAAACGCATAATTGAAGGCCAGCCGCACGAGGGGATCCTGGAATTTTTCGCGCCTGATATTGAAGGCGAAGGCTTGCATCACGCCGACATTGCGAATGGCAAACTCTTCGAGAACGACCCGTTTGTCGCTGACCGCGGGGAAATCGTAGGCGGTGGCCCAATCTTTGGCGCTGTTCTCGGTACGCCAATCGACGATGTCCGCCTTGAACGCTTCGAGTGCGGCGGTCGTATCGCGAAAATATTCGAAGTGCAGCTCGTCGAAGTTATTAAGGCCTACATTGACATTAAGACCACTACTCCAATGATCTTTGACGCGCTCGTAGACGATATGGCGGCCGGCCGAATAATCCTTGATGCGATAGGGTCCACTGCCGAGCGGCGGCTCAAGGGTGGTTTCGCCGATATTGCGCTTCTTGCCGTCCTGGTCGGCACCCTCCCACCATTTCTTGGGCAGAACTTTGAGCTCGCCGACGATTCGCGGCAATTCGCGATTGCCGGACGCATCCGCGGTGAATGTAACCTCACGATCGCCGGTCTTTTCCGCTTTGGTGACATGGCGGTAATAGGCCGAAAGCTCCGGGCTATATTTTTTGAAAGCCTCGAACGAAAAAATTACGTCATCCGGCGTGACTGGCGTGCCATCATGCCATTTTGCTTGCTCCCTTAGACGATAGGTGACCGAGGAAAAATCAGCTGGAAAGCCTACCGCTTCGGCAAGCAACCCATATCCGGTCGCTACTTCGTCAAGCGACGATACCAGAAGCGTCTCGTAGATAAGATCGATGCCGGCGGCGAGCGAGCCCTTAACGCCGGCGATCACCGTGTTGAAGTTATCAAAGGTGCCATATGCGATCTGCCGTGCCGTACCGCCCTTCGGCGCATCGGCGTTGACGTATTCGAAATGCCTGAACCCAACCGAATATTTCAGATCTCCGAACGATGACACTCCGTGTCGCCAGTTCTTATCATCCGCCAATGCGGCGCCGATCGAACGTGGCCACGTGAGCGGCAGCGCCGCGACGGCGAGCAGAGTGGAGCCGAGCAGCGATCTACGGTTCATTCGACCCTCGAGCTTTAAGCCAGGGAATTCTACTGTTCGTAAAAAGCGTTTACCGACAGTCGTACTCTTTGCCCCATTGACCGGACTCGGTATTTTAAGCCTCAGATTAGAGCTTCCGGACATCGAAATACGGACAGTTGGCCATTCGTGGCTTGCGCTATGACAAAACCGCCTGGCAAGCTTTTACAGATTGATTCGATGTCCGATGCGGGATCGCGATCATGGCGCAAGCGGCGAAAACCCAAGAACTGATTTCCAAGGAAACCTGTGTCGCGGTGCAATCCGCCTTCCATTCCCTGGAGCAGGCCGTTCTCATTCACAATGCATGGACACTTGAAGATTTGGTGCCCCTCAAACGCATGGTGTGCGATATGATCCGGCCCATGCTTAAAGTGTGGCTCGACGACAATCTGCCGGGAATGGTCGAGCGCCTAGTCCGCGCCGAGATCGAACGGCGGAGGAAACGCTGCTGAAGCAAGCTTAATGAACCCGCCGGGATGGCGGGCGCAAGAGACTATGGGGTTACCCTGGCCGGGATCTTGCTATTTTCGGTTGCGAGCTGGGCCACGGATTGCTGGGGTCACTAAGCCTTGCCTCGCTCCGGCGGAGCGCGATTGCCGAACTGGCAGGCCCAGCCCTTGAATTTCCAAGTGTGATAGAGCGGATGATGCTCCCAAAATTCCTTGGCCAACTCAAAGCCGAGTAGTCCCAGGCAGCCGCCCATTGTCAGTTGCTCCTGATTTGAATTGACGACGGGCTCGGTCAGGCAGGTCCCAGGAACCCTATGTTGAGGCAGATGATCGCAAGCACCGTGATGAACATGCAGATTCCCCCAAGTCTCAGTGGCAGCCGTGGGCTGACCACTTGAAGGATGCCCCCACCGAGACACAAGCAAGACTGATGCCACCGCGAAAAACTGGCGACGACCGGCCCGGTCAGTCAGCGATTTTCATTCTGACGGGTCGAGGTGATGCGGATGCACGTTTTGTGAGCGGGGCGATTACCGATTATGCCGTTGCGGTCCCGCATTCGGAGGGAATATGCGATTGAGCGCGGGTTTCAATCTCGGAAGAGGCTCTTAAAGCAGCTGAAGCTCCCCAAGGACATGCTCGATCTTGCGAGCCACATCGTCAGCAACAAGTCTGGCCACTTCGATCCGTCTCATTTCGAAGATCGGTATGAGAACGCCCTCGTTGACCTGCTCAAGAAGAAACAGGCCGGCGAAAAGACGACCAACACATGAGCGCCGGGTTTGAGTTCGTCCTTGGTGAAGAGGCGGCTCGGGCGCACATAGCCGATGATTCATCGTTGGTTAACTACGCTAATAGTTCGCCAAAGTCGACCTTATTCCTGCCCAACGCAGGTGCAGTTTCCCAAGCCGTAGGCGTTGAGAAGACATGCCATGAAGCCAGTTAATGATTGTGCGCAGTGCGGTGCGGATATCATCGCGCCAGAATGGTCTGAGCAGCTGTCTGATCGCCGTGTTCGGAACGTGTGGTCCTGTGCGGACTGCGGATATCAGTTTGAAGATATCGTCTACCTATCCGCGCGTGAATTAATCGAGGACGACTAGATCATGCATGATGGCTTGATCTCCGAAAGTAAGAACAGTCGCATTGAAGCAGAAGAATGCCTCCGCAAGGCAAACAGCTGCGATGACAATCAAGACAGATCGGCCTGGCGCGTTTTAGCTGAAAGTTGGCTGCTACTGGCGGAGATCAACGAGATCGCAGAGCGCAGGAAGAGTATCGAAGCAAACAGTGAGGCGGCTTCGACTCATTAGAGAGCCGCACAACCCCGTCCTTGACTAAGATTTGCGCAGTAGCTTAGCTCCGGCAGCTTGGCGATGTTCACCGCGATCCGCTGCGCCTCACTGCACTTTCCACGTCCCTGGTTCGTTCGGCGGTTCCCCCCATTCCCATTTGCCGGTCCGCGAGTTGTAGCGGGCGACACCGCGCTTAATCATTTCATCGCGCCATTTGTTGCGCGTCACGATGAACGCGGTGAGAACACCGCTGCCAAAGCAAAACGCGCCGAACGCCATGAAGATGATGAATTGCAACCGCTCACTCATCACACCAACCTCGCCAGCTTGGCGATATTCGCCGTGATCCGCCGCGCCTCGTCGCGGGTGAGTAGCGCATTGCTCAGCTTCTGATTTGGGTCCAAACTTAACGCGTGGAGTACCGGGGGATAAGATACACGATCCGCGCTCGGATCGAGCGAGAGCAGTGGTCCGTCGCAATTCATCCTGCGGGCGTCGAGATGAAGGGAAGGGTCGTCATCGGATCACGCGAACGAGCAGAATTGCAGGCTCGCGCCATGATAGATAGTTGGCTGAAAAGCACTCCACGCAAAGTCCTGGGCTCGCCTCATCTTTCGTAAACAGCTTGGCTGAGCGCCATTAGGATTTCTGGGCCGGACTCTTGAAGCCGCTCACTATCCAGCCGATCACCAATCCAAGCAGGATCAACGCTAAAGGTGGTAGAAGGCCAGTTGCGGACGCACGTTCCAAGGACTGCCATCGAGCGATAGTTAGCTCTGCATCACGTGGCTTAACGTACCGCTCATAAAAACTCTTTGACTGCGTATCAAGTACGGGCTTGGGAGTATCATCCTTTGCAAATAAAGTGACTTTGTTAGGAAATTCAATTTCAATCTTGTATGCAGTTTTGAAGTCTTGGTCATTGCTATCAGACACATTGTCGAGTTGGAGAAAACTCGAGTCATCCGTTAGAATATAAACCTGCGGCTCTATATACGGTGAGACAACCTGAGGATAAAAAAGTACAGCGACAATAATCAGCCAGAGAGCCGATACTGCCAGCCACAATCGAAAAAGGCCGCGCCTCCAATTCATCGGCTGTGCCCCATTCAATCCCCTGCGTAACTGGTCAGGCAGCTTAGCAATATTCGCCGCGATCCGCCGCGCCCTGTCGCCCGGGCATGGAATAAAATACCTGGAAGAGGCATTTATATCGGGGGCCATCCAGGAGGCGGCCATGAGGCTCCTGTTGTTCATATTAGCAATTGGCGTCGCGTGCGTCGGAATTGGAAATCGCGCCGAGGCCCAGAATTATCCTTAGTGCGCCTATTACGACAGTGGAATGGACGGCGGGACAAATTGCGGCTTCACGACCTTTGAGCAGTGCATGGCCACCGCCAGCGGGCTCGGCAGTAATTGCCAGCCGAATACGCAATACCAACCTCCACCGGGACCGCATTCGACGCTGATCGAGGACACGCGGCGGGTGCTTGGCGTGTGACCGGATAGTCAGGTGCTGTTCTCTTGCCGAATGCAGTATTATTGCCTGCGGGCAGGCCAGTTATACGGAGCCGCTGATGGCAAATGAGGCTCTTATCAACCTGTTGGACTGGTGCAAACGCGAACGCGAGAATCTTCAATGCCAATTTGATGCGCTCAAGGCAGGGAGATTTAAAACACATTCTAATGATGGAAGTGGATGGAAGGATACAACGCAGGACAGCATCGAGCGCGTAGAAGAAAACATCAGGGAACTAAGCAAGCTCATATATAAATATGAGGCAGCACGGTTTGAGCGTTAAGGTGATACATGTTGTTCGATGTAGTAACAGATGAACTTTGTTAGTTCATCAATACGGGCCGGCTGCTATGGAAACGGCTTTTGCAATCTTGGCCTCCTTCGAATACGCTGCGCAGCGGGCGCGCCTCATCGCGTGTGAGTAACTTTGGCCGCCGATCTACGCCCCGGCTCATCCTCGAAATAGACATAGGCCAGCTTTTGCCCGGCGCTGTCCGTCACGACAAAGCAGGCGGATTGTTCCTCGACAGCGCAAGTCCTCTAAAATGTCGGCGGTAGCCGGATTGTCCGGATTCCAATGATAGGCAACGCGCCTAACCGAGGGGATCACGTCCTTCAGGATTTGTAGTTTCTTGGTGACAATGTCCGGGCCGAGAATGGTGTTTCCAGTGATATTGCCGCCAGGACGCGCCAGGCTCGTCACTAGTCCAGCCGCCACTGGATCGCTGATCGATATTGCGACAATGGGAATGGTTTTTGTTGCGCGTTGTGCAGCCTTGGCCCGCGGTGTGCCGAATGCGACGATCACATCGACCGGTACCTGCGCAAGGGCCGAGGCAGCGGCATCCAATTGATCTGGATCGCCATTGGTACGTAGATACACGTAGGCTAGATTTTGGCCCTCGACATAATGCAATTCGCGCAACTGCTGGCGGAACGGCTCCAACCCCGGTGAATTGTCGATGATGCCGATGCGTGCGATTTTTCCGGGTGGGCCTTGGGCGCGCGCTACAGCTGGCACTGTAGCGGCTGCGCCGCCGACAAGTGCGATGAATTCGCGCCGTTTCATTCGATCACCTCGTCGGCGCGCTGCTGAAAACTCAAAGGCACCTCGAGGCCGAGCGCCTTGGCGGTCTTGAGATTGATCACCAGCTCGAACTTGACCGGAACCTGGACGGGAAGCTCGCTCGGCTTCGCGCCCTTCAGAATTTCATCCACATACATCGCCGTGCGCCGAAAATTATCGCTCTGGTCATTTCCGTAGGAAAGCAGGCCGCCGAGTTCAGCGAAGAAACGGCGCGGATAGACGGCAGGGAGATGGTAGTGAGCCGCCAGCGATGTGACCTCCGCGCGATGGACATTCATGAATGCCTCCGGCATGACGATAAGGCCACTATTCGGCTCACGGGCCTGTGCGGCAACGACGGATTCGAGTTCGGAAGCGTCGCGAACAGGTGCTGTGATTGCCTCCACTGCCAAGGACGAAGCGGTGGCTTTGAAGGGGTTCAGGTAATATTCGGCAAACGGCGCCGTTGCCGGATTGAACAAGAACGCGACCCTGGTGACGCGCGGCGCGACCTCCTTGAGCAGCTCCAGCCACTTGCCGGCCATCGAGCCCTCCATATCGATGAAGCCGGTGACGTTGCCGCCCGGTCGCGACAGGCTCGCGACGAAGCCGCTGCCAACCGGATCGGAAACGTTCGCGAAAATGATGGGGATGGTGCGCGTTTGTTGCAGCATCAACGCGGTGATGGGTGTGTTTTGCGTAAGAATGAGGTCGGGCTGTAGCCCGACGAGTTCCTTCGTGAATTGTTGATACAAATCCGCGTCGGCCGCCGCCCAGCGAGCGTCGATCCGGATGTTGCGGCCCTCCCGCACACTCGAAACGTCGATCATGACCCGACACGAACATCAATGGCCAAATTTGGTGTGACGCCCACACTAGTGCCAACGGTTAGCACAAAAAGCGGCGCAAGGCAGCGAATCTCGATGATTTGGCGATGTCCGAGGTAAATCCGCTCCCTGAGAGCGACACAGAATTTGTCGCTTGCTAAAAACTGAGAGTGCGTGCGCTTTATTTTCGAAAGAGCACATTGGGACTCAGCCATGAAGGGTCCGCTTTGTGCGAATAGCGAACATCGCCCACTTTACGTCGTGGGCCAGCCGCAATCACAAAAGGCAACAATAAAAAACGTTTCGACCCGGCCCTTTGCGATAGCCCCGAACTAATCGAACTCTCGCCTTAATTGCACCACGCGGCGCCTCTTAGTGCGCGCCCTTCGGTGAGGGTCACGAGGGAACTTCGAAATGGTAGTGCGCTTGGGTGGCGCAATTTGCGTCGCCGCAATCATGTTCGCTTGTTCGTCTTACTCAGTCAGTTCAAACGGAATCGAGAAGGAGATCACACCAAGGCCTGTTGCAAGCGGTCCTGAAATCGTCGGCGTCGCATCTTCATACAATCCTTATCGGAAGGATTATCGGTCGGGTGGCATTGAAACGGCTGAGCGGAACGATCCGACCACATGGACTGGCGCGATCCATATTTTATATCTCACCGATTACGTCTATTCCGAAGTTCCGCCCGATGGGAAGCCAGCGGACACTATTCGCGATTCGCTAAAGAATGTTCCCGTCGGGACCCCTGTTGAGGAAATCAAGCGCGCGTCCGACGCCTTTGGGTTGGATTTCAATTTTATGAAGGCCGTTGCCAAGATCGAATCTGATTTCGATCCGAAGCAGCGCACTGGATCGTACGTTGGTCTATTCCAGCTCAGTAATTACGAGTTCGCGAAGTATGGGTCCGGAGATATTCTCAATGCTCGAGATAACGCTATTGCCGCCGCCTATAAGTTTGCCACTGCGGCTACATTGTTCGAACTGAATACCCATAAAAACGCGACTATCAGTGACCTCTATCTAATCCATCAACAAGGTACGCAGGGCGCGGAGGAGCACGTCAATCACCCCGACAGTATCGCTTGGAAATCAATGTGTGCCACCGATGAGGGCAAACAGAAGGGTGAAAAGTGGTGCAAGCGAGCGATCTGGGGCAACACACTTCCCGAAATCAAGCACGTTTGGAGAACCGTTGATAACCTAACTTCCGGCGCCTTTGTGAAGATGTGGCAACAACAGGTTGATCGTTATTATACCCGCTATTCCGAAACGGCGACGAACTAAGGCCCGAGTGACGAGCGTGTCCGTCCCGGTTTCTCCTTCAAATAGACATCGGCGGACATCTGTCCTGCGCTGTCGGACACGATGACAGGAGAGTCTCCCATGATCCGTGCCGAGCTCGCCGTTGCAGCCATAGCGCTCGTCTCCATTGGCGCGGTGGCAAGCGCGCAAGCTCAGACACAAACCGCTTCGGCTGAGCCTACCATTTGGGACCACAACGGGTCAGTTGTCTATTTGGTCGCGAATGGCCAGTCTCGGGAGTTCCATTATCAAAAGCCTCGTGCAGGGATGTTGGATGTAGGTGCACGTCCTGGCTCTCTTCTCTTCCGCGGTGAAATCGATAACGCACAATATTCCGGAACGGCATATATTTTTAGCCCGCATTGCGGACCAATCCCGTTCCAAGTCAAAGGACCGATTCTCGACAATGATGAACGAATTATCCTGACAGGGCAGGCACCGCGAATTGGGCGAAACTGTCGCGCTAACGAATCTTACACGAGCAATTTGGAGTTCAGACGATTAAAACCAAACGACGGAGCGCAATCCCAGGAACATTTCACCCCGGCGACCGCGCCACGCGTAGGAGAATCAAAACCTGAAGTGCCATCGACGGCCGGTGGTGAACTCCCTAGCGCGCCAACAGCACAGCCGCCCGCAACTTCGCAAGGTGCTTCTGTGTATGTAGCGGGAAAGGGTAAGTACTGCAGAGAGACTGCGGTGCGCGGCTATCTCGATTGCTTCTATGCGAGCTTAGACGCCTGCCAAAAGCATAATAAATCCGCAAACGCCCGATGCGTCCCAAATCCAAATTCCGGTACGTAAGTCACGATCTCTGGGCATTATGAAGCCTGCGCGCAAGCAAGTTCCGATGTCCGGTTTGGGTCTTGGTTGTGTAGAAAGGCCCAGGGGAGAGGCGACACAAGGTCGTCGAAGTTGGCGAGGCGGATTGATTTTCTGGATTGATACTATGCCCTCATCGCTGTGATGAGTGGCTGGATGCCGATGATGTTCATGACGCGGGTGAGATTGTAGGCGAGTACGTGTAGCGCCATCTCGCTGGCGACCCGTGGCAGTGTCTTCATGAGGAAGTGGGTAGCCCCCATCCGAGCCTTGATCGTGCCGAAGGGATGCTCGACCGTCTCACGCCGCTGACGCATCTTCTCCGGATGCTCATCAAGCCGGCGTTGCACGGCCTCGATAATATGCTCATGCTCCCATCGTGAGATCAGTCGCTCCTTGCCCTTGGTGCAACTGTTCTTGATTGCGCAGCTATGACAGGCGGCGGTCCGGTAGCGACGCAGGACCATGCCTTTGTCCTGGGTTGTAAAGGAATAGGCGAGCTTCTCGGCTGCAGGACAAATGTAAACGTCCTCATCAGCCACATAGCGGAAGTCCTGCTTGCCGAAGCGTCCTTCCGCCTTTGCGTTCGAGGTCATCGGCTTTGGCAGCGTAACCGTGATGCCAGCCTCCTCGCATGCCAGGATCTCTTCGCTGTTGAAGTAACCGCGGTCGGCGACGGCATCGAGCTTCTCCACGCCTAGCGCCGTCTTGGTCTCGTTGGCCACATGGGAGAGCTGCGATCGGTCGGTTCCGTCGTTGGTTACCTCATGCATGACGATCAGATGATGGTTGGCCTCGACGGCAATCTGGACGTTGTAGCCAACGACGCCGGAACCGCGGCCGCTGGTCGCCATCGAACGGGCATCGGGATCGGTCAGCGAGATCTGCTGGTCCGGGGTGGTGAGCATCTCCACCTTGAGAAGCTCGAGACGCCGCATCTGCTCCTTCAGCGTCTCGATCTTCTCTTTGAGGCGGTTCGTCTTGGTTGTGAGGGCCTCTGACGGTTCCTGCCGGTCGGCAGTGTCGAGCTGCTGCAAATAGCGCGCGACGCTCTCCTCAATCTGCGCCATCCGCCGCTCCATCTTGGCGCGCGTGAAGTTCTTGTCGCGGTTGTTCACCGCCTTGAACTTGCTGCCGTCGATCGCGACGCTGGGTTGCGTGAGTAGGCCAATCATGCGGCACAGCGCAATGAAGCGTGCGCACACCTTGCGGATGGCAGTGCCATTGTCCTTGCGGAAGTCGGCAATCGTCTTGTGATCCGGTACAAGCCGGCCCGTCAGCCACATCACCTCAACGTTGCGCGCAGCCTCACGCTCGAGCCGTCGACTCGACTGAACCCGATTGAGATAGCCGTAAATGTAGAGCTTCAGCAGAACCGACGGATGATACGAAGGCCGACCGGTTGCTTCCGGATCGACCCCGCCAAAGCCAAGCTCGCCCAGATCGAGTTCCTCAACAAAAACGTCGATCACGCAAACGGGATTGTCCTCATCGATCCAGTCTTCCAAGCATTCCGGAAACAGCGTGCTCTGCCCACGATCCATGCCCTCAACGAAGCGCCTCATCCGATCCCTCCGCAAAAGCAGCCGGAATCATACAGCGCGAATCAAATAACCAAGTGCGTTTTCACACAAGCTGGGTCATTCGCGACCGAGCCATTTCGTGCCAGTGCTGAACAATGTCCGCTATGCCCGATTATCGCTGGGCCGGGGGGAGCTCCAAGCGTGTGAGCGATTTCACGGCTGAATTCCTGCGACGAAACGTCGACGTAATCGTACTCGGCGCGGACGCGACGGTCTGGAGTTCGTGGACGGCTGCTTTTGTCACCCGCCTGCGAGAACTCGGTTGGACCACGGGAGAGACTATCGATGTCGCGTCGTAGCTCGCCTCCTTGCAGCGCGTGCGCAGCAATAGGCCATGTGCCAACTAGGCCACAAACAATTTTGATGAATTCCCGCCGCTCCATGGCTTCCCCTCCGTCGCAAGGGCGACACCGGCGCTCCAAAAGAATATCAGATAATCGATGGGGAGCTGTTACCTGCGTCACACCTCAAAGGGGGAGTCCCCCATGTCCGCTTCTCTAATCGGCCGTTTGGGGTCAAGCACTTTCAGACTGTCCACCGCTGCAGTGTCGATGTCGCTCACGGGCTCGTGCTTCTCTTCGGAATCGGCACCAAGGCCCTTCCATCATGGGATTCGAAGACGAGGTGGAGCGATCTTTGGGGCGGCCTTGCCGTCATGAACGGCAGGTCCAAGCGGACATGCGAACTCACCTCATCCATCGTCCCGCGAGGGACATCATTCCACCGCTGGGTGGAGCTCGAAGTTTCCTCCTATCGTCTTTGATCCTGCACGGTCTTCATGCTGCGGCCGCAGCCTGTTCCCGAGTCCAGCGGAACTCAGTGCCGTCAACCCAGATGGGGTGCATGATCACGGCCAACCGGCGAGCCAGCGTGCATCGTTGCGGTCCGTTTTGTTGATCTGCGCTTTGAGCACCGCCTGCATGTGCCGCGTCTCGACACAGACCACCGGTAACTCTGCCTCGGCAAGAGCGCTGCAAAGCCATTGCGACAGCGGCCCGGCTTCCAATCCAATCCGCTTGAAGTGGTAGGCGGGGTTCCTCAGCACCGCCAGAAGGGCTTCGGGTTCGCTCGCGACCTTCACTTCCCGAACGATCTTGCCCGTGTCATCCACAATGCAGACGCTCGTCTCCTTGACCGATACGTCCAGTCCAGCAAAATGGTCCATGCTGCGCTTCTCCTTCTGATGCTTGAGGCCGTAAACGCGGACCTCGTATTCACCATCAGCCTGAAGCGCAGCACCCAAAATCTTCCGCTATCCACAAACTCGCCGGCCGATTACCCCATCTTTGGGTCATTCACGACTGCCCCGAACCGGCGGCAGGCACCGGCCATGTCCGTTGTGCCCCCGAAAGCGGCAGTAAAATCGGGGTAATGGCATCTGCCGCGACGGGCCTTCGCGGGTTGATGGTACCGCCCGGCGCGTGATTCAAGCTCCCAAACTGGAGCCTCGAGATGAGCACCATTCGATACATCGTAGCTCAGAACGTCGATGCTCTCGGCGCCGAACTGGGGCGTCTGTGCCTCACCCGCTGTAAGTCCGAGCCGGACCAAACCGTCGGGCGAAGCGCCGTAGCGAGGCAAAGGCGCGCAGCGTCTAATCCCGCGACACTAGGGATTGTTGAGCAGGCCGTTATTGATGAGGTCAGCCGCGCCGCGACTCCAGGAGTCATTGGCGCCCATGCGCAGACCGCTTTGCCGCGCGAGGAGGAGCGCACCGTGCGCGTCACGAATTTCAAACCGCACCACGTATTCGACCCGACTGATCCTGGATACCACGCCGACAAACGACTGATCGGCGCCGAGCTTTAGCGCGATGGCGGCATCGCAGCCGTCGCATTGTCGCAGCCGGTGGCCTTTGACTGCGTCGTCGGCGGCGTTGGAGACATCGACAAGGACATACCGTCCCGACTGTGCAATGAGGCGGCGCGCCTCGCTCGCCGCGCGGTCCAATTGCAGGGAATCCGCGATCTTGTCGCCAGCGATCCCGGCGCCGGCACTGTGATCGTCCAGTTCGAAGTCAAACACCGCGATCTTAATTGGCGACGGGTCGGCGCCCGCCGGGAACGCCGCGAGCACGCCGCCCAATCCCAATAACAAGGCAACGGCGACGCAAAAAAGAGACGTATCTCATTGGCGACTCCCTGGCGAGAACCTTAAACTCAGAGCTGCCCTGAACAGCGTCGGTTGATGCATTGAGTGATAGATTGGTGCGCTTGTCTATCCATCGACCTACGTGCACTGCGTGTTTCCACTGCTTGATCAGGAGTTTTTGGAAAGCGTCTTCACCGCATCTGTTGCCACCTTTGCAGCGGCTTCTCCAAGGCTCTTTGTCTGCTCGCCAAACGCTTTAAATTGCATCTCCATAAATTCGCTCTGAATTCGAACCACATCTTCGAAATCCTTCGCTTGGCTCAGCTTATCTGCGAATTCGCGCGCAGCGGCGATGTTTTCTTTGGTGTAGGTTTTCAGCTTTTCACCTAGCTCTGTTCCACCCGAGGGATAAGATGAAATTGCCCTCTGAATAAAATTGAAATAGGTATTCATGACTCCACGAGTTTGCTCTAAAGCTCGCTCTACATTTGCCTTCAAATCTCCTAGCGGTTGGGGGTCCTCTGCCATGATGCTCTCCTGTCTATGGGCTTAAGTTGATAGTGCTCACAAAAACTATTAGGTGTTATAGCGCAGTGAAAGCCGAGAAACAGTCGAGATTTTCGTCGAAGCAGATTTCGAGACGCTACCAGAAGAACGTTGGCGCTTCGCCATAATCAACATTCTGCGGCAGCAATTTAGTTTAGGGCGCGTACTCATAAATCCGGTTCTGTAAGCGCGGCTCGCTGAATGTCCGCTTCTCTCCGAAAGCGACCAATTTTTGCTTCGTCGCGAAATGCCGCGATGGGCCAGAAGCTGCCGTGAGCAGGTGCAGCAAAAAATCCGCTGTCGAAGGCCAGCTTATTCGATCAGTTC
The DNA here is from genome assembly GCA_963816295.1 of uncultured Alphaproteobacteria bacterium. GTDB lineage: Bacteria > Pseudomonadota > Alphaproteobacteria > Rhizobiales > Xanthobacteraceae > BOG-931. The sequence goes on along the minus strand of CAWFJS010000015.1, from coordinate 225,819 downwards.
ATCGGCGGCTACGAGCAGGTTTTGGGGCACTGTGAGGTTGAGCGCCTTCGCGGTTTCAAGATTTATCACTAGCTCGAACTTGGTCGGCAGTTCTACCGGCAGATCGGGAGGTTTGGCTCCCTTCAACAGCTTATCAACAAAAGCAGCGGCACGATAAAAAAGTGCCGAGTTGCTTGCAGAATAACTCATCAACCCGCCTGACTTCGGCATCTCTCCATTGAACATCATAGTGGGGAGTTTGCGCGATATAGCCCAGTCGCCCATTCTCTGTCTCTGGTTGAACAACATGGGATCATTAGCGACCACCACTCCATCGAATTTCTTTTCGACAATCATGGAAAACGCCTGCTCAAGTTCACTAGGCGACTTCGCCTCTACCTGCTCAAGGGTAAGATTGAGGCGATCCGCAGCGGCTCGGCTTTCGTCAAAAGTTCGACGAGTTACCTCTGGATCGCCAGGATTGACGAGTAGTGCTATGCGCGAAAGGCTGGGTGCCATCTGCTTCAATAGCTCTACTCGCTTGGCGCTCACGTCGAACCCTACATTCGACAACCCCGTGATATTTCCGCCGGGGTGCGCCAAGCTCTTGACAAGCTTACTCGCCACAGGATCGGGAACGAGAATGAAGACGACGGGAATGGTTGTTGTCGCGCGTTGAGCGGCCAACGCGGCCGGCTGGGTGACGGCCACCAGCACGTCAACTTTGAGCTGGACCAGCTCCGAGGCAAGGCCGTCGAAGCGCTCATCAAGGGCGAGAAGCCGGCCGACTTGCCAGTACAGGCGCCAACCAAATACGAACTAGTGATCAATCTCAAGACCGCTAAAGCTCTCGGCCTCGCCGTGCCGCCATCTGTGCGTGCCCGTGCCGACGAGGTGATCGAATAGGGCGGCTGATGTCCGCGTTTGGCCCTGAACTGACCTCACGCGATGTCCGCGATTTGGTCGCTAACGAGAGAAAAGCGGACGTGACGCGGACATCGCCCGAAGACCGATCTTGACCCATATCGACCGTCCACCCTTCCATAATATAGTCGCATCGGCTCGCGGTGATCGCGACGCCAGGATAAAAGCAGTCAATCGATCAGGGAGGACTCCATGAAATCGAATTACAACGTAGCTATTGCACTCGGTGCTGTGGCCGTTGGCGCAACTATCGTCGGCGCGGTCGGCGGAACATTTCTGCATGCACAAACAGCGGTGCCTCCCGCCTACCTCATCGCCGAGGTACAAGTGACCGATCCAGATACATGGAAGCAATATGTGGCGGCGCTTCCGGGCACGCTGGCGCCTTACAAGGTACGCACGCTTGTCCGCGCCAATCCCGTAGCGATCGACAGCTCAACGCCTCCAGCCGGAACCCTAGTGGTGCTCGCGTTCAACAGCATGGACGACGTCAAGGCGTTTTGGAATTCTCCTGCCTATCAAGCCATCATTCCGCTGCGGGAGAAGGCGGCTAAAACCCGCGTCTATGCGGTCCAGGGGATGCCGCCGTCCTGAGCGATGACCGCTATTGGCGGTGAGTTCAACCGGTCGACGCAACACTACTCGCTGGAGCGCTCTGGCCATGGCGCTGGAGCAATTCCTCCATTGAGAGCCAAGATCTTAGACACCGCTCTCGTTCCTCGCGCCTCACATCACGCGTGTAGCGGTCATTCGCGATGCGAGCGAATTCTCCGGCGTCGGTGAATTTGCTGCCATTGCTCTCGCTTGTCAGAAAGTTAGACGACAGGGATTGGTTGCGGCCCATGCCCATCCGTGCTGATAAGGAACACCCCTCTTGATTGGCGCGTTTGTTTTAGATGGAAACGTCAGCGCAATATCGGGAAACGTCAGCGGAATATCGCGAGTTTGCGGAGCAATGCGACCGCTTGGCTGAGCAGGCCAAGACAGAAGACCACCGCGAGATTTTGGAAGAAATGGCTGAGGCTTGGCGAATGGTGGCTGCGGAGATGGATACTAAGCGTTAGCCGATTGTCTTTCGACAGCCTCGTTTATGCATGTGTCGCAACGAAGCCCGCGTTCGCTCGTCTTCGGCGTTGCGCGCTAGCAATAAGCACGCTTGAGCGAAGCGCCGACTGTTCCGACTTTGACACGCAGAGGCGCAGCGATTGAGTTGCGCCAAAGTGTTGAAGCACAGGGGAGGGAGGGGGGACTTTCCCGGCCCACCATTAGACGCGCACGCCTCAATCACATTCGAGCGAGCAAAAGCAAATGCGGTCGTAGGTCCCGCAGTTACGATTGCTGCATGGGGGCACAGCCCCTAATCCATCGATGCGATTTGTATCGGCTCAGTTTTCGGCTCAGACAGGACGCCGCCGACGGTCATCCCAACTAAAAACATCGCAGCAAGCAACACAACAATCACGCCATCATTTCGTGGCGGGCTAAGCCTTCGCATTTGCTTGTCCAAGAGTTCCCGGTCGTGTTGGTCCATTTTTGAGGTCCCCATTTGTGTTCATAGGAAACGCGGCAAAACTGCCGCTGTTTCACTGACCGTCGCGGAACGAATGTTGGGTTCCAGTTTGAAGGGCGCTACTCACTGCTCAATGATGCGTTGGCCATCAATTTAAAAAGATAAAGCATCAATCAGCACAGGGCCGCGGAGAGCAGAGGTCTGTCAGTCGCTTGGCGCAATCCTCGCCCTCAGTTGCACTGCGTCGCACAATGACCGTTGTGGCGTTAGGGCAGCTGCTAACGCCAATTTCCCCGGCAAAAAAGCGGGTGACAAATGCGGGTGACGTCACGGGAACGTCGCATTTCATGCGAACATTCCAACGGGTCAGTTGGGCAAAGGGGCAAACCATGACCACTTCCGAACCATTTGAATTTGCCAAGTACAGGCGACCTCATTTCGAGGGACCGCTGAGGCGTGATGACCAAATGACCGAAAATCTCAGCGACTTGCTGGGCCGAGTATCAGAAAATTCGACGAGCCAAATTGATGATCTCGTTGGTGACTTTGGACGGCTACGGGAAAAGCTGCGGACCGATGGCGAACGTATTCAACGCGAGATTGAGGAATACAGCAGACTGAGCCAACAGGTGATGCAACTGACGAAGACCATCTCCGAAGGCGTGGAGAAAGTTCGAGCATCAGCGGATCGGCCCGTCAGGGTAGACGAGTGAAAGGCGTTTGGCCCGCTTGGCTACGTCAGCCTACGAAGCCGCGAGTGAATACACTCCCTCGCTATTCTCCAGTCCTCGAATGCACGCCTGTCAGCTTCTTCGCGCTCGATGGCGTTCCAAAGCCGTTCAAGCGAAAGCCTCACAATACCAGCTTTGTCATTGAGATATTCGTCGATGGCCTCTTCAACTAAGGCCACGCGATCAGGCTCCTGCGTTCGCGCTAATACGCGCAACGCTTCAACCAATTGCTGAAGCTTATCCATTTCGCCCGGCCATTGTCGGAACTGCCTCGCCGTTAATTAGCCCGATTGTTGCATACGGTGCCAGCCGACGGGGAAGTCTCAGGGCCTAAGGGGCCGCCCTGGGAGTTGCGTGATGGGGAGGGGACTTTGCGTCGCAAGATATCGAACGCGGCTCCTATCAAGCCGCTGCCGGTTTCGGTTGGAAGTCCAGCCTCACAGTCGGAGCGTAAGGCCGAACCTAAACCGCTAATAGAAGCGACGTCGCCTGCTGCCATAATGGCCTGTCACCGATTTTGGCGAGCGGCTAGTGATTGCGAGCGAGCGATCGACATGGCGTACAGCCCCAAAGTCGACGAGACGCATTGGGCTTCTGTGAAGCAGCAGTGGTTGGTATGGCAACATGATGCTCAATGTCGCGCGCAAGCGTGCAAGACCGAACGACTGCCTGAACCTCTGCTGACAGAAGTATTAAACAAACTACACTCGCTCGATCACCTGTGGAAAATCGCCTGCGACTACCGAGCCGGTCACAAAGGCCTTCCCTCATAGCCCCCTAGCCCCCGTGCAAATCCAGCGGCGGCCACCAACGGGCGTCAGGCTTTATGGACCTGGATTTAAAACCAATTTGCGGCGCGCCTCGTCGGGGAAAAAGCCCTGCGAGCGCTGGTCTCACAGATGAGAAAGCAATAGAGAGGCTTTGAAGTATGCCGCTTACGTTTACCGCGCCCATTGAGGAGGTACCAAGGCTGATCACTCCGACGTTGCAGTCGTCTGACCGCAAGTCAGCGCTTGAGCTGCTGCCGACGACTGGCAGCTTTCCGCCGCCGTTGACCGAGGAGAGAAATTGGTCGCCACTGATCGCCAACATGACAGTCGAGCAGGCCGCAACGCTCAAGGGATTGGCGAAAGCCGCTTACGAGCTAGATGCTTTTAAGCCGAAGCTTACACGCGCCGAAGCGGATCAACGTATCGCGACGCTGACCGCTAAGCTCAAACTGCTTGACGAGCCGCCGCATACGCTCTGAGGTCGAGGACGCGAACGGCGCAGCAGTTGCCTACATCCCTTTCGCGCAGCCGCGCGGCCGCTAAGCTGCTCACGCGTGACGAGGCGCGAAGGATTGTCGTAAATATCGCGAAACTGCCGGAGCTACTGCGTAAAACTTGATGGATAGCTTTGATGACGACCGAACCAAACAATGAAGTTCCGGACGCAGATGCGCGTTCGACCGATACGGATCTGGAAGTTGCGGAAACTGGAACGCAACCGGATTTGGTTTGGGACAATGAAGTGCCCGGCCTCTGCATCCGCGTCCACGGAAACGGCGAGAAATCGTTCATCTTCGTCTATCGCAGTGACAACCGACAACGCTTCGTCAGGATCGGGACAAGCCCGAGATGGTCACTTGGGGGAGCCCGCAGGTGGGCGAAGGAGCTACGCTCGGCCGTCGACCAGGGCCATGATCCAGAGTTCTACAATTCCGAACGCCAAAAGATTAAGCCGGTGGAAAGCTTCATCCAATTGATCGCAGAGGAGGCCAAGCAGAGTGAGCCATAGACCGGGGGCCCAAGTCGTCACCGCTGGCGAGGCGCGGCGGGATTGCGGCGAATATCGCCAAGCTGCCGGAGCGCAAGCCGCTTAATAAGTATGGATGAATAGCGAAGGCCTCATGGCCGGGTGCGGGCATAGCCTCGGTCGGGCGGGACATCCTTTTCAATGCTCATCTTGTCCTCTAGCAACGCCCGGCATTGTTTATAGGCCTGTGACCCCAGTGCGGCACCGGATGATTGACATTTTGCACTGTCGTTGGCTGCCTTATCCGCCACTGCCGAAAGAGCATGCGTGTGATCGAGTGGCGTGGGCTGCCATGCACACGAAGCAAGCATGACAGCTAATAGGGCGATGATAGTGCAACGCGGTGTCGCTTGCATCACTACACCTTTTCGGACTCTTGAAACTACACCCGCCCTGGGCAGGAATAAGGCGGTTGATTGCATAATTTCTGGTTAATAAGCGTCACCGGCTGCGCGCCCGAGCATACAACCGACACCAATAAACTTTGTTTATCGGGCCAGCGACCTTCTCGCATTGGCCTAGATTACTGGCGGGCGACAGTGGTGGAATGAAATACCGGCAATTTGCTTTGTCGTCGTCGAGCGCCTTGCCGCAATGGCTGTTTTTATGGCCAAGGCTGGCTGATTTAGATCAAAGCGGCTGATTAGCCTGTGGTGCGTAATGCCACCATGTTGGAATGGAACCCGATAGATACCGCACCGTTTGGTCGCGACCTCGAACTCGCAAATATCGACAGCGAAGGTGCGCATGCTCTCTCGTTTCCCTGTCGTCGTATTGAAGGCGGGTGGATTGAGGTCGAACTGAGAAACGGCTTTACATACGCCCTTCACACTGGCGGGATTGGTCTCCTGGTAAAAGTCGTTCTAGGTTTTTAGACGCATCCCCGTTATTTCATTGACGCTGCCTAGGGTGATTGCTTGGTGCGTGACTGATGGCCCGCCGCTTCCCGCTGCTTGCTACTGGAGCCAGCTTCCTTACGTCTTATATACTTTCCATTCAAAGCCGACCTTATTTAACCGCGCTCTCCGGTCGGGTGACATTACGTTCTTTTTTCTGCGCTGCGTCGCAACCCACCATCCCAGTTTGTACTTTCCTTCGCGATGTAAACCACGAACGCGACTGTGTCCCGCTCTCCGCTTGAATTTCAATAATGCTGCAAAGCCCTGTTCCCAAGCAAAGTCTCGCCAGTTCCAAACAAAACCTATCCTGTCGAGACGTTTTTTGCGTTCTACAGATAAATCCCGTTTGCGAGTACGTTGCGTAATTACCCAAGACCCAAGATTATAGTTGCCTTCCACGTAACGTTGCGGCGGGCAACAATGACCTTTTCGCCTGCGAAATTTACATAAGGCCGCGAAACCATGCTCCCAGCGATCTTTGTGCGTCAGTTTCATTTCATAACATCCGACCTATGCCCTCTCCAAGCTTCCCGCCGCCCTGGTCTTTCGAAGGCTAGGGAGCCTGCTTTATAATCGCCATTTGGGGAGCCATTTATGAAACTAAAGCTGGTTGCCGCCATTTCCGCTCTTGCAATACCGGCGCTTGCTCACGCGCAACAGGGCGGTCCGCAGCCACCACCGAAGCCAACAAAGGCGGATGCGCAAAACGTCGTCCAGATAATCACCAGCGATAAAATGAAAACGCAGGCCTATTGCGATTTAACCAAGCTCGAGGGTCAGGTCAAAGCGGTTCAGCAAACGACCGATACTAAGACGGTCGAGATGCTCACCAAACAAGCCGAAGCGCTGATCGACAAGCTCGGCCCCGAATACTTCAAATTGATGGACGGATTGGAGCAAGTCGATCCGAAATCCAGTGAAGCCAAGGAATTCATGTCCATACTTTCAGAACTTGATAAGAGATGCACCAAGTAAGGCATTTCGAGGAGGAGCCGGGACGGCGCTCGGCAGCGAAATTGCTCACGCGCGATGAGGCGCGAAGGATTGCGGCCAACGTGGCGTCGCTGACGGTGTGGGCGAAGCACCCTCTCGAAAACCGCACTTCGAGAAACTTGTGCGCTCTGCTGTATAGAATTCAAACATTATTAACTGTGTTGGGGGCAATGTTTCACCTCTCAAATTGCGAGAAAGCGAATTTGAATGCGCGTATTGCTGATTGAAGACGATAGCGCCACCGCGCAATCGGTCGAGTTGATGCTGAAGTCCGAGGGCTTCAATGTTTATACGACCGATCTCGGCGAGGAAGGCATCGATCTCGGCAAGATCTACGACTACGACATCATCCTCCTCGATCTGAACCTTCCGGATATGTCGGGCTTCGACGTGCTGCGCAAGCTGCGCATCTCGAAGGTGAGGTCGCCGATCCTGATCCTCTCCGGCCTCGCCGGTATCGAGGACAAGATCAAAGGTCTCGGCTTCGGCGCCGACGACTACATGACCAAGCCGTTCCACAAGGACGAGCTGGTGGCGCGCATCCACGCCATCGTGCGACGCTCCAAGGGACATGCGCAGTCACTCATCAACACTGACGATCTATGTGTCAATCTCGATAGCAAGACGGTCGAGATCAACGGCGCGCGCGTGTATCTGACCGGCAAGGAGTACCAAATGCTGGAACTCTTGGCGCTGCGCAAGGGCACGACGCTGACCAAGGAAATGTTTCTGAGCCACCTCTACGGTGGGATGGACGAGCCGGAGATGAAAATCGTCGACGTATTTATTTGCAAGCTGCGAAAAAAACTCGCCAGCGCATCGGGCGGCAAGGACTATATCGAGACGATTTGGGGGCGCGGCTATGTAATGCGTGAGCCGTCGGAGAATGCGGCACGCGCACCGTAGCGCGTCAAACCCGCCAAGCGGAAGTGACTGGGTTAGATACCGGTCGATGTCCGCGCGCCAGCTAACGGCGGCCCGTCTCCCTGGAAACGTCTCTCCTGTGCTATATTGGTTTGCTAATCCTCCCCGAGGCGGAGCATGTCAGAGCGCCGGTTCGTCCTTGCCGATTTCACTTACATGGATCGTGCGGGCGTCCTCCGACTTTATGAAGCGGCCCGCACATATCGCCTACCACTGGCCATCGCTCATGCTGCGACTAAGCGCGAACTCGTCGCCAAAGAGCGGCCAGCAGACTGGGTGCCCCCGAATATGTTTTAGCTTCCAAAGGTGCTAACCGAGGCTGAGGTCATCGAGGCGGAAGAAGAATTGAAGGCTCTGCAACGTCACGCCTTTGCGATTGTCGATCCCAAAATGGAAATTTAGAAGCTAGAACTGCCCGGTGGATCAGCACGACCGATCCGCATGTTGGGCAGAGGCAATGCAAATGATGTGCTGAGGTCCCTGCTGGTCGCTTAGCGCAGGCTGCGCACGCTATTTGTCTCTGGTTGTCTGGCCCGTGCGCCAAGCAAGGAATGCGGCCGCTGCTTGCTCACGAAGTTCGGCCTTGCTTAATCTGCGAATTTTCGGAGGTTGGCCGCCGAGCGGTGTCGTCCCCTTAATATCTTCGACGCCCTGTCGCCGCATACGGTTGCGGCTGCTTATTCGGGTCCAATTTACACGACCGGTCATAACGCATCCCTTTAAGAATATGAGGCGTGAGCGAGCGCCGACCTCAACGCAATAGCCCTGGCCGATTAAACCAAAGGTCGATTTGCGGTTAGTCCATCGTATCTTCTGGCTTTGTCAGTCGAGGATGGGCATTGATCCAATCGATAGCTTCTCGCTCGGAAGTAAATTTCCCGAAATAGCGCACGGCCCCATTAGGCCACACTATCTTCACGCGCCAAATGCCGCCCTCTTCCACCACTGGCGATAACAGAGCGCTCAACGAGGCCCGGGCCACACTAACCGCGCCCCTCATCGTTTTGCTCGCACGTGAAACCGCCGCTACGCTACTGCAGGTCAATGGGTTGATAATGCCCGGTCGCGTCGAGTTGTGTACCCCACACCTTGTGCACGCCCTGGTGATCGGAGCGACTGAACGTCACGGGCGTTCCAAGCCCAATATCAAGATCGCGGAGATTTTCGAGAGTCCCTACCAGTTTCTCGGTGTCGAGCTGAGCGCCACTACGTTGTAGCGCCGCGATTAAGACGTTGGCGTCAACATAGCCTTCGAGTGAGACGTAGTCCGGCGCCTGCCCGGGGAAGTATTTGGCGAGCGCAGATTTGTAGTCGAGGACCAACGATGAGTGGCCATCAACCGCTGGCACGACCTGCGTCACGATGACTCCAGTTGCATACTTTTTCCCGAGCAGCATCAATTCATCGGCCAACGCGGTGCTGCCCACGAATGAAACGCTGGTGTAAATCAAGTCTGGATAGAGATTGCGCGTCTTCTCAATGAATTTAGCCGCAGCCCGATAGGCGGGGACCATGATCACAGCTTTAATTGGGGCGTGTCTCTTTTGTTGCAGTTGCGCGTTTCCTTGCTGGAGTTGTGCGACGGCATCGTCTACATCCACGGTGTTGCGCTGGTAATTCAGCCGCAGAATTGGGCTCTCGATGCCACCCCGCAGTGAACGGATAGCTTTCTCCACGCCGGCAAAGCCGGCATCTCCGTAGGCGTCCTGCTGGGCAAACACCGCGATTTGTTCTGGCAATAGCCGCCTCACCTTGACCAGATAGTTCACCACGGCGGCGGTCTCTTCCGCGTAGCTGGCGCGGTAGTTGAAGACATAGCGATCGGGTGGATCGTTCCGAAGTAAGCCGGCGCCGGTGAAAGCTCCGAAAAACAGCATCTTGCGATCAAGCGCGTAGGGTAATGCGACCACCGCCGTGGGCGTCCCCACATTGCCGACTAATCCAAAAACTTGGTCTCTTTCGTAGAGCTGCTTCATTGTCGCGGCTGTTCGCGCGGGCTCGTAGCCGTCGTCCGCCGCCACGAGTTTAAGCTGGCGGCCGTACACCCCGCCATTGGCATTGGCCGCGTTGAACGCCGCCTCAATACCCAGCTTCATGTTCTGGCCGAGTTCCTTGGCGGGACCAGTGAATGGTGCGGAAATCCCAAATCGAATTTCGCTGTCCGTTATTCCGCGGACGGTTGGGGCGGGCTCGCTTGCCCCACCAACAGTCGCTAGACGTGCCGGTGCCTCTTTAGCTGGTTGCGCAACCGTCGGCGCAATCGGAAGACTGGCGGTGGGCGAACTCGGTTGAGTTGGTTGCGGAGCCGTCGGCGCAATCGCAAGACGATCGGTAGGCGAACTCACTTGCTCTGGCATCTTTGAATTATCAGAACTCGACGTAAGCTCAATCGTCTTTGTGCTAGACCCAGGCGCGTTGCCAAATATGGATCGAAACTCGCCGGTGACTAACAACCCGATTACGGCTCCTAACGCCGCGGCAACGATGAAGCCTCCGGCGGTGAGCCACCCGGGCCTCCGGGGGCTAGATTGAGGGAAATCTACGGTTTCAGGATCAAGCGACCGAGCACGTTGAGGGAGATGTACGATTTCAGGATCGAGCGACCGACGCAGGAATGAAGGAGGCGGCTCGCTCTTAGCGGTGTCGGGACTACCTTGACGGTAGCTATCGCGTGTCCATTTTGGGGCGTAGTCCGAATTTGGGAGGTCGTCTGAACGCTCATTATCGTCTGGGCTACTCATGGAAACCTGCCCATCAACTCATCGATCACACCAACTTTCAGCAGTCGGCCCGTTTGCGCTGGCGTGATACTGACCGCAGTGGAGACTACTCGTTTATTTCGAGGTCCTCACCAACGCCCGGTCTCCGACCAGGGAAGCATAGCACCCATGGGGCCGTGCTCAAGCGACTAATTCGTCACGGCCATTGCTGCTACAGGTCAAAATTGCAAAAATTAATATCAGCGCGCGCACAAGCTCATTAAGCGAATAAGAATTGAGGAGCAGATTATGCCAGACAAGCCAGAAAAGAGTGCGTTCAAGCTTCTTTCCTCACGCAAAACACTCGTCATGGCAACGGCTGATAAAAACGGTGCGCCGAATGTGAGTTATGCGCCGTTCGTGCACCGCGCGCCGCCGCTATACGTGTACACGAGTTCCCTATCGCGCCACACCAGAAATATGATGGAAACGGCAAAGGCGAGCGTCATGTTCATCGAAGACGAAGCGCGGACGACAAACTTCTTTGCACGAAAGCGCTTCACCTGCCAGTGCAGCGCTGAGTCAGTGGGAAGAGAAACCACAGAATGGCGTACGGCGATGTCGCTCTTCAAAAGGAAGTTCGGGAAAGTGTTCGACATGATACGACCGCTGCCGGATTTTGTATTGTTTCGCCTCATTCCAGATGGCGGACTCTATGTCCGCGGATTTGGGCAAGCATTCGAGGTCAGCCCCGATATGAAGAATTCAAAACATGTTACCGGCGATAGAATTGGCACGAGAAACGATTAAGGTTGCCAAATAGGAATGTTGTGGTCCCAGAATGACCGGGAGAGCGAACCAAGAATGTCAACCCGCATGGCGTTTTGGAGCAGGCATCGGATGAGGCGTTCAACTCTGAAGTTCCATAGTCGATGCGGCGGTGACGTGGCTTAGTGAAGAGGTTCGCAGTGCGCCCGCGTCGGCCTTGTAGGGATTTGGTCAAAGATTCAATATACACGCGGATCCAATCGCAAAAGCCAGATGGGAGGAACTCTATGCACTACAAGCCCAAAAGCATTGGCGCGCTACACATAGCTCTTGGTGGCTTGCCAGGTCATATGCGGATTGAGGCGGAACCAGGCATTGCAGTGTCTGCGAAGACCGTCGGCGAGCTCCGGAAGGTGACGTCGTGGCCCGACAATTTGGTGATAGCAACGCCGCAGGAACGCCATTCTGAAAGCGTGGTAAAAGTGAGCAAGGCGAGCGTCGCCACTCATTACCCACCAAGACGGTAGGGCGCCGCTGTCACCGGCCAACGTCGCAAACAATTCGTTACATGCCAAAAGAATGACTGTCTGACACGTAGTAAAAATGCACTAACTTCTTCCCGAGCAGTGAGGAGGGTTAATGCGTTTCGCTCCGAGTTCATGCCGGGTCCACTGCGAAGCGTTGCGAACAGTGAGCTAAAGCGCCCTGGTGCGTAGCACGCAAGACGACCCGGGGCGCTTGTTTCGCCTCGAATGCTTCCTGCCAGCGCGGTGCGCATAGGCACCATCGATTCTCGCCGGACCTATGCCTGAAGCCACGCCCGGCCACTTCCAGTGTGCTAGATTGACCCGCTACGATGCCTTGTCGTGAGCCTTGGGGAAGGCAATGAGGCGGCGCTCCAGAGCAGGCGGCGAACCAGTTAAAACGCGACGCCGTAAGACGGTGACGCTCAAGCGCGGCAATGTACCAAAGGCCGTGCGCCATCGCAGTGCTTCCATTGCCGGTCAGGAAACGGTCGTCGCTCGGCTTACCCGCGAGCGCGACGAGGCGCTGGAGCAGCAGGCGGCAACATCCGAGGTGTTGCGTGTCATCTCTACCTCGCCGGGCGAGCTTGACTCAGTTTTCCAGACCATCCTGGAAAAGGCGACGCGCCTTTGCACTGCCAAATTTGGGTTTTTGTGGCAGGTCGAGGATGGCAATGCCAAGATCGTCTCGAAGCGTGGCATTCCTCTGGCGTTGGCGGAGTACTTACAACGGGGGCCTCACCGGCCCCCATTGAATTGGCCCAGTCCGCTGACTGCGATCAGCCGTGTCGTCCAATCGCGCCAGACAGTCCACATTACCGACTATCGTGTAGATCAATCCTACCTTGACCGCGATCCGGGGACAGTCTCTGCCATTGAGCTCGGTGGTGCGCGGACATTGCTCATTGTACCGATGGTCAAGGACGATGAGCTTATAGGTGCAATCGGAATTTATCGCCAGGAAGTGAGACCCTTTACTGAAAAGCAGATCACGCTTGTAACGAACTTCGCCGCCCAAGCCGTCATCGCCATCGAGAACGTGCGGCTGCTCAATGAATTGCGGCAATCGCTGCAGCAGCAGACGGCAACGGCAGATGTTCTGCGGATCATTAGTTCGTCGCCTGGCGATCTAGAGCCTGTCTTCGATGCCATTCTGAAAAATGCAACCGAAATCTGCGAAGCCAAGTTCGGCCAAATATTCTCTTACGATGACGGCTTAATTCAAAAGGTTGCACACGTTAACGTCCCGCCAGCCCTGGTCGCGTGGGACGACAGAATGGGACACCACCCGCCCGTGCCTGATGGCCCGGCGGAACGCGTCATTCGTGGCAAACAATTGGTTCATATCGCCGATATCTCGTGTGAGCTGAATGAGCATCCGGCCGCCAGGCTCGGGGGCGCAAAGGCGTTGCTTGCGGTGCCGATGATCAAGGGAGACAAGTTAGTTGGCATTCTGGTCATATACCGACAGGAGGCCCGTGCCTTTACCGACAAGCAAATCGCGCTGGTGCAGAATTTCGCCAGTCAGGCTGTCATCGCCATCGAGAATACGCGACTGCTCAACGAGCTGCGCAAGTCGCTCCAACAGCAGACAGCGACCGCCGACGTGCTCAAAGTTATCAGTCGTTCAACGTTCGACCTGCAGACAGTTCTCAATACACTCGTCGAGTCAGCAGCGCGGTTGTGCGAAGCGGATATGGCATCCATTAATCGCGAAAAAGGTGCCGCCTATCAGCAGATCGCGAATTACGGCCATTCTCCAGAACTGCAAGCATATATGGACAGTCATCCAATCCCGGCGGGGCATGGCTCGGTCGTCGGTCGTGCCGTTATGGAGGGGCGAATCATTCACATTCACGATGTTTTGGCTGATCCGGACTACAAAATGACGGAGGCGGCAAAACTTGGTGGCATTCGGACGATGCTCGGCGTCCCGCTGCTGCGCGAAGGAACGCCCATCGGCGTAATTGTTTTGCAACGCAAGGCCATTCGGCCCTTCACCGAAAGGCAAATTGAGCTCGTAACGACTTTCGCCGACCAAGCCGTGATCGCCATCGAGAACGCCCGGCTGCTTAACGAATTGCGCGAGTCGCTAGACCAGCAGACGGCAACGTCAGAGGTATTGAGCGTCATCAGCTCGTCGCTCGGCGAGCTGGAGCCGGTGTTCCAAGCCATGCTGGAGAAGGCGGTGCGTCTCTGCGAGGCTAACTTCGGTAATTTATTGCTTTATGAGCACGGGGCATTCCGAAATGTTGCGATGCATAATCCGCCGCAGGCCTTTGCCGAGTTGCGGCAGCGCGATCCAGTGGTTCCTCGGAGCCCAGTGTCGGTACTTGGGCGCGTCGCCGCCACGAAAGAGTTACTCAACATTACGGACCTAGTCGAGGACGTGGCTTATAAGGAGCGCTATCCTGGTGCTGTTGCAATGGTCGAAATGGGTAAGGCGCGGAGCTACCTCGCCGTTCCGATGCTTAAAGAACAAGAATTAATCGGCGCTGTCGCCATATACCGCCAAGAAGTCCGCCCGTTCACCGATAAGCAGATCGCACTGGTTCAGAACTTCGCTGCTCAGGCCGTCATCGCCATCGAGAATGCGCGGCTGCTGAATGAATTGCGCGAGTCGTTGCAACAACAGACCGCCACTGCTGATGTGCTCAAGGTCATCAGCCGCTCGACGTTCGACTTGCAGATCGTGCTGGACACGCTGGTTAAGTCTGCGGCTCGTTTGTGCCGTTCAGATGTGTCGGCGATCCGGCTGGCGAAGGATGGCCTTTACCATCACGTCGCCAGGTTTTTCGTCAGAGCATAAAGCCCGCATGGCACGCGAACCGGTCAGGCCGGACCGAGGCTCAATCGTCGGCAGGGTCGCGCTTGAAGGAAAATCCGTTCATGTCGTCGACTCACAACTCGATCCGAACCCTGAGCTGGCGAAGAGATCGCGATCCGGCAACATACACACCATCCTCGGCGTACCGTTGCAGCGCGAAGGAACGCCCATCGGAGTTTTGCTTCTCCAGCGGACTATTGTGCAACCGTTCACCGAGAAGGAGATCGGACTCGCTGAAACGTTTGCCGACCAAGCAGTCATCGCGATCGAGAACGTACGGCTGTTCGAGGCCGAGCAGCAGCGCACGCGAGAGCTGAGCGAGTCGTTGGATCAGCAGACAGCGACGTCGGAGGTGCTGCGCGTTATTAGTTCGTCGCCGGGTGAGCTGGAGACGGTGTTCCAGGCAATGCTTGAGAATGCAGTGCGCATCTGCGAGGCCAAATTCGGCTCATTGTTCCGCTTCGATGGCAAGGCATTCGACTTGGCGGCGAAGTTTGGTACGCCGCCGGAATTGGTCGAAGCTCAGAGGCAAGTTCTCCTGACTGGACCGACACCAGATGGCTTGCTCGATCGTGCCATGCGCACGAAACAGGTCATTCACACTATCGACGCGACAAAAGACGCTACGGTCGGCTTGGCGGCAAGATTTGGCGGAGCGCGCTCCACAATCTGCGTGCCAATGCTCAAGGACGATGAGCTGATCGGCGCACTGATCATATATCGGCAAGAGGTTCGCCCATTCACTGATAAGCAAATCGAATTGCTAAAAAACTTCGCCGCCCAGGCGGTCATCGCCATCGAGAACGCGCGGCTGCTCAACGAATTGCGGCAATCGCTGGAACAGCAGACCGCGACGGCGGAAGTGCTGCGCGTCATCAGTTCGTCGCCTCGCGATCTTCAACCAGTATTCGAAACCATGCTGCAAAATGCCGTGCGGGTCTGTGACGCTACGTTCGGCTTTCTGATGCGCTTCGATGGCAAAGCTTTTCACCATGTCGAGGAAGTCGGCGCGCCATCAGGACTTGCCGAGTTCCAAAGGGGACGTGGTGCGTTTCAACCAGTTCCAGGCAGTCTGCTCGAACGTGTAATGCAGACACGCCAGGTCTGCCACGCGGCCGATGTAGCCGCTGAAGGTATCCCAAGCGTAGCTGGTAGGCTCGGTGGCGCGCGATCAGTTGTCTGCGTGCCAATGCTTAAAGATGACATGTTGGTTGGTGCCATCACAATCTACCGGCAAGAAGTCCGACCGTTCACAGACAAACACATTGCTCTGGTCGAAAACTTCGCCGCTCAGGCCGTCATCGCCATCGAGAATACACGCCTGCTTAATGAGTTGCGGCAGTCCTTGCAGCAACAGACCGCAACTGCCGACGTGCTCAAGGTCATCAGTCGCTCGACCTTCGATTTGCAGTCTGTACTCGATACGCTGGTCGAATCGGCCGCGCGGCTATGCGAAGCCGACATGGCGGCTACCCATCGCTTAAAAGGCTCTCACTACGTGCATGCAGCAAGCTTCGGGCTCACGCCTGAGGTTCATGAGTACATGAAGACGATTGAATTTACGCCGGGGCGCAGCACGATCGCTGGGCGCACCGCGCTCGAAGGCAAAGTCGTTCACGTCCATGATATTCGCGTCGATCAGGATTACGCGTTGATCCCAGCGATCGAAAAAATAGGCGCACGCACGATGTTGGGCGTTCCGTTGCTACGGGAAGGTATTCCAATTGGCGTGTTTGTGCTGTTGCGGCGAACGATGCGTCCGTTCACCGAAAAGCAGATCGAACTGGTGCAAACCTTTGCCGACCAGGCCGTTATCGCCATCGAGAACGTGAGGCTGTTCGACGAAATTCAGGACAAGAGTCGGCAGCTTGAAGAGGCGAGCCAACACAAGTCGCAATTCCTCGCCAATATGAGCCACGAGCTGCGCACGCCGCTCAACGCCATCTTGGGTTATACCGAATTGATGGCGGACGGCGCTTACGGTGAGCCATCCGAGAAAATGCTTGGCATTCTCAAACGACTTGAAGCCAACGGCAGACATCTGCTCGGGCTCATCAATGACGTGCTCGATCTGTCCAAGATCGAGGCTGGCCAGCTCGTGCTCGAACTCTCCGATTATTCGGTTCAGGACGTTGCCCAAACCGTCCGCAGCACGCTGGAGCCGCTGGCGGCCGACAAGAAGCTCGCGTTCAAGCTCGAGCTTGCCCCCGAATTGCCAGCCGGGCACGGCGACGGACGCCGCTTGACGCAAGTCCTCATCAATCTTGTGGGCAACGCCATCAAGTTCACAGATGCCGGTGAAGTGGTCATTAAAGCGGACGCGACCGATGGGTCATTCCACATGTCGGTACGCGACACCGGTCCCGGCATCTCCGCTGCCGATCAGGCCAAGCTGTTTCAGGAGTTCCAGCAGGCCGACAATGCCATCACCCGCAAGAAGGGCGGCACCGGCTTGGGGCTCGCCATATCGAAACGGATCATCGAGATGCACGGCGGCAAAATCTGGGTCGAGTCGCAGCCTGGTCAAGGCTCGACGTTTGCGTTCACGCTTCCTGTCGTTGTCGAGCAGCAAGTCAACGTAGAATTGAAATAGCCAGCATGTCGTGTTCTGGCCCATCGCTTCACTTTACGGTAGCGCAGTAATTTGATCGCTTTTGGCGCGAAGCGGACAATGAGCCGGATTTATGAGTACACGTCCTAAGTGACCACGGCTACTATCCTATCAAACGGGAATTTTGTGGGGTCGGGCCGTAGTCTTAAACGAGTTTTTCGAAGGAGACGGCGACATTCTCTGCGAGCACGCCTGTAAGCTCGGCTGCGAGGGCATCGTGTCGAAGCGGCTCGGCTCGCTCTATCGTTCCGAACGCTCGCCGCATTGGATTAAGGTCAAGAACCCGAAAGCGCTCGCCGTCACGCGAGAGGCCGAAGAGGCTTGGGCAAAATAACGGAGCGTTGAGTCATGCCAAAGTATCTCGTTGAAGGGCGTTACACTTCAGACGGACTCACGGGTCTTGCACGCGAGGGCGTTTCGCGGCGGCGCGCCGACATCGCAAAGATGATTGAAAGCGCAGGGGGAAAATTGGAGGCGGTCTACTTCGCGTTTGGCGATGCTGATTTCTACATAATTTTTGACGTTCCGGACAATATTTCCGCTGCTGCCCTCTCAGTGGTCGCGAACCAGAGTGGCTTCGTAACCAGTAAAATAATCGTCCTCATGACTGTAGATGAAACGGAACAAGCATTCAAAAAAGCCATGAGTATACATTTTCTCCCGCCAGGCGAATGACTCGCCGCTTCCCGCCGCCATGGTCTGTCGAGGAATTGGACGCTTGCTTCGTCGTGAAGGATCACGCCGGACAGAAACTCGCGTATGTCTATTTCGAGGATGAGCCGGGTGCGCGTTCAACACGACGGCGATGAGCCGAACACGCTTGTCGGTTGCGGTGTAACTGGGCCCCCACTCTGAGGTACCTGAGCCGCACCGGGAGCGGCGATCGTGCCGGGAAGGGTGCCCGAACCGGCCGTCACCGCAACCGGGCCCGGCCCAGTGCAGGGTAGACCGGTCTGTGCATTTCTTCCCAACGGTGGCTGCAGTATCGTGAGGTTTGGCCCTGGAGAAACAGGAACTGGGGGCAGTTGGGTCACGGTATTTCCGCTCAGTATCGGATTCGTGGTATTTCCGCTCCTCATTGGATTGCTAGTGTTCTGCGCGAGTGTAATCGTAATGGTCGCCGTTAGACCCAGGATGCTTAAACCGATCAGCGCAGTGCGATTCTCTGCCATCTTCGACCTCCCTGGCGTCGTCCCGACGCCGATGAAATACTAGTGATTTTCTGGACTGCCCGTAAGCTCAAAGAACGAGCCGGGCCGACGCGACGGACGCGGCCAACATCGCCAAGCTGCCGGAGCTATTGCGCAACTTTTAGCCAGTCGCGACGGGGCCTACTATCTACCGTCCGGGGTCCGCACGCCGATCCAGGCGTCCCGGACCTGCTGATAGTGCACCTGCGGATCATAGATCATCACATTCAGTCCCAATCGCTGCATCGATAGTCTGCCGACTGCCGCCAGCAGCGTGTAGGAAGCTACGACGCGATCATGTTGCGCGGTCACCAGGGCCACGCGCGCATTCACGAGTTCCTGCTGCGCATTGAGGACGTCGAGCGTGGTTCGCTGCCCGACCCGCGCCTCTTCGCGGACACCGTTGAGCGCAATTTCGGCGGCGTTCACCTGCGCGGTGGTTGCCTCGATCTGCGCCTTGGCGGCGTCCAGTTGGCCCCAGCTCTGCGCCACCGTAGCCCGCGCCTGATCGCGGTCGACGTCAAGATTGAGCCGCTGCTGGCCAACCGTTTCCTTGTTTTGGCGAATGGCGGAATATTCAGCGCCGCCCTGGTAAAGCGGGACGGTGAGTTGGCCCAGAATGGAGACGTTCGTGGTCCGAAGTTCTTGCGGTATCGTTTGGTAATTCTGCGCATAGGCGGCGGTGAGCCCGAGGTTGGGATAAAGCGCGGCCTCGCTGATTTTCACCGCGAGCTCCGCGACGTCGACGCCGTACATCGCCGCCAGTACCGACGGGCTTTCCGTCTCGCCTGCGGTAATCGCTCGCGGCAGCGTCGCTGGCGACAGCCGATCGACCGGCGTGCCGGGATTGAGGCGGCCGGGATCGACCCCGATCACCCGCCGATAATTCGCCTGCGAGGTGATGTAATTCGATTGCGCCTGAAGAAGCTGCGAACGTCCTGCAGCCAGGCGGGACTCCGCCTGAGCGACGTCGGTTCGCGTCACCTCGCCGACGTTGAAGCGGTCACGAGTTTGTTTCAGTTGCTCGGTGAGCACTTCGACGTTGCGGCGATTGAGATCTAGGATTGCCTGATCGCGTATCAAATTCATGTAGGCGGTAGCGGCGTCGAGAAGGACTTGCTGCTCGGTGAGGCGCAATGTCTCGCGCGCGCCAAACACCCCGCTTTCCGCTTGACGTGTGCGATTGGCGGTTTGAAAGCCATTGAAAAGCGTTTGCGTCGCGGTCGCGCCGAATTGCCGGGTCGGCAGGTCCGAGCCGCGGCTGTCGTAGATGGCCTGGTTTGGAAACACTTGGTGGTTGATCGTTTTGGTGACCTGGTCGAAGTAATTGAAGCCGCCGTCCGCAGTGACACTGAGTTTCGGCCGATAGCCTGACAGCGCTTGCGGGACGTTCTCATCGGTCGCGCGCAGCGCCGCGCGCTGCGCGTTAAGCGATGGATTGTTTTGATACGCCAGAACGAGCGCCCATTCGAGCGTATCGGCGCGCGCCGTCACGACTCCGCCTGCGATGGCGGCGCAGCCTGCTGCCAAGAGCCCCCGAAGACACGTCCGCAGTCCTGGTCCCCACATGACGCAAAGAATCTCAGTTTATTCCATGAATGCTACCGCGCAGGCACACGCTCGGGCCACCAGTTAGCCTGAGATAGCGACATTAGGGAGGTGGAGTGGGTGCATAAACCCTATCTCCTGGCGATTAGCGCAAATTTGACGTAAAGCGTTGCTCCGGAGCCACACTCCGCCTGCGTGTTGGCCAGGCCATAGGCGCGAGGACAGGAAAGAGGCATATCCTGGCGTGAACGAGGGGGCAGCTTGGAAACAGGATCACAAACGTCGCGACTGCTATCGGCGCTGGTGTCGGTGCTGATCGTGTCATCAGACGCGCAAGCTGCGTCCCTATCGTTGGAGTGCACGGGCACGGTGACGACATCGAATGTTCCCAAGGACGGCGTCGTCCCTGATCCGGACAAAGATAACGTCTCCGACTATTCCGTCGTGGTCGACCTCGACCGACATGCCGTATTCGGTTTTTGGTTTGAAACTCCTACTACAGGAATGACTGCCGCGCAGACTGCGTTGCCAATTACGCAGGCTAACGCTACCGGCATTTATTTTGTGGCCAGGAGGAAACAGAGCGCGATAGGCGAGTCTATTTACGGCTCAGTTGACCCCATTACGGGTGCAGTCTCCGCCATGGAGAACAAGCTTTACCCGAGCGGCAACGTGCAGACCACACAATGGGATTTGCACTGCAAGAGGCAGAATTAGATGAAACAGCGCTTCCCGCACTCCAAACTATGGCGTTGCTCGACGAGTGGAACCGGAGGCGAAATTCTTCAATGATTTCTCGGGCGCGTGTGCATGCGCGTATGCGCAAGCGGAGGTCGATCTGGATGCTGCGAAATCGCGGTCATGGCGGCGGCGTCGCCGACGACTATCGCTTCGCGACCCTGGCGATTGCTCGGCCGAGTACGGCGACGGCGACGCGCTTCTCATCGTCGCCCTCAGCGTGGGCCAGCAGCGCCTTCACATGATCGCGCGGTACGCGATTTGGGTCGCATTCCTTTTGTAATGGCAACCGCCTCCTTGCATACTGCACGATGAACGGGCTTATTGTTCTTCACGGAAACAAAACGCAAACCGGAGGTCGAAACTTGGGCTACTTTTTGGGATACCACCACCTTCGGTGTTGACGGTCTGTTCCGAATTGTCGAACTGGTTTTGTTCTATGTCTCCTTGCGCAAGTATCTTTGAGATCAAACAATTTTCCGCCTGTAGGAGTGTAGCTCAATGGCTAGAGCACCGGTCTCCAAAACCGGGGGTTGGGGGTTCGAGTCCCTCCACTCCTGCCAGCCCCCATGGTAAGTGGTTGAGTTAACTACGGTGCGACAACGTCGGACCGGTAGGTGCGACAAAAGAAGGTTCTTGCTGTGTCCATCCGGCCAGCAGCGCCATCGCTTGACCAGCCATGCGCTTACGGTTTGCAGCGCGGATATAGGGCTCGGCTTGACTGGGGGTGGCCCAATCAAAAATCGCCATAAGCTGCGGCGTGCTCGCACCGTTCTCGGCTGCGATTGTTGCGGCAGCCTTGCGCAGACCATGCGCCGTGCAGTGCGGCAGAGCGGCTTCGTCGCACCGCTGCCTGAACCAGTTGCCAAATCCGTTCGCGGTGAACGGTTTGCCATATTCGGTGACCAAGAATGTGAGGTCTCCGGTCGGGCCAGCCGCGATCGCCGCGGCGAGTGGGCCGAGGATCGGTTTTTCGGATATGTCGCCGCGGACATATCTGGTTTTGCGCGGCACGAATGCGAGCCAGTCGCCCCTGAGGTGCTGGCGGCCCAGTGTCACCATGTCGCCACGTCGCGTCCCAGTAAAGAGTAAGAGGCTCATGGCGAGATACGGCTTGGTGCCGATCGGGTGCCGCTCCACGAATTGGCAGACTTCACGAACAGACCAGGTGTGAAAGCCGTTGGTGGCATATCTGATCCGGCGCACGTCGCGCGCTGGGTTGTGGTTCATGTGATTGGCTTCGACGGCCCAGCCGAACATGGCGGACATGTATTTGCGACGGTTGTTAGCGGCACCGGGCAGTCCCTTCTTGAGATCGCGGAGCCGCTTGATCTTGGCGCTGGTTACGAAGGACAGTGGGCAATCCGCCATGGCATCGCTCGATCCGTCCCGGATCGATTCTCGCAAGCAGTCCTCGATGATCCCTCGTCGAGTGCTCTGCGATTTGGGATCGAGCCCCTGAAACTCTTCCGACCCAAAATAGCGGGCGGCGAGCCAGCCCAGAGAGCCCCGCGGGGCGGTTTTCTTGGTTGGGCTGGTGATTAGAGGCGGGGTCAGATCGGAGAGACGATCCAGGGCCTCTTGATAGGCCGCGGTGAACCCCTTGGAACCGACCGGACAGCGCAACCGGATACGCCTGCCGTAACGGCGGACGTACAGCCTGACATTGCCGTGCCGATCCGGTTCCTCGCTGAGGTACGGCACTTCGACTTTCACCGCGGTCCCCACCTCGGTCACGCCACGTCGTCTCCCCAACAGCGGGCGGCATCCAAGTCTGGCAGCGGCGGCTCGCTCTGGTCAACCGGGACCAGAGGGTTCTGATCCTCACACACAATGATGGTGCCGTCCGGCTTGATCCCGGCGACGCGCAGACCTTCGAGGCGTGCCGCCTTTATGTTTCGGCGCACCTTGGCTTGGGTGTGACCGTCACGTCTGGCCATGCCGTCTTGCGTTCCTTTTGTAAACAGCGCCGCGAGTGCGGCGGTGCCTCGCGCCCCACGCGGATCGCATGCACGAAGGATTTGACGGTCGAGCGCGGTACGCTGGGCAACGAATAGTGATTCATGTTCGATCTCTTTCAAATTAAAAAAGTTCAAGCGACACGCAGGAGGGAGCCTTCCTCTTCCATCTGTGGAACCATTCTCGACTTTGTTCTGACCTGACAGTTGCTTGTATGGGGAAAGCGAGTCGCAAAAGCTTTGATCATAATTTCGGCAGCCCGCTCTGCATGTCGCGCTTGAACGATCAAGGAATCGTGGACCGGCAGAACCGGTATGCCGCAGGATCGACAGTCATTGATTGCAATAAGCGTAATGTTGCTGTCGATTCTCATCAGGGTGACACCGGCGTCGGAGCAAAACACATCGGCCACCGCCTTATGTTTGGTGATGATTGCCTCGAGCAGCTTTGATGCGATTCGCCGGTCTATCTTCAAGTGCTGGGAAATTGCAGCGTTGGCCCGGCGGTGGTCCTTTGCGTTGACGGCGATGTTGAACGCCAGTTTGCCGTAATTGCGCGGAAACTCGCCGGTTTCGTAGGCATCGCCAATTAAAGGAATGCCTCGCACGGCGTAGATGATTTGGGCGTGAAGCTGGGCATAGTCCGGCTCAAACACGGGCTCCCCATTCATTGTCATCGCTGCCCGGTATTGAGAAGGAAGTCCCTGCCACCAACCATAAAGCCGGCCGCCTTTCTCGAAAGACCCGCGATTAAAGATGCGGTAGACGCGTGGTGGCGTTGGAAGCAGATAATTGCCCGCCACGACCCAGTGTCGCCCGACCTTATGAACGTGAGGCCCAGTCAACTCGACGACGGTGTTGCTCATATCGGCATTGATCGTCTCGATCTCTTCGCGCAGGCGGCGCGTGCGTCCGGTCTCGGCGTAATCGACCAGCTTGCCGTCGTGACCTCTTAGCCAGATGACTTCGTGCGGCTCGAAGTGCACCGGGCAGTCTTTCAGCCATCCAGAAAGGAGCGGTGTAGCGTGGAGGCGTGACTGACGGCCACGGGATCCAGGCAGGGCGCGGTGCTCCACGATCAGGCCAG
Source organism: uncultured Alphaproteobacteria bacterium (assembly GCA_963816295.1). Taxonomy (GTDB): domain Bacteria; phylum Pseudomonadota; class Alphaproteobacteria; order Rhizobiales; family Xanthobacteraceae; genus BOG-931. The sequence goes on along the minus strand of CAWFJS010000015.1, from coordinate 202,112 downwards.
CCTCGACCCCGTCCGCCACCGCAGCCAGCACGCTGCGATATGTAAAGGAGGTCCCGTTATAGCGGCGGCGACCAGTATAAAAGCTTTTGCGCCGTGAAAATGACACCCAGTGATTGCTCTCATCAGCCAACAAGGCCTCGGTCAGCACCGCGTTTCGCGCGTCTTGCCGAGCCTGCCGACCAGTCGAAGGGAAAACATCGGCGACAGTGCTTTCTTCGGTGCGCCAGCGAAATGCCAATGGCCAATCGCGCTCAAGACCACCGGGGCCGTAGCCGAGTTCGGATTCAGGTTCTTCGTTTCGAACTATCGTCATGAGGCCCTCTTGCTTTGACGGCTTTGTCGACGGGCGGGGAGGTGTTTGCGGTATGCATAGGCTCGCATCGCCCCAGGGATGGCGGCCGGCTGGCTTCCCGTTCATCGGGCTGGCTGACTACCGTGATTTCTTGCGAACAATCACGGACGCTATTGGAGCCGTCTACGGATTTGGCTGCGCTTCGGGTGAGCGAGGGCATCTTTTGGAGCCAAGGAAGCAGGTCGCTCCCGAGAATGAATGTCCGGCGGCCGCGCTTCACCGCGCGCAGCTCGCCTCTCCCGATCGCCTTGTACAACGAAGTACGTCCGACGCGACCAGCCGCGCAGGCTTCTGCGATCGTGTAAACAATCGGTGCGTCCATGTGTGCCCTCCGCGAGCGTCAGCCGGAATGTACCGGAATGAATTAGTGCGTCTCAGCGCACGGTCGCGGTACATAGAACAGTCAATCGAGACGCTGGACTGACCGGCTCTTGCGCGCGTACGCGCGCGTAGAAATTTCAGGAGAATTTGCCGCGAAGCCCGGCCTTTGATGACGCGATAATTGATCACGATGACATCCGATCAGCCCACTATCCCCACATACGGCGCATGTTGGCACGCACGTCCACTGAGTCGAGTGTGCGTGCATCGCCCGTCGACAACGGCGACGGCCATGAGCGATTGTCGAAATGCGCCAACATTGCACTCGAAATGAAACGCGTGCGCTGGGCGTAAACGTGGCGGTCACCTGTGCTGTGCTGGCCATGCGTGAAAAGGCGTTGCGGAACCATCAGGTGAAGCTGGTCCTTCGCCCTCGTCATTGCGACATAGAGTAGGCGACGCTCCTCTTCGATTTCTGGTGTCGATTTGGTAGCAAGGTCGGAGGGCAGGCATCCATCGACGGTGTTGAGCAGGTAAACGGATGTCCATTCTTGCCCCTTGGCAGAATGGATTGTCGAAAGGATGAGATAATCTTCGTCAAGAAGAGGTGCGCCCGCCTCACCGCTCGTCGCGTCCGGGGGATCAAGCGTGAGTTCTGTCAAAAACCGTTCGCGGCTCGGGTAGGTGGAAGCGATCTGCGCAAGCTGAAGCAGGTCAGCTTCGCGAAGTGCTGAGTTTTCGTGAATGCGCTCAAGATGCGGCGTATACCAGCGGCAGACAAGATCGAGCTCCGACGGCCAGCCCGCCGCGTTCCGGCGCAGCAAGCCAATCATTGCTTCAAAGTCGGGCCAGTGTTCAGCCGCGGCCGCGGGAGGTTTGAACGCGCTTAGGATCTTCGTCGGATCGGTGTTGTCCGTCATGCGGTCGAGAAGACGCGCTGCCGAACTCGGACCGATGCCGGGCAAGAGTTGTGTGACGCGGAACCCAGCGACGCGATCGCCAATGTTCTGCGCCCAGCGCAGGACGGCCAGAACGTCCTTGATGTGCGCAGCCTCAAGAAATTTGAGTCCGCCAAATTTTACGAAAGGAATATTGCGGCGCGCAAGCTCGACTTCGAGGCTCGCACTGTGATGCGAGGCGCGAAAGAGAACAGCTTGAGATTTTAGCGTAATGCCAGCTTCGCGGTTCTCCAAAATCCGTTCAACAATGTAACCGGCTTGCGCAACATCATCGGCTACATTGACGAGCTGAGGACGCTCCGCCGAGGCGCGGTCAGACCAGAGATTTTTCGTAAACCTCTCCGAGGCAAGGTCAATGACGGCATTGGCCGCGGCAAGAATGGGCTGGGTCGAACGGGTAGTTGCGCTCCAGAGTAATGATTTCGGCTTTCGGACTGAAGTGACTCGGAAAGTCCAGGATGTTACGGACTGTGGCGGCTCGAAAAGAATAGATCGATTGCGCGTCATCGCCGACGACGGTTAATCCATGGCCGTTCGGTTTCAGAGCAAGGAGGATCGAAGCCTGCAGGCGGTTCGTGTCCTGATACTCGTCGACCAGCACATGATCGAAGCGCGCGGAGATATCCTGTGCGATTGAACGCTCCACCATCATTTTCGCCCAGTAGAGCAGGAGGTCGTCATAGTCCAAGACGTTCTGCTTCTGCTTGGCGTCCACATAGGCGCTAAATAGCTTGCGCAGTTCCGTTTCCCATTCCGCGCACCACGGAAAGAAGCTGCCGAGCACCTCTCCAAGCGGGGCTTCAGCGTTGACCACACGAGAATAGATCGAAAGGCAGGTGCCCTTCATCGGAAAGCGCTTTTTGGTTTTGGAGAAGCCCAGATCGTGGCGGACGAGATTCATGAGATCGGCGGAATCTCCGCGATCATGAATGGTGAAAGTGCTGGCGAGGCCGATGTCGAGCGCATATTCGCGAAGAAGGCGCGCGCCGACGGCATGAAATGTTCCTGACCAGCTAAGCGCCTCCGCTATCAACCCGGCCTTCGCGCCAAGGACCTGCGCGGTGATGCGCTCGACCCGGCGCTGCATTTCGGCTGCGGCACGCCGTGAAAAGGTGAGCAGCATGATGCGGCGCGGGTCCGCGCCAGAGACGATCAGATGCGCAACACGGTGGGCGAGGGTGTTTGTCTTGCCGGAGCCTGCACCCGCGATGATGAGAAGTGGAGGCGTCGCATCAAGCGTGTCGCATCCGTATTCGACCGCGCGGCGTTGTTCGGCATTGAGCTTGTCGAGGTATGTTGTGGTCATGGACGATTCACTATGCCCAGGGAAGGCACGGCCATTGCTGTCAACGAGGCTTTGTTGGGAGCCCTTTTAGCGAAGGCTGCACTTGAGAGTCACAGGACGTTTCCGCTCAATCACTGAGCTTAATTGTCCGAACTGTCTTCAAGAGCCCTGCGTACAGCGCGTGCGAACGATGATTTGGACACTTCCGACCCTGGATTTTTTTCGTGCTCAGCCATCTGAACGGGCAGTTCAGATTGCAGTCGGAGTAAAAACTTCACAAAGTCCGACAAATCGGCATTGCGCTCTGGCCCTTCCCCGGTGGCGCGAATTCTCATTTCTGGAGCGATATTTGCGAGCTCTCGTACCCATTGGGCCCATGGACCATTGCTTGCCACCACGTCGTCATCATCGCACTTCCTGAGCTGTTTTCTCAGGAATAGGCGACCGTCTTCTATTAGAGACTTAACGGTCAGATCAAAAAAACCCGAACTGAGCGCCGCTTTGATCGCAGGGTCAGCCGTGTGCTCATTCCATTTATTTTCCAGATTATCGATTGCGGCAAGCAGATCATTGCAAGCAGCCTTGACCTGCTTAACACTCGGACCCCCGAGATACTGCATCTGACGAAGCATGTATCGCGCCGTGATCGCATTAATCTTCGGCCATGTGGAATCCGAGATTTGCGCACTAAGCAAATTATTAAGATCATCGCGAACGGCGATTCCCAGCGGGCCTGCTAGACCTCGCATTATGGCGATCTCCAACTTTAGCCCGAGCAACGACGGATCGTCCGCGGGATCTGAATCTGGTCCAACGAGGTGCGAAAGTATATCTGTTCTTTTCGACTTTCCGCGCGCCATGTCCAACGATTTAATGGGTAGTTCCTCAGTTCGATGTTATGGGCGTGGCATTTGAAATACAATCGCGACGACCACGGCCGAAGTCACGCAGTCGCAGCCGAGGGGCTTCGTGGTGAACTGAGCCGCCCTTGCGCGCGCGCGAAAAATCATTTGAAGAATCCGCTGATTACTTATCAATCGAACTGACCCGTCCTTGCGCGCGTGCGCGCGCGCGCACCAGAAATGATTGAGGAATTTGGCGTCGGGTTCCGGTTGTCGCCGTTGTGATTGCAGATGCGGCGCTGCGCTCGCTTCGGGCCACAGGCGGACGTGACGCGGTCAAATTGCGATGTCCGCTTTACCCCCGAAAGCGGACATCGAGCGGCAGTCTCTGCACGTCCGCTTTGGGCCGATTTTGTTGCAGAAGTCGGCGATGACAGGTGCGTGGCGACCGGCGCGAACTTCTTTAAGTAGTCGTTTGCCATCCACTCCCTAGCAAGGAGTGGGCTGACACCACTGCCGCCGAACTCTGCACTCCTTATGCAAAGCACGCCTCGGTGACCGGCGGTGGTCGGACGACGAGCTTTGCGAGCCTGCGGAGGTTTTGCGCGATTGCCGCCAGTGTGAACTCGAACAGGGCACCGCACGGCCCACGCAAGCGCAGACGACCGAGCCGAAAGATACGTTTGAGGTGCGCGAACAGCATCTCAACGCGTTTGCGATCGTGGCGCGAGCGTTCGAATGCTTCGGTCTTGGCCAGCGCCCGGGCTACGTCACGGGCCTCTTCGTAGATGCTGCGCGGAATTCTGCGCCACGGCGCCTTCGGACAGCACTGCGCCTTAAGGAGGCAGCTGCGGCAATCGCGTGTCCTGGCCCGGTAATATAGTGTCTCCCCATCGGTGGCCACCTTGCCCGTCGTGGTGAGAACCTTGCCGGCCGGACAGATGTAAACGTTACGCTCTTTGTCGAATGTGAAGTCTTCCCGACTGAACGTTCCGTCTTCTCGCCTCGATTTGTCGACCACCGGGATGTGCGGCGCTATCTTTGCCTCGTTGACCAGCCAGTCGAGGTTGGCTCCAGAACCGTAAGCCGTATCGCCCGCGAGCCGTTCGGGCTTGATGGCGAAGCGCTGCTCGGTGCGTTCGATCATGGTCTTGGCGGCGCCAACTTCGGCTTGGCGGATGGCGCGCGACGCCTCGACGTCCATGATGATGCCGAACTTCACGTCAATTAGATAATTGTCGGAATAGGCAAAGAACGCCGGTCCGCGCTGGGCTCCCGTCCATTGGGCGGCGGGATCGGAGGGTGAGACGAACTTGGGCGCCACATCGCTGGCCGCCCCAAATGCCGCGTCATCAAGGGTGGCGAGATACTCCTTGGTCGCGCGGCTTACCGCCTCTGCATCGAGCTCCTTATTCCAACGTGGCCCGGGCGTTGATCGCTGCTTATTGGCGTCCGCAACAATCAGACTGGCATCCACCGCAAAGCCCTCACCGCCGACCAGGCCAGCCCCGATGCACGCGCCCACAACACGCTCAAACACGCTGCGGAAGATGCCGCTATCGCGGAACCGCTCATTGCGGGCCCGCGAAAACGCCGAGTGATCTGGGATCTTGTCCTCAATCGAGAGCCCGCAAAACCAGCGATAGGCAAGGTTCACTCCCACATCACGGCACAGCGCCCGCTCCGAGCGGATCGCGAACACATAGCCGATGATGAGCATCCGGATCATCAGCACCGGATCGATCGATGGCCGACCGAGCCGAGGATAATAAGGCGCCAACTCGGAATGCACCCAACTCAGATCGAGAACCGCGGCGACCTCGCGGACCGGATGATCGTCTGGCACTGCCTCATCGAGACGAAATGAATAGAAAAACTGTTCCTGGTCGTGACTCAGCCGCCCCATCATGGTCCGCTCCCGTCGCGAATCGCATCACAGCGACGGAATCACCGACCCCAACAACCTTCAACAGATTTCTGCAACAAAATCTGCCAACAACGGACTCATGCAGCGCAGCAAAAGTCCCGCTATTCGATCACCTCGTCGGCGGCGTTCAGCAGGCGCAGCGGCACGTCGAGGCCAAGCGCCTTGGCGGTCTTGAGATTGATGACCAGTTCGACTTTAGTTGTCACCTGCTGCACCGGCAGGTCGGTGGGCTTGTCGCCTTTAAGAATGCGGCCTGTATAGATGCCGGCGAGATGATAGGAGTCAGCGACTTTGCCTCCATAGCTGATCAGCCCGCCAGCCGCCGCGAACTCGCGCTGTTCAAAGACCGCCGGCACCACGTGCCGGACAGTGAGTGCGGCGAGCTGTTCCTGCCGGCTAATAAAGAATGGGTCGGGGCCGATCACGAGCCCGCCCGCTCGCAATTGGAGCAGCTTTGCGAAGACTGCATCGAAGTCACGTTCGGTGCTGGCATCCAATACATTGAGCTCTAGCCCGAGGGTACGAGCCGCTGCCTTCAGCTCCTTCATAGTGGGCTCGGCAAGAGCGGGATTGGTTGGGTTGACGAGCAGTGCAATGCTGGTCGCCGTCGGGACCAGCTCGTGCAGCATTTGCAGCCGCTTTGGTGCAACCTCCACGTTCGTTTGAGTCACGCCTGTGACGTTGCCGCCTGGCCGGTTAAGGCTGGTAACGAGGCCGAGCCGAACCGGGTCCCCGCCCGTTTCAAAGACAATCGGAATGGTCGTGGTCGCCGCCTTTGCCGCAAGCGCCGCCGGAGTGCTAGTCGCGGCAATCACAGCCACCGGCCTATGAACCAGATCAGCCAACATCGCCGGCAGGCGATCATTTCGGCCCTCCGCCCAGCGATATTCGATGACCACGTTTTGGCCATCTACGTAACCGGCTTCGCCCAGCCCTTTGAGAAAGGCCGCCAATTGCATCGTGTAAGTCTGGGGAGAAGCGAAGTTAACAAACCCAATGACCGGCATCGCCGGCTGCTGCGCGCGTGCAGCAAGCGGCCACGTCGCGGCAGCACCGCCGAGAAGCGTGATGAAATCGCGCCGCCGCATATCCGCCCCTAACGTCAGGAGGCAGCATTGTAACGGCTCAAGTGAGTATTTTGATAGGGCTGAAACCGGCATCAAAACCATTGCCGCAGTGCACAGCCAATGTCGCTGATGGGTCATTAGCTGCCGCGCTTCCTGCGAGATGTCGCGTCCGCTTTACCCCCGAAAGCTGCCGCGACATTTGTTCGCCGTCGCGGCAGTTAAGGGCCATTAACGGACTCATGCACCGCAACAAAGGGTGGCGTTATTCGATCACTTGGTCGGCAGTAGCGAGCAGTGTCTGCGGAATGGTAAGGCCGAGTGCCTTGGCAGTTTTGAGGTTGACGACAAGTTCGAATTTGGTCGGCGCCTGCACGGGAAGGTCCGCTGGTTTCTCGCCCTTAAGGATACGATCGACGTAGGAGGCCGAGCGACCGAACATGCCGACAAGATCGGGGGTATAGCTGAGCAGACCACCTTCCCTCGCACCTGCGCTCACACCATGGACGCTCGGCACCTTGTGCGCTGCCGCAAGCGCGGTCACCTGTTTGACATTGACCTGCAGGAAGGAGTCGCTCTCAGTCACTAGTCCACCGCCCGGCGCTGCTGCGAGATCGGTGATGGCGCGCTGTATATCAGCGGGGTTGCGCACCGCCGCCTCGGTGGGAGTCACCCCCAACTTGCGGCTAGCCGTTTTGAAGGACGGCGCGAAATATTCGCCTGCCCCGGGAGCATTGTCGGGATTAAACATGATGGCCGCACGGGTGATGTTTGGCGCGACCTCCTTGAGAAGATCAAGCCACTTGCCCCCCAGCGAGCCTTCGGCGTTTAGAAAGCCGGTGATATTGCCGCTGGGCCGCGCCAGACTTTCGACGAAGCCAGCGCCGACCGGATCGGATACGACAACAAAGACGATCGGGATCGTCGAAGTTTCGCGTTTGAGTGCCGCCGCGACAGGCGTGGTATCAGACAGGATCAGATCGGGCTTCAGGGCAACGAGTTCATTGGCAAACTGGTTGATGCGCGCAACGTCAGCGTTGGCCCAGCGATACTCGATCTGCAGATTGCGCCCCGCCTCCCATCCGGCTTCGCCGAGACCATGCAGCAAGGCCGCGATCCAGGTCTGCACGATTGGGTCGTTTTCGGCACGGTTCATTAGGACGCCGATGCGCCGCACCCGCTCCGCTTGCTGTGCGCGTGCAACGAGCGGCGATGCGAAGACAGTGCCGCCGATTAGCGTGATGAACTCGCGCCGCCTCATTGCGCTCCCGAGAGCTCAGGACAGGGCATCGTATTGGCGCAACCTAGCACACTGGAAGGGAGTCAGATTGCCGCAATGTCCGCTTTGGGTTGCGGGTTCAACTGGTCACTGCAACACTGCTCGTAGTCTATCGGCAGGGGTTTCAAAGCCCAAGGTCTTCCGCGGGCGTTGATTGAGCCGCAGCGCGATCCTGTTCAGGTACGCCTGAGAGAAGCGCGAGAGATCTGTTCCCCTCGGGAAATACTGTCGCAGCAAGCCGTTGGTGTTCTCGTTGCTGCCGCGCTGCCAAGGACTACGTGGATCACAGAAATAGACCTGAACGTTGGTGGCGACGGTGAAGTTCTTGTGGTCAGCCATCTCCTTGCCTCGATCCCAGGTCAAGGAGCGGCGCAGCTCCTGAGGCAGTTTGCGCACGTGTTTACCGAGCGCGGCTACCACGGTCGCCGTGTCCTTGCTCGGGACTTTGAGAAGCATCACAAAGCGCGTATGGCGCTCGACCAGCGTCGCGATGTGCGTGTTGTTTGCTCCGGAGAGAAGGTCTCCTTCCCAGTGGCCTGGCACGGCGCGATCGTCGGCTTCGGCCGGCCGCTCGCGGATGGAAACCGCATCGACGATCTGTCCCAGTCCGCTCTTGGTGGTGCCGCCTTTGGCTTGGCGCATCTGCCGTGCTGTACGCAGGTGCGCCATCAGCGCCTTCTTCAGCACGCCGCGTGTCTGAATAAAGAGACTCCGATAGATCGTTTCGTGAGATACTTGCATGCCTTGGTCGGCAGGGAATTGCCGCTTCAGCCAGCCAGAAATCTGCTTCGGCGACCACTGGAGTACGAGCTTCTGCGCGACGCGCCATCGTAGCTCGGCATGGCGCGCTAGGCGACAAGGCTTCGGGCGCAACGCCCGCTGCCAGGCGTGCCGATCAGCCTCGCTGGCGCGGTAGGCGCTGCTGCCGCCGTTACGCCTGATCTCTCGACTTACAGTCGAGGGCGATCGTCCGAGGCCCTGTGCGATCTGCCGCATCGACCGAGCGGCGGCAATGCCACGCGAAATCTCTTCACGCTCTTCAAGCCGCAGGGCTATCACAGCTCTCCGGCGTGGTGCTGGAGCAATCCCTCCATTGACAGCCAAGACCCGATAGACGCCGCTCTTGTTCCTCCTCTCAAGCGCTCGGGCGATGTCCGCCACACATTGACCGCTCTTCCAGCGCTCCCAGAGCTCGGCCTTTTGCTTCGGTGTGAACCATGTCCGTGCATTCCCCTCCATCCGCATACCTCCTCATCTGGCAAGATTAGAAGGTGTTGCGTCGATTCGTTGAACTCACCGTCAAAAGCAGACATCCGAACAAAACCAAGCCTATTCCAACTTATTCAAGATGCTTCTTCGCGGCGTGTTGTCGCTCACTGATGTCAATCAACATGTTTACGGCGCCGGCGAGAGCCCCCGAGGCATCGTACAGTGGGGTGGAAAACGGCATGAACGACACTCGCGTGCCATCAGGCCGCTCGGCGATTGCCTGACGCCCCCGAACGGGCCGGCCCTGCTTCAAGGCTATAGCCATCGGACATTGGTCATGCGGCATCGGCGTGCCGTCCAACCGGTACAATCGCCAAGACCCACACCATTGATCCCTGTGAAGCGCTGGCCGCCTGCCCCAAAGCGCAGTGGCCGCGTCGTTGAAATAGGTGATGTATCCTTTGGAGTCGGTCACATATATCGCGGCCGGTAGCGCGTCGATGAGCTGCCGAGGCGCAATTCCGTCAAAAGAATTTGTGACTTGTTCGATTTGCGCTGTGTGCCGCGCCAGTGTTGATCGCAAGTTGATCGCAGTAGTCAGGCATTCGATCAGCGTATGTTCGTCAAACGGCTTGCTCAGGTAGCCGACCGCACCGTTTTCGAGTGCAAGGGTCCGATGTTTCTCGTTCGGATAGCCGGTAATCACAATGACCGGCGTCTGATTTCCCAACGACTGCAATGATTCCTGCAATTCAAGGCCGTTTAAGCCTGGCATTTGCATGTCAGTGATCAAGCATGTCGTCTCGGTAATCGCATCAGATTGGAGGAAATGCTGCGCCGATGGGAAAGAAATGGCTTCGTACCCGAAAGATTTCGACGAGCTCGCGTATGCCGTCGCGGGCCAGCGCGTCATCATCCACAATCGAGATCAATGGAACCTTGGACATTCCAGTCCCGGAAGGAGGTCTTGCAGACCAAGACCGCTATGGAATGCCAATTCATAACCAAAATGTTTGATTTAGCGCAATTAGCGGATAGTTTCGCCTTCTCCCACCCGCAGGCGCTTATCTCTTTAAAAAGCAGACAATTAGCCCACAGATTGGAACGACTCGATTAGTCCACGGCCCGCCGGGACGCTGCTCGCTTTGATGATGACGTAAGCCGGTTTGCCGTATTGGAGCTTGAATTCGTCCGCCAAACTCATTCGTGATCAAGGCAGTGCGGCGAAGCCGGAATAGAGTTCTTCGCTCATCTGCGCTGCCTTGGCAGCAAGCGCTGCGCTGCCGAGCAACTCACATGCTTGTTCAGCTGCAACATTGCTGTAGAGGTGGAAGGCCTCTCCTTCACTCTGCGTCGGCCCGCCTGGTGCTGCAAAATGCACAGATACAATTGCAATTAATTTTCCGTCCTGTGTGATGAATGGCGTACTCTGCACAGAGCGGTAGCCGGCACTTTTTGCAGCATGGCAGTACGGAGCATAGTCGAGATCTTTATCTACATCGGCAATCACGATTGATTGGCCAAGCTGTAAAGCCCGACCGCAGGCGCATCCGTCATCTTTTTTTACGCGCCGAAACGTTTGCAAGAATTCCCGGTCAAAGCCGCGCTGCGCCGCGATAACGAGATGATCGCCCACTGGCAACTGCACGTTACCATATTGTGCCCCGTGGAATGCGATTACGTCATCGAGGATAGTTTGCACTGTATCCTCAAAGGTGCGCGCACTCATGACGCGCACCGCCATCTCACCCAACATTCAACAAGTCTCCGGAAAGCTGTGCCGGTCGAGTTGCTATTGCTATTCTTCGATGTGGGGTAGGGCCCACCACGCAACCCATCTATGCGCGACGAAACCGAATAAAAACTGCACAGAAAGCTTTGCCAGGACTGCGTCAAACAAGCGCAAAAGTCGTTGAGATAAGCGCAGGGCATCAGCGACAGTACCGTTACTCATGTCCGCTTTGGGTCAAAAGCAGACATCGGATCGTCGCCCATTGATGTCCGCTATTCCCCCAAAAGCGGACATTCCTCAGAGCCGTCTCGATGTCCGCTTTGTGCCAATAGCGGAAGTCGCCTTAATCAGATCAGTGGAATTGGCTGGCTGTCATAAGCTACGATGCGCTAGCTGCACGCTTCCCGCCGCCTTGGAACGTCAAAGAATTTAAACGCGCATGCAGCGCGAGTTCGTCATGCGCGATTGGCTGAAACAGTTCTATTTCAGATCGTCCGACGTTTTCAGGCGCGGTGTCGGCGTCTCGTAGACTAATGTGGTTTCGCGGTTTTTGAGATGCTGTTCGGCCAGCTTGAGCCACGTATTCGCCATCCCGATTAAGGTGCGCTTGCTTTGGGGGTCACTGAACGTCTGAGCGAGTGCGAGGCATTTCTCGGCATTTAGCCGATACCGCTCTAACCGTTCGTCCCCTGTCATGCGTCAGATACCCAACTGTGCCACACAGCAAAGCCGTCAGCCTTAGGGGAAGCCAACGGCTTTGCCTTCGTTCCCAGTTACACATCAGGTCGAACCGGCGGAGCAGGTCGTCCCCTCCCTGCCAAGGACGCTCAGTCCGACACGAAAACTATATCCCCGTGCGGCCGCAACCAAAGACCCGGCTTCCACAGCGAGTCTCACAAATTGTAACAATTTCGCTGGCTTGTGATGTACGCGCCCTGCGTTTCTCCTTTTCAGAAAGGCCGCGCGCCCGAGCTCGATTTTAAAAAGAAGGGAAAATTGAAATGGAATTTACGCGGATGGGGTAACGTCGACGCAACCCAGATGTGGCTAAAATATGTACATGCGCGCGCTTCGCCGAATCTACACCGCAGCGCCCCCGCATTTGACCACCGCCGTCACCCGCGACGCTCCACTCACTACGTAGGGCTAATCCGGACCGGGCCAACTGCGACACCGCACTATTGCCTAGTTACACAAGTGTCGGGTGGGGCAGTACGGATTCACACCAGAGCAGAACTTGAAGAAGTCCAGCGTGTTCACTCTGCGCTTCGCCGAGACAGAGGCAAGATACAGAGTAATCTGGCGCAAGGGACACCAGATTGGCGCTGAAATACTTACCTCAGCATCGTCCGCTCAACTCCAAAACTCCACTGCAAATTTTGAGAGCGGGCCGCGATAGGGATTGGGGAGGTTGAAAATCGATTGCGCTCGCGCTCAGGCGACGTCCGCTTTGGGTCTTGGTTGTGTAGAAAGGCCCAGGGGAGAGGCGACACAAGGTCGTCGAAGTTGGCGAGGCGGATTGATTTTCTGGATTGATACTATGCCCTCATCGCTGTGATGAGTGGCTGGATGCCGATGATGTTCATGACGCGGGTGAGATTGTAGGCGAGTACGTGTAGCGCCATCTCGCTGGCGACCCGTGGCAGTGTCTTCATGAGGAAGTGGGTAGCCCCCATCCGAGCCTTGATCGTGCCGAAGGGATGCTCGACCGTCTCACGCCGCTGACGCATCTTCTCCGGATGCTCATCAAGCCGGCGTTGCACGGCCTCGATAATATGCTCATGCTCCCATCGTGAGATCAGTCGCTCCTTGCCCTTGGTGCAACTGTTCTTGATTGCGCAGCTATGACAGGCGGCGGTCCGGTAGCGACGCAGGACCATGCCTTTGTCCTGGGTTGTAAAGGAATAGGCGAGCTTCTCGGCTGCAGGACAAATGTAAACGTCCTCATCAGCCACATAGCGGAAGTCCTGCTTGCCGAAGCGTCCTTCCGCCTTTGCGTTCGAGGTCATCGGCTTTGGCAGCGTAACCGTGATGCCAGCCTCCTCGCATGCCAGGATCTCTTCGCTGTTGAAGTAACCGCGGTCGGCGACGGCATCGAGCTTCTCCACGCCTAGCGCCGTCTTGGTCTCGTTGGCCACATGGGAGAGCTGCGATCGGTCGGTTCCGTCGTTGGTTACCTCATGCATGACGATCAGATGATGGTTGGCCTCGACGGCAATCTGGACGTTGTAGCCAACGACGCCGGAACCGCGGCCGCTGGTCGCCATCGAACGGGCATCGGGATCGGTCAGCGAGATCTGCTGGTCCGGGGTGGTGAGCATCTCCACCTTGAGAAGCTCGAGACGCCGCATCTGCTCCTTCAGCGTCTCGATCTTCTCTTTGAGGCGGTTCGTCTTGGTTGTGAGGGCCTCTGACGGTTCCTGCCGGTCGGCAGTGTCGAGCTGCTGCAAATAGCGCGCGACGCTCTCCTCAATCTGCGCCATCCGCCGCTCCATCTTGGCGCGCGTGAAGTTCTTGTCGCGGTTGTTCACCGCCTTGAACTTGCTGCCGTCGATCGCGACGCTGGGTTGCGTGAGTAGGCCAATCATGCGGCACAGCGCAATAAAGCGTGCGCACACCTTGCGGATGGCAGTGCCATTGTCCTTGCGGAAGTCGGCAATCGTCTTGTGATCCGGTACAAGCCGGCCCGTCAGCCACATCACCTCAACGTTGCGCGCAGCCTCACGCTCGAGCCGTCGACTCGACTGAACCCGATTGAGATAGCCGTAAATGTAGAGCTTCAGCAGAACCGACGGATGATACGAAGGCCGACCGGTTGCTTCCGGATCGACCCCGCCAAAGCCAAGCTCGCCCAGATCGAGTTCCTCAACAAAAACGTCGATCACGCAAACGGGATTGTCCTCATCGATCCAGTCTTCCAAGCATTCCGGAAACAGCGTGCTCTGCCCACGATCCATGCCCTCAACGAAGCGCCTCATCCGATCCCTCCGCAAAAGCAGCCGGAATCATACAGCGCGAATCAAATAACCAAGTGCGTTTTCACACAAGCTGGGTCAAAAGCGGACGTGACGCTCTTAAATTTCAATGTCCGCTTTACCCCCGAAAGCGGACATTCGCCCGCGCGATCAGGATGTCTGCTTTGGGCCATAAGCGGACTAAATGCATTGCAAGTAATGGACGGCCTACTCGAACAACTCGTCCGCGCGGCCGGAAAGAGGCAGCGGGACAGTGATGCCGAGCGCCTTGGCGGTCTTCAGGTTGATATACATTTCGACCTTGGTCACCTGCTGGACCGGTAAGTCCGCCGGCTTCTCACCTTTGAGAATTCGGCCGGTATAGATGCCAGCCATACGGTATGATTCGGTAATGTCCGGCCCGTAGCTCATCAAACCTCCCGCCGCTGCGAATTCGCGATATTGGTAGATTGCTGGCACGGCGTGGCGGACTGTTAGGGCAGCCAACTGTTCCATGCCGCGAAGAAAAACAGAACCGGCGCTAATCACGAGCCCGCCTGCGTGCAAACGGGTAAGGTTTGCGAAAGCCGCATCGAAGTCATGTTCGCTGCTGGCGTTTAGGATTTGAAGTTCTAAACCGAGGCTGTTGGCCGCAATAAAATAGTCTGACTGTTCAATGTTGGTGCGCTTGCTCGGTTTGATTAGCAACGCGAGCCAAGATTTCAGATACGGGCAGAACAATATGGCCTTGCACTGCTGGCTCGATTTCTTCTGTTGACCTTTTCCAACACCAGATGACCAACCATTTCTTTTGCTTGTTTGGAATTACTATTGCGTAGGCTTTGTATTGTTTCGAGATAGTCTCTCCCCAAATTTGTTGCAGGTCATATTCCATTTCCCAGACGACGTCTCTTGCACAAGCTGGAGCAAGCCCAAGTTTCACGATTTCGAATGTAAGTGCCGCTCGTTGTAGTTCGTATTTTGAAAACCGACCGCCACCAAATACCGCCCGATCTATCGCGCCAACTTCAAGCCATTCATTTATAGTCTCCAGGTCAGCGCCGATAGATTCAGCTACCTCGGTCGCGCTGAAGAGGTGAGGACTCCGGCGCGAAATCTCTGTGCGTTGGATAGGTTGCACGATGGCCTCCTAGCGCTTGCGTGAGAGGCGAATCGACGAACAAGACTGGTCCTCGGATCAATATACGTCAACAAACCAACTGCCGCAGGAGGGCATTTCAGCACGGTCGGGCCGATGTCCGCTTTTGCTCCGACAGCAAACATTTCGTAGCGCGTTGCGCAAGTCCGTTCAGGCCAGCCTCGGGCACACGCGTTCTTTCGTCGTGCGGCCCGATTACCGTCTTCGAATCTACGCACGCACCATCGGCTGCCGTCCAGAATCGGTTTGCTCCGATGAGCGCCGCATGAGCGCCCGGCGCTCCGGAAGGCCTTTGCCGCCTTTGCAGCAGATTGGAAGGTGGCCAATGCATCTTTAGCTGTCATAGCAACAGTTGTCTCAACGTCAGACAAACTGCCGCCCCCCGCCGCAGCCAGCACCGCAGAAGCAGCGGCCTTCTCGTCAGGAAACTCACCAATGGCCAGCCAGTCGTGGTGACCAAAGGTCAAGTACCACCCGATGAGCCTACCGCCTACGCTCTTGAAGAGCTTGGCAACGGCTTCCTCACGATTTTCTGGCTTAGCCAGCATGCCTTTGACGGCGTCTGAAGTGAACCGACCACGCGAAATGTAGATTGTCATGGCATCTCTCCTGAATACTCCGCTTAATTGATCGACGGAAAAATGGCCGCCCTTGAGCAGGGCGGCCACCGTGTGGAAATTCAGCCTACGTAGACTACCCGCCGCTGGGCTTCCGACTCAACGACAGTCTTTGGCTCTGCTGGTAACTGAAGAACCGTGGCTTGTTGACCTTCACTCAGGCATGTCAAGAGCACGATCTGGCCGTCGGGAAATTCCAGCGCGTCGTGATGAGCGACGACCCGGTCTTTGTTGATTTGCCGAAAGATCGCTGTCTTGTGCTTGATTACATTGTCGTGCCACGGCCATAGTCTAGGTGGCAAGCGCTTAACCTCGTGAGCAAAGACTAACTCCGTTCCCGGTAGTACGCAGACTGCCAGCCTCGGATTTTCCGATGCCGCAAATCCTCGTGTGCCCGTGCCAAAGTCGCGCACAGTAAGCTTGTCGGCAATTTTGGCAGGCCGCGATTTGACGCTGTGAAGGCTGTAATCACACATCTGGGACCTCCCTTTGGGAAAGCCCCTCAGCCAAACCAAAGCTTACCCTTTTTCTCCTCCTAGCGCATCAACCAAGCGCAAACTGTCAATCGGGGAGCACGGGAGCGTCACTTCTGGTGTGTGTGTCTCCCGTTAGGGGATACGCTCTAATGCATCGGCTTCTGTACTGGCGTTTCGATTGCGGCGACACGGTTCTTGACCGCCTCCTGCACCTTTTCGAAGGCGCGCGCCTCGATCTGGCGCACGCGCTCGCGCGACACACCGAATTCGTCGGCTAGCTCAGCAAGCGTCATCGGGTCTTCGGCCAGGCGCCGGCTCTCAAAAATGCGCCGGGCGCGTGCGTTGAGCACGCCAAGCGCATCGGACAGTACCTTGCGGTGATTATCGAACTCGTCGCTTGCGACGAGCGTCGTTTCCTGGTCCGGGGATTCGTCCATCAGCCAGTCCTGCCACTCGGCGGAATCGCGGTCCTCGCGGATGGAATCGTTGAGCGAAGCGTCGCCGCCGAGCCGGCGGTTCATGTCGATCACGGCGCGCTCGGTGACGCCGAGGCGCTTGGCGATGAGCTTGACCTGATCCGGGCGCATGTCGCCCTCATCCAGGACGGAAATCCGGCTCTTGGCCTTGCGCAGGTTGAAAAACAATTTCCTGTGGTTGGCCGTGGTCCCCATCTTCACCAGAGACCATGAGCGCAGGATGTATCCCTGTATGGCCGCCTTGATCCACCACACGGCGTAGGTGGAAAACCGGAAGCCCCTCTCGGGCTCGAAGCGTTCGACTGCTTGCATCAGGCCGACATGGCCTTCCGAGATCAGGTCAGCGATCGGCAGACCGTAGCCGCGATAGCCCCTGGCGATCTTAGCGACCAGCCGCAAATGGCTAATGATAAGCCGGTGTTCGGCGTCGCGATCACCGGCCTCACGCCAGCGCCTGGCCAGCATGTATTCTTCCTGCGGGTCCAACATCGGGAACCGCTGGATGTCCTTAAAATAATGGTCGATGCCGGATTTGGCCGTAAGCATCGGCCAAGGAACAGCGCGGGACATGGTCAGCGCCCCTATTAGTTTCGAAACGAAATTAACAAGGCGCGATTGGTTGTCAAGTTAATTTCGAAACACTATTATATTGATGATGATGTCAGCGCGCGAAACGGCAGAACTCCTGCTGCTCGTGGGGCGGCTTGTGCAAGCCGACGGCTACGACGGCGAACTCAGCCCCGCGCAATGGATGGCGCTCCGCTTTTTTGCCCGCGCCAACTCGTTCTCCCGAACCCCGTCGGCATTCGCGGAATTTCAAGCGACGACACGTGGCACCGCATCACAAGCCATCAAGGCGCTTGAAGCAGGTGGGTACTTAGTCCGACAGCGATCCCAGGCGGATGGGCGAAGCGTTACGCTCCGCTTGACGGACAAAGGTCATCAAGTGGTTGCGCGCGATCCGTTCGAAGTTCTGGTGCGCGCTGTGGACTCGCTCAACGTGCAAGAGCAAGCCGCGATGCGCGACGCCCTGCACCAGGTGCTGACCACTATAGCTGCGAGTGGAGCACATCGGCACTTTGGTGTGTGCCAGGACTGCGCGTATCTCGGTGGAGAAGTACACTGCGACTCCACGAGCGCGAGCCGATCGGCCCTCGAGTGCCTACTGTTCGGCGCACCGATCGAGCCAGACGACACTGGTCTCCTCTGCGTCCATTTTCGGCCGAAGAGCGAGTACCGGGAGGACGGACATCGCGAATGAGTCCACCACTACGATCTGCGGAAAGGTTGCTTAATTGACCTATGTCGTCAACGAGAGCTGCATTCGCTGCAAAACCATGGACTGCGTCGCTGTGTGCCCCGTGGATTGCTTCTACGAGGGCGAGAATATGCTCGTCATCCATCCTGACGAATGCATCGACTGTGGCGTTTGCGAACCAGAATGTCCCGTCGATGCCATTAAGGCTGATACCGGACCAGGGCTTGAGAAATGGCTGTCGCTGAATGCGGAATACGCGAAAATCTGGCCAAATATTACGGTCAAAAAAGCGCCCCCGCCCGACTGGAAAGAGTGGGAGGGAAAGCCGGACAAACTCCGATACTTTTCACCAAATCCCGGCGCGGGTGACTGACGCAAAATGACCGGTTTGGGTCAGGAGCGGACTTTCGCCGATGTCCGCGTGATTCCCTCAACAGCGGAAATGGTTGGAGACCGCTCGCGGTCTGCAGCATCTTCCAGACCGATGATAATCCCGGCGATCGTTTGATCAGGACGCCCGGAATACCGGCTGCTCGGATCCCTCAAGCAGCGAAAACAGTACCGACATAATTTCTTTCGTGGCGACCCTTCCGTTCAGGTTCTTCTCGGCTAGGACAAGTTGCTGAGCGCCGAGCAGACCGACCGGGATCACCATTCTTCCGCCAGCCTTGAGTTGGTTGTCAGGGGAGCCGGGATCAGATCGGGCGCCGCCGTGACGATCACCTTGTCGAACGGGGCGTGTTCGGGCCAGCCCAAATAGCCGTTCGCGACGCGGACTTCGACATTGGTGTAGCCCTGTCGGTTCAACCGCTGCACTGCTCGTTGTGCCAGCTCGTCGATGATTTCGACGCTGTATACCCGGCTGGCTAACTCAGCGAGCACTGCGGATTGGTAGCCCAGGCCGGTGCCGATTTCGAGGACGACATCGTCGGGTTTAAGCTCAAGCAGGTCCGTCATCACGGCAACCATCAACGGCTGCGAGATGGTTTTACCGAAGCCGATCGGCAGGGGCCTGTTCGCGTAAGCGTACGGTTGGAACTCGGCCGGCACGAACTCATGCCGAGGGACTTTATCATCGCCCTGATCACTCGCTTGTCTAGCGCAGTCTTGCCGATCCGGTTGGCAACCTCGTTTGTGTCTGCCGTAATCGCGGCAATTAACTGTCGCCTTTGTTCATCGAAATATCCAACGCTCATGAACGCCTCAACAGAATCACACTAGCCGTGACCTCTACGGCGCGCCTCCCGCCAAGGACCACAACTTACCACATCGTTCATGCGCGCGTGGCCGTCTTGTACGTCACGGCAGCGCGCAACGGTGCCGTTGTTAATCGGCGATCTTGAGCATGCCCATGCCGCTCCCGATTTATAATTTCAAATGGATCGCACCGACGCCATACGACTGCTGGAAACCCTAGTTGCCGCCGGAATGAATACCCGCGCGCCAAGAGCAAATGCGTGGATTGAGAAGAAAGCTTTGCAAATTGGGTTAGAAGGCAACCAATTTGTCAGCGCGCTCGCATATGCAGGAAATGAAGGCTGGTTGGCTGACGCCCCGCGGAAGGGTTGGACTTCCCTGACCAGTGCAGGCGAGGCTATTGCCAGACGCTAGCGCGCCCTTGGCAGGATCCATTGACGACCCAGAAGCGATGAGCATTGCGCGAACCGCTCTCTGCACGGTGTAGCAGACGAGAGAGAAACCCCAATTCACTTGTCTGGCTTTTTCTCGCCTTTCCAGAACCTAAACAGGCTGGACGACACCAAGTCGTAAGCAGGAATCTCCCAAGCCGGCCAATTCTGTCGTCCCGGATCGCGGGGTGGTAGAAAAATTAGTTCCAACAAATCCTGATCGGTCCAATCATCAGGGATTTCTATTGTGAAATGACTATGGTCCGGAGATCTGTAATCGACTTCAAGACGATCGGTCCCCGATGAGTGCGCATCGTTGATGCGGATCGTTGCCGTCGTTTGGTATTCCGGACAATAAACCTCAATTCGCTTTAATCGGCGGGGAACAGCAGCCATTTGCGGCCTCCAGAAGAGCGGCTTAGGACTGAGCGCCGGATCCCGGACGGCACCTTACCACATCAGTGCTGGAGTTCTTGTGCGTTCCAGAAAAATTGGAGGCTGGACTTCCGCTTTGGGTCGATGCTGTTGAAAAAGGGCTCGTGATTTTTGGCGAACAGTGATTCCGTCTGCTGGCGGCATTCAGCGGCGGGGGTTTGCGATGATGGGTCGACAGACGGGCGATCAGAGCCAGTTGTTTTACCTGTTCAACCTCGAAAGGCGCATCCCGCCGAGCCATTTGTTGCGCCGGATCAATCCGGTCGTGACGCGGATACTGGTTGAGCTTAGGGAGAAGCTCACACCCTTCTATAGCGACATTGGCCGACCTTCGATTGATCCCGAGCTTATGATCCGAATGTTGATCGTCGGCTATTGCTACGGCATCCGCTTCGAGCGACGGCTGTGCGAGGAAGTCGAGCTGCACATGGCGTATCGGTGGTTTTGTCGGCTCGATCTTGACGACAAGGTGCCTGATCACTCGACATTCTCGGTCAATCGCCACGGCCGTTTCCGCGACAGTGACCTCTTGCGCCAAGTCTTTGAAGCGGTGGTACGGGCCTGTATGGACGCTGGTCTGATTAAAGGCGAGGGCTTCGCCATCGATGCCAGCGTCATCGAGGCCGACGCAAGCCGTTATTATGGCAAAGCACCCGGTGAGATCGATTGGTCGCTGCCGGAGCGGCAGACGCGGGCTGCCGCCGAGTTCCTTGGCGGTCTCGAAGATGAAGATCCCGATGCCAATCGTAAGCTACCAAAGGCGATCTCACCCAGCGACCCATGCTCTGCCTGGACCGCGAAGGCGAACAAGCGTGTCCAGTTTGGCTATGGGCTCAACTACATGATCGATGTCGAGCACGCTGTCATCGTCGATGTCGAGGCGACGCCAGCGCGCACCTATGACGAGGTTGCGGCAACCACGACGATGATCGATCGAACCGAAACGACCTTCGGCCTTAAGCCTGGACAACTCGCGGCCGATACCGCTTATGGAACGGGCAAGCTGCTCGCCTGGCTCCTGGACAAGGACATCACCCCGCATATTCCGGTCAAGGAGGGATACGAGCGAACTGACGGCATGTTCCCCCGCCTCGACTTCGCTTACGATGCTGCGCGCGACATCTATATCTGTCCGAACGGTCGGTCTTTGAGGACCTCGGGAACCATCCATAATGGCAGGGCCAGGAATTATCTGTCCCACCCAGGAGACTGCCGCGTTTGCAAACTCAAGAAACAATGCACCCGCGCGCCGTTCAGGAAGATCGCACGCGACATCAACGAAAAAGCGCGTGATCATGCTCGTTCATTTACGGGCACCCCTGAGTATGACCAATCGAGCAACCAGCGTAAGAAAGTGGAAATGCGCTTTGCGCACCTGAAAACACATCATCGCTTTGAGCGTATGCGCCTACGCGGACTCTCCGGAGCACGTGACGAGTTCCACCTCGCCGCCACCGTGCAGAACCTCAAAACCCTCGCGAACTATCTCTGGCCATCACCGCCGAACGTGGCGGCGGCCTGCGTCACCTAAGCAATATCGTTCTCGCGTCCCAGTCATGTAAACAATATCGCTCCCTCCCAACGGGAGCAGCGAGGAAAAACTAACCGCCAAACCGTCAATCAGCGGCCACGCCAAGCTCATCGCAGACTTTATCAACGGTATCGGTCAAAAGCGGACGTGACGCCCTCAAATTTCAATATCTGCTTTACCCCCTGAAATCGGACATTCCTCGGCGCGATCTCTCTGTCCGCTTTGGGCCATAAGCGCACTCAAAATGCGCAGCGACATTCGCGCAATAGGCGTCGCAATTCGACGTGATCGTTCCCATATACGATCCGACCATCCAATAGCCAGACATTACCGCGCCGCCGAGCGCAAGAGCGTTCGGCGCATGCCACGGAGGGTGATTCCCATGTTCACGGCAGAGCAATTTCGGACGAAAGTGGCAGAAAGCGCTGAAACAATCAAAAATACTGACGTCCCGAGCGAAATCCGCAAAATCGAGCGATCGATGGAAGGCTACAGCTTGTTGGCGCAAAACGAAGACTGGCTGGCGGATAATTTCGACAAAATGATCCGTTCGCAAGACGTGCTTTCCGAGGATGAGGCCCTTGGAGAGCGGCTCGACAGCAAGGCTGTCGCAAAAATCGAGGAGCATGTTCTGCGGTGCCTCGGGGCCGCTGTCATCATGCAGTGGAATACGATCCCAAAGAAGCTGCAACGCGAGCTTTTTGATACCGCAGGCTCACTGGGTGACGTACTACAAACGGTCACGCTCAGAGGCCAGATTGCCCGCTTCCTACATAGCCACAAGGACGAAGAGATGCTCGCAGATAGCATTTCTAAGCCCAATATGACGAAAGGAAAGCCTGATGGCGCATAAGTTCAATGTCGGTCAAATAGTCGAGCTAGAGCGGGGCTCGCTTCGATCCGCAGTCCTTGGTCCCTATGAAATTCGCCATCTCATTCCTGCCTCGGACCGAGATCCCGACGATCCGTGCTACCGCATCAAGAGCATCGCCGAAAAGCACGAACGGGTCGCACCTGAAAGCGAGCTCACGCTCTCGAAAGGCGTTTTCGCTTAAAGCTGTAGCCGCGCAGTCGTGGAGTAGGTGGAATGCCTCCGGCCCGTCAGCAACAAAAGCGATTACTCCTGCTCCTAAAGCGCGGAAGGTGGCCCTATTATGCTGCCATCATCTTGATCGCCTGCGCGTTCTGGCTATTTCATCTGCGGTTCGACTGAACGGCGGAACGATCCGTCAAATGGCAAAACCATTTCCGAGTAGTGAGGCAGCGTGGGGTTTACGGGCTTATCTCATCCTGATCGGATGCGCCGCTGACCGCCAAACTGTAACTTATGATGCCCTTGCTCGTCGCGTAAAGCGTGGCGGCCCAAACCTTTTGGCCAAGCCATTGGGCCTTATCACGCGATGGTGCCAGAACCACAGCTTACCAGCGCTTGCTTCCTTGGTTGTTGAGCAGGCGACCGGGCTACCTGCTCCGGGTTTCGATGCTGTTAGCAGAGACGAGATTCCTCGTGAGCAAGAGCGGGTTTGGGGATTTGACTGGTATGCGATTTTCCCGCCGACAATTGAAGAATTAGTGGATAACTAAACGAGCCCCTACATAAGCGAACAGGTGAACCACACAGGAAAAAAATGGAATGGATAATTGCATTGATCCTCGTGATGATCGTGCCGATTGGGATGATCTTCTGGTGGATACCACATTGCGACGCTATCGGTGTTCAGAAAACGCAAGGCGCTTGGATACACAACAAAAAATAGTTGGATTTCAACCACCCCACGCACCACTGAGTGCATGCCTGGTTTGGCGTGCAGGGTAGCGATGCGATGACCCGCATATTGTCGGAGCTCTGAAATGAGCAAGGTCAGCGGCAGCGAATCGAAGGACACGCTCTACTGCTCGTTCTGCGGCAAGAGCCAGCACGAGGTGCACAAGCTCATCGCTGGGCCAACGGTTTTCATTTGCGCCGAGTGCGTCGAGCTATGCATGGACATCATCGGCGAGGAGAACAAGTCCTTGCTGACGAAATCACGCGACGGCATCCCAACCCCGAAGGAGATCCGCAAAAACCTCGACGACTACGTCATTGGTCAGAACCATGCCAAGAAGGTGCTCTCGGTCGCCGTCCACAATCATTACAAGCGGCTCAAACACCAGGCCGACCACAAAGATGTCGAATTAGCGAAGTCGAATATCCTCCTGATCGGCCCGACCGGCTCGGGGAAGACACTGCTAGCGCAGACGCTGGCGCGCATTCTCGATGTTCCTTTCACCATCGCCGATGCGACGACGCTCACCGAAGCCGGCTATGTCGGCGAGGACGTCGAGAACATCATCCTCAATCTGCTGCAGTCGGCCGACTACAATGTTGAGCGTGCGCGGTGCGGCATCGTCTATATTGACGAAATCGACAAGATTTCCCGTAAATCCGACAATCCCTCGATCACCCGCGACGTCTCGGGCGAGGGCGTGCAGCAGGCACTGCTCAAAATCATCGAGGGCACGATCGCGAACGTGCCTCCGCAGGGTGGCCGCAAACATCCGCAGCAGGAATTCCTGCAGGTCGATACGACCAATATCCTATTCGTCTGTGGCGGCGCCTTCACTGGCCTCGAGAAGATCGTTTCGGCGCGCAGTCGACCGGGCTCAATCGGCTTCGGCGCGGTGGACAGTTGAGTCTGTTATTTGAACTGGGGACGGTTTCAACAGTTAGACAACATCGCCGCATGTCGTCAATTGATGAACGTATCGTCGCGGCATTGCATGACGTGTGCGAGGATTGCCCAGGATGGACGTTTGATCAACTCCGCAGGGAGGGTTTTTCCCCGCGCATTATTGATGAGGCGAGTTGATGTAGCGATCATCGATCTCGTTTCGCGGGACGAACTCATCGATTTCGATGGTCCGCGTGCTCTCGATTTGCACGGCTTCCAATTCTTCGTCCTCAACGACGAGGTATTGCCCCTTTCCGATCTCGTAACCGCGCGCAATATCCTCCCGGGGAACAACTTCGCCGGTTTCGGAATTGACATTCTGTTGCTTCAAGCGGTTTCCGGTCTTTCGGTTAATACGATTGAAGCTGACTTTCTCGCTGAGTGACGACGCTGGATAGAGAGCGATGGGACAAGAAACTAACGAAAGTCGAAGGTAGCCCTTCCAATTCGCGCGCGGGGGCATGCGATACTCCTAGGTTACTGGCACCGAAACTATAGCGATAAATTTAGCAAATGCTTTAGAGACCGGCCGAAAAGGCACATTGGGCCAGGGGATAACGTGTGGATGCGGCTGTTTTCTAAGCTATCGCGTGAAGAAGCCCGCCAGAAAAAAATTGCGGACACAGAAGGGGTCTTTTTTATGCGTTTTCAAAAGTGCGTTAGGGGGCCATACCCCTGTTCATATGCGGTTTTCCGGATCGGGCCCGGCGGGAGAAATTTGCTTTTGTTTTTTCCATGCGGCTTGCGGGGCAGTGCGGTAAAGCGGACGTCAGCAGTGGCAGGATATATTCGTGATCATCTGAGTGGTAAAATGTGCCTCGGCATAAACAAACAGGGACAGGTAAAACAAGCAGGGACAGTGGTGATGGTGACAAGCGTCAAGCAGATGATGGAAGCCGCTAATGCCGCGGTACCGCGGATCACACCGCAGCAGGCGCGTGAGATGATAGCGAAGGGCGACACGCTGGTCGTTGACGTACGCGACGCCCCCGAGGTGGAAATTAGCGGCAAGGTCGCCGGCGCTGTGCACGTTTCGCGCGGCATGTTGGAGTTCCGGGCCGATCCCGAGTCGCCCTCCCACGACAAGAATTTTGCTAAGGACAAGACGGTGATCGTCTATTGCGGCTCTGGCGGGCGCGCGGCGCTCAGCGGCAAGGTTCTCAAAGACATGGGCTATGAGCGCGTTTACAACCTCGGCGGCTTCAAGGACTGGGCCGATAGCGGCGGCGCGGTGGAGAAGTGAGCGACAATCCCAATCTTTTTCTTTGGGCTTCCATCACTCGCTGAGGGTCTTGACGACGCTCGATTCGGACCGCGCGTTGTTGCTGGTCGAGTACTTGTCCTGTGCCCGGACCATCTCGTCGTACTTTGCCAGCGTTGTCACCGGCTCTTTCGGCACCAGGTGCACGATTTTGTAACCACCGGCCTTGAGCTGGCGCAGCAGTTCGGGCATGGCCTCGGCCGTGGCGTGCTGGAAATCATGCATCAGCAGAATGCCCTTGCCGTTCTTGGCAAGCTTGGTCATCGCCGATTTGACCACGTCTTCCGGCTTGCGCAGCTTGAAATCGAAGGTGTCGATATCGGTTGAGAAGATCGCAATGTTGCGCGTGCCGAGATAGGGCATCAGGTCACGCGGTTGCTGCAAATCGGGAAAACGAAAGAATGGCGCGGTCGGTCCGCCGACCGCCATGTGCACGGCGCTCACGCCCATTTCGATTTCTTGCTTGGCCTGCTCGATGTCCTTGGCATAGGGGTTCTTCGCCAAGTCCTTGTGTGACCAAGTATGGCTGCCGATCGTCATTCCGGCGGCGGCGAGTTGTTTAGCCAAATCGGGTCGCCAAGTCGCGTGTTCCCCGATCTCAAAGAACGTCGCCTTGGTGCAATTGTCCTGCAGCGCCTTGAGCACCATCGGCGTGTTGCCAGGCCAGGGGCCGTCGTCGAAGGTCAGAGCAACTTCCTTATCGCGCAGGAAATCATATTGCTTGAAATGCTCGGTTCCAAACGCAGGGCCACCTGTCGTATCGATCTCAATGACTCGCGAGAGCCCGAGCGCGTCGGGATTGTTGCACGCGGCAAATGGCTTCGGCGCCAGCGCGGGAGCTGGAAAAGCCGACGCTACTGCCACTGTGTTGTTCTGCGCGACTGCGGTCGATGTAAAGGGTGCCGCGGCCTTCACAGCCTCGCCCAGGTGAAGCGGAGCTTTGTCGGTCTTGGCTGATACCGCATTTTGCGAGGACGACACATCTGCTGCAGCCGCCGTCAGCGGGACGGGATCGGTAGCCTTTTGCGTTAGGACGACGCCAAACGCGACAAGTCCCAACGTCAGCAATGCCGCAAAGACAACAACGGCGACGCGCATCGCTACCTCCGCACAGATTCTTGCTGAACTTTGATCGGAGTTGAAGTTAATCGGGCACGATTAAATAAAACTCAATTTTTGCCGTCGCGAAGGAACAGAAATCGCACTGGATTATCTTCTTGTGACTTAACGCTGAAGGACCAGTCTTGTTAACCTTCCATTAATTGCTTGAGGACGACAGGCGGAGGAGCGTTTGGTTTCCAAGCCTAATTGTAGGGGAATGCCGGCGCTTCTTTTTTTGTTGGACCGGTTGTCTGAGATTGCGTCAGGCCCAGACTTGTGAGGCGAGGAAGTTCGCCGCCGAGGCCAGCGACCACCATGCGGGTGGAATTTGACAGCCTCGCTCAGGCAGTCGCTGCACACGACAAGCGGCGCTCGCCGCTCTGGGAATGGGGCCGAGCGCGACTACCGGATCTTCGACGGCATCGGCGGTTGAGTGCGCGAGTGTCGGGTCGCCGCTTCCCGCCGCCTTGGACTGTCGAAGAATTGACCAAAGTCGCCGCGCAAAAACGGTCCGGTAACCTTTGCTCGGCAATCTTGCGGCATTGGTTCGAAAGGAACATGCCGCTGACTTTGGTACTGCTGATGGCCTTCGAAATCTCAGTCGCGCTCGCGCTCGGTTTCGTAGTCGGCCGGATTTACCAAATCCGGTGTGATGAGCGGGTCACGCTACCACCCACCGCCCGCATTCCGCAGCCTTGATTGTGAGGCTGCCGGCCGGCGCTCGGCAGCCAAGTTGCTCAGCAAAGATGAGGCGCGACGCATCGCGGCGAATATCGCCAAGCTGCCGGTTGCTTGATGCGTCCCTGCGCGACTTGTTTCGAGTTCAACGTTGTGATGTTGATCCCGCGACAACAAATGATCCTTGCTTTAGGAAACCATCCTTAATCGCCTGCCTTATCCCCTCCTCGATTAACGTTTTAGCTACGTCCGGTACGCTTGTGCCGTGGGTTCCCAGCTTGGACAGTTGGTCCAAAAACCCCCAGGTTCCCACAGCAAGAGTCACTGGTCGGCGCTCGGTATCAGCCATAAACCAACGACACCACACCCAGGTAAATGGAGTCTTTTTCCGACTCGAAAAAGAGTCGAAATCGATTCACCGTTCGTTAAAGGGATTGTGGCAACAGTTCCCAATAAGAAAAGGGGCGGCCCTCTCGGCCGCCCAGTAGATGACCGTAAAATACTGCCCCTTCTGATGGGGGCTGAAGCCGAAGCGCTGTGCCCACAGTGCTTGTGCTGCGCATTATTCTTCCGGAAAAGTCCTAACGAACCGTTAGGAAACCCTGATCTCAGGATGACGCCGCTGATTGATCTCGCTCGGCGTGCAAGCTGATATGGAGGCGAGAGTGGCGCGGGACGTTCCGAGAACCCCAACGCAGAACTTTAATAAAAAATTTCCCGACCCGCGGAACGGACGTGGAACTGAGCTGGATGAAATGGGCGCGGGAGATCAGCAGCAAAACTAGAACCTATCTCAAAATTGCTGACCGCTGTCGATCCGATATAAATGCGGAATGATTCGGCTCACCGATAAGCAGTGGGAACGTATCCGGGATCATTTTCCGGAGGAGCACATTGCCGATGGACGTCCTGGTCGTAAACCGATTGCGAGCCGGCGCGTGCTTGAAGCGGTGCTGTGGATTCTCAATACCGGCGCGCAGTGGCATATGCTGCCGCAAAGCTATCCGAACTACAAAACTGTGCACCGGCGCTTTCAGGCTTGGTGTCGCGACGAGACTCTGCGCCGGATATTGACGGATGTTGCTAACGATCTTCGCGACCGAGGCGTATTGGACGAAGAAGAATGCTTCATTGACGCGACGTTCGTTATGGCTAAGGGCGGCGGCGCGGAGATCGGACCCACGAAGCGCGGAAAAGGCATGAAAATCATGGCGATTGTTGATCGCCATGGATTGCCGCTTTCGGTCAGCACGCATGCGGCAAACCATCACGAAGTCCGCTTGGTACAGCTGTGCTTCGACTTCTACATGATCGAAGCCAAGCCAGAAAACTTGATTGGCGATCGCGCTTACGACAGCGATCCGCTGGACGACGAATTGCGCCGAGATGGCACCGAGATGATCGCGCCGCATCGCTGCAACCGCAGCAAGCCGCCCACGCAAGATCGGCGCCGGCTAAGCCGCTACATGCGACGCTGGCTCGTCGAGCGCTTCTTCGCTTGGATCCAATGGCAGCGCCGCATCCTCGTCCGCTGGGAGTATCACGCCCAGAACTTCCTCGGCTTCGTCCAACTCGCCTGCCTCGTTATCCTCTTCAGACGATTTTGAGATAGGTTCTACTCACTGATGAGGCGCGAAGGATCGCCGTGAACATCGCCAAGCTGCCGGAGCAATTGCGGAACCCGTGACGGGGTTATCGACTGGACATATCGCGACACGCAGAATAGGGAAAGCACCTCTTCCGCTGGCTACCAACTAAACTCAAACAACAGCCCAAGGGACACGATAAGCCAGAATAACAGCATCGTGACTTCGGTTTGCAATTTGGCTTGCGCCGCACGTTTTCGTGCGAATGCTGGGGCTAAATCTGTTGGCATGATTGACCGCCTTCATGCCCACCCCTCCTGCTCAGAAACAACCCTTACTGGGCCGTTGCAGTTCCCTACCGAGCGTGAAATCTGGCAACATGCGCTGTTGGCAGAAGCTCAGAACGGCTAGCGATCGGCCGCCAAGCTGCTCAGCAAGGATGAGGCACGGCGGATCGCCGTGAATATAGCGAAGCTGCCGGAGTTGGTGCAGGGAACCTGGTCTTTTATGCTTTTCCTTCTGCCGCCAACTCACGCAACAAACGCGCCGCTATCCAAATTGCGTTGGTACCTACGAGCTGCGCTGCCTTTTCGCCATACGGAGTTCTCACTATCACCATTGCGTCTTCAACCGCATACGATCCTTTGATGGCCGCGCCCTTAAATGCAGTCGTAATTTCCTTCCAGATGAGCGCATCGGCCATGGCGCATCTCCCTAAAAGCAATAAGTTTATTTGAGGCCGCGCCCGGCGTACATCCGGCCAAGGCGCGGCGGATCGCGGCGAATGTCGCGAAGTTGCCGGAGCTGTTGCGGGAAGCCTGAGCGGGGCAACCGCCTGTTGCAATTTCGCTCAGGCGGGGCTCGACTAGGCTAAAGCGGAGCCAAAATGAATGCTTGAAGTCATGTGCTCAATCACGCCTGGATCTGTTGGCATGGGTCCTAGAGCCGTCGAGGATCAACTTTGTTTTTCGCCGGAGCGGTTTGCAGATGTATAGCCTGCTTAACGATAGTGTTCTTATTATCGGGTTCTTGGCCATCGTCCTCGCGCCATTGACCCTCGTTCTAGATACGGGGCCCGGCGGTGCAGGTTGGAAACTCCTCACGTTTCTTTGCTGTGCCTTCGCTGCATGATTTTTATCTTCCCTTCAAATCTGCTCATCGCCGTTGTGGCGTGGCTCCTAGCATGGGCAGTCGCGATGGCCATGCGAATGAGCTTCAATCGGCGCCGTGCGTGATCTGCTCGCCGCTTCCCGCCGCCCTGGTCGGTCGAGGAATTGGACGCCATGACCAGACCCACCAAAAGTAAAATCGAGGCCATTAAGCCCGGTCAGCAGGACTTTGACACGGTCGAAAGGGAATATGGACCGCTCCCGCCGAACGCGAGCCAGGCGGAGCTGGTCGAACGGTATCGGCTGGCTCAAGCTGCTAAAGTCATTCGCCAACTCGAACAGGTCGCTCTCGGCGGCAAGACGAAGAATTGGAAACCTTAGCAAATGATGAAAACGGACTTTGACCGACCCGTCCGTGAGGCGCGGCGGATCGCGGCCAATATCACCAAGCTGCCGGAGCTATTGCGAAAGGCTTGATGCGGGGGCGATTTCTATGCCTTCCCGTTTGCCGCCAATTCGCGCAACAGGCATTCGGCTAGCC
Organism: uncultured Alphaproteobacteria bacterium; assembly: GCA_963816295.1. Classification (GTDB taxonomy): domain Bacteria; phylum Pseudomonadota; class Alphaproteobacteria; order Rhizobiales; family Xanthobacteraceae; genus BOG-931. The sequence continues at coordinate 171,621 of CAWFJS010000015.1, read as the reverse complement.
AAATCGGATCAGCCTCAATTGCCGACAGCTCCCGGCGGCCCCTCCTTGACCGCCGCTCGCCCGGCCCGGGTCACGATCCAGGCCATCCGCCGCAGGTCGAAGGCGACGAGCCCGGCCGCGACGAGCATCTTGACCATCCGGTGGATCGCACCCTCGGCACCGCCAGAACGGACGCTCCAGCGGAGCTCGCCGCCCTGGCAGCGGACGGCGTGCTCAAGGTAGCGGCGCTGCGTCGGGGTCATCGGACCAGCCCTTCTCGCGCTCAACGAGAACCAGTATTCGAGCGCCGTCGCCATCAGCGGCAGGCCGAAGAAGAGCTTGAGGGCCGTGCCTGGCGTACATCGATGCTCTAAAATCTTTTGGCCCTTGAATAGTGCAAATTAGCCACACCCCAAAAATTAGTGAAGCGTGGCAGCCAAGCTGCTCAGCAAGGATGAGGCGAATTTTTATTCCTCGGAGATGAGCGCAGGCGGGCGTGTATCTTGTAGGCCGCGGCCCGGCCCCAATGCCGGCGTACAATTTTCATCTTTGCAGATCATTAAGCAACGCATGGTAGCAAACAATTTGACGACTTTTTCTGTCATGGGTCTCGGTTTATGAGTTGGAACAGTTCGGTAGCCGCGCCGTTCTTGCTCACCTTCCTGTTTTTGACATCGTGCGTAATCCCAATCCCAATCCCCGTCCCCGCAAGCCCGGCACGCGCCGCGGCCAAGCTCGAACCGCCCGCGCAGTACAACCATGCGTATAATGGTCAGGTTGTCGAGCGCGTTATGCCGGAGGCCGACGTGCGCTCTGTTTGCATGTCGATGGGTCTTGATTTTCTCACGGTAGCTTGCTCCTGGCAGAGTAACGACACCTGCTATGTTGTCATACCCAACGACGGTCAGGCGCCGGTTGATACTTACCGCCGGCACGAAATTGCGCATTGCAATGGTTGGCCGGCAAATCATCCTCGCGATGGATGACTAAGAGAGTTCAACTTCGTTCCTCATCTTAAGCATCCGGCACATCGACACAAACGACGAAGCGCGCCGGATCGCGGCGAACGTCGCCAAGCTGCCGGAACTACTGCACCAAACGTAACCAGTTCTGATGTCCGCTTTTGGGGGTAAAGCGGACATGGGTGCGGATTGGACTGGCCGCTTGGCAGCCGTAGGGTACCGAAGGGTGAGTCAACACGCTGCATGTGAGCCGGTCGTCCGAAGAACGAGCGATGTTGGGACACTCAATTAATGTAATCCGCCAGCAAAAAAATTGTGGGCACAGGAGGTGTCTCTTTTTTGCGTTTTCAATTTCAGTTTATGGGGGTGGCATAGGGGGTCCTATGCTTTTTCAACCGGGGCCCCAATGCGAAATTTGCTTTTGTTTTTTCCAATCCGGCTTGCCGGGCAGTCGAGAGATCGCAGAGGAGCGCTGGTTCGGGCCAAAGAGAAAGGCCGCCCCCGATCCTGCGCTAACGCGGAGTAGCGCTAATTAATCGCACGACCCAACGCAGAGATGACCATACGATTGGCATAGTGAAACCAAAGTGCAGATTGGGGGCGGCCGCGAACCCATGCACCAACATTTAGGCTCTTCAGCGAACTTTCCCTTCAGCGTCGATTTAATTGGCTGAGTGGACCCATTGACGATTGGCGTGAAATTGTTTGCCATTGAAACTGATCCACAAAAGAAAAGAACGCTGCATGCAATAGCAAGGCGCTGCATTTTGCATCCCTTCCGTAAATGAGTTCGCGGTGGAAAGTAGTCAGTTTAGCTTCGGACGCAAATTAGATGCTAGTCCCGCCAAAAACCTTGAAGCGATCTTGCGCCAGCGCTGCCCCAAGCAATCCTTTCTTCGGTACTCATGCCACTCCCGCCGCACCGCATGACCAATAAAGTTCCCCCGGAACTCAAATTATAGCGATGTGTCGGGGAACGGTCTTATGTTCCTTTGATTATCGCGTCGCTTTGTATATGAGTTTGCAGGACTTCGCCCGCGCTCAGCCAGTCTTTTTGACCCAGAATTTACACCAGCCCGCCGGACTGATTTCGCCGTCGACCAGCGTGCAGGCGTTCGGCTCCTGGAACAGAGAGCAGTTGCTGCACTGTTGATCGCCTTTTGGTGTGTCCTGATATTCGACCGCCTTCTGAGCCATCTTGGCGGCAGCTTCCTTAACTGGGGCAAGCGATGCTGCGGCTCCTGCTGCGCAGGCCAGGCTTCGAATGACAACGGTTCGTCTGGATAGCGCACGCCACTGAGTTCGCGAAGTCCTAGCCATTTCCACCTCCCTTCCTATCACCCCCTGACAAAGCACATCTGTTCCGACGGCCCAAAGGGCCCCTAAGGGCCTTGGGCGCTGGCGTCACCTGCACTCTTGTCTGAACCAACCTTATCCGCTGCAGTCTTGTCGGTAGTAGCCGTATCAGCAGCAGGTTTGTCAGCAGCAGTCTCCTCGGTAACGTCACGCCATCCGATTACATCGGACGTTAGGCGTATCCGAGTCCGAACATCATTATGGTCATTGCCGGAGATCGCCAGCACATGGTCGCGATCAACAACCCGGATTACCTGAAATACATGATGAGCCTTAACGCCAATGGCGCCAGGGCGAGGACCGTCAAGCGGACGACCAGCATTCAACCAATTACGAGCAACGTTAAACTCAGGACCGTAGCGTCCTCCAAGGTGTTGCCGCAGCCACCAGCCGCACCACTCTACCGGCCGCTCTCCAGAGTCCGCTCGAATTGATCCTGATCCCGCTGCTATCTCTGGCGTTGCTGTTCGACAAGTTATTCCCCAACCAGCCCACGCCTGCCGAGGATAATTCAAACCGTCAGGAACATATATTCGGTGGCCGTGGAGGTAACACTCGCCACCGGAATGAGCTGCATAAGTTCGGTTGGCCGTGGTCAGGATAACGGCAGCAATAATGAGGATAACCTTGATGACAGATAGCAAGGCCCTACCTCCTCCTCACCTAAGTTTGCCATGCGGGAACAGAGCAATCCAGACGGACATGCACGCCCGACTTCCGTTGTTGGCACTTAAGGGACGTTAGAAGCGCACCAGCTACCGCTCTTGCCGGCGAATGTCTGCCTTCGAGGGAATAGCGGAAATCACAAATTGCAACCGTCACGTACAAAACACGAAGGGCCACCTCCCACTGGTGACCCTTCTGTCCGACAGATGGCGCAGCGCCATAGTCCAATCTGTCATTCTGCGAAACGAGCACATTCAAACACTCCGACAAGCTCAATATTGACGCCGTGGCGAATTTGTCCGCGGTTCTTGGCCGCGAGTTCTAGTGTCGTTCGTGAAAATCGAGGTGGCGGCTTGACGGCCGCCACTTCGATTCGGCTATGCGGCGCTCAGATCGATGTCCTTGATCGGGACAGTGCGGATACGCTTGCCGGTTGCCGCAAAGATGGCGTTGAGGACCGCGGGTGCGGCCACCGAAATGGTTGGCTCGCCGACCCCGCCCCAGAATTCGCCGTCCGGCATGACCACGGTCTCGACCTTTGGCATCGCGTCGAGACGCATCACCTCCCAGGTGTCGAAATTAGTCTGCTCGATGCGGCCGTCGCGCACCGTGCATTCGCCGTACAGCAGCGATGACAGCCCGTAGACGAACGAGCCCTCGACCTGGCGAGCAATCTGCTCAGGATTAACCGCGTGACCGCAATTGGTAGCCCCGACTACGCGGTGCACTTTCACGCGGCCCTTATCGACCGAAACCTCGGCGCAGGCCGCGACGTAGCTGGCATTGGCCATGACCTGCGCGATGCCGCGGTAGATGCCTTGCGCCGCCGGCGTACCGTAGCCTGCCTTCTCTGCCGCAGCCTTCAATACCGCGGCATGCTTGGGCTTGAGGGATTTGAGGCGAAAGGCGAGCGGATCATCGCCGACCGCGTGCGCCACCTCGTCCATGAAGCCTTCGACATAGAACGCGTTGTGGTTGCTGTTGACGCCGCGCCAGAAGCCCGCCGGTACATGCAAATTGCGCATTGCGTGGTCGATCAGCAAGTTGGGCACGTTGTAGCCGAATGCCCCCTCGGCGCCGCCTGGATTGAGGCTTTGGAAAGCGAGAGGGTCCTTGCCGTTTTGCATCCGTCCCGGATTGACCGTCGCCAAGATGGATTGTCCGGCAATGCGCATATGCAGCCCGATCAATTCATTGTCGGCATCGAGCGCGGCTCGCATCCGGCACTGTGAGATCGGGTGATACGAATCGTGCGTGGTGTCTTCCTCGCGCGACCACAGGAGCTTGATCGGTGTGCCCGGGATCGCCTTGGCGACGGTTACCGCCTGGCGCACATAGTCGGTGGGCGCGCCGCGCCGGCCAAATCCGCCGCCGATGAAGGTCTTGTGCAGATCGCATTTTTCCAGCGGCAAGCCGGCCGCCTGCGCCGCCGCCCTCAGACTGTCCTCGGCCATCTGTGTCGGCGCCCAGACTTCGCAGCGATCGGACGTGAACAGCGCTGTGGCGTTCATCGGCTCCATGGTGGCGTGGATGCGGTACGGAAAGGCGTACAGCGCTTCCACCACTTTTGCGGCGCCGGCTAGAGCAGCCTGTACGTCGCCCGCCTGGTTGCCGATGATAGCCTGATCGCTGTCGAGACCCTCTTTGAGGAAATCCGCGATCGTGGCGCTGCTGACCTTGGCATTCTTGCCCTCATCCCATGCGACCGACAGCGCTTCGAGTGCTGTCTTTGCTCGCCACCACGAATCCGCCACCACCGCGACGGCGTCGTCGCCCACGCGCACGACGTGCTTGACGCCGGGCATGCCGCGCGCCTTCGCCTCGTCGTAGCTGTCGAGCGTTCCGCCAAAGACTGGACATGCCGAGATCGCCGCGTAGAGCATTCCCGGCAATCGGACATCGATGCCGTATGTGGTCTTGCCGACAAGTTTGTCCGGCGTGTCGAGCCGCTTCAGCGGCTTGCCGGCAATCTTCCAATCCTTCGTGGACTTGAGCACCACATCCGACGGCGGCGTGAGCTTGGCGGCGGCGTCCGCCACTTTACCGTAACTGACCGAGCGGCCGGACGACTGATGCGTGATGACACCATTGGCCGCGCTGCACTCGGAAGCCTGTACGTTCCATGCGTTGGCGGCCGCCTGGATCAACATCATCCGCGCGGTTGCGCCGCCCTTGCGGACATATTCATGCGACTCACGGATCGCGCGGCTGCCGGTCGTGTTGGATTCGCCCCATACGCGATTGCGTGCGAGATTCTCGCCGGGCGTCGGAAATTCGGTCGTGACTCTCGACCAATCGCAGTCGAGCTCCTCGGCAACCAGTTGCGCGAGGCCGGTGAGCGAGCCTTGGCCCATTTCCGACCGCATGATGCGGATAACGACAGTCTCGTCGGGCCGGATCAACACCCAGGCTCCGACTTCGGGCGAACCATCTGCGGCGTAAACCGCATCGGACTCCGACGGCAGGCTCAAGCCGATTGCGAATCCGGCGCCTGCTGCGGTCGCGCCGACCACGAAGGAACGCCGAGTAAATCTTGGCATATATGTCATGGCTGCGCCTCCTTACGCGTTGCCGGCCGCCGCGTGGATGGCGGTGCGGACGCGTTGATAGGTTCCGCAGCGGCAGATGTTGGTCATCGCCGCGTCTATATCGGCGTCGGTCGGCCTGGGCTTCTGCTTGAGCAGCGAAGCGGCCGCCATGATCATTCCGCTTTGACAATAGCCGCATTGCGGCACGTCGAGGTCGAGCCAGGCCTTCTGCACCGGGTGCAGCTTGCCGTTCTGCGCCAAGGCCTCGATCGTGGTGACATTCTTGGAGCCGACGGTACCGACGGGCACTTGGCACGAGCGCGTGGCGACGCCGTCGATATGCACGGTGCAGGCACCGCACAGGGCGATCCCGCAACCGTATTTGGTGCCTGTGAGTCCTATCGTGTCGCGCAATACCCAGAGCAAGGGCGTATTGGACTCGACATCGACATTGTAGGACTTTCCGTTGATAAAAAGGGCAGTCATGCTCGTCCTCCCAATTTAAATGGTGCCCATCCCCACCCACGATCTCATCATGGTCTGCCTCCTTTCCGTTATGTGCTGTTGGACCGTGGCGTCCAAATCCTCAACGATGATTGGTAGTAAAGGTTCGCTACGAGAAAATGCGTCAAAAGTGCGCCGTAGTTGTGCAATGAGGAACTCCGGCCGGTTGTTGTGCCGAAACGAGTTTCGGATCGAAAGAAGGCGCGCGAGGCCGCGGTGCGCGTTAGAAATGACGTGATCGAACCGAAGGCTATTTCACAACGCTGCGATCATCGTGCCGGCCGGAACATGTAGGCGGCTTCGCGGGTTCCAAATCATCCGCCATGGGTGAGCCGCAGGCACAAGTTTGGAGGATAATGATGACGACAATGACACGAAGGATGGTCGGCGCTAGCGCCGTTGCCTTGCTCTTTTCCGTTTCGGTGGCCGCGGCGCAACAGCCGGACATAGTACGCGTGCGCGGCACGATCGAGAGCGTCCATGACAAGGTGTTGAACGTAAAGGCGCGCGATGGCGCAACGTTAAATGTGAAGCTCGCCGACAACGCACCGATCCGCGCTGTCGTCAAGGCGCCGCTCGCCGACGTCAAGCAGGGCTCATTCGTTGGCATTACCGCCATGCCGCAGCCTGACGGCACTCAGAAGGCCGTGGAAATCCACATATTTCCCGAAGCCATGCGCGGCACCGGCGAAGGCCACCGGCCGTGGGACCTCATGCCCAACAGCACCATGACCAATGCGACCGTAAACAGCGAAGTCACCCGCAAGGATGGCAAAACCTTGGTTTTGGCGTACAGGGATGGTGAGAAGACGTTCGACGTCCCAGCGAACGTCACGGTCGTCACCTACGCTCCGGCGACTGCGGCCGAACTCAAACCTGGCGAAAAAGTCTTCACCGCCGCCGCGAAGAAACTGCCCGATGGAACGCTCGAAGCGCCGAACATCACGGTCGGCCGTAACGGCGTCAATCCGCCGATGTGAGTGCTCATTAAGCACTCCTAGTCGTCAAATATCGAAGCCGACGAATGACGCGGCGCCCGGAGGTCGTAAGGAGACGTTTCGAAACACCGCATCCGTAATTGAAAAACCCCCCAGACAATGTCTCGGGGCTTTTCTTTAGCGGATTTTCATGAGGCGGATCGCGGGAGTTTCATTGGCATGTTTGAATCTGGCCCAAAGCTGCCGTGCGACCAGCGCCGTCCAATGTCTGATATTGAGGGATGAACGGACTTGTCGCGGATAAGCCGCTCAGCGACCTGTGAGAGAGATCATCCAGCTATCAGACTGCTGCGAGAGCTCGGCGTGACGACCTTTTCAGCCCACAACGTGCCGACGACCGCCAATCCGCTTGGCGTCAAGGGCGCCGGCGAGGCAGGAGCCGTGGGCGCACCGCCGGCGGTCATAAATGCTATCGTTGACGCCCTCCATGACCGCGTTGGAATTCGCCATATCGATATGCCGGCGACACCACGCCGTGTGTGGGAGATGCTCAATGGAATTTCCCGACACCACAGCTTAGATGACATCGCTCGAACCCGGCTGCCTTGAAAAAAGCCATTTCGGCCGACTGAAATCCCATCAGGGGAACACCCATCTCGGGTAGTCTGAATGGGATGGGAGCCGCCGCCAGGGACGGTGTGCGCGATGGCATGGGGGAGTTCCAGAGCCCGCCGAGGGCTTCGTTACTGTTTGCTTGGTCTCGCACCCGTTGCAGCGGCTCTTGCAATCACCAGCGATGCGGCCCGCGCCGAAAAATATTCGCCGCCAACCGCCTCGATCGTCGTTGACGGCAACAGTGGCGCTGTGCTGCAGGCCTCGAATCCGGATGCGCTACGCCATCCAGCCTCGCTGACCAAGATCATGACGCTCTACCTGCTGTTCGAGCGTCTCGAGGCCGGTAAGATCAAGCTCGACAGCCTGCTGAAAGTCTCCGCGCACGCCTCCGAACAGGCACCCACCAAGCTCGGGCTCAAAGCCGGACAGACCATCGCGGTCGAGGATGCGATCAAGGCCATTGTCACGAAATCCGCGAATGACGCCGCCGTGGCCGTTGCTGAGAATCTTGGCGGCGACGAGGAGCACTTTGCCAAGCTGATGACGCAAAAAGCGCGTGACCTTGGCATGACACGCACGACTTACACCAATGCGTCGGGCTTGCCGGACGACGCCCAGATCACTACCGCTCGAGACCAAGCGCTGTTAGGGCGCCTCATCCAGAAACGGTTCCCGCGCCACTACAAGTATTTCTCGACGGAATCCTTCGTCTATCAGGGCGAAACGATGCGCAATCACAATCAGCTACTCGGCTCAATCGAGGGTGTCGATGGCATTAAGACCGGATTTACCCGGGCCTCAGGCTTCAATCTGGTAACGTCGATGCATCGCGACGGGCGCTACCTCGTCGCCGTCGTGATGGGCGGCCGCTCGTCGCTCGAACGCGATGCTCATATGCGCGAACTGATCAGCGCTCAGATCAAGGAGACTGCGCTCAAACGCGCCGCGCCGGCTATTGCAAAGAGCAATCGGCGCGACGAGACCCAGCCAGCCTTTGCCAGTGCGTCCGTGGCGTCGCCGGGGAACCCCATCGATCCAATCCAGCCGCTGTCGGTGGCGACTAATATTTTCCCAGACGGCACCGGTGCAGTCGGCATCGCTAGCACCGATGCCGATGCCAGTCCCTGTCGCCGCTAATGCCCCGCAACCGAGTGCTCAGGTGGCGGCTCGTTGGCTACCACCAGCGCCGCCTGCCGATGCGCCGATGTCCGCGCCCGCGACCACGGTGATCGAAAAGAGCACTTTGCCATTGTCGCGTGGTGGTGATCCCACCATCTCGAATCAGCCGCGATTGGTGAAGACCATTACCATCCACACGGGACCGGTGCAGGCGACATCGCTCGCGCCGATGCCGGAGCTGGTCCCTGTCGCTGCTACGACCCCGCAACCGAGTGCTCAGGTGGCGGCTCGTTGGCTGCCATCAGCACCGCCCGCCGATCAATCGGGCAACGTTGTCGAGTCCGCTGGGCCAATACCGATCGCCCAGACCCCGGCCGCGCTCGCTTTCTCTGAGCCCGCCAAACTTAAACCAAAGGAGATTGAAGCGGCTAAATTAGCGGGGGCGAGGGTTGAACTGGCCAAGGTGGAAGCTGTAAGTGCACCGGGAAAGGCCCATATGGCCGCTTCCGCGCCGTATGCGCCGCCGCACGTACACGATGGATGGCTGATCCAGATCGGCGCCTTCGACCGCGAGGACGAAGCAAGACAGCATCTGAGTATGGCGCGACTTAAGGCGAGCGATGCGCTTGCAGCAGCCTACCCGCTCACCGAACGTGTTCAAAAGGGTGACAAGGTCCTCTATCGTGCCCGCTTCACTGGGTTCAACAAAGAAACCGCTGAGGCCGCTTGCCAGCAGCTCAGGCGAAGCGACATGGATTGCATTGCGCTAAAGAATTAAATCGTCCCGATGGGTGTCTTACGATCGTAAAACTCGATAGCGGAACCGCGTCCTGCTAATTCCGCCGCCAGTGAAAGGAACGTGGCAATATGTCTACAGCCATGGATGCACCGGGAAGCAGAGTCCACCGCTGACCAGGTGATCGAGTGAAAACCAGCGACTTCTGCTTATGGCCCATAGATGGGGTAATCGGCCGGCGGCTTGTGGATAGCTGGAAGATTTTTGGGTGCTGCGCTTCAGGCTGATGGTGAAACGGGGTCACCGTTGTACGGCCTCAAGCATCAGAAGGAGAAGCGCAGCATGGACCATTTTGCTGGACTGGACGTATCGGTCAAGGAGACGAGCGTCTGCATTGTGGATGACACGGGCAAGATTGTTCGGGAAGTGAAGGTCGCGAGCGAACCTAACGCGTTGTTGGCGGTGCTGAAGAACCCGCCTACCACTTCAAGCGGATTGCGGATCACAGACGTTCCTCCCTTGTTCACATTAAAATTAATCAAATGGAAGCGTCGATAATGTAACTCATCGCGCTGTTGTGGCTCGGTTTTTATCGGCGCGCTAATTTATTAGGGACGAGGTGATAATCAAATGGATCTGACTCCAACAACCTGAAACCATCGCGTGCTCCTGACCGAGGAGCATGGTGAGAAATCCTATTGCATTCACGAGGTTCACTACAACAAAGACGGCCTTATAATTGGTTGGACAGCGGACCCGATCGCAGTCTGCAGTGGCACACTGCAAGGTCTCATCTGGCAGTTCGACAGGATGCGTGAAGCTTTTGTCAATGCCGCTTCAAATTTCCCCAAATGTGCCGAAGTAAAATTCCCCAGCTGGGCGGATGCGGTGATCAGCCGGCCGGATGGTGATCGCGATCTCCATTTTTGGGGCCCGCGGCGGCGCGGCGGCTGCGCGGGATTGGCGATGAACCCGGAGAGCAGTCGGCTAGGGCTGAATATTCGCGGCCGGAGGTATGTTGAGCCAAATCAATGTTTCAAACTCATGATCGCATTTGTTACACATCCATGTGTGACGAACGTTATTGCGCTTGAGAAATTCCGAATATGCGGGCGCACTCAGTAATTCGCCACACTTTGGGCAAGAGCATCGCCCGAAATACCATTCATAACTGTGGCTCCTAGGCACAGTGATGCGAGGTGGCATATTTGAATCGTTCTGTGGCCTGAATTGGAATTCTGCGCCCCCACGGCATTTATGCGTACACGCCCTAGTTCTGCGGGCGCCGCTCATCGTTTGCGGAACGGCGAGGTTGAGCGCGAGATTGCCCGAGCCCCCTCGCCTGTTTTTCAAAGTTTGGCGGCGGGTTTACCTCGCCCGTCGCGAAACGGCGGTGACCAGGGACTTTCTGGTTCCTGTACCGCCGCTTGCAAGGGGCCGCGCGCTCATGCCGGATGTACGCAGGGCGCGGCCTCAATATCTCAGTTTAGGCTGTCGCCTCAGTCGCTCCCGTTCATGATTAAAATCAGCAAATGCCGATGCGCCTTCGAGGCGATCTTCCCATTGAAAACATGGGGACATTGGCACTTTGAAGTTTGATGAAATGAGTTTGGATAATCAGCAAATGGTGGAAGATTTGAACACCGATGTGGGTGAGACTTTCGTGAGGCAATCTGGTCACTTCGCCGACGAGCCTTTGCGCGTCGATCCTCAGCGAAACAGACTATCGCGATCCAGAGTGGCGATGTCGTATGATCCGGGTATGCCGTCGCTGATGGCACGAACATAGATGCCGGTCGCGATGCGATGCGTGCGGAGTTGAGATCACTGGGCGATGTCACGCCAGTGCGGTGAGTTGGCGGACGCATCATCGCCACGTTGTCGGCAAGGTGTCTCGCCGCGTCGGTTAATGTCCGACGAACGAAATAACAGTATCGATGATGGAAAAGCGCGTTGGAAGACCCCGTCCTTGCGCAGTCTAAGTGCGTTGTGGCCCGCACAGAGCGAGATCACGCTCGGCGCGAAAGACATTGCTGTAAAGGCCTGCAATCCACTGCCGCCCCCTCGAGGTAACATTCAGGTACTGAATGGCGGTCTGGATATGTGGCGAAATGCTGTTCCAAAAAAACTGCGGGTATGAATCCGTGAGATCGGCGGGCGAGGTGTAGCCAAGCTGCCTGTTCATGCCGACTTCTTCGAATTCATAGTAAAGCGCATTAGCCTTGCGCAGATGATGCGGATCTCCAAGCTGTCCGATCAGGTCGGCGGCTCGCACTAGCAAACCCTCTTCCTTGTTCTGATCATCCGCTTCAACCGGTGGAAAGCGCGTGAATTCAATGGCGCGGGCGATTCTGGCGGCGTCAATGACCTTGTTGTTTGTCAGGCGATCCATCACAAATAACTTCGAGCGGTCGACGTGGTAGGGCATAAGCGCCGCATCCGAAGCGCCGCGCGGAAGTTTGGTTTTGCCACCCTTTGCGTCGATCACATAACCGTCTGGGCCATCGCCTTTGAGAATACCGCGAACATAGCCAATGTCGTGAAACAGGCAGGCGATGATTAGATGCGCGAAATCACTAACATCCGTCGGCATAAGGAGCGCTCGTCCCCTCATGATGTCGTAGCCGGCGAGTGTCACCAGCATCGTGTGTTCAACGTTGTGATAGAGCGCATCGCTATTGCCGATGCAATCAAGAGCGAGCCGAGCAGCTGAGGGGATCCCTTCTGTCAAACCGACGTCCGTCGAACCAAAGCGGCGAGTGATGTGGTCGGCGAGGAAAGACCCCAATGCGTCTGCCGCCAGTTCTGGAACAGTAATCACGACCGTCCTCGCTCAGGACAAGGCATCATTCCGGGATCCAAATTAGGTCAATGCCCCCAGGAAAGCGGCGCTACCGAGTAGTTCGATGAAATTGCGCCGCCTCATTCGATGACTTCGTCAGCGGCGGCGAGCAACGTCGGGGGAATGACGAGACCGAGCGCGGTCGCTGTTTTGACGTTGATGGCAAAATCGAACTTGGTGGGCTGCTCGACCGGAATATCGCCGGGCTTGGTCCCATGCAGAATTTTATCGACCATGTCGGCAGCCCGCCGGAACATATCGGCATAGTTCGGTCCATAGGACATGAGACCACCGGCTTCGACATAATCGTCATAGCTAAGAATGGTCGGCAAATGCTCGTCGAGCGCCAATCTGATGATGCGGGTGCGGTTAGCGGCGATGAGCGCGTCCGACACGACATAGAGCGCGTCGGCTTTTCCTTTGAGCGCCTCAAGGGCGGGCGTAATGTCCTGCGATCCCCAAATTCCTAGGCGGGCCGCTTCCAGCCCAAGTGCTTGAGCCGTGGATTTGACCCGGTCCGCCTCCAGCATCGGCTCGGCGTAGCCAGCGTCGGCGAGGATGGCTAATCGGTGGAGTTGGGGGATAGCTGCACGCAAGAGTTCAAGCCGTTTGCCGACAAGATCGAGCTGTTGGATCGACATTCCGGTAACGTTGCCTCCCGGATGAGCCAAGCTTTGAACAAGGCCGTCCCGGACGGGATCGAACGCCACTGCAAAGATGATAGGAATGGTCGTCGTCGCCTGCTTTAGGATTGTAACGGCGCTTCCATACGTGACGATGACATCAACGTCTTGCCGCAGGAATTCAGCCGCGATTTCGCTGACACGGCGGGACCTTCCCTCAGCCCACCGATACTCGATCGCGATATTCTCTCCCACAATCCAGCCCAGTTCCCGCAGGCGTGCGATGAAGGCAGCCATCCACGGTTTCCAGACCGCGGCATCCGCACCAAGCACTCCGATACGCGGTGGATCACTTACTTGCTGCGCGTAGGCGGCAAGCGGCCACCCGGCAATACCGCTACAAAGACCTCTGATGAATTCCCGCCGCTCCATAAGCTTTCCCCCTGCCGAGGGCCACTCCGAGCATAGCAAAAATATGAGAATTTCGGACTGAGGGCTGTTACCTGCGTCACACACTAGACGCGAGGCGTTCTCGTCAAGTTTCTGGCGATGCCAGTGTTTTCGGCAGCGGCCCGGATTAATCCGCCTTGACGTTTGCGAACTTGATCACGTTGGCCCACTTCTCGGTCTGATCAGCGATCAATTTTCCGTCAGGACGATATTGAGAGAGATCGAGGCAAAGAAGTCGGAGCCCGCCTGAGCGACCGCTCTCAACGTGGCGGCTCTCCAAATATCCTGCGGATTACTTTGTCGGCATCTGCGTCGAAACATCGGCCATGGCTGAGCAAAATACGCTGCGGCTGCCACGAGTGGATTTTTCTGATTGCCGCCGCCGCCTTCTGCCGCTGGACGAGTAGCGGCAGCCGCATGCCGAAGAAAATCTGACCATAGGGATGGTACATCCCGGTGAACTTTGTGGCCGTCCGCCAAGGCTCGGTAACCTTATCCAGTTCGATGTTGATGATCGTATCGGCGAGTATCAGCGTCTTTGAAGCCTTGTGGAAGAAAATGAACTCCTTGAAATAGCCGCCGGGAAAAAGCGTTTGGTCGATTTCTCCACGCCATTCTTCAGGAGGACTGGCGTCGAGGTCTCTCGTGAAGTTGACATCAACACGCCGCGCACGGGCCCTTTCGCGCACACGTGGCGATGCCCACGAAACTGCATCGGGAAACGCCTTTGCCCATTCCCCTATATGCGCATAGTGGAATTGGTTAGGCGACACGAGATGACGAACCGCCCCAAGTCCCAGCAGCCCGTTGGCCAGTCTCTTGTCGAACTTGATCGGTGAATGGAGAAAGAGGTCGCCGTTTGAAAGGCGCACCACTGTCATTCGGGTTGTGAACGGAATCCGCAGTTTTGCTACGCCTACGGTCAAATACTCGAATGGCCCGTCGACGATGCCGATGTTCGCCGCTACGGATTTGTAGACGTTGATTGGCTCGTAAAGAAAGGCACCCATATGGCACACCATCATATTCTGGTGCTGCGGCTTGCTCTGTTCGCGTAATATCAGATTTTATATTCTGGTGCTGTGGGTTGCTCTGTTCGCGCAATATCAGATTTGGTCTCAACTTATTGCAGCGTCGACCCCTGCTCGCTCCACTAGTGCCGCTTATCGTGGATGACCTACGCACCCAAGGCGTCACCAGCGTCACGCTATCGCCGCCGAATTGAACGAGCGTGCCATCCTCACGCCACCTAGAGGCGTATGGCATCCAACGTCGACCGCTCGGTTGCTGTCGCAGCTGCAAGCGTGACGTTACTGAGATAGCGCGCATAAGAGCTGATTGCTGCAATGAGCCCTGTTGTGGCGCGTTTTGCCAGAAATGTCCCCGGCACATGGTTTCGACAAACGCCAGTAAAGCCCGGTGACTGCTGAAGTAACGGACCGACTGCGCTTTGCAACCATAAGATCATACTTCCGCCGTTCCTTTGGATAGGCTCAGTTGTGGCCTTGACGCTTTCGGTGTGCCTGGCGTCGCCCGAAGCCTTCGTCCCACCTCCAAGGGACTTGGCAAGATGCGTCCGATAGAGCGTACGTTTTCGATACGCACCGTGGTGCTAACCCTCGTTTGCGGCGGTGTCATCATAATGCTCGGGGCAGCATTTGTTGCGGGGTGGTTGTCATACCGAGAATACCAGGACCGGATCGGCAGCAGCCTCATCGCGGCAAGCCGAGCGGTCATGGTTGCTGTAGACAACGAGCTCGATGAACCGCTCGCGTTCGTGAACGGTCTTTCCAGTTCCTCCAGCTTTGCCAGAGGCGACTTCAGCACTTTTCAGGATCGCGCGAGGGATGCGCTTTCCCCACGCGGCTACGTTGTCATCATCAAATCAGCGGACGGCGATCGGGAGTACGTCAACACAAGTAAACCGCCTGCTTCCGAAGCGGCAGGATTATCTGCAGGCGCTTTGCGATTGGGTAAAGCGGGGAAGAGCTATCTCGGTCGCATCGAAGACCGCTGGATGGAGCTAATTGACGTACCAATTCAGGACGAAAGCGGACGAAGACCCTACACGATGGTAATCGGAGTGCCTAACCGCATCTTCCAAGACATGCTGACCGAGCAACATCTCCCGCGAACGTGGAGCCCGGTCCTTCTTGACGCGGATTGGATGATCGTCGCGGGAGGCATCAGCCCTGAAAAGTTCGTCGGTCAGAAGGCTTCCGGCGAGGAGTTTCGGAACGCGCCCTCGGACCGGACCCATGAGGTGCGTGTACCGGAAGGCGCACCGTCCATGTCGGCGTACAGTCATTCAAGCCGGTTCGGCTGGACGACAGCCATCGCGATTAGCGAGGCTGACCTGTTCAATCAGGCCATTGGACCGGTCTTCGTGGCTGCATTAGGCGGTTTCGTTGCCGTGGGCCTCGTGATTGTCATGGCTGCTCTCTTTTCAACGTATCTTGCAAGAGCAATTGGGAGTTTGGCTCACATGGTCCGAGGTTTTCCGGAAGCCACACTCGAATGGAAGCCAGCCTTCCGCCTACGCGAAGTCTCACTGGTGGCGCGAAGCATGCGTGACGCCGCCGTCGCGGTGCTGGACAGCCGGAAAGTTGTAGAGGCCGAACTAAACAACACGCGGCGGCTCAATCAATTAAGCACTCTACTGGGTGGTGAGAGAAATAGCTTCGAGGATTGTCTGGCTGAGATTACCAAGACAGCTAACGCGATTTCGGAAGCGGACAAGGGCAACTTGCAACTCTTCGATGCTGCCTCGGGTTCACTCACCATAGTGGCGCAACAAGGATTTGAAGAAGACTTCCTGAAATTCTTCGGCAGCGTGCGTGGCAATGATGCGGCCTGCGGCGCAGCAATGCGCACAGCGAAACAGATCGTCGTTGATGACGTGCTGACCAGCGAGATTTTCGTTGGGCAACCCGCTCAGAAAGTGTTGCTGGAGGCGGCGGTGCGCGCCGTTGTCTCAACACCTTTGATGAGCAGCAAGGGAAGTCTGTTGGGAGTGCTTTCGACACATTTCACTTGGCCCCGCAACTGGAGTGAGCGCCAGTTACGGCTTATAAATATACTGGCCCGACAGGCTGCGGATTATCTCGAGCGCAAGCAGGCTGAACGAACGCATCAGACCATCATGCGTGAACTTCAGCATCGCAGTAACAACTTGCTTGCTGTTATTCAGTCAATCGCTCAACGCAGCCTTGGCGGTCGCTACTACTCTCCGACCGAGGCCAAGGAAGCGTTTGAGGCGCGACTACATGCGCTGGCGCGCGCTAATCGTGCTTTGCTTAGATCGAATTGGGGCGGAGTGGATCTCGATCAACTCGTACGCACGGAATTAGAGGTGTTCTCGAAACGGGCGACCATTGCTGGCGCAAGCATCGTGCTCCCGCCGCAAATGGCGCAAAACTTCACGCTCGTTTTGCATGAGCTTGGAACCAATTCGGCCAAGCACGGTGCCTTGTCTAGTATCGCTGGAAAGATCACGGTTTCTTGGACAGTTGAGCGAAGTCGCTCCGGTTTTGTGTTGAAGTTCAAATGGCGGGAGAGCGGGGGACCAGCTGTGGCTGCGCCTCTACGACACGGCTTTGGCACTCAGTTGCTCAAAGCTGTCTTTTCAGATGTGCGACTGGAATACCCTGTCGAGGGCCTCAAGTGCGAGATTGATGTGCCGCTCACTTGTCCTGTGCCCTCGCAAGCTGCACTGGCTGAAGATGACGCTGCCATCGTAAGCCGCTGATCAACACCACGCTTGCCGCAAATCGGTGTACGTCAGTGACCGGCGTGCGTGCTATCGCCTCACAACTGAACGAGCGGGGCATCCTGACGCCGCGTGGTGGCGCGTGGCATCCAACGTCCGCCGCTCGGTTGCTGTCGCGTTTACAAGCGGTAAGCTGAACGCGGATCATGCGCGGATCGCAACGGGTCCCCCTTTGCCGCCCAAACGGTTAGAAATTGGACCGGCACCGGATTTCAAAAACGCCGAGTAAACCCAGCGGTTGCTCCAGGTTGGATCATCGCTTCGGCGACCGTTCGCGTTTCTTGCCCTATCTCTCGCTGCCCCCGTTCTAGACTCTCGCACGGTTGTCACGCCCACTGTTCCCTCTTCGCGACGGATCGGGCTAACTTGATACCGCCTCTCCTTCACGATCCTTCTGAAAGCTTCTTCTCGGTTTTGCCAACTCTGCCTCTCGGCGGTCGAGCGCGACTTGTCCCAGTTCGAGGCATTTAACTAGATCGTTTTGGCTAAGGCCGAAGGACGAAAGCCATGACGCGAACGCCTCTTCGCCCATCTCCGAAGAGGCTTTTCCGTCCAGCATCGCCACGCCTGCTTTCTCATAACATCGGCGAGCCCCTTGTTCCGCCCGCTCTAGTATCTGGCGTATCCGGTGCAACTGCCGTAGGTTCCGCCTGACCGAACGCGCAAATTCTCCAAATCGTCGAGCCGCCCGTTTCTCCGCAACTGATTCTTTGCCTCGCATCATGCCGCCCCCTTACCCGCCGCGTCTCTCGCGCGAGCAGTTTGGCTCCTCATTTTGTAACTAAGACAAAAATGCTCGTGCTAACGATCATGGCGATTAAAAGCAGCCAAACGACGTTACCCTTCCACGTCGTTTTTAATGCGACGTAGTCGGGTCTTCGCTCGTAGCTCGTCATGGATCTGCCGAGGGCGTCCGAGCCTCGGACCTTAAGTCCAAGCGACCGGCCGCCCGTCCCCCGTCCCCAAGTCCTTAATCAAAACTCAAACTCGCGGCCGAATTGCGTAAGGGCGATGATCAATTGATGATTAGCAGTGACACACCAGGCGAGCGTAACAACGACGGCCTCTTTCACCCTCTATCGAACTGATCGGACAAGAATTTGTCTAAGAGCGTGCCTCGGCATGTGGCAACGAATCTTTGGTTAGAGGTGTGGCAGCTTAACCGACGTTGGCGCCAATATGGCTTGTGACTATCGTCAGAAAATAATCCTTCACTGTAGCAGAAATGCCACGCTGCTCCGTCCTGCGCTGCAGCCGTCTGCGAGCAGCACAGACGGTGAGCTCAAGCGGCGCTCTTATGTATGGCTCAGCTCCATCGCATGCGCCGTCGCTACGACGTTTCGACCTCCTGATGCAGCTCGCCGCCAAGCATCAGGCGCCGGGCGATGTCGGCCGTCTGTAGCGCCGGCCACGCCTACATCATCGCCTCGATAGCGAGATGATTGAACGGCTCGTTCGGTTCTCGATGTTGAGCGCCAAGCGGGTTGGGCCTGCTTCGCGCTCTTGCTCAAGTGGTAGGCCTTTCGGCGATCGTCAGCAGAACGTCACACCTGCCTTGGCTCCTGGGTCCTTGAGACCGCCCGCCAAGCGGTTCTCCGTCAGCCCGCCCACAAGCGGCCGCAACGGCGTCATATTTCCATGTGGGCATTGCAACGTAGCTGGTCGTCTTAACGGGGCGACAACTCTTAACGGACTATTTTGCGATCACAGCTCCAATCCAACGTGAAGCCGCACGACTTCCGTGAATTCAGGGCTTGCGAGGAAAAGTGAAGAAAACGTCGATCGCTCTTGCCTTGTGCTGCTCCTTCCTATGCACGCCAGTAAGCGCGAAGACGTTTGTCGGCGTATTGTATCCGTTATTTGGGCCTGTTGCGGCGCTTGGACTTGTTGATCTGGTGTCCGAACTCAGATCGATGCCGGATGTTGAAGTCGTATCATATCTGCATCAGGCATGGCCACACTTGGTTGATGACATCAATCGTCAACCTAGTGGAACGCATACGCTAATTATCGGCTACAGCTTGGGCGCGAATAACGCAGTTCTTGTAGCAAATAGGGTTAGTCACGTTGATTCAATTATTGCGCTACAACCGTCCATGTTGACTTCGAGCACGACTGTCACCGGAGATGTGGGAAGAATAGTTGAAATTTATAATCCGAATCCCTGGATGACTTTTGGCGGGATGGGGTCAAGGAAGCTAGTGGGACCAAATGTCGAATACATCGTGAATAACGACACACATCCGGGCGCACAGTTCAATTCGGAATTCCATAACTTAGTGAAAACTGAAATCGCTAGGCTTTCCGCTGCAGATGATCAGAACACAACGGGTGAATTAATAACTCCGGAGACCCGCATTCCCGCCGCGCAATATCCTGCGCCGCAGCCGTCGCCTGTTGTGGCCTATCCGCCGCCGACATTCGACCCGTCTCCGGCAAGCTCGCCACACCACCTGGGCGCTTATCCTTACAACGGCCCCGGCGTTCAGCCCTCACAGGACCGCGGTACTATGGTCGCCGCTTTGCCGCCGGAATATCAGGCGGAGCGCGAGTCAGCCAAAGCGCTATCGCCGCGCTTTCAGCGGACCATGGTGGATTACTCCACAGTTGAGCCGCCTGGCACCATCATCATCGATACGCCGAACACCTACCTTTACTTGACGATCGGCCATGGCAAGGCGCTTCGCTACGGCATTGGTGTCGGCCGTGAGGGCTTTACCTGGTCGGGCACCGAGCACATCAGCCGCGTGAAAGAATGGCCGGATTGGCTTCCGCCGCAGGAGATGATTAAGCGCCAGCCTTACCTGCCGCGCTTCATGGCCGGTGGTGAAACCAATCCGCTCGGCGCACGCGCGATGTATCTCGGCAACACGCAATATCGGATCCACGGCACCAACCAGCCATCGACTATCGGCAGCTTCGTGTCTTCCGGCTGCATTCGTCTGACCAACGAGGATGTCGAAGACCTTTATAGCCGCGTGACTATAGGGACGACCGTGGTTGTACTGCCGGGAGCGAATACGGCAGCATCGCAATTACTGCCGAGGCGTTGAAAACGACGCGACAGCTGCTGCTGATTGGCGAGACTCTCGAGAGAGGTCTTAGGGGCGCGTTTCGGCAACAAACCCAAGGTCGACTGGAGCGGTTTTCTGGTCGGCGATAAACTCTTGATCGTGAATGCTGGCAGCACCGCAAGGACGGTGCTCCCATTGATCCCAGTCCGTGGTCGGCGACTAACGAAGGCGAAAAGGTTCGCGGATGATGCGCAAAACTTCCTTGATTTTCCTCGGTGCACTGGTCGGCGTCGTGGCGACATTGTTGCTGACGCAGCCCCACACACTCCTGATGGGTTCCGCCGCACGCGCGGCAGCATCGGACACTTACCGGACGCTTAATCTGTTCGGCGATGTGTTCGAGCGCGTGCGCGCCGACTACGTGGAAAAGCCGGATGACAGCAAGCTGGTGGAATCGGCCATCAACGGCATGCTGGCCGGGCTCGATCCGCATTCGAGCTACATGGATCCGAAGAGCTTCCGCGACATGCAGGTGCAGACCCGCGGTGAGTTCGGCGGGCTTGGCATCGAGGTCACGATGGAGGACGGTCTGGTGAAGGTGGTCGCCCCGATCGACGACACGCCCGCCGCCAAAGCCGGCGTCATGGCCAATGACGTCATCACGCATCTCGATGACGCAGCCGTGCAGGGCCTCACGCTCAATCAAGTCGTCGACAAGATACGCGGCCCGGTGAATACCAAGATCAAGCTCACCATCGTGCGCGAGGGCGCCGAGAAGCCGATCGAGGTCACGATCGTTCGCGACATCATACGCGTGAAATCGGTGCGCTGGCATCCCGAAGGCAGCGATATCGGTTACATCCGCATCACGCAATTCAACGAGCAGACCACCGATGGGCTGAAGCAAGCGATCAACGAGCTCAATGCCCAGCTCGGCGCCGACAAGATCAAGGGATACGTGGTCGATCTGCGCAACAATCCGGGCGGCTTGCTCGATCAGGCGATTTCGGTCTCCGACACCTTCCTGGAGAAGGGCGAGATCGTGTCGACGCGCGGCCGCAATCCGGGAGAGACGCAGCGTTTCAATGCACGGCCGGGCGACATGACCAAAGGCAAGCCGCTGATCGTTCTGATCAACGGCGGCTCGGCATCGGCCTCGGAAATCGTCGCCGGCGCGCTGCAGGACCAAAAGCGCGCTACCCTCATCGGCACGCGATCGTTCGGCAAAGGATCGGTGCAGACGATCATTCCGCTCGGCGCCGGCAATGGCGCGCTGCGGTTGACCACGGCGCGGTACTACACGCCGGCGGGGCGCTCTATTCAGGCCACGGGCGTCACGCCGGACATCGAAGTCCTGCAGGACGTTCCGGATAACATGAAGGCTCAGATCGACACCAAGGGCGAAGCATCGCTGCGCGGCCACCTCAAAGCCGAGGGTGCCGAGCAGACCGGCTCGCAGTCCTTCGTGCCGCCGAACGAATTGGACGATAAAGCGATCAAAATGGCGCTGGAGCTGCTGCGCGGAACCGCCACCAATGCCGCCTTCCCGCCCAATCCCAAGGCGGCGGTTCGTAACTGACGAACCGACGCTGTCCATTCACCAACCGGGGCGGCCGTCTGGCGCTCGGCGGTGACGTGATTCTAATCTTCCAGCCGATCCCGAAGCCAGCCGTGAACGATTTGCCACTTGTCGCCAACCTGACGGAAATCGAGAAGGTCCGACCTTTCTTTCTGCAAGTATCTGAAGAAGAGAAAGCCGCCCATCATCCTGCGTCGTTGGGGTGTTTTTTCGCCCGTCTGTCGTATTCGCTAAGGACTGCTCGTCTCGCCTCTTCTTTCTTCATGCTTGCCATGCAAACTCCTTCCCGATGCAGCAACGCCGTTTTGATTGGTCATAGCAATGGCCTGCATTTAATCCAGCTTGCAGCCATCTGCGGCCGCGTCTTTCCGGGGTCTCCGCGAATTTGAGCATGCTAGTCGTTTATCAGGAGCCGTATGCTTCCTAAGCGATCCTCGATGAAAAAAGTAGATCGTCCGGGCATGATCCACTTTCTGTGTGACCGTGAAGTGCAGGCGATCGATCGCGATCTATTTGGGCATGTACTGCCGAACTTTCGCCAGCAGTTCGCGCGGGCTGTAAGGTTTCGGTACATAGTCATCGCAGCGGGCCACTCGCGCCTTCTGTCCTTCACCGCTGCGCGCATAAGACGTGACTGCGATGATCGGGATTGAGCGCAGCGAAGCGTCGGTCTTGATGCGGCGCGTCGCTTCGTAACCGTCCATGATCGGTAACTGGATGTCCATCAGGATGAGATCAGGCCGCTGCTTTGCGATCGCCGTCAGCGCCTCCTCGCCGTTCTCGGCCTCTGTGATCTCGTAGTCGGTAGGGGCGAGCATATCGCGGATGATCTGACGATTATCCGGTTGGTCCTCAACCACCAGAATGCGCTTGCTCATAGGTGCCAAGCCTGCTCAGGGGGTTCAAAAAAGAGGACTCCCGCGCTTAGCGCAGGGAGTCCAGTTGTTCTGCCGGGGCCACCGCCAAAGGGTAGAAAGGCGATGGCAAAGTGCTGGATATCTGATTCTCCATACCCGACCCAAGCGTTTTTGATTGGCGTACGCGGGGCAAGCGACTGCCGGGCCGCGCGTTAGCTTCGATACTACTCGGCAACCAAGGCCCCGATTACGGAGATTAAACTGGTTGGGCTAGTGTGCGGTCGGCCGGCCGGGCCTGTTTCCCAACGGCTTCGGTCTCAATTGACTCTCGCGCACAACGCGCTCGTCTGGCTCAGTGAGACTCTTTATTTGATATTCAAATTCGCCGTCCCGCATCGGCAATCTCTTGACGACGACATAGGCGCCGTCTGGAACACTGAAGCCCACAGACCGTGCAGGAAACAAACGCTCACCAATCTTGAATTTGTGCATGACGCGCCACCACACAAGAAGATTAAGCATCGCGAGCGTATCACCTTTAAGGGCGGAACAAAAATAGGCGCACCGAGTTCCTGCACTGAGGGTGTCCCGTTCTTTGATAGCGGGGCATTTGTTTATTGGTGATGATAGTGCTTAACAAGACTGATTTTTTCCAGGAGCAAACAGTGCAATGTCGCGCTCTCGCGGCGCGAGCTGCTAGCAAAACAGATCGTGAATTTTGGCTGCGCTTAGCGTGTCGTTGGGAAGGGCTGTTGCAGCGCGGGGGTGCTGGCCTCGAAGCTGACCAAACTTCGAGCGTCCGATATCCAGAAACAAAACATTTGCCAAACGGTTTGCAAAATGGCGGGCCGCCTAGCCCCCAAAGCGCTGCACGTCGTGCCGCTCGTACCGCCTGCGTCCTCGGTAAGTTGCTCAGCAAAGATGAGGCGCGAAGGATTGCGGCTAATAAGTTGCCGGAGCTATTACGCCAAACGTGATTTAGCCGCTAGTGATGTGCGGGGCCGCACCAATACTCGGATGAACTTGATCGCTGTGACAGCCAAAAGGGCGAAAACAAAAAGGTCGCCATATTCGAGAGGATTGTCATTGCCGAAAATGTATAACGGTTTCTGCAAGAAGTAATCGGCGCAGATCAGATAAAACGTGAAGCTGAAGAGGATAAGCGCAAGGGCATCGTCGCCGAGCAAGATGCTGAGGGATGCCGCCAACTGGAGAAGTTGGAACGCGTCGCGGACATAGGTATAGGCTATATTGAGGCGGAAGACCTTCAGTTCCTCTCCGACACAAAGAGATCCCATTCCATCGCTTAGGTTGCAGCCATGGCCGACAAAGAACGGTTGGAATCTTTGACAGGTATTGAGCAGGACGTGCAAATCGACGGAAAGAACTAAACATGCAATGGAGAATTATGTCTCAGCTGGCTTCAAAACGACTATGTCGGCGTCTCCTTGGGGTAATATTGATTTAAACAAAAAACTTCTGAGTTATGCGACGGAAAACGTTACAGCTGCTGTTGGACCTTGTACAGAAACTTAGTCAAGCCAAAAATTTGGAACAGGTCGTGAAAATCCAGACCGAGTTTATAAGTAAGCAAATGGTTTCTTTCAACGAACAGACAAAAACTATTGCCGAGATATGTACCAAAGCGGCACAAGACATGACGAAGCATTCTACTTGATAGGCAATGTTGCGCATTATGACCCGTTTCTACGAACCTGACTTAACTGTCGATGCTAATAGTCCCTTCGTACGAGACGCTTCGAACAAGCTTGTTCGGCGGAGCTATTGGATGGATATGACTGATAAGACTTTGGCCATGGTCATGACGCAAGGGATTGGCGCAAATCTCACCAATGACGAAAAAAGAGCACATCTAATTGATTTAAAACGAGAACACTTGATCGATCAGGTGTGCCCTCAAGAAATTCTTGCCGCCTGAGAAATAAACGTAACAATTTGTGAGGCTTCGACGACTAATCGAAGCGATTTCAGTTGGATATTACAAGATATCAAATCGTGGCAACTATGCAACAACCCGCCAAATTCCATGTCGTCGGCAACAAATTAAGCCGAACTTTAATGCAATTTTGATCTAAACTCTTGGGCGTCGGGGAATGTCTTCCGAGCAGTATCTCGGAGCGTATTGATGGGGTGTTTCATGAAAAATGGGATCGCAAAGGATAGCAGTCTCGCTCATGATTGCTATGTCCTCAAAATCAATGGCCGACCTAATTCAGTACATCGACGCTATGAGGATGCGCTGAGAGCAGGCTTGCTACGCAGATATCAGTCTCCGCATGACGAGATAAAAGTTTTCGAGATTAGCTCGACTGAGGAAGCAAAGCAGGACACCGTCTTGCATTGATCTGATCTGGGATCGTTGGATCGTCACTGCCGAAGCTTTGCAGGAACTCACTGGAGATTGCCTGCCAAGGGACGCGGTGGGATGCAAAGATCTGGCGGTTCACATCGTCAACACGAAAAAAAGGCCGAGTTCCAACCGGAAAAGCTTGGCCTTCCGGCGGAAGACTTGGTTCGACTGCGCCACTTATTGCGAAGTATACGCCCGCGCGCGGTCGCCTTGGTACGGATCACCGTTTGTGGGGATGGGGGCAATTTCGTGCCGACGGTAAGTAGAAACCGGCGCTGGCTCATTGTTCGGTAAGACAATATGGCAAGCGCCGTTGCTCACCCATGCGCAAGCTACAAGGGGGCCAGAAGCACCCACTGACCTGCAAAGTGTGCGCACTTCGGCCACGGGCATCACGCGCTCGACGACCGGCCCATGGTACGGATGATTGTACTGCGCGGGCGGTTCGAGCTCGGCCAAGTATCTAATTTTGAATACTAGGCTAATCACGACGAACGCGACGACGACCCCGAGCGCGATGACGACTAACCCGCCGATGGTTGGAGTGCGCGGCATTGGCTGTGCGCCTTGGCTGCGGATTGCAGTCCTGGGGTTCATCCTCGAAATAGATTTATGCCAGTTTCTGCCCTGGGCGTGGGCCCAGTTTTTCGACAGGTCACGGCGGCGGGAATCGGCGTGAGGCCACGGGGGATCAATGGCCCCAATGCTTCACGGCCGGTGCGTCCGAGTTTTGTGAAGCAGTCGCTGTTGCCCGATGATCTGGTGCAGTTGCTGTGGAACGATCAATTCCCGTTTAGGCGGTCGCTGCGAGCGGGTCGCGGGCCCGATCAATAAAGTTTATTGGTGCCGGTTGCGGGCGCGGGCGCACAGCCGCTGACGCTTATTAACCACCGCAAAAAATTGCTTAATCGGCCGCCTTATTCCTGCCCAGGGCGGGTGTAGTTTCAAGAATTCGAAAAGGTGCAGTGATGCAAGCGACACCGCGTTGCACTATCGTCGCCCTATTAGCTGTCATGCTTGCTTCGTGTGCATGGCAGCCCACGCTCGATCACGCGCATGCTCTTTCAGAAATGGCGGATAAGGCAGCCAACGACAGCGCAAAATGCCAATCGTCCGGTGCCGCACTGGGGGCACAGGCCTATAAACAATGCCGTGCGTTGCTAGAGGACAAGATGAGCATGGAAAACGATGTCCCGCCCAACCGAAGCTACGTCCGCACGCGGGGGCGAAATTAGTAGGGAAACATATTTTTGGGTTCAGGTGGATGTCATCGAGCCATTACGCCTGACGCTAACACCGCGAATCAACCTAGGCTGTCAGCTGAATGCAGAGGGAGTTCACATGCGCAATTCGTTGTCACTGCGTTGATCGTGATTGCTACCGGAGCATGGGTTGGCGTCAGAACATTGGCTCCCGCCAGTGCGGTTGCTGACTCGACCGACAAACCGCCAGTGATGATGACTGGCGCCAAGGGCCCGTCTACTTCGCATTACGGTGACTACGATCTCGTAGTCCATTGAGACGGGGCGAGAGCCCCGCGCTCACTTGCGCACTAGCTCCGGCAGCTTGGCGGTGGGCTCATCGCAGGGATGAATGATCGCCCAGCCAACGCAGCCAAGCTATCAGCGCGATCAGGCTCAGCAGCCCCCAAACACCGCTACAGACCAACACAACAGGCTCCGAAGAACTACACAAGACATCAGGCGTTGCTGGGGGCAGTCAGGATGCAGATCAACTTGCACATGGCCTTCTCATCGTTGATAACCGTTAGTTAGCAGGTCAGGCAATTTTGCGATATTCGACGCAATCCTTCGCGCCTCATCCTTGCTGAGCAACTTGGCCGCCGAGCGTCGCCCCGGCTCATCCTCGAAATAGACATAGGGGAGCGCCTGTCCGCTGTGGTCGCGGACGACACGGCTTGGGAATCATGCTAGTTTAATGGTCCTTGGGGCTGGTGCGGCGTGGGAGGTCTCGATGGTAGACCTGCGCGAAACGAACAACCCGAATCGAAAAGTAGAAATCGATCCTGCGGGCTGGCTGTTTTTGGCCATTGCTGTCGTCATCATAGCCGTCGCTGCGATGATTGCTTACGAGGCAAACGGCCAGATGATTGCGAAAGCCCCCGTGTCGCACGTAGTCGCGCGCTAGGAATTGTGCTGCCGCAAAAGCTCCGGCAGCTTGGCGATATTCGCCGCGATCCGCCGCGCCTATGCAATTCCTAACTTTTTTGACACTTGCGCCAGGATCCAAGCGGAATAATGTAGCAGTATCGATTGGTTCAATATGCCCAAACAGACGGGAGAATTGCGCCATGTCGAAGCGCTCTTCAAAAAGCAAACGTCGGAGTAAAGCCTTACCCGCGTTGGGTTTTGCCGGCGTGTCTCTCTCGATGGCAGGCGGCGCGTGCGCCTCAACCAGCGAAGCGACGGCGAATACACCGCCGACCTCACAGAGTCACGAAATCTTCCTCGGTGAGGAGGAAATCTCCGACGTCAGCTTGTCGACGTTCTACACCTTCGACAAGGAAAACACCGGAGCACCCCCGCAGCTAAGACTGGCGCGCGGCTGCGGCGGTGGCTGCCATGGTTGCGGTGGCTGCGGCGGTCGAGGTTGCGGCTGCGGAGGTGGTGGCTGGCATGGTGGCTGTGGATTCCATGGAGGCTGCCGATGCGGAGGCTTCCGCTTTAGAGGCTGCGGTTGCGGAGGCTGCGGCGGCTGCGGCGGCTGCGGCTGCGGTGGTTGGGGAGTCTGTATATGGCCATGGCCACTTGGCTGGTGCTGGGGCGAGTTTACACCTCCGGCTAAGGTAGCTTCTGTCGCGTCGGAGGCGGAGATTGCGGTAAAAGGCGACAGGAATACCGACGGCAGAACTAAATAGCGTTTGGCACGCCACCTCAGTGGTTGCGGGCGGGCGCGGCGAGTCTATGATTTGTTGGTCGCGCCGGGGCGAGATTACGGGTTCTCCTGCCCGGTTCGACCCGCCCTGCGAGTCCGTGTTGGCGCGAACCAGTGCGGCGCGCGAGGCGTTAAGGCAAAGCCGTCGGTTATCGTGTGGCCGACGGCTTTGCTGTTATTTAATCGACCAGCGCGGCGGGAAACGCCTCACTTTGTCTGATATGGCACTTCCTCCATGCTCAGCACCATCTTTAGTGGCACCGCAACGTCAATCATATCGCCGCCGGCCGCCGCTTCATCCAGACAAGCCGCGACATGCCGCCAAGTTGACCGTTCGCGGTGTCCGTTGGGCAGATGCTTGAGCAGCTCGCGTACGTCGGCGAGCGTCTTAAGCGTCATGATGCTGGGGATTTCGAGCGGCCGCGGCAAAGGCCAGACCAATCCGGGTGCTTACGCATTCGGATGCTTACGCAACGGTGACATGGTGACTAAGATAGTTTGCTGCGCGTTAGGAATCGAGCCTATGGGCTTCAACAAGCGAAAAATGGAGGATCAGCGCCGGGCAGGCCGCCGAGAAGGAAGCGGCCGGGCGGCGTGCGACCGACGCCCAGGTGCTCGAGGATGCCGAGCGCCTAATCACGGCATGGAACGAGCGCCAGGCCAAGCGCATGCCAATGCTGTTCTCGCCGACGATCGGCGCCGCCGTCACTGCCGGCTATTGGTTTTTATGGGTCCGCTGCCCGGCTTGCCGCACTACGAACGCGATCGACCTGCGCGCTCTCGATCGTCACCGCGACGCGGCAGTGATCAGTCTCATTCATGCTGTCGTGCCGCTCATGCCGTCCGAAGGCGCCCTTTGCCGAGCTCGTGCGGCGTCCCGAACCAGCATCGCGGAATGCGGATCGAGGACACGCGGCGGGTGCTTGGCGTGTGACCGGATAGTCAGGTGCTGTTCTCTTGCCGAATGCAGTATTATTGCCTGCGGGCAGGCCAGTTATACGGAGCCGCTGATGGCAAATGAGGCTCTTATCAACCTGTTGGACTGGTGCAAACGCGAACGCGAAAATCTTCAATGCCAATTTGATGCGCTCAAGGCAGGGAGATTTAAAACACATTCTAATGATGGAAGTGGATGGAAGGATACAACGCAGGACAGCATCGAGCGCGTAGAAGAAAACATCAGGGAACTAAGCAAGCTCATATATAAATATGAGGCAGCACGGTTTGAGCGTTAAGGTGATACATGTTGTTCGATGTAGTAACAGATGAACTTTGTTAGTTCATCAATACGGGCCGGCTGCTATGGAAACGGCTTTTGCAATCTTGGCCTCCTTCGAATACGCTGCGCAGCGGGCACGCCTTATCGGGTGTCAGTAACTTTGGCTGCCGCTCGTCGGCCCGCTCATCCTCGAAATAGACATAGGCAAGCGCCTGTCCGTTGGCGTCACACACCGCGAATGCGGCAGCGCGTTCCTCAACGGTCCAAGGCGGCGGGAAGCGGCGGCTTGTCACCAAAACCAAAATACGACGAGCAGCGCTAGCACGACGGTGTAAACCGCACATGCGCTCGGGCTCAACATAGCTGCTGCTAGCTCTGAGGTTGGGCTGAATACCCCGCATTTGGGGCAATGCATGGCGCCAGCCTGCACGTCCGCGGCGCAATGTCGGCAAATGAGCCTGGCCAAAGCGATTTCCTTCTGAGGCGGTCGGATGCGGTATCGCAAAATTTGTTTAAGGACGATCTAACAGGGGAAAGGCGTCGCCGATTTAGCACGTTGCGTGCTACTGTAAGCACATCGCCTATGCTTCCCACAGCACGTTTGCCAGAAAATCTGCCGACGCCGACGAATAACATCATCCTGTTCGTGGTCTATTCGTTTTCGGCCTGATGGCATTCGCGAAGTTCATGCAACGGCGGGAACGGAAGCGCCACGATGACTGAACCCAGTCTGCTCCTGTCAGCCACATCAGAGAACAAG
The DNA here is from genome assembly GCA_963816295.1 of uncultured Alphaproteobacteria bacterium. Lineage (GTDB taxonomy): Bacteria > Pseudomonadota > Alphaproteobacteria > Rhizobiales > Xanthobacteraceae > BOG-931. The sequence continues at coordinate 141,839 of CAWFJS010000015.1, read as the reverse complement.
CCGCGACAAAGCAGGCGTCCAATTCCTCGACAGACCAGGGCGGCGGGGAGCGGCGACGTTCCATTAGGCCGCGGATTCTGGATCAAGCCGCGCAAAGCTAGGCGCACTGCGTCATCAAAATCGCGATCGGTGAAGCTGCTGCTGCGCACAGAAAGCCCCGGCCGGAGGTTCAGTTCGGCCGGAGCTTCAACTGCGACTACCGTCGAGCGGTGTGGGTATTAAGAGACGAACAAGCCTTCAACCGCAAAGTGGGTCATAAAGTAAAACGATGCCAATAGGCCCAACGCGGAGAAGAGGGCCACCGCAATAAACTCAGGGTCACTCACGACAGCCGAAATTCGAGACCGCAGGCCGATGAGGCCGGTTGAGGTTTGGGTGGTTTGGGTGGTCGTACTCATGGCAGCTCCCCTCTGAACAAATCACCCCATCAAGCTACATTGTGATCTGCATTAGGGATGTGACCGACGTCACAGTAAAGTGGATCGTCGCCAGCTTTTGCCCGGCGCTGTCCTTCACGACGAAGGCCGCACCAATATCCTCGACAGTCCAAGGCGGCGGGAAGCGGCGAGGGGGCATAAAACCGGGCCTTATCTCCCCACCGCGAAAACGAGGTCAGATTGAAGAATACTGGCAGGCCCCGTCCCGACATGCGGAACGGCTAATTACCGCCTGGAACGAACGCCAGGCCAAGCGAATGCCGATGCTGTTCTCGCCGACTATCGGCGCTTCTATTGAATTGAATCGGACCACGCATAATTCTTTTCGATCCGCTATTGTGCTTTGTGTTCCGACGCCCCAGATCAGGTAAGTACCCAGCACATTTCTATTCTTTTGTCTTTTGCCAAATTTCTTGGGAGAAGTGCTATGACCATGATCACGAGGACATTCGGTCGGCTTTGGATTTTTCCGCTGCCGCTGGTGCTCTTTGCAATGACGTTAACGGTCGCGAACGCCCAGACCAAAATTGGGACGGCCCAATCCGTAAAACCCCAAGCCGAAGGCAGCGTCGCGGGTACGCTTGCCGCTGGTAGCGGTGTTCACGCAAACGAAACAGTTAAAACCGGAAACTCCGGCCAGGCGGGCTTGCAGTTTCATGACCAAAGCAACCTGAGCGTTGGACCGTCGTCACAGGTTCGGCTCGACAAGTTTGTGTATGATCCAAACAAAGGGACGGGCAGCACGGTTATTGAGGCTACGCGCGGCACATTCCGGTTCACCACGGGCGCTCAAAACAAGGGCGAAGTTAAAATTAAGACGCCCTATGGCACCCTTGGTACGCGCGGGTGAGGTGATTGCCAGTTGCAAACGAGAGAACACGCGGGCGAGACAAAATAGGCTCGCCTACTCACCATGGCGGAGCGGCGGATGGTCACAAAATAGATCGCCGCCCCGCTCGATGACCATTAGCGTCGCGCACGACAAAGCAGGCTTCGAGTCGGCGGGAAGCTGCGTGGCTGGGCGCTGCGCTCTATCACGAGTGAGCCGGGCGCAAAATGATGAACGTGCTATGGCCCCAAAAGATTAATCGCGGGCCGGTCGCCACTCCGGCTGGCCACTTTGTCGCTACCTACGCACCGTGAGGTAGTGGCCGCTGCGTTTCGGATTTCCGCTTTGGTGCCCCCCAATTAAATGAGCCCCCGGCTCCCGTGCGTTCCCTGCTGCGTGTCTGCATTCCACGCCGCCGCAATTCGATTATTACGTTCGGAGAATTGGACAAGCTTGAGGCAATGACCACTGTTCGAAGAACTAAAATGTTTGTGCGACGCAGAACGAGAGCCGTCGTCTTTGTGCGACGCAACACCACAAGGCTCGATCCTCTTCGGCTTCGCTCCTAATGCAGAGTTATGCCTCAGCTTTCGGTGGCCGATCGAGCTTTATTCGCAGAGTATTTAGCTCGGTGACTAAGGAGTCGATGCTTTTCCGCAACTCCAGCCGTTCCGCAGGAGTCATTGGTTTGGCGGCCGTTTCGAGCCACCCTAAACGGACGCTCTCTTTTAGACCGTTGATGTCGCGGACTAGCTTTTCTCGTTCAGTGGACATGGGTGTAACGAGTTCGCGTGAGCATGAAATCGCAAGCCCCGGAGTGGCCCCGGCCATCGTCGGGGGCTGGGGGGCTATCGAGGGGTCCGGGGCCACGGGCGCGACCGACGCTGAGGCAACATTGCCGGTCGGCCTGTCATGACAACCAACTCGGCTTCCGTATCGTTCCGTTCGCGGTGGCCTGCTCTTCGACTGACCAGGGCGGCGGGAAGCGGCGAGTTTGTAATGAACTAGCCTTGCGCTGCCTCTTAGCCCGCACAACAAAGCCGCCGCTTTTGATCCGTGAGCCGGCGGCTTTGCCCTCGTCACCCCAAACGATGATCGCTTGCGGGCTCGAAATGATCCATCGTCAGGTTAATTCATAACTAGCAAGCTGGCACCCAGGCGTAGCCGTTCCACACGCGGCCGCAGGGCGGTCCGTAATAGGGATTTGGTCCGTATCCGTAGTAGCCATACGGGTAATAATACGGCCGCGACGCGATTGCGCTCCCGACGACAGCACCGGCAATGACTCCGCCAACCACAGCTCCGGGACCCCAACCCCAGCCGCCCCGCCAGGCTTCCGCGCTGCTTGAGGTTGCTATTGCCGCCGCACCGATGCTTGCTGCCGCGACGAGAGCAGTCAAAAGCTTCCGCATAGTGTCAACCTCCATCCACGATGGATTTTGCCGCCCCACACAATCACGAAGGTACGCTTCACATTGATTGGTTAATTCCGACTGAACGATTATTCCCGCGAATGTGAATATCTTCAGGCAAAACTGCGGGAAAGCCGGGAAAGCGGCGTCCCACAATTGAGGCAATTGAAAAGCCCCGGCGACCTGAGATCGCCAGGGCTTCCCGTGCTGTCCAGGCCGGCAGACCGATCCGGCCCAACGGAAACGTACCGGGCAATTGGTGTCCGAGAGGTTAAAAAAATGGGCGGCCGATGAGGCTCTCGCGAACAATCATCGCCGACGAAATGCGGGAAGAACATGGGCGACGAGTGCTAGGCGAATGATATCGGAGTATTTGACTTGATTGCCAAAGGTTGACCGCTTAAAAGACGAGCCGCCGTTCAAAATCTTATGAGGGCCGCCGCCGCGATTTTGGCAAACTCGATTATCGACAATTTGGCTCTCCAATCGAGACCATCTCTCGTCCCGTACAGAAACAGAAAGGGCTGAAGGTAGACGCCTATTTGATCGGGGTTGTTGCCCGGATCTGGATCAATCTCGTCATGGTTGATCTTCGCAGCATGAATGATCTTGTTGCAGGCTTCTCGAAGCGTGAGGTGTTCGGGTTGCTGAGCTTTCGGCCAGTCTGAAAAGAGTTCGCCGCAGGGTTTTATACGTACCTCGGCAAACTCTCGGTCATAGTGGTCAAACAAAATGCGGAGAACTGTGGCTGTGGACGTGAGGATGCGAATAAGTTCGGGATAGACAAACTCTCCACGCAGCCTGTGTATGGTAATAGCATGTTCCTCCATTTCTGCTAATGGTCGGTCTGCAAGGACCATGCACAAGAGGCGATACAAGTCCAAAAGATATGGGCCGGTACCAAAATGGTGTCCCGGCTTTAAAAGGTCACTCTCGGAGGCTTCAGCCATCAACGTAAGCTTACCACTGTTGGGCCAATCCCGCTTTATGCCTCTGCGGGCCTCGCCTGTGCGTTTTTAGACCACGGCGGCGGGAAGCGGCGAACGTTTGTCATGGCGCCCGCTAGGTTGACTGCACCCAATATCTCGGCGCGTGGGCATCGGTTATCTTTCGGCGCACCGCTTCGACTTCAGATAAAGCTGCGCTCAGCTTGAAAGTGACCTCGCCCAGCACCGCAAGCAGCGGTCGCGCCGTCGGCAACGAGCCGGACGATGCGACAATTGCAGCGGCTATCGTGGCGGCTCGCGCCAATCTTTTTGATGGCCAAACGCATCGATGATCCCGTCCCATGGGATCAATTTGATACAAATTATTTTCAACATCGCTAAGTCTGCCTGCGCGACTTAAATCAATGTTTCAGGAAGACGGTAACGATGTTTATACCATCGCGGTTGGCGCTAGCCGAAGAAGATGTAGCCTCGGGCTCGTGGCGAAAATTGGCGAGAAGATAATGAACGCGCGTATCTTGCCGGCCCATCGCTCCTGCATGCGGCAGTATTTGGCTAAATGTTCGATAGAAAGCCCGAAGCGATTAGGACCTCGCGTCGTACAGACCAAGGCGGCGGGAAGCGGCGGGCGGGCATAGTTGCGAGGTTAGGTTTATGCGCATCAATTGGAGAATGCCTTGAGCGAAACACCCGAAGACCGTTGGAGAACCCTGAGCACTGCGTACGGCAAGTGTATGGATCAGCTTTCAGAATAATTACTATTAAGCTTGACGACCGTGATGTGCCGGAATGGTGGAGGCAATTTCTTTACACAGAGTGGAATTCATCCGATCAGCCTGGCTCCATCATTCGTGTGGTCGAGTCGTTGCTAGGTCGGAAGATTTATCCAGGGATTACTGGCGCCGCGTTCCTGACGTCTGTTCCAGCATCTGTATTTACGAACCAATCGGCGTCATTGGCTGAGCATCCTCGCAACTATATTCTGTACTATATCGCTCATGTTACGGGTCTTTTGCGGGCGGTGACCGAAGCAGGAGTCGCGGCTGAGCATCAAGATACAATCACGAAGCTCTTGAACCTTTCGTTGCTGAACCAATTACCGACATTTCAAGGCGGCTGGATGCCATGTGCCCCAGGACAATACGAATTCATCCATGCCAACAGAATGAGATGCCCTCCGCATATCTCAATTCAAGATCTTCCGAGCCACTATGAATACAAGATCATCCATAACGATGAGGTTTCAACCAGGATATCATTTCACGAAAGAGCTACCAAAAAATTGGTAGTCACCCCCGTGCCGTTTTCAGCCACATTCAATTCCAGACTTTGAAACGTTATTGCGCGGCCGCCGCACGGCGGTGCCGATTGGACGCTGCTCGTGCACGCGCTCCGGTGCAGAATAGGCTTGAAGACTGACCGGAAAAGGCGCGTAAACGTCAATGGCTGCGGCGGATGAACATACTCACGACGCCTACCGGGTCCGCCGCACTCAGCGACGTTGCAGCCGAGCGCAGCGAGCGTGCGGAATTTTTCGCGTCGTCGGTTTGGCGAGGGGGCACCCCAAAACGAGCTTCGCTCGCGGGAAGCGGACAGCTCTCGACAAATTTATGCAATTTTTGAATTGCAAAATTTATGCGAAATTTCGAACGTATGGCCGGGTAAAAAGAGAAGGCCCCTGGCGTAGCCTGGGGGACTACTGCCAAGGGCCACGCTCGGTGTGTGCGCGGAGCCGAGCTGGCCAACTATGTACTAGAAAAATTGGCGACCGGTTAACGGACGGCAGCGGCTCAGCAACTCCCAGCAACTTGGCGATGTTCACAGCAACATGCTTTTTGCGTGGCCTGCTAGGCGTGACGGTTGCCGCCCGTCGCGGCGGCCGAACGACAATCAGAAAGGAATAGGTAAGTTTTTGGAATCATCATTGCCGCGATGTCCGAAAGCAACGACAGTCGCATTGAAGCAAGAGAATGCCTTCGCAAGGCAAACCGCGGCGACGATAGTCAGAACAGATGGGCGTGGCTCGTTCTGGCCAAAACTTGGCTCTTGCTGGCAAAGACCCAAGAGATCGCAGAGAACAGTATCGAAGTAAGTGGGCAGGAATTAACAAATTTAGAGGGCTGACAGCACCCCCGCGCTCTGACTAAGGCTTCCGTAATAGCTCCGGCAGCTTCGCCACATTGGCCGCAATCCGCCGCGCCTCATCGCGGGTGATTAGCATAGCGCTTTCCCGCGTTACGCTAAGCACGTCAGACCGAGTCCGCTCAGGGCCGGAGCACGATTAGGTAAATCCACAGAAGCGCGACAATGATGACCGTAGCGATGATTACGGCGAGGACTTTATTTCGCTCTTGTGGGCTGATGGGCCCAATCTGAACTTGTCAGTTGGAGCCACAAGCTACCCAATGGTTGAGCCCGCCATGACTTGAGCGGTAATGAGCAGCGATATTTCGCCGCGATCCGCCTGGCCTCATCTTTGCTCAGCAGCTTGGCTGCTGATCGCCGTCCCGGCTAGCGATCCTCTGAGACACAGATCGACCGTTCCTAACCGCGAACGAAGGCGCAGATCGTCTCAGTGTTTCTCATCTTTCTTGCTGCTTACCGCGACCGTGACTATGTCGACGCCGCCACTAGCAGCAAGCTGACAATCGGGACCGGCGACCAAGACGATGCGGTCGTCATCGCGCTTGCAAGTAACATGACCGCAACCCAACTGGACGTAAGCGAACTCGCCGTCGCGCGTCACCGATGCCAGACGTATGTGCGTTCTCACACTCTATTCCATCTGCCCGTGTAAGGCATCTAAAGCTGGGGGCGGGGGCCAGGAGTTTGCCGGGGCCTAAGGACGCTACCCAGCTTGGCCTATCGCCCGCCATGTATAGCCCGCGTCGGACAAATTCAATGTGGGATCTCAGCGCAGCCTTTTGAGCAAATCGGGAAGCTTTGCGATATTCACCGCAATCCTTCGCGCCTCATCGCGGGTGAGCAACGCCCGGTCGGAGGTAGAAAAAGATGGTGAATAACGAACCCAGCACTCTACCTACGGAGTAGCCGTCGCAGCTTGGCGATATTCGCCGCGATCCGCCGCGCCTCGTCCTTGCTGAGTAGCTTGGAGGGGCAAAATTACTCGTCTTTCAGGCCGCGTTAACCGGTGGCAAATACAATTCCGTGACCTTTCGAGTGTCTATCGTCAAGAATTCGGCTCGCTATGAAACTGGTAATTTGTATCATCGGCGGAGCGGTGCTTTGCGGTAGTTTTTTCATTACTTTACGGCTCATTGAGCCTGAGGCGCCCCCACAGCGATTGGAAGACCAGCGGATATCACACTACAACGACCTGCCGACGGCAACGCAGAATGCCGGACTAGCTCGCATCGATGAAATACTCGCTCAACGGCCACCGACACGGACACCAAAAGACAGCGAAGCCGAAAGGCAGCGGTTTAGGGCAGAAGCGCAGTCTGGCCACAAGATACTGGCCAAGAAACATCACCCAGATAAAGGCGGTTCGACACAACAGATGGATGCGCTGTTGCGCGAGATTACCAAGGATGATTAGGATTTAAAGCAGATAACTTAGCTACGCCGCCACCCAATGCAGCGCGCTCCTCACGCATCATTTCAGCAGATGCACGACCAAGGCGCCGCCAAGAAAAGCACTGGCGCCGAAGATCACGGCGCCGACCAAAAGGGCATTCCAGCGGTCAGGAATAAGCGGCGGCTCGGCCATCAGTGCACCGACCAAGACTGAGCTTGGCCGCCGATCGTCGGCCGGGCTCATCCTCGGACAGAGATACGTGTACTCTTCGGCGGCGCGGGGGTCTTCAGGCAGTCGCGCGCAAGCCCCGGATCGTCTGCTTGTCGTGACGCCGTAAGCTCATTTCGCCGCCTCATGGCCGGCCCGCGCCTTGGCGATCAGCGCCTGGAAGTTCTTCAGCTCGGTGGCGCCGGTCGCGACCTGGTCTCCAACAACAAAGCCCGGCGTGCCGGTGATGTGCAGCAACTCGCCAAGCTTCGTATTCTTGTCCAGATCGCCGTTGATCGCAGAATCTTTCATGTCTGCCTTCAGTCGATCGATATCGAGGCCGACTGCGGCAGCGACTTCGAGCACCTTTGCCTCGTCGACTTGGCCGCGCGCCTGGTAAAGCGCGTGATGGAACACAGTGTATTTGCCCTGCTTGTTGGCCGCGAGAGCTGCCTTCGCGGCAAATACAGAACCGGGGCCAAGAACCGGAAACTCTTTGTAGACAATCCGCAGCTTCGGGTCGGCTGCCTGGGCTTGTTGCATGACAGGCGCCATCACCTTGCAATAGGGACAGTTGTAGTCGAAGAACTCGACCACGGAGACATCGCCCTCAGGATTTCCGCTGACAGGACTGTCCGCATCATCAAACACTTCCGCGGCATGAGCCTTCAATACGGCTCGGCCGGCTGCCGCATCCTCCGCGTCCTGTTTCTCTTGCAAGCGGTAAAGGGCTTCGCCCACGAGCTCGGGATGCGCAAGCAAATAGTCGTGGACTCGTCGCTCGAATTCATCTTGCGACATCTCCGCTGCCTCTGCTCGCGTTGCCAGATACGGAGCTGAGGGCTTTGCAAGCCAGGCAGCGAGTGTGAGCGTTGGCAAGATGGCAGATACCAGGATAAGCCGGACTAAAAGCTTGTTTGCCATTTACAAATCTCCTCTGATTTCTTTAGGGATTGATTCGCCATCCTCATGATTGTTCGCGTGTGTCGAAAGTGGAGGAAGCGGCGGGTGGGCGCGATCAGCGGTCAAAGTCCGAATTACAGGTATTGTTCTATTGGGTCATCTCCGACCGTTACGTAAACCAGAGCTCCATCCTGAAGCCGCGTGATGATCTCATTGTTTTCGACCGGATCGAGCGTGATGCAACCGGTGCTCCTCCCGAGCACACCATTATTTTTGGCGCGAAAAGCAGCGGTGGTGTACCAGTTCGGGTGGATAATCCATTTGTATGGGGGCGTGTGGCTAATGTAATTGTTGTACGAGGTGACGCCATCGAGCACTACAACGATCATATTTGGATAAACGGTTCCGTCGTACCGGTCCACAATCGTCTTGTAGGGATCCATCACCTCGGAATGAGCTGTCTTAAGCGGGCCCAATGGCACCATATCCAAATCCGTCTGGAAGCCTTTAAATTTGATGGCTTTTGCTTGGGGTCCATTGTCTCTTCCATGAGCCGCGTAGTGGGCGGTGACCTGATCTGATTTGAAATCCAGGACATAGAATCTTTTCTTTGCCGACGGCTGTGAAATGTCAAAGACCGCAAGCACGTCCTTTTTGGGAAAGATCGGCTGGCGCGAGATCTGAACTGCCCGCTCAACTGCAACCACGGGAGCGCCGAGAACCTTGGCTTGCTGCGAAACTGAATCAATCACAACGTCATTAGGCGTCGTGGCGTCCCTGAAGTCGACCGCTGATATCACCGTCTGTTGCGTGCATCCTGCAAGTAGCGACGCAGTTGCTCCTGCACAGGCGAGAAGGCTGATGAACCGGCGTCGTGTCGATTGATCGAATTGCATTTTGGTGCGTCGCACAGTGCTACAGTGCGTAGTCCATATTCAAATCGCCATTCACCTCAAGGCGTGCCGAGTCTCATCAATATGATTGGTGGAAAAATAGAAAGTACACGAACCTTGCTCTGCGGGGGTTCGGGTGGCGCAGCCAGAATCAATGCCCAGTAGGTGGTTCCATCACGTGATGCAGAAGCTAGGCCCATTCGTGTGACGTTGCGATTCAACAAATTCGCATTATGACCATATGAGGATTTCCACGTCGCGAGCGTCTCCTCGAATGTCTTGGTCCCCATGGCGAGGTTTTCGGCAGCCGATGCTGAGCCGTAGGGCGTTATGCGAGAGTGAAAGGATGCATACACATTGTGATCCATCGAACGCCGCTCTGCCATCGCATTTGCTTGCTGGCGGGCGAGTTCGGTGAGGTTTGCGTCTGTTGTTACTGCTGGGAGGCCGTAAGTTTTGCGATACGCCGAGATCTCGGATTGCGGATCTGCCCAGGCTGCGGTGGCTAGTAATGTGAGACCGATTGCAAGCCAAGTCTTCAATTCTTTGCTCACGCTCACTACCGGTGCGTGATTGCGCATCAAAAAGCGATGCATATCGTCCCCCCAGCCGCTTGCCCGCGTGGCTTCTTCTTAAGCCGATGTAAATGGCGACAAGGGGGCAGCCCTTGATTTATCCTCCCGACGCATTTCGCGATATTCGCCGCAACCCGCCGCGCCTCACCGCGGGTGAGTAGCTTGGCGGCCGATCGCCGGCCGCGTCGCCTCGTTGGTTCAATCGTTGATCTGGACTGATGCCGGCTTATTCGCCGCAGCGGGTGCGGGCGCAATCTCCGCCGGACTGAGTTTGGGCAGCGGCCTCGCTGACAAGGCGCGGCGGTGTGGCTTAACGGCAGTATCGACTGCGGGGCTCAACGAAGGCGCAATCGCGGACGGCGGTACCTCTGGTATGTCTGCGGGAGGCCTCGGTATGTCCTCCTCAGACGCGCTCGGCATTGGTTCGGGGGGCCTTACTTCGCTCATAGCGCCGCGACGACGCTGTGACTCGAGCGACAGTCTCTCCTGTCCTTTCAGATAGGCGGCGAGATTGGCGGCCGATTTACGGTTGGAGGTGTAGTGCTGACTTAGGAAGCTTTTGAGCTCGAAAAACGATTTGGTGTTCCTAACGCTTGCCAGCGATGCGTGACAGCTCGCGCAGCTGGATGCATAAAGTTGGGCGGCGGTCTTGCTCTGGTCCAAGTTTCCCTGCGCCCCGGCCGAGCTTGCGACACACAGCGCCAAAGAGCTGATCGCCAGCCGGACACCATGACGTAGCATCGTCACCGACCCCCAAAACTGTACCAAAGTCACGATCGAGGGTGGCGTAACCGTGACGCAACTTTGACATTAGAACGACTTATGCGCTCGATGATGAAAAAGAAGCACGCCGCGAGTTGACGGATATTGTGAGTGCAGTTCGTGCGATTGCTAATGCGGTGACACAAGGCGGCGGGGAGTGGCGGGCGGGCATGGGAGAGTATTACGGTAGAACGAACACGCAGGATTCTGTACGTCATCACGCAGTGTGGGCCGCTCGGGTGATAACCTTCACGCGGCGGGCGGCTTTAGTCACATCCCGGCGGAATTCATTTGTTTGGGCCGGAGGACGTCTCGCGGTGTAGAACATCGGTTTGCGGGGACCGGCGCCAGCATCTTCACAGTTCCTGATCTGCCTAAAGCGACATGGGCAATCAGGAATTGAACCGGTCTCAAACGGGCGTCATCGCAGCCAGCTCGTTTTGAAGCGGCCCGGGGGTCCTTGAGCGCTATCGACCTGCGACTTTGAGATTCTCTGCCGAGGTTTTTCCTTTATTTGCGACTTCCTCGTATTCGACAGACTGACCCTCATTTAAAGTGCTCAGCCCCGCGCGCTCGACGGCTGAAATGTGAACGAATACGTCCCTGCCGCCGCCCGCAGGTTGAATAAATCCGTAACCTTTAGTTGCGTTGAACCACTTCACGGTGCCTTTGGCCACTGTCGCCTCCATGCATGTTTGCGGGCGTTATGTCGTTGCGTGAGCGTACGTGTTTAGCCGGTTTCGGTTCTCGTTGGCGTCCGGCGTTGGCAACTCGGGACGGGGTATGGCCGTCGAGCCTGGCTCATATCCTGCTGAACGCATGCAGTTACTGAAAATGAGATAGAACTTCATTTCAGGCGATCCCGCACCGGGAGCGGTGTTAGCCATCCTCGTGCATTTTGCCTTGTCTTGATTGAAATGTTGAATACTCACCGATTCCGGAAGATGTCGCCGAACGTCCTGAGGTGCGGTAGACTGAAGGACTGAGGATTTGGCAGCTGGACGGGGGAGTGGTAGCGGGACGGCGCCGGCCGGCGGAGTTATGGCGTCTTCTAGCGAAGCTCCGTCAGATAGCGAAGCTCCGTCAGAAGCGCATGCAGCAACCGCCAAGCTGCCGATCAGCGCCACCACCACTCCACGCATGTGTGCGGACACGTCCCGTCACCCTTTTACTTCAGCGGGAAAGAATGGAATTTAGCAGCGCAAACGGGCGCCCGGCTGTCACCTAGAAGCCACGCAAGCAAAAGATTTGATCGCAAAAAGCACAGCCTCGACACGTAAATCTGTCAAGCGACGACGAACGCACCGGAAGCTGTTTCGTTTCAGAGTTGGCAGGCCAGCGATGAGCCTCAGAGCGCTGGCCGCGTCCAGGTGGCCCCGGCATCTCAGTGCTAGTAGTAGTCCCGGTGTCCGGGGTCCTAGACCAGCCACGATACTCGGCTTACTTAACGACGCATGTCGTTGCGTGAGCGTACCCGCCCCGGGCTGGGCATTAACGAGCCGTGCTTACCGTCGCCTGCCAAGGCGCCGCCAAGTGGGGCCGGCTGGATTCACGAAATCAAGCATGACGGCTTCCGCATTCTCGCGCGACGCGATTCAGCGGGCGTGCGGCTGTTCACCCGCAACGGCAATGATTTCACCGCACGGTTCCCGCTTGCTGTCGCGGCGATTACGGCGCTGCCGGCCCACTCATTCCTGATCGACGGCGAGGCGATTGTCACCAATGACCGTGGTCTGGCGGTGTTCGATCTAATCCGCCACAAGCGCCACGGTGACGATGCGGTGCTGATCGCGTTCGACCTGATCGAACTAGACGGCGAAGATTTGCGCCGCACGCCAATCGAGCAACGTAAGCGCACACTGGCAAAACTGGTGCGCCGCCCGCATGCGGGAATTGTCTTGAACGAGGTTTTTGAAGGCGACGGCGACATTCTCTTTACCCACGCCTGCAAACTTGGCTGTGAGGGCATCGTGTCGAAGCGGCTCGGCTCGCTCTATCGCTCCGGCCGTTCACCGCATTGGCTGAAGATCAAAAATCCGAAAGCGCCAGCGGTGAAGCGCGAGGCCGAAGAGGATTGGGGGCGGTGAACGAATGGCCACCGAGGTGGTGTCCGCCAACCATTCGATAGTGGACATGGCTTAAAGGATCAATTTGTTGACCTAAAACAACAAAGAAATTGGGCGGTGGTTTTTTCCATATTACGGTATGCACATTGATTGGACGACCGTCGCAATGGTGATCGGTCTGTTGGCCTTGCTGGTCGCGTTCCTTTTCTACACGCGACGGGACCGGGATTAAACTCCTCCGGTTATGCCCGCTCGCCGCTTCCGGCCGCCGTGATATGACACCATTACTTGTCTTCCTGGCGCTCGTCTTCGCCGCTGTCGGCATCGTGTTGCTGTTGTGGGCGTGGTGCCGGCCGACGCGAATAGGAACCGGCCCGGATTGCGGCAGCGATGGCGACGGGCCGCTAGTCTAGGGTGATAGCGAATTTACTCCCAGGTCCTATTCACCGGAACAGAGAAGCCGGCCGCGCGCTGTCGTGGCTAGCGGCAGCAATGTTGGCTTCGCTGAGCTACGTCTATTATGAAAATGAACCCGGTCGCCGCTCAGCGGCCAAGCTGCTCAGTAAAGACGAGGCGCGGCGGATCGCGGCAAACATCGCTAAGTTACCGGAGCTGTTACGCAAATAAAAAGCCCCGACAGTTGCCGGGGCTAAGCGAAGGGGTACTGACTGGAGCGCGTGTATGAAGAATCGGCACCGCATCAGTCAGGTAGTGAGTAAGCTTATCTGCTCACGGGCGACCGACGCAAGATATTAAAGCGGGGATGCGGCGGTTTGCAGCGAATATCGCCAAGCTGCCGGAGCTGTTGCAGCGGCCGACGGTTTACAATGATGCACGGCAATTCCGTGCGACATAGCTGCGACAAGGAGACGGGTGCAAATGACCGACGCCAACAAGATCGTCGCCGCAATTTTTGCGGCAGGCATGTGCAACAAGCCGGGCGCATCAGGTCCTGAGGATTATCTGCGGGCCTATTACGATTTTCTCGAGAAGCTGACGGAGCGCAAGAAAGCGGCGCCGCTGAACATCACCAAGGAAGCGGCCGAGAGAGCGATAGGGCAAAGCAGGCGGCACAGAACTCGCCACCCGCGCTGACGGGCGAGGCCCACAGCGGCAAAGCGGGGCATCAAAAAGAGGAATAACATACCGATATGCAGGAAACCGCATTCGGCGTGCCGGTCCTACTGATTACTTGCTGGGTTGCTTACTTGATGAGGCTGGCGCTATCGCGCCGCCAAAGCCGGTACGTTAGCGTTCGAGAGTTCTTGCGATTGGCTTCCGGCCGCTGAAAAATGTTAGCGCCCAACCCAAACGGACCACTTGGGGATACGATTTCGTTGTGCCTCGGCGGCTCCGATGACCCGTCCAATCTGCGGCAATTGCCGCTAAGCAAAGGGAGATAAGATCATGTCGCTGGGACTTATTCTTCTTATCGTTCTCATCATTTTCTTGCTTGGCGGAGTGGCCGCTTCGGCGGTTACGGTTACGGCTACGGACATGGTGGTGTCGGTGTCATCGGCACCATCTTGATTATCGTTGTCGTTCTTATGCTGCTTGGACGGATTTGACGTCGGTTGATCAAAGACACGAGCGGCCGCCCTTCCAATCGGGAAAAGCAGCCGCCGTAGTTCAAGTACGCCGGTCGCCCTCAGAACGGACGGTAACCACCCAGAACGCCGCCAATCAACCCGCCGACAACACCACCGTAACCCGGGCATCCACCGTAACCGTAGCTGTAGCCGGCGCCGTAGCCAGGGCAGCTGTGATAGATCGGTCCATTGTAGAGTCCATGGCGGTAGCCACCCCCGTATCGGGCAACGTGCCGCGCGCGACCTCGGAATAACGGTTTACGACGTGGACAACTTTTGTCGCTAAGGCGGCTAAGCAAGAGGGTATTTCGAATATTTTTGCTTACACCAGTTCGGATTGAGCAATTTTGCTCAGACACCGAGCAGTCTTGCGATTAAAAACTTTCCAGGTCACTCAAATGCGGCAGCATTCGTCCGTTCGACAAAGGTTCAGATATTTCGGCGTTATGGCCATGATGCTGATCGTGACGGTGGCGTTGTGCTGGGGTTTTGCTCACATTTGAACAATTAAGCTCGGGTCAACGCGATTATCTAACACCGCGCGGTAGTATGGCCATGATAACTTGCCTTGAACTTGCATTGACCGCTCTAGATTGGTGCCTATGTCGCGGCAATAGATTCACCAACATCAGTGTCGCCTGAACTTTGTGACAGTCGCTCCATGAACGCCTACGATTTTCGCCGCATCGCCATGTCCATGCCAGGTTCCGTGGAGGCTTCTCACATGGGGCACCCGGATTTCCGCGTGGATGGGACGGTCTTCGCTACCATTGGATGGCCCGATGGGGCTTGGGCCATGGTCAAACTTACGCGAAAACAGCAGGCATTATGGGTGGACGCAGTTCCCAGCGTCTTCGTTCCAGTATCCGGCGGCTGGGGGCAACGCGGCAGCACGAATGTGCGGCTTGCAGCAGCTGACGAGACGACGATCCAGAGCGCGGTCGCGATGGCTTGGCAGAACAAGGCCCCGAAGCAGCTCGTGAAGCAGAATAAGCGTCGAACCCAGTAGGTCTGCTTTAGGTCAGAACCGGACGGAGTGACGGAGTGAAGTGGTGCAGTACCGCATGGACCACAGCGTGGCCGCTCTACCGAGCAGCACAGGAGGAAGCAATGGCCAAGAAAGAAAAAGGATCGAAAACGGCAAAGAAGCTGATTAAGAAGGTGAAGAAGGGGGTGAACAAAGAGAAGAAAAAGAACATCGAGATAGATAGGTCGGATGTACGACCACCTTCCCCATTTTCTTCATAGCAAGCAAGCGGCCCGGTGTTTCGCTGCGCGTAGAAAACTAAAACAGCGACCATTTTTGGGGCTTGCCAAACCTTCAGGTCATCAATCGCGACGCCCACGCCGCAAAGGATGGGGACAAGGGGAACGGGGGACCAAAATATTAAAGAGGTCGTCTCTCGCAGAGGCGACCTCTCTTTATTACGAGCCGAGCGGCCAGGGGTGTCGGGGGATGGGGTAGCCGCTCAACCTCCTTTACCGTATGGCCGCTTCTAACAAACTCAATTAGCTCTTGGCCTATATCCACTTTCCATTGGTTTAGGTCGCACTCGCGGTGCCGATTCGCACCGTAAACGCCGTTACACCGTGTAACGGTGTTTCAGCCGTAACGCCGTTACGCATCTTCGAACGCTTCTTCTTCGCCCGGCCCATAGGGGTCATAGGGCGCGATCGGTGGGTCCCAGTCGTCGTGGTGGCGGGTTTTGCGAGCGACGTGCAGGCGCCCCTCGACATTGCGAATTTCGATGACTTGGTCCTTGAGACTGACCTTCTCGCCGTCCCAAGACCCTGATGTAACGCGGATTTTTCCTTCGGGCGCGCGCTCGACCACGATCGTAGACCGCTCGGTCGTGGCGAGCTTCTCGATAACTTTTTCGAGGTTTTCCACTCGCATAATTGTTCCCAGCCCGTTCACCCCGTCACTTCAGGCCGCCGACGAAGATCGCGAACGGCGCTCGGGTGCGTTACACCGCGATCCGGCGTCCCCTGACGTCACACGGATTTTGCCTTCCGGCGCTTTCTCGCAGACGAGCGTGGTCTTGTTTGTCGCGCCAGCTTCTCCGACTCTATCTAACTCTAATTGGCAGCATGACGCTCGGCGGCGCCCTGTCTGAGCACAAAACTGAGCCGATACAAATCGCATCGATAGATTAGGGGCTGTGCCCCCATGCAGTAATCGTACTGCGGGACCTGCGACCGCAGCGACTGAGTTGCGCCAAAGCGTTGCTGGGCTATGGATCGCGAGAACGCTATACGGCTCCTGGAAGCCTTAATGGCTGCCGGCAAATATTCCGCCCCGATGGCGAAGACGTGGATCAAAAAGAAGGCTTGGGAAATCGGTTTGGAAGGCCAGGAACTAGTCAGCGCGCTTGCATATGCTGGAAATGAAGGCTGGATGGCCGATGGCCCGCGAGAGGGCCAGATTTTGCTCACCAGCAAGGGTGCGGCCACCATGCACGATCTGATGCGCCAGCAACGATAAGTTCTGCTGCTGCCGCCCGCCAAACGCATGGGCAAGTCCCCCGGCAATGACCATCCCTAAGAGAGCATCGAGCGAAGCCGGGCGAACGACAGTTACACGCTAGCCCTGGTCGGCCCTTCCAGATCTCGCCGATCATGTTTCTTGATCCACTTAACCGGCACATTCTAGGAGGCGCATACATCGTCACTAAAAAATTGCCGGAGCGTAACGGCGAGTTCGAGTATCGCGTGAAAAGCGTCAATGAGCCCTATGAGCGTGTCGTGCGCGAAAGTGAATTGAGCGACGTGCCGTAGCGATCAAATCCTGCGCTTGGGCTTAACGCTTCTCAACCACCAAAACAGAATTGCGCCGACGACAACAACAAACAAAATGGTCAGCTTCATCGGCCTTGCCTCCGTTCCTAAATTGCGAGAACCTTGCAGTGGGGACGCGCCATGGCAAAGCGCGATAAGTCAAGTGTGCTGTTTGCCGGCAATTTGGGCCGCCGCGCGCTTGTGTTTGACGAAGACGACGTTGTTCGCATGCTGAGGGCCGCAGTCGAGCGTGAAGGTGGTCAATCCGCTTTTGCGAAGCACCACGGCCTTGATCGCGTTTTGATCAATATGATTTTGAATGGCAAAAGACCCGTGAGTACCCTCGGGCTCCGCAAGGTGTACGTCGCCGAATAAGTCGGCAAAGTCGAAATCGGAAGTGCGCCGCTTCCCGCCGCCTTGGACTGTCGAGGAATTGGCCCCTCGAAGGCGCAGGCGCGGCTGATTTGCTACAATCTGTTTGGCTCGGGCCACCCCATCCGAGTTTATATGGGAGGTCTCCACCATGTCTCACGCGAAAGTTTTGAACAATGACCGCCCGCCGCTTCCCGCCACCTTGGACTGCCGAGGAATTGGACGCCTGCTTTGTCGTGCGGGACCAATACGCGTGCTCGTCGATATCCGACACGACTTGGGGGAGGTGGGAGATGAAACGCGCGATGGTCTGGTCGATAGCTCTTATGGCGTTGCTGGCAATTAGCCAAACGCCGCAAGCACAGCAACGAGAAGTGGGAGGGCTTTCTGTGGCGAAGGCGGTGTGCGCCGGATGTCACGCCGTTGAGAAGAATTCGCCTCCCTCGCGCGATAAAGCCGCTCCGCGCTTCGAAGACATCGCAAATTCTGGCATCACGGCTGGGGGAATATCTAAGGCGCTGCAAACAACGCCCCATCGTAGGATGCCAAATTTTAGAATGAACAGAGGCGTGCTCGACGACCTCGTGACTTATATTTTAAGTTTGAAGGCAAATCGTTGAAGAAGACAGACACGCATAAAAAGGCGGACTCGCGGTTGCGTCCGCGGCCAAGTTGCTCACCCGCGACGAGGCACGACGGATCGCGGTGAACATCGCCAAGCTGCCGGAGCTAGTACGCAGGGCTGGCGATTGAAGGCGCTGGCAAGCTTGCTTTTGACGCTATCTGTTGACGCTGAAGCCTAGCTCGCTCAATGTGTTCGGCCATCCTAGCTTTATCTGCTTTCTCCACGCGCTCGACGAGCTCCCGATAATGACTTGCGACAATGCGGTAACGACGCCGCACATCGGGCGAGCCCTCTGTTTCAGCCAGCAACTCAAATTCCGAGGCGCGTTCTCGGTAGAGCCGCATGAGCACGAAATCGTCTAATACTGACATGACTTGGCACGGTCTGGATGTGTCGGAGCACAAGCCGTACTGGCCGTTTTTTCTAACAGACTGTGATTTGTGTTTTTGTCCGCGTTCGGCGGATGTGATGCCGATCACGAAAATTCACTTTCTCGGAAAAGCGCGCGAAGGCCTGTGGATAACGGCGAAGAACAATCCCCGTTTTCTCGTCCGCGATCACAACGGCCAGGCGCTCGCCTACGTCTATTTCGAGGATAAGCCCGGCCGGCGATCGGCGGCCAAGCTGCTCACCCGCGACGAGGCCCGGCGCATCGCCGCCAACATTGCTAAGCTGCCGGAGCTGCTGCGGCTCCTAACGTGCCACTATGTGCGACGCAGTGGCATTCGCTAGCCCCGTATCGTTTGCCTCATAAGCAATCATCGCGGCGACGGCTATGATGGCGGCGGCAAAGGCCAAAAATAACCACCCCACCGCGTCAATTCCTGCATTGGGGTCCGGGCGCGTCTGATGCAAGTCTGCCATTGAGACCTCACATCCACCGCCAGCCATTAAATTAAAATAGCACGATTCGTTTGGTTCCTTGAACATCGGGCGGCTTTGCCCTTATGGCGGGCCGTTTTCTTTTGTGCCTTCTTTCTCCGCAGCCAATTCACACGCCAGCCGCGCCGCCAACCAAAGCGGATCACGTCCTTCGATTTGCATGGCTTTCTCGCCATGCGGGGTTCTTACTTTTACCACCCCGTCTTGAATCGCCCAGGACCCCTTGATCCAATGGTCATCAACCGCAGTCATGAACTGTTTCCAAACGGTCAGATGGGCCATGTGGCATTTTAAGACAGGACCGCGCCCGGCGTACATCCGGCCAAGCCGCGGACCCCCTAGCGCGACGACGCGCGGCGGATTGCGGCGAACATTGCGAGGCTGCCAGAGCTTTTGCTTCGCTAAAAAACAACAGGCCCACCGAGTTTCTGCGCCCGGTGGGCCATTCGTTGCTGATGTATGGCTCGAACTACTTTTGTTTTGTGGTTTCGCCCTTCATGTAAAGGTTATCACCTTTTCGCCGAGCCTCACGACGCTCCATGCGATTGGTGCGCCGCGCCTGACGACGCTCCGTGCGAGCGGTGCGCCGCGCCTGACGACGCTCCGTGCGACTTGCGCGCCGCTCTTGACGCCGTTCCATACCGGACGTTGCTGGAACGGTGGGTGCTGGAGCGGTGGGTGCTGGAGCGGTTGGCTGTGCCTGAGCCTCAGCGTCTGACGTCATTAGCGCGGTGGTCGGCAGGGCAAACGCGGCGGCTAATCCGAGAAGGGAAAAGACGCCTCGACGCGAGATCATTTTTTCACTCATGTCTAATCTCCGGAGATTTTGATCCTCCGCCGGGGACACCTATTAGGGGCTCGCGCACATGAACGTCCGCTGAATAAAGCGGCTTTCGCATTCGCGCGCGAGATAGTTTGGTGACCGTTGGTTTATTGCGCGGTCTCGCGGAACTAAACACCCGCCATCCTCGTTAAATGTACGGACGTAAAGTGTCCGCGTTACTTACATAAGCAATGCCAAGTGGAGGAGAGCGCGACTATGCGGAAAATACTCTTGATTGGCACAACCTTTATCGGCGCTGTGATGTTTGCGGCCACTCCGGTTTCAGTGAAGTACTCGGCAATACCATGGTCGGCAATATCAAACATTCTGGCTATTGACCAAGCGCAAGCCCGCGTTGGTCATCCGGGCACTGCAGTTAGTGTTGCAGGAGTCAATCGGCGACACCGCCGTCATGAGCGACGGGAATATCGGCGGGGGTACTAGATCGCTGTGAAATAGCAAAGCCACTTCATACCTGTTCCCTGTGGCCGCAATTAAAATAAGCCTGCGGATTCGCCGCAGCGGCACGATGCACGCCGTCGATCACTTGGTACAGCCCGGCAATCCGGCGACGACGCGCACGGGCGGAAACGTCTTGAACCGGCGGTAAGCCTTGGCCGCCGACACCACCTTGCCAGCGGGCGTGCGCCAGCAATCAGTCGCTCGTGCTTGACCGGCGTAAACGAAATTGGCCGCGCGATAGATGCCGCCATTATGTGGCTGGCCAGCCGGATTGGTCTGCGCCGGATCGGCATAGCTGAACACGCAATCGCTTTCGGATGCGTGTTGCTTCAGCCAGCGCAGCGTCGCGGCTACAAACTGAGACAGTGGCGTCGCTTTGTTTTGACGGCGTTCGTCGGATTGCCACAGCCGCACCAACTCAAGCGGCTTTTTGAGGCGTTGTGGGGCGAGCGACAAGTGCGCGCGATCTTCGAAGGCAAAGGAGCCATTGGTGATCAGCACCAAACCACAAATGCTGAGGCCGTAATCAATTCGTCTCCGCCTCGGAATAGCGGGAATAGAGACGATAAACCCGATCTTGCCACATCTTCATAAATGCACCGGAAGTTAGATTATCGACCGTTTTCCATACGCGCTTAATTTCGGGAAGTGTGTTTCCCCAGATTGCTCGCTTGCACCACTCTTCACCCTTCTCTCTGCCCTCGTCGGTAGCGCACATGGATTTCCAAGCTATCCAATCCGGGTGCGTCACATGTTCTTCCGCACCGTGCATGCCTTGTTGATGTATTAGGTAAAGGTCGCTGATGGTTGCTTTTTTATGGGTGTTTAGTTCAAACAATATGGCCGCAGTAGCGAACTTGTTGGCAGCGGCAATAGCGTTGTCCCGAGCATCAAAAATGTTTCCAGCCCCATACTTCGCAAACTCGTAATTGCTGAGCTGGAAAAGACCAATATACGATCCGGTGCGCTGCTTAGGGTCGAAGTCAGATTCGATCTTTGCCACGGCCTTCATAAAACTAAAGTCTAATCCGAAGGCGTTTGATGCTCGCTTGATCTCCTCGAGAGGTGTCCCGACTGGAATATCCTTTAGAGAGTCCAGAGCGATATCCGCTGGCCTCTTATCGGGCGGAACTTCGGAATAAGTATAATAGGCGAGATATGAGCGGTGCTTGGAGGAATCGTCAGCCGGTCGGTAGTATTTCTCTAATCGGACTAGCTTTTCGCTTAGTATTTCTTTGATCGTTTCAAGTCGGTCGGATTTTTCTGCGTGTACTACTTCTTGCCGGTATTCGCGCTGGTTCGCAGTCATGCTTGGCGCTGGCCGCATACCCTCTAAAATTAGGTAAGCCGCCAGAAGTGCCGTGACTGCAATAATAGTGCAAAGTGAACGCAACCCGCATTCCCCCATGTTCCCCCACCGCGTTTTGTTGTTCTCGACTGGAGCGGGCGAAGGGATTCGAACCCTGGCTCGGTTGTGGTCGCTCAAGAGCAAGTCAGGTCGTGGCCCGCAAAGTGCGACAACGGTTTCCCTATTTATTTGATTTCTTGAAGGCGAAGTTATTGTCGCACTTTCTCTACCTCGCTGATCCGCCTTGGTTGTGCCAGTCCCTCCACTCCTGCCAGGGCCAAGTCCAAAGCCAAATCCAAAGTCAAATCCAAAGCCAAAGCCAAAGCCAAAGCCAAATCCCAAGTCACCTCTCGCGCAAAGACTCGGACCAAGTCTCGCACCAAGTCTCGCGCCGCCGATTGATCCAACTGACCGCGGCCGCCGCCGGGCTGACATTGCTGCTGTCGGTTGCCGACCGCCAGGCTTTCTCGCAGGCGCCGAAAACCGTCCGATTCATTGTTCCGTTTCCTCCCGGCGGCGGCGCCGACCTTCTCATTCGCGTGTTGACGGAGCAGATCGGACGCAATGCCGGCGTGGCGACGGTGGTCGAAAACCGCCCGGGTGCCGCCTCGATCGTCGGCACCGAATTTGTTTCGCGCGCGGCGCCGGACGGCGGCACGGTGTTGATCGCCGCCAATTCGTTCATCATCCATCCGTTTTTCAAGAAGCTGAACTACGACCCGCTCACGAGCTTCGCGCCGATCGTGTGGCTTGCGACCTCGCCGCAAGTCATCGCCGTCAATGCCGCCTCGCCGTTCCATACGCTCGCCGATCTGGTTGAAACCGCGCGCGCGAAACCCGGAGAGCTGACAAACGCAAGCGTCGGCCCGGCAACGACGCAGCACATCGCCTTCGAACTGTTCAAGCTGCGCGCGAACATCAAAATGATTTACGTGCCGTTCAACGGCAACGGCCCCGCCGTCAACGAATTGCTCGGCGGACACGTCAATGCGGTCATGGCCAACTATGCGGAAGTGGCCGAGCACATAAAGGCTGGAAACTTGCGTGCTCTCGCCGTCGGCTCGCCGATGCGGCTCGAATGGGTGCCCGAAGTGCCGACCATCGCCGAGTCCGGCTATCCCGGTTACGAGGTCAGCGTCTGGTATGGCCTGTTCGCGCCGGCCGGCACGCCCGCCAGTGTCATCGATCAACTGGGGCAGTGGTGCAGAACCGCGATGCTCGCCCCGGAGCTCAAGCCAAAATGGGCCCTGCAGGGACTTCGAACCGGTCGGCAGACCCGCCGCCGAACTTGCCGAGCACCTGCGCAAGCAGCAGGAGGAGTATGGCCGCGTCATTCGCGAGGCCAATATTCAGGCCGAATGACTGCCGCCAAGGGCTTGATCCTCCAACTGGACTCCTGTCTCGCTTGACGATCCGGCGGACCGGCAGTAGGTAACACTCATCGTCAGCGGCCCGGTGACGGACTTCCGCGACGAACCTAATCCCCAAAAGGAACCGGCGGCCGGTCTCGTCCTTAAAATTGGGCGGGGAAGCCGTTGGATAGCGTGATGGCGAAAGTCAGCCCGTTCAAGTTCATGCAGGAAGTGCGCGCGGAAGCGCAGAAGGTCACGTGGCCGACGCGCAAGGAGACGACTGTCACCACGATCATGGTGTTCGTGATGGTCGCTGTCGCTTCGATCTTCTTTTTGCTTGCCGATCAGGTGATGCGGATTGCGGTGAGCTTCATCCTAGGTGTGTGAATTGCATTGATGAGCAAATTTAACGATCTGGAATTCATCACATGACAACGCGGTGGTACGCGGTCCACGCTTACTCGAATTTCGAGAACAAGGTGGCGGAATCGATCCGCGAACAGGCAAAGCAGCGCGGGCTGTCCAGCCTGTTCGAGGACATCATGGTGCCGAAGGAAAAGGTCGTCGAGGTGCGGCGCGGCCGCAAAGTCGACGCCGAGCGCAAGTTCTTTCCCGGCTACGTGCTCGTCAAAATGGAAATGACCGACGAGGCCTATCACCTGATCAAGAACACGCCGAAGGTGACAGGCTTTCTCGGTTCCGATAACAAGCCGATGCCGCTGTCCGAGGCTGAAGCGCAACGGCTGTTGCAGCAGGTGCAGGAAGGCATCGAGCGACCGAAGCCGTCGGTCACGTTCGAAGTGGGCGAACAGGTGCGGGTATCGGACGGGCCCTTTGCCTCCTTCAATGGCACGGTGGAGGAGGTTGACGAAGGGCGTTCGCGCGTGAAGGTCGCGGTCTCGATCTTCGGCCGCGCCACGCCGGTCGAGCTCGAGTTCGGGCAGGTGGAGAAGCTTTAGTGATCGCAAGGCGTGGGAGGTGAGGCGGTTGCCAGCCGCCAACAACCGCACCACTAAGGAGTAACGAAGAATGGCGAAGAAAATCACGGGCTATGTGAAGTTGCAGGTTCCGGCGGGAGCGGCCAATCCGTCGCCGCCGATCGGTCCGGCGCTTGGCCAGCGCGGCCTGAACATCATGGAATTCTGCAAAGCGTTCAACGCGCAGACGCAAAAGTTGGAGAAGGGGACGCCGATCCCCGTCACCATCACCGTCTATGCCGATCGTTCCTTTACCTTTGAGCTGCGCACGCCGCCGGTCTCGCACTTTCTGAAAAAGGCGGCGAAGCTCGAAAGCGGCTCCAAGATGCCGGGCCGCGACATTGCCGGCTCGGTGACCAAGGCACAGGTCCGCGAGATCGCGCAGCAGAAGATGAAGGATCTCAACTGCGACACGATCGAGGCGGCGATGCGCATGATCGAAGGATCGGCGCGCTCGATGGGCTATGAGGTGAAGCCATGAGCAGGCTGGGCAAACGCACGAGAGAAGCGCGCGAGGGCGTCGACCGCGAAAAGCTTTATCCGCTTTCCGAAGCGGTGAAGATGGTCAAGGAGCGCGCCAAGGCCAAGTTCGACGAGACTATCGAAGTGGCGATGAATCTCGGCATCGATCCACGTCACGCCGATCAGATGGTCCGCGGCGTCGTCAACCTGCCGAATGGGTCCGGACGTTCGGTGCGGGTCGCGGTGTTCGCTCGCGGCGGCAAGGCCGATGAGGCCAAGGCCGCCGGCGCCGATATCGTCGGCGCCGAAGACCTGGTGGAGAAAGTCCAGGGCGGCACTATCGACTTCGACCGCGTCGTGGCTACGCCCGACCTGATGCCACTGGTCGGCCGGCTCGGCAAAGTGCTGGGGCCGCGCGGGCTGATGCCGAATCCAAAGGTCGGCACCGTGACCATGGATATCGCCAATGCCGTGCGTGGCGCTAAAGGCGGCTCAGTGGAATTCCGCGCCGAAAAGGCCGGCATTATCCAGGCCGGTATCGGCAAGGCCTCGTTCAGCGCCGAAAAGCTGATCGAGAACATTCGCGCCTTTGCCGATGCGGTGCAGAAGTCGCGGCCGGCCGGCGCCAAGGGTCACTTCATCAACCGGATCGCGATTTCTTCGACCATGGGACCCGGCGTGAAGGTCGAGCCCACCAGCCTATTCGCGAGCGCCCAGCCGCAGCATTAAAAGGTTTGGTACATCAAAAGGCTTGGCATTAGCGGCTTAGTGCGTTACATAAGCGCTATGGGCGTGCCGGCCCAATTTGTCGGCGCGCCTTTACGCGCTTCTCGAAACACCATCAAAGCGAGACCGCTTCTTAGTTTTCCGGTTCGGATTCTCTAAGAAGTCGAAGAGCTTAATGGCGTGTCGGAAGCGCTCCTGTCCAAGACTGCAGGCGCCGGTCACGGCTTAATCGCAAAGGCCTGCATAGACGGGTGAAGAGACGAGGGGTCGCGGCTTTCGCGAGCTGGGACAGCTTCGGTTCTGACCTCGACGGCTCGGGCGCGCGAAGGCACGTCCGAGGGGCAGGGTGAATGTCGTCCTGCCCAAAACCCCGCTGCTGGCGGGGATGAGCGGGATGGCTGGTCGGCAAACCCGGCGAGCCGCAAGGCGGACCGCCAACCGGAGAGAGCTTTTGGATCGCGCAGCAAAAAGTGAGCTTGTTGCAGCCCTTGGCGAGGTTTTCAAAGCCACCAAGGTCGTTGTCGTTGCGCATTATACGGGCCTGACGGTTGCCCAAATGCAGACACTGCGCCGGCAAATGAAGCAGGCGGGTGCGAGCGTGAAGGTGGCCAAGAACCGGCTCGCGAAGATTGCTCTCGAAGGTTCCGACGTGGCGTCAATCGCGCCGCTCCTGAAGGGTCCGGCTCTGATCGCCTTTTCCGGCGATCCGGTCGCGGCCCCGAAAGTGGCGGTCGAATTCGCCAGGACCAACGAGCGCTTCGTCATTCTCGGCGGAGCGATGGGCGCCACCGCGCTCGATCCGAACGGCGTCAGGGCGCTTGCCGCTCTGCCGTCGCTCGATGAGCTGCGGGCGAAGATCGTCGGGCTCATTACAGCCCCGGCGACCAAAATCGCCCAAGTGGTCAACGCGCCGGCAGCGAAGCTCGCCCGTGTGGTCCAGGCTTATGCCAGCAAGACGGAAAACGCGGCCGCCTGACGCGGCCAAGGTTAGAACCGAAGGAAAAACTCATGGCTGATCTGCAGAAAATCGTGAACGATCTTTCCGGCCTCACCGTGCTCGAGGCTGCGGAACTCGCCAAGCTTCTCGAGGAGAAGTGGGGCGTTTCGGCCGCCGCGGCCGTGGCGGTCGCCGCCGGACCAGCGGCAGCGCCGGGGGCGGCGCCTGCGGAAGAAAAGACCGAATTTACGGTCGTTCTGGCCACTGCCGGCGAGAAAAAGATCGAGGTCATCAAGGAGGTCCGTGCCATTACCGGGCTTGGTCTCAAAGAGGCCAAAGACCTGGTCGAGGGCGCGCCGAAGAACGTCAAGGAAGGCGTCAATAAGGATGACGCCGCCAAGATCAAGGCGCAGCTCGAAAAAGTGGGCGCCAAGGTTGAGCTTAAGTAAGCGGTGCTTACTTAAGGGAGGCCCCCGGGCGAGCGGAGCAGTGCCGGGGGAATCCATAAGCGCATAGTGCGACGGCCGGCGACCCGCTGGCCGGAGAGTGCGGCAAAGCATTGCGGCGATTCGCGTTTCCACCGAATCGCCCACAGTAGGGTGGAGCAACAAGGCGAGTGACGCCTGTCCCGACGGTCGCGATGGATTGCGGCCCTCTGGAGAGTCGTCTTGATCGCCTCGCTGCCTCGGAACGGGGCGCGCGGATGTAAGGCATCTGGCGCGTCAGGCCGGGGCGATGGTTCGAACTTGCGGCGGTGCAGCCACAGGTCGCGGGCCCGATGGTTCGATTGAGCGAGAGGACATGATGGCGCAGACGTTCACTGGTCGGAAGCGCGTAAGAAAGTTTTTCGGAAAAATCGAGGAAGTCGCGGAGATGCCGAACCTCATTGAGGTTCAAAAGGCATCCTACGATCAATTCCTGCTGGTGCAGGAGCCGCAAGGCGGCCGGCCCAACGAAGGCCTGCAGGCCGTCTTCAAGTCGGTGTTCCCGATTTCCGACTTCTCCAACACATCGATGCTCGAATTCGTCAAATATGAATTCGAGGCGCCGAAATACGATGTCGACGAGTGCCGGCAGCGCGGCATGACCTACGCTGCGCCGCTCAAGGTCACGCTGCGCCTCATCGTGTTCGATACCGATGAGGAAACCGGCGCCAAGTCGGTCAAGGACATCAAGGAGCAGGATGTCTACATGGGCGACATTCCGCTCATGACCAATAACGGCACCTTTGTCGTCAACGGCACCGAGCGCGTCATCGTTTCACAGATGCATCGCTCGCCCGGCGTGTTCTTCGACCACGACAAGGGCAAGACCCATTCGTCGGGCAAGCTTCTGTTCGCCGCGCGCATCATTCCGTATCGCGGCTCCTGGCTCGACATCGAGTTCGACGCCAAGGACATCGTCCATGCCCGCGTCGACCGGCGGCGAAAGATTCCCGTCACCTCGCTGCTTTATGCGCTCGGCATGACCGGCGAGGAGATTCTGAACACCTTCTACAAGCAGGTGATCTATAAGCGCGCCAAAGACGGCTGGCGCGTGCCGTTCGATGCCAACCGCTTGCGCGGCTACAAGGCGATCAACGATCTCGTCGACGCCGATACCGGCAAAGTGGTGCTGGAAGCCGGCAAGAAGCTGACGGTCCGCCAGGCCCGCCAACTCGCCGAAAAGGGATTAAAAGCGCTCCGTCTCTCCGACGAAGAGCTGATCGGCCACTACATCGCCGAGGATCTCGTCAATCCGAAGACCGGCGAGATTTACGCCGAGGCCGGCGAGGAAATCACCGAGAAATCACTGAAGGCGCTGATCGAGCTCGGCTACAAGGAGCTGCCGCTTCTCAATATCGACCACGTCAATGTCGGCGCCTACATCCGCAACACGCTGGCGATCGACAAGAACATGACGCGCGAGGACGCGCTGTTCGACGTTTATCGCGTGATGCGTCCGGGCGAGCCGCCGACGATCGACACGGCGCAGGCGATGTTCCAGTCGCTGTTCTTCGATTCCGAGCGTTATGACCTCTCCGCGGTCGGCCGCGTCAAGATGAATATGCGGCTCGATCTCACCGCCGAAGACACCGTGCGTGTCCTGCGCAAGGAGGACATCCTCGCGGTGATCCGCACGCTGGTGGATCTGCGCGACGGCAAGGGCGACATCGACGACATCGATCATCTCGGCAACCGCCGCGTCCGCTCGGTCGGCGAACTGATGGAGAATCAGTACCGCATCGGACTATTGCGGATGGAGCGCGCCATCAAGGAGCGCATGTCGTCGGTCGATATCGACACGGTGATGCCGCAGGACCTGATCAACGCCAAGCCCGCGGCCGCCGCGGTGCGTGAGTTCTTTGGCTCCTCGCAGCTGTCGCAGTTCATGGATCAGACCAATCCGCTGTCGGAGATCACCCACAAGCGCCGGCTTTCGGCGCTGGGGCCGGGAGGATTGACGCGCGAGCGCGCCGGCTTCGAAGTGCGCGACGTGCATCCGACCCATTACGGCCGCATCTGCCCGATCGAGACGCCGGAAGGGCCGAATATCGGCCTGATCAATTCGCTCGCGACCTATGCGCGGGTCAACAAATACGGCTTCGTCGAAACGCCGTATCGCAAGGTCAAGGACGGCCGCGTCACCGACGAGGTCGTGTACCTGTCGGCGATGGAGGAGGGGCGCTACACCGTGGCGCAGGCCAACTCCGCGATCGACGCGCGCGGCCGCTTCACCGACGATCTCGTGGTGGTGCGGCATGCCGGCAACGTGCAGCTCATTCCGCCGGACAAGGTCGATTTCATGGACGTGTCGCCGAAGCAGCTGGTTTCGGTTGCCGCGGCGCTCATCCCGTTCCTGGAAAACGACGATGCCAACCGCGCGCTGATGGGCTCCAACATGCAGCGCCAAGCGGTGCCGCTCGTTCGCGCCGAGGCGCCGTTCGTCGGCACCGGCATGGAAGGCATCGTGGCGCGCGATTCCGGCGCGGCGATCGCCGCCCGCCGCACCGGCGTGGTCGATCAGGTTGACGCCACCCGTATCGTCATTCGCGCAACCGACGAACAGGATCCGACCAAGCCCGGCGTCGACATCTACCGGCTGCAGAAATTCCAGCGCTCGAATCAGAACACCTGCATCAACCAGCGGCCGCTGGTGAAAGTGGGCGATCAGGTCAGGCGCGGCGACATTATCGCCGACGGTCCGTCGACCGATCTCGGCGAGCTGGCGCTCGGCCGCAACGCGCTGGTCGCGTTCATGCCGTGGAACGGCTATAACTTCGAGGATTCGATCCTTCTCTCCGAGCGCATCGTCAAAGACGACGTCTTCACTTCGATCCACATCGAGGAATTCGAGGTGATGGCGCGCGACACCAAGCTCGGGCCGGAAGAAATCACCCGCGATATTCCGAACGTCTCGGAAGAAACGCTCAAGAACCTCGACGAAGCCGGCATCGTCTATATCGGCGCCGAGGTGCGCGCCGGCGACATCCTGGTCGGCAAGATCACGCCCAAGGGCGAAAGCCCGATGACGCCGGAGGAGAAACTCCTGCGCGCGATCTTCGGCGAAAAAGCCTCCGACGTGCGCGACACTTCGCTTCGCGTGCCGCCGGGCGTGCAGGGCACGGTCGTCGAAGTGCGCGTGTTCAACCGCCACGGCGTTGAAAAGGACGAGCGTGCGCTCGCCATCGAGCGTGAAGAGATCGAGCGGCTCGCCAAGGACCGCGACGACGAGCAGGCGATCCTGGATCGCAACGTCTATGGCCGCCTCGCCGAACTCCTCGAGGGCCGCCAGGGTATTGCCGGGCCGAAAGGCTTTAAGAAGGACACCAAGATCACGCGCGCGGTGCTGGAAGAGTATCCGCGCTCGCAGTGGTGGATGTTCGCTTCACCGAACGACAAGGTGATGGCGGAGATCGAAGCCATCCGCAAGCAATACGACGAATCGAAGAAGCGGCTGGAACAGCGCTTCCTCGACAAGGTCGAAAAATTGCAGCGCGGCGACGAACTGCCGCCCGGCGTGATGAAGATGGTGAAAGTCTTCGTCGCGGTGAAGCGCAAGATCCAGCCCGGCGACAAGATGGCCGGCCGCCACGGCAACAAGGGCGTGGTGTCGAAGATCGTGCCGAGCGAGGACATGCCGTTTCTCGCCGACGGTACGCCGGTCGACATCGTGCTCAATCCGCTCGGCGTGCCGAGCCGCATGAATGTCGGCCAGATTCTCGAAACCCACTTGGGTTGGGCCTGCGCGGGCTTGGGATTGAAGATCGGTCACGCGGTCGATCTTCACAACGGCAAGAAGGATTCCAAGCCGCTCAAGGAGTTGCTCAAGAAGGTCTATGGCGACGACGAGACCATCAAGTCGCTCGACGAGAAAGGGTTGATGGAACTCGGCAGCAATCTTCGCCACGGCGTGGCGATCGCGACGCCGGTGTTCGACGGCGCCAAGGAAGCCGATATCGAGCACATGCTCGATCTTGCCGGGCTCGATCATTCGGGTCAGGTGACGCTGTTTGACGGGCGCACCGGGGATACTTTCGATCGCAAGGTCACGGTCGGCTACATCTATATGATGAAGCTGCACCACCTCGTCGACGACAAGATCCACGCGCGCTCGATCGGGCCTTACAGCCTCGTTACCCAGCAGCCGCTGGGCGGCAAGGCGCAGTTCGGCGGCCAGCGCTTCGGCGAAATGGAAGTGTGGGCGCTCGAAGCCTACGGCGCGGCCTATACGCTGCAGGAAATGCTGACGGTGAAGTCCGACGACGTCGCCGGTCGCACCAAGGTCTACGAGTTGATCGTGCGTGGCGATGACGCGTTCGAATCCGGCATTCCGGAATCGTTCAACGTGCTGGTGAAGGAGATGCGCTCGCTCGGCCTCAATGTCGACTTGCACAATTCCAAGCAGCAGCGCGGCGGCGGCGAGGTTGCCGAGGCGGCGGAGTAACGGACGACAGAGGACAGACGACGGAGGACGGAGCAGAGGTCATCATATGCGCTCGTCCCCGCGAAAGCGGGGACCCAGCTTACGGTCAAGTTCTGGATTCCCGCCTTCGCGGGAATGAGCGGCAAGTGAGAGCATTCGGCATCCGGCCTCTGAAACTCCAAACGGAGAATACGATGAACCAAGAGATTATGAATTTTTTCAGCCCGCAAGTGCCGGCTCAGGTCTTCGACCAGATTCGGATTTCGATCGCGAGCCCGGAGAAGATTCAGTCCTGGTCTTACGGCGAAATCAAAAAGCCCGAGACGATCAACTATCGCACCTTCAAGCCCGAGCGCGACGGTTTGTTCTGCGCGCGCATCTTCGGGCCGATCAAGGATTACGAATGCTTGTGCGGCAAGTACAAGCGGATGAAGTACAAGGGCATCATCTGCGAGAAGTGCTCGGTCGAGGTGACGCTGTCGCGGGTGCGTCGTGAGCGCATGGGCCACATCGAGCTCGCCGCGCCGGTCGCACACATCTGGTTCTTGAAGTCACTGCCGAGCCGGATCGGCCTTCTGCTCGACATGACGCTCAAGGATCTCGAGCGCATCCTTTATTTCGAGTACTATGTCGTGCTCGAGCCCGGCCTCACCCCGCTGAAGGACCGCCAGCTCCTGTCCGAGGAGGAATACCTCAAGGCGCAGGATCAATTCGGCGCCGACAGCTTCACGGCGATGATCGGCGCGGAAGCGATCCGCGAAATGCTTAAAGCCCTCGATCTGGAGAAGATGGCTGCGGATCTGCGCAAGGAGATCGCGGAATCGACCTCAGAGTTGAAGCCGAAAAAGCTCGCCAAGCGGCTCAAGCTGATCGAGGCGTTTGTCCAGTCCAATAACAAGCCGGAATGGATGATCCTCACGCATGTGCCGGTGATTCCGCCCGACTTGCGGCCCTTGGTGCCGCTCGACGGCGGCCGTTTCGCCACGTCCGATCTCAACGACCTTTATCGCCGCGTCATCAACCGCAACAACCGCTTGAAGCGGCTGATCGAGCTGCGCGCTCCCGACATCATCATTCGCAACGAGAAGCGAATGCTGCAGGAGGCGGTGGACGCGCTGTTCGACAATGGCCGGCGCGGCCGCGTCATCACCGGCGCCAACAAGCGGCCGCTCAAGTCGCTCGCCGACATGCTCAAAGGCAAGCAGGGCCGGTTCCGGCAGAACCTGCTTGGCAAGCGCGTCGACTATTCGGGCCGTTCGGTGATCGTGGTCGGCCCCGAGCTCAAGCTGCATCAGTGCGGGTTGCCGAAGAAGATGGCGCTCGAACTGTTCAAGCCGTTCATCTATTCGCGGCTCGACGCCAAGGGTCTGTCGACCACCGTCAAGCAGGCCAAGAAGCTGGTCGAAAAGGAGAAGCCCGAGGTTTGGGACATTCTCGACGAGGTCATTCGCGAGCATCCGGTGCTGCTCAACCGCGCGCCGACGCTGCATCGCCTCGGCATCCAGGCGTTCGAGCCGGTCCTGATCGAAGGCA
This sequence comes from uncultured Alphaproteobacteria bacterium, assembly GCA_963816295.1. Classification (GTDB taxonomy): domain Bacteria; phylum Pseudomonadota; class Alphaproteobacteria; order Rhizobiales; family Xanthobacteraceae; genus BOG-931. The sequence continues at coordinate 109,499 of CAWFJS010000015.1, read as the reverse complement.
AGGCGATCCAGCTTCACCCGCTGGTCTGCGCGGCGTTCAATGCCGACTTCGACGGCGACCAGATGGCGGTGCACGTGCCGCTGTCGCTCGAGGCGCAGCTCGAAGCGCGCGTCTTGATGATGTCGACCAACAACATCCTGCATCCAGCCAACGGCTCGCCGATCATCGTGCCGTCGCAGGATATCGTGCTCGGCCTCTACTATCTCACGCTGATGATCGAGAACGGCCCTGGCCAGTACAAGCTCGAGCTCTATTCGTCCGAGCAGCTTAAGCGCGATCCGAAGAAGCAAAACATCGTGCAGGGCTATTATCGCAATATCAGCGAAGTCGAGCACGCGCTGCAGGAAAAGACGGTCGGGCTGCACAGCAAGATCAAGTACATCTGGGAAGGCGTCGACGACGACGGCAAGGCCGTGCGCAAGACCTACGAGACCACGCCGGGCCGCGCGCTTTTGGGCGAGGTCATGCCCAAGCACGTCAAGGTGAGTTTCGATCTGGTCAACAAGCTGATGACCAAGCGCGAAATCTCCAGCATGATCGACACCGTCTACCGCCACTGCGGACAGAAAGAGACCGTGATCTTCTGCGACCGCGTCATGGCGCTCGGCTTCCATCATGCGTTCAAGGCCGGCATCTCATTCGGCAAGGACGACATGGTGGTGCCCGGCACCAAGCGAGCGATCGTCGAGAAGACGCGCGAAGCCGTCAAGGAATTCGAACAGCAGTACAATGACGGCCTGATCACCCAGGGTGAGAAATACAATAAGGTCGTCGATGCCTGGTCGAAGTGCACCGAGGAAATCGCCGAAGCGATGATGAAGGAAATCTCCGCCGCGAAGCCCGCGCCGGAGAAGGACGCCGAGGCGCAGGTTAATTCGATCTTCATGATGGCCCATTCCGGCGCCCGCGGCTCGCCGGCGCAGATGCGCCAGCTTGCCGGCATGCGCGGCCTGATGGCCAAGCCCTCGGGCGAGATCATCGAGAGCCCGATCATTTCCAACTTCAAGGAAGGGCTGTCGGTGCTCGAGTACTTCAACTCGACCCACGGCGCCCGCAAGGGTCTCGCCGACACCGCGCTCAAGACCGCGAACTCCGGCTATCTGACGCGCCGCCTGGTCGACGTCGCGCAGGACTGCATCATCACCGATGAGGACTGCGGGACCGCGCGCGGCATCAAGGTGCGCGCCATCATCGACGCCGGACAGGTCGTCGCCTCGCTGGCGAGCCGCATCCTCGGCCGCACCACGGCCGAAGAGGTGCGCGACCCGACGAGCAACGAAGTCCTGGTGCCAAACGCGACGCTTCTTGAGGAGCCGCAGGTCGAGCGCCTGATTACTGCCGGGGTGCAGGAAATACGCATCCGCTCGGTTCTCACTTGCGACACGGTCAACGGTGTCTGCGCCAAGTGCTACGGGCGCGATCTCGCCCGCGGTACGCCGGTCAATATGGGTGAGGCGGTCGGCGTCATCGCCGCGCAGTCGATCGGCGAGCCGGGCACGCAGCTCACCATGCGCACGTTCCACATCGGCGGCGCCGCGCAGATTTCGGAGCAGTCGTTCGTCGAATCGAACTTCGAAGGAACGATCAAGATCAAGAACCTGAACGTCGCCCGCAATTCGGACGGCGATCTGATCGCGATGAACCGGAATCTGATCGTGGCCGTGCTCGATCCCGACGGGACCGAGCGCGCCGTGCACCGCATTCCGTACGGCGCGCGGCTCAAGGTATCCGACGGCGACCACATCAAGCGCGGTCAGCGCATTGCCGAGTGGGATCCCTACACCCGGCCGATCCTGACCGAGGTCGAGGGCGCCGTCGGCTTTGAGGACCTGGTCGAAGGCCAGTCCCTGACCGAGACGCTCGACGAATCCACCGGCATCGCCAAGCGCGTCGTCATCGATTGGCGCTCGGGTTCGGCCCGCGGCCAGCAGGATCTGCGCCCGGCTTTGGTGATCAAGGACAAGGACGGCAAGATCCTCAAGCTGAGCCGCGGCGGCGAAGCCCGCTACATGCTCGCGGTCGACGCGATCATCTCGGTCGATCCCGGCGCGCATGTGAAGGCCGGCGACGTCATCGCCCGCATCCCGACCGAAAGCGCCAAGACCCGCGACATCACCGGCGGTCTGCCGCGTGTCGCCGAACTGTTCGAAGCGCGCCGGCCGAAGGAGTCCGCCGTCATTGCGGAAATCTCCGGCACGGTTCGCTTCGGCCGCGACTACAAGAACAAGCGGCGCATCGCCATCGAGCCGGCCGACAAGGATGAGGAGGCCCGAGAATATCTCGTACCGAAGGGCAAGCACATTCACTTGCAGGACGGCGACGTGATCGAGAAGGGCGACTTCATCGTCGAAGGCAACCCGGCGCCGCATGACATCCTGGCGATCAAAGGAGTCGAGGAGCTTGCCGGCTACCTCGTCAACGAGATCCAGGACGTCTACCGGCTCCAGGGCGTGACCATCAACGACAAGCACATCGAAGTGATCGTGCGCCAGATGCTGCAGAAGGTGGAGATCGACGATTCCGGCGAAACCGATCTGATCCAGGGCGAACAGGTCGACAAGATCGAGTTCGACGAGGTCAATGCCGGGGTGGTGGCGGAAGGCAAGAAGCCCGCTACTGCGCATCCGGTGCTGCTCGGCATCACCAAGGCGTCGCTGCAGACCCGATCCTTCATCTCGGCGGCATCGTTCCAGGAGACGACGCGCGTGCTCACCGAGGCCGCGGTCAACGGCAAGATCGATACGCTCGATGGGCTCAAAGAGAACGTCATCGTTGGCCGGCTCATTCCGGCGGGGACCGGCGCAATGATGAACAAGCTCCGCGAGATCGCGATCAAGCGCGATCAACTCATCCTCGCAGAACGCGAGAAAGAAGCTGCGGTCAAGGCCGAGGCGGCGGCCGCAGCGGCGGCCGAGCCGGCTGCTTTGCCCGCGGCGGAGTGAGCAGCAAGCGAAAACGAAGCGAAGGGCCGCCTGCTGGCGGCCCTTTTCGTTTCGTCATGCCCGGCCATAGCCGCTCGAAGAACGGCGTCGCGGAGCCTGTCATCGGGCCGGCCACTTCGGGCCGGACCCGTTGGCTCGCCTATGTACCGGGCATCTTATATTTTACACCCGTTAAGACGTGGATGGCCGGGACGAGCCCGGCCATGACGAAATAGAGGCAATCGTGTCGCTAGGACGGCAGATCAAAATCTTCAGCGGTGGTGCGATGCGGCCGGTGATGGCCGGAATTGTGCCGCGATTCGAGCGCGCGCATGGGGTGGCGGTCGAGATCGAATTTCGTCTGAGCGCTGCATTAAAGCAAATGATCGAGGGCGGCGCGTCATTTGATATCGCAGTTTTGCCGCGTCCCGAGCTCGACGACTTGGCCGAAAGCGACGCAATCGCGCCCGGCAGCATAGCCGACGTGGCGCGCTCGACCGTCGGGCTTGCGGTGCGCGCCGGCGCGCCGAAGCCGGACATCGGTAGCGTTGACGCGCTTCGGCATACGCTCGTGGCGGCTCGTTCCATTGCCTACAGCGACGGTCCGAGCGGCGCCTATGTCGCGGGGCTATTGGCGAAGCTCGGGATCGCCGAGGTGGTCGCGGCCAAGGTCAAGCTCACCAGCGGCCTGGTGGCCGAACTCGTCGCGCATGGCGAGGCGGAAATCGGCATGCAGCAGATCATCGCCATCCTGCCGGTTGCGGGCGCAGAATTGGTCGGACCGCTGCCGGCCGAATTGCAAAATGTCATTATCTATGCCGCCGCCGGAGTGTCATCGCGCGCCGATGCGGCGGCGGCCATGGCCTTCGTTACCTTCATGCGCGGCGAAGATGCGAAACAGCTTATGCGCGCCAATGGCTTAGATCCGGCCTAGCGCCGCTTCCATCAACTTGGACCGTCATTGCGAGCGACCCGCCTTCGCTCGCTGGGCGAGCTACGGCGGGCATGAGTCCGCCGAAGCGCGGAGCGCGCAGGCGGAAGCGAAGCAATCCAGTCTGGGCCTTCGACACTGGATTGCTTCGTCGCTTAGGCTCCTCGCAATGACGAGGACGGGCGGAAATGCTTGCGCCATCGCGCTTTTATGCCCATATCGGCTTGACTTGGGGCGGCAGCGCCGATACATACCGCCCACTTTTCGGCAGGCGGTGAGCTTCGCCAGTCGGAACGGCCTGCCTGGCCCCATAAGCTTTTGAAAGTAAGTGCTTTCTAAGCTCGTCGGCTGCGGCGCGACGCCTCGACGAAGGAAGCTCAAACGCTGCCTCTGACTTCGGAAAGTCAGATCATCGGTGCATGACCGCGCCGCCTCGCGGTCCTCTGCCAAGGCCAAGCGCCGCTCCGCCCCGGGAAGCGGATGGCGCGGTTTGGTTTTGCGCGGATGGATTCGCGTCAGCGGCGCAATGGGCGCGAGCCTTAATTTGGAGTGAAGACGACGGATGCCGACCATCAACCAGCTCATTCGCAAGCCGCGCGTGACGCAGCACGCGAAGAAAAAGGTGCCGGCTTTGCAGCAGAGCCCGCAGAAACGCGGCGTCTGCACCCGCGTCTACACCACGACGCCGAAGAAGCCGAACTCGGCGTTGCGCAAGGTCGCCAAGGTGCGCCTGACCAACGGCTTCGAAGTGATCGGCTACATTCCCGGCGAGGGCCACAATCTGCAGGAGCACTCGGTGGTGATGATCCGCGGCGGCCGCGTCAAGGATCTGCCCGGCGTGCGCTACCACATCCTGCGCGGCGTGCTCGATACGCAAGGCGTGAAAAACCGCAAGCAGCGGCGATCGAAATACGGAGCAAAGAGGCCGAAGTGACCCGAGCATAGCGAGGGTCATCCGCGGACAAGCGAGGCAAAGCCGAGCGCGATCCGGGGATCTCGCGAGGAACTAAAGACGTGGATGGCCGGGTCAAGCCCGGCCATGACGAGGAAGAGAAAAAAGGAAAGACGGAGATGGCCGGAAGTCCGGCCATGACGAAGGAAGAGAATATGTCCCGCCGCCACAGGGCCGATAAACGCGACATCCTGCCGGATCCCAAATTCGGCAACGTCGTCGTCACCAAATTCATGAACTCGGTGATGCATGCCGGCAAGAAGTCGGTGGCGGAGAACATCGTTTACGGCGCGTTGGATATGATCGAAGGCAAGACCCGGCAGAATCCGGTCGCCGTATTCCAACAGGCGCTCGACAATGTCATGCCCTCGATCGAGGTCCGCTCGCGCCGCGTCGGCGGCGCCACCTATCAGGTCCCGGTTGAGGTGCGCACCTCGCGCCGTCAGGCGCTTGGCATCCGCTGGATCATCTCCGCCGCCCGCGAGCGCAACGAGAAGACAATGACCGAGCGGCTCTCGGCGGAGCTGCTCGATGCGTCCAATAACAGGGGAAACGCCGTAAAGAAGCGCGAAGATACGCATCGGATGGCCGAAGCCAATCGGGCGTTCTCGCACTATCGCTGGTGAAGCCGGCGACAGCGAAGGATTGAACCCCCATGCCCCGCAGCCACCCCATCGAGGACTACCGCAATTTCGGCATCATGGCGCACATCGATGCCGGAAAGACGACCACGACCGAGCGCGTCCTCTATTACACCGGCAAAAGCCACAAAATGGGCGAGGTGCATGAAGGCGCCGCGACCATGGACTGGATGGAGCAGGAGCAGGAGCGCGGCATCACCATCACTTCGGCCGCGACCACCGCGTTCTGGAATGGCAAGCGCCTCAACATCATCGATACGCCCGGCCATGTCGATTTCACCATCGAGGTGGAGCGCTCGCTGCGCGTGCTCGACGGCGCGATCTGCGTTCTTGATTCCAATCAGGGCGTTGAGCCGCAGACCGAGACGGTGTGGCGGCAAGGCGACCGCTACAAAGTTCCGCGCATCGTGTTCTGTAACAAGATGGACAAGATCGGCGCGGACTTCTTCCAGTGTTTAAAGGACATCGTCGACCGCCTCGGCGCCAGGCCGGTCGCCGTTCAGCTGCCGATCGGCGCGGAGGCGCAGTTCAAGGGCGTGATCGACCTCATCCGCATGGTCGGCGTGGTGTGGGACGACGAAACGCTCGGCGCCAAATATCACGACATCGAAATCCCGGCCGAGCTGGTCGAGCAGGCGAAAGAATATCGCGAGAAGCTGATCGAGGCCGCGGTCGAGCTCGATGACGACGTCATGGCCGCCTACCTTGACGGCAAAGAGCCCGACGTCGCCACGCTCAAGCGCCTGATCCGCAAAGCCACGATCGCCGGCACGTTCTTCCCGGTGCTGTGCGGCTCCGCGTTCAAGAACAAAGGCGTGCAGCCGCTCCTCGACGCCGTGGTCGATTTTCTCCCCTCGCCACTCGATGTTCCGCCGGTGAAGGGCGTCGATCTCAAGGGCAACGAAGTCGAGCGCAAACCTGTTGATACCGAGCCGATGGCGCTGTTGGCGTTCAAAATCATGGACGACCCATTCGTCGGCACGATCACCTTCTGCCGCATCTATTCGGGCAAGCTCGAAAGCGGCACTGGGGTGATGAATTCGACCAAGGACCGCAAGGAGCGCGTTGGCCGCATGCTATTGATGCATGCTAACAATCGCGAAGACATCAAAGAAGCCTATGCCGGCGACATCGTCGCGCTGGCCGGTCTGAAGGAAGTACGCACCGGCGACACGCTGTGCGATTCGCAGAAGGCCGTCATCTTGGAAAAAATGGAATTCCCCGATCCAGTCATCGAGATCGCGATCGAGCCGAAGTCGAAAGCCGATCAGGAAAAGCTCGGCGTCGCGCTGGCCAAGCTCGTGGCCGAAGATCCGTCGTTCCGCGTCACCACCGATCAGGAATCCGGGCAGACCATCATCAAGGGCATGGGCGAGCTGCATCTCGACATCAAGGTCGATATCCTCAAGCGCACCTACAAGGTCGACGCCAATATCGGCGCGCCGCAAGTCGCCTATCGCGAGAAGATCACGCGGCCGGCCACCGTCGACTACACCCACAAGAAACAGACCGGCGGCCATGGCCAGTTCGCGCGCATCAAGATCGTCGCCGAGCCGGGGCCGCCCGGCACCGGATTCGAATTTGAAAACGAAGTGGTCGGCGGCGCGGTGCCGAAGGAATTCGTCCCCGCCGTGGAAAAAGGCCTCGAGGGGATGCTGGGCTCGGGCGTAGTGATTGGCTTCCCGGTGGTCGATCTCAAGGTCAGGCTGATCGACGGCGACTCGCACGACGTCGACTCGTCGGCCATGGCGTTCGAGATTTGCGCACGCGCGGCGCTGCGCGAGGCGCTGCAAAAGGGTGCGCCCGTGCTGCTCGAGCCGATCATGAAGGTCGAGGTGGTGACGCCGGAAGACTATACCGGCTCAGTCATCGGCGACCTCAATTCGCGGCGCGGCCAGATCCAAGGTCAGGACATGCGCGGCAATGCCAATGTCATTGCCGCGATGGTGCCGCTCGCGAACATGTTCTCCTATGTCAACAATCTGCGCTCCATGAGCCAGGGGCGCGCCACGTTCACGATGCAATTCGATCACTACGCGGAAGTACCCAAAGCCATCGCCGAAGAGGTGCAGGCGAAATTCGCCTGATCAACATTTACAAAGGATTAGAGCAGGAGCCGGAACGGAGAGTCTCATGGCCAAAGAAAAATTCCAGCGCACCAAGCCGCATTGCAATATCGGCACGATCGGCCACGTCGATCACGGCAAAACGACGTTGACGGCGGCGATCACCAAGGTATTGGCGGAGAAAGGTCAGGCGACCTACACCGCCTACGACCAGATCGACAAGGCGCCGGAGGAGAAGGCGCGCGGCATTACGATCGCGACCGCGCACGTCGAATACCAGACCGACAAGCGCCACTACGCGCATGTCGATTGTCCCGGTCATGCCGACTACGTCAAGAACATGATTACCGGCGCCGCGCAGATGGACGGCGCGATCCTGGTAGTGAGCGCCGCGGACGGCCCGATGCCGCAAACCCGCGAGCACATTCTTCTGGCGCGTCAGGTCGGCGTGCCGGCACTCATCGTTTATCTCAACAAGGTCGACATGGTCGACGATCCGGAGCTTCTTGAGCTCGTCGAGCTCGAAGTTCGCGAGCTCCTGTCGAAATACAACTTCCCGGGCGACAAGATTCCAATCGTCAAGGGTTCGGCGCTGATGGCGCTCGAAGACAAGAATCCGGAGCTCGGCAAGAATTCGATCTTCGAGCTGATGAAGGCGGTGGACGATTATATCCCGCAGCCGGATCGTCCGAAGGATCAGCCGTTCCTGATGCCGGTCGAGGACGTATTCTCGATCTCCGGCCGTGGCACTGTCTGCACCGGCCGTATCGAGCGCGGCGTCATCAAGGTCGGCGAGGAAGTCGAAATCGTCGGCATCCGCCCGACGCAAAAGACGGTCGTCACCGGCGTGGAAATGTTCCGCAAGCTGCTCGATCAGGGCGAGGCCGGCGACAACGTGGGCTGTCTTCTCCGCGGCACCAAACGCGAGGAGGTCGAGCGCGGCCAGGTATTGTGCAAGCCCGGTTCGGTCAAGCCGCACACCAAGTTCAAGGCCGAGGCCTATATCCTCACAAAGGAAGAAGGCGGCCGGCACACGCCGTTCTTCACCAATTACCGGCCGCAATTCTATTTCCGCACCACCGACGTGACCGGCGTGGTGACCTTGCCCGAAGGCACCGAGATGGTGATGCCGGGCGACAATATCGCCATGGAGGTCACGCTGATCGTGCCGATCGCCATGGAGGAGAAGCTGCGCTTCGCTATCCGCGAAGGCGGCAAGACCGTCGGCGCCGGGGTCGTCGCCAACATCATCGAGTGAGGATCAGCGTGTCGTCATGGCCGGGCTTCGTCCCGGCCATCTCGATCAAAGGGCACCGCGGTGCGGGTTAATTAGGATTGCCGGACCAAGTCCGGCGAGGGACGGGGCAGAGAGACTTAGACAATGAACGGCCAGAACATCCGCATCCGGCTCAAGGCGTTCGATCATCGCATTCTCGATGCGTCGACGCGCGAAATCGTCAACACGGCAAAGCGCACCGGCGCGCAGGTCCGCGGGCCGATTCCGCTGCCGACCAAGATCGAGAAATTCACCGTCAACCGCTCGCCGCATGTCGACAAAAAAAGCCGCGAGCAGTTCGAAATGCGCACGCATAAACGCCTCCTCGATATCGTCGATCCGACGCCGCAGACGGTCGATGCCTTGATGAAGCTCGACCTCGCCGCCGGCGTCGACGTCGAGATCAAGTTGTAAGGGCCTCGGAGAAGAACGATGCGTTCCGGAGTGCTCGCACAGAAGATCGGAATGACGCGGCTGTTCACCGAGACCGGCGAACACGTGCCGGTGACGGTGCTGCGGCTCGGCAATTGCCAAGTCGTCGGCCATCGCACCAAGGAGAAGAACGGCTACGTCGCGCTGCAGCTTGGCGCGGGCTTACGCAAGGTGCAGAGCACGACCAAAGCTGACCGCGGCCATTTCGCCGTCGCCAAGGTCGAGCCGAAGCGCAAGCTTGCCGAATTCCGGGTCGATGAAGACGCCTTGATCCCGATCGGCGCCGAAATCACCGCCGACCATTTCGTCGTCGGCCAATATGTCGATGTCACCGGCACCTCCACTGGGAAGGGCTGGGCTGGTCCGATGAAGCGCTGGAATTTCGCCGGCCTGCGCGCCAGCCACGGCGTTTCTATCTCGCACCGCTCGCATGGTTCGACTGGCGGCCGCCAGGATCCCGGCAAGACTTTCAAGAACAAGAAAATGGCCGGTCACCTTGGCGTTGATCGCGTGACCACGCTGAATTTGAAAGTGCGGCAGACCGACGTTGCGCGCGGGCTGATCCTGGTCGAAGGCGCCGTGCCCGGCGTCAAGGGCGGCTGGATCATGGTGCGCGATGCCGTGAAGAAGCAGCTGCCGAGTGGCGTGCCGAAGCCGGGCAAGTTCAAATTGGCGGATGCCGCGCCTGCGGCCAAAGCGGACGAGCAAGCGTCGCCCGCCGAAGCCGCTGCCAGGCCGGAAGCTGCGCCACAGGCCCAGCAAGCCGCGCCGCAAGCTGCACAGGTCGCGACTGCGCCGCAGCCAGCCGCCACGCCGGTGGCGCCAAAGTCCGAAGCCAATCCTGAAGCCAAGCCTGAAGCTAAGCCCGAAGCGAAACCCGCCGCAGCAAAGGCTGAAGCCGAGCCGGCGGCGCCCAAAGGCGAAGCAAAGAGCGCAAGCAAACCTGCCGCGGGCAAGAAGCCGAAAAAGGGCGAGTGAATGGAAGTTCAAGTCACCACGCTCGACGGCAAGAAGGCTGGCTCGGTCACGCTGTCCGACACCATTTTCGGGCTCGAGCCGCGCGCCGATATTATTCATCGCTGTGTCGTCTGGCAGCTGGCGAAACGCCAGCGCGGCACCCATGAGGTCAAGAACCGGGCGGAGATCACGCGCACCGGAAAAAAGATGTACCGCCAGAAGGGCACCGGCTCGGCGCGCCACGGCTCGGCGCGCGTCAATCTGTTCCGCGGCGGCGGCCGCTCCTTCGGACCGCACACACGCAGTCACGCCGTCGGCTTGCCGAAGAAAGTGCGAGCGCTGGCGCTCAAGCACGCGCTGTCTGCCAAAGCCAAGGACGGTGGCATTCTGGTGATCGAGGCGCTTTCCGTGAAGGAAGCCAAGACCAAGGCACTGCGCGGCCATTTCGACAAGCTCGGCCTGTCCAATGCTTTATTTATCGACGGCGCCGAACTCGCCGCCGACGTGCGCAAGGCGGCGCGCAATATTCCGAATATCGACGTGCTTCCGGTCGCCGGCATCAACGTCTACGACATCATGCGGCGCAATAAGCTGGTGCTTACGCGCGCCGCACTCGATGCGCTGGAGGCGCGGTTCAAATGACCACCAACGATCCGCGCCATTACGACATCATCGTTGCGCCGCTCATCACCGAGAAGGCGACTAACGCGTCCGAATTCAACAAGGTCGTGTTCAAGGTCGCCATGCACGCGACCAAGCCGCAGATCAAGGAAGCGGTCGAGAAGCTGTTCGACGTCAAGGTCAAGAGCGTCAACACGCTGCGCCGCCGCGGCAAATGGAAGACGTTCCGCGGGCGCTACGGCCGCACCTCCGATACCAAACGCGCGGTGGTGACCCTCGAAGAGGGTCAAACCATCGACGTGACCACGGGGCTGTGAGGAGCGGGCGATGGCATTGAAGACCTTACAATCCGGTCACTTCCGCGCAGCGCCAGCTGGTGCTGGTCGACCGCACCGGCTTGCATGCGGGAAAGCCGGTCAAGACGCTCACCGAGGGCAAGAACTTGACCGGCGGCCGCAACAATAACGGGCACATCACCTCGCGTTATCGTGGCGGCGGCCACAAGCAGGCCTACCGCAAGATCGATTTCAAGCGCCGCAAGTTCGATGTGCCGGCCAAGGTCGAGCGGCTCGAATACGATCCGAACCGCACTGGCTTCATCGCGCTTGTCAAATACGAAGACGGCGAGTTCGCCTATATTCTGGCGCCGCAGCGGCTCTCCCCGGGCGACACTATCGTTGCCGGCGAGCATGTCGACGTGAAGCCCGGCAATGCCATGCCGACCGCCAATATTCCGGTCGGCACCATCGTCCACAACATCGAATTGAAGATCGGCAAGGGCGGGCAGATCGCCCGCTCGGCCGGCGCCTATGCGCAGATCGTCGGCCGCGACGGCGAATATGTCATCCTACGGCTCAATTCCGGCGAGCAGCGGCTGGTGCACGGCCGCTGCATTGCCACGATCGGTGCGGTGTCAAATCCGGACAATATGAATATCTCGATCGGGAAAGCCGGACGGACGCGCTGGATGGGACGGCGCGGTCATGTCCGCGGCGAAGCCATAAATCCGGTCGATCATCCGCTCGGCGGGCGCACCCGCGGCGGCCGGCATCCGGTCACGCCGTGGGGCAAGCCGACCAAGGGAATGAAGACGCGCAAGAACAAGCGTACGGCGAAGTTCATCATGGCGAGCCGTCACGCGCGCAAGCAGAAGTAGGAGACAGTATGACGCGTTCGGTCTGGAAGGGTCCGTTTGTCGACGGGTATCTGCTCAAAAAGGCGGATGCCGCGCGCTCGTCCGGACGCCACGAGATGATCCGCATCTGGTCGCGGCGCTCGACGATCCTGCCGCAATTCGTCGGACTGACCTTCGGCGTCTATAACGGGCAGAAGCACATCCCGGTGATCGTCACCGAGGAAATGGTCGGCCACAAGTTCGGCGAGTTCGCGCCGACGCGTTCGTTCTACGGCCATTCGTCGGATCGCAAGGCTAAACGCGCCGGCGCACCGGGCGCGCCCGGCGCACCGGGTGCCGCTCCGGCCGAAGGCGCCGCACCGGCGCCGGCGGCCGCTCCGCCGAGCGGCGGGTCGTGAGGCGGGGAGAGCGTTGATGAGCAAGAAAAAGCGCGAGCGCGCGCTGTCTGATACCGAGGCGAAGGCGGTCGCCCGCATGCTGCGGATCAGTCCGCAGAAGCTCAATCTCTTGGCGCAGCTCATTCGCGGCAAGAAGGTTTCGACCGCGCTCGCCGACCTCGAATTTTCGCGCAAGCGCATCGCGCGCGACGTGCGCAAATGTTTGGAATCGGCGATCGCCAATGCCGAGAACAACCACGATCTCGATGTTGACGATCTGGTGGTCGCCGAAGCTCATGTCGGCAAGGCGCTGGTGATCAAACGGCACGAGGCGCGCGCCCGCGGCCGGGTCGGTGCAATATTCAAGCCGTTCGCGAACCTCACGATCGTGGTGCGCGAAGTCGAGGCGCAGGCGTAAAAGCGGACGGCGAGGAGAACACGATGGGTCAGAAGGTCAATCCGGTCGGGCTTCGTCTCGGCATCAACCGCACCTGGGATTCGCGCTGGTATGCCGGCAAGGCGAGCTATGGCTCGCTGCTGCACGAGGACATGGAAATCCGCAAGGCGCTGATGAAGGAGTTAAAGCAGGCCGCGGTGTCGAAGATCGTCATCGAGCGGCCGCACAAGAAATGCCGCGTCACCATCCATTCGGCGCGGCCCGGCGTGGTGATCGGCAAGAAGGGCGCCGACATCGAGAAGCTGCGCAGGAAAGTCGCGGCGCTGACCGACAGCGACGTCGTCATCAACATCGTCGAAATCCGCAAACCCGAACTCGACGCACAGCTCGTCGCCGAATCGATCGCGCAGCAGCTCGAGCGTCGCGTCGCCTTCCGGCGGGCGATGAAACGCGCGGTGCAATCGGCGATGCGGCTTGGCGCCGGCGGCATCCGGATCAATTGCTCGGGGCGGCTCGGCGGCGCCGAGATCGCGCGCATGGAATGGTATCGCGAGGGCCGCGTGCCGTTGCACACGCTGCGCGCCGACGTTGATTATGGCGTCGCCACCGCGTTCACGACCTACGGCACCTGCGGCGTCAAAGTGTGGATCTTCAAAGGCGAGATCATGGAACACGATCCGATGGCGCAGGATAAGCGCATGGCCGAAGGTGAAGCCGGCCGGCCGCGCCGGGACGCGGCCTGATCGAGTGAATGTGACGAAGGGCGCGAAGGGCGCGAAGGACGTAAGTCATGCTGCAACCGATGCGAACCAAATTCCGCAAGGCGCACAAAGGGCGCATCCACGGCGTCGCCACCAGCGCCGTCGACCTTGCGTTCGGCCAATATGGGCTCAAGGCGATCGAGCCGGAGCGCGTCACCGCGCGCCAGATCGAGGCGGCGCGGCGCGCGCTCACGCGCCACATGAAACGCTCGGGGCGGGTCTGGATTCGGATGTTTCCTGACGTGCCGGTGTCGAAAAAGCCGCTGGAAGTGCGCATGGGTTCGGGAAAGGGCACCCCGGAATTTTGGGTGGCGCGGGTCAAGCCGGGTCGCATCCTGTTCGAGGTCGACGGCGTGTCGGTCGAGGTCGCCAAGGAGGCGCTGGCGCTGGCCGCCGCCAAATTGCCGGTCAAGACCCGGTTCGTCGAACGCATCGCCGAGTAGTCGCGTCATGAAACCAGCCGATATCAGAGCGATGACGATCGATCAGATCGACGACGAAGTGCTCAAGCTCAAGAAGGAGCACTTCAACCTGCGTTTCCAGCGCGCCAGCGGGCAATTGGAAAACACTGCCCGGGTGCGCGAAGTGCGGCGCGACATTGCGCGGCTGAAAACGGTTGCGCAGTCAAAGCGTTCTGGCACGGTCAAAGCTGGCTCGAACAAGCCGGCCGCAGCCAAACCGGCCGCGGCCAAGCGCGCGCCTAAGCGCGCCAAGAGTTGAGGGAATCGATATGCCGAAGCGAACGCTCCAAGGCGTCGTGGTGAGCGACAAACAGAACAAGACGCTGGTGGTGCGCGTCGAGCGCCGATACACGCATCCGCTGTTCAAAAAGACGGTGCGCCATTCGAAGAAATACTACGCCCACGACGAGAAGAACGAATTCAAGGTTGGCGACATCGTCTGGATCGAAGAGCATCGCCCGATTTCCAAGCTCAAGCGCTGGGCGGTGGTGCGGGGCGAGAAGAGGCAGGCGTCCCTATGATCCAGATGCAGACCAATCTCGATGTGGCGGACAATTCCGGCGCCCGCCGCGTCATGTGCATCAAGGTGCTTGGTGGCTCCAAGCGCAAATACGCCACTATCGGCGACGTGATCGTCGTCTCGGTGAAGGAAGCCATTCCGCGCGGCCGCGTCAAAAAGGGCGACGTGATGAAGGCGGTCATCGTGCGCATCGCTAAGGACATCAAGCGTCCCGACGGTTCGATCATCCGTTTCGATCGCAACGCCGCGGTGCTGATCAACCCGCAGATGGAGCCGGTCGGCACCCGCATTTTCGGCCCGGTTCCACGCGAGCTGCGCGCCAAAAATCACATGAAGATCATCTCGCTCGCGCCAGAGGTGCTGTGATGGCGGCAAAGATCAAGAAGGGCGACAAGGTGGTTGTGATCGCGGGCCGCGACAAAGGCCGCAGCGGCGAGGTGATCGAAATGCGCCGTGACGACGGCCGCGTGCTCGTTCGCGGCGTCAACATGGTCAAGCGCCACCAGCGCCAGACCGCGCAACAGGAAGGCGGCATCATCTCCAAGGAAGCGTCAATTCATCTGTCGAATGTGGCGCTCGCCGATCCCAAGGAGGGCAAGCCGACGCGCGTCGGTTTCAAATTCGTCGGCAAGGGCGACGATCGCAAGAAAGTGCGCGTTGCCAAGCGTTCGGGAGTTGAGATCGATGGCTGAGACCGACGACAAGCAGAATAAGCGGCCGGACAAAGCCGCGCCTCAGTCGGAGCAACAACCGACCGGCGGCGATAAGCCGGTCAAGGCCGACAAGGCTGAGCGCGCCGAGAAAGCCGGCAAAGGCGAGAAAAGCGACAAAGCCGCGAAGGGTGCGAAGCCGGACAAGGCCGAGGCGCCGCGCGAGCCGGAGCCGCGGGTTCCGGCGCGGCTGAAAGTGCAGTTCAACGAGGCGATCCGAAGCAAGCTCGCCGAGGAGCTCGGTCACAAGAACCGCTATCAGGTGCCGCGGCTCGACAAGATCGTCATTAATATGGGGATCGGCGAGGGCGTCGCCGACCGTAAAAAAGTCGACAGCGCGGCTGCCGATCTTGCCTTGATCGCCGGCCAGAAGGCCGTGGTCACCAAGGCCCGCAAGTCGATTGCGACCTACAAGGTGCGCGCCGGCCAGGCGATCGGCTGCAAGGTGACGCTGCGCCAAGCGCGCATGTACGAGTTCCTCGACCGGCTCATCAATATAGCGTTGCCGCGGGTGCGCGATTTCCGCGGGCTTAATCCGAAGAGCTTCGACGGCCGCGGCAATTATACGCTCGGCATCAAGGAGCACATCGTGTTCCCGGAGATCGACTACGACAAAGCCGCCGATGTCTGGGGCATGGACATCACGGTCTGCACCACCGCGCGCAACGACGATGAGGCGCGCGCTCTGTTGCGGGCGTTCAATTTTCCGTTCCGGCAGTGAGGCATTTGGCTTCAGACGCGGGACATTAAGGAGAAGCAATGGCGAAGAAGAGCTCAATTGAAAAGAACAATCGGCGCCGCCGCATGGCGAAGAAATATTCCGGCCGACGCGCGCGGCTCAAAGCAATCGCGCGCGACAAGACCAAACCGGTGGAGGAGCGCTTTGCCGCCACGCTGAAGCTCGCCGAGTTGCCGCGCAACTCCTCGGCCACGCGCATTCGCAATCGCTGCGAGCTGACCGGCCGGCCACGCGGCTTTTACCGCAAGCATAAATTGTCGCGCATCGCGTTGCGGGAGCTCGGCTCCAAGGGGCTGATCCCCGGTTTGCTCAAGTCGAGCTGGTAAGGAGGCGCGCACGATGTCCATGAATGACCCGCTCGGCGATCTCCTCTCGCGCATCCGCAACGCTCAGATGCGAAACAAATCCAAGGTCATTTCGCCGAATTCGCGCTTGCGCGAAAGCGTCCTCGGTGTGCTTAAGAACGAGGGCTATATCCGCGGCTACACGGTGGTGGAGCGCGACGGCCGCTCGGAAATCGAGATTGAACTGAAATATTTCGATGGCGAGCCGGTGATCCGCGAAATCGAGCGCGTGTCCAAGCCGGGCCGCCGCGTCTACACCTCGGTCAAGAGCATGCCGCGCATCAATAACGGGCTCGGCGTCACGATCGTTTCGACCCCCAAGGGGGTGATGGCCGATCACGACGCACGCGATGCCAATGTTGGCGGCGAGATCCTGTGTACGGTGTTCTGATGTCTCGTATCGGCAAAAGAGCCATCGCAGTGCCTTCCGGCGTGACCGCCAATATCGAAGGCCAGACGGTGAGGATCAAAGGACCGAAAGGGGCGCTACAAGTGGCGCTGCACGACGATGTTTCGGTCAAGCTCGAAAGCGGGCAGATCAAGATCGAGCCGCGCGCCGAGACCAAGCGCGCGCGCGCGCAATGGGGCACCTCGCGCACGCTGGTAAACAATCTGATCTCCGGCGTCACCAAAGGCTTCGAGCAGCGTCTCGAAATCAACGGCGTCGGCTATCGCGCCGTGGTGCAGGGGAAAAACCTGCAGATTGCGCTCGGCTATAGCCACGATGTCGTCTATCCGATCCCGGAAGGCATCACGATTGCCACCCCGCGGCCAGTCGAGATCGTCATTTCCGGCAGCGACAGGCAGAAGGTCGGCCAGGTCGCCGCCGAAATTCGCGAGTACCGGCCGCCCGAACCCTATAAGGGCAAGGGCATCAAATATGCCGGCGAGCGGATCTTCCGCAAAGAAGGCAAGAAGAAGTAACGGGGCGGCGCGATGACCAAGCTCAGTGACAGGATCGAAAGGCGGCAGGGCCGGGTGCGCGGGCTGGTGCGGCGCAGAGCCGGCGAGCGCAAGCGGCTTTCGGTGTACCGCTCATCGAAGCATATTTACGCGCAGGTGATCGATGACGACCGCGGCATTACGCTCGCCGCGGCCTCTTCGATCGAAAAATCGACGCGCGAGGCGCTCAAGACCGGCGCGAGCGTCGATGCGGCCAAGGCGGTCGGCAAACTGATCGCCGAACGCGCCAAGGAGAAAGGCGTCACCGACGTGGTGTTCGACCGCGGCGCCTATCTCTATCACGGCCGCGTCAAGGCGCTCGCCGAAGCTGCGCGCGAAGGCGGATTGAAATTCTGAAGCGGATGACAGAGGTCAGATGTCAGAGTTCAAAGGCAGAGTCAGTTCCCGACATTGTCATCTGACATCCGACATCTCAACTCGGAACTAGAGGTTTGAACCAAATGGTGTCCCAACATGGCGCGTGAACCCCGCGAGCGAAGAAACGAAGAGCGCGACAGCGAGTTCGTCGACAAGCTCGTACACATCAACCGCGTCGCCAAAGTCGTGAAAGGCGGCCGTCGGTTCGGCTTTGCCGCCCTCGTCGTGGTCGGCGATCAAAAGGGCCGCGTCGGATTCGGTCACGGCAAAGCGCGCGAAGTGCCGGAGGCGATCCGCAAGGCGACCGATGCCGCCAAGCGCGGGCTCACCCGCGTGCCGTTGCGCGAGGGCCGCACCCTGCATCATGACGTCAACGGCCGGCATGGCGCCGGACGGGTCCATCTGCGCGCCGCGCCGCCCGGCACCGGCATCATTGCCGGCGGCCCGATGCGCGCGGTATTCGAGACGCTGGGCATGCAGGACGTGGTGGCGAAGTCGATTGGCACATCGAACCCGTACAATGTCGTGCGTGCTACTTTCGACGCGCTCAAGCGCCAGGATTCGCCGCGCTCGGTCGCTGCGCGCCGCAACGTCAAGGTTTCGACGTTGCAGGCGCGCCGCCGCGACGTCGATGCCGAAGCCCCTGCGGACTAGTGAAGGAGCATGCGATGAGCGCCGAAAAGCAAAGCGGCAAAACCGTCAAAGTCCGCCAAACCGGCAGCCCGTTGCGGCGGCATTTCAGTCAGCGCCAGACGCTGGTCGGGCTCA
Source organism: uncultured Alphaproteobacteria bacterium (assembly GCA_963816295.1). Taxonomy (GTDB): domain Bacteria; phylum Pseudomonadota; class Alphaproteobacteria; order Rhizobiales; family Xanthobacteraceae; genus BOG-931. Next base: position 91,170 of record CAWFJS010000015.1, on the reverse strand, counting down.
AGCTCAACAAGATCGGCCGCGTCGCCGAACTCGTCGATACGCCGCAGACCCGCGGCATGATCGCCAAGGTCGCGCATCTGGTCGAAGTGGTGGAGAAATAGATTAATTCGTCACCCTGAGGCGCCCGCGCGACAGCGCGGGCCTCGAAAGGTGCCGCCGACATCCTTCGAGGCTCACCGCTAACGCGGTTCGCACCTCAGGATGACGCCGAAAAGGAAGGAAGCAGAGACGATGAAGCTTCACGAACTCGCGGCCTCACCCGGCTCGCGCAAGGTCCGCAAGCGGATCGGCCGCGGCATCGGTTCGGGCACGGGCAAGACCGGCGGCCGCGGCGGCAAGGGCCAGACCGCGCGTTCCGGCGTGCGCATCAAAGGGTTTGAGGGCGGCCAGATGCCGCTGCATCGCCGCTTACCGAAGCGCGGTTTCAAAAACACTATGTTCGCGCGCAAGCTCAACGAGGTGAATCTCGGCCGCATCCAGGCGGCGATCGACGCCGGCACGCTCGATCCGGCGGCCAAGATCGATGCGGCGGCGCTGGTCAAAGCCGGCATCATTCGCCGCGCCAAGGACGGCATCCGGCTCCTCGGCGCCGGCGAGATCAAGGCCAAGCTCGCGTTTTCGGTCTACGGCGCCTCGAAATCCGCCATCGCCGCGGTGGAGAAGGCCGGCGGCACGGTCGAAGTGCTGGCGCCAAAGCCGCAGGCGAGCGAACAAGCAGCCTGATGCCTATATAGCCCGGGACAAAAGACGGAGCATTGGCCGATGGTCTCTGCAGCGGAACAACTGGCAGCCAACCTCAACTTCTCGGCGCTCGCCAAAGCCGAAGAGCTGAAGAAGCGGATTTGGTTCACGCTAGGTGCGCTCTTGGTCTACCGGCTCGGCACCTACATTCCGTTGCCCGGCATCGATCCGGCCGCCTGGGACCAGATTTTCCAGTCGCAGGCCGGTGGCATTTTGGGAATGTTCAACATGTTCGCCGGCGGCGGCATTCACCGCATGGCGATCTTCGCGTTGAACATCATGCCGTACATTTCCGCGTCGATCATCATTCAGCTGATGACGACGGTTTCGCCCACCCTCGAACAGCTCAAGAAAGAGGGCGAGGCCGGGCGGAAGATGATCAACCAATACACGCGTTACCTCACCGTCGTTCTCGCCGCGTTCCAGGCCTATGGCATAGCCATCGGCCTTGAAGGCGCTGGCGCCCGCGTGGTCAGCGATCCCGGCCTGTTCTTTCGCATCTCGACCGTGATCACGCTCTCCGGCGGCACGATCTTTTTGATGTGGCTTGGCGAGCAAATCACCCAGCGCGGCATCGGCAACGGCACCTCGCTGATCATCATGTCGGGCATCGTCGCGCAATTGCCGTCGGCGATCGCCGGCACGCTCGAACTCGGCCGCCAGGGCGCGCTATCGACCGGGCTAATCCTGATCGTCCTGGTCATGGCGGTCGCGGTGATCACCTTCATCGTGTTCATGGAGCGGGCGCAGCGGCGGCTGTTGATCCAGTATCCCAAGCGGCAGGTCGGCAATCGCATGTTCGAGGGCCAATCTTCGCATCTGCCGCTCAAGCTCAATACGTCGGGCGTCATTCCGCCGATCTTTGCCTCCTCGCTGTTGCTGTTGCCGGCCACGATCGCCAATTTCACCTCGGGGCAAGGGCCGGGATGGCTCACCGCCATCACCACGCAACTCTCCCACGGACGGCCGCTGTTCCTTCTGCTCTATGTGGGGCTGATCGTATTCTTCGCGTTCTTCTATACCGCGATCGTTTTCAACCCGACCGAGACCGCGGACAATTTGAAGAAGCACGGCGGCTTCATTCCCGGCATTCGGCCCGGCGAGCGCACCGCCGAACATATCGACTACGTATTGTCGCGGATAACCGTGGTCGGCGCCGCCTATCTCGCGGTGGTTTGTCTGTTTCCGGAAATGCTGATTTCCTACGCCGCGGTGCCGTTCTATTTCGGCGGCACCTCGCTCCTCATCGTGGTGAGCGTGACCATGGACACGGTGGCGCAGGTGCAAGGCTATCTGTTGGCGCACCAATACGAAGGTTTGATCAAGCGGTCGAAATTGCGGGGGCGTCGTCGATGAGATTGATCCTGCTCGGCCCGCCGGGGGCTGGCAAGGGAACACAAGCCCAGCGTCTCGCCGCCAAACACAAAATTGTTCAGCTCTCCACCGGGGACATGCTGCGCCAAGCAGTCAAAAGCGCAACCCCGGTCGGCCGCAAAGTTCAGGACATCATCGCGCACGGAAAGCTCGCGCCCGACAGCGTGGTCGTCGACATCGTCGGCCAGCGCATCGCCGAGCCAGATGCGCGCAACGGCTTCATCCTCGACGGCTTCCCGCGCACGGTTCCACAAGCGGCCGCGCTTGACCGTATCCTCAAGAGCAGGGGGCTGGCGCTCGATGCCGTGATCGAGCTCCGGGTCGACGAGGAGGCGCTGATCAAGCGGATCGAGAGCCGGATCGCGGAAATGAAGGCGCGGGGCGAATCCCTACGCGAGGACGATAACGCAGCCGTACTGCACACCAGGCTCAAGGCGTATCGGGAACAGACCGCCCCGCTGATAGCCTATTACCGGGGCCAGGGGGTCCTGCGCACGGTCAACGGCATGGCCCCGATTGCCGAGGTTACGGCGACGATCGACAAGGCTTTGATGGGCTTAGCCCGCGGCGCCCATCCGGCGCATAAAAGCGAGCGGGTCAGCCATTAAAGCCGGGGGATCAGCCCAAATTCGCCAAAATAGGAAGAAAATCAGCCCCAGCGACCGCCGCCGGCGTGAGCGAGTTGGCCAGGACCAAGGGGCGGGGGGTGCCGGGCGGCGCCAGCGGGTAGCCCAGGCCGCCCAAGCAAGTTTTGTGCAAGAAATCACCCGCCGAGGTTGACGAAAGCGCCCGGAATCCATTAATAAGCTTCAAATATCCAGTCGGAGATTGAGCAGCGACGCCGGCCGCAAAGGCAGGGCAGCCGTTGGCCTTTTACGTTTGTGGCCTTCTCAAAGTGACATTGGAACCGACGAACAGCGGCCGTGGCCCGGCCGCCGCAAGGAGTAACTGACTTGGCTCGTATCGCTGGCGTCAACCTGCCGACCAACAAGCGCATCGTCATCGCGCTCCAATATATCTACGGGATCGGCGGCGCTAAGGCTCACGAAATCCTGGGAAAAGTCTCAATCCCCAAATCGCGCCGGGTGTCGCAGCTCACCGACCAAGAAGTGTTGCAGCTGCGTGAAGTGATCGACCGCGACTATGCCGTTGAGGGCGATCTGCGGCGTGAAGTCGCCATGAATATCAAGCGGCTGATGGATCTCGGCTGCTATCGCGGCTTGCGCCACCGGCGCAGCCTCCCGGTGCGCGGACAGCGCACCCATACCAACGCCCGGACCCGCAAAGGTCCGGCCAAACCGATTGCCGGCAAGAAGAAATAGCGCGTGCAACAGCGACATCTCACGGCAGCGGAGCAGCCGGCTCCGAGCTACGAAAGGGCTTTGAATGGGTAAGGAAGCCACGCGCGTCCGCCGGCGCGAACGCAAGAACATCGCCTCCGGCGTCGCGCATGTGAACGCGAGCTTCAACAATACGATGATCACGATCACCGACGTGCAGGGCAATACGATCGCCTGGTCGTCGTCGGGCACGATGGGTTTCAAAGGCTCGCGCAAATCGACCCCCTATGCGGCGCAGGTCGCCGCCGAGGACGCGGCGAAAAAGGCGCAAGAGCATGGGATGCGGACCCTTGAAGTCGAAGTGGCGGGCCCGGGCTCGGGCCGGGAATCGGCGCTGCGTTCCTTGCAGGCCGCCGGTTTCACCATCACCTCAATCCGCGACGTGACCCCAATTCCTCACAATGGCTGCCGCCCGCGTAAGCGGCGGCGCGTATAGGACATCCGGCCGATGGACGAAGTGCAACATCTGCCGCCGCTCGATCTTGAACCCAATTTGGACCCCACGGAGCGGAATGGGGTGCGCGAGCCGATCGCGCCGCGCAACGCGACGGGTGATAACGTGACGATCCAGAAGAATTGGCAGGAACTGATCAGGCCCAATAAATTGCAGGTCAGCGCCGGCGCCGACACGCGGCGCGCGGCGACGGTCGTGGCCGAACCGCTCGAACGCGGCTTCGGCGTGACGTTGGGCAACGCGCTGCGGCGCATTTTGCTCTCCTCGCTGCAAGGCGCCGCCGTGCAGTCGGTCCATATCGACGGTGTGCTGCACGAGTTCTCCTCGATCGCCGGCGTGCGCGAGGATGTCACCGACATCGTGCTCAATATCAAGGACATCGCCATCAAGATGCAGGGCGACGGTCCCAAGCGCATGGTAGTGAAGAAGCAAGGGCCCGGCACGGTGACCGCCGCCGACATTCAGACCGTCGGCGACATCATGGTGCTCAATCCCGAGCTCGTCCTGTGCACGCTCGACGAGGGCGCCGAAATCCGGATGGAATTCACGGTCAATACCGGCAAGGGCTATGTGCCGGCCGAGCGCAATCGCCCCGAAGATGCGCCGATCGAACTCATTCCGGTCGACAGCCTCTATTCGCCGGTGCGCAAGGTTTCCTACAAGGTCGAAAACACCCGCGAGGGCCAAATCCTCGACTACGACAAGCTGACATTGTCGATCGAGACCAACGGCGCGGTCAGCCCCGAGGACTCGCTCGCTTATGCCGCGCGCATCCTCCAAGACCAGCTCAACGTGTTCGTCAATTTCGAGGAGCCCAAACGCGAAACCGCGCACGAGGCCATCCCCGATCTCGCCTTCAATCCGGCCTTCCTCAAGAAGGTCGACGAGCTCGAACTCTCGGTGCGCTCGGCCAATTGCCTGAAGAACGACAACATCGTCTATATCGGCGATCTCGTTCAGAAGACCGAAGCGGAGATGCTGCGCACGCCGAATTTCGGCAGAAAGTCGCTCAACGAGATCAAGGAAGTGCTGGTGCAGATGGGCCTGCATCTCGGCATGGAAGTGCCGGGCTGGCCTCCGGAGAATATCGAGGAGCTGGCCAAGCGCTTCGAGGATCATTACTGAACAGGGGTCAGGGATCAGAAATCAAGTATCAGGCCGTGCCCTGATATTTGATCGCTGATACCTGATACCTGGCTCCGGAGGAGCCATGCGTCACGCCAAAACCCACCGCAAATTCAACCGGCGCTCGGATCATCGCCGCTCCATGCTGGCGAATCTCGCGGCTTCGCTCATCAAGCACGAGCAGATCGTCACCACGCTGCCGAAGGCGAAGGACCTGCGCCCGGTGGTGGAAAAGCTTGTCACGCTGGGCAAGCGCGGCGGGCTGCATGCGCGCCGCCAGGCGATCGCGCAAATGCGCGACATCGCCATGGTGAAGAAGCTGTTTGAGGTGATCGGGCCCCGCTACAAGGACCGCAACGGCGGCTATACGCGCGTGCTCAAGGCTGGTTTCCGCTACGGCGATTCCGCGCCGGTCGCGGTGATCGAGTTCGTCGATCGCGACGTCGACGCCAAGGGGCTCGACTCCGGCCCGGTGCAGGAGCGTGTCGAGGCCGAAGCGCCCGCGCCGGCCTGACCTGAAGAACAGAAACCTGGCGCGATCCCGTCGCGAAATGGGTCACCTCTCCCCGTTGGGGAGGTCGAGCGAACGAAGTGAGCGAGGGTGAGGGAGAACGGCATTTTGATTTCAAACTCGGTACCCCCTCACCCCCGCCCTCTCCCCGCAGGGGAGAGGGCGTAGAATGAGCGGCGTCGCCGCCCTGCTGCGGCCTCGGTCCGGCGCCAATATAGGGGCGTATTGAATCGAGTTGTTCATGCCGCGCCTTGCACTTTTCATCGCCGCTGCGCTTTGCCTGTCATCGGCTGCAATGCCTGATGCGCTCGCTCAGCAGCGGCAGGTCCCGGCTTCCGCCGGCCAGCTCGAACTGTCCTTTGCGCCGGTCGTCAAGCGCGTGGCGCCCGCGGTGGTCAATGTCTACGCCGCGCGCATCGTCGCCAATAACAATCCGTTCCTGGCCGACCCGTTCTTCCGGCAATTCTTCGGCGCGGTGCCGCGCGAGCAGGTCGAGCGCTCGCTCGGTTCGGGCGTCATCGTCGATCCGGCCGGGCTCGTGGTCACGAACTTTCATGTGATCGAGGGCGCGAGCCAGGTCAAAGTGGCGCTCGCCGACAAGCGCGAATTCGAAGCCGATATCGTGCTCAAGGACCAGCGCAGCGATCTCGCCGTGCTGCGCATCAAGGACGCAAAGGAGCGGTTTCCGACGCTGGCATTCGCCGATTCCGACGAGCTGCAAGTGGGCGACGTGGTGCTCGCGATCGGCGATCCCTTTGGCGTCGGCCAGACTGTGACGCACGGCATCGTCTCGGCGGTCGCGCGCACCCAGGTCGGCATCAGCGATTATCAGTTCTTCATCCAGACCGACGCCGCCATCAATCCGGGCAATTCCGGCGGCGCGCTGGTCGATATGGCCGGCCGGCTGGTCGGCATCAATTCGGCGATCTATTCGCGCTCCGGCGGCTCGCAAGGCATCGGCTTCGCCATTCCGGCCAATATGGTGCGCGTCGTCGTCGCCTCGGCCGAGGGTGGCAGCGGCGCGGTCAAGCGGCCGTGGCTCGGCGCCAAGCTTCAAACCGTGACGGCCGATATCGCCGACAGCATGGGACTACAGCGGCCGACCGGCGCGCTGGTGGCGAGCGTCGCCTCCAGCGGGCCCGCGGCTAAGGCCGAACTCAAAGCCGGCGATCTGATCGTCAGCATTGACGGCACCAGCGTCGATGACCCGAACGCATTCGGCTATCGCTTCGCCACCAAGCCGCTGGGCGGCACCGCACAGCTTGGGATTCTCCGCCAGGGCCGCTCCATGACGCTGCCGATCGCGCTGCAAAACCTTCCCGACACCCCGCGCCAGGAAGTGCAGATCAAAGCCCACTCGCCGTTCAGTGGCGCAACGGTCGCGAACCTGTCGCCGACCTTGGCCGATGAACTGCGCCTCGACGCGCAGGCCGAGGGGGTCGTCATCACCGACGTGGCCGACGGCTCGGCTGCGCAATCGGTTGGCTTTCAAAAGGGCGACGTGGTGGTCTCGGTCAATAACGAGAAGATCAATAAGCCCGCCGATCTGGAGCGCGTAACCACCGCCGGCGGCCGGCAATGGCGGATCACCATCCTGCGCGCCGGCCAGCAGATATCGGTGATGTTCTCCGGCTAATTTCTCTTACCTCTCCCCGCGTGCGGGGAGAGGGAGTAGGAAGGCGGATGAGTTCAAAGCCCAAATCTAAGGCTCCCAATCTCTTCGCCGCCGCGGGCCTCGATCGCACGGCGCCGCGGCCGCTCGCCGACAAGCTGCGGCCCGACAAGCTGTCCGAAGTTGTCGGCCAGGATCATCTGCTTGGCCCCGACGGCGCGCTCACCCGCATGTTGCAGACGCGCTCGCTCGGCTCGCTGATTTTTTGGGGCCCGCCCGGCACCGGCAAAACCACGGTGGCGCGGCTTCTGGCGCACGCAACCGAACTCTATTTTGAGCAGATTTCGGCGATTTTCTCGGGCGTGGCCGACTTGAAGAAAGTGTTCGACGCGGCGCGGCTGCGCCGCGAAACCGGGCAGGGCACGCTGTTGTTCGTCGACGAGATTCACCGCTTCAATCGCGCGCAGCAGGATTCGTTTCTGCCGGTGGTGGAGGACGGCACTATCGTGCTGGTCGGCGCCACCACCGAAAATCCGTCCTTTGAATTGATCGCGCCGCTATTGTCACGGGCGCGTGTGCTGGTGTTCAAGCCGCTCGATGCCGCGGCGATCGAGCAGCTCTTGACGCGTGCCGAGACGATCGAGGGCAAAAAACTGCCGCTCGATGGCGACGCGCGCGCTTCGCTCATTCGCATGGCGGACGGCGACGGCCGCGCCGCGCTCACGCTCGCCGAAGAAGTCTGGCGCGCCGCGCGCGGATCGGAGACCTTCGATGCGGCTGCGCTGCAAGATATCGTGCAGCGCCGCGCGCCGATCTACGACAAATCGCAGGACGGCCATTACAACCTCATCAGCGCGCTGCATAAATCGGTGCGCGGCTCCGACCCGGACGCCGCGCTCTATTATTTCTGCCGCATGCTCGACGCCGGCGAAGATCCGCTTTACCTCGCGCGCCGCATCGTGCGCATGGCGGTCGAAGACATCGGGCTTGCCGATCCGCAGGCGCTCGTCGTCGCCAATGCCGCCAAGGAGGCTTACGATTTTCTCGGCAGCCCCGAGGGCGAACTCGCGATCGCGCAGGCGGTGATCTATCTCGCGACCGCACCGAAGTCGAACGCCGCCTATGCCGCATTCGGCGAGGCGATGCGCACGGCGAAAGAGGCCGGGTCGCTGTTGCCGCCCAAGCACATCCTCAATGCGCCGACCGGACTGATGCAACAGGAAGGCTATGGCGCCGGCTACGCCTACGATCACGATGCGCCGGACGCGTTCTCCGGGCAGGATTATTTCCCCGAAGCACTCGGCCGGCGCCAATTCTACGATCCGCCGGAGCGCGGCTTCGAGCGCGAGATCAGAAAGCGTCTCGAATATTGGGCGAAGCTGCGCAAGGAGCGAGGCGGATCTTGAGAGGCAGCCGTGGACCGCGTCAGCCCGGCGGCGGCAAGCAGATCGCCGGCCCGCGGTGTTCTTTCCCTCGCGGTCGCCGTCACCCTGAGGTGGCCGCGAAGCGACCCTCGAAGGGCGACGGCCCGGGCCGCTCATCCTTCGAGGCGCGAAGGCGCGCACCTCAGGATGACGGAAAACAAAATGAGCTCGCTAAGCCGGGTGACACGAGCACGCATTCTGGCGTGCAAAACGTCAGCGTGACCGCCGACGAAGCCGGCATGCGGGTCGATCGTTTTTTGGAAGCGCGGTTTTCGGGCTTGAGCTTCGCGCATATCCAGCGCGTGATCCGCAAAGGCGAAGTGCGGGTCAACGGCAAGCGCACCCGGCCGAACCATCGGCTGGAGGCTGGGCAGATCGTGCGTATCCCGCCGCTGCGCTTTGAGCCGCCGCCGCGCATGTCAGGCGACGGCGCGGACGACAAGACTCGCGCCTTTCTCAAATCGATCACGCTCTACGAAGACGCCGATGTGCTGGTGCTCAACAAACCGATGGGGCTAGCGGTGCAGGGCGGCTCCGGCACCACGCGGCATATCGACAGCATGCTCGAAGCATTGCGCGATCCGCACGGGCAGCGCCCGCGGCTGGTGCATCGGCTCGATAAGGACACCGCCGGCTGTCTCCTGGTCGCCAAGACGCGATTCGCCGCGGCGGCGCTCGCGAAATCGTTCCGCTCGCGCTCGGCGCGCAAGGTCTATTGGGCGCTGGTCGCCGGCGTGCCGAAGCCTCGCCAGGGCCGCATCTCCACCTTTCTCGCCAAAGAACAGCGCGAAGAGGAATCGATGATGCGCATTGCGCGGCATGGCGAGGAGGGCGCGAGCCATGCCGTCACCTATTACGCCGTCGTCGATACCGCCGGACCGTCGCTCGCCTGGCTGTCGCTCAAGCCGGTGACCGGGCGCACCCATCAATTGCGCGCGCACATGGCGCATATCGGTCATCCGATCATCGGCGACGCCAAATATTTCTCGCGGGAGAATTGGCAATTGCCCGGCGGCATGCAGAACCGGCTGCATCTTTTGGCGCGCCGCATCGCCGTACCGCATCCGCGGGCCGGCGTGATCGACGTCACCGCGCCATTGCCGCCGCATATGCAGCAGTCATGGAATCTGCTGGGGCTCGACGCCGGGCGCTACGATCCGATCGAAGAAGCGCCGGCGGATTGAGCAGGAACATCGGCCCCATTCCGTGGTTTACTAGCCTGGCGGACTGTGCCGCGTGGCAGAGGGCCAGCAGAGGGTCATGGCTATTCGCGTTCATCATATCTGCGCTGCAGCAATCCTGTGCGCGCTGTTGCCCAAGGCGGCAGAGGCGCAGGGCTATCCCGGCTATCCCAATTCGATCATGACGCCCGAACGCGGCTCCGGGATTCATCAGCGCGCGGGCGCGCATCGCGGCACCAGCGAACCCGAGACGACGTCCGCGACAGCGCCCGCGATGCAGCCGTATCATCCAAGCCTTCTTGGCCGCGAAAAATTCGTTGCCAAGCTGCACCGGCGCGGGCTTTACGCCGCGCGCGGCTCGTCAGGCTCGGTGCTGCCGACGCCGTTGCCCCGCACCCAGCTCATTCCGCCGGAGGGCGGTGGCACGCTGACGGTGCCGCCGCTGCAGCAGGAGCAAGGCCCGACCCGGATTCCCGGTACCGCGAAAATCATTCCCAACATCCCGCACGGTCAGGAGACGTTCCAGGACCGCGCCTCGCGTTGCACGTTCCAGTCGGGGCTTTACGACGTGCCGGGAAATCTGCGCAATCGGTATATGGGCGCCTGCTTGCAGTAGGCGCACGTCACCCTGAGGCGCGCAGCGCCGAGCCTCGAAGGGTGTGGCCGTCATCCTTCGAGGCTCGGCCTTTGGCCTCGCACCTCAGGATGACGTAGCGACTACCGCAAGCTCGCGTTGATCTTGTCGAGCGCGGCCGAACCGGGGCACAGCTCTTTCTCGCCAAGTGCATTGAGCGGCGCGTCAACGGTATTCAAATGGCCGTGCAGATCGGAGGCGTCCTGCTCGACATAGAGCAGGCCGGTGACGATCTGGCCTTGCGAGGCGTGGTGGGCGATGAAATTCATCGCCGCCAGCCGGTCGTGCACGTCGTATTCGGCGTTGAGCTTGCGCAGCGCCAGCGTCGTGCCGTCGTGCTGCTCGACCATCTCCACCGTGCCCGGCGCATAATCGACATGGATTGGCGCGCGGCCGGTCATGAAATCAAGAAAATTCACGGCCTCGTTGTGCTCGCGGACGTAGTCGAAGCTCTTGGTCGAGCCGGCGTGATTGTTGAAGGCGACGCAAGGCGAGATCACATCGATGAAGGCGGCGCCACGGTGCTCGATCGCGGCCTTGACGATCGGAACGAGCTGTTTCTTGTCGCCCGAGAACGAGCGCGCCACAAAGCTCGCCCCGAGCTGCAAGGCGATGCCGACCATGTCGATGGCGCTGTCAGTGTTAGTCACGCCGCGCTTGGACTTGGAGCCGCGATCAGCGGTGGCCGAGAATTGGCCCTTGGTTAGACCGTAAACGCCATTGTTTTCAACAATATAGACCATGTTGACGCCACGGCGCATGGCATGCGCGAACTGGCCCAATCCAATCGAAGCGGAATTGCCGTCGCCGGAGACGCCGAGATAGATCAGATCGCGATTGGCGAGATTGGCGCCGGTGAGCACCGACGGCATGCGGCCGTGGACCGAGTTGAAGCCATGCGAATTGCCGAGGAAATAATCCGGCGTCTTCGACGAGCAGCCGATGCCGGAAATCTTGGCGACGCGGTGCGGCTCGATCGAGAGCTCGAAACACGCCTCGATGATCGAAGCGGTAATCGAAATCGTGGCCGCAGCCGGCGCACAGCGTCGAGATCTTACCCTCGTAATCGCGGTGCGTGTAGCCGAGCTTGTTCTTCGGCAGTTCGGGATGATGGAATTTCGGCTTGACGACGTAGGTCATGACACGACTTTCCGCAGCGGCGTGATTTTCAGCGCATCGAGATGCTCGCCGATGGCGCGAGCAATAAATCGCGCGGTGATCGGCGTGCCGTCGTAATGCAGGATCGGCACCAGCCGCACCGGATCGATGCCGCACTCATTGACGATCAGCGAGCGCAACTGCGCATCCCGGTTCTGCTCGATCACGAAGATGAAGTCATGCTCGGCGATGAAGCTCGTGACGCTCGAATGGAACGGGAAGGCGCGCACGCGCAGCCGGTCGAGATATTGTCCGCTCGCTTCGAGCATCTCAATCGCCTCATCCATGGCCGGCGAGGTCGAGCCGAAATAGATCACGCCGTATTTGGTCGGCTTCTCGGCATTGGCTTGGATGGGCCGCGGCACCAGGTCCTTGGCGGTTTCGAACTTGCGCAGGAGCCGCTGCATATTGTCGGCGTAAGCGGGGCCTTCTTCGGTGTAACGCGCGTAACGGTCGCGCGAAGTGCCACGGGTGAAGAACGAACCCTTGGTTGGATGGGTGCCCGGATAGGTGCGATACGGAATGCCGTCGCCGTCGACGTCGAGATAGCGGCCGAAATCCTTACCGGCTTCCAGCGCCACCGCCGCCATCACCTTGCCGCGGTCGTATTTGCGGCTGTCGTCCCAATTAAGCGGCCGGCACAGCCGGTGGTTCATCCCGATGTCGAGATCCATCATCACAAAGACCGGCGTTTGCAGGCGGTCGGCGAGATCGAACGCGATGGCGCCGAAATCGAAAGTCTCCGCCGGATCTTCGGGAAACAACAGCACGTGCTTGGTGTCGCCGTGCGAGGCATAGGCGCAGGAGATGATGTCGGTCTGCTGCGTGCGGGTCGGCATGCCGGTCGAGGGTCCGGCGCGCTGCACGTCGAACACCACCGCCGGTATTTCGGCAAAATAGGCGAGGCCGAGGAATTCCTGCATCAGCGAGATGCCCGGACCGGACGTTGCGGTAAACGCACGCGCGCCGTTCCAGGAGGCGCCGATGACGATGCCGATCGAAGCTAGTTCGTCCTCGGCCTGGACGATGGCGAACTTGTTCTGCTTGTTTGCAGCGTCGACGCGCAGCCGATTGCAATGGCGGGTGAAGGCTTCGGCCAACGATGAGGACGGCGTGATCGGATACCAGGCGCATACCGTCGCGCCGCCATAGACCGCGCCGAGCGCGGCCGCCGAATTGCCTTCGATAAAAATCCGGTCGCCCACCGCGTTCGCGCGCTGCAGGCGCAACCCGATCGGGTGCTCCATATTCATCATCACCCAATCGCGGCCGAGATGGAGCGCGTGCTTGTTGGCGTCGAACAGCTTTTCCTTGCCTTTGTACTGCTCGGCGATGAGTTTCTCGATCTCGCCGACATCCATGTCGAGAAGCGCGGACAGCGCGCCGACATAGATGATGTTCTTGAACAATTGGCGCTGGCGCGGGTCGCTATATTCGCGGTTGCAGATCGCGGTCAGCGGCACGCCGATGACCGTGATGTCGTCGCGAAATTTCGATTTCGGCATCGGCTTGGTGGAATCGTAGAGCAGGTAGCCGCCCGGCTCGATGCCGGCGACGTCCTTGTCCCAGGTCTGCGGATTCATCGCCACCATCAGGTCGGTGCCGCCGCGGGCGCCGAGATAGCCGGCCTGCGAAATGCGCACTTCGTACCAGGTCGGCAGGCCCTGGATGTTGGACGGAAAGATGTTGCGCGGCGCCACCGGCACGCCCATGCGCAGAACGGCGCGCGCGAACAGCTCGTTGGCGCTAGCGGAGCCGGAGCCATTGACGTTGGCGAACCGGACGACGAAGTCGTTTACGCTTTGAATTGGCATGCTTGTTCTGCGTGAGTCATGTCGATCAGGTACTTCTGCATGTCCCAGGCGCCGGTGGGACAGCGCTCCGCGCACAAACCACAGTGCAGGCAGACGTCCTCGTCCTTCACCATGACGCGGCCGGTTTTCAGGCTATTGCCGATATAGAGATCCTGGCTGAGATTCTTCGCCGGCGCCTGCAGCCGCTGCCGCAGTTCGGCTTCCTCGCCGTTCTCGGTGAAGGTGATGCAATCCATCGGGCAGATATCGACGCAAGCGTCGCATTCGATGCAGAGCTGGCCGGTGAACACCGTCTGCACGTCGCAATTGAGACACCGCTCCGCTTCCTTGAGCGCCAAATCAAGGTCATAGCCGAGTTCGACTTCGGCCTTGATGTCGCGCAGCGAAACGACCTTGTCGCGATGCGGCACCCGATAGCGCTTATCGAGCGTGATCTCGTTGTCGTAGCTCCATTCGTGGATGCCCATCTTCTGGCTGCTCACCCCGACCTGCGGAGACGGGCGCACATTGATGTCCTCGCCGCGGCACAGCCGGTCGATCGAGATCGCGGCCTCGTGGCCGTGCGCGACTGCCCAGATGATGTTCTTCGGACCAAATGCCGAGTTGCCGCCGAAGAAGACTTTGGGATGGGTCGAAGCCATGGTCTTGGGATCGACCTTGGGCATATCCCATTTGTCGAATTCGATGCCGCAATCGCGCTCGATCCAGGGGAAGGCGTTTTCCTGCCCGACCGCAACCAGGACGTCATCGCAAGGAAAATGCTGGTCCGGCTCGCCGGTCGGGATGAGCGCGCGGCGGCCCTTGGCGTCGCGCACCGCCTTGACCTTCTCGAAGGTGACGCCGGTCAGCTTGCCGTGGTCGTGGGTGAATTCCTTCGGCACCAGATAATTGAAGATCGGAATGTCTTCATGCATGGCGTCCTCCTTCTCCCAGGGGGACGCTTTCATCTCCTCGAAGCCGGAGCGCACGATCACCTTGACGTCTTCGCCGCCGAGCCGGCGCGACGAGCGGCAGCAATCCATTGCGGTGTTACCGCCGCCGAGCACAATCACGCGTTTGCCAATCCGGTCGATATGGCCGAACGAGACGCTGGAGAGCCAATCGATGCCGATATGGATGTTCTTGACGGCTTCCTTGCGGCCGGGAATGTCGAGATCGCGGCCGCGCGGCGCGCCGCAGCCGACAAAGATCGCGTCATAGTTCTCGGCCAACAGCGCCTTGAGGCTGTCGATGCGCTTGCCGCCGACGAAATCGATACCGAGGTCGAGGATGTATTGGCATTCCTCGTCGAGTACGGTTTCCGGCAGGCGGAATTTCGGGATCTGCGTGCGCATCATGCCGCCGGACTGCGGATCCTGATCGAATATGACACAGGTGTAGCCCATCGGTGCGAGGTCGCGCGCCACCGTCAGTGAGGCCGGTCCGCCGCCGATGAGCGCGATGCGCTTGCCGTTTTTCCGCGCCGCTGGCTTGGGCAGCCGGGCGCGGATATCGTCCTTGAAATCGGCGGCGACGCGCTTCAATCGGCAGATCGCCACCGGCTCTTTCTCCACCCGGACACGGCGGCAGGCCGGTTCGCAGGGGCGGTCGCAAGTGCGCCCGAGGATCCCCGGGAACACGTTAGACTCCCAGTTGATCATATAGGCGTCGCTGTAACGCCCAGCGGCGATCAGGCGGATATATTCGGGCACGGGGGTGTGCGCCGGACACGCCCACTGGCAGTCCACCACCTTGTGAAAGTAGTCCGGGACCGAAATATCGGTGGGCTTCATTAATTCCTCTTGCACGCAGCTTCCGCTCTTTGGTCCGTTCTTGGGCTGGCGGTACGCACGCTGCTGCGTGGCTGTTCTTCCACTTCCCCTTGGGCCCCCTTGGGCGGTCCGGTCACCGAATCCGGCGCGGATACTAGTCGAGAGGGGTGCGGATTTCCATGGTTTGTACTTGGTATTACAACGTTTTGTGGTCGCCGGTCCTTAACAAAAGCGCGACTGGCGGGCTCGTGGGTCAGGAGGCGGACCGGTGGCAGGCGCGAAAGCCCTGGGGCTTGTATGCGGCCAATTTTTGACCGGGTAAGCCTCTGAGAAAGCAGGTAAATATCCACGCATGCGGGAACTCTTGGAAGGCCATCAGACCGACAGTCCAGTCGAGGCGGCGCGGCGCGCGGTGCGGCCAGCGCGGCGGCGTCGCTTCTACGAGACGGTGACGATTGCCGCAGGCGAGGGCGGCCAAGGGGATCAATGGGACCAATGGGACCAAGCGGGACACGCGGTATGGCTCGACGGCAAACCCGTCCGCACGCCGGGCCGCCACGCGCTCGCCGCGCCGGTGCCGGAGCTCGCCCGCGCGCTCGCCGACGAATGGGCGGCGCAAGGCGAATATATCGAGCCGGCCAAGATGCCGCTGACGCGGCTTGCCAATACCATTATCGACGGCGTCGGCGCGGCGCAGGGCCAGGTCGCGGCGGAAATCCGGAAATATCTGGCGTCTGATCTCGTGTTCTACCGCGCCGAAAGCCCGGCGCCGCTGCGCGCCCGCCAGGCGCAGCATTGGGATCCGCTTCTGTCCTGGGCGCATCAGGCGCTCGGCGCCGATTTCAAGCTTGCCGCCGGCGTCGTTCATGTCGACCAACCCGCGGCGGCACTGGATCGGGCCGGCGCCGCCTTGCCGCATGATGCCTTGCCGCGCGATGTCTGGCGGCTCGGCGCGCTACATGCGGCGACGACGCTCACCGGCTCGGCGCTAATCGCGCTGGCGCTGATGCATGGCGCTGTCACGGCGGAGGCCGCATGGCAGGCGGCGCATGTCGACGAGGACTGGAACATGGAGCAATGGGGCGGCGACGAGATCGCGCTTAAGCGGCGCGGCTTCCGTTTTGCCGAATTTAATGCCGCGGCGCTGGTGCTGCGGACGCTCGGCGAGTATTAGGCGAGGCTCAGATCGTCTCCAGCCGAGCTAGGCGCTCTTTTTGCGTGCAATGTTCGTGTCGTCACCGGCACTGTATCGCCGAGTTTTGATTTTTAATTGATTTTTAATCAAAGCCTCTGCGTAAATAAGCATTGCGTTGCAAGGATAAGGACGCTCGCAGAGACTGCAATAAATCAAAATTACAGATAGTGCGCAACGGGACCGGATTCTCAACTTCAAGCTGAGCTCCTACATGAGCCGATCCGAGTCTTGAAGCCACAATAGTGCTTGATCCACGGTCGTATCGATTCATTTTGTATCCTGCCATTTGATCTACTTGGCTACGCGGACGAACTGGTCTTTCTTTGCGTCATATTCGCAGACGATGATAACGCGTTCAAACAAGAGCCGCTCGGCGTCGTATTCGTAGAGATTGTCTTCATATTCTTCCCCGTCATCGTCGTCCTCGCGCACGAGGCTGTAGTGGTCCTCTTCGGGATGCCATCGATATAGCCGCCGCAACTTGGGAAGCGCAAATCTGGGCTCGACGTGGCGGCTCGGCTCATCTGAGATTGAGGGTACCAATCGCTCTGTCGTTGAATTGAACTCCCATTTCCAGCCTTGCACCGGGTGGAGCGGCGAGCCGTACTCCCGATGATAAGCCTCCTCCGGACTCAGCCTGGGGTCGACGGGGATCGGGGTCATGTCCTGGAGCTTCGGGTCGAAGCGCTGCGTCCATTCCGGAATCGGCGTTTTGGGCCGCAGTGCTATCGCGCGATAACGTCTTTCCTCGTTGTCGAACTTCCAGTCCCAGCCCGGCGCCGGATTGAAGGGTGCGCCGCAGATCTCGTGGTAGGCGTCCTGCGGCGTCAGCGCCGGGTCGACCGGGACCGGTGTGTACGCCCTAAGGGTCGGGTCGAAGGTAAGCCTCCATTCCGGAATGGGCGGGCGGCGGTACTCGCCCGGATTGATCGCCTCGCGCGGCTCAATCACCTCGGCATGGGGCCGCCCCGCCAAGTAGCTTTGCTTTGGCGCTGCGATGGACAGAAACTTGGCGAACGCAGTTGGATCGCGTACGCCCAAAAGCGTTAAACATTCCACGAGATCCCGATCGACGAATTGGTCGGTCTGTATCGCGCGCATGGCCACGGCGCTGAGGTCCTTACAAAAGGCCTTCATGTTAAACTTGCGGCTTCGAACCCGCGGAGCGCCGGTTAACGTGGACTGGCCTTGGCGCTCGCGCGCCTCGTTGATCAGCGGGTTCTTTTCGATGACCCACTGCCAGTGATTGCGATTGAGAGTGGTGCCGCGGGGGACGCGCTTTGCCGCCGCCGCGATCGCCTTTCGGGCGCGAGGCGATATGGCGTTCGGCGTCCCCGTTTTGGCGTCCGCCACGTTTGGCATGGCCCATTTTAAAGCTGCCCCGGTGGGGCGGGCGGGCGCGGCCCGGGCACGTGCCGCGGGTGAATGGATTGGCTGCCATGTCGTCCTACTCCACCGAAAAACACCGACCCGATAATGCTTTGCCCTTCTGTTTAGATTTGGTCGCACGGGCGAATCGTCAAGTATTTCACTATTCGCGGTTCGTGGAACGCGATCCAACAACTGGGTACGCATGCAGGCTGCGTACGATACATGGAATGCCGAACGCAGAGAGGATGTCAGCAAGATTCCGACACTGCGCATCAAGGCAGCGTAGACTTCGGTGTCAGATTCCAGGGCCGCCAGGCCGACGTTCGCCTCTGTTTTCGTCTATGAACCCGAGCGGACGGGGGCTCCATGGCCGCGAGTGCCCCTACAACCCTTCGCGTCGATGATCTCGATAGGCCGCAGGCAGATGCGCTATGCCGGACCGCGCGAGGCGTTGCTCCACGCTGTTATGCGGCAAGTGCCTTGAGCGCGGCTCGTGGATTTCTTGCCACAATGGCCAGCAGTGAACGAGCAGCTGGATCTGGTAGGACGCGACCTTGTTCCCAATTGCGCAGCGTTGCGAGTGGAATTCTTAAGGCGCGCGCAAACTCAGTCTGTGTCATATGAAGCTGCTTGCGCAAAACTCGCGGAGGGATAACCGGTGCAAATCCCGTTGGGTCGTTTTCGTCCTGGTCATCTTCTCTGATGTGCCGGCGAATGTCAGCCTCGGTTGTTGCCGCAATCTTTGCTCGATTGACCCGCGGTTTCATTCGGCGGATGTTTTCCATTGTTCGGCGAACGATTGCCATAACCTACGCTCCTTCCTGCTGGCGAGCCGCGCGGAAATGATATGACGGGCATCCTCGCGATCCGTGTAAACGACGAAAAGAATGTCGTCGATTACTCGACCGATCGCCTGGATTCGGACCTCGCCATAGTCACGACGATTATCCAGCCTCTCCAATGTGGGATTCAGGAAGATGCGCGCGGCGTATTCGAAGCCGAAGCCGCGTTCGTTAAGGTTGCGCCGGCTTTTGGCTTCGTCCCACTCGAAGAGCATCGTCGAATGTACGCTTTAAGCGTAGTCGGATCAAGGTCCGCGCTAGCTCTTCTTGGAGCGTCGCTTCGCTAGCCGTACGCCGGGGCCACCGCCGTTCTCGTCGATGAACTCGACCCCGGCCGCCTCAAGCGCTTTTTTCAGCGCGAGTAATGTTGTCGTATGCGCGGCCATGATCCCCGGCTTTGATTTAAGTCGTTTAATTGTCGGCAGCGAAACTGACGAAGCGGATTCAAGGTCCCGCTGCTCCCAACGCAAAAGAGCGCGCGCAGCACGGATCAGCTCGCTAGTAAGAACAGCTTTCGGCATGGACACGGTTAATCCTGAGGTATTAAATGATACCTGAGGCATTGACATTCTTTTCCCGCCATATTAATACCTCAGGTATCGTTTTGATTCCGGTTGGAGTGGAATCATGTCAACACATCGTATGGAAACAGAAGCCGTTGCCAATAGACGACGCTTCATCGGCGGCTCGGATGCCAGGATCATCATGGGCAATGATGAAGCGACGCTTATCCGCCTCTGGCGCGAAAAGCGCGGTGAAATCGAACCGGAGGACCTGTCCGGCAATCTTGTGGTGCAGCTGGGACTTGCGACCGAGGAACTCAATCGTCGCTGGTATGAGGCCAATACCGATCAGGTGATCACCGATATTCAGCGGAACGTGCGGCATCCGGTATTGCGTTGGATGGGTGCGACACTCGATGGCCGCGTACAGGGCAGTGATGCGGTGTTCGAAAGCAAATTCATGCTGCCGTGGTCGTTCTCGGAAGAAGCCGCGGCCGAGAAATACATGCCGCAGCTGCAACATAATATGTGGGTGATTGCGGCACGGACCGCGGTGCTTTCCGTAATCACCGGCGGCGGCAAATGGGTCGAGATCCTGGCCCATGCCGATCCGCTCTATCAGCATCTGATCGTGACCGCCGAGCGCAAGTTCTGGCGCTGTGTCGAGACCGGCGAACAACCGCAGCTGTTCGGGGTCGAGCCGCCGAAGCCACGGCTCGAAGCCGTGCGTGTTGTCGACATGGCTTCGTCTAACGCTTGGGCCGAGTTCGCCGCGGTGTTCACGCGCACCCGCCAGGCGCATCTCGAGCATGAGCAAGCCAAGGCCGAGCTCAAAGGACTGATGCCAGAGGATGCCAAGGAGGCGATCGGCCATGGCATTCGGGCCAAGCGGTCGAAAACCAGAGCCGTCAGCTTGGATCTTATGACCGCGGACCCGGAGGTGCGCAATGCAGCGGTCTAGTCCATCGATCGCTGCACTCGCCACCGCACTGGCCAAGGCGCAGATCGAACTCACCAATCCTGAGAAATCGCTCATCGGCACGATCGAGCCGCAACGCGGGGAGGGCGGTGCACGGCAATTCCGCTATGCGCCGCTGTCGAGCGGGCTTGAGATTGTGCGCAAGACTTTAGGCCAGCATGAGATCGCTACCGTGCAGACTACGGCAGTCGATCAGGCGGCGGGGATCATCAATCTGACGACGGTGCTCGCGCATTCTTCGGGAGAATGGATCGCCTCGGACTGGCCGGTTTGTCCGATCGCTGAGACTGAAAGGCCGCATCGGATGGGCGCGGCCCTGACCTATGCGCGGCGCTATGCCTTGTTCACGCTGGTCGGCATTGCCGGTGAAGACGATCTGGATGCCCCAGATCTGATTGGCCCGGTTCCGCAAACCGAGAAGCTGAGCATCGAGAGCAAGTCTGTCGGCAATGGAGGTCAGCCAACGAGTTCCAATCGTAGGGCAGGTCGCGCCAGGGCGAACAAATTCAATTCTCCTTTACCCAATCGCGAGCTTTCGGTGACTTTATCGGCGAGCTTAAGGGCTGAATTGCTCCGTGAAATCGAATGCCTGGGCGCGGCCGAGGATGCGGCGCTGTGGGCGCAGCGACGCTTACCGGCGAAGAACCAGTTATCCGCAACCGATGCCCAGCAGGTGGAGGAAGCATTCGCCGCCAAATTAGAGTCAATCCATCCACAAAACGCTTCGGTTGGTGATCACGGCATCACCGAGAAGACCGGGATATCAGAGATCGATAAAAGCATTCTCGCGTTCCCTGAACCGCGCCGTATTCGTGATCGGGACCATATCCGGCACGTGATCAAACAGGCCTGTCTTATTTGCGGTCGCCGGCCGTCGGATCCTCATCATCTGCGGTTCGCGCAATCTCGTGCGCTCGGTCGCAAAGTGAGCGATGAATTCACGGTGCCGCTATGTCGCGCGCATCACCGTGAGGTCCATCGCTGCGGCGATGAAGGATTGTGGTGGCAGAACACTGGAACAGACCCACTTGTGGCTGCCCGCACACTCTGGCTTGAAACCCATCCGCTACTGAGTGAGGAAAGCCATCGCCGCGAACACGACGGCTCCTGAAGGGTGACACGACCGCTCTTCGCTTCTCGCGATTTTTCACCGAATCGGTGACAATGCGAATTTTAGGCAACAGAGTGCCTTGCCAAATGCCCTCAACGCAAGTTGTCACCGCAAGAACGCATCGCGCGTGAAGCAGACGCCGGAAGCAAATCGAGCAGCGGGTTACATTGGTAGCAGGATGGCACGGTTTGACGCGCGCGGGCGTATAAAAGTTTTCACCGTGTTACCGTTTCACCGTGTCACCAATGGACGTAGTGAGCCCTGCTAGGTATTAGCGTTGATGTCCGTTCTTGTGCGCATCTCGGACATAGTTCGGACGCTGAGCCATGTCCGCTAAGGCCCACACCGCAAGATGCTGTTTTTCGGAGCTTTCACCGGCGCCGGCTTACTTCGGAACGATCCACCCGATCGCTATGTATTCAACTACCGCGCCAGCTACGCGGAAGAGACCGCCGCCGTGGTGAACTATCTGGTCAAGGTGAGGCGGCTATTGCCAGAACAAATCGCGGTGTTTGCCCAGCAGGACGCCTACGGAGATGCCGGCTTTGCCGGTGTGGAGAAGGCAATCCGTTCATTGCGCGGAGGCAACGAGACCCCAATTCTGCGGCTGCATTACCAGCGCAACACCGTGGATGTAGACGATGCCGTCGCACAACTCCAGCAAGGCAACGCGCAACTGCAACAAAAGAAACACTCCCCAATTAAAGCTGTGATCATGGTGCCCGCCTATCGGGCCGCGGCTAAATTCATTGAGAAGACGCGCAATCTCTACCCAGACATGATTTACACCAGCGTTTCATTCGTGGGCAGCACCGCGTTGGCCGATGAATTGATGCTGCTCGGGAAAAAGTATGCAACTGGAGTTATCGTGACGCAGGTCGTGCCGGCGGTCGATGGCCACTCGTCGTTGGTCCTCGACTACAAATCTGCGCTCGCCAAATACTTCCCTGGGCAGGCGCCAGACTACGTCTCACTCGAAGGCTATGTTGACGCCAACGTCTTGATCGCGGCGTTACAACGTAGCGGCCCCCAGCTCGATACCGAGAAACTGGTAAGCACTCTCGAAAATCTTCGCGATCTCGACATTGGGCTTGGAACGCCCGTGACGTTCAGTCGCTCCGATCACCAGGGCGTACACAAGGTGTGGGGTACACAGCTCGACGAGACCGGGCATTATCAACCCATCGATCTTCAGTAGCGTAGCGGCGGTTTCCCCCCTGCAATACCATCCGAGCAATCATTGAGGTCACGGTTTTGCCGACTGCGGGTGAACGGTTAGCACGGCCACGGTGCCAGCCGCTCGGGCGAAGGCAATGATCTTCCCCATGGCGCTATCCTGCGGGCCGTTGGCAGCCTGAGACGCTGCAACCATCATCTGCCCCGTCTGTGGGTTGATGGTAATCACCATCACAATGCCAGCAGCGAGTGCAAAAGCCTCGACGAGGAGGATTAGCTTCCTCATAGGCGTGCCCCCTGTAGTTTGAGGTGGGTGCAATCAGCGGACGCTTGACGCGGCAGCCTGACCCGTGTGCGCAATGACCGTCACGACCGCCATGCCAGTGCTGAATGCGAAGGCCAGGGCTAGAACTAGGAATATCTTTTTCATGGCAATCCCCGTTGAAGATGAGGTTGCCAGAACTGGGCTAAGGGCCTCCGTGACAGCCGTCACGTTTTGGAGCTTTTTCGACGCTACGAAAAAGAAAAAGGCCACCAAAGTTGGTGGCCTAAGTTTGTCCCGCTCTGAAGGAACACAACTGCGCCTTTTTTTGTGAGAAAGACGCAGCGCATAATCTCAGCGCGGGATTGCGCTCGCGCTCTTTGATCCAAGTCAAAATTCACAGCCCCGACGACGGCTGCTCAAACAGCAAAGCCGTCGGCAAAATGGGAAATCCGACAGCTTTGCCTTGTCCCCTATGTGCCATGTTCTTGGACAGTACCGGGCAAACGGGAACGGAGCGGGTTAGCCAGACGTTCTGCAATCGGGCCGAGACGATGCGGCTTGGAGTAACGGCATGACAAGATCAGCACGGATCGCGGTCGCTGCGACCTTGTTGCTGGGCGGAACTTCGCTAGCTACTGCAAAAATCCGAGGGGTGGCCTGCGCATGGCAAACCTTTCCATTCCGGCATCAACGAGACCACGTCGCGCCCGACCGTGGCGGACCCGTACTATCGCTTGTCCGACTCGTACTATGGCTATTCCGATCCGTACCGTGGCCTGTTCGATTACTATGCTATGCCGCCTTACAATCCCGGTTACAACTACGGCTACGTGAGACCGGCCGGCTCACGATAGTCTGGCTCGCTATCATCCAACTTCTACCGATCCGATTTTTTCACGTTGCCAATAAGGGCCTGCCCACCGTCGTTCACATGGACGTGCTCGACGCGAACGTATTGCTGCCCGCCATGACGCAAGCGTCGAAGCACCTCTACTTGCATCGCAAATGTCTTCATCAAACGAGCTGCAGCCGACGCGAATGCCGCAATTCGCCGCTCCGTTCCGAAGCCACTGTCGAGCTTGCCGAGTATGGCCATCGCCGCCGCGTGCGTGCACGACATCTGAACTGCCAGCCCGCCTTCTATCTCGTCTTTCGGCGCTGCGGCTTCGATCATCGCGAGCGCGGCATTAATTGCCGTCTCCGAGATTGTGCCCAAAGGTGAACGGGCCGCTGCCTGAAGTTGGAGCAATGAGGACTTCACAAAGTCGGGGGACACAGTGCCTAGCGCTTGATTCAGTCGTCGCCACCAATTTTTACTCTCGCCGTCAGGCGGATACGACTGTGCCACATAGGCATCAGCCCGCCGAAGCGCGACGCGAACTGGCGGAAGGCGACCGCGCTGGCCAGCCGCAGGAGTTGTTCGGCTTCGTCATTCGGTTGTCCCCTGCTCTGCGCGCGTGTCAAAGAACCGATTGCATTACGCACGGCAAACGTATATGAGAAATTCAAACGGCGGTTTGAAAAATGGCGACTGCAAGGCGGATAACACGGCCCTCCGAGTTCACGCGCGAGCAGATCATGAAAGCGGCGGAGCGCCTGTTCGCCGAATCCGGCTACGACGGCACCAGCATCCGCGCCATCGTCGCCAAGGCCAAAGTCAACCTAGCCGCCATCAACTACCATTTCGAGGGCAAGGACGGCCTCTATCGCGAAGTGCTGCGCGAGGCCTTCCGCGGCTTGACCGAGCACCAGCTCTCGCATGCCGAAGAACTCAAAATGATGTCGCGGGAGAAAGCGCTGTCGCAATTTATTCGCCGACAGTTGCAGCCTTTGGTGGGGCGCGACGAATACAGCCGCCATATGCGCATCTTTAATTGGGAAACCGTGCAGCCGACCGCAGTGTTTCGCAGCCTGATCGCTGAAGAGGCCGCACCATTCCTGGGGCTTGCCGCCGATCTGGTCCGCCGCTTCCTGCCTGACGCCGACCAACGCACAGTTACGATCGCTGCGGTCTGGCTCCTCGGCCAGTGCAGCGTGTTCCTGCGCAATCGCGAACAGTTGGCGGCACCCCCGGTGGGGCTCGTCCTCGACGAGCCCGCAGTCGAATGGCTCAGCACCACGATCAGCCACTGGTTGGTTGCCGGACTGGATCGGGCCGCCGACCCCGCCACAAAGGTGGCCGACACGGCAGCAGACCGCCCGGAACCGCGGAGTAGTCACAGCGTAGGGAGCGAGCCTCTCATCAGGAAGAGGTCTGCATGGCGGGCATGAGCCATTGTTTTTCTCCTGTTAGGGTGCAGTTGCGATTTTCAGTTGACGTATCAGGATGGCGCTAGTTGCGCGTAACTTAGTAGCAGGGCGGACAACTTGCGCCGTTGCCCGCCCGGAATTGAGCAAAATAGCTCACACCCGACGGCCGCGTTTGCGTCTTTGACCGCCCGCCACGCTTACCTCGCGCCTGACGAGTTTGTGACCTAAAGGGTAATCGTTGGCTGTTGGACTTGCGCCGACGTTATATTGCGTCGAGAGCCAGGGACGGCGATGAGGCAAATCACCAAGATCGCGGCATTGGCGCTGCTGCCGCTTGTCTTAGGAGGTCACGCGCGAGCGGACGAGCCGAAGGTAATCACGCTGTTTTGCGAGGGAACGCTCACCCCAACCTACGGTGCTAATAAACCAGAAGCCCCTCAGCCGTTGCAAAAGACCGGCGTGGTCGTGAACCTCGATGAGCAGACGGTGTTCTTTTTGGGCTACGTCGTTCCCATTGACGAAGTCGATGAGACCAGCATCAACTTCGGCGGAATGCAGATCGTTGACTACGGGTTCAGCATTGCCATCAGGGGCAATATTGATCGGGTAACTGGTCGCATGGACGTAACCACAGTGCTGTCAGACCCGACAAAGCAGCCCGACCCTAACACTGCCACGGTCCACTATGACGTGGTCTGCAAGGTGACCAGCGGCATTTTCTGGCAGGCCGCTGGCTACTCACTGATTGTGCGCCCGAGCAAACAACCGGCACCAATAAGGTTTATTGATCGGGCCAGCGACCCGCTCGCAGCGACCGCCTAAACGGGAATTGATCGTTCCACAGCAACTGCACCAGATCATCGGGCAACAGCGACTGCTCCACAAAACTCGGACGCGGCGGATGTGCTGCCATCGAACGCCGATCTGCCCGCTTGTTCACGCTCGTTTCGTATGCCTCGAAACGATTACGGCTACGGCACCGCGAACACAATAATACGCGTTGCAGCGTGCTCTTGACGGCATACCCGTGATGGCGGCACGTCGAGCAGGTGATCGCGACGAGCATAGATTAAGCATAGCATAAAGGCGCGCCGGTCACGGCAGAACAAAAACGGATATTGCTGCGCAAGCCTGATTAGCGGTCCGTGGCCGCCTGTGCGTTCGCCGTTCATCTGCCTGGCAGAGTCGTAATCGAGCAAATCTGGCGGTATGCGCTAATAGCTATAGTGTAACCGCCGATGTACGCCTCGTCTTTTTGGACGACATAGAGAAACGGTTTCGATCCGGTGTTTTTATCGCTGACGAAGCCACAAATGGTGTCGATAGAATTGCCGAGCGCATTTTTCCTGGCGGCCCGTTCGATCCCTTCAAACTCAACAGAATCCGGATCCCCCATCTTTGCTGCGATGGTTGCTTTTGCTTTTTTTATCACAGACTTATCGTTGGGCTGAGAGGAATCAGCGACGCCGAATTTACACGACTGCGTGCCCGGCTTGTGTAGCGCTGGATGGGCACAAAACACTTCACAGACTTCTGGCGGGCGAAAAATAATTTGATCGCAAACGCACGCTGACCGCCACAATCCAGCGCGGATCAGCGCGGATAATAATGGCCCCGACCTCATTGGGGTGTCGGGGGATGGGGACTGAGATCGGGGCCGTGCTCTTTGGGGAGCGGCCCCAGTCTTACACCGAGCGGGACCCTGCGGTGGTAAATATTCTGTTAACGAAACGATCTTATGGTTAACGGACGACGTTGCACTGCAAACTTGAAATGTAAGTCCTGCTTTCTATTACAGGGTCTTGCCTACTAAGTCGGCCAACGATCTTAACGTCACGGATCAGATTTCAATTCGATCAACTCGAAACACTGAATGCTTACTTGGGTACAATAACGAAGCGGCCCCGCGTCAGGGGGCCGCTTTTCTTTTTATGCTTTTCGCACGGCAGGCGGACACTCAGCCGAACCTTGCGCGCGTTCCAATTCTTTATGTTCCCTTCGATTTCTTCTTGGCCTTCTTTTTCATGACGCTCTTCCTAAGCCGCATGCTTTGCGATCGAGGATGAGGCCTGGCGCATCTGATCAAACACTTGGCTGATGCGGCACGGTGTGTGCCTAGCCGAGCTTGACGGCAACCAGCGTGAACGCGCGCTCATGCGCTTAGGGGAGCCTCACCCGTGAAACCCGATCCTGTCATCATTGCGATCAATCGGTATCGTGCGGCCAGGGCCGAAGTGGACAAGATCGCAGTTCGTGAACCAATGCTGCCGAATGGCAATCCCGCAGATGAGACGGAGGAATATGCTACTTGGGAAACGGCGAATCTTAAGGCCACAGATGCCACCGCGACAGCTTGGACTGAAGTGGCGACAACGCAGCCAACAACCGTCGCGGGCGCGATTGCGCTCATCGATTGCTACCTTGAGATTTGGAGCGAACGTCCTGCTAGGCTTGCGTACCCGGAGGCCAGCCGGGCGTTAAGAGGTTTACGCGCGTTTCTCCGTAATATTGCGGACTAGAGTAGCGTAGTAGCGTTGGCCTGGAAGGCTCGTGGCGAGCTCGCCCAAGGGCGCCCCGGCCATAGTGCGAATCGCGGCTGCGCGTGTTGTTGCCATTGAGGATTTCGTTAATTGGATTGGAGCGCTAACGGCTGCACAACCCCCTAAGCCTAGACCCAAGCCGCCTCCGCCACGCCCACCACGACCACAGCCGCCGCCACCAGCGGCCGCTCTCGAGGACGACTGAACGCGGCGTCATTTCCAGCCTAGCTCAGCCGCTTCACGCCGCGCGGCGATTTTTTGAGCTTCTCGATGGACACAGAGTTGATAAAGGACTTATCGTGACGAATCACCGGCAGTGAGCAAGACAACGAGCACCTCTGGGCGCCGGTGGCTGAGAGATGAATTGCGTTTCCAGCCTGTACGGCAGCAGCTAGGAGACGGCATCATGTCAACTCCCGATGATTATCGTGTAATGGCGGAAGAATGCTTTCGATGGGCGCGGCAGGCACAGACCGAGGATAAACGCCAAGCCTATCTCGATGTGGCGCGAACATGGCTGGAAGTCGCTTCGGGTCTGGACTGCGGCCCTCCCGCTCAGACGCCAACCCTCTGGCCCCTCCATCCGAAGTATTGACCCTACGAAGCTTGCTGATTTCCCGCCGGTCAATAGACTGCTTAAGCTGGTAATGGTTTCGCCGTTGGCGCGCCGTGCGCCGGCAGTGAAGCGCGAGGCCGAGGAAGATTGGCGGTGACTCTAGTCACCTCTTTTCCTCAGACTCCGCTATCCGTGCGATTGGCTCCGACTCCGACGCGACAGAAGATACCTTAGCCGGAGGTGTGGACTCACCCCAGCAGGTGTTGACCCAGCCCCAGGTGGGTGTCCATATCCAGCAAGTTCCGCAGCCCCAACCGCCGCAGCCTCCGCAGCCACCGCAACCGCAGCCGAAGCAGCGTCTAAAAAATGCGCATCTGCAGTGTACATGGACACCTCCAGCGCAGTGTACATGGACACCTCCAGCGCAGCCCCACCCACGGACACCTGCAGCGCAGGCGACGCGGACACCTCCAGCGCAGCCGACACGGGCACCTGCAGCGCAGCCGCCATGTCCGCAGCCACCGCAGCCATGTCCGCAGCCACCGCAGCCATGTCCGCAGCCTCCGCAGCCGCCATGGGCCGCCAATCTTAAGTGTTGGGCGAGCGAGGGTGCTCCGGCGTTTTCCTTATCGAAGACATAAAACTCCGACAAGCTGACGTCGAAGATTTCCTCCTCACCGAGAAAGAGTTCATGAGGCTGTGAGGTCGACGGTAATTTCGTCGTCGCTTCGCTGGTTGATGCGGCTGCTCCGCTTGCCAGCGCAAGGGACAAGCCGGTAATTCCCAACGCGGGTACGACGGCGTTACTCCGACGCTTACTCTTCTTCAAAGCACGCTTCGACATGGCACAATTCTCCCATCCGTTTGGGTATTATTGAACCAATCGATTATCATAAGAGCATTGCTACGTTACGTCCCGCATAGACACTGGTGCAAGTGTCAAAAAAGTTAGGAGTGTCTACGTCAAATACGCACAAGAAACGTGTAAATGCCGTAACGAGGTCGTCGAACCTGACTAACAACCATACCCCTCAGTCCAGCGTTAAACCATTGGGTAGCTTGTGGCTCCAACTGACAAGTTCAGATTGGGCCCATGAGCCCACAAGAGCGAAATAAAGTTCTCGCCGTAATCATCGCTACGGTCATCATTGTCGCGCTTCTGTGGATTTACCTAATCGTGCTCCGGCCCTGAGCGGACTCGGTCTGACCTGCTTAGCGCGTAACGCGGGAAAGCGCCATGCTAATCACCCGCGATGAGGCGCGGCGGATTGCGGCCAATATCGCCAAGCTGCCGGAGCTACTTCCACCGGGGCTACAGAGCCAGCCGACGAATGCCAATCGGCCGTCGATCGCGGTGCTGCCGTTCGTGAGGTCTGTCCTCGCGAGGGCGTGCACATCCTAATGACTTAAAGCGGACACTGCGCTACCGGCCCCCTCCATCCCCTCCAAAAAGGTTAGCGACCTATACCTCCATATAGCTGCACGTTGGTGTCGTTCCAGCTTTAATGAGAGAACAGTGCGTACTCCTGCGTGTTTTGCGTCGGGGGAAATGATGGTGACGCTTACCGCCAAACCGGCAAAAGTAATTGTGCGTCTGACTCGTCCTAGGTGAGGCACGCGGGGTATCTGCCGACTTTATCAAGGCGCACGTTCTGCTCGGAGTTAGCCGCCGTGGTATTCTCTTTGCTTGGCTACTTTTTTCTATGATTACTGTTTTCACCGCCGCGGCGGTCGTTATGATCGGCTTGTTCAATTTTTCAACGTCGGGAAAAGTGCATCACTATCCGCATTCGCGTCCTGAAATTGAACGGAGTGTTACAGCGACAAATATGGAACCACGTCTCTTTATGGTCGTACCTGGAACAAAAGACGGATTGCCTGCGAAGGCTATCGAAGACTCTAGCGCGGTCCCCATCGAAAAGGTGGACGCCGAAAAACGCAAGCGTGAAAGGTACCTTCAGAATTGCACGCGTCAGCGTGAGGACTATAAAGGACATGGCTATGCGACTAACATCGGCGCCGAACGGTCTGGATACCGTCCAGGACTGGATAGTCGCCGATAAATTCCTGGACTCGTGCAGACCGCGGTGACTTCTCCTTGTGTTTTTCTACGCAGGCTGGCTCGAAAGCCCGCTGTCACCAGACCGCAATGTCGCCTAATGACCCAAAATGCACGCTAGGGTGAGTGTAAAACGTTGGACGTTCGATGCCGCGATATTTCTTTACGATACACGGACGGGAACAGGATGATCCTGATGGCACGTACCTGCCGGATGTAGCGGCGGCACTTTCTTATGCCGAGTACACAATCCGAGAGCTGCGAAAAAAGAGCGGATACAACGATCTGGCTCTGATGATGATGGTAAATGATGAAGCCGGGCAGGCGGTTTTGTCCTTGCCGTTTTTCCCTGGCTGCTAAAAGTGGTCCTCGTTGCTAGCACGATGAGGCGCGAAGGAACCAACGTGGCGAAGCTGCCTCGCCGCAGCCCACAGGCTCCTTAGCACATTCATTATCCCCTGCCCTTCCGTGGCGGTTATTACGCTAGGAGCGGGTTGCTCGATCACCTCAACGGCGACGGTTTCGATTGCCGGAGCAACAGGCTGTTTCAACGCGTCGGGATAGCGGCGGCGAAGCTCGTCAGTGTATTCCCGATATTTGTGCTCCAACTTACTGATAATCTCTGCATTCGATTGCATTAGCTGTGCTCGATGGATGAGATCATTAGGCGTGTTACCAGCGTCCAATTCAAGCCGCCGATAGACAAGCGCCGACATCACAGTTGTGTTATGAGCAATCGCCTGCCACAACTCGTCATCGGTCAGATTTACGCACTGCATAGGTTTCCTCAACGCACGCTACGTCACTCGGTCCCCGCGCCAATGATTGTGAGCGGGAGCAGCTAAGAACAGCTTAATGACGTTGAGGGGGTTGCGGTTGTTGGTGTGGGCTTAGGCACGCGCGTCATGGCTTAGGCGTGCTCGTTCATTAGTGGAGAGAGTCCTCCCCCTGCCTGCCACTGTGCTGTGCCGCTCCACGGGTGGTATCCCCACACTTGGCGGGAAGTGAAAGGCAGGCTGCCCATGCGTACAATCACTAGCTATGGAATTGCCGTCATTATTGTTCTCGCCATCCTCAACGGAATATTCTGGCTGGTAGGCAATCCCCGATTGCACGATCTGAACGTGTTCTCTGCTGGATTCGTGCTGGGAATGCTCGGCATGTATATTGCGGCTTGGCTGTATGGATATCACCAAGGCTGACGCAGTGTGGCGCTGACGTTGACGTTGGCGTTGGGGCTGAGGCGCTCGGCGCAAAAAAAGCTCGCCACTTCGACGAGCCTTAAAGGTACGTGTGCCAATGCTTCGCGCAGCGTCACGAAGCCCGAACGTTCTCTGCCCAAGCCCCAACGCCGTCAAGGCTGTGAGGGGCCCGGTTCAGCTCGCTTTACGTGTCTCCTCGACTTCCGTGACGGTTATTACGCCCGGAGCGGGTTGCTCGATCACCTCAACAGCGACGGTCTCGACTACCGGAGTGACAGGCTGCTTCACTTTCCGTGCGGCTTTCTTCGCTGGCGCGGGTTTGGGCTTGGCCTTGGCGACTGTTGGCTTCGCCCGTGGCACAGCCTTGGCTGCCTTACGCGCCTTACCGCGCTTAGCTGAGCTTCGCAGTTTCGCTCGCTTTTGTACTTCTGATGCCTTCTTGCGTTTAGCCATGATCGACCCCCGTTCTGGTTAGTGCTCCGCAACGCATTAATGCCAGATCAAAAAACAACTGGCCAACCATCCCAACCCCACGGGGCTTTTTATCCTGAGGATAAGCTGTGCATAGGTGCATAGATCGCACGACATTTGTCTTTATCACCAAACGAGATCACCGAGGTTGTAGTAGGGTAGACGTGGTGGTTAATGCACGGCGCTAGTTTATTCGAAAATAAAACGCGCAGATCATAGGGAGATCAACATGGTACAAATTCTGATAAACCTCATTGCAGGAGCGCTAGGTGGACTTGGCGCAGGTAAGGCATCGCCGAACTTTGATCTCGGTACGATTGGCAACATTATTTCCGGTTTGGTCGGAGGCGGGGTGCTCGGCCAGATCGCTACGTTAGCGCTGCCGTCGGTCATGGCAGCCGCACAGTCGGGCAATTTGAGCGTTAGCGGTGTTATCTCACAGCTGATCGCCGGTGGCGCTGGCGGGGCCATACTCACGGCGCTCATTGGTGCAATCAAGAACAAAGTTGCTGCTTGAGTGACGGTTGCCGTTGTTCTTCCGGAATGAAAAAGCCGCTTGAGCACGACCGCGTTGGCGCTATTCTTCCTTGGTCGCCTCTTGCTCAGCGACGTAGGACTTTGCGAAGCCCGAGAGCCAGGGCGGGCCGTCAATGTTTGACTATTACTCAGTTATAGCCAGCGCAGTTTCTCGTTTGCCTAGCAACAATGATGAAGTGAGGCATGCAATTTACGAACAGGCTCGCGCAGCACTCCACGAACGACTAGGTAATGACCCGCAAATATCAGATGACGAGCTAGTGAATGAGCATTACAGGCTTGAAGCGGCCATCTACAAAGTGGAAGAGGACTTGTTACTGAACGATATGCGCCGGTTTGTAAGAGAAGAGACGGCTCTTTCCCCTCCGAGCTTAATTATCGCAAAGATTAAGGAGTTCGTACGCTCGGTAGGAGACAAGTTTGTCCGGCTGGACGTGTTTTGACGTGGATCAATGCGCCGATGGCGATCCTGTTGTTGGGATTATGGGCCGTGTCAGCAATGACGCGGTTGTTTCCTCTAGGAAGACTTAGGCCACCAGAAGTTTGGTGGCCTTCTTTTTAGAACATTCGCCTGCTTTGTCCGTGATGAAGCTCGCTCGCCGACGAACGCGAGCGGGCGAGCATCAGTGCGCCAGAATAAGAAAGAGCAGTAAACGCAACGCCTGCGCCACGCCCAACATGGCAACGCCGCCGCATATCATGCTAATTGCCCCGCCATAAGATTTCAGCGGAGCCCGCACCGCTTAACCCCACCTCCGATCATTATCAGACCAATCACCCAAGCGAGGATAAGTGTACGCGCCATATGAGAGCCCTTCGTTTACCAATGAGTTTATCTGGGAAAGGCAAAGGGCCAGCAACCTCTAGAAAGCGGGAGGAGCCAGGGCGGCGATCAGCAGCCAAGCTGCTCACGAAAGATGAAGGCGCGGCGGATTGCGTTAGCGTTGTCACCAAAACCATAATGTGACGAGCAGAGCGACGAGAAGAGTGACAAATGCAAAAGCACTCGGGCTCAAAATGTAAGCTCGCAGCTCTGAGGTTGGAGATGACGTCCCGCAAAAAAGATAACGCAGCGCGCCGGCCAGCCCTTCCGCGCCACAGTATCTGCAAGCCAAAGCCAAGGAAGTCATCCCCTTCGAGCCGTTGATGTGTGAACTCGAACTGAGCGCCTCGTGGCCCGCGCAGGCGCAGACGACCGAGCCGAAAGATGCGCTTGAGATGTGCAAACAACATCTCAACACGTTTGCGATCGCGGCGCGATCGTTCGAATGCTTCGGTCTTCGCCAGCGCTCGGGCTACGTCACGCGCTTCCTCATGGATGCTGCGCTCGAGTTTGCGCAACGGCGCCTTTGGACAACACTGCGACTTGAGGAGGCAGCTGCGGCAATCGCGTGTCCTGGCCCGGTAGTACAGCGTCTCTGCATCATTAAAAAGCTTGCCCGTCGTTGTGAGAACCTTGCCTGCCGGACAGCTGCGTTCCGCTCCTTGTCGAATGTGAAGTCTTCTCGACTGAATGTCCCATCCTCGCGCTTCGACTTGTCGACCACCGGGATATGCGGCGCTATCTTCGCCTCATTGACCAGCCAGTTGAGGGTAGTGTCCAGAGTTTTTCGCAGTGCGCCGGGAGACCGGCAACGAGTAGTCGGTGGAAGTCCGACGTGATGACGGAGTAGCGATCCACATCAGCCCCGAGCCGTGCGTGGCCGTCCGTGAGGGCGGTAGCGAAGCGTCGGTAGGGGAGCACACAGGCCAGCCATTGAGCCCCGCAAAGATTTATATCCCGGGTGTCGACGCTGTTGCGAAGGTGGAAGGCGATACGGACGGGCGCGTGAGCGCGAGTGCCCGGACGGCCCGGCGTGGTCGAAGAACCTGGCATGTGTGGAAGCTCGTTGCGCGGGAACCGGGAGATCCCACGTCTGACCAGTCGCGGCGACGCGTCCTGGTCTGCATCGGGAAGGCGAGGAGCCGTAGCCGATGATGTACGGACGCGGGAAGTCAGACTCCGCCATAATAGCTAAGAAGCCGACGAACAAAGCTGGGCAACCAGCTGCGGAGTTGGTGGAGCGAAGGGCGGGGGCCGAGGGGAATGCGGTGCAACAAAGCACGCGCCGGGCACAGGACCGGGAAAGCGTGTCCCAAGCGTTGAACCGCATACGACGAGTGGCAAGACAGAGGAAGAAGGAGAAGTTCACCGCGCTCCTGCATCACATCAGTCCTGAACACCTCGAAGCGGCGTTCTTCGAACTCAAGGAGGATGCCGCACCCGGCGTGGATGGGTTGACGTGGCGAGCCTACGAGGCAGACCTCGATTGCAATATCGCGGACCTGCATTCGCGGCTCCATCGAGGAGCGTATCGGGCCCTGCCGTCCCGTCGCGTCTATATACCCAAGTCGGACGGTCGGCTGCGGCCGCTCGCGGTTGCCGCCCTTGAAGATAAGATCGTGCAACGGGCGACTATCGCGGTGCTCAACGCGATCTACGAGGAAGACTTCCTCGGGTTCTCGTATGGATTCCGACCAAAGCGCGGCCAGCACGATGCGTTGGACGCTCTGGTCGTCGGGATCACCACGAAAAAGGTGAACTTCATTCTCGATGCGGACATCCGGTCATACTTCGACTTGGTCAACCAGGCTTGGCTGATCCGTTTCCTGAAGCACCGGATCAATGACCCGCGCATGACCCGCCTGATCCAGAAATGGCTGAGGGCAGGCATCCTCGAAGACGGGGTCGTGACGATTAGCGAGCTGGGGACAGGGCAGGGTTCGGTGGCGTCTCCACTGCTCGCCAATGTCTACCTGCACTACGTCTTTGACCTCTGGGCCGAGCGCTGGCGACGGCGTGAGGCGTCGGGCGACATGATCATCGTGCGCTACGCCGACGATATCATCATCGGGTTCGAGCGCGAGACTGATGCCCGGCGGTTCTGGGATGCAATGCGCGAACGTTTAGCGGAGTACTCGCTGTCGCTTCACCCGGACAAGACCCGGCTGATCGAGTTTGGTCGCTTCGCGGCGGCTCGGCGCGCCCGGCGCGGGCTTGGCAAACCGGAAACCTTCAAATTCCTGGGCTTCACGTTCATCTGCGGACGATCGCGCCGCGGGCGCTTCGCGCTGAAGCGAAAAACCTGTGGCGACCGCATGCGGACGAAACTTAAGGAACTCAAGGAGGAGATGCGACGGCGAATGCATCAGTCAGTCCCCGAACAGGGGAGGTGGCTGAGGCAAGTCATGACCGGCTTCTTTGCGTATCACGCGGTGCCGACGAACAGTCGCGCACTCAAAGCATTCCGTCACAACGTCATCGATCTCTGGCGACGCTCGCTCCGTCGACGAAGTCAAAAGGATCGGACAACTTGGGACCGAATCAAGACGCTGGCCGATGACTTTCTTCCCCAAGTCCGTGTCCTTCATCCCTGGCCGCATGAGCGCTTCGCCGTTAAACACCCGAGGTGGGAGCCGAGTGCCTGAATTAGGCCCGCTCGGATTTGTGCGGGGGGCGCTCAGCAATGAGCGCGGTCCTTATCGAAGCCTTTGAGCTTGAACGGCTTGTGATTGAGCTTTTCCACTTGCTCCAAAGTCTGGCCGAGCCGCATGCCACCCGTGCTGGATCATGGTTAATGTATGTCCGGGATACTCAGTAGTATTCAAGCTAGCTGCTCTTCACCCGCTGACCCGTACTATGGTTATTCCGATCAGCTCCAAGGCTTATTCGACTTCTATGCTGTGCCGCCTTTCAGTCCCGGTTACACCTACGGTCACGTGAGACCGGGCGGCTGGCGATAGATCTAGGCCTACGGCTCTCGCAGCAGCTCCGGCAGCTTGGCGATATTGCTGGCAATCCTTCGCGCCTCATCTTTGCTGAGCAGCTTGGCTGCTGAT
Source organism: uncultured Alphaproteobacteria bacterium (assembly GCA_963816295.1). Lineage (GTDB taxonomy): Bacteria > Pseudomonadota > Alphaproteobacteria > Rhizobiales > Xanthobacteraceae > BOG-931. Next base: position 55,115 of record CAWFJS010000015.1, on the reverse strand, counting down.
CGCCGCCCGGCTCGCGGCGCTTGCAACTATGCCTTCCTCCGCACGTGCTCGGCGATGTACCGCAGGAGATCCTCGACGGGCGGGATCATCTCACCGCGTTCACGGTCCTTGCGGGGCCGTGGGTCGCGGCCCTCGTCGATCATCGAGCGCAGTTCCTCCGCCCTTATTCGGGCTCCTTCGAGCGACCAAACCGGGGTCTTACCAATTCTGATGAAGCGTTGCTGACCATTAATGCGATAGACGAAAATGAATAATTTTGCGCCGTCTCCGTAGACGCGCAAGCAGAGGCCGGGCACCTCATCGTCCCATATCAAGTCTGGTCGCGCTGTTTCCACGACTTCATCATTCGTGCCGGTTACTTCGTCATTCGTTTCGTTTGTCATTGAGAAATCCTACGATTTAACAAAAGTCGCCACTGATGCGGACTTCAATCGCCCGAAGAACAGCGACGGCGCGATGCTTTCCGGCCCATGTTGCTCCCAAAACCGGATGTGCGTCGAGGGGCCAAACCGCTAACTCCAAGGTTGCTCTTGCTGAGCAACTTGGCCGCTGATCCCGCCCCGGCTCATCTTCGAAATAGACATAGGCCAGCTTTTGTCCGGCGTTGCCCGTCACCAGAAAGCAGGCGTCGAGTAAAGGGCGGAGATAAAGTCGGCGGCGTTTCTTCGTGCACGGCAAGGCGGGAACCGACGCGCTGGGACTACGAGAAATCGTGCTGTTACACGAGCAAGTGGGCAAGGCCTGTCCTCATATTGCGATGCTAGACCAAGACAGGCTCAAGGCGTGCCGACTCTGAACAATATGATGGGTGGAAAAATAGAAAGCACACGAACGTTGCTCTGCGGGGGTTCGGGTGGCGCAGCCAGAATCAATGCCCAGTAGGTGGTTCCATCACGTGATGCAGAAGCTAGGCCCATTCGTGTGACGTTGGGCTTCAACAAATTCGCATTATGACCAGACGAGGATTTCCATATCGCGAGCGTCTCCCCGAATGTCTTGGTCCCCATGGCGAGGTTTTCGGCGGCCGATGGTGAGCCGTACGGCGCAATGCGAGAGCGAAAGGATGCGTACACATTGTGATCCATCGAACGCCGCTCTGCCATCGCATTTGCATGCTGGCGGGCGAGTTCGGTGAGTTTTGCGTCTGCTGTTACTGCTGAGAGGCCGTAACTTTTGCGATACACCGAGATCTCGGATTGCGGATCTGCCCAGGCCGCGCTGGCCAGCAATGTGAGACTAATCACTGCAACCCAAGTCTTCAATTCTTTGCTCACGCTCAGTACCGGTGCGTGATCGCGCATGAATAAACGATGCATATCGTCCAAACCGCTTGGCCGCGTGGCCTCTTCTTAAAGGCGATGTACATGGCAACAAGGGGGCAGGGCCCACTTCAACTGTGCATGGTGGCGGGAAGCGACGAGGGAGGGCATGCGCTAACGAAAAGCCCGATAACAATAGACCGCCCCGCCGACAACGACCGCGCCGACGAGTGCCCAAAGTATGTTGAACGATCCGTACGAGTAGCCGTTAGTGAGGCCGAGCAGAGCACCAAATGCAGCCGCGATTAATAGTCTTAAATATTTTGCGATCGACCCGAGCTTAGTCGATGTCGGAGTGCCACCGCCGATCATCCCGCTCGATAGCTGGATTGCTCACTGGCCGCCGGATCTTCCTGCGAGCGAGGCGCCCGTCCGTTTGCGTGTGGGGCCTAGGTTAACCACCGCGAGCAACAACGGGCATTAGACGAACCCGAAACGGGGGCGACGATCAGCAGCCAAGTTGCTCAGCAAGGATGAGGCGCGAAGAATCGCAGCGAATATCGGGGCCAGGCTGCCGGAGCTGGTGCGCAAGCCATAAATTGCAGCCTGTGGCCTCTCAAACAAAATTTAGAGAACACAGGCTTGTGGCGGGACGACTTGCCGGAGAAACGGATATTTTTGGTTCAGGTGGATGTCATCGAGCCACTACGCCTGACGCTTCGCGTGGCGCGCGGTTTCGATGGCACAACTGAGCCCCGGCATCGGCTTCGGTGTCGGGGCCTTTTTCGTTAGCAAGCCGTAAGGGCGCGGCCAAGTTGCTCACGCGCGATGAGACGCGAAGGATTTGCCAGCAATATCGCCAAGCTGCTGGAGCTTTTCCGGCGTTAACTATCTCTTTTGGTCTTTAAGACGTGGAGCCGGGTGACGTGATAGTTTGTTTCCAGTCGGGGCGGACCTCCAATCACTCCCCAATTATGCCCCTGATATGCCGCTGCAGAAATCCGGCACGGAGTTGCCCCTCCGTGCCGGATTGATTTCAAATACCGCGCGGCGTCGTCGAATGAACCATCCTAACTTCTCGGATACGAATTCCCCGATACGCCGGCCTAATACGTGCACGGGGGAGCCCCGGTTATCCTTCCCAGCCGGGGCTTCCACCCGCCCCCACGAGTAATTGCTGCCGATGACCGCCGTCTTGAGTTCGGCGCAACACGGCTGCCGCTAAGGCACCTCTAGGCGCCGGCTGTGCCGCGACTTCCTGATAACGGCGGCGGTAATCAGCGTGGCCGTTAGGCAGTTTCGCGGCCCATTAACCACGAACAAATAATTTATTTGATGCGCGAGGTTCCGTCTCGGTTTCGTAGTACGCGACGACCAAACTAAACATGTTGATCGTAGCAACCATAGCCCCAAGCAGGGACACGCGCCGATGAGCCCTGCTGATGAGACGGCTGCCAAAATAGAACCGACCGAGCGTACGTCAACCGGTGCTGTGGCCGGTTCAATTGATAAATTAAACGAACAGTTACGTGTCTCTGTCGAAGCTTTACTACATCCAAGCCCTCCCCGGAAACCTGTGGAGGAATTAGATGACCTGCTTTTGGCGATCAATCATCACCTCGACCAGGAGACCTCGCAGCGAAAGGCAATTTATTATCGTCTCGCAGCAATAGAAAGCGAGATGAAACGGCGAAGCTCGCGAGGGTTCGCCCGTTATCTGGTCGCCATTTGCATTGGTGTTGCAGCGATCTTGGCTTGGCAATCTTACGGCAAGGCAGCAAGGCAGATAATCGCGACAAGAGCCCCGGAACTTGGTTGGTCGCCGGAGACCAAGCAGATGATCGCGAGCTGGGTCGAGCGGCTCGGCTGGATGCCGCCCCCAGCTGGTTCCACAAGCACCGCTGTTCAGCTGTCCGCGCCGCAAACAGTCGAGCGCACTTCGAAAGCGCCCACTCCTCCTTCTCCCGATCTGCACCAAGTACAGCAGATAGAAGCGGGTATCGCCGCGGTGCGACAAGCCGTCGAGCGGCAGCTTGCCGACATACGGGCAAGCGTCGAGCAGCTTGCCGCCGGTCAAGACCAGATGGCGCGCGAGATCACCAAACTGCAAGCCGCCGATGAGGAAATCCTTGCGAAGATTCCAGTGCCTCCACCGCCGCGCCTCGCCCCCGCGCGCAAGCCCCCTCCAATCGCGCCGTCGCGCGCACCAACCACCACACTGAGGCCCCACCCATAAACCAACCCCCTCTCACTCGAGGCATTGTCTCTCGCGAAGGCCTGCAAGCTCGGTTGCGAGGGTATCGTTTCAAAACGGCTTGGCTCGCCCTACCGCTCGGGTCGATCCAAATATTGGGTGAAAGTCAAAAATCCGAAAGCGCCGGCCGTCAAACGCGAGGCCGAAGAGGATTGGGGCCGATAGCGCACGATAATTAAAATGTCGTCTGGTTTTCGTGCTGCCGCAATCGGCTTTGTTCATTGCCTCTCTCTACTTCACCTCTGCCTGTGTACGAGCAGCGTCAAGCGTAGCTCGGCACTGGACATACGCCGAATCTCCTGGAGAGGCACCGTAGGAGCGCGCAGCCAGCACCCAGTAACGACCGGCCGCTGGTATTCATCTATTACCGGGAAGGTGTCGGCCGTCGATCTCTCGCAAAGTTATTGACCCGCAATGCGGCACGGCGGATCGCGGCAGGCATCGCCAAGCTGCCGGAGCTTTTGCGGAAAGCTTGAAACGGCAGTCGCTTGCACGCTACTTTAGATAATAAACAAGAAAGACAATACAGAGGACGATCACGATCACAACGATGGTGAATGCGGAAGCCCAGCCGCTATATCGACGGCTATTCGGACGAGCAAACCGCTCTTCTTCCGGGTCGCGACTTACAAACGTGGTCTATCGCTCTCTGTAAGCTTTATGCGGAATTGGGATCGACACAAGGCCAATTAGGAAGGCGTAACTGCGGCCCGGTTGATCGCGGCGAATATCGCCAAGCTGCCGGAGCTATTGCGAAAGCCCTGACTACTCGATTTCACAAAGTCAGAAATCCCAAAGCGGGCAGTCCACCCGCGAGGCCGAAGAAGATTGGGGCCGCAAACTGATACGTGTGTGGTGTCAGCTTCGGGCTGACCACTGTGCAGCTGCCGGTGTGGGCGAGCGTCTGGGTCTTAATAACCCGCGAGGCCGGCTGTTTGTCCCAACAGTAACCCATTCTTAATACTCGTCAGGCCCTGATTGACCCGCTGGGGGTCGGTATGTGGAAAATAATACGTGGTTATAACCTCGGTGCGATTATCCTTGTGGCCGCGGCCATTGTTGCTGGCGGAATAACTGACATCGTTCCGCCGACAACGTCGGAACAGATTGTTGATTTTTTTCGGAACGCTTTCCTGTTGCTTTCCGCATGCATAGCCTGGGCTGCGCATGTGCTGGCAGACGTTCGCCTCATACTCTTCGGAATGCTTGGGCTGTTGCTTTTGTTTTATGTTTTGACGCGACCGCAGTGATTAACCAAACCACCATCGCTCGCTAAGGCTCATCGGCCTCACGATAACCAACCACCATCGCCGACTTTTTGTCTCGTTGCTTTCCTCCGGCTCGCCTTACCGCTCGGGGCGCTCATCGTATTGGATGAAAGTCAAAAACCCGAAGGCACCCGCCGTGAAGCGCGAAGCGGAAGAAGATTGGGGGCGTTGATCCATTATCGCCCGCCAAAGGTGAGCATCTGCGCGCCGCTATAACTTGCGTCGCGGAATCCAATCCGCCACGGCCCACACGATTAAGACGGTCAAAACACCGATTGCGACATAATCGGGAACGGTCACACCTACCTCACCCTTCCCCCGAACACGCAGGTTTTACACAGACCGATTAGACGGCCACGCTATTGATACTTGCAGCAAATGCGCGATCCCCAACGAGGCCACTATTCGTCATAACTGGTGCAGACGTAGTGACCGTGTTGCCACGTGCTATTCGGGCAGTACGGAAGAGCGAACGCTTGAGAGGAAAAAAACATTCCTATCGCGAAGGCGATACCCACTAGCAGCGTCTTCATGGGAGGTCTCCCCAAATTTCCCAGACATCCACGATCTGGCAACTCTGTCATGCATTCTGTGATGCCCATCACGAAATGGTGTTTTCTCGCCGTTTAAAGCCATACATGCGCACGCCGTTTGTCAGTCGAAGAATTGGAAGCCTGCTTCGTCGTGCACGATCACAACGGGCAGGCGCTCGCCATGTCTATTACGAGGAGGAGCCGGGCCGGCGAATCGGCGGCCAAGCTATTAAGTCGCGACGAAGTGCGGCGGATCGCGTCCAAATTCCAAAGTGAGTTTTCGTGATTGGCATCACATTGCCAATGGTGGATTTCTGAGAGGATCATGCCGCCAGAAAAATGGTGGCCGGGGTTTGCCCATCCCCAGCACAAACCCTCGCCATAGTATGGCGGCGCGAAGCTGTGAACCCGCTCCAACGATACGAACGCCATCGGAAATGGATAACTCGGTTTCCATGGGCGGTTGGAATATTGCTCGCGTTGCTCGTCGTGATATTCCCGGGGACCGATGCTTTCACCATCGTAACACCTATCATTATTGTGCTTGTTGGATTAGCGGTGCATTTGCTGCTTGCCAGCGGCAAAGCAGCGAGCTGAAAAAACAAAGCGCCAGCCGTCTCGCGAGGCCGAGGAGGATTGCGGGCGGCGATAGCTGAGACGAGGCGCGGCGGATAGCGGTCAATATCGCGAAGCTACCGGAGCTATTGCTGCGGTCCGTGGCCGCCTGTGCGTTCGCCGTTCATCTGCCTGGCAAAGTTGTAATCGAGCAAATATGGCGGTATGCGCTAATAGCTATAGTGTAACCGCCGATGTACGCCTCGTCTTTTTGGACGACATAGAGAAACGGTTTCGGTCCGCTGTTTTTGTCTCTGACGAAGCCACAAATGGTGTCGATAGAATTGCCGAGCGCATTTTTCCTGGCGGCCCGCTCGATCCCTTCAAACTCAACAGAATCCGGATCCCCCATCTTTGCTGCGATGGTTGCTTTTGCTTTTTTTATCACAGACGGCGTACATCCGGCCAAGTAATCTATTACGAGGATGAGCCCGGCCGGCGATCAGAAGCCAAGCTGCTCACCCGCGATGAGGCGCGGCGGATTGCGCGAACGTGGCGAAGCTGCCAGAGCTGTCGCGCCGCTAATGAGTATGACACCCGTTAACTGATCGCCAATTTCTCTAGTGCATAGTTGGGCAGCTCGGTCCCGCGCACACATACCGGGCGTATGGCCCCTGGATGCGCCGATCTCCACGCAGCGCCAGGGGCCTTTCCTTTATGTTGTCGGCAAGGCTCGGATGCCATGTGGGTACTGCTGATGGTCTTCGAAATCTCAGTCGCGCTCGCGCTCGGTTTCGTAGTCGGCCGGATTTACCAAATCCGGTGTGATGAGCGGGTCACGCTACCACCCACCGCCCGCATTCCGCAGCCTTGATTGAGAGGCTGCCGGCCGGCGATCGGCAGCCAAGCTTTGGCAACCTAAATTTGCAGTATCAAAACGGGTTCCAAGTGGGACTATCGGTGAACTTCAGGTAGCCGAGATTGGCTCCAAGTCGTAGACCGACCCCTGAGCGGATTGGAACCACGACAATGTTATTCCCGGTAAGTGCCGTCATGCCGAAACCGCCAACGAGATAAGCCGAGCCGTTGATGCCGCCGAAGCGATCGAGAATCGCTCCGGTCTGCGGCAGGTTGTAGACCAGCATCATGGTCCGCGCACCGTCAGCGCCAGCATCGAACCCGATGCTCGGTCCTTGCCAGAACACGCGCGCGTCACCGGCGTTTCTAGTATAAAGCGTGCCGTCGCCATAGCGGAGGCCGCCGATAAAGGCACCGCTCGCTTCTTCACCAAGAATATAGCCGTTCGGTAGGCCCCACTTGCTCACCGTTTTCTCGACTATCTCGGCAAGACCCCGCGATACGCTGCCGAAAAAATGGTGTCCGGCGTCGATTATCTCGTTCGACGAGAACTGGTTTGCGGTCGACGGCGGATGTGAAGGAGCGACCCCGTAGGGTGGTGGTTGAGGCGGAATAGTCCCAGTGGTCTGGGCAATAACAGATGTGGACGCGACGACAGCCATCACGCTGGCAATAGCTGCGGCTCGCAAGCTGGCGATCATGGCAGGCTCCCCCAGTTAGCCAGCAATTCCAGAACAACGTCACGAAGCGGGGATACCCCCCTTATCATCTCGGAATTAAAGAATGTTGAAAGCGTTCAAAGCAGCTCCGCTTCTCTCGAACAAAACTGAGTTAGGAGAACTTAAACCCTAATCTCGAAGTGCAGTGGAGCCGCTTCACGGCATGTGGTTCCTAGTTTGCGCGAGCTGTTGCAAGCGACTCCGGGAAAGTGCCAGGTGAAGAAACAATCCGTTGCTTTCGCACTATGTGCTTCGTTGGTCTGCTCTCCGGTCTATGCCAAGACGTTTGTCGGCGTATTATGGCCCATGTTCGGACCGGCTGCTGCCCCCGGACTCGTTGAATTGGTTGCCGAACTCAAAATGATGCCGGATGTCGAAGTCCGCACCTATCTGCATCAGTCATGGCCGTATCTGGTGCAGGACATCGACCATCAGACGCCAGGAACACGTACCGTTGTCGTCGGCTATAGCCTGGGAGCGAATAGTTCGGTCTTCGTTGCCAATAAAGCCAAGTACGTGGATTTGATCGTTGCGCTGCAGCCCTCGATGTTCAGTTGGAATCCGAGCGTTACGGGCAATGTGGGACGAATGATCGAGATATATAATCCAAATCGATGGATGACTTTTGGCGGGATGGGCTCAAATAAATTAGTGGGACCAAATATCGAGTACATTGCCAACAATGACTCGCATCCGGGGGCGCAATTCAATCCGGTCTTTCGCAATTTGGTCAAAACTGAAGTTGCTAAGCTTTCCGCCGAGACGGAGCTGCCCGCCGAGAATGATGTGGAGGCCAAAGCGCAATGCGACTCATGTGAGGCATTGTATTAGGCTCTCCGGCGTTAACTATTTCTTTAGATTTTAAGGACGTGAAGCCGGGCGTGACGTAATAGCATTCTGTAGTCGTGATAGGGGTGGCTTCCATGAAAAAGATCTCTCTAGCAATGGCCGCAGTGTTGGCTCTTCTGAGCATCGCCGGCTGCGCGCAGTACTACGGCAAGGGCAAGGCCCCGGCGCCAGTAGTTACCAAGGGCTAAGCTGCTGTACAGGACTGGAGGGCACCGGCAGGGCAGCCCCCTTTCCTATTTTGTCGCTTTTGTTTACGCGGGGGCATTATGCGGCGGAAGCTGACCGGCGGGAGCTCTTCAACTCGGCTGCTTAACCTGTTGGCATTGATCGTCGTAACGGGGCTTGGCCTCTCGGTGGCCGGCGCGCAGACCAGCTCACAATCGCAGACCATACGGAGCGCGGCCGCTACGAGCGGATCCGGGCAGTACTACGTCGAGTTTCGTTCTCGCCAAGCCTGGGACTACGGCCACACCTTTGTTGTATTCGGCCGTGTCGGCGAGGCACCCGGCAAGAACAACGTTGCTGGGCTTTCGCCAAAGGGCGATGACCCCTAGATGTGGCTCATGGGGCATTATGTTCCGGTCCCCGCGGATACGGGCTGGACCGACGGCGACCTTGAGGACAAGTACATCACTTCGCGCTATCGCGTGCTGATCAACAAGGACCAGTACGAAAGAGCTGTCGCCCATATCAGAGACTTGCAATCGCGCTCGCACTTCTGGAGCGTGGAGCTGTACAACTGCAACGCCTTCGTCGCCGACATCGCCAACTTCATGGGTCTTAAGGTACCGTCCTCAAGCTGGATTTATCCGAAGGTCTTTGTGAACAATCTTCGTAAGATCAACACCGGACATCCCGAGGCCGCCGATCAGCTCATTGGTGAGAATGTCAAAGAAATGAGCAACCCGACCCGGGACGGCCGCGCCATGATCGCCTCCGGCGTGATTTATCCGGACGGCACGCCAATGACCGGATCGGCGTCACCCGCCCCAATCGTCACCATCGGCGCTGTTCGAGTCTCGAACCGACCAGCGAGTTCAGCCGGTGGTTCACAAAACTCGCCCTAAGGCGTCGAATGAGCAAGGCGGTTTGTTTGATTTCCGATTTTGGCACAAAAGCGGACATCACAATGGCACTGACGAATGCCCGCTATTGGGGTCACAGGGTGTAGTGCAATCAAACCCGGTACACATCCGGGCTCGGCCGGCGTCGCCGCCTATACCAGCATGTTGTACCAAGTCGTCTAAAAGTTCACGCTGTCGTGCGTCACATGAAAAAGCTGCTTCTCATCGTTGCTTCAATTGGTGTGTTCACCTTAGACGGTGTGAGCCCAGTTCAACTGGTGGCAGTGATCGCATTTTCGGCCGGCGTTTATGCCGCCCGACTCCTACCTTAGCACCATCTCACAGAACTATGGAGCATGATCACGTTTTTTGATTTTGAAAAACAGAAAACCGATCCACCGTCGATTTTGAAATTTTCAGAAACAGAAATGCGCATCTCTGTAGGCATGGGCAAATTTGCAGACCAGGTACCGGTGATTTCGAAGCCTGCCGAGTGGCCTACCCCCCTTTTATGGCGCTGTCGGAGGGGGTCAGCAGGATTATGGCGCTCGAGCGCCGGCCGGCCGGCCGCGGTTTCGCGCCTATCGATGCCTCACGCGGCGACGACGAAAGGGTGTTTGATTCTCTGCACCGTGCTGGGATTGACATCAAACTTGTCGGCAACCCCACGAATGGTTTCTCCAGCCTTTAGAGCGGCAAGGATTCGCGCTATGCGGGGCCGGCCAAGCTTTTTGCCATCGTCCTTGGCCCTCCTAAGCCCGGCGCGGACTCGTTCCTAAATCATCGATCGCTCAAACTCGGCAAACACGCCCATCATTTGAAATAGCGCTTTGCCTGCCGGTGTGGTCGTGTCCAAGCCCTGTTGATGCAGGAAGAGATCGACACCGGCGGCATGAATCTCGGACAGGAAGGCAACAAGATCCTGCAATGAGCGGCCGAGCCGATCGACCGACCAGGCCATGACGATATCGATTTCCCGGCGCGCAGCGGCCTTATGCAGCGCGTCGAAAGCGGGCCGCTTATCCCGCCCTTTGCTGCCGCTGATCCCGTGATCCTTATAAACCTTGTCGACCTCCCAGCCGGCACGTGGCGTACCGACCAAGACCAACCCGCTGGGTGTCGAAGGTGGGCACAGACACCAGCTCCAACTCCAGCTCCAGCTCCAGCACCCTCCGGCGCGACGACCGGTACGGAGCGGCGTCAGGAACGGCGCACTGGTCGTACGGAGCGACGTACAGAGCGGCGCACTGGCCGGACGGAGCGACGGACGAAGCGGCGCACGGGTCGCAAGGAGCGACGTACCAAGCGGCGCGGAGGTGGCGAAGCCACAGAAAAGAAGTAATTCAGCCCACGCATCAATAACGAGAGGCCCGCTGAGGCAGCAGAACTCGGTGGGCCTCTTGTTTTTGAGCGAGGCAACTTCGCGACATTAGCCGCAATCGCCGCGCCTCTTCCCGCGTCAGCAATTTAGCCGCTGATCGTCGCCCCGGCTCACCTCATCGTCCTGCTTGTGGTGCTTTGCCTATTGGTTTTCGGCCTGATGGCGTTCGCGAAGGTCATGGCAACGTCGGGAACGGAAGCGGCGCGATGACTGACCACGGCGGCGAGAAGCGGCGTTCGGGGAACTCTGCCACGGGCATGAGTGTTGCTCAGTGGTAAAGCCGGGGGCTTTATGAACCGGCTGCCGATCATTGGGCTTTTGGTGATGTTCACCCTGCCGTTGTAATGCGGAGGATGAAATGGCTTCGAAAATAGGACCTACCGAACGCCAGTCAGCCGGTGCCGCGGCAGGTTCTGATGATAGCTACATGGAACAGTTGCGTGCCGCTTTCAAAGAATTTGAACGTACAAGCCAACAGTCAGAGCCTGTGGAAGATTTGCATGGTTCTGATGATCAGTTAGACCAACAATTACGTGCCGTTGTCGAAGAGCGGGTAGGCCTTCAGCCGAACCCTGTGGAGGAGGATGAGCCAGTGGAGAGGGATGAACTTCGTCCGGGAATCACTTCTTACCTCGACCACGAGGCTTTGGAGCGCAAGGCAATTTATGATCGTCTCGTTGCAATAGAAAACGCGATGAAAAAGCGAGGTTCGCGACGGTTCGGCCGCTACCTTGTCGCTATCTTGATTGGTGTTGCAGCTACCTTGGCTTGGCAATCTTACGGCAAGTCAGCAAAGCAGATTATCGCGACGAGGGCCCCGGAACTTGGCTGGTCGCCAGAGGCCAAGCAAATGATCGCGACTTCGATTCAGTGGATTGGCTGGACGAAACCACCAGCCGGTCCTGAAAAGCAAGCGCCACCCGTTGCGCAGACTGCGCCTACCACCCCCTCGCTCGACCCGGGGCAGGTGCAGCAGATGACACAGAATCTCGCAACGCTGCGGCAAACCGTCGAGCAACTCGCCGGCGGTCAAGACCAGGTGGCGCGTGAGATAGCGCGGTTGGAGGCCGCCGTCGCGGAACTAATTGCGAAGATCCCAGAGCCTCCGGCGCAGCCGTCCGTTGCGCCTGCGCGCAAGCCCACGCCGGTGCCGCCGTCATCGCGAGCGCCGATAGCATCGCCGTCGTCACGGACACCAATACCACCGCGGCAGTAAGCAAGTCTCATTCCCGCACTGTCCTGCACGACGAACGCCGCACCAATATCCTCGACAGTCCAAGGGAAGCGGCGTCATTGCTGTTGCCTCACAACAGAAAAAGAAGGACTAGAGCAGCTGCCCAGATCCCGATTAAGAGCGCGGTTGAGAAAATGATTTCTATCTCATCCATGGCTCTGCAATAACAACAATAGCTCTGTGACGAAGTGGAGGAGTTAGTAAAAACTTAGCTGCTGATCGTCGCCCCGGCTCATCCTCGAAATAGACATACGCCCGCGCTTGTCCGCCGCTCTAGCGCGTCTCGCGCTTTTGCTGAGCTGTGTTCTTTTTCGGTGGAGGATTCACAAATTTATTGAAACAGTTAAGACGCTCGTCCTCTTCCTTTACGAAGCGGCACTCTTCCACTTTCTTTGCTGGAGCAGAAACCCGCTTGGGTGCTGGCGCTACCTTCTCATCATAGCAGTCCAGGCGTTCCTTGCTTTGATCTTCAATCTCAAGGCAGGTCCGCAGTGTCTGTAACGGAACTTGTGCCGCCGCAGAAGTCGGGAAATATATTCCTGCGACCGGGGCGGCTACCCCGCATATCATCACCGCGATCAGTGCGATGGCGCCCAGTACGGGCAATCGAGTGCGAATCATCGGCCTCTCCCCTTTGGGGGAGGATTACGCGGGGTGGGAAAGTTTTTTTGCTGGAATTTTTTTGGCTAAAGAGTGAAGGGAGAAAGAAAAAATCGCGGCAGCCATCCACACGTTACGTTGTCTTTCTGACAAAGGCCGCACCAATCCTCGACAGACCAGGGCGGCCGGAAGCGGCGAGTTGTTATTTATCGAGAGGTTGAAGAGGAGCCCGTTTTCATTATTGCTTAGACTTCCGATTTTTCGTTTTGCCGCTGAAAGCGACCTGTTCGAGTTGGCGAATGACTTTCGCAGCTTGAGCCAGCCGATAGCGTTCGGCCAGCGCCGCTTGGCTCGCGTTCGGCGGGAGCGGTCCATATTCCTTTTCGACTGCGTCAAAGTCTTGCTGATCGGGCTTAATGGCCTCGATTTTACTTTTGGTGGGTCTGGTCATGGCCTCCAATTCCTCGACAGACCACGGCCGCGGGAAGCGGCGAGTCGTTCGTAATGAACTAGTCTTGGCCGGATGTACGCCGGGCGCGCCGTACAGAGCAAAGCCGCCGAACCCGGGAAGGCCGACGGCTTTGCGACGATTATCGAACCGGCCTGGGAGGGGAGACTCCAACCTTGTGTCCCCCTCATGCGTCGAAAAGGGACGAAGGCCCCGGTCCGACCCGAGATCATCTAAGGGTCAAAGGGCCGTTTTGTGGCCGCGCGGAACTGCGGGTGCTCGACTTGTCCTGAGCGACAGCACGCTCAGCGTCAGCGCCCCGGCCCCGGAATTGGGGCTATCAGCGGGTAGCAAACTGCAGATACGGAGCCGTTGAAGTTATAACAGGACACGCACTTGCAGCCGCCGTTGGAAGTGCACCGTGCGATAGGGTGGCGGTGCAGCAAAATCCACGCACCGGGGTGGATATTCAATCCTACCGCGCAAGCTCCAGGCAACCCCTGTGCCTGTGATGTCGAGTAGCCAAGACTCATTGCCAGACCGACGACTGCAAGACAGATAGAAAGTCGACGCATGATTTCTTCTCCCTTTGTTAGGTGACCTTGGAGCCCCAGCCCCTCACTGGCCGAATTTTCGCCGTTCAAAAATGAACCCAGAGTGAACGTTTTGGCGTTGCTGCTTTGCAGCAAAGGTCAACGCTTGTTTTTGCTTCCCGCCGAGTCAGAGAAGGAATCAAAAAAGAATCGTGCTATTTTATTGATTGAAGGGCGGGCGGCGGCGTGTGAGGTCTCAATGACAGACTTGCACCAGGCGCGCAATCCGAACCCCAATGCAGGAATTGACGCTGTGGGCTGGTTATTTTCGGCCCTTGTTGCCGCCATCGTAGCCGTCGCTGCGGTGATTGCTTATGAGGCAAACGACACGAGGCCGAATGCCCCTGTGTCGCAGATAGTGGCGCGTTAGGGATTGTCCTGCCGCAGCAACTCCGGCAGCTTGGCGATATTCGCCGCAATCCGCCGTGCCTCATCGCGCGGTAGTCGTTTGGCCTATCACTCACTGCATTTTCCAGCCGTGTGCGTTCATGCACGCCTCATATTGCTGTTGGTCTGTCCGCTTCAGGGTTGCGAGCCGCAACTAATGGTCCGTCCAAAGGCGACCGCGCGCCGGGCAATCCAAGGCTGACAGGCGGGGCTACCGCAACACATTACTGTTTTGGTGGTAACAGAGATTGTGGCGGTGCGCGTTGTATCGGCTTGGACAAATCCTGTGTTGAAACGTGTGCCGGGTGTTGTGCAGGTTTTGGCAGTGGTGTGTGGACTGGCTTATCGGCTAGGGAAGAAGATGAAAGCAGGGCGATACTTTGTTGGGAAATCTGTTCTTGGATGCGAGTGAGTTGATCGTGGTTGGCAGCGGACTGCTGCTCTAACGTGTGCCTTACGGCGGAGAGATCAGCCGCGATGGATTTAAGCTGCTGTTGGAGTTCTGCAAAACCTTCAGGCGCTGCGGTCGGCTTGTTCGTTGCGCCAGGCAGTGCCCGGGCCCCGATCATGTCCGTTGCTTGGCCACCATAGTACCGCCACGCAAGAGCGGCGCCGACACCGGCTAGAACCAAAAACAAAAACACGAAAACGGCAGAGGCACTAGGTGTCCACTTGGTAACGGATGGCATGGACGCATCATATTCAACACTCGTCGTGGGCGGACCGTCTTCAACACTTATGGGCGGATCATCTTCCAAGAAAAGACGCGATCTGCCACGCGGCTCGAGCACAGTGTCTAGTAGATTGGGTGCATCCAAATCGTGCGCCTGCATTCAATCCCCCACATAAGGCGGGAAAGCATTGTTCAGCATTTTGTTCAGAAGAAGAAGGAATTCCGACCAGCAGTGCCCTTTTCCGAAATGCGGCTAAAAATGCCTTAATGCGGTGGTGGTTTTCAAGGATCTGGTGACGCTCCAGCGTCAGCCTTTGTTTGTTACAGCTGCAACTGGTTCGGCAACCGCAATCGTCCTCGGCTGAGCCAGATCAAAGTATCGCGATCAGCCGAGATCGTATCGTCGAACCGACAATTCCCCGAAAATGAGGCAACAGATTGAGATCATCTATTCTGTTTGCGCTGAGCATTGTTGCAGCAACAACTGTGCTCAACACCTCAACCAAAGCCCAAAACTATCCATGGTGCGCTTATTACGGTGGCAAGGAAGGCGGCGGGACGAATTGCGGCTTTACGACATTTCAGCAATGCTTGGACACCGTGAGCGGGATCGGGGGCTCTTGCAATCGGAATACGCAATACGTTGCACCACCCGGGCCCCATCCATCGAGTAAGGTGCTAAGGCACTATCCGTATTGAGCGCGCGGGTTGGCAAAGTCCATCGCCTCGGCAAGCGTCAGTGTCGGGTGCTGCTCCCGGGCCCCGCCTTCGCGATGCCTCCCAAACGCGTCCTCCAGCTTGTAGCCCTGGCGGACATCGGGGCCTTCGTCGCGGCTTTGATTGAGCGGCGCGACCGGGTGTTCGGCAAGCGTTTCGATTTGGCCGGGGACGAGTTATCCGGCGAGGAGCAGGCGAAAATCCTCTCGCACGCCATAGGCCGCCCGATCAACTATCAGGAAATCCCAATCGCCGCGGCTCGGCAGCAAAGCGAGGATGTGGCGCTCATGTTCGAATGGTTCGACCGCGTCGGCGCCGACGCCGATATCGCCGCATTGCGTAGGGATTTTTCGGAGGTCCGCTGGCACGGTTTTGCAGACTGGGCGCGCGAGTTTGACTGGAGCGTTCTTGAACGGACGTCTTCTGTCGCCTGAGGTCGCGACGCGCATTATCGGCCGATGAAATCCGAGGGAGCGGATGAGCTGCAACCGGAAAGCTGAGGTCCGCTCCACCCGATCCGGACGTTTGCGTCTGACCATGCGAGGTCCGCCTTGGGTCAAAAGCGGACGTGACGCTCTTAAATTTCGATGTCCGGTTTGCCCCCGAAAGCGGACACCCGTTGACTATGTTCGCTTTACCCGTTCTCGCGAAAGAAGTCCCGAAGTTGACGGGCACGGCACAATTGTGACACGCGTCTAGACAGCAAATTTCTTATAATCGCGGTATGAATAAAAACCTCTCCACCGAATTGCTGGCATGGCTGACTCAAGCCGGCCTAGCCGGCACTTCTGAAACTGACATCGTTTCTGTGTTCTGCGATCGTTGCGTCACGGCTGGGATTCCGCTTGGTCGCGCCCATGTGGCTATCGACACGCTTCATCCGGTTCACGAAGGAAGGCTGTTTCGTTGGGGCTATCCTAACGAACCCCCGGTGCATGAATATGGTCGCACTAGCTTGGAAGGCCTCGACGTATCCGGCGCTGTATCGTTGGATGCACAGGCGACGGATGTCTGGCGGCGTGGCCCTTTCTACAACATGCTGCAGACCGGCGCGTCGCTCCTACGCCGCCGTCTGAATGCCGACACCAAAGACGAGTTCTCAATGCTGGCTGACTGGCTTGCGGCGGGCATGACCGACTACGTCGCAATCACCACCCGCTTTGCCGCTGAAGGCGTTATCGGCGAGATGGATGCCGTGTACTCATCATGGGGAACAAAGGCGCCCGAGGGATTCAACGATAGCCAAATCGCCACGCTTGAACAGCTCGTGCCGCATCTCGCGCTTGCCGTCAAAGCGGTATCGCTCGCGCGCATGACCCGAACGCTGATGGAAACCTATCTTGGTCGTGATGCTGGCCAGCGTGTGCTAAGTGGGCGAATCGTGCGCGGCATTGCGGAGCAAATCGATGCCGTCGTTTGGTTCAGCGATTTACGCGGTTTTACGCGCATCACTGACACGACACCAGAACAGGTCATCCCATTGTTGAATGACTATTCCGATGTGATCGTCTCAGCGATCCATGAACACGGCGGTGATGTACTCAAGTTGATCGGCGACGGCACGCTTGCCATCTTTACCGCCGAAGATCGCACGCATGCATGCAACGCGGCACTATCCGCGGCAATCGCTGCACGCCAAGGTGTTGCCGAATTGAAAAAACGCCGCAGCGCGGAAGGCAAGCCAGTAACCGACATGTATCTCGGTTTGCACGTCGGGGAAGTGTTCTACGGCAATGTCGGGAGCCGCGAACGGCTCGACTTTACCGTCATTGGCCCAGCCGTAAACGAGGTAAGCCGGATTGCGGCGATGTGCCGTTCGGTCGATCAGCCGGTTCTGATGTCTTCGGCTTTCGCCAATGTGGATGCCGTCAAACGTCGCCTCGTTTCGGTCGGACGGTACGCGCTGCGTGGCATATCGCACCCCCAGGAGCTGTTTACACTCGATCCTGAGGCTTAAAAACGGTTCATGCATCGACACGAGGTGCAGTCGTACACCGATGCTTTTTAGTCGAAACAGTCTGATGGAGCGCATGCGTTTTTGCGTCTAGCAATCACATACCCTCATGGATTTGGCCCTCAAGCAAATGGGTTCGCTAATCGATGGCTCCGCTACCTCTGACCCACTTCGTGATCGTCGGTGCGGGCGCCGCGGGCCTGATGACTGCTCGCGAGCTTGCACGCTCCGGCAAAAAGGTGACCATCCTCGAGGCGCGAGATCGATGCGGTGGACGCATCTACCCACTGCCGGCTCAGGAATTTGGATACCCGGCGGAGGGCGGCGCCGAGTTCGTCCATGGCGCGGCGCCTGTGACGCGTGCCTTGATGCGGGAGGCGGGACTTTCGCTGTTGCCGATCGAGGGTACTCGATGGGGTGCCCGCAACGGCGCATTCTCGCCGAACGAGTCTCGGCTTGCTCATGCGGCCCTGCTGCACCGGGCCTTGAGCGAGTTGAAAACCGATTTACCGGTCGCTGAATTCCTGAAGACGCGTTTTACTGATCGGAAATACGCTGAGCTGCGCGACGCGGTCAAAAGAATGGTCGAGGGTTATGACGCGGCCGACCCAGATCGTGCCAGCACCTTCGCACTCCGCGACGAATGGATGGGCCACGGACTCCGTCAGCAGGGGCGAATCGCGGGGGGATATGGGGCGCTGATCAAATTTCTCGTATCAGAGTGCCGCGGGCAAGGTGCCACGATCCATCTTTTCTCTGTCGTGACCGCGATCGAAGAGAGCCGCGGACGGATTGCCGCTTACTGTGACGACGGCACCATTCACGAAGCCGATGCCGCAATTCTTACCGTGCCGCTTCCGATCCTGCGCGACATTTCGCTTCCCCATGGCGTACACGAGAAGGTCACAGCCAGTACCGATATCGGATTCGGTAATGTCGTCAAAATTCTGCTGCGCTTCGCAACGAAATGGTGGACCAATTGTGGTGGGCGAGATCTTAGCGACTTGTCATTCTTGTTCTCCAGCGCAACGGTTCCCGTCTGGTGGACACAGCATCCGGCCGAATATCCAGTGCTGACCGGCTGGTTCGCTGGACCAAAAGCTGACACTGTGTCGCGACTAACCGTGAGCGAGCTTGTCAATATGGGCCTCGACTCACTCACAGAGATTTTCAATCTGCCTCTACACCGCATAACGAGGGATCTCATCACCTCGCAAGCGATCAACTGGGGCCTCGACGCTTTCGCACGCGGCGCTTATTCCTACGCCACTCCCAAAACACGGGAAGCACAGACGGCGCTGCGAAAATTGGATGCTGGCGCCGTATTCTTTTCTGGCGAAGCATTGTATGCCGGCCGGGATATGGGCACAGTCGAAGCGGCGCTCGCTAATGGAACGCAAACAGCGCAGGCGATTCTGGCCGCCGGACAATAGGGCGCATCGCAAGGGGTCAGGCGACTGTGATCGCTTGCATGTTTAGCTCCTCCGGATTCATCGACCGCGGCGACATAGACGAACTCGTCTGCAACATGCTGCGCAGCGAACTCTTAAAGCGCTACGCCCAGAGCAACAAGCGCAGCCGCGACTATATGGCGGGCCTGATCCGCGCCACGCCCGATGCGAGCGAGCGGGGGATCGGTGAATATGCAATACGGAATCAGCCGATCGCCCACGGCCGCCGCAAACCGCTATCTGTGCGCCACGGCGACCGGGACGACGTATTCTGGCAGCTTCGTTGCAGGAGCGCCATGCACCATCGTGTATGCGTTGTCCCTTCCGAAAATTCGATCCGTCTGGATTCGCAACATGAGCCAGAATCATCGCATCGTTCGCTATTATAATGAATCGCGCACGCACTTATCGCTGCACAAGGATACGCCGCTGGGTCGGGCGGTCCAACGATACGGAAACATTGCCGCTACGCCCGTCCTGTCGGGGCTGCATCATCGCTACGCGCGGATATGATTTCCGGAAGGGACACGGCGACATGCGGGAGGGGCGACATTCAATCAGGGCAATTTCCACTCTGTAATTTTTTTGTAATTCTTGGTTTTAGCCCGCTCGGTCACACACTATCTATCAGCACCTTCGGGGGAACCATTGTCAGGTTCTCCCGCATGCGCCGTTCGAGACTCGGCCGCTAGCTCCTTCACCTTAGCCCGAATTGGGCCGAATGGACCCAATAGGTGTTGCTCGGCGGGAAAGCCATCTGCGTAAGGGCCGTATGGGGTGTCGATCGGCTTCTGAAGACGGATTGGAAAATCCTCGTTGAGATTCGACTTCTTCGGCCGATCCTGGCTGACGATGTAGCCGGCGACGTCATAAGCTTGCTCATCGGTTAACACAGGGGCATCGAACGTGGTGCCAAGCGGCATGTTGTGCCGGGCGTAGGCCGCCAACGTCAGAAGCCGGCTCATTCCTGCTCCATTATTGTAACTGTCGGGACCCCAGAGCGGCGGAAACTGATAGCCGAGACCATTTTGTGCGCGCTTTCCCAATCCGTCGGCGCCATGACATGCCGCGCAAACTTGCGCATAGACCTCGGCGCCACGGCGAGGATCTGCGGCGTGCGCCGGCTCTTTGATCTGCGATGTGCCCGCGCCGAAGAGCTTGGCACCATCAGGAATGCCCGTTGAGAGCCACCGCATGTACGACGCAAACGCTCTCATTTCGCGGCTCTCAAATAATAGCGTGCGACCATTCATACTTCGCTGCATGCAGCCGTTGATCCGCTCTTCAAGTGTATCAACCATGCCCTCCCTGGCTCGGTACTGCGGGAATTGGCCCCAAACCCCCATCAGAGGCATCGCATAGGGCTGAGTGCCGGCGCGGAGATGGCAGTTCGCGCACGCAAGATTGTTGCCCGCTAAGCGCTTCGCGGGATCGGAAACGGCTGGGCCTATCTCATTCGCGGTATCGGTAAACAGCTCGTGCCCATATTTGACGAGTTTGCCGAACGGATCGTCGCCGAGCATGCCGATATCGGGTGGCGGCCATTGCGTTAGATCTATCGTGCTCACCTCTGCGCGCGGAATGCCTCCAAGCATTAAACCCACGCTCAGTGCCGCTACAACGAACCAAATCCCTTTCATCGCACCGACCGATCGCAGAAATTCACTGCATTATACGCGCGAGCGCCAGTTCAGGGCCACAAGCAAACTCATGCACCGCCGCAAGAAAACACCTCGACAATATGCTTTTACACAAAGGCGCTAAGTCCGGTGATAGCTTTGCCGACGATTAAAGTGTTCATCTCGCGCGTGCCCTCATAGGAATAAATAGCCTCAGCATCGGCGACAAAGCGGCCAACATGGTTGTCCAGGAGAATGCCGTTACCTCCGAGCAGTTCGCGCGCATAGCCGACCGTCTCGCGGCATTTGACAGTGCAATATGCTTTCGCCAGCGATGCGTGCTCGTCGGTCATGAGACCCTGGCTTTGCAACTGCCCTAATCGCAGCATCAGGCACTGCGTCGCCGTCACGTTGCCGAGCATACGCACCAAAAGATCTTGAACCAATTGAAAACCCGCGATTGGCCTGCCGAACTGAATGCGCTGCATGGCATAACGCAAAGCATGCTCATAGGCGCCCATCGCACAGCCGACCGCGAACCAAGCCACTCCCGCGCGCGTCATCCGGAGGACCTTGGCGGTATCCTTAAAGCTGTTAGCATTCTGCAACCGATCGCGTTCCGGCACGCGACAGTCTTTTAGTGTAATGAAGCCGTTCTGGACCACGCGCAATGCCATTTTGTTTTCGATTTTCTTGACGGAGAAACCGGGATTGTCCTTGGTGACTACGAAGCCTCTAACTTGGTTCGAGGTCTCCTCACGCGCCCAAATCACATTGATGTCCGCGAAGGTTGCATTGCCGATCCATTTTTTCTCGCCATTGAGAACCCAAAAGTCGCCTTCGCGCCGACAGGTCGTCGTCATCCCGCCTGATGCGGCCGAACCGACTAGCGGTTCGGTCAGACCAAACGAACCGATCTTATCGAAACGCATCATCGCTGGCAGCCAGCGTTGCTTCTGTTCCTCATCGCCGCAAAGATAGATCGAACCGGCCGCAAGGCCGGTATGCACGCCCCAGAACGTGGCGATTGACGAATCTACGCGTGCTAACTCCATGGCGATGAAGCCGTTGAGCAACATGCTACCGCCGGCGCTGCCGTAACCTCTGTATCCTATTCCGCCGATACCGAGTGCGGCGAACTTGGGGATGATCTCGAAGGGAAATTTGTCACGCGCCCAATAATCATCGATGATGGGTGCGATCTCGAGCTCCATGAAATCCTGCACCCGTTTGACAATGGCGCTTTCACTGTCGTCGAGCAGGTTGGCAATCCGGTAAAAGTCCCCGTCGGGCGGCGGCGCAGAATAGTCGAGCTTTCGCGCCAAAGATGTTTGCTGACTCATCGCTCACCTCCGTAATGTTGATAATTTCCAATCTGCCCGGGGAGCAGCTCCTCCGTCACGTCGCAGCGTCGCTCAGAAATTCCGAAATGATTTTCGCGGAATCGTGAGCATTCGTGACAAGGAAAAGGTGGCCGTCATTGATCGTCACCAAACGGGCATTGGGGATAAGCCGAGCCAGGATGCGCCCATTGACGACCGGCACGATTGGATCGTCGTTCCCGGCTATCACCAGCGTCGGCTGCGTCAGCCGTCGCAGCCAAGGCAGGCTGGTCCAGCCAAAGCCCGCAAGCAATTGCAAGTAGTAGCCGTAATCGCTCGACCAGCGCACATGACGCAAATGCTGTTGCGCAAGCTCGGGTGCGCGCCGTAGCGCGCCGCCATAGATATCGGCGGCGATGCGCTGCATATAGTCCGGGTCCTTATAACGCTGCGGCGTCGCCATTTTGAGCAGCACCGTGAGCTTTCCGGGCACCATCAGGTGGCCCGGCGAGGTAGCGGCAAGCACGAGGCGCCGGCAGCGTTGACCCTGTTGGAACGCAAATTGCTGTGCCAATGCGCCGCCCCAGGACATGCCCAGCACATCGACTTGTTGATGTCCCAAGTTGTCGAGCAGCCGCGCGGTCAGCCGAGTGAGCGTCGATGGGCGGTAAGGCAACCAAGGCGGCGGTGAGCCGCCGACGCCGGGCACGTCAAAGACGATCGCCTGCCGGCCATCGAGCGCATCGAGAAACGGTTCGACCAGCTCGATATTGGCGCCAATCCCGTTGAACAGAAGCAGCGGCGGGCGCGTCCGATCTCCGGTGCGAACGCCGACGCGCAGCACCTGCCCTCCGACATCATGCAGGCTAATCTGCATTTATCTCTCCAAAACGTATCGCCCGGGCGCCGCTTCAAGCGGCGGATTCTCTTTGCAACCGAGTTCGCCTCGTGTGGATTTCGTCTCGCCCGAGCGGGCCTTGATCCATTCGCGCCAGTGCGGCCACCAGCTGCCGGCCTGCTTTACTGCGTGTTGCAGCCAGGCCCGCGCGTCGGGCGCGCTCGATGGGCCGGCCCAAAAGCACGCTTTTGGGTTGCCCGGCGGATTGATCAGACTCTGGATATGCCCGCTATTGGCGAGCACAAAGGTGCTGCGCGAGCCGTAGAGCTTGGCCGTGTTGTAGCAGCCCTGCCACGGCGTGATGTGATCTGAAAGACCGGCGACGAGATAACTGTCCAGATCCACTTGCGCCATATCGAGCGGCGTGCCGCGCACGACAAGTTGGCCGACATTGACGAACGGATTGGAGTCGATGAGATCCAGTAAATCGGCGTGAAGGCGCGCCGGCAGTCGCGTGGTGTCATTATTCCAATACAGAACGTCAAAAGCGGGCGGCGCATTGCCGAGCAGATAATTATTGACCCAATAATTCCAGATCAGGTCATTTGGCCGCATCCAGGCGAACATGCGCGCGAGTTCCTGGCCTTCGACGACGCCGGTAAGCTGCGAGGCGTACTTTGCCGCGGTGATCGATTCCGGCGTCACGAACAGTCCGGCCGTGGTGTTCTGCGTTGCGGCCATGTCGAGCAGGCAGACCGCCACGGTGGCGCTTTGGACTTTCTTTTCGCCTCGCGCGGCGAGATGAGCGAGAAAGGCGGAAGCAGTGATGCCGCCTGAGCACGAGCCCCAGATATTGACGTCCTCGCTCCTCGTGATTGCGCGCATCGCATCCACCGCCTGCTCGAGCGCGGCCACATAGGTATCGAGACCGAAGCCGCGTTCGGCGGCAGTGGGATTCTTCCAGCTGACGGCGAAGGTCTGCAGGCCGGCTTCGAGGCAATAGCGGACGATGCTCTTTTCCGGCACAAGATCGAACACGTAGAACTTGTTGATCTGCGGCGGGGCGATCAGCAGCGGCCGTTGATGCACCTCGTCAGTAGTCGGCTGGTACTGGATCAGCTCCATGACTTCGGTGCGGAGCACGACAGCGCCGGGCGTAGTCGCGAGATTCCTGCCGACGGCGAAGGTGCGAGTGTCGACTTGTGCCGGCAGGCCGCCATTGCGTACGACATCGCGGACGAAATTTTCAAAACCGTGCAGCAGGCTCGCACCGCCGGTCTCGACCAATTTTTTCACTGCTGCGGGATTACCGGCGAGCGAATTGGTGGGTGAGAGCGCATCCAGCAGCAGCGAGACGAGAAAGCGGGCGCGCTCGGCATCGCGGCTGTCGATCTTGGCTTCGTCGATGAAGTGGTAGAGCGCGTTGCCCCAAGCCAAATAAGTTTGCGCAAGCGCGCGATAGGCGGCGTTGTCTTTCCATGCCGGATCGGCAAAGCGGCGGTCCTTGGGATCGGGGGCAAGCGTGCTGCCGCCGGTCGCGATGCGTCCGAATTCGGCGAGGAGCGCCATAGTCTGCCGCAGGGCGACCGCTGGATTGTTGAGCATTTGGCCGAGCAACAGGCGCGCCGAGGCGACAAGATCCTCGCCGCGCACGCCGACCAGCGGATTGGCGGCCAAGGTGTGTGCCACCGCCCGCTCACGAATGTCCTGCGCCTGCGCGTCAACAAGGTTGTCTGTCATGACACCACCCGATATTCATGCCGCGGCATCACCTTTGCCGACCACCAGGCACAACAATTCGGCGACCAGAGCCGGTTTCGCCTCGCCCTCGATATCGAGCGTGCAATCGAGCCGCAGTAGCACCCGGGCATCGCCTTGCGGCTCGGCGGCGCGTAGCTTGGCGCGCGCGCGCACGCGCGATCCCGCCTTCACCGGCGCGATGAAGCGGACCTTGTCCAATCCGTAATTGAGCCCGGTCACCGCGTCCGTCGGTATCACGCCGAGTTCCATGACCATGGCTGCGACCAGCGACAATGTCAGATAGCCGTGCGCGATTGGGCCGCCGAACGGGCTTTCACGTTTGGCGCGCTCGACGTCGACATGGATCCACTGCCGATCGCCGGTGCAGGCGGCGAACGCGTCGATGCGATCCTGATCGAGCGTGACCCACTCGGACGCGCCAAGCTCGCGGCCGGCGAATTGCGCGGTATTTGCCATGGAATATTGTGCTGTTGTCATGACAGCACCTATGGCAGGCCGCGCAGATCCTTGCGCAGGATCTTGCCAACGTTCGACTTCGGCAATGCGTCAAGGAAGCGGACCTCTTTCGGCACCTTGTAGGCGGTGAGCTGCCGCCGGCAGTGCGCGATCAGGTCGGTCTCGGTCAATGTCGCGCCGGGCGCTTTGGCCACGAACAAACGCACCGCCTCGCCGGTCTTCTCATCCGGTCTGCCGACGCAGGCACATTCGGCGACGCCGCTGCAGGCCGCCGCAACCGCCTCGACTTCGTTCGGAAAGACGTTGAACCCGGAAACAATGATCATGTCCTTCTTACGGTCGACGATCTTGAGAAAGCCTTTCTCATCGAATACGCCGATGTCACCGGTGCGGAAGTAACCGTCGGCGGTAAGCGCATCGGCATTGGCTTCTGGTTTCTGCCAGTAGCCGCGCATGACCTGCGGGCCCTTGGCGCAGATCTCGCCCGGCTCACCGATTGGCACTTCGTTGTTATCGTCATCAAGCAGCTTAATGTCGGTCGACGGCAGCGGCAGGCCAACGGTGACCGAAAATCCATCCGTCGCGCTGTCCGGATTGAGCGTCAAAATCGGCGACGTCTCCGACAGACCGTAACCTTCGCGAATGTCCTTGCCGGTGAGCGCCTTCCATTTCGCGGACGTGGTCGGTAGCACTGCGGCGCCGCCGCCGATCGCCGCGCGCAATCTGCTGAAATCGACGTCGACGATCTTGGGATGCATGACCAAAGCGCTGAACAGCGTGTTGACGCCGGTGAATGCCGTGCAGCGCGCCTGACGCAGAGTCTCAACCAAGCTGTCGATGTCGCGCGCATTGGGGACGAGCCAGTTCTCGGCCCCGATCGAATAATAGGAGATGAAATTCAGCATCAGTGCGAAGATGTGATAGAGCGGCAGCGCCGTGACGATCACGTCTTCGCCGGGGCGCATGGCGTCGCCCATGAACGCCTTGAACTGCTCGGTATTGGCGACGAGATTGCGGTGCGACAGCGCCGCGCCCTTGGAAAGCCCAGTGGTGCCGCCCGTATATTGTAGAAACAAAAGATCCTCGCCGGTCAGCGGCACCGGCGTGAACTTGAGCGCCGCGCCCTGCTTCAGAGCATCGGCGAATGAAACGGCATTCGTAAGTCTGGCGTCGACTGTGGGAGCCGGCAGTACCGCCGCGGTCGCATCGGCCGGTGCGACGCTAATGACTTGCTTCACGGGAGTCTTGCCGATGATCTCGGCAAGCGTGGATGACACGCCGTTAAAGATGACGATCGTCTCAACCCCGGCATCGTTGAGCTGATGCTCGAGCTCGCGCGGCGTGTAGAGCGGATTGACGTTCACCTGCACGGCGCCGGCGCGAACGATGCCGATCATTGCGATCGGGAACGCCGGGATGTTTGGTAGCATCACTGCAACACGATCGCCTTTCTTCACGCCAAGCTTGCTTTGCAGGTAAGCGGCGAAGTCACGCGACAGCCGGTCGGTGTCGGAATAGGTCAGCGTCTGGCCGAAGCAGACAAACGCCGGCTTGTCGGCATAGCGCCGCATCGCGGCCTCGAGCAGATCGCGCACCGAGGCATGGGCATTGGCATCGATATCGCAGGGAATTTTTTGGTCGTAGCTGCCGAGCCAATGTTTGGGTGACATGTTCTTCCTCCCTCTTGCAGCGACGTTCACCATCTGCGCGTTTTCGCCAGTCTCGGATGGCGAGTTTGGCCATGCGCACATTGTTTAAAGCTCATTTTGTGCGTGATGTCAAGTACGCTTGAGATTAATACATTATACTTTGGCAAGTGATTGTGCCAGCAGGCAAAATGCGGCCCTTGATGACCGTTTTGCTTGTTCTTATGCTGAAAATCGACTTCTTTTAGCTGCCTAGCGTCTCATCAAGTTGACTGTAGAAGACAAAAGCGGCATAGTGCCCGCCATGATCGATTCAGCAACTTCCGATCGGTCGCGCTTCTACAGCGTCGCCGAGCTGGCCAGGGAGTTCTCCCTGACCTCGCAAGGAATTCGCTTTTATGAGGAGAGTGGGTTGATTGCGCCGGCGCGCGTGGGCCGCACCCGTGTTTTCAACTATCAGGACCGAGCGCGTTTGAGCCTGATCCAGCGCTTGCGCCGGCTTGGATTTTCAATTGAGGCAATCCGCGAGTATCTGAGTCTGTATAAAGCCGATGCGACCGGGGCAGCGCAGTATCGGCGCGGCCTTGAGCGGATAACCGAGCGCATTGAAGAACTCAAAAGCAAGCAGCGCGATCTCGATGAGACCCTAGCCGGCCTACGCGCGCTGGAGCTTGAGGCCAAGGAACGACTCGATCGCGCGCTGCAGGAGAGCAAGAGGCGGCGCAGCAAGAACGGCGCGTAGGATGGCGGCCGAGGGAGTCCCTAGGTCTTTTGTGCCGCCACAACGACTGAACCAATCAGCCTGCAGAAATTGTGATCGTTTCGCACGACGCATTTGCCTGCAACCACCAAGAAGTGAGCTATGCAAAATGACCCAAAGACAATCATGAGTGCGCGCCCACCCAGACCGGCAGCGTCATTTGCTGCACGGTCGAAGCGGTGGAGATCGAGTGCCGCTCGCCCCGAGCCGAAGAACTCCCAAAACGCGCAAAGAAACTATGAACGGTGTCTGGCGCTCGCCCATGCTGAAGCCCAAATCGGCAACACGGTCGGGGCAGAGAATTACTACCAATACGCCGAACATTATTTCAGATCGATGCGCGGGGACTAAGAACGGGCGTAAGAGACGTTGCCGTGATGGCCGCCTGCCGTCAGGGTGCTGGAGGTGACCAACTCAGAAGTGTTGGACGGCGTACTTTTGGGAAGAGTTAGTTTTGGAAAACGGCACAAGCGGAAGGCGCGGGCGCTATATGAGAAAGCATGGTAGAAAGCGGAGCAATAAGCCTGATGCCAAGTCTGCAAGCTTATGGAGGGGACCGTGAAAGGTCGACTGCTACTAACCGGCGCATTATTCTTGTTCGCGCAGATCATCCCGGCGCAA
This sequence comes from uncultured Alphaproteobacteria bacterium, assembly GCA_963816295.1. GTDB lineage: Bacteria > Pseudomonadota > Alphaproteobacteria > Rhizobiales > Xanthobacteraceae > BOG-931. The sequence goes on along the minus strand of CAWFJS010000015.1, from coordinate 27,295 downwards.
GCACAAGTGACGGTGGACGTTGCTAAAATAACCTGCGAGGAATATTTCTTTGATAAAATCACGTTCTCGCAGTACGTCGTGATGTGGCTTAGCGGATACTACAACGGCAAACGCAACAACACGATCATCGACCCCGAAACAATCAAAAAGGATGAGGCGAAGGTCAACGCATATTGCTTCCAACACCGCGAAACGACCGTCATGGATGCCGTCAAGAACGTGCTCGGCTTTGATAAATGAATTTAAGGTTCAATATCTAGATTCTTTAGGTGGCTCTCCCCATTCCCATTTGCCGGTGATCGGCACTGTGCGTCACGAGTGCCTGGATCGGATGCTGATCTTTGGCGAGGCGCACCTGAGGCGAATTCTGAGCTTGTACGCCATCTACTATAATGAATCGCGCACGCACCTATCACTGCACAAGGATGCGCCACTGCATCGAGCAATCCAACGGTCTGGTACCGTCGTTGCTGTGCCCGTCTTGGGTGGACTGCATCATCGCTACGCGCGGATATGATTTTCGGAAAGGACACCGATGCTCGCACGCTCGGGTCACCCGCGATCTTCTCGAACGGCGCGGTAGCTATCGGTTGCCAATCGAGCATAGCGCCCTCGCTTTTGCAGAGACCACTCAGCCTCGTCGAGGAAACGCGGCGATTTCAGGGATGTCAGTGCATTCACAAAAGCTTCACAGTTAAATTCGCTCAGATTTGGCCTGCTTCACACGCGGGGCGACCGAAAGTGCGCTAAGATTTTATGGGGCTAATGGGGCTTCCAAGGGAGTTCCCGAGATGTGTGACTTTAGCCTCCAAAGCGTACGTTCGCGACCCGCGAAGGTCGGCGATAAACTCGTGACACGTGACTTCGGCACCGGGACACGCGGCTTCGCCGCCGCAGGCGATCCCGAACTGGCGGTGTGTGTAATGCCGGGAACGGAGCTAGTTTTCACCGGGGAAGTTGCGTGCCTACCGACTGGCCTATTCGGGTGGAGGACGAAGATAATCAACCACCAGACGGCAATCTTTCGACAGGTCAACAAGGACAAATTAGCCGCACATCACGATGCGCTCGAATTTCCGGACGGGCGGATGGTGTTGCTGACGCTGCTATGCGAGGGTCAGGCGGCGACAGTGCTTCAGCTGCCTGCGCAGCCATCGACCGCGGCCGAGGCAAATGCCCAGAAGCGCGTCACCTACGTGGGCTGACAGTTGAAGGCAGACGTGTGTAGGCCGCCCAGGACGCGGCCTACTTTTTTAGCCCCACGTGTTCGGCCTCATTCGATATAGGACCAAACGTACACACGGACACAAGACCATAATGGGCACTGAAACCGAATTGAAATTCGAGGTCGCGCCGCAAGACCTTCGGAAGTTGAAAGCTGCGCCGGCTCTGCACCGAAAGCCGGCGAAGGAAGAAAATCTGATTTCAGTTTACTTCGACACGCCGAAGCACAAGCTGGCCAGGAATGGCGTCTCACTGCGCCTGCGGCACAACGGCGACAAACGCCTCCAGACCGTCAAATCCGAAGGGTCCGGCGGCTCCTTCAGACGGGGCGAATGGGAGCGTGAGATTAGGGGCAATGTTCCCAGCTTTCGCAAAGCCCCTGGCACCGCGCTAGCACTCCTGCTGACCAAAAGGCTCAAGCGCAGGCTCAAGCCAATTTTCGTAACAAATGTTCACCGCACCAGGATACTTGTTTTTAAGAACGGGAGCCGCATAGAGGTGGCGCTCGACGAGGGGCAGGTTCGCGCCGGACGGCGATCTGCCTCTATCACCGAGCTCGAGTTGGAACTCAAACGCGGCAAGGCGAGTGACGTGTTCAAGCTAGGGCGCCAATTGGCAAAGCTTGTGCCCGCCAAATTAGAGCTCAAGAGCAAAGCCGAGCGTGGGTATGATCTCATCGAGCACAAGCCTATCCAGGCCGTTCGTGCGGAGAAAATCAAGCTTCGACGCGGTACGAGCACGGCGGACGCCTTTCGCATCATCGCTCGGTCGACTTTGCGACACATCACCGGCAATGAAACCGCGGTGCAAAGGTCGGACTCCGAAGGCGTGCACCAGATGCGTGTCGGCCTGCGCCGCCTGCGTGCGGCTATATCGCTGTTCTCCAAATTATTCGGTGACAAGCAGACCGAGCGGATCAAGTCCGAGCTCAATTGGCTTGAAACGGGAGAACTTTCGCCCGCGCGAGACCTCGATGTCTACGAAAGAGGCACGGTCGAACCGTGGCGCCGCGCCGCACCAGCGACGCGGGGAATGAAGGAACTGGAAGACGCGCTCGCGTCGCGACGCGCCGCCGCCTTCGCCAAGGCTAAGGCCGTCATCGACTCGCCACGTTACCGTTCTCTCCTCCTCGATACGTTGCAATGGCTTGAAGTTGGAAATTGGGCCAAGCGCCCGCGTCGTTTTTGCAATCAACCCATCGAACGGTTCGCCGCGGATATTCTCGCGCAACGTACCAAGAACGCGACCAAGAAAACAAAAAGGCTACGCGAGCTTGACACTCGACAGCGCCACAAGCTGCGGATCGCCGTGAAGAAGCTGCGCTACGCGAGCGATTTTTTTGGACATCTGTTCGGCAGCCATAAGGCGAGGAAGCGCGTGTCTGGTTTTAAAGCTAGTTTGACGGATTTGCAGGATCACCCAGGCGCTCTTAACGACATCGCGGTTCACCAGAAGCTGGGGCCCAAGCTTGTGGCAGGGAAGTCGAACACGAAAGTCCGCGCGCGGGCCTTTGCCGCCCGTATCGTATCCGACCGCGAACAGAGCGAAATAGAACCGCTTCTGAAAGCTACTGGCAAAGACGCTCAGAAATTCGAGCGTACCCGGCCATTCTGGACTTGAGTTGAAGAAATCTGCCGGATTGGAACAGGGCCATTAGATCTGAGCTTATGTCGGGCGGCCGTAACTTTTTATGCAAACGGATTGCAAGAACTGAACATCTTTCTGCTCAACGCGCTTTGCAGAAATTTGGGACGCTTTAGCAGACTTTATTAGGGCCATGTTTATACTCTGTTGCAAAAACTTTTTCGCGCCGAAGGCCGAAGGAGGTTTTGACGTCTATAAATTTTGCATTAAATCGGTAGGATCCGAACAACTAGAGAGGCTCCTATCTGAAGCAACGAAGTGCATCGCAGCAAATTAAAGGGCCATTCGATCACTTCAGCACAACCCCGCAGGAACCGAACGCCATACGCTATTCCGGCTGGGCCGCAGCAAATCCCTCACCGATACGGTGTAGTAGCGCCGTCAGGCGGGTTAATTCGGCCGCCGAGAAGGATGCAAGCACGACGCGGAAACGAATGAGACTTGTCTCGAACGCCTTTCTGATCGTCGTCTCGCCCTTGGCGGTTAGGCGCGCGATCAGTTTCCGGCGGTCTTCCTCGTCCGAGTAGGATTTCACCAGGCCGTCGCGTTCCAGCGCAGTCATGAGGCCGGAGACGGTGGCACGGGTCACGCCCATCGCTCTCACGATGTCGGTGTGGGGAATTTCGTGGTCTTTCGTGGCCCATAGCGCCATCAAAATCTGGAACCGGGCGAACGATCCGGCGGTGTCCACCAGCCATTCGTTCAACGCGTTGGCCATCTGCTGGGCACCTGCGCGCAGTGCGAACAGCGCTTGCATCCCTTGCGCCTCCCGTTCGGAAAGGCGCTTGCGAATTTCCCCGATGACACCGCTTGGCGGCCCGGAAGCGCGCTTGGCGGACTGACCCCTGTCCATTGGTTTCCCTCCTGTAGGGACAATTAGGCGGCTAACTATCTGATTGTCAATCGAAGTTGGATCCAGCGAGCCGCAAGTTCACATTTCTGCGATTCGGTTGACATAGTTAGGCGCCTAACATATTTGTATGTCGCCTAACTAATTCGAATCGGGACAAGGGAGAAATCAAATGAACAGTGATGTCATCGTTCACCCGAAGCTGCAGCACTACGGGATCGCCACCGCCAGTGGTGAGGCGATGATCGAGTGGTACCGGAAGGTGCTGGGAATGACCCCTAATTTCCGCTTCAGCGCGTCGCCCGGAGCGCGCAACGGCCCCCCGGTCTCGGCCACGTTCGTCAGCAATGACGAGGTCCATCACCGCATCGTGTTCTTCGATGTACCGGGGCTCGCCGAGGATCCCGACAAGTTTCGGCATCCGCGCGTGCAGCACGTCGCGTTCGAATACGAGACGCTGGACGATCTTCTCGGTACCTATGCCCGGCTTAAGGGCCTGGGCATTGTGCCGGTGATGGCGGTCGATGAAGGCCTGCAGACGGGCTTCTATTACACGGACCCCGATCAGAATAGCGTCGAGCTTAACGTCAATAATTACGGCAATGAATGGACCGCGACGGAGCACATGCGGACGGCGCAGCCCTCGCCCGGGCGCCCGCGGCGGGTGTTCGTCGATCCCGAGAAAATGTACGCGGCGCGCAAGGCCGGAGCGTCGCCTTGGGAATTGCACGAGCGCGCCCTCGCCGGTGAATTTGCCCCCGAAAAGCCTTACGACCCACGGACGCTGCTCTGAGCTGAAGCGCCGCGCGCACTCCCAGTGTCCGCGGCGCGACTCATCACCGTCGCTTTCATTGCGGCGGGGCACCACAGCTGGGCGGACCGGCGCGAATTGTCCAGGCAGCGGAACATGCCGAACATCATTGAAGTCAAAGACCTGAAAAAGAGCTTCGGCAGGTTCGAGGCGGTCAAAGGTATTTCGTTCTCAGTGGCGCAAGGAACGACGTTCGGATTTCTGGGCCCAAACGGGGCCGGCAAGTCGACGACCGTCAAAATGCTGACGACGCTGCTGCGGCCGACCTCGGGGACGATCCTGATCGACGGCCACGACCCGGCAACCGAGCCGGACGCAGTGCGCCACGCGTTCGGCATCGTCTTTCAGGACCCCTCGTTGGATGAGGACTTGACCGCGTGGGAGAACATGGAGCTGCACGGCGTGCTCTATGGCGTTCCCCGCGGCACCCGTCGCGCCCGCATCGACGAGCTGCTCGCCTTCGTCGAACTCGACGACCGCCGCAACAATTATGTGCGGGCATTTTCCGGCGGCATGAAGCGGCGCCTGGAGATCGCGCGCGGGCTTCTGCATCATCCCAAGATCATCTTTCTCGACGAGCCGACGCTCGGCCTCGATCCGCAGACCCGCAACCACATGTGGGAATATCTCGGCCGGCTGAACGAGCGCGAGGGTATCACGGTGTTTTTTACCACCCATTACATGGACGAGGCCGACCGCAATGCCGATACCATCGCCATCATTGATCACGGCGCCATCATTGCCTCGGGCACGGGAGAGGACCTCAAGCGGCAGACGCGCAAGGAGTCACTGGAGGATGCGTTCCTCGAATTGACCGGATGCGATATCCGTGAAGAGGGCGCTTCCGGACTTGAGCACCTGCGGATGATGCGCCGGGCGCGCGGACGCTAACGCGATGCCGCGCACCATATATATTATGTGGCTTCGCGAGCTGAAAAAATTCTCCCGCTCGCGTTCGCGCATCGTCGGGGCGCTCGGCCAGCCGATCCTGTTCCTGCTCGCGCTCGGCTATGGGCTCGGCAGCGTGTTTCAGGCGGCCGGGCAGGGCAGCTACATTCAGTTTCTAGTTCCCGGTGTCGTCGGCATGGCGATCATCTTCACCTCAATTTTCAACGGCATGCAGATCATCTGGGATCGCCAGTTCGGCTTCCTCAAGGAGACGCTGGTGGCGCCGGTGTCCCGCGTCGCCATCATGCTAGGCCGGACGCTCGGCGGCGCCACCGTCGCGACCGTGCAGGGCTGCATCGTATTCGCGCTGACGTTGGTGTTGGGATTTCACCCCTACAGCTGGGTGCTCATCGTGCCGGCGATCCTCATAATGTTCCTGATGGCGTCGTTGTTCTCGGCCTTCGGACTCACCGTCGCTACATTCGTCAGCGATATGCAGGGCTTTCAGCTGGTGATGAATTTCCTCGTCATGCCGATGTTCTTTTTGTCCGGCGCGTTGTTCCCGCTCGTCAACATTCCCCTGCTGCTGCGGATTCTGGCGACGGTCGATCCGCTATCCTACGGCGTGGACGGCATGCGCGCGCTCTTGATTGACACGCCCCATTTCGGCATTGCGGCAGACGTGACGATCTTGCTCGCGATCACCACGCTTCTTCTCGCGATTGGAAGCTTTGTTTTCAGCAGGCTACAGGTTTGAGCGCAGGAAGAATTGAGACATGGCCTGCATGCGCCCGACCACTGAGTAAAGGTTTGCGATCGCTTCAATGTTCCAGTCACTGTTCCTTCGGCGCTTCTGGAACGCCGGGCATTTTCTTGGCGATGCTCGAGATCTGTTGCTCTTGGCTCGTACCGATCGCCTCATTTCGCGTTAGCAGCGCCTTAGTCGCTCTTTTTTGGCGGCGACAGAGATATTTCCTAGCGCGACGCGTTGATGGCGTTTGGTCTTCGGATCGACCATGCCCAGCTAGCCTTGGGCGGGTGTGGAATAATGCGTCGTTATCGACTTTCTATTTGTCTCGCAGTCGCGTTGGCCTCAACATCACAGGCCTTTGCTGAACCGTGCGCGATCGGACTGGATATTCATTCGTCTTCGCGGCGCCAACGGCAGCCGCGAATGACATTGAAGCTGGTTTAGGTGTTGAAACGTTCGTCAAATTGTGGAACGAGTTGATGGGCGTGATCACGTCAAAATCCACTGTTCTCAAGCGCTTGCGAGTTAGCTGCCGTGGATGCGAGATCGCCGCTGACTAACGTGCGCGGGGCAGTGCGGCGAGATCGAGCTGCGCGTGCCAAGAAGTCTTCCGTCAAGAACGTGCTGGTCGTCGACATCGGAGGAAACTCGGTCAAAATCCTCGCCAGCGGGCACAAAGTACACCGATCATTTCCGTCCGGACCGAAACTAACCCCTAAAGAGATGGTCACCGGCGTGAAGCGGCTCGCGGCGGATTGGGCGTACGACGCTGTCTCGATCGGCTATCCCGGCCCAGTGCTGCGCGGCAGACCGATCGCCGAACCATACAACTTGGGCTGCGGGTGGGTTGGTTTCGATTTTGGTGAGGCCTTCTCTTGTCCAGTGATGGTTATCAACGATGCCGCCATGCAAGCCGTGGGAAGCTACAAGGGCGGCAAAATGCTTTTTCTCGGCCTCGGAACCGGGCTCGGATCGACCATGATTGTCGACGGCATGGTTGAGCCGATGGAGCTAGGTCACTTGCCCTACAAGAAGGGCACCTATGAGGATTACATCGGCAAAGCGGGACTTGACCGTCGCGGCAAGAAGAAATGGCGGCGCGACGTCGCCGACGTGGTGGCCCGCCTCATCGCGGCGTTGGAACCCGAAGACACAGTGCTCGGAGGAGGCAACGTTCATAAGCTAAAGGCGCTGCCGCCGCGTTGTCGCGCCGGAGATAACGATAATGCTTTTCGCGGCGGGTTTCGGCTGTGGGAGGGGGACGCTGCTCGCGCAGGGTGGCGTTCGAAACCACCGGCTTGAGCCAGGGAGGTACATAGATGGTTGCACATTTGGAGATACCGCGGACGCAGTGGACTGGCAAGCAGGCGGCGTTGCGCGCGACTGGGATCCGCTGGTCGCGTGGCGGAGCAAGAGGGCGACACGCGAGCAAACAGTCGACGCGATCGCCAAGCGCTATCGCGAGTTCGTCGATCTGTTTGAGCGATCAAACACGCGTTTGTCTTCTGAACTCTCAGATCGCACCCGATCGGGACATCGCTCCTCGAAGGAGGCCTGACACATGCAGCTAGGAATGATCGGCCTCGGTCGCATGGGCGCCAATATGGTCCGGCGACTTATCAAGGGCGGCCACCAATGCGTGGTTTTCGACGTATCGCCGAAGGCGGTCGCGGATTTGGCGCGCGACAATGCGGTCGGGGCGTCCTCGACTGCGGACCTCGTGCGCAAGCTCGAGAAGCCGCGGGCGGTCTGGCTGATGGTCCCGGCGGGGGTCGTAGACAAGACGATCGCCGATCTCGCGCCTCACCTCGAGAGCGGCGACATTCTCATCGACGGCGGCAACTCGTACTACGTCGACGACATCCGCCGGGCGCGAGCGCTCGCGTTGCAAGGAATCCATTACGTGGATGTCGGAACAAGTGGCGGTGTCTGGGGGCTGGAGCGCGGTTATTGCATGATGATCGGCGGGCCGGCGACGGCGGTGCGGCACCTCGATCCGATCTTCAAAACGCTGGCGCCCGGTACGGGAAATATCCCGCGCACCCCCGGACGGGAGAAAATCGGCGGCACCTCCGAGCTCGGCTACCTGCACTGCGGCGCGAACGGCGCCGGGCACTTCGTCAAGATGGTCCATAACGGAATAGAGTACGGGATCATGGCGGCCTACGCTGAAGGGATGAACATCCTGCGCCATGCGAATGCCGGCGAGCAACAGCACGCGACCGACGCCGAAACGACGCCGCTGCGCGATCCCGAGCTCTATCGCTACGATCTCAATCTGCGCGATATCGCGGAAGTGTGGCGACGCGGCAGTGTCATCGCGTCGTGGCTGCTTGATCTCACTGCTACTGCGCTGACCCAGGATCCCGCGCTCGATAACTTTGCGGGCCGGGTCTCCGACTCTGGGGAAGGACGCTGGACGATCAAGGCTGCAATCGACGAGGCTGTGCCGGCTCCGGTCCTTTCGACCGCGCTCTACGAACGTTTCAGCTCGCGCGGCGAGGCGACGTTCGCCGACAAGCTACTCTCGGCCATGCGCTATGAATTCGGGGGTCATGTCGAGAAGTCCGCAGGCTGATCGCGTCGGCCTCGGATCAATTGGAGGCAAACATGAGTGCTGTTGCCAGCCCCGTACTGGATTCGCCTCGACCCATGACCAGCGCGCAATTGGACCAACTGTCGATTAATTGCATTCGCACGCTGTCGATGGACGCAGTCCAACAGGCGAAATCCGGGCATCCTGGAACGCCGATGGCGTTGGCGCCGCTGGTGTTCACGCTCTGGAACCGCGTCATGCGTTTCGATCCGCAAGATGCCATTTGGCCGAACCGAGATCGGTTCGTACTCTCCAATGGTCATACCTCGATGCTGCTGTGGTCGGTGCTACACCTCACCGGCACCCGAGCAGTGAATGCTACGTACGAACGGCTTGGGCAACCAGCAGTTTCCGCAGTGGAGCAGGCATCGACCTTTGGCTGGGAACGCTACGTTAGCAAGTCCGGCCGCGTCATCGGCATGAAGACATTTGGCGGCTTCCGCTCCGCTTAAGGAACTGCAGCGGAAATTCGGCTTCGAGCCGGAGCGTGTGACAGAGATTGCGAAAGAACTGATCGGCAAGTGCCCGACACGCGTTGGATTGTGATGTCAAAACCGCTCGATATCGTTTTCCTTTTTGACGTCGATAACACACTGATCGACAACGATCGCGTGCAAGCCGATCTTAAGGAGCACCTGGAACAGGCATACGGAGCCGCCGCTCGCGACAGGTACTGGGAAATTCTTGAAAAATTGCGGAATGAATTAGGATATATCGATTACCTAGGGGCGTTGGAGCGCTTCCGGATCGAAACGATTCATCGCCCAGACATCCTACGCATGTCCAGCTGGCTCGTCGATTATCCGTTCTCCGAACGCTTGTATCCCGGTGCTCTAGGCGCGGTGAAGCATGTGCAGCAGTGGGGAACCGCCGTCATCCTCTCGGACGGCGATGCCGTGTTCCAGCCTCGCAAAGTGGAACAATCCGGCCTTTGGCACGCGTTCGATAACCGTGTCCTTATCTACGTCCACAAAGAGCAGGAGCTTGATGACGTCGAACGTTTCTATCCTGCGGATCATTATGTATTGATCGACGATAAGTTGCGTATTCTCGCAGCGGTGAAGAAGATCTGGGGTGAGCGAGTTACAACTGTATTTCCCAAACAGGGGCACTATGCGCACGACCCAAAGATTCTGGCCGAGTTTCCACCCGCTGATGTTGAGCTTGCAACGATTGGGGATCTAATCACTTGCGATCTGTCTTCACGATTGTTGCAATGACCATCGCCAGTCTGCGGCCTCCGGCATGTCCTCGCCGTGCTCACTTACGTGGAGTTTGTGACGTCCATAGTGCTCCATAGCGGTTGGTCGCCTTCTCCACTTCATTGCTCAATCGCGGAATCCGATTAATTGCATCTAGCGCAAGCTGGTAACGATCGAGATTGTTAAGTACGAATCATCCGACCCTGGCCGACGAAGATTTACGAGCAGCAGAGCTGTCGCTGCCAGAACGGCCACCGCCAAGCTTTCGCAAGTGCGTGGAAGTCGTGCGCGAACCGGCCGAGTGGCCAACCCAATTGATCTAAATCAAACAGCACACCTTGGTGCCGAGTAGACTTATCAGTCGGTTGTAGGAGAATGGTCATTGGCGAACGCATCGATCAGTTTTGTGAAAATCTTCGCATCAAGCTCACGAGCATCGACAACAACAGCTGAAGGCTAAAATCGACAGCAAGGCGCAAACAGCCGAGCAGGAGGTGCGGACACAGTTGGAGGCCGTAAAAGAGCAAGACCGCACTAAGCTCGCCTGAGCCGCCGCCGGAGCAAGGGGACGCTACGGAAAGAGTCATGGCGGAAGTAATCGAGGAGCCGATGCGATTTTGGGCCTCCTTGAGGGTGACCGCGGGACAGAATTTTGACCTTCGCGACCGGAAGCCCGCAGGACAAGGAGAGACATAACACGAGTGCAGTAGGGAGGATCCAGATGACGCGCCACGATTTGGAGAGCGTCGCGCTGATGCTGGTTTCCGAAGGGAAGGGAATCCTCGCGGCTGACGAGACCATCCCCACTTTGACGAAGCGGTTCGACACGCTCGGGATCCAGTCGACCGAGCAGAGCCGGCGCAGTTATCGGGAAATGCTCTTTACCTCCCCTGGCGTCGCTGAGTTCATCAGCGGTGTCATCATGTATGACGAAACGATCCGTCAGAAGAGCACCGGCGGCATGCCGCTCGCCGAGGTTCAGACTGTCCAGGGCATCATTCCCGGCATCAAGGTCGACACCGGCGCGAAGCCCCTCGCTGGCTCTCCTGACGAGACCGTAACGGAGGGGCTTGACGGTCTACGACATCGCCTCTCGGAGTACCGCGCCATGGGTGCCCGTTTCGCGAAGTGGCGGGCGGTCATCCATGTCACGGACGCTCTACCGAGTTTCGCCTGCGTGAGTGCAAATGCGCACGCGCTGGCGCGGTACGCCGCCCTCTGTCAAGAGCAGGAGTTCGTGCCGATCGTCGAGCCGGAAGTGCTCATGGACGGGCCGCACACGATTGAGCGTTGCGAGGAAGTCACCGCAATCGTTCTTCATGCTGTGTTCCACGCACTCTTCGAGCAGGGTGTCGCCCTCGAGGGGATGCTGCTCAAACCCAACATGGTCCTCGCAGGTAAGGAGTGTGGCCGACAAGCTTCGGTCGAGGAGGTCGCGACCGCGACATTGCGCTGCTTACGCCGGCACGTGCCCGCGGCCGTGCCCGGTATCGTATTCCTGTCGGGCGGCCAAAACGCCCGCCTGGCAACCGTCCACCTGAACGCGATCAATCGGCTGCCGGACGCGAAACCCTGGAAGATCAGCTTCTCCTACGGGCGGGCGCTTCAGGATCCGGCTCTGGAGACTTGGCACGGGCGCGACGAGAATCTCGCAGCAGGGCAGGAAGCGCTCTATCGCCGGGCGCGTTGCAATGGAGCGGCGAGTCTGGGGAGATACACGGATGAGATGGAGACGGCATCGCAGGGTGCTGATGATCCGCCGCATCGCCACGCCTGGCGGGACGACTGATAGGACCTGGCACCACACGGACATCGATCACACGTGATCAGGAGGCAAGCATGGCAAACGCACTATCTGACAAAGAACGGGCAATGATGGATGCGTACTGGCGGGCCGCCAACTACCTGTCGATTGGCCAGATTTATCTCTACGACAACCCACTGCTTAAACAGCCGCTCACAAAGGAACACATCAAGCCGCGACTCCTCGGCCACTGGGGCACGACACCCGGTTTAAACTTCATCTACGTCCACCTCAACCGGGTAATCAAAAAGCACGACGTTGATATGATCTACATTACCGGGCCCGGCCATGGCGGTCCCGGTCTCGTCGCCAATGCCTATCTCGAAGGGACCTACAGCGAGGTCTATCCAAACATTTCTCCCGACGAACAGGGTATGAAACGCCTGTTCACCCAATTCTCCTTCCCTGGCGGTATCCCCAGCCACGTTGCGCCGGAAACGCCTGGATCAATTCACGAAGGTGGTGAGCTCGGCTACGCCCTCTCGCATGCCTACGGAGCGGCCTTCGACAACCCCGATTTGATCGTTGCCTGTGTCGTCGGGGACGGTGAAGCGGAGACTGGAGCGCTGGCAACCAGCTGGCATTCCAACAAATTCCTAGATCCGGCGAGCGACGGTGTGGTTTTGCCCATCCTCCACCTCAACGGCTACAAGATTGCCAATCCCTGCATTCTCGCCCGTATCAGCCATGAGGAACTGGATCACTTATTCCGCGGCTATGGCTACACGCCGTATTTCGTTGAGGGAAACGAACCGGAAAAAATGCATGAGCTGATGGCCGCGACCCTGGATAAGGTCGTCGTCGAAATTCAGCGCATCAAATCGGATGCACGTCGAAATGGTTTCAGCGAGCGCCCCCGCTGGCCGATGATCGTGCTTCGCACACCCAAGGGCTGGACGTGCCCGAAAGAAATCGATGGCAAGCGTACCGAAGACTATTGGCGTTCGCACCAGGTGCCAATGGGCGAGATGCATGAGAACGCCGCCCATGTGCGCATTCTCGAACAGTGGATGAAGAGCTATCAACCTGCGGAGCTCTTCGATGACGACGGTCGCCTCCGGCCCGAGTTGGCCGAGCTTGCCCCTCGCGGCACCCGCCGGATGAGCGCCAACCCGCACGCCAATGGCGGCTTACTCCTGCGCGAACTGCGGCTGCCGAATTTCCGCGATTACGCTGTCGAGGTGACCGCACCGGGCGCCGTTACGGCCGAGTCCACGCGCGTCATGGGCCGGTTCCTACGCGATGTGATGAAGCTGAACATGGAGCAACGCAATTTCAGGCTGTTCAGTCCCGACGAGAACAACTCGAACCGCTGGCAGGACGTGCTCGAGGTCACCAATCGGGCCTGGGTCGCGGAAGTACATCCCTGGGATGATCACCTGGCGCCCGGCGGGCGTATAATGGAGATGCTCAGCGAGCACCAATGCCAGGGCTGGCTGGAGGGCTATCTCCTGACCGGGCGGCACGGCTTCTTCTCTTGCTATGAGGCGTTCATTCACATCATCGATTCGATGTTTAACCAGCACGCCAAGTGGCTGAAGGTGTGCAATCACATTCCCTGGCGGCGGCCTATCGGCTCACTGAACTACCTCTTGTCGAGCCATGTCTGGCGCCAGGATCACAACGGCTTCAGCCATCAAGACCCGGGATTCATCGACCACGTCGTCAACAAGAAAGCCGAGGTCATCCGCGTCTATCTGCCGCCCGACGCCAACTGCTTGCTCTCGGTCACCGACCACTGCCTGCGCAGCCGGAACTACGTCAACGTCGTCGTCGCGGGCAAACAGCCTGCTCCTCAATGGCTGACCATGGACCAGGCGGTCAAGCACTGCGAAGCTGGACTCGGCATCTGGGAGTGGGCCAGCAACGACCAGGGCGGCGAGCCCGATGTCGTGATGGTCTGCTGCGGTGACGTGCCGACGCTAGAGACCCTTGCCGCCGTCGACCTCCTTCGAAAGCACGCGCCCGATCTGAAGGTCCGGGTCATCAATGTCGTCAATCTGATGAAACTGCAGTCATCGACCGAGCACCCGCACGGCTTATCGGATCGCGATTTTGACGCCCTTTTCACCACCGACAAACCGATCATCTTTGCCTTCCATGGCTACCCGTGGCTTATTCACCGGCTGACTTACCGACGCACGAGCCACCACAACATCCATGTGCGCGGCTACAAGGAAGAGGGCACCACCACGACACCGTTCGACATGTGCGTGTTGAACGATCTCGATCGCTTCCACCTCGTGGGCGACGTGATCGACCGCGTGCCGAAGCTCGGATCGCGGGCGGCTTACGCCAAGCAGGCCATCCGGGATAAGCTCATCGATCACAAGGAGTACATCGCCCGATACGGGGACGATATGCCCGACATCACCGGCTGGAGGTGGGGGCGGGAGGCGGCTTCCCCGGCGGTTCGTTCGACAGAAGCCGATAACTTCTGACCCTGCTTGGCGGGAGGCGAACGTGAACGTGTTCGCGATCAGGCATGGGGAGACAGCGTGGAGTCTCAGTGGCCAGCACACTGGCAGGACGGACATTCCGTTGACCGACAACGGCCGCCGGCTTGCGGAACGGATGCGGTCGGTGCTCGCCGCCAAAGCATTTGCGCTTGTTCTCTGCAGCCCGATGCAGCGGGCACGAGAGACCTGCGAACTGGCGGGCCTTGGCGAAAAGGCCGTTATCGACTCCGACCTCGTCGAGTGGAACTATGGCGAGTACGAGGGACTGACGCCCAAGCAAATCCAGGAGATGGCGCCGAGCTGGTTGATCTTTCGAGATGGGTGCCCGGGTGGTGAGGTACCGGAGCACGTGGGTGCGCGGGTGGACCGGGTGATCGCCCGGTCGCGCGCGGTCGACGGTGACACCGTGCTGTTTGCGCACGGACACGTCCTGCGCGTGTTCGTGGCGCGCTGGATCGGGCTGCCTCCGGGCGGCGGTCAACACTTTCTGTTGAATACGGGCACTCTGTGTGTGCTGGGCTTCTACCGCGAAATACCGGCTGTACGGATCTGGAACGGACCTCTCGTCGACTAGATCGCAGCGAGCGCGGTTGTGCGCTCAAGTCCTTGGGTAACAGGAGAGCGGTTCATGCGACAGCCCGAGAGCAAGCGCGTCAATCGCGAGCAATACGACGCCGTCCTCTTTGACCTCGACGGCGTAATAACGAACACCGCCAACCTCCACGCCACGTGTTGGAAACAGATGTTCGACGAATACCTTCAGAAGCGTGCGAGGCAGCGAGGGGAAGCATTTCGCCCCTTCGATCTCTCCGCGGACTACCGGCTCTACGTGGATGGGAAGCCCCGCTTCGACGGTGTTCGTGACTTTTTGAGATCACGCCGTATCCAACTCTCCGAGGGAAACCCTGACGACCCTGCAGAAGTCGAAACCGTGCACGGACTCGGGAATCGCAAGAACGACCTGGTGAACCGCGCCATCGCGGAGGTGGGCGTGGAGCCTTACGCCGGAACCGTGCAATTCATTCATCAACTCCGCCGGGATGGGTTCAAAATTGCGGTCGTCACCTCCAGTCAAAACTGCGATGCCGTCCTGAGGGCCGCCAAGTTAGACGACCTCTTCGAAGTCCGGGTCGATGGCAATCTGATCCAAGCACAGGGACTTGCCGGGAAACCGGCTCCGGATACGTTCTTGATGGCGGCAAAGCTGCTCGGCGTTGAGCCGATACGGACGGTGGTCCTCGAGGATGCCATTTCCGGGGTGGAGGCCGGCTCCAATGGGAGCTTCGGGCTCGTGATCGGTGTCGCGCGCAAGGGGAATGCGGAGGAGCTGAAGCGTCATGGCGCGCAGCTGGTGGTCGAGGATCTGGGCGAACTGGTCGACTGACCAACGCCTCGCGCGTGGAGGAACAGCCCGATGCTGCATCATGAACGCCTCAGGCCGCCCTCTCGTGATTATCCGGCCGACGAGTGGAACGTCATCGAAAAAGCGTTTCATCCTGAATTTCTGGCCCAGGTCGAAACCATGTCGGCGCTCGGCAACGGATATCTCGGCATGCGCGGGTGCCCGGAAGAAGGCGGCCCCAACGCCGAGAATGGCACTTTCATCAATGGGTTCTATGAAACGCGGCCGATCGTCTACGGCGAAGAAGCTTATGGTTTCGCCAAAACTGGTCAGACGATCTGCAACGTGACCGACAGCAAGATCATCAAGCTCTTCGTGGATGACGAGCCCTTCTGGTTGCCCAATGCGCATCTCCTAAAATACGACCGGCGGCTCAACATGAAGTCCGGGACGCTCGACCGGGAGATCCTCTGGGAGACTCCTGCCGGCAAACAGGTGTCGATCACATCCCGGCGCTTGGTCTCATTCGCCAACAGGCACGTGGCCGCCATCTCCTATTGTGTGACAATCCTCAATGCACAAGCCTTTGTCGTGATCTCGTCGGAGATGGCGACCAATGAAGCTAGCGCCGGCGACAGCGGGGACGATCCCCGGCTGGCGAGAGGCTTTCCGGGCCGAGTACTCCATCCGCGAGCGAGCTACTCCAAAGACCGGCGCATCGTGCTGTGCCATGCGACCCAAAAGAGCCGCTTCACGCTGACATGTGCGACTGATAATGCGCTGGAGAGCTCTTGCCCGCACTCCTACAAGGTTGCCCACACCGCTGACTTCGGCCAAGTCGCGTTCACAATCGAGGCGCAGCCCGGCTGTCCAATCGAGCTCACCAAATACATCGTCTATCACACCTCGCAGACGGCTTCCGCCGAAGACCTCTGCGGCCGTGCTGAATGGACATTGGATCGCGTAGTGACCCAGGGATTCCAACAGCTGCTCGCCTCTCAAGAGCAGTACATGGACGAGTTTTGGCGTCGGAGCGATGTTCGGATCAAGGATATCAGGGAAGACCGAGTCAAGCGTAGCACCGTGGAAATCCAACAAGCGATCCGCTTCAATCTTTTTCACATCCTGCAGGCCTCGGCGCGCGCGGAAGACACGGGTGTGCCGGCGAAAGGCCTCACCGGACAGGCCTACGAGGGGCATTACTTTTGGGACACCGAGATCTACCTGTTGCCGTTTCTGATCTACACGTCCCCCCGGATCGCCAGGAATCTCCTGGCTTTCCGCTACAAGATGCTGCCTCAGGCACGAGCGCGCGCCAAGGAATTAGGCCATCGAGGAGCCATGTTCCCGTGGCGCACCATCGGCGGGGAAGAAGCATCGGCTTACTACGCCGCCGGAACTGCGCAGTACCATATCAATGCGGACATCATGTACGCGCTGCGCAAATATGTGCAGGCGACGGGCGATGAAGCTGTTCCTGCGAGACTTCGGTGCCGAGATGCTCGTGGAAACGGCGCGCCTATGGCTGGACCTGGGGTTCTACTCGGATGCAAAAGGGGGGAAGTTCTGCATCAACGGTGTCACTGGCCCCAATGAATACAACGCCGTCGTGAACAACAACGCATATACGAATTTGATGGCCCGTGAAAACCTGCGGTACGCAACCGAGGTTGTCGAATCCCTGCGGGCGACAGAACCGGATGCATACAACGCGCTTGTACAAAAAACGGCGCTCGAGCCCTCCGAGGCGAAGGCATGGATCCACGCGGCGGAGAACATGTATGTGCCGTATGATGAAAAGCTGAAGATTATTCCGGAGGATGACAACTTTCTGGACAAGGAGCCATGGGATTTCCGGAACACACCGGCCGACCATTATCCGCTGCTGCTATTTTACCATCCGCTGAATATTTACCGGAAGCAAGTGATCAAGCAGGCGGACGTCATCTTGGCCATGTTCTTGTTGGGTGACGTTTTTTCTCCAGAGACGAAGAAGCGCAACTTTGATTTCTACGACCCGTTGACGACGGGCGACTCATCGTTGTCGTCATGCGTCGAGGCGATCATCGCCGCACAGATCGGCGACATTGATAAAGCGTTTCGTTACGGGATGGCGGCACTGCTCATGGACTTGGCGGACGTGGGGGGTAACGTGAAGGACGGCTGTCATATCGCCTCCATGGGTGGCACCTGGATGATGCTTACCTATGGTTTCGGAGGCATGCGGGACCATGACGGCACGTTGTCATTCTGGCCGCGTCGTGCGCCCGAGGACAACGCCGTCCTTCGATTTCCCTTAACCTACCGTGGCCAGCTGCTGGAAGTCGAAATCGGTCTAGACAAGGTGGAGTATGCGCTGCGCGAGGGCGAACGCCTGGTGATCCGTCATGAAACGGAAGAACTTGAGCTGACCCGGGAAAATCCGCTCGCCGTGCGGCCAGTCAGCAGATAGATGAGAGTTCGGGAATGACGCGACGCACCGGGCCGCCACTCCTGGACTTGCAAAAAATGGAAAACTTGCTCGAACCGACCCCTGATCTCGCCTGGGTGCTTGCCGCGGAGGGCTTCGATGCGCTTCGCGAAGCAATCTATGAGTTGCGATTTTCGATCAGCAATGGCTTACTCGGGCTACGAGCCGGTCGAGCGGTAAGTCGTGGGGAGCGCTGGGATGTTCCGCACCGAGCTTACGTCGCCGGTATGTTCGACATACCGGGTCCCGAGCACCCCATACCTGCACTTGTTCCCGCCCCGGGGTGGCAGCAGTTCCGCATTATGCTTCGGGACGGGCCGCTCGTCCGTCACCCTGCCGAGGCGATTTCGCATCGCACGATACTCGACATGAGGCGGGGTGTATTGCTTACCGGATGCCGCCTGATTGACCGCCCCACCATAGCTGTCCGAGTGAGGACGCTGCACCTCCTGTCGCTAAGTGAGCGGGGAATTGGGGTGCAGGTGATCGAATTGAAGATCGAGGAAGGTGAGATTGAGGTCGCGGTGGAAGCATCGTTTGAGGGACTGGGCCTCGGGCTCAAATCAGAGCGGATTGAGCAGGATCTCGGTATTTGGCGGACCAAGTATTCAGGCAAACGCGTCGCGATGGCTGCTGTATTGTCATTGCACATCGACGGTTCCGAGATTGCACCAACCATGCCAGGTCCATTCATCTGGTCCTGGCATTGGAAGACTCGTCCCGGCCAGGTCGTGTGTGTTGCACGGCTGATTGCTGTGGCGCGAAGCGATGCACTGGATGCGGATCCTGGCCGCCTCGCACGGGAAAAGCTCGGCGTAGCCCGACAGGTCGGCTGGCGCAAGGTCGTCCGAGAGCACGAGGCGGCTTGGTCAGATCGATGGCGTTCCAGCGATATCGAGGTCGGAGGCGACCCAGCCGCTGAGCAGGCGTTGCGTTTCGCTGTCTATCACCTCAACAGCGCCGCCAATCCGGCCGATGAGCGCGTTTCCATCGGAGCACGCGGTCTGACCGGCGACGACTATCACGGGCATGTCTTCTGGGACACGGAAATCTACTTGCTGCCATTCTACGTTTTCACTTGGCCGGAAGCCGCCCGCGCCCTACTCATGTATCGCTTCCGGACCATCGACGGCGCGCGGCAGAAGGCGGCCCAGCAGGGATGGCGCGGCGCCATGTACGCCTGGGAGTTGGCGGACACCGGTGCCGAGGCAACGCCGGAGCAGGTTGTTGGTCCGGACGGCGAGATTATCGATATCCTTTGTGGCAAGCAGGAACAGCACATTACCGCAGACATCGCGTACGCGGTCTGGCAGTACTGGCAGGCAACCGAAGACGTAGACTTCCTCCTCGACGCAGGGGCCGAGATTCTCCTCGAGACGGGCCGGTTTTGGTCGAGCCGTGCCCAGCCGGAGAGGGACGGTTACTGCCACGTCCGCAATGTTATCGGACCGGATGAGTATCACGAGCATATAGACGACAATGCCTACACCAATGTCATGGCACGCTGGAACATTCGGCGGGCGCTTGAGGTGGCCGCAGCTGTTGCGCGAACGCTGGCCCGACCGCTGGGCACGCCTGTCGTACCGCCTTGGATTAGAGGATAGGGAGCTGGTGCGCTGGCGGACTGTGGCGGAGACAATGGTCACCGGCTGGAATTCTCAAACGAGACTATTCGAGCAGTTCGCCGGTTTCTTTGGCCTTGAGGAGATCGATCTTGCGGCCTACGCGGGCCGATCAGTGCCGATGGACCTGGTGCTTGGGCGGGAGCGAACGCAGCGCTCCAAGGTCATTAAGCAGGCCGATGTTGTAGCGCTTCTCGGGCTGTTGCCGGAGGAATTCCCCGGTGACAGCGCGAGGGCGAACTTCCGCTACTACGAGCCGCGCTGCAGCCACGGCAGTTCCCTCAGCGGCGCGATGCATGGGCTGGTCGCAGCGCGGCTGGGCGACTCGGACCTTGCACTCCGGTATTTCCAGCATGCCGTGGCGATCGATCTGGCAGATAACCACACAACGATCGCTGGCGGTCTGCACATAGCGGCTCTCGGCGGCACGTGGCTGACGGCGGTCTTCGGCTTTGCGGGGTTGTCATTGCACAGCGACGGAATCGCCTTCAATCCAAAGCTGCCCGCAAGTTGGAGAACCCTGAAATTTGGAATTCAGTGGCGTGGCCGCCGCCTCAGGATCGGGATCGACGGAACCGAGCAGCTTTTCCATGCGACCCTTGAAGCCGGTGACCCAATGGCCGTTTTCGTAAAAGACCGCCGCCATGAGGTCCGATGCGACCAGGCAATGGTGTGTTCCCTCACATGAGGGATCTGTTTTATTTGGATCGAGCTCAGTCCGCGCTCGTCGAGCAGACGTGAGACGAAATGCCATACGGGGATAAGATCATCGAGCTGCGCGATATGTTTCAGGACGCTTACACCGGGCTCGGAAATTTAATAATGAGGCTGCGTAAGCGACGTCCCAAGGCACCCAGCGTGCGACGCAAGGCTGAGACTCGTCTTTTGAACCTTACGTCCGCTCAAGACGAGGTGCGATCATGCCCCACACTACCAGGACTATGATCGCGCCAACGATTGCCCCAATAAAACCAGCGCCTTCGCCGGCTTGATACCACCCGACCGCCTGGCCAGGGTATGTCTGGATGTCAGGATTTGGCGTTTCCATCGCATAATCCGCTTCGCAAAACATCCAAAGAAGATGCTCACTCAGCGACTCAAACTGCCCGCATTATGAAGCGACCGGAATTCTTCGCGACACGCTTCGCCGAAGTTGCCAAGAATGTCGATGGCGTTCTTGTTGACCATCTCGCGCAACTCAAAAAACGTCCTGTTTGGCTCCAGATACAAATTAATGATCTTTTGTCCTATTTGCTCGGCGCTGGCGAGGACTCTCGTCGATGATAGCACCCGCATTCTGCCAATCTTTCCGTAGAGGTTTACTAATGCGGGAATGTCCGGTTTTTCGTGTTGGAGCGCGTCGGCATAGCATTGCGTAGCGGCTTCAATGAATTCCTTATAGAGCTCTTGCCGCGGGAGCTTGTCCTGTGCCAGCAACTGCACGCGTGACTGGATCTTTTGAGCAAACCAAGAAGCAATTCCCGATGTAAGCCCCCCTATGGCCGCTCCTGTGAGACCCGCGAGGGCCGGGATAATTGATATGTCCATGGCCTGCTCACTTTCTGAGTTGGGTGGTCCTTTTCTGCACTAGAAGCTGCGCTGAGGCCTCAGCCAGGTGCCAGCCAGCAAAGCGAGAAGCTTGCTCGCCAGTCCGTCGAGCATGCTCTGCACGACGCTGTCACTTAGCTTGTTCATCGCAACGATCTCCACCAGACGATGAAAGCGCTGGGAATTGTGCATCTCAAGCAGCGGTGAGATCATCAGCGCCCGGCGAGAGCAAAGGCTCTCCTGATCGGGCATCATTGAAAGCTATCGGCGGATAGAGCTGCCAATGTATGGCGCGCGATCATCAATTCCTCGTCGGTTGGAATAACATAAAGAGCAACTCGGCTGTCCGATGCCGATATGCGTAACGCGTGCGCCGCATTGGCTTTTGCATCCAGAACCGCACCCAACCAGGCGAGCCTGGCAGCAACGCGGGCGCGGATGTCCGCCGAATTCTCGCCGATGCCGGCAGTGAACACGAACGCGTCGAGCCCGCCCAATGCCGCCGCCAGCATGCCGGCATGAAGCGCGATGCGATAGCAGAAGTACTCAAGTGAAAACGCAGCGCGCGGGTCCGCGCTCGATAGCAGCTCCCGCACGTCGTTGCTGATGCCGGAGAGGCCCTTGAGGCCGCACTCGCGATAGAGGAGATCCTGCACGGCGGCGCCGCTCATCTTTTTCTGCTCGATCAGATAGAGAATGACACCAGGGTCGATCTGACCCGGACGTGTGCCCATGGGCAGTCCGTCCAGCGCCGTAAATCCCATTGTGCTCTCGATGCTGCGTCCGCCCGAGAGCGCGCACATGGAGGCCCCGCTGCCCAGATGAGCAACAATGACGCGCCCCGCGGCGGCCTCGGGCGCGACCTCCGGTAGGCAGGAGGCGATATATTCATAGGATAGGCCGTGAAAGCCGTAGCGGCGCACCCCTTCTGCATAAAGGTGCTGCGGGATAGCAAAATGATCCGCGACTGCTGCGTGGTCGCGGTGAAAGGCCGTGTCGAAGCAGGCCACCTGAGGCAGCTGGGGCAAATTCGTGAGAATCGATTGTGCGGCTGGTGCAGCGGAGCGAGCGGCACGTAGCGCTCCAGTCGAGTGACCACCTCGGCATTTATCAGAACAGGGCTGCTGTAATCAGGGCCGCCATGGAACGACGCGGTGGCCGACCGCACTTGGCTCCACGCGCTGCTCGTCGCGCAGCCATGCGCCGGCCGTGTCCCAGGGACTAGATCACCTACGCCTCTGAGACCCCCACAGTTCTTCGTCCCTCTTGCGCAAGCACAGATAAGCTGACGCTTAGGGAGTCAGACCTGGCGCCGAATGGCACACCTTGCTGAACGAATGCATGTTCTTACACGCGCTTTGGCCAACGGTATGTTCATGCACAAATTTTTAGCTGTTTTAGTTGGGATCATCGCGGCAGTGGCTGGCGTTGTAACGATCGCTCGTTCTTCGGCTGATACGAATGTCATCAGTTTCCCAAAAGCGCAGCCGTTTACCGCAACATGCCCCAAGTTCGATTGGCCCTATGGCTGCAAGTGGCGTCCAGAAGCCGTCTCAAGAAAGAAGCATTTCTCGCTGAGGAAGAGCAAACGCGACCGACTATTGTAGTTGTCAGATCGTAGAAGCGATGTATGCGCTGCTCCCGCGCAGCCGCGGCGCTCAGTTCTTTGGGCTTTAATAGCAGCTTTTTCCTAGGGCTAGCGCGGTTAAGCCAACGCTTAGAGATTCGGACTTACTGCCGAATGGCATATTTGATTGAACGGACAGATATTTTCCTCCGGCAAAGGAGCAAGCCATGTCGATATTTGGAGCCGCCTTTGACGTGTCGAGAGTTCAATGAAGAAACTCTTTCTTCCCGCGACGTAGCTAAGGGAGGTGATTATGAGCGCCAATCTGCCTTTCGCGACGAGTCATCGCCGAACAAGATTCATTGTCGTCAATGATCGTCTTCCCCGCACGGATGGGTGCTGCGCAATCTGCGGCGGAATTCTCAAGAAGGATACGTCCGTGATTCTCAGACGCGGTTAATCTACTGCGATACGCAGTGTTTCGCGGGAAGGGAGTTATTCTCGAATAGTAAAGATCACCGGAGGAAAGTGTCATGAAATGCTCAAATCCCGATTGCAATCGCTGCATTGGACTCGTCCATTACCGGCGCTGGTTCAGCAAGAGGCGGTATTGCTCGGGGCAGTGCCGCGACGACGCCGTGACTCGCCTACCGAGAGCCCTGCAAGAAGAGCGGAATGCCACGACTTATTTCGAGTGGCTTTTTCTGCAACGGATTGAGAAGAATCAGCCCAAGCCGATACCAGCGGTCATCCGTCGAGCAACGCGTTAGGGCTTCTCTCCTTAGCCATCGATTTGAGACAAATGCAGTGGAGAGATGCATGCTTCTCTTGATTTATCTGGGAACGCGTGGAGTCTCGTCAAAGGGCAGTTTGTTATTTGTACTTTTGGCAGCATTCTTTTGGGCCACGACAGCCCTCGCGCAGGATTATCGAGGAACGACTGACCAGAGGATGTCATGCACCCCTGACGCTTTCCGGCTATGTGCGGGCTACATCCCTGATGCCGCTAAGGTTGAAAACTGCCTCAGGCAGAATCTATCGAGTCTTAGCGACGCGTGCCGGTCAGTTTTCAACCAAAGGATTCGCTCAGCTGTGAGCATAAACAAATGATCGGTTCCGTCTTATTCCCACTCTCGTGAATCGACTTCTGGAAGCGCGGCTACGATTCTATCTAATTGGATAATTTTGCTCCGCAAACATCGTTAGCCCATAACACGCTGGTTAGTTTCGGAGGCAAAGACAATAATGTCGCAATGAACGACAACAATTTGCCTTTTGCGGGTCGCAATCGTGTGGATTTGCCTGTTAATGTTGAGATTTGGTGCGCTATAGTGCGCTCACTAGCCATTTGGGACGGGAAGGGCTGTGTAGTCATGGTGGCACCGACCTTCCGCTTCATGCGCTGCGATTTGCGTTGTCCGAGCGAAATGGATTTGGCAGGGCTACTCTGAGCCGCCCGACGTAAACCTTCGGTGATTTTCTCCGTTATGCAGGCCAGCCAGCGAATTGCGGCGAATATCGCCAAGCGACTTTACACGCGCAACAGATACAACTTCGCCCACTGCGCCCGCAGATCGTCAAGGCGGTATCCAAGCTTTGGGTACGATGCTGCTTCATCGGCGTGAGACGGTTGTGGTCAAGGAGCGCGGCCTCTCAGCCTTTGACGGGCCGCGAGCTACCTCATTTGTCAAAGCCGAGCACGTTCTTGACAGCATCCATGACGGTCGTTTCGCGGTGGTGAAAGCAATATGAGTTAACCTTCTCCTCATCCTGTTTGATTGTTTGGGGTTCGATGATGGTGTTGTTGCGCTTGCCGGTGTAATATCCGGTAAGCAACAACACGACGTCGCGCGAGGACGGCGCGAGTTTCTCCATCAGCAATTGCTCGCACGTTATTTTAGCAAGGTCCAGCGTCTCTTGTGCTTGCATCGTCGGCATCTGCACAAACAGGAATAAAGCGCTGGTGAAAAGCAGCCGAAGTTTCACGGTCACCTCCATAGGCTAGCAGACTTGCAGAGAGTCCGCATGGACCTTAGATGCCTCAATGACTGTCGGAATGAATGTCTGACGGCCTAACTCCAGCCGTTAGAACACCAATTCGAGACCAGTCCACTGCGGGACCTTACAATATCGTTTGCTTAATCGCCAAGTGTTGTGTGCTATATCTGCCGCCGCTTTCGCTTCGCTCACGACGTAGGGATAATTTCTCTGATTAGCTGCTCGGCGCGACCTATTTTGCGGCAAACGTTTATCAGCTGGCAACGAACTCAATATTGCGGCGAAGCGCAGTGGGAAGTTTGCCTGACTGAGGCAGCGCTCGCGGCGCCTCAGCCGAGGATGTGGTATCCCGCATCCACATAGACCGTTTCGCCGGTGATCAGTTTTGCGTAATCCGTGGCGAGGACGGCCGTCGCGGCGCCGACGTCCTCGATGCTGACGAGGCTTCGCGCCGGTGCACGTTTGGCGACACTCTCGATCAGATCGTCAAAATGATCGATGCCAGATGCCGCGCGCGTTTTTATTGGTCCTGGCGAGATCGCGTGAACCCGTATCCCCTTTGGGCCAAACTCATAGGCGAGATAGCGCACGGCGCTTTCCAACGCGGCCTTCACAGGCCCCATCAAGTTGTAATGCTCGATGACCTTCTCGGCGCCGTAGTAACTCATCGCGAAAAGCGTGCCGCCGTTGCGCATCAAAGGCTCCGCCAATCGAGCCATGCGGATGAACGAGTGGCACGAGACGTCCATGGCCAGCAGGAATCCTTCCCGCGAGCTGTCGGCTAGTCGGCCCTGTAGATCCTCCTTTGGCGCAAAGGCGATGGAGTGGAGCGCAAAATCCAGTACTCCCCAGGTCTGTCCTATGGTTTGAAACACAGCTTCGAGCTGGCCCGGCTGACGGACATCGCAGGGCAGCAAAATGCGAGCCGCGAGGTCCCGCGCGAGCGGCTCCACATAGGTTTTGGTCTTCTCGTTTGCATAGGTGATCGCAAGTTCCGCGCCGAGAGCACGGAATGCCTGGGCGCATCCAAAGGCGATCGAGTGCTCGTTACTGATGCCGAGAACGAGCCCCTTCTTGCCTGCAAGAGGTTTTTGCGAAACGTCGATCATGCTTGTCTCTCCACGGCCCAGCTCCATCTCGCGCACGTTAAGTGAGAACCCCCCGAAAACCATTTGCTAGGCGCTAATGGCCATCTCCCGTACTTGTGGTGGGCTGATGGCCATCTCCGGTACTTTTGGTGGAATGATGAGCAAGGCTTCGGTAGTGGCGATGACTTTTTCAACGGTCACACCCGGTGCGCGTTCCTTCAGTACGAGGCCCTGATCGCTCGGCTCGATGACCGCTAACTCAGTAATCACTAGATTCACAGGACGAATTGAGGTCAACGGCAGCGTGCATTGCTTCACAATCTTTGATTTGCCGTTCACTGCATGGGTCATGGCAACAATCACCCGCTTGGTGCCGGTCACAAGATCCATGGCACCGCCCATACCGGGGATCATCTTTCCAGGAATGGTCCAGTTAGCCAGTCGCCCTCGTTCATCGACTTGCAGACCACCGAGAACGGTAACATCGAGGTGCCCGCCGCGGATCAGGCCGAAGGAGATACAACTGTCGAAGCTGCAAGCGCCGGGACCGGCGCCGATCGGCCGGCCTCCGGCGTCAGTCAAATAAGGGTCTTCCATGCCGATTTCGGGCAAAACTTCCATCCCAATGATGCCGTTCTCGGATTGGAAGAACACCTCGACGCTGGCGGGCAGATAATTAGCGACGCTCTGAGGCAGACCGATGCCAAGATTGACGAGATTTCCGGGCCTCAGCTCCAGCGCCACGCGTTTTGCGATGAGTTCCTTATCATCCATGAGCGCGATCCATTTCGATTATGTGGTCGACGAGCACATGCGGCGTTATGACGTCATCGGGCGGAATGACACCCGTCGGCACGATCTCAGCCGGCTCGACGATTACCGTTGTGGCGGCTGTGGCCATGATCGGATTGAAGTTACGTGCTGTCAGCGCGTAGTCGAGGTTACCTCGATAATCGCAGCGTTTCGCCGCGATCAGCGCGAACTCGGCCTTGAGCGGCGGCTCAAGTAGGAAGTCATGGCCGTCAACATCGACTGTGCGCTTGCCCTCAGCAACCGTCGTGCCGACGCCGGTCGCTGTCAACACGCCGCCGAGCCCGTAGCCAGCCGCCCGAATGCGCTCGGCAAGCGTTCCCTGTGGGCACAGCTCGGCCTCGAGCCCACTGGCGATGATCTGCCGCTGTGTTTCCGGATTGGTACCGATATGCGACACGACCACTTTGCGCACCGCCTTCGCGGCAATAAGGAGTCCAATGCCGACTCCCGGCCGCGCTGTGTCGTTGGCAATCACCGTCAAGCTTTTGCGGCCTTGTCGCACCAGTTCGGCAATGATTCGATGTGGGCTGCCAACGCCCAAAAATCCCCCTATCATGACTGAAGCACCGTCGGGGATTTTTTCAATTGCGTCTGACAAAGCGATTGTTTTGTGCATTT
>CAWFJS010000014.1:0-120416 GCA_963816295.1 uncultured Alphaproteobacteria bacterium | reverse complement strand
CGCTATTGGTAGCGATGTTAATCCATACGCAATGAACAGATAATTCGACGGCAGCGGGCTGAGCGAATAACCCAAGAATGTACCAACCGTCATTGCTCGCTGATTCTCAATTCCAATTTTGATTGCATCGACGTTGCGCCGCGATTGGTCAGTCAGCAGTCTCCGCCGCACAAGTGCACGTGACAACTTGGCCAAAACGATGCGGCCACAGGTCGCCGCCATCGCTGCGACAGCGGCAAGCAATAGAACGTCAATATTCGGAATGGCGAGGCCGATGAACGACATCGTCGTCCAGGTTGGTGGAGCAAATGCGGGCAGCACATTAAGCACAAACACCACAATAAACAGCATCGTCATTATGTAGGCCAGATTGTTACTCTCGTTCATATGCGCGGCCGCGGCGTGTCGAATTGGAGAATTGATCCAAATCAATGAGCATATGCATGTAAAGGTAGAATTTATGGCGATAATTCTGGGAGTGCTACATGGCGCGATGGCTAAACGTGTTGGCGCTGGTGTTGCTCATAGCACAGCTTAGCTCAGCATCGCCTTTTGCAGAGGAGCAAAAAACTCCAGCCAAATCCCTAATCCTGATACCCGGCGCTTTGAGTAGGATGGAGTCATACGGGCCAATGGGCTCTTGGCGGCTGTGTTCGCCGCAATCCGTTGGCCTCACTGAGTGGCGCTCAAGCTATTTGGAGCACTTGATCAGGCCAAGCAAATCCCAAATGGAAATGCTCGGTAAATTGCAAACTGCGTCGGCCGCGGCAAAGAAGATCATTGCGTCTTCCTGCGCTAAGGAAACGGTATCGACCGGACCAATTCATTTCGCTGAAATGCAGAAGCGGCTGGCTGGGCTGCTCGAGTCGATCAAAGTCCTTCGCGAGCCATACGAAACTTTTTACGCATCACTCGATAGCCGGCAAAAAGCACTGCTAGACGGCTTGGGACCGACCCGCCGCGGGTGGGCGTGGTGAACGATTTAGCGCCTTGGAAAGCTCTTAGCATGACCCTCGCTGCAATCATGGTAACCGTGGATTTCGATCCAGCCAGTGAAGCCCGGATCGGTCTGGCCGCCGATCTGGCGAGGCGGTTCGGAAGTCTGCTGATCGGCGTTGCCGGCTGGCCGCTACTCAAGCGGCCCGGAGAAAAGGTATCGGACAATGACCTTGCGGAACGGGCCTCAAAGGAACTCCGGAGTCTCGGAGAAAGGTTTCGTAAAATCGCAGAGGAGGTCGCTGTGCAAGTCGAGTGGCGCTCCTCAATGGATTTTCCGAGAGAGGTGATTCCAAAGGAGGCGCGCGCTGCAGACCTACTTGTTATCGGTCAAAGTATGCTGCCCGGCGATGTCGTTCACAGTTACGACCCAGGAACGATCATTTTGGCAGCCGGCCGGCCAGTTTTGGTGGTGCCGCGCGAGATAGATCGTCTCGAACTTTCAAGTGTCCTGGTCGCGTGGAAAGATACCCGCGAAGCACGCCGAGCTATTCGTGACGCGCTGCCGTTTTTGAAATTGGCCGACGAGGTCAGGATTGCAGTGGCAAAGACGCCAGGGGCCGAAGATGCAGATGCGCAGATTGCAGACGTGGCAAAATATCTTGACCGACACGGCGTCCGAGTTGCCCAACAGATTGCCACTGTCGCCAGCGAGGACGAGGAAGTTCTTCTCCTCGATTTAGCGAGGCAGCACCACGTCAACTTGATTGTGGCTGGGGCCTACGGTCGTACGCGGCTAAGTGAATGGATTTTCGGCGGGGTCACTCGTCACCTCCTGTTGAATAGCCCTGTTCCTTGCCTGCTTTCTAACTGAAAGTCACGGCATCAGACACGAAGGTGTAAGGATTTTTATTTGGGCCGGATGGTCACCGGAATTGTTGCGAGTGTACCCACAATTTGACAGCGCCGGCGGATCGGTACCCATTCATAGAGAAAAATCTCCAAAGGGCGCCACATCGCGACCCATCCAATGATCAACAGCCCTTCGCCGAAAATGTCGGAAGCGGCATTATGCTCAAGTGAAGAGATAACTTCTCGCAGTGCCACGCAGCTAAACAGAAAAGTCAAGCCGATCGCCAGTGCGATACGGCCATGGCGAAATAGCAGACGAAGCTGCCTACGTTCGTGAGCTTCGCGGTACGCAAAAAAATTACGAACGGCGTCGGCCAAATCGAGAGCGTCGGGTTCTGGCACCTGATCTGCGGGCAAATGGATCACTAAACGAAGTGGGCGGTGATGCCAAATCTCCTCGGCTGACCCAATGATGTAATCCTCGGCGTCCTGATCGAGGTCGCGTTCGTGGAAGGGGGATGGATCGAGAGAATTGAACAACTGAGACAGCCGATTGAGGCTGATCTCGATTTTAGCCTCTGGTTGGGGCGATGTATGGTTATTCGGCTCAAGCACGACGCGGGCATGCGACGATACCATCGTCCCTGTGGCATTGATTTTGATCAAACCCCGTTATCTTTAGATCGCGGCCCGGCGTTCTGGATTTCAGTCAGGCGATGTGGAACCAAATGACGATCCGTCAGGCATTCAACCGTCTGAGCGCGGAGCAGTCGCGCAGCATGATCTGGCGGTCGTGAACCTCGATTGCTGCGGTCGCTTGCAAATGGGCGAGCGTGCGGGACACCGTCTCGAGGGTTAGGCCGAGATATTCTCCAATGTCTTGGCGCGTCATCGGCAGATTGATTGTGTTCCCTTCGGAAGCTGGCCCGGCCATCTCCAGCAGAAATGACGCGACCCTTTCCTCAGCACTCTTGATCAGCAACAGGACGTGATCCTGAACGCGCTCAAGCTCATGTCCGATCAGCCTCAACAATTCTCGCGCGACCGGGGTTTCGCGAGCCGCTCGGGCCATAACCCGGCGGCGGTTGATCAGCAACAATTGGCAATCTGTAACTGCTTCGGCGGAAAAGGTATGTTCTTCGCCGACCTCGAGCCCCAACATGTCGCCGGGCAGATAGAACCCGCCAATCTGACGGCGTCCGTCGATACTTACCTTGCAGGTCCGCACCGTACCGCTCAGAACCTTGTAGAAATAATCGACTGGCTCGCCCTCCCCATATATCTCGGCGTTACCCGAGAAGCTCATTAGCGTCCCCAACTCGATAGTCCCCCCCAGTCGATTAGGGGTGCCGCAACACAGGGTCTGCGTCTTTGAACGGTTGAAATTATCAATACCGACTGCGCTTTCCGTCAGCATGACCCTATCTCCTACGTAGTTGCCGTGGGGGCTAGTCGTAGGGGCGGCTGCCCAAGAGGGAAATTCAGATAATCCACATAAGGAATGTCCCGGAGGGTTAAACGACAACATAATGGAGCGTGTTGCAGCGCCGAGGGCTACCTATTCGTCCTATTCGTGCAGTGTTTTGCCGGTTGATCGGTTTATTAGATGCACGCGCGTGCACGCCGTGCAGGTGACGGGCTCATAACTGTCGGCTTCCGTCGCCGGCACTTCGTCGGCAAAAAATCCCTGAACGTTCAAACCCGTTGCGGGGCATCGGTAGACGAAACAAACCATCTTGTCCGAGTAATCGGGAAACGGCATTTCTTCAATTCAGGAACTATCCTTAGGCTGGCGCCATGCGGAGCTTGATGGGAGTACACAACGTGAGTACACAAGCGGCGCGACCCGTGTGAAAAATGCGAGCAATTTCAATGACAATTAAACCAGAAGCCCAATCCTGCCACTCCGACCAAAAAGACAGAGAGGGAGCTCCGAATGTCCAGACGAGTGATGGCGGCCATTGCCGCACTGAGTATTTCAGGTGGCGCGGGTCGATACAATTGAAACACGGCTAACTGGCATGGCGGACGCCATCAAGTCAGTTCGCCCTGACCTTCAGAACTTCTACGCCTCGCTGAGCGACGAGCAGAAGGCAAAGTTCAACACCATAGGCCCCGCCGAAGGCTACTTCGTCGCCACAGCAGCGTCAGAGCGGCGAGCAATAGCCGAACGTCCTTGGAATAGCCTCAGTTACCGCGCCGCAGGTTGCTGCGATTTAGGTGGCGGGACAGAGGCCGCTCTCGGTGCAGACGGGGCTAAGGCCAAAATCTCCTGACTGACCTCCTGCTCAGCGGCCCGCAGTGTCGCGATGTTTTGTGCCAGTTGATCTTGCTTGCGGGCGAGTTGTTCTTGATTGGAAGCGAGTTGCTCTACGCTGCGCCGCACGAGGGCGGCGTCCGGGCTGACTCAATAACTACTGCGGATTTTTAGACGCGGTCGGCACTTTGAAACTGCGCCATGTGGCTTCTGGACCAGGAGGAAGCTTGTCCATATGTTTTAGGAAAAGTGCCAAGGTCCAGATTTGCTGATCCGAAAGCTCATCTTTCCACGCGGGCATGCCGGTCCATCTGATGCCGTGTTTTATTTTCCAAAACGTCCAGCCCTCCGGATCATCCTCCACGCCGTCGGTTGCCAGTTGCGGTGGGCTCGGATACTCGCC
The DNA here is from genome assembly GCA_963816295.1 of uncultured Alphaproteobacteria bacterium. GTDB lineage: Bacteria > Pseudomonadota > Alphaproteobacteria > Rhizobiales > Xanthobacteraceae > BOG-931. The sequence goes on along the minus strand of CAWFJS010000014.1, from coordinate 115,968 downwards.
CTTAGCTATCGGCGACGCTGACGCTTCTCCTTCTGCTGTGCCATGGCAAATCGCGCAATGTGTTTCATAGAGCTTGATCCCTTTGACGAGGTTATCGTCAGTGAGCTGTACTGAGTTTGGCTCTTTCGGAGCATCCTTGTTTAGTGCCGCCCCGAGAGATGTTCCGGCAATGAACATCTCGATTGGTCCCGGCTTTGCATCAGCATTTGCCGGCATAAGGCCGCTGCTCAGGACATAATAGCCCACGCCTGCGGCAAGCACGACGGTGAAGATAATCCCGAGTATGAAGCCTCTGAACATCTCCGCGCCACCTTAAATTGAATTCTTATTTGATAAGTGAATGTCCATTCAGGTTCAAGTTGCGCGTGCTGAGAAAACGCGTGGAATAACTTATCGCCGGAACAAGCCGCAATTTCCGAGATTATCATGCATGGCAGTGGAGCGGGCGGGGGCCAACGAGATGTTGGTAATAGATTAGGAGGAACACTGATGGACAAGAAGATCGCTGGGCTTTTGGGGGCCACGGCTGCGCTGACGACAATGACACCACCACCACCACCATCACCACCATCACCACCGTGGTTTCGGCATTTATATTCGCTAGAAGTTGCTGACGCCACTCAACTGCCGCTGCTTGCGGATTGAGTTGCGTGAGGAGCGTGCCTTTGCCCCGTCCGAATTGGTCGCCGAAGTTGCCGTGACCCCTCGAAATCCCGACGGTGATGACGTTAAAGACGCTTCGTTTGTCGCGAGGGTGCGCCGCACCTTAATCTCGGTCAGAAAAAGCTCTTTTTTTCAGTCGCCCACGAAGGGACGCTCGGTTTCCCCTCAACCGCACCGGAGGATTGCCGGTGGTATACGCCGGTGGTATCATTAAGCGAGCAGGTGATGTGATTTCCTTCGGATTTTTCGGCATTTCTGAAATTGCCCGCAGTCTCCCCTAGGGAGCGCTTCGGAATTTTTAGTACTTTGAACTAATTGCTCTTTTCCAGCGAAATGTCCCACTTCAATAAAGTGGACTCTCATCTTAGTGCTATCCGCGCTGACGAATGTCCGCTTTCGGGGGTAAAGCGGACATCAGGCGGACATGCGCTGATGTCTGCTTTTGACCCAGCTTGTGTGAAAACGCACTTGGTTATTTGATTCGCGCTGTATGATTCCGGCTGCTTTTGCGGAGGGATCGGATGAGGCGCTTCGTTGAGGGCATGGATCGTGGGCAGAGCACGCTGTTTCCGGAATGCTTGGAAGACTGGATCGATGAGGACAATCCCGTTTGCGTGATCGACGTTTTTGTTGAGGAACTCGATCTGGGCGAGCTTGGCTTTGGCGGGGTCGATCCGGAAGCAACCGGTCGGCCTTCGTATCATCCGTCGGTTCTGCTGAAGCTCTACATTTACGGCTATCTCAATCGGGTTCAGTCGAGTCGACGGCTCGAGCGTGAGGCTGCGCGCAACGTTGAGGTGATGTGGCTGACGGGCCGGCTTGTACCGGATCACAAGACGATTGCCGACTTCCGCAAGGACAATGGCACTGCCATCCGCAAGGTGTGCGCACGCTTTATTGCGCTGTGCCGCATGATTGGCCTACTCACGCAACCCAGCGTCGCGATCGACGGCAGCAAGTTCAAGGCGGTGAACAACCGCGACAAGAACTTCACGCGCGCCAAGATGGAGCGGCGGATGGCGCAGATTGAGGAGAGCGTCGCGCGCTATTTGCAGCAGCTCGACACTGCCGACCGGCAGGAACCGTCAGAGGCCCTCACAACCAAGACGAACCGCCTCAAAGAGAAGATCGAGACGCTGAAGGAGCAGATGCGGCGTCTCGAGCTTCTCAAGGTGGAGATGCTCACCACCCCGGACCAGCAGATCTCGCTGACCGATCCCGATGCCCGTTCGATGGCGACCAGCGGCCGCGGTTCCGGCGTCGTTGGCTACAACGTCCAGATTGCCGTCGAGGCCAACCATCATCTGATCGTCATGCATGAGGTAACCAACGACGGAACCGACCGATCGCAGCTCTCCCATGTGGCCAACGAGACCAAGACGGCGCTAGGCGTGGAGAAGCTCGATGCCGTCGCCGACCGCGGTTACTTCAACAGCGAAGAGATCCTGGCATGCGAGGAGGCTGGCATCACGGTTACGCTGCCAAAGCCGATGACCTCGAACGCAAAGGCGGAAGGACGCTTCGGCAAGCAGGACTTCCGCTATGTGGCTGATGAGGACGTTTACATTTGTCCTGCAGCCGAGAAGCTCGCCTATTCCTTTACAACCCAGGACAAAGGCATGGTCCTGCGTCGCTACCGGACCGCCGCCTGTCATAGCTGCGCAATCAAGAACAGTTGCACCAAGGGCAAGGAGCGACTGATCTCACGATGGGAGCATGAGCATATTATCGAGGCCGTGCAACGCCGGCTTGATGAGCATCCGGAGAAGATGCGTCAGCGGCGTGAGACGGTCGAGCATCCCTTCGGCACGATCAAGGCTCGGATGGGGGCTACCCACTTCCTCATGAAGACACTGCCACGGGTCGCCAGCGAGATGGCGCTACACGTACTCGCCTACAATCTCACCCGCGTCATGAACATCATCGGCATCCAGCCACTCATCACAGCGATGAGGGCATAGTATCAATCCAGAAAATCAATCCGCCTCGCCAACTTCGACGACCTTGTGTCGCCTCTCCCCTGGGCCTTTCTACACAACCAAGACCCAAAGCGGACATTAGGCGGAAAATTAGCGTTAGTACGGCACCGTACAGGTCTTTAGTCCGGCACCGTACAAGTCGATAGACATTGAACCGGAATAGGCGCATTATCTTTGCGGGTGAGCGGGGAACCTCGCGTATGGAGGCGTACCCGATGGACAACATTGCGCGGCTCAATATTGCACATTTTCGCGCCATGCTGGTCGCCGAACAGGACGAGGCAAAGCGCCTAATCTTGCGGCAGTCACTAGCGAAGGAAGAGGCCCAATTGGCGATGCTAGAGGACAGCATAAACGCCTGTCGCTGATGCCAATTTAAATGACGGCCTGCGTTAGTACGGAACCGTACAAGTCTATAGACATGGGCGCCATCGCAAGACGCCCAGGACCCTCAAAAACTTGCTGCGACGTGACCTAAGTTCGCCTAGCGCGAAAGGAACTCAGCACGTCTTTTACGTAGCTATTTCGCAGCGTTCGTAAGCTTTCTGTCGACCGTTTCATTCCTCTCCGCAAGATCGCGCGCGGGAAGGAGGTGCTGTAATGAAGAGAATTGACGTCCGAAAAAGCAAGAGAAAGTCTCCGTTCGATCCGGAAGTTTTTCTGGGCACCGAAGACGGCGGCCGAGCCATCGTCAAATATAAAAAGGACCACGCGCTCTTCGTACAGGGCGGCCCCGCGGATGCAGTTTTCTATATCCGGAATGGCAAGATCAAAATCACCGTTGTTTCCGAGCAAGGCAAAGAAGCCGTCGTCGCAATCCTGGGACCGGACGAATTCTGCGGCGAAGGATGCCTGACCGGGCAGGTGCGGCGCCCAGCGACAGCCGCGGCAATGACGGAATGCGAGATCATGCGGCTGGAGAAGGCAACCATGATCCGGGTCATCCATGATGAGCCGGCCTTTTCGGAGATGTTCGTCTCACACGTCTTGGCTCGTAGCATCCGGATTGAAGAGGACTTGGTCGATCAACTGTTCAATTCGAGCGAGAAGCGCCTAGCACGGGCTCTTCTCTTACTGGCAAATTTTGGCAAAGACGCTCGACCCGAACCGGTCATCGCGAAGGTCAGCCAAGAGACGCTTGCGGAGATGATCGGTACCACGCGATCTCGCGTGAGTTACTTCATGAACAAATTTCGGAAATTGGGCCTCATTGATTACAACGGCCTCCACTTGGAAGTCCACGCTTCATTGTTGAACCTCGTTCTGCACGATCAACCGCATATTTCAGAGGTTCATGAGGCTGCAGAGTAACCGCCCAGTGATGAGGGCCCGACATGCGAGATCACTTGCCGGTTCGCGGGTCCATTCGAAATAAGCTCATCGCCGGGCTAGCAGTAAAAGACTTTAATCGAATACGCCCTCATCTTGAGCGTATCACTCTACCCCAGCACGAGCGCCTGCTAAGGCCAGGCGCGCCGACCGAGTACGCCTATTTCCCAGAATCCGGAATGGTGTCGCTAATCCTATCGCTTGAGGAGGGACACGTCGTCGAAGTCGGGCTGGTCGGAAACGAGGGGATTGTCGGGGTGCTTGCTGGATTGGGCGCTAGCCGGATTTCTGGGGAGGCAATCGTCCAGATGCCCGGATCAGGTTTGAGGATGAAGACCGACGTGTTGCGAAAGGAGATAGGCGTCAATCCTTCGATCAGACAGATGCTGCTTCGGTACGTTCAGGCTTTGTTTTGTCAGATCACCCAGACGGCGGCATGCAATGCGCGGCATCAGCTGCCCCAGCGATTGGCGCGATGGCTGCTGATGGCAAATGACTGCACGCTGGCGAACGAGGTGAATTTGACCCATGAGTTCTTGTCGATGATGCTGTCCGTGCGTCGCCCCGGCGTAACCGGCGCTCTGAACGAGCTCAGGGATGCTGGAATAATCGCTACTGGTCATGGGCGCATCACCATCCTGAAACGCAAGCGCTTGGAAGCTACAGCTTGCGAGTGCTACCGCACGGTGAAGGCGGAATACGGGCGTCTCCTAGGACGAGGAAGGCGGTCTTAACCGGCATTCTTGCCCGGATCACCGTGGATTTCGTCTGCTTTTGGCACATAGCGGACATCACCATTGCGGCAAACGATGTCTGCTTTTGGGGGTAAAGCGGACATTGCGCAGACGTGCGTCAATGTCCGCTAATGACGGTGAGTTCAACCCGTCACTGCAACACTGCTCGCCGGAGCTCTCCGGTGTGGCGCGGGAGCAATTCCTCCATTGAGAGCCAAGATCTTAGACACCGCTTTCGTTCCTCGAGCGCCCGGGCGACGTCAGCCACCCATTGGCCGCTCTTCCAGCGCTCCCAGAGCTCAGCCTTCTACTTCGGCGTGAACCATGTCCGTGCATGCCCCTCCATATGCATATCGTTCCAACGGGCCAGATTAGAAGGCAAGGGTGTTGCGTCGATCAGTTGAATCCGCCACCCAAAGCGGACATTGAAATCACGCCCTTTTGCCCCAAAGCGGACGGCCTTTCCCCCTGTTCAAATCGCCAGACGGTTGTGCTGTACTCACTCAGTTTGCAAACTAGGCGTATGCACTCAGTGTGCACAAAAGCCTTACGCAGCGCATGGCCGTGATGGTTCACAACCATCGCATCTGCGCGACTGCGGCGCTCGTTGTTTTCCTAGCGGCGTCGCTCGGTTGTTCGGCTGGGATCGCGGCTGAGTCCAAGCAGGTCATGCTGCTTCATTCTTTTGGCCGGGATTTCAAGCCGTGGAGCGAATATGCCAAATTCATTCGGATGGAATTAAACCAACAATCGCCATGGCCGCTAGATATCACTGAACACTCGCTTGTCACTGCCCGTTCCCCCGACGAAGACTCCGATATTGCGTTCGTAGAGTATCTCCGAGCACTTTCTGCCAAGCGCTCGCCCGATATAATTGTGAGCATCGGAGCCCCTGCAGCAGCATTTGTTCAGCGACACCGGCCGCAACTTTTTGCCGCAACGCCAATGGTGTTCACGGCTGTCGAACAGCGTCGAGTGCAGTATTCCAGCCTCACGGCAAACGACGCAGTGGTCGCAGTAAGGATCAACTATTTGGCTGCCGTCGAGAATATCCTGCAATTGTTGCCGAACACCGAAAACGTGATGGTGGTGGTCGGGACTTCTCCAATTGAAAAGTTTTGGAAAGAAGCGATAGGAAAGGAGCTGGAGCCGCTCGCCGACCGAATTAAAATATCATGGACAGATGATCTGTCATTCGAGGCGCTGCTAAAGCGCGCCTCATCGCTTCCGCCGCACTCTGCGATCTTTTGGGAGCTAATGATCGTCGATGCGGCGGGCGTCGTACACGAAGGCGACGTGCCATTAACAAGACTTCATGCCGTCAGAGCTGGCCCCGGAAATCTGCACAGGACGATAGGTGGAGTTTCTGCCTGACGGCAGGCACGCTGTGGCCTGCGAATCAGGAGAGACCATGCAGAGACGACCGCGCCGGAACCATACACCGGCCTTCAAGGCGAAAGTGGCTTTTGCCGCCATCAAGGGCGATCGGACATTGGCGCAGCTTGCCGAGCAGTTCGACGTTCATCCCAATCAGATTACATCGTGGAAGGCGCAGCTTGAGAGCGGGGCTGCCGATGTGTTCAGTTCTGGGGGCGGCCAGGCGGCTGCGCCGGCGATCGACGTGAAGTCGCTGCACGCCAAGATCGGCGAACTGACGCTGGAGAACGATTTTTTAGAGGGCGCGCTCACCAAGGCGGGATTGCTGAGCGCAAAGCGATGATCGACCGCGCGCACGATCTGCCGATCGCCAAGCAGGCCGAGGTTCTGCGCATCAGCCGCGGCAGCGTCTACTACCTGCCGCGGCCAGTGCCGGAAGCCGACCTCGCCATCATGCGGCGCCTCGACCGGCTGCATCTGGAGTTTCCCTTCGCCGGCTCGCGGATGTTGCGCGGCCTGCTGGTGGCCGAGGGGTGCAAGATCGGACGCCGTCATGTGAAGACGCTGATGCGGCGGATGGGGATAGAGGCGCTTTATCGCCGTCCGCGCACGAGCAAGCCCGAGCCCGGCCACAAAATCTACCCGTATCTGCTGCGCGGGATGGCGGTCACGCGGCCGAACCAGGTGTGGGCGATGGACATCACCTACATCCCGATGGCGCGCGGCTTCGTCTATCTGGCCGTCGTGCTCGACTGGTTCAGCCGGCGAGTGCTGTCGTGGCGGCTGTCGATCGCCATGGAAGCGGCGTTCTGCGTCGAGACGCTGGAGGAGGCGCTGGCAAGGCACGGCAAGCCGGACATCTTCAACACCGACCAGGGCTCGCAGTTCACCGGCGCAGCCTTCACCGGCGTGCTTGCCAACAACGGCATTGCGATCAGCATGGACGGCAAAGGCGCTTGGCGAGACAACGTGTTCGTCGAGCGGCTGTGGCGCAGTGTCAAATACGAGGAGGTGTATCTGCGAGCCTACGACAGCGTCGGCGACGCTCGGGCCTTACTCGGCCACTACCTGGACTTTTACAACAGCCGGAGACCGCATTCGAGCCTTGACGGCATGACACCTGATCAAGCCTACTTCCCACCGCTGCCCCTCCGCTTGGCAGCCTAACCCTGGCAGGGACTCCACTTATCGAGGCGGAAAATCTGTTCAGATAACCGGCACCACCTCAGTCGCCAACGCGCCGATTTTTTCTTATGACGAATCATTCTTTGGAAACGGGATTGTCGGTGGCCCGCTTCTCTTGCCGGCCGATAGCAGCCGAGAGACAGCCGCAGTGGCCATTCGTATCCTTGGGGGAGAGAAGCCGAGCGAAATCAGGACATCGGTGGTCCAGTTTGCAAGCCCGATCTTTGACTGGAGACAAATGCAGCGCTGGGGCATCAGCGGGAAAAACCTTCCGCCGGGAAGTAAAATCTTGTTTCGTCCTCCCACAGCATGGGAGCAATACAAGACGCCAATCTCAGCAATCACCGCTGCGATCTTGGTGCAGGCTTTGCTCATCGCCTGGCTGCTGCACGAACGTCAATATCGCCGCCGCGCAGAGAGAACAGCGCGTGAGACTTTCTCCGAGCTTACGCAGATGAACCGAATGGCGACGGCTGGGGAGCTGTCGGCAGCCATTGCGCACGAGGTCAAACAACCCATCACCGGGATTGTAACAATGGCCAATGCAGCCTTGCGTTGGCTTTCAAGAGAGACCCCCGATATTGGCAGAGCACGGGAGGCAATGAATAAAGTGGTGGCGGCAGGTCATCAAGCAAGTGACGTCATCACAAATGTCCGCGGGCTATTCGCGAAGGATACGCAGGAAAAAGTCCCGACCGACATCAACAAACTGGTCAAGTCAGTGTTAGGGCTGGTTTATATGGACCTGCGCAAGCACAGCATCGAAACCAATGTGAACCTAAGCGAACAACTTCCAACTATTTCTGGAAATGAGGTCCAGCTGCAGCAAGTAATTTTAAATCTGGTGATGAATGCTATTGAATCGATGCGTTCAACAGAACCGCGCGTCCTATCCATAAAATCGGGAACGACCGGACAAGACACCGTACAAGTCTCAATCGCGGATACCGGCAGCGGGATTAGTGTGGCCGATCTCAATCGCATTTTTAAACCAATGTTCACGACAAAGGCCCACGGCATGGGAATGGGGCTCTCGATCTGTAAGTCGATCATCGAGAGCCACGGTGGTAAGATTTGGGTGTCGGCTGGTGCTTCCAGAGGCTCGATCTTTCAATTTGAATTGCCGGTGTACCAATCCGGCGAACGTAAGTCTGATTGGAGTGACCGCACGTCCGCGACGCTCAGCAGCAGCCCACCGTTAGTCGCCGACGAGGAGATCGAATAACAACAAAATTGCTGCATCGCACTTGGTCTGCTTCTGGCACAAAGCGGACATACTAGCTAGTCGTGTTCAGCGATGTCCGCTTTCGGGGGTAAAGCGGACATTGCAAACTCGCCCCGTCATGTCTGCTTTTGACCCAAAGCGGACATTGCGCTCGATCACTCAGGCGACTTCATTTGAGGCAGCATAATCCGAAAAATAGCCCCATGAGGATTCGCTGAAGAGACAACAAGTCTCCCCTCATGGCGCTCGACGATCATCCGGCAAATAGCCAATCCCAGTCCCATTCCGTGTGGCTTCGTCGTAAAGAAAACATCAAATATCTTGTCCGATTTTTTTGGATCAATTCCTGGTCCCGTGTCCTCTATTTCAACGCTGACTGCGTCGCCGTTATGTTCGGTTCTCACCTGCAGTACTCGACGGTCAGTGTCGGTCGAATCCATCGCGTCAACCGCGTTCTGGATCAAGTTGACGATTACCTCCTGCAATTGACCATTGTGGCCCATGATAGCGGGCAATTGCGACGCCAGCTCGATCCGAGTGGTAACATTATGACTTTTCAATTCGCTGTCCGAAGCATGTAGTGCCTTTACAGCCAGATCGTTCATATCTATCGGACTTTGCTGGAGCTCAGCTGTTCCAAATAAGTTGCGAATGTCGTCGAGTATTTGACTGGCGCGATGACCGGCAGCAACGATCCCTTCCGCGGCTGAGCGCGCCTTGTCGAGCTTGGGTGGCGTACCTCCAACATATCGCAGGAGTGCGCCACCGCGTGCCACAATAGCCATTAGAGGCTGTCTCACTTCATGTGAGATTGAAGATGCCAAAGCTTCCAAGGTCATGAGTTGATTGTTCTGCTCGCGCAGCAGCATTGCGTTTGAGCGAGCGAGCCGCTCGTACAGCCTCGTGGTTTCTTCTAAAAGAACGACTAGCACAATCGTTGAGGTAACAATTGAAAATAGACGACTAACATACCAACCGAGAGTGAAGCGCGCGCTGATGAGCAGACCATTAATTATGAGTTCCGAAACGAACGCTAAGGCGACCACCATAAGCCACTGATTAAGTACCGAGCGTTTCTTGCGCCACAACAGCGCAAGCGCAACCACACAAATCAGCACTTCGAATGCAATCAGATAATGCGACAACGGCGCAATGTGCGTCGCATCTAGAAAAACGCGCGGCAGAAATCCTTCTCCCGCAGTCACCAGCCATGTAAGCCCACAAACCAAACTAACCACAATTACCACGCTCCAACGGATCGCAAATGCGGTGGGGGCTTCTGTGCTTGGTTCTGTGGGCTTTTCATCCCGCAGACATGCATAGATCAACAGAGCGATGGGGAAACCAACGTGCCAGAAGACATAGAGCCACGCTGTGCTTTGGAGGCCGGCACCAAGAAGCCCCGTCGGAGAAAACACGCCAGGGAAAGTCAGCACATGTGGAATAATGATCAAAGCAGTAAAGAGATAGCCGCTCGCAAGTGCCAAAAGCGCGTGTGAATGATAAATGCGATACTGCGAAAACAACAAAGTTGCAGTGATGAAGTCGGTAATGATTACTGCGATCTCTATCGCTGGAATAAACGCGTCAAACCGCGGCAGTGGTGCATCTGCAAACGGAGCCGTCGCTCCCAATCCCACGAGTAAAGCTACAGCGACGAAAAGAGCAATTCGGATCTGCCGCTGAGTTGGTGGCAGATTTACCAGCCATGTGTCAGTGCCGTCGGACTCTGGACGCGCGGGCATTCGTGCGGCCTGCTGGTACTACGATTAGCGGTTTAGGGGAAGATAAGCTGGGCGAAGATAAACTGGCTCGATGTGCCGACCCTCGGCTACGCTCCATGCAGAGCGATGTACTCATCATCGAAATGAGAACGTTGATCTAGATCAAATCGGAGTCGGCATAGCAGATATGCCGCTGCGGTCGTACTCGAAGGGCGGCTTTGGCGGCTTTGGCCCAGCGTCCAATAAGGCTCCAATGTCCGCTATTGGCCCTTAACTGCCGCGACGGCGAACAAATGTCGCGGCTGCTTTCGGGGGTAAAGCGGACGCGACACGGGCCAAGTCGCGCGGCAGTTATTGACCCGAAGCGGACATGAACGGCTTAGCATTGCTGCCGTGCAAACTAACCCCTGAACCCCATTTCGCCGGTCGCAAATCCCTGCTGTAATCAGCAACGGAGTTGGCGTGGTCCTAAGCCTTGGAGAAGGCAATGAGACGACGCGATTTCATCAAAGGTATTGCTGGTACAGCGACGGCTTGGCCGCTTGGCGCTCGCGCGCAAAAGGCGGCCGGGAAAATTCAACGCATCGGCATAATCGATGATTCGCCGAGCTGGGACCCATTCCGTCAGCAGCTACGCGAACTGAATTATGTGGAAGGCCAAAATCTAACCTACGTGTATCTGCGCACCGATGGCAGTCCAGACCAATTGGATGCTGCTGCCATGGCGCTTGCGCAGCTTCCGGTGAACGTAATCGTGGCATTCGGCACACCGCGTGCCAAAGCTGCACAGCGGGCTACGAAGACAATACCTATCGTCGCGATATCAATCAGCGATCCGATCGGGTCCGGATTGGTGACGAGCCTTGCACATCCGGCTGGCAACATCACCGGAAACACCATTCTCGGCCCCGACATTGTTACTAAAAAACTGCAGATACTGAAGGATGCGATTCCAACGGTCGCGCGTATTGCCTATCTGTGGAATCCCGAGAATTCGGCCACCGCTGATATTTTGGAGGATTTGCGCAAGGCAGTGCCGTTATTTCATATGACGCTTGTCTCCCTGGCGGCGCGGACGACGGTGGATTTCGACCGAGTCTTTGCCCAGATGTCATCTGATCGTCCTGATGCAGTTCTGATGACAAGCGACCCGGCGCATCTAGCGCACATGTCCGAGGTCATCGACTTTCTCTTGAAGAACCGTATAGCGGGATTGTTCCAGGTGCGGGAGCATGTCGTCGCCGGCGGGCTAATGTCCTACGGCGTGAGCCTTGCCGACTTGTTTCGGATGGGCGCGCTCTACACCGACAAGATTCTGCGCGGTAGGAAGCCCGAAGACCTACCCATTGCGCAGCCAGTAACGTTCGAGTTCGTTGTCAATCTAAAAACTGCAAAAGCGATTGGCCTTGAGATTCCCGCATCGGTCATCGCGCGCGCCGACGAGGTAATCGAATGAGGCGGCGGAAATTCATCACGCTTGTCGGTGCAGCGCTGGTGCGCAGGCGCTTCGAACGTTTTTCGTGGTCGATTGATAGGGAATGTCCGCGACGCGAAAAAGACGATTGTAATCGCTACGGCGTAGCCGATCAGGAGCGCTGTCATCGTTTAGTCTCCATTCAACCGGCTGGCTTTGATTTCGCTCGGAGCACCCCCTTAGGGTATCCAGAAGGGCTTCAGTGTACCGAAGTCCCGCTTACGGACTTCGAGGCCGATATCTTCCAAGCTGCGGTCGCTCAGGTTCTCCAGTTCAGCACTGTCATAATGGCGTTTCCCGCGAAGTAAGTAGGCAGTGACCCATTCTGGAAACAACGTAATTGCGTGTGGATAGCTGGTCATGGCAAACCTCCACCCGATCACCACCCGTACAAATATTGGGGAAATAGCAAAAGAGCTGTGACCTAAGGCACAGAGCAATTCCCAGAGGTATTTGGCGAGAGGGATTGACCAAGGGCGCAGCCTTGACGCCGCGTTGGCTTTCAGCCCTTCCCCGTCGAAACAAAAGAGGCCGCCAACTGAGACGGCCTATGGGAGGAAACCATGAACTGGTTTAGCCGGACAACATCGATAGTGGGCATTCAAGTTCCCAATTGGATCCTCGTTATAGTGGCTATCGTCGTAATCTGGATTATCTACTCATTTGTCGCACACTGAGGAAGCGGCTAAATTCTTCGACGGACCAAGGCGGCGGGAAACGGCGAGAGGTCATTCCGATCCCTGCGAGCGGCCCGAACTGCGTCGGATTGCATTAAACAAACATCCCATTGAATGTCCGCTTTCGGGGGTAAAGCAGACATCGCAATTCGACGGTGTCATGTCCGTTTTTGACCCAAAGCGGACATCAGCGCGCTATCCTTGCTGTGCTGCATGACATCGCGCTCCTCGCTGATGCGGTAGGGTGATAAGGTTTCCCTGGCTGAAGGAGCCCATGAGAAGGCGGGAATTCACTACGACGATCGGCGGTGCAGCGATGGAGGAATGGTCATGAAGCTACGTATCGCACGAAGCCGGGCGATTTTGTTTGCAATCGCCGTTTCGGCTCTTCCGTTATTCTCGATCAATGCCGTGGCACAAATCGCAGTGTCTTCAAATGACGGCAAGGCGGTTCTCGTCAACGGAGTCGAGTCGCCACTGTTCCCGAGAAACCCATTGACGATACTGTCACCATCATAAACCTGGGTGCTTCACCACCAAAGATAATCGCAGAGCTAAAGGCGCCATCGAGCGTGGTGGGGCCACCGCAAAACGTGGCTGTTGCACCCGACGAATCCTTTGCGCTTGTTGCCTCTAATATGAAGCTCGATCCAGCTGATCCAAAAAAGCAAGTACCAGACAACCGACTGTCGGTAATCGATCTCAAGGCCAAGCCGCCTGCGGTGACCGCGACGCTTGAGGCGGGCCTTGGAGCGACCGGAACTGCGATCAACCCGGCGGGTACGCTGGCTTTGGTGGCCAATCGCAACGAAGGCACCGTCTCTATCTTTACGATCTCTGGCAACAAATTGAGTGCCGCTGGAAAAATCGATTTTGGTGATCCGAAATCGGGTCCAAGCGGTGTGGCTTTCGCGCCCGATGGCAAGACTGCCCTGGTTACGCGCGATGGCGACCACCGGATTTCAGTTCTGTCAGTTGAAGGCAGCACGGTGACGGATACTAAGCGCGTCATGGCCGGCGGCTTCCGACCATACGCTGTCCAGGTCAGCCCCAAAGGCGACATCGCGATTGTGGGCAATCAGGGAGCCAACGCTGGCGACATCATGCCAGTGAACGTCGTCGATCTGAAAGGAAAAGCGCCGCGTATCGTCAATACAGTGGACGTTGGGCAGTATGTCGAAGGCTTAGCGTTGTCACACGACGGCAACTTTCTGGCTGTGATCGCGCAAAACGGCTCAAGCGTGGCGCCGAGCCATCCATACTACAACGATCACGGTCTGCTCGTAGTTTTCAGCGTCAAGGGAACCACGCTTGAGAAGTTGGGCGAAGTCGAAATCGGGAAGTGGCCGCAAGGCGTAGCCTGGAGCCGTGACGGCAAAACCTTGCTGGCGCAAAGCATGGTCGATAATGCACTTGCCGTCGTCAGCTTTAATGGCAAAGGCCTGAAGGTGACTGGCGAGCTCAAAGTCACAGGCGGTCCCGATGGCATCAGCACGGCGGGGCGCTAGTTGCAAGTTACCAACCCCGGCAATGTGCCGGGATTGCTTCACATGCGGTTTCTGAATTGCATCGTCTGCCATTGGGCACGGAAGCCGCAAACAGCACGAATGCTGAAGTTGCCTCTGTCGGCGCGGAGTACTGGCACGCGCCGGCGCAGGCAATCGAATGAGGCACCCGATGTCTGCTTTTGGCTGCGGGTTCAACCGGTCACTGCAACACCGCTCGCCGGAGCTCTCCGGCGTGGCGCTAGAGCAATATCCGATTGACACTGCTCTTGTTCCTCCGCTCGGGCGACGTCCGCCACACATTGACCGCTCTCCCAACACTCCCAGAGCTCAGCCATCTGCTTCGGCGTGAAACCATGTTCGTGCTTGCCCCTCCACATGCATGCCGTTGCAACGAGTAAGATTAGAAGGGTGTTGCGTCGATCGGTTGAATCCGCCGCCCAAAGCGGACATCCAGCTATTGGCCGGCAATGTCTGCTTTTGGGGGTAAAGCGGACACCAACTAGTACCGCTGCACGGTGATTTTGACAGGTTAAATCCGGGGTCAAAGTAGCTCCGGCAGGGATTTCGGATCAACGAGCATTTCGATGCTGCGAGCGACATGCGGCTGCCGTCGGATAAATCCTGCGCGTTCGAGCGTGAGCACCATCTGGTGAACCGAAGGTGGGCTGACGCGAAAATATTCCTGCATGTCCGTTTCGGCGGGCGGCCGGCGGTGCAGGCGTGTGTACAGGTGGATAAACGCCAGATACTGGCCCTGCGTGGGCGTAAAGGCTTTTGCAGCGCAACTCACTGCGGCCATCCGATTCAATTGTTCCTCCGTGCCTCGAACGAAGAGGAGGCACAGATGAATGTACGCTATCGGGTCGAGCTGAGCCAAACCGAACGCGCCGACCTCACGGCGCTTCTGAGCGGAGGCAAGCGCGCCGCACGCAAGCTCAAACGAGCGCAGATTTTGCTGGCCGCCGACACGGGCGCCAGCGACGACGACATCGCAACCAACGTGGGCGTTGGCGGCTCGACTGTCTACCGGACCAAGCAGCGCTTCGTGCTCGGCAACCTGGAGGCGGCGCTCAGCGAAGCACCACGCCCAGGAGCAAGCCGTAAGCTCTCAAGCAAAGAGGAAGCACTGCTAGTCGCCACCGCCTGCTCCAAGCCCCCGCAGGGCCGCGCCCGTTGGACCCTGGAGCTGTTGGCGGGTGAGTTGGTCAGCCTCACTGAACACGCCAGCGTATCCCGCGAAACCGTACGTCGGCGGTTGGCCGAAAACCACCTCAAGCCCTGGCGCAAGGACATGTGGTGTATTCCGCAGGTCGACGGCGAGTATGTCGCGCGCATGGAGGATGTGCTCGACCTCTACGCCGAAGTCCCCGATCCGAAATGCCCGGTGGTCTGTTTCGATGAGAGCCCGACCCAGCTCATCGGCGAGGTTCGCCAGCCGATCCCAGCCAAGCCGGGCCAGATCGAACGCTCCGACTGCGAATATAAACGCAACGGAACGGTCAACCTGTTCGTCTTCCTCGACGCGCATCGGCCCTGGCGTAAGGTTAAGGTCACCGAACGGCGAGCCGCAGAAGACTACGCCCAATGTATGCGCGAGCTCGTCGATATCCATTATCCAGATGCCGAGTACATCCGGGTTGTGCAGGATAACTTATCGACCCATTCGGCCGGCGCTCTGTACCAGACGTTCCCACCCGCCGAAGCCCGGCGCATTTTGCGACGGCTGGAGTTCCATTACACCCCCAAGCACGCAAGTTGGCTCAACATGGTTGAGATCGAGATCGGGGTGCTGCGCAGCCAATGCCTCGACAGACGCATCGACACGAAGGAGCAGATCGAATCCGAAATCGCTGCATGGGAAGGTCAGCGCAATGCCTCAGGCGCTCGCATCAAATGGATGTTCACAACCAACAAAGCTCGCGCCAAAATGGGCCGCGCCTACCCACAGCCCGCTACCCTCCGCGAGGCCCAAACCAAAAAGTCATAATCACTGTGCAGTGGTACTAGGTCGATCCGTTATTAGCGTCTCAGCAAGTGATTTGGTGAAAAGGTGCAACGGTAAGACGTTACACGCGCGCAGCTTGCTGCCGCACTGTCGTCGGTAGGTGGCACGGTAAAACGATTGCGCGCTAGACGCTCGTTTGGGTCCACGCATGACACGTGGAACTCCGGCCACGCTGCCACCCGGATTGATTACTTGCCTTTGCCCTTTTCATCCCGCGCCAATCGCGGCGCCCTCAACCGGTGCATGTTCTTGATGGCTGCCGCGTGATGTTTCTACGGTGACAGTTCTTCCAGAACTCGTCCTTTGGTCTCTATCGCGAACAGCGCGGTCACCACTGCGCCGACCAAGACCACGCAGGCGAATAAGCCGAATACGTATTGGATCCCGAACCCAGCGATGATCCACCCGACGAGTATTGGACCGCTCGAGGAGCCAAGGCGTAGCCATGCGCTGCCGATACCCGTCCCGATTGCCCGCAATCGTGTTGGATAGAGTTCCGCTGAATAGAGATACAGCGAGAAGGTAATCGTCTGGACGATAGCGTAGGAAAGACCGGCCAATACGAGCACTTCTGTGGCTGATTTGGCGCCCAGCATAGCGAGCCCGGCCAAAGGCAAGGCAGCCACTAAAAAAGCCATCGTGTACCAGCGCTTGCGACCAACTCTGTCGATCAGGAGTGCGCAGACTACGGCGGCAATGACACCTGCTACCGACGTGATCAAACCGTAGTTAAGGCTGGTTTGGAGTGGCAGATTGAATGTCTGCCGATACAGCGTCGGCAGCCATGTGATCGTGCCGTTAGCGATTAGGTAGGCGCAGAACCAGAGCGTCCAAATCGTCAAAGTCCGCTTTAGATAGATGCCTTTGAAAAGCTCGCGCCAGTTTGACTTTGCTTCTGGCTGAGACGTGGGCGCAATTGGCGCAACCGGGTTTAGTGGTCGACCGCTAGCGATTGCACTCTCCTCAAGTCGGGCAACAATTCGGTCTGCTTCGTCATAGCGTCCCTTGGCCGCGAGCCAGCGCGGAGATTCCGACATGAACCAACGCAACGGGATCATGAGGCAGGACGGTACAAGACCGACAATAAACATGGCCCTCCAGCCATAGGTTGGCACTAGGAGTGATCCGATAAGCCCGGCGCCCACAAGGCCCGACCAAGAACGTGGCCTCATAAAGCAGGAAGAAACGTCCGCGTCGCTTGGCGCCAATGAATTCGTTGATATAGGCACTCGCCACCGGCACCTCACCGCCGGTGCCGATCCCCTGAACGAATCTGAACAAGATCATCGACCACGCACCCCATGCGAATAGGCATGCGATGTCCATCGAGACGAACACCAGGATAGTGACGAGAAGGACGCGCAGACGGCCGATCCGTTCTGCCAGCCAACCGAAGAACACCGCGCCCACGAGTTGGCCGAGATAACCGAAGGAAATGATCATGCCAACTTCCGAAGGCGTCAGTTTCCATTCGCGCACCAGCACCGGCATCGCATAGGCGATGGCCAGGACCGTGTATCCGTCGAAAAACGTTGCGGCGCCGATAATGTTGCGCAACCAGAAGACCTGGCGCGTGAAGGGGAGACGCTCTAAACGAGCGCTTATTTTGGCCTGCTCCTCGAAAGTGTCAGGTGCACCGGCAAACGCGGGAGTTTGCATCAACATGTTTTCCTCCGATTAGATCGAATTTATTTTTTTAAAGGTGTCTGCGCACTTTTCGTGCACGACGCACCAAAGTTTGCCGGTGCTGCCGACCTGTCGATTGATGCCCGTCGGCAGTCGCTGATCGTTTTGCCGTTTTTACGGCGGAGCAGTGTTCGCTCCGCCGTTTTGGCTGTAGGTACGGGCTAGGCCGCGCGTGCCGCGTGTGAGGTAACGAGACCAGCAGACCGCAATGCGTCTGTGATCTCGACATCGGCGCCGGGCTCAAGAGGCAGCAACGGCGACCGCACCGTCGCGTGCTCGAGAATGCCACGCGCCACGAGGCCATGCTTGAGGGCAACCGATCCTTCCATGTGTGATCCACGGTGATAGACCGTGCGCGTCACCGGAAGCAGCCGATCGTGGACGGCTCGTGCCTTTGTGTAATCTTTGGCCTTGCCAGCGGCGATCATTTCGATGAGCGGTTCGGGTGCGAGACCGCCATATCCCACCAGTGCGCCATCCACATCGAACATCGTGTGGAGCAGATACTCGTCATGACAGGTGAGAATTTGCAGATTGGGCCGCTCGCGACGGACGACCGGAATCTCGGTGTCCCAACGGCGCATATTGCGCACGCCGTTCTTCATGGCGAAGACGCCCGGCAGCGCCGAGATCTCGAGTTGGGTCTCCAGGTTGTAAGTCGCTTTGGTGTTATCCGGGTATTGGAAGAGGATCAGCGGTAAGCCACTTTCCTGATAGATCACGCGATAGCGGTCTTGCGGCGCCCCCTTTTGATAGCCGAAGCGCAGCCAACCGTGCGAGGGGTAGACCAGTCCGGCCTCTGCTCCTGCCTTTACGGCTCGTTTGGCTTCCAGCGCAGCGACCTTCGTGCCTTCGGTGGTGATGCCCGCGATGACGGGTATCTTTCCGTCTACCGACTTGACGAAGCTTTCGATGACAGCAGTCTGCTCGTCGTGGGTGAGAAAAGTGCCTTCTCCGGCATGACCGAGAACGACCAAGCCTTTGACCCCTTTAAAGCTGCCGAGCCAGGAGCCGAGTCGCTGGATGGCCGCATGGTCAACTTCACCATCACGGGTGAAGGGGGTGACCGGCGCGGGGACGAGACCTCTTAGATCAAGCGCTTCCATGTGAGTTTCCTCCGTTTGGACTGTTTGCCGGATCGTCCGCGGAACACTTCAAGTCGCACCGCTCCGATCGCGTGCTGAGGAAAATAGAGGGCGCCTGCATATGCCTGAAGACTCAAATCAGACATTTCAGCTATAATAAAGTTGATATAGCTGGAGGCCCTCCATGGATTACGCCGCATGGAAGCTCTTCCTCGATGCCGCTGAGTTCGGAAGCCTAAGCAAGGTAGCGATGGCTTATGGCACGAGCCAACCGCACATTAGCCGCCAGATCAGCGAATTGGAGCAGGAATGCGGAGGTCGATTGTTCGAGCGCACCGGCCGGGGAGTTGTGCTGACCGAGCTCGGGCAGCGGATAACTCCGAAGGTACGGGCGTGGATGGTCAGTACCGACCAACTTGCGAATGACGTGCGCACTTCAGCCGGAACGCCGATCGGCAAGGTACGAATAGGTAGCCTGCCCTCAACGGCGCATCCGCTGGTGAGCACACTCTATAAGCGACTAAAGGAACGCTACCCGCTCATTCAGCTGGCGGTACGGGAAGGGCAAGGATCGCAACTTGAGAACTGGCTAGAGGATGGCAGTGTTGATCTTGCAATCCTGTATCGAACAAGTCCGTCGCCAATGAACGGCGATACTTACCTTGTCGAGACATCAACTTATCTCGTAAGCACCGCCGGTGATCCGCTGACAGCTCGGCCAACAGTGCCCTTTTCAGTCTTGAACAATCTACCGCTGGTGTTGTTTTGTCGGCCCAACAGCTGGCGCAATTACCTTGAACAGATCAGCGCGGACCGCGGAGTTTCGCTGAACGTTGTCTTCGAAGCTGATTCGCTGAGCTTGCAAACGCACATCGTCTCTCAAGGAGGTATTTACGCCTTGTTGGGACCTTATGCGATCGCGGAAGCAGCTAAAGAACGCTCTCTGCGTTCATCGAAGCTTGTGGCCCCGGTCGTAACACGACACATCGCACTCGCGATGTCGCGTCATGCAAGCTTAACGCTCGCATGCCGGACCGTGATGCAGCTAGCGCGAGACATCGGGAAATCTGCTGCGGCAGGGTTACGTCGCAAAATCAAAAGGTGACACGGTGAAACGGTAACGGCGGTGAAAACTTATGGATCACACATGGAAGGATCGGTTGGCGTAGCAATTCCAGTCGCGAATAGAGACATATTTTGCTGCAGTGCATGAGTCCGTTAATGGCAGATTTTGTTGCAGAAGTCGGCGATGACAGGTGCGTGGCGACCGGCGCGAACTTCTTTAAGTAGTCGTTTGCCATCCACTCCCTAGCAAGGAGTGGGCTGACACCACTGCCGCCGAACTCTGCACTCCTTATGCAAAGCACGCCTCGGTGACCGGCGGTGGTCGGACGACGAGCTTTGCGAGCCTGCGGAGGTTTTGCGCGATTGCCGCCAGTGTGAACTCGAACAGGGCACCGCACGGCCCACGCAAGCGCAGACGACCGAGCCGAAAGATACGTTTGAGGTGCGCGAACAGCATCTCAACGCGTTTGCGATCGTGGCGCGAGCGTTCGAATGCTTCGGTCTTGGCCAGCGCCCGGGCTACGTCACGGGCCTCTTCGTAGATGCTGCGCGGAATTCTGCGCCACGGCGCCTTCGGACAGCACTGCGCCTTAAGGAGGCAGCTGCGGCAATCGCGTGTCCTGGCCCGGTAATATAGTGTCTCCCCATCGGTGGCCACCTTGCCCGTCGTGGTGAGAACCTTGCCGGCCGGACAGATGTAAACGTTACGCTCTTTGTCGAATGTGAAGTCTTCCCGACTGAACGTTCCGTCTTCTCGCCTCGATTTGTCGACCACCGGGATGTGCGGCGCTATCTTTGCCTCGTTGACCAGCCAGTCGAGGTTGGCTCCAGAACCGTAAGCCGTATCGCCCGCGAGCCGTTCGGGCTTGATGGCGAAGCGCTGCTCGGTGCGTTCGATCATGGTCTTGGCGGCGCCAACTTCGGCTTGGCGGATGGCGCGCGACGCCTCGACGTCCATGATGATGCCGAACTTCACGTCAATTAGATAATTGTCGGAATAGGCAAAGAACGCCGGTCCGCGCTGGGCTCCCGTCCATTGGGCGGCGGGATCGGAGGGTGAGACGAACTTGGGCGCCACATCGCTGGCCGCCCCAAATGCCGCGTCATCAAGGGTGGCGAGATACTCCTTGGTCGCGCGGCTTACCGCCTCTGCATCGAGCTCCTTATTCCAACGTGGCCCGGGCGTTGATCGCTGCTTATTGGCGTCCGCAACAATCAGACTGGCATCCACCGCAAAGCCCTCACCGCCGACCAGGCCAGCCCCGATGCACGCGCCCACAACACGCTCAAACACGCTGCGGAAGATGCCGCTATCGCGGAACCGCTCATTGCGGGCCCGCGAAAACGCCGAGTGATCTGGGATCTTGTCCTCAATCGAGAGCCCGCAAAACCAGCGATAGGCAAGGTTCACTCCCACATCACGGCACAGCGCCCGCTCCGAGCGGATCGCGAACACATAGCCGATGATGAGCATCCGGATCATCAGCACCGGATCGATCGATGGCCGACCGAGCCGAGGATAATAAGGCGCCAACTCGGAATGCACCCAACTCAGATCGAGAACCGCGGCGACCTCGCGGACCGGATGATCGTCTGGCACTGCCTCATCGAGACGAAATGAATAGAAAAACTGTTCCTGGTCGTGACTCAGCCGCCCCATCATGGTCCGCTCCCGTCGCGAATCGCATCACAGCGACGGAATCACCGACCCCAACAACCTTCAACAGATTTCTGCAACAAAATCGGCACAAAGCGGACATGTCGCTCACGCCGGTGAATGTCCGCTGTCGGGGGTAAAGCGGACGTCGATTAGAGGCGCTTCCCTCGTCACGGCCCTTGTCCGGTATCGGAGAAATTAATGAAAAGCGCTCTTACCTTCATCGGTTTCTTTCTCCTGGCAATGGGCCTGTTCTGGGTGGGCCAGGGCGCGGACTTGATTCGTTGGCCCGCCGAGAGCTTTATGGTGAATGCGCGGCAATGGATCTATTACGGCGGCGGCACCGCCGTGATCGGGCTTGTTCTGATCCTGCTGGCGCGCCGATAATCGCGAGTCCCTTTCACCCAATTTTTAGCTTCAGTGCCGTTCGTCCGGTTGTGGCACTTCGCGGACATCACGCGATGTCCGAGCTTAGTCCGTTGTCGGGGGCAAAGCGGAAGTGAAGCGGCCGCCGGCCATTGGAGGCGTGGTGCAATGTCGCCCCCTGTCAGTTAGTCGCTACTTACAATCGCGGCCACGTCATCAGGCGTCATCGTGAGTGCAAGCCTGTAGTGGCCTATCGTCAAATTTTCGCGAGCACCCGCAAGGCGAAGTGCGGACGACGAAAGCTGATCAGCAACAACTTTCTGGACCACGTCAGGATCATAACCCGAGAGCAGGACGATCCAGTCGGCGACGCCGTCCGTCCCTCGGATCTCTTGCTCAGTCGTGGGCGAGCTCGTTTTGGGCGTGTCGGTCAGCAAGAGGTGGGCACCTGTCAGTCCTGGTTTCGGTGCCAGCTCGCGAAGTAGTTCGACAAGCCCCGTCTTCAGATGCCTCTCCTGTCCAGCATCTGGAGAAAGCCTGATGGTCGCAAGTGACGTGGCGACGCCGCCGCCAAAACTCGCCACGACCCGACATTGGCTGCGGACCATGCTCAGATGATGGGGCATCATCTTGGTCGACCACGGGGTCGGGGCATTGAGACGATCGAGATATCCCTTGGAGGTGAGGGTTTCGTATTGCTCCAGTTCGTAGAGCACGAAGAAACCGTCAGCCTCAAGAGTGCTCGTCCAGCGCGATCCCCGTCGAAACCCGGCAATGCTCGTCCGCTCTGGGAAATGTTCATGCGAATGCCAATCGCCGAACTCCGAGCGCTGCTCGGCGCTGACTTTCCACCACATCGCGACGGCTGCCTTACCCAACAGTGACATACGTAAGTTCAACCTTTCCGGAATGACTCAGCAATTTACCTACCGTAGCGCAGTCGAGACCAGGGGATCGCAGTGATGATTACCAAGCGGGCGGGCGCCCAGCCTGGGCTGGCGACTTCCGCAAATGGCACGAAGCGGACGTCTAGACGACGCTGAGAAATGTCTGCTTTCGGGGGTAAAGCGGACATTGATCGGACATGCGGCGATGTCGCCTAATGACCAATAGGCGACGGGTAATAGCCTACACCGCAACCGAGTTCACCAACGCGGGTCACGAAACTCACCTTTGCAACCGGGGTTCTGTCGGCGCCCGGCCGCGGGGCCAAGTACCTAATCTCGGTAACTTCACCTTCTGGTTTTTGGGCCGCATCGAAGATCTCTCGTCCAAAGACTTTGCCGGTCGAGTCCTTAAGGGTCCGAATATCGTTTCCACGTGTCTGGCCTGTGACGACCACACCGTCTTTCAGCGTAAAACAATACGGGTATATGTCACGATCTCGGAAGCCGTCCCCTCCCGCGGTGAACTTTCTAAGTGCCGTTTCCTTATCTGCTTTCACAGCGATGGACGCTCTCAGCAACATTGCCTTTGCCTTATAGGCATCGCTCTGTTCTTGAGGCTGTTGTGCAGAGGCAACGGATGCCAGGAAAACGGCGATCAACATCAACAAGACAGCTATGCGTGCACTGGTCACCACCTTCTCCTGCTTGAACGCTCGGTCGCAAACCAGGACATTACTCGGACACCCCTCAAGACCTATACCATGCCGAACAGAGGAGTTGGCGCGCCAGTCTGAAGAACGATGACGCGGGTTTGCCCAGCGCGTCCGATGTCCGTTGTTGGCACAAAGCGGACATTCAAAACGCGCTCACGAATGTCCGCTTTCGGGGGTAAAGCGGACATCGAAATTTAAGAGCGTCACGTCCGCTTTTGACCCAGCTTGTGTGAAAACGCACTTGGTTATTTGATTCGCGCTGTATGATTCCGGCTGCTTTTGCGGAGGGATCGGATGAGGCGCTTCGTTGAGGGCATGGATCGTGGGCAGAGCACGCTGTTTCCGGAATGCTTGGAAGACTGGATCGATGAGGACAATCCCGTTTGCGTGATCGACGTTTTTGTTGAGGAACTCGATCTGGGCGAGCTTGGCTTTGGCGGGGTCGATCCGGAAGCAACCGGTCGGCCTTCGTATCATCCGTCGGTTCTGCTGAAGCTCTACATTTACGGCTATCTCAATCGGGTTCAGTCGAGTTCGACGGCTCGAGCGTGAGGCTGCGCGCAACGTTGAGGTGATGTGGCTGACGGGCCGGCTTGTACCGGATCACAAGACGATTGCCGACTTCCGCAAGGACAATGGCACTGCCATCCGCAAGGTGTGCGCACGCTTTATTGCGCTGTGCCGCATGATTGGCCTACTCACGCAACCCAGCGTCGCGATCGACGGCAGCAAGTTCAAGGCGGTGAACAACCGCGACAAGAACTTCACGCGCGCCAAGATGGAGCGGCGGATGGCGCAGATTGAGGAGAGCGTCGCGCGCTATTTGCAGCAGCTCGACACTGCCGACCGGCAGGAACCGTCAGAGGCCCTCACAACCAAGACGAACCGCCTCAAAGAGAAGATCGAGACGCTGAAGGAGCAGATGCGGCGTCTCGAGCTTCTCAAGGTGGAGATGCTCACCACCCCGGACCAGCAGATCTCGCTGACCGATCCCGATGCCCGTTCGATGGCGACCAGCGGCCGCGGTTCCGGCGTCGTTGGCTACAACGTCCAGATTGCCGTCGAGGCCAACCATCATCTGATCGTCATGCATGAGGTAACCAACGACGGAACCGACCGATCGCAGCTCTCCCATGTGGCCAACGAGACCAAGACGGCGCTAGGCGTGGAGAAGCTCGATGCCGTCGCCGACCGCGGTTACTTCAACAGCGAAGAGATCCTGGCATGCGAGGAGGCTGGCATCACGGTTACGCTGCCAAAGCCGATGACCTCGAACGCAAAGGCGGAAGGACGCTTCGGCAAGCAGGACTTCCGCTATGTGGCTGATGAGGACGTTTACATTTGTCCTGCAGCCGAGAAGCTCGCCTATTCCTTTACAACCCAGGACAAAGGCATGGTCCTGCGTCGCTACCGGACCGCCGCCTGTCATAGCTGCGCAATCAAGAACAGTTGCACCAAGGGCAAGGAGCGACTGATCTCACGATGGGAGCATGAGCATATTATCGAGGCCGTGCAACGCCGGCTTGATGAGCATCCGGAGAAGATGCGTCAGCGGCGTGAGACGGTCGAGCATCCCTTCGGCACGATCAAGGCTCGGATGGGGGCTACCCACTTCCTCATGAAGACACTGCCACGGGTCGCCAGCGAGATGGCGCTACACGTACTCGCCTACAATCTCACCCGCGTCATGAACATCATCGGCATCCAGCCACTCATCACAGCGATGAGGGCATAGTATCAATCCAGAAAATCAATCCGCCTCGCCAACTTCGACGACCTTGTGTCGCCTCTCCCCTGGGCCTTTCTACACAACCAAGACCCAAAGCGGACATGAACGCATCTCCGTCCAGATCGGCCGCGTGAGTGAGCGACGAAGGATTAAGCTAATCGGAGCGGCCAAGACCGTAGCCGCGTAGGTGCCTAGGAGCTACTCGGTTCGGTCAAGACCGCTCGCCCTTTCCTTGGGCTTTGACTGTATGCACCCGCTCAACGAGGTCTGGGAGCGAGCGCGCGTGACGCCATTGTTTCAGCACCAAACGCAGGCGGCGGAATAACGGGCGCGCACTGAACTGGGGTCGGCCTCCGAATCAAAAAAGTTGCGGGGCCGAAACCGGCCCCGCTCATTTTTTGTGGCACGAATTGTGCCGCGCCGCCGCGACTTAAGCCTTCTGCGCCGTCGCCGCCTCGTCCCAGATACTCCGCTCGCGCGTTTCCGGCATCAGGAACAGGCTGAGCACGAAAGCGATCGCGGGAACGGCGATCGGATAGATCAAGGCGTAGCCGAGGCTACCCGTCGCGGTATAAACCGCCGTCGTGATGAAGGGCACCAAGCCGCCGCCCCAGCCGTTGCCGATGTGATAGGGCACCGACACCGAGGTGTAGCGGATCCTGCCGGGGAAATATTCGGCCAGGAACGCACCGATCGGGCCGTACACCAAGCCGACATAGCCGACCATGATGGCGACGATGATGATCGCGACTGGGTAGTTGACATTGTTCGGTTGTGCGACCGCACCGAGCCAGCTGTACAATGGATAATAGGTGATCGCGGCAAGCAGGAACCCTGCCAAGATCACCGGCTTGCGGCCGATGTGATCGGAGAGCCAGCCGGCCAGGACCAGCGTCGGCGTGCCGATGATGAGCCCGCCGCCGACAATATAAGCGGTGGTCAGGGTATCGAGCTTGGCGACTGTGCCGAGGTAATACAGCGCCCAGAACTGGCTACTATACCAGACCACGCCTTGGCCGAGCACAACGATAGTGGCGATCAACACGTATTTGATGTTTTCGCTGAGGAAGGCCTCCTTCCACGGATTCTTTGTCATCGCGCCTTTCGCCTTGATCTCCTCGAAGATCGGCGATTCCTGGAAGTTCACCCGGATGTAATAGGCGATCCCCATCAACAGGAAGGAGAACAGGAACGGAATGCGCCAGCCCCAGGCGTTGAAGACATCATTGCCGAGATAGGTACGCGTGATGATGATGACGATCAACGACAGCACAATGCCGAGCGTCGGCGAGGTTTGCAGCCAGCCGGTATAGTAGCCGCGGCGCTCGTCCGAGACGTGCTCGGCTACGTAAGTGATCGCCCCGCCATATTGGCCACCGAGACAAAGCCCCTGGACGATGCGCAAGCAGAACAGAATGACTGCGGCCGCGAGGCCGATCTGGTCGAAAGTGGGAATCAATCCGATCGCGCCGGTGCCCAGCGCCATGCCGCTGAGCGTCACCAAGAAGGTGTATTTGCGGCCGACGCGGTCGCCCATCCAGCCGAACAGGAAGGCGCCGAGCGGACGGATCAGAAAGCCGGCGGTGAACAGCGCGATGGTGCTGAGCAGCGCCGCCACCGGGTGGCTTTTTTCGAAGAACTTGACCGACAAGATCGCGGCCAAGCTTCCGAAAATATAGAAGTCATACCACTCGATGACGTTACCGCCTGCCGCGGCGGTAATCACGCGTCGGAAATTTGCCGGAATATGGGCAGCCATATTGTCCTCCCCCTGGGTTTCAAGGACCCGTCAACCCGTGGTGCAAGGGTCGATCTGTCCTAACTTGATGCAAGGTTGCCGACCGCAAGTACGATATAGGCGAGAATGGCAACCCAAATTCCATAGCTGGTAACGTAGGGCACTGGCGATAACGCGCTGAACACGGCGACTAGCGCGATGATCAGTGAGGCCATGAACCATCCTTTCGTCGGGGCATGAAGCCTCACCGTCACTCTCCGTGGCGCTGTCTAATTGTCAACATGAGAACCTTTCTGAAAGGTTTTACAATCCGACTTTGGTAGCAGGCCGGTTCGTGTGCGCCGCAACATACGGGCCGGGTTCTCAAGGGCGACAAGCCCGCCAACCTGCCGGTCCAGCAGGCAGTAAAAGTCGAGCTGATCATCAACCTCAAGACCGCCAAGGCGCTCGGCCTTACCGTGCCGCCGACGCTGCTCGCCCGCGCCGACGAGGTGATCCAATAGAGACGCTGTTTTGTTGCAGTGCATAGAGTCCGCTTTTGGCCGATTTTGTTGCAGAAATCTGTTGAAGGTTGTTGGGGTCGGTGATTCCGTCGCTGTGATGCAATTCGCGACGGGAGCGGACCATGATGGGGCGGCTGAGTCACGACCAGGAACAGTTTTTCTATTCATTTCGTCTCGATGAGGCAGTGCCAGACGATCATCCGGTCCGCGAGGTCGCCGCGGTTCTCGATCTGAGTTGGGTGCATTCCGAGTTGGCGCCTTATTATCCTCGGCTCGGTCGGCCATCGATCGATCCGGTGCTGATGATCCGGATGCTCATCATCGGCTATGTGTTCGCGATCCGCTCGGAGCGGGCGCTGTGCCGTGATGTGGGAGTGAACCTTGCCTATCGCTGGTTTTGCGGGCTCTCGATTGAGGACAAGATCCCAGATCACTCGGCGTTTTCGCGGGCCCGCAATGAGCGGTTCCGCGATAGCGGCATCTTCCGCAGCGTGTTTGAGCGTGTTGTGGGCGCGTGCATCGGGGCTGGCCTGGTCGGCGGTGAGGGCTTTGCGGTGGATGCCAGTCTGATTGTTGCGGACGCCAATAAGCAGCGATCAACGCCCGGGCCACGTTGGAATAAGGAGCTCGATGCAGAGGCGGTAAGCCGCGCGACCAAGGAGTATCTCGCCACCCTTGATGACGCGGCATTTGGGGCGGCCAGCGATGTGGCGCCCAAGTTCGTCTCACCCTCCGATCCCGCCGCCCAATGGACGGGAGCCCAGCGCGGACCGGCGTTCTTTGCCTATTCCGACAATTATCTAATTGACGTGAAGTTCGGCATCATCATGGACGTCGAGGCGTCGCGCGCCATCCGCCAAGCCGAAGTTGGCGCCGCCAAGACCATGATCGAACGCACCGAGCAGCGCTTCGCCATCAAGCCCGAACGGCTCGCGGGCGATACGGCTTACGGTTCTGGAGCCAACCTCGACTGGCTGGTCAACGAGGCAAAGATAGCGCCGCACATCCCGGTGGTCGACAAATCGAGGCGAGAAGACGGAACGTTCAGTCGGGAAGACTTCACATTCGACAAAGAGCGTAACGTTTACATCTGTCCGGCCGGCAAGGTTCTCACCACGACGGGCAAGGTGGCCACCGATGGGGAGACACTATATTACCGGGCCAGGACACGCGATTGCCGCAGCTGCCTCCTTAAGGCGCAGTGCTGTCCGAAGGCGCCGTGGCGCAGAATTCCGCGCAGCATCTACGAAGAGGCCCGTGACGTAGCCCGGGCGCTGGCCAAGACCGAAGCATTCGAACGCTCGCGCCACGATCGCAAACGCGTTGAGATGCTGTTCGCGCACCTCAAACGTATCTTTCGGCTCGGTCGTCTGCGCTTGCGTGGGCCGTGCGGTGCCCTGTTCGAGTTCACACTGGCGGCAATCGCGCAAAACCTCCGCAGGCTCGCAAAGCTCGTCGTCCGACCACCGCCGGTCACCGAGGCGTGCTTTGCATAAGGAGTGCAGAGTTCGGCGGCAGTGGTGTCAGCCCACTCCTTGCTAGGGAGTGGATGGCAAACGACTACTTAAAGAAGTTCGCGCCGGTCGCCACGCACCTGTCATCGCCGACTTCTGCAACAAAATCGGCCCAAAGCGGACGCGCGGGTCGGTGACATCCGCGGCAGCTTTCGGGGGTAAAGCGGACGCGCCACTTTGACCGCGCCGTGGCAGCTAATGACCCAAAGCGGAAGTCGCGCCTAACCGCGAATGGGATGGTGCCATGTTAAAAAAATACTCGGTGTCACGGAACGGAAATTGCACTAACCCGCTGGGCGGGAGGATCGCGATGGCGCCGCCGCAACGAATGCGGTGCCCTTGTCATTGATCTGGATCAATCGGTGAGGGAGCGGCATTTAGTATCGATATACTAGCAAATGTGGTGGGGAACTGCGGCTCAAGCTGATCGAAACTAGCGACCGCGGAAACGAGATTCCGTCTGCGCAAAATGCGGTGGTGAGCAATCGCTCACAGTGAGCCACGATCACAAAATGCTGCACATTAAAGTGGCCTAGCGCGCATGGACAGTATTCTACCTCATCCTTGGCATAAGCTGACGTTGGCAGCAGTCGCCGCAGTGGGCATCACACTTTCCGTAATTCTCGCAGTTCACTTTTCCAATATGCAGATCGAAGTGAGGCGGCAGCAATCGGTAGTCGAGGCTACGGCCTTCGCAGACGATCTGGAGGAATATTTGCAAAATCGCGAGATGATCGCAAAGGCAGTCGGCACGGTTTTCGAAGCTCCTGATTTATCGGCGCCTCACCCGCTTGCTTCGATCGGCAAAAAGCTTCTCGCTCTCACGCCAGAAATTGGGGCGATCGCTTGGATTCCGCTGGTTGATCCGTCGCGCATACATGAGGTCCTCAATGCTCTTTCCGCGGCCGGCCGGCCGCCGCAATTATTCGGGCCGAACTTTGAAACGCTGGACGTTACCGATACTCGTCGAGTGCTGTATCCGGTTGTGGACATTGAACCGAAGTCCGCGGACCACCAGGCCAGGCTCGGGCTGGACGTCGGTCTCTTTCCGTCACGCAGGGCTGCCTTCGAACAAGCCCGTGATGAACAGCGCGTGATCGCATCGGCGCCCGTGGAACTTTTTCAGCCGTTCAACACGACCGGTTATATCCTCTTCAGCCCCGTATTCAATGAACGCGGCTTCGTCGGCTGCATCACATTCGTATTTCGTGTAGATCAGTTGCTGAATGGGTTCGCCCACGCAAGGCGGATCCCTATGAATTTTGGTGTCTACGATACAACCGATCCCGGTGAATTGAAATATCTAGCGTGGGTTACCCAGCAAGGAGAAATTGAAACCGTCAATTCATCCGTCCGCTCCGACGGGCCCGAAATGGTTCGGCATTCCTTGGACTTTGCAGGGCGAACGATGTTGGTGCTGTTCGATTCTGGACCTGATCTCGTTCAAGTAGGCATGCAGCAGGCGTTGCTGGTCGGTTCCTTAGGGCTAATACTTACGGGGATGATACTCTGGAGCATGTACTATTTCATGCGACTCTCCCGGCGGCTGGAATCTGAAATCGCAACGTCCAGTTCGATGAAAGCTAGTTTGGAGCTAATGAATAGGGAACTTGTTCATCGTGTAGGCAACTTGTTGGCTGTCGCTCAGGGTATCATCCAATTAAGCTACAACGCATCGCTCAGCACGGTTGAATTCAGAGACTCTATCATCGCTCGGCTGCACGCACTCCATCAATCGGTGAGGTTGATGAACCGAGACGATTGGACCGGAGTGTGGCTGCATGAACTGCTACAAACGGAGTTAGCTCCGGTCGCGGATCGGATCGACGTTTCCGGTCGTGATGTCTTGCTTAAGCCGCAGGCCGCTCAGAGCCTATCGCTGCTCTTTTATGAATTGATGACGAATTCCTCAAAGCATGGAGCACTGTCGAAACGGGAAGGAACAGTTACAGCGGAATGGGAGATAAAGGACTCGGATTCGGGCCGGCTGTTTTGTTTCCGATGGCAAGAGCACGATCATGGGATTATCAAACCGCCGACGAGGCAGGGGTTCGGAACGAAATTGTTGACGCGCCTCGTTCCCGGCGATCTGTCGGGGCGGTCCACCCTGAATTATGAATCGGGCTGGTTTAGTTACGAATTGGAGGCTCCCGTCGAGCGCATCGTCGAGCAGGAAACAAACGCGGCCGTAAACGTGAAAGCGGTTGTGCCCTTGCGCGTCGTCGGCGGGCATTCAGATACAGATGAATTTAGTGGCGTGTCCGCTATTGGGGGTAAAGCGGACATCGCAATTTGATCGCGCCATGTCCGCTTCTGACCCAAATCGGACGTTGGCGGTCTATTTTCGCTGCGATGCGAATGCTCGCATTATGGTAGGCTCGGTCCTCGGCCTGAGGACGAAGCCGATGAGGCGACGGGAGTTCTTCACTCTACTCGGCGGCGCGGCAGCCGCTTGGCCACTGCCAGCGCGCGCGCAGCAGCCGACGATGCCGATCGTCGGCTTCGTCAGCGGTAGGTCGGCGGACACCTCGCTGCGCGAGGTCGCTGCGTTCCGTAAAGGATTTAACGAAACCGGCTACGTCGAGGGCCAGAACGCGACGATCGAGTACCATTGGCTGGAGGGCCAATACGATCGCCTGCCATCGCTCATGGCCGACTTCGTCCGCCGTCGCGTGGCGGTAATCGCTACGCTCGGGAGCAATCCTGCCGCGCTTGCGGCCAAAGCTGCGACCACAACAATACCGATCGTCTTCTCTGTTGGCGAAGATGCAGTGAGGATGGGTCTCGTCACCAGCCTTGCCCGCCCGGGCGGCAACGCGACCGGCATCAATTTTCTTGCTGTTGACGTTGCGACCAAGCGGCTGGCGCTGCTGCACGAGCTAGTGCCCAAGGCGGTTCGGATTGCCGTGCTGGTCAATCCGGCCAATGCCTCGACTGCCGAGGGCACGTTACGACAGGTACCAGAAACTGCACGCACCCTCGGACTGCAAATTGCGGTCCTCGAGGCCCGCACCAGCAGTGAAATCGAGGCGGCCTTCGCCACTCTCGCGCGCGACCGGGCCGACGCACTCTTCGTCGCCCCCGATGCGTTCTTCATCAGCCGCCGCGTCCAATTTGCGACGCTTGCGGCGCGCCATGGGATTCCCGCGGCCTATCCCACTCGCGACGAAGCTGAAGCCGGCGGATTGATGAGCTATGGGGTCGATATTCCGCACGCATGGCATCAGGTCGGCCTCTACACCGGTCAAATCCTCAAGGGCGCGAAGCCCGCCGACCTTCCCGTCGTGCAGTCCACCAAATTCGAATTCGTCATCAACCAGCAAACGGCCAAAGCGCTTGGCATTGAGATACCCAACTCGCTGCAATTGCTCGCTGACGAAGTAATCGAGTAGCTCTTTGCTGCGAGTGCTCACGTCAGCTTTTGGCCCAAAGCAGACATCCTGATCGCGTGGGCGAATGTCCGCTCGATACGGGTGCGGTTGGCGGCAATGAGCGCATCAGAGACGACGTAAAGCGCGTCCGCTTTGTTCGTGAGCGACTCGAATGCCGGTGCAATGTCTTCGGCACGCCAGACCCCGATCCGCGCTGCTTCGAGCCCAGATGCTTGAGCCATGGACTTAACCCGATCGGCCTCCAACATTGGCTCGGCATAGCCGGCATCGGCCAGGATCGCCAAGCGATGAAGCTGGGGGATAGCCTGGCGCAAGAGCTTAAGCCGCTTGCCGACAAGATCAGGCTGCTGGATCGAGACTCCCGTAACGTTGCCGGCCGGGTGCGCCAAGCTCTGAACCAAACCGCTGCGAACTGGATCGAATGCAACGGCAAAGACGATAGGAATGGATGTAATCGTTTGCTTTAGGATCGTAACTGCACCGCCATACGTGACGATGACGTCAACCTTGCGTCGTTCGAATTCAGCGGCGATTTCACTGACGCGATCGGATCTTCCCTGGGCCCAGCGATACTCGATCGCCACAGTATCGCCCTCGCTCCAACCGAGTTCGCGCAAGCGCGCGGTTAAAGCAACCGTCCACGGACTCCATACCGTCGCATCCGCGCCGAGTACCCCGATGAGCCGTTGATTCCCTGGCTGCTGCGCTTCCGCGCCCAGCGGCCATGCGCCAACGACGCCACAAACGATTTTTATGAATTCCCGCCGCTCCATGGCGCTTCCCTCCATCGTGAGGGCCACTTCCGGCGCTCAGAAGAATATCAGATTCCGGCTGTGGCGCTGTGCCCTTGGTCACAAGTGGCCAATGTCCGAAATGGGTCTTGTGTCACGAGTAACGCCGGTCCACACGGCGAAACGCAACTGTACGAGAGATGGAGGAGGACCCTTCGAGTTCGGCAATCAGGTGTTGATCTCAAACCACCGCAAGCTGCTGTCGTCAAAAGCGACGGTGGTGAACGTTGCGGAAACGTCGGGACATGATCCTGGCAGGTATGGTCGAGAGAGGCGAGCGCAAGCGAACCGCTGCAGAAGCGTCGAAATCGGATTAGGTGATGTCAGAACCGGGGGCTGACCCGTCCTCCGGGATCAGCTCGGGGGATGCCTGAGACGGCCCGAGCGGCATCCGGCGTGTAGGCGGCGCGAAGCTCGACCAGGCTCTTGTACGGAACGTGAGAACCTATGCGGCGATGCCAAGGGAAAGGCACAAGCGGCACCAACCGCGAGGCCGAAAGTACCGATGCGCCGCAGTTTAGGGGCGGACTGCTTCGTAGTAGCGATGAAGCGGGTGTAATGCCCGTGGAGCGAAGGGAGCAGGCCATCGCCATTTGGATCGGGTCAACCGGCAACGGGAGGAACCCGATAATCAATGGAAGGCGGCAGCCTTCGTGCGGTGGCACGAGCCGTATGAATCGAGAGGTTCACGTACGGATCTATGAGGGGCTCGGGGCGAAATTCCCCGGGCCTACTCGGCAATAACTGCCGCGCTTCCTCCGAAGTGGCGCGTCCGCTTTACCCCCAAAAGCTGCCGCGGATGTCGCCGACCGGCGTGTCTGCTAAGGGCCATTTTCAGACACATGCGGTGCAGCAGAATGTGTCTCTATTCGATCACATCGTCGGCGAGCGCGAGCATGTTCGGCGGCACTGTGAGGCCGAGCGCCTTGGCGGTCTTGAGATTGATGATCAGTTCGAACTTCGTTGGCTGCATGACAGGAAGATCGGCCGGCTTTTCGCCCTTGAGGATGCGGCCCGCGTAGATGCCGGCCTGACGATAGGCGTCAGTCAAGCTGGTGCCGTAGCTGATCAGGCCGCCAGCCGCGACCGCCTCGGGGATATTATACATCGCTGGCAGCGCATAACGAGCAGCCATTGAGACGATATATTCTCGCTGCGAGTTAAAGAACGGGCCGGAACCAACCAGCAGCGCGCCGGCGCCGCGCTCGGCGGCGCTCTTAAAGGCGGTCGCGATCTCCGGCTCAGTGCTTGCGTCAAAGAGTAGGAGTTGCTGCCCGGTGGCTTGCGCGGCAGCCAGAACGTCCCTTCGCTCCGCCTCGGTCTCGGGGGTATTCGGCTTAACGAGCACTGCAATGGTCATTGCCTTCTGAACGAGCTGCCGCAACATCTCCAATCGCTTCGCAGCCAAGTTGCTGGCGAAGAAGATCACCCCGGTCACGTTTCCGCCCGGATGGTTCAGACTGGTGACAAGATGGTCCCGCACCGGGTCGGTTCCAGTGGCGAAAACAATCGGCACTCGGGACGTCGCAGTTGCGGCGGCAACCGCAGCAAGGCTGTTTGCGACGATCACGGCCACGGGCCGGTGGATCAGTTCGCCTACCAGCGCGGTCAACCGGTCGGCGTGGCCTTCCGCCGAGCGCAACTCAATAATTACGTTCTGATCCTCGGTAAATCCCGCTTCCTTCAAGCCCGCTCGGAACGCTGCAACGAGGTGCATGGCGTCGCCAAGCGGTTCGCTACGGAGAAAGCCGACAATGGGCAAAGCAGACTGCTGCGCGCGCGCAGCGAGCGGCCACGCTGACGCTGCAGCGCCGACGAGCGTGATGAACTCTCGTCGCCTCACTCGATCACCTCGTCGGCAAGCAATTGCATCGAAACAGGCACCTTCAGACCAAGCGCCTTGGCGGTCTTGAGATTGATCACCAGCTCGAACTTGGTTGCCTGCATGACCGGGAGGTCTGCTGGCTTCTCGCCTTTGAGAACGCGGCCGGTATAAATGCCGGCTTGGCGGTAGGCTTCAGCAAAACTCGGCGCATAGCTGATAAGGCCGCCAGCAAGCGCATAAACGCGCTGCGCGTAAATCGTCGGCACAGCATAATGCGCCGCCAGCGCAATGATCTGATCGCGTCGTGTATCGAAAAATGGATCAACACCCGAAACTAGGGCGCCAACCCCCTGTTGAGAAAGACTAGCGAAAGCCGCGTCGATGTCTTGCTCGCTGCTCGCATTAGCGATGCGAATTTGCTCTCCGAGCGTGCGCGCAGCCTCCTCGATATCTTCCAGCTGTGTAGTGCTGTCTGGCAATTTTGGATTCAGCAAAACACCGATGAGAGTGGCCGTCGGCACCAACTCCCGCAGCAACCCCAGTCTTTTCGCACTCAGCAGCGTACTTGACGGACTGACCACCGTGATGTTGCCGCCTGGTCGGTTGAAGGAGGCGACGAGGCCGGCTTTGATTGGATCGCTAGTGACCGCGACAATCGGTATGGTCCTGGTCGCCGACTTGGCCGCCAGAGCCGAGACGCTGCCACCGACCGAGGCAATGACTGCCACTTGAGCCTTAGCCAGTTCGGCCGCCAATTCCGGTAGTCGATCATATCGGCCCTCCGCCCAACGAAAAGCCAGGTGGACATTTTGACCCTCGACATACCCAGTCTCGGCCAGACCCTGACGAAAGGCGGTTACAAGCGCCTCAGATTCGCTGGGTGATCGACTGCTGAGAAAGCCAATCAGCGGCGTTGTCACTTGCTGCGCGCGCGCGGCGAACGGCCATGCAATGGGCGAACCAGCAATGACTTTAATGAAATCGCGGCGTCGCATTGCTGCCCCAGGGTCAGGGTACGCCAACAACGGTTAATTACATCAGGGAATTACGACGAGCGAAATGGGGTACAGCGATCAATTTGCACTGCAAAAAGTTGAGCTGCCGATGTCGCTTATGGGTCAGAAGCGGACATGACAACCAATCTGCCGAATGCCCGCTTTGGTCTCGAAAGCGGACATGGATCAAAATGGTCGTGGGTAGCACGGTAGGAGGGTAGCAGGGTATGAGGTGCGAAAGTTTCTAAACCTTTCACCCTTACATGTTGCGCAGCTTGCGAGCTGTAGGTGAAACGGTAGGACGGTTACGCGGCGGGAAGGTGTAAGCGTGTTACCTATCGCGCGGCAGAAAACGCTCGCTGTAGGTAAGCTATCAAGACAGAACCGGATAAGCGTCTTACCGTTGCAGCTTTCATAAAGCCTGGCGATCGGGTGCGCTCAGACATTCTAGCCAAGCTCGCCGCTAGGGATTACATGCCGGCACCGGGCATGAAACAACGAATTCGTGTATTGCCGTAGCGGTCATTGTAAGGCCACACAACGGCAGGGCCGAAACGGTTGGGCTCGGTTACAACGGCCGCGTCCGGCACCACGAACCATTCTCCCTGAATTCGGACACGATAATGGCCTTCCTGTGTATCCCAATCGACGTCCTGCAGACGAACTCCATCAGCAAAAGCGCAGCATAATCCGTTTCTGCTCGCAAGTCGGTCAAACCATTCCTTGAGCGGAGAATTGGCGAAGCGGCCGTCATCACGCGCGTATAACTGGTTAGGAACGAGCACGGTGATGCACAAGAGGACGACCGCCATGGTGAGCCGGTAAATCGTGGTCGCCACAGCATCGACAGCCGCCACGTGCCAATTAGGTCGCATTTTGGTTTAGCGAGTGGCCACCCGTGAACCGAATGGCCACTGAATTAATGCTGACGTGACCAGTTAACCTATAAATGCGACCCGCCGTTGGGCTTCTGCCTCAACAGCAGTCTTGGGCTCCGCCGGCAATTGAAGAATTGTAGCCTCCTGGCCTTCTCTCAGACATGTCAGGAGCACGATCTGGCCGTCCGGAAATTCCAGCGCATCGTGATGAGTGGCGACTTTTTCTTTATTGACTTGCCGAAAGATCGCCGTCTTGTGCTTAATCACCTTATCCCGCCAACCCAACAGACCAATCGATTGGCGCGCAACCTCGCGAGCAAAGGACAACTCGGTTCCTGGTCGAACGCAAACGGCCATGTTCGCATCTTCTGACGCCGCAAATCCTCGCGTGCCTGTACCAAAGTCGCGCGTCGTCAGCTTGTCGCCAACTTTCGCAGGGCGCGATTTGACGCTGTGAAGGCTGTAGTCGCACATTTCGGAACTCCCTAATGGAAGCCCCTCAGCCGGATCGAACTCTACCCTTTTCCATTTGCGAGTGCATCAAGCAAATCCGAGCTGCAATTAGAGCTGCGGCCTCATCATGTCCGCTATTCCCTTGAACCGGAAATCGCCGAGTGCGCGAAAACGACAGACCGGATAAGCGTCTTACCGTTGCACCTTTTCACCGAAGGACGCAGTGAGGTTCTGCCGGGTATTAGCGCTGACGTGCGTATTTGTGCGCATCTCGTGATGTCCGCTTTACCCCCGAAAGCGGACATCACTACGCTCGAGGAGCATGTCCGCTTTGGGCCATTAACGGACTCATGCACCGCAGCAAAGAAAGTCTCTATTCGATCACCTCGTCGGCGCGGGTGATGAGCGTCGGCGGCACAGTGAGACCGATTGCAGTTGCGGTCTTTAGATTGATTGCCATCTCAAATTTGGTTGGGAGTTGCACCGGAAGGTCGCCGGGCGCAGCGCCCTTCAAAATGCGGTCGATGTAACCGGCTGCGCGACGATGCAAATCAGATAAGTCAACGCCGTAAGATACCAGACCTCCGCCGCGGACCCGGAAAGGAAACGGATACACGGCAGGGATGCGATAACGAATGGCGAGCGAAACGATGAGCTCGCGTTCAGCAATCGTGTGGGGAGTCGGTATGACGGCTAATCCGGTGTTAGGCTTTTGACCGAGGGTACTCAGTGCTTGTTCTAGATTTTTTATATCATCCCATGCCGTCAACTCTGTCGTTACGCCAAACGATGCTCCGGCACTTTCAATGGGACCTTGATAATACGCCAATTGCGGTTTCGCCGTGGTCGACCTGTAGAGCACGGCCAAGTGCGAAAGATGAGGCGCTACTTCTTTGAGTAGCTGTACCCATTTGCCTCCAATCGATCCCTCCACATTCATGAACCCCGTAGCGTTGCCCTCTGGCCGGGCAAGATTAGTGACAAAACCGGGACCGATAGGATCTGATACCGCGCTAAACACGACCGGGATGCGCGTTTTTGTGGCAAGAACTGCAGCAGTGGCAGGCGTGGTGGAGACTGCGATTAGTTCGAGATCTAACGCCACCAGTTCTTTCGCTCCTGTCTCAATTCGGGTCATATCGCTTCCGCCCCAGCGCATTTCGATCTGTAGGTTTTCGCCCTGCTTCCATCCAAGTTTCTGTAGTGAGGTCACTAATGCGTCAGCCCATCTCCTTCCTTCGGGATCGCTTTCTTCCAGCCCGATAAGAACGCCGATGCGGCGCGGGCGTTCTCCCTGCTGCGCGCGCACCGTGACCGGCCAAAAAGCCGTCGCACCGCCGAGCAATGATATGAACTCGCGCCGTCTCATTCGATCACCTCGTCGGCGCGGGCGAGTAGCGATGGTGATATTTTAAGTCCTAGCGCCTCTGCCGTCCTCAGATTGATGATGAGATCGAATTTTGTCGGTTGCTCAACAGGAATATCGGCGGGCTTTGCCCCGCGCAGGATCTTGTCCACCTGATCGGCGGCATGGCGGAAAAGTTCAATCCAGTTGGGCCCGTAGGACATCAATGCGCCTGCATCGACATATTCCCGGCTGCCGTAGATGGTGGGCATGCGCTGGGTCTGCGCCATCGCGTTGATCTGGATGCGATTGCTGAATATCAGCGGATCGGTCGCGACATACAGCGCGTCTGCGCGATCCTTAATCAATTCGAGGGATGAAAAAATCTCATCTGCCTGACTGACCTCGATCGGAATAACTTCAAGTCCAAGCGAGCGTGCCGTCGCAGCGACCTCGCGCATCTCGATCAT
The DNA here is from genome assembly GCA_963816295.1 of uncultured Alphaproteobacteria bacterium. Classification (GTDB taxonomy): domain Bacteria; phylum Pseudomonadota; class Alphaproteobacteria; order Rhizobiales; family Xanthobacteraceae; genus BOG-931. The sequence goes on along the minus strand of CAWFJS010000014.1, from coordinate 76,996 downwards.
CGCGCCCGCCGCTCCGGAATTCGCCATTACCGCGAGCCGGGCAAGCTTCGGCACAACCTCGCGCAACAACTCGATGCGTTTGCCCGCCGTATCGGTCTGCTGGATCGACATGCCGGTGATATTGCCGCCAGGCCGCGCCAGGCTCGCAACAACTCCGGCACCGACTGGGTCCATCTGTGCGGCGAACACAATCGGTATGGTCGTTGTGGTCCGCTTTGCGGCGAGCACGGGAGCGGACGCCCAGGTGACGATGACGTCCACCTTGCGGTTCACCAACTCGGTCGCGATCTCGTTGTAACGCTCGGCACGCGCTTCCGCCCAGTGATATTCGATTGCGACATTGCGGCCTTCGGTCCAGCCGCGTTCGCTGAGCCGCTTGACGAATGCCGCCACCCAGGGACTGGCGAGTTCTGGAGATGTCGCGCCCAAAAATCCGATAATCGGCCGCTTGGCGGATTGCTCGGCCCACGCCGGGACTGACAAGACGACAGCGGCACTTCCCGACGCGATGAATTCCCGCCGCCTCATTCACCCTCCCGAACAGCCGTTCAAATCATAATCTCTTTGCTGTGGTGCAAGGATAGAAGATGTCCTTTCGCAGCTGCAAGATAGAGCAATCGCCGATGCCCGCCTTGGGTCAAAGCCAGACATTCGACGATGTCGGCATCATGCCTGCTTCACCCTGATAAGCGGACATTGATCATCGGCTTTTGCACGTCCGCCTTGGGCCATTATCGGACATCGCCTATTCGATCAATTCGTCGGCACGGAGCAGGATCGACGTCGGAAATCTCAATTCCAATCGCTTTCGCGGTCTTGAGATTGATCACAAACTCGGTTTTCACCGACTGTTGGACCGGTAGGTCACCCGGCTTTTCGCCCTTGAGAATGCGGCCGGTATATTCACCGACTAAACGGAGCGCGTCGGAAAGACTGGTTCCGTAACTCATCAAGCCACCGGCCACGGCGAAGTCACGCAAATAATAGATTGCAGGAAGGGTGTGGCGTGCTGCCAGCTCCACGCGGCGGCCGTAAACGCCCCGTCAATGTCGCCTTCGGTGGCGGCTTTGACGACAATCAGCTTCTTTCCGAGAGCGCCAGCTGCCGCCTGCACATCGCTCGTGTCAACCGCTGCAACCGCGTTGTTCGGGTTTACAAGAAAGGCGACCGCATCAGCTTTAGGGACTAGCTCATGCAGCAATTCAAACTGTTTCGCCACAAGGATTTTGCCCAAGGACGCAACGCCAGTTACATTTCGTTCTGGCCTGTTGAGGCTGGCGACAAGCCCAAACTTGACTGGGTCGCCGCCAGTGTTGAAAACAATCGGAATCGTCGCAGTCGCTGCCTTGGCCGCGAGTGCCGCCGTGACGCCGGTCGCAACGATAACCGCCACCTGATGCCTCACCAAATCGGCAGCCATCACCGGTAGCCTTTCGTATTGACCCTCCGCCCAACGGAAATCGATTGCTACGTTGCGGCCCTCAACGAAGCCGGCCTCGTTGAGCCCCTTGCGGAACGCGGCCACAAAGGGCGCGTATTTTTCCAGTGATGGGGGGTCAAGAAATCCGACGACGGGCATCACCGGCTGCTGCGCCCTTGTCGCGAGCGGCCACGCCACCGCCGCGCCGCCGAGAAGCATGATGAGCTCGCGCCGCCTCATTCGATCACCTCGTCGGCGGTGGTGAGCAGTGAGGAAGGAATGGTAAGGCCGAGTGCTTTGGCTGTCTTGAGATTAACAACCATTTTTAAAGTCGTCGGTTGCTCGACGGGTAGGTCAGCTGGCTTGGCACCCTTGAGTACTTCGTCGACGTAAACTGCTGCCCGGCGAATATAGTCGGGAAAGTCCTGCCCGTAGGATAAAAGCAGACCGTGTGGCACCTCCTCTGCAATGTAGGTCACCGCTGGCAGTTTGTGCGCTATGGCTGCCGCGCCGATTTGCGCGCGCATATTGAACATTGCCGATCCGGTTCCAAGCACAACCCCATCAGCCTGGTCCTCTGCGATCTTGGAAAATGCCGGCTCCACTTCCCCAGGCCCTGCTATGTCAACAGACCAAAGTTCAATTCCAGCGCTCGCGCGGCAGCTTGGTTCGAGATGAGCGAAACGGGGAATAATCCGGGCTGGGCCGCGCTTTTCAACGAGCTGCGTCGGCTCGGCTATGTCGAAGGAACCTAATCGTGGACCGTTATTCCAGCGAAGGCCGGGAGGAACGCTACGCTGATCTGTGCCGGGAGGTGGTCCGTACAAACCCAAATCTTATCGTCGCGGTCACGGGGCAACTCGTCCAGAGTTTGAAGGCGTCGACAAATACAATCCCGATCGTTGGGCAAATGGGCGACTCTGTTGCTTTTGGCATTGTGGACAGCATCGCGCGGCCGCGCATGGGCACGTTTCGCGCAAGACGCGCGCCTCCCGGGCCTTGCCGAGGCGGCTGTCGATAGAGAGCGTCTGGCAGCGCAATTTCTCGGCGATCTGGACGCACTCGACCGTCTGGATGCGCTCGCCTCGCAATTCGCACGCGTGGACAACTCGTCTCGCGCGGCGCTTGTTCACGCCGAGGTCGCTTCGGCGGGCGCTCGAACTCGCGCGCGCGAATATACAGCGATGCGAATGCAAAGAGGTCCCAATAGGTGCACTTCGAAGGGCGAACGCTCCTAGGGTCCGCATAGGGCGTCGTCAGTGATTTCAATAAGTGCGCGTCCAATATGGTGCGGCAGAACGCAAAGGCGAATATCGCGGCGGTTCGGGGAAAGCTGCAGTGCCGCGGATGAAGCTGTCCGAAGACGGCTTCCGTCAATCTAAAGGTATCATTCCTGTGCTATCTTGCCTAACAGCGAGGGCCCGAGTTTACGCCAAGGGGCCGCATATTGTTGGGTCTCAGCGTCACGCATCTAAGAGTACGGCAATGTCGCGAACAACAGATCTGGCCGAATGGTTAGGTAGGTACGGTCTAGGTCAGTACGCCCAAATGTTCGACGAAAACAATATCGAATTAGCCGTACTTCCGGATTTGACCGAGAACGACCTCAAAAACCTTGGAGTTTCTTTAGGTCACCGCAAGATATTGCTTAGGGCCATCGGAGCGTTGACGGCAGCGAACCAGTCGAGCGGCGCAACAACCGCGGTGTCTCCATCGCAAGATCGGGAAGCTGAACTCCGCCAGATCACCGTGCTGTTCTGTGACCTGGTAGGGTCTACGCAGCTTTCCGAAAAGTTGGACCCCGAGGATCTTCAGATACTCATTGACGCGTATCGGGAGGTCTGCAGCGCAGCGATCAGGCGCTATGGAGGCCATGTTGCCCAATATGCCGGCGATGGCGTGATCGCATTTTTTGGTTGGCCACGCGCACATGAGGATGACGCCGTCCGCGCTTTGCACGCTGCCCTAGAGACGCTTGCTGCAGTGACGAATATTCCAGGACCGGTTAGCCTCGCTTCGCGGGCGGGCATCAGCACCGGCCGAGTAGTGGTCGGCCAAATTGGACGAGAAGGTCCCGGACTATCGATGCTGGCGGTGGGCGAGACGCCCAACATTGCTGCGCGTCTACAAACGCTCGCTGAGCCCAACACTCTAGTTGTTTCAGAGTCAACGAAACGACTCACATCGGCGGCCTTCGATTTTCAAGACCTTGGTTTCCAGGAACTCAAAGGCATAACCAAACCTTTTCGCGTGTATCGTGTCCTTTCCGCGAAGCATAAGGCGACCCGTTTCGAGGCAGCACATGCAAGTTCCCTCACCCCATTCATCGGGCGGTCAACTGAGCTGAACCTATTGCTCGATAGGTGGCAGAAGGCCAAAGAGGGTGACGGACAAGTCATACTACTTTCGGGTACTCCGGGAGTTGGTAAATCAAAACTCATCTATGAATTGAAGTCGAACATCCGGCACGAACCACACTTCTTGTTGAGCTATCAGTGTTCGCCCTATCACAGCCAGAGCGCGTTTTTCCCGGTCATTGAACAAATTGAACAGGCGGCTGAATTCGGAGCTAACGATTCTGATGCGAACAAATTTGCCAAACTTGAGGCTTACCTTCCCAGCTCGACAGATGATCCGGTAGATCCGGCCTTATTGATCGCCAATCTGTTGTCAATTTCGACCGAAGATCGTAACGCACTGTCCAAGCTTTCGCCCCAGCAAATAAAGAATAGGACGATAAGTAAGCTTCTCGAGATGCTCTTAACTTTTTCTGCGCAGCGACCGACGCTGTGCATCTTCGAGGATGTGCACTGGATAGATCCCTCGACGCTTGAGCTGCTTGAACTGACTATCAGCCGTATTGATCACGCCCGTGTCTTGCTTGTTGTGTCCTACAGGCCTGAGTTCCGACACACGTGGTTCTCTGGCGCGAACGTAACCATGCACTCGCTTACTCGATTGTCGCGTAGCGAAGTAACGAGGATGATTAGAGATCTGTTTAAAGACGAGAGTATGCCCCAACAGATTCTCGACCAAATTATTGACAAGGCCGATGGCGTACCGTTGTTCATTGAAGAACTCACAAGTGGCATCATCAGAGTCCCAACACGACGTAGGCCGGGGGAGAATGATTTCGAGCGAACACCACAACTAACGGCGCTCAAAGTTCCGGAGACGCTGCATGATGCATTGATGGAGCGGCTCGATCGCGTTGTGCGCGGTGGTCGTAGCGTGGCGCAGATTGCCGCGGTGATTGGGCGTGAGTTCTCCTACGATCTTTTGGCCCTTGCATCCAGAACTGGCGAAAACGATCTGCGCTCGGCGCTCTCGCTTCTTGAGGAAGCCGACATTATCCATCGGCTAGACATTTCGCCCTCCAACCGTTTCGTCTTCAAACATGTATTGTTACGGGATGCAGTCTACGATTCTTTGCTTCGAGGTAAGAGACGGGAGATTCACGCAGATATCGCCGCCGTCTTAGAGGATCATTTTGCTGAACTCGTCGAAAATCAACCCGAAATTCTCGCCCATCACTACAGTGAAGGGGGAAATAACCAATCGGCTATTCGTTGGTGGCGTAAGTCTGGTCGACGTGCCCTCGCGAATTCCGCCAACGTGGAAGCCATTAGTCATTTTCGAAACGCCCTGCAGCTCTTGAGCGCTTTGCCAGACACGTCCGAGCGTACTAAGGAAGAGATCGAGATTCAGCTGGCGCTGGGTATCCCGCTCATCGCTGTTCGAGGGTATGCTGCCGCAGAAACCCGCGAAGCGTTTGCGCGGGCCCTTACTTTATGCCTCAAGCTGGGCAACCCGCCCGAGTATTTCCAAGCACTATTTGGGCTGTGGGGACATTCCTGGATGGGTGGCAAGAATGATGCAGCATTGGCCATGGCTAATGAGTTCATGTCGAGGTCACGGGCATCAGCCGATAGCGTTCTATTGATGATGGCTCATCGGATTATGGGAAGCACACTATTGACTATCGGCGAGTTTCAGTCATCGAGGCAGCACTTTGAGGAGACAATCGCGCTGTCGAATAGTACAAGCAGGCGGCCGCTCTACGACGTTTACATGGTGGAACCCCAAGTGGCTTCGCTGTTACTGCTGTCTTGGGACCTATGGTTTCTAGGTTATCCAGACCAATCCTTAGCGCGCGTTTCGGAAGCTCTTGCCCTGGCTGGAAATCTCGCACAACCCTATTCCATAGCGTTTGCCCATTACATAACTTCTGTGGTGCATCTCCTGCGTGGGGATCCCGCCCTCGCCCTTGAGAGTGCTGAACGAAGCCTCGAAATATCAAGAGAACAACGGTTCTCGCTATACGTAGTTCTGTCCACTATTTCCCGAGGCCGCGCACTCGGCGAACTGGGTCGAGTTCGCGAGGCCCGGATTGAGATACAACGCGGAATCGACGGAGCGCACCAAAAGCGCGTCGGCTTCATGCTTCCGATGATGTACAGTTGGTTAGCTGATGTGCATGCTAAGAGTGGCGAAAATGAAACTGCACTATCGATTGTTGAGCAGACATTGGCTGATATGAATGACGCGACGGGCCGATCATGGGAGTCTGAATTGCACCGTGAAAGAGCGCGATTCCTTCTGGCGCTCGACCCAGCAAAAGTTAGCGAAGCTGAGTCATATCTTAAAAGCGCTATCGATGTGGCGCGCCGTCGAAACGCCAAGTCCTTGGAATTGCGAGCAACCACCAACCTCGTAACGCTGTGGCGGGCGCAAGAAAGAGTTGATGAGGCACGAGATCTGATGGCGCCAATCTATCGTTGGTTTAAAGAAGGAGCTGCTACGGCTGACCTGAGGGCCGCACGTGACGCTCAGTTAGCTTTGCACTAGTTCAGGTGCTCTATCTTGTCTGCGCTCATTGAAGAGTGATCAAGGGCAATCGGAGCATTGGAGCTTCCGGTTAATTCATGACGTGAACTCCGGCACTTCGCTCCACGGAACGCCCGCGGATGTAAGCTCTGGTTCACTGAGTTCCCATTTTCTTCGACATAAAATCAAATCCCTCAATTTTTTGCCCTCGCCGGGGGCCTCAATGCCCAAAGGCGACCGGCACGATGTGATCGGCGATCTCAGCTGCACGATGCCGGCGTCGAGGCACATAGCGCAGCGTAGAACGGTGCGGTCACACCAGCGCTGGGTGCCTACCATGCAACCATGGCGGTCGATCGCGAGGAGTCAGGCGGGCCTCGTCGTTTTGAAATCGCAACCCCGCTACTACCCTATGGGACGCGCGCGGGACCGCGCCGTTTCTCGTGCCTCACGCCATGCCAAACTGCGGTGACTTATCGCGCTATTCCGCTCATGCTGCGGGCCGAGCGCCGCGCTTTTCATCGTGCGAAGGACATGAACCGTGACGATACGGCAGCGCCTCTCCGACCGCCTGCTGAAGCTCCTCGAGCATCTCCGCCTCGGATTTGAGGAGCTCGTGATTATATCCCTCCGCCATGATCAATGCCGATTCATACGTCTCCTGAACGACCCTGATACGGTCATTCGCAGGAAGGGACGCAACGAACTCGATCGTTTCTTCGACGTGCGTGGCCTCGCTTCCGAGGGAGCTGTGACTTCTGAGGAAGCGGGTCGCATCGACGCCATCCGGACACATCTCCTGCACCTTCTCGACATCGGCCTTCTGCTTGAGCGCGGCGATGCGCTCTAGGCAGTACGAATAGCCGATGCAGCCGATCGGATAGTCCTGGACGCAGAGGTCATCGAAGCGCTTGCAAAGCGGCTTGATGCCCTCCGGAATGAAGTTGGCGACGAGTCGCTCGGCGGGCACACTCAGCGCACGCAGATCCTTGAGTGCGAGCCGGTCGTGACCGGTCTCCTCGCGCGCACGCTCTTCAAGGTAGGCCGCGACCTCGGGCCTCCCCAGCTCCTTGAAACGGCTGGCGGCGCGCCGGAGATTTCGAGGCGTGTCGACAGACGTGTGATAGGCGCCGACCAAGGCTACGATATAGCCAGGGAGCGTCGGGTCCGGGCGCGCGAGGCGCTTTTCTATTCCGGCAAATCCGAGATTTATTGCGCCGTCGAGCAGCCTGACCGTACTGCCCACCGCACCCACGCCCGTCATCAGCGTCGCGAATGGATCTACCTCTTCTTTCGTGCCGCTCGGGGTATGAAACCAAACCTCTCCCGACTCGCGAGCGATGATCGAAATATCGCCCGTGACGTTGACCCACTCCATGACCAGCCGTGCCATTCGAAACCTCCCATTTTTTGAGTGCTCGCCCGCGATCGTTTCTTAAAGGATGCGATTTGGTATGCGGACCGAACCCGCTTCAAGCGAGAGACACACCGCCTCACCTCAGACCGAGTCGCAACCGCCTAGATTCCGTTCGGCGTACACGCCATCAGCAATTTGGCCGTATCGAGAAGGCCCGAGCCGGGTGTTTGTACTGCTCGCTTTTTGTTCGGCAGCACAAAGACGATTTCATCGTCCGATTGCATGATGTAGTCATTATCGTGCTCTGCTTCCGAGATTACGACGGCACGCGTCAACTGAAAACCCGCTGCATTGACTACCCGTTTGGCTTCGTCGATCGCCGGTTGCGTCGGGAAGCCTGTCCTGGGATCGCGGGCCAATAGCTTAGCTTGGAGCCCATTTGGATCACCCTCCGATGCCCATGCGTCGATAATTATTTGTGCGAGAGCATCGGCGGTCGCAGTATTTGTTGCATAGGAAAACGCTGGCATCACCAGGTGCGTTGTTTCTCCTGGGATTTTGGGATGTGGTATCTTCTTGTGAATCGCCATGGTCAAGCCCTCTCTGATGAAGTAGGTGCGGCATGTTGCAATCCCGCGCGCCACTGCATGTCGTATTGTAGGATTTTTCGGTGGCAAGTGAAATAGCAGTAACCGGCTAGAGCCGGGCTTCATCGCCACGTGCAGGAAGTGCAAGCCGAAAGTGACTGTCTAACAACTTCGCAATATTCGTCGCGATCCTTCGCGCCTCATCTTTGCTGAGCAGCCGGGCCGCTGATCGCCGCCCCGGCTCATCCTCGAAATAAACGTAAGCCAATTTCTGACCGGCAGCGTCGGTCACGATAAAGCATGCGTCCAATTCTTCGACAAACCACGGCGGCGGGAAGCGGCAGCCCAAAAACTACCGGCAACCTACGACCTGAACTGGTCGGGTTCCGCCCGCTGCGGACGGGACGTTGAATGTATCCGCATTCCAATGACACGGCCCAGTGGCAATCGAGCCTGTCACGTTAGCCGCCTGGGGAGTCGCTTGCGGGAAAGCTACGACCGTAGTGTTGCCGTACCCGTTGTCACCATAGCCCGAGCCCCAGCTTCACCCCGAGCCCCAGCCGCCAAGCACGGCCTGATTTCTCAGGAAGTGATTTCTCAGGAAGTGATTTCTCAGAAAGTGATTGTCGAAGCGACCATGAAAATGGGCAACGCCTGACCCTCCCTTACCGCCCCAGCCGCCGCCGCCACGAGCCATGGCACGTATCGATGGGCGCGCAGGTCCGAGCAAATGCAACAGCAATTAGTACGACGAGAATTTTGCTACGCATTGCACTCACTCCCTGAAACTGAACTACGCTCGACAACTGTTTGCAAACACCCTGTCCGATTAAGCCATAAATCGCTGCGGCGTGTCACCGCCTGCCTCGCACGTGGGTCGCGACGGACCACGGCGGCGGGAAGCGGCGAGTCACCCCCAGCGCCGGGTCAGCGGAAAAAGAGACCTCTTGGGCGTACCCAGATTCTTCGGCATAACCCAGCGCGTTCCCGTAGCCGTAGTTGTTTTGCTGACGGGCAAGCACTTTGGGTTTGTAATGCTTGATTTTTTTAGCGTCCGCTTTTGCGGTGGCAACGACCGGGGGAGACGCATCCTTTGCTGACGATGCTTCTTTCGCGACCGGTGAATTCCGTTGTGTCTCCACCGCAACCGTCCGAGCGATTACAGGAAGGGGATAGTGACGCCCGTTTCCAAACGTTGAGATGTTGGAGAAGCCGGTCAGCAACACCACGACCGTGGTGAGCATCGTAATCATACAGAAAAAGTAACCCAACAAAGAAAATAGCATAGGGGCCGACTCCGAGAGCCCCCGACGGCATAACTCTAGCCTACCCCCGCCCTGGCCGCAATTTGATCGAAATCAATGACGGCGGTGCGGCGCAAGCAGCTCGGGCAGTTTGGCGATATTCGCCGCGATCCGGCGCCCGCCGTTCCCCTGGGCAGCTTCGCAATGTTCGCCGCAGCTCGCCACGCGTCATCGCGCGTGAGCAGCTTTGGTCGCCAAGCGCGCCAGACCTAAGCGAGAACCTCTGCTCCCTTCGCCGAACTCGTTACTGGTCACCACGTGATAAGCTTGGGGCCATCGGCGCTCCCTATATACGTGCAGCGAGGTTGGTTCACATGTTCAACGCCACATTGATAGTTATAGAAGCCTTCATCCGCGAACTTCGGACGATGTACGAACGAACATACGGGACGATGGAGCCCGGCTATCCTGGGATCATCAGCTTTGTCGCCCAGCTCGCTCTTGAAAATATCGCGACCAGCGACGCCGCATACCACGATGTTAATCACACCATCATGGTCACGCTTGTCGGGCAGGACATTCTACGCGGCCGGCACATTAGCGTGGGCGGTGTGACCCCTCGCGACTGGCTACATTTCATCATCTCACTGCTATGTCATGACATCGGGTACGTGCGTGGAATCTGTCGAGGTGATGGCGATGGCTCCTACGTCACCAACCTGGCCGGTGACAAGGTGACCCTCCCGGAGGGAGCCACCGACGCATCAATGACGCCGCATCATGTCGCTCGGTCAAAACTGTTTGTACGCGAACGTTCCGCGAAAGCCCTCGTCCACCTGGACACCGCGGCGATCGAAGCCAACATAGAACACACGCGCTTCCCGGTTCCCGAAGATGAGCAACACGAGTCCACTGACGATTTTCCGGGTCTGGTACGTGCAGCGGATCTGATCGGGCAGCTCGCGGACATCAACTACCTGCGAAAGCAGGCTGCTCTATTTAACGAGTTTCGCGAGACGGGAATGACCAATAAACTGAAATACAATAGCGTCGCAGATCTGCGCGCTAACTATCCAGATTTCTTCTGGAAGACAGTCCGACCTTATATTGGAGATGCCTTGCGCTACCTTCGAGTCACGCAAGAGGGCCAACAGTGGATTGCCAATCTCTATGCAAACGTGTTCTCGGTGGAGCATAGAGGCCAACTTTTTAGGTGAGTCTCGCCAATTATCGACGCGCGGCGATGGTGGCGTCTACGAAGAGCACCAACTTTGCTTATAGGCTGTCGGCTATGGGCCGTAGCCTCAATGTCTGCTTTGGATCAAAAGCGGACGTGACGCTCTTAAATTTCGATGTCCGCTTTACCCCCGAAAGCGGACATTCCTCGCCGCCATCACGATGTCAGCTTTGGGCCAAAAGCAGACATTAAACGGTTTCGCTCGAGCAACTCGTTCAGAAGGTCGGTGGTTCGAATCCACGCAGCTGTACCAGCCGCTTGCAGCGAAGGCCGTTACACTAAGCACCACGTGGTTGCGCAGCGCGCCTCATTGCATTGACTCGTCGACACGCCTCCCTAGAGTAAACTTCGTTTCCTCACCGGGGAGGAAAATGATCGCTTTTCGCAAGCTTTACCGGCCCGTTGCAGCCGTTGGTTGTTTGTTAATCGGGGCTGGTGTAGCCGCCGCTGTGTTCGGCGCCAGCAGCGCACAGGCCGAAAACCGCTATCCGACGCGGCCGATCACGATCATCGTGCCGTTTGCCGCGGGCGGGCCGACCGACATTCTGGCGCGGCTGATCGCGCAGTCGATTAGCCCCATGCTGGGCCAGCAAGTGGTGGTCGAAGATGTCACCGGCGCCGGCGGCACGATTGGTGCCACGCGCGTGGCGCGCGCCGATCCTGATGGCTACACGATGGTGATGGGCAATCTCGGCACCCATGCCGCAAGCCTCGGCATGTATCCGAAGCTGCCTTACGACCCACGCACCGATTTCGAACCCGTGATTTTAGTCGCCACCACGCCCATGGTGCTGGTGACGCGCAAAACGCTGCCGGTGCACAACCTTGACGAAGTCATTGCCTATGCCAAAGCGAACAGAGGCAAGACCACGATGGGCAGCGCCGGCATCGGTTCGATTTCGCATTTGACGCTGCTGCTTTTCAACCATCTCACCAGCGCCGGCGTGGTGCACGTTCCCTATCGCGGCCTGTCGCAGGCCGCCAACGATCTGCTCGGCGGGCAGATCGATCTGTTGTTCGATCAGGTTGTCACCGCAACGCCTCACATCCTCAACGACAGCGAGAACGCAATCGTCGTGACCGTCCCGCAGCGTGCGTCAGCGATTCCGAATGTGCCGTCGGCGGACGAGGTGGGCTTACCGAAACTGCACACGCTCGCTTGGTCGGCGCTGTTCATGCCGAAGCGGACGCCCGTGCCAGTCGTCGTGCGCATCAATGGCACAGTTGCCAAAGCCATGGACGATCCCGAGATCAACAAACGCTTCGCCGAGATCGGCGCCGATCTTCCGCCGCCTGACCAGCGATCGCCGGAAGCGTTGCGGCAACTGGTCAACGGCGAGATCGACAAATGGGTGCCGCTGATCAAGGAGGCCGGCATCGTCGGAGAATGACCACACTCGGGGGTCGGTCCATGCAATGCCGCGCCATGAAGCTGAGCGACGAAGAACAAGCGATGCGCAGCGGCGAAATCGGCCCGCTGCGGCAATGGGCGATCGCGCATCAAATCAAGGTCGGTAGCTATCTCGGCGCAGCCGATTTCGTGCCGATCACGCAGGCGCACATCATGGCCGATACCGAGTCGCTCGGCCGCACGGGGGTGGAATGGCTGGAGCGCTGGGCCGCCCTGCCGCAGGCGCAGCGCCAGGTGCGCGTGCCGACCACCACTGATCCGCGCGGCACCGATTTCGCCCAGGCGCAAAGGCTCAAGCAGCAGCCATGGATGGTCGATCTCGAGCGCCGCGCTATCGTGGCGTTCGAGGCGCTCGGCGTGCTGATGACCGACACCTGCATCAATTATCAGACCATCATGCCGCCGGTGCGCGGCGAGCATGTCGCTTATGGCGATACCGGTGTGGTGATCTATTGCAACAGCGTCTGCGGCGCGCGGTCGAATTTCGAAGGCGGTCCTTCGGCCTTGAGCGCCGGCCTCACCGGGCGCGCGCCGCGGTATGGCTATCATCTTGATGCGCGACGGCAAGCGACATTTTTGGTCGAATTGTCGTGGACGCCGCGCGGACTCGACGAATGGGGCGCGCTTGGCGGCATCATCGGGCGCTTGGCCGGCGATTATTCGCAAGTTCCCGCACTTGTCGGCATCGAACGCGTGCCCGGTCCCGACGAACTCAAACATTTCGGCGCGGCGCTGGCGAGTTTCGGCTCGGTGGCGCTGTTCCACCTTGCTGGCGTGACGCCGGAGGCCATGCGGCTCGTCGATGTTGTCGCAGCGGAAACAGCATTGCCCAAGCACGCGATCGGTGAAACCGATATCCGCGCGTTTCAGGAGCGCTACGCCAAGGATATTGGTGCAGTCGACCTCGTCGTGTTCTCGGCGCCGCAGCTCAGCCTCATGGAAATGCAGAAGCTGGCGAGCTTGCTCGACGGACGCAACGCCGAAATCCCGCTGCTTGCGGTGACCAGCCCGCAGGTCAAGCCGGATTGCGATCGCTTGGGCCTCACCGCGCGCATCGAAGCGGCCGGCGGCACGGTGCTGTCCGGCATGTGCTTCTATCAAAGCTATGCGCGAGAAATGGCCGAAGCCAATGGCTGGCATCGGCTGGCCACCAATTCGGCGAAGCTTGTGAACATTATCGGCGGCTACGGCTATCGCCCGGTGCTCTTGTCGATGGAGCAATGCATCGCGGCGGCCTGCGCCGGCGGCAAGCTTGTCGCGAGAGGGCGGTCATGAGCGGAAAGATCTTTTACGCGGTCGCCGGAATGGGCCGCAAAGTGCGGGCGAAGGCGCTGGTTGCGAGCGACGGCTTCTCGGCGCGCTACGATCTCGACCGCATCCGCGGCCTCTTCTCGCGGCCGGAGCACAAACTCGCCGGGCAAAGCTACCAAGGACGCGTGCTAGTGCTGGACGCAGCCAAGGGCGGCGTCGCCACCGCCTGGATGCTGCATGAGATGACGGCGCGGGGCGTGATGCCAGCGGCCTTGGTCTTGAATCGTGCCAATCCGATTATGGTCCAGGGCGCCGCGCTCGCCGACTTCACGATGATTTCGGGATTCGATTGCGATATCACCGCTGCCATTCCGAACGGCGCCGAAGTGGAAGTCGATCCGGAGGCCGAGCGGCCGTTCATTCGGGTAGTGTGATTAGGTTTTGTTATCCAGAGGTTTCGATGTCCGCTTTGCCCCCGAAAGCAGACATCCGTCAGCGCGGATTGAGTGTCCGCTTTGGGCCAAGAACGGACTCATGCACTGCAGCAATGCCCTTCATTCGATCACCTCGTCAGCGGTGGCAAGTAGCGTTGCCGGCACGTTGAGTCCAAGCGCTTTGGCTGTCTTGAGATTGATGACAAACTCAAACTTGGTCGGCCGCATGATCGGCAGGTCGCCTGGGTTCTCGCCCTTGAGAATCCGCCCGGCATAGAGGCCGGCTTGGCGATAGGCGTAGGTAATACTGGTTCCGTAGCTCACCAAGCCGCCTGCCGCGACGAACTCGCGCCATTCGTAGATCGCAGGCACTCTATGATGGTTTGCGAGCGCGATGAGTTGATCGCGTCGGCTGTTAAACAATGCGGAAGCTCCGACTAAGAGCGCGCCAGCCCGTTGTTGGACGAGGCTTGTGAAGGCCGGGTCGAAATCGCTTTCGGAAGCGCAGCTCAAGACAATGAGTTGAATGCCCTCATGAGCCGCAGCGTCCTGGGCGTCCTGCAACTGGGTATCCGCATTCGGATTAGTAGGATTAATGAGCATGGCAACCGTCGTGGCGTTCGGAATCAGCTCATGCAACAGCCCCAACCGCTTCGCTTCCATGCCGGTGGTGAACTGGCTGACGCCCGTCACATTCCCGCCGGGACGGTTGAGGCTGGCGACGAGGCCAAGTTTGACCGGATCTCCGCCGATCGAGAAGACGATCGGGATCGTCGAGGTTGCGGCTTTTGTAGCGCGCGCTACGTCGTCGCCGCCCGTGGCGATGATCACTGCCACCCGACGGCCGACAAGATCTGCTGCCAACGCCGGCAATCGATCGAATTGACCCTCAGCCCAGCGGTATTCGATCGCGACGTTGTGGCTTTCAATGTAGCCGATTTCACCGATGCCTTGACGAAACGCCTCTACAAGGTAGGCGTACGTTTGGGGTGACTGGCCGCTGAGGAACCCAATTACCGGCATTGCCGGCTGTTGCGCGCGCGCAGCGAGCGGCCAAGCGACAGCTGCGCCGCTGAGAAACGTGATGAACTCGCGCCGATTCATAGGTCCCCCTGGAACGAGGACTATAACCTACCAGCGCGCAGCATTGTGCATCACAGCAAAATTGGAGGGCTGAGGTCTGTTGTAGGTCAAAAGCTGCCGCGGCTCACTCAAAGCGGGGTGTCCGCTTTACCCCCGAAAGCTGCCGCGGATGTCACCGACCCGCGCGTCCGCTTTGGGCCGATTTTGTTGCAGAAGTCGGCGATGACAGGTGCGTGGCGACCGGCGCGAACTTCTTTAAGTAGTCGTTTGCCATCCACTCCCTAGCAAGGAGTGGGCTGACACCACTGCCGCCGAACTCTGCACTCCTTATGCAAAGCACGCCTCGGTGACCGGCGGTGGTCGGACGACGAGCTTTGCGAGCCTGCGGAGGTTTTGCGCGATTGCCGCCAGTGTGAACTCGAACAGGGCACCGCACGGCCCACGCAAGCGCAGACGACCGAGCCGAAAGATACGTTTGAGGTGCGCGAACAGCATCTCAACGCGTTTGCGATCGTGGCGCGAGCGTTCGAATGCTTCGGTCTTGGCCAGCGCCCGGGCTACGTCACGGGCCTCTTCGTAGATGCTGCGCGGAATTCTGCGCCACGGCGCCTTCGGACAGCACTGCGCCTTAAGGAGGCAGCTGCGGCAATCGCGTGTCCTGGCCCGGTAATATAGTGTCTCCCCATCGGTGGCCACCTTGCCAGTCGCGGTGAGAACCTTGCCGGCCGGACAGATGTAAACGTTACGCTCTTTGTCGAATGTGAAGTCTTCCCGACTGAACGTTCCGTCTTCTCGCCTCGATTTGTCGACCACCGGGATGTGCGGCGCTATCTTTGCCTCGTTGACCAGCCAGTCGAGGTTGGCTCCAGAACCGTAAGCCGTATCGCCCGCGAGCCGTTCGGGCTTGATGGCGAAGCGCTGCTCGGTGCCAACCGGACTTATGCACTGCACAAATAGAGTAGCGGAAACCTCTCCTTTCACCGGTACGAGACGTTTCCCCAGACCACCGTGAAGCAGGTCACAGACCTGCCGATTGGGGCGTGATAGCATTCCCTACATTGCAGCGGGCATGACCGCCGTTGGGGGCGGGTCGGATGGCGATCAACATCGCAAGACGGCAATTCATAGCCGTACTCGGCGGCGCGGCTGTCGTTTGGCCGCTCGCGGCGCGGGCGCAGCAGGGCGGAGCGGTGCGGCAGCTCGGCATGCTGATAGACTATGCAGAGAGCGATCCGGCCGCGCAGTCGCTCGTTGCGACATTCCGGGGTGAGCTTGCGAAGCTGGGGTGGGCGGAAGGCAGGAATCTCCGGATCGAACTTCGTTGGAGCGCCGGTAATGCGGATAGGATCAGGACGTTCGCAAAGGAGCTGGTCGATCTGCGACCCGACGCGATCCTCGGCGCGGCACGCCTGAGACCAGAGCTCTTTGCCGCGAGACGCAGACAATTCCAATCGTGTTCGCGCTCGTATCCGATCCGATCACCAGCGGCTTCACCACGAACCTCGCGCATCCGGACCGCAATGCTACCGGGTTCGCGCTTTACGAGTCCACGATGGGCGGCAAATGGGTAGCAATATTGAAGGAGATCGCGCCGAGCACGGTGCGCGTGGCGCTTCTGTTCAACCCGACAACCGCGCCACCGCTCGAATTCTTCATGCCTTCCATTCAAGCTGCTGCATCGTCCTTTGCCGTCCAGGTGAGTGCCGCTACGGTTTACGCGAAGAATGAGATCGAAGGCGTCATCGCCACACTGGCGCGCGATCCGGGTGGCGGCCTCATCGTGATGCCGGACTTCATTCAATGTGACAAATCGTGATCTGATCATTGCGCTGGCGGTCCGCTACGGCGTCCCGGCGATCTCTGACAATCGCTTTTATACGGAATCAGGCGGCCTGATCAATTATGGTAGTGATTTCGCCGGACAATTCCGCAGAGCGGCAGGGTACGTCGACCGCATCCTCAGGGGCGCCAAGCCGGCCGATCTCCCAATCCAGGAACCGACCAAATTTGACATTGTCATCAACCTCAAGACCGCTAAGGCACTCGGCCTAACGGTCCCGACATCGCTGCTCGTCGCCGCAGAGGTCATCGAATGAACCTTTCGCAATGCGTCAATTGACGGTGGCGAAAGGTCGATATGGGTCACAAGCAGACACGGCGCAGTCAAATCATGAGGTCCGCTTTACCTCTCAAAACGGACATTGATCGATAGCATTGAGAAGCCTGCTTCGTGCTAATAAGCGACATCGCTGTACTAAACACGATCGGGGGATTGGTGTAGGCTAATCGCAGAGTGCCAGCGGGACTTGCCGACGTTCCGTGAGCAACAAAGGCAGCGACAAGGCCTCCGGCGGGCAAACAATTCTAAAATAACTTGTTATTGGCTCCCCCGGCCTTCCTTACTACGGAAGGCACCCAAGCGTGTGGGGATCACGATGAAACTTCCCCGCAGACGATTCTTGCATCTGGCAGCAGGCTTGGGTGCGCTACCCGCCCTGTCGCGGATCGCAAGTGCGCAAATCTATCCGGTACGACCGGTGCGCATCATTGTCGGCTTTCCCGCCGGTACTTCTTCAGACCTTACCGCGAGGCTGATTGGCCAATGGCTGTCGGAGCGGCTTGGCCAGCAATTCATCATCGAGAATCGGCCGGGTGCGGGTACCAACATCGCCGCCGACACAGTCGTACACGCGATGCCTGATGGCTATACGCTTCTCTGGGTCACTCAAACAAACGCAATCAATGTAACCCTTTACGACACGCTCAACTTCAACTTCATCCCTGACATCCAACCCGTCGCAAGCATCCTTCCTTCGCGTTGCAGCCGTGATGTCCGTGACTCCGTCATTCCCGGCCAAGACAGTCCCAGAGTTTATCGTTTATGCCAAGGCTAATCCCGGCAAGATCAATTATGCATCGCCGGGTCTCGGCAGCTCGGTCCACGTCTTCGGCGAACTGTTCAAGATGATGGCGGGTGTCGATCTGGTCGTGGTGCATTACCGTGCCAGCTTCTTTCCTGATCTGCTCGCCGGACAGGTGCAGGTCACGATCAGTCCGATACCGTCTTCGATCGATTTCATAAGAGCAGGAAAACTGCGCGCGCTGGCGGTGACCACCGCGATGCGTCAGGAGGTCCTGCCAGACATCCCGACAGTGGGTGAATTCGTGCCTGGCTACGAAGCAACGGCATGGTTCGGTATCGGCGCGCCGAAGAACACGCCCTCCGAATTTATCGAAAAGCTCAATCGCGAGATTAATGCCGGACTTGCCGATCCCAAGATCAAGAAGCGGCTCACGGATCTCGGCGGCCTGCCAATGCCGATGACGCCCACTGAATTCGGCCGGCTCATAACTCATCAGTGACTTCGGTAATCGACCTCGAGTTGTCTTTATTAGTAGTTCTCGCTCGTTTGGCTTTTAGCCGAAAAAATCACCGCCCAACATTTAGAGACTTTTGCAACAGTATCCTCCCAATAGCGGACATCGGCGGACGAGAGCGGGATGTCCGCTTTGTGCCAGAAGCGGACATCGCCACTATTCACGCCCTACATCGAGGGTGCCTCGGCCGCGAGCTTGGAAAACTCCTCCGGAGAATAGCCACGTACAGTCGTTGTCCTGGCATTCCCCGAAGCCGAAATTGCCGCAACGAACTTCATCATCGCCTCGCCGTTCGGCATTTCGAGGGTGGCGACAACGTCATACTGGCCCGTTGTCACATAGGCGCTGAGCAACCGCCCTCCTAATTTTTCCGCCATTGCCTTACTGGCCTGCTGACGTTTCACGGCGTCTTTTGCGGTTTTGGCGCCTTGATCAGTCCAATTCAAAAAACAAAGAAAGGTAGGCATGATCTCCTCCCTATCGGATCTCGGGGTGACTTGACCCGAAGACCTATCGACCTATCCGACTATTGTGACAATGCTAGGTGCGTGAGTTTGACGAATGTACGCTTGGGGTCAATAAGCGACATCAAGACCGCGTTGATCCATGTCTGCTTTACCCCCGATAGCGGACATTGATCAGCACGATCGTGATGTCCGCTTTGGGCCAATACCGGACATATCGCTGCGGCGTAGCGAGCCCTCGCAACGACTGTTGGGGGCTTATTGCCGCTGCTTCTAAAGTTGTTAGCGAACGCGCCACGGCGTGAGACTAATCCGGGAAGCCTGAAATGCTAGTGGCTGTATCGAGCATTGGCTGCTGGCTGAGTTTGATGAAGCCGGCACTCGGCCTATCGAGATCCTGGATCAGAAGGATTATGGCGGCGACCAGGAACGCCATCGCATAAATCGGCAGCCGCGCACGCTGCACCTCCAGGCCGGATCCATAGCCCGAGATGGCACCGGCAAAGATGGCGACGCCATACAGCGCCATCAGGATGATGTTCGGCACTCGGTTGGCCATCGCAATCAGACGCTTCTCTTGATCGTCGATCATCTCATTCAGAGACTGGATGAATAGTCCCGTCGGCACTATGGCGTTATCCTTCGTAGCGACCGCCTTGACTTGCTGCCACAACGCCTCTTGGATTGCGTTCGACCGAGCAACAGCCGCAGTCATCTCCGGCGGAGATGCATTGCCGCCTGCGATATCCAGCCGAATCTTGATGTATTCCCGCAACAACTTGAGACACTCGGTGTTGTACGGCGTCGGCAGCAATCGTGCGCGAAGCGCGGTAGTGCCGATGGCGTTTGCTTCGATTAACAAAGCGTCCCGTCGCACCTCGTAGAGCGACAGAGCCATCGAGAAAGTGAAAGCGATAAGCAGAGCCAGAAGCCCTAGGATTGCGCCTTCTATTGTTGAAATATTCTCCTGCTTCCGCCGAGCGCCAAGAAGGCCTGCCCGACGGCCTATCTCGGTAGCAACGAAGATGGCGAGAAGACTGGCGATGAAGATCAGCGGTAACGGATAATTGGACAAATCCATTCTTGAAGCCTCTCAACGCAACTTACGCCAAAAGACCATATCGGCAAATCGAGGCCGGGCTGAACTGCTGAATCAGAATTTTTGGTGTCGAGCCGCAGGGCGCTCGATCTCACTATCTCGAGGACATCACATTATGTCGGCGACGGGCCACAAGCGGACTCATGCACCGCAACATAAAGAGCGGTACTATTCGATCGACTCGTCCGCGCGGGCGAAGCATCCGCGCGGGCCAGAAGGGCCGATGTGTGGTCGCCGACTGCACCACAATGCTCACAGATCAGGCCGAACAAGAAACGCACATGGCTGCTGTGGGCAGCGCCTTCAGGCGTCTCGGGTCGATAGGTCCTCCGCATTTGGCGCAAGTGCCATATGTGCCCTCGGATATTCGCTTTAGGGCAGCTTCAATCTGATGGATTTCCGTAGTCTCGGTCTTTTCTATAACTTCGAGTGCTTCTTGATTTTCAAGTTCAATGGCTTGGTCCTCTGAATCAGCAGGGAGCAGTTTTTGTAATTCCTGGCCGACCTTCGCAAGGTGCGTCCGCAGTTCTGAAAGGCGCGCCTTTAGCGCCTTTGCGATTTCTTCATGCTCATTCATGTCTCGTTGCATCCAATTGCATTGAAGGGAGTGGTCCCGATTAACTAACCGGTGACCATTGAATCACATGGGTTACGACGGCCAAAAGTACAAATACGCTGATAGCTAGATCAAGGTCAAAGAGACAACTTCATGATTCTCCCACTGCCATAAGAGATACGGGCCGATGTCCGAGAATGGGATGGACCGGCCGTGCTCCTGGCCCTAACGGCTTTCGATAGGGGCTTCGAATCACGAGGAGCATGCCGCCATGTCGCAGAAGACAGACACTGTAGTCGCCAGCACTATTGGCATCGATACGGGCAAGAACACACTGCATTTGATTGGCCTGGATGATCAGGGGACGATTGTTTTGCGTGAGAAGCTTAGTCGCAGCCGGATTGTGAGCAGGCTGGCGAATGTGCCGCGGTGCCTGATCGGTATCGAGGCTGGCATGGCGACGCACTATGTGGCACGCGAGTTGATCGCGCTCGGCCATGACGTGAGACAGGTGCCGCCGGCTTATGCCAGGCCGTTCCGCCAGGCTCACAAGAACGACTTCCGGGACGCTTATGCGATCGCAGAAGCTGTGCAGCGACCATCAACGCGCTGCGTTCCGGTAAAGACTGACGATCAGTTGGACCTGCAAGCACTACACCGGGTACGATCTCGTTTGGTCGGCCAGCGGACGGCTGTGATTAATCAGATCCGTGGCTTCTTGTTGGAGCGCGGCATTGCGATCCGCCAAGGGCTTCGCTTTTTGCGTCAGCAGCTCCCAGAGATTCTGGCCAAACGCGTCGACGTCTTGTCGCCACGTATGATCAGAATCATCGAGGACCTTAGCTGCGACTGGCGGCATCTCGATGAGCGCATCGAGCATGTCACCGAAGAGATCGAAGTGCTGGCACTTGGGAGTGAGAGTTGCCGACAGCTGATGACAGTTCCGGGCATTGGCCCGCTCATCGCCAGTGCGATGGTTGCGGCCATTGCCAATGGCGCCGCCTTTGCCAAAGGACGTGACTTTGCCGCTTGGCTCGGCCTGGTGCCGAAGCAGATGTCGACAGGTGATCGGACGTCCTGGGGCTTGGTCCGACGCAGCGAATGTGTACCGAACAGGCACTGGTCGAACCCGATGTCGTTTATCCAGTCGCCGACGAGACGCGCATATTGTCGGATCGAGAGGGCCCGACCTGACTGGCGCTGCGCGGCAAAAAGGAAATCTCCTCGCTTGCGGTTCGCCACGCTGAGGTAATCATCGACCGCTTGCCGGGTTTGTTCGGTGATCTCGAACCGTACTGGCCGACTTGTCTTCTTCTGACGCACCGTTGCACGCTCAATGGCGTAGCCGTGCGGGGCAATGTCCTCGACTTTGAGAGCGACGATATCGCAACCGCGCAGCTTGCTGTCGATGGCGAGATTGAATAGCGCCAGGTCGCGCTTGCGGTCCGCCATTTGAAGCTTGGTGCGGATCGACCAGACATGCTTTGGCCGCAGCGGCGGCTTGGCTCCGGCCAGCTTGCCCTTGTTCCAGGGGACACGCTTAGACGGAACGGGTATTGGGTTTTCGCCGAGTTGCATGGTCGCTCTCCTCCTTTGTGGGAACGACCAGGATGGTCTCAATTATCCCCTTCCGCTCGCGGATCGGCGTCCGCTTTCGGGGGTAAAGCGGACACGACCGTCGGGAGCCGTCGCGGCAGCTATTGCCGAGTAGGCCCGGGGAATTTCGCCCCGAGCCCCTCATAGATCCGTACGTGAACCTCTCGATTCATACGGCTCGTGCCACCGCACGAAGGCTGCCGCCTTCCATTGATTATCGGGTTCCTCCCGTTGCCGGTTGACCCGATCCGAATGGCGATGGCCTGCTCCCTTCGCTCCACGGGCATTACACCCGCTTCATCGCTACTACGAAGCAGTCCGCCCCTAAACTGCGGCGCATCGGTACTTTCGGCCTCGCGGTTGGTGCCGCTTGTGCCTTTCCCTTGGCATCGCCGCATAGGTTCTCACGTTCCGTACAAGAGCCTGGTCGAGCTTCGCGCCGCCTACACGCCGGATGCCGCTCGGGCCGTCTCAGGCATCCCCCGAGCTGATCCCGGAGGACGGGTCAGCCCCCGGTTCTGACATCACCTAATCCGATTTCGACGCTTCTGCAGCGGTTCGCTTGCGCTCGCCTCTCTCGACCATACCTGCCAGGATCATGTCCCGACGTTTCCGCAACGTTCACCACCGTCGCTTTTGACGACAGCAGCTTGCGGTGGTTTGAGATCAACACCTGATTGCCGAACTCGAAGGGTCCTCCTCCATCTCTCGTACAGTTGCGTTTCGCCGTGTGGACCGGCGTTACTCGTGACACAAGACCCAAGGCGGACATTGGGCAGCCGCTCAATGACCTGTGCCTAAAGCCGCGCCCGACCGCTTCCAGTGTGCTAGTTTGACCATCTACTGTGCCTTGTCCTGAGCCTTGGGGAAGGCAATGAGGCGGCGCTCCAGAGCAGGCGGCGAAACAGTCAAAGCGCGACGCCGTAAGACGGCAGCGCGAAGGCGCAGCAATGCGCGAAAGGCCGCTCGCCGTCGTGGATCGTCTGCTGCCGACCTGAGCAAGAAGGTTGGACTGTTTAAACGCGAGCGGGACGAGGCGCTAGAGCAGCAGAAAGCAACGGCGGAGGTGCTGCGCGTCATCAGCTCGTCGCCCGGCGAGTTGGAGCCCGTATTCCAGGCCATGCTGGCGAACGCAGCGCGCATCTGCGAGGCCAAGTTTGGCGCGCTTTATCTCTACGACGGAGACAGATTTCGCGTCGGCGCACTACACAATGCGCCGGCCGCCTTTGCCGAGTTTCGCAGGCGTGAACCGGTCTTTCATCCCCCACCGGGGACGGGTCTTGCACAGACCGTCGCAACAAAGCGGACGGTTCATGACCTCGACATAACACTGCAGGAGGGCTACGTCGATCGCAATCCGATCGTCGTCGCGGCTGTCGAATTAGGCGGTTTTCGGACCGTACTGACCGTTCCCATGCTCAAGGACGACAACCTGATCGGCTGCATCTCTATCTACCGCCAGGAGGTTCGTCCATTCACCGACAAGCAGATTGATCTCGTCACCAACTTCGCTGCCCAGGCCGTCATCGCCATCGAGAATACACGGCTGCTCAACGAATTGCGCGAATCGCTCCAGCAGCAAACCGCGACTACCGACGTGCTCAAGGTCATCAGCCGCTCGACCTTCGATCTGCAGCCCGTGCTTGACACGTTGGTCGAGTCCGCTGCGCGCTTATGCGAGGCGCATATCGCGAACATCTGGCGGCCCAATGGGACGATGTACAGATTGGCCGCTGCGTACCAAGCAACGCCAGAGAACAAGGAATATTTGCAGAATCTTTCGTTAGAGCCTGGACGAGGATCGTGCGTAGCGCGAACGCTGCTTGAAGGCAAAATCGTCCATATTCACGACATTCAGGGCGATCCCGAATATGCACTTTCGCAATTGACCGGGTACCGCACCATGCTCGGCGTGCCTCTCCTAAGGGAAGGAATTCCGATTGGCGTGATTGCACTAGCACGGACCACGGTCCGGCCATTCACTGACAAGCAGATTGCATTGGTGCAAAACTTCGCCGCCCAAGCCGTCATCGCCATCGAGAACACGCGGCTGCTCAATGAATTGCGCGAGTCATTGCAGCAGCAAACCGTGACCTCCGACGTTCTCAAAGTTATCAGCCGCTCGACCTTTAATCTGCAGACGGTGCTCGACACGCTCGTCGAGTTGGCAACGCGTCTATGACCGGTCTCCGCTGTCGGGAAACGCGATTTTGCGGGGCAGAGACAAAGGCGCCAAAACGGCACGTGAAATCCAATCGACAGCTTGCAGAGACAAAATGCGCACACGAATCCCCGCCAGTTCGGGGCTATTCGCAACGAGCCGGGAAATCTCTGTTTGCACGAGACTGCGTGGTGGGGCTGGGAGGACTCGAACCTCCAACCAAACGATTATTAGACGCCGGCTCTCAGCATTGAGCACAGCGGCGCGGTTAGCTGAAAGCCCGGAATGGCGTGGTGGCGTGCGCTTCCCTGTTCCACGACCCCTAACCTTGCCAAGCTTGTGGTCTACCTGCCGGCACGCCGATTCGCTGCGCCACGGGGTCCGGGCGCACGCTCTGGCGCGCTCCCAAGCGGGCGAACGTTCCCGGTTTTGTCACAATTCCTCCCCGGCTCGAAGTCCTTGTATTGGCAATCGAAATGCAGAAAGTCTTAACCGGATATAGGGCTTTAAGCCCGGTATCCTATTGATTTCGCTGAGGAAAAGTTGACTTCTGGGCCGAGGGCCAGTAATGCCTTTGAAAATTCCGTAATCGATGAAAAAGGGCGTTTCCGTGAGTAACAGGGTTCATGCGTTCAAGGATCGCGACGTGCAGCGGCTCGTCAAAGCGGCGCGCGCCGCTGGCCTCAATCCGACAGCGATCGAGGTCGACATCAAAGCCGCCCGTATCAAGGTGTTCAGCGGCAAGTCAGACGATGTCGGCGGCGATTTAGACAAGTGGCTGGAGGAACATCATCGTGAGAGTCCGGCTCAAGGGCGTTAACAGTAAGCGCAAGAGACTCGCTGACGGCAGCTTCAAGACCTACTATTGGGCTTGGAAGGGCGGACCGCCATTACGCGGTGAGCCGGGGTCGCTGGAATTCCATGCCAGCTACAACGAAGCTGTCGCCAAAAAGGTCACGCCACCGAGCGGCGCTTTGTTGGCACTGCTGTTTCGTTTTCAGGAAAGCGCCGAATTTCAATTCGGCATCTCATCACGCACCCGCCGTGACTACATCAAGCAGATAAAACGCATCGAGCGCGCTTTCGGTGATTTCCCGATCAAAGCACTGGACGACCCGAGGGCGACATCGGTGTTTCTCGAATGGCGCGACCGGCTGGCGCAAACATCACTTCGACAAGCCGACTATGCCTATGGCACCCTGGCACGCATTCTTTCTTGGGCACTCAAGCGCAGACTGATTGCGACAAATCCATGCGCCAATGGCGGCAAGCTTTATCAGGGCACCCGTGTCGACAAGATTTGGGCCGACGAGGACGTGGCGCGGTTCCTTCGCACTGCGCCACCCTATCTTCGTCTGGCGATGCTGCTCGCGATCAATACCGGACAACGGCAAGGCGATCTATTGCGCCTTCCTTGGAGCGCCTATGACGGCACGAACATCAAGCTCCGCCAGAAAAAGACCGGCGCTTATGTCACGATCCCGGTTGCTGATGCACTGAAAGATGCGCTCGATGCGGCACTACGGCGAAGCCCAATCATGCTGACCAATAGCGACGGCAAACCGTGGAGTGAAAGCGGCTTCCAAGGCGCATGGGGCAAGGCGACCATGCGGGCGGGAATTCGTGGATTGACGTTTCATGATCTGCGCGGCACCGCCGTGGTGACGTTGGCGCGTGCTGGATGCAACGAGGTCGAGATCTACTCGATCACCGGCCACAAGCCGGGCGATGTGCGTGCAATTCTGACCGCGCATTATCTGCCACGAGATGCAGAGGTCGCGATCAACGCGATTGAGAAACTGAATCGATACCAGGCGCGCGGAGATCAAAAGGAGGACGAAAATCTCCCGACTAAGCTCCCGACTGCGCTGAAAATTGCGAACGGGAAAATGGAGAAAGCGTAGCGAGATCAGATGGCTGGGGCGGGAGGATTCGAACCTCCGAATGGCGGAATCAAAATCCGCTGCCTTACCACTTGGCTACGCCCCACCACAGGCGGGCAACCGCGGCCGACGGAGCGGCCGTTCGAGCCGGCGGAACATAGTCGCCGACTCGTCTGCGATCAATGATTACGCGGGCGGGCTCGATCTCGCCATCCCCATCTGCGGACTGCCGCAGGCTCGCGCGGCCAATTATAATCAATCGCCGCGAAGCCCGATGTTCGCGGCCTGCCGTCGAAGCTTCGCCGCTTGAGGAAGAAATGACCGCCGAGATCGTGGTAACGGAGGAGGACGGCGTCCGCATTATCCGGATGAACCGTCCGGAAAAGAAAAACGCCCTGACACAGACCATGTATGCGGAGATAACGCGTGCGCTGCGCGAAGCCGAGGCGAACGATACGATCCGCTGTGTCGTACTTGCAGGCTGCCCGGGCGCCTTCTGCGCCGGCAGTGACATTTCCGACTTTCAGAGGCGCGCCGAAGGCGGGCTCAAACCTGTCACCGTCGATTTTCTCCACGCACTGGCGCGAAATCCGAAACCGCTGCTGGCGGCCGTCGACGGCCTCGCCATCGGCATAGGCACGACCATGCTGCTGCACTGCGACTATGTCGTCGCAGCGAGCGGCGCGACGTTCGCGACACCCTTCACCAAGCTCGGGCTTATTCCAGAAGCGGCTTCGAGCCTGCTTGGGCCGATGCGCATGGGGCACGCGCGCGCTTTCGCGCTGCTGGTGATGGGCCGCTCGATTTCGGCGGAGGAAGCCAAGGCCGCCGGACTGATCAATGCAGTGGTCGATTTCGGCGGCTTTAGACGAGGCCGTCCTGCAGGCGGCGCGCGAAATTGCCGCGCTGCCGGCGGGTGCGGTGGCGCTCGCGCGCAAACTCTTGCGCGGCAATCTTGACGACGTCCTGCGGCGAGTTGATACCGAGGCCATGTACTTCAAGGAGCGTCTACAGTCCGATGAGGCGCGCGCCGCGTTCGCCGCCTTTCTCACACGCAAGAAGTGAGACAAAGCGAGATCGATATGTCGCTAGCGGGAAAAACATTGTTCATCACCGGCGCATCGCGCGGGATCGGAGTTGCGATCGCGCTCCGCGCCGCGCGTGACGGCGCCAATATTGCGATCGCCGCAAAAACCGAAAGGCCGCATCCGAAGCTCGCCGGCACGATCTATACCGCGGCCGACGAGATCGAACGCGCCGGCGGTAAGGCTTTGCCCCTGGTCGTCGACGTGCGCGACGAAGCAATGGTCGCCGACGCACTCGCACGAACCGCTGCGCGGTTCGGCGGCATCGATATCGTCGTCAACAATGCGAGCGCCATTGCGCTTACACCTGTTGTCGATACCGAAATGAAGCGCTTCGACCTGATGCATCAGATCAACGCACGGGGCACTTTCCTGGTCTCAAAATGCTCCATCGCTTACTTGGAGAAAGCGGCCAATCCCCATATCCTTATGATCTCGCCTCCGCTCGACATGAAGGAAAAATGGTTTGCGCCGCACACCGCCTATTCAATGGCCAAATTCGGCATGAGTTTGGTTGTGCTCGGACTGGCCGGTGAGCTTCGGCCGAAGGGCATCGCGGTCAATGCGCTGTGGCCGCGCACCGTCATCGCCACGGCGGCGGTGCAAAACCTGCTCGGTGGCAGCGCCATGATGCAGCGCGCCCGCAAACCTGAAATCATAGCCGATGCGGCTTACCTAATTTTTTCAAAACCGGCGCGCGAATTCACCGGCCAATTCCTCATTGACGATAATTTTTTGGCTGAAAACGGCATTCGGGATTTTGATCGCTATCGGGTCGATCCGGCGCAGCAATTGGCGCCGGATTTCTTCGTTCCAGCCGAGATCGCGCCGCCAGCCAGCGTGTCTGTTGGAGACCGAAGGTGAGCTACCGCGCTCCGCTTGCCGACATCGCCTCGGCGCTCAAACACGCCGCGACACTCGCGCCCGCGATCGAGCAAGGCTTGTTCGGTGAGCTCGGCATCGGCGATATCGATGCGATTGTTTCGGAAGCCGGCCGCTTTGCGTCCGAAGTCATCGCGCCGCTGAACCGGATCGGCGACACTTACGGTACGCGCTTTGACGACGGCAACGTGACGACGGCGCCCGGCTGGAAAGAAGCTTACCGCGCTTGGCGTCTGGCCGGCTGGAACGCCGTCACGGCGCCATCCGAATGGGGCGGCCAGGGACTGCCGCAAATCGTCAATGCTGCCTGCACTGAAATGTGGCACGCGGCTTCAGTGGCTTTTGCCAACGGTCCCATGCTCACGATGGCCGCCATCGATGCGCTTAACGCTCATGGCAGCACGACACTCAAGCGCGCCTACTTGAACAAACTCGTGAGCGGCGAATGGATGGGCACGATGCAGCTCACCGAGCCGCAAGCCGGCTCGGACGTGGGTGGGCTGCGCACCCGCGCCGAACGCGCCGGAGACGGTTCTTATCGCATCAAAGGGCAAAAGATCTTCATCACTTTCGGTGAGCACGATTTCACCGAGAACATCATCCATTTCGTGCTGGCACGGCTGCCCGATGCCCCGCCGGGCACGCGCGGGATTTCCCTGTTTCTCGTTCCTAAATTCTTGCTGCAACCCGACGGTTCGCTCGGCGCGCGCAACGACGTGCGCGCGCACTCGGTTGAACACAAGCTTGGAATTCATGGTTCGCCGACTTGCACGATGATATTCGGCGACGCCGGCGGCGCCACCGGATTTCTCATCGGTGAAGAGAACGCCGGGATGAGCTGCATGTTCACGATGATGAATCGCGCGCGACTTGCCGTTGGTTTGCAAGGCGTCGGCATTGCCGAATGCGCGACCCAAAAGGCACTTTCTTATGCGCGCGAGCGCCGCCAGGGCCGCACGGCGGCAATGGACCCGGCGCAATCGGCTCCCATCATTGCGCATCCCGATGTGAGGCGCATGCTGCTCACCATGCGCGCGCTAACTCAAGCGGCCCGCACGGTATGCTACGCGACGGCGCTGGCTATCGATCGCAGCGAGCGCGAAAGCGACGAGGCAAAGCGCAGCGCGGCGCACGCCCAAGCTTCGCTGCTCACGCCGGTGGCCAAAGCGTTCTCAACCGACATCGCCAATGATGTGGCCTCGCTTGGAATCCAGGTCCATGGCGGCATGGGCTACATCGAGGAGACCGGGGCCGCGCAACTGTTCCGAGATGCACGGATTGCCGCCATTTACGAGGGGACCAACGGTATTCAGGCCATCGACCTCGTTACCCGTAAGTTACCGCTCGGGGATGGCGCAGCAGTGAGGTCACATCTGGACGATATGCGCGCGGTGATCAGCGCACTCGATGCCGACAACGATCCGGGCTTTGGCTGGGCCGCCGTCCGGCTCGGAGACGCCGTCGACAGTTTGGCGCGCACCACGGATTGGCTGATCGGTCAACTCGGCAAGCAACCGGAAGCGGTGCTTGCCGGCGCTACCCCCTATTTGCGGCTGTTTGGCCTGGCCAGTGGAGGGTGTCTATTGGCAAAACAGGCGCTGTCCATGAAGCGATTGGGCGAAGATGCCGCAGCGGCGCTCGCCACGGCCCGGTTCTTTGCGGAGCACGTCGCGGTCACCGCTAGCGGCCTCGAACGCACGGTGGTGGAAGGTGCGGCCGGCGTAATCGATGCTGATGCGGCGCTCCCGGTGACATAGCGTTCACACCCAACAATGGCTCTTGATAAATCCTGCGGCTTTCGCTGCGAGCTTCCCCACCTTAAATTGGCAAGATGTCCACGCTTCTGATCAGCCATCCTGCTTTTCTCGAACATCTCACGCCTCTGGGCCATCCGGAGCGGCCTGATCGGCTGCGCGCGATCGAACGGGCGCTTGAGGCCGAGAAATTTCAGACGCTGGCGCGCAGCCAGGCGCCGCTCGCGTCGCTGGAAACGATCGCGCTGTGCCATCCGATGGAGTACATCATTGCCGTTCGCGAAGCGGCACCGCGCGAGGGCCTTATCCATCTCGATGCCGACACGGCCATGTCTCCCGGCACCTTCGAGGCTGCTTTGCGGGCGGCAGGTGGAGCGATTCATGCGGTCGACGAGGTGTTGACCAAAAAAGCCGCCAATGCCTTCGTCGCGGCACGACCGCCCGGCCACCACGCCGAAACTGCGCGTCCGATGGGCTTTTGCCTGTTCGACAATGCCGCGATTGCCGCGCGCTATTCGCAACAACGCTATGGCGTCGCCAGCGCGGCCATCGTGGATTTCGACGTGCATCACGGCAATGGTTCGCAGGAGATCTTCTGGTCGGATAAAACCGTCATGTATTGCTCGACCCATCAAATGCCGTTGTTTCCAGGAACCGGCGCCGTGGGCGAGACCGGCGAACACAATACGATCGTCAACGCGCCGTTGCGTCCGGGAGACGGCGGCGCAGCGTTCCGCGCCGCGTTCGAGACCAGGATTCTGCCGCGACTTGGGGAATTTAGGCCTGAGCTTGTGATCATCTCGGCCGGCTTTGACGCGCATATGCGCGACCCCCTCGCCAACATCAACCTCGCCGAGGCCGATTTCATCTGGGCCACGCAAAAGATCATGGATCTGGCCGACAGTTGCGCCGGCGGCCGTGTCATCTCCTTGCTCGAAGGCGGCTATGACTTGCAGGCGCTCGGCAACTCGGTTGCCGCTCATGTCGCCACCCTCATGCATGCGTAACCGAAAACCAGCACGACCCGATTGCGCTTGCTGCAATCCGGTCTACGATCGCTAGAGCATGATCCCGAAAAGTGGATACCGGTTTTCGGAAAAGATCGTGCTCAAACAACAAGTTAAAGCGAAACAACGAATCAACCTAAAAATCATTTCGCTTTAGGCCATAGTGCATAATGGCGCAGAAAGACAACAGCGATATCGGACAAATGCCCTTCGAGCGGGCGATCGAGGAACTCGAATTGATCGTGAAGCGGCTCGAAGAGGGCAAGGTGCCGCTCGAGGAATCGGTTGCCATTTACGAGCGTGGCGAGGCGCTCAAGCGCCGCTGCGAGGATTTGCTGCGCCAGGCGGAGGCGCGGGTCGAGAAAATCACCCTCGATGCGTCCGGCAAGCCGACGGGGAGCGAACCGTTAGATGTGGACTGAGGTTGGCTCCTGGACTGGCTCTTGGATTAGCTCTTGACTTATGAGAACAAATAGGGAACAATTATCGGTTCGATCAGGATGACTTCAATGGATGCGGACAAACGAACGGCATGGCTGCGCCAGCTCGATAGGGAATGTCCCTATCAGGTCGTGCTTCCCCGCCGGCAGCTCGCCGATGACAGTGAGATTTTGAACTTTCTCCTTCGCTATGCCGGCAAGTTCGACATGTATGTCGAGGACGATTATGCGGCGTTCGTGCGTTACTGTTTTGAGGATCCGCTGGATGCGGAAATTTTTCGCGCACGCTTTGAACCGAAAGCTGAGCGCTTCAAGCTTGCTGGGTGAGCTTGATTGATTGGCGCAGTGAGCGCCACTGCGCCCTCCATTTACCGGTACACGGAATTTGCTCGAGGCTCCACTTCGGCCGTGACCTTACGGGTCACTTTTGGAGATATTTCCGATTCCGAAAGGACCGATGCCGCAGTGCACACAGGAATAATGAAGGTCGGATTTCAATAAGAATCACGAGTCGGTGCCGCGACAAACGTTCCGGTGACAGTATTGTGAAATCGGGCCACACTGCCCGTTATAAAAACGAAGAATACTAGGGCCGGGAGGAATCACTATGACCACGACGACGTCAAACCTCGTTGGAACCCAAAGCGTCTCACGAGTGCGCTGGGCCTTCCTCGCGATTTGTGTTGTTTGCATGATAATGATCGCCAACCTGCAATACGGTTGGACGCTGTTCGTCAATCCAATCAACAAAGCGCACGGTTGGTCGATCGCCTCGATCCAGGTCGCCTTTTCGATCTTCATCGCGCTGGAAACCTGGCTGACGCCGATCGAGGGATGGATCGTCGATATATTGGGACCGCAGCGCGGCCCAAAACTGATGGTGGCCTTTGGCGGCATTACGGTTGCGATCGGATGGGTCATCAATGCCTACGCCACATCGCTGGAAACGCTTTATCTCGGCGCGATTGTGTCGGGCGTCGGCGGCGGCGCCGTTTATGCGACCTGTGTCGGCAATGCGGTGAAATGGTTTCCCGATCGTCGCGGTCTCGCGGTCGGTCTTACCGCAGCGGGATATGGCGCCGGCGCGGCATTAACGGTCATTCCCATTCGTTATGTGATCGACAATTACGATTACAACACTGCATTCCTCTGGTTCGGAATTGTGCAAGGGGTGATCGTGTTCGCGCTCGCCCAGCTCTTGCGCGGACCCGAGCCCAGCGAAATGGCAGCGGCACCACCGCCGAAGGTCGCGCAGTCGGCGCGCAGCTTCTCGCCGAAGGAAGTGCTGCTCTCCCCGGTGTTCTGGCTGCTTTACCTCATGTTCGTGATGGTGTCGGCCTCCGGCCTGATGGCTACGGCGCAGATCGCGCCAATCGCGGCCGACTTCAAGGTCGGCGATCAGATCGTCTTCTGGGGCGCAACGACGCTTACCGCGGCGCTGATCATCGACAATCTCGCCAACGGTGCCGCGCGGCCGCTATTTGGGTGGATATCCGACAATATAGGGCGTGAAGCGACAATGGCGCTTGCCTTCGGACTTGGCGGTATTTCGTATTGGCTCTTGGGAACACTTGGAACGGCGCCGTGGGCCTTCGTGCTGTTCGCCGCTCTCATTTTCCTGACCTGGGGTGAGATCTTCAGCCTCTTTCCCTCAACCTGCACCGACACGTTTGGGCCGAAATTCGCAACGGTGAACTTGAGCCTGCTTTACACGGCGAAAGGAACTTCGGCGTTTCTCGTTCCGATCGCAAACATCGTGAAGACGTCGACCGGAAACTGGCACATGGTGTTTGTTGTCACCGCCCTGATGAATTTCGTCGTGGTCGGGCTTGCCTTGTTTGTACTCAAGCCGCTGCGGCGGCGGCGGATGCTCGGCGGGCCTTAAACTTCGGAAAGGCCGCGTGCGGCTAAAGCGAAATGGGATTAGGTTAAATCACCATTTCGCTTTAGCTTGTTGTTTGAGCATGATCTTTTCCGAAAACCGGTATCCACTTTTCGGGATCATGCTCTAAAAGCTAACCCGGTAATTTCTGCCGGACCTTGCCGATCTCTGCCCACGGATCGGACTTCAGATATTTTTTCGAGTTGAGAATGGTGAACTGGTTGCCGGCCGTGGTGCGCGCCAGCCCCTCCCATGACAGCGGCATCGAGATCGGCGCACCAGCGCGCGCGCGTGTCGAATAGACGGCGACCGAAGTCGCCTCCCTAGAATTGCGAAAGTAATCGATGAAGATTTTCCCTTTACGCAGCGATTTGGTCATTTTCGCAAGATAACGCTGCGGCGAATCCGCCGTCATTGCCGCAGCGATCCGCGCTGTGAACCTTTTTGTCGTGTCCCAATCGGCGCCTGTGACCGGGACAACCACATGGATGCCCTTGCCGCCTGATAATTTGGCGAAGCTTTTCAGCTTCTGCGCCTTGAGCCGGTCGCGTATCTCCTGCGCGGCGGCGACAATCTCCTTCCAGCCGACGCTTTCGTCTGGATCGAGGTCGAAGACGATTCGATCGCAAAGCTCCAAGCGGCCCAATCGTGAGCCGCGGACATGAATTTCCAAGGCACCGAACTGCGCGAGCTCGATCAAGTCACCGAGCTTTTCCACCGCGATCACGTCACGCTCTCCGGACTCGACGACATGGCGCAGCGGAGACTCTTTGATATTGGAAGCGATATGCTTCTGAAAGAAACATTCGCCGGCAATGCCGTCCGGACAGCGCACGATGGCGAGCGGCCGATCGACCAGATGCGGCGCCATCAATTTCCACACGTCTAGGTAATAGGCCGCCAAGTTTTCCTTGGTGACCCCAACATCGGCCCAATACACACGATCCGGATGCGTCAAATGAACGTCTGCGACCTCGACATGTCCGCCGCCGCTGCTCGCACGCGTCGGCGCCGACGGCCGAGACTGCTTCGCTACGCGTTGTGCCGGCTTTCGGTCAGCAGATTTGCGCATTTGCCTCTGGTTGGCGGCCATGACTTCCTCGGCGGGCGTCTCGCGCACCACTTCGCCCGCGGGCTTATCCTCACGCAAGCCTTTGAAAGAGGCCTGGCGCAATAGACCATCATGCGTGACGCCGCGAAACTCAGCCTCGACGACCAATTCTGGCCTGACCCAGATTACGTTCTTGCGCCGCTCGTCCTTCGGTAAAACGAGCGAAGGGCGATCGATGCGCAGGGCGCTCAGACGCCGCCACAAATCTCGCGCGGTCGCATGCGTGTATCCGGTACCGAGCCGGCCCGCATAGCGAAGCTTGCCGCCTTCGTGGAAGGCCACCGTCAGTACACCGACCGCGTTCGGCATTGCCGTTGACGGCGTGAACCCGGCCACGACGAGTTCCTGCGCATTGTGACACTTTGTTTTGATGAAATTTTGTGAGCGTCCGGAGCGATAGGGCGCGTCGCGCAACTTCGAAACAATGCCCTCAAGACCCAGCTCGCATGCATGCGTGAAAATCGCCGATCCGCGTGCCTCGAAGTCTTCCGCGTAGCGAAGCGGACCGTTTCGGGGTTGATTTTTCAAAAGCCGGCGCAGCGCCGTTTTGCGCACCGCCAGCGGCTCGTTGGTGAAATCCCGGCCGTCCAGGTGCAACAGATCAAAAATCCAGTAGACGAATCGATTCTCGCGACCGTCTTTCAAGTCGGTTTGCAGCAGCGAAAAACTGGAAATACCGTTTTCGTTCTCGACGACCAATTCGCCGTCGAGCAGCGCCGTATCTGCCGGAAGGGCGGAGACCGCCTTGGCGATGCGCTGGAACCGATGCGTCCAGTCCAGCTGCTTTCGCGTTAGCAAACGCACCTTACCGTGATCGAGCCGCGCCTCGATGCGGTAGCCGTCGAACTTGATCTCGTGAATCCATTCCGCT
This sequence comes from uncultured Alphaproteobacteria bacterium, assembly GCA_963816295.1. Lineage (GTDB taxonomy): Bacteria > Pseudomonadota > Alphaproteobacteria > Rhizobiales > Xanthobacteraceae > BOG-931. Next base: position 41,976 of record CAWFJS010000014.1, on the reverse strand, counting down.
CCGTCCGGAGGAACGCTGTGCAGCGTGGCGAGGCTGGGAGGGATGAATTCAGGAAGTCCGCCGCGGCGCCGATTCGAGCGCACCGGATCGGCGCTGCGTCGCGCCGCAACCGGCATTGCCGCCTTTGCGGTCGACTTTCTTTTAGCGCTAGGCTTGTTAGTTGAAGGCTTGGCGGAAACCCTCTGCTCACCACCTGTTTTCGGGCGCGATCTCGACCGCGCTTGCAGCTCGGCGCGAAATTCGCGCTGGGTTTGCGGCCTCGCATTCGCGGTACTTCGATTAGCGCTCCGGTTAGCGCTGCGGTTACTGTGCCAGACTCGCTTTTTGCCCTTGCCGGCCGCGATCTCATCCATCGAACGACCGGACGCGACCGAGAGCGGCTGCTGTTCCAAGATGTCGCCCCCGCGCCCGCTGCGCGCTTCGTCATCGCTGCCCTTGATCAAGAGCCAATTCTCGTGGCGGTCACGATCGCGACCGCGCATTCGAACGAGGTGCCAGCGGCCGTGGAGCTTTTTGCCTTGAAGCACGAAATCGAGGTGCCCCTTGGCATAGTCCTTGTGCGGATCGCCTTCGGGAATCCATCGCCCTCGATCCCAGATCATCACCGTGCCGCCGCCGTACTCGCCCTGCGGAATGGTGCCTTCGAAAGAATTGTATTCGATCGGGTGATCCTCGACGTGCACGGCGAGCCGTTTTTCGCCGGGGTCCAGGCTGGGCCCGCGCGTGACCGCCCAGCTTTTCATGACGCCGTCGAGTTCGAGCCGTAGATCGTAGTGCAGCCGCCGCGCCGCGTGTTTCTGGATCACGTAGCGATTGCCACCGCGCCGGCCTGCGCGGCCACGTGGCTCGGCTGTGACGCCGAATTTCCGTTTCTTGCGGTATAATTCGAGGGCCACGGTGCCTCAATTCGCGCTGTGCGGGGCCTTATCGTGCCAAAATGCCTCTGGCGAAAAAGCGCGCAGTACCCTGGCAAAACGTTCAGCGCTACATAGCTTTGCTCGAACGGGCGTTGAACCGAATATCGAGCTCGTGGTTATCGGGATAACGACGACTTTAGATATAAGCCTCTGGAAAGCCTAGCGTTCCTTGAGCAGCACCGGACGCCAAAAAGGGCGTTTCAATTGCGTTCCCGACGTGGAATGGTGTAGGAGGCTAAAATCTGTTTGTTATCATACAGCTTCCACCAAGTCCCAATAACAAGTCCCCATAAACGGCCTCGGCTGCAAAATCATTGGTCTGAAGAAGGAGCGTAGCGTGACGGTTTCGTCAAAGACCCCATTGCTCGACCAAATTAAGATCCCCCAAGACCTCCGGCGCCTCAAACCCAACCAGTTGCGGCAGGTTGCCGACGAGTTGCGCCAAGAGACGATCGATGCCGTCGCCGTGACCGGCGGTCATCTTGGCGCCGGCCTTGGCGTCATCGAACTGACCGTGGCATTGCATTATGTGTTCAATACGCCGACCGACCGGCTGGTCTGGGACGTCGGGCATCAAGCCTATCCGCACAAGATTCTCACCGACCGCCGTGACCGCATTCGCACGCTCCGGCAAGGCGGCGGCTTGTCCGGCTTCACCAAGCGCGCCGAGAGCGAATACGACTCCTTCGGTGCAGCGCATTCCTCGACCTCGATTTCCGCCAGCCTCGGCATGGCGGTCGCGCGCGATCTGCAAAACAAAGAGAATAACGTCATTGCTGTCATCGGCGACGGCGCAATGTCGGCCGGCATGGCTTACGAGGCGATGAATAATGCCGGCGCCATGAATTCGCGGCTCATCGTCGTACTCAATGACAACGACATGTCGATCGCGCCCCCGGTTGGCGCGCTCTCCGCCTATCTCGCCCGCCGGGTTTCAGGTCGCGGCTATCATCGGCTGCGCAAGACTTTCCATCAAATCGCCAAGCGGTTGCCGACCAAGATGCTGCAGCAGCGCGCCTTGGCGGTGGAGGAATATGCTCGCGGCCTGGTCACCGGCGGTACGCTCTTCGACGAGCTCGGCTTCTTCTATGTCGGACCGATCGATGGTCACAATATTGATCACCTGTTGCCGGTCCTCAAAAACGTCCGCGACATGAAGAACGGACCGATACTCGTCCATGTCGTGACGCAGAAAGGCAAAGGTTACGAGCCGGCGGAAAAATCGGCGGATAAATACCACGGCGTCGTGAAGTTCGACGTCGCCACCGGCGCCCAGCAAAAATCAAAGACCGCGGCGCCGCAATATACCAAGGTATATGCCGAAAGCCTGATCAAGGAAGCACGCAAGGACGAAAAGATCGTCGCCATAACCGCGGCAATGCCTTCAGGCACGGGGCTTGATCTGTTTCAGATGGAATTTCCGAACCGCACGTTCGACGTCGGCATCGCGGAACAGCACGGAGTGACGTTCGCTGCGGGTCTCGCTACCGAGGGCTTTAAGCCGTTCGCGACAATTTATTCGACCTTCCTGCAGCGCGCCTACGATCAGGTCGTGCACGACGTCGCAATTCAGCGCCTGCCGGTACGATTCGCCATGGACCGCGCCGGACTGGTCGGCGCCGACGGGCCGACGCATGCCGGCGCGTTCGATGTCGCTTACCTCGGCTGCTTGCCCGGCTTCGTCCTTATGGCTGCTGCCGACGAAGCCGAGCTGGTGAATATGGTGTCGACTGCGGTCGCGATCGATGATCGTCCGTCGGCCTTGCGCTATCCCCGCGGCGAAGGGATGGGCGTGGCGCTTCCGAGCGAGGGCAAGCCGCTTGAAATCGGCAAAGGCCGGATCATTCGCGAAGGCAGCAAAATCGCGCTGTTCTCGTATGGCGCCCGGCTCGCCGAGTGCCTGAAGGCGGCCGACGAACTTGCAACCTATGGTCTCTCCACCACGGTGGCCGACGCGCGGTTCGCCAAACCCCTCGACGTCGATCTGCTGCTTCGGCTGGCGCGCGAACACGAAGTGCTGCTCACCGTCGAGGAGGGATCGATCGGCGGCTTCGCCGGATTTGTGATGCAGGCGCTTGCCGAGCACGGCGTCCTCGACCGGGGTCTCAAAGTTCGCTCGATGGTGCTGCCTGATGTCTTCATCGACCAGGACAGCCCGAACGCCATGTATGTGAAGGCGGGGCTCGATGCCAAAGGCATAGTTGCCAAGGCATTCCAGGCGCTGGGCCAAAACGTTCAGGGCGAAGTGGTCAAGCTCGCCTAGCGCGACCCTGCGAGACCGGTTATTCGCGCGGTCAGCAGGGGTTCAGCCGAACCGCTATAGTGTTGCCGCACGTCCGTCGCTGCGCTGCTTTCGCAGTGGCGCGTGGACGCCAGGATTGCCATGGTCAAACGAGATCGCGCCGATCGCCTTTTGGTCGCGCGCGGCTTGTTCGAGAGCCGCGCGCGTGCGCAAGCCGCGATCGCCGCTGGACAGGTGACAGCGGACGGTAGCCTCGTTCGCAAACCGTCCGATCAAATTTCACCTGCCGCGGCGATCGCCGCGGACCCGGCACATCCCTACGTGTCGCGCGGCGGGGTGAAACTCGCCGCGGCGCTCGAGAGTTTTTCGCTCGATATCGCCGGCCGCGTCTGCCTCGATGTCGGATCGTCCACCGGCGGTTTTACCGAAGTACTCCTCGCGCGCGGAGCACGGCACGTCTATGCCGTGGATGTCGGCCGCGGCCAGTTGCACGCACGTCTACGCAATCGCGAACAGGTAACTTCAATCGAACAAACCGACATCCGCAATCTCAATTCTTCGCGATTGTTCGAACCGGATCTTGCCGCGATCGATGTCAGTTTCATTTCGCTTAGGCTCGTACTGCCGCATGTCAGCGGTTTGTTAAAACCGTCCGCGACGCTCCTGGCCCTGATCAAGCCGCAGTTCGAAGCGGGTCGCCGCCATGTCAAGAAAGGCATCGTACGCGACACCGTCGTTCAAGCCGCGGTCTGCGATGACATCGCCCAATTGCTTACGGACTTAGGTTGGCGTGTCGGTGGCCCCATACCTTCGCCAATCCTTGGCGGCGATGGTAACCGCGAATTCTTTATCGAGGCCCAGCGTGGTTGAGCGGATTCTGATCAACCGCCTCGGCCAGCACGGCGACGGGATAGCCGACAGCTCCGAGGGGCCGATTTACATTCCCGGGACGCTCCCGGGCGAAACCGCCGAAGTGGACGCCGAGCCAGGTCACCCTGATCGCCGGCGTCTTGTGAATGTGCAGCAATCGAGTGCACTGCGGATTGAACCAATCTGCCGACATTTCGGGATTTGCGGTGGCTGCGCGATCCAGCATTTGCGCGAGGATTCCTATCGCAGCTGGAAGCGTGACTTGGTCGTCACCGCTTTAAGCCAAGCCGGCATCGACGTGCCCGTCGCTCCGCTTATGGACGCGCATGGCGATGGCCGCCGCCGCGTCGTATTTCACGCGCGGCGTGGTGCTCACGGAGTGCTGCAGGTCGGGTATTCAGCGGCGCGCGCACACCACATCGTGTCGATCGATCGTTGTCCAATCCTGGCAAAAGATCTCGACGGCGCATTGAAGGCCGCTTGGGCAATTGCCGAAGTGCTCAATTTCGTGCGTAAGCCGCTGGACATTCAGTTTACGGCAACCGATCAAGGGCTCGACGTCGATATCCGCGGTTCGGGTGCGCTGACCGCGTCGACCATGACGGCGCTGGCCGGCGTGGCGCAACGGTACGATTTTGCGCGCCTGACCCGTCATGGCGAGCTGATTGCGCAGATGCGGAGACCGTCCTTGCGCATGGGCAGCGCGATCGTGCCGCTGCCACCGGGCGCTTTCTTGCAAGCGACCGCACAGGGTGAGGCCGTGCTGTCGCGCCTTGTCGTCGATTGCTGTACCGGGGCTAATCAGATTGCCGACCTGTTCGCCGGCGTCGGAACGTTTGCATTGTGGCTTGCCGCCCAGGCGCGCGTCTTTGCATTCGATGAGGACGAATCTGCAATCGTCACACTCGAGCGTGCCGCGACAGGCGCCGTCGGCCTCAAACCGCTCCATGCCGAGCGGCGCAATCTGTTCAAGACGCCATTGAGCGCGGCGGACCTTAGTGGCTTCGATGCCGTGGTTTTCGATCCGCCCCGCCAAGGCGCTCAGGCGCAGTCGCGTGAGATCGCTGCCAGTCGCGTTCCGACGGTGGTCGCTGTATCGTGCAGTCCGGGCACATTCGCACGCGATATCCGTCATCTGCTCGATGGCGGCTATCGGCTGTTATCGGTCATTCCCATCGATCAATTTCGCTATTCGGCGCACGTCGAGATCGTAGCCCACCTGCAAAAGTAACACTGCCCGCGCTTTATTTTTCGTGATATGGCAAGCGCCGCTCAACTCGTCCGTCACCTCGTCTCGTCACCCAAAGGATCTGAAAATGGCTAGCGTCCTCTTCTCGCCCATCACGCTGCGCGGGCTCAGCCTGCCTAACCGCGTCGTGGTGTCGCCGATGTGCCAGTACAATTCCAATAACGGTTCTGCCGACGATTGGCATTTGATGCACCTCGGCAGCTTTTCTCTAGGATGCGCGGGTCTCGTGATGTGCGAGATGACCAATGTCAATCCGCGCGGCCGCATTTCGCCGAAATGCGCGGGCATGTGGTCTGACGAGAACGAGGCGGCGCTCAAGCGGGTCCATGACTTTTGCCGGACTTACGGCGTCGCCAAGCTGGGCGTCCAGCTCGCCCATGCCGGACGCAAAGGGCCGACCACGCCGCCTGCAGCAGGCGGCAAGCCCATCCCGAGCGACGCAGAAGGCGGTTGGATTCCGGAGGCGCCGTCAGCCCTCCCCTACGACACGGGCTGGCCCGTGCCGCACGCCATGACCAAGGAAGACATCGCACGTTGCATTGGAGAATTCGCCGCCGCCGCGAAGCGCGTTGATCGCATCGGCTACGATGTGATTGAGCTGCACGGTGGCCATGGTTATCTCCTGCATCAATTCATGTCGCCGATTTCCAATCAACGCAGCGACGAATATGGCGGCTCGACCGAGAACCGCATCCGCTTTCCCATCGAAGTATTCGAAGCGGTTCGCAAGGTATTTCCCGAAACAAAGCCGATCGGGATGCGTGTTTCGGCTACGGATTGGGTGGACGGCGGCTGGACACCCGAAGAAGCGGTCATCCTTGCGAAAGAACTGAAAAAGCGCGGGATGGACTATATGGACGTTTCAACCGGCGGACTCGATCCGCGGCAGAAGATTCCGTTGGCGCCGGGTTATCAGGCGCCCTTCGCGGAAAAAGTTAAAAAGGAAAGCGGCATCAGCACAATGACGGTCGGGTTGATCGCCGGCTATCAGCAAGCCGAAGATATCGTGGCGTCCGGTAAGGCCGACATGATCTGTCTGGCCCGAGGCGCCATGTGGGATCCACGCTGGGCCTGGCACGCGGCCGAGGAACTCGGCGCGGAAACGCCGTATGCGCCCAAAATGATGGGCTGCCATCCCAAGCTGCGGCCGCAACTGTTTCCCAAACGCGCTGCGGCCATGAGTTAAAGCAGCCATGAGCTGAAGTCGTCACGAGCTGAAGCGGCCATGAGTTGAAACGGACTGATATAGCCGCAACGGCGAGCGACGCGCCGCTCACGCGACCATCGGCTCGGTGCCGACGATTTCGATGCCGAAGCCTGACAATCCGACATAAGTCGTCGGCCGCGAGGACGTAATAAGTCTGATGGAATTGACGCCAAGATCCTTGAGGATCTGGGCGCCCAGTCCGACCTCGCGCCACTGGCGCGTGCGCGCCTCGCCCGATGGGCTTTCTCCGGATTTGGGAATCGATATCACCGGCACGCCGGCAGTGCCGTCGCGCAACAACACCAGCACCCCCCTGCCCTCGGCTTTAAAGCGCGCCAGCGCCTGATGAATCAGTTTGGCGCCGCCGAACACGTCGGAAATGATGTTGGCGCGATGCAACCGGGTGAGCACGTTATTGCCGTCACCGATTCGGCCGTGAACGAACGCCATGTGATGGACCTGATCGAATGGAGTCAAAAAAGCATAACCCGTCAATGTGCCGATCTCGGATTCGACGGGAAACTCGCCGACACGCTCGATCAATTTGTCGCGCGCTTGCCGGTAGGCGATAAGTTCGGCGATGGTGATGTGTTGCAGCTTCTGCCGCTGCGCGAAGTCGGCAAGCCCGGCGCCTCGCATTACGGTCCCGTCGTCGTTCATCAGCTCGGCCAGAACGCCGACCGACGGAACGCCGGCGAGCCTACATAAATCGACACAGGCTTCGGTGTGACCCGAACGCATCAGCACGCCGCCCTCTTTCGCCACCAAGGGAAAGACGTGGCCGGGGCGCACGAAATCCGACGGACCGAAATTGCCGTTTGCCAGCGCGCGCACCGTATTGGTGCGTTCCTCGGCGGAAATTCCTGTGGTGAGGCCGTGGCGCACGTCCACCGATACGGTAAAAGCGGTGCCGAGCGGCGCGTCATTGAGCGCCACCATCGGATCGAGATGGAGCCGCCGCGCCTCCTCCGGCGCGAGCGGAGCGCAGACGATCCCGGAGGTATGACGAATGATGAACGCCATCTTCTCCGGCGTGCACAAGCTTGCCGCCACGAACAGATCGCCCTCGTTCTCGCGATCGTCGTCGTCGGCGACGATGATGAGCTCGCCGCGCGCAAAGGCGGCGATCGCCGCTTGGATGCGTTGATGCGCGTCGCTCATGTCTTTGCTGCTTTCCCGATCAACTGCCCGCACGCCTGCCGCATGATAGCAGCAAAGCCCCGCGATCGCTTTGCGGACATTTAGCGCGCCGGCACCGGCAACGGCCAGCCGGGCGCTTCACCCACCTGCCCGCGCTGACGCAAATAATGGTCCGCGATCACGCAGGCCACCATCGCTTCTCCGATCGGTACCGCACGAATGCCAACGCACGGATCATGCCGACCAGTCGTTGAGATGTCGGTCTCGTGTCCATAACGATCGACGGTGCGTCGCGGAATAAGAATCGAGGATGTCGGCTTGACCGCGAAACGAGCGACCACCGGCTGCCCGGTGGAAATGCCGCCAAGGATGCCGCCGGCATTATTGGAGAGAAACCGCGGCTTGCCGTCATTGCCCATGCGCATTTCATCGCTATTCTGCTCGCCGGTAAGTTCGGCTGCGCCGAAGCCCGCGCCAATCTCCACACCCTTGACGGCATTAATGCCCATCAGGGCACCGGCCAGGTCGCCATCCAGTTTAGCGTAGATCGGCGCGCCCAATCCGGCGGGCACGCCATCAGCGACAATTTCAATGATTGCGCCAATCGAGGATCCACGCTTGCGCAGGCCATCGAGATAATCGCCAAGCATCGCTGCCGTTTTGGCATCCGGACAAAAGAACGGATTGCGGCCAATCTCGTCCCAATCCCAGCGCGCGCGATCGACCCGATGCGGTCCCATTTGCACGAGCGCGCCGCGCACTTTCAGGCCAGGTACGATCTTGCGTGCGATCGCGCCGGCGGCAACCCGCATCGCGGTTTCGCGCGCGGACTGGCGGCCGCCGCCGCGATAATCGCGCAAGCCGTATTTCACGTCATACGTATAGTCGGCATGGCCCGGCCGGTATTTGTCCTTGATATCTGAATAGTCTTTCGAGCGCTGATCGACGTTATCGATGAGAAGCGCGATCGGCGTGCCGGTCGTAACTTGTTTTCCGCTCGCCTCATCGATAAAGACGCCGGAAAGGATCTTGACCGCATCTGGCTCCTGGCGCTGCGTCGTGTAGCGCGACTGACCCGGACGGCGGCGATCGAGATAGGGTTGAATATCCGCCTCGGTGAGCGGAATACGCGGCGGACAGCCGTCCACCACACAGCCAATCGCTGGCCCATGGCTTTCGCCGAAGGTCGTGACGCGGAATAAATGCCCGAACGTGTTGAACGACATGACGCGGCTATGACGTTAAGTGACTTCCAGTGAAATTACGCTGAAGCTGTCGCGGCTTCGTAGCCCGCACGTTCTACCGGGTCAAACACGCGCGTCACCCACCAGGCAGCCGAACCACGACGAATGACCGCGCCGCCGTTCTCGTCATTGCATGAATTTGTTGGCGAAATGGAGCGGATCAGCCGGTCCGCCACGATTTACCGTTCATGCCCCATTCATCTCGCTGAACGCCGATTAATCGCAAACTGAACGGCTGTTAAGTTACAGAAAAATAAGCACTATTTGTGTTTTTTGATTGCGGTGGGAACTCGCTCTGTGTCATTGTTCCATTCGGTAAGGGGGCGAGGGCCCAGGGACCGATCAAGAGCGATCAAACCCGCGACTTGAACCAACCCTGCCGAAGTTCATCAGCGAAACCAAGGAAGAGAGTCATGGCGAAGAAGAAGAAGGCCAAGAAGAAAACCAAGTCCTGAAAATACAGGCGCGCGGCTCGTATTGGGGCAGCGCCGGTAGGACCTTCAGATTTAGCGGGGTCACTGATCTCGCCAAGCGGCTGAACGGTGTTCGGCCGCTTTTGTTTTGTAGAGCAACTGTTTGGTCCAATCAGGCGTAGCGCGACATCTTGCCGTCCGCAAAAACATAAACGACGCCCTGTTCGATCCGCGCATGCGTCGCTTGCTCCTCGGGCACGATGTTTAAGATCGCCATCAGCGCGCGCACGCCGCCACCATGCGCCGCGACTACGGTGTCTGCGGTGAGCGAGCTGTACCAATTGCCGATGCGGTCAGCGAGTTCGCGGTAGCTCTCGCCGCCGGGCGGGGCGAAATCCCACTTGTCGCGCTCGCGCGCACTCAGCACGCTAGCGCTTCGCGTCTCGATCTCCTGCAGCGTCAAACCTTCCCATTCGCCATAAGCGATTTCGATCAATCTCGCATCGACTTCGTAATCGTGCGCTTCAAGACCAAGCGTGGCGCGTAGGAGCTCCATCGTTTCGCGTGCGCGCTTGAGCGGGCTGGAAATATATTTGAAATCTTGCGCCTGCCTGTGATCGCGCGCCAACAGATCGCCCAGCAGGACCCCACATTCCGCAGCCTGCAGGCGGCCATGCACATTGAGAGCGGTGTCGCGGCGGCCCTGCAGCCGGCCCTGGCTATTGAAGTCGGTCTCGCCGTGCCGAACGTAATAGAGGACCGGCATACTCGTTTTGCTTTTTTAGCTGACGCTGTCGCGGGGAACGAACCAAAAACTTGGTGCGGCTACTCCTTGCCAACCACAATGTCCGGCGCGTCGGGATGCTTCATGCCGACGATATGGTAACCGGCATCGACATGATGAATTTCTCCGGTCACCCCGCGCGACATATCTGAAAGGAGATATGCGCCTGCCTCGCCGACCTCTTCAATCGTGACGCTGCGGCGAAGCGGAGCGTTATGTTCATTCCATTTGAGGATGTAGCGGAAATCGCCGATCCCAGAGGCGGCGAGAGTCTTGATTGGCCCTGAGGAAATCGCATTGACCCGAATATTTTTAACGCCGAGATCTGCCGCGAGGTAATAAACCGAGGCCTCAAGCGCGGCCTTTGCTACTCCCATCACATTGTAATGCGGCATCCATTTCTCCGACCCGTAGTAGGTCAATGTCAGCATCGAGCCGCCATTGGGCATTAATTTTTCCGCACGCTGGGCGATCGCGGTGAATGAATAGCAGCTGATCAACAATGTCTTGGTGAAGTTCTCCGCCGTGGTTTCGATATAGCGCCCGTCGAGCTGATCCTTGTCCGAAAATGCAATGGCATGGACCAAAAAATCGATGCTGCCCCAAGCCGACTGTACGGCAGCGAAGGCAGCATCGATCGTCTTGGGTTCTGTTACGTCGCAGTCGCCGACGACAATACCACCGACTTCGTGGGCCAGCGGTTCGACACGCTTTTTCAGCGCATCGCCCTGATATGTGAACGCAAGATCAGCGCCATGTCCGCGGCATGCCTTTGCAATCCCCCAGGCAAGCGACCGGTTGTTGGCGACCCCCATGATCAGGCCGCGTTTGCCGCGCATGAGGGCTGAATTTTCCGGCATTCCCGCACCAAGTACCTGATTTCTGGCCTTCGCCTCCTATGGCATAGGGTAGTTGGACCATCAAGCACAGGCCAGAAAGCGGAATAGACGGCATTTGCTGGTGTTTTTTGAATATGGCGCTGGGCAAAAGTGCATTGGCGCGGTGTAAACTATGAGGTGAGTCAAAGGGGGGCCAATGTTTGAGTGAATTTCGGGAGCGGATCGAGGCGGCAATTCCGGCGCTACGGCGCTACGCGCGCGCACTGACCCGCGACGCCGAAACTGCGGACGATATCGTGCAGGACACTCTGGTGCGGGCGCTCCGCTCCGAGCACTTGTTTCATGGCGGAGATATGCGCGCCTGGCTCTACACGATCCTGACCAATCTTAATCGTAATCGCCTTCGTACCCTGGCGCGGCGCCCTGTGGTCTCGCCGATCAAGGACACGGATGCGACTACCAGCGGTCCGGATTCCGGCGGCCGAGATATCGTTCGTGCACTGGAAATGCTCACGGAAGAACAGCGATCCGCTTTACTCCTGGTGGTGCTCGAAAGCCTTACCTACCGCGAGGTTTCCGAAGTTCAGGGCGTGCCGATCGGTACCGTGATGTCGCGCCTCGCCCGCGCCCGCAATGAAATTAAAGCCTATCTGGATGGCGAGCGCCCGGCGCTGCGCCGCGTGAAGTAACGATGAGATAAAACAATGAACGACCGAGATCATGTGAGCGAAGAAGAGCTCAATGCCTATGTCGATGACGAGCTGCCCGCCGATCGGCGCGGCGTCGTCGAGGCATGGCTTTCAACACATCCCGATGACGCCGCGCGGGTTGCTGCCTGGCGCAAGCAGGCAGAGCTTCTTTGCCATCGTTATGGGCACCTTGAATACGAAATGCCGCCGCCGCGCTTTAGCCTCGATCGCCTGTCCCGCCGCCGCTTTGGCGCGCTCGCCGCCGTCGCAGCGAGCTTGGCAGCATTCATGATCGGGGTGGCTGCGGGCTGGACCGTGCATGGAATGGAGACCGAGAAGCCGTCCGATCTCGTGCGCTTCACCAATGACGCACTTCTCGCGTATCGACTCTACACCGTCGAAGTCCGCCATCCCGTCGAAGTGACAGGCGATCAGCGGCCGCATCTGGTGCAATGGCTGTCGAAACGGCTTGGCGCGCCGGTGCAGGCCCCCGAGCTCGACAAGCAGGGCTTAAAGCTCGTCGGCGGCCGGCTGCTTCCCGGCCCGACCGGACCGTCTGCGTTCTTCATGTATGAGAACCCATCCGGCGAGCGCTTCACGCTCTATTGTGGGCACATCAGTAACGGAGAGACGGCATTGCGTTATACGAGCGGCGGTCAGAACGCCGCTTATTATTGGGTCGATCAGAATATGGCCTATGTGCTGAGCGGACCGATGGAGACCGGCAAGCTGCATGAAGTCGCCCAAGCTGCCTACGATCAGATCGATCGGCGCACCGCGCCGCCGGGCTGATCGTCACCGCAATTCCGGTTGGCGCGCGGCGCTCGCCTGCCCTTACATATCTTTCCGGGGATCGTAGCTCTTTTCGCTCTGCCATTTTTTCATCAGCGCTTCGAGTTCGCTGTCGCTGCCATCCGGCAGCACAATCCGTACCGTGGCGAGGAGATCGCCGCGGCCGGTCTTGGCGGGAAAGCCTTTGCCCTTGAGGCGGAATGTGCGACCGCTCGAAGTCCATGCCGGAATTGCAATCTCGACCGGCCGGTCGAGCGTCGGCACACGTACTTTTGCGCCAAGCACAGCTTCATAAAGCGTGATCGGCAAATCGAGCCGGATGTCGGCACCATCGAGCGCAAACACCGGATGCGGCGCAATCGAGACGGTAATGAGGACGTCGCCGGCGCCGGCTTGCCCGGCTATCCCCTGGCCCTTCAACCTGATCTGCTGGCCATTGGTGATCCCGGCCGGAATCTTGACATCAACGTCCTTACCTGTCGGCAGCCGCAAGCGCTGGGTCACGCCGCGGGCCGCATCCGGCAGTGCCACGGTGAGTGACGCATGAACATCGGCGCCGACGCCAAAATCCTCTGACTCGAAATTGGAGCGCGCGCCGGTCCGACCGCCGCGGCCCATCTGACCGAAAGCCTCTTTCAGGATATCTTCGAAACCGCCAAAGCCGCCCCCACCGCGGCCGCGCCGCGTCGTACGGGTAAAGCCCTCGGGACCGAAATTGAAGGTTTCGAAGTTCGCGTCGGGGCCGAAACCGCCATGGCCCGCTCCCGGCCTGGCGCCTGCGCCGAAACCTTCAAAGCCGCGGAAACGGGGTTTCCCCTCGGCATCGATCTCGCCACGATCGAACGCTTTACGCTTGACCTCATCGCCCAGCAGTTCGTGGGCGGCGTTCAGCTCGGAGAAACGGGCCGCCGCTTTGGGATCGTTCTTGTTGGCGTCGGGATGCAGTTTTTTTGCGAGCCGGCGGTAGGCGTTTTTGATCTCGCCTGCGCCCGCCTTACGATCTACACCCAAGACTTCGTAGGGATCACGCATCCCCTGGCAACTCCGCGCTGCAATTCGGGCCTGCCCCCGGCCCGCCCCGGCTGGCCACTTCAATGTGGGAATAAAGGGCGTGCCCCGCAATGCAAGCGAATCGGGCCGACGCAACTGATGATAGCGCGATCAGCTCGATTTCAGCGGCTTGAGCCGCCTTATCTCCCAGGTGCCGGTGGCGGTGCGGCAGGCAGCCCCTTCGAGCCAGTCCCGCGACTCGCCGTGCACGTAGCTGGTTAGAAAGTCACGGCAGGCCATGCCCGCTTCCGAGTAGGACGTGGCCAAGGGAGTGATATTGCCGCGGGCGCCGCTGTGCGGATTTTGCCACGGCAGGCTTGCGTCCCTGTTGCCGCGCGACAGCGCTTCCGCGGCGGCCGCACGCGCATAGGAGAGATCAAGCTCGGCTTGTGAGGAGCTTTTGGACGGCGTGACCGAGGACACATTGGCCGACGGGTTTATCGTTCCGGTCACCTGCGGCCCGTTCTCGTCGGTCGAGACGAGCGAGGCGAGCTGATACGAACAGCCGGAAACCGCCATAAGCGACAGAATGGCGCCGATCGGCTTGACTGGAATTGACCGCGCCCGCCACAGCAACCGGCATAGGCGCAGCGCCGCCGTTCCATTATCATTATATAAAAGCCGGCGGCACCACTCCCGGCCGTCCCACACGAGCACTTTGGTACTCCGAACGATGTCCGACGCGGCGCCTATAAAACACCCGATAGGGTTAACGGGCGGTGACTTCACCGAAGCCGAGGAGCCGCTGCGCCTGTTTGCGGCGTGGTTCGCCGATGCCAAGCAATCGGAGCCGGTTAATCCCGATGCCATGGCGCTGGCGACAGTCGATGCCCAGGGTCTTCCCAATGCGCGGATGGTGCTGCTGAAGGGTTTCGACGAGCGCGGATTCGTCTTCTACACCAGCGCCGAGAGCATCAAAGGGCACGAACTTGCCGCCGCGCCGAAGGCGGCGCTGACTTTTTATTGGAAATCGTCGCAGCGACAGGTGCGCGTGCGCGGCGAAGTGGAGACGGTCTCTCCCGCGGAGGCCGACGCCTATTTTGCCTCGCGCTCGCGGATGGCGCAGATCGGCGCCTGGGCCAGCAAACAATCCACCGCCCTCGAAAGCCGGTTGGCATTCGAGAAAGCGATTGCGCGGTTCACCGCGAAGTTCGCCGTCGGTACCGTGCCAAGGCCGCCATACTGGGTAGGCTATCGCGTCGCGCCGCAGGAGATTGAATTCTGGCAGGAGCGGCCATTCCGATTGCATGATCGCGTCGCCTTCACACGCGCCAGTCCGACTGCGCCGTGGATCAAGACGCGGCTGTATCCATGAGCATCTGAGATGCCGGCAACGAACCAGCCCCGACGTACGCTCCTTCTCACCGGAGCGAGCCGAGGTATTGGCCACGCCACGGTTAAGCGCTTTTCGGCAGCGGGGTGGCGCGTGATCACGTGCTCAAGGCATCCGTTTCCGGAAAATTGTCCGTGGGAGGCCGGACCCGAGGACCATATCCAGGTCGATCTGTCGGATCCGGAAGACACCGAACAGGCGATCACCGAGACCAAGCGACGCCTTAATGGCGAGCTGCACGCGCTGGTCAATAACGCTGCGATTTCGCCGAAAGCTGAGGGCGGCAAGCGGCTCAGCTCAATCGAGACATTGCGCCAAGATTGGCAGCACGTTTTTCAAGTGAATTTCTTCGCTCCAATCATGCTGGCGCGGGGATTGCTTGATGAATTAAAAGCGGCAAAAGGCTCGGTCGTTAATGTGACCTCGATCGCAGGTTCGCGCGTGCATCCTTTTGCCGGCGCCGCTTATGCGACATCAAAGGCGGCGCTTGCGGCGTTGACGCGGGAAATGGCCGCCGATTTCGGCGCAGTCGGCATACGCGTCAACGCCATCGCGCCTGGCGAAATCGACACGTCGATGCTGTCTCCGGGAACTGAGAAAATCATCGAACATATTCCGGTGCACCGGCTCGGCACGCCCGATGAAGTCGCGAAGATCATTTACGTGCTGTGCACGGACACCGCCTCCTACGTCAATGGCGCCGAAATTCACATCAATGGCGGCCAGCACGTCTAGGCGTGTACTCGCAGATTGCTTGGCCAAGCTCCGCTTTCAGGTGTTAAGCGGCCATCGTGGCGATGTACCGCCATGTCCGCTTATGACATAGCAGAACATCAGCCTGCACATATTGGAACTGGCTGGTGCGATCTCGAAATGGCACGATTGATCCGGAACTGGCCAGGAACCTCCTTCGCCGACTGAGCGTTTTTCGTTGGTAATGAGTGGAGGTGCAGCAGTTCACGAAGAAAGGATAGCCCCGCGAAGCGCGGAATGTCCGCTTTGAGTCCGCTATCAGGAGCTTAACGGACGTAACGCGGACATTGTCCAAAGTCCGAGTCTGAGCCATTAGCCGACAAAGTGCGCCGCAGCAAAGCGGCTCCTATTCGATCACCTCGTTGGCGCGGAGCAGGATTGAAGTTGGTAACGTGAAGCCCGTTGCTTTGGCGGTTTTCAAGTTGAGCGTGAATTCGAAGTTGCTTGCCTGCTCAACGGGGAGATCGGACGCCTTCGCGCCTCGCAGGATTTTGGCGACGTAGGCCGCGCCCCGGCGATAAAGCGGCTCTGTGTCCACGCCATAGGACATCAAACCGCCGGCCTCGACATAAAATTTGAAGGTGAACATCGCCGGAAGCCGGTACCGCATTGCCAGATCTACGATTTCCTTGTTATGTGGAGCGAATAGCGGGCTCGACAGAACGAGAAGAATTTGAACGCCGTTGTCTTCGGCGGTACGGAAGGCCTTCTCGAAGTCATAGGGCGACGACATGAGTTTGATAGAGGCCATCGCCAGTTGCATTTTTTGCGCCTCCTGCTCGGCGCTAGCGAACTGCTCGGCGGTCTGATCGTCCCACAAGACGCCGAGTTGGTCCTTCCCCGGGAAAGCCTCGGCCAGCAACTGCAGCTGCTTTACGGCGAGCTCCGGCTGACGGGTGAATAATCCAGTAATGTTCCCGCCCGGATGCGCCAGACTTTCGACGTAACCGCGAGCGATAGGATCGTAATTGAAGGCCAGAATTACGATCGGTAGACCGGAATTCGGCGCGAGCGCTGCCCGCAAAGATATTTCCGGTCCGATGGCGACAATGACGTTGGCCTTTGCTGCGACAAGCTCTCGCCCTGCGGCGACGGCGCGGTCCATGCCCTGGTCGGTGCGGAGATAGTCAAGTTGAAGGTTTTTGCCCTGCGTAAATCCGAGTTTCTGCAATTCAGTGGAAAAAGCTTGATACCCAATCCTGGAAAGCGTGGCCTCGGGGTTCGGACCGAGCACCCGGACATGCGCCATGCCCTCCGCCTGCTGTGCGCTCGCGGCGAGCGGCCACATCGTCGCGCTCCCGGCAAACGCAATGAACTCGCGCCGCCTCATGTCCACCACTCCATATAGCCGCACAAAAGTAGCACACCGGAATGGCAAAGGTCGAAGCTCAGGTCGAGGTCGTGTTCAGCGGCCGCTTAATGTCCGCTCTGGGTCGATGGTGCTGAAAAAGGCCTCGCGATTTTTGGCGAACAGTGATTCCGTCGTTGTGAGAGCTTCAGCGGCGGCGGTTTGCCATGATGGGTCGGCAAGGCGGCGATCAGAGCCAGCTATTCTACCTCTTCAATCTCTTGAGCGTTGGTGGCGTTAAGCGTCAGCTAGCAGTCGCTGCCCAATGGGAGCGACAAACAAACGACCGACAAGAGCCCAAATTAGAGCACTGCCCGTCTAATCGTCGACTTTATTAACACCATTGACCCTAAACGGACATTCGTTGCTTGTGCGATCACCTTAATCGGCACAGGCGGGCATCCCGGCGGGACAACGAGGCCGAGTGCGAGGCATCAGCGATGATGAAGAGGAAGGACTTTCGTCAGGACGAGGCGGCCGGTCTTTCAATTATCGTATGCGTGTGCTCGGCGCTGTCATACACAGACACCTGAACAATCGGATAACCCGTCTTGATGGCGAGTGCCGCCCGTTGGGCGGCTTCCGATGTCGTGTAGGAGCCCTTCGTTTGCCGGTCTACCTGTAGCAAATATCGACCGGGCTCTGGCCGCATGCGTTGTGAAAAAACCTCCTCGACTTCCTTTTCGGAACCATCCTTTGTAGGCATTTTAATTTGGCGCGAGGCCATTCGATACTCCTTTGTAGGGGGAAATCCCTATGTAGGACTTCTAGGCAGCGACCACCAGAGGCCCTGCCACAATCAACCGGTCTGTTACGGATCAAGTCTGCGCAAACTTTATCCGGATGATGCCCCTGCAGGGCTATATCTGATTCTGACCTAAGGTGGACAGTGAGGCCCAATTCGCACGTTCAATGGAAGCAGGATGGTCTGCCTGCGCTCCCCATTTCGGACATGGGTCGAGTCCACGCTCCGAGCGTTGAGTCTTCCCATTCAGCTCCTCACTGAACCGGCCGCTATTCGAGTTAAATCAAATCTCTCGAATATGAGCTGTGGTTTCCTGACAGTCTTGGTTGCGAGACGTTCCTTCCGGGACTGGGATGTCCGAAGTTCCATTAATCTCGATCGTCGATGATGACGCGCTGGCCCGCGACGGCATAGGGGCGCTTGTTGAATCCTTGGGGTACAACGTAATCGCTTTCACATCGGCGGAGCATTTTCTCCAATCTGATGTGATCACGAAAATGGCATGCCTGATTACCGACTTGCAAATGCCCGGCCTAAACGGCCTTGAGCTGCAGGAAGCGCTGCGGTCGCAGGGACATCGCACGCCAATAATCCTGATTACCGCCTATCCCAATGAGAACCACCGCAATCGGGCGCTCGATGGCGGAGCGGTCGGCTTTCTGAGCAAGCCGTTTGACGAAGCGTCGCTCGTTGAATGCTTGACTGCCGCAATCAAGTCGCGAGCTGTGGACGGAGACATCGACCTGATGGCGATGGCGACATGGAGCCCTCGCAACCGGTTTTGATGCCGGGGGAACGGGCGACGTCATTATCAGGTCGACGATGGTGCGCAACAATCCGCAGGGGGCATCAAGATGACGTTGTCTCTCGCTTCGTCGATCGCGCTCGGTACCTTCGCGACTGTGATCCTTGCCATTGCCTCGAACCGGATTCACCTGACGGTAGCGGCCATGTTGGGGACCGTGGTTCTCTTGGTGACCGGAGTATTGTCCGCGCGCGACGTCAGCGAAACGATTAATCCGGCGGAAGCAATGATCGCGCTGTTTTTTGGCGGAATGGTGATGGCGCGCACGCTAATCTCGACTGGGCTGTTCGATTATCTCGGTGCGATAGGACTGCGTTTAGTGCGAGGCGACGGTAGACGACTGCTGATCGCCATCGCAGGTTTGGCAGCGCCGATCTGTGCATTCCTCCCCAACGCGACCGTAGTGATTCTTATTGGACCGTTGATCGTCGCGGTGTGTGAGCGCATGAAAATCGATTTTGTACAGCCGCTGATCCTGCTTGTTTTCGTCGCCAACAGTTCCGGGCTGCTGACTCTGGTCGGTGATCCAGCCACTTTTATCGTCGGCAATTCTATTGGCTTGTCCTTCACCCAGTATTTGCGACTCCTCAGCCCGGGCGGCGTCTTAGCGATTGTTGCGGTGCTCGCTTTGTTACCGATTTCCTTCCGACCAATTTGGCGCGTCCGTCTGCCCGAATCGGAAACGATCAGCATTCCCCGGATCAAACGTCCATCGGTATTGCTGGCGTGTCTTGCCGCGGTAGGCCTGATGATCATGTTGTTCATTTACGGTGAAGAATTGCCCAATCCTATCGCACCACCGGAGGCCGCTATCATCGGGTCCGCGCTACTGCTTATGATCGTCTTCGTGACGAAGCTCGATGACGTTGGCAAGATCCTGCACGACATCGACTGGGAGTCTCTCTTGTTTTTAGTTTGCATCTTCATTTTGGTCGGCGCGCTCGACAAGACAGGTGTGATTGCGGACTTAGGAAAATTTTTGGGGACGCTCTTCGGTAACAACGTGGTACTGGCGAGCTTGCTATTGCTGACCGGGATTGGCGTTTTATCGAGCGTAATCCCAAACGTTGCGCTAGTAGTCGCGATGTTGCCATTGGTGAAACAGTACGCAGTGGGAGCAGGATTGGTGGCACCGGGAGTGCTCGAGGCGGGTTACGGTCATATTCCATCGTCCGTACTTCCGTTGTTCTTCGCAATGTGTTTCGGGGCGACGCTTGGCGGCAATGCGACGCTACTCGGAGCTGGGTCGAACATCATCGCTGGCGGCATCTGTGCGCGCGCAGGACGGCAGATCAGCTTCCTGACTTTTTTGCGTTATGGTATTCCGGTTACAGCGGTGCAGCTCGCCGTTTCGGCGATCTATATATGGCTCCGTTTTCTCTAACCGGGCTCATATTGCGGACGTCCAATGTCTGCTAACGGCTCTTCGCAAACATCAGGAAATGTCCGCTTGATGTCCGCTTACGAGGGCAGAGCGGACATTGGCCGAACCATTGCTTGTTGACGTCAAGCGCGCGCGATTTATGAGTACACGCCCTAATTCAAGCGCCAGAAGGCAGTTCAGCGCACCTGAAAAACAAGTTTGCCTCTGAAATGGCGCGACTCGCTTAAGCGATGCGCCTCGACCGCCTGCGATAACGAATAAAGCTTGATCGCGGGCGGCCGTACCGCGCCTGTTTCGATGAGCCCGGCGATGCGCTCCATGGCTTGACGCGAGCGCTCCACCGGCGGGCGCAGTGACACGACATCGCCGCGCGTCGGTTTAGGCGCCTCGACGCCCGACGCAATGAAGGCAGCGCGGCCGCCGGGCTTTAGGACGGCAAAGGACTTGTGCGCGACTTCACCGCCCACCGTATCGAACACCGCATCGCAGCCGCTTACGACGGCTGTAAAATCTTGCGCGTTGTAGTCGATCACCTGGTCGGCACCAAGACCGAGAACATAATCGCGGTTTGCCGCACTCGTCGTCGTGATCACCCGCGCGCCGAGGTGTTTGGCGAATTAAATCGCGAAACTGGCGACGCCGCCGGCGCCACCCTGGATCAAGATAGTTTCGCCGCGTTGCAGCCGCAGCGTGTCAGCGATCGCATTTACTGCCGTGAGCCCAGTCAGCGCAACGGCCGCGGCTTGGACATGCGAGAGCGCTTCCGGCTTCCTGCCCACGATGGCGGCTTTGATGGCCAGTTTTTCGGTATAGGTTCCTTCTCTGCCGATATCGAGAACGCCAAAGACCGCGTCGCCGATCTTGAGATCGGCGACGCCGCCACCTACGGCGCTGACCGAGCCGGAAAAATCCCGTCCCGGAATGAGGGGGAACTTGGCGGCCGAATGCCGCGCATATTGTCCAGAACGAAATTTCCAATCCGCCGCATTGACGCTGGCCGCGGCCACGTCGACCACGACTTCGCCCGGCCCGGCAACCGGATCCGGCAGGTCGCCATATTGCAGCACTTCAGGTCCGCCAAAACGCTCCAAATAGACTGCTTTCATTGCAATCTAGCCCTCTGAAAAGATTGATGTTCAAGCATAGCGCGTTAGTTCGGCGAGCAAAACAGCACCTCCTGCGCATGCACAGCGCATCGGGCTGGCGATTCATGCACGCAAGAAGTCCAGAATGGCGGTTTCGGCCAAGACCGCTTGCGGGATGCTATGCCGCGCGGATCGGGCGCGTTCTTCCGCGGTCTGTGTGGCCTGGAGATAGGCGCCGAGGTGGCGCGCTCGTTCGATGATTTTTGTGTTCTCCGGCAATCGTTGCCCCTCGAAACGGCGGAGTGCTGGCTCGACATCCTCGGCGTCCAGTGCCTCGGCAAGCGCCGCGGCATCGTCCGCCGCCTTGGAAACTCCGGCGGCGACATGCGGCCGCGCCACAAAGGCGGCGTCACCGATAATCGCCACCTGTCCAAAGGCGAGATGTGGGCTCTCGAGGTCGTAGATCGGTTGCAGGATCGGCTCCTCGATCAGCCGCACGATCGCGCGGAATTGCGGAGCCAATAGGCGTTCCGCCGCTGCGCGCATCGCCGAGACGTGCTCCGAGCGAATGAGCGGGGGCGGGATGGAAATCGAATGGCCAACCCCGTTGCGATCGGTCAGGAGCTGCGGCAGCTCGCTAGCTTCCTCGGCGGGCCGATACCACACCACGTTGTAGCGCCGCTCCCCTTCACGCACCTCATTATTGGCTCCAACGACCGGATAGCCGATGCACTGCTCGCCCGGCGGCAGGCAGAACGCCATCGTCATGAAGATTTCGCGATGAACGGCCGGCGGAATCACGCGCTCCGGCAAGAGGGCTCGCCAGGCGACGTAGCCGGCATAGAGCGGCAGAATGTGCGGCAGGCATTGCTGCCGCACGGTCGAGCGCAGGCCGTCAGCCCCGATGAGCACGTCGGCGCTGATCGAGCGGCCGTCGCCAAAATGCGCCACGACGACGACGCCGCTCTGCTCGAAAGCCTTCAGACCTCGACCGCGATGGTATCGATCCGCCGGAAAGGCATCGCGCAGGACGCGGTACACGCGCTGCCACGCGGTGAGCACTTGCGGGCATTCAAGCGTCGTCGTCACCGCGCCGGATTGATCGAGGATTTTTCGCGTGCTCATGGCGACGCCGAGATCTCGCGTTTCGAGCCCAAGCGCATCCATGCGCGCTATCAGTTCGGCTTGCGCCACGATGCCAGCGCCGCGGTCGGCCAATTCCCTGTCCACCCGCTCGAAGACCTCGACGTCCCAGCCGCGGCAGCGCAGCATGATTGCCGCCAAAAGACCGCTCATCGAGCCGCCGATCACGATCGCGCGGCGCTTTCTGGTCATCGGAAATTCCTGCAGTTTCTCAAGCTTTCCCCGGCCCGAAAGGTTTTCTATATTGTGCCTACAAAGTCTGGAGGAACGCCATGCCCCTGAGCATGATGGATAAATCGACCGACCGTGCCGAGAAATCGGCATGGCCGCCCACCATTGCGGCAGAATTTGAGCGTGAACGGCAGAATAACAACGGCTGCGTCGGCAACACCCTGCTTTCGGAGAGCGACCGGGTGCGCGTATGGATTATCAGGCTAGCGCCGGGCGAGCGGATCGGCTTTCACCGCCATGTGCTCGATTATTTTTGGACATCGGTAACCGGCGGCCGCGGCCGTCAGCATGTCCACGATGGCAGCACCGTCGAATATACGTACCAACCTGGCGAGACCCGCCATGAGACTTACGGACCGGGTGAGTTCAAGGTCCATGACCTTGAAAACCTTGGCGACAAAGAAATGGTCTTTATGACCATTGAATTCCTCAACAGCGCCAACAAGCCGCTGTCACTTCCCGACAAGGTGCGCGTCGCGGCGTAGTGCTGCAGCGGCGCTTTTTGCCGCCTAGAGCAGATCGCGTTTAACAATAGAACCAGCGGGGAATGGGTGATAAGCCGGACGCCGTTCGACAATCGATTCCGCTGTCAACAGGACACCAGGTGCGGTCATCGACTGACCGGTCTCTGAGCGAGGCGTAAAGTTTTCTAGCCAAGACCAAAGCGTTGCTGCACACTCCGGATGGGGCTGAGTGTCCGACTAATGATTTTTTCATTCGATCTTCTCATTAACGCCGTGGTCTCGGGTATCCTGATCGGCGGCTTCTACGCCGCTGTGACATCGGGCGTGTCGTTGTCGTTCGGCATACTGGATATCGTCAACATTGCCCATCCGGCCTTCATTATTCTCGGCTCCTATCTTGCCTATGTCGCCAATGCGACGCTCGGCGTCGATCCGATCCTCGCTTCGATTGTGATGATGCCGCTCTTCTTTGTGCTCGGTTCCGGAATCTATCAGGTCTATTACGTCTCGTTCGAAAAGCGCGGCCAGGAATCGCTGCGCGGGCTCGCGTTCTTTTTCGGCCTGCTGTTCATCACCGAAGTCACGCTGGTGCTTTATTTCGGCGTCGACTACCGCTACGTCGAGGCTCGCTACATCGGTCCATCATGGCACTTTGCCATGCTCGACATACCCTTGCGGATCTTAGTGCCTTGTCTGGTTTCGCTGGTCATGACCGCGGGGCTACAAATCTTCCTCACGCGCAGCTTTCTCGGACGCGCGATCATGGCGGTTGCCCAGGATCAGCTTGCCTTGCGATTGATGGCCGTCGATCCGATCAAGATCAAGCGGATCGCATTTGGCATTTCCATCGCCACCGCCTCACTCGCCGGTGCATTCCTTATCATCATTCAGCCGGTCGAGCCGTCGGTCGGACGTGAATATATCGGCCGCATTTTCGCGATTTGCGTGCTCGGCGGGATGGGCAGCCTGCCCGGCACCGTCATCGCGGCAATGCTGCTGGGCATTGTCGAGAGCCTGACCTCCACGTTCTACGGCCCGTCATGGGCGCCGGCGGTATCGTTCGGCTTTTTGTTGTTGACGCTGGCAGTTCGGCCTGCCGGCCTGTTGGGGCGATGACGTGCGTACCCCGGTATTCCTCCTCATCTGGCTTGGCATTTCCGCCCTGGTGTTTGCGATCTCGATCGAGATCAATAACGACTACATATTCTTCGCCGGCTATGTCGTGCTGCAGTATGTGGTTCTGGGCACTGCCTGGAACATTCTCGGCGGCTATTGCGGCTATGTGAATTTCGGATCGGCGGCGTTCTTTGCGCTCGGCGCCTATTCAACGGTAGCAATCTACAAGCTTATTACTGAATATGATTTCTATCGAATGCCCATTCCGATGCTGATGCTGATCGGCGGCATAGTTTCCGGCATCGTCGGTTTTGGCATGGGCTATTTGACGCTGCGGCTGCGTGGCGCCTTCTTTGCCATCGCGACGCTAGCGCTCGCCGTCGTGCTGCAGACGCTCGTGGTGAACTGGGACTATGTCGGCGGCTCGCGCGGGGCCTATATCATCCGTCCGGAACAGATCGAGCCGATCGGCAACTATATCCGCTATTTGTTTCTGATCATGATGCTGCTTGCCGTGGCAGCGATCGCGATTGCACGGATGATCGAACATTCGCGGCTTGGCTATGGTTTCGCCAGTATCCGCGACGATGAACTGGCGGCCGAGGCCTCAGGCGTGCCGACGCTGCGCTTAAAGCTGATCGCCACGACGATTTCGGGAGCACTGATGGGCATGGCCGGCGCGCCATTTCCGTATTACATCGGCTACTTGCAGCCATCGTCCACCTTCGGACTCGATTACGCCGTCAATTCCATCGCCATGCCGCTCATCGGCGGCACCACAAGCTGGGTCGGTCCGCTGATAGGCGCTTTGCTGCTCGGCTCACTGCAGCAAATCGCAACCGTCACAATCTCGTCGGCGGTTAATCTCTTGATCGTCGGCTTTCTGCTGGTGATCTTCGTTATCATCGCGCCGAACGGTATCGTCGGCCTCATTCACACCTACTTTCAGCGTAAGCCGGAGGATTTTGTCGGTCGGCGCCGCATCGAAGCCGAAATGCCCGGACGGGTGCCATGATCGCGGCCGGCCCCTCCAATGCGAACGGCACCGCCGCGAACGGCGCCGCACCGGCGCTCCTTGAAATCGAGAACCTGGGCAAGCGCTTCGGTGGCTTTGTTGCGCTGGAAAATATTACGCTCTCGGTCCCTCCCGGTGAGCGCCTGGGGCTGATCGGACCCAATGGATCAGGCAAGAGCACGTTGGTGAATTGCATCTGCGGTACGCTGCGGAACGAGCAAGGCACCGTGCAGTTTGGTGGCCAAAGGCTCGACGGCCTGCAAGCGCATCAACGCACGCGTCTGGGTTTAGCGCGAAGTTTTCAGCTGCCGCGGCCATTCGTCAGCCTGACGCTCGCCGACAACATTCGGATCCCACTCCTCTACACGGTGGCGACGCGAAGCGGCAGTCATCGTGCTGCGCACGAAATCGAAGAGCGGTGCGCCGCACTCCTTCACCAAGTCGGACTTGGCGATAAGGCGCGCCGCCTACCACGCGATCTCACCCAGGTCGAAATGCGCAAACTCGAGCTGGCCCGCGCGATGGCCGCAGAGCCGAAGCTTCTGATCGCCGATGAAGCGATGGCCGGCCTTACCCATTCGGAAATTGCAGACATCTTATCGTTGCTCATCCGCCTGAACGAGCAAGGGGTCACCATCATTCTCATCGAGCACATCATGAGCGCGGTGATGAGCTTTTCACGCCGGCTGGTCGTATTGGTCTCTGGGCGGAAAATCGCCGATGGAATGCCGGACGACGTCATGCGTGATCCTGAGGTCGAAAGGGCTTACCTTGGCCAATAGCCTGACCATCGCCGGCATCCATGCCGCTTATGGCGCGGTGCGCGTCATCGAGGATGTGTCGCTCAAGGTACGCGGTGGCGAGACCGTTGTGCTGCTCGGCACCAACGGCAACGGCAAGTCGACGCTCATGAAATGCATCATGGGAATAGTGCGGCCGAGCGAAGGCACGATCGTCGCGGAAATCGACGGCATTCATCACGACCTGATCGGCCGCACCACGGAGGACATCGTCAATCTCGGCATCGCGCTCGTGCCGGAGGGGCGCCGACTGTTTCCGATGCTGACGGTCGAAGAAAACCTCCTGCTCGGCGCCTATCGCCCTGCTGCGCGGGCCGAGCTCTCGCGCAATCTCACCGTCTGCTTCGAAACTTTTCCGCGGCTTGCCGAGCGTCGTCGTCAACTCGCCGGCAGCCTCTCCGGTGGCGAGCAACAGATGCTGGCACTCGGTCGCGCTCTTATGCTGGCGCCAAAGATTCTTCTGGTCGATGAACCATCGGTGGGACTCGCCCCAATTCTCGTCAGCCGCACCATCGATGCAATCTCGCAGATGAAACAGCGCTATGCACTCACAGTTCTCATGGCCGAGCAGAACTTCAATCAGGCCATCCGGATCGCCGATCGTGGCTATGTCATCGTCCACGGCAAGATCGCATTCGAAGGGCAATCCACCGAAGAACTCAACAATAACGATTTGATCAAGAAGTTCTATTTGGGTTTGTAATTGCCGTTGGCTGGGGGCGGCATTATTGCACCGGCACATCGAAATACGTGCCGGGAAACGGCTCATTGCGCAACGTGAAATGCCACCATTCTTTGGGATATCCGCGAAAGCCGCGGCGCTGCATTGCCGCAGCCAGCCGCATCCGATTGGCATGCTGTTCGGCAGTCACGCTCGAAGCTTCGGTCCATGATCTCGGGCTGAAGAAATCGAACGGCGTGCCCATATCGAGCTCGGCACCGGCGGCACGCGCCAGTGTCAGGTCGACCGTTGAGCCGCGGGAGTGGCCGGACCGCGAGGCGATGTAGCCGTCCCGAAACAGCGTGCGCTTGTCGACGTCAGGATAAAACTCCGCTTTGGCCGCATGGTCTCTCGGATCGCGGGCCCAGCGCACGAAATCGGCAACCGCGCGCGCTGGCCGATAGCAATCGAACACCTTGATTACCAGGCCGCGAGTCGCGAGATCGCGCGCAACTTCGGCCAGTGCGTTTGCAGCGGGCTGGGTGAGCAAACAACGCGGCGCGCGGTAACCGTCGATCGACCGACCGACAAAATTGTGAGAGCCTGCATAGCGGATGTCGGCGACCAAGCCTGGAACGACAGTTTCCGCATCGATGAGCATTGCCGCGGGCTGCGACGCGTTCGCTGGCGCTACGGTCGCGGCTAGCGCGCACATCAGAGGGATCACCGGCCAGAGTTTTGGCATGGCTCTTCGCCTAGTGGATTTCAGATGAGTAATGTTCATCTACAATGCCTCGTAACTCAACCCCATGCCATTGATCGTCTGTCAGCAGCGGAGGGCAAATCAGTTCTGAAGCGATTTTTCATCAACAAGGGTGATTTGTCTTCATTGCAAAACGGACATCATGTTGTTGATCATCAATGCTTTCTAAAAGACAATCAGCGACAACCGTCTTCGACGCAGAATACTGCTGAGGAATAAGAATAGTTGCCGGGTGTTCAAGCGAGCGTTACGCAAGGACCGCCCAAATGCAGTGGACCGCAGGCCTGACAAGGCCAAAACCGTCAATGCCGCCTTCACGTAAGCATCACAATAGAATTCGCAATCTAGTCCTTCAGAGCGCGGGCCGGTTGTTCAACCGCCACGGCTTTAACGCCGTGTCGATTGACGATGTGATGGCCGAGGCCGGACTGACTCGCGGAAGCTTTTATTGCTATTTCTCGTCGAAGAGCGATCTGTACGCGCAATCGGTTGCGCGCGTCGTCCACGAAGACCGCGAGAATCCAAAAGTCAGCGGGTCCGAGCGAACCCGCGCCGATAAGATCGTGCACGACTATTTGTCCGAGGCAGATCAGGACACGACCGCGGACACCTTCCCGATGATCGGCCTGCCCAACGACATTTCGCGCACCGATCGGGCGGTCAGGCAGGCATTCGAGGCTGCGCTTAAATTGATGATTCAGTCGTTCGAGCAGGCTGCGAACGGCAATACCGAGGCGCGGCGCGCGAATGCACTCGCTATCGCTGCGCTTTGTGTAGGCGGCATGGTTCTGTCGCGCTCGATCGACGACCGCAAGCTGGCCGATGAGCTAAGGGGTGCCGCCAAGGCGACTGCGCTCAACCTGGCTAAGTGGTGAGCACGCCCGCTACTGCGGACAGGCTGACAGCCAGCGCGCTTCGATATTTTCCTGCGAGTTGACCATCGGCATGCCGGCCATGGCCGCTTTGCTCTGCACGGTAGCCGTATAGTGCCGTGGGCTGTCGAAGTTGAATTCGCCGATCAGCTCCATATCGAGCTGCCCCTTGCAAGTCAGTCGCCAAGTCAGGCGCGAACCGCTCAAGCTGCGTTCGATCGGGGCGCATGTCGAATTGACGGTGCGGGATAGCGGCGAAAAGGTGGTGGCGAGGTCGGCGACGTCCTGGGGCGTGAGGCATTTCGAGGACTCGTGCGGTAGCCCGATCACACCGCCGGTCTGGGTCCTGCTGATCACCTGCCATAGGCCCGGCTCGATCCCATCCGCCAATACTGGCGAATCGCCCAAAGCACATGCGACTACGAGCCCGCACGCGGCCTGCGAGGCAATTGGATAAAGCCGCGCTATTGCGCTGCGATTTCGGATCATTTCGATAGCCCGGCCTTCGCTTTAGTAAGGGAACAGCCTCCCCGATCAATCGTTATCACGAGACTTCAAGCTCGGGTGAATACGCATTTGGCCACGGGGATTCGGTGATTATGTCGGGCCAAGTTGAGGTCAATCCACCCGCCGCCGTGTTGCAAGCGAGGATGGCATGAATCATTCGATGTACGGCGCTGATCGCGCCACGCACCTGAAAATCGTGGTGATCGCCTTAATTTGCGCATTGGTGGTCGCAGCGATCGGCATTTTTGCCCATGTCAGCAGCAATATCGACCTCGGCACGGCAGCCCTGGTCAAAGCCGGTCGGCCAACAAGCTTGAGTGGGAATATCCCTGCCATCCGATAGCGCGCCATGGTGCGATCGAGACCGGCCCGCTCACCCCGATGATCCTGGCACTGCCTCAATCATTCGGCCTTTAAACAGCATCGGGCCGGTTGGCGCGCCCGTTGCCGAGCCGCTCCCTGGCTCAAGCGAGACCGAATAGGTTGCGCTTCGCATCGTCTCGACATCGATATTCTGGGGAATCGAGCGGGTCGTAACCTCGCTATTGCCGACCGGCCCGAGAGATGCCGGGTTCGGTAATTTATTTGAATTGAGCCACAATTCGTAACTGCGACCGCTGTCTGGCGCCGCCGTCAGCCTGCGTATGGTGATGGTCCGCTGTTGCGAATCCAGCATGACCAGAAAAGCCGGTGCCGCTGGATCCTGCTGCAACACTGCCACGAGCTGCGGAACGGCTGCAGGCTTCGGCGCGCTGGCTGTGATCTGCGACTGTCGGCCAATGGGAATGAGCCCGGGCGCGAGGTGAGCGATGGCAATATAGGCTGCGAGCAGCACCACGATCACGCTCGCGCCGATGGCGAGACTGCGCCAGCGCCCGACATTCTGATCTGGGGGCGCGGTTTCCGTTCCGGTTGTGGTTTGGGGAGCGGTTGATCTCGGTGGCCGATCGTCAGGTTCAGCCGCCGACTCCGAAGGCGACAGCGTCGACGCAAGGCCAGCCGTCTTCGAGTTCCTCGGAACTTGGCGCTCTGTCGGAGAGCAAATCTGGCACGGTTTGGAAGCTCGGCTCGGCGTTTGCGTCGATCTGCGGGCTGGCCGCGGACACGGCCGCATCGGCCGGCTCGGATTGCGCGCCAGCGAGCTCGACCGTCTCGGAGGCTGCTTGGGTCCGCCGTTCGGCGCCATCGATCCCGGTCTTGATCCGCTCCCACAGATCTGGTGGCGGCTCGACGGCCTCGACCATCACGTTGAGCTCACCGAGACGGTGCTCCCATAGCCGCACAGTCTCAGCGAACCCGGCGTCCCGCGCCAGCAGCGCCTCCGCCTGGTCGCGCTCCTCCGCCGACAGCGTGCCTAGAACGTATTCGGCGGCAAGAGCATCGTGGTCATCATCGTACATCGCTGCCTCGACTGACTTTTGTCCAGAGAACATGAGGTCACGCCCGCGCGTTTCGGCTCATGCTCCCATACACTCGCGAATTTCGAGCAGACTGCGGCGAAGCCACGTCTTGATCGTGTTCACCGGAATGTCGAGTTTGCTCGCCAGATGATCGCGGCTCCAGCCGCTGTAATAGGCCAGCAGCACGATCCGCTGCTTTTCCGGGTCGAGCCGACCGAGGCAGGAGAGCAGGCGTTTGAGCTCCGCCGTCATCTCGCGCCGCGCCAGCGGCGCGGGGGTCTCGGCGGTGGGTTCGGGCGCCTCGGGCTCTTCATCGATCGAGACGTCTCCCCGCTTGCGCACGATGTCTATGGCGCGATTGCGCGCCATAGCGACCATCCAGGTAATCGGACTGGCCGTTGCCGGATCGAACTGATCCGCCATTTTCCACACCTTGAGGTAGGTTTCCTCCATCACCTCTTCGGCCAATACAGGCTTTCCCAGGATGCGAAGCAGCACCCCATAGAGCTTCGCCCGGGTGGCGCCGTAAAGACGCTCGAATGCAGCCTCGTCGCCCCTGGCGACGGCGCCCAGCAGCCAAACGAGCTCGGTCTGCATCAACATGATCGCCCCGGA
Organism: uncultured Alphaproteobacteria bacterium; assembly: GCA_963816295.1. GTDB lineage: Bacteria > Pseudomonadota > Alphaproteobacteria > Rhizobiales > Xanthobacteraceae > BOG-931. Next base: position 11,500 of record CAWFJS010000014.1, on the reverse strand, counting down.
CCCGGGAATTGGGCCTCAGTCTCCCCCACCGATCAGGCCGGACCGGCGCCAACCCGGCCCGTCAGAACAAAGTTGCCGCGCGAGCGGCGTGCGTCATCCCCTGCGAATATTATCGCCGTGGAAAGGGGGTTTCGTCGAGAGCGAAAGCAGGCCGTTTTCGCCTACCCGGCCGTCGCCGAGGATGCGTGCAGACCGTCGAGTTTGCGCGGTAGATGCGCCCCCCGAAGTGCTGCTTATCCGAAAGCTACGTCTTGCGATAAAAAAGCCGGTGCTATACCCGCGCGCGCAGGAGACCGGCCTCGTGCAACTCAGGCGGTTCAGAGGCGGCGTCGGTTTCCCGCTCGCGCATTTGATCGCGCACATCGAGCAATTCGACCTTCTTTAGGTCGTCAAACGCCTCTCCGAGCGCCGATTTTGCGTCCTCAAGCTGGATACGCAGCTCGTCGACCGATCGCTTGAGATTTTCCCGGCGTGCAATCGCCGCCTTGGCATAGGTCGGATAAGCGAAATGCGCCGGATCGTGTATGCCTGCGCGATCCTGCTCAATCCGGATTTCACGCTCGAGCTCGCCGGCAACACGATCGAATTCGGCAATCATCGTTTCGATTTGCGCGACCTTGCGCCGCTTCTCATCGACCTGAAACTTCTTGAGTCGAACTAGCGTCTCACGGGACTTCATCGACTGTTACTCCCCCGAAGCCACGGAACAGGCGGCCCCGCCCCGCTCGGCCTCGCAACCAGGCGAGGAGCGGAAGACACGGCGCCCGCGATGGCAGGGATTGTGGCGCGATAACGTTAGCGTTCGGTTTCCGCCATAGCCGCCGCTGCCCTCAATGTTCATTTTTCTGCCCTGGGAGCCCCTAAGCGGGCTGTATTTGGCCCTCACCGAGCCCGTACTTGCCGACCCAGCGGACTTGCAGGCGACTTGCAGCCGACTTGCAGCCGACTTGCAGCGCACCCCGAGCCCTTTTCTGGAAAAGAATTGGTTACCGGGAGCTCGCCATTCTTAATGGCTTGTTTACCCGCAACGTTAATCATTGTCCCAATCGTCCTTAGGACCGGGCCCGCTCGCTCTGCATCTGGACGCGGGTCGGACGGCGAGTCGGATGAATCGGTTAACGTCGAGACTTAATCCAACACATGAACGAAATCGTGGCCAAAAAACCACTAGTTAGCAAGACTTTGAGGGATGTTCAGCAGGTATGTCTACAGGACACTTGCGCGACAGAATCATGTTTTGTTAACCATACGTTCGTTAGTGTCCCGAATCAGTTTGTCTTTGGCGTTTTCCAGGGGCCGCCGCCGCGGCGCGCCGAGCTTGAGCCCGTGCGGCGAAGAAGGGGACCGGCATGCGCGTTCTGCTGATCGAAGACGATAGCGCCACCGCGCAATCGATCGAATTGATGCTCAAATCCGAGAGCTTCAACGTCTACACGACGGATCTTGGAGAAGAAGGCATCGATCTCGGGAAAATCTACGACTACGACATCATCCTCCTGGACCTGAATCTGCCCGATATGTCTGGCTTCGAGGTGCTTCGCAGCCTGCGCGTATCGAAGGTGAAAACCCCGATCCTGATCCTCTCCGGCCTCGCCGGGATCGAGGATAAGGTCAGGGGGCTTGGCTTCGGCGCTGACGACTACATGACCAAGCCGTTCCACAAGGACGAATTGGTGGCGCGGATACACGCGATCGTGCGCCGCTCGAAAGGTCACGCGCAATCCGTAATCCAGACCGGCGATCTCGTGGTCAACCTCGACACCAAGACGGTCGAGGTCAGCGCCGCGCGGGTGCACCTCACGGGCAAGGAGTATCAGATGCTGGAGCTCCTGAGCCTGCGCAAAGGCACGACACTGACGAAGGAAATGTTCCTCAATCACCTCTACGGCGGCATGGACGAGCCGGAATTGAAGATCATCGATGTGTTCATCTGCAAGCTCCGGAAAAAGCTCGCCAACGCCTCCAGCGGCAAGAATTACATCGAGACCGTGTGGGGCCGCGGCTACGTGCTGCGGGAGCCATTGGAAGAAGAGGCAAGAATCCCAGCCTGAATTCTTCCTTGGAATTTCGAAACCCCGGCCGTCGGTTTTCTCTTTTTTTCTCACATTACTCTTATGTTATACGCGAGCTGTTGTAGCGAACGAAAGCCATTTCGGCTCTCGTTCCCTTGAGGTTCCTTGTTAGACCTTGCGCCGGCCATCATCCGCTTGATGGTGCCGAAGGATGCTCGGCAGCGCATCGTCGTCTCGCCAGAGTTCGGCAGTGGCTCTGCATTCATCCGGTAAGTGCGTCCTCGTCCAATGGCGCTTGATAATCGGCGCTCGGCAGTGGTGCATTGCGGCTTGAGAGCGCAGCCAGAGCATCGACGATATATAGGCCACATTGCGCTTGCGCCGGTGCAGTTGCTTGCGAACCAGCACGCGGCCAGCCGCACAGCGGTAGCTGTCGGTGTCCGGCTCGTAGGTAAAGGCGCTGCGGTCAAACAGCTTGCCGTCGGCCTGGTTGTTGACGGCCCGGTTGGCTGGGGCGCACGCCACGATACCGTCGCGTTCACAGGCACTGGCATGGGCGCCGCTCGAATAGCCCGCATCGGCCACCACAGTCAGGCGCTCTTGGCCGAGCACCTGCTTTGTGGCCACGGACATTGGATGAAGCAGGCGGTTGTCGCTTGGCTCGTCAGTCACTTCATGGTGGACGATCAATCCAGTATCGGCGTCAACCGCCGTCTGGACATTATAGCAAGGCGGCTTGGGACCATTGCCCCTGCCCATCGGCCTCGCATCCTCTTCGCCTTCAACGATTGTCGCGCGGCCTTCAGCATCGAGCTTGGCGGCAAGGCGGTCGAGTTCACCGCGTCGGGCCTGCAAAGCCGTCAACGCCGCGGGCACCGCATCCGGCCGATCGTCGGGCTCCGTCGCGTCGGCTTCGTCCAGCCCGCCGAGATAGTCCGCGATCTTCCGGTCGAAGCGAGCCGCTTCCTCGGCGATTTTGGCATGGCCGATGATCTTCTTGCCGCTCGCCACCGCTCGAAACTTCGAGCCGTCCAGGCCGGGGTTTTTGCTTGTGGAGGTCCGTTCTATCGGCCGCCATTGATCGCAATTAGGCGTGGCCGCGGGTGCGTCGTCCTTGGCTGCGCCAGAAGGTGCGGGCTGATCGTATTGACCGTATAAAGGCCCGGTTTATCGCTCACCATTTTGAAGCGATCGGACAAGCCTATCGCGGTTTCCGCCGCACCGAGGACAAGATAACCATCGCTCGATAGCGCTTCGGCCAGGCGGCGAAGCATGTCACTTTTCGTGTCCTGATCGAAATAGATCAGAACGTTCCGGCAGAAGATCACGTCGAAGGTTCCAAGCGACGCAAAATCCGCAAGAAGATTGAAGGGGCGATATTTGACCATGGCGCGCACTTCCGGAGCGATCTGCCACTGCTCGCCGACTGGCGTGAAATATTTGACGAGCAGCTTAATCGGCAGCCCGCGCTGTACTTCGAATTGGCTGTAGAGCCCCTGCCGCGCGCGATCGAGCACAGCGCCTGAGAGATCGGTCGCCAGTATTTCGATGCGCCAACCGGCGATCGCGCTCGCCATTTCCCGAAGACATATGGCGATTGAATAAGGTTCTTGACCGCTTGCCGCAGCCGCGCACCAGATGCGGATCGCCCGCGATTGGCGCCGCGCGGCCAGCAATGCCGGCATGATGAGGCGACGGAAATGGTCGAATGGCGTCTTGTCGCGAAAAAAGAACAACTCATTGGTCGTCATCGCTTCGACCACCGCGGCCATGAGCGCAGCGTCGCGGCCGGTTTTGAGCGCCAGCACCAGGTCACCCACGCCGCCAAGCCCTGCTTGTCGGGCGAGCGGGAGGAGACGACTTTCCAGGAAATAGTGCTTGTCAGCACCCAGCGCGAGGCCCGAGCGTTGTTTCAGGGCTTGCCGGAGAAAATCGTAGTCAAGCGGCGTCACGACCTAAGTCTCGAATCAAGGCGCGATCGTTCACGACCAAAGACCGCGCACAAGTTAACCGAACGCGGCATCAAATCAGACCTATCTCTTGGAATTTTTCTTCGACGATATCCTTGTCGAATGGCTTCATGATGTATTCGTTCGCTCCGGCCTGGAGCGCACGAGCAATATGCGCAACATCATTCTCAGTGGTGCAAAAAACGACTTTAGGCCGCTCACCGCCGGGAAGGCGCCGTAACGCGCGCAGGAAATCATAGCCGTCCATTTTCGGCATATTCCAATCGAGCAAAATCGCGTCGGGCAATTCGCGCTGACAGGTTTCGAACGCTTGCTCGCCGTTCTCGGCTTCGAGAATCTGAAACTCGAGGCTTTCCAGGATTCGGCGCGCCACCTTGCGGATGATGCCGGAGTCATCAACGATCAGACACGTCTTCATGTTGTCCTCACTCTGTCAGCGCGCTCGGACGGTTCGAAAGAGCGCTTCTGCATTTGTCTGTCTCACTGCGTGGCATTCGATCGCGAACTGCCGAAATCCAGCATGCGATCGGCGTCAAGCGCGACAAGTATCTTCTCGTCGAGGCGAAATACCCCGGTTGCCGTAGCGTCCAATGTACGGTCGAGATTAATCGGGGCCGGCTCGCGATCGCCGTCTGCCAGGCTCAGCACTTCGCCGACGCGGTCCACCAGGATGCCAAACGATTCCGCTCCCCGCTCAATCCCGATGACCATATGCGCGGTGGCGTCCCTCGGCACGCCAAGCTGAAGCCGATTTGCCAGATCGATCACTGTGACGATGCGACCACGCAGATTGAGCACGCCCGCGATTTCACTGCCCGCCAGCGGTACGCGCGTTATGTTTGCCAGCGTGAAAACGTCCTGAACCTGCTCGATCGGCAGCCCAAACAGCTGACCCGCTGTTGTGAAAGTAACGTAATCGGTCATTTGTCGATCTCACCCAGCGTTCACGCCGCGCGACCGAGAGAGCCGCTACCTGCCAGGAAAAAACCAACGTCGATGATTTCGGTGATGATGCCTCTAATGAGCGCATAGCCGAGTATGCCAGGTCGATCGCCCGCTATTTTGACATCGAGCTTTTCTTCGGCGATGTCGACGATCTCGTCAATGAGGAGCCCAATCGAGCGGCCCTGTTCCGAAAACACGAGAATAGGCTGCGCGCCTTCCTTTTTGATCCGTACCTGCATGTCGAAGCTGAGGAGCGGCATCAACTTGTCGCGGTATTTCACGATGTATCGTCCATCGGTGCTCTCGATGTTTCGGCAATCGATCTCTTCGATCCGGCTCACGAGCGACAGTGGCACTGCTTTTGGCCGGTCCGCCGCCGCGCGAAAAATTAAAAGCGAGACGGCGTCTGGTCGTGGGCTGGGTTCGCGCTCGGCAGTGTCGGTTGAGGCTTCGCTTCGCGACGGCGCGGCGCGACCGAGCGATTGCGCAAGAACATTGGGGTCCATGACCATGATGACGGAACCGTCGCCGAGAATGGTCATGCCCGAGAATATTGCGATATGCCGCAGCTTCGACGACATCGGCTTGATGACGATCTCCTCGGTGTGAAAGACATTGTCGACGACGGCCCCGAAAATCTGACCGCCCGCTTGAGTGACGACCACGAACCCGTTCGTGGCATCGCCAGTGCCCAATTGAAGCGCCTTTTGGACATCGACAAGCGGCAATAGTTTCTGACGATGCCTGAGCACGGGAGCGGACTTGATCCGTTCAATCCGGTGCTCGCTGCCAACGCGAACAAGCTCGAGGACTGACAGCTGTGGAAACGCGAAACGTTCACCGGCTATCTCGACGATCAGAGCGGCGACGATGGCAAGCGTCAGCGGAATTTTGATAACGAAGCTCGTTCCGCTGCCAGGAGACGACTTCACATCGACGGTGCCGCCAATCTGCTCGATATTGCTGCGCACAATATCCATCCCGACGCCGCGGCCGGAAATGCTGGTGACCTCCAAGGCGGTCGAAAAACCTGGAGCGAAAATGAGATTGTTGATCTCGGCCTGAGATTTCGCCGACATATCGGTTTCGCTGATAAGACCCGCCTCGAGCCCTTTGGCCTTGATGCGCGCCGCATCGAGGCCGCGGCCATCGTCTGCGATCTCGATCACGACGTAACCGCCCTGTCGAGAAGCGGTCAGCCGTATTGCGCCTCGACGCGGCTTGCCCGCGGCGCTTCGCTCGTCCGGATCCTCGATGCCGTGGTCGGCACAATTGCGCACCAGATGGGTGAGCGGATCCTTGACCAAATCGAGGACTTGACGATCAAGTTCGGTATCGGCTCCGACCATCTCTAGCCCGATGTCTTTGCCAAGATCAGCCGAGAGATCACGCACGATGCGCGGCAGCTTCTGCCACGCATTCCCGATCGGCTGCATGCGCGTCTTCATCACCTCCTGCTGGACTTGGGTCGTGACGCTCGACAAGCGCTGCAGCGGCACGTTGAACTCGGAATTGTCGTGCCGGCGGAGAACTTCGAGGAGCTGATTGCGCGTGAGAACGAGCTCGGAAACAATGATCATGAGCTGGTCGAGTGTGTCGATATTCACGCGGATCGACTGGCTCGCAACACCGCCAGCTCCTTCGCCAGATTCAGCGAAGTTGCGCAGAGCGACCGCATCGGCGCTTTCGGCAGCGACTTCGTCGGAAGGCCGCTCTGAAGCGGCTGACCCATCATCCTGCCATCGAGGATTTATGTCCTGCGCGCGGGCAGCCGCGCGGTTGAGCTGGCCGATCAGGTCTGCATCGTCGCCGGGAGGTTCGCGCTGCAGCTTCTCCAGTCCATCGAGGATTGTTTTGATGCGATCAATGGCGGCCAGTATGAGGGATACTGCTTCTCCGGTGACGGCCATGCCGTCCCGAAATTTGCCCATCAGCGTTTCGGCGGCGTGAGTGAGCGCCTCGAGCCGCGGCAGTCCAAGAAAGCCGCACGTTCCTTTGATGGTGTGAACAAGTCGAAAAATGTTGCTGAGAACCTGGCCGTTATTTGGCTCTCGCTCAAAGCGCACCAATTGTGCGTCGACGTGATCGAGGCTTTCGACCGTCTCGGTCAGAAATTCACGCAACAACTCATCCATGAACGCCTCGCGCCGCCGACCACCTGGGGTCTAGCGGCCCTAAAATCCCTTGCGTCCACGAACGCCCCTCAAAAGACGCGGGAGTCTCTTGCCAAAGCGTTTAATTTCGGTTGCGAAATAGGCGAGTTGGGCCAGGAAAAGGTCCCGCTTTTTTTTCGTCAACAGGCGGTTACGACGACCGCATCACCGTCAAGCCTGGCTGAGATTTCGAGGCCGCAATCGCGAGCCAATATGCCGGTATAGAACGGCTGGATGGCATGGGCGTTAACCGGCTCGGCCGGGGTGCCGGCCAGGAGATCGGCAGTGGCGGGCGCCAAACGGGCATTGAGCCCGCGCGCGGTGACCTGATAGCCCTCGCCGGTCGGATCGGCGGTCAGGGTTCCGCCGCGCGGGATAGCGCCGCTCGCGACCAGAAGCATGTTGAGGAGAAGTTTGACCCGGTTCTTGGCGACGAGCGCACGCGGCAAATTCCAGACCAGCGTAGCCTTACCGTCCTCAAGAAGTCCGCGGGCGGCTTTCTCTGCATCGCCAAGCTCGATTTGCGCGCCTGCGGATCCGGAGGCGCCAAAAGCCAAACGGTAAAATTGAAGCTTGGCAGAGGCTTGGCCGGCGCTCTTTTTAATCAGGTCGAGCGCAAAGGTCTTGGTTTCTTCATCCTTATCTTCCTCCATCACCTCTAAGCCATTGATGATTGCGCCGACCGGGCTGATTAGGTCGTGGCACAGGCGCGAGCAAAGGAGCGCAGCGAGGTCGAGGGCGCCGATGGTCGGGGGAGCGGTCATGCGATCTGACATGGAGATCTCGGGGCAGCGGGAATCTTGCCGTGGGTGTCATAGCGCATGTGATTCGGCAATCGTGCCATGGCATAGAGGGCTGGCATACAGCGCCGGCGTAGAGCGTGCTAAACCGCCTCGCCTGCAACGCCCAGCACGCCGTTGCGTGCGGTGCAAAATCCCGGGAAAAAGCCAAGGAATCCGCTGTGGTTGTCTTCGACACTAACGCATGTGCCGCGCTCATGGAGGAGTTGACGGCGATTACCGCCCGCGCGGCGGCGGCCATTCGACAATGCGGCACAGCTTCGCTGCGCCACAAGGCCGATGGCTCTCCCGTAACGGCGGCGGATCAAGCCGCGGAAGCGGTCATTCTGCAGGATCTTAAACGCCTTGCGCCTGATATCCCGATCGTCTCGGAAGAACGGTCGGCGGAAGATCAGGCGCACGCGGAAACATCTCAAGGCGAGACTTATTTCCTGGTCGATCCGCTCGACGGGACCCGAGATTTCATTGCCGGACGTGACGAATTCACCGTCAATATCGCACTGATCAATCTCGGTACTCCGCTCATCGGCATTATCGCGGCACCTGCCTTCGATTTGGCTTGGCGTGGGATCGTCGGCCGCGGCGCCGAGCGTATGGCGCTCGCGGACCAAAGCGGGCGGACTGCGATCCGTACCCGGCCGCGTTCGGCGCGCCCCGTGATCATGATTAGCCGCTCGCATCTCGACCCAGACACCAAGGCCTATCTTGCCGGTGTGGCGCAGGCATCGTCGGTAACCTGTGGCTCATCAATCAAATTTTGCCGCATCGCCGAAGGAAGTGCCGACCTCTATCCGCGCTTGGCGCCGACGCACGATTGGGACGTTGCGGCGGGGCATGCCCTTGTGCTGGCCGCAGGCGGAGACGTCAGGGCTGCCGATGGCTCGCCGCTGGTCTATGGCACGCCCAAGCGCTTGATCCCCGACTTCATCGCCCGTGGCGATGCGCGCCAAGGGTGATCAAAGGGCGACAGCGGCCAAGCTTGGCGAGCGGCTGGCTTGGTGAGCGGCTGCCTTGGCGAGCGGCCGTGGCCCGCTGGCGGCCCGCCGAGCCGGCTTCGGCAAATCCTTCCGTTTTGGCCGCGCTACCGTCATAGTTTCCGCCAAGGCTGCGCTGAATTCGTGACGATGCGGCGTTCGATTCGGCCTGTGCTCAAGCCCCAAGGGGTCAGACCCCAAGGGATCAAGCACCAAGGGATCAAGCACCAAGGGATCAAGCTCCAGGGAACTTCGCTATGAATTTCACTCGAGGACCTCGCGCTGCTCCGGCGGTGCTGTCGGCTGCTGTCTCGGCAGTGCTCGCCGCGGCACTTCACATCGGGACCGCAGCGGCGCAGACGATCCCGCCACAGCCGCCGCCTGCCGTCGCCCCTGCACCGCCGCAGCCAGCCAATCAGTTCTCGTCCAACGAACTGATCGACGCCGGCCATCGGTTCTTTGGCGGTGTGTCCCGCGGGCTCGCCATGATCGTAGAAAAGGCGGTCAGCCGCTGGGGACAGCCAAACGGCTATATTCTGGGCGAAGAAGCGAGCGGCGCCTTTGTCGGCGGTCTGCGCTATGGCGACGGCACGCTTTACACAAAGAATGCCGGCGACTTGCGCGTGTTCTGGCAAGGTCCGAGCATCGGCTTCGACGCCGGCGCGGACGGCGCGCGTACGATGATGCTGGTCTACAACCTGCCCCGCACCGACGCGATTTTCGAGCGGTTCGGCGGCATCAACGGCTCCGCCTATTTCATCGGCGGCTTCGGCATGACTGCGCTCGTGGCCAATAACATCACCGTCGTCCCGATCCGCTCGGGCCTCGGCCTCCGCCTAGGGGCCAATCTCGGCTACCTGAAATTCACCGATCGCCCGACGTGGAATCCGTTCTAGCCTAGCGATTTCACAAACCTTGCGCCGCAACGATCGAAAAGGTGGCGCGGCGAACAAACTCGGTTTAGGTTAAAATCTGCTCCGGGTGGCGCAATTCGCGCCCGCATGGCATGGTTTACGGCCAATTTGTGAAGCCCGAGGGGTTCGAGGCGTAGCGTCATGATCGAGTTGGTCATGTATTTCGGGATCGGGTTCTTGGTCGCGGCCTTGCTCGGTCTGTTGTTTGTTCCTCTCGTCCATAATCGGGCCGTGCGGCTGACAATGAAGCGGCTTGAGGCCTCAACGCCGCTTTCGATCGCCGAAATCCGCGCCGACAAGGATCAGCTCCGCGCCGAATTCGCCATGACGACCCGACGCCTCGAAATGAGCGTCGACAAGTTGAAGGCGAAAACGACGAGCCAGCTTGCCGAGCTTGGCAAAAAGACCGACGCCATCAACCACCTCAAAAAGGAGCTTGGCGAAAAGACCGCGACAATCTTCGCGCTGGAGACGCGCGACAAGACACTGCGCGACCAGTTGCGCGGGACCGAGGAAGAATTTCAGATCAAATCCAGCGCGCTGCGCGAGGCCGAGCGCCAGCTTACCGACAAGGAAGGCGAACTGACGAAGCTATTGGGCGAGCTCGGCGATCGATCGCTCCTCGCCAACAGCCAGCACACCGAGCTCTCCGCATTGCATGCGCAGGTCGAAGCCCACAAAGTCAGCGTCGCTGATTACGAGCGCGCGGTGGCGGACGCCCAGCACCGGCTTAGTCGCGAACGGGCCGATGCCGAAGTGGCGGGGAAAGAATTGGCCGAAGCGCGCGCCAAGCTCGGCGATCTTGGCACGCGAACGAACGAATTGGAGCGGCAATTATTCGTGCAGCAAACCGAAGCGGAGGCCCTCAACCGACGCGTCCAGGAGCTCGAAACGCGGCTCGGCGAGCAAGGACGCATGCTGGCCGAACGCGATTATCAAGTTGATCGCATGCGCAGCGAACTTGACGCCTCCCGCAAGGCCGAAGCCGATCTGCGCAGCGAATTGGCGGCCTCCGGCAGCCGCTCGAACACCACGGTCGACCGTTTCCGCGCGGAAATCGCCCAGCTTGAGGCGCAGCTTGCCGCCGCGATCGACGAACGCAATAAATTGCAGCGCGACGTCGGCACGATGAAACGCGATGCCGAGTTCGACCTGGGCGGCGGAGCGCGTGGAGAACGCGCTGTTGCGCGAGCGCATCAACGACGTCGCCGCCGAAGTGGCGCGCCTGACTGCCGCCCTTGAGGGCCCCGGCTCACCGATCGAATCCATGCTGGTCGAGGCGCCGAGCGAAGCGCGCGGCGCCGGCGCGACGATGAATGCCCACGAGCCGGGCGCGGCGCAGAACGGCGATAACGCCGCTGACAACAAAAACACGCTGGCTGACCGCATCCGCGCGCTCCAATCGAGCGCCTCGCGGGTGACTTCGACCAATTAGCGCATGATGCCGAAAAAGCTTGCCCCGGACGCGATCCGGGGTGGATGCCGGTTTCCCACCTGCGCGAAGCCAAGCTAGCCACTTTTCGCGTCGTGAGATGCTTCGGTGGGCGAAGGCAGGTCGGAGAACATTCATGCGCAAACAGGAAACCAAGGCGAAATGCTCATCCATTTCTGAAGTGATTTCGCCTTGGCCTTCCTTGACACCCGAAAGCGCCACACCTTAAATCCGCGCATCGGGCGCTTAGCTCAGCGGGAGAGCGTTCCCTTCACACGGGAGAGGTCGTAGGTTCAATCC
>CAWFJS010000013.1:0-313794 GCA_963816295.1 uncultured Alphaproteobacteria bacterium | reverse complement strand
AGCATGGCCAGGCTGACGGCGCCGAGCGCCGGCTGGGCCGCGTCTGGTCGCCCGCAGCTCCGCTTCGGGATCGACCGGGGGCCCGCCGGGGCGGGGGTAGAGGTGATCGCAGAGCGACGGGGTGCGCTGCCAGTGCGCCTGGGCCTCTTCCAGCGCCGCGAGCGCCTCGGGGAAAGCAGGCGAGATCACGCCCCATGCCGACGTACTGGCTGCCCTGGCCGGGGAACAGGAACGGAGCCGGCCGCGTTCGACCCCGGCGCCGAACCAGGCGTTCGGCAGGTTGAGGGACTCGGTTCACCGTGCACCGCGCGGCGTTGAGCGCCGCCGCCAGATCGGCAGGGCGTCGCGCCGGCCGGCGGACGCTAGCTGCAGCCGGAATTGCTGCGCGACGTCGAACGCGCGGGCGCGCGCGCAGCGGCCGCGGCGAGGCGTATCCCCCTGGCGGCCGGCTTCTCCAGGATCTCGGCCGCCGCCCGCTGCAGGGCCAGTTCCGAGTCCGCCGAAACGCGAGGATTGAACCGAGCCGTCCAGGCCGGCTCGGCCCTGAAGGGCGGTGTACTCCTCCAGGGCCACGTGGAAGTTGCTGCCGCCGAAGCCGAAGGCGCTGACGCCGCGCGGCGCGGTGTCGGCGCCGGACCAGGGCCGGGCTGCGGGTGTTGAGGTAGAAGGGCGTCTCCTGCGATTCCAGCGTGGGGTCGGGCGTGTCCACCTTGAGCGTGGGCGGGAGCACCTTGTGGTGCAGGGCCAGCGCGGCCTTGATCAGTCCGGCGGCGCCGCCGGCCGCCTTGGTGTGGCCGATCATGGATTTGACCGAGCCCAGGGCGCAGCGCGTTGGCCGCGCCCGGCGGATTTCGAAAAACCGGCAGGCGCCTGAACTCCACCATGTCGCCCACGCGCGTGCCGGTGCCGTGGGCTTCGAGCAGTCCACGGTGCCGGGATCGATGCCGGCCTGTCGTAGGCGGCGGCGAGCGCGCGCGCCTGGCCCTCGGCGGGGGGCGTAGATGCTCTGGCGCGGCCGTCGCTGGATGCGCCGATGCCGCGGATGACCGCATAGATGCGGTCGCCGTCTCGCTCGGCGTCGGCGAGGCGCTTCAGCACCACCATGCCGAGCCCTTCGCCGAGCAGGGTGCCGTCGGCGTCCTTCGAGAAGGGCGGGCGTCGCCGGTGGGGGAGAGGGCCAGCGTCCGGAGAAGCACATGTACATGAAGATGTCGTTGATGGTGTCGACGCCGCCGGTGATGACCACGTCGGCGCGGCCCGAGCCGAGCTCGCGGAGCGCCATGTGACGGCGCAAAGCGAGCTGGCGCAGGCGGCATCGATGACGCAGTTGGGGCCGCGCAGGTCGAGCCGGTTGGCGATGCGGCCGGCGACCACGTTGCCGAGCAGGCCGGGGAAGGATTCTCCTGCCAGGGCACGTAGGACTGGCGATCGGCGCATGACCTGCTGCGTCGGTCCGGTCGATTCAGGCCGCCTGTGCGCTTCGCCAGCGGGTGAGCCCAGGCGGGCGCCCAGCGGGATGACCAGCTCCTGGGTGCCGGTGACGCCGAGAATGACGCTGGCGTGCGGTCGCGGTCCAAAGGCCGCCCGGCGTCGCGCATCGCCTGCTTGGCCGCGACGAGCCCCAGCAGCTGCGAGCTGTCCGTCGCCCCAGAATCGCGGGCGGAATGCCGAATTCGGACGGATCGAAATCGATCGGGGAAGAAAGCCGCCGCGTGCGCTGTAGACGTGGTCCGGGGTTTCGGGTCCGGGTCGAAGTAGTCCTCCGGGGACCAGTGGGTCGGAGGCACTCGGTGATGGCGTCGCGGCCGTGAAGGAGCAGCCGCCAGAATCCTTCATCGGGCCGATTGGGGAAGATGCAGCCGATGCCGATGATGGCGATGGGGGATGCGGGCGTCTCGGGGCGGGTCCATTCCGACATCACTCTTAGTTTCTCACAATCGCTCACTCGACGGGCCGGTGTGTCGCCGGGACTGCCGCCATGCCGGAAGCAAGCGCGCGCGGATCTCGGTCAGCTCCATTGGCGGCATTGCGCGGCGCCGCGGCGGGAAGGGCACTCCCTGCGCACGCAGCCAGTTGGCGCGCGTGGCCACGGCGGCGCCGAAGAACAGGTTCATGGCCATCGCGACGGTGTGCCGGCTTTCCGGCGTTCGAGGAAAGAGCCCCGCACCCAGGCGTTGAACGCGCCCATGGCCGGGCCGCACCAGATCTGGTAGTCGATCCGGCGCGGGGTTTGCCGGCGATGGCCCACGGCGCGCGGCCGAGGTAGGAGCGGAAGACGAGCGCCATTTTGTGCCGGGGGTCCTGTTCGGCCCGGTCATCTGCCGGGGGTCGCGCTGCTGGAAAAAGCGTCGGGTCCGCTCCCATTCCTGCTCCAGGGTGCACCGGAGCATTCCCGCTCCAGAGCCTGCGCGCCGGGCCGGGATCCGGTCGAGGCCTCGTGGGCGGCGTAGAGCTCGTAGAGCTTGGCGGCGCGCTAGGCGAACAGGGTCCCGCGCTTGAGCACCTGGACCTTCACCCCCAGCTCGAACATGTCGGCCGCCGGCGCCATGGCGACATCGGCCTGGCCGGCCTCCGCCAGCATGCTGCAGACGCCTCGGACGTCCCCGCTTCGGCGCAGCCCTGGTTGATCGACCCTGTGAGGACATAGGCCGCGCCCAGGGCGAAGGCCGCGGCGACGGCCTGCGGGGTGGCGATGCCTCCGCCCAGCCCGATGCAGGGTGGCCGCCGGAACCCGTTGGCGGCGCTGAGCTCATCTCTCAGGGCGATCATCGTCGGCAGCAGGGTGATCGCCGGGCGGTTGTCCGTGTGGCCCCCCGAGTCGGCTTCGGCGGTGAGGTCCTCCACGATCGGGATGGGCCCGCCAGTTCCGCCTCACCGCGGTCGATGAGCCCGCGCTCGAGCAACTGTGCGACCAGTCGCGGCGGGGGCGGGCTCAGGAACTTACGGGCGACCTCGACCCGCGACACCTTAGCGACGACCGGTTGGGGCAGACGATGCCTCCGTCCGTCTCGCGCCGAAGCCCCTGACCCGATAGTAGGCCAACGCGAGCGTCAGTTCAACATAGGCCGAGGCGCTGACCTGCCGCACGCCTCGCCGGAGGAACATGTCCACCAGCGCCATCTCCAGCTCGGGGTTGCCCGGGCTGTGAATCAGGTTGACCCCGAAGGCGATGCGGGGCCGGACCTGCTGGAGCCGGTCGACAGCCTCCTCGACCTGAGCCGGCACGAGGCCGCCCGCGCCGAAAAACCCCAGCATGCCGGCCGTGCCGGCCTCTGTGACCATCTCGACCGAGGTGATCGCGTTGGCCATCTCGCCGACGACGTAGGCGTACTCCAGCCCACGCTCGGCCTTGAACGCGGGGTCTCCCAGTGCGCTCGGAGGCAGCGGCGGGACATAGGCGCGCAGCGGGAAGCCGCCGTTGGCGTGCGCGGCCTCCCGGCCGATTTCAGCCGTTCCGGCCGCTCCGACGGCGAGTCGGCCGTCCCGTTCCACGATGTACACCGGGTGCCGGAGGTCCAGCAGCGCGGCGGCGAGCGCCTGCGTCAGCGGCTCGGGGGGGCAATCGCCCGCCCGCCACCGTCCCAGCGGCGGATAAATGTGTTCGGTCGGCATGCGCAAGTTATAATTGTGGGGTCAACGGCAACTCGACGGGGTCGGCCGGGTCGATTGTCAATGCGGTTCTCTCTCCCTGGACGTCAATCAGATCCCATACTTAGAGAAAAGCGCTATCACTGTCAAGCCATGTTGCAGGATGGCGGCACGGGGCGCGGGGTCAGCCGCGGGGATGAAACTTGCGGTGCACCTCCCGGAGTCGGTCCGCGGCCACGTGGGTGTAGATCTGGGTGGTGGAGATATCGGCGTGTCCGAGCATGATCTGGACCGCGCGCAGGTCGGCGCCGCCCTCCAACAGGTGGGTGGCAAACGAGTGCCGCAGGCTGTGGGGAGTGACCTTGCGGACCAGCTGACAGGACTGTAACGCAGAAAACGCGGCTAAAGCAGGGTGGGTACCAGAAAAAGTGCCGGATCGCGTTGCCGGAAAAGCCGGCCAGCGCCAGTATCGGGGCATCGCAGGCTTCCCCTTGGCAACTGATCTATCGGTTGGTAATCCGGGGCGCGACCTAGGCGATTTTGGAAGCAGCAATGGGGGCCGGTTTCTTGCATCCAATAGCGCTTGGCCACAGTGCGGACCGCGATGGCCCCCTGCGCCAGGCAAAGCGCGCTTTGGACTCTAATCGTCCGCAAGAAGCGCAGCGGATCGCCCACCAGATTTTGAAAATCGATCCGCGGCACGCCCAGGCTCTCCACATTCTCGGATGTGCCTTGCTGATGCAGGACCGCGCCGCAGACGCGCTAGCGCCGCTGGAAGACGCCGCGCGCGCATTGCGCGACCCCGAGACCGATACGCTGCTTGCCATCGCGTTCCGACGGCTCGGCAGGAACGAAGACGCACTTTCGCGGCTCAAGCGCGCGATCAAGCGGCGGCCGCCTTTTGGCGCAGCTTTCCATGAGCTCGGCTATCTGCTGTTTTCCATGGAGCGCCACAACGAAGCAATCGAGGTGCTCTCGCAGGCGCACGAACTCCTACCGATGATGCCGGAATTGTCCATACTTCTCGGCAACGTTTTCCTGGGATGCAGAAATTTCCACAACGCCAAAGTCTACTTTGCGCGAGCGCTCAACATTTCCCCCAACTCGTCAGACGCGATGTACGGCTTGGCGACAGCCCATTGGCGGCTATGCGAATGTCAGGCCGCGGCCGATCTGTTTCGGCGCTACCTGATGCGCAAACCAGAAGACGTGAGTACCTGGCTTAGTCTCGGCCACTGTCTTCTCGAACTCGGCCAACGCGATGCCGGCTATGATTGTTTCCGCACAGCGGCGCGCGGAGATCCGAAACGCTACGGCTCCGCGCTCGCTGCGCTGGTGAACGCGGGCCGCTCCCGGTTTTGGCTCAAGCCGAGTGCCGCCCAGCGGTTTTTGCGCGGGCCGAAAAGTTAGCGCTTCGGCACGCGGAATTGCCGACGATAAACGCCAGCTTCGCGTAATAGCGCCTTTTTCGTAGCAAGCAGACGCGTTGTGTCCTCGGCAGACAGCGTATCAAAGTCACCCAACCAGCTCTCGCGCTTCACCGGCAGACACTGCACTATGGGCGTACCCTTTGGCAGCACACCATTAAAATTCGAATCATGCCAGCGCGCAGCGAAACTCATCGGGATGTCGTGGAACATATCGGAATCGATGAGGCCGGTGACCGTCGTGAACGGCAGGTCGGGGCGATTGATAGGATGCGTGAACAGCAGCGAATAGCCAGGCGGTGCCTCGATGGTCCAGAAACAGTTGAACTTGATGATAAAGCGGTCGTCGTCGAAAAATGGCGTTCCGGCGATCTGGCTGGGATCATGAAAATCGATCGGCGAGTGCGAGAACCCGCCGGCGAATCCCTCGCGGATCTCGGAGTTCCAGCTAAACTCACCGTCGTGGACTTCAAGGTCGACTGCCAACGGGATCAGAAATCCGAACGTCATGGCGTCGATAAAGCTTGGACATTTCTTGACGGTTTGGGTCTCCATGCCGAGGCTCGGGTTGAAGACTTTATGCGG
The DNA here is from genome assembly GCA_963816295.1 of uncultured Alphaproteobacteria bacterium. Classification (GTDB taxonomy): domain Bacteria; phylum Pseudomonadota; class Alphaproteobacteria; order Rhizobiales; family Xanthobacteraceae; genus BOG-931. Next base: position 308,194 of record CAWFJS010000013.1, on the reverse strand, counting down.
CATCGCTTTGAGCCAGTCGGGAAGGCCGAGCACCGCGGGGAATGGTCGCGGTACAATACCTTCCAGGGCAGGCAGGCAGCGAAACTTAAGCCTCATCCCAGTTGTTTGGTCCATAGCTCATTTTCCAGAAGACGCGGCAGACAACGTCGCCCGCAATTCTATAGTCACGCCAAATTTGCGACTTCTCTGTGTTCTAATTCTCGCCCTCATTCAAGCCGTTGTATTTGACCGTTCGAGCGCCGGTTTGAACATCGCCGTGGCGGTAAAGGCAACGTAACGAAACCCGGACCGTTTTCGACCGCCGACTATTCCAAAAAAGCGCACGCCGCGATCAGCCGCATTGATCGCAAGGCTGACGCCGGGCCCATCCGCTTTTCGGCAAGATTTTGTTGTGCTTCGGGCCGCGGTGTGGCGCGTGTCGGCGGCTGGCGCAAACTAGGCAATCCCGGTCGCCTCAACTATGTTGCCGGCCCCGGCAATGCAGGAGTGAGGTGGCCACCATGACTTGTTTGCGTATAAACGGGTGTCTAGCGCATAACCGCGGTCGCATTATGTCTTTCGGCGGCAGCTTTGGTGGCCGCAAGTTTTAGCAGGACGGCGGCAGCCGCCGACGCCCTCGGCACCTGGTATACGGGCGACAAAGAAAGTCAAGTGCGGATCGTCAATTGCGGCGGCGCGCTGTGCGGCAATCTGATATGGCTCAAGGAGCCAAACGATCCGGCGACCGGGCGGCCCAAGACCGATAAGCACAATGCCGATGCGAGCAAGCAAGGCCGGCCGCTATTGGGCGTGCCGGTCGTGCTCGGAATGAAACCGAGCGGACCCGGCCAATGGAGCGGCGAGGTCTACAATGCCGAGGACGGCAAGACCTATAGCGGCTCGTTCACGCTCACCGGCCCCGACACTGCCGATCTCAAAGGCTGCGTGCTCAGCATCCTCTGCAAGTCGCAAACCTGGACGCGCGTGCACTGACGGTGACATTCGTCCGAACTCTGGCGGGCTGTTGAGCCGAAAATCAGCGCGCGCGCTGTCCGAACAGGACCGCGCGGACCTTCGGATCGCGCATGTCGACCGCCGACGCCGCCGGGATCCGGATCGCAAAGGCGCGCTTGACCGCGTCGCGGGCGCGAATGGTTTCGAACCAGCGCTTGACATGCGGGAACTGCGCCAGATCCTGGCCCTGCCGCTCGGCAAGCCGCACCCAGCCGACGCAAGCCATATCGGCGATCGAATAGCGCCCGGCCAGAAATTCGTGATTGGCCAGCCGCGAATTCATGACGCCGTAAAGCCGGTTGACCTCGTCGGTATAGCGCGCGATCGCATAAGCGATCTGCCGCGGTGCGTAGCGGCGGAAATGAACGGCTTGCCCGGCCATCGGGCCCAGTCCGCTCATTTGCCAGAACAGCCATTCCTCGACCGCGACCCGCGCGCGCTCGTCCTTCGGATAAAATTTTCCGGTTTTGCGGCCGAGATATTGCAGGATCGCGCCGGACTCGAACACCGAGATCGGTCGGCCGCCGGGGCCGCGCGGATCGACGATCGCCGGCATGCGATTGTTTGGAGAGATCGCCAGGAACTGCGGCGTGAATTGCTCGCCTTTCGAAATGTCGACCGGCCGCACCACATAGGGCAGAGCGCACTCCTCGAGCATGATGGAGACTTTCCAGCCGTTCGGTGTCGGCCAGTAGTAAAGCTCGATCGGCTTGCCGGCACTTGCACTTTGGCGCCGCGTTTTGCGGCCGCCTTGCCTTCTCGATTGGCGAACAGCGCGGGTCATGACATGCCGCCGAAAGTCAGAGGTCAGAACCTAACGCAAATTCCCGCGGACTCTTGGTGGATCGCAAAATAAAAAATCGGCGCCGCAACCGACGACGCCGATGTTAGTTTCGGGAGGATACTGCCAACACACCGAGGGCCTCGGCGAGATGGCTTGAGGAGCGAAAACCGCTGGCCAAGCCGGCCAGCGCAGAAATGGATTTCCGTTTCTCCTCTTATTGCTGTCGCGCTCAGCGAACCCGAGTTACGAAGCTCGCACCCGCATCCCGCCGGCGCCCCCCGTTGCCCACCTGAGCCGGCCCGTCGCGGCATCAATCGCCTCGACGTCGGCCGGCCCTGTGTGACGCGATCCTCGGCACATGCAATGCCGAAGACCGTTGCGGCATTGCCTACTTCTTCTTCCGACGCTTGGTCGTCTTCTTCGCCGCTGCTTTCTTCGCTTTTCTCTTCTTCGCCATTGCTGCCCTCCTAGCCTGAGTGTGGATGGCGATATCGGTGCAGTGCAGTCGCGAATCGATCCGCACTACAATCCGATTACTACAGCGGGAAAAAAATAACAGTGACTCCACTTAATTTTGTGTGTAAGCGCCGCCGCCCACAGCATTATTGGCCGCCGGCTGCGTTCGCCGGCATCGCGCGGCGCGCAATCGTTCTGCAGTTCTGAAAATTTCCGCGCTTCTTTGTACAAGATGCGAGAAACGCCGATGAAACCGCAACTTCTAACATAAAAGCAAAAAATACTTGAGCCTGCTTGACACGCGCCCAGGCGAAGAACTCAGCGGCGCCAAATGATGCCGGAGCGGATGCGGGCCGGCGGTTAACCCTCGCAAAAAAATTGTGCACCGGCGGGTGGAATCATCGTGTTGACGGGGCATCGGGCGGCGCAAAACGCGCGAATCGGGGCGTAACTGATTCGCAAAAGAGCCCCCACGCAGTGCCCTCCACGCTCTTACGGAGGCGTCTTTTTGCTCTCGCGCGCGAGGCATCCGCGAGCCTAAAAGGTCGACGGAACTTTGCTTGCGCACCGCGTTCCTTCCGCGCCGCCGACAACGCGCGTGAACGCTCCCGCTCACGCGCCGATGCGTTTCCTCAGAAGTTCGTTCACCGTCTGCGGATTGGCTTTGCCGCCGGACGCTTTCATCACCTGGCCGACGAACCAGCCGATCGCTTTCGGATTGGCTTTCGCGTCCGCCACCTTGTCCGGATTATTGGCGACGATCTCGTCGACGATTTTTTCCAGCGCGCCGACATCGCTCACCTGCTTCAAGCCGCGCCGCTCGACGATCTCGCGGGGATCGCCGCCCTCGGTCCAGGCGATCGTGAGCACGTCCTTGGCGACTTTGCCGGAGATCACCTGCTGCGCGACCATCTGCAGGATCGCGGCGTTCGCTTGCGCGCTCAGCGGACCCGTTGCGACCGTCAGGCCCTCCTTGTTCAGGCGGCCGAAATACTCATTGATCAGCCAATTGGCCGCGGCCTTGGCGTCGGCTCCAGCCGCCACCATGGCTTCGAAATATTCCGCCGTCTCGCGTTCGGCCACGAGAACGCCGGCGTCATAGGCGGATAACGCGTAGTCCCGCACGAAGCGCGCTTTCTTTTCGTCTGGCAATTCAGGCAGCGACTTCTGCAGATCGACGATCAGCGACGGCGCCAATTCGAGCGGCAAGAGATCGGGATCGGGGAAATAACGGTAGTCGTGCGCCTCCTCCTTGGTGCGCATCGAACGCGTTTCGCCTTTGACCGGATCGAACAACCGCGTCTCCTGGTCGATGGTGCCGCCATCTTCGATGACATCGATCTGCCGGCGCGCCTCGAAATCGATCGCCTGGCCGATAAAGCGGATCGAATTGAGGTTCTTGATCTCGCAGCGCGTGCCGAGCGGGCCGCCCTGGCTTGCGCACCGAAACGTTGACGTCGGCGCGCAGGTTGCCCTTCTCCATGTCGCCGTCGCAGGTGCCGAGATAACGCAAGACCGAGCGCAATTTGCGCAGGAAGGCCATCGCCTCTTCCGCCGAGCGCAGGTCGGGCTTGCTGACGATCTCCATCAGCGCCACGCCGGCGCGATTGAGGTCGACGAGCGACATTTCGGGATTTTGTTCGTGCAGCGATTTGCCGGCGTCCTGCTCGAGGTGCAGGCGCTCGATGCCTATCCGCACCGTCTCGCCGTCGGCCATATCGACGATGACTTCGCCCTCGCCGACGATCGGGGATTTGTACTGGCTGATCTGATAGCCCTGCGGCAGATCGGGATAAAAGTAGTTCTTCCGGTCGAACACCGATTTGAGATTGATCTTTGCCTTGAGCCCAAGCCCGGTGCGGACCGCCTGGCGCACGCACTCGGCATTGATCACAGGCAGCATTCCCGGCATGGCGGCGTCGACCAGCGAGACATGGGCGTTGGCCTCGCCGCCGAATTCGGTGGAAGCGCCCGAAAACAATTTGGCGCGGGAATTGACCTGGGCATGGATCTCCATGCCGATCACGACTTCCCAATCGCCGGTTGAGCCCTTGATCAGTTTGGTTTTTTGCGAAGGAGCGTCCATGGCGCGCGCGGACCGTTACTGCTCCGCAGTCCGGTTACGCGTTTGCCGCGCGCGCGGCAAGCCCCGCTCTAAACGAGCGGGGTTTAAAAGCCGGCCTGGTTAGAAACGGGCGGTCAGCCCGCGCATTTCGCCGCGCAGAACGGGCCGTAGCAGGGCAGGACCTGAACGAGGGCACCGTTGCTGCAAAGCTGCTGCGCGCACCAATTGGCCGCGTTGCACTGATACGAGCAGATCGTGCCGGTGTTCACCGCCTTCTTCTCAACGGCGCAGGCGCCGGGCGGCAGTTTCATCGGTGCTTCATCGCCTTGGCGGAGGCGGACGGTACGCTCCACGGCAGCGTGGCCGCCGACACGAATGCAAGCGTTACTACCAGAATTTTCACGAACGGCATGATGCGCATGGCAAATCCCCCAATTCCTCGCGGGAATTATTTAGCTGGCCAAGGAAGGCGCGCAAGCGGGATCCCCTCGCGATCGTCCGAACGCAGCCAATCGTCCCGCACGGGTTCGAAGCGCCGCCCGCTAAGCTTCTTCGCGCCAGATGCCGAGTGCTTCCTGGGCCGGGCGATCGGAAATCGAGAACAGCACGGATTCCTTTGCCGCCCGGTGGGCATATCGCTTCCATGGTGGCACGACGAAGACGTCATTCGGCCGCCATTCGAGAACCGCACCGTCGACATCGGTCGAACCGCCGCCCTCGACGCAGACGAAGATCGTGCCGTCGGTCGAACGGTAGGGCTCGCCTTTAAAGCCCTTGGGCAGCATCGCCAGCTGCGCGCCCATCGTGGGCAGCACCGGCCCGCCGGTCACCGGATTGGCGTAACGCACGCGTGCGCCATGGTGCTTGTCGATGTTGCCGGCGCGCATCATGCGTTCGACGATCGGGCGGGTACGGGCGTAGGTGTAGTTGATGACCGGGGTGCGGTTCGTCACCGCGGTGCCGTCCGGCAAGACGCCAGAGCCATAGAAGCTCAATGAATCGCCGTCCTGCCGTTTGGTTTCCTGTGTGGGGTCGTCGAAATCCTCGGCGAACGAGGCTTCGTAAAAATTCACCACCGGCACGTCGAGCACGTCGAGCCACAACATCGGCTTGTTGGAAGTGTTGCCGTGATCGTGCGGCGCCCAATTCGCGGTGATGACGAAATCGCCCGGCGCCATGAAAGCCTTTTCGCCCTCGACGGCGGTATAGGCGCCCTCCCCGTCGAGCACGAAACGGATCGCGGCCGCGGCATGCCGGTGCGCCGGCGCGACCTCGCCGGGCAGGATCATCTGGATCCCGGCAAACAGCGTGTTGGTGACGCGGGATTCCCCGCGCAGCGCCGGATTTTCCAGAATCAGCACGCGGCGCTTGGCCTCCTCGGCGGTGATCAGACTGCCGGATTCCATGACCAGCGCTTTCACGTCGCCGAAATGCCAGATCGCGGGCTTGCAGCGCGATGCCGGCTCGTGGGTCACGAGCGAGTCCATGACCTTCCACAGCGGCCGCATATCGTGCTTGGCGATGCGGTCGTAATAAGCCTGCCGAACAGCTTCGATATTGTGCTTTCGGGCTCGGTTTGCCGTTGAGCGTTTTCCGGGTGGCGGCGACCGCCATGGGGTCCTCCTGAAAGGGATCGGGTTTTGTCGGCAATATAACCAAAGCCCTTGCTTACGGGTAGCGCGGGCACCGGCGTGAATTTGCAACCCACCCCCTTGGCGGACGAAGCGCTCGCATACGCTTCGGGTTAGGTATTCACGTTGCCGCCGTCCACCGCGATGGTCTGGCCGGTGACGAAATCGCTGTCGGCGCTGGCCAAAAACACCAGCGCGCCGAGCAGATCCTGAGGCTGTTCGTCGCGCTTGAGCGCGCGCGAGGCCACCGCGCGGGCGCGGGCGGTCTCGACGTGACCGGGATTTTCCGCGATCACCGTCTCACTCATGGTGAAGCCCGGCGCGAGCGTATTGACCCGAATGCCGTGCTCGCCGAGCTCGCGCGACAGCGCCCGCGTCATCGCCATGATGCCGCCCTTCGAGGTGACGTAATGCAGCATCCAGGGGATGCCGCGATAGGCGGTGCCTGAGCCGATATTGATGATCTTGCCGTAGCGCTGCGCGCTCATATGCGGCACCACGTGCTTCACCAAGAGAAACGGCCCGCGCAGATTGATCGCCATGACGCGGTCCCAGGTATCGACATCGATTTCGGTGCACCTTGTTTCCTGCAGCGGCGCGAACAGCGCCGCATTGTTGACCAGAATGTCGATCTTGCCGAAGCGCTCCATGGTCCTGGCGACGAGCGCCGCCACCGCGCCTTCGTCGCTCACATCGGTGACCGCGCTTTGCACCGAATTGGCGCCGTATTCGCGGGCGAGCGCCGCGGCGACTTCGCTGCCGTCGGCGATGTCGGCGATCATCAGGCGCGCACCCTCAGACGCAAGCGCGCGCGCATAGTGCTTGCCTATGCCTTTAGCGCCGCCGGTGAGGATCGCGACGCGACCGTCGAGACGCGCCATCGCTTTGCTTTCCTCCCTCTGGTTCGGATTGACCCGCTAGTTTTTGCCGCCGTGCTGCACGATGAACTTGGCGAAAGCGGCAAGCTGCTGCTTGATGAAAGCCAACCGCCTGCTCGTCCTTGATCTGCCCGGTCTTCTCGTCGATGCGTTGCGACACGTTGCCGATGAAAATTTCCGGCTTGTTCATCGTCAGCGCGTCGAGAAAGATCATGCAGCGGCGCAAATCATATTGCATGCGGCCGCCGCCGAGAATGCCGGCCGAGGCAGAGATCAGCGCAATCGGCTTATTGGCGAAGGGTTGATTGGGCAGCCGAGAGACCCAATCGATCGCGTTCTTCAGACCGCCCGGGATCGAATAATTGTATTCCGGCGAGACGAAGATCACGCCGTCGGCGGAGCGAATGGCTTCGGCCATGGTTTGCACCGGCGCGGGAAAGCCGGTCGAATTTTGAATGTCGGCGTTATAGAGCGGGAATTCGGCATAAGACGGCGCTTCGGTGATGCGCAGACCCTCCGGCGCATAGCCCTGGAGCGCGTTCATCACGATGCGGTTGTACGAGCCCTTGCGCAGGCTGCCGCAAATGCTGATCACGTTCAGTGTCTTGTCCGCCATGGCACAATCCTTTTCTTGCTATCAGAGCGTGTTACCGCGAATATGACTATCTGGTCGATGCAGCCGGCCGGCATACTTTCACGTATTTTGTTCAGGCGCTTCGGGTACTTGCTTCATGTACTTCTTCAGGTACTTGGCGAACTCAATAAAGCCGGCGCCGCGATGTCCTTCCAGCTCCGCAACGAACCCTTGAGCTCGCCGATCCGCACCATGAAATCGGCGGTCGCCTGTACGCCGTAAACCGGACTGCCGAACTCGTCCTTGGTCTCGCGGATGATCGCTTCCACGGCGGCGCCGTTGAGCGCCGCGGACGGCTCGCGGGTGAGATAGATTTGCGCCGCGCGTTTGGGATCGTCGCGGATGAGGCGCGCCGCCTCATCAATCGCTTTCATAACAAGCTCCGCCACTTGCGGCTGCGCGCTGACGTAAGAACGCAGCGCACCTAGGATCAGAAACGAGGATTTGCCGTTCATGACATCGGATGAGCTCAGGATCGCGTGCACGTTGGCGGCGCGCAGCGCAATTTGCGTAAACGGCGGCGACGAAAAATATGCAGTGGCTTGGCCGTTATTGTCGGCGAGCGCGGCGATGGCTTGAGGATGCGACAGCATGACGATCTGATTGCGCAAGCGATCGAACTTGCCGAAGGTCTTTTCCGACTGCATTTGCAACAGATACATTTGCGGCGAGGTCAGCGTCGGCACCGCAATGCGGTCGCTCGCCTTGAGATCGGCGATCGAGCGCTCATCAGCCTGGTTGCTCAGGAGCGTGAGCGGCAATGAGGTAATTCCCGACACCGCGACGATTTGGCGGCCGGACTCTTTGACCGCCAGCGCGCCCGCGAGCAGCGGCGCGGTGCCGAATGGCGCCATATCGATTTGTCCGGCGGCGAGCGCAGCGTGCAATTCGCCGCCGTTCGCAAAGTGCTGAAACTTCGCCGCAATGTCGAGATGCGCCGCCTTGGCTTGTTTTTCGACGAGCTTCAAATCCTCACAGACGTAAAGCGGCAGGAACGCAAAGCCGTAGCCAAGCCCGATCCTGACCTGCTCCTGCGCCAGCGCGGGGGTAAGCGAGGGGATATAAGCGCGGCCACAACTGCGATCCACAGCGCCGCAACGGCGGTCAAGCAACGCAACAAGACGCGCCTTTAGAGTTTTTCGTCGGCGATCGGATTGCGCAAGCTTCCGATGCGCTCGATTTCGACCTCGACGGTGTCGCCGTTCTTCATCCAGACCGGAGGCTTGCGGGCGTGACCGACGCCGGACGGCGTACCGGTGAAAATCACATCGCCTGGCTCAAGCGTGATCCCCTGGGTGATGTAAACCAGCATTTCAACAATCGGGAACATCATATTGTCGGTGTTATCGGATTGCATCACCGCGCCGTTCAGCCTGCTCTGGATTTTCAGGCCCTTGGCGGCATCGGGCAGTTCGTCGGCCGTCACCAGCCATGGACCGAAGCCGCCGGTGCGGTCGAAATTCTTGCCCATGTCCCATTGCGTCGTCTTGCGCTGGAATTCGCGCACCGAGCCTTCGTTGCCGCACGAATAGCCGGCAATGCAGGAGGTCGCGTTCGCCGCTGTGAGATGCTTGGCGCGCTTGCCGACGACCAGGATCAACTCGGCTTCGTAGTCGAGCGTCTCGGAAGCCTGCGGCCGGATGATCGGCGCCCCGTGCGGCACCAGCGAGGTGAGCCCGCGCATGAAGATCGTGGGAAATTTCGGAATATTGTCGCGCTGCGAGCCTTCCTTGACGTGTTCGAGATAATTCAAGCCAAGGCAGATGATCTTTCCCGGACGACCAACCGGCAGTGCGTATGTGATCGATGAGAGCGGTTTTCGCGCGCTGGCCGGCGCGCGTTTCGCGATCTCGGCGAGTTCTATCGTGTCGCCATTGGTTTTTGCCAGCCACTCGCCGAGGTCATTGGGGATCCTGGACTCTGCGGCTTGCAGGTCGACGACCTGATCGCCCTCGACAATGCCGAAGCGCGGCCCGCCGTGGTCTTCGAACGCAACGATTTTCATGAATTGGGCCCCTTGACGAGGATGAGCTGGAAGGCCGCGACTATACTGGCTAGCTGTGGAGCCTCAAGACATTCTTCCCAGGTCACGTCGCCTTCGAGGGCGTTTTCCAGCGGATGGATCAATTGCCGCTCAGATCTTCACCGCCAAACGATGCTTGAGCAGACTGCGATCCAGCGATACCAACCTCAGATTCTCGATTTGGCACTGTGCCAGAAGCATCCGATCGAAAGGATCGCGAGTTACCGGCTCGGGGTCCACAACGGCGAGCGCATGATGCTCGTTGATCGGTACGATCTGAATGCCTAGGTCATGGAGCAACTCCGGTAGAGCACTTAACTTCGGCGTCAGCCTTAATTTGCCCAATCGCCATTTGATGGCGATTTCCCACAGGCTCGCGGCGCTCAGATGATGCTCATTGTCCGAATCCTTGAGCAAAGCATCGATGCCAGCCGGCAAGCTAGCCTTGCGACCCTCGATCAAGGCCAGCAGGACGTGGGTATCGAGCAGCAACCTCATCGGTTAGGCGGCAGAACTCGAAGCAGAAAATCGTCAGGAAGCGGATCATCGAAGTCATCGGCGATGTAAGGTACGATGGTCTTGATCCGATGATTCCGCTTGAATTTCTCAATTGCCTCAAATCGCAGGCCCTTGCGGGTCTGGTGCGGCACCAAGTCTAAGACGGGGCGTCCGTTGCGCGTGACGACAACTGTCTCGCCTTCTTCGACCTCGCGGGCGAGCTCGGTGAGGCGGTTTTTCGCATCGCGGATCGATACAGTCTTCATTAGGCTACATGTAGCTACATGTGGCTATTTTGTCAAATAGGAATGGTTGTAGCCCGCCGGCTAAACGCTCGCTTTTGATCCCGGCGCTCTTATGAAGCGACGCCTTGGAGGTGCAGAGGGACTGGATTCGTCCGCGATCTGCGACAAGGGTATCCAGGCATCGCAGCAGGCTTGGACGACGGCGTCGTGAGTTAGTCACTATTTCACTTGAGCGCCGATTGGCCAAAGCGAAATCCGAAAGCCTGCCACGCACGATAATTTGCTGATCGGGACCACCTTCGGATTTTTGCTACAGGTTGAAATGTTGTTTCAGCCGCGAACGTGCGGCCAGAGTCGCCGGCAGATCGAAACCATTGACGATGGCGAGGCGGAACCCGCCGGGCGGCATCGCGTGCCGTTCCGGCGCGCGATCTTCGTGGAAGGCGATCTGCACGCTGGTGATCCCCGGCATGCGTTTGATGTCGTCGACCGCCGCGGCTGGCGGATGGCGGTAGCGGCGGCCGTGCGGCCCGAACAAAACCGCGCTATAGCCCTCGGCGCGATCGTCATCGGGAAAATTCCACTCGCCTCGTTCATAAAGCTCGACCAGCGCGTCCACCCATCCGGGGCCGTAAAGATCGGGCCATTGGTCGGCGAAGCGCAAATGCGCTTCGATGATTGTGCCGCCGATCGTCTCCAGATTGAGCATGCCGGTATAGCCGGGAAGATTTTTCTCAATCCACGCGCCGCACGGTTCTTCGATGCTGGCGTCCGGCTCGGCATGGATGATCCAATAATCGAACGTGCCCTCACCCGCCGGTTTTCCGGTGACGTGCCGCCACCAGCGCGGCTCGCCTCGCACCACCGCGACGTCGGAAGACACATGGCGGCCATCGAGCAACGTCATCCAGAAATGGCCGGGCGCATAGTGCGCGTCATAGTCGGCTTGCGACTTGAGCACGCGGCTGCCGACGCCCATGCCCTTGAGATTGACGATCGGCTTGGAAAATACCGGAAACCGCAGCGGCGGCGTGCCGTGCGGACCGGCATCGAGGCCTTGGCTGAGCGCAACCGCGAGCTTGTTGTAGATCCAGCGCTGCGCCGGATACCACTGCCAGGCGTCGCTGTCCTCGGTCGGGATCTTGGCGGCCGTGGTCACATGAGAAAAATATTGCAGCCGCCACGGATCGGCTTCGCAGATCGGCATGATTCAGATGACAGATGTCGGATGTCGAAGGACGGACAAGTTCGGTTCACGTCCGTCCTCTGTCATCTGACATCCGACCTCTGAATTGCGTGCACGCTGAACAGTCCGTCGCTCCACACCTTGAGCGGCGACCAGCCCGCGCCTTGCGCCAGCGCCTGAAAGCTTTCGATCGTATATTTGTAGCTGTTCTCGGTGTGGATGGTTTCGCCGAGCCGGAAATTGATGGTCTTGCCGTTCACGCGCACTTTCTGCCGTTTCAGGCTGGCCAGATGCATTTCGATGCGGCTGCGTTCGCGGTTGTAGCAGGCATGATGCTCGAATGCGGCAAGATCGAAATTGCCGCCGAGTTCGCGATTGATGCGGGCGAGCAGGTTGAGATTGAACTTCGCGGTCACCCCTTCGGCGTCGTTATAGGCCGGGCACAGGATCGAGATGTCCTTGACCAGATCGACGCCGATCACCAGAACGGCGCCCTCCCCGAGCGTGGCGCCGGCATGTCGCAGGAATTCCACCGCCTCATGATGCTCGAAATTGCCGATGGTCGATCCCGGAAAGAAGCCGACCCGCGGCAAATCCGCAACCGCAGGCGGCACGGCGAAGGCTTGAGTGAAATCGGCCACCACAGGGTGAACCGCGATGTGCGGGAAATCGCGGCGTAGCTGGCTTGCATCCTGCTGCAGGAAATCGCCGGAAATATCGACCGGGACATAGGTTTCGACCGTCGCCGCGGCGCCGAGCAGAATGCGCGCCTTTTTGCTTGAACCAGCGCCGAATTCGAACAAGGCGCAGTTCGCCGGAAACAGCGAGGCGATGGCCGGCGCATTGTCGCGCAGCAAAGCGAGCTCGCAGCGCGTCGGATAATATTCCGGCAGCTGCGTGATGCGCTCAAATAAGGCAGAGCCGGCGAGATCGTAGAAATATTTAGGCGGAAGCCGTTTCGGCTTGGCCGAAAGTCCGGCGATCACTTCGCTGGCAAATCGATCCGAAATTTCGAGGGAGGGAGCCGCGCGCAGCGCGGTTTGTGCAATCGGTGTCATTTGGTCGCTTAAACTCGGGGTGAAACGCTCAATTCTGGTATTCCGCTAGTCGTAATCCGGTGAATTGCCAGCGGGCGGACGGATAAAAGAAATTGCGGTAAGTCGCGCGCGAATGGCCGGCCGGCGTCGCCAGCGACGAGCCGCGCAGCACCATCTGGTTGATCATGAATTTGCCGTTGTACTCGCCGAGCGCCCCGGCGCGGCTTGGTATCCGGGATATGGCGCATAGGCGCTGCGCGTCCATTGCCAAACGATGCCGAAGGCGTCCGCGAGCAAATCGTTCCGCACCGTGACTTCCCACTCGGCTTCGCTCGGCAGATGCTTGCCGGCCCAGCGCGCGAAAGCGTCGGCCTCGTAATAGCTGACGTGACAGACGGGCAGCGCCGGGTCGATCGGGCGCAGACCACCGAGCGTCATCGCAAACCAGGAGCCGTCGATGGTGCACCAATAGCCGGGCGCCTGCCAGCCTTGCGCTTCAACCGTCGCCCAACCGTCGGACAACCACAAAATCGGCGCAGTGTAGCCGCCGTCCGCGATGAATTCGAGCCAGTCGCCATTGCTGACGAGCGAAGGTGCGAGCCGCACCGGCTGGAGGAGGATTTGGTGCGCCGGCTGCTCATTGTCGAAACAGAAGCCGGCGCCGCCGTGCCCAATGATGTGAATGCCGGCGAGCGGCGCACTGCGCTGCGCGTCAACCGCGGACGTGCACGCCGGCCACTGCCATTGCGGATCGTAGATCGGGTGCGTTTCGTTGAGCGAAAACGCATGCAGGATATCGGTCAGCAATAATTCCTGATGCTGCTGTTCGTGATTCAGCCCGATCTCAATGATCGGAGCGAGCTCGGCCAAGTTGTTTGCCGACTCGATCAGCCGCGTGACGGCGTCATCGACATGACGGCGATAAGCGGTGACTTCGTCGGCGTTCGGACGCGTGATCAGCCCGCGCTGCGGCCGCGCGTGGCGTGGACCGGCCGATACATAATAGGAATTGTAGAGATAGGCGAAGCGCTCGTCGAAGACGCGATAATCCTTGGCGTAGGGCCGGAGCAAAAACTGCTCGAAAAACCAGCTGGCATGCGCGCGATGCCATTTGGTCGGGCTCGCCTCCGGCATGGATTGCACGACCTGGTCTTCGGCGGAGAGCAATGCCGCCCGCCGCTCGGTTTCGGCGCGCACGCTGTGGAATGCTTGCAGCCAATATGACTGCGGGTCCTCCGCCGCGGCGGCCTTGAGCGCCACCTTGGGTCCGGCGCCGGCAGGAACGTGGTCCGCTAGCCGCAGACGGGGCGAAGCGACTGAGCCTGGCATGGCAAAGGTCCGCAAATGGCGGGATTAACGAGGTTTTTCAATAGCCGCGAGGATAATGAGACCCGCCGGCATTGGTTCCATAGATGGCCTGCCCGGCCCGCTCTGCAATCCAATTCGTCGCCGGCTAACGCGGATGTGATCGCATAATTCGGCATCCAGTCAAAGGCTCAGCCCGCCGCTTGCGGGGCTTGGTAGGTATGCCTACCGACATACCGGATGGCCGTGTAGTCTTTGTTTTCGTGACTTTCGCGCCGCGTTCCGCGGCGATTTTCACCATAAGGAGGATTTCGCGACGCCACGCCTAATCTTGGAGCTATCGCCAAATCTTGGTGACGGGCGGGTCAGGCGGCAGCGGTTTGAGCTTGCGATCTGACTACCTCGATTCCGTTGTTGAACTTTACACCGCAGATGACTTTCGGCAACTGATCGTGGCCGCGCAGACGATGCCAACTCTTCTCCGCCGCTTGCGCGAGCTTAAAGATCATAGCGAGTGCGGTCTTGTTTGACAGGCAACCCCTTGATCTGATCGTTCGATGCCGCACAGTTGCGAACGTGCTCTCGATCGGATTTGTCGTTCGTAGGTGCTTCCAGTGCTCGGCCGGAAAGTCGTAGAAGGCGAGCAATGGGACGCGATCTTCGCTGAGGCACTCGACAGCCTTCTCGTACTTGAGGCCGTAGCATTCGATGAAGCCATCGAATGCAGCCTCGGCGTCTTGCCTGGTCTCCGCCATCCAGATGTCTTGCAACGCACGCTTGGCCTTTGCTTGCAGGCTCTTTGGCAGCTTGTTCAAGACATTCGCCGTCTTGTGCACCCAGCAGCGTTGCGCATGTGTCTTCGGCCACACTTGATCGATCGCCTTCCAGAAGCCAAGCGCGCCATCGGCGACGGCGAGCTGCGGTCCTATTGTCAGACCGCGCCGCTTGAGATCGAGCAGCAACTCCTTCCAGGATTGCGCGCTCTCGCGGATGCCGTCGGCAAGACCGACGAATTCCTTCTTGCCTTCGGCGGTGGCGCCGATGATCACGAGCAGACATTGCGCGTCATCTTCGAGCCGGGCCTGGACGTAGATGCCATCGACCCAGAAGTAAACATATCGCTTGCCAGACAGATCGCGATCGAGCCAGCGGGCGTGTTCGTCGGCCCAGGCCTCCTTCAAGCGCCCAATGGTCGAGGCGGACAGCCCGCCAGCGTCCTTGCCGAGCAACGCGCCAAGTGCCTCCTCAAAGTCGCCGGTGGAGATGCCTTTCAAGTACAGGATCGGGATCAGCACTTCGAGGCTCTTCGTGCGCCGCGCGTAAGGCGGCAGGATGCTCGAGCTGAACCGAATCCGCTTACCCTCGCTGGGCTCGCGGTCGCGCACGCGCGGCTGACGCACCGCCACCGGGCCGATGCCGGTCATGATCTCGCGCTGGGGCAGATGTCCGTGGCGCACGAGCCGCTGCCGGCCCGCCGCGGTCTTTAGGTCGGCATATCGGCCAATGAAGTCCGTAACCTCCACCTCGACCGCCTGCGCAAGTAGCGCATGCGCTCCGTTGCGCAAAATCTCAGTGAGCAAATCGGTGAAAGTCCCTGGCTGAGCGAGCTTAATGACGTTAGTGTCGGTCACGGCGTATCACTCCTTTGGTGGAGAAGTGGAGGCTTCGAACACCCCCACGATACGCCGCCTTACCCCTTCATGCCGTCACCAACTTCCGCGCATAGCTCCTAATCTTGGCGAGCGACCAAACACATGAAACGGACCAAGAAAAGAACTTCGCGCCAACCGATGTTGCCGCGCGAGCGTTCGCAATTTTCGGCGATCGTCGATCGGCCGGCGCTCAAACTTCCGAATAAAGCGCGTCTCATATTCTGGAGCATTGTCAATCTTGAAGTCTGGGACATCGGCAAACCGATGGCGCGCCAGGTGCTGGCGCCGCCTACTGGAGGGACGCATCTTCCCGACGTGCCGAACTGGAGCTGGCATGAATACGGCATGCGGGTCGGCGTGTGGCGCTTCTTCGACCTGTTTAAGCGGCAGAACATAAGACCGACGCTCGCGATCAATGCGCGCGTCTGCGAGGATTATTCGCGCGTGGCCCAACAAGCAAAAAATGACGGCTGGGAATTCATGGGCCATTCCTACCAGCAGGGCCCGATTCATCTGGAGCCCAACCAGAAGGCGATGATCAAGCATTCGCTCGACGTGATCGAGCGCTGTTGCGGCAAACGGCCGGTGGGCTGGCTTGGCCCGGGGTTGACGCAGACGCTGGAGACGCCGGACCTGCTCGCCGCGGCCGGCATCAAATATATCGGCGATTGGGTCTACGACGACGAGCCGACGACGATCCACACCGCAAATGGTCCTCTGGTGACGCTGCCCTATACGATGGAGCTCAACGACATTCCCATGATGGCGGTGCAGCACCACGAGGCCGAGTACCTGACCAAGCGCGCGATCGATCAGTTCGACCGGCTTTATGCCGAAGGAGAAAAGCGCGCTAAGATTATGGCGCTAGCGATCCATCCCTATTTGAGCGGGCAGCCGCATCGCATCAAATATCTCGAAGCGATCTACGATTACACGCGCAAGTTCGACGGCGTGCTGTACTGGACCGGCGAGGAAATTCTCAATTGGTATCTCGAATGCGGCGGCGCGGCGCGATAGGCGCAATCATCTGTTTGGTGGCTGCATGCCTTGCCGGCGGCGCGGCCGCCGCGCCGTGCCGCACCAGCGGCCCCTACGATAAATGGCTCGCCGAGTTCGAGCGCGAGGCGATGGCGGCGGGCATTTCGCAACAGGCCATTGCCGCCGCCGCGCCCTACCTCACTTACGATCAGCGCATCGTGAATATCGATCGCGGCCAGCGCGTTTTCACCCAGACCTTCCTGGAATTTTCCGATCGCATGGCCGCGGCCTACCGCATTCAGCGCGGCGCCGCTCTGATCAAGACCTATGCGCCGGTCTTCGCCAAAATCGATGCGCAATTCGGCGTTCCGGCGCCGGTCATCGTCTCGTTCTGGGCGCTGGAAAGCGACTTCGGCGCGAACATGGGCAATTACCGCACGTTGAGCGCACTCGCCTCGCTCGCTTACGACTGCCGGCGCGCGGATCGCTTTCGCGCCCAGCTGTTGGACGCGCTGCGGCTCATCCAGCGCGGCGATCTGCGTCCCTCGGATATGGTTGGCTCATGGGCCGGCGAACTCGGCCAGACCCAAATGATGCCGTCGGAATATTATCAATACGCCGTCGATTACGACGGCGACGGCGCGCGAAATCTTCTGCGCAGCGCGCCCGATGTGCTCGCCTCGACGGCGAATTATCTGGTTGGGCTCGGCTGGCGGCGCGGCGAGCCATGGCTGAGCGAAGTGCGGGTGCCGGCGACACTGCCGTGGCAGCAAGCGGATCTCGACATCAAGCTGCCGCGCGCCAAATGGGCGGCTTACGGCGTCACGCTCGCCGATGGCAGGCCGCTGCCGGCCGACGATTTGCCGGCTTCGCTATTGTTGCCGATGGGCCGCTTCGGCCCCGCTTTCCTGGCCTACGACAATTTCCGCGTCTATCTGCAGTGGAACAACGCTTTGGTCTATTCCACCACGGCCGCTTATCTTGCCACCCGCATTGCCGGCGCGCCGCCCTTCCATCGCGGCAATGCGCCGCCGCCCTTGGCCTTTGCCGACATCAAGGCGCTGCAAGCGAGCCTGGCGCGTGCCGGGTACGATGTCGGGGCGATCGATGGATTTCTCGGCTTGAAGACCCGGCAGGCGGTCAAAGCGATGCAGGTGAAATACAACCTGCCCGCGGATTCCTATCCCACCGCCGAGCTTTTGGCGCGCATGCGGGGCGGCCATTAAGGCATGCCGCCTCAAAAAGCCATTTCGGGCAAAAGGCCATGCGCAAAGAACAAGCTGGAGCGAAATGCTAAAGCCATTTCGCGTCCGCTGCCCGCATCGTGACATAATGCTGTGACACCGCCAGCATTGAGGGACATGTCCGACCGAAGGGAACCTCGCGAGGATAGCGGCGGCGCGCATGGTGCTTTGCCGCTCAGACTCGCGGCAACGGCCGATGGCGGCCGCGACCCTCTGGTCGAGTGTTACATTGTTACATTATAAGTGCGGGCGCAATGTGAGGTCACGGCAGCCGGGTTCCGTCGCGGGGGCGCAAGCGAAATCGAACGGTGAAGGGCGCATGGCAATGCACCAGAGAACTTCCGCACGACGCATTGGCCGCAATTGGAGTCCCGTGAGCGGCCGCTGTCATGCGATCGCGCTTGCGGCCGCTGCATTGCTCATGGTGCTCCCGTTTGCGGCCAATAGTCAGACGGGACAAGGCACCGCTCCTGCTGCTTCCCCTGCCCCCGCGGCATCCGCGCCCGCGACCGGCGCCGCGCCAAGCGCGCCGAGCCAGCCTGCGCAAGCTCCTGCGAGCGGTGGGTCAGGAGGCTCGACGCCGAGCGCGGCGGCGCCCGCCGCTCCCAGCGCATCCGCGCCCGCTTCGGCGGCACTGCCCGGCGAGCACATGATCAGCGGCGCTGATCTGCCGGAGGATCTCTCGCCTTGGGGCATGTTCGAGAATTCGGATCTGGTCGTGAAGGCGGTGATTATCGGGCTCGCTTTGGCCTCGCTCGTGACCTGGACCGTGTGGCTTGCCAAGACCTTCGAATTGCGCAGCGCCCGCGGCGAGGTGCGCCGCGATCTGCGCGTGCTCAATAATTCCCTGACGCTGGCGCAGGCGCACGATCAGCTGCGCGAGGGCGACAGTCCGGTCTCGCAGCTGATGCGCGCGGCCGGTCAGGAGATCAGGGTGTCGGCAAACCTGCGCGCCGACGGCCTGAAGGAACGCATCGCGCTGCAGCTCGAACGCATCGAGATGGCGGTGAGCCGGAAAGTTTCGCGCGGCACCGGCGTGCTCGCCACCATCGGCTCGACCGCGCCGTTTGTCGGTCTGTTCGGCACGGTCTGGGGCATCATGAACAGCTTCATCGGCATTTCCAACGCGCACACCACCAACCTCGCGGTGGTCGCGCCCGGCATTGCGCAAGCGCTTCTGGCGACTGCGTTCGGTCTGATTGCGGCGATCCCGGCGGTGATGATCTACAATGTCTTGGCGCGGCAGACCGCGCATTACCGCGCCTATCTCGGTGATGCCTCGGCGCAGGTGATGCGGCTTGTCAGCCGCGATCTCGACCGCGCCAAATTGCCGATGACGCAAGCCGCCGAGTGAGGAAGACGGCATGGCGATCCGTCTCGACCACGGCACCGACGAGCTCGTTGAAGTTCACGACATCAACGTCACGCCGTTTATCGACGTGGTGCTGGTGCTGTTGATCATCTTCATGGTGGCGGCGCCGCTTGCCACCGTTGATGTTCCAGTGGATCTGCCCTCTTCGTCCGCGCCGCCGCAGCAGCGGCCGCCGAAACCGGTTTATCTGACGCTCAAAGCCGACGGCAGCCTCGCGCTTGGCGACAATCCGGTGCCGCGCGACGCGCTGCCCGACGTGCTCGCCACCGCCACCAATGGCGACAAGGAGGAGCGCATTTTCCTGCGCGGCGATCGTGCCGTGCCCTATGGCGAAGTCATGGGCCTGATGAACGATCTGCGCAGGGCCGGCTATCTTAAAGTTGCTTTGGTCGGAATGGAGTTGCGCGAAGGAAAATGACCGCGCTCGAGCTGCGATGGTTCGAGGATGAGGACCCGCGCGATCTGCGGCGCTGGGCCATTGCGGCCGCGATCGTTTTCGGCATCCATGCCGGCGCCGTCGGGGGTTACGTCTTTTTGCATCGCCCCGATGAAATCGGCGACGCCAACTCCCCGCTCGCGATTGACCTTGCTCCTTCCGACGACACCATCGATCAGCCTGAAATTGCGCCGGTGCCGGAAGAACAGCCGAAGCAGGAGGAACCACCGCCGCCCCCCGAGCCATCGCAGGCGGTCGTGGCGCCGCCGGACGAGCCGCCGCCGCAGCCGATCGAACAGCCGAAGCCGCCGACGCCCGCCGTTCCGGCGCGAGTCAAAGGCGGCGCGCTGCGCGTCGAACCGTCATGGCAGACCGCGCTGGTGCGGCACCTTCAGCAATACAAGCGCTATCCCAGCGACGCGCAAGCCCGCGGCGAAGAGGGCGTGGTGCAATTGAGCTTCACGGTCGATCGCAGCGGCCATGTTCTCAACCGCGAGATCGCGCGCAGCTCCGGGCATCGCGAACTCGACAACGAAGTGATGTCGATGATCGAGCGGGCGCAACCGCTGCCGCCATTTCCGGCGAGCATGCCGCAGGCCAAACTCGATTTGACCGTGCCGATACGCTTCTCGCTGCAGTAACACAGTCGCGAAATGAAAAACCCCGGCGGGATTGAGCCCCCCGGGGTTTACAAAGCGAGTTCTGCAGTCAGACTAGTGTCCCCACCAGTTGAACTTATAGACCAGCGAAGTGGTGATCGTCTGTACGAAAGGTCTCATGTGTTCAGAGATATTGAGCGGCACACCGCCAGGCGAAAGGATGGGTAGGTCGGCGCTGTTGAAGCTCGAGTACCGGTATTCGCTGCGCCAGAAGAGACCAGCAGGCAGGGGTAGTCCGAAGAGTCCCGATAGCGAGATTTCCGTGCCGCCGCCAATGAACCAACCGTTATAGTTATGCGCGTCGATAGTGGCGGCCGGTACGCCGGTAAACGTGGAAGAAAAGTTGATCTGATCAAAGCGCGTCTGGGTGTAGCCGCCATTCCAGTAAGTGAAGACATTCGGAGTGACCAGATAGCCAATCCGACCGCCGACAGCCCAAGCCGACAATTCTTTCTCTTCGCCGCCGAAGGCGCCGAAGGAGCCCTGGAAATTCCGATGCAGATCCATGAAGTCGTAATCGGCGAACGCGCCGACGACCCAATTGCTCCAAAATCCGCTGCCCGGGCCGAACTGATAGTCGCAACCGCCGCCGACCGTGCCGAGCCAACCGCGACCGCCTGAAGTAGTCTCGGTTGTGACTTGCAGACCATTGATTTGGCCGGAATGATCGATATTCCACAGGCCGTAACCGGCGCCGCCATTGACATAGCAGCCGGTAAAGGTTGGCGGAGGCGGAGCCGGAGGCGGGATGTATGCTGGGGCTTTGCGCCCCAGATCGGCTGCTACCGCGGGTCCAGCCGCCAAGGCCACCAACGTTACCGCTGCGGGCAACAGCTTTTTCATCGGTCCAATCCCCATTTTTCTCTGAGGTCGATTAATAGCGAGTCATGCCCGCCAAAAATATGAGCGCAATGCAGCTTTTCGGGATGAAAAGGCAATTTCTGCCGACTAGTGATATTTTCGCAACACCGAAACTGGCAGTGCGCTCACTTGACGACGTACGCCTTGCGAAGCCCGACAAGCTCCGCAATCGCGGCGCACCCACCTCTCCTGCCGGTCAAAATCGTTTTTAACTGTCTGCGATTAATACCGCAGGCCTAGCAAAGGCGGATTGACCCCCCTTGCGCTTAATTGCGATTCTCAGCAAATCAACAACGTCATTATCGTCAAATAACAAGTGCGGTCCTGCCCAGTACGCTGGAGAGAGCAAGGGGCACGACTTTCGTCATCGTCTAGGCCATAGGCTATTTCCAAGTTTCATGGCTTCGCTCGAGGAAAAGGCCGCGGCCGGAAGGTGAGGAACGGCGACGGTCTCACTGCCGACCGACCGGGAGAGTGCCCTTATTCCGCCGGCACGCTTGCCATCCCTTGCCGCACCGGATTGGGAATGCGCAGCCCGAGCGCCGAGACGACGGCCGAGAGCAGCGCAAAGCCGGCGAGCGCATAGAGCCCGCCGGCAAAGCTGCCGGTATAGTCCTTCGCCCAACCCACCATTGTGGGCCCGAAGAAGCCGCCGAGATTGCCGACCGAATTGATCCACGCGATTCCCGACGCCGCAGCGGTTCCGGTCAGGATCATTGACGGGATCGCCCAGAACGGCCCCTTTGAGCCATAGAAGCCCATCGCGGCAATTGAAATGCCGACTAGCGCCCAGGCCGTGCCGAGGTTCTGCGCGGCGATGACGAGACCGGCGGCCGAGATCAGGCACGCCAATGACAGCGTCCAGCGCCGCTCGCCCAACCGATCCGACACCCAGCCCCAGGCCAGCATCGCGATAACGGCACAAAGATACGGGATCATCGTGACCCAGCCGACCTGCATATTGGTCAGCCCGAGCTGTTTAATGATCTGCGGCAGGAACAACAGCATGCCGACGCTTGCGGTGACGATGCCGAAATAATTGAGCGTCAACCACAGAACCTTCGGATTCCAGAACGATTCCCAGAGGCTGACTTTGCGTTTGGCCTCGACCAGCCGACGTTCGGTTTCGAGCGTCGAAATGAGCCAGCTGCGCTCCCCCTCGCCGAGCCAGTGCGCCAAGTGCGGGCGGTCGGTGACGCAGAACAACAGAAAGATGCCGATCAGCACGGTCGGAATCGCCTCGGCGATGAACATCCATTTCCAGCCGGCAAGACCCCAAAGACCGTTGAGTTCAAGAAGCGCTGTGGACATCGGCGCGCCGGCGGCGACAGCAAGCGGCAGCGCCACCATGAAGCCCGAAACGATGCGGGCGCGATGCCAATCCGGGAACCAATAGGTGAAAAACAAGATCATGCCGGGGAACAACCCCGCCTCGGCGAGACCAAGCAGAAACCGCATGGTGAGGAAGCTCCACGGGCCTGTGCAAAACGCCGTGGCGCCCGACAATAGTCCCCAGGTCACCATGATGCGGGCGATCCAGATGCGCGCGCCGAGCTTTTCCAGAATGATGTTGCTCGGCACTTCGAACAAGAAGTAACCCCAGAAGAAGGCGCCGGCCGCCATGCCGTAAGTGGCGGCATCAAGGCCGAGATCCTTGTTCATGGTGAGCGCCGCGAAGCCGACATTGATGCGATCGAGATAGCAAAGGAAATAAACCAGGATGGTCAGCGGCAGGAGCCGCCAATAGACCTTGCGCATGGTCGATCGTTCGACGCTCATGGGTGTCTCCCCCTTAAAAGCCGGCGGCTTGTTGTTGTTTTTTTGAAGCATAGGCCGATTGCGGTTGCAGCAAAATGGCGTAAACGGCGCAACGGGGAACGCTCTCCGAGGTTGTCGATGCTCACCAACCGGGAGTCATTCGAAATGCGTGAACGCATTCATCGGACGGCGGCGATGGCCTTATCGATACCCCTGATCGATTGAATGTTGATCGTGAATCCGCTGTAAATTGGATTAAGTTAGCTGTTAATCGCGGTATGAAGTGAAGCAAATTGATATCTTCTTCCAATGAGATAAGAGGGAGCAGGACTACAATTCAATTCGTATAAAATACGACTTCAACGTGTATTGCACCTATTTTACAATGATCAGCTGTGCACGCCCCAACAGGAAACCGCGCCGGACATCCAAGCTCAGCGCGGTGCTCATTCTCAGATTAAAAGACCACCGAATTTTTCAGATTGAGACATCGTAAGAACTGTTATTCGTCTTTATCAGACTCAGCTGGTGTGATCGGCAGAGGACGACAACGACGCGATCCCTCGCACATGTAAGAAAGTCTTGATTTCGTGAGCGATCATTCCGCTCAGTCGTCCCCTGATGGCGAGTTCTTTTTCCAGATGCTCGATCGTCGCCACGTCGCCTATTTCTACTAGCTCTATTGCAGCGCCCAATTCGGTTCGGACCTGTTTGTCCGCTGCCTTACGCCGAGCGGCCAGCTCCTCAGGGGATTCAGGCGGAGGTGCGTCAGGTTCAATGTATGGCAGCAACGGCGGCAAGTACGAGAAGGAACACGGTGGGTCCACTTGGGCATTGATTGAGCTACGTCGATTGCGTGCTCTATTCGCCAGGGAATACGTGGACAAGTTTTGCTGGCGCCACATCAAGCAAGCGATATTCTCAACAATACACTTTTGCGAGCGACCGGCCGGAAGCGTATTCATCGAATATTTCTTGTTTGAATTTCTGGAATTCGGCCGGGTCTTCAGTCGGCAATAGGCCTATTCCTGAGGAGTAGATGCCGTGCTTGAGTGCTGACGGAATGTGGTTCGTGCGCTTGCCCATGGCGGGCCTCCTTCGTTTGCGAATCGCCGAACGCCTCCATCGGCTCCACCTCCGCATACTAAGGTTTGCGGCTAGCCTAAAGCGTATGTACAATTTGGCATGGGCCATCCGCGGTGGCGTTATTTCTTAGCTCCTCGCCGTGACCTCCGAAGCCGCACACCTTCTCCATTTCCGTCGATGAACTCAATGCCACTTGTCTCAAGGGCGGCCCGGATTTTTCTGACCGTTCCCTCTCGTCCGCCTAATTGACCCTCCGCCAACTCTAGACGAGCAATAGTTGGTTCCGAAACTCCCGATCGTTGCGCTAGGTCCGATTGAGACCAACCTAGCAACGCCCGGGCCGCCTTGATCTGTCGAATCGTCGTCAAATTCCAATATCCAAATTGATAGAATTTCTATTGACACGTAGTTCTGGTCGGTTTAATAGAAATACTATCAAATTCGATCTCGCGGGCTGTGAGCGTAGGCAACTCACTAACGGGCCTCGAAGGAGAAGTAGCATGTCTTCAGGACTCAAAACCTGCAAACTTGTGGACCGGCGGTTTTTCATCGGCGGCTCGGACGCCCGCATCGTTATGGGCGACGACGAAGCTGCCCTCCTCCGGCTGTGGCGAGAAAAACGCGGCGAGGTGGAGCCCGAAGATCTGTCCAGCAATCTCGTCGTCCAGCTTGGCGTTGCCACTGAGGAACTGAATCGGCGGTGGTACCAGGCCAATAGCGGCCAGGCTCTTACGGACGTGCAGCGCCGAGTCCGACATCCAGTGCTGCGCTGGATGGTGGCAACGCTGGACGGCCGTGTCGAAGCGACCGGCGCGGTGTTTGAGGCCAAGTTCATGTTGCCCTGGTCGTTCTCCGAAGAAGCCGCGGCCGAGAAATACATGCCGCAGCTGCAGCACAATATGTGGGTGATCGCCGCCAGAAGCGCTGTCCTGTCGGTAATCACCGGTGGCGGCAAATGGGTGGAGATCAGCACCCATGCCGATCCACTCTACCAGCACCTTATCGTCACGGCTGAGCGGAAGTTCTGGCGCTGTGTGGAAAGTGGCGAGCCCCCTCGCCTCTTTGGTGTCGAGCCGCCGAAGCCCAGAATCGAAGCGGTTCGGATTGTGGATATGAGCGCCTCGAATTCGTGGGCCGAACTTGCCGGTCTATTCCGCAGCACGCGACAAGCCTTTCTGGACCATGAGCGCTCCAAGGCCGAACTGAAAGCGCTGATGCCCGAGGATGCCAAAGAGGCGACCGGACACGGCGTTCGCGCCCGGCGCTCAAAGTCAAGCGCAGTCAACTTCGACCTCCTTGAAGTGAAGGACAGCCATGCAGCGCTCTAGTGAGACAATCGGCACGATTGCGGCGGCCTTGGCCAAAGCCCAGTCGCAGCTCGTGAACCCGGAAAAATCATTGGTCGGAACCATCCGATCCGATGCGCCTGACGTAACAGAACGATCTTTCCGCTATGCACCGCTGTCGAGCGGGCTCGATATCGTACGCAAGACCTTGAGCGAGCATGAGATCGCGACGGTACAGACCACTTCAATTGACGAGACGGCCGGGATCGTAAGGCTCAGCACGGTTTTGGCACATGCCTCTGGAGAATGGATAGCCTCGGACTGGCCGATCTGCACCATCAGCGAGACAACCGCTCCCCATCGTATGGGCGCGGCGCTGACCTATGCTCGGCGCTATGCCCTCTTCACACTCGTCGGAATCGCTGGTGAAGACGATCTTGATGCGCCTGATCTGCTGTCGCCAACAGCGCCGGAAAGTAAAACTGGCGGTGCCATAGGAGATAAAAAAGATCGCCTCAATGGCGGCCAAGACAACGTAAAGGTACAACAAGCTTCAGCTGGTCACCGCACCAAGGCGGGTCTTACTTTCCCCCGATCGACACTTCCGCCCAAAGCATCCGCGGCTCTACGTGTGCAACTAATCGCCGGCATAAAGGACATCGGTTCAGCTGAGGAAGCAGCCAGCTGGGCACATCGGGTTATCGGCGCCAAAAACAGTCTGGCGGTAGCCGATGCTGAACAGGTCGAGCGAGCCTTCCAAGAGCAGCTGTTGAGCATTACGAACGACGCTGCAGTACCCTCGATGCAAAACGCGGAACGGCCATTGAACCGTGCAGGTCGCAAAAAGTGGCGCCGCGGCTCTGTCGTCGACAAAACTGTACTGGCCTTGCCGGCGCCGCGTCGCATTCGCGACCGCGGTCACGTCAAATCAGTTGCCAAGCAACCCTGCTTGGTCTGTGGCCGCCGTCCTGCCGATGCCCACCACCTACGCTTTGCACAGTCACCGGCACTTGGCCGGAAGGTCAGCGACGAGTTCACTGTGCCCCTTTGCCGGGGGCACCATCGCGAGGTGCATCGCTGCGGCGATGAAGCTGCATGGTGGCAAAAAGCCGGTATCGATCCGACCGTCACAGCCCGCGCCCTATGGCTGGAGACACATCCGTTGCCGGCAATTAAAAGGGTGGATTCAGCGGCTGGGCCCGGAACCAAAAGAGAGCAAGCGCAATCGGTCGGTCAGTAGCGGAATTCAAAATTACGAATCAAAGCCAATTTCCTCCATTCCACAAAACTAATCCAAATCGGGGCATTTGACTTAGCGTATCCCAAAGGATACATATGATGATCGAAGTTCGTCAAACCGAGATCTTCGCCCGTTGGCTCGCAAATTTACGTGATGGCCGAGCACGAGCCCGGATCAATACCCGAATTCGTCGACTTTCGATCGGTAATCCCGGTGATACCAGATCGGTCGGAGAGGGCGTGTCGGAGCTGAGGATCGACTACGGTCCCGGCTATCGCGTTTATTTCGTGCGTCGGAGCGAAGCACTTGTGATTTTAGTCTCCGGCGGGGACAAGCGAACTCAAGACCACGACATAGCGATGGCAATCAAACTCGCGCGTGAGCTTTAGGAGAATAAGCATGAGCAAAGTTAAACGCAAAGCTACACTCAAGACAGTACCCTGGGACGCCGCCGAATATCTAAAGAGCGATAAGGATATTGCTCATTATTTAGAAGCCGTGTTCGAAGATGGCGATCCGAGCTTGGTGGCGGCCGCTTTAGGTGATGTTGCTCGCGCCAAGGGCATGGCCCGAATTGCACAGGCTGCGGGCCTTGGTCGGGAGAGCCTTTATAAGGCGCTATCGAGGGAGGGCAATCCCGAATTAGCCACGGTGCTCAAAGTCATGCATGCGCTCGGGCTCAAGCTCAGGATAACCGTTTAGTGCGTAACATGACTTTTTGACTCAGCGAGATAGCTTTATGACATCGGTTAGGCAAATCGAAGCCAATCGCCGCAATGCGTTGAAAAGCACGGGGCCAAAAACCGAAGCTGGTAAGCAGGCTTCCCGCTGCAGCGCCGTCCGCCATGGACTAACGGCCGAAACGGTCATTGGCGCATTGGAGGATGCCGAAGATTACAAAGCGTTTGAAGCGGCCATTATTGCGGATTATGACGCTCAATCGGCTGTCGAGCGCGAGCTTGTGCTGCGATTGGCGAGCCTACTGTGGCGGCTCCGCCGCGCCACGACAATGGAAACGGGATTGTTCGAGATTCAAGCCAAACATCTGCGCGACTATCGGCAAAATAGCCAACTGCTGCCGAATTCTCGTGACATTATTCACGCAGTGTTCCAACGAGCCGATACTGTCAGCGCGCATGCAGCTTCGGACAACGCTGTCAGTAACAGAGAACCGGTACCTCGCTCTGCGATGAACGCCGACGCTACTGCTGTCGAGTTTGCGCAGTGTTTTTTGCGTCTAGCCAATCTGCCGAATTTCGCGCTCGATCGTCTCAGTCGCTATGAAGCAACCCTTTGGCGGCAGGTCGGCAGGACCCTGTTTGCGCTCGATGCGCTGGATCGGCGAAAGCCTCAGGAGCGAAGGCGCTATTTCTTTATTGGCAGCCCACCACAAGTCGCAGACTTCGAACGCGAATGATTGCACTGGGCAAACGACGCCGCCGGAGATATCATCATCCTATAAGGAACTATTTGCCTCGCCCCGGCAACTTGTGCGCCTGCTGCTCGAATTTGCGGGTCTGCCGATTACAAGCTCAGATCGTAATCGTAAGTTTTGCCGACCCAGTCTAATACTTCTCCGAGCTGCGGTTTAATCCGTGCCAGGTAAGCGAGCTTTGCCGGATCGAGCTTGTACTTGTCGATCGAGCTGACATCTATCTTTCGGGACTGGTGCAGCGGGGATTCGCTGGGGTTATTCGATGCCGTATAAATTGTGTCGATCGGCACCCTGATCTTCAGCCGGAAAAAATGCCCCACTTTGTTTTGCGATTCGACAGGACGCCTAACAAGATCTTCATAACGAACGATTTTGACATTCTTTTTTTGTAAATCCACCAAATGGCGGAGCGCCGTCAGTTCCCCGACCCATCGCTCCGGTAGAATGTGATAGGGCCTTCCGCTGCCCGGAAGGTGGCTCGTCAGCACATCGTAAGGATGACGGACAATGTAAGCGATTTCGATGCTCGCCGGCATTTGTTTGACTCGCTGGTAAGCGGCGTTGTCTCGCTTGAGAACGAGAGCAGAACTGTCCGTCATCAGCAAACCAAAATACTCGAGAGGCAATTCCCTCGGCACGACCTCAACGCCAAAAAAGGTAGCAATGGCGTGCGTCAGCAGCCACGTACCAGAACGACCGCAGCCCATTACGTAAATCCGACGATGCGACTTGCGGTTATCAATGTCGGCGAGCCTCTGCTGCAAGGCGCCAGGTTGTTTTAGACGCCGCAGTTCTTTCTCATAAAGTGCTTGCACCGGTTCGTTGTTCGCGTTCGGCAAAATGATTTGCTTGACCATGGTCGCACCTGAAATGCAATTCTCCCGCGGCGGCGCGGCCGATGCTGTTGCATTACAAATCCGCTTACAGCCTATGTCTGTTTAAGACCCGAATCCACCGCAAGATGTGCGTTAGGGCGGATTGCTCAACGCCCAGAGAGACCACAGTAAATTTAGGTGACAAACTTTTTGCGATCATGCCGCCGGCGCGAGCAGCGCGGCAACGTCCGCCAAGCTCTCGAGACGTTGCTTATCTTGTGGCAGCAATTGCTTCGGCCGTCAGCGATCGGCATTTTGGCGCGAGCGGATCGGAGCCAAAAAGATTAAAGACTTTAGCCCCTCCCAAGGTTTTGCAGTTGCTTGTGCTGCTAATGCTCACGCGCGGTCCGATTTCCTGTCTCAATCACAACCAGTTCAATGATCGCGCTTAGAAAAGCGATGCCTCGTCGATAAACCGATATCGGTTTTTCGCTGAAGGCTCGGTTTTTTAAGCGGCGCTTCCGAAAAATCGAGTCGCATAGCATCCTTTTTCATGGCGTTCACCAAAATCACCAAGCCGCATTGTGCGTTTGGGTCAGAGCCGGGCCTCCAGATTAAAATCAGACAACGATGAATCCGCAATGCACCGGAAGCCGGCCCGGCACCGCTGTTGCAAACGGGTCTGTGCTGGGCCGCCGCTAATCTCAGCGATTCCTCTGTTCGACGGTGACGTCGGGCATTTGTTCTGATTGATACTTCGCAACGGCCGGGTCATTCGGCAAAAGACACTGGAAAACGACGGTGAATACCGTGGGTCCAAAAGGACCCGGCTCTCCGGGTTCCATAGTGCTCGGCACCAACTTCCGCCCCTGTTGCGCGCAGAAATCGTCCGCCTTGGCTAAGGTGCTCCGCTGTTCCGCCTCCACGCTGCCAAGCATAGGGCGGAAACGTTCGCCCAGAGTGTAAGTGTTCGCTCCGGCCGGAAGTATGCCGGTGCTGGTGGTGGGGATGTTGGCGCAGCCGCTTAACACGACCGCATATGCCATTGCCGTCAAATACGACCGCATGGCGCGCTCCCTCAGAACCCCATACTAGCGATAGCGACGCGAGGCCAGCAAGTTAAACTTGACGACCGCCAGGTAATCCCGCTGAAGCCCGCATCACAAAACGCGCTCGAAAGCGAGCGTCCGCACGACCGTCTAAGCGAGTTCACGCGCGGTATAAGTCAAAAGCGGCGTTGTGAGGGGCGACAACGAAAAGCAATTCTCGTTGCCTTGGTGCTTTGCAGGACCTTCGGCCAAAAACACGATCCGTGGACCCCTATTGCCGCTAACCGCAAGGAAAAAGCCCCGGGAATTGCCCAGGGCTCTCCGTGTGAACGGCTAGGACGATCTAATGCTGCCACAGCCACCCGTTGAAGCGGTAGTTAAGCCCGATTTTGATCTCTTGGATATTCTCGTTGATATGGAAGGTCCTAGTAGAGCCGTTGCCGGATCCACAAAGAGTGCCGTCGAACGAAAATGTAGTACACGCGCTCGCGCTGCCATTCAGCGTGATGTCTTTACCGCCAAAGCCAAGGTAGTCGTACTCAACCTTCGCCGTCCAGGTGTCGAACAGGGCGAATTCAAGACCAGTGCCCACCATCCAGCCCCAGTGGCTCTGGCTGCCGCTCCAAAAGCCCGAGCCATTTGTAGCCCGGCAATCGTTGTCGCTCAAATCCGGACAGGTGCCTACGGCAAACGTGCTGCTGACAGAGTGTTGTTCTCTGGCGTACGCGCCGCCGCCCTTGATGAAGAACAGTGTGCCAGCGTCGGACGTCCAGCCGATCCGGCCGGCGATGGTCGCGATGTCCTCGACGTGGGTAGAGAAGCGGTCATTGAGCGTGGCGGTGGTCGGGATGGCCGTCTCGTCAAAGTCTCCGAAGTTGAGGAAAGAAGCGGTCGCACTATTCGAATGGTCACCCTTCAGGTCTGCGAAGCTCCACTCGCCCTCGATGCCCCAAACCCAGTGGTTGCCCGGCGCCTGCCAATTGTAACCGACCGTGAAGCCCCCCAGAACCCCAATCGCGTTATGCGAGCCGACATCGCTCGTATCGCCAAAGTTGGACGGGCAAAAGCCCTCACTGAGGCAAAGACCCCTATCCTGCCAAGCCTCGCGGGCAAACCCGGCGCCGACGTGACCGCCGACATAGAACCCGGTCCAATTGTACACCGGCGGCGGCACCACGACAGGTGGCGGCGCTTTCCTTGGCACCAAATCAGCTGCCGAAGCGCCCTGGCTTGCAACCACTCCAATCGCTGTCGCGGCAAGCAGAGTCGCCGTAAAACGTCGTATCATAGCTCGTCTCCTTCAACGTTCTGCCGGGACAGCTTGTCTGAAGCCCCCGCCCCAAAACTGTCTGATTCCTAACCTACGGTTGACTGAAAGTCTGTCACTTCTGGGCAACACTCAGTTTGAAAATTCCCGTCTGTAGATAGAGATATATTCACGTCAAAAAATATGCCGTAAACTCAATGGCATAGGCGCGTTGTCGCAGCTAAGCGTGGGCGACGGTGCAGCCGAAATTGCCGTTCGTGGCGGCGTTCGCATCTAAAAAAACGGGCAACGGCGAGCGCAACTCAACCGAAGTGGCGAAGCGGTCGGGCCTTTGAGGCTTTAGCTATTTGTTTGCTTGGCATGGTGGCGCCAAGCCACGCCCTGACGCTTTGCAAGCAGCTCAATCCAGTTTGCACAGGTGTTGAAACATACAAACGCGTTTGCAACGTGTCCGAAGCGAAACTCTATAAGCGAGGTCGTTCTGAATCGCTCGCTATGATGTCTCAAAGCAGCATCGGCCGTTTTCGCCTTAACCGAAGAGGAATCGCGGCAGACCGTTACCGACGCATCGCCGACAATTCGTCGGTCGCCGCCTGAGCACGAAATTTGGTTTTGTTCTCTAAGCAACCGAACTTGAGAAGAACAGACGCTTAGGGCTTGACGACCAGTCGATATCTTTTACAGGCTTTATGTCGACAGTAAACGCCGGATCGGTAGTCTTTAGGATTACTTCTTTCAGTTTTCTTTCTTCATCAGCCGTGAGCTGTTCTCGGCCGCCTATCTCGACTTTGATTGTTTCGTTGTCGGGCTGCCTGATGCGGCATTCCTTGAAAGCGACCACCTCTTGCAACAGCCGTGTCGAGACATAGAACGGCCGCAGCTTGCCGTCGGGTAGCCGCAGAAAATGCTTTCCGCGACCAAAGATATTGGAAATTGTCGGTCCGTCATGACCGCATCGACACTTCTGGTTGACCTGCCCAAAGTCGCCAATGTCATAGCGAATGATTGGCGTCGCATAGGAATGCAAATGTGTGACTAGTAATCGTCCCAGTGATGCGCCGTTGTACGAGACGGTCAGCTTATGATCGCATTCGACGACCACATTCGTGTGCGCGACGTGAAAATAACCCTGATCTTTCGCACATTCGAAAGCAATCGGTCCAACTTCCGCCGCGGAATAATTCGATAATGACGGTACTCCAATCTCGCTCAATCTTGTGACGATCTCGGGATCGCGGTAATCCGAAAGATGAAACCACAATCTTACGCCAAGTTTCTTTATAAGTTCGATGCCACCGTTGGTCATCAAAATCTCAATGTACCGGCTCGGAGAAAGAAGATAGCCAACCCGTTCCTTGAGCAGCTCGTTAATGAGGGCCTTGTCATCGTGTCTATACGCAATCTTCCTCGATGAGCCGCTGCGAAAGACTTTGCTTAAAGGTCCGGCCCAAGAACCAGCTGTCCTCGCGGCGCGCGAAGTATTTTCCAAGTTGGCCATGCTGCTCGGAGGCATGATCTGAACCCAATTTTCATCGAGAGTTAAGTTGTCAATAAAAAATTGAGCCAAACTGCGGACGGAATTGTAGTAACCATTCTCGTGCCGCGTATAGATCTTGACCGGCGTGCCAGTCGAGCCAGTTGACGCATAGGTAGAAACCGGTGCGTTGCCATCGCCCACAAGCAATGCACCTTCGAGGTTTACCTGGGTCGTAACATCCTCTCGTCTTTGAATAGGCAAGTATTTCATTATCCCATGATTGATCATTCGCGATGGCATTCGTTTGCGCCAAAATGCAGATCGATCCTGTGCGTGTTTTAACAGATTTGTCAGCTGACGGTTCTGCCAGTTCTCGCGCGCGGTTCGATCACCATTTTCAATGAGATTGATCGCCATGATATTGGCGAGATCATTTTGGGCGGCTTGGTCCAAAAATGTAAAAGGACGATTGCCGTACGGATTCGCGTTAAGCGGTCGTTCGAGTAAATCCAATGGCATTGTCCACCCGCCGTCCACACCGCGATCGACCTAATTATACTCCGCCCTAGTCAAGCTTAAGCCAGGCGTAATCAAGGCAGATATTGACCTGCCGCTTTCTCGATCTCATCAAGCATCTCAAACGATTGGCATCAGGCACGCTCTGGACGGTGAGGTAGATTTAATGCGGACATCCGCGAACGTCCGCTTCTGACCCTAAGCGAAAATGCACTGAGAGAAAAGATTAGGACGTACTCAACAAGTGCTTGACGATCTCGACGGATCGGTCGGCGCCATTACAGTCAATCGGATATTGGGGACGGAATTTTAGCAATTGATTCATCAATGCGGTAATTTCATTCTCACTCTGTGATTGATCTCCCTTCAACAACATACCCTGAGCATACAGAGTATTGACTTGGAAAGCTTGATCTCCCATCTCGCTGTGGGGAAATGCCAATACCGCCTTTCCCAGACTGAGTGCTTCCACAAGAGTGTTGTACCCCCCCATACAAACTACGGCGCGACATGAGCTGAGGAGATCGTCCATATTTGCCACCCAATCGTGAACGGTGACATCTGCATCTTGCTCAGCATGAATACTTTTTCGATCCCTGGGATCCATCATCGGTCCACAGACTGCATTTATTGGAAAAAGCTCGGGAGAACCCGCTCGCGCGGCATTAATCCAACGTTTTAACAATTTGGCGCCACGGGCACTGCCTCCGCCCACCGTGAGCAAAAGACCGCCGGGTGCCCGGTCAGAATTCTTCCGGGTTAGTGAACGTCGGATAAAGCCTGTTTGCCAAACAGTAACACCGGACAGCGCGGCTTGTAGATAAGGCCCAAGGGAGGTTAGCGGAAATAATTTCGGATCCGTATGATGGAGGACAAAAGAGAAATTTTTGCGAAGCTGTTCGTTGATCCAGGTGGCATCAACATCTGTATTCCATAATCTAGGGTAGGTTCTGATAGAGCAAATAACAATTGGTCTGTTTTGTTCCTGATTGATCGCATCGAACAGTTCGTTCAGCGTGTCACCAAATCTTCTCGGCGCAAATGGAAAGTACTCAATTATTATGATTTGGGGTCTAATTCGAAGATAACTCTGGACAAGCAATTCACTCCTCATGCGCTCAGTTTCAGTGATAGTGTATGCGGGGTCCACGGGCACCGGTGACGATTTCAGTGGTTCTCTCCCAGCGAACGGCAGGGAGCTGAACAAAATTGACGTCAGAAGGAGCTGAGTAGCCTTTAATCGGTTTTCCTCCAGAAAACATGGTAACGTGCGAAAATGCGCTGAAGGCTTTGGCAATCGTTGAACACCGGTTGAGGTGTCCAACTCCATTTGAGTATTGGAAAATAAGGAAGGTTTCGATATTTGTTCTGCTCATTGGGCCATGTTTTATTGATTACGGCGATGGCTACGGCGATCCGGCCGGCCGCACTTTGTCTTGCGGTTCCTGGCTTCATCGAGCGGGCTATTATGCTTGATACCGGCAGCGTCGAGCGGCGTCCATCTATTCGTCTTCAGCTCTACCACCACTTACGGCATAATCTCAAACGAGGCGGGCGAGTGTGGTGGTATGATGTGCGCAATTACGTCCTATTACAATCCAATGCGATATAGGCGTCGTCTAGCGAATTACAGAATTTTTCGGAAGAACCTAACGACACCGTTGATCACTGTGGAACTCTCCTTCGACGGGAAATTTGAACTGACGAAGGGTGACGCGGACATCCTGATACAAATTTCAGGCGGTGCCCCACTCTGGCAAAAGGAAAGGCTTCTCAATCTTGCAATCAAATCAGTGCCGTCCGATGTAAGCAGCATTGCCTGGCTTGACTGCGATGTAATATTCGAGAGATCGGATTGGGTCGACGAGGCGAAGAAACGACTCAGGGATCTAAGTGTCGTCCAGCCTTTTTCTAACGTGCTCGATCTAGACCGAGAGGATCATGAAATTTCTAGGGCTCACCATTATGCGCCAC
Source organism: uncultured Alphaproteobacteria bacterium (assembly GCA_963816295.1). Lineage (GTDB taxonomy): Bacteria > Pseudomonadota > Alphaproteobacteria > Rhizobiales > Xanthobacteraceae > BOG-931. The sequence goes on along the minus strand of CAWFJS010000013.1, from coordinate 273,354 downwards.
CATCCTTGCAAGGTATTGTGAGCTTGGTGGACCAGACGCCATTAGCCCCAGCGATTGTATTGAGCGCGCAAGCCCGATTTAGGAGCGGCGGACTGGCTTGGGTAGCGAGAAGGGAGATTCTTGAGGATTACGGACTCTATGATGCCATGATTGCCGGAGGCGGCGACAGGGCGGTAGTTAGCGCCATGTACGGCCAATTCGAGACGCTGATAAAGTTAAATCAGCTCAATAGCGCACGCGCGAAGCACTACCTTGCGTGGGCGCATCCATATTACCGAGCAGTAGGTGGGCGTATCGGCCATTTCACCGGACGCCTCTATCATTTGTGGCACGGTGATATTGAAAATCGGAACTATGCCGGCAGACATCGAGTACTCGCGGAGTGCAATTTCGATCCTGATATTGATATTGCAGTCGGTTCGAATGGCGCTTGGCAGTGGAAAAGGTCACGGCCCGATCTCGAAGAGTTTTGTACCAATTATTTTATGAGCAGAGCCGAAGACGGGTAGGTTGTTCGCTTGTGGAACGATAGGTAGCAAATGTCCTTCGATCTCTTCGGAAGACCGCTTAACTCGAACGCTTACGGCGATTGTCCCTTCATTTTTAGATGAGGCCGCGCAAAACGATTGCACCAATATCACAGCAATCAATCTTATCGAGAGCGTCGGTTGGACAGCGCGAGAACCCTGGCAGAATTGGCACTCATAGATCCTCTTAACACACGCCATGTTGACGTGCGAAATTGCGCTGAACGCTTTGGCAATCGTCGAACATCCGGTTGAGATGTCCAACTCCATTTGAGTATTATCCGCCGTTTGAATTTTAGCGAGCCTCCCTCAAGCAATCAGCGATCGAGGGGTTTGTGTGGGACTACACCGAGCGCGAGTTTGGCGCCTCCCACCCACTACTGCATAATCTGGGGCGAGACAGGCGAGGTTCTCTGATGTGGGCGATCACAGCCTATTATAATCCAATACAACAAACGTCGTTTGGCAAACTACAGAATTTTTCGCCAAGAACCTGGTCACACCGCTAGTGACCGTAGAGCTGTCTTTTGACGGAAAATTTGAACTGACGGAAGATGACGCGGACTTTCTGATTCAAATTTCGGACGGCGCCATCCTTTGGCAAAAGGAGAGGCTTCTTAATGTGGCAATGAAATCAGTTCCGCCCAATGTGGATAGCATCGCGTGGCTTGACTGCGACGTAATATTTGAGAGACCGAACTGGGTCGATGAAGCGAAGAGACAACTCAAAAACACAAATGTTATCCAGCTCTTTTCCGACGTCGTGGATCTAGAACAAATGGATTGCGAAATTTGTGTTGGTCATCGTGACGTCCCGGTATCCGCTCAAGGAATCGTCAGCTTGATGAGCCGGACAGAATTAAACGCAAAAGCGATATTCACGCAGCCTCGCTCTGTCGCGACGAGACGGTGGGGTACCGGTCTCGCTTGGGCAGCGCGAAGGGAAATTCTGGAATCTCACGGCCTGTATGATGCCATGATTGCGGGGGCCGGCGACAAGGCACGGGTCTTCGCGATGTATGGTCAATTTCAGCCGCTGATAGATTTAAATCGCTTCAATAGCGCACGCCGAGAGCACTTTCTTAATTGGGCGCACCCATACCACCAAGCAATAGGCAACCGTATCGGCCATATTGCCGGGCGCCTATATCATCTGTGGCACGGTACGATTTTGAATCGGAACTATGACGGCCGACATCAAGGCGTCATCGATTGCAACTTCAATCCGTATACCGATATTATGATTCGCCCCAATAATGGGGCTTGGCAGTGGGCACGACCGATGCCCGATCTAGAAAAATTCTTCATCGACTTTTTTGTTGGTAGACGAGAAGACGGATAGCCTCCCAGACCAAATTCCAGTTTTTGACAAGGCCCGCCACCTGTTGCAAGTTGTCCGCTTATCGGGGCAAAGCGGACACGGCTCGAACGTGCGCCGCCCGAAGCGGACATTTGGCATGTCCTAGGCCGCTTGGCGCTTGAAAAAGTAAGACTGGCGCGTCTACCATTCAGAAGGGGTGCGGTCTGTTGTTTTCGCGTACGCGAATGCGTTGAACATGCTCGAACATCTTATTCTGTATCCTCGGGGCGGTCTCTGCAATAAAATGCGAGCAATCGCATCCGCCAAAAGACTATGCGCGCGAGCACGCGCCCGTTGTACGATCGCCTGGGAATGGGGCGACTACCGGGATTTGTTCGACGATAGCGCCGATTGGTTCGCGTACGATCCGCAACGCGACACGGTTCCCGAAGGCTATTTTCACATCGTGCATGCTCTGCGGCGCCACGGCGGCAAAGCCGATAACAGGCGGGTTCCAACGACCGGGTATTCTAAAATTGCAGTCACGACATATTTTGTCTTCAGCGCCACTGAAGAACCGCCTTTCGGTTGCGAAGAGAAAATCTTCTCATGGCTGCCGAAACCGCATCCTATTGTACTGGAAAAAGCCAAAGAGTTTCGGAATAGCCGCTTCACTAGCAAGGTTGCGGGTATTCACATGCGGCGCGCCGACCGCAGATTTACCAACTCGCCTGATGAAGCTTTTTTCGAGGAGGCCGATCGGGCGCTGGACGACGGCTTTGTTCTTTTTCTTGCAACAGACAACGCGGCCACACTGAGGCTGATGCACAATCGGTACGGGGCGAAACTACTCTACCGTCGAAAGCGCTCGGAGAGAGCGCAGCGATGGCCACGCCAGGACATGAATCCTGAGGATTTCATTGATGACATGATCGATCTTTGGCTTCTTGCCGCGTGCGACTATGTTGTCGGCTCCAGCGACTCATCCTACAGCAAGCTGGCGATGTTGCTGAACGGCTCTCAATTATGTAGGTCGATCAACTAACCCACCTGCCTCCAAGTCAGCGCCGACGTGGTGATCGAATGAGGTGGCGGATGTCCGCCCCATCGCACAGAGCGGCACACGAGATCTGGCAGACCTGACTGTTGGTAGGCTGCATGAGAGCGATCTTGCGCACCACTCATGAACCACGGACCTCGGCGTCAGCCGCAATCTCGTTTATGATTGATCGTCGCAACGTACCGTGAGCACGTGGTTTGCAGGGATGGCGCGGTGAACGATCTTATACCGCTAGCCGAAACGATCGCGGCGCGCCTGAAAGCGCGGCGCGAGTCCATCGCGATTGCCGAATCCTCGACCGGCGGCCTGATTTCGGCGGCGCTACTCGCGCTGCCCGGCGCGTCGGCTTACTTCCTCGGCGGCGCAGTCGCCTATACCCGTCGGGCCAAGATATTGCTGCTCGGCCTTGACGAAACCGCACTCACGCAATTTCGGCCAGCGACCGAGCCGCACGCGCTGCTGCTGGCGCGCGGCGCGCAGGCACGTTTCGCCGCAACCTGGGGCTTGGGCGAAACCGGCGCGACCGGACCGGCTAGTAATCGCTGCGGCGATCCGGCCGGCCACACTTGCCTTGCGGTTGCTGGCGCCGCTGAGCGGGCTATTACGGTCGAGACCGGCAGCGCCGAGCGGCTCGCCAACATGCGTGCCTTTGCAGCTGCCGCGCTTAAACTTTTGGCCGACACCATATCGCAGTGACCGCCGCCATCCGATATGGGTCATCAACAGACATTACAGCATATTTTTGGGTTGTCCGCTTCACCACCGAAAGCGGCATGCCTCAATCGCTCATCAACGTCGCTAATGACCCAGCTTGTGTGAAAACGCACTTGGTTATTTGATTCGCGCTGTATGATTCCGGCTGCTTTTGCGGAGGGATCGGATGAGGCGCTTCGTTGAGGGCATGGATCGTGGGCAGAGCACGCTGTTTCCGGAATGCTTGGAAGACTGGATCGATGAGGACAATCCCGTTTGCGTGATCGACGTTTTTGTTGAGGAACTCGATCTGGGCGAGCTTGGCTTTGGCGGGGTCGATCCGGAAGCAACCGGTCGGCCTTCGTATCATCCGTCGGTTCTGCTGAAGCTCTACATTTACGGCTATCTCAATCGGGTTCAGTCGAGTCGACGGCTCGAGCGTGAGGCTGCGCGCAACGTTGAGGTGATGTGGCTGACGGGCCGGCTTGTACCGGATCACAAGACGATTGCCGACTTCCGCAAGGACAATGGCACTGCCATCCGCAAGGTGTGCGCACGCTTTATTGCGCTGTGCCGCATGATTGGCCTACTCACGCAACCCAGCGTCGCGATCGACGGCAGCAAGTTCAAGGCGGTGAACAACCGCGACAAGAACTTCACGCGCGCCAAGATGGAGCGGCGGATGGCGCAGATTGAGGAGAGCGTCGCGCGCTATTTGCAGCAGCTCGACACTGCCGACCGGCAGGAACCGTCAGAGGCCCTCACAACCAAGACGAACCGCCTCAAAGAGAAGATCGAGACGCTGAAGGAGCAGATGCGGCGTCTCGAGCTTCTCAAGGTGGAGATGCTCACCACCCCGGACCAGCAGATCTCGCTGACCGATCCCGATGCCCGTTCGATGGCGACCAGCGGCCGCGGTTCCGGCGTCGTTGGCTACAACGTCCAGATTGCCGTCGAGGCCAACCATCATCTGATCGTCATGCATGAGGTAACCAACGACGGAACCGACCGATCGCAGCTCTCCCATGTGGCCAACGAGACCAAGACGGCGCTAGGCGTGGAGAAGCTCGATGCCGTCGCCGACCGCGGTTACTTCAACAGCGAAGAGATCCTGGCATGCGAGGAGGCTGGCATCACGGTTACGCTGCCAAAGCCGATGACCTCGAACGCAAAGGCGGAAGGACGCTTCGGCAAGCAGGACTTCCGCTATGTGGCTGATGAGGACGTTTACATTTGTCCTGCAGCCGAGAAGCTCGCCTATTCCTTTACAACCCAGGACAAAGGCATGGTCCTGCGTCGCTACCGGACCGCCGCCTGTCATAGCTGCGCAATCAAGAACAGTTGCACCAAGGGCAAGGAGCGACTGATCTCACGATGGGAGCATGAGCATATTATCGAGGCCGTGCAACGCCGGCTTGATGAGCATCCGGAGAAGATGCGTCAGCGGCGTGAGACGGTCGAGCATCCCTTCGGCACGATCAAGGCTCGGATGGGGGCTACCCACTTCCTCATGAAGACACTGCCACGGGTCGCCAGCGAGATGGCGCTACACGTACTCGCCTACAATCTCACCCGCGTCATGAACATCATCGGCATCCAGCCACTCATCACAGCGATGAGGGCATAGTATCAATCCAGAAAATCAATCCGCCTCGCCAACTTCGACGACCTTGTGTCGCCTCTCCCCTGGGCCTTTCTACACAACCAAGACCCAAACCGGACAAAATGAATATCAGATCGCGCCCCCCAATCATCCATTTGTTCGTCTTCAGCTCTACTATAAAAATACCTTCTCAGAAAATCTTCCAGGTCGGGTCGAGGTCTCGCCCATTGCCAAGCACCATTGGCACCGATCCTAAGGTCAATGTCTGGGTCGAAATCGAAGCCCGCCAGCGAACGAGTACGGCCTCGATAGTCGCGGTTGATAATTTTGCCGTGCCAAAGATGATAAATCCTTCCCGGTACATAACCGACTTTTTCCCCAACTGTTCTATGGTACGGTCGAGCCCACTTTAAATAGTGCTCTTGGCGCACCCCATTGAGATGACGCCGTTTGAATTCATGTTCAAATTGACCGTACATCGCGTGAAACATTGACGTATCGCCGCTGCCCACAATCATCGCATCATAGAAACCGTGCTCTTCGAGAATGCCTCTCCTTGCCGCCCAAGCTAAGCCAGGCAAAGAGAACCGTATTTCGTTCGACGTTGCGCCAGTGGATTGCCTGAGTCCCACGCTAACTATACCGTGCCCGGTCGGAGACAAGCCCTGGCACTTGATATTCGATTGAGAACCTTCTGGACCGAGATCGATCACATCGGAATAGAGCTGAACAATATTGGCTTTGCTTAGTTTCAGCTCCGCCTCATGCATCCAATCGGTCCTCTCGAATATTACGTCGCAATCAAGCCACGCAATATCCTTTGCATTTTCGGGGACGGATTTAATTGCAACATTGAGGAGCCGTTCTTTTTGCCAAAGAATGGCACCACCAGAAATTTGTATCAGAATGTCGGCATCGTCGTGAGTGAGCTCGAAGTGGCCGTCAAACGAGAGCTCCACAGTTGCGAGTGGAACTCCGAGATTGGCTCGAAATATTCTGTAGTTTGATAAGCGCCGTTTAAATCGGGCGGGGTTGTAGTAGGATGTTATTGCCCACATAACCAAGCTCACATGACCGAGCGAACTTTCCTGTAACGCACAACGCGGCGAACTCAGTTGCGCTGCGCGTGATCGGCAAACCAACGCAACGAGTTCAAAAATTCGACCCTTACGAGCTCAGAAACATCCGTTTGGTCTGCTCGCTCTTTTAGCAGCGCGGTTGCATAGGTAACCTGCCGAGCTCTTTTTCGCGCAGCTAGCTTGAGAGAGCGGGCATTGCCTCCTGAACTTCATCCCCCGCGAGCCGGATTGTGCGACCATACCGCTCGATAAACCGGCTTTGCAGCCACTTGTAATCGTTTAGCAAATTCAACTTTTCCGGACTGCCGATATTCCTTTCGCCGTAGTCACGGCCATCACACGCTCCTCGCAAACACCACGTTGAATGTCTTGCGGCGTTCACAATAGAGCACCATGCAGCGAGACGTAGTGCGGCCTCTCGTCCCGAATAGGTTGCGAGCTTTGCGCATTCTCTAAACGCCGACCGCCACGTTAGCAGCGGCGTCATGTTGAACCGGTGCTCTGAGGCCAGAACAGGAATTTTTCGATAGCGATGTGTCAAGCTCGTAGCCACGTCGACACTAGGTTCTTTGACATGTTTGACGCCACAAAATGCCTCGCTGCCGAGTAGCTTGATGCCGCCATGTCCATAAACCAACCCGTTAATTGGATTCTTGGCGCGCCATACCGCGACCTCATCGTCGCGCGGCTGGAATGTTAATTTGAACGAGAAGCCATCGAGAACCCAATTGTCGGCGTCGACGACAAAAAAATGCGACGTGCTTGCGCGCCGGGCACATTCCGCATGTGCAGTGCGAATTCCTGAAACACCCTCAATCAGAATTGCATGCGGAGCAATAGCGCGAAGACGAGCCCAATTAGCATCGGCACCCTCTTCATCAAATTTTATCATGAATACGTCGAACCGCATACCTTTATCGCCTCCTGATGCTCATTGGCTTCATCGAGTTTAGGGCCAATCTTTCCGGTGTAGTCAAAAAGTCCCTGCAGCGGGTAGTTGACATATGCCTGTTTAAACCACCTGCTTGTAGGCGGCTCCAAAAGTGGAGCTTGAATTGACAGCTCGTTGAGTATTCTTTCATGCTCGACAAGGGCCGCCCTGAGATCGCAACGGTGGTGTTTCCTCCACAAGTCAGACAGGAAATCATATTCTGCTATTTGCTCGGGCCTCGTTGTTTTCCTGACCCACAGGTCCGCGACGGCTACTCGCGCTCCCAGTATAGCCCACAACCCATTTGGAACGTCGGCGCCCACTGACAGCCAAACCAAAAGTCTTGACCACTTTTGGCGTGTTATTTGACTCTTGGTTTCACTCCAACAATCAAGTTTTTGGCCGTTGATGAGGGAAAGCTTAACCGCCTCTCGATAGCCGGCTCGAAATGCGTGATAGGGCGTTGATGCAAAGCAATTCTCTGACCCAACTATTGGCGTACGCCAGTAGCGATATGCGAAATGAAAATCTACTTGGCGGGGGCCGGTGATCGCCAATTCGTGCGTATGGCTTTGCTGTAATAGATCCTTCGGCCAACATTTTACCGATCCGTTGCCGCAAGTTAGGCCATTGACCGAATTGCGTGCAGCAAAGGCAAACACTACGTCAGGCATATCTTGGTCGTCTAATTCAACAGCGAACAACTCATTCCGAACGACGCTGTCGGCATCTATTGTTATGAAGCGATCGGTCGTCGAGACCTCCGCCGCCGCACTGTACGCTGCGTGAAATCCTTTCACGCCGTGAACACGCTTTGGTGCTCGCGGTGCGCAAGAAAGAAGAGCCTGAAAATTTAAATCCGCGGTCGGCTCATCGTAGCTCAAGAATACGACATCGAGATCAGTCGTTCGCCAAAGCATAGCTGTTGTGCACTCCCACAGAAATTGATCGATTATTCTGCTTTTGTGGTGAACGTGTCTCTCAGTCCAGCGATTTGTATTAAAACGCCGGAGCGAGTGGAGGGGCGTTGACTGCCATGTCGGCGGGGAATGCAAAACTGCTCGCCATTGGAGCGCCCAGCGCAGAACCCAGCAAAGGCTGCCTTTTCATATTTACCCCCATCTCCACCGGTAGCTGCTCCGCCATTTTGCAAATGGCGAATATGAGACGCTGAACACAATATGCAAGACCAGCATACGCGCCAATGACAAATTTATCACATCTAGCAGGAAACAGTGCGTGCGCTGGCCTCATGAGAAATCAGGCATTTTTTCTGGTAAGCCGCAAGACTTCTCAAACGAGAGAGCGACTGACCGGGCGGCGTGCACCATGGGCGAGGTCAACGTTTTTGTTGCATAGGCACACGATGACTTCGGCGGCATTGCCCTTCAACTCAAAATCGTCCCAATGTGCGAGCTCGACCGTGACGAGCGGAATGCTCGGGCACTCGCGTCTGCTCGTGAGCCAAGATGGAGGCTGCCGATCTGCTCAGGCATCGGTGATTGTTTCATTGGTTCAAGGGCGCAGTATTGATCACGCCGCGGGTGATGATGTGAGATATGGTCATGGAAATGCTCATGCCTTCAATGCGACGGCTAGCGCCTATGCCTCACGTTAATTCGCTGCCTGATGAGCCGAGTGTCAGCGTGGTCGTTCCCTTTTATGGCAAAGACGTCTCGGCGCTTATCAGATGCGTAGGGAGCTTACGTCGTTTCAGATCGGTTCAGTGTCCGGCGTGATGAGAGCAATACCAGAGAAATAGCTTCGGTAGCGGCTTGGATCGCGGGTCAACAAAGGCAATTGCGCCACAGCTGCATGGGCGCCGATAAAAAAATCGGGCAGCACTCCGATCCGGCCACCACCGTGGGCGCGATAACGCTGAAACACCTTGCCGGCGAGAAACAGCGCGGCGCGTGGAATCTCTACGAGCTCAAGCCCACCGCCGACAAGCGCACGATCAACGGCCTCGATACGCGTATAGCCGATCGAGAACTCCGCATAGACGATGGCGTTGATCACAACGGGACCGCGCATCGCGGCGGCGTCGAGCTGACGTAAGGACCAGCGCGCCCATTTGCGATCATCTGTTGCAACGTCGAGGAGCACATTCGTGTCGACCAGTGTCATCGACTCTCGCCGCGGCTGAGCGCCATGATTGCATCGGTGGTCAGCTCGCTGGTGGCAGTGCCTCGCATCCGCTCAAAGCGGCTCGGTTTGACAGTGCGCTTACCAACCCTACGCAGAAAGGCCCGACCGTCTTCGGCAACTTCAAAATCTACCTTGCTACCGGGCTTGATACCGAGGCGATTCCGAACCTGCTTCGGGACGGTCACTTGGCCCTTGCTGGTTACCGTCACAGTCATTGTCGCCTCCTCGGTAATACCTAACCGGTTGCTGGTATTACTTAACCTCGGACGCACTCTTTCGCTAGTCAGTTGTGAAGAACTTGTGAACTTAAGCTGTTGTGTGGCGACGTGCCAATTTGTTCGCGCTGAACGGATGAAGCCACAACGCCCGCGCTGCTGTAGTCGGGTCGAGCCCAATCTTCTGCCACCACGCCGCTTCATCACCGTGGCGATGACAGCTCGCGATGATGGGATCGTGAACTCGTCGCTGACTTTGCAGCGGAGTGCACGGTTTGCGCAAAGCGCTGAGATGCCAACAGACGCGCCACCTTGGACTCTCACTTTGAAGGCGACCGCGAGTCGAACGGATCCAGCACGGAAACTCCTGTTCGCTCAAAATCCGAGACGTTGCGGGTTACAACTGTGAGGCCATGTTCAAGTGCAGTTGCGGCGATCGCCAAATCGAGACCCCTATTGCCGATCTGCTGTGACAGCCGACCCCAACGACGGGCGACAGCGATATCGACTGGCAGAATCCGGCCCTCATAGGTGCGCAAGACAACGTCGAGCCATGCCGTGAGGCTTGCTGCGAATTCCGGATTCAGTCGTTGCTGTTGCTCGATGCCGCGCTCGATTTCACCGATTGTCACGACGCTAATAAAAAGATCTCGCGAAGAAACCGCTTTGATCCAATTAACCAGATTGGGATTGCGCTGGCGGAGGGGTTTGCGCAGTTCCGAAATTACGACCGTGTCCAGCAGAAACATCAGAAGCCCGGGTCGCGCATGCGCCCTTCGAGCCGTTCGAACTCATCACCCCCGGTCGGCATGGCGAGCAGAAGCTCGGCAAAGCTTGGCGCCTTGAGATGTTCGAGTTTGCGCAAGCGCTCGTACTCGTCCGCAGCCACGACAACCACGGCCGGCTTCCCGTGCTTGGTCACAGTCTGCGGTTTGCGCCGGGCAGCCTCGACCACCTCGCTGAAGCGGTTCTTGGCGTCCTGCACCGACCAGGTCTGCCGTCCCATGGTTTACCTGCTCCTAGCCAGAATTTCTAGCTAGATCGCATATGTGCGCACTTTGCGGTGCCGTCAAGCCGGTCGGCGAGAAAAAGCCAGCAGCGCATAGCATTGCGGCGCGCATCCATTACAACAGTTCTTGGTTTGGGACTAATGATGCGCGTCCTGCCGGTTGATTCTTAGGCGGGCCTAACCGACACCCTCGGGAGTGCGCCGCTGTGGCCACGGACTATCTGAGGCAACAACGGCCAATTTGTTCGCGCCGAGTGGATGGGTTTCAAGCCACAGTGCCCGCGCGGCGCCGGCGGGATCGAGCCCAAGGTTTTGCCACCACGCCGCTTCATCGCCGTGGCGATGGACCTCGCGATGGTGTCCCCGGCACAGCGGGACCTTGTGGCTGAGCGCCCGATTTTGGGCAAAACGCAGGTGATGGGCGTCACAGGGCCGTCGTCCGCAGACCAGGCAGGTCTGTTGTGAGACAAACCTTACATGCTCGCGACTTCACTCACTTTTGGCGGTGCCATTTCCACTCAGAACTGAAGCGTTGACAGGCGGGCAGCGGATCGATATCTACATTGTAGATACGAGCAGGAACGGGATCATGAAGGTCCAATTTTTGAAGTGGGGTAACAGCCTCGCCCTGCGGGTGCCGAAGGTATTCGCGCAAGAGATCGGGGCGAGCGTCGGCAAACCCGCCACCATGGAAGTGCGTGATGGCAAACTCGTCGTCGAGCTTGCCAAGCCAAGGCGACGTCAACGGCGATACACGCTAGAGCAACTAGTTGCCGGGATCAGACCGGAAAATCGGCATTCCGAACTCGAGTGGGGACCGCCTGTTGGCAACGAAGCCTGGTGACCACTGCCCCGATGCCGGCGATTTCATCTGGGTAGATCTCCATCCCACGCTCGGCCATGAACAGAGTGGCCATCGTCCGGCCATCGTATTGACGCCGCGGTCCTACAATGCGCGGTCTGGCCTTTGCATCTTGTGCCCAATCACAAGCCGGGCGCGAGGTTACCCGTTTGAGGTCGCCATTCCGCACGGCCACACCATCTCAGGCGTCGTATTGGCCGATCAACCGCGTAGCGTGTCCTGGGAAAAACGATATGTCAAAATTGCCGGCATGGCCTCAATCAAGCTGCTCGATGACGTCCGCGAACGCCTCGCCGTGCTGCTGCAGATCGACTAATCTGCGGCACGGCTAGGGCCTAGTTGCTAATCCGCCGCCGGCGTTCTGAGTCCCGGCGTATCGCGGTTTGAGGGGTCAGTATCATCGGCAACGGCACCCAATTTTTTCGCGCCGAGCAGATGCGGATGAGTTTCAAGCCATAGTGCACGCGCGGCGCCGGCGGGATCGAGCCCAAGCTGTTGCCACCACACCGCTTCATCCCCGTGACGGTGAACTTCGCGATGGTGTCCCCGGCGCAGCGGAACCGTGAACTCGTCGCTGACCTTGCGGCCGAGTGCCCGGTTTTGCACAAAGCGCAGATGATGGGCGTCGCGGGGCCGTCGTCCGCAGACCAGGCAGCTCTGCTGCGAGACAAACCTCACATGCTCACGATCGCGAATGCGCCGCGGCTCGGGACGGAGCAAGACCGATTTGTCCACTGCCGAGGATGGCGTCTCGGGTCTTGCTTTCCGCCCGGGTCGATCGCTGGTCGAGGCGTTGGTCGAATCGCGTTTTGAATCCGGAACGCCTTCTGCGTGATGGATGGCAAAGCTCAAAAGCTTGGCACGAAACGCCTCCTCGATATGCTTGGCGTCTGTCGCATTGAGCTTGTTCTTCTCCGCAAGCCGCCGCTGCGCCCATTTGGTAGCCGCATCCTCGCTGCCGATCGCGTTTAGTTCGCCAAGCATGGCATCGCGCAGGTGGGTTGAGGCTGCGATGTCCAGACGAACAGCGGCGAGCAGTTTTGCCTTGCCGTGGTCGATCGCAGGTTTGGCCGGCCGCGCCAGCGGCGTTCGCGCGGCGAGTATTGACGACTTACCGTCCAGCCGACCATTGCCGCGGTTCGGCCGTCGCTCGCGTCCTGATACCGGATGGGATGGACTGATCAGATCCGGCGCATCGAGATCATCCTCGCCGGCAATGCCGACCAGCGTGAACAAGGCGTAGCGCCGTGCATAGGTGAGCGCCGCGCCCATGCGGTGCGGCCGTTCGGTCTCGGCAATCGGACAGACCGGCCAGTCCGAGGCAATCCATTCGCCTGAGGCGTGCGCGAGCACGGTCGTGAGATTGACGACGCCAGCCGCCTGGTCGATCGCGGTGGTCTGCACGGTGGCAATCTCATGCTGGCCAAGGGTCTTGCGCACGATCTCGAGCCCGCTTGAGAGCGGTGCATAGCGGAATTGGCGGGCGCCGCCCTCCCCGTCTTGCGGTTCGATGGTGCCGGTGAGCGATTTTTCGGGATTGGCAAGCTCGGTTTGCGCCTTGGCCAGTGCGGTGGCGAGCGCAGCGATTGATGGACTAGACCGCTGCACGGCTTTCCTCCCCGGTCGCGGTCACTAGAAGGTCAAAGCTGACCGCCCCTGATTTGGAGCGCTTGGCGCGGATGCCGTGGCCGATGGCCCCTTTGGCATCCTCCGGCATCAGGCCTTTCAGCTCGGCCTTGGCCTGCTCGTGCTCCAGATGCGCCGCCCGGGTCCGGGTGAAGATCGCGGCAAACTCGGCCCAGGCATTGGACGACGTCATATCCACAATGCGCACCGCCTCAAGCCGCGGCTTCGGCGGCTCGACTCCGAACAGCTGCGGCTGCTCGCCCGTCTCCACGCAGCGCCAGAACTTGCGCTCAGCGGTGACAATCAGATGCTGATAGAGCGGATCGGCGTGCGCCAGGATCTCGACCCATTTGCCGCCGCCGGTGATGACAGAGAGAACCGCGGTTCGTGCCGCCACTACCCACATATTATGTTGCAGCTGGGGCATGTATTTCTCGGCTGCCGCTTCTTCCGAGAACGACCACGGCAGCATGAACTTAGCCTCGAACACGGCATCGCTGCCCTCAATCCGGCCATCCAGAGTCGCTCCCATCCAGCGCAGCGCCGGATGACGCACTCTCTTTTGGATGTCGGTGATGACCTGCCCGGTACTGGCTTCGTACCAGCGGCGATTGAGTTCTTCGGTCGCGAGCCCGAGCTGGACCAACCAGATTCTCTGACAGATCCTGCGGCTCGACCTCGCCCCGCTTCTCCCGCCACAGCCGGATCAGCGCCTGCTCGTCATTGCCCATGATGACCCGGGCGTCGGAGCCGCCGATAAAGTGTCGGCGGTTTATTCTGTTGATTCCGGCCTTTGCGGAACTTTCTCGCATGGCAACCTCGCCGCGCATGTGGTAACCCCGGATTGTGGTATCAGCACATGTGACAATGGCACAAGTCAATGCTGTGACAAGCGCACAAGTGAGGATGGCTCGGGCAGCCTTGAATTGGAGCGTCCGGGATCTCGCCAAAGCGGCCCAGATTCATCGAAACACGGTGACGAACATTGAAACTGGTCGCTATGCCGGTGATGCGGCTACACTGGCCGCAATCGTGGGCGCGCTTAAGGGTGCTGGGGTGGAATTCATCGACGAGAACGGCGGCGGCCCTGGTGTACGGTTGCGAAAGCGGCCACCCCGAAAACCAAAATTATAGCTGTGTCCGTAGCGGACGACGGTAGAAATCAAAAATACTACTCTTGATAGTAATTTGGCAGAACGAACCCAAATTTTTCAATGATTTCAATATACGATCATTACTGCAGCACACGTTCGGAGCAAATTCCCTGTTCAGCCCAATTCGCTTCCCTATTTGCTTCCTGTTTCACGCAGAAAATTCCCTGTTCGCGCCTAGTAGGGAATTTTTCGCGCAAACCATTGGATTTCCTGGCTGATCACGCACGTGATGGTGCGCGCGAGGCGCCATCCGCGCGATTTTCCCTGTATTTTTCCCTGTTAACAGGGAAACCGACCAGACCTGGGGGAAACCGAACCTACTCCAACCCGCTAGCCCGCGCCTGATCCTTCGCCATCACGGCCCAGTCGTGCTCGCCCTCGCCATGCGCAAGTGCGCCCACCAGGCGATCGCGCCACACGTTACCGCTCGGCAACGGCACGCCGACGGCCTCGCCGGCCGCAAGCGCGAGATTGGCGTCTTTGAGCCCCAGCACGGCGCGCTGCCCGGCCGGCTGGTAGCGTTGTTCGGCGATGATCTTGCCGTAGACCTTGTAGGCGGAACAAGCGAACAGGCCGTCGGTCATCACATCGAGAAAAACGTCCGGCGCTACATCGTATTTGCGAACGAGCGCAAAACCCTCGCCCATCGCCTCGATGGCGCAACCCAGCACGAAATTGTTGGCGATCTTGATCGCCGCGGCGGCAACCGGATCGGGACCGCCGTCGAAGGTCCGCCGCGCGATCGCCTCGAACAACGGCCGGCAGCGGTCCAGGCTCGACTTCGTGCCGGCAAGCACCATGCCGGCCTGTCCGGACGCCACCACTTCGGGGCGGCCGAGCATCGGCGTTGCCAGCAAAATTTGTCCGGCTTTGCCATGCCGCTCTTTGAGTTGCGCGATGCAGGCGACGCTATGCGTGCCGGCGCAAATATGGATGCCGCCCTGCGGCAGCGATTCCACAAGACCCGCTGGCTTGCTCGCGACTTCCATGACGGCGGCATCGTCGGCCAGCATGGTGAAGACCGCTTCGCCGTAACTGGCCGCCGCCTTGATCGAGTCGAGCGCCTTGGCGCCGAGTCCGAGCAGCGGTTTTAGTTTCTCCGCGGTGCGGTTGTAGACGCCGAGATCATGGCCGCCATCGAGCAAGCGGCGCGCCATGGCCTGGCCCATGCGGCCAAGACCGATAAATCCGGCTTTCATTTTTTGTCTCCCTGCGAGCGCTCTTCTCATCCCGACCCGCGGTCAGCGCGCATGGTGACCGCCGGAGGCGGTGGGAGGGGCGTGCGCATAAATTCGTCCATATTCCGTGGCGCAGATGCTCCCTTGCTTCGCATGGGTCCCCCTCCGCCGTTTTCACGCGGGGAGGATGCGAAAGCCAGCTAGCTCAACTGCCCGCGCACCCATTCGAGCTCGCGGCAGACATAATCGACGATATCGCCGGTCTTCAGGTTCTCCGGCAACACGTCCCAGGTGTAAGTCTCGATTTCGAGCTGACGCGACAGCGGCTTTTTCTTGTGAAAGCGCAGCGCCTCCTCGATTGCAAAGCGCGTCGTGCGGAACGGGCCAAGATCGTCGAGAAATACCGGCACGTGAAAGTGCGTGCGCCATTCGCGCGGACCGGGATCCTGCTCCCAGGCGGCAAACGCATCTTCAAGATTGAGAAAGCGCGTGAGCTTGCCGTTCTTTTTCTCAACCGTCTGCGTCAGGTAAATCGTCTTGGCGTAGCGCTTGAGCGTGTCGACGATCGCTTGCGTCACTTGCGGCATGTGCAAGGCGGCGGCTTCCTGCAACTTGAAGATCGGTATGCCGGCGTCGACCAGCTTCTGCAGATTCTCGGCAATGTTCTCGTATTCGACGGCCTGATGGCAAATATCGAACACGACGCCGAGATGCCGGCGCAGCGCGCCATGGGCCTCCGCAATCGGAATATGAGCAAGCCGCGCCAGAGTCTCGGCGGCGGCGCCGGAATAGAGATGCCCGGTGAAATAGGCGATCGTCTCGTCGGTGGTTTCGAGGAAGCAATACGGCTCCGGCTCGAGCGCGAGCGTCACGGTGCGTCCGGTTTCCGCTTCGAGCGCGACCAGATGTGCGACCACGCGCAAGACGTGATCGGTGTAGCTCGTTACGACCTCGCCGCCGGTGACGCGCGGCTTAAAACCGAGCGGCGCGCTCTGGATCGACGGCGCGATGCCGGCGGGGCACACATCGGCGAGTACGCTCGCGACATTCATGGTGTAGCGGGTGCGCTCCTCGGAACGCCAATCCGGTTCGTAAACCTGCTCCTTGACCACCGTGCCCTTGAATGCGCCATACGGAAACGCGTTCACGGTGTAGAGATACATGTCGTGGTCGGTGAGGAATTTCTTCAGCCGATCCCGCTCGGCCTGGCTACTGACCAGCGTCTGCGCGGAATCTGCCGACAGCCGCAGCGACACGCCGAAAGGCTTATTGCCGGCAATGCGCGCCTTCACTTTCGGCAGATAGGTGTTCAGGCTCGCCCACATCTGCTCCCAATTGTCGCCGGGATGGACCAGCGTCGAATAGGTCAAATGGCCGAGGCCGCTGCCGAGATCCATGTCGTTATTTCCTTTCAGCTGACCTTTTCGACCTTGCCTGAACCCGCCGAGCGCACGATGGCTTCCGTCACCGCGACGCCGTGGATCATCTGATCGTAGGGAATCGGAAAAGCCGGCCCGCCTGCCGCCGCTTTGGCGAAGGCCTCGAGCGCCGCGCGCGAAATGTCCATCGTCGCCGCTTGCCAGGTCTTGGGCTCGCCCTTCACCGGCTGGAATTTACACGGGCCGAATAGCCGCGTGCGCCGCTCGTCCGAAGAGGCGCCGGCGACATGGGTGACGCCCTCGAGCCGCAACCAGCCTTTCGAGCCGAACACCTGGAAGCTGAAGCCCGGACCGGTCGTCGTCATGGTGCCGAGATAGCCTGACATGCCCTCTTTCATGCGAAAGAGGATCGACGTCGTATCGTCGGCATCGATTGTCGCGGCGCGGCGAAAACTTTGCGCAAAGACATGGTCGATCGGACCGCACAGATCGATCATGCCGTCGATAGCGTGGACGCCCATCGGCATCAGCCCGCCGCACGGCGTTTCCGATTTGTCGGCGCGCCAATGGCTCGGGTTGATGAACAGCACATTCGGAAATGTCATCGTCGCTTCGACGTGCAGGATCGTGCCGAGCTCGCCGGCGCGGATCATGTCGCGCAACTTGATCATTTCCGGATGCAGGCGGCGATTATAACCGAGCGCCAGCGTCACCCCGGCTTTGCGCACCGCCGCCACCGCATCTTCGGCCTCGCGCTTGGTCAAGGTGAACGGCTTTTCGCAGAACACATGCTTCTTCGCCGCGGCCGCCGCGACTACCTGCGCGCCATGCATCGAATGCGGCGTGGCGAGCACCACGGCGTCGATCTCACGATCGGCAAGCACCGCGTCATAGTTCGCCAGCAGCCGGAAGCCATGCTTCTTGGCGAACGTCTCCACTTCCGGCGTGACCGTGCGGGTGGCGCCGGCAACGAATCGGATCGCATCGCTGTTCGCGGCCGAATTCGACGAGCGTCTTGCCCCACCAGCCCAAACCGACGATGGCTGCATTGATCATAAGCGCAACTCCTTCGAACGGGCGCAGAGGCCGGGCAGTTGCCGACGACTTACGCGTCATCCCAACCCGGCATAGTACATCGCCACGACCAGGCAGCAGATCGCCCAGAACAGGCAGTATTCATATCCGCCGATATTCCATAGCCACTTGCCTTTGGTCACTTTCCACACCGCGCCGCCGGCGACCAGCAAGATGAACGAAACCGAGCGCGCCGGCCACGACCGGAAGGATCGCGAAAATCAGCCCGATGGCGAGAAACGTCTCGATCACGCAGGCGGTGTACATCCACCCCGCCGGCGGCCTGAACTTTGCGGCAACGAAGAAACCGAGCGCCTCGGGGACGAAGAATTTCGCGTAAATATGCGGGATGAAAAACAGTCCGCAGATCAAGCGCAATATGTTGATGCCGTGCGAGAGATCGAAATTCTGCAGATATCCGGACATTGCCCTCCCCGCATTTTCCTTCTCATTAGCCTGAGTGCCCGGCAATTGCCATCGCCGCAAAGGCTCAGGCATCGAGCTCTTTGAAATAGCGGTAGATGCCCCATTGGCTGAATGGAATGCGCCGCGGCGATGCCAGATAAGCGGCTATGCGCGGCCGTCGTCGCGATCCGGTCATGCAGCGCGACGAGACCGGGAATCTTCCTCTCGAAGCGTTGCATGCGCTTGGGGAAGGCGTAACGCAGGCCTTCGACGATCTGAAACAGCGACAAGTCCACATAGCTGAGGCGGCGAGCCAACGATGAATGTGCCGCCGTTCTTTTTCAGCACGCGCTCGAAATAGCCGAGATATTTCGGCACGCGGTAGCGCCAGAAATCCTTGGTTCGCCGCCGCGCCGCCGGGCGTTGCTCCTCGAAATAGAGCCAGCTCGAGACCGGATGATGCGTGTCGTGGATCTCATCGACGAGGTCGGAGATGGTGAGCTGCAATTGATGCGCCCACAGACGCCCGGCTTCATCGCGCGGGGCAAGCTTCAAACGCGGACCGAGAAACAGCAGCACATTCGCGGTCTGCGCCACGATGGTCTTGCCCGCTTTGAGAAACGGCGGCGCATAGGGCGGACGTGCCTGCTGGCGATCCGCCATAAGCTTCATCACCGAAGCCATGCCGGCTTTGCCGCGGCGTGCCACATCGACGTAATCGGCGCCGGCTTCTTCCAGCGCCAGGCGGATGAATTCGCCGCGGCCTTGAATTGACGGCCAGTAATAGAGCTGGTAACGCATGATGAGATTTAGCCGCCAACCGGCACCTTATATTGCTCGTCGCTGACGTGCTCCATCCAGGTGACGTGCTTGCCGTCGAGCGCCTCTTGGGTGGCGACGTGGACCATGCTCGTGGTCGGCGCGGCGCCGTGCCAATGCTTTTCGTTCGGCGGAATCCAGACGACGTCGCCCGCTTTGATCTCGCGCACCGTGCCGCCCCAGCTTTGTACCCGGCCCGCGCCGGAAACCACGAACAGCGTCTGGCCGAGCGGATGCGTATGCCAGGCGGTGCGCGCACCCGGCTCGAAGCGCACCAAGCCGGAGCGCACGCGTGCCGGCGCCGGTGCTTCGATGATCGGCTCCTGCCACACCGTGCCGGTAAAGCTCTCCGCCGGCGCGCGCCGCGTCGGCCGCGAACCGCAGCTGTAAATGTCCATGGTCATGTCTCCTTTGCGAGGTGGCCGGCGCGCTTCGCCGCCCGCCGGCCAAACCCTAAGATCACGTCATAGGATAGTGGAAATTCCCGCGCGATACTGCGGGAGCAAGGAGCTGCGGCCGCGGGCATTTGGGCGCGCTACAGCGGCAAATGCGCCTCATCGGCCAATGAATTTTTACCGTCCACTTTGGACCCGGCATTCGCGTCCGTGGCGAATTCCGGCAATGTCTCGTTGCGAGCCCGTTCGTAGGCATCGGCCAATTGCCGTGGTGACAATTGGGCGACCGCGGCCGCCTTGTCGGCACGCCACCACGCCCGGATCGCCCAGCCGAGCGCTAGCAACAGGGCAAACTGAAAAATCAAACCGAGAATCGATGGCACGCCGCTCAGCTCGCCGATCACACCATGGCCAAACAGAAGCCCGAAAATACCGGCACCCAGGAATCCGGCCGCGAAGCCGCCGATCATACCGGGACGGCTGAACAAACCTCCCAACGAACCGGCTGGATATGGAGGCTGCACGGCGCAGGGAGAAATTTCCTCTTGATGCGCCGCGAGCGTCGGCTGGTTCAATCCGATCGCGCGCTCGCCGTCGGCAAAACGCGCGTCGCGGGCCAGCCGCGCATCGGCCTCCTCGGCCCATAACAACAGTCCAAATGCGAGAAAGAAAAGCGCCGCCAGCGGGCGAAGCCATCGCACGCGTTGCACTATCCCGATCCGGGCTGCGGCAGATGCGTACACGGCGACGCCCTTTCGCCTGCACCGAGCGCAACATCGCGGTGATTGCTGCACGGTTCGGTGTGTTGTCGAGGCGTTTATCTACGCCGCGGGCGCTCAGCCTTATCTGTCGCAAAGCGTCGCACGCGCGCATGCCGCAGGGGTGCGTCAAGTTGGAACTTCGCCGATCAAAGAGCCAGCGTTTCTTTTACAGCGTTGACCAGCTGCTTGAGTGTAAAGGGCTTTGCCAAAAACATGAATTGTTCCCCATCGGCCGGTAGATGCTTTTGGAACGCGTCCTCGGCATAGCCGGAAACGAAAATGATCTTCAGGCCGGGATTGCGACGGCGCAGTTCCCGCAACAGCGTCGGCCCGTCCATTTCCGGCATGACCACGTCGGAGACGACCAGGTCCACTTCGCCATCCGACTTCTCCAACATTTCGATGGCCTCGATGCCGTTGCCGGCTTCGATAACGGTGTAGCCGCGCGAGGCAAGTCCGCGCGCGTTGAGCTGGCGCAAGCCCTCCTCGTCCTCGACCAACAGGATCGTGCCTTGTCCGGTGAGATCGGCGCTTTCCGGCAACTTGCGATCGACCGCCGCCGGGGCGCCCGCCGAGATCGGCGCCGCAGCCACATCGTCCCGCTCCGCCGCGACATCCTGCGCGCTCGCCACATGCCGCGGCAGGAAAATGCGAAACACCGTGCCTTTATGTTCAACCGAATCGACGTAAACGAATTCGCCGGTCTGCTTGATGATTCCGTAGACCGTCGAAAGCCCGAGCCCGGTGCCTTTGCCGACCTCCTTGGTCGAGAAAAACGGCTCGAAAATTTTACCGATGACATTGGGCGGGATGCCCACGCCGGTATCGGCGACCTCCACCAGCACGTAATCCGCCGCCGGCATGCCCTTGGCGCTGAAGCGTAGGGATTCTTGCGCCATCACATTGTTGGTGCGAACGGTCAACCTGCCGCCATTTGGCATGGCGTCGCGCGCGTTCACCGCCAAGTTCACGATGACCTGTTCGAATTGCGAAATGTCGACCTTTACCGGCCACAAATCGCGCCCATGCACGACGTCGAGCGCAACCTTTTCGCCGATCAACCGCCGCAACAGCATAGTCAGATCGCTCAAGGCTTCGCCGATATCGAGCACCTGCGGGCGCAGTGTCTGCTTGCGCGAAAATGCCAACAGATGCCGCACCAGGCTCGCCGCCCGGTTGGCATTCTGTTTGATCTGCATGATGTCGCCGAATGAAGGATCGGTCGGTTTGTGCGCGTTGAGCAGGAAGTCGGTCGCCATCATGATGGCCGAAAGCACGTTGTTGAAATCGTGCGCGATGCCGCCGGCAAGCTGCCCCACCAGCTCCATCTTCTGCTGCTGCGTTACCTTGTTTTCCAATTCGCGCTGCGCCGTGGTTTCCAGCGCATAAACAATCGCGGATTCCTGATCGCGCTCTTCCTCCTCGACCGCGGTGACGTAGAACCGGCCGAAGCGCTCGCCCTCACCGGCCAGCATGGCATCGACCGGCGCGATTTCGGTCTTGCCGAGCGCCGCCTGCCGGATTGCGCCCGCCAGCGCTTCGCGATCGCGCGGAGCAACGGTGGCAAGGATCGAACGATCCTTTGCCTCGCCGCTGGCGCCGTGAAACAGCCGCGCGAAGAGCGGGTTGGTGCGAACCACGCCGCCATGTTTGTCGATCGTGGCGATCGCCATCGGCGTATGATGAAAGAATCGCATGAAGCGAATTTCGGCGGCGCGCTGCGGATCGCTGCGGTCGTCGCGCGTCCGATTGAGCACGAGCGTCCGCGAGGCTCCGGGCGTACCGTCGGCGCCATAGGCGACATTGTGCAACACGCGCACCGGCACCGTGCCGCCGCTGCGGGTGCGCAGATCGAGGTCGAGCACCTCGGTCTTTACCTCGCCTGGCGCGGCGTGCAGCGTGGTAAGCAGCGCCGCACCATCGCCGGCGATTATCTCGCCGACTTTGAGCCCGCCGGAGCCGACCTGGGCGAGATCATGATCGAGCCAATTGGCGAGCGTGGCATTGAGATAGACGACTTCGCCCTTGTGGTTGACCGAAAAAAATCCAGCGGGCGCGTGATCGAGATAGTCGATGGCGTGCTGCAATTCCTGAAACACGTTCTCCTGGCGCTCACGTTCCCGCGTGACGTCCGCAAGCGACCAGACGGTCAGCGGCGCCGCGCGCTTGTCGCCGCCGAGCGGCCGGATGCGGAATCGGAGCCAACGCGCGGGCTGGCCTTTCATCCCGGTGACGCGCACCTCTTCCTCGAGCTGCCGGCCTTCCCGCGCCGCTCGCAGCAGCCGATATATGGCCTCCGACGCATCGGCATCGCCTATGAACGCGCGCTCCACCGGCCGCGTTTCTTTGTCATCGCTTGCTACGGTCAGATCGAGATAAGCCGGATTGGCATAGACGACGCGGCCGTCATTGGCGGTGACGACAACGGCCTCCGCAGCGCCGTCAACCACCGCTTTGATCAGCGGATTGCCACGATTGGCGGCCGCGCGCACACGCAAGATTCCGCAGGCAAAGGCGAACAGCGAAAACACGCCAATGCTGGCGAGGACGGCGAGAAAAGCGATGGTGTATTGTTCGGCATTGCTGCCGCCGAACGTCATGATCGCGCCGAGTGCCGCAACCAGCGCCACCGCGACCAGCAGCACCATGACTATGCTGCCGCCGCGTTCGGCGCCGGCGGCCTCGCCAAGCGCCGAGCCGACTTCAGTGCCGCGCGACTCCCCTGAAACAGACCCAGCGGGGACCTTGCTGATAGCAGGTACCGACATGAGCTGCTCTGTCATGCCGGTTTCCAGTGCCCTGTGCGACTGAATCGCGCAAGAGGTTTGACGATAGCGTGCACAACTGCGGCAGGAACGGGTCGGTTTCCGCGCTCGTTTCGCCAAATAGCCAGAGTTCCACCGGTTTTGCCTTCAAACTGCCGTTAACCATGAGAATGCTGCAGGCATCGGCTTTGCCGGGAAATCGGTTATCGTTATTAACTCATTGCTTTTAGTCGGCCGGGCGAATATCGGCGGCACTATTAACCTTTAAAAGGCAACCGTTAGCCGCGGTTGGCACGTCATCGAGACGGGAGTAGCAGGGATGGTTGAGACGTGGTCGGGAATGCCGCTTCCCGTGCAATTCTTGCTGTCTTTTCTCATCATACTCGGCGTGATCGGCGCGATCTGGTGGATCGTGCGACGGTTCGGCAGCGGTCGGCTCGGCGCCAGTACGCGCGGCCGTCAGCCGCGTCTTGCGGTGATCGATTACGCCAGCGTCGACAACCGCCGCCGGCTTATTCTGGTGCGCCGCGATAATGTCGAGCATCTTCTGATGATCGGGGGACCGAGCGACATCGTAGTTGAGCCTAATATCGTCCGCGCCGTTCCGGCGGCGCGCGATGTAGGGCGCGCTCCGGCGGGGATCGAGGCGATCACGCGCGCTATTCCGCTGCCGGACAACGGCGGTGGTTCGTGGCCGTTACAGCCCGAGGCCAATGGTGGATCGCGGCCCGGCGCACGGCCGGATGCGCAACACGGCGAGCTCCCCGGACGTCCGCAGCCAGAGCCCGGCCCCCGCCAACGCGACACCCTGGCCGCGCTCGCTGACGAGCTTTCTACGCGGATGACGCCGCAGCAGCGCAATCGCGGCAATGTCGGCGAGCCGCCGCGACAAGACCAGCGCCAAGACCCGCGCCAAGACCCGCGCGCTGAGCCGCGGCTGGAACCGCGCAAGCCCGCGCAACCGGCCGCGCCATCCTCGCCGCCGCCTTCGATCGCCACCGGCGGCGGTGAATCCGCAGCCGGTGGGGATCAAAACCTTGCCGATATGGCTCAGCGGCTTGAAGCGGCGCTCCGCAAACCGGCGAGCGAGGCACGTTCACCCGCCGGTCAGGCACGCCCGCCGGCGGCGTCCGATCAGCCAGCGCGCAGCGATTCGCTGCCACCGCCGCCACGCAATCCGCGCGGCAGCGAGCAACGACCGGCACCGCCCGAGGCCAATAAGCCTAACCAAAACAAGACCGCCATCTACGACACGCTCGAACAAGAGATGGCGAATTTGTTGGGGCGGCCACCGAAAAGCTGATGTCAGATGACGGATATCTCATCTGACCTCTGACATCTGCCCGCTATCATCCGACGGGCATCCGCAGCACCGGCTTGATCGCGATACCCGACGAGGATTTGGCAGCCGCCAGATTAATGTCGGCGAAGTCGTAGAACTTAATCATCTTCTCAATCGGAAACTTCCCGGCGACAATGAGATCGACGAGCTGGGGGATAAATTCTTTAGGCAAGCTCTCGCCCTGCACCACGCCGCGCACGGTACGGCCTTGCTGCAAAAACGGCATTTCGATCGCGACCTCGGTGCCGGGCGGAGCGCTGCCGAGTAACACGCAGGTCCCGCCGGGCATTAACGCGTCGATTGCCTCTCGGAACACACTGGGTAGCGCCGAAGTATCGAGCGCAAAGCGCACGCCGCCCGGCGCGACGGCTCGAACTTCATCGACGATTTTGTCACGGCCGGTGTGATCGATCGTATGGGTGGCGCCGAGTTCGCGCGCCAGCGCCAGCCGATGTGCGTGCACATCAACTGCGACGATCGGATCGCAGCCAGCGATTTTTGCCGCCATCAGAGCCGATATCCCGACGGCGCCAACCCCGAAGATAGCAAGACTGTCGCCGGGCTTCGATTGCATGACGTTGAGAACGGCTCCAGCTCCAGTCTGGCCGCTGCAGGCCAGCGGCCCCAAGGCTTCCAGCGGCGCGTCTTTTCGCACCTTAACCGCGTAGCGCGCCTGGGTGAGCGCATAGGTGCCGAACGAAGATTGTTGAAAGAAAGCGCTATAAACCGGCGCGCCGTTTCTCGACATCAGCGTCGAGCCGTCGGCGCGCCGGCCGTGCATTTTTAGACGCCGTCCGTGCATGCAGTAGCAATATTTGTGCTGCTGACAGTTCGTGCAGGTTCCGCACCACGGAAACGACATGACGACATGATCGCCGGGCGCCAACGCGCGGACCGCGCTGCCAACTGCGTGGACCACGCCGGCACCCTCGTGACCGTAAACCGCGGGATAGGGCGAAGCGAAGTAACCGTCCCGGCCATGCAGATCGGTGTGGCACATCCCGCTCGCCACCACGCGCACGATCACTTCGTCCGGGCGCGGATCGCAGAGCTCCAATTTTTCTAATGCGAAGGGTGCCGAACGTTCACGGACGACAGCGGCGGTGATGTGCACCTAACCACCTCAGTCGTCGCGGTAGACCCGTTCGCGCCGCTCATGGCGTTCCTGGGCCTCGATCGATAGCGTGGCAATCGGCCGCGCTTCCAGGCGTTTGAGTGTGATCGGCTCGCCAGTTTCCTCGCAATATCCGTAAGTGCCGTCCTCGATACGCTGCAGCGCAGCATCGATTTTGGCGATCAGTTTGCGCTGCCGGTCGCGGGCGCGCAGTTCGATTGCGCGGTCGGTCTCCGAGGATGCGCGGTCGGCGAGGTCCGGGTGATTTTGGCTTTCGTCGTGCAAGTGCTGGAGGGTCTCTTTGGCCTCCTTGAGGATGTCCTCCCGCCAATTGAGCAGCTTCAGCCGGAAATACTCCTGCTGGCGCTCGTTCATGAACGGCTCTTTGTCGCTTGGCCGATAGAATTTTGCGTCCGGCCCAAGGCCTGCTCCGTTAGCCTGGCCATTCTTTTGGGGCCTGTCCGGACGTCGATTTCTGCCCTTCAACAATTGCATCTGCGTGTACTCCCGCAACCAATTTGCGAAGCGCCCTCTCGCGCGGCGGCTTATAACGAAGCTCCATGACAGTGACAACAAGATCGTGGGCCGGGAACACCGCGGCTGTGGTCAAGGTTCGGATCGGCCGCCCCTAGCGCGCGGGCCCGTGCTTGTGGCGCGTCGCCAGGGTGATCTAATTTGCCGCCCCGGAGGGCGTTTCATGCGTTTCGAAGGCACCAGCGGCTACGTCGCCACCGATGATTTGAAGGTTGCGGTTAACGCCGCAATCGCGCTCGAGCGCCCCCTCCTGGTGAAGGGGGAACCCGGGACCGGCAAAACCGTCCTGGCGCTGGAAATCGCCAAGGCGCTGGGCGCGCCGCTGATCGAATGGCACATCAAATCGACCACCAAGGCACTGCAGGGCCTCTACGAATACGACGCGGTGACGCGGCTGCGCGACAGCCAATTGGGCGACGCCCGCGTCAAGGACATCCGCAATTACATCAAGCGCGGCAAGCTGTGGGAGGCGTTCATCGCCGATGAAAGGCCGGTTTTGTTGATCGACGAAATCGACAAGGCCGATATCGAATTTCCCAACGATCTTCTGCAAGAACTCGATCGTATGGAATTCTTCGTCTACGAGACCGGCGAAACGATTCATGCGCGCCGCCGCCCGATTGTCGTCATTACCTCAAATAATGAAAAAGAATTGCCGGACGCTTTCCTGCGCCGCTGCTTCTTCCATTACATCCGCTTTCCAGATCCCGACACGATGCGCGCCATCGTCGAGGTCCATTTTCCCGGCATCAAGCACCGGCTGGTGGCCGAGGCGCTTAAGCTGTTCTACGAAATTCGCGAAGTGCCGGGACTGAAGAAGAAGCCGTCGACCTCGGAATTGCTGGATTGGCTCAAGCTGCTAATGGTCGAAGATATTTCAGTCGAAACGCTGCGCGAACGCGATCCGAAGCGGTTGATACCTCCGCTGCATGGCGCGCTGCTGAAGAACGAGCAGGATGTGCACCTGTTCGAGCGGTTGGCTTTTATGACGCGAAGGGAAGGACGCTAGATAGCGGCGCGATCGATCAAATCACCACCAAGGATGCGTGGTGAAGGCATAGGTCGCACCCAATCCAAAGGTAAGCTGGTTGGGCGAGCCGCGCTGGATGACCAACGGCGAATCGGCGGCGGAGCCAGTCAGCCGCTGATATTCGACGAAGACATGCGTTGCCCATTGCGGGTTGAAGAAATATTCCGCCTGCGTCCCGGCGCCATACGAATAAAAACCACCGCCGGCATGATAGACCGGCAGCGCCGGCAGGCCGGCGACGGTTGAGCCGGCGGATTGAGCCGGTGTGATGCTAAAATAGGGACTGACGGCAGCGGTCGACTGCAACGTCAAACGCGGCCCTGCCGAAAAGCGCCACTGTCCCGCCGGAACCACCCCATCAAGAAACAAGTCGCCAGTGACGCCCTTTTCACCCCCAAAGCCCTGCCGCACTTCGCCATGCAGGCGTAGCCATTGCGCCGGCCAATATTCGGCGAAGGCGCCCGCCTGCACCGCAAAATCGATATCACCCAAGCCATTGAGCGCCGTATCACTGGACGCTTTCCGCTGCCAGACGATTTGTACGGCCGGACCGACCTTGAACTGGCCAAGATCGAGAATGGGAAATCCAAAACTGTCGCGTGGCCCGAAATAATCCGGCGGCGTTCCAACTTTGCGAATGCTGAACAGAGGGCCGCCGGTTGGTCGGAACGTGCCGTCTGGTGCGCCTGCCCATTTCGGCTCGATGCGCAACTCGCCGCCGATGGTCACGATCCAGTCCGGCACGGCGGGCACATTGACAGCTTGTGCCGCAGCCGGCGTCGGCAGGTCGGCCGCAAAGCCAATGGTCGGCGCGATGACCGCGCCCATAGCAATGCAGGCGGCCCACCAACCGCTCAAGTGCCAAACCCTTGTCATGCCGTGCGGGCCCGCCCCATTTTCCCTTAAGTTCGCTATGATACAGCAGGGGCAGCTAAGGACGAAGCGGCGGGGTGGCCAAAGGTAAATTTAGTGCACACCTGTTGCCGATCGGTCGTGCGCCGCCCGCTAGGCTTCGGCATCGTGTTCAACCGCCCGGCCGGCGCTTGTTCGCGAGCGTTTTCGGCGCCGGCCCGCGCGCGGGGCCGCTGGTTCAATGTTCGCGGGCTCCGGCGCGGGAGCGACGGTTTCGGGCGGCGCGCTGTCAGGCGGTGTGGTTTCCGGCGGGGTTTCCGGCGGCGTTTTTTCAGGCAGTAGGGTTTCAGAGTGCGCGGCGACAGCCATACCGCTGTCGCTTTGATCCGGGACAGAAGCCGCGGACTCATGTTCCGAAACAGCAGGTTCCGAAACAACAGGGCTGTCCGGCCGCTGCGCTGACTCGGCCGCGTTCAGCCGCGCCTGCCAGTGCGCCAATTCGCGCGCCTTGGC
Organism: uncultured Alphaproteobacteria bacterium; assembly: GCA_963816295.1. Classification (GTDB taxonomy): domain Bacteria; phylum Pseudomonadota; class Alphaproteobacteria; order Rhizobiales; family Xanthobacteraceae; genus BOG-931. The sequence continues at coordinate 244,986 of CAWFJS010000013.1, read as the reverse complement.
GCGCCGCTCTTCGACGGCGGCGCGCAGGCGTTTGACCCAGACGCGGATCTGCCCCGCCGCCCGACCGACTACGCCACCGGCCCAGACCAGTTCGAACGGCGTAAACTGGCGCCAGGTCTGATCGCCATCGACGATCGCGCGCGCGATGAGATTGCCGCCCATCGCCGTGGTATTGAGACCGTGCCCGCCGAAACCGCTGGCCAGCCAGACGCCCGGACCGACCTCGCCGATCTGCGGCATGCGGTGCACGGTAATCCCCAAAGTGCCGGCCCAGGCATAGTCGATCTCGACATCGCCAAGTTGTGGATAGGTGTGTTTGATGTCGGCTTTCAGCGCTCTGAGGTAACGGCGCGGGTTGCGGGCCCACGTCGTGGCGCGACCCGACAGCATCAGCCGATCGCCGCCGACGACGCGATAGTGATTGTCGGCAGCATCGCTGTCGCTCACGCCGCCGCGATAGCGCACCGCTTCGGCAAGACGATCCCCAAGTGGCGCGGTCGTGATCACATAGGTCGTCAGCGGCACCATCGTCGCGGCAAGCCGCGGCATCAGTGATTTGAGCCCGATATTGCCGCACAGCACCACGTGATTGGCGCGCAGCCGCGCCCCCGGCGTCACGATGCGTTTGCGCACCCCGCTCGGGTCGATCGACAGAGCCGGCGTGTTCTCGAAAATCCGCGCGCCGTCGCGCTCTGCGGCAGCGGCAAGCGCGAGCGCGTAGTTGAGCGGATGAATGGCAAGCGCGCGCAGATAATTGATGGCGTAAAAATAACGTTCGCTGCGCAGCACTTCACGCACGCGCTCGGTCGGCCAGCCCTCAAAATCGCATCCCAGTTCGCCGAGCAGGGCGACGTATTTTACAAACTCGTCGCTATCGTCTCGCTTCGACACATGGAGCCAGCCGTCTTCCGGATCGACACCGGGCGCGTGTTCGGCGCGGATGGTATCGCGCACGTAATCGAGGCCGGCCTGCGCCAGTGTCCAAAGATCTTTGGTGCGCTCGAAACCGACGCGCGCAATGAGCTTGTCGGCATCGGCGCCGAAGCCCGGCAAGACAAAGCCGGTATTGCGCCCCGAGGCTTTGGCCGCGAGCCGGTTGGCCTCGAGCAACACGACGGACCAGCCTTTGCGCGCCACTTCGCGCGCGGTGGTCAGGCCGGCAAGCCCACCGCCGATCACGCAGACGTCGACGTCGAGATCGGAATACAGCGCCGGCCGCCGCGGCGCATCCACCATGGTCGCGGCGTACCAGCTATCGCCGTAGATTTCGCCCGCCGCGGCGTTCCTGTGGGGGGTGGGATTGAGCATCGCTGCCGCTATTTAAGGCTTTCGGGCGACCGAGGCCAGTGTCGTGCTGGGCGCCTACTGGACACCTTAAGTTGAGACGGCGACAGTACCGCCATGCGCCGTTTGATGCTGCTCCGCCACGCCAAGACCGAGCGCGCCGAGCCCGGCCAGCGTGATCGCGATCGCAAACTCATGAAACGCGGCCGTGCCGATGCGCCGACGCTCGGTGCTTACATGATCCACCACGATCTGATCCCGGACTTGGCGCTGGTCTCGCCGGCGGCGCGCGCCCAGGAAACCTGGGATCTGGTCGCTGACGCTTTTGACAAGTCGCCGCGTCAAGAAGTCGACGATCGCATCTATAGCGCCAGTCCGCGTAAGCTTCTCCACGTCGTCGCCGAACCGCGCAAGGCGAGCAAGCTTCTCATCGTCGGCCACAATCCGAGCCTGCACGAATTCGCGCTGCAATTGATCGCATCCGGTGACGTGGAAGCCCGCGAACAATTACGCGAAAAATTGCCGACGTCAGGGCTGGTCGTGATGGACCTGCCGATTGACGACTGGGCGGAACTGCGCCCACATTCGGCACGGTTGGAGCATTTTGTCACGCCTCGCCTGATCGCCGCGGCGACCGAATAGGGCGCGGCGCGTCACGTTATATGCGCGCGGCGGCACCCGCCGCTCATGCGCCGGCCAGCGCCGCCAGAATGCGCACCCAGCTGCGAATGCCCTTGTGAAAGCTCTTGAGATCGTACTTTTCGTTGGGCGAGTGAACGCGATCGTCGTCGAGCGCAAAGCCGACCATCAGCGTATCCATCCCGAGCACGGTCTTGAAATCGTTGACGATTGGAATCGAGCCGCCGGCGCCGACAGTGACCGCTTTCTTTCCCCATTCCTGTGCCAGCGCCTCGCGCGCTTTGGCGAGCGCCGGATTATCGAACGCGACATTGAAAGCCGGTGCGCTGCTGAAATTGCCAAATTCCACGGTGCAGTCGGCCGGCACACGCGCGCGCACGAATTCGCGGAAGGCGAGGCGGATTTTCTCCGGGTCCTGGGCCCCGACGAGGCGGAACGACACCTTGGCCATCGCCTTGCCCGGAATAACGGTCTTGGCCCCCTCCCCGGTATAGCCGCTGATAATGCCGTTCACTTCGGCGGTCGGCCGCGTCGAGATTTGCTCGATCAGCATGCGGTCCTTTTCACCGGCCGGAATTTTCAGGCCGATGGGCGTCAGAAATTTTTCCGGAGTCAGTTCGAGCCCCGCGAGATCCGCTTTGATGTCAGCCGGCAGTTCCGGCACGCCGTCATAGAATCCGGGAATAGCGACTGACCCATCGGGCCGGTGCAGGGCGGAAAGAATGTCGGCCAGCACATGGATTGGATTGCGCGCGGCGCCGCCGAACAAGCCAGAATGCAGATCGCGATCCGCGCAGGTCAGCCGGACCTCTTCATAGACCAGGCCGCGCAGCGAGGTGGTGATCGACGGCGTTTCGGCGTCCCACATCCCGGTATCGCATACCAGCGCAAGATCGCGCCTGAACTCCTCGGCGTTGTCGCGCACAAATCCGAACAGATGTTTCGAGCCGCACTCCTCCTCGCCTTCCATCATGATCGTAATGTCGAGTGGAACTTTGCCAGTTACCGCCTTGAATGCGCGGCACGCCTCGATGAAGGTCATCGCCTGACCTTTATCGTCGCAGGCGCCGCGCGCCACGATGATTTTGCGCCCCTGCTCCGTCGCAATGCGCGGTTCGAACGGCGGCGTCTGCCACAGATCGAGCGGGTCGACCGGCTGCACGTCATAATGGCCGTAGAACAAGACCCGAGGCCGTAGATTGGGGCCGTCGGCGCTTTTGCCGATCACCACCGGATGGCCGGCGGTTGGACGCAGACTGGTGTTGAAACCGAGACTGCCGAGATCGGTCGCAACGTGTTCCGCGGCCTTACGGCACTGCGCGGCGTAAGCGGGGTCCGTCGAGATCGACTGAATGCGCAACAACGCGAACAGCCGATCGAGACTGGAATTGAGCTCGCGATCGACATGGGTTAAGACCGCGGACACAGTATTATTTGCACTCATGTTCTTCTGACTGTCATAATTGATCGATGCCTGGGACGCGCATTGCCGTAAACGGCGCCCCCTATACGCTAGAAATTTTATAGTCCGCGACCGCGGTCCTTGTCATCCGCTCTCGATCGTGACGCGTTGCAAGTTTGCAACGCTCGGACACGTTCAAACCGCGCCTGCTTGTCACGCCCGCCTTTGACCCTGCAATATGTCTCGCGCCCGGCGGACCTTTCGAGGCTGGCGAGGAAGTAATGGACGAACTGATCGCACGTCTCGTCGCCGATATCGGCATAGATCGTGCGACTGCAGAAAAAGCCGTCGGCATCATCCTCGAATTTCTGGTCAAGGAGGGCCCAGCTGACAAAGTCCAACCACTGCTGGCCAAACTTCCGGGAGCCGAGGCGGTGATGCAAAAGGCCGAGGGCGAAAGCGACTCTGGCGGCATGATGGCTGGGGCAATGGGTGGAGTCATGGGCGCGGGCATGCGCATGATGTCGGCCGGTTTAAGCATGGGTCAGGTGCAGAGCGTAACCCGCGCGGTGATTGCGTATACGCGAGAGAAAGCAGGCGAGGATGCGGTCGGCGAGATCGTCGCTGCAATCCCCGGGCTCGCGCAGTTTGTTTGAGTACCAATGTGTTTGTTGCGATCAAATTGCGCTGAGGGGGCATCGATGCCGTATCCTATTTCCGAAATTCAGGGGATCGGAACCGACGTTGCCGCCATTTTGAAATCGGATGGGATTCGCACCACTGTCACGCTGCTGCGCTTGGCCAAGACGCCGAAGCAAAGATTAAAACTGGCGCTCAAGACCGGAGCGCCGGAGAAAAACGTACTGGACTGGGTCACCGCCGCCGATCGCATGCGGATCAAGGGCGTGGGCTGGGAATATGCGGAACTGCTGCGGGCTGCCGGCGTGCGGACAGTCAATGAGCTTCGCTACCGCAATCCGCAAAAGCTCGCGGAAGCGATGGCGGAGGTCAATACCAAGCGCAAATTGGTCCGCGTTCTGCCATCAGTGAATACGGTGGCGCGCTGGATCGAGGATGCCAAAAAACTGCCGCCGCTGATCCGTTATTGATTACAGCCGACGGCCGGCCGCCCTTTCTGAGACCGCCAGACTGAGCTTCCGCCGGTGCTTGACTTCGCGCGAGTGGCCGCGCAAAGCCAGCGCCATCAGCGGCGCTAGGCCGCCGAATAAACCTAAGGACAGAGAGGCCATGGCAGCGAGAACCACGGCCGCAAATGTCACGCGTGGCGCTCCATCGGTCTCGGGCACAGCGCCCGCCGACAATGTGCTCATCGGGCTTCTCGCCAAGGGCCGCCCGCTGGTGATGGGCGTGCTTAATGTCACGCCCGATTCATTCTCCGACGGAGGCCGCTTCCTCGAGCCTACAGCCGCACTCGCGCAGGCGCGACGGCTTGTTGACGAAGGCGCCGACATCATCGATGTCGGCGCGGAATCGACACGGCCCTATGGCGGCGCCATCCCGGTTTCGCTCGACGAGGAGCGCCACCGTCTCGCCGCGGTGCTGCCGGCAATCATTGGGCTGGGCGTGCCGGTTTCGATCGATACGATGAAAGCACCGGTCGCAGCCTGGGCGCTCGAGACCGGAGCCGCAATCGTCAATGATGTCTGGGGGCTGCAGCGCGACCCTGACATGGCGCGCGTCATCGCCAATCATGGCGCCCCGGTCATCGTCATGCACAACCGCGACAAAGCCGATCCGGCAATCGACATCATCGCCGCGGTGACCGAATTCTTCTCGCGCTCGCTCGAAATCGCATGGCAGGCCGGCATAGCCCGCGAGCAGATCGTGCTCGATCCGGGGATCGGCTTCGGCAAGACGCCCGAGCAGAGCCTTGCCTGCATCGCGCGGCTTGACGCCTGGCGCGGATTTAACCTGCCGATTTTGGTCGGAGCTTCGCGCAAGCGCTTTATCAACGCGATCGTGCCTGCCGAACCGAGCGAGCGGCTGGGCGGGTCGCTGGCCGCGCATCTGATCGCTGCCGAAAACGGCGCGGCGATCATTCGCGCGCACGATGTTGCACCGACGGTCCAGGCACTTGCGGTGGCCGCTGCGATCAGGCGAGGACGATGAGCGACACGATTTTTGTCAAAGGATTGGCGCTGCACGCCTATCACGGCGTGATGCAGCACGAAGCCAAGGTCGGGCAAACTTTTTATGTCGATCTGCAACTCGACCTTGAGCTCGGCAACGCGTCGCGAACCGACAAGCTGAAAGACACGGTTTCCTACGACTTCGTCATCAAGACCGTCGCCGAGGCATTCTGCGGCCGCCGCTACCGCCTGGTGGAAGCGGCCGCTGGCGCGGTGGCCGACGCCGTGTTGGCGCGCTGCCCGCAAGTGCGTAGCGTGCGCGTCACGGTGCACAAGCCGCACGCGCCGGTCGCCGCGACATTCGAGGATGTCGGCGTGACGATCGAACGCACGCGCAAACGCAAATCATGAACCAATCCTCGGCCGAGGCCCTGCTCGCGCTCGGCGGCAATATCGGCAATGTGCGCGGAACTTTCGATCGCGCCATGACCATGCTGTGCAGCGACGGCGCGGTGCGGCTTATCGCGCGCTCTTCCGATTATCGTACCCCGCCATGGGGCGTTACGGACCAGCCGCCCTTCATCAATGCCGCGATCATCGTGGCAACCTCGCTCGAGCCGCGGGTGCTGCTTGCGCGCGCGCTTGCGGTCGAGCGCGCGCTCGGCCGCGACCGGACAAGCGAACGGCGATGGGGGCCGCGCCCGATCGATATTGACATTCTCGCCTATGACGACGTTGTGTTGCGCGAGCCAGATTTGACGCTGCCACATCCGCATTGGTTCGAACGCGCATTTGTTCTCTTGCCGCTTGCTGAAATTGCGGCCGACCGCGTCATCGCCGGGCGACGGGTTGGCGATGTGCTCGCTGGCGCGGATGTCGCGGGCATCGAGAAGCTGCCGCCAAGGGAAGCGCAAGCGCCGCGCTGAACTGCCCTCTGGCCGGTTGGCCGCCGCGCCCGCGCGTGGCATTTTCCGGTTATGGCAAACCCCAAGGCCCCCATATCGGCCACCGATTTTCCTGCCGCGACGGAGGCGGACTGGCGCGAGCTTGTCGACGCCGTGCTCAAGGGCGGATCGTTCGAGCGGATCAAGAGCCGGACCTATGACGGGCTGACCATCGAGCCGCTATATTCATCCGCGCGTGAAGCAAGCGTCATCGCGGGGCGCCCGGGCGGCACCGCATGGGCCGTCATGCAACGGGTCGATCATCCCGATCCGGCGGCGGCAAACGTGCAGGCGCGCGAGGATTTGGACGGTGGCGCGGCCGGCTTGGTGCTGGTTTTTGCCGGTTCGGTGAGCGCCAATGGTTTTGGTCTTGAGGCAAACTCGGCCGCGCTCACACGCGTGCTCGACGGCATCGATCCTCGCGGCATAGTGTTGGACTTGAACTTAAGTCCGCCGACGCGCGGCATGGCCCGCGAGGTCGCGACGCTGATTAAGAACCGCGGCATTGCGCCAAGTGCGATCGATCTGCAATTCAGCATCAATCCAATCGGTGGTTTCGCCGCGGCCGGGCACAGCGCGCAAGGTTGGCAAGAGCTCGCGCCGTCTTTTGCCGCAACGATCGCCGCATTGGCGAACGATGGGTTTCGCGGACCGTTCGCCGTCGCCGACGGTCGCGTGATCCACAATGCCGGTGGGTCGGAAGCGCAGGAGCTTGCTTTTGCGCTCGCCAACGCGGTGACCTATTTGCGCGCGCTCGAACAAAGCGGCATGGCGCTGCAAGCCGCCTATGACGCGATCTATTTCCGAACTCGCCGCGGACGCCGCTCAGTTTCTGACCACGACCAAATTTCGCGCGATGCGAAAATTATGGGCGCGCATCGCGACCGCTGCGGGGATTTCGGCGAAGCCGGCGATTGTCACGGCCGAAACCGCGTGGCGGATGCTTACGCGCCGCGATACCTACGGCAACATATTGCGGTCGACGATCGCCGTTGCCGCCGCCGGGTTTAGCGGCGCCGATGCAATCACCGTTCTACCGCATACTGCGACGCTTGGTTTGCCGGACGCCTTCGCGCGCCGCGTGGCGCGCAACATGCAGCTTATCCTGTTGCAGGAATCTAACTTGGCGCGGGTTGCCGACCCGGCGGCGGGATCCGGCGCCTTCGAAGCTTTGACTGAGCAGCTTTGTTTTGCCGCCTGGACGCAATTTCAGGAGATCGAACACGCGGGCGGCGCATGGCCGTCGCTGGAAAGCGGGCTCCTCCAGCGAAACGTTGCCGCCGTGCGGGCGGCGCGCCAGCAAGCATTGGCGCGTGGAAAGGAGATTCTGACCGGCACCAATGCCTATCCCGATATCGCCGAAGCGCCACCGGCCGTACTCGCCGTGGCGCCGCGTGCGGCGAGCGACGAACCCGCAAACGTAACCGCACCATCGCTGCCGCGACTGCGGCTCGCCGAGCCATTCGAAGCGTTGCGCGACAAATCCGATCGTATTCTCGCCGCAACCGGGGCGCGGCCGAAAGTTTTCCTCGCCACGCTTGGCGCGCCGGCGGAATTCACCGCACGCGTAAATTTTGCCAAGAACTTTTTCGAGGCCGGTGGATTTGAGGCTGTCAGCGGCTCTTCCCGCGACTATCGCGCCGCACAGGCCGCGATCGCCTGTCTCTGTCCGTCCGGCAAGGCTTCCGAGCAGGAATTGGCATCGGCTGCCGCAGCGATTAAACGAAGCGGCGCTCGCCACATCTATTTCACGGGGCGGGTTGCCGCGCAGGAGGACATGCTGCGGGCCGCCGGCGTGCAAACGTTCATCGACGAAGGTTCCGACGCCCTGGCGACATTGATTGCCGCTTACGATATTCTTCAACAAAAGGATCACTGAATTTTAGCGCTGCGCATGACCCGAATTCCAGATTTTTCTAAGGTGGCTTTCGCAGATGCGGCGGCTCCGGCATCCGCCGGCAGCGCGCCTTGGCTCACGCCCGAGGGCATCGCGGTTAAGTCCGCCTATGCCGCAGGCGATCTCGAAGGACTCATCGGTCTCGACGGCTTTCCCGGCATCCCGCCTTATCTCCGGGGCCCCTACCCGACCATGTATGTCACGCAGCCGTGGACGATCCGGCAATATGCCGGCTTCTCGACCGCGGAGGATTCCAATGCCTTCTACCGGCGCAACCTTGCCGCCGGCCAGAAAGGCCTTTCGATCGCCTTCGATCTCGCCACCCACCGCGGCTATGACAGCGATCATCCGCGCGTTGCCGGCGACGTCGGCATGGCCGGCGTGGCGATCGATTCGATCTACGACATGCGCACGCTGTTTGGCGGCATTCCGCTCGACCAGATGTCGGTGTCGATGACGATGAACGGCGCGGTGCTGCCGGTGCTTGCGCTCTATATTGTCGCCGCCGAAGAGCAAGGCGTGCCGCCGCAAAAGCTCGCCGGCACGATTCAGAACGACATCCTCAAAGAATTCATGGTGCGCAACACCTATATTTATCCGCCGCAACCGTCGCTGCGGATCATCTCCGATATCTTCTCCCACACTTCGGCGCATATGCCGAAATTCAATTCGATTTCGATCTCCGGCTATCACATGCAAGAGGCTGGCGCGACTGCGGATCTCGAACTCGCCTACACGCTCGCCGACGGCGTCGAATATGTGCGCGCCGGGCTCGCCGCCAATCTGCCGGTCGATCGCTTTGCGCCGCGGCTGTCGTTTTTCTTCGGCATCGGCATGAATTTTTTCATGGAAGTGGCGAAGCTGCGCGCGGCGCGGATACTGTGGGCGAAGCTGATGAAGGAGTTCGAGCCGCAAGACGAGCGCTCGCTGTCGCTGCGCACCCATTGTCAGACCTCGGGCTGGTCGCTCGCGGCGCAGGATGTCTTTAACAACGTGGCGCGCACCTGCATTGAGGCGATGGCGGCGACCCAGGGCGGCACGCAGTCGCTGCACACCAATGCGCTCGACGAGGCGCTGGCGCTGCCGACGGATTTTTCAGCGCGCATCGCGCGCAACACGCAGATCGTGTTGGAGAAGGAAAGCGGCACCACGCGCGTGATCGATCCGTGGGGCGGTTCGTTCTTTGTCGAACGACTCACCAGCGATCTCGCGGCGCGGACCTGGGGTCACATCCGTGAAGTCGAAGAACTCGGCGGCATGACGCGCGCCATCGAATCCGGCTTGCCGAAGCTGCGCATCGAGGAGGCGGCGGCCCGCACGCAAGCGCGCATTGATTCCGGCGCGCAAGCGGTCATCGGGGTCAACAAATTCCGGCCGCGCGACGAAAAGCCGATCGATGTTCTCAAAGTGGACAATGCCGCAGTGCGCCAATTGCAGATCGACAAGCTCAAGCGGCTTAAGCGCGAGCGCGACTCCGAAGCGCTTAAGCAGGCGCTCGACGCGTTAACCCGCAGCGCCGCCGGCGGCAACGGCAATCTGTTGGCGCTCGCGATCGACGCGGCGCGCGCCAAGGCGACCGTGGGCGAGATCTCACAGGCGCTGGAAAAAGCGTTCGGGCGTCACCAGGCCGAGATCAGAGCGATTTCCGGCGTCTATGGACGGGAGGTCGGCATGGCTGACGGAAGAGTGGCGGATGCCGTCGAACGCGTGCAGAAACTCGTCGCCGAGTTCGAAGACAATGAAGGCCGCCGCCCGCGCATCCTGGTCGCCAAGATCGGCCAGGACGGCCACGATCGCGGGCAAAAAGTCATCGCCTCGGCCTTTGCCGATCTCGGTTTCGATGTCGATATCGGCGCGTTGTTCGCGACGCCGGTCGAGGCGGCGCACCAAGCGGTCGAGAACGACGTCCATATCATTGGCGTTTCCTCGCTTGCGGCCGCGCATCTCACGCTCGTGCCCGAGCTTAAGGCCGAGCTCGAGAAGCTCGGCCGCGGCGACATCATGATTGTCGTCGGCGGGGTGGTGCCGCCGCAGGATTATGCGGCGCTGAAGGCCGCCGGTGCCGAAGCGATCTTCCCACCCGGAACGGTGATTGCCGAAGCCGCCGAAAGCTTACTCTCGACGCTCAATCAGCGGCTCGGGCACTCGAAAGCGGCGGCGGAGTAACGGCGCGGCGCAAATCACTCCGCCAAAGCGTGCTGCGCACCCTCACCCGATGTCGCGACCGGCGCGCCCGGTGCGGCCGGCGGCGGTGGCGCGCGGCCCAATGAGGTGAGAAACCCGCGGAATTTCGGATTGGCGTTGAGCGCGTCGCGGCCGGCGGTGATCAGCATGTCGATCTGGTCGGGCGGCAGCTGAAAGCGCGTCTCGACCCGGTTGAGCGCGGCGGCGCGATCCGGACCCAGCGCGTCAAACGATATTTTGCTGATGAAAAAATCGAGGTCGCGGCAATTCCAGCCGGGCGGCGCGCCAAAACGGTGCCGATCGGCTTCGGAGAGGCCGCAGCGCCAACTTACCAGCGTCTTGCGCCAGTCGGACATGGTGGCATCGAACGCCGAATAGCTGCCGATCGCGCCGGATTCGGTGGCGGTGTCGGAGGTCGCCATGATGAGATCGACGCCCTTGGGTCCTGGCACGGTTTGCGCCCATTGCCCGGAAGGCGCGCGGCCGGAATCGACGACCAGGAACAACAGGCGACGCAGCTTGACCGCCTGCTGCGGAGCGAGCGGACCAAACGGCGTATTGGCCGCAAGCCGCGCCACGGTGAAACCGGCGAGCCCATAATTGTCGACGAGCCCGCCATCGAGCAGCTTGATGTAATTGATCGCGCCGGAACGATAGCGCTCCAGCGCGTCGGCGTAGGATTTGATCAGCGGGGGCGCATTCGGATCGCTGTGCACGCGCGCCACCCAGGCCGGCAGCGGCGTCGGACAGGTGCCGTGGAAATTCTGCACGACGATCGGCGCGAATACCACGGGCACTGCGGCGGAAGCCGCAACCGCAAGCGACACCGGATAACTGCCGAGATCACTGCACAGCGCACTGAACGTCACCGGAGCGAAGATGAAAGCGGTGCGGTCATAGATGTCCGCGGCATTGATCCACACCCGCGGACGCTGCCGCCGTAAGAGATCCCTGAACGTCGCCTGGCCATAGAGATGGGCGTCGAGCCAGACCGGGAATTTGGTGGTGTCGTTGACGCCGCCGTTGAGCCCGCGCGCGATATTGCCGAGGCTCAGATCGGTTTGCAGCGACTCCTCGGCATTGACCAGGAGAAAGCGCTGACGGAAATCGGCGATCGCCGCGCGCCCTCTCAGCCCATAGTAAGCCGCAAGGATTGATCCGCCGGACACGCCGGAGAGAAAATCAAGTCGGTCGAGCAGCGACGCCGCGCCGGTCCGCGTCGGCACCCGCGTCTGATCGAACCCCTCCAGCACGCCATAAGAAAAAGCGGCGGCACGCATGCCACCGCCGGAAAACGACAGCGCGACGACCATGTCGTCGTAATTGGTTTCGACGCCGGTCGCGAGTTCGGCCTCGACCTCGCGGGGATTGGCGGCAAGACGCTGATTGACCGGATCGTTTTGGATCGCCGAGGCGCACGCCGTCAGCAGGGCCGCACACGCAATGACGCGCCCCGCGCGGATCGCACCCTGCAACCACGCCCCAAACATCCACAAAAGGTTAGTCGCAGCCCCTCCTGCCCCGCAAGCAAAGCTAAGCCGGCCTGAAAAGTAAGACTTCTTTAAGGTTAATGTGAACGGGCCTCATGCGCGAGACCAAAAAGACGACAACCAGAGCGCGCCGGCTCGCTACGGTTTGGTTGGCGCGCTCGACCGCGCTTGTGTCGCAACGAGTCGCTCTGCAAATTCAATAGCTTACGATGCGAGGTTCCGCGCCTTTACGCAGAAGTGGCAGGATTTACGCGTTATTTCACTCAGAATCGCCGGAAAATCCCCGTGGTTACGTGACGAATGCGTGACGGTTCTCGCCGACCTCTGTCGGCTCAGTCCCGATCCACACGCGCATCCGCGCCTGGACAGAAGCGTCCGCGCGGCAAGATTCGGCGCTGCTCGCGAGTGAAAGCGGGACTACGCGCACAACGGCCTTTCAGATTCCCCGCGAATCTTCGATACTTCTGCATCCCCTGCCGATTCTTCCCCGTAATCCCCACATTTAGTAGTTGATTCAGAAATTCGTACTAAGTCTTGACGCGCGTCACCGGCTTGTCTTAGCCTTTGCAAGTTCGGCGCGCGAGTACCGGAGTCCGCCGGGCTCTCCAAAAAGGGGTTTGCGGGACTGCTTCGCGCCGCGTGCGGCGCGTGCGTGGATGGGTGTTGCCGATTTTGCGTGAGGGGCGTCCGGCGGTGTCGACAAACGGCCCGCCGGACTGGGCTTGGGACACGGCTTGGGCAAAGGCTGCGAAAGGTTGCGACAAACAACACTGCCGCAACCTGAAAGCCGGACCAGCCAGGGGAAATCCCGGAACGGCAAAGCCGGGACGAAGTGGCGTCGGGTGGAAACAGGAAACGGGACTTGGCGCGATGGAAGATCCTCCGTCGCGTCGCGGGGAAACAGCCGGTGACCTATATTGAGCGTGTAGGCCACCGCGACCGAAAGCACCAAGATCAAGGGGCAAAAAAATGCGGATCGAGCGGCGTTACACGAAAGAGGGACAATCACCTTACGCGGACATCGCTTTTCGTCTCACCACGAGCGAAATCCGCAATCCGGACGGTTCGGTCGTGTTTCACGCCGAAAACGTCGAAGTTCCGGAACAGTGGTCGCAAGTCGCCTCCGACGTATTGGCGCAGAAATATTTTCGCAAAGCCGGCGTGCCGACTCGCCTGAAAAAGGTCGAGGAGGAGACGGTCCCGTCTTGGCTGTGGCGCAGCACCGCCGATGACGAAGCCTTGAAGGACCTGCCGGACGCCGAGCGTTCCACCGGCGAGCAGTCCTGCAAGCAGGTCTTCGACCGGCTCGCCGGGACCTGGACCTATTGGGGCTGGAAGGGCGGTTATTTTTCCTCGGAAGGCGACGCGCGCGCCTTTTTCGACGAGCACCGCTACATGCTGGCGATGCAGATGGTGGCGCCGAACTCGCCGCAATGGTTCAACACCGGCCTGCATTGGGCCTATGGCATCGACGGGCCCAGCCAAGGGCATTTCTACGTCGATCACAGAACCGGCCAGCTCACCCAATCGGCCACGGCTTACGAGCATCCGCAGCCACATGCCTGCTTCATCCAGTCGATCAACGACGACCTGGTAAACGAAGGCGGCATCATGGATTTGTGGGTGCGCGAGGCGCGCCTGTTCAAATACGGCTCCGGCACCGGTTCGAATTTCTCGAAGCTGCGCGGCGAAGGCGAAAAGCTCTCCGGCGGCGGCAAATCGTCAGGGCTGATGAGCTTCCTCAAGATCGGCGATCGCGCCGCGGGCGCGATCAAGTCCGGCGGCACCACGCGGCGCGCCGCCAAGATGGTGATTCTGGACGTCGATCATCCCGACGTCGAACAGTTCATCGACTGGAAGGTGATCGAGGAGCAGAAGGTCGCCAATCTCGTCACCGGCTCCAAGATCAACCAGAAGCATTTGCGCGCGATCCTCAAAGCGTGCGTGAACTGCGAGGGCTCCGGCGACGATTGCTTCGACCCGGAAAAGAATCCGGTGCTGCGCCGCGAGATCAAGGCGGCGCGCAAGAACCACGTGCCGGACAATTACATCCGCCGCGTTATCCAGTTCGCCAAGCAGGGCTATACCGATCTGCACTTCCCGATCTATGACACCGATTGGGATTCGGATGCCTATCTGACGGTGTCCGGGCAGAACTCCAACAATACGGTGCGGGTCACCGACGAGTTCCTCAAGGCTGTCGAAGCGAACCGCGATTGGGATTTGTTCTGGCGCACCAAGCCCGGCAAGATTTCCAAGACGGTCAAAGCGCGCGAATTGTGGGAGAAGATCGGCTATGCCGCCTGGGCGAGCGCCGATCCCGGCTTGCAATTCCACACCACGATCAATGACTGGCACACCTGCGCCGCGTCGGGGCCGATCATCGCGTCGAATCCGTGCTCGGAATACATGTTCCTCGACGACACGGCGTGCAATCTGGCGTCGTTAAATCTGCTTGCGTTCCACCATCAGACGACTGACGACGGAGCGAAGACCGACTCTTCTGTCCTCCGCTACGACATCGAGGGTTACGAGCACGCGGTGCGGCTGTGGACCGTCGTGCTGGAAATCTCGGTGCTGATGGCGCAATTCCCCTCGCGCGAGATCGCGCAACGCTCCTACGACTTCCGCACGCTTGGGCTCGGCTACGCCAATGTCGGCGGGCTGTTGATGTCGTCCGGCATTCCCTACGACTCCGAGGCCGGCCGCGCCATCTGCGCTGCTTTGTCGGCGATCATGACCGGCATTTCCTATGCGACGTCCGCCGAAATGGCGGCCGAGCTCGGCGCTTTCCCGCGCTTTGCCGAAAATCGCGAAACGATGCTGCGGGTGATGCGCAATCATCGCCGCGCCGCTTACGGCGAGCGCACCGGCTACGAGCAGATGACCAATCCGCCGGTGCCGCTCGATCACAAAGCCTGTCTGGACCCGGCGCTGGCCGAACACGCCAAGCGCGCTTGGGATCGCGCGCTCACGCTTGGCGAGGCGCACGGCTATCGCAATGCGCAGGCGACGGTCGTCGCCCCGACCGGCACGATCGGGCTCGTGATGGACTGCGACACCACCGGCATCGAGCCCGATTTTGCGCTGGTCAAATTCAAGAAGCTCGCCGGCGGCGGTTATT
This sequence comes from uncultured Alphaproteobacteria bacterium, assembly GCA_963816295.1. Taxonomy (GTDB): domain Bacteria; phylum Pseudomonadota; class Alphaproteobacteria; order Rhizobiales; family Xanthobacteraceae; genus BOG-931. Next base: position 229,932 of record CAWFJS010000013.1, on the reverse strand, counting down.
TCAAGATCATCAACCGCGCCGTGCCGGAAGCCTTGCGCGTTCTCGGCTATGGCGCGAGCGAGATCGCCGAGATCATCGCCTATGCGGTCGGCCGCGGCACGCTCGCCGACGCGCCGGCGATCAATCACGACACGCTCAAAGCCAAGGGCTTCACCAGTGAAGCGATCGAGAAAGTGGACAAGGTCCTGCCGACCGCTTTCGACATCAAGTTCGTCTTCAACAAATGGACGCTCGGCGCTGATTTCCTTGGCGAACTCGGCGTCGCGCCGGCCGACCTCGCCGCGCCGAATTTCGACCTCCTCGCGCATCTCGGCTTTACCAAGCGCGAGATCGAGGCGGCGAACATTTATGTCTGCGGCGCCATGACGGTCGAGGGCGCGCCGCATCTCAAACCCGAACATTACGCCGTGTTCGACTGCGCCAATCCGTGCGGCCGCACCGGCAAGCGCTTCCTGTCGGTCGACAGTCACATCCGCATGCTGGCGGCGGCGCAGCCGTTCATCTCCGGCGCCATCTCCAAGACCATCAACATGCCGACCGAGGCGACGGTCGAGGACTGCAAGGCGGCCTACATTCTGTCGTGGAAGCTCGGGCTCAAAGCCAATGCGCTCTATCGCGACGGCTCGAAGCTCTCGCAGCCGCTGCAGAGCCAGTTGATCGCCGACGAGAGCGAGGAAGACGACGTCCAAGATAACGTTCTTTCGGCATTCCTCGACAAGCCGGCGGCAGCGCGCGCCTCAGGCCTCGCCGAGAAGATCGTCGAGAAAGTGGTCGAACGCATCGTCATCATGCGCGAGCGTGAGCGCATGCCCGATCGGCGCAAGGGGTACACGCAAAAAGCCGTAGTCGGCGGCCACAAAGTTTATCTGCGCACCGGCGAATATGACGACGGCCGGATCGGCGAAATCTTCATCGACATGCACAAGGAGGGCGCGGCGCTGCGCTCGCTTCTGAACAACTTCGCCATCGCGGTGTCGCTCGGCCTGCAATATGGCGTGCCGCTCGACGAATATGTCGATGCCTTCACGTTCACCCGCTTCGAGCCGTCCGGCCCGGTGCAGGGCAACGACTCGATCAAATACGCGACCTCGATCCTGGACTACGTGTTCCGCGAGCTCGCGGTGAGCTATCTGTCGCGCTTCGATCTCGCTCATGTCGAGCCGGCCGAAGGCGGCTTCGACGCGCTCGGCAAGGGCGTCGAAGAAGGCAGGCCCACACCCGATACGCGTTACGTGTCGAAGGGCCTGACGCGCTCGCGCACCGACCGGCTCAAAGTCATGCCGGGCAGCGCCGAGGCTTCTTCACCCTCCCCTGCAGGGGGAGGGTCGTCCGCCGGCGGCGGACGGGGTGGGGTGACCAACATCACCGCGCTGACCTCCTCCGCCCCGCGCGCGGAAACCTCCGGCGCCACCGCGCTCAAGACCGAGCCCGAGGCGAAACTCTCGCCGGCGCAGGAATTGGAGCACCGCTCCGAAGCGCGCGCCCACGCCAAAGCCGCGGCGGCCGAGAAACGCGCCGAAGCCAAAGCGCGCGGCTATGAGGGCGAGGCCTGCGGCGAATGCGGTAACTTCACCTTGGTGCGCAACGGCACGTGCCTCAAATGCGATACGTGCGGAAGCACGACGGGGTGTTCGTGAGTTTCTGATCGTCATGGCCGGGCTTGTCCCGGCCATCTACGACTACAAAGGGCGGCCACTGGCCTCCCTTTTCTATTTCAGTTTCATTCTGGCACTTCACCAAAGCGATTTGGTTTTTTGCTGCCAGGCCAGAACAGCAGCCAAAGGCCAATGATGCCAAGCAGTAAATTAAATATCGCCATATCTGAAAGCCAACGGTCGGTACAAGTTGAGTCGGCAGCACCCATAAGGCGTGGTAACCAGAGAAATTAATATCGTGAAGTCGGCGGACGATTAATGATGCCGTCCCGGTAGCAAGAGTCGCTAACGAAGCGAAGACCACAGCAAGGCCTATCCACCAGAGCAGCCCGCCACTTGAGAACAGCGGAAGACTCCTGAGAAAAATTAGACCTGCGGCGATCCCCACCCATACACCGCGTATAAAGAACGGCAATCGCACGAGGCGGCCGTCGAAAGAGAGATAGCGCTCTAAAATTCTGCTCACTCGCGGAATTGGATTGCATATGAGTATCGAAAGACCAAGCGTAACCAGCATGAAAAATATTCAATCAAGCCGCTTGAGCTAAGAACGCGACTATCGCAATGTTTCTATTGCAACTTCGATGCTGCTCGCCAGCCGAGCGTTCTGTAGAGGCGCACGCCGCGCCCTAATTCCCCTGACTTATTGGGAGATCGGATGGAGGATTTGCCGCGATGGCTTCTAGAGCCTTTATTCGACGAACAGATGGCAGTCGCGGTTTACGAGGCCATGACCGCAGCGCGCCAGGAATGGGACCGCCGTGCCTCTTCTCGTAGTCGCTCCAAGCGATCCGGCGAGTTGCAAAATCGACGTAATCATTGAGATTCAGAAAATCATTCCACAGCACCTTCCAAAAGCGCACGCCTTTGATGGCGCGTAGCAAGCGTAGGGTGGGCTAAGGCGCGCAAGCGCCGAGCCCACGCAATTCACCTCAGATTCTTTGACGGTGGGCACGCTTCGCTTTGCCCACCCTACGGAAATCCTGAAGGTCAGCATGGATTGCCGGATTTAAGTCCGGCAATAACGAAGGACGGAGCGAAACCAGGCGCATGGCCAGGCAAGCCGAAGTCACTCCCAAGCGAACGCTTTCATTGCATTTGCGAGTTCTCCGGCATAGCTCGACACAACCTTCTAGGCTAGTGTCCCGCGCTCATTCATCGGAGTGAACAAGAATGCGAGTTTTATCGCGCCGCGCCGCACTCGCCACCACATTTTCCGTAGTAGCAACTGGAGTCATAGCGATGTCTCAAGCAGCCGACGCCCAACCGGTGACGACCACGCCCTCCGGCCTGAAAATCATCGACATCAAAATCGGCACCGGTCCCTCGCCGAAGCCGGGCCAGACTTGCGTGATGAATTACACCGGCTGGCTCTACGATAACGGCAAGAAGGGCGCCAAGTTTGACAGTTCGCTCGATCGCAATCAGCCGTTCTCATTTCCGATCGACCAGCATCAGGTCATTGCCGGCTGGGACGAAGGCGTCGCCACCATGAAGGTCGGCGGCAAACGTACGCTGATCATTCCGCCCGAACTCGGCTATGGCGCACGCGGCGCCGGCGGCGTCATTCCGCCGAACGCCACGCTGATCTTCGATGTCGAATTGCTCGGCGTGAAGTGACCGAAGCGACCCTTCGAGGCTCGCTCCACTCCCACCTCAGGGTGACGGTACCCCCTCCTCCTCCGGCGCCGGCCGCCCGCTAATCCCCCTGCAACACCCGATCGCTTTGCCGCTGCGCGGCGACAAAATGCTCGCCGGCGTCCTGGTATGCCTTCATTAGTGGCTGCAGCTCGTCCAAGGTGCGCTGGTCCTTGGCCTGGATCTGCATGCCGGAGACGACGAGTTTGGTGCGGTGCGCGTTGATGTAAGTGACGAGCGCGAGCGCCCCGTCGATTCCATTGCTGAGCGCTTTGGCGGAATTTTCGAACGCCACGGTCGGCGCCACGACAAGCTTGTCGAAGGTCTTGTCATAGACCGCTTTCAGATCGTCGGGCTGTTTGAGCGCGGCACGGTCGGCATTGATCTTCGCCAAGCGCGTTTCGATGTCTTGCTCCATCTTGCCGACGGCGTCCTTGGCGGTCGCGAGGTCCGCCGGCGCCGCCGCCATCTGTTCGATGGTGCGCAGGCTGGGATTTGGTCCATAACCAATTTTGATGATCTGCGCGGTGAAATCGTCCATCGACGCTTTCATGTCTTTGTCGAAATCGAGAATGATCGCGTAATGCTGCAAATAGGGTCCGAACGCCTTCTCGTCATTAGCTGTTGGGACGAGGAAGTGAATGCCGGGCCGGTTATTGATGTCCTGGAGGAAAGCGATGAACGCCTTCCGCTGATCGGCTTCGCTGTTGCCCCAGCCAACCAATGTGGCAGCGAACACAATGCACATGGCGCTGCGTGCAGCGCGATTGAGACCTGACATCAATGGGCTCCCGTGAAATCCCCAGTCTGATTTACGCGACGCTGCGCAAAAGGGCGAGAGCCTCCGACATCTGTCGAAGTCGTCATTGCCGGAATTGATCCGGCAATCCATGCTGATCCGGGGTATGAAAAACTATTGAGCTAAAGATCCAAAGCCTGATCCATTGCTGGTCGTCAGCATGGACCACCGGCATCGAGCGAAGCGACGCCGTTCTGCGAACGGCTTTGCCCGGTGGTGACGAGAAAGCGGACTTGGCTTTACTCCCCCTCCCCCTCCGGCGCCGGGATGCGCGTCTCGTGGAAGCGCTGCGCGTGCATGACATAGACCTCGCGCACCAGAATGTGGGTCGCGACCTCGTTCTCGGTGCGGCCGAGCTTGCCGAGCGTGGCCAACAAAGCGAGGTAATTGAAGGTCTCGATCGGGAGCGTCAGGCTCAAAGCCCTCGCCTCCGAGCGGTTTTCCGGTCGCGCCATCGTTCGAACGCCTCATTATTATAATCAGATTATAATGCCATTTTAACTCTTGGCAGGCGAGTTCGAATCGTGCGACGCTTCGATTCGGCGAGGGTTCTCGCTCAACAGCGACAAGAAGCGGCCCCGATCGAGTAGCGGCGTACGGGAGCCACTCCAACAGCGGGTTTGCCATCCCTTGAGGCGGGATGCGGCTCGGTGAAATGCGGCGTAGTTACTTGGTGGGGCTGAACTTTTTCGGCGGACCGGCTGCCACCGGGGTCACGTCTGGGGCATCTTTTTCCGGATCGGCTCTTAAGCCGCGCACCGATTTTCGCTTCGAGGTTTGCGTCTCGCGGTTGCCCGCTGCGCGCGGCCATCGCCCTGTCGGCGGCCCAGTACGGCCGCGGCAATAGAGCGAGGCCGTTTCCATGTCCCCATCAATCGCCCCATCAATCCCTCTTTCGTCGCCCGCTATTCCACCGATCGCGCCCACCGCTCCGGCAGTTGATTCCGCGATCATCGCGCCCGCGCCGAAGAGCATCGCTCCTTCGAGCGCGGCTTCCAGCGCGACTTGGACGTCCGAACGCATCGAGCAGCTGCGCAGCTGCGTCGAGAGCGGCATGACCTGTAGCCAAATCGCCGCCGCGATCGGCGTCTCGCGGAATGCGGTGATCGGCAAAATTCATCGGCTCGGCCTATCGTCGGGGCGGCCCGCGGGTGCGGGTTCGCGCGCGAACTGCCCTCCGCGCGTGCGGCACCCGCGGGGACCGACGCAGCGCCGACTGCTGCGGCTTGCTTACGCCCGGGCACCACTCGACGAGATCTTGTCAAACATGGTGGTGATCAGCACGCATCCGTGCTCGTTGATCGATATCGACGCGCACCAATGCCGCTGGCCGATCGGCGATCCGGCGTCGACGAATTTTTTGTTCTGCGGCAATGACGCCATCGCCGGTTTTACTTATTGCGTCGGCCATGCGCGCATGGCCTACCGCGCGCCGGCGCGGCGCTGAACAAACACCCTCTCCTCTCGCGGGAGAGGGTGGCGCGTGCAGCACGTCAGTGATGCACCGGCCGGGTGAGGGGGGACGGGATGGGGACCCCTCACCCGCTTCGCTCGCTAGCGCTCGCTAACCACCCTCTCCCGCAAAGGCAGAGGGCTACTGTCCCTGTCCGGCCGCGACACGAATTGGCGCTGCTGCTACGTTTGGCCAGTCAGCGAGTACGCGATTGCGTCGAGAGGGAACCCACCGTGTCCCGCACCAACGTGCTTTATCTTGTGATCGGCGCGCTTGCGGTCGCCGTCGCCGTACTGAGCTATCAGCTCTATCAGGACCGCCATCAGCCCAAGGGCGTCCATATCGACGTCGGCCCGGGCGGCCTGTCGATCCAAGGCAAATAAAGGCAAATAATAGCAAATAGCGGAAGCGACGCGCGTTCGGATCAAGCGCGCTTAAAGCGAAATGGGTTTAGGTTGAGTCACCATTTCGCTTTAGCTTGTTGCTTGAGCATGATCTTTTCCGAAAACCGGTATCCACTTTTCGGGATCATGCTCTAGTCGTCGTCCCGATCGCGGAAAAAGCCGCCGCCCCAGAACGGCTCGGACCGCGGCCGCGCCGCTTCGGACGCGTCAGTCCGATCGGTTTCCTCCGGCTGCTCACGCGTGATCACGCGCGACCTGCCGCGATAACGCGCCTCGCGCCCGAAGCGCCGCATCTCGGAGCGCGACGTGTCGGATCGCGAAGCGGCACCGTCCTGATCCCCGCTTTGATCCCCCCTCGCGTCGCCGTAAGATTGTTCACGCGTATTGCGCTGCGACCGATCCCTGCGATTGCCGGAAGAATCATAAAGGCGATCGTAAGTCCGCGCGTCAGTCCGCGCATCTTGCCGGCGCGGTGAAGGCGCTGCCGAAGCATCATCATCCCCGCGCCAGTGGCGTCTGCTATGACGGCCGTAGCGGGATGTGTAAGCGCGATCCAGATCATCCGCGGTGGCGGCGGCGCGATCGCCGCTCGCCTCTTTGCGATCGATGTCGTCGTTTTTGCTTGCAGCGCTTGCGCTGGTAGGCGGCGGCGCAGTTTGCTGCTGCGCGCTATTCGCATTTGCCGCATTCGCCGCGTTCTGATGCGCGCGCGACAGTGCATCGGGCCAGCGCGTCGGCTGCTGACTGGCGGTCGCGGCTTGCGTCGGAACGGGCGGCTGATTTGCCGTTTGATTTTGCTGCGGCGCGCCCGAGATCGGCCCTGCTGTTGCGGTTTGCGGCTGCAGCCGTGACGCCGACCCGAGCGGCTTCGGCGTCAAGAGCTGGGGCGAGACCTGCGCTGGCGATTGGGCCGCTGCGTTGCGCTGCTGTGGCGCGGGCGGCGGTGCCGACATTCCGGCCGACGGATCCGGAATCGCGCCGCCGACGATACGGACCGGCGTCGTTGTCTGCGCAACCAGGGCGCTCGCCGCACTATCGGCGCGCACATCCAGCCGCGGCCGCGAAACCGGTTCCCAAGTCGGCTCCCAGGTCAAGGCGCTGTCGATCGCGAACATCGCGAAACCGCCGATCATGCCGCCAAGAAGCGCGGCTCCGGCGATCACAGGCGCAAGCCGCGCCGCACGGAGGAACCAATTCACATCGGAATAGCCGCCAAGCATGGTGAACTCCCTTGGTGTTCCCTTGTTGCTCCCTTGGCGAACTCCCTTTGGTTCCCGTGCGGCGTCGTTCGAAGTGAGGGGCAACGCGCGAATTCGCGCCACCGTTCCTCTTCTGTTGTTTGTTCCATGAAGTGTTGTTGTTCCATGAAGGCTTGTTTTTGCAGTGCGAAATTTCGCGCATGACGGCGCGCTACTCTGTGCTTCTCGATAAGCCGGCATAGCTGGGGCGCGGAACGCGCGCGCCCCTTGAGCGTTTTCTTCCCGACTCTTCGTGAGTCAGGGAGGCCGAGAAAAAATTAAATCGGGGACCGGAACCATGACCCGACACGATCAGGAGCTTTTGGAAAAACAACTGCGTGGAAGCGACAATCGTCCGCCCGAGGGCGTTTTGATGCTCGCCATCGCGGCCGTATTTTTTGCCGGCATGGCGGTCGGCGGATTCGTGTTCGCCTATACCGATCAGCCGCCGTTGCAGATGGCGGCAAACGACATCGCCGCCCACACGTCCCAGCCTATCCTGCCGACCACGCGCTAAGACTCGTTCGGCAATACTGACGCCAATCACTCTTCCGGCTCGGTGGTGAAGAACAGCGGATAGCCCTTGCTTTTGCCGAGCTCGGTGGCTTCCTTGGCCTTGGTCTCGGCAACGTCGCGGGTATAGACCGCGATCACGCAAGCGCCGCGCTGATGCGCCGTCATCATCACGCGATAGGCCTGATCGCCGCTCATGCGGAACACCGCCTTGAGCACAAGCACGACGAATTCGCGCGGCGTGTAATCGTCGTTGAGCAGAATGACTTTGTAGAGCGGCGGGCGCTGGGTTTTAGTCTTCGTCTTGGTGCGCGGCGCAACGATGGTTTTGGTCATTGCAGAGCCCTCAACACATCGCGCCAACACATCGCGCCAACACATCGCGTCAAGGCCGACCGCGGTCGCAATATAGTCGCTTGCGAGCGATCATCCAATGCACGGCTTTCGCGCCCGGGAACCGGGCGGCGCATGTGGTGTTGATGACCGCTTTTGTGCAAACATTGCTGTGCTGAACTCATCCGCTGAGGATTTTCGCGAGGCTCGCTATGCACTTTCTCTGGGTGATCGTCATCGGTTTTGTCGCCGGCATCGTCGCGCGCCTGCTCGCGCCCGGACCAAACAACCCGGCCGGTTTCATTCTCACGACGCTGCTCGGCATCGCCGGCGCTTTCATCGCCACTTTCATTGGCCAGGCGATCGGCTGGTACCGGCCCGATCAGGGCGCGGGCCTGATCGGCGCCGTTGTCGGCGCTGTGATCGTCTTATTCATCTGGCACCGACTGGTATCGGCGCGCGCTATCCCAGACCCCGGCGCCCGACGCTGGCTCTAGGCTGCATCGTCACCCGGCGCGGCGATTTGCGTTCGACGATGACCGCGCGCGCGAGGCCGCCGCGGCCCGGAATGGTCAGCCGGCTGTCAGGCCGCCGCATTTTCAGAACCGCCCGCCTCGCCTCCTCGGCCGGGACCGACATCAATGCGGCGACGATCTCGATTTGGCCCTCAAGATCCTCGGTGAGACCTTGCGCGGCCAGGACCGCATCGTCGAGTGTCGGCGGATCGCGCCGCACCCGGCGTAGGCCATGCTTTGTTTCCCATACCTCGCTCATGCCGCACCTTGCGCACCATATTGCCTATTCGCCGATTATTATCAGCGATTTACTGCACTGCAGCAAGCATATTGTGCAGCGCACTCACGGGATTGTTAACTCCGTGAGCGGCCCTTGGTTCATGACGCCAGTGCGATTCATCTAGCGGCCGGCCATTTCGCTGAAGAGGACGCCACCTTTGGCCTTCGAGGTTCTCGGGGTCTCGACCAGCGACACCGTGACCTGATCGGCGGTCGTGCCGGCTTCTTGACTACGGCCTGCGTGATGTCTTTCACCAGTCCACGCTTCTGCTCGAGCGAGCGACCCTCCAAGAGATAGACGACCACTTCCGGCATGCGCGCCTCCATTGTTGCCGGCCTGCCGCACCCTGATGATTAGTCGTTTATAGGGCGCGAGATGGGCTTGCCTGAATTTCGGGTGCGTACTATCGGAAAGTTCCCGGGAAGGCACAACAGGGGAGCTCTCAATGAAACGTTTGGTTTTTGCAATTGGCGTGTTGGCACTTGGCTTTGCTGCTTCGACACCCGCGCGAGCGGATTTTTCCATCGTGCGCTTCGAACTCGGCTTCTGCCGGATCTGGTGGAATAACGGCATCAACCCGATCGGCGCCGGCTGGACTCGCGTCTCGACCGCGCCGGACTTCACGAGCGCCTGGGCCGCGCAAGACGCCGCGGTGAAAAAGGGCAAGTGCAAGTAACAGTGCAAGTAACTCGGCGACTAATTTAGCTTCGACTTTTCTTCACCGATTTTGCGATGTCGCTGCCCGCCGTCAGGCGGGCGGCGACAAATTCTTTGCGTGCACGTCTTCTTGGCGCGTGCGCGGTGCAGCAGCGGGATTATCGCTGCGGCCCGCGCCGCCCCTGATCTATCATGGGCTTTTAAGGATGGGCTTTTAGGCCGCGGACCTACTGCGAATTTGGGTAATAGGACCGGCTGCCGTGAGAGGCGAACATCCGCCGGAAAACCGAACCTATTCCCTGAAATTGAGCGTTCTTGTTGGACGAGGCGTGATGCTTTGCCTTTTTCGGCGGTGTCGCTTGCTCCGGCGCCATGATTGCGGTGCTGTCCGGTGCATCCGCCGGTGCCGCTTCGACGACGTTCGACGGCTCTCCCGCCGCCGAAGCTGATGCGCTCGCCGGAGCAGCCGCTGGGACAGCGGTGCCCGAGTTAACCGCTGCGATGGGCAGTGCGGATGTCGTCTGGGCGGCCGCGGGCGCCGCGGTGTTCGGCAACACGGCAGCCGTGGACGCCGCCGGCGTCGGCGCTGCGATATTCGCCGCGGGTGGTGTTGCTGGCTGGGTTGGCGGTGTCGTGCGCGAGGACGCGCGCGCGGAGGTACCTGGCTTATCGCTCGGCGGCGCTGCTGCGACGGAAGCAGGCGGCGATGCCAGCTTCGCCGGCGCAGTCACCGTTGCCGGCGCGGCGGGCGCGACGGATGGCACGGCGGCAGCGCGGACGCTGGTCACGATCGCGTGCGCGGCAACTGGGGTCTTTTCCGGCTCGTTCGAACGATCGACCAGGGAGAGCACAACTCCGGCCCCCGCGGTGGCGCCAATCGCGGTCGCCACCAAGATCACACGGGCGGCGCGCGCAAAGCTCGGCGCCGGGGCCAAGTAACCCCATTCCGGACTGAAATTCCCGGCCGAACGCATCAGTACTCCTGCCTCTCAGTCGTGGCCGCGCGCGAGATCTTACACTTTGCTGGCGAACCCCAACCCACCGTGCTGCTTTGCACAAAACAATTGAGCCAAGGGCCTGGTTCCACGCCCAATTCTCGTTGGCTTAACGGGGTCGGCCGTAATCGGCAAGCCGGGCCCCGCGGGAATAGAGAAATACAAGCATAAAAACTGGGAATTGTTGCCAAACGGCACCATTTTGGCCCCTGGTGGGGCCGGCTCATGCCGTTGTTTTTGCTGTCATCAAGAATCCGAACTGAACGGCCGCGGGCTCGGCGGCGAACCGCCGAAGCGCTCGCCGACCGAGGCGAACATGTCGCCGAGTGCGGCAACCGCATGCTTGGTCACGGCGACGACGTGGTCCTTCAGATCAAGCGTCTTGGCGAGTAGCGAATCGGGATCGCGGGCAAGCCGATCGGGCGGCGCAGCATTCTGCTGCGGATTCTGTTCGCTCTCGACCATCGCGACTTGCGTCGCTGCAACCGGGTTCGGCGCGGCGACGGGCTTGGCATGCGGCAGCACGACTTTCGCTGACATCGCCGATGCAAGATGGCGCGCCGGGGCCGCCGCTGGAGGCTTGATGTCCACCGCGTTTTGTTCAGCAAGCACTTTCTCGCGCGCCTCATTGTCTTGCGCGGCCTTGTCTTGCGCGGTCTTGGCATCGGCCACTGCACGCGCTGTTTCCGCATCCTGCGCGGCGAGCCGGTTCTTTTCTGCCGTCATCTGCGACTTGAGGTAGCCGACGATCGCATCGTGCTCATCGCGAACCAGCGCCAAGACTTCCGCCGAGGCGGGGCTCACCTGTTCGGCCGGCGGCGGGGGCGCGGCGCGGCCAAGTTGATATTGGGTGAACAGGAATCCGCCGATCACGCTGGCGAGCGCCGCGGGCAAGATGTCGAGGACGAACTTGCCGACAAACCGCGCCAGCAATGGAAATTCGAGATGTGCCGCACAACTGGGCGGCGCCGGGTCTCGCCAATGGCCATCGATCTGCATTGCTGGCCTCCCTCCGCCGATGAAAAATGTCAGCCTTTTTCAAACGACCGGTTGAATTTCAAACATTCGTTCTGGGCGGCGCCAGGCCGGGAAAAAGGAATTTTTGCGGCATTTCACAGTTCCCAGCCGCGGATCAATTCGTGGGCAGCGATCGCAATCCCGAAACGACCCAATTGCTGATTGTGGCTGAGAGCCACTCCACGGCTCGTTCGTCGAGCACGAGGCCGACCGGTGGCTCTGCCAACTGCTCCCGGTTGCGCACGAATACGCTGCACTGGCCAAGGAGCCAGATCGCCGCGACCGTCAGCGTGCGTTGATCGCCGTCAGGCATGAAGCGTCGCACCAGGTCGGCGGCAAGGCCTAGGAACGGGGCGGCCTCTTCGGCCACAAGATTACGGAAAACCGTCGTCGGCTGCACGGTTTCCCAATTGAAGATGCGCATGTGCCGGCTGTACTCGTCGCGCCCCAGCAACGGCTGCAACTGCCGGCGCACGAATTGCGACAGCGCTTCTTCGCGCGACATCGATTTTAGCTCTTCGGCATGCGCGAGCTGGTGTTCGGTCAAAGCGCGAAACGCGACGCGCAGCACTTCGCGATAGAGCCCGTCCTTGCCGTCGAAATGGTAATTGATCGCCGCCTGGTTCACCTTGGCCTTGGCGACAATGGCGCGGATGCTGGTGCCGTCGTAGCCGCCCTCGGCGAACAGCCGCTCCGCCGCCCTCATGATACGCTCGCGCGTGACCTCGGATGGTCGCGTCATTTGCCTTACCGTTGCCACTTTTCAAACCGTCGTTTGAATTCCTGATATGCGTTTGCCGCGCGTAATGCAATCGGTTCTTTGACATGCGCGCAAAGCTCATCCGGTGGCGGCTAGGCGGGATCGGCAGGCCATATTAGGGTCGCCGCTCCAACGCGGCGCCTGCTGGCGCCACGTTGTCATCGGACCAACCCGAGCGGAGGACGCGAATGGCGCGCATCGAACAAGTGGAACGAGACAAGCTCACTGCGCGTCAGCAAGCGCTCTACGATGACATCATGCGCACGCGGCCGCGCGGCAAGCTCAGCGGTCCGTTTTCAGTCTGGATTCACCGCCCTGACATCGCCGAGCCCGCCAATGGGCTAGCGAATTGTTTTCGCGTCAGCCCAAAGCTCGATAAGCGCCTGATCGAACTGATCGTGCTGTTGGTGTGCCGCGACGCCACCGCGCAATACGCGTGGTCCGCCCATTTCAATCTCGCCCGCGAGGCCGGCCTCAGCGGCGAGACGATCGAAGCCATTCGCGCGCGCCGACGCCCCGAATTCGGCCGCGACGACGAGCGGATCGTCTATGATCTCGTGACCGAGCTTCTTGCCAGCAAAAAGGTGAGCCCGGCGACCTATGGGCGCGCCGAAGCCGCGCTCGGGCGCGACGGCATTATCGAGGCCGTCACCTGCGCCGGCTTTTACGCAATGATCGGATTAGTGCTCAATACGTTCGAGATACCGCCGCTGCCCGGCGGCGACGTCGTGACCTAATCGCCTTGTCCCACGAGAGCAGCCTGGCGCTTGCGCTCCGAGCGCGCAGGCGCGGGCCTGGTCTCCCGATTTTGTGCCTGCCGTAAAATCGCGGCACCGCGGTCCGTTAGCTTCACCGCACGCCCGCCCTCGCCTTCGAGCCGCACCAGATCCGCGATCACGGCATCCTCCCAAACCGAAAGCCGCGGGCAAGTGGTGCGCCAAGCGTCCATGGTTTCGGCATAGCTGCGCGGCCGGTCAGCCACCCAGGAGAGGAACTGGATCATGATCAGGCTTGGAGAATCGGACATCGCGGTCTCGCTTCTGGCGGCAGTATAGACCCGAACAGCGGTTGACGCAGCCTCCCCCCATCCTTTTCGTGCTAGATTTGTCCTGCCCGACTCGCGGCAAGACGATTTCGCCGATTCAGATTGGGATTTGCATGTACATTCTCATTCGAGCGCTCATCACCTTCGTGGTCGTTCTGCTTGTGCTTTATCTCGTCAACATGCTGCCGATCGATGGCCGCGCCAAACAGATCGTGCGCGTCATAGTGATCATCATTGGCGTCTTGTCGTTGCTCAGCTATCTGGTGAATTTCTGAACTTGGTTTCTCAACCGTGCGCCGCATCGAAGGCTATGTGATCGTTTCCGCCGACGGCATGATCGCGGACGGCAAAGGCGAAATGCCGCCGTCGATCCGCAACGACGCCGATCAGCGCTTCTTCCAGGGCGCGCTCGACCACGCCGCGGTCGTCGTGCATGGCCGCCATTCTCACGAGGGCGGGCCCCGTGCCGCGCGCCGCAAGCGTCTGATCCTCACCCGTCAGATCGCGGCGCTTGCGCCCGATTCCGCGCATCCAAATGCTCTGCTGTGGAACCCGGTCGCGGCCAGCCTTGATGCGGCGCTCACTCGGCTCGGGATCGGTGACGGCATCATTGCCGTCATCGGCGGCACTGAAGTGTTCAGTTTATTTCTGCCTCAGTACGATGCGTTTCATCTTTCGCGGGCGGCGAATGCCAGGATTCCGGGCGGACTGCCGGTATTCAGCGAAGTTGGCCCGAACGCCACGCCGGAAGATGTACTCGCGCGGCATGGCCTCAAACCTGGGCCGCGCCGCGACCTCGATTCCGCCGCCGGAGTTTCGGTCGTGACCTGGCAACGCTAGCTGGCAACGCCAGTCTGGGCGCTGACGATCGACAGCGTAACGTTTATATCGATTAGCAAATGGTCCCATTCCGCCGCCGTTCTGCGTCCGTCACCGACGCGCTCGATTATGAGATAGCGCAGGAGCAGGCTTCGGCCCTTGGGCGCGCAGGCCGCGCGCTCGAGGCTGCGCTCGCAGCGTTATGCGACCACGACAGCAACGGCGAAAACGCGGACGAGACGCGCCGGACGTTGGTTGCGAATGCCGGCGACGCGCTGTGGCGTTACATCATCCAACGAGAATGCTGCGGGTTGCGCGACCAACGAGCGGTGATGCGCGATTACCGGGTTCCGCAAGAAGTCCAAAATCGCATGGGCATCTTTCGCGCTCGCGATCGGCGCGCGCGTTGACGGTCGCCTGTCCATAACCAAACCGCCCACACGTTCACGCCGCAAATTAGTGGATTGGTAACCTCTGTTGCGGCTTCCTCAGCCCGTACAGCAAGATTTTGTTCACCCTTTTCGATGCATTGTAGCTGATACTTCAATGAAGTAGCCGCGCCGCGCGTTAGTGACCATGCGTAATCCTTCGTTTGCCGAGGAATTGGAGGCTGTGGTCGCCTCCGGCAGCGCCGCCCGGCGTAACGACATCCTCGGCCGCGTCACCGATCTATTTGTCTACGACGCCGCACGCTACTCGCCGGATCAGGTCCGCCTATTCGGCGACGTGATGGCGCGCCTGGCACGTGGAATGGGAAGCGAGGCGCGCGCCCGATTGGCCGAGCGATTGGCGCCGATCGGCAGCGCACCCGTCAACGTCGTCCAGATGCTTGCGTCGGATGACGACGCGAACGTGGCCGGTCCGGTGCTCGTTCAATCGGAACGACTTTCCGACCGCGACCTCCTCGTGATCGGCGGCAGCAAGGGTCAGCTCCATCTCTTGGCGCTGGCGCACAGAGAGCGTTTGAGCCAACGGGTGACCGACATGCTGATCGCGCGTGGCGATCATGCCGTCCTTGGCACCCTGGTCCGAAACCGCGGTGCGCGCTTTTCCGCCGCTGGCTGGCGCCGCCTGCACGAGCGCACACGCACCGATGAGGCGCTTACGGCCGAGCTCGCTCGCCGATCGGAGGAAGAAGCGGACGAACATTCGCGCAACGGCGGCGAAGCCGAGGTCTACCGCCATGCGCGCGACGGTAAGCTCATCCAGACCGTAGCTGCCTTGGCAAACCTGTCCGGCATCCCGCGTGACGCGGTCGAGCGTGCGCTTCTCAACCAGCGCGCCGACGTCGTGCTGGTGATTGCGAAAGCCGTGGGGCTGTCCTCAATCACGACCGAAGCGCTGGTGCGCCTGCGCAGTGCCGATAGCGGTATGTCGGCAGAGGACGTGGCGCAAGCCTTGGCCAAATTCAATCGCCTGCCGCGCGACAGCGCGCGGCGCGTTCTGAACTTCTTCCGTATCCGGCTCGAAAAAGGTTCCGCTCTGGCGATACCGCCAGACCTGCGCATCGAGAGTTAGCCGGCGGCCGCCGCCAGCGGCCGCCTCGATTTGCGCTCAGTAGCAATAGCCCGGCTGCACCTGGAGCCAGGAGCCGTTCGGATAGCGGTAATAGCAGCCGCCGCGCCACCAGTAGTAACCGCTGTTCCGCCGCTGCGCCTCGGATGCGATCACCGCGCCCGTAGTCGCGCCGATCACAGCGCCGGCAACGGCGCCGCCGGCGCCGCGACCGAGCGCGCCGCCGATTATGCCGCCCAGCGCGCCGCCGACAATGGCGCCGCCGACCGGATCCTGCGCCGCCGCCCGCTGCGCAGGCATTATTGCCGCCATGCTCAACAACATCGCGGCTCCCAGCATTCGCTTCATGGTCCCTCTCCCTCCTCGTTCAACCACGTTCAGTCCAGATCAGATCAAGTCCTCACCGTCGAGGTTTGAATCTGCGTGCATCATAGAACAGCTCGCGGCCGAAGTTCGACTGGAATATTGCCCAAATGGGGGCGGTTGCGCTGCAAACCGCTGACCGGATGATTTGCTACGGCGGCGGCTGCAAGCGCGTTGGCATTGCGAACGCGGCTCCAACGCACGCTCACTTCACGTCGCGATGCAACAATCGTGATGACAAAGCGTTAAAGGTTTCGTTGCAGAATCTTCTTGACTCCCCGCTTATTGCATTTATGTGGGGATTTAGCCGCTGTTGGTCGGTTCGCGTGGACTGATCGAGCGGCTTTCGCTTGCTGCGGCGCCGGCGTGCCGGCATCTCGGATCCCTGATTGGGGAGGACGGCATGAGCCAGAACGCCCTCTTGCGATCGGTGAAAGGCTTGGGCGCCCCAAGTACCGCTCGTAAGGAAGACCGCAAGACCAAATTGAAAGTAGCGGCTTCCGCGGCGGCAGAAAGCCGGCAGGATTTTGCGCGCAAGGACCACTTCGCCGTTCGCAATGGTGTTCGCTGCGCCGGCGTGCATTTGATTGTCGATCTGCACGGCGCCAAACAGCTCAATGATATCGATCATATCGAGGCGACGCTGCGGCGCTGCATTGAAGCCGCCCGCGCGACACTTTTGCACATTCACTTGCACCATTTTCAGCCGAGCGGCGTGTCCGGGGTCGCGGTGCTGGCGGAAAGCCACATCTCGATCCATACATGGCCAGAAGCGGGTTACGCGGCGCTCGACATCTTCATGTGCGGCTCCGCCGAGCCCGATAATTGCATCCCGGTGCTGCGCGAGGCCTTCGCCGCCACGCGCGTCGATGTCAACGAAATCCTCCGCGGCCAAGACGCCTGACAAGACGCCTGATCGGACCTTAATTTCGGAACTGAAGCGGCCACGCTTGACTCGACCTTTTGTTTTAATCTGAATCTCGGTTTGCCTTCATTGCGGAAGATGGCCACCATTGCGCGCGGGTTGCCGCGGGGATTTGCCATGACCAAATCAAAGAGCCAATCGACGAACAATTCGGCCGGGAAGCGCTGGATCGCTGAGACGCTGTTCGACGATCTCGGGTTCCGCATGACCTTCGAAGTCGACAGGGTGCTGTATGAGCTGCAGACCGAGCACCAGCACCTCGTACTGTTCGAGCATCGGTTCTTCGGCAAAATGTTGATGCTCGACGGCGCGATGCAAATCTCCAAGAAGGACGAATTCATCTATCAGGAGATGATGTCGCACGTGCCGCTGTTCGCCCATGGCAAGGCCGAGGATGTGCTGATCATCGGCGGCGGCGATTGCGGCATCGCCGAGGAGGTGCTCAAGCACAGGACGGTGAAGCGCCTGACCCAGGTGGAGATCGACCCGGCGGTGATCGAATTCGCCAAGGAGCATTTCTCCGAATTCACCAAGCCGGTTTTCGCCGATCGACGCTTTGAATCCGTGATCGACGACGGCGCTAAATATGTCGCCGTGACCGAACGCCGCTTCGATGTCATTATCGTGGATTCGACCGATCCGATCGGCCCGGGAAAGATTTTGTTCGGCGCCAGGTTTTATGCCGGCTGCCGCCGCTGCATAAAGCCGGGCGGCGTTCTCGTGACCCAAAACGGCGTCCCGTTCTTTCAGAACAACGAGCTCACCGCGACCATGCTCAAGTTCCGCCGCCTGTTCGCGGACGCGAGCTGCTATGTTGCAGCCATTCCGGTCTATGTCGGCGGCCACATGGCGCTGGGGATAGCGAGCGACAACAAGCGTGTCCGCCGGCACTCGGTCGCAACCATTGCGCAGCGTTATCGCAAGGCCGGCGGCTTCAAAACCAGGTATTGGACGCCCGAGGTTCACGTCGCGGCATTCGCGCAGCCGCGCTTTATCGCCGAGCTGGTCGCCAGAGCGGAGACAGCAAAACGGTAAGGGTGCGGGCAGACGCGGCGCCGCAACTGGTGTAGCGTAAGGTCGTTCTTCGCCCGACCCGGTTGGTGACGCGATGAGCTTCTTTCCGGCCAAGGATCCGACGTTCGGGGACGCGCCATCGAGCGACGCGATCGCGCACATTGTCGTGCCGCGCACGGTCGATCTCGGCGGGTTGCAGGTCCGCCGCGCGCTGCCCTCGGCGCGTTCGCGGATGGTTGGTCCATTCATTTTCTTCGATCATTTTGGGCCCGCGATATTTCGCGCCGGCGAAGGCATCGATGTGCGGCCGCATCCGCATATCGGCCTTGCCACGGTCACCTATTTGTTCGACGGCGAGATCGTGCATCGCGACAGCCTCGGCAGCGCGATGCCGATCCGGCCCGGCGCAGTGAATTGGATGACGGCCGGACGCGGCATCGTCCATTCCGAGCGCACCGCGCCCGATCACCGCGACGGCGGCGAGCCGCTGCACGGTTTGCAATTGTGGGTCGCGCTGCCAATCAAGGACGAAGAGACTGCGCCGGGTTTTGCCCACACGCCTTCGACCGACATTCCGCAATCCCGCGATAACGGCTTGACGCTGCGCGTCATCGCCGGCGCTATGCACGGCCTACGCTCGCCCGTTGCCACGCTATGGGAGACGATTTTCGCCGAGGTGCGACTGAAGGCCGGCGGCGTCCTGCCGCTTGGCAGCGAATATGAGGAGCGCGCGCTCTATGTGATTTCGGGCGAGATCGAAATTGGCGGCGAGCGCTATCCATCGCAACGCCTGTTGGTGCTTAAGCCCGGCGATCGCGTGGATGTGAAAGCGCTTACGGATGCGCATTTCATCCTGGTCGGCGGCGCCGCCATGGACGGGCCCCGCCACATCTGGTGGAATTTCGTGTCCTCGCGAAAAGACCGCATCGAAGCGGCCAAGGCCGATTGGAAGACGGGCCGCTTCGCGCTCGTCCCCGGCGACACTACGGAATTCATTCCGCTGCCCGAGGGCTCTTAGCAGCTTTGATGCGCGCGGGCGTCAGGGGCAGGTCGCGCAAGCGCTGGCCGGTCGCGGCGGCGACCGCATTGGCAATGGCGGCGGCAGCGGGCCCCAGCCCGGCTTCGCCGCATCCCAGGAAAGGCAATCCGGACCGTTCGATGATGTGTACCTCGACTGCGTCCGGCACGGCCGAAAACCGCAAGATCGGATAAGTCGCCCAATCAATGCTGGTGATCCGCCGCTCATCGAAAGTGACGTTTTCGAAAAGCGTCCAGCTCATCGACTGCAGAATGGCGCCCTCGATCTGATTAACGACGCCATCGGGATTGACGACCTGGCCGGCATCGACCGCGGCCACGGCGCGCGCCAGGCGCGCGCGGCCGGTATCGCGCTCGACCTCGACCTCGCAGGCGATCGCGCAATAGGCGGCAAGATTCTTGTAACGGGCAAAGGCAAAGCCGCGACCGTGACCCGGCGTGCTGGCACGCGCTTTGTCGGACCAACCGAACCGCTGAGCGGCCGTTGTGATCACGTCCCGCGCCCGCGGATCGTCGAGATGTTGCAGCCGAAATTGTACCGGATCAGCGCCGGCGGCGGCGGCAAGCTCGTCCATGAAGCTTTCGATCGCGAATACGTTTACGTGAGCGCCGAGCGCGCGCAGCGCCGAGACGCGGACCGGCATATTGGGAAGAAAATGATAGATCACCCGCGCGCTCGGAAATTTGTAGAGCGGAATTGAATTGCGATCGCCGTCGCCCTCGGGCATGGGGATCGGCCGTGGCGCGGGTTGTTGAAATGCTGTCGCTAGCGAGCGCGCGGCAGTAAGCGCGCCCGCCGGTCCAGGCCGCGTCGCGTGGGTATTACTCCAGATGGCGTAATCCCAATCGATGATGCGGCCGCCCGCATCGAGACTAGCATTGACCTTGGCGACCATGGCCGGGCCATAAGGCTCGCCGGCGTGCTCTTGTTCGCGCATCCATTGCAGCCGCACCGGTCGTCCGGGTACGGCCCGCGCCAGCACGGCGGCGTCGGCTGCCGCATCGTCGGCGCCGTTATGACCGTAACAGCCGGCGCCCTCGGCATGGATGCAGCGCACTTTGTCCTTGGCCATGCCGAGCATTTCCGCGATCGCATTGCGCAGCGGATAAACACCCTGGCTATGAGTCCACACGGTCAGGGCGTCGCCTTCATAGTGCCCGATCGCGCAGGAGGGCCCAATCGAGCCATGCGCGATATAAGGCCGCGTATAGGTGGCGGAGAGCGTTTTCGCCGCGGAGCCTGGCTGTCGCGCGTCGAGCACGGTGATGTCCCGCGACAGCTGCGCCATCAGGAAATCCGGCAAGGCGCCGGCGTTCGGCAATTGCGCCGTCTCCTCCCAGCGCGCCGACGCCGCCAGCGCACGCATCGCTTCGATGGCCTGAAATTCGCGCGCGGCGACGACGCCGAGAAAGCTGCCGTCGCGCACTACTTTCATCACGCCAGGCATGGTCTCGACGCTGCGGCTATCGATGCTGAGAAGTTTGGCCCCGTAACTTGGCGGCCGGACCACCCTGCCGTGCACCATGCCAGCTGGCCGCATGTCCTGCACATAGGCTTCCCCTCCGGTGACTTTCGCCGGAATGTCGATCCGAGGAATCGGCTGCTGCATGATTTTGAACTGGTGCGGATGCAAAGACGATTCCGGCGCCGCCTCCACATGCAGCATTTGATCGGCCACAAGATCGCGATAGGCGAAACGCCGCCCATCGGGTGCGATCACCGCGGCGTTCTCGGTGCGCAGGTGATCGGCCGGCACGCCGGCGCGCGTCGCGGCTTCGGCGATCAAAAGCTGCCGCACCTGCGCCGCGGCATACATGATGGCGGTGCCGCTGTCCTGCACAGAATGGCTGCCGGCGGTGTATCCTTCGTCAGGCGTGCGCGCCGTGTCCGCGGTAACGATCACAAGCTGATCAAGGCCTGTGTCCAGCTTCTCGGCGGCGATTTGCAACAGCGCGGTCTTGATGCCCTGACCAAGCTCGGCCTTGCCGGTGAAGACGGTAATCGCGCCGTCGGCGTCGACGCGAATCCACGAATTGAGGAATGGCGCCTTTTCCAAGCTGCCGCGGAATTGCATCGAAGCTGATGCGGAGCCGACTTGCGGCTCACCGGCATGCTGCGCGCGGAGCCGGCCGAGCGACGAGAAACTTAAGATCAGCGCGCCCGATCCAGCGAGAACCGTACGGCGCGAGACGATGACCGTTTCGCCGCTCATGTCCGATCCCCGGCGCGGGCGCGGTGAACGGCCCGCAGGATGCGCATATGCGTGCCGCAGCGGCAAAGATTAGGCTCGAGCCAAGCGCGGATCTCGGCATCGCCGGCGTGCGGCTGTTTCTGCAACAGCGCCTGCGCGCGCATCATCATGCCGGGAATGCAATAGCCGCATTGCGCGGCTTGCGCTTCGATGAAGGCGCGCTGGATCGGCGCCGGTGTCGCGAGCGTGCCGAGTCCCTCGAGCGTCGTGATTTCTTTGTCGGCGAGGAGAGAAACAGGGGTGAGGCACGAGAACACGGCTTCGCCGTCAACCAGCACCGTGCAGGCGCCGCATTGGCCGAGCCCGCAGCCGAATTTCGCGGCATTGAGATTGAGCTCGTCGCGCAGCACGTAAAGGAGCGGCGTGCGCGGATCGGACTCGATGTCGTGCTGACGACCGTTAACGTTGAGCTTCATTTTGCGTCCCTGGCATTGTGCCCGTAATGCTGCCTGACATTCATGGGCCAATCGAATTGAATACCGCTTTGCCGCAATTCGAATTCCAGCAATATCTCAACTGTTGCCTCGATGGCCAAGTTCCGTCGACCACCCGACCACGCTAGGCTGAAGGCGAGTGATGCGGAAAATGGAGGACTGCAATGATTGTTGTTCATCCCCGCGTGGCGGCGGTGCTGCTCGCCGTTAGCGTCGTAGCGGGGGCCGCCGCGGCATCCGCCAGGGAATCCGAGATCGAGCAGGCATACCGCATCATTGCCGGGAAAAAATTCGTCGACCTCACCCACGCCTTCGGACCGCAGACGCCGGTCTGGTCCGGCTTCGGTCAGGCCAAATTCTCGGCCGCGGCCGATCCCAAAACGCACGAGCCCTACACCATCGCCAAGGACGGATTCCGTGCCACGTATTACGAGATGGTCGGGCAATACGGCACCCATGTCGATCCGCCGGCGCATTTCGCCGAGAACGGCATCGCTATGGACCAGATTGCGCTCAAGCAAATGATCTTGCGGCTGGTCGTCCTCGACGACACACCGTATCTCGCCAAAGATCCCAATCATGCCTTTTCGGTCGAGGATCTCAAAGACTGGGAACGCCGACACGGCCGCGTGCCGGCCGGCGCCTTTGCCGCGCTGCGCACTGATATGTACAAGGACTGGGATTCCAATCCGGAGCGTTTCAAGCGCAGCCCGTTTCCGGCCTGGGATTTCGCCACGATCAAATATCTCTACGAGCAGCGCGGCGTCACCGCGACCGGTCATGAATTGATGGACACCGACACGACCGACAAGATGGATTCGGAGACCTACATTCTCCAACACGGGCATTATCAGATCGAGGTCATGGCTAATCTGGATAAGGTGCCGGCGACCGGCGCGCTCATTGTCGTGACCTGGCCGAAGGTGAAAAACGGCCTCGGCTTTCCCGCGCGCGCTTTCGCGATCTTGCCTTGATCCCCTCCCCCGGCATCAAGCCCACCGGCAGCAATCCGATGGTCCGCTTTGGCGCCGCCAGAATGATTCTTTTCAGCGCGGCGCTGCTAACCGCTTCGTACGGTCCATGTACGCAGGCACTCGCGTCGAACAGCGAGCCGAATAAACCGCAAATCCCGATCGAGACCAAATACGTCAAGATTTCCCTGACCGTTGATTTAGAGCTTGGAAACTTCCCCGAACTTTTTGCCAGCTGCTTGGCCGAGGGCAAAGCATGGGTCAACAAAACAAATGGCGATGCCGCGGCCGAATGGCGCGACAACCGCAAAGCGTTCCGCGACCTGCAATGGTTTTACGACCGCGATTATGTTTTGCGTTCGGTCGTAGGCCGCTACGTCAGCGTCGTGCGTAGCGACGATTGGTTCGACGGCGGCGCACATCCGAACCAGCATGCTGATACGATTCTATGGGACAATGGGGCGCGAAAACGCACCAATATTCGCGCGCTCTTTACCGAAACCGCCGACAATGGCACGACCATGAGCGCACTGGCGCAAGCCGCCAAGCTCGCGGTCGCCGCCGCCAAGCTTGCGAAAGGCATCAATGGTTACGACGACGACACGCCCGCCGCGGAAGACATGACACTGGAACAGGAGATAGAGCACGACAGCTTCATCAAGGACGGCATCAAGCCGGCGCTTCTTGAGATCGGTCCGGTCACGCTTGCGCCCTCCACCGAAACCGGCAAGAGCGCCGGTTTGACGTTTCATTATTCGCCTTATGGCGTCGGCCCCTATGTGGAGGGACCTTATACAGTCTTTGTACCATGGACTGCGTTTCGGCAATATTTGTCGCCGCAGGGCGCGGCGATCTTTGGCGGCGAGCGGCCAAAAAGCGATGAGGAAAAGTGGTGACGCCTGCAGACCGCACGCTAACGCCTTCGCCTGACGTCGAGCGCCTCGCGCGCGAGCTGCGCGCCGGCGATCGCATCGTATTGTCGCGCGCCATCACCTTGATCGAGAGCAAGCGCGCCGACCATCGCCGTTCCGCCGCCGCGCTGATGCAGGCGCTGTTGCCGCACACCGGCCAGGCTGTCCGGGTCGGGATTACCGGCGCGCCCGGCGTCGGCAAATCGACGCTGATCGACGCTCTCGGCAGCACACTGACGGCACAAGCGCGCAAAGTTGCCGTTCTCGCGGTCGACCCATCCTCGCGCCGCACCGGCGGATCGATCCTCGCCGACAAGACGCGCATGGCGCGACTGGCCAATGACCCGAACGCCTTTATTCGCCCCTCGCCGTCCTCCGGCACGCTCGGCGGCGTGGCCGCCAAGACGCGCGAGACCATGCTGTTATGCGAAGCTGCCGATTACGACGTCGTGCTGGTCGAGACCATGGGCGTCGGCCAATCCGAAATCGCCGTCGCCGACATGACCGATTTTTTTCTCGTGCTGGCGCTGCCCGGCGCCGGCGACGAGCTGCAGGCGCTGAAAAAAGGCGTCGTCGAACTTGCCGATATGATCGCCGTCACCAAGGCTGACGGCGACAATATCGCGCGCGCCAGACTTGCCGCCTCGCAATTTTCTGCAGCGATGCACATTTTGTCGCCGCGCTCGCCGAACTGGTCGCCGCCGGTCACCACCTGTTCGGCGCTCACCGGGGAAGGCATCGAAGCCCTCTGGTCGCATATTCTCGACCATCGGGCGCGGCTCACCGCGTCCGGCGAACTTAAGGCGCGGCGCGGCGAGCAGCAGGTGAAATGGATGTGGACGATGTTGGAAGAGCGGCTGTTCGAACCGTTGCGCTCCGATCGTGCTTTGAAATCCGCTTTGCCGCGAATTGAGGCGGACGTCGCCGCCGGCCGGCTGGCGCCGTCCGCCGCGGTGGAGAAGATCGCGGCGATGCTGGCGCGTGCATGATCCCGAAAAGTGGATTCCGGCTTCCCGCCTGCGCGAAGCCATACCAGCCGCTAGTGTCGTCGTGTCACGCTTCGGCGGGCGAAGCCAGGTCGGAATAGATCATGCGCAAAACAACATGCGCGTCGTAATCGCAGGTTTCGGTCCGTTCCCCGGCGCGCCGTCAAACCCGAGCGGCCATTTGGCAACTGCGCTGGCGCGCCGGCGCCGCCCGGCGCTCGCCGGAGTTGAAATCACAAGCCACGTTTTTGCGACGGCTTACAATGCGGTGGACCGCGATCTGCCCAAACTTTTGGCGCGGAGGCCGGACGTGCTGCTGATCTTCGGCCTTGCCGGCCGCCGGCGAGAGATTTGCGTCGAGACGCGGGCGCGCAATGCGCGCTCGATCTTGTTCTCCGATGTCAGCGGTTGGCGTCCGGACCGTGCAGTCATCGAATCGGGTCAAAGCGCATTGACGGGAAGCGCGCCCTTCCCGCGCCTCCTCAACGCGCTGCAGCGAACCGCGCTGCCCGCCCGTTTGTCGCGCGATGCCGGGGCATATCTTTGCAATTACGCCTATTGGCGCGCGTTGCAGTCCGCGCGCGGCGGTCGGCCGCTGGTGCAATTCGTGCATATCCCTTCGGTCAGCGCGACGTCGCGGCGGGCAAGCCGACTGCGCAGCGCGCCGGCGCTTTCGCGGCTTGTCGCCGCCGGTGAAAATCTGCTGATCGCATTGATCGCGGCCAGCCGGCGTTTGAATCCATCGCCTATCGCAGCGCGTCCGATATCCGGATCTGCCCAACGTCGAAACCATTCCAGTTGCGCAGAACCGGCTCGACGAAACGCGTCAGCGCCGGGCGCTCGCTCGCGGCGAGCGGCAAAAATCGCGCGATAACGGCTGCCATGATCGCTTGCGCGGCGCGGCTCGCGCCGTCATCGCATTTGACAGCAATACCGAGTCCTTGCTGTGGCAGCGCGGCGCAATAGACGCCTTCCGCGCCCGTCTTCACGAACATCCGTTCGCCGAACAGCTGCATGATGTCGGTGCAGAAGCGGCCGGTGCCGGCGACATACCACGGCGCCTTGGCGCAAGCGTGACGAAGCCGCGCAGCCGCCCGCGCGCGTTCGGCCGATATACCGCGACCAGTGCCGAATTTGGCAAAGCCGTGCGCGAGATTGTGTAGCGGCACCGCCCAGGTCGGCACCGAGCAGCCGTCGATGGCGCAGCACGCCTCACCCAATGCGGTGCCGGTAAAATCCTCAAGCACGCTTCGAACCAACCGCTGCACCGGATGCTCCGGCCGCCAGTAATCCGCATGATCGACGCCGATCGCGCCGGCGACGCATAAAAAGCCGGCATGCTTACCGGAACAATTGTTGTGCAGCGGCAACGGCGCGCCGGATCGCGCCACCGCGGCGGCCGCGGCCTGCGCAATCGGCCAATGGGCACCGCAGCGCAGGTCGGAAGGCGCAAACCCGGCTTTCGTCAGCATGTGTTCGACGCCGGCGACGTGCGCGGCTTCGCCGCTATGCGAGGCGCAAGCGAGCGCCAGTTCCTCGTCGCTCAAGCCGAAGCGGTCGGCCGCGCCTTGCTCGATCAGCGGCAGAGCCTGTAGCGCCTTCACGGCGGAACGCGGAAATACCGGCGCCGTCACGTCGCCGAGAGCGAAAATGGTCTGGCCTTCGGCATCGGACACGGCAACGGCGCCGCGGTGCCGGCTCTCGACCAGCGGTCCGCGTGTCATTTCGACCAGAACAGGATTTTCCATGCAGAACGTTTCACCTGTTCGAGTGAGGTTGCCCGACTGCGGCTTTGCCGGCAATGTTGCCCACATGCTTTGCGATATGGGGCGGCTTACGATCGTCATTCCTGTACTCGACGAGGCGGCGATCATCGCCGCCGCGTTGCAGGCGCTCGCGCCGCTGCGGGCCCGCGGTGCCGAAGTGATCGTCGTCGATGGCGGCAGCAGCGACGGAACCGCGGCACTGGCGCGCCCCTTCGCCGATCGCGTGATCGCAGGTCGGCACAACCGTGGCGCGGCGCTGAATGCCGGGGCCGCGCTCGGAACGGGCGATGTGTTTATCTTCCTTCATGTCGATACGACGCTGCCAGACCGCACCGACCAGATCATCACCACCGTGCTCGCGTGCCAATCGTCGGATCGGGTTTATCGTTGCTGTTGGGGCCGCTTCGACCTGCGCATCGCCGGCCGGCATCCGCTGCTCGCGCTCGTCGCCCGAATGATCAATTGGCGCTCGCGGCTCACCGGCATCGCCACCGGCGATCAAGCGATTTTTGTCACTCGTAAGGCGTTTTGGTCGGTCGGCGGCTTTCCCGATCTGCCGCTGATGGAAGACATCGCGCTGTCGCGAAAGCTCAAGCGGCTGTGCCGGCCGCTGTGCATCGCCGCACCGGCCGTGACCTCGGGCCGGCGCTGGGATTATCACGGTCTGTGGCACACCATCGTGCTGATGTGGCGGCTGCGGCTCGCTTATTATCTCGGCGCCGAGCCGGCCCGGCTTGCGCTCGCCTACAGCCGGATCCCGCCGTCACCCGCGCGGAGCAGCGCCGGGCCATAAAGCCGGCCGGACGCGCGCATATTGCGGCGGGCGCGCGACTTCCGCGCCAAGTGTCTGCGCGGCGTGCCAAGCCCAATGCGGATCGTCGAGGAAAGCGCGCGCCATCGCGATCATATCGGCCTTGCCCTCGGCGACGATGGCTTCGGCCTGCTTGGCAGTGACGATCATGCCGACGACGCGAACGGGCAACCCGCATTCCCGCCGCACGCGCTCGGCGATCGGAACGTTAAATCCGGGATCGTTCGGCCAGCGGCTTTCCGGCGTGATGTTGGCCGAGGAAATATCCACGTAGTCGATGCCGGCGGCTTTGAGCGCCTTCGCCATTTTGACCGCATCGTCCGCCGTGAGCCCGCCCTCGACCCAATCAGTGCCGGTGATGCGCGCGCCAAGCGGAATACCGCGTGGCACGACCGCGCGGGTGTCGCGCACCACGTCGAGCGGAAACCGCATGCGGCCTTCGAACGAGCCGCCGAACTCATCGTTGCGTTTATTGGACAGCGGCGAGACGAAACTGTGCAGCAAATAACCGTGCGCGAAATGCAGCTCGACGGCGTCGAAGCCGAGCCGCACCGCGCGCCTGGCGGCATCGGCAAAATCGGCGCGTACCCGCGCCATATCTTCTTCGTTCATGGCGCGCGGGGTGTGCCAGCCCGGACCGAACGGCACCGCCGAGGGCGCGATGGTCGGCCAAGGATCTTCGTTCGCCGACAGCGCCTTGGCGCCTTCCCACGGCCGCTGCGCGGAAGCTTTGCGTCCGGCATGCGCCAGCTGAATCCCGAGCTTCGCCGTTCCGACCCGCCGGCAATGCGCGACGATATGAGCAAGCGCATCTTCGCAGGCGTCCGAATAAAGCCCGAGGCAGCCGTGGGTGATGCGGCCGTGGCGTTCGACATGGGTGGCTTCGACCACCAGCAAGCCGGCGCCGGAATTGGCCAGCATGCCGAGATGCGTCAGGTGCCAGTCATTGGCGACGCCGTCATTGGCGCTGTACTGGCACATCGGCGACACGACGATTCGGTTCGAAAGCGTCAGGTCGGCAAGCTTGATCGGCGAGAACAGCGCGCTCGGCATGGTCGTCACATGGTTGGAGGAAATGGGCTTAAGGGTGGGACATTCAAGCGCGCAATGGCGCTCTTGCGGACGTCATGTTTTTGAACAGGGCCCTTGGATAAGGGCTTAGTGCCTTTAAGTCCAGCGTGTCAGAAACGCCCCGCCACGGCGGCCAAAATCCCCGACGCGGGCCGCCGACGCTGCCCAAGCGCGCTGTGCGACAACGGCTTTACCTCTCGTGCGCCGGCATTTTGCGCGTGTCGATCGCTTTATTTGAGTTTTTGTTGCAAGTCTATTTGTTGAAAATCTATTTGTTGGAAGTCTATTTGCTCGCTGACCGGCAAGCCGGCAAGCCGCGCCCATTGGTTGCGAAGATGCAGCACTTTGCGCATCTCATCGAGGAATTGCGCATGCGTATAGTAGTGCCGCCAGCGTCCGGTATTGCAAAGTTCGATGAAGTTCTGTTGCCGACGCTCGACCAAAGCGAGCCAGCTGCGGGCGATACTGTCGTACGGACTTGGTTGCCGTTCCGACATGGAAGAAGCCAAACCGCCGTTGAATTGGCGCTTCTCGATAATCAGCGTGCGTCGCTGATTTCGAGCAACAAAAATGAATGCGGCGACAAGCCCACTATTTGTTGACTTTTTGTTTGTTGATAACAGCGGGCAAATTGATTCGATTGTCGGGATGAAACGACCGGATTAATTGGGCTCCGTCATGGCCGGACTTGTTCCGACTATTAGGACGTGGATGCCCGCGACAAGCGCGGGCATGACGATTAAATAAATATGATTCAGGTCACGATTTGACCGCGACGATCCCCTCGATCTCGACCGAAATTTGATTGGGCAGCATGACATTGCCGACGGCCGAGCGGGCGTGACGGCCAGCATCGCCGAAGACCTCCACGAACAGATCGGAGCAGCCATTGATGACCTTCGGCGAATCGTTGAAGTCCGGGGCGGCATTGACCATGCCAAGGAGCTTGACGACGAAATCGACGCGGTCGAGCGAGCCGAGCGCATCGCGCATGGCGGCAAGCAAGCCCAGTCCGACCAGCCGCGCGCGCCGATAGCCTTCCTCGACGCCGATATCGACGCCAAGCTTGCCGGTGAGCTGCTTGCCGTTGGCATCGCGGGGACCCTGACCGGCGAGGTAGAGAATGTTTCCGGCGAGCCGGTAAGGCAGATAATTGGCGACTGGTTTGCCAAGCTCCGGCAGCACAATACCAAGCTCCTTCAAGCGCGCTTCCGCACCCATGGTCTCCTCCTGCGCAATTTCCGATTTACAACCGCACCCGCAAGCGCGCCGCCAGCTCGCCGACAATGCCGCGCCGGAACGCCAGCACGCAGATGACGAATACCGCGCCCTGAATGACCAGCACCCATTGACCGAACGGCGCCAAATAGTTTTCCATGGCAACGATCAAAAACGCGCCGACGATCGGGCCGAAGATCGTGCCGAGCCCGCCCACCAGTGTCATCAATACGACTTCGCCCGACATGGTCCAATGTACGTCAGTCAACGAGGCGAGCTGGAACACCAGGGCTTTCACTGAACCGGCAAGGCCGGTCAATGTCGCCGAGAGCATGAACGCCACCAGCTTGTAGTTATCGGTCTTGTAGCCAAGCGAAATGGCGCGCTGTTCGTTTTCGCGGATCGCCTTGAGCACCTCGCCGAACGGCGAATTGATGATCCGATAGATCAGGAAAAACGCCGCGAGCACGACGACAACGACAAATGCGTACATCGTCATTTCATTGCTAAGATCAAATGTTCCGAACAAGCGGCCGCGCGGCACAGCTTGAATGCCGTCCTCGCCGCCGGTCATTGGAGCGCGCAGCGCGACCAGATACATCATCTGCGCCAGCGCTAGCGTGATCATGGCGAAGTAGATGCCCTGGCGGCGGATGGCGACGATACCTGCGATCAGCCCCAGCACCATTCCGGTCGCGGTGCCGACGAGCAGCGCCAATTCCGGCTGCAGTCCCCAGACTTTGGCCGCATGGGCGGCGAGGTAACCGGCCCAGCCGAAATACAAGGCGTGGCCGAACGAGAGCAAACCGACATAGCCGAGCAAGAGATTGAAGGCGCAGGCGAACAGCGCGAAGCACAGCGCATTCATTATAAAGACCGGATAAAGGATAAACGGCCCGACGACGAGGAAAATGACCAGCGTCGCGGCAGCAATCGCAAGGCTCCGTTCAGTTTCGCGCCGCACCTTCGCTGTCATGGTATTGACCAGCGTTGTCATCAGGCGGTCCGTCCGAACAGGCCCGCGGGGCGAATGAGCAGCACGACAATCATAATCATGAAGATCACGGTGTTCGAAGCCTCGGGAAAGAACACTTTGGTCAAGCCCTCGACGATGCCGAGCGTAAAGCCGGTGATGATCGCCCCCATGATCGAGCCCATGCCGCCGATGACCACCACCGCGAACACCACGATGATGATGTCGGAGCCCATCTGTGGCGAGACATTATAGATCGGCGCCGCCATCACGCCGGCGAGCCCCGCAAGTCCGACACCGAAGCCATAGGTGAGCGTCACCATGCGCGGCACATTGATGCCGAAGGCGCGCACCAGCGTCGGATTTTCGGTCGCGGCGCGCAAATATGAGCCCAGCCGCGTGCGCTCGATGGCAAACCAGGTGCCGAGACAGACGACAAGGGAAAAAGCGATCACCCAGGCGCGGTAATTGGGAAGAAACATGAAGCCGAGGTTGCGGCCGCCTTGCAGCGATTCCGGCACGCCGTAGGGTTGGCCGGACGAGCCGTAATAGTTGCGAAACAGGCCTTCGATGATCAGCGCCAGGCCGAAGGTGAGAATGAGGCCGTAGAGATGATCGAGTTTCTGGATGCGTTTGAGGAACAGACGCTCGATGACGACGCCGGTCGCGCCGACAATAACCGGAACAACGATAAGCGCCGGCCAATAGCCAATGCCGACATGGCGCAGCAGCAGGAACGCGGCGAACGCTCCCATCATGTACTGCGCGCCATGCGTGAAATTGATGATATTGAGCATGCCAAAAATGACGGCAAGGCCGAGGCTCAAAAGCGCATAGAAAGAGCCGTTGATCAGGCCCAGCAAAAGCTGCCCGAACAGCGCCTGCGACGGGACACCGAAGACTTCAAACATCAGGAGCACATGATGATTTTGGGTTTCAATCGCGCTGAGGAGTTGTCATGTGGCCTCCCCCCTTGAGGGGGAGGCCAGCAAACGAAGTGAGCTGGGAGGGGGTAACCGTTAGACTCCCTCCCTCCCCTCCCCCACATGCGGGGAGGGATGATGCGGAATTCGGCGTCCTTCTATTCACCGATGTCATTTCGCCCTGGCAACAACTGAACAAACCTCCCCCCGCGCGAGGCGGGGAGAGGCAAGAGGCGTCAGTTCGTGACCATCGGGCAACCGCCGTCCTTCAGCGGGCGGAAGGCCTCTTCCGCCGGGATGGTGGCGCGCAGGATGTAGTCATCGCCCGGATTTTTCGACTCTTCGGGCTTCTTGACCTGGAAGAGATAGGCGGGATGGATCTTGCGGCCGTCGGCGCGGATGTAACCCTTGCCGAACAATGGATCGTCCGTGGGCAAGGCCTTCATCTGGCTGACGACAGCTTTGCCATCGGCAGCGCTTTTTTGCGCGGCGACGGCTTTGAGATAATGCAAGGTCGCCGAGTAGACGCCAGCCTGGACCATCGATGGGAATTTTCCGGGATGTTCGGCCTGCCAGCGCTTGGTCCAAGCGCGGTTGGCGTCATTCATGTCCCAGTACCAGGTCTCGGTCAGGACGAGGCCCTGCGCGGTCTTCAATCCCAGCGCATTGACGTCGGTGACGAAGACCAGCAAACCGGCGAATTGCTGGCCGCCGGCCGTGATGCCGAACTCGGCACCCTGCTTGATCGCGTTATCGGTATCGCCGCCAGCATTGGCTAATCCAATGATCTTCGCTTTCGACGCCTGCGCCTGCAGCAGGTAAGAGGAGAAGTCTTGCGTGTTCAGCGGATGGTTCACGCTGCCGAGCACTTTGCCGCCATTCGCCAGGACGACCGCGGTCGCGTCACGTTCAAGCGCGTGGCCGAAGGCGTAATCGGCGGTGAGAAAAAACCAGGTATCGCCGCCGGTTTTCACCAGCGCTCCGGCCGTGCCGTGTGCGAGCATCCACGTATCGTAAGTCCAGTGCACATTATTGGGCGTGCATTTGGCGCCGGTCAGATCGGAGCTCGCGGCGCCGGAGATGAGGAACACTTTATTTTTTTCCCGGGCGACGTCGCTGACCGCCAGCGCTACGCTCGATGTCGGCACATCGACGATGGCGTCAACGTGGTCGACGTCAAACCATTGGCGCGCGATGTTCGAACCGACATCCGGCTTGTTCTGATGATCTGCGCTGATGATTTCGACCTTCATGCCATGCGCGGCTGGGTTGAAATCCTGGACCGCCATCTTGGCCGCGGTGACCGAACCCGGGCCGCCGATATCGGCGTACAGGCTCGACATGTCGCTGAGCACGCCGATTTTGACGTTGACTTGGGCCTGCGCGGCAGTGCCGAACAAAGCGGCAGCCGCGAAAGCCAAACTTGCTGCCAGTCTCATAACTTAACCTCCCTGGAAATGGCCTTCCGGCCCTGCCCCAGCCTATATCAAACTCCGAGATAGTCGTGCAGTTTTTCCATATTCGCCTTTAGTTCGGGGGTCGAGAACTGGTCGATGACCCGGCCATGTTCCATGATGTAATACCGGTCGGCCACGGTGGCGGCGAATTGAAAATTCTGCTCAACCAGCAGGATGGTAAAGCCCTGCGATTTCAACATGCCGATGGTCTGGCCGATTTGTTGGATAACGACGGGCGCGAGACCCTCGGTCGGCTCGTCCAGCAGCAATAGCCGCGCGCCGGTGCGCAGGATCCGGCCGATCGCCAGCATCTGTTGTTCGCCGCCCGACAATCTGGTGCCCTGACTGTTGAGCCGTTCGCGCAAATTGGGAAACAGCGCGAAAATGCGTTCGAGATCCAATCCGCCGGGGCGAACCTGCGGCGGCAGCAACAGATTTTCGCGCACGTCGAGGCTTGAGAAAATTCCGCGCTCTTCCGGACAGATGGCAATCCCGGCGCGCGCGATCGTATCCGAGGATAGGCCGATCAGTTCGCGGCCCTCAAAACGCACCGAGCCTTTGCGCTGCTCGACGATACCCATGATCGCTTTCATCGTCGTGGTCTTGCCGACGCCGTTGCGCCCCAACAGCGTGACCACTTCGCCGGCGCGCACCTCGAAGGTCACACCATGAAGAATGTGCAACTCGCCGTACCAGGCCTCCAGATCCTTCACCGCCAGCATGGGCGATGGTGCAGCTGGATTTCTCTCAAGCATGGCCGGTCCCGAGATAGGCTTCGCGCACCGCAGGATCGGCGGAAACGGTCTCATAGTCGCCTTCAGCCAAAACCTGGCCGCGAGCGAGCACGGTGATGCGGTCGCACAGATCGGCGACGACGGAAAGATTGTGCTCCACCAGCAAGACCGTGCGCGTGGCGGCGACGGACTTGATAAGCGCGCTGATGCGGCCGATATCCTCGTGGCCCATGCCGGCGGTCGGCTCGTCCAACAGCAAGACCTGCGGATCAAGGGCTAGCGTGGTTGCGATTTCCAGCGCGCGCTTTTGGCCGTAGGGCAATTCGACGGCCAACACATCCGGATAGGCCGCGAGTCCGACGTCGGCGATCAGCGCCAGCGCGCGTTCGTCGAGCGCATGCAGCGTAGCCTTGGATCGCCAGAAGTCGAACGACCCCCCGCGCTGCCGCTGCAACGCAATGCGAACGTTTTCCAGCACTGTCAGGTGCGGGAACACCGCGGAAATCTGGAACGAGCGCACCATGCCGAGCCGCGCCACATCGGCCGGACGGAGCGAGGTAATGTCGCGCCCGTCGAATAGGATACGGCCGCGCGTCGGGGTGAGGAATTTGGTGAGCAGGTTGAAGCAGGTGGTTTTGCCGGCACCGTTGGGGCCGATCATGGCATGAATGCTGCCGCGCGCGACGCGCAGACTGACCCCGCGCACCGCGACAAAGCCGGCAAAATCCTTGGTCAGATCTTCCGTCTCCAGAACCGTGTCGTTAGCCACTACAGTTCCCCCGGCCGGTATTCTCCGCGGGATTAGGCTGGGCGTAAAGGGGACAAGAGAGCACGCGAAATGGCTTTTTTTACCCGTCCTCTTGCGAGGACTCGTCATGGCCGGACTTGTTCCGGCCATCCACGCCTTAATGGTACACCCTACTTCCGTGACCGCGCCTTACACATCCGCCAGCGGCTTTTCCTCGAGCAGAAACAGCGCCAGGAACGATGCCAAAAGCGTGGCGGCGATCGCGAGAAAGACGGTCGTGAAGGTCGCTACCGATGCGCCGCCGAGAAAGCTTTGGCTCAACGTCCCGGCGTGCGCACCGACGGGCGCGTTGGCCAGTATGATCGCGCCGAATATCGCGATCATGATCGTGGCGACCAGCGTGCGGACGAAATTCATGCTGCCGAGCGCGGCGCCGAGATCGTGCACCGGAACGGTGTTCTGCAGCGCGACTTGGGTGAGCGGCGCGGTCGGGCCGAAGCCGATGCCGATCAAAAGCAAGATGATTTCGAAACGAAGCGACGTCATATTCTCGGCCGAGAGCGCCAGCGCGACAACGGCACCGACTCCGACACACAAGAAACACAGCGGCAAAAGCTTGTAGCGCCGCACCCGGCCGAGGAGCTGGCTTGACAGTCCGGCGGTCGAATTGAGCGTCACCATCAGGATGACGAGGCTCAACCCCGCTGATGTCGGCGACCAGCCCAGTGCGCTTTGGAGGTACATCGGCAAAAAGACATTCAGCGCGATGATCGCGCCCCAGCCGAATGAGTGCGCGGCGATGGCCAACTGCGCGGCTTTGTCGGAAAGGATCGCGATTGGGATGAGCGGCTCGATCGCGGTGCGCAATCGCACGACGAAGCCCGCGCCCAACACCACTGCGCAGACGAAAAGCGCAATGATCGGCCACGACAGCCACGGATAGCGTATTCCACCCAGATTAAGCGCCAGCATGAAAGACGAGCTTGCCGCGATCACCAAAACGGCGCCTATAATGTCGAGCCGGTGCGACCGTTCACGCCGCGGCAGGCGCCGCAGCACGGTGAGTGCGATCCCAATCGCAACCGCGCATAGCGGAAAACTCCACAAAAAGATCATCGGCCAGCGCAGGTGCTCGGAAATCCATCCGCCGAGCACCGGCCCGCTGCCGCCCGCGGTCATAAACGCGATGGAGAAATAGGTGTAATAGCGACCGCGCTCCTTGGGAGTAGCGATGTCGCCCAGGACCATGTTTGCGGTCACCACCAGTCCGCCGGCGCCACAGCCTTGCACCACGCGGCCGCCGATCAGCATCAGCATGTCGGGCGAGGCCGCGCTGATCAATGAACCGATCATGTAAACCGAAATTCCAATCAGCATGGCGGCACGGCGGCCGTGGATGTCGGCGAATTTGCCGTAGAGCGGCGTCAGCGCGGTCGAGGCGATGAGAAAAGCCGTGATCAGCCACGGCAGATTGTGCACCGCGCCGAGGTCGCGGCCGATCGTGGGCAGTGCGCTCGCCAGCACCGATTGATCGACCGAGCCGAGAAACACCGGCAGCATCATGCTGATCGCGATAATCCGCTTGTCGCGATGACTCAGTGCTTGCGGATCGGCCACGGGATGCCCCGTCCGCGTCGTGGGCACCACAACGCGCGCAAGCTCGGCCTCGCCGGCGAGCGCCTGGCTTTCTTCCGCGGCGCCCAAGCTGCGCTCGTCATTCATGGAAACGATTGCACGCCGAGGGGTAGGTTTTACCCGCGGCGCTCCCGGCAAAAGACGATCAACCAATAGCGGTAAAGTGAGCCACTGTCATTTGTGCGATAAGAATTGCAGACCCGGGCGCACGCATGGCACCTCCGACAGCAAATTGTGTGTTATACGACTTGAAATGCACGCCATGCGGCGTGATCGCGCCGCCATCCTGCGAGATCGCTCATGAAACTCAGCGCGCGCAACAAGCTCAAAGGCAAAATCCTTGACGTGAAGAAGGGCGCGACGACGGCGCATGTGCGCCTTGAAATTGCTCCCGGCCAGATCGTCACGGCTTCAATCACCAATGAAGCCGTCGAGGATCTCGGACTTAAAGCTGGCGGTACGGCGATCGCAATCGTCAAAGCGTCCGATGTGATGATTGCAGTTGATTAGGACCGCGCCGTGAAGCCCCTACTCGTCTTATTTGCTCTGTGCCTGAGCGCCGCGACGGCCTTGGTGCAGGAAGCCTTGGTGCAGGAAGCGTTAGCGCAGGAACCGGTCGGCTGCGACAAGTTCAAGTGGCCGCTCGACAAGGAGCGCGCGACGCTTGCCGGCTCGGATCTGCCGAAACTGGCTTCGGGCAGCCGGGTCCAATGGCCGCTGCCGTTCGCGACAACGGTGACGCTGCTGCCGTTTAGTGAGGTGAAGCTTTCGGTCGCTCCAGAGCGCGTGCCAAAATCGAACAATTCATTTGCCGGATTTATTGAAGCGCCCGCGCCCACGCAAAGCGGCACGTATAAGATCACATTGTCATCGGAAGGCTGGATCGACGTCGTGCAGGACGGTGAGCGGATCAAATCGATCGCGGCGACTGGTGCGACCGGCTGCGACGGCGTCCGCAAGAGCGTCAAGTTTGAACTCGCCAAGACGCCGTTCACGGTACAGTTCAGCGGTATCGAAGCCGGCAGTGTCGGCGTCGCAATCAGCCGAGAGTGAACCGGCGATTTTTTAGTCGGCTATTGCTTGAGCGTGTTCGCGACCTTGAAGCTCGCCTCGGTCTGGGACCGCATGTCGTCGAGCGTCACATCCGGCGCGAGCTCGATCAGCGTCAGCCCACCGCCATTCTTGTCCAGCGTAAATACGCCGAGATCGGTGATGATCATGTCGACCACGCCCGCGCCGGTGAGCGGCAGCGTGCAGCGACGCTTGAGCTTTAATTCATCCTTGGCCGAGTGCTCCATCACCACGACGACTTTTTTCACCCCGCCAACCAGATCCATGGCGCCGCCCATGCCCTTGACCATCTTGCCGGGGATCATCCAGTTGGCGAGATCGCCGTTTTCGGCGACCTGCATGGCGCCGAGAATGGCGATGTCGATGTGACCGCCGCGAATCATGGCGAAGGAATCCGCCGAATTGAAATAGCTCGTGGTCGGCAACTCGGTGACGGTCTGCTTGCCGGCATTGATGAGATCGGGATCCTCCTCACCCTCGAACGGAAACGGACCGGTGCCGAGCATCCCATTTTCCGATTGCAGCTGCACGCTCATGCCGGGAGGAATGTAGTTCGACACCAGCGTCGGAATTCCGATGCCAAGGTTCACATAGAAGCCGTCTTGCAGCTCCTTGGCGGCGCGCGCCGCCATCTGCTCACGGGTCCAAGCCATTGTAGTTTCCTCTTTATACTTCGACGCCGGTGCCGGCGGGCGAGTCGGCTCTCTGCCGTTTTCTCACGGTCCGCTGCTCGATGTGCTTGACCGCATTCGGCACATACACAATGCGTTGCACATAAATGCCGGGCGTGACGATGTGATCGGGATTGATATCGCCGGGTTGCACCAGCTGCTCGATTTCGGCGATCGTCACCTTGGCCGCCGTTGCCATCGGCGGATTGAAGTTGCGCGCCGTCTTTCGGTAGACGAGATTGCCCTCGGTATCGCCGCGATAGGCGTGCACGATGGCGAGGTCGGCGACCAAGCCCCGCTCCATGACGTAGCGATGCCCGTCGAACTCGCGTACCTCCTTGCCGTCCGCGATCTGGGTGCCGACACCGGTGCGGGTGAAGAATGCCGGAATGCCGGCGCCGCCGGCGCGAATGCGTTCCGCCAATGTGCCCTGCGGGTTGAACTCGATCTCAAGTTCGCCAGCCAAATATTGCTGCATGAAAGTTTTGTTCTCCCCGACATAGGAGGAGATCATCTTCTTGATCTGGCGGGTGTCGAGCAGAATGCCGAGCCCTTTGCCGTCAACGCCGCAATTGTTGGAGACGACGGTGAGGTTCTTCACCCCAGAGTCGCGGATTGCCAGTATTAGTGTCTCGGGAATGCCGCACAGGCCGAAGCCGCCGGCCATGATCATCATGCCGTCCTTCAGCAACCCGGCCAACGCGGACCGCGCGTCCGCATAGACCTTATTCATGTCCGCTCCATTTTCAGCAATGCCCTGGAATAGGGATAATCGGACGGACGGAAAGGTCAACCGCCAGATGGAGTCGAATACGCGGTGGGCGGGACGATCGGCAGTTGGATTTGCGGATGCGGATAGTAATTCCAAACCACATACATCGCGGCGAACAGAATTGCCGCGAGCAGCGCTCCACCGATCCGGTTGCGAAATGAAATAAGGCCGCCCAGCAAGGACGCTACGAAGGCGAAAACCGCCATTATCGCTACGTAAAGCCAATTCACGGTCGAAAAGTCGATTGCCATCGATTGCTCCTGATCGGACAGCCGCAACAACACGATTGAGTTTATCCGACCCGGCGGCATCGCGCGAGATGAAATTGTGCGCAAGACGTCGGCCTTTGCGCAGTTGGCGCCTGGTTCCGCTGGACGCTATAACCCGCTTGCAAGTCGCGGGCGGCCGCTTTCGGAAAACTGCATGGCCAATGTCCTTATTCTTTTGACTTTACCGGAGCCCATTCGCAATCAATATCGCGACCGGCTGCGCAAGCGCTTTCCGGAAATCACGATCGAACTGGTCGACCATCATTCCAAAGTCGGTCCTTACATCGATAAAGCGGATGCCCTCGTCACTTTCGCTCCGATGCTGTCTGGCGAAGTGTTGGCCGCCGCGACGCGATTGAAATGGGTGCAGGCGCTTGGCACCGGTGTCGACAATCTCATCGACCAGCCGGCCCTACGCAAGGACGTGATCGTCACCAATATGCGCGGTATCCACGGCGCCCCGGTTTCGGAAGCGGCGCTCGCCGCCATGCTGGCGTTGGCGCGCGGGCTTCGCCGGGCGATCCGCGCCCAAGACGAACGGCAATGGCGCCGCTTTCCGGCGCAGCTTCTGCATGACAAGACGGTCGGCATAT
Organism: uncultured Alphaproteobacteria bacterium; assembly: GCA_963816295.1. Taxonomy (GTDB): domain Bacteria; phylum Pseudomonadota; class Alphaproteobacteria; order Rhizobiales; family Xanthobacteraceae; genus BOG-931. Next base: position 190,690 of record CAWFJS010000013.1, on the reverse strand, counting down.
TCGGCGTCGGCCAGATCGCCGAAGTTTTGGCACCGAAATGCCATGCCTTCGGCATGCGCGTGGTTGGCGTGACGTCGGCGCCGCGCAAGCTCGCCGGATTCGACCGCATGTATCGGTGCGAAGAGCTGGCGCAGGTCGTTGGCGATTTCGATTTCCTGGTCCTTTTAACGCCGCTCACAACCGCCACACGAAACCGCATCGATGCCGGGATATTCGCGGCGATGAAACCGACGAGCTATCTCATCAATCTGGCGCGCGGCGGGATTGTTGACGAGCCAGCGCTGATCGAGGCGCTCACAAAGGGGTGCATTGCCGGGGCCGCGCTTGACGTATTCAACCAGGAGCCGCTGCCGGCCGATCATGTATTCTGGTCGATGCCCAACGTCATGATCACCGCGCATCAAGGTGGGTTCTGCGATGTCTACATCGATCATGCCCTGCCCACGGTCGAGGCAAATATGGAACGCTTTCTTAAGGATGACTACAACGGCATGATCAACGTCGTGGCGCATTAAAATTTATAGTCCGCTCATTCCCGCGAAAGCGAGAATCTAGCTGGGTCCCCGCTTCCGCGGGGACGAGCGGAACGTGCAGAGGAATGACGATGGAGCAACTTTCCGAACGCCTGCAGACGCCGATCTCGACCGCCGAGCTGCAACGCCGCTGGGCGGCCGTGCGTGCCGCCATGGAACGCGAGCAGATCGACGTGCTGTTAATGCAGAACAACAACGATCATATGGGCGGTTACGTCAAATATTTTACCGATCTGCCGGCAACCAACGGTTATCCGCTTACGGTCGTCTTTCCGCGTGACGATCTGATGACCCTGGTGAGTCAAGGCCCATTTGGCGGCGTCACGCATCCAGCCGTCAACGGCGATGGGGTGCGGCGCGGCGTCAAACAATGGCTGACGACGCCAAGTTTCGTCTCGTGCAATTATACGGCGCCTTACGATCCCGAGCTCGCGGCAAAGGCGCTCTCGCCCCACGCGGGAAGCACCATCGGGCTCGTCGGCACGTCGCAAATGTCGTTTGCGCTGGTCGACCATTTGCAGAAAGGCCGCTTCTCCAACACCCGCTTTGTCGAAGCATCCGATCTCGTTGACAAGATCAAGGCGATCAAAAGCGCCGAAGAACAGGAACTCATCCGGCGCGCCGCCGCCATGCAGGACGGCGCGATGCGCGCGGCATTCGCCGCAGTCGAGCCGGGAATGCGCGACCGCGACGTCGCGGCAATCGCCCAGTGTTACAGTCAGCGGCACGGCAGCGAAAACGGCATTTATCTTTGCGCCTCGATGCCGCCGGACACACCGGTCCAGTTCAGCCAGCGCCATTACCAGAACCGCGTCATTCAAGCGGGTGACACGGTGGCGCTGCTAATCGAAGATTCCGGACCGGGCGGCATGTATACCGAGCTCGGCCGTTCCTGCGTGGTCGGCAGGGCATCCTCGGAATTTAAGGACGAATTCGCCTTCGCGCTCGAAGCGCGCAAATTCAATCTGACGCTACTAAAGCCGGGCGCGCCCTGCAAAGACGTGTTCGAAGAATACAATGCGTTTATGCACAAGAACGGCCGGCCGGAAGAAAGACGCCTGCATTGCCATGGCCAGGGCTATGACCTGGTGGAGCGGCCGCTCATTCGGCACGACGAGCCAATGAGCATCGAAAGACACATGAATATCGTGGTGCATCCAACCTATATCCGCGGCCATGTGCTGTCCTGGGTCTGCGACAATTATCTGGTCGGGCCAAACGGCCCCGGCGAACGCCTGCACCGGTTCCCCGAAGTGATCACCGAATTGGGCTAAGGGGTGCCAGCTGGAACCGGGCGCTCGAGCGCGGCACGTTTACCTTAATGCCGACTTATGTCCGCGCTTTGCACCAAAAAATCCGCAATTGCGCCACCATGCGGTCACCGCGACTGTGCCCTATGCACGTGGACCCGTTTAAATTGATGCGATTTCGCGTCATCGGCGTGCACAACACAGCAGCGATCCGGGAGCAGCGGAGGAATTGTGTCGAGCTTTCGTCTTGTTTGCATCGCGACGCTAACCGCGGCGATGGCGGGGTTTGTTGCCGGTGCCGCGGCCGCGCAGAGCGCAACCGCCACAGACCAATCCGGCAAACCCTATCTCGCCGGATTGCCTCCGCCGCATGAGCACCACAAGCCGGTGCATGCGAAAACGAGCCACGTCAGCGCCCAACGCAAAGCAACAACAAAAATGGCGCGGCCGGAAACGAAACGGCGGCCGATTGTGGACGCGAATTCGAAGGCCCATCGACCGACGCGCCTTGCCGACAAAATAAATTCGCGCATCGCCTGGCCGAGCGCTGAACCTGCCGCAACGGATGAGCGGGGTGAAACCGTGCTGCAGTTCGCAACCGAAGAGACCGAGCCAGCTCCTGCCGCGGCGCCGCGTCCGACGGCTCCTGCCTCAACCACTTCGACGGCAAAAACAGCTCCGCCGGCAAAAATCGCTGCAACGGACGAACGCGAAAACGTTGGGTCAGCTGCTGTCGACAAGCCGCCGCCAGCCGCAAGCACGCTCGTGCAGACCGAGCGGTTTGAAGCACCGGCGTCAAGCCAGATGCGCGTCATCGTGCCGGCACCAATCGAGACCCCCGTCACCGCACCAACACCTAAGGATCAGCCGCCGGCGCGCAGCAGCTCCTCGGCCGCGCAGATGCTGGCTACGCTTGCCGGCGCAATTACTGCCGGCATCGTCGGCTGGTTGATATTCGGCTTTGGGTCTTTTCGGACGATCAAGTCCAGGCGGACCTGATCTCGTCCCCGTTGCCCGCCTAAGCGCTTCCGGACATACTCAAGTTCGGCGTCTTCGGACACAATGATAGATCCAACAGCGTCGCAGACAAATTCCAGGCGCTCGTCGGCGACGTGACAGCGGGCCGGACGAAACGCGCGAGCATGCCGGTCGGTCATGATGCGGACGCCGCATTGAAAACTCGCCTAACGGGCGTGCCGCTCGACCCGGCAATCTTGACGGTAGACTTTTATCGATAAGCGAATGGCTGCGCGGGCGAACGGCTTATTCGGTATTTGCCATTCGCACGACTTCGTTGACGCTCGCGGCGCGCCGTTTGAAGGTATTGAACAGCTCAAATGCCTCTTTCGGCTTCATGTTTTTGTGCACGACGGCTGCGACTGCTGCAATCATCGCTTGCGGCGCTTCCGACTGGAAGATGTTGCGGCCCATGTCGACGCCGGCCGCACCCTGCTGTACTGCATTGTAGGCCATCGTCAGCGCCTCGAGCTCGGGAAGCTTTTTGCCGCCGGCCATCACGATCGGCACCGGACAAGAGGCAGTCACCGTCTCAAAGCCGTCCTCGACAAAATAGGTTTTGACATATTGCGCGCCGAGCTCGGCGATGATGCGGCAGGCCAGCCGGAAATATTTGGCATCGCGCACCATGTTTTTGCCTACCGCGGTGATGCCCATGACCGGCACGCCCGCACGCAGACCAGCATCGACCAGCCTCGTCATGTTGTGCACCGACCGCGTCTCATGCTCGCCGCCGATGAAAACCTGGATACCGACTCCGGCCGCGTTTAATCGCACCGCGTCATCCATATCCATCGCGATCTGCTCGTCAGAGAGTTCGTCGCGCAGAATGCTCGGCCCGCCGCTGGCGCGCAGCACCATCGGCTTCTGACACTGCGCCGGAATCACCGACCGCAAGATGCCGCGCGTGCAGAACAAGGCGTCACAGAACGGCAAGAGCGGCACGATCGAAAGGTCGATGCGTTCGAGCCCGCTGGTCGGCCCTTGGAAATAACCGTGGTCGACCGCCAGCATCACCGTGCGGCCCGAGGCCGGATCGAACACGCGCGCCAGGCGGTTTTTCATGCCCCAGTCGAGTTGATGCGAACCTTTCAGGTAAAAGCCCGGCGTTTCCTGGCGCTGGTCGGGGGCGTAGCGTTGGCCTTCGTGATCGGCTTCCGGCATGGGTGTGTCGTTTGGTTTGAGGGAAAGCTTGCAGCGTCAGTTTTGATCCGGAGCCGCACGCCAATAAGGATTTATGGCGCAAAAGCCGCGATTGCCGGTGAGCACCGCCGGTGTGCAGTCCTCGATCGTTTCATATTCGCAATCCCAATTGAGCGCGTCACTCCCTTGGTTGGTGACAGCGCACCATCGGGAATTGCCATACATGCCGGCATGGCTGGTGCCGGCGTCAAGACACAGCGCGGCGGCGACGGCAAATGTCAGTTTGACGGGAAGGATTTTCACGCCCGGCAGTCTACGGCGGCGACTGCGCGAAAAGCAAACGTGAGGCCCGGCGGTGTAACGCGAAATAAAATGTCGGCCAAGGTTGCGAAAGATGCCTGCATGGCGGCGCTTTCGAACTTTTTGCCTCTTGCTTTGTTCTCTTTTTGTTCTAGTATCGGGTTCAGGAACATACCCGGAATATCGACCCGTTTTCGATGCGGAGAAGAGCCGTTAAATGCTTGTTCCGCCAGCATTTCCGTCTTCACCCTCGGTCCAGAGCCGAGCCGTCGCCCTAGCCGAATTGCGCCTTTTGCTGTCTCGGCATCCAGGGTGGCCCCAAACCTTGCATGCCAAGCTTCCTTTCGACCTTGCCGCACTTGATTGCCACTTGCCAAACGGCGGTCTTACCTGCGGCGCACTCCATGAGATCGTCCCGGCAACGCAGGCGGCGCTCCCAGCCGCTTTAGGTTTCATCGTAGCAGTGCTGGCACGCTTTAGCTCCAACTTCCCGGCAGCGACGAGAAACAAACAAATCATTTTCGTGATGCCGAACCATGGATCGCGCCAATGCGGTCGTTTGTCTGGACATGGCCTCAACGGTCTCGGATTTGATCCGACCCGCGTGACCCTGGTGGAGACGGCGCATCGCCACGACAGTTTGTGGGCATTACTGGAAGCGCTGCGTTCGGGCGCACCGCAAGCCGTCATCGGCATGATCGATAGGCTCGATCTGAAGACCAGCCAAAAATTGCATCTCGCCGCCACCGATGCCGGTTTGCCGCTGTTGCTGCTGCGGCCTGCGCAAACGCTGGAATCGAGCGCCGCGTCGACGCGCTGGCGGATCGGCACAACGGCTGCCGCGCGCGAACGTTTCGGCAGTTACACGCGGCCGCGTTGGCACCTGCAACTTGAACGCTGCCGTAACGGACGACCGGGTGAATGGGTAGTGGAGTACGATTATGTCGCGCATCGTTTCAGTCTGGTTGCCGCGCTGGCCGATCAAACGCTTTCTCACGGCGCAGGTGACCAGCCCCGCCGGCAAGCCAATCGATCCTGAACGGCCGTTCGTCCTTGCTGTTCCCGCAACCGGAGGCCTTCGCATCGCCGCCATGAACGAAGCGGCGGAGGATGCCGGGATTGTCGTCGGCGATCCGGTGGCCGATGCGCGCGCCAAAGCGGATAGCCTGCAAGTACGCGTCGCGGACAGCGCCGCCGATGATGCCGCGCTGCACCGTCTCGCTTTATGGGCGACGCGCTACACGCCGACCGCCTCGCCATGGATCGAGGAGAACGGCGCCGACGGTTTTTTTCTCGACATCAAAGGCGCCGCGCATCTGTTCGGCGGCGAGGAAAGCCTGCTTGCCGATCTTGCCGGCCGGCTTGATCGGTTCGGATTGCCGGCGCGGCTTGCCATCGCCGATACGCCAGGCATGGCCTGGGCCTTGTCGCACTTTGATTTGGCACCGCAATCGATCCTGCCCGTGGGCGGCGAAGCTGCGGCGCTTTCGGCAATGCCGATCGAGGCACTCCGGCTGTCGGGCGAAACCCGCGCGCTGTTACGCCGGCTCGGTGTCAAATCCGTGGGCGCGCTGTTGGACAAGCCACGGGCGCCATTTGCCGCACGCTTTGCCGACGAATTGCTCCGGCGGCTGGACCAGGCGCTCGGCCGCCGCGACGAACCACTTATCCCGGTCACCGCGCCGCCGGTTTATCACAGCTTGAATTATTTGCTTGAGCCGATCGTCAGCCAACAGGCGATTCTCGCGCGCGCCTGCCGTCTCATGCAGCATCTGGTGCACGTGCTCGTACGCGACGAGGTCGGAGCACGCGCGCTGAGGCTGAGCCTCTATGGCGTCAATGGGGCGGTAGAGACGATCGATATTGGATTGACGTCGCCGACACGCAGCGTGCCGCATGTAACGCGGCTGATCGATCTTAAACTCGAGGCGCTCGCGGCCATGCACGATGGCGGCTTCGGTTTCGAGGCAATCGGCCTTGCCGTCACGCGCGCCGAATCCATGCCGGGGCGGCAGACCGAATTGAACGTCTCGGCTGTGCATTCGCCGCCTCAGGATGATGCCGAACGTGGTGCGGCGCTGATCGACGCACTGCGACAACGACTCGGTCCCGATCGTGTGCGGCAGTTCGAAGCCATTCCGCGCCACATTCCCGAATGCGCCGAAACGCTGACTGAGATCAATGACGCCTTATCGTCATTGCCAGCGAAGCGAAGCAATCTTTTAGCGCGATCCGACCCTCCTCTTTCAGGGGAAGGGCATTGGCCAATTGAAGAAAAAACGCGTCCGCTATTGCTGTTGCCTCAAGCCGAGCCGACCGAAGTCACCGCGCTCATTCCCGAGGGGCCACCGCGACGCTTCCGCTGGCGCGGGGTGACTTACGACATCACCGGCGCGCAAGGTCCGGAACGGATTGCCGATGAATGGTGGCGCGCGCCCTACCCTTCCCGAGGCGGAGTTCCCACCCGCGATTACTACCTCGTCGAAGACGGCGAGGGTCATCGCTTCTGGCTCTACCGCGAAGGCCTTTACGGCCGGGAAACGGCAACGCCGCGCTGGTTCGTGCACGGCCTGTTTGCGTGAGTTTGTTCGCGTGAGAATGTAAATGAGTGCCTATGCCGAGCTTGCTATAACAACTAACTTTTCCTTCCTTCGCGGCGCCTCGCATCCGCAAGAATTGGTGGCGCGCGCCGACGAACTAGGACTGACCGCCATTGGCATCGCCGACCGCAATTCTTTTGCCGGCGTGGTGCGTGCTTATGACGAAGCCAAAAAGCGCAAAATAAAACTGTTGGTCGGCACGCGGCTGGTGACGATCGACGGTTTTGAAGTCTTGACCTATCCGACCGATCGCGCCGCCTATGGCCGGTTGTGCCGTCTGATCACGGCCGGCAATCTCAAAGCAAAGAAAAGCGAATGTCATCTGACCTTCGAGGAAATTTTCAATGCCGCGGAAGGCCAGATTTTCATCGCGCTGCCGCCGGGGAATCTGCTGACAACTACCTCCCCCTGGAGGAGGGAGGTCGACGCGCGTAGCGCGGCGGGTGGGGGTGATGCGGCGGTGTCACTCGTCACCCCACCCCGGCCGCTTCGCGGCCGATCCTCCCCCTCCAGGGGAGGGTTTGGAGCATTCCCTTCCCGCCTCTGCGCCCTGGCCGATGCCGCGCCGGGCCGCACCTTCCTTGCCGGCGTGCATTATCATCGCGGCGACGAGCCGCGCCGGCTCGGGCTATTGGCCGAGCTTGGCGCCCGATGCGGGGCGCCATTGGTCGCGGTCAATGACGTGTTCTATCACGCGCCGGAGCGCCGGCCGCTCCTCGACATACTCACCTGCATCCGGGAAAAGTGCACCACCGCCGCAGCCGGCTTGCGGCTCTCGATCAATGCCGAGCGGCATCTCAAAGCGCCTGCGGAAATGGCGCGGCTGTTCGCCACCTTTCCCGACGCCATTGCCCGCAGTCTCGCCATCGCCCGATCCTGCAGCTTCTCGCTTGGCGAACTCAAATACGAGTATCCAGATGAGCCGGTGCCGACGGGCAAGACCGCGCAGCAGCATCTGGAAGACCTCACATGGGCGGGCGCGCAAGACCGCTATCCAAAAGACAAGTATCCCAATGGCATTCCCGGCGATGTCAGCAAGCGGCTCGAAGACGAACTCGCGCTGATCGGCAAACTCAATTATGCGCGCTACTTCCTCACCGTGCACGATGTCGTTTCCTTCGCGCGCTCCCAGGAGAAGGAAATTCTGTGCCAAGGACGCGGTTCGGCGGCCAATAGCGCGGTCTGCTTTTGCCTCGGCATCACTTCCGTCAATCCGGACAAGAGCAATCTCTTGTTCGCCCGCTTCATTTCGGAAAATCGCGGCGAGCCGCCCGATATCGATGTCGATTTCGAGCACGAGCGGCGCGAGGAGGTCATTCAATATATTTACCGGCGCTACGGCCGCCACCGCGCGGCGATCTGCGCCACCGTGGTGCATTACCGCTCCCGCCGCGCCATCCGCGAAGTCGGCAAAGTCTTGGGGCTAACCGAAGACGTGACCGCCGCCTTGGCCAAGACGGTATGGGGTTACGGCGACGGTTATCCCGACGACCACATCCGCCAAGCCGGCCTCGATCCGTCAAATCCGGCGATCCAGCAGGCCGTCGCGCTCGCCGTCGCGCTGATCGGTTTTCCGCGCCACCTGTCGCAACATGTCGGCGGATTCGTGCTCACGCGCGCGCCGCTCGATGAGACGGTGCCGATCGGCAACGCCGCCATGGACGATCGCACCTTCATCGAGTGGGACAAAGACGACATCGATACGCTCGGGCTGATGAAAGTCGATGTGCTGGCGCTCGGCATGCTGAGCTGCGTGCGGCGCGGACTCGATTTCTTGAAAATCTATTATGGGCTCGATTATTCGCTCGCCACGCTGCCGCAGGATGATCCCGCGGTCTACCAAATGCTGTCTCGCGCCGACTCGGTCGGCGTGTTCCAGGTCGAAAGCCGCGCGCAGATGTCGATGCTGCCGCGATTGAAGCCGCGGTGTTTTTACGACCTCGTCATCGAGGTCGCGATCGTGCGGCCAGGGCCAATCCAAGGCGACATGGTGCACCCCTATCTGCGGCGTCGCGACGGGATCGAGAAAGAGCACTATCCCTCCCCTTCTCCCGTCCATGGACCGCCGGACGAATTGAAAGACGTTCTCAAGCGCACGCTTGGTGTGCCGCTGTTTCAGGAACAGGCGATGCAGATCGCGATCACGGCGGCGAAATTTACGCCCGACGAAGCGGATGGGCTGCGCCGCGCCATGGCCACGTTCCGCCACACCGGCAACGTTCATCTATTTCGCGACAAATTCATCAACGGCATGGTCGAGCGCGGCTATGAGCGCGATTTCGCCGAACATTGCTTCGGCCAGATCGAAGGTTTCGGCGAATATGGCTTTCCTGAAAGTCACGCGGCAAGTTTTGCGCTTCTGGTCTATGCCTCGGCCTTCATCAAATGCCGCTATCCCGACGTGTTTTGCGCCGCCATCCTTAACAGTCAGCCAATGGGATTTTATCAGCCGGCGCAGCTGGTGCGCGACGCGCGCCAGCATGGTGTGGAGGTCCGTCCCGTCGACGTCAATTGCAGCGATTGGGATTGTACGCTGGAGCCGACTTCCGCGTCCGCGAGCGGAGAAGGAACCGGTCATGCCGTACGACTCGGTTTTCGCCTCATTGGCGGTCTCAGCGAACCGGAATTGAAAAAGCTGATCGCGGCGCGCGGCAACGGTTTTTCCTCGATCGAGCGGCTCGCCGCGATCGCCGGCGTTTCGCGCTTCACCATCGAGCGGCTGGCTGACGCGGACGCCTTCTGTTCGCTCGGGTTAGATCGCCGCGCCGCGTTATGGGCGGCGCGGCGGCTCGATTCGATCGGTATTCGCCGCCTGCGCGGCGACGCCAAGACCGAAGACGCACTGCCGCTTTTGACGCCGCATCTCGGTGACGAATTTTTCCCCGAACCGGAGGTCGCGCTGCCAGCGATGCCGCTGTGCGAGCACGTCGTTGAGGATTATGTGACGACCGGGCTGTCGCTGAAACAACACCCGGTTCACTTCTTCCGCGAGCGACTTCTCGCGCTCGGCGCAATCCGCAACGCGCAGCTTCGCGACGAGGCCTTGTCGCAGGATTCTATCGTCACCGTCGCCGGTCTGGTCCTGGTGCGCCAGCGCCCGGGAACCTCCAAGGGTGTCGTGTTCATGACGCTAGAAGATGAAACCGACATCGCCAACATCATCGTCTGGCCGAAAGTCTTTGCAAAAAACCGCCGCACGGTGATGACGTCGCGTTTTCTTGCGGTACGCGGCCGCCTGCAGCGCGCCGGTCTCGTCATCCATGTGGTCGCGGAAAGCTTCATCGATCTTTCCGCGCAATTGCCGTGGCTGCGCGACGGCGATCTATTCGCGCCGAAATTTTCCGGCGCACCGCGGCCGCAATCCGATCCGCTGCCGCTGCACAGCCGCGATTTTCATTGAAGGTTCGCCAGGAGGCTCATCATGTGCGGCCGCGCTAAACTCCCCGACGACGTTTCCGAGATCAAACTCGACCTGAAAATCGATTTTGACGAAATCGGCGACTACCGGCCGCGCTGGAACGCGGCACCGACTTCAAAGCTCCCCGTCGTCGTCGCCAAGACCGGCAGACGCATTCTCACCTTAATGCGCTGGGGCCTCATCCCATCCTGGGCGAAGGAGCCCAAGATCGGCTATTCGACCTTCAATGCCCGCGCCGAAAGCCTCACGACGCGCGCCGCGTTCCGCGGCGCTTGGCAGGCCGGACGCCGCTGTCTTGTCCTCGCCGATGGCTATTACGAGTGGCGCGATGCCGACAAGCAGCCGTTCGCGGTCGCGCTTGCCAACCGCGGCCCAATGACGCTCGCCGGATTATGGGACGAATGGCGATCGCCGGCAGGCGAGAGGATCAAATCCTTCGCCATCATCACCACGACCGCGAACGCGCTGCTGGCGCCGCTGCATGACCGTATGCCGGTTGTCATTCCGCCGGACGGCTGGGACGATTGGCTTGGGGAAAACTCCATGACCGAGAGCGCGGTTAAGACCCTGCTGCGGCCTTATCCGGACCAGGCTATGGCGTTCTGGGCGGTGGATCGGCGGGTGGGCAATGTCAGAAACGACAGTCCGGATCTGTTCGCACGCTTAAGCGGCGCGCAAAATCAGTCCTGCGGGCAATAAACAAATCCTGCCAAGGCGTTCGGCCAGTTCATGACTCGCGTCATAATGCCTTCATGGAGAGGAGTTGCACGGTTCTCCAACGGCCTATATCGTCTGGAACTTGCTAAAGAAGGTCTCCGCCGGCCTTCGCGCCGCAAGGGGACAGGGGAGATTCCCGCGACACCGGGTCGCTCGGGAACATCTCTGCAATTACTGTAGTTGCTCGTTTCGAACGTTCGGGGTGAACTGAGGCCAAGCCCCGAATCCGGCCGGGAGGAAATATTGCGGTTTTCCACCAGCCTCCGCGAGCTGATCGGCAAGCGTGATTTTTACGCGGGCGGCTTGATGCTTTTGTTGGGCCTCGGCATTGCGCTGAAGGGCTCGACCTATCGCGCCGGCACGCTCATGCATATGGGGCCCGGCTTTTTGCCGACAGCGCTTGGCATCCTTCTGATCCTGCTCGGGATTGCGATTGCCGCCGCAAGCTTGGCGCCCGACGGCGCCGACGAGCACGGCGGGAACCAAAGTCTGTTGCCGGAACATCCGCAATGGTGGGCTTGGTTCTGCATTCTCATGAGCCCGGTGGCGTTTATCTTTTTCGGCCGTTATTTCGGCATGGCCCCCGGAACCTTCGCCTGCGTCTTCCTTGCCGCGCTCGGCGATAAAACCGCGACCTGGAAAGGCACGATTATCCTGGCGACCGTCGTAACGGTGTTCGGCGTCGCGCTGTTTTCTTACTTCCTTCAGGTTCCGATGCCGATCCTGACGTGGAGGGGCGAACTGTGATTGAACAAGCGCTTTCCGGCCTCTGGTACGGCTTCGGGGTCGCGTTTGAACCTCACAACTTAATTTTCTGCTTCATCGGGGTGATGGTCGGCAACATGGTCGGCGTGCTGCCTGGCATGGGGCCGCTCGCCACGATCTCGATCTTGCTGCCGCTGACCTTCGGCATGAAGCCGGTCGGCGCCATCCTGATGCTGGGCGGCGTGATGTATGGCGCCCAATATGGCGGCGCGATCTGCTCGATTCTGTTGAACCTTCCATGCCACCCGCCGCATGCGGTGACCTGCCTCGACGGCTTTCCAATGACCAAGCAGGGGCGCGGCGGCGTGGCGCTCGGGCTCACGGTGTTTGCCTCCTTCGTCGGCGCCTCGTGGGGGATCACCGAAATGATCTTCCTGTCGCCGCTTCTCGTTAAGGCGGCGCTGCAATTCGGTCCCGCCGAGGTTTGTTCGCTGATGCTGTTGGGCCTGCTTGCCGGCTCGACGCTGGCGCGCGGTTCGCCGATCAAGGGCGTCGCCATGACCGTGGTCGGCCTGTTCCTCGGCTCAGTCGGCACCGATCTCGAAACCGGCTCGGAGCGCTACACCTTCGGCATGACCGAGCTCGACGACGGCATCGAGCTGATCGCGCTGGCGCTCGGCTTGTTCGGCCTCGCCGAGTTCATGAACAGCGTCAATCAGGTCGCGCCGATCAATACCAAGTACACCAATGTCGGCATCAAGGACATGCGTCCGACCAAGGCCGACATGAAGCGGGCGTTCTTCCCGATGTGGCGCGGCACCATTGTCGGGAGCCTCTGTGCGCTGATTCCCGGGACCGGACCGACGATCGCCTCGTTTGTCGCCTATGCGACGGAAAAGAAAATCTCCAAACATCCGGAGAAATTCGGCACCGGCCTGATCGAAGGCGTGGTCTGCCCGGAAGCCGCGACCCATTCTTCAGTGCAGGGCGATTTCATTCCGACGATGAGCCTGGGCATCCCCGGCGACGCGGTGATGGCGCTGCTGCTCGGCGCCTTGATGATCCAAGGCATCGTACCCGGCCCGCAGCTGATCTCGCAGCATCCGGATATTTTCTGGGGCCTGGTCGCGAGCTTCTGGATCGGCAACATCATGCTGGTACTGCTCAACGTGCCGTTGATCGGCATCTGGGTGAAGATGCTCGCGATCCCGTATCGTTTCCTTTACCCGAGCGCGATGTTCTTCGTCTGCATCGGCGTCTATGCCGCCAACAATGACTTCTTCCAGGTCGGCGAAGTCGCGGTCATCGGCTTGTTCGGCTACATCCTGCTGCGGCTCGGCTTCCATCCGGCGCCGATCCTGCTCGGATTCGTGCTCGGCCCGCGCTTCGAGGAAAATTTCCGCCGTGCCATGCTGATCTCGCGCGGCGACATCCTTGTCTTCGTCGAGCGGCCGATCAGCGCGGTATTCGTCGCGCTGTGCGCGATCCTGATCGGATCGCAAATCTATTTCCGCTTGCGCGGCGCCAAAGCCGATCTCGAACCTGCGGCGGAAAACGCGGTGAGCGGCGAAGTCCCGACCGAACTCGCCGCGCAGCGCGTGCAGACGACGCCGGCGGAATAGCCTAAATACGATCGAGCTCTTCCTGACCTCGTCATGGCCGGACTTGTTCCGGCCATCCACGTCTTTGGCGCGCCGCGATTGAAGACGTGGATGCCCACCATAGGCGAGCGAAGCGACGCCATTCTATTGAACGGCTATGCGCGCGGATGACCTAACGCAATCCGCGCTTGAGCGCGCGCGCCAGCCGGTCGGAAAACGATCGCGCATCGGCGGGCCGGTCGCCGTCAAGCACGCGCGCTTCATCATAGAGAAGATGCGCGGCATCCTCCTTGAATGCGCGGTCGGCCTCGCCAAGCGCGGCAAGCGCCGCGATCAGCTCGTGCTGCGGGTTGATCTCGAGCACCGGCTTCGATGCCGAAGTTAAACGGCCGGCGCCGGCGAGGAGCCGTTCGAGAGCGCGATCCGGTCCTTTGTCCGGGGCAACCAAACAGACCGCGCTGGCGGTGAGGCGGTCCGAGGCGCGCACATCCGCGACCGCTTCCCCGAGCGTCGATTTGAGGAAAGCGAGGAAGTCCTTCACCGGCTCTGAAACGGCCGGCGCCGCCGTTTGTGCGGCATCGAGATGGGAAATAAGCGCGAGGTCGGCGGCGCCTTGCGTCACCGATTTGAATGGCTTGCCGTCAAAACCTTCGCTCGGCACGACCCAGAAGGTGTCGACCGGATCGGTCAACAGCAGCACCTCAATGCCGCGGGCACGGAACCCTTCCAGATGCGGCGACGATTTAAGCCGCGTGAGATCGTCGCCGGCAATGTAGTAGATCGCCGTCTGATTAGGCCGCAGTGACGCCACGTAGTCCTTCAGGCTGCGCCAGGCATCGGACGCCGTCGTCTTGAAGCGGGAGAGCTTTAACAATGCGTCGCGGCGTTCGAAGTCCTCATAAAGGCCCTCTTTGATCACCGCGCCGAACACGTCCCAGATTTTGGCAAAGCCTTGCGGCTCTTTGTCAGCGAGTCGCTCCAGCTCGCTGAACACGCGGCTCGCTAAGCCCTTTTTGATCGTAGCCAGTAGCGGACTTTCCTGGATTTTTTCGCGTGACACGTTGAGCGGTAGGTCCGCGCTGTCGACCACGCCACGCACGAAGCGCAAATAGCGCGGCAGGATGTCCGCGTCGTCGGTGATGAACACGCGCTTGACATAGAGCTTGATGCGGCCCGTGCGATCGGGATCGAACAGATCGAACGGACGCGAACTCGGAACGAATAACAGCGCGGTGTAGTCCTGCCGTCCTTCGGCGCGGAAATGAACGGCCAACGCTGGTTCGTCGAAAGCGCCCGCCACGCTGCGATAAAAATCGGTGTAATCCGCAGGCGCGATCTCGGATTTGGGCTTGGCCCATAGCGCCGCGCCGTCGGTGACTTCGACCGGCGCGGCCCCGGCTTTCTCGACGATTGCAATCGGAACCGGCACATGTCCGGACTGTTCCTTGATCAATCGCTCGACGGTTGCGCGCTCGGTGTAATTCTTCGCCTCATCGGTAAGATGCAGCACGACGCGGGTGCCACGGCGCGGGGCCGCTGCGCCCGCGGCCGGCGTCACCGAAAAATCGCCCTTGCCATCCGACGACCACCGCCACGCCTCGTCGGCGCCGGCGCGGCGCGAAACGACCTCGACGCGTTCGGCGACCATAAAGACCGAATAAAAGCCGACGCCGAACCGACCGATCACCGCCTGTCCCTCGGGGCCCTCCCCGCCTTTCCCGGCTTCGATGCGGTCCAGAAAAGCTTTGGTGCCGGAGCGCGCAATCGTGCCGAGCGCATCGATCAGCTCGTCGCGATTCATGCCGATGCCGTTGTCTTCAACGGCGAGCTGGGCGTGGTCGAGCGCTACCGTAATGCGCGGCTTGGGGTCATCGCCGAGGAGCGATGGCGTGGCGATCGATTCGTAGCGCAGCCGCTCGCAGGCATCGGCGGCGTTTGCGATCAGCTCGCGCAAAAATACCGATTTATCGGAATAGACCGAGTGCACCATCAGGTGCAAAAGCTTGGCGACGTCCGCCTCGAACGGACGGCGTTCAGATTGCGCGCTCTCGGCTGTTTCCGCCTCAGCCACGGTTTATCCCCGGCAGGTTTGCAACTGGCCGGTTTCGAGATGGCGAGACAATGTCGACGATTCAAGCCCCTTTACAGGGCTCGGACTTGTCAGGCTGTCGCTTATTCGCCCTTGATGCCGGCCTCGCGGATGACCTTGGTCCACTTCGAGGCTTCCTCCTTGAATTGGGCCTCACATTCCTCCGGCGTACTGCCGACCGGCTCGTAACCGAGTGTCGCGAGCCGCTCCTTGATCGCCGGCGCGGCCACGGCCTTGCTGGTCTCGCGATAAAGTAGCGCGACGATGTCCTTCGGAGTCCGCGCCGGCGCGACTAGCGTGAACCACGTCTCGCCTTGGATTTCCGGATAACCCTGCTCGGCCATGGTGGGCACCTCCGGCAGCGCTTGCGAGCGCGCCTTCGTGCTGACTGCGAGCGGGCGCAAGTTGCCGGCTTTGACCAGCGGCACCGCCGGCGCCATCGCGCCGAAGGAGACCGGCGTATGCCCTGCCACCGCGGACGCGATCGCCGGACCGCCACCGTTAAACGGCACGTGTATGAGGTCGAGATGAAGCGTCAGGCGGAATAATTCGCCGACCAGATGCGGCGGTGTTCCGACGCCGGGCGACGCGTAGCTGTACTTATCGGGATTGGCTTTGATCAGATCGACCAATTCCTTCACCGACTGCACCGGCAGCGACGGATGCACAGTCAGGATCACCGGCGAAACCACGGCGATCGTGATCGGCGCGAAGTCCTTGATCGGATCGTACGCCACGTGGGCGTAGAGCGCGGGATTGACCACGAGATTGGCGCCATCGACCAAGAGTGTGTAACCGTCAGCCGTCGCCTCCGCCGCGCGTCCGGTGCCGATATTGCCACCGGCTCCGGCAAGATTTTCGACGAAGAACTGCGTCTTCATTTGCTCGGAGAGCTGCTGCGCCAGAAGCCTTGCGAAAACATCGGTGGGACCGCCCGGCGCGAACGGCACGATTACCCGCACCGACCGTGTCGGATAATCGAGCGCGAATGAAGGGCGCGGTCGCACGCCAAGGACGCTGCCGAACGCGGCGGCCGATGTCAGACGCAGAAATTCTCTGCGCGCGTGTATCATGGCGGTGCCTCGCGATTTGAGCGCACGAGTGTAGAAGATGTCGGCCGCCCAAGCGAGGGTGCAGAACCTTCGAATAGATGCTCCGCAGCGAGGAAAGCACCCTCAACTAAGACAATCGCTCTCGCAATGCCGCGGAAATACGCTCCGCGCCAAGTACGATAACGAATATGATTATGAGCAGCAGCGAGACCTCTTGGTACTGAAACAGATTCATGGCGGTGAGTAATTGGAAGCCGATGCCGCCGGCGCCGACAAAACCGAGCACCAAGGACGAGCGGATGTTCTCGTACCAGCTGAGTAATAGCGGTAATCGACCATGCAGCGACGTGTCGATGACAGGTTGCTCGGCGCTATGGATAGCCATGTGCTGAACACCTGGATGCGGCGCGCTCCGGTAAGCTCAAGCGCATGGATCGGCGCCATATCCATTTGCTCGATCGTCTCCGCGAACAGCCGGCCGAGCATGCCGACCGAATGCACGCCAAGCGCCAAACCACCCGGAAAGGGCCCGAGCCCGACCGCGGTCACAAACAATAGCGCCCAAACAAGATCGGGGACTGCGCGGGTGAACCCAATGACCGCGCGCGCGGCATAATAGGCAAAACGCGAAGGCGTCATGTTGGCGGCGGCGAGAAGCGCAAGTGGCAGCGCAATAATAATTCCGACTAAAGTGCCGAACAGCGCGATATCCACGGTCTGCAAGGTCGGCCAGAGCGTTGATGGCAGTTGCGAGAAGTCCGGTGGCATGGCGCGCCTGATCAGGTCGGCCATGCCATGAATGCCGGTAACGAGGTCCTGCGGGCGCGCCTGAACGACGATGAACGCCTGCACAACGATGGCAAGGCCCAACAAGGCAATGACGCAACGGATCGCGCTGGCTAAGGCGCGGCGCCACGCGGGCGCACCCAAGGCGCGCACCCGAGGAGGAGGTGCAAGATCGACGCTCATGCCGCTTCTGGAAGATAGAGCCGGTGCACGGCTTCGCGCGAGACCTGGCTGCGCGGCAGGTCGAAAACCATGCGGCCGTCGCGAATGCCGACGACACGATCGGCATAGGCGTAGGCAAGTTCGACCTGATGCAGCACGCAGACGACAGCGATGCTCTCGGTGCGCGCGAGCCGCTGCAGAAGCCGCATGATTTCCTCGGCCGCTTCCGGGTCGAGACTTGCGACCGGTTCATCGGCCAACAGCACCTGGGGCCGTTGCGCCAGCGCGCGGGCAATCGCGACCCGCTGCGCTTGACCGCCGGACAGCGTGCTAGCCCGCTGGTCAGCCAACTCCGCTAGGCCTACTTCGGCGAGGCGATCGCGCGCGGCCTCGAGTTCCGATCTTCGGCAGACCGCCGAACGCCGTGCGCAGCGTGAAATGGCGGCCGAGCGCTCCTGATGTCTACGTTACTTCAACACGCATCCTGCGGCGCACCAAACTCGGGTGCTGCCAGATCATCGCCAGCGCGAGCCGCGCGCGGCGCAGCTTTTCGCCCTCAAGCGCGCACTAGATCGATATTGTCCGAGCCAGATCTCGCCGGCTGAAGGTTTTACTGTGCGTCGTAACGCAGCGCAGCAGAGTGGTCTTGCCGCTGCCGTTGCCGCCGAGAACAACGACGAATTCGCCGGCCGCGACCGTCAAATCAAAGTCGCTCTAGCGCCAGTTTGCCGTTCGGATACCGCAGCGAGAGCCCGCGAACCCGCAGCATCGAATCCGTCCGACGCGGGTCAGCCCAGTTTTTCCAAATCGATGTTCAGCGTTTTCACGAGATCGCGGATACCGTCATAGGCCTTCCGTCTCAGGAACCAGCTGGGTAATACCGGCACCGACCATGTCTTGGCTGGCGTGTCGATGACCACATATTGGTGTCTCAGCGCTGTGGACAGTTTCTGTGCCGTTGAATGGCGCAGGCAGATCACCGCGGATTGCGACCGGATCGGTCGGGATAGGATCGGACTTCCAGAGAAATACCAGATCACCGTCCTTGTAATGGCCGCGCTCGGTTGCTGATTCTAGCTGCTCGCTGTTCTAGTTCGGCAGTCATCGACCTTGTGATTGTAAGAGCGCTTCGAAGGACGCCGTGTGGCTGCCGGCATAGATCTCCCTGATGTCCTTGTCCGGATCGATGCCTGCCTTGCGCAGCCCATAAGCCGGAACCAAATGACCGGAAGTGGAGGCCGGATCTGAAAAGGCGAAAGAATGCCCGCGGAGATCTCGTCGACTGTCTTGAGGCCGCGATCGACGGATACGTCACAACGCTCGCCCAATAGGTGACGGGTTTGTTTTCGTACGTTTCCGAACGCCACCGCCTCGGCTTTCTCCACTTGATGCGCCAGCACATAACCAAGCGGCCCAAACTCGCCGACTTCTAGTTTCCCGTTCGCATCGCTTCGATTTCAGCATTGTTGAAAAACTGGTCGGCCGGCCGCAGCCCGATCAGTATTCGGCCGATTTATCGCTGTTCGTCTTGGATGCCGGCGTAACGATCATGGCGTCGCATCGCCCGGATCTGATGTATCTGTCGACCTCGGATTATGTGCAACACAAGCACGCGCCCGGCGAGCCCGAGGCCGACGCTTATCACCAAGCCGTCGACAACGTCGTCGCCAAACTTATCGATCTTGGCGCGACGGTCGCGATCACCGCCGATCATGGCATGGCCGACAAATCGAATGCCGACGGTACGCCGCGCGTCGTTTATCTGGAGGATCAATTGTATTCGCTGTTCGGCACCGATGCGCTACGGGTCATTTGCCCGATCGCCGACCCTTTCGTGCGCCATCACGGCGCGCTCCGCTCCTTCGTGCGCGTGCATCTGCGCAGGCCGGGAAACGTTCCCGCCATGATGGCGTTCGCGCGCACCCTACCCGGCATCGTATTGGTTTTAGCCAAAGACGATGTTTGCAACCTATTCGATCTCCCGATAGACCGTGAGGGAGATTTCGCAGTCTTTAGCGATCGTCACACCGTCGTCGCGCGCGCCGGCAAGATCACGATCTCACGCAATTGGCGGGGCACCGGCTGCGTTCCCATGGCTGGCTCGGCGAGCAGAAGGTGCCGTTTTTGTTGTCGCGGCCGCTCAACGCGCAATATCGCGAGCGCGCAAAAATGGCGCCGCTGCACAACTACGACATCTTTGATTTCGCGCTGAACGGCGTCGACTAGGTCGCGGATATGACAACCGCGCCGCCACGCATGGCTACGGCCGCCGTTTACGAGGCGCCGAATACGCTCTTTGTTCTCAAACAATTTCCACTCCGCCCGGTTAGGCGCGGCGCTGTCTTGGTGCGGGTGAGCATGTCGACTATTTGCCGCTCGGATATTCATTCCTACCAAGGCCGCCGTCCAAATCCATGTCCCGGCATTCTCGGCCATGAGATTATCGGCATCATCGAGGAGATCGGCGAAGCGACCGGCATCTGAACTTCACGCGCCGGCAACCGTTTCGGCGTGGTCGCCAAGATCAATCCGTTCAACCATCCGTTTCGTTTCTGCGCGGAGAAGGCTGCCGCGCCGCTTGCCGCCGGCAATACCGTCGTGATCAAGGGCTCCGAGCAGGCGCCGCTATCGAGCTTGCGCCTTGCCGAGCTGTGCGAAGGCATATTTCCTGATGGTCGTCGTCAACATCATCGCCGGCGACGGTATCGGTCGGTCGCCGCTTTGGTGCGGCATCCCGATGTACGCCGCGTTCGGCTTTGTCTGCTCGGTGCCGACCGGGCGGGCCATCGCCTCAGGCAGCCGCGGCGTCGACTCTCAAGCGCGTCAGCCTCGAGCTCCGCGGCAAGAATCCGATCGTGATCTTTCCTGACGCCGACCCCAAAAAGGCGGCGGGCGCCGCCATCAAGGGCATGAACATGAACCGACAGGGGCAGTCATGCAGCTCGACCTCGCGTGTCTTCGTTCACGCCTCGCTGCACAAACAAGTCGTTCGCCGAGCTGGTCGCCGCTCGCCGAAGCGCTCCCGGTCGGTCGCTCCTTGGCTCAAGCAAAACGAAGTCGGCCCGATCGTCTCGCAGCGCCAGTTCGATCGCGTTTTGGGCTTCATCTAGTCCGCCAAAGCGGACGGCGCCAAGCTGTTGACCGGCGGCGGCAAGCCGTTCTGATCCGTCGCTCGCCAACGGCTTGTTCATCGCGCCGACCGTGTTCGATGCGGTCACCCCGGCGATGCGGATCGCCCGCGAAGAGATTTTCGGACCGGTCATGTCGGTCATGGGTTGGAACGACTACGACGACATGCTTGAAAAAGTGAATGGCGTCGAATACGGGCTCACCGCCGCGATCGTCACTAACGATCTCGCCAAGGCAATGGAAACGGCAGAACGCGTCGAAGCCGGCTATGTGTCGATCAATTCAAGCGGCCGCTATATCGGCGCACCCTATGGCGGCTGGAAGCAGAGCGGTATCGGCGAAGAGGAATGCTTTGACGAGCTCCTCAGCTATACGCAGATCAAAAACATCAATATGCGATGGTGAGGCAGACGCTAGACCGGCACGCGCACCGTCGCCCGCAATCCGCCGAGCGGACTATCGCCGAGCGTGATGTCGCCGCCATGCGAGCGTGCGATGTCGCGAGCGATCGCCAAGCCTAGGCCGGTGCCGCCTTCATCCTGGTTGCGGGCGTCATCGAGCCGCAGGAACGGCTTGAACACATCCTCGCGCATTTGCGCCGGAATGCCCGGTCCGTCGTCGTCCACGCTCACCGTGAGCCAGCGATGGTCGCGATGGCCGGAGATCGCCACGGTCGAGGCAAAACGTGAGGCATTGCTAACGAGATTGGCCAAACAGCGCTTAAAGGCAGCGGGCCGCACCGTGACGTCGGGCTGGCCGTGGAAGTTCACACTGGCGCGATGGCCGTGCCGTTCGCTGTCGAGTTTCAACTCCTCCAGCAACGCGGCGATATCGGTCGGGCCCGGCTGTTCGCCCATATCGCCGCGGGCAAAAGCCAGATAGGCCTCCAGCATGCCCGCCATCTCATCGACGTCTTTTTTGATGGCATCGATTTCCGGGCTGTCACCGAGCAGCGCCAGTTCGAGCTTGAAGCGGGTGAGGATCGTGCGCAGGTCGTGCGACACGCCGGCAAGCATGGTGGTGCGCTGTTCGATGGCGCGTTCGATGCGACTCTTCATTTCCAGGAACGCGGCGGCGGCGCGCCGGACCTCGCGCGCGCCGCGCGGACGGAAGTTCAACGCCTCGCGGCCCTTGCCGAAGGCTTCGGCGGCGTCGGCCAGCCGCACGATCGGGCGAATCTGGTTGCGCAGGAAGGCGATCGCGATGGCGAGCACCACGAGCGATGTCGCGACCATCCAGACCAGGAAGATCCAGGAATTCGGGTCGTAGACGTCGGCGCGCTTCGCGAACACGCGCATCACCGCGTCGTCCAGCTTGACCCGGATTTCCACGATATTCGATCGCCCGACGGTATCGATCCAGAACGGCAGGCCGATCTGTTTTCTGATCTCGTCGGAGAGCGCGCCATCGAGCTGCGAGAAGAATGGTTTCTGCCCGGGCGGCGGCAATTGCGTGCCGGGGAGGAAGTCGACGACCAGGCCTAGCCGATCCTGGGCAATGCGTTTTAACTGGGCGTGATCGGGATCCTGTGGAAAAGTTTTGTAGACATCGATCAGCGTGGCGATTTCCTGGGTCACTGCCGACGACAGATAAGTCGTCACCAGATTCCAGTGCCGCTCCATGAACAGAAACGCCACCACCGATTGCAGCACCACCATCGGCACGATGATGATCAAGAGCGAACGGGCATAGAGCCCTTTCGGCATGGCCGCTTTGATCGCGCGATTGAGCCGGTCCCAAGGACCGGTGATTGGCGCAGTCAACGCACCGGCGGCATTGGTAAAGGCGCTGGCTGCGGCAATCAGCTGCCCCGCGGCATTGCGCAATCGTCCGATGCCATCGTCGAGACTGGTCATGAGCCGCTCAAGGTTATGGGGCCGCTCAAAATTGAGGCGCCGCTCAAGTCGCCGGCACCAAACGATAACCAATGCCGCGCACCGTCTGCACGATCAGCGGATTGCCGGGATCGCGTTCGATCTTGCGCCGAAGCCGGTTGACCTGCACGTCCACAGTGCGCTCGCTGACGGGCCCGCCATTGCCGGCGAGCGCCTGGCGCGAAACCGTCTCGCCCGGGCTTGCCGTCAATATCCGCAGCATATCGCGCTCACGGTCGGTGAGCCGGATGACATCCTCGCCGCGGCGCAGCTCGCCCCGCGCAAGATGGAACACGAATTGGCCGAAGCGCACCGATTCAGGCGCCGGCGCGCGCGGCGGCCGTGCCCGCTTGAGAATGTTCGCGACCCGCAGCGACAGCTCGCGCGGCTCGAAGGGTTTGGCAAGATAATCATCGGCGCCGATTTCCAGTCCCATAATCCGGCTTTCCTTCTCGTCGCGCGCGGTCAGCATCAAGATCGGCACGGTGGAGGAAACCCGGAGCGTTCGGGCGAAATCGAAGCCGCTTTCGCCTGGCATCATCACGTCGAGAATGAGCAGGTCGAAGCTCAGGCCTTCGAGCTTGGCGCGGGCGTCGAGCACGGTGTCTGCTGTCGAGACGCGGTAACCCTCGGCACGAAGAAAACGCGACAGCAGCGCGCGGATACGCCGATCGTCATCAACCACCAGAATATGCGGCGCATCATCGGCAGGATCCGGCGCAGACTTTGCTGCCGCTTGTTGCGATGAATCGGCTGATAATGTCATTGGCC
The DNA here is from genome assembly GCA_963816295.1 of uncultured Alphaproteobacteria bacterium. GTDB lineage: Bacteria > Pseudomonadota > Alphaproteobacteria > Rhizobiales > Xanthobacteraceae > BOG-931. The sequence goes on along the minus strand of CAWFJS010000013.1, from coordinate 167,543 downwards.
GCCGTTCCGCGCCCGCGAGCCGTCAGCAAGCGAATCGGAACGTGCGATCAGGCGCAGGACGTGCTCGCGGTCTTCGGCATCGATCATGCCGGCGAGGAAGCGGCACGCCGCATCGCGCGCGCCGGGGCCAAGCTCCGCGATCACGCGCGCAATGCGCGCGGTTTGCAGGCCGGCAAGTTTCAAGGCTAGCGCCTCGCCGGCGGCGCTGACATAGAGCAGCCGCTGGCGACGGTCGTTGGCGCCTTCTTTTTGCACGATATAGCCTTCGTCGATCAGCTGCTTGAGCACGCGGCCGAGCGACTGCTTCGTGATCTTCAAAACCTCCAGCAGCTCCGCAACCTTCATACCGGGATTGCGGTTGACGAAATGCAAGACGCGGTGATGCGCGCGGCCAAAGCCGAGCTTCGCCAGCACTTCGTCCGGATCGCTGACAAAATCGCGGTAGGCAAAAAACAACAGTTCGATGAGATCGAAGTAGAGTTCGTCCGCCGTCAAAGCGGCGTCCAACCGCGCAGCGGCTGAACGTGAGCTTCGTATGATGCTGATATTGGCCATTAGGTCAGCTATGTTGACATATTTTGGCGCGGTTGTTAAGTTGCCAATGCAAGATCGTTTCGAAGCCGGGTCGCTCCGGGACAGTGCCGCTTTGGCAGTGCCGCAGCTTTTGTTGCCGCACTTGCCGGCCAAGCGCCGCACAAGCCCGCCATGACCGTCTCAAGAAGCGGCGCAGACCATAACCGGTCTGCGGTTTCGGTGCAAAAGCCCCATCGCGGCCCGCAGTACGGCGCCACTTGGGCACAGCGACGCGAGGGAGGCAATTGCCATGGCAGCGCCCTTCGACCAACGTCCAGACCTGATCTGGTTTGACGGTAAGCTGATCCCGACAGCGGAATCCAAGATCAGCGTGCTCACGCATGGTCTGCATTATGCGAGCTGCGTGTTCGAGGGCGAGCGCGCCTATGGCGGCAAGATTTTCAGAGGCACCGAGCACAGCGAACGGCTGAAGAATTCGGCGCGCATTCTGGATTTCGAGATTCCGTATTCGGTCGCCGAGATCGACGCTGCCAAACAGCTTGTTCTCGACAAGAACAATCAGAAGGATGCTTATGTGCGTCCAATCGCCTGGCGCGGCTCGGAAGCGCTGGGAGTCTCCGCGCAGAGCAACAAAATTCACCTCGCCATCGCCACTTGGGAATGGCCGAGCTATTTCGATCCGGAACAGCGGCTCAAAGGATTAAAGCTCGATCTTGCGGAGTACCGCCGGCCCGATCCGAAAACCATCCCTGCCCTCGCCAAGGCCGCCGGCCTCTACATGATCTGCACGATCTCAAAGCATCGCGCCGAACAGCGCGGCTATGCCGACGCAATGATGCTCGATTGGCAGGGCCGCGTCGCCGAATGCACCGGCGCCAACATTTTCTTTATCAAAGACGGCAAGATCCATACCCCGATCGCCGACTGTTTCCTTGCCGGCATCACCCGCGCCACCGCAATGCAGCTGGCGCGCCGGCGCAACATCGAGGTGATCGAGCGGCGCATCATGCCCGAGGAGCTTTCCAGCTTCTCCGAGTGCTTTATCACCGGCACCGCCGCCGAGGTGACCGCCGTCGCCGAGATCGCGCAGTGGAAGTTCACCCCGGGCCGCATCACGCAGCAATTGATGAACGACTACACGGCCGAAGTGCAGCCGAAGGGCAAGGCGGCGGCAGCCTAGGGCGGCAATGCGAGTTCGTCATTGCGAGGAGCGCAAGCGACGAAGCAATCCAGCTTTTAAGAATTTCTGGATTCCTTCGCTTCGCTCGCAATGACGCGGCAAAACGCGCGACATTCACAACAACCCGATCAAATCGGTCAACGCGGCGACCGTGTAATCCTGTGCGTAGCCGAGGGTTTCGGCATTGCCGCGCAACAGCCGATACATTTGCGCGGGGCCGATCGGCCCTGCAGGCGCGGCAATCCCGCCGCGCCTGATCCAGGCGACCTTGAAGCCGAAATGTTTCGCGCCGGCGACATCGAAACTGTTGGACGAGACGAACAGCACCTCATCGGTCTTGAGCCCAAGCTTCTTCTCGACCAGCGCATAGCATTCCGGATGCGGCTTGAATTTGCGCGCGCCGTCAACGCTGATGGTATCATCGAGAAAAGCGTCAAGGCCGGAATTCTTGACCAAAGCGGTCAGCATGGCCGTGCTGCCGTTTGACAAAATCGCGAGCCGATAGCCGCCACGGCGTTTGAGCGCGCCGAGCGCTTCCTTGGCTTCGGGAAAAGGATCGAGATCGAGATATTTGTCGAGGAGCGGCTTGATAATGCTTTCGCTTGGCTCGACCCCGGCCGCGCGCAAGGCGAAAACCAGCGACGCTTCCGTTATAAAGTCGAAATCGCGGTAACCCTGGAGAGCCGTCTGCAGCCAGGTATATTCAAGCTGCTTGAGACGCCAGATTTGGGTGATGAGATCGCCCTTGCCGGGACAAACCTGTTCGGTCCTAGCTTGGACTGAATGCACGTCGTAGAGCGTGCCGTAGGCGTCGAAGATCAGGCCTTTGATCGGCATTGACGTCTTTCCTTTCAACGATACAGCGACGCGCTATGTGAGGCGCCGACTCTTTCACCACTAACTGTTTTCTCATGCAATTCACGAATTGCTGTCGGCCTAGACTCACGATTGACATAATGTCTCGAGCGATACAAATGCTGCGAGCAATGAGGGAGGAGGACGAAGATGGGCGTTCTGATCGACGGCGCTTGGCGCGATGAAGAACTGCCTCAGGAGGCTGGTCGCACTGGCGATTTCCGGCGCGCCGATAGCATCTTCAGGCAGCGAATAACCGCCGACGGCTCATCGGGCTTCAAGGCCGAGGCCGGCCGCTATCACCTTTATGTCGCACACGGCTGTCCCTGGGCGCATCGAACTTTGATCTACCGCGTGCTCAAGAAGCTCGAAAGCGCCATTACCGTCGCTTACGCAATTCCCGGCCTCAGGCAGCAGGGCTGGACGTTCGAGAATAGTCCCACTTTTCCTGATTGCACGCCCGATACCGTGAACGGCTTCCACTACTTGCATGAGGCCTATACGGCGAGCGAACCGCATTACACCGGCAAGGTGACAGTCCCGACGCTATGGGATCGCAAAACAAAACGTGTGGTGAACAACGAATCATCCGAAATCATCCGTATGCTCAACAGCGAGTTCAAAGGCATTGCCGGAGATAACTTCGATCTCTACCCACCGGCGCTGCGGAAGGAAATCGACCGGCTCAACGAGCTCGTCTACGCCAACGTCAATAACGGCGTCTACCGCTGCGGCTTTGCCCGCACGCAGGAGGCGTACGAGGCGGCCTATGACGGACTGTTTGCCACGCTCGATGAGCTTGAAGCGCGGCTCGGCCGGCAGCGTTATCTGGTCGGGCGACAGATTACCGAAGCCGATTGGCGTTTGTTCCCGACGTTGGTTCGTTTCGACGTCGCTTATTTCTCGCTGTTCAAATGCAACAAGCGACGCATCGCCGACTATCCCAACCTTTTGAACTACATGCGCGAGCTTTATCTGGTGCCCGGTATCGCCGCGACCGTGAAGCCGCGCTACTACGTCATCAACTACTGGTCGATCAGGAAGGTCAATCCGACCGGAATCATTCCGAAAGGGACTCCGGTCGATTTCGGCCAAGCGCATGATCGCGCACGTCTAGCGGCGTGATTGCGCAAATAGACGGAGGAACCCATGCCGAGGTTGCGCTACATCGACGACAGCGAACAAACGCCGCACACGCGCGAATTGATCGAATCCGCCAAACGCACCGGCGCGCCCGATCCGCGCGTCGTCAGCCTGATGACCCGCAGCAAGCTCGGCATCGCCTGGGTCGAATATTGGAACAAACTCCTGTATCAGGGCGCGTTGCCGCACAAGCTCAAGGAAATGTGCCGCATCAAAATCTCGGTCGCGCATCAATGCGGCTATTGCTCGACCGTTCGCTCCAATGTCGCCAAAGCCGAAGGGCTAACCGAAAGCATGATCAACGATCTGTTCGATTATGCCGGCAGCACGCAGTTTAGCGCGCGCGAGAAAGCGGCTTTGCGTTACGCCGATCTGTTCAAACAAGGCGAGCACGCCATCGATAAGGACGAAGTCTATGCCGAACTCGCTAGGCACTTTTCGGATGAAGAGATCATCGAACTCGGCCTGTTCTGCGCCGAGGTCGACGGCGTCGGCAAGTTCGTCAAATCGCTCAACGTGCTGAGCTGGGAAGAGGCTTGCGAACTCAATCCCAGGCTGAGCGCCGCCTCGCCGCCCCGCGTCGCTGCGGAATAGTTACGGATCAGTTCGCCGCTTCGCGCTTTGTCGGCGCCGGCTTCCAGCGCTCGGCGGCGCTATCGTCGCTCGCCTTGGCTTCGACCCAGATTTTGTCACTTGTTTTGCCGCCTGGCTTCTCGACCTGCTTCCAGAACGGCGCGCGGGTTTTGAGATAGTCCATCAAAAATTCGGCAGCCGCGAAAGCCGCTTCGCGATGGCTCGATGCCGTCACTACCAGCACGATGCCCTCGCCGGGCGCGATGCGACCGTAACGATGGATGACCGTGACGCCGAGGAGCGGCCAGCGCTGGCGCGCCGCCTCGATATGGCGGCCAATCTCGGCTTCGGCCATGTCCGGATAATGTTCGAGATTAAGCGCCGCGATCGGTTCGCCGTTCTCATCGGCGCGGCAGATCCCGGTAAATGTGACCACCGCGCCAATATCGGTCCGGTTGCGCGTTAGTGCCGCGATCTCGTTGGCGGCGTCGAATGCTTCGCGCTGCAGACGGATAGTGATGGTCATTTTTCCGATTCCGCTCGTCCCCGCGCAGGGGTCCCAGGTTCGCACCACCGCTGGATTCCCGCTTACGCGGGAATGAGCGGACCATTTCAACCGCCGGTCATCGGCGGGAAAAATGCGATTTCGCCCGCCCCTGCAATCCGCGCATCGGAGCGCACGTGGCGCTTGTCGATCGCGCTGCGCACGACGTTCGGATTTTCGAATGCATAGGCATAGCCCTCGCCCCGGCGAGTGAGCCATGTCACCAAATCGCCGACGGTCGCGATGCCGGCGGGTGGATCGATATCTTCTTCGGCCTTGCCGACGCGCTCACGCACCCAGGCGAAATAACGAACTTTCACGCATCCTCCTGCGTCAGGTGATGCAATCCGGCCTGCAAATAATCCCAGCCGGTGTAGAGCGTCAGCAGAGCAGACAGCCATAGCAGAACGATGCCAATCTCGGTGACCACCGGCACAATCGCGTCGCCAGCTTCGCCGCAGATCAAAAAGCCGACCGCGATGAGTTGCAGCGTTGTTTTCCATTTGGCCAGTCGGGTGACCGGCACGCTGACCCGCAGCTCCGCAAGATATTCGCGCAGGCCCGAGACCAGAATTTCACGGCACAGAATAACGATCGCCGCCAACAGCGACCAGCCATGGATGGTCTTCTCGGCGCCAAGGATCAAAAGGCATGAAGCCACCAGGAGCTTGTCGGCGATCGGGTCGAGCATGCGGCCGAGCGAGGACTGCTGGCCCCAAATGCGGGCAAAATAGCCGTCAAGAAAATCCGAGACGCCGGCCGCGATAAAGATGGCGAGCGCGAACCAGCGCAGCCAAAGCCCGCCATGAAGGATGTTCTGCCAGAACAGGCAGCCGACCACGAGCGGCACAGCGACAATGCGGCCATAAGTCAAAATATTCGGCAGCGCCATGGGACTAGCACGCGATCGCATCGGTCCCTGCGGCGGAGCATGCGTCGAAACATGAGCCGGACCGTGCGCCGGCGCATGTCCGGGTGCATGTCCGGGTGCATGTCCGGGAGCGTGCCGAGGCGTGCTGGTCGTGGTCGAATTCATAGCCAATGTCCTCGCCCACCATAGCGCCGTGGTGGCCCGGCTGACAGGCCCGGGCGCCTCACTTGTGCGTATATGGGGATGACTGCCTGTGGACCACGGTCAGGTCGCCCCGTCATGGAAGAAGGCATAGATGCGCCGCGCGGTTTCCGCGCTGATGCCTTCGACCTTCGTCAGATCGGTCAGCGAGGCTCGTTCGATCGCTTTCAGCGTGCCGAAATGCAGGAGCAGCGCGCGTTTGCGGGTCGGTCCGATGCCCGCAATTTCCTGCAGACCGGCTTCGCGGAGATCGCGTTTGCGGCGCGCCCGATGCGAGCCTATGGCAAAACGATGCGCCTCGTCGCGCAGGCGTTCGACGAAATAAAGCACCGGATCGCGTGGCGGCAGCTTGAACGAATCCCGGCCCGGAACAAAGAACGTTTCCCGGCCGGCATCGCGGTCCGGCACTTTGGCGATGGCCACGACCGGAACCTCGATCCCAAACCCGGCCAAAACCTCGCGCGCAGCGGTGAGTTGCCCCTGCCCGCCGTCGATCAGCAGGAGATCCGGCCAAGGTGAACTCGTCGCGCTCGTCGCCATCCGCAACGTTTTCCCTCCCTCCACCCGGGTCGTGCTCGCGCGCGCCCGAGTGCAAGCTTGTCGGGAGAGGGTCAGCGAGCGGGGTAACTGCAGTTTGAAACGGATCACCCCCCTCCCGATCCGGCTGCGCCGGATCGGCCTCCCCCTCAAGGGGGGAGGCAACAAGGTCGCTTCGTTGTCGTTCTTTATCGGGCGCCTCGGCGAGCAGCCGCTTGAAGCGGCGGGTCAATACTTCCCGCATCATGGCGAAATCGTCGCCCGGCGTGAGCTCGGCGGAGCGAATATTGAATTTACGATATTGATTTTTGCGAAAGCCTTCCGGTCCGGCGACGATCATGGCGCCGACCGCGTTCGAGCCTTGGATATGGCTGTTGTCGTAAACCTCGATACGCCGCGGCACTTTCGGCAGAACGAACGTGTCGGCGAGCTGACGCAATAGTTTTTCCTGCGACGAGGTCTCGGCGAGCTTGCGCCCGAGCGCTTCGCGCGCATTGGCGAGTGCGTGCTCAACCAGATCCTTCTTCTCGCCGCGCAGCGGCAGCGCGACCTCGATCTTGTGGCCGACCTTGGTGCACAGAGCCTCTGCCAGCAGCGCCCGGTCCGCGATCGCATGTGACACCAGGATCAGGCGCGGCGGCGGCCTGTCGTCGTAGAACTGCGCGAGGAAAGCGGACAAGACTTCTTCGCCGGAGAGCGAACGATCCGCTTTAGGAAAGTAGGCGCGGTTGCCCCAATTTTGGCCGGTGCGGAAGAAGAAGACCTCGACGCAGGAGAATCCGCCCTGCTGATAGACAGCGAACACGTCAGCCTCCTCGACGCCGCGCGGATTGACGCCTTGATGCGATTAAATCGCGGAAAGCGCGGCGAGGCGGTCGCGGTAGATCGCCGCGCGCTCGAAATCGAGCGCGGCGGAGGCTTTTTCCATCTCATCGGCGAGTTGGTCTTTGACCTTCTTGCTTCGCCCGGACAGGAAATCGTTCGCCTCACGCACCAGCGCCGAATAATCGGGAAATTCGATTTCCTTGGTGCATGGAGCCGAACAGCGCTTGATTTGATAAAGCAGACACGGTCGCGTGCGGCTTTCAAAAAACGGATCGCTGCATGCGCGCAGCAAAAACGCGCGCTGCAGCGCGTTGATGGTGCGATTGACCGCCCAGACCGACGCGAACGGGCCGTAATAATGGCCCGGCCGCGCACGTGCGCCGCGATGCTTGAGAATTTGCGGCGCCCAATGGTCTGACGTGATCAAAATGTAGGGGAATGATTTGTCGTCGCGAAGCACCACGTTGAAGCGCGGCCGCAGTCGCTTGATCAGATTGGCCTCAAGCAGCAGCGCTTCGGTTTCGGTGCGAGTGATGACGAATTCGATCGTGCGCGTTGACGCGATCATTCGCTCGATCCGGGTGTCGAGTCCGGTCGGTCGGGCATAGGCCGCAATGCGCTTTTTTACGTTCTTCGCCTTGCCGACGTAGAGCACGTCGCCGCGACCGTCGAGCATGCGATAGACCCCAGGCCGCGATGGCGCCACTTTGGCGTAATGGAGGATTGCGGCGCGACCTGCCGCGAGCGAACCTTCGTCCTCGTCAAAGCGAAGCCTGGCTGCTTGCTCTTCTGGCTGCGGCAGCGACTGCTCTTCGTCCTCTTCGACGATCTCCGCTTCCGGAGCGAGATCTGGTTTGGGAACGCTGCTCATGCTCATGCATGTAGGCGCATCGTCGCGGAAAGCCATGCGGCGGCGAGGCAGTCGACCCCGCCTCTCGGCGCGTCCGGATCGCCCTCACCCGTCGCTCCGAGCGGCGGCCGGCCGCCCGCCGAATATAGAACTCTCTTAACGATACCGCCTTCGAACTCCTTACCGATTCAACACTGTTTAACTTAAAGCTAGCCATAAATTTAATCGATCACAGCGGCGATTAAGCGGTTTGTCCAACGCTTTCCGAGCGCAGGTCGCATAAGCGGCGGCGGCCACTCGTTCTTTGCGTGATCGGCTGCGGAGACGAGCTTTGGCGAGTTTTGCGAGCAGGCTTTATACCGCCGCCTTGGCAGCGGCTGCCGCGGCGATCGCGATAACAGGCGCCGCGAGCGCTGCCGATCTTACGCCAAATTTCTACGGAGCACCGCCGAGCTACTTGGCGTTTACCTGGGCCGGACTCTATGTCGGCGCTACGCTTGGCTATGAATGGGGCAGCATCGATAATAATCCCACGCATCCGAACGGCGTCGCGGGCGGGTTCGAAACCGGCTTCAACTGGCAGAACGGAAACTTTGTCTATGGCGGCGAAGCCGACATAAATTTTTCCACCGCCAACGACACGTTCGCGCCCTGGCAGTTCTCGAATCCGTGGTTCGGCACCGTGCGCGGACGCGCCGGCGTCGCCATCAGTAATGTGCTGCTGTTCGGCACCGCGGGTCTTGCTTATGGCGAACTGACTGGAACGACATCGGGGAATCTGTCAGAGAGCCATACCAGCTTAGGCTGGGTCGCCGGTTTCGGCACCGAGGTAAGCTTCGCGCAACATTGGTCGGCTAAAGCCGAATGGCTTTATCTCAATCTCGACGATCGCCACTTCTCGGTGACGGCTGCGAATAACGGTCTCGCCGCGAACCTGGTGCGGCTCGGACTGAATTATCATTTTTAGAAATAGTGACCGCCGCTATGCTCAGAAAGACTCTGCAAACCAAATCTTTGTTCGGTAAGTTTTTGCTAACCAAAATCGTGACGCGCGCGAGTCATTTTTCGCCACAATGCCGGCACAACTTCTCGCGCACCTGTGTCTTTCCAACTTAGGTCCAAGATCACCTAATGGATTGGCCGGACTAGCAATTATCTGGTTTTCAACAGCTACGGAAACGATGTTGAAAGCCAGTTGAAAGCAGCACAATTCGAGGATGGCCAGCGGCGCTCGGCGAAGCTGCTCAGCGAAGATGAGGCGTGGGAGAAGCTGCCTCAGAAATTGAATTTGTAGTTCACGCCAGCTAGGACATTCTGGACATTCGCGTTGGCATTGGCGTTGACGACACAAGTGCCACCGCAGCCGGTAAAGCTCGCACTTTGCGTGCCAAAGCCCATGAAGTTGTACTCGGCAAACAACGACCATTGCGGCGCGAACATCCATTCGACACCGGCACCGACTGTCCAGCCAGTACGGTCGTTTGAGGCCTCGCCAACTTGCGCACCTGAGCCAGTTAAAAAGGTAATGTTTGTATTGGTCCAGGCTGCGCCACCTTGCGCATAAAGCAAAACGTTTGATTGTACGAGATAGCCGCCGCGAGCCGTCAAAGTATCAAACCAGTGCGTGCTGCTGTCGACGGCGCCTGTGAAAGGCACAGCCGAAATATTCGTTCTATTGCTCAAAGATGTCGCGTCTAGCATATTGCGAATGCCTACCACCCATAGAGTTCCGTTCCAGTTGTAATCGCAGCCGATCTGACCACCACCGGCAAAGCCGCTGTTGGTCGCTGAAAAGTTCGCACCGCTTACGCCGGAAAGGTCGACGTTTGACCACGCCCCACCGATGTTTCCGCCGACGTAACAGCCGGTCCAACGATATTGAACTTGCGGTAGTACATAAGCTGGAGCCGGGGCATAAACTCTCCCCCCAAGGTCTGCCGCTCGAGCGCTTTGGCTTGCAGTCAAATGAATGACTGCTGCAGCAGTTAGCATCAACACTGTTTTGCGCATTACTGTACCCATTTGCTACAGACGGGGACAATTTAACTCAAATCTTCCCATAATCTTTTACCGACGTGTGTGAAACGCGGTGACATAGCAAATAAATCGTAAATTTTGGAATGAAGCGCGCCGGATCGCGGCGATAAGAGCGCGCATTCGGCTCTAAGAAGGCCGGGGGAATTTCCCTTACCGCAGCTCGTAGCAATTGACGACTGTGTGCGGATTGCGCGTCACATCGTAGAGGATGCCGCACTGGACAAGCACGTTCACGCCCGGGTGGCGGAACAGGATCAGCGACGTACGATTATCATAACCGCTCGCATAGCCTGCGATCTCCCATCCTTGCGCGAGCAGTTGCTCGATCGTCAGCGGTGTCTCTGCTGCCGCCAAGCTGGACGCCGCAGGTCCCATGATGGCGGCGACCGCCAGTAAGCTGGCAGAGCAAAATCTCATCTTGTCTTTCATGATGTGCCTTCGGCTGCTCCGCCATCATTTCTCCAAATCGGGGTTCGGCGCGTCGGTACGCCATACGTACGGCAGCTCTTTTATCTCTGCAGCTAAGCCGACTATTCCAAGCATGATTAACACCAGCAGCCCGATCACGATCCAGCCTTATAACGCAGTCATGTTTAGCTCCTTCACCTGGGTAGGTCTCTCATTAACAGCAGGCATTGCGCTGGGCTTGCCTTTGGTGCCGCCGCCTTGTGTCGCTGTCGCTCCAAGGCATGAGGCTGCGCAACAGCGCGCTTGACGGTCTTGGCTGGTCTGCGCAACGGGTCGGCGCAAGGTTCCCCATCAAAAAGACAGCGCGGTGATCGCCAACCGGGAATATTCCCAGCCTACGACAATCAATACCTCAAACGGCAATCTGCTTTTCAGTGGAGGGGAAGCATGATTGATGCAGTGTTGAATGTCGCTGTATTCGCGGCGCTGGTTCTGTGCATTGTCGGGTTCGGTGCGTGGGCGCATAAGCGAGTTCCGTGACGCTCATAACGCTTACGGCGCAAGAAAAGGCCCGTCCACTTCGACGAGCCTTGAAGGAGAGCATGATGAGGCTTCGCGTCAACGAAGCCCGAACATTGTCTGCCCAAGACCCCACGCCGTCAATCTCAAACGGGACCTGCGTTTCGGGCGCTGGCGGCTTTGCTATCTGCGCGAGCGGTCAATACAGAATTAGCAAAATCAAATAGGCGGTCAGCATAATGGCCGTCACGCTCGCCACAGAAAGCACTAAGGCTTCCCGCGCCTCGTGGTGACCTTCAAACCTCTCGGTCTTTATGGCCAATCTGTTCTCGGTCTTCATCGGCGACCTTCCATAAAAAATGCTGGCTCACGCGACCCCGGCACGGAGGGTTGATGAAAATGTGGTTCGAGGCGACGGACCCAAAGTTTTAAACGCAGACGGGCGAATGTGGTTCCCAGGAGTGAGCTTACGCCTCGTGCTCTTACGTGTTTTGTGCAACGCAACGATCCAAACTCAATGCCTCAAAACCACGTAGCAAACGCTGGCTCAGTGGCCTAAACGGAAACGGAAGTAGGCTCGGCAATTTGCGGGGCGAGCGAAGCTCATCCCTAGCCCTGCGGCTCGCGTCTGCCATACTGCTTAGCAGCACCAAGCGGCTGAGCTTCGCTCAAACACAAGGTTAGCTCGGCGCAAGGGTGAGATCAAACCCAGCGCTTGAGCTTGACTGTCAAAAGTAGCCTACCGACAGAGGCGACAGCGCTCACTTCAAATGCAGCATGACGGTGCCTTCCGAGACGGTCGGTGCGGCGGCACCAGTATTGCCCGCATTCTTCTTAATCCAATCGCGTGCCGCACGAGTGCTTTCTTCAGTCCCGGCCTTGTCCTGGCAGACGGTGACCGAGAACCCGCCGCGAGCGGTGCGGGCAACCGAATAGCTGACGAACCCCTTAACCGGTCGAATGACCTTTTCCACTTCCGCCTTGTTTTTCTCGATAATGTCAAAGAGCGCTTTCGCACCTTTGCCGGAATAGTTTCTGATAACTGCATGCATGACATTCCTCCCACATCAGCAAAACGCGACGTTAATCGAAGCGACTTTGCGCTACAAGGCACGTCCTAGGTCGAGGATTTTCTCACAAAATTTGCGAAGGTCTCCGCAAGCATCCGATATGGCTCGATCAAATTATCACAAAATTTGCGCACCCCCATTGCGGCGTTCGAGCCAAGCGATTTTGGGGGTACCCCTCCCCCAGGCGGCGAAAAAATAATTGCACGCAGCATGCGCAATCGAGCAAACAACAACGACACGCGACCAAATAACGAGCAAATAAAGATGCGCTGCGCAAGCTGATTTAATTATTAGTTGCGCGAGCTTTCTGATAAAATGTTCGTGCTGAAAAGCGAGCCCCACGACGAGCTGTAGCCCTAATCGTCGCAGGGCTCTAACCACAACCACGGAGTTGAACCTGCAATGGCTGAGGCTCATCAAAGCATACAGCAAATCCCCACCATTCGCATCACCACAGCGGCTCACATCCTCGCACAGTTGCGCGCACGCCAAGCAGTAAAGCGCGAGCTACAAAAGCATGGACTGAAGGTCAACGCCTACTCAGCGCGGGACATCACAAGCTGGGCCTGCGTCTTCCTCGACGACCATCCTGAGCTAATCCCTCAAGCGATTGAGCAGGCACGTGCAATGATCGCCAGTGGCGCATTGGGCAAACGCGCACAGCGAGCCCTAGCGCAGGCGCAATGTGCAAAACTTGAAAGTGATGCACAAACGCAGAAGGCCTGATCCATCGACGGTTTGGTTGTGCAAATGTCATGCGCGAATTGGAGCTTTAAAATGATCGTAGGCTACGCACGAGTTTCAACGGATGGTCAGACGCTAGATGCACAGCAAGCGGCATTGCGCGAGGCTGGCGCTGAGCAAATCTTTTCCGAGAAGATTAGCGGCGCTGTGACAGAGCGGAAGGCGCTGGCGCGGGCAATAGCGGAGCTTAGCGCTGGCGATGTGTTGCTAGTGACGCGCCTGGATCGCCTCGCCCGTTCAACCCGTGACTTGCTCAATGTGCTTGACGCTGTCGCCAAAGCTGGCGCTGGCTTTAAGTCGTTAGCTGATGCTTGGGCCGACACCACCACTGCACATGGGCGGCTGATGCTGACTGTGCTTGGCGGATTGGCTGAGTTCGAACGCGAGCTAATCCGCGCAAGGACCGATGAAGGCCGCAAGCGTGCGCAAGCGAGAGGCGTTCGCTTCGGACGCAAGCTCAAACTGACAGCGCATCAGCGACAGGAAGCCCTGGCGAGACGCGAAGCGGGTGAGGCCCTGGCGGAGATTGGGCGAAGCTACAATGTCAGTCACTCAACGATTTCGAGGCTAGCGCTGTGATGTTCAATTTTGAACACCTGCTTTGATAGATTTTTTGACCGCAAAACCGATTTGCGCCCACTGACAGCCACAATTCGCTTTGGATAATAGCGGCCCCAACTTCAGTTGGGGGTTCGGGGGATGGGGTAACTGAGATCGGGGCCGCACTCTCGTGGGTGAGAGCGGCCCCGATTTAACAGCGTGCATGACTTCGCGCACATGAAATCTTGTTGATACGGTTGTGATCAGCCTTCACCTGGGAAATGACGACCCCGACCTCGTCGAGCATCTTCGGGGGATGGGGGACGGAGGATCGGGGCCGGGCTCTCTTTGGACGAGAACCGGCCCAATTTTTATAGAAATCCGACTTCAATGATTTGATCTAAGTCACAATATCGGCAGCAACCGTACCACAGCCGAGTGGCATGGTTGTTGCTTCGGATGGTTGTTGCTTCGAGTGGTTGCGTTGTGGGGTGTGGTGCAAGTGTGGGAGCTCTCAGGATGGGGGCTCCCATCTAACCTCACAGCAGAGTTCCGCGTGGGCTCTACGGCTTAGTTCTGTGCAGCTACCGCTTGTTTGATGGGCACCAGCGTCACCTTCGAACCAGCCACTCCACGATTTCAAGGCTGCACGCCTGACAATCAATGACTTACTCAGCGAGCGGGCTCATTACTTCGTCGAAGCGTTTGATAATTCGACATAAGGTCGTTCAACAACGCGAGCAATTTTACAGCCCGCTCGACGATCTGGCCTTTCAAGTTACCTTTCTCGACCAATTCGACTTGCCTGTAGGCTAGCTCCCTAAGTTCAGCCATGTGGCCGTCTATTCTGTCCAACTGCCTGCGTGTCAGACGAGACTTTTCCGCCTCATACAACAGCAGTTTGAGCAGCCTGGAGCGCGTGAATTCGTCAGGCTCGTTTTCTAGCTCGCGGCGGAGACGTGCCACGTTTTGCGTGGCGATAAGATGGTCTATGGCGGAGCGCTTTAGTTGCTCGACACCACTTTCACTAGGGATGAAGTCATCCATGGGCCGTCCCCTCGTACGGCCCATCCCCCGTACATTATGATGTATTCAAGAGTGGATTTTTACAAGTTTTTTCTGTTAGTTCGCTCAAATAGTCCACAAGTAGTCCACAAAGTTAAGCGAGCGGATATTGGTTGGCCATCAACCTGGCTTCTCCGATGTGAGGGCGTGGGCTTCGATCTGCTTGACCTCCGGTCCTTTGCCGCTGGCGCGGATGGCGCGTTCGAGGAGCGAGGCGAAGTCCTAGCCATTCATACTAGCTGTGGCAATCGCTCCAAGTCGGGGATGCTCATGGGGCAATGCTTCGATCGCCGCGCGCAGCCTTCGGCTCATTGGCTGCTTCACACTGCGATAAACCTTTTGCAAGAAGCTCAACGATGTCTCGCCAGGAGCAAGCTCGATTAGCTCCGGCTCATCATCAAACCGGCTAAGCGCAGCGTCTACAGTATCTAACATCTCTCTTTTCATAACGGCACCACCAACAATTCGTGTCCGCTGGGTTGCAAGACGGGCAATACCTGGCTTGCCACGGTGCGCGGGCGGCTCGGCTATGCCGCGGATCGTTTCATGCCGTACATCACCGGCGGCGCCGCATTCGGCAATATCCAGGCGTCGACGCCGGGCCTGCCGCAGACCAGCAGCGACAACAGCGGCTGGACACTGGGCGCCGGACTGGAAGCCGCGCTGGCGCCGAACTGGACCGCTAAGGTCGAGTATCTCTATGTCGATCGCGGCAGCTTCAATTGCGGATTAAATTGCGGCGCCGGACTGGGTACCGACAACGTGTCGTTCCACACCAACCTGCTGCGCGCTGGCGTAAACTATAAATTCTAAACGCTTCGCGTGACGGACGCACAAAAGCCCCGAGGCCGCGCTCCGGGGTTTTTTGTTGTGAGTAGGCTAGAGGTCCTCAGCTTCGGTCGGGCTGGCGGACCAGTTCCACTAACGAATCTACGACGGCTTGCGCTAGCCAGTCGGTGTCGTCGCGGCGAAGGCCGGCACGCGCGCGGCAAAATCATCAACCCAGCCGACCAAGCGCGGATGATCGGCGCGCCAGCTTTCGCCGAAGCGAAAATCGCGATAGCCGAGCGCGCAGGCGAGCGCAATTTGGCCGACATTGGGCAAGCTGGCGGACGCGGTATCGAGCGCCGGCGGACTCGAACTCGAGCACAGCGAGCGCGCGCGTCACCTTGTCGGCCTGATGATCGAGCCATTTTTGCTCGTGATGCTCGTGCGCGCGCCATCGCGCCTCGTACACCGTCAGGATCGAAGCATCGAGAATGCCGTCGCACAGCGCTTGCAGCCGCAACGCAGCGAGGCGTGCCCGTGTCTCGCGCGGAACGATCCTGCCGCCACCGGCACGTTCGTCAAGAAATTCGACGATGACGCGGGAATCGTAATAGGCGGTGCCGTCTTCGGCAATCAGCACCGGAATTTTGCCGAGCGGATTTTGCCGGCGGAGCGTGTCGGCAAGGTCGGTGGGATCGGCAGTGCTCGACCCGCGTCTCGCCTCAAAACCCAAAAGCGCGATTGCAATCCGCACCTTCCGCCCGAACGGAGACGCCGGCGATGAACGGAGAACCATCATTGCGGCACCATGATTAAGACGGAACAGTTGGGAAGCCTGCACAGCCGTCCGCGGGCGTACAGCAGCGCGCCCGCAAATACGGTCTACGCCGCAAAGGCTCAAGCGGAACGTTTAAGGTCGTTCTAGCCGGTGACGACGAGATTGACGGCCTTTGGCCCTTTGCCCTTTTTGTCGGGCTCGACCTCGAAGCTGATGCGCTGGCCTTCCATCAGCGACTTCAGCCCCGCGCGTTCAACGGCAGTGATATGGACGAACACGTCGCGGCCGCCATCGTCGGGCTTGATGAAGCCATAGCCACGCTCGCCGTTGAAAAATTTGACCGTGCCGGTCATTGCCATTGCATAACTCCTTCCCGCGCTCACCTCGCCGCCGCCGTCAAAGGCGTGACGGCTAGGCCGGACATCCACACGAGCAAAGAGCTTAAGCCCCGACGGCCTCAGCCACTCCGCCGGCCCCCCACAGGAGGCGGAACGTCTAAGCCAGTTGAGGAAGGCTAAACCAATTCGAAGGTGTCGAAAAGTGGGCAGTAGCAGGGTTTCTTGCAATTCCAACCGCTGAAAGGAGGACCAAACCCTGTCTGTGATTGACCCGGCGGCCGAAAAGCAGCCCGGACCAGGTCATTCTCCAGAGAGCCAATCGAGGCGGTAGTCGCCCATAGGCGCGAGCAGTCGCGTGAGCGCGGGAAGAATCACCCGCAATTCGCGCTCCAATGGAAAGGGCGGGTTGACGATAATCAGTCCGGAGCCGGCGAGCGCGCCGTCGGCGCGTGGTGGCCCGATTGTGATTTCGCAGCGCAAGATTTTGGGCACTGAAAGCCGACGCAGCCGCCGCGCCAGCGCATCAGGCGCCTCGCGCGCCTTGATTGGATACCACAACAAGTAAAGCCCGCTCGGCCACTTGCGATGCGCCTGCGAGAGCGTATCGAAGAGGCGGGCGAACTCGACACTCTCCTCGTAGGGCGGGTCGATCATTATCAAGCCGCGGCGTTCCTTGGGCGGAATATTGGCAAAAAGCGCTACCCAGCCGTCGATGGCGAGCGCCTTGGCGCGGGCATCGCCGTGCAGAACGGCTTTGAGCGAAGCGGCCGCGCTCGGTTCTAGCTCGCAAGCAATGAGCCGGTCTTGTCGGCGCAATAGCGCTTTGACGATCAGCGGTGATCCGGGATAGCGCCGCAGCGTCTTGCCTGGATTGAGCGCCGCGACGATGTCGAGATAAGGCGCAATTAGCGCTTGCGTCGAATCGGTTCCGGCGGCGCCGGACCGCGGCATCGCGAACAGGCGCCCGATTCCGTCCCGCCATTCACCCGACCGCGCGGCTTGCGGCCCGAGAAGATCGTAGCGGCCGGCGCCGGCATGGGTGTCGACGACGCGAAATGCCGCCGGTTTTTGCCGCAAATAGTCGAGAACACGCGTTAGCACGATATGCTTGTGGACGTCGGCAAAGTTACCGGCGTGAAACGCGTGCTGATAGTTCATGTCACGCCGCGATCCGACACATTCCGGCCGGACTTAGACTGAGTTCGTCGTAACGAACAGCCCTTCGTTCTTTCAGCCGCCGCGCATCGGCGGCATGGTCAGCTGCTCCCGGCTGCAGCTGCGCTTGGCGATCTCCGCGCAATCTCGGAACTGGAGATCCTTGGAAAGGCACAGCCTCACCTCTGTCAAACGCTTGGCATCGCAGCCGACCGCCATCGCGCCCGCCGATAGTCCAGGATTGGCCTTGATGAAAGCCTCTTCGACGGCATGCGGGGTTACGCTGAGCGGCTCCTTGAGATCGATAAATTCGGGCGGGATTTTCACCGCAGCCCGCGCCTTGCGCACGGTCTCGAAATAAGCGTGCGCCGATTGGCCGGAACAGGTGCCGTGGCGATCCCATTCGTTGAAGATCAGCCGCGGCGCCGGCATCAGATCGAGCATGGAGGAGACCACGCCGCGATCAAGCCGCGGCGCTGGAATTTGGCAATATTCTGGAAAACCGTTGTCATATTGCGGCCACAGCCCATGAACGACGAAGGAATAGGGTCGCGGGCCGCATTGCACATTGCCGGCCGCGGCACCGGCACCGCGCTCGGCAGCGCCAGCGCAGAAGGATGGCGACCAGGACAGGGACAGAACGTAAAAATCGAACTGCCCCGGTGCATTCTGCCGCGGATCCTGCGCAGTCGCCGCTCGGGGGGTGAGCAACAACGCAAGCAACGCCACACGCAACACTACCCTGGTCATGACCACCCCCCTGTACGCGTTCGACAAACGCAAAGAGCTTAGGCGAGCGTATGGAACAAAGCAAGAACAAAATTTTTCACTTTGTTCACAGCGGGGTCGCGATGCTCGGGAACACTGGGGATTGTCGTGGCGGAACCGGAAAGCGGGCTGGAAAGCGTCGCATTCGGCGCCTAGTTTGAAGCTTGCACGCGGGAGACACGGCGTATGGCCGTTTATCGCCTATTCAAGAACGAGCCCTTCGAGCCGGAGGCGATCGTCAGCATGACGCGCGTCTATGCCGACGTGTGCCAAACGCTGGGGCTCAGCGACGCCGATCACCACGAGACGAATGTCGTGGCGGCAAAGGTGATCGAGTTCGCCCAGCGTGGCGCCCGTGATCCGATGTTGTTGCGCGATTGCGTGCTCGAAGCCTTGCGCGGCTGAGCGTTACGGCCCCGCCGCCCGGCAACTGGGATTATAGGCCCAGTCACGATCAAGCCCAGCGACACAGAAATTGACCCCCCAATTCATGCCGATCATGCCGGTATCCTCGGCGATCGAATAATAAATCGTGTGCCGGCCACCGTCATTGATGACCGCGATCCCGCTGCAGAAGCGGCGCGGAATAGCTTGTGCGGCCCAGGGCAGAAAATCGAGCTCGCGGATATTCTCAAATCCGACGATACGCAGTTCCGAATTCCAGAAACGGAATTCCTTGGTGCGGAAATTGGCAATGATGCGGTCGAGCGCCGCGGGATAATCGCAAGCCGGCACCACCCGGTTGTAGCGCGGACCTGATAGCCAGAAATCCTTTTCAAACCAGTTCGCCGCGCGCGACGGCGACGATGCCAGCGCACACAGCGCGAGAGCCAGCATGATGCCGGCGACTGCCCCGCACGCGCCCAAAACTTAGCGGCGAAGGTTCGGCCGCGCTTTACCTCGATACTCGCCTGCAACCTGGCGTGGGAGCTGGCGTGGGAGATTGTTCGCGACATGAAGGCCCTCCCCCTCTGGCGCAGTTAACCGTGCCGCGAGGAACCGATCTGGTCAAGTCCCGAACCCTCGCGGTGCCGCTTTTACCGGCCCGTCGCGGCATAAAAAAGATAGCGCGAATCGATTTTTCGCAGTTTTGTTGTGGGTGCACGAACGAGCAAATCGCGTACGCGACCGGCGCCAGGTCGCACTTAATAGGTTGCACATAACAGGTCGCGCGTAATTTGTTGAATTCGATTCGTCGCGTCCGCGTGCATCGCGAAACAGCCAACGGGCTTCCAAGCCAGGCTTCGCGGCGTCCTTCACTCATAGATTGTCGCGCGAGAGTTGTAGCGGCCGGCCGGACCGACCGGCGAGCCGTTGGCTAGGGTCAGTTTTGACCCTGGCATTTGGGGGAGATCACCATGGGCGAGGTGCACCGGCTTCCGGCGCCGCAGGTGTCGTTCAGCCTGCAAACGGCGGGGCGCCTGATGACCGAAACTTTCCCGCAGTGGGTGCAAGATTTGGCGCTGCTGGTTGAAAGCGTCGAAACCGTACGCCCGCCCGGCGCGCTGCCCGACTGGCAGCCGGGCGCGACCGTGCGGCTACCCTATTCCAGGAAGGTCTGCAGTGACGGGGCGGCGGTCTGCACGCAGGCGCTCATGGCATTGGCAGACACCGCAATGGTGCTGGCCTGTTCGGCCGCATGGAACGGCTACCGACCGATGACGTCGATCGACCAGACCACGCATTTCCTGCGCCCGGTGAATTTCGACGTCGTCGCCGATGCGCGGGCGGTGCGGATCGGCCGCAATACCAGCTTCGGCCGCGTCATGCTGCTCAATGCCGCCGACCGGCGACCGATCGGCATGGTGGCGAGCGCCTATGCGATGCTCTGAAAGAAGCGAATGGTGAGGAGCGGGTAGCGAATGGCGCGAGCCGAGCATATCATCTATTGGCTATTCGCTATTTCGCTTCGCTGCGAGGCTGTGCCATGGTTCTAAAATCGGTTCTAAAATCGCTTCGAAAATTGGTTCGAAAATTCGTGATCGCGCTCGCTGTGATTGCTGCCGGCGCCTTGGGCGGCAGCGCCGCCGCGTTGGCCTTAGGCGCAGAGTTCGCCGGCCCCGGTCCGGCGGTGACCGGCAACGATACCGGCGGTATCTTCCCCTATTCGCCCGACGTCGAACCGATCTATCACCAGATCGCGGGAGACTATTGCGCGCGCTGGGGCCGCTTCGCCAAGGTCACCAGCGTTCACCGCGTCTATGGCGACTATGTCGGCTTCGTCTGTTACGATCGTGCCGGCAAGATTCATTAAATTGCACGTCACCCTGAGGCGCTCGGCGCGAATGCGCCGAGCCTCGAAGGGCCGCATCCTTCGAGGCTCGCCCCGACATATCGGGGCTTGCACCTCAGGATGACGGCGAAGAAAATCACTTCCAGTCGCCGATTACGGCCTGGACCAGCGCCAGCGCAGCCACCGCGGCGGTATCGGCGCGCAGGATCCGCGGGCCGAGCGCAAGCCGCACCACATGCGGCAATTTGAGAAGTGCCGTGCGCTCATCGGCGGCGAAGCCGCCTTCCGGCCCGATCAAGACTGCAAGCGGTGCGCGCCGCGGCAGCGCGGCAAGCGCCGCGAGCGGGTCGGCGACATCGGCTGCCTCATCGCAAAACACGAGATGCCGCTGCGGCTGCCACGCCGCGAGCACTCGGGTCAGCGGCACCGGCACGGCAATCTCCGGTAAGCAAAGAATACCGCATTGCTCCGCCGCCTCGATGGCATTGGCGCGCATGCGTTCGAGATTGACGCGCGCGATCTGGGCGTGCTGCGTGAGAACGGGCCGCAACTGCGACACCCCCATCTCGACCGCCTTCTGCACCATATAGTCGAGGCGGGCCGATTTGAGCGGCGCGAACAGATAATGCAGATCGCCGGCCGCGGTTTGCGGCCGGGTGCGGTCGGCAAGGCGCAGCGCCGCCTTAAGCGTGCCGCCTTCAAGCGTGGCGCGCCATTCGCCGTCGCGACCGTTGAAGACCAAAATCTCCTGGCCGTCTTTGAGCCGCAGCACTCGCCTCAGGTAATGCGATTGACTGCGATCAAGCGCGACGACAGCTCCGCCGGCAAGCGGCGCATCGCTATAGAGCCGCGTGGTGCGGAAATCGTAACAAGGCATGACTGGATACCGTTCCCCCGATATTGGCTTTTGCTGCACGGGTCCCGTGAGCGCGTAGCCCCATGCTAAAATCGAATGCTAAAATCAAATGATTTCAGCTTGAATCGCTATTTTGCCTCAAATCCGGCTTAACGAATTTGCCCGACAGACGCGACCATAGGCTTTGCGGGCGCCGCGCGATTTACTTCTGGCAATTGTGTTTTGGACGGCCGCGGCGTCGCACCCACCGGGTTTTGCGGTGCTTTGCCGCGTTGTCGCCGAATTCAGCAAGTCTTTATTCGGGCAAGTCTTTATTCGGGCAGGGCTTTAAGACCAAGCCTTTAAGGGCGGCGGGATTTCGGGCAAAGTCAGAGGCCTGCGGCAAGGACGAATCGCGGGCTGGCGACCGGTCGGGAGAGGGCTATCTCATGAAAAGCGCGCGCGCGCTGTCGCTTGGTTCGGCCTCTTGCTTGGTCGTTTGCTTGGCCTTGGTGCTTGGCACTTTCACCAACCGCAGCGCATGGGCGCAGTTCCCGGCGCCACCCGGCGGCGTCCAGTGCAACGACTTCGGCAACCTCACGGCCGAAGCGCAGAAGCGCAGCGCCTTGGTCAGCGCCGCGATGAAAGCCAAGTCCGACCGCAAGGAACTCTGCACGCTGATGACGAACTTCGTCGCCGCCGAAACCAAGGTGGTCAAATTCCTGGAAGACAATAAGGTCTGGTGCGGCGTCCCCAATGACGCGCTCACGGTGTCCAAGGCCAATCACGAAAAGTCGATCAAGTTCCGCACCATGGCTTGCAGCGAAGAGGGACCGCGCCCGAAGGCGCCATCGCTGAGCGACGCCATAAAAGCGCCAAGCGTCGACACCGCCAAGAACACCAAAACCGGCCGTGGCACATTCGATACGCTGACCGGAAATCCACTGGCGCGATGAAGGAGGCGGCCGGCCGGGTTGCGGACGCGGCCGGCAACTGGGTCGACAGTCTCGCACCGTCCTGGTCGCGGCCCTATCTGCGGCTGGCGCGGCTCGATCGCCCGATCGGTTCCTGGCTCTTGCTGTTGCCCTGTTGGTGGTCGTCGGCGCTGGCCGCCGTTGCCGTCGGTTGGCGCCTGCCGAACCTGTGGCACATCGCGCTGTTCTTCGTCGGCGCCTTTGCCATGCGCGGCGCGGGCTGCACCTGGAACGATATCGTCGACCGCGATCTCGACGGAGCCGTCGAGCGCACCCGGTCGCGACCTATTCCATCCGGCCAGGTCAGCGTCACCCAAGCCGCGGTGTTTTTAATCGCGCAGTCGCTCGTCGGGCTTGTCGTGCTGCTCGCGTTCAATGCGTTTACCGTCGCGCTTGGCATCGCCTCGCTGACGATCGTCGCGATCTATCCTTTCATGAAGCGGATCACCTATTGGCCTCAGATCGTGCTCGGCCTCGCTTTCTCCTGGGGCGCGCTGATGGGCTGGGCCGGCATGTTCGGCCGGCTCGATACGCCGGCGCTGCTACTCTATGCCGGATCGATCGCTTGGGTGATCGGCTACGACACCATCTATGCCCATCAGGATCGTGAAGACGACGCGCTGATCGGGATCAAATCCACGGCTTTATTGTTCGGACCGCGCACCAAGCCGATGCTTGCACTGTTTTACAGCGCCGCCGTCGTTCTCATCGGCGCGGCCGGGTTTGCCGCCGGTGGCAGACTGATCTTCGCGCTGGGACTCCTCGCCTTCGCCGCGCATCTTTCTTGGCAGATTGTGCGGCTCGATATTGCCGATCCCGACAATTGCCTCGCGGTTTTCAAATCCGACCGCGATGCTGGATTGATTTTGTTTGCAGGCTTTGTGCTTGCAGTCGGCGCTGGCACGATAGCTATTCAAAACGGCGTGTTCGTGTGCCGGCACTCTCGCCAGCCCTTCAACAAGGTTGTAAATTCGCGATTGCGAACGGCGATCGAGAGGCATCCGATGCCCAGCGCCAACGATTATTTCAAAATGGCCGAAGAGTGCTACCGCTTGGCGAATGAGGCCAAGACCGAGGTGGACCGTTTGGCATGCCTCGATCTTGCGCGCACTTGGCTCGAAGCGGCGGCGCAGCAGGATGAGGCGGAGAAACGCACGCGCGAATCGCCGCCGAAGCCGAGGCATTAGAGCATGATCCCGAAAAAGCCTGCCCCGGACTTGATCCGGGGTGGAAACCAGTTTTCGGAAAAGATCATGCTCAAACAACAAACTAAAGCGAAATGGTGATTCAACCTAATCCCATTTCGCTTTAGCACGCCAGTGCAAATCCGGCGCGCCTATTACTTCGCAAGGGGCGGATAAAGGACCTGTGCGGTCTTGCCGAAGACCCAGTCCCGATCCGATTCCTTGGCGAAGGAAAACACCGTTCTGGCTGCGCCAAGAATTTCAGATAGCGTGCCGACTGAGTTGGGAAAATTGGAGCCCCAGCCGATGCGCGAGGCGCCGAACGCATCGATGACCTTGCGGAAAAACGTCTCGGGCGCGCCTTTGCCCCAGCTTTTGGGACTGATGTTGATCGGCGTAACTTTCAAATAAAGCTGCTCGTATTTTGCAAGTTCGAAGAATTCAGCCGCCGCGCCATAGGGCGGCCCATCCGCGGCCGGCGCGCGCGACAGGTGATCGAGAATAATGGTCACTTTCGGAAAGCGATCCATGATCTGGCGCAGAAGCGGAATCGCTTGCGTCTTCATCTGCATGCAGACCGGAATGTTCCTGGCCGCCGCATGTTCCCAGAACGGATATGTGCTGCGGTCGGCAAACCATGTCGACTGATCCGGCAGCGTACTGCCCGTCGTGAACAGGCGCATGCCGCTGCAGCCGCGCGCGAGCCAGTAATCGAAAGTTTTCACCGCGTCGGGCGCCAGAACATCGATGGAATAAACCCCGGCGAAGCGGGAAGGAACGGCTGCGACTGCGTCCGCCACGTAGCTGTTGTCATAGCCATAGGCGGTTGATGAATGCACGATGGCCGCCTTGTCGACGCCGGCGGCATCCATTTCCTTCAGCAGCATCTCGTAGGTGGTCGGCCGCTCGCTCGACCAGGTGGATTGCGTGCCGCCAAGCGGCGCCAGGGGATAGCGCTTGATGTCCGGCGAGACGATATGGGGATGGATGTCGACGACGGGCATGCCGATTCACGCGGTTCCGGCGTTGAACCAATCACGGATCGAGGGTGATGAACAGGTGTTCGAGCAGTTGGCCGTGAACAAGACGCCTGCGCCCGACGGCGAGGTCTTCAGATGCCCTCCCGGTCAAGCCAAGCGTGCTCGAAGTGTTCAATCTCCTCCGCCAGATCGCGCCAGTTCCGCGTCAGTTCCAAATAAGCTTCTCTGGTTTCCGGGTCTTTAGCTTTTTGCGCCGCGGCATAGCATTCCAGTGCCTTTACCCGGAACCGTTCCGGTCGCATGGTCATCAGGACCAACGAGGGGCGACTGGGTGCGTTCCCTCAATTCGCCACGCAGCGCTTTGCCTCAGTTGTCGGCCATTTCGTGTTCCCGCGGGCCGGCATCAAGAAACAAAACCTATTCCCACGCGGTCATCTCGCGCTCGCCGCGATGAATGACGGTTGCGATGTCGGCGCTGCCCGCCTGCCGGCGCAACAGGCGCGACGGCCGTCGGCGCGCGATCGCGCTACGACGCCGCCGCCGCCATGTCGGCGCGGCGATCCGCAGCTGCCCCATTCGCGCGAACGCTTCGCGCATAGTCCCGTCAGTGTCTCTAGGAAATTAGTCTCCGTTGCGATCCGGTGACGTCCGTTGACGTCGCGAATTATCCCCACCATTGCTCGCTTTCCCCCTTGTGGGTCGCTCGTTAACGTCCGATATGGTCCGTTATCTTCCACCGTCCGAAACGGGGGTAGCGACGGGTGCCGGGCGCATGCCCCGGTCAAAGCCAAGGAAAAACGGACCATGCTGACCGCCAAGAAAGTCGAGCGCACCAAGACGCCGGGCCGCTACCGCGACGGCTTGGTGAAGGGATTGCTTTTACAGATCACCGATAGCGGCGCGAAGTCGTGGGTTCTCAGATACGAGTTGCATGGTCGCGAGCGGATGATGGGCCTCGGCTCGGTGTCCGACTTCAATTTGAAGGAGGCCCGCGAGCGCGCCCGCGCTGCCCGCCAGTTGCTCGCCGATGGCGTCGATCCGCTGGCGACCAAGCAGGCCGCCAAGGCTGCCGCCAAGCTCGCCGCCGCGCGCAAGCTCAGTTTCAAGCAAGCGGCGCTGCAATATTTCAATCACTATGAGAGCAAGTGGACCAGCCCGAGCCATCGTGAGGCGTTCTTAGGCACGCTCAACGCCTATGCCTTTCCGGTGCTCGGCGACATGGACGTGGCGACCATCGACACCCCCGACATCCATCGCGTCCTTGATCCGATCTGGAAAACGAAAAGCGTCACCGCTGATCGTGTCCGCAGCCGCGTCGAGCAGGTGATCGATTTTGCGATAGTGCGCGGCCATCGTCCGCCCGGCACTAATCCGGCGCGCTGGGTCGGACATCTCGAACACTCGCTGGCGGCACCGCGCGCGCTCGCGCCGATTCAGCATCATCCGGCGATGAAGCATAACGCGCTGCCGTTCTTCATGGACAAGCTGCGCAGCGAGCAAGGGAGCGCCGCGCGGGCGCTGGAGTTTCTGATTCTCACCGCAGCCCGCTCCGGCGAAGTGCGTGGCGCGACATGGGACGAGATTGATCTGAAAGACGCCGCTTGGACCGTGCCAGCGGCGCGGATGAAAGGCCGGAAAGAGCATCGCGTACCGCTGACCAAGCCGGTGCTCGATCTGTTGCGTGATCTGCCGCGCGAAGACGGCAATCCGTTTGTCTTCATCGGCAATCGTCCCGGCGAAGGACTGGGCCGCATCGCCATGCCTTGGCTGCTTGGCGGGCGCATTGGCGTCAAAGACGTGACCATTCACGGGTTCAGAAGCACGTTCCGTGATTGGGCCGGTGAGAAGACCAGCGTTCCGCCCGACATCTGCGAAGCGGCGCTCGCTCACGCTCGCGGCGACAAGACCGTGCAAGCGTATGCGCGCGGTGACCTGTTCGTTAAACGCCGCAAGCTGATGGAAATGTGGGCGCGGTTCTGCGCCTCGCCGGTACAGGCCAAAGCCAAGGGCGACGTCGTCGTGCCAATCGGCGCGCGGCGATGACACCCCGCGACATTGTCGGCGACGCTCTGGAGCTGATTAAACCACAGCGAGAGCAGAAGGCCGCGTGCGCTGCCACGATCACCGAGCGGGTCGCGCTGCTGCGCCGGGTTCACCTCGACCTCGGCGCAATTCCATCACCCGGTGAATTGAAAAAGGAACTTGAGGAAATTGGCAACGACCTGCAAACGATCAGGGCGGCCTTTAGAAAATATACGGAAGCCTGTCGGAACCTGATCTTTTACAACGACGCGGTAAAGCGGGAAGCATTCCTCGACCAGCTCGATCACCTGATCGTCTCCGCACAATGGCATCACGCTGCGCTGGTCGTCCCGCCCGGTAGTCATCGCTGGGACAACGTGAAAGCACTGGCGGCGAGGTTCGCTAAGGAGCTGCTCACGACGTTTAGTGCCAGCCCTCTAACTAGGGCGCGCAGTGGTGCGTTCTATCGTCTCGCGACGCTTTTGTACGAAGGTATCACGGGAGAAGTCGTCAGCCTTGAGCAGTACTGCCGCGACATGCTCGACAAGGCTGACGAGCCGGGCGGCGGCCGCATCGAGCCAAGCATTGTTGTGAGAATACCGCCGCGCTGATACACGACTCCGCATTATTTTTTCGTGTCTCACCAATTTCTCGTCCCCGCGCGGCGACATCCAAAAACGACGCATCTACATTGTCCGATAACAGCCGCTTGGGGGCGCGGCATATCGGAGCGATAGCATGAGTCACCAACCCCGCCGCGCGCTGCGCTTGCCAGAGGTCATGGCAAAGACCGGGCTTCGCAAGACGCAAATTTTCGACAGCGTTCGACGCGGCATCTTCCCGAAGCCATTCAATGTTCTGCCGGGCGGTCGCGCGGTCGCTTGGGATGAAGCCGAGATTGACGCCCACCTTGAGCGCCAGATGGCCGAGCGCGATCTCGAAGTTGCCTAGAAAAATATCCCGACGCCGCGCATGCGGGATATCGCGAAAAATTCGGCGACAAAGGAGCGGGCGGCGTGAAAAGTGTGTGGAAAATTCGCCCAGACGGTGGAACCGCCCGCCGTCGCCACAAAGGTAGAATTGACGGCCCATTCGTGCCGCTCCTGAAGGAAACTTTGAAAACGCCCGCTTGGAAAGCGCTCTCGCATGGTGCCAGATCGCTCTACGCCGCGCTGAAATGGCGCTATAACAACAATCTCACGAACGCGGTCTATGTATCGACGCGCGACGCTGAGCGCGAACTTTGTCGCGGTAGCGAACGACGCAATGTGATGCGCTGGTTTCGCGAACTTGAGCACTACGGCTTCATCGTCATGGTTCGGCCTGCACATCATGGCGTCAACCGTCACGGCAAGGCCCCGCACTGGCGGCTCACAGAGGTAAAATATCTCGGCAGGGAGCCAACGTGCGACTTTCTGCGGTGGAACGGCACGCTATTTTGCGAACCAAAACGCGTTTCGCGAACTTGAGCACTACGGCTTCATCGTCATGGTTCGGCCTGCACATCATGGCGTCAACCGTCACGGCAAGGCCCCGCACTGGCGGCTCACAGAGGTAAAATATCTCGGCAGGGAGCCAACGTGCGACTTTCTGCGGTGGAACGGCACGCTATTTTGCGAACCAAAACGCGCCCACCGCTTCCCCGCCAAAAATAAAAGCCGAGGTGCATACGCACCCTCCACTCCGGTGCATACGCACCCTCCACTTGTTCCAAGTTCCAAGGCCCAAAACGGAACGAGTGGTGCACAGGCACCCTCCATATCCGAGGATGGCGCTGGTGCACACGCACCTTCCATAACTAGTGAACCACTGCCGAGGGCGAGAAGGCGTATAGAAACGGCAGACGCCAGCATGAGGGAGGATCGAGAGCATGATGCGGAAAGCTGACGCCGAGATGCTTGAGGAGGCCGTCCGCGCGATGACCGAGCATGAATACAGAGCTGGCCCCGGAAATCTGCACAGGACGATAGGTGGAGTTTCTGCCTGAGCGCAGGCACGCTGTTGCGTGCGAATCAGGAGAGACCATGCAGAGACGACCGCTCCGGAATCATACATCGGCTTTCAAGGCGAAGGTGGCTCTTGCCGCCATCAAGGGCGATCGGACATTGGCGCAGCTTGCCGAACTGTTCGACGTTCACCCCAATCAGATTACCTCGTGGAAGGCGCAGCTTGAGAGCGGAGCAGCCGATGTGTTCGGTCCTGGCAGCGGCTCTGCGGCACAGCCGGCGATCGACGTGAAGTCGCTGCATGCCAAGATCGGCGAACTGACGCTGGAAAACGATTTTTTAGAGGGCGCGCTCACCAAGGCGGGATTGCTGAGCGCAAAGCGATGATCGACCGCGGGCACGATTTGCCGATCATTAGGCAGGCCGAGGTTCTTCGCATCAGCCGCGGCAGCGTCTACTACCTGCCGCGGCCGGTGCCGGAGGCCGACCTCGCAATCATGCGGCGTCTCGACCGGCTGCATCTAGAGTTTCCCTTTGCCGGTTCGCGGATGTTGCGCGGCCTGCTGGTGGCCGAGGGGTGCAAGATCGGACGCCGTCACGTGAAGACGTTGATGCGGCGGATGGGGATAGAGGCGCTTTATCGCCGTCCGCGCACCACAAAGCCCGAGCCTGGCCACAAGGTCTATCCGTATCTGCTGCGCGGCATGGCGATCACGCGGCCGAACCAGGTGTGGGCGATGGACATCACCTACATCCCGATGGCGCGTGGCTTTGTCTACCTCGCCGTGGTGCTCGACTGGTTCAGCCGGCGCGTGCTGTCGTGGCGGCTGTCGATCACGATGGAGGCGGCGTTCTGCGTTGAAACGCTGAAGGATGCGTTGGCCCGTTACGGCAAGCCGGATATCTTCAACACCGACCAGGGCTCGCAGTTCACCGGCGCGGCCTTCACCGGCGCGCTCGCCGACAACGGCATTACAATCAGCATGGACGGCAAAGGCGCCTGGCGCGACAACGTGTTTGTCGAGCGGCTATGGCGCAGCGTCAAATACGAGGAGGTGTATCTGCGAGCCTACGATAGCGTCAGCGAGGCCCGCGCTTCACTCGGCCGCTACCTGGACTTCTACAACAGCCGGAGACCACATTCGAGCCTTGACGGCATGACACCCGATCAAGCCTACTGCCCACCATCGCTGCACCTCCGCTTGGCAGCTTAACCTCGGCAGGAACTCCACTTATTGAAGCGGAAAATCTGTTCAGATAACCGGGACCACCTCATACCACGGGCTAGTCTGGTGGGTTGCGGATGGCGCGCCCAACGTCAATCGCCATGCGTCGCCTTCCTCACCGTTCGCCGACACCGCCAGTCCCGCATGTACAACTTCATGTACTCCCGATACTCCCGCTGGTGCGCTTTCCGCCATCTTACCACGCGCACATAATCGGCGTTAGGTACGGTCGTGTTTTTCGGCCTTCTTTTGTTAGATATCGGCGCTCCTTCCATCGCATCATGTTATTTCCTCGTTAGTTTAACTGAACGGCTTCACCCCTTCTTGAAAGGCATCTCACTTCCATCTCACTTTGAGATAAACCGACTGTGACAGAATCCTACTATACGCTGGAACGGCATGTTACTTCATCGTCACTTTGACATTAGATTTGCGTTGTAATCTGGGGTTCTCTCCTTCCCGGAGATTCCAAACGGATTCCAACGAAGTTCCCCGCTGGGGTATTAATCACTAGCCCAATGCATGTTATAAGTGCGCCGCTCGATCTAATTATCAAACATGAGCCAATTCAGGGCACAAATAGAGCTACGCCACAATTCAAAATCAAGCCAAGGTCAAAGCGTACTTGAAAAATAAGTTGTTGGGGATCTGAATCACACTGCCGCTCTCTTCGCTGAGCGTCGTGAACATTAGGTTTCGATCTATTACACGCCCTTTCAGATTTTTGGGCAGCATCTCAACAGTCTGCCCAAAATGAAATGGCCGCCACAGCACAAGAAAGAAACTGGCCGTAAAGTTACTGATCATCGCCCAAGTGGCAATGAAGCCAACGCCAATGAGGGTTATTGCGCTGAAAACAACCGCCCAGACGCCGCCAAGGCCAACGCCCCAGATATCGAGAACGATGAAGACGGTAAGCATCCAAAAAAGCGCGATGATGACACGATTGATTATAAAATTGGTCTCATCGGTCAGATTTAGGCGGCCTTGGATGTTAATAAGCCACCGATTGAGAAAACGGCTCGATATCAGAATAATGATCGAAGCCAAAAATAGAATAGCAACAGTACCGATCGTATTTATAACGCTAATGTTGTGCTGATTGAGCCATTCGATGATTTGGGTCATGGCTGGCCTTGGCTCCTCATGCCGATGACCACAGCCTAACACATCATCAAATCAGAGATGTATTGTGCGTCAGAGCAAAACCGATTGTCAGCCGATGCGCGCGTCCACTTCAAACGATGGCGGTTCTTACCTCATATCAGACATTGATCGGCGCACTTGCTATATCCGCTTCGTGCCAGTATGCGACATGTCAGCTCCTGCGGATTTGGCAGTTTTTTGGGAAATCGCCATCCGGCCTTTATAGAGAGCATCTGTTATCACCGTCATTCGTATTTTGCCGCTTATGCTTGTACTGTTCAGACTCCGATACGGCATTAATGTGCAGGTTCGTGTCCGCTTAGGATCACAAGGGATATTGCCGAAGCGAAGATAAACGGTCCGGAGGTCACAGGTATAGTACTGAACGTGCAACCAAAATGGAGGCAGCGATGACGCGTGTTATTCTTGTTGCTCTGATCACCTCGTGCGTTATCGGCACCGCTATGGCGCAGTCCTGCGAAAGCAAGGCAGTTAGCGCGGAGGGCAAGCCACTTCACGGCGCGGCCAAAACGAGCTTTGTAAGAAAGTGCAAGCAGGACGCCTGCGAAAGCAAAGCGGTAAGTGCGGAGGGTAAACCACTTCACGGCGCGGCCAAGAATAGCTTCATGGCGAAATGCAAGAAGTCAGCTTAGGCACGGGTCAATGTCCGCTTTGGGTCAAAAGCTGCCGCGACCATTCCAATTCTCTGTGTCCGCTTTTCCCCCGAAAGCTGCCGCGAAAGTCGCCGAGCGGCGCGTCCGCTTTGGGCCGATTTTGTTGCAGAAATCTGTTGAAGGTTGTTGGGGTCGGTGATTCCGTCGCTGTGATGCGATTCGCGACGGGAGCGGACCATGATGGGGCGGCTGAAGTCACGACCAGGAACAGTTTTTCTATTCATTTCGTCTCGATGAGGCAGTGCCAGACGATCATCCGGTCCGCGAGGTCGCCGCGGTTCTCGATCTGAGTTGGGTGCATTCCGAGTTGGCGCCTTATTATCCTCGGCTCGGTCGGCCATCGATCGATCCGGTGCTGATGATCCGGATGCTCATCATCGGCTATGTGTTCGCGATCCGCTCGGAGCGGGCGCTGTGCCGTGATGTGGGAGTGAACCTTGCCTATCGCTGGTTTTGCGGGCTCTCGATTGAGGACAAGATCCCAGATCACTCGGCGTTTTCGCGGGCCCGCAATGAGCGGTTCCGCGATAGCGGCATCTTCCGCAGCGTGTTTGAGCGTGTTGTGGGCGCGTGCATCGGGGCTGGCCTGGTCGGCGGTGAGGGCTTTGCGGTGGATGCCAGTCTGATTGTTGCGGACGCCAATAAGCAGCGATCAACGCCCGGGCCACGTTGGAATAAGGAGCTCGATGCAGAGGCGGTAAGCCGCGCGACCAAGGAGTATCTCGCCACCCTTGATGACGCGGCATTTGGGGCGGCCAGCGATGTGGCGCCCAAGTTCGTCTCACCCTCCGATCCCGCCGCCCAATGGACGGGAGCCCAGCGCGGACCGGCGTTCTTTGCCTATTCCGACAATTATCTAATTGACGTGAAGTTCGGCATCATCATGGACGTCGAGGCGTCGCGCGCCATCCGCCAAGCCGAAGTTGGCGCCGCCAAGACCATGATCGAACGCACCGAGCAGCGCTTCGCCATCAAGCCCGAACGGCTCGCGGGCGATACGGCTTACGGTTCTGGAGCCAACCTCGACTGGCTGGTCAACGAGGCAAAGATAGCGCCGCACATCCCGGTGGTCGACAAATCGAGGCGAGAAGACGGAACGTTCAGTCGGGAAGACTTCACATTCGACAAAGAGCGTAACGTTTACATCTGTCCGGCCGGCAAGGTTCTCACCACGACGGGCAAGGTGGCCACCGATGGGGAGACACTATATTACCGGGCCAGGACACGCGATTGCCGCAGCTGCCTCCTTAAGGCGCAGTGCTGTCCGAAGGCGCCGTGGCGCAGAATTCCGCGCAGCATCTACGAAGAGGCCCGTGACGTAGCCCGGGCGCTGGCCAAGACCGAAGCATTCGAACGCTCGCGCCACGATCGCAAACGCGTTGAGATGCTGTTCGCGCACCTCAAACGTATCTTTCGGCTCGGTCGTCTGCGCTTGCGTGGGCCGTGCGGTGCCCTGTTCGAGTTCACACTGGCGGCAATCGCGCAAAACCTCCGCAGGCTCGCAAAGCTCGTCGTCCGACCACCGCCGGTCACCGAGGCGTGCTTTGCATAAGGAGTGCAGAGTTCGGCGGCAGTGGTGTCAGCCCACTCCTTGCTAGGGAGTGGATGGCAAACGACTACTTAAAGAAGTTCGCGCCGGTCGCCACGCACCTGTCATCGCCGACTTCTGCAACAAAATCGGCCAGAAGCGAACTCATGCACCGCAGCAAAGATGTCCTATTCGATCACCTCGTCGGCGAGTCAACGCGCGTATTTGCGCCCCCAATCACGCATGGCACGAACGATCGGGCCGAGATCGCGACCCTTTGCGGTGAGGACGTACTCGGCCCGCGGGGGACTCATCGAATAGAAGCGCCGCTCGACGACGCCATTCTCCTCAAGCGTCCGCAGACGCTCCGATAACGTATTCGGGGCAATGCCTTTCAACAAGTTCCTGCAACTGCTGAAAGCGCCTTGGCCCGTGCAGGAAAAAGTCGCGCAGGATAAGGCAGGTCCAACTCGATCCGATGACGCTGATCGTGCGGGCTACCGGGCCCTCAGGGGTGTCTTGATTCTGCATGATGGAACTTTATGCAGCCATTGCGTCATTCGCAATTGTTCCCGCAGTCACTGTTATGTGATTCTATCACTATTAACATATTCGTTGACTAGTATTTAATCAGTCACTATCGCAACGATAGTAACAACGATGGAGTCGTGCCATGACGCCCCAAATCCCTGGATACCTCCTGTCATTCGAATTGATCGTCCGGCCCGTCGTGACGATCATTGCGCTGAGCCTCATCTGGTTGGGTGCCGCCCGCATGCCGGCCTCCGCGAAGTTGCGTTACGCGACTGCGGCCGTGCTATCGGTGGTGCTCATCGCCTGGCTGGCTGTCGCCCAGTATCTCGGCGCGGCAAATACGTATTTCGCAACCACAGAGAGTGCGGTGCCAACGGTATTGTTCGGTTTGCTGATCCCGCTCGCTGTCGCCGCCATTGGCCTGTGGCAGTCGGAAAGCATCGCAAGGCTGGTCTCCGCGATCCCGCTGCATTGGCTCGTGGCAGCTCAGGTCTATCGCGTCGCGGGCGGAATTTTCCTCGTGCTTTGGGCTGACGGACGCCTGCCCTGGCAATTCGCGCTGCCGGCGGGGATTGGGGACGTCACGACGGGCATCGTTGCCGTCGTCGTGGCTGCGCTGTTGGCACAAAACGCATTTGGCGCGCGCAGGGCAACATACGCCTGGTGCCTTTTCGGAATCGCCGACCTCGTCGTGGCAATCACCATGGGGGCAATGACCTCTCCGGGACGGCCGCATCTGCTTGCGTTCGAGGCGCCGAACCTTCTCGTCACAGCCTATCCGCTGGTCATGGTGCCCACCTTCGCCGTCCCGCTGGCCCTGATGCTCCATGGCCTCGTTTTGTGGCGGCTGCGGCGGGAGACCGCCTCGACAGGCCAGCTGGTAGCGGCGTGATGCCGCTCGCTTCATCAACGACGCCAACGAGGGCGGCCAGGTTACCGCCCTCGCTGGCAGTGCTCGACTTCCGCAATGGGTCAAAAGCAGACATGACACACGCTAATCACGATGTCCGCTTTACCCCCGAAAGCGGACATTCGCCCGCAACATTTCCATGTCCGCTTTGGGCCAACAACGGACATGCCGGCTATTTTGATTCTAGGTTGACTTGCTGCTCGACAACGACAGGAAGCGTGAAAGCAAACGTCGAGCCTTGGCCCGGCTGCGATTCGACCCAGATCTTTCCACCGTGCATCTCGATGATCCGTTTCGATATAGCAAGCCCCAGGCCGGTGCCGCCCTTCTTACGGGTGATGGCATTGTCGGCCTGCTGGAACTCCTGAAATAGCTTGGCCTGATCGGCTGCGGAAATGCCGGGACCGGTGTCGCACACCGATACATGGAACGCGCCATTGTTTGCTTCCGCCTTGATGGCGACTTCGCCGGCGTCGGTGAACTTGATGGCGTTGCCGACGAGATTGATCAGGACTTGCGTCAAGCGGCGTCCGTCGCCACGGCCAGGGGGCAATTGCGGGGCGAGCTCGACTTTGAAGGCGAGCTTCTTGTCAGCG
This sequence comes from uncultured Alphaproteobacteria bacterium, assembly GCA_963816295.1. Taxonomy (GTDB): domain Bacteria; phylum Pseudomonadota; class Alphaproteobacteria; order Rhizobiales; family Xanthobacteraceae; genus BOG-931. The sequence continues at coordinate 132,452 of CAWFJS010000013.1, read as the reverse complement.
GCTAACGGCTCGAGTGTACTGCGGACGGTCTGAGCAATGTCCTGAACCGAGTAATCGGAGAGTTCGAGGACGAGCTGGCCGGCCTCGATCTTGGACAGGTCGAGCACGTCATTGATCAGGCCGAGCAGGTGCTTGCCGTTGGCCTCAAGCCGTTTGAGTATGCCAAGCATCTTCTCGGACGGCTCACCGTAAGCGCCGTCCGCCATCAGTTCGGTGTAGCCCAGGATGGCGTTGAGCGGCGTGCGCAGCTCATGGCTCATGTTGGCGAGGAATTGCGACTTGTGCTGGCTCGCCTCTTCGAGCTGCCGGCTCTTGTCCTGAATTTCGTCGAACAACCGCACGTTCTCGATGGCGATAACAGCCTGGTCGGCGAAGGTTGTGACAAGCTCGATCTGTTTATCAGTAAACGGCCGAACTGAACGGCGTCCCAACCCGAACACGCCGATGGGAACTCCCTCGCGCATCAGCGGAACTCCGAGCAGTGTACGAAAGCCCTCGTCTTTGCCTACCTCACTCAGCTCATAATCTGGGTCCGCCTGCGCATCGACAATATGCATCGTCTTACGTTCAAGTAGTGCTCGACCGATTGCACTACCCCGATCGACGCGATAATTTCTTCGGTCGATCCAAGCTATGAATTCTTCCGACATGCCATGTGTGGCCTCGATGAAGAACGTGCCCCCGTCCCGCGGGCGCGCTATGTTCCCGAAATCGGCGTCGCACACGCGGGTCGCAGTTTCAACGAGCGTATTGAGAACGGCTTTAAGATCGAAGGTTGAGCGGCTAATGATTTTCAGTACATCGGCGGTGGCTGTTTGCTGCTGAAGTGATTCCCTCAGTTCATTAAGCAGCCGCGTGTTCTCGATGGCGATGACGGCTTGGGCTGCGAAGTTCGTTAGTAGTGCAACCTGCTTGTCAGTGAAGGGCCGTACCTCCTGTCGATAGATGGCGATGGCGCCGATCAGATCGTTTTCCTTGAACATGGGCACGCCGATAAAGGTGCGCGCGCCCGCAAGCTTGGTGACGGCCGAACTTGCGTAAGGCTCTTCCACTGCCAAGTCGGGGATAGAGATTATGCGCCTGGTTTGGAACAGTCGTGCCAGCGGAGTTCCGACCAGCGGGACCACAGGGTCACGGCGCCGCAGTTCATCGAACGCTTTAGGAGCGCCATGCATCTCAACTACACGCAATTGTTGTCCATCAACCAGGGCTAGGTTCCCAAAATTGGCTTCGCATATTCGCGTAGCATTCTCGAGAATCGCTTTGAATACGGGCTTCAGCTCGCCAGGCGACGAGCTGATGACGCCCAGCACTTCGGAGGTTGCCGTCTGTTGCGCCAGCGACTTCGCGCAGCTCATTTAGAAGCCGCGTGTTTTCGATGGCGATGACCGCCTGGGCGGCGAAGTTCTGCACCAGTGCTATCTGCTTGTCGGTGAATGGGCGAACTTCCTGGCGATAGAGGATGAATAGCGCCGATTAGTTCGCCTTCCTTGACCATCGGCACGCCCAGCATCGTCCGGACGCCACCCAGTTCGACAGCCGCGACGACGACCGGATCGCGCTCGGTATAACCACGCGATGAGACAAGGTCGGCGATGTGCGCCACCTGCTTGGTCCTGGCGATGCGCGAAGATACGGTTTCAGGTCCTGGCCGCCTATATCCGTGCTGCTGCAGAAATTCGGTATAGGCCGGGGCCGCACCATGCACGGCGATAATCTTCCAGGTATCGCCTTCATATCGGTTCATAAATCCAAATTTGGCCTCGCAGATGCGCACCGCGTTCTCCAGCATGGCCTGGAACACCGGCTCTAATTCGCCGGGCGACGAACTGATTATGCGCAGCACATCTGCTGTGGCGGTCTGCTGCTGCAGCGATTCGCGCAGTTCGTTGAGCAGCCGCGTGTTCTCGATGGCGATGACGGCCTGCGCGGCGAAGTTCTGTAGCAGCTCGATCTGCTTATCGGTGAACGGCTTTACTTCCGTGCGGTAGATCACCATCGAGCCGAGAGTTCTTCGTCCTTGAGCATCGGCACGGCAATGAGGGATCGCGCGCCACCGAGCCTCGCTGATGTATTGACAACGGGTCCAGCGGCCGCATCCACGGTCTCGTACGCGCGCTTTGTGCGCACAACGTGATCCAGGTTACCGCCGGATAACGGTTGAAACGCGCCGCGCTCCCTTTGGAATTTGGCGTATTCGGATGGCGTACCGACTTCCGCCGCGAAGTGGAAAGCGTTGCCGTCGAAGCGATGGAGCACGCCAAATTTGGCGTCGCAGATGCGTATCGCGTTCTGCAGCATCGCCTGGAAAACGGGCTGAAGTTCGCCCGGCGACGAGCTGATGACACGCAGCACATCGGCCGTTGCAGTCTGCTGCTCCAGCGACTGCCTCAATTCGTTGAGCAGCCGCGTGTTCTCGATGGCGATAACGGCCTGGGCGGCAAAGTTCTGCACCAGTTCAATCTGCTTATCGGTGAAGGGACGCACTTCCTGGCGGTAGATGATGATTGCACCGATCAGATTGCCTTCCTTGAGCATCGGGACGGTGACTTGAGTTCGTGCGCCACCGAACTTTGTTGCCAAGCCAAGAACAGGTTCAGCGGCCATGTCGGCGCTGTGGAACACCTGTTTAGTCCGCGTGACGTGATCAAGTGAGGTGCCGGGTGTCGGCTTAAAAGGTCCGCCGCGTCGCGTTAGCGCTTCGCGCAATGCCGCAGGCGTATTGAATTGCGCCACCGGGTAAAGGTTTTCACCGTCGAAGCGGAATAAGTTTCCGAAATTGGCATTACAGATGCGAGTGGCGTTCTCCAAGATGGTTCGAAATACCAACTCCAGATCGCCGGGCGACTTTGAAATAAGGCGTAATATTTCAGAGTTCGCGGTTTCCCGCAGCAGCGCCTCGTCGCGCTCACGTTTGAACACCGCAACCTGCTCGCTCAGGCCGACGGCAGACGATCCGCTACGGCGCACGGCCTTTGGCGCATTGCCCCGCTTTCGCGCTGCCGTCTTATGGCGTCGCGTTTTAACTGGTTCGCCGCCTGCTCTGGAGCGCCGTCTCATTGCCTTCCCCAAGGCTCAGGACAAGGCATCGTGCCGGCTTAAAATAGCACACTGGAAAGTGGATGGGTGTGCGTTCAGGCACAGTCGTTGAGCGTCCGGCCGATGTCCGCTTTGGGTCTTGGTTGTGTAGAAAGGCCCAGGGGAGAGGCGACACAAGGTCGTCGAAGTTGGCGAGGCGGATTGATTTTCTGGATTGATACTATGCCCTCATCGCTGTGATGAGTGGCTGGATGCCGATGATGTTCATGACGCGGGTGAGATTGTAGGCGAGTACGTGTAGCGCCATCTCGCTGGCGACCCGTGGCAGTGTCTTCATGAGGAAGTGGGTAGCCCCCATCCGAGCCTTGATCGTGCCGAAGGGATGCTCGACCGTCTCACGCCGCTGACGCATCTTCTCCGGATGCTCATCAAGCCGGCGTTGCACGGCCTCGATAATATGCTCATGCTCCCATCGTGAGATCAGTCGCTCCTTGCCCTTGGTGCAACTGTTCTTGATTGCGCAGCTATGACAGGCGGCGGTCCGGTAGCGACGCAGGACCATGCCTTTGTCCTGGGTTGTAAAGGAATAGGCGAGCTTCTCGGCTGCAGGACAAATGTAAACGTCCTCATCAGCCACATAGCGGAAGTCCTGCTTGCCGAAGCGTCCTTCCGCCTTTGCGTTCGAGGTCATCGGCTTTGGCAGCGTAACCGTGATGCCAGCCTCCTCGCATGCCAGGATCTCTTCGCTGTTGAAGTAACCGCGGTCGGCGACGGCATCGAGCTTCTCCACGCCTAGCGCCGTCTTGGTCTCGTTGGCCACATGGGAGAGCTGCGATCGGTCGGTTCCGTCGTTGGTTACCTCATGCATGACGATCAGATGATGGTTGGCCTCGACGGCAATCTGGACGTTGTAGCCAACGACGCCGGAACCGCGGCCGCTGGTCGCCATCGAACGGGCATCGGGATCGGTCAGCGAGATCTGCTGGTCCGGGGTGGTGAGCATCTCCACCTTGAGAAGCTCGAGACGCCGCATCTGCTCCTTCAGCGTCTCGATCTTCTCTTTGAGGCGGTTCGTCTTGGTTGTGAGGGCCTCTGACGGTTCCTGCCGGTCGGCAGTGTCGAGCTGCTGCAAATAGCGCGCGACGCTCTCCTCAATCTGCGCCATCCGCCGCTCCATCTTGGCGCGCGTGAAGTTCTTGTCGCGGTTGTTCACCGCCTTGAACTTGCTGCCGTCGATCGCGACGCTGGGTTGCGTGAGTAGGCCAATCATGCGGCACAGCGCAATAAAGCGTGCGCACACCTTGCGGATGGCAGTGCCATTGTCCTTGCGGAAGTCGGCAATCGTCTTGTGATCCGGTACAAGCCGGCCCGTCAGCCACATCACCTCAACGTTGCGCGCAGCCTCACGCTCGAGCCGTCGACTTGACTGAACCCGATTGAGATAGCCGTAAATGTAGAGCTTCAGCAGAACCGACGGATGATACGAAGGCCGACCGGTTGCTTCCGGATCGACCCCGCCAAAGCCAAGCTCGCCCAGATCGAGTTCCTCAACAAAAACGTCGATCACGCAAACGGGATTGTCCTCATCGATCCAGTCTTCCAAGCATTCCGGAAACAGCGTGCTCTGCCCACGATCCATGCCCTCAACGAAGCGCCTCATCCGATCCCTCCGCAAAAGCAGCCGGAATCATACAGCGCGAATCAAATAACCAAGTGCGTTTTCACACAAGCTGGGTCATAAGCGGTCATGGCGCTCACGCTGATGTCCGCTTTACCCCGCAAAGCGGACATTGCAGAGCTCAGGCGGGATGTCCGCTTTGTGCCATTAACGTCCGATTTGCGTCTCGACGCACCGCAGCAAAGTTTGCTTCGCTATTCGATGAGGCCGGCGGCGGCTACCATATAGTGAGCTAGATTATGGTCGCTGCTGAACGAGCCGGCTCTAACCTTCAATGCGTACCACTTAGGCGGGCCAGGACAGGGCTCACGAGAGGAACTCGATGAACACAGTCAAAGACGCTCTGGCCCAGAAGAGTGGCGCCCTGATCCATGTTCGTTCCGGCGACGTGGTCGTCGAAGCCTTGCGCCAGATGCGCGACAACCGGGTCCGGTCGGTGCTGGTCATCGACGACGACGTACTGGTCGGTATCGTGACCCAGGGTGACTGCGCCATAAAAGTGCTGCTGCCCGGGCTCGATGCGAAGCAAACTCCGGTGGGCCAAGTGATGACGGGCAACCCGGTGACGGTCAAGCCGGACGACCAACTGGAAGGCTGCATGGCAATGATGTCTGCGCGCGGCTTTCGCCATCTACCAGTGCTGAACGCGGGCAAGGTCGTGGGCGTGATCTCGATCGGAGACGTCGTCAAGGACATCATCCGAAATTTGGAGCACAACGTGGGCGACCTGACTGGCTACATCATGACGGACGGCCCCGGGGGCTGACAGACGAACCGCGCGGTGCTGTCGCCGGCGTCCGGGAGGGAAAACGGAGGGGCACCGTTAAAGGGCCACCCTCCAGCTGCCGAGGAGACTGCATCGTACCGGCTCAAGCAAATGTTTTGATAGAGCTGAGACTCGCTTCGCGCTGCAACATAAAACGCCAGCCAATGTCCGCTTTGGGTCAAAAGCTGCCGCGTCGTCTGACGATGGTCGTGTCCGCTTTACCCCCGAAAGCAGACACGGAGGCGCGAGCGCGCCCGCTAAGGGCCATTAGCGGACTCTATGCACTGCGACAAAAGTGTCGCGGAAACGGTCGCCTAGCACCGGTAAAAAACGTTCCCTGGTCGCTCGGAGCGCCATGATGTAGATCAAAAGCCTCCTATTTTGGGGCGCGATATATTTGCCTATAATGCAACGAGCCACAAACCGACATCTAAGTTAGTTAGCGAACGTTAGCCAAACTCATTAATTTCGGGTTCTTGCAATTGTTGGATTCGCTGAATTTGCTAGGAACCAACTCATCGCCCCAAATTTCATTGCCGGCGCGTTTTGGATTCTGTTTGAAGTAACTGTTTCTCTCCCCAAAATATCGATCGATAGCAGCTTTAGCTGCATCTACCGATTTATAGTCGCTATTGTGAATTATCGAAATTGACATGCCGTTAAATACAGACTTAATGACATTCAAAAACTGCGCCCTGCATGGTAATGGAGCCAGCTTGACCATTGGCGTTTGATCTGCATTTCGATATTCGGGTTTGTTTACACGTCGCACCTCTGCCAAGAATCTTTTCGATGAATGCCAAGACGCGGCGTCCCATGAGAAGTACACTCTCCGACAACCTGAATACTGCTCAATTAGCCTCCTCATTAGGGCAATCATCTCTTCCGTGTCCTTCTTTTTCGAGAAGAAATGCGTGACCTGATTTTGTGCTTAGCTCAAGCGCGGCTGTTACGATTAAATAGCCCAGCGATTTTTGGTACTGGGGAATTGTTGGATATTCGCCTCGACGTACTCGACGTCTGCCTCCGTGTTGTCTAACTGAAAAGGGACCGTATTCATCGACCGAGAAAAAGCGATCATCTGGCCCGAGTTGCCTCAATATTCGAGTTATTTTTTTCATTTTCTCTCGGTAGTCGGGATCCGTGCTTGTGAGAACCTCTCTTGTTTTCCTAAAGTGGTATCCCTCGGCTCGAATTATCGCGGAGAGCGTATTAGCGCCAACATGAATCCCCTCCTTTGAGAGGATATTTTTTAGAAGCTTGATGGTCCAAGTCGTCCGGTTAACATCGTAATCCATCGGCGGTGCGTGCATTATTGCAAACAAACGATCTCTTAGATCTTTGCGCTCTGATTTTTTGATGCCTTTAGACGGCTTTTTCAGTAAAGCTACGACGTCGCCGGATCGATACTTTTGGACAAGTCTTTGAATTGCGTATCGCGATTTGACTAAAAAATATGCAATGAGAGGGATTGGGATTCCCATCAAGCAATATGTCAGTACTAACGCCCTTGTCCTATAGCATAAAGATTTGTGATCCAAAGTCGGGGCGATATTAGTGACAAATGCTTTTCGATCTGGTGTTGGAATTAGAGTTGTAATTTTATTTGGTTTATGTTTTCGCTGGTAAATATGAGCCATTAGGATAATCGCTGTTCCCTCAATTCTAGCCAGTTCCTGATTTTCTCGCGCCAAGTAAAAAACTCGATCAATTCGTCTTGGTCGCATTTTCCCGCTCCCATAGGCTAACGGGTCATCCGATTGGACGCGGGCGGTTCTTCTAGTTCTGTTCCGGGTGATGAACGGACATTCCGCAATGTTCGCGGCACGTCCAGTTTGCACCGGCGACTGTGCATTCGTGAGCTTGTCCAGCGTCAGGTCGGAAACTGCCTTCCGCAGACGAGTATTCTCCGTCTCAAGTTCCATTAGGCGCTTCACATGTTCGGTCTTGAGCCCCCCGTACTCTCGCCGCCACTGATAATAGGTGGCCTCGCTCATGCCAATCTGGCGAACGGCGTCAGCGTTATTCTGACCCTGCGAAATCAGAACGTCGACCTGCCGCAACTTTGCGACAATCTCTTCAGGGGCGCACTTCTTCGTCGGCATATCAGTCCTCCTCGATGCCAAACAGACTTGAGGTCGGACAACTTTCGTGGGGGTCGCTCAAGTTCGGCTTTAACCGGCGCTGCATTTTAACCGGCGCTGCATACGGTCTACTCCGGCAGCACGGTCGAACTCAGCATAGCTATTCGGCTTTGCAATGGTCGCCCACGCCGAGGTGATCAAATAAGCCCTTCGCAATGCAGCAATTGACGGCGGTGAATGTCAGCTTTGGGTCTTGGTTGTGTAGAAAGGCCCAGGGGAGAGGCGACACAAGGTCGTCGAAGTTGGCGAGGCGGATTGATTTTCTGGATTGATACTATGCCCTCATCGCTGTGATGAGTGGCTGGATGCCGATGATGTTCATGACGCGGGTGAGATTGTAGGCGAGTACGTGTAGCGCCATCTCGCTGGCGACCCGTGGCAGTGTCTTCATGAGGAAGTGGGTAGCCCCCATCCGAGCCTTGATCGTGCCGAAGGGATGCTCGACCGTCTCACGCCGCTGACGCATCTTCTCCGGATGCTCATCAAGCCGGCGTTGCACGGCCTCGATAATATGCTCATGCTCCCATCGTGAGATCAGTCGCTCCTTGCCCTTGGTGCAACTGTTCTTGATTGCGCAGCTATGACAGGCGGCGGTCCGGTAGCGACGCAGGACCATGCCTTTGTCCTGGGTTGTAAAGGAATAGGCGAGCTTCTCGGCTGCAGGACAAATGTAAACGTCCTCATCAGCCACATAGCGGAAGTCCTGCTTGCCGAAGCGTCCTTCCGCCTTTGCGTTCGAGGTCATCGGCTTTGGCAGCGTAACCGTGATGCCAGCCTCCTCGCATGCCAGGATCTCTTCGCTGTTGAAGTAACCGCGGTCGGCGACGGCATCGAGCTTCTCCACGCCTAGCGCCGTCTTGGTCTCGTTGGCCACATGGGAGAGCTGCGATCGGTCGGTTCCGTCGTTGGTTACCTCATGCATGACGATCAGATGATGGTTGGCCTCGACGGCAATCTGGACGTTGTAGCCAACGACGCCGGAACCGCGGCCGCTGGTCGCCATCGAACGGGCATCGGGATCGGTCAGCGAGATCTGCTGGTCCGGGGTGGTGAGCATCTCCACCTTGAGAAGCTCGAGACGCCGCATCTGCTCCTTCAGCGTCTCGATCTTCTCTTTGAGGCGGTTCGTCTTGGTTGTGAGGGCCTCTGACGGTTCCTGCCGGTCGGCAGTGTCGAGCTGCTGCAAATAGCGCGCGACGCTCTCCTCAATCTGCGCCATCCGCCGCTCCATCTTGGCGCGCGTGAAGTTCTTGTCGCGGTTGTTCACCGCCTTGAACTTGCTGCCGTCGATCGCGACGCTGGGTTGCGTGAGTAGGCCAATCATGCGGCACAGCGCAATAAAGCGTGCGCACACCTTGCGGATGGCAGTGCCATTGTCCTTGCGGAAGTCGGCAATCGTCTTGTGATCCGGTACAAGCCGGCCCGTCAGCCACATCACCTCAACGTTGCGCGCAGCCTCACGCTCGAGCCGTCGACTCGACTGAACCCGATTGAGATAGCCGTAAATGTAGAGCTTCAGCAGAACCGACGGATGATACGAAGGCCGACCGGTTGCTTCCGGATCGACCCCGCCAAAGCCAAGCTCGCCCAGATCGAGTTCCTCAACAAAAACGTCGATCACGCAAACGGGATTGTCCTCATCGATCCAGTCTTCCAAGCATTCCGGAAACAGCGTGCTCTGCCCACGATCCATGCCCTCAACGAAGCGCCTCATCCGATCCCTCCGCAAAAGCAGCCGGAATCATACAGCGCGAATTAAATAACCAAGTGCGTTTTCACACAAGCTGGGTCATTAGCTGCCGCGGCCCGGTCAACCCGTGGTGTCCGCTTTACCCCCAAAAGCTGCCGCGACAGTCGCCCGCAGGCGCGGCAGCTATGGGCCATTAGCGGAAGTGTTTGACGACTGACACCCTGGCTGTTTCATTGCCATAACAGCGGCGGTCCGGGTTTATCGATCAGGAGGAAATCTGCCGTGCCTGAGGTCACTCCCGCAAAAACCGAAGTGCCACCACCGCAAGCTCAACTGATCCAGATGGCCACGGCGCATTGGGTTTCAAACCTTGTCTACGTCGCGGCCCAAATGAACCTAGCCGATCGATTGGCTGAGGCACCGAAGACCGCTGTCGAACTCGCCGAGTCAACGGCAACCGATGCACCCTCGCTGTATCGCGCGATGCGGACGCTCGCCGGAATGGGGCTATTCACGGAGGATTCCAGCCATCGGTTTTCTTTGACACCCCTGGGCGAGGCGCTCAGGACCGGTACGCCAGGCTCAGTCCGTTCGTCTATCCTCACACTGGCGGGCGATTTGGTCACGAAGGCAATGGGCCAGTTGCACTATTCGATTTAAACCGGAAAGACCGGATTTGAAAAAGTCTTCGGCATGCCGGTATTTGAATGGCTGGCAAACCATCCGGCCGAGGCGTCCATGTTCAGCGAAACCATGGTCGGCTTTCACGGCGCGGAACCTGCTGCTGTCGCCGCGGCCTACGATTTTTCCCAGTTCGAAACCGTCATCGACGTTGGCGGTGCAACCGGCAATTTGCTCACTACTATCCTCGGCCACCATCCCAAACCACGCGGCATACTCTTTGACTTACCGCACGTTGTTCGGGACGCGCCAGCGCTGATCCAAGCGCGCGGATTGGCGGATCGCATCACAATCGAGGCCGGCACCTTCTTCGAGAGCGTTCCCGCGGCCGACGGTGCTTATTTGCTTTCCCATATCATCCACGATTGGGGCGAGGCCCAGTGCCTGACAATACTTGGCAACTGTCGCCGCGCGATGAAAACCAATAATCGCTTGCTAATCATCGAGATGGTGCTTCCTACCGGAAATACGCCACACCCCGGCAAGATGCTCGATATGGTCATGCTTACATTCGCGGGCGGCCAGGAACGGACCGAGCCGGAGTACCGCGTGCTGCTCGACAAGGCGAGCTTCCGGCTCACGCAGGTTGTGCCGACCGAATTGGCAGTGAGCATCGTCGAAGCATTACCTGTCTGAGTTCAATCTAGCAGATCGGATGGCACACGTCGGCTTCGGGTCAATAACTGCCGCGCGACTTGGCCCGTGTCGCGTCCGCTTTACCCCCGAAAGCTGCCGCGACATTTGTTCGCCGTCGCGGCAGTTAAGGGCCAAAACCAGACATTCTGCACTGCGGCAGAAACTGTCATTATTCGATCACCTCGTCGGCGCGGGCGAGCAAGGATTGGGGGACCGACAAGCCGAGCGCCTTCGCGGTCTTGAGGTTGATGGTCAGCTCGTATTTGGTTGGCGCCTGCACCGGCAGATCGGCAGGTTTCTCGCCCTTCAGAATGCGATCAACATAACTGGCTCTCCGGCACATAGTCATCACAACCCGCCGCCCGCGCCTTCTGTTCTTCCCCGCTCAGCGCATAGGAGGTGACGGCGATGATCGGAATCGATTGCAAAGCCGGATCGGCCTTAATTAGGCGCGTGACCGCGTAACCGTCCATCGTCGGCAGTTGGACATCCATGAGGATAAGGTCAGGCCGCTGTTTCGCGATCGCTTCGAACGCCTCCTCACCGTCCTCGGCTTCGGTAATTTCATAGTCCGTACCGGCAAGCATATCGCGGATGATCTGGCGATTATCCGGTTGGTCCTCGACCACCAGAATGCGCTTGCTCATGCGGCCTCCACCTGCCGCTCAACGATCACCGGGAGACTGAACGCAAACGTCGAGCCTTGGCCAGGTTGTGACTCGACCCAGATTTTGCCCCCATGCATCTCAATGATGCGCTTCGATATGGCGAGCCCTAAGCCGGTACCGCCCTTCTTCTTGGTGATGGCATTGTCGGCCTGCTGAAACTCCTGAAACAGCTTGGCCTGGTCGGCAGCGGAGATACCGGGTCCGGTGTCCCGCACTGATACATGGAATGATCCATTGTTCGCTTCGGCCTTGATGGCCACTTCGCCCGCATCGGTGAACTTGATGGCGTTGCCGACGAGGTTGATCAGAACCTGCGTCAAGCGCCGCCCGTCGCCGCGGCCAGGTGGCAGTTGGGGAGCCACCTCGACCTTGAAGGCGAGCTTCTTATCGGCCGCCAGCGGCTCGAGCGTGCTGCGGACGGTTTGGGCAATATCCTGCACGGAGTAATCGGACAGTTCGAGTACCAATTGACCAGCCTCGATCTTGGACAAGTCAAGCACGTCATTGATCAGTCCGAGCAGGTGCTTACCGTTGGCCTCAAGTCGTTTGAGTATGCCAAGCATCTTCTCGGATGGCTCACCATAAGCGCCGTCCGCCATCAATTCGGTGTAGCCGAGGATGGCGTTGAGCGGCGTGCGCAGCTCATGGCTCATATTGGCAAGGAATTGCGACTTGTGCTGGCTCGCCTCTTCAAGCTGACGGCTCTTATCCTGGATTTCATCGAAGAGACGTACATTCTCAATCGCGATTGCGGCCTGGTCGGCGAAGGTCGTGACCAATTCGATCTGCTTGTCGGTGAATGGCTGCACTTCCGAGCGTGTCAAGCCCAGAAGGCCGATGGGCACACCCTCGCGCAACATTGGGACGCAGAGGATCGTGCGGTAATCTCCCAATCTCTGTGCTTCGACTAAGGTGTATTCTGGATCAGTCTTTACATCGGCAATATGAACCACGCGACCTTCGGCTAGGGCGCGTCCTGACGCCGTTCCTCGCTCGGCCTTGATTAGAATATTCTTGATGTAGTCCATAAATTCGCGGGAGTAGCCGTAGGCCTCGGCGGTGTAGAAGCCTCCATCTTTCTCGCGGATAATGTGGGCCTTGTCTGCAGCGCAGAACCGGGCGGCTGATTCAACAAGGGTCTGCAGCACTGCCCGCAGATCGAAGGTCGAGCGGCTGATGATCTTCAGCACGTCGGCGGTTGCTGTCTGTTGCTCCAAGGAACTGTTGGTTTCATTGAACAACCGCACATTCTCGATTGCGATGACCGCCTGGTCGGCGAAAGTTTTGAGGAGCTGGACCTGGGCGGCTGAAAATAATCCCGGCTGATTCCTGGCAACAAAGATTGCTCCGACGACCTGCTCGTCACGAACCATCGGCACAGCTAGGCCCCCGCGGATCCCACTGACCCGAGCGGCATCTTTTAGTTGATATTGAGGATCACTAAGCACGTCTGCAACATGACAGACGCTGCGAGTTCGGATCGCACGCGCCGTGACCGTCTCGTCCGTGCGTCGCATCGGGTATGTGCGCCGAACCGGTTCGACCCCGGCTTCTGCCACGCCATGGATCGACGCCAAACGGATGAGTTCGCCCTCGACGATGGAAACGAGACTAATCTCCGCATCGCACAGCTTCTCGGCTCGCTCGCCAATAATGTCGAGCACGGGCTGAATATTAGCTGGCGAACTGGAAATGACTTTCAACACCTCCGATGTCGCCGTCTGCTGCTCCAATGCTTCGGTGAGATCGTCGGTGCGTTGGCGTAATTCGTTAAGCAGCCGCGTGTTCTCGATGGCGATGACGGCTTGGGCAGCAAAGTTCGTCACCAGCTCGATTTGCTTCTCAGTGAACGGACGGACCTCCTGGCGGTAGATGGCGATGATGCCGACTAACTCGTCGTCCTTGCACATCGGGACCGCAAGTACGGTGCGGGCGCCGGCGAGCTTAGAAAGCTGCGGAGCGGTGTAGCCCGGCGGCGGATCAAAATAATGGGGTAATTTCAGTACGTCGGCGATCTGAACCGTCTGCTTGGTTGCTACCGCGCGTCCGATGGTCGTTTCGGGGTGCGCACGGACGATCGGATTGCGCCGCCGCTCTTCCACATAGGCCAGCGGTGCGCCATGCATCGCAACGACGCGAAGTGCATCTCCCTCGGAGCGATACAGCACGCCAAACTTGGCCTCGCATAGCCGCGTCGCATTCGCCAGCATGGCCTCGAACACCGGCTGCAACTCACCGGGCGAACCGCTGATGACGCGCAGTACCTCCGATGTTGCGGTCTGCTGCTCCAGCGATTCCGCTAATTCGTGCGTGCGCTGCTGCTCCGCCTCAAACAGCCGCACGTTCTCGATCGCGATTACTGCCTGGTCGGCAAATGTTTCAGCAAGCCCGATCTCCTCGTCGGTGAACGGCTGCACGATGGTGCGCTGGAGGAGCAAAACTCCAATGGGCGTGCCTTCGCGCTGCAACGGTACGCCGAGTAGGGTTCGTATGTTCCCCGATCGGGATCTGTTCACCAGCTCGGGGTTCGGGTCGGCTTGCGAGTCGATGAGGTGAACTGATTTCGCGTCAAGAACTACCCTGCCGACCACCGAGCTTCGGTCCACCTTGAACGTTTCGCGTTCCATGCGGGCCTTATGCTCAGGCGAATAACCGTGGCTGGCGACGTTATAGTAAAGACCATCCTTCGCCAGCCGGATTCCCGACCGATCTGCGCGGCACAGTCGAGCTGCCGACTGCACCAACGTATCGAGCACCGTCTGCAGATCAAAAGTCGATCGGCTGATTGTTTTGAGCACATCAGCAGTCGCCGTTTGCTGCTCCAACGATCGTCGCAATTCGTTGAGCAGCCGTGTGTTCTCGATGGCGATGACCGCCTGTCTCGCAAAGTTGGTCAGGAGTTCGATTTGCTTATCCGCGAATGCCTCTGCCTCTTGGCGGAAAATGGTAATCACCCCGATCAACGCATCTTCGTGCAGCATCGGCACGCTGAGCACGGCGCGGTATCCTCCTAGCGACACGGCGGAGGTCAACCACGGATCGCCTTCCACATACGCTTGTATCTTTGTCATGTCGGTGATCTGCGCCGGCCGCTTCGTTTGTGCTGCCTGCCCAAACGAAGAATTTGGACTTGGATGCAAGACCCCGGCACGCTGCTCAGCATAGGCGGGCGGTGCATTGTGCATCGCCGCCGCGCGGAAGCCGTCGCCTTCGCGCAAATAAAGATTGCCGAACTTAGCCCCGCAGAGGCGAACGGCATTCTCCAAGATTGACTGGAAGACAGGTTTCAAATCTCCGGGTGAGGAGCTGATAGCTTCAAGTACCTTGGAGGTCGCCGTCTGCTGTTCCAGCGACTCGCTCAGGTCGTCGGTGCGCTGGTGCAGTTCATTGAGCAGCCGCGCATTCTCAATCGCGATGACGGCTTGGGCGGCAAAGGTCTCGAGAAGCGCGATCTGCTTATCCGTAAACGGATTAACTTCGGCACGTCGAAGCAGAATTGTTCCGACCACCTGCCCCTCGCGTAGCAGGGGAACACCCGCTGTCGTCCGGTGCCCCAGCCGCTTCGCGAACGCGCTTCCCTCGGGAAATTCCTCCTCCTCCGCCTGGAGGTCAATGACATGTACAGGCCTTCGCTCGAGAACGATGCGGCCTGAGACGTGCCCACGAAACGGGAAACGAACGCCGATATCTTGCGGAACCGCACCCCAGTGGGCGGTCGCACGTAGGTCCTGCCCGTCGAGTTCGAAAATCGTCACATCGTCGGCTTCGCAGAAGCGCGCCGCACTCCTGACGACAGCCTCCAGCACGGGCTGGAGTTCGGTCGGCGAAGTGCTGATGATTTTGAGAACTTCTGCTGTCGCCGTCCGCTGTTCACGCGCCTCGTCACGCTCACGGGTGAGGCGCGCGACCTCTGTTTCCTGGCCAGCCGGAAGACTGCGACGGACCGCTGCCTTTGGCGCATTGCCACGCTTTCGCGCTGCCGTCTTACGACGTCGCGTTTTAACTGGTTCGCCGCCTGCTCTGGAGCGCCGTCTCATTGCCCTCACCAAGGCTCAGGACAAGGCACAGTAGATGGTCAAACTATCACACTGGAAGCGGTCGGGCGCGGCTTTAGGCACAGGTCATTGAGCGGCTGCCCAATGTCCGCTTTGGGTGGCGGATTCAACTGGTCGACGCAACACCCTTCCCTTCTAATCTGGCCCGTTGGAACGATATGCATATGGAGGGGCATGCACGGACATGGTTCACGCCGAAGCAGAAGGCTGAGCCCTGGGAGCGCTGGAAGAGCGGCCAATGGGTGGCAGACGTCACCCGAGCGCTCGAGGAACGAGAGCGGTGTCTAAGATCTTGGCTCTCAATGGAGGAATTGCTCCAGCGCCATGGCCAGAGCGCTCCAGCGAGTAGTGTTGCGTCGACCGGTTGAACTCACCGTCAAAAGCAGACATTGAAGCACGTCCGCCCGATGTCCGCTTTACACCCAAAAGCGGACATGGACGGGTACTCGCCGAATGTCCGCTTTGTGCCAGAAGCGGACATCGGCGGCGCTATTCGATCACCTTATCGGCGCGGGCGAGAAAGGATTCTGGAATTGTAACGCCGAGCATTTTGGCGGTCCCAAGGTTGACGTACAGATCAAACTTCGTGGGCTGCTCCACCGGGAGTTCACCCGGCTTCGTACCTTTCAATATCCTGTCGACATATCCCGCGGCGCGACGGAAAAGCTCGGTGTCGCTTGGGCCATAACTCATTAGACCTCCCTCTTCGACAAATCCTGAAACGAAATACACGGCTGGCAGCTTATACTCGCTTGCAAGATCAACGATTCGTTTTCTTTGGCTGAATAAAATCAGATCCGTCAGAACGATGAGAGCCTGTGCGGCGGCTTTTTTCATCGCAACAAACGCATCCTCTAGACCGTCTTCAGTTGATATTTCGGCCGAATGAAGTTGAAGCCCCATTGCCTCGGCCGCTGTCTGCATCTCCTTCATTTCGATTTTCGATTGGGGGTTCTTGGCATTCGATAACACGGCTATCGATGACCGGTTTGGTACAATCTCTTTCAACAACTCGAGACGCTTTGTCCCCAATTCCGGAGCAAGAATGCTGAAACCGGTAACGTTGCCGCCCGGGCGTGCAAGATTATCAACCAAGCCGGCGGCGACCGGATCGCCTACGATAGCCATCACGATCGGAATTGTGCGAGTTGTGGCTTTGAGAGCCTGAGCAGCCAAAGTCCCACCCGTAACGATGACATCAACGTTGCTGCGTACAAGCTCAGAAGCGAGTCTGGACAGCGTATCGAGTTGGTCGTCCCCCCACTTCCATTCGATCGCAATTGTCTTTCCCTCCACATATCCGAGTTCTCTTAATCCATCGAGGAAGGCGTTTGTGCGGACCGATCCGGTTGCCGGTGCACCTGGAAGGAGGATTCCAATCCGAGCCATTTTTTGCGACTGTTGCGCATAAACACGCAACGGCCGCATCATCGTGCTGCCAACAACAAGGGCCGTGAAATCGCGCCGCCTCATTCGGCCTCCGACGCTCTGCACCGAGCATCGTACCGTCTCAACCTAAGCTCTTGAAGGGTGCCATGTCCGCTTTGTGCCAAAAGCAGACATTGGTGAGGATTATTCGATCACCTCGTCGGCAAGCAGTATTACTGGCTGTGGAATGGTTAGGCCGAGCGCTTTGGCGGTCTTGAGGTTGATTACAAATTCGAATTTGGTCGGCTGTTCCACCGGCAGCTCGGCCGGCTTCTCACCTTTGACGACTCGACCCGTATACACACCGGTCTCGTGATACGCATTCGCAAAGTCAGGCCCGTAGCTGACCAATCCGCCAACCTTGGCAAACTCGCTGATCGGATAGCTCGCGGGTATCCCATAATGCAGGGACATGGCGGCAAGTTGCCTCACGCGACTCGTAAAGAACTCGTCAGGCGCAATCAGCAACGCGTCAACCCGGTTCTGCGCCATGGTCGCAAACGCCGTCTCGATTTCACTATCCACGCTGGCATAAAGTACGTCTACGCGCATCCCCAACTCCCCAGCGCTCTCCTGCACGTCCTTTACTGTCGCCTCGGTCAGCGGATGATTTTGCGTGGCACCCAGCACGGCAAAATGTGCGGCGGCGGGCAACAGATCGTGCAATAGACCCAACCTCTTTGCTCCGAGTTGTCCGCCCATAAACGCCACACCGGTGACGTTACCGCCCGGCCGGCTCAAGCTAGTGACAAAGCCCATCGCGACAGGATCGCCACCGGAACCAAAGACAATGGGAATTGTCGTGGTAGCGGCTTTGGCCGCAAACGTCGCCTGGGTGGACAGGGGCGTTGCAATAACGGCGACGTGGCGCCGGACTAGATCGGCCGCCATTTCTGGCAGACGATCGTTATGGTCCTCTGCCCAGCGGTATTCAATTCTCACGTTTTGGTCTTCGACAAGTCCCGTATCACTCAAACCTTTGCGGAACGCCGCTACAAAAGCGGCAAGCGGTTGGGGCGACCCAGCGTGGAGAAATCCGATCACCGGGAGCGCCGATTGCTGCGCGCGGGCAGCAAGCGGCCACGGGATAGAAGCGCCTCCGAGAAGCGTGACGAACTCGCGCCGCCTCATTCGATCACCTCGTCGGCGCGGCCAAGCAGTGAAATCGGCACAGTGATGCCCAGTGCCTTCGCGGTCTTGAGGTTGATCACGAACTCGAACTTGGTCGGCTGCTGAATCGGCAAGTCCTCGGGCTTCTCACCCTTGAGGATGCGATCGACGTAGGCTGCCGCTTGTCGGGATTGGTCGAAGGGGTCTGCGCCATACGACACCAGACCACCGCTTGTGACGAAGAACCGAAAGGGGTAGGCCGCAGGAAGGCGGTGCCGGGCCGCTAATGCGATAATCATTTCGCGATGATTAATAGTGATGGGACCCGGTAGTACGATCAAACCGCCGTTTGGCTCACGTGCGAAAGCTTCGATCGCGCGCTCAATCTCGGCAGGGTCTTGCACGTCGGTCGCAGTCAAGCTCACCCCAAACGACTGGGCCATCGCCTCGACTGCGCGCCACATCGCGACGTGAGGTGGTTGCTCAAGATTCAGAATGACCGCCACACGACTGACCTGGGGCACCACTTCCTTGAGTACCTCCAGCATTTTCCCGCCCATAGAGAACTCGCCCAGCGTGAATCCGGTGATATTGCCGCCGGGCCGAGCCAGGCTTGCGACGTAGCCGCTGCCGACCGGATCGTAGACTGTGGTGAAGACAATCGGGATGCTGTGGGTCGCCCGCTTTAGCCACAGTAACCCCAAACCGCCACTAGTCCAGATCACGTCTGGCTTCAGGCCCACGAGTTCGGCTGCGTCAAGCCGCATCCGTTCGGAATCGTCACCTCCATAGCGATAGTCGATCACAAGGTTGGCACCTTCCCTCCACCCGAGCTTCTGGAGGCCCTGCACAAATACCGCTACTCGACGCTGCAATTCCGGATCGCTCTCATTGATGTACTGGAGCACGCCGATGCGCCGTATCCGCGGTGCCTGCTGCGAATACGCCGCAAGCGGCCAAGCAGCTGTCGCGCTGCCGAGCAGCACGATGAACTTTCGCCGCCTCATTCGATCACCTCGTCGGCGATGGCGAGCAGCGACGGCGGGACGGTCAGGCTTAACATTGTGGCGGTCTGATTATTTATGACCAGCTCGAACTTGTTCGACTGCACAACCGGCAAGTCCGCAGGCTTGGCGCCCTTGAGGATGCTGCCGGCGTAAGAGCCAGCCTGGCGCCATGCATCCGCAATGTTGGCTCCGTAGCTCATAAGACCACCGGCTTCCGCAAAATCGCGCGCGCTATACGACGCTGGGATCGCATAACGCGCCGCGAGTTGGACCAATTGAGTACGCCGGCTATTGAAGAAGGGATCGTGACCGACGAAAAGGGCATCGGGTCTCGCACCCGCAAACGTTGCGAAAGCCGCATTGATCTCGGAAATGGTGCTGGCTTTGAGGACTTGGATTTGCAGCCCCATGGAATGAGCTGATGTTCCAACTTCGTTGATCGTGGTCTCGGCATAGTTAGCATTAGCCGGGCTGACCAGGACTGCCACACGAGTGGCCCTGGGCATTAATTCACGCAGGAGCTCCAGCCGTTTTGCGCCCAGCTCGCCACTAAAGAAATTGATCCCCGTCGGGTTACTGGTGGGTCGAGCGAGGTTTGTAACGAGACCGAGCTTCACTGGATCGTCGCCGACGACGAAAACCACCGGGATTGTCGTGGTTGCTGCCTTCGCTGCCAAAGTCGGACTAACACCACTAGTCGTAGCAATCACCGCGACTTGTCGGCGAACCAAGTCGGCCGCCAGATCGGGCAGTCGATCCAATTTATTTTCTGCCCAACGGTACTCGATCGCCAAGTTCTGGCCGTCAACGAAACCAGAGTCCCTTAGGCCTTGGCGAAAGCCGCGCAGACGATCCGCCAACTCCTCAGGTGATCTTTGGTCGAGAAGACCAACGACCGGCATCGCCGTCTGCTGCGCGCGTGCAGTGAGCGGCCACGCGACCGCTCCGCCACCAATTACTTTGATGAAATCGCGCCGTTTCATGGCCGCTCTGCGGCTTAGGACATGGCATCGTACCAATCAGCAGCTGTGCTCCGAAAGGGGTAATGCGTGAGGTTGGACGATGTCCGCTTTGGGTCTTGGTTGTGTAGAAAGGCCCAGGGGAGAGGCGACACAAGGTCGTCGAAGTTGGCGAGGCGGATTGATTTTCTGGATTGATACTATGCCCTCATCGCTGTGATGAGTGGCTGGATGCCGATGATGTTCATGACGCGGGTGAGATTGTAGGCGAGTACGTGTAGCGCCATCTCGCTGGCGACCCGTGGCAGTGTCTTCATGAGGAAGTGGGTAGCCCCCATCCGAGCCTTGATCGTGCCGAAGGGATGCTCGACCGTCTCACGCCGCTGACGCATCTTCTCCGGATGCTCATCAAGCCGGCGTTGCACGGCCTCGATAATATGCTCATGCTCCCATCGTGAGATCAGTCGCTCCTTGCCCTTGGTGCAACTGTTCTTGATTGCGCAGCTATGACAGGCGGCGGTCCGGTAGCGACGCAGGACCATGCCTTTGTCCTGGGTTGTAAAGGAATAGGCGAGCTTCTCGGCTGCAGGACAAATGTAAACGTCCTCATCAGCCACATAGCGGAAGTCCTGCTTGCCGAAGCGTCCTTCCGCCTTTGCGTTCGAGGTCATCGGCTTTGGCAGCGTAACCGTGATGCCAGCCTCCTCGCATGCCAGGATCTCTTCGCTGTTGAAGTAACCGCGGTCGGCGACGGCATCGAGCTTCTCCACGCCTAGCGCCGTCTTGGTCTCGTTGGCCACATGGGAGAGCTGCGATCGGTCGGTTCCGTCGTTGGTTACCTCATGCATGACGATCAGATGATGGTTGGCCTCGACGGCAATCTGGACGTTGTAGCCAACGACGCCGGAACCGCGGCCGCTGGTCGCCATCGAACGGGCATCGGGATCGGTCAGCGAGATCTGCTGGTCCGGGGTGGTGAGCATCTCCACCTTGAGAAGCTCGAGACGCCGCATCTGCTCCTTCAGCGTCTCGATCTTCTCTTTGAGGCGGTTCGTCTTGGTTGTGAGGGCCTCTGACGGTTCCTGCCGGTCGGCAGTGTCGAGCTGCTGCAAATAGCGCGCGACGCTCTCCTCAATCTGCGCCATCCGCCGCTCCATCTTGGCGCGCGTGAAGTTCTTGTCGCGGTTGTTCACCGCCTTGAACTTGCTGCCGTCGATCGCGACGCTGGGTTGCGTGAGTAGGCCAATCATGCGGCACAGCGCAATGAAGCGTGCGCACACCTTGCGGATGGCAGTGCCATTGTCCTTGCGGAAGTCGGCAATCGTCTTGTGATCCGGTACAAGCCGGCCCGTCAGCCACATCACCTCAACGTTGCGCGCAGCCTCACGCTCGAGCCGTCGACTCGACTGAACCCGATTGAGATAGCCGTAAATGTAGAGCTTCAGCAGAACCGACGGATGATACGAAGGCCGACCGGTTGCTTCCGGATCGACCCCGCCAAAGCCAAGCTCGCCCAGATCGAGTTCCTCAACAAAAACGTCGATCACGCAAACGGGATTGTCCTCATCGATCCAGTCTTCCAAGCATTCCGGAAACAGCGTGCTCTGCCCACGATCCATGCCCTCAACGAAGCGCCTCATCCGATCCCTCCGCAAAAGCAGCCGGAATCATACAGCGCGAATCAAATAACCAAGTGCGTTTTCACACAAGCTGGGTCAAAAGCAGACATTGCGCAACATCCTGCCGATGTCCGCTTTACCCCCGAAAGCGGACATTCGCGCACGCGATCAGGATGTCTGCTTTGGGCCAAAAGCGAACTTATGCACCGCAGCAATTGAGCTTTGTTCGATTACCTCCTCGGCGAGCAATTGCATTGTACTCATGAGCCGCCGAGCAGCAGGCTGTTACAGTTTTTGCAAGATTCCCCAAGTGAGCATCGCCAAGCCCAATAACGCGATCAATCCCCCTGCGGCGACGGTTGACCAGAACCGGACGGGCTGTCGCTTCCGATCTATGCGACCGTGTAACCCGCGTTGATAAATTCGTCCCCTTCGAACGCGGTTTACCGTTGCTGAGATGCTTAGAAGGGCGAGAAGAGCACCGGCAATGATTAGTCGGTTAGGCGTCATTAGGCTCCCCCGCTACCTGACTCACTGGTGAGTCAAACGGCGTAGCCAACTCGCGCAGCCTCATTCGATCACATCGTCGGCGCGACCGAGCAGCAACGGTGGCACGTCGAGGTCCAACGTCTTGGCGGTCTTGAGATTGATGACCAGTTCAAACTTTGTCGGCGCTTGGATCGGGAGGTCGGCAGGCTTCTCGCCCTTGAGGATGCGGTCGATGTACTCTGGCACCTGGCGAAACTGTTCGACAAAATCAGTACCATAGGTGATCAGGCCGCCTGATTCCGTAAAAAAGCGATTCCAATAGATCGCCGGTACGCCATAGCGAGCCGCCAGCGCAATGATCGGTTCACGATTTGCCACATTGAAGGAATCCGGCGTCACGATGAGGCCGCCACCCGGATTGCGCGCTTGTGCGGCAATAACCCCTTCGATCTCATCCTTCGCGTGAACCGGGGCGTTACTTATCTGAATGGCAAGGGACGATGCGGCGGCTTGAATGGAAGGCATGAAGAATTGGAGCGGCACGGCTGTTGCAGGGTTGAACAGCAGCGCCATGCGCACGGTACGCGGCGCGATCTCCTTCAATAGTTCCACCCATTTACCGCCCTGTGCGGGAGTCTCTACCGTGAAGCCGGTGATGTTGCCGCCCGGACGTGCGAGGCTCGCGGCGAAACCGCTGGCGATCGGATCGCC
The DNA here is from genome assembly GCA_963816295.1 of uncultured Alphaproteobacteria bacterium. Taxonomy (GTDB): domain Bacteria; phylum Pseudomonadota; class Alphaproteobacteria; order Rhizobiales; family Xanthobacteraceae; genus BOG-931. The sequence goes on along the minus strand of CAWFJS010000013.1, from coordinate 109,772 downwards.
TACGTTCACGAACACGATGGGAATCGTCCGCGTCTCGCGCGCAAGGACCCCGGTCACGAGCGTGGTTGGACTGAGGATCACGTCGGGCCGCAGATCGATCAGCTCTTTTGCTAACGTCCTAATCCTATCCGGATCAGCGTTGCCCCACCGCAGTTCGATTCGGAGATTGCTGCCTTCTGTCCACCCCAGCTTCGCCAGCCCACCCCGGAATGCTGCGACCTCAGACCGCGCGGACCGATCGCTCTCCGCATAGGCGATCAGGACGCCTATCAGCCGCGTCTTGTCCGGCTGTTGCGCATGCGAAGTAATCGGCCACGAGACCGCCGCGCCGCCGACTGACATGACGAACTCGCGCCGCCTCATATGCACCTCATAGGCCGAGGACTACACCCTACCAGCGAGGCCCGCATTGTGCATCACAGCAAATTAAGTTGAGGAATGTCCGCTTTAGTGGTGAGTTCAACCGGTCACTGCAACACTGCTCGCCGGAGCGCTCCAGTGTGGCGCTGGAGCAATTCCTCCATTGAGAGCCAAGATCTTAGACACCGCTTTCGTTCCTCGAGCGCCCGGGCGACGTCGGCCACCCATTGGCCGCTCTTCCAGCGCTCCCAGAGCTCAGCCTTCTGCTTCGGCGTGAACCATGTCCGTGCATGCCCCTTCATATGCATACCGTTCCAACGGGCCAGATTAGAAGGGAAGGGTGTTGCGTCGACCAGTTGAATCCGCCGCACAAAGCGGACATTACCGTCGCGCTGAACGATGTCCACTTTCGAAGGTAAAGCGGACATGGCGAATTTATGAGTACACGCCCTAAACACTGAGCTGGAAACCGTCTTACTTTCGCTGACAGTCGCGGCCGGGGAAACTAATTCCCCTGGCAAGTCCCACCGCCGCCACGCTAACTGTCCTATACTGGTGGGAAGACAGACGGTCTGCCGCAGAGTTTTGCCACCTTGCTCTTTTGCAGTCCAAGTCACCTGCAACCGCGATGGGAATAAGAGACCGGGTCGCAGGGCGCAAATTTAGTTCGAATACGAAATTCATTCGACTCAACTGACCGGACACCGAACGGAGCGACCGAGTCGGTTATACGAGCTTAAAATTTGGTGGGCCCCGTGTGCCGCTAAGTCGATGGCACGGGAAACCGGTTACGCGGAACAACATAGCCTTGTGGCTGACGATGCCCCCCATTATCCTGACCTAGGCGATCCTCTGCCCCTTGCTGCAGGGTTTAGGATGAAATGCCCGACATGTGAGCACGAGAACCCTGTCGCGGCAAAGTTCTGCGAGCAATGCGGTGCGCCGCTGGGCCGGCGCTGCGCTAGTTGCGGAACTGAGTTTTCCGCAACTGCGAATTTCTGCCCGCAATGCGGCCATCCCGTAGGCCTCGCCGAGGAAAATCTCCGCTCGGCCTCGCCCCAGGATTACACGCCGCTCCATCTCGCCAAGAAGATCCTCGCTGACAAAACGGCAGTCGAAGGCGAACGTAAACAGGTCACTGTGATGTTCGCCGATGTCAAAGGGTCGATGGAATTCGTGGTCGGGCGGGATCCTGAAGATGCGCAACGCCTCCTCGATCCCGTGATCGAGCGCATGATCGAGGCGGTCCACCACTACGAAGGCACCGTCAATGACATCATGGGCGATGGCATCATGGCTCTGTTCGGAGCACCGATCGCCCACGAAGACCACGCGGTGCGGGCGAGTTATGCGGCGCTGAAAATCCAAGCCAGCGTCAAGCGCTATGCGGACGAGCTTCAGCACTCTCATGGCGTGCCACTTGCGGTGCGCATTGGATTGAATTCGGGCGAGATTGTCTTGCGCGCCGTCCGCAGCGATCTGCGGACGGATTACATCGGCGTGGGCCAGACCGCGCATCTCGCGGCGCGCATGGAACAGATCGCGAAGCCCGGCTCGATTCTTATCACAGCCGAAACCAAGAAACTGGCCGAAGGCTATGTGGAGATGAAGCCGCTGGGTCCGCTGCCGGTGAAGGGTCTCAGTGAAGACATCCCGGTCTATGAGGTGACCGGCGCCGGCGCCGCGCGAACGCGCCTGCAAGCTGCCGCCACGCGCGGGTTGACGCCTTTCGTCAACCGCGAAGCTGCGTTAGATCAGCTCGGCCGCGCCAAGCAAATTGCTGCGAGCGGACATGGTCAGGCCGTGGCAATCATCGGCGAAGCCGGCGTCGGCAAATCGCGCTTCGTCGACCAGTTCCTGCATGCGCGGCATGCAACTGACTGGCTGGTGCTGGAGTCCAACCCCGCGTCCTACGGGCGCACGACGCCATACCTGCCGGTGATCCAACTGCTGCGGCAGTATTTCAACATAAGCTCCGAGGACAACACCGCATCCATCCGTCAAAAAGTGACGGAAAAGGTCTTGGCGCTCGACCCATCATTGCAGCACGTGACAGCGGCACTGCTGTATCTTCTCGATTCATTGGAAGACCAGCATCCGTTCCGGTTGCTCGATCTTGTTCAACGGCGCCAACAAACATATCAGGCAGTCATTCGTCTCTTGCTGAAAGAGACCGAGCTGCGGCCGGAACTCGTGGTGTTCGAGGATCTTCATTGGTACGATTCTCTTACGCTTGGCCTGATCAGCGAATTGTTTGCGGCGGCGCAGGGCGCGCGTCTGCTACTCGTCGTGACGTACCGCCTGGGACATACGGGACCGTGGAAGAACCATCCGAATTTTCGCGAGCTGCGCCTTGATCCGCTGACGGACGACAGTCTCTTGGAATTCCTTCGTGCCCTGTTAGGCTCGGATCAGAGTCTGAGCACGTTGAAGCATTTCTTGGCGGAGCGCGCCAGCGGCATCCCGCTGTTTGTCGAAGAGATTGTAAGAACGCTGGTCGACACCGACGTTCTCAATGGCGCACGCGGCAGCTATCATGCGGCGCGCACCTTCTCCGGCAGCGACGTCCCGCCCACATTGCAGGCGGTGCTTGCAGCGCGTATCGACGCGATGCCGACTGCCGAGAAGCGTCTTTTGCAGGAAGCCGCGGTCGTCGGACAAGACGTGCCATTCAGTTTGTTGCGCTTAATATGCGGTCTGACCGATGAGGTACTGCGCCGCCGGCTCAGCAATCTGCAGGCCGCCGAATTTCTTTATCCGACCCAGCTTTTTCCCGAGCTGCAATATAGTTTCAAGCACTCGCTGACGCACGACGTCGCCTACAGCGGAGTGCTGCGCGATCGCCGGCGCGCCATCCATTCGCGCGTGCTCAACGCAATCGAAACTATCTATGCCGACCGCCTGGCCGAACACGTCGAGCGGCTTGCCTATCACGCGGAAAGAGGCGCAATCTGGGATAAAGCGCTCGAGTACCTGCAGCGTTCCGGCCTCAAGGCGTACTCGCTTTGCGCCAACGCGGATGCTGCGCGGTTTTTCGAGCGCGCCTTGAACGTCCTGGAGAAATTGCCGGAAACTCCCGACAATCTCAGACAGGCGGTGGATCTTCGCTTCGAGCTTCGCAATGCCCTGCTGCCGAGCTTCGACACCGATCGGATCCTGCGATTGCTCGATGAGCTCGACCCCATCCTCGCCCGGCTCGGGGACAAACAGCGCAGCGCGCAATACGCCGCATTCCGATGCAATCAGCATTACCTGATCGGCCAACAGCGTCGCGCCATCGAGTTTGGCGACACAGGCGTTCGCCTTGCACGCGAATGCGGCGACCGGGTCGTGCTCGGTCAATCACTCTTCCGTCTCGGACAGAGCTATCACGCCCTCGGTGAATATCGCCGAGCGATCTTGCTGCTCGAGCAGGGCCTTGAATTCAACGCCGATGAACTCCGTCACGACCGTCACAATTTGAGTATCATTCCCTCCGTGTTGAATCGGACCTGGTTAGCGATTGCTCTGGTCGAGTGTGGCGACTTCAGCGCCGGCATGAGGCATGCAAAGCGCGCACTCGAAATCGCCGAGGGCGCCAAGCATCAATTGAGCGCGTTGCCAGGCTGGCTTTCAATCGGCTACGTGCTCTCTCGCAAGGGTGAGATCGAGGGAGCGGTCGGTGCCCTGGAACGCGGTCTGGCCTTGTGCGATCGCTGGTCGTTCCAAGCTTGGCGCATTCGCCTGCTCTCTGCTCTTGCTGTTGCCTATGCCCGTTCGGACCGTGTGGCGGAGGCGCTTCAACTCGCCGAACAGGCAGTGAGCGATAGTGAAAAGATGCGTTTAATAGTGGACAAGCCCGGATTGTTGGTCCGTCTCGGACAGGTGTGCCTTCTAGCGCGCGAGATTGAAACAGCTCTAACGCTTGGAAAGGAGGCAGCAACCCTCGCAATGGCGCACGAGGCGACAGGAGACGAGGCATGGGCGAGATTCCTGATCGGCCGCGCCTACTGGGCGTCTGAGCCGAAGGACCTCGACGAAGCAGAGCGGGAGCTTAACATTGCCCTTCGCCTCGCTGCCACGAGCGAAGCTCGCCCGCTGGCGGCTTTTTGCAACACGACACTTTGCGGGATCTATGCTACGCGCGGCGATCAGGCCAAGGCACAGGAATTCGACGCCGCCGCGACCGCAACGTACCGGGAGCTCGGCATGCACCCGCTCTCTCTGGAGCCGGGGGGTTGAGACTAGACCGCCGCGTGAGGAGAGGCTGACGTGTCATGGATCGCGGCGTTGCGAAGCCGTGTGTTTCAGCCTGGTCAAAAATCCTCGAACATAGCCGTAGTGCGAAACCCGCAGTCGCGCTCGCCGGTGTTCACTCCGCCTTGATGCCGGCCGCCCGGATCACCTTGCCCCACTTCTCCGTATAGTCGACGATGAATTTGCCGAACTCGGCGGGTGAGCCTCCGAAGGGCTCCGCCCCCAAGTCGGCGAGCCGCGCTTTGAAGGTTGGATCAGCGAGGGCAGCATTCACTTGTTTGTTGAGGATTCCGACGATCTCCAGCGGGGTGTTCGCAGGGGCGCCGATGCCATCCCAACTGCTCGCTTCGTAGCCCGGCAAAAAATCGCTGATCGGCGGAACATCAGGTAACACTTCCAAACGCGTAGTGGTCGTGACCCCTAACGGCCTCAGTTTGCCCGCTCTGATGTGTCGAATCGAGGAAATCACAACATCGAACATGACTTGAACCTGGCCGGCAATGAGATCGGGCAGTGCAGGCGCTGAACCGCGATAGTTCACCGTAACCAGGTCAACGCCTGCCATCATCTTGAACAACTCGCCGTAAAGATGCGGTGCGCTTCCCGCGCCGCCTGTGGCCATATTAATTTTGCCGGGGTTGGCCTTAGCGTAAGTGATAAATTCGGGAACTGTCCTCACCGGAACTGATGGATTGACTTCCATTACTCCGGCTGCGCGTCTGACGCCTGCGACCAGCGCAATATCGCGGATGAAATTGAAACTCAGATTGTCGTAGAGTGCCGCGTTCCACGCATTCGCCGCCGAAGCTTCTAGCAAGGTGTAACCATCGGGGGGCGCCCGCGCGACAATCTCCGTGGCGAGGTTGCTACCAGCGCCCGGCCGATTCTCGATCACAAACGGTTGGCCGAGGTGTTCCGACAACCATTGGCCGATCAGCCGCGCACTGGTGTCAAGTGGCCCGCCCGCGGCAAAGCCGACGAGCAAATGTACTGGCCGCGTCGGATAATCGAGCGCCGATGCGACGCGCGGCAAGGCCGGAAGCGCAGCGGCACCCGCTGCCAGATGCAAGAATTTGCGGCGGGGAAGTTTCATTGGTGATGTGCTCCACGAACTGAGCACCTTCCCGGGCACACTACCAAACATATCCAACCGCCGCCTCAATGTCTGCTTCTGATGCTGTGGACGGCTCGTTCATCGGCACGCGAGTGCCATAGAGGTGGGTGGTTGAAGCTCCCACGATTTCGGGAGGACATCCCAGCGCACTCAACTGACGTCCGCTTTTGGGGGTAAAGCCGACATCAATAGCAGGCAATCTGGAGTGCGCCCCTGATGGTGGACAATTTCAGGCGGTGGTTTTGACAGGTTGCTGGGCGTGTCGATCCTCGTATTGCACGGGGCTCAAATAGCCCAGCGCGGAATGGAGTTTGCGAGTGTTGTAAACCTCATCGATGAAGCGGGGAAGATCAGCTGCAACGTCCTCGAAGATTTCGTAGGCCATCAGATACACGGCTTCAACCTTCAGTGTTTTCAAGAAGCTCTCGGCCTTGGCGTTGTCGTAGGGATTGCCACGCCGACCCATGGAGCCTCTGAGACCGTGCTCTCGCAAGACCGTGCGATAGTCTTCGGAGGCATATTGTGATCCACGGTCGGAATGATGCACGCATCCCCTTGGTGGATCGCGGGCGCTGATGGCGGCCTTGAGCGCAGCAACAGCGAGCCGTGCATCGATCGAGCGGCTGATAGCATAACCTACGACCCGTCGGGACCAAGCATCGAGGATCGCAGCCAAGTACACAAAGCCAGTCGTGATTGCGACATAAGTGATGTCGGCCACCCAGAGTTGGTTGGGACCGTCCGGCGTCATGGTCTTCGCGAGATCGGGGAAGATCGGATAATCGTGATTGCTATCTGTCGTCGCGATAAACCGCCTGTGTTGCTTTGGATTCAGGGCATGCTCGCGCACCGGCTCCAAGGGCGCACTCCAAAGTCATGTCCGCTTTTGACCCAGCTTGTGTGAAAACGCACTTGGTTATTTGATTCGCGCTGTATGATTCCGGCTGCTTTTGCGGAGGGATCGGATGAGGCGCTTCGTTGAGGGCATGGATCGTGGGCAGAGCACGCTGTTTCCGGAATGCTTGGAAGACTGGATCGATGAGGACAATCCCGTTTGCGTGATCGACGTTTTTGTTGAGGAACTCGATCTGGGCGAGCTTGGCTTTGGCGGGGTCGATCCGGAAGCAACCGGTCGGCCTTCGTATCATCCGTCGGTTCTGCTGAAGCTCTACATTTACGGCTATCTCAATCGGGTTCAGTCGAGTCGACGGCTCGAGCGTGAGGCTGCGCGCAACGTTGAGGTGATGTGGCTGACGGGCCGGCTTGTACCGGATCACAAGACGATTGCCGACTTCCGCAAGGACAATGGCACTGCCATCCGCAAGGTGTGCGCACGCTTTATTGCGCTGTGCCGCATGATTGGCCTACTCACGCAACCCAGCGTCGCGATCGACGGCAGCAAGTTCAAGGCGGTGAACAACCGCGACAAGAACTTCACGCGCGCCAAGATGGAGCGGCGGATGGCGCAGATTGAGGAGAGCGTCGCGCGCTATTTGCAGCAGCTCGACACTGCCGACCGGCAGGAACCGTCAGAGGCCCTCACAACCAAGACGAACCGCCTCAAAGAGAAGATCGAGACGCTGAAGGAGCAGATGCGGCGTCTCGAGCTTCTCAAGGTGGAGATGCTCACCACCCCGGACCAGCAGATCTCGCTGACCGATCCCGATGCCCGTTCGATGGCGACCAGCGGCCGCGGTTCCGGCGTCGTTGGCTACAACGTCCAGATTGCCGTCGAGGCCAACCATCATCTGATCGTCATGCATGAGGTAACCAACGACGGAACCGACCGATCGCAGCTCTCCCATGTGGCCAACGAGACCAAGACGGCGCTAGGCGTGGAGAAGCTCGATGCCGTCGCCGACCGCGGTTACTTCAACAGCGAAGAGATCCTGGCATGCGAGGAGGCTGGCATCACGGTTACGCTGCCAAAGCCGATGACCTCGAACGCAAAGGCGGAAGGACGCTTCGGCAAGCAGGACTTCCGCTATGTGGCTGATGAGGACGTTTACATTTGTCCTGCAGCCGAGAAGCTCGCCTATTCCTTTACAACCCAGGACAAAGGCATGGTCCTGCGTCGCTACCGGACCGCCGCCTGTCATAGCTGCGCAATCAAGAACAGTTGCACCAAGGGCAAGGAGCGACTGATCTCACGATGGGAGCATGAGCATATTATCGAGGCCGTGCAACGCCGGCTTGATGAGCATCCGGAGAAGATGCGTCAGCGGCGTGAGACGGTCGAGCATCCCTTCGGCACGATCAAGGCTCGGATGGGGGCTACCCACTTCCTCATGAAGACACTGCCACGGGTCGCCAGCGAGATGGCGCTACACGTACTCGCCTACAATCTCACCCGCGTCATGAACATCATCGGCATCCAGCCACTCATCACAGCGATGAGGGCATAGTATCAATCCAGAAAATCAATCCGCCTCGCCAACTTCGACGACCTTGTGTCGCCTCTCCCCTGGGCCTTTCTACACAACCAAGACCCAAAGCGGCGTTGCCCGGACGCTCAACGCCCTGTGCCTGAACTCACACCCATCCACCTTCCAGTGTGCTATTTTGAGCCGGCACGATGCCTTGTCCTGAGCCACGGGGGAGGCAATGAGACGGCGCTCCAGAGCAGGCGGCGAACCAGCTAAAACGCGACGCGATAAGACGGCAGCGCGAAAGCGGGGCAATGCGCCAAAGGCCGTGCGCCGTAGCGGATCGTCTGCCGTCGGCCTGAGCGAGCAGGTTGCGGTGTTCAAACGCGAGCGCGACGAGGCGCTGCTGCGGGAAACGGCGAACTCCGAGATATTAGGCCTTATTTCAAGGTCGCCCGGCGATCTGGAAATAGTATTTCGAACAATCCTCGAGGACGCCATTCGCATCTGTAATGCCAAGTTCGGAACCTTGTTCCGCTTCGACGGTGAAAACCTTTACCCGGCGGCGCAATTCAATACGCCTGCGGCATTGCTGGAGACGCATACGCGGCGCGGGCCGTTTAAGCCACAACCTGGCAGTTCTTTGGATCATGTCATGCGGACAAAGCAGGTGATCCATCGCGCCGATGTAGCCGCTGAAGGTATCCCGAGCATGGCTGGTAGGCTCGGCGGCGCGCGATCACTCGTCGCCGTGCCAATGCTCAAGGACGACGCGTTGATCGGGGCGATCTTGATCTACCGCCAAGAAGTTCGCCCATTTACCGACAAGCAGATCGAGTTGGTGCAGAACTTCGCCGCTCAGGCCGTTATCGCAATCGAAAATGCGCGGCTACTGAACGAACTACGGCAATCCCTTGAGCAGCAGACTGCGACAGCGGATGTACTGCGTATCATCAGCTCATCGCCCGGCGAACTGGAGCCAGTGTTTCAGGCCATGCTGGATAGTGCAACACGGATTTGCGAGGCCAAATTCGGCACGCTTTTCCTCTGTGAGGGTGATGCCTTCCGTGTTGTCGCAACAAATCTTCCTCCGGCCCTTGCTGAGCTTCGGCGGCGCGATCCGGTGGTTCGCCCTGGACCGGGGAGTAGTCTTGTGCGCAGCGCCGAAACCCGGCAGGTGGTTCAAATTGCAGATATGAAAGCAGACAAAGGTTACGCTGAACTACGCGAGCCGCTTCGAGTCGCCTTGGTCGAGATAGGTGGCATTGGTTCCGTGCTTAGCGTGCCGATGCTTAAAGAGAATGCATTAATCGGTGTTTTTAACGTCTACCGTGAGAAAGTCGGCTTTTATAGTGACAAGCACGTTGCGTTGGTCAAAAACTTCGCCTCTCAAGCCGTCATCGCCATCGAGAATACGCGGCTGCTCAATGAATTGCGCCAGCGCACGGCCGATTTGACCGAGTCATTGGACCAGCAGACGGCGACCTCCCAAGTGCTGCAAGTTATTTCAAGCTCGCCCGGCGATCTGGAGCCGGTATTCGCAAGCATGCTGGAGAATGCCGTCCGCATCTGCGACGCCAAGTTCGGGAACATATATCGCTGGGAAGGTGACGCCTTACACCTCGTGGCATCTCACAACACACCGCCTGCATTCGTCCAGGCTCGCAGGCGTTCACCATTTCACCGTGCCGCTGCGAGCGAGCCTGTTATCAGTCGCCTGTTGGCGACCAAAGCGGCGGTTCACGTCGCCGATGCTGCGGCACAGCCAGGCTACATTGACCGCAGCGATTACGGTGCCGTTCTGGCGGTCGAGCTGGGGGGCGTGCGGACGGCTTTGGCCGTTCCGATGCTGCAAGAAAACGAACTGATTGGTTCGTTCACCGTGTATCGCCAGGAGGTCCGTCCGTTCACCGACAAGCAGATTGCGCTGGTGACGAACTTTGCCGCCCAAGCAGTGATCGCCATCGAGAACACGCGGCTGCTCAACGAGTTGCGAGAATCGCTTCAGCAGCAGACGGCGACTTCCGAAGTGTTGCAAGTCATCAGCTCCTCGCCCGGCGAGTTGGAACCGGTTTTCCACACGATGTTGGAGAACGCCAGACGGATCTGCGAGGCAAAATTTGGTGTCTTGTATTTGTACGACGACGAAAAATTTCGTCCGGCAGCCCTAGCGGGCCCATCGCCTGAATACGAAGCATTCGTGAGAGAACGTGGAGCGTTCACGCCGCATCCTAATCAAGCGCTTGCCCAAGTGCTGCACACAAAGGCGGTCATCCAGCGCTCTGCTGCCACTTACGAGAGTCCTGCCGCATTCAAGTATGCCGGTGCGCGAACCTTTATTGCCGTACCAATGCTCAAAGAGAACGAATTGGTCGGTGCGATCAATATTTTTCGCCAAGAAGAGCGGCCTTTCACCGACAAGCAAATTGATCTAGTGAAAAACTTTGCTGCCCAAGCCGCCATCGCTATCGAGAACGCTCGATTGCTCAATGAATTGCGCCAGCGGACGACCGACCTCACTGAATCACTAGAGCAACAGACCGCGACGTCCGACGTGCTCAAGGTCATCTCCCGCTCGACGTTTGATCTGCAAACGGTGCTCAACACGCTGGCAGAGTCGGCAGCAAGCCTTTGTGAGGCATACAATTCCATTATCTTCCTGCGCCAGGGTGAACGGCTCCACGTCGGAGCGCATCATGGCTCAGTCCCAATGGACATCAGCGACTGGCCAATCGGTCCCGGCTGGGTGGCGGGGCGCGCTTTCTTAGATCGAGCACCGGTCCACATACACGACCTACCGGCATCCGCCCACGAGTTCCCAGACGGCAGCGAGATGGCGCTTCGCCAGGGGGTGCGAACGATTTTGGCTGTCCCCTTACTGAGGGCAGACGAGGCGGTCGGAACAATTCAGCTTCGACGCGCCGAAGTTTATCCGTTTACTGATAAGCAGACTGAGTTGCTGACCACATTCGCCGATCAGGCCGTCATCGCCATCGAGAACACGCGGCTGCTCAACGAATTGCGGGAATCGCTGCAACAGCAAACCGCTACCGCCGACGTGCTCAAGGTCATCAGCCACTCTACTTTCGACCTGCAGGTGGTGCTCGATACGCTGGTCGAGTCGGCAACCCGGCTCTGTGAGGCATACGACTCCGTTATTTTCCTCCGCCAAGGCGAAAGGCTCTCCATCAGAGCACATCACGGCCCAATCCCGTTGGGGCTGTCGGAATTGCGCCTGATTGGACCCGGCTGGGTCACAGGACGCGCCGTGTTGGCTCGCGAGCCGGTCCACGTCCATGACCTCCAGGCGTCTGCCCAAGAGTTTCCGGAGGGTGCTGAGATGGCCTTGCGCCAGGGTCACCGCACGACGCTGGCTATCCCACTCATAAGAGAGAACGAAGCTATCGGTGCCATCACGATTCGTCGTACCGAGGTCAGGCCCTTCAGCGACAAGCAGATCGAACTTGTAGCAACATTTGCCGACCAAGCCGTTATAGCTATCGAGAACGCGCGGCTGCTCAACGAATTGCGACAACGTACCGACGATCTCACCGGGTCGCTGCAGCAGCAAACGGCCACCGCCGATGTACTGAAAATCATTAGCCGCTCAACCTTCGATCTTAAAGCCGTTCTCAATACGCTCGTTGAAACTGCGACCCGCGTGTGCGACGCCGATTTCGGGAACATAGCGCGCCCGCGGGACGGGGGCACGTTCTTCATCGAGGCCACACATGGCATGTCGGAAGAATTCATAGCTTGGATCGACCGAAGAAATTATCGCGTCGATCGGGGTAGTGCAATCGGTCGAGCACTACTTGAACGTAAGACGATGCATATTGTCGATGCGCAGGCGGACCCAGATTATGAGCTGAGTGAGGTAGGCAAAGACGAGGGCTTTCGTACACTGCTCGGAGTTCCGCTGATGCGCGAGGGAGTTCCCATCGGCGTGTTCGGGTTGGGACGCCGTTCAGTTCGGCCGTTTACTGATAAACAGATCGAGCTTGTCACAACCTTCGCCGACCAGGCTGTTATCGCCATCGAGAACGTGCGGTTGTTCGACGAAATTCAGGACAAGAGCCGGCAGCTCGAAGAGGCGAGCCAGCACAAGTCGCAATTCCTCGCCAACATGAGCCATGAGCTGCGCACGCCGCTCAACGCCATCTTGGGCTACACCGAACTGATGGCGGACGGCGCTTACGGTGAGCCGTCCGAGAAGATGCTTGGCATACTCAAACGGCTTGAGGCCAACGGCAAGCACCTGCTCGGCCTGATCAATGATGTGCTCGACCTGTCCAAGATCGAGGCCGGCCAGCTCGTCCTCGAACTCTCCGATTACTCGGTTCAGGACATTGCTCAGACCGTCCGCAGCACGCTGGAGCCGCTGGCGGCCGACAAGAAACTCGCGTTCAAGCTCGAGCTTGCCCCCGAATTGCCAGCCGGGCACGGCGACGGACGCCGCTTGACGCAGGTTCTGATCAATCTCGTCGGCAACGCGATCAAGTTCACCGATGCGGGTGAAGTCGCCATCAAGGCCGAGGCGAACAATGGCTCATTCCATTTATCGGTCCGTGACACCGGCCCCGGCATCTCCGCTGCCGACCAGGCCAAGCTGTTTCAGGAGTTCCAACAGGCCGATAATGCGATTACCAAGAAGAAGGGCGGCACCGGCTTGGGCCTCGCCATATCGAAACGCATCGTTGAAATGCACGGCGGCAAAATCTGGGTCGAGTCGCAACCCGGCCACGGCTCAACGTTTGCTTTTACGCTCCCGGTCATCGTCGAGCGGCAGGTGGAGGCAACGTGAGCAAGCGCATTCTGGTGGTCGAGGACCAACCGGATAATCGCCAGATTATCCGCGATATGCTGGCCCCTACTGATTATGAGATCACGGAAGTCGAAAGCGGCGAAGAGGCACTCGCGGCTGTCGCAAAGCAGCGTCCCGACCTTATCCGGATATTCAGCTACCGATCATGGACGGTTACGCCGCCACGCGCCGGATCAAAGCCGATCCCGCGCTGCGATCCATCCCGATCATCGCGGTCACCTCATATGCGCTCAGTGGTGAAGAAAAGAAGGCGCGCGAAGCGGGCTGTGACGATTACGTTCCGAAGCCCTTTAGCCCACGTCAACTATTGGCGAAAATCCGGCAATACTTGTCGTAAGCCAGGCATTGATTGCTGCAGTGCATGAGTCTGCTTATGACCCAAGTGAGACATCGGCCGACCAATTGTGCTGTGATGCACAACGCCGTTGATTTAGCGATATGGTAATATGCGGTCGTCGGCCTGAGGGGAGAGCCCGTGGAAGGCCACGATCACAATGAAAACGATTTTGGTTCCAACGGAAGACAATAGCGCCATGCGATCGGCGCTAGAAACCGCGCTGTTGGTGGCTAGACGGTGCGACAGTTACATAGAAGGGTTTGCGCTGCGTTGGTCGGTTGCGGAGTTTGCCGCATTCGACCCTACGGGTGGCATTCCGTTGGAAATAGATAAGCTGGCTGCCGCTCGGATGGAGAAACAAGCATGGCAGATTTTTGAGTCCTTCATGCAGGGGCACAATGTGCCGCGCGCTACCGTGAGAATAGAGGCTTTATCATTCGGCTGGTTAGATGATGCGCCACAGGGTGAGGACTTCGTCGGCAGCTACGGCCGCGTTTTCGACGTGATCGTACTGAGTCGGCCCGGTGCGAATGAGACTTTTGTGCACAAGAGAGCGATTTATTCCGGCCTGTTTGAGAGTGGCCGGCCAATACTATTAGCTCCGCCAGCGCCGCCACCTCAAATTGCTACCAACGTGTTGATCGCATGGAACCGCAGCACGGAGCAGGCACGGGCCATTGCACTGGCAATGCCACTTCTTCAAAAGGCGAAGCGCGTCACAGTCCTGACAGTGATTGGTGGAACTGAGGTGCCGGGGCCTTCCGCTGAACAATTGATCCACTACCTGCAACGCAACGGGATTGCTGCCGAGCCGATGAAAGTTGAGTTAGGTGGCAAAAATACCGGTCAGGCAATTCTGGCGGCAGCTCAATCATTGGACTGTGACCTTTTGATTAAAGGCGCCTACACGCAGAGCCGATTGAGACAGATGATATTCGGTGGGGCTACCAGACACGTTTTAGAAAACGCCGAGATACCTGTGTTGTTTGCAACTTGATTCGATCGAACGTTTTTGCCCTCTGGATATGCTGGCGGCAACCCGGAACGTCTGGCCTAAAACGGCGGGATTGACCCTTCTGTTGAGGATTTTTGCAGCGCAAATTTTATCATTGAAGCCCATTTCGCCGGGCGCAAATCCCTGATGTAATCAGTCAGTATCGGCGTAGTCCTGAGCCTTGGGATGGCGATGCGACGGCGCTCCATAGCAAGCAGCCGCACGACCCGAACCGGTCCTAACCCGCACGTAGGGCCCGTCCGCAAAGCTCTGAGGCCCGCAGGCCGTGCCGGATGCGGTAGGGCGATAAGGTTTCCCTGGCTGAAGGAGCCCATGAGAAGGCGGGAATTCACTACGACGATCGGCGGTGCAGCGATGGAGGAATGGTCATGAAGCTACGTATCGCACGAAGCCGGGCGATTTTGTTTGCAATCGCCGTTTCGGCTCTTCCGTTATTCTCGATCAATGCCGTGGCACAAATCGCAGTGTCTTCAAATGACGGCAAGGCGGTTCTCGTCAACGGAGTTGCCACTGTTCCCGAGAAACCCATTGACGATACTGTCACCATCATAAACCTGGGTGCTTCACCACCAAAGATAATCGCAGAGCTAAAGGCGCCATCGAGCGTGGTGGGGCCACCGCAAAACGTGGCTGTTGCACCCGACGAATCCTTTGCGCTTGTTGCCTCTAATATGAAGCTCGATCCAGCTGATCCAAAAAAGCAAGTACCAGACAACCGACTGTCGGTAATCGATCTCAAGGCCAAGCCGCCTGCGGTGACCGCGACGCTTGAGGCGGGCCTTGGAGCGACCGGAACTGCGATCAACCCGGCGGGTACGCTGGCTTTGGTGGCCAATCGCAACGAAGGCACCGTCTCTATCTTTACGATCTCTGGCAACAAATTGAGTGCCGCTGGAAAAATCGATTTTGGTGATCCGAAATCGGGTCCAAGCGGTGTGGTTTTCGCGCCCGATGGCAAGACTGCCCTGGTTACGCGCGATGGCGACCACCGGATTTCAGTTCTGTCAGTTGAAGGCAGCACGGTGACGGATACTAAGCGCGTCATGACCGGCGGCTTCCGACCATACGCTGTCCAGGTCAGCCCCAAAGGCGACATCGCGATTGTGGGCAATCAGGGAGCCAACGCTGGCGACATCATGCCAGTGAACGTCGTCGATCTGAAAGGAAAAGCGCCGCGTATCGTCAATACAGTGGACGTTGGGCAGTATGTCGAAGGCTTAGCGTTGTCACACGATGGCAACTTTCTGGCTGTGATCGCGCAAAACGGCTCAAGCGTGGCGCCGAGCCATCCATTCTACAACGATCACGGTCTGCTCGTAGTTTTCAGCGTCAAGGGAACCACGCTTGAGAAGTTGGGCGAAGTCGAAATCGGGAAGTGGCCGCAAGGCGTAGCCTGGAGCCGTGACGGCAAAACCTTGCTGGCGCAAAGCATGGTCGATAATGCACTTGCCGTCGTCAGCTTTAATGGCAAAGGCCTGAAGGTGACTGGCGAGCTCAAAGTCACAGGCGGTCCCGATGGCATCAGCACGGCGGGGCGCTAGTTGCAAGTTACCAACCCCGGCAATGTGCCGGGATTGCTTCACATGCGGTTTCTGAATTGCATCGTCTGCCATTGGGCACGGAAGCCGCAAACAGCACGAATGCTGAAGTTGCCTCTGTCGGCGCGGAGTACTGGCACGCGCCGACACAGGCAATCGAATGAGGCACCCGATGTCTGCATTTGGCCCATAGCGTCAATTCGGACTCATACCTTGAATGGTCGCTATCGGAGGCATAGCGAACATTGTTCAGCACTGGCACGAAATGGCTCGGTCGCGAATGACCCAGCTTGTGTGAAAACGCACTTGGTTATTTGATTTGCGCTGTATGATTTCGGCTGCTTTTGCGGAGGGATCGGATGAGGCGCTTCGTTGAGGGCATGGATCGTGGGCAGAGCACGCTGTTTCCGGAATGCTTGGAAGACTGGATCGATGAGGACAATCCCGTTTGCGTGATCGACGTTTTTGTTGAGGAACTCGATCTGGGCGAGCTTGGCTTTGGCGGGGTCGATCCGGAAGCAACCGGTCGGCCTTCGTATCATCCGTCGGTTCTGCTGAAGCTCTACATTTACGGCTATCTCAATCGGGTTCAGTCGAGTTGACGGCTCGAGCGTGAGGCTGCGCGCAACGTTGAGGTGATGTGGCTGACGGGCCGGCTTGTACCGGATCACAAGACGATTGCCGACTTCCGCAAGGACAATGGCACTGCCATCCGCAAGGTGTGCGCACGCTTTATTGCGCTGTGCCGCATGATTGGCCTACTCACGCAACCCAGCGTCGCGATCGACGGCAGCAAGTTCAAGGCGGTGAACAACCGCGACAAGAACTTCACGCGCGCCAAGATGGAGCGGCGGATGGCGCAGATTGAGGAGAGCGTCGCGCGCTATTTGCAGCAGCTCGACACTGCCGACCGGCAGGAACCGTCAGAGGCCCTCACAACCAAGACGAACCGCCTCAAAGAGAAGATCGAGACGCTGAAGGAGCAGATGCGGCGTCTCGAGCTTCTCAAGGTGGAGATGCTCACCACCCCGGACCAGCAGATCTCGCTGACCGATCCCGATGCCCGTTCGATGGCGACCAGCGGCCGCGGTTCCGGCGTCGTTGGCTACAACGTCCAGATTGCCGTCGAGGCCAACCATCATCTGATCGTCATGCATGAGGTAACCAACGACGGAACCGACCGATCGCAGCTCTCCCATGTGGCCAACGAGACCAAGACGGCGCTAGGCGTGGAGAAGCTCGATGCCGTCGCCGACCGCGGTTACTTCAACAGCGAAGAGATCCTGGCATGCGAGGAGGCTGGCATCACGGTTACGCTGCCAAAGCCGATGACCTCGAACGCAAAGGCGGAAGGACGCTTCGGCAAGCAGGACTTCCGCTATGTGGCTGATGAGGACGTTTACATTTGTCCTGCAGCCGAGAAGCTCGCCTATTCCTTTACAACCCAGGACAAAGGCATGGTCCTGCGTCGCTACCGGACCGCCGCCTGTCATAGCTGCGCAATCAAGAACAGTTGCACCAAGGGCAAGGAGCGACTGATCTCACGATGGGAGCATGAGCATATTATCGAGGCCGTGCAACGCCGGCTTGATGAGCATCCGGAGAAGATGCGTCAGCGGCGTGAGACGGTCGAGCATCCCTTCGGCACGATCAAGGCTCGGATGGGGGCTACCCACTTCCTCATGAAGACACTGCCACGGGTCGCCAGCGAGATGGCGCTACACGTACTCGCCTACAATCTCACCCGCGTCATGAACATCATCGGCATCCAGCCACTCATCACAGCGATGAGGGCATAGTATCAATCCAGAAAATCAATCCGCCTCGCCAACTTCGACGACCTTGTGTCGCCTCTCCCCTGGGCCTTTCTACACAACCAAGACCCAAAGCGGACATGCAGGACCTCACTCAATCACCTCGTCGGCGCTCGCCCGCACCCTCACCCGCCGCCCAGCCGCTGCGCCATCAGCACGATGGTCTTGCGGTAGACCTCGGAGTGATTCCACTCACGCATCGCCACCTCGAAATTCGGCGTGCCCGCGGTAAACGGCGCGCCGGCCCGCCAGCCATTGGTCTTGAGCAGATTGGCGGTCGAGGCCAGCACATCTGGAACGGAATGGCGCAGATAGTTCCGCTTGCAATGCCGACCGAAGCCATATTGATCTTGCGCGGACGCGGCCATAAGTCGAGGCTGGGAGCGCAATCCGGTGGTAGACGAGCAAGAACACGAAAGCAATGAGAGGGAGCCACCACCACGTAAACCTCTAGTCAGCCGCATACTCTGCGCCTTTAAATGCCAGTATCATCGCTTCACACGACCTAGCAAGAATGGAGAAACCGAGAACCAAAAAAAGAGCGAGTGATGGCGCGATGGACGGGCCTGTTGGCGTCCGACCAGACCGTTCGCGCAAAAATCCGGTAGCTCCAACTGCTTAACCAATCGGAACAATGCCGAGGGGCCAATTGCGTGAGCCCCCATGCAGCGGTCGGCACCTCGTTATGCGACCGCCGCCTTGCGAGTTACCGTCTGTCGCACCTCGAAGCCCTCGAATTTGGGATGCTCCAGATAGAGTGGCCCGGTCGCATCGTTGCCGGCGCGCGCGTGCGCAGCGCGGAACTCCTCCGATTTGGTCCATGCTTCGAAGGCGGCTTTGCTCTGCCACACTGAATGGGAGGAATAGAGCGTATGGTCTTCGGCCTCGGGCCCTTTGAGCAGGTGGAACTCGACGAACCCCGGCACGCGATCGAGATAGGAATTGCGGCTCAGCCATACTTTCTCGAAAGCTTCTTCAGCACCTCTCTTCACACGAAACCGATTCATGGCAATGAACATCGTCTTTTCTCCTGATTGCAAAGGTCAAATCGTCGTTAGCTACTGCTATCGGATTTTCCAAATCGAGATGCCACCAATCATCAACAGCATGCGTCGATCAAAGTTACTCGCCCTTGATTGTGACGGTTAGTATCTTCGGAATCTTACCACCTGGCATCGCACTCTTGCGGACGTAGAGCGAGCCGACCTGCGGTGCAAACGCTGGGGTGCCATCGTCACTGACCTCCTGATAACGGACAGCGCCCTTTGTCTCCTTTTCGAAAGCGAATTTGAGCGTAGCATTCATCTTAAACCCCTGCTGAGTAGTGCTTCGCCCGCGAGGCCAACGGCCAAGAGGCCGTCGCGCTGCTGAGAAGCATGATGAACTCGCGCCGTCCCATTGCCTCCCGCAAGGGCTCACGATAAGCATACCTCAAAATAGCACACCGGAGGGCGAGGTGTGGCCCAAAGCCGAAAACCAATTGATGCGCCCTTCCTCGCCCTGCAAATCGCGTGCGCAAGAACCGTGGCGGTCGTCGTGCCGTCGCCGGCGTAGTCGGATGACTTCGAAGCGACCTCGCGGACCATCTGAGCGCCCATATTCTCACACGCTGTTGATGGCACCGAAGTCTGCTGCGCTCAATTGAGATAGGCGTGAGGAACGTAGGAATGGCTATAGGCGCCGTCGCGTCCATGGTCATCGGGTTTTCGTGGGGCGGCTGGGTGACCGGCGGCACTGCCAACAAGCTTGCGGCCGAGCGGGCCGATACCGCTGTCGTGGCGGCGCTCACGCCGATCTGCGTGGAGAAATTTCTGCAGAACAGCGATGCGAAAGCGAACCTGGCAGCCCTGCAAAAGATCTCTACTGGCTGGGAACAGGGCGATTACTTGGAAAAGGGCGGCTGGGCGACACGACCGGGGGCCACATCCTCCGACTATCATTTGGCCAGGGTGTGTGCAGAGAAGTTGGTCCAACTCAAAACCGCAGCCCGATGAGTTGAAATCGCAGACCTCGACTGCTGTGCATCTGGAGCACCGCGATGAACGTTCCTGATTACGTCAATGAAACCAAATCCGACATGCGTTGTATCATGCCCGGCTGGTATGCGATGAACGAGGACGGCAATCTCGGGCCATTTGTCAGCCGCGAAGAGTGCCTCAGTAAAGGCATTCAGCTGACGAACAGGTCGACATCCTCTGAATCATATCCACGGCTGAAGTGAAACGGCCAGCCGACTTCCGACCGGCGATGCCGGCGGCCTGTCGCATACATCCGCGTTCGGTAGGAGACTGCCCGAATACGTAAGCGTCACTGACATGAAAATCGAAATAAAAAGTTCGCACGCATTACAATTTCGATTGGTCGTGCATATGTCCTGGCTACCGCGCCCAGCACCTGCGACGCCTTCTTGACCCATCATCAATTAGGAAAACGAAGAGCGCTCGAGTGCTGGGTCGGTTCATCGAAATATAGAAAGGTCCTCTGGTGATCGGACCAGCGGATACGTAACAGGCTGGTCGCTTAATAGACCCGAGTTGACCCACGGTTAGTCAATCAGGATCCTACTCGGACCGCTTTTCTCGTAGGATCATTGGAGGCCGCCCCCAGTTGGCGGCCTCGCTCATTTGGGGTGGGCAGCCTCAGTGTTATCAAGTGACATGTAGTCATGTCCGGTTTTGGGCCCATCGCGACATTTCGCTGCGCTGTAGAATTTGGTCGCTATCGGGGCATAGCGGACATTGAGTTCAGCCGCACCAATCAAACTCGATTTATGAGTACGCGCCCTAGTCAGGCCGCCGCCGCCAGCCTTGCTTAGATCGCCGTGATGCGCTGCAGAGCGGAATAGCAAGCCTTGCTCTTCTGCCGGCGCCCGCGCCAATCGAGGAGATACCGGGGCTCATCGCTCTGACGTTGCAGTCGTCTGACCGCAAGTCGGCGCTTGAGCTGCTGTCGACGACTGGCCGCTTTCCGCCGCCGTGGACCGACGAGAGAAATTGGTCGCCACTGATCGCCAACATGACAGTCGAGCAAGCTGCAACGCTCAAGGGGTTGGCGGAAGCCGCTTACGAGCTAGATGCTTTTAAGCCGAAGCTCACACGTGCCGAGGCGGATAACGTATCGCGATGCTGACCGCTAAGCTCAAACTGCTTGACGAGCCGCCTAAGCCATATGGGTGCTGCGTCGTGTCAAAACGGTGACTGCTGACCGCCGAAGGTCGTATCGATCATATCGGCGCCGATCCGCCGCTGCCGTACAAAGCCTTTTTTGATCTCTTTGCGCGGATCGACGGCCGGGTTCCTCGCAGCCAGTCGGTCGCAGCAGCACCATAAGGAGCATCGTCGGACGAGCGGTGCAGCGTCGGATTATTGAACTGCAAATACCAGCGCGGCCAACCCTCATTAGCCGGTTCGCCGTGGCTCAATAGGCGCTCCAGCAAGGATGCTGCGCCTAGAGCAACACTGATGACAATGACGACAAGGAACAGACGAGTTCCCGTTGCTTCGATCTTGATTACTGCGTTCAACCCAAGGAACGTGATCAGGCCCAAAACGAGCCAGTAGCCAGCTGGCGCGGCAGCCTTTCGCGCAATGTTTCCCCAGTCCGGCCGCTCCTCCGATCGTTTAACCGTTGCCTGGCCTCTGATCCGCTTTGAGGGAAGTCTTTGCCACGGCCGCGGAGCGCGGGCCGGACAAAATTTCTTGCTCGGCGGCCAGCCAATGTTGCTCTGCCTCGCCGTCACGATAGCCGCTTGCGATCCATATTTCGTAAGCACGCTCGCGAATCCGCTCTGACAAGTCTTGGTGCATTACTTGTTCCATTTTGGCTCATCCTCACGCCCGGCAAGAAACCCTTAGCAGTCGTCGAAAACCAAGATTAGCTGGCGACAAGCGATCGCTTTCCGAGTTCGCCCCACATCTTCGCCAACTCAGCTTGATTGTGGGCGAGCTGACGGTCTGCTTCGAGGAGCGCGCTCGATTTCAGCCGCAAATCTTTCTCGGTGGCGCGTAGCTGATCGCGCAGCTTCTTGTCGCGCGCCTCCAGCGCAACACTCGTCAGTTTGTTTTCGGCCAACTCTTTCTTGAGCTGCTTGATAGCGTTCGCCTTCTTGCCGAGTTCGGCAAGCTGCGTCGGCGTTTTCGCTTTCAACTCTTCGATTGTCATCTCGAGGCGTCGGGTCGAGATGGCGAATTCGGCGCGAAGGTGATCCCTATCGGCGCGAATTTCGACGATCGATAGCGGCGTTGACGCTTCCAGCCGCTTCATGGTCAACCGGACAGCGCGATTATGCACCAGCGGAATGAATAACAGACCGAGCAAGGTCGCAACCAAGAACCCGATCCCGAAATACATGATCGCTTCGATCATGACGCCTTGCCGCAATACCAAGTCATACCCGAAGCAATTTATGAGGCCGATATGGCAAGGATGCGGCAGCAGCCGCGCGGGTGACAAGCAGCCAAGCTACGGCACGTCGCAGCATTCCTTGCTTGGCGCGAAGGCCAGAAAGCCAAAGACAAATAGCGTGCGCAGCCTGCGCTAAGCGCCCAGCACGGACCTCAACACATTCATTTCCATTGCCTCCCACGCTTTCAATTTACTGAGGCGCTGCGACTGCACGAACTGATGTGGATTGCGTCAGCCTTTGCGTTCCTTGATTGGTATTCGACCTTCCTTCCAACCTGTCGAGCCGCCTCTCCAGTTCTGAGTAGTTGACTTGGCCGTTATCCTTTACCTGTTCCAGTATAAGATCGAGCCATCTGACCTCACTCTCGGCTTTGTCCAACCGTTTCATTAGTTTATAGACGTAGTAAATTCCTACCACCGCAATAATGAATGGCCCCACATGATCCCATAGGCGATCCCAGCTGCGGGTTTCGTCGTCACCCAACCAAAGTTCTGTGCCAAGGAGGCAGAGCGTTGCGCCAATTCCAAAGGTAGTCCAATTGGTCAACTGAAACCTGATATTGTTGCGCCAGTTTTTATGCTCCTCGAACTTATCAAAGTAGGCTTGGCGTTCCGCTTTGGCATCGTGTCCCCAAAAGGTTGCAACCTTTATGGGATAATCCAACGCAGCTAGCTCTGAGCTACGACGTTCGCGACGTGCTAGGCGCGAGCTGACGCCGGCCCACAACAACACCAAGCCGATGATAAATATCCAAGCTGACATGGTACGGTCGCTCCCCGCTTGCGATCATCCATTAAGATGATGCCCTTCCGCTCGTAGGAGGCGCAAGTCCTCGCCCTTTAAATACTTGCGCACCAACTCCGGTAACTTCGCCACGTTGACCGCAATCCGTCGCGCCTCATCTTTCGTGAGCAGCTTGGCCGCTGATGGCCGCCTAGGACCTCTACGTGCCCGACGGTTGCGTCTTCGCCCTGCCGCCCTTTCCGAAGTTCGGGTTCCGCTCATTGCACGCCGCCACGATCTGTGAGTCGATTTGCGGCAGAGCCTTGGAGGCCTGCTTTCGTTGTGGCGTTCCTAACATAATCGGCCGGATACAATCTGACATTATCCCAAGACCCCTCTTCGTCCCGTTGGGAACAAAACCCGCCTGTGTGCATGCCGCTGCAATCCGGGCGCAGGGGTGCCAGGGCACAGGTTGAGTTGGCGCAGATTGAGCGGACTGTGCCAGCAGCCCAGTACCGAGAAGACTAAGGGCCAGCGGTATGGGGGTTGCGCGCATGATTGTGCATGATTGCTCCTCTGACCTCCGGCAAATGTCAGCTAAACGGCCGTGGCATTGCCTTGGCCGTCACCTTAGCGATCCTAATGTCAGTTGTGCCGCATGAATCCTCGGCAAAAGGCGGGATGAAAATGTGTTGCTTAAGTCCTATTTCAAGGGCTGAGGCAGCGCCGATAACTTCTTCACGGACAGAGCCAACGACCGAAACTTTGGGCGGCTGTGGCGGGAAGCGATATAGAGATCCAAATACTCATCGGTGTCGCGGCCCTGCCGATTTTGGCAATTGAGCCAGTTTTCATTGTTCCTCGCCACGTGCGGTCTCTCCTTATTTAGTATTGAGACCTGACGGTCAGCAACAGTGCGTCCTCTTTGCTTTTTGCTGCAGCAAAGACGAAAGCGGCCGAACATCGGTTCGGCCGCTTAGCGAGATAAAAACCTTACGATGCTCTAAACGAAGCTCACGTTTTCGATTTCGATGAGCTGGCGCCCTTCTTCTTCTTCTTCTTCGTTGCCATAACGCTACTCCTTACTTTTTTGATGAACTTGATCCGGCAGAGATTGAGTTCAAGGCTCCGTCGCCGGACCACCGCAAAACAATGGTGCATTATAAATGAACGCCGCATGAACAGACTTCAAGGTGGTCAGCGTTGGCAGCCACAAGCCGATCAACGCCGAAAACCTCGCGATCAGTGGACCACACAGTTGCTGCCGATCCGATTGGCGCCGGTCACCGCGAGCAGCACGCGACGTCTCATTTCGATTTGGCGGTAGAGATACCCACACGACATTGGAGCGTGTTCGCCGATGTGGGGTATTACTGCCGGCTAACGCCCGTCAAGCGCGCCGACCAGCATGAGCAATGAGCCACGCCGCCGTCTCGGCGTCTTGCTCGATCGAACCGAGTCGCCCGGAGCGTCCGCCATGCCCGGCGGCCATGTCGGTCTTGAACAAGAGGTCATGGGTATCGGTCTTGCCCGCCCGCAACTTTGCGACCCATTTGGCGGGTTCGGCATAGCTCACCTGGCTATCGTAGAAGCCTGCGGTCACAAACATCGCCGGATAGCTCTTTTGGCCGACGTTATCGTAGGGTGAATAGGATAGCATGTAGTCGTATTCTCGCTTCACCGCTGGATTGCCCCATTCGTCGTACTCGAGCGTCGTGAGTGGGACCGAGGCGTCGGACATTGTGGTAACGACATCCACGAACGGGACTTCAGCGACGATGCCGGCATAAAGATCAGGACGCAGATTGGCGATTGCGCCCATGAGAAGTCCGCCGGCGCTGCCGCCCTGCGCGAAAATGGCTCGTGGATCGCCATAACCTTTTGCGATCAGCGTTTCGGTCACCGCGATGAAGTCCGTGAATGTGTTGCGCTTATTGAGCATGCGGCCTTCGGCGTACCAACGCTCACCTTTTTCGTGTCCGCCCCGCACATGGGCAATGGCATAGACGAAGCCGCGATCAATCAAGCTGAAAGCAGATCGCGTGAACGTTGCATGCGAGCTCAAACCATAGGCGCCGTAACCAACGATCAGCGTCGGATTACCCTCCGCCCGGCGCATGTCCTTGCGGTAGACGATTGTGATCGGAACACGCTCGCCGTCGAGTGCAGGTGCGCTGAGCTGATCGAGCACATAGCGATTGGGGTCGAACCAGCGGCTTGCCTGGTCCTGCTTGCGGAGGGTGAGCGCACCTGTCGTCACATCGAAGTCATAGACGCATTGCGGCTTCACCGGACTGCTGAAATGGAAGCGCAATACGTTTGCAGCGGGATCGAGATTAGCTTCGTTGTCGTCCACAAAGGAACTCGAGGCAACGCCGATTGCCGCCGGACGCGGCACCGGAATTTCGCGGAGCTCTGGGAGATTGAATACGCGGATTGTCGTCCCGCTCTCGTTTTCCACGTCCACGGCCACAAATGTCTCGAACGCTCTGAAATGGCTGAGATGATGCCCCGGCTGCTCTGGAACGATTTCCTTCCAATACTGCGCCGCGGGCGTCGCCTGCGGTGCGCGCATCAGCCGGAAGTCAGGCGCGTCAAGGTTAGCGCGGATGTAGAACTGGTCGCCGACGTGATCGACTTCATAGATCACGCCCTGCCGGCGCGGCTCGATGATCTTCAACTCTCCGGTCGGCTGATTGGCCGGGAGATAGCGAAACTCGCTGGCGCGCTCCTCACTGATGTTGAGCAGGATGAACTTCCGCGACCCGGACAAAGCGATCGAAATATCGAAGGTCGGATCGCTCTCCTCGTAAATCAGTACGTCACTGTTCGGGTTGCTGCCGAGCCGATGACGCCAGACCTGATAGGAGCGCAAGGTCGTCGGCTCGTTGCGTACATAGAAGAGCGTATCGCTGTCGGCGGCGAACACGAGATCTGAACTCGCATTGTCGATACCCTGATCGACCGTTTCGCCGGTTGCGATCGTTCGCACGAAGATACGAAATTCACGGCCACCAGTGAAATCGACCGCGAAGGCGACGCGCTCGTTGTCAGGACTCACATTCCATGACCCGAGCTGATATTGCTGATGACCAGCAGCGAGCTCGCCGACATTCAGTACGATTTCGTCCTGCGCCCCATGCTCATCTTTGCGGCGCACGACGTATGGATACTGCGCGCCTTGGCTGAAGCGGCGCTCATAGATGTACCCATTGTAGGCGGTGGGCACGGTTGCATCCTGTTGCGCCTCGCGCGCCTTCAATTCCGCGGCAAGCTCATCTATTAACGGCCTGATCAACTCAAGTCGCGCCTCGGCATAGGCATTCTCCGCACTGAGATAAGCGACAACGCGCGGGTCCCCGCGGTCGCGCAGCCAGTCGTAATTATCGATGCGCACACCGCCGAACTCTTTGAACCTCTTCGGCACGATAGGCGCAATTGGGGCGGCGTCTGCCGCCGTCTCGACCGCGTTGGCCTGGCCAAATGGCAGCCGACTGGCGAGGGGAACCGCGCCAGCCGCAAGACCGAATGTGAAATGCCTTCGAGTGAACAGCCCAGGCATAAAAACGAATCGCCTTCGGGACCCAGCGGCGCGTCAAGTAGGCGGCGAATGCGCCATTTAACTGGCGCTGTTTGGGCAAAATTGAAGCCGAGGACCCCTTCCGCTTGCTGGGAGGCACCTCGGATTTCCTCGCTGGCATAGTGGCGGCGAAGGGTAAAACTTTCGTTCACAGTTCATTTGATTTTACACTGTTCGTAAAATGCGCTGCCCGTTCTGCGCGGCTTTCCTGCGAGTCCTGGTCGCCACCAAACGTTGTTTTTCGGACAGTTGCTCACGCTGGGAAGCCATTTCACAAGTCGAGTCCGTTGTTCGACCGCACCCTGGCAGTGCCTGACTATCGTCACCAAGGCTCGGGCCGTGATTCGCGGCCCGAGCATTCCCCAGCAACGTCTGTCAAAGTAGGTGACTTGTTATCACGCCGCGATTTTCACGCTCGTCAATGGCGGCGTGGCGCGAAACGCGATAGCGGCTCAATTCCAGGCGTTGATTGCGATCACCGCAGCGGTGAGATCGACAAGTTCCTTTTCAGAAAACTGTCGCCGCGCCTGTTCGTAGACCTCATCTGGCGCGTGGTCCTCGCTGATCTTCGTCACTGCCTCGGTCCAGGCGAGCGCGGCCCGCTCGCGCGCGCTGTAAATCGGCGCTTCCCGCCAGGCGTCGAGTAGATGCATCCACTCGTCGCTTACACCGTGCTTACGGGCATCGTTGGTATGCATGACGATACAGTATGCACAACCATTAATCTGCGAGGCGCGGATTTTGACGAGATCGAGCAGTTTTCGGTCCAAGCCGCTGGCGTCGATATAATTTTGCAGCCCCGCCATCGCTTTATAGAGGTCAGGGCTTACCTTTCTGGCATCCAATCTGGGTTGGGTGGACTTGTCTGTCATGTCGTCCTCCTGTTTCGCCCGCGCACGTGAATATAGTGGCCGTCCATCGATACTTGCCAGTGGCGAAGAATTTCGCGCGCCAAAGAGACGCAGGAGTAAACAAATCCGCTTCCGGCGAAGAGCTTAAATGCAGAATATTCATTCAGAGCGATGATGCCTCGATCTTCAAACCGGATAAACTCCCTGGCGCTTAGAACGGAGGAGCGTCAAGATGAGAATACCAAAACAATGGCTTGCGCTCGCCTGGCTCTCGGTCTGCCTGTCACTCGCTAGCGAGTTTGGTGCATGGAGTGCGTCCGCCGCCAATGCCAACAACGGTAGGCGCATTGCGCAGGCGCGATGCTCTCCTTGCCACATCGTGGTGCCGAATCAGCGCCAGGAGTTAGCCAAGTCTCCGCCATTTGAAGACATCGCAAGGCAGAATGGGTTCAATGCAGAAATGCTGGCATATTTGATCCTTGCCCCTCATCCGCGAATGAACTTAACCTTCACCAGAGAGGAGGCGGAGGACTTGGCAGCTTATATCGCCTCTTTGCGCAAATAGCTCATGCGCCCTTTCAGGTACACAGGACGGCGAAAGCCGACCTTCAAAAAAAAATTCAAGGTCTGGTGGGGTAACGACGAGGTTTGCGTAGAATTAGCCGTGACCAAATCACAATGCGAGAAAATAGTCCTTGGCGATAGCGTAGCCGTTGCTACGAGAGCTGGAGATTTCAGAATATTTGGTATTTTTCTGGTGGTTTAGACGGGAAGTTGGAAGTGTGTTACGGCGAAGTGTCTACAGGAGACTGTTCCGGTCGGGGTTTTTCGGCACACCGCACAACTTGGCGTCGCTCGCGCAATACCCCCTCGCAAATTTTGTGAGAAATTTTTCGAAGCAATTTCCATGAAGGGATTTTTCAAGGCTGCTCGAACGGTTTTAACCCTGAATAGTTAGATCAATTGACCTTCCACTCGAGGGAGTTACTGTGCCAGGTTGAGAGGATGACGGAGGACTGCAATGGCCGTCTTTCGAAGAAGAGCGCCAATTCATCTAATTCCAGTCAGTCCGGATAACGCCGCCAGCAAGGACTGGGTTATCCTCCTGGAGGCTGGCACGATTGTTGGTCCCTCACCTGATAAACTGCGGGTTGCCAGATCAACAATGGAGAAGAAGATTGTAAAAAAATACGACCGTCTGCTCAGAGCGAGGCACTTCCTTGAAGTGGAAGGATATGATCCACGAATTCACGCTGTATATTTTTGCCCTCAACTTTATAAATATGACCCTGATAAAAAGCTTGTACCTCTACAGGGGGAGGAAATCGGCAAATTGATTGCGCAAGCCCTTGCGGGTGGAGTTAAAGAGAGGCGACCATGGTATGAACCATCGGAGAAATTGCCAGATCAACCAATAATCAACACTCCAAAGGATGAATTTGAAACTCTCGTTGTTGAAATGCCTGGCGCGCGAAATGCGGCTGGTAAGAAATCACTAGCAGTGGTTGAAGACCAGGATTAGCTGGCGACCAGCGACCGCTCGCCGAGTTTGCCCCACATCCTCGCCAGTTCAGCCTGGTTGTCGGCAAGCTGACGGTCCGCTTCGAGAAGCGCGCTCGATTTCATCCGCAATTCTTCCTCGGTGGCGCGTAGCTGATCGCGCTGCTTCTTGTCGCGCGCCTCAAGCGCAATATTCGTCACTTTTTTCTCGGCCAACTCTTTCTTGAGCTGATTGATGGCGTCCGTCTTCTTGCCGAGTTCGGCAAGCTGCGTCGTCGTTTGCGCTTTGAACTTTTCGATCCTCATCTCGAGGCGTCGGGTCGACAAGGCGAATTCGGCGCGAAGCTGATCCTTGTCGGCGCGAATTTCGACCATCGATAGCGGCGTTGATGCTTCCAGCCGCTTCGTGGTCAACCGTACGGCGCGATTATGCACTAACGGAATGAACAAGAGACCGAGCAAGGTCGCAACCAAGAACCCGATCCCGAAATACATGATCGACTCGATCATGACGCCTCGCGGAATACCAAGTCCGCTTTCAGCCTGCAAACGGCCGCTTCGAGCGCAATCTGCTCATTCGCCAGCAGCAGTGGCTCATAGTCGCGTAACGCCTCCCGGAGTGCTGTGCGTGCACGTTCGTAAATCGCACGCCTAGCTTCATCGGTTTTGCTAGACGAACGAGAAACTGCGTTGGCTATAACGGAATAATAATCAGCCATTGATGGGCCGCTCCCCCAAGCAGGCTCACACTTTAAGCAATTTATGAGGCCGATGTGGCAATGATGCGGCGGCAACCGTGGGGGTAACAAGCAGGTGAGCTACGGTACCTCACTCAACTGACTTTCGCGCACGACCCGCTCATGTGGCTCACGGGCACTTTTCACTTGATACACACACTCGCCGTCGCGTTCTGGCAACTGTTTTGTGACGACATATGCCCCTCCTGGAACGTTCAGGCCAAGGGCGGGACTAAGAAACACAGTCTGACCGATCTGGAAATTATGGATCGGCATGTGGTTTGAACTTGTCTCCAACCGAGCGTACGACTTCCTTTATCTTTGAGATAAAGCTTAAGCTCGGATAGGAAGCCGTCTCTTCTCTTACAAACCGGCGCATATCGCTCAGTAACAAGTCCTCTTCCACTGTGTAGATGGCCGCTTCAAGCCTGTAATGCTCATTCACTAGCTCGTCATCTGATATTTGCGGGTCATTACCTAATCGTTGGTGGAGTGCCGTGCGAGCCTGTTCGTAAATTGCCTGCCTAGCTTCATCGGCTGTACTAGGCAAGTGAGAAACCGCGCGGGCTATAATAGAGTGATAGTCAGCCATTGATGGCTGCCCCAGTCCGAACAGGGAAGAATAGCGCCTAAGCGGTCGCGCTCAAGCTGCGAACTGTTGATAACTCGTAGGATGGATTGCCGGGACTTAGCGTTGCCTGTGCAGAGCCGCTAACCTTGCCCCTTGCCCCTTGCCCCTTGCCCCTTGCCCCTTGCCCCTTGCCCCTTGCCCCTTGCCCCTTGCCCCTTGCCCTTGCCATGCCCCTCCTTTGCCCAATCTGCAAATCCCCAGCGGAAGAGCTTTCTCGTACCGGTGATGCGACCGGCTTCTATTGCACAATGCACGGCCACTTTAAGGTTGCCGACACCATCGCTGCTGATGAGTACTACACCCGCGCCGAATGGGAAGTTGCATTGCGTGCGGCGAAGGATAAGGGGATGGAGGGGGAATGGCCTGTTATAAGGCCAGGGGATTTTTCAGATAGCCGAGAGCAGGAGGATTGACGGCGTTGGGGTCCCGGGCCTCTTGCGTTAGTGAAGTTAGTGAAAGATCATCTCCGGCCCACCAATTAGCGTTTCGGCAATCTGCTTAAGTCGTTTGCGCTGAACCTCATTGAGCCCGACGAGGAACTTGCTTAGCTCCTCGGCTGAAGGCCCAAGCCACGCTTCGCCACTAGTGATGGATGATCGCGGGCGGCTCGCGCGCACTCGCGCGCTTGCGGACGTAAGACACCTTGCCCGCACACACACCTGCTCCCTTTTGCACAGCCTCAAACAGCTAGGCCACTTTAGCCGCAATCGAAGATTACGTTAGCGCCCAACCCAAAGAGGGGCGCAAATGAGCAAACGACTGACTGCAAAGCAGATGAAGGCTAAAGCCGCGCAAGACGCTTATTGGTTTAATAAGGACCAAGAGGTGAGCAAGGCCGTGACGCAGATGACCGATCCCGAATACAAAGTCGAATTTGATGGCGAGGAAATGTACGTCATGTGCAACGGCGTTAAGCTTGCTATGCTGCGCGATGATTGTTGGGTGTCAATCGAACCCGGCGTCACAGTTCGTGACATCGTCGAAAACGGCAGACATGGGATTGAGGTAGAATACCATCGAGTGACAGTACACTAGCGGCGATGCCCCTCGTTTGCCCGATCTGCAAATCCCCAGCAAAGAGCTTCCCCGTACCGGCGACGCTACCGGGCTTCGATTGCCCAACGCACGGCAGGTTCAAGGTTGCAGACACCATCGCTACTGAGGAGTGCACCCGCCAGCGATGGGAAGCCGCGCTAAGGAAGGCAAAGCTCAGAGCGAAGCCGTGGGAAGTGCCGTTGGTGATGAGTGAGGATCTCTTCTGGTAGGCTTGCAACAGCTCCGGCAGCTTGGCGATGTTGGCCGCGATCCGCCTCGCCTTATCGCGCGTGAACAAACTTCGCCGTCACCTCGGCTTTTTATTCGTGGATAACAACACCGCCACATCTTGCTGCCAGGGCAGTGTTTTGTATTCCGGTTCTATTTTTTTGCGAAATATAGTCCTTTAGCCGGAGAGTAGTAGAATTTCCGGCGCAATCCACGATCTGCACGGCTCTCACACGTTGAGCGAGCTTGCTGCCAATCAAATATACGCCGCGAGCCATGTTATCCACGATAAGCCGTGGCAACGACGGCGACGGATTGCGGTGCGTTTTGCGAAATTATCGGATTTACTTGCCGCCTCATCTTTGCGAGCGGCTTAAGCGCTCCGTATAGTTGCCGTCTCTAATTCCTTTGCAAGCGCTCGGACTGCTTTTTCCGTTTCGGCCTTCAAGTTCTCAGGCCATGGGTTTGCCTTAAGCGGTTAACTCAGAGCCAGATAGGCATAGAGAGTAAGGAGTGAGGATGTTTGTGACGGCAGGAACGATAGTCAGCGGTGGCAGGCTGGGGCCCCCAATTTGAACGGCCCCTGGCGGTCTCGCTTGTTGGGGGCGGATGCCAGGGGCCGCGCTCGATCTGGTTCGGAAAAATCGAGCAGTCAAAAGTCTGCGCTAAAGAACGTTATCGACCGGTTAATTGGCTGCCGATCTCCGCCCCGGCTCATCCTCGAAATAGTCCTCCATTGCAATCCGCGACAAGGAAAGGCGATTATTTCTTCATTACCAGCGGCAACGGAGGAACGACATGCGTACCACCATCCTCGCGTATGTGATTGCTGTTTTGGGCTTCGTAACGATCTGCGGTGGGGTCTACAGCTTTTTCAATTTGTGGAATGAAAGGGCAACACTGAAACACTACGCGATCACGATTGGAATGATCTGTGGCGGCTTTGCCATGGGCGGCATAGCGCAGGCTTTGCGCCTTCTAGTCGCGATTGCGCACACGATACAGCCGCACTGAAGTTTGTGGTCGCAACAGGCGGGCTGTTCCTTGACGGACGAGGGCGGTGGGAAGCGGCGGGCTAACAGGTTGTTAACCTCCGCCTCACTATGGTGAAAGGCGGGCTGTGAGGAGAAAGCCATGGACTCTTCAGCACTTCAGGAAGTCACGGATAAATCACTCTCGGAGACAGCGGTGACCCCAGAAGTGAAAGATTTGGCCGAGCAAGAAAAAAACAAACCCGCTCAGATTTTGAATTCTAAAATAGGGACCGATGCCGAACGAATCCGGTCCTCTATCTCAAAGCTGACTTCCAATTCCGTTGACGAACTTGAAAAGCTAATCTCGAAACTCCAAGAGCTTCAGGAATTCTTGAAGTCCGAAACTAGCCGCGTGCAGGGCGAAATCGGGAGCGTATTGGACGGAGTTGGGATCATAATCGACGCCCTTGCTCCATGGAAAGCCGACGGCAGCGCCAACACCCGCACAAATGGACGCGACAAACCTAAGCGTTGGCCTTGACTTGCGGTTTGCGCAGTAGCTTCGGCAGCTTGGCGATATTCACCGCAATCCTTCGCGCTCTGTGATGTGCCGTTGGTCACAGCGCGCTATAGCCAACCACATCCGCAGCCAGAATAGCCGCAAGGCGACGCTGCGCGCGTTCGAGCACTGCTCGCCCTCTAATCCGTGGTGCAGTTGCGACAGATAGATTACCAAAGCGCGAAGACACAATCACTCACAATTTAGCTCAGTTTAACTTCGGAGCTATGGCTAATCGTGGGTGTTGGCGAACAGACATTACCGCATCTCTGCGTGATGTCTGCTGTTACCGCAAGTCTTGCATTGCGCACACTTTGCGCACGCGAAGGCCACTTTGAGGCGCTGGCTACGTTGCGCGTGGTTATGGCGCGAAGAATATAATGCGGGACCTTGGCTTTGTTGCACTGGCTGATGCTGTTGAGCAAAGTCGGAGGGCTTGATGTGTCGCACATTAAGCCGAACCTTGGTAAAAGCGGACCCTGCGTGCGCGGGCGACGGGGGACTAGATAAAGCGCTTCGCGAGGCTGCTGAGGCGTTTGGAAAAGAGATTGCTCCCCTCGGACAAAAGGCAGGCGCTCTCACTCACCGGATTACTCACGAAGACAGGATTTCGAGCACGGGTTTGCAAGGAAGCCGGGGTCTTGAGTGCCCCTACTGCCGCGATCAGCTCCAGGCCGGCCCGTACCGCCCGCTCAGCGTCGTCCTCGTGGGCCTCAGGGTAGCCAAAATAAACGAGTACGCCGTCGCCCAAATATTTCGCCACGAACCCGCCGAAGCGGCGCACCACTTCCGCGATGCATTTCTGATAGGCCGAGATGACCTCGCGCAGGTCCTCCGGGTCCATGCGAGCAGAGAGCGCAGTCGAACCAACCAGATCTGAGAACAGCACCGTGACCTGGCGGCGCTCGGCACTTTCCGTCGGTCGCGCGGCAGATGGTGCAGGTGCAGCCTTCTCTACGCCTTTGAGATTGGCAATGCCATACAACAGCCTTCGGCGATGTCCGAGCGACGTAACACCGATCTTTTCCAAGTCTTGATCGGTCAGGGTACTCAGAATAGCGAAATCAATATTGTTTTCGGCAAACTGCTGAATGTACTCCTTCATACCAAGCTGTTTGAGCCAGTCCGCAATCTGCTGCATCGCAGCCCGCCGGAATAACTTTCGTTGAGTTCAAACCCCGCAGGGTCTCATGTTCATCCGCTCACGAAAAGATTGTAGCTGGTGTCGGGCGGGCGCGCATCTCCGTTGAAATCCGAAGTGTGGGCGAGCGGTGGCGGTTGGTAGTGCTGCCGAACGACCGTCATCACGGTTTCACGTGATTACCTCGTCCGCACTAACGATAAGCGTCTGCGGAATCGTGAGGCCGAGCGCCTTAGCGGCCTTGAGATTGACGACCAGCTTGAACTTTGTTGGCTGCTCGACGGGCAGATCGGCGGGCTTTGCGCCCTTGAGTATTTTGTCCGTGTAGGCCGCTGCGCGGCGGAAAAAATCGGGGAAATCCTGCCCATATGAGAAAAGCAGCCCATACGGCACCGCCTCAGCGACGTGGCTCATAACCGGTATTTTGTACGTCAGAGCTGCCGCACCGAGACGTGCCCGCTGAGCGAACAGCAGGCCTGCCGGTCCTATTGCGGCTCCGTTGATCCCATCCTGCGCCATCTTCGCAAATACTGGCTCAATCTCGTCGGGCGCCCCTATTTCGACAGGGCGAACCGAGAGGCCGAGTGCTTGTGCAGCAACCTCATTCGCACTGATCACTTTTTCTTTGGCTACAACGGTCGGATCGAGCAAGAGCGCGACTTGCGACAGCTTCGGCACGGCCTCCTTCAATATCTCCAAACGCTTCCCACTCAAGTCGGTCGTCATGAGCGAGAGACCGGTCGCGTTACTTTCCGGCCGCGCCAGACTTTTGACGAGTCCGTAGCCCACCGGGTCGGCTACAATAACGAACACGATGGGAATCGTATCGGTGAGCTTCTTTAGCTCGACTGCACCCCGTACGAGGACATCAATAATTACGTCAGGCTTCTCATCGACCAGTTCTCGCGCCAATGTCCGGAAGCGATCCGGATTTTCAGCAGGGAAACGATTGTCCAGGATGATGTTTTTGCCCTCCACGTAGCCGAGATCGTGGAACGCTTTCCGTAGGGGGCTGAGATAAACGTCTTCTTCCTCGGCGCTGCCCGCGTGCCAGAGCACGCCAACAACCGGAATTCTGTTCGATGATTGCTGAGCGCGCGTCGCCAGCGGCCATGTGGCTGCGGCTCCGCCGAGAAGTGTGATGAACGCGCGACGTTTCATTCGATCACCTCGTCGGCCCGAACGAGCAAAGACGAGGGCACAGTGAGACCGAGAGCCTTGGCCGTTTTGAGGTTGATGACTAATTCAAGGTGCGTCGGAAACTCGATCGGCAAGTCGGAAGGCTTGGCACCTTTCAGTATTTTGTCCACGTAGTACGCCGCGCGATGATTGCACCAATCCAAATTGACGCCGTAGCTGACAAGCCCTCCCGCATCGACATTCTGCCGATAGCCGTAGACCGTGGGCAGCCTCTTAGATGCTGCGGCTTGGGCAAGCGGCTTGCTTGCTGCTGACGATGTCATGTTGCTTTGCTCGACGACCACTGCCTGGACACCGGCCAGGGCCAAGGCTTGGTATGCCGCGTCGATATCGGCGGCGGTACGCACCTCCGCAGGTACGATTTCGATCTCTAAGCCTCTCGCCGTAACCTCGATCTCTTGCCGTTGCGGATGCGCCTTGGGATCAGTCACATCGTCGATTAGTCCGATCCGCGTCGCGCCGGGGACAACCTCCCGCGCAAGCTCCAGCTGCTTCGACGGCAGACCTTTCACGTAAGGCATTATCCCAGTCACATTGCCGGTCGGTCGGGCGTCGCTCGTGGTGAAACCGAGCGCAATCGGGTCGGCAAGCACAGCGACAACGATCGGAATTGTGGAGGTGGCTTTGCTGGCGGCAACGGCTTCGAGAGTTGCCCCGGCCAAAATGACGTCTGGAGCGCGTTCCACCATCTCTGCGGCAACTCGGGGCAACTGATCCGAATGAAAATCAGCCATCCCATAAGTCATGTCGAAGTCGCGACCCTCGACATAGCCAAGCTCTCGCATGCCTGAGAGAAATCGCTCGATGAACTTAGCGATAATGGGAAAATTGGTAGAGCCATAAGTCAGACGGCCGACCAACGGTCGCTTCCTTGTGACTTCGCCGCGCGCCGTGAGCGGCCATGCGGCTGCGGCTCCGCCGATAAGCTTGATGAACTGCCGTCTCTTCATGGGCTTCCACTCCTAGCCGAGACTGCACCCTATCACGTTCTCGACGGACCACGGCGGCGGGAAGCGGCGGGCGGGCATCGGCCCGAAACATTGCTGAGACTTATGGCTTGTTACAGTCGAGTTCTTCGTGCTTCGTGGCTTTGCAAATTTGTCTCGAAATTGAACAGTAGTCGATCCGAATTGGAAATCCGAATCCCTTCTTCAAGAAATCATCAATGAACTGTTGGTGGTAATCGCCACCTAGCTTGTCCAACTAGCCGCTTTTCCTGAGCAGTTCTGGCAGCTTCGCAATATTGGCAGCAATCCGCCGCGCCTTGCCACGCGTCAGCAGCTTGGCCGCTGATCGCCGCCCCGGCTCATCCTCGAAATAGACATAGGCGAGCTGCTGGCCGTTGGCGTCGCGCACCACGAAGCAAGCGTCTTGCTGTCGCGCCTGTCGAGAACGTCATCCGATACATCGCCGAGCAGCTGCGCTCGAAACCATAACGCGGCGTCACCGCGCACTATCTGGCGCGCCGCTTCGACCCGTTGCAGATCGGAGTAGAGATGGCGCGCCTGCGCGACGCCGCCCACCGGCTAGTGCGGACACCTTGGGCGCAACAACGCATCCGGCTCGTGGCCGCCGCTCTGTTGCGACACGGGACCGGGGACGAGATAGGCGTTATGATCGCCGCCGATGCGTGAACGCCGCTAGCGGGCATGCGCACTGTCACGCGATCTTATGGCTTCGGCGGCGTCGAGTTAGCGACCAACATCATGAAATGCCAGCCGTCGCTGTCATGAACGAAAGTCTCGCCGAATTTCCCGCCGAGTTGTTTGCCCTCGTTTTCGCCTGATCCGATCAGAGCATAATCACCAATCGCCCAGGCCGCGTTTCCAGCCGCACCGCCCTCTGTGACGTTGACCGTTTCCTTAGTCCATCCAGCCTTCATGCGTCCGGCAAGAGCATTCTTGATAGCCTCACGCCCCTTCAGGACAACGCCCGATGCCGGAATGAACACGCCATCGGGCGTGAACAGTGCGGCAATCGCCGCAGCATCGCCCGCGTCATAGGCCGCGACCCATTTTTTGCCGAGGTCCTCGCCCGCCTTAGAAGCGTCCTGAGCCTGGGCAGGAACTACCAAACCGACCATCAGGGCGGTCACGACAAACGCACACAATTTCTTCATCCTTGCCTCCCTTGTTGTCCCCCCGCGCATGACGATTACAATGCGCCATCGCTGGATGAAATTCCAGGCGGTCTAACAGGCGGCCCCTGCTAGAAAAGATCAAAGTCATATTGAGGGCCATGAGTTTGCCCACCGCTTCGCGTCGTCTTGGACCGTCGAGAATGTGGTAGATTGTAGTCTCGCGGCCAGGAGGGAAGCCCATGAGACGACGGCAGTTCATAACGCTCATCGGCGGGGCCGCAGCCGCATGGCCGCTCGCGGCGCGCGCGCAGCAGCAGGGAGCATCGTCTCCGACCCGAATTGGCTTCCTGCCGCTGGGCTCGCCATCCAATAGTTCTGATATGTCACTGGTTGAGGCATTTCGAAAAGGGGTCAGTGACAACGGCTTAACGGAGGGGCAGGACGCAATTCTGGATATTGTATGGACACAGAAGGTAAGTGACTATCCGGAAGAAGTGAACGAGTTGATACGGCGAGGAGCCGCAATCCTGGTGACGGCAGGTTCGAGCGCGTCCGCCATAACCAAACACCAGACCTCGACGATCCCAATCGTGTTCATCAACGTGGGCAATCCAATCGGCATTGGTTTGGTCAAGAGCCTCCCTCATCCCGGTGGCAACGTCACCGGCTTCAGCGACGCGGTTGCGGACTTGTCCGGCAAATACGTAGACATCGCAAGAGAGCTTGGAGGTCCGCAAGCGCCACTTGATTACCTCTGGTACACCGCATGGGAAGATGGACAAAACAGGTTCTCGCTGACGGAACAGGCAGCGAAGGCCGCTGGAATGACCCTCCGGTCAAGACCACTGAAGGACATAGATGACCTGCAGCCTCAACTGGCAGCAATGAAATCGGATGGCGCTACCATTCTGATTATACAACCGGGCCCATTTACCCATCGCTACCGCAAGCGGATCATCCAAGGCGCAACCAGCGATGGATGCGCTACCATTTACGGCTTTCCACCCGTTGCCCAGGACGGAGCGCTAATCGCTTATGGCCCCGACGCAATAGAGATGTATCACGCGGCGGGTCAATACAGCGCTCGCATCGTCAAGGGTGAAAAGCCACCCGACCTTCCAGTGCAGCAACCGACACATTTTCAACTGGTCATCAACTTGGCCACCGCAAAGGCGCTTGGGCTCAAGCTGCCCGAGACCCTGCTCGCGCGAGCCGACGAAGTCATTGAATAGCACGACCACTTACCCCAACCCTGGTCTGTCGCAAACATGGTAGGGTACAGGTCTCCGGCCAGGAGGGAGGCTCCCATGAGACGACGGCAGTTCATCACGCTTATTGGCGGAGCCGCAGCCGGATGGCCGCTCGCGACGCACGCACAGCAATCATCGAACAAAATTCCAGTTGTTGGGGTGCTCTGGCATGCAGGTAGCGCCGAGGAAGAAGACGTTTATCTGAGCGTTGTAGTGAAAGCGTTCAACGATCTTGGTTATGTTGAAGGCAAAAACATTCGTCTAGAACATCGCTTCCCTGCCGAAAATCCAGATCGGTTCCAGACGATGGCGCGGGAATTGGTCGACCTAAAACCCGACATCATTATCGCGGTGACAGCCATCGGTGCTGTCGACGTCAAAAAACTCACTAGAACCTATCTCAAAATCGTCTGAAGAGGATAACGAGGCAGGCGAGTTGGACAAAGCCGAGGAAGTTCTGGGCGTGATACTCCCAGCGGACGAGGATGCGGCGTTGCCATTGGATCCAAGCGAAGAAGCGCTCGACGAGCCAGCGTCGCATGTAGCGGCTTAGCCGGCGCCGATCTTGCGTGGGCGGCTTGCTGCGGTTGCAGCGATGCGGCGCGATCATCTCGATGCCATCTCGGCGCAATTCCTCGTCCAGCGGATCGCTGTCGTAAGCGCGATCGCCAATCAGGTTCTCTGGCTTGGCTTCGATCATGTAGAAGTCAAAGCAGAGCTGTACCAAGCGGACTTCGTGATGGTTTGCCGCATGCGTGCTGACCGAAAGCGGCAATCCATGGCGATCAACAATCGCCATGATTTTCATGCCTTTTCCGCGCTTCGTGGGTCCGATCTCCGCGCCGCCGCCCTTAGCCATAACGAACGTCGCGTCAATGAAGCATTCTTCTTCATCCAATACGCCTCGGTCGCGAAGATCGTTAGCAACATCCGTCAATATCCGGCGCAGAGTCTCGTCGCGACACCAAGCCTGAAAGCGCCGGTGCACAGTTTTGTAGTTCGGATAGCTTTGCGGCAGCATATGCCACTGCGCGCCGGTATTGAGAATCCACAGCACCGCTTCAAGCACGCGCCGACTCGCAATGGGTTTACGACCAGGACGTCCATCGGCAATGTGCTCCTCCGGAAAATGATCCCGGATGCGTTCCCACTGCTTATCGGTGAGCCGAATCATTCCGCATTTATATCGGATCGACAGCGGTCAGCAATTTTGAGATAGGTTCTAGTACTATTCCAATCGTGTTCGTCATTGTAGCGGACCCGATTGGTGCCGGGCTTGTTGAAGGTCTGGCGCATCCAGGCGCGAATGCGACTGGTCTCTCGCTGATGGCAGTCGACCTAAGTGGAAAGCAGTTGGCGTTGTTGAAGGAAGCAGTGCCGAACCTTTCGCGTGTTGCCCTCGTCGTCTGGCCAGCTTATCCGTTCATAGAACGTGTAATTACGAGTTACGAGAAAGCAGCGCGGAACTTGGGAATTTCGTTGTGGCCAGTCGAGATATCAGGACCTGATGACGTTGAGCCCGTGTTTGCAAAAATGGTCACGGATCGAGCGGACGGCTTCGCATTAACACTCGGACCACTGCTGTTTAATCTGCGGGCGCAAATTGGGGCATCGGCTCTGGCACACCGCCTGCCAGGAATATGTTTCATTGGGGAAGAAGTGCCATCCGGATTTATGATGTCGTATGGGCAGGACTTTCCCTGATTTTTTTCGCCGCGCGGTCGGCTATACGGACAAAATACTGAAGGGCGCAAAGCCTGCCGATCTTCCCGTTGAGCAGCCGACCAAATTCAAGCTGGTTCTAAATCTCAACACAGCGAAAGCGCTCGGTATCACTTTTCCGCAGTCGCTTATCGTCAGCGCCGACGAGATGATCGGAGCGTGATACCACGTCGCTTCCCGCCACCGTGGTCAGTCGAACAACAGGTAACCTGCTTCGTGGTGCGCGATCACAACAGGCAGGCGCTCGCCTATGTCTATTTCGGAGGATGAGCCGGGGCGGCGGTCGGCGGCCAAGTTGCTGACGCGCGACGAGGCGCGAAGGATCGCGGCGAACATCGCCAAGCTGCCGGAGCTGTTGCTGCGGTCCGTGGCCGCCTGTTGCGTTCGCTGTTCATCTGCCTGGCAACGTCGTAATCGAGCAAATATTGCGGTATGCGCTAATAGCTATAGTGTAACCGCCGATGTACGCCTCGTCTTTTTGGACGACATAGAGAAACGGTTTCGGTCCGCTGTTTTTGTCTCTGACGAAGCCACAAATAGTGTCGATAGAGTTGCCGAGCGCATTTTTTCTGGCGGCCCGCTCGATCCCTTCAAATTCAACAGAATCCGGATCGCTCATCTTTGCTGCGATAGTTGCCCTTGCTTTTTTTATCACAGACTCATCGTCGAGCTGAGAGGATGGTGGAGTCTCTGTCTTCGCTGCGATGGTAGGTGTCGTCACAGACCCATCGTGGAGCTGAGAAGATGGTGGAGTCTCCGTCTTCGCTGCGATGGTAGGTGTCGTTATTCCTATGTTGGACTTGTCATGGAGGCGAATGAATGATGAAGTATCCATCTTCGGCACGACGTGGGACTTCGCAATTTTGGTGGAGTCATTATTCTTGCGGTGTCGAGTCTTCGCGGCGACGGTCCGGCCAGGCAATACGCGGCGCTTTGAGTGCATCTGCGGCGACTGCTCCTGATGGGTTTGATACAGCCCACGGTCGGCGAAACTCTGGTGTGTCTGCTGAGAGGCAGAAGAACACCCAATTAAAGTCGCGGCCAGAGCGCTGATGAGAAGCAGTCTCACCAAATCTATCCTCTTGAAAAAGCAACTGCGTAATTTTTGCGAAAAGATTAATGCTCATTAACTAAAAGGATGGACTCCGCTACGGAAAAGCGTTGCCATGGTTAATATAGCGCTGCCTGCTACGACCAGGTCACGCCCCCAGGCGTCATCTATTCGCGTATTTTTGGTAGACGATACGTCACGCGACCGTTGGGACTCATCCCTCTGAGGAACACTCTTGCCTCAAGGGGCCTTTCGTCGAGGGATCAGTGATGCGCGAAGTCATTCTGAATTATTGGAATTGGTTTGCCGATCTGGTTAATCCGTACCACGATGTAATTAATACGATTTCCACAATTGTGATTGCGGCATTTACCGTGGTTCTCGCTCGCGTTGCTCTCAAGCAAACGAGAGATGCGAGAATTCTCCAACGTGCTTATTTGAACGTCAAATTTGGCGGCATTCAAAGTGACTCCGCAGGAAAATTGGTAGGCTATGTCACGTTCCAAAATGTCGGACATCTGCCAGCACGAAAATTCTATTGGCTAGTCAAGCTCAACAGGGGCGGCAGCGACTGGCGGCCACCAAAGATTAAAGGCAAAGAATTAGAGGGCGATAGCGTTATTCCTATAGGCGCGGAGAATCCAGGCGCTGGATCGCACCCAGCCGGGGCTGCCGATGAAAAAGGGTCGCCGCGCCACCTCTTTTTGTTCGTCACAAGCGCCTCTGTCGGCCATACACGCAGGTCCGTGGCGTGTGCAGATCAGGAGCGTTCGGTTCCCCGAGCGCGTCCCCTGAGCCAATCCCGAGTGGCTTCGAGGTTTGTAAATGCAGTCCGGCCGT
The DNA here is from genome assembly GCA_963816295.1 of uncultured Alphaproteobacteria bacterium. GTDB lineage: Bacteria > Pseudomonadota > Alphaproteobacteria > Rhizobiales > Xanthobacteraceae > BOG-931. The sequence continues at coordinate 67,660 of CAWFJS010000013.1, read as the reverse complement.
TTGGCGTACTGTCTAAGTAATCAACTTCGCATATTCGATGAGAAAAGTTCTGCCGCCCTCTGTTAATTGAATGGTGTCACCAGCGCGGCCAACGCTTCCACATCTTCTTCGTCGGCGCTGCCCGCGTGCCAGAGCACGCCAACTGTAGGAATGTTTTTGCTTTGCTGCGCGCGCGCCGCGAGCGGCCATGCGGCTGCGGCTCCGCCGATAAGCGTGATGAACTGCCGTCGCCTCATTCGATCACCTCATCCGCGCGAACAAGCAGGGACGATGGCACAGTAATGCCAAGCGCCTTGGCCGTCTTGATATTGATCGTCAGCAGCAATTTGCTCGGAAACTCGACCGGCAAGTCTCCAGGCGCGGTGCCGTGCAGAATTTTATCTACGAAATAGGCGGTCCGGTAAAAGCACCAGGGCAGATCGACGCCATAGCTGACCAGTCCACCGGCTCGGGTATATGGCGGATACCCAAACACCATTGGCAACTTATTTGCTAACTCCCATGCAACAATTTGATCTCTCTCCGATAGCAACATTGAGGTCTGGAGCACGATGACGATGTCGACTTGCTGCCCCGCCAGGGCACGCAGTGCGCCGTCGATTTCCTCAGGTCGGTTGGCATCCGCCGTCGCGATCTCGATTTCCAGAGCCTTCGCTGCAGCCGTTAGCTCCTGCGCCTGAGGTGGGGCTTTCGGATCTTGGAGGTTCGTGAGCAACCCGATCTTGCTCGCGCCTGGTACGATCTCTCGCGCAAGCTCCATTTGCTTAGCGGGCAATCCCGCCACATACGGTTCTATCCCCGTGACATTGCCTCCTGGCCGCGCCTCGCCCGCTATCAAACCCAGGTGAACCGCATCGGCGAGAGCCCCTGTGACGATTGGGATCGTGGACGTCAGTTTCCTGACAGCGACCGCAGTGTCGGGGGCAGTGGCCAGAATGACGTCAGGCTTGAGCTGCACCACTTCTGCGGCCAGCGATGGTATCCGATCCGCGTAACCATCAGAAAAGCGATACAAGAGGTCGAAGTCACTGCCTTCCACGTAACCGAGTTCCCGCATACCTTTCAGAAAAGGGGCAATGCCGGTCGAGGAGGCCTGCGTGGTTCCAGTTATCCAGACAAGGAGCGGCCGCTCAGGAACCTGAGCAGGCAGCGAAAGCGGCCATGCGGCTGCGGCTCCGCCAATGAACGTGATGAACTGTCGTCGCTTCATGGGCTTCCCCCTTCCTAGTCGAGACTATAACTAGTGCTGCGGTCCCGATAAATTCAGTTCCCGTTCCGCGCGGAAAACATTGCTATAAAGGGTTGCGATCCACTGTCGTCCGCTTGAGGTAACGTTGAGATACCGGATAGCGGGCTGGACATGCACAGAAACAGTGCTCCAATAAAACTGCGGATATTGATCAGTAAGATCGGCAGGCGACGTGTAACCAAGCTGCCTGTTCATTCCGACCTCTTCAAACTCGTAATACAGCGCATTGGCCTTGCGGAGGTAGTGCGGGTCGCCGAGCTGTCCAATGAGGTCAGCAGCACGTACAAGAAAACCCTCTTCATTGTCCTTGCCGTTCGGATCGTGCGGGGGTGGAAATCGCGTACATTCGATAGCGTTGGCGATCCTTGTGGCATCTAGCAGTTTACTCTTTTCAATGCGGTCCATCACAAACAACTTCGATCTGTCAACGTGGTAGGGGATGAGCGCCGCGTCGGATGAACCACGCGCAAGAGTGGTTTTGCGGCCCCTGGAGTCAATCACGTATCCGTCGGCACCATCTCCTTTGAGAATGCCCCGGACGTAGCCGATATCATGAAACAGGCAAGCCGCAATAACATGTGCGTAATCGCTGGCCGATGTGGGCATCAGCAGCGCCCGACCGCTCATGATCTCGTAGCCAACGAGCGTCACCAACATCGTGTGTTCGACGTTGTGGTAAAGCGCGTCGCTGTTGCCGATGCAGTCGAGTGCAAGCCTGGAAAGAGACGGAATGAGTTGTGTCAAACTCGCGTCGGTCGATCCAAACCTCCGGTTCAACTGCTCGGCGAGATAGGAGCCCAGAGCCTCCGCCGCCAGTTCAGGTACGGTAATCAAAGAAACCTCCTGAACTTCTGGACACTACTTCAATACTAGCTGTTGTCCTCGATGACGCAGACGTAGTGTCCGTGCGTCCAAACGATGTGCGGGCAATCAGTGACATCCGAGGCAAAGGCTTGGGTGGCAAGAACCATTCCGACCGCTAAGGCGATACCTACTAAGAGCGTTTTCATGGGAAATCCCTCCAGCCAAGCAATGCAATCAGACAATCGCCATTAATAATGTGATGGCGATCACCAAAGTTCGCTTTGGGCCGTGAAAACCTATGGAGCGATAAAGCGAGCCGAGGCGCTTGGACACGATGCCTTCGCAGCCGAGCCTGCACGCGTGATCGAACAGAATGTCGCCGTCTCCTTCGAAAAACTCGTTCAGCACAATTCCCCGATGCGGCCTGCGCGCTAGCTTTGCCAGCCTGCGCTTGCGGTGCTCAATCGGCGAGCGGCGCAAATCCTCGCCCTCCAGTCGATCAGATCGAAAGCAATTAGCACCGCATCGCCACCGTGGCGCTTGCGGCGGATTAGGTCGAATACCGCGAGGCCGTTGGCATTGGTGACGATTGCTTCGCCATCAATCAGGAATGAGCGCCCTGGGAGCGCTGTGACCGCTGCGGCAGCGAGCGGAAAGCGGGAGGTGAAATCGTTGCCGTGCCGCGTGATGAGCCGGACGCTAGCACCATCGCGCCGCGCCATCATGCTTGATTTCGTGCAGCCAGCAATCCCCGGACGGCGGGGCCTTCGCGGGGGAGGGCAGACAGGGCTCGATGATCCCCAGCCCGGGGCGGATACGCTCACGCAACGACATGCGGCAGGTAATAGGAAGGTCGGATCAAAGAGTCGAGTCTGTGTGCGCTTTCGCACACGATTGACTGAACTCACCCCTAGCCACGATCTGTCATGGAATTGGTCCGCATGCGCGGCCGTCGCAGACAAAAATGGGAGGGGGCAATGCGCAAGTCAGCTGCCGTTGTAGTTTTCACGTTAGCCGTATTCCTCACTGCTTGTGGTCAAGGCCCACAGGGACCTAAGGGCGAACAGGGTCCGCCTGGTCCTCAGGGCGCGAAGGGCGATCAGGGGCCGCCCGGCCCTCCCGGAGTGGCGGGAGCAAAAGGCGAGCAGGGTCAGCCAGGGCCGCAAGGACCAAAAGGGGAGCAAGGACCTCCCGGTCCGCAAGGCGCTAAAGGAGATCAGGGGCCACCCGGGGCTGGTTTGCACGTCGTGAGACAAGATAGCTGCCAGGGCTCGTCAAACTGCAATTTGGCTTGCGAGGCTGGCGAAACGATTGCGTCGATCACATGCCCACAAGGAGCAATTTCAATCACCAAAAATGGTGATACGGAAACCGCGTCATGCACAAACAGTCCCGGCCCTGCCTTGGCTCTTTGTGTGCGCCCCTAACAAAGGCGTTTGCTGAACTGGTGCGGCTGTCGCGAACAAGCATCGCCGACGAAATGCAGGAAGAATATCGGCGGCGAGTGCTGGGCGAATGACGCCGAGTCAGCCTCGCCAAGGATCATTATCGCTATTGCTCGGGGGACGTTGAATGCAGATTTCGGACTGTGGTCCTCATTCAAGGAGGTCGAGATGCGAAAGCATGTGCTGGTACTGACGACAACTGCGACTATCCTCACCTGTGGCGCTATTGCTGCGAGTGCCCAGGCTCCCGGCACCCAACCAACTCCAGGTGGTCCGATGATGCAGCAGCAAAACCAGGACGACTACCACCATTATCACGGCGGGATGATGGGTGGCCGAATGATGGGCCAGGGCTACGGTCGCGGCATCATGGGTCCCATGGCGATGCGAATAATTTTCAGTCTGATGGATGCTAACGGTGACGGGAAACTCTCATTGGAGGAGTTTCAGGCGGCGCACGAGCGCATCTTCAGGGCGATGGATACCGACCACGATGGCACCGTTACCTTGGAGGAAATGCAGGCTTTCATGCGCGGGCACTAGCTGGTCTATCGTCGTCGCGTGCTAGGCGAATGATCGACAGATCAGCCCTCAAGTCTGATGCTGATTGACTGAAGCTCGCAGCAGCGGCGGTTTTGCCAGCCGAATACGCAATAACAACCTCCGCCCGGACCGCATCCGCCGACGTGAATTCAAAGGCGAGCGCAATCTCTATTGAGCTAGCCGCTGCGGACTAGCTCCGGCAGCTTGGCGATATTCACCGCAATCCGCCGCGCCTCACAGCTTCTGCTGCCAAACGTAGCGCCATGGCTTCAACGTCATGGGATGAGTAATCCCTGATGTCCCCTGTCGCTCCTGCATGGCGTACCCTTGCTGGCGAGATTGGTCCGAAACGAGCAATGTCCTTTTGGTCAACAAGCCGATTGTAAGAGTAGTGGCTTTTTGTCGGCTTGAAGGTCACCTCGACCCCGCCACCCGTGACGTTGATCTCGAAATCGCTCTCAGTGGGTCGTTTCATCCTCGCCTCTATGGGCGTTCCCGACAAGGACCGGCAATTTAGCAAAATTCACCGCAATCCGTCTTGCCTCGCCCCGCGTGAGCAATTTCGCCGCCGATCTACGCCCCGGCTCGTCCTCTAAATAGACGTGGGCGATTTGCTTAGCATTGTGAGTGTTGCAGATCGGCCACTGTTAGAAAGGATCCCATGTGGATATCTCGGGATCAGGACACCCTACCGGGAGGTTTTTACATAGACTTCGATTTCCTGGTCCAGTTCGATTGGTCGATCCATGTCAGTATTGGACGTTTTCGCACGGATGCGGCTTTACCGAGAGCGCGCTTCGGAATTTGAGTTGTTGGCTGAAACCGAGGTGTCTGCCGATGTACGGCTTCGTTTCCGCATAGTCGCGCGCCATTATCGCGACTTGGCGGACCGCGAGGAGAAAGCCGACAAAACTAAGTTTGCTGAACGCATTGAGCGAGTAAGGCTACAGCGTCAACAGGTAGCGCCAAAACCAACCTTACCAGCGACAGGTGACACTCAGTATTTCTTAATAGCGGCCGAATGAACCTCAGCCCTTCCGCCCCCGTCTTTGATGAGCAATTTCGCCGCGAGCTTTTGCCCGTTGTGATCGCGCACGACAAAGCAAGCGTCCAATTCCTTGACGACGGGAAAACGGGGTTCAGCAAAAAAAGCCCCGGCGTTTAACCGGGGCTACTTACCGACGCTGTTACGGGCGCGGCCCGCTCGTTCTTATGTTTGTCTAGCCGATGCAGACGTCCACGGGACGCCACGCCCACACACCCGGCGCGATATTGATCCACGCCCAGGCAGTACAGTCATCCCAGGCGTTCAGGAACACCCATTCGCCGTTAAAGAAACGGCGGAAGCGGAAATGGCGTCCATGTTCGAAGAAGTTGCCGCTGACGACGCCGCGATGTCGGAAATCCGCGCCGTGGTCGCGTCCAATCCGGTTGTCACGGTCGAACTTGCCACGATCAACATCGCCCTGACGGTTGTAGAGGTTGCGTCCTTGCCGCAGATCGTCGCGATCAAGCCGTCCATATTGCCCGCGCTGATCGCCTCGAATGTCGCGGTTCCCGCGCTCCTGATTGTAGAGCGTGCGGCCTTGCGGCCCCTGGGCGAAGTTCGAGCGTCCTGACGGGCCACGCGACATATTCGACGGGCCAGAGGGGCCGCGCGACATGCTGCTGAAGTTCGACGGACCGGATGGGCCGTGCGACATCATCGCTCCGCTAGGACCACCGCCACCGCCCATACCGCCGCCGCCGCCGTGGGCGGCCATACCGCCACCGCCACCGCCCATACCACCACCACCGCCGCCACCGCCGCCACCACCGTGATGACCCTGCGCGTAAGCGCCTCCCGCGAGGACGAGCGCTAACGCCGTTGTGATTACGAACTTACTCATTCACGTTTCCTCTCTTGTGATTAAAGTTATCGCTCCTTCCTCCATAACAGTGGTTGGCGTGATGCGGTTCAGGCGTAACGGTGTTTTTATGATGAACGGTTGTTCAGACTGCGTTGGCGCAGCGGCGGCCCTTCGCGCTTCATCGCGCGTGAGCAACTTGGCTGCGGATCGTCGGCCGGATTTCTCTTATTGAGAGTTTTGGTTTCAGCTTTTGTTTTTACGCATATCGCGAAATTCTCGCGGGCCTTTGATGAGCTGGCGCTTTCGTCGTGCTCGTTCTTCGCGAGTTGCAGTCTGATCGCCAAGGCGGTCGATTTCTCGGCCCGCCATCTTGGCTGCTTTGCGTTTGGCACCCTTGCTGAGCCGACGGGCGGTTCGCAGTTTTTCATTCATGAGAATTAACCTGTAACTAGGAGGCATACTTTAAGCCAAACGGGGCGCGACCAAGGCTCAGCGGGGTTTTTCCCGCAGACCCCCGTAATCGGCCAGCCTTAGCCAATCCCCGGCTATCTTCAGCCACGCCTCTTTGTCGAGAGGGCTGATGGCATTGGCGGCCATCTGTCGGCAGTCTTCCGCCTCTTTTCGATAGCGCATCTGTGCGGCCATTGCTGCTATCTTCCATCTGGGGTCACGTGGTCCCATACCCCTGAGGGACCGGGTCTGCACACGCATTAGCGATTCAGCAATTCCGGCAGCTTCGCGACGTTGGCTGCGATCCGCCGCGCCTCGTCACGCGTCAGCAACTTGGCCGCTGACCGTCGCCCCGGCTCATCCTCGAAATAGACATAGGCCAGTTGCTGCCCGTTGTGATCGCGCACCACGAAGCAGGCGTCTTGTTCTTCGACGGACCACGATGGCGGGAAGCGGCGAGCAGAGGGCCTAGTTGGAAAATTTTGAGAACCCACAGTTAGTATAACGGAATGAAGCGTAAATTGATTAAGACGCACAAAGATCGCTGGGAGCATGGTTTCGCGCCCTTATGTAAATTTCGCAGGCGAAAAGGTCATTGTTGCCCGCCGCAACGTTACGTGGAAGGCAACTATAATCTTGGGTCTTGGGTAATTACGCAACGTACTCGCAAACGGGATTTATCTGTAGAACGCAAAAAACGTCTCGACAGGATAGGTTTTGTTTGGAACTGGCGAGACTTTGCTTGGGAACAGGGCTTTGCAGCATTATTGAAATTCAAGCGGAGAGAGGGACACTGTCGCGTTCGTGGTTTACATCGCGAAGGAAAGTACAAACTGGGATGGTGGGTTGCGACGCAGCGCAGAAAAAAGAACGTAATGTCACCCGACCGGAGAGCGCGGTTAAATAAGGTCGGCTTTGAATGGAAAGTATATAAGACGTAAGGAAGCTGGCTCCAGTAGCAAGCAGCGGGAAGCGGCGGGCCATCAGTCACGCACCAAGCAATCACCCTAGGCAGCGTCAATGAAATAACGGGGATGCGTCTAAAAACCTAGAACGACTTTTACCAGGAGACCAATCCCGCCAGTGTGAAGGGCGTATGTAAAGCCGTTTCTCAGTTTCGACCTCAATCCACCCGCCTTCAATACGACGACAGGGAAACGAGAGAGAATGTGCGCCTTCGCTGTCGATAACAGCGAGTTCGAGATCGTGATCAAACGGTGCGCTGTCTATCAGGTTCCATTCCATGGTGGGCATCATCCACCACAGCCTAACCAGCAGCTTTGATCTAAATCAGTTGGTTAATGCTTAGTGTTGTTGAATTGTTGAGGACACGTCCATTCAATTCGCCGCCGTTACGTGTGAAATCAGCGGAAGCTTTTCGTTGATGCAGCCGCAGCCGACGCCACGAGAAACCGGAACTACATTCGAACGTCTTGCGTTTAAGGCTTGTGGCTCCGTGGCCTCAACCCCTTCCCCCTCAGCCCCCCGTGCCGAGGTCACGGCAGCCACTCTTTAATGAAAGATTGGCCATGAAGACCGAGAGGCTTGCGGATCACCACCAGGCGCGCGAAGCTTTAATGCTTTCTGTGGCGAGCGTGACGGCCATTATGCTGACCGTGTATTTGCTTTTGCTAATTCTGTATTGACCACACCGCTTGCCGCTGAAACGGGGCCGGTTTTCGCGGCCCCGACTTCCGTCAACGCGCAGGATAAGAGGGGCAGCTATCCAATCCTGAGCAAAACGAAATCGTGGCTGAACTCGCGGGACCCTCCCAACATTTGGCACCCGCAAGCTCTAACGCGACATCCGGAACTTCAAAGCTGAGGGTTTCTTCATCATAAAACGCGGCAACTGACTCACTCATTGTGCTTGATCCTCTTCCGTGTGTGCACTGAAGACAATCAAAAGTGGCACGGCTGAAATCGCGTTGTTATCGGGATTATCGCGCAGCTGGCACTCGCTTAAAGCTCGGAACTAAAAACGCACTACCGCGTTTGCTCGGTTCTTCACATCGCCTGTCTTGCGATGTCCAATCTAGCTCCGGCAGCTTCGCTCACCAAACGGATCGTCACCACCTATCTGGTGGCGCACAAGGGCCAGGGCCCGTGCATGCGCTACTGCAAGCTGGGCCGCCAGAAGCCGTACAGCCACCACCAGCAGCGGCTGGGATCACCCTGTTATAAATCGCAGGATGAACATGGGTGGCGCGATGGTGCTTGGTCGCGGCCGACGCCGAGAAAGCGGTGCTGAGAACGATTGCAACGGAAACTACAAGTTTTATCTTGCTCAACATTTTTTATCTCCTGATCGAGCGTCGCGACTTTACCTGCCCGTTTTGCGACCAACACTGGGCGAGATGTAATTGTCGTCGTCAAATTAAGTTGATGTATGCGCCCACGCGCCGAACCCGACAATGCACAGACCCAGCGTCGCGAAGACAGCAACATTAACCACTGCATCAATCATGCTCCCCTCCACTGAAAGCAGATTGTCATTTGAGGAATTGATTTATCGTAGGGAAGAAATATTCCCGCGGTCGGTAGCAACGCCAGTGACGATCATCACAGTTTGGTACTGCTCAAAAGGTCGTCCAGATAATCACCAGCGATAAAGTGAAAACGCAGGCCTATTGCGTGCATCAAGTAAGGCATTTCGAGGATGAGCCGGGGCGGAGATCAGCGGCCAAGCTGCTCAGCAAGGATGAGGCGCGACCCCGCTTGAGCAACGCGCACCAGGGCGGCCCCTGCGAGGCTTAGCCGGGGGTATTTGTTCGAGAAGGCTGTAAACTGCTGCAATATCAGCGTCACATCCCCGTCAGTGTCACCGATCAACAGCGGCAAGCCGAGCACGCGGCCCCAAATCTGCCATTCGGCGACAATGTCGTCGGTATCGGTCGACGCGAACAGCGGCAGCGACAAGGCCGCGTCGGGGTGTTCGAGCGTGACCGCGACAAACGGCGGCGTCTCGGTCGTGGCATCCAACCTGATGGCGACGCCGCGATAGGCGGCGACCGGCAAGTTCACGGCCATCCGCATACCGGAGAGCGCGCGGCGCAGCACCACCCGTTCGCGATGCAGATCGACAATGCGCAGGCCTTCGTCCGCCGCTTCATCGGCGGTCGTAAAACGCGCGGGTAATGAGAAAGGGTCGAGCCGCCACGGGGACGCAGTCGTGCTTGCACGATGCGCCCCGGCGCGGCTCGACCCGGCAGCGGGCCTGCCGGCTTCCATTTGACGCCCCGAAACTCCCGCCGGGCTGTTGCCGCCCGGTCGCCGCAACCCTGCCATCGCGCCGTCGCGATCAGCTTAAAAAGCCTGGTTAAAGTCCGGTAGCACGGACGCAAATGCGCGCATGATTGACGAGAGGTTGCCGGAGTGCGGACAAAGCATGCATCCCAATCGATCGGCTCACGTTTCGGTCAGTTGCGGCCAATACAGGTTCGTAGGAGGTTGAATCCTGCGTCTTTAGCCCACATCTTCGCGATATCCGGATCGTTCGCTCTCCTCCAAACGCGGTCGGGGCGGCGCCTTGTCTTGCGCTCGCCACCCCCGTAAACCGATTACCAACCACAATGACATCGCTGCTCGATCAGTCCGCATTGTTGAATCTTGCCGAACGGCTGGTCGCCGCCGCCAAACGCGCCGGCGCCGATCAGGCCGATGCCGTGGCGGTGCGGTCGGTGTCACTTGCCGTCGAACTGCGCGATGGCGCGGTCGAGGAATTGCAGCGCTCGGAAAGCGACGATATCGGACTGCGCGTCCTGGTCGGCCATAAGCAGGCGGCAGTCTCGACCAACGACGTGACGGCAAACGGGCTCGACGCGCTGGCCGAGCGCGCCGTCGCCATGGCGCGCGCAGCGCCGGACGACCAGTTCGCCGGCCTCGCCGATCCCGCGCTACTGGCGCGAACATTTCCCGATCTGGATCTGCTCGACCCCGACATGCCGTCTGTCGCCGAGCTCGAAGAACGCGCGCGCCACGCCGAACAAGCCGCCCTCGACGTTGCCGGGGTTGCCAAATCCGGTGGCGCGTCCGCGTCCTCCGGAATTGGCGGCATGGTGCTGGTAACGAGCCACGGCTTCCACGGTGCGACCATCGGCTCGCGGCATTCGATTTCAATGTCGGCGATCGCCGGAAACGGCACGGCGATGGAGCAGGATTACGATTATTCCTCGACATTGCATGCCGCCGATCTGGACAGTGCCGAAACGATCGGGCGCAACGCCGGCGAGCGCGCGGTGAAGCGGCTCAACCCGCGCAAGGTTGAGACGCGGCGCGTGCCGGTCGTATTCGATCCGCGGATTTCCGGATCCCTCATCGGCCATCTCGCCAATGCCGCGAACGGCGCCGCGATCGCGCGCAAGACGAGTTTCCTGCGCGACAAGCTCGGCGAGCGGCTGTTCCGCCGCGACATCACTGTGATTGATGATCCGTTGCGCAAGCGCGGCCTGCGTTCGCGGCCGTTCGACGCGGAAGGGGTCGCCACGCACGAGCTCAAGCTGATCGAAGACGGCGTGCTCAAGAGCTGGCTCCTTGATTGCGCGACCGCGCGCGAGCTTCGCCTGCAGACGACTGCGCATGCAAATCGTGGCGTGTCGTCGGTGCCGTCGCCGGGGCCGAGCAATCTCTATCTTGCCTCGGGGCCGCAGACTCCCGACGCGTTGATCGCCGATATCAAGGATGGCTTCTACGTCACCGACTTGATCGGCGCCGGCGCCAACCTGGTGACTGGCGATTACAGCCGGGGCGCGGCCGGGTTTTGGATCCTCGACGGTGCGCCGACCTATCCGGTCAGCGAGGTCACAATAGCCGGGCACCTCGCGGAGATGTTCGCCGGTCTTCAACCGGCCAATGACCTGGTCTTCCGCTATGCCACCAACGCGCCGACCGTGCGCGTGGAGGGTCTCACCGTTGCCGGCCATTGAGGCTTACGGCGCGGCGGAGATTTCTGCGCGCGCTGCCGCGCACCTCAATGCCGCGGTCCGCGACGCCGGCAGCTTGGCACTGTCGATGTTTGGAAAGCCAATCAAGCAATGGACCAAGGGTCCATCATCGTCGCCGGTCTGCGAAGCCGACATCGCGGTCGATGCCTTGCTGCGCGAGCGCTTGACCGGGGGCGGCAACACCTTTGCGTGGCTGTCCGAGGAGACCGCCGACGATGCCGCGCGCCTCACCGCGCGCTACGTCTGGGTGGTCGACCCGATCGACGGCACGCGCGCCTATATCGCGGGCCAGCCGGACTGGGCGATTTCTGCGGCACTGATCGAACAGGGCCGCCCGATCGCGGCCTGCCTCTATGCACCTGCGCTTGACGAGTTCTTCGCGGCGCGGGCCGGAGCAGGCGGCACGCTCAATGGCGGTGCGATAGCGGCGACGCCCGGCGCGGATCTGCACGGCCTTCGCGTTGCCGGACCGCAGAAATTTTTAGAGCGCCTAAGTTCGATCCTGCCGCCGTTCACCAAGGTGCCCAGGGGGCATTCGCTGGCGCTACGGCTGGTACGCGTCGCGCAAGGCGCCTGCGATGCCGCTTTTGCCGGCGGCAACAGCCACGATTGGGACCTTGCGGCGGCCGATCTTTTGGTGCACGAAGCGGGCGGCGCGCTCACGCCGCTGACGGGTGGAGCGATTGCCTATAATCGTCCGGTGCCACGACACGGGATGCTTATCGCAGCCGGCCGAGACAGGCACGCGGCGCTCATTGGACTTCTTGGGGACGAACGCCTCGCCTTGCGATAATCGCGAACCGCGCACGCGGTTCAGATGCCGGACATGAGGGGATGCATGCGGCTATGGCGGCACATCGCGCGACAACGATGGGCTAAAGCGGCGATCGGGATCACCGCTGCCGAATATCTGCGGCTCGTCGGAGCGACGACGCGCTTCACACTCGAGCCGGAGGATATTTACGAGCGCGGCGAAGCCGACATGCCGATCATCTTGGCGTTTTGGCATGGGCAGCATCTGCTCGCCCCGGTCGGGCGCAAGGGGCAACATCGGGTCAATATGCTGGTGTCGCGGCATCACGACGGCGAGATCAACGCGATCGCGGCGGCGCGGCTCGGCGTCGGCACCATTCGCGGCTCGGGAAACCACGGTGGCGGCTTCGTGCACAAAGCCGGCGTCGCGGCCTTCCAAGCCATGCTCGACTCGCTCGCCGAAGGCCATTCCATCGCGCTGTCAGCCGACGTGCCGAAGGTGGCGCGGGTGGTCGGGTTGGGCATCATCAAGCTCGCTCAGGCGTCTGGGCGGCCAATTTATCCGAGCGCGATTGCGACCAGCCGCCGCCTCGTGCTCGACAATTGGGATCGCACCACCATCAACCTTCCGTTCGGACGCGGCGCCGGCGTTGCCGCCGAGCCGCTCGCTGTGCCGAACGATGCCGACGACGACGCGCTCGAAGATGCGCGGCGCCTCCTTGAAGATCGCCTCAATGCGGCGACGCGGCGCGCTTATGAGCTCGTCGACGGCGCGAGCGGCGGAGCCTAGCGTGCCGAACACTTTGCCGCTCGCATTGCGCGCGTATCAGCTCGGCTCTGCGCTCGGCACCCCGATTGCGTCGCAACTGCTGAGCAGACGGCAGAAGCGCGGCAAGGAACATCCCGAGCGGTTGAAGGAACGGCTCGGCCAGGCCAGCATGCCGCGGCCGAAAGGTCCTCTGATTTGGGTGCATGGCGCGAGCGTAGGCGAGATGCTCGCGGCTGTCTCTCTGATCGAGCGCTTGCGCGCGCAGGAGTTCGCAGTGCTGGTGACGTCCGGAACCGTGACCTCCGCCGCGCTCGCCGAGCAGCGGCTGCCGAATGGCGTGCTGCATCAGTTCGTTCCGCTCGACGCACCGCGCTTCGTGCGCAGCTTCCTCGACCATTGGCGGCCGGGTCTTGCGCTCTTTGTTGAATCCGATCTGTGGCCCAACCTGATTTGCTCCAGTGCGAAGCGCAAAATCCCGATGATCATCATCAATGGCCGCCTCTCCGAGCGCTCCTTCAAGCGCTGGCGGCGTATTCCAGGCGCGATCGCGGCTCTGCTCAACCGATTCGACCTTTGCTTGGCGCAGTCGGCGACCGACGCCGAACGCTACACCAAGCTCGGCGCGCCGCGGGTGAGTGCGACCGGCAATCTCAAGCTCGATGTCCCGGCGCCGCCCGCCGATGAAGCCGCGCTGCGGCGGTTAAGAGACATCATCGGCAAACGCCCGGTCATGGTCGCCGCATCGACCCATGCGGGCGAAGAAGCGGCCGTTATCGGCGCCCACCGCCGGCTGCGCGCAAAATATCCCGCATTGTTGACCATTATCGTGCCGCGCCATCCGGCTCGCGGCGAGAGCATCGCCGACAGCGCCAAAGCCGCCGGTCTTGCGGCCGCACTGCGGTCGCGCCGTGCCCAACCGATGCCGAATATCGGCGTCTATATCGCCGATACTTTGGGCGAGCTCGGTCTGATGTACCGGCTCGCGCCGATCGTTTTCATGGGAGGCACGCTCGCGAGCCACGGTGGACAAAATCCGATCGAGGCGATCCGGCTGGGCGCCGCCGTCATCCACGGCCCGCATGTGTGGAACTTTGCCGAGATCTATGCCGCATTGGATGCCGCGCGTGGCGCACAACCGGTCGCCGATGAAGAGGCACTGGCGGCCCGGCTTGGCGCGTGGTTGGCCGATCCGGCAGCGCGCCAAGCCGCCGCCGAGGCGGCGACTGCAACCATCAAAAAGCTCGGCGGCGCGCTTGATCGCACCTGGGCCGCGCTCGACCCCTATCTGATTCAGCTCCGTCTCGAGGAAACCGCATGACCGACATCGTGTCAGAGCCCACAAATTGGTGAGCGAGCCCGCCTTTTGGTGGCGAGCCGGGACAGGCGCACCGTTAGCCCCGCTGGCTGCACTTTACGGCGCCGTGGCGGGATTACGCATGCAGGCGCGCGGCCGGCAAGCCGGCCTGCCGGTTATTTGTTTGGGCAATCTCACCGTCGGCGGCGCCGGCAAAACTCCGGCGGCTCTCGCCGTGGCCCAGCTCCTCCATGCCGCCCATGAGCGTCCATTCTTTTTGAGCCGAGGCTATGGCGGTCGATTAGCCGGCCCGGTGCGCGTTAACCCGGCGCTGCATCGGGCCGCCGATGTCGGCGACGAACCGATTCTCCTGGCGCGGCTCGCACCCACCGTCGTCGCGCGTGACCGCGTCGCCGGAGCGGCATTCGCACGTTCCGCCGGAGCGAGCGTCATCGTTATGGATGATGGTTTCCAAAATCCGTCGCTCGCCAAGGACCTGAGTCTTGTTCTCATCGATGGCCGCCGCGGCATCGGCAATGGCCGCGTCGCTCCCGCTGGACCGTTGCGTGCTCCTTTGGAGCTGCAACTTGATCGCGCGCAGGCGCTGATCGTGGTCGGAGCGCCGGACGGCGCCGCCCGCGTCATCGAGCGTGCCGAGCGACGCAGGATTCCCCTTTTTCACGGCAGGCTCGAACCGGATCGGGCCGTCGTCAACGCAATCGGCCAACGCAAGGTCCTGGCCTTCGCGGGCATTGCCGATCCGGAAAAATTTTTCGCAACGCTCACCACCGCCGGCATACAGATAGCGAGCCGGGCGGGCTTTCCCGACCATCATCGCTTCAGCGCGGCCGAAGCTCTCGACCTCCTCGCCCAGGCGCAGGTCAATAATCTGATGCTGCTGACCACCGAAAAGGATCTTGCCCGGCTGGCCGGCGAGCCGGAGCTGCAGCAGCTTGCGACGCATGCCAGCGCGCTGCCGGTGCGACTTGTGATCGAAGATCAGGATCGGTTACGGGAAATGGTCCTAGCCGCCATCGCCAGCTATCGCGCGACCGCTTTGCGGCGGAAGGCATGATACCGGCAGCCTCCCGCGTTACCGTCCGTAACGCGAACCCGTTCGCTGCAAAACTGCTTCCGGCGTGGCGTAAGCCTCCTGCAAATCGACGCTCCAATAGCGAAGCTCTTCCAGCGGAATGGATACGCCCGTCACCGCACAGCGGACGAAGGTGCCCGGCCGCACCACACGGAAGTCGCCGTCGAGATATTTGACCTCGGCCTCGCCCGGCATTGGCGCGGGACGATCTGTACGATTAAGCACCGCCACCTCCGTGCATGCGATTTGGGCGCTGGATTGCCCCTGCAGGTGCGTTTCGGGAAGCCAAAACATAATAACGCGGGCGCCGCAACGAAAGGCAAGGCTGCAGCCCGGCTGGACCACCAGTTTGTGATCTTGACCGGCCTGCGCGGCCGCTACGCGGCGTGATAATTTAACCGCCGGGGCATTTAGCACGCGAGAGCTGCAAAACCATGGCTTACCGCACCGTGGCCTTTGTTTTCGTCGCCGCCCTCGCCTGCTCGGAAGCGGCCGCCGCACCGGAGCAGATCGATATTCCGGATGACGGTGTGGTCTTGCATGCGACGCTCTATCGCCCGGACGGTCCCGGGCCGTTCCCGGCGGTTGTCGCCCTGCATGATTGCGGCGGACTGAACCAACGTCCGAACACCGAGGCACAGCTGTACTCGAAGTGGGCGGATAAGCTGGTGGGCGACGGTTTTGTCGTCGTCTTTCCGGATTCTTTTGGATCGCGCGGCCTTGGCTCGCAGTGCCGCGAACATCACCGCACGGTGCACCCCTGGCGCGAGCGCGTCAGTGACGCCAATGCGGCGCGGCTTTGGCTGCAAAAGCAAAGCTATGTGCGCGGTGACCACATTTCGCTGTTAGGCTGGGCGAATGGCGCCGTGAGCGCGTTATGGACGATCCGGCTGACCACGGCACGGCATCATGATGCCACGGATTTCCGCTCCGCCGTTGCGTTTTATCCGAATTGCCGGCGCCTCCTGCAGAGCGCGTGGAGCGCGCGAGTGCCAACCTTGATTCTCATTGGCAGCGCCGACGATTGGACGCTTGCCTCCACATGCCAACAAATGGTCGCCGGCGCCCGCGGCCGCAGCGCGCACGTGCAGCTCGTCGTCTATCCGGAGGCGCATCATGAGTTCGATCGCGCCAATACTCCGATCAGGCTGTTTACCGAGCTCGTCAATACTGTCGATCCTTCCGGCAGAGCGCACGGCGGCACAAATCCCGCGGCACGGACCGATGCGTTTAAGCGGGTGCCGCAATGGCTGGCGCGCTAATGAGACGAAAAGAAAACGCCGCGCCGAGAGCGATCGGCGCGGCGGGTCAAAGATTCGGTTGCCAGCCGATTACCAGCGGCAATGCACGCGGCCGTAATAGCCGCGCCAGCAATGACGGTGATGGCGATACCAGTACACCGGCGTTACGGCGCCATTGTCGCTGGAATTCACGCCAGCGGGCGGCGCAATCGGCGCGGCTTGCGATGTCCCCGAGACGGCCAAGGTTAGTAAGGCTGCGACCGCCATCGCAAAGACAGTCCGTGTCATTTTCATTCTCCTTGTTTCTCCTCCGGCGCGAACCTGTGCGAGCGCATAACACCCAAATATGATGGCGGTTCCGCGACGATCCCAATTTCATTTTCATGAATGGATAGTCAGAATTGTTTTGACTTGCCGACAATGTTAGCGAGCCGGCACGTCGATCTCTGCGATCGCAATGAGCGGTGAATTCAATTCGTGTGTTTAAAACAAGTCGCCTTGGCCGGAGGTACCGGCGCGGCGCGCACGCGGTTTGGACGGAGCGGGTGGACCTTCGACCGCCGTGCCGTTTTCAGCGCGCGCGCCGATGCGGCCGTCGGAAAATTCAATTTCGAGCGGCATACCCGCGGTGATCGCTGCGGCCGTGCGCAAGGGTCGCCCCTTGGCATCGCGCACCAGGGCAAACCCGCGCGCCAACACGCCCCGATACGAGAAGGCCGCAAGGAGCTCGCCGCCGCGCTCGGCACGCGACGTGCGCACGGCAATGAGCTGGCGCACGGCACGTCTGGCGCGTTCGCCGAAGGCCACCACCCGGTCGCGCTCCTGCCCGATACGGTTGCGATGAACGGCCAGGTTGGCGGCGACCCCGGCGCGCAGTCGCGACGATAAACTGCCGTAACGTTCGCGCCGCCGCTCGATATTGGCGCGCAGCAAACGGTCGTTCAGGCGGCCGGCGATCCGCGAAAACCTGACATGATGGACATGTGCGCTGGTCCGGAGCGCCCGGTCGAGGCCTGCTGCGGCATGGTCGAGCCGCTGCCGCGGCAACGCCAGCACTTCTTCGGCCTTGGGCAGTACCCGGCTTGCCGAACGCAACTCGGCCCATCGCGCATCTTGATTGCGCCGCCAGCAGGCGAGCGTGCGCCGCGACAGCGACTTGATGTCGAGCAGGAGCTCGGTGCGGACCGGAACGGCCATTTCCGCCGCCGCGGTCGGCGTCGGCGCGCGCCTGTCAGCGGCAAAATCGATCAGCGTAACGTCGGTTTCATGGCCGACCGCCGAGATCAATGGAATCAAGCTCGCGGCGGCAGCGCGCACCACGATCTCTTCGTTGAACGACCACAAATCCTCGAGCGAGCCGCCACCGCGCGCGACGATGATCAGGTCCGGCCGCGGCGGCAGGAATGCGCTCTCGCGCTCGGGCAGCGCGTTGAAGCCGTCGATCGCGGCGGCAATTTCCGCAGCCGAACCCTCGCCCTGCACCTTAACGGGCCACAACAATACGCGGCGCGGAAATCGATCCGCGAGCCGGTGCAGGATATCGCGAATCACAGCGCCGGTTGGCGAGGTAACGACCCCAACGATTGTGGGCAGAAACGGCAGCAGTTGTTTGCGCGCCTCATCGAACAATCCTTCGGCGGCGAGTTTGCGCTTGCGCTCTTCGAGGAGCGCCATCAGCGCGCCGATGCCGGCGGGCTCCAGCGTCTCGACGATGATCTGATATTGGGAGCGGCCGGGATAAGTGGTCAGCCGTCCGGTCACGACGACTTCAAGGCCGGCTTCCAGCCGAAGCTGAATGCGCAGCGCCGTGCTGCGCCAGATCACGCCGGCGATGCAGGCACGATCGTCCTTAAGATCGAAATAGACGTGGCCGTTGCCGTGGTAGCTGACTTTGCCGAGTTCGCCGCGTACCCGCACATAGCCATAAGCGTCTTCGATCGTGCGCTTGAGCGCCGTCGACAGCTCGGAAACCGTCAATTCCGGCAGGTTGAGGCGGGGCTCATTCATCGTTGCTCGTGGCCCGGCAAGGTTGACGAACAGGTAAACTCCATGGCGATTAGTGCGGTTCATTGCGGGCTTGGGTCAAGCCCTGCCGCGGTCTGCAACACGTTCTGATCGATGAATATTCTACTCTTAGGTTCAGGCGGGCGAGAGCACGCTCTGGCTTGGAAAATGGCGGATAGTCCGCTCACCGAGCGGCTTTATTGCGCCCCAGGCAATGCCGGCATTGCGCAGCAAGCGGAGTGTGTACCGCTCGATTTGGCCGACCATGCCGCCATCGTCAGCTTTTGCCGCAACCGCCGAATTGACATGGTCGTGGTCGGACCCGAAGCGCCGCTCTGCGCGGGTGTCGTCGACGATCTTGAGTTTGCTGGGGTCAAGGCATTCGGGCCAAGCCGCACCGCCGCGCAGCTCGAAGGGTCCAAGGGCTTCACCAAAGATCTTTGCCGCGCCAACGGCATCCCGACCGCGGCCTATGAGCGCTTTAAGGACGCTCCCGCTGCTAAGACCTATATTCGCTCTCGCGGCGCGCCGATCGTCGTGAAAGCCGACGGGCTTGCCGCCGGCAAAGGCGTGATCGTGGCGCAGAGCGAGGCCGAGGCTGAGGCAGCGGTCGAGATGATGTTCGGCGGCGGTTTGGGTGAAGCCGGCGGCGAGGTCGTCATCGAAGAGTTTCTCGATGGCGAGGAAGCCTCGTTCTTCGCGCTGTGCGACGGCGAAACCGCGATCGCCCTGGCGACCGCACAGGATCACAAGCGCGCCTTCGACGGCGACAAGGGACCCAATACCGGCGGCATGGGCGCCTACTCGCCCGCGCCCAATATCGACGCCGCAATGAGCGGCCGGATCATGAATGACATCATTGGGCCGACCATGCGTGCGATGAAGGCAATGGGCACACCGTACAAAGGCGTGCTCTACGCCGGGCTGATGATCACGCGGCAAGGCCCGAAGCTCATCGAATATAATGCCCGCTTCGGCGACCCAGAAACGCAAGTGCTGATGCCGCGGCTGATGTCCGATTTGGTGCCGGCTTTGTTGGCAAGCCGCGACGGCATGTTGAAATCGTTCGACTTGCGCTGGTACGAGATGCCGGCGCTGACCGTGGTGATGGCAGCCGATGGCTATCCGGGACATTATGTGCGCGGCACCGTCATTGAGGGCCTCGATGAAGCGGCGGCGGTCGAAGGCGTGCAAATCTTTCATGCCGGCACCAAAGCCGAGGGCGGCCGCATTCTCGCCAATGGCGGGCGCGTGCTTAACATCTCGGCGACGGGAAAGACGGTGCGCGAGGCACAGGCGCGCGCCTATGCCGCGATCGCGCGCATTCGCTGGCCCGAAGGCTTTTACCGGCGCGACATCGGCTGGCGCGCCGTAGAACGGGAGAGTCGCGTCTGATGCCCGATCTCGCGGATCTCTTTCCCGGCTATGAGTTGCGCTGGATCGAAACCTCCGGCGGACGCATTTTCGCCCGGGTCAGCGATGGCGGCGGCCCACCGCTCCTGCTCCTTCACGGCCATCCTCAGAGCAACGTGATGTGGCACCGCGTGGCGCCAACGCTCGCGCAGCGCTTTACGCTCGTGATCGCCGACCTGCCAGGTTACGGCTGGTCGGCGGCGCCGCCGGCGCTGCCTGACCATGCGCCCTACACCAAACGCGCGATGGCCCAGGCTATGGTGGAAGCGATGGAGACGTTCGGCTTTGTCCGCTTCCGCTTGGCCGGCCACGATCGCGGCGGACGCGTTGGCTATCGGCTCGCGCTCGACCATCCCGGCCGGCTGGAGCAACTTGCGGTGCTCGACATCGTCACCACCTGGGACATGTGGCGCCGTATGGATGCGCGGCTCGCCGCACGCGCCTGGCATTGGATGTTTCTGGCTCTGGCGGAGCCCTTCCCCGAAAGACTGATCGCGCACGATCCGAAGTTCTTTTTCGATTATCGCGCTGCCGCGGGCGCAAAGGCGCAGAGCGTGGATTTCTTCGATGCGCGCGCGCTCGCGCATTATCATGCGGCCTACCAGGACCCGCAGCGGATCCATGCCATGTGCGAGGATTACCGCGCCGGCCGCACCAGCGATCTGCAACACGATGAGGCCGATCGCGCCGCTGCCAAAAAGATCGGCTGTCCCATGCTCGCGTTATGGGGCGCGCAAGGCCTGCCGGCCAGTGCCGGCCTCGACCCCCTCGCCTGCTGGCGCGACTGGGCCCCTGATCTGCGCGGGTCGCCGGTCCCAAGCGGCCACTATCTGCCCGAAGAAAATCCAGCGGCGACGGCGCAGGCCTTGCTTGATTTCTTCAGCGCCGGGACATGACGACCAGCGAACGTCAGAGCGTTTTCTCCGGCACGCGTGAGGTCGCCGCCCGGCTGCGATTCGATGTCGCGCGCCTGGAAAGTTACTTGGCTGCGCATGTGCCGGGTTTCGCCGGTCCCGCACTCGTTAGCCAATTCAAAGGCGGGCAATCCAATCCGACCTATCTGATCGAAACGCCGCTGCGCCGCTATGTCCTGCGCCGCAAACCGCCGGGCAAGCTGTTGCCGTCCGCCCACGCCGTCGACCGCGAACACCGCGTGATCAGCGCGCTCTATGGGCAGGGCTTTCCGGTCGCCGAGCCACTGCTTTATTGCGCCGACGAAAGCATTGTCGGCACCGCTTTCTTCCTCATGGCGTTCGCCGAAGGCCGCGTGTTTTGGGAGCCGCAAATGCCGGATTCCTATCCCGCCGAACGCGCGCAAGTCTATGACGGCATGAACGCGACGCTCGCCCGCCTGCACGCTTTCGATCCCGCGGCGATCGGGCTTGGCGATTACGGCCGCGGCGAACATTATGTAGAGCGGCAGGTCGCGCGCTGGTCGAAGCAATATCGCGCCTCCGAGACCGAACGAATTGATGACATGGAGCGGCTTATCGATTGGCTCCCCGCGCATCTGCCGCCAGAGCAGACGCCGCGCTTGGTGCATGGCGACTATCGGCTCGACAACATGATCGTCGCCGCCGACGCGCCCACAATCATTGCGGTGCTGGATTGGGAATTGTCGACACTCGGCGATCCGCTGGCCGACTTCTCGTACCACTTGATGCAGTGGCACATGCCGCACTCGGATGCCGGCACCGGCTCGCTCGTGGGGTTCGACCTCGATGCGCTCGGCATCCCGTCGCTTGATGCCTATATCGATCTCTATGTGGCGAGGACCGGCCTCGATCCGCGGCCGCATTTGCTGGTTTATTTTGCTTATAATTTTTTTCGTTTAGCCGCGATCATGCAGGGTATCGCCGGCAGAGTGCGTGACGGCACCGCGACCAGCGCACTTGCCGCCAGCAAGGCGCTGCTGGTGCGGCCGCTTGCCGCCAAAGCTTTCGAATTCGCTTCCCAGGCCGGCGCATGAAAAGTTTTGCTTTGGCGCTTGGCGGCGGCGGCGCGCGCGGGCTCGCCCACATCGCGGTCATCGAGGCGCTCGACGAGATGGGTGTGAGACCGACCGCGATCGCCGGCACCTCGATCGGCGCGCTCATCGGGGCCGCCTACGCCGCGGGCATGCGCGGCAAGGACATCCGCCACCACGTCATCGCCTTCGCGCACGACTGGGGCCAGACACGGCGCCGGCTGATGACCGCACGCGCCGGTAATCTCGCCGATCTGTTGTACGGGCGGCTCAGCCAAGCCACGCAGATCGACGCCGAGAAGTTTTGCGAACAGTTCATGCCTGCTCAAGTGCCCGGCGAATTTTCAGCATTGGACATTCCATTCATCGCCATGGCGACTGACCTGCACCGCCGCAGCGAATTAGCCATTGCGTCAGGCCCGTTGCGCCCGGCTTTGGCCGCCTCGATCGCGATACCCGGCTTGTTCCGCCCGATGATCATCGACGGCCGCGTCCTGATCGACGGCGGCGCCACCAATCCCCTGCCCTTCGACAAGCTCACCGGGCGCGCCGATCGCGTCGTCGGTGTTGATGTTTATGGAATCCCCGAAGACGAGCGCGTCGACATGCCAAACATCTGGGAAGCGCTTTACACGACAGTCATGGTGATGGGCGGCGCCATCGTCGCCGCGAAGCTCGACCATGCCGCTCCCGATCTTGTGATCCGACCAAATGTGAGCATCTTCCGCACGCTAGGTTTTCTGCAAGCGAGTGCAATTATCCGATCCGCCGAAGCGGCAAAGGCCGAAATAAAGGAAAAGCTCGGCGCGCTGCTCGACGCATGATCCCGAAAAGTGGATCCGGTTTTCACAAAAAAGATCATGCGCTCGACGCATGATCCTGAAAAAGCCTGCCCCGGACTTGATCCGGGGTGGGTACCGATTTCCCGCCTGCGCGAAGCCGTGCAAGCGGCCTAGCTTCTCGACTGATGCTACCGCGGGCGAAGCCAAGTCGGAAAAGATCATACGCAAAAAATAAATCGAAATAGCACCTTATTTCGCTTAGCGACGCGCCTTGAAAAATTCCTTGAGCAAATCTCCAGCCGCCGCCTCGGCGAGCGCTCCATAGATCTCCGGCCGGTGATGGCAGCTGGCCGAAGCAAAAAATTTCACGCCGTTTTCGACTGCCCCGCCCTTGGGATCGGAAGCGCCATAATACAGGCGGCGGATCCGCGCGAATGACAGTGCGGCTGCGCACATCGCGCAGGGTTCGAGCGTGACATAGACATCGCAACCATCGAGACGCTCGGAGCCGAGCCGATGCGCGGCGTGACGGATGGCGATCATTTCGGCATGCGCAGTCGGGTCGCGATCGGCCAGCGTGCGATTGCCGGCACGCGCAATGACTTCGTCACCGCGCACCAGCACGCAGCCGACCGGCACCTCGCCGCGTCGGCCGGCGCCGCGCGCCTCATCGAGTGCCATATCCATAAAGGACGTCATTGGAATTCGTCACCGTCATGCCCCGGCCAGTCAGATCCGGCGGTTAGCTGGCCCAATGTAAGCTTGTGCCGCCCGTCCACGTCTTTATACACGTCAGCTACGTGAGCAAAGATGAGCATGAAAGAAGAGCCGAACCAACGCAAAACCGGTCAGCGCATCGCCAAAGTCATCGCGCGCGCCGGTCTCGCCTCACGGCGGGAAGCCGAAGCGTGGATTGCCGCGGGCCGAGTCGCGGTCAACGGCACGACCATCGCCTCGCCCGCGATTGATGTCACCGGCTCGGATCACATTACGGTCGACGGCGAACCGCTGCCGGCTCACCAACGCACCCGTCTGTTCCTCTATCACAAGCCGCGCGGGCTGATGACGACGCATGCCGATCCGCAAGGCCGGCCGACGATTTTCCAAAATCTGCCACGCGATCTGCCGCGCCTGATCAGCGTCGGGCGGCTCGATTTCAATACCGAAGGTCTGTTGCTTCTGACCAATGACGGCGCGCTGGCACGACTTTTGGAATTGCCCGCGACGGGATGGCTGCGGCGCTATCGCGTGCGCGCGCATGGCTCGATCACACAAGACCAGCTCGATGGTTTGCGGCGCGGCGTGACTATCGATGACATTCATTATGGCCCGATCGAAGCCGCGCTTGATCGGGTGCAAGGATCCAACGTGTGGCTCATGCTGGGCATTCGCGAAGGCAAGAACCGCGAGGTCCGCAATGTGCTCGGTCATCTCGGACTGGGCGTCACCCGGCTCATCCGCGTCTCGTTCGGGCCGTTCCAGCTCGGTGAGCTCGGTGAAGGTGAAGTCGAAGAAGTCCGCACCCGGGTGCTGCGCGAGCAGCTCGGCGATAAGCTGGTAAGGCTGTCCGGGGCTGATTTCTCGGTGCCACACCCGCCAGCGCCGCGAAAGCCGAGCCATGATGAAGCGCGCCATGATAAAACGCGTCCAGTCGCGCAGCAAAAACCGCGAGAAAGATCGAAACATCGCACTTCATCCGATCATGCCTGGCGCGTCCACGAAGAAGGCCGACCCACAAAAAAATTGCACCGCAAATTCCGTGGTAAGCGCAGCGATCGCCGGGAAGTTCCGGAGCGAAATGAACAGGCGCAGGCTGATATTCTGACCGATCGCAAGGGCCGACGGGTTGCGGTCGAACGCTATCCGCGAACATCGTCAACCGAAGCGGCGCGACAAGACGATCGCAACTTCCGCCGCAAATCCGATCATCACCGCCGAAACCGTCCGGCCGGGCGGAGGTCTCGTATGCCGCCGCGGCGGCCGCGAGACAACAGCTAAAAGGGAAATGGCTATTGGCAATTTCATTTATTGTTTGAGCATGATCTTTTCTGACCTGGCTTGGCCCGCCGTAGCATCAGCCGAGAGGCTAGGCCGCTTGCACGGCTTCGCGCAGGCGGGAAACCGGTGCCCACCCCGGATCAAGTCCGAGGCAGGCTTTTTCGGGATCATGCTCTGATGCGCGTGGTCGGTGGACGATTGCGGGGGCGCGCTTTGGCCGGCCCAAAGTCGTCGGCCATTCGGCCGACCGCCGATCGGCTTCGCGAGTCGCTGTTCAATATTTTGGTGCATGCCTATGGCGACCCGGTCACCGGCGCTCGCGTGCTCGACCTGTTCGCGGGGACTGGCGCGCTTGGCATCGAGGCGCTGTCGCGCGGAGCGGCCTTCGCATTGCTTGTCGATGACGGCGCCGAAGCACGCGCGCTCATTCGCGAGAACGTCGCCACCCTTGGGCTGGGCGGCGTGACACGTATTTTTCGCCGCGATGCGACCAAGCTCGGACCCGTGCATCCGGTCGAGCCGTTCTCGCTCGCGTTTTTAGACCCGCCTTACGGACAGGGATTGGCCGCGGCGGCGCTTATTGCGGCGCGCGACGGCGGCTGGTTAACACCAGGTGCGTTGATCGTCGTTGAAGAAGCCGCCAAGTCGGCTTTTGCACCCCCGCGGGGTTTTTCCGAGCTGGAACGGCGCATCTACGACGATACTGAATTTGTCTTCTGCAGCCTCATTTAATGTTGACCACGGCGGTGTGGATCGAGGTAGCAGCCTGGTGCACAGGGCACCAAACTTTTTCCTAGCGGCGGCCGAACAGCCGCTCAATATCGGTAAGTTTTAATTCGACGTAAGTCGGGCGGCCGTGATTGCACTGGCCGGAATTGGGCGTTCTTTCCATTTCGCGAAGGAGCGCATTCATCTCCTCAGGCTTCAGCCGTCGCCCGGCGCGCACCGAGCCGTGACATGCCATCGAGGATGCGACCTGCATCAGGCGCCGCTCCAGCGGCAGCGTCTCATCCCATTCGCCGATATGCTCGGCAAGATCGCGAATGAGGCCGGTGCCGTCGATTTCGCCGAGGAGCGCGGGTGTTTCGCGCAAAGCCACCGCGCCGGGACCGAACGCCTCAATGACCAAGCCATAGCGCGAGAGCTCGTCGGCGCGGCCGACGAGGCGTTCGACATCACCTTCATCGAGTTCGACGATCTCGGGAATGAGAAGGATCTGCCGGGGCACACCGGTCTTGGCGATCGCTTCCTTCAGACGCTCGTAGACGATGCGCTCATGCGCGGCATGCTGGTCAACGACCACCAGGCCGTCTTGAGTCTGCGCCACGATATAAGTGTCATGAACCTGGGCGCGCGCCGCTCCGAGCGGATGATCGAGCAGCGCGCCGTCGCCCGATTGTTCCTCCGAGCGATCCACAACGCCGCTGTCAAAATCGTTGCGCAGGTCTGCCGCCGGAGCGCCCACTGCAAAAGCCGATTGCGACGGCGCGGCAAAGCCGCCGTGAAGCGGTGCGAACGCCGCACCGACATCACGCCTGCGGCTGGCTGGATCTCGCCAAGTCGCGGCAGAACGCCCCAGCCGAGGCGAGCCGCGAAAGGCCGCAATCGTCGCTGTGCCACCGGTCGTCGCCGCACGCGTTGCCTCGCGCGCCAGCGCGGCCTTCAGCGCATGGACGATCAGCGCGCGCACCAATCCGGCATTGCGAAAGCGTACCTCGGCTTTGGCCGGATGCACGTTGACGTCCACTTCCGACGGCGGCAGCGACACGAACAGCGCCAGCAGCGGATGCCGATCACGCGGTAGATAATCGGCGTAGGCCGCGCGCACCGCGCCCAACAACAATTTGTCGCGGACCGGACGGCCGTTGACGAACAAATATTGGCCGAGCGAATTGGCGCGGGTGAGCGTCGGCAACGCGGCAAAACCTTCAACCCTGACCTCCTCGCGTTCAAGCCGCAACTTCGACCGCATTGGCGCGAAACTCGGCGCCAAGTACATCGCCGAGCCGCACCAAACGGCCGGCGGAATCCGCCAGCACGGCGGCAAAGTGCAGTGGCGAGCGCTCCTCGCCGGAAAGCGTGAACGCGACATCGGGCCGGCTCATTGCAAGACGCCGCACCACGTCGCGCACGGCTTCGGCTTCGGTACGATCGCTTTTCAGAAATTTCAGCCGGGCCGGCGTTGCATAAAACAAATCGCGCACGTCAACGCGCGTGCCCTGCCCAAGCGCCGCCGGCTTCACGTCGGATTTGACGCTGGCATCGACTTCAATCGCCCAGGCATGCGGCTCATCGGCGTGGCGGGCTCGTGATCGCAAGCCGCGCCGCTGCGCCGATCGACGGCAAGGCTTCGCCGCGGAAACCGAGCGTGCGAATGGCGACAAGATCGTCGTCGGCGAGCTTCGATGTGGCATGCCGCTCCACCGCAAGCGCCAGATCGGCGCGGGTCATGCCTTCGCCGTCGTCAGTGACGCGGATCAGCCGGCGGCCGCCGCCATCGGTGAGAATATCGATCCGCCGCGCCCCGGCATCGAGCGCGTTTTCCACAAGTTCCTTGACCACGCTCGCCGGACGCTCGACGACCTCCCCCGCGGCAATGCGGTTGACGACGGCTTCGCTGAGTTGGCGAACAGGCATGACCAGCGGTTTCACTTGCGATTCGAAGCCAACGGTAGCCCGGATCGCGCCCTCCGCCTATGCTGCCAGCCGCTGCCATGTGGAACGATGTGGAGGGGAGATGGAGCGGTATTTGCCGGGGGCGATCCTGGTGGTTTGCGGTGTTGCCGTGTACGCGATCGGCTGTGTGCTGTTCCTCGCCCAGCGTCGGCAGCGCGGCCGCGAAGGTGCGAACAAATCGCTGTTTGTCTACGCGATCGTCCTGATGGTGGTTGGATTTGCCGCTCTGGGCGCCGGTCTTTTCGCGCTCGAACTCGCGCAATATCACGCCGTCAATGGATGAAGGTTTAGAGCTCAATCAAATGACGGTTTTGCCCGCCGGAGCCGCTTGATGCCGGCGCGCCGTTTCTTGCCTTCGATGCGGCGTTCACGCGCCGCCGCTGGAGGCTTGGTCGCCCGCCGCTTGAGCGGCGGATGCGCGGCTCGGCGGATGAGGTCCAAAAGGCGCGCGAGCGCGTCTTCCCGGTTGCGGGCCTGCGCCCGATGGCGCTGCGCGGTGATGACGATGACGCCGTCGCGGGTCAGGCGAGAACCGGCCAAGCGTTCCAGACGGCTGCGAACGTCGGCGGGCAGCGAGGGTGAGCGGCGCGCGTCAAAACGAAGCTGCACCGCGCTTGCGACTTTGTTGACGTTTTGCCCGCCGGGTCCGGACGCTCGGATGAAAAATTCGGCAATCTCGCGTTCATCGAGCGCGATCTTTGCGGTGACCGGAATCATGACGCATTCCCAGTGCCGCGAACCCGAAGTTCGCCTTGCGGAGCGCTCGGATGCGAACTTCGGGTTCTAAAGCGGCACTACAAGTATAGTGTTGCTAGTGTCCTTATCGATTCCGAAGTTCGTACGAGCACGCCGCCAATGCTTACGAACTTCGGAATCGGGACACTAGTGCCGCGAACCCGAAGGCGGCACTAGCAGGAATATTAATTGCTAGTGTCCATCGGGACACTAGCCCGGATTGAGCGGAAGTGAAATCGGCGGGACAATGATCGAACCTCGGACGCCGCCAGGGTTTGGAACTGATGAATAGCAAATTTGGAGGACCGCGATGAATATTCCACGCCGCATGTTCCTTGCCGCGCTTGGATCGGCGCCTGTTCTTCCTTTGTTGGCGCAGCGCGCCTTGGCCGCCTATCCGGACCGGCCAATTCATCTGATTGTGCCGTTTGCGGCCGGAGGAAATGCCGACATTGTCGGGCGCATAACCGGCGATCTGGTCAGCAAGGCGCTGGGCCGGCCGGTGGTGGTCGAGAATCGCGGCGGCGGCGGTGGCAGCATCGGCGCCGAATTCGTCGCGCATGCGACGCCGGACGGCTACACGCTCCTGGTCGGATCAAACGGGCCGCTCACGGTCGATCCGCTCCTTCACGCCAATCTTGGCTATGACCCGCTGAAGGATTTTGCCGCTGTCGCGCTGACGAGCTACGTGCCGCACGCACTCATCTTGAGTAATAAAATCCAGGCCAAGACACATGACCGAGCTCGTCGCGCAGTCAAAGAATGCCGCGGTGACGATCGCCACCAGCGGCATCGGCAGTGCCACGCATATGACGCTGGAGCGGCTGAAAGCCGCAACCGGAGCCAATCTCACCCATGTTCCCTATCGCGGCGGCGGCGCGCTGATGCCCGATTTGATCAGCGGAAATGTCGATGGCGCCATGACCGAATTCTCAACCGCGCTGCCGATGCACCAAGGCGGCCAGGCCCATATCATCGCCATCGCCGCGCTGCATCGCTCGAAGCTCGCGCCGGACATTCCGACTTTCGACGAGAGCGGCGTGAAAGGCTTCACGGCGCAAAGCTATATTGGCGTGGTGGCCCCGGCGAAGACGCCTGCCGATGTCGTCGACAAGTTACAACAGGCGATCGCCCAAGGCTTAAATTCCGGAAGCCCCGCCGCGGAACGGTTGATCAGCCTTGGCTCGGAAGTCGCTTCACCCGAGCAGATGACCGCGAAAGGATTCGCCGAATTCATTCGCGCCGATTTTGAGAATATGCGCGAAGCCGCCAAGCTCGCCGGGATCACGCCGCAATAGCTGCGGCGATTCGTGCAATAGTTTCGCGGTGCACTGAATTGCCGCCGTGCTGCGCGCATGTATACTCGCGGCGAGGGATATGAGGGGGGACGGCTTTGCTCCGTGTAATAGCTGTATTGGTCTTCGCATTTGCCGTCACATTCGGCAGCGCGCGGGCCGACACCGATCTGATTAAGCGCGGTGATTATCTCGTCAATGGCATTCTCACCTGCGGCAATTGCCACACGCCAAAGGGCCCGACCGGCGACACCGATATTGCCGAGCGCGCGTTTTCTGGCGGATTGGAGCTGGGACGAGCCGCCGTTCAAAGTGACTGCGCCGAACATCACGCAGGACAAGGAAACCGGGATCGGCGACTACACCGATGCCGAGCTCAAGCAGGTGCTGCGCAAGGGCATCAAGCGCAATGGCGTGCCGGTCGCTATGGTCATGCCGAGCGGATTTTACGAGATCATGACCGATCATGATCTCGACGCGGTGATCGCCTATCTGCGCACAATCAAGCCGATCAAGAACACCGTGCCAGATCCGGTCTACAAGATGCCGCAGGGGCATCCGATTCCGCCGGGCGGCGATAAGACCTTCACCGAGGCGATGCTGAGCGAAAAGGTGAACAAGGGCTCCTACCTCGTCACCATCGCCCATTGCATGGAATGCCACACGCCGATGGGACCACATGGGCGTGAGTTCGCCACCAAGCTCGGCGCAGGCGGTTTTGAGCTGCCCGGGCCGTGGGGCGTTTCGGTATCGCGCAACATCACGTCAAGCAAGGACAAGGGCATTGGCGCCTGGACCGACGATGAAATCAAACGCGCGATCACCCAAGGCGTCAGCCGCGACGGCAGCAAGCTCAAACCGCCAATGGGCTACCGCTATTATGCGACGGTTGCTGCGGATGACCTCGACGCAATGGTCACCTATCTGCGTACCGTACCCGCCAAGGAGTGACGCTGGCGTGAAGATCGGTAACCTTGTTGGTGTGCCTTCGCAAAAATAAAGATATTGGGATAGCAGACGCGCTCAACCCAATCCCAAACCACCCATAGAATTGGCGATGTGCTGGAAGATCAAAAACGCCACCACGATAAACAGCGTCCCGCCGCCCACAAACAACGCCGAGCGGGCGCGCACGACGTGCTGGCCGCGCGCGACAATGCCGCCAAGCAACAGGAACAGGCCGGTGGGCAGGCAGACGATGGTGGCGTAGAAAACGCCCACGTAGGAAAAGCCATCCTCGTACGGGTTATTCCAGTTCTCGATCGGCGGAATTAGGCTCAACCCCCAGAGCAGGAGCATCAACGCAGCGACTACGAGGAAGATACCGCGCAGCTTCGGCGATACTGTAATTCCCGCCTGGTCCATTCGGCTGCCCTTCTTCTCCGCCGTAGCGGACCGCGGCCGATGTGGGTCAGTTCGGCTTGCTCGAGGCAAAGCCATGCGGCTTGCCAACCACCGTCACCAACAATCCCTTATCGAGCAGCCGCTTAGCGACGCGGCGCGCATCGTCAAGGGTCACCGCGTTGATCATGGCGGTGCGGCGGCTGAAATAGTCGGTGCCGAAGCCGTCGAGCTCCAATTGCACTAACAGCCCGGCGATTTTGGTTGAGCTATCGAGGTTAAGGGCAAACGCGCTATTGAGATAGCGCTTCGCCTCCGTAAGCTCGCCCGCGGTCGGGCCGTCCTCGGCGAAGTGGTGGATTTCCTTTTCGATCAGATCGACCGTCTCGCCGGCGCGATCTGCCCGCGTCGCGGTGCCGCCGAGCAGCACCGCGGCATGGTCGAGCCAGACCAGATTGTCGGACACCGAATAAGCAAGCCCGCGTTTTTCTCGGACTTCGTGATAAAGGCGCGAGTCCGTCGAGCCGCCGCCGAGAATATGATTGATCAAATAAGCGGCCATGAAGTCCGGGTCCTGGCGGGGAATTCCAGGCCCGCCGAAATCGACGACCGTTTGCGGGACATCGAGGCTGACTTCGATCCGACGCCCGAGTCCGCGCGGCGCTACATTGGCGATCAGATATAGTTCAGGCTTTTCCGGCAGCGCGCCGAAAGTGCGGTCGAGCAGCACCTTCAGCGTCTCGGCGTCGATGTCGCCGACCACCGCGATCTTCAAATTCTGCTGGGCAAGGACCCGATGCGTATAGGATTTGAGGTCGGCGATCGAGATGCTCGACACCGTCTCTGATGTGCCGTTCACCGGCCGGCCATAAGGGTGACCCTCGAACGCCGTTTCCCACCAGCGCTGGCTCGCAATATCGGTGGGACTCGTGGTCTCGCGACGAAGGAGCGAGAGTATCTGCGCGCGACTGATCTCGACGTCTTTGGCGTCGAACCGCGGCGCCGTGACGGCAAGGCGCAAAAGCTCGAATGCTTCGTCGCGATTCTCGGTGAGCGTGCGCATCGTGCCGTGAATCGTGTCACGCTGCGCCGAAAAACCCAATTGGATCGCTTTGCGTTCGAGGCGATCCGAAAAAGCGGTGGAATCAAGGTCGCCCGCGCCGGAATTGAGCAGCGAAGCCGTAAGCGTCGCCGTGCCGGCTTTGCCGGCTGGGTCCTGAACGGCACCGCCGGCGAAAGCAAATTCGACCGCGATCAGCGGGACCGCCCGCTCATGCACCAGCCAGGCCTCGATACCGCCCGGGCTTACCACGCGTTCGATCGTCGTCGCCCCAGCAGAGGCCGCGAACATGACGCTTGTTGCCGCGATCGTCGCCGCGAGGCTAACCACGCGCATCCCTCTCACGATCGCTTCTCCTCGGATTGCAGGGCTTTGACGAGATAGCCGGTGACGGAGCGCCGGCGGTCGAGCCAGGCGCGCGCCGCGTTCTGCACGGCTTCCGCCGTAACCGCACGAATGCGGTCCGGCCAAGCACGGACGTTTTCGACCGTCTGACCGGTGGAGAGCGCGGAACCATACCAGCGCGCCAAAGTCGCCTGGTTGTCCTCGGCATAGACAGCCTCGGCGATCAGACGGGTCTTGGCGCGGTCGAGTTCATCGCTGCTGACGCCATGAGCAATCAGTTCAGCGAGGATGCCGTCGATCGCCGCCTCAAGCTGAGGCAGCGAAACGCCCGGCTTCGGCGCACCAAAGACTGTAAATTTCGCGTAGTCGACGGCGGTACCGGAATAGGTGGCGCCGGCATTGAGCGCCAATCCCTGCTCGACCACCAAGTCTCGGTACAAACGGCAGTTTTCGCCGCTGCCCAACACGTGCGCGAGCACTTCGAGCGCCTCGCTTTCGCCCGGCTTGGCGGAGCTTTCCGACGGCACAAGGTAATCGCGGCTCACGCTCGGTTGTTCGACCCGCAAATCGGCAAGCGTGACGG
Source organism: uncultured Alphaproteobacteria bacterium (assembly GCA_963816295.1). Classification (GTDB taxonomy): domain Bacteria; phylum Pseudomonadota; class Alphaproteobacteria; order Rhizobiales; family Xanthobacteraceae; genus BOG-931. Next base: position 35,028 of record CAWFJS010000013.1, on the reverse strand, counting down.
TACGTGGCGCTTCTTGCAGCGGCTCCATCGGCCGGTGTCGCGGATTGGTTTCGGCGCGATCGGCAATCTTGCCGTAGGTCGCTTCGGCGTCGGCTTTCACCTCCTCCGCCGTGACGTCGCCCGCAACGACGACGACCGCGTTGTTCGGGCTGTAGAAGCGCCGATAAAACGCCAAAGCATCTTCGCGGTTGAGCTGTTCGATTTCCGGACGCCAGCCGATCACCGGCCGGCCATAGGGATGATTGAGATACAGCGCGGCATCCATCTGTTCGCCGAGCCGCGCCGCCGGGTTGTTGGCGACCCGCATATTCTGTTCTTCGAGCACGACATTGAGCTCGGGCCGCACCACATCGTCGGTGAGCACCAGGCCGGTAATGCGGTCGGCTTCGAGCGCCATCATCTCTTTGAGGTGATTGCGGGGCACGCGCTGGAAGAAGCCAGTATAGTCGCTCGCGGTGAACGCGTTTTCCTGGCCGCCAATCTCGGCGACCTGCCGTGAGAACGCGTCTCCCGGATTTTTCTCCGTGCCCTTGAACATCAAATGCTCAAGGAAATGCGCCAGACCGGATTTGCCGGGAGTCTCGTCGGCGGCGCCTACTTTGTACCAGATCATGTGCGTGACCACCGGCGCGCGATGATCCGGCACCACGACGACTTCCAGCCCGTTCGCCAGGGTAAAATGGCTGACCTCTGCGCCGGCATGGGCGCTTGCAGTCGCGCCCACAAGCGCGGCAACGAGCAGCAGATATTTCGGCACCCTCATCCTCGCGCGGCAAAGATCAATGGCGCTGACCCGCGCATCGACCGTGAAAGCGGAAGCGCCACCACCGAACGTTATCGTACCGGCTCCATGCGCTCGCCGAGCGTAGACGCCTTGGCTGGCTTGCGGTCCGGCGGAATTCCATAGGGCTGATCCGGGGACGGCGTTTGGTAGCCCGGCGGCGGATCGGTCAGGCTGGCCCGAGGTGGCTCGCCGGTGAACGTTCCGTATTCTTCTTTTTTGAACCAGTCAAAGTTCATAAGCCCCGTCCGCCCCTTCGGCTCGATTCCTGGGGAGCTGGACGCGGCGCTCGCACCGCTTCCTTTCGCAATGAGCTCATCCGGCCGCAACGGCCGGCCTTCATCAATGACGCGGTCGCCCTCAACGTGCACCGGCTCTTTCTTGGTAGCTTGCCGCTTCTTGATGTCGGGATCCTGCGGCCAGTTCGGTGCCGGCGGCTTATCGGTCGCAATCGGCGCCGGCAGATTGCGATTCGGCGGCACCACCAGCGGCGAACGCTCGCTGTAATTCATTTCGTATTCCGGATTATCGGGATCGGGCACGCCGATTGCCTTGAGGACTTTCGAGGTAAATGACGTGCCGGAGGGATCAGCATAATCGCCGGCCCGGGCAACGCAGGCCGATGCGCAGGCCATCCCCACGGCAAGCGCGGCGGCGAGGCCAATCTGCGCGACCGACGCGCGGCAACACAGGCCGCCGTTGCGACTGGTCAAGGCGAAACCGACGATGCGATGCAGCGCCATACCCTCACCCCAAGCTTGCCCCCTCTTCAACCCCAAGGAGGCCCCCTTCCGAACGCACCCAGCCGCACGGCCCAGAAAGTTTGAATAAATCAAGCCCGGCAGCAGCTTATCGTCCGCGATCAGGGCGCTTTTGCGGCACCACTTAACAGCGATTCATACAGCAGTACCAGCACACCCGCAACAATCGCAACATCGGCGAAGTTGAACACATACCAGCGAAATTCGAAGCTGGCCGTCTCGATGTGGAAAAGCACGAAATCCATGACGCCCGGCCAATGCAACCGGTCAATCGCATTGCCTATCGCGCCGCCGATGATCAGTCCGAGGGCTACCGCCGTGAGGCGCCACCTCGCACGCGCAAGCCACACCCACAAGATAACAACAGCGGCAAGCTTGAAGGCGAACAAGGCCCATTCGCCGATCGGGCCCTGCTGCGGAAATAGCCCGTAACTTATGCCGGTATTCCAGGTCAGAACCAGATCGAGGAACGGCATAACCGCAAACCGGCCGCGATCGGCGAGATCGAAATCGAACAGCAGCCAGAATTTCAACGCCTGGTCGATAAGGCATGTGAGCGCCGCGACACTCACGCCAAGCGCGCTCAATCGTCCCCACGCATAGGAATTCACCCGCGGCTGGGGCACTGCTTCGCTCAACGCCGCCCCCTACTCGGCCGCGCGGCGCATTGCTTCCCACTCGCGCAGCGCCTGGGCGTCACGTGGGGTGACATCGGGGAATTGCGGATCGAGGCCGACCGCCGGAGAGATCTTCCACGACCGCGCGCATTTACGGCCTTCGGCGAGGCGCGGAACGACCGCAACTCCCGGCACGTCGGGCAACCGGAAAGCCTCGGCCGGACCATCGCCTTCAACCAGAACCGCGCCCGAAGTGATGCACAATTCGGCGAGATCGACATCCACCGCCGCGGCGAACAGCTCGGGATCGGCGACATGGATGATCGGATGCGCCTCGAGCGCCGAACCGATGCGTTTATGCGCGCGCTCGATCTCCAGTGCGCCGGTGACGACGCGGCGGATGGTGCGCAGCTTGCGCCATTTCTCGGCGAGCGCGTCGGCGCGCCAAGCGGGCGGCGCTGGCGGAAACGGTTCGAGATGCACCGATGGCGCGGCCGGATCGCGCGCGAGCCACGCTTCCTCGGCCGTGAAGCAGAGCATCGGCGCCAGCCAGCATACCGTCGTGCGGAAAAGATGATCGAGAACGGTGAGGCATGATTTGCGCGTAACCGACGAATAAGGATCGCAATAAAGTGCGTCTTTGCGGATATCGAAATAGAACGCCGAGAGATCAGCGGTCATAAACGCATTGAGCGCGGCAAAAATCCGCTTGTAGTCGAAATCCGCATAGGCCGCACGGACAAGCTGGTCGAGCTCGACCAGCCGATGCAGCATCAACCTTTCGAGTTCAGGCATGGCCTCGGGCGCGATGCCGTCAGGGCTGCGAAAATGCGCCAGATTGCCCAGCATCCAGCGCAGCGTATTGCGCAGCTTGCGATAGGTGTCGACCGTCGTTTTTAGGATTTCCGAGCCGATGCGCAGGTCATCGGCATAGTCGGCAGCGCAGACCCACATGCGCAGAATGTCGGCGCCCGCGTCGCGCATGACGTCTTGCGGCGCCGTGACATTGCCCAACGACTTCGACATTTTGCGCCCATCCTCGTCGAGCACGAAGCCGTGGGTGAGCACGATATCGAACGGCGCTCGGCCGCGCGTGCCGCAGCTTTCCAAGAGCGATGACTGAAACCAGCCGCGATGCTGGTCCGAGCCTTCCAGATACATCACCGCCTCGGCACCGCCGTCCGCCTTGCGCTTGATATGCGCGAGAGCCGGAAAATGCCGAGGATCCTCGAGCACGAATGCGTGCGTCGAACCGGAGTTGAACCAGACATCGAGAATGTCGTCGACCTTCTGCCAGCCTTCGTTGGCGCGCTCACCGAGAAAACGCTCGCGCGCGCCGGGCTTGTACCAGGCGTCCGCGCCTTCTTGCTCGAAAGCCTCGATGACCCGCGCATTCACGTCGGGATCGCCGAGAATGTCGACCGAACCGTCGGGCTTTTCCTGGATGAACAGCGTGATCGGCACGCCCCAGGCCCGCTGGCGCGAGATCACCCAGTCGGGCCGGCCTTCGATCATGCCGGTGATGCGGTTCTCGCCCTGCGCGGGGACCCAGCGAGTCGCCTTGATCGCGGCAAGGGCGCGATGGCGCAGCGTGTCGTGATGGCGATCGATGTCTTTGTCCATCGCGATGAACCATTGCGGCGTATTACGAAAGATCACCGGTTTCTTCGACCGCCACGAATGCGGATATTGATGTTTGAGCCGGCCGCGCGCGATCAACGTGCCGGCGGCGATCAGAGCCTTGATGACCGCCTCGTTGGCATCGCCCCTCTCGCCGGTATCGGTCAGCACCCGCTTACCGGCGAAGCCCGGAGCCTGCTCGGTGAACCGGCCGTCGGCATCGACAGTGTAGGGAATGGTCGTGTTGATACCCTGTGCGGAAAGCTTGGCGGCATTGGCTGTCCACACGTCGAAGTCGTCGCGGCCATGCCCCGGCGCGGTGTGCACGAAGCCAGTGCCGGTGTCCTCGGTAACGTGATCGCCGGCAAGAAGCGGCGCCGCGAAGTCATAGCCGCCCAGACTTTTGAGCGGATGATCGCACAGCAGGCCCGATAACTTTTCGGTCGTAATCGGCGCCACCTGCTTGAATGCGGTGACGCGCGCCTGCCGAAACACCTCGACCGCGAGCTTGTCTGCCAACAGAAAGCGGTCGCCCACCTTGGCCCAGTTGTCCGAGGGCGCATCCACCACCTGATAAAGTCCGTACTCGATTTTCGGCGAATAGCTGACGGCGCGATTCCCAGGAATGGTCCACGGCGTCGTTGTCCAGATTAAAACCGAAACTCCTCTGAGATCAGGCGAAGAGCGTGTCTGTCCGCTCCGCAGCGGAAATTTCACCCACACCTGGTCGGAGACATAGTCCTCGTATTCGACCTCCGCTTCGGCAAGTGCAGTCTTCTCCACCACCGACCACATTACCGGCTTCGAGCCGCGATAGAGCGTGCCGTTGGCGGCGAATTTCATCAGCTCGCGTGCGATTTGCGCTTCAGCGAAATTGTCCATCGTCGTGTAGGGATGCGCCCAGTCGCCGACAACGCCGAGCCGCTCGAATTCCTCGCGCTGCACCTTGATCCAGTGCTCGGCGAATTGCCGGCACTCGCGGCGGAATTCGACCAGAGCCGCGGGATCGGACAGGTCCGGTTTCGCCTTGCCTTTGGCGCGATAATTCTCTTCCTCAATTTTCCATTCGATCGGCAGGCCATGGCAGTCCCAGCCCGGCACGTAGTTGGAATCGAAGCCGAGCATCTGCTGGCTGCGCGTCACCACGTCCTTGAGGATCTTATTGAGCGCGTGGCCGATATGGATGTTGCCGTTGGCGTAAGGCGGACCGTCATGAAGGATAAAGCGCGGCCGCCCCTGCGCCGCGGCGCGCAACCGCGCGTATAGCCCGAGTTTTTGCCAGCGCGCCAGAATCTCGGGCTCCTTCTGCGGCAGCCCGGCGCGCATGGGAAAACCGGTCTTGGGGAGAAACAGCGTCTCGCTGTAATCGCGCGCTTTCGGTTCGGTCATTGTCGAGCTTCTGGCCTCGGTTGCGCCTTCTAACAAGCCGGGTGCGGTGCGGAAAGGGTCTATGACCGGACTTACGCGCACGGCTGAGGAACCGACACCTTCGCCCTGGCGTTAAGTCGCCGAGATTGAGGCAGGCCTGCAGACGAGAGAGCCATTCGTGGACGAACCCCGGGCCGAACGCGAGGTCCGTCGCGCCCTTATCATCGACGATGCCCTGCCGGTCGAGAGCGTCAATAGCATGTGGGCGTCGGCGGGCCACGGCGCGACTATCGGCATTTTCCTGCTTCTGTTCGGCGCTTTCCTCTATGTCGGCCGCGCCATATTGCTGCCGATCCTGGCCGCGGCCGTGCTGGCGCTCACGCTTGCGCCGCTGATCAAGGCCGCCAACCGCCGCGGCATCCCGACATGGTTCACGGCAATCCTGATCCTACTGTTCGGATTTGGTGCCCTAAGCCTCGCGGTCACGGCGCTCGCGCATCCGGTCAGCCAATGGATCGCTCGGGGACCGGAGATCGGCAGCACCATCAAAGACAAGCTTGCGGTGCTCGATGAGCCCATTGCTGCTTTACGCGAACTGGAGACTTCACTGTTCGGCGACAATGCCGGGCTGAACGTGAATATGCCGGCTTCCAACGTTGTGCTGCCCGTGGTCGCGTTCGTCACGCCGGCCGCGGCAGAACTGGTCCTGTTCTTCACCACTTTGTTGTTTTTCCTTATCGGCGAAATCGAACTGCGCAAACAGTTCGTTGCCCTGTTTGGCAACCGCGATTCCAAGCTGCGGTTTTTGAAGATCATGCGCGACATCGAGCGCAACCTTGCCGGCTATCTCACCGTGGTGACGATCGTCAACATCGGCATTGCTATCATTGTCTCGCTTGGCGCGTGGCTGATTGGCTTTCCCAATCCGTTGATTTTCGGATTCCTGGCGGGGCTTTTTAATTACGTGCCCTATATCGGCCCGGCAGTCATGGTCGTCGCGCTGTTTGGCGTCGGTCTCGTCACCTTTCCTTCGCTAGCGCATGCATCGATCGCGCCGCTCGGCCTGATCGCGCTGACCACGCTGGAGGGTCACGTGATCACTCCGACCCTTGTCGGACAACGGCTGACGCTCAATCCGCTCGTGGTGTTTTTGGCGCTGGCATTTTGGACCTGGATGTGGGGACCGATGGGGGCGCTTCTCGCAGCGCCGCTGACCATCATCGGGCTTGTGGTTATAAACCACCTCTTCCCAGCGGATGACGTCGGGCTGCCCGAGTAAGTGGAACTTTTGCTGCTTTGTAGGTATTATCGTGATTAATCCAGCAGTTTTACCCCACGGAGTAACGTCATGGGCAACGCGTCGACGGTTTCCAGCAGCATGCGTGAGGCCGGTAGTGAAGCGCGCGAAGGCGTGCGCGATATGGGCCGAGCCGCCGGCGCGGCTTCCGGCGACTTGCAGAAGGATCTGCAAATGCTGCGCGACGATTTTAGCCGCCTCGCTCAGCAGATGGCCGACATCGTCGCCAATCGAGGCAACGCGGCATGGCAGCGGGCCAGATCAGGCGTCGACGACGTCATGTCCGATGCTCAGGACAAAGGCCGCGAGGCCGTCGATGCGATGCGCGAGGTTTCCGACAAATTCGTCGAGGCCGTCGACGAGTTGATCGAAGAATCGCCCCTATACGACGCTGGCGATGGCGATTGGACTGGGTTTCCTGTTCGGCGCGACGTGGCGGCGTTAAGACCGGCGGCGCTAAGATAGTGACATCGTTGAGACGTGTTGACGCTGATTTCGCGTAGTTAGATTTTGGCCTCGGCTGTCTCCTTCGCTGCCGATGGCAGCTCGGCGCGGCCGATGCGACAATAGATCGTGCGGCGTTTAATGGAGCGTGCGGGATGTTCAAAGCCGTGACGCGTGAAATTACATTATTCATTCAGGCGCGAAGTGGACTGAGCACTTCGGCCGTCGTCTCGGCGATCGTCATTGTGGCCGCATTGCTGATCGCCTTCGCGTTTCTCTGCGTGGCCGCCTATACCTGGCTCGCGGTTCAGTTCGGCGCCGTGTTCGCTGGCCTGATTATGGCCGGCGTATTTGTGGTCATTGCGATTATTGCGGCAATCGTCTGCGCGGCGGCGCGTCGCCGCGCCCGCGAGCGCGCTATTCTCGCCCGAGCGGCGCGGGCCCATTCTCCATCCTGGCTCTTTGATCCGAAGGTTCTCGGCGCTGCGGTCGAAGCCGGCCGCACAATCGGCTGGCAGCGCATCGTACCGGTGGCGTTGCTCGCTTTCCTCGCCGCGCAATGGGCGCGCGAACACCGCGACAAATCCGAGCGGCAGCACTTTTAAATCGACAACAGTCAGATTGGCGGGAACGCGTCGCCGGCCCGAGCCAAAGCTTCGCGGGCGAGCCGGCTATCTTCCTTCATCTGGCGCACCAGATCCTTGGCGGAAGCGAACATCGCTTCGTCGCGCAGCCAGGCCATGAAGGCGACATCGATATTGGCGCCGTAGAGATCGCCGGCAAAATCAAACAAAAAAATCTCCAGAAGCACCGCGCCGCTGTCGAACATCGGCCGGCGGCCGAAACTCGCCACTCCGTCGTAGCGCCGCCCCGCAACCGCCGTGCGCACGGCATAGATGCCGTGACGGAGCGCGCAAGCGGGATCGAGCCGCAGATTGGCGGTCGGAAATCCGAGCTCGCGCCCACGCTTGTCGCCGTGAATGACCGCTCCGGAAACGAACCACGGATAACCCAAGAATTCCGCCGCATCGTCGAGCCGTCCGGCGGCAAGCGCCGCCCTGATCGGCCCCGACGACACCGGGCGACCGCCGTCCAATAACGGCGGAACGATATCGACGGTAAAGCCGTGCTGCTTGCCTTGCACCTGCAGAAACTCCGGCGAGCCGGCGCGATTGGCGCCGAAATGAAAGTTGAAGCCGATGGCCGCGCCGCTAATGGCGAAGCGGTCTACCAGAACGCGCTGGACGAAATCTTCAGCGCTCAGTTTGGCGAGATCGGCATTGAAGGTCAGCACAATTGCGCCGTCGAGCCCGGTTGCGGCGAGCAAGCGCAATTTGGCGGCTTCGGGGGTGAGCCGGAACAGCGGTTCATCGGGATTGAAGAACGCGCGCGGATGCGGTTCGAAGGTGAGCGCGGCGGAAGGCTTGCCGAGCGCGCGCCCGCGCGCCAATGCCGCCGCGATTACCGCCTTGTGGCCGCGATGCACCCCGTCGAAATTGCCGATGGCGACGGTCGCGCCGCGGAGCGCCTCGCCGGGCGCAAAATCGTGCACCACCTGAAAGTTTTGCGTAGGCATCAGCCTCTCACCAGACCAGTTCGCGCATCACGCCGCGCGGCATGACGCCGGCGGCGGCGAACATCGCATTGAGAGCCGCCAGATCCGGCGCCTCGCGCGAACCGTATTCTTCGGCGTGAATGCCCGAAGTGATGAACATGCAGTCCAGGCCCAGAGCGGCGGCGCCTTTGAGATCGGTCCGTACCGAATTGCCGATTGCCAGGACGCGCTGCGGGCGCGGGATTTCGCCGCCGCGCTTTGCAGCGGCCGTAGCGAGCGCGAGGTCATAGATGGGCGCGTGCGGCTTGCCGCAATAGAGCACCTTGCCGCCGCGCGCGACATAGGCGTCAGCCAGCGCGCCGGCGCAGTAGACGAGCGCATCGCCACGCTCGACAACAACGTCAGGATTGGCGCAAACCATAAACAGCGATCGCTCGTGCAGCGCCGCCAGCAGATCCCGATAACTTTCCGGCGTCTCGATCGTGTCGTCGAACAGGCCCGAGCACACGACGTAGTCGGCGGTCTCGGCCGTAGCCAAGCGCAGGTCAAGCCCGGCGAAGATCGACAGATCGCGCTCAGGGCCGAGGTGAAACACGCTCTCGGGCAGCCGGGCTTTGACTATGCCGCGGGTCACGTCGCCCGAACTTGTGATCGCGTCATAGGCCTCCCGCGGGACCTTCAGGCGGTCGAGAATGCGCGCCACCGCATCGCCCGAACGCGGCGCGTTGGTAATCAGAATCGCCGTTCCACCGCCGGCGCGAAAGCGCATCAAAGCCTCGCATGCAGCCGGAAACGCCGCTACCCCGTTGTGCACGACGCCCCAGACGTCGCACAACAGCACGTCATAGTCGCGCGCCAGCGGCGCAAATCGTTCGATAAAATCGGCCACGGCGGCTAATCTACGCGGCCTTGCCCGTGAAGCGAAGCAATGCGGTGCTGGCCTACTCGCATGATGCGGGCTTTAGCTGTGCCCCATGCCGGCGCGGGCGAGCGGAGTAAAGCTGGCGGCGGGAGCCGCCTCAGCACCATTGGCCGCGTTCTGCTCGTCCGCTTTGACGTCCGCGCTTTCCAACGCGCCCGCACGCAGTGGCCGGGGCGGCGAGAACAACACGCCCTGGCCGAACCGAACGTCATAGTCGAGAAGATCAATCACCGTGTTCTCGTTTTCGATCCGATCGGCGATCAGATCGATGCCGAAGCGCCCCAGCGACTCGGAAAAGTCGGCGGGATGAATGTCGGCCGCCATCGCCCCGAGCCGATTGAACAGAAGCGCCGCCCGCACCTTGACGAAACGGAAACCGCGCTCGTTCAACTCGCGGGCATTGACACGAAGGTCGGTAAGGCTGTCCATCGAAAAGCGGAAGCCGCGGTCGGCCAGCGCGGCGAGACTGGCGTGCTCGATCGCTCCCATGGCGCGAACAGCGCTCTGGGCGAATTCGAACACCAGCGCCGCGGCAATGGCGCGATTGGCATCCGTCAGCTCGAGAAATTTCGAGAAGCCGGGATCCGCGAGCGTCGCGGCGGTCAGATTGCAGAACAGGCCGACCTCGCGTTTTTGCAGCAGCAGGCGGCGCACGATCTGCACGCTCCGCGCGGCGGCAAGGTAGTCGATTTTGGGCATCAAGGCCGCGACTTCGGCATCGGACAAAAACTCGCCTGCGGCGATGAGCTCGCCGCCGTCCGTTTTGAATCGCGCCAGCGCCTCGTAATAGCGCAACTTACGCTGCGGGAGCGTCACAACCGGTTGCAGGTGAAGCTCGATCTCGCCTGCGGCGACCGCCTTTCGCAGCGCCCCGGTAACTGCGTCGCGATCGGAGCGCGCAAACGACGCCGTCTTGCCGTTGGTCGGAACCGGCCGCGAAGCCGAAGGAGCGAATTGCAGACGCGCGACAGCGGGCGTATTCGCCACGCGTTCGACGCCGACGATGCCCGGAAGGTCTTCGACCTCGACTGCGCGCTTGCTCGCGTGTTCGCTGAGCGCTGCCTCGTGCGCAGCCACCGAACCCGAAAGCGCCTTGACCGCACTCGAGAGCCGCTCGACTTCCTCCGTGAGCGGCTGCGAACTCGCCACCGCGCGTTCGACCGCGGTCTCGACCTTGGCTTCGATTGCATTCAGGCGACGCCCGAACTCGGCAAGCTGACTCGCCAGGTCGCCTGAGCCGCGGGCAAGTTTGGCGAGCTGATTGCTGCTTTCGAGGCGATCGTGCCGGCGGGCGGCAACGGCGTAATAGACCGCGAATGCGGTGAGTGCCCCGAGCCCGGCCAGCGCCGATTCCGCGCCGGTAAAGCCGAAACGCGCATAGACCACCGCGCCGAGCAAGGCGGCGATCAGCACCATGCAGGCGGCGATTAAGAAGGCGCTAATGCGCACCATGTGACCGACAAGCCTCTCCTTGAACCTCGCCGAATGCTACCAGTGTTCACAAGCGCAAGGCAGCCTGCAAGTTCCGAAATTGCGCATGCTAAACGTAGCGAAGGTCCGGCCGCGCTTTTATAAGGGCAAATCTGACGAGTGATTAACGAGATGCCCGAAAATATTGCCGCCACCGCGCCTGTTCCGGCCCCGGCGCGAGCCGCCGGCTTGATCCGCTGGATCGAGCGCCGGCCGGGGACCGCCTTTGGCAGTTTCCTGGCCATGCATTTCGTGGTTTGGACGGTGTTGCCGGCGTTGCTCTACGCCAATCTGCCGCTCGACCTTATCGAGGCGCTCGTTTACGGCCGCGAATGGCAGCTTGGTTACGACAAGCTGCCGCCCTTGCCCTGGTGGCTGATCGAAGCGGTGCATCGCACCTTTGATGCCGATATCGCCTATTACGCGACCGCGCAGGTGACCATTCTTATCGCCTTCGCACTCGTGTTCGCCTTGGCGCGACCGCTGGTCGGCGCGACCGGCGCGCTTATCGCGGTGCTGATCATCGATGGACTGCACTATTTCCAGTACACTGCGGTAAAATTCAATCACGACGTCATTCAACTGCCGTTCTGGGCGCTCGCCGGTTACGCCTTTCATGCCGCGCTTAAGCGCGGCGGCCTCGGCCCGTGGTGCTTGCTCGGCTTTGCCATGGGCGGCGCACTATGGGCAAAATATTTCGTCGTGGTGCTGGCGGTCCCCTACGCGCTGTTCATGCTGTTCGATCGCCAGGCACGCCGCGCTTTTGCCACGCCGGGGCCATGGCTCGCCCTTTGCGTCGCGCTAGTCGTCGCAGCGCCTCACATCGTCTGGCTGTTTCAGAGCGATTTTCTCCCCTTCACTTACGCCAGTCATCGCGCCGCGCCGGTTCGCGGCTGGTTCGATCATGTGCTCCATCCCGCCGTTTTCTTTGGCAGTCAGATCTTTTTCCTGCTGCCGTCATTGCTCATCGCCGCGGCAATGTTCTGGCCCCCTGACGGGGAAGAAAAGCCTTGTCGAGCCGTTCGATCGCCGCATCGTCACGCTGCTCGCCTTCGGCCCGGCGCTGACGATGATCGCGCTGGCGGCCGTGACCGGCCGCGGCGCGGTGGCGATGTGGGGCTATCCGCTGTGGCTGTTTCTCGGGCTGTGGCTGGTGATGGCGGCGCGTGTCAGCTTCGATACGGCGCGTCTCACGCGCATTATCGGCGCCTGGGCGATCGTGTTTACGATTTTCGTGGTGGCGTTCATCGCCAATTATCTGGTGTTGCCGCCGCTCGACCACCGCTATCGCGCCGTGCTGTTCCCCGGAGATAGCCTTGGCGAAATGTTGACGGCACGTTTTCACGAAGCCACCGGAATGTCGTTGCGCTACGTGATCGGATCGATGTGGGACGGCGGTAACCTGGCGCATTATTCGCCGGATCAGCCTGAGGTGCTGATCGACGGATTGCCGGCGCGCGTCCCCTGGATCGATCTCGACGACCTGCGCGACAAAGGCGCGGTGCTGGTGTGGACGCAAAGCGATCCCCGCCAAGTGCCGGCGGCGTTTGCGGCGATTGCACCCGGCGCCGAGCTCGGCGCGCCATTCGATCTGCCGATGCGCCGCGGCGACGGCACGGTTCATGTCGGCTGGGCGATCTTAACGCCGCGGTAAATCACCTCTCCCCGCACGCGGGGAGAGGGAGTCCTTAGCCCACTGCCTTAATCGCGCGGCCGACCTTGTCGAATATCTCGTCGATCTGCGTTTCGCTCACGATCAGTGGCGGCGACAAGGCAATGGTATCACCGGCGGCGCGGACCATGACGCCTTCTTCCTGGAACGCGCGCTCCATTACCTGATAGGCGCGCAAGCCGGGCGCGCCGGCGCGCGAGGCGAGATCGATGCCGACCGCAAGCCCGACGGTGCGGATGTCAAGCACCCCCGGGAGCCCCCGCAGCGTCATCGCCGCGTCGGCGAAACGCGGCTCGAGCGCCTTGGCGCGGGCAAACAGTTTCTCATCACGGTAAAGGTCGAGCGTGGCCAGTCCGGCGGCACAAGCGAGCGGATGCGCGGAATAGGTATAGCCGTGGAACAATTCGATGGCGTGTTCTGGTCCGCGCATGAAGGCCTCATAAATGCCGTCGCGCGCGATCACCCCTCCCATCGGGACCGCGCCCGAAGTCACTCCCTTCGCGAAAGTGATCAGATCGGGCACCACGCCATAGCGCTCGGCGGCAAAGGCATAACCAAGCCGTCCGAAACCGGTAATTACTTCGTCGAAGATCAAGAGAATGCCGTGGCGGTCGCAAATGGCGCGAAGCCGCTGCAGGTAGCCCTGCGGCGCCGGCAGCACGCCGGTCGAACCGGCCATTGGTTCGATAATCACAGCGGCGATCGTGGAAGCGTCGTGCAACGCGACAAGCCGCTCGAGCTCGTCGGCAAAATGCGCGCCCCATTGCGGCTCGCCTTTGGTGAAGGCCTGATGCTCGCGGCTATAGGTCGCCGGCAGGTGATCGACGCCGGCCAGAAGCGAGCCGAAGAATTTGCGGTTGTTGACGATGCCGCCGACCGAGATGCCGCCGAAGCCGACGCCGTGATAGCCGCGCTCGCGCCCGATCAATCGGGTGCGGCTGCCCTCCCCGCGCACATTATGATAGGCGAGCGCGATTTTGAGCGCGGTGTCGACCGCCTCCGATCCCGAATTGCAGAAGAACACGCGATTGAGGTCGCCCGGCGCCAGCGCCGCAACCCGGCCGGCGAGCTCGAACGCCGCCGGATGCGCAAACTGAAAGGCCGGCGAGTAATCGAGCTGTTCGGCGGCGCGCTTGATCGCCGCCACGATCGGGTCGCGGTTATGGCCGGCATTGGTGCACCACAGTCCGGCCGTGCCGTCGAGCAGCGCGCGATTGTCGGCGCTGTAGTAATGCATGTCCTTGGCGCGGACGATCAGGCGCGGCGAGCGCTTGAAGCTGCGATTGGGCGTAAACGGCAGCCAATAGGATTTCGAGATCGTTGGGCGCTGTCACCGTCGCAAGGCGCGTCTGGGCCATGTCACTCACCATGTCACTCTCCGGCTTCGTGCCCGGCATATGCGCGGGCAGTCCGATCCTATCGCTTGCCGCTGCGTGATGCGACTGCTACGACCGCGAAATTGCAGATAGGCTCCAGAGAATGCCCGACAAAGCGGAGAAATCGAACAAGCTCAAGCCGCGCCTGCCGCGCGGGCTGGCTGATCGCAGCCCGGGCGAAATCGCGGCCACGCGGCAGATGATCGAGAAAATCCGCGCCGTCTACGAGCTTTACGGCTTCGAGCCGGTGGAGACGCCGACGATCGAATATACCGACGCGCTCGGCAAGTTCCTGCCCGATCAGGACCGGCCGAACGAAGGCGTGTTTTCGTTTCAGGACGACGACGAGCAGTGGCTGTCGCTGCGCTACGACCTCACCGCGCCGCTCGCCCGCTATGTGGCGGAAAATTTCGACACGCTGCCGAAGCCTTATCGCAGCTACCGCGTCGGCACCGTCTTTCGCAACGAGAAGCCTGGCCCCGGCCGCTTCCGCGAATTCATGCAGTTCGATGCCGACACGGTCGGTTCGTCGTCGCCCGCCGCCGACGCCGAACTGTGCATGATGGCGGCCGACACGATGGAAGCGCTCGGCATTCCGCGCGGCAGCTATGTGGTGAAGGTGAACAATCGGAAGGTTTTGGACGGTGTGTTGGAATTGATCGGACTTGGCGGCGAAGCGAACGCTTTAAAACGTCTGACGGTAATGCGGGCTGTCGACAAATATGATCGACTTGGCCGAGCTGGCGTGAATGCGCTCCTCGGTGCTGGTCGCAAGGACGAGAGTGGCGATTTCACCATAGGCGCCGGCCTGGACGCCAAACAAGCCGAAAAAATCCTGAACTATATCGAATTCCAACCTGACGAAGTCGCCGGGGATCTTGAGAGCGCGCTAACCGAGTGGAAGAGAGAAATCGGCTCAAGCTCAACGGGCAGTGAGGGCATTCAAGAGCTCGCACAGATTGGAAACCTGGTTCGCGCTGCGGACTACGGCCCGGACCGAATAACATTTGAATCGTCAGTCGTCCGCGGCCTTGAATATTACACCGGTCCCGTGTTCGAGGTGGACCTCACCTTCGCAACCGACAGCAAAGACGGCTCACCGCGCTTCGGCTCAGTCGGCGGCGGCGGCCGCTATGACGGGCTGATTTCGCGCTTTCGCAGCGAGCCCGTTCCGGCAACCGGCTTTTCCATCGGCGTGTCGCGGCTTCTGGCCGCGCTTGAATATCTCGGCAAGGTCGATCTTGCGACCGAACGCGGCCCGGTCGTGGTCACGGTGTTCGACCAGGATCGTATCGCCGACTATCAGAACATGGTGGCGAAGCTGCGCAATGCCGGCATTCGCGCCGAGCTCTATCTCGGCTCCGGAAAATTCGGGCCGCAGATGAAATATGCCGATCGGCGCAATTCGCCGTGTGTCGTCATTCAAGGCTCCGACGAAAAGGCGCGCGGCGAAGTCACGATCAAGGATTTGATCGTCGGCGCCGAACTTGCGAAATCGGAAAAAGGCCGCGAACAGCATTTGCAGAAACAGGCGGAGGCGCAGCGCTCCGTACCAGAAGAAAAAATGGTCGAGGCCGTGCGCGAGGTGCTCGCCCGCCATCACTTGCGCTGATCGTCAGAACTCCGAATGCACGCGCGCGCTGATCACCGAAACCGGCCCGCGGTCGCGGTTATAGGCCGGATTGACGATGAACTGATAATCGAATGTCACGGTCGAAGCGAGCAGCGGGAAAGCATAATAAGTCTCGATGATCTGTTCCGGCCCGGGATGCGGCAGCATGCCGTCGCCGATCAGGATGCCAAGCCCGCCGTCATTGAGGAATTGCTGGTGCACACTGGAAATCTCGTTGACGATGCCGGCAAGCCCGAATGTGTCATCGGGCCGGCCCCATTGTTTGCCCTTGAGCGACAGCCCGGCGGCGACGGTGCTGATCGATGTCGGCGAATTCATAGGGCTCGACATTGCCGTCGGCCCAGCCGGCACGCATAAACACGCCGAGATCGCTCGTGATCTCCTGCTCGACATTCATACTTATCCCGCCGCGGCTCTGGTATTTGCGCACCGCGGCGATGTTGGCCGGGCCGCCGGTGGCCTGCGCCAGATCGATCGCATCCTGGAAATTGCCCATGCGACCCCGGCTAAGAAATCCGGTCACGGCGATTTTGCCGGGATGGCCCCATAGATCGTAGCGCCGCTCGATCTCGGCCACCCATTGAAATTGCCCGAAACTGGCATCGAGATCCGCGCTGTTAGGAACGACCGAGAGATCGAACCAGCCGCCGCGCAAGGTCCAATTGCCCTGGTACCATTCGACGGCAGCGCCATAGGTATATCCCCAGGCGTCGGCGGCATAGTCGAACGTGCCGGTGTCAACCAGCGCCCAATTCATGAAATCCTTGCGCGGATCGTGCGCATATTTGTTGTTATCGAATATATCGGTAACCGCGAACTTGCCGATCGTGAGCACGAGGCGGTCTGCGGTCTGCGAGCCATCGAATTGATTTGCCGCGCCCTCCACTTTCTCGCTGTCGCCGCCGAGATTGATGGTCTGGCGGATGAATGTCCGCGGCAACCTCGCATAGGGATAAGACGATCCGATCTTGTAGGCTTCGCCGCTGGTAAACCCGGCTACGCCAAGCGTGCCGGACAGGCCAAAGCCCTGATCGATTTCCGGATTGACCCAAAGCTCGGCGCCCTGCCAAAGTCGCCAGCCTAGATAGGCAGTGACATCGAAGGTTTCGCGGCCCTGGTTTGGAATAAGGCTGTTCTGACCGACATAGGGCGAATGAAACGGGGCGGCGTATTGTTCGACGAAAGTCGTTTGGCCATGGACGGCGAAATTATTGGTCTGCAACGCCGCAAACGTGGGACTGTCATTGCCCTTGGCCATGCCGTCACTGAGCCGATAATTAAGCCCGAGCCGCAATTCGCTGACGAGAAAATCGGAACTAAACCGCTGCCCCGTGCTCGGGAACGTCACGGTCGCGGCGCCGTAGTCGGTGAACAAATATTCCAGCCGCGCGGTCCAGTGCGGCGCGATCGCCGCCTCGACGCCGGCGCCCGTCGCCCAGCCGAACCGCCACACAAACGGCATGTCGGTCATACCGTTTGTCAGCTGGGTCAGTGTCAAGCGATCGTAGGTCCAGGCGAACCCGCCGGTCGCATAGAACAGCCAGTTCCCCGGCGCATAGCCGAGGCGACCGCGCACCGTGCCGGACGACAGCATCGTCTCCTGATAGGTCTTGATGCCGAACGGCGACGACAGCGCCGAACTGCCGCCGATGGAAACGCCGGCTTTATTCGGAAAACTCGGAAACGACGCGTCGATTTCGGCGCCGATCACCATCCGATTGGCCAGCATGAAATTGTAGCCGGCCTGCAATCCTTCAAAGTAGCTGCCGGTATCTTTGAAGGCGTCGAACCCTTGGTAGAGGCTGAATGAGCCGGAAGCGTTTGACGTGGCCCAATGCGAGCTGCCCCCGGCATAACCGACGTGCCCGCCAACATAGAATCCGGTCCAGTCATACGCCGCCGCGGGTGGCGGCGCCTTGGTTGGAAGCGCGCCCGATAGATCGGCAGCGTCAGCGTGGCTCGCACCCGCCAATGCCATCAGCGATACGCCGGTAACAAGCAGTCCCCTCATCCCCTACCCCTGGCGCTCCGCCGACGCCGCGACCCGCGCGTTCTACAGCCACTGGCTGAAGCGGCGGATGTACAGCATTTTCACCAGTTGTGTGAGCACGCAATAGCTCAGCAAAATTCCGGCCAGCCAAGCGAAATAGGACAGCGGTAACGGCACCAAGCCCAAATGCGCGCCCAGCGACGAGAACGGCAGATAAATGCCGAACGCCATGATGCTTGCGGTTAATACGATAACCGGCGTAGCGGCTCGGCTCTGAATGAATGGGATGTGCTGCGTGCGGATCATATGCACGATCAGTGTTTGAGTAAGCAACCCAACGACAAACCAGCCAGATTGGAACAGCGATTGCTTCTCTACGGCGTTGGCATAGAACACGTTCCACATAACAAAAAAGGTCACGACGTCGAAAATGGAGCTAATGGGGCCAATGAATACCATAAAGCGTGCAATGCCCCCGGCGTCCCACTTCCGCGGCTGCTTGAGATAATCGTCGTCAACATCATCCCACGGGATCGAGACTTGCGAGATGTCATAGAGGAGATTTTGGACCAGCAATTGGATCGGCAGCATCGGCAAGAACGGCAGAAAGATGCTGGCGATCAGCACGCTAAAGACGTTGCCGAAATTCGAGCTGGCCGTCATCTTGATGTACTTGATGATATTGGCGAACGTCCTGCGGCCTTCAACAACGGCTTCTTCGAGCACAAGCAAACTCTTTTCCAACAAGATAATGTCGGCGGACTCTTTGGCGATATCGACGGCGGTATCCACCGAAATTCCAACGTCCGCGTCTTTGAGCGCAGCAGCATCATTGATACCGTCGCCAAGATAGCCGACCGTGTGGCCATTTTTTTGTAGCGCACGGATTACGCGCGATTTTTGCACTGGCGACATCTTCGCAAAGATGGTGGTTGGCTTCGCCGCTTCCTCAAGCTGTGCGTCAGATAGTTTTTCTACGTCCTTGCCGAGCATTGCATGCTCAATAGGCAGTCCTACTTCCTTGCAGATTTTGCGAGTGACAACTTCGTTATCGCCGGTGATGATCTTGACGGCAATGCCATGCTCCCTCAGTGCGGCGATGGCCTGGCGCGCGGTTTCCTTGGGCGGGTCGAGGAAGGCAACGTAGCCGGATAAGACCAATTCCTTTTCATCTTCGATAGTGTAGGCGCGATCTTCAGGCGGCAGCCATTTATAGGCAACCGCCAAGGTGCGAAGGCCGTCTTGGTTCAGTCTCCGGGTAATGCGACGCACCTCTTTGCGCATTTCCGTTGTGAAGGGCACCACGCCGCCCGTTGTCTCAGCTGCTCGGTCGTCGGCAGACACGCAGAGCGGCAGCAATTCCTCAATTGCACCCTTGCAGACCAGAAGATTTTGATTATTACCGTTGCGCACAACAATGGACATGCGGCGGCGCACGAAATCGAAGGGTATTTCGTCGACTTTCCGAAAGTGCTTCAGCTTCTCGACAAGCCCGTACTGCAGCGCATATTCGAGAACGGCGACGTCAAGCAGGTTCTTTAAGCCGGTTTGATTGAAGCTGTTGAGCCACGCATATTCAAGGACTCGCAGGTCGTCATGCCCATGAATATCGAGATGCCTTTCGAGGATGACCTTGTTTTGGGTTAGCGTGCCGGTCTTATCGGTGCAGAGGATATCCATCGCGCCAAAATTCTGAATAGCATTGAGCCGTTTTACGATGGTTTTGCGACGCGCCATCATGACCGCACCCTTGGCAAGGTTCGTGGTAACGATCATAGGCAGCATTTCCGGCGTCAATCCTACCGCTACCGAAACTGCAAACAGTAGCGACTCCAGCCAGTCACCTTTGCTGATGCCATTGATGAGAAGTACTAGTGGTGTCATCACCATCAGAAAACGGATCAGCATCCAACTGACTTTGCTGATGCCTTTGTCGAAACTGGTGGGGGGCCGAGCGCCAACTATGTCTCTTGCCATCGCGCCGAAATAAGTGTCGTCGCCAGTAGCGGCGACAACGGCGACCGCCGTGCCGCTCACAACGTTGGTGCCCATGAAGCAGACTGTTTCCTGCTCCAAGACGTTCCGGGTTGCATCAACTGGCTTGGCCGCCTTGGTCGGCGGCACGGCATATTTTTCGAGCGGGAGCAATTCTCCGGTCAACATCGCCTGGCTGACGAACAGGTCTTTTGCCGCGAGGAGCCGCACGTCGGCTGGCACCATATCGCCGGCTGACAGATAAACGATGTCACCCGGAACGAGGGTGGATATCGGCATCTCTTGTGGCCGATCCATGCCAGCGCGCAGCACAGCGGCGGTCGAGGTCACCATCGCCTTCAATTCTTCCGCCGCCTTATTGGAACGGAATTCCTGCCAGAAGCGAAGCAACGTGCTGAGCAACACCATGGTCATCAGAACAATGATCGTTCGGAACGAGCGATCGTCGGGCGCTGCAAAGATCACATCGGAAAACAGCGAAACCACGCTGACAGCAAACAGCACACCGTTAAACGGTGTCAGGAACGCATGGAAAAGCTGCTGGTACCAAGTCGGCGGCTTCTCGTGCGTCACCTCATTGGGGCCATATTGCTCCAGCCGTGCCTCAGCCTGTTCGCTCGTCAGGCCGCTTCGAATAGCGTCGAGGCGCGCAAGCCCTTCCTCGGGCGTACAGGTGCATAGCTCGGGCAGTGGCGAGGCAGATCGCTTGCTGGCGCTTGAGGGTACCGGCCGGCTTGTGAGTTCTTTATTCATGGCACGGCATCTTGCGTTGGAGTTGCGTTAAGTCCCGTCGCGCGTGCGTTGCGGCCTGCCGGCACTGAGGGAAGTGTCACAGGAGGCTATTGCAAATTTGTGATAGCGGCGATCGATGATGGCCCATGCGGCGCGTAAGAAGGCGGCAAGGCGTCCGCCCGCGCCGCTTTGGCATTGCGTGACGACATAATGGCTCATCGCACGCTGCTGCCTCTAACGACCAACTGCATTCGAGCCGGCCCGTCGCCGGTACCTGCTGCCAGGCGCAGACGAGCCTTCGCCGCGGCGCCCGCGGCGCAACGGTGGTCAACCGACGGCTGGGATGATTATCGTTGCAATGCGTGGCCCTCGACGGCGTTGAATGCCGACGGCCCAAGCTCTGGAATCGTGCGAGTTTTGCGAACATCGCTCACCTCCATTTCCGCGCATCGCGGCAGTCGGTGAGCGTCGAGGTAAGCGATCCGCTAGACGGGATCGCTTACCCTAACGCGGCCGCTGTGACCGCGATCGTTCTCGATGTCTTGCGGCGTCACCAGCCTGGTCCATTTCACCTGGCCGGCATCACCAAAGGTGGTACTGCCCATTTGCTTTCTGTTCAGAGTAGTGAGGCTCGCCTGGGACTCGACATCCCAATCGCCAGCCCTTATACCGTACCCCCTACCCCATGGAACCCCGAGGTGTCAACCGTGTCGCACACGAAGAGCGAGAAGGAAAAGCTGCTTAACCGGGTCAAGCGCGTACGCGGCCAGATCGAGGCGGTCGAGCGCGCGCTTGAGGAGGAGAAAGGCTGCTCCACTGTGCTGCATCTGATCGTCGCCGCGCGGGGCGCCATGAGCAGTCTCATGACTGAAGTGATTGAGGACCATATCCGGCTCCACGTCGTCGATCCGATAAAAGGCACCGAGCGGGTGCGCGGCGCCGAGGAGCTGATCGAGGCGGTGCAGGCCTATCTGAAGTGAGCGCGATTCGGCATGACAGACATCGATTCGGCCACCCACAACCACACTTTCCTCGGCGAGGGCCATGAGAAGAACGAACGGCGCACGTGGCTGGTGATCTGGCTCTGCGGCTTCATGATGGTCGCGGAGATTGTCGGCGGGCTATTGTTTGGCTCAATCGCACTGGTTGCCGATGGCTTGCATATGAGCACGCATGCTGGCGCGCTCCTGCTCGCGGCACTTGCCTACACTTATGCCCGCAAGCGCGCCGGTGATCCGAACTTCACGTTTGGCACCGGCAAGTTCGGCGATCTTGCCGGCTTTACCAGCGCCATTGTGCTGGCGATGATCGCATTGCTCATTGCCTACGAATCCGTCAGCCGCCTCTTTGCACCCGTCACAATCCATTTTGCCGAGGCGATCCCGATTGCCTGTCTCGGCTTGGTTGTAAACATTGCAAGTGCCTGGCTCCTGAGCGGCGGCGAGCATCATCACGGCCACAGCCACCGTCACGCCCATGAGGGACATGACCACGATCAGGCACACCGCATTTCAACCCCTTTCGGCGTGGTCGTCCTTGAAGTATTCGAGGACGGAGTGCCGCCCCGCTTCCGTCTCACCTTCGAGGACGGCTCCGGTACGCCGGTGGGGGTTGCCGCGATTGAGACTGTGCGTGCCGACGGAGCGCGGCAGGTCTTTGCCATGTCAAATCGCGGTGGCTATCTGGAATCGGTCGAGGAGATTCCTGAGCCGCACGCGTTCACCGCACATGTGCGGATGGGCCAGCAGGATTATTCCGTCGTCTTCGCAGAGCACGTGCACGCGCACGTATCGGCGCACCGCGATAACAACATGCGCGCTGCAATTATCCACGTCATGGCCGACGCGGCAGTGTCCGTGTTTGTGATCACCGGCTTGTTGCTCGCCCGCGGCTTTGGCTGGCTCTGGATGGACCCGCTCGCGGGCATTGCCGGCGCTACCGTCATCGCAAGCTGGTCTTACGGCTTGGTCCGCGATACCGGCGCGATCCTCCTGGACATGAACCCCGACCGCGCCATGGCAGAGCGCATGCGCGATGCGATCGAGGCCGATGGCGATCGCCTAACGGATCTGCATCTCTGGCGCCTTGGCCCCGGCCATTTAGGCGCGATTGTGTCGGTCTCGACCGCCAAGCAAAGGGGCCCGGACTATTATCGACAGATGCTTAGCCGATTTCGCTCGGTGTCGCATGTGACCGTCGAAATTGAATCACGGTAACGTGGAAAACCAAAGAGTCGGTAGGAGGCTTGGAGCGGGGAGAAGGGGCGCGTTGGCCCGAGGCAGACATGCAGCGATTGCCATGCAGAGTTCGCTTTCGAAGCAGACGCGAAGCTAACGTGCGCACATGTCGCCTTTTTACCCGGAGCGGAAGTTGCGCCTTCGGCGAGCAGCCTATGTGCATTATCGGCTGGTGCTGAAAGTCCTATCATCGAAGTTGCGCAACGAGGAACGATACGGAAGAACATTGATCACCACCCGAGACTTTCAGTGGTCATGGCAAGGGCAGCGTTTGGTGCTCGGCCTCGATGAGGCCGGGGATGGTGCCCTGGTTTTGCTGCTACCCGCTCTGAGTTCCATCTCAACGCGCGGCGAAATGCATCCTCTCATGGAGCGGTTGGCGTCACAATTTCGCGTCGTCGCAATCGATTGGCCGGGATTCGGCACACGGTCGCGTCCCAACGTGCGCTGGCTGGTGCGAGCGGCAGGGAGCGCGATGTCGGCTCCTGGCCCGTCGCCGACATAATGTGATGTCCGCGATTTGGTCGCTTCTCTAATCGGCCGCTGGGGTTACCGCGCGACTGGGAAGCGATAGTTCAGCCCGGCCCGCACGAGGTTATCTTGCACCCGGCTGGTAATCGTCGTGGCCGGAGGGCCGATGAAGCCCGTCGCGATATGGCCTTTATCAAGATAGAGATATTCAACGCGTGCGCTGAGATTATCGGTTATGCCGTACTCAATGCCTGCGCCAGCGATCCAGCTGCCATAGGTCACTGTCGTGTTGGTGGTGCCAGCCGGGATGTTGACAATTGACCGTAATTCGCCGGCGGCGCCGCCCGCCGTTCCGTAGACCAGCGTGCGATCAAAGGCCATTCCGACACGGCCGCGCAAAGTCGCGAACCAGGGCGTTTGAGTTGTGCTGCCCGTCAACACACCCGCAGGCAGCGATTTGTTTTGGGTTGAGGCGTCGTAGTCAGCCTCAAAGCCCCAAACCATGGGCCCGGTCTGATAGTTCGCTCCGACCTGCGCTCCGCCGAGGAAGCCGGGTTCCTTGACCGATGCGCTGCCGCCGCCAGCGGATGCCGTGACGGTATTCATGCCGAAAGCACCGCCGGCATTGAGCCCGATATAAAAGCCGCTCCAATTGTAACGGTCCGAGACAGGAGCGGTCGGCCACTTGAAGCCGCTCGCATAGTCTCGCCGGTCATCTCGCGCGATATTGCGGCAATCGCTTGGGTCCGCGCATATTTTCTTTTTGATACCGATGAAGTAGCCGCGCCGCGGACCATATTGCGGAGCGAACACACCGATGCCGGTGCCGTTTCTGATCTGATAGATCGTGTCAAAGACATTCACGACGTCAAAGCGCACGGTCACCGGTTGACCATCCGGCATCGCAAAATCGCGCGCTAGGCCAACATTGAACTGGGCATACGGCGCTAACGCATCGATATTGGCGTCGCCGGTGCGCAGCCCCGAGCCATAGATCATATCGGTCGAGAAGGTTGTGCCATTCCACTTATAGGCAAGGCCCGCCGAGCCGGTCACGTACTGGTTATGGTCGGTGTAGATCCAGTGAGTGGATAGGTACTGGAACCGGGTCAAGCCGCCGAGGTCCGCAAGCGGCGTCGTGTTATCGAACAAGAACTGGTTCGACACCGGCTGCGTCGCTTTCTCCTGACCGACCGCCAGGTTGGCGTAGGCCTGGAAATTGCCGCTATGGAATTTTGCTGAGAACTCAACGCCCTGAGCGACGCCCTGGGCGTAATTGAAGGCGCTGAGCACGAGCGCCTGGCCGAATTGCCCGTTGTCGATCAAGTCCCTTGCGATCTTGTAGTAAGCGTCAAGGCCGAGATCGAGCGTGGTGCAGTCCTTGAGCCCCGACGTCGTACAACCGAAAACAATTTTCTGATTGATGCCGGCGTCGAAATAATGCGAGCGCTCGGGCAGTACCGGACTTGTTCCGGTATTCGGTGACTGCCCTGTCGTGTTGTTGAACAGCGCGATATTGGCCGGCGCCGCTTCGACCAGCACCGGCGGCGTGAAATAACGCGCATAGCCGGCATGAAAAGTGGTGCCCTCGAACGGCTTGTAAGTAAAGCTAAGGCGGGGGCTTAGCTGATTGGCATCGACAAACTGCCACATCTGGTCGAAGCGCAGCCCGGCATTCATCGTCAGCTTGTCGGTGATTTTCCACTCGTCCTGCGCGTAGATGCCGGCGAGCCAGCCAAGCTTGGCGACGTCATCGGTGACGGGAAAAATCGTGCCCACAGGCGGCGGCGGCGCGGTTGACTGAACGAGCGAGGTATTGTCGACCCAAATTTGCTCGGCGCTCACAGTAAAACCGGCGCGCAGCGTATGCGCCGGCGTGATCGCGTAGGCCGCATCGCCTTGGAAGCCGTTGGTATAGGATTGCCGGCTGATGTCCGAGGCAATGCCGTTGAGAAGGAGGTCGCCGGCTGGGTCTGGAATGAAATGCAGGTTGTTGTAGCGCGTGAAATACGAGATTTGCCCGTCGAAGCCGTTGACCGAACGTTGCAGCGCCAGCACGCCATATTGGGATTGCTCATTCTGCCGCTCGTTGAGCTTGGAGGAATCGAAATTGCTAAATCCGAACACCGGGGTCGCAATCCCTGGGAAGAGCGGCGCGTTGAAAACGTTCGGAATCTGAAAACTGGCGGTAAAGCTGCCGGCGATCAGGCTTAAGCGCGTATAAGGGTCGAGAAAGGTCGACAGATAGGCAAAGCCCCTTTCCTGCTGCGAGAAGTCATGGACCGGATTGAGAAATGGCGTCGAGTTTTCGATGCCCTCATTGGTCTGAAGATAACTGCCGGTGAAATAATATTGCACGCCGCCGAAACACGTCGCCGATGCCGATGCCGGCGCTTTGGTCGGCACTGCTGAATTTGCGCTTGGGCAATTGGCGCCAAACGTGCCGCCATATTCGAAGCTCGGCT
Organism: uncultured Alphaproteobacteria bacterium; assembly: GCA_963816295.1. Taxonomy (GTDB): domain Bacteria; phylum Pseudomonadota; class Alphaproteobacteria; order Rhizobiales; family Xanthobacteraceae; genus BOG-931. The sequence goes on along the minus strand of CAWFJS010000013.1, from coordinate 9,622 downwards.
GAATGGTCTCGCGGCTGCCGAAGTAATAATTGATGCTGCCGGAATTATTGAAAATGTCCTGGCGCGTGGTGAGGTCGACGAGACCGACGGTGCGTAATCCGAATTCGGCCGGTAGCGCGCCGACGACCAGCGAAGCGCTGCCGATGAAATTGGTATCGAAGATACTGCCGAAACCGGTGACGCCATCGGGCAGCATCACGCCGTTGATGCGGAATTGCACATTGGCGTGATCGTTACGCACGTGAATGAGGCCGCTGGCCGCGGAATCCTGCGATACACCGGGCGCCTGCAACAGCACCTTCTCGACCGGCGCATTGGCGCCTTGCGGCAGCGCCTCGATGGTTTCGTGGCTCACCGTGTCCGAGGTCGTTCCGACCGTGGTGTAGAGATTGCTGCGCGCTTGATCGAAACTGCTGTTTCTCTGCGCCACGATTTCGGCCGGCGAGACTGGCGGCACGGTGGTCGGGGCTATTGTCGCTGGCGCGGGACGCCGCGCGACGGCGCGCTGGCGCAGCTCTTCTGGCTGCGCGTATGTTGATTTGAGGTAATGGTGTTCCACGACCGCTTGTTTGCGATGAGGGCGTCGGTGCAGGTGTTGATGGTGTCTGGACCGACGGAGCCGGGGGAGACGGAGAAGGCGGCGTCGACTCTTGAGGCGTTTGCGTCTGCGCTGGTGGATTTGTCGGAGGCTGATCTTGAGCGCTTGCAGGCGGCAAAGCGTTAAGTAGCGCCAGCAGGACTGTGCCGCCCAGCATGGCCGCGCGACGACGGCAGCGATAAACTTCGAGCAACATCGTAATCTACCAAGCAATGTTTTTTGGAACGCCCGGACACACAGCGGCCTTGCTATCGCAACAAATCGCGGGACGTTTAACGTAGGAAAACGCGCCGCGTTGCTTTGAACTGTTGTCTGGCGCAAAGAATGGAACGCGCCACAACAAAGAAAACCAGCAGGACCGCAGCTTCAGGCCACGGGCGGAGCGCGCGATCGGAAAGCGAGCCGCAGCGACTCGGCGAGCGGCCGTGCGGCATCGAAGGAATGCTCGACCCGCTGGAATATCGCGGGCAGCGGCAATTGCGGCGGGGCCGGCGCGAAGGCGCTCGATGCCAAAAAGATCGAGGCGCAGACCGGGCAATAATCATCGTTGTCGCCGCGAATTGGCGCCGGCGTCTGAGAGTTTTTGTCAGCGAGACCGACGGAGTGAGTGATCGCAGCTGGCGCGTTTTGCGCCACACCATGCAGGTGCACGTGATCGAAAGCGAGCACGATCTGCAACGCCAGCGCGATCAGCGCCAGCACCGCCCCGTGCCGCTTATGGCGATCAACCCAACCCATCACCCGTACCCAATCGCATGGTAGTGTTACGATGTAACATCAGGCAAGGGGGGCCGGTGCCACCGCTTGCACGGAGCCAACAAGTGCGGCAGCGGTGCAACACCCCTGCGGCGGTGCTGTGACAGCAAGTTTTAGAAGCCAGCCAATCGCTCGCTTGCCATATAGCCCGCAAGCAGAAGCACCCCGAAGATGAGAACCAGCGCGGCGGCCCCGGTCTCGATGGCGCGCAGCATCACGATGCCATAGCCCCCGCGTTCGTGGATAAAGCGCTTGGCTATCGCCTTGGCGCCGACAGCGAGCGTGGCGATGGTCGCAACTGTAATCGCGGTGCCGAGACCCATTACAACGGTCGACGCCACTCCTGCCCAGAACAGGCCTCGGGCGAGCGCGAAGACGAGCACGATGATCGCGCCGGAGCAGGGACGCAGGCCCACGGCCAGAACCGCCGACCAGCCGCGGCGCCAGCCGCCTGGCCCGGCAAGTTCTTGCGGTTCGGGCCCATGGGCATGTCCCCACGGAAACAGGTCGGGCTCTTCGTCATGGTTGTGGTCTTGATGTTCGCAGGCGGCCGCGTGGTGTGTGCGCGCGTCGGCATCGGCTTGGTCACAGCGATAGACTTGATCAGGCGGCTTGTTGGATGCGAGCCTTTGTCGCTGATCGGTGCAGCCGCAAAGACTCGCTTTTTCCGGCACAGTTTTGAGGTCACGCCAGGCGCGCACAAAGCCCAGGCCCTTGACCCATAAAAGGCGCGCGCCGACGAGCACGATCAGCCCGTAGCTGACGATTTCGATCACGCGCACCGTGTCGCCCATGAATTTGGCGGTGGCGCCGAGTAGTACGGCGGCGACGCCGACGATCGTTACCGCCGTCAACGATTGCATCACCGCCGAGGCGAATGAGAGCGTAATGCCGCGGCGCCAGGTCTCCTCGTTGGCGAGGAGATAGGACGAGATGACTGCCTTGCCGTGCCCAGGTCCGGCAGCGTGGAAAATGCCGTAGACAAAAGAGATTCCCATCAAGCCCCAGAGCGCAGAACCATCGCTCTTGGCAAGTCGGATCATGCCGGCCAGTGCGCGGTAAAACATGGCTTGTTTGACGAATACCCAGCCGACAATGCCGCCAACCATGGGCGGTCGCGGGCCGCCAAACGGACCGAATTGCGCCCATGCGGAATGGACGCCGATAGTGAGTGTGAGAGCAACAATCAAGGTTGCCAGCGAAGCCGGATGTAGACAGCGCCCCTCGGATGTCATGGGCATTTCACCGAGATTTTGTTGGCGAAGTCCATGCCCATGCCGATATTCGCTTCAGACGGGATGAACGAACGATTGAGATTCTGCGAGATCAGAAAATTCCCATCATAGGGCTTCTCGGTCGAAACCGTGCATTGCGCCGGCGCCCCTACCAGCTTGACCGGATCATCTTCTGCGAATCCGAAATCGACGAAGAATTCCGGATCGTAGACTTCGATGGTGAGGAGCTTCGCCGTCACCGGCTTCTTGAAGGGCAGCGTAAAGTGCAGCGTCAACTCCCCCGCCTGGGGTTCGTAGTCGAGCCAGTAATCGACCGGTTCGTTGAACACATCCTGCTGCCTCTTGCCGTTGAACTTGGCGTAAGTGAAGTAGTCGTAGTCCTTGAGCGATTCCACATTGACCTGAGCGAGCGGCTGCAGTTCCTCGCGCGTGAATTGGCCTTTGGTCTTGGCCGCAATGCCCATGGTGGCGAAAGCCGAGTAACCGTCATCGAAGGTCCAGACGTGGCGCACGCCAGTTACCGAACCATCGGGGGCATAGAGCAGCTCGGTTCTAATCGTCGCCCAGACATGCGGATGCGCCTGTGCCTTAGTCGCGATTACGCCGGAGCAGGCAACGATGAAAAGGGCGAGGCGTGTCAGTACCGACGCCCTCAGCCAGAGTCGCGCACCAGTCATCGATGATCCCCGATTTCCAATAAGGCGGATTGCCGGACCTTGAATGAAAGAGGCCACGGCGATTTTTGGCCGGCACGCCCCGATGCGGGCCGGCGACCGAAGCAATAGCGATGGAGCTAAGCGAGTGGTGGAGCGCGCGCTTGAAATGAAAGCGCGACTTGTATCGAGAAAACCTGTACCGGCCGTTCCGCCGGCCAAACGCGGCGGATCGGTGCCGGCACCATGAGCACCGGCGGCAGTGACGGCGTCGCTGTCGCGACCAGCGCTATGCTCGCACAGACCGGGCAGTAATCATCCGATGCGGGATGATGATCCTGATTGACCGGATGCCCCGGCGCGCCCGTCGTTGCGGATTCGATTTGTGTCTGGTCGGATGTTGCCAGCGGCGGCAGTCCGAGATCGTCTCCATGCATATGGCCGAACGAAACGACCATCTGCACTGCGAGCGCAAACAGCGCCAGCCGCGCACCTGATCGCATCTTCGAGCGAAACCAATTCATTCGCTGAAATCGCCCCCGCGCCGCGCCTGCCTCATTTCGCTCCGGTCGATAAACCATGCCGAAATGCAGACGAAACCCTGACAAAAAATGTAGCCCAATTGCGTCGCTTTTTTGATGGCAAATTCCTTCTTGTGGCAATTACCGCTCATAGTGCCGAATAGAGGCCAACATGAGCAATCTGTAATGTCCCGGTAATGACTCTGGCTGCCGTGCACCCATAGCCTACACTCTTCGACTTAGCCGATGGCAGTGAGGGGGGATCATGACGCTTCGTTCGACACATGTTCGCATTGCGGCGGTGGCACTGGTTTTCGCAACGGCGTTGCTAACTGGGCCACCCGCGCGAGCGTTCTCCATCAACTCTGGAAGCGGGACCAATTCGGACAGCAGTGTGAAATTTGGTGATCCGGACGATCAGATCATCCAGAACTTCGGCAGCGGCGGGTCGTCGTCCGGCCAAAGCGGACCGACGGTGCAGTTCGGCGTGCAGCGCCCCTCCAACCCCTTCCAAGGCAGCACCGGCGGGGTGCTACAGCCGTTGGGGCCTCGATCGTTGGGCAGCGGAAACAACAATTGAAATCCCGGGCCGCCGACTGTGCCCATCTTGCGTAGGCAAATCCGTAAGTCGGTTGGCTGATAATCAGTCGGTTAGCGCCTTGCTGAACTCGGAACCGTTGTGGCGCATCATCTCGATATAGGTGCCCGCCGGCCCGCTTGGATCGGATAACGCATCGGAATAGAGCGTGCCGCCGATCGTGGCGCCGGTCTCACGGGCGATTTCCTCCATCAGCCGCGGGTCGGTGATGTTCTCCATGAAGACTGCAGGAATCTTCTGCATTTTGATTTGAGTAATGATCTTGGCCAAGTCCTTTGCTGAAGGCTCAGCATCGGTCGAAACGCCCTCCGGCGCGATGAATGTCATGCCATAGGCATCGCTAAAATAACCGAACGCATCGTGGGCGGTGATAATCTTGCGGCGGTCGACGGGGATTTTGGCAATGGCCACCGCGACTTGTTTCTCCAGTTCGTCGAGCTTACCGAGATAGGCTGTGGCATTGGCGTCGTAGCTCGCTTTGCCCGCCGGGTCGAGGGCGATAAGGCCGTCGCGGATATTGGCAACGTAGATCTTGGCGTTGGCGACCGACTGCCAGGCATGTGCATCGGGCACATCGCCGGTGTCGTGTTCGTCTTTCATTTTGCGAGGCTTTATACCCTCGCTGGCAATCACGATTGAAGCTTTGGTGCTAGACGCACTGATCAGCCGCGTTACCCAGCCTTCGAGCCCGAGCCCATTGACGAACACAACCTTCGCGGCGGCGAGCTTTCTGGCGTCACCGGGCGTTGGCAAATAGACGTGAACGTCGCCGTTGGGGCCGACTAGTGTCGAAACCTCAACCCGGTCGCCACCGACATTTTTCACGAGGTCGCCTAAAATCGAGAACGTCGCGACAACGTTCATCCGATCCTGACCCAGCGCCGGCGTTTCGATAAGCAAGCCGACAGATCCAGCGAGCAGAAGCAAACCGCGCCGAGTTCAGCATAAAATTTCCTCCAATAACTGCCAGTAACTGTATGTCATCATAATATCACTATGCCGGGTGCGCTGGCAGGCACTCTCGGTTCGATACCCATAAGACGGAAGGAAGTTTCACCTTCCGCGTCGGCGGCATTGACTGGCTCGCTCACAACGGGCCTGGCATTTAGAGTCCGATCCAAAAACGAGGAACATTCCCATGACAAAGGCGCTGAGCAAAAATATCTCACAAATCGTTTTGGCCCCGTTTGTGCTCACGTTGGCACAACTGGCGGCATCTGCCACGCAGGCTGCCGACTACGACGTCGGCTCGATCCACATCGCCCAGCCATGGGCCCGCGCCACACCGAAAGGCGCAACGTCGGGCGCCGCCTATATGACGATCACGAATAAGGGCTCCGCGTCGGATAGGGTCAATTGCGTATCGAGCGATGCGAGTGGACAATGCCAGATTCACAGCATGACCATGGAAGGCGGCGTGATGAAGATGCGTCCGGTCGAGGGTGGCCTCGAAATCAAGCCGGGCGAAACCGTCACACTTCAGCCGTCGGGCTTCCATGTCATGTTAGTTGCCCTCAAGCATCCGCTCGAAAAAGGCCAGACAGTCAAGGCGACGCTGAAATTCGTCCATGCCGGAACGGTCGATGTGGAATATCCAGTCGCGGCTATCGGTGCGCCTGCACCCGGCGCGGCGGCTGGTGGTGGCATGAAGATGCAAGGTCCCGGCGGCGGTATGATGCAGATGGACAAACACTGACGACTCAACCCCCAGTGCCTAACAACATCGTTGAGGCGTGGCTACTCGCAAATGTGCCGAGGCAGTTTAGCGCGATCTAAACTACTGAGGGTCTTTCTGTTTCAAACGCCACACCCCGACTATTCACTGACATGCCCCAACATTTGCAAATAGCGTAAGGACGAGTGCCGCTACTAAATTCCTCCTGCTACGTGCGAAACGCCGTTAGCCCCCATCAGACAAGCCGGGAATTGGCACGCCGAATGTCTGCAGGATCAGGAAAACATTGAGGCCTAAGACCACCGCGGTTCCGACTATCGCTGCAATATTGGTCAGCCAGCCGTTGGTGAACTGACCCATGATGTCTGATCGTCGGGTGAAAATGAGTAGAGCGATCATAGGAAGTGGCAGAGCGATACTGAGCACGACCTGACTGATGACAAGCGCGCTTGTCGCGTTCGCACCCAGACCGACAACGACGAAGGCCGGCACCATTGTTACAAGCCGTCGAACCCAGATCGGAATTCGGAACCCGACGAAGCCTTGCATGATCAGTTGGCCGGCCATTGTTCCAACCGTCGAACTCGATATCCCCGATGCGATTAGGGAGAGCAAGAACACGCCCGCGGCCCCGACGCCGAGCAACGGCGTCAACGTGTGATAGGCCGTTTCAATCTCTGCGACATCGCTGTGTCCCGCGTGGAAGGCGCCCGACGCCATCATCACCATCGCCATATTGACCATGCCGGCGATAGTGAGTGCGATGATGACCTCCTGATTTGAGAAGCGCAGCACCATTCGCCGCTCGTCTGCGTTGCGGACCGGCGTGCGGGCCTGGGTCAGGCCGGAATGCAGATAAACGGCGTGCGGCATTACAGTCGCACCGATGATTCCGACGGCAAGCAATAAAGCCCCGGCATCAGCTATCTGCGGCAGAACAGTATGTAATGCTGCTGAGCTCCAATCGACCGGAGCTATGAACATCTCGATAAGGTAGCAAAACGCAATAATACCAACCATGCTGCCAATGATTAGCTCTGGCGCCCGGAACCCAGAGCGTTCGAACATCAAGATGCCGTAGGTCACGATGCCCGTGACGACCATGCCAGCAAAGAGGGGCATGCTGAATAGTAGCGAGAGTCCGATGGCACCGCCGAGGAACTCAGCGAGATCGGTCGCCATGGCAGCGACCTCGCTGACGCTCCACATCGCCCAGACGACCGGTCGTGGAAACTGGTCACGGCACATCTCTGCCAAGTTTCGGCCGGTGACGATACCAAGCTTGGCCGACAGAGCCTGGAATAACATCGCAATCAAGTTGGCCAGCAGTACGACCCAAAGCAGCCCGTAGCCGTACTTCGCACCCGCCTGAATATTTGTCGCGAAGTTTCCGGGATCTATGTAGGCGATGGAGACAACCACTGCGGGACCGGCGAAAGCTAGATACGCACTGGGCCTTCGGCGCTCGCCGGTCAATATTCCGCGTGCCGCTACGACGCTTCGCTTCGTGAGCGACCCCGGTCGGGTCTTTAAATCGGTACGTCGCGGTCTCTGTGTATCCAACATCTATATCAACACGTAGCTAAGGCTACGAAACGCATATGAAGCATAAATTGTCAATATATGGAATAAAATGTATAGACAGCACTACCTTGATCAAGTCGTTGAAATGCGCTTGCGCTCAGCGCATGGTCAAACTGGGTGATGTAAATGGACACGATCGGAGGAGGCGCGATGTCCGGGAGAGCGATGGGAAATCAAGTTGAACGGCTGTCGAAGCTTCCCGCGGAGCTGACCCAGGCGCGCCGCTTCGGCAAGGCTCGTTCGGCCCAATCGACAGCTTTGCTGGAGGACTATGTTGAACTTATCGCTGACCTGCTGGCCAGCGCGGGCGAGGCGCGTCCTACAGATATTGCGCGCCGCCTTGGCGTTTCCCATGCCACCGCGATTAAGACCATCTCTCGGCTGAAGCGGGAAAGGTTGGCAACGGCTCGCCCCTATCGCGGTGTTTTTCTGACGGAAAACGGAGAGGAACTGGCGGCGCGCGTACGAACTCGCCATAGGCTCGTCGTGGATGTACTTCTCGCAATGGGTGTACCCGTTGAAGCTGCTGAAGCTGACGCCGAAGGAATTGAGCATCACGTATCGGAAACCACGCTGAAAGCGTTCGCTCGGTTTTTGCGTTCGCAAACCTGAGGTTTAGACCAATCTCTGTTGCTTGAGCGGCACCTTGGTAGTCAGATGTACGGTGTCCCACAGACCATCAGAATTTGATTGAAGTTTTGGAAGGATGCGCGGTTCGAGAATTGGCGGATCAATGAGCTCGTTCCGATTGGTGTCTCCGGAGAAAATGCGGGATTTCTAGGGCATCGGCGCGTTGTTGGACCCTGAGCAACCCGGGCAAGATGATTCCATGATGCGTATGGAGAATCTCGGGGAGCCTTGCGAGGACGCATGTTGCGTCCCGCCCCCTTTGATTTTGCCAACAAAGCCGGCGGTCGATCGCAGGCCACTTATCCGGGAAGCATTCCGCCTTGAATGGCTCACGATCGGCTGGATGGTCATCGAGGCTGTCGTGGCAACGGCTGCGGGCGTTGCGTCGGGCAGTCTTGTACTGATCGCATTCGGGCTGGACAGCGTTGTTGAGTTGATTTCGGCCGGTGTGCTTATGTGGCGTCTGGCAGTGGAGCTTCGTCACGGACAGGCCTTCTCGGAGAGCGTGGAATGGATTGCCAGCCGAATCGGAGGGGCGTTGCTGATTGCGCTTGCAGCTTATGTTGTAGTAGCCGCAGGTTGGAATCTCTGGGCGCGGCACACTGAAGAGTTTTCGTTGCCGGGGTTCATCGTCACGCTCTTGGCGATTCCGGTCATGCGGTATCTCGCTCACGAAAAGATCAAGCTTGCCAATCAACTAAGCAGCCGAGCGTTGAGGGCGGATGCCATGGAATCCGTCACATGTGGGTGGCTGTCCGTGGTCGCTGTTGTAAGTCTCAGTGCGCAGGCGGCGTCTGGCGTTTGGTGGATCGACAGCGTCGGTTCTCTTGCGATCGTTTGGTTGCTCGTCAAAGAAGGACGTGAGGCTTGGCGAGGCGAGTGCTGCGCGGACTGCTAGAGCGGCAGCATGCCTCGCGCTCGCGAAATGACGGGATCTGATTACCGTGTATGAGGGTACTTTTTGGGTACTTCGGTCGCAATGACATAAGCAAATCGAACCCAAAAGGGATGGCGCGCCCTGAAGGATTCTCGGTCGACTTTCTCCCAGAACTATTACTTCGCCCGATCCCTCGACCCTGCCCCAGCGGTTGGGAGATTTTCTTTCCGTTTGAAGAAAAGCATTCGGGAGTGTTTTAGTTTTAAAGTGATCAAAATTGCTCAGACTGCCTTGTCAGGCGGACGCACAATATAAACAAGGGGGCTCTCGTGAACGGAGAGCCAACATGGATCAGTTCATCCGAACTCAGAACGTTGCGCGCTACCGTCGTCTCCTTGAACGCGTGACCGAGGAATTGGCCCAACAAACAATTTTCGATCTACTTGCCGAAGAGCAACAAAAGCAAAAAGACGCGGGCGATCCAATTTAAATTCA
>CAWFJS010000012.1:0-70664 GCA_963816295.1 uncultured Alphaproteobacteria bacterium | reverse complement strand
CAAACTATGAGCGCGCGGCGATGGCGGCGCCGATTGTGGGCGAGAACAGCATATCGCGGAGCTGCCGGAGCTTTTGCGACGACGCTAGTTCATGCGCTAGGCGACCCAAACTCGCCAGTGTGTGGGCAAGACGAAGTAAAGCTGTTTCTTGGTTTCGGCGTTCACCCAGCCGCCGATAGTACGTCGGCAAGGAAATATCGAGAGCGTGTTTGCCGTTGCCGTTGATAACGGCGAGTTCCACATCGCGGTCGAACGGAGCGGTATCTATTGGCTTCCAGTCCATAATGAATTTCATTCACCCACAAACTGACCAGCTCCGTCATCTGAGACAGCCCAAGAAACAGCGCAACTCGAGAAGGGGACAGTCGCGCCGTTCTCTTGGTTCCTCGGTTTCCGTCGCTGTCACCCTGCCATTAGGTTTGCAGTCGTGGGTGCGTAGTTCAGGAAGCGAGGCGTGAAAGTTAGTTCACGAACGTCGAATTCCGTCGATGTAGCAGTAGGTCAGCCAGCCTTCACCGTGATCTTCTTTTCCGCCTTCTGCGCTTCTGCAGTTTTCGGCAGCACCACGGTTAGAATGTGATCGGCTTTATTCGTCATGCTTAATTCTACATGGCCTCCGTCGCAACGCTGCAATTCAATGTTGATATAAAGCTCGACTTTATTTGCGTGCTGGACCCGCAGGTCAGCAGGCTTGCCGCCCTTAAGAATACGGCCAGTATAGGCGGATCACATTTGCGATTTTTCTCGAACGAGAGCCTTTAAAGCCGCGCGCTGTGATAAGTCACTCAGCCTCCCGCAAAGATCGACGATACCATCGTCCGCGTCAGAGTTCGCTTTTCAGCCATGATTTAAAGGAAGGGAGCTCGTCAATGAAATACTTTAGCCGAGCCACACCCTACGCTACAGGCGAATGTCTGTCGCACATTGCCGTCGCATAGGCGGATGGCACGGCCGCTCCGTCCCCGGCGACACGTGGGGAAGCCACACTGGGCGGGCCAAGATCAATATTGCTCGTGTGGAGTTGGATGCACATGTCTTCGGAGCGTGATCCTCATTCAAGGAGGTCGAAATGCGAAAGCATGTGTTCGTACTCACGACAACTGCGGCTATTCTCGCCTGTGGCGCTATTGCTGCGAGTGCCCAAGCTCCCAGTGCCCAAACTCCCGGCACCCAACAAAGTCCCACCACCCAGCCTAAAGCGGAAGACGGCGACGAGGACGGCTTCTTCCGTTATCACCCGCGGAATGATGGGAATGATGGGCGGCGGAATGATGGGACGGGGCCACTGGCAGCACAAACTACTGTCGAAGTCGCAACATCGCTGGTCCAATGATGATGCGAATAATTTTCAGTCTGATGGATGCTGACGGAGACGGGAAACTCACACTGCAGGAGTTTCAGGCGAGCTCACGAGCGCATCTTCAAAGCCATGGATACCGACCACGATGGCACCGTTACCCTGGAGGAAATGGAGGCTTTCATGCGCGGCACTACCAGGCCGGTTTCCCAGCAGTAAGAGGCGGAAAATTTGCTAGGCCATCCTAGATGGGCGGTTCCTATTAGTTTCAGGTCTTCCGCAATAGCTCCGGCAGCTTGGCGATGTTCGCAGCGATCCGCCGCGCCTCGTCGCGGGTCGCGTGCCCGATCCTTGATCGGGTTATCAACGCTCACGCCGGAGGCCTTTATCGGCGCCGCCCATTTATCGATTTCGCTCTTAACGAAGTTTCCAAGATATTGCGGCGTCGCCTCATCGTCAGACATGATCTGTGCGCCGAGGCCCTCGAGCCGATCACGCACCGAGGCCGTGTGCATCGCCTCCAGTGCGACATCATGTAGTTTTTTGACGATTGGCTCTGGTGCGCCTTTCGGCAGGAAGATCGCATTCCAGGTATAGGCGATCAGGTTATCGGTGCCTTGCTCAGCCGCGGTCGGCAGATTGGGCAAAGCTGGCGAACTGCTGTCGAGAATTGCCAATCCCTTGACGGTCCCACCATCGATCTGTGGCTTGGCTGTTGTAATGATCTCACACAGATAATCGATGCGACCGCCTTGTAAGTCCTGCATCGCTGGGCCTGTTCCCCATAAGGGACATGCGTGCGTTGACGCCGATGCGGTAATTCAGGAGCACGCAGCCGAGATGGGTCGCCGAGCCGGCACCCGCGGAGCCAAATTGCATTTGCGTCTGGTTAGCTTTGGCATAAGAGACAAATTCCTTGAAATTATTCGCCGGCAAGTCCTTGCGCGTGATCAACACGATCGGAACTGCCCCGGTCGACTAACGCAACGCAACTTGCGCAATCCGAGGAGATCGCAACGCGATGACCATGCGAACGACCAGCAAGATAGTGACTTTCACTCGACCGTTCACGCTGAAGGGGGTCGATCGAATATTGCCAGCTGGAAACTATCGGGTGGTGACGGACGAAGAACTCATAGAAGAATTGTCATTTCCCGTCTATCGCCGCGTGTCCACGATGATCTTCGGACCAGGCAAATCTGCTTCCTCGGTTGAGATGGTGGCCATTGATCCTCAAGACCTTCAGGCGGCGCAGGAGCCGGACCTGAATTATGGCGCTTGATTTTCCAAATCAAAGCCGTTCGATGCTGTCGGATTTCCGTCCTTGCCGGCATAGGAGCGTTTGCCTTCTCGACAGTCGTCAGAAATCGCGCAAAATGTGGTTGAATTATTTTTAGCGGCGTTTGTTATGGCCCATTATCGTGTCTGCACCATTGGTCTCGACGGCCACTTTTTGAGCGTCGAAGAAATTGAATGCGTTAACGATCAAAAAGCCATCCAAAAGGCACAGCAGGCAGTAGACGACCGCGATGTCGAGCTATGGCAAGGAAACCGTTTTATCGTGCGGCTGTCTCCCAGGCCGACTACAGAGTAGGCCGCCTCAGTTGGTGGCCTCGTCCTTTTGGTCCTCACGAATTTTTGCCTGTACGCTTTTAACTAAAATCCCTGGGCGCGTCTGCCTTCTGATCACAACTTGCATTGTACGCAGCGATGATCGTCATGGCGCATTCGCGACATATATTTCTGTCTGTTCTGCAAGATAGGGCCTGGGTTCCACGACTGCTCTGGAAAGACGGCGATACAAATCGCGTCGGCGTACGATCGGCCACCAGTCGTATAGGCCAATTTCGAGAGGACGCCAATTTGCGAAAGCCGCCTGACCGCCTTCGCTCGGGGATTAATCCTGTGAGCCACCCTTTTGGCTCCACCGCCTCCTTGCCGCTCTCAATGCGGCGGCGCGAGCTCGACCGCCCTTGAAGCCCCCGCGGCGGGCCAACTCCGTGGCCGGAGTATCCAGCGGGGTAGCCCTCGTACGCCTCCCCGCGATTTTGCGGCATCCGCTTTTCAGCCAGCTTTAAAGCTAAGTCATCAAACCCATGATATAGGGCGCTTAGCTGGTCTTGATCGTGCGGAATTGACTGGTCTGTCTTTTCCCATTGCATTCACAACAAAACCAATATCGAGATATTCTTTCGCTTGGCGAACAGCCTCAGCTTCACTATGACCGGGCTCATAGATCCCTGATTTCCCGTCCTTAGGGGTTTCTCGACTGAACTCTATTGTCCAACTCACAGCATGTTTTCCTTTATCATTTTGTCGCCTCCCATGCCTCCAACACGTTCACGATATCACCAATCGTGTCCGGCGCACCTCGCATGCGGCTTCCAAGGAAGCCACAAAAGCATCGCATATCAAAGCAGCGGTTATTCAAGTCCCTTCACCCAGTCATCCCAATCGTGCCACGGCCTGTCCGGCAAATCCAAAGCGCCGTTCAAGAGTTTTTGCACGATGCGAGCGACCTTGACACGATCAGCGATGTCCTCCTCCTTGAGGAGATGATTATCAATCATCTTGCGCAGATGCTCCTCAGCGAGGAGAACAGTTACCGCGTGTCTCCTTGATTTTGCCATGCCAATCCGCCTCCGACTGTCGCGCGCGTCCCACCAAAGGGAATAGTCCGGCGGCGCCAACTATGCCTGCCGCCACCGTCATCCCCGGGGCCAAGACGTGTCAATGAAGTAAAAGTAGACGACTCCGCCGCCACCTATGGCGACCAGTGTCAGCGCTACGATTAGGTTTACTGCGCGATGGAGCAAGCGCATGGCTAAGGTTTGACTGAGCCAAATCCCAGGTCAAGAGCATCGATTTCAAACTGAGACACGACCGCGCTGATCTACCAGTCTATCGTTCAGACGACAGATCAGTACCCAAACGCCCTGGCGGCTAAGGTGTTCGGCGCGCCTGCGGGAGGAGGTGAAATCAAGCTTTGATGGTCTGTACTTGGCGCGGACACTGCTTTTATTTCCCGCCCGTGAAGGGTTTCTTCGCTCAATGATCGGCGAATTACTTCAGCTCTTGCTATGACCTCTGTCTCCTTGACCAAGTCTTCCCACATCAATTTTCTGATCTGGTGTTTGATGGCCAAAGGATTGGCGGGTTTTAGTTTGCCGCCCTGCTACCCGCCCGTCGGCACGGGCCCGATTGCCCCGCAACAATAAATGAAAAGTTGGGAGCCGTTTTTTTGGTCCTAGATATTTCCGGCACACTGTTGCGCGCGCAAAGACCCCCCGGCCTGTCCACGTGGGGGGCGGGTCTCCGCATTAGGCCATCAGCCTCGGCATCACACCAAAACTTAAAAGCCTTGCGCAACGCGGCGATAGTGTGCTGCCGTTCGCAAAACTCGCGCGTGTGACGGCGGCTCGTGATTGACTGGATGACCGGCCAGGTCACGCACGGCGAAATTCTCCGATCAGGAATTAGACCATGACCAAAGATCGGATCGAGGATCGCGACCGGATCGAGATTGAGGATTGTATCGACGAGGCGGATCGTGCGCTCAACCCCATCGGCCGGTTCTTTAGACACAACGCCATGCATGCGGGCACGACGCGCATGTTGCTCGACGAGTTCGGCCGCTGTGCCCGGTGTGCTAAGCTTGGGGTCGACCACCACCAAGACCACCGCCAGCAAACCGATTTGGATGTAGATGAGGAGGACGTGGATGAGCCATTTTGATGATACTACGCCCAAATGCGAAGAGTGTGGTGGTGCAGATGAGGTTCAACGTACACCTAATGACAACCATTGGCTGTGCATCAAGTGTTTAGCCTTATGGGATGAGGCAATTCTGGAATGTCGGTATTGGGAAAGGTATGGAAAGCCATGAACACCTGTCATTCCCGAAAACCCCATCCGGGCAAATTCGCGCCATGAGGCAGAATCAGCGCATCATTCGAAGTGATGCTTGCGATCCTTCATCTGCTCGGGACGTTTGTCGCTAATCTATTCAGGTCGCGACGCCGGCTTGAAGTTGAGAACCTGTTTCTTCGGCATCAGCTCAATATTGCCATGAGACGTGCTGTCCCTGTCGGAAACTCAAACTCGAACGTATTGGTGGTGTAGTCCGCCTAAAAGTGGCACCGGAACTATGCGGCCTGCGCTTCGGACGGCACGCGGGATAGGCGCATCCTTCTGCAGCGATAGGTGCGTGCGAACCTCGTTGTAGTACCTTTGATACGAATTGAGCAGATGGCGAAGATGCCGTTCACCGAAGACAACCACGTGATCAAGGCAGTCCCGCCGGATCGAACCAATCAACCTCTCCGCGTGTCCATTTTGCCAAGGCGACCGCGCAGAGCTCGGTTATGCCCTTGCCTCAAGGCGCCTGATGAAGGTTTCGCCGTACGCACCGTCTCGATCACGGATGAGATATCGCGGTGCCTCGTTCCAGCCACAGGCTTCAGTCAGTTGACGGGCAATCCATTCGGCGTTCGGATGCGCGGTCACACTTAGCCACAGGTTCTGCTTCATCCTCACCAACGATGCGGAATGTTTGCGACCGGCCGTCATCGCGCCGCACGGTTACTGTGGCCCCGAATTGTACTTTACTTTTATCGGCCGTCGGTTCGACGACTTTTGCGGTCGATCGTCGTGCAATCCAATAGCGAAGTTCGCGCTGGGTAGCCGCCATCGCTGTCCGGTTGTTTTTAGCTATCGCGGCTTTGTTTGCTGCTTCGAAACGGCTAAGTGTCCGCTCGATCGCAGCAAGCCCTTCGGCCGTTACGCAATTGGGATGCGTCGAGACCGGTCGATCCGGCAGGTCGTTAATCTTGTACTCAACTTCCTTAACGAACGCGCGGCTCACGTCCTTAGCTTTCGGCTATGTGCTCACCAGTATGCGACTTGCGGACAACATCGAAATGTCCGCACCTGTTCCCTTGTATGAGTTGGGGACCGCTTTTATGGCGATAATTGCACTCCCAACCGGCCCACCGCGCCGTTCCGCTCTCGTTCACATTAAAATCAATTCAGCAAATGATGGGACGAAAACCGCGATCGCGTTCTGCGTCCAACCTATTACGGAGCCGTCCTCATCGTAGTGAACCTCATGAATGCAATAGGATTTTTCGCCTTGCTCCTCGGTCAGAAGCACGCGATGGTTCCAGGTTACTGGCATGTGTTCTGTCATTTGCTGATTTGACTTTAACCCTGAACAGGATGAGAACGCGCGTGGTCACGCGATAGCTTTCGGCTATGTGCTCACCAGTATGCGACAACGTCGCTCCGCGCCATCAAGAAATTGCCCGAGAGTTCGCAGTTGCTCGCTTTCCGGCAGGAGGTTTGCTGCCCAGGGTAGGAAAGTGTCGGGAGCAAAGCGCTCCGATCTGAGAGGCATCGTTATCGAGATCGGAAACGCGCCTCTCAATCCGATCCAGCCAGGAGCATAGGTGAAACTCGGACCACCCCTATCAACATGAATGGTGCCGACGAGCCGCTGCTCAAAGTATACGGGTAGACTGGCCATCCGGCTCCTCCACCTCTTGGGCAAGGTCGGGCAGTTCCGGATCAGTTGCAGCCTCTAGCGATGGGTGCCCAGAGGCGAGAAAGTCAGTCACCCTGAGCCCCAGTGCATCAGCCACTAGAAGACTGCGTCCAAGCTGGCAGGTCGGCTTACCAGCTTCCAGATCGATCAGAAACCGGCGACCAACACCGGTCGCCAGTGCAAGTTCATCTTGACGCATCTTCAGTGCCTTTCGTCGGCGTCGGATCAATGACCCCAATGCCAACGCCGTCTCCGCTGCTCTACGGTCGATTGTGTTTTCGTACTCGCCCATTTGGCACCTGTTCCCGAACGGGAATTTTTTATCGTAAATGACTGACAGTTAAGAAAATGTGCCCGCAGGGGAACATTTTGGAATGAAGGAAGCCGTCGCGTTCTTGAGCCAGACACACTGACTTGACGGCTACTTTTGATAGAGCCCGCATAGTTGGCCGCGATGCGCTGCGCCTCGTACGCGTCAGCAGCTTGGCCGCGGATCGCCCTCCCGGCTCCTTCTCAAAGCCGTTGTGATCGCGCACCACGAAGCATGCAGGCTGTTCTTCCACGGTCCACGGCGGCGGAAAGCGGCGCGCAGCCATTCTCTCTTTCACCGCTGCCGTAAAGCTCGCACCAGATAATCGCGAACACCGCGATCGGGCAGCAGCAGGCCCTGGCCGTTGACGAAATCCCCGCAACCAGCCCGTAGCATGCCGCGCGCCGCCACAGCCGTGCTCGCTGAGCGGCTTTGACGGCCGGCCCGTGGGGGGGGTGGCCTACCGTTGATACATCGTTGACACACGAAATGTGGCGGCCGACGGTGGCGCGGCGCCGTCAATTAACACGCTGATTTTGTAAGCGTTTTGTCGCCGAAATCGACGCCTGATGCACGGCGCCGCGAAATCCTTAATTTCCGCCGAATGAAGCGCCCCGAAATGCCGCTTCTTTGCCGCGAATTGAGCGCGCCGCCAGATTTTTTGATGGCGAAATAGCGGCCCAGGCCTTATCTGCGCTCGATCCGACCGGCGCTCAGACCGTACAACCGCATGCTATGAACAACCTGCGATGAACCGCCCGCCCCGCATTTCTTTTGTCTCGCTCGGCTGTCCGAAGGCGCTGGTCGATTCCGAGCGCATCATCACCCGGCTACGGGCGGAAGGTTACGAACTAGCGCGCGAGCACTCCGGTGCCGATCTCGCCATCGTCAATACCTGTGGTTTCCTTGACAGCGCTCAAGCGGAGTCGCTAAGCGCGATCGGGGCGGCGATGGCGGAAAACGGCAAAGTCATCGTCACCGGTTGCATGGGCGCCGAGCCCGAAAAGATCACCGCCAAACATCCCGGCGTGTTCGCGATTACCGGTCCGCAGCAATACGAAAGTGTGCTCGATGCGGTTCATCGCGCGATTCCGCCGGCGCATGACCCATACGTCGAGCTGATCCCGCCCCAAGGCATAAAACTCACCCCGCGGCACTACGCTTATCTAAAGATTTCAGAAGGTTGCAATAATCGCTGCACGTTCTGCATCATTCCGAAATTACGCGGCGATCTGGTGTCCCGGCCCGCCGCAGATGTGTTGCGCGAGGCTGAACGGCTGGTGGCCGCAGGCGTCAAGGAACTCCTTGTCATTTCCCAGGACACCTCGGCCTATGGGATCGACCTAAAATACGCGGCCAGTCGCTGGAAGGATCGCGAGGTGCGGGCGAAATTCCTCGATCTCGCCCGCGAGCTCGGCGAGTTCGGCGTCTGGGTGCGCTTGCACTATGTCTATCCATACCCGCATGTCGATGATGTCGTCCCGCTGATGGTTGACGGCAAAGTGCTGCCCTATCTCGACGTACCGTTCCAGCACGCCAGTTCGGCGGTGCTCAAACAGATGGGCCGCCCGGCGGCGCAGGAGAAGACACTGCAACGCATCCGGGCGTGGCGGCAGGCCTGTCCGGACCTGACCATCCGCTCAACCTTCATCGTCGGTTTTCCGGGCGAGACCGAAAATGATTTCGGCGAGCTGTTGGAATGGTTGTCTGAGGCGGAGCTCGATCGCGTCGGCTGTTTCCGCTACGAGCCGGTCGCCGGCGCCGTCGCGAACGACCTGGCCGCGCCCGTTCCAGACGAAGTCAAGGAGCAGCGCTGGCACCGCCTGATGGCACACCAGCAAGCGATTTCACAAAAGCGATTGAAGCGGAGGATCGGCAAGCGCGAAAAGGTCATCATCGACGAGGTCGTGCCCGCTGGCGCAAAGGCCCGCAGCAAGGGAGATGCGCCGCAAATCGACGGCACGGTCCATCTCACGAGCCGCCGCCCACTGCGGATCGGAGAGATTGCGACAGTGCGGATCGAGCGCACCGACGCTTATGACCTGCATGGCGCGGTGGTGGGTTACTGAAATCGCGGCAGGTCGGAACGCCTTCTAAGCGAGAACGCGCGCGACTGCGCTGGTCAATTTGGCTAAGTCCTCCTCGACAATGGTGAAGGCTGGCGTGAGGTATATGATTGAACCAAACGGCCGGACGAAAACCCCTTCTTTGATAAAGCGTTGGCGTAATTTATTGATATTCTCGATGCGGTCGAGCTCGACCACGCCAATAGCCCCTTTCACTCGCACCTCCTTGACCCCGGCGAGCTTACGGCATGGTTCGAGACCAGCACGCAGCAGCGCCTCGATTTTGGCGACCTGCGCCAGCCGCGGCTCACGTGCGAAGAGATCGAGCGACGCATTGGCGGCGGCGCAGCCGAGCGCGTTTGCCATAAAGGTGGGGCCGTGCATCAGCGCCTTTGCCGGATCGTCCGACCAAAAGGCCTCAAACACGTTTCGACGCGCCACCGTGGCCGCAAGCGGCAGCGTGCCGCCGGTCAATGCCTTGGACAAAGTGATGATGTCAGGAACCACGTCTGCGTGCTCAAACGCGAACATCGTCCCGGTGCGCCCGAAGCCTGTAAAAATTTCGTCGAAGATCAACAAAAGCCCATGACGATCCGCGACCGTCCGCAGCGTCTGCAGGACCTGCGCGTCGTGAAAGCGCATCCCGCCAGCGCCCTGCACTAAGGGCTCGACAATGATTGCGGCGACACGCTCGGAATGCCGCGCCAGCACCATCTCAAGCGCCACCGTGCTTGCCTCATCGACCGGTGGATCGATGATGATCTGCTGCGGCAATGCGCCGGAGAGCGTGCCATGAAATCCGCTCTCCGGATCGGAAATAGCCATGGCTCCGCTCGTGTCGCCGTGGTAACCGCCCCTGAAGGCAACGATCCGGTCGCGACCAAAAATGCCGCGATTGCACCAATACTGCAGCGCCATTTTCAACGCGACCTCGACAGCGACCGACCCGGACTTACTGAAAAACACACGATCGAGATTGCCCGGCCCGAGCAAGCCGGCGAGCCGCTGCGCCAGCGTCAAAGCCTGCTCGTGCACCATACCGCCCAACATCACATGGGGCATGGTTTGGAGCTGACGCTCCACCGCGGCGCGGATGTGCGGATGGTTGTAGCCGTGACACGCTGTCCACCACGAGGCGATGCCGTCAATCAATTCGCGCCCGTCTGCCAGTACGATGCGGCAGCCGTGGGTCTCCTTGACCGCAAGCGGAAACGGCGCCGTTTTCATTTGTGCATAGGGTAGCCACAGGTACTCCAATCCGGCTTCGGAGCGGGCGGGAATTACCTTGGCTAGACCCTTGTTTTCGCTGGCATTGCCCGGCATTCGGCGCTTTCATGGAGCTGGTGCGGAAAGCCATTTCGGTCGGAGTAGAGCGCGTCCACAATCGGCTTATCCGTGTTTTGTGCGCTCGCTCTGTACGGCACATTGTGCCGTTCGGAAATGCCGAGGTCACGTTCGTTCGAAAGGTAAGCTGGACCTGACATGCGTTCGCTCGATGGATTTGCCGGCGACAAGCTTGCGGCGCTCGAACGCGCGCAGCTTCGCCGCATGCCTGTGGTCACGACGCGCTCGGGAATTTGGGCCGAGCGCGACGGCCGCCGTCTGCTGTCGTTCTCGTGCAACGATTATCTGAACTTCAGTCAACACCCCCAGATCGTCGCCGCGGCCGTCGATGCCATTAAACGCTATGGGGTCGGCGCCGGCGCGTCGCGCCTGGTTACCGGCAATCATCCACTCTACGACGAACTTGAAATGCGGCTGGCGCGATTGAAGGGCAGCGAGGCGGCCTGCGTGTTCGGTTCCGGCTATCTTGCCAATGCCGGGATCATTCCGGCCGTGGTCGGCCCCGATGATCTGATCCTCGTGGATGAATTGGCGCATGCTTGCATTCACGCCGGCGCCAAGTTGAGCGGCGCGCAGGTTTACCCCTACCGTCATTGCGATCCGAGCCATGCGGAAACCCTGTTGGCTCAGCAGCGTGCCGGCAAAAAACACGCGCTCATTGCCACCGACGGCGTGTTTTCGATGGACGGCGACATAGCTCCGCTCGCGGCGCTCTCCGAGCTCGCCCAGCGGTTCGACGCTTGGCTTCTGAGCGATGATGCGCATGGGCTCGGGGTGGTTGGCGGCGGCCGGGGCTCGGCTTTCGTCAACGATGCGGCGCGGTCTCCCATTGATGTACCGCTGCAAGCGGGAACGCTGTCGAAGGCCGTCGGCGCCTATGGTGGCTATTTGTGCGCATCGCGGGCCGTGATTGACCTCATGCGCACCCGCGCCCGCACCTTCATTTACTCGACCGGATTGCCGCCCGCGATCGTTGCCGCGGCAATCGCCGCCCTCGAGTTGATCGAGCGCGATCCAGTCTATGCCGCCGCGCCATTGCGTAAAGCGCGGCTCTTTACGCGTGCGCTCAATCTGCCGGAGGCGCAAAGCGCTATCGTTCCCGTCATCGTCGGCGATGCCGCCGCGGCGCTCGCGGCCTCTGATCTTCTGCGCGACAACGGCTTCCTGGTCATCGCGATCCGTCCGCCGACAGTGCCGGCCGGCACGGCGCGGCTGCGCTTCGCCTTTACCGCCCAGCATGAGGATGGCGACATCGTGCGGCTTGCGGAAATCGTGCGGCGGCGGGTTTTGAGGCGCTAATCCGGTGACCGCGATATTCATCACCGGCACCGGAACGGAAGTCGGGAAAACCTTTGTCGCCGCGTCGTTGATTTGCCATCTGAGGCAGATCGGTCGCTCGGTCGAAGCGATCAAACCCGTGGTCAGCGGCTTTGACCCCGACCGCGCTGTCGAGAGCGATCCGGGCATTTTGCTCCAGGCTCTCGGCTTCCCGGCAACTTTGCCGAATATCGAGCGCATTTCGCCGTGGCGTTTTCGCGCGGCGATGTCGCCGGACGCCGCGGCGCGGCAGGAAGATCGCCGTATCGACGTCGACGAGGTCGCCGCCTTCTGCCAATCGGCAATCGAGCAGCGGCAAGAGATTTTGCTGATTGAAGGCGTCGGCGGCATCATGGCGCCGCTCGACGAGCAACGCACCATCTTAGACGTGATGATGGCGCTGCAACTGCCGCTCATTCTGGTTGCCGGCTCCTATCTCGGCACCATCAGTCATACGCTAACGGCACTCGACGCTTTGTTTCGCCGCGATTTGTCGGTTCTTGCGATTATCGTCAGCGAGACGCCGGGCTCGACCGTACCGCTTAAGGAAACCGTGGCCGCGATTGGGCGATTTGCCGAGCCGGTCATCGGACTGCCGCGCCAGCAGCTCGGACCGCGCGAGAAGCCGACCGGGAGCACGCTTGCCGCCTTCGATCGGATTTTTGGATCATCATGAATGGCTGCACGCCGCCTCCAATTGTGCAGCCCGCAGCGAACTTCACTTTGCAAAATGGATCAGCGCCAGCGTTTCCAAAGTACCTTCGAGATTGAACAACGCGTGCAGAAGGAAGGTGAGCACCAGTGAGCCGCTGCGCCAGCGCATCCAGCCGAGAAAGAGGCCGATGACAAATATCTGCAAGACGCCCGTCCAGTCATACTGGATGTGCAGCATTGCCCACAGGATCGATATCACAACGATTGCCGGCCACACCGAGCGCGGCGAACGGACCCAGCCGCGAAACAGAAAGCCGCGGAACACGGTCTCTTCGCCTGCAGGAGCGATCACAATCGTTGCGGCAAACATCGCCGGAAGCCAGCCCGCCGCGGCCGCGGTCGTATAGGATTGCAGCTGGAACGCGGTCACCAGATCCCGGCCGCTCAAGTAAAGCAGCGCATCGCCCGCTGCGATCAGCACCACCAAAGCGGCGATGCCGAACGCGAGGTCATGCGTTGCCGGCCACTTCAACGCGAAATAGTCGGACAAATCCGACCGCGCGAGCCGGACCGCAATCGCGAGCACGCCGATTGTGACCGGATTGGACAGCGCGACGAAGATCGTGACCAAAACGCCGTCAAACGGCGTCTGCAGGACCGAATCCAAAGCGGCGCCGCGCAGCCAGAGCAGAACGCCGAAGCCGACGAACTGTCCAAGGAGGAAGGCGACGATGCTCCAGCCCAGCGTCGTCCAATAGCCCCAAATCTTCATGCGAACCGAAGCTTCATGCGGCACTGGGCATTACATCGGTGGCGATTATGGCACCAGGATCGATGATCCCGTCGTGGCCCGGCTCTCGAGGTCGCGGTGTGCTTTCACCGCGTCGCGCAGCGGGTATTTTTGGTTGACCGGGACCTTCACCGCTCCCTTGCCGACGACGTCGAACAGATCATTGGCGATCGCCAGCAGGTCTTGGCGCTTGGCCGCATAGGTATTGAGCGTCGGTCGCGTGGCGTACAGCGATCCCTTGGTTTGCAGAATATTGATGTTGAAGGCGTCGATCTGCCCGGAGGCGCTGCCGAAACTTACAAACATGCCGAGCGGTTTGAGACAATCGAGCGACGCCGGAAACGTCGTTTTGCCGATGCCGTCATAGACCACCTCGCACATTTTACCGCCGGTGATTTCCTTCACGCGAGCGACAAAATCTTCTTCCCGATAGAGGATCGTGTGATGGCAGCCATTCGTCTTGGCGAGCGCGGCTTTGTCTTTGGATCCAACCGTGCCAATGACATTGGCGCCGAGGTAATTGGCCCATTGGCACAGGATCAGGCCGACGCCGCCGGCAGCCGCGTGCATCAACACGTTCATGCCCTTCTCGACCTTGAAGGTGCGCCGCAGAAGGTATTCCGCCGTCATGCCTTTGAGCATCATCGCGGCGGCCTGTTCGTAGCTGACATTGGACGGCATCTTGACCGCGCGGTCGGCGGGCACCAGGCGCTCCGCCGCGTAACAGCCGAGCGCAACGACGTAAGCGACCCGATCGCCGACCTTAAACTCGGTCACGCCTGGACCAACCGCCGTCACCTCGCCTGCGGCCTCGTTACCGGCGACGAACGGCAATCCAACCGGTGACGGATACATGCCCATGCGAAAATAGGTATCGATGAAATTGACGCCACAGGCGTGTTGCCTGACGCGAATTTGGCCCTGGCCCGGAGCGCCGACCTCGATCTCTTCATATGACAGAACCTCGGGTCCGCCGACTTTATGGACGCGCACTGCAGCAACCATTGTTGTCTCCTGTCGTGATCTGTTCAGGGTTTATGGCTGAAAATCGGGCGCGATCATAAGTGGTCGGCAGGTTCACGCAAGGCCATGCGCGGCCGTTGCGCTCATGGATGGTGGCGCCGGAAAAATCCGATCGCGACGAAATAAACCGCCAAAGCACATAGCGCGGTGGCGATCCACAGCGGCGGGTTGAGATCCCGCGCAACCGCCACGATGGCCAGCACCGCCCAAGCCGCGAGTGCCACGGTCGTAACGCCGCGCAAATGCGCGATGCGCAGGGGATGAACGACGTGAAACGGCACGAATGTCAGCACCGCTAGCGCGATGATCGCAGCCGCTCCCACCCAAGGTTCGAGCTTGAGCACGAACAAATAAAACGCGGCGACATTCCAGAGCGCCGGGAAGCCGCGAAAATAGTAATCGGACGTTTTCATCAGACGGTCGGCGAAATAGAGGGCGCCGGTGACGACAATCAGAAGGCCGAGCGGATCTGCCGCTGGCTTCGGCACCAGTCCACTCGCCGCCAACGCATAAGCGGGGACAAAAACATAGTTGAGAATGTCGACAACGAGATCGAGAATGTCACCCGACCAGCGCGGCAACAGCTTGGCGACTTGCAGCCGCCGCGCGAAAGTGCCGTCGATGCCGTCGATGCACAGTGCGATCCCGAGCCAAACGAACATCGCCGCCCATTGGCCGTTCACCGCGGCGGTCAAGGCCAATAAGGCACAGCCGGCACCGCATGCGGTAAATACGTGCACAGCGAAAGCTGCGGCGCTGCGCGTCGGATTTACCGGTTCGTGAGGAGTATCGGAATCCATGTCGCGAGTTTACATGTTAGGTTGAGGATCGCATCCAAGTTGTTTGCGATCGCGGGATTTGACCAGAGTACGGATGCGCAGCTCTCTGTTATGGCGGGGTCGCGATGAAATCCACCTTCACCGCTGAAGTCGCGGTTATCGGCGCCGGCCCAGCTGGGCTGGTCAGCGCGATCGCGCTGGCGGCCGCCGGCGTCGACACGCTGCTCGTTGCGGCGCCGGCGCAGGCCGACCATCGCACCACGGCGCTGTTGGCCGGTTCGGTGACCGCGCTCGACACTTTGGGCGCCTGGCGAGGCTGCGCGCCGCAGGCCGCGCCGCTGAAAAAGCTGCGCATCATCGACGATACGCGGCGGCTTTTTCGCGCGCCCGAGGTTTTGTTCACCGCCGCCGAAATCGATAGCGAGGCCTTCGGCCACAACATCGAAAACTGTCATCTCATCGCGGCGTTGCAGACGCGCGCCGCGGCCCTTGATTTGAGGTCGATCGCGGCGCCAGCGCTGGCGATCGAGAGCGAGGCTTCGGCCGTCACCATCAGGCATGCCGACGGCGAAGCGCGGGTGCAGCTTGCGATCGGCGCCGACGGTGCGCGCTCGATCTGCCGGACGGCCGCCGGGATCATGACGCGGCGCCGCGCTTATCCGCAGACCGCGCTCACGCTCAATCTTGCGCATGCGCGGACGCACGACGATACGTCGACTGAATTTCACACCGAGGAAGGTCCATTCACGCTGGTTCCCCTTCCCAGCCGCCGTTCGAGCCTGGTCTGCGTGGTCGCGCCGGAGCATTGCGAGGAGCTTGCGGCCATGGACGATACGGCGCTGTCCGCCGAAATCGAGCGCCGCGCTCATTCGCTGCTCGGGCCCATGACCGTCGAAGCTGGACGTGGGGTATTTCCGCTTGCGGTGGAGACCGCCGACGGTTTTGCCCGCAATCGGATTGTGCTTGTCGGCGAAGCTGCGCATATCGTGCCGCCGATCGGCGCGCAAGGACTTAATCTCGGGATTCGCGATGCGGCCACCATCGCCGAAATCGTGGCGGATGCGCACCAGCACGGCGACGATGTCGGCGGCATTGAAGTGCTGCGGCGGTACGACCAGGAACGCCGCGCCGACATTGTCACCCGCACGCTCGCGGTTGATCTTTTGAACCGGAGCTTGCTCTCGGACTTTCTTCCCGCGCATGGGGCGCGCGGATTGTCGCTTTACCTCGTCGACCGCATCGGACCCTTGCGCCGCGCCATGATGCGCGAAGGCATCACGCCCGCCGTGTCGCAGCCCAAACTGATGCGCGGCGAAATGGTATAAGTTTTGCACCGTAACGCAGCATGAGCGGTCCGATCCGGATTTGGCGATGAAACTACCGCGCAATTTTTTCAAGCCGCTTGCGATCGGCGCGCCGGCGCCGCTGCGTGAATTGCCGCTGCGGCTGGAGCGAATGATCCATTTTGTTCCGCCGCATATCGAACAAGTCCGCAGCAAAGTGCCCGAGCTCGTCGCCCAGGTCGACGTCGTCCTCGGCAATCTCGAAGACGCCATTCCAGTTGACGCCAAAGAAGCGGCCCGCGCCGGCTTTATCGCCATGGCGCGGTCCTGCGAGTTCGGCGCCACCGGATTGTGGACGCGGATTAACGCGCTCAATTCGCCGTGGGCGCTCGCTGATGTGACCGAGATTGTCGCCGCCACGGGCGACAAGCTCAACGTGATCATGCTGCCAAAGGTCGAAGGCGCATGGGACATTCATTACCTCGATCAATTGCTCGCCCAGCTCGAAGCCAGACACCGCGTTGCCAAGCCAATCCTCATCCACGCCCTCGTTGAAACCGCAGAAGGCGTCAACAACATCGAGTCGATCGCCGCCGCGTCGCCGCGCATGCACGGCATGAGCCTCGGTCCGGCCGACCTCGCCGCATCGCGGGCGATGAAGACGACGCGGGTCGGCGGCGGTCATCCCGACTACAAGGTCCTGGCCGACGCCGGCGCAGCCGACGCGCCGCGGGCGGCGTTCCAGCAAGATCTATGGCACTACACGATCGCCAAAATCGTCGACGCCTGCGCTGCTGCCGGCATCAAGCCGTTCTACGGCCCGTTCGGCGATTTTGCCGACGCCGCCGCCTGCGAAGCGCAATTTCGCAACGCCTTCCTCATGGGCTGCGTCGGCGCTTGGACACTGCATCCAAGCCAGGTGCCAATCGCCAAGCGGGTGTTCTCACCCGAGCCCACCGAAGTGGCGTTTGCCAAAAAGATCCTCGCCGCCATGCCCAGCGGCAGCGGCGCTGTCATGATCGACGGCAAGATGCAGGACGACGCCACCTGGAAACAGGCCAAGGTCCTGGTTGATCTAGCGAAACTGGTCGCGCAAAAAGACCCCGAAATGGGCAAGCGTTACGGACTATGAACAGGCATTTAGCGCAGCGTTGCATTCCCGCCCCAGTCGGGCTGTAAATTAATTGGCGTTATGATCAAGATTTCGCGACGCGAAGTATCAGATCGGCCAAGTCGTCCGCCACCGGATCTACCCGTTCCGCGGCGTGGTGTTCGACATCGACCCGGTATTCGCCAATACCGAGGAGTGGTACGAGGCGATCCCCGCCGAGGTGCGGCCGCACAAGGACCAGCCGTTCTATCATCTGTTCGCCGAGAACGACGAAACCGAATACGTTGCTTACGTCTCGGAACAGAATCTATTGCCGGACACCAGCGGCGAGCCGCTGCGCCACCCGCAAGTCGCCGAAGTCTTCATCAAAGACGGCAAAGGCGGCTATCGTCCGCGCGCCGCGCTACGGCACTAAGCCTGCCGCACTAAAGTTGCGGCACCAACGACGCGACGCTACTACGAAAGATCGGAACGCGATGTGCGAGAGCGCACCGGCCTCCCATAGGCCGGCGCGTTCACTTGCTTACGGCTTGCCGGAGGCCTGCGGCGCCGATGCCGGCGGCGCATTGGAAGATTGCGGCTGGCCCTGCTGGCTTTCCAGCTTCTTGCGCGCTTCGTCGGCGCGGCGCTGCAATTCCTCTTGCAGCTTCTTCTGCTGCTCCTCGAACACTTTCGGATCGGTCGGCGGACCGTCATAGGCCTTGGCGAAATCGGCAAGCGGCAGGACGAGGCTGATCGGCTGACCGGTCGAGTTGATTGCCTGGATGACGAGCCCCTGCCCCTTCTTCATCTTGGTGACCAAGTCGCCCGAGGCGTCGTAGTCGGCCATGCAGCCGTTGGTGAAACAAATAACGTAGGGCGCGGTCATCGGCTGGTTCTGATCCACGATCACGCGTGTGCCATGGACGAGCTGCATGCCGAGCGGGAGTGTGACGCGGAGAAGTTTTTTTGGCTCGCCCTCGGGCTCGATGAGCACGGCGGCGACCACCGGCATGCCCGACTCGATGCGCGCATCCTTGCCGGTGAAACAGACCTGCTTGGCGTTCGGATCGTTGTTCTGGCCCTTGAGGCAGAACTTGGTCCAGGGCGAATAGATCAGCTGCACCTGTTGCTGTTGTTCGCCTTGCGCCGGCGCCTGCTGCTGCGCTTCGGGCGCGGCCGGGGCAGCGGCAGCGGGGGGCTTCGGCGCAGGCTTTTTCGCGGGCGCGGCCGGCTTCGCCGCCGGAGCGGGTGCAGGCGCAGCGGGCTGCTGGGCAAATGCCGAGCCGGCGGTCAGCGCGACCGCGGCGGCAAACACGCCGATGAATTTGGCGATGGCAGCGAGCGTGCGGCTCGCCGGCAGCGCCGGCGCCGACGCGTTCGAATAAGTCATGCGATGCAGTCCCTCTTTGCTGCTGCCCGCTGCAAATCGTTCAAAGCGAAATCGATTTGCCTCTGGTCAGACTGGCGTGTCGATCGAGTGTCGCGGCTTGAGCCGATCCGTTTTCCGCGCCGCGCGGGCCCCCAGCTGACGGTCAATCGGCGCAGATTACGGCAACACCGTGTCCCGGCCCAATACCGCAATTGCGCCATAAGATCAAAGGCCAGGAACCCGCCGCCGCGACGGATTTCACAGCTTCTAACGGGTCTAAGCCGTACGGCAAGCCACCAAAGCCCACACCGCCGGCCACCGCCATGCACGCCGTGATACAGTCGCGCGCAGTGATTAGCATTCTTTCGAGCGCTTTTTGCACTCTCCAATGCTTGCGGCCGGCGCAGGTCGCCTTTCGCGCCGCGCTCTGCGGCCTGCTGGCCGCTCTCGCTTTCGCGCCACCGCAGACCGCGCGCGCGGCGCCCGCGATCGCCATGCATGGCGCGCCGGCACTGCCGGACGATTTTAGCGCCGCCCCTTACGTTAATCCGGACGCGCCGAAAGGCGGCCGGATGATCGAAGGCGTGCTCGGTACCTTCGACAGTCTCAATCCGCTCATCGTCCAGGGCCTCGCCGTGCAGACGATCCGCGGCTATGTGGTCGAAAGCCTGATGGCGCGCGGCTATGACGAGCCGTTCACGCTCTACGGCTTGCTGGCGCAAAGCGTCGAGACTGACGATGCGCGCACTTTCGTGACCTTCACGCTCAATCCCGCCGCGCATTTTTCCGACGGCGCTCCGGTCACCGCCGACGATGTCGTGTTCTCGTGGCAGCTTTTGCGCGATCACGGCCGGCCGAACCACCGCACTTATTACGCCAAGGTGGAAAAGGCCGAGATCCTTGGTCCGCGCACGGTGCGTTTCGATTTTCCCAATGCCGACGATCGCGAACTGCCGCTGATCCTCGGGCTGATGCCGGTTTTGCCCAAGCATGCGATCGATGCGACCACGTTCGAGAAATCCACCCTGGCCAAACCGGTCGGCACCGGCCCCTACGTCGTGAGCGCCATCGACACCGGCAAGAGCATCACTTTCAAGCGCGATCCGAATTATTGGGGCCGCGATCTGCCGATCAACCGCGGCCTGTGGAATTTCGACGAGCTGCGCTTTGATTTTTATCGCGACGAGAACGCCTATTTCGAAGCCTTCAAGGCCGGCCTGTACGACGTGCGCAGCGAGAGCGATCCGGCGCGCTGGCAGACCAATTACGATTTTCCTGCCGTGCGCGACGGCCGCGTGATCAAGGAGACCTTCACCAACGGCCTGCCGAAATTCAGTTCGGACTACGTTTTCAACACGCGCCGCGCGGTCTTTGCCGACATCAGGGTGCGCCAGGCGATCACGCTTTTGTTCGACTTCGAATGGATCAATCGCGACTTCTTCTTCAACCTCTATCGCCGCAGCGCGAGCTTCTTCGACGATTCCGAACTCTCCGCCTATCGTCGTCCGGCCGATGCGCGCGAGCGCGCACTGCTCGCGCCATTTCCGAACGCCGTGCGCGCCGACGTGCTCGACGGCAGCTGGTCGCCGCCGGTGAGCGACGGCTCCAGCCGCGACCGTAATATGCTGCGCCAAGCACTCGCGCTGTTTGCCGATGCCGGCTACGAGCTCAAAGGCACGGTGCTGCGCAATCGCGCGAATGGCAAACCGCTCGCCTTCGAAATCATGGTGACGAACCGCGACGACGAACGCCTGGCGCTCGCCTTCGCCGGCACTCTCGCGCGCGCCGGGATCGCCGCGCAGGTGCGCCTCGTCGACGCCGTGCAGTATCAGCAGCGGCTCTCGACTTTCGATTTCGACATGATCGAATATCGCTGGGAGCAATCGCTCTCCCCCGGCAACGAGCAGACCTTCTACTGGGGCTCTGCGGCGGCCGATCAGGACGGCACGCGCAACTATATGGGCGTGAAAAGCCCGGCCGTGGACGCCATGATCGCGGCGCTCTTGCGCGCCCGCGAGCGCACCGACTTTGTCGCCGCGGTGCGTGCGCTCGACCGCGTGCTCATTTCCGGCGCCTATGTCGTGCCGTTGTTTTATCTGCCGGAGCAATGGGTGGCGCGCCGCGCCGCGATCAACCATCCGGCGCGCACCTCCCTGTTCGGCTTCCTCCCCGATAGTTGGTGGCGCGACCCTGGCCAGGCCCGGCAGTGAGGTTTGACGAAGGTCTTTAGCTCCTTCTCCCCGCTTGCGGGGAGAAGGTCGGGATGAAGGGGCGTTACCGACACGCTCAGACTGACCGGCAGGCCCCCTCACCCGGATTGCTGCACGATCCGACCTCTCCCCGCACGGCGGGGAGAGGTAAAATTGACGGGGCGTTAACAGCACTTTGGCAGGATCGGCGGCAGGTTTTGTAACCGCTGCCGTTCGCGCTCGAGCCCCATCAAAAGCCGCATTCCAACTGTCATTCCAACTGCCAATTAAACCGACATGGCGCTGCAAGGTCCCTTCGCCGTAATTGCCGATCAGCCGGCCCGCGACGTCGTCGAAGCTTTGCGCGCGGCCGGCGCCTACCCGATCATCGAGGCGCGCTGGGCCGACGCCGCCGCGGTACTGCAGGCGCGCCCGCCGCAGGCTGTCATCCTCGCCGAAGGCTGCGCCGACCGCGCCCGCGCCGCGGTCCTGGAGAAGGCGCTCGAAGTGCAGGCCGAGCAAGAGGCCGGTCTGTTCACGCCCGTCATCGCGCGGGCCCGCGACGATGCTGCACAGCGCTTTGCCGACGCCCTTGCGATCGCCGCCAAGGCGCCGGCCGAGCGCCTGATCGGCCGGCTCAATGCCGCGCTGCGCGTGCGCGCGCTCCATGCCACCGTGCTCCGCCGCATGCGCACGCTCGCCGCGCGCAGCAAGGAATTGCCGGACCTGCCCGACGCCGATCCGCTCGACGAAGCGAGCGTGCTGGTCGCCGGCCGCGGCCGTTCCTATCCGAGCCTGTGCACCACCGCCGGCGAACATGTCGGCGTCGTCGGCGCGCTCACCGTCGAGGGCGCGGCGCGCGCGCTCAAAGCCCGCGAGATCGACGGCGTGATCATCGGCGACGGTTTCGGCGCCCGCGTCGTCGAGGCGCTGTTGACCGTGCTCGCCGAGGAGGCGCGCTTTCGCGATCTCCCGGTCGCCGTGGTCGGCAATCATGCCGCGGTGATCGAGACTTTCGCCGCGGCGCTGCCCAATCTCGAACGCGTCGGCGGCGGGCCGCAGCGCGCGATCGACTATCTGTTGCCCTATATTCGCCTCCACGCCTTTACCCGCCGGCTCAAGCGCATGCTCGCTTCGCTTGACGCCAAGGGCGCGATCGATCCCGATACCGGGCTTCTCGCCAATGCCGTGTTCTGGCGCGATCTCAACCGCGCGGTCGACGACGCCGACAAACGCGGCGCCGCGCTCTCGATCGCGCGGTTCTCGCTGCCCGCCGCCGATCGCCGCACCAGCCTCGAAGTAGCGCGTCTCGTCGGCCGCTTGATGCGCCAGGTCGATTTCGCCTGCCAGGAGGCCGACAAATCGATCTTCACGGTGTTCACCGAGACGGATCTGCGCGCGGCGCATGTGGTGACGCGAAGGATCGCGAGCGTGCTCAAGAAGGTCATGCTCGTCGGCGACGGCAAAGCCGGCGCCGAACCGGCGGTGACGCTCGCGACGTTGAAGCCGAGCGACACCACCAACTCGCTGATCGCGCGCGTGGTCGAAGAGCCGCCCAAGCCGGCGTGATTTTTTCGCTCATTCCCGCGTACGGGACAAGCCAAAACTCGCTCCACCCGCTCGTCCCGCGAAAGCGGGGACCCAGTGTCTCCTGGATTCCCGCTTGCGCGGGAATGAGCGGAAATCGAGCTCGCTCGAACAGGCTGGCGACGCAGCCGCTCCCTTCCGATATAAACAAGACCGAAATTTAAGTCTGCGAGGACCTTCCCATGGCCGCATCGAACGAGCCCGCGCGCGTGCATATCGACGTCGTCTCCGACGTGGTCTGCCCGTGGTGCTATATCGGCAAGCACCGGCTCGAACGTGCGCTGACGCTCACGCCCGACACCGCGGCCGAGGTCGAGTACCGGCCCTATTTCCTCAATCCGTGGATCCCGCGCGAAGGCATCGACCGCAAGACCTATCTCGAGACCAAATTCGGCTCGGTGGCGCGCTATGACGCGATCGTCGAGCGCGTCGCCGCGGCCGCGGCGGCGGAAGGGCTTACTTACGAGCCCAAGAAGATGACGCGGCAGCCGAACACCATCGACTGTCATCGTCTGATCCTGTGGGCGAAGAACGGCGCCGATCCGGCGCGCGTCAAACAAAAACTCATGGAGCTTTACTTCGCCGAAGGCGCTGATCTGTCCGACCGCGAGGTTTTGGTGCAGGCGGCGAAAGATTGCGGCATGGACGGCGACATCGTGCGGCGCTTGCTCGGCGGCGAGGACGATGTCACGCGCGTGACGAGCGAAGCCAATGCCGCCAAGGACGCCGGCATCGACGGCGTGCCGACTTTCATTTTCGATTCCGCCCTCCTCCTCACCGGCGCGCAGCCGCCGGATTATCTCGCCACCGCAATCGCCCGCGCCGCGGGCCAGCAGACGAAAGCGACGGCGTAATCGGCCACTCTGCCTCGTCACCACCGGACTTGATCCGGTGGTCCATACTGAGGCGACGCTCCGTATGGATTGCCGGGTCAAACCCGGCAATGACGAAATAGAATCTCGTTCTCGCGATGCGACTGAGCATCCGAGCTATGCCACGCCACGGTCACGTGAGCGCGAAGGCGGAGCGCGAAGTCCGACAGGTGGTGGAGCCTGCCTTGGTCCTTCGCTCAAGTCCGCTTCGCAAATGCGTAGCCCGGATGAAGCCAACGGGTCCCGCCCGAAGTGGCGGGCCCGATGACAAGCTCCGCAAAATCCGGGATGGCCGGTGCCGCTTCGATCTTGCTCCCGGGTTTCGCTGCGCTCCACCCGAGCTACGAAAGAAGAAGAAAGATTCGGAGGCGAAACGCCGACAGACGCAAGGCTCTTCTGCCGTGCGTTCGGCACGGCCGCGCCTCAAACGGGAGGCGCACGACTGTCGGCGTTCCACCACGGTTCTCGCCCCAAGGAGTGTTTCATCGCAAGGGACTCAGCCTCAGGCCAGGCTTCCTGGGACGCGGCGGAACACGTTTTGCGTGTCCTTTGAGCGGGTGTTACCCGCCCCTGCCTGTCCCAGTCCAGCGAAAGCACCTCGCGCTCCGGTCGTAGTGCCGGAGAGATGATGCCCAAAGCCGCCCGGGAGCGGGTTGCAAGTTCGCCCGCGGGCACCGCACTCGCCCCGCGCTTACGGCCTGCCGGCCGCAGCCCGTCCGATTGGGCGAGATTCGAAAGTGAGTGTAACGTAATCAGTGACAAAAGTCAACGGAAGAAGGACATCACGTTTTCGTCATTGCCGGGCTTGACCCGGCAATCCATGGGGCGTTGACGGAGCAAGTTGCGTGTATTGTGCAATCACACCCGCGGCGCTTATCCGCGCTCACCTGGCGCGGTGAAAAATTTCTCGCCGTAGGCGAAACGGTTGGGCTTGAGAAAGAAGCCGAGTAACACGGCGCCGTTCGGCGCGACCGCCTCGTGCTGATTGCCGGCGGGACGCCAGACGAATTGACCCGGCCCGCATTTGCCCTCGTGGTCCTCGAGCGAACCTTCGATCACATAGGTCTGTTCCAGCGCGGTGTGCTCATGCAGGGGCACGACGGCGCCGGGCTCGAGCTCGAACAAAGCGGTGGTGATGCCGCTGTCGTCGGTGTAGAGCACCTTGATCTTGATGCCCGGAAACTTGGTTGCCTCCCAGGGCATGTTGGGCGCGTCCAGATAGTGCGCGGCGCGCTCCGGCGGATTTTCCGGTTTGATATCGGGATGCGCGAGTTTGCGGGCTTGATTGGACATGATGGACTCCTTGGCGGGTTCCTTTGGCTGGCGCCTTTGGCGGGCTCAACTCGTCATATGCAAGCATACTGCGCGTAACGGAGCGCGGATAGTACGACGGACCAACATGCATCGCCCGGGCACAGCGCAACACGCAAGGGTGCGTGCTAGCCTGATCAAGTTCGTGGCTCTTTGCGGAGCGCGCTTTCGATGGCGATGACCGACAAACTTTTTGCTGGATCGATACCGGAAATCTACGAACGGTTCCTCGTTCCCCTGATTTTTGAATCGTATGCGCGCGATCTCGCCAATCGCGTCGCCGCAGCCGCGCCGCGGGATGTGCTTGAGACCGCGGCGGGCACAGGCGTGCTCACGCGAGCGATGGCATCATGCCTCCCCGCTGCCGCACGCATCGTCGCGACCGACCTCAATCAGCCGATGCTCGATCAAGCGGCGCAGCGGCAGGCCGGCAACCGCCGGATCGAATGGCGGCAGGCCGATGCGCTGGCGCTGCCTTTTCCGGCTGAAAGCTTTGATGCCGTGGCGTGCCAATTCGGCGCGATGTTCTTTCCCGATAAAGTCACGGCGTACAAGGAAGCCCGACGCGTGCTCAGATCCGGCGGCCATTTAATTTTCAATGTATGGGACCGGATTACAGAAAATGAATTCGCCGATGTCGTCACGCAAGCGCTGGCAATAGTCTTTCCCGATGATCCGCCGCGCTTCATGGCGCGCATCCCTCATGGCTACCACGACGCGGAGCAAATCAGGCAGGAGCTGAACGCGGCGGGCTTTTCCAACATTTCGGTCGACGCGATAGACGAGAAAAGTAAGGCAGCATCGCCGCGCGATCCTGCCGTCGCCTACTGCCAGGGCACGCCGCTGCGCAATGAAATCGAGGCACGCGACGCTTCCAGCCTGGAGCATGCGACAGCGCAAGCCGCGGCGGCTTTGGCGCGGCGGTTTGGAAGCGGTCCGATCGAAGGCCGCATCCGGGCGTTTGTTATCACGGCGGGCTGCTGATCACAGAACCGCTCAGCGCGCGCCAGATTGTCGTCGCGCCCCTCGCCGCGCTCGCTTCCGTCGCTCCACGGCCAAAAATGTGATCGCGGGCCAAGGCCGAATCAGGCGTATGATTCACCCAAAGGCGATTCGCTGTCGCCGGCGTAAAGGCGATTGGCTGGTCGCCCGCAACCAAACCAGGAAAGGTTTGATCATGTGCGACTTCAGCCTGCTACACGCCAAGTCGCGTCCCGCAGTCGTTGCCGACAAATTGGTAAGCCACAATTTCGGACGTGGCACGGTCGGATTCAAACCCGTTGACGATCCGATCGGTGATGCCACGGCGGTGTGTCTTCTTCCCGGCACCGAGCTTGCTTTCGACAAGCCGCTCAAGCTGCGCTGGTCCGCCGACGAGTTCAAGAGCATCGAAGCCTTCACCACCGCGATCTTCCGGCAAAGGGACAAGGACAAGCCGAGCGTCCATCACGATGTCCTGGAAATGCCGGACGGCCAGCAGATTCTGCTGACCCATCTCGAGGAAGGCCAGACCGCAACTGTGTTGCAGCTACCGGCCGCTCCGAAGACGGAAGCCGAAGCCGAGGAGCAGAAGCGGGCCGAATACGCCGGGTGAAAGCAGCAAGTTGAACGAGGGGTGATCTGGGGCGCGCGTCCCGGGCGCAGCGCAGCACGCAAAAGCGCGTTTACGCGCGTGGACGCGCTAATCGTCGGTGCGCTGCAGACCCGGGATCGTCGCACTGTTCACAGCGTCATTGCCGGGCCTGACCCGGCAATCCATGCGGCGCCGCCGAACGTGCGGCGAGTCAGCATGGACCACCGGGTCAAGCCCGGTGGTGACGAGGGGTTTGCGCACCCCAACGACCGCGAGCTGCTCTGCTCGTTTTAAGAGCGGATGCATTGTGGCGATATCACAGAGAGCGGCGACGTAACCGCCATTGCGCCCAAAGCCCGATAAAGATCAGCACGATGCTCATCGCGATCCAGAATCTGGAATAGAGCTCAATTTCACCGCGGTCGGGGAGTTGGCTGCCAAAAAAAGTTTCCCACTGTTCCCAGTGGAGAAAAATCCGTAAGTCCCCGAAGCCCTGTAGCAAACAAAAGATGCCCGTCAGGTAGAGCGACAACACCAGCATCCAGCCGAGAACGCGAAATTTTTTGGCTGATTCCGGAAGATCAATCGCGACGTGCGATGGGTTGAATGCATCTCGTACTGCGATCGCTGGCAGCCGGCCTATTCGGGCGCGCGCGGTGATGACGGCGACCACGACAAAAGCTGTTGCGCCAATAAGAGCCACAATGAGACTTGCGGTCAGCCCATTCATGATGCCCGTTTATCGTTCGTCGGAAATTGTGATCGGCGCGATCGGATCAAATTGCGCGAATAGAGAACGTATTTCAAGCTGGCGATCGCGATGCCGTCGCGCTTACGCTCTCCTTCTCCCCGCTTGCGGGGAGAAGGTTGGGATGAGGAGGGTTGGGCGCGCTCGATTCTTCATCACGTCATTGCCGGGCTTGACCCGGCAATCCATACGGCGACGAAGCGCGCGCGGCGAGTCAGCATGGACCACCGGGTCAAGCCCGGTGGTGACGAGGTGGGGGTCCAACTTTTACGCGGCCAATTCACGCTGCCTTCGCCCGCTCCGCGATCGCGACCAGTGAGCGCAAAATTTCCGTCGCGCCTTTGAGGCGTTCGGGCGGCGTATCCCATTCGTCGAACAACACGACCTTCATATCCGGACGCACGCGCGCGCCGGCCGGATGCTTGGCGATATACGCAATCAGCCCATCCGGATTGTTAAAAACATTGTCGCGCAACGCGAGCACCGCGCCCTTGGGCCCGACTTCAATGCGCTCGACATTGGCGCGCCGGCACAAAGATTTGATCGCGACCACCTGCAACAGATATTCGACCTCGTCCGGCAGCGGGCCGAAGCGGTCGACGAGCTCGGCGGCGAATGCCTCGATGGCGCGATCGTCCTCGATCTCGGCGAGACGGCGGTAGAGCGCGAGCCGCACCGGCAGGTCGGTGACATAATCTTCCGGAATGAGCACCGGCGTGCCGATGGTGATCTGCGGCGACCAGCGGTCGGGCGCGGGCGCGGTAATACCGGCCTTCATCGAGATGACCGCCTCCTCCAGCATTTGTTGGTAAAGCTCGAAGCCGACCTCCTTGATGTGGCCGGACTGCTCGTCGCCGAGAAGATTGCCGGCGCCGCGAATGTCGAGATCGTGGGAGGCGAGCTGGAAACCGGCGCCGAGCGTGTCGAGCGATTGCAACACCTTGAGCCGGCGCTCGGCTTGCGGCGTGATTTTGCGCGCCGCGGGCAGCGTGAGCAGCGCATAGGCGCGAAGCTTCGAACGCCCGACGCGGCCGCGCAGCTGATAAATTTGCGCCAAGCCGAACATGTCGGCGCGATGCACGATCAGCGTATTCGCGGTCGGAATGTCGAGGCCGGATTCGACGATGGTCGTGGAAAGAAGCAGGTCGAATTTGCCGTCGTAGAACGCAGACATCACGTCTTCGAGGACGCGCGCCGGCATCTGGCCGTGCGCCACCGCGACGCGCACTTCCGGCACGTGCTTGTCGAGAAACGCCTTGGCCTCGCCGAGGTCCTCGATGCGCGGGCAGATATAGAACGCTTGCCCGCCGCGATAGCGCTCGCGCAGCAAAGCTTCGCGCACGGTGATCGGATCGAACGGCGAGACGAAGGTGCGCACCGCGAGCCGATCGACCGGCGGCGTGGCGATGATCGAC
Organism: uncultured Alphaproteobacteria bacterium; assembly: GCA_963816295.1. Taxonomy (GTDB): domain Bacteria; phylum Pseudomonadota; class Alphaproteobacteria; order Rhizobiales; family Xanthobacteraceae; genus BOG-931. The sequence continues at coordinate 42,102 of CAWFJS010000012.1, read as the reverse complement.
ATTTCGCGCACGCCGGACAGCGCCAACTGCAACGTGCGCGGGATCGGCGTCGCGGTCAGCGTCAGCACATGCACTTCGGCGCGCAATTGCTTGAGCCGCTCCTTGTGCGCGACGCCGAAATGCTGCTCTTCGTCGACCACGATCAGTCCGAGATCCTTGAATTTGATGTTTTTGCCGAGGAGCGCATGGGTGCCGATGACGATGTCGATCGTGCCCTCGGCGACCCCTTTCTTGACTTTGGCGAGTTCGGTCGCCGAGACGAGCCGCGAGGCTTGCGCAAGCTGGACCGGATAGCCGCGCAAGCGCTCGCCGAAAGTCTTGAAATGCTGGCGGGCGAGCAGCGTGGTCGGCACCACGACCGCGACCTGCTTGCCGTTCATGGCGGCGATGAAGGCGGCGCGCAGCGCGACTTCGGTCTTGCCGAAACCGACGTCACCGCAAATGAGCCGGTCCATCGGCCGGCCGGAGTTGAGATCGGCGAGCACCGTGGTAATCGCCGCCTCTTGGTCCTCGGTCTCCTCGTAGGGAAAGCCGGCGCAGAATTCGTCATAGAGGCCGGCGGCGACCGCAAGCCGCGGCGCCTCGTGCAATTGCCGCTCGGCGGCGACCTTGATGAGTTCGCCCGCAATCTCGCGGATGCGGTTCTTCATCCGCGCCTTGCGCGACTGCCAGGCGGTGCCGCCGAGCCGATCAAGCTCGGCGCCGGCCTGGTCGGAGCCGTAGCGCGAGAGAAGTTCGATGTTCTCGACCGGCAGGAACAATTTGTCGCCGCCGGCATAATGGATTTCGAGACAATCGTGCGGCGCGCCGGCGGCCTCGATCGCGCGCAAGCCAGCGAAGCGGCCGATGCCGTGATCGACATGGACGACAAGATCGCCGGCGGCGAGGCTCGTCACCTCGGCGATGAAATTCTCCCCGCGTTTCGACGGCCGCCGCGCGCGGATGAGCCGCTCGCCGAGAATGTCCTGCTCGGTAATGAGCGCGACATCGGCGGTCTCGAAGCCGGATTCGAGGCCGAGCACCGCGAGGGCGATTTGCGGACGCGGCAGCAAGAGCGCTTCCGGCCATGAGGCGGCCGGCGCCAGATTATGCAGGCCGTGCTCGGCCAGCACGTGGCCCATGCGTTCGCGCGAGCCTTCGCTCCATAACGCGATCACTGGCCGCTTGCCGGCCGATTGTAGCGCGCCGACATGCTTGACCACGGCCTCAAACACATTGGCGCCGGGGGTTGCGCGTTCGCTCGTGAAATTACGGCCGGCATGAGCGCCGATGGCGATCACGTTGTCGGCTGATTGTCCGGGTTGCGCGCCGCCCGGTTCGCTTGCCTGTTCTGGCGCGGTGAACGGCGTCAGCTTCGCCAGCGGCGAAACTTCGAGCCGCTCGCGCCATTCACCTTCGGCCAGATAGAGCCGGTCCGGCGGAAGAGGTTTGTACGGCGCGCCGCCGCCGTCTTTGCCCAGCGCATCTTTCCGCGCCTGATAATAGTCGGCGATCTGGGCGAGCCGTTCATGCGCGGCTTCTTCGGCGAGCGGTTCGACGGCAAGCGGCGTTGCCGGCAGATACTCGAACAACGTTTCGAGCCTGCGATGAAACAGCGGCAGCCAATGCTCCATCCCAGCGTGCCTGCGCCCCTCGCTGACCGCTTCGTAGAGGGCATCGTCCGGCGCGGCCGCGCCGAACTCCGCCACATAGCCGGTGCGAAAGGCGCGAATGGTGTCGCTGGTGAGCGCAAACTCGGCGACCGGGACAAGGTCGAGCGCGCGCAGTTCGCTGGTGGTGCGCTGCGTCTCCGGATCGAAGCTGCGGATCGATTCCAGCGTGTCGCCGAAAAAATCGAGCCGCACCGGCGCGTCCATGCCCGGCGCGAACAGATCGACGATGCCGCCGCGCACCGCATAATCGCCGGCCTCGCGCACGGTGGCGGCGCGGTTAAAACCGTTGAGCTCGAGCCACTGGATGATGTTTGCCATCGGCGAAATATTACCGGGCGCGACCGAGAGCGACTGTTTGGCGACGACCGCGCGCTCCGGCACGCGCTGCAAGACGGCATTGACGGTGGTGAGAAGAACGGCCGGATGCTGGCGGCCGATAGTTCGGGATAGCCGCGCCAGTGTCATCACCCGCTGCGCGACGACGGCGGAATGCGGCGAGACGCGGTCATAGGGCAGACAATCCCAGGCGGGGAATTCCAGCACTTCGATATCGGGCGCGAAGAATGAAAGCGCGCGCGAGGCCGCCGCCATGCGCGGCCCGTCACGGCAGACGACCGCGAGCGAAATTGCCGGCGGATTTTTGGCGGCGGCAATGGCGCGGGCGAGATCGGCGATGACAAGCCCCTCGGCGCCGTCCGGCACGCCGGCGAGCGTGAGTGGCCGGCCGGGTTTGAGCCGCTCGGCCGGCGATTTGGTGATTAGAGGCGCGGGCGGGCTCATGGCTTCCATGGCTTACTCATGGCTTCGCCTCGGCGCGATTGTGAAAGGCGATGAGCTGGCGCAGCACCGGCGAGTCTTGCTCCGCCGGGATGGCCGCATTGCCGACAATCCAGGCATAAAGTTCGGCGTTGGGCACTTCGATCAGGTGCTCGAATTGGTCGAGCTCCGCGGCATCGAATTTATCGATGCGAGCGTCGGCAAAGCGGCCGACGATCAGATCCATCTCGCGCACGCCGCGGCGCCAGGCGCGGAACAATAGCCGCCGCCGCCGCTCGTCCAATCCTGCGCTGGAGCGTTCCGTCATTGCCCAAAATCCATAGACACGCAAACGCCAAAAGCCCGGACGGGGCCGGGCCAAGGGTATATAGAGGGCGGCACGAAGAATGTCAGCCGCAGTCGCCGTCATCCTGAGGTGGCCGCAAAGCGGCCCTCGAAGGATGTCGGCCAACCGAAATCAGGTTTCCGATTTCGGATCATGCTTTTCCAAGTCGGCAACGGCCGACTTGATCGCCGTCGCCCTTCGAGGCTCGCGGAGCTTGTCATCGGGCCGGCCACTTCGGGCCGGACCCGTTGGCTCGCACCTCAGGGTGACGGAAAACAAGAACTCTGCATGCGTCCAGCCGTTCTCAACCCGCTCTTTGCGTCGCTCGCCTCGCTCCCCGGGATCGGGCCGAAGCTGGAAAAACTCTACGCGCGGCTTTTTAACCGCGACAGCGAGCCGCCGCGCCTCATCGATCTTTTGTTTCATCTGCCAGTCGGCTTCGTCGACCGCCGCAATCAACCGAAGCTCAGCGAAGTGACGCCGAACACGGTCGTCACCGTCGCGGTCACGATCGACAAGCACCGGCCGTCGCCGCCGCACCGGCCGCGCGCGCCCTACAATATCGAGGCGAGTGACGACACCAATACGCTGACCATCACCTATTTCAATGCGCGCAAGGATTACCTGCAAAAGCAGTTTCCGGTCGGCGAAGTCCGCTACGTGTCCGGCACCGCCACGCTCTATGACGGCCATTTGCAAATGCTGCATCCCGATCGCGTCGTCGATGCGGAGGGGTTCAAGCACCTGCCGCTGCTCGATCCGGTCTATCCGCTGACCGAAGGCTTGCATCCCAACCAGCTGCGCAAGGCGATCGATGCCGGTCTGGAGCGGCTGCCGGCGCTGACCGAGTGGCAGGATCGCGATTGGCTTTCGCGCAATACGTATCCGAATTTTGGCGAGGCGCTGCGCACGCTGCACCGGCCGCAATCGCCCGACGATCTTTCCCCCGAAAGCGCAGCGTGGTCGCGGCTCGCCTATGACGAATTTCTCGCCGGCCAGCTCGCGCTCGCTCTGCTTCGCGCGCATATGCGCAATCGCAGCGGCCGCGGCAGCGCCGCCGAAGGACGATTGCGCGGCCGCATCATCGCCGCACTCCCCTACGCGCTCACCCCGTCGCAGCAGCGCGCGGTGACCGATATCGTGGCCGACCTCGCGCAGCCGCAGCGCATGCTGCGGCTTCTGCATGGCGATGTCGGCTCCGGCAAGACCGTGGTCGCGCTCCTTGCCGCCGCCAATGTGATCGAGGCCGGCCGGCAGACGGCGTTCATGGCGCCGACCGAAATTCTGGCGCGGCAGCATTTTGGCACCATTGCACCCTTGGCGCGCGCCGCCGGCATCCGGCTTGCGATTCTCACCGGCCGCGAGCGCGGGCGCGAGCGCGAGGATATTCTTTCAAGCCTCGCTGTCGGTGAGATCGATCTGATCGTCGGCACGCACGCGCTGTTTCAGGAACACGTCGCGTTCCACGATCTGGCGCTCGCGATCGTCGACGAGCAGCACCGTTTCGGCGTGCATCAGCGCCTGGCGCTCGCCCGCAAGGGCGAGGCCGTCGATCTCCTCGTGCTCACCGCCACCCCGATCCCGCGCACGCTGGTGCTGACTTATTTCGGCGACATGGACGTCTCCGAGCTGCGCGAGAAGCCAGCCGGGCGGCAGAAAATCGACACCCGCGCGGTGCCGCTGGAGCGGCTCGCCGAGACCACCGATGCGGTCGCGCGGGCATTGAAAGCCCGACGCCAGGTCTATTGGGTCTGCCCGCTGGTCGAGGAATCCGAAAGCGTCGATCTCGCCGCGGCCGAGGAGCGCTTCAAAATCTTGCAGAAGCGCTTCGGCAACGCCGTCGATCTCGTTCACGGCCGCATGCGGGGTACGGAAAAGGATCGCGCCATGGAGCGCTTCGCCAACGGCGAGACCCGGCTTCTGGTTGCGACCACGGTGATCGAAGTCGGCGTCGACGTCCCGCAAGCAAGCGTCATGGTGATCGAGCACGCCGAGCGCTTTGGGCTGGCGCAACTGCACCAATTACGCGGACGCATCGGCCGCGGCGCCGAGCACTCGAGCTGCATTCTGCTTTACAAGGCGCCGCTCGGTCCGACCGCAAAGGCGCGGCTCGCCATCCTGCGCGAGACCGACGACGGCTTTCGCATCGCCGAGGAGGATTTGCGGCTGCGCGGCCAAGGCGACCTGCTCGGGGTGCGCCAAAGCGGCATGCCCGGATTTTGCGTGGCGCGCATCGAAGCGCATGCCGCGCTGTTGCCGGCGGCGCGCGACGATGCGGCGCTGGTGCTCACGCGCGATCCGAAATTGCAATCGCCGCGCGGGCAGGCCTTGCGGCAATTGCTTTATCTGTTCGCGCGCGATGAAGCGGTCGGGCTGATCAGCGCCGGCTGAAGCGGATCGGGCCCGAACCGGTTGTAGCCTCTGCCGCCCTCCAGGCACCACCAGACGATCAAGACGACCATGCCGATGAGCGGGATCAGCATGAGTAAGAGCCACCAACTGCTGAAGTCGGTGTCCTGAATTCTACGCACCATGACGGCGAGATCGGGAATGATCGTTGCAGGCCAGAACAAGGTCGCTAGCGGCGAGCCGCCAAGCATGTTGAAATTTGCGAACAGGTCCAGCAGCGCAGCGACTATGCCGCCGAGGACGAGGAATAATTGCCACCACCAGAATTCGGAGCGGGCCGCGCGACCGCGGAAATTTGCGTAGTTGGAAAATCCCGACTGGACTGCCTGTTGAAAATTTATGGCTGCCTCCAACCCGATCGGAAAAGATTAGCAGCAGGACGGGCGCCTTAAAATGGGCTCAGCTTTCCGCACCGCAGCGGTTCGCGTTTACGCGGGCTAAGAGCGTGTACTCATAATTTCTTGAGGCGATGTCGGGCTTGTGAAGCACAAAACGACTTCCATTCTGTGATGTGGTATTATGTCACCGTGGCCGACGCGATCCTCGGCACGGGGAAAACCCATGAGGCGGCGGGAATTCGTCTCATTTAGCGGACATTCCAGTCGCCCTGAGAAATGTCAGATTTCGGAGGTAAAGCGGAGCTAATCCAGGCGGCCTCCAAACTATCTGCTGCAACATTGCGGCGGCTAGCAAAGGATTGGCGGGCAGAACCTACTAACCTGAGTATTCGCCGCCCAGGCGTGTGACCATGCCTACGCGTCGTCAGTTGATCATATTGGGTACCGAAGCGGCGTTTGCGCCGTGCCTGGTTCGCGCGACGCGGGCAAGTACTTGGCCGGACCGACCCGTTCACATGGTTGTGCCGCTTGCGGCAGGCGGGCCGACAGATACCAACGCGCGCATCGTCGCGGACCAGCTCTCTAAAATCTGGGGTCAACAAGTTGTTGTCGACAACAGGGGCGGCGCTGGTACCAACATCGGTAATGCTTTCGTCGCACACGCCGATCCAGATGGTTACACGCTGTTGTTTGGTACCTCATCGCTTGCCTCGAATGGAGCGCTATATCGTTCGCTAGACTACAGTCCGACGATGGACCTAGCGCCGATTTCCTTGGTCGCTAAGTTTCCATTTTTTATGTTTGTACCGAATTCTTCCCCGGCCAAAACGATCAAAGAGTTCATCGATTATGTGAAAACTCAGCCGGGAAAACTCATCATGGCCTCTCCAGGGACAGGGAGCGGGCCGCACCTTGCTGAACTGTTGTTCCTGCAAATGGCCGGCATTCAAATGACGCATGCGCCTTATCGCGGCGCGGCGCCGGCGTTTACCGATCTTATCCCGGGCCGCGTCCACTGCTATTTCGGCAGCGGGGAATTGCTTACCTATTCGCGATCGGGCCAGGTCCGCGTCATTGCGTCAACCGGCGCCAAGCGGTCACCGGCTGCGCCGGATGTACCCACCATCGCCGAGTCAGGCGTTCCTGGCTACGTGGTCGATTCGTGGCAGGGCGTCTTTGCGCCGGTCAAAACGCCACCTGAAATCGTGCAAAAGATAAACGGCGACCTTGCCAAAGCACTCGCTGACCCAGGTCTTGTCGAGAAGCTTGAACGCAACGCCTATACCGTCGGGAATTCCTCGGCAGACGACCTTGCGGAGTTTCTCAGAGCAGATACTGAGAAATGGGAAGCTGTCATCAAGAAGGTAGGTATCAAAATCGACTAGATTATAGCGCTCTTGTTTCCCTCCCCTCCCCCTCAAGGGAGGTGACTCAAAATACGCATCTGATCGAGGATACGAGCTCAGCCAATCACTTCGCGGTTGTCGGCTCCGCTTTCCGGGCGGCCTGTGCCGCGCGCGCGGTTTCGGCGAGTGCGGCGAGTTTGGTTTGCGAGCCTTGCGCCTGCGCCTCGGCGCCGGGCTGAACGATGCCGGCCGACATGATCACCGTCATCGCTTGTTCGACCGTGATCTCGAGCTCGATCACATCGGCCTTCGGCACATAGAAGAAAAATCCAGTGGTCGGATTGGGCGTGCACGGCATGAAGGCGGAGACATACTCGCTCGCCGGCAGCCGCCCGGCGATTTCCTTGGTCGGCGACTGGGTGAGAAAAACCAGCGACCACATGCCGGGCGAAGGAAATTCGATAAGCGCGACGCGGCGGAAGCTCGATTCCGATTTCGAGAACAGCGTCTGGAAGATCTGCTTGGCGGTGCGATAGATCGGCCGTACCACCGGCATGCGGCTTAGAATGCTCTCGCCGAAATCAACCAGCTTGCGGCCGATCAAGTTGGCGGTGAAGAAACCCAGCAGCGTGAGCGCCAGGAAAGCGATGATCAGGCCCAATCCGGGAATCTGTACGGGCAGATAGGTCTCGGGCCGGTAAGCCACCGGAATGAACGGCCGCACCAGGCCATCGACCCAGGTGACGAACCACCAGACGAGCCACAGCGTCACCGCGACCGGCCCGGCGACGACCAGACCGGTGAGGAAATAGGTGCGGATGCGGCTCATGATGCTAGGCGACGATTTGGCTGCGCTGGTGGCGCGCGTATCTTGGATCGGGTCTGTCATTGCTGTGGCGGCACCGCTTCTTCGCACAAGTTTTCTTTGTACAACTGCAAGATATACACGCCGCCGGCCCGATTTGCACGGCGCGCCGGCACGCGCGGCCAGCGATTATTCCACCGTCACCGACTTGGCCAGATTGCGCGGCTGATCGACGTCCGTGCCCATCAGCACCGCGGTGTGATAGGCCAAAAGCTGGACCGGAACCGCATAGACGATCGGCGCCACCGCCGGATGCACCGTCGGCAAGGTGAGCGTGACCATCGTGTGGGCTTTCGCCGCGCGCGCGCCTTCGGTGTCCGTCATCAGGATCAGCCGCCCGCCACGCGCGGCGACCTCCTGCATGTTGGAAAACGTCTTTTCGAACACCTTGTCGTGCGGCGCGATCACGATCACCGGCATGTTTTCGTCGACGAGCGCAATCGGCCCGTGCTTGAGCTCGCCGGCGGCATAGCCTTCGGCATGCAGGTAGGAGATTTCCTTCAGCTTCAGCGCGCCTTCGAGCGCAATCGGAAAGCTCGTACCGCGGCCGAGATAGAGCACGTCCTTCGACTTGGCGAGATCGCGCGCCAAGTGTTCAAGCTGCGGCTCGAGCGCCAGCGCCTCATTCAAGCGGCGCGGCACCTCGATCAGCGCCTGCACCAGGTTCTTTTCATCGCTTTCGCTCAAAGTTCCCCGCGCGCGCCCTGCGGCAATGGCGAGGCAGGCCAAGGCGGCGAGCTGGCAGGTGAACGCCTTGGTTGACGCCACGCCGATTTCCGGCCCGGCCAGCGTCGGCATCACCACGTCGCTCTCGCGCGCAATACTCGAGCTCGGCACGTTGACGACCGAGAGCACGTGCTGCTTATGCGCACGCGCGTAGCGCAGCGAAGCCAGCGTGTCGGCGGTTTCGCCCGATTGCGACACGCAGATCGCCAGGTTTCCCGGCTTGAGCGGTACGTCGCGATAGCGGAACTCGGACGCGATATCGACTTCGACCGGCAGATGCGCGAACTGCTCGAACCAGTAGCGTGCCACGAGGCCAGCATAATAGGCGGTGCCGCAGGCGGCGATGGCGATGCGATCGAGCTTGCGAAAATCGAACGGCAATTGCATCGGCAGATCGACGCGCGCCGCCGCCATATCGAGATAATTGGCGAGCGTGTGGCCGACCACTTCCGGCTGCTCTTGGATTTCCTTGGCCATGAAATGGCGGTGGTTGCCCTTGTCGATCAACAGCACCGAGGCCTGCGATTTGATCAGCGCGCGCTGTGCGACCTTGCCGCCGCTGTCGTGAATTTCGGCGCCAGAGCGTGTCACGATCACCCAATCGCCGTCTTCCAGGTAGCTGACTTGGTCGGTGAACGGCGCCAGCGCGATCGCGTCGGAGCCGACATACATCGCGCCGTCGCCGAAACCGACGGCAAGCGGGGAGCCTTTGCGCGCGCCGACCAGAAGATTGTCTTCGCCGGCGAACAAAAACGCCAATGCAAAAGCGCCGCGCAGCCGCGGCAGCGTCGTCTTCACGGCATCGACCGGCGACGCACCGCGCTTGATTTCCTCGGTCACCAGATGCGCAATGACCTCGGTATCGGTCTCGGTCGAGAACTTGACACCCTTATCCTCAAGCTCCTGCCGCAGCTCGGCGAAATTCTCGATGATGCCGTTGTGCACGACCGCGACTTTTTCGGTGGCGTGCGGGTGGGCGTTATTCTCGGTCGGGCGGCCATGGGTCGCCCAGCGGGTATGGCCGATGCCGATCGTGCCCGCGAGCGGCTCACGTAAAAGCCGGTTCTCGAGATTCTTGAGCTTGCCCTCGGCGCGCCGCCGCGTGAGCTTGCCGTTTTCCAGCGTCGCGACGCCCGCGGAATCGTAGCCGCGATATTCGAGGCGCTTGAGCGCATCGATCAACTGCGGCGCCGCCGCCTCACGGCCAATGATTTCGATAATTCCGCACATATCAGCTATCAGTAATCGGTGATCAGTAATCAGAACGTATAGCAAAACTCCGGCATTATTTGATTACTGATTTCTGATTACCGACTCCTGTTCTTCTTGCCGAGAGACTTTAATCCGCGCAAGCGCGTCGCCCAGCCTTCCTTAACCACTTGGCGGCTGCGGCCGAGCGCCAAGGCGTCGGCCGGCACGTCCTGCGTGATCACCGAGCCGGAGCCGACATAGGCGCCCTCCCCGATCTTGACCGGCGCGACCAGCGCCGTGTTCGAGCCGATGAATGCGTCACGGCCGATTTCGGTGCGGTGCTTGGCGGCGCCGTCGTAATTACAGGTGATAGTGCCGGCGCCGATATTGGCGTTGGCGCCGACTGAAGTGTCGCCGAGATAGGTCAGATGATTGGCCTTGGCGCCTGCTTCCACCACCGCTTCCTTGACTTCGACGAAATTGCCGATACGCGCGCCCTCGCCAAGCCGCGTGCCCGGGCGGAGCCGCGCGAACGGCCCGACCGATACGCGCTTGCCGATATGCGCGCCGGCAATATGCGAGAACGAATGAATGACGGCGCCGTCCTCGATGGTGACCTTCTCGCCGAACACGACGAACGGCTCGACCACCACATCGCGGCCGAATTTGGTGTCGGCGCAGAGATAGACCGTTTCCGGCGCGACCAGCGTGACGCCGGCATCGAGCGCAGCCTGGCGCAGCCGCTGCTGCGCCACCGCTTCCGCTTCGGCGAGCTGTTTTTTGGTATTGATGCCGCGCATGTCGTCCTCCTCGATCTCGACCGCCGCCGCGGGCAGCGCCATGCCGCGCGCGATTTCGACCGCATCGGTTAGATAAAATTCGTGCTTGCGATTGTGGTCGCCGATCCGCTCTAGGATCGCAAGAGCAGTTTTGCCCGCGAGCGCCATGGTGCCGCCGTTGCACAGCGCCGTCTTGCGTTCGCTTGCGCTGGCGTCTGCCTCCTCGCGAATGGCGACGAGCTCGCCGTTGTCAACGATCAGCCGGCCGTAACCGGTGGAGTCGCTCGCACGAAAGCCGAGTACGGCGACTGCCGCACCGTCGGCAATCGCCGCGCGCAGCCGCGACAGCGATGCCGGCTGCACCAACGGTGTGTCGCCGTAGACGATGAGAATATCGTCGGCCTGACGTGCGATGGCGGCCCGCGCCGCCAGCACCGCATGCGCGGTGCCGCGCCGTTCCGGCTGCACGAAGCATTCGGCGTCGCGGCAAACGCGTTTGACTTCGGCGGCGACCGCATCTTCGCCGGGACCGATCACGACCGCCGTGGCGGTGACGCCGGCCTCGGCGATGCTGCCAAGCACGTGCGCAAGCAGCGAGCGCCCGGCAAGCGGATGCAGCACTTTCGGCCGCGCCGAACGCATGCGCGTGCCCTCGCCGGCCGCGAGCACGATCGCCAGGCACGTTGGAGCCGTCATCGAGAACCTCAAACCATTCTTAGAATATCACCGGGAAATGGGGGAAAGTCATTGTCCGCGGAGAGTTGGCGTAAACGCGCGAAAACTGTGTCAGTTTGCGGGCTTCGATTTTAGCAGGATAGGCGTGAAATTCTGTGGTCCGGCGGGTATAAACGCGTGCACACGCCGGGCTCTTTTGGGCCTACCCACGATGACACCGCCAATGCCCCGCCCGCTCTTTCTTCCCACCGCGCGCCAGACCAATTGGCTTTTGATCATCGCTTTCCTATCGGTCGGCGAGGCCATGTATCTGCGCTACATGGCGATCGAGAATCTGAACGTCGAACTCGCCTGCCAAACCGGCTTGAAGACCTGGCTGTGCGGCGCCTTTCATATCTCGATCGCGCTCTACAATCATTATGTATTCGGCGCCGTCGCGCTGGCCGCGGCCCTTCTCAACCTGATCCGCCCCTCGATCGTGTTGGTTGCGGTTTCGCTGGCGGCGGGCGGCTTCGGCATCGTGCTGCATAACCCCGAGCTTTCCGCGCTCGCCGCCGCGCTCTTGATCCTTAGTCTGGCGCGTCCCGCGCCCGCGACAGAATGAAGACGAGCCCGACAAACCCGGCGCAAAGCCAGAGCGCTTGCCAGTTCGCAACAGTTTCGTTGATCGCGATATAGACCGCGGCGACCGCAAGCACGGCGGCCGCGAGCGTTTCGGCTGCCGCCCGCTTGCCGGTCGGACGCGGCGCCGCCACCGTCAGCGCAAGAAACGCGATGACGCTGGCGCTTTGCGGCGCGAACGGCAGATCGCGATAGCGCGGATCGAACACCAAAACGAGCGCGGTCTCGATCGAAAGTAGCGTCAGCGCGATCAGGCTGCCGCCGAGGACGATTCCGAGCGCGTCGCGCGTGCCGCGCCGCCCGCCAATAAGCGCGGCGAATGCCGGCTGCGCGCGGCCGGCGGCGATAGCCGCAGCGCAAGCTGCCGGCGCGATAGCTGCGGTTGCGGCAAAGACAATGGAACGCAGCCAGCTGCCGATGCTGAAACTGTCGATCGGAATCCGCTCGAGCGTCCAGCCGAACAAGACCGCGGGAAAGAAAGACAATAGCGCGACGCGCGGCCACAGATAGAGCACGGCCGGCTTACCGCCCGCGCCTGCCAAGGCGCTCGCAAATATAACGGCGGCGAGCAACACGCCGGAAAGCGCTTGCAAGACCCAATAGGGGCGATCGGAAACAATGCCGCTGAAGGCAAATTTCGGAGCGCCGGTTGCGCGATCGAAAATGCCCCAATAGCCGCCGGTCGCGCCTTCCAGCCATCGCTTCCACGGCTGATTGAAGGCCTCGATGACGTTGAGGCGAAAATTCTCGCGCTGCGCGAGCGTCATGGTTTCGCTGATGACGCGCGCCTGATTGGATGGCGACGGCAGCGCCGCCTCGCGCATGCGGCCTGCGCTCGGCCAGCCGACTTCGCCGATGAAGATCTCTTTATCCGGGATCGCCGCGGCGACTTGCTTGCGAATGGCGTCGACATGAGCGGCGGCAACGGAAGCCGGCAGCGGGAAATCCTCCCAGTACGGAAGGATGTGAATGGTGACAAAATCAACCGCGGCCTGGAGGTCGCGGTAGCGCAGCCAAAATTCCCACACATCGGCATAGGTGACCGGCATCGTCACCTGCGCCTTCACCGTGCGGATGAATCCTTCGAGATCGCCGACGGAAAGGTCGCCGCGGAGCAGCACCTCATTGCCGACGATCACCGCGCTGATCGTTTCTGGAAAGGTTTTGGCAAGAGCAACGACGGTCTCGACCTGACGGCGGTTCTTTTCGGCTTTGTTGGACAGCCAAAGGCCCTGCATCACTTTCAGCCCGTGACGCTCGGCGATCGCAGGAACCTGATCGAGGCCGTTTTCGATTGAATAAGTGCGAATGCAGTCCGTGTACCGGGACAACAGCGTCAGATCTTCGTCGATCTGCGCCGCGTCCACATGCGTTGTCTCGACCAGCGGATCTTGATCGCCGCGAAACGGCGCATAGGACACGCAAGCGAGTTTGCCACCGGCGGCAAGCGGCGACGGCGGCAGCCGAATGGGCGCGCCAAGCCACCACCATGCAAACCCAATCGCGATTGCGGTTGCGGCGTAACAGGCGAACGCTGCGGCAAACGAATTTGCGTATGTCGGATGCGGCACGTATCCGCCTTAGCCTTGGCCGAAGCCAATGCCAAGCGCGCTGCCGTTAAGGAGCGGCGGCGTGCGCGCTGGACAAACGGCCGTAGTTAGGCTGTGGTCATGGCCGCGGTTATTGGCGAAAACCTCTGCCGCAATAGGGGCCTAATCGACAGCCACAAGGGGCAGCGCCGTAAGGCAAAACAAACTCGGGGAAACGCCCTTCCAGCTTAGCTTCAGTCCAGCGCAATAAGGCAATTATGTCGTACCGCGTACTTAAACTTACCGGCGGGATTTGCGCCGCCCTATGGCTCGTTGCGGCCGCAACCGGTACCGGAGTTTCTCCCACCTTCGCTCAAAACAACGACGCCAAGCCGGCCGACCAGCAATCTACGGCGCCGAAAGAGGGTGCTAAGGATAGCGCCAAAGACAGCGCCAAGGACGGCACCAAGGAACCGCAGAAAATCGATGAATTTGCCGAAGCGCAGCGCGCCCTGAACGGTCCGGCCGGCAACCCGGAATGCGTGTGGCTCGGCCGGCGTGTCGTCAGCCTGCTTTGGCGCGACGATTTGGACACGGCCTTTCGCCACCTCGACCTCTATGACCGCTTCGGCTGTCCGAGCGGCCATATCCAGGTGACGTTCCGCTGCCTGGTTTTGCACGCTAATATGATCGATCCCAAAGCCGCCGATAGCCTCAACGGACGCGTCCACGCGTGCTGGATCAATCCTTCTCTGCAACCCCCGCCAGCACCAGCCGCGGCTGCGCAAAATCCGACTACGACCCGCTAAAGCGGCACCCGGCGCGTCATTAACTTTCAGCAATGTAGGCTTCGACCGGCAGCATCAAAAAAATCGCTGGCGCACGGGGTCTTCCGCCATCCTGCTGTCTTGAATTCGCCATTGGCCGTCGCTAGTTTAATTTTGCCGTTGCAAGGTTAGCCTCACCCTTACGACCATCGTCGAACCTGGGGGCAGGTTCGGGCCTGTGTGGTTTGCCCCGCGTGGTTGGGAGTCCATGCGCACCGTCGCTGCCGTGCTCGCGCTAATTGCGTGCGTGCATGCCGGCATTTGGGTTTTGCTGAGACCGGTGGGGACCGCCCCAGACGTCACCCGGCAGCTTGCCAGCATTTCCTATTCGCCGTTCGCTGACTCCTCGCATCCCGACCGGGGCGTGCGCCCAACGGCCGAGCAGATCTGGTCCGACCTCCGCACCATAGCCCCCTATACCCGCGCCATCCGGACCTATTCGGCAACCGGCGGCGCCGAACTCGTGCCGCCGATCGCCGCCGAATTCGGCCTTAAAGTCACGGTCGGCGCCTGGATCGACAAGGATCAGGCCCGCAACGAGCGGGAAATTCGCTCGGCCCTCGACCTTGCCCGGCACTACAGCAATGTCGATGCCATCGTCGTCGGCAACGAAACGACGCTGCGCGCCGAAATGACCGTGCCGGCGCTGATAGAGCTCATCCAAAAGGTGAAGCGGTCAAGCCCAGTCCCTGTAACTACAGGTGAAATTTGGACGGCCTGGATCGATCATCCCGAGCTCGCATCGGCCGTCGACTTCATCGCCGCGCATATCCTGCCCTACTGGGAGGGCTTCGACGCCTCCCGCGCGGTCGACCACACCATCGAGTTCTACGACCGGCTGCGCCAGATGCATCCCGGCAAGCGGATCGTCATCGCCGAATTCGGTTGGCCCAGCGCCGGCTATAATTTCCATGACGCCGAACCCGGCCGCATGGAGCAGGCGCAGGTTCTGCGCGATTTCGTCACTCGCGCTCAGGCCTATGGCATCGACTACAACATCGTCGAAGCCATCGACCAGCCGTGGAAGACCATGGAAGGCGGCGTCGGCCCCTATTGGGGACTGTTCGACGCCTCACGCCAGGCCAAATTCGCCTGGACCGGCCCGATCACCGATCCGGACTACTTAAAGCGCGCCGGGCTAGCCGTTTTGTTCGGGGTGCTGCTGTCGCTGCCGATCCTGGCGCTGGCCGGCGCCAGCGCCACCCAGGCGCTGATGCTGGCGGCCTCGGCCAATGTCGTCGGTGCCTGGTTCGCTGCCATCGTCGCGTTCTGGAAAGGCCATTACTTCGTGCCGGGCGCCGCTTTCGCGCTGGGATTTGGCATCGTGCTGCTTCTGCCGCTGGTCGCAATCGCGCTAGCGCGCCTCGAAGAGATCGCGGCGATCGCGTTTGGCCGCGCGCCCCGGCGCCTCGCCAATGCGCCGCCGCTCGTGCCGGAGCCGTTTGCCCCCAAAGTCTCGATCCATGTGCCGGCCTGTTGCGAGTCGCCGGATATGCTCAAAGCCAGCCTCGATGCGGTGGCGCGGCTCGATTATCCCAATTTCGAATGCGTGGTCGTGGTCAACAACACGCCCGACCCGGCGCTGTGGCGGCCGATCGAGGAGCACTGCCTCGCGCTCGGCGAGCGCTTCAAATTCGTCCGCGCCGATCAGCTTACGGGTTACAAGGCCGGCGCGCTGCGGCTTGCGGCCTCGCACACCGCTCCTGATGCGCAGATCATCGGCATCATCGATGCCGACTATGTCGTGAGCGCCGACTGGCTGACCAACCTGGTGCCGCTATTCGCCGACAATCGCGTCGGCTTCGTGCAGTCGCCGCAGGATCATCGCGACGGCGATCGCACCCCGCTGCACGCCGCCATGAACGCGGAATATGCCGGCTTCTTCGACATCGGCATGGTGCAGCGAAACGAGTTCAACGGCGTCATCATGCACGGCACGATGTGCCTCATTCGCCGCGCGGCGATCGAGCACGCTGGCGGCTGGTCGAGCGACACCATCGTCGAAGATACCGATCTCGGGCTTGCGATCCTCGAACACGGCTGGCTCGCGCATTACACCAATCGCCGCTATGGCCACGGGCTTCTGCCCGACACTTTCGAATCCTATAAGCGCCAGCGCCACCGCTGGGCATTCGGCGGATCGCAGCTGGTGCGCAAGCATTGGCGCGGCCTGTTGCCCTGGGCCGACGGACTCACGCGCGAGCAGAAACGCGAATATGCTATCGGCTGGCTCAACTGGCTGGGCGCGGACGCGATCGGGGTTGCGGTCGCGCTTCTCAATATCGTTTGGGTGCCGGTTGTCGCCTTTGCCAATATCGCGGTGCCGGACCGCATCTTGACCATTCCGATTATCGCCGCCTTTGCCGTTTCGTTCGCGCACTTCACCGCTTTGTACCGGCTGCGCGTGCGCGCTTCGCCGGGGCGGATGATCGGCGCGGTCTGCGCGGCCATGGCGCTGCAATGGACAGTGGCGCGCGCGATCGGAATGGGCGTGATCCTCGAGCGGGTCCCGTTCCTGCGCACCGCCAAAGGCGGCGCTTCGCGCAAAGGTCCGGACTTCCCCGCCTTCTGGGAAGCGGTGATCGGCGCCTTGCTGATTATTGGCGCCATCACACTCGTCGCCACCAATTACAAGCGAGTCCGCGAAATCAATATTTTCGCTCTCGTACTGGTGGTGCAGAGCCTGCCATTCGCCGCGGCGGTCGCGCTCGCATTGATCGAAGACACCCGCTTCAACAGCTTCGTCTATTGGCGCGAACTGGAGGCCAAAATCGCCCCGATCGCGGCCAAGCTCACCGCCAAGGCGGTCGCTCTGATGCCGCAGCGCCGCGCCATCAGCGAGGTCATCGCCGATCCGCCGAAGCTGCCGGCCGACACCGCCGAGCCGGTGCAGTAGGCATTCTGGACCGAGTTCTAATCCCGTCATCCTGAGGTGCGAGCGAAGCGAGCCTCGAAGGATGAGCGGCCCATAACGCTGGGGCCGTCGCCCTTCGAGGGCCGCGGAGCCTGTTCATCGGGCCGGCCACTTCGGGCCGGACTCGTTGGCGGCCACCTCAGGGTGACGGTCAACGGTTCAAACTAGGGCACTTTCGGCGAGCCGCACCCAATACGAGGTGCCGACCGGGATCGCCTCGTCGTTAAAATCATAAGCGGGATGGTGCAGGCCCGCGCTATCGCCATTGCCGACGAAGATGAAAGCGCCCGGCCGCTCTTGGAGCATGAAGGCGAAGTCCTCCGCGCCCATGACCGGCGGCACGTCGATGTCGACTTTGTCCTTGCCGGCGATTTCGCGCGCGACATCGGCGGCAAAGGCGGTCTGCCGCTCGTGATTGACGACAACGGGATAGCCGTTGGTGTAGGTGATCTTGGCCGAAGCGCCGTACATGCGGGCGGTGCCCTCGACCACCTCGCCAATCCGTTTATGCAACAGCTCGCGCACTTCCGGCGTGAGGCTGCGCGCGGTGCCGCGCAGGACCGCGTGCTGCGGAATGACATTGTCGGTGTGGCCGGCCTGGAACATGCAGACCGAGATCACCGCGGCTTCTAGCGGATCGACATTGCGCGCCACGATGGATTGCAGCTGGTTGATCATCTGCGCGCCGACCAGGATCGTGTCGATGGAAAGATGCGGCCGCGCCGCGTGCCCGCCTTTGCCCTCGATCTCGATGGCGAGATGATCGGCGGCCGCCATTATCGCGCCCGGCCGGATCGCGAACTGGCCGACCGGCAGGCCGGGATAATTGTGCATGCCGTAGACTTCCTGGATGCCGAAACGCGAGATCAGCCCGTCTTTGACCATGGCGAGCGCGCCGGCGCCGCCCTCCTCCGCCGGCTGGAAAATGACGACCGCGGTGCCGGCGAAATTGCGCGTCTCGGCGAGATATTTGGCGGCGCCGAGCAACATCGCGGTATGGCCGTCATGGCCGCAGGCATGCATTTTACCGGGAACGGTCGATTCGTACGGCAAGCCGGTTTCTTCTTCGAGCGGCAGCGCATCCATATCGGCGCGCAGCCCGACTACCTTGCTGCCGGCCTTGCGTCCGCGAATGACGCCGACCACGCCGGTCCGCCCGATACCGGGAACGACTTCGTCGCAGCCGAAACTCTTGAGCTTTTCGGCAACCGAACCGGCGGTGCGGTGCACGTCGTAGCGTAGTTCCGGATGGGCGTGGAAATCCCGCCGCCATTCCTTGATCTCGTTGTGCAGGTCGGCGACGCGGTTGACGATCGGCATGGGCGGTTCCTGTTCCGGCGGTTCTTGGATGGGAGGCGCAATGTAGCAAAGCCCGCATAAAAAAGCGCGCGGGCGAGATTGCTTCGACGCCGGGGTCTGGCTCCTCTGCTGTCGCGAAAGTTTGAAACCGAGGTGCCCGAACGCAGCGCGCTGATGAGCCGGAAGTACTGTCCCGCCAATACTTTTGGCCCGTGTTTATAAAGTGGGAAAATTGCTGCCGCGCATGAGAGCTTGTCACCGCCGCCAATAGCCTTGAGCCCGCCACTGAGGGGTGGCTGGGGGGCAGCTTTGATTCCGAATTGCTGACGGCAGCGTAGCCTAAAACGAAAACCTGCGAGCAGTCGCGAAGGGCTTTCGCCTCCCATGACCATGGGAGCTATTCATGTTGTGGACATATCGACTACTGCGGTTCACCGCAGTGCTTGTCGCCACGGTCTTATGTGCGGGTCTGCCTATTGAAGTTGCCGTGGCGCAAACACCCACGACCGGCTGCAACCCGACGATCACAGGGCCGAACGCGACCTGTTCGAGTACCACTACCGTCACGCAACCGGTTTCGGCTGGCAACGGCACCACTATCGCGAAGACCACCACCCAACAAACGACGACTACGAATACGACGAGTTACGGCACTACTACTTGGCAGGGACTCAATTGGGGAGTTGGAATCGCTGCAGACTTCGATGTCGGCGGCAAGCGAGTCACCGGTGCGCAGATCGACAACGTCCCCGGCGGCAGCATTGTGCGAGTAACTGATACATCCGGGAATGTTGGTGTCAGCTTGGTGCTGGAGGCGCATTACTTCTTTAAGGAATGGCTGCCTTTTGCGAACTGCCAGGACTACAATTGTAACTAGATAGCGATCGGTCCTTTCGTAGCTATCGAAGCAGGGAACGCAACAACGTCAGGCAGTAATGGACCGATCACCGGCTACGCGCTGGGGCTGATGGTCGGTTTGCACCATCCCGACCCGACCTCTGCCAAGACCACTAATGCCAGCTGGAATTTTGGGGTGGGGCTCCTCGTCGATCCGTCGGCTACGGTTTTTGGTGACGGTGTTCGTGCGAATCAGCCTCCCCCGCCTGGGATAACAACTGCTGATCAAATTGCTTAAGAAGGAGCCGCGTTACGGCATAATGCTGCTCTCATCATTCAGCTTCTGACCACTTGCGGCTAAACGGTGGTGAAGCCTTGCCCGCTTCACCACCGCTTCCTCTTTAATGCGAGGGCTACGCTTGATGGCTTGCGCAAAGCCGGCGAAGCCCACATAAGGACGCGCGTTATCAACGCATTCGAGCCCGTAGCTCAGTCGGTAGAGCACGTGACTTTTAATCACGGGGTCGTTGGTTCGAAACCAACCGGGCTCACCAGCAAAATCAAAGACTTATAGCAACTTCCTCAGTCGCGATAAGGCTCTGTGTCGGCAATATGTCTGCAACACAACTGCCGATCTACGACGAGGAAACCCCTGGGAGGTCGCATGGGCCTGATCATCACGCTGATCGTGTTTGTGGGACTCGCCGCCATTATTGTCTGGATAGCAGATTGGACATCCGGCGGACGACGCCTCACAGCGCTTGACGTTCTCAATCGACGCCTTGCCCGCGGCGAGATCGACAGGGCCGAGTACGAGAAGAAACGTAAACTCCTCGGTCGGTAAGACAGGAACGCGCTAGCACGGCGCCCTACCCTCGCCCGCAATGGAGACAAGGCCGCGCCACCGCGCCTGGCCGCGTGTCGTAGAGTGGGCTCACTGCTCCCCATCGTTTCTCGATCTCGTCACACAGGTTCCACTCCGCCCATCGCAGCCGATGATGTTCGTGCAACAGCTCCTCAAGTGCCGTTTGCGGTTCCGGCGGCTCGATGCCTAGCTGAGCGTCCTGCCAGGCCTCAATGCGCTCGTCCCGCACCTTGGAGATCGTTTCCCAGCGCTCGTGCCCGCTGCTTCCAGCGCGTTCCAGCTCGTCAAAGATTGCCTGGAAGATCTTCATTCGCCGGCGCTGACGGTCCGCGAGCTTCGCGTACATCAGCTTGCGAGCCTTGGGGACTCGGACTGGTTTTTCGGAAACCCACTCGGATAGCATCATGGTTCGGAATTTAAGACGGCCAAGAGCCGCGCGGTAAGCGTGGCACCGCGCTGCACCTCGGCGATCTCGGCATCGAGTTTTTTAACCGCCGTCATGTCCTTGTCCTTGAACCGCTCGGCGCGCTTTCTGGATAGTGTTTTGATCGCGGCGGCACTGTCGGCGAGCTGCTGACGCGAAATGTCGATCTGCACTTGCGGTGACGGCAGCCCGAGCAGCACGGCACGCTGATCGACCACCCAGCCAATTCCCATCCGAGCCAAATCGGCCGATGAAAGGCCAGCCGCAGCCGCAAGCTCGTTTAGCTCGCGCCGGCGCTGTGCGGGCAGGCGGATTTCAAAACGAACCATAAAGGCAGGTTACGGCGCGGCGCCGTATGCGAAAACGCACCGACTTCTAACGAGGGTGATTCGCTAGCAAACAGTTAGCAAATTGAGCGTAAGGTTGTGCTCGATTTCAAAAAGTTAGGCTCGCGCCAATGAGCGAGATTAGCTTCATCTTGCTAGCATACGCGCTCGTGTACCTGGGATTGCTTACTTTGCAAGCCATACATCGATCATAAAAGGCGATATTCTCGAAATTGATTCTTTCCGGGCTTGGGCTCTATGTTCACGCTTAGCGATAACCAGCTTGCCGCTGTCTTGACCGCCGCCGACAAGCTGCCAACAGAGAAGCGCGGTGTGTTCCTACAGCGCGTTGTCGCTCGGCTCAGTTTGCTTCCTCGCTTCACCGCCGCCGAGTTTGCCGATGCGGTGCGCATGGCGCTGCAAGGGCTGATCCAAGACAAATCAGCGGCCTGATGCCGCCGCGCCAGCGTAACGCGCGAGGCTGAGGAAGATTGGGGCCGCTGAGCGGTTCTCGCCCGTCAAACCGAGAGGGGAATGTGGGTACTTTCTTCCAAGAAGCGAAAACAGAATTCTTCGGGCATCAAATCGCCGCCACCGCCTCAATAAGGCTGGGTCATATAGACGTAAAACTGTATATAGATGGCCAGGTAGTAGACAGTGCACAATCCGCGCCAAAGGGCGGCGGATTTCTAAAAGGCAAGATTTCGGCTGACGGGAAAGATCATATTGTCGAAGTGTTTGCTGTAGGATGGCTCGATTGGCATCTCGTCATCAAAGTTGATGGAAAGGAGATGGGGCGATCTAACTAAATGGAGACGTGCTTTTTTCAAATCAAAATCAGATGCCTCCCCGCCGCTTCCCCCCGCCCTGGTCCGTCGATCACTCGGCAAGCACCCGGCGCGTGTACTCGATCCGCATTTCGTCCGCGATGCTTGTCCGCCATACTCGGCGTCAGCGGCCGTCGACATCGCATCGTCCCCAGCCAACTGAGAAACGCATCATAACTTGCCTCGCAGATACAGACGCGTCGCTGCCCACGCCATCAAGACGATCAGAACTCCGATTGCGAGGTAATCGGGAATGAAGGGAAAAGCATGCGTGTTCATGCCGCCACTGTTCTTACAATGGTGAAGAAGGATTGGGGTATGTAATTAGAGTCCAATGGTCGAGCGCTCGCGCTCCCACTAGCGAGCGCTCTTGTGCGGTTGATTAGGCTTGAGGACTTCCCCCGCATCCCCAAGAATTGCCGCATCTAAAACACTTTACTAAATCCGTTTACCGACGCATCCGAATGTTTAAGCGTTGGTTAACGCCAAGCCCGCCCGCCGCTTCCCGCCGCCCTGGTCTGTCGAGGAAAGGCCAGCCTGTTTCATCGTGCGAGACGCAAACGGACAGGCGCTCGCCTATGTCTATTGCGAGGATGAACCGGGCAGGCGATCGGCGGCCAAGCTACTTACGCGCGATGAGGCGAGACGGGTTGCCGTAAATATCGCGAAACTGCCGGATTTGCTACAAAAGACTTGAGGTTACTAGTCAACCCACAAACCAACCAAGTAAAGAATAACGATACCGGCAACAATGGATGCCAAAACGAAAAGCGGCCCCATCAACCGCTCGGGAAGCGTGCGCTTGGTCGCCACGCGCCCGTTCATTTTGAGCGATTGTTCGTCAACCGCCGCGCCGTTCTCACTTTCGATCCAAGCGGTGAATCCCTTGATCCGCTGGTCCTGAACAATCTCAAGCGCCCGTTCCGGGTCGTCGGTTACGGATTTGATTGTCCAAGTCGTCATGGGTGCAGCACCTCTTATATTTGAACCACAGTGGCTCAATCGAAAGTTTGATTAGGATCAAATCAGACGAGGCGCGGCGGATCGCCATGAACTTCGCTAAACTGCCTGACCTATTGATAGGAAAGGCCAAGCCGTGAACCACACCGGCAAAGCGAGGACGCGCGTGAAAAGAGATTGGTTGCTCTGGATCGTGTTTGCGGTCGTGTCTGTATTCGTAGTCGTGAAGCTGGACAACTATTTGGGGCGTGAACCGAATTTGACGCTAGACCTAACCTATCTGTTGGCTACGCTGCTATTGGTTTTTTTCCTTTGGTATTTGATCGACTGGCGTAAGTGGAAACGATGAGGCGCGACGGATCGCGGCGAATATCGCCAAGCTGCCGGAGCTATTGCGGAAGCCGTAATCAGATCAGTGGAATTGATAGTTCAGCTCACCGGGGGACTAGGCGTTCCAGAAGCTGCCTGGGCCACGGTAACCGTAGCAAGCAGAATTGGGGTCGCGTAGGCGGTATACTTGCCCAGCTTGATCAGCGCTTCGCGACGCCGCAAGTCGGCCGAAGCATCCTGTTCGGACGCGGGTTCGGAATGACGCGGTAAATCTGACCCTGACATCTCCAGCCTCCATTAAACCCACAGATCAGTGGAATTGATAGTTCAGCCCGACGCGCACGATGTTGTCGGTGAAATGGGTGCTAACCAAGATCGTGCCCAAAAGCGGATTGTTAAACGAGTAATTCTCGGTGCCAAGGTCCACGTAGAGATATTCGGCTTTCCAAGTGACGTGAGTGTTCGGCACAACCCCCTCTATTCCGCGGCATAGAAGCCGGTCCAGCTATAGACCGGCTCAGGAAGTGGCGGCGGAGCCTTGACGGCCATATCAGCCGCAAAAGCGGGCGTTCCGACCAATCCAGCGACGGCGATAGCGGTTGCTAGCAGCTTCATGAGCCCCCCGAAAGACAGAGAATCCTACCATACGGCCTGCCGGGGGGCTGTTACCGCTTAAGCACGGTGAAGGGGAAAATCGCGCGGAGCGGCTGCTATCCCGCGCTGTCCATTAAGGTAAACGGAAGCTAGCAATTGTACTGAAAAATCGTCTCAATAAAGTTCTCTCTATGAGATTGTTGCCGCCGGTGCGCAACGCACGCATGTCATAAATCACGACGAGCACGATGAGTATGGCGATGCAGATTGTTCCGCATTGATCTGCATCAACACCAAGTCGCAAAAAACAGCATGTCTGCACCGCGCTGCTGGCGCGCCCACCGAGCTTGAAACTGCTCGGCGCACGAAACCTGCCGCCGTCTGTTCGCGAATCTCTTTTTTCCCCTGCGGGCCGTTACCTTTTCCGATAATGGCGATGGCACAGCCGCACTTGACGCACGTATCCGGTAGTACTTTTTGCGGTGGCAACGTCTACGCTGGTGATCGGCTTACAATCCTTCGCCGTTGCCGAACTTAAATGTTTTCCAAACTGTGGTGCGCAACAGCAACAAACGGAACGGTGGAAAATTATGCAGGACCAGCAGCCCAAGACCGCAAAAGCTCCGGCAACTTGGCGATATTTGCCGCGATCCGGCGCGCCTCATCGTGCGCCAGATTCGGTCGGTGGTTGTTGGGACTCCTGATCGCTGGTGGGCTCGCTTTGCCTTGGTGACGAGTAATATGTCATCAGAAACCATCTCCCGGCCCAACCAATCGAGACGATCAAAACTCCGATTGCGAAGTAGTCGGCAATGGCCATTGCATCGCACCGCGCGCCTCAACCAGCCGCTCTCACCCCCGAATTCGCGCGGCCAACACGCATGCCAAGCATCTGGGTGCTTTGCGGCTAAAATACGCGAAAAAAAGTGAATTTGAGGAACCGCGCCGCGCGTAAGGTGGTTTCCCTTGGCAATCCTGATTTGGAGACCACCCAATGTCTGACGCAGGACGGGTGCTAGTGGTTATGGTCGGCTTAGCGGCCACTACCGCGGTGTGGTTTCTTGGTCTCGCGATCGCGAACGGATTTGTTTTGCCCTGATAAGCAAGTAAACGGTCAGAAGCGCCTGCTTTCCAGATAGACGCGCGCCACGGCCCATAGGATCAAGGCGAGCAAAATGCCAATCGCGATGTAATCAGGAATTCTCATGGCCCCGTCCCCACGACGGCTCCGGAGAATACTAACTCGCAAATTATGACCTAATTCCCGACATTGGCTTCCCGACATTGGCGCAATTCTTAGGAGCCTCCCCACTACGCCGCGAACCCAGATTATAAACCCGGCCACCTGGAACGGACGGGTTCACAAAGCATTTTTACTGCGGGTGAGTGTGGCTCAAGCATGTTGGAGTACGATGATGCCCACCCTGAAAAGCCTTATGATATTTGCCGCGCTGCTCGCGGGTGGAACTTCGCTCGCGATGGCGCAGAATGGTCTCCCAACGGGCGGCCAATCGCCGGTGGCCGGCGGTGCTAATGGCGGCGGTTGGGGTGGTGGCTGGTACGCGCGAGCTCCAGTTTATGGCTACGGCTACGGGTACGTGCCCCACCGACATTTGTATGCCTACTATTGGCCTCACCACCGCTACAGGTATTGGCATCACTAAACAAATCGCGGCCAAGGTGACATCTCTGCCCACTGATCCCGCTTGTTGACACTGGTTCTTTGGGTAGGGGTACTTGCCCCATTTTTGATGGCAGCCGCGTTTGCCGCACCGGCGGGTGCGCGCTTGTCTTTGATTTTGATCAAATTTCTAAACGGCCAAAATCAGCTAAGGGGCTGCGAAAGTTTTCTGACGGCAATCATCGCGACTGAATTTCGCTCGGGTATCGTTTGCTGCAAGCTCTGGAGGAAACGCCATGCCTCAGACGGACAATCTGATAGTGCTCGTTGCTGTCGGTGTTGGCCTCGCGGGTACAGTTGCGGTGTGGTTTCTTGGTCTCGCGATCGCAAACGGATTCGCTTTCCCCTGACAAGCAAGCAAACGGTTAGAAGCGCCTGCTTTCCAGATAGACGCGCGCCACGGCCCATAGGATCAAGGCGAGCAAAATGCCAATCGCGATGTAATCAGGAATTCTCATGGCCCCGTCCCCACGACGGCCCCGGAGAATACTAACTCGCAAATTATGACCTATTCCCGACATTGGCGCGAATTCTAAGGGCCCCACAAGGGGCCCTTTTCTTTGCGCATCATTGCAGGCCGGAAAAATACGACGAGTTGTCTGCTGCAGCGAGGTCGCGCTCGTGCAACTTGGCAAGGTTATCCCAACCTTGCGCCGCGCGATCCAAAGCGTACTTGTCTTCCAGCTTACGGACCAGCTTCGCCGGCTCGCGGCATTCCCGAGCATGATTTCGGAATTCGGATATGGTGCGCATCGAATGATCTCCGCGCCCATCCCCAGCGGGCACCCTATCGAGCCATTGTCAACCTTTTATGATGGTCAAACTTTTATGATGGCGGCGCGTGAGAGATGGCGGAGGAGTGCTGCCTGCCGAGCGCGGCTGCTCTGCGCTGCGGCCGCCCCCGGCCACAAGACTTTCATGCCTCCGTCGCGGTCGCGCCATCCGCAGGTGCAATCTTAGCAACTGAAGGGCTCGGTGAGGGATGCATGAAAAGGAACCGAGATGATGATCGCGCCCCCGCGTCTCGCCCGGCCGAAGCCCATCAATTCGGACGAAAGTCGGCCGCAGCGGCCGAATTGCCCGCATTGCGGCAGCCCGTTGCTGGTGGCCGAGCAGTCACGCTTCAATCTCTCCGGCCGGATCGACCACTTCTGGGTCTGTGACCATTGCGGCACCGAGTTTGAGACTTCAATCGAAGTGACGCGTCAGGCGGTGGCGTGAGGTGATGTCCCTGCCGAGGGAGGGGCTACGATGAGCGGCTGCGGCCGGGGCGGCTAATGCTTTAGTTTAATCTCTGACCCATGAATTCACAGTAGCGAATTGTATTTACTGCGAAAATTTGGGATTCTGAGGACTTATCGCCGGCTATGGCAACGCGCCGCATAGGCAATAACAGCAGGAACTTCGGTGTTTGTGTTGTCATTGCCAGAGTGCGCATCCAGGGAGGATCAGATGCACCAAACGTTCAGTCGTCGGTCAGTATTGGGTTACGCGGCAGGCAGCGCCGCGGGCGCCGTCTTGTTGACCTCGGCCAAGCCAGGCCAGGCCGCGCCGATGAAGTTCAAAGCCGATATGAAAGGCGCGAGTGAAGTTCCGGCGGTCCAGACCGCCGGCAAAGGCACGGTCACCGCGACCTATGACCCGGCCACCAAAGTTCTGACTTGGGAGGGCAGTTTCTCCGGCCTGACCGGCCCGGCGACGGCTGCGCATTTCCATGGCCCCGCAGAAGTCGGCAAGAACGCCGCGCCGGAGATTTGGATCTCGGAAAAGGGCCAGAACCTGTCGAGCCCATTCAAGGGACAGGCCACGCTGACCGATGCCCAGGCCGACGATCTGCAAAAGGGCATGCTGTACGCCAACGTCCACACCGATGCGAACAAAGGCGGCGAGATCCGCGGCCAAGTCGTCAAAGGGTAACCACGTCAAGGCGTAAATTATTTTCGTAATCGCTGGCGTCGGTGTCAGCGGACTTACGTTATGCGCCGGCCCGGTCTATTCGGGCCGGCGATTTTTTTGTTTATCGATCCGTCATCCTGAGGTGGCCGCGTGGCGGCCCTCGAAGGATGTACGGCCGAGGTGCCAAGGCTGTCACCCTTCGAGGCTCGCTTTGCTCGCACCTCAGGGTGACGGCTAATGCTGAAAACACTCACCCCAAATCCTGTTTCGCCGCCCATTGTTCTTCAATCTCGGCGCGATAATCGGCAAACCGGCGCCGCGCGATCGCCTCGCGCGCGCCGGCGGTCAGGTCCTGGTAGTAGAACAAGTTGACGATCGACAACAGCGTCCCGCCGAGAGTCTCGTTGGCCTTGAACAGGTGGTGCAGATAAGCGCGCGAAAAATCGCGCGCCGCGGGACAGCGGCTTTGCGGATCGAGCGGACGCGGATCGTCGGCGTGACGTGCGTTTTTGAGATTGATCGGGCCGAAGCGGGTGAAGGCGAGCCCATGGCGGCCGTTGCGCGTAGGCAGAACGCAATCGAACATATCCATGCCGCGGCCGATCGCATTGAGAATATCCGAAGGCATACCGACGCCCATCAGATAGCGCGGGCGCTCAGCCGGCAGTGCCGGCGCGGTGGCGGCGACCATGCGCAGCATGACCTCCTCGCTCTCGCCGACGGCAAGCCCGCCGATCGCGTAGCCGTCAAATCCGAGTTCAACCAGCGTGCCCGCGCTCGCCTCGCGCAGCCGCTCGTCGTCGCCGCCCTGCACGATGCCGAATAGAGCGCGGCCGGCCGGCGCTTTTTCGAAGGCCCGCTTGCAGCGCTCCGCCCAGCGCAGCGACAGCCTCATGGCGCGTTCGATATCGGCGCCTTCGGCCGGAAGCCGCACGCATTCGTCGAGCTGCATGGCGACGTCGGCGCCGAGCAGAATCTGCACCTCCACCGCGCGTTCGGGCGTCAACTCGACCATGGCGCCGTCAAGATGCGAACGGAAGGTCACGCCGGCCTCGGCTACTTTGCGCAACGGCGCCAGCGACATGACTTGGTAGCCGCCGGAATCGGTGAGGATCGGCAGCGGCCAGTGCATGAACTCATGCAGACCGCCGAGCGCCGCAACGCGCTCGGCCGTCGGCCGCAACATCAAGTGATACGTGTTGGCCAAGATGATGCCGGCGCCGGCCGCGCGCACCTCGTCGTGATGCACGCCCTTGATCGCCGCCTGCGTGCCGACCGGCATGAAGGCCGGCGTGCACACGATCCCGTGCGCGGTCGCGATTTCGCCGGCGCGCGCGGCGCCATCGGTCGCGATCAGCTTGAAAGAGAATGGGTCAGACTTCGACATCGGAAATGGAATTCTGAGTTTGCAGCAAAGCTAGGACCCCCACTCTATCTCTCCCCCTTTCAGGGGGAGAGAAGCGTAGACGGCGAACGTAGCGCACGCCGTCAAGACGCCCGCGTCGATGTCACTCCTCCCCCTGGAAGGGGGAGGATCGAGGTGGGGGTCGCGAGCGGCGAGCACTGCGTGACCGGGCAGATCACGTAGCACGGAACAGTAGGCAAGCGTCGCCGTAGGAATAGAAACGGTAATTGCGGGCGATGGCGTGGTCATAAGCGCGGCGCATCACATCGAGACCGCAGAATGCGCAGACCAGCATGAACAAAGTCGAACGCGGCAGATGAAAATTGGTCAGCATCGCGTCAACGGCGCGGAAGCGATAACCGGGCGTTATGAATAAAGCGGTCTCGCCGGACAACGGAGCGAGCGTGCCGTCATCGCCCGCCGCGCTTTCGAGGAGCCGGAGCGCGGTCGAGCCGACGGCGACGATCCGCCCGCCGGCACGCCGCGCCGCGTTCAAGGCTGCCGCGGTCTCGGCGCCCACCTCGCCCCATTCCGGATGCATCTTGTGGCCTTCGGTATCGTCCGTCTTGACCGGCAGGAAGGTGCCTGGACCGACATGCAGCGTCACGCGATGCAGCGCGACGCCGGCCTCCCGTAAAGCGTCGGTCAACGTTTGCGTGAAATGCAGCCCGGCCGTCGGCGCGGCCACCGAGCCTTGCGCGCGCGAGAATATGGTCTGGTAATCGCCGCGGTCCTTGTCATCGACCGCGCGGCGGCTGGCGATATAAGGCGGCAACGGCATGTCGCCGCGCTCCTCCAGCGCCTGGTCGAGAACGGCATCGGTGAAAGCGAAGGCGAGCGTGATCTCGCCGGCCTCACCTTTGTCTTCGACCGTGGCGTCGAGTTGTTCGAGGAAGCACACGCGACCCTCGGCGCCAAAGCGCACGACATCGCCGGTCGCGAGACGCTTTGCCGGTCTCACCAATGCCCGCCAGCGTGAGCCGTCGAGCCGCTTGATCAGCGTCGCCGCGATCGCCGGTTCGCGATCGCCGCGGCCGATGCGCCGGCCGTGCAAAGCGGCAGGCACAACTTTGGTGTCGTTGACGACCAGCGCATCGCCGCGGCGCAGGAGCGCCGGCAAATCGCGCATCGTCCGGTCTTCGAATTCGGCCGGCGCCTGCGGGCGCACGACGAGGCACCGCGCCGCATCCCGCGGCGCGATCGGGCGAAGCGCGATGCGCTCTTCGGGAAGCGCGAAGTCGAACAGATCGGTGCGCATGGCAAAACGAACTAAACTTCTAGAAAGCGAACGGCTTTCCCTCAACCATTCAGCTGCATTACAAGGGACATATCGCAACTGTCTGAACGGCAATCAATGTGACGCCCTTTGCGGTCATTCAGGTCAAGCCCGGAATCGGCGACGTCATCTGGCATTTGCCGTTCGTCCGCGCCATCGCGGCGGCCGCTCCGAATGGACAGGTGACGTTCTTCGCGCCGCCGACGAGCACGGCGAAGGACTTGCTCGCCGCAGAGCCGCGCGTCGCGGCCACGGTCTATTTTCAGCATGCCGGATCGGAATTACAGCGCGGCATCAACTTGATCCGGCTGGTCGCGCTGTTGCGCCGGCATCGGCTGCAATCGATCTGGATCCTCGACCGGACCATCCGGCCGGCGCTGGCCGCGGCGCTTGCCGGCGTCCCGGAGCGGATCGGGCTGGGGCTTGGGCCGCAAAGCGCCTTCATCACCAATGACGGCATCGGCCAGGATCATTTTCACGATCACCCGATCGACTGGCTGCGCGCCTTGATGGCGGCGATGAAAGTGCCGCTCTCCTCCACCGAACCGGATTTGCAGATACCCGCGCCGGTCCTGAGCTCGGTCGGGGAGAAGTTTGCGCAATTCGCCCGTCCCTGGATCGCGGTCGGGATTGGCGCCTCGCATCCCGACAAGGACTGGCCCGACGCCACCTGGTGCGAATTGCTGCGCGCGCTGCGCACGCCCGGCACCGTCTTTCTGGTCGGAGGACGGGCCAACGACGCGCGGGCGGAAAAATTGGTCTTCGCTTCCGGTTCAAGTCAGATCGTCAATGCCTGCGATTTGCAATTGATCGAGGCGGCCGCGCTGTTGCGGCTCGCCGATCTGTTCGTCGGCCCGAGTTCGGGGCCGCTCAACCTCGCCGCCGCCGGAGCACCGAAGCCTTCGGTCTGTTCGGCTCGACGCCGGTTTTGACCTATTCGAAATTCATCCACGCCGTCACGCCGAATAGCGGCCCCTGCCTCGGCGGCATGGCGCAGATTGCGCCGGCGCAGGTGCTGGAGCGGATCGCGCCTTACCTGTCGCGGCGGAAGGTGCAGGGACAAATCTCGGCCCTATAATGCTTGTCATTCCGGATTGGCGCGAAGCGCCAAGTCCGGAATCCATACTCCCTGCGCGGGGATTATGGATTCCGGGCCCCTCGCTTCGCTCGGCCCCGGAATGACGTGGTCGGAATGTGGACTCGCCGAGTTCGCTTCGCCTACTTCATATCCGCGGCGACCTGCGTATGGACGATCTTGTCGGGATTGGCCGGCGGCTCGCCGCGCTTGAGCTTGTCGACCACGTCCATGCCGCGCACCACCTCGCCGACCACGGTGTATTTGCCGTTGAGGAAGGAGCCGTCGGCAAACATGATGAAGAACTGGCTGTTGGCCGAATTCGGATCGGACGTGCGCGCCATGCCGACAATTCCGCGCGTGTAAGGCACGCTGGAGAACTCCGCCTTCAGCGCCGGATATTTCGAGCCGCCGGTGCCGTTGCCGTATTGGCCGTCGCCGGTCTGCGCCATGAAGCCGTCGATCACGCGATGGAACGGCACGTTGTCGTAAAAATGATCGCGCGCGAGTTGCTTGAGCCGCTGTGCATGATTGGGCGCGATATCGTTGCGCAATTTGATGATGATGCGTCCCTGCGTGGTGTCGAGGACGAGGGTGTTTTGCGGATCAAGCCCGGCCGGCAGTGGTTGGGCCGGCTGGGCGGAGGCTGAAGCGGCGCACATGATGGCGAACAGTAGAGCAAGAACACGGGTCATGTCATCTCCCGGCGGTGAGGTTCAGTGGATGATGAATTTCAACAGAGGTCAGTGAGGCTCAGACCTTGGCGAATTTTTTCTTCAACCGCGCCGCGACCGGCGCCGGCACGAAACTCGAAACGTCGCCGCCCATCCCGGCAATCTGCCGCACCAAAGTGGCGGTGATGGGGCGTACCGCCGGCGCGGCCGGCAAGAACACCGTCTGAATCTCCGGTGCCATCGCTGCATTCATGCCGGCCATCTGCATCTCGTAATCGAAATCGGTGGAGTCGCGCACACCGCGCACCAGCATGGTGGCGCCGGCGCGCTGCGCCGCGGTGACCACGAGGTCGGCAAAGGTGACGGCGGACAATTCACACCCCGCGGCGCGAGCGAGCGGCGCGCCAACGTCATTGATCATGGCCAGCCGTTCGTCGACCGAAAACAATGGCGTCTTGCCCGGATGAATGCCGATGGCAATGACCAGCCGATCGGCAAACCGCACGGCCTTGGCGACAACATCGACATGGCCGTTGGTGATGGGATCGAACGATCCGGCAAACAGTGCGATGCGCTGGCTGGTTCGCGGTGGAGCGGCGAGCATGATTCGCGGTCTAGCCCGCGCACCGAGTCACCGCAAGGCTGACTGAAGAGCCACGCAATCGCCTCGCCAGCCGGCAAATCCCCCCGCGGGCGGCAGAGAGAACGTCAGAACTTTAGTTTTTCCAACGACTTGGCGGAAACATCGGATTTGTGACTTACATCATCGAATTGTTCTGGCCTTTGCGCGAAACCCCCACACTCGAAAAGCAAGCCCCTCGGACCGCCAATGCGGTCTCAACAGGGCAGAACCAGGGACCAGGTGTCATGATCAAGACCGCTTATGCCGTCGCCGTCTCCGCGATCGCGGCGTCTTGTTTTGTGGCGTTCCCGAGTTTGTCCCCACAGGTCGGCGCCAGTGCGCCGATCGCCGGCGCCAAGGGTGATCGCGCCGACATCCGTCCGCTGGGTACCGAATGCGGCGAGAAGGCGTGGCCGTATTTCGACGCGGCGTGTACGCGCGACCCGCGCATTCCGCTCGCCCAGCCGCGCGACCTTCGGATGATTGCGGCAGACCGCGCCGATAATTCTGTCCGCTAGGCCCCGACAGGGCTGACACGTTCGGAGTTGCATCCCACTGCGGCGGAAGGCAGTCCCCTGCCTTTCGTCGAAAACCCATTTCGCGCATCATAGTCAACTTCGGCGGGGGCGGACCGGGAGCTCGCCATGATGCAGGCGCTGGCGAAAGCAATTGCGGCACGCTGTCTAACGATCTGGTTTCTGTTGCTTGCCGTCACGATCTCCGTGCTGACGAGCGCGCAGATCGCGGCCGGCGAAGAGGCCTATCCCAGTCGGCCGATCCGCCTGATCGTCCCCTTCCCGCCTGGCGGTCCGACCGACATCATGGGCCGACTGATCAGTCAGGCGCTTTCGGACCAGCTCGGACAGCAAGTCTATGTCGACAACCGACCCGGCGCCGGCTCGACGCTTGCCGGCAAGATCGCCGCGAATGCCGAGCCCGACGGTTACACGCTCCTTCTTGGCAGCGCCGCCACGCTTGCCATCGGACCGACGCTCTATCGCGACGTCGAATACGATCCGAAACGCTTTGAGCCGGTCGCGATGGTCGCCGAGGTGCCTTACCTCATGGTGGCGAGCCCGAAGGCGCCAGTCGCGAGCTTCGCCGAACTGATTGCTTACGCCAAAGCGCATCCGGGTAAGCTCAATTTCGGGGTTCCGAACGGCGCGCCGCCGCACATGCTCGCCGCCTGGTTCAAGAGTTTGACCGATATCGATGTCGTGCTGGTGACCTATCGCGGCGGCGCCAATGTGCTGAGCGATCTCTTGGGCGGCCAGATCGATCTTGCGGTCGAGACTTGTTCGATCCTGTTGCCGCAACTGCGCGGCGGAAAATTGCGGCCGCTCGGAACGCCGTCGCCGAAGCGGCTCGACGTTCTGCCCGACGTGCCGACCATGGCGGAGAATGGCGTGCCGGGCTTCACCGCCAGTTCCTGGACCGGAATTGTCGCGCCGCCAGGCACGTCGAAACAGATCATCGGCAAGCTCAATCGCGCCACCAATGCCGCGCTCGAAGATCCGGCAACGCAAGCCAAGCTCAAGCCGCTCGAAGCCCAAGCCATGTTCGGCTCGCCGGCCGATTACGCCGCTTTCCTGGTGAGCGAACTGCCGAAATGGACCGCGATGGCGAAGCTGTCTGGCGCGGCGGCGGAGTGAAAGAGCGTTAACCGGCGCGGCTTGACCCCTTTTGCGCGCGCGTGTCTAACAGCGACAGGGATATGCGTGCGTTATGATCGTTCTGATCGACAATTACGACAGTTTCGCCTTCAACCTCGTGCACTATCTCGGCGAGCTCGGGGCGAAGGTCGACGTGCATCGCAACGACAAGGTGACGGCGGACGCCGTCGTCGCCGCCGAGCCGGACGCCATCGTGCTTTCGCCCGGCCCGTGCACGCCCAACGAAGCCGGCATCTGTCTCGATCTGATCGCCGCCGCCGCGCCGCGCATCCCGATCCTCGGCGTCTGCCTCGGCCATCAGGCGATCGGCCAGGCCTTCGGCGGCAAGGTCGTGCGCGCGCCGGTCCCGGTTCACGGCAAGCTGTCGGAAATCAAGCACCGTGGCGGGAGCGTATTTCGCGGCATCAATGCGCCGTTCAAAGCGACGCGCTATCATTCGCTGGTGGTCGATCGCAAGACCATGCCGCGCGATCTCGATGTGACCGCCGAAACCGATGACGGTTTGGTGATGGGGCTTGCGCATAACCGCCTGCCGGTGCACGGCGTGCAATTCCACCCCGAAAGCATCGCCTCCGAGCACGGTCATTTGCTCCTGAAAAACTTTCTTGAAATCGCCGAAACATGGAATTGCGCGGCCGGACGGCGCGGCGCCAATGAAGTCGCGGCTCGCCCAGCGCGGGCGCGGGTCAATTGAGGTGCGCGCCGTGACGGTCGAGTTCAGGTCGCTCATCGCCAAGGTCGCAACCGGCGCCGTGCTCACACGCGACGAAGCCGCCGTCGCGTTTGAACAAATGATGTCGGGCGAAGCGACGCCGTCGCAAATGGGCGGCCTTCTTATGGCGTTGCGCGTGCGCGGCGAAAGCGTCGACGAGATCACCGGCGCGGTCAGTGTCATGCGCGCGAAAATGCTGCGCGTGCATGCGCCGCCAGACGCAATCGATGTCGTCGGCACCGGCGGCGACGCGTCGGGTTCGTTTAACATTTCCACTTGCGCTGCGCTGATTGTCGCGGGCGCCGGTGTTCCGGTGGCCAAGCACGGCAACCGCGCTTTGTCGTCGCGGTCGGGTGCGGCGGACGTGCTCTCCGCCTTGGGCGTGAACATCGAGCTTTCGCCCGAACAGATCGGGGTCTGCATTCGCGAGGCCGGCATCGGCTTCATGTTCGCGCCGGCGCATCATCCGGCGATGAAGAACGTCGCCGCTACCCGGGTCGAGCTCGGCACGCGCAC
Organism: uncultured Alphaproteobacteria bacterium; assembly: GCA_963816295.1. Classification (GTDB taxonomy): domain Bacteria; phylum Pseudomonadota; class Alphaproteobacteria; order Rhizobiales; family Xanthobacteraceae; genus BOG-931. Next base: position 7,136 of record CAWFJS010000012.1, on the reverse strand, counting down.
GCTCTTCAACCTGCTCGGCCCTTTGTCCAATCCGGCGGGTGTGCGCCGCCAGATGATCGGCGTGTTTTCCAAACACTGGACCGAACCGCTGGCGCAGGTTTTGAAAAATCTCGGCGCCGAAAGCATCTGGATCGTCCATGGCTCCGACGGGCTCGACGAAATCACGACGTCAGGCCCGACCAGCGTCACCGCGCTGGAGAACGGCGCCATTCGCAATTTTCAGATTTCGCCGGAAGACGTCGGCCTGCCTAAGGTCCAGCCGGAGGCGTTGCGCGGCGGCGATGCGGCGGCGAATGCCAAGGCGATCGAAGACGTCTTGGAAGGCAAGAAAACGCCGCTCCGCGACGTCGCTTTATTGAACGCGGCTGCGGCCCTCGTCGTTGCCGGTAAGGCCAAGGAACTCAAGGCCGGGTTCGCACTTGCCGCCCACGCGGTCGATTCCGGCGAGGCCGAAGGCCGGCTCGATCGCTTGATCGTGGTGTCAAACGATGGCTGACATTTTGGAAAAGATCGCAGCCTATAAGCGCCAGGAGATCGCGGCGGCCAAACGAACGCGCCCGCTCGCGTCGCTCGAGCGCGAAGCCAACGCCGCCGACGCGCCGCGCGGTTTTGCCAAGGCGATCGCGCAACGGCTCGCGGCAAAAGACTATGCGCTCATCGCCGAAATCAAAAAGGCAAGCCCGTCGAAGGGACTGATCCGCGACGACTTCGATCCCGTTGCTCTGGCAAAAGCCTATGCCGCCGGCGGTGCGACCTGCCTTTCGGTGCTGACCGACGGGCCGTCTTTTAACGGCGCGCTCGATCATCTGCGACAGGCGCGTGCGGCCTGCGCGTTGCCGGTGCTGCGCAAGGATTTCATGTACGATCCTTATCAGGTGACGGAAGCGCGCGCTTATGGCGCCGATTGCATCCTGATCATCATGGCGGCGGTGGACGATGCCTGCGCCGCCGAACTCGAAGCCGCGGCGCAAGCGCTTGGCATGGACGCGCTTGTCGAAGTTCACGACGAAGACGAGCTCAATCGCGCGCTGCGGCTTACATCCAAGCTTATCGGCATCAATAATCGCGATCTGAAGACATTTAACACCACGCTTGCCACCAGCGAGCGGCTGGCGCGGCTCATTCCGCGCGATCGCATCGTGATCGGCGAAAGCGGAATCCTTACGCCGGACGATCTGGCGCGGCTCGCCAAAGCGGGGATCTCAACGTTCCTGGTCGGCGAGAGCCTGATGCGCCAAAGCGATGTGGCAGCCGCCACGCGCGCGCTCTTGGCGCGCCGTGCCGCGCTTACTCACTAAACGGATGCGGTGAACCATGCCGCGCCGGAAGAAGAAGCTCACCCACCTCACCAGCCGCGGCGAAGCGCGCATGGTGGACGTTTCGGGGAAAGCCGCGACTGAACGGGTAGCAGTCGCCGAAGGCCGCGTGATCATGATGCCGAAGACGCTGGCACTGGTGCGCAAGGGCAATGCCAAGAAAGGTGACGTGCTCGGCACCGCTCGCATCGCCGGCATCCAGGCGGCCAAGCGCACGCACGAACTCATTCCGCTCTGTCATCCGCTGCCGATTGCGCAGGTCGAAGTCGAGCTCGCGCCCGATGCCGATCTGCCGGGCATTGTGGTGCGCGCGCGCGTCAAGGTCGCGGGCAAGACGGGAGTCGAAATGGAAGCGCTTACCGCGGTATCGGTGGCGTGCCTCACCGTCTATGACATGGTCAAAGCGGTCGAGCGCGGCATGCGCATCGAGGGCATCCGGCTCATCGAGAAGCGCGGCGGCCGCTCCGGCCATTACCAATTGCGGGAGTGATGCGGTGGCGCTGATCTCGGTAGCGGAAGCGCTCAATCACGTCTTGGCGCATGCCGCGCCGCTGCCGCCTGAACAGGCGCCGCTCGATGACGCGCTCGGCCGCGTGCTCGCCGCCGATCTCAAAGCGCTGCGCACCCAGCCGCCGGCCGACTTGTCGGCAATGGACGGCTATGCGGCGCGCGCGTCCGACGTGGCGAATGTCCCAGTGCAGCTGCGCGTGATCGGCGAAGTCGCCGCCGGCCGGCCGTTCACGACCGTGGTTGGCGCCGGCGAAGCGGCGCGGATTTTCACCGGCGGCGTCATGCCGGCCGGTGCCGATACCGTCGTCGTTCAGGAAATCACCGAGCGCAAGGGTGATGCCGTCGCGGTGTTGAAGCCGGTGAGCAAGGGCCGCCACATTCGTCGCCAAGGGCTCGACTTCAAGCGCGGCGACACGCTGTTCACGGCGGGTCACCGGCTGAGCGCGCGCGATCTGGCGCTGCTCGCCGGCATGAACCATCCGCTCTTGCCGCTGCATCGCCGCCCGAAAGTGGCGCTGTTCGCGACCGGCGACGAATTGGTGCCGCCCGGGCAGGAGCCCGGGCCGGGGCAGATCGTCTATTCCAACGGTTTTGCGCTCGCCGCGCTGGCCCGCCAGGAAGGCGCCATCGTCGTCGATCTCGGGCTGGTCAAGGACGGCTCGAACCGACCGTGGCGGCTGTTCGCGCGGCGCGCAAAGGTGCGGCCGACATTCTGGTCACCACTGGCGGCGCCTCGGTCGGTGAATACGATCTCGTTCACAAGGCTTTTGCCGCCGAGGGCATGGACTTGTCGTTTTGGAAGGTCGCCATGCGGCCGGGCCGGCCGCTGATGCACGGCCGGCTTGGCGGCATGCAGGTGCTCGGCCTCCCCGGCAATCCCGTTTCCGCTTACGTCTGTGCGTTTTTATTTTTGGTACCGCTGATACGGCGCCTGAGCGGACGCAGCGATTTGGCGATCCCAACCGAATTGGCGCTGCTCGGTTCTGACCTTCCGGCCAACGACGAGCGCGCCGATTACCTCCGCGCGACGTTGCGAGGGAGCACCGAAGGTCCGATCGCGACGCCGTTTCCGGTCCAGGACAGTTCTATGATGGTGCCGCTCGCGAAGGCCGATTGCCTCATCATTCGAGAACCTTACGCGTCGGCCTCGGCGGTCGGGAACCGCTGCGCGATCGTTAAATTCGAGCGTTAGCGCACCGTTTGGACGGCCGCTCGACTTCTTCACCCGAAATTAAATGGTTGCGGAACACATATGGAACGGATAGTGTCTGTTCATGATTTGTTTTCGACCGCAGGCCGCCTTCCACGGAACTTGCGGGTGAAGAGAGGACACGCTGATGTTGACCCGCAAGCAAGCCGAGCTGTTGCGCTTTATCCATGAGCGCCTCAAGGAAGCCGGCGTTCCCCCCTCATTCGACGAGATGAAGGATGCCCTCGACCTGCGGTCGAAGTCGGGCATCCACCGCCTCATTACCGCGCTCGAGGAGCGCGGCTTCATCCGCCGCCTGCCCAATCGGGCGCGCGCCATCGAGGTGATCAAGCTTCCGGAATTGGTCGCCCATGGGATGGGCTCTGGCATGGGCGCCGCCCGCGCCCGGGGGTTCACCCCGAGCGTGATCGAGGGCAATCTCGGTCGCGTCCGCACCGCCTCCGAAGACGATAGCGGCCGTCCCGTGGCGGTGCCGGTGATGGGTCGCATCGCAGCCGGCACGCCGGTCGAGGCGATCCAGACCCGCAGCCACACCATCAATATGCCGCCGGACCTTCTCTCCACCGGGGAGCATTTCGCGCTGGAGGTGCGTGGCGATTTCATGATCGAGGCCGGCATCCTCGACGGCGACATCGCACTGATCAAGCGCGCCGAGGTCGCCGACACCGGCGATATCGTCGTCGCCCTGATCGACGATGAAGAGGCCACCCTCAAGCGCTTCCGGCGCCGCGGCGCCTCGATCGCGCTCGAGCCGGCCAATACGGCCTACGAGGTTCGCATCCTTCCTCCGAACCGCGTGCGCATCCAAGGCAAGCTGGTCGGCTTGTTCCGGCGGTATTGAAAATCGCTCGGTAGCCGCTCGCCCCCACGCCAGCGGGGACCGAGACAGAGCGAGGGCGCGTTATTGATCCGCTTCGATGTCCTCTTGGCGCGGCGTCGCATCACGCGCACGACTGCCGATTTCGGCCTGGCCGGATTCTCCGGACGTCGCGACAAGCGTTTCGCGCGGCACCGGAGCCGGCGACCACGGCCGGTCGAAATTTTTCGGTCGCGCTGATCAATAACGAAATCGTTGCCGCGGCGGCTCAGTACGAGCGCGCCGCGTTGCCGCCACAGCGCGCGGGGAATGACCGTGGCGTTGCAATTCGCCGGCGGATCGCCGCGACTCGCCACAACGAGGGCGGCGCGGGTACAGTCTTCTTCAAAAGCCTCAGGCGTCAGCGCGTAAGCGATCAGCCCGCCGCCGGCGAGCTTGCCGATGCAGCGAGACGGATCGCAGCCGATCCCTTGCCCCAGGCTTTGGTCGTGCACGTCGCGACCATCGGCGTCGGCCGCGAGCCATTCGCGCACCGCAAAACTGTCGCCGCCGGTGTGATGGATAGCGAGCCGGCCGTCGTTGCCGCGAACCGCGAAACCGCGTCCGTCACCGGCAATCAGCACGTCCGGCCGCGGCGCGGACGCAGCCCAGATCGTAGCGGCCGCCACCGCCACCGCTCCGCTCCAGCGCAGCGGGGTCTTCAACAGACCGATGACCAGAAAACCCGCCGTTGCCAGCAACAACGGACCGGTGCCGAACAAGGTCACGCGGCCGTAGGCGCCCGGCAGGCTCGCAACCCACAAGCCGACCGCATTCATCCATTCGATGCCGTAGCCCATTTGCCGCCAGAATTCGGCGTCGAGCCGAGCGGCATGGTGAGGATGCCGAGGATGCCCATCGGCATGACCCAGGCCGAGACGATCGGCATGGCAAGGAGATTGGCAATGACGCCATAGGGCGTGACGCGGTGGAAGTGGAAGGCCGCGTACGGCGTCGTCGCCAGGCCCGCGAGCAAAGGAAGCAATCGTCAAACCGATGATCTCGTTGACACCCCACAGCGCCGCCCGCGCGCCGAGCGAAGTATCGGCACGCCCGCGCAGCTTGATCGCGCCGCGCTCATAGCCGGCGATCAGCGCCAGCGTCGCGGCAAACGACATCTGGAAACTCGGATGCACGATCGATTCCGGGGCGACAAGAGCACCACCAAAGCGGCGATGGTCAGCGTGCGCATGGTCAGTGCCGTACGATCGAACAGCACGCCCAAAAGCACGACGCCAATCATGATGAACGAGCGCTGGGTCGCCACCTGATTGCCGGACAGAATGAGATAAAAGCCGGTAACGAGAAGCGCGGCGAGCGCGGCCCATTTCTTGATCGGCGCGCGGTCGGCAAGGCCGGGGATCAAGGCGAAGAAGGCGCGGACGATGAAAAATATCAGTCCGGCCACCACTGCCATGTGATAGCCGGAAATCGACAGCACGTGACCGATGCCGGAAACAAACAGCGCGTCATAAACGTTTGGTGCGATCGCATCACGCCTGCCATTGATCAGCATTGCGGCAATGGCGCCGTCATCGCCGGGTAGCACCGCGCGAATGCGGGCATCGATCGCGTCGCGCAGGCGTTGCACGACGGCGTCGGCGCGGGCCAGCACTCCCTGCGGCGCCGGCGCAGTAATCACTTTCACCGCGCCGCGGACAAAACCGGACGCGCCGATGCTCTGGAAGAACGATCGCGCGCGAAGTCATAACTGCCGGGTTCGAGCGGCTGCAGCGGCGGCTCGAGCGAGGCTTTCACCTCAACGAAACATCCCGGTGCCGGCGCCGTGCCGCGCTTGACCGAAAGCCGCACGCGCCTCGGCTCTTGCTCGATGCGGCCGTCGATGCGGTCGACGCGCAGCACAAAGCGATCAGTGTGCTGGCTCTCTTCGCGCAATTCGACAAAACCGGCGACCGTCAGGCCGGAAGCCGGAAAGCGCAGCACCGGATGCTGGATCAGCGCGGTCTTGAGCGTCGCGACGGCAAAGCCCAAAGCGATGCCGAAGAGGCCAAGCGCGATTACGTGCGGCACGATCTGCCGGCGCAGCAGCACCGCGCCGAGCGCAAAGACTGCTGTCGGGACGGCTGCCGCCCACAGCGCCGGCTCGCGTTCCGCCGTGAAGTAAAGAACGACGCCGGCACCGTAGGCGACCGCGAACCACGGCAACAGCCGGCCGGTTGTCAGTTCGGCCGCGGCCCATTCGCGAATGCGCGCCGGCGAACCAAATTGCGCGCGCCACCAATCGGCGCTCCAAGGGGCACCTGACGCGCCCTGCCCGCCGCCGGGCCAGGGCAGCGGCCGCGGCTCAGGCCACGGGATAGAACCAGGCCGCGCCCGGTTTTCCGTCTTGTGTTTTGCTGCCACGGCGCGGAGGCCCCCGGCGCGCTGAGGATGGAAGTCCCGAGCGAAGCTTCACATCCCGCTCGCGGGAGCGCAACCGGCGGCTGTGGAGAAGGCCAAGGGTCAACCGACGGATCAACCGGTCGCGGCCACTCTGGCCCAGCTGTCCCGTAATCCGACGGTGCGGTTGACACGAGCCGGCCGGGGTGTCGAGTCCGGGTCGAGGCAGAAATAGCCCTGCCGTTCGAACTGCACCACCTCGCCGGCCTTCAGTTCGGCCAACGCCGGCTCGACGCGGGCCTCGCCCAGCGCTTCGAGCGAATTCGGATCGATCTGCGCCGCGAAATCGCCGGGGTCCGGGTCGGGGCGATTGAACAGCGGATTGTACAAGCGCACCTCGGCGGCAATGGAGTCCTGCGCCGATACCCGACGCAGCGTCGCCTTTACCTTGCGCCCGTCCGGTGCGTTACCGCCTTTGGTCGCAGGATCGTAGACGCAGCGCAGTTCGGTCACTTCGCCGGCCGCGTTCTTCACCACGTCGCGGCAGGTGATGAAATAGGCGTAACGCAAGCGCACTTCGGCGCTGGGCGAGAGCCGGAAGAATTTCTTCGGCGGGTTCTCCATGAAGTCGTCGCGCTCGATGGTATAATTCGCGGCTGAAACGGATGCGGCGCGTGCCAGCACTGGGATCATCCGGATGGTTGGTGGCTTCGAGCTCTTCGCTTTTACCTTCCGGATAATTCTCTATCACGATCTTGAGCGGTCGCAGCACGGCCATGCGCCGCTGCGCGGTCTTGTTGAGTTCTTCGCGGATCGCAAAATCCAGCATGGCGGCATCCACCACGCTGTTTGCCTTGGCGACGCCGATCCGCCGCACGAATTCGCGGATGGCGGCGGGCGGCAC
>CAWFJS010000011.1:0-72743 GCA_963816295.1 uncultured Alphaproteobacteria bacterium | reverse complement strand
AAAACCGGACGTGACGCTCTTAAATTTCGATGTCCGCTTTACCTCTCAAAGCGGACATTGATTGATGGCGTTGCATTGACGACGTCGGACGATACGCGCGTCTCGTACTGCTGGTGCGGTCTTCATAAAACCACGCTTGTTGCTCGCCATCTCGAAAATCTCCTACGAGGGGGACGCGATTTCACTTGGGGAAACATTCCGGCGGTATCGGCGGTAATGATTGTACAGCGCCCCAATCCGGGGCCGGATCGCTCGCGGCCCCATAGCGCCACAACTCGCTGCGCGCCATTCGTGCCGGCGTGCCATCGGGCAAACGCGAATTGTGAATGCTGCCGGGATCGCGACGGGGCAAAGTGTTCGGATGCGGCAGCGGGATAACGTTGCTGGCTGCTAGCGTCGGTTCGTCTGCCGGTGGGTCAGGTGGCGTGGGTGGCGAAGACGGCGGATCGGGCTGCGGCGATGGATGGACGATCTCGACCGTGACCTTGAGCGGCTCTGGCGGCGGCATGCACCGCTGCTCTTCTTCCAGAAACCAACGCAACGTCGCCGGATCGGGGTTATGGCCCTCGATAAGTCGCGCAGTGTAAAGCTCAAAGGACAGACGGCGGCTCGCAGCCATCTTGGCCGCCATGTCGGTAACCGCACAGCGGTATTCCTTCGCTGCTGCTTCGAGGTACTGCACGTAAAGTGTTGCGCGCTCGTTGGTGTCCATTATTTTGCCCCTGCTACGAACTGTTGAACCGTCCGCAACGGCAGCTCAGGCAGCCTATCGAGGCCAAGCACGCGCTTGGCACGTGCAGCTAGATTTTCAGCCCTCGCCATTACGACGGGATCAAAAGTGCCGGTGCGGATGGCATCGGCGCGATACTGTTCGGCTATCGCTTCAAGCTCGGCACAGCGCCTGACCGAAGCTGCCATGGCCGGATCGCTCACAGCACTGCCAAGCCTTTCAGCGTACGCTTTTGCCAACACGCGAACACGGCAAGCGAGGCTAGATCGGCCATCATAACGGCGTCGATCTAGTCGCGACCTTGGCGGCACTGAAACGGCACTTTCGAGCATGATGCTGCGGCCCATATTGGATCATCGTTAGACACGAGACGCCGCGACACGCAACAAGTACCTTATTTGCTTACGTTACACCATGACCGTTTGCAACCTTGCTAGGGCTACATGATACCATTATCGCGCCCTATCACAAGCAAACAAAAAGAACGAAGAAACGTGCGTCTCGCGCGCGCACAGCGCGGGTCATCCGTGGTACCAACGTCACCAACCTTTAGAGGGTTTGAAACATTACTGCGTAATCCACTTAGAACTCCTTTTAGGTTGGTACCTTTGGTACCTTTGGTACCTAGCCGCGTAGATCAGCCACTTTTTGTGTCACCAACCCGCTCACCCCCGTTGGTACCTCTGGCAGAGGTTGGTACCTGCCGGTAGCGCCACTCTCGCCTTGTGCCGCTTCGTGCGTGGTAGCGCGTGAACTGCATGTGTGTGAGACATCTTGCGACGCGCATCTGATCACTGCGCTGCCAACGTCCCGGCTCGATGCCAAGGCATGTCTCTAATACTTCGGCCACACTTACGTCTGGCTGTTTGGCGACGAAATCGGCGATTTTGTCTTCCCACACGTCGGCTAAATATCGGCTGTCCTGCTCTTCAGCAGCGACCGCAGCGATGGCGTCGTCGTCCAGCCACCATTTGCAGCCCTGCCGGTACAGCGTGACGGCTTCGGCCCATAGCTGGTGCTTGCACCGCTCGATGGCGCTGATGTCGATGCGACCGCACTGGACCGGTAGAAGCGCTGCCACCGCTATCGTCTTTGAGGTAGACGGTGGCGTTGGTGGTGCCGATCAGCACCGATTGCCGTGGCGCTTCTATTACGTGTCTACCGTAGCTTGGCCGAAATCGATCAACGCTGCGGCTGATGAAAGACTTTATCTTTTCGGTCTCTGCCGCCGACATGGCGCTCAGCTCGGCCAGCTCTATGCACCATGCGGTGCGCACCTGCATTGATGCGTCTTTGGTGCCAAGCTCGGCGAGATCGTCGCTGAACCACGGCGAAAACAATGTTTTCAGCGCGGTGGATTTGCCGATGCCCTGCGCACCTTCAAGCGTCGGCACACAATCCGCCTTGCATCCCGGCTGCATGATCCGGGCGACACCGCTGACAAACAAAACCCGGCTGACAGCTTCGTGATATGGCGTGCGTGCCGCGCCGAGCATATTGGCGGCAAAGCCTTCGACACGATCGCCACCGTCCCACTCGATGCCTTCAAGGTAATCCCGGATCGGGTGATAGCTGCGCTCGCGTGCTACCGTAAGCACGGCGGCAGCAACACTCCGCAAGCTGTTGATGCAAATATCGTTACGTTGCAGCCAAGCCGTAGTGCGGACGTCATCGTCATCGGCCCAAAGGCGCGGCTCCCATTTGTTATGCAGCCGCTGAAGCCACGGCGGCGGCTGCAAGGCCATAGGAGTGACGGCAAATTCGTCGTAGGCGAGCACGCCGTCCCACTCCGGGCAGCTGCGCAGCGCGATCAGGGCATTTTCGACGACAGGCTTGGGCTGCTTATGAGCGCCAAGCAGCAGATCAGAGCGCCACCCATTAAGTTCACGATCAAGCTCGGCAAATTCTTTGTCGCGCGTGTCATGCATGGGGATAATTCCGCAGGTGAGCACGTGCGACGCTGACGACGACTGCGGCGACCTCGTCGTCGCTAAGCGGCGGGATGAGTGCTGAATTCAGCCGCGCAGCAGGGCACCGGTGGCACTTACACCGACCCTGCGGCGGATCAGGAAGCCAGCTAGTCGCGCAATCGTGTCGTTGCGGCAGCCCTCACGGACAATGTCAGTGAACAGGTCCGACAATTCTGACGGGGATGCGTGACCGTTGCTGCGCTCGGTGATCTTAGCGATTAACTGACCCGGCGCGACTGCCACGGTGCGGGCACCAGCCCAGCGATACCGTGCGCCGCTCGGATGGATGGATGGCGGTGCCAGGACATACCCGCCGTCGCCACGTGTATCGATGCCCGGCGCAATCTTGCCAGCAGTGTTGCGAATCGCCGTATCCGGCGGATATTTGAAATAGAGATGCTTGCCTCGCGCAGTAATCGTTTCAACGGTTGTTGGTAGCTCAAGCTGCTGCAATTCGTGTTCGGCGTCCGACCCGTCTACATCAACAACGAATATCTTTGATACCGCACCTGTCGCTATGGCCACATTGAAATTTGGATCGAGATCCCACCATGTGCGGATTTGTTCAGGGTCGCAGGTAGCGTCCTTTAAGCCGCTCCCCGTGGCGGGCCGCTTATCGCGAACCCGACACGGGAAAATAGCTAAGCCTGCTGATGCCAGTTTTAGAGCTGCGCTCAGCATGGCCCTGTCACTCACGCAAACGCCGGGGCGTCGTCCATGCCATCGCCGGGGTTTTCATCGTTACCCGTCGTGACCTTCTTTGGCTTTGCTGCCGCACCCGGCTTCCTGATCCGGATGCAATCATGAACCTTGCCGTTCATGCTGACGGTGGACGGGACCAGCTCGATCTTGCCGTTCGCCCACTCGTCTGTTTCCTCGCCGAGAATGTCGCAGCACGAGTTGTAGTTCGTGACATTCAACGGCAAGGGCTTCAGCTTCCGAGAAAAATAGAGCACCACTTTCTCGTTCACCGCGCCGTCGAAGCCTTTCAGCTCCTCAAGCGCAGCGACTTTGATAGCGGCGATAGTGGCGTGCCCCGCTCAGATCGGCGCACTTTAGAAATTTGCCCGCGTAGGCTGGTACGTCTGCTCTGGTTACCACGACACGATCCTTTCTGTTCAGGTTGGGTGATGGGCGTGTTTAAAGCCGTCGCCCCCGGCTTAGTCGTCGATACGAATGTCGTCGCGCGTCGTGCGCTCAATGTTGGCAATCTCATCGCGCAAATATTCAGCAAGAGCCGCGTGCAGCCCCGACAGCGTGCCGCCGTTGAACCAAGCGCTAACGAAGCCCCTGAAAATCTGGATTTCGGCAGTAGCGATTGCGCTGGCGCGATCTTTCTGGATCATGGCAGTCACGCTATGCGGCGACTTTGGATTTCGATTTTCGCTCTCTCTTGCGCAGCCAGCGGGCGTCGGCTTCGGACGAAATGCGCTGCATTCTGCCTTTGCCGTACACGTCGGGCTTCTCATCCGGTGGCAATCGATACCACTGCGCCCGCGAGATGCGGCGGTGTGCCAACCATTCATTCAATGTGAAGCTGCCGGGAGAGGCTACGACGGCTATAGAGGCAACCGACAGATGATGCGTGAAGAGATCAACCGGGATCGAGACCGATGTCGCGATAACGGGCGCGGCAACGGCAGCGACCACAACGGCGATCACGACGAGGAAAATGAAAGGAAGACGCTTCATTGCAGACATCCTTATGCTTCAGGATGTCTGCTTTCATATACATGCAGAGAAAGAATGGAATAACGCAGAGGAGAAATGGGGTGGTATCTTTAGAAACGCGGCACTCTAAATGTTCACGGCTTCCTCATCTTTCGCTTCAGGCGACGAGCGATAGCGTTGGTGCTGGCCCCTAAGACGTCCGTAATAAGCTTCGCTCTCACACCATGCTTTGCCAAAGCTTTGCGTCCTCGCTCTGGACCGCTGGCAAAGTGCCTAATCGTCTTAGAAGGCGGGATACCGTATAGGCGCTCCATTTCACCGCACCACCAGCGCAAAAACGAAGCATGTTCGGCGTCCAGCGGATACGACACCGCACCCTTGCGACGGCCACCGTGACGTGGCTTATTCTTTTGAGCCGCTTCTAGTCGCTTTAGCAGCTCCGTCTCACCACCGGCTTTTTTACACAGGCGGCGCAGATCGCCATCGTCACGCTTGCCCCAAGCCATCGCACGTCACCGCAAGGCGACGACGTTGCCAAGGCTGATGCCAAATCTAGGTGCGGACTTTCTGACGGCTTCAGCGACGAAGGACGGACTTAGATGGCCGTAATGTTTTTCGACCATCCGCGTATCGCTGTGGCCTAAATTCTTCGCCACCACCATCAACTGCATTCCGTTCATGACGCTCAAACTGGCGTAGGTGTGGCGTAAAACATGGAAAGAGACGCGAGGCTTTATCTTCGCTCTCGCGGACGCATCGATCATCGGCTCCTGTTGATTGCTGGTGGTGTACGGCAAGCCGCTAGCGCGCGTCAGCAGCAGCCTATGCGCGTCTTCCCTGCCGCGAGTTGCTTGAAGAGCGCTACGCCTTCCTCAGTCAAAATAACGTGGCGGGACTTACCGCTCTTGGACTGGCGGATTGCAATGGTGCCCGCATCGGCGTTGAGGTCCGAAGCTTCAAGCCTGCACAATTCTGAGTACCTCGCACCCGTTTGCAAGGCGGCCAGCACCATCGGCCTAAATTGTGCATCGGTGGCGTTCACCAGCCTCTTGCATTCAGCGACGCTCAGATAGCGCACCCGCGCGCTATTGACGTTCTCGAACGCCTCGACGCGCCGCCATGCCGTGTCAGAGGCGACCTTGCCGTTGCGCCATGCCCGATTGAGCGAGCTTTTAGGACGACGAAAATTCTATTGGCACTCGCTTGGCGGCGGCGGACAGCTTCGGGATTGCCGCTGTCGAAGGTGCGATACTGCTGTGGCTTCCCCTTCCCGGTGCGTACTCGCGGCGGTTGCTTGGCAACCGAATGCAGCCAGCCTTCGAGCTTATCGGCGGTGAGAGAAGTACACTCAACGTCACCAAGCTTCGGATAGATCGCACTCTCGGCGGCTCGCCGAGCGAAGTAAGCACTCTTGCGCTTAGTCTCCAGCCACTGAAGATACTGCTCGACAGCTTGCCGGACAGTCAGTGGTCCCGTCGCTATGCCAGCCTCACTATGCCCCGCTCGGACATCCGCTTGCGGGCGAGATTTTGAGCTTGAGCGAAGGACAGGATCGTGACGCCATCGGCATCAGAAAGATCGTCCGCAATACCGATTGCTTCAGTAGTGTAGCGCTGGGTGCCGATGTAGTACCTTGCCACCCATGTGCCACCACCGGCTGGCTTGCCCTTCCGTCCTCGCGGCTTCCTGAAGCCAAGATGCAATTTCGGCTCCAGCGACCTCCAATATGGTTTGCCTCTTGGCTTCAGCCGCAACCGAGTTGTCTTGCTGTCTAGCGAGGTGTCCTTGACGATGCGTGCCATTGCTGCCCCCAGTGTCCAACAATGTCCAACGACCCTTTCCGCCTTCGACGGCGATAAGCCGATGTCCAACAGGTGTCCAATATACGTGCGGATATGTTCTGAGACAAGCAGGTATGAGTAGAGGCGGTAATATCGGTGTTTCTTGGATTACCCGTGATGTCCGGAGACGCTCAGATATAGACCTGTAGTCTTTTGCCAGTTATATGTGGTACACGAACGCGCGTTCTCAAACCTGCCGGTCAAATCCACCAAGCATGCAAATCTACCAAGCATGACTGTCGTCACCCGTTTCGCCCCCTCGCCCACCGGCTTCCTGCATATCGGCGGGGCGCGCACCGCTTTGTTCAATTGGCTTTATGCACGCGGCCGTGGCGGAAAAATGCTCTTGCGCATCGAGGATACCGATCGCGAGCGCTCCACCCAGGCCGCTATCGACGCCATTCTCGATGGTCTGAGCTGGCTTGGTATCGACTGGGATGGCGACACCGTCTACCAGTTCGTGCGCTCGCAGCGGCACCGCGAAGTCGTCGAGCAGCTATTGGCATCCGGGCGCGCTTACCGCTGCTACGCCAGCCCCGAAGAGTTGGCGCAGATGCGCGAGGCGGCGCGCCGCGAAGGCCGCGCCAAGCTTTATGACGGCCGCTGGCGCGATCGCGATCCGAGCGAAGCGCCGCCAGGAGTAAAGCCGGCGATCCGGCTCAAGGCGCCGCTCACCGGCGAGACCGTGATCGAGGATCAGGTTCAGGGCCGGGTCGTGTGGCAGAACGAAAATCTCGACGATCTGGTGCTTTTGCGTTCCGACGGCACGCCGACCTACATGCTCGCGGTCGTGGTCGACGATCATGACATGGCGGTGACGCATGTGATCCGCGGCGACGATCATCTGACCAATGCCGCGCGGCAGAAACAAATCTACGACGCGCTTGGCTGGCCGGTGCCGATAATGGCGCATATTCCGCTGATCCACGGGCCGGACGGCTCCAAATTATCGAAGCGCCATGGCGCGCTCGGCATCGATGCCTATCGCGCGATGGGCTATCTGCCCGCGGCCTTGCGCAATTACCTGGTGCGGCTCGGCTGGAGCCATGGCGATCAGGAAATCTTCTCGACCGAGGAAATGATCGCGGCCTTCGATCTGCCGCAGATTGGCCGTTCGCCGGCGCGCTTCGATTTCGCCAAGCTTGAAAACCTCAACGGCCATTACATCCGGCAAACGAACGACGCCGAACTGCTCCACGCCGTCGGACGGCTGTTGCCCCATCTCGCCGACGGCGCCGAGCTCGCCGCCAAGATGACGCCGTCGCTCCGCCGCCAGTGGCTCGCCGCCATGCCAAGTCTGAAGGAACGCGCCAAGACGCTCATCGACATCATCGATGGCGCGCGTTTCCTGTGGAGCGCCCGCCCCATACAGCTCGACGAGAAGGCGCAAAGCATTCTCAACCCGGATGCGCGCGCGCTTCTGCGCGGGGTTGCCGCCGAACTTGCCGCAGTTGAGCCCTGGACCACGGAGACCACCGAACGCGCCGTGCGCGGCTTTGCCGAACGCCACGGCGCCAAGCTCGGCGCGGTGGCGCAGCCATTGCGGGCGGCGCTGACCGGGCGAACGACCTCGCCGGGAATTTTCGAGGTGCTCACCGTCCTCGGCAAGGGCGAAAGTCTTGGTCGCCTTGCCGATCAGACCGCGCAGCAGGCCGGTTAGCCGACTATCCCCCGACCGCGTTTGGCCGCTGTTTTTTCGCCCCGCCGGTCCCTTCCGGGGCGATTATTGGCTATTATCTTGCAGTGCACAGCGGCTTAAGCTAGGCGAAACCGACCTTTGGAATACCCCGGGGTCGCGGGCGATCTATCGGTTTCGGACAGTCGTACATCGAGGGTAAAACCATGGACGCGAAGACCGGCGCCAACATCAAGACCGGCACCATCACGCTCGGCAGCAAGAACTATTCGTTTCCCGTTTACGACGGCACGATAGGGCCGGAGGTGCTGGACGTCAGCAAGCTTTACGCCGAAGCCGGCATTTTCACCTACGATCCCGGCTTCACGTCCACGGGCAGCTGCGAGTCCAAGATCACCTATATCGACGGCGACCAGGGCATCCTGCTTTATCGCGGTTACCCGATTGCCGATCTCGCCGAGCACGGCGACTTTCTCGAAACCTGCTATCTCCTTCTCTACGGCGAGTTGCCGACGGCGGCGCAAAAAGCCGACTTCGTCGATCGCGTGACCCATCACACCATGGTTCACGAGCAAATGAGCCGGTTCTTTCAAGGATTCCGGCGCGATGCGCACCCGATGGCGGTGATGGTCGGCTGCGTCGGCGCGCTTTCGGCCTTCTATCACGACTCCACCGACATCACCGATCCGACCCAGCGCATGATTGCGTCAATCCGCATGATCGCGAAAATGCCGACGCTGGCGGCAATGGCCTACAAATATTCGATCGGCCAGCCGTTCATGTATCCAAACAACAAGCTCGACTACGCCTCGAACTTCCTGCGCATGTGTTTCGCGGTGCCGTGCGAGGAATACAAAGCCAATCCTGTGCTCGCGCGCGCGATGGACCGCATCTTCACGCTGCACGCCGATCACGAGCAGAATGCCTCGACCTCGACCGTTCGGCTTGCCGGCTCGACCGGCGCCAATCCATTCGCCTGCATCGCGGCCGGCATCGCCTGCCTGTGGGGTCCGGCGCATGGCGGTGCCAACGAGGCGGCGCTGAAAATGCTCGGCGAGATCGGCACCGTCGATCGCATTCCCGAATACATCAAGCGCTCCAAGGATCCGAAGGATTCATTCCGCCTGATGGGCTTCGGCCATCGTGTCTACAAGAACTACGATCCGCGCGCCAAGATCATGCAGAAGACCTGCTACGAGGTGCTCAACGAGCTTGGCATCAAGGATCCGCTGCTCGACGTCGCCATGGAGCTGGAAAAGATCGCGCTGCATGACGAATATTTCATCGAGAAGAAGCTTTACCCCAACGTCGATTTCTATTCCGGCATCACCTTGCGCGCGATGGGCTTCCCCACCGCGATGTTCACGGTGCTGTTCGCGCTCGCCCGCACCGTCGGCTGGATCGCGCAGTGGAAGGAAATGATCGAAGACCCGCACCAGAAGCTTGGCCGGCCGCGCCAGCTTTATACCGGCGCACCCTTGCGCGAATATCTGCCGATGTCGAAGCGCAAATAGCGTGCGCCGAGTCTTAAAAGGCTATTTCGACCAAACCGCAACCGTGGTTGCGATGGTTGTCGCAATTTTTTGAACCGACCATTTGTTTTCACCGCTGGGAAGAACGGTGAAGCAATTAGTAGCCGAGTGGCCCCAAGCGGTGCAGAAGCCCTTCGCGTTGAGCTTCCACGTGCCGGCGCTCTTTATACCGGATTGTTCGAGGGGTTCGCGGGTCATCTTTCCGTCTGGCGTAAAGATCATTTTGAATTTGGCGCCGGATAGACTTGCAGCCGTGAAAGGTTGCCCGTCAAAGAAAGTTGCCCGAATCTCGGCTGGAGCCATGGGCTCCGCAGCTAAAGCGGCCGAACCTCCGAGTACTTCTGCGAAAATGAATAGAATGAGATTGAACACGCGGAGTGTCCTTCAAATCTGGCTCCTGCGCGATTCGCTCGCGTAAGCTCAGGATACATTCAATTCCCATTACATGACGGTCGTCAATCACGCGCTATCGTGGTTCGCTATTCCCTGCGCGCTGTTCGTTTACGGCCATCATAGGCCCAAGTCAGATAGGCGCCGCCCCAGGTGAAGCCGCCGCCGAAAGCGGCGAGGATCAGCCGATCGCCTGCTTTGAGCCTGCTTTCATAATCCCACAAGCAGAGCGGAATCGTCGCCGCCGTCGTGTTCCCGTATTTGTGGATCGTCACCATCACCCGCTCGGGGCGAAGCTTCATGCGCGCGGCGGTCGCTTCGATGATGCGCCGATTGGCTTGGTGCGGCACTAGCCAATCGACGTCTTCGCTCACGAGCTGGTTGCGCTTCATCAGTTCGGTCGCGACCTCGGCCATGCGGGCGACCGCGAATTTGTATACGGCCGCGCCTTCCTGGTGCACGTAATGTAGCCGCTTGGCCACCGTCTCGGCGGTCGGCGGCATGCGGCTGCCGCCGGCCTTCTGATGCAAATGCGGCATGCCCGAACCGTCGGAGCAGATCAGCGTGTCGATGATTCCGAACTTTCTGTTTGGTTCGAGCAGGACCGCGCCGGCGCCGTCGCCGAACAGCACGCAGGTTGCGCGGTCGGCGTAGTCGATGATAGCCGACATCTTGTCGGCGCCGACGACGACGATTTTCCGCGCCTTTCCGGTTTCGATGAACTGCGCGGCGACGGTGAGCGCATAAACGAAACCCGAGCACGCGGCTTGCACGTCGAAGCTGCCGATCGATCGGATGCCGCACATCTCGCAGATCAGATTGGCGGTCGACGGAAACACAAGATCCGGCGTGGTGGTCGCACAGATCAAAAGATCGACTTCGTGCCGGGCTGTTTTTGTCTTGGCCAGGAGCCCTTCTACCGCCTGCGCGCCCATATGCGAGGTGCCGAGACCCTTACCTTTGAGGATGCGCCGTTCTTTGATCCCGGTTCGCTCGACGATCCATTCATCGCTGGTGTCGACCATCTGGGCCAATTCGGCATTGGTCAGCACGTCCGGCGGCAGGTAACCATGCACGCCGGTAATCGCGGCTTTCGTTTCCCGCACCGTTGTTTTTGACTTTTTCACGCTGGACGCTTCGATGGCCTGTTGGGGACCGCGAATGAACAGAGAGGCCGCTGCAACGGCTGGTAGCGGCGGCGCATGCCGGGTTAACCAGAGGATGGGGCCTCGATCAAGGCGGAAACGCCACCCTGGCCGAGCCGGGCGGCCTCGAGCACAAGGCCCGCGGCTTTGGCGCTCGGCGAGGTTCCGCCAATCTTCATGATCTGGTCGAGCCGCTGGAACCCCTCGATCTGGTGTCGGCGCTGCACGGTATCGCCGACGACCGCGGCCAGCGCGTCGGCGAGCTTTTCCGGCGCGCAATCCTCCTGCAAAAGTTCCGGAACGACGTTTTCGCCGATGACCAGATTGGCAAGGATGACGCTCTGCAGCCGCGCTCGCAGCCGTATCGCCCGCGCAACCACGGCCTCGATGAAGTGCAACCGATAGGCCGCGACCATCGGTACTCCTGAGAGCGCAAGCTCAAGCGTCACCGTGCCCGATGCGGCGAGCGCCGCCCGCGCGCGGCGGAACGCTGCCCACTTCTCCGACGGGTCGACGACAATTTTCGGCTGTACCGTCCAGCCGGCGACGCTGTCGCGCACCTGGCGTTCAATGTGAGGAACGGTCGGCAATACGAGCTCGATCGGTCCGATGCGGGCGCAGAGGCGCTCGATCGCCGCGCCGAATACACTCGTGTGCCGGCTCACCTCGCCGGAGCGGCTGCCGGGCAAGATCAAAATGATGGGCGGGTCGGCAAGCCGGCGCGCCGCTTCGTCGGCGCCGGGCCGCAAATCGGCAATGCGCTCCACCAGCGGATGTCCGACATAGGTGCAGGGCGGACCGCCGAGCCGGCGATGCGCATCCGGCTCGAATGGCAAGATCGCCAGCACGTGATCAATGTAGCCGCGCATGGCACGCGCGCGTCCCGGCCGCCACGCCCATACCGAGGGCGAGACGTAATCAAGGATGGGGATTTCGGGAGCGCGGCGACGAACGCGACGCGCGACTCTGTGAGTAAAATCCGGACTGTCGACGATGACGAGCGCATGCGGGCGTGCTTTGACGATCGCGTCGGCGGTCTCGCGGATACGGCGCAGAATCGTCGGCAGCCGCCGCGGTATAGCGGTGAGCCCGATGATCGCAAGTTCATCGATCGGAAACGGGCTGGCGATTCCGGCCCCCCTCATCGCGCTGCCGCCAACGCCCGATAGTTGCACGGTGCTTTCCGCTTTCACCAGTGCGCGCGCCAATGCGGCGCCGAGGGCGTCGCCGGACTCCTCCGCGGCCACGATTGCAATCGCGAGCGGCTGCGAGGAACGTTGCGGAGCGGCCGTCATTACGCACCGGCGCCGGGACTGGGCTCGCGCACCCCGACCATGAAAATCTTTTCCCGTTCGGCCGCGGCAATCGTCGTTTCCGCCTCGGCAATCATAGTGCTGCCAGCGGTGACGGCGAGTCCGGCAAGCCCGGCGCCCGCGACCAGTTCGATCGTGCGCGGACCGATCGATGGCAGATCAAAGCGGCGATCTTGTCCGGGCTTCGGCGCCTTCACCAACACGCCGACGCCGGCAGGCGCGCTGACGCGGCCGAGCCGGCGCAATTCGGCAATTCGCGCCAGCATGTGATCGGTGCCCTCGGCGGCCTCGACGGCGATGACGTGGCCATCGGCCACCACGGCCGCCTGGCCGACATCGAACGGCCCGAGCGTCGTAATAAGCTTGAGCGCGTGGTCGATGTCGCCATAGTCGCGCGGCGACGGCTGTTGCGTACCGAGCACACCTTCGAGCACGAACAATTCCGGCGCGACATCTTTGACACCGACGACGCGTAGGCCGCCGCTTTCCGCAACGCCGGCTACCCCCGACAATAGCTTGTCATCGCCGCCACGAAAGAAGCGAATAACCCTCGGCATTAGCTTGATCGTATGCCAATCGAGCCGCAGCGCGGTGAGCGGCGGGCGCAACACCGTGCCGATGAACAGCACTTCGCGGCAATTCTCAGCCTTGGCGAGGCGGAAGAAACGCCCGGCCTGACCGAGCGCAATCCAGTGGTGGACATAGCGGCCGATCACGGCCGGATCGGCCCAGCCTTTGATGCCGAACATGACCGGCCGGCGTCCGCGCGCCGCCACGGCATCGGCGACCGCGCCAGGAAAGCTGCCGCCGCCGCAAATGATGGCAAGCGGAGCACCGCCGGGCGCGTCAGCCATGATCGACTTCGTCCGCTTGGTTCATCAATCCTCCGCGTCGCCGCGCGCGGCGTCGGCATCGCCTCTTACTCGTGGGCGCATCAACGGGCGCTTGCCGCCCGCGCACACAAAGGCGACGATCTTGCCGACCAGGGGGTCGTCGGCAAATTCGCGCGCCAGCGTTTCGATGCGTTCGGCAAGCCGCCCGTCGGTGAAGAACAACAGGCGATAGGCGCGGCGCAGCCGATGCATGTCGGCCCGCGTTGCGCCGCGACGGCGCAAGCCGACCACATTGAGTCCGACCAGCGCCCCGGTTTGGCCGAGCGCGAAGCCAAACGGAATAATATCATCGCGCGCCGCCGACATTCCGGCCATCATCACTCCCTCGCCGATCCGGACGAATTGATGGATGGCGACATGGCCGCCGAGGAACGTGTAATCGCCGACACTAACATGGCCGCCGAGCACCACATTATTGGCGAAAGTGACGTCATTGCCGACGGTGCAATCGTGGCCGACGTGGGAGCCGACGAGGAACGAACAGCGGTCGCCGACGCGGGTGACGCCGCCGCCGTCTTCGGTCCCGATATTCATAGTGACGCTTTCGCGCAACTCGCAGCGCGCGCCGATCAAGAGTTTGGTTTCGCCGCCGCGATAATGAACCGATTGCGGCGGCGTTCCGAGCGATGAGAACGGGTAAACGATCGTCTCCTCGCCAATCGTGGTCGCGCCGGTGACGTTCACGTGGCCGATGAGCCGTACGCCGCTCTTGAGCTCGACCTGCGGGCCGACCAGACAATAAGGTCCGATCTCAACGGAGGCGCCAATGCGCGCGCCCTCGGCCACGCGCGCCGTCGGATCGATCGCCATCTAAGCCTCGGTGATAACGGCGCCGACTTCGGCCTCGGCGATCAGCACATCGCCGACTTTGGCCTCGGCGCGATACCACCACATGTTGCGGCGGTGCGCGATCTTGTCGACGTGATAGGCGACGGTATCGCCGGGCACTGCGGGTTTGCGAAATTTGGCCTTGTCGATCGTGAGAAAGTAGAACACCGCGTTTTTGCGCGTGGCCTCATCCATCTGGCGTAAGCACAACACGCCCGCAGTCTGCGCCATGCCCTCTACCAGAAGCACCCCCGGCATGACCGGGTTGTCGGGGAAATGACCAAGGAAATGCGGCTCGTTCAAGGTGACGTTTTTGATCCCGACACCGTGGTCCTCGCCGCGAATGTCGATGATCCGATCGATCATGACAAAGGGATAGCGATGCGGAAGGAGCCGCAGGATCTCGCGGATATCGGCGCTCTCGAGGGTCTCGCCGCTCATTCCTCCGTCCCTTCGCTCTCGTCCTTGCGTGCGGCCTTGCTGCGCCTGACGAGCCGCCGAACCAAGGCCTGACCGCGCTTCCAGTCAATCGCGGGCTCGGCCGGAAAGCCGCCCCAACGGCCCCCGGCGGGCACGTTGGACATTACTCCGGCCTTGGCCCCAAGCATCGCGCCCTCGCCGATCGTCAGATGGTCGGCGATGCCGACTTGCCCGCCCAGCATGGCGAAATCGCCGATGGTCACGCTGCCCGATATGCCGACTTGCGAGACGATCAGGCAATGCCGGCCGATCGAAACGTTGTGTCCGATTTGCACGAGATTGTCGATCTTGGTCCCTTCGCCGACGATGGTATCGCGGGTCGCGCCGCGGTCGATCGTGGTATTGGCGCCGATCTCGACGTCATCCTGGATGATCACGCGGCGGGTCTGCGGAATTTTCTGATGGCCCTGCCGCGACGGTAAAAAGCCAAATCCGTCCTGACCGATGCGGCACCCCGGGATGGACGATGACGCGGTCACCGATCAAGGCATGAAGGATCGAGGCATGCGCGCCGACGGCGCATTGCCGGCCGATGCGAACGTCCGGCCCGATCACGGCACCCGGCCCGATCAGCGTGCCGGTTCCGATTTCGGCGCGCGCGCCGATCACCGCGAGCGGATCGACGATCACGCCCGCTTCGAGGCGCGCGGTCGGATCGATTTGCGCGCTCGTCGCGCGCCCGGCCGTGCCGAACAGCGAGGTGGGACGGAGCAGGTTGGCGAACAATTTGCGCGTGACCGCGACGAAAGCCGGGTACGGCTGCGGCGTTTCCAGCACCACAAGATGACGCGGCGCCTGTTCGACAAAGCGTGGCGCGATCAAGCAGGCGCCGGCGCGGGTCGTGGCAAGCTCGCCGGCATATTTGGAATTCTCGAGAAAGCTGAGGTCGGATGCGCCGGCGGTATCGAGCGGCGCGATATTGCGGATTGGACGCTCGGCGGGATCGCCGGCGCGAAGCTTGGCGCCCGTCAACGCGGCGATGGCGCCGGCGGTGAGTTCGCAATCCGCTATGACAAAATCCCGCATGTCGCCGGCGTCGTTTTAGGCCGCGATCAGAATTTCGTGCCGCCGCCGAACGAGAAGAACTGGGTGCGGTCGTAGATCTGCTTGAGGAACGGATAGGCGAAGTCGAAGCGCAGCGGCCCGAACGGCGAATCCCAGATGATGCTGGCGCCGGCAGAAGCGCGCACCGCCGGGCTGTCGGCATATTGCAAGGCGCACTGGCAGAAGAACGGACGTAGGCAGGCTGGGCGGAGGGCCAGGATTGACCGCGGTAATCTGTGCCGTTGATTTCGCCAGTCGCCGGATTCGCCGTTTCACCCCTATAGCCCCACAAGGAGCCGGAATCGACGAACACGGCGCCGCGGAAGCCGCTGTCCTTGGGCAGGAAATAGAGCGGATACTGCATTTCGAAGCTGGCGCCCCAATACATCGTGCCGCCGAGCGCGTCGTTGGTCGTGCCGGGCGTGATGTCGCGCGGCCCGATGCCGGCGGGCTGGAATCCGCGCACCAGATTCGGCCCCATCTTGAAGTCGTCGAGCAAACGGACGTAGTTGCTGTTCGAAACGCAGGTATCCGATGTCGGGCAGTTCTTAAGACTGAACATATCTCCGGCCTGCAAGTGCAACATGCTCACCAGATCGGAGACGATTTCGTAGTAAGCGCGAACGTCCACGGTGGTGCGCAAATAGGACACGGCGCCGCCGACACCGGCAAAATCCTGACCAAAGCCGACATAGACGCCGCTGGTCGGCAGCTTGTTGTTGTCGAGCGAATTGTAGACGAGCCCATAGCCGATGATTGACGTCAGATAGGCGCCTTGCTGCAGCTCGACGCGAACCGGCAGCGAAGCTTGCCCGAGCGCAAAGCAGCTGGTAGTTGTCGCGGCCGGCAAACGGCGAGCCGGGCACGGCCAATCGCCGATTCGGCGCCGGAAATGTACGTCGACCAGATCCGGATTGATATTGTTGCAGCTGTCCAGCGTGCTCGGCAGCGTGATTTTCTGCTCGAAAGCCGAATAGCGCAATTGCAGCGCCAGATCCTCGCGCAGCGGCAATCCCCATTTCAACGTACCGCCGTAGGATTCCGTGCCGTATGAAAGATAGCTGCTGGCGAGCGTCTGTTTCGCGAACAGATCGACGCCCATGCTGGATCGATAATCGAGAAAATACGGCTCCGCATAACTGAGCTCGACGCCGCGGACGAACTGGCCGTAGGTCACGCTAGCCCTGGCAAAGCGGCCGGTGCCCAAGAGGTTGCGTTCGGTTATCGAAACTTCCGCCAGCCAGCCGTTGGCGGTCGAATAGCCGCCCTGCACCGAGAAGTCGCCGGTCGGCTGCTCCTCGACGTCGACATTGATGACGACGCGATCGGGCGCCGAGCCCGGCTCGTTGGTGACTTTCACATTCTTGAAGTAGTTCAGATTTTTGACGCGCCGCTCGGCGCGATCGACCAACGCGCGATTGTATGGATCGCCCTCATTGATATCGAATTCGCGACGGATCACATAATCGCGGGTCCGGTAATTGCCCCGGATATTGATGCGCTCGATATAGGCCCGCGTGCCTTCGTCGACGAGGAACAGCACGCCGATTGTCCTGGCCGAGGGATTGCGGTCGCCGCGCGGCCGCACTTGGCCGAACGGATAGCCGCGCCGCGCCAGCTCGATCGTCATGTCTTCGATGGTTTTTTCGACCGCTTCGCCGTTGTAGATCTGCCCGGCCGCCATCCGCAAAATCGGACGCAGCGACTGCCCGCTGACGGCGCGGACGTTGGACTGAATGTCGACGGCGCCGAAATGGTAGAGCGCCCCTTCCTCGATGGTGAAGGTTACGATGAAGCCTTTTTTGGTTGGATCGTACACGCCGGTGGCCGACACCACCTGTACGTCGGCATAGCCGTGTTTGAGATAGAAGCGCCGGATCAGATCGCGATCGGCTTCGATGCGGTCTGGATCGTAAACGTCGGTCGTCTGCAGGAAGCTTAAGAATGTGGATTCGGAGGTCTTGATCACTTCCTTCAAACGCCACGCCGAGTAGGCATTGTTGCCGACGAAGCTAATGGATTTGATGCCGGTCTTTTCGCCCTCGTTGATCTCGAACACGAGATCGACACGGTTGTTCGGCCGATCAATAATTTTGGGCACCACCGAAACGTCGAAACGGCCGTTGCGCTGATAAATCTCGAGAATGCGCTGCACGTCGGCCTGAACCGCGGCGCGCGACAGCGCACCGCGTTCCTTGGACTGGATTTCCTGAAGCAGTTGTTCGTCCTTGAGTCGATGATTGCCTTCGAACGCAATCTTGTTGATCACCGGTGCCTCGACCACGGTGACGATCAGCTTGCCGCCGGATTGGCTGATCCGGACATCCTGAAATAGGCCGGTCCCGTACAGCGCTTTAAGCGCCGCATCGATCTTAGCGGCGTCGAGTCGCTCCCCTGGGGCGACCTTGAAATAAGAGCGGACGGTATCGGCTTCGACGCGGCGATTGCCTTCCACCACGATGGAGCTTGTGGTGAGGACGGTCTCCGCCCGGGCCGGCGCGCCAAGCGCAGCCGACAAGGCGAGGAGAGCCCCCAGGAGCAAGCCGGCCACGACCAGCCCCCGTCTTACCCGCACACACATGTCCATCCGCAACGCGCCCTTTACCCCTCGTAACCGCCCCCAGTGACGGATTAGTGCTCCGCGGTTCTCCTTGCGCGCGATCAAATTCTGCTTGCTTGTTTCGCCATTTTCATTCCCCCCACGACGATCCCCATCGCCGTTCTGCTGTGCCCCAATTTCGCGCTTTAGGAAGTCGTCAGATGAACGATGTCATTGAAAGTTGCAAATATCATCAACATCACGACGATCGCGAGCCCGATGCGAAAACCGACCTCCTGGGCGCGTTCCGAAAGCGGCCGACCGCGTACGGCCTCGATTGCATAGAACAAAAGGTGACCGCCATCCAGTAGCGGGATCGGAAACAGGTTGAGGAGGCCGATAGAGACCGACAGCACCGCAGCCAGATGCACGAGCGCGGCAAAACCGATGGTCGCGACCTGCCCCGAGATTTGGGCGATTCGAATCGGTCCACCGAGCTGATCGGCGGCTTCGCGGCCGATGATGACGCCGCCGATATAGCTCAACGTCCGGTCGACCACGAACCATGTTTCCTGTCCCCCGAGCCAGATCGCCTGAGCCGGGGAAACCGGCTCGAATTTGACGTCGCCGGGCGCCATCGAGCGGCTGATGCCGAGAATCCCAATGCGGCGGACATTGCCGAAACTGTCCTTGACCTCCTTGAGCATGGGGGTCGCTTTGAGTACGAGTTGCGCGCCGTTGCGGTCCACCCTGATGGCGAGAATGCGGCCGGCGCTGTCGCTCACGATGCGCTGCATATCGGCAAAATTGTCGATCGGCTGACCATCAATGGACAGGACGGTGTCGCCGGGCTCAAAACCGGCCACGGCGGCGGCGCTGTCGGCTTGGACCGTGTCCACCCGCGCGCTCATTGTCTGCTTGCCGTAGATCGTGAAGATCGCGGCGAAGATCACTATAGCCAAAAGGAAATTTGCCAGCGGTCCGGCGACGACTATCGCCGCCCTTTTCCACACCGGCTGGAAATGGAAACTCAGCGCGCGTTCGCCGGCATTCATCGTCTGCAAACGCGACGCATCGGGCGCGCTGCCGGCATTCTCGTCGCCGAAGAACTTCACATAGCCGCCGAGCGGGATGGCGGCGATCTTCCAGCGCGTGCCGTAGCGATCGTTGAATCCGGCAAGCTCCGGACCAAAGCCGATCGAAAACGTCAGGACCCGAACGCCGCACAACCGCGCGACCAGGAAATGGCCGAGCTCATGAAAAAAGACGACCAAGCTGAGGACGAATAAAAAGGGGACGACGTAGCCGGCGACCCCTCCCCCCAGCGCGTAAATATGCGACAAAAAATAAGACCCCATGATGTGGCCGAAGTCCCCCTATCTACGTTCCTGTGTCCCCGCCAGATTTGCTAGCGCTAACATGCCATTGCGGCAATTTCGGGCAAGAGGTCTGCGGCTAGCCTTCTGGCGGTATGGTCAATGTGGAGCGCCTCCTCGACTGAGGCCGGCTCACCGGTCGCGCCCCGGCGGGGCGCCGCTTCGAGGGTCGCCTCCACCAAGGCCGGGATACCACAGAAACCCAATCGTCCACTGACGAATTCGTGAACGGCGACCTCATTCGCCGCATTGAGCACGGTCGGCGCCGCCCCACCGGCGGCAAGGGCCCGCCGGGCGATCGCCAGCGCCGGAAAACGCGTCAGGTCCGGCTCTTCGAAGCTCAAACTCGCGATTTGCGCCAGATTTAGTCGCGGCGCGGGCGTGCCCATCCGCACCGGCCAAGCCAAGCAATGTGAAATCGGTATGCGCATGTCGGGCGAGCCAAGCTGGGCGATCACCGAGCCGTCGCGAAACTCCACGAGCCCATGAACAATCGATTGCGGATGCACGAGCACATCGAGTTCCTCGGGAGCGAGCGCAAACAGGTGATGCGCTTCGATCAGTTCGAGACCTTTGTTCATCAGCGTCGCCGAATCGATCGTCACTTTCGGTCCCATCGACCAGGTCGGATGTTTGAGCGCCTGCTCGACCGTGACTTTGCGGATGGCGTCCGCCGGCCAGGTGCGGAACGGGCCGCCGGAAGCCGTGAGCACGATGCGCCGGATGTCCTCGCGCCGGCCCGCGCTGAGCGCCTGGAAAATGGCATTGTGTTCGGAATTGACCGGCAACACGGTCGCGCCGTTGGCGGCAGCGCGCCGCATGAACAGCGCACCCGCGCAGACCAGACACTCCTTATTGGCCAGCGCGACAGTCGCGCCGCGTTCGGCGGCCGCGAGCGTTGGCGCAAGACTCGCGGCCCCGGTGATCGCCGCCATCACCCAATCGGCTGGCCGCTGTGCGGCCTCGACCATCGCTGCCTCGCCGGCGGCAGCTTCGATGCCCGAGCCCGCAAGTTCGGATTTGAGTTCGTTGTAAGCGGCCGGATCGGCGACTGCCGCAAAGCGCGCGCCGAGTTCGCGGGCGAGCCGCGCCAGCGCCGCGGCATCGCGATGCGCGGTCACCGCTTCGACGGCATAGCGACCGGGATCCCGCCGCAGCAAATCCGCCGTGCTGGAGCCGATCGAGCCGGTGGCGCCAAGCAAAGTGACCGTCCGCGGGAGCGGCATCGGAGCGGCTTTCGCCACCGCGCGTTTTTGCTTCATTGCGCCAACCATGCAGCAGCTACCATAGCAAGAGACCTCGGGCGGATGCAGCCGCACCAAATCGCAAGGTGCCGATCACAACCGCGATCAAGGCGGCGACCAGAAAACCGTCGACGCGATCCATCACCCCGCCGTGACCGGGGATGAGCGTGCTCGTGTCCTTGGCGCCAAATCGTCGCTTTACCGAGGACTCAAGAAGGTCCCCGCCCTGGGCGGCGATCGAAAGGATCAAAGCTAGAACGCCGGCCGCCACCGGGTAGGTCCCGGCGCTCGCATAGGCCACGAGGGCGCCGGCGACAACCCCCCCGGCCAGGCCCCCCACGGCACCGGTCCAGGTCTTCTTCGGACTGAGCCGCGGCCACAATAGCGGCCCACCAAATCTGCTCCCGGCCAGATAGGCAAAAATGTCGGTTGCCCAGACGGTTGCGAACAGAAATGCAAGTGCCGCGAAACCCATTTGCGGATCACTGCGCAGCACGATTGGACTGGTCACAACGATGCCGGCATAGACGAGCCCGGCTGCGGCCCACAGGACGGCCCATGCGGACCGCCGCTCGCCCCGCGGCTGCACCGCTGTCGCGACAGCCGCACCCAAGGTACCGAGAGCGACGGCGGCAATCGCCATGCCCGGAGCGTTGTTATGCGCCAGAACGGCGGCAGCGCATAAAGCCGGAAGGCCCGGCGCCAAAATGCGCCAGTCGGCCGCGCGCGATACCAGGATGCTCCATTCCCACAGCACGAGCGCGGCGGTCACGGTGCAGGCTGCGGCGAAAATCCAGCCACCGATAAAGGCCGTTCCGATCGCAAGCGGCGCCAAAACCAAAGCCGAAGCGGTGCGGCGGAGAAAGTTCTGCCTGTCTGATGGTCCGGCCTGCTCGTTTGCGCCCGGGCCGGGGCCGCGCCGGTCCGGGACGATCACGATCCGGTCTGCGCGATCAATCCGCCAAAGCGCCGTTCGCGACGGCGGTATTCGGCGATCGCGCTTTCAAGCGCGGCGTGGTCGAAATCCGGCCAATTGATCGGCACGAAGACAAGCTCGCTATAGGCGGCCTGCCAGAGCAGGAAATTCGACAGCCGCTGTTCCCCGCTGGTGCGGATGATCACATCGGGATCCGGCAGATCCGGCTCGTCGAGATGGCGCGCCAACAGTTCGGGCGTGATCGCATCGGCCGAGAGCCG
Organism: uncultured Alphaproteobacteria bacterium; assembly: GCA_963816295.1. Classification (GTDB taxonomy): domain Bacteria; phylum Pseudomonadota; class Alphaproteobacteria; order Rhizobiales; family Xanthobacteraceae; genus BOG-931. The sequence goes on along the minus strand of CAWFJS010000011.1, from coordinate 50,914 downwards.
CCCCTCGCGCACTTCGACGGCAAGCCGCCGCGCCGCGCGCGCGATTTCCTGCCGCGCGCCATAATTGAAAGCGACGACGAGCATCAGGCCGTCATTGCGCTTGGTCAGCTCTTCCGCTTCTTCAAGCAAAGCGCGGATGTCGGCGGGCAGGTCCTCGCGCTCGCCGATAACCCGCACGCGCACATTACTTTTGTGCAAATCGGCAAGATCGTTGCGGATAAAGCGGCGAAGCAGCGCCAGCAAGTCGCGAATTTCCGACTGCGGCCGCGACCAGTTTTCGGAGCTGAACGAAAAGATGGTGAGCACGGAAATGCCGAGATCGCTGGCGGCGCGCACGGTCTTGCGCAACGCCTCGACCCCGCGGCGATGCCCTTCCACGCGCGGCAAACCGCGCGCGGCGGCCCAGCGCCCGTTGCCGTCCATGATGATGGCAACATGACGCGGCATCTCGAAGCCGTCGCCGTCGGCGAGCGGCTGTGCCAGTTTGCTCGTCGAAATGGCTGCGTCGCTCAAACTGTCATGATCTCCTTTTCCTTGGCGGCGAGGAGCTTCTCGACCTCGGCAATCGTCGAATTGGTTGCCTTCTGCACTTCGTCGTGTTGCCGATTGTGCTCGTCTTCGCTGATCTTGTGGTCCTTTTCGAGCTTCTTGAGAAGATCAAGACCGTCGCGGCGAACATGGCGCACCGCCACGCGCGCGGCTTCCGCATATTTATGCGCGACCTTCACGATTTCGCGGCGCCGTTCTTCATTGAGTTCGGGAATGCGCAAGCGCAGGACCTGGCCTTCGGTCGACGGCGTCAGACCGAGATTGGCGGCCGAGATCGCCTTTTCCACCGCATGAACCATGGATCGGTCCCAAACCTGAACGTTGAGCAGGCGCGGCTCCGGCACGCTGATCGTCGCGAGCTGGTTGAGCGGCATATGCGTGCCATAGGCTTCAACCTGCACATGATCGAGCAAGGCCGTCGACGCGCGTCCGGTACGCAGCCCTGACATTTCCTGCTTCAGCGCGCCGATCGCACCCTGCATGCGGCGCTTCAAATCGTTCATGTCGAATGTCGTCGTGGCCATGGTACCCTCCGTGGCACCTTATTCGGCAGCCATCCGCGGCAATGCCCGCGCGTGATCCGACTTCGTGGCGACCTCTGTTCATGCGCGCCAGCGCGAGCGCTAGCCAACGGTCGTGAAGTGCCCTCTTCCGCACAAAACGTTCTCGATCGCGCCATGCCCGCGGATCGAGAACACGATGATAGGCATACGGTTTTCCTGGGCAAGCGCGAACGCAGTCGCGTCCATGATCTTCAAGCGGCGATCCAGGGCTTCCTGATGGTCGAGGCGGTCAAAACGTTTGGCCTTGGGATCACGTTTCGGATCTGCAGTATACACCCCGTCGACATCCGTGGCCTTGAGAACGGCGTCGCATGCCATCTCGGCAGCCCGCAGAATGGCCGTCGTGTCGGTGGTGAAATAAGGATTCCCGGTGCCACCGGCAAACACGATGATCCGCTTGTCTTCCAGGTGACGGAGCGCCCGCTGCCGCTCATAGGTTTCGCACACCTGCGGCATTGTGAGCGCGGACATAGCGCGGGCGCTTACGCCCGCGCGCTCGATCGCGGCCTCCAAGACCAGCGCATTCATGACTGTCGCCAGCATGCCCATGGCGTCCGCTGTCGGCCGCGACAGGCCGTCCTCGGACACCTTTGCGCCGCGCAAAACGTTGCCGCCGCCGACCACCACCCCGAGCGCGATGCCGAGCCGGTGCGCGGCGACGAGATCAGCAGCGAAACGCTCGATGGTCGGCTGATGAATCCCGAACTTTTCCGGGCCGCTTAACGCCTCGCCGGACAATTTGACGATGACGCGCCGGTATTTCGGTTTCGCCATTGGGATGTCCCGCCCCCCGTCGTCGCGGCCGATTCTCGCAGAATACGGCTAACGTATCCGCAAACGAAACCCAACTTAGTGCTCGGCCGGGCGCTCGATGCCCTCGCCCAGGGCGAAGCGGACAAACCCCGCGACTTTGATCGGCGCGCCGGCTTTGGCTTCGGCTTCCTTGACCGCCTGCGCTACCGACTTCTTGTCATCGAAAATGAAGCCTTGGTCCAACAGGCAAACTTCCTTGTAGAAGGTCTTCAAGCCGGATTCGACGATCTTGTCGATGACATTGGCTGGCTTACCCTGCGCCTTTGCCTTGTCGCTAAGGACTGCCTTTTCGCGTTCGATGGCCGCCGCATCCAATCCGGCGGGGTCGATCGCCTGCGGGTTGGCCGAGGCGACATGCATCGCCACCATGCGGCCGAAGGCTTTCAGCTCGTCGTTCTTGCCGGTCGATTCAAGCGCGACCAGAACGCCGATCCGTCCCAATCCATCGCTCACCGCATTGTGCACGTAACTTCCAATCGCGCCTTTGCCGACTGAAAGTTCGGCGGCCCGCCGCAAGCTCATGTTCTCGCCGACCTTGGCGATGGTGTCGGCAATAGCCTCGTCGATGGTGATGGCGCCGGCTTTGGCGGCGAGAATCTTGTCGACGTTCGCCCCTGCATTGAGCGCGACATCCGCGACCATCTTGACCAGACCCTGGAACAGATCGTTGCGCGCAACGAAGTCGGTTTCCGAATTGACCTCGACCAGAATGCCCTTGGTTGCCCGGACAGCGACGCCGACGAGGCCCTCGGCCGCGACGCGGCCGGCTTTCTTGGCAGCCTTGGACAGGCCTTTCTTGCGCAGCCAGTCGACCGCCGCGTCGAGATTGCCGCCGGTCTCGCTGAGCGCAGCTTTGCAATCCATCATTCCGGCTCCAGTCTGGTCCCGGAGCTCTTTGACCATGGTTGCGCTGACAGTCGCCATTGCAAATCGCCTCTACACTTCTTCCGCCGTCAATTCCTTGGCTTTGGCGATCCAGCTTTCCACGCGGCCAGGGAGCCCGACCTCCTCGCCGACATTATGTGCTGCGGTCGGCGACAATTCCGCAATCTGCTGAAAGTGGAAAATGCCGAGATCGTTGAGCTGCTTCTCGATCGCCGGTGAAACGCCGGGAAGTTTCTTGAGATCGTCGGCAACCCCGCGCGGACCCGATAGCGGTTCGAAACCAAGCTTATTCTCGACCGCCGCCGGCACCTCTTCGGCAATCGGTTCGGCTTGCGCGCCGATATCGAGGCCCTGCGCGCCTTGGGCGCGGGAAATCCCGTCGATTGCCGCCTTGGCGGCGAGATCGCAGTAAAGGGTGATGGCGCGGCTCGCATCGTCATTGCCGGGAACGACAAAAGTGATGCCGTCCGGATCGCAATTGGTGTCGACGATGGCGGCGACCGGAACGTTGAGCCGCCGCGCCTCTTTGATCGCGATGTCTTCCTTGTTGGTGTCGATGACAAAGACGAGATCGGGAAGGCCGCCCATGTCCTTGATGCCGCCGAGCGCCCGATCGAGCTTGTCGCGCTCGCGCTGCAGCGTCAGGCGCTCCTTCTTGGTGTAGCCTTGCGCTTCGTTCGAGCTGAGCATTTCCTCAAGCGTGCGTAGCCGCTTGATCGAATTCGACACGGTCTTCCAGTTGGTCAGCGTACCGCCGAGCCAGCGTGAATTGACGTAATATTGCGCCGACCGCTTGGCGGCCTCGGCGATGGCGTCCTGGGCCTGACGTTTGGTGCCGACAAAGAGGATGCGCCCGCCTTGCGCAACCGTGTCGCTGATCGCCTGCAGCGCGCGATGCATCATCGGCACCGACAGAGTCAGATCGATGATGTGGATGTTGTTGCGGGTGCCGAAGATGTATTCCGACATCTTCGGGTTCCAACGATGGGACTGATGGCCGAAATGCACGCCAGCTTCCAACAGCTGGCGCATGCTGAAATCTGGCAGCGCCATGGGATGTTCTCCGGTTGATCCGCCGCGGACCGCGAGTCCGGCCTTTTGGACCGGACACCGGACGGCTAAGAGCCAAGGTCCGCGTGTGAAGTTAGGCCGGGCTTATATAGGCAGTGCGGCGCGGGCGCAACAATGCTGGCGTGGTCTGATGCTCGAAAAACCGGTGTAACAAAGGCCGACGCCACGGAGACCGACGCTACAGCGCCTCCACGGTGACGACGCCGGAAACGGCCTTGATCGCGCCTGCGATCTGCGGCGAGACCTTAAACCGCCCCGGCAGCTTGACCTCGACCTCGCTGCCGTTTCCCAACAGCAGGACCATGCTGACCTCGCCGTCGGCGGCCTCGGCGCCGTTGCCGTTTCCACCCTTCTGCGAGGCTTCGAGACGGCGCGCCACGCCGGCGAGCGGCGCGGGGTCGCGCAGAAAGACGCGCAAGCCGCGCTGCATTCTCGCCGCCGCCTCGTCGAGCGGCTCGACCGATTGAATGCGCGCGCGCACTTCGTCGCCCTGCACTTCGGCGGTGAGGAACAAAAGCACGGCGGTGCCCGGCTCTAAGAGATCGCGATATTGCGCGAGCCCTTCCGCAAACAGCACCGCCTCGTAGTGCCCGCTCGGGTCCGAGAGGCCGATAATGCCCATCTTGCTGCCACTCTTGGTGCGCCGCTCGGTGCGCGACACCACGGTGCCGGCGACGCGGCCGGCGCCGACCCCCGCTTTGACCGCGCGCGCGAATTCCGCCCATGACTGCACGCGGAGCCGCTTGAGCGCCGCCGCATAATCGTCGAGCGGATGTCCGCTCAAAAAGAAACCGACCGCTTCATATTCGCGTTGCAAGCGCTCCGCCGGCAACCATGGCTCAAGCGCCGGCACGGCGATGGAAGAATGCGCTGCGGCGCCGGCAAAAAGCTCCGATTGGCCGCGCGCGGTGTCGTCTTGCGTGCGCTGCGCGGTCGCCAAGAGCGCATCCACCGCCGCATGGGCGCGGGCGCGGTTTCCTTCGATGCAATCGAACGCGCCGGCGGCCGCGAGGCTTTCCAGCACCCGCTTGTTGATGGCGCGCGGGTTGATGCGGCGGCCGAAATCGGAAAGGTCGGTGAAGCCCCGCTCACCGCGCGCCGCAACGATGCTTTCGACTGCTTGCCGGCCGACGCCGCGCAAGGCGGCCAAGGCGTAATGGATGGCGTGGCCCTCGACCTCGAATTCGACGTCGGAGCGGTTGACCGAGGGCGGCTCGACCTTGATGCCGAGCCGCTCGGCCTCATCGCGAAATTCGGCGAGCTTGTCGGTATTGCCCATTTCGAGTGTCATGGAAGCGGCCATGAACTCGACCGGGTAATTCGCCTTCATATAGGCGGTCTGATACGTGAGCAGCGCATACGGCGCCGAATGCGACTTGTTGAAACCGTATTCCGCGAATTTCGCACACGTATCGAAAATGGCTTCCGCGTCGGCGCGTCCGATACTGCGCGCGACTGCGCCAGCGACGAAACTGTCGCGTTGCGCCGCCATCTCCTTCCTGTCTTTCTTGCCCATGGCGCGGCGCAGAATGTCGGCCTTGCCCAGACTGTAGCCGGCCAGATCGCGCGCGATCTGCTGCACCTGCTCCTGATAGGTAATGATCCCGTAGGTCGCCCTCAGGATAGGCTCGAGCTTGGGATGCAAATAATCAGTGCGCTCGTGGCCGAGCTTGCGCGCGCAATACGTCGGAATGTTCGCCATTGGGCCTGGGCGATACAGCGCCACAAGCACAATCAGATCCTCGAATTGGTCGGGGCGCATGTCGATGAGTGCGCGCCGCATGCCGGCGCTTTCCACCTGGAACACGCCGACCGTCTCGCCGCGTGCCAGCATCTGATAGGTTTGGGCGTCGTCCAGCGGCAGATTGGATAGATCGATCTCAATGCCGCGCCGACCCACGAGCTTAACGGCACGATCGAGCACGGTGAGCGTTTTGAGACCGAGGAAATCGAATTTCACCAGCCCGGCAGGCTCCACCCATTTCATATTGAATTGGGTCACCGGCATCAGCGATTTCGGATCGCGATAGAGCGGCACCAGTTCGGTGAGCGGCCGGTCGCCGATCACGATGCCGGCGGCGTGGGTGGAGGCGTGCCGGGTGAGACCTTCAAGCTTTTGCGCGATGTCGAAGGCCCGGCGCGTCACCGGGTCGCGATCCCGTTCGGTTTGTAATCGCGGCTCGTCTTCGATGGCGCGGCCGAGTGAAATCGGATTCGCCGGATTTTGCGGCACAAGCTTGCACAAGCGATCGACCTGGCCGTAAGGCATCTGCAACACCCGGCCGACGTCGCGCAAGACGCCGCGCGCTTGCAGCGTGCCGAAGGTGATGATCTGCGCGACCTGGTCGCGCCCGTATTTCTCCTGCACGTAGCGAATGACCTCGTCGCGCCGGTCCTGGCAGAAGTCGACGTCGAAATCCGGCATCGAAATGCGCTCCGGATTGAGGAAGCGCTCGAACAGGAGACCGAAGCGGATCGGATCGAGGTCGGTGATGGTAAGCGCGTAAGCGACCAGCGAGCCCGCGCCCGAGCCGCGCCCGGGACCGACCGGAATGTCTTGCGCCTTCGCCCATTGGATGAAATCGGCGACGATCAGAAAATAGCCGGCGTAATGCATGTCGACGATGACGCCGAGCTCGAATTCAAGCCGCTCGTTGTAATCCTCGACACTATGGCTTGGCGCGGTGCCGTAGCGCTGCAGTCGCCGCTCCAAGCCATCGCGCGCCGCCCGGCGCAGTTCTTGAGCCTCGGCCGCTTCCTCCGCCTGCTGCGTCTGCGAGTCCGGTTCGCCCGCCACGCCGCCGCGATCGTTTCGGCCAGCGGCGAAGCGCGGCAGGATGGGCGCCTGGGTGTGCGGACGAAACATGCAGCGTTGCGCGATTTCGATTGTGGTGGCGAGCGCCTCCGGCAAATCGGCGAACAAGGCGGCCATCTCGGCGCGGGTCTTGAAACGATGCTCAGGCGTGAGCTGACGGCGCTCGCCGTCGGCCACGAGCTTGCCCTCGGCAATGCAAAGGAGCGCATCGTGGGCCTCGTAATCGTCGCGGGTGGCGAAGAAGGCTTCGTTGGCGGCGACGAGCGGCAGACCGCGGGCATAAGCGAGATCGATCAGCTGCGGCTCGGCGAGCCGCTCGCCCGCCATGCCGTGGCGCTGCAATTCAATGTAGAGGCGATCGCCGAACAGCCGTTGCAGCAGCTGGCAACGCGACAACGCGACTGGATGCTGCCCGGCAACGATCGCGCCGTCGAGCGGACCGTTGGGGCCGCCGGAAAGCGCGATCAAGCCGTCACTCGTTTCATCGAGCCAAGATGCTTTGATGTGCGGCCGCTCCTGAGCTGCGGTCTCAAGATAAGCGCGCGAACACAGCCGCATCAGGCTGCGGTAGCCGCTCTCGTCGGCGGCAAGCAAGACAAGGCGCGGCCAATTGTGTTCGACGTTGCGGTTTTCGATGTCGCCAAAATCGACCGCCATAGCGCAACCGATGATCGGCTGAATCCCGGAGCTTGCGAGCTTTTCCGAGAATTCCAGTGCGCCGAACATATTGTCGGTATCGGTCAAGGCGAGCGCCGGCTGCCGGTCGTTCTTTGCGAGCTCGGCTAGGCGCGCAATCGTCAAGGCGCCTTCGAGCAGCGAGTAGGAGGAGTGAACGTGCAGATGCACGAAAGTGGGTTCAGCTGGCATCAAATGGCGTCCGTGGGGCCAAGTCGTGGGGCCAAGTCTTGGGGCCAAGTCTTTGGGGGCCAAGTCTTTGGGGGCCAAGTCTTTGGGGGCCAAGCGCCCTGCTTTTCGAAAAACGCCTCGCGCATGATTAGAAGGGCGACTGCGATTCTCGCCCGATCAACCATGCGGGATTGGAAACGACGCTGTCCATCGCCACGCACGCGATACGCTCATAGGCAACGGGTTTTCCCCAATATGCCCACTTTAGTCTGCTGCGGTGCGAGCCTGGGCGCAGCGACGCGCCATTGCGCGCCGTTTGCGACCGCCAGCCGAAGCGCGCTACCGACGCGGCCGCGCGCTAGAGCATCCCAAGCACCTGCGCCCATACCGCTACGGTGGCGAGAAACAGGCTCAAAGAGGCCAGCGCGACCGCTTCTTCCAAGACTGACCGGATCATGATTGCACCCTACGATCTGAGAACGTAAAGAGAACATAGTTCCCTTATTGTTCACGGTCAAGCGCGACCACTTTCCCCATCCGCGGCAGGGGATCCGGTTAACCGGAACTTAACGCGCCCAACGCGCGCCGGATGCGCCCCGTGTGCGCCCCAGTGTGCGCGAGCGCCACACACATTTTCGATTGCATTGGACCTATTCCGGCAGGGTCGGGAACCCGCCGCGTGCGCGTCATTTGACATAACTAAGGGTTCGCGCATGGCGATCGTTCTGGTTGTCGAAGATGAGGATCAGGTCCGCGTCCTGGCTGAATCCTATTTGGAAGAACAAGGGCACGAGGTGCTCTCGGCCGACACGCCGGCTAGCGCGCTCGCACTTCTGCGGCGCTCGCCGGCAATCGATCTCTTGTTCACGGATCTTGACCTTAAAGGCGACGTTCACGCCGGCGTCGAATTGGCAAAGGCGGCGGTCAAACTACGCCCGCAGCTGCGGGTGCTTTATACGACCGGGCGAGCGATCACCGATGGAATGAAAGCGCGTTTCGTGCCGGGCTCCGCAACGCTCGCGAAGCCCTACACGGTCGAAGAATTGCGCAGCAGCCTGTCGACGAATTTTCAGATTGATCGTCAGATTGATCGGTTGCGGGCCGCCCGCCGATAATTCATGCTCGACCTGGGCGAAGGGCTTCCGACCGAACCACGGCTTTGCCTCGGTGCAGCGCCGCTCGGTTCGGTCGCTTTGCGCAGGAGGACCTGATGCGAATGCTCACGTTATGGACGGCCGCATGGATCACCGCGGCGCTCGTGCTCGCCGCGTCTGTCATTGCGGCAAGCGCGCAAATTCAAACACGCGGCGCTGCGGGACTGCATGCGCAAATGCAAAACGCCACGCCGATCGTGCGGCAGGCCGCCTGTCGTGGCTTTGGGCCTTATTGTCCGCCTGGAACGACCCGCCGTTGCGGGCCTTTCCGTTGCTGGTGCGCTCCCTGCTACTGACGCCTCGCGGCATACCGCTGCGACTTCAACGAAGCGGCCGCCGTTTGGAAAATTCTAATTCAGGCGGCTGCCGCCACTTCATCCGCTACTTGCTGCAACCCGCCGTTCTCGAAACGCACGGCGAGGTAGAATTGACGTGTGAAAATTTCGCACCCGCGCACGATGAACTCAATTGACGATTGGACGTTGCTCGGCTGAGAGTGATGCGAAAGGAATGACCATGAAAGCCGCACTTTCTCTCTTTGGCGTCCTGTGCGTCACCGCTGCGATCGTCACGCCTGCTCAGGCGCAAAACCGTCCATGGTGCGCTTTTTACGATGGTCGCTTCGGCGGCGCGACCAATTGCGGGTTCAGCACCTATGAGCAATGCCTGGCGACGATCAGCGGCGTCGGCGGCTCTTGCGGGCCCAACACGATGTATGTGCCGCCATCGGGCCGGCACCGGCGCCAGCGCGCCTATCCGTACTGAAGCGACGAGCTGCTTTACGACAGTTCGACCACCTGCCCGTCGCGCAGCGTGACGCGGCGATCCATCTGCGCCGCGATATCGAGGTTATGCGTCGCGATGATGGCGGCGAGACCCGAGGCCCGCACCAGCTGATTGAGCGTGCCGAAGACGTGGTCCGCCGTGTGCACGTCGAGATTACCGGTTGGCTCGTCGGCGAGCAGAATGCGCGGCGCATTGGCGACCGCGCGCGCAATCGCAACGCGCTGCTGTTCGCCTCCGGAGAGCTCCGCCGGCCGATGCATCAGGCGCTCTTTGAGACCGAGATAGCTCAACAGTTCGATGGCGCGGTTGGTCGCTTCGCTGCGCGGCAGCCCGCGGATCATCTGCGGCAGGAGGACGTTTTCCAACGCCGAAAACTCCGGCAATAGATGGTGGAATTGATAGACAAAGCCGATGCCGGTCCGCCTGATCCGGGTGCGGGCAATATCGGACAAATGCGAGGTCGCCACCGCATCGATATAGACTTCGCCGGCGTCCGGCTGTTCGAGCAAGCCGGCAATGTGCAGAAGCGTCGATTTGCCGGCGCCCGACGGCGCTACCAGCGCAACCGACTGACCGGGCCAGACCGCGAGCTCGGCGCCCCTGAGCACGTCCAATGTTGAATTGCCCTGATGGAATTGCCGGCTGATGCCGCGCAGGAAGACGAGCGGATGATCTGCGCTGTCTGCCGACGCTGTCATCGGTTCGCGTATGGTGGTGGTGTCATCCATCGCGCCTCGCGTCACTCGTAGCGCAACGCTTCGACGGGATCGAGCCGCGCCGCTCGCCAAGACGGATACAGCGTCGCCAGCAATGATAGGCCGAGCGCCATCACCAGGACAGCCAAAGTTTCCCTCAAATTCATGTCGGCCGGGAGTTTCGACAGGAAATAAAGCTCCGGAGGAAACAACTGGGTATTGGTCAGCCACGACAAGAAGCGGCGGATTTCCTCGATGTTGAGGCAGACGATGGTGCCGAGCAGGAAGCCGACAAAGGTGCCGACCACCCCGATCGAGGCGCCGGTGATGAGAAACACCCGCATCATCGCGCCTTGGGTCGCGCCCATTGTGCGCAAGATCGCGATATCGCTCCCTTTGTCCTTCACCAGCATGATCAGGCCGGAGACGATATTGAGCGCCGCCACCAGCACGATCAGCGTGAGGATTAGGAACATCACATTGCGCTCGACCTGAAGCGCATTGAAGAAGGTGGCGTTGCGCTGCCGCCAATCGATCATGTAGATCGGGCGCGCGGCGGCGTCGGTGACCGATTGGCGAAAGCGGTCGATGCGATCCGGATCGTCGGTATAGATCTCGATCGCGGTAACGTCGCCGGCGCGATTGAAATAGGCCTGCGCCTCGGTCAGCGGCATGAATACGAAAGCGGAATCGTATTCCGACATGCCGATCTCGAACACCGCGGCGATCTTGTAGGCCTTGATGCGCGGCGTCGTGCCCATCGGCGTCACCGCGCCGCGCGGCGAAACGAGCGTAATATTGTCGCCGGCCCGCACCGAAAGCTGCTCGGCGAGGCGGACGCCGATGACCAGGCCCTGGCCATTATCGAAACCGTCCAGCGTGCCTTGTTTGATATTGTGGGAGATTTGCGACAGCTTCGACAGGTCGGCGCCGAGCATGCCGCGCACCACCACGCCGGACGCGTTGAACGGCGACGACGCGAGCGCTTGGCCTTCGACCAGCGGCGCGGCGAGATAGATGCCGTCGACCTTGGATATGCGATCGGCGACCGCGGCATAATCGGTGAGCGGGGATTCGAGCGGCTGGATCAACAGATGGCCGTTCAGTCCGAGGATTTTGGATAGGAGTTCCTGGCGGAAGCCGTTCATCACCGCCATCACAATGATCAGCGTCGCCACGCCGAGCATGATACCGATGAAGGAAAACCCGGCGATCACGGAAATAAAGCCTTCCCGCCGCCGCGCTCTTAGGTAGCGCAGCGACAGCATCCATTCGAATGGCGCAAAGGGATGGGTGCCGGTCGGCTCGGCCATCGAGATGCGTTCCCCGTGAATGCTCCGAGTTTCACACGATTCTGGCGGTTTCAAGCCGCAGAAAATCGCGTCAAAACCGCGCCACGCACAGTTTCATGCGACAAGGCGCGCCACCGCATCGGCTGGGGATAACAGTTCCCTTTTTCCGTCGGCGCGGTGTTTTATTTCGACTTTGCCTTCGGCAAGGCCGCGCGGGCCCACCAAAATCTGCCACGGAATGCCGATCAGGTCCGCGGTTGCGAATTTTGCTCCAGGCCGCTCGTCGAGATCGTCATAAAGCGTGTCCACGCCCTTGGCGGTCAGCGCGGCATAGAGCCGCTCGCAAGCAGCGTCGGTGTCGCTGCCGCCTTGTTTGAGGTTGAGGATAGTCGCGCGGAACGGCGCCACCGGTTCCGGCCATTTGATGCCGGCCTCGTCGTGGAAGGCTTCGACGATGGCGGCGACGAGGCGGCTCGGGCCGATCCCGTAGGAGCCCATATGGACCGGACGTTCGATGCCGTCAGGCCCAGTAACCACCGCCTTCATCGGCTCCGAATACTTCGTCCCGAAATAAAAAATGTGGCCCACCTCGATGCCGCGGGCGGAAATGCCCTTGCCCGAAAGCTTGGCGAAGGCCGCAGCATCGTGTTTTTCCGAGGTTGCCGCGTAGAGCGAGGTCCATTTGTCCACGATCGCCTGTAGGCCGGCGACATCGTTGAAATCCACATCGGCGCCCGGCACTTCGAAATCGAGATAATCGCTGTGGCAAAACACCTCGCTCTCACCGGTCTCGGCGAGAATAATGAACTCATGCGAGAGGTTGCCGCCGATCGGTCCGCTTTCGGCCACCATCGGAATTGACCGCAGACCCATGCGGGCGAAGGTGCGCAGATAAGCGACAAACATGCGGTTATAGGAGTGCTTGGCGCCTTCGAAGTCGAGGTCGAAGGAATAAGCGTCCTTCATCAGGAATTCGCGCCCGCGCATCAGCCCGAACCGCGGTCGCACCTCGTCGCGGAATTTCCACTGGATGTGATAGAGATTGAGCGGCAAATCTTTGTATGACCGCACATAGCTGCGGAACATCTCGGTGATCATTTCCTCGTTGGTCGGACCGTAGAGCATTTCGCGCTCATGGCGGTCGCGGATGCGCAGCATCTCCTTGCCGTAGGCCTCGTAACGCCCGCTCTCCCGCCACAGCTCGGCGGGCTGGATGGTCGGCATCAACAGTTCCACGGCGCCCGAGCGGTCCTGTTCTTCGCGCGTAATGGCGCAAATCTTCTGTAGCGCCCGAAAGCCGAGCGGCAGAAAGGCATATATGCCGGCCGCCTCCTGGCGCATCATGCCGGCGCGCAGCATCAGCCGGTGCGAAGCGATCTCCGCTTCTTTCGGCGTTTCACGTAAAATCGGCAGGAAGTAGCGGGAGCGGCGCATGAATTCTCGGTGTTTTGGTATCGCGCCACGCACACAAGCCGCAAGCCGGCTGAAAAGACAAGGGTTCCGCGCCCTTAACCGCCTGAAGGATTGGGGCCGTCTTTCTGTGCGCCAATCTGATGACAAGCGCCCCGACATCAATTAGGAAGGAGCGTCCGGTCCAGTTGGTTGCGAAACACCGCGGGCAAAGTGGCCGGGTTTTTTATAGGTCCAAAAACATAGGTCCAAGTCTCGGGAGGACCACCCGCGACCCAAAGTGTCGCCAGCCGCGCCTCGATAGAGAACAAGCGGAGTCCGGGTTTCCAAGGATCCTCGAAGCAGGGCAACGGCCCTGCTTTTTCTTTGCCTCAAGCACCCTTTTTCAGATCGTCTAATCTTTCAATGATTTAACATAACACATTGTTTCAATGTGATTTAACAAAGACGCTTGCAAGGCCATCGACCGTCACCCAATGCTCCGCATAAACGACGTAGCCGACGGCATAGATCACGGCCGCAACCACAGTCGTCCAGATGAGCTTCCATCCAACCCGCGCCTTGCTCGGGGCGCCGGGATCGGTGCCCGGCGCTATATCGTCCCCTTCGTGCTGGCTCCTAATGCCCCAGGGCAGTACCGCAAACAGCACCACCCACCAGATCAGGAAGAAGATCGCGAGTGCGGTGGCGACCGGCATTTCAGGCCTGTTCGAGTTCGACCAGCGTGCCGGCAAAGTCTTTGGGATTGAGAAACAGCACCGGCTTGCCATGTGCCCCGATTTTGGGCTCGCCATCGCCCAGTACCCGAGCGCCGCCGGCTTTGAGCGCGTCGCGCGCCGCGCGAATATCCTCAACTTCGTAGCAGATGTGGTGGATAGCGCCGTCGGGATTCCGCTCCAGGAACTTTGCGATCGGCGACGCGTCCCCAAGCGGCTCGAGCAGTTCGATCTTGGTGTTGGGCAGCGTGACGAACACGGTGGTCACGCCGTGGTCAGGCTGCGGCACTGCGGGTGAGACTTCTGCCCCGAGCACGTCGCGGTAGATCGCGGCGGCCTTGCCAAGTTCGCGCACGGCAATGGCAACGTGATTGAGCCGACCGATCAAATCCTTATTCCCTTTGCGCCTCAAATCCGCGCGGCGCGTTCCATCCTACACGACGAGCACGTGCACATGGCAAATCGGCTTTTTGCCCCAACGCTCCGCGATGGCGGCCCGCACGGCACGGCGTAAACTCTCGGCCACTTCGTCCGGATCGCGGCGGCGCGCCTTCGGCAACGTCTCGAATGTCTCCTCGACGGCACGGCCCGCGACCTCCAGCAACGGCGTACCGGCGGCATCGGTTTCCGGCAGCCCGATGAGCTCAACCTCGGGGTAAGTCACGAGCGCGCCCTTGTCGTTGATCGCGATCGCGACCGTGACAATGCCGGAGAAACTGAGCCGGCGGCGCGCGGCGATGGTGTGTGCCTCGGCCTCAATCACCAGCGCACCGTCCTTGTACAGGCGGCCGGAGGGAAGCTCGTCGACGATTTCGGCCGCACCCGGCGCCAAGCGGACGAGATCGCCGTTGCGGCAAACCAAGACTTGCGGCACGCCGGCACGGCGAGCGAGCTCCGCATGTTCGGCGAGATGGAGGGCCTCGCCATGGGCGGGGATCAGGATCTTCGGCCGTACCCAGCCGATCATGTCACGTAGTTCGTCGCGCCTGGGATGACCCGAGACATGGACCAGGTGAGTGCGGTCGGTAATGACTTCGACCCCTTGCGCCACCAGGCCATTGATCACGCGCGCGATCGCTTTTTCATTGCCCGGGATCGGACGCGCCGAGAAAATCACCCGATCGCCGCGCGACAGCGCAACGTCAGGATGTTCATCTTCGGCAATGCGCGCCAGCGCCGCGCGTGGCTCGCCCTGGCTGCCGGTGCAAAGCGCAACGACCTTCTCCGGCGGCAAATAGCCGAAACTTTCGACGCCGCGAAACTCCGGTACGCCGTCGAGATAACCGGTCTCGCGCGCAACTTGGACGACCCGCTCCATGGCGCGGCCGACCACCACGACTTCGCGGTCCGCGGTGCGTGCGGCATCGGCCACGGCGCGCAAACGGCCGACATGGGAGGCAAATGTCGTCACCGCGACCCGGCGCGGCGCGGTGCGGATGAGGTCGGCGAGCGTTTTAGCCACGTCTGATTCCGACGGCGATCGGCCGTCGCGGACTGCATTGGTGGAATTGCCGACGAGCGCCAGCACGCCTTCGTCGCCGAGCGCCGACAGTTTGGCGGCGTCGGTGGGGCCGCCGATCAAGGGAGTCGGATCGATTTTCCAGTCGCCGGTGTGCAGCACCGTTCCGACCGGAGTGCGGATCGCAAGCGCATTCGATTCCGGAATCGAATGGGCGACATTGATGAAATCGATCGCAAAGGGGCCGATCGACAAATGTCCGCCGACCGGCACGACCTGCATCGGAATTTCCGGCGCGCCGGGCTCGGAAGCCCGCCGCGCCTCGAACAGAGCCGCCGTAAATGGCGTGGCATGGATCGGCACTTTTAGCCGCGGCCACAGATCGATCAGCGCGCCCATATGGTCCTCGTGGCCATGGGTGAGCACCAGCGCCAGGATGTTTCTGCGCTCTTCGATCAGATAGCGGATATCGGGCAGGATGAGATCGACGCCAGGGAGATGCTCTTCCGAAGCAAATGACACGCCGCAATCGACGATGATCCACTGCCGCCGCCGATCATCGCCGAAGCCGTAGATCGAGAGGTTCATCCCGATCTCGCCGATGCCGCCCAAGCTAGCGAATACGAGTTCGTTATGCGCCATGGATTGAGCCCGGCCGGCCGAGCGGGCGCCCTTGGCCGCGCACGGTGAAGGGGAACACGTCGCCGGCTGCAATTTTGGTAATGCCGCCGTCCGGCCGCTCGAGCACCAGCCGGCCCGAATGATCGAGACCGACGAAACGGCCTTGCATTTCGGCATCGCCATTGCGCACCGCAATCGGCTCGCCGATGCCGCGCGCATGGGCCAGCCAATCGCCCAGAATGGCGGGGAAGCCGCGGCCACGATCCCACTGCGCGATACGGCGGCACATTGTGGCGGACAGCCGCGCAAACAATTGCTCTGGTGTGATCACCGCACCATGCGCCTGTAAGTCGGCTGCCGGGAAACCGGCGCTGCCGTCCCCCATGGGCGGATGACTGCTGCAATTGACGCCGATGCCGATGACGACTACGAAGCGTTTTCCCGCTTCACCGTCAGGGGTCGCTTCGCCCTCGATGAGAATGCCCGCGCATTTGCGCCCGTCGAGCAATAGATCGTTCGGCCATTTGAATTTCAACTGCGGCACAAGTGTCTTTGCTTCGAGCGCGACGGCGTCGCGCAGCGCCAGCGCAGCGACGAAAGTAAGTTGCGGCGCGTATTCGAACGGCGAAGGATCGCGGAGCAACAGACTCGCATAGAGATTTCCCGGCGGCGAAATCCAGGTACGACCGTGACGCCCGCGCCCTTGCGTTTGCGCCGTCGCGGTGATCCAGAGCGGCCCGCTTTCGCCGTGCTGCGCCCTTAAGCGCGCCTCGGCATTGGTTGATGCTGTGGTTCCAAGGCTCTCGAGCCGCAGCCCGGCATTGACCGCAATGGGATCAAGCTGCATCAGAATAAGGAATGCGCGGCGGCGCTGGCTATGCCGACCAGCGGCGCTGGATACAGGAAGAACAAAATGTTGAACAAGCCGCAAATCGCCAGCACCACGCGCAGCTCATAGGGCATTTGCTCGAACTTCCCGACCGGTTCGTCGAAATACATCAGCTTGACGATGGCGAGATAATAATAAGCGCCAACGACGCTGGTCACCACGCCGAGTACCGCGAGCAGATACAAGCCCGCTTTGATGGCGGCGAGAAAGACATAGAACTTGGCGAAAAACCCGGCGAGCGGCGGCACGCCGGCCATCGAGAACAACAGCATCGCCAAAAAGAACGCCATAGTCGGGTGGGTGCGCGCCAGCCCGGCAACCTGATCGATGGATTCCACCATGCCGGTGGTCCGCCGCATCGACAGGATCACGGCAAACACGCCGAGCGTCATGGTGACGTAAATGGCGATATAAATGAGCACGCCCTGGACACCTTCGCTGGTCCCGGCAGCCAAGCCGACCAGAGCAAAACCCATATGCCCGATCGACGAATAGGCCATCAGCCGTTTGAAATTGCGCTGCCCAATCGCGGCGAACGAACCCAGCGCCATCGAGGCAATCGAAACAAACACGACAATCTGCTGCCATTGCGAGGTGATGCCCGGGAACGCCATCACCGCAACGCGAACGAACATGGCGATGCCGGCCACTTTGGGTGCCGCAGCAAAGAATGCCGTCACCGGCGTCGGCGCGCCTTCATAGACGTCCGGCGTCCACATGTGGAACGGCACCGCCGAGACTTTGAAGCAGAAGCCGGCAAACAGAAATACGATGCCGAAGATCAGTCCGATCCCGCCCTGCCCTGCCGCCTGCGCGATACCAGCGAAGCTGACGGTTCCGGTGAAGCCGTAAATCAGCGATGCGCCGTAAAGCAGCATGCCCGAGGACAGCGCGCCGAGAACGAAATATTTCAGGCCGGCCTCGGTCGAGCGCAGCGAGCTGCGATGACTTGCCGCGACGACATAGAGCGGCAGGCTCATCAATTCGAGGCCGAGATAGAGCGCAATGAGGTCGGCAGCCGAAATCAGCATCAGCATGCCGAGCGTCGAGAGCAGGATCAGCACGGAATATTCAAAACGCTCTTGCGCCTCGCGCTTGGCGTAATCGATCGACATGGCAATCGCGGCGGCCGACCCGAGCAGCGCCAAGATTTTGAGGAAACGCGCAAACTCGTCGACGATGAAGCTGCCGCCCAAAGTGACCAGCTTGCCGGGCGGCAGCACCGCAAGAATCACGCCGGCGAGCGCGAGCAGCACGATCGCGGCGCCGTCGATAAAGCGGCCGGTGTCGGCGGGCCGGTATACGCCGACAAGTAAAAGCGCCATCGCACCAACGCCGAGCACAAACTCCGGCAAAAGCGGGATCAAATTGGGAAGCTGCGCGGCGTTCATCGCGTCACCGCGCTAAGGCCGGCGGCGTGCACGGCGCCGACCGCGTGCTGATAATTATCGATCAATTGCGCAACCGAAGCCGAGGAAATATCGAGCACCGGCTTCGGATAGACGCCGAGAACGATGGTGAGGACGATCAGCGGCGTCATGATGGCGATCTCACGCCAGCCGATGTCCCTGATGTCGAAGAGCGCGGGCTTTTCCAGCGTGCCGAAGATGATCTTGCGATAAAGCCAGAGTGCGTAGGCCGCCGAGAGAATGGTGCCGAGCGTCGCCAGCGTGGCGACCCAGCTGTTGACCCGGAAAGTGCCGATCAGGCTCAAGAACTCGCCGACAAAACCCGAAGTGCCCGGCAGGCCGACATTGGCCAGCGTGAACACCATGAACACGAAAGCGTAAAGCGGCATTCGATTGACGAGACCGCCATAGGCGGCGATCTCGCGCGTATGCATGCGGTCGTAAACGATGCCGACGCAAAGGAACAAGGCGGCGGAAACGATGCCGTGCGAAACCATCTGGAAGATGCCGCCGGCGACCCCCTGCGCGGTCACTGCGAACAGCCCCATGGTGACGAAGCCCATATGCGCCACCGACGAATAGGCGATGAGCTTCTTCATGTCCTCCTGAACCAGCGCGACTAGTGAGGTGTAGACAATCGCGACGACTGAGAGCGCGTAGATCAAGGGCGCGAGCTGTGCCGAGGCGTCGGGGAACATCGGCAGCGAGAAACGCAAGAATCCGTAGCCGCCCATTTTCAATAGGATCGCGGCGAGAATGACCGAGCCGGCGGTCGGCGCCTCGACATGGGCGTCGGGCAGCCAGGTATGGACCGGCCACATCGGCAGCTTGACCGCGAACGAAGCGAGGAAAGCGAACCAGGCCCATTTCTGCAGGCTCAACGGGAATGGATGATGCAGCAGCGCCGCGATATCGGTGGTGCCGGCCTGCCAATACATCGCCATGATGGCGAGCAGCATCAGCACCGAGCCAAGCAGCGTGTAGAGGAAGAACTTAAAGCTGGCATAGACGCGGCGCGGCCCGCCCCATACCCCGATGATCAGGAACATCGGGATCAGGCCGCCTTCGAAGAACAGATAGAACAGCACGAGGTCGAGCGCGCAAAACGTGCCGACCATCAAGGTCTCAAGCACCAGAAACGCGATCATGTAATCGCGCACCCGGGTCTGGATCGCGGTCCAGCTCGCCAGGATCGAGATCGGCATCAGGCCGGTGGTCAAAATCACGAACGGCAGCGAGATGCCGTCGACGCCCATCACATAAGTGATGGCGCCGCCGAGCCAGGGCCGCTTCTCGACGAATTGAAAATCCGCCGAGGTCGGATCGAAACGCCAGATCAAGATCAGCGAAATGACGAAAGTGACGAGCGTGGTCCACAGCGCCGCCCAGCGCGCGTTGCGAATGCCGGCCTCGTCCTCGGGCAACAGCGCGATGAACAAGGCACCCGCCAGAGGCAGGAAGGTGACGACAGAAAGGATCGGCCAGCTCGTCATCAGTGCGGTCCCGCGAACATGAACCAGGTGATCGCCGCCGCGACGCCGATCAGCATGGCGAAAGCATAGTGATAGAGGTAGCCGGTCTGCAGGCGGATGACGTTACGCGTCACGTCGAGCACGCGCGCGGACACGCCGTCAGGTCCGAAACCGTCGATGATGAAGCCGTCGCCGCCCTTCCAAAACAGACGGCCGATCCACAGTGCCGGCCGCACGAAGAGGAAGTCATAGATCTCGTCGAAGTACCACTTGTTGAGCAAAAATTGGTAGAGCAGCCTTTGATCGCGCGCCAAGGCTTCGGGGATATCGGGTCGGCGGATGTAGAATTGGTAGGCGACCAGGAAGCCGCCGATCATCATCACGGTCGGCAACAGCGACAACGTGAGCGGCAGATTCTCGGCGCTCTCAAACAGTTTCTCGGCCGCTCCCAAGGTCAGCGCCTGGCGGAAGAATTCACTGGCGCCGTGGCCGGTGAACAAAGCCAGCGCAGGATATCCGGCCGCGATTGAGCCGAACGCCAAGAGCCCAAGCGGCACCAGCATGGTTTTCGCCGTCTCGTGCGCGGCCTCGTAGTGGTCGCGGTCGTGCGGCTCGCCGTGGAAGGTCTTGAAGATCAGGCGCCAGGAGTAAAACGCGGTGAGTGCCGCTGCGCCGAGCGTCATGGCAAAGCCGTAGCTCGCCATCGCACCGTCGCTGACCAGGGCGGATTCAATGATCGCGTCCTTAGAGAAATAGCCGGCGGTGAACGGAAAACCGGTCAGTGCGAGGGTGCCGATCACCATCGTGGCGTAGGTGAACGGGAGCTTCCGCCAGAGGCCACCCATTTTGCGCGTGTCCTGCTCGTGATGCATGGCGATGATCACCGAGCCGGAGCCCAGGAACAGCAGCGCCTTGAAGAAGGCATGCGTGAACAGATGGAACATGCCTACCGAATAGGCGCCGACGCCCATGGCGACGAACATGTAGCCGAGCTGCGAACAGGTCGAATAGGCAATGATGCGCTTGATGTCGTTCTGGACCAGGCCGACGGTGGCGGCGAACATCGCCGTGGTCGCGCCGATGAAAGTGACAAAGCCGGAAGCGCCCGGCGATAATGAGAATAGCGGCGACAACCGCGCCACCATGAAGACGCCTGCCGTCACCATCGTGGCGGCGTGGATGAGCGCCGAGACCGGAGTCGGTCCCTCCATGGCATCGGGTAGCCAGGTATGCAGCAAAAACTGCGCGGACTTGCCCATGGCCCCCATGAACAAGAGCAAACACACGGCGGTGAGCGCATCAACATCCCAGCTGAGGAAATGAAAGCTTTTGCCGACCAGCGCCGGCGCCTGGGCAAAAATCGTGTCGAAGTCGACCGCGCCGGTCAGATAGAAAACGGCGAAAATGCCGAGCGAAAAACCGAAATCGCCGACGCGATTGACGATGAATGCCTTGATCGCGGCGGCATTGGCCTCCGGCTTGTGATACCAGAAACCGATCAAGAGATAACTCGCCAGACCCACTCCTTCCCAGCCGAAGAAGAGCTGAACGAGGTTGTCCGCCGTCACCAGCATCAGCATGGCGAAGGTAAAAAACGACAGATAAGAAAAGAACCGCGGCTTGTATGGGTCCTCTTCCATGTAGCCGATGGAATAGATGTGCACGAGCGAGGAAATGGTCGTCACCACGACCAACATCACTGCCGTCAACGCGTCGATGCGCAGCATCCATTCGGAATGAAGGTCGGCGAAGGAGATAAACGAAAACATCGCGACGCGCGCTTCGTGACCGGCAATGCCGACATCGAACAGAGCGAACCAGGACAGCGCACAGGAAATCACCAGAAAGGTCGACGTCGTGAGTTCCGCGAGCAGCGAGCCGGCGGCCGAGGGCGCGTGTTCGGGCGCTTCCGCATGGCTATTGGCGGAGGCGGCGTGTTCGGCGCGCGGCACCGGCGCGGCGCGCGGGTGATCCTCGCTCACTGGCGCGGCGGCATGATCGTCGGTCGGCGGCGGTGGATCCTCACCCGGGAAACGGTCGCGCGCGCCGACCAGGCAGACGATGCCGGCGATGACCGCGCCCAAGAGCGGCAAGAGAACAATGGCTTCGTACATTTGAATTCCCGCCGCCCTCAGCCCTTCAACAAGTCGATGTCTTCAACCGCGATCGAGCCGCGGTTGCGGAAATAGGCGACAACGATGGCCAAGCCAATGGCCGCTTCCGCGGCCGCGACCGTCAGCACGATCAGCGCGTAGACCTGACCCACAATGTCGCCGAGAAAAGTCGAGAACGCGACAAGATTGATATTGACCGAAAGCAGGATCAGCTCGATCGACATCAGGATGATGATGACGTTCTTGCGATTGAGAAAAATTCCGAGAACGCCGAGCGTGAACACGATCGCCGCAACCGAGAGATAGTGGCCGAGCCCGATGATCATGGCAGCCCCTGCCCCGGTTTCACTTTCACGATCTCGATCGCGCTCGCTTTATGGCGCGCCACCTGATCGGCGATCATTTGGCGACGCACATTCGGCTTGTGTTGAAGCGTGAGCACGATCGCGCCGATCATTGCCACGAGCAGAATGACGCCCGCGGCTTGGAAGAAGTAGACGTATTGTGTGTACAGAACGAGCCCGAGCGCCTGCGTATTGGGAATGTCGTTCGGCGGCGGTATTGGGGCGGTGATCGCCTTGGTGACGTCTGGCCCAATCGCCCAGGCGCCGACAATCGTGAGAAGCTCGACCAAGAGCACGGCGCCGATGAGCCCTCCGATCGGCAAATAGGAGAGCACGCCGCGCCGTAACTCGGCGAAGTCGACGTCGAGCATCATCACGACGAACAAAAACAGCACGGCGACCGCGCCGACGTATACGACAATGAGGATCATCGCCAGAAACTCGGCGCCCATCAGCACGAACAGTCCCGCGGCATTGACGAAAGCGAGAATAAGAAACAGCACCGAGTGCACCGGATTGCGAGCGGCGATGACCATGACAGCCGAGGCGACCGTGATGCCGCCAAACAGATAGAAGAAAATGGCCTGCAAGATCATTGTCTGATGGGTCTCACCGATACGGCGCGTCGAGCGCTAAGCTCTTGGCGATCTCACGCTCCCAGCGATCGCCGTTCGCGAGCAGACGTTCTTTGTCGTAATAAAGCTCTTCGCGAGTCTCGGTAGCGAATTCGAAATTTGGACCCTCGACGATGGCGTCGACCGGGCAGGCTTCCTGGCACATGCCGCAATAGATGCACTTGACCATATCGATGTCGTAGCGGGTGGTGCGCCGCGTGCCGTCGTTCCGCCGTGGTCCGGCCTCGATGGTGATCGCCTGCGCCGGGCAAATCGCTTCGCACAGCTTGCAGGCGATGCAGCGCTCCTCGCCGTTCGGATAGCGGCGCAGCGCATGCTCGCCGCGGAAGCGGGGCGAAATCGGGTTCTTCTCGAACGGATAGTTGATCGTCGCTTTCGGCTTGAAGAAGTAGCGCATCGACAGCAACAGTGCTTGCCAGAATTCGGTGAGAAATATCGAGCGCGCGGCCTGGTCCAATCTCATATCAACCCCTCGCGCCGCCAAACATGTTGCCGATCCAATAGCCCGCTGCCGCCAGAATTGCGACGTCGAAAGCCAAGATCAGACGCCGCACAACCGAGAGCTTGTTCTCCAACGCATCGCGCTGCTCGGGCGTTTTGGCATCGCTCGAGCCGCGCAGATGTCGCTCCACGAGCCGGATTCCCGGAACGTAAATCGCGGCTGCCACGATCATTCCGCACAGCGCGCCGAGCCAGGCCGGCAGCGATAATTCCATGCCGTCCTCCTGTCTTCATTTCGGCGCCCATCCGGCGACCTGCAACACCGCGGCCACGATTGCAACCATGGCCAGCGAGATAGGCAAAAACACCTTCCAGCCGAGCCGCATCAACTGGTCGTAGCGATAGCGCGGCACGAAGGCCTTCACCATCGCGAACATGAAGAACACAAACCCGGCCTTGAGCACGAACCAGACGATCCCGGGCACCCAGGTGAAAGGCGCCACCGGGAACGGCGGCAGCCAGCCGCCGAGAAACAGTATCGTGCACATGGCGCACATGGTGCAGATCGCGACATATTCGCCGAGCATAAGCATCATGTAAGGCGTCGAGCCATATTCAACCATGTAGCCGGCGACCAATTCCGATTCTGCCTCGACCAGATCGAATGGCGGTCGGTTGGTTTCGGCCAGCGCCGAGACGAAGAAGATAATCAGCATCGGAAACAGCGGCAGCCAGTACCAGCCGAGCAGGCCCCATCGCGAATTCTGCGCTTCGACGATGGCGGAAAGATTGAGCGAGCCGACACAGAGCAGCACGGTAATGATCACAAAACCGATGGAGACTTCATAGGAGACCATCTGCGCTGCCGAGCGCAGCGCGGCGAGGAACGGATATTTCGAATTCGATGCCCAGCCGGCCATGATGACGCCGTACACGCCGAGCGAGGAGATCGCGAAGATATAAAGTATGCCGACATTGATATTGGAGATGACCCAGCCGGCACTCACCGGAATAACGGCCCAGGCGGCGAGCGCGAGCACGCAGGTGACGAACGGCGCCAGCAGAAAGACGCCCTTGTTGGCGCCGGCGGGAATGACCGGCTCCTTGAGCACGAACTTGATCAGGTCGGCAAACGACTGAAACAACCCCCACGGCCCGACCACGTTAGGGCCGCGGCGGATCTGCACAGCCGCCCAGATTTTTCGATCAGCCAAGAGCACGTAGGCCACGACAATGAGCAGGACGACGAGCAGAAGGATGCTCTCCGCTACCATCAGCACCAGCGGCCAAACGTAATCGGAGATGAATGCAGCCATTGTCGAGCCTACTCCGCCGCCGTGGCCGCGGCACGGCCTTGCGCCAGCGCCGAGCATTCGGCCATCACCGGCGAGGCGCGGGTGATCGGATTGGTCAAATAGAAATCATCGACACTCGATTTGAACGGCGCCTTGTCCGCGTTGCCGCCAAGCGCCGCGAGTTTGCGGATGTCGGCGGGATTGGCCGGTGTGATCTGGCCAAGCCGCATCAAATGCGGATGAGCCGCGAATAATGTCTGCCGCAGCGCGCGGAGCGAATCGTAGGGCAGCCGATGCTTGAGCACATCCGACAGTGCACGCAGGATCGCCCAGTCCTCGCGCGCGTCGCCCGGCGGGAACGAGGCGCGCGTCGCCATCTGCACGCGGCCCTCGGTGTTGACGTAGATTGCGGACTTTTCGGGATAAGCGGCGCCCGGCAGCACCACATCGGCCCGCGAGGCGCCGCGGTCGCCATGGGTACCGATATAGATGACGAAGGCGCCCGGCGCGATCTCGACCTCGTCGACGCCGAGCAGGAACACAACATCCAGCGTTCCATAGGCCGCCATCTGTCGCGCGCTTAAGCCCCCCGTTCCGGGCACAAAGCCGACATCGAGCGCGCCGACGCGCGCTGCGGCGCTGTGCAAAACGCAGTAGCCATTCCAGCCGTCCTTCACCGCGCCAAGATCGACGGCGGCTTTGGCGGCAAGCGAAGCCACCGCGGCGCCGTCGCCGCGCGCGAAAGCGCCCGCACCGACGATGATCATCGACCGCTCGGCCTTGCGCATCGTTTCGGCGAAAGAATGCCGGCCGATCGCGGCAAGCGTCTCTGGTCCGGCGCCGACATAGTCGTAAGCGTAAGTCAGGTCAGCCTTCGGCCCGATTACGCCGACTGGAAATTTTCCGGCGCGCCAGCGCTTGCGGATGCGCGCATTGAGGATCGCGGCTTCTTGGCGCGGATTGGAGCCGACGATCAACAGCGCGTCGGCGCTGTCGATCCCGGCAATTGCGGCGTTGAACAAGTAGCTGGCGCGGCCCCAGGCCGGATTGAGCGCCGAGCCGTCCTGCCGACAGTCGAGATTAGCGACTTGCAGGCGCGTCATCAGGTCTTTGAGCGCGAAGATCTCCTCGACCGCGGCGAGATCGCCAGCGAGCGCGCCGATGCGTTTTGGACCGGCCTTCGCCACTTTGGCAGCGATCGCCTGGAATGCTTCGCTCCAGCTTGCTGGACGCAGCCGGCCGTTCTCGCGCAGATAGGGCTGATCGAGGCGCTGCACGCGCAAGCCATCGACGACGTGGCGCGTTTTGTCGGAAATCCACTCTTCGTTGATGTCCTCATTGGTGCGCGGCAGGATGCGCATGACCTCGCGGCCGCGCGTGTCGACGCGGATGGCGCAGCCGAGCGCATCCATCACATCGATGGTTTCGGTCTTGTCGAGCTCCCAGGGGCGGGCAACAAAGGCGTAAGGCTTTGAGGTCAGCGCCCCGACCGGGCAAATATCGACGACGTTGCCTTGCAGCTCGGAGCGCATGGCGGTTTCCAGATAGGTCGTGATCTCCATGTCTTCGCCGCGACCGATCGCGCCAAGCTCCGGAACGCCCGCGACCTCGGTGGCAAAGCGCACACAGCGAGTACACTGGATGCAGCGGTTCATCGAAGTCTTGACTAAGGGGCCGAGATATTTGTCCTCAACCGCACGCTTGTTCTCGATGAAGCGGGTCGAATCGATCCCATAGGCCATGGACTGATCCTGCAGATCGCACTCCCCGCCCTGATCGCAGATCGGGCAATCGAGCGGGTGATTGATCAGCAGAAACTCCATTACGCCTTCGCGCGCCTTGCGCACCATCGGCGAGCGGGTCCGCACTTCCGGCGGCTCGCCTTTGGGTCCGGGCCGGCAATCGCGCACGCCCCAAGCGCAGCTCGCCACCGGCTTCGGCGAGCCGACCAATTCGACCAAGCACATGCGGCAATTGCCGGCGATCGACAGCCGCTCGTGAAAGCAAAAGCGCGGAATTTCCGCACCCGCGGCCTCGCACGCCTGGAGCAGCGTGTACTCCGGCGGAACGTCGATTTCCTTGTTGTCGACGATCAGCTTGGTCATTGGCGTTCTACTCCGCAGCCTCTGCGACCGCCGGGTCGAGCACGCCGGTTGAATCGGCATTTGCCGTATATTGATCGATGCGTTTCTCGATCTCGGGGCGGAAATGCCGCAGCAGCCCTTGCACCGGCCACGCCGCGCCGTCGCCGAACGCGCAGATGGTGTGGCCCTCGATCTGGGTCGTGACGTCCCATAGCAAATCGATCTCGCGCTTATGCGCGCGACCCTCGGCCATGCGCGTGAGCACGCGCCACATCCAGCCCATGCCCTCGCGGCATGGTGTGCATTGGCCGCAGCTCTCGTGCTTATAGAAATACGAGATGCGCGCCATCGCGCGCACGATGTCCGCCGTTTTGTCCATGACGATGACGGCGGCGGTGCCGAGCGCGGACTTCTTTTCCCGGCAACCGTCGAAATCCATCAATAATGTATCGGCCTGGTCGGCACCCGCCGGAACCATCGGCATCGAGGAGCCGCCCGGGATCACCGCGAGCAAATTGTCCCAGCCGCCGCGCACGCCGCCGGCATGCCGCTCGATCAATTCGCGCAACGGAATGCCCATTGTCTCTTCGACATTGCAGGGCCGCTCGACGTGGCCGGAAATGCAGTAGAGCTTCGTGCCGGTATTGTTCGGCCTGCCAATGCCGGCAAACCAGGCGGCACCGCGGCGCATGATGTCCGGCACCTGTGCAATGGTCTCGACATTATTCACGGTGGTCGGGCAGCCGTAGAGCCCCATATTGGCCGGGAACGGCGGCTTGAGCCGCGGCAATCCTTTCTTGCCTTCGAGACTCTCCAACAGCGCGGTCTCTTCCCCGCAGATATAGGCGCCGGCGCCGTGGTGGACGATGATGTCGAAGTCGAAGCCGTGGATATTATTCTTGCCGATGAGCTTGGTGTCGTAAGCCTGCTGGATTGCCGCTTCGAGCCGCTCGCGTTCGCGAATGAATTCGCCGCGCACATAGATGTAACAGGTGTTGACCGCCATGGCGGCCCCGGCGATCAGGCAGCCCTCGACGAGAAGATGCGGCTCGTGCCGCATGATCTCGCGATCCTTGCAGGTGCCGGGCTCCGACTCGTCGGCATTGATCACGAGATAATGCGAACGGCCGTCGGACTGCTTGGGCATGAACGACCATTTCAGTCCGGTCGCAAATCCTGCGCCGCCGCGCCCGCGTTGCCCCGACGCCTTGACTTCATTGATGATGGTATCGCGGCCACGCGCCAGAATGTCCTTGGTGCCGTCCCAGGCGCCGCGGCGGCGCGCGCCGTCGAGGCCCCAATCGTGCTGGCCGTAGAGATTCTTGAAGATGCGGTCCTTGTCGGCGAGCATTAGTTGCGCCTCGGATCGGTTGCGTCGCCTTCCGGCGGCTTGGGCATCGGCGCATCGCGAAGACTGGCGGCCTGCCCCGGCTTTTTCGCCTCGTCGTCGGGACTGGCCGAAGCGCCGCCCTGTGCGCTCTTACCCTTGGCGGCGAACAGCGCCGGATCGGTGAGCGTCGTTGGTCCGCCGATCGGCGCGGAATTGATGCGGTCGATCTGCGGGCCCGGCTTCGGCATTCGCCCGGCCGAAAGATCGTTGATGATCCGCGTCAATAATTCCGGCGTCAGGTCCTCGTAGTAATCGGCGTTGATCTGGACCATCGGCGCATTCACGCAAGCGCCGAGACACTCCACCTCAATCCACGAAAATGCGCCGTCGGCGGTGACGTGGTTCTCCTCGCCGATCATACGGCGGCACACCTTTTTTAGCTCTTCCGAACCGCGTAGCATACACGGCGTGGTGCCGCAGAGCTGGACGTGAAAACGGCCGACCGGCGCGAGATTGAACATTGTGTAAAAGGTCGCGATTTCGAGCACGCGGATCTTGGCCATGCCGAGCAGATCCGCCGTCGCTTCGATCGCCTTTTGCGGCAGCCAGCCGCCGCATTGCTCTTGCGCCCGCCACAGGATCGGAATCACCGCGGATTGCTGGCGGCCTTCGGGGTACTTGCCGATCTGCGCTTTCGCCCAGGAGAGGTTTTCAGCCGTAAAGGCGAAACTCGCGGGCTGCTTTTCGGCCAATCGACGCACGCTCATCGATCGACCTCGCCAAAGACAATATCGATCGAACCGAGCACGGCCGAGACATCGGCCAGCATGTGGCCGCGGCAGAGAAAGTCCATCGCCTGCAAATGGGCAAAGCCGGGCGAGCGGATCTTGCATTTGTACGGCTTGTTGGTGCCGTCAGCGACGAGGTACACGCCGAATTCGCCTTTCGGCGCTTCGACCGCGGCATAGACCTCGCCAGCCGGCACTTTGAAGCCCTCGGTATAGAGCTTGAAATGATGGATCAGGGCTTCCATCGAGCGTTTCATTTCCTCCCGCCGCGGCGGCACGATCTTGTGATCGGCGACCGCGACCGGCCCCTGCCCTTCGCGCGAATTCAGTTTTTCCAGGCACTGCCTCATGATCCGAATGGATTGGCGCATCTCTTCCATGCGAATGCAGTAGCGATCGTAATTGTCGCCGTTCTTGCCGATCGGAATGTCGAAATCGAGCTCGGCGTAGTTTTCGTAGGGCTGCGCCTTGCGCAAATCCCAGGCCGCGCCCGAGCCGCGCACCATCACGCCGGAAAATCCACGCGCCCAGGCGTCGGCAAGGCTGACCACGCCGATATCGACATTGCGCTGCTTGAAGATGCGGTTTTCGGTAAGGAGCTCTTCCAGATCGTCGCATACTTTCAAAAACGGATCGCAAAACGCGCCGATATCGTCGATGAGTTTTTGCGGCAAATCCTGATGCACGCCGCCAGGACGATAATAATTCGCATGCATGCGGCTGCCGGAGGCGCGCTCGTAGAACATCATCAGCTTTTCGCGCTCTTCGAAGCCCCACAGCGGCGGAGTAAGCGCGCCGACGTCCATCGCCTGCGTCGTGACGTTGAGAAGGTGCGACAATAGCCGGCTGATCTCGTGATAGAGCACGCGGATGATCTGCGCGCGTTTTGGCACTTCAAGGCCAAGCAGGCGCTCGATGGCGAGACAAAAAGCATGCTCCTGCGTTAGCGGGGCCACATAATCCAGCCGGTCGAAATAAGGCACCGCCTGCAAATAGGTCTTGTATTCGATCAGCTTTTCCGTGCCGCGATGCAGAAGCCCGATATGCGGATCGACCCGCTCGACCACTTCACCGTCGAGTTCCAGAACCAGACGCAAAACGCCGTGCGCCGCAGGATGTTGCGGCCCGAAATTGATCGTGAAATTGCGTGGTGCCGTCTCTGCCATCACGCCACCTGCGCCACTTTCGCGATTTTTGCCGCCAGCCGCGCATTGAACTTGTCCCACATGACGACGAAGCGCTCGTGCCGGCCTTCGCCGATCAAATCGAGGCCGTCATGCGCCTTGACCTTGAAGGTCAGGCGCGCTCCGGCAATCGCGACGCATTCGACGTCGACCGTCACCGTCATGCCAGGTGGCGTCGCCGCCAGATGGCTGACATCGACATGCACGCCGAGGCTACCTTCGCCGGGATCGAGATGCGGCGCCAGCAATTGCGTGCATGCCCATTCCATCAGCACGATCATGAAGCCGGTGGCAAAGACCTTCGGCATCGCCGCAATCTCGGACGATTCCGGATAGGTGTAGGGAACGGTCTTGTCCTCTGGCACCTTGTAAGAAAACCGGTGCGTCATTCCGGGCTTGAGCGTCGGTTTCATGTCAGGAGCCCTTCCCGCTCGCTTTCTCGTCGCCCGGCAGCACGTACTCCGTACCTTCCCACGGCGAGAGAAAATCGAAGTTGCGGAATTCCTGCGTCAGCCGGACCGGTTCGTAGACGACGCGCTTGAGTTCGTCGTCGTAACGCACTTCGACGAAACCGGTCAGCGGGAAATCCTTGCGCAGTGGATGGCCCTCGAAGCCGTAATCGGTGAGGATCCTGCGCATGTCGGGATGCCCGGTGAACACCACGCCATAAAGATCGTAAATTTCGCGCTCGTACCAATCGGCATTCGGAAACACCTCTATGACCGAAGCCACCGGCGTCGCCTCGTCGGTCTCGATCTTGACCCGAATGCGCGCGTTATGTTTGGGCGACAGCAAATGATAGACGACGTCGAACCGCCGCTCGCGGCTCGGCCAGTCGACGGCAGTGATGTCGATAAGGCACCAGAACAGGCAGCGCGAATCGTCGCGCAAAAAACGCAAAACCGAAACCACGTCGGACGCCTGCGCCGTCAGCGTCAGTTCACCATGGGCGACCGCGTGGCCGGTCACCGAAGGACCTAACGCACCAGCGACGCTTTTGCCGAGCGTGTCGAGCGTCTCGTTCATTTTCAACGTTCAATCGTCGCGGTGCGGCGGATCTTCTTCTGCAGCAGCAACACGCCATACAAGAGCGCTTCCGCGGTCGGCGGACAGCCCGGCACGTAAATGTCGACCGGCACGATACGGTCGCAGCCGCGGACCACCGAATAGGAATAATGGTAGTAGCCGCCGCCGTTGGCGCAGGATCCCATCGAAATCACATAGCGGGGTTCCGGCATCTGGTCGTAAACCTTGCGCAGCGCCGGCGCCATTTTGTTGGTGAGCGTGCCGGCGACAATCATCACGTCGGATTGGCGCGGCGACGCGCGCGGGGCGAAGCCGAACCGCTCGGCGTCGTAGCGCGGCATCGACATCTGCATCATCTCGACCGCGCAGCAGGCGAGCCCGAAGGTCATCCACATCAACGAACCGGTGCGCGCCCAGGCGATCAGATCGTCGGCGGCGGCGACGAGAAAACCCTTATCGGCAAGCTCGGTATTGACCTGCGCGAAAAACGGGTCGGCCGCGGTCGGCTTTCCCGTGCGCGGATCGAGGATTTTCTCTCGCGGGGTGACGAGTGCGGGTTCGCTCAATCCCATTCGAGCGCTCCCTTTTTCCATTCGTAGATAAATCCGACGGTGAGCACCGCCAGGAACACCATCATCGACCAGAAACCGTACACGCCGAGCTGACCGAAAGCCGCGGCCCACGGAAACAAGAAGCTGACTTCGAGGTCGAAAATGATGAACAGGATGGCGACAAGATAGAAGCGCACGTCGAATTTCATTCGTGCGTCGTCGAACGCGTTAAAGCCGCACTCATAGGCGGACAGCTTCTCCGGATCGGGCTGCTTGTAGGCCACCAGGAAGGCGACGACGAGAAGCGCAAGGCCGATCACCGCCGCCACGCCGATAAAGACAATGAGCGGCAGATAGGCGAGCAGCAATTGAGCCAAGGATTGACTCATATTGAACCCTTCTGGCGGGCAAACAAGGACACCCTCCCATATAGGAAAGGCGCCATAGGAAAGGCACCCGGCGCGGCGCTATCCCGCGTGCAACGGACGTGCGCCGATTTGCCCCAAAATCAAGCGGATTCGCGCTGCAAGCCGAATGCCGCGACCCTTAGCGCAGTGCACAAAAAGGTGCAAGGCAGGCTGCTGCATAGCGACCCGCACCACGCTCGGCGGTGCCGGTTGCCGCGTCGCATTCTGCCACCACGCATGTTAGGTTCTCGCAATAACCTCCAGCCCTCTCGCTCGCAACGCGATCCTGCTCGGCAGGGATCGCGAAAGCGACAATCTCCAACAGGTGAACGATGAACGATGCAACTCGGGCTGCGGCAATCCGCGGCGAAGAGCATTGGACCAGCAAAGACGGCAATGTGAAGCTGTTCATGTTCGAAAAATGCGGCGGCGATCCGAACAGCGCTGCCGGCACCGTCCTCTTCGTGCATGGCTCGTCGATGGCGTCACAGCCGACCTTCGATTTGCAAGTCGACGGCCAGCCCGATTCCTCGGTCATGGACTGGTTCGCCCGCCGCGGCTTCGACTGCTGGTGCCTGGACATGGAAGGCTATGGGCGCTCGACCAAGGATCGCGACAACAATGCCCCGATTGCACAAGGCGCTGACGATTGCTTCGCGGCCGCGACTTATATTCAGCGGCTCCGCGGCAAGCGGCCATTCCTCGTCTATGGCATTTCATCGGGCGCGCTGCGCGCGGCTTTATTCGCGCAGCGGCACCCGCAGTTTGTCGCCCGGCTCGCGCTCGATGCCATGGTGTGGACCGGCGAGGGCTCGCCGACGCTTGCCGAGCGGAAAAAGAGACTTCCCGAGTTCAAAGCCAAGAACCGGCGGCCGATCGACAAGGCGTTCATTCATTCGATCTTCGATCGCGATCATCCCGGCACGGCGGAAGAAAAGGTCATTGACGCCTTCGCCGATGCCGTCACTGCGCTCGACAATTCGGTGCCGACCGGCACCTATGTCGATATGTGCAGCAGACTGCCGGTGGTCGATCCGGAGAAGATCACCGTGCCGACGCTGATCATGCGCGGCCAGTGGGACGGCATCGCGAGCGTCGAAGATCTGCTCGCGTTCTTCGGCCGGTTGCCGAATCCCGATAAGCATTTCGCGGTGATGCCGGGCATTTCGCACGCGAGCTTCCAGCAGAAAAATTACGCGCTGGTCTATCACATCCTGTGGAGCTTCTTTACCCAGCCGGCCCCGATCTATCGGGGGTGATGCAGCCAATAGATGCAGCCAACAATTGGTCGCATCTGAAACTTTTCCGATGCGGTCTCGTTGATTCAGGCACAAGGTCCTGAAACGATCGCGCAGCAAAAACACATGAGACTTGGTCCCTCAATGGTTGCTACCCTGCTGACCGCGGCAATACTGACGACGCCGGCCTCGACCACCATTGCGGCCTTTAGCCAGCACCGCGGCCACTCGTCCCAGCATCACACCACGGCGCAGCCGCCGGCGCGCATTGCCTGCACGGTTGTGGGATGCCAGCCAATCCCAGTCGTCTGCACGCCAGTACCGGGACGAACCTGGAGCGGGCTGCCGACCGGCTATGACGTGATCGTCTGTCCGCCGGGCGTTTCGCCGCCGCGGTAGAGCGGCAGCGGAATAGCTGAAAATCTTGTGTATTTTCAGTGGAATGGCGGGAGCGACGGGGCTCGAACCCGCGACCTTCGGCGTGACAGGCCGACGCTCTAACCAACTGAGCTACGCCCCCGCGGGCGCCGTCGGCAGTTAAGGCTGACCCTCCGCCAAGTCAAGGATTTAGGGCCTAAACGCGCTATTTCGCAGTGCCTTACCCTTGCCACAGAGGCGAACCAGATACGGCGGGCGTGCAGAAAACATCGGTGGAATCGGCAAAATAGCGTGGTCAGCCGCAGCCGAATCGTTTAACTGCTTCGCTGTGAGCGGCGCTTTTTTTCGCGCCCCCGCTTTAAGAGGAGGGACTAATGGCGGCCAGTAAACCAACAGCTACGACCGTGACATTAAAGCATCTCGCCGCAAGCCTGGCGGAGGACAACGAGCTTTCCAAAAAGCAAGCCGAAGCCATCCTCGGCGGGCTTGTCGGCAACATCGTCAAGCACCTCAAAAAAGGCGAACGCATCCGCATCGGCGGCTTGGGCATTCTGCAAGTGAGAAAACGCGCCGCGCGCATGGGCCGCAATCCGGCGACCGGCGAACCGATTCAAATCAAAGCCAGCAAGAAGGTCGCGTTCCGCGCTTCGAAGGAATTGAAAGAGGCGATCTAATCACTTCCCTCGGCAGATCCGAAATTTTTGGATCTGGCGTCGCTCACCGCCCGCGTGCCGTCGCAAAGAAAATTGCGGCGGCCGCGGGTGTTTTTGTTTGGCAGTGAATCCCCGCAGAACAGTTTACGAGAGCGAAGTGCGCCAATCTAAAGACGCTTCTTCGCAAAAGCTCTGCCCGACGGCGACTTCTATTTCTCGAATGCAAACGCCTGCTTCTCGTCCGAGAACGCAACATAGGTCTTAACGGCCCAAGGCGCATATTTGGATGTATGGGGTACCTCACGCGCATTGTGCCTGCGAAGACGGGATCGCAGATCGGCCGCGGCACCGAAATAATACCGATCCGGTTGTTGTAAGCTGCGAAGAATATAGACCTAGGTCATTCCGCGCTCTGATCTGCACAATCTCGCGGCAGCGTAGCCGGCCTTCGCCCTTTGGGCTACGGCGCGGCAGCCTTCGCTCGCTTAAGCACGGGTTGGCCTGCCGAGCCGTAGCTCGCAAAGCGAGCGAAGGCTGGTGGGCGGTGAAGGTCTCGAACCTCCGACCTTCTGCGTTGGCAATGTCAACACCACAGCGACCGCCGATTTTCGCGGCAACATCGTGCGCGTCGGGCTGAACTATCAATTCCACTGATCTGATTACGGCTTCCGCAAAAGCTTCGGCAGCTTCGCAACAGATTTTGCGGCGTTTGTCTTGAACGTTGCAGAACGGCAGAGACCGCGGCGAGCGTTATGCGGTCCGGTCTCTCGCTCGTTTATTTCTGCGGGTTTGTCATTGCCCGTAGAGGGGGTCGCGCTCTGGCCGGATGTACGTTGGGCGCGGCCTTAATTAATGAGCGTTCGCGCGAGAATGCGAAAGCCGCTTTATTCAGCGGACGTTCATGTGCGCGAGCCCCTAATAGGTGTCCCGGGGGGAGGATCAAAATCCCCGGAGATTAGACATGAGTGAAAAAATGATCTCGCGTCGAGACGCATTTTCTCTTCTAGGACTAGCGGCTGCATTAGGCTTCGCATTACCAGCCGAAGTGCTGACGGCCTCCGATGCTGAGGCCCAGGCGCAGACAACCGCCCCAGCAACCACCCCAGCGCCGTCCGGAGGGACGGTTGGCATGCAGCGGCGTCACGCGCGACGCACTGGTCGCCATGAGCGGCGTCACGCGCGACGCACTGGTCGCCATGAGCGGCGTGAGACGCGGCGCGGAGGTGGCGAAGCCACAGAAAAGAAGTAATCCAGCCCACGCATTAATAACGCGAGGCCCACTGAGGCGGCAGAACTCGGTGGGCCTGTTGTTTTCTAGCGGAAGCAAAAGCTCCGGCAGCTTGGCGATATTCGCCGCGATCCGCCGCGCCGCCAGCTATCGTCAATTTTTCGCGAAATCAAACGCGAGCTGGTCAAACGTCACGCTTGACCGCCGGCGCTTTCGGATTCTCATTTCAACGCGATTACGCGGCCATTCGGCTGTCGGTGTCGGCTCTTTGGAACGGTCCTCAATTAAAGCGGTGAGGCGCTCAACCCTTGAAGCCAATTCCAACCAAGTCTCAGCCCATCGAATGTATGCCGCGCGCGAGCTTTCCGTTGTAGCGATTCGCGCCCATTCTAAAGATTCTTCGGCCCACGCCTGGTATTCCGCGGCCGTAATCATGCCTTAAGCTGCCGAGCGGCGAACTGGCGCGGCATTGTGATGTTCAATCTGTCTGATCAGATCGCCAACAAGTTCAATCTGCGTAGCTGTGGTGTTCGCGAAAAAATCAACGCCAACAAATTCCTCTTCGATCAGTACCATCAGCTCAAGCTGATCGAGCCAGTCAAGACCAAGGTCATCAGTGAGGTGCGTTTCATCCGTAACTTCTTCGGCATCAATACCTACATACTCAGCAATGAAGCTACGTACTTTGTCGGCATCAGCATATCCTTGCGACGCGACTCGAGCGTCCATCGTTTCCCCCATTTGTTTCCCGCCCGGCAGGGGTGGGGTCAAGCGAGCAAAAGTATTAAGTTCTCGGAATTCAATCGCCGGATGCTTATAGCTGATTCGTCAACAGACCGAGGCGATGCGATTTGACGATTGCTCTATGTAAAACTTGCAGCATGGTGCTGTTCGCCGCGATTCGACATCAACGCACTCCCCACGTCTGATGGCGGCTCAATAGCTCTGGCAGTTTCGCGATATTTACGGAAATCCTTCTTGCCTCGTCCCGCTCCAATAATTTTGCCGCCGATCTCCGCCCCGGTTCGTTCTCAAAATAAACATAGGCGAGCGCCTGTCCGCTGTGATCGCGGACGACGAAACAGGCGGGCTGTTCCTCGACAGACCAAGGGGGAGGGAAGCGGCGGGAGGCCTCACTCGACGCCCGAACCATTCAGTGAACAGATTACTGGCAGATAATTCTTTGACCTGCATCAAAACTGCTTATTGGCAAAAGATCCTCGCTTAGAATGTGCGAATGACCATCGCGGCTGGGCTTCTGCCGCCGCGATGGAGGATCACCGCCGTGACGCCGCTGAAAAGCTTGCTGAGATCAGGCCGCCGAACTCGTGGATCAATCCCCGCAGTGCTAGGCGCACCGCGTCGTCGAGATCGCGATCGATAAAGCGACCGCCGCGGAACTGCAGCCAAGCAATCATACGTTCAAGATAGACGCCGCGCTTTTCCGCCGGTAAAAGCCATGGGCGGCGTTCAGATGGCTTGAAGCTGCGAATCAGACAGCGCGAACATGTGGCCATGGTCTGGCGAGGGTGGCGGATGTCAACCGCTATCCCCATGCGCCCTTCTATTCGCCGCCCAAGCGGTCACGGCTTAGCGACAAGCTCATCGTCATTGTGCAGGCGGAAATAGACTTGTTGCGGCGTCACTGCCTCGGCGGCGGTGCCGTGTGGCATCAACCGCGTCGCCGCCCCCGTGATCATGATCAGTAGCAGCAGGCCGCCCAACATCACCAGTTTCAACATGGCAAGCCTCCATCATTGGATGGTCGGTTTTGCCACGGCTGCGGGTTAAGGCGCTGTGAACTGCGTCACAGTCAGTCGAGAGAGAGAGGTGGCCCTCTCATGGCCGAAGCAATGAAAGAAAAAGTGGGCACAACCCATTCTCCGAGGCCGGAGCTGCGCCCTAGAAATCGATTCCCATGCGTTTGATCGGACGAGGTGGTTCGAGCATCGGCTTCGCCGATCGCGCACCAGCGGCGTTTTCTGTTACCCCAGGTGTTACCCTAATCCCAACCTATTAGCGTGAAAACGCTAGAAGTGCCTGATTTTATTGGTGGGCGGTAGAGGACTCGAACCTCTGACATCCTGCGTGTAAAGCAGACGCTCTACCAGCTGAGCTAACCGCCCTTCACGGCGAGATGTATCCCCGCATCGCGCCGAGGCGCAAGCGCGTCGCCACATTGTTGTTGCGGCCCGATCACACACCGCGGCAAACGTTTGCGCACAACCCGATAGAAACGGCCTGGCCGCGCGACAGTGCGGGCAAAGTATGAGATAAGATTTAGGAAGTGACGACGGGCCGGATGCCCGCAAATGGGGGGACCATGATCCGGATATCGATGTTGTCGATCGCTTTCGTCTTCGCCGTAGCAGCCGCAGCCGCCCAGCAATTCCCGCCGCAGCCGCCGCCCGCCCCAAACCAGGGCAACGACCGCGAGCGCTCCGCCTGCCATCCCGACGTCACCAGGTTTTGCCAGACCCAGCTGCAAGTCAATCCCAATGACACGCTGGGTATCCTCGGCTGTCTCCAGGCCAATCGGCCGAAGATCAGTCACGCCTGCCAACAGGTTCTCGCCAGCCACGGCCAGTAAGCCGCTGCTTCAGACTTTGGGAAGTTGAATTCGAGCGCTGGCGCAGGACAGCCGATTAATCGTCCTGCGTTGCGAGCACCGGGTCTGCGGTGCTGCGCTCGACGTGTTCGGCCAACCGCACCCAGGACTGGGCCAAGGTCAGCCATAGCATCTTGTCCTGATCGTCTTCAGCCAGCCGCGCCATAGCGACACATTCCTCCGCGTAGCGGCGATGCTCGAGCGTCGTCCCCATGATACTCCCCCGGGTGGACCCAACGACGGGGCCGATATCAATCGACGACTGCGGCGCAGGCGGGATCAGGGTCGGGCGGAACTCGGGCGAACACCGCAAAAAACGGGGTGGTTGGAACCCGGTGTCAAAGGCCCAGGCTGCGCCTAGAGGTGCTTCGGGCCCCGCTTGGAGCTCATAGCTCACATCAGATACACTCTAATATCACAGTCCAGTGAGTGGCGGAGACGCTAACATAAAGAAACGCCACTCTTTGTCATGCACTGTAGGACTAGCTGCGCTGCAGCAATTCTATTGCGGTGCAATACAGCAACCCCATATTTTGTCTGTGATTCCGGCCAAATGCCGGAGAAAGGACGAAACCCATGTTGTCACCCGTTATTCGCTTTTTCCAAAACTGGAAGCGATATGGGCTCGCCGTGCAGGAACTTTCCCAGTTGAGCGACCGCGAATTGGCCGACATTGGAATTACCCGCAGCGACATTCCCCGTATCGCCTCGGAGCAATCGCACCAGGCCTAATCAGCTATAGCGATCGCCTTGTCGCAGCGCCCGGTTCAAAGCCGGGCGCTGCGCTTTTTTACAGCCGCGTTGCGAACCAAAACGCGCACCAGCATCGCCGGCGTTCGGCGCGGGCTTAAAGCACGACCGCTTTGCCTTTGTCCGGCACGACCACCTTGGTTGCGTGGCCGCGCATTGCGGCGACGAATTTTTCTGGCGTCGCATCGATGATCGGAAACGAGCCATAGTGACAAGGGATCACGGCATCGAGCTTAAAGAACCGCTTGATCGCCATCGCCGCGGTCGCCGCGCCCATCGTAAAACGATCGCCGATCGGGACCATGGCAATGCGCGGCTGGTGGATTTCGGCAATGAGCGCCATGTCGGAAAAAATATCGGTGTCGCCCATGTGGTAGACGATGGGCTCACCCAGCGCTTTGACGATCGCGCCGCAAGGATTGCCAAGATACACCGACGCGCCGTCGATCATGTCGCCCGAGGAATGGTCGGCGCGCACCAGCGAAACCGTAAAACCACCGAGATCCGTCGTGCCGCCGCTATTCATTGGATTGAGGTTTTGCAGGCCCTTCGCAACGAGCCACATGCCGAGATCGTAATTCGTCGTCACCGTCGCGCCGTTCGACTTGGCGATGTCGAGCGTGTCGCCGACATGATCGCCGTGGCCGTGCGTCAGCACGATATGTTTGACGCCTTTGCTGGCGGCCGCTTTGTCGGAGACGAAAGCGGGATTGCCGGTGAAGAATGGATCGATCAGGACGGCGTGGCCGGCAAAGTCGAGGCGAAAGGCGGAGTGACCATACCAGGTGATTTGCATGGCGGGACCTTGAGCTTGCGGGATTCTGGACGCACTCAACAATAATCGCGCGGCACGTTGCGGAAAAGCGCGGCGGAAAAGCGCGCTTGGCAAGGCCGATATCGCGCCGGTTCCGCGTTCGTGCTAACGGCACCGCATGCCTGTTCTTTTGCTTGCCGACGCTGTCGCAGTGCTGCCGCCGCGTGGCGCGCTGATCGGTCTTGATCTCGGCACCAAGACCATCGGGGTTGCCGCCAGCGATCCCGATCGGCGGGTCGCGGCGCCGGTCGAAACCATCTCGCGCCAACGTTTCAACCTTGATGCACGGCGCATCCTCGATCTCGCCGCGGAGCGACGCGCCGCCGGCTTTGTGCTCGGCCTGCCGATCAACATGGACGGTTCGGAAGGCCCGCGCGCACAGGCAACCCGCGCTTTTGCGCGCAATCTGGCGCGGTTAACCGAGCTGCCGATCGCATTGTGGGACGAACGCTTATCGACCGCCGCCGTCGAGCGCGCGCTGATTGCCGCCGACGCGAGCCGCGCCAAGCGCAAAAGCGTCATCGATCAGCACGCCGCCGCTTACATCCTCCAAGGCGCTCTGGATCGGCTGTCGCGAGAGTGGCCGAGTCACCGGCCAAGTCAACCTTAGAAGACCGCCGCGGAGCGCGCGCCAAGCCTTGTTTTCCCGACGACCGCAGTTTCCGGTGCATCGCCGCAAGCGCAGGGCCTGTCCGCACTTGCCGCAATACGCCGATTGGGCCTATAGCAAGGCTTTAATGACCAAGGCTCAGCCCCCGACCCGGCATATCGTTTCTATAAATGACCTCACCAATAAGGAGATCGAAACGGTCTTCGAGGTCGCGCAGGGGTTTTTAAAGGAACTCGCCGACGATCACGTTTCCTACCGGATCGGACGCAGCACCAATATCGCCTCGAAATTCATCCTTGCCAGCCTTTTTTACGAGCCGTCGACCCGCACACGGCTGTCGTTCGAAAGCGCCATGCTGCGGCTTGGCGGCGCCAATATTACCAGCGCCGATCCGGCGGTCAGTTCCGCCGCAAAGGGCGAGAGCCTCGCCGACACGATGCGGGTGATTTCGAATTACGCCGATATCGTCATCATCCGCCATCCGCGCGACGGTGCGGCACGGCTTGCCGCCGAATATGCGCAGATCCCGGTGGTCAACGGCGGCGACGGCAGCCACGAGCACCCGACCCAGACGCTGTGCGATCTTTTTACGCTGCGAACGAAGAACAAGAACTTGCGCAATATGAAGATCGCGATTTCCGGCGACCTCAAGGGCAGCCGCACCATCCACTCCTTCGTCTACGCGCTGGCGCGCTTCGGCGCCACGATTGAGCCCCTCCCCGCACCCGGAATGGAATTGCCGGCGCATGTCGATCGCCGGCTGCGCGAGGAATTTCACAGCCGCATGGTATCGAAGGACGCCGGACAAGGCGCCGCCATCGACGCGCTCTACGTCACCTCCGACCAGCCGCATCAGCTCTCGCTCTATGCCGAGCCGGAAATCGATTACGGCTTGGTGTTGCAGAAGAAGATCGACGCCGTCTACGTCACCCGCTTCCAAAAGGAGCGATGGACCGAGAAAGAGCGCCCTTATCCGCGCATCGACGCCAAGTTTCTCGGCGAACCGAAATATTCGGAAGCGAGCGTCATGCATCCCCTGCCCCGGGTCAACGAGCTCGACGCCTCGTTCGATACCGACCGCCGCGCCATCTATTTCCAGCAGGCCGCATACGGCGTTCCAGTGCGCATGGCGCTCATTTCGCTGCTCTTGCATCTGCACAAGAACAAATCGCTGCACAAATTCCCTGGCGGCTTCGCCAAGCCCGAACATCCGCTCTATTGCCAGCCGATCGGCACCGGATTGCACTGCGCCAACCAGAACTGCATCACGGCCGATCCGGCCGAAAGCCAATACGCAGCGAACAAGTTTTACATCGTTGAAGAGCAGCATCGGCATGACGCGAGATTGCGCTGCGTCTATTGCGAAAGCGATATCGAGGTGCCGGCGGAGACGGCAGCTGATTCTTTGGTGGTCGCCGATACCGTGCGAAAGACGTTCACGCCCGGGCTCGCAACGCTGACCAAAGCGCCGGCGGAGAAACGAAAAGCTCTCGTGATCTACGGCAACGAGTCGGAAGCGATGGCGGCGGGATTTACGCTGCGCGAGACGGGCGCCGGCAGGGTGCGAATGGGATAACCGGCCACCGGTTTGGCCCGTCGGCCCGCGCCACAATGAGCGGACATGCAGTCACCTTTGCTCCAATACGCCGCGGCCCTGATCTTCGGCTATCTGTGCGGCTCGATACCGTTTGGCGTTCTGGTAACGCGCCTTGCCGGCGCGCCTGATCTGCGCAGCGTCGGTTCGGGCAATATCGGCGCCACCAATGTGCTGCGTACTGGACGAAAATTCTTAGCCGCGGCCACGCTCGCTGGCGACATTCTTAAAGGCACCGTTGCTGTCGCAGCGATCGGCTTTGTTTTCGGCCGTGATGCCGCGCTTTATGCCGCGCTTGGCGCTTTTCTCGGGCATTTGTTTCCGGTTTGGCTCGGCTTTAAAGGCGGCAAAGGCGTCGCCACCTATATCGGCCTGTTGCTCGGTCTCGCGCTGTGGCTAGCGCTGATCGCATTTTGCCTGATCTGGATCGCGATCGCGGCGGCCTCGCGCTACTCCTCGCTCGCCGCGCTCGTGGCATCGGCAGCAACGCCCGTGGTGCTGTGGTGGAACGGTAATTTGCCGGAAGCGAAATTATTTCTGCTGCTGTCGGGATTGGTCTGGCTGATGCACCGCGCCAATATCGCGCGCTTGATCAGCGGCACTGAACACCCGATCGGCGGCGGCTAATCCAGCACGCGTTACTGCGCCGCCACAACGGCGGCCGGCCGCACCGGTGCGCCATGGGTGTGCGGAATCTTGTCGGCGAACACTTCGACAAAATGATCGGTCTCGCCGGGCGAGGTATGCGGGCGGAGCGCCTCGTCGAAATACGTGCGCGCGACGGGATCTTTGGTGATCCGCGCCATGATCCGGCGATAACGCCAAATCAGCCGCAACCACTGCGAACTAACTTTGATGAAATTGGCAAGCCGCCACGGATAAAACACCAGCGGATGAAGAACCGGCATGCCATGACGCCGCTGAGTTCGCAGCTTACGGCGCAAGAAGCCGAATTGCAGCGGATGCACGCCTTCGATGCGGGCGGCGCCGGAAAAGATCGTCAGCGAATCCAGAACCTTGGTGCGATTGATTCCGGAAACGATCGCGCGTCGCATGATCGTCTCGACATGCGCGTCGGTGTAGTACCGCCGCCAGGCGTCGGCATAAACCCCGATCCAGGTCTCTTTCGACATCAGCGGGTGGTCGGTGCAGGCGTGTTCGAGATCGTATTTGTTCATGTCGGGATCCATCGGCACCCCGCGCATGAACAGTTTCTTGTGATCCTCCGAACCCGGCAGCGGCGTTAAATAGAAGAATTCCAGAATGTCGACCGGCAGCTCTTTCTTGATGATCTCGATATCGCGGGCGATCGTTTCCGGCGTGTCGGTCGGGAAGCCAAGAATGTAGCCGGCATAGGTCATCACCTTTTGCCCGCGCCACGCCAACAGCATGTCGCGATATTCCCAGATCTTATTCTGTCGCTTCTTGGTTCCCATCAGCGATTCCGGATTGATGTTTTCCAATCCGATGAACACCGCAGTGCAGCCGGCACGCGCCGACTTTTCGATAAAGCCGGGAATACGGTGGCACAGCGTGTCGACCTGCAGCAGGAGCCGGATGTTGAAGCCTTGGCGCTCGCGCAGCTCGATCAGACGATCCAGGATCGATTCCCAATTGCGGTTGCGGGCAAAATTATCGTCGGTGATGAAGAAACGCGTGATCCCCTGCGCCGCGTTCGCGCGCACGATCGCCTCGACATCGTCGGGTGTGCGATAGCGGGATTTGCGCCCCTGCACATTGATGATCGTGCAGAAGCTGCACTGGAACGGGCAGCCGCGCCCGGCATCGAAACTGGAATAATGTCCGGCGACGCGTGTCACGACCTCCCGTGGCAGGATCGGATAGACGGCGGCTGCCATTTCCGGAAGGTCGGTGAGATAATTGTAGACCGGCTTGGCTGTTCCCGCGGCGATATCGCACAAAACTTCGGCCATCCGGCCTTCGGCCTCGCCGGCGAACAGCGTGATGCCGAGATCGCGCGCTTGCTTAAGATCGCTCGGCAGTTCGGGCAGCATCGCGATGCAGCCGGAGATGTGAAAACCGCCCATCACCACCGGCAGTCCGTGCGCGCGGAATTGTCGGCCGAGATCGAGCGCGCGCGGAAATTGATTGGACTGCACGCCGATCAAACCGATCATCCCGCCGCCGCTTGCGCGGATGCGCTTGGCGACACCGGCGACGTCGACGACCGTGTTGCACTCGTCGCAGGCTTCGATTTCGATCTCGACGTCGGGGCCGAGCGTGCGGGCGCGCGCGCATTCCTCGACCAGGCCGTAGACGCTCGCCA
Source organism: uncultured Alphaproteobacteria bacterium (assembly GCA_963816295.1). Classification (GTDB taxonomy): domain Bacteria; phylum Pseudomonadota; class Alphaproteobacteria; order Rhizobiales; family Xanthobacteraceae; genus BOG-931. The sequence goes on along the minus strand of CAWFJS010000011.1, from coordinate 7,110 downwards.
AGCTGTTCGACGGTAACGTCGAGCGCCACCATTGAATGACGTAACCGTCCGCATCGTAATGCGACGGTTTGATCAGGACGACGCGAAAAGCCCGCTTCGACGCGCTGGCGCGCAAGACACTAAGCAAGACACCCCTGCCCTGTTGTCATCCCTGCGGCGGCCCCGACTGTGAGGGTTTACCTCGTGTTTTGCAACATATGAGTTCGGTTCCATCTTGGCGGTAATACGGCCACTGGACCGAGCGTTCGGGGTTGGGGTGAGCGAGGGCACGGAACCAATACGATTGACGGATGAGCAGCGGCTCGACTGGCTCCGCCTCATCCGCAGTCAGAATGTCGGCCCGCGCACCTTTCGCGCGCTGCTCAATCATTTCGGCGGAGCACGCGCGGCGCTCGAGGCGTTGCCGACGCTGGCGCGCCGCGGTGGCGCCAGCGCGCCGCAAAGGTCTCGCTCGATGACCTGGTCCGGCTGTCGGGCACCTCGCCGCGCATTGTGCGCATGGTGCTGTTGGAGCTTGAAATCGCCGGCCGGATCGAGCGCCACGGCGGCGGACTGGTGTCGCTGGCCTAGCGCTTAATGAGCTGATCGGCCTCGAGCCGCGCCATTTCGAGGATGTGGCGTAATGTGTCGAGCCCATTGCGCCGCGCGATTGCGGCAAGCTCCTGCGTCAAAGAGGCAATATATTGCGCCGCCTGATCCGGCGTTTCCTCGCTCGCTGGCGCGTCCATTTCGGCCCCTGATTATCCGCACCGCGCGACCGCACGCGGAAGAGCTTTCCTGCCGCAAACAGGCGCACCGTCAGGGCTTTAGGTCCTCAAGGTTGTCTATACTCTAACGTTATGATTGACAACTACACAATCAGAGCGTGTATCACGGCGTGGCCGGCCGCCGCCCTGATTACTCCGTAATGCGAGACTATTTGCGCGCTTCTTTTCCACCGGTAACGATTTGACAGGCAGGGGTGCATTACCCATGTTCCCGGCGGCCTGCAAGCTGCGACTTAGACGTGGAATAGGCAAAAAGCTCTAAAAATCATTGGGTTAACATGGATCTTGTACTGGTAGAGTCGCCCGCTAAGGCGAAAACGATCAATAAGTATCTGGGTAAGGGCTACGAAGTTCTGGCCTCGTTCGGCCATGTCCGCGACCTTCCGGCCAAAACCGGTTCGGTCGAGCCTGATGCCGATTTTCGCATGGTTTGGGAGGTCGATCCCAAGGCGCAGAAGCGCCTGAACGACATCGCCCGGGCGGTCAAAGACGCCGATAAGCTGATCCTGGCAACCGACCCCGATCGCGAGGGCGAGGCGATCTCCTGGCACGTCTTGCAGGTGCTGAGGGAGAAAAAGGCGCTCAAGTCCCAGCCGGTCGAGCGCGTGGTATTCAACGCGATCACCAAACAGGCGGTCACGGATGCGATGGCGCATCCGCGCAAAATCGACCAGGCTCTGGTGGACGCCTATCTGGCGCGCCGGGCGCTGGACTACCTCGTCGGCTTCACACTGTCGCCGGTGCTGTGGCGCAAGCTGCCCGGCGCGCGATCCGCCGGCCGTGTGCAATCGGTCGCCTTGCGGCTGGTTGCCGACCGCGAACTGGAAATCGAAAAATTCGTTCGGCAGGAATATTGGTCGCTGATCGCCACGCTGGCGACGCCGCGCAACGAAACTTTCGAGGCGCGGCTCACCGGCGCCGACGGCAAAAAACTGCAGCGTCTGGACATCGGCTCGGCAGCAGAAGCCGAAGCGTTCAAAAAGGCCCTCGAAACCGCCGCCTTCAGCGTCACCTCGGTTGAGGCCAAGCCGCTCAAGCGCCACCCCTATCCGCCGTTCACGACATCTACTTTACAGCAGGAAGCAAGCCGCAAACTCAGCTTTGCGCCGGCGCATACGATGCGCGTGGCGCAGCGGCTCTATGAAGGCGTCGATATCGAAGGCGAGACCGTCGGTTTGATCACCTATATGCGAACCGATGGCGTCGAGATGGCCGAAGAGGCGATCGGTGCGATCCGCCGCGTGATCGAGGGCGATTACGGCCGCGACTATGTTCCCTCAGCGCCGCGCCGGTATCAGACCAAGACGAAGAATGCGCAGGAAGCGCATGAGGCCATTCGTCCGACCGAGTTGTCCCGCCGCCCCAGCGAGACCAAGCGTTTTCTCGACCAGGATCAGGCTAAGCTTTACGAGCTGATCTGGTTGCGCAGCGTGGCGAGCCAGATGGAATTGGCCGAGCTCGAGCGCACCACCGCCGAGATCGAGGCCAATGTCGGGGGACGCCGCTTGGAGCTGCGCGCCACCGGTACAGTGGTGAAGTTCGACGGCTTCCTGGCGCTTTATCAGGAAGGACGCGACGAAGATCCCGAGGATGAGGATTCGCGCCGGCTGCCGCAAATGTCGGCGGGAGAACGGCTTGCGAAGAAGTCGATCGCGGCCGACCAGCACTTTACCGAGCCGCCGCCGCGCTATTCCGAGGCCTCGCTGGTCAAGCGCCTGGAGGAGCTCGGCATCGGCCGGCCGTCGACCTACGCCTCGATCCTGCAAGTGCTCAGGGACCGCAAATACGTCCGGCTCGACAAGCGGCGCCTCTATCCAGAGGATCGCGGCCGCATCGTCGTCGCCTTCCTCGAAAGCTTCTTCGCCAAATATGTCGAATACGACTTCACGGCGCGTCTAGAAGAACAGCTCGATCTGATCGCCGACCGCGAAATCGATTGGCGCGAAGTGTTGCGGGATTTCTGGTGCGATTTCATCGCTGCGATCGACGAGACCAAGGACTTGAAAATGTCCGCGGTGATCGACGCGCTGGACAGCCTGCTCGCGCCGCATTTGTTTCCGCCGCGCGCCGACGGCAGCGATCCGCGGCAATGTCCCAATTGCGGCAATGGCCGGCTGTCGCTCAAACTGAGCAAGTTCGGCGCTTTCATCGGCTGCTCCAATTATCCCGAATGCCGCTATACGCGGCCGCTCTCGATCCCGGCCGATGGTTCGGCCGATATCGGCACCAAGGTCCTCGGCCAGGATCCGGAATCCGGCCTTGAGGTGACGGTGCGCAGCGGCCGCTTCGGTCCCTATTTGCAACTTGGCGAAGCGGTCAATGGCGAGAAGCCCCGCCGTGCCGGGCTGCCGAAAGGAACGGCGCCCGATCAAGTTGATCTGCAGCGCGCACTCGCTCTGCTCTCGTTGCCGCGCGAAGTGGGCCGCCATCCCGAGGACGGCGAGCCGATCCGCGCCGGCATCGGCCGGTTCGGACCCTACGTTCAGCACGGCAAGACCTACGCCAGTCTCGAATCGCCGGAAGACGTGTTCACGATCGGTCTCAATCGAGCGGTGACGCTCATCGCCGAGAAGCGCGCCAAGGGCTCGCGCGGACGCCGCTTTGGCGCCGATCCGGGACGGCCGCTGGGCGACCATCCGGTCAAAGGCGGCGCGGTCGCTGCGAAGAACGGCCGCTATGGCCCCTATGTCAGCCACAACGGCGTCAACGCGACGCTACCGGCCGACAAGACGCCCGAGACGGTGACGCTTGAGGAAGCGGTGGCGTTGATCGACGCGCGCGCGGAGCGCACCGCGCCGGCGCCGCACGCGCGCCCGCGGCGAACCAAGCGGCCGTCGCCGGGGACCGCGAGGCACATCAAGGCGTCATCGAAACGACCGCCCGGAAGCGCCCCAAAGCGCCCCGCACATAATCCACGCAAGACGACGCAAGCCGCCGAATAATCTTCACGCACTACGCCGCAGGCCGAATTGGCCGGCGAGCCGCCCATGAGACAAGTGCCCTCAAGACGCCTGCCCTCACGCGAGGAACTTGTCGCCTTCATCCGCGAACGCAGCGGCAAGGTCGGCGTCCGCGAAATTGCGCGCGCGTTCGGCGCCAAAAATGCAGATCGTGCCGCGCTCAAGCGCATGCTGCGCGATTTGGCCGATGAAGGCCGCATCGATCGCAGGCGCAAACGGCTGCATCACGCCGGCACTTTGCCGCCGGTCGTTCTCGCCGACGTCACCGGCCGCGACAGCGACGGCGAACTGTTGGCCCGCCCGACCGAGTGGGACGAAGAGGTCCACGGCGCGCCGCCGGTCATCCGCATCCATACACCGCGCCACGCCCGCCCCGACGCGGTCGCCGGCGTCGGCGACCGCGCGCTCCTTCGCATCGAGCGATCCACGGCTGAGGAAACGAGCGCACGGGTCATAAAACTTATCGACCGCGCCAAACACCGCGCGCTCGGTATTTTCCGCGCGCTTGCGGGCGGCGGTGGCCGGCTGGTTCCGATCGACAAGAAGCAACTCGGCCGCGAACTTGCGATTGCCGCCGAGGCGGCAGCGGGCGCCGCCGACGGCGATCTCGTTGCCGTCGAGGTGAGCCGGCACGGACGATTTGGCCTTCCGAGCGGCCGTGTCATCGAGCGGCTCGGCTCGCTCAAGACCGAGCGCGCCGTGAGCCTGATCGCCATTCACGCCCACGACATTCCGCATGTCTTCACGCGGGCCGTCCTTGCCGAAGCCGAGGCGGCGCATGCAGCCTCCCCGGCCGGACGCGAAGATTGGCGCCAGGTGCCGTTCGTCACCATCGATCCGCCCGATGCCAAGGACCACGATGACGCGGTCTATGCCACGCCCGATCCGCGCAATCCCGGCGGCCATATTGTCAGTGTCGCGATCGCCGATGTGGCGCACTACGTGCGTCCGGGATCACAGCTCGATCGCGAGGCGGAAAAGCGCGGCAACTCCGTCTATTTCCCCGACCGGGTGGTGCCGATGCTGCCCGAGCGCATCTCCAACGATTTGTGTTCGCTGCGACCGAATGTAGATCGCCCGGCGCTGGCGGTGCGCATGATGATCGGCGCCGACGGCCACAAGCACTCGCACAGCTTTCATCGCGTCTTGATCCGCTCGGCGGCACGGCTGCATTACGAACAAGCGCAGCTCGCGGTCTCGGGCCGTACCGACGAGATCACCGAGCCGATCGCCGACAAGATTTTGGCGCCGCTGTACGCCGCTTGTCGCGCGGTGCTGCACGCCCGAAATGAGCGCGGGCCGCTTGATCTCGACATTCCGGAACGCAAAATCGTTCTCAAATCGGACGGCACCGTCGATCGGGTGATCATGCCGCAACGGCTCGAGGCGCACCGCTTGATCGAGGAGTTCATGATCCTCGCCAATGTCGCGGCTGCGGAGACCTGCGAGCGCGCCAAGGTGCCGCTGATCTATCGCGTCCACGACGAGCCATCGCCGGAAAAGCTCAACGCGTTGCGCGAGTTTTTGGCCACGCTCGACATCTCGCTGCCGAAGGGCGGGACGCTTCGCCCCGATGGCTTCAATCGCATTTTGTCACGAGTGAAGGGCCGCGACGTCGAACGGCTGGTCAATGAAGTGGTGTTGCGCACACAAGCACAGGCTGAATATGCGTCCGAGAATTTCGGCCATTTCGGCCTCAATCTGCGCCGCTACGCGCATTTCACTTCGCCGATCCGCCGCTATGCCGATCTCATTGTCCATCGCGCGCTGATCCGCACGCTCAAACTCGGGGCCGACGGCTTGCCCGACGGTGCCGATACGCGCGGGCTCGCCGAGATCGCGGCTAACATCTCCACCACCGAACGCCGAGCCATGAAGGCCGAGCGCGAAACCGCCGATCGGCTGATCGCTCATTTCTTGGCCGACCGCGTCGGCGCGATTTTCGACGGGCACATTTCCGGGGTGACGCGCGCCGGACTGTTCGTCGAACTCGACGAAACCGGCGCGGACGGTTTTATTCCGGCGCGCACTATCGGCGAGGAGTATTTTCGCTTTCACGAGGCTGGCCGCGCTTTTGTCGGCCGCTCGGGGACGCACCGGCTCGGCGATCCCGTTACCGTCGAACTCGTCGAGGCGGCGCCGGTCGCCGGCGCGCTGCGCTTCAGGCTCGTCGATCAGCGTGCGGGCCGCCCTGCACCTATGACGAAGCGGGCTGGACATCCACCGCGACAAGGTACGAAATTTGGCCCGAAAGTTGGCTCGAAATCCGGGGCAAAATCCGCACGTGGCCGGCACGGTCGCGGCCGCCGCTAAGCAAAGAGAATTTTTTGATGGATGACGATTTGAGCGTCAGCGCCGGCGGAACAGCAGCGGATCGCGCCGCGCGGCTCACGCGCAGCATGCGCGATCAGTCGTTTCCGAATCTCAAACCGCGCGATTCCGCAACGCTGATTCTGCTCGATCGCTCCGGCGAAGTGCCGAAGGTTCTGCTGGGCCGCCGGCACCAGCGTCATCACTTTCTGCCCGGCAAATTTGTGTTTCCTGGCGGCCGCATCGAACCTGTCGATCGCCTGATGGCGGCGGCGGCAGCGCTGCACGAACATCACGCCGGAAAGCTGATGCGGCGCGTGCGGCGGCCGAGTCTCGCTAAAGCCGCCGCGTTTGCGCTCGCCGCGGTGCGCGAAACCTACGAAGAAACCGGGATCATGCTCGGCGTGCCCGTGCCCGAAGCGATGCATGTGCCGGCCGGACCGTGGCAGGCCTTCGCCAAAGCAAAAGTCGCGCCCGACCTCAGCGCCGTCCACTTTATCGCCCGCGCTATTACGCCGCCGCGGCGGCCGCTACGTTTCGACAGCCAATTCTTCACCGCCGATGTCTCGGCAATCGCGCGCCGCGACGACGGCTTTGTTGGTCCCGATAAAGAACTCGTTGAGCTGGTCTGGTTGCCGATCACGCAAGCCCGCGAGCTCGATGTTCCGGGCATTACCGCGGTCGTGCTCGAAGAGCTGCAGGACCGCATCGCCGCCGGGATGAGCCACGATCATCCGGTGCCGCTCTATCGGATGCTGCACAAGCGCTTTGTCCGGGAAATCCTGTGATCGGGGCCACCACGCCCGGCAAAGTTTCTTTCCGCAGCGCTTTCTTGACAATCGCAGCTTGCTGACTAGGTTTCGCCGAATGCGGCAATACCGAGGGTCTCATGGCCAAGAATACGACGATCAAGGTCAAGCTCGTGTCCAGCGCGGACACCGGCTTTTATTACGTAACGCGCAAGAATTCGCGCACCATGACCGATAAATTGGTCAAGAAGAAATACGATCCGGTCGCCAAGAAGCACGTCGAATTTCGCGAATCCAAGATCAAATAGGTCCCAATCGGCTAGT
>CAWFJS010000010.1:0-91844 GCA_963816295.1 uncultured Alphaproteobacteria bacterium | reverse complement strand
GATTCGAACCCACGATACGGTTTCCCGTATACACGCTTTCCAAGCGAGCGCCTTAAGCCACTCGGCCACCTCTCCGGAACGGAAAATCGCGGGAGGCAATATACCGGCAGGGCTTCCGGTTACAACCCGCGATCACGCGCTGCCGAGACGCGCGACATAACGGGACATTCTTGAATTGCGACCTGCCGGCGCCAGTGTTCGAGGCGCTTCGGAAGACTCACCCGCCCGCGCAGCAAGCCGCGGCGCGGAACCATTCCACACGCTTTTCGTTATCGTGGCAGACCAGAAAGAGAGGCAAGCAAGAGGACGTCATGGGTCGTGGGCTATTATTATAGCTCCTCGGTATTCCGATGCCGGTCATTATTTTTATATGGGTGCTTGGCGGCCTTCACGGCTGATACTGCCAAGCGGAAGTAGCGTAGTAACTGCGTATGAAGGCCCGGCGCCGCGTCGGGCCTTCTCTTTGTGCGCTTCCACCCCTATGCGCGTTATCCTACATTAGCGACATGAACGCCTCGGACGACGATTACCTCATCCGCCCGGATCCGCAGGACCCGCGCTTGACCGAGCGCGTGGCCGGCGTCGATCAGACTGGCTCCAGGATCGAAACGGCGGTGACCGTCGAACGCGCACTGACGATCTTCCTCAATTCCCAGGAGATCGTCACCGCCATGACGATTAACGACCATCCCGAATATCTCGCCCTCGGCTATCTCCTCAATCAGAACATGCTCAAGCCGAACGATGTCGTCACCTCAGTCGATTACGACGAGGACCTCGCGGTCGTCGTGGTGCGCACCAAACGCAAGACCAATTACGAAAAGAAGCTGAAGAAAAAAGTGCAAACCTCGGGATGCGCGCAGGGCACCGTGTTCGGCGACCTGATGGAAGCGCTGGAGGACGTTACATTACCGCCGGCGGAGCTGCGGACCTCCTGGCTCTATGCGCTCACGCACAAGATCAATACCACGCCGTCGCTTTACCTCGAAGCCGGCGCGATTTATGGCTGCGTGCTCGCCGTTAAGGATCGGCCGCTGGTCTATATGGAAGACGTCGGCCGGCACAACGCCGTCGACAAGATCGCGGGCTGGATGTTCAAACATCGCGTGCTGGCGGCCGATAAAATCTTTTACACCACCGGCCGGCTGACCTCGGAAATGGTAATCAAGGCCGTGCGCATGGGGATTCCAATCCTGATCTCGCGTTCCGGCTTCACCGCTTGGGGAGTTGAGCTTGCGCGCCAGGCCAATTTGACGCTGATCGGCCGCGCCCGCGGCAAGCGCTTCATCGCGCTCGCGGGAGAGGACCGTATCGTGTTCGATCAGGACCTCGCCTACGTCGCCGAAGAAGGCGCAAAGCACCGGCGCAAAGCCGCGGTGCACGATGAATAGTGATGCGCCTTTCTTAGCCTCCCCTGGATGGGGAGGGTCGCTCGCCGCAGGCGAGCGGGGTGGGGTGAGCGGCATTGTAAGAATTCACCCCCACCCGCCGGACTTCGTCCGGCGACCTCCCCCCTCCAGGGGGAGGTGAAGACAATCGCTCGTCGTGGCCTATCCTTCAACTCTCGGGCTTGTGCTCGCCGGCGGTCTGGCGCGCCGCATGGGCGGTGGCGATAAGGCGCGAATTGCGATCGGCGGGGTCACCATCCTGGAGCGCGTGCTCGCTTGCCTTGCGCCGCAATGCACCGGCCTCCTGATCAACGCCAACGGCGACCCGGCGCGCTTCGCCGATACCAAGCTGCCGGTGGTCGCCGACAGCGTGGCCGATTTCGCCGGTCCGCTCGCCGGCATTCTCGCCGGCCTCGATTGGGCGGCATTGCATTTGCCGGAATGCGAATGGGTCGCCAGCGTGCCGGGCGACTGTCCGTTCCTGCCGAACGATCTGATCGCGCGCTTGCATGCGGCGCGCGTCGCTGCCGGCGAGCCGCTCGCCTGCGCCCGTTCGGGGGAATGGCGCCATCCCGTCGTCGGCCTGTGGCCGCTGGCGCTCCGCGATGATTTGCGCCACGCGATTGCCGCCGAAGGTCTGCGCAAGATCGAAATCTGGACCACGCGTCACGGCGTCGCGATCGCCGATTGGTCGGCCGAGCCGGTCGATCCGTTCTATAACGTCAACACTCCGGAAGACGCCGCAAAAGCACAAGCACTGGCGGCGAAATATGCGGGAGCCGCTCGCCTGCGCGGGAATGAGCGGAGTAGTCAGCCCAGTAAGGACGCATAGGGCAGAAAACCGACCATCGCGCCCGGTTCGATATTGGTCACGTCCTCGCCGAGTTCGACGAGCCCGTCGGTTGCAGTGAGCGAGGTGAGGACGCCGGCGCCGTCTTGCGGATATTTGACGGCATCAATCGTGCCGTCGGCACCCATCCGCAGGGCGACACGGACATATTCGCGGCGACCTTTTCGTTTTTTATACGAAAATGCGGCGCGTGCCGGCAGGGCGACAAGCGGCTCGGGCAAGGCGCCGGAAAGCCGCAACAACAGGGGCCGCACCACGCGAACGAACGTGACGAACACCGCGACTGGATTTCCCGGCAAGCCGACAAAGGCGGCGGCTTGGCCGGTCTCGCCGCCGGGAATGACTTCCATCGCGACCGGACGGCCCGGTTTGATGGCGACCCGCCAGAACACGATGCGGCCGATGCTCTCGACCGCGCTGCGCACATAATCGGCTTCACCGGTCGAGACGCCGCCGGAGGTGAGCACGAGATCATGATCGACGGCAGCGGCAGCAATCGCCCGCGCCAGCGCTTTCGGCTCATCGCGAAGAATGCCGAGATCGGTGACCTCGGCGCCAAAGCGCGCGACCGCCGCGGCGAGCAGGTAACGGTTGGAATCGTAGAGTGCCGCGCCGGCAAGCGGCGATCCCGGTTCGGCGATCTCGTCTCCGGTCGAGAACAGTGCAATGCGCACGCGCCGCACCACGTCGATTGCGGTCAATCCCAGCGCCGCGGCGAGCGCGATGTCTTGCGCCGACAGCCGCCGCCCGGCCGGAAGCGCCACGGCGCCTGCGCGAATATCTTCACCGGCAAGACGCCGGTTGGCGCCGGGCGACAGACCCGGCGGCACGACGACGTGAGCGCCCTCGATCCGGCAATCCTCCTGCATAAAAACGGTATCGGCGCCGGCCGGCATCGGCGCGCCGGTGAAAATGCGCACCGCCTCGCCCGATTTGACCGCGTGGCTCACGGCGTGGCCGGCAGCGACGCGGTCGACGATGGCGAGACGCTGCTCGCGCGCGCTGTCGATGGCCTCGCCGCGAACCGCATAGCCATCGACAGCGGAATTGTCGAACGGCGGCAGATTGACCGGTGCGATGAGATCGGTGGTAAGGACGCGGCCGAGCGCTGCGCGAAGCGGCACCATTTCTTGACCGGATACGGGGGTTACGCGCGTGCCGATCAACTTTTCAGCCTCAGCAACCGGCAGGAGTGGCTCGTTGAAGGCGAAACAATCGTCAGTAAGCTGCGCCATCAGGCGTCGCTCCGCCGCGGAGCGCGCGTCGATCGCTCGGCCTCGCCCTTACCGATCTGCTCGCGCGGCATCGCTTCCGCTTGCAGGACGTTGGCGATGGTTTCGACATCGTCGAGCATCACCACCGGAACTTGCGCTTGCGGCAGCGGCGCGTCGGTCGCCACGGCGACGATGCAGTCATCATCGGGATGCAACAGCGGTTTGCCGATTGCGGCGCGATAGACTTCGAGCTTGGGATGCGAATGGCGCTTGAACCCTTCAACGATCACGAGATCGACGGGACTGAGTTTATTGAGGACATCATCGAGCGACGGCTCTGCCTCCCGCTCGAGTTCGTGGACAATGGCCCAGCGGCGGCTCGATACCACCGCGACCTCGCTGGCGCCGGCGCGGCGATGCAGCCAGGAATCCTTGCCCGGCAGGTCGGTGTCGAACTCATGATGAGCGTGCTTGACGGTCGCAAGTTTCAGGCCGCGTTTGACCAGCACCGGGATCACCTTGGTGACCAGCGTGGTCTTGCCGGAGCCGCTCCAGCCCGCGAGGCCGATAACGCGCATGCGGACATTATATGGACTCTTGGGCGGCTGGTTCCATGCCAAGCGCGCGGATGCGGTCGCGGGTCGCCTCGTCTCGCAACACCTCGATAAAGGCCTGGACCGCCGGCCGCCGGCGCCGCGCCTCGACCACCAAGAAATCGTAGTGCTCCGGCGCGATCGGCAGAAAACCAAGACCGTAGAGATTTGCGACCGGTGCGATAGCGACGCCCCAATCGGCGCGATTCTGTGCAATCGCTGCGGTCACGGCGTTGTGCGAGCGCGGCTGATTGGCATAACCGGGCGGCTTGGCGCCGCGCAGAAGGCTGTCGATAAGGACGCGCGTGCCGGAACCGGCATTGCGGTTGACCATCAAGATTGCGGGATCGGCCAAAGCGGCCTGCAGCGCAACCTCGGCGCTGCAGCCCTCAAAGCGCGCGTCGCCGGGACGAAATACAAAGCCCTGCATGCGCCGCCAGCCCGGGACGAGCGCCAGTCCCGGTGCGAGCAGATGCTTGTTGTAGACACCGCTCGCGGCATCGACGAGGTGCACCGGCGCAATATCGCATTCGCCGCGGCTTGCCGCGCTCACGCCGCCGAGACTGCCGACAGCGATGGTGCGCGCGCGCACGCCGCGCTCGGCGAGCGCGCCAACCACGACATCCAGCGCAATATCGTGACTGCCCATAATGACAAGATCGGGCGCGTGCTCGGATTTCCCGATCAGCGTGACTTCAACTTGGCTGTCGGCATCGAGCGCGGAGGCAAGCGCATCGATTGCAAAAAATCCATCAGCCTGCGAGAACGCCGTCACCGCGCCTGAGCCCTTTCCGGTCGGAAACGCGATGAGGCCGTCGTCGGCGCCTACCAGCGAAACCAGCACGAATTCTTCGCGGCCGAGCTCGGATGGTATGCGCACCGGCACGCGTGCAGCGACCGCGTGCGCGGCTTCGACGGGTAAACCCGCCCGCGCGCGAATGAGTGGCGCGACGAAAGCGTGGAACGTGAAGATCGCCGATGTCGGAAATCCCGGCAGCACGATCAGCGGGGTCTTCCCGATCATCGCGAGACAAAGCGGCTTGCCCGGCTTGAGCGCGACCCCATGAACGAGAATGCCCGGGCTGCCGAGCCGCGATACCACTTGGTGCGATAGGTCGCCGGCGCCCTTCGACGTGCCGCCGCTGAGCACCACCATGTCGCACGAAGCGAGCGCGGCGCGCATGGCACGTTCGAGCGCCGTTTGGTCGTCCGCGACCGCGCCGAACGGCACCGCTTCGCCGCCTGCTTCGGCAACCGCGGCTGCGATAATGGCGCCGTTGCTGTCGTAGACACCGCCGGGACGCAGCGGCTGACCGGGTTGAACCAGTTCGTCGCCGGTCGACAGCACGGCGACGCGCGGCCGTCGCACGACTTCGACGGAGGTCATGCCGCACGCCGCGAGCATGCCAATCTCGCGCGAGCCGATCCGGATGCCTCGGCGCAGCAAAGTCTCGCCGCGCGCAATATCCGAGCCGGCATAAGAGATGAACTGACCGCTAGTGACGGCGCGGTGGACATCGATCGCCGGCGCGGCATCCTCGATCAGCTCGGTGTGTTCGATCATCACCACCGCGTCGGCGCCGCGTGGAATGACGCCGCCAGTCGCGATCGCCGTAGCGGTGCCGGAGGCAACTTCAAGAGCTGGCGCAACGCCGCAGGCGATGACCTCGCGATTGAGCGTGAGCCGCTTCGGTGTGCCAGGTCCGGCGCTTAGCGTATCCGCCGCCCGCAGGGCAAAGCCGTCAACATTGGCCCGATCGAACGGCGGCGTGTCGATCGGGGCGATCACGTCAGCGGCGATGACGCGCGACAGCGCAGCCGCAAGCGGCAGTGATTCGCCGGCAAGCGGTGCGCGGTCGAGCCGCGCCTCGAAGCGCCGGCGCGCTTCCGCCGCCGAGACGACCTCAAGGAATTGCTCCTGCCGCGCCGCGCGGCGGATCGCATCAACAATCGCGGTGTGTGTTGGTTTGGCGTCCCGGTTCATTGCTGCGGCAAAGGCAAATTCATGGCCATTGGTTCACGGCGACCTCGCTGCCGGCGGCGAAGCCTTCGCTCTCGGCCGGAACCAGGATCCAGCCGTCGCTGCGGGTGAGCGCGGTCAGGGACAAATATTCGGACCCAAGCGGCTCCGCCATCCCGCCGCTGCACCTCACCGGGATCACCTCGGTCATCCCGATGGTCGATGTCACCTTTCGCCGAAGCGACAATATTGTCGGCATGTCTTCGACCTTGCCGCCGGCGAGCTTGGCGACAAGATGCCGCCCGATGAGAAGCCAGACCGCGAGCGCCGCATCAAGCCGGCCCGGAACGAGCAGCACTGGCCGTTCACCGACAAACCCGAGTGCCGCAGTCTCGCCCGGACAAATGGCAATGCCATGCGCCTCGACCCGGCCGCGCCGCGCCAGTTCTTGCACTGCGTCATCGCGGCGTCCGCTGCCGGTGCCGCCGATGCCGATCAGGGCGTCGCATTGACCTTCGCTCAGGGCTTCGGCCAGTGAGCTTGCCTCGCTCACGGCGCAGCCCGCCTTCACCGCACAACGGGAAAGCGTCACCTGCGCCGCATTGAGCACCGGCGTTCTCGCAGCAGTGGCGCGGGCAAGCGCGAGCCGCGGCGAACGGATTGTCACTTCGGCGATACCGGCCGCGGGCATGGCGGCGAGATCGAGCGCGCGCAGCCGTTCGCCGACGCGGCGCAGCGCGGTCGCCGGCGCCGCATCGCCGCCGGCCGCGAGAACGCCCTCTCCCGGCGCGACGGTAGCGACCGCCTCGGCGCGATCACCGCGCAGCGAAATGGCATCGAGCGGCACGATTGCATCGGTCCCACTCGGCAGCGCACCTCCGACATCAACACGGCACGCCGTCAGGCCCAGCGGCATCGGCGCATAGGGACCGGCACCGGCGATCTCCGCAGCCGCGACGGCAAAACCGTCGCGTAATGCGATCGGGCGCGGCGGGCACTCCGGCGGCTGTACATCCGCCGCAAGCACCGCGCCCAAGGCTTGTGAAAGCGGGGTGCGGCGCGGCATCACCGCGGCGATGCGCGATTGAAAGGACGCGAGAATCGCCTCAAGCGGGGTCAGCCGTGCGATGCGCTGGACGCTAGTTTCGATCGTCATCGCGACTATGATAAAGGCCTTCGCCCGCTTCTACGAATTGCAGCCGATGACGGAAAAGACACTCAATCTGCGCGGCCTCAAATGCCCGCTCCCGGCGCTGCGCACGCGCAAGGCGCTCAACCAATCGCAGCCGGGCGATATCTTGATCGTCGAATGCACCGATCCGCTTTCAGGGATCGATATTCCAAATCTTTTGCGGCAGACCGGCGATACGCTCGAAGACAGCCGCAAGGACAAAAAACTGCTGACGTTTCGGATTCGCAAGATCTAGCAGATCGCGACCTACTCCGCCGCGACCCGATGCGCGGCGACGCCGCGAGCCTTGACGACGACCTTGATGGCATCGTCGACGCGATCCTTGGCGTAGCGGATCGCGGTCGGCAGATCGTCGAGCGCAAAAGTGTGGGTGTGGATCTTGGTGGCATCGAAGCGCTTTTGCGACATGAAGGCTTCGGCGCGATGGGTCGCGCTCTTGCCCTCGCCGCGGATGCCGTAGAGATAAATGTTGTTGCGCACGATATGGGCGACGTCGACCGGCGTCTCGGCGTGCGGAAACGCCGCCAGGCACACTTTGCCGCCGCGATTGACCATGTAAACGGCCTCGTTCACCGCATTCGGCGCGCCGGAGCATTCGACCACGTAATCGACGCCCTTGCCGCCATTGAGCCGCTTGACCGTCTCGACCATGTTTTCGTTGCGGACATTGATGACATGATCGGCGCCGAGCTCACGACCGATCGCAAGCCGGTTGTCGCGGGTGCCGGTGAGAATGACCGGCTGCGCGCCCAAAGCCTTCGCCACTGCCACGCCGAGAAGGCCGATCGGCCCAGGACCGGTGACGACCACGCTCTCGCCGGCGACCAGACCGCCGAGCTCGGTCAACCCGTACATCGCCGTGCCCGCGGTGACCACCAGCGTCGCCTCTTCGTCCGACATCGAGTCGGGAATGGCGACCAGTGTGTTGATGTTGTTGACTTGATATTCGCAGAAGCCGCCGTCGGTGGTGAACCCGTTGGCGCGATGACCCTTGTCGACATCGCCGTAATTGAGACCGTAGTTGTGGCAGGAGGTGTACATGCCCTCGCGGCAACGCTTGCACTGACCGCAGCCGGCATGGATTTCGACGGTCACGCGCTGGCCGATTGTGTATTCGTCGACGCCGGGGCCGAGCGCGACGACGGTGCCCATATATTCGTGACCCGGCGTAAAATTCTTGTTGAACGGTTTGCCACCTTCAATGAGAGCCGGCGAACCATGATCGATGATCTCGAGATCGGTAGCGCAAATCGCCACCGCGTCGATACGCACCAGAACTTCGGCGCGCTTGGGCACCGGGACCGGCTTTTGCGTGAGCTTAAGCTCGCCGGGATTGCCGAGCACCCACGACTTCATGGTGTCGGGGATGGGAAAATCGTTGTTGTTCGTTTTCACACCGGGCCCGCCATACATGATTTGTCCTCTGGCTTTCGACTGCCGCTGCCGCCTACGCGTGTTCTAATGACGTGTTCTAATAATATGTCTTTATAATGTGGATTAATGGCCGGCGAAACCAGCCCATTTCACGCCAATTCGCCGGCAGCGTCGCGGTCGAGATCGACCAGCACGTCATCTCCGTTAAGCACGACCTTATAGGTGCGCAGCGCCATGGCGCAGGGCGGTGCCTTGACCTCCCCGGTCGGGACGTGGAACGCCCCCATATGCACGGCGCATTCGATCACCTCGCCGTCGAGCATGCCGTCGGCGAGACTCGCCGAGGCGTGGGTGCATTCGTCGTCGGTCACGTAATAGCGGCCGCCGAGATTGAACACCGCGAGTTGTTTGTCGCCGACCTCGAACGCCTTGACGCTGTCGGGCGCGATTTCAGCTTTGGCGCAGACGCGCACGATATTATCCGCCATAGCACTCCTCTTTGGGCGGCTGTTATATAGTCATTCCGGGTCCGAGCGAAGCGAGGAGCCCGGAATCCATAACCCCTGCGGATATGGATTCCGGGCTCGCTACTTCGTGGCGCCCCGGAATGACCAGTGAGGAGCCGCGATGCAGGTTCTGGTGATCGGCGCCGGCGTGATCGGACTTGCCGTCGCGCGCACCGCGGCGCAAGCCGGTCACGAAGTGACCGTCGCCGAAATGACCGGCGGGATCGCCAACGGTATCTCCTCACGCAACAGCGAGGTGATC
Source organism: uncultured Alphaproteobacteria bacterium (assembly GCA_963816295.1). GTDB lineage: Bacteria > Pseudomonadota > Alphaproteobacteria > Rhizobiales > Xanthobacteraceae > BOG-931. The sequence goes on along the minus strand of CAWFJS010000010.1, from coordinate 82,505 downwards.
CACGCCGGGCTTTATTATCCGACCGACTCGCTGCGCGCCCGGCATTGCGTGCGCGGGCGGCGGATGCTGTACGCATTCTGCGCCTCGCATGGCGTGCCGCATCGCAAATGCGGCAAGCTTGTCGTTGCGACCAATGCCGCTGAGCTCGCGAAGGTCGAGACCATCCATGCGCAAGCGCAAATAAACGAGGTTGAATGCACGGAAATGATCGGCGGCAATGCCGCGCGCGCCATGGAAGGCGAATTGTCCTGCATCGGCGCGCTGTGGTCGCCGGAAACCGGAATTATCGACAGCCACGCTTTCATGCGCGCGCTGCGGGGCGAGCTCGAAGACCGCGGCGGCATGATCGCGTTCCAGACCCCGGTCGAGCGCATGAGCTTCAAGGCGCCGCACTGGCGCGTGCAATTCGGCGGCCGCGAGCCGGGGACGTTCGATTTCGACGCGGTCGTCAATGCCGCCGGACTCGGCGCTCAAGCACTGGCGCGCCGCATCGATAACTATCCGGCCGAGCAAGTGCCGCGGCTTGTGCTCGGCAAGGGCAATTACTTCGGCTATGCCGGCCGGCCGGTATTTTCGCGGCTGATTTATCCGACGCCGGTCGACGGCGGGCTTGGCGTTCATGTCACCCTCGATATGGCGGGCCGCATGCGGTTTGGTCCTGACGTCGAGTGGGTCACGGAAGAGAATTATGCGGTCGATCCGCGCCGCGCCGACCGTTTCTACGCCGGCATTCGCGGCTATTGGCCCGGCCTGCCCGACAACTCGCTGGTGCCGGATTATTCCGGCATCCGGCCGAAACTGCGCGGTCCCGGCGAACCACAAGCCGACTTTTTGATCGCTGGTCCCGCCGACCACGGCATGCCGCACCTCGTCAACTTGTTCGGCATCGAATTGCCGGGCCTGACTGCTTCGCTATCGCTCGCCGAAGATGTCGTGGCGCGGCTTGCGTGATTGACAACGAGAACGTTCTCGCGGCCGCCTACGCGCTCCTTCTCCCCGCTTGCGGGGAGAAGGTTGGGATGAGGGGGTGTTACCGCTTGGCTCAGACATGCGGGTGGGTCCCCTCACCCGCTCGCTTCGCTCGCGACCTCTCCCCGCACAGCGGGGAGAGGTCGGTTCACAATCCCAAATAGGCGCGCCTGATCTCCGGATTGGCGGCGAGCTCCGCCGGCAGGCCCTCGGTGAAGATGCGGCCTTCGGCGATGACGTAAGCGTAATCGGAGAGCGCCAAAGCGAGATGCACGTTCTGCTCGACTAGCAAAATTGTCAGCCCGTTTTGCTTAAGCTGCTTGAGCGTCGCGAGGAGCTGATAGACCACGACCGGAGCGAGCCCGAGCGAGAGCTCGTCGATGATGAGAATTTGTGGATCCGACATCAGCCCGCGCGCGATCGCGACCATCTGCTGCTCGCCGCCGGACAGCGTGCCGGCGCGCTGGCGCGCCCGTTCGGCAAGGCGCGGGAACAGCTTGAACACTTGCTCGAGCCGCTCGGCATAGGAGCGTGAGGCGCGCGGCGAAAACGCGCCGAGTTCGAGATTTTCGGCGACGCTCATCATCGAAAATAATTGCCGGCCTTCCGGCACCAAAGCGAGCCCGCGCGCCGCCTTGACGTGGCTCGGCACCCGCGTGACGTCCTCGCCATCGAGCATGATCCGCCCGCCCCAAGGCGAGAGCGTGCCGGCGACCGCGCGCAGCGTCGTGGTCTTGCCGGCGCCGTTGGCGCCGACGATCGCGGTGAGCTTGCCGCGGCGCGCCTTGAGCGACAGTCCCCACAGCACCTGCACTTCGCCATAGCCGGCTTCGAGGCCCTCGACCGAGAGCAGCACGTCGGCGGCGGCGGTTTGCGCAATCGCGTCAGCCATGCGCGGCGCTTCCTTCGTCTTTGCCTTCGAGCTCGGCGGCGAGCTTGGGATCGCCGAGATAGGCTTCGATCACCTGCGGATCGCGCGCGACTTCGGCCGGCGCGCCTTCGGCGAGCTTCTCGCCGTAATTGAGCACGACGATGCGGTCGGACAAACTCATGATCGCCTGCATCAAGTGCTCGATGATCAGAATGGTGACGCCGCTGTCGCGAATGCGGCGTATAACGGCAATCATGTGCTCGATCTCGGTCGGATTTAATCCGGCGAGCACCTCGTCGAGCAACAAGAGTTTCGGCTGCGCCGCGAGCGCGCGGGCGAGTTCGAGCCGCTTCTTGCCGGCGATGGTGAGATTGAGCGCCAAAGCGTGCAGCCGGTCGTCGAGGCCGACGACCGTGACTGCCTCCCGCGCCGCCGCGGTGGCGCGATGGAGCGGCAGGTTTTCGCGGCCGAAACAGGCGCCGACGGCGCAGTTCTCCAAGACCGTCATATTGGTGAGCGGCTGCACGATCTGATGGGTGCGAGCGATGCCGTGGCGCGCCACCATGAACGGCCGCTCGCCGGTGATATCGACGCCGTTAAAGACGATGCGGCCGGAATTCGGCGTGAACACGCCGTTGATGAGATTGAACAAGGTCGACTTGCCGGCGCCGTTCGGCCCGATCAGCCCGAGGATTTCGCCCTCGCGCATGGCGAAGCTGAGATTGTTCACGGCAAGAAGCCCGCCGAAACGCTTGCTGACGCGATCAAGTTCGAGCAGCGCCGTCATTCCAACACCTTCTGCAGGCGCGGGAAGCGGCCATAGATGAAACCCATCAGGCCGGACGGAAAGAACAGCACGATGACAAGGAGCAGCGCGCCGGCAATCACCAGCTGAAAATTCGAAAAGGTCGACGAGATGAGGAGATAACCGCGCAACTCCTCGTAGAGATAGGCGCCGAGCGCGACGCCGGTGACGGTGCCCTGCCCGCCCAGCATACAGATGACGATCGCTTCGGTGGACAGCGTCAGATCGAAGGCGTCGGACGGCTGGATAAACGCCGCCTTGAAAAAATAAAGCCCGCCGGCGATCGCGGGCAAAAAGGCGGAGGCGCTGTAGCACAAAGCCTTGTAGCGCGGCGTCGGCACGCCGAGGATCGCGGCGGCATCCTCGTTCTGGCCGATTGCGAGAAGGCCCAAGCCGAATTTCGAGATCTTGATGCCGTAGCTGAGATAAAGCGAGGCCGCCATCACCGCGACGAACAGAAAATAGATCACCCACAGCGCCGGGCCCGGCCCGCCGAGCGGCGCGAATACTTCGGGCGAAATATAAATGCCGGAGGAGCCGCCCCAGGGTTGGAAATTCTCGACGAAGGCCTGCACGCCCTCGACGATGCCGATGGTCGAGAGCGCGAAGAACGGACCGCGCAGGCGCAAGATGCCGAAACCGAAAACCAGCGACAGCGCGCTCACGCCGATGCCGGTGGCAAGGAGACTTGCGGCCAGCGGCCAATGATGCGCATCGACGAGCCAGACGCAGATGTAGCCGCCGAGACCAAAGAACACGATGCTACCGAAGTTGATGTAGCCGGCATAGCCCAGCATCAGATTGAGATTGCTGGCGAGCGTGATGTAGACGGCGGCGAGCGCCAGACTCTCGCGCAGCTGCACGTCGTTGCCGATGAGCGGCGATACGACAAAAGCCGCGACAACGAGCGCGATGATCCAAAAGAACGGGCGGCGCAGCATTTACAGCGTCCCGCGCCGGGCGAAAACTCCACCGGGGAAGGCAATCAGCACCAGCACGAACAGTACAAATTCGATCACCAGCGTCCAGCTTACCGGCACGAACGGCGTCACCGCGCCTTCAAGGAGACCAAGCGCGACGCCGCCCATCAGTGCACCGACCGGATTGCCGAAGCCGCCGAGCACGGTGACGACAAAGCTTTTGAGCTGATAACCGTCGCCGGAGAGAATGGTGAACGGAAACAAGGTGCCGATGAGCATGCCGGACACGCCGGCAAGCGACACGCCGCAGCCGACAGCGATCGCTAGAACGCGCGTCGTCGGAATGCCGACGAGCTCAGCGGCCTCGCGATTGTTAGCCACCGCGCGCAGCGCCTTGCCGAGCCGAGTGTAGTGCAGAAAGGCGTAGAGCAACGACGCGATGACCGCAGCAAGCACCGCCGCAAGAATGTGGGGTCCGGGAAAAGTGTAGCGGTCGATGGTTAGCCCGGGCAGCGAGACCTCGACATTGAACAAAGCCGTGCCCCACACCGCGGTGCCAAGCCCGACCAGAATCAGATTGACGGAAAAGGTCGACAACAGGCTCATCAGCGGCGGCCGGCCCATCATGCGATGCACCGCGACCCAGTACAGCGCGACGCCGACAAAAAAGCCGCCGATCAGGATCGGCGGCAACGTGAAATAAGGCGACACGCCGAGCGCGCCGCTGATCAGATAAAGCGCCATCATGCCGGCAACGATCATGGTGCCGTGGGTGAGATTGATCACGTCCATCACACCCCAAATCAGCGTGAGCCCCATCGCGGCCAGTCCGTAGACCAGCCCGACCAGCACGCCGTCGATGATCGAAGCGATTATCCCAAACATGCGCGATTAAAACCCGATGAAGGCAGGATCTCTCACTCCACCATCTTTCTCCTCCCCCTGAAAGGGGGAGGTCGGCGGCCGCAGGCCGCCGGATGGGGGTCAAGACTCCGATGCGCGCGATTCAATGTGACCCCTCCCCGACACACTTCGTGTGTCGACCCTCCCCTTTCAGGGGAGGGTCACTACGAGAAGGCTGCCTTACTGGCTGGCCGATAGCGGATAAATCAGATCGGCGGATTTGGCCGCGTCGGGCCAAACCACCTGACGGCCCGGCTTGCCGTTCACCTTTTGCCACTGCGCCAGCACCATTTCGTGCGCGGTCTGCAGCCCGTGGTGGCCGGGATCGGTGGCAAACTTGATGTGACCGAAGAAGGTGGTCACGTCGGTCGCATTGAGCGCGGCCGCCACTTTGTCCGGCGCGATCGAGTTTGCCTGCTCGATCGCATGCTGCAGGATGGCGCCGCTGGTGTAACCCGAGGCCGCGTGATAGTCCGCCTTGACGTTGTATTTGTCCTGGAACGCTTTGGCGAATTGCGCCGTGGTCGGCCCGAATTCCGGCTTGTAGGAGACCTGAACCTCCCATTGCGACGGCACGGTCACGCCCATCGCCGCGGCGCCTAATTCGGCGAATTTGTCGTCGCCCGGCGCCACCAGAATCGACACCCATTTCATGCCGGCCTTCTGGTCGTACATCTGGCGCGCCAGCGTGGCGCCGTCGGAATAATGTCCGCCGCCCATAAACGAATCGGCGTTCGATGAGATGATCTTGTTGACGATCGGGCCAAAATCGGTGGTCGATGGCGCGTAGGATTCATCCATCACCACCTGCATGCCGGCGGCTTCCGCCTGCTGTTTGGTGGCGGTCAGGACGGTCTTGGAAAACGGATCGTCGGAATAGACCATGGCGATCTTGGCATGCGGATTTTTGGACTTGAGCGCCTCGACCGCGCCGGAAAGGTAATGGCTCGCCGAAGTGATCACCATGAACAGATTTTTGTTGCCGAGCATGTACGGCTTTTCCTCGGCGCCGCCGCTGACAACCATGATCTTGCCGTACTGCTCGCTGACCACGGCTGCTGGCGCGCTCATCCCCGATGAATAGGGGCCGAACAAAAACTGCGCGCGGTCCTGGTTGATCAGACGCGTGTAGAGCTGCTGCACGCGACCGCCAACCGACTGATCGTCATAGCTGACGAAATTCACTTTATAGCTTTTGCCACCGGCTTTGATGCCGCCGGCGGCATTGACCTCATCGCGCCAGAATTCATAGCCGCGCTGCTGCCCGAGCGAGTCGACGTTAAGGGGCCCGGTCTGCGAAGCGGTAAAGCCGATGGTGATCGTATCCTCGGCCAAAGCCGGCGTGACAAAGGCCGGCGCAGCGAAGGCCGCGGCGGCGGCCGTGGCGGCCAGCAAGCAAAGCGGAATGAGCGAAAAACGCTTCATCGTAGTCCTCCCAATATGTTCCCCAATTTACGCGCCCGCATTGATAGTTTCGGGCTGTCGGCGCGGCCCACGTTTGGCGGGGCCGTTCTTTCAACGCTTTAGCTTAGCAAAAAGCTTGGCACAGGGCGGCCGTAAAGGCCATCCGCGACAAAGTGCGCGCGCGTCAATTATCGCCGTGAAATGTAGCCCGGATATCGCATCTGGATATCCGGGGGAGACATATTGCTCCCGGATCGAGCCTCGCTCGATCCGGGCTACAACAACACCGTACGCATCAAAAATGATAATCGGCGCCGAAGCGGACGATGTTGTCGGTGAACCTGCTGCTCACCGAAATTACGCTACCGGAGGGCCGGCGTAATGCGAGCCAAGATAGGCGACGACGAGCGACGCGGTTGAAACGCGAAACCTCGGCGCTCACGCCGCTGTCCCGGTTTACCGGCCCAGGTAGACGCGCTCGTTCGTTTCCATCTGAACGCGCTTTTCCTCACATGCTTCGGCGTTGTTAAGGTTCGAGTTGATACATGCCTGATACGCATCAAGCGCGTTCTGGTACTCGGCGCGCGGATCGATCTTTGGTGCGCTGACCTTTGCCGCGCCGCCGCAGCCCGCAAGCGTAAGCGCGCAAAGCGCGACAAGTATCCGCGTCATTGACCGCGCTCCATCGGGGAAGCCGTTCGGGATGAGTGAGAGGTTGGTCGGGGTGGCAGGATTTGAACCTGCGACCCCCTCGTCCCGAACGAGGTCGCGGGCATATCGCCTCTTGAATATTCGGGTGTTTTTGTTTCGTTTGCGAACGAACATTCGCGATTTAGACCGCTCAAGCTGTGGCGAACCTGTGGCGGTAACCCTTACCACTGAACCCGCGTGTTGACCGTGGTCAGAATGTCCTTTGTTCCTCGCCGCATTCCATACACGTGTACGGCACCCGAACCTGTCCTTGAGCTGCCGAGACGCGATTTGGTGCGCCGCACTTTCGGCATTTGCTGTCTATACGAGTCTTGCCGTGCTTAACGGTGAGGGTTTTACGCTCCAATGCCTCTTTCACCAGACGTTCGGTCTCGTCGCGCATCGCTTGTTTTGACATTTCACACTTTCTTGCTTTCTGAACGAGTTGGGCAACCGGCGGGCGATATCTGTCGGGGAAACTGTGGGCGAAGCTGTTTCGGGATCAGCTAAGTGTTGGTCGGAGTGGCAGGATTTGAACCTGCGACCCCCTCGTCCCGAACGAGGTGCTCTACCAGGCTGAGCCACACTCCGACTGACACGCGGCTTATACAAGCGCGATTCCGGCCCGGCAAGGTGCCGCCCAAACCCGCCGCCTTAGCGCATTTTGGACGCCTCTTGCCGTCCCCGCTCCGTGGTATCTAGGCAGCGAGGTCATGCCGTGAAAGCCCAATGACAGCCCTGTTGACGACGCGCGTGCTCAAAGCGGACGCCGCCGCGATTGCCGAGGCGGCGCGCATACTGGCCGCCGGCGGGCTCGTCGCGTTCCCGACCGAGACGGTCTACGGGCTCGGCGCCGATGCCGGCAACGGCGAGGCGATTGCGCGGCTTTATGCCGCCAAGGGCCGGCCGGCCTTCAATCCCCTGATCGCGCATGTGGCGAGCGCGGCGGCGGCGCGCAAATTGGCGCGGTTCGATGCCGCCGCCGAGCGGCTCGCCGCGGCCTTCTGGCCGGGCCCGCTGACGCTTGTTCTGCCGAAAGCGGCGGATTGCCCGATCGCCGCGCTCGCCAGTGCCGGACTCGACAGCATCGCGGTGCGTTTGCCGCAGCATCCGGTAGCGCAGGAGCTTTTGCGCGCCTTCGGCGGGCCGGTGGTGGCGCCGTCGGCCAACCGCTCCGGTCATGTGTCGCCGACCACGGCCGCGCATGTGCTCGCCGATCTCGGTGGGCGGATCGATCTGATTGTCGACGGCGGGGCGACGCCGGTCGGGCTTGAATCCACCATCGTCGCCTGCCTGGGTGAATCCTTTGGCGAACCAGCGCTGCTCCGTCCCGGCGGCGTGCCGCGCGCGGCGATCGAACAGGTGCTGGGCGCTTCGCTTGCCGATGCGAGCGCGCCGGGCGGTCAAACCGCTCCGCGCGCGCCGGGCATGCTCGCCTCGCATTATGCGCCGCGCACGCGGCTTCGCCTCGAGGCGACGCACGTCGCCCCTGGTGAAGCCTTGCTCGCCTTTGGAGCGGCGCTTGCCGAGCACGCCGCAGACGCAGTGAAAGTCTTAAATCTTTCCCCGCGCGGCGATCTGATCGAAGCGGCCGCCAATCTGTTTTCGCATTTGCGCGCGCTGGATGCTGCTCACGCCGAGACCATCGCGGTGATGCCAATCCCGCATCACGGGCTCGGCGAAGCGATCAATGACCGGCTGCGCCGCGCAGCGGCGGGATAAGTCGTACGGATTTCTTTTTCCCCTCCCCGCCCACGCGCATATCGCGTGGTGGGGAGGGGCGCAGGCGGCCTGCGGCCGCCGTGCCCTTTTAAATCAACGCCGATGCGAAGCATCGGCTATGGGTGGGGGTACTTCTAGTTCGCCCCCACCCCGGCTCATATCGCTGATGCGATATTCGCCGACCCTCCCCACCGCAAGCGGGGGGAGGGGAAACGGAGTAGCTGTGAGAGCAAATAGGAGCCTCGATCCCGAATGAGACCGCCTATCCCGCTGCGTGGTTTATTCATTGTGCCGCTTGCCGCCGCGATGATCCTTTGCAACGCCGCCGCGCGCGCCGAAGTGCAGAAATTTCTCAATCCATGCGGCGGGCAAAAGCTTTGCGCCTCTTATGCGCTCGTGCTCACGCCGCCGGACGGCTGGGTCGTCGACGCCAAAGCAACGAGCGAGAACAAGGTGCAGATCATGGTGCCGAAGGGCCAAAGCTTCGCCACTGCCGAGCCGCTGATTTACGTGCAGGTGATCTATCAGCCCGATAAGCAGCAGACGCTCGCCGATTTCGCGCACTTGAGCAACGAGCGCTGGCTCGCCGCCAATCCGAGAGCGAAGATCAGCGAGCTGCCGGCGGTCGAGCGCGCAAACGGCAAGCCCGCCTTCCTGCGCTTTGTCTTCGAAAATCCCGGCAAGGCGCAGCAGGGTTTCGAGGTCGGCGCGCTCGGGGTGGATTCCGATAAAGACGGCAACGATTTCGTGCTCGACGTGGTGATGAGCGGCAACAGCAAGGCGGCATTGGATCGCGCCGACGCCGCTTACACCACGTTCCTCAAGGCGCATTGAGTGGCGTAGCCCGGATGGAGCGTAAGCGTAATCCGGGAGCAACGCAGTGCCGGTACGGCTTCCCCGGATTTCGCTCCGCTTCATCCGGGCTAGATTTTTCAAATGTCGCTTTTCGGTACCAGGGGTGCGCTTGCGCGGCGTCGCGCCGGCTGTCATTTATCAATGGAATGAATTTGCCGGAAACGCCTGATGCTCGATAAATTGGACAACAAGCCGGGCAAAGCGATCGATCCCGCTTTGCTTTTGCGTTTCGCCGCCATCGTCGGCGACAAATACGCCATCACGGATCCGGCCGCGCAGACGCCCTATCTCGTCGAAATGCGCGATTTGTTCCGCGGCCATTCGCCGATGGTGCTGCGGCCCGGCTCGGTCGCCGAAGTCTCCGCCATCCTCAAGCTCGCCAACGAGACCGCAACTCCGATCGTGCCGCAAGGCGGCAATACCGGTCTCGTCGGCGGGCAGATCCCGCATCACAACGAAATCGTGCTCTCCCTCAACCGGCTCGACCGCATCCGCGAGGTCGATCCGACCTCCTACACCATCACCTGCGAGGCCGGCGTCACCTTGCAGCGCGCGCGCGAGGCCGCCGCCGCGGTCGACCGGCTCTATCCGCAGCTCCTGCCTTCCGAAGGCACCTGCACCATCGGCGGCAATCTCTCCACCAATGCCGGCGGCACCGCGGCGATCGCGCACGGCATCGCGCGCTCGCATGCGCTCGGCCTTGAAGTGGTGCTGGCCGACGGCCGCGTGCTCAACAACCTCAACAAGCTGAAAAAAGACAATACCGGCTACGACCTGAAAAACCTTTTCATCGGCGCCGAAGGCACGCTCGGCGTCATCACAGCGGCGGTGCTGCGGCTCGTGCCGCGGCCGCGCTCGGTCGAGACCGCCTTTGCCGGCGTCGCCTCGGCGGACGCCGCGCTCGAACTCCTCGGCATCGCGCAAGACCGCACCGGCGGCGACGTCACGAGCTTCGAGATCATGACGCGCGCCGGCATCGAGCTCGTGCTGCGCTACGGCCAAGGCTGCCGCGATCCGCTCGCTGCGCCGCATCCCTGGTACGTGCTGATGGAATTGTCGTCGCAGCGGCGCGAAGGCTTGCGCGAGGTGCTCGAAGCGGTGCTCGCCGAGGGGCTCGAGCGTGGGCTCGTCCTCGACGCCACCATCGCCGACAGCATCGAACAGAGCAAAGCATTCTGGCGCGTGCGCGAAATGTTCGGCGAAGTGCAGCGCTTTGCCGGCGGCTCGATCAAGCACGACATTTCCGTGCCGGTTGCCGCCGTGCCGGCCTTTATCCGGGAAGCCAATGCCGCGGTGACCGCGCTCATTCCCGGCGCGCGGCCGCTGCCATTCGGCCATCTCGGCGACGGCAACATCCACTACAACGTCAATCAGCCGGCCAACGCCGATAAGGAGCAGTTCCTCAAGCGCTGGGACGAGGTCAACGCCGCCGTGTTCGCGGTGGTGAAGAAATATTGCGGCTCGATTTCGGCCGAGCACGGCGTCGGCGTGATGAAACGCGATCTACTGCCGACGGTGAAGGATCCGGTGGCGCTCGATCTGATGCGCAGCCTCAAGCACCTCCTCGATCCGAACGGCATATTGAATCCGGGCAAGGTGATTTAGTGCCTGCACGTCGAAGTTTTGATTGAAATCGTCATGCCCGCGCTTGTCGCGGGCATCCACGTCTTGAGCGCTATGCTAAAACAAAGACGTGGATGGCCGGAACAAGTCCGGCCATGACAAACTACCGCTTCAATTCGAACTCATCTGGTTTAAGGCGGCACTAATGACAATGGCACAACAAACACAAGCGTCCGAAGACACCTCCCAAGACATTCTCTACGAAGTTCGCGACAGCGTCGGCCGGATCACGTTCAATCGCCCGCAGGCGCGCAATGCCTTCACCTTCGCGATGTATGAGCGGCTCGCCGCAATTTGCGACGAGGCCAATCGCGACCGCGCGATCAAGGTTCTGGTGCTCCAGGGCGCCGGCGACAAAGCCTTCGCCTCGGGCACCGACATCAACCAGTTTCGCGCCTTCACCACGCCGCAGCACGCGCTCGAATACGAATCCCGCATCGATCGCGTGCTCACGCAGCTCGAACAGTGCCGCGTGCCGACTGTCGCGGCGATCACCGGCGCCTGCACCGGCGGCGGCGCCGGCATCGCCGCCTGTTGCGATCTGCGCATCGGCACCAAGTCGACGCGGATCGGATTCCCGATCGCGCGCACGCTCGGCAATTGTCTGTCGATGTCGAGCATCAGCCGGCTGACCGCTTTGGTCGGACCGGCGCGGGTGAAGGATCTCATTTTCACCGCGCGCCTGGTCGGCGCCGAGGAAGCCGCCAGCCTCGGGCTCCTCAACGAGGTGGTCGAGGATTTGCCGGCGCTGCAAAAGCGCGCCGATGAGCTCGCGACCCTGATCGCCGGCCACGCGCCGCTCACGCTCAACGCCACCAAACAGGCTTTGGTCCGGCTGCAGCGGCGGCTGTCGCGCGAGGAAGGCGAGGATCTGATCCTGATGTGCTATATGAGCCGCGATTTTCGCGAGGGGCTCGACGCCTTCCTCAACAAGCGCGCGCCGAAGTGGACGGGGGAATAAAATTTTTCCCTCCCCCCTTGTGGGGGACGGTTGGGAGGGGGGGTAGCGAGGTGAGCTGAAAGCGATGACGCCTACGGTGAGGCCTTACGACCCCCACCCCTAACCCCTCCCCACAAACATTCTCGTCTCATTCGATCACCGTAATTACTCACTTCACCCCGACCACATTGTACGCCGCGAGCGGGCGGCTGATGCCCTTGAGCGCAAAATCGCCGACCGATTCGACGGCGATAGCTTCTTCAACTGCCATCAACACCCGCGAACTGATGAGAATCTGACCGGGCTTGGCCTCGTCGCATAAGCGCGACGCCACGTTCGACACCGTGCCGATGGCGGCATAATCGAAACGGCCCTCGAAACCGATGGTGCCGAGCGTCGCATAACCATGCGCGATGCCGATGCCAAAGCCGAGCTCGTGGCCGAGCCGCCGCCACTTCTCGATCAGCGCGCCGAGCGCCGCGCGCATGTCGAGCGCCATGCGCACGGCTTGGAGCGCCGGATTGTCGACCGGCACCGGATCGTTGAACACGACCATGACGCCGTCGCCGGCATAGCGCTCCAGCGTGCCACTATATTTGATGATGATTGCGCCGATCGCCGCGTGATATTGGCGCAATAGCGTCATCACGTCTTCCGGATCGGAGCTCTCGGAAAATCCGGTGAAGCCGCGCAGGTCGCAGAACAGCGCGGTGATCTCGCGGCGATGGCTTTCGAGCTGCCGCTCGCCGCCGGACGCGACGATCAGATCGGCGACCTGCGGCGGCAGGAATCGGCGAAGTCTGCTCATGCGCTCGATCTCGCCGACCTGATCGGCGACGCGTTGTTCGAGCTGCGCATTGAGCTTGGCGATCTCCTGCGAACGTGCTTCCAGCTGCGCGGTGCGCTCGCGCAATTCATTGAGCAGCCGTGTGTTCTCAATGGCGATCACCGCCTGCGCGGCGAAGTTGGTCACCAGCGCGATTTGCCTGTCAGTGAATGGACGAACTTCTTGCCGGTAGATAGCGATCGCGCCAACCAGTTCTCCTTCCCTAAGCATGGGCACGGCGATATATGACCGCGCGCCGCCCAGCCTAGCTGGTGGATACGAGGCGTGTTCTGAGGTTAAATCAGCGATATGTACCACTTGTTTTGTACGCATGGCTTGATCTAGGCCGCCGCCGGGTGACGGCTGAAAAGTGCCGCGCCGCTTGTCGAACTCGACAAGGGTCGTTGGTACGCCGATAGTCGCCACATGGCGAACATTATCGCCCTGGCACAGAAACATTTGGCCAAATCCGGCCTCGCAGATTCTGACTGAATTTTGCAGCATAGCCTCGAACACCGGCTCTAAATCGCCCGGCGACGAACTGATAACGCGCAGCACCTCGGATGTAGCAGTCTGCTGATCCAACGACTCGCGCAGCTCATTGAGCAGCCGTGCATTCTCGATGGCGATCACCGCCTGCGCGGCGAAGTTCTTGACCAGCTCAATCTGCTTGTCGGTGAACGGACGCACCTCCTGCCGATAAATGACAATGACACCGATCAGCGAATCGTCCTTGAGCATCGGCACGGCAACCTGTGATCGCGCGCCGCCGATCTCTGCAAAAAACCCAGGAACAGGGTCAGTGGCCTTGTCGGCACTGTGGCTCACCTGTTTTGTCCGCATGACATGTTCGATTGCGGTGCCAGGTGATGGCTGAAACGGCCCACGCCGCGCTTGCCCCTCGAGCAATGCCTTGGGTGTATTGAACTGCGCCACCGGATGAAAGTTTTTGCCATCGAAGCGGAATAGCGTTCCAAAATTGGCATTACAGATTCGAGTGGCGTTCTCCAAGATGGTTCGAAATACCAACTCCAGATCGCCGGGCGACTTGGAAATAAGCCGCAATATTTCGGCATTGGCGGTTTCCCGCAGTAGGGCCTCGTCGCGCTCTTGGGTAACCCGGGCGACGACCGTCTCTTGACCTGCGATGGAAGCACCGCGATTGCGCCCAGCTTTTGGCGCATTGCGCCCCCTTGCCGCTGCTGCCTTTGGCGGGCTTGATTTGGACGTCTCATCACCCGATTTGGATCGCCGCTTCATTGTCGCCTGCCCTTGCCGGCGGGACTGTAGCGGGTCGCACAGGTCCACCGGAAGTGGCTTGCGTCACCTGTCGAACAGCCGGGCCGGCGTGTCGACCAGAATCCGCCGGCGCATTTGTTCGTCCGGCGTCCACTCGTGAAACAGATCGAGGAGATGTCCATCGTCGGGCATGACCTCCGCCGGGATCGAAGGATGCGGCCAGTCGGTGCCCCACATCAGTCGTTCCGGATTGGCGGCGACGAGCGCATCGTGCAGCGGCTTGGCATCCGGATAATCGGGAAATTGCGTGGATAGGCGATAGACCGCAGAAAGTTTTACGTAAGCGTGGCCGTCGCCGACAAGTTTCACGAGCGCCTGGAAATTCGGATCATTCACGCCCCGCCCGGCCGGCACCATGCCGAGATGGTCGACAATCACCGTCATGTCCCGCGCGATCTCGCGCAGCGCGGGCGCGGTCGAGGCCAGCGTGCGATGATCGCAGAAGAACTGCACCACCCAGCCGAGCTCGGCCATGGTCTTGCGAAATACCTCAAAGACATCGAGCCCGACGCCGCGGATGTAATTCGGCCGCTGCGGAAACAAATGAAAGCGTAAGCCGCGCATGCCGCGCGCGTCCCAATCGCGTAACAGCTCGGGCTTGATGCGCGTGTCGGTGATGGCGACGCCGCGCAGGCGCGCCGGAAAACGCATCAGCGCATCGAGCACCACGCGATTGTCGTAGACATGCGCGTTGCCTTGCACGACCAGACCATTGGCAAAGCCGAGATGGTCAAGCAGCGCGATGAAGCGCTCGACCGGCGCATCGGGCGGCGTGTAGCCGCGACCGGGCTGATACGGAAATTTGTTCGACGGCCCGAAGATATGCGCGTGCGTGTCCCAGGCGCCGGGCGGCGGTTTTATCCGCGGCCGCCGCGGCTGCGGCACCGGCCCGGCAATGCGCGGCGGTTCGTGGGTGAGAGTCATCATATCAGCTCTCGATCATTCCCCTCCCACCCACGCGCACAGCGCGTGGTGGGGAGGGGTTGGGGGTGGGGGGACCTTATTTGCCAGCTACCCCCCACCCCGGCTCATATCGCTGACGCGATATTCGCCGACCCTCCCCACCGCTGTCGCGGGGGGAGGGAAACGTTCGGCTACCCCAGCTTGATATTCGCTTCCTTCACCACGCGGCTCCACAGCGCCATCTGGTCTTCGACATAGGCGCGGAATTCCTCGGGCGAATTCTGCCGCGACTCGATGTTGAGCTCGGCGAACCGCGCGGTGACTTGCGGCGAAACGATCGCGGCGTTGAGCGCGCCATTGAGCTTCTTCACGACGGCGGCGGGCGTGCCGTGCGGCACGAACACGCCGTTCCAGTCATAGCCTTCGAAGCCCGGCAGCGTATCCGACATCGGCGGGATGTCGGGCAAACTCGCGAGCCGGCCTTTGCCGGTATGCGCGATGGCTTTGACCTTACCGCCCTTGATCAAGCCAAATGCCGACGAACCATTGGCAAAGAAAAATTTCACCTGCCCGGCCATCACATCGGTCAGCGCCAGCCCGCCGCCGCGATAGGGCACGTGATTGATGGCAATCCCAGTGCGCTGCCGGAACAGTTCGAGCAGAAGGTGCTGCAGCGTGCCGTTGCCGGACGAGGCCATGTCGATGCCGCCGGGCGTGGCTTTGGCGAGCGCGATGACGTCGGCCACCGTATTCGCCGGCACTGAAGGCGTGACGACGAGAATGTTCGGCACCAGCGCGACCAGAAACACCGGCTCGAAATCCTTCCGGTAGTCGAACGGCAGATTGGCATAGAGCGAGCCGTTGACGGAAAACGCGGTGGCGTCGTGCAAGATCGTATAACCGTCGGGCGCGGCCTTCGCGACCGCTTCCTCGCCGATCGTGCCGCCGGCGCCGCCGCGATTTTCGATGGCGAATTGCTGGCCGAGATTCTCGCTGAGCCGGGCATAGACAATGCGCGCGGTGGTGTCGGCGCCGCCCGCGGGCGGATAAGGCACCATCACCCGCACCGGGCGCGTCGGCCAATCCGCTTGCGCGTGCGCCGCGCGAGGGCGTACGAGCGGCACCGCCGCCAATCCGCTCAGCAATGCGCGCCTGGTTGAACGTATCACCATGCCTTCCCTCCCCGACTCTGCCGTTAGGCTAGCACCGTTCTTAGCCGGAACAATGCAGCACGGAAGTCAGTAATCGGGTGGTCTAGGCGCGACAAAGCAACGACATTGCGCTCATGTCGTTTTCGGAGCGCATCATGTCCAATCGCAATCTTGCGGGCGTAGCGCCGCAAATTCTCGGCGTCCGGCCGCATTCGTCTCGCCCGCCGGCCACGAGCATCGTCGAATTTCTTGGCAGCGAGTTGCGCAGATTTGCCGCCTGGTGGAACCGCCGTCGGCAACGCAAAGAGCTTTTTGAATTTCTGGCCAGCGACCACCGTGCCGCGGCGGATATCGGATATCGGCATCACCGGGAGTGAAACAAGTTCGTCATTGCGAGCCAACGGGTCCGGCCCGAAGTCGGGGCACCCCATCGCGCTGGCGCGATGGGGATCCCGTGCCGGCCCGATGACAAGCTCCGCGAAGCAATCCAGAGGACTCGGAGTTTGCGAATTTGGATTGCTTCGTCGCTTGCGCTCCTCGCAATGACGATGGTCCAAATGAAATCGTGCGTTAAAACAGCGTCGGCTGGTCGTCCGATTTTTTGATTTTGCTCGGCTTCGGCGGTTGCGGCGGTGCCGCTTGTTCAGCCTGCGCCGACAGCGGTGCGATGAGCGCCTCGGAATCGTTCGCCACGCGATTGACGGCCGGCGAAATCGGATAAACCTCAAGGAGCGCATCGTCCGCCGGCTTGATCAGCGCCGCCGCCTCCTCGGCCGGCACGGCATCGCAATCGAGCCAGCGATCGAAATCCGCAGGCGCGATGAACGCCGGCATGCGGGGATGAATGGCCGACAAAATCCGATTGGCGTCGGTCGTGACGATGGCGGCGGTGTCGAGTTCTTCGCCGCTGGGGCCGGTCCAGGTCTCCCATAGCCCCGCGAAAGCAAGCGGCGGCGGCGCGCCGTCTTCGCCGCGCTTGGCGCGCACAAAATAGGGCTGCTTCGGCCCGCTCGCTGCGCCCGCCTGCCATTCATAGAAGCCGTCGGTCGGGATCAAACAACGCCGCCGCCGCATGGCGTTGCGGAACGCCGGTTTGTCGAGCACGGATTCGCCGCGGGCATTGATGAGAAGTGGAAACGTCTTCGGCTCCTCGACCCAGGACGGCAACAGGCCCCAGCGCATCAGTGCGAGCGACTGCTTGCCGTCGACGAGCCGCACGATCGGGATAGGCTGGGTCGGCGCGATATTGTAGCGCGGCGGAAAATTCGGCTGTTCGCCGTAGCGGAACAGCGCCCGGATCGCCTCCGGCGTGGAGAAAATGACATAACGTCCGCACATGCCCGCTTCGCTATTTTGTTGGAGCATGATCTTTTCCGAAAACCGGTAACCACTTTTCGGGATCATGCTCTAATCAGCTGATATAAGACGGACCGGGCAACAATTTAATGAGCAACGCCGATAACGCGCGGATTTATCCAACGCGGCCGTATCTGGCGGTGAGCGCGGCGATATTCCGCGACGGCCGGGTGCTGATCGTGCGCCGGGGCCGCCCGCCGGCGCACGGGCTCTATACGCTGCCCGGCGGCGGCGTCGAACTCGGTGAGACCCTGGAAGAGGCGATCATCCGCGAAGTGCGCGAGGAGACCGGGCTTGCGATCACGCCCCTCGCGCTGGTCGGTTTCCGCGAGGCGATCGCGCGCGACGCCGCCGGACGCGTCGAACGCCATTTCGTCATTCTTCCCTTTGCGGCGCGCTGGATCGGCGGCGAAATTGCGCTCAGCGAGGAACTCGCCGAAGCGCATTGGCGCAAGCCCGACGAGCTTGCCGGCCTGAAAACGACCGAGGGCCTTGCCGAAATCGTCGGCGCCGCCGCCGAACGCATCGCGCTCGCGCGCTGATCGCCAAGATCAATGAGGCTTGCATGAGGCTTGGATGAGGCTTGCCGTGCGTTTCGTCTGCATTATGTTGCCGTCTATGTCCGTATTTCGTATCGTCCCGGCCGTTGCGCTCGCGCTGTGCCTCGCCATCGCGCCGGCGCAGGCGCAATTCTGGGGCAACAACGGTTGGGGCAACAGCTGGGGGGGCGGCTGGGGCTCGCCATACCGGCAGGCCCCGCGGCCGTCGGCGCCTTCTACGCCCAAGCTGCCGCCGCAAGCGTCGGCGCCGTCGGCGCCCGCCTTACAGGACCAGCCGGCGCCCTATGATCGCGACTTGCAGCGGTTGTCGGAAATTCTCGGTGCGCTGCATTTCCTGCGCGGCATTTGCAACAACGACGAAGGCCAGAAATGGCGCACCGAGGCGCAAGCGCTGATCGACGCCGAAGCGCCGAGCGGAACCCGCCGCGAGCAGATGGTCGCTGGTTTCAACCGCGGTTATCGCGGCTTTCAGCAAACCTACCGCAGCTGCACACCCGCCGCCGATATCGTCATCCGCCGCTATCTGGAAGAAGGCGCCAAGATCGCCCGCGACATCACCGCACGCTACGCGAATTAGCAGGCATTGCATCACAGCTTGAGCGCGGAATTCGCCAAGGCAGACCCCCACCTTGATCCTCCCCCTTTCAGGGGGAGGAAACTGGTCGCCGCGCCTTCTCCCTCCCCCTAAAAGGGGGGAGGTTGGGGGTGGGGGTCAACAAACACAAAATACGCTATTTTGTGCATTAACCCTGCCCCTAGGTTCGGCCTGTAAGGCCCCTCACGGCCTGCTAACGTCACCTTCCTGGTTCCGAGGGGAACGCCGGAAGCCGACGCTATGGGGATGACGACAGCGACACCGAATATCGCGCCTCGCGGCGCCTTGGCCGATAGCGACCAGAAACGCCTGGCGCTTGGCTATCTTCAGAACGCATGGGCCGAGGCGGTCCATGACGGCATCGAAGGCGATTGCCTCGTGCAAACGGCGCTGTTTCTCGCTTTCGCCGAACTGATCGCGACCTACGGCGAGGAACCCACCGCCCGCTACGCCGACAATCTCGGGCAGCGCATCCGCAACGGCGAATTTTCCGTCCAGCTATCGCGCCAGTAAACCATCTTCGTATTTATCCGAAAGACACTAATTCGTCGCCCAATCGCAATTCCCTCCCCCGCTTGCGGTGGGGAGGGTCGGCGAATTTCATGTCAGTGAAATGAGCCGGGGTGGGGGGACATAAAAAATGCCCCCCGCCCATAGCCGATGCTTCGCATCGGCGTTGATTGAAAAAGCACGGCGGCCGCAGGCCGCCTGCGCCCCTCCCCACCACGCGCTACGCGCGTGGGCGGGAGGGGAAAGGGCGCCAGCAGGCACGCACCTTGCAGTCCCTTCCTGGGCGAATTAGGCATAACTCATGAAAGCGGCCCTCCTTCCCGACCGCGGGGCTATCAAAGTTATCGGCGACGACGCCCGCAAATTCCTGCATGGGCTCGTCACCGCCGATATGCTCGATCTGACGCCGGGCACGGCGCGGTTCTGCGCGCTGCTCACGCCGCAAGGAAAGATCATTGCCGATTTCTTCGTGACTGAAGCGCCGCAAGCCGAGGGTGGCGGTTTCTTCCTCGATATTCCGCGCGCCTTGGCGGCAACGCTGGTCGAAAAGCTCAATCTGTACAAGCTGCGCGCCAAAGTCTTGATCGAGGACCTCACCGAAATTTTAGGTGTGATCGCGGCCTGGGACGGCGAGGGCACGACCAAACAAGGCTTGAGCTACGCCGATCCGCGCCTGCCGGCGCTTGGATTTCGGGTGATGATTGCGCCGCATCGCGCCGCCGAGGCGGCGAGCGAACTTGGCGGCGCGCTGGTGGGCGCGGAGGATTATGAGGCGCACCGCATCGCGCTGGGCGTGCCGCGCGGCGGGCTTGATTTCGCCTATGGCGACGCTTTTCCCCATGAAGCCGATATGGATCAGCTCGGCGGGATCGATTTCGCCAAGGGCTGCTATGTCGGCCAGGAGGTGGTGTCACGCATCGAGCATCGCGGCATCGCGCGCACCCGCTCGGTGGCGCTCCGCTACGACGGCGCCACGCCGGAAAGTGGCGCCCCGATTACCGCCGGCGAGCGCCAGGTCGGCACCATGGGCTCGGCCGCGCGCGGCCGCGGCATCGCGCTCATTCGGCTCGATCGGGTGGCGGAGGCCGAACCGACCGCGCTTGCGGCGGGAGGCATTCCCATTCGCCTCGTCAAGCCGGACTGGGCGCGTTTTTCGTTCCCCGGCGAGATCAAGGCCGCCGAATGAACGATCAAGCTCCCGACAATCTGTTGCGCTGTCCGTGGCCCAAGCAGGACCCGCTCTATATCTCGTATCACGACAAAGAATGGGGCGTGCCGGAATACGATGATCGCGCGCTTTACGAAAAACTCATGCTCGACGGTTTCCAGGCCGGCTTGTCGTGGATCACGATTCTGCGCAAGCGCGAGAATTTTCGCCGCGCCTTCGACGGCTTTGATCCGGAAAAGATCGCGCGCTACCGGAGCGCGAAAATCGAACGGCTGATGGGCGACGCCGGCATCGTTCGTAATCGCGCCAAGATCGAAGGCGCGGTGCTCTCGGCGCGCGCCTGGCTCGAGGTGATGGAGAAGGGATCGGGATTTTCAAAACTGTTGTGGGATTTCCTCGACGGGCGACCGAAGGTCAATCGCTTTCGCAGCATTCGTCAGGTGCCGGCCGAAACCGCGGTTTCGCGCGCGATGTCGAAGGAACTGACACAACGCGGTTTCAAGTTTTGCGGGCCGACCATCACCTATGCCTTCATGCAGGCCGTCGGCATGGTCAACGATCATCTTGTCAGCTGCTATCGCCATCAGGGAGTACAAAACTTGGCGATGCAGGAACTTGGCGGCTAGCATGTCGCCGTCATTGCCGCGGAGCCGTGCCGGCCTTCATGGCATGCCGCATGGCGCCGGCAAGCCGATGGCAAAGCGCGGCCTTCGTGCCGTTGGCGCCCAGCGCGCCTGGCAGCGCATGCTCTCGGGGCGGCGATTGGACCTGCTCGATCCCTCCCCGCTCGACATCGAAATCGAGGACATCGCCCACGGCTTGGCGCGTGTGGCGCGCTGGAATGGCCAGACCAGCGGTGCGCATATCTACTCGGTAGCGCAGCATTGCCTGTTCGTCGAAGCGCTGGCGCGGGCCCGCTCGCCGCGGCTCGACAAAAGCTGCCGGCTCGCGATCCTTCTCCATGACGCGCCCGAATACGTCATCGGCGACATGATCTCGCCGTTCAAGGCGGTGATTGGCGACGCCTACAAGGCGATCGAGCGGCGGCTGTTGACCGCCATCCACCTGCGCTTCGGGCTCCCCGCCACTACGCCGCCGCCGATCGAGGCGCTGATCAAGACCGCCGACCGGCAAGCCGCGTTTCTCGAAGCGACCCGGCTTGCCGGCTTCGACGCCGCCGAAGCCCGGCGGTTCTTCGGCCGGCCGCCGAAATTCTCCGCAGGCATGGAACGCGATTACCTCAAGCCGTGGCCCGCCGAGACCGCGCAAGCGCGCTATCTCGAACGATTCAACAGGCTCACCCGGCAATAGCGGCGCGCGAACACGTTACAGTTGCGCCAATCGCGAATCCCATATGAATAGGGCACCCCAATTCCTATATAGAGGGCAACGACTTTCCGACGATGATTCACGTTTGCTCGCTGTCACGGCTTGAAGAAACGGTCGAATTGACCGGCGCCCGCCATGTCGTATCGCTGATCGGCGACGAAGCGCGCGTGGCGCGGCCATCCCGCATCGCGCCGAAAAATCACCTTTGGTTGCGCTTGCATGACATTTCCGCCCCACTCGACGGCTATATCGTGCCGGCGGAGGAACACATCACCGATCTTCTTAACTTCGTGCGCGAATGGGATCGTCGGGCACCGCTGGTCGTGCACTGCTATATGGGCATCAGCCGCTCGACGGCGAGCGCTTACGCGACCGTATGCGCGCTCAATCCTCGGCGCGACGAAGCGACCATCGCGCAGGCGCTGCGCCGCGCGTCGCCGACCGCGACCCCGAATGTGCGCATCGTCTCGCTCGCCGATCAGCTGCTCGGCCGCGACGGGCGCATGATCGCGGCAATTGAAGAAATCGGACGCGGCGATTTGACCGCCGAAGCGGCGCCCTTCCGGCTCGATCTGGAGTGAAAATCTTTCTGGCTATTGCGGCAGCGACGGGCGCAGCGCCGGCCGCACATTGGCAACCGGAGTCGCCGCCGTGGTCGATTGCTCGGCGCTGCTGCTGATCAGGTGGCTGCGCGGATTACGCTGGTAGAAATCGCAATAGGCAAAGCTCAAACCGGAAAGCGAGCCGCGGAAACTGCGGTAATCGATCTTCTCGACCCGGAAGCATGGCGTGAACGGCATGCCCGCCAGATGCGCGCACATCGCCCCACCGTCGACCCGGATCGTGCCGGCCGGCAGCGCGGCAAAGCGGGTCTGGCCCTGACCGCGAATTTTGATGGTGCCGACCGCGGAGCCGTCGGAATAGATCCGTCCCATCCCGGACGTGCCCTCGAAACAGCTATAGGCGAACAGCTTGCCGACGACGAAGGCGCGCGCCTGCTCCGGTCCGAGCTCCTCGGCGATCCCCTCCCCCAAACCCAACAAGCCGGCCGTCAAAACCGACACACACACAAGCGACCACCGCACCGACATCGACCACTCCACCCCGGCAGCTAGTGTCCCGATTCCGAAGTTCCTAAGCATTTGCGGCGCGCTCGTACGAACTTCGGCGGCGCGGCATTAGTAGGAGGATGTTAACAACATTTCTTAACCGTCCCCTTACCATAGCAGAGCCCCGCATCATGGCCGAAATTTAGCAGGCAGCCCGATTCCTTACCTGATTTTTACCACAATACGCCCGCGCACCTTGCCTTCGACGATGCGGCGGCCCGCAGCAATAACTTCATCAAGCCCGATTTCGTTCGCCATGACCGCGATCTTTTCGCGGTCGAGGTCGGCCTCGAGCCGGCGCCACGCCGCTTCTCGGTGCGGCAACGGGCACATGACGGAATCGATGCCGATGAGCGAAACCCCGCGCAGGATGAAGGGCGCGACACTGGTCGGCAGATCCATGCCGCCGGCAAGCCCGCAGGCCGCGACCGCGCCGCCATAGCGGGTCATCGACAGCACATTGGCAAGCGTAGTTGAGCCAACCGCGTCGATGCCGCCCGCCCAGCGCTCCTTGGCAAGCGGCCGCGGCGGCCCGGTCAGTTCGTTGCGGTTGATGATTTCGCTGGCGCCTAGTCCTTTCAGATAAGCCGCCTCTTCCGTGCGTCCGGTCGAAGCGGCGACGGCGTAGCCGAGCTTGGCGAGAAGCGCGACCGCGACCGAGCCGACGCCGCCGGCAGCGCCGGTCACGATCACCGGCCCGCGCGACGGATTGATGCCGGCGCGCTCCAGCGCCATGACCGCAAGCATCGCGGTATAGCCGGCGGTGCCGATCGCCATCGAATCGCGCGCGCCGATGCCGGCCGGACGCCGCACCAGCCAATCGCCTTTGACGCGCGCCTTTTCGGCATAGGCGCCGAGATGCGTTTCGCCGAGCCCCCAGCCGTTGAGGATGACCTGGTCACCCGGTTTCCATTTCGGATGGGTGGAGGATTCCACCGTGCCGGCGAAATCGACGCCAGCGATCATCGGGAAGCGCCGCACCACCGGCGCCTTGCCGGTGATGGCGAGACCGTCTTTGTAATTCACCGTCGACCATTCGACCCGGACGGTGACGTCGCCGTCCATCAGATCTTTTTCGTCGAAATCGGTGAGCCGCACCGTCTGCCCGGTGTCGGCTTTGTCGATGACGATCGCTTTGAAGGTCGCCATGCAAACACCCGTCATGCCCGGCGATCTGCCGGGCATCCACGTCTTAATCTGTTATGAGTTTGCAAGACGGAGATGGCCGGGACAAGCCCGGTCGTGCTGCTAAGCCGGCACCGCGGCGACGCGCGCCACCGGCTTCTCCACGATCGGCATATTGATCAGCGCCGAGAGCACGCCAAACAGGATCGCCAGCCACCAGACCATATTATAGGAGCCGGTGCGATCGAACACGAGGCCGCCGAGCCAGACGCCGAGAAAGCCGCCGACCTGGTGGCTGAAAAAGGCGAAGCCGGCGAGCGTCGCCAGCCAGCGCGTGCCGAACATCAAAGCGATGATGCCATTGGTCGGCGGCACGGTGGAGAGCCACATCAGGCCCATCGCGGCACCGAACATCAGGCAAGTGACCGGCGTGACCGGGAATGAAATGAACGCCAGGATTGCCGCGGCGCGGATGAAATAGATAAATGACAGCAGGTAGCGCTTCGGCACGCGGTCGCCGAGCCAGCCGGCGCTGACCGAGCCGACGACGTTGAACAGTCCGATGGTCGCGATGGTCCAGCCGCCGACCTGCGCCGAAAGCCCGCGATCGACCAGGTAGGACGGCAGATGCACGGTGATGAATTGCAGCTGGAAGCCGCAGGTGAAGAAGCCAAGCACGAGCAGCATATAGGAGCGATGCGCGAAGGCTTCGCCCAAGGCTTGCCGCAGCGATTGCGCGCCGACCTCATGCGCCGCCTGCGACGGTGGCGTCGCCAGCGCGAGCGAGAGTGGCAGCACGGCAAGCATGCTCGTCGCAAAAATCAGGAGCGTTTCCTGCCAGCCGAAGGCATCCATCAGCGCCACTGCAACCGGTGAATAGAAAAACTGTGCGAACGAGCCCGCGGCGGTGCCGAAACCAAATGCGCGCGACCGCCATTGCAGCGGTACGATCTTGCCGAGCGCGGCGAGCACGACCGGGAACGAGCAGCCGGCAAGGCCGAAGCCGATGAACACGCCGGCGGAGAGATCGAGCATGGGCGCGCTGGTCGCATGCGCCATCAGCACGAGACCAAGCGCGTACAGCAACGCGCCGCCGCACAGCACGCGGACGGTGCCGAAGCGATCGGCTATGATCCCGCCGAGCGGCTGACCGACGCCCCACAACAGGTTCTGCAAAGCCAGCGCGAACGCAAAGACGTCGCGGCCCCAATGATTGGCATTGGACAGCGGCATGAGGAAAAAGCCGAGCGTCGAACGCGGCCCGAAGGCGATAAGCGCAATCAGGCTGCCGAAGCCGATGACCAGCGCCGGCGTGCGCCAGCTGGTGATGGTCTTTGCAGTATTGGAAACGTCGCTCATGTCGCCCTAGCGAAACCTAAGATTCGCGAAACCTAAGATTCGAAAGCCGCGCAGCATAAGGGTTCAATCTGGTGGGCCAAAACGAAAACTGCCAGATGACGGATCACCCAGCGCATGGCTGTTCCGCCCGTGCTGCGGAGCGTAGCCGCCAAGCCGGCACCGTGCGGTTTGCCATAATTCGTGGCAGTGACTATGGATTTCGCGGCAAAGCCAACCCGAACACCAATGTCGCCTGATCCGACGCTTTCCGCATCGCTAATGCGCGCCGATGCTTTCCTCTCGCCGCTTGAAATCGAGGCGGCGGTGACGCGCGCGCTGGAAGAAGATCTTGGTCGCGCTGGTGACATCACTTCGACCGCCACGATTCCGGAAGATCTGGAGGGCCGCGCGGTGGTCGTGGCGCGCCAAGCCGGCGTGATCGCCGGACTGCCGCTCGTCGCCGCCGCGTTCCGGCGGCTCGCGCCGGAGATTTCGATCGCGCCGCATACGCGCGACGGCGCTCCAGTACAGCGCGCCGCCAAGCTGATGACGATCTCCGGCAATGCGCGGACGATTCTCGGCGCCGAACGCGTGGCGCTCAATTTTCTCGGCCATCTCTCCGGCATCGCCACCGCGACGGCGGCTTTCGTCGCGCGGATTGCGCATACCAAGGCGCGCATCATCTGCACGCGCAAGACCACTCCCGGTCTGCGGGCGCTGGAAAAATACGCGGTGCGCTGCGGCGGCGGCTACAATCATCGCTTCGGTCTCGATGACGCGATCCTGATCAAGGACAATCACATCGCGGTTGCCGGCGGAGTGAGACCGGTGCTCGAACGCGCAAAGGGCGCCGCCGGCCATTTGGTCAAGATCGAGATCGAAGTCGACTCGCTTTCTCAGCTCAAAGAGGTGCTCGACGTCGGTCTTGCCGATGTCGTGCTGATCGACAATTTCGATCTCGCCGCGATGCGCAAAGCGGTGGAGATGGTGGCGGGGCGGCTCGTCATCGAAGCTTCCGGCGGCATCACGCTCGAAAGCGCGGCGGCGATCGCCGAGACCGGCGTCGATTACTTGTCCTCGGGCGCGCTGACCCATTCGGTGCAAAATCTCGACGTTGGGCTTGATATTGCGATGTGAGGACGAAGCGTCTGCACTCAAGTTAATTCATATCGTCATTGCGAGCGAAGCGAAGCAATCCAGAATTCAATTGCATTACAGATGCTGGATTGCTTCGTCGCTTCGCTCCTCGGAATGACGAGCGGAAATTGGTACGACCCTCTGCCCTTACGTCCGTGCGCCCGCCGGCGGCGCGGCCGCTTGCGGTGCTTTGGCGCCATCAGGTTTGGCGCTCTCGGACTTGCCGCTCGGCGTCTCACTATTACTCGCGCTCGGCGCGGCCGGCGCGGCTATGCTTGCACCCTTGCCCCAGACTGGTTCGTCCTCGCCGTCGCCCCAATTGCGCGGCCTATAAAATGTATGGACGCCGAGCTTGTACAAGCGCGTCATTTCATGAACCCAGCTCGGATGCACCCAATAGGCGTGGTAATGCGTGGCGTGGCCGACTTCGGCGAGCCAGATTTTGCCGTCGAGCGTATCCTTGGCGATGCTTTTCGCTTGCTCCCACATGTCGGGCTCGTCGATGCGGCTTAAATCCTTGCCCTCGCAGGCAAAGGTGAACTGGCAGGCGAGATGCCGGTGAGCGTTCTGATAAACCACGCCGCAGACGTCATGCGGATAGTAGCCTGAGAACACGCGGTTCATCACCACTTGCGCCACTGCCTCCTGGCCTTTGCGCACCTCGCCGCGCGCTTCGAAATAAACCGCATCGGCGAGACACTTCTCGGCCTTGGCGCGCGCCCTGCCCTCGAGGCCGAGCCGTTGCGCCGGTGTCTGCAGGCGGCTCACGTCGTCCTTGCCGGCGGCCGACTCGCCTGAGCCGGTGTCGTTGTCGGTACCCTCGAGTGCGGAAAGCTTGATGTTCGAGTCGGCCGATTGCGCGGCAAGCTCGGCCGATGGTGGCACCAGAATCGGCTCGGCTCCCGGCGCCCAGCTTTGCAGCTTGTTCGGCGAGCCCATGACGCCGCCGCCGAAATAGATCGCGCTCGATCGGTCGGCGGCATCGGCATCAAGGAACGACATGCCGCGAAGCGAAGGCGAGGACCCATATTCCGTTTCGCCTGGCGCCGGAATTTCCGGCGGCTTGTCCACCAAAGCGGCATCCTCTTCATCGGCGGCCGGCCCGGCGGGAGCGAGCGCCACGCGCTCATCGTGTGCGTCCATTGCTGAAACGGCGGGTGCCGCCGGCGCAGGCGGCGTATTGATCGCCAAATCGCTATTTGCTGGCGTGGTTTGTTCGACTTGCGCAGCGGCGGGGGCAGCGGGTGTGGGGGCAGCGGGTGCGGGCGCCGCCGCCGGCGCATTTTCCGAAAGTGCCGGCGCGATCACGCTCGCCGGCAGCCGATCGGCTTTGTGACTGCGCTCGACGGTCGGATATTCGATCTGGCGCGCCGGCCGCGCGTGGATCGGCTCGTCGATCTTCCAGGAAAAAGCGTCGAGCGAACGCGGATCGTAATTGACGGTCTGGAAACCGAGCGGCTCCGGGATCGCGCTGCCGATCGGGCGCGAATAGCTAAACGTTGCCGCCTGGACCGGCGAAATGATCAAGTGCCAGTGCGACGGAGCGGCGTGCTCGCGCGCGAGCAACGCGGCGAGGTCCTGATAGCCGATCGATGTGGGACATAACCCGGCGCAGAACGCACTGAACCAGAACCGAGCAGTACAGCACGCGCCCGTTACCCCGTTACGCGACGCAGACATTACCCCTCACGCCAACACGCGCCGAACCCGCGCTCTTGCACCGCGCACGTGGTTATGGAAGCGCCACCGCAGTGGCGCGAATGCGACAGGTTTATTTATTGTCGGGTTAACGTTGCGAAGGCGTTAACCGCCGGATTTTCGCGGTTTCACGCTAGGCTACGCCGCAATGATGGTTGCAGGGCGCGCGCCCCCGACACGCTGTTCGGCCGCGCCGTGTGAACGTGTTGATAGTTTGTTAACCAGGATGGCCGAGCGCGCGATAAAGAGCGAAGTTATGCGTCCGTGGGAGTGAGCGCGCCGAGCGCGGCTTGCGCCGCGGCAAGGCGCGCGATCGGCACGCGGAACGGCGAGCACGACACGTAGTCGAGCCCGACCTCGTGACAGAACGCCACCGAGGCCGGATCGCCGCCATGCTCGCCGCAAATGCCGAGCTTGAGCTTGCCTCGCACTTTGCGGCCGCGCTCGCAGGCGATGCGGATCAGTTCGCCGACCCCGTCGCGATCGAGCGAGACGAACGGATCGCTCGGTAAAATGCCCTTCGCCGTATAGATGCCCAGAAAGCTCGCCGCATCGTCGCGGCTGATGCCGAACGCGGTCTGGGTGAGATCGTTGGTGCCGAACGAGAAAAATTCGGCGGTCTCGGCAATTTCGTCGGCTTTGAGCGCCGCGCGCGGCAGCTCGATCATGGTGCCGACCTGATATTTCAGCTTGGCGCCGGTTTCGGCGGCGACCTTTTGCGCGGTCGCGTCGATGCGCTCCTTGACCAGATCGAGCTCGCGCTTGCTGGCAATGAGCGGCACCATGATTTCGGGCGCGACCGTCTTGCCGATCTGGCGGCTGGCTTCGGCGGCCGCTTCGAAAATGGCGCGCGCCTGCATTTCCGCGATTTCCGGATAGGCGATCGCCAGACGGCAGCCGCGGAAGCCGAGCATGGGATTAAATTCGTGCAGCTCGCGAGCGCGATCGGCGAGCCGTTGAGCATCAGCGCCCATTGCCTGTGCCACTTCGGCGATTTCTTTTTCGGTGTGCGGCAGAAATTCGTGCAGCGGCGGATCGAGGAGCCGGATCGTCACCGGCAAGCCGCCCATGATCTTGAACAGCGCGAGGAAGTCGCCGCGTTGCATCGGCAAAAGCTTGGCGAGCGCGGCGCGCCGCGCCGCCTCGTCTTCGGCGAGGATCATTTCGCGCACGGCGCGGATGCGGTCCTCATCGAAGAACATGTGCTCGGTGCGGCACAGCCCGATGCCTTCGGCGCCGAATTTGAGCGCGGCGCGGGCATCCGCCGGGGTATCGGCATTGGCGCGCACCTTCAAGGTGCGCAGCTCGTCGGCCCATTTCATGACGGTTGCGAATTCGCCGGCCAATACCGGCTCGAGCATCGGCACCGCGCCGGCGAGCACCTGCCCGGTGGCGCCGTCGATGGTGAGCGTGTCGCCTTTTTTCAGGACTTTGCCGCCGGCGGTGAGCGTCTGGGTGCGATAATCGACCCGCAGCGAGCCGGCGCCGGAAACGCAGGGCTTGCCCATGCCGCGCGCGACCACCGCGGCATGCGAAGTCATGCCGCCGCGCGTCGTCAAGATTCCCTCGGCGGCATGCATGCCGTGAATGTCTTCCGGCGAGGTTTCGACCCGCACCAGGATGACTTTGCGGCCCTGGCTTTTGAGCGTCTCGGCCTCGTCAGACGAGAACACGATCTCGCCTGACGCGGCGCCGGGCGAGGCCGGCAATCCGGTGGCGATGATCTTGCGTTCGGCCTTCGGATCGATGGTCGGATGCAGGAGCTGATCGAGCGCTGCCGGATCGATGCGTTTGACCGCCTCGGTCTTGTCGATCAGCTTCTCCTGCGCCAGGTCGACCGCGATGCGCAGTGCGGCCTGCGCGGTGCGCTTGCCGCTGCGCGTCTGCAGCATCCACAGCTTGCCTTGCTCGACGGTGAATTCGAGGTCCTGCATGTCGCGGTAATGGCGCTCGAGCGTGCTTTGGATGCGCTTGAGCGCGGCGAAAGCCTCCGGCAACGCCTTTTCCATCGACGGTTTGTCGGAGCCGGCTTCCTTGCGCGCGGCTTCGGTGATTTCCTGCGGCGTGCGGATGCCGGCAACGACGTCTTCGCCTTGGGCGTTGATCAGATATTCGCCGTAGAGCTTTTTCTCGCCGGTCGACGGATTGCGGGTAAAGGCGACGCCGGTCGCCGAGCTCTCGCCCATATTGCCGAACACCATCGCCTGTACGTTGACCGCGGTGCCCCAGCTCTCGGGAATATTGTGCAGCCGGCGATAGGTGATGGCGCGCTGGTTCATCCACGAGCCGAACACCGCGCCGATGGCGCCCCACAATTGCGCGGTCGGCTCCTGCGGAAATGGCTCGCCGCGATCTTCTTCGACGCGCTCTTTATAGCGGGCGACCAGCTCTTCCAGGTCGTCGGCATTCAGATCAGTGTCGAGCGTGTAGCCGTTGCGGTGTTTATGATCGTCGAGAATTTCTTCGAAGTGATGATGCTCGATGCCGAGCACGACATCGGAGTACATAGTGATGAAGCGGCGGTAGCTGTCCAGCGCGAAGCGGCGGTCGCCGGATTTTGCCGCAAGCGCCTTCACCGTCACATCGTTGAGCCCGAGATTGAGCACGGTGTCCATCATGCCGGGCATCGACGCACGCGCGCCGGAGCGCACCGAGACCAACAGCGGATTTTCGCGGTCGCCAAATTTCTTGCCGGCGACCCGGCCGATCTCCGTCAGCGCCGCATCGACCTGCCGTTTCAATTCCTTCGGATAGGCTTTGCCGTGCTGATAAAAATAAGTGCAGACCTCGGTGGTGATGGTGAAACCGGGCGGCACCGGCAGTCCGAGTTGCGCCATTTCGGCAAGGCCTGCGCCCTTGCCACCGAGCAGATTGCGCATCGCGGCGCGGCCTTCGGCCTTGCCGCCGCCGAATGCATAAAGCCATTTTCCCTTTGCCGCTTTTACGCGCGCGGCTTTGCGCGTCTTCTTACGCGTCTTGGGCGCTGATGATTTTTTGATCACCTGACGCGAGATTTTTGAGCGCGATTTGGTCAACGGCTTTGCCATGACGTCATGCAGTGTGAAGAACCTAAATTGCAATTCTGGACGGTTGTTGCAACCGGCAACACAGATCGCTTCGTTCAATGGAAGAAATGATGGATGGCGTTGAGCCCGACCAGCCCTTCGACGATCAGATAGACGGCGACGATGATGTTGAGGAGCCGCGGCACGATCAGAATAAGAACTCCGGCAATCAGCGCAACAATGGGCGAGATTTCGGTGGCGGTGATGATCATGATTTGCCTCGAAGCTGGGTTGATTTAAGCGCAATGGCGCAGGTGCGGGCGGAAATCGACTAACTCTCAACGCCCAAAGCGCCGTTCGGTTCTAGCATGGCGCAGACATTTGGGAACCAGCGAATTCGTAACATTCCACCGTCATTCCGGAGCGCCGCGAAGCGGCGAGTCCGGAATCCATAATCACGAGCATGGGGACTATGGATTCCGGGCTCCTCCCTTCGGTCGGCCCCGGAATGACACATCACCCCTCGATCTTTGAAAAGTCCGCCACCGTGCGGGTCGCTTCGCGAATTTGATTGAGCAGCTTGAGCCGATTTTCGCGCAGCGCCTTCTCGTCGACATTGACAGTCACTTTGTCGAAGAACGCATCGACTGCCGGCCGCAGCTTGGCCATGGCGCGCATGGCGGCGACGAAATCTTCTTTTTTGACCGCGCGCGCCGCCTCGGTCTCGGCCATCTCAATAGCGTTCGCCAGCGCCTTCTCTTCCGGCTGGCGGTAGAGCTTCGCCTGTGGCGCACCGGTATATCGCCGGCTGTCCTTCTTCTCTTCGATGCGAATGATGTTGGTCGCGCGCTTGTAGCCGGCGAGCAGGTTCTTGCCGTCCTCGCTGTCGAGGAATTGTCCCAGTGCCTCGACCCGGCGGACGATCAGCAACAGGTCATCCTGGTCTTCTAAGGCAAAAACCGCGTCCACCAGATCGTGCCGCGCGCCTTGCTCACGTAGCTGCACTTTCAGCCGGTCGGCGAAAAACGCGAGCAGATCCAGTTGCTCAGGATACGGTGGCTCTCCCAGCAATAATGGTAGAGGCACATCCGACCGTTCAACCGTTCCCCCAATCGTCGCCTCCGTCTTGCGATCGACCTCGAATTGTCGACGTCTAATCGTGCCAAAAACAACGCCGAAATGATCCGAAACCTGTTTTGATAACAGCGGCATTCGTAGATTGTTATCTAGTATGAGTCGGACGATCCCCAATGCCGCTCGCCGCAGCGCGTAAGGATCTTTGCTCCCGGTTGGCTTCTCGCCGACGGCCCAGAAGCCGACCAGCGTATCGAGCTTATCGGCGAGAGCGACCGCGATCGATACCGGATCGCTCGGCACCAGGTCGTCGGGGCCTTTTGGGCGGTAATGGTCCTCGATCGCGTGGGCGACCGCTTCGTCTTCGCCTTGCTCTTGCGCGTAATACTTCCCGATCGTGCCTTGCTGTTCAGGGAATTCGCCGACAATTTCTGTAAGCAAGTCTGCCTTGCAGAGTTCCGCGGCGCGCTTCACCTTCTCCACATCAGCACCAACGAGCGGTGCAAGTTGAGCCCCGAGTGCCTTAATGCGCTGGATACGCTTCCATTGTGTGCCGAGCGTTTCATGAAAAACGATGTCCCTGAACTTTGGCAGGCGATCTTCAAGCCTGGTCTTTAAATCGGTTTGGTAGAAAAACCGCGCATCCGACAATCGCGCGTGGATTACCCGCTCGTTGCCGGCGACGATGGCCTTGCCGCCGTCCTCGGCCTCGAGATTGGCGACGAGCAGAAACTTGTTGACGAGCTTGGCGTGCGCGCCGTCGCGCAGCACGAAGCATTTCTGGTTGTTGCGGATGGTGGCGCGGATGATTTCTTCCGGAATTTGCAGGAACGCCTCGTCAAATGTGCCCATCAGCACCACCGGCCATTCGACGAGACCGGCGGTTTCGGCAAGAAGCCCGTCGTCCTCGACGAGTTCGAGGCCCTGCGCGAAGGCAAGCTGCTTCGCCTCGGTATGGATGATGCTGCGCCGCCGCTCGGGGTCGAGCACCACCTTGGCCTTGTCGAGCTTGGCGGCGTAGTCGGCGAGCCGGCGCACCGCGAAAGCCTCCGGCGCCAGGAAGCGATGGCCGCGCGTCACGTTCCCGGCGGCGATGCCGTCGACCGTGAACGGCACGATATCCGGCTCCTCGGTCTCCGGCCCGAAGGTGGCGAGGATCGAATGCAGCGGGCGTACCCAATTCAGCGCGCCGGGATTTTTGGACTGCGCGCCCCAGCGCATCGCCTTCGGCCAGGGAAAACCCTTGATCACCTCGGGGAGGATTTCGCTGATCACTTCGAGCGCCGGGCGGCCAGGTTTCTCGATCACCGCAACGTAGAAATCGCCTTTTTTGTCCGGCTGCACTTTTGCCTCGGCGAGCGATTTCAGGCCGGCGGCTTTAAGAAAACCGGCGACGGCCTGCTCCGGCGCGCCGACGCGTGGACCTTTTTTCTCCTCGCGCCGGTCGGGCTGGCGTACCGGCACGCCTTGCACCGCGAGCGCGAGCCGGCGCGGCGTCACGAAGGCTTTGGCGCCGTCATAAGGCAAGCCGGCATCCACCAGGCGATCGGTGACCGCCTTGCGCAGATCCGCCGCCGCCCGCGCCTGCATGCGGGCGGGAATTTCTTCCGACAACAATTCGAGCAACAGATCAGGCATCGGACACGACGCTTGCCAAATTCCTCACCCTCCCCTGGAGGGGGAGGGTCGGCGCGCATTGCGCGCCGGGGTGGGGTGATAGCGTTTACGTCGATTGTGACTAAATGGTCCTGGGTTGGAATCGCGTGATCCGTAAAGCGCGGCATATACCGTATCAAGAACACCATCCATATTGATACTTAGATCGTTATTCCAAAACCGGATGACGCGATAGCCTTGAGATTCGAACCACTCTGTCCTTTGCCGATCCTTGGCGCGCTTTAGGTCGGTGGCATGCTGCGAACCATCAAGTTCGATCACCAAGCGCGCGGCCATGCATGCAAAATCGGCGACGTATGGTCCAATCGGCACCTGCCGGCGGAAATGTGTTCCTTTCGTTTCGATAATGCGAAGTCGTTTCCACAGAACAATTTCAGGGTCAGTCGTCTTCGAACGAAGGCGACGAGCGGTGGCGCGGCGAAAATTAGTGACGCGTTGTTCCTTCTTCACCGCCACATCACCCCACCCCGCTCGCTCCGCGAGCGACCCTCCCCCTCCAGGGGAGGGTGAAGAAATGATTGCCTGACCTAAACACATCAAAGTCTTTTATGACTGCCATCGCACATCGGTTTTTTCGCCGAGCGCTTGCAGGCGCAGAACCAGGCCTCTTCGGCGGCCGCGGGCTTATATTCGACCGGACTGAAAGCCGTGCCTTTGTGCGAGCCGTCGCAGAATGGCTGCGACTTGGAACGCCCGCAGGCGCACCACCAATAACTCTTGCCGCCTTCCAGCATGATCGGGATCGGCCGCCGGCCGCCGATTTCGGGCATTGTGCCTTCATCACTCATGCGTTGTTGCCTCCCCCTTCAGTTGCGAGCCACGCTTGCCCGCAAGCCTTGGCGAGCTCGCGCACCCGCAAAATGTAGCTCTGCCGTTCGGTTACCGAAATCACGCCGCGCGCATCGAGTAGATTAAAGATGTGGCTCGCCTTGATGCACTGATCGTAAGCCGGCAGCGCCATGCGATGCCGCGCGCGATTGCTGGCGTGTTTGCCGTCGCCGGCCCAGCCGGCTTCAAGATATTTGCGGCACGCCGCTTCCGCCATGCGGAACTGCTCGAACAACATCTCGGTGTCGGCATATTCGAAATTGTGCCGCGAATATTCCTGTTCCGCCTGCAAAAATACGTCGCCGTAGGTCACCTTCCGCGCGCCGTCACGGCCGTTGAAGTTGAGCTCGAAAACGTTCTCGACCCCCTGCACATACATCGCCAGCCGTTCGAGGCCGTAGGTCAACTCGCCCGAGACCGGCGCGCATTCGAAGCCGGCAACCTGCTGGAAATAGGTAAATTGCGATACTTCCATGCCGTCGCACCAGCATTCCCAGCCGAGACCCCAGGCGCCGAGCGTCGGACTCTCCCAGTCGTCCTCGACGAAGCGGATGTCATGGAGTTTCGGATCGATGCCGATCGCGTAAAGCGATTTGAGATAAAGCTCCTGCAAATCCTCCGGCGACGGCTTGAGGATGACTTGCAGTTGATAATAGTGCTGGAGGCGGTTGGGGTTTTCGCCGTAGCGGCCGTCTTTCGGCCGGCGCGACGGCTGCACATAGGCCGCATTCCAGGGTCTCGGCCCGAGCGCCCGCAATGTCGTCGCCGGATGGAAGGTGCCGGCGCCCACTTCCATGTCATAGGGCTGCAGAAGGACGCAGCCCCAGTCGGCCCAATAGCGCTGCAGCGCCAGAATGAGCCCCTGGAACGACCGCTCCGGCCGCATGTGAGGCGGCAGATTTTCGTTTCCCGTCTGCGTCATCAGCCCCCGTTCTTGGTGAAGGCCGCGGCAAGGTCAAGCCGGCCGCGCACCATCGGATCGCGATCGAGACGTGATAGCCGATTCCTGATACCAGATCGCGGTTTGGCTGGCTCGAATGGAGGCTTAAGGTGGGCAAAATTCGCAATCTCGCGGTCGCCGCGGCGGCGCTGGCGCTGGTCACCGCTCAGCTTGCCGGCCTTACATGGCCGGCGCAGGCGCAGGATTATCCGAGCCGGCCGATCCGGGTCCTAATCGCGTTTCCGCCGGGCGGACCGACCGATTTCGTCGGCCGGCTTCTCGCCGACAAAATGTCGACGCTGCTTGGCCAGCGCGTTTACGTCGAGAACAAGGCGGGCGCCAACGGCACTGTCGGCGCCGACAATATCGCCAAATCCGATCCCGACGGTTATTCGCTGTTTCTCACCACCGCCGGCGCGGTGACGATCTCGCCGCACGTGATGGCTAATCTTCCCTACGATTCGCTGCGCGACTTCGTCCCCATCGCCGAAGTTGTCACCAATACAACGGTATTGGTCGTCACCCCGAAAATGGCGATCAAGACTGCCAAGGAGCTGGTCGCGCTCGCCAAGCAAAAACCCGGGGCGATTCCGTTCGCCTCCACCGGGATCGGCTCGACGACGCACCTCGCGCAGGTGCTCCTCGCCGATGCCGCAGGCGTCAGTTTCCTCCATGTGCCTTATCGCGGCGCCGCGCCGATGCTGACCGATCTGCTCGGCGGACAGGTGCAGGTGCTCGCAGCCGATCTCACCGTTCTCATGGCGCAGATCGAGGCTGGAACGGTCGTGCCGATCGGCGCCGCCGCCGATCAACGCAACCAAAGCATTCTGGAAGTGCCGACGCTCGCCGAGCAGGGTTATCCCAATACCGACGCCTCGAACTGGTATGCCTTGCTGGCGCCGGCAAAGACGCCGCCGGCGCTGATCAAGAAGCTCAACGACGCGGTCAATGTCGCACTTGGGGATCCCGACGTGCGCGGCAAAATCGTCAAATCGGGCGCAGTGCCCGTCGGCGGCACGCCCGAGGCGCTGGCTGCGTTCATGCGTGCCGAATACGACAAATGGGGCCGCGTCGTTGCCGAACACGGGATCAAGGAGACGCCGTAGGCGTGGCTAGCCCGGCCGGTACTCGCCGGTCTTTGGATCGGGCTTTAGTTTCGGCATGCTGGTGCGGTCGTGCGGCGCGGCTTTGGCGCGCATCTCATCAAGTTCGGCATTGACCCGGCGCACCTCTTTGACGCACCAGCGCGCCAGCACCGTGGCACCGATAACGCCCAGGGCGAAAACCACCAGTGGCGGCATTGCTCTCTATTCTCCTGGCCCGACTGTGCCCGATCTTAGCCGAAACGACCAGCCGTTTCTGGCAGCGGAACTTTACAACCCAAAACGCGCCCAAATGGCGCGGGCTTCAAGCGCCGAAATGAGGTCCTCGGCAACAGCCAGATGGGTCGGCACTGCCAAAGCCGTCTCACCGGCCGCACCCAACAGACGCCGGCCCAACCAACGGCGTTCGGCGGACACCACAGGGGTAACGAGCTTGTCGCCGAATCGTTCGCGCAAGACGCTGCGAAGATCACCGATCCCATCGACGAGCCCGAGTTCCAGCGCCCGCCGGCCGGTCCAATAGGCGCCGGAGAACAGATCGTCTTCCGCGCCGGCAAGTTTGCCGGCCCGGCGCGATTTCACCAGCGCGATGAAGTCGTCGTGGATTTCGCGCTGCAATTTTTTCAGCCGCTCAACGTCATCGGGATTTTCCGGCAGGAACGGATCGAGCATGGATTTGTGCTCGCCCGACGTATAGAGCCGCCGCTCGACGCCGAGCTTGGCGATCAATTTGTCGAAACCGAACGAGCCGCCGACCACGCCGATCGAACCGACGATGGAATGCTGATCGGCGACTAATTCGTCCGCTGCGCAGGCGATCATGTAGCCGCCGGATGCACCGGCATCTTCGATGAAGGCGATCACCCGACGTTTATGCTGCTCGGCCAATTGGCGGATGCGGCGAAAGATCAGGTGCGACTGTACCGGCGATCCGCCCGGCGAATTGACGACAAGGGCAACTGCGGCGGCCTGACGTATCGTGAAGGCGCGATCGAGCGTGCGGGCAAGGCCGGCAAGCGTGAGCCCCGGGCGCAACGGGGTGGAAAAACCGATGATGCCGGTCAGTCGCACCACCGGCACAACCGGACGATCGCGCTGAAAACGTTGCGGGACGAGGCCGCGCAAGCCGCCGAGCGCGCGGGCGGAAAGCTCGCGAAGGGATGTACCGGTGGAGCCGTCGGTCATGCTGCGCAAATAAGCAGGCTATCGGCAGTGCTCAAGTAACGGTTTTTTAAGGCAGTGGAACGCTTCTTGCTTGAAAGGATGGCGCCGGTCACCTGTGGCAGAGGCGAAGGGTTCATGAAGATCTACTTCCTCCTCATGATTGTGAGCGTCTTTGTTGCTCTTTCGTATATTCCCATCCGGGCCGAACCGAAGCAAACCCCGGCGGCGTCACCCGATTCAGTACCGGCGTAATGCCTAAAGCTTAAGCAGCGATCCGCTGCAGCCTTGATCGCGAAATAGTTAAAGTCGCGCTTTAGCGTGCTGTTAAAACGAGCGCTGCGCCATTGCGCAGTATCGCGTCAGCCTGCGCGCTCGGCTTGTTGTCGCCGTCGGCGAGGACCAATCCGGGCAGTATAGATAGCGGCGCATTGCTGCTCTTTGCTGCGCTCACCAGCACGCGGATCGCTGCGGCGCCGGGCTTCGGGTAAACCGGTACAATCGCGATCGCGCCGAAACCCGACGCAAGCTCCGCGACCAGATCGGCGAGACCATCGGCGCGCCAGATCAGCGTCAAGGTGCCTTGGGGCCGTAGCAGCCGCGCCGCGGTATCGATCCATCGCGCCAGCGTGCCGGGCGATACGGCATGCGCCAGCCGCCGCGCCTGATCGGGCGACGGGTTATGCGGCGCGTTGAACGGCGGGTTCATCAACACATGATCGGCGGAGTCGAGGGCAAGGCCGGCATCGGCGAATTGCGCGACCGGCGCCGCGACATCAAGACAAACCACGCGCACGCGGTCGGCGAGCGCATTGCGTGCGGCGTTTTCGCGCGCCAGTGCGGCGAGGTTCCGATCGAGTTCAAGGAGCGTGACGGCAAGCCCTTCGACACGGCGAGCCAGCGCCAGTCCGGCCGCGCCTACGCCGGCGCCGAGCTCGATCGCGTGCTCGCCCATCCGCGCCGGTGTTGCCGCCGCGAGCAGCACCGCGTCATGGCCAAAGCGGTGGCCGCGAAGCGGCTGCCGCAACGTGAGTTTGCCGCCGAGAAGCGCGTCTTCGCTGGTCGGGTCCGCTGCGGCGGCCATCAGCGGCTGTCGGGACGTAGCTCGTGGCCGAAGCCGGCGTCCTCAAGCAAGCGGCGCGCCATGTTGAGTTCGTCCTCGCCGACCAGGATGCGGCGTGGAAAAATGCCGATTGAGCCCTCGAGCACGCTCATATTCTGATCCACCACCAAATGCTTGATGCGCGCGCTATTAAGCAGCGCCTCAATTGCCGAGATCAGCACAGCGTCAGTGGTGCGAACGAGTTCGCGCATGATCAGCCCTGCGGCAGTGCCGGCACAGACCGGCCATGCTCAAAGGACGCAGCTATCAACGACATGTGACCTCGCCTCCCCGATGACTGCAGCGGGCGCTGGCACTCGAGCGCGCGTCAATCTATATACGCGCGTATTGCCTTCCCATTATGATGCGACCATAGCCTTTCTGCCCATCCGGTCCTATCGGAGAAATGACTGAAGTGGCCGTCATCGTACCATTCGAAAGCGCGCGTGAGCCATCGATCGATCCGTTGGTCGATCTGGTCGCCGCTGACATGGAACGCGTCAACGCCACCATCATCGCGCGCACCGGCTCGGAAGTGACGATGATTCCCGAGGTTGCCAATCATCTGATTAATTCCGGCGGCAAGCGGCTCCGCCCGATGCTGACACTCGCTTTGTCGCGGCTAGCCGGCTATGGCGGCGACGGCCATATCAAGCTCGCGGCTGCGGTCGAATTCATGCACACGGCGACGCTGCTGCACGACGACGTGGTCGATGAGAGCGAGCTGCGGCGCGGCCGGCTGGCGGCGCGCATGTTATGGGGCAACGAGGCGAGCGTCCTAGTCGGCGATTTTCTGCTTGGCCAGGCTTTCAAAATGATGGTCGAGGTCGGCAGCCTCAAAGCATTGGAGATTCTTTCCGCCGCCGCCGCGGTGATCGCCGAGGGCGAAGTCATGCAGCTCGCCGCGGCGAAGAACACCGCGACCACCGAGGACGAATATATCGCCGTGATCCGCGCCAAGACCGCGGAACTGTTCGCCGCCGCATGCGAAGTCGGCCCCGCCATATCCGGACGGCAGAAGGCCGAGCAGGCGGCGAGCCGCTCCTACGGAATGAATCTCGGCATCACCTTTCAGCTCGTCGACGATGCGCTCGACTATGGTGGCGTGCCGTCGCGGCTCGGCAAGAACATCGGCGACGATTTTCGCGAAGGTAAAATTACATTGCCGGTCGTGCTCGCATTCCGCCGCGGCAGCGATGCCGAGCGCGAATTCTGGCGGCGTACGCTCGAGCGCGGCGAAGCGACCGATGCCGATCTCGATCACGCCATCGGATTGATGGTCAAGCATCGCGCGATCGAGGACACGATCGGGCGCGCCCATCACTACGGCGCCATCGCCCGCGATGCGCTGGCGCTGTTTTCCGACTCAAAAATGAAGGCGGCGCTGGCCGAGACCGTCGACTTCTGCATTGCGCGCACGCATTAAAAGCATGATCCCGAAAGAGCCTGCCCCGGACCTGATCCGGGGTGGGAACCGGTTTCCCGCCTGCGCGAAGCCCTCGACACAAGCTTCGTGTTCATTCGTTGCTTCGGCGGGCGAAGGCAGGTCGGAAAAGATCATGCTCAAACAAAAAGCCAAGGCGAAATGGCGATCCGACTGAGAGCCATTTCGTATTGGCGAGGCCGCCGGGCGCTTTCGATCACTGCAGTCGGATCAACACCAGCCCGCAGGCAATCAACGTGGCCGCCACGATGCGCGCGGCGCGCAGCGGCTCCTTAAGCACCAGAATTGCGATGATGGCGCCAAACAGAACGCTCGTCTCGCGCAGGCTGGCAATGACGGCGATCGGCGCGAGCGTCATGGCCCAGAGTGCGATGCCATAGGACAGCGCCTGCAGCGCGCCGCCGACAAACCCGCGCAGCCAGAACTGGCGCACCGTTGCGTTCACGCCCTTCCAGTCGCGCCGCAGCCCATAGGGCACCAGCACCACCGCGTTGGCCAGCAACAACCAGAGCACATAAGACTGCGGATTTTGCGAAACACGCGCTCCGATTCCGTCCGTGACCGAATAGGCGCAGATCGCAAGCGCGGTCAAAAGCGCATAACCGACGGCACGACGGTCAAGCTGCATGATTTCGCGCCCGCCGCGTGCCGATAGGAGCAGCACGCCGGCGCCGAGCGTGACGATGCCGATCCACCCGCGCAAACTCAAATGCTCGCCGATTAGGAGGGCGCTGGCGATTGCGGTCATCAGGGGCGCGGAGCCACGCGCGAGCGGATAGACCTGGCCAAGATCGCCAAAGCGGTAGCTCTCGATCAAGGCCGCGAAATAGAGAAGGTGAATAACAGCCGAACCGACAAGCCACGGCCATGCCGCAGGGGCCGGCATGCCGGCAAACGGCAAACCGACGAGGCTGACCGCAGCGGCGCCCATGGCGATCAACGTGGTGGTGGACAAGGGATCGAGGCCGACCTTGATCAGCGCGTTCCACCCGGCGTGGCAGGCGGCGGCGAACAGGACAGCCGCGAAAATCAAGTTTTCCATGTGGCAAGCCTACAAATGGTATGCGATTTGAGCCATTCGTCTCGGGACTGAATGGCGCGGGGATCTATTGACGCGAGGTTTCGCTGGTACGCGGCCCGTGCATAGGAGCGGGCGGGTATGGCAGAACCGCGCAGCGGGAGTCACGCCAATCAGCTATTGAAAAGCGCGAGAAGAACGCCGCCGATGGCGCTGACGACCACGACAGCGAGCGGTGGCGCGCGCCAAACGGTGAGCAGTACGAAGCCGGTGAGCGCGACGGCGAAATCGCCTGGCGCTTGCACCGAACTCGTCCACACCGGATTGTAGAGCGCCGCGCCGAGTAGACCGACGACGGCGGCATTGACGCCGCGCATCATGGCCTGGGCGCCGGTCTTTTTGCGAAGCGCATCCCAGAATGGCAGCGTACCGAGGAGCACCAGAATTCCGGGAAGAAAAATGCCGATCAGGCCCAAGACTGCGCCTGGCACACCATGCCGAGACGGATTAGCGACAGCGCCAAGATAAGCGGCGAAAGTGAAAAGCGGCCCCGGAACCGCTTGCGCGGCGCCATAGCCGGCAAGAAACGCATCGTCGCTCACCCAGCCCGGCGTGACAAACGCTTCCCGCAGAAGCGGCAGCAC
This sequence comes from uncultured Alphaproteobacteria bacterium, assembly GCA_963816295.1. GTDB lineage: Bacteria > Pseudomonadota > Alphaproteobacteria > Rhizobiales > Xanthobacteraceae > BOG-931. The sequence goes on along the minus strand of CAWFJS010000010.1, from coordinate 40,703 downwards.
CACATGGCCGCCGCCAAAGACCAGCGCACCGGAGCGGTAAAACGCATCGAACAATGCGGCGCCGGAGCCTGCTCCCAGATTGCGCAGGAACGGAAGGCCCGCCAGCAAGGCGAAAAAAACGATCAGCGCCGCTATTCCTACCTTGCGCGAGACCGGCACTACGCATGCTTGGCCCGGTTGGCCCGGTTCGCCCGGCTGCCCATTGCGGCAGAGCCACAGGCCGGCGACGGCGCCAAATACGATCGCGCCGATCTGAGCAATCGACGTGCCGCTAAATAAGATAATCAGTGACGCAATCGCCGCGATCGATGCCCGCTCGCGATCGGGGCAGAGCGTCCGCGCCATGCCCCAAACCGCTTGCGCCACGATCGCCACGGCAACGAGCTTGAGTCCGTGAAGCAAGCCCGCGCCGATTGCGCCGTGGAGATTTCCGGCGCCGTAGGCGAACAGGACGAGCAGAATCGCCGAAGGCAGAGTAAAGCCGGTCCATGCCGCTGCGCCGCCGAGATAGCCCGCGCGCATGAGACCGACAGAAAAGCCGACCTGGCTGGATGCCGGACCGGGCAGGAACTGACAAAGCGCTACGAGGTCGGCATAGGCCTGTTCGTCGAGCCAGCGCCGGCGCACGACGAATTCGTCACGGAAATATCCGATATGAGCGATCGGCCCGCCGAAGCAGCTTAGCCCAAGTTTGAGGAAAATGAGCAGAACTTCGAAGGGCGATCCCGCCCGTTTAGCGATAGTCATCGGGTGCCAACAATCATCAGATCAAAACGTGTTCTGCGATCCGTCTCACGTTTTATGTAATCGAGATTCGGGACAGAACGACAAGCAAAAAAGAAGCGCCGCCCCAGCGGGCGGCGCTCTTCAATCTCGGAAAAACTACTAGCAAGCCGGATAGGGAGCGTACCCACACCGACGAGCATAGTTGTAATAGCCGTAACCGGCGGCGCCGGCTGCGGCCGCGCCGTAATAGGCCCGCCGATGTACGCGCCGATTGACGCCGGCGACGCTCGTCGCCGTGAGCGGCCGGCCAACTCTCGCGTCCGCGCTATCAACCGACAACGACGGTACCTTCGTGGGTGACCAATTAACCGCGACGGGAGCCGAGCATAACAGCCCCGTGGCAACAACGAGGCCGAGTGCGCTGAGCTTTTTCATGACCGTTACTCCTTACACACCCTCAGCGGTGAAAATAGAAGCTGTTCGGGCCACAAGACCTTGATTTGAGTCAAACTGCGTTTCACAGATTGGCGACGGACAACCGTTTCTTCACTGACATAATCGACCTAAGGCTGCCGGTCGACACAGCCGCTTTCGACGCCGCGAAAAAAACAAGAAAGAGCCAATCTCATGCTGCAGGATCGATTTGTGCCGCCGAGCGGAGCTTTTACGCGCAGCGTTCCGATTCGCTTTTCGCATTGCGATCCGGCCGGCATCGTCTACTTCCCGCACTATTTCGACATGTTCAACGGCCTGATCGAAGACTGGTACGGGCAGGAGCTCGGCTATGATTATGCCGAGCTGATCACCGGCCAAAGGTACGGGTTTCCGTTCGTTCATATCGAATGCGATTTCAAGATTCCGAGCCGGATCGGCGAAGTCATCGACCTGACCTTGCTGATCGAGGATATCGGCCGCTCCTCGCTTGCGATCGCCATTGTCTGTCACCGCGACAATATCGTGCGACTGCGCGCGCGCATGGTCACCGCGATGATGTCGCTGGAGACGAAGAAGGCGGTGCCGATGCCGCAGGGCTTGCGCGAGGCGATCGGGTCTTACCAGCAGCGAACGGCTGGCCCATGAAGACGCTATGGGAACTATGCGGACGAAGCGCCGCGCTCCTTGCGTAGAAAATCCATCGATCTGACGAACTCGCGCAACAGCCGCCCGACAGTGTCCTCGCCGCATCGGCGCGCCATGCCATGAACGCTGTTCGCCAGATCGGGAAAGCGTTGCGCTTCGGAAATCGCCACCCGCATCAAATCGACAGTGTCGCCAGCCAAAGCCCACTCCAACAGGGTCGCACCCAAATTGGTCAGGCGCTGTTCGACGGTCGTACCCATCGGTACGTGGCCTGCGAACCTGCCGGTCACAGTCGCAACATTACGCATCACGACGGCGGTAAAGAGCGCCACCTTGTTGGGAAAGCGCGCATAGATCGTTGGCTTCCCGGCGCGGGCCATGTTGGCGATCTCGTCGATGCTGGCGCCCGCGAGTCCGCGTTTGATAAACGCGCGGCGGGCTGCATTCAGGATACGCTCATCCACCTTTCCGGCGAGCTCCCGCCGCGGCCGGCCGATGCGCCCGGTCCGACGCTCGCTAGACTGCTTTTCGGCGCTCGAAATGGAGGTCATGGCAATCTTCACGTTCTCGTGATTTGCGTCCCAGCGGCGCCGCGACGGCGACGCCAAGGTGTTGATTTACCACACTTAGCCCGCGAAGTAAATAAACGAAACGGTGTTGTTTAGATAATCGTTGACTTCCTGCCATTCAAGTACTAACTGCAAAACGAAACAGTATCGTTTCATACTTGTCTGCCGCTGCCAATGTCAGGAGATAGCGCGATGACCCTGATGAACTCTTGAGGCAGAAGACGATCGCACCGAACCGACCCTGCAGGACTATACCGACAGGCAGTCCCCCCGAGCTTGGTTGCGGTCATCGCTCAACGACGCGGCACTGTCCACGGATGCAGGAACAGATTTTGTGCGCGCGCGCATGCCGGCGCCGCAGCAGCAGCCGCCTGGCGAGCGCCGCATCATTGACTCGCCGCCGCTGCACAAGGATGACGATGCGGAACAGAAAGAAAGTAGGGAAAGCCGCCGCGCCAAATTCCTGAGCGGGCGCCCGCTGGCATTGGCGCTGGCACTGCCTTTGCTCTTAGCAGCGGCGGCACTTGGCTACCTCTACTGGGATTACGCCGGCCGCTTCCAATCGACCGATGACGCATTTATCGCGGCGCGCGCTTTTTCCATGGCGCCTAAGGTCTCCGGCTACATCACCGCCGTCCCGGTCACCGACAACCAGCATGTCGGTGCGGGCGATGTGATTGCGCGTATCGACGATCGCGATTACCGCGTCGCGCTTGATCAGGCCAAAGCTCAATTGGCGCGCGATCAGGCGTTGCTCGAACAGGCACAGAAGAACCTCGGCCGGTATCAATTCCTGGTACAGCGCAACGCTATCGCCCAGCAACAGGCCGACGATCAAGGCTTTCTGGTTGAGCAAGACAAGAGCACGGTCGCGCTCGATCAAGCCAAGGTGGACGCCGCCCAGCTCGATCTTTCCCATACGACGATCAGCGCCGCGGAGCCCGGACGCGTTGTCAGCCTGACCGCTGCGGTCGGCCAATTCGCGCAGACCGGCACAGCTTTGACGATGTTCGTCCCGGATGAGATTTGGGTAACGGCGAATTTCAAGGAGACCCAGCTCGATGCGATGCGGCCCGGACAGCCGGTGACGCTCGCGATCGACGCCTATCCGGACCGCCCCATCCGCGGTCATGTCGCCAGCGTTCAGCCGGGATCGGGCACCGCGTTCTCGCTGCTGCCGGCGCAAAATGCCACCGGCAACTACGTCAAGATCGTGCAGCGCGTACCGGTCAAGATCGTCATCGACGCGCCGCCTGCCGACGTCGCGCTCGGCCCCGGCATGTCGGTGCTCCCGACCGTGCGCATCGATCCCACACCTTCGCTCTATGAGCGGCTGAGGGGCTGGCTATGAGCGCCGCCGGCAGCCGAGCGGGTGCTGCCGCGACGAGCGCCAATGCAGGCGCAAATCCGTGGCTGATCGCGGTGCTGGTCGCATTCGCAGCCTTCATGGAAGTGCTCGACACCACCATTGCCAACGTGGCGTTGCCGTATATTGCCGGCGGGCTTGGCGTGAGCGAGGACGAAGCCTCCTGGGTGGTGACGACCTATCTCGTCGCCAACGCCGTCAGCCTGACGGGTTCGAGCTATCTGGCGCGGCGCCTTGGTCGCAAGCCGTTCTTCCTGATCTGCCTGGCGCTTTTCACCGTAAGCTCGGTGCTGTGCGGTTTCGCGCCCAATCTGCAGTCGTTGCTGATGTTCCGCATCATGCAAGGACTCGGCGGCGGCGGCATGGTGCCGGTGTCGCAGTCGATTCTCGCCGGCGCGTTCCCGCCGGAAAAGCGCGGCCAGGGATTTGCGTTGTTCGGCATCGCCGTGGTCGTGGCGCCAGTGGTCGGACCCACGCTCGGCGGCTGGATCGCCGATAATTTCTCGTGGCAGTGGTGCTTTCTCATCAACGGTCCGGTCGGCGTGGTCGCGCTCGGGCTCATTGGCACGCTACTCCGCGAGTCAAATGCCGCGCTCGCCGAGCGCAAGCGCTTCCTGCAGCAAGGCCGCGCCTTCGACCTCGTCGGCTTCGTACTGGTCGCAACCTTTCTCGGCGCACTCGAGATTGCGCTCGACCGCGGCCTCGAGGACGACTGGTTTGCCTCGACCTTCATTGTCGTCGCGATGGCGATTTGCGCGCTGGCCTTCGTGCTGATGATCCCGTGGGAGCTCAGCCGCCGCAATCCGATGATCGACGTGCGCATGGTGGCGACGCGGCAATTCGGTGCGTCTTTCCTGGTCATGCTGGGTGCCGGTGCGATCCTGCTCGCCACCACGCAATACCTGCCCCAACTGGTGCAGCAGAATTTCGGTTACACCGCCACCTGGGCCGGCCTCGTGCTCACGCCCGGCGGCATCGTAACCGTGTTCATGATGCCGCTGGTCGGCCGCCTTACCGGCACGGTGCAGCCCCGCTATCTGATTGCGGCCGGCGCGGCGATCTGCGCGTTTGCGATGTACGACATGACCAAGGTCAACGGTGACCTGGGCTTCTGGTTCTTCGCCACCTCACGCATCTATATCGGAATCGGACTGCCGCTGGTGTTTCTGCCGATTATCGCCACCTCTTACGACGGCATTGCGCCCGACAAGACCGACATGGCCTCGGCCCTCATCAATGTCGCGCGCAACACCGGCGGCTCGATCGGGATCTCGCTCGCCAACAATGTACTCGCGCATCGCGAGCAGTTTCATCAGAGCCGGCTGGTCGAACTCGTAAACCCATCGACGAGCCAATATCAGAACACGTTGAAGCAGTTGATGGACTATTTCACCGCGCACGGCAGTTCGCTCGCGCAAGCCCAGCAGCAGGCCTTCACCTGGATCGGCCAGCAGGTTCAGGCGCAGGCGAGCTACCTCGCTTATGTCGACGTGTTCTGGACGCTGGCGCTGATTTCGCTAGCCGCCGTGCCGCTCGCGCTCACGCTGCGCAAGGTGAAGCTCGGCGAACAGGCTGCACTCGCACACTGATTAGCCAAGAGGAGGATCAGATGAGCTACCAGATAGTTTTTTGGAGTACGATCGTCTGGATCGCCGTCTGCGTTGCCCCGTACGTTTACGCTCTCAACGATCTGATCACGTGGCGGTAGCGCTGGCGGAAATCAGTAACTCCGCAATTCTACATGGAGATTGTCATGGACGCTCAGGTCCAGTCGCGTGTCGTGCAACCGGTACAACACCTTCCCTTTGAAGTTGTGGCCTTGGTGTTACATTACAAGGCGGCGGCGCGCTTGGCGCCTATCAGGCCGGAGTCTATGAGGCGCTGAGCGAGGCCGGTATTTATCCGAATTGGGTTGCCGGCATGTCGATCGGCGCCATCAACGCCGCCATCATCGCCGGCAATACGCCGAATGACCGGGTCGATCGGCTGCGAGAATTTTGGACGCAAGTAACGTCCGATGGGCCGTGGCCGGGCGCGGCAACGCATGCCTCGATTTTGCTCGGGGCGACGCCATGCGTCAGCTGCTCAATCAGATGAGCGCGGGCTTAGCGATGGCAAGCGGTGCCCGGGGATTTTTCAAGGCTCGCCCAGTGCCGCCGTGGTTTCAGCCAGCCGGAACAATTGATGCCACCAGCGTCTACGACACGAGCGAGCTGAAGCGGACCCTGGAGCGCCTGGTCGACTTCGATCGCATCAACGCCGGCGCGACACGTTTCAGCGTCGGCGCCGTGAACGTTAGCAGCGGCAACTTCGCTTACTTCGATAACGACACGCATACGATCCGGCCAGAGCACATCATGGCGAGTGGTGCACTGCCGCCGGGCTTTCCCGCCGTCGAAATCGAAGGCGAATATTACTGGGATGGCGGGCTGGTTTCGAACACGCCTCTGCAGTGGGTGGTCGAGACCGAGCCGCGGCGTGACACGCTCGCCTTCCAGATCGACCTGTGGAGCGCACGCGGCGAGTTTCCCCGCAACATCTTTGATGTCATGACGCGGGAGAAGGAGATCCGTTATTCGAGCCGCACCCGCGCCGGCACCGACCAATTCAAGCACATTCAAAAGCTTCGCCACACGCTTGCGGGTCTGCTCGATAAAATGCCTGAGGAGCTTAAGAACAGTCCGGAAGCGCGGCTGCTCGGCGCCGCCGCCGAGCGCAAGGTCTACAACATCGTCCATCTGATTTATCGCGCCAAGAATTACGAGGGCCATTCCAAGGACTATGAGTTCTCGCGGCTGAGCATGCAGGAGCATTGGCGCGCCGGCTACCACGACGCACGCCGCACGCTGCGTCACCCCGAGGTGCTGAAGCGGCCCGATAACCACGAAGGGGTCTTTACGTTCGACCTGGCGCAGGACGGGCGTGAGTAAGCCGTAGCGTACGCGCCGAGGCTTAACCGAGCACCGTCTCGCTTATCCACCAATCGGGAAACTGCGCGCGCAGCTTTTTGCCCGCCGATGCAGTTTCCTTAAGCGACGAAAACAGCGCAAAGCATGTGGCGCCCGAGCCCGACATCCGCGCCAGGCGGCAACTTGCGGCAGCGCGCAGCGATGCCAGCACCTCGGCGATCGCCGGCTCAAGCGCGATCGCCGGCGTTTCCAAATCGTTTGCTTCGCTTGCGAGCCAATCGAGGAGTTGCTCCTCGTTCTGCATCTTGGGCAAAGCGGCAAAATCGGCGGTGGTGTCCAAAGCTCGGATCGGATTTGCCGGAGGCCTCCAGCCGGAAAATACCAGCTTGGTCGACACCGCGACGCCGGGATTGACGAGAAGCGCATGCAGGCGCGGCAGCGGCAGCGGCGCGGAAAGGATGTCGCCAATGCCGCGCATGACCCGTGGGCGTGGATCGAGGCAGACCGGCACGTCGGCACCGGTCGCGCGCGCGGCATCGCGCAGGCGCGGATCGTCGGGAGCAAGCCTATTGGCCTGCGCCAGCAACCGCAGCGCAGCCGCGGCATCGGCCGAGCCGCCGCCGAGTCCGGCCGCGACCGGCAGGTTCTTTTCCAGACGAAACGCGCCCGCGCGCAGACCCGGAACGCGCGCGGCCAGTGCGCGCGCGGCTTTCGTCACGAGATTATCGGCCTCTGCTCCGGTCTGCGCCGCGCCCGGTCCGCCCACGGTGACCGTCAGCGTGTCGCCGGGCGTCAGCGCCAACCGATCGCCGCCGTCCGCAAATGCCACCAGACTTTCGATGTCGTGATAACCGTCGGCGCGGCGGCCGAGCACGCGCAGGGTCAAATTGACTTTGGCCTGCGCGCTTTCGACGAGATCAGAAGGCAAGGAGGCCGCTTAGCCTCCATTGTCGGATTTTTTCGTCTTCTCGACATCGGCCGGCTTGTCGGCGGCCGCGGCGGAGGTCGAAGACGACGTGTCGGCGTGCAGGCCTTCTTTGAGCTTGGCCTCGATCTTCGGCAGCTCTTCCGGATCGGGATTGAGATCCTTGGCGTGCGACCATTGGAAATGCGCTTCCAAGGTGCGGCCGACCCGCCAATAGGCGTCGCCGAGATGATCGTTGATGGTCGGATCCTCGGGCTTGAGCTCGACCGCGTGCTCTAGATTTTTCACCGCTTCGTCGTAATTGCCGATCCGGTAATAGGCCCAGCCGAGCGAGTTGACGATGTAACCGTCGTCCGGCCGCTGGTCGACGGCGCGGCGGATCATGTCCATCCCTTCGTCGAGATGAATGCCCTGATCGATCCACGAATAGCCGAGGTAATTGAGTACGAGCGGCTGATCTGGATAGAGGCTGAGCGCCTTTTTCATGTCGCCTTCGGCCGCCGGCCATTGATGCGAGCGCTCGTAGCAAATGCCGCGGAAGTAGAACATCACCCAGTTGCCCTTCTCCGGGTTCGGCACGTTGTCGATCGCCTTGCCGTAGGTTTCGCCGCAGTCGGCGAAATCCTTGCGGGCGCGCTGAATATTGCCGAGTTCGACGATGGCTTCGATGTCGTTGGGATGTTCGGCGATGACGCGCTCGAGAAGCTTCTTGGCTTCGTCGGTGCGCTCGAGCGCGTCGAGATCTACCGCCATTTGAATCTGGGCGTTGCGCGCGAGCACCGAATTCGCCGGAATCCGCTCATAGGCCTTGATCGCGAGGTCCGGCTTTTTCAGCTGCTCGTAAAGATCGCCGAGCGAGAGCAGCGCCATCGGGTGCGTCGGTTCCAGGTAAAGCGCCAGCTGCAGATAAATCAGCGCCAGATCTTCGCCGCCGCGGCGGCCGATCGAAGCGCCGAGGCCATAAAGCGCTTCGGCGCCGCCGGCCTGCGGCGACTCGACCAAAGGCGGCAATTTGGCGCCGGCCGAGATGTCCCGGATCTCCTGGTTGATGACCGGATGATCGGGAAGCAGCTTGGCGAAATCGCTGTAAATTTTGAGCGCGTCGTCCTTGTTGCCGTTGCGCGACAGATAACGGCCGTAGGCCTGCACGGTGCGCAGGGCCTGCGAATCGGCCTTGTACGCGCTGGCAAGACGCTTACCCGCGCCCTTCTTGTCGTTGGCCATATCAAGGATCAGCCCGGCATGGAGATCCTTGAAGATGCCGTACCAGTCCGGGCCGGACAGCTTGTCCAGCGTCTCGACTGCGGCGCGGTTGTCGCCGGCGCCGGCTTGCGCCCAGGCCGTCAACAAGGCCGCCGTGAGGTCGGTGACCGGACCGCGGACCGACTGCGCGAGATTTTGCCGCGCCGAGGCATAGCGTTTCTGTTTGAGATCGCGCACGCCTACCACCAGTCGCGAAATGCGGTCGTTGCGATCCATGCTGAGCAAGCGCTCGCCGAGCTTGCTCGCCTCATCGACATTGCCCTCCGTCAGCACCGAGAGGAACGTGCGGCTGAGCAGGTCGGGATTACGCGGATCTAGCTTGAGCACGTCGCGGTAAAAGGCCGCGGCGCGGGCAGAGTCCCGTTCAGCGCCGGCGTGGCGGGCGGCCAAATAGCTGCCGGCTGCGTTTTCGGGCGAAAGCTGTTCTTGCGCCGGCACCGGCGCGGCAAGGGACGGAAAGCTCAAAGCGAGGGCAATGCCGAGAATGGCGGCATGCCGAGGCAGCAGCGAGTGAATCACGACATCTCCATAGGCAAAACTGGACCGGCGGAACGGGAATCGGCGCGCCTGCTATGCTCGGTCGCCGCGAGAATGTACTTTTTGCCGCAACCCCGCAAGCACGCAAGCCCGGCAGCGCCGAGGTTATTCTCGCGCCCGGACGGCTGGGGTAGGCCCTAACGGCGGCAAAATCGGGGCGAGCGCGTGCGGCGATTGCAATGGTGATCCGTTGCCACCGAGCGGGAGCGGCGTTCCGTGACAACGGGCAAAATCTCCGCTGAGCTGCGCCATCGCAGCCGGTGCCGCGTCACAAATCACATATTCGGATAATTCGGGCCGCCGCCGCCTTCGGGCGGCACCCAGGTGATGTTCTGGTTGGGATCTTTGATATCGCAGGTTTTGCAGTGGACGCAGTTCTGCGCGTTGATCACAAAGCGCGGTTGGCCGGCTTCCTCGACCCATTCATAAACGGCGGCCGGGCAGTAACGCGCCGACGGTCCGGCATAGACATCGTGCTCGGACGATGTCTGCAAGGCATTGTCGCGCACCAAGAGGTGGACCGGCTGGTCTTCCTCGTGATTGGTGTTGGACAGATAGACCGAGGACAGCCGATCGAATGTGAGCCGCCCGTCGGGCTTGGGATAGGCAATCGGCCGGCATTTCGCCGCGGGTTGCAGCGTTTCAAAATCCGGCTTGCCATGCTTGAGCGTGCCGAGCACCGAGAAGCCGAGCGTGCTGGTCCACATATCGAGCCCGCCGAGCGCGACGCCGGCAAGCGTCCCCAGCTTCGACCATAACGGTTTGGCGTTGCGCACCCGCCAGAGATCGCGGCCGATCGGCGAGGCGCGCCAGGCCTCCTCGTAGCCCGAAAGCTCGACATTGGCACGGCCGTCCGCCAGCGCCGCGGCGACATGTTCGGCCGCCAGCATCCCGGACAGCATGGCGTTATGGGTGCCTTTGATGCGCGGGACATTGACGAAGCCCGCCGCACAGCCAATCAGCGCGCCGCCGGGAAAAGCGAGCTTCGGCACCGATTGCCAGCCGCCCTCGGTGATGGCGCGCGCGCCGTAGCAAATTCGTTTTCCGCCGGCGAATGTATCTCTGATCAGCGGATGCGTTTTGAAGCGCTGAAATTCCTCGAATGGCGACAGATAGGGGTTGCGATAGTTCAGATGGACGACAAAGCCGACCGCAACCAAATTGTCGCCGAAATGATAGATGAACGAGCCGCCGCCGGTGCGGTTATCGAGTGGCCAGCCGAGCGTATGTTGCGCAAGTCCGCTTTTGTGTTTGTCAGGCGCAACCTGCCAAAGCTCCTTGAGACCGATGCCGAATTTCTGCGGTTGGCGATCGGCCCGCAGCCCGAAATGCTCGATCAGCACTTTGGACAGGCTGCCGCGCGCGCCTTCGGCGAACAGCGTGTATTTGCCGCGCAGCGCCATGCCGCGAGCAAATCCGGATTTGTGATGGCCGTCCTTGGCGAGGCCCATGTCGCCGGTGGCAATGCCGGCGACCGCGCCGTTTTCAAATAAAGTCTCGGTGGCGGCGAAGCCGGGATAGATCTCGACGCCGAGCGCCTCCGCCTTGCGCGCCAAATAACGGCAGACCTCGCCCAGCGAGACGATGAAGTTGCCATGATTGCTCATCAGCGGCGGCATCAGCGACATCGGCAGCCGCAGCGCGCCGGAGACGCCAAGGACATAGAACCGGTCGGAGGTCACCGCGGTTTTGATCGGCGTATCCTCGCCGCGCCATTCCGGGATGAGCCGGTCGAGCCCGATCGGATCGATGACCGCGCCGGAGAGGATGTGCGCGCCGACTTCGGATCCTTTCTCCACGACGACGACGGACTTTTCCGGCGCCAACTGTTTGAGCCGGATCGCGGCGGCAAGCCCGGCCGGCCCCGCCCCGACGATCACGACGTCAAACTCCATCGCTTCACGCGGCGGAAGGTCCGATGTATTCATGAGTCTAACTTTGCGCCTAACTTATCGGCCTATACTTTAAGTCCGGTACGCCGATGGCCGATTGTTCACGAATCTCGCGCGCTGACAATCGCTGCGCGCCTGCAAAGCCGGCCCGGCGACGATCGCTTCTTGAGCTTGCCGCATGATTTCCCGACCCAAAGCCGCGTGCGAACTGATCGCGTTTTACCTCGATGCCGGGGTCGATGCGCTTCTTGGCGAGGAGCCGGTCAACCGCATGGCCGACGATATCGCCCCGCAGCGGCTCGGCGCGGCTTTTTCATCAGCCGCGGAAGACAAAACGGCAAGGCGGGTCCGTAGCGAATCGCCGTTGCCGATCGCTGGCTCACAAGCCGCGCAGCAAAGGCCGCAACTAGGCGCCGCTCCGGCCTCGCCCGACGCCGCAGTGATGGTGGCCCGCGAAGCGGCAAAGAACGCAACGACGCTTGACGACTTGCGGGCGCTCCTTGCCGATTTCGAAGGCTGCGCGCTGCGCGCGACCGCGACGCAACTCGTTTTTGCCGACGGCAATCCGCAAAGCCGCGTCATGTTCGTCGGCGAGGCGCCGGGCTACGACGAAGATATTGTCGGCCGGCCGTTCGTCGGACGTTCCGGCAAATTGCTCGACCGCATGATGGCGGCGATCGGTCTCGACCGCACTTCTTGCTACATCGCCAATGTCGTGCCATGGCGGCCGCCCGGCAACCGCACGCCCACCCCACAGGAAACCGCCATCTGCCTGCCGTTCATCCGCCGCCAGATCGAACTCGCCGATCCGGATTTTTTGGTCTGCCTCGGCGGGCCGGCGATGCAGACGCTGCTTGGCATCAAGGACGGGATTACGCGTTCGCGCGGACGCTGGCTTCCCTACGACACGGGGCGGCGCGAAATCCGCGCGCTTGCGACGTTTCACCCGGCCTTTCTCTTACGCAGCCCCTTACAGAAGCGTTTTGCCTGGCGCGATTTTCTGGCGCTCAAGAAAGCGCTTGCGGGTTGAGCTCTATCCCAGCGCGAATTTCACCGCGAAGATAAGCGCCAGCACCAGCACCGCCGGCTTGGCATCGGCGAAGCGGCCGGCAATGAGCTTGATGAGCGCATAAGTGATGAAGCCAAGCCAAGCCCGATGCCAGTCGCGATCGAATAAGTGAGCGGCATGGTCACGGCCGCAACCACCGCCGGCGCGGTTTCGGTAATGTCGTCCCAATCCATCTCCGCCAATCCGCGCGCCATCACGCAGGCGACGTAAAGCAGCGCCGCCGAGGACGCGTAGGCCGGCACCATTCCGGCGAGCGGGGCGAAAAACAGCGCCGCCACAAAGAGCAGCGCGACAATAACCGCGGTCAGCCCCGTGCGCCCGCCGGCGGCGACGCCGGCGGCGCTCTCGATATAGCTAGTGGTGGTCGAGGTGCCGATCAGCGAGCCGAATATCGCGGCGAAGCTGTCGGCGACCAGCGCCTGTTTCATCCGCGGCAGATTGCCGGCGGCATCGGCCAGGCCGGCCTGGTGCGTCACGCCGATCAACGTGCCGGCATTGTCGAATACATCGACGAAAAGGAAGCTGAAAATGACAATCAGGAACGACGGCTCGTGCAGGCGCGAGAAATCAAGCTGCAGCAAGGTCGGGCTCAGCGACGGTGGCGCCGACACCACACCGCCATAGGTGGCAAGCCCCAAGGGAATGCCGATTGCCGTGACGGCGAGGATACCGATCAGCGTGCCGCCGGCGATGCGGCGGCAGTTCAGCGCCGCAATCAGCACAAGACCAAACAGGCAAAGCACCGCCGGCGGATTGCGCAGATCGCCGAGCGTCACGAGCGTCGCCGGGCTCGCGACAACGATCTTTGCTTCTTCGAGCGCAATGATGCCGAGGAACAGTCCGACGCCGGCCGATATCGCCAGTTTCAGGTTCCGCGGGATCGCATTGATGATGTATTCGCGAATGCGGAAAATCGAGATGAAAAAGAAGATCACGCCCGAGCAGAGCACCGCGGCAAGTGCCTGCTGCCAGGAATATTTCATCGTCAAAACGACGGTGAAGGCGAAGAACGCGTTGAGCCCCATACCGGGCGCGAGCGCGATCGGATAATTGGCGTATAACGCCATCACCAGCGTCGACACGGCTGCGACAATACAGATGGCGACGAACACCGCGCCCTTGTCCATTCCGGTATTGCCGAGAATCTGCGGATTGACGAAGACGATGTAGACCATCGTCAGGAAAGTGGTCAGTCCGGCGACGAATTCGGTGCGTGGATCGGTGCCGGCCTTGGCCAGGCCGAATACGCGTTCGAGCAGCGGCGCCGAACTTTTCGGATTGCCGGCGGTTGTTTGCTCCATGGTGCCCCTTGCCCTGGAACCCGTATACTACAAAAGATTTGCGACGCGCGGTCTCGCTTGAGTTTTTATTTGTGGATGAACTTTTCCAACCTTTTCCGACCTGCCTTCGCCCGCTGAAGCATTAAACGAAACGAGAAGCGATCGACTTCGTGCAGGCGAGAAACCGGTATCGACCCCGGATCAAGTCCGGGGCAGGCTTCGTCGGGATCATGCGCTAGCGCGATGCGGCTGCGGCAGTCGTTGGAGCGGGCGCCGCGGCCACGCTGCCTGGCCTGATCACCGCCCATCCGATCCGCAACGCCGCCATGCGTCCTTGCACCGGACGGTCGAAGGTGCGCGGCACTTCGGGCACGAGATCCGGGAAATAGGCTTTGATGTCTGGCGGCGGCGTCGGCGTGGTGTCGGCAGCGAGCCAGACCACGATGGCGCCTTTATTACGGATGTCGTCCGCCGTCACCCAGGGCGAACGCTCCGGCGCGGCATCGAAAAGGACGCTGGGCCGGCTCGGCGCGGCAAGCGCGATCAGCGCCGCGGTGCGCGGATCGCCGGTAACGATTGCCAGCGGCTGGCCGGTGCGGCGCTCGAAGCTTTCAGCGAAGAACTGGCCCATCGCGCGCGCCGGCTGCGCGACTTTCAGATCCGTTGCCGCCGCCCAGGGCAACAGGAAGATTAACAGCGGCACGAAAAGCGCCGGCACGAGCAGCAATCCGGTCCAGGCGAAGCCGAGCACGCGCTGGTGATAGAGCGCAATGCTGTCGCCCGCGGCCATCACGACGGCAAGCCCAGAGAGCACGACGAGCGGCGCCGCGCCGCCGATCGGCGTCGAACGTCCAATCATGACCGCGATGACGGTGGCGAGCAGCGCCGGAACGACCGCCAAGACTTTGACGAAAGTTCCAGCAAACGCATCCACCGGCTGACGCTGTAACGGCGGCGCTGGCGTCGCGCGGCTTCGCGGCCACCCTACCGCGAGCACGACCAGGATTACGAGCCCGGCATGGGCGAGCGCAAGCGCGATCAGGATCCGCAGCCAAGCCACTGTATTGTCGCCTGCAGTCGCGGCGCGCCGCAATGTTTGCAGAATCGGAACGAGGCCGTCGGCGATTCCCTCAAGCCACAACAGATTCAAAAACAAAAAGAAAGTGAGCCCGACGGCAACGATCCATGGCTCGGTCGATTGCAGCGCGGCGCGTCCGCGCTCGGTCAGCAGGGTGAAGGCGACGAGCGTGCCCAACAGAATCGGTGCCGCGTCGGTGGTCAGAAGAATGAGCGCCGCCGCGCCACCCGCGACATACCAGGAGCGTTTATTTCCCTGCACGACCGCTTGCCAGTAATGCAAGAGCGTCACCGCCCAGAGCGCCATCGCCAGGATCGCCGGCCCAAAGTCGGGCGTTGGCACCGTCAAGAGCGCGATGCCGATCATCAGGAGCACGGCGATCGCCGCATGCGCCGGCCCGAGTAGTGCGCGGCCGAGCGCGAACACGCACCAATAGGTGACAACCACGCAGATCTGCGACAAGAGGTAAACGCCGAACAATCCGGCGATGCGAAACGCGATTTCGCCGAGCCAATAAGCGAGCGGCGGACCAACGCCGCTGGCGAGCCGGAATTCATGGCCGATGGCGAGAAGTTGGGCGAGATCGCCCGGCGGCGCGAAATAGAACAGTGCCGGGACCACAAGCCAAATGAAGGCTTGCGTCAGCGCGGCAAACCAGAACAGCAGCTGCGGCCGTGAGCGCAAGAGTTCGAGATAAAGCGGTACGAAAAACATCGCAGAGAACCCGATCGCACCGGACTATAGCGGCAAGACGCCGGCGATGACATCGTCGGCGTCAGCGCCCAAATTGCCAAGGCCCAGTTCGCCGAGCGCGATTGCCACCGGCGAAAACGAGCGGCGATGGTGGATCGTTGGACCGAGCCGGTCCAGCGCTTCGAAATGTTCGGGCACGCTGTAGCCCATGTGCCGTTCGAAACCGTAGCCCGGATGCGCGGCGCCGAGGCAGGCCATCAGCCGGTCGCGCGTGACCTTAGCGACGATCGAGGCGGCGGCGACCGAGGCGACGAGACCATCGCCGCCGATAACGGCCTGACAATCGCAGCCGGCATCGATGCGGTCGCGGCCGTCGACAAAAACGAGCGCAGGCTTCACCGGCAACGCCGCCACCGCTCGCGCCAGCGCCCACAATGACGCGCGCAGAATATTGTCGCGGTCGATACGGGCCGGTGGCGCCAGCGCCACCGCGACCTGGGCGCGCGCGCATATGCGCTCGTAGAGCACGGCGCGGCGTTCCGGCGTCAGCCGTTTGGAATCATCGAGACCGCGCGGAATGTTGTCGGGATCGAGAATGACGGCGGCGGCGACCACAGGGCCGGCGAGCGGCCCCCGCCCCGCTTCGTCGCATCCGGCGATCGGCCAAACGCCGCGCTTGAGCGCTGCGCGTTCGCGGCGGAAGGTCGGCCGGGTAATTATCTCTTCGCCCAGTGGCAGGCGCGGCGCGGCGTCTTTGCCCGCGGCTGCGGTATTGGCGGTTTGCTTGCTGCGAATTTGCCTGCGCGCGGGTGCTGAGCGATTCATGCCGGCCATGATGAGCATGCGCGGCGACGGCGCGCAATGCGGGATTCGCGGCTAGATCGATCGCGGCGGCTTCGTTTCCACCGCTAAAACAGATCGAGCTGCTCGGCGGACGGTCGCGGCGGTTTAAAATGTTCAGTGGTGGTTTTCACGCTGGTCAAATTGAAACCGAGACGCTCGCAAGCCACTTCAAAACGCCGACCGATCATCCAGGCGATCGGACCGGATCCGGTCATGCGCTTGCCGAAGGTCGAATCGTAATCCTTGCCGCCGTGGGTTTCGCGGATGAGATTGATGACGTGGCGATAGCGGTCGGGAAAATTCTCGATCAGCCATTCGCGGAACAAATCCTTCAGTTCCAGTGGCAGCCGCAACAGCACGTAGCCGGCGTGGCGCACGCCGGTCTCCGCGATCGCTTCCAGAATGCGCTCGATCTCGGCATCGTTGATCGCGGGAATAACCGGTGCGACCAAGGCCGAGGCCGGCACGCCGGCTTTGACCAATTCGCGCAACGCGCCGAGCCGGCGCGGCGGCGTCGAGGCGCGCGGCTCCATCAGGCGCGCCAGTTTCGGATCGAGCGTGGTGACCGAAATCGCAACCTTGACTAAATCGCGCTTGGCCATGCGCGTGAGGATGTCGAGATCGCGCAGCACCAGGGCCGATTTGGTGACGATGCCGACCGGGTGGCCGGCGCGATCGAGAACTTCGAGGATGCGGCGCATGATCTGATAGCGCCGCTCGATCGGCTGATAAGGATCGGTATTGGTGCCGATCGCGATCGTCTTCGGCGAATAGCCGGGCGCCGACAATTCCCGCTCCAGAAGTTCGGCCGCATTTGGCTTCATGAACAATTTGGATTCGAAATCAAGCCCGGGGGAGAGGCCGAGATAGGCATGCGTCGGCCGCGCGAAACAATAGACGCAGCCGTGCTCGCAGCCCCGATACGGATTGATCGAGCGATCGAAAGAGATGTCGGGCGAATTGTTGTGGGTGATGATCTTGCGGGTGGCATCGACCGTCACGGTCGTCTTGAACGGCGGCAGCTGTTCGAGGCCTTGCCAACCGTCGTCAAAGGCGACCGGTGCCAGCGGTTCGTATCGGCCAGCCGCGTTCGACGCCGTGCCGCGGCCGCGCCGGCGCTCGCGATCGACGGCGGTGCCCATCTCGCCCGCCGGCGTGGAGGGCAGCTCTGCCGGCGGGCGTTTCAACGCGGATGAACGACTCATCGTTACAGCTCCAAGCACAAAACTAACGCGCGGATTAGAACAAAACAAGAACAATTATTCGTGATCGGTGAGCCTGCAATTTGCCCCTGTGGATGGCGGCGAGTGATCGCCGAAAGAGCCAGATACTTGACTAAGTCAAGTATCTGGCCGACGCTCTAAGCCATGACGATCGCGACAGCGAAAAACGCCGAGCAGCAGATCGCCGCGGTGCGCCGCTTCAATCGCTATTACACGCGACAGATCGGGGTGCTGCGGAAGACCTTTCTCGACAGCCCTTACTCGCTCGGCGAAGCGCGCGTCCTCTACGAGGTCGCCAGCCGCCGGGCGCCGACCGCGAGCGATATCGCGCGCAGCCTCGATCTCGATGCCGGTTATCTCAGCCGTGTGCTGCGCAACTTCGAGAGGCGTGGATTGATCCGGCGGCAGCCGTCGTCAAAGGATGCGCGGCAAAGCCACCTGACGCTCACCGCGCGCGGCCAAAAATCCTTCACGCCACTTGATGCGCGCTCGCAGCGCGACACCGCCGCCATGCTGGCGAAACTTGAGCCGGCAGATCGCGCCCGATTGATCGCCGCGATGACCGCGATCGAGGGATTGCTCGGTGGCGCGCCTGCAGCGGAAGCGGCACCGCAGCGAAATTACATTCTGCGCCCTCCCCGGCCGGGCGATTTTGGCTGGATCGTCAAGCGCCACGCCGAGCTCTACGCGCAGGAATACCTCTGGCGCGAACCGTTCGAGGGCGTGTGCGCGCAAATCGTCGCCGATTTCGTCAACAAATACGACGCCAGCCGCGAGCGCTGCTGGATCGCCGAGAGCGACGGCGAAAATGTCGGCACGGTGATGCTGGTCAATGACGGCGACGGCGTTGCGCGCTTGCGGCTCCTTTTGGTCGAGCCCAAAGCGCGCGGGCTTGGCATCGGCGCGCGGCTGACCGACGAAGCAGTTCGCTTCGCCCGTGGCGCTGGCTACCGCAAGATTACATTGTGGACTCACAGCGTGCTGACCGCGGCGCGGCACATCTATCAAGGCGCCGGTTTCAAGCTGATGCGCAGCGAGGAGCACCAGAGCTGGGGCCAGCCGGTGGTGAGCGAGCACTGGGATTTGGAGTTGTAGTGGGCCGTCATTCCGGGACCGAGCGGAGCGAGGGACCCGGAATCCATAAGCCCGGAGGCCCAGAACGTATTGGGCTTTCGAGAACCTCCCTACGTGCGTTTATGGATTCCGGGCCTCCGGCCTTCGGCCAGCCCCGAAATGACGACCGCAGCCTACATCGTCGCGCCCTTAGCCTTTTCGCGCCGCAGATGCTCGTCGAGCCGCGGCATGATTTCCACGAAGTTGCACGGGCCGTGCCGGTAATCGAGCTGGTGCACCAAAATTTCGTCCCAGGCGTCCTTACAGGCGCCGGGCGAGCCGGGCAGGCAGAAAATGTAAGTCGAGCCGGCGACGCCGGCGGTGGCGCGCGACTGAACCGCCGAAGTGCCGATCTTCGGAAAACTGACGATCAGAAACAGCGCCGAGAACGCTTCCATCTTTTTTTCGAACAGCGGCTCGATCGCTTCCGGCGTGACGTCGCGGCCGGTGAACCCGGTGCCGCCGGTGGTGATGATGACGTCGATCATCGGATCGGCGATCCAGACCTTGACCCGGGCGCGGATCGCCTCGACGTCGTCGGGCACGAGACTGCGCTCGGAGACGAAATGGCCGGCAGAGCCGATGCGCTGCACCAGCAGCGCGCCCGATTTGTCGTCCTTGAGCGAGCGCGTGTCGGAGATCGTCAGTACTGCGAATTTCAGCGGCACGAATTGTTTCGATTCATCGATCCCTGGCATCCATGGTCCCACATGTTTGCGGTCCTGATTAGAGCACCTTTCGCGCCGATTAACAAAGCGTTTCCCGGCATTTATTGCCTAGCGCACGCTTTGCCAGATTAAGCCGTTTTTTACCTTGCGCCGGCATTATCGCGGCCGTCGGTTTGTAGGTCCCGCGTCGCCGACCGCGTCGCCAGAGTCAGAGTTCTGAGTCATGGTTGTGTCGCGTCGCGGGGCGTCCGTCAGGACGCCCCGCGTCAGTTTTGAATCCGCTGCGTCCGCGCGCGTTGTGGTCGGCGATTGCGTGGCCGCACTGGAAAAGCTTCCCGCGGCTTGCGTCGATCTCGTCTTTGCCGATCCGCCCTATAACCTGCAGCTGCAGGGCGACCTCAAACGGCCGGATGATTCCCGCGTCGATGCCGTCGACGATGCCTGGGACAAGTTCGCAAGCTTTGAAGCTTACGACGATTTCACCCGCGCCTGGCTCCTTGCCTGCCGCCGCGTGATGAAGCCGAATGCCACGCTGTGGGTGATCGGCTCATATCACAACATCTTTCGTGTCGGCACGCTGCTCCAGGACCTCGGGTTCTGGATCCTTAACGACATCGTCTGGCGCAAATCCAATCCGATGCCGAATTTCCGCGGCCGCCGCTTCACCAATGCGCATGAGACGCTGATCTGGGCCGCGCGCGAGTCAACCAATCGCAACTACACGTTCAATTACGAGGCGCTCAAGGCCGGCAACGACGACATTCAGGTACGCTCGGATTGGTTCATTCCGCTGTGCACCGGCGACGAGCGGCTCAAAGGCCGCGACGGCAAGAAGCTGCATCCGACGCAGAAACCGGAAGCGCTCTTGGCGCGCGTGCTGCTATCCGCCTCGCGCCCGGACGATCTGGTGCTCGATCCGTTTTGCGGCAGCGGCACCACCGGCGCCGTCGCCCACCGCCTGCGCCGCCGCTTCATCGGCATCGAGCGGGACGCCGACTATGCGGCCGCGGCGCGGAAGCGCATCGATGCGGTCGAGCCCCTGGCGCAGCCGGCGCTGGCCTCTTTCATGACCGCACGCGAAGCGCCGCGCGTGCCGTTCGCGGCCCTTGTCGAGCGCGGTTTGGTATCGCCCGGCGCGAGCCTCGTCGACGCCAAGCGGCGGCATCGCGCCTTGGTTCGCGCCGACGGTGCGCTGACATTCGGCGAAACGGTCGGTTCGATTCACCGGATCGGCGCGCTGGCGCAGGGCCTCGAAGCGTGCAACGGCTGGACCTATTGGCACGTGGAAACGCCACGGGGTCTCACTCTGATCGACGTATTGCGGGCGCAAGTGCGCGCCGAAATGGCCTAACGGACGCTACCGTCCCAATCCGTACGCCACGACTTTGCGCATGAGGCTCGGTAACGCTTCATTGCCAAGCTGCGCGACTGCAATCCAGCGCGCTCCAGCCGGCGCTGCGGCTTGGCGCGGAAGCTCGCCCCGGTACACCGTGAGTTCGAGCGGAAAATGGGTGAAGACGTGGCGGACCACACCTGGAAGACGTTGCCACAAAACCTCCCTCTCCCCGTTGGGGAGAGGGTTGGGGTGAGGGGGTGTCGAGCGAGAAGAATTTGGCTGTCGGTTCCCCCTCACCCGGCTTCCTCCAACTGCGTCGGCGGAAGCCGACCTCTCCCCGCCGGGGAAAGGGAAATAAAACCGCGGCGCTTCGGCAAGCGCTTTGCTGTCGTCAAAATCCGCCGCCCAGGCGGTGGTCGGCACCTCGGCCATGCCGCCCAAAAGTCCGCGCGCCGGCCGGGTGCGCAACAGCACGCAATCATCGGCGCGCCGCGCGACAAAGGCGGCGCCGCGGCGCAGCTTAGCTTCACGTTTCGGTGCGCGGTGTGGAAACAGTTCGGCCTCGCCGCGCGCATGCGCGACGCATGGGGCATGCCATGGGCACAGTGCGCAGGCCGGTTTCTTCGGCGTGCAGATCGTGGCGCCGAGATCCATCAGCGCTTGGGCAAAATCGCCGGCGCGCTTGGCAGGCGTCATGGCCCGCGCATGCCGCGCGATCTCGGCTTTGCCGGCGGGCAACAGCGTCGCCAGCGCATAGAGCCGCGCGATGACGCGCTCGATGTTGCCATCGACCGGGGTAGCGGCCTGGTCGAAGGCGATTGCAGCGATAGCCGCCGCGGTATAGGCGCCGATGCCGGGCAGTTCGCGTAAAGCGCTCTCGCGCGCGGGGAATTGGCCGCCGTAGTGTTCAACCAATGCGCGCGCGCAGGCATGCATGTTGCGGGCCCGGGCGTAATAGCCGAGCCCTGCCCAGGCCGCGAGGACCTCGTCGAGTGACGCCGCCGCGAGCGCATCGAGATCGGGCCACCGCGCCAAAAAGCGGGCGTAATAGGGCGCGACCGCCTTGACCGTGGTCTGCTGCAGCATAGTTTCGGACAACCAGACGCGATAGGGATCGCTGCGCTCGCCGGGCCGTGCCCGCCACGGCAGTGCGCGCCGGTGCCGGTCGTACCAGGCGAGTAGGTCGGCGGCGTGCGGCACCATTGGCGCTACATGCGGTTGTCCCCGCTGCTCAATCGGGCTGGAAGCCGGAGACTTCTTTCGGCGCGCCTTTTTTCTGCGCGTGTTGGCTGCTAGCGTTGTCATCGCCCGATCAATGGCGGAGCGTCGCGCCATGAACAAGCCCTCGCGTCCGTTCGCCCGTCCGTTGCGCGAGCTTCTCAACAAGCTCGTCGGCGACGCCTTCGCGCGGCAGGGTTTCGCCTCCGCCGAATTGGTCACCCGCTGGGACGATATCGTCGGCCACGAGATCGCGGCCCACAGCGAGCCGATCAAGCTGCAGTGGCCGCGCCGGACTGACGGCGAAGACAGTGAAGCCGGAACGTTGGTGCTGCGTGTCGAAGGCCCCGCCGCAATCGAAATTCAGCACCTCGCCGCGCTGATCTGTGAGCGGGTGAACCGCTTTCTCGGCTGGCGCGCGGTCGGCCGGCTGGCTTTACGCCAGGCGCCGCTGCGGCGGCGGCAAACGCGCGCGGCGCGCACGATGGACCCGGCCGCCACCGCGCCGATCGCCGAAAACCTTTCCGACATCAAAGACCAGGAGTTAAAGGAGGCGCTGGCGCGGCTCGGCGCCGCCGTCAGCCGCGCCGACCGGCATTAGCGCGCATGTGAACGGCGCGATTGCCGCGCTTTGCCGCCCCTTCCTTTGCAGCGCTTGGCTGCCCTTGGCGTGGTGGCGCGCTAATGCCACATTGCTGCTGCAAAACGCCGCCTTCGCCAAATCCGGAGATAGCTTTGTCGTTCAATCGCCGTCAATTTCTTAAGTCTGCTGCGCCATTTGCCTTTACCAGCGCCATTTTGCCTTCGCTGGCACGCGCGGCCTGGGCCGATGACACTCCCTCACCGGCCGATCTCGCCGATGCCGGGCCGGACGGCGACATCATGATCGGGTCCGACAAGGCGCCGGTGACCGTCATCGAATATGCCTCGATGACCTGCCCACATTGCGCGCATTTTTCCGAGACCACGTTTCCCGAGCTGCAAAAGCGCTACATCGACACCGGCAAGGTGCGTTACACCTTGCGTGCATTCCCGCTCGATGCGCTCTCGGCCGCGGGATTCATGCTGGCGCGCTGCGGCGGCAAGGATAAATACATGCCGATCGTGGAGACCCTGTTCGCCAAGCAGCCCGAATGGATCGTCAAGGAGCCGTTGCCGCCTTTGAAGGAGATCGCCAAGCAGTTCGGCATAGGCGAGAGCGAATTCAATGAATGTCTGGCGAATCAAAAGCTCCTCGATGGCATCCAGACGGTCCGCGACCACGCCGCGCAGAAGCTCGGCGTCAATTCGACGCCGACTTTTTTCGTCAATGGCAAGAAGCTGGTCGGCGATGTTTCGATCGACCAGATGGCCCAAGAGATCGACCCCTATCTCAAGGCAGGGTAACGGTTTTTTGCCTCCGCCGGGATCGAGGCCCGAGGCCTGTTCGGCGGCAAAACGAGCTCCACTCACGCGAAGTTTTGGATAATTTGCCGGCCCAGGTTGCGCTCGGAGTCGCGACGATTCATTCTCCGCGCCGATGTGGCACCGTCCCGCGCCCGGCGTTTCCGCCCGTGGCGTGAACCTTGGGGGATTCGCCGCGCCGGCTAGTGCGGTGGATTTGAAGTTCCTACAGTTCAGTTGGAAGCTCTCATAGGAACTTCAAATCCAAAACCCGCACTAGAATCATATATTGCTAGTGTCCCTTCTGATTCCGAAGTTCGCATGAGAGCGTGCCGGTAAAGCGTGCGAACTTCGGAATCGGGACATTAGGGGACGCCTAGGGGAAAGGGACGTAATAAAAGAATGAAGCTCACACGGCTGCGCCTGATCGGCTTCAAATCCTTTGTCGAACCGACCGATTTTGCCATCGAACCCGGCCTGACCGGGGTCGTCGGCCCGAACGGCTGCGGCAAGTCGAACCTCGTCGAGGCGGTGCGCTGGGTCATGGGCGAGGCCTCCTACAAGGCCATGCGCGCCGCGGAGATGGATGACGTCATCTTCTCGGGTAATTCGGAGCGACCGTCGCGTAACCATGCCGAAGTTTCGGTGCTGGTCGACAATGCCGACCGCAACGCGCCCGCCTCCTTCAACGATTTCGAGACGCTGGAAGTCTCCCGCCGGATCATGCGCGAACACGGCTCGACCTTCCGCGTCAATGGCCGCGAAGTGCGCGCCCGCGACGTCGCCATGCTGTTTGCCGACGCGTCGACCGGATCGCGTTCGCCGGCGCTCGTTCATCAGGGCCGGATCGGCGAGATCATTCAGGCCCGTCCGGATCAACGCCGGCGCGTTCTGGAAGAGGCCGCCGGAATTTCCGGCCTGCATGCGCGCCGCCACGAGGCGGAATTGCGCCTCAAAGCCGCCGAGCAAAATCTGGCGCGGGTTGACGATGTCATCGGCCAGCTTGCCGGCCAGATGGCCGCGCTCAAGAGCCAGGCGCGCCAGGCGGTCCGCTACCGCAATATTTCCTCGCAAGTGCGGCGCACCGAGGCTTTATTGTTTCATTTGCGCTGGATCGGCGCCAGCAGCGAGGTTGAGGATACCCGGCGCGGCAAGGACGAGGCTGTCCGCGTCGTCGCGGCGCGAACCGGCGAGCAGGCTCAAGCGTCGACCCGGCAGGCGAAAGCCGCGGCCGCTCTGCCCGCGCTCCGCGAGACCGAAGCGAAGGCCGCAGCCGCGCTGCAGCGGCTCATCATCGCGCGCGAAACCCTCGAACGCGAGGAAGCGCGCGCCAAGGAACGGATCGCCGAACTCGATCGCCGCATCGAGCAGTTCGCCGCCGATTTGGCGCGCGAACGAGCGCTCGCCGCCGATGCCGAGGCAGCGCTCGGCCGCCTCGATGCCGAAGAGAAGAACCTTCGCGATGTGGCGCACGAAACCGACGCGCGGCTCAACGGCGCCAATGTCCAGGTCGGTGCGGCGGAATCCTCGCTGACGCAATCGGAAAAATCCTTCGCCGAACTCACAGGCGCGCTCGCCGATCTGACCGCGCGCCGCAATCAGCTCCAGGCCGCCTTGCGCGAGCACGAGCAACGCGCCGGCCGCCTTGCGGCGGAGCTTGGCGAAATCGATGCCGGGCTCGCCGAGAGCGGCACCGATGCACCCGATCTCTCGACGCTGATGAGCGGCGTGTCGGGCGCCCAGTCGGCGCTCGCCGAAGCCGAAGCGGCGACACAACGCGCCGAAGCGGCGCACCGGCAGGCGAGAGAAGACGTCGATGCCGCGCGCGACCCCCTCACCGCCGCCGAGCGCACCGTGCAGCGGCTCGAAACCGAAGCTAAGACCATCCGCAAGCTCCTCGCGGTCGAGAACAAGAATCTGTGGCCGCCGGTCATGGACGCGATCACGGTCGCCGAGAGCTACGAGAAAGCGCTCGGTGCCGCGCTCGGCGACGATCTCGACGCCCCGGTTGGCTCGTCCGCGCCGATGCATTGGGCCGGTGCCGCCGCCGAATCGACCGATCCGGCATTGCCGGCGGATGCGGTGGCCTTGTCCAAATATGTCAAAGCGCCCGCCGAGCTCGCTCGCCGCCTCGCCCAGATCGGCGTGGTGGACCGCAACGAGGGTGCAAAGCTCGCCAACTTGCTCAAGCCCGGCCAGCGGCTGGTTTCGCGTGAAGGCGATCTGTGGCGGTGGGACGGTTTTGCCGCGGCCGCGCATGCGCCGACCGGCGCGGCGCGCCGTCTCGCCGAACGCGGCCGGCTGCAAGCGATCGAGAGCGAACTTGCTGCAGCGCGCATCGACGTCGAAGGCAAGCGAGGCGCCCTTGAAGCGGCCGAGGCGGCGCTTGCCGCCACCGCGAATGGGGAAAGCGAAGCCCGCGAGCGCTGGCGGCAGGCGCAACGTTCGGTAGATTCGGCCCGTGAGGCCCATACCGCCGCCGAACGCGAGCTCGGCCGCAACGCCGCGCGCGTCTCGGCGCTGAAAGAGGCCCGAGCGCGCCTTGCGGCCGCGCACGCCGAAACTCAGACGACGCACGCCGAGGCCGAGCGGGCACTGGCCGCGCTCGGCGCCGCCGGCGAGATCGAGCAAAGGCTCGCCACGGTGAACGAGGTGATTGCGCGCGAGCGCGCGACTTGCGCCGAAATTCGCGGCCAAGCGCAAGCGGTCGCGCGCGAAGCGCAGCTCGCCGAGCATCGGCTTGCGGCGATCGCCGACGAGCGGCAGGCCTGGAGCGAGCGCCGCGACAATGCGGCGGCGCAAATCGCCACGCTGGGTCAGCGCACCGACGAGGCAAATGCGGAGCGGGCCGAACTCATCAATGCGCCGCAGAAATTTGCCGCCCAGCGGCAGGGTTTGATCGGCGAGATCGAAACCGCCACGGCCTCGCGGCGCACCGCCGCCGACCGGCTAGCCGAAGCCGAGAGCGCGCTTGGCGAAGCCGACAAGGCCGCGCGCGTGGCGCTCGAGACGGTCGGCGAGGCGCGCGCCGAAGCGGCTCGCGGCGAGGAACGTCACGAAGCGGCGCGACGCCGGCTCGCCGATATTGAGCATGAAATCCATGAGATCTTGCAGGTCGAGCCCGCCGCCGCGGCGGAGGTCGCCGAGATCAAGCCCGACGCGCAGTTGCCCTCGATCGCCGAGGTGGAAGGCAAGATCGAACGCATCAAGGGGGAGCGCGAACGGCTCGGCTCCGTGAACCTCCTCGCCGAGCAGGAATTGCGCGAGGTCGAGGAGCAACACGACAAGCTGATCGCCGAGCGTGATGACCTGATCGAGGCGATCCGCCGGCTGCGCCAGGGCATCCACAGCCTCAATCACGAAGCGCGCGAACGGCTGTTGGCGTCGTTTCAGGTCGTCAACGCCAATTTCAAGAAGCTGTTCGCCGAATTGTTCGGCGGTGGCACCGCCGAATTGCAGCTCATCGAGCACGACGATCCGCTGGAAGCCGGCCTTGAAATCATGGCAAAGCCGCCGGGCAAGAAACCGGCGACGCTGTCGCTTCTGTCCGGCGGCGAACAGGCGCTCACCGCGCTCGCTTTGATTTTTGCGGTGTTCCTGACCAATCCGGCGCCGATCTGCATCCTCGACGAGGTCGACGCGCCGCTCGACGATTATAATGTCGAGCGCTTCTGTGATCTGCTCGATGAAATGACGCGCTCGACCGATACGCGCTTTGTGATCATCACCCATAACCCGATCACCATGGCGCGCATGAACCGCCTCTACGGCGTCACCATGGCCGAGCGCGGCGTGTCGCAGCTCGTCTCGGTCGATCTCGCCGGCGCGGTGAAGCTGCGCGAGGCGAGCTAGTCCGAACTGAATCAAGATCGTTTTTTGAAAGGCGGCGCTTTTTGTGCCGTAACCAGCCTGACGCGATCTCTTAATTATTGACCGTGCATCGATCCCATCATGTGGCCGTGCATGGAGTCCTGCATCCCTGCATGTGGCTGCATCGGTTTAGAGCCGGACGGTGTATCGGACGAACTGCCGAGTGCGGTATATCCCCGAAGTTCGTTATAGCGGCGTAATTGATCCGGACTCAGCAATGTAGCGGTCGCGAGATGGTATTTGAGATGCGTATTGCGAAGTTTGCCTTGCAGCTCGCCAATACCGGCGGTCATCGCCTCCAGCTTCTCCGGAGTAATCGTCCGCTCCACGAATGTGCGATTGAGGTCTCTTTCGGCTGATACCAATTTTTGCCCAAGGGGGAGCGCCTCCGAGCGCATCGAATCAAACAATCGCTGAATGCTATTGCGCTGTTCGTCAGTGAGTGAAAGCTGTGTAGCAAGTTCAAGCACATGGCGCGGGCCAGGATACCCGTTCAATTCGGCAGCAAGCGCCAGACCCATGCCGCGACCGGCGGCGAGATCTTCCATCTGCTCGTGCGAAAGCGCCTTGATTTCTCGGGTCTGCAGGCCGGCATAAGGCTGGGCCTGCTGTGCCTGCGCTGCAGCTTGCCAAGCGATCGGAACTGCAGCCAACGACCCGATGATTGCAATCTTCATCAACCGTTCTGCGAACATGGCTGGCCTCCTTTGCTGATTTTTTCGGCTCATTAAATACCTCATTCCCCATCCGGCATATGATTTGAATCATATTTCTGTATGATGATCTTTCCGCCAGCACGCCTGATTTCGTTATCTTTTTCCATGTCAGCGAGCGTCCGATACAGCGCTTCATGCGTCAGCCCGAGATCGGCCGCGAGCTCCTTCAGCGTTCCTGAAAATTCAACTGTTTGCCCGTCGACGCCGAGATTGAGTGTGAGAAAGTGCCTAATGCGCTCGCGTGCGGACAGAATGTTTCGTTGTTCGAGGCGCGTTCGCAGCGCCATCACTTGCTGAGCAAGCCTGGTGGTAAACGCACGCGCGAGCTTCGGATCGCGCTCCAGCTCCTTGAGAAGGACCTTTTTCGGATAGAGACGAACCAGAGCTTCAGTTGCGGCAATGGCGTCGCAATGATAGGTCGCCGAAAATAGCGATGCTTCAGCCAGTGTTTCGCCGCTTGAGGCGACTTGCAGCACCGCCTCTCGCCCGCTGCGATCGCCACGCGCCAGGCGGACTTTGCCGCTGATGACTTCGAACAGCCCGACCGTTTTCGTGCCGGCGCGGAACAACGTTTCACCGCTTGCCAGCTTTCGCTCGACGGCGGAAGCACGAACAGCTGCTGATAGCCAATCGCTTTGAGCCACGAGCGTAGTATTCCGCAATCAGCTGGCTTTTATAACGCCGCGCGAATTCACTGAGATTATAGTGTACGTCGACCGCCGGCAGTAGCAGTGGGTAAAATCTGAAAATCGACAGTTAGACCCGCTCCGGCCACAGCCAGCGGTCGAGCGTGACGGCGGCGAGCATGCCGATACGGGCGTTACGCACAGGCCAATTTTACTCACCCGGCGGGATTAATTCGTGGCTTCCGGCAAGACGGCTCGCTTGGCCTTGCTTCGCTGACGGGAACAACGCAATCGACAGCAAAACACCAGCCGCGGCGCCGACCAACTGCGCCAAGATGAAGGCCGGCACGTGATTAATAGCAATCCCTGCAAACGTCGTCGTGAAGCCTCGCGCAAGAGTAACAGCGGGATTGGCAAAAGAGGTCGACGACGTGAACCAATAAGCGGCCGTAATCACAAGACCCACCAGCCACGGAATGGCCTGCGCGGCATAGCGGAGACCACCAAGAATGGTCAGCACCAAGGCGAATGTTGCGACCATCTCAGACAGCCATTGCGAAGGACCGCTTCGAGCAGTTGTCCCGATCATGAGAGGTGCCAGGTCAAACATCAGATGAGCAATGACGGTGCCCATGACGCCACCTGCACATTGCACAACGATGTACGGAACGACCTCGCGCCACGGGAATTCGCCGCGTGCGGCAAAGACGAGTGTCACTGCCGGATTGAAGTGCGCCCCTGAGATCGGTCCGAGAATGGTGATGATCACCACAAGGATCGCTCCCGTCGGGATGGTGTTGCCGAGCAGCGCAATCGCCTGATTACCGCCGGCGAGGCGCTGGGCCATGATTCCCGAACCGACCACCGTCGCAACGAGAATAGCCGTGCCGACGGCTTCGGCCAGTAGACGACGTGACTGCAAAGTTATTTCCTCGCCTATCAAGCCGCCGACGCGGGTTTTTCAGTGGCGTCCTTCGTTTTCCCGATGGCTTCGAGTTGCTTTTGCAGGGTGAGTTGATCGAGCGACTTGAGTGGCAGACTGATAAAAATGTTAATGCGGTTGGTGAGCATCCGCAGCGTGTCGGCAAAGGCAAACCGCACCTCCGCTTCATTACCCGTCGCTTCTGCCGGGTCAGGAACGCCCCAATGCGCTGTCATCGGCTGCCCCGGCCACACCGGGCACGGTTCTTTTGCGGCATTGTCACAGACGGTGAAAACGAAATCGAGTTTTGGCGCGTCCGGGCCGGAAAACTCCTTCCAGCTTTTGGAGCGCAGCCCTGACACGTCGTAGTAAAGTTTTTTCAGCAGATCGATCGCATACGGATGAATCCGGCCCTTCGGCTGGCTGCCTGCGGAAAACGCCCGGAACTTGCCCATCCCGGCGCGATTGAGAATGGCCTCGGCCATGATCGAGCGAGCCGAATTTCCGGTGCAAAGAAACAGCACGTTGTACGATTCTCTATGGGCATCGTCACGCATTTCGCCTCCTCCGAGCATACAGCGGATCTGACTGATCGTCGTCTATTGGCGCGCCGTTGACGTGACCGCTTGCGGTGCTTCTGGCGCGCAGCATACTTTGTTGTTGTCGATACTTTTGGCGATGCGTGCCTCGCGTTCGCCGCTGCCGTCGCCGTAATCGGTGGTCCCGCCAAAGGTGAGAAACGTCTCCCATGCGATGCCGGCTGGATCGTCAATCCAGGATTTCTCCGACCTGGCGTAACAACAACTGGTTTGTCCCTGCTCGATCACCTGTACGCCTGCCTGCCCGCCCGCCTCACGCAGCCGCGCATAAACTTCGTTGAGCTCGTCCTTGTTCTCGACCTGAATGCCGAGGTGATCGAGTCCGGCTGCGCGGCCGCGCGCCGAAATGGCGAAATTCACGCGCGGATCATCCAACATCCATTTCGCGTAATCCGATTTGATGACGGACGGCTCAGCCGCGAACAGCGCCGAATAGAAGTTGATGGAAGCGGTCAGATCATCGACGGCGACATGGACATGCAGGCGTTTCATGGATTCACCCTATACCGCCGGAAGCGGCTGGTAGCCGATGCGGCTCATCATGGTTTCAAAATAATCTCTGACCTTCTGTGGAAAGCGCAGGCCTTTGACCACAGCTGCCGAGCGGAGCAGAGGCAACACGCGAATATCGTCCAGCGATAATGTCCCGTTGACCGCAGTCGGGCTTTCGATCAGCCGATCGAGCAGTTCGAGATCGGGCATCAGCGCGTCGACGAGTTCGCGAGTCTTGGCGCGCAGCTCGACCAAATCGCCCAGTCGCACTCGTTTCCGGACGACATAGTGATCGTGCGCGGCGATCGTGCCGAACTCCGGAAGACCGAGAAGTGGGTATCGGGGCCAAGTCAGAGGCGCGGTCTTATCTGCCGTGGCGCTGGCCCACTCTGTGAGTTCACTTCGCTGCGGGCCGACGAGAATAGGTGCGCCGAGGTTGTCGATGTACGCGACCATATCCATACTCTCCAGCATGGGCTGCCCGTCGTCCTTGACGAGAATAGGAACACGGCGCTTACCCACAAGGCGAACCATTGTTTCGGTGTCATCTTCGAGAACGATGGTTTCCTGAAGATGCAGGCGCTTGAGCGCAGCGGCCATGCGCACGCCGAAACAGATCGAGCAATGTTCGAACAAATAGAGTCTCATGATACCGGCTCGGTCGTTTCCGCCCAATGCGGCTTGCGGGTTTTACGCCGCGCGTTTTCCTTTTTGACCGGCAGGCATTCCTCCGGGCGGCCGCGGCAGCAATTTTCGGTCAGAAAAGCGATCAGCGCATTCATGGACTCGTAGCGCGCCGCATAGATCATGGAGCGGCCGTCGCGCCGCACCGTGACCAGGCCGGCATCGCGCAGACGATCGAAATGAAAGGTCAGCGTGTTGGGGGCGAGGTCGAGCGCATCGGCGACAGCGCCGGCCGGCATGCCGTCGCGTCCAGCCTCGACCAGGAGGCGGAATATGTCGAGGCGATTATCTTGCGCCAGCGCCGCCAAAGCTGCCAGCGCGTCGGACCTTTTCATATTTCAATAATTATTGAAATATTATCGGCGAGTCAAGTAATATTTCAATGGATACTGAAATAATTATTTGGCCGATCGCAGGGCGAGCGCCCGCTCACTTTAATTTCAATTGCCGCGTCGTTTTCGGCGGCGGAATTTCAAAGCGCAATTGCGCCGCCGAGGGATGATCGACCTTGGAAGCGCGCCCCTCTTGTTGCAGGCGGCGATGGACTTCCTGCCATGGCGGCGGTTCGGGCGAGTCCGCCAGCCAATGCGTTACCGCCGCCTCGTCGCACCATTGTAGAAGTTTCGGCATCACGCGGCGATGCGCCGGCGCGAACATAAACGCGCGCATCGACCGCTCATCGGTCCATAGTGTGCGTGTCCAGAATGCGAGATTGGCATCGCTCAACACGGCAACCGCAAGGTTTCCCGACGCATTTTTTGCCTCGCGCGCCGAGCACAGCGAGCCGAGCAAAAACGCCGGCAAAAAACGGAACGACCGTACGCGCAGCCGGGTGATCGACACCAGCGGCATGGCGGCGCGGTGCCTAGAGCGCGATCTGATAAAGTTGAATCACTATGCGTCTCTAAGATTTTGTTTGCGCATGATCTTATCCGAAAACCGGTTCCCATTTTTCGGGATCATGCGCTAGAACCGATAATTGACGCCCGCGCGCACCACATTCATCTGAATGCGGGCGCTGTCGGTCAAAGACGGCGCACCGGTGACCACGACAGTGTTGTTGACGGTACCCAAATCCACGTAGAGGTATTCGAGTTTTGCGCTCCAGTTCGGGCCGAGCGCGAGTTCGGCGCCGCCGCCGATGGTCCAGCCGCTTGGCGTTGTGTTTTGAGTGAGCGAGGCGCTCACGCCGCCGCCGGTTGCGGTGCCCTTGAGCGCGACACGCCCGAAGGCGTATCCGCCGGTGGCATAAGCAAGCCAGCCGTCGGCAGCGTAACCGATCCGGGCGCGTGCCTGCCGAACCAGTCGACGTCATGTTCGAGCGACGCGTTGGTCACCGGTCCGCAGATCCCGCATTGGGCGCTGATGCTGCCCTTGAGATTGCTCCAGTCGAAATCATCTTCCGCGCCCAAGACCAGCGCGCCGGATTGCCAGTTGTAACCAACCTGAGCGCCACCAACCGCGCCAAAAACCGCGGTGTCGGTGGTGGCGAATGGCGCGCCGCCAAAGCTGAAGGTGCTCTTGTCGCGCGCCAAGCCGACGCCGACATTACCGCCAACATAAAAACCGCTCCAATTGGTGACGGCGCGGTACGCCGGCGGCGGCGCATAGACCGCCGGTCCGGGCGCGGGCAGCGGCAAATCAGCCGCCTGCAAGCTGAGCGGTGCGAGCGTAAGAATCCCCACAAATGCTGCGATGAGCCAGCGCACGGAATCCCCCTCCTCGATGTGTCGAGCGGACATATAGTGGGAAAATACGGAACGCCCAAACGGTTAATAACTCGTTAGGCAAGGAAGCTTGGGCGCGGGGAGCTGCGCACGCGACGGTGCCGCAGTGACAAGAGCGCTTAGTACGTGAGCGCGCCCTGCAGCGCCAGGTTGCCGCCATCGTAACGAAACGCTGCGGCGCTGAAATTCGGCGGACCGAAGCTGCCGGTGGCGTTATTGGAAAAGCCGTAGCCCTGCTGCGGCTTGCCGAACAGGCCGGTGGTCAGCTGCGTCTCATTATGCTCGGCATGGAAGAAAGCCACCGCGTAAGTGCCTGCTGGAACGCCGGCGAACACGCAATTGGCTGCACCACCGCGGATCGGCGCGATCACGCCACGCCATTCCTGGCCGATTTTCGGAAACGCCGCGGGCGAATTAAAGAGCGCGCAGCGTACCACGCCGTCGCTGCTGCGTGCTCCAGTGACGGTGATCGATAGCTTCCCGGCCGGCTGCGAGCGGCCAGCGGTCAGCGTCGATGCAAGAACGAGCGCCGTAACGGCGGCGACCTTCGCGCGGAATGAATGCAAGGCGAAATCCCCCTCGCAAAAACACTATCGTCGGTGCCAGCGGGTGACAAGCCGCGATCGCCGCCGCCATAGCCAGCGAGCCTATAATTTGAGCAACCGACACGTCGGGATGGCGCACAACCGCGATTTACGGCGGCGTGCCTTTGGCGCGGAGATTGCTTAGCATCTGTTCGCCGACATAACAGAAGCCGGGTCGTCATGTTCGACGAGATGACGGGAAGCGCGGATATGGGCGGCGCCGTTCGGCCGCCCTATGCCGAACTGTCGCGCTGGTTGGACAGCGTCAAGCCGGACCTGCTCAATTTGCGCCGGCGCGAGGCCGAACTGGTGTTCCGCCGCATCGGCATTACCTTTGCGGTCCACGGCGATCCCGAGGCTCAGGAGCGCCTGATCCCGTTCGATATCATCCCGCGGATTCTCGCCGCCGAGGAATGGCAGCTTCTGCATCGCGGGCTGGAGCAGCGGGTCAAGGCCATCAATGCCTACCTCAAAGACATTTACGGCAAGCGCGACATCATTAGAGCCGGCATCGTGCCGGAGGATCTGATCTTTCAGAATCCGCTGTTCCGTCCGGAAATGAACGGCCAAACCGTGCCGCACGGCATTTACGTCCATATCGCCGGGATCGATATCGTCCGGGTGGATCCGAAAACGTTTTACGTGCTCGAGGACAATGTCCGCGCGCCGTCCGGCGTCTCCTACATGCTTGAAAATCGGGAAATCATGCTGCGGCTGTTCCCCGAATTGTTCTCCCGCTATCGCGTCGCGCCGGTCGAAAATTATCCGGACGAGCTTTTGGACACGCTCAAATCGGTGGCACCGCCGAGTGCGCGCGGCGATCCGACCGTCGTACTGCTGACGCCGGGGCTCGCCAATTCCGCCTACTACGAGCACTCGTTCCTCGCCGACAAACTCGGCATCGAACTGGTCGAAGGCCGCGACCTGACGGTGCGAGACGACGTCGTTTATATGCGCACGACCGAAGGGCTCAAGCGCGTCGATGTGATCTACCGGCGCATCGACGACGACTTTCTCGATCCGCTGGTCTTCCGTTCCGAGAGCGCGCTCGGCGTACCCGGCCTGATGTCGGCTTACCATGCCGGCAATGTGACGCTTGCCAATGCGGTCGGCACCGGCATCGCCGACGATAAGGCGGTTTACAGCTATATGCCGGAGATCATCGATTTCTATCTGAGCGAGAGCCCGATCCTCAACAACGTGCCGACCTGGCGCTGCCGCGAGCCGGACCATTTGAATTATGTGATGGACCACGTGGAGGAACTGGTGGTCAAAGAGGTGCATGGCTCCGGCGGTTACGGCATGTTGATCGGCCCACAAGCCGAGAAGGCGAGCATCGCCACATTCCGGCGCAAACTGAAATCGGCGCCGCACAATTTCATCGCCCAGCCGACGCTGGCGCTTTCAACCTGCCCGACCTGCACCGGCAATGGACTGGCGCCGCGCCATGTCGATTTGCGCCCATTCGTGCTGAGCGGGCGGGACGGTGTGCGCATTGTTCCCGGCGGGCTCACCCGTGTCGCTCTTGGGGATGGCTCGCTGATCGTCAATTCCAGCCAGGGCGGCGGCACCAAAGACACCTGGGTGCTGGACGAATGAAGCGTGCGTGTCGCACCACCGCGACGCGCAAGTGCCGAGTGTGGAGTTGACGCGATGCTGTCGCGCACCGCCGATAATCTTTATTGGCTCGCCAGGTATGTTGAGCGGGCGGAATATCTGGCGCGCATTCTCGACACCACGCTGCGCTTAAACACGTTGCCGTTGAGCTATGGCGGCGTCACCAATGAATGGGAATCGGCGGTCGCCAGCGCCGGCTGCGTCAATGCCTTCTTTGCCGCCTACGACGAAGCCAATGAAGAAACGGTGACGGACTTTTTGGCATTTTCAGCAAAAAACCCTTCATCAATCCGCAACTGTTTTGAAATTGCCCGGCTTAACGCCCGCGCCGTGCGCACCGCGCTCACGACCGAGATGTGGGACACCATCAACAGCATCTGGCTCGAACTGAAGACCTGGAGCAAGGGCTCGTCCTCGCGCGAGGAGCTGGCGCGGTTCCTGCGCTGGGTGATGGGGTCGTCGCTGCGTTATGACGGCTCGGCGTATCGGACCATGCTGCGCAACGACGCTTATTGCTTCTCGCGCATCGGCGTCTATCTGGAACGCGCCGACAACACCGCGCGCATCCTCGATGTCAAATACCATCTGCTGCTGCCGCCGGTCGCCAAAGTGGGTGGACCGCTCGATTATTTCCAATGGGCATCGATCCTGCGTTCGGTCTCGGCGTTGACCTCTTATCACTGGGTCTACCGCCAGAACGTCAAGCCGTGGCTCGTCGCCGAACTCTTGATGCTCAAGGATGAAATGCCGCGTTCGCTGGCGAGCTGCTATGAAAATCTGGTGGAGGACCTCGACCATATCGCGACCGCTTACGGACGGCAGGGACCGGCGCAGCGCCAAGCCCACGCGGTGCGGGCGCGGCTGATGAACAGCCGGATCGAGGATATCTTCCAGAGCGGATTGCACGAATTCATCGGCACTTTTATCGAGGACAATAACCGGCTCGGCTCCGCGGTCGCCGCGCAGTATTTGCTGTAGATCAGCGCAGTGCTTATTTAAGCCGATGCTTGCTGCAAATTCCGAAATTGCGACACCATGCACGTACGAATTCACCACAGTACTGTTTATCGTTACGACCCGCCGGCGGCCGGGGCGATACAGCTCTTACGGCTCACCCCGCGCGACTTCGACGGCCAGCATGTCGTGCGCTGGCGCATCGAGCTGTCGGCGGATGCGCGCCTGACGCCTCATGAAGACGCATTCGGCAACATCACCCACGCGTTCACCGCCACCGGCCCCTTGGTCGAACTGCGCGTCGATGTTGACGGCGAAGTCGAGACGCACAACACCCATGGCGTCATCAGCGGCGCCGTCGAACGTTTTCCGCCGCGCCTGTTCCTGCGTCCGACCCGCTTGACCGCGGTGGACGAAGCGATCCGCGATTTCGCAGAAAGGGCGCGCGCCGGCTGTGAAGGCGATGCATTGGCGCAAACGCACGCTTTGTTAGAGGGGCTACACCGTGAAGTGGCGTTCGACCTTGACATGACCGAGGTGGTGCCGAGCGCGAGCGAAGCCTTCGCGCTCAAGCGCGGCGTCTGCCGCGACCACTGCCATATTTTTCTCGCCGCCGCGCACTACCTCGACATTCCGGCGCGCTACATCGCCGGCTATCTGCAGATGGCCGACGGCCGGATCGAGCAGGAGGCCGGCCACGCCTGGGCAGAAGCTTTCATCCCCGATATCGGCTGGGTCGGGTTCGACCCGGCCAATGGCCTTTGTCCCACTGAGGCCTATGTGCGCGTCGCCGTCGGGCTTGATTCGATCGGCGCGGCGCCGGTGCGCGGCGTACGCTTTGGCGTCGGCAGCGAAAACCTCGAAGTCGCCATCAAAGTCGGGCAGTGATCGTTCTGACGCAGCCTTGCCGGCTGACGGCGTGCCAAGCTTTGGAGCCCGTCAGTTCTTGAGCTTGAACAGCTTGCGCGCATTATCGCGGCCGATCTTGCGCCGGTCCGGTTCACTGATCGGGCAGACGTCGAACCAGTGCGCGGCGTGATCGATGTTCTCGAACGGCCAGTCGGCCGAAAACATGATGCGGTCGGCGCCGAGCACCAAAATCGCATCGATCAGCGCTTGGGTGTGAAAATTTCCGGACGTGGTGATGTGGAAATTGCCGCAGAAATAATCGCGCATCCGCTTCTTCGCCGGATAGCTGTGCCGGTTCTCGATCCAGCCATTGGCATTGTCGATCCGCCACATCGCATAGGGCAGGTTCTCGCCGAGATGACCGAGAATGATGTTGAGTCGCGGATGTTCGTCGAACAGGCCTGAGCCCATCAAGCGCAAGGCGTGAACCGCGGTCTCGTGGCCGAATGCCCAGATCGGCCCGAGCAGCCAGGAATGCCCGTCGTATATTTTGCCGTCGCGCGGCAGCGGATTGCGCGGATGAAGATAGAACGGCACATCGAGCCGCTCGACCGTCGCCCAGAACGGTCGATATTGCGGCAGATCGTAATAGACAACTTTATCTCCATCGCCGGTCTGCGAGAAACCGTTGACCAGCGCGCCGCGAAAGCCAAGCTCCTTGACGCAACGCTCGAGCTCCCGCGCCGCGCCATCGGGATCCTGCATCGCCAGCGCCGCTAGTCCCTGAAATCGATTGGGCCGCTTGGCAACTTGTTCGGCGAGATAATCATTGGCCTTGCGGGCGATCTGCGCCGCGCGTTTTCCATCGGGGATCGCCTGCACCGCCGGCGCATTGAGCGACAACAGCATCAACTCGATGCCGTTGTCGTCCATTTCACGTAAGCGCCGCTCATGAATGTCCATGACGCGGCTTTTGATTTCCTGCCACACCCGATCGGGGAAATAGCCGTGGGAATCTTCAAGCGTATCGGGAATGGCAAAATGCTCCTCAAGCGCGACCTTGCCCTGCATGATCCCTCCCTCTCCTGTTTCCTTAAGCCGACGCAATCGCGCGATTATTATCTAGCCACGCCTGACCACGTTAACACGTCGTCAGCCGCTCGTTGCCCACTTTGATACATCGTTGCAACCGGTCACGGACAAGCTCTCGCGGCGCGCGCGTGCAGCCCCTATATTCCCGGCTATATCATCGATCGCGGTGGTGAAAGCCGTTGCGCCGCCGAACAAAGGAGCTTGCAGTGTCCACTTCGACCGTGATCATCCTTGCCGTCATCGTCATCCTCGTTATTTGGGCCATCGGCGTCTATAACAGCCTGGTTTCGATGCGGCAGCGGGTCAATCAGGCCAATGCCGATATCGACGTGCAGCTGCGGCAGCGGCACGATCTCGTCCCGAATTTGGTGGAAACGGTGAAAGGCTATGCCGCGCATGAGCGCGGTACGCTCGATGAAGTGGTGAAAGCCCGCAATGCAGCGATGACCGCGCAAGGCCCGGCGCAGCAAGCGGCCGCTGAAAACATGCTCACCGGAGCGCTGCGGCAGCTCTTTGCCGTGGCCGAGGCCTACCCCGACCTCAAAGCCAGTACGAATTTCCAGCAATTACAGGCTGAGCTGACGGACCTTGAGAACAAGATCGCGGCGGCGCGGCGTTTCTTCAACAATGCGGTGCAGGAATACAATACCGGGATCCAACGCTTCCCCGCCGCTTTGTTCGCTTCCACCT
Source organism: uncultured Alphaproteobacteria bacterium (assembly GCA_963816295.1). Taxonomy (GTDB): domain Bacteria; phylum Pseudomonadota; class Alphaproteobacteria; order Rhizobiales; family Xanthobacteraceae; genus BOG-931. The sequence continues at coordinate 2,110 of CAWFJS010000010.1, read as the reverse complement.
TCGGTTTCGCACCGAAAACCTTTTTCGATCTTGGCGACGAGCGCGCGGCCGTTGGCGAAGCGCCGCCGGTCAAGTTCTAACCTCGTTTCGGCGTAGTCGTTCACGATGGCTGCCTATGGTCTCTACAGTCACATCCAATCGAACCGGCGCCGTTCGATAGCGCTGCTGATCGGGCTGTTTTTTCTGGTCTATGTGCTGGTCTATGCCGGCGCGCTATTGGCGGCAGCGCTGTCGCTCGACGCCGATCTCGACACGCTGATGCAGATCGCCTGGATCGATCTCCTCAAGGCGGCGCCGTTTGCGACCATCGGCACAGCGGCCTGGATCGTGATCGCCTATTATTTTCATCAAAGCATGATCGATGCCGTCACGGGCGGCCGCGAAATTCAGCGCGCCGACGACCCGCGGCTCTACACCATCCTGGAAAATCTTTGCATTTCGCGCGGCATTCCTACGCCGAGGCTGAAAGTGATCGAATCCGATGCGCTCAACGCCTTCGCCACCGGCATGAACGCCAAGCAATATTCCATCACCGTCACCACCGGATTGCTCGACCGGCTCGACGATGCCGAAATCGAATCGGTGCTCGGCCACGAGCTCACCCATATCCGCAACGGCGACGTGCGCATGATGGTCGTCGCCGTCATCATTGTCGGCGTTATTTCTTTTTTTGCCGAACTTATCTTCCGACTGTGGTTCTACAACGGCTTCAGCTTTCGCGGCTCGCGTTCGGATGAACGACGCGGCGGCACCGGCATAGCCATTCTTGTGGCGATCGGGCTCCTCGTCGTCGCCTATCTATTGTCGTTCCTCATTCGCCTGGCGCTGTCGCGCTCGCGCGAATTCCTCGCTGACGCCGGTTCGGTGGAGCTGACAAAGAATCCCGACGCCATGATCTCGGCGCTGCGCAAGATCGAAGGGCGCGGCGAACTGCCGGGCGCTACCTCCGCGATCATGGAAATGTGCATCGACAATCCGCGCGAAGGATTCGGTGAGTTGTTCGATACTCACCCCAGCGTTGAGAAACGCACAACCGCTCTGGTGAAATTCGCAGGCGGACACGATCCTGGTCCGCTGGCGCTGCCGCCGCCGACCGATGAAGATGATGATCGATCCAGCCCGCGGGAATCGACAGAACAACAAACAAACGCTGAAACATCGACGGAATCCGACACGCGCGATGATCGCGGACCGTGGTCGCAACCGTCTGCGGAACCGGCGCCGGCGCCCGGACCGTGGGGACCGCACCGCGGTTAACCATACGCGGTTACAACTTGCGCAAAAGCATCGTCGTGGCGTGACGCGAGAGCGATCAGCCTTTCCAACGTTCCGACGGCTGTGTAACAATCAATTCCGGATGGAGACGCGAGTAGTTTTTGTTGTGAGGGTGGGACCATGGCTAAACCAGCATTGATTTTAGTCGGCGCGGACAAGGGAGGCGTCGGCAAAACCACCGTCGCCCGGACCTTGCTCGATTATTTCACCGCACATCATGTGCCGTGGCATTGTTTCGGAGCCGACGACGAATTTAATTCGGAATAACAGGTATTTATAAAGCCGGTGCTTCCCCGAAATCTGTCCGGGAAGCGCAGGGGAAGCGCGAGGCTGAGGAAGATTGGGCGAATTAAGTCTTACCTGTGCGGCATCTCTCCAAAGAAATAGAATACTGGCCAAAGCGCGATAACAGCGACTACACCGCCACTGATCCAGAGCAAAATGGCGGTCCACCATGTCTTGCTTTGCGGCATTCGTTGAGCTGCCCATATTGAGCAACCGGCGACTAGTAAGCTAACGATCCCAACCCAATTAGAAACCGTCTTTGTCAGCGCGTCGTGACCGAGATAGAGCATTCCCGATGCATCGAAAGTCAGGAGTGCAGCAAGCCCGCAAAAAAATGGGCGCGTCATGCAAATCTATTCAGTTTAGAACTTGCGACGCTTGATCGGTCGCGGATGATATGTAAACGGATCGTCACGGCCACCGCGTCCACGTCGCACAAGTAGTCCCCGCGCAACGAGTAATCCGCAAGCCGAATTGACCCGCTGTTGGTAAGCCTTGTTTTGCCCAAAAAGCATGTCGACTATATCAGCCTCAGTGAGGCTTAACCGCC
>CAWFJS010000009.1:0-57608 GCA_963816295.1 uncultured Alphaproteobacteria bacterium | reverse complement strand
CACACCGGCAAATTGTCATGCTTGCGCGGTGGCAGTTCGACGGTCTTGCCGCGCAGCATCGCCAAAGCACGCGCGATGCGCGGGCGCGTCGCGTGCGGCATGATCACGTCGTCGATATAGCCGCGCTCGGCGGCGATGAAGGGCGACAGAAAGCGCTCCTCGTATTCCTTGGTGCGCGCGGCGATCTTCTCCGGGTCGCCGATGTCGGACCGGAAGATGATCTCGACCGCGCCCTTCGCCCCCATCACCGCGATCTGCGCCGTCGGCCAGGCGTAATTGACGTCGCCACCGATATGTTTCGACGCCATCACGTCATAGGCGCCGCCGAAGGCCTTGCGCGTGATCACAGTGACGAGCGGCACCGTGGCCTGCGAATAGGCGAACAGCAATTTCGCGCCGTGCTTGATCAGCCCGCCATATTCCTGCGCCGTGCCCGGCAGAAAATCCCGGCACGTCGACGAAGGTCACGATCGGAATATTGAAGGCGTCGCAGAAGCGCACGAAGCGCGCCGCCTTGCGGCTCGCGTCACTATCGAGCACGCCGGCGAGCACCATCGGCTGATTGGCGACGACACCGACGGTGCGGCCGGCGATGCGGCCGAAGCCGATGACGATGTTGCGGGCGAAGGCCTCCGACAGTTCGAAGAAATCGCCCTCGTCGACAACTTTGAGGATCAGCTCCTTGATGTCGTAGGGCTTGTTGGGATGCTCGGGCACCAGCGTGTCGAGCGACTTCTCCGTGCGCTCGACCTTGTCGAATGACGGCCATTCCGGCACGCCGGACGACGCATTCGCCGGCAGAAAATCGATCAGCCGGCGCATCTGCAGCAGCGTCTCGACGTCGTTGTCGTAAACGCCGTCGGCGATCGAGCTTTTGGTGGCGTGAACCGAGGCGCCGCCGAGCTCTTCGGCGGTGACGATCTCGTTGGTGACGGTCTTCACCACGTCCGGGCCGGTGACGAACATGTAGCTCGTGTCGCGCACCATGAAGATGAAATCGGTCATCGCCGGCGAATAGACGTCGCCGCCGGCGCACGGGCCCATGATCACCGAAATCTGCGGAATGACGCCCGAGGCGATGACATTGCGCTTGAACACTTCGCCGTAACCGCCGAGCGCGGCGACGCCTTCCTGGATACGGGCGCCGCCGGCGTCGAACAGGCCGACGATCGGGGCGCGGGCGCGCATCGCCATGTCCTGGATCTTGATGATCTTCTGCGCGTGGGTTTCCGACAGCGAGCCGCCGAACACGGTAAAATCCTTGGCGAAGGCAAAGACGGTGCGGCCGTTGACGGTGCCGAAGCCGGTGACGACGCCGTCGCCGGCAATCTTGGTCTTCTCCATGCCGAAATCGTTGGAGCGGTGCTCGACGAACATGTCGAGCTCCTCGAACGAGTTGCGGTCCATCAGCAATTCCATGCGCTCGCGCGCGGTGAGCTTGCCGCGCTTGTGCTGCGCCTCGATGCGCTTGTCGCCGCCGCCGCGGCGGGCGCCGGCGCGGCGCGCTTCAAGCTTTTCGACGATGTCCTTCATGATCCGTCAAAGCTGCAGCACACGACCAGAATGCTCACGGTCGGCGCGTTGGGAAAAGACATTGCGCCGCCCGGCACTGACGCCATGGCGGCGGCTTCGAGCGCCGCATCGGAGACCTCGCAGTGCAAAATGTCGTCGGCGGCGGTTTGACCGCCGCTCCGTCCAAAAACCGTAGCGCTATCATTCATGTCGCAATTCCGTTTGTTGAGGCAAAATCGACTGTTTAGGCATCATAGCCGAGGGTTGGCGAACGGGAAACTTGGCAGGGGCGACCCACTCATCTCGTCATTGCGAGCGAAGCGAAGCAATCCAGGCGCCTATACCTTTGATTCTGGATTGCTTCGGCGCCCTAAAAAGGCTTCTCGCAATGACGGTGCCATCAGCCGCCTCGCGGTAACGGTCAAGCTGGGGCGTTTGGTCGAGCGGAACGCCGCACATGCGTCCCGAGCGCAATGAACAGCAGCGAGGCAATGACGGCAATCAGGGTGAGCAAGACCGTTTGCAAAATGCCGCCGAACACAAGGCCGATCATGCCCGGGACCGAACCCGTCACAGCGACGCCACGTCCGATCAGCGCGATGACCGCAAGGTCGACGGCGAGCCATGGAACGATGGCGACGAAAAAGATCGCGAAAACGCGCAGCGCGCTGCCTTTCGTATCCTCCAGCGCCGCTGCAAGCCGCGCACCTGGCGCGTCCACCGCGATCGCCGGCGGCAGGATCGACAGCCGGACCATAAGCGCAACGCTCGCGACGAGCGCGACAACAAACCCGGCCGTGCTGGCGGCAAACGTAACATTGAGAGCCTGCAGTGCGCCAAGAAAGTCGAGCGGAAACCCAGCAAGGACTTCGAACGCGAACAACCAGGCAAAGAATTGGCGGAACGCCGGCTCGCCGAGCGGAACCACATAGGTTTTTGTGATCTGATCAAGAATGACGAAACGATGGATGGCGATGAAAATCGGCGTTAGCAGAAATGCGCGCATCGCCGCCTCGGCGAGCGTTATCGCCGTACCGAAAAACTCTTGGTCCGCCAGGCGGGCAGGAATGAATTCATCGAGCGCAAAGATTGCCAGCACGATGAGAAAGGCATTGATGACGAGAGGACGCAGAGCCGGCAGCATGCGCCGCCATTCGCGGTACGCAGCGCTAAGTGTGGGCCAGATCGGCAACTTGTGTTGATGCACACTCGTCATCGGACCCCCCGGTTGATAGCAAAGTGTTGGAGCGATGCTTCGTTTTCACGGCGCGGATTTCGTTACTTCCTTCACGGCGGCGACGATGCCGGCGTAGCCGGTGCAGCGGCACAGATGCCCGCTCAAGCACATCGCGGATTTCGGCTTCGGAGGCGTGCGGATTGCGGGAAAGATAATCGGTGAACGACATCAAAATGCCAGGCGTGCAGAAGCCGCATTGCAGGGCGTGATTGTCGCGAAACGCCTGCTGCAGCGGATTGAGCGTGCCGTCGGGAGCGGCAAGCGACTCCACGGTCTTGACCTCGCGGCCCTCGGCTTGGACCGCAAGCATCAAACACGAGCGTGTGGCGACGCCGTCGATCAACACGGTGCAGGCGCCGCACACGCCGTGCTCGCAGCCGACATGGGTGCCGGTCGCACCCAGCGCATGACGGAGAAAATCGCACAGCAGCGTGCGCGGCTCGGCGTCCGCGGCGAGTTTGCGGCCGTTGAGCGTGAAACCGACACGCAGACGCTCGTCCATGTTTCACGCGGCGCATCGGATCGCCTCTTTGATCGCGAGCGACGCCAGATTGCGGAGCAGATCGCGCCGCATCGCGGCCGATGCATGAAGGTCCTCATAGCCTTCGAGCTCGTCCGCCCATTCACGCACGGCTTCCTCGGCACCGTCCGCCGCGATCCGCCGCAGCATCGGCTTGCCGGCCATGCCGCCGACTCCGAGTTGCACGGATCTTTTATTTTCCGCGACCGCCGCGACCGCGATGATGGCGAAGTCGCCGTGCCGGCGCGCCACTTCGCGAAAAGCGACGCCGCGCCCGTTACCCGGTCCTTTCGCGACCGGAAAGCGCACCGCCGCGATCAATTCGTCGCCCGCGCGCGCGGTGGTCAGCATGTCCTTCTGGAAATCCTTTGCCGCGAGCACGCGCTCACCGCGCTGTGATTTGAGAACAATCTCGCCGCCAAGCACGGCAAGCACGAGCGGCAACTCCGAACTCGGATCGGCATGCGCGATCGAGCCGCACACCGTGCCTTTGTTGCGGGTCTGGAAATGTCCGACATGCGGCAGCACGGCGGCGACGAGTGGCAGTTTTTCCGCGAGTTGCGGCCAAGCGAGCAACTTATTCTGCGTGACGGCGGCGCCGATTTCGATTGCTTCACCGAGATCGCGGATGCTGTCGAGCGCGGCGATGCGCGAAACATCGATGAGCGCCTCGGCCTCGACGATGCGCAGGTTGAGCATCGGCACCAGCGATTGCCCGCCGGCGAGCACGCGCGCGTTGTCGCCGTATTCGCCAAGAAGCGCGACCGCCTCCTCGACCGTGTCGGGCCGGATGTAGTCGAAAGGCCTCGGTTTCATGCGCGCATCTCTTTCCCTCCCCCTTGCGGGGGAGGGTTGGGAGGGGGGTAGTTTGGTCGCGCGAAAACTTAGACGCATGTCCGCCACACCCCCACCCCTAACCCCTCCCCACAAGGGGGAGGGGAACAGCGGTGGCTTTTGCAGCAGTGCATGGATGCGCCGCGGCGTGGCGGGAAGAATAATTTCTTTGGCGCCGAGCGCATCCGCAATGGCATTGGCGATGCAGGCGGGCGTCGACATGCAGTTGCCTTCGGCGAGCCCCTTGGCGCCGAGCGGGGTGAACGGCGATGGCGAGTGATAGTGCAGGATCTCGACGTCCGGAATTTCGCCGACGGTCGGCACCAGATAATCGGCAAAGGTGCCGTTGAGAAACGCGCCCTCCTCGTTATAGGTGAACTCCTCGTAGAGCGCGGCGGCGATGCCTTGCGCGAAGGCGCCGCGGATCTGGCCCTCCGCGATCATCGGATTCATGATGCGGCCGGCATCGTGCATCGATACATAGCGGTCGACGCGCACATGATAGGTCACCGGATCGATCTCGATGCCGCACATGTCGAAGATGAAGCCGTAGGTCAGCGACGTGTTGATGCGATCGTCGCTCGACGGCGGCTCAAGCTCCGGCGGCGTCCACACCGCGGTTTCGCTCAGCGCCGGCGCAATAGTCTCCGGCAGCATCGCCGGCGACCAATGCGAGGTGCCGGCGACGCGCCCGAACGGCAACGCATTATCGGGATTGGAGCGGCTGCGGATTTTGCCGCCGGCAAGCTCGACATCGTCCGGGAGCACGTTGAGTTGCTTCGCCGCGATGGCTTTGAGCTTGTCGCGCATCGCCACCGCCGCCATGTGCGCGGCGACCGCTGTGCCGGAAGCGAAGCGGCTCGAATAGGTCCCGGCGGCGATCGACCATTGGTCTTTCGCGGTATCCAATTCCAGCACGACTTCCACCTCGTCGGCTGATAATCCGAGTTCCTGGGCGACGATCTGCGCCAGCACGGTCTCGTGGCTTTGGCCTTGCACGGTGACGTCGGCGGTGACCGTGACCGCGCCAAGCGGATCGATCGTTATTCGCGCCATCGATATCGCGCCGTTTTTCGGGCCGGCTTTTTCGCGCGCCTGCGCGGTCATCAGCGTCGAGAGATAGCCCATATTCGACATGGCCGGCTCGACCACGGCGGCAAAGCCGATGCCGTAGTGGCGGCCTTGCGCGCGCGCAGCCTCGCGCCGTTTTTTCAGATCGGCGAACCGGCCGTCGCCGATCGCGATGTCGACGGCGCGGGAATAGTCGCCGGAGTCGTAGAGCGCGCCGGCCGCCGTCCGGTACGGAAATTTCTGCGCCGGAATGAGATTGCGCCGGATCACCTCGAGCGGATCGAGCTGCAATTCGACCGCGATGCGGTGCATCAAGCGCTCGAGCGCCAGATAAAGCTGCGGCCCGCCAAAACCGCGGATCAGGCTCGCCGGCATTTTGTTGGTCAGCACGACGCGGTTTTTGACTTCGACGTGCGCAATGTCGTAGGCGCCGGTCACCGCGCCATGCATGCGGTAGAGCGGTCCCGGCATCGGCGCGCGCAAGAATGCGCCATAGTCTTCGAGCTGATCGAGCTTGAGGCCGAGAATGCGGCCGTCGTTACCAACCGCCGCCTCGATCTTGGTCACACGGTTCGGTCCCGAACTCGCCGCGACCAGATGCTCGATACGGTCCTCAGTCCATTTCACCGGCCGGCCGGTGATGCGGGCGGCGAGCGCGATCAGCACGATATAGGGAAAGATCGAAAGCTTGATTCCGAAACTGCCGCCGGAATCCGGCGGGATGCGTAAGCGCAATTTCGGCCCGGGCACGCGCAGCGCGCGCGCCATCACCGGGTGCATCGAGAACGGGCCCTGGAAATTCGCCAGAACGTCGTAGCTGTTTTCGGCAGCGTTGTGCTGGGCGACGACGACATAACATTCGATCGGCGTGAACGAGAGCCGCGGGAAAGGCACGGTCATGGCGATGCGGCGATCCGCGCGCGCGAAGGCCCCGTCCGGGTCGCCATAGCGGAATTCGCGCACCGAGATTTCGTTGGTGCCGGCCTGCGGATGCAGAAGCGGCGCCGAGCTGTTGCAGGCTTGCACCGGATCGAGCACGACTTCGCGCGGGTGATATTCGATGGTCACAAGTTCGGCGGCGTCTTCGGCCAGATAACGGCTCTCGGCGACGACCACTGCGACGGGCTCGCCGACATAGCGCACCCGTTCAACCGCAAGCGTCCATTGCTGCACCGGCGCCTTCACGGCGGCCAGGAATGGATCCGATAGTTTGCGGACCTCCTCGCCGGTGATCACGGCCCAGACGCCGTCATGCGCGCGCGCTTGCTCGGCATCGATGCGCACGATGTCGGCATGCGCGTGCGGCGAACGGATGACATGGGCATGCAACGTGCCGACCGGAACCGGAAGATCGTCGGCATAGCGGCCGCGCCCCGACAGCAGCGCCGGATCTTCCTTGCGCAGCACCGGCTTGCCGAGTTGATCGGTCATTCGTCTTCTCCCGACATTTTCTCTACCGCTCCGGGCGCAGGTTGTCAGCCTGTCGATGCGTCCATTAGTGTCATTCCGGGGCCGAGCGAAGCGAGGAGCCCGGAATCCATAACCCCAGCACAGGGATTATGGATTCCGGAGTTGCCGTGGAGCTTGTCATCGGGCCGGACACTTCGGTCCGGACCCGTTGGCGGCGATCCGGAATGACGGCCCCGGAATGACGCGCAGAGAGGCCATGGATCAAACAACAAGCGCCCAAAGCGGTACCGGCATCGGCCAGCCGGTGCGGCGCCGCGAGGATTTGCGGCTGGTTCGTGGCGGTGGCCGCTATACCGCCGACGAGAACCTGCCAGGCCAAGTCTATGCCGTGATGGTGCGGTCGCCGCATGCGCATGCCCGCATTCGCGGCATCGTCAAAGACAAAGCGCTGGCGGTGCCTGGCGTGCTGGCCGTGCTCACCGGCGCCGATTGGCTCGCCGACGGACTAAAACCCATCCCGCACAAACCGTGGTCGCCACACCCGGCGGAGACGCCGCTCCGTAACAGCGGCGGCGCGCCGCCGTTCGAAGCGCCGCATCACCCCCTGCCCGCCGACAAGGCGCGCTTTGTCGGCGAGGCGGTTGCCACGGTCGTCGCCGAAACGCTTGCCGCGGCAAAGGACGGCGCCGAACGTCTCGAGATCGATTACGAGGCCTTGCCGGCAGTGGTGGAAACGGAAGCGGCAGCGCGACAGGACGCGCCGCGCATCCACGACGATCCACGGTCGGGTGCGCGATCCAATGTCTGCTTCGATGCCGAGCTTGGCGACGCCGCGGCGACGGCGGCGGCCTTCGCCGGCGCGGCGCACATCACCCGGTTCGAAACCTGGGTGCAGCGCGTCACCGGCGTGCCGATGGAGCCGCGCGCCGCGCTCGCCGCGTTCGATTCCGAAACCGGGCGCTTGACGCTCTATGCCGGCAATGGCGGCGCGGTGCGGCTGAAAAACGATCTCGCCACGATCCTGGACATGGCTCCCGAAAACGTTCGCGTGCTGATGGCCGATATCGGCGGCAATTTCGGCACCCGCGGTATGATCTATCCGGAATTCGCAGTTGTCGCCTGGGCGGCGCGCAAGCTCGGCCGGCCGGTGAAATGGATTATCGAGCGCCACGAGTTGTTCTTGAGCGACTATCAGGCGCGCGATCTCGTCGTCCAGGCCGAGCTGGCGCTGGATGAAAAAGGCCGCTTCCTGGCCATGCGCGGCTCCAATCTCGGCAATCTCGGCGCCCACACCACCAATTTCGCCATGGTGCAAAAGGGCGTGCAGATGATGTCGAGTATTTATCGCATGCCCACGGCGCATTTCCGTGCGCGCGCCACTTTGAGTAATACCGCGCCGACGCGACCCTATCGCAGCGCCGGCCGGCCGGAAGTGATTTTCGTGATCGAGCGTCTGATCGATCTGGCCGCGCGCGAGCACGGCTTCGATCGCGTCGCCATCCGCCGCCGCAATCTCGTGACCGAAAAGGAATTGCCGTACCGCAATCCGTTCGGCGTCGAATACGACAATGGCGATTACATCGGCGGCATGGATATGGCGTTGAAGCTCGGCGACTGGGCGGGCTTCAAGAGGCGACGCCGCGAGGCGAGAAAGCGCGGCAAATATCGCGGCATCGCCGTCGGCACCTATGTCGACATTTCCACCGGCGTGCCGCGCGAGAAAGCGGAACTCATTGTGCTGCCGGAAGGCGCCGTCGAACTCGTCATCGGCGTGGTGTCGCAGGGCCAGGGGCATGAGACGAGTTTTGCGCAGCTCGTGACCGAATGGCTCGGCGTGCCGATCGAATCCGTGCGCGTCATTGCCGGCGACACCGATCGGGTCACGGTCGGCGGCGGCGCGCATTCCGGCCGCGGCATGCGGCTCGGCTCGATCGTGATCAAGAAATCATCCGATCGCCTGATCGAAAAAGGCCTGCGCATTGCCGAACATCTTTTGGAAACCGCTGCCGCCGACATCGAATTTTCGCGCGGCCGTTTCGCCGTGAAGGGCACCAACCACGCCATCGGATTGTTCGAGGTGGCGCGCGCGGCGGTCGAGCGCGCTGATCTGCCGGAAGATTTGCGCGGCCCGTTCACGGCTGCTTGCGATGAGACCGTGGTGGAGGCGAGCTACCCTTACGGCGCGCATGTCTGCGAGGTCGAGGTCGATCCGGATACCGGCAAGGTGACGCTCATCAATTATGCCGCGGTCGATGATGTCGGGCGTGCCGTGAACCCGCTCATCATTCACGGCCAGATCCACGGCGGCATCGCCCAAGGCGTCGGCCAGGCGCTGCTCGAGCACTGCCATTACGATCCGGACAGCGGCCAATTGCTCGCGGGCTCGTTCATGGATTACGCGATGCCGCGCGCCTCGGACCTGCCGTTTTACGCAACCGAATTGAGCGAAGTGCCGTCTTCCACGCATCCGCTTGGCATCCGCCCGGCCGGCGAAGGTGGCACGGTGCCGGCGCTCGCGGTCACCATCAACGCCGTCGTCGATGCGCTATACGAGTTTGGCGTGCGCCATATCGAAATGCCGGCAACGCCGCAGCGGGTATGGCAAGCGATCCAGGAGGCGCGGCGGGAACGTCGATGAGAGCGGTCGCCATCAGGCTGAACCAAGTTTTCCGTCATCCTGAGGCGCGAGCCAACGGGTCCGGCCCGAAGTGGCCGGCCCGATGACAAGCTCCGCGAGCCTCGAAGGATGAGCGGCCAACCGAAATCGGCCTTCCGATTTCGGATAATTATTGTCCAAATCGGCAACAGCCGACTTGGCTGCCGTCGCCCTTCGAGGGCCGCTTCGCGGCCGCCTCAGGGTGACGGCAGCTACTGCCAATACGGCGGGTAGCCGGACGTCTTCTCTTGCGCCGCCAGGAGCCGCAGCATCGCCGGCCATTCCAACACGCCATACGGCCGGCGCGTGCCGGGCTGATACAGATGTGCGGTGTGGGCCAGCACGTTCTCGCCCGGCATGGTCAGTTCGGCGCGCGCCGCCATGGCGTCGACCTGCGACCGGCAGGACATTTCAAGCTGATACATGGTGTTTAACGCCTGCTGGATGGTCGCGCCGCAGGTGAGGAGCCCGTGATTGCGCATGATCATCGCATCATGCGGCCCGAGATCGCGAACCAGCCGCTCGCGCTCGTCGACGTCAATCGCCGGACCTTCGTAGTCGTGGTAGCCGATATGGCCGACGAAACGGATCGAGGTTTGCGACAGCGGCAACAGCCCGCATTTCATCGCGGCGACCGCCATGCCGGCGCGGGTGTGCGTATGCAGCACGCAGGCGACGTCCGGCCGCGCTTTGTGGATGGCGCCGTGGATCACATAACCGGAGACGTTGATGCCGTAATCGGTATCGGGCTTGCGCACGATGTTGCCTTCGACGTCGATCTTCACCAGGCTCGACGCCGTAATTTCCTTGTAGAGGAGGCCGTAGAGGTTGATCAGGAGGTGTTCGCTGCCTGGAATCCTCGCGGTGATATGGTTGTAGATCAGGTCGGTCATGCCATAGGCGTCGACCAGCCGATAGCAGGCCGCCAGATCAAGCCTGGTCTGCCACTCTTGCGCTGATACTGCGTTGCGGATTGACTTGAAGTCGGTCGAGTAATTCACGGCTATCCTTCCTGTTTGCGCCCTGTTTGCGCATAGCGTCGAGCTTCGTGATGTCTTTGGCAAGCTGCATTGCGAAGCGACAATCGAACCGGACGCGACTTAAGAAGTCACTTTAAGTAATGGCGACGATGTCAAAAGAGATCAACGAACTATTGCGCAATCATGTCAAGGAGAAGCTTGGCCGCGGCGAAGTCGTCGCCTCGATGACGGTTCGGCTGGTGCGGGGCATCGAGATCGCCCGCATCGCCAAGACCGCAGGCTTCGACAGCCTCTATGTCGATCTGGAGCATTCGAGCTTCACGCTCGAGACCACCGGCCAGATCTGCATCGCCGCGCTCGAGGCGGGGATCACGCCGCTGGTGCGCGTGCCGGGCGTCGCTGAAGTGTCGCGGGTGCTCGACGCTGGCGCGCTCGGCGTGATCGCACCGCATGTGCAATCGGCCGATGACGCGCGGGCCTACGTCGCGGCGGCAAAATTCCCGCCGCTCGGGCAGCGCTCGGCGGCAGGACCCCTGCCCCATCTACACTACCGAAGCTTTCCGGCCGCCGTGGCGGACGCGGCGCTCAATGAGGCGACGCTCCTCATCGTCCAGTTTGAAAGCGAGGAAGCACTGAGCCAAGCCGATGCGATCGCCGCGGTCGAGGGCGTCGATCTGGTGATGATCGGATCGAATGATCTCCTCGCCGACTGGGGCCTTGCCGGTCAATACGAGCATGCGCGCCTGCGCGATGCCTATGCGCGGACCATTGCCGCGTGTCGCAAGCACGGCAAGCATGTCGGCGTTGGCGGCCTTGCATCGCGCCCCGACCTCGCCGCTGAATTCGTGCGCATGGGCGCACGCTATGTCTCGACCGGAACCGATCTCGGCTTCCTGTTGGCCGCTTGCACAGCCAAAGCGAAGGAAGTGCATGACATCAGGTTGAATGCGAAATCTTGATGGAAGGAAAGGAAATGACGTAAAGGCTATAAAGGGAGACCTTTGAATGCTCGAACTCCGCCCAAGCTGCGAATGTTGCGACAAGAATTTGCCGCCATCGGCCACCGACGCGATGATCTGCACCTTCGAGTGCACCTTCTGCCGCGATTGCGTCGAGAACCGTCTCAAAGGGGTATGCCCCAACTGCGGCGGCAATTTTGCGCCGCGACCGGTGCGGCCGTCAGGAAAGCTCGTGAATAATCCGCCGTCGACGCGGCGCATTTTTAATCCCGCCGGCTGTGGCCATTAACATCAACAGGAGTACGCCTTTGGCAAAATTGCGCGCGTTGCTATTCGCTGCTGTCGGCCTCTTGTCCATCGCGACGGGGTGGTGCGCACCGGCCGCCGCGGACGACTACCCGTCGCGGCCGATCCGGCTGATCATTCCGTTTCCACCGGGCGGCAGCAATGACGTGGTCGGCCGCATCGTCGCCAATCAGCTCGGGCAAAAACTTGGACAGACCGTGTTCGTCGATAATCGCGCCGGCGCCGGTGGCGTCGTCGGAACGGACGTCGCGGCAAAATCCGCGCCCGATGGCTATACGCTTCTCATCATCTCGATAGCGCACGCGGTCGATCCGTTTATCTACAAAGAGCCATATGACCCGATCAAAGACTTTGTCCCGGTCGCCATCCTCGCGACCGGAACCAATGTCCTCACCGTCAACCCAAATGTGCCGGTGCATTCGGTCAAGGAGCTGATCGATCTGGCCAAAGCCAAGCCGGGCTTTCTCAACTACGCGTCCGCCGGGATCGGCAGCTTTCAGAACTTAAGCGGCGAATTGTTCAAGGTGATGGCCGGCGTCGATATCGTGCATGTGCCTTACAAAGGCGGCGGGCCGTCGATGCTCGCCGTTATCGCCGGCGAAGCCCAGCTCATGTTCAGCTCGATCGTGCAGACGGTCCCGAACATCCAAGCCGGACGCTTGCGGCCGCTGGCAACCGGCGGCGCAAAGCGCAGCCCCATTCTGCCCGACCTGCCGACGATCACCGAAGCCGGCGTACCCGGTTATGTGGCGGCCGATTGGTGGGGAATTCTTGCGCCGGCCGGCACGCCGCAACCGATCATCGACAAGCTGCATGGCGCGATCGAAGAGGTGCTACGCTCGGAGGACACCAAGAAAAATCTCGATCAACAAGGCGCCACGCCCCTGCACATGAGCTCCGCCGAATTTGGCGCCTATATCAAAGCGGAAATGACCAAGTGGGGGCCGGTGGTTACGAAAGCCGGAATCAAAGCGGAATGAGCGACGCGGTGTCGCGGGGGGCGCATGCGCCAGCCGGTATAACTCCCAACTTCACCTATCATTCCGATCCGGTTCGGATCGTGTTCGGCGCCGGCGCGATTGCCGCGCTTCGCGCCGAAGCCGATTTGCACAAAATTTCACGGCTCGTGGTCCTGTGCTCGCCCTCCCGTGCCGATTTGGCCCGCAAGCTCATCGCACCGGTGGCCGATCGCTGCCTCGGCTTTTGCGAGACCGCGGGCCAGACCATGCCGCGCGATGCGTTTGATCGCATTATCGCTGAGATCAAGCGGGTAAACGCCAACGGTTTCGTCGTCGTCGGCGGCGGCTCACCGATCGGCCTTGCCAAGGCGGCGGCGGCGACAACCGGGATTCCTTACATTGCGATCGTCACGACCTATTCCGGCTCGGAGATGGCGGCGCGCTGGTATGTCGGCGTAGCTGACGATCGCGTGAACGGCGAGAGCGTTGCTGCGCTCCCCGCAACCGCGATTTACGATCCGGAATTGACGCTCGATCTTCCGCCGGCGGTGTCGGCGGCGAGCGGCATGAACGCGATGGCGCATGCGGTCGAGAGTCTCTACGGCATCGATACCAATCCGGTCGTGCAAAGCATGGCCGAGGAGGCTGTGCGCCTGCTTGGCTTGAACCTGCCGCGGATCGTGCAGAATCCGCGCGATCTCGCGGCCAGGACGGATGTGCTTTACGCCGCCTGGCTCGCTGGGAATTTCCGCGCCAAGGTGGGCCTGGAGCACGCCATCGCTCAGCGCGTACGGCAGTGGTTCAATCTCGATCATGCCCGCACGCATGCGATCGCTACAACCTATGCGGTCGGCTTTAATGCAGCGGCGGCTCCGGAGGCGATGGCGCGCATTCGCCGCGCGCTCGGCGTCAATGACGCCGCCCGCGGGCTTTACGATCTCAATGTGACGCTCGGATTGCCGACCGGTTTGAAAGACCTTGGGCTTAAAGAGGGCGATATTGAAAAAGCCGTGGACGTGGTTTCGGCCGTGAAGATCACGCATCCGCGGCCGATATCGAAAACCGATTTGCGTAACGTCATCGGTCAAGCCTATGCCGGCGCGCCGCCGCGGTTTTGAGTTTGTCGATGTCCTCAACACATCCGAGGGGAGTCACGCGTATGGTATTCGATCTCTGAAGCGCCCGAAGTCGCGCGCTAAAGGAACGCCCGGTGTCTGCGCCGGGCGTTCTCATAATGGCGGTCGGCCTTGTACGGCAACCAATTCACGACGCCTAACCGACCAATGGCCGTAATACCGGGTGCTCCTCAGTGAGATGCAACTTTTCCAGCAAGCCGTCCAGACCGAAGACATGACCGGCGCGTTTAACGATCAGATAGACGACTACGCCTGTATAGACGATGTGATAATCGATCAGATAGTTGTTGACGTTCTCGATGTAGGGAAAGTCCATATGCGCAGTCCAATACATGAGCAATAGCATAATCGCGAACGGCGCACTCACGCGCACCAGCAGACCCGCTATCAGAGACATTCCGATCAGCAGATGCCCATATTCCACCAGGAACGTCAGCGTCGGAACGATCGCTGGATTGGTAAGCGGCGCGTAGACATCGTGAAAAGTTTTGACATGGCTTAGGAAGCCGACGACGAATTTATCGTCGCCAAAATGATGGATTCCCGCCCATAGGAAGGTCCACCCCATCGTAAGGCGAAAAAATACGATGAGAGCCTTTTCAGAATTATTCATCGCATTATCGAGCCTCATTGTGTTTCTCCCAGAATTGAACAATCGCCTTCGAAACTGTCAAACCGTATCGCCGAGACCAGGCAATGCATTGCGATAGATCAATGCACGCACACGTTAGCTTTAGTCGCGCAAATTCTTTGATCTGCGCGCTTTGCGTCAGCGCTCGAGCGACTTCAGATACGCGATAATGTCGCCGACCTGACCGGGGTCGAAGCGAAATTCGGGCATGGTCGGGTGGCCGGTGATGATTCCCTCGGCCAGTGGTTCTTGGAGATCTTCAACGGGATAGCGCTCGTGCAGCGTGCGAAAGGGCGGCGCGATCGGCAGTGGGCTCTCTCCGATTTTGCCGATCGCGTGGCAGCGCGAGCAAGTGGTGCGAACGATGACCAATCCACGCTGTGCCGCTGGCGACAGCACCTCCTGGCCTTTGGCCGGCAATGGAGCCAGCGCGAGAAAAATTGCCACCGCGTTAGCGATAAATGCGAGGCCGACGCCCAGCTGCACGACCTTTTGCATGCCGCTGCGAAAACCCACTGTCCCACCGCTCATTTCACACCGCCGCGCGGTCGTTGGCTTCATCCTCGCTGGAAGGGAACGCCATGCCAGACATTGGCTCCACCCAGACGAGATGGTCCCGCACGCGCTTGACGCCGGGGACGTTTTCAGCGGCGACGATCAGGCCTTGACGCTCGCGATCATCGGTAATCACGCCGTGCAGTTCAGCCACACCCCCGTTGACGATCACGTTGATGCGCGGCGCCCAATCCTGTTTTCCGATCGCAGCAAGGATCTTGTCGCGTATTGCCAAATCGCCGCTGCAGCTGGCGCAACGATATCGCGGGTCAAGCTCGCCAGCGCATGCATGAGGTTAGCGCGGCTAATGATGCCGACCATGCGTCCGCCGCGGGTGACCGGAAGCCGTTTGACGTGATGGCGCTCCATCGTGTCGACCACCGCTTCGAGCGTTTCGTCTTCACCGATTGTCCGCGGATCGGGAGTCATGATCTCCTCGACCTTTCGGCCCGAACTCTGCGTATATTCTTGTGCGAGCTTGCCGGGCCCGACGATAAATTCGAGCCATTTCGGCCGCTGCCGTTGCGTGCCCAGTTCGCCTCGGCGCAGAAAATCGCCTTCGGTGACAATCCCAACCAGCTCGCCATCCTTATCGAGGACTGGCAAGCCGCTGATGCGATTTTGGAGCATCAGAGCGCGCAGCCTTGAGGACCGGCTCGTCGGCGCCGATGCAAACGACGTTTGGTGTCATCACGTCTTTGACTCGCATGGCCATATCCTTGTTCTCGAGATTGCCGGCAGAGATCCATGAACGTGCGATCATGCCGCCAGTGCGGCACGGTTCCGCAGCACGATGCGTCGTGCGGAGGTCGAAACCTCGATCGCCGACGCTATTTCCAATGCGGTCAGGGTGCGCGACACGGTCTCGATAGTCAAACCGAGATAGTCGGCAATATCCTGACGCGACATCGGCAGCTCGATCGTGTTGTTTTCGGACGCGCGTTCCGCCATTTCGAGAAGGAAGCTCGCGACCCGTTCTCGCGCATTCTTGATCAGAAGCAGAATGCGATCCTGAACGCGGTGAAGCTCGCTACCGGTCAGCGCAAAGAGCTGCTGTGCAACCGACGGGTCGCGGCCAGCCAGGGCACTCAGCGCACTCCGCTTGACCACCAGCACTTTGGCGTCAGCTGATGGCTTCCGCAGACAAAGTGTGGTCCTTGGCAAACTCGAGACCGAAAATATCTCCGGGGAAATAAAATCCCCCGACTTGGCGCCGGCCGTCGCTCAGGATGTTATAAGTTCGGACAGCTGCCGCTGACGACCTTGTATAGGTAGTCCGCAGGCTCATCCTCGCCAAAAATCTCGGTGTTGCGCGGATAGGCCATCATGGCGCCCATCAGTTGCATCGACTGGCTGAGCGAGTCCGCATCCACCGCACCGGTACGCAAGGCCTTCACGGGACGGTCCGTGGACATGCGGCGGATTTCATTCATGTGAGTTGACGGTTGCATGGCTTACCTCCGAGAGCTTGGGAGCCAATGCTAAGCCTCACGCACAGAGTGAAAATTCAGATATTGACCCTAAGGGCTTCCCCTTAGGCGGACCTTCGTCATCAAGCCATTGAACACGCAACCATATTTCTGATTTACTGACCCCGTCTGACAGCGATCAGGGTTCCTGATGGCCGACACGATCCGCCAATCGCAAAGCTACACGCCCACCGGGCTTCCGCAGCTCGTCTTTTGGCGGCGACTCGCTTGGCAATACGGCGTGGCGATTCTGGTCGTCGCCGCAGGGCTTGGCGTGAAACTTGTCTTCGCGTCGGCGCTGCGCGGAGACGCATCGTATATATTGTTTGTCCCTGCGGTTCTCATTGGCTCGGCGTTGGGCGGCGTGGGGACCGGGACTGCTGGCGACTGCACTCGGCCTCGCGCTTGGTCTCTTTTTTGTTGCAGAGACTCGCCAGTTGGCGGTAGCCGATGCCGTGAACGGGCTCATATTCGCGCTGGTCGGATTTGCCGTGTCGTGGCGCGGCGCAATCCTGCTTCGTTTCTGGCGCATCGCGGACGCGAAGACTCAAGACGTTGAAGCGCGTACCGCGCATCTGCAGTCGATACTCGATAGCATCCCCGACGCCATGGTGGTGATCAATGAGCGCGGGCTGATCCAATCGTTCAGCTCGGCAGCCGAACGACTGTTCGGCCTTAGCGCCGCGGAGGTGTTGGGAAAAAATGTGAAAATCCTGATGCCATCACCTTACCGCGAGGATCACGATAGTTATATCGAACGTTATCTGCGCACCGGCGAGCGCCGGATCATTGGCATCGGCCGTGTGGTGGTCGGGCAGCGCAGCGACGGTTCGACCTTTCCGATGGAGCTCGCGGTCGGCGAAATGCACGTGCGCGAGCAACGTTTCTTCACCGGCTTCATCCGCGATCTTACCGAGCGCCAGCAGACCGAAGCGCGCCTGCAAGAATTGCAGTCCGAACTTGTTCACATGTCGCGCCTGACGGCGATGGGCGAAATGGCTTCGGCCCTGGCTCACGAGCTCAATCAGCCGCTCGCAGCGATTGCCAACTACATGAAAGGATCGCGCCGGCTTCTGGAAAATCGCCAGGATCAGAGCCTGAGCGTGCTGCGCGACGCCATGGAAAAAGCGGCGGAACAGGCCTTGCGGGCAGGCGACATCATCCGCCGGTTGCGTGACTTCGTCTCTCGCGGCGAGAGCGAGCGGCGTGTCGAGGATGTGAAAAAACTGATCGAGGAAGCGAGCGCATTGGCGCTGGTCGGAGCCAAAGACAAGGGCGTGCGGGTGCGTTTCTCATTCGCTCCGCGGCTCAATTATGTCCTTGCCGACAAGGTGCAGGTTCAACAGGTCCTGCTTAACCTCATTCGCAACGCGATCGACGCGATGGAGACCGCCCCGACACGCGAACTCGTCGTCGCGACCTCCCCTGCCCCCGATAACATGGTTGAAATCAGCGTCGCCGATACCGGCGGCGGCATCGCGCCGGAGATCGCCGATCAGCTGTTTCAGCCATTCGTCACCACCAAAAGCCATGGCATGGGGGTCGGCCTATCGATCTCGCGCACGATTATCGAATCGCATGGCGGTTCGATCGCGCCGCGGCCAAATCCGGGCGGCGGCACGATCTTTACCTTCACACTGCCGGTCGTGACCAAGGAGGAGGACGGCGATGGCCTCTGAAAATGCGGCGGCACAGCCGGTCGTGCATATCATCGACGATGACGAAGGGCTTCGTGAATCGCTGGCGTTTTTGCTGCGCAGCGCCGCGCTCGAGGTGAGGAGTTTTGAGTCGGCCAAAGCATTCCTTGAGGTATTGCCGGACGCCGCCCTTGGTTGCGTCATCACCGATGTGCGGATGCCGGATATGAGCGGCATCGAGCTGTTGCGGCGCTTGAAGGAACTCAAGATCGGCGTTCCCGTCATTGTTATCACCGGCCACGGCGACATTGCGCTTGCGGTCGAAGCGATGAAAATCGGCGCCGCGGATTTCTTCGAAAAACCTTTCGATGACGATCTTCTTGTCGCCAGCGTCCGCGCCGCCTTACGGCAGCAGGAAGACCTAACAAAACGTGGCGCCGAACGCGCCGAGATCGAACACCGCATTTCCACCTTGTCACCCCGCGAAAAAGACGTGCTTGCCGGATTGATCGAGGGTCGCGCCAACAAGCAGATCGCCTTCGACCTCGGCATCAGCCCCCGTACCGTGGAAATCTATCGTGCCAACCTGATGAACAAGATGCAGGCCGATAGTCTCTCCGACCTGGTGCGCATGGCGCTGCTCGCCGAAATGCTTAATCCCAAATGAAGCTTGGGGAGCATCGAGCCTCTATCCATCCTCCGGTCGCACCGCCGGTTGACCCATATCAAAGCGAAGCCGGCGCTGGTGCATCAGTATTGCCGCCGAAAGATTGATAACCGTCCGATCAAAAGGCGCGAGAGCATCATGCCGCAACGGGAATTGGCAGCGCCGATACCGCTTATCGCCGTGGTCGATGACGATCTGGCCGTCTGCAATTCGCTGAAATTCTCGCTCGAGCTCGAAGGTTTCGCCGTGCGCGCCTACCGCAGTGGTGCGGAATTCCTGGCTGCCGGCAATTTCGGCGATTACAACTGTTTTATCATCGATCAACGCATGCCCGGCATGAGCGGGATGGAATTGATTGCGGAGCTGCGCCAGCGCCAAGTGTCGATACCGGCAATTCTCATCATCAGTCAGCCCAACAAGGTGCTGAGCGCCCGCGCCGCCGAGGCGCATGTGCCGATTATCGAAAAGCCGCTTTTGAGCAATGCACTGATGGAGAAGATACGCGAGGTATGCGCAGACGTCTGAAGCCGCTTGCGCGCCAACGAAATGAGTTGTCGCTTGATCCACATCAATCGCTTAAGAAACGAATTGTGCATTTAGTCCGCGGACGAAAACGAAGAGGCTGATATGAGCGCAACATCAGGAGTACCATCACGCGTATTTTCTCGGCGCATCGTCCTTTTGCACAGCGCAGGGTGCGCGGCGGGAGCCGCCGCATTGCTGTTGCCGGTTAAGCAGGCAGTGGCAAAGATGAATCAACATTCGGTGGAGTACCAAGATACGCCGAAAGAGGATCAAAAGTGCAGCAACTGCTCGCTGTTCCAGGAGCCGAATGCCTGCACGCTGGTCGACGGCGAAATAAGCCCGGAGGGCTGGTGCAAATTCTGGGTCAAAAAGGCCGGCTGAGGCCTGCCCAGGCTCATTGTTCTGAGCATTCTCAACGAAGCGGCGCGGTACCCCCGTGGTTAACCGCGCCGTCCGCTCGCTTGGACCTCGATCGAGACCTTCCACGAGCGTCAGGATATTGCGGCTTTGGCCGGGGCTGGCATTGATCCGTATCAATCGCAGTGCTGTTGCCGAAAAGCATCAATCCACGGGAAATTCTTATTGTCGGCATTACGACGTAGCCCTGCCCGGATTTCTTTTTTATCCTGACTCGCCCCCGTCTTTTTCAGCCGGTCCCGGCCGCTGGTCGGGACGGGAACACGATGTGGTGCAATGAGCGAACAAGGACGGGGATTCGCTCGGTTCTATTGGCCGCTAATCGCCTTGGCGGCCTGCTCCTTGCTGGATTTTTTGTCGTTGATTTTGCAGCACCGGCGCGCGCCTTGCCGAGCTACGCCCGGCAAACTGGCCAGCCCTGCGGCGCTTGCCACACTGACTTTGCCGGGCTCACACCATATGGCCGCCGTTTCAAAATCAACGGCTACACCTTTGGCGGCGGGCAGTATCGAACGAATCCTTTTCCCGTTCGATGATTCGACCAAGGACAGAAAAAGACCGTGGGTGCCCCCGATCTCGATGATGTCGATTGTCGGCTTCAGCCATACGGCAACCGGGGCGGCGCCTCCGGCGGATCCGTTTGCGGCCAACGACAATATTACTTTCGCGGGGCCATTAAGCTTCTTCTGGGGCGGCGCTATTACCGATCATATCGGCGCGTTTGCGCAACTGACCTACGGCGGACCGCCGGGCGCATCCGGGATCGGCACTGATCCATTTGTTCATTCATGGGGCTGGGACAACACCGACGTTCGCTACGCGGACTCAACGGCCCTCGGTAAGATGAGCATCACCTACGGCATCACGGCAAACAACAATCCGACTGTCCAGGACCCGTGGAATACCACACCGGCATGGGCATTTCCCTATACATTCTCCCCATTTCAGGGAAATGGCAACGGATTCGGTCCCACTCCGATCATCGATGCTGGACTTGGTCCGGGACATGTCGTGAGTGTAGGTCCCTATGTCTATATCAACGATCTGGTCTATCTCGAAGCCTCGGTTTATCGCACGCTCGATCCCGGCGCGCAGAACGCTCTCGGCGTCGATCCCTTTAACGCCCCCGGACTTTTCGACGCAGCGCCTTATTGGCGTGCAGCCATAGAACCCCACTGGGGACCGCATTGGCTTGAGGTCGGAACGTTCGGCATGATCGCCAACATTCACCCTTTTCATTGCTGCGGGAACGCCATCGACTGCAACTTTCCCGCAGACCGACAAATTCACCGATGTGGGCTTCGATGCCCAATATCAGTATCAAGGCAGTAATTTCTGGTTCACGCTGCGCGGCAGCTACATTCGCGAACAGCAAAAGCTCGACGCCAGCTTTAATCTTCTTGGTGCCCCCGCTCTTACTAATGAACTCAGCGAAGCGCGGGCCTACGCATCTTTGGCCTATGGCAACAACAACCGAGTGGTATTGACAGGGCAGTATTTTACCAGTTGGGGCAGCCCCCTGTTGAACGCAGACACCAACGGCTGGATCGCCGAAATCGCCTACATTCCCTTTATCACGAGTTTTTCGCCGGGCTGGCCATGGTTCAACACGCGGATTGGGCTGCAATACACTTGGTACGAGAAGTTCAATGGCACCAGCGCCGGCGCGTCAACCAATAACACGCTGTTCGCTTATATCTGGCTGGCGATGTAACGGATGCGGTCCAAAACGCGGAGAGGGTCACAATGAAAGCAACAGTGCTCGGAGGCGCCGCAGCTTCGCTGTTGACGATTTCTGCGTTTGCCGCGGATCTTGGAATACCATCGGCTCCGCCGCAGCTGGTCATTCCGCCATTCACCTGGACGAGCTGTTACGCGGGCGTGCACGCCGGCGGCGGCTGGGGCAAGAAAGACTTAACCGACACGGTCGGCATTTTCTCTGATCCGGCTGTAGCGGGATATTCTTCTGCGAGTGTCGACGTAAGCGGTTACATGTTGGGCGGACAAATCGGCTGCGATTACCAATTTGCACCCACCTGGGTGGTGGGAATCGAAGGTTCGGCATCGGGTGGAAATATCAGCAAGACCACAGACTTTGCTGTTCCCAGCCTTTCCGACACTGCCTCTTTCAGATCGACGACCGATTTTCTCGCCAGCATAACCGGCCGGATCGGCTATGCCTGGGACCGCTGGTTGGTCTATGGCAAAGGCGGCGTGGCCTTGGTCGGCGACAGATATCACGCTGACGACTTGAACGGGATTTACTTTTTCGATGCAACGGAGAACCGGATTGGCTGGACGGCGGGTGCAGGAGTGGAATGGGCCTTTACGCCGGAATGGTCGGTCAAGCTCGAATATGACTACTATGGCTTCGGCACAAGGAGCCTCTCGTTCACCGACACTACGATCCTTGGTGGGCCCGCGCCCGGTCCCCCTCCTCCATTCATCGCTCCAGTCAACATCAACCAAAACATTCAACTAGTGACACTCGGCGTGAATTTCCACGCCCGATCCGGCCCCGACTGGTGAGATGCAATGAAGTTCCGGACGCCGAAGCAACAGCGCAGATCGGCTTTTAGATCGCCGGCCGGCGTAGCATGGACTTTGCCGGCCGCGGTTGTGGCGTTGTGCTTTGTCTCGCCTGCCATGGCGCAGGACAACGTTTCAAAAGCGGAGGCCGACGCCAAGCTGCGCTATTGCGAAGTCTGCCACGGTGTTTCGGCGCAGGGTTTCCACGGTTATTACCCAATCCCGCGGCTGGCGGGCCAGCCGACCGAGTATCTAAAGAATCAACTGCAGGCATTCGTTGAGCACCGCCGGACGAGCAACATCATGTTCAACGTCGGGCATGTGCTGAGCCCGGCGATGATCAATGCGCTGACGACCGATTTTAACCAGCTCAATCCAAAACCTGTGGGAGGCGCTCCAAAAGAAAACATCGACGAAGGCAAGAAGATTTTTGAGAATGGAGTTGCCGCGGCCAACGTTCCTCCATGCGCCTCTTGTCATGGCCCTCAAGCAAAGGGCAATGGGCCGTTTCCGCGGTTGGCAGGCCAACTTTACGACTACATCACCAACAAGTTGACGAACTGGGACAAGGAGCGCGGACAAAACCCGTCCCAGCCGGACACCTCGGCGGTGATGCAGCCGATTGCGCACAGTTTGACCCCGCCGCAAATCAAGGCGGTGGCCGCATATCTGAGTTATTTGGAGTAGACCCGTGCGCGCCGACAGAACAACAAGAGCGCGATTTTTGTGGCTTGCCAGTCAACAATTGAAAAATGCCAGCTCGCGCGTCGGTTTGGCTGCGTTGATTCTGACATTCGTTTTAGTCGGCGCGGTCAGCGCACAACACCGAATCAGTCTTTCGGGAGACGTGCAGGGCAAAATCAGCTACTGCAAAGATTGCCATGGCGTATCGGCCCAGGGGTTCAATGGCTACTACCCTATCCCCCGTCTTGCCGGTCAGCAGCCGGAATATCTGCAAAATCAGCTCCGCGCCTTTATCGAACATCGGCGCACCAACAACATCATGTTTAACGTGGCACATTCGCTGAGTCCGGCAATGCTCGACGCCCTTGCCGCGCATTTTGCGTCGCTCCACCCGCCGCCGATTGGCGGCGCGCCGCGTCAGCTCGTGGCGACAGGTCGAAAAATTTTCGAAGACGGCATGCCGGAAGTAAACATTGCGGCCTGCGCCGCGTGTCACGGGCCCGACGCGACTGGCAGCGGTCAAATTCCCCGCCTGGCGGGACAGCTCTATCCCTACATGATCAAGACGTTAAGCAACTGGGATAAAGAGCGCGGCCGAAATCCAACAGAGCCGGACACATCGGCGATCATGAGTCCGGTCGCTCACAGTCTCAACAAATCGCAGATCGAAGCGGTCGCCGCTTTTGTTAGCACGCTAAGATAGCACTGTATTTTTCTCGCGCAGGAGATGGGGCGACGGGGTGGAAAGAAAGCGATGAGAAATAACGGGGCAAGTTTCGCGATCCTCATCATGCTGTGCTGCGCGCTGTTCGCGGCAACAGCTACACGCGGAGAATCTTGCCGTCAGAAATTGCACGTGGTGCCACGGCGGATCGGCCAGCGGTTATCCGCCCGCTCCGGCGCTGGCGGCACAAAGACCTCAATATGTCGCAAAGCAGCTTGCAAACTTCCGCGCCCACACGCGCGACAATCCATTTTCACGACAGTATATGTGGGGAGCGGCGAGAAATCTCGACGCCGAGTTTGTACGGAATTTAGCATTATACTTTGCCAGCCTGCCGCCGCGCGCCGCCAATGACGGCGTGCCAACCCTCGTCGGTGTTGGGCAAACGATCTACCAACAGGGAATGCCGGAAGCGAATATTGTCGCCTGCGTCGTATGCCACGGGCCGAACGCCGAAGGCGTCAGGGACATTCCGCGCTTGGGCGGGTTGGATTATTCGTATTTGAAACGGCGCCTGGACCAGTGGAATCAAGGTTATCACGCAGCCGCCGGACCGCCGATGATCAGCATTGCCAGTAAATTATCGGACGACCAGGCCGAAGCGCTCGCATCCTATTTGAGTTTCGTAAAGTAGGCGGCCGTCAGGCGGCTATCATTTGGCCGCGCGACAAGCGCCGCCAACTCGGCAAATCGTCCAACCCACTGTTACTCTTTCGGAAGCTGAAGACGACTAAAAACGCTCGCGCTGTTGTAGTGCGGCGGATGACGACACTTCTGCAACGCTCCGATCGTCGTCAGCATTGCGGAATTCGGGCAGTAGAGCCACCACTCGTCCCAGCGCATGCCGTCGAATCCGCCGGCAAGATCGAATGCGCAATCCCGCTTGTTGGGACACAACGCGCAGACGCCCTGGAGTTCGCGATAGAGGAGCGGTTCATCTCGCGCCAGCTTGTTATGATCGATTTGCAGCACATCCATGCAGCAAAACAGGAGGCTGGCATCGTGAGGACTGCGTCGCCGTTTCGGCATTTTACCGCTTGGCGATGCTTCAATAAAGAATTTTGCCATTGCCGTTCCCCCTCAAGAGAATTTGCCCCTTATCTTTTTAGCCCGCTGACCGCAAAACCGATTGATCCAGATCAAAACAGGATCGCCGAACGCGGCGCGGCGATTGACCTATATCAACGCGCGACATCTTGGCTGACCTACCCTGACGTCGCTAAACCTCAAGCTCCTCGCTTTTTTTTGCGAGAAGGAGAATCAGATGTTTGCGCTAGCCCAGGGAAGACAAAGCCAATCCCCGCTTAAATCCATGCTGGCGTGGTGTCGAGCTTGGTTCAAAGGAAGCTCCGCATTGGATTTCGAATGCTGCGGCGAAGCGGAAATCGAGCGCATGGCGAGAGACGTACGCATGTCTGTTTCCGAACTGCGCGCGATGGCCAGGAAGGGGCCAAAGGCGGCGGATCTTCTGCTGCGCCGAATGGCCGCTCTTGACCTCGATCCGAAGGAAGTCGCCCGCCTTGAACCGGCGGCACTCCGCGATCTGCAACGCGTCTGCACCATGTGCAAATCTCATCGGCGCTGTGCGTCGGATTTCGCGCATGACGCGCCATTACCGGCATGGGAGTTTTATTGTCCGAACGCGGGCACGCTGGCGGCACTAAGCGCCATGCCATGGGCGGCACGGCGGGAGTGGTAATAAGGCGCTGAAGCTTGTTTGTTAGCCGCGCTGTGGGACGGCATGCTCGCTCCGATCATCAGCGATCCCGCTTTTTACGCCGTGGCGATCCCGGCGGTGATCTTCCTGGGCCTTGCTAAAGGCGGCTTTTCCGGCGTGGCGACAGGCGCAACACCGTTGCTTGCGCTTTATCTCCCCCCATTGGAGGCCGCTGCACTGCTTTTGCCCATCGTACTTTGCCAGGACGTGATTTCGGTCCATGCATACTGGCGCGAGTGGAGCGGATGGAACTTGAAAATATTGCTGCCCGGCGCCGTGTTTGGCTTGGTGCTCGGCTATCTGTTCGCAGCTCACGTGTCCGATGACACGATTCGTATTCTCATCGGGCTTACTGCTCTTATTTTTGTTGCCACCACCTGGCTGCGTTCGGCACGTCCGAAGCCGGCGCAAAGCGGCATTGTTGCGGGCCTGTTTTGGGGAACGGTTGCCGGTTTCCTGTCCTTCGCCAGTCAAGGCGGCGGACCGCCTTTTCAGGTCTTTACGCTGCCGCAGCGCCTATCAAAAATGACTTTCGTCGGCACAACAACGATCTTCTTTGCCGCGCTAAACATCATCAAGATCGTGCCGTACGCGATGCTGGCGCAATTTACGGTAAAGAATGTCTCAACCTCACTCGTTCTCCTGCCTCTGGCGGTTTTTGCGAATTCTGGGCGCAGCACACATGTTTCGCGAAACGAGCCTGCTTAATTTAGCGCAAACAATCCGGCACGCATGAGCACTAATCTATCGCAACCGTTTTCCCAGAGCGTGGCCGAGCTGGCGCCGCGCATCGAGTTGCCGAGTAAGAAATCACGATCGGTCTCGGCGAGACGGTAGGTGCTGGACTCCCGTTGAGCCTGATTCGACGGCGAGGAATATTTCGGCTGCATTTTTTCTAACGCAGAATGAAAGTGCCGCGAACTACTATGCCGCCCCGGCAAGTAATCTGTTGGCTTTGGCCGGGTTGGTTTCCAGCGCGGTATAAAGCGCCTTCGCGGCATCGCGCAGCGAATCCCGATGCGTGAGATCTTCCGGGGGCAGCGCCGCGGCGGTTTTCGCGAGATCGCGCAGAATTTCGGCAAACAGCGCATGATGAAAATGCATGCGTACCGCTTTGCGCTGTTCAACCGGGCCTGGTAACTCGAGTGTCAGCGAGATACCGGTCTTATCGATGTGAGCGTCGAACCGTGCGGTGTGCGCGAATGCTCCGATGTAGAGCTTGTCCGGATATTCCACCGCGACTTCGGCTTTGTCGGTAATCGGCTTGGTCATGACGAGCGCCTTCTCCAAATCACGAAAATAATACGGCCCACACGTCAAAGTGGGTTGATCTGGATCAATCGGGGTCGGTCTGGTGGACCCTAAAATGCTGCTGTCCATCGCGGGAAGTATCATGTACGAACCGGCAAGCCGCCACGCTCCGAACGCTGCTTTTCTGTTGCCGGCACTATTTGCGGCGTCGGCAAGCGAGATGGCGGCGCATTTTGCCAAACAGTTCACCAGTCTCGCTATCGGGTTGGAAGGCGAGACGCCGCCACTACCGCAATGGGCGACGCCGCACCAGGTCGCGCTCCAACTTAAGACCGTACAATTGCGCGATTTCGCCACTTCCTCGGATGGCCCACCTTGTCTGGTGTGCACGCCCTTTGCGCTGCACGGTTCGGCGCTGAGCGATCTCGCCGCAGGCCATAGCCTTGTCGCGGTGCTCCGCGATGCTGGCGCCACGAACCTGTTTGTCACCGACTGGCAGTCGGCCTCTCCCGACATGCGATTTCTCGGAATTGACGATTACCTGGCCGACCTCAATGTCCTCGTCGATGAGATTGGCGCGCCGGTTGATTTGATCGGTCTGTGCCAGGGCGGCTGGATGGCGCTCGTCTATGCCGCACGCTTTCCGGGCAAGGTTCGCAAACTGGTGCTTGCCGCGGCGCCGGTGGACACCAAGGCCGCCTCCTCCGTGCTGTCGACGCTTGCCGACGGCACCGCAATGGAGGTCTTCCGGGAGGTCGTCCGTCTCGGCGACGGGCTCGTCCTCGGCAGCAAAGTGCTCAAGCTGTGGGGACCCGGAGCGGCAGAAGCTGAAGAGATCCGCCAGTTGCTGGAAAGCGAGGAAGCCCACGGTTCCTCGGCCTTTACGCGTCTCGAAGCCGCGTTCCGCGATTGGTATGCGTGGACCGTCGATCTGCCGGGACCTTATTTTCTCGAAACCGTGGAAAAACTGTACAAGCGCAACGAGATCGCCGCCGGGACATTTGAGGCGCTAGGAAAGCCGATTGATCTTAGAAAGATCGAAGCGCCGCTTTTTCTCCTTGCGGCCCGTCATGACGAATTGGTCACACCGCCGCAGCTATTCGCGGTTGAGCGGCTGGTGGGCACGCCGCCCCATCATATCCGCAAGCTGACCGCGGACTGCCGTCATCTGGGCTTGTTCATGGGCAAACGGATTCTGCGCGAGATCTGGCCCGACATTGTCGACTGGCTCATCAAGCCCGGCACGATCGCTCGGAGTAAACCGGCAGGTGAAGTACAACCGGCGGCGTGACTAGCGCAATGTGTTATCGGTTTATTCAATCGAGGATATTTGCCCTATCCCAAAAACAATGACTTGCCGGCATCGGTGCGATCACACCTGCCGCCGCACGCGCAAGACATTTATCGGGAAGCCTTCAATCATGCCTTTGCGGCACATGCTGGCGAGGATCGCCAGGAAGAGACCGCACATCGCATCGCCTGGGCGGCAGTAAAGCGTTCCTACGTCAAAATCGGGAATAGCTGGCAAAGGCGCTAGCGTCGGACCGATTTCCTCCTTGATTCAAATCAAAACGCCCTGTCGCCGCCGGCGCTCCCGAAGAAAACAGAAGCACAGGAGGCGGCGAAGAAGATCGAAGTTAAAGCCGCCTAAAGGCCGCCCTCCCCCGGGGCGGCTCCTGCCCCGGGCGCACAACTCGGCCTGATGCACCCGCATCCCCCGCAACACAGTGTTGATGTAGGTCAAATCGGTTTGGATCAATCGAGAGCTCGGAGCGATCCGGTAAAAAAGAATCATGCCTGGGGAGGAGGAAACCTGTGATTTTTGCAGTGTAGATGAAGTCACCGGCCAAGCGCAACCATTGCCGCGTGATTGGGCGCGCCTGATCCAAAAGCTGCGCTGGATCGGTCTTAACGACGAAGCAGCGCGTCTCGAATGGGCCGTCAGTAACCTCCCGGTTGAACAAAGGCGCGAGGTAACCTTGGATCCCGCCGATACCGACTGAGATCAAGTATCCCAAAATCGATCGAACCTTTCTTTTGCCGCGCACCTCACAAAAACGAAGCGCCAGCAATCGAAACTGGGCCCATTGATCTGGATCAACACGGACCAAGCCACGAAGGCGTATGGGTTCGAGGTCGCCCAAGGAGAAGTAACCAGTGGGCGAGCGGCCCTGACCGAACCGTTGCAGCTCCTAGGTACCTGCGCGGTTCCGATCTTGGCCGCTTTGCATGATGAGGCCATGGCTACATTCCTTTACCGCTGCCCCAGGACCCGCCTGCGCGTGCAAGGCTGGGCCGTCGATGATCGGAATCACCCGGAGAAGCAGAGTTATGAAGCCGTGACTTGTCTTGCGTGCGGCGGCGTGCATCTGGTCAATCCCGCCAGCGGCAAAACCATCGATGACGACGACAGAAAACCGACGTGAGCTGCACGGCTACGGTGCATCCTCATTCTTGAGCGAACGGCCGATAGTCGTGGTGCGAGCCGCGCCTGCGCGCGGCCGTGATATTCTGACCAAATCGATATCCTGATTCGTGCAGTGCATGCCGGACTAAAGACATTGGCCCGAGTGAACTGCATGAAGCCACTCGCGGCGGCGAGCATATCGTGATCCGCGAGGCCCTGCCCGAAGACAAAGCATTATATTTCGAATTTTTACGCGACGTCAGTGCAGAAGACCTGCGGCTGCGATTCTTTGCGCGCGTTGGCGAACTTAGCGCCGCGGAGAGCGACAAGCTCAGCCACCTCGACTATAGCCACGAGATGATGTTTGTCGCGCTCGACCAAAGCACGGGCCAAATGCTGGGCCTCGTGCGCTTGAAGGATGAGCTTGATGAACAGACCGCGGAATTCGCGATTTTGGTGCGCTCGCGGCTCAAAGGTCACGGCCTCGGCTGGCTGCAGGCGCGTCGTGCTCGATCTTCACAGCATTGGCAAGCGATAAGAGGCGTATACGCCTTCTGGTGGGATTATTGGCCAAATGTCGGAGCGCTGCTGGCACTAAATGCGATGCCCTGGTCCACGCGCAGCGAGTGGTGAACATTTGATCAAGTTCAAGTCGCCTGATGCTGCGTGCGCTGTAGCTGCGCAGCCACCCATAACTACCGGTATCCCATTGCGGCACGGCGATTTGAAACCTATTCTTAGAGCCCTCGACTCGGAGGATTAAATTTGAGATTACGCTTCGCGGCTTCGCTTGTGAGCAGTTTGGTGGAGGACAAAATTCAATGAAAAACTCAAAATTTCTGTTTGTCAGCGTGGCTGTCGGTTGTCTCTCGTTAGCAGCGGCGACAATCATGCCTCCAGTCCACGATGCCTGCGCGCAGCGGCAGCGTGGAACCATGAGTTTCAGCGAAGACGTGGCGCCGATTTTCAAAGGCTATTGTGAATCGTGCCACCAACCCAGCGGCCAGGGCTACGCCGCTAGCGGTCTCGATCTGACGAGCTATGATGGTTTGATGAAGGGTACCAAATTCGGACCTATGGTGGTTCCCGGCAAACCTGATCAGAGCAATCTGTTTATATTGATATCGGGCCAGGCAAAAATTCAGATGCCCTTCGGGCACAAAGCAATTCCGAGCTGCTTGCAAGACACTATCTACAGCTGGATCTTTCAAGGAGCGAAAAACAACTGAACTGTCCGTGGATTTGGACAGATTTCGTCAAAGTCGACTGTTCCTGGGATGATGCGCTAGTCGAGAATATTAAGCGTCTTGAGCGCGGTATTAAACTGTTCCAGCTTGTTGGGATCATCGGTTAACGCCTGGCGCGCACTGCCAATCGCGGCGATTGCTTTGTCCTTCTCATTGAGCGTCAGATACGATCGCACGAGCATTAGCCAACCTGCCGGATCTGACCCATCCGCTTTCAATCGGCTGGCAAGCCGTTCGATCATGTTTTCGACGGCCGCTCCATCGTGAACCGGCGTCGCGCCGGGCATTGTCAACGGTGAGGCACCGGGCCGAGTTGAAGCAGCTGCAGGCGCGGTTTTGTTTTCATCCAATTCTTCAATAGCTCGAGTGAGCTGTTGCAGTTTGGCGGGATCGGCTGCGAGCGCTTGGCGTGCTTCTTGGCTAGCTGCGAGCGCTTTATCAGTCTCGCCAAGAACGTTGTATGAGTGCACAAGCCGCGCCCATCCTTCGGCATCTGATCCATCCTGCTTGAGGCGCGCCGCTAGGCGCTCGACCATGCTGTGAATCATCGCCGATTGAGGCTGCATCGCCTCATCCGGCGGGGCCGCTGTCCGCTCATTCATCTCGGGCGTCGACGGCGTAGCGCTCGCTTCGTGAGCTCGGGCCACATCTGAATCGAGAGATTTGAGCCCGGCATTGAGCTTTTCCAATTTATCGCGATCGGTGGCTAACGCTTGTTGTGCATCGGTGATTGCAGCGCGGACCTTGTCTGGTTCGCCGAGGACTTTGTAGGAGCGCACCAACCGCAGCCAACCTTCGACATCCGACCCATCCTGCTTGAGGCGCGCTGCTAGGCGCTCGACCATGCTTTGAATCATCGCCGACTGCTGTTCTGGCGACTGATTTGCTGGAGTTGCAATCTTCGCTGCACCCGGACCAGGTGCGGAGCCCGAGTTGCTCTCGACCCGCGCCAGCGCATCGCGGACGTCAGCGACCCATTCGGCGCCTTTCGGCGCTTCTGCGATTAGGTCGCGCCAAATCTTCGCAGCTTTTGGACGATCGCCGTCCTGTTCGGCCGCCAGTCCCAAGTAGTAACGGGCGGTGACGAGGGTGTTATCGAGCGTTGCAGCGCGAAGAAAAGCCGCCTTGGCCTCGGCGGTGACGACGCCGTTAGCCTCTGTTGTGAGCGATTTGCCGAGATTAGCGTCTCGTTCGGCGCTCTCACCGAGAAGCTGCAAAGCGTTCCGCCACGCTGTTACCGAGTCCGAGTAGCGATTGAGGCGCATATAGACCGGCGCCAGAATTTCCCAGCCACGGCCGTCATTCGGGTTGCGCTGCAGATATGCCTCGACCTGGCCGACCAGGCCTTCGACCGATTCGTGCGCCGATGCTGTATCGGGCGCCGCCTCTTGTTGCGCGGATGCCAGTTGTGGGGATCCAAGCCGAAGATAAAAGCCTCCAGCGAGCGTAGGGAGCGCCAGCAGCGCGACGGCGGCGGCAATACGTCGCCGCCCTGGCGTGA
Organism: uncultured Alphaproteobacteria bacterium; assembly: GCA_963816295.1. Classification (GTDB taxonomy): domain Bacteria; phylum Pseudomonadota; class Alphaproteobacteria; order Rhizobiales; family Xanthobacteraceae; genus BOG-931. Next base: position 26,067 of record CAWFJS010000009.1, on the reverse strand, counting down.
GACTGGAAACCGGCTCCTTTGTGCCAGCGGCATCGGCGGCTCCGAGCAAGCGCCGGGAGATTTCCACGCGCGCTGCGTCCGCTTCGACCTTGCCAATCAATCCCGCGGACAGATCGCGTTCGATTTCATCCAGTTGATCGCGATAGACCATCACATCGCTGCCCGAGCTCCGGTCCTCACGATTGCGGATGAGCGGCCAAATTACCGCGCATACGGCTGCCGCGGTCATTACCGCAAAGATCAGCAATAGCGTCATATGCTACTCGGCTGAGCCTACTGCTTTTTCAACTTATTGCCGTTGGGCCTGGAATTCCTTGCCGAAGTCGGTGAGGGCCTTGGCGCCACGGTTGCGCAGCGGCGAGACGTCGTCAGAATTTCCAAACCCCTCATAACGTCCTCCCCTGCTACCGTTGCAAGTTCGAACGGCGACCACAAAACTCTATCGATATTGGCTCCCCGCGCAAGACCGGGCTTTGCGATCAGGCTCGGGTCCCAACTAACAAGCCTCAATTGTGGAATTAAATTGTCCCTCAGTAAGTCGTTGAACCGTCGACCGAAAAGGAGGGGCGCGAGTGGCGTGGCGCTGATGACACATCCCCGCTAAAAGCGGGTGCCTGAACGCTTTCTTCTTGCTTTGTATTTTGGCAAAGGGGAAGATTTGCGCCAAGGGGAGCAGCAGAATGCGTTGGGGGCGTCGCAGCGGGTCGGCGCAGGCGCACAAGTGGCGATACCGGTCGTTCGCCACGTTAATCCTGATTGGGTCGGTCGCAACGGCACTACTTAGCGCACCAGTCAGGGCACATGATGCAATCAATTCTGACGATCCAATCGCGCAGTTGCGCGATTACGTACAACGGGTCGCCACCCAGACTGAGATCAGGGCCCCCCAGCAAGTCAATCTCACATCCGCAGGATCAGTCGATACCAAAGTAGGTGCCGACCCTTTCGTTAGCCTGCGCGCCTTCGTGCAACGAATTCACAACAACCTGCCGCAGTCGTCCGGCGAGCCGATAAAAGTCGCGGAAGCCGACAATGCTTTTGATGCTCTGCGCGAGTTTCTGCAAAGGCACAATGGCTCTGCGCCGCCTGAGCAACCGAATGCGCCAGCTCGGCCGCCAATTGTAGCGCCGAAAGCGCCAATTGCTGAGCCGCCGCTGATCGTGGCGAATAATGTCGGATCAAATGTCTGCCTCGGCTGCCATGCGGCCCAGGCTGATATGTTCGGCAACACGCTGATGGGCCGGCTGCAGAAGCAGGGCAAGCTGCAATGTGAAACCTGCCACGGCCCCGGCTCAGCGCATGTGCGCTCTGTCGGCTGTGCGGCGTGCCATGGTGATGGCGGCATCACCACCAGGCCGGGAATTCCAAGCCTCGTCGGGCTAGATGCACAATATCTCGTCACGGCGATGAAGGCTTACGTTAGCGGTCAGCGCAAGCACGCCATGATGAAAGCGCTGCTGACTGGGCTAGGCGACGCAGAGATCAACAACATCGCTTCTTATTACGCGCGGCAGCCAGCGGAACGCGCAGAGACGCCGCTGGTTGGCAAACCATCGAAGTCTGGCACCGCCTCATGCGCAGCATGTCATGGCGAAAACGGTATTGCCGTAAGTTCCGCTTTTCCAAATCTCGCCGGCCAAGACTCGCAGTATCTCGCTGACGCGATGCGGGCCTACAAGATCGGGGCGCGCAACAAGGTCGTGTCCTGCGCCGCCTGTCATGGTGACCGCGGGATCAGCAAATCGCCCGGAACGCCGAGCCTGGTTGGACTTGAAACTCAATATCTCGTCGCGGCGATGAAGGCTTACGCGTCGGGCCAGCGCCAGAACGCCGTTATGAAGGCCCTCCTCACCGGCGTGGGCGAAGCAGAACTCAACAACATGGCGATCTATTACGCGCAGCAAGCCCCGTCGCGCGCGCCGACATCTTCTGTTGGCGATGCCGCGGCGGGAAAGAACGCGAGTGCCGTGTGCGTCGGCTGCCATGTGGCGCAAGGCGCCAGTCCCAATCCGGCCTGGCCGAGCCTTGCTGGCCAGGACGCCAAATATCTCGCCGACGCCACCGAGGCCTACAAGGACGGATCGCGTAGCGACGAAACTATGAAGGCCATCGTCGCTTCTCTTGACCGGCAGACAATTAATAATATCGCCGCTTATTATGCGAGCCTCACACCCGAGGAGCCCGCCAGCGGCAAAAATACTGCTAAAAAATCCGCGCCCAGCATATCGGCCAATCGGGTTTTCGCCTCGCTTGACCAGCGCGCGATCGACAATGTCGCGAGCTATTATGCGAGCCTACCCCCGGAGCAACCTGAAAGTGCGAAAAACGCACCGGCGAGGCCCGTCCCCGCCTTCGTCCGGGCATCAGCACCGGTCGGTGGACTCAGCGTCGGTGGGATCATTTCATATCGGCCGAACGATCCCGGCAGGACCGCAGAACAGAACAATGCCATCTGTCTTAACTGCCACGAGCGCGGCGAGAGAACCTACTGGCAAGGCAGCGTCCATGAGGAGCGCGGTGTAGCCTGTACCAATTGTCACACCGTCATGGCGAACGTGTCGGCGCGCTTCGCGCTCAAAACGGCATTCCAGCCGGATACCTGCTTCCAGTGCCATAAGGACCGACGCGCGCAGATGTTCCGCTCAGCGCACATGCCGATGCGCGAGGGCAAAATCGTTTGTTCGGATTGCCATAACCCGCATGGCAGCTTCACCGAAGCGATGCTGCGGACCAATACGATCAACGAGACTTGCTATAAGTGCCACGCCGAAAAGCGCGGACCGTTCCTGTTCGAACATATGCCGGTGCGCGAGAATTGTGACAACTGCCACGACCCGCATGGCTCAATCAACGAAGCCTGCTCAAAATATCGCGCCCGCGGCTGTGCTTCGAGTGCCACACGATCGGTCCGCACGGCAATCTTGGAGCTGGAACATCAGCGGGACCGTTTACAGATCTCACGATGGGTAAGGCGTGCACCAACTGCCACACCCAGATTCACGGCAGCAATAGTCCGGCCGGTGGGGCTTTCCACCGATGAAGTGAGCCAAAGAATATCAGGGGAGAGCATCGAATTGGGGCTCGGGGGCAATGTTAAAACGAGCGGGATTACTTAAGGCCTGTTTGCTGGGCGCCATGCTGAGTGCTTCAGCGCTGTTTGGAAGCAACGCGTTCGCTCAGCAAGGGTGTTGCGAAGGAGGAAACGCCACCGGCGCCAATGCCTGGACCGAGGGTAATGCCACCTCGGCTCAGTGGCCGCCGAACCCACCGCCAGCGCCGGTGAACTTTATTGCTTTGCCGACCAAAGCGCCCCCACCTGCGATCGAAACCGGACCGTATTGGTGGACCCACGGCGAAATCGAGATCGGCGGCCGCCTCTTCGTTAATGACCCAAATCAGAATGGCTCACTATTTGGTAATGTTGGTACCGCCGCGAGCGGTTACACCTATTTCGGCCAACACAGTCTGGCGAAATATTATGAGTATGCCATTCAGCCGCCGGGAGCGTTCGGCGGCGGCCATGTCGCCGCCGGCAGCAGAGATGGCCTCTACCAAGTCGACTTGTGGGCCAACAACGTAGCCTCCAACTTCGCCGGCTTTAGCGACCAGAGTTATTTGCTCACCGCGTCAAAGGCTGGCGAGCATTATTTTTGGTTTAGTTGGGATCAGTCGCCGCACATCTACAGCACCAGCGCGCAGACGCCCTACCTTGGCGTGGGCACTAATGCGCTAACGTTGCCGCCAGGCGCGTTTAGCAAGACCCAAACCGTAGCCGGCCTTGTTCCCTTCCTCCATCAGCAGACTATCGGCATTAACCGCGACACGGCGTCGGCCGCCTATCGCTGGACACCTCCTGATCCGAGCAGGCCAGAGGGTTATGCTTGGGACTTCAATGCGGATTATTCGCATATGGATCGCACCGGCAGCCAGGTCGCCGGCATCGTCGGACTCATGCCCGCAGGCACGGCGAGAACGAGTTCGGCAGCCATTCAAGTTCCGGCGCCCGTCGATGACACCACGCAAAATTTCGGGGCGAACGGCGAATATGCCGGCAATTCGCCGTGGGGCGAAAAATTCACATTCAAAGTCGCGTATGCCGGGTCGCTCTACGAAGACCATCTGGCAAATTACACGGTGCAAAACCCGTTTTGTACGGCGGGTGGCGCCTGTGCTGCTTTTGGGAGCGGAACTAGTTTCAGTTCAGGGCAAAGTCCATTCGCCCAGATATCGACCTGGCCGAGCAATAGATCCCATGGCATCAGCGCAACGCTGGCGGCGGGTCTGCCGTGGCAAAGCCGCTATGTTGGCACGTTTGACTATACGCGGATGACTCAGGATGACGGCTTCCAGCCGATGTCAGCCAACCCGAACGCGTTCGCATCACCGTTCGGCGGCACTCCCGGACCAATAGGACCCGGCTCCGGCACGCCATGGAATCAGGTCAATTTCGGGTTCATCAACGGCAATCTTGGCCAGTCGATCAGTAGCTTGAACGGCCGCATCAACACCTTTTTGAGCAACAACGTTTTGACGACCAAGATCACGCCTGAGCTGACGCAAAAGTTGACCTACCGCTATTACGATTTCGACAACGAGACGCCGCAAATTGCTTTCCCGTGCTGGGTTTCGGTCGATCAGGCTGGGCCGGAATTATCCGGCACGCCCTGCGGCAGGCATGTGGGAGGGCCCGTCGGAAATCCTTCCCTGGGAACGACTTCGGAAAATACGATTTCCAGCCTGACGCTGAAATACACCAAGCAGAATGCCGGCTACGACCTCAATTGGCGGCCGTCGCCGCAATGGAACTTCAACGGTGCTTTTGGCTATGAGCGCTATGATTATACGAGAACCGACTACAGCGACACCAACGAATATTCCGGAAAACTCTCTGCCGATTGGAAACCAGTGAGCTGGTTGACCGTGCGCGCGAGCGGCTACTTTGCCGATCGACGCGCTGGTACTCACGACTACTTCGATTTCGTCAGGAACATTCAATTCCCGAAAATCGATAGCTTCACGCAGACAACCACGTCATGGTTTTACTCGCCGGGGTACCAGCAATTTATGTTCGACAACCGCGAGCAAACAAAGATCAACTTAGCCGTCGATGTGGTAGCGTTTCGCGGCGTCACGATTACCCCGACCTTCAAATACCAGAATGACAATTACGGCATCAACCCGCTCAACGAGGAAGGCATAAACTATAATCATCAGACCAGCGCGGGCGTCGACGTTGGCTGGGTCATCAGCCCGGATTTGTCGGTCGCGGTCTCGTACTACTGGGAATACTATAATCTAAACATGTACAATAATTGCAGCGGCAACGGCGGCAACTCTCCGCCTTTTAGCGGCACGTCGCCGCCTTGCGTTGGGTTCGCGGGTCCGGTCGTTACCTTCGACCAGGAGCACGTCAATACCGTGACGGCTGCAGTAAATTACGCAGCGATCCCGGGCAAACTCAATTTTGATGTGCGTTATGCGATCTCGATGGGCGTCGACCAGCAAACTTGCCCGCTTTGTGCACCTCCGTACCCGAACGACACGACATTATTCCAACGTCTAGATGCAACAGCGATATACAAGTTTGATCCAGACTGGGTGCATCAAATGGGATTTGCCGGCGATGTAAAGTTTAAGCTGCGCTATACCTGGGAGCGCAATGCAGTCAACAATTGGCAGAATGACTCGCTCGCTCCATTCACTCCGTTCCTTAACAGCACGACACAGCAGCTTCCTCTGGCTCGCTTACGACAACCCGAACTACAACGTGCAAATGATCGCCGCTTCGCTCATCGCCAGCTGGTAGAATGAAAGAGGCCAGCGGTCGTTGCGAGGGAAAACGGATCGCATCATCAAGCGGTCGAGATTGGTGGCGAAGTCGTCTAGCATCGAGCTTGAAGCTTCTGTGCTACGCCGGGAGCGCTGCGCAGTTAAACTGAGAGGAAAATACGATGCCGCCGCTATTACCCGTACTCGCTATACTGTCCGCGATCGGCGGCATCCTTTGCATTCTGCTTTCGACCGTGTCGGGCGTATCGCATTTTGGCGAGTTATTGCTTAATGTTGCAGAAGGCCTCTTTGTGTTGGGGGCAATCTTATTTACCGTATATGTCGCGTTGGGAATCGTCCGCGACGCTCGTGCCATGTAAATTAAATCATCAGCCGCCAATTCGTTTTTGTCTCAGGAGGTGTCATGAGCGACCCGGGCCGAGCGAGTTCTTCGCGAAAGAACTTCTTGGTGCGCCTTTGGACAGTGCTCTGGCGGCCGAGCGGGCGGTTCATGTTCGCGACCCTGGTCATCTTTGGTGGTGTATGGGGAATCTTATTCTGGGGCGGCTTCAATTGGGGCATGGAAGAGGCCAACACGCTGCAATTCTGCACCTCGTGCCATGAGATGCGCGACACCGTCTATCAGGAATATAAGCAGAGCATTCACTACCAGAATCAATTTGGCGTGCGAGCGATCTGTTCCGACTGCCACGTCCCCCGTGACTGGTTTGCCAAGGTGCGGCGAAAAATTCAGGCTAGTAACGAGCTCTGGCACAAGATTTTAGGTACGATCAACACGCCGGAAAAATTTGAACAGCATCGCCTTGAACTTGCTGAGTTGGTTTGGGCCGCCATGAAAGCGAACGACTTCACGCGAGTGCCGCGGCTGCCACAATGTAAGTGCCATGGACATTCATCAGATGACTCAAGCGTGCGCAACAGGGCATGATACCGGGATTGCAGGCGGGGTTGACCTGCATCGATTGCCACAAGGGCATCGCGCATCATCTGCCGCAATCGTCTGATAATTCAGCGACACAGTCGGCGAGCCGCTAGCCAGAAGGACACAAAGCAGCGCGATGCGCCGAACAGAGCCATAGCAACATGGAACGGAGCACAATGACGATGATCCGCATGCTATTGAGCGTTGGAACGATCTCCCTATTCGCGATCAGTGTCGCACAAGCCGCCGGAGATCCTGCAGCCGGCAAGGCGAAGGCCGCTGCCTGCGCCGGCTGCCATGGGGCGAACGGTCAAGGCGTTCCGCCAAATCCTGCATTGGTCGGCAAAAGTGAAGACGACATGCTTCAGGCCATGAAGGATTACAAATCAGGCAAACGTGCCAACGCAGTGATGAAGGGAATGACCGCGGGGCTCAGCGATCAGGACATGGCAAATCTGGCAGCCTATTACGCGTCATTGAAGAAATAGGAGTAGCTACTTTGCGAGAATGCGACCGATCACAGTCGCGGCAAATCAGATTGCAAGCTAATTCCAACGTACACTTCTATGGAGCTCTGCGGCCTACCAGCGCCACCAGAATGGGTACGTTCCGGGGCGACAGCCATAGAGGGGGACGAAAGTCGAGCAATAAAACGGATAGTCGGTAAGCGCCGGCCAATAGATTGACGTCGACATTAGCCGCCCGCTGATGACATCGGGATTGACCGTAAGCCGCTGATCCCAAGGAAATTGCCCGGCCCAAGGATAGTACATAGAGCGAGAGTAATAATGGTAAGACCCTGCCGATGCGGGACTGCAAACAGATGCGACGCCGCAAACGAGTACGGCAATTGTCGCGGCGCGGGTTAGCAGCTTCAATGTCATGACATTCTCCCGGCACATTTTTAGCAGATTTTGCCAGATGGGCCAAGCCCAACACGAGAATTGTCGACGTCTATCTTCTGATCGTTGGGGAAGAACTCATCCACCAGGGTGCCATCTTGCCGACCGGATGACTGGTTTGTTTCATACAACTGATAGGGCCGCCAGATGCATTGATCTAACGCAAACTCACGAGATGTATAACTCGCGAGCGCTGCCCCATAATCAAAAAAATCGTTCTGTTTGCGGTCGCATGCCAATCACCGAATGTAAATGTGGTCTGCAGCGGGGGAGTCGTATGGACTACAACAGCTATTTCAGTGATGCCTTGGCACGCCTACAGTCGGAGCGTCGTTATCGCGTCTTTGCCGATCTCGAGCGCATCGCTGACCGCTTCCCACACGCGGTTTGGCATTCGCCGCAGGGGCCGGAAGACGTGGTGATCTGGTGCTCGAACGATTACCTTGGCATGGGCCAAAACCCGAAGGTGATCGGCGCCATGGTCGAGACCGCTAGGCGCACCGGGACCGGCGCGGGCGGTACTCGCAACATCGCCGGCAACAATCACCCGCTGGTCGAGCTTGAGCGCGAGCTTGCAGATCTGCACCGCAAACAGGCCGCCCTCGTTTTTACCTCCGGCTACGTCTCGAACGAGACCGGCATTTCTACGATTGCCAAGCTGATGCCGAATTGCCTCATCCTTTCGGATGCTTGGAATCACAACTCGATGATCGAGGGTGTCCGTCAGGCCCACTGCGAGAAGCAGATTTTCCGTCACAATGATATGGCGCATCTGGAGACCCTGCTCGCAGCCGCAAGTCCGACCCGGCCGAAGTTGATCGTGTTTGAGAGCCTTTATTCGATGGACGGCGACATCGCACCTGTGCGCGAAATCTGCGATCTGGCTGAGCGCTACAACGCGATGACCTACGTGGACGAGGTACACGCTGTCGGCATGTACGGCGCACGCGGAGCTGGCATTGCCGAGCGCGAGGGCGTCATGGACCGCATCGATGTCATCGAAGGCACGCTTGCTAAAGCGTTCGGTTGCATCGGCGGCTATATCACCGGCAGCGCTGAATTGATCGATGCGGTGCGCTCCTATGCCCCCGGTTTCATCTTCACAACGGCGCTGCCGCCGCCGGTAGCTGCCGCGGCAACGGCTGCGATCCGCCATCTCAAGACCTCAGAACTAGAGCGTCAACGCCATCAGGAGCAGGCAGCGCGCACCAAGGCCATGCTCACCGCTGCAGGGCTGCCGCTGATGGCGAGTCCAACTCACATCCTTCCCGTCTACGTCGGCGATCCAGAACTGTGCAGGGCGGCGAGCGACCTATTACTCTGGCATCACGGCATCTATATTCAACCGATCAATTACCCGACAGTGCCGAAAGGCACAGAGCGTCTGCGCCTTACGCCTGGCCCCTGCCATGATGACGCGCTAATCGATGCGCTTGCCGAGGCCATGGTCGCAGTGTGGCAGCAGCTTGACTTGCCGCTCAAGCGCTACGCGATAGCGGCGGAGTAGCAGGGCCGGGCAGTCAACGCCAATCAGCCCTTGGAGTTCGAACTTGCAGCACGATGTCGGTCTTAGCTCGACATCTTTGGAGAGTCTCGCGAAACTATCTCGCTGGATTTTGGCGGCGAGGCCCCGGACCCTGAGCCTTTCGATCATGCCAGTCATCGTCGGCGGGACCCTCGCTCGGACGGTGGAAGGGCAGCTTCGTTGGCCTGCACTGATCGCTGCCTTGCTGGGCAGCATTTTCATCCACCTCGGCACCAACCTGCATAATGATGCAACCGGCTCTAAGCGCGGTGGCGACGGCCCCGACCGCTTCGGGCCCCTCAGGGCAACTGCATCTGGCTTGTTGGCCGAAGCGACCGTCCATGCAACCGCAATCGGTTGTTTTGCTGCGGCTGCTCTGATTGGCTGTTATCTCATTTGGGTTGGCGGTTGGCCGATCTTCCTACTCGGCGTCGCGTCCATTGTGTCAGGATGGGCCTACAATGGCGGTCCGCTCCCGGTCGCGTACACACCGTTCGGGGAGTTATTCGTCGTGGTTTTTTTTGGTTTAGGCGCTGTGTGCGGTACTTATTGGCTTTGCACCGGCCATCTCGATGCGACCGCCATTAATGCCGGTTTGGCCTTGGGGTTCTTTGCTGCAGCGGTGTTGCTGGTCAACAATCAACGCGATGTCAAAGCTGATGCACGGGTCGGGCGGCGAACTCTAGCTATTCTGGCCGGTCCGCGTATGACGAAGTGGATTTATGCGGCAATGGTATTAGCCCCATTTGCGCTCCTCGCTCCGATCGGGTCTGAGTTGCCGCGCGGTCATGTCTGGCCGGCGCTGATGTCGCTGCCGTTCGGAGCGCTTCTGATCAATCGATTCATTCACGAGCCGCGCGAGCGCGGCTTAAACCGGGTCCTCGGCCAGACCGTACAAGTTCAGGCTCTATTTGGCTTGCTGCTTTGTCTCGGTTTGATGCTATGATGCCGAAGTTCCACTGGAACAAGGATGTTTGCTCATGCCAAAACGAACCGGGCAGTACATCGTTCCGACACACCGCTGGTATATCGAACGAACCGTGTGGTTGATCGCGGGCGTTGTGCTGTTGGGCAGCACGGCGCTGGCTTTGTTGTGCGATCCATTGTGGATTTTGGGAGTGACCGCCACCGGACTTGTCTCGATCAACGTTTCGCTGACCGGGTTCTGCCCAGTCGGGAACGTGTTGCAGCTTCTCGGCTTCACCCCAATGCTCGGGCTCGCCAACACCGACACGCTGGAATCTCTATTTCTTACAGATCGACCGTTGGTATCTGGAGCGACGTATTTATCTCGCCGTGGGGATTAACATCTCTGTCGCATCCACTTTGGTGCTAGCGCATAGCCCCTGGTGGACACTATTTACCGGATTCGTTGGCGGCGCGATGGTTTGGTTCGCGGCGACCGGCTATTGCATCATGGCCAACGCGCTGTACTGGCTTGGGGCCGAGCCGCGCCTTAAGCCCGACTCCATGCCCTCGGCCCGGTGCGCCCACTGCGCGGTGTCGGCGGTATGTGCCAGCAATCCTAAGATAGCACCGCATGAATTGTTCGGACTCTCGCGCACTTAAGCGACGCAAAATTGGTCGTCTGCTGGCGCCTATGATCAAGCGCCATAAAGGTAGTGCGCCCGACGCTTGAAGGCCGACATCGTTGCCGCCGTTTGGCTAGCAAATGCTGCTGTCATTAACATTTGCAGCACGCGCGAACGGAATTTGAAGTCGACGTAGTACTCGATATTAGTCCCGCCTTCAGTTGTCCCTTGAAGAATCCAACGCATTTGAAATCGCTCGAACATCGAATCGCGACTGGTGATGTCAACTCGGTGCGGTCGATCCAATACTGCGATTGTGGAGAACCGCTTGCGGAGAGGTCCGGCACCTACCGTCAATTCGGTGTTCATGGTGCGATCGTCGCGACGACGAACACGCGAATCGACAATCCACGGCATGAATTCGGGGTAACGTTCGACGTCAACGATCAGATCAAATAATTGCGCTGGCGGGTATTTCAGACGCTGGCGTTCGGTATAGGTCGTCATTGATCAGCCAACCACCCAATGCGCCGGTTGATCATGCTGCGTCGCGCGCGCGGTGCAAACTAGCAGTCGGTTCGTGGACAATGGCTGCAACAAGCTCATCCTCGGTGCCGAGCCCGTCGCCGCCGAGCAGAACATTTTTGACCTAACACCTGCCCGGCTGGTTTTGTTCACCTCGGCGCGGCCGTTGGCGAAGCGTTTGCCGCAGCCGCCGGCGGATGGACAAGATTGGTGTGGCAATCAACGCAAGTCACGCCGCCCTGGGCCAATAGCGCATGGGACTGACGTCCGGCATCGCTTGATGGCTTAATCGCGCTGGCATCGTGACAGCTGCGGCAAGTGACGCTGTCCCAGGCGCGGATTTGTGCGTGCGCTTCCTGCTCAAGCGCGACGCGCCGTGCCTCCCAGACTTTGGGATCGCTGAAATCGTGCGTCGATTCAATGTAAACATCGCGAATGCCCGAGGTGACGTGAACGTAAGTCTCGATAAACCAATTGGTCGTCGGGATATGGCAATCCCCGCAACTCGGCCGCACGCCCTCTTTGTTGCTGCGATGCGCCGATTTCTGGAAATAAGGATCGTTGAATTGGACTGCCATGGTATGACAGCCGGTGCAAAAGGCATCGGTCGAGGTGGAATGGTTGACGGCGAAACTCACCATCATGCCGCCGGCCCCGATCACCGCAGCGCTGAGCAACGACACGACGAAAAGCCAGCGTTTGATCTGCATTTGTCGTGTCTCTCGTTGGACAGCTCTACTGACCCTTTTTGAGCGACGTGATGTAGGCCACAAGCTGCCAAATCTGCCGATCACTGAACATCGACCACCGCGGCATCGCTGTCCGCGGCACCCCGTTGCGAATGACCTGAAAAGTCTGGCCCGCGGATGACGTTTCCGACCACGGCGGTACTGTAAGATTGGCCGGCTGTGGGCTCAGTCCTTCCCGGCGTTGGCCATTGCCATCCGCGCTGGCGCCGTGGCAGATGGCGCAATTGGCGGCAAATATCGCGGCGCCGGCTTGCTGGGCCTCAGGCGACGCCAGCAGTCCAGCGGGTGCGCTTGGTGCCACTTCACGCTCACATCCCGAAATGACGAGTGAGATTATGAATAGGACGATGCCGGTTGATAGCTTGCGGCTCCTGAACCATCTCGTAACCAAGGTTTTGCACCTCGCGGACAACGGCTCCGACAAGTTCATCCAGACTCTGGTCGACAGCGCTTGATCGGACGACTGCGAGATCGATCGAGTCCGGCACGAGACCGAGCAACGTGACCGTACGCGGATAGCTGTCGATCAGGCGCGCGGCGTCGAGCAGATCTGCAACCCCGACCTGATGTGGGGAGAGACGATCGCGGACCGCGTCGCTGACGTCCGCTCCGTCAAGCCGAATTAAAGTCCCGGGCGGACTCTCGGCTGCAATAGCATCGACGAGGATCACGTGCTCGGTTTCGGCAAGTAGGCCAAGAAGCGAAAGTCCAAGCGTTCCGCCGTCTTCCAAACGCACGCGCGGTGGTACGCGATAGTTGCGCTCCAGCCGGGCGACAGCTGCGGCGCCAAGCCCATCATCCCCGAGCAGCACGTTTCCCAGTCCGAGGATCAGAATGCCAATAGTCTTAGCTTCGGTGTCCGGCCCTGTCTCGGTAGTCACGAGCTGCCCGTTCCGCGCTTGGGGAAAAATTTGTAACCGGAGAAAATTGAGTCAAGCTCTCCAGCATTCTCGACTATTGACCACAGGAAGCACGAATAAATGTGAACGATCGCGAGAATCAGCACCAACCACATGCAGACATGGTGGATCAGCCGCGCGATCTGCAAACCGCCGAACAGCGGTACCAAGAAATCGAAAATCTGGAATGGCGAACTCGGCGCGGCGATCACCGTGTAGAGGGCAAGACCGGTGCCGATCAAGATCAGATAAAAGAGGAAGAAGCCGGCGTAAGCCGCACCGGCAAATGCATCGTGGCCCGCATAGGGCGCGGGACGATGCCTGACGAACAAAAAGAACAAGGCCGAATCCCAGATATTGGCCCAACGTTCACGCGACAGGGGAATAAGCTGAAGGAGTCGCGCGTATTTGTTGCCGACAAATAGCCAGTAGATGCGGACCAGCACCGCAAGCGAGAAAACAATCGCGGTATAGAGGTGAATGGCCCGCATCGTGCCCATCACGAAATGATCCTTCGCCGGATCGGGCACGCTGATGAACGGATGGCCGATGTAATAGCCGGTGACCGACAGGATGAGGATCCCGAAAAAAACGATCCAGTGCGTCAGGCGCACAGGCAATTGCCAGACATAAACGCGTTCAAGATCGGCGGAAGCAGGATGTGAAATGGTCATGGCAGTCACATCACCCGTACGCGGGCCAGCTCACGTTTGGTCGCATCAATCACATGGACCCCGCACGCCATACAGGGATCGAAAGAGTGCAGGGTGCGCAGGATTTCGAGTGGCTGATCAGGTTTGGCCACCGGAGTGCCGACCAGAGCCGCTTCATAGGGACCGGGGTGGCCCTGAGCATCGCGCGGTCCAGCATTCCACGTGCTCGGGACCACGCATTGATAGTTCACGATCTTGCCGCTGTTAATGTGAACCCAATGGCCGAGTGAGCCGCGTGGTGCTTCGTGGAATCCGGCACCGAGGCAATCGTTCGGCCAGCTGCCGGGATCCCATTTGGAGTTGTCTTGGATGCGATAGTCGCGGCGCGCCATGTTATCGGCGAGACCTTCCACCCACATATGCATGGATTCAACGATCACCTGCGCCTCGATCGCCCGTGCGCCGATCCTGCCGAGTGTCGAGAACAGCGCCGCGGGTCCAACGCCAAGTGCCGATAGAACCTTATCGACCAGTTCCTTGACACGGGTCGGGCGTCCGGAAGCGTAGGCGACCAGCATCCGCGCCAGCGGTCCTACTTCCATCGGCTGGCCGTCATAGCGCGGCGATTTCAGCCAACTATATTTCTGGGTGACATCGAGCCGCTCATAAGGCGGCTGCGGCCCCGTATAGTTGGGCGAAGTCTCACCTTGGAACGGGTTGAGACCCTTATCGTTGCCGACCGAATAATTGTACCAGGAATGCGAAATCCATTCCGAAACCTTGCTCTGGTCGACCGGCACGATTTTCGTGAGATCGCGGTTGTAAATGATGCCGGCTGGCAAGTAGGTTTGCGGATTTGGACTGTCGTCGAGTGGATACTCGCCATAGGTCATGTAATTGCCGATGCCGGACCCGAGCGACGCCCACTCCTTGTAAAACGAAGCAACGGCGATCACGTCCGGAATATAGACGCGGCTGACAAAAGCGACACCGTCGGCCACCAACTTGTTCAGTGCCGCAATTGTGTCCATGTTAAGTGACGATTGCGCGTCAGGATCGACCGGCGTCGCCATGCCGCCGACCAGGAAGCTTTGCAGATGCGGATTTTTGCCGCCCAGAATCGCATGAATTTTGATAAAGCGGCGTTGCCAATCGAGCGCTTCGAGATAATGCGCCACCGCCATCAGATTGGCCTCCGGCGGTAGCTTATAGGCGGGATGGCCCCAATAGGCATTGGCGAATGGGCCGAGCTGGCCGCGTTCGACAAAGGCCTTAATGCGGTCGCGCACTCCTGTGAAATATGTTGCGCTCGACAGTGGCCAGTCCGAGATTGATTGCGCAAGGGCTGAGGTCTTAGCCGGATCACCGTTCAGCGCGCTGACAATATCGACCCAGTCCAGCGCATGGAGGTGATAGAAATGCACGACGTGGTCCTGGACCACTTGCGCTGCCATGATCAGGTTGCGCAACAAACGCGCATTCGACGGCGGCACGGCGCCGATAGCCTTTTCGACTGCACGGATCGAGGCGATCGCGTGAACTGTGGTGCACACACCGCAAATGCGCTGGGCAAAGGCCCACGCGTCGCGCGGATCGCGGCCGCGCAGGATCAATTCGATGCCGCGAAACATGGTCGATGATGACCACGCCTGAGTGACAGCACCGCCCTCGACTTCGGCTTCGACGCGCAGATGACCTTCGATGCGAGTTACCGGATCGACAACGATGTGGGTCATGTTTCGCCCTCCGATCCGCTCTCTTCAGGCGACCTGCCTCGGCGATGGGTCACGGCTTGGCCAACCCCGTGGGCAACCACCGCAGCGGCGACAAGCCCGGTGAGACTAAGGCCGACCGGATCAACCCATCGGCCGACATTGAACCCGACGACATTGGGAAGACGCTCATAGAACGGCGTCATCGTGTCCCAGAAATTCGGTTCGGCGCAGCCGATGCAAGGATGACCACAGCCGATCGGCCAATTGGTACCTTCGTTCCACTTGACGACCGGGCAATTCTGCGAGGTTGCCGGGCCTTTGCAGCCCATCTTGTAGAGACAGTGCCCCTGCCGATGTGCTTCGTCGCCCCATGCCTCGACGTACTGGCCGGCGTCAAAATGCGCGCGCCGTTCGCAATTGTCGTGTATGGTCTTACCGTACGCGAACAGCGGTCGCCGTAACCGGTCGAGCGGCGGCCAGCGCTTTAACGTCATGTAGTAAACGATCAACGCGGTTATGTTCTCGGCATTAGCTGGACAAGCCGACACATTGATGAGGTTCTTCAGTCCGGGCACGGCGTCGGCGACGGATAATGCACCAGTCGGGTTCGGTCCCGCCGCAGGAATGCCGCCGAAGGCTGCACAGGTTCCGACAGCGATCGTAGCGGCAGCGCCGCCGCAAACCTCACGAGCTATGTCTAGGGCAGCTCTTCCTCCAATCGTGCAATAAGCGCCACCGGCACCGGTGGGAATCGACCCCTCGACCAAAGCGATATACTTCCCGGAATTTTTATGGACCGTGTCCGCCAGCGCCTCTTCGGCTTGGCTGCCGGCCGCCGCCATGATCGTTTCGTGGTAATTCAGCGAAATTGAATCCAAGATGAGATCGGCAACTGTTGGATGACTCGCCCGCAGGAACGACTCTGTGTTGCCGGCGCAGTCTTGGAATTCAAGCCAGACCAGAATTGGTTTGGGCTCGGTTTCGATGGCCTGCGCGATCGCGCGGCTTGCTGTCTCCGGCAAACCGAGGACTGCTGCCATCGATCCGCAAAATCCTAAAAAATCGCGGCGCGAAATGCCACGATGTTCCAATTCCTGTTTTAAGGAGTAGCCGAACATTGGTGCCCTCCGCTTAATGGGAAGTCTCAGTCGGCCTCACAACTCAGGCTACCATAAGGAACTGGCAAATCAATCGAAAGGTGGACGCGATGGCGATGTTCCGCTAATACGAGAGAGAAAGCGCATAGCCACACTATAATGGCTGGGATGCCATGAGTGCTCATGGTTCGGAGCCGTTCCAGGCGCTCGAAGTTCGGGTGCGGGGATGCGTCCAGGGCGTTGGCTTCCGACCGACGATTTGGCACATGGCCCGCGAGCTCGGCCTGGCCGGTGAAGTATTCAACGATTCCGAAGGCGTGCTGCTGCGGGTCGGCGGCGAGCAAGCACGGCTTGCTCTATTTCTCGCGAGTATCGAACGCAAGCTCCCGCCGCTGGCTCGCGTGGATTCAATCGAGACCCGGATATATGCCGGTGCGTTACCGGCCGAATTCCGCATTGCAGACAGTTCGAGCAGTAGAGCGCATACCCAGATTGCGCCTGACGCCGCAATTTGCGCGGCCTGCAGCGCCGAATTGCTCGACCGCAGTGATCGGCATTATCGCTATCCGTTTACGAGCTGCACGCATTGCGGACCGCGGCTGAGCATCATCAACGCGATACCGTATGACCGCCCGACAACAACAATGGCACCATTTTCGCTTTGTCCGGATTGTCGTGCCGAATATGACAACCCCACTGATCGTCGCTTCCACGCCGAGGCGATTGCCTGTCCGCGCTGTGGTCCGACTGCGAAATTGATCGCGCTCCAAATTGTCCGAAATCATGATGATCCCACGCTCGACGATGTCGAACAGGCCGCCAACCTCGTTCGCGCCGGCCAGATCATCGCCGTCAAAGGCATTGGCGGTTATCAGCTTGCCTGCGACGCTACGAATGCCAGAACGCTGGCGCAGTTGCGTCAGTTAAAACGACGCGCGAGCAAGCCGTTCGCTCTCATGGCGCGCAACCTCAATGTCGTTCGCAATTATTGCACCGTCAGCTCCGAAGAGGAGCGTGTGCTTATGGGGGCGCGGGCCCCGATCGTCTTATTGTGTGCCGACGGTCGGCAACGCTTGCCTGAGGCAATAGCGCCCGGCCTCAACACGCTCGGCTTCATGCTGCCTACAACTCCGCTCCATTGTCTTCTTTTGCAGAACATGGATGAGCCCTTGGTGATGACGAGCGGTAATATCTCTGAAGAGCCGCAGATCATTGACGATGCTGATGCGCGGGAACGGCTTGCCACTGTTGCGTCCTACGCGCTGGTTCACAATCGCGAAATTGCGAACCGGGTCGATGATTCCGTCGTTCGAGTAATGGACGGAAAACCGCGTGTGCTGCGCCGCGCCCGCGGCTTTGCGCCGAGCCCAATCAAACTGCCAATTGACTTTGCGGCGACGCCTGAGCTTGCGGCTATGGGCGGCGAACTCAAATCAACTTTCTGCTTGCTCAAGGATGGACAAGCGATCTTGTCACAACATCAAGGCGATTTGGAAAACGCTGCCACGTTTGACGATTATCGAAAGAATTTCGCACTATATCGGCAAATCTTTGGCCACGAGGCGGAGACCATCGTCATCGATCGGCATCCTGAGTACCTATCGTCAAAATTGGGACGCAGGGAGGCCGACAAACATGGGCTGCCGCTGGTAGAGGTCCAGCATCACCACGCGCATGTCGCAGCCTGTCTCGCTGAAAATGGGTACCCACTGGACGGACCCAAGGTACTTGGCGTCGTTCTCGATGGACTTGGCTTCGGCGACGACGGCACGATCTGGGGCGGGGAGCTTTTGTTCGCGGACTATCGTGATTACCGGCGGCTCGCCAGGTTTAAGCCGGTCGCGATGCCAGGTGGTGCACAGGCAGTTCGGGAACCATGGCGTAACTTGTACGCGCATCTCTTGGAACTCGGTTGGGATGATGTGGCGTCCCAGTTTCCGGAACTCGCGCTACATGGGCATTTGGATAGTAAACGTCGCGCCTTGCTGGATGCCATGATCGCGAAGCAATTGAATACGCCCTTGGCGTCCTCATGCGGACGGTTGTTCGATGCGGTCGCGGCAGCGCTGGGCGTCTGCTGCGAGCGACAGGACTATGAAGGCGAAGCCGCGATCCGGCTTGAGGCGCTAGCGGCGGCGGCACCCGACGGCGCTGCCGCCACAGTATATCCGTTTGATGTTTCGAGCCTGGCGGACGGCCTCTTGGAAATCAATCCTGCGCCGATGTGGAATGCGTTGCTGAGTGACCTTGCCTGCCGTGTTTCTAGCGCGACCATTGCGCTACGATTCCATGAGGCGCTGTCGGCTATCCTGGTCCGGGTTGCGGAGCGGCTTGCACGACACGGTACCAACGCGCCGCTATTTAAAACCGTTGCGCTTTCTGGTGGCTGCTTCCAGAATCGTATCCTATTCGAAAGCGTGGCGGCGCAATTGCGTCAGGCGGGATTTGCCGTCCTCACCCACGCCGAGGTTCCCGCCAACGACGGCGGCCTGTCGCTGGGCCAGGCGGTAATCGGCGCCGCCCGACTACTCGAAGGCAACAAGAACGGCTGTGAAAGGACACGCTCATGTGTCTCGGCATTCCAGGCTGCATCGTCAGAATAGATGATGCCGACAACATGATTGCGACGGTCGATATCTGCGGTGTGCGCCGGCAGGTTAACATCAGCTGTATTGTCGACGACGATCATCCGGCGCAGCGTTGCATTGGCGATTGGGTACTTGTCCATGTCGGCTTTGCCATGAGCCGCATCGACGCCGAAGAGGCTGCCGAGACCCTTAGGATTCTCAGCGAGTTGGGCGAAACGCAAGCCGAGCTCGAAACGATGCGTGCGGCGGATGGCGAGGCTTTGCTAACGAAAAAGGAGGATCGACTGTGAGCAACGCAAGCGAGCTGGACGACCTCTATCCATTCCTCCACGGCAAGCAACATGATCCTGAGGCGCTCGATGCGGCCTTGCTGCATTCGGTTGAAGAGAAAGCGCGCGATTCAAGAAAAACCAATACACGGTTTTTTGGCGAGCAAGCCGGACTACTGGTTGCGGCCGCAAAGGCGCTGGCCGAGGTGTATCGCCAAGGCGGCCGGCTGTTTTCCATGGGAAACGGCGGTTCGAGTTGCGATGCATCGCATGTCGCAGTCGAGTTCGTGCATCCGATCACCACGGGACGCCCAGCATTGGCCGCGATCAATCTCGTTGCCGACTTGGCGATGATTTCCGCCGTTGGCAACGATGTCGGCTTCGAGCACGTCTTTGTCCGGCAGGTGATCGCCCAGGGCAAAGCCGGCGACGGTCTAATCGGCATTTCCACAAGCGGCAATTCCTCGAACCTTATCGCCGCCTTCGCCAAGGCCAAGGAGATGGGGCTCTGCACCATTGGCCTTGCCGGCGGTGATGGCGGCAAGATGAAGTCTAGTGGCCTCTGCGACTATTGCCTCGTCGTTCCGACCACGTCGATTCACCGCATCCAGGAGAGCCACGTCACGGCCTATCACATCCTCTGGGACCTGGTGCATACGATTCTTGCGAGCGACCGCGGATCGGCCACAACGAAGGACGCAGCTGCATGAAATATGTCGACGAATATCGCGACCGCGATAAGGCGCAAATTCTGGTGCGGGAGATCGAGACGCTCGCGGGCAAGATGGAGACTCCAAAAAACCGGCCGATCCAGATCATGGAAGTATGCGGCGGCCACACGCATTCGATCTTCCGCTACGGCATCGAGGGCATGCTGCCGAGATCCATCGAGCTAGTGCACGGCCCCGGCTGTCCCGTGTGCGTCCTGCCAATGGGCCGTGTCGACGATTGCGTCGCCATCGCCGAGCGGCCGGAGGTGATTTTCACGACGTTCGGCGACGCCATGCGGGTGCCGGGATCGCGCAAAAGCCTGCTGCAGGCGAAGGCCGATGGCGCTGACGTCCGCATGGTCTATTCGCCGATGGATGCGCTCGCGCTGGCTCGGAAAAATCCGGCGCGCGACGTTGTTTTCTTTGGCATCGGGTTCGAGACCACGATGCCGTCGACGGCCTTGACAGTGCTGCAGGCCGAGCGTGAAGGCATCGAAAACTTTTCTGTTTTCTGCAATCACATCACCATCGTGCCGACAATTAAGGCGATCCTCGATAGTCCTGATCTGCATCTCGATGGCTTTCTCGGTCCAGGTCATGTCTCCATGGTGATCGGAGTGGCCCCGTATGAGTTCATCGCGCGTTTCTACAAGAAGCCGATGGTGATAGCCGGCTTTGAGCCGCTTGACGTGCTGCAGTCGATCTGGATGGTGCTCAAGCAGATCAAGGAGGGCCGCTGCGAGATCGAGAACCAATATGCCCGCATCGTGGCGGACGCCGGCAACACGCCTGCGTTGCGAGCGGTCGCCAAAGTCTATGAATTGCGCGAATTCTTCGAATGGCGCGGCCTCGGCTCGATCGATCATTCCGGCGTGAAGATGCGCACCGCTTACGCGCGCTTCGATGCCGAGCGCAAGTTTGCGCTGCCCAACGTCAAAATCGCCGACCCCAAATCCTGCCAATGCGGAGAGGTCCTCAAGGGCGTCATCAAGCCGTGGCAGTGCAAAGTATTCGGAACGGCATGCACGCCAGAAACGCCCCTCGGCGCCCTCATGGTGTCGTCGGAGGGCGCCTGTTCGGCGTATTATCAGTATGGTGGCGTGAAGCGGCAACGCGACCCGCCGCCAATCGAGGCCGGCGCGGCATGAATATCGTTCCTTTCGTCCACAAGCGGCCCCGCGGCAAGGTTCATGTGCCGACGGTAACCCTCGCGCACGGCGGCGGCGGCAAGGCGATGAAAGACCTTATCGACGACGTGTTTCTGGAAGCGTTTGATAATCCGCTGCTGGCGCCGCTCGATGATCAGGCGCGGCTTAGCCTCGCTGCGCTGGCTAGCCAAGGCGACCGTCTGGCTTTCACCACCGATTCCTTCGTCGTTGATCCGCTGATTTTTCCGGGCGGCGATATTGGCAAACTCGCGGTCTGCGGAACTGTCAACGATCTCGCCGTCGGCGGCGCGGTGCCGCTGTTTTTGTCCTGCGCCGTGATCGTCGAAGAAGGAGTCACGATCGAATTTTTGCGGCGAATTGCGGTTTCGATGGCCACAACAGCGACTGCGGCCGGGGTGCAAATCGTGGCCGGCGACACCAAAATCGTGAACAAGGCTGCGTGCGATAAAATGTTCATCACCACGGCCGGGATCGGCGCGATCCGAGCGGGCATCGACCTTGGCGCTCATCGCGCCCGTCCGGGCGACCTGGTTCTGGTCAACGGCTTGCTTGGTGATCACGGTGCAGCAATCCTCGGCGCGCGGGGCGATCTAGCTCTAGAAGCGCCGATCACCAGCGATTGCGCTCCAATGCACGATGTTGTTGCAACGCTGTTGGCGGCGGCTCCGGCCACCCGCTTCATCCGCGATCCGACCCGGGGTGGTGTGGCGACGGTCCTCAACGAGATCGCTGAAGCTTCGCAGGTGGCGATCGAGATCGACGAGGCCAGCACGCCTATTCGCGATGAAGTGCGTGGATTTTGCGAAATTCTCGGGCTCGATCCGCTCTATCTCGCCAATGAGGGGAAAATCGTCGCCATTGTCCCGCCCGAGCAGGCAGAGCCTGCGCTCGCCGCTTTGCGCGCGCACCCTCTTGGCGGCGCCGCCTGCATCATCGGCCGTGTAACGTCCGCGGAGCCCGGGCGGGTCACCATGCGCACCGTCTTCGGCGGCAACCGCATCGTCGACATGCTCGTCGGCGAGCAATTGCCGCGCATCTGCTGAAGGACCGCCATGCACGAACTTTCGATCACGTGCAGCATCGTCGAGCTGGTGGCGAATACCGCGAAAGGCCGCAAGGTACACCGGGTCACGGTCGAGATCGGCCAGTTGTCCGGCGTGATGCCGGACTCGATCGCGCTCTGGTTCCCAGAGGTCGCCAGGGGAACCGAAGTCGAGAACGCAAGCCTCGACATCCGCGAGATTGCGGCGATCGCGCGCTGCGAGGCATGTGGCGCTGAATTCCAGACCCCGTCCATGTTCACACCTTGTCCGTGCGGCTCGTTCCGCTCGACACGACTTAAGGGCGAAGAGCTGAACGTCAAATCGATCGAGCTTGAAGAGGTCCTCTAATGTGCGCGAATTGCGGATGCCAAGACGGCAAAACCACAATGCTCGATCTCCAAACCGGCGAGACGACGACGATCGTTGCCGATCATCAGCACTCGAGCGGACCCCACCATTCGCATGATCATGACCACGATCATACAGGCCCGCACGACCACGTTCACCATCATCATCATGACGCCCACGACTCGCGCGAACATGCCACCGATCATCACGGCCATTTACATGCTTCCGAGCGGCGCGTGGCCCTCGACACTATTGACGTGGAAAGCCGGATTCTCGCCAAAAATGATCAGCTGGCAGCAAAGAACCGCGCCTGGTTCGCTGGCCGTGAGATTCTGGCGCTTAATCTTGTCAGTTCTCCGGGCGCCGGCAAAACCACCTTGCTCGAACGCACGATCCGCGATCTTGCCGGTGAATTACCGCTCTACGTGATCGAAGGCGACCAAGCGACCGCGAATGATGGAGAGCGCATCCGCAAAGCGGGCGCTTCCGTCGTACAGGTCAATACCGGCACCGGCTGCCACCTCGATGCCGCGATGGTGACGCGGGCACTCTCGGCCCTAAAGCCGGGACTGCGGACCGTCGTTCTCATCGAGAATGTCGGCAATCTAGTCTGCCCGGCGCTGTTCGACCTTGGCGAACGCGCCAAGACGGTAATGTTCCCGGTCACCGATGGGGAGGACAAGCCGCTTAAATATCCGCACATTTTTCGTGCCGCCGGCACTGTAATTTTGAGCAAGATCGACTTGTTGCCGAATCTTGATTTCACCCTCGCCGAGGCCATCGACAACGTAGCGAAAATCAATCCCGACGCGGCGATCCTGCAGGTTTCCGCACGGACCGGCCAGGGCATGACGGATTGGTACAACTGGCTTCGCAGCCAGTTCGCGGCGGCGCAGCAGTCTGCCTTTGCGTGATGCTGCCGGAGGTGTCAACCGCAACCACCGAGGTCGCCGACCGCGTTCTCAGCGAGGTCAAGAGGCTACCTCGGCAATATAAATCGCGGCGTTTAGCTAGCTGAGATCGCGTCTGTGCTCATTACTTTCTTTTCGCAACCGGCTTCAGAGCATTAGCAGTCATTTTCCGGCGCAGGAACGCGATCTGGGTTTGCAGCGGCAGATTCTTCGGGCATACATCGTGACAGCCGAGCAGTGACATGCAGCCAAAGACGCCGTCGTCATCGCCGATCAAATCAAAGTAATCGTCGTCACTGCGGTGGTCGCGGGGATCGAGCCGAAACCGCGCTATCTTGTTAAGGCCAACCGCGCCAACGAAGTCTTTGCGCATCTGCGCCGTCCCGCAGGCTGCCACGCAGCACCCACATTCGATGCAACGGTCAAGCTGGTAGATCGCCTCCGCCACTGCGGGTTCCATGCGTTCTTCGAGACGCGCGACATCGATTTCCTGCTCTCGGGAGTGAATCCAGGTCTCAAGTCGCTCGCTCATGGCGCGCATCCATTTGCCGGTGTTGACCGAGAGGTCTGCGATCAATTCGAATCCCGGTAGTGGCGCCAAATTGATCGTCGGACCGAGATCCTTGGTGAGCGTGCGGCAGGCCAAACCGGGACGGCCATTGATGAGCATGCCGCAACTTCCGCAGACACCTGCCCGGCAAACAAAATCGAAGTTCAGCCCGGGATCCATGGTCTCCCGGATCTCATTAAGCGCGATGAAGAGGGTCATGCCCTCCGCCTCCTCGACTTGGAAGGCATCCATCCGTGGCGGCTGCTCGGGCGTTCGCGGGTCGTAGCGGAAGACCTTGATTGTAAGATGCCGATTTCTGGCCTCGGTCACGATGTCGTTCCCTCAATGCGTTCGTTACGGGCGCGCAGGTTCGGCGGCAGCAGATGGTCGTATGGCATCAGCGCCTTCTGCAGCTCGAAGCGATCTGCGATCGCGAGCCGACTTCTCGCCGCTTCAATCTCGGCGGTGCGGCGGGCAACGTCGGGGTGAACCACATAGTCCTTGGCACCGTAGCCGCGCCAGCCGGGCGGCAGTTCCATCGTCATGACATCGAGCGGCTCATAGTTGAGCGTCGGGAGGGTGTCGGATTCGCTATTCCACGTCGCCAGGGTACGGCAGAGCCATTGGATGTCATCGCGGCGCGGAAAGTCGTCACGAAAATGCGCACCGCGGCTTTCGGTACGCGCGAGCGCGCCGCAGGCGACGCAAAGCGCAAGCTTGATCATTTTCTGGACCCGGTATGCGGTTGCCAGTTCGGGATTGGCACCGCGAGACTTGTTGCGGACACCAATCTTTCGGCTTCGTACCAAAAGAAATTGCAGCTCTTCGACTGCAGCTGTAAGTTGAGTGCCGGTGCGAAAGATGCCGACTTTCTCTGTCATCACCTCCTGCATGCGGGTGCGCAGCCGGTTGGCATCTTCGTCGCCGCCAGCCAGCAAAGCGTCGATCCGCGTCTCTTCGCGCTCGAGGAATTCACGAATCAAGGACGTGGCGATATTTAGATCGCTATCTGGCTGCTGACAGAAATCGGCGATGAACTCGCCGACAATCATGCCAGCGACCACCGTTTCGGCGACCGAGTTGCCGCCGAGCCGGTTAAATCCGTGGATGTCCCAGCAGGACGCTTCCCCGACCGCAAACAAACCCTTGAGTCCAGGGCTTTCGCCCTGCGGATCGGTGCGAATCCCGCCCATGGTGTAGTGCTGCGCCGGCATCACCGGGATCGGCTGCTTGGACGGGTCAATGTCGAGGAAGTGGCGACAGATCTCGCGGACCTCCTGCAGATGTCTTTCGATATGCGCCCGACCGAGCAGAGTGATGTCCAGCCACAAGTGCTCTCCGAGGCGGGACTTCACCCCCTTACCCTTTTGGATGTGCTCAAGCATATGGCGCGAGACAACGTCGCGTGAAGCAAGTTCTTTCTTATCCGGCTCGTAGTCCGGCATGAAACGGTGATTGTCGACGTCGCGTAAAATACCGCCGTCGCCGCGACAACCCTCTGTGATGAGGATGCCGGAGGGGAACAACGCTGTCGGGTGGAATTGGATCGCTTCCATGTTGGCAAGCGCCGCGCGTCCCGTTTCGAGCGCGATTGCCGCGCCAATACCCTCATTAATGACCGCGTTGGTGGTGACGCGATAAAGTCGGCCGGCACCACCGGTCGCGATTACCGTGGCCTTGGCAACGCAAGCCGAAAGTTGGCCGCTGATCAGATCGCGCACGACGGCCCCGTAGCAGCGGCCGGCATCATGGATCAATGCCAGCGCCTCGACACGTTCGCGTATCGGAATATTCGCCGCGATCGTCTGGTCGCTGACCGCATACAACATCGCGTGACCGGTGCCGTCGGATACATAGCACGCGCGCCACAGGCTGGTGCCGCCAAAATTGCGCTGGGAGATGAGGCCGTGAGCCTCCTCTCGTTCGGTGATGACGACTCGCTGACCGTTAATGACGGTCTCGCGGTCGCCCTTATGCACCCGGGTCCAAGGCACGCCCCAAGCGGCAAGCTCACGCACGGCCTTCGGCG
The DNA here is from genome assembly GCA_963816295.1 of uncultured Alphaproteobacteria bacterium. Classification (GTDB taxonomy): domain Bacteria; phylum Pseudomonadota; class Alphaproteobacteria; order Rhizobiales; family Xanthobacteraceae; genus BOG-931. Next base: position 141 of record CAWFJS010000009.1, on the reverse strand, counting down.
CGGTGTCGACAAACATGCGCACGATTTCCTGGTCGGCGCCCCAGTCACCGCCGCGCACAGTGTCGGCAAAATGCACATCCTCGTTGTCGCCGCTTCCCTTAATGACGTTGGCAAGGCTCGCCTGCATGCCGCCCATCGCTG
>CAWFJS010000008.1:0-65135 GCA_963816295.1 uncultured Alphaproteobacteria bacterium | reverse complement strand
GCGGAGCCAGGTTTTGCGCGTTCCTCCTCCACGTACCCGTCTCGCAAAGGGAGGTCTCGAAAAGCCAGCCAGCTCCGACTCTCGCGCGACACTTGATTTGCGCAGCGCGGACACTTTCTTTGCGCACCCTAATGCCGGCCGGCGACCCGATCGAACCATCGAAGGACGTTTCTACTGGACCGCATTGGGCGTTTCAATGGCGTTCGAATTGAACGCGACTGCGGCAGCCTATGTGGATCGCCGTATTACCGCAGGCTTATAAAAACTGGTTTGGTCAATGAGTTATACAAAAAGCGTCGATCCGTGGCGGCGGTCATCAACAGCATCGGCCCTTGTCGGAAGTGGCGCGATGTCCGACATGAGTCCGAAATGCGCACCATAACGGATGAGGTGGATGGCTCCCGCTCACGGCATCTAGGTGCCAAGGTGTGAATGCCATCAGGCATTCACGAGCAAAATGGGAGCCACCCGTCATGGATATTACTACGATCGGCCTCGATTTGGCTAAGAGCATTTTTCAGGTTCACGGCGTTGACGCGAACGGTCGGGTCGTTATCCGCAAGTCGCTTCGACGAGCGCAGATGCTGCCATTCTTCGCCAGGTTGCCTTCGTGCCTGGTCGGCGTGGAAGCATGCGGCACCTCGCATTATTGGGCGCGTGAGCTAATCAAGCTCGGCCATGAGGTGCGCCTGATGCCGCCGGCTTACGTTAAGCCGTATGTGAAGCGCAGTAAGACCGACGCTGCCGATGCGGAAGCGGTTTGCGAAGCGGTGACGCGGCCGACGATGCGCTTCGTGCCGGTGAAGTCACCCGAGCAGCAGGCGGCGCTGTCGATGCACCGAGCACGCGATCTACTGGTCAAGCAGCGCACGCAGCTGGTCAACATGATCCGCGGCCTGCTCGCCGAGTTTGGCATCAACATCCCCAAGGGTCTCGAACGGGCGCTGCTGATGGCGCGACGGATCGTCGATGATGAAGCGCCAGACGTTCCGATTGAAGCTGCGAAGATCGTCGGCACACTGTCACAGCAGGCACTCGATATCCATGTTCGGCTTCGCCAAATCGATCGCGATCTGCTCGTTTGGCAACGTGGCAACGATGTCGCGCGTCGTCTCATGACCATTCCTGGTATCGGACCGGTCGGTGCGACGGCACTTGCCGCGTCGGTCACCGACCCGCACCAGTTCCGCTCAGGGCGACAGTTCGCCGCCTGGTTGGGACTGACGCCACTTCAGAAGTCGAGTGGTGGTAAAGAGCGGCTCGGACGTATCACCAAGATGGGCGACAAGTACTTGCGCAAGCTGCTCATCGTCGGCATGACTTCACTCGTTCGACGCGCAAAGGACAATCCTCCGACGATTGATCCACGGCTAGCCAATCTGCTCGTGCGAAAGCCCGTGCGGGTTGCAACCGTCGCGATGGCAAACAAGACAGCACGGATAATCTGGGCAATCATGACACGTGGCGAGACCTATCGTGCCAGCCACCAGCCGGCACTGGCCGCATAACAGCGACGATACACGCTTAGCTGAAGAGGAGATCAGCTTCACGAAGTTGCGAGAGCGATGCGATGTGATGGCAAACCGGTCAGACCGGGAACAGGGACAACCCACTTGATGTCCAAGGCGTCATAGCCTGAATAACAGAATGGGACCTCGTTCGCGGACTCCATCAGGGCCAGCAGTCTCAACTGACTGCATCAACAGGCCGGACAGAAGACTGCACCCGACCAACGTCACCACGTCAAATTATCTCTTGCAACGCGGGGGCCATCCACAGAGGACATCAGTAGAGTGTGATGCAGGGACAGGTGTTAGAGGGTCAGACCTCGACCTTTTTATTTCCTAAGGCCAAGCAGAACGTATCCGGCCAGATGGCAGCTCGTGCAACAGCAGCAATGCCAGAATCGCGACGGTGCGCAGTGGCCGCATAGTTGGGTGAAGCATTACCACGGATCGCCCAACTCGTTCTCGCCAATAACTTGACGCTCGCCGGATTTACCGAATGAAGCTGCTAACAGGTTATGTCCGTTTCTGGCCCAAAACGGACATCAAGTTGACGTCGAGGGATGTCTGCTTTCGGGAGTAAAGCGGACATCGAAATTTAAGAGCGGCTGGTCTGAGCGATGTCCGCTTTACCCCCAAAAGATGGGGTAATCGGCCGGCGGCTTGTGGATAGCTGAAGATATTAGGGTGCTGCGCTTTAGGCTGATGGTGATGACGAAAGCGCTCGACCCCAACCGACCGATTAGAGAAGCGGAGATCAGCTGCTGCCTTTCGGATGTCCGCTTTGTGCCAGAAGCGGACATTGCCTCTCGCGAGCTTAGAAGGCGGCTTGATGGGTGTTGGGCCTCACTGACAGCGCAATCGCAATCTTAACCTGACGCGCCGGTGGGCCTCCGTACAGCTATTTTTTTGGTGGATTCGTTGATGTACGGGCGTCTGCCTTAATGCAGCCGCTATGGCAAAGTGATTTTTGACGGCGGGGGGCCAAGGGAAGCAGGACGCGAATAATCTCGCGTCTTTTGCTGTAGCTCGGGGAGGGGGCGATGGCGTTCAAAGTCGGAGATGTCGTTCGGCTAAAATTGTAGGCCGTCAGCGCTTGTCGGACAGAATGGCCTGATTGCGTAAGAGACGATTCCTGGCTCATCGTAGCCCTGTTGGGGAGCCACGATGAGACAAGCAAGCAAGCGCATACCGGACAGCGCGGAGAAAACGGTCCGGGATATCCGCAGAGCCACCCGTCGTCACCATTCTGCCGAGGAGAAGATCCGCATCGTGCTGGAAGGCCTGCGCGGCGAGAACAGCATTGCTGAGCTGTGCCGCAAGGAAGGGATCAATCAGAACCTCTACTATCGTTGGTCGAAGGAGTTCCTGGAGGCGGGCAAGAAACGGCTCGCCGGCGACACCGCGCGTGAGGCGACCTCGGATGAGGTCAAGGAGCTCAAGGCTGAGGCGCGCCAGCTCAAGGAGACGCTGGCTGAGGTCCTGATCGAAAACCGCCTGCTCAAAAAAAGCGTTCTCGGAGATGGGGAGGACGCTTCATGAGGTATTCCGCATCGGAAAAGTTTGAGATCATCGAACTGGTGGAACAGTCGTCGCTCTCGATCCGTCGCACGCTGGCGCCGATCGGGATCCCGAGATCGACGTTCTACGACTGGTACAGCCGTTATCAGGAGGGCGGGGTCGAAGCTCTGGAGGACGGCAAGCCCAGACCGCAGCGTGTCTGGAACAAGATCCCCGACGAGATCGGCACGGCGATCGTCAATCTGGCCCTTGAGGAGCCAGACCTGTCGCCGCGGGAGCTCGCCGTCAACTTCACGGACACGAAGGGCAGCTTTGTGTCCGAGGCCACCGTTTATCGGCTGTTGAAGGATCATGGCCTGATCACGAGCCCGGCCTTCATCCTGATGAAGGCCGCCGATCGCTTTGCCAATCCGACGACCGCCCCAAACCAACTCTGGCAGACCGACTTTACCTACCTCAAAGTCATCGGCTGGGGCTGGTTCTATCTGTCCACCGTGCTCGACGACTTCTCGCGCTACATCCTGGCCTGGAAGCTGTGTACCACCATGTCGGCAACTGACGTGTCCGATACCTTGCAGGTGGCGCTGCAGGCGTCAGGTCTGGACCAGGTCAAGGTTCTGCATCGACCACGGCTGTTGAGCGACAACGGTCCATCTTACGTCTCGAGTGAGCTTGGCGATTGGCTCGAGGACAAAGGCATCAGGCATATCCGCGGTCGGCCTTATCATCCGATGACGCAGGGCAAGATCGAGCGATATCACCGCTCAATGAAAAACCGGATCCTGCTGGAAAACTACTATCTGCCAGGTCAGCTCGAACACAGCATCGGCGAGTTCGTCGAGTACTATAATAACTGCCGATACCACGAGAGCCTGGACAATCTGACGCCGGCTGACGTCTACTTCGGCAGAGGACCGGCCATACTCAAACGGAGGCAAACCATCAAACGAAAGACTATCGAACAACGACGCCGCCTGCATCAGCAGGCAATCGCAGCCTGAACCTTCAAACCAGATGAGCCAGACACTCTCTTAAATTGCCAAGCCAATCGTACAAGCCAATCGTCCGAAATGTCCTGACGACATACACTTCGCCGCCGCTTGCGGCACCTGTGGCGCAACGGCCGCGAGTGCCGCAAAGCGGTTCGGGTGCTTGCGCACGGCTTGACTCACCTGATCGTTGCTTGCTGCCGCAAGCGCGATCGCGGTTTCGGCATCGAGCAATTGCACGCCCGGCGTGGTGAGGAGAAGGAGCTGCATGTCTATCCGGGCGGCGTCCATGTCGCCGATGCGCCGTTCGCCGATGTCCAGCATGCGCTCGCGCACGGCAATGCAGCGTTCGCTCATTCCGAGCCCATAATGCCGCCACAGACTCTCGAAGCCGGGATCATTTGCCGAGCCGTCTTTGAGCATTTTCTGATAGACGGCGAGGAGTTCGGCGCTAATCCAAGCTTCTTCGGTCGCAATGCGCCGATACGGCCTGCCTCCGCTGACGCTTGCTGCCATAAGAGTTTCCCGCGCTGCCGCCGGCACGTATCGCGTCGCGAATCACAAATATTGTTCGATCGGATCGTCACCGACGGTCACGTAAACCAGTGCTCCATCCTGAAGCCGCCTGACGAGCTGGTTGTTCTCGACCGGATCGACGGTGATGCAGCCGTTGCTCCTGCCGAGCATGCCGTTGTTCTTCGCGCGAAAAGCAGCGGTAGTGTACCAGTTTGGGTGCAGGATCCATTTAAATGGCGGCGTGTGGTTGATGTAATTGTTGTAAGACGTCACGCCCTCGAGCACGACAACGATCATGTTTGGGTAAACAGTGCCGTCATAGCGGTCCACGATGGTCTTGTAATGATCCATGACTTCGGAATGCGCGGTCTTGAGCGGGCCCAGCGGCACCATGTCCAAGTCTTTTTGGAAGCCTTTAAATTTGACGGCTTTTGCGTTTGGTCCATTGGTTCTTCCATGCGCCGCATAATGTGCGGTGACTTCGCCCGATTTGGAATCCAAAAGATAGAATCTTTTGTTCGCCGAGGGCTGTGAGATATCGAAGACCGCGAGCGCGTCTTTCTTCGGAAAAATCGATTGGCGCGAGATCGCAACCGCACGCGCGACCGCGGCCATGGGGACGCCGAGAGCTTGCGCCTGCTGCAGAAGCGGATCGAGTCCATTCGTTAGATTGTCAGGCTTCGCGGCGATCGGGGAGGCGGCCGTTGGCATCGCCGGCTGTTGCGCGTGCGCGGCAAGCGGCGACGCAGTCGCCGCTGCACCGCCGAGCAGCGTGATGAACCGGCGGCGCGTCGCTTGATCGCATCGCATCCGTTGTCCCCAGCCGAGACCAGCGCGCAGAATATCGGGTTCGCATCGACCCGTCAGCGGTGTTGTGCGAGAGGCGATATCGGATGATTGCGGCAAAATACGAATTCAACACAGACCACCCGGCCACCCGGCCACCCGGCTTCGTCGGGAACTATTCGGCGTCAGGATGTTTTTCGTCGCCGAGTTTCGACCGCAATAGCGGATGCTGCCGGCGCGACGACGCAAAACGGTGCGTAAGCCGGTGGGACCGGTCAGCCAAATCCAGCCACTTCTCGGCGAGTTGTAAGAGCCGGCTCTTGTGCCTCATACTCGACGCGCGGTTTGCCAGTTCAATTGAATTGGCGGCGCTGGCTCTATAATCGGTCTCTTTGGTCATGCGAGCTTGGGGGTGAGTCCCCCCGACCCTTGTCAAAAGACGTCATTGTCTCCTTTGTTGCCAAAGCGTGACGACTATGGAGATGTTCCGGGAACTTTAATGAAATTTCGAAAAAGTGTGGTCAATCACGCCGCCACGCGTCATCCGCAGCCGGTCAATTGCGCCAGAAGTATTTCGAAAATATCGCGCGGCTCACGATCGGGAGGCTTTTCCTCGCCTCACTTGGATGGACTTCACGAGAGGGTGTTGCCAGCGTGCCGCCCAAGCGGATCGGTTAGCGGGGAATAGCCCCTCCTCCTCCTCGGCCGTTGCGATGAGGCGACCTCTGTCGCTTGCGTTCGATACGGAACTTTCGAGTTTGATCGTGCTCGCCGCGGCGGAGTTATCCAGACCTTCGTCGTTCATGGGGTTTGCGATCCTTGGGGTTTGCGATCCTCGCAATCGACGAAACCTTTATGGACTGTTGCTGGAGCTTTTAAAGAAGTTTGATGAAGCGCAGTAACTACGCCCCTGCCCGGTTCGCGAAGACCAAGACAGACAACCTGACCATTTTTATGGCTCCTCGTTTACCTTATTACTTCACCTGTACCTTATTACTTCACCTGCAGCTGGTTCAAATAATCGACGATCGAGAGGATGCGGTCCCGCACCGCCTCCTCGGAGCCGCAGGGAAGATCGAGAAGCGAATCGAGTTCGCTCTCGCGCCTTTTCATCGCCGACACGACTCTTTTTGGGATCTTGCGATGGTTCTTGCTCAGCGTCGGAGGCGCTGGGACCGCCGGAGGTTTGTGCCGGCAACCCCAAATCGGCATTTCGGCACCGCGGTGAGTTGCGCGCGTATTTCGTCCGTCGATCATTTGGTAAACGGCAGTACTATCGAAGCTCCCGTGATTGCGCTTCGCCAGCAAGGTTAAATCCGCCGGTTTGACTTTGAGCTTGGCGCTCAAGGGGCCGGCACCCTTGGCATCGTCGCCATGGCATCCAGCGCAATTTTCAACGTATTCCGTCCTGCCTTTGTCAGCGTCTTGCGCCAACGCACCGCCGATCGCAGCCATCAGAAAGGCTGCGGCGCACAGCCCTACTGATATCGGTCTCTCTATCGGTCGCATGCCCAGGCGTTTCGGAGCAAAGATTTGCAATTGCCGGCAGATTTTGCTCTCCAGTCTTTGATTCAAATCAAGAAACCAGCGTCCGCTATGCGCTTAATGGCTTTTATGAACGCGAAAAAGCAGCAAAGACTCGACCCAGGCGCATCGCCACACTTGGCGGAGACGATCGAAGCCACCGATCGCAAGATCAAGGACTATCTTTTACGCCAGCATTTGTCGCTCTGGCAGCCGATCTCAACCGCGCCCAACAACCACGACCTTGAGCTCAAAGTGCTGGACGGTGCGTCCTCGGTCGTATTTCCGTTTCCATGCCGGCGAACGAATACCGGTGAGTGGATCAATACCGATCTAGAAACAGGTATCGACATTCAGCCGACCAAATGGCGTCCGTGGCAAAAAGCAAAAGCGCGCAAGCCAGAGCTCAGCACCAGCAGCGGCCTTCCTCAGCAAAATGAGCGCCGTGGAGCCATACATGAATGACACCGCGGCAAAAGCATCGATCGGTAAAAGAGCAGCCAACGAGTTGAAGGAATTCCTGATTTTCGCGGTATATTTTTATGTCTGCTTCACCGCCCTCGCCTATCTAAAAGCTGCGATCCTTCAGGCGCACGGCATCGCCTTTGCTCCCTTCGGTTTCGCCGCAGTCAAGGCTTTGATTTGCGCGAAATTCATGAGCATAGGACATGCATTTCATCTCGGTGAACGATACAAGAAACAAGCTCTCATCTGGCCCACACTACGCAGGTCATTTGCTTTCTTCGCTTTGCTACTTGCGCTGACCGTGCTGGAGGAGCTGATCGTCGGCTACCTCCACCATCGCGCCTTCGCCGATTCCCTCGCCGAATTTGGCGGCGGCACGCTTCATCAGGCATTTGCGACGTCGATCATCCTGCTGCTGACCTTGATTCCTTTCTTTGCCTTTCGCTCGCTTGCCGAGGTTGTCGGCGGACGCGTGCTATTTCGTCTTTTCTTCGAGCCGCGCCGAAAGCTTGACGTGGCGCCGGCGACGGCACACAGCGAAGGAGCTTAAGAACATGCGAACTGTGAGCCTGATCATGCTGTCGGGGCTGTTCGCACAAGCGGCCCATGCCGACGAAATCCGTCACCTTACTTTTCCAAACGTCATGCTGGGCACCTGGGCCGAAACGGCCGAACAATGCGCCGCAAAAGATAAATCAAACGTCGTGATCGAGCCCGCCAAATATGGCGACGGCGGCGGCAGCTGCGCGGTACGGTGGATCGTGGAGACGGCGGGATCGCGCGGCATCAATTACGCAGTGCATGCGCTTTGCACCAGCGCATCGCTGCCGGAGAAGACCCAAATCGTCAATATCGTCGTGCGACCGCTTGGCCAAGATCGCGCGGCGATGGGGCGATCGTTCGAAGATTTAAAGAACTATCTGCGCTGTCCATAGCAACGGCACATGCCATGAGCGCTTTGGCCCTTTCCGGCATCATTTTTGTTTTGACACTGGGTGGCATCTTTCTTGGCACGCTGCTGCGCCGGACTTTGCCGAAACACCACCTCAGCGAGGATGCTCAGAACACTGTGAGACTCGGCGTCGGGCTGATAGCGACAATAGCCGCGCTGGTTCTCGGCCTGCTCATCGCAGCGGCAAAGGGTTCGTTCGATACGCAAAACGCTCAACTCAAGCAGATCACCGCCGATCTGATTCTGCTCGACAACATTCTGGCCCAATATGGCCCGGAGGGCCGCCTGGTTCGCGAACAAATGCGTAGCTCAGTCGGTCCATTTGTCGACCAGATGTGGCGCGAGAAGCAGGTCGGGGTAAGGGGGCCGTTTGAAACGAACGCCGCGGCGGAAAAGGTCTATTTGGCAATTCAAAAATTGTCGCCGCAAGACGATTTACAGCGCGCGCTGCAAGCGCGAGCCGCGCAACTTAGCAATGACATCGCGCAAACCCGCCTCTTGCTGTTCGTCGAATCCGACAGCCTTGTTCCGGCGCCATTTCTGGCAATTCTGGCGTTTTGGCTCGTAATCATATTTGCAAGCTTCAGCCTGTTCTCGCCTTTGAACGTGACGGTGTTCACTTGCCTTTCGCTGTTTGCCCTCTCGGCCGCATGCGCGATTTTCCTGATTTTGGAATTGAGCCAACCGTTCACTGGCTTGCTAATGATTTCGAGCACGCCGCTGCGAAACGCTCTCACACCCCTGTGAGAGCCGGCAAGATTGGGCTACTCGGCGCGAGGAGGCTCCGCCGCGCGCTTTGGCCGCAAGCATCGGGAATATCGGCGCGGCGATTTGGTTATTATGCAATGCGCATCGGGGCGGCCGCAGAGCAAAGGATTTCGAAATGTCGGAAGTAACGAGGCGAAACCTTCTCGGGACCGCCGCGGCGGCGACGCTCGCCGGCTCGGCCGAAACCGCACTGGCCGAAGCGCCGGTCCGCAACGCCACGACGCCGGGTGTCTACCGCTATAAGATCGGCTCCTATGAGCTCACCGCGCTCTATGACGGCATCTGGTATCGTCCGATCGACGACAAATTCATCGCCAATGCGCCGTTCGCGGAAGTCGAGCAGGCGCTCGACGCCGCTTTCATGCCGCACGACAAGCTGGCGACGCCATTCACCACGCTGATCGTCAATACCGGCAAGCGGCTTGTGCTGCTCGACACCGGCACCGGCGGGCAGATCGCGCCGTCAGCCGGGGTGTTGCGCGACAATCTCGCGGCCGCGGGAATTGACCCGAAAGAGGTCGACACGATCGTCATCTCGCATTTTCATCCCGACCACATCAACGGCATCAAGGACAAGGATAACGCGCTGATCTTTCCGCGTGCCGAGATCATGGTCCCGGCACCGGAATGGGCCTATTGGATGGACGACGGCAATCTCAACACCGCGCCTACGGATCTGAAAGTCGTGTTTCTCAATCAGCGCCGGATTTTCGCCGATATCGCCAAGCAGGTGACGCAATTCGAGTCCGGCAAGGAAGTCGCCCCCGGCATTGTCACGATTCCCGCGGCGGGACACACGCCTGGCCACACCGTCTTTGCCATTCATTCCGGCGATCAATCCCTGCTGGTCTTAAGCGACACCGCCCAGCATCCGGCGGTGTTCGCGCGCCATCCGGATTGGCAGGCAAGCTTCGACATCGACGGCGCCGCCGCGGTCGCAACCCGCAAAAAACTTTTCGATCGCGCCGCCGCCGACCGCATGCTGGTCACCGGCTATCACTTCCCCTTCCCCGCCTGCGGCCATTTGATCAAGACCGCGACAGGCTATGAGCATGTGCCGGTCGAGTGGCAGACGGCATTGTGAGAGCTGGAACCGGCCAAAACTTCAGTTTTGCCCGGACTACGCCTAAGCACCGCCCTAATTTTGATTAACCTCGTAACGGCATGCACTGAGCGCGCGCTACCGGACGGGGACTGTCGTGCGGGTGAAAGCAATTGGGGCCGCGACGCTTGCTCTATCGTTTTTGCCGTTGACCGCTGCCGCGGTCCATGCCCAGGCGCCACAATCGGCGCCGGCCGAAAGAGGATCACCGCTGTCCGAAATAGCGCACGATCTCACGACTTGGCTCGGTCACGTCACTGGCAGCAGCCCTAATCACCACCGCGTAACGTCTTCGCCACCATTGCCGCGACCGCGGCCGGCAGAACCGGCGCACACACCCGCAGTGTCGAACGGGGGACCGTCGGAGGCCGCGTCCGCGGCCATCCTACCGAAGAAGAAAATCGTGGCGCCTGTCCTGATAAATGACTGATTGAGGGAAGCTCATGAACTCTGCTGATGAAATGGCTGCGAAAATAGAAGCGCCTGAGTCAACCAGTGCTCCGGCCCATTTCGGTCAGAAATTAGACGAGCACGCCTCTCTTAAGGATTCTGGCCGCGGAGGCGATCAGCATAGGCCCGTGGAAGATTTACATAGTCTTCTTTTGCGGATCAGCCATCACCTCGACTACGAGACCTCGGAACGATCGACAATTTATTATCGTCTCTTAGCAATAGACGCTCAGGCAAAGAGAATAGAGAATCAAACTAAAACGCGCGCTTTGCGAGCGTTGGTCCGTTATTTCGTGGTGATTTGTATTGCTGTCGCCGGAACCTTGGTTTGGCAGTCATACGGCGAGGCAACCAAACAGATAATCGCAACAAAGGCGCCGGAACTCGGCTGGTCGCCGGAGGCAAAACAGATGATCGCGAGTTGGGCCCGAGAGCTTGGCTGGACGAAACCGGGGCCCGACACCTCTCCGGTCCCGCTGCCTGTGGCAGGGATACAAGTGATACCCGTTGCACAGACTGCGCCAGAGGCGGCCGCACCGAAAGCGGACGCCGCCCCCTCCGTTGACCCCGAGCAGGTGCAACAGATAACGCGCAGTCTGACTACGCTCCAGCAAAGCGTGGAGCAACTTGGCGCTGCGCAAGACCAGATGGCGCGCCAGATCACATCGTTGCAGGCCGCCGACCTTGAAATCCTGAATCGGATTCCAGCGCCGCCGCCGCTACCCCCCGCCGCGCCGGCGCGAAAACCCATGCACCCGACCATGGCAGCGCCGTCGTCGCGGGCGCCTACTGCGGGGCATTAGCCTTTCTAGTACGTCGCTGTGATGTCGGCTTCGCGCAAAAGCGGACCATCGGCATAGGCGTTCGAAGGAACGTGCGAGCGGCTAACCCAGTCGTGACGAAGTCAAAAATGCGGAGGCCGGCGGCTCAGCCGGCCTCCTCTATCCCGCGATTTTTGTTTTGCGTAAGCTGTTGCGGGATGACTACTCTTGAGCCTGATCTTTGCGGACGCTCAAACTCACGTCTCGGGATCGTGCTGAAAAATCCGACTTGCGGGCCAGACGGCGGCGCCGCTGGCGACCGCAAGCCGGTGCGTACGATCCGGGCCTCGGTTCGCACCGCATCTGGTGCTAATTCCGGATCGCAGGCAATTCCATCAAGAACGCTTGCTGCTCTTGGTCATACCGGCCTGATGCGTCTTGGCCGGCTTGGCATGCCGCGCATGATGCTCGACATGCCCCTTGCTCCGCGCGATGTGTTTACGCACATGATTACGGTGGCGAGCAGCGTGCTTCACCGTCTTGGCGGGTTTGACCGTGTTGGCCGCCGGCGTCGGCGGCGTCTTGGTCTGAACGGCCGGCGCGGCGCCGTTGGAAGCGGGCATGCCGGACGGCTGAGCGGCGATCGCCGAGCCGGCGATCAAGCTGGTCGCGAGCAGCGCGGCGGCGAATTTGGTCAACATTTTATTCTCCGTTTTTCGGCGCTTGGGGAGTTGACGCCGATTGTTGAGGAGACACTTACACGGGGGCTACTGAACGCCGCCTGAAGTGGGGGCGCGTTTAACGTTCACCTACGTGAAATTCTCGTAATACTGCGGGGTCCGGGGCGTCGATCAACTTTCCGTTGACTGTTCCTAATCCGCGAACCGCCAGCGGAAGAATTGCTAGGCTAGCGGTGTTAGCCCGCTTGGGCCGGATTCGTCCTGGAACCTTCCATGGGGAATAAAGTCGTGGAATAAGGACTCCAGGATACGCACGCTCGTTTTACGCACGCTCGTTTAGAGACCACGGAACCAGGCAGCCAAAACCGGAGGAACTATGCGCAAAACCTCATTGCTTACCGCCGTCATCCTTGCGGCGGCCATCTCGGGTGCCCCGCAGCTCGCCGCCGCGATGGGGTCGAGCAATCCCGCGCCGCCGTCAGAAAGCGGCAAGCCGTCCGGCAAGCCCGACGCCAAGAAGAACAAGAAGGACAAGAGCAGCTCGGCCAAGGAATTCTTGGACCGCTATCATGCCGCTTACGCGCTGATCTACGACAAGGAAGATTATCAGAGCGGCATCACCGCGCTGCGCGCCATGGGCTATGACGACAACGCCGACGTGGCCACCTTGCTCGGATATGCGAGCCGCAAGCTCGGCCGCTACGACGACGCTAAATATTGGTACGACAAGGCGCTCGCCGCCGATCCGAAACACGCTTTGACCTGGTCCTATTACGGCATGTGGCATGCCGAACAGGGCAACCTGCTCAAGGCCAAGGACGATCTCGAACAGGTGCGCCTGATCTGCGGCACCGAGTGCAAAGAATTTGTCGCGCTCAAAGAAGTGATCGACGGCGCGCGGACGTACTGATCGTCCTCCAGCCCGGATCGAGCAGCGCTTGATCCGCGAATATGATTTCTCCCGGATATCGCCCGAGCGATATCCGGGCTACTTTTTTGTGCTGCTGTATTGCTACGATAATTAAAATTAAAGGGAGGCGTTGCCGTAAAGAAATCTGCCGCCGCGGCGCTGTGCGCCGCGGGATTTGTTTTCGCAAATCCGTTGCCCGGATTGGCCCAGGACGTGCTGATCACGCATCGGCTGTCGGCGGCGCTCGCCGCCGAGGCCGTCACCGAAGCGGTCGCCGCTTGCGCCAAGCAGGGCTACAAGGTGACCGCAACCATTATTGATGCCGACGGTGTGACACAAGCCACGTTGCGTGGCGATGGCGCGTCGATGACGACGCTCGGTGCCGCCCGGGATAAGGCCTATACCGTGTTCATGCTCGGTGCGCCGCGCAATGAGGACACCAGCGGCGCCATCGCGCAGCGCATGGGCGCCACACCATCCGCCGGCGGCTTGGCCAAGGTGCCGCATATCCTGTTGTTGCAGGGCGCGATCAGAATCAAAGTCGGGGCCGAGGCGATCGGCGCGATCGGCGTCGGCGGTGCGCCGGGCGGGGATCTCGACGAGGGCTGCGCCAAAGCCGGCCTCGATAAGATCAGCGGACGATTGAAGTAGTTTGGGTAGAGCGTAGGGTGGGCGCAGCGCTACGCGTCTTTACCCACCCTACTCTCCAGCGTCTCCGTCAAAAGCCATTCCCTGTAATCCGCATCGACGCTCTCGATCGGCAGCACCAGTATCGCCGGGGTCGTATAAGAGTGCAGCTGCCGCACCGCAGCGCGAACCCGCTCGGCGAGCGCAGCGCGGGTCTTGATGATCATCACCACCTCCTCACCGCGCTCGACGGCACCCTGCCACCAATACACCGACACCATGCCGGGCAGGATATTGACGCAGGCGCACAGCCGCCGTTCGACCAGTTCACGGCCGATGCGCTCCGCCTCGACAACAGACGGATGGGTCGTATACACAAACACCACGCGTTCATTGTTATTGTCCACAATCGCACTCCCGCGGCTCCGCCGCTTGTTTGAAACCGCTTTGTCATGCCGAAAACACGTCCGGCACATTCTTATAAGCGCATCGCCTTTGTCGCCAGCGATGTGCCCGCGGCGCAGCGGGCGCGGCGCCGCTTGGTCCAGCGTTACGGCGACGCCCGGCCCGAGACCGCGGATGTCGTGGTCGCGCTCGGCGGCGACGGCCTCATGCTGGCGACCCTGCAACGGCTCATGAATTCCGGCAAGCCGATCTACGGCATGCATCGCGGCACGGTCGGTTTTCTCATGAACGAGTATAGCGAACGCGATCTGCATAAGCGGCTCGCCGCCGCGCATGTCACGGTCATCCATCCGCTGATTATGCGGGCGCGCGATGCCGCCGGCCGCGTGCATCGCCACCGCGCGATCAACGAAGTGTCGCTATTCCGCCAGAGCTACCAAGCGGCGCGGCTGCGTATCGTCGTCGACGGCAACGAGCGGCTCGCTGAACTGGTGGCGGACGGCATCATGCTGGCGACGCCGGCCGGCTCGACCGCTTACAATCTTTCTGTGCTGGGGCCGATCATTCCGATCGGGGCGCCGCTTTTGGCGCTCACGCCGATCAGCCCGTTCCGGCCGCGGCGCTGGCACGGTGCGCTGTTGCCGGATCGCGCCCGCGTCAGCATCGAAGTGCTCGAGGCGGGGAAACGCCCGGTGGCGGCAGTGGCCGATCACGACGAAGTGCGCTCGGTGCGCTCGGTGGACATCCACATGGATCATGCCACCGCTATGCATATGCTATTCGATCCGGGCCACAGCCTCGACGAGCGCATTATCGGCGAGCAGTTCGGGCATTAGAGCTTACCGCCACCCTGATGTGGCCGCCAACACCTCAGGATGACGGCTCGGAGCCTTTGATTAAGCAGCGGCGGAGTAAATGAGCCGGAGCGGTTCGGCAAGCTCGTCGCAGAACAGCCGCGCTTCCTCGCGCGCTGCTTCGGTGGCGAAGCGGCGCAACAGCGTGATCAGCGGCGCGACATCGCCCGTATCGGCGCTTTCGCAAGCGGCAAGGACTCGCTCGACCATACGCCGTTGCAGGCGCGCGTCATCCGCCTCCCCGGCGAAGCCGTCGCGCATCGCCTTGATTGCCTCCTTAAACGCCGCATGCATTGAGGCCGGCAACTGCGCCTTTTCGAACAAAGGCCGCAACCCGGAACCGATGCGGTCATGCACAAGCGCCGATACGCGCCCAAGCGGCATTCCACTCAACTCCGCCAATACTTCTTCGAACAAAGTGATGTTGCCCGATAACAGCGCGCGCAAGACCAAGCCAGCGGTGAGCTGACCGCTCGCGCAGAGATGACGAATGAGCGGCCCCAGTTCGGTCTTCGGGCTGCCGGCAGCAATCGTGACCGTTGCCTTCTCGCAAGCCTCCCGCGCGATGCGCCGGGCGCGATCCTCCTCGAGCCAGGCGCGGTCGACGACAAAGCCGGCGAGCGTTTGCGACAGCCGCGTCACCAGATTTTGCCGGGTCGCGGCCGGAAGATCGTCGCGCGCCAACAACGCGTCGCGGATCACCGCAACATCGCCGAAACGTTCGACCATGCGATCAATCGACAAAGGCGCGATATCGGCGCCGTCATTTTCCGCCAAAATCTGACAAGCCTCGGTGCTGCCGAGCTCGGCAAGCGCGGCCGCGACCGCGGACGGCAGCACGGCACGGCTGGCAATTGCGGCTTGCACCGCGTCGCCGCCGGTTGCGACCCCATCCACAAGATCGGCATCGATCAAAAGCGGCGACAAAGCGTAGATCGGCGCCGCGATCTGCGGCTGGTCGATGGCAAGCGCGATGATGACCGGCGCCGGCGCAGCCGGACTCGCGGCCAAAGCATCGGCGAGCGCGCGGCGCACCAGCGGCGACGGATCGTCGAGCAGCTTGAGCATCAGGCCTTCGGCCGGCGCAAGTTCGTCGGCGGTCAGATCGGAACAAAGGTAGGCGCGCCCCAGAGCGCCCGCCGCCTCGGCGCGTTCATTCGCCGGCGCGGTCGCGAGCCATTGCAGGAAATCGCGGACGATCGTCATCGGGAGAACCACACGATAGGATGCGATTCTCAGCCTAGGATGGTCGTCCTTAACAAAGCGTTTACCATAAATCTTTGCAGTTCCCGGTGGCCGCGGTGGGCGCCGCGGCAGGGCCGGGTATGCGCGCAGCAGGCGGGTTTGGCCCCTCGCCGAAGCGTCACTTCGGCAATTCGGCACCGTTAACAATTGTGCTAAGTGTCGGCCGAAAACGGGCCCCAAATTCACGAGCCCCTATCACGAGCCCCTAAAGCCCTAAGGAGGCATCGAATGGCGCAGCAAACAGCGACGCGGCATAAGCGCGGCGGCCTCTATTTCGAGGATTTTGTTCCCGGTGAAATCGTCGAGCACCGCTACACCCGCACCGTCACGCAAATGGACAACATGTTGTTCTCCAACATGACGCTCAATCCGCAGCCGCTCCACATCGACCGGCATTTCTGCGAGCAGGAGACCGAATGGGGCCAGCCGCTGATGAACTCGCTGTTCACGCTCGGCCTGATGATCGGCATCCAGGTTTCCGACATGACGGTCGGCACCACCATCGCCAATCTCGGCATGACCGACGTCAAATTCCCGCACCCCTTATTCGAAGGCGACACCGTGCATTGCACGACCGAGGTGATCGGCAAGCGCGAATCGAAATCGCGGCCCGGCGCCGGCATCGTCGAATTTCATCACCGCGCCTATAACCAGGACAACAAGCTCGTCGCCGAGTGCCGCCGCCAGGCCTTCATGCGCATGCGGCCGAAGTGAGTGAGCAGTCATTCCGGGGCGCGCCAACGGGTCCGGCACGTCGTGGCCGGCCCGATGACAGGCTCTGCGCGAACCCGGAATGACGCAGAGGACTTATTGATGCGCTCACTTTTGTTCGTTCCGGCCGACAGCGCGCGCAAGCTCGACAAAGCGATGTCGAGCGGCGCCGATGCGCTGATCATCGATCTTGAGGATTCGATCGCTTTGGATGGCAAAGCGCGCGCGCGTGAGTTCGCCGTGGCCTTTCTTAAAGACGCGACGGCGAGCGCGACGCGTCCGTATCTGATGGTGCGGGTGAACGGGCTGCAGACCGGGCTGACCGATGCCGATCTCGATGCGATCGCGCCGGCAAAGCCGGACGCGATCATGCTGCCGAAGGCCCAAGGCGGCGCGGCACTCATTCACGCCGACGCCAAGCTCGCGGTCCGCGAAGCGCAAAACGATCTGCCGGACGGTCGCATCAAGATTTTGCCGATTGCCACCGAAACCGCGGCGGCGCTGTTTATGGTCGGCACGTTTGCGGGCGCGAGCGCGCGCCTGATCGGAATGACCTGGGGCGCCGAGGATCTGTCCGCGGAGCTCGGCGCGCGAGCCAATCGTGACGAGCAAAGCCGCTTTCTCGATCCCTACCGGCTGGCGCGCAGTCTATGCCTTGCCGGCGCGGCGGTCGCTGCGGTGCCGGCGATCGATACGGTCTTTGTCGATTTCCGCAATGATGCCGGATTTCGCCGCGAATGCGAGGAGGCCTGCCGCGACGGCTTCGTCGGCAAAATGGCAATTCACCCGACGCAGGTGCCGATCATCAACGAGGTGTTCACCCCCTCCGCTGACGCGATCGCGCATGCCCAATCGGTGATCGCTGCTTTTGCCGCGGCGCCGGGCGCCGGCGTCGTCGGCATCGGCGGCGTCATGTACGACCGCCCGCATCTGGTACGGGCGAAGCAATTGCTGGCGCGGGCGTCTTCGCTTACGCCACGGTGAAAATAGGCGCCGCGTTTGCGCTCGCCAAAATCCGCTCTTTCCCGCGAAAGCGGGAATCCAGCAAACAATCCCTTCTGTACGAATCCTGGGTCCCCGCTTTCGCGGGGACGAGCGGAAGGCATTGGCGGGACCGTCAGCGTTTCCCGTAAGCCGCCTTCGGATCGAAAACGCGCGCGTCGCGAAATTCGAGCTTCGCCGCGCGTAACTTGCCTTCAGACGTCCCGAGCGGCACGGCGCGGTAGAAACATGAGCGCCGTCCGGTATGGCAAGCACCCGCGACCTGTTCGACTTTGATCCAAACCGCGTCCTGATCGCAGTCGATGCGCATTTCGACGACGCGCTGCGTGTGGCCCGAGGTCTCGCCCTTTTTCCAGAGCGCGTTGCGCGAGCGGCTCAAATACCAAGCCTCGCCGGTGGCGATGGTTTTGGCCAGCGCCTCGCCGTTCATATGCGCGACCATCAGCACGTCGCCCGATTTCGCATCGGTGGCGACGGCCGTGATGAGCCCCTCGGCGTCGAATTTGGGCGCGAGCGCCGTGCCCTCCTCGAGTTCGGGCGCGGCTGCGGGCGCCGCGAACGGTACAGGATCGGCCAAATCACCCTCCATTTGCGCCCTTACCTGTCCGGAACTTCAAATTAAGGAGCGCAGCGCCTATATAGTTGATTGTCAAAGAGACTCAATAAACCCGCGTTAACGCGGACAAATCTGCGTTTTGCCGATGCTCAACGAGGTCTACAATCGCCGCATCCTGGAGCTCGCCGCCGCGATCCCGCGGATCGGGCGGCTGGAGCAGCCGGACGCTAGCGCCACGGCGCTGTCAAAGCTGTGCGGCTCGACCGTGACCATCGATCTGAAAATGGACGGCGACACCGTGACCGATTTCGCCCACGAGGTGAAAGCCTGCGCGCTCGGCCAAGCCTCGTCTTCGATCATGGCGCGCAACATCGTCGGCTCCAAAGCCAACGAGCTTAAGGCCTTGCGCGAGGGCGTGCGTAAAATGCTCAAAGAAAACGGCGCGCCGCCGGCGAACGGCAAATGGGCCGACATCGCGGTGCTCGAACCCGTGCGCGGCTACAAGGCGCGGCACGCTTCGACGCTGCTCACCTTTGACGCCGTGGTCGACGCCATCGGCCAGATCGAGGCCAAGCGCGCCGGCAACGCCCAGGCGTTGTAAAAATGGCGCGGTAAAAATGGTCAGTCATTTGCCGTCGCTTGCCCAAACCTGCCGCAACGCGCCGCGCCTGTTCGGGCGCGGCCTGATCACGCTCTATCGCTATACGCTCGCATCGCTGGTCGGTTTTCGTTGCCGGCATCTGCCCAGCTGCTCCGAATACGGCGATCAGGCAGTGGAGCGTTTCGGCCTCTGGGCCGGCGGCTGGATGACTTTGGCGCGGCTTCTTCGCTGCCAGCCGTGGGGCACATCGGGCCTCGATTTCGTGCCCGAGGCGTTGCCGGAAAAATCGCGCTGGTATATGCCGTGGCGCTATGGCCGATGGCGTGGGACCAATTCCGTTTCATCGGCCTGAGCATGATCCCGAAAGTGGCTACCGGTCTTCGGGCAAGATCAATGCTCAAAGATTAGAAACGCGTCCGGCCACGCTTACCTGCATTCGTAGGCAGCGAGTGAGCAACAGGAGTGAATGATGGTCGCGCTGACCTTTCCCGATGGCGCGCGTCGGGAATATCCCCAAAACACCACCGGCCTCGACATCGCCAAGAGCATTTCGCCGTCGCTCGCCAAGCGCACAGTGGCGATGGCGCTCGACGGCAAACTCGCCGACCTCGCCGATCCGATCGAGCACGACGCCAAAATTGAGTTTCTCACGCGCGAGGATCCGCGCGCGCTCGAACTCATCCGCCACGATGCCGCGCATGTGCTCGCCGAGGCGGTGCAAACTTTATGGCCCGGCACCCAGGTCACGATCGGGCCGGTGATCGACAACGGTTTCTATTACGATTTCTTCCGCAACGCGCCGTTCACGCCGGAAGATTTCGCGGCCATCGAAAAGAAGATGCGCGAGATCGTCGCACGCGACAAACCCTTCACCAAGGAAATCTGGCTGCGCGATCAGGCCAAGAAAGTTTTTCGCGACAAGGGCGAGCTGTTCAAGGTCGAGCTGATCGACGCCATTCCCGGCGATCAACCGATCAAGATCTACAAGCAGGGCGACTGGTTCGACCTCTGCCGCGGCCCACACATGACCTCGACCGGCAAGGTCGGCAATGCGTTCAAGCTGATGAAAGTCGCCGGCGCCTATTGGCGCGGCAATTCAAAGCGCGAAATGCTTTCGCGCATCTACGGCACCGCGTTTGCCAAACAGGAAGAACTCGACGCTTATCTCAAGCAGGTCGAGGAAGCCGAGAAGCGCGATCATCGCAAGCTCGGCCGGGAAATGCATTTGTTCCATTTCCAGGAAGAGGCGCCCGGCTCGGTGTTCTGGCATCCGAAAGGCTGGACCCTGTTCCAGACGTTGGAAAACTATATCCGCCGGCGTCAAGACGCCGCCGGTTATGCCGAAGTCAACGCGCCGCAACTGATCGATTCATCGCTGTGGGTAGCCTCGGGCCATATGGCGACGTTCCGCGATTCGATGTTCCTGGTGCAGCCGCGCGAGGAGGACGAGCGCACTTTTGTGATCAAGCCGATGAACTGCCCGGGCCACATCCAGATCTTCAAAAACGGCTTGAAGTCCTATCGCGATCTGCCGTTCAAGGTCTGTGAATTCGGCAAGGTACACCGCTACGAACCGTCCGGCGCGCTGCATGGGTTGATGCGGGTGCGTGCGTTCACGCAGGACGATGCGCATATCTTCGTCACCGAGGAGCAGATCGCGCAGGAGGTCATCGCCGTCAACGATCTGATCTTGAGCATCTATCGGGATTTCGGCTTCGACGATGTCACCATCAAGTTCTCCGACCGGCCGCTAAAGCGCATCGGCGAGGACGCGGTGTGGGACAAGGCGGAAGCCGCGCTGAAAAAGGCGCTGGAAGCCTCAGGCCGGCCCTGGACTTTCAACAAAGGCGAAGGCGCCTTCTACGGACCGAAGCTCGAATATGTCTTGCGCGACGCGATCGGGCGCGACTGGCAATGCGGCACGGTCCAGGTCGATCTCAACATGCCGGGACGGCTCGGCGCCTTCTACATCGACGAGCATTCCAACAAGGTCACGCCGGTGATGCTGCACCGGGCGATGTTCGGCTCACTGGAACGGTTCACCGGCATCATGCTTGAACATTTCGCCGGCCATCTGCCGCTATGGCTGTCGCCGGTGCAGGCGATCGTGGCGACCATTACCTCGGATGCCGACGATTATGCTCGCGAGGCTATCGACAAAGCGCGGCGCGCCGGGCTTCGCGTCGAGGCTGATCTGCGCAACGAGAAGATCAATTACAAGGTGCGCGAGCACTCGCTGGCAAAAATTCCGGTGCTTCTGGTCGTCGGCAAAAAGGAAGCCGCCGAGCGCACGGTTTCGATCCGCCGCCTCGGCAGCGACGCGCAGCATGTAATGGGCCTGGACGCAGCCCTCGCCGCGTTGGCGCAAGAAGCCGTGCCGCCGGACCTCAAGCCCGCCGCACAAGCCTAACGCGCACGCGTTTCACCGTGCCGGCCGCGAAGGCGAGCTAACCCGGCGGGCGGCGCTTCCAATCAATCCAGCCGTGCCGTCAACGCGGAATTGGCGCTGCCAGCGGGTAGCACGTTGCGGTGACGGTGCCGTTCAAATTGTAGCACGATACGCACTTGCAGCCGGCCGCCGCCACGCACTGCGCAAGACGTTTATGCTTGAGCACAATCCACGCATGATTATGCACGTTCACGCCGATGGCGCAGGGTTCGGCCGAAGCCTGTGATGCGGACCAAACCAGGCCCGCGGCCAACGCGACTGTCAGACACAGAGAAAGTCCATAACGACGCATGAGTCCCTCTCCCCTCTCAAGACGCCTTAGGAAAAGTTGCCCTTGGCAATGGATCAGTCTCACACAGTCAAAATCGCTGCGCAAGCTTCTAAGATTCCGCGATGCAATGTGCCGCACGAGGATTTTTCTTATTTGTCGAATTTCAGAACGTTGGACATCGGCGGCCTAAGACCTGAAAATCAACCTACTCACCGCCACCGCCGCAAGGCGTTCCTGTCGGAGAGCCATGCTAGGGTCAAAACTCATTATTTGCGCGACCGCGACGCTGGGCATTTCGGCCGCTGGCTAGGCGCGAGGAGCGATGTGATCTATACGATCATGAGCGACGAGCAACAACGCCAGCGGCCGAAAGGCCCGCGTCCCCTCGGGTTGCAGCCAAAATCGCCGCCGGGTATCGTCGAAGGGCTCGACCGTATTCCCCGATACGCTCTTCGCCCTTCTCCTGCGCAGCGAGCGATTTTGGCTGCAACGCGGCTCGCGGAAATAATGAGTTTTGACCCTAGGAGTATGCGATCATGCTGTTTCTAGTGGTCTCGACACCGCGGCCGGAGCGGCCTTCCGATTTGGTCGGCACCCGGCAATCGTTCTGGCCTTGGATTGCCGGATACCAGGCGGGCGGGGAATGCCGGCACATCTACGCGCGCGCCGGACGGGGTGCGGTCGCGGTGTTCGATGTCGAGGACAACAATGCACTGCATCGAATCCTCAATGAGTGGGCGGACATCATCCCCGCGCACTTCGATACTTATCCGCTCATCGAGGCTGATGCGGCGCAACGCATGCTGGCGGCGCAAGCGACTGCGCCCCACGGGTGAACCACCCCGGGCACGCGCTGGAAGCTGTGCGCTGTATCACTAACGTAGACAACCTTACGCGTCGGCAGACTCTACGTACTCATCCCGATGCCCGACCAGCCATTGGAAAACGCTTTTGAGCTTGTGGTCATGAACGACTGGCTGTTGCTCATGAACCGGCGGGCGTCGTCGGAACGCGCACTCATCTCCTCGCTCAGCCATTCCTGATAGGCCGTCACGGCATCGGAAACGGAGTGAGCTGCGCTCAGTTTTTTCGATAGTTTGAGGCCACGTTCGATTTCAGCGGTCGCACACGCCATGGCCTCGCGGCTCATTTCCTCAAGCGTTTTGAGGAACTGGTTCTGGGCGTCAAGCGCGGCATCGCCGATCTTCTTTTCGGCGTCGCCGATTTGCTTCTGCGCTGTCTTTGCGGCCCTGTTGAAATCCTCGCGGCTATTTTGCTCCATGGGCATTCCCGGCTCCTGTTCTTACGAGGAACCCAGCCGACGCGCTGCGCGCTTGGCCCGCAAGGCGCTCACCCAAAGCAAGCGTAGCAGAAAACATCGATGGAATACATGGCTTCCCGGCTGGAGGGCGGCCGCTCGCGGCAGGTCCGCAATTCTGCCGGTACCAGCCATGCGATAGCAGGCGTGCATTAGCCGACTTATGCAACTTATGCTGCGATCGATCATTCTCAGTGTGTTTGCACGCGCCGATCGCCGGCGACATTTCAGCGTGGAGCAAAGTGTATGAGGCGCAATCGATTTCGGTCAAAAAGCCAAGCCTGTATTGCGACATGCCTGGCTGTGATCCTTGGGCCTGTAGTCCTTGGGCCGATCGTCACGACATCCGCAGCCGAGCAGAAGATCGGGGCGCCGCCCGAGGCGATGAACATGCGCCTGGTCGGCTACAATGATCTTCAGGGGCGCAGCGCCTATCAGCCGACCGTCCATCACCAAGGCAATCGCTACATCGCCTATATCGGCCATCATGGCGGCACGCCGGAGGTGCCAAAGCCACTCAATCCGCTCACTGGGCAGCAGGAATTCAGCGGCACTTCGATCGTGGATGTGACCGACCCGGCGCATCCGCAATATCTGGCGCATATTCCCGGCACGCCCGGCAATTACGAGGAAGGCGGCGCGCAGATGACACGCGTGTGCGACGGCCGTACGCTGCCCAAAGGCGACCCCAACAAAACCTATTTGCTGCGCACGTTCGGCGGCAAAAGCCATCAAATCTACGACGTCACGGATCCCGCCCGACCGGCGCTGATTTGGCAGCGTGACGGCGAGCTCAACGATACCCATAAAAGCTTTTGGGAATGCGACAGCGGTATCGCCTATCTCGTGTCTGGCGTACCGGGCTGGCGCGTCAATCGCATGACGGAAGTCTATGACATGAGCGATCCGGCGCACCCGGTCAAAATTCGTGACTTCGGCCTGCCCGGCCAGCAACCCGGTGCGAGCGGGCCCATTCCGGAACAGCTGCACGGCATGATTTCACTCGGCGCGCAGGGCAACCGGATTTATTTCGGCTACGGCACCAATAAGAACGGGATTATGCAGATTGTCGACCGCGACAAGCTCATTCACGGCCCCAAGGCGCCGACCACGGAAAATCTTCTCTATCCGGAAGTGGGACGACTGGTGATGACGCCGTTTAACGGCGCGCACACGACATTTCCAATGCCCAAAATGCCGATCGCCGAGTTCACCAAAGATGCCGTCGGCGCCGAGCGCGACATTGTCATGATCGTCGACGAGCAGATCCGCAACGCCTGCGAGGAGCCGCGGCAGATGGCGTGGTTCGTCGACGTGACCATCGAAGCGCATCCGATGGTGATTTCCAACTTCCAGGTGCCGGAAGCGAGCGGAGACTTTTGTTCGCGCGGGGGCCGCTTCGGCACCCACGCTTCGAACGAAAGCATGGCACCGGTTTTCTATAAAAAAATCGTCTTTCTCAGCTACTTTAACGCCGGCGTGCGCGCCGTCGACATCCGCGATCCGTACCACCCGAAGGAAATCGGATATTTCATTCCAGCGATTACTGCGGCGACCGACAAGCGTTGCGTCAAAGTGAACGGTCAAGACAGTTGCAAGGTCGCAATCCAAACCAATAACGTGGAGACCGACGATCGCGGCTATATCTATATCGTCGACCGCGCCAATACCGGCATGCACATTCTCGAACTGACCGGCGAGGCCGGCGCGGTCGCGACGCATTAGCTGCTTACGTCGCGAGGCCGTCCTGGAGGCTCAATGACCTTGGCGCGGACGATAGTTTGTCTTGGCCTCGCCGCCGGCGCGCTGACACTCAGCGCCGCCAGCATTTCGGCGCAGGATCTCGCAAAGGCCGACACAGGCGCTTTTCCATGGGCCGAAGAAAAATGGCCGTTTCCGATCGACCAATGGGGCACCGGCCAAGCATTTGGCTGTGCGGCCGAGCGCTGTGGCCGCGAGATCCATCTTTATCTTCGGGCGAAGATTGGATTTTGCCGATGCGCGACCGGTGTCTCCGATGACGACGAAATCGAGCGCGTCGGCGACCTCGAACTGATCGGGGCGGATTACAAAGCGCTGGCGTCAGGTCACCCGGTCACTGCTGGACAAATGACCGGTCGTGCGCGCCTTTATGCGGTGGCGCGGCCGTTGCAGTCGGCACTCCCTGTTTTGACCGTCGCGCTGGCGAACAAATGCGATGCGATCGTCGCAACGGTGACGGCGGAGCCTGAAGCGCAATCCGTTGCGGAAGCACAAGCACTTGACTTCCTGCGCAGCGCCGCCGTCCAGCATTGGGTCGAAGCGCAGGGTGGATCGCAGTAACGTCTGCCTGCCGAGAGTGGACGCTCGGCGTCAGCGCGCCAGTACTTCGACTTCGCCGTCGACCCCGGTGATGACCTTGAAGTCGCGCTGATAGGTCCGCCCCTCGTTGCGGGCGATGACGTGATAATCGCCTTCCGACAACACCAGGCGCGGAAAGGCGCCGATCGATTCCTTGATCACGTCGCCGCCCGGGGTCAGCACCGTCCATTGCGTATTGGCGAGCGCTTCGCCGCCGGGATTGTTGACGAGCTTGAGCGTCTTGATGGCGGCGCGATGCGTCACCACGATATCGGTCAGCTTGCCGGCGTCGATATGGACATCGGAGCGGACGACCGAATTACCGTCGCCGTAATTCGACACGATGTAATAGGTGCCCTCGGGAAGCAGCACGACGTCGCCGGTCTGTACATTCTGCGCGATCGGCCGGCGTTCGTTGCTGTCGAACTGGCTGCCGGTAAAAATCTCGAACGCGATCTGGCCGAGCGGGATGCGGACATCGCCGACCCGTCCTTCCAGGCGGATGCCGCCGGCGGGAATGTCGAACACTTCGCGCACGGTGTCGGCACGCAACTGAATCGTTTTCGCGGCGCTGGCGAGGCCAAGGCTCGCATGCACGACGTAATTGCCCGGCGGCAGCGTGAATGTCGGCGCGGCGGCGCGGTCTTCCTTGATCAAGCGGAAATTGCCGGGCGAGTCGGGCTTCGCCGCATAGACGCGCCAAACAAGCCCGGCGCTGATCGGCGGCGCGTTTTGCCCATAACGTGCGGCGACCGCGAGCAGGACGTTCCCGGCCGGAACGCTGGGCGCCGCCTGCGCCACCGGCGGTACCGCCGGTGGGGCCGAAGGCGCCGGAATAGGGGCGACAATAGTGGCGCCCGGTGATCCGGTCCCCGGAACTGGGGCCGGTGCCGTGGCGGATTGGGGTCCGACCAGACTATGCACTTGGGCCGCCGCGGCGCTGGGCAGCAAAGAACGGCCGGCGCCGGCCGCAAGAATGGCCA
This sequence comes from uncultured Alphaproteobacteria bacterium, assembly GCA_963816295.1. Taxonomy (GTDB): domain Bacteria; phylum Pseudomonadota; class Alphaproteobacteria; order Rhizobiales; family Xanthobacteraceae; genus BOG-931. The sequence goes on along the minus strand of CAWFJS010000008.1, from coordinate 38,844 downwards.
TAAGACCGGACGCAACAGCACTGCGCCGGAAGCCGCTGAACACCCGCCCGCCCATCGGATTTTTCTCAAGGCCAATCGCGGCAATTTCAAGCCACGCGACGCTGGTTTGGCCCACTCGGATACAGCCCCTGGCCAAATTGCGGCCGTGTTCACCATATCTTGGGTGGATTGCGGCATAATGCATCGCAATCGATCGGCATCGAACTAACGAGGATTTCCGTGGCGAGCATCGACATTCCGGGCAAAACGGTGGATGCCGGTCACGTCGCCATCAAAAGCGGCGGGCCGTCCATCGGGCTCGTACTCGGCAGCGGCGCAGCCCGCGGCTTTGCCCATATCGGCGTGATGCGCGCTTTGCAGGCGCACGGCATCAAGCCGGACATCATCGTCGGCACCTCGATGGGCGCATTGGTCGGCGGCTGTTATGCGACCGATCAACTTGACACCTTGGAAGACTGGGCCCGCTCGCTGACCATGCGGCGCATTATCGGCTACCTTGACGTGCGCATCGGCGGCTCGGGCCTCATCGGCGGCGGCCGGCTTGCCAACCGACTACAAGAGTCGATCGGCGAAGCGGCAATCGAGGATCTGCCGATCCGGTTTGCCGCGATCGCGACCGAGATCGGGACCGGGCACGAAGTTTGGCTGACGAAAGGCTCGCTGTCGCTCGCCGTTCGCGCTTCCTACGCATTGCCTGGGATTTTTTCGCCGGTCCACCTCGGCGGCCGCTGGCTCGTTGACGGCGCGCTGGTCAATCCGGTCCCGGTTTCAGCCGCGCGGGCGCTCGGCGCCCGCGTCGTCATCGCCGTCAATATGGATGCAGACCGGTTCGGCCGTGGCACCACGATCGCGAGCCACGGTGCCGCCTTGACCGACGCTCCGCCCACGGCGCCCACCGAGCCTGCGCGCAACGGCTTCGCGCGGCTGCGCGGTATGTTCACGGCTGAACGCGCGCTCAAGCGGCAGATCATCTCGGGCGACAGCCGGCCGAGCTTCTCCACGGTAATGGTGGAATCCTTCAACATCATGCAGGACCGCCTCACCCGCATGCGGCTCGCCGGCGATCCGCCGGACGTGCATATCACGCCGCGCATCGGCCATATTGGCTGGCTCGATTTTCATCGCGCCGCTGAATCTATCACGGTCGGCCGCGCGGCCACCGAAAAGGCGATCGAACTCGATCGCCGAATCAATCGCCGATTTAAGCTGATCCGCCGATCAATTTGACCCGCGCCGCGCTACGGTGACGGCGAAGTGCGTCCGCAGAGCGTCTGGCAATTGATCTGTTGGGTCGTGCAATTGAGCTGAAAGGTCGTGCTCTGATTGGCATTGCCTCCGGTCGTAGCGGCGCCCGTCGACGCCGTGCCCGGGATGACGCATGTGGTCTGGCAGGCCGCGGCCTGCGAATTGCATGCCATAATGCAATTGGTGACGGTTGAGGTTTGCGCGACGCGGATCCTCCCCGCCGCCAGTCCCGCGGAATGGCACAGCGCGATGGTCAATCCGGAGGCAAAGAGTAAACGCGCAACTCCGCCCCAGCGCATGGTGCACTTCCTTTCGCCAAGCATCATAGCGCTTGCGCGATGGGCGGGGGAATATGCCGGCGCGGTCGCTAGAGCTAACCGGCTAGGCAGTGAGGATATAGTCGCGCATCGCCGCGGAATCGCGTTCCATCTCCCGAAGGCGATGCTTCACGACGTCGCCAATCGAGATGATGCCGACGAGCCGGCCTTGATCGACCACGGGCAGATGGCGGAATTTTCCTTCCGTCATCCGTTCCATGAGGCTCGCGATGGTCTCGCTCTCGGTGCACGTCGACACCTTGCGCGTCATCGCGCGGCTGACCGGCTCGTCCAGTGCGGCAGCGCCGTGTTCGGCGATGGCGCGAACAATGTCCCGCTCCGAAAGAATACCCACGATGCGATGATCGGCGCCGAGCACAACGACCGCGCCGATGCGCTTTTCTGCCAATAGCGCCACCGCGGACTTCATGATCACGCCGGGTTCAATGCTCGTGACCTCACGGCCTTTGGCCGCGAGTATGATACTAACGGTCATCGTAGCCTCCCTAAGGCCCTCACTCGCCGATGTGCCGACGGCGCCAGCGGGGGTTAATGAGTTTAATGTTTGGCGAGCGTTCACAGTTCCACAAATTCTGGCGCTGCGGACGTTGCGGTGCAGCACGATGGCGGCAAGAATTTAGGTTCGCGATCGGAATTAAGCGCTTGGCTCGACGTTCAATTCCGGCGATGACCGCGCCGGATCGAAGGCTTTGAATAAAAATAAACCGGCGAAAAAACCGCCGACATGGGCTTGCCAGGCGATCTCCTGGCCGACCTCCGCACCGAACGCGATGGTGCCGAAGCCGAACAGCGCATTCAACCCGACCCAGGTCGCCAAAAACAGCAAAAACCGAGGGTCACGAAGCGTGGCGCCAAGCGGCTGCGCCGGCAGGCGTGTCGCGTCGGCACCGTCGCGAAAAAATCCGAGCCGTCCATCGCGCTGAAACACAAAGCGCATCGCCGCCGCCATGGCGCCCGAAATAGCGGCGGACGCACCGATCATCGGTTCAATCGCACCAAGATGCGTAGCCAGATGCGCCATCGCGCCAAGCGCCGCCGTGGTCAGCATGAACAGCGCGTAGCGCCAGGCGCCGAACCGGCGCGCCACCGCGCTCCCAAACGGGACGAGCCAGGCCAGATTGAGCCCCAGATGCGTCCAGTCGGCGTGGATGAAAGCGTAAGTGAAGAAAGTCCACAGATCGGCGGCAAAACCGCCGGGAAGCGACCCCATCGCGATTTCACTGCCATAGCGCGCGGGAATGAAGCCGAAGGTTAGGACAAAATCGATATCCTGCTCGTCGGTCAGCAGAAAAACGCGCACGGCATGCACTAGCACCAGCACCGCGACACTCGCCACGATGGGTACTGGAACGTTGAAGATCGGCTCTCGGGGATTGGCCGCGGACTGCTCGGTCAAGATCGCACCTGATGTGTGCCGAGATAGGCCGTGGTCGCGGCTAGAACAAGCGATTGCCACCGCCGAGCGCCGTCTTCCAGCCTAAAAACAAGAGGGAGGACCAAGGTCCTCCCTCTTCCAGCCTGCGCGGATGCGCAATTAACGCCCGGTTCGTACCTTGACACGGCCTGGCGCAGTCACGCCCCTTCGCCTCCCATATTCGTCGCCCAAACCCTATGCGGGCGCCCGCTCGCGGCCAATCTCAACCTTTCGTTAAGCTTAATCCGTCGGCAAGCTTTGTGGCTCGCACCGCTAGATCGGCCCGGCGTGGGCGATGTTGTGCTGACAATTTGAACGCGGTCAGCGCCAAACACCGATCGCGCGATAGCGAAAGCTTTGCCCGTGCCCCGCCGCAACTTGCAGCCGTTTTACTTAAAATTGAATCGGTCCGCTTAGCGGCGCCGCAAAAGCTTTGTGCGAAACGTGGCCCCAATAATAAGGGAAGGGGTCACAATGAGTTGCGTTACAGGAGCCAAGCGCGGCGCGACCGCGTGCGTCATTCTGATGACGTTCGGCCTGGCGCTGTTCGCTTCCACCACCGCAAGCCAGGCGCAGGAGCGAGCGCCCTATATCGGCATCGGCCCGGTCACGACTGCGCCGATCGGCTGGGCCGAATTTTGCGTCGAATATGCGCCGGAATGCGACACCACACCTTCGGCGCCGCGCGATGTCGTCTTATCGACGCGCGCCTGGACCGAACTCAAGCGCATCAACATCGCCGTCAATACCAGCATCAAGCCGATGACCGACATGGATCATTGGGGCGTCGTCGAACGCTGGAATTATCCGGACGATGGCTACGGCGATTGTGAGGACTATGCGTTGCAGAAGCGCAAGCTCTTGATCCAGGCCGGCTGGCCGCGCGAGGCGCTGCTCATGACCGTGGTGCGCGATCACAACGGCGACGGCCATGCCGTGCTCACGGCCAAGACCGACCGCGGCGAGTACATCCTCGACAATCAGACCAACGACATCTTGTTGTGGGCGGACACCGGCTACCGCTTCGTGAAGCGTCAGTCGCAATCCGATCCGAACGTTTGGGTTTCGCTCGGCGAGCCGCGCGCGGCGCCGGCCACCGCATCATCGCGCTGAGCACACGAGAAAGGAAACGCGTTCCCGGTCACGTCCCCACCCCTCCCCGTCCCCAGACCGGGTTCGCGGCGGCCGGCCTCCCCCAAGGCCGGCCGCATTTTTTTGCGGTCATTTTTTTCGCCTGCAAGAGCCGAACCAGCCAACGCGCGCGTCCACTGCGACAAAGAGGACGGCAGAAGCATGGCCAACTTCGTGCACAATTCGCAGATGAGCATTCCCGAGCAGCAAGTCCCACCAATTGAGGAACGCATAGGAAGCATGGCGGGAAAAATTATTGTCCTGGCGCTTTGCGCCCTGCTGCTTTGGGGCTATTCCACGACCTTTCTGGCTCAGATCGGATTATTCTTACTGGGTAGTCGCAACGATCGAATACACGAGAATGGCGCATCGTCTTGTCGCCGCGCGCGTGATTTCTGACCCTGGAAGTCGGCCCGGGACGTAGAGCAAACGTCCGGCTGCTGGACAGGACGATCGGGATTACCGACGAGATTACCGACCTGCACGCGACGCCTCGAACAGGAACCAGGTGCGGCGCTCCGCCTCGTCGATCCAAACCTCAAGCAAGCTTGCGGTGGCGACGTCGCCGTGCTCTTCGCACACATCGTGCGTCTCGCGCATGCGCGCTACCAGCTGCTTATTGTCGTCACGCAATTCGGCGAGCATGTCCATTGGCGTCACAAAATCCGCATCGTTGTCGGCGACTCGTTGCAAACGAGCGATGTGGCCGATCGACCGCAGCGTGGTGCCGCCGATTTTGCGTACCCGCTCGGCAATGGCATCGGTCGTCGCAAAAATCTGATCGCCTTGCTCGTCCAACAGCAGGTGGTAATCCCGGAAATGCGGGCCGGACACATGCCAGTGGAAGTTCTTGGTCTTCAGGTATAGTCCGAACATATCGGCAAGCAGAATATTGAGCGCGCCGGCGAGGTCGCGCACCGCATTCGGCTTGAGGTCCGTCGGCGTTGCCAGCGGAGCGGTTCGCAGCACTTTGGCTTGCTGGACAGTCATTTGCAATCTCCTTCAAGACATCTACGGCCAGCCACCGGTGGCGCTTATTCCGAATGGCCTCGAGCTTTTTTAGATGTGTTCGATTTGAACCGTGCATTCAGGGAACGCTGCGGCTCGAGTTCCAGTTCCCCTCAAGCCCAGAAGATTCTAAGTGAGATTCTCAGTTTGTCGGATAAGCTTTTGAATTTGCAACATTCGAGTGGGCGCGCAAGCGAACGGGCGGCGAGCCGAGAAGGCTGCCTGGGGGGCATCAGCCGATCGGTTTGAGCTGTTTCGCGTACTGCTTGAAGCGCCGCACGTAAATGTCCGCGGCTGCGGCGATCCCCTTAATCGCGGCATCATCGAGGACCCGCACGGCGCGGGCCGGAGCGCCGACGATCAGCGATCGTTCGGGAAAGCTCTTGCCTTCGGTGATCAGCGCACCGGCGCCGACGAGGCAATTGTCCCCGATATGCGCGCCATTGAGCAGAATTGCGCCCATGCCGATCAAGCTGTTGGCGCCGATCGTGCAGCCGTGCAGGATGACATTATGGCCGATCACGCAATTCGGCCCGATCGTCATCGGGAAGCCGGGATCGGTATGTAAAGTGGCATTGTCCTGAATCTGGGAGCGCTCGCCGAGCTCGATCCATTCGTTGTCGCCGCGCAAGACCGCGCCAAACCAGACGCTGGCATCGCGCTTGAGCCGCACTTTGCCAATCAGGGTCGCCGTCGGCGCAACCCAATAGCCGCCCGCCTCCGGCAATTCCGGACGCATTCCGTCGAGTTCATAGATCATGGCTGTACCGCCTTGACGCGCGCATTCAATCCAACAGGCCCTGCCAAGATCGGAAATTGCCGGCGCGCCGGCAAGCGGTCCATTTTGGCATCGTCAGGCGCAGCCATTGCAGCGAACGGCGGGCCCCGCTAGGAGATGGCGAGGGCGCAACGACAATTCACGCGTTTTGGCCGGAGTTTTGCCGATGGCTTTGCGGTTGTGCGCTTGCGTCATTGCCGCCGTCTTCGTGCTCGCCGCCGCGCCGTTGCAGGCACGGCCGCTCAGTATCGTGGCCATCGGCGCCAGCAACACCTCCGGCTTCGGCGTCGGCGAGCAGAATGCCTATCCGGCCGTGCTGGAGCGACTGCTGCGCCAGAAGGGAATCGATGCCCATGTCACCAATGCCGGCGTGAATGGCGACGTCACCACCGGCATGCGTAACCGCCTCGACGCCGCCGTGCCCAAGGGCACCGATATCGTCATCCTACAGCCGGGCGGCAATGACCTGCGTTTCTTCGGCACCAAACAAGCGCGCACCGCCAATATCGCGGCGATGGTGCAGCGCCTGCACGCGCGCGGCATCCGCGTCATTGTCTATGATCCGGATCCGGTGCCGCGCGACTTTTATCAATGGGACGGCATCCACTTTAACGCCGCCGCGCATGCCAAAATCGCGGCCACGCTTGCCGCGCAAATCGCTACGGCGGTAAAGCCGGCACCGGCGGCGCAAACTTCAGCGCCGTCCCCGACATCGCCGTCAACCGCCGCGCCAGAACCTTCCAAGCCTTAGCAATTAAGCTACCCGTGCAATACTGTTTGCCGTGATTCGTTTCGAACCGGCAGCAGCATGACTGCGCATGTTCTTCCCCGAGCAAAGACTCGTCGCGGCAAGACCGCCGTGCTCACCGGGCCTTTTCTAATTCTCGTGCTGATAGTGGCGGCGGCGGTGGGCTGCGTTTCCTATCTGTTGTGGCCGACCTGGCCGAGCGATCCGCCTGCCCTCGACGTGCCGGCCCTGCCGGTCACCGTCGGCGGCGTACTGTTCGAGGTGCCGCCCGCGGCAATCCGAGCCAAGCTACAGCGCCACGCCGGCCAGCATGAACGCATCGATCTCGTTTTCTCGTGGCCGGAATTGTCGCCGCCGCCGAACGATCGCGGCTTGCGCGACAATCGCCCGATCGATGAGGAGAACGCGACGGCGGCGATGGCCGAGGCCGAAAACGACCGGCTGTTCGTGACAATCGTGAGCTTAGCCGGAGTGCTGCCGCCGCTCGAGCGGCTGCGCACGATCTATCCGCGCTATGTCGCCGCGCAAGCGGCGGCGGGCCCGGACGGGCTTGCGGTTCTGCCGTTTCGCAGCGCCACGCCTTATGACGGCGAAGATCTCGTCTATACCGCGAACAATCCCGAACAGTTTCTCGCTCGCTGCACGCGTGCGGTCGGTGCGGTTCCGGGTACCTGCATCAGTGAGCGCGCACTCGATGGCGCGCAGATCAGCATTCGTTTTCCGCGCGACTGGCTGAGCGATTGGCGCAATGTTGCAGCGGCCTTCGACTGGCTGGCGGCGCAACTGCATCCGGGCAGAAGGTAAGGAGCTATTCCAGATCGGCGCCGAGAATCGCCATCTGGAAATTGTAGGAACGCTCGTCGTCCTCGTCGTCGACAAATAGAACGCCGATGAACTCGTCGCCGACATACACTTCGGCGGAGTCCTCTTTCTTCGGCCGCGGCACCACGCGGATGCGCGCATTGCCGAACAGCTTTTTCAAATAAGCGTCAAGCTTACGAACTTCCTGGACGTCCACCGACTATCTCCGCAATTGTGATGAGAAGCTCATCGCGAGCTTCGGCATTGAACCTGACGATATCTGATCATCGCTGCCGGTCTATGACGTGAAAAGCCGCGGCAGCGATCACCCCTCATAGCTCATCCTGAAACATTTGATCCATCGAACGCGCCGGCTCGGGACAGCCGGCCACGCCGATCACCTTGGCCGGCACGCCCGCCACCGTGACATTGTTCGGCACCGGCTTGATGACGACCGAGCCGGCGGCGATGCGGGCACAATGGCCTACTTCGATATTGCCGAGAATTTTGGCCCCGGCGCCGATCATGACGCCATAGCGGATTTTCGGATGGCGGTCGCCCGCTTCCTTGCCGGTGCCGCCGAGCGTCACGTCGTGCAGCATGGAAACGTCGTCATCGATCACCGCGGTCTCGCCGACCACAAGCCCGGTGGCGTGGTCGAGGAAAATACCGCGGCCGATCTTGGCGGCCGGATGGATGTCGCATTGAAATACCGCCGATGCGCGGCTTTGCAGGTAGAGCGCGAAATCGCGGCGGCCCTTCGTCCACAGCCAATGCGCCAAGCGATAGGTCTGAATGGCGTGGAAGCCTTTGTAGTAGAGCACCGGCTCGATCAGACGACGGGTGGCGGGATCGCGATCGGCTGTCGCCATGATGTCGGCGCGGAAGGCCTCGCCGATCGCCGGAATGTCCTCGAGCGCGCTGGCATAGGCTTGGCGGATTAACTCGCCGGACAATGTCGGATGATCGATCTGTCCGACCAATCGATAGGCAATCGCGGCTTCAAGCGTGTCGTGATGCAGGACGGTTGAATAGATGAACGCGGCGAGCTCCGGTTCGCGCCGCACGATATCTTCGGCCTCGCGACGAATGCGCGCCCATACGGGATCGAGCTTGTCGATGGCCGGCCGCGTCTGATGCTGCGCCATTGCAAAGCCTCCGGAAACTGGCGGGACCTTCTATCATATTGGGCGGGACCATGCCCAATACCAAGGGCCGGCCATCGACTTATGCCTATAGGCCAATGAATGATGCAACCAGTTCAATGGCCTATCAGGGCCGCTGCGCCAAAAATTCGATCACGGCGGACTTAAACACCCGGTCGCCGACTGCCAACATGTGGTCGCGCCCGGGAATGACAAGGGCTTTCGCGCCCGGGACCAGCGCAGCGAGCGCCTCGGGCGAGCCGGCGATCGAATCATTCTCGCCAACCGCGACCATGAGCGGCACCGCCATTTTGGCAACCTCACTGCGGCTCAGCGTCTGCCGCGAACCGCGCATGCAGGCGGCGAGCGCGTGTAGATCCGAACTGGTCTGCTCGGCAAAGGCGCGGAAGATGTAAGCCGTCGGATCGGCGACATCGGCAAGCGATGGCGCCTCGAGCGCGTCGGCAATCGTGTCAGGCAATCCGACACCCTCGACCAGGCGAAAGCCGAGCCCACCCAAGACCGCAGCGCGCACGCGATCGGAATGCGCCAAAGTCAGGAACGCCGTGATCCGCGCCCCCATCGAGTAACCCATGACATCGACGCGAGGCAGGCCGAGATGATCGAGCAGCGCTCGCACATCCTCCGCCATAATCGCGCTGCGATAGGCGGCCGGGTCGTAGAGCTTGCTGGACGCGCCATGGCCGCGATTGTCGAGTGCGATCGCACGGCGCCCGGCGCGGGTCAATGTCGTCATCCAACCCGGCGCGACCCAATTGATCTCTTTGTTCGACGCAAAGCCGTAGACGAGCACAATTGGCTCGCCCTCCCCTTCGTCAAGGAAAGCGATTTCCACGCCCTCATGCGTGAACTGCGGCATGCCGGGACCATACGATCTCGCCGCCCAGAAGCGAAGGCGCAACGGAAATGCCGGCGAACGCTGGTGATGTCGGCTCCGGATCGGGCTAGGCTAGCGGCAAGATAGAACGGGAGGACCTTCATGCATCGGCTTGCCGCTCTCACGGCTTTACTCGTGTTCTCCGCTGGCGCGGCACACGCGCAAGTTTCCGATGACGTCGTGAAAATCGGCGTCTTGACCGATTTGTCCGGGCCGGCGGCGACCGCAACGGGTCCCGGTTCGGTCACGGCCGCGCAAATGGCGGTCGAAGATTTCGGCGGCAAGGTTTTGGGCAAACCCATCACCGTGATTTCCGCCGACCACCAGATCAAGCCCGATATTGCCGCAGGCATCGCGCGGCAATGGTACGACGTCGACAAGGTCGATCTGATCGTCGACGTGCCGGTTTCGGCAGTGGGCTTGGCGGTTCAGCAGGTGGCCAACGACCGTAAGAAGCTCTTTATCACCCACTCGACGGGCACCGCCGATTTCCACGGCAAATTCTGCTCGGCCTATACGATGCAGTGGGTGTTTGACACGCACGCCCTTGCGGTCGGCACGGCGCAAGAGGTCGTCAAGCGCGGCGGCGATACGTGGTTTTTCCTCACCGCCGATTACGCTTTCGGCCACGCCCTGGAGCGCGATGCGACGCAGGTCATCGTGCAGAACGGCGGCAAGGTGATCGGCTCGGTGGCGCACCCGTTCTCGACCCCCGACCTGTCGTCTTTTATTCTTCAAGCGCAATCGTCCAAGGCCAAGATCATCGGGCTCGCCAGCGGCCCGCCCGACAACGTCAATGCGATCAAGCTCGGCGGCGAATTCGGCATTTTCCAGCGCGGCCAGCAGATGGCGGGCTTGTTGGTGCTGATCACCGACGTCGACGCGCTCGGGCTTAAGGCGGCGCAGGGCTTGTTGCTGACCACGTCGTTCTACTGGGACACCGATGACAAAACCCGCGAATGGTCGAAGCGTTTCTTCGCCAAGATCAACCGGATGCCGACGATGTGGCAAGCCGGCGTCTATTCGTCGGTGATGCATTATCTCAAGGCGATCCAGGCGGCCGGCACCGACGAGCCGCTCAAGGTCGCGGCTAAGATGCGCGACATGCCGGTCGAGGATTTCTTCGCGCACAATGGACGTCTGCGCGAGGACGGGCTGATGGTGCACGATTTGATGCTGGTGCAGGTCAAAAAGCCGGAGGATTCGAAGTACCCGTGGGACTATTATCAGATCCTCACTCGCATCCCCGGAGAACAGGCGTTTGGTCCGCCCAATCCGGCCTGTCCGCTGGTCAAGGGATGAGCGCTGCCTGCGCGGTTGCGTAGCGCAATTTGCGGCGGTCGAGATAACGCTGTGTCGCGCGTTCGGCCGCGGCTTTGCAGGACGCGCAAAATCCGAGAAGCGCAAAGCCGGCCCAAAGCAACCATGACGCGACCTCGATCGCGCTGGCGGTGAGCACGATCGCTGCGCGGCCGAGAAGTTTGACGGTCGCCCGCGTCTTGCCGCCCTTGGCCGCGGCGAGCCGCGCCATGCGCGACATGTCCTGCGGCTCTTGCGCGATCGCCAAGCTGTCGAGAGCCGCCTGGCTGCCGGCCTTGGCCTCGATGCGCCCGGTATTCTGCGCAAGTCCAACCAAGCCGCCGGCGCCTTCGACCTTCACCGCTTCGCGCGCAACGCGCACGGCAAGCGCCGGATTGAGCCGGCCGGTCCGGCGCGCCGCTTTGACCAGCGAGACGCCGACGCGCTCGGGCGTCGTTGCGCCGAAGCTCGCATAAGTAACGGCGGTGATCGCGATGCCAACGCCGGCAAGGCCGAGAATCCACGGATCGTATTGTCGGCCGGTCAGGTAGCGAGTGCCTTCGCGCGCCGCGTCGCGGATGTCGCCGAACACAAACAGATCGCCAAACGCGGTGCCGGCGAGGCTGGCGATATCGGTCGGTTCGCCGGTCCATAGTCCCTGCGCGAAACGGCCGGCGGTGCTGGTGAGCGTGTGCTGATCCGTTTCCTTGACCTGGCTTGCAAGCGCCGGATCGATCGGCAGGTTGCGCTCGGTCGCGAGCGCGACAAAGCTTTGCGCCAAATCGACGTCGCCCGCGGCAAGCGCGTTGCGGATTTCACGCTCGGCGACATCGCGAGTAAAGCTTGCTGCGAGCGCCTGTTCGGTGACAGCGACCGGATCGTCCGCTGCCGCCAGGCGCTGGTGCGCGGCAACGCCGCCGCGCAGGAAAAAGGCCGCGGCTATCGCGAACAGCACGCTGAAAGCTACGGCCGCCGCCGGATGGCGTCCAAGCGCGGTAAGCCGGTTCCGATTTTCCATTGTGATCGAGTTCCGAACCTGCCATAGCTGGCCGGTATTTGATATGGTGCTTTTCTGCACCGCGCAATCACCAGCAAGCAATCAAGAGCATGACCGAGAATATCGTTCCGCATTTCCATAATGATATTGGCGTTGCCGAAATAGAGATCGGCGCCAAGGAATTCATGTGCATCGGCGCCCTGCCGCCGTTCGATCATCCGCACGTCTTTTGCGACATGGGCGACGACAACGAATACGTTTGCCCTTATTGTTCGACGCTTTATCGCTACAATCCGGCGCTCAAGCCCAATGAAGCGCGGCCGCCGGAATGCGCGCTGAAAAGCGAACCAGTCTGACCGATTAGCGATGGCACTGCCGTCCTCGCGTACTGTCATCGTCGTGGGTGCCGGTATTGGCGGGCTCACCGCGGCGCTAGCGCTGGCGCGCAATGGTTTTCGCGCGCTTATTCTCGAACAAGCCGAACGGCTCGAAGAGACCGGCGCCGGAATCCAATTGTCCCCGAATGCCACACGTATCCTAATCGGTCTTGGGCTGGCCGATCGTTTACAGCCGCACGTGGTGGCGCCGGCGGCAATACGCGTGCTTGGCGCGCGCAGCGGCCGCGAGATCGTGCGCATTCCGCTTGGCGGGGAAGCGACGCAGCGTTACGGCGCGCCGTACTGGGTCATTCACCGCGGCGACCTCCAGGCGGCGCTGAGCGACGCGGCGGTGCAAGACCTCAACATCGTCGTCCGGCTCGGGATGAGCATGGAGGATTTTGCCACGCATCCGCATGGCGTCACCGTTTCCGCGCGCGGCGCCACAGGTCTATGGACCGAACACGGCCACGCACTGATCGCGGCCGACGGGTTGTGGTCCGCCACGCGAGCACGCATTGCCTCAAAAACGCCGCCGCGTTTTGTCGGCCGCACCGCCTGGCGTGCGCTCGTGCCGGCGGCGCAACTTGCGCCCGAGTTTCGCGAGCCGCTCGTTTATCTGTGGCTCGGGCGCGACGCGCATCTGGTTCATTATCCGGTGAAAGGCGGCAAGCTCATCAATGTCGTGGTGATCACCGCCGATGATTGGAGCGGTCGGGGTTGGAGCGAACCGGCAAGCCGGATCGACCTATTGGCGCGGCTATCGTCGCGGCGCTGGGCGCCGCAAGCGCATTCCGTCTTCCGCGCGCCGGACGCCTGGCTGAAATGGGCGCTGTATGAGTCCGAACCGCTCACGAGTTTCGCGCAAGGCGGAGCCGCACTTGTGGGCGACGCGGCGCATGCGATGCTGCCGTTCCTGGCGCAAGGCGCGGCCATGGCCATCGAAGACGCCGCCGTTGCGGCGCAGTGTCTCGCTAGAATGCCTGACGATCCGGCTGCCGCCTGGGAAAGCTATTCGGCGATCAGGCGCGGCCGCACCCGCAAAGTGCAGCGGCTCGCCGCGCGCAACGGCAAGCGCTATCACCGCGCCGGCGCCGCGGCTATGTTGCGGAACACGGCGATGCGGTTCCTGGGCGGCGAACGACTCTTACGGAATTACGATTGGCTGTATGATTGGCGTCCACCCGCCGGATTGTCGATCACCTGATCGACGCGACAAGCAGCACCATGGCCATAGGCGAAACGCTGTTTCCGACCACGATTGCCGGCAGTCTGCCCAAGCCGGCCTGGCTTGCGGCGCCGGAAAAACTGTGGGCGCCGTGGCGGCTTGAAGGCGAGGAACTCGCCGCCGCCAAGGACGATGCCACCCTGCTGGCGCTCAAAATTCAGGAGGATGCCGGGATCGATATTGTCACCGACGGCGAGCAGGCGCGCCAGCACTTCGTGCATGGCTTTCTCGAAGCGGTGGACGGTATCGACTTCGACAAGCGCATCGAGATGGGCATCCGCAACGATCGCTACAAAGCGATGTGCCCGACCGTGGTCGGCCCGCTGCGCTTGCGAGCCCGTGTTCATGCCCGCGAAGCGCAGCTCGCCCGCGTCCATACCAGAAAAAAACTTAAATTCACGCTGCCGGGCCCGATGACGATCGTCGATACCATCGCCGATGCCCATTATGGCGACCGGGTGAAGATGGCGATGGCTTTCGCCGCGCTGCTCAACGAAGAGGCGCGCGGGCTCGCCGCCGACGGCGTTGACGTCATCCAATTCGACGAGCCGGCCTTCAACGTCTATATGGAAGCCGCCGCTGGCTGGGGCATCGAGGCGCTGCACCGCGCCATCGAGGGGCTCACCTGCAAGACCGCGGTCCATATCTGCTACGGCTACGGCATCCCCGCCAATATTCAATGGAAGGCGACGCTCGGCGCCGAGTGGCGTCAGTACGAAAAGTTATTTCCGGCATTGGCCAAGAGCCGCATCGATCAGGTGTCGCTGGAGTGCATCCACTCGCACGTGCCGATGAGCGTGCTGAATCTTCTCGAGGGCAAGGATGTCTTGATCGGAGCGATCGATGTCGCCAATGACGCGATCGAGACGCCCGAAGAGGTTGCGGGAGTCATTGCCGCGGCGGCAGAATTTGTTCCACCACACCGGATCGTCCCGTGCACCAATTGCGGCATGGCGCCGATGCGCCGCGACATCGCCGCAGCGAAGCTGCAAGCGCTCGCACGCGGCGCGGCGCTGGCGCGCAGAAAATTCGGTTGAGCTTCGCCGCTATTTCGTCTTTCGCTGCATGATCTCGCGCATCACCGCGGCATGGCTGAGATCGACCTCACGCGTGGCCGTTATAAGCGTCGCGGCGCGGCCTCTCACCATCGCGCGCAATGCGCCGAGCTCCTTCACACGCGCGGCGAGTTCGGCGCGGTAGCGGCGGCGAAATTCGGCAAAGCGCGCCGGCTCATGGCCATACCATTTGCGTAAATCCGTCGAAGGCGTGAGCTCGCGCGGCCAGGCGTCGATTTTCAGTTTTGCCTTGGAGAGTCCCCGCGGCCAAAGCCGATCGATGAGAATGCGCACGCCGTCTTGTGAGCTCGGCTTATCGTAGGCGCGCTTGATCGCGATGGATAAGGCGCGCCGCTTTGGGCGCGACGGGCGCGCGCTGCGGCTCGGCCTCTTCATCGATTGCTGCGCGAGATGACGTCGATTAGCTCGCCGACCTTGCGGCGCTGTTCGGTCTTGTTGCCGGACGCGATGGCATTCTCAACGCAATGCGCCGCATGGTCGGCCAGAATCTCCTCCTCGGCGCGCCGTAACGCGGCACGTACAGCGGAAAGCTGGGTCACAATATCGATGCAGTAGCGATCGTCTTCGACCATGCGCGCAAGGCCGCGCACCTGGCCCTCGATCCGCCGCAGCCGTTTGAGCACGGAACTCTTGGCAAGTGTTCGCATGCGTCTTATATACCCCCACGGGGTATCTGTTTCAAGGCGGTTCAGGATCGTGCGACAGCCGGCGCAGTTTTCAGGTGAGATCGATCCGGTGTGCGGGATGAAGGTCGATCCCACGACATCGGCGCATCGTTATGAGCATGGCAGGCACCTCTATCATTTTTGCTCGGCGCGCTGCCTGACGAAATTCGCGGGGCAGCCGGAGAAATTCCTCTCCGCCGGCGGCCGCTGGCCGCGAAGTGCACCTGCGGGCACCATCTACACCTGCCCGATGCACCCGCAGATCCGGCAGACGCAGCCTGGCAGTTGCCCGATTTGCGGCATGGCGCTGGAGCCACTGGCAGGCGGGGAAGAGACCGGCCCAAGCGCGGAATTGATTGACATGACGCGGCGGTTCTGGATCGGCGCCGCTCTGGCCGTTCCGGTCGTCATTCTGGAAATGGGCGCGCACGTTCCGGGGCTGAATCTCCACCATTTTGTCGCGCCGCAGTTGTCAATCTGGGTCCAGTCCCTGCTCGCTACGCCGGTCGTGCTGTGGGCGGGCTGGCCATTCTTCGTCCGCGGCTGGGTGTCGGTGCGCAACCGATCGCTGAACATGTTCAGCCTGATCGCGCTCGGCATCGGCACCGCTTATCTGTACAGCCTCGCCGCGACCTTCGCGCCTAGCCTGTTCCCGGAGAATTTGCGGCAAGACGGCGTCATTCCAGTTTATTACGAAGCCGCTGCCGTCATCACCGTGCTTGTTCTCCTCGGCCAAATTTTGGAACTGCGCGCACGCGAGCAGACCGGCGGCGCCATTCGCGCTCTGCTCAATCTCGCTCCGAAAACGGCGCGGCGTATCCGAGCCGACGGCGGCGACGAAGACATGCCACTTGAAGAAGACGTGCCGCTTGAAGCGGTTCAGGTCAGCGATCGCTTGCGCGTGCGCCCGGGCGACAGCGTGCCGGTCGACGGCATGGTCACCGAGGGTCATAGCGCGATCGACGAATCCATGGTGACCGGCGAATCGATGCCAGTGGAGAAAGCACCGGGCGCCAAAGTGATCGGCGGCACCATCAACGGCACCGGAAGCCTCATCATGCGCGCCGAGAAAATCGGGTCGGATACGATGCTGGCGCGTATCGTCCAAATGGTCGCGCAAGCGCAGCGCAGCCGTGCGCCGATTCAACGGCTCGCCGATATCGTCGCCGCCTGGTTCGTGCCGGCGGTCATCATCGTCGCAGCCGCGTCATTCATCGCTTGGATGATGTTCGGACCGCCGCCGGCTTTCGCCTATGCGCTGGTCGCCGCCGTTTCGGTTGTTATCATCGCCTGCCCCTGCGCGCTTGGCTTGGCGACACCAATGTCGATCATGGTCGGCGTCGGCAAGGGCGCGAGCGCCGGCGTCTTGATTAAAAATGCCGAGGCGCTGGAGCGTTTCGAAAAAATCGACACGCTGGTCGTGGACAAGACCGGGACATTGACCGAAGGCAAGCCGCGCGTGGTTGCGGTAATCCCAGCGCAGGATTTCGACGAAGAGACAATCTTATCGCTCGGCGCGAGTCTCGAGCAAGCGAGCGAACATCCGCTTGCTGCCGCGGTCGTCGCTGCCGCGACAGCGCGCGGCATAAAGATCGACGCCGTGAGCGAATTCCGCTCGGCAACCGGCAAGGGCGTCAGCGGAAAAATCGGTCAGCGCCAAGTTGCGGTCGGCAATGCCGGACTTTTGAAGGCTCTCGGTGTCCATAGCGCAAGCCTTGAAACCCGCGCCGATGAGCTTCGCCGCGACGGGGCAACCGCAATGTTTGTCGCGGTTGATGGCAGGGCCGCCGGTTTCATTGCGGTCGCCGATCCGATCAAGGCGACCACGCCGGCGGCGCTCAAGCGCCTCAAGGCGGACGGCGTCCGCATCGTTATGTTGACCGGGGACAATCGCACCACCGCGCAGGCGGTCGCGGCCAAGCTCGGCCTCAGCGAGGTCGAAGCGGAAGTTCTTCCTGAACAGAAACATGCGATCGTGCGCCGCCTGCGCAGCGAGGGGCGCGTGGTCGCGATGGCCGGCGACGGCGTCAATGATGCCCCGGCACTTGCCGAGGCCGATGTCGGGGTGGCGATGGGTACCGGTACCGACGTTGCGATGCAGAGCGCGGGCGTCACGCTGGTCAAAGGCGATCTTGCCGGCATCGCCCGCGCTCGCGCGCTGTCCCGCGCGACCATGCGCAACATCCGGCAAAATCTGCTGTTTGCCTTTATCTATAACGTCATGGGCGTGCCGATCGCGGCGGGCGCACTTTATCCATTCTTTGGGCTCACGCTGTCGCCTGCGATTGCCGCCGCCGCGATGTCGTTGTCGTCCGTCAGTGTCGTCGTCAATGCGTTGCGACTGCGCCGAATTTCACTTTGACCTAGTCACTTCGCCGCGGCAGTTCGACTGATCTACTCGCAATTTATGGCCTTTCACCTATAGTTTAGTCGCCGTTCTTGAACTGCCATTTCAACTCGGACAAAGCCGTATGCCAACAGCACCCTCACCGGCCAGCGTTGCGCTGCTTCTGGGCCTGAGTTTCTTCCTCGGGCTCGCGTTCGAAGACTTTTTCGCGCAGTCGCCGCGGCGACGGCCCGGCGGCATTCGCACCTTCCCCATGCTCGCTCTGGCCGGCGGCGTGCTTTATCTGCTCGATCCAAGCCGATTCATTCCGTTCACCGGCGGCCTTCTTGTTCTCGGCGCCTGGCTCATCGTCTATTACCGGGCCCATGTCGGAGCCGCCGACGAGCAAGGCGAGCCGAATGTCGGCATCGTTGTGCCCATTCTCAATATCCATGCTTACTTGCTCGGCGCCGTCGCATTGGCGCTGCCGCCGTGGATCGCGGTGACGATGACGGTGGTCGCGGTGCTTCTGCTCACCGGCCGCGAGCAACTGCACGCGCTGGCGCGGCGGCTCGAAATCAAGGAAATCGTCACCGCCGGCCAATTCCTGGTCCTGACCGGAATCGTACTGCCGCTGTTACCGAACCAGCCGGTCACCACGCTCACCCCGATCACCCCGCGCCAAGTCTGGCTCGCGCTCGTCGTCGTGTGCACGTTTTCCTATGTCAGCTATCTCGCGCAGCGTTATTGGGCGGCGGCCGCCGGCGGCCTTTGGATGGCCGCGCTCGGTGGGCTCTATTCCTCGACAGCGACGACCGTCGTACTGGCTCGCCAGGCCAAAGCCGAGCCAGCGCTGCGGCGGCAAGCGCAGGCCGGCATTACGCTCGCAACCGCGATCATGTATCTGCGCATCCTGGCGATTGTCGCCGTCTTCAATTGGGGATTGGCGCGCGCGCTACTCATGCCAATGTGCGCGCTTTCGGCCGCCGGTTTCATATTCTGCGCCGTGCAATATCGCTGGCGTATCGGTGCGGAAAAGCAATCCGCGCAAGCCATTCATCTTGCCGCCGGCGCCAATCCGCTTGAGCTCGGCGCCGCCGCGATCTTTGCCCTTCTCTTCGTTGCGGTATCGCTGGCGACCGTACTGGTGAAATCGCAGCTCGGAATTTCCGGCATCTACGCGCTGGCCGCCATTGTCGGCATCTCGGACATCGACCCCTTTGTGCTCAATTTGGCGCAGGGCGGGATCACAGGCGTGGAGAACGCCGCGCTGGCCGCTGCGATCCTGATCGCGGCCTCCTCCAACAATATCTTGAAGGCCGCCTATGCCGCCGGTTTCGCCGGCGGCAAGGCGACCGCCGCGAGCGCTGTCGCGCTGGTGGCGCTGGCGGTCGCCGGATTCGCGGGAGCCTACGGACTTATGATGCAGTGAAGCGCGCCCAAGCGGTCCGTCAGCGGCGACCCGTCAACGGATTGTCTGATCGCTTTGCAGCGGAGACGCGAAGCTGCAATTCTTCTCGGCCGCATTGCGCTGCAGCAGCTTTTCCTCGGCGAGCACGGAATCGTAGTCGCTGCGATAGGCGAACGAACCGATCACCGCGCCGCCGGGGCTTTCGCCTGCGCGTTCAATAAGTCCGCGCAGTTCGTTCTCGCGCGCTATGAGCACTTTGCGCCGCGCCGCGAGATCATCGCAGTGGTAAAGCGTGTAGCGGCCGGGATCGACAAATAGCGCGCCAGCGCCATCGCTCAGCCCGCGCCGCTCAGCGCAAGCAGGGCAAAGCTCGACAGCGCGCTCCGCCATCCGGCGCAGCCCCGATGAGCGACCGCCGCCTTTGGTGGCCGATCGAACTTGTTCGGGTTTGTCATCGAGAGGCCCGTCGCCCTACCCGCCCCGCGCAATATCATTTGTGCGAAGGCCACCCTCGCTGTGACAGCCCGATGCGCCGCAAATGTGGCAAGCCACCGAAACTCCTTGGTTTTTCGCGTCCTGCCATCGTCGCCGTTTTTCTCCAAGGGCGCAGTGTTGGCATGGCAATGAATGGCATGACGCCGATCATCACCAATCTCAGTCTAGCCATATGTGTCGTTACTGTTACAGTCTGATGAGGGGGAGGTGACGCGCATTGAGTAGTGCCAAATGCATTTCGATTGGTTGGATTGGTCAAATCCGGTGGCGTTGTGGTGGAGTTTTCTGGTCACCGTCAGCGCGCTGAACATTGCGCTTCTCGTCGGCCTGCGTGCCGTTTACCGCGCCAACCCGTTTGGCGCCGCAAATGCAATCTTCGCCGCGGAGCCGCTGGCGCTTCTTAGCGCCGTTTATGTCTTCGGCTGCGCCTTCCGCTCCTTGCTGCCGCGCGCCGATGTCGAGCGAATTTGCCTGTTCAATACTTGGCTTTCGAGCGTGCTGATCGGCCGGTCGGTGGCGACGCTGGCGGAGCTTTGCTTCGCCATTCAATGGGTCATCATTCTGCGCGAACTTGGCCGGATCGCGCATTCCGACGCGGCAAAAAATATTGCGAAGCTGATCCTGCCGCTGATTGCACTTGCGGAAATTTGTTCGTGGTACGCGGTGATCTCGACGAATTTCCTCGGCAATGTACTGGAAAATTCATTGTGGACGATCGCCTTCGCGCTGGTCGCCGCAGCGCTGATCCGGCTCGCCGCAAGCTTCCATGGCATCGTTCGCTGGATCATCGTCGTCACGGCCGCCGGCGCCGCCGGCTATGTGCTGTTCATGGTGACGATCGACGTGCCGATGTATCTGCAGCGCTGGCAAGCGGCGACGGCCAGCGGCCAGCCGGTGCTCGGGCTGTTGGCCGGGCTGCACGATCTGGCGGGCCGCTGGATCGTCACCCACGACATCGCGCGCTGGCGGGACGAGATTGCCTGGATGTCGCTTTATTTCAGCATCGCGGTGTGGGCGAGCCTCTTACTCGGCGGTTTCGGCCTGATTAGACATCTGCTGCCGCGCTACCGCGTGCGGCGGCCGCTATTTAGGCCTGCCGGACGCCGCCCGGTCCCCGTCACGATCCGCTTTTCCCTCTGATTTCGTCTCAAAGTCTGCGCGCGGTCGGCTCCAAACCAATCCAGCGGCAATAGGCAGTTTGCGGCGAATCCGATACCGTTGCGCGTGCTGATTCGCTTGGCGCGGGCTTATCGCGAGACCGTGGGGTGCGGCACATGATCATCACGGTAGCCACCATGAAGGGCGGCAGCGGCAAGAGCACGCTGGCCAGCTGCCTCGCCGTGCACTGGCATTTGCGGGGGCGGCGCCCCACCCTGATCGACGCCGATCCGCAGCGCTCGATCACCCGGCTTGTCGCGCGCGAGCGCGCGCTCGGCGGCGTCGCCGTGATCGAGGACGCCAGCGAAGAAGCTTCAAATGCCGCGCGGCGGCTCGCTGCTGGCGGCGGCTTGGTCATCATCGACACGCCGGGCTTCCGCTCGAAGACCACGCTCGATTGTCTCGCCACGGCCGACTTTTTGCTCGTGCCGGTCAAGCCATCGCCATTCGATGTCGATCGCATGCTCGACACTTTGAGCCTCCTGACCGAACGCGCCGACGGCCGGCGACCGCTGTTCCGCTGCATTCTCACCCAGACCACGCGCGAGTCCGTGATTGCCAAGCATATTCGCGCCGAACTCGCCGCCGCCGGCCTGCCGGTGCTGCACAGTGAGATGACCAATCGCGTCGCTTATCCGGAAGCGTCCTTGTGGGGCGCAACGCCAAGCCTGATCAGCTGGAAGGGACCGGCCGCTCGCGAGATTGCCGCGATCGCAGACGAGGTCGACATGGTGCTCGGCGCCCAGCAGGCCGCCGCATGAGACGCAAACCGCTCCCCAAGGCGATCACGCGCTCGATCGCCAATCTGCAACAGATCGCCGCCGGCTTTGCGGCGGATGAACAAGGCCGAGTGCCGCCCCACGTCGCCCCGCCTGCTATGGCGTTCGACGCGGTCGAGCCCGAGCCGAAGAGTGAGGCCGCGCCCGCCGCTATGCCCGACACTGTGAACGATCCAATCAGGCAAGAGCCGTCCGAGCCGCGCCTTGAGCCAAAATCTCGCGCCACCGATCCCTTGGCCGCGCGCCGGCGCGCGCTGGCGCGCCGGATCGTCGATCGCCATAAGAATTACGCGGCTCTGGGCGGACTCGTACCGCTGCCGGCGGCCAATATCGCGAGCGTCACCGCCGTCAATCTGCGCATGGTCAAACGGCTCAGCGAACTTTACGGCCTGCCATTCCAGCGCGACCGCACGCGCTCGCTGATCATCGCCTTAATCGCCGGCGCGGTGCCGACCGGTGCCGGGCTTGCGGCATCCTCGACCCTGATGTGGATCGTTCCGGGCGGGCTGGTTTGGGGTCTCGGCGCCGCTGCGCTGACCGCCGGCGCGCTCACCCGCGGTATCGGCTTGGTTTTTGTCGACAGCTTCGAGGCCGCGATCGCGGAGCATAGCGACGCGTAGGACGAGGCGAAGCCGGTCGCCGCCGCAATCGAGTGCGCCGCCTCACAGCGACTTCGGAAAAAAGGGGCCGCCTTTCGGCGGCCCAAGGGAGTGATGCACCGCCGGGGGACGGTGCGATCATCACCAAAGCAGCACTTAATCGACGCCGCTGTGACCTTTGTCACCGTGCCGACATCGGCCCACGGGCGCGCCTGAACTCAAATTAACTTTGCGAGTTGGCGAATCAGGTATTTATTCGCACCCCGCACTGAGTGGTAGGCCTACCATGGATGCACTCAGCCTCAGAGAAAAAGCCGCGCTCTGCCTCCGCATTGCGAGCCAGCTATCGTGGAATAATCCGAGCCGCTTGCAGCTTACGGATCTGGCCGACCGTTTGGACCGTCAGGCAAAAGAAATCGAATTGCAAAATCATCCGATGCAAGAGGACGGCATGGCAGCAGCGGGCTTGATCAGACCCTAGTTGTGCGGAGTCGTGCCCGGTATGCCCTAGTACCACTGCACAGTGATTATGACTCTTTGGTTTGGGCCTCGCGGAGGGTAGCGGGCTGTGGGTAGGCGCGGCCCATTTTGGCGCGAGCTTTGTTGGTTGTGAACATCCATTTGATGCGAGCGCCTGAGGCATTGCGCTGACCTTCCCATGCAGCGATTTCGGATTCGATCTGCTCCTTCGTGTCGATGCGTCTGTCGAGGCATTGGCTGCGCAGCACCCCGATCTCGATCTCAACCATGTTGAGCCAACTTGCGTGCTTGGGGGTGTAATGGAACTCCAGCCGTCGCAAAATGCGCCGGGCTTCGGCGGGTGGGAACGTCTGGTACAGAGCGCCGGCCGAATGGGTCGATAAGTTATCCTGCACAACCCGGATGTACTCGGCATCTGGATAATGGATATCGACGAGCTCGCGCATACATTGGGCGTAGTCTTCTGCGGCTCGCCGTTCGGTGACCTTAACCTTACGCCAGGGCCGATGCGCGTCGAGGAAGACGAACAGGTTGACCGTTCCGTTGCGTTTATATTCGCAGTCGGAGCGTTCGATCTGGCCCGGCTTGGCTGGGATCGGCTGGCGAACCTCGCCGATGAGCTGGGTCGGGCTCTCATCGAAACAGACCACCGGGCATTTCGGATCGGGGACTTCGGCGTAGAGGTCGAGCACATCCTCCATGCGCGCGACATACTCGCCGTCGACCTGCGGAATACACCACATGTCCTTGCGCCAGGGCTTGAGGTGGTTTTCGGCCAACCGCCGACGTACGGTTTCGCGGGATACGCTGGCGTGTTCAGTGAGGCTGACCAACTCACCCGCCAACAGCTCCAGGGTCCAACGGGCGCGGCCCTGCGGGGGCTTGGAGCAGGCGGTGGCGACTAGCAGTGCTTCCTCTTTGCTTGAGAGCTTACGGCTTGCTCCTGGGCGTGGTGCTTCGCTGAGCGCCGCCTCCAGGTTGCCGAGCACGAAGCGCTGCTTGGTCCGGTAGACAGTCGAGCCGCCAACGCCCACGTTGGTTGCGATGTCGTCGTCGCTGGCGCCCGTGTCGGCGGCCAGCAAAATCTGCGCTCGTTTGAGCTTGCGTGCGGCGCGCTTGCCTCCGCTCAGAAGCGCCGTGAGGTCGGCGCGTTCGGTTTGGCTCAGCTCGACCCGATAGCGTACATTCATCTGTGCCTCCTCTTCGTTCGAGGCACGGAGGAACAATTAAATCGGATGGCCGCAGTGAGTTGCGCTGCAAAAGCCTTTACGCCCACGCAGGGCCAGTATCTGGCGTTTATCCACCTGTACACACGCCTGCACCGCCGGCCGCCCGCCGAAACGGACATGCAGGAATATTTTCGCGTCAGCCCACCTTCGGTTCACCAGATGGTGCTCACGCTCGAACGCGCAGGATTCATCCGACGGCAGCCGCATGTCGCTCGCAGCATCGAAATGCTCGTTGATCCGAAATCCCTGCCGGAGCTACTTTGACCCCGGATTTAACCTGTCAAAATCACCGTGCAGCGGTACTAGTAGCATTTCACGGCATTGCCGAGCGCAGTGCACGTTGACGTCCCACCGGATTTATATTCGGCGTAATGCTGCATAGCCTCGGCTTCCGTCATTTTCTTGTTTTTTACCGACAGCACCAGCGAGTCTATGTACTCCATGAATACAGTACCTTCCGGCGAACAGGTATTATTGGGGATGCACTCCGCCAGACGCTTCTGTCTCCCGCACTCCGCCATTGCAAGAAATGACGGGTTTTCCGCAGCGCATTGATCGTAGTAACCCCACACCGGTGGCGACGGAGAATGCACGCAACCTGTCTGCATTGATGCAGCGATAAAACCTATGGACGCCAACAAAATAAAACTAGGTCTGGCCACCAGTATCTTCGCTTTGTGACCGCGATTAGCCATTCCCCTTCCGCAGTAAACAACGCGGCCAAGCGTCCGACGACCTGCGTCCCACACAATGCAAGAGTTCTGCGTTACTTCGGCAGACCATGGGACTGGGAAGCGGCGCATGGTCAATGCAGCCCCTGATGTGCGACCAGCCACAGCCAACTTGTGGCCGCATAGAGAACAACAGCGCCGAGCGCGGCGGCGCCGATCACCACGCCCCCCAGAAAGATTGTCTCGCGAAGCCGCCGGTTTGGATTGGGCGCGAACATTGTCCGATTCTTCTAGCGCGAATGCTATCGCCCCCAATCTTCCTTAAGCTGGCTTCGCGGCCGGCCGCAGAAACACACCTTGGGGTTTTCGACTTTACCCGATGGGGTGATCGACCTAAAGCAGTAGAACCCCGGCCTTACTTTGGCGCCGATCTTGATGTTTACGGCTTCGACCATGACGGTTTTTCTTGACGCAGTAGAGGTTGCGTAGCCTACAATCAGTGCTTCGAGGGAGATGCGGAAACCATGATAATCCGATTTATGGGGCCCAGGCTGGCAGTCGGCCTGTTTGCAGCTGGCCTATTCTTACTCACCGCTGCGTCGGCATGGGCGTTCAGTCGGGAAACCGTTTTTCCCGACGGGGGCAATTACTCATTCGGTGATCCGGACAAGCAGCCGACGACTTCGGACAACCACAGCTCCAGTCAAGGCTCCCGACCGTTCGGTTCGAGCGGTCCTGTGGTGCAGTTCGGTGTCCAGCAGGGTCCCACCTTCGGTCAGAGCAATCGTTACAATACGCCTGACCCCTATTATCGATCGCTTAAGGGCAACTGAGCGGGCTCACGGCCTTGGCGCGGGACAAAACACGTGGCGCGCTTGCCAAACCACTTGTATCGGTGCGCAGCGATCCAGTCATAGACCTTGTCCGCGATTGATCGCGGCAACATGCCGAGCAACAGCGCCGCCGGCACCTCGAAATAGACTTACGCGAGCGCCTGTCCGTCGCGACCTCGAACAACCAAACACGCAGCCTGTCCATTGGCGGACCACGGTCGTGGGAAGCGATGCCCCATTTATTTGTGTTTGCTCATTTTTTCTCTACAGGCAGCAACACACTTGGGCATGCATTGCGACCCGCCGGCTGCATAACCTATGCCACCCGTGGCGGAACAACGATTGGCGCGACACCATTGTTCGCAACCTCCGCCGCTTTGTGCAGATGCAGGGGTTAATCCAGCAATCAGACTTATGATACTGGCTCGCTCGTACCATCTTGCACTCCCGTGTTACGCCGCTCGTACTACAGCGCGCATTGCTATGGGAAGGCAAGCGGGTGTTTTCTTAGCACTGCGGTGACGGGAGGCGGCGTTCTGATTTCATTGGCCGCGTCGGCGGAGCCAGACTTGAAACCAGATTAGACCGATGATCAATAAACTGATGACGATTAGCTCATCGGTCCTCAGCGCCGCCGGGCCAAACAAATACAACAGGATTCCGAGCACGATTAGCCCGACGATGACCCAAGCCAGCAAGCGGGCGGTTTGCGTCACGGTCATCATCGGTTGTTCAGTGTCCCAATCTTCCTCCGCCTCGCGCGTGACTTCGACGGACTAAGGCGGCGGCTTTTGACAAAGAGGGGGTGGAGGTCGCCCGTCAAAACAAAAACCTTGCATGGGCCAAAGTTCGTTCCAGACATTTATGAACCGCCGTTCAAGTTCCATCAATGCAACTGCCAACCTTAGTTCCGCGTTGTTTCTCGGAAACCAAGGAGGAGCATAATGCGAACCTTAGGGAAAATCGCGACGACATTAGCTGTTATAGGCACAATCGCGGCGAGCAGCACAGTCCCAGCCGCAGCTTGGTACGGCTATCATCATCGCTACTACCATCATCGCTACTACGGCTACTACCAT
The DNA here is from genome assembly GCA_963816295.1 of uncultured Alphaproteobacteria bacterium. Classification (GTDB taxonomy): domain Bacteria; phylum Pseudomonadota; class Alphaproteobacteria; order Rhizobiales; family Xanthobacteraceae; genus BOG-931. The sequence continues at coordinate 12,636 of CAWFJS010000008.1, read as the reverse complement.
CATCGCTACTACCATCATCGCTACTACGCCTACTATCCTCGCTACTACCATCACCGCCACTACGGCTGGTATCGCTACTAAAAGGAAGGAACTTTGTGGCCGCCTCAACGGGCGGCCTTCTCTTTTGGCGGGTTTGGCATAGCAAGTATGGCGGCCCTACCACGCCTTCTCGCCGCGGGCAGACAAGGCGCCCGCTCAAGCCGCAAGACCGATCGCAACGGCTGTTTGCTTATTCCATTGAGGACCCGCTCGCTTGTTTGCATTCGCGAAATTAACTAAGTTTTGAGAATGGCATTCCTCATCTTATTCTTCACTGTCGCTCTCAGCCTGTGCGTTGTCGGATTGATCGTCATCGCGCTCGCCGCAATTTTAGGAAGCGTGCGCGACGAGAGGAAATTGAGAAAACGCGAACGAGAACCGCGCCCAGGAGACTACTGAGTTCAATAACTACCATCGCCTCCAATCCTCCTGTGCCTCGCGTTTTGCCGCTGGCGCTTTCGGATTTTTGAGCTTCACCCAATGCGCTGAACGGCCCGAGCGGCAGGGCGCGGACGACAAAACACACGGGCTGTTCCTCGACGGACCACGGCGGCGGGAAGCGCGCGGGCATTAGGCGAAGTCACAGGGTGCCGACTCAGTTATGATACGAAGTCATGCGGCGGCTTATGAACTTTATTGTCTCGGTCGGACTGATCTGCGCCGGTCTTTACGTTCTGTATGAGGAACTGTTTGTCAGATATTCAGGTATTCACGGCCGTTACAGGCCTTTCGGGGTAGGTCTGGCTTTAATCGGTTGCGGCGTTGTTTGGCTGTGGTTTTATGTTGTCGGCGAGATAGTCCTAAAGCGACTCTCACGCGAGGAGTAAGGGGCACCCACAAAACACATAGAGAGCGGACAAAGGCCCGGAGAAGCCTCACAATCGCCCCCAATCCTCCTGTGCCTCGCGCTTTGCCGCTGGCGCTTTCGGATTTTGACCTTCACCCAATGCGTTGAACGGCCCGAGCGGCAGGGCGAGCCGAACCGTCTGGAGACGATAGCCTCGCAGCCGAGTTTACAAGCCTCGCGAGACAATTGCGCCGTAATTTTATTGGTGCGGACGGCGGGACTCGAACCCGCACAGGGTTTCCCCCAAGGGATTTTAAGTCCCTTGCGTCTACCATTTCGCCACGTCCGCGAAAGCGGACAGCTACACAATGTCCGCGGATGCGGACAACTATACGATGTCCGCGAAGGCGGACAAATACACAACGTCGCCGAAAGCGATCAGCCGCAAAGCCCCGATAATTACACGACATCCCCGCGAAGCGGCTTGAACAGCTATTGCGGTTGTTGCGCCGATTGTTTTTTCTTCCGCGCTGAATCGTTTTGCGTGGGCGCGGAAGCTTTCTGCCCCGAGGCAGCAGGCGCCTGCCGCACATCGGCCCAGGGATCGGGCGCCTTCTGCGCCGGGATCTTGCTGGTCGCCGCCTTGTAGTCGGCGTCGATCTGCTTTTGCCGTTCTTGCTCTTCCGGCGTCAGCGGTCGCTTCTGTTCGCCGCCAATCGAAAGCTTCGGCATGATGGGATTGTCCTGCGCCAAGGCGCTCGCCCCCGGCAAGGCGAAAGCAGCCGCCAGCACCAGGCCGAGCAGCGTGCGCAGCCGCTTTTCAGGTGCTGCATCCCGTCCCATCACGCTTCTTCGACAGACATCTTCTCGCGCCGCGTTCATCGTGCCGACCTCCCTTACCCATCGCGGACGATATTTCAGTCCTTGAACACGTGCCCCCAAAGCTCGTCCCAGTCGGCGCCGGAAATGTCGGTCGCGCGACCGTCTTTCTCAAAGAATTTGTTCGGCACCTGGAACATCGCCAGCATCAGCCCGCCTTCCGGCGTCCAGGCAACATGGCGGCTACCGGCCTCGCGCCAGACGAACTCGCCGGGACCGACGGTGAGCCCTTGGGCCGGGCCTTCCTTGTCGACGAGCTTGCCGTCAAGAACATAGGTCTGCTCGATCTTGACGTGCTCGTGGTCCGGCAGCGTAGCGCCGGGAGCGAATTTCATCAGCGCCGTAACAAGACCGGTCGCCTTGTCGAGCAGAAGACCTTTGACTTCGCAGCCGGGAAACCGCGTCTTCCTCCATTCCATGTCCGCCGGACGCACCACATGCGAATGCGTGTCGGCGGTATCGTGTTTCGACTTTGGCGTCACGGCATCCATGGCGGCCTCCTAGGGTCAAAACTCATTATTTCCGCGAGCCGCGTTGCAGCCAAAATCGCTCGCCGGGCAGGAGAAGGGCGAAGATCGTATCGGCAATACGGTCGAGCCCTTCGACGAACCCCACGACGATTTTCGCCGCAACCCGAAGGGACGCGGGCCTTTCGGTCGCTGGCGTCGTTGCTCGTCGCTCATGATCGCATAGATCACATCGCTCCTCCCGCCTAGCCAGCGACCAAAATGCCCAGCGTCGTGGCCGCGCAAATAATGAGTTTTGACCCTGGCTTTATCGTCGACTTTTGGCCCATCATAGCCGATCGCGGCCCAAGCACGAAATAGCCACACTACAAACCGCCGTCGCGGATCGGCGGCTGGAACGCAAGCCCGGTATCCCACGGAAAATAGATCCAGGTGTCTTGCGAGACTTCGGTGATGAAGGTGTCCACCATGGGGCGGCCCATCGGTTTGGCATAGACCGTGGCGAAATGGGCGCGCGGCAAAATTCCGCGCACCGCTTTTGCCGTCTGCCCGGTATCGACCAGGTCGTCGACGATGAGTACGCCGGCGCCCTCGCCGCCGCCCCGCGCGATCACGCTTGCTGCAACGTCCTTGAGAATTGTCACATCGGTCTGACGGGTGTGGTCGTAGCTTGCCACGCACACCGTCTCAATCACGCGGATGTCGAGCTCGCGCGCCACGATCGCGGCCGGCACGAGACCGCCGCGGGTGATGCAGACAATCGCGTCGAACGGACCTGTTCCGCTCAACCGCCAAGCCAGCGCGCGGGAATTGCGATGGAACTGGTCCCAGGACACGGGAAAGATTTTTGCAGGATCGACGGGCCGGTCCGGTTCGGGGGTTTTCATAGCCGATCGTCTCGTTGCGCAGGAATGCCAGAGAGCCGAGCTTACAGGGCATTGATCCAATCGATCACTTGCCCGCGCGCCACCAGCGCCGTCGTGAGGTGCCCGGCAATGACCTCGACATATTGACTCTTCGGATTCTTGGCGAGCGCATTGAAGGCATATTCGGGGCCGCGGCGGTCGATCGGATCGAGTTTGCCGACGACCCAGAGCAACGGCGCCGGCGAAGGCGCCGCGCCCATCAGTGCGGCATTCTTGGGTATGACCGCCGGTCCCTCCGGGTCGAACCAGCTCAAATAGACGGTCGGCGTCGCCGTCGCCGTCAACGGGATGCCCTGCGCCATGTCGGGGAAGCTCTGCCGCACGTCGCCCTTGCCTTCCGCGATCAAAGTCTTGGCGCGCGCCACCGCATCACTGACGAAACTGCGCATGTTGCCGACGTCGGGCAGATGACCGGGCGCGAGCGCGACCACGCCCACGAGTTCGGGATGCCGCGCCGCGTATCCGATCGCGGCATTGGCCCCCAGAGACACACCGATCAGCACAATGCGGTGCGCACCGTCCGACTTGAGCCCCGCGATCGCGGCATCGATCTCGGCCAGCGCTTGGTCGAAGGTCGCGTCATAGCGGCGGTGAAACGACCACGGCATTTCCGGCGTCGCCACCAGCGCACCTTCGTCTTTCAAAGCGCCGAGGATGCCGCCATTGAGCGCCCCAGGCCAACCGCCTTTACCGTGCAGATAGACAACGCCCAATCCACGCAGATCGGCAGCCGGCTCGGCGGCGGAAAATTCCGCCGCGAACAGCAAACCGAATGCCGCGACGGCAGCGACGATAGCGGAAACAAATATACGGCGCCGCTTCATGCACTTAAACTCATCCCTGGCCGAACGATGCGGACTGACCGACGCGATTGCGCGATAAAACTTTAGGCTTTGGCCAGCCCGGCTTTGACGCGAGTCAACATGGCCTCGATGGCCACCTTCGCCGCGGTGAGCTTCTGCGGGTCGCGCGAGCGCACCACCACATTCGTGTTCGCAAGATTTTTTTCATCGACGAACGGATACGAGCCGATCACAACATCCGCATGTGTCTTTGCAATCGCGCCGAGCTCGGTGCCGATGTCGCCCTCGCGGCAATCGGCGCGGATTGATTGCGACAGCATCTTTGCTCCGGTCTTGAGCTGCGGCGCCACATAATCGAGCATGGCCTGCATGACGCTCGGGATTCCGGCCATCACGATCACGTTGCCGATCCAAAACCCCGGAGCCGCCGAGATCTTGTTCAACACCAGCGTGGCGCCTTTGGGCACGCGCGTCATGCGCATGCGCGCCTCGTTCATCTCGCCGCCGGTCTGCGCCAGACGTGCGCGCATGATTTCGACGGCCTGCGGGTGGTGTTCCAACGCGACCCCGAACGCTTTGGCGACACATTCGGCGGTGATGTCGTCATGGGTCGGGCCGATTCCGCCGGTCGTGAACAAATAGGTGTAGCGCGACCGCAAAGCGTTGACCGCGGCGACGATCTCCGGCTCCTCGTCGGGGACGATACGGACTTCTTTCAGATCGATGCCGATGTCGGTCAAAAAGTCGGCGATGTAGCCGATATTCTTATCCTTGGTGCGGCCGGAAAGGATTTCATCGCCGATTACCAGAACCGCGGCGGTGACGACGCTGTCGTTTTTGGCCGCGCTGCTGGTGGGCGCGCTGCTGGCCATGCTGCCGGTCATGCCGTGATCTCCGTGCCGCCGCCTCCTCTAGCGCGACACCGCTCGCGGCTCAAGCGCACGCCTTTTCAGGTTCCTTATTTGCGGCGGCGATGGGGCCGGCGCCGCCTGATGGATAAACAATGCACCGGTCAGCATCTCGCCCGCGCGGCCGCCGACAATGCTATACAGGCGGCACAACGGGGGCTGGCCGAATCGATGACCTATTGCGGTGGAATTCTGGTCCGGGAAGGCTTGGTGATGTTCGCAGACACCCGGACCAATGCCGGGGTCGACAACATTTCGACCTTCCGCAAACTGCACGTATTTAAGGACCCGAAGAAGCGGGTGATGGCGATTGCCTCGGCGGGCAATCTCTCGATCAGCCAGTCCGTAGTCAGCACATTAACCGAAGGCTACGACAATCCGGAGACCGGCGAGCACGAGACCTTGATGAACGCGCCGACGCTGTTCCAGGCGGCGCGACGGGTCGGTCACGTCGTGCGCACCATCCATTCCGCCGAGGGCAACGCGCTCGAGGCTTCCGATGTCACGTTCGATGTCTCGTTCCTGTTCGGCGGCCAGATCATGGGCGAGCGCATGCGGTTGTTCATGATCTACTCGGCCGGCAACTTCATCGAATGCACCGTCGATACGCCCTATCTGCAGATCGGCGAGCATAAATACGGCAAGCCGGTACTCGATCGCGCCATCAATTACGAAATGGACATCTATGACGCGCTCAAAGTCGGGCTGATCTCGATCGACTCGACGCTGCGGTCGAATCTGTCTGTCGGTTTGCCGATCGATCTCATGGTGCTGCGCCGCGACACCTGCGACCCCGAACTGATCCACCGGATCGAGCCGGGTGAACCCTATTTCACCGATCTGCGCGAGCGCTGGTCGGCCGCCCTGCGCGCGGCCCATGTCGGCATACCCCGGCCGCCCTACGCCAACCGGCGCTAAAAGCCGAATTACTTCTGCTGCTCCAAGGCCAAAGCAACCCGTTTACCCGCCGTTAACCGATCGCGGCCGAAAGCACCGCGGTTCCTAGCGGCGGTGATTTCCAAGCAAATTGCAAGTCATTGGCAAGCTTTTGCTCGCTATCTTGCCCCGGGCCGAGATATCCAAAGGTGGCAATGTGTTGCCTTCGGCGCAGATGCAAACCGCCGGGGAAACGAACCGCTCGCGCTGGGACCACGCGCGCGTCCGCTTGCTTATCCCGATCGGAATCATGGTCGTTATCGCGATCGTCGGCATCGCCATAGGCGTGCTGAGCTCGGCACAGCGCGCCAACAGGATTTCGACTGATAACGAAGAGCAGGCGATCCTTCGGTCGCTCGATGAAAATGCCGAGCGCGCGCTGCGTCACCTCGAGAGCGTCGCGTCGATGCCGCAAGCGACCACGAAAATTCGCGATAGCTATGACGCAGCGTGGGTCGATCGGCGCGTCGGAGAGTGGCTCGAAACGTTCTACAACGCCGACATCGTTGCGGTCTTCGGGATCGGCGGAGAGACCGAATATTTCCGCTCTCGCATCGCGGGCGAAGGAGCCCGCGCCAATCTGGCGGCCGAGCTCGCTCCGGCGATCGATATTTTGCGCGGCCGGTTCGCGGGGCAACCGCGCGGCACCGTCTTGGTGTCCCCCCACGATCTATCCAAGCCGACCAAAGCTGTCGCCCTCTTTCAAAATTTTCTGGGCCAATCCGCGATTGTTGCCGCGGTAGCGGTTGGTGAGCAGGCAAACCCTGCGAACGGAAATGCTCGCGCGCCGATCGTGGCGTTGGTCAAATATGTCAGTGATCGACTTCTGACAAAGATCGCCGACCATTTGCAAGTCGAGGGCCTTCGCTTGATCGACGCGGCGACGCCGTCCAGCGACGATCAGGTCGTCACACTCGCCGACGCCGAGGGGCAACCGGTTGCCCGCTTGGCGTGGCGGCCAAAGCGGCCAGGCGGAGCGGTGATCGTCAGCTTCGTACCGTTCGTTGCGATGGCGCTTTTGGCCTTCGCGCTGCTGATCCTCATCATCATGCGCCATATGCGGCGCACGACCGCCGCGATCGCCGACGGCGAGCGGCAATTACGCCACCTTGCTCTGCACGATCCGGTCTGCGGATTGCCGAACCGGATTTATTTTTCGGAGCGGCTGGAACGTGCCATCACCGAAGTGCGCAATGGCGGCCCGACTGCCGCCGTGTTCTACATCGATCTCGATCACTTCAAGGACATCAACGACACGCTCGGCCACCATATTGGCGACGAGCTCATTCTCAACGTCACGCGGCGCTTAAGCCAGATCATGCGCAACGACGATCTCGTTGCCCGCCTCGGCGGCGACGAGTTTGCCATCATCATGACCTGCGCCTCGGACAATTATTCGCTGCAGGCGGTAGCCGAACGCATTCTCGCGGCGATCTGCGCGCCGTTCGTCGTCAGCGGACACGGCATCAATATTGGCGCTTCGATCGGTATTGCCGTGATCGACAACTGCACCCGGGATGCCGGCGATATCCTGCGTTACGCCGATATGGCGCTCTATCGCGCCAAGAACGAGGGCCGCAACCGCGCCTGGATCTACGACGCGGCGATGGACGCCGACCTGTCGAATCGCAAATTGCTCGAAGGCGCGCTCCGCCAGGCGATCAAAAACCGGGAGCTGCACGTCGTCTATCAACCGATCGTCAATCCGAGCGGCAATCGGCTGGTCGGCGTGGAAGCGCTGGCGCGCTGGATCCACCCGGTGCAAGGCGAAATCCCGCCGGTGCGCTTTATTCCGATCGCCGAACATTCGGGCCTCATTGTCGAGATTGGCGAACACATCCTGCGCCGCGCCTGCCTCGACGGCCGCAATTGGCCGGGCCTGACGGTCTCGGTCAATGTGTCGCCGCTGCAATTCCGGCGGCCGGATTTCGTCGAAGCGATCGAGCGCATTCTCGGCGAGACTGCTTTCGAACCCGACCGGCTCGAACTCGAGCTCACCGAAAGCACCTTGCTCGGCAATCTCGAGAGCGCGGAACTCTCGATGCTGCGGCTCAAAGGCGTCGGTGTGTGCTTTGCGCTCGACGATTTTGGCACCGGCTATTCGAGCCTGCTTTATTTGCGGCGTTTTCCATTCGACAAGCTCAAGATCGATTCGAGTTTCGTGCGCTCGATCGAGAAGGCCGCCGACGCTGCGGCCATCGTTCATGCCGTCATCAGCCTCGGCCGCGGTCTCGGCATGAAGGTGACCGCGGAAGGCGTCGAGACCGCCGACCAGCATCTGTTCCTGCGCGCCGCCGGCGTGCATTCGATGCAAGGCTACCGCTTCGGCCGGCCGGTGAGCGCGGCCGAGATCGACGATCGCCTCGCCGCGCCCGAGGCCTACCGCGTCGTCAGTCCCGATCAGGAAATCGCGGTCGCGAGCTGACCAGTCACTCGTCACAACAGTCATATCGCAACCGAGCACCACCTCTCCCCGTCGCACGGGGAGAGGTCGGATTGCGAGAGCAATCCGGGTGAGGGGGCATAGCCGCAATTGTGAGCGCAACGACAAAGCCCCCTCACCCCGACCCTCTCCCCGCACGCGGGGCGAGGGAGTCTATTGCCGCCGCGCATCGCCTTCGCCACTATCCGCTCTCCGTAAACCGGAGGGAGGACAGTCATGGCGGAGCGGAAAGTTGCATTGGTGACGGGCGCCGGTACCGGCGTCGGCCGCGCCGTGACGCTCGCCTTGATGCGCGAGGGCTATGCCGTGGTGCTCGCCGGACGGCGCAAGGAGCTGTTGGACACGGTCGCCAAAGAAGGCGCGCAGACACCCGGCGAAGCGCTCACCGTTGCCGCCGACGTTGCCGATCCAGTTTCGATCAAGGCGCTGTTCGCCAAGGCCAAGGACAGTTACGGCCGGCTCGATGTCCTTTTTAACAATGCCGGCATCGGCGCGCCGGCGGTGCCGATTGAAGACTTGCCGCTCGACAAATGGCAGGCGGTGGTCGCCACCAACCTCACCGGCCTGTTCCTGTGCACGCAGGAAGCCATCAAGATCATGAAGGCGCAGCGCCCGCGCGGCGGCCGCATCATCAATAATGGCTCGATCTCGGCACACACGCCGCGGCCGCATTCGGCCGCCTATACCGCGACCAAACACGCGGTCACCGGACTGACCAAGCAGACCGCGCTCGACTGCCGCGGCCATGATATCTGCTGCAGCCAGATCGACATCGGCAATGCCGCCACTCCGCTCACCGAGCGCATGGTGCAGGGCGAAGGCGTGCTGCAGCCCGACGGCCGCAAAATGGTCGAGTCGCGCATGGCCGCGGAAGATGTCGGCCGCGCCGTGGTCTACATGGCGAGCCTGCCGCTCGATACCAACGTGCTGTTCATGACGGTGATGGCCAATTTGATGCCCTATGTCGGGCGCGGATGATTTTGCATGATGCCCAGCGAGTGGCACGACTGGCATGATTTTTATCGCGGCCGAAAGCACCGCGGTTCCTAGCGGCGGTGATTTCGAAGCAAATTGCAAGTCATTGGCAAGCTTTTGCTTGCTATCTTGCCCCGGGCCGAGATATCCAAAGGTGGCAATGCGTCGCCTTCGGCGCAGATGCAAACCGCCGGGGAAACGAACCGCTCGCGCTGGGACCACGCGCGCGTCCGCTTGCTTATCCCGATCGGAATTGCAGATGGTCGTTATCGCGATCGTCGGCATCGCCATAGGCGTGCTGAGCTCGGCACAGCGCGCCAACAGGATTTCGACTGATAACGAAGAGCAGGCGATCCTTCGGTCGCTCGATGAAAATGCCGAGCGCGCGCTGCGTCACCTCGAGAGCGTCGCGTCGATGCCGCAAGCGACCACGAAAATTCGCGATAGCTATGACGCAGCGTGGGTCTGATCGGCGCGTCGGGAGAGTGGCTCGAAACGTTCTACAACGCCGACATCGTTGCGGTCTTCGGGATCGGCGGAGAGACCGAATATTTCCGCTCTCGCATCGCGGGCGAAAGGAGCCCGCGCCAATCTGGCAGCCGAGCTCGCTCCGGCGATCGATATTTTGCGCGGCCGGTTCGCGGGGCAACCGCGCGGCACCGTCTTGGTGTCCCCCCACGATCTATCCAAGCCGACCAAAGCTGTCGCCCTCTTTCAAAATTTTCTGGGCCAATCCGCGATTGTTGCCGCGGTAGCGGTTGGTGAGCAGGCAAACCCTGCGAACGGAAATGCTCGCGCGCCGATCGTGGCGTTGGTCAAATATGTCAGTGATCGACTTCTGACAAAGATCGCCGACCATTTGCAAGTCGAGGGCCTTCGCTTGATCGACGCGGCAACGCCGTCCAGCGACGATCAGGTCGTCACACTCGCCGACGCCGAGGGGCAACCGGTTGCCCGCTTGGCGTGGCGGCCAAAGCGGCCAGGCGGAGCGGTGATCGTCAGCTTCGTACCGTTCGTTGCGATGGCGCTTTTGGCCTTCGCGCTGCTGATCCTCATCATCATGCGCCATATGCGGCGCACGACCGCCGCGATCGCCGACGGCGAACGGCAATTACGCCACCTTGCTCTGCACGATCCGGTCTGCGGATTGCCGAACCGGATTTATTTTTCGGAGCGGCTGGAACGTGCCATCACCGAAGTGCGCAATGGCGGCCCGACTGCCGCCGTGTTCTACATCGATCTCGATCACTTCAAGGACATCAACGACACGCTCGGCCACCATATTGGCGACGAGCTCATTCTCAACGTCACGCGGCGCTTAAGCCAGATTATGCGTAACGACGATCTCGTTGCCCGCCTCGGCGGCGACGAGTTTGCCATCATCATGACCTGCGCCTCGGACAATTATTCGCTGCAGGCGGTAGCCGAACGCATTCTCGCGGCGATCTGCGCGCCGTTCGTCGTCAGCGGACACGGCATCAATATTGGCGCTTCGATCGGTATTGCCGTGATCGACAACTGCACCCGGGATGCCGGCGATATCCTGCGTTACGCCGATATGGCGCTCTATCGCGCCAAGAACGAGGGCCGCAACCGCGCCTGGATCTACGACGCGGCGATGGACGCCGACCTGTCGAATTGCAAATTGCTCGAAGGCGCGCTCCACCAGGCGATCAAAAACCGGGAGCTGCACGTCGTCTATCAACCGATCGTCAATCCGAGCGGCAATCGGCTGGTCGGCGTGGAAGCGCTGGCGCGCTGGATCCACCCGGTGCAAGGCGAAATCCCGCCGGTGCGCTTTATTCCGATCGCCGAACATTCGGGCCTCATTGTCGAGATTGGCGAACACATCCTGCGCCGCGCCTGCCTCGACGGCCGCAATTGGCCGGGCCTGACGGTCTCGGTCAATGTGTCGCCGCTGCAATTCCGGCGGCCGGATTTCGTCGAAGCGATCGAGCGCATTCTCGGCGAGACTGCTTTCGAACCCGACCGGCTCGAACTCGAGCTCACCGAAAGCACCTTGCTCGGCAATCTCGAGAGCGCGGAACTCTCGATGCTGCGGCTCAAAGGCGTCGATGTGTGCTTTGCGCTCGACGATTTTGGCACCGGCTATCGAGCCTGCTTTATTTGCGGCGTTTTCCATTCGACAAGCTCAAGATCGATTCGAGTTTCGTGCGCTCGATTGAGAAGGCCGCCGACGCTGCGGCCATCGTTCATGCCGTCATCAGCCTCGGCCGCGGTCTCGGCATGAAGGTGACCGCGGAAGGCGTCGAGACCGCCGACCAGCATCTGTTCCTGCGCGCCGCCGGCGTGCATTCGATGCAAGGCTACCGCTTCGGCCGGCCGGTGAGCGCGGCCGAGATCGACGATCGCCTCGCCGCGCCCGAGGCCTACCGCGTCGTCAGTCCCGATCAGGAAATCGCGGTCGCGAGCTGACCAGTCACTCGTCACAACAGTCATATCGCAACCGAGCACCACCTCTCCCCGTCGCACGGGGAGAGGTCGGATTGCGAGAGCAATCCGGGTGAGGGGGCATAGCCGCAATTGTGAGCGCAACGACAAAGCCCCCTCACCCGACCCTCTCCCCGCACGCGGGGAGAGGGAGTTTATTGCCGCCGCGCATCGCCTTCGCCACTATCCGCTCTCCGTAAACCGGAGGGAGGACAGTCATGGCGGAGCGGAAAGTTGCATTGGTGACGGGCGCCGGTACCGGCGTCGGCCGCGCCGTGACGCTCGCCTTGATGCGCGAGGGCTATGCCGTGGTGCTCGCCGGACGGCGCAAGGAGCTGTTGGACACGGTCGCCAAAGAAGGCGCGCAGACACCCGGCGAAGCGCTCACCGTTGCCGCCGACGTTGCCGATCCAGTTTCGATCAAGGCGCTGTTCGCCAAGGCCAAGGACAGTTACGGCCGGCTCGATGTCCTTTTTAACAATGCCGGCATCGGCGCGCCGGCGGTGCCGATTGAAGACTTGCCGCTCGACAAATGGCAGGCGGTGGTCGCCACCAACCTCACCGGCCTGTTCCTGTGCACGCAGGAAGCCATCAAGATCATGAAGGCGCAGCGCCCGCGCGGCGGCCGCATCATCAATAATGGCTCGATCTCGGCACACACGCCGCGGCCGCATTCGGCCGCCTATACCGCGACCAAACACGCGGTCACCGGACTGACCAAGCAGACCGCGCTCGACTGCCGCGGCCATGATATCTGCTGCAGCCAGATCGACATCGGCAATGCCGCCACTCCGCTCACCGAGCGCATGGTGCAGGGCGAAGGCGTGCTGCAGCCCGACGGCCGCAAAATGGTCGGTCGCGCATGGCCGCGGAAGATGTCGGCCGCGCCGTGGTCTACATGGCGAGCCTGCCGCTCGATACCAACGTGCTGTTCATGACGGTGATGGCCAATTTGATGCCCTATGTCGGGCGCGGATGATTTTGCATGATGCCCAGCGAGTGGCACGACTGGCATGATTTTT
>CAWFJS010000007.1:0-158592 GCA_963816295.1 uncultured Alphaproteobacteria bacterium | reverse complement strand
GAGCGCTGCCGCCGGCTTTTCCGGCCATCCGCATCGGTCAGGACTGAATACTATTGGGGGATGGCGGCATTCTTTCCAATACGCCGACCGAGGTGATATTCGACGACTATCCCTCGTCGCAACTCGCTCATCTTCGCGGTTCACTTGTGGAATCCGGGAGGGGCCGGTGCCCCAATCAATCTGGGAAGTTCTCAACCGTCATAAGGACATTCAATACTCGAGCCGCATTGCGAGCCACATCACCCGGCAGCAACAGACTAATCGACTGCGCCACGTCATCAGCCAATTGGTTCGGCATTTTCCGGATGATGTGCGCAAGAGCGAGGCGGTGCGCGAACTCGCCGGCTATGGGTGCGTCACACAGATGCACGTTGTCCGCCTCCTGGCACCGCGTCTCGAGAACGAGAACCACACTAAAGATATCGATTTCAGTCCATCTGGAATTGGGATGCGCCGGGAGGCAGGTTACCAGGCCACAATGCGAAGCCCTCGAGCAGGCGCCGTGGCAGGGTGAGTTCGATCCGATCGAGGGCGTAATCCTGCACGAGTTCATGCCCGATCTTGCGATCGCGGCGGAATGAACACGAGGCATTCGCCGCGAAATGACAAACGAGCTGGCTTGACGAGCGAGACCATGGCCCGATCACGACGCAATCATCATCGGGACCGGGCAATCCGGGCCGTCACTGGCGCGGCGCCTCGTAGCCGGCGGGCCAGAAGGTGGCCATCATCGAACGCAAGTTCTTCGGTGGCACCTGCGTAAATTCTGGGATGCACGCCCACCAAGACGCTGGTCGCGAGTGCCTACACGGCCTATTTAGCCCGCCGTGCCGGTGACTATGGCGTGACGATCGGCGGCCCCGTCGGAGTCTATATGAAGGCCGTCAAGGCGCGCAAGGACAACGTCGCGGGCGCATCGCGGGGGGGCGTCGAGCGCTCGCTCAAGACGCTCGAAGGCTGCACGGTCTATCAAGGCCATGCCCACTTCGTCGCAGATAAGAAAGTTGCCGTGGGCGATTTCGTACTCAATGCCGACCGCATCTTTATCAACGTGGGTGGGCGGGCGTCGGTCCCACCGATCCCCGGCCTGGACCAAGTTCCCCACCTGACCAATAGCTCGATAATGGACATTGATTTCCTTCCCCCCCATCTCATCATCCTGGGCGGGAGTTACATCGGCCTCGAATTCGCACAGGTCATCGCCGCTTCGGAAGCGAGGTGACGGTTATCGAATTGGCGCCGCGCCTCATCGCGCGCGAGGACGAGGACGTCTCGCGCGCTGTGGCCGAATTCCTCAAGGAGGAGGGCATCGACGTGCGTGTCGATAGCAAGGTCATCGCTGTGGGAAGCAAGGGAAATGGCATTGCTGTAAAGGTCGAATTGGCGGGAAAGATTTCACGGGTCGTTGGAACTCAGGTGTTGGTGGCGATCGGTCGGCGGCCGAACACGGATGACCTTGGCGTAGACCAGGCAGGTATTGCCATTGATCCACGCGGCTATATTCAGGTGGACGATCATTACGCACGAACGTGCCCGGTATCTGGGCGATGGGAGACTGTAACGGCCGAGGCGCATTTACACACACGTCGTACAATGATTTTGAGATCGTGGCAGGGAACATCTTGGATAACGATCAGAGGCGCGTGACCGACCGGATCACGGCTTACGCGCTCTATACCGATCCCCCGCTCGGCCGTGTCGGCATGACGGAAGCCGAGGTACGGAAGACCGCCAAGCCCGCGCTGATTTCGGCAATGCCAATGGAAGACGTCAGTCGCGCGTTTGAGAAAGGCGAGACCAAGGGCTTCATGAAAATCCTGGTGGCTCGAGATAGCAAACAGATTCGTGCCTCGTTCCTCGGACTTGCGGGTGACGAGGTGATACACTGTATCCTCGATCTCATGTACGCCGGGGCTCCCTACACCGTCCTACAACGGGCGATGCACATCCACCCGACGGTCTCCGAGCTGCTTCCCACCATGATGGGCGAACTCAAGCCCTTACAGTGATTTTGCGGACGATTCCCGATCCTTGACATGCTGCAAAGGAGAAAGACGAGAACTCCATAGTGCCCGAGGGGTCAACCTAGTGGATCGAATTAACACTGGTGGCCTCGTTTGACGGCTGCGATGATTTTGTTGGGGTCCTTGGTCCAGGTAAAGGGCTTTGGGTTTGCGTTGGTGTCGTCGAGGGAGCGGTGGATGGCGTCTTTGAGTTCTTGGAGGGATCGGAACACGCCGCGCTTGAGACGCTTTTTGGTGAGTTTGGCAAAGAAGCCTTTGACGGCATTGAGCCAAGAGGCTGACGTCGGGGTGAAGTGGAATACGAACCGGGATGTTTGTCGATCCATTCCAGCACCTTGGGATGCTTGTGAGCAGCATAGTTCTCGACAATGACATCGACCGTTTTCTTCTTGGGCACCCTAGCGTCGATAACGGTAAGGAAGCGGATGAACTCCTGATGGCGATGATGCTTCATACATTGGCCGATGACCTTGCCCTCAAGCACGTGAGCGCGGCGAACAGAGTGGTGACGCCGTGACGCTTGTAGTCGTGGGTCATGGTGCCAGCCCGACCCTTTTTCATCGGCAGCCCCGGCTGGGTGCGATCCAGCGCCTGGATTTGGCTTTTCTCATCCACCGACAGCACGATGGCGTGGTCGGGCGGATTGACGTACAAGCCAAGATCTCCTTGAGCTTGGCCGCGAACTGCGGATCGTTGGACAGCTTGAAGCGGCGTACCAGATGCGGTCGCAGGCCATGAGCGCGCCAGATCCGTTGCACCGAACTGACGTGATCCCAGCCGCCTTTGCAGTCGCCGCGCCGGTCCAATGGCTGGCTGCTGGCGGCGGCCCCGCCAAGGTCATGGCGACAACCCGTTCGGCTACTGCAGGGCTCAGCGGTGGAATGCGCGAGGGGCGCGTCTTGTCGCGCCAAAGCCCGGCCGCGCCCTCGTCCCGGAACCGTTCCTGCCAGCGCCAGATCACCGTCTTGGCCTTGCCGGTGGCGCGCATGATTTCGGCAGTGCCATAACCATCGGCCGTCATCAGCACAATCTTTGCCCGCCAGACGTGCTTTTGCGCGCTGTTGCGGTTAGCCACCACCGCCTCAAGCGCGCTGCGGTCGATCGCACTCAATTGAATGTTCGTTCGCTCGTGCATTCCTCAGACTCTGCAGACGCGAGTTCGGCAGGGAATCCCTGAGCGAATTGAATTGTCAGATTTGGTCCACGAGGCTTCCGATCCGCGTCGTTTCCGCTGTCTCTCGAACACGATAACCAGCGGAAATCACGTGACGTTAGTTTGAGACCAATAAGCGACATTATGAAAAATTTCCGGCAATGCGGCCCGTGTTTGCCTGCCGCTCTCACCTCATTCGTCGTCACAGTTGTCGGTCGAGAGGTTCCTGCGATTGACCTTGCAGAGCCTTAGTAAGGGCCTGAGACGCATAGGCGAGGGCTATCGAAACCATAGACACTCCGCATTTCACTAATCTCTGCATTGTCAGTACGACGATGCCAGGTATTTCGCGGGCGATGTTAGCCCTGGAGGGCCATGGCTCCGCGATGTACCTGAAGTTCCTCGAAGCAATAGGAGCGAAATTATGAAGAAGCAACTCGTCACAATCGTGCTTGGCGCTGTCGCTATGCTGGGCACAGCCACTACTTTATTCGCACAAAACGGTTCCCACCAGGCCGGCTACCCGCCTGTGATGGGCGGCGCAGCTGGCAATCCGGGTTTTGTACCCGCACCAGTTCAGTCCGGAGCTACGGCTGTAGCGCCCGGACATCACGCGACCAAGCACCACAAAAAGATTTATATATAGCGAAGCACTAAAAGAATGGCTACTCACTCTTCTAACCCAATCGGGCGGCCCCGGATTTCGTAGTCCGGGGCCTTTTTCAACTACCACTCGGTTTTGCCTGAACCGTAGTAGCGGCTCGCGGTTACTACTAGCGCGTTGACTCATTAACGTGCAGCTACTGCCTAATCGGCACTGGCTGTATGCGAAGCTTTGGCGCCGACTTAACTAGTAGAGCCCGGGCCTCGAGACCGCAAACCTATTGGGCCGTTCGTGCTTGATACCGGATGAGAACTATGAAGAGGCTCGTCATCGCACCGTCAATTTTGTCCGCCGATTTTGGCCACTTGTCCGAAGAAGTAAAAGCGGTGGACAAAGCGGGCGCCGATTGGCTCCATCTCGATATCATGGACGGCAGGTTCGTTCCGAACATTTCATTCGGTCCGCTCGTTGTCGAGGCGGTTCGACGCGCAACCCCAAAACCGTTGAACCTGCATTTGATGATCGTCGAGCCGGAGCGCTATCTGGAAGACTTCATTCGCGCCGGCGCCAACCACCTGCTCGTTCAATCTGAGCCGTCATCGACGATTCATCTGCATCGCGTGCTGTCCCGTATCCGCGAGCTTGGCGCAAAAGCCGGGGTCGTCTTGGACCCGGCGAGCCCGATATGTTTTGCAGAGCACGTGT
The DNA here is from genome assembly GCA_963816295.1 of uncultured Alphaproteobacteria bacterium. GTDB lineage: Bacteria > Pseudomonadota > Alphaproteobacteria > Rhizobiales > Xanthobacteraceae > BOG-931. The sequence goes on along the minus strand of CAWFJS010000007.1, from coordinate 154,106 downwards.
TGCACCTCTGCGATATTATCCTGGTGATGACGGTCAATCCTGGCTTCGGAGGTCAGAAATTCCTCCCGGAGATGCTGCCTAAAATTTCCGATTTGCGCCGCCTTTGTGAATCTCGAGGACTGAACCCCTGGATCGAAGTCGACGGAGGCCAGAACGGAGAGAACGTTCGTGAGGTGGTTGCCGCTGGCGCAGACGCGATTGTTGCTGGATCAGCAATATTCAAATCGCCGGACTACGCAGTTGCGATCTCGACGTTACGCCGAAACGCTTTCAGCGAATCGCGACCTCGATCCGCATAGTTTGCCAGAATATGATGCTGCCTGGTGATTCATGCGCGAACCGATCTTTGTCATCAATGCGGGATCGTCCAGCGTCAAGTTCTCGCTATATCAAACGGCTTCAAATCGGTCAGTCGAAGCCGGCGCGCACGGCCAGGTCGAAGGGATTGGGACATCTCCTCGACTGAAGGTTGCCGATGTGCAAGGTCGCGTTCTTGCTGACCAACTGGTCGCCGGCAAGGACTATGTGGGGCAATCGCCGAGATTCACGACTGGTTCAGAACGTACGTTGGAAGCGAAGCTGCCTTGGGCGGCGTTGGACACCGCGTGGTGCATGGAGGAAACATTTATTTCCAACCGGTCATGATCGATGAGCGGGTGATAGCCGGTCTCGAGGAATTGGTGCCGCTCGCTCCGCTACACCAGCCGCATCACATTGCTGCCATTAGGGCGTTCGCCAGCATCGCACCAAAGGTGCCGCAGGTCGCCTGCTTTGATACTGCCTTTCATCACAGCCAACCACCGCTCGCCCGGGAATTCGCATTGCCGCGAGAGCTGTCGGCGAGGGGAAATCCGTCGCTACGGCTTTCACGGCCTATCTTACGAGTACATCGTTGCAAAGCTGCCGGAGGTGGCGCCCGGATGCGCGAACGGAAAGATTATCGTTGCCCATCTCGGCAACGGCGCCAGTATGTGCGCCATAAATGAGGGCCGCAGCATTGCAACCACGATGGGGTTTACGCCGGTCGACGGCTTGCCAATGGGAACGCGTACCGGGACTCTCGATCCCGGTGTCATTCTGTTCCTACTTGGGCAGGAGGGGATGGACGCGAATACAATCGAGCATTTGATCTATGAACGTTCAGGCCTGTTGGGCGTTTCCGGTTTATCCAGTGACATGCGAACGCTACTGGCCAGCGGTGCGCCCGCTTCAAATGAAGCAATCGACCTATTTATCTATCGTATCGGTCGGGAGCTCGGCTCCCTTGTTGCCGCGCTCGGAGGCCTCGATGCTTTGGTATTCACTGGCGGCATTGGCGAGAATGCTGTGAAATACGCGCGCAAGTGTGCACGCATGCAAAATGGGTCGGAATAACGCTCGACCAGGAGGCAAATACCAGAAACGGCCCTCTCATATCTGCGCCGGCTTCGCCAGTCTCTCTTTGGGTTGTGCCAACCGACGAAAACCTGATGGTCGCACGACATACCCGCCGGTTGCTTGACCGCTGACACCTAACTTGGCGCCTCAATCGCGGCCGGCCTTAAGCGCTTTCATACGGCCAACTCAACCCTGAATTTCGGGCATGTCTTCGCCGTACTGATCGATGTAACGTTTGTGCTCAAGCAGCTTGTCGCGGAAGAGCTGCCTTGCATGAGCCGCCCGCGATACAAGTCCGGGCACACGTTCGATCACCTCGATCGCCAGATGAAACCGGTCGATTTGTTCAACACCACCATATCGAACGGAGTGGTCGTCGTGCCCTCTTCAATGTATCCACGGACGTGGATATTGTCGTGGTTCTTGCGGTTATAAGTCAGGCGATGGATCAGATGTGGATAGCCGTGATAGGCAAAAATCACGGGCCAAGTTTCGGTAAATAAGCCATCGAAGTCAGCATCGCTGATGCCGTGCGGATGAGCACTCTTGGAATCCAGCGTCATCAGGTCCACAACGTTGACCACCCGGATCCTCAAGTCCGGCAGGTGTTGGCGCAGCAACCCGACCGCGGCGATCGTTTCCAGTGTCGGCACGTCGCCGGCACAGGCCATCACAACGTCTGGCTCGCGACCGTCTGCGTCATTTGACGCCCAGTTCCAGATGCAATTCCAGCGTGGCAGTGCCTCCACGGCCTCGTATGGTCAGCCACTGCGGCGCCGGTTGTTTCCCGGCAACGATCACATTGATGCGGTCATAGGTACGCAAGCAATAATCCATGACCCGCAAAAGGCAGTTGGCATCGGGCGGCAGATAGACGCGAACGACGTCCGCCTTCTTGTTAGTTACGACGTCAATAAAGCCAGGGTCCTGATGACTGAAGCCATTGTGGTCTTGCCGCCAGACGTGAGAGGTGAGGAGATAATTCAGCGATGAAATAGGCCGCCGCCAGGGAAGTGTGCGCGCCACTTTCAACCACTTGGCGTGCTGATTAGACGCTGAATCAACGATGTGGATAAACGCCTCGTAGCAAGAAACAGCCCATGTCGTCCCGTCAGCAGATAGCCCTCGAGCCAGCCCTCGCAGAGATGCTCACTCAACACCTACCATGACGCGTCCATCCCGCGAAAGGTGAACATCGTAGGACTCAAGGCGCTCCATCCAGACGCGGTCAGTGGCCTCAAAGACAGCGTCCAGGCGGTTGGATGATGTTTCGTCGGGACCAACCAGACGAAAATTTCGATTACGTTTGCATTGAGCTTCATGACGTCGCGCAAGAACGCTCCAACAATGCGTGTCGCCTCTGCCTGGGGCGCACCCGGAGACGTGACTGTCACGGCATAGGTGTGAAAGTCCGGCAGCCAGATCTCGCGCCTCGAGCAGGCCGCCATTGGCGTGCGGGTTGAGACCCATGCGTCGATTTCCGTTGGGAGCGAGTTCAGCAATGTCTTGCGTAAGTTGACCGGATTGATCGAACAATTCTTCGGGGCGATCACTTCGCATTCCTATTTTCAAGCTGCCGTAGGTGTGCGGGATTTTCGCGGACCGCTGGGATCGGGATTTGATGAGCCCGCCAAAATCCCTCAACTTTCTTTCCATCTACCTCCTTCGGTCCAGTCCATCCTTTTGGGCTGCGCAGAATGACAAGAGGCCAACGCGGTACGGCAGCGCCTGTATCATTGTTGCTGCCTCTTCGTGCTCGCGCCTGAATGATGCCAATTTCATCGAATGCCTGTTCGAGAACCTCAGCCATGCGCCGGTGCATCAGGTTGGGATGAAATCCGGCAGCCAAGAACTTCTGGGCTCGTAACCGTAAGCGCGGAACAGTTCCACAACTTGCTCATCCGGCAATCGACCGAGGATAGTTGGATTGGCGATCTTGTAACCGTTGAGATGGAGGATGAGGCAGTACCGCGCCGTCTGACACGGGATTAAGGAATGCATTGCAATGCCAAGAGGCTGCGAGAGGGCCGGTCTCCGCTTCACCGTCGCCAATCACGCAGGCTACGATCAGATCCGGATTGTCAAAAGCGGCTCCGTAGGCGTGAGCGAGCGAATAGCCAAGCTCACCCCCTTCGTGAATTGAGCCTAGCATATTGGCTGAGTGGCCTGGCACTCCGCCCGGAAAAGAGAACTGGCGGAACAGTCGCCTCATGCCAGCGACATCCTGAGTGACCTCAGGGTAGATTTCGCTGTAGGTTCCCTCGAAATAGGTATTGGCCACCATGGCGGGCCCGCCATGGCCGGGACCGCAAATATAGATGACGTTCAGATCGCGGGATTTGATGATTTGGTTGAGATGCGCGTAGATCAAGTTGAGGCCAGGCTGGTCCCCCAATGGCCAAGTAGACGCGGCTTGATATGCTCAGGTCGCAGCGGCTCTCGCAGCAAGGGATTATCCAAAAGATAGATTTGGCCGACGGATAAATAGTTTGCGGGGCGCCAATAGGCGTCGACCCGACGCAAGTCCTTCTCCTCGAGGACGTGCACCTCTCGTCGCTCGGTTACGGCGTCCTCAATGGCGATGCTCATCGTCCACAGTCACCGAAACGTGATTTCAGCTGTGGGTATCTTATTCATGGGCACGGATTATTCCGCTAGCTTTGTCTCCCGGCAACAAAGCAACAACAGACCTAGGGCGCAGGTTCCTCTTTATCGAGGCGATGCGCAGCCCACCGAATATAGGCGCGCTCGCCGAACACGCGGTCGTGGCCCACAAGAGGCGGTGGTGGCCTTGGCAATGCAGCCATAAATATCCATTGACTGTCCCAACGACGGACCTGCCAACGCCATGTCCATCACGGCGGCATCCGACGCGATAGACCTGTCGCCTTCCAGCACGAGTCTCAGTGGCCTCGACGGGATCAATTTCTTTCTCGCGGGAATGCAGGCTGGGTTCGGCCCGTTTGTGGCCGTGCTGCTGGCCGATGAGCAATGGACCCAGCAGAACATCGGATATGTGCTGAGTGTTAGCGGTCTCGCTGGCTTGTTGAGCCAGCTGCCCGGCGGTGAATTGCTTGATGCCAGCCGTTCCAAGCGGTTTCTGGTCGCGTTTGGTGCAATCGTGGTCGCGGTCAGTGCGCTGGTGATAGCACTTTGGCCGATCCTCCCGGTAGTTTTTTCTGCTTTGGTGCTGCAAGGGCTAACCGGCGGCGTCCTCGGGCCGGCCGTTGCAGCGATAAGCCTAGGTCTGGTTGGTCACACGGCCCTTGCCGAAAGACTAGGACGCAATCAACGCTTCGCCTCGGCCGGAGCTTTGATCGTTACGGGATTGATGGGCGCCATTGGCTATTTTTTGTCCTATCGAGCGATATTCTTTGTTTCGGCCGCGCTGGTGCTTCCGTTGCTTGTAGCTGTAGCTCGTGTCCACTCGGCTGATATCCACTTCGGCCGCTCTTGTGGACAGCCCGATCATCACGCATCCTCACCACCGCCGAGAGCGGAGCGATTGAGCCTTTCCAAGAATTACAGTTTGCTGACATTTGCTGGTTGCCTCTTCTTGTTCCAGTTCGCGAACGCCTCGATGTTGCCCCTTGTGGGTGAGCGACTGGCGTATCGCAATGGAACCGAGGGCTTCCTTTGTCATCTCAGCACTGATCATCACACCACAAGTGGTCGTCGCGCTGAGTGCACCCTGGGTGGGACAATTGGCTCAGAGCTGGGGTCGCCGGCCGTTGCTCTTGATCGGCTTCAGCGCCTTGGCTGTTCGAGCGCTACTGTTCGCTGTGACCGTTGACCCACCTTTGCTCATTTGCGTTCAGCTGCTCGACGGCGTTAGCGGTAGTGCGTTAGGTGTACTTACCGCTTTAATTGTTGCTGATCTCACGAGCGGAACCGGCAAATTTAATTTGGCGCAAGGCTTTGTTGGAACGTTCGCGGGCATTGGCGCGTCGTTCAGCACTACATTCTTTGGCCTCATTGTTGGAAACTTCGGTAGCGCGATTGGATTTCTCAGTATTGCCGCCGCAGCACTGAGTACAGTCTTTCTCGCTTGGCTGCTGATGCCAGAAACGAAACCTTCGAACGAGAAAAGTGAACCATTAAGGAGCACTTAATGGCATTCAAGGTTCAAGTTGGCCCGCCCCAGATTGCCATTCATCAAGGTCAGACAGTGCTCGTCACCGATCCGGATGGCACAATCACGTGGCCGAGCGAGAAGGGCTTGTACTTCCTCGACACGCGGATCATCAGCAACTGGGCGATCTATGCTAATGGCGAGCCTTGGCAACTGCTGAACGGCGGTCCCATCAACTATTACGCAGCGAGGATCTTCCTCACCAACAAATCGATCCTCACCGAAGATGGCCAGATCCCGCCGCGCACCCTTGGCCTTACGATCAGTCGATCACTCAGCGGTGGTCTGCACGAAGATCTCGACATCACCAACAACAGCATGAAACCAGTGCGTTTTCAGCTTGAGGTGGCCTTTCGATGCGACTTTGCCGACATCTTTGAGGTTAAGTCGGGTCATATCGTACGCCGCGGCAAGATCGCTACCGAATGGTCAGAGCAGGATCAAAGGGTTCGCACCGTATATTCAAACCGAGATTTTCGCCGTGCAGTGACAACTTCAGTGGTGCGTGCTCCAGGCAAGGCTGTTTCCGCCAATGGCCGGCTCAGTTTTGAGGTCGTGCTTCAACCAATGGAGATTTGGCACGCTTGTTTGCTCTATAGCCTCGAAGATGGCGAGCAATCGTTCCCTGCGCCAGACGACTGTGTCGAGAACAGCCACAAATATCGCCAACATGCGACGATGTCCGAATGGTTGAAGACCGTAGCGAAAATCAAGACAGGCAACGAAGAGTTTTATCGTCTCTTTCATCAAGCGCTCGAGGACATGGCCGCGCTCCGTTTGCCTATCAAAGGCACGGATCATATGGTCTTCATGCCCGCGGCTGGACTGCCGTGGTTCGTTGCTCCTTTTGGTCGCGATAGTCTTCTTGTTTCGTTGCAGAATATTCTGATCTACCCGGAGTTCGCGCGTGGTTCGTTGGAGATCTTGGGCGCGCTGCAAGCTAAGGAAGACGATCCATACCGCGATGCCGAACCAGGCAAGATCCCCCACGAGTTGCGCTATGGCGAGCTCGCGCACTTTAAGCTGATCCCGCACACGCCGTACTACGGTACAGCGGATGCGACGCCGCTTTATTTGATCACACTAAGCGCAGCTTGGCGCGCAACCGGCGATAGAGGGTTGTTGGAACAGCATTTAGAGACTGCTGAAGGGTGTCTCACCTGGATCGACAAATACGGCGACCGCGATGGTGACGGATTTCAGGAATATCAGACACGTTCCCCAGTGGGCTACGAGAACATGGCCTGGAAGGATTTTGGCGATGCGGTTATGTACCCTGACGGCTCACTGGTAAAAGGGCCTAAGGCACTCTGCGAGCTTCAGGGCTATGTTTATAATGCCTGGCTACGCATGGCGGAGGTGTTCGATGCGCTTGATAAGCCCGAGCGCGCGACTGAATTGCGTTCCAAAGCCTCTACTCTTTTCGCGCGGTTCAATGAAGTTTTCTGGGACGAGGAACTTGGGTTCTATGCCTATGCGCTTGACGGCGACAAGAACAAGGTTTTGACCATTGCATCCAATGCCGGCCATTGCCTTTGGTCCGGCATCGTCCCTCCCGAACGCGCCAAAAGAGTTATGGAGCGTCTGACAGCGCCGGATATGTGGACGGGATGGGGCATTCGCACGCTGTCCGCCGATCACCCGGCATTTAATCCCTACAACTACCAGACCGGCTCGGTTTGGCCGCACGATAACGCTATCATCGCTATGGGCTTCAAACGCTACGGCTTTCATAAGGAGGCGGCACGGATCGCCCACGACGTTAGCTTAGCGGCGAGTCACTTTCTTCTTAATCAGCTGCCGGAGCTGTACACCGCATCCGAGCGCAACGAGTTGAATTTCCCGGTGCAGTATATCGGTGCGAATGTGCCGCAGGCTTGGGCAGCCGGCTCAGTGTTCATGCTCACTCAGGCACTACTGGGATTCTTACCGGCTGCGCCGCACCACAAACTCTACGTTGACCCATATCTCCCCGCCTGGCTGCCTGACCTTACGGTGCACGATCTTCGCATCGGCAAGCATATGCTTGACATTCGCTTTTGGCGTGAAGGAAAGCAGACGGCCTTTGACGTGATCAAGGGAGATCCCAAGCTGGTTGAGCATCGCGATCTTGCAATCGAGGGTTTGGAACTGAGGGCCAGTTCAGCATTTATCTAGACGCTATCGCCGGCGGAGGTACAGCAACAAAAGAAGAAGCAAAAAGAATAGCGACCAGAAAGCCAGGTCAAAATTAGGTGAGTTTAGGTGAGTTTATGGCTACGGTCACAACTCCCTCATCAAAAGGCGCAGAAACTACGGCGACGGCCCCGCGGGCGCGCCAGCCACAGTCCGCAACCTTGGTGATTTTCGGCGCTGGTGGGGATCTGACCAAGCGTCTCGTGGCACCGGCGCTGTACCATCTGGCACAAGCCCGCAGGCTTCCAGACCGGTTCGCTATTATTGGGGTCGATCGCAGCGACCAGACGACCGAGCAGTGGTCCCAAAGTCTGACCAAAATGATACAGACGTTGACGCCTGCTGGCAGGATCGACGCATCCGCATGGTCATGGCTCTCCGATCGCATGCACTATGTGCCTGCGGATTTTACGCAGGCTGTAACCTTCACCGATCTCGAGAAGTTGCTGGCCAAGCAACGAGAGCCGAATAGTGTCTTGTTCTATCTGGCGGTGGCGGAGCGCTTCTTCGGGCCGATCGTCGAGCAACTCGGCCACGCTGGATTGACCAAACAATCGGGCGAAGCGTGGCGGCGGGTGATCATCGAGAAACCCTTCGGACACGATTTTTCATCGGCGAAGGCCCTCAATGCACAGATCCTAAAGGTGCTGTCTGAAGACCAAATCTATCGGATCGACCACTTTCTTGGCAAAGAAACGGTCCAGAATATCTTGGTGCTGCGCTTTGCCAACGGCATCTTCGAGCCGCTCTGGAACCGTGATCATATCGACCACGTCCAAATCACAGCGGCCGAAATTATAGGTGTCGAGGGTCGCGGTCGCTTCTACGAACAAATCGGGGCACTGCGCGACATGGTGCCGAACCATCTCTTCCAACTCGTTGCCACGATCGGGATGGAGCCGCCCATCTCGTTCGATGCTGACGCGGTGCGCACCAAAAAGACCGAACTCTTGCAGGCGATCCATCCTATTTCGGCGGAGAGCGCAATACGCGGCCAATACGGTGCCGGGGTGGTGCTGGGTCAACAAGTTCAGGGTTACCGGCACGAGCCCAACGTTGCGCCGGATTCCGCAACTGAGACCTATGTGGCGCTCAAGCTTGGCATCGATAACTGGCGTTGGGCTGGGGTGCCGTTCTATCTGCGTACCGGCAAGCGCCTGTCTGCTCGCACGACCGAGATTGCAATCCAGTTCCGGCAAGCGCCCTACGCACTCTTCCGCGGCACACCGGTGGAGCGACTGCCCGCCAATATCCTAACGCTCCGCATTCAGCCGGATGAGGGCCTGTCAGTCAGCTTCAGTGCCAAGCGACCTGGAACCGAGATTGAGATCGACGGCGTAGCGATGGATTTTGCATACCGCGATTATTTCGAGCCGGTTGCGACGGTGGGGTACGAGACGCTGATCTACGATTGTCTCATCGGCGACGCCACCTTATTCCAGCGGGCCGATACCGTCGAGGTAACGTGGCGGGCAGTTCAGGGCCTGATCGATTCCTGGGCGCGCGATCCTGCCACGGACTTTCCCAATTACGCTGCCGGCAGCGCCGGTCCTGCCGCCGCCGACCGGCTGCTCGCACGTGATGGCCGCGCGTGGCTGCCGATCAGCGCGCATCACCTACACGGTGCCATTCGTCCAGACCTCGCCTCCTCCGTAGCCGCCAAGGTGACGTTATGAAACCCACGCAAGCGTTGCACGATCTCGGTCAAAGTCTCTGGCTAGACAACATCACGCGGAGCCTACTGCGAACGGGCGGGCTTCGCCGTTACATAAGCGAATTTTCGATAACAGGACTGACATCCAATCCGACGATCTTCGATCATGCGATCAAGAACAGCAGCGATTACGATGACGCGATAAGAAGCAAAATCGCGCAAGGCGAGTCGACGGAGAAGCTGTTCTTCGGACTAGCGCTGGACGATCTCACGGAGGCCGCTGATCTGTTTCGGCCGATCTATGACCGAACCTCTGGCATAGACGGGTGGGTTTCGCTCGAAGTGTCGCCCCTTCTGGCGCACGACACCGCGTCGACGATCGCCGCGGCCAAGGATCTGCACATGCAGGCGCAACGTCCGAATATCATGATCAAAATTCCAGGTACTCCCGAAGGCCTGCCCGCCATTGAGGAGGCGATCTTTGCTGGCGTGCCGATCAACGTCACACTGTTGTTCTCAGACGATCAGTACCTGGCGGCCGCAAACGCGTTCATGCGCGGGATCGAGCGGCGCGTCGAAGCAGGATTGATGCCTGATATCCGTTCCGTGGCATCGATTTTCATCAGCCGATGGGACGCTGCGGTGTCTGGCAAGGTGCCACAGGGGCTGAACGATCGGCTCGGCATCGCCATGGCCAAGCGCGCCTACAAGGCTTATCTTGGTTTGCTCAGTTCACCGCGCTGGATGCGTGCCTACAACGCCGGCGCACGCGCGCAGCGCCTGCTGTGGGCGAGCACCGGGACCAAAGATCCAAGGGCCTCGGACGTTCTCTACATCAAGTCGCTGGCCGCGCCTTTCACTGTGAACACAATGCCCGAGAGCGCGCTGCAGGCCTTCGCCGATCACGGCGATGTCGGCCCCGCACTGCCGGTGGATGGCGGCGACGCCGAACACGAACTGGCACAGTTCGCTCGGGAAAAGGTTGACGTTCACGTACTGGCAAACCAGCTTCAAGAAGAGGGCGCCAAATCGTTCGTGAAATCCTGGAACGACCTGATGAGCGTCATCGATTCCAAAACCGCTGTGCTCAAGCGAGCGAGTTGACACCGTGGATGTGAACCTCCCCGCTGCCGGCTTGCGCCGAACCGCAAGACCAAATCGAGCTGAGCGCGCGAGGACGTCGCGGACTCCACGAGTGTTGGTCGTTGATGTCGGCGGAACTTCGGTCAAGATACTCGCCACTGGCCAGGATGAACACCGATCGTTTGCCTCTGGGCCGACACTGACCCCCGGGCAGATGGTGTTCGGTGTTAAGAAGCTCGCTCGAGACTGGGACTATGACGCGGTTTCGATCGGCTATCCCGGCCCGGTTCTGCACGGCCGGCCAATCGCCGAACCGTACAACCTTGGGTGCGGATGGGTTGGGTTTAATTTCGCAGCGGCATTCGGCCATCCCGTGAAGGTCATCAACGATGCCGCCATGCAGGCTTTGGGGAGCTACACGCGCGGAAAGATGCTTTTTTTAGGTCTGGGAACGGGGCTTGGATCGACCATGATCGTCGACGGCATCGTGGAGCCGATGGAACTCGGTCACCTGCCCTACAAGAAGGGCACTTACGAGGACTATGTCGGCGAGGCCGGATTGAAACGACACGGGAAAAAGAAGTGGCGTCGTCACGTTGCCGACGTTGTGGCACGTTTCTTTGCCGCGCTCGAGCCAGATGACATCGTGATCGGCGGAGGCAATGTCAAAAAACTTGATGCGCTGCCGCCGCACTCTCGCGCTGGCGACAATGCAAACGCCTTCCGTGGCGGGTTTCGACTGTGGCAGGAGCACGCTGCGCTCTCGGGCGCCGGGTGGCGTTCGAAACCACCCGCTTGAGCCAGGGAGGTGCACAGATGTCTGCACATTTACAGGTACCGCGGACGCAGCGGACTAGCAAGCAGGCGGCGTGGCGCGCGCTAGAACATCACCAGCGAACGATAGGGAACCGCCACTTGCGGACACTCTTCGTTGACGATCCAGAGCGCTCTGACCGGATGACGGCGGAAGCTGCCGGCGTCTTCCTGGATTATTCCAAAAACCGCATCGATGACGAGACCCTCCGGTTGCTGATCGAGCTCGCCGAGGAATCCGAGCTGCGCGCCAGGATCGAAGCGATGTTTCGCGGCGAGAAGATCAACGTCACGGAAGATCGCGCGGTGCTGCATGTGGCTCTCCGCGCACCCAGGGGAGCATCAATCATCGTCGACGGTAAAAATGTCGTGCCGGAGGTTCACGCCGTCCTCGACAAGATGACCGAATTTTCCAATCGTGTCCGTAGCGGTCAATGGAAAGGTCACACCGGAAAACGCATCCGCAACGTCATCAACATCGGCATCGGCGGTTCCGATCTCGGCCCCGTGATGGCATACGAGGCACTCAAGTATTACAGCGAACGCAGCATGACCTTTCGCTTCGTGTCCAATGTCGACGGCACGGATTTCGTCGAAGCGACACGCGATCTCGATCCGGCGGAAACGCTTTTCATCGTCTCCTCGAAGACCTTCACGACGTTAGAGACGATGACCAACGCGCACAGCGCACGTGCCTGGTCGCTCGCCGGACTCGGTGGCGACGCCGAAGCCGTGGCTAAGCATTTCGTTGCGGTATCCACGAACGCCGAGAAGGTCGCAGAATTCGGCATCGATACGGCGAACATGTTCGAATTCTGGGACTGGGTCGGAGGGCGTTACTCGATGGATTCCGCCATCGGTCTTTCGACCATGATTGCGATTGGCCCCGATCACTTCCGAACGATGCTGGAAGGGTTCCGGGCAATGGACGAGCATTTCCGTACCGCGCCGTTTGCGCGCAACCTGCCGGTTCTCATGGGTCTCCTCGCCGTTTGGTACAACGATTTTTTCGGCGCGCAGACCGTTGCAGTTTTACCCTACGACCAGTACCTCAAGCGCTTCCCGGCCTATCTGCAGCAGTTGACGATGGAGAGCAACGGCAAGCACGTGACGCTTGCCGGCTCGCCTGTCGACTGCCAGACGGGTCCGATCTACTGGGGGGAGCCCGGCACCAATGGGCAGCACTCCTTCTATCAGCTGATCCATCAGGGCACCCGACTTATTCCATGCGATTTTATCGCATTCGCGCGGCCGCTGACCCCACTGGGCAGGCATCATGACATGCTGCTTGCCAATGTGTTCGCCCAGACGGAGGCATTGGCCTTCGGTAAGACCGCCGCGGAGGTCAAGGCGGAAGGCACGCCTGATTGGCTCGTGCCGCATCGCCTATTTGAAGGGAATTGTCCGTCGAACACCTTGCTGCTCGAAGCTTTGACGCCGGCGGCACTCGGCAACTTGGTAGCGCTCTACGAGCACAGCGTGTTCACTCAGGGCACCGTTTGGCAGATCGATTCTTTCGATCAGTGGGGCGTCGAATTGGGCAAGGCTCTCGCCCAGCGGATCATTCCCCAACTGGAGAGTCCGACTGAGCCAAAGCTTGAACACGACAGCTCGACCAATGCATTGATCCGACGCTATCGCAAACTCAAGGGATCCCCCTGATGCCGCGAGGATATGATCGCGCGCTCTATATTTTACCGTTCGATCATCGTGGCTCGTTTCAGGCCAAGATGTTCGGCTGGAAGTCGCCGTTAAGTGAGGCGCAAACAGCGGAAATCAGCCGCGCCAAGGACATCATCTACGACGGATTTAATGCCGCCCTGGCCAATGGCTTGCCGAAGGAAAAAACCGGCATTCTGGTCGACGAGCAATTCGGCACCGGCATTCTCCGCGATGCAACTTCAAAGAACATCATCACCGCCTGTCCAGCGGAGAAAAGTGGTCAGGAGGAATTCGATTTTGAATATGGCGAGGATTTTGCGCGCCATATCGAAGCGTTCAACCCGACATTCTGCAAAGTATTGGTGCGCTACAATCCGCGGGGCGACAGCGACTTAAATACGAGACAGGCAGTTCGATTAAGGCGTCTGTCCGAATTTCTGGCTGCCAGCGGTAGTCGCTTCATGTTCGAGCTCCTAGTCCCAGCAGAGAAAACGCAACTCGAAAAGCTTAACGGCGATAACGCGAGCTACGATCGCAACTTGCGGCCCGCTTTGATGGTCGAGGCTATCCACGAGTTTCAGGATACCGGCGTCGAACCGGATTTGTGGAAGGTTGAAGGCCTGGATCGGCGCGAGGATTGCGAAAGCATCGTAGCGGCAGCGCGCGCTGGTGGTCGCAATCATGTCGGCTGCATCATTCTTGGCCGCGGCGAGGACGAACGCAAAGTACAGCAGTGGCTCGGGATCGCCGCGGAGGTGCCGGGCTTTATCGGCTTTGCCGTAGGCCGCACCGTTTTCTGGGATCCGCTGGTCGCCTGGCGAGCAAAAAGGCGACACGCGAGCAAACAGTCGCCGCAATCGCCAAGCGCTATCGCGAGTTCGTCGATCTGTTTGAGCGATCAAACACGCGTTTGTCTTCTGAACTCTCAGATCGCACCCGATCGGGACATCGCTCCTCAAAGGAGGCCTGACACATGCAGCTAGGAATGATCGGCCTCGGTCGCATGGGCGCCAATATGGTCCGGCGACTTATCAAGGGCGGCCACCAATGCGTGGTTTTCGACGTATCGCCGAAGGCGGTCGCGGATTTGGCGCGCGACAAGGCGGTCGGGGCGTCCTCGACTGCGGACCTCGTGCGCAAGCTCGAGAAGCCGCGGGCGGTATGGCTGATGGTCCCGGCGGGGGTCGTAGACAAGACGATCGCCGAACTCGCGCCTCACCTCGAGAGTGGCGACATACTCATCGACGGCGGCAACTCGTACTACGTTGACGACATCCGCCGGGCGCTAGCGCTCGCGTCGCAAGGAATCCATTACGTCGATGTCGGAACCAGTGGCGGTGTCTGGGGGCTGGAGCGCGGTTATTGCATGATGATCGGCGGACCGGAGGCTGCCGTACGGCAACTCGATCCGATCTTCAAGACGCTGGCGCCCGGTACGGGAGATATCCCGCGCACCCCTGGACGGGAGAAAATCGGCGGCACGGCCGAGCTCGGCTACCTGCACTGCGGCGGGAACGGGGCCGGGCACTTCGTCAAGATGGTCCATAACGGCATAGAATACGGGATCATGGCGGCCTACGCGGAAGGGATGAACATCCTGCGCCATGCGAATGCCGGCGAGCAACAGCACGCGACCGATGCCGAAACGACGCCGCTGCGCGACCCAGAGCTCTATCGTTACGATCTCAATCTGCGCGACATCGCGGAGGTGTGGCGGCGCGGCAGTGTCATCGCGTCGTGGCTGCTTGATCTCACTGCTACTGCGCTGACCCAGGATCCCGCGCTCGATAACTTTGCGGGCCGGGTCTCCGACTCCGGGGAAGGACGCTGGACGATCAAAGCCGCAATCGACGAGGCCGTGCCGGTTCCGGTCCTTTCGACCGCGCTCTACGAACGTTTCAGCTCGCGCGGCGAGGCGACGTTCGCCGACAAGCTGCTCTCCGCCATGCGCTACGAATTCGGGGGGCATGTCGAGAAGTCCGCAGGCTGAGCGCAGCGGCCTCGGATCAACTGGAGGCAAACATGAGTGCTGTTGTCAGCCCGGTACTGGATTCGCCTCGACCCACGACCAGCGCGCAACTGGATCAACTGTCGATCAATTGCATTCGCACACTCTCTATCGATGCGGTCCAGCAGGCGAAGTCAGGGCATCCCGGCGCGCCGATGGCCCTGGCGCCGCTGATCTATACGCTTTGGAATCGGGTGATGCGCTTCGACCCGCAAGATCCTATTTGGCCGAACCGGGATCGGTTCGTGCTTTCGAACGGGCATGCTTCGATGCTGCTGTGGTCGGTGCTTCACCTCACTGGCACCCAAGCGGCGAATGCCGAATACGAACGGCTCGGGCAGCCCGCAGTTTCGTTGGACGATATTCGTCACTTCCGGCAACTCGGCAGCAAGGCTCCGGGTCATCCGGAGTACCACCTCGTTTCGGGGGTCGAGGCAACCACGGGACCCCTTGGACAAGGGATTGCCAACAGCGTCGGCATGGCCATTGCCGAGGCGTGGCTCGCTAACCGGTACAATCGCCCCGACTTCAAAATCTTTGACTACGACATCTACGCGGTTTGCGGCGACGGCTGCATGATGGAGGGCGTGGGAGCCGAAGCGGCGTCGCTGGCGGGCCATCTCGCCTTGGACAATCTTTGCTGGATCTACGACAACAATCACATCACGATCGAAGGCAATACGCGCATCACCTTTACTGAGGACGTCGCGGCTAGGTTCTTGGGCTACGGTTGGAACGTTCTGCGCGTGGGCGACGCCAATGACATCGACCGGATCGAACAGGCATTGGCTATTTTTCGCGAGACCAAGGCTCGCCCAACCTTCATTATTCTTGATAGTCACATCGGCTACGGCGCCCCCCATAAGCATGACACCTCCGCAGCGCACGGTGAGCCGTTAGGCGAGGAGGAAACCCGCCTGGCAAAGCGTTTCTACGGATGGCCCGAGGACGCGAACTTTCTGGTTCCCGACGCCGTGCGCGAGCACTTCGCAGCCGGAATTGGCGCGCGCGGGCGGGAGGCTCGCCGCCGATGGACTGACCTGTTTGCAGTTTATCACGCGAAATATCCTGAGCTCGCGACCGAGATCGACCTCATGCAACACCGGGAGCTGCCGCAGGAATGGGACAAGGGGCTACCGATTTTTCCCGCCGATCCAAAAGGCGTCGCCGGTCGCGATGCCTCGGGAAAGGTCCTCAACATACTTGCCCAGAATATTCCCTGGCTGCTGGGAGGATCAGCAGACCTCGGTCCCTCCAACAAGACGCTGCTCACTTTTCCGGGCGCCGGCGACTTCGAGCCTGATAATCGAGCCGGCAGAAACCTGCACTTCGGTATCCGCGAGCATGCAATGGCAGCCGCGGTGAACGGGCTCGCATTGTCGAAGCTTCGCCCGTTCGGCGCCACGTTTTTCATCTTCAGCGATTATGCGCGCCCCGCCATTCGGCTGTCAGCTCTGATGGAACTGCCGACTGTCTTTATATTCACCCATGATGCGATGGGGGATGGGGAAGATGGCCCGACCCATCAACCGGTAGAACAGCTTGCGTCGTTTCGCGCCGAGCCCGGCCTGGTCGTGCTGCGGCCTTGCGACGCCAACGAGGTAGTCGAGGCCTACCGCTATATTATGCAGCTGCGACACCAGCCTGCGCTGCTCGCGTTGTCGCGGCAGCCGCTGCCGACCTTGGATCGCAGCAAATATGCGCCCGCATCCGGACTCGCGCGCGGTGCTTATGTGCTTGCCGACCCCCGCGACGGAAAGCCTGAATTGATCTTCATCGCGTCGGGCAGCGAGGTGAGCCTGTGCGTCAAGGCTCACGAAGACCTGCTTGCCGAGGGCATTCGCTCGCGCGTGGTCTCGATGCCCTCCTGGGATATTTTTGAGCACCAGTCAGAGGCTTATCAGGACACCGTGCTACTGCCCGAAGTCAGCGCGCGCGTCGCGGTGGAGCAGGCCTCAACGTTTGGCTGGGAACGTTATGTCGGCAGAAAGTCCGGCCGAATCATCGGGATGAAGACATTCGGCGCGTCGGCTCCCCTGAAGGAGTTGTTGCGCAAATTCCAGTTCGAACCCCAGCGTGTGACGGAGGTCGCGAAAGAGCTACTCGGCAAAGGCAAGAGCTGAAGCGTTCCGGCGTGAGTTTGCGACGCGTTGAAAGACACAGAGACCGCGATGTCCAAAACGACTGCTGTCGTATTCCTGTTCGACGTCGATAATACACTTTTGGACAACGATTTGGTGCAGAGCCATCTCAAGGAGCACCTGGCGGACGCATATGGGTCCTCCGCACGTGACAGGTATTGGGACATCCTAGAAGGATTGCGGAGTGAATTGGGCTACGTCGATTATCTCGGCGCATTGGAGCGCTTCCGGGTCGAAGAGATGCACCGCCCGGACGTGCTGCGCATGTCGAACTGGCTGGTCGATTATCCGTTCGCCGATCGCCTTTTTCCCGGCGCTCTGGACGCGGTCAAACATGTGCAGCAATGGGGGCCGGCGGTCATTCTCTCTGACGGCGACGCGGTGTTCCAGCCGCGCAAGGTGGAGCGGTCCGGTCTATGGCGGGCGGTGGATAGTCGTGTGCTCATCTACATCCACAAGGAATGCGAGCTCGAATACGTAGAGCGCCTCTACCCTGCCAATCACTATGTGCTCATCGACGACAAGCTGCACATTCTTGCCTCGGTGAAGAAGATCTGGGGCGAGCGGGTTACCACGGTGTTCCCCAAGCAGGGCCATTATGCATTTGATCCAAAAATTCTGGCCGAGAATCCGCCCGCGGACATTGAGCTCGCCAAGATCGGCGATCTGCTCAACTACGATTTGGCGACCTTCCTCAAGAAGCGGTAGGCGCATGCGATGGTGGAGAAGCCTGCTAAAGCGATGACGATCAGAACACTAGGAGCCACGCCAAAGGCAGGCCGAGCAGGCAGCGCCGACGTTCGGGCGATTCTCATTGTCGCAGGTGTCTCTGGGAGCGGGAAGACGACGATCGCAACAGCGCTTGCCCAGCGACTAGGACTACCATTCGAAGAAGGTGCCCAGCTCCATCCGCCACCCGACATAGGCAAGTTGCACTCTGTCCATCCGCTCGATGATCGCGAGCAGTGGCGCTGGCTCGAGAAGATTTCGGCATGGATTGACGATCGCCGGCAGGTCGGCACGGGCGGCGTGATCACCAGCCCAGCGCTCAAGCGTAGCCACCGCGACTTCCTGACCCGTGGTCGGCCGGACGTGCGCATCGTTTATTTGCACGGCGAGAGGGCGCTGATTGTTTCGCGGTTGGCCTCGAGCGAACAACATTCCATGTTCCCCGGCCTCCTCGACCATCAGTTCTCAATTCTCGAGACCCCCGAACCGGATGAAGATCTAATCTTGATCGACGTGAGCCGGCCCGTAGAAGACATCGTTGCGGAGATTTTGGGTAAGCTCATTGCCCAGGTGCGTGAGAATCCGTCGGACGTAGTGGCCCGAGAGATCAGCGAGCGACCCGCTCCTCCACCAGTCACATCGTTTGGGCCGCAGACCCATCCAAGCACGCTGACCGTAGTGGGTCGCGCGCCAATCATAAGATCCGATCTTCCATTGGATATCGAGGATTATGCTTTAATCGGCGATTGCACGACGGCTGCCCTCGTTGGCCGCAACGGCTCGATAGACTGGCTGTGCTGGCCGCGATTCGATAGCGGCGCGTTATTCGCAGCGCTTCTCGGCACGTCCGAACATGGGCGCTGGCGGATCTCTCCTGCTGACCCGAGGCCGCGCACCAGTCGTGCTTACCACGATGACACCTTGGTTCTGGAGACGGTCTTCGATACGGCGGACGGGAGTGTCGCCCTGATCGATTTCATGCCCATGGGCCAGAGTAACTCATCGGTCATTCGCCTGGTGAAGGGGCGCAGCGGCAAGGTGGCAATGCAAATGCATCTGGCGCTGCGATTCGACTACGGGGTCACGGTGCCGTGGGTCACGCAGCTCGAAGATGGGTCTGGTGTGACAGCGGTCGCGGGCGCTAACCAGGCGGTGCTGCGTTCTCCGGTGCCGTTGGAGGGCAAGAATTTCGCCACAGTCGCGGAGTTTGACGTGGTCGAAGGGGAGTGCGTCCCGTTCGTGCTGACGCGCGGACAGTCTCACCTGCCGACGCCACCTGAGATCGACTGGAACGCTGCCCTGCAGGAAACAGAATTGTTTTGGCGCGATTGGTCGAATCGTTGCTCCCATGTCGGACCTTGGCGCGAAGCGGTCAAACGTTCCTTGTTGACGCTTAAAGCCCTTACTTACGCAGAAACCGGCGGCATTGTCGCCGCTCTTACCACGTCGCTGCCGGAGCAGCTTGGAGGGGAGCGCAATTGGGATTACCGCTATTGCTGGCTGCGGGATGCGACCTTTACGTTGATGGCGCTTGTATCCGCAGGCTATCGCGATGAGGCTCGGGCCTGGGCGCAGTGGCTCCGGCGCAGTGTGGCGGGAAGCCCGCATCAGCTCCAAATCATGTATGGGTTATCCGGCGAACGACAGCTCATCGAATGGGAGGTGCCGTGGCTGCCCGGCTACCGCGGTGCTGCGCCGGTGCGAATTGGAAACGCGGCTTCCGCTCAGCTTCAGCTCGATGTCTACGGCGAGCTGATTGACGCCATCCACCAGGGACGAACACTCGGCCTTGCTCCCGTCGGGGCGGGGTGGCCGCTGCAACAGAAGTTGATCGAGCATCTTGAGCAAATCTGGGAGCAGCCGGACGAAGGAATCTGGGAAGTGAGAGGCGGTCGCCGCCACTTTACCTTCTCCAAAGTGATGGCCTGGGTGGCGCTCGATCGCACGGTGCGCGATGCCGAGGGATTTAAGTTTTCGGGACCGCTGGAATCCTGGCGGAAACTCCGCGACCGCATGCACGCGATGATTTGCGAGCAGGGATTCGATAACGAGCGCAAAACCTTCACGCAAAGCTTCGGCAGCCGCGAGCTCGACGCCAGCCTTCTGCTCATCCCGCTTGTCGGCTTCCTACCGGCAGATGATCCACGGGTACGCGGCACGGTCGCGGCCGTCGAGCGCGAGCTCATGGTCGATGGGCTTGTGCTGCGATATCGAACCGAGGCAGACATCGATGGCTTGGTACCCGGAGAAGGCGTGTTCCTCCCTTGCAGCTTTTGGCTCGCTGCAAACTACAAGCTGCAGCATCGGAATGCCGAAGCATCCGCCCTGTTCGAACGTCTGCTCTCACTGCGCAACGATGTTGGCTTGCTCGCGGAAGAATACGATCCGAAGGCGCGGCGGCAGCTTGGCAATTTCCCTCAGGCGTTCTCACATCTTGCTCTCATCGGAACCGCTTTGAGCCTGCACGATGTTGGGCCCGCGCAGCAGCGCAGCCAGGGAGCGAAGTCCCGCTCGTGAGCTTAGTTAGAGCAGCGGCCTGGAAGCCGACAAGTTTGATCAAATGGATTGAACAAAGAATGGCAGATGCTGGAGAGCGGTTAACGTTGATCGGCCAATCCTGAGGACACCCGGAGGTCGCCATGACGATGCCAGCGATCAAAAAAGCAAACCGCGGCACGGTCGCTCGCCTGGCGTCCAGGCGCGAACCCATAGCCACAGCGGCCGCGAGCGCCCACCTATGGAAATGGATGGGCTATCTTGAAGACACGCAATCAAATCACTGGAACCGAATTCATTCATCGCGGCGACGAGTTGACCTTGACCGCTCTATCAGGCTAACTTTTTCAACTGCCCAGTTAGTGCGGAACAGCCGGTACCAGCAGTTGGCGGAGGGGATTGAGCGGACCGATCGGCGTGAGCTGGAACGTCATCAGATGGGCTTTGCCGAGTGGCAGCTCCTCCAGCATGGCGTGCGCTGCCTGAGTGTCGGTCATATTCAGGATGAAGACGACACCCGGCCGGTCTTCCAACGAATACCACTGGTCGATCTTGCCATCGAGATAGAGCTGCGCGGTCTCGCGAACCTCGGTCGGCAATCTGTTTCTGGGCGGCTCGTGCTTCTACGTGTTCACGGTCGCAGCGCTTGGCATTGCTCTGGGCACTATCGCTTCCACGATGGCCCAGTTCGGTCTGCTTTCGATTCCGGTATTGCTGGTGATGATGCTGCGTATCACTCCGCTTTCGCGCCGGAAAACTTGACCACTTTGGCCCACTTCTCGGTTTCGGATCCGATGAAATTGCTGAAATCAGCTATCGAAAGCGGCATCGGCTCTCCACCGAGATCGACAAGACGGGCCCTGAACTGTGCATCGGCGAGGCCGGCGTTGATCTCTTTGTTCAGCTTCTCGACGACCGCCGACGGCGTGGCCTTGGGCGCCCCGATCCCGAACCATGCGATTGCCTCATAGCCCGGCAAAAATTCGCCAAGCGTCGGCAGGTTCGGCAATGCGGCCGAACGCGTCGAGCCGGTCACCGCAAGGCCGCGCAGCTTGCCGGCTCTTATGAAATCAAGCGAGGACGGCAGCGGGTTGAAGGTAATTTGCACTTGGCCGCTTAAGAGATCGGGAAACTGGCTGCTGCGATAGGGAATATGAGTGAGCTTGACGCCGGCCATCATATTGAAGAGTTCGCCGGCGACGTGATTGATGCTGCCGATTCCCGGCGATGACATGTTGATCTTGCCCGGATTGGCCTTGGCATAGGCAATGAATTCCGGAACCGTGCTGGCCGGCACCGACGGATTTACCATCATCACCGCGGGTACGCGAAGAACGCCGGCGACCGGCTGGATGTCGCGGATAAAATTGAAGTTCAGTGTGTCGTAAAGCGACGCATTGATGGTGTTTGTCTGCGTCACCCAGAGCAGCGTATAGCCGTCCGCTAAGGCATGCACGACCGAGTCAGCGGCCACATTGGTGCCGGCACCCGTGCGATTTTCGACGACGAATTGCTGCCCGAGTTGTTCCGACAGCCGCTGCGCGAGAAGCCGCGCGGTGATGTCCGACGAAGTGCCGGCAGGAAAGCCGACAATAATGTGAACCGGACGGGTGGGGTAATCGAGCGCGGCTGCGCTCCGAGTGAGCGCGCTCCAACTCAGGATCGGCAACGCGCCGGCAACTAAACGCAAGAATGTTTTGCGGCTGAGCTTCATCATGGAGCAAGACTACACCAATCCCCCGGTAACGTGTAGAGATACGGCGTGGAACGTGCCGGAATCTTTTGGTCCTTGCCGGCGCAAAGGGCGGCTCATGAAGATCTCGATCCTCGATGATTATTTTGACACGCTACGTACTCTGCCTTCTTTCCAGAAACTAAAAGGACACGAGGTTGAGATCTGGAACGATCATGTTCAGGAAACCGCCGCGCTGGCGGCACGCTTGAAGGACACCGAATGCCTGGTGCTCATTCGCGAGCGCACAAAAATCCAGGCCGATCTGCTTGAACGGCTGCCCAGGCTTAAGCTCATCAGCCAGCGCAGCGTCTATCCGCATATCGATATTGAAGCCTGCACGCGCCGCGGCGTTGTCGTGTCGTCGAGCCAACACGCGGGCACTCCGTGTTACGCCGCCGCCGAGCTGACCTGGGCGCTCATTCTCGCGGCGGCGCGTCAATTGCCGCAACAGATGGCGGCGCTCAAGGCCGGCAAGTGGCAGATCGGCGTCGGCACCACCTTGCGCGGTAAAACCCTCGGCGTTTTTGGTTATGGCCGTATCGCGGCGACGGTCGCGGGCTATGGCAAGGCGTTCGGCATGAACATCATGGTGTGCGCACGCGATGCCTCGCTTGTTCGCGCGCGTTCGGATGGCCACGCGGCGGCGCGCAGCAAGGCGGAATTCTTTGAGTCTTGTGATGTCGTCACGCTTCACGTGCGGTTGGTGCCGGCGACGCGCCACATCATCAAGGCCGAGGATCTGGCGCGGATGAAACCGGACGCCATGCTGGTCAACACCAGTCGCGCGCCGCTGATCGAGCCCGGCGCCCTGGTGGCAGCGCTTCGCGCCGGCCGGCCTGGTTATGCCGCGGTCGATGTCTTCGAAGACGAGCCGGTGCGCGATCCGGATTTGCCGCTGTTGCGGTTCGACAAAGTCGTCGCGACGCCGCATATCGGCTATGTGACGCGCGAGGAATACGAAACGCAATTCATCGACATCTTTGACCAGATTGTTGCGTTCGCGGCCGGCCGGCCGATCAATGTCGTCAATCCGGACGTTCTGGAGAGAGTGGCAGAGCGCAACTGACAGCGGCCGTATCAGCGCTCATGGCCGCGAGATTCATGGCGCCAAGCTCGCGGTGCTTTATGTCACACACTTCATGATTGCCATCATGCTAAGCTGAGAGCGTCCAAGCGTCTCGGAGCCGGGGGCGGCACATGCGGCGACGCGAATTTATCGGAATTGTGGGCGCTACGGCACTTTGTCCGCTGGCGGCGCGCGCGCAACAGCCGGCCAAGCCGGTGGTCGGATTCCTTAACGTTGGAAAGGGCGATGCGAGCGCGTTCCTTCAGGCCGCATTCCGCGCAGGATTGAAGGAAGCTGGCTACACCGAGGGCCAGAACGTCACCGTCGAATACCGCTGGGCCGATGGCCATTTTGACCGACTTCCGAGCCTCGCGGCGGATCTCGTCCACCGGCAGGTCACCGTTATCGCGGCGACCACGACCCCCGGGGCGCTGGCTGCCAAAAACACCGGGACCACGATTCCAATCGTGTTCGAAACCGCAGGTGACCCAATCAGACTTGGCTTGGTGAAAAGCCTCAACCATCCGGGCGACAACGTCACCGGGGTAACTCAATTAAGCTCTGAGTTGATCTCAAAGCGGCTGGGCCTGCTCCATGAATTAATACCCGCAGCCAAGCTGGTGGGCTTGCTGGTCGATCAGGCAGATCCGAGAGCCGAGGCGCAGGTCGCGGACATGAACGAGGCGGCGCGTGACCTTGACCTGCAAATCCACATCGTCAAGGCCAGCAATGAAGATGAAATTGATAAAGCGTTTGCGAATATATCCCAGGTCGGAGCACGCGGCCTGTTGGTGGGTACCGGGGAGTTCTTGCGCCGGCGTGCCGAACAAGTCGTCAGATTGGCCGCGCAGCAGAATTTGCCCGCGATCTACCAGTATCGCGAGTTTGCCAAGGTGGGCGGCTTAATCAGCTACGGCACGAGCTTGGTTGATTCCTACCGCCAAGCTGGCGTTTACACCGGACGAGTCCTCAAGGGAGAAAAACCCGATGATCTTCCTGTCCTGCAAGCGGCCAAATTTGATCTGGTCATCAATCTCAAGACTGCAAAGGCGCTCAGTCTGACCATTCCCCCGGGCGTGTTGGCGATTGCCGACGAGGTGATCGAATGAGAACGCGGCTTGCGGGATCCGCGAGGTTACTTCGCCGCAAAATGTGAAAGTGTCCGGCTGCCATTTCCGGCATGTGGCGCATTGGCCGGCGAGGCATATTCCGCAACGATGTCACGCAGCCAATCCATTTTGCGAATGGTGACGTCGGTCTGGCCAAACGGAATCACGATGCCTGCTTCCGCGAACGCCGTAAGGATCGCCATCGCCAGCTCCGTGCGAACGCTTCCGGTTTTGGTGATATCGGCGATGAAAGCGTAAAGCGTAAAATTCACGCTTGCGGGGGCGAATTCGTCCAGGGTGACCGCCGGTTCCGGTGTTTTGAGCACGTCCGGATTGTCCGCCGCCACCTTGAGCAGGACGGCTTGGACCTGACGCGGGTCGCTGCCATAGGCGACGCCGATCGGAATTGCGATGCGCCGGACATTGTTGCGGAATGTCCAGTTCTTCACCTTCTCCGAAACGAAATAAGAATTTGGAATAAGAACATGCGCGCGGTCGAACGTTTCCAATTCGGTCGAGCGCACGCTGATCTTGCGCACATAGCCTTCCTCGCCGCCGACGACCACCAGGTCGCCGACCCTGATCGGCCGTTCGGCGAGCAAAATAAGACCGGAGACGAAATTGTTGACGAGATTCTGCAGGCCGAAACCGATGCCGACGGATAGTGCGCCGGCGATGATCGCAATGTTGGATAGGCTGAAGCCGGCATAAGAGAATGCCGTCAGCGCGGCAATCACAATGCCGACATAACCAATCCCGGTGCGGATCGAGTTTCGCACCCCGCCGGAAATGCCAGCCGGCAGCAGAACCCGCGCGTCAAGCCAGCCCTGAAACAGCCGAGCCGCCGCGTAGCCGACCCCAAACACCAGTATCGAAGCCAACAGCGCGCCGAAGGTAACCTCGGTGTTGCCGATGCGCAGACCGAAAAACAGCTGCCAATACCATTCGCGAATGTCCGGCCCGGTATAGCCCCATTGCAGCATGATCAGCGGCACCGAGAGCACCAGCACTGCGAATTTCAAGAACAGGCTGATCGGCAGAGCGAGTTGTTCGCGCCGCGCCCGCTCCAATGCGGCGCTGCGCTTGAGCCATCCGCCGACAATCGTGCCGTCGTCGCTCAAGCCTTGCGCGAAACCGTCCACCCACAACAGCAGAAGATAGATGAGGGCGAGGATCGATCCGGTGACGACCAGTTGCTGCGCCAGAAAGCGCGCCAGCGGCAGATAGCCGCCGACCGCGCTGACGACAATCGCGCCGACAATGGTCCACACAATCGTGCGGACAAGTTTGAACAGCCGCGGCGGCGCGGCGGCGCTCGCCGCGCCTAGCGGCGTGCGCAGAAGGGCAACGACGAGCCCGGCCATGAGCAGACTGGAGGGAAGCGCAATCGCGATGGTCAGCGCAAATGGCGCTTGGATGAGACGGGTGGCAACATAAAGAAACGTGGTCAGGCTATAAACGACGGCGAGCAGCATGAACAGGCTGTGCAAGCGCGCCGCCGCCGCGTCCGAGGTCGGAACCAGCCGCCAGTGCGGCGCGCTCGGCGAAAATACCGCGCCGGCGAGCGCCCAAACCGTAAAGACGATCACGAGCGACTGCGCCGTGAAATAGAACAACCAGTCGATGCGCTCCGGCAAGTTTTGCGTGCTGGCAATCATGCCGTACAGGAAGACGATCGGCATGACGACCGGCAGCGCACGGAAGACCACCAATGCGGCCGCCGCCGAGGCGCGGCGCCAGAATGGCGGTGGGTCGGCGGTTTCTTCGGAGCGCCGCGTTCGGCGAATGCCTCGCCGGCATGCGGCGCCGAGCAGCAATGACAGCAGCAAGGCTTCGATCGCGATGTATCCAATTTCGCGCCGATCCGGAACGTTTTGCCACCAGTCCGCGATCAAGTCGCGGATTTTGCGCGCCGCCGCCGGCACATGTTCCGGCAGGTTTGCCCAAGTCTCATAGGCGTAAACGCCGGGGATCGGTTGAAACAGGACGGAAGAAAAATTCTTGCGGCGGACATCTTGAATCGCGTTCAGCAGGTTCTCGATCCGCAGATTGGTCGAATTGACTGCTGTTTGTCCTCCGGACAGCAGGCTTGAATGATAATTGAGTTCGGCGCGGGCGAGCGCGGTTTGCTCCGGCTCGGCGGGCTGACCCGCGGCCGGAGCAGGATCAAACAGATCCATCTGCGCTTTATCGGCCTGCAGCCGCGGCTGCAGCTTATTCCAGAGATCGGCAGCTTCCGAACGCACGCGCTGCAGGCGATCGCGAAACTCATTGAGCTCCGAATAGCGCAAGCGCGGGTGGCTGAGTTCCTTCTCCAGCAGATCCAGTTGTCGCTGCCAGTCGGCTGTCGTGGCCTGCAAATCGATGCCCAATTCTTGGTCGACGCGTTTGGCCACTTCCGCCGAATTGATCCGCGAATCGGGCGTCTGTGCCGCGACTTTGCCGTCACCGGGATTCGTGGCGCTGGCTTTGTCCTGCGAAGGCGCCGGCGCAGCACTCTGCGCGAGAGCGCAAGGCGCGCCTGCCAGCAAGGTCAGCGCGACGGCGGATAGAGCAAGGCAATACGCCGCCCGCGTCATGTGCCGGAATAAAGTTGCCATCGACTTCCCTCGTGAAAACCCGTTTCGGCCCGGAGCGCCGTGTAGGGACGGATCGCGGGCAGAATGTGGCGGGTCAATTGAAAAGAATTGGCTTTAAATCACCGCCAAGCCATTCGCTTTACGGTTGGCGGCCAGTGGCCAGTGCTAGCGGCGACTGGAGAGAGCCTCAATCCAGGCGCGCGACCACGACCAGCCGCCTGATTTCGTGATTGAGATAGGCCTGCAAGAACGCATCGTAGTTTTTAAACGACACGCAGCCGTTCGAATCGCCGTTTGGCCCGAGCATGTAGGTGTGAGCCAGAAGACCGCTGCGACCAAAGGTTTTTGCTTCGTCCTCGGGAATCATTCGCAGCGCGCGCACGCCGTGGAACGGCGCTTCGCGCAGGGCGAGGTCGTAAACGTTGGGCGGCGTGACGCCATGCATTTTCTCGTCCGGATAACGCGGATCGTCGAGCCGGCTGCCAAGCCCTGAATGTGCTTCGAGCCGGGTGCCATCCGGCATGTAAACGATATGCGCCGAAATATCGTACACCGCGGTGAAGCGATCGTAGCGGCCGCCGATGCTGCGATTGGTGGCGCTCAGGCCGGCATCGTCGGTCGCCGCATAGGCGAGCGTGGTCGGAGCAGGCTTGCCGAAGAGTTTCTCGAAAATGCTCCTAAAAAAGCCCGGTCTATCCGGGGCGCTCTCCGCGGCCGCCACCCGCGGCGCGGCAGTGCGCGTCGGCACGGCGCCTGGCTGTGGCCCGAGCGACGCCACACTCTTTAACGCGCGATCGCTGCGCGCTGGCGCAAGCGCCGTGATTGGGTTTGCCGCCGGCAACGGCACCGATAAGGTCAGCGCTGCCGGGCGAATGTTGCTTTGAAGCGAGCCGTCATCCGCAAACCTTTCCGATGCCGCGGAGGACAGGTGGGGATCGAACAGCAAGGCATAATAGGACCACGGCGAATCCGGCTTTGCCACTGCAAGTTTGTCGCCGCGCCTGCTGACCATCGCGAGCCTGTCGCCACGACCGGCAGCGATGTCGGCTCTGACGGCATCGTCAGTTCGATCCGCATCGGGGCCCGCACCGGGATCGATGAAACCGCAAACTGTCCAGGCACATAACGCGGCGACGCATACGGCCGCCGTGCCGCCTAGCACCCGCTGCGGCAGCGCATTGGGTGGTAAACGTCGATGGTCGTATCCGCGATAGGTATTGCGGCGTTCCGCGCCGAACGTCATCCCCCGCCTCATCCCCCGTGGAAAGGCAGCGCGCAGCATCGCGGCCATCTGCGGCCTCTTTGAGGCAGGCCGCGAAAAAGATTGTCACCGAATTATTGACATTTGTCCCCTTTTCAGTCACATTCGCTCCGAATCTCGCCCAGTGATTCGGTCGCGGTCTGGAGGCATTCCAGGCTGCGCGGGCGAGTGCGGTGCCCGCGGGCGGATTTGCAACCCGCTCTCCCGGGCGGCTTCGATTACCCGCCCGACCGGCACTACGACCGGTCTGCGAGAAGCATCGCTGTACTGAGACTGAGACTGGCAAGCTAAGGGGAAAACCCGACGGCGGCCTCATCCCAGGTAGCGCGGACTGAAGCTGAGCGGTGGCGTTCGGTCGCCTAAGCAAGAGCCGCGGTGGAACCACCTGTCGCTCTTCGCGCTCCGTCTTCGCGCTTACGTGACCGTGGCTTGCCATAGCTCGGGCACTCAGACGCGCCGCGAGAACGATTGAACTCATCCGCCCCGCGAAGCGGGGGAGGGGCAAGGCGGCCTTCGGCCGCCGTAGATTTAAAGAGTACGCCGACGCGAAGCGTCGGCTGTGCCGTAGCTAGCGCGAGCGAGCGTAGGGTGGTGGAGGGGGCGTCTGAGGTTGAACAATGCGTCGGCGCTTTGCATCGCGGGACTGGCCGCGCCCCTCCCACCACACTTCGTGCGGTCCCCCCTCCCCGCTAGCGCAGGGAGGGATGCAGCAGCGCCGCGAGAACGATGGCGCTCGCTTCAGCCGCCGGTCACGCTCATATGGCGGGCAACGGCAGGGCGCTGGTGGCGGCGATCGATAATGAAATCGTGGCCCTTGGGCTTGCGCCCGATCGCCTCGTCGATCGCGGCAAAGAGCAGGTCGTTGGCCTCCGAGGCGCGCAATGGTTTGCGCAGATCGGCCGCGTCTTCCTGGCCGAGACACATATAGAGTGTGCCGGTGCAGGTCACCCGCACGCGATTGCAGGATTCGCAGAAATTATGGGTGAGCGGAGTAATGAAACCGAGCCGGCCGCCGGTTTCCGCAACGCGCACATAGCGCGCCGGCCCGCCGGTCCGAAAATCGATCTCGTCGAGCCGATAACGCTCGGCCAGCCGCGCGCGCACCAGCGACAGCGGCAGATATTGATCGAGCCGGCCTTCGCCGATTTCGCCGAGCGGCATCACTTCGATCAGCGTCAAATCCATGCCGCGGCCGTGGGCCCATTCCAGCAGTCGTGGAAATTCATCTTCGTTGACGTTCTTGAGCGCCACGGCGTTGATCTTGATCTTGAGGCCGGCGGACTGTGCCGCGTCGATCCCGGCGAGCACCTTGTCCAGCGAGCCCCAGCGCGTGATGGCGCGAAACTTTTCGGCATCGAGCGTGTCGAGCGAGACGTTGATCCGGCGGATGCCGGCGGCGCGCAGATCGCGCGCATATTTTTCCAGCTGCGAGCCATTGGTGGTGAGCGTCAGTTCATCGAGCTGACCGGAACGCAGGTGTCGCGACAGCGAATCCACGAGCGTCATGATGCCGCGCCGGACCAAGGGCTCGCCGCCGGTGAGGCGAAGCTTGCGCACGCCGCGGGCAATAAAGGCCGAGCACAGGCGGTCAAGTTCTTCCAGGCTCAGGATTTCCGACTTGGGCAGAAACGACATGTTTTCCGCCATGCAATAGACGCAGCGGAAATCGCACCGGTCCGTCACCGAGACGCGCAGATAGGAAATGGCGCGGCCGAACGGATCGATAAGCTGCCGCCGATCGGCTCCGCCGCCGATTTCGCGAGCTTCCAACGCTGTTTCCACGCTGTCTTGCATCGGGTTTTGCAGGTTTCGCGGATCTGCCGTCATGCCCGCTCAGATAATGCGTGCAGTGTGCCGGATAAAGCCCTGACGGTCCAGGATGTTGGCCTTGGCTGCCGCCAAGAGCTAGGCCGGATTGCCGCTCGCGAGCGGCGCGGCGGCCGCCGCTTCCGTCCCGACGGCCGCGATTGCATGCGGCAGTTCGGTGAACGAGCTGATCAGGCGGTCGGCATTGAGCGCCACCGGCGCCACCTCGCTGTAGCCGAAATCGACGGCGATCACCGGCACATTGGCCGCGCGCGCGGTACGCACATCGGTCGTGGAATTGCCGATCATGATCGCACGCTGCACTTCGCCGCCGGCGCAGCGGATGGTCAGCCGCAACATTTGTGGATCCGGCTTCTGTATGCCGAACGTGTCCTGGCCGCAGATCGCTGCGAAATAGCGGCTGAGATTCAAAGTATCGAGCAGGCGCACCGAAAGCCATTCCAGCTTGTTGGTGCAGACCGCGAGCCGGAATCCTTCATCGGCGAACCGCTGGAGCACGCTCTCGAGGTGCGGGAACGGGCGCGAGCGGTCGGCAATATGCGCGCCATAATGGTCGATGAAGATCCGAAACATGCGATCGAGCTCGGCGCCCGCTACGTTTCGGCCTTCGGCGATCAAGGCGCGCTCGATCATGCGGCGTGCGCCACCGCCGATCATTCGCCGCGCATCATCGTAGGCAACCGGCGGCAGGCCTTCGCCGCCGAGGACGAAATTGAGCGTCGAAATCAGATCGGGCGCGGTATCGACCAGCGTGCCGTCGAGATCGAAGACGATGGTGCGCATGATTTCGTATTGATACCAGTGTTTGCGCCGGTTCGAGAGCAAAACTACGTTCGTGGCACCAGGATTGCCCGCGGCACTAGGATCGCCGCCATAAGCCGGATACACAGCCTGTCATGACCGCCGATTCCTACAAACGGTCCGCCGCCACCCGGGCCATCGATTTCGTGCGCTCCGGCATGCGGCTGGGCCTCGGCACCGGCTCGACGGCCCAGCATTTTGTCGAGCTCTTGGCCGAACGGGTCCGCGCGGGACTTGACGTGATTGCGGTGCCGACTTCCGAGGCAACGCGCGCGCAAGCCGCGCGATTGGGCATCGCGCTGGCCACGCTCGACGATGTTCCCGAACTCGATCTCACCGTAGACGGCGCCGACGAGATCGGCCCGGATCTGACCTTGATCAAAGGCGGCGGCGGCGCACTGTTGCGTGAAAAGATCGTCGCCGCAGCATCGGCGCGTATGATCGTCATTGCCGACGAGAGCAAATGGGTCGATGTGCTTGGGCGTTTTCCACTGCCGATCGAAATTACGCCATTCGGCGCGGCGGCGACGCGCCGGGCGGTCGAGGCCGCAGCGGCGCGCGCGGGCAGTGCCGGACCGGCCCAGTTACGGCGCGATGCGCAACGGCCACGCTTTTGTCACGGATGGCGGGCACTGGCTCCTCGATGCGCAATTGGGCCGCATCGCCGACCCGCCGGCGCTGGCGCGCAGTCTCGCCGCCGTGCCCGGTGTGATGGAGCACGGCTTGTTCATCGGCTTGGCGCAAACTGCTATCTTGGCCGGTCGAAACGGGGTGCGCCTTGTCGAGCGGCCCTGATTGAAAGCACGAAAGGAAAGGGCACCCATGATCGTCCGTTCTCGCAGCCATCACGGCTTTGGGCCCGCGCTTCGCGCGCGCAGCGCGTTGATGCGTTACGCAATGGCGGCCCTGATCGCTTTCGCACTCGCTGGCACAGCCGGTCGGGCCAGTGCGCAAGGCGCGGCGCCGAATGCGGCCCACCAGCCGTCGCAGGCCGCCGTTCTACTGGCCAAGCAAATTCTTGAAACCAAACACGCCGATAACATCTTTGACCCGCTCATTCGCGGCGTGGTGGTAAAAACCCGCGACTTTCTCATGCAGACGAACTTCATGTGGGGCAAGGATCTGAACGAAGTCGCCGATAACTTGATCAAACAATACAGCGTCCGGTCCGGTGAGCTTATGAATGATGCAGCCCGTATCTATGCGAGCCATTTCACCGAACCGGAGCTGAAGCAGATTTTGGCATTCTATCAGTCGCCGCTCGGCCAGAAGGTCATTACCGAAGAACCAAAAACCGCGGACGAAAGTATGACGATGGCCGGCAATTGGGCGGATAAGCTTTCCGAGGAGGTCATGGGTAAAATGCGCGCCGAGATGAAGAAGCGCGGACACGACATGTGATATGGCCGAGCATGACGTCGATCTTTTCGTGATCGGAGGCGGATCGGGCGGCGTCCGCGCCGCGCGTGTTGCCGCCGAGCACGGGGCGAGCGTCATGGTCGCCGAGGAATACCGGCTCGGCGGTACCTGCGTGATCCGCGGCTGCGTGCCCAAGAAGCTTCTGGTCTACGCCTCGCGCTTTCATGGAGAGTTCGAAGATGCCGCGGGTTTCGGCTGGACGGTGCCGCATGCATCGTTCGACTGGACGACGTTGATCGCCAACAAGGATCGCGAGATTGCCCGGCTTGAAGCCGCTTACGGCGCCACTTTGGCCAAAGCGGGCGTTAAAGTCGTCAAATGCCGCGCCACACTCCTCGATCCGCACACTGTGCAATTGGCGACCGGCTCCGCGGGTGCGCGCCCGCTATGTCCTGATCGCCACCGGCGCGACGCCGAGCTACGGTGATCCGATTTCCGGCATCGAACATGTCATTTCTTCGAACGAGGCGTTCCATCTGCCCAACTTTCCGCGCCGTGTCGTGGTTCAGGGCGGCGGCTACATCGCGGTCGAGTTCGCCGGAATCTTCGCCGGGCTCGGCTCGCATGTGACGCTGGTTTATCGCGGTGAAAACATTTTGCGCGGTTTCGACGACGACGTCCGCCATCACCTCCGCGTCGAAATGGAGGCTCGCGGCATCCGCGTGGTTACCGGCTGCAAAGTCGAAGCCGTTGAAGATGCCGGTGGACACTTCTTGGTGCGACTGACAAGCGGCAATCAAATTCCGGCTGATCAGGTCATGTTCGCGGTCGGGCGCGCGCCGAACATAGCGAAGATGGGCCTTAAGGAATCCGGCGTGGAGATCGCCAAGAACGGCGGCATCGCGGTGGACGAATACTCGCGCACTACGGTGGCGAATATCTATGCCGTGGGCGACGTAACCAACCGCATCAATCTCACGCCGGTCGCAATCCGCGAGGGCCATGCATTCGCCGACACCGTGTTCGGCGGCAAGCCGACCGCAGTCGATCACATCAATGTGCCGACTGCGGTGTTCTCCGAACCGGAAATTGGCACGGTCGGACTGACAGAGGCGCAGGCGCGCGACCGGCTTGCGCAAACCGATATTTACAAGGCCATGTTTAAGCCGCTGAAGGCGACGTTGTCGGGCCGCGATACGAGTGTCTTGATGAAGCTGGTGGTCGACGGGCTTTCCGATCGTGTCGTTGGCTGTCACGTCGTCGGTGAAGGCGCGGCCGAAATCGCTCAAATTGCCGCGATTGCGGTCAAGATGGGCGCCAAGAAAGCCGACTTCGACGCGACGATAGCCCTGCATCCGACCGCCGCTGAAGAGCTGGTCACGATGCGCAAGCGCTTCGCAAGCTTTGCCCGAGTGGCGGCGGAATAGTTAAGAAACGGGCGGTAAGACAGGCTGTCGTCGCCGCGCATGCCCGTGTATAAGGACGCCGGCTGCGGCCATTGGGCCTTAAGCCGGCAATCGAGCAGGCAACAATTTCGCGGCCGGACGGCTTTTTGGGCCGATTGGCGGTCGCTACAAACAGCGCGGATGCGGAGACGCGAATTATGTCCAGGCGGTTGAATGCGGCGCGGTGGAGCCCGGATTCCTGGCGGGAGAAGCCGATCGTGCAGATGCCGGATTATGCCGACGCCAAAGCGCTCGGCGATGTCGAGGCGCAGCTTGCGACGTTTCCGCCGCTGGTCTTTGCCGGCGAAGCGCGCAGTCTCAAGAAGGCGCTGGCGCAGGTGGCGGCCGGCGACGCTTTCCTGCTGCAAGGCGGCGATTGCGCGGAAAGCTTCGCCGAGCATGGCGCCAACAATATCCGCGACTTTTTCCGTCTGTTCTTGCAAATGGCGGTGGTTCTAACTTATGCGGCTGCTTCGCCGGTGGTGAAAGTAGGCCGCATCGCCGGCCAGTTCGCCAAGCCGCGCACATCGCCAACCGAAAAGCGCGGCAAGGTCGAGCTTCCGGTCTATCGCGGCGACATTATCAACGGTACCGACTTCACTGCGGAAGCGCGCACGCCGGATCCGCGGCGGCAGCTGGAAGCCTATCGGCAATCCGCGGCGACGCTGAATTTGCTGCGCGCTTTTGCCACCGGCGGTTACGCCAATCTGGCGAACGCGCATCAATGGATGCTGTCGTTCGTCAAAGACAGCCCGCAATCCAAGCGTTATCAGGAGCTCGCCAATCACATCACCGAGGCGCTCGGATTCATGCGCGCCTGCGGCGTCGATCCGAGCATGCACACCGAATTGCGCACGACGGATTTCTTCACCAGTCATGAGGCGCTGCTCTTGGGCTACGAGCAAGCCTTCACCCGCGTCGATTCAACGACCGGCGACTGGTACTGCACGTCGGGCCACATGGTGTGGATCGGCGACCGCACCCGCCAGCCCGACCATGCCCATGTCGAGTATTGCCGCGGCATCAAGAATCCGCTCGGGCTCAAGACCGGCCCCACTCAGAAGCCGGACGAGCTGTTGCGGCTCATCGACATTCTCGATCCCGACAACGAGCCCGGGCGCCTGACGCTGATTTGCCGCGTCGGCGCCGACAAGGTCGCCGAGCTATTGCCGCCACTCGTGCGCACCGTCAAACGCGAAGGCCGCAATGTGGTTTGGTCGTGCGATCCGATGCACGGCAATACCATCGCCTCGGTCAGCGGCTATAAAACGCGCCCATTCGATCAGATTCTCAAGGAAGTGCGGACATTTTTTCAAGTTCATGCTGCCGAAGGCACGATCGCCGGCGGCGTGCATCTGGAAATGACTGGGCAGAACGTGACCGAATGCACCGGCGGCGCGCGCGCGATCAGCGAGGAGGATCTCAACGACCGCTATCACACCGTCTGCGATCCGCGGCTTAATGCGGAGCAGTCGCTCGATCTCGCGTTCCTGCTCGCCGATTTGTTGAAATCGGAACGGCAAGCCAAGGCCAAGCCGTTCCCGGCCGTGGCCGCGCTTTGAACCAAGGCGCCTTTCCGCTCGTTTACGTCAAGGCGTTGCGGCGCAGCTCCCCGGTTGCCGGACCGGGCGCTCTGGCGTTAAAGCTTGGCCATGAATGAGCGTTCTGCCGATCGTCTCGCTATTGCCGTGGCGCAGCTTAATCCCACGGTCGGCGACATTTCCGGTAATCTGGAATGTGCACGTAAAGCGCGCCAGCAGGCGGCGCGCGATGGCGCCGATCTGATCGCGTTTTCCGAACTGTTCATTGCCGGCTATCCGCCGGAAGACCTTGTGCTCAAGCCGGCCTTTCAGGCCGCTTGCCGCTCGGCTGTCGAGGCGCTCGCCCGCGACACCGCCGACGGCGGACCGGCCGTGCTAATCGGCACGCCCTGGGTCGAGGACGGCAAACTTTATAATGCCTATGCGTTGCTTGCCGGCGGGCGCGTCGCGGCGCTCCGCTTCAAAGTCAATCTGCCGAATTACGGCGTGTTCGACGAGAAGCGGGTCTTTGTCCCAGGTCCGCTCCCGGGCCCGATCAGTCATCGCGGCGTGCGGCTCGGCGTTCCGGTCTGCGAGGACACGTGGACCGATTGGGGCGACTACGAGAATGTCGTCGAATGTCTTACCGAGACCGGCGCCGAGCTTCTCATTGTGCCGAATGGCTCGCCATATTGGCGCGACAAGGCCGAGGTCCGGCTCAATGTCAGCGTGCAGTCGGTCGCCGAGTCCGGACTGCCGCTGATTTACGTCAATCAAATCGGCGGTCAGGACGAATTGGTGTTCGACGGCGCGTCGTTTGCGCTCAATGCCGACCGCTCGGTCGCGCTTCAGTTGCCGGCGTTTCGGGAAATGGTCGTCACCACGCACTGGTCGCGCAGCGCCGGCGTTTGGCGCTGCGTGCAGGGACCCATCGCGCCCCCCGATGATCCCGACCGGGCCGATTACACCGCCTGCGTGTTGGGATTGCGCGATTACGTGGACAAGAATCGGTTCAAAGGCGTCGTCATCGGGCTTTCCGGCGGCATCGATTCGGCGCTGTGCGCGGCCATGGCAACCGATGCGCTGGGCCGCGAACGCGTCCGCTGCCTGATGCTGCCGTTTCGCTACACCGCGCAGGAATCGCTCGACGATGCCGCGGCGATCGCGCGTGCGCTCGGCGTGCGTTATGATGTCGTGCCGATCGAAAGCGCCGTGCGCGGACTGGAAGCTTCGCTCACCGCGGTGTTTGCCGGCTCGCCGCGCGACGTCACCGAGGAAAATCTGCAAGCGCGCGCCCGCGGCACGATTTTGATGGCGGTTTCGAACAAATTCAGCCTGATGGTGGTGACTACCGGCAACAAATCGGAAATGTCGGTCGGCTACGCTACGCTCTACGGCGACATGAACGGCGGATTCAATCCGATCAAGGATCTGTACAAAACCGAGGTCTATCGCTTAGCGCAGCTGCGCAACAGCTGGAAGCCGGCCGATGCGCGCGGGCCCGCCGGCGAAGTCATCCCGCAAAATGTGCTCACGCGCGCGCCGAGCGCGGAGCTTCGCGAAAATCAGACCGATCAGGACACCTTGCCGCCCTACGACGTGCTCGATCGAATCCTCGAACGGCTGGTCGAGCGCGAGGAATCCACCGCCAGCATCATCGCCGCGGGCTTCGACCGGGAAATCGTGATGAAGATCGAGCGCATGCTCTACCTTGCCGAATACAAGCGCCGGCAGGCTGCGCCCGGCGTGAAAGTGACGCTGAAAAATTTTGGCCGCGATCGCCGCTATCCCATCGTCAATCGGTTCCACGATCCGGGTACGCCACTGCCTGAAGCCGATGACGCGGCGACCAAGAGCGCGGCCATGGCCAAAGCCGGCGCCTCGGATTTCTAGTTGGTGCCCGCCCGCTCGTCCTCCCGCTGGCGCGGGAATGCGCGGAATTTGCAACCTGACTGCAGGATCGTTACTGGGATTGCGGCGCGCTCTGCGACGATGATTGCGACGACAGGAAGGGCGGGCCCACAGTGCGCACCGTGCGCTTGCCGCTATCGCTACCCGCGGAGCTTGTCGTTGCAGCAGGGCTCGCAGTCGTCGCCGTGGCTGAATTGGCTCCGGCGCTGGCCTGCGGCGTCGAAGCCGCCGGCTTGCCGGACGGTTTGGGCTGCGACAGCGCTTTGGCGTTCTGATCGGTCACGACGATGTCGCCGCTTTCCAACGTGCTCGAATCGTCGGCATTCTTGAGCGCGTCGGCCCAGCTCTGGCCCGGTCGCCGACAGGAACAGCCGACGATGATCTCTTTGCGATAGCGGAAGGCGTTCGGCAGCGCCGTGTACGCCTGACCGCTGACGGAAATCGCTTGTTCCATGTCCTCGCCGGGATTGCGGAACGAATACAATTCCGCCTCGGCAGCCGGACACAAGCGCTGACAGGTGCGCGCGTCGTCGGCGAAGCGACTCGGCACGGTGGAATATGAGATCGGGAAATAGTAGCCGTCGCAGGCGCGTACGCAGACGGTGTGATAGGTGCCGGACGGTGCGCCGTCGCCGCCGGGATTGATGATCGTGCCGCCGCCGAACAGCGCGTCGAAAAAGCCTTGCGGGCCACCCCATGAATTTGCTGCGGCGGTGTACTGAGCGCCGCAATTGTTTTGCGCCAATTGTCCGATCAGCGCGCGGCGCTGTCCCTCCTGACCGGTATTGCCGTTCTTGAGCTGTTCGAGATCGCTGATCATGCGGTCAAGATTGCCGCGCATCTGTTGGATCTGCGAGGTGATCGGTCCGCATTGCGGGGAGAGCGCCGAGAAAAACGCGAAAAATCCCTGGCCGGCGCAGCCGGCTTTGTGGGCTTGCGCAACGGTGCGATCGAGATCGGCTTGCTGTTTGGCAATGGCGTCCTCGGTGCGCTTGATCTGTTCGGCGCGCACCGGGTCGACGGAGCCTTGGGTCAGGGCGGTAAGCTGGCTTTCGAGCCGTACGCAAATAGGATTTGAGTTGGGGGCCGGATTGGGCACGCCCGGATTCGAAATCGGCTGGCGCGGCGGCGCTGGCGCAGCAAGCCCGGGTGGTGCGGAAATTCCCTGTGCATATACGACGACGGGCACAAAAACGGTCACGGCGGCAAACAGGATCGCAAACAGGATCGTTCGTCGTCGGACCTTCAGGCCGGCTTTAATGAAGCCGCTCACCCGGTAAATCATTCTCGCCCCAACCCGTTCGGCGGCGCGGATCAAGCGCCGCAATGGTGACTAAAGTGTGGATGTTGCCGCATATCATTCGGCGTCGGGCTGGTTCTCCGGCCGCGCTCGATCGAAGGCGGACAGCGCCAGGCAGGCGCGATCGACGCCGACTATTTTCGGAAACCGCTCGAGCGGCACTTTGAGCCGCCTGGCATTATTGACCTGCGGCACGAGGCAGACATCGGCCAGCGTGACCTCGCCACCGCACGCATAGGGACCAGGCGTGATCAGCGCTTCCAGCGCTTCAAAGCCGGCGATTATCCAATGATGGTACCAGGCATCGATCGCGCTTTGCTCCTGGCCCATGGTGTTTTTCAGATAACGCAGCGGGCTGGTATTGTTCAGCGGGTGAATATCGCAGGCGATGAGCTCGGCGAGCGCGCGGACGCGGGCACGTGCGACCGCGTCCTTTGGCAAAAGCGGGGGCTGAGGATGTGTTTCGTCGAGATATTCGATGATGGCAAGCGACTGGATCAGAACGTCGCCGCGCGGCGTGACCAGGACCGGCACGCGCATCTGCGGATTGACCGCGCGAAATTCCGGCAATTTGTTATGGCCGCCATCCTTGACCAGATGAACCGACGCGGTCTCGTAGCTGATGCCCTTCAGATTGAGCGCAATGCGCACGCGGTAGGCCGCGGAAGAGCGGAAAAAGGAATAAAGTTTCACATGTCCCTCGCGTTGCCGCTTATGTTGCTTTTGGCGCCGTTCTGCGCGATCGCTTCGGCCACGAGTTGTGCCGATCGATCGGTGATCTGCTGTAAAGCGCGCTGGAACGCGTCGCGGTCGCCGGGTGTCAAAATCTCGATCAGACGGCGGGCGAAATCGAGCGCGTGCGGCGCCAGTTCTTCGTAGATGGCCCGCCCTGCGGCGGTAAGCGACAGAAACGATTCCCGCATATCGGCACGGTTGATGCGCCGCGCGAGGAGCTTACGCTTCTCCAGAAGCGCCACCGCGCGCGATACCTTGGTCTTATGCATGTGGGTGTGCGCGCCGATCGCTTTGCCGGTCATCACCCCGAACTGGCCGAGCGTGACCAGAACCCGCCATTCCGGGATGCCAATCCGATAGCGCCGGGCGTACACCCGCGACAGCGCCTCAGATACCAGAGCCGCGACGACATTGAGCTGGTATGGCAGGAATTGCTCGAGCTTTAGCGCCGCTCCGTCCATCGCCACGCTCGGCTTGGTCCGGATTTCGCTGCGCATCGCGTTCTGGGCGCTCATTGGGCGAAGATGAACGAAGTTGCGGAACCGCGCAACGTCGTCTGCCGCGCGCTGCGCATAGCTCGGCAGCGCCAAGAAACGAAATATGTTCCCCGTCGCGAGGTTGGTATCGCGCCGCGCTATTCAGGGTTGTCGAGAGAAAAGCTTAGCCGCTGCCGAGGCACGGGGGCTTGGTCGGCCTAAGTTCCGCTGGCGCTTTCGCCCGCCTCAGCGTGAACACTCAATGGCGACAAATTCGCCGCAGCGGCTGCCGCTGCATGAACGGTCGTCGGACCAGCTGGCCGTAATCGCGCCGGCAATATTGTCCGGCTCGACTTTTCGGAACGAAAGCGCCTGCGCGTATTCGTGCGAATGACAATAGGCGTTCGCCACCGTCGTGCCGCAAGCGGCATTCGACGCCAGGCAACGGTCGACGCCGTAAGCGTCGGCATCGTTGGCAATAACGAAGATGTGCCTCTCGGCCTGTTTCTCGGTTTTCTTTTCGGCGTCGGCGCGGCTGGCGCCGCTAGTAAGAAGCAAAGCCGAAAGAGCGGCGACCACAGCGACCAAACGCATCGTACCCCCGAACGCAACCCAATCGACTGACGGCGCTGAAGCGGCCTGCCGAACTTCCATCGAGCATGCGGCAGGAGGGTTAAGTCTTCCTTAAGCGGTGCGATCCAAACAGTTTGATGGCACGGTACGAGGAGGGGACCTTGACGCGATGTGCCGCCTCGACCATTGTGCGAGGCATGAACGGTCGGCACGTCTACGGCATTTGCCGGGAGATTATTCGCTAGCGCCAAACGCTGGCTGCGGCCGTCTTTTTCTCTTCCTCGAGACGCAAGACACGCCCGGCCAGCAGGCCGGGGACGTGTCTACTACAGTGAGCGCCACGACTGGCGCGCAGCCGCGCAGGTTGATTACTTATGGAGCTGAAGCTCTACGATACGCTGACCCGCGAGAAGCGCATCTTCACGCCGCTCGATCCGTCAAACGTGCGGATGTATGTCTGCGGCCCGACGGTCTACGACTTCGCCCATATCGGCAATGCGCGGCCGGTGATCGTCTTCGACGTGCTGTTCCGGCTGTTACGGCATCTCTACCGCGCCGAGCACGTCACTTACGTCCGCAACATCACCGACGTCGACGACAAGATCAACGCGCGCGCCGCGGAGGAGTATCCGGCACTGCCGTTGAACGAGGCGATCCGGAAAGTCACGGAAATAACCGACCGGCAATTCCACGAAGATGTCGCCGCGCTCGGCTGCCTGGCGCCGTCGGTCGAGCCACGCGCGACCGAGCACATCGCGCAGATGCGCACGCTGATCGAGCGGCTGGTCAAATCCGGGAACGCCTATGTCGAGCAGGATCACGTCCTGTTTAGCGTCGCTTCGATGCCGGACTACGGCAAATTGGCGCGACGCTCGCTCGACGAGATGATCGCCGGCGCACGCGTCGAGGTGGCGCCGTATAAGCGCGCGCCGATGGATTTCGTGCTGTGGAAGCCCTCGAAGCCCGGCGAACCGGCGTGGCCGTCGCCTGCCGGCATCAAGACACCGGGCCGGCCCGGCTGGCATATCGAATGCTCGGCAATGTCGTGGAAGCACCTCGGCGAAATATTCGACATTCATGGCGGCGGCATCGATCTCGTATTTCCGCACCATGAAAACGAAATCGCGCAGTCGCGCTGCGCCTTTCATACGCCAATCATGGCGAATTACTGGGTGCACAACGGCTTCCTTCAGGTCGAAGGCGAGAAGATGGCGAAGTCGCTCGGCAACTTCGTCACGATCCGAGATTTGCTGAAGGATTGGCCGGGCGAAGTGATCCGGCTGACGATGCTGCTGACGCATTATCGCCAACCGCTCAATTGGACTGCAAATGCGCTACGCGAGAGCCAGCGGACGCTCGATCACTGGTATGAACTAACTGCCGATGCGGCGCCCGGAATTTTGTGCGCGGATGTCATCGGTGCTCTCGCGGATGACTTGAACACACCGAAAGCCATCGCTGCGCTGCATGAGCTGCGCACCGAGGCGGCCAAGGGCAGCATAGGAGCCCGTGGGTCTCTCAAGGCCAGCGCCCAGTTGATCGGATTGCTGCAGCAGGCGGCTGTGCAATGGACCGGCTTCCGGCCGGCGTCGATCGCGATCGACGAAAACAAGGTGACGGCGCTAATCGCGGCGCGTAATGCCGCGCGCCAAGCAAAGAATTTTCGGGAGTCCGATCGCCTCCGCGACGAACTCGCCGAAATGGGCGTGGTCGTGAAGGACAGCAAAGACGGCACGACCTGGGAGATCGCGCGATGAATCCCCGCCCGCTGCCGCAACTGGCGATGCGCCCGATGCTGCCGACCGACGTGCCGTTGCTCGCCGATATCTTTCGCGCCGCGATCGAGGAATTGACCGCGGACGATTACACCGAGGCGCAGCAGGAGTCCTGGGCTTCGGCGGCCGACGACGAGGAAGCGTTCGGCGCCAAGCTCGCGCACGAGTTAACGCTGGTCGCGACCTATGGCGGTGCCGCTGTCGGCTTTGCTGTGCTTGCCGACAATCGGCGCATCGATATGCTCTATGTTCATCCAGCCGCCGCCGGACAAGGCGCGGGAGCGATGCTGTGCGATGCGCTGGAAAAGCTCGCCGCGGCGCGCGGCAGCAAGGAAATCATCGTCGATGCCAGTGACGCAGCGCGCGGCTTTTTCGAGAAACGGGGGTTTTCAGCGCAAAGCCGCAACACTGTGTCGCTCGGCGGTGAATGGCTCGCCAATACGACCATGACTAAGCCCCTCGTTGGCCGCGGGAGACCATCATGAAACGCCCGGAGACCCCATTTCCACGACACTGGCTCTACTATTTGATCTTGAAATACGCGGTGATCGCTGCGGCAATCGTCGTATCGATTTACACGATCTATCGGCTCTATCGCGGTTAGTATTATGGCGCGGGAACGGCTCTATTTGTTCGACACGACATTGCGCGATGGCGCGCAGACCAACGGCATCGACTTTACGCTGGCCGACAAGCTTGCCATTGCCGGCATGCTCGACGAGCTCGGCGTCGACTACGTCGAGGCCGGCTATCCGGGCGCTAATCCGATCGACACGAGCTTTTTTTCCGAGCGGCGGCCGATGCGCGCGCGCATCACCGCCTTTGGCATGACGCGGCGGCCAGGCCGGTCGGCTTCCAACGATCCTGGGCTGGTGGCACTGTTGGACGCGCAGGCGGACGCGATCTGCTTCGTCGCCAAAAGCTGGGACTATCATGTGCGGATCGCGCTGGAGACGACCGAGGACGAAAACCTCGCCTCCATTCGCGACAGCGTCCGCGCCGCGAAAGCAAAGGGGCGCGAAGTCCTGCTCGACTGCGAGCATTTTTTTGATGGCTACAAAGCAAACCCCACCTATGCGCTGGCCTGCGCCAAAACAGCGTATGACGAAGGGGCGCGCTGGGTCGTGCTCTGCGACACCAATGGCGGCGCGCTGCCGCACGAAGTCGAGGACATCGTCGGCGAGGTCTGTAAAGTGATACCCGGAGATCGCGTCGGTATTCACGCTCACAATGACACCGAACAAGCCGTCGCCAACAGTTTTGCCGCCATTCGCGCCGGAGCGCGGCAGATCCAAGGCACGCTCAACGGGCTCGGTGAGCGCTGCGGCAATGCCAATCTCGTCTCCATCATCCCGACGCTGAAGCTCAAGCCGGAATATGCCGACAAATTCGAGATCAACGTCAGCGACGGTGCGCTTGGCCGCATCGTGCGCATCTCGCATGGGCTCGACGAGCTCCTCAACCGGGCGCCAGATCGTCATGCGCCTTATGTCGGTGAGAGCGCGTTCGCGACGAAGGCCGGCATTCATGCTTCCGCCATCGTCAAGGAGCCGAAGACTTATGAGCACGTCGCGCCCGAGCGCGTCGGCAACAAGCGCAAGCTCCTCGTGTCCGACCAAGCCGGCCGCTCTAACGTGCTTGCTGAGCTCGAACGCATCGGCTTGTCGTTGGACAAAGACGACCCCCGGGTGACGCGGCTCCTTGATGAAGTGAAAGAGCGCGAAGCGGTCGGCTATGCCTATGAGGCCGCCGACGCGTCGTTCGAACTTCTGGCGCGGCGCATGCTCGGCCAGGTGCCGCATTATTTCGATGTCGAAAAGTTCGACGTCAATGTCGAGCAGCGCAACAATGCCAAAGGCGAGCGCGTGACCGTGAGCCAGGCGGTGGTGAAGATCAAAGTCGGCGACGAAGAGCTGATCTCGGTGGCCGAGGGCATCGGCCCCGTGAACGCGCTCGATCTCGCGTTACGCAAGGACCTCGGCAAATACCAAAGCTTCATCACCGGACTCACATTGACCGATTATCGCGTCCGTATCCTCAATGGCGGCACGCAAGCCGTTACGCGGGTCCTGATTGAGAGCACCGATGAGACCGGCGAGCATTGGCGAACCGTTGGCGTCTCCGCCAACATCATCGACGCGTCGTTCCAGGCGCTGATGGATTCCATCGTTTACAAGCTCGTGAAATCCGGCGCGCCGGCGTGATCTGAGTTTTTGTCGCCGCGCGCTTTCCGAATTTTGGAGGGCCCGCATGATCGATCATGTATCCGTCGCGGTGCGCGATCTGGCTAAGGCCGAGCCGTTCTATGCCGCATTGCTGGCGCCGCTTGGGATGCGGAAATTGCGCGAATGGCCGAATGCCGCGGTCGGTTTCGGCAAGAAATATCCGGAATTCTGGATCAATCGGCGCGCGGCAATGGCTCGTGTCGCGGAGGACAGCGGCGTGCATGTTTGCCTGCGCGCCACCGATCCGCGGGCCGTCGAGGACTTTCATGCCGCGGCGCTTAAGGCCGGCGGCACTTCCGATGGTGCGCCCGGCCTGCGCACGGAATATCACGGCAGCTATTACGCGGCCTTCGTTCGCGACCCGGATGGCAACCGCATTGAAGCGGTGACGTTCCTGCGCGACGCGGACAATTTGTCTGCGCGGGAATGACCCGTGTGTCGTCTGTACCGGATGGTGCGGTAACGGCAGCAGCCGATCACAGCCGCTCGACCGGAATCGCCATTGCCTTTTCCGCTTCGGCGCGGCCGCGTGCCGCGTGCCGCAAAACCGGCAAAATATCTTCGACGCGTTCGGTCACCAGAAAATTGATCGAAAGCGAGTCCGGCACAAAGTCGCGCTCGCGCATATGGGCAAAGAGCGTCAGCAATGGGTCCCAATAGCCGTTGATGTTGGCGATCAGGATCGGCTTGCGATGGCGGCCAAGCTGGGCCCAGGTCAATTGCTCGACCAGTTCTTCGAGCGTGCCGATTCCGCCGGGCATGGCGACAAACGCATCGGCGCGATCGAACATCGTACTTTTACGCTCATGCATGTCGCGCGTGATGATCAGCTCCTGGCCGAGCTGGCGCGGCCGCTCGCGTTGGGTGAGAAATTCCGGGATAATTCCGGTGG
Source organism: uncultured Alphaproteobacteria bacterium (assembly GCA_963816295.1). Lineage (GTDB taxonomy): Bacteria > Pseudomonadota > Alphaproteobacteria > Rhizobiales > Xanthobacteraceae > BOG-931. The sequence goes on along the minus strand of CAWFJS010000007.1, from coordinate 109,247 downwards.
CCTTGCCGCCGTTCGCCAGCACGGCGTCGGCGAGTATGCCCATCAGGCCGACCGAACCGCCGCCATAGACAAGGCGCACGCCGTTTTCGGCGAGAATTTTGCCAAATTGACCGGCCGCTTCGCCGAAAATCGGCTCGGTCCCTGCATTCGATCCGCAGTAGACGCAGACCGCATTGATTTTGCTCATGGATTAATTCTCATTGAACAGTACATGTGGCGTCGATTCTCGCCGCCTGCAAGCGGCTTTTGCCCGGAGATGGCGCGCGCGACGCGGGCCGGCGAGAACGGAGGGCTTCATGAAAACGGCAATGCGCGGGCTGTGTTCCGCTGACCATTACCCGCGCTGAAACGTTGGGTCCGCCGCGGCCGCCGCAAGATCGGCAATGAGCGTCTCGCCGGCAATCGCGATTTGCCCTTCGCCGGCCAGCACACGCGTCCCCTCGGGGAGGTAAACGTCGACGCGGGATCCGAAGCGGATCATGCCGATGCGCTGGCCGGCACCAAGGCTGTCACCTTCGCGCGCGAAGCAAACGATCCGGCGCGCGATCAAGCCGGCGATCTGAACGACGGCAACCCGCTGGCCGGTGCCAGTGACGATAACGAATGCATTGCGCTCGTTATCTTCACTTGCCTTGTCGAGATCGGCGCTGATGAATTTGCCGGCACGATAGACGATGCGCTCGATGCGTCCCGCGACCGGGCTGCGATTGATGTGGCAGTCAAACACGCTCATGAAAATCGAGACGCGCGGCAGCGGCCGTTCGCCGAGTTCAAGCTCGCGCGGCGGCACCACGCTCACGACCTGACAGACGCGGCCGTCCGCCGGCGCCACCGCGATCCCGTCCTGCATCGGAGTCACTCGTGGCGGATCGCGAAAAAAATAAACGCACCACAATGTCGCGATCACGCCGAGCCAACCCAGCGGCGGCCATAACCAGAACAGGGCGAGGGTCGCCACGGCAAAGCCGCCGATGAACGGATAGCCTTCGCGGTGAATTGGCGTCAGTTGCTGACGAATGGAGGCGGTGAGGGACATTGGGCTTGTGTGTCTATGGAGTTTCTTTTTGCCAGCTGCGAACGGCGCAAAGCGATGCTGACAGCAATGATGTGCTCATTCGGCCGCGTCCGCAGCCGGAAGGAGGTCTGGCCGGGGCTCGGGTGCCTCGGGCAATTGCGGCGGGTTGCGATTGGGCGCCACGCCGTCATCGCCGACTTCGGCCAGAATATCGCGGGCCAGCTGCGCTTCGCGTTGCCGGTTCCACATGCTGGCGTAAAGTCCGCCATGTGCGATCAGCTCGCGATGCGTGCCGCGTTCGATGATCGCGCCGCGATCGAGCACCAAAATCTCATCGGCATTGACGATCGTTGACAGCCGATGCGCAATCACCAGCGTCGTGCGGTTCTCGGCGACGCGGTCGAGCTCATCCTGAATATCTTTTTCGGTGTGAGTGTCGAGCGCCGAAGTCGCTTCGTCGAGCAGTAAAATAGGCGGCCCCTTGAGGATCGTGCGCGCGATGGCGACGCGCTGCTTTTCGCCACCGGAAAGCTTCAAGCCGCGCTCGCCGACTTCGGTCTCATAGCCTTTCGGCGCGCGGCTGATGAAACCGTCGATCTGGGCTTGGCGCGCTGCTTCCTCGACATCGGCGTCGCTCGCATCCCAGCGTCCGTAACGAATATTGTAGCGGATCGTGTCGTTAAAGAGCACCGTATCCTGCGGCACCATGCCTATGGCCGCGCGCAACGAAGTCTGCGTGACCTCGCGAATGTCCTGATCGTCGACCAGGATGCGGCCGCCGGTGATGTCGTAGAACCGGAACAGCAGCCGTGAGATCGTCGATTTACCGGCGCCCGATGGTCCGACGATCGCGACGGTGTGGCCGGCCGCGACGTCAAAGCTCAAATTGGTAAGGATCGGCCGCGCTGGTTCGTAGGCGAAAGAAACATTCTCGAACCGGATCGTGCCGGCGCGCACCTGCAACGGCGGCGCTCCGGGTTTGTCAGTAATGTCAGGCTTGCGCGCTAGAAGTGAAAACATGATCTCGATGTCGATGATGGCCTGCTTGATCTCGCGGTACACCATGCCCATGAAGTTTAAGGGCGTGTAGAGCTGGATCATCATCGCATTGATCATCACGAAGTCGCCGACGGTGTTGGTGCCGCGTTCGATGCCATAAGCGCACAAGGCCATGGCGCCAGTCAGACCGATCGTGAAAATGACCGCTTGTCCGGCATTGAGCACCGCAAGGGACACGTAAGCCTTCACGCTCGCATCCTCGTACCGCGTCATCGAGCGGTCGTAGCGCTTGGCCTCGCGCCCTTCGGCGGAAAAGTATTTCACGGTTTCATAATTCAATAGCGAGTTGATCGCTTTCGCGTTGGCGTCGCTGTCGCTCTCGTTCATTCGGCGGCGAATATTGATACGCCATTCCGTCGCGTACCAGGTGAAGAGCATGTAGCAAACAACGGTTGCTGCAATAACGGCGACGTAGCGCCAGTCGAAATGCAGAAGCAGCACCGCGACGATCAATACGAGTTCGACGATCGTTGGCGCGAGCTGCAGCAGCACCATGCGGACGATCGTCTCGATGGCGTTGCGGCCGCGTTCCAGAACGCGGGTCAATCCGCCGGTTTTGCGCTCGAGATGAAACCGCAACGACAACAAATGCATTTGCTCGAACGTGAGCATCGCCAGGCGGCGCACCGCATTCATCGCCACTTTGGCGAAAATGCCGTCGCGCCACTGTGTGAGAAGCCCCATCAGAACACGCGTCGCCCCATAGGCGAGCGTCATCACGATCGGCGCCGTGAGCGCCCAAGCGAGCCAATTGTCCGGCGCTACCGGTGCTGTGCCGCGCCCGGCCAGGGCATCAGTCGCCCATTTGAAGGTGAACGGTACGGTGACGGTGGCAAGCTTGGCTACAAAAAGCAGGACGGTGGCGAAGATCACGCGCGCCTTGAGATCGCGGCGATCCGCCGGCCAAATGTAAGGCCAAAGGTTGACAATGGTCGCCACCAAATTGCCGCTTGCGGCGCCTGCCATTCTTCGAAATTCTGTTGTTGGTTGTTGAAGATCACTCATAGCAAGCCCACGAAATTACCCGCATGTTTTTTGTCATATAGAGATTTTCACTTAACTACTTTCGCATCGCGAACTTGTCCGCGACAAAATAGACCAATAACTCTGCGGGCCTGCCAACGTTCGCGGAGTCGGTACGTGTCTTCTGAGCGGCAACGAGTATCGGCCGCGCTCGCGAGTGGCGTCAATCCGGGGAGCGGTGGCGCTCCTAGCCACTCGTCTTCGGTTGCTCAAACCCAGCCCGGACCGATGACCTCGATCGCCGGCGGGCGCGACAACAGCGCAGGTGCCGTCAGCTCCGATCTGCGCGCTCCCACGGAAGAGATAACCAAAGCGTTTGGCGCTGGCTGGCTGGAACTATGGTACCAGCCCAAAATCGGCAGCCACACACTCGATCTGCGGGGCGCGGAAGCGCTTGTTCGCATGCGCCACCCGCAATTGGGGATCGTCCAGCCTGCCTCTTTCATACCCCGGATGGGGGCGCAGCTTTTGCCGGCGCTGTCGCAATTCGTCATTGCCCGGGCACTCGCAGACTGGCGCTATTTTTCAGCCGAGCAACGCCCCGTGGATTTGTCGATCAATCTGCCAATCTCGTTTCTCGACGATCCAAAGTCCTTCGACTACCTCTGTCGTCAACTGCCGGATGACCCTGCCTTCGAAGGGCTCATTCTCGAAGTCGACGGTAGTGAGATCGCCCGTGACCTACGGGCGGCGCGTGACTTAGCTAAACAAGCCAGACTACGCAAGGTCGCCATCTCGGTTGACCGCCTTGGCGGCGAATGGACCGCGCTCCTGCAATTGCGGGATTTTCCGTTTGTCGAAATCAAGGTCGAGCCCGAATTGGTGGCTGGTTGCGCGCAGGATCGCGCGAAGCAGACGCTCTGCCGCCATATCGTCGGAGCAGCCAATCAATTCGGCGCCCGCACGGTGGCGGTCGGGGTAGAGAACTACGCCGATTTCTTTACAGCGCGCGAACTTGGCTTCGACCTGATTCAGGGCTTTCTGTTTGCAAAGCCCATGGGGGTGCAGGCATTCATGCGCACTATCGGGCGCGATCTGACAAACACGGTGTAATCACGCGTTCGCGACCGGCGGGGAACGCCCCTCCGCGCGGTGCTGGGTTCTGTGGCGGTCCATTAAACCTATAGCCGCAAAACCTATAGCCGCCTGCGCGCGCAGGCCCAATGGCAGGCTCCGGCGCAAGCGGCTATATTGCTGCCATGGCAATAGCATCGCCCAGTTCGGGTGACCCACGCCGCCGGCGCTTCCGCCGCATTCCGGTGCGCACGCTCGCGCCGAATATGGTCACGCTCCTTGCAATGTGCGCCGGATTGACTTCGATCCGGATGGCCTTCGAAGGCCGGTATGTGCTCGCGCTCGCGGCAATTGTATTTGCGGCGATTCTCGACGGGATCGACGGCCGTCTGGCGCGGTTCTTGAAGGGGACGTCGCGCTTTGGCGCTGAGCTCGACAGCCTTTCCGATTTCGTCAATTTCGGCGTCGCTCCGGCACTGGTCCTGTACTTTTGGGGTCTGCACGAGCTGAAGTCGGCCGGATGGATCGCTGCGATGGTGTTCGCGATTTGCGGCGGCCTGCGGCTAGCCCGCTTCAATGTCATGGCCGAGGAGCCCGATCGTCCCGCTTGGGCCAGCAATTTCTTCGTCGGCATGCCGGCTCCGATGGGCGCCATTACGGTGCTGCTGCCTATATACGTTACGTTCCTCGGGGTGCCGCGCTCGAGCGTCTTGATCTGGTCGACGCTGTTCTTCACCTTGGTCATTGCGCTTCTGATGATCTCGCGGCTGCCGGTTTATTCCGGCAAAAGGGTCGGCACGCGCATCCCGCCCGAAATGGTCGGCCCGGTGATTGTCATCGTCGTGTTGTCGATTGGACTTTTGATCGCCTATCCGTGGATTTTGCTCACGCTTGGCACGCTTGCCTATCTCGGCAGCCTACCGTTCGGCTGGCTGTCCTATCGGCGCTATCAGCAGCGCTCGCGCGAGCCCGTGGGGGAGGGGATGCGTGAGGGAGCGCGGGAGGCGATGCCGCCGTCGCCGGCGGTCGGAGGCAGCGCGGTGCCGCCAAACGAGCAAACTGATCGCCCGTCGCGGCTCAATTGAACAAAGTTTCAGAACAGTCGCCAGTCGCCGGTCGTCGCGAGGACATTGTTTGATGCGGATTGCGCGACGCGCGTTTTTGACTTCGTCGATCGGAACCGCCGTCGCTCCCGCGATTCTGCGTCTCGCGCGCGCGGATACGCCGCCAATAACGCTCAAGCTGCACCACTCGTTTTCGGCGGTATCCGGCGTCCACGATAAATTCCTTCTGCCCTGGGCGCGCAAAATCGAGACCGAGTCCGGCGGCCGGATGCATGTCGATATATTTCCCTCAATGCAGCTTGGCGGAGCGCCCGCGGCGTTGTTCGATCAGGCGCGCGACGGTTCGGCCGACATCGTCTGGACTGCTCCGACTCTCACGCCCGGTCGATTTGCCAAAATCGAAACCTTCGAACTGCCGTTTCTGCCGTCGCGGCGCGCGCTGGCTAGTTCGAAAGCGTTGACCGATTTCGCCGCCGCGAATCTGCAAGACGAATTCCGGGACTTTTATACGATCTGTTTTTCTTGCTCGGATAGCGCCGTCATCCATGCAACGCGACCGGTGCGAACGACCGAGGATATGAGAGACCTCAAATTACACGTGCAGACGCGTCTGGCGGCCGAAGCAATGCGGGCGCTAGGCGCGCATCCGGTCATGATGCCAAGTGCGCAGCTTCCGGTCGCAATTACCGAACACGTCGTCGACGGCTGCCTCGATCCATGGCACCTCGTGCCATCGCTGCGATTGAATGATTTGCTCCGCTTCCACACCGAGTTTTCTGGTCATTCGCCGAGTGCGAGGACTTACGTGCTGGCGATGAACAAAGCGAGCTACGATCGGCTGCCGCGCGAACTGAAAAGCGTGATCGACAGCAATTCCGGTCAAGTTGCTGCCGCGATGGCGGGCGCGATGTGGGATCAGCAAGCCGCCGCTGTCGCCAATATGGTCGTCGAGCGCGGTGATTTGATCGTGACGCTGTTGCCTGAAGCGGTGGCGCGCTGGCGCAAGGCGACCGAACCCGTCATCGATGCCTGGCGCAAGGAAGTTAAGGAGCAAAAGATCGACGGAGCGAAGCTGATCGCGGCGGCCAGCGCGCTGCTGGCGAAATACGCCAACGAGCCAGAGCCGCAGTCATCGCAAGCTTCGCCGCCGACCGAGCAGCAGGCCGTGGCGCGGCCGCCGCAGCCCCAAGCGCCAGCGAACTCGGCGCTCAAGGGCGCGAACTCATCCGCGAACCCACCGGCGTCGGCCAGCCCGCCAGCGGGGCAGCCGGTTCGATCTGCTGTGCGGCCGGCACCGGCCGCGCCTCAGCCGGCGCAGCCCCAGCCACCGGCCCAGGCGGCGCCAGCGGCGCCTGCGCCAGTCTCATCGGCTTCGCCATCGTCTGCTGCGCCGCCAGCTGCCGCACCACCCGCTGCGCCGGCACCGGCCGCCGCCGCGAACGCTTCGACCGCGCCAGCGGCGTCGGTCGCAAAACCACTGGCCGCACCAGCGCCAACCGTCAGCGCGCCCGCCGCGGCGACTAGCCTACCGCCGCCAGCTTCGCCGCCGCCTGCGACCGCCGCCCAACCGAGCGTCGCCGCCGCGCCTTCGCCGCCGGCGGCATCACCGATGCCGAAGCCGGTTCCTAAAGCCCTCGACATTCCGCTTTAGGGCTGGTCCTGCTTAGTGCCGGCCTCACCAATTGAGCGGCCCTCGAGCCAATTGCATGTCGTTTACAGCTACAGCGGATGGCCGGGCATTAAGTCATAAGGATGCGCCCAACCGGGCAATGCCTGCATGCGATCGCGCCAGGCGCCGATGTTCTTGAACTGCGCGGCGATGTCGAAGCCGAACTCTTCCGCCGGATAATAAAGATAACCGGCGAGTGAGATATCGACGATGGTCGGTTGATTGCCCAGCATGAACGGCGCCTTCGCAAGCCGCTGATCGACGATCCCGAGATTGCCGTCGATGCGACCCTTCAAAAAGGCTAAGACCGCCGGATCGCCGGCCGGGCGCGCGAAGTTTTTCAGGAACCGGTACGGTCCCAGGAATCCGTTCACTTTCTGATTGTCGAAAATGATCCAGCGTAGCGCCTCGAGCCGAGCATCTTCTCCGTCCGGCTTGAAACGGCCGCTACGTTCGGCGAGGTAAGTAAGAATCACTCCTGATTGGCTCAATTTTCTCGTGCCGTGTGCGAGCACCGGGACTTCGCCCATTTCGTTGACCTCGGCGCGATATTTCGGGGTGCGCGTCTCGCCTCCCTTGAAAAAATCGACGAAGACGGGCTGCCAATCGGCGCCGATTAGATTGAGCATGAGTGCGGCGCGATAAGCGTTCCCGGATTGGGCGAAGCAGTAGAGCTGATATTCCGGCATGAATTCTCCTTTGTTCTAAAACGGTGAGAAAAGCTATGGCCTGGCAAGCGTAACGGACTCGCCGCCGGTTGCTTGCCCCTGGAAGCGGCCGGCCGAGAATGAAAGCTCGACCAACGCCTCGCTTTTGTGGTCGCGAATGACCAGCATGTCATGCTCGAAGGTCCATTTGCGACTGGTAAAGAAATTCCCCGGACATCCTCCGGCGGGCGCGATCGTTCCTTCAGCCGCGCCCGGCGTGGCGGCTAGTGTCATCAAGCAGGCGCCGCTGGCCGCGGCGAGCCGCCAGCGGCCGGCAACATCGATCGGCGGCTGCTGCGGGGGTGGTGGGGCGGGAGGCGGCGAGGCCGCAGCTTGCTCACTTGGCGGGAATGCGAGCTGTGACGTACTGGTGCACGCACTTGTGGCCGCAAGCGATAGGAGCAGACCGGCGGCGATCGCGCTGCGTCTACTCGGCCCGCTGCACATGCACGTAATCATGCAAAAGGGCTGCTCACTGACCAGCCGTTGGGTTGCGCCAATATGCATTAGGTCGCATCTTGTATTCTACACACACGATTGCGCAATGGCGGATGATCGAGGGATATAACCGGGCGGTATGTTTTGTCGGCGTCGAATTTCCATCGGACGACGACGTTAACGCCGCAGAGACGCGATTTGATAAGGGACAAAGTCATGAGCAGTCCTGACCGCAACGGCATGATCTTTGTGGGCAAGGGTGACCACGATCAGTTTCTCGCGCTCGCGCTCGCCAATCGTCATGGCCTCGCGACTGGCGCAACCGGCACCGGCAAGACCGTGTCTTTGCAGGTGCTTGCTGAAGGATTTTCGCGTGCCGGCGTCCCGGTTTTTGCCGCCGACATTAAAGGCGATCTCTCCGGCATTGCCATGCGCGGCGACGCTAAACCGGAACTGATAAAGCGCGCCAAGGACATGGGTTTTGACTACGAGCCGGAAGAATTTCCCGTGGTGTTCTGGGATCTATTTGGCGAGCAAGGGCATCCGATCCGCGCCACCGTCTTCGAGATGGGTCCGCTTCTGGTCTCGCGCGTGCTCAACCTGAACGACGTGCAGGAAGGCATCATCAATATCGCCTTCCGCTTCGCGGACGACGATCCCGAAATCAAGGCGACCGATGGAAAAGGCCTCGTCGATCTCAAGGATCTGCGCGAATTGCTCAGCTATCTGTCGAAGAACGCCAAAGAGATCAGCAGCCGCTATGGCAATGTTGCGGCAAGCGCGGTCGGCGCCGTCGCGCGGCAATTGCTGGTACTCGAAAACCAGGGCGGCACGAATTTCTTCGGCGAGCCGGCGCTGGTCATCGATGACTTAATCCGGGTAGCGCCGAACGGCCGCGGCACAATCAATGTGCTCGCTGCCGACAAGTTGATGTCGAGCCCGCGGCTCTACGCAACCTTCCTGCTTTGGCTGCTATCGGAACTGTTCGAAAAACTGCCCGAGATCGGCGATCCGCCGAAGCCGAAGCTCGTTTTCTTTTTCGATGAAGCGCACCTTCTCTTTAACGAGGCACCGAAGGAACTGCTCGACAAAGTCGAACAAGTCGTGCGTTTGATCCGCTCCAAAGGAGTTGGCGTCTATTTCGTCACTCAAAACCCCGTCGACGTTCCTGACAAGGTGTTGGCGCAACTCGGTAACCGCGTGCAGCACGCGTTGCGCGCCTTTACGCCCAGCGATCAAAAGGCGGTCAGGGCGGCGGCCGAAACGTTCCGGCCCAATCCCAAGCTCAATACCGCGCAGGTCATCATGGAATTGGCCAAGGGCGAGGCACTGGTATCGTTTCTTGAGGCCGCCGGAACGCCGACCATGGTCGAGCGTACGAATATTCGTCCGCCATCGGCGCGGATCGGGGCGATCACGCCTGATGAACGCAAGGCGGTGATCTCGAACAGTCCCCTTAAAGGCAAATACGACACCCGCGTCGATCCGATTTCGGCGTTTGAGATATTGCAGCGGCGTCTTGCCGGCGGTGCGGCACCGGCGGGTGCGGCACCCGGCAGCGCACCCACGCCGGCGGCTCCAGAAGGATCGGGCGCTCCGGCGCCTGCGGCGACCGGTATGTTTCACCGGATCGGCGACAAATTCCGCAATGTCTTCGGTATCGGCCGCAGCCGCGGCAAGCCGCTCACCACATCGCAATCCATGGCGCGCAATGTCGTCCGCGCCGTTGCCGCTGGCATGGCGACCCAGGTCGCGGCGGAATTGGCCAAATCGACCGGCAGCAAGACAGCGGGTACGATCAGCAAGGCGGTCGTGCGCGGAGCGCTCGGCGGCGTGCTGCGACGCTGAGAAGTCCGGCAGCGGTAACGTGCTGCCCAGTTGCGCTAGATCACATAGAGCCGATCCGGCAGCTCATTGGCCGAGCCGTCCGGTGGAGCGTGTTCTGCCAGGACCGCGCCGCAGCGTTCGATTGCCACAATAAAACCCGCAGCGATACGGCCTTCGCGCATGTGCATCGTCAGCGCATCGATCGCTGCCTGCCACTCCGACGCATCCACTTTTTGCGCCACCCCTTCATCGGCAACGATGCGCGCGTAGTGCTCGGCCAACGACACGAAAATCAGCACGCCGCAGCGATTGCGCGTGCGGCTAATCCCGCGCAGGACGAACTGCTCGAGGGCGGCGCGGTGGGCGCGGGCGCGCTGCACCGCACGCGGCACAAGTAGGATACGCAATGGCGCCCAGGAGAATGCGAGAGCCGCAACGAGGAAGACGATGAGCTGCGCCAGGAAAATGCGCTGCACGCTCCAGGGTGTGAAATAGATCAGCGGCCAAGGCGTGAAAAGCGCTAACAGGCTCGACCACAAAATGGGAACGTGGGCATAGGCCGATGAAGCATGTGCAAGCACACAAACGATTTGTCCGCAGGTGCGTTTCTCCGCCTCGCGGATCGCGGCGGCAACAGCGGCATGATCGTCACTCGTCAACCCCATCACCAGCTCCCGGATGCGCCGCCGCCGCCTGACGATCCACCTCCGCCGGCGAAGCCGCCGCCGAATCCGCCCCCAAATCCGCCGCCGCCCCATCCCGAGCCCCAGCCGGGTCCGCCATAGGGAATGACGATCGGCGCGCCGCGCCTTCGGCCTGTGCCGCGCCCGGTCGGCCCATCGCCGGCATGGTGAATGAGATACCAGCAGATGAAGATCACCAAGAAGAAGAATAGGATCGGAAATAGCTTGTCGAAATCAGCCGAGGCGTCTTCGCGCCGGACGTCGACTTTGGCTTGCCAGCCGGCGCTGTCGCCGCTGAGCACATTGATGATGCCGTCGACGCCGCGTTCGATTCCGCCAGAAAAGTCTCCCGCCTTAAAGCGCGGTATGATGGCGCTCGCGATGATGACCGAGGATAGCGCATCGGTCAGCGTGCCTTCGAGGCCGTAGCCGACTTCAATGCGGACCTTATGTTCCGCCGGCGCGACGAGGAGCAGCACGCCGTTATTTTTCTGCGCCTGGCCAAGTTTCCAGAATCGAAACAGTCCGTTGGCATAAGTCTCGATGTCGCTGCCCTGCAGCGACTTCACCGTCGCGACGACGAGCTGAATGCTGGATTTATCCTCAAGCTCCTTGAGCTTTGTTTCGAGCGCGCCGCGGCTTTGCACGGTGATGACATTGGCCTGATCGACCACGCGGCCGGTCAGCGTCGGATAATCGAGGGCGAAAGCAACAAGAGTCGCAATACCAAGAACGACTGCGGCAGCCAATATAGGGGCGCGTCTCACGGCGGCGGACTTTTAGAATTTCAGAATTTCACTGTGGGCGGCTTGTCCGAACCTTCGTTTGCCGTGAATTCCGCCATCGGCTTCTCGCCGGAAAATGCCGTCTTGGCCCAGATTACGGTCGGAAAGGTGCGCAGCGCGGTGTTATAGGCCCGCACGGCATCGATATAGTCGCGCCGCGCCACCGCGATGCGGTTCTCAGTACCTTCCAGCTGCGATTGCAGCGCGAGGAAATTGGCATTGGATTTAAGGTCCGGATAGTTCTCCGAAACCGCCAGCAAACGACCGAGGGCGCCGGTCAGTTGCGCCTGGGCATCCTGGAAGGCTTTGAGTTTTTCGGGATCGGTGAGATCGGAAGCATTCACCGTTATTTGCGTCGCTTTGGCGCGCGCCTCGACCACGGCGGTCAAAACGCTTTTTTCCTGCGCCGCATATCCCTGCACCGTCGCGACCAGATTCGGGATCAAATCGGCGCGCCTTTGATACTGGTTCTGGACGTCCGACCAGCGCGCTTTTGCCTGTTCTTGCAGTGTCGGGATTGTGTTGTAACCGCAGGCCGAGAATGTCAGGCCGATGCCGATGAGCGCCAAAACCGTGCCAAGGCGTGACATTTGCAACCCCCAATGATCGCCTGCCGACTTGATTAATAGAATTGGAAAGCTTCTTGCAAGAACACAATAACATCACTGCGCGCCTTGCGCGCGATGCGAACTGAAAAGGGACGCAGATCAGCCAGTGTTGAGGGCGGGGTATATGAACATGTAATAGGCGATGTAGAGAAGCACCGCCAAACCGACAAGAGCAAGCAATCCAAATACGGTTACACAAAGCTTGGCGCCTGCTGCGAGAAGCGTTTGCGGCCATGTCTGCCGAGTGTATTTCGATGCGCTTCGCCATATCGCAATCGACAGGAATGGAAGAATGACGCTCAATAGCGCGAATAACGCCAGCAGAATTCCTTCGATCTCCGACTCCCGAATTCCGCACCCTATGACGCTGCAGGTTCCGCTCACACACCAAAGAAAGGTAAGCGGAGCTCCTATAAGCCAGAAGGTGCACCAGAGGGCGAGTTGGCCGCTCATTAGTTTTTTGAGAAATGTCATGGGTTCAAGCAAGTAATCGCGGCCAGCAACGTCGCTGGCGATGAGGAACTTTCAGCCAACCGTATTGGGCCACAATTTCTCCCAGTATTGGTGGCATTTGGCGCGGTCCTGGGGCAAATTTCGCACTCGAAGTGTCGGCTAAAGCGCGATTGGGGGCCAGCGCTCCGCGGTGTGTATAGCCCGATCGATAGCATCTCGCGGTCGATTCATCCATCAAACTCGGGAAACTCATGGTCCAACGCAAGAAAACTGCATCCGTCTTGCTAGCCATCTTGGCGGCGATCGTCATTTCGGCATGTTTCAACACGAGGGCTGACGCCGAGCAAGCCGTTCACGGACGCGCCTATCTGTTCTACGGGCTGATCCCGCAGATCGATTGGGGCATGGACGAACTGGCGCAACGCATCAATCGCAGCGGCATCGCCGCCGGCAACTACTCACACGCGAGCTGGCGCGGCGTAGCCGATCAGGCGATCAGCGATTATCGGCGTGATCCCAAGCCCGTCGCCGTGGTTGGCCATTCGATTGGCGGTAACTCCGCTGTTGAATTCGCCCAAGCGCTCGGCGCGGCGCGTGTCCCGGTGAGCCTGCTGATCACGTACGATCCTAATCGCGGCGGCGACACCATCCCGGCGAATGTGCACCGCTACATCAATCTGTATCAGTCTTCGAACATCCTCGGCGGCGGCGATCTGCCGCCCGGTCCCGGCTTCCACGGGCATTACGCCAGCTACAATCTGAAGGATCGCAGCGAAATCATTCACGTCAATCTCGACAAATTCAGTCGTATCCAGGAGCTGTTGGCCGCCAAGGTCAGATCCATGGGTGCCGGCGGAGAAGGGGAGGCCGTGCCGCTGCGAATCGTGTTTGCCGCCACCGGCCCGATCGAATTATCGGGACTCCGGTACAGCGGTCTCCGCGCATGGCGGCGAGACGCTGCAAGCACTCGCGGCGAACTACCATGTGCCGGCGTGGGCGGTCGCTCAGATCAATCGGAAGTCCGAGGGCGCGGCCTTGTCGGAAGGCGAGCGCATCGTCGTACCACGCTATCTCGGCCAGAGGATCGCGCGATCGGGTTCTCCGGAGGCAGCCAAGCCGGCCTCGAGCGATGAAGCAAAGCCCGCCTCGAGCGACGCACCAGATTCGGCCGCAAGCTCCCCGTCCGCGGAGCACTAGATCCGGTCACCGGCAGCGCAGCCACGCTGCCGTCACCGCATCGTCGGAATGACGAATTCGGCGCCTTCCTTGGTGCCCGATGGCCAGCGCGCCGTCACGGTCTTGGTCTTGGTGTAGAAGCGCACCGCATCGGGCCCGTGCTGATTGAGATCGCCGAAGCCCGAGCGCTTCCAGCCGCCGAAGGTGTAATAGGAGAGCGGCACCGGGATCGCGAAATTGATCCCGACCATGCCGACCTGCACCCGGCTCGTGAAATCGCGCGCGGTATCGCCGTCGCGCGTGAAGATGGCGACGCCGTTGCCGTATTCATGCTCGGACGGTAGCCGCAGCGCCTCTTCATAATCTTTGGCGCGCACCACCGACAGCACCGGGCCGAAAATCTCTTCCCTGTAGATGCGCATGTTCGGCCTGACTTCGTCGAACAGACAGCCGCCCATGAAATTGCCGTTCTCGTAGCCCTGCAGCTTGAAATTGCGTCCATCAACGACAAGCTTGGCGCCTTCCTTGATGCCCTCCTCGATATAACCTTTGACTTTGTTGAGAAGGTCGCGCGTGACCATGGGCCCGTAGTCGACCTGAGGGTCGCTGGCCGGGCCGATCTTCAAGCCCTCAACCCGTGGAATGAGTTTTTGCACCAGCGTGTCGGCCGTCTTTTTGCCGACTGGGACGGCGACCGACACCGCCATACAGCGCTCTCCGGCGGAGCCGTAGCCGGCGCCGATCAAGGCATCGACGGCCTGGTCCATGTCGGCATCGGGCATCACGATCATGTGGTTCTTGGCGCCGCCAAAGCATTGGACGCGTTTGCCATGCGAGGTGCCGGTCGCAAAAATATACTCGGCGATCGCGGATGAGCCGACGAAGCCGATCGCCCTTACGCGCGGATCGGTCAGCAGCACGTCGACCGCTTCCTTGTCGCCGTTGACGACGTTGAGCACGCCTTCCGGCAGCCCAGCCTTGAGAAAGAGTTCGGCGATCCGCAGCGGCACCGAAGGGTCGCGTTCGGACGGTTTGAGAATGAAAGTGTTGCCGCAAGCGATCGCCGGTGCGCACTTCCACAGCGGAATCATCGCCGGGAAATTAAACGGGGTAATGCCGGCGACAACGCCGAGCGGCTGGCGCATGGAGAAAAGATCAATGCCGGGTCCGGCGCCCTCGGTGAATTCACCCTTCATCAGGTGTGGAATCCCGCAGGCGAATTCCACGACCTCGAGCCCGCGTTGGATGTCGCCCTTGGAATCCGCGAAGATCTTGCCGTGCTCGGAGGAGAGCAGGCGGGCCAGATCGTCGTACTCGCTCTGGATCAGTTCCAGGAACTTGAACATCACGCGGGCACGGCGCTGGGGATTAGTCGCGGCCCATCCCGGAAAGGCGGCCTCGGCATTGGCGATCGCCCTTTCCACCTCGGTCTTACTGGCGAGCGCGACCTTGGCCTGAACCTCGCCGGTATTGGGATCGAACACGTCGCCGAACCGGCCTGACGTACCATTGACGATTTTGCCGCCGACGAAATGACCGATCTCACGCATCATCGTGTCTCCCTGGACCGTGGCCGCCGCCAGCCCGCTAATGGCCCGCTATCTTGCTGTCTTTTTAGCCAGCGGTCACGAGGCCCCGCCCGAAAAACGCGGGCTCGCGGCGGCCGGCCGGCTCGCTGTTTTAGCGCATTCCAGGCGGCATCCTAGCCGCCTCGCGGCCTTTTGGCTGGTGGCCGTCGCCGGGCATCGCTCCTATCTCCGGTGCGCAAGATGGCTGGCCGCAAAGTAAGACGAAGGTTGGCATTGCCGCGTCATGACATTGGGGTTCGATGGGTGTATAGGCCCGCGGCTGCCCCCGGGGGCGGACGGCATATCCGGAGCAGGGACGAAGACGTCCTGTTCATAATCCATGACCAATAGCCTGAGCGCTTCTGCGCCCGGAAGCGAAATGCCGGCGAACGGCAACCATCCCACGCGGACGCGCGCCGGGCTCTGGGGCCTCACACTAGGCAGCATCGGCGTTGTCTACGGCGACATCGGTACGAGCCCGCTCTACGCGGTGCGCGTCGCGCTCGAGGCGGCATCTGGGCCGGGCCATGCGGATATGACTCGGGCCACCGTGATCGGCGTCCTGTCATTGATCCTGTGGGCTCTCATCGTCGTCGTTACGTTGAAATATGTGGTGATCCTGCTGCGCGCCGATAATAACGGGGAGGGCGGCACGCTGACCCTGATGGCGCTGGCATCGCGCGCGGTCGGTCACGTCGGGAAAGCCGTCGGCCTCGTTGCACTGCTTGGTATTGCCAGCGCCGGCCTGTTCTACGGTGATGCCGTGATCACGCCGGCGCTGTCAGTCCTCTCAGCGGTCGAGGGCATCGACATCGCCACCCCAGCCTTCCACGAATACGTCGTGCCGCTCACGGCGGTGATCCTGGTTGTACTGTTTGCCGGTCAGTCGAGCGGTACCGCCAAAGTCGCGGCGCTGTTCGGCCCGATCATGATGGTGTGGTTCGTGGTCATCGCCATCCCCGGCGTGCTGTGGGTCGCCGCCGATCCCGGCGTGCTGTGGGCGCTCAATCCTTTGTACGGGATCGATTTTCTTTTGCATCACGGCATGATCGGCCTGTACACGCTGGGCGCAGTATTTCTTGCCGTCACCGGCGCCGAGGCACTCTATGCCGATCTTGGCCATTTCGGCCGCGGGCCGATCCAGATCGCCTGGCTTTGCATAGTCCTGCCGTCGCTGGCTTTGAATTATCTGGGGCAGGGCGCGCTCGTCTTCGATAACCCCAAGGCGCTCGAGAATCCGTTCTTCCTGCTTTATCCGGATTGGGCGCTAATCCCAATGGTGGTGGTGGCGACAATCGCGACCGTGATCGCGAGCCAGGCCGTAATCACCGGGGCCTATTCGCTGACCAGCCAGGCGATCCAGCTTGGCCTGTTACCGCGGCTCGAAGTGCGCCACACCTCCGCGCAACTGGCCGGCCAAATTTATATGCCACGGGTCAATGGGCTCCTGCTGATCGGCGTGCTGCTGCTGGTGGCCTTGTTCCGCTCGTCGACGGCCATGGCTTCGGCCTATGGCATCGCCGTCACCGGCACCATGGTCGTGACCGGCATGATGGCCTTTATCGTGATCTGGCGGCTGTGGCGCTGGTCGCCATTTGCCGCTGCGGCGTTGATGGTGCCGTTCCTTCTCGTCGACCTGACCTTCCTGATGGCGAACCTCTTGAAGGTCGTCGAGGGCGGCTGGGTGCCGCTGGCGATCGGCGGATTGGTGATGCTGGTGATGTATACCTGGCGCCGCGGCACTAGAATCCTGTTCGCCAAAACGCGCCGGCTGGAAACTCCGCTCGACGATCTCGTCCGCATCCTGGAAAAAAAGCCGCCGCAGCGCGTGCCGGGGACCGCCGTGTTCCTCACCAGCGATCCAAAAAGCGCACCCACGGCGCTGCTGCACAGTCTCAAACATTACAAGGTGCTGCACGAGAAGAATGTCATTCTCAGCGTCGAGACCACGCACACACCGCGCGTGGACAGCGACAAGCGGGTGCGTATTGAACCGGTCGGGTCGACGTTTTTGCGGGTGCTGCTTCGCTTCGGCTATATGGAGACGCCGAACATTCCGCGCTCTCTCGCAATCGCGCGCAAACTCGGCTGGCAATTCGACATCATGTCGACATCGTTCTTTTTGTCGCGGCGTTCGCTGCGGCCGGCCACGCATTCGGGAATGCCGCGCTGGCAGGATCGCTTGTTCATCAGCCTGGCACGCTCGGCCAACGATGCGACCGACTACTTCCAGATCCCGACCGATCGCGTCGTCGAGGTTGGAACGCAGGTCACGGTCTAACGCACCATGTGGACCCTTCACCTCCGCGGCGGGACTACGTAAGCTTAGATCAACGTGAGCGCGGGAGAGTAGTAGGAATGGGGGAGCAAAATCCGCAGGTGCGGGATCTGACACCGCAGGAGGTTGCTCAGGGCCTCCACGACGGCCGGCTCGTGCTCGTCGACGTCCGCGAGCCGAATGAGACCGCGGTCGAGCGCTTTCCCGAAGCTATTCTCGTTCCGCTGTCCAGCTTCGATCCCGCCGCCATTCCCGATCCTGCCGGTCGTGACGTCGTGTTCGCCTGCCGCTCCGGACGTCGATCGGTGACCGCTTCGCTCGCGGCGCAGGAACTGGGTTTTCCCTATGGTTCGCATCTTGCAGGCGGTATCCTGGCCTGGAAGGCGGCGGGCCTGCCGACCGAGACGTGAGGACGCGCAAAATAACTCCGCTCGTGCCCGCCGGGGCGGGAATCCGACGCCAACCCGCACGCTGGGCTTGGTTGCCCGCTGGCGCAGCGTGCAGCATCGTTTGTCTCGGTTTCGTCCTTGCGGCTGTTCTGTTTCCCGGCTTCGCCGGCGCGCAGAAGCAGCGCGTGGTCAATTATTACAACTGGTCCGACTATCAGGACCCGACGGTGCTCGATACTTTTACAAAAGAAACAGGCATCGCCGTTCGCTACGACACGTTCGATTCCAACGATACGCTCGAAGCTAAGCTGCTGGCCGGGCATTCGGGCTATGACGTTGTCGTGCCGAGCGCCTATTTTCTCGCCCGCCAGATCAAGGCCGGGATTTTTCGGAAGCTCGACAAATCCAAACTTCCTAATCTGAAATTTGCTTGGCCGGAAATTGCCAAGCAGCTTGCCCTTTACGACCCCGGCAATCAGTACGCGGTCAATTACATGTGGGGCACGACCGGGATCGGCTACAATGTTCAAGCCGTTAAACGGATTTTGGGACCGGAAGGAGCCATCGATTCCTGGGATTATATTTTCAATCCGGAAAAGATCGCGAAATTCAAAAGCTGCGGCATTCACCTCCTCGATTCATCCGATGACATCATGTCGGCCGGGTTGCACTATCTTCATCTCGATCCGAACACAAGCGACCCTGGCGATCTGAATAAGGTCACCGATCTTCTTTTCAAGATCAGGCCTTACGTTCGCAAATTCCACTCATCGGAATACCTCAACGCATTGGCAACTGGGGAGATTTGCCTCGTGGTCGGCTTTTCCGGCGACGTCAAACAGGCGCAAAAGCGCGCGGCAGAGTCGAAAGGCGGTGTCGAAATCGGCTATGCGATTCCCAAAGAGGGTGCGCAGCTGTGGTTCGACAATCTGGCGATTCCCAAGGATGCGCCCGATCCGCAAGAGGCGCATGAGCTGATCAATTTTCTGATCCGCCCCGAGATTGCGGCGAAGAATACAAATTACGTATCCTACGCCAACGGTGATGCCCCGAGCGATCTCATCGACAAATCCATTCTGGAGGACCGAACCGTATATCCAGATCTAGCCACCATGGCGAAGCTCTATACAATCATTGCGCACGATCAAAAGACGCAGCGGCTGATTAACCGGCTGTGGACGCGAATCAAGACCGGGCAATGACTCGAGCGCGACGAGCTGGAAAATGCGCTGTGTCGGACAAGGAGGGCAGACGTCAATGAAAAACATCGCAGCTGCGCCGCCGACGCGACGGCGCATCTTGAAAGGGACGGGAGCACTCGTTGCCGGAATAGTTGCGCCGGCGCTGGCCGGACAACGTGCAGCCAGGGCCGACTACCCCGACCGTCCGGTGAAATTCGTCGTCGCCAATACGCCGGGTGGCCCCTCCGACATTGTCGGCCGCATCGTTACAGCGGCGCTCGATCAATCGACCGGCAAAACTTTTATCGTCGAAAACCGCGGCGGAGCTGGCGGCAATATCGGCATGGAATACGTCGCTCGCTCCAATCCGGACGGCTACACGGTCCTGCTCGCCACCAACGCCTTTTCGGTCAATTACGGGCTCTACAATCAACTGCCGTACGATCCATACAAGGATTTCGTCGCCGTCAGCGAGCTTGCGACGACGCCGAATACGTTCGTCGTCAGGGCTGAATTGCCGGCCAAGAGCATCAAGGATTTGGTCGCGCTGGCGCGCGCCAATCCGGAAAAATACAACTGCGCGACACCGCCGATCGGCACGACGCCGCAACTGCTGCTCGAATTGTTCAAGATGCGCGAGAATTTGCCGAAGCTCGCGGACGTCGTTTTCAAGGGTGGCGGCGATGCCATCCAGGCGCTCCTGACCGGCACGGTCGAATTGAGCGTAGGCTCGCTCGGCGCGGCTTTGCCGCATATCAAGGCCGGCACGTTCCGCTGCCTCGCGATCTGCGGCGACAGCCGCTGGCCGGAACTACCCGCTGTGCCAACGATGGAGGAGGCCGGTTACAACGGCTTTAGTATCGGAACCGATATGGTTCTGCTTGCGCCGGCCAAAACGCCGCCCGCCGAGGTCAAATGGCTCGAAAGTGCGACGTTGAAGGTCCTGCTTACACCGGAGATGAAGGACAAGCTGTTCCAGGCCGGCTTCTTGGTGCGCCCTAAGGGCGCGGACGCGGCGTGGGCGCGCGTGACCAAGGAGATCACAACGTTCAAACAAATTATCGACCAGGCAGGAATTGCTAAGCTCTAATTAGGGAGCCGATAAAAAATTACGCCGGGCCGCTCGATGAGCGATCAATGCCGCGATTCGCTTTAGATTTTTGCGGCAAATAAGCTGGGGCGGCGGCGCATCGCCGCCGCCCCAACGTCGGCAGATCAGAGTTCCTTGCCAATCATACGGTCAACCGAATAAGGGCCGCCGCCACGGATGGCGATGAGGAAGCATGCCGCCCCGATCAGCAGCACATATTCGTAGCCGCCGCCGGAAGCCGCATAGCCCTTTGCCAGATGGACAACCAGCAAAGCTATCAGCATCTCGATGGCGAGCGCTGCCGCAAAAAAGCGCGTGAACAGGCCGATGATTAGACAAACGCCGCCGACCAATTCAAGGAAAATGATGACGTATGCCCACAGTATTGCGGGCTCGAGACCGTTCTTCGACATGATATTCGCAGCGACCGCGCCGGGGCCGGCCGTCAACTTTCCGGAAACATGCATCACAAACATGACGCCGATGACAATGCGCACGAAGGTTTCGGCGATCGGCAGCACACTCTCGTAGAATCCGGCTAATCCCGGATACATCAATTTCGCTTGGCTGTTGGCCATGGCGCATCCCCCCTTTGATTTTTAAACCGCGCGATCGGCGGCAGTGCTGGTACGGTTGCAAAAGATAATAACACCGAACGACGCAAAATCTATTCTCATAGTCTTCCCGCGCCGGGTCGCAACTCATGCGCTGCAGCACGACTCTGTCGACCGGGGACCGCTAGCGCCAGCGCCGATGGAGCCACAGCCATTGTTCGGGAAACTGGCGGATCCATCCTTCGATGACGGATGTGACGGCCTGCATGGTGCCTTTGACTTGGATCCGACCGTCGGCGTCGCGGACCGGTTGCACCGGCGCCGAAATTTCACCCCAGAAACTATTGCCATCGGCCTTGCGGATGACACGCACGCCATGGATCGGCAGCTCGGTCTGCCGCGCCAGCATCGCGATCAGCGGATTGGCGAGGCAGCGCCGGCCGAAAAATATGACTTCAACTCCCTTGCTGTAATGCTGATCGGCCAGCATGCCGACATGGGCGCCGGATTCCAGGAGCCGCGCCAACCTCACCGGCGCGTCGAGGCCGGTCGGAATAAGCTCGCCCATTAATGGCGCGCGCAACTTGATAATAGCGTCATCCACCGCGCCGATGTTCGGTCGCCGGTAGAGAACCGCCGATTTGACGCCAATGAGCTTGGCGCCGATTCCGGGCAGTTCCCAGTTGGCGAGATGTGCAGCAAAGCCGATCGCGGCCTTGCCGCTTTTCATGATCCAATCGTAGCGGGCTTGAGATTCGGGCGGGTAGGTAATGACATCGGCAGTCTGTTTGCCGAAGCCTTCGACAGAGAATTCGTCGAGATGAGCAAACTCGATCGCGATGCGGCCGAGATTGTCCCACACCCCGGCGAGAATGCGCTCGATTTCATCGGCGGATTTGTCCGGAAAGGCGGCGCGGAGTTGTTCGCGGCCAATGCGGTGCTCCGGAAACAGCGGGCCGATCCTTCGCATGAACGCGCCGGCAAGATTTGCAGTGCGCCGGCGATCGGTGTGTTTGATGCCGTTGAGCAGACCGACAGTGATCGCGCCGATAGTCTTGTCGAACAGGTTCTTGAGCGGCCGATCGGGCATTACAGCATGATCCCGAAAAAGCTTGCCGCGGACGCGATCCGGGGCCGATCCCGGTTTCCCGCCTGCGCGAAGCTTGGGTGAACTCTTGTCCGTTTGGACGACGCTTCGGCGGGCGAAGGCAGGTGGGAAAAGATCACGCTTAAGGAAGCAACCAAAGCGAAATGACGATTCAGGCGCAACGTCATTTCGCTTTAGAACGTGACGATGATCTTGCCGAACACTTGGCGGCTCTCGAGCCGAGCGAGCCCGCGCTCGAACTCGGCAAGCGGCACTTCGGTATCGATCACCGGAAGAAGGTCCGACGCCATTTTGGCGAGGCTTTCGCCGATATTGCGCAGCGAACAGCCGAACGATCCGAAAATGCGATACTGCTGCAAATAGAGCTGGAACAGATTCATGGTGATCGACTGTCCCGAGGTCGATCCGCAGGTGACGAGCCGGCCGCCGCGCTTGAGGCAAAGCAGCGAGCCGTTGAACGTGTCGGGACCGACATGTTCGAAAGCGACGTCGACGCCCTTTTTTCCGGTCAGTTTGCGCACCACGCCTTCGAAGCGGTCGGTGCGGTAATTGATGACGTGATCGGCGCCGATCGCTTTTGCTTTTTCCGCTTTTGCCTCGTCGCCGACCGTGGTGATCACGGTGCAGCCGATCGCTTTGGCCATTTTGATCGCGGTGGTGCCGATGCCGGAGCCGCCGGCCTGGACCAGAATGGTCTCGCCCGGCTCGAGCTTGGCATTGTCGAATAGCATGTGCTGCACCGTGCCGAATGCGACCGGCGCGCAGGCGGCGTCGCGATAGCTGACATTATGGGGAATAGGTACGACCAGCCGGGCCGGCATGTTCACGAGCTCGCGGGCAAAACCATCAACATGAAAACCCATGATGCTCGCAACGTTTTCACAGAGATTATCGCGACCGGCGCGGCACGCCTTGCAGGTCCCGCAAGTCAGCGCCCCATAGGCGACGACGCGATCGCCTGGCCGGCACGAAGTTACAGCGGGACCGACCCGGGCGATCTCGCCGGCGGCCTCCACTCCGACAATGAGGGGCAGCGTGCGCTTGGCAAATGCCATGCCGCGCCAGCCCCAGACGTCGATGTGATTGAGCCCGATCGCTTTGATGCGGATCTGAACTTCGCCGCTGCCCGGCTCCGCAGGCGCCGGAATATCGCGAAGTTCGATTTTACGATCGGCAACCAGCGTGAGCGCGCGCATTGATCCGCCGGCTGACGTTGGGAAACGGCCGGCACGGTTACCGACAACGGCTTCGGCAGTTCCGCTCACGCCGGCTCCCGCGTCATCACGAGGCATACATTCTGGCCGCCGAAACCGAAGGAGTTGGAGATGGTGCGCGTGACGCGGGCGTCGCGGGCGACATTCGGCACGACGTCGAGCGGAATGGCGGGATCGGGAATCTGGTGGTTGATCGTCGGCGGGATGCGCTGATGTTCGAGCGTCAGGAAGCTGAAGACCGCCTCTACGGCGCCGGCCGCCGTCAAGGTGTGCCCGATCATGGACTTGTTTGACGAGATCGGAATGTTGCGGATGTGCTCGCCGAACACTGTGGACACGCCCAAATGCTCCATCTTGTCGTTCTCGGGCGTCGAGGTGCCGTGCGCGTTGATGTAGTCGACATCTTCCGGCTCGACCCCGGCATCAGCCAAGGCGTTGCGCATACAGGCGATGATTGGCTTGCCATCCGGGCTGGAACGGGTGCGGTGGAAGGAATCGGATCTTTCTCCGCAGCCTTCGAGAATGCCGAGGACTTTCGCCCCGCGCGCGACCGCATAATCGTAGTCTTCGAGCACCAGCGCGGCCGCGCCTTCGGCCAGGACAAAACCGTCGCGATTCTTTGAAAAGGGCTTGGAAGCCTGGTCGGGTGGGTCGTTTTGCGTCGACAGCGCCGAGAGCAGCGAAAAACGAACGAGCGATTCAGGCGTCAATGAACCGTCGGCGCCGACGGCGAGCGCGGCCTGACATTCGCCGCGCCGGATCGCCTCGACCCCGAGCTGGATCGCGGTCGCGCCGGAGGCGCATGCCGTGGTCAGGGAAATCGGCGAGCCTTCGGTGCCGAAATGATCGGCGAGATGCTCACCGATAATTCCATACTTCAGTGTCTCATAGACCGACCCGAATTGCGGTTCGCGCGCAACGCGCATCAGGTCGGGATAGCCGGCATCGCCATTGGGAGTGGCTTGCTCGGCCATCTGAATTCGATAAGGCCATTCGATTTCGAGCGGCGGCAGCGCCAGAAATAACGGTCCGGGAAAATGGCCTTTGCTGCCGATCCCCGCTTGCGCGATCGCTTCCTCGCCGGCCAACAGCGCGATGCGTTGTGAGAGCTCGGCTGGCGGCATGTAATCTTTGTACACAGCGTCCACCGTGCCGGCGATGGTGGTGCGCAGACTATCGAGCGGAAAACGCGAAATGCGGCGGATGCCGGATTTCCCCGCCGTCAGCTTGGCCCAATTGTCGGTCTTGCCGACGCCCAGCGAGGTAACGACGCCCATCCCGGTGACGGCGATCACCGGCCGGCCCGCTTTGTCACGATGCGCGCTGGCCGTGGGTTTGCTCAAAGCCATCATGTCTCTCCCTCAGTTCACCCGCTCGAGCAGGGCCAGGCCTTCGCCGCGCCAATTGCCGATGCAGGTGACCACGATTTGGCGCAAACCTGCCGGGCTCGTGCCATTATCGCCCGATCCGGTCGGGGCGAACAATTTGCCGTGCTCGATCGTGGCGCAGCCGATTCCCAGATTAGCCATGAACTGGGTGTCGACGCCATGCCCGATATATGTGCCAGTATTGCGGACCGGCAGCCCGATTTCCTTAAGCACCGTAAGTTCAGCCGAAGTGGCCGGTTCGAGCCCGGCCGCGCCGGAAATTAGCGCACTATGCGCGCGGTCGAGCTGCGCGCCTATGGCGTCCAGCTGCCGGCGAAAAGACGCTTCGGTATCGCCAGGCTTTCTTACATTGCGATCCGAAAGCACCTGCGAGATTCGCGCCCGAGGACGCGCACCGCGGGCGGTTGCATGCTCTTTGCTCTCCAGCACCAAAAACGCGCCCATTGTGGCGAACGCGATGCCGCCTTGCGGCCCGCGATCCCAAACCGGGGCAAACTTGTCTTTCAGCACGACCCCGCCGAGTTCGAAAGCCAGCAGCACATCCCAGCGTGTGCCGTGATAGGCGCCGCCGACCAGCGTTAGCTCGCTTTGTCCGGCGGCGATCCGCGCTTGCGCCACGCGCACCGCGTCGACGCCTGCGGACTCCTCGCCCATGAAGGTGCGCGACGAGCCGACCACGCCATGAACGAGCGAAATATTTCCGGCCAGCAGATTCGGCAACTGAGCCAGGAACAAAGTCGGCCGCAGATCGCTCATCAGCCGTTCGTTGAGAAAGGCGCCCGGTTGATTGGTTTTGCGCACGCCCGCCATGATCGCGGTGTCGACGGCAATGTCGCGCTCGCCGCCGCCGGCAGCGACGATCATGTCGGTATGGTCAAGCAATTCGGCGTTGCCGGCGATCGCGGCGTCGGTCAGCGCGAGCCCCGCAGAATAGACGCCGACCCGCTGCCACATCTCCATCTGCCGCTGGTCGCTCTTCTTCGGGATCTGCTTGTCGAAGCTCATCGGCGGCAGCTGATGCACGATGTAGGGCGCAAAGCTTTTGTCATCGTAAGGCGGCGGGTCGCCACGCTCGAGATGCTCCCAAGCTTTTTCCAGCCCCTCTCCCAGACAGGTGAGGAGGCCGACGCCGGTGATCCACACCTCGCGCCGTCCGCTCACTTCGCGAACTCCTTGGCCGGGAAGTTGATGCGCTCGGCCCACTCCCACAATCCGGCACGAAGTTCAGGGCTTGGATAGGGAACAATGCGGTAGGTCAACGTGGCGTCGCAAATCGCGGCGCCCTTGCACCACCCTTTGGCTTCGCCGACCGCATAGCCGGAGCCCTCGTGGATGACCTTGCCTTCGAATTCAAGTTCGTCGCCGGGAAAGACCGCGTTGCGGATTTTGCCTTCTTTTACTCCGGCAAGCGCCGGCAGACCGGTGAAACCGGTCAGCGCGCTCACCAGCCAGCCGGTGGTTTGCGCCATGCATTCGATGAGCAGGACGCCAGGCATCAACGGATAGCCCGGAAAATGACCTTCGAACACCGTGCTCTGCAACGGCACTGTACAGATCGCACGCGCCACTCGGCCGCCGACGTCGACGGCGACGAAGCGGTCGATCATTTGAAAATACTCAAGACGCATGGGGCGCTCAGGCGCCCTTGGCAGCGATCAACTCGTCGATCCGCTCGCAAAGGTTCTTCAAGACGAAGTACTGATCGGTCGTAGCCTTGCCGTCGTTGACCTCTTGCGTCCACTGTTCGAGCGGCAGCTTTATGCCGAATGCCTTGTCGATCGCGAAGGCGATGTCCAGAAAATCGAGACTGTCGATCTCCAGATCGTTGATCGCATGACTTTCCGGCTTGATGTTCTCGCGTGGAATATCGCAAGTCTCAGCAATGATTTCGGCCACTTTATCGAATGTGGTGGACATCAGGCGTGCTCTTTGGTCGATCGAAGAAGAAGCGCCGGCCCAGCCCGGCGCGAGCAAGCCCGGTCGCGTCGGGCCCCTCATTTGTGAACGCCCCGTATAGCGAAGGATGCCGGTAAGTTCAACGGCGGCCGCCCTCTTTGCGGTCGGGCATACACGCCGCAAAAAGCCGTATTTTGTTGCTGTAGCGCAAGAGCTTATCGCGGTCCGCGCCCGACATGCTTGATTGCGGGTGCCATGTTGCCTAAGGGAGCGGCCGGAGAGGGGCCAATGCCGAACGTGTTCGTGCGCAAGCGGTGCTTCGTGCAAATGACCGGGTACGAGCCGGTCGGGCCGGAACACCAGCATCGCCGCTTTATTCGCGAAATGGCCCGGTTCCAAAAGACCTGGAACGTCCAGGGCAAGGTGTCGCCGCCGCAGCTCTCGGCAGATGGCGCCGTGGCCAATTGGACGATCGAAACCTCGGGCCCGAATTGGCGCGTGAGCACCGACTTCCACTGGTTTCGCTGGGATGATTTCGTCACCGCCGATACGGCGATGAGCGATTGGTGGCGTTTTCCGCTTGGCATCGCCGCACTGATGGAATTTGTGCTGACTGGAACCGTCATCCGCTATTTCGTCTTGGCCTGGCGTTACGGCGCATTTTTTCTCTCCCCGCTGATCTACGTCGCCGGAATGATGTGGCTGTCGATTGCCGCCACCCGCTTCGCCGTTATCCACGTCGGACTGCCCTTTCGCATGGTTCTCGCACCAGCGCTGTGGTTGGCGATTTTTGCCGGCTTGCGCTGGACCTTCGGCCGCATGGTCCATATTGGCTACGCGCTGGACGACTGGTACTTCGCGCGCGATTTCATTCATCGCGTGCGGCCGCAGCTCGAGGAACGTCTCGATCTGCTGGCGCATGAGCTGGTGCGGCTCATTCGCAACAGCGACGCTGATGAAATCATCGTTGATGGCCACAGCCTTGGCGCACCGCTGTCACTCGTTGTCCTCGATCGCGCGCTGCAGCTGGATCCACAGCTGCGCACCGGCGCGAGGACGCTGCGCGTCGTCTCGACCGGCTCGTCGCTGTTGAAAGTCGCACTGCATCCAGCCGCCGGCTGGTTGCGCGAGGTCGTTCAGCGGGTGGCCAATACGCCGGCCGTTTATTGGGTCGAATATCAAGCGCTGGTCGACATCATCAATGTCTATAAAGTGGACCCCGTCGTCGCGCTCGGGCTGCCGCCCGCCGGCAAACCTATCGTCAAGATTTTCCGCATCCGCATGATGGTGGAGGAGCACACCTACCGGCGCTTCCATCTCAATTTTCTGCGCATCCACCGTCAGGCAGTGATGGGCAATGAGCGGCGTTATTTTTACGACTATTACATGCTGTGCTGCGGGCCGATCGCGCTGGGGGACCGAGTCGAAAAGCCCGATTGGGCGGTGGCGGCCTTTGCGGCTGACGGGGCGTTCGAATCGAACGTAACTGGCGGTGCGGCGCAGTGGCAGGGATCGCCCGCCGCCGCAGCAGGACTTTAGGCCGTGACGGCGACGATAGCGAAGATCATCTGGCTCGCCTGCGGCCTAACGTGGTTCGTTCTGCGCTTTCAGCCGCGCCAGTACTCGCGCAAGACGCCGGTGCGCTATTCAGGACGTGGGCCGCGCGAATTCGTACTGCTTGCAGCCTCGCTCGCCGGCCTCGGGATCGCGCCTTTCGTCTATGTGGTCGCTCATTTTCCCCGCTTTGCCGATTATCCACTGATTCCCGCGCTGTCCTATCTCGGGGTGGCGGTCGAGGCGAGCTGTCTATGGCTGTTTTACCGAAGCCATCGTGATCTCGGCCAAAATTGGTCCGTCAGCCTCGACCTACGCGAACGCCATACGCTCGTCACAACCGGCGTCTACGGCCTGGTGCGACACCCGATGTATGCCGGTTTCTGGCTGATGGCGCTCGGTCAGGCCCTGCTTCTGCCCAACTGGGTTGCGGGACCAGCCGGTCTCATCGGCTTCGGTGTCCTGTTTTTCGGGCGGGTGGCGCGCGAAGAAGCAATGATGATTAGCGCATTCGGCGACGAGTACCGGGCCTATATGCGCCGGACGGCACGCGTGGTTCCGTGGCTATATTGAGGGTGCGGCTGCCACGTTCATCGTCACGTTGCATTTTTGCTACAGATGCACGCCACTATTCCGGAGGGGGGAGGATTTAGGGGGATTTCGGTGGCAAAATCTGGCAGTGCAATGCAGAACCGACCCGGTTTGCATCGCTGGGTACGGTGCGAGTCGAGTGTTCAGGTGAGGGCTTTCATGAGACGTTCGTGGCGCTTGACCGCGATTGGCATTTTGGTCGTTGGGATGCTCGCGCTCGGAACCAATCCGGGTGCCGCGGAATCACGAGCGCATGTTTATCTGCTGCGCGGGTTGATGAACATATTCTCGCTCGGCATGGACACACTGGCGGAGCAGCTGAGCCGCCGTGGTGTCTACGCGACCGTGCATGGCTATGGCGAGTGGCAGTCGCTCGCCGATCGCGCCGCGGTCGATTTCAAGGCTGGGAAGGAGGGGCCGATCATTCTGATCGGCCACTCGCTCGGCGCCGACGCGGTCATGGAAATGGCCGCCTATCTCGGCCGCAAAGGCATTCCGGTGGCTCTGGTCGTGCCGTTCGACGGCACGCAATCGTTCGCTGCAAGCGACAACGTCGCCCGTGTTCTCAACCTGACGCAGCGGGACTATGCCTATATGCGACGTGGACCGGGCTTCCACGGCACGCTCGCCAATGTCGATGTCAGTTCCGATCCGAGTATCGATCATATCAACATCGATAAATCCCCACGGCTGCATGCGCGGGTTGTTTCGGAAGTCCTCGCCGTCGTTGGCGGCCATCGCGCGGCGGCGCCAGGCGCGGCGAAGCCGACGGGTTTGAATGGGACTGCGCCAGCCGGTCAGGACGGCGGCAGCGCGGCCAAGCCGGAGGCGCCGCCCACGGCCACACCCCCGCAGGGAACTCCGGCCAAAAGCGGAAACGGCGCCGATGCTGGCACCGGGACGCCCGTTGCCGATGGCACGCCGATCATTGCTCGTCCCGAGCGGACCGGCACGCGGCAGAACGTCGATAGTCCGGCTCCGCCTCAGCACAAACCAGCGATAGACCCGCCGCCGTTTCGCGCCGAGCAGGTACCGCATTGATGCGCTGAGCTCCGCATCGGCGGCAAACCAACTATTCCCGCACCGGGATCGGTACTTCGATTGGCGCGCAATTGCTGCGGCCTTGCATCAGGCAGTCTTGCTCTCTTTGCAAGTCACTGATCGTGTCGGCGATCCAAACGCCGAGGCCAACCAGCAATATCAGAATTGCAACCGCGATCAGGTTCATGATCATTCGGTGGCGATAATTGATCGGCTCATCTTGTTCTTGCTCGAACCGCGCGAAATCGTCCAGATCATCTTCGACCGGCTGCGGCGTGGCGGACGCAAACGTTGGCTTACCCGGCCGGCGCGGCTCAAATTTCAGAATTTGGCCGAATGGTCCGGCGTGACGCGGATCGGGTCGCTCGATAACCGCCTTTGAGCCACGCATGATGCTCAAGCTACGCCTCTGCAGCAAAATCTCCAGCCGTCGAATTGGGGGTCATCCGGCCATAAAGTTGCCTATAGACAATACCGCAAACCGGCCGCCGTTTCCTCTCCCTATCCGGGAGCTGGACTAGCAAGTCAGGAATTATATTCCAAATCGTGAATATTGGGCTTCGAGGGTTAGCTTGCGGAGATCGTGCATGACGAAATTCGTTCCCAAGCCGCTCCTATTCGACCCTACCGGCGCGCTGACGATCCCGGCGCTACTGGCTGGGGCTCGCCTGGCGCGGCCGCTGGTGACTATGACGTGGGCTCGATCCATATCTCGCAACCGTGGTCGCGGGCCACGCCAAAGGGCGCGGCCGCGGGAGCGGGCTATATGACGCTCACGAACACCGGTACGGCACCGGACAGGGTCAGCTGCATTTCCGACGGCGCCAGCGCACAATGTCAGATTCACACGATGACGATGGAAGGCGGGGTGATGAAAATGCGCCCCGTGGAAGGCGGCTTGGAAATCAAGCCGGGCGAATCGGTCACCCTTAAGCCTGGCGGCAATCACATGATGTTTCTCTCGCTGAAACATCCGCTCGAGCAAGGAGCGACCGTCAAGGTGACGCTGAAATTCGATCACGCCGGAACGATCGAGGTGGAGTATCCGGTGCTCGCCATCGGCGCGCCCGCGCCTGGCGCTTCGGCCGGAGGCTCGACGATGCAGGAATCAGGCGGCGCCATGCACATGCAAGGCGGCAGCATGCAGGGCGGCGGCATGATGCAGATGGACAAGCGCTGAGTCGCAATTTACCGGCAGCTCGGATTTCCGCTTACGAAGGTTCGCGGAATCCTGGCTTGATGCCTTCCGGCAGCGGCATGCGGAACGTGTTGAGGATCATCGAAACCAGCGCGTAGTAGCCGAGAATGCCGACAAGCTCGACCGTTCCGGCGTGACCGAGAATTTTGCGCACCCGGTTGAACGTCGCGGTGCCGACTCGGCGTTTGGCGTAAAGCTCTTTGGCAAAAGCGTAGATCGCGAGCTCGTCGCGCGGCGCCGATTTTGGCGCGCGGCCAGCCTGAATGTCGCGGATGGTCTGCGGCTTGACGCCCTGCTTCTCCGCCATCGGCACGTGCATGGCCCATTCGTATTGCGCCTTCCAGTGCTGGGCGGTGACGAGGATCGCAAATTCCGAGAGCCGGCCCGGCACGCTGGTCTTAAACCGCAGATGGCCGCCGAGCTTCTGCGCCAGTTCGCCGAACGCTGGCGCATGCAGATAGACCGCGAAGGGGCCCGCCAGCTTGAACTGCCCGCGCGGGCCGGAACGGATCGACTCCGCCAGCGCGCGCTGCTCGGGTGTAAGCGCCTCCTCCGATACTGCGGGCAGACGCGACGATTGCATGTTGCGCATGATGTTTCCTCCCGTTTTCCAGCGATCGAGCGTCCGTTTTGTTGCGCTCGGCGATGGCAAGGCGAATCCGATACTGAGGTTTTATTCCACTGTCGAGACGTCAACTGCAGCCGGACATCAAATGCGTCGAGAGTGTTCCTCGATGGCGAAAGCGGGTGGAAAACGAGAGAGGCTTTTGCAGGGTGCCGCGGCGGCATTCGCGTTCATCCTCGATCGGTGTCAGGAAAGTCGTTCAAAGTTGAGTGGCGGCAATCACAAGTTTTCCGATGCTCGCCTAAAAGCCCCGATTTTTAACCAATCGTTAACCATCTCTGGACAGATTATTAACCAATTAGAATCATCGAAAATCGGAGAGGGGTGGTGTCAAACCTTATCGTCCAACGTCAATCGCTGAAATTTCGGGCACGCACCTATACGGCCTTCGTCTTCACGCCGCGGGCGCCGATCGCAGACTGGCTGATGGACCTCGACGCCACGCTCGAGCGTTCCAAGAGCTTCTTTACCGGTCATGCCGTGGCGCTGGATCTTTCGGCCGTGCGCCTCAGTCCGAACGGGATTGCGCATCTCGTCACCAGCCTCGAGGAGCGCAATATACGGGTGCTGGGGATTGAAGGCGTCGAACCGATCGAGGGAGCGGGTCTTCCTCCGATCCTGCGCGGTGGCCGCGGAATCCAAGACGGCGACCTGCGCGAGCCGGAGCCGGTCCCCGCCGCCGAGAGCGCTCCGCGCGGGCGTGAACAGCCGGCATCACTATTGATCGACGAGCCGGTTCGTTCCGGGCAATCGGTCGCCTTCGTGGAGGGCGATATCACCGTTCTCGGCTCCGTCGGTTCCGGCGCGGAAATCATCGCCGGCGGATCGATCCACATTTACGGCACTCTGCGCGGTCAGGCGATGGCGGGCGTCACCGGCAATCGTCGCGCCCGGATTTTTTGCCATCGGTTCGAGGCCGAGCTCTTGGCTATCGGCTCTTACTACAAGACGGCGGACGAAATCGACGACAGCGTGCGTAGCGGACCGATTCAGGCCTGGCTGGACGGTAACACCCTGAAAATTTCGGCGATGAACTAGGAACAACGAAAGGTCGTTAACATGAAGGACAAGAAATCGGCCCGCGTCGTGGTTGTGACGTCAGGCAAAGGCGGCGTCGGCAAGACCACGTCGACCGCCGCGCTGGGTGCCGCGCTTGCCCACCTTGGCGAGAAGGTCGTCGTCATCGACTTCGACGTCGGACTCCGGAATCTTGATCTGGTGATGGGCGCCGAACGGCGCGTGGTCTTTGACTTGATCAATGTGATCCACGGCGTGGCGAAACTGCCGCAAGCGCTCATCCGCGACAAGCGGCTGGAAAATCTGAACCTGCTGCCGGCCTCGCAGACCCGCGACAAGGACGCGCTCACCGAAGAGGGTGTCGCCAAAGTCATCGCCGAGCTGCGTTCGAAGTTCGATTGGATTATTTGCGATAGCCCGGCCGGCATCGAGCGCGGCGCGACCTTGGCCATGCGCTACGCCGACACCGCCGTCATCGTCACTAATCCCGAAGTGTCATCGGTTCGCGATTCGGACCGCATCATCGGGCTGCTCGATTCGAAGACTGAGAAAGCCGAGCGCGGTGAATATGTCGATAAACACCTGCTCGTTACCCGCTACCACCCCTGGCGCGCCGCCCGCGGCGAGATGCTGGCGATCGACGATGTGCTCGAAATTCTGTCGGTCCCGCTGCTCGGCATCATCCCCGAAAGCGAAGAAGTGCTGCGCGCCTCGAATGTGGGATCGCCGGTGACTCTGAACAGTCCGGCAAGCCCGCCCGCGCGCGCCTATTTCGAAGCCGCGCGCCGGCTCAAAGGCGAAACGATTCCGATGCACGTTCCCAGCGAAAGCCGAGGAATTTTCAACAAGCTGTTCGGACGGAAAGCAGCATGAAGCTCTTTAACTGGTTTAGCCGCAGCTCGGCGCCGATTGCGCGGGAACGGCTTCAAATCCTGCTCGCGCATGAGCGCAACGAGCGCCATCAACCGGATCTGCTTGGAGTTTTGCGTGAGGAAATTCTCACGCTGATTAGTCGCCACGTTTCCTTCGACCCCGACAAGGTGCAGATCAAGATGGATCGCGGCAAGTCCGTATCGACTCTTGCGGTCGATATAGAGATTCCAAACTCATTCGGCGCTCCGGGGGAGACTTCCCAACACCGCCGGCCGAGGTCAAAGCGCCTGCGCAATGACGGCGCGCGCACGATGGATCAAAGGGTGGCTTAATGCGCACCATTGCATTTCTCACGCAGAAGGGCGGCGCGGGAAAAACAACCCTCGCGGCGTCGCTGGCCGAGGTGGCGGCGACCACAGGCGAAAAAGTCATCGCGCTCGATCTCGATCCGCAGCAATCGCTGGTGCGCTGGGGTAAGCGCCGCGACGCCGCAAACGCCCGGAATAAGATCATTGTCGAACCGCTTGAGCGCGAGCGGCTGCCCCGTCTTCGCGCCATACTCGAGGGCCTTGCCAGTGCCGGCTTCACGCTCGCGATTTTCGACACTACCGGCGCCGATGCCACAACCGTCCGTCCGGTATCCGAGGTCGCCGACTTAAGCCTTCTGCCGGTGCGCCCGACGCGCTTGGATGTGGAGGCAACGGCCGCAACCTTTCGCGCGGTGTTTCTGGCCAAGCGAAAAGCCGCGTTCGTGCTGAACCAGTGCCCCTCAAGCTATCGCAGCACGCGGGCCAGCGAGGCGGCCAAGCAACTCAACTGCCTTGGAGTATTGGCTGAGCCGATGCTGTCCGCGCGCATGGATTTTCAGGATGCGATTGCCGCCGGCCTCGGCGTCACCGAATATGCCGGCGGCAGCAGGGCGGCCGAGGAAATCGCGACGCTGTGGAACTGGAGCCGCAGGCAGCTTGGCGGAGGCAAAAGCGAACCTGTTGTGGATCGACGTCGACAGGCTGCCGCGTAAGCCAACTGCGCTTCAAAAGCCTCTTGCAACATCATTCACGACCTTGAGTTTTGACGTCCCGCCGCTTTGGCATGGAGCGCCGCCATGCGCTATGAATAGTCCATGGCGCTTGCGGTGAAAGCTCTGTTTTTCGACGTGTTCGGCACGCTCGTCGATTGGCGAACCTCGATCGCCCGCGAAGCCGAGGCGCAGCTCAAGTCGAAAGCCGTCACGCTGGATTACTTCGCCTTCGCCGATGCCTGGCGCGGCGAATATCAGGGCGCCATGGAAGAAGTGCGCGCTGGCCGCATCGGTTTCTGTAAGCTCGACATTCTGCATCGGCGCAATCTCGAACTCACGCTTGATCGGTTTGGTGTTAGTAATCTCAGCGAGGAGGAAAAGCGCGCGCTTAATTTAGCGTGGCACCGGCTCGACGCTTGGCCCGACGTGCCGACGGGTCTCGCCCGGCTCAAACGCGGATTTGTGATCGCGCCGGTATCGAATGGCAATATCTCCCTGATGGTGGATTTAGCGCGCCGCAACGGCTTTCCCTGGGATGCAATTCTCGGCGCCGAGATCGCCGGCGATTACAAGCCGAAGCCGCGCGTCTATCTCGCGGCCGCCGAGGCCCTCGATCTGAAACCCGAAGCCTGCGTGATGGTAGCGGCGCATTCCAGCGATCTTGCCGCCGCCGCCGCGCTCGGCTTGCGAACCGCCCATGTGGCACGGCCGAACGAACACGGGCCCGGCCGCGGAGAGACGGCGCCTACGATTGCAGTCGATTTGGCAGTGAAGAGCGTCGAGGAGTTGGCGGCTAAGCTCGGAGTTTGAAATTTCTCTGCATGTTGCCGCGAGCGGACTACACAAAACCAAGGCGGCGTTTTGAAACCGCAAGTCCAGCGAACAAAATCCCGTTAGGCGGTGCGGCCACCGAAATAGTGCTGCCGTTCGCAAATCTTCCGCGCGGCGCGCTGCATCTGGGATTCGAAGACTTCGTTGGTGATCCGGCTCAGGAAATTCAGGGTGGCGGTCATTGGCTTGCTCCCTGTCGCTGTCGCCCCGTTAACCATGCGCAAATTACAGGGTGATCGCACGGCGGGACGTGATCGTAATCACAGGAATTCGTTTTCCATGTAAACCTTTGATCTTTAACGATAAAATGGCATAAACTTAGCCGCCGATCGAGGGATAATCGGTATAGCCGGCCGCTGTACCACCGTAGAACGTCTTGCGATCCGGTGGATTGAACGGGCCGCCGCGGCGGAAACGAACCGGCAAATCGGGGTTGGCGAGAAAGAGAACCGCAAACGATACCAGATCGGCCCAACCCGCCTCGATGACCGCATTGGCGCGCGCCAAGTCGTAGCCCTTGTTGCCCATCAGGGCGCCGCGCCACAATTTGCGGAAGAAGCAGATGTCCGGCATTTCGCCATCAGCCACCGGATCGCTGGCGGCGGGCTCGACGACGTGCAAGTAGGCAAGACCGAAGCGGTTAAGTTCGGCGACCGCGGTTGTGAATGTCGCGGCCGGATTGGTATCCGCCATGTCGTTGAATGGATTGGTCGGCGATAGCCGCACGCCGACGCGCTCGGCACCCCATTCACCGACGATCGCTTCCACGACTTCGATGAGAAAGCGGGCGCGGTTTTGCGCCGTGCCGCCATAACGATCCATCCGCCGATTGCTGCGATCGCGCAGAAATTGGTCGATCAGATAGCCATTGGCGGCATGGAGTTCGACGCCATCGAATCCGGCGTCCCGCGCATTGCGCGCCGCTTGCCGGTAATCCTCGATGATGCCGGCGATTTCCTCCGTCTCGAGCGCGCGCGGCGTGACGAATGGTTTCAACCCCTCGACCGTCATCGCCTGACCCGCAGGGGCAATTGCCGATGGGGCCACCGGAAGTACGCCGCCGGGCTGCAGTGACGGATGCGAGATGCGGCCGACATGCCAAAGTTGCAGGAACATCCGGCCGCCAGCCGCGTGCACGGCGTCAGTGACGCTTTTCCAGCCGGCGAGCTGTTCGGCGCTGTGAATGCCAGGCGTACCCGGATAGCCGACGCCCTGCGGCGATATTTGCGTGGCTTCGCTGATGATCAGTCCGGCGCTGGCCCGCTGGGCATAGTAGGTAGCATTGAGCGGCCCCGGTACATTGCCGCGGCCGGCGCGATTGCGCGTCATTGGCGCCATCACGACGCGATTGGGTAGTTGCAGCGGACCGAGCTGGAATGATGAGAAGATATCGAGGCTGCTCATTGCGGCACGAATTTAGCGGAAGACCGATTTATTTACTCGGTGAATGACGGCAGCTAGGGTGCCGCGTCAAGACTTAAAGGAGCATACATGAGCGCAAGTCCGGCCGCCGTAGAACCCGCGATGCGCGGCGCCGGCGCGGCGACACGGCTGATCGTCGCTTCGTCTGTCGGCAATGCGCTCGAGTTCTACGAGATCCTGGTCTACGGCTATTTCGCCGTGACCATTTCCAAGGTGTTCTTTCCCGCCGCCAACGAAGCCGTCTCGCTTCTGGTCACGCTGGGCACGTTCGGTATTTCGTTTCTGGCGCGCCCGGTCGGCGCGATTTTTCTCGGTGCCTACGGGGATCGCAAAGGGCGGAAGCGGGCGCTGACGCTCTCTATTCTTCTGATGACGATCGGCACCGGCTTGATGACGGTGATGCCGAGCTATAGTTCAGTCGGTCTGTTGGCACCGATTCTCGTCATTGCCGCGCGGCTCCTGCAAGGGTTTTCCGTGGGCGGCGAGTTCGCGAGCTCGACCGCCTTTCTGGTCGAACATCGGCCCGACCGCGCCGGATTTTTTGCGAGCTGGCAGTGGTCGAGCCAAGGCTTTGCCGCGCTGGTGGCGACCGGGTTGGGCGTTTTGCTGACGACCAGCATGTCCACCGACACTTTGCAGGCGTGGGGTTGGCGGATCCCGTTCGCCGTGGGTCTCTTAATCGGTCCGGTTGGCTACTACATCCGCAATCAGCTCGACGAAACGCCAGAGTTTGTCGAAGCCGGGGAGGCGCGAACGCCGCTGCGCGATCTGTTCGTCGGCCAATGGGATCGGCTTCTGCTGACGATCGGCGCCGTCGCCGCCTCGACCAGTTCGCAATACCTCCTGGTCTACATGCCGACCTATGCAATACGGCAGCTCAATCTGCCGCAATCGATCGGCTTCACCGCGGCGGTGCTCGCCGCGGCGTTGCAGACCATTGCCGTGCCGTTTGTCGGCATTTGGGTCGATAAAGTGGGCCAAACGCGAGTGATGATCGGTGCGGCGATCCTGTTCATAGTGACGGCCTATCCGGCCTTCGTGCTACTCGGCGCTGCGCCTTCACTTGGTGTTCTGATAGCAATGGTTTGCTGGATCAGCCTTTTGAAATCGTTTTTCTCGGGCGCGCTGCCCTCGCTGATGGCCAAGACCTTTCCGGTCGCGACCCGCGTTTCTGGAATGTCGCTGAGCTACAACATTTCGGTGCCGATCTTCGGCGGGTTCGCGCCATTCTTCGCCCAATCACTGATCGATCTCACCGGCAGCAAATTGGCGCCGAGCTATTACATGATCGCGACTGCCACCTTGAGCCTGCTAGCGCTTCTAATAATGCGGCATCGGTACCGCTTGTAAATTCAGCGCCAACCTTTCATCGGTAATTCCAGCTTGCCGGTAGCGAGATTCGGCGGCCAGACTGACACATATTGCTTGCCCTTCAGCTGAATCAAGAAAGTCGAGGCGAGCGTATTCTGTCCTGTGGCGTCGAACTTCACGCCGTTATAGCCCATGATGAGCTGATCCGGCTTGAGATCGGTCGCTTGCAGCGCCGCCTGGATCTTGTCCGGTTCGGTCGAGCCGGCGCGGTTGATCGCGTCAGCGAGCACGAAAAAGCCCTGCATCCATCGCGCGCTGGTGTCGTCGAGATCGCGGCCGTATTTGGCCTTGAACAGTTGATTGACGGTGTAACTGTTGCTGCCCGGCTTGCCGATGTCGAAGGCGCTACGATTGATCGCGCCTTGCGCGAGATCGCCGGCGTTGGGAATGAAGGTCGGATCTGAGAAACCGGCGTCGTCGCCGATGATGATAGGCGGCAGATAATCCAGATTCTTCATTGCCCGGAAATAGAGAATCGTGTCAGCCGTGTAGCTGACGAAGATAACGGCGTCAGGTTGCAACGTTTTGAGCTGAATGACCTGCGCCGAAACGTCCGAGCTATTGGCGTTATACGGAACCTGTGCGGCGACGTTGATGTTCGCGGCTTTGGCGGCATCGAGGATGCTGGCCGCGACGGAGGTGCCGTAGTCGGTGTTCTCGTTGATGACGGTGATTTTCTCAATCTTCCTGCCGCTGTTTTTCAGGTCGGTGAGGAAGCCCGCATAGGCTTTGGCAAAATCAGAGGCGATCGGCGTGGTGCGGAAAATCCATTTGAAGCCACGTCCGGTAATATTTTGCGCCACCGAATCGGCGACCAGGTACGGAATGCCTTGCCGTTCCGCGACCGCCGTTGCCACCAGCGAGACCGACGAATGGTATGAGCCGAGCATCGCCACAACGTGGTCCTGGGTGATCAAGCGCAAGGTCTGCTGCTGGCCCACCTGCGGATTGCCTTGATGATCCGCCTCGTCCAACTCGATCTTGGCGCCGCCGAGATTGGGCAGCCCCGCGGTCGCGCCGAGTGGTAGTGCCTTCAGGTCGGGATGAGCCGTGTTGACGATTTCGACCCCGAGATTGACGGCGTCTTTTGCCGACTGGCCGGCGCTCGCCGCATTGCCCGTGAGTGGATAAATCACGCCGATTTTGACGTTCTCGGCGGCTGTGGCCGAGGCAGCGGCAAATGCCAAGGCTGCGGAAAGCGCGGCGGCAAAGACGAATTGGCGCTGGTTCATGAAGTCCTCCTAAAACCTTGGCGCGATTGACCGGTATAACGGCATCCAAGTCAATTCCGCAAACGTGCCTGCAAAGGCAGAGACAACATAGCCGCACCGGTCTAAGCTTTTAGCGGGCGAGGGAGACAAGCGTGGCGCTGACGCCGACTGATCTCGTTGAACGCTTTTACTATTGCGTTTGGAACAAGGCCGACGAGGTCGAGGCTCGCAAGATCCTGGATGCCGACTTTCGTTTCCGCGCCTCGCTCGGTCCTGAACTGCGCGGTCCGGAAGGCTTCATCGCCTATATGCGATCGGTTCGTGCTGCGCTTGCTGATTTCACTTGCGAGATCGAGGAGCTGATAGCAGATGGCGACTGTGCCGCGGCGCGGTTGATTTTTCATGGCCGTCACCACGGCAGCTTTTTCGGGATCAAACCAAGCGGCCAGAAAATCCGGTGGAGCGGCGCAGCGTTCTTCAAGGTGCGCGGCAGCAAAATCACCGAGCTGTGGGTGCTGGGCGACATTGAGGAGATCAGGCGGCAGCTCGAACCGCAACGCGCAGCGGCCATTTTTCGGCTATAGAGCGCGCGAATTCCGAAAGAGATCTGTATGGACGCTCCTTCGGCTTCATTGAATGCGCGCCGCGCCATGCACAGCGACAACAAGCTGCAGATCGGCTTGTTCGGCGCCAATTGCTCCTCTGGCCGCGCCGTGACGCTCATTCCCGAGCGCTGGTCCGGCAGTTGGCCGGACAATAAGAAACTGGCGCTGATGGCGGACCAAGCCGGCATCGATTTCCTGCTGCCGATCGGCCGTTGGAAGGGATATGGCGGGACGACCGATTATCAGGGCACGACGCTCGAGACGGTCACCTGGGCGACGGCGCTGCTCGCCATCACCAAGCGCATCACCGTGTTCGGCACGGTGCATGCGCCGATCTTCAATCCGGTGGTGGCAGCGAAGGAAATGGTCACCGCCGATCACGTCGGCGAGGGCCGCTTCGGGCTGAACATCGTGGTCGGCTGGAATGAGGGCGAGTTCGACATGTTCGGCGTCGAGCAGCGCGCGCACGAGCAGCGCTACGAATACGCACAGGAGTGGATCGACGTCATCAAAATGATCTGGTCAGACCGTGAGGATTTCGACTTCCACGGCAAATATCTCGATATGAAAGGCATTCGCGGCAAGCCGAAACCCTATGGCGGCACCCGCCCGGTGATCATGAATGCTGGGGCATCTCCCACGGGGCAGGCGTTCGCGGTGAAGAATTGCGACGCGTTTTTCCTACAGGCCTCACGCACCTCGCTCGAGGAGAGTGCGCAACGCGTTCGCCGCGCCAAAGAAGCCGCGCGCGCGCAAGGACACGAAATCGGTTGTTACACGGTCGGCGTCGTCACCTGCCGGCCGACCAAGAAGGAAGCCGAAGACTACTTTCATCATTGCATCGTAGAGCACGCCGACTGGTCGGCCGTGGACGGCATCCTGGGGCTGAAAAATATTTCGCCGCAGACGGTGCCGATGCAGGAATATCTCACGCAGCGCAGTCACTATGCGCAAGGCATGGGCGGCTTGCCGATCGTCGGCGACCCGGACCACGTCGCCGCACAAATCGCCGATCTGAGCAAGGCCGGTCTCACCGGTATTGCTATCTCGCTCGTCAATTACCTGGACGAACTGCCGTATTTCATCGACGAGGTGATTGGTCGGTTGGAGCGAACGGGACTGCGCGAGAAACTGCGGAATTGATGCGGTCATCCCTACGCTCACCGCTACACTGCGCCCGGAGTGACGTGAGACTATCGCCGGCTTACGATCGGCGTGCCCCGCTTCTTGTTGTAGCGGTGGATCGTCACGCGCTCCCAAACGCCGTTGACGTGATAGGGATCGCTGCGGGTAAAGGAGTCGACTGCAGCACGGTCCGCGGCGTCGATGACGAAAATGCTGCCGACCGGCGTCTCGCCGTCGTCGGCCACCAACG
Organism: uncultured Alphaproteobacteria bacterium; assembly: GCA_963816295.1. Taxonomy (GTDB): domain Bacteria; phylum Pseudomonadota; class Alphaproteobacteria; order Rhizobiales; family Xanthobacteraceae; genus BOG-931. Next base: position 68,325 of record CAWFJS010000007.1, on the reverse strand, counting down.
TGCCCGCGGTCACCACGTCGACCGCATGCTCCTCGGCGCGGTCGAGATGGATGCGATGGTCGCGGTAATGCTTGGCGCGGGTCGGCAGAATATGTTTTTTGTCGAGCGCGTGGACCACATAAAGCATGCACTATTCTAAGACACCGACCGGCGACTGCATACTGCTTCCCGGACGCGGTGCTACTGCCGCCGGCGCGAGATCACATAGGATTCATCGAAGAACCATAGCCCGCCGCGCTCGCGCAGCACCGAGCGCGTGGCATCGATGTAGCTGTTGCCGACGTCCGCCAGCCGGTCATCCTCAACCTGCGCCACATAAATTGCAGCGTTCCACGCGGCGAACAGGGTGGAGGTGCCGATCGAGTCGGAAATTTCCGACGGCAGCGTATGCATCACGTAACGGAACAGCGCGCGATTGTCGGCATAGGCGTTGAAGTTGAGGTCGCGCCCGGCCGGGCCCAGTTCGTGCTTCACCGCTTTGAGAATTTGGTGCCGATCGTGGATGAACGGATGATCGTCGGGCCAGACCCTTTGGATGATCTCCATCCCCGGATCCTGACCATGGGAGTGAATGGCGACGAGTTGTCCGCCGGATCCGAGCGCCCGTGCCAGCGGCGTTATCACGCGCTTGGCCTTGAATTCGAGCGGAGCACGCGCGCGGTAGGGCTGCGATGCGATCACCAGGTCGTAGTTGGCCTGCGTGCCGCCCGGCCTCGGAATGATTGGATCGAGCAAGAAACGATGATCCTCGCGATAGAGTACGAGGACGACCGGGCGCTCGTAAATTGGATTGCCGGTGCGCGCGCTGACGGTCGCCTTCCAATTCTCACTCAAGAACGACTCGAGACTGATGATCTGCTTCTCGAACTGATGCGCCGAATTGCCGAGCAACGGCAGCTCGTGCCAAACCAAGCTCGACGCCGCATTAATCGATTTGACCGCGAGCCACGGCGCGTCGGCATAAGCAAGATTGGTCAGCACCAACACGGTTGCCGGGTGTTCAAAGAACCGGTCTGACATCTTTTGCAGCGTGAGCCGGACGTCTTCGAGACTGATCTCCTTGCCGACCATGTAAAACGGCATGTGCGGAAAGCGATCGTGCATCGCGCGCATGACCCGCACCAGCACGGTCCCGTCGCCGACGCCGGCGTCGAACACCCGTACTGCTGGCGGTCGCGGATGGATGTGAGCGAGCTCTTCCGAAACCCGGTGTGCGACCTCCCATTTCTCGCTGCAGGTGTTGACGAACAGCAGGTATTTCTGGCGGTTGTCGAAGAAGCGGAAATTGCGTTGCGGGTCGCCAACTTTAGCCGGCGCCGGCGGTGGGGAGGACGAGCCGGCGCGACCCTCGCGTGTGCGCTCGATGATCGCCGGCCGGTCGGTGTGTGCGGGGTGTGCCGCCATGAAGCCATGGATGCGGTCGAGCGTGTCAGTGGTGATGCGGCCGCCGTTACGCAGCCGCGCCGCCAGCTTGCCGTCGTTGACGGCACGCCGGCCGAACGTGGATTCCGCAAGGCCGGTACGCCGGCAGTAATCAGAAATTTCCTGGAGCAGCTGCTGTGCGTTCATTGCCCATTGCGCGGGAACACCGGCCCTCGAATCCTCCCCGCCTGCTCTTTTCTAGGAGTGTTCGGTAGCTAGGCGCTATTTCGCCCCCAGCGAACCAATCTGTTGGGCCGCGGTCAACCACAATTCTGCCCACTCTCATAGTGGGCAAAATGGTGGGCGAGTTTTTTGCGTCCCCATAAAGGGGTGCGCAAACAGCCAGCTTCGGTGAGCCCACTGGCTCACTTGCGAATGCGACGTCATAAGCGGATGAGCGGGGCGAGTAATCGCCGTCGCAAACGGAGTTACCCCATGCGCCTCGACGGCAAAATCGCACTTGTGACCGGCGCCGGCTCGGGCATCGGCAAATGCATTGCCGAGACTTATGCGCGCGAGGGCGCCCGCGTCGCGCTCGCCGATATCAACGCCGATGCCGCCAAATCGGCCGCCCGTGCCATCGGCAACAATGCGATCGCGCTGCGCTGCGACGTGAGCAAAAAAGCCGATGTCGATGGCGTAGTTGAGGAGACGCTCGCTGCGTTCGGCGTCCTCAATATCCTCGTCAACAATGCCGGAGCAACGCACGTCAACAAGCCGGTGCTGGAGATAAGCGAGGCGGAATACGACCGGATCTTTGCCGTCAATGTGAAGGGGGTTTTTCTCGCTTGTCAGGCTGTTGTCCCGGCGTTCTGGAAGCAGGGCGGGGGTGTCATCATCAATATCGGTTCGACCGCCGGCCTGCGGCCGCGCCCCGGGCTCTTGGCCTATAACGCCACCAAAGGCGCGGTTCACGTCCTGACCAAGTCGCTCGCCGTCGAGCTCGCTCCTGCGGGCATCCGCGTCTGCGCCATCGCCCCGGTCGCCACCGAAACGCCGCTGCTGCCGTCTTTTCTCGGTCCGACGCCGGGCATGCGGGAGAAGTTCATCGCCACAATTCCTCTCGGCCGGCTGGCGCTGCCGCAAGACATTGCCGATGCGGCTTTGTTCCTGGCCTCGGCCGAAGCCAAATTCCTCACCGGCAATATCATGGAGGTCGACGGCGGCCGCGGGGTCTGACCGTCCGATACCTTATCCGCAACGCGCCAGGCGAATAGGCCGCAACTTCGGTTCTGGCGGCGGGATTTGTGTCATTTACCGCAACTCTTCCGAGCGTTTTTACCGGCGCGGGTCTTGGTGTATCGTCGCGCAAAGGGACGGTCGGCTAAAATGTGGGGTCGCAAACCAAAAGACGCCGTTGCGGCAGATTCGCAATCGTCTTCGCCATTGAAGGAGGCGATGCATCAGGCGCGCGTCGAGGCCGCCGAACGCACCAGCGTCATCGTCGATCTGCGCGACGCGGAACTAGCGCGGCTCGAGCTTCTCAATGAAGCGCTCAATCCCCTGTTCGCGGAAGTGCCGCCGGAAGTTGATCTGTTCGATCGCGGCATCAGCCGCGGCGAGACACCACGGCTGTGGGTCGACGCACTTGCCCATGTCGCGATGGGCCGCGACAAGCGCCTTTATCGTTTTCTGCATGACAGCCGAATGGGGCGCCGCGTGCTGGCGGAATCCCACGAAATCCCGGATGTCGTGCAGGCGGTTACAACCTATGTTGCGCGCCGGCTGGTCGAGCGGCAGCGGGCGCTTGAGGCTGATCCCGATCTGCTGGCGCGCGTTTCAAACAAGATGGCGCGGCATTACCGCTGGCGGCGGCGCCGGCGAACGCTGGCGGTCCTGGCGCTTGGATTTCTCGCCGGAGTGGCCACGCTGTTCGTACTGGCAGCCATATTGTCGCCTGGCTGATCGTTCCGGCTCTCAATAGATTCTGAAGCGGGCGCATTCACGTGTCGCACCGTCGACGCCGCGCTGATACGAGACTGTCTCGCACCGCCAGTTGCCGGATGAGCCCTCGATCCGAAATATGTTGTAACCGGCGGGATCTTCGTGTGCATATTTCGCATGAGCCGAAGCTGAGGGTACCCCAACGGCTGGAATTTTTCTGTTGCCGGCGCCTTGCAGCCAGACGAGCGACCGCCGGTGATCGTGGCCGTGAAGCAAAAGCTCGGCGCCTTTTGCGGCCAGCACCCGGCGCAAATCCGCGCCATCGATGAGGCGCCGGAAAAAACGCCGCGCCGGACTGAGCGGCGGGTGATGGATTAGTACGGTACGGAAACTTCCGTGCGTTTGCTCGAGCGCCTCGGCAAGCCGCGCGAGCTGTCTTTCGCCAAGCCGTCCGGTTGCCATAAACGGACCAGTCGGCACGCCGGTCGAAAGCGCAATCAACGCCACGTCGGCACGGCGGCGGACAAGCGGAAACCGTTCGAGCCCGTCATCGCCGCGCATGTAATCACCCCAAAATTTCGCCGGCAATTCCTCCGCGCTGCGAACGTAAACGTCGTGGTTGCCGGGAATCACGGTGACGTCGGTGGGCTGCCCGATCGACTCCAGCCATCGTCTCGCCCAGGCATATTCGCCAGGTAGCGAAAAATTGGTGAGATCGCCAGTGACGGCGACGTGTTCGGCGGATCGCGCCTGTAAATCGCGCGTGATCGCCGCTAGCACGTCGGGGCGATGGATGTATTTGCGCTTACGCTGCCAATTGATGTAACCCAGGCCGCGCTTGCTCGCGAGCTCGGACGGTTTCGGCGTCAGCGCCAGATGCAAGTCCGACAGATGCGCAAGTGTAAACATCGGGGCGCCTCAGCGGCGATGATCGGCGCCCGCGATCGCCGACGGGGGATAATAAATCACGAACTACCGATCAGGATACCGATCGCGAACACCAGCACGCCCCCCACGACAACCTGGAATACCGCCTGAAGGAAGGGCGTGTCCATGTAGTGCGTCCTGATCCAGGCAATGACGGCGAGCTCGATCGCAACGACCGCGCAAGCGAGTGACGTCGCAACGTAGAAATGCGGAATGAGGTAAGGCAGCGCATGGCCGAGCCCGCCGATCGCCGTCATCACTCCTGTAACGCCGCCGCGGACCACCGGCGCCCCGCGCCCGGTGAGCGAGCCGTCGTCGGACAGCGCTTCGGCAAAGGCCATGGAGATGCCGGCGCCGAGTGCAGCGGCAAGTCCGACCAGGAATGTCGACCAGGTGTTGCGGGTAGCGAAGGCGGCGGCGAACAAAGGCGCCAGCGTCGAAACCGACCCATCCATGAGTCCGGCGAGCCCGGGCTGGACATATTGCAGCACGAACATTCGCCGTGCGGTGCGGTCTTCGGCTGCGCGCGCCCTCGGCGTGATCCTTTCGCCAAGCTCATGCGCAAGAGATTCGTGTTTGTCCTCCGCGGCGGCGAGTTGGCGTAGCAGATGCCGGACGGAATTGTCGCGCGCGGTTTCGGCGGCGCGCCGATAGAACCGCGCCGTCTCATATTCCATCTCCTCGGCGAATTTGCGGGTCGCCTCGATGCTCAGCGTCCGGTTCAGCCAAATCGGCCGCCGCGCCACAAATCCCTTCACGTCTTGCCGGCGAATCAGAGGCAGAAAGTCACCGAACTTCTTCCTGTGCAAGTCGAGCAGCATGTCGCGATGATTGATCTCCTCGAGCGCCATTTTGTCGTACATTTCCGCGGTCTCGGGATAAGCGCTGCGCAGCCGGTCGGCGAATGAGCGGTAAATCCGGCTGTCCTCGTCCTCGTTAGTAATGGCGAGCGCAAGAATGTCCTGCTCATTGAGATCGGCGAATCGTTTCAAGGAATTTCCCCGTGGGACTTATGTGTTTTGGGCGACGAAGACCGGCTATTTTAGAGCCATTCTAATTGGTGAGGCCAGCCCGGATCAGATGCGGATCGCAGCATGACATTGAGCACTATCCGTCGCCCCCTGGAGCCGCTTATCCGCGTGCTTTTCCACATTTATTGGCGATTTTCGCGTGGTCTCACGGTCGGTGTCCGCGGCCTGGTTTTGGACGGCGAAGGCCGCGTGTTCCTCGTCAAGCACTCCTATGTTGCCGGATGGCACCTCCCGGGCGGCGGGGTGGAGAAAGGAGAAACGCTCCTTGCGGCGCTTGCGCGCGAGTTGCGCGAGGAGGGCAATATCGAGTTGAACGCCACACCAGTGCTCCATGCAATTTATTTCAATCGACGGATCTCATCGCGCGACCATGTTGCTCTCTACGTCGTGCGGTCATTCCAGCAGACGGCGCCGCCCCAACCAAACCACGAAATCGTAGCGCATGGCTTTTTTGCCATGCAGAACTTGCCCGCCGACACATCACGCGCAACGCGGGAGCGTATTACCGAGGTCGTCACCGGCCGCACCGCTTCCGAGACCTGGTGACCACGGCAGTTCGGTTTTTCTCCGGCACGTCAATTCAACCGAAGCGATTGCGATCGTGCGGAGCGGTAAAGTCGATGGATGGCCCGATCGGCACGATGCCAGTCGGGTTCACCTGGCGCTGGCTGCCGTAGTAATGGCGCTTGATGTGATCGATGCTCACAGTCTCGGCGATACCCGGCATCTGGTAGAGATCGCGCGTATAATTCCACAGATTGGGATAGTCAGCGATGCGCCGCAGATTGCACTTGAAGTGGCTGTAGTACACGGTGTCGAACCGCACCAGCGTGGTGAACAGCCGCCAATCCGCCTCGGTGATTTGGCCGGCCACCAAATAGCGCTGCTGCGATAGCCGCTTCTCGAGTTTGTCGAGTGTCTCGAAAATGCCGTAGGCGGCTTCCTCATAGGCTTGCTGGGTTGTCGCAAAACCGGCGCGATAAACACCATTGTTGATGTTTGGATAAATGAGCTCGTTGACGGCATCGATTTCGCCCCGCAGCGCGACCGGATAATAGTCGGCGTGCACGTCAGTGAAGGCGTCAAACGCCGAGTTGAGCATCCGGATAATCTCGGACGATTCATTATTGACGATGGTTCGCTGCTTCTTGTCCCACAGCGCCGGGACCGAAACTCGGCCGGTGTAATGCGGGTCGGCGATCAGATAGATCTCGGACAGAGTTGACTTGCCGTTCACGCTGTCCAGCGTACCGTGGGCCTCGGTGCCGAATTCCCATCCGGTCTTGCCGTAGAGCGGTTCGGTGATTGAGACCGAAATGACCGCTTCGAACCTCTTTAACGCGCGGAAAATCAGCGTGCGGTGGGCCCATGGGCAGGCGAGCGAAACGTAAAGGTGATAGCGCCCGGGCTCGGCGGCAAAGCCACCTTGGCCCGAGGGGCCAGGGCTGCCGTCGCGCGTTACGAAATTGCGAAAAATCGGTGTAGGTCTGATAAAGCGGCCTTCTTTGGTGCGGGAAATATCTTCTTGCCAGGCGCCGTTGACGAGCAAGCCCATCGGTCTCTCCAATCTCTTAAGCATCCAATGTAATGATTATCGACGGTCGCGATAGTGCGTCGAGCTGGGTGATAGCTGGACGTTCGTGGAGCGGGGTGCTAGGCGGCGGCGCGATGAATGACATTTCGGTGTGCATCCGGCCCGAAGCCCCGGACGATGCGGTCGCGATCGAGCGCCTGCACGAACGCACGTTCGGTCCGGGACGTCACGCCAAAACGGCATACCGGCTGCGCGAGCAGATCGATCACATCCGCGAACTGTCCTTCACGGCGCGCATCGGGACCCTGCTGGTCGGCTCGGTCTGGCTTTCGTCCATTCGCATCGGTGAGGCCAAAGCGCTGTTGCTTGGTCCCGTGACCGTTGAGCCGGCATTTCGCGATCGCGGCGTGGGACAAGCTTTGATTGAACGCGCGCTCAGGGAAGCGAAGGACAAGGGCCATCGCCTCGTCATTCTGGTTGGCGACGAAGCGTATTACGAGAAATGCGGCTTCAAGCGCATTCCGCGTGGGCGCGCAATCATGCCTGGTCCGGTCGATCCAGCGCGGCTGTTGCTTGCGGAATTGGCGGAAGGCGCTTTTGAAGGCGTATCCGGCCCAATACGGCCGGATTGAGCCGCTAGCGGCCCTCGCGCACCCAGGTACCGGCGATGCTTCCGAGCAATAAGAGTAAGCCGAGCAGCCCGGCAAAGACCGGCAGAACGCCGACGCCGCGCACCACGCTGGCATCGCTCATCTTCAGCCCGAGCCAGTCGTCGCCCTTATAAGTATCGGCCGATCGCACCGCGACGATGCGCGGCACATTCAATCCACCGCCGTCCTCGAGTCGCCGCGCGTCACCGCCCGTGGCATTGGCCAAGGGCGCCAGCACCTGCGTGGTCGAGGTCACTTCGGCATATTCGCGTGGGTTTGCCGGTCCGACATTGATCAGAGCGTTGAGCTTGCCGTCCGTGGCGCGCCACAGGCCGAGTTCGTTGGCGCTCACGCTTGATTCCCAAACGCCCGGCTTCTTCGCATCGAGTTTAAGGGTGCGCGCTGCGCCCGAAGGCGAGGTCAGCGTCACGTCCGCGACCTGGTCGGCCATCGTTTGCCGGCGCACGAGAAGATCGTGACCGCTGACGGTCAACCGCAGCGCTTCCTCCTCCAGGTCAGGCTCTTTCATGAGCCAATGCGACAGGCGCCGCAGCAGATCGAGGTGTGGCCCACCGCCTTCAAAGCCGCGGGCCCACAGCCAGATGTGATCCGACAGCAGTAGCGCGACGCGACCCTCGCCCTCGTGTGAAAGGACGAGCAGCGGTTTCGCATCCGGACCCTGCATGATCGTGGTGCCGGTGACGCTGCGGGTGTCGACAACGCGAAACCATTCGCTCCAGTGCGGCGGCTTGTCTTCCGAGCCGTCAAGATCGCGGGTGACGGGATGGCGTTGGCCAAGCTCGGTGAGTTCCGGGCGGAATGCTTGATTAGTGACATTACCGCTGGGCTCGGCCGGCAAAATCGCGTCGAGCGGCGTGCGCCAGATGCTGGTCGAGCTTGCATAATCAGGGCCGGCAGCAACCAGCACGGCGCCGCCGTCCCGTACGTAGCGGGTGATGTTGTCGAAATAGATGATCGGCAGCACGCCCTGACGCGCGTATCGATCGAAAATGATCAGCTGAAAATCATCAATCTTTTGCTGAAACAGCTCGCGCGTGGGGAATGCGATCAGCGACAGCTCGTTGATGGGCGTGCCGTCCTGTTTTTCCGGCGGACGCAGAATTGTGAAGTGCACCAGGTCGACCGAGGGGTCGGATTTAAGCAGATTGCGCCAGGTACGCTCGCCGGCGTGAGGTTCGCCCGACACGAGGAGAACGCGTAGCTTGTCGCGTACGCCGTCGATGGTCACGACGACGCGGTTGTTGACCTGAGTGAGTTCGCCAGCAAGCGGCGATGCCTCGATCTCGACGATGTTTCGTCCGCCGTGGGGAATTGGAACGGTAACGCTGTGTGCGGTCCCGATCGGAACATTGCGCGTTTCGATGACGTCACCGTCGCGTCGAACGGTTACCTGGGCGGTGCTTTCGTCCGCGCCCTGGTCCTCCACGCGATACGTAATCGTCTGCGGCTGACCGACAATACCGAACCGCGGTGCCGCGATCAGGGCGACGCGGCGGTCGCGTTCGTCCGCGTGACCGGTAATGAGGGCGTGCACAGGCGCGGAAAAACCCAGCGATCCAGTGTCGGCGGGTACGTCATGCACACGGCCATCGGTGATCATGATGACGCCGGCAAACCGATCGGACGGGACATCGGCAAGTGTCGCATTAAGCGCTGTGAACAAACGCGTGCCATCGGTCTCACCGTCGGCCTCTCCGGCCTCGATAACGCGCACCTCCAATCCCGGAATTCGGTGCAACTGGTCGAGGATCTTCGCGCGGGCGGCCTCGGTCTGCTGCATGCGGTCGCCAAAGTTCTGGCTCGGGCTCTTGTCGACTACGACGACCGCCACCGAGGTGAGCGGATCGCGGTCCTCGCGCGTGAACGATGGATTGGCCAGCGCGAGCGCGATCAATGCCAAGGCGAGAGTTCGCACACCGGCGCCGCGGCTGCGCGATACAAACAGAACCAGCGCGAACAGGACCACCGCCGCAATCACCGCCCATAGGATCTGCGTGCCGACCAGAGGAGCGAACGCAATACCGATGTTCAAAAGCTCTCTCCCGGTCCGACGTTTATTGGCCTAAGCGCTCAAGCAGTGCCGGCACATGCACCTGATCGGCTTTGTAATTGCCCGTGAGCGTGTACATGACGATGTTCACGCCGGCGCGGAACGCGAGTTCACGCTGGCGTGGCTGTCCGTCGACCATCGGTAGCACCGGTTGGCCGTCCGGCCGCGTCGCCCAGGCGCCGGCAAAATCATTCGAGGTTATGATGATTGACGAGACGCCATCGCCGCCGCGGGCAGGACGACCCGAGGCTTCCTGCTCGCTTTCCGACGGCAGCGCCTCCACCCAGAGCTGGCCGCCGTCAAACCGGCCGGGAAAATCGCGCAGCAGATAGAAAGTTTTGGTCAAAACGTGATCGCGCGGGACCGGCTCGAGTTCAGGAATGTCGAGCGATGAGAGGATTTTCCGCAATTCGACCATCCCCGGACTGCGGGTTTCGCCGCCTTGCCCGGCCGGCGCGACGAGCGCGTCACGGGTGTCGAACAGCACGGTGCCGCCGTCTTTCATGTAGGCATCGATGCGCTTGAGCGCGGCCTCGGAGGGTCGCGGCGCGCCGGGCACGATTGGCCAGTAGATCAGCGGATAAAACACAAGCTCGTCACGGGCGATGTCGAGCCCGATCGGGTCACCGGGCTCGAGCGCGGTGCGCTGCGCGAGAAATAGCGTAAGCCCGGAAAGCCCGGCCTTGCTGATAGCATCGACGTCGGCATTTCCGGTGATGACGTAGGCAAGTTTGGTTTCAAGCGCCGCCTGCGGCGCATCCGTCGGCGATTGCTGCGCATAGGCGCTTGCGCATGTCAGCGTCAGGGCGGCGACTACCAGAATAGACGTTGATACGGCAGGCAAACGGCGCGGGATGAGGCGCTGTATGCCGCCGCCCAGGAACAGGACAATAATCGAGTCGAGCAACAGCAACGCGATGGCCGCAAGCAAGACCGGGCCGCGCAAATCCTGCGGTTCGCTGGTGCGGTAGACTTCACGACTGGCATTGGCGAGCGGCGAAAAATCAAGCGCGGCGAGGCGATCGCCGCCCGCCAACGTGTTGACGGCCAGGAGGCTCTCAGGTGGTCCATAAAATCCCGGCGGATGGTCGCGCGTGGCGCCGCCGGCAAAATCCTCCGGTACCGGTCGTGCTGTCGGCGGCGGCGCGACGAAGCTGCCGAAGCCATCCAGCATATGGCTGGGCGCGGCGACGGCGTGCGCATTCTTGCTTGCTGCGGCCGCTCCCTCGGCGGCGACGGTCGTGCCGGACAGTGCGACAATTCGCTTGAGCATATCGACAAAGGCGCCGGACAGCGGCAGGTCAGACCAGCGCGTATCGCCGGTGACATGAAACAGCACGAGCAGGCCCTTGCCGCGATGCGCCGCGGTGACCAGCGGCGTACCGTCGGCAAGCGTCGCCCAAGTATTGTCGCCGAGCGTCGCATCCGGTTCGGCGAGAACTTGGCGGGTGACGGTGACGTCATCGGGCACCGGCAGGCCGCCGAATGGACTGTCGCGCGAGAACGCCGCCAGCGGTTGTGGTTTGTCCCAGCTCAGGCTGCCGCCGAGAATGCGGCCGCCGCGACGCAACCTAACAGGCACGAGGTCGTCCTCGGATGCGGCCAGCCGCGGACCCGCGAACCGCACCAAAACCCCGCCGTCTTCAACCCAGCGAGCAAGGCGATCATGCGCGTCACCGACATTGCCGACATCGGTGAGGACCAGCATCGGCAGATTTTGGTCAAGAAAATGCGACACGGCATCGGCCGGCGATTCCCCTTGCGCCAGGCGCACATCGGCGAACGGCTCAAGCGCGCGCTGCAAGTAGTAGCTCGACGACAGCAGCGGCTCGGCGACGTCGGCGTTCGCGCCGGAGACGACGCCAACGGTGCGGCGGCGCGACCGTTTATCCAAAAGCTGGACCGCGCCCGCCGACCGCTCGCCGGCAATTTCCAGTCGCGTAATTTCGTTGCGCATTTCGACCGGCAGTTCGAAACGCGCTTCGGTTTCCCGATCGGCGGCCTTGAAAGTAAATTGTGCTTCGCCCAGCGCCAGCCCCTTCAGATCGAGCGCCCGCACCGTTCCGGTGTCGTTTGCACCGGGCGTCGCGCGCAGGACCTTCACAGTCAAGGCGCTGGCCGCATTCTCGGCGCCGTTGAGTGCGCGCGGCTGCGGGATTCCACCGGTGACGATCGTGAGCGGATGCTGACCGACTGTTTGCTCCAGGTTCGTGACAAAGGCCGCACCGTTGCCGAGATCGATCCCATCAGAAAGCCAGACCAGTTCGATTTCGGGATTGGTCGAGAGGAAGCGTGATAGCGACGGCAGAGTCTCGGCGCGGTCAACGCGATAGGGGACCGGCTTGATTTGCTGCAGCCGGACCCGCGCCGAGTCGGCGGTCTCGAGCGAAATGTCACGCGCGCCCTGGGACAGCGGCAGCAGTGCCACCGCGCGCCGGTCGTCCGCTGCCCGCATAACGATGTCATCGGCGGTGCGCAGCCGCGCCTCCCACGTGCTAGCCGCCGTCCAACCGTCGTCGAACAGGATTGCAAGCGGCGCATGTGTCTTGGTCGCCGCCACCGGCGGATGCCAAAGCGGACCAGCGGCCGCGATGATGATCATCGCGGCGAGCGCAAGCCGCAAGAGCGTGAGCCACCATGGCGTGCGGGCCGGCGTTTCCTCTCTCGGCACGATTGCGAAGAGCAGTCTCGTCGGGGGAAAATCGATGCGCCGCGGGCGCGGTGGAATTAAGCGCAATAACCACCACAGCGCCGGCAAAGTGATCAATCCGGTGAGCACCAGCGGTTCGGTAAAGCCGAGCGAAAGCGCGCTGATCATGCCGATACCGCCGATCGTGTGGGCGCCTGCGGTTGCATTCGTTCATAGGCCGCGCCAGCGCCGATGCGGGCGTGCAACGCCAGTAGAAGTTCGCTTGCCGGACGGTCGGTCCGATGGATGCTGAAGCTCCAGCCCAGCCGGTCGGCCTCGCTGCGGATTGCGGCGCGGTGCCGCGCGATTTGCGCGACGTAATCGGCGCGCCAGTTCTCGGCCCGTCCCGCAGTGATGCGTCTGCCGTCTTCCGGCTCGATGAATTCGATCCGCCCCCAATAGGGAAATGTCTCCTCCGCCGGATCGACGATCTGCACTATATGGCCCTGGGTACCGTTGCCGGAGAGCTGCGCGATGGTCCGCCGCACGTCGGCAATATCGCTCCAGAGGTCCGAGAGCAAAACCACCTCGGCGAGCGAGGAGGGTGCGAAATTCGGCGGCAGGCTCGCACGCTCGTCGCGATCCACCACAATGGCCTGCACGATCCGCTCGATGACATTGCGGCTGCCGGTCGGACGCATCAAGCCTGGAATTCCGACGCGCTCACCGCCTTCGACCAGGACCTCGGCAAGGGCAAGCGCGATGACGAGTGTCCGATACAGCTTGCTGTCGCGCGCGAGCGATGAGGCAAAATACATCGACGGCGAACGATCGGGCCAGATCCAAACCGTATGCGCCGCCTCCCATTCCTGTTCGCGCACATAAAGATGGTCGTCGCGCGCCGAACGCCGCCAATCGACCCTTGAGGCGGGCTCGCCGGAAACAAAACGGCGGTACTGCCAGAAATTCTCGCCGGGTCCAGCGCGGCGGCGTCCGTGCAAGCCGTGGATCACGGTCGCCGCCACGCGACGCGCTTCGAGAATAAGCCGCGGCATGCTGGCTGCGAGCGTACGGCCTTCGCCGGACGCTCGGGCGACCGCCGCACCATCCTGGTATGTGCGCTGTGGCGAGCGCGAATGTGGAGACGGGGTCTCCGTTGCCATCGGCCTATCCGATCCGAGCCTTTAATCGTCCGATCACGGCTTCGATCGTTTCGCCTTCGGCGCGCGCCGTGAAGGTGAGCGCCATCCTGTGCTTAAGAATGGGCTCGGCGAGTTCGACGACGTCGTCAATGGAGGGCGCCAGCCGGGCGTCGAGCAACGCGCGGGCGCGCACCGCGAGCATCAGCGACTGGCTCGCGCGCGGGCTTGGTCCCCAAGCAATGAGTTTGGCGTCGCCGCCGCCATCGGCACCCGGACGTGCGGATCGCACCAGCGCCAGAATCGCCTCGACGACGGAATCGCCGACCGGAAGCCTGCGCACCAAGCGCTGCGCCGCCATCAGGTCCTCCGCCGTCATCGCCGGCTTTGGCCGCGTTTCTTCGGAGCCGGTGGTCTCGAACAGGATCCTCCGCTCGGCTTCGCGGTCGGGATAGCCGACGTCGATTTCCATCAGGAAACGATCGAGCTGCGCTTCCGGAAGCGGGTAAGTGCCTTCCTGCTCGAGAGGGTTCTGCGTGGCGAGGACATGGAATGGCTTGGGTAGATCGTGTCTGGTGCCCGCGACTGTCACGTGTTGTTCCTGCATCGCTTGCAGCAGCGCAGATTGGGTGCGAGGGCTGGCGCGGTTGATTTCGTCGGCCATGAGAAGTTGGGCAAATACCGGGCCGGAGATGAAACGAAAGCTGCGCTTGCCGGTCTGGCTCTCCTCTAGGACTTCCGTACCGAGAATGTCCGATGGCATGAGATCGGGCGTGAACTGAATTCGCCGCGCGTCAAGACCGAGCACCGTGCCCATAGTGTCGACAAGCTTCGTCTTCGCCAAACCGGGCACGCCAAGTAGAAGGGCATGGCCGCCGGACAGTATGGTAACCAGCGCCTGCTCGACGACCTTATCCTGGCCGAATATGACCGTGCCGATCGCTGCTTTGGCGGCGCGCACATGTGCCGCGGTGGACTCCGCCGCACGCACGATCATGTCTTCGATCTTTTCGAGCCCTTCTCCGCCAGCAGCGGGCATGGCCAACTCCTTGCTTTTAAGCGTTGCACCGATCAGATTCGCGTCACACAAACGAACGACAACGCATTTGTACCCCGTTTCGGCTTATGAGATGCAACATATGCGCCATCTGCACGATGCAGATTTTGCGCTGATTCGTAGGCCACCGGAACACAACCGAGGTTTAGCTGCTGCCCGGATAGCGGTCGGCAAACTCGAAGCCACAATGACCACGCCGACGCTGATGTCTTAAGCTTCAAAGTCAAGGCAAACCATGGCGAAGGAAGGGCAATTCGGCCTGGACTCGATCACAGGCGCGCTAGCTGAGGCGGGCCGGCGCCTGCCCCCAGTCGAACTGTGGGACCCGCCGTTCTGCGGCAACCTGGATATGCGCATCGCGGCGGACGGCACTTGGTACTATCTCAAGACGCCGATCGGCCGACCCGCCCTCGTCAAGTTGTTCGCTTCCGTACTCAAGCGCGAAGGCGACGACTACTTCCTGGTCACGCCGGTTGAGAAATGCGGCCTCCAAGTTGAGGACGCGCCGTTTGTCGCCGTCGAGCTGAAAGTGGCGGATGGGGATGCCGGACAGGCGCTCAACTTTCGGACCAATGTCGATGAGTGGATCGCTTGCGGATCAGCGCACGAATTACGCTTCGATCCCGAGCCGGGGACCGGAGGCTTGAAACCCTATCTGCACGTGCGGCGCGGCCTATGGGCCAAGGTGACGCGGTCGCTGTTCTTCGACCTTGTCGCGCTTGGCGAAGAACGCGAGATCGCGGATCGGGCGATGTTCGGTGTCGCGTCGATGGGCGTCTTTTTTCCGATGGCGCCTGCCGATCAGGTAAAGGACTTGGCGTGAACGAGCGAGCCGAAAGCGCAGACGCCGCCGCAATCGGCGATTTCTTCGATCGCGCGCGCGAGCGGCTCACCCTCGAAGTGCCGCCGGCTTTGACCAATGCGGCCGCCCAAGGCGCGCGCGGCGACCTCGATCTCAATCCGGAAATCTGGTTGCGCGCAGGCGTCAAGGCGACCAGGCCCGCCGCGGTGCTCGTTCCGATCATCGACCGCAGCGAACCGACCGTGCTTCTGACCTTGCGCACGGCGGAGCTTGCGAGCCACGCCGGCCAGGTCGCATTTCCCGGCGGCAAGATCGATCCGGCGGACGAAAGCCCGGTGGCCGCGGCACTGCGTGAAGCGCGCGAAGAGACCGGCCTTGCGCCTACATTGATCGAGCCGATCGGCTACCTCGATCTTTATCTGACCTTCTCCGGTTTTCGGATTCTGCCGACGGTGGCGCGGGTCAAGCCCGATTTTACTCTCTTGCTCAATCCGCAGGAGGTGACCGAGACATTCGAAGTGCCGCTCGAATTTCTGATGACGCCCGCCAATCACCAGCGCAAGACGCGCGATTGGAACGGTTTTGCACGCGATTATTACGCAATCCCTTATCAGAACCGCTACATTTGGGGCATCACCGCGGGTATTCTACGGAATCTCTATGAGCGGGTTTATGGCGCATGATCCGGCCGATATTGATTGAGCTCGGATTATTTATCGCGCCGTTCGTTATCTATGCCGCCTTGCTCGTGGTGACGCCGAACAGCGCGCTGCAGCCATCGGCGTGGGGCGCGCGCCGAATCGCTGCGCTTGGGATCGCAGGATTTGTTCTGATGCTCGCCAGCTTTGTCATTTTCGCGCAATTTTCCGGAGCGCCGCCGGGCTCGACTTACGTTCCGGCGCATATTGAAAACGGTAAGTTCGTACCGGGGACGACGCGGTGAGCAAGGGCTCCTCTCTGGGCGATGCCGTTTGGCTCGTGCGCGGCGAAGCGGCGCCGCCGCTGCTCAAACTTCTCGACAGCAATGCCGAAGAAGCGCGCATTGTCGGCGGCGCCATCCGCAATTCGTTGCTGCGCCTGCCGGTTCATGAAATCGATATTGCGACCACGGCGCTGCCGGATGAGGTCATGCGGCGCGTCGAAGCGGCGGGCTGGAAGGTCGTTCCCACCGGAATTGAGCATGGCACCGTCACCGTCTTGGTCGCCGGCAAAGCGTTCGAAGTGACAACGTTGCGGCGTGACATCGAAACCTATGGCCGCAAGGCCAAGGTTGTGTTCGGTCGGGACTGGGTCGCCGACGCCATGCGGCGCGATTTCACGATCAATGCGCTGTCGCTGTCGGCGGACGGTCAACTGCACGATTATGTCGACGGTCTCGCCGATCTCGCCGCGCGCCGGGTCCGCTTCATCGGCGATCCGGCACAGCGCATCGCCGAAGATTATCTGCGCATCCTGCGCTTCTTTCGTTTTCACGCTTGGTATGGCGAGGGCGCGCCCGATCCCGAGGGCTTGCACGCCTGCATCCGCGGGCGGGCCGGAATCGAACTCGCTGTCACGCGAGCGGATAAGAGCCGAATTATTGAAACTGGTGCTCGCGCCGCACGCTACGCCAACGCTGGCGCTGATGACCGAGACCGGCTTGCTCGGCAATGTGCTGGGCGGGGTCGCGCTGCTGGCAAGCTTCGAAAACATGGTCAAAGTCGAAGCGGCGGTCGCCGTCGCATCCGATCCGGTGCGACGGCTCGGCGCGCTTGGCGTGTGGGTCGCCGAGGACGGCCAGCGCCTTGCGCAACGGTTGCGTCTATCCAATGCCGATGCCGAGAGATTGACCGCGCTGGATCGATGGTGGCGCGTGTCTCCCGAACTCGGCGGCACGTCTGCACGCGCGCTGCTATACCGGCTGGGTCCGCAGCATTTCGCCGACCAGGTGCTGCTGGCGTGGTCGCGGTCCGCTGCGAGCGCCGCGGATCGCGCCTGGCGCGCGCTCGCCGAACTTCCGCGGACCTGGAGCGCGCCGGAATTTCCGCTCAAGGCGGCTGATTTCATGGCTCGCGGTTTCGCCGCAGGGCCGGCCTTGGGAGCGGTTATGCGGGCGGCCGAACAGGCGTGGATTGCGGCTGACTTCCCGGCCGACGCAGCTACGATCCAGGCCATTGCCGACCGTGCGGTGCTGGAAGCAATTGGGACGCGCTGAGCGAAGACTTCAAGACGCTCGCGCGCGCAATGCACGCAGGCGTTTTCGGCTTACCGCGGCGAGCTCCTGTATACGCGGCCGCAGCGGTGCCGCCATCCGGATCGGCCGCATGCGCTCGACCTGCATCGCGTTGCCGCGCCAAATGAAATCATTGCCGCGCAGCGCGGCGACAAAGAGCGCCGGCAGCATCAGATCGCGGATCAATCCATAGAACGGGTGGAGCGGCGAGACATGCCACCCGCTCGCCGCCGCGAGCGCCATTTCGCTGCCATACCAGAGGAGCGCGAACGCCGAGATGAAAAGTAATATCGGCCAGCCAAAGGCGTGGGCCAAGATTGCCGCGCAAATCATCGGCAGCACGCCGCCCGAGAGAATTTCGGGCAAGAAATATATGAAAAAGCTGGCGCGCCGCAGCCGCGCCCAACGCAATTGGCGATTCCAGACCTCGCTGCCATTGCGTCGGCCGAGCGGCTGCGCCAGCGGCCGGTCCACCAGGCGCACCTTGAGTCCCGCGTTACGAACAATTTTAGTCGCCGCGGCGTCTTCGGCGACTTCCTTGCCGAGCGCCTCGATGCCGCCGGCGCGCTCGAGATCGGCGCGACGCCACAGCATGGTCTTGCCCTGGGCGAAGCCCTTGCCGAAACTATCGACGATATATTGCCAGCGCGCCTGATAGGTGTTGAGGAAGGCGCATTCGATCTCTGCCCAAAATCCCTGCGGGTGCGAGCCGATCGGCGGCGAGGCGACAAGCCCGGTATCGGCGCGCCAGCTGGCGAACAGCCTCTGGATGTAATCGCGCGGCATCAGCACGTTACTGTCGGCGATAACGACCCAATCGTGCGATGCGGCGCGCCAGCCCTTGACCACATTGTTGAGTTTAGGATTCGCGCTCACGCGGTCGTTGCCGATCAGCAAGCGCGCGGCGACCGTGGGGTAGGCGGCAATCAGGTCTTTGACCAGCGGGAGAATGGGGTCGGCCGTATCAGCGACGCAAAACAATATTTCACAACGCGGATAGTCGAGCTCAAACGTGGAAAGCAGCGTCTCCGCGGCGTAGTTGTCGATTCCGCACAGCGGGCGCACCAAGCTGACCGGCGAGTAGTCGCCGAGATGAGGCGGCGCCTTCCGGCGCAACCTGACGATCGCGATCGCAATACTGGTGATCTGAACCGCAGCAAAAAGAACGCAGAAGGTAGCGGCGGTGAGAATCAGGCTCGGCATCGCCCGCGACAGTTAGTTAACCGCCATGACAGGGTTGTGACTCTGCAGGCGCGTATTCCCGAAATGCGTTAGCCATGCGGAGAGTCGCGCGTTAACGATTGCTGTCATGCTGCTGCAATGGAGCAACTCTATAACCCTGATTCGATCAAACTGGGCGCGAGAATTCGGTCGGTGACATCCGAGCACGGTACAAAGAGCTTCCGTACTCTGTTTATCTCGGATGTGCATCTCGGTGCGCGCGGCTGCCAGGCCGAACAGCTTCTCCATTTTTTGCGCTATCACGACGCCGAGACCATTTATCTGGTCGGCGATATCGTCGATGGCTGGCAATTGCGCTCCGGCTGGTTCTGGCCGCAACATCACAATGACGTCGTGCAGAAACTCTTGCGCAAGGCGCGCAAGGGCTCGCGAGTCATTTATTTGCCCGGCAATCACGACGAGTTTCTGCGCGACTACTACGGCACCCATTTCGGCGGCATCGAAGTGGTTGAGACCGCAATCCATGAAGCCGCCGATGCGCGGCGTTATCTAGTAGTGCACGGCGATGTGTTCGACATGGTAGTCAAGCACGCACGTTGGCTGGCGTTGCTCGGCGACACCGCTTACGATTTTGCGATCCTCATCAACCGCTATTTCAATGCCCTCCGGCGCCGGCTCGGTTTCCGCTACTGGTCGCTGTCGCAATGGGCCAAGCACAAGGTCAAGAACGCGGTGAACTATATTGGCGCGTTCGAGCAGACATTGGCGGAAGAAGCGCGCCGGCATCGCGTCGACGGCGTAATCTGCGGCCATATTCACCATGCGGCCATTCACGAAAATTTCGGCATTCGCTACATGAATTGCGGTGACTGGGTCGAAAGCTGCACGGCGCTTGCCGAGCACGCCGACGGGCGCTTCGAAATCATCACCTGGTCGGATCGCGCCGAACTGCTGCCGCCGCCTGCGGATGAAGACGAGCCGCTCTCGCTGTTCGAGGAGCGCACCGGTATCGCCGCCTGAGCAACCCGCCTGCCGGGTTGCACACAATTCAAATTTTGTATCGCTCGCCGGTCGACGTAGCGGGCGCGTATAATCGATTCCATGAATCTGACGGTACGGATCGAGCGCTGGCCGCTGCAGCACGCCTTCACGATCAGCCGCGGCAGCAAAACCGAAGCCGTGGTGGTGGTTGCCGAGCTCGAACGTGGCGGCCATCGCGGCCGTGGCGAAGCGGTTCCCTATGTCCGCTATGGCGAAACGCCGGAAGGTGTGGCTGCAACGATCGAGGCAATGGGCGCTGCGCTGCGCGGCCGGCTCGACCGCATCGGGCTGCAAACCGTGATGCCGTCGGGCGCGGCGCGCAATGCGCTCGACTGCGCATTTTGGGATCTTGCGGCCAAACAAGCCGGCCGCCCCGTCCACGACTTGGCGGCGTTGCCCGCGCCAAAGTCGGTGGTGACGGCCTACACCATCTCGCTCGACACGCCCGAAGCCATGGCAGACGCCGCG
The DNA here is from genome assembly GCA_963816295.1 of uncultured Alphaproteobacteria bacterium. Lineage (GTDB taxonomy): Bacteria > Pseudomonadota > Alphaproteobacteria > Rhizobiales > Xanthobacteraceae > BOG-931. The sequence goes on along the minus strand of CAWFJS010000007.1, from coordinate 48,276 downwards.
GCACGCGCCGCAAGCCGCCCCTTGCTCAAAATAAAACTCGGCGGCGGCCGTGACGATGCCGAGCGCATTGCCGCGGTGCGGCGCGCCGCGCCCAAGGCCGAACTCATCGTCGACGCCAACGAGGGATGGAGCGAAGACGATCTTGAACACAGTCTCGCCGCCTGTGCGCAAGCCGGCGTGACGCTGATCGAGCAGCCGTTACCGGAGGGCCGCGACGCGGCCCTGGCGCAGATCAGGCGGCCGATCCCGGTCTGCGCCGACGAGAGCGTTCACGATCGGGCTTCGCTGGATGCGATCAGCGGCAAATACGATGCGATCAACGTCAAGCTCGATAAAGCCGGCGGCTTGACCGAGGCGCTGGCGCTTGCGGCGGAAGCCGAACGGCGCGGCTTCGAAATTATGGTTGGATCCATGGTGGCGACTTCGCTGGCTGTGGCGCCGGCCATGCTTGTGGCGCAGCGGGCTCTCGTCGTGGACTTGGACGGGCCGCTGCTTCTCGCCGAAGATCGTCCGCACGGCCTGCGCTATGAGGGCAGCATCGTCTATCCCGGCGAGCCGGTTTTGTGGGGATGAGCCGCCGCCGCCGATGCGGCGGTTCGGAAATTGGCGAACCTGCACTTAGTTTATCTGTTCGGTTGGGCCTGTCTGCCTTATACTCAGCGAATTGCTCAGAGGGATGTCATGTCCAGCGGGCCACTGGCGCGGCAGGACATCGGGGCTCTAACGACAGACGGCATTCCTGCCGCGGCCGCCAATCCGGTTCGGCGGCCGCGGATTGATACGGTGGGTCGATAGACGCTAGGCCATGCTCACGGCTTAGCGTGTGGTTGCCGCGTTGCGCGCGTTCAGTGAGCAAGAGCTCATCGCCTTGTCGGGTAGCTTCTGTGCTGCAGCGGAAACTTTAGCGGCGCTTCGCGTTGCGTCCTTGATGACTCGTTGAGTTCTCGAATTGTCGCGTATCAAACACAACGCTGAATTTGCTGCAGCGGCTTGGAAGTTACTCAGCATAACAGTGCAAGCGAGGTGTAGGCGATGTGCTGAGTTCTCCGGGTCTGCCGGGCCCTCATGTTAGGTCCGCAAACGCGATCATCTGGAGGCCATTATGCACAGACTTACTGCTTTGGTTGCAGTGGCGTTGGGCATGTTTGTGTCTGCTGCCGGCGTATCGGCGCGTGATGACGGTCGCTACGCCAATTCTCCCCTGAAGCCCTGGTTTGACCAGCTCGCCAGCAAAAAGGGCCTGTGCTGCTCGTTCGCCGACGGCGTCAAAGTCGAGAATGTTGATTGGGATAGCCAAGACGGACGTTATCGCGTCCGGCTCGACGGGCAGTGGGTCGTGGTCCCGGAATCAGCGCTCATAACGGAACCCAACCGTTTCGGCCCGGCGGTCGTTTGGCCCTATCGCGATGCCGACGGCGCCACCCAGATCCGCTGCTTCATGCCGGGAGCGGGAGCTTAGCCGCGGCCCAGCGGGAGCCTGTCAGGCGACGAGCCGAGAAAATACCTCCGGATCGATATTGCCGCCGGACAACACGGCGACGGCAACCTTATTTCTGACATCAACTTTGCCGTGCATCACGGCCGCGAGCGCGACCGCTCCGCCCGGTTCGACCACCAGCTTCAATTCGGCAAAGGCAAAAGCGACAGCTGCGGCGACCTCATTGTCGCTCACCGCTACGCCGGCGCCCACCAGCGAGTGATTGATCGCAAAAGTAAGCTTGCCCGGCATGCGCGCCATCAACGCGTCGCAAATCGTGCCGGTCAAGCTGGCGTTCTCTTCGCGCCGGCCGCTGCGAAACGAGCGCGCGTGATCGTCGAAACCTTGCGGTTCGGCGGTGTAGAGCAGGGCGGACGGAACGCGCGATTTGATTGCTAACGCAATCCCGGCGGTCAGCCCACCGCCAGAGGCGGTTACGACTACGATTTCCGGAACAAGGCCGATTGCGCCCAGATCGTCGACGATCTCGCGTCCCGCCGTGCCCTGGCCGGCGATGATCAATGCATCATCATAAGGCGGCACCAGAACCGCGCCGCGGCGGGCGGCAATCTCGGCGGCAATCGTCTCGCGATCGTCGCGAACGCGATCGTAAAGCACGATTTCGGCGCCGAATGCCGCCGTGCGTTCCCGTTTGGCGCGCGGAGCATCCCGCGGCATCACGATCACACAGGGCATCCCGAGAAGCTGTGCCGCGGCGGCGACGCCTTGCGCGTGGTTGCCGGAGGAATAGGCCACCACGCCGCCGGCGCGCTGATCGGTTGGAATCGCAGCGAGCTTGTTGTAGGCGCCGCGGAACTTGAACGAGCCGGTGCGCTGCAAAGTCTCGGCTTTTAGGAAAATGCGGCCGCCGGTCATTGCGTCGAGCGCAGCCGAGGTCAAAAGCGGCGTGTGCAGGGCGACGCCCGCCAGTCGGCGGGCCGCTTCATCGACGTCTGCGGCAGTTGGCAATACGAGCGGGGCGTCCACGGCGCTCATCAGCGGCAACGGTAACGCCGCAATCGCGCCGCAAGCAAGGCCATTCGGCGCCCCCTGGCTTGCCGCCGCATACAGGGGTGCCGCGAAGCTTAATCGAAGCGGCCGGCGGCGTGCGCCAGCATCGTGTAGACCTTGCCGGTATCGGAGGTCAGATAGTTGCGGGCTACGGCCGGGCCGCGATCGCCGCGCGATACGTCGTCAAGCAGCCGTTCAAACTCATGAATGTAGTGTTCGACCGTCTGCCGGAAGTCCGCATCGGAACGATATTTGCCGCGTATTTCTTCGAACGCCCGTTGCCCTTGGGCGGTGTAGAGCCGCTTTGTAAAAGCGCCGCGTTCGCCGCGTTTATAGCGCTCCCACAGGTCGGCCGCCGCGTCGTTGTCGATCATCCGGGCGATGTCGACTGAAAGCGCGTCAAGCGACTCGACACTGTCGCGTGCCGAGGCGTCGTCGGTGCGGGGAGCCTCCGCCGGGGTGGCAGGCTCGCCCTGCGAACCTGGTTCTCGAGAGGCGCGGGTCAGGAGTTCGGAAAGCCAGCCGCCGTTGCGGCCTTTGCTGTCGTCCTTGCCGCCAGGGACCGGGCTGAGCGTCGGCGGGCTCGTGCGCCGCGTCGGCGCGCCGGTGATATCACGCGCTGGCGCCTGCTGCGAAGCGGCGACGTCGGCGCGCACCGGTCGCGCTTGCGCGCGCCCGCCGCCGGCGGCGTAAAGCGGCTCGACGTCGCGGCGCACGGGCTCGACGGCGTCCAGCGCCCGCCCATGACGAGCGACAATCCGATTGAGTTCGGCGAGTGCTTCGATCTGATCGACGATCACGCGCCGCATCTGCGCCGTGTTCTCCGCCGTTTCCTGCGGCAGTTCGAGGACACCGCGTCGCAATTGCTCGCGCGTCGCCTCGAGTTCCTGCTGCATTTCCGCCGCCATCTGCTTCATGCCTTGCATGACTTCACTGAAACGCGCAGTGGACTCGGTGAACATGCTTTGTACTTGAGAGAAGGCCTCATCGTAGGCCGTGGTGAGCGCGTCACTGGTGCGGGTGCGCTCTTCCTCCGAAGACTTGCGAACCAGCTCGTATTGCTGCTCGATCGTCTGCACGCTGTCGTTGCTGGTTTGTGCGATCAAGCCGGTGATTTCGCTGGCCCGGGCGGTCGCGGTTTGCAGTGACTCATCCAAAGCCGCGGAGAAGCGCGCTAGCCGCTGCCCGAAGTCTTCGGCGCGGGAGTCGAGAGTGGAAACCAGCGTCTCGACGGTTGCTTGACGCCCCGCGATCGATTCCTCGGTGCGGCGATTGCCGCTCTCCAGCAGCGTAACCGCATCGGTAAGCGTTCGACCATGCGAACTGAACTGACTGGCGAGCTCGCCAAGATCGCCGAGCACCTTGCTAGTGGCCGTGTTGAAGCTGCCGAGGTGCTGTTCCACTTTGGACGTGGTCGCCCCGGTCTTGTTGTTCAGATCGGTCATGGCAGTGACGAATTCCGACACGCGAGTTGCCATTGTGTGCTCAATCGAGCTCATGTTTTCATGGGCGCCGCTGAGCACCTCCTGCAGCAGGATGTTCGCTTCGCGCAGCCGCTCGAACAGGGCGGTAGAGTCAGAGCGCAGCATCGCGTGCGTCTCCATCATCTCCGCCACCGTCGCCGTCGCAGTCTGCTTGGATTCTTCGATAGCGCCCGTCGTCGCCTTCTGCAGCTCCTCGAGCGAGCGTACAATGCTCGACTTGGCCGCTTCGGTGACGCCTTGGGCGCCTTCCTGCATTTGTCCCAGCGTGCGGGTGACCGCTGCTGTCGCGTTCAGGCTGGCATCGTTGATCAACCGGGCGATTTCTTCGCTCTTGTCCGTCATTGTCTGAGTGAAGACAAAGCCCTTGGCATCGATGGCTTTCATCGTCTGTTCGGTGACGCGTTCGACTTGGCCGGCAAACTGGTCGCCCTTGTTCGCGAGCGTCGAAATCAGCGTGCTCGACTTTTCATCGAGGATCTTCGCCATATCATCGACGCGCTGCGTCAGCGCACTGTTGATCTCGTCGGCCTTGCCGACGATGTTGCGCGAGACCTCGGCGCTCATGCCGATGAGCTTGCGCTCGGCGTCGTCGACGCTGCGGACAATTGCATCGCTGCTCGACTGCGAGGTCTTGGTGAGCATTTCCGCGGTGCCCGCCGTCGCCTTGTTGAGCGCGTCGGTGGCGGATTGCGACGTTTTGGCAAGAAGCTCCGCCGCGGTTGCAGCGGCTTTGCCGATCGCTTCGTTGGCGGAAGTTGCGCTTTTGACGATGGTGTTGCTGAGCGCGCCGGCGCTGCGGTTAAGGGACACCGTCGCTTCAGCGGCGCCGCGATTGAGGGCCTCCGTGGCCTCCGCGCTTGCCGCCGTGCTTTTGCCGAGCGCTTCGGTGGTGTTCGCAGCGAGCTGGGTTAGCGCGCGCTCGGCGGCGGTGGAATTGGTTTTGATCGAGTTGGAAAGCTGTTCGAGCCGCGAATTGAGCAGGTCGGCCGCGGCGCGGCTGCGGACTTCCATCTGTTGAACGACGGCCTCCGCTCGCCCGACCAAAAGCTGTTCTAGATGAGCGACGCGGTTGTCCAGCGCTCCAACAACCTCCAGTGCGTTTTTGCCGAGCGTAGTGTCGATCGTCGCGATCCGCTCGCCGAGCGTATCGCCGAGCTTGGCGGCGCGCGTGTCGATCAGGGTGGTCACGTCGGTGATGCGCTTGTCGAGCGCGGTAATGACTTCTTTGCCGCCCTCGGCAAGGGTTTTGCCGACTTCGCCAACGCGGGTAGACAGCGCATTCGTGAGCGCCTCGGAACGGGTTTCGAGTGTCTCCTGGAAGCGGGAAAGACGCTGATCGAGCGTGCTGCTGACTTCGTTCGCTTTGGACGTGACGCGGCTGTCGAAGCTATCGAGATAGCTGCGCATGGATTCGGAAACGTCCTGGGTGCGCGTGCCGAGGCGCTCGACCAACTCGGCGCCGTAGGTCTTCACGGTGCGATCGAACTCGGCAAGGTGCCGGGTGATGAGATTGCCGAGCGTCGATGAATCGCGCGAGATCTTTTCGCCAAGTGTGGTGCCGGTATGGCTGAACATTTCCTCGAAGGCGGAAAGACGCGTCTGCAGCATCTCTTTGAGCGCATCGCTCCGCGTCGCCACCACGCCGGTGACATGTTCGGCAGCCTCGCGGAGTGCATCGGTGAGCGTGGCGCTCCGGGCGATCATGGCTTGGGTGACCTGACCGCCCGCTTGTTCGAGCTTCGCCGCTACCTCGCTACCGCGCAGGTCGAGGCCGAGCAGCAGTGATTCACCCGACGTCTTGAGCGTGCTGTTGACCTCATCGGCCCGCGTGGCGATGGCTTCGGCGAGCTGATTTGAGGTTTCGACGATGGCATCGGTCAGCTCCTGCGATCTGCCGACCATCAGATCGACCACGCCCAGCGATTTTTCGGAGAAGTTTTCGGCGACGCGATCGAGCCGCGCCGCCATCATGTCTTCGAGGCCGTTGGCGATCTCGGCAAATTCTTCGCCGATGTGATTGGTCTTGAAATCGAGGTTCGACGACAAGCGATCGCTCGCCTGGGCGATAGCGCGCGACGTCTCCTCGCTCGCCGCCTCCAGGCGATCGAGCATGTCACCGCCGCGCTGGCTCAATTGCTGAACCATATTGTCGCCGATTTGCGCGAGCGTAGCGGTGATATTTTCGCCTTTTTCCGCGAGCGACTGGGTAATGCGCTGAGCCGCTTCATTGACCTGCTGGCCCACGAGATCGCTGATCGTGGACAGGTCCTGCGTCAGATCGATCTGCACATTGCCGAGCGCGGTGCGGACGTGCTCGGCCTGTCCCACCAGCGTGTCGCGCTGATTGCCGAGCTCCTGAAGCAGCCCGCGAATCCGCACTTCGTTGTCGCTGTAGGTTCGCTCAAGCGCGGCAACTTCGCTTTGCACCAGCGCTTCCAGCTCGCTGGCGCGCGCCAGCGCCCGCTCGACGCCGTCGCCCATGGCCGCAACCTCGCGCCGGATCGCTTGGCCGACAGTGACGATCGAATCCCGCGCCACGCTCTCCGGTTCGCCGAGCCGCATCGCCACCCGCGCCATGGACTGCGCGATCACGCGCAGCTCCTGCGCGCGCCAGGCCATGTGGGCGACGCCGAAAAAGAAAATAATCGGCAGCAATGCCGCGGCGCCGAGACCGATCACCAGCGCCACTGGCGAGCGTCCGGTGCCAAGCGCGGCATGCAGGTCTGACAGATAGGCCAGCGAAAGGCCAAGGCAGCCGATGATCCAGGCTCCGGAAAACAGCGCGGCGACAAAGTAGGATGAACGGGCCGGACGGCGCTGCAAGGCATGAAGGATTTGGCCGATCGATTGCTGGTCGTCATTGGCGGCGTGTCCGGCAACGACATCGCCCGCGCTGGAAGCTTTCTCGGATTGCTCCTTGGTCGCGACGGTGTCCGCGATCTGCGGCGGGCTCTCGGCCGCAGGAGTGAAAAGGTCTAGCGCGGCCGCGCCGGAACTCGTGGGCTGCTCGTCTTCTTCATGGACGTTAAGCGCTTCCTGAATCGCCGACAGCGCAGCTTCGGTCGGATCGTTCATTTTTTTCGGGTAATTGGCCATTTCGGTCGTCGCCTCGCCTGTTACGCCTGCCCAGGACGGCCCAATCAGTTACAAGGAGCGCTCAGACATGATCCTCCGCCCGCGCGGAAGCGCGTGCTCGGTCGTCGCTCGCTCGTTAAGGGACTCCCCAAAAAAGCCCCATGCCGCACCACCAGCGGGCATCCTATCGGTCTGGCAGATCAAAGAAAACCGGGTCGGTAACGACCTTTTAATCATCGTTAACGGCTTGATCAGCCTACCCCCATTTTGCCGACCACGGCGTAAGCGCCATTGTGCTGACAACAATGAGGCCAGGTTGGGGCCGCGCCTGGGCATAGCCGCGGTTTTGCTGCGGATAGAAGCCCGGCTGGCGCATTCCGCGGCGAGCCGGTAGAACCATGCGCCCGCAATATCGCTATTCCCGCCGGCGTCTCCCAAGCCGAAATCGTCGACCGGTGGTTCCACTATGGTCAAAATCACCTATATCGATTCCGCAGGCACTGCGCGCACCGTCGGCGGCGAGGTCGGTTCCACCGTCATGGAGACGGCCATCAATCACGGCGTTCCCGAGATTGAGGCGGAATGCGGCGGCGCTTGCGCCTGCTCGACTTGCCACGTCTATATCGACGAGGCTTGGCGCGAGAAGGTCGGCGAACCTTCGCCCATGGAAGAGGATATGCTCGACTTCGCTTTCGAGGTGCGGCCGAATTCCCGCCTATCGTGCCAAATCAAGGTGCGCGACGACCTTGATGGGCTGGTCGTGACCACCCCGTCGCGCCAAGCCTAACGTGATCAGGCCTAACGTGATCTTGAAAACGGCTGCCGGCCTATCCTCTTTCCCCGCCGGCCCAGCCACGCTAGACAGACCCCTTTCCCGACATTGCCGGACGGCCGAGCGAGCTTGAATACGACTTAAACGGACTTGGATAAGACATGACCGAACCGATAAAAACCGACGTTCTCATTGTTGGTGCCGGGCCGATCGGCCTATTCGCAGTTTTCGAGCTTGGTTTGCTCGACATGCGGTGCCATCTGATCGACATCCTCGATAAAATCGGCGGGCAATGCGCCGAGCTTTATCCGGAAAAGCCGATCTACGACATTCCCGGCATTCCCTATACCAGCGCGCAGGGACTGGTGGATTCACTGCTGCAGCAGATCAAGCCTTTCAACGCGCAATACCATCTCGGCGAAATGGTCGAGCGGGTGGAGAAGATCGGCGATCCGCTGTTTCGCGTGACGACCGACCAGGGCCAGCAATTCGAGAGCAAGGTGGTCGTGATCGCGGCCGGCGGCGGGTCATTTCAGCCCAAGCGCCCGCCGATTCCCGGCATCGAGCCGTATGAAGGGAAATCCGTTTTCTATGCCGTGCGCAAAATGGAGGCGTTTCGCGGCAAGCGCATTCTAATCGTGGGCGGCGGCGACAGCGCGCTGGATTGGACGCTCAATCTTGCGCCGATCGCAAGCCACCTCACGCTGTTGCACCGCCGCAGCGAATTCCGCGCCGCCCCGGACAGCGTCAACAAGATGATGTCGCTGGTCGGCGAGGGCAAAATCGATCTAGTGCTCGGACAGGTCACTTCGCTTAACGGCGCCGACGGTCAGGTGAGCAAGGCGATCGTCAAGACGAACGATGGTTCGAACTTCGAGATCGCCTGCGACGCGCTGTTGCCGTTCTTCGGGTTGACGATGAAGCTCGGGCCCGTGGCGAATTGGGGCTTTGCGCTGCACAACAACGAGCTGATCCCGGTCGAAACGGCAAGCTTCGAAACCAGTGTCCCCGGCATTTTCGCGATCGGCGACATCAATTGGTATCCCGGCAAGCTCAAGCTTATTCTTTCGGGCTTCCACGAGGCGGCCCTGATGGCGCAAAAGGCGCATCGTTACATTTATCCGGATAAGCGACTGGTGTTTCAGTACACCACGTCCTCAACCAGTCTGCAGAAGAAGCTTGGCGTGGCGCCGGAGCGCCCGGCGACCACCGAGCGCGCTGCCGCGCCGGAGCGCGTGGCGCCCTGATCAGGGCGTTTTCGGCGGTGCGGCCGCTGCGGCCGGTTCGGGCGCCGAGACGCTCGGCGGTGGTAGCGGCTGGGCCTGGATGGCCGGAGGCGGGACCAGACCGAGTACTGCGCGCGCCGCCGGCAGCGCTGCGTCGGCCATGGCCGCGTAACCCTCGGCGGTGGGGTGCACCGCCCCGCCATACACTGCGCTCAAGACTCCCCACAGGGCGTCATGGATATCGCTCGGCTTGAGAATAGCCGGCATGCCCTCGGGATAAGTCATGGCGGTGAAGTAACTGTCGTTGGCCGTCCTGATCCAGCGCCCGCGCGACGCATAAGGTCGGTAGTTGCCGGCCGGCTCGCTACACGCCATGGGGTCGTCCGCGGCGACGGTCGGATCCGACTGGAAACTCTCGCCGTTGACGGCAAAACAGTTGCGATCGAATTCCGGATCGGTGGCTGCCCGCACGCACATGCCGTGCCTGGCGAAGTCCGCCTCATGACCGTCAACAAAGACCATTCGCTCGGTGAGTGGATCGCGACAGGACTTGTTGCCTTCGCAGGTCGCCAGCGATTTTATTTTCGGCAGAAATTTCGTGTCGACAAATTCCGCGGCGGCGCGCAGCCGCTCGCTGTCGGCGCCGAATGCCGGATGCACGTCCAAGCCGTCGCGTCCGCCCGAGCAGGGTTTGTTTTCCGCTTGCATGGCGGGATTGGCATAGGACACAAAGACAACGCGATTGAGATTGCCGCCGATAAAAGGTTTGAGCGCAGTCCGCAATTGCCCGAATTCATCGGGCAAATCCTGATCGAGCGCCTTTTGCGAATCCGCGACACTGACGATGGCGCCGCCTTGGCGCAGCAACAGCCGCTCGGTCGTGGCGTCGACGATTACGTTTGCCACCAGCCCGGCAAAGTTCACATCATTGGCCCCGACGGTCAGCAATACGAGGTCGAGGCCGCGGTTCGGCTGCTGCCGGTGCAGGGCGGTCATGAGATTCCGCAGCTCACTGAACTGGGCGGGCGCCGTTCCCGAGCAACTCTCGATGCCGACGACCCAGGGACAATCGTCGGCGCGCTGCCCGGCAAATAGCCCGGCGCCGATCGTTGCTCCGGTGCAGGCGAGCGGCAGCAGCGTGACGGCGAGGTGCGGTTGCTCGATCGCGAGCGCCAATGCGGTGCGCACCTGATAGCTGTAGAGCGAGCGGTGACACGCCGGATTCATCCAGCGGGCACCGTGCTTCGCCCAATCTATTCCTGCGGCCGGACTGGCGGGCCCGTTTTCGCAAGAGCGGTCGTCGTTATAGCCGGCGCGGCTCGGACGATAGTACTGGCTGCCGCCGCCGAAGCGTCTGAAACAGAAGCCGCCCTCGAGCTTTACCGCGCGATCCGGATCGCCTTCGCCGGCGGCTATGGAATCGCCAAGCCCGGCAATGAGGACATCGCGCACAGCAATGTCGGCTGTCACGCGTTGTGCGGTCCCGTCGCCGAGTGGAATGTCCACGGTCGCGATGGTTGTTCGGCCGGCGCGCACGCGCAGTTTGACTTCACGATCGCAGGGAGCGGTGCTCTGCCGCGGCGAAGTTTCGCCGTCATTGAAAGTCCACAAGCAATCGAGCCCTTCGGGCACCGCTCCGGAAATCGTCACGCCAACCGGATAGTCGCGCGGGGAGAGGTAGCTTTCGCGTTCGCCATCGCGGTCGCACGTCTCCAGCAAGTTGCCCGAAGTGTCGAGACAAAGCTCAGCGACGACATCCTTCGCCCAGCCGAGCCCGTCGGTATCGCGCGCAAGGCGGCGTTCCGCCGCCAGCACGCCGTCGCCGCGGGCCGCCGCGGCCATGCGCAGAAAATCGGCTTCATGGCGAAACAGGCGAAAGCGGCTTTTCACCTCCCAAGCGATGTGAAAGTCGCCGGTTCCGGCGAGCTGGGCAAATGCGGCGTCGAGCGGAGCCAGCGCCAACAAAACAGCGAGCCAGAAAGCGGGGATTTTGAAATGACGCATGATGCTGGGCAGTGGGCGGGTGACAATCCTTTTAGCACATCGCTTGCGGCGGAAATGTGAGGCTTGCGTGCGGTCGGTGCTCTTGGACGGGCCTTCCCGCAAGCGCCCACATGCCCGATTATTATGCGCGAAAGGCGCCCCCGGCTGATTGAATGCCCAACCGGGTGCCGCAAGCTTAAGACGGCCTTTGAACGGTGAGTCTCGTGACGAACGGGTCGCTGACCACGCAATGTTGCATCGCCGGCGGTGGACCGGCGGGGATGATGCTTGGCTTTCTCCTGGCGCGCGCCGGGGTGCGCGTTGTCGTCTTGGAAAAGCATGCGGATTTTCTCCGCGACTTTCGCGGCGATACCGTGCATCCATCCACCCTCGAGCTCATCCACGAGCTCGGTCTGCTCGATGAGTTCCTCAAGCTGCCACACCGCACCGTCGACCGGTTATCGCTGCAAATCGGAAACCGGCGCATCCGGCTGATCGACCTCACGCATCTGCCGACACAATGCCAATACATCGCCCTGATGCCGCAATGGGACTTTCTCAATTTCCTCGCCGACCACGGCCGGCGCTACCGCCAATTCGATCTGCGCATGCGTGCGGAGGCGACCGATCTGATCGAACGGAACGGCCGTATCGCCGGCGTTCGCGTCAAGACGCCGGACGGAGAGTTGACCATCAAAGCGGATCTCGTGGTTGGTTGTGACGGACGTCATTCGACGGTGCGTGAGAAGGCCGGTTTGCAAACCGACGACTACGGCGCGCCGATGGACGTGCTGTGGTTTCGCATCACGCGCCGCGGCACCGATGGCGCCGACGTGTTCGGGCATATCGAGGCCGGCGCTCTGCTGGTCATGCTCGATCGCGGCGATTATTGGCAGTGCGCTTATGTGATACCGAAGGGCGGCATCGATCGGGTGAAGGCGAACGGCATCGAGGCGTTCTGCAACCGCGTGGTCGCGCTGTCGCCGTTCCTGGCCGACCGCATCGGCGAATTGAGAAGCTTCGATGACGTCAAGCTGTTAAGCGTCATGGTCAATCGACTGCGGCAATGGTGGCGGCCGGGGCTCATCTGTATTGGCGACGCGGCGCACGCGATGTCGCCGATCGGCGGGGTGGGCATCAATATCGCGGTGCAGGATGCAGTTGCCGCAGCCAACTGCTTGGCTGCGCCTCTGCGGGTCTGCACCATCAACACCCGCCATTTACAGGCGGTACAAGCGCGGCGCGATTTCCCGGCGCGCATGACACAGAAAATTCAACTCACTATGCAAAACCGGATCATCGGCCCGGCTTTGCAAGGCACACGCGAGCCAAAGCCGCCTTTGCTGTTCAAGCTGTTCGATGCGTTTCCGGTGTTACGGCGTCTTCCCGCTCGCCTATTGGCGCTCGGAATACGGCCCGAGCACGTGCAAACGCCCGATATTGGCGCAGCCGGCTAAAGATCAATTGCGCCGCTGCATTTCACCGGCAGCGCGGGCAAGGATTTCGACCAGATGCGCTTCCGCTTCGGCATCGCCTTCGAGTTGCTTGCCCACGGTTTCGCGCAAATGATCGAACGCAGCTTCGAGAAGCGGTGGCAAGTTCCGCCGCTGCTCGCGTTCCCCGCGCGCCGCGCGCCGCCAGCGATTCACGCGCTCGCCGATTGCGCTTAGCCGGTCGAGCACCACGTCGGCGAGATCCCGATTGGCGTCGAGATAAGCGCGGCCCTCGGCGGTGATGGTGTAGAGCTTCTTGGCGCCCTCCGCGGAGACGGTCACATAACCCGCTTCTTCCAGAAAGGTCAGCGTTGGATAGACGATGCCGGGACTCGGGCTGTACCAGTCGGCGGTCTTCTCTTCGACGAGCTTGATGATTTCGTAGCCGTGGCGCGGGGCTTGCGCGATCAGCGCCAGCGCGACCAGCCGTAGATCGCCTTGCGCCAGCATGCGCCCGGCGCGCATGTCGTCCGGGTTCATCCCGCCGCCAATGCCGCCATGGCGACCGCCAAAGCCAAATCCGCCAAATCGTCCGCGTCGGTGGCGTCCCGCCGCCCATCGATAGGATCCACAATATCCATGCATTTCAGAACTCTCCTTCTTTAAGATATATCTTTAGATATCCTATAAATAGTCATAACGCAAGATATATCTTTCGGGTCAGTAACCTTGCCCGGCCGCGCAAATAATGAGTTTTGACCCTAGAATGCAGCGATGTTTGCGACCTTCTTCCACGAGCTGAAGCAGGCCGGCCTGCCGGTGACGCTCCGTGAGTATCTGACGCTGATGGAGGCCATGGAGCGGGATCTGGCCGGGCGTCGGGTCGAAGATTTCTACTATCTGTCGCGTGCCGCGCTGGTGAAGGACGAGCGCAACCTCGACAAGTTCGATCGCGTGTTCGGCCACGTCTTTAAGGGCCTCGATCTCATCGAACAGGCGCTGAACGCCGAAATACCGACCGAGTGGCTGAGAAAGCTCACCGAAAAATACCTCACTGAAGAAGAGAAAAAGCAGATCGAGGCGCTGGGCGGCCTCGACAAGCTTCTGGAAACCTTGCGCCAGCGGCTCGCCGAACAGCGCGGCCGCCATCAAGGCGGCAAGAAATGGATCGGGACGGCTGGCACTTCGCCGTTCGGGGCTTACGGTTACAATCCCGAAGGCATCCGGATCGGGCAGGACAAGAACCGCAATTTTCGCGCGGTGAAGGTCTGGGACCGGCGCGAGTTCAAGGATCTCGCCGATGATGTCGAGCTCGGCACGCGCAACATCAAGATCGCGCTGCGGCGTTTGCGCAAATTCGCGCGCACCGGCGCGCCGGAAGAACTCGATCTCGACGGCACGATCAAAGGCACCGCGCACAAAGGCTATCTCGACATTCTGATGCGGCCGGAGCGGCACAACACCGTCAAAGTGCTGTTATTTCTCGACGTCGGCGGCTCGATGGATTGGCACGTCAAGGCCACGGAGGAGTTGTTCTCAGCGGCCAAAACCGAGTTCAAGCATCTCGTGCATCTGTATTTCCACAATTGCCTGTACGAGAAAATTTGGAAGCAGAATGCCCGACGCTGGACCGAGACGACGCCGACCTGGGACGTGCTGCACACCTATCCGCACGACTATAAGGTGATTTTTGTCGGCGACGCGACGATGTCGCCCTATGAGATTGTTGCGCCGGGCGGCTCGGTCGAACATTTCAACGAGGAGGCCGGACGCGTCTGGATGGAGCGCATCGTCGCCACTTATCCGGCCTGCATATGGCTCAATCCTGTGCCGCAAGCCGAATGGGAGGCCACCGCCTCGATCCGGCTGATGCGCCAGCTTCTCGCCGGGCGAATGTATGCGCTGACGATCGAAGGACTGGACGCGGCCATGCGCGAATTGGGAAGGTGAGTCTCGCGCCATCTCGCGACGTGCCGGCCTCTATCAACAATAGGAGCTACTCATCATGCCGGCCGAGCGCTTCGATTTCCCCAATGCTCAAGGTGAAAAACTGGCGGCACTGCTCGATCGTCCGGACGGGCCGATCCGCGCGGTCGCTTTGTTCGCGCACTGCTTTACCTGCGGCAAGGACAACAAGGCGGCGCGGCTTATCGCGCACGGCCTTACGTCGCATGGCATCGCCGTGTTGCGCTTCGATTTCACCGGGCTCGGCAGCAGTGAAGGAGAGTTCGCCAACACCACATTCTCGTCCAATGTCGATGATCTTGTCGCCGCCGCCGATCATTTGCGGGCGGCAGTCGCGGCGCCCGCGATTCTGATCGGCCACAGCCTTGGCGGCGCGGCGGTGCTCGCCGCGGCGCATCGCCTCGCCGAAGCGCGTGCGGTCGTGACAATCGCCGCGCCATTCGATCCGGCCCATGTTGCCGGTCTGTTCGGCGGACGCGTCGAAGAAATAAAAAGCAAAGGCGAAGTCGAGGTGACGCTTGCGGGACGGTCCTTCCGTGTCCGCCGCGCCTTGCTCGACGACATTGCCGAGCAAAATCTTGCCGCGCACATTGCCGAGCTTCGCAAGGCGTTGCTGGTCTTTCATTCGCCGACTGACGAGACGGTCGGCATCGACAATGCGAGCCGCATTTTTACGACGGCGAAGCACCCGAAAAGCTTCATCTCGCTCGCCGGCGCCGATCATCTACTGCGGCGGCCGAGTGATGCCGCCTATGTCGCGCATGTGATTGCCGCCTGGGCCGAACGTTATCTCGAAATGGCGTCGCTAAAGCAGCCCGCCGCCGAGGCCGAGCCTGGCGAGGTCGTGGTGCGCGAAACACGGCACGGCACGTTCGAGCAGGAAATTACCGCCGGCACGCATCGCTTCCTCGCCGACGAGCCGGTCGCGGCGGGCGGGCTCGACAGCGGCCCCGGACCTTACGATTTCTTGCTGGCTGCGCTCGGTGCCTGCACGTCGATAACGTTGCGCCTATATGCCGACCGCAAGCAGCTGCCGCTCCTACGCACGCGGGTGCGGCTACGGCATAGCCGCATCTACGCCGCCGACTGCGCCGAATGCGAAACCAAGGAGGGCATGCTCGATCGCATCGAGCGCGTTATCGGCTTCGACGGTGAGCTTGACGCCGAGCAGCGTAAGCGGCTCATCGAAATCGCCGACAAGTGTCCCGTGCACCGCTCATTGACGTCGGAGATCGATATCCGCACCAGCGAGGATACCGATCAGCGCGCAGCGCGTTGAACGCGCGCCTGCGCCGCTTTGATCGTCTCCGGGATCGCCGCATCGTTGCCAGGCGCCATGATGTGGACGCCGGCGACGCCGCGAATGGTCGAGAGCTCCTCGATCAATTCGACGCAGATGCGCAAACCTTCGCGCGCCGGGTCGGTAGCGCTCTCGAGCCGGGAGATAAAGGCGTCGGGAATGATCGTGCCGTAGAGGTGATGCTTCATCCAGCGCGCCGATTTGGCGGAGCGCAAGGGATTAACGCCGATGAGAAGCGCAATCTTGCTGGTGATGCCGGCCCTTTCTAAGGCGGCGACGTAGCGGCGCACGATCGCCGCATCCATGCAGAATTGCGTCTGCGCGAATTGGGCGCCGGCATCGATCTTGGCGGCAAGCGCATTGGGCTGCCAGCCGTCCGGAGGATCGATCGGCATGTCGGCCGCGCCGATAAAGAAGCCAGCCTCGCCGCTGACCTTGCGGCCGGTTGGCAGCGTGCCGTCGTCGCGCAGCCGGCGCGCGGTTTCGATCAGCGTCCGCGAATCGACGTCGAACACCGGCTTGGTATCCGGCTGATCGCCGGTTTTGGGATCGTCGCCCGACAGAAGGAGGAGATTGCGGATGCCGAGCGCGGCCGCGCCCATCATCTCGCTCTGCAGCGCCAGCCGGTTCTTGTCGCGGCAGGTCATCTGCAGGATGGGTTCGATGCCGGCCTGCAAAAGCAGGCTCGCGCCCGCCAGCGCGCTCATATGCGCGCGGGCACCGGCGCCATCGGTGACATTGACGGCGTCGGCGAGGCCCTTGAGCATGTCCGCCTTGCTTAGGAGTTCCTCCGCATCGCAGGACAGCGGCGGCACCAGCTCCGCGGTCATGACGAAGTATCCCTGTCGGAGCCGTTCTCGGAGCGTGCCGGGCAGGGGGGATTTGCCGCTATGTTCGTTCATGTGTTCGCCGCCGCCAGAGCGCTTATATGCTTTGCCGGCCCATATCAAATTTACCCAGCGGACCCTGCTTTCCTGGACAGAAAAGCGGTGTCTCGTTAGACAGTTGCCTCGAAATGACCGGCGTCAACGACATCAGAGCAGCTTTCCTCGGCTACTTCGCGCGCGAGGGGCACGAAGTCGTGCCTTCCTCGCCGCTCGTGCCGCGCAACGACCCGACCTTGATGTTCACCAATGCCGGGATGGTGCAGTTCAAAAACGTCTTCACCGGCCTCGAAAAGCGGTCCTATTTGCGCGCGGTCACGGCGCAAAAATGCGTCCGCGCCGGCGGCAAGCACAACGATCTCGATAATGTCGGCTACACCGCCCGCCATCACACCTTTTTCGAGATGCTCGGCAATTTCTCGTTCGGCGACTACTTCAAGGAGCGCGCGATCGAGCTGGCCTGGCGGCTTGTGACCAAGGAGTTCGCGGTCCCGGCCAATCGGCTCCTGGTCACGGTCTATATCGATGACGACGACGCGTTCGCGCTGTGGCGGAAGATCTCCGGGCTGCCTGAGAAAAAGATCCTGCGCATTGCCGGCGACGACAACTTCTGGGCGATGGGCGAAACCGGGCCATGCGGTCCGTGTTCGGAAATTTTCTACGACCACGGTGAGCATATCTGGGGCGGACCGCCGGGAACACCGGAAGCCGAGGGCGATCGCTTCGTCGAAATCTGGAATCTCGTGTTCATGCAGTACGAGCAACTTGCCGACGGCAAGCGCGCCGACCTGCCGCGGCCATCGATCGATACCGGATTGGGCCTCGAGCGCATGGCCGCCGTGCTGCAAGGCACCCATGACAATTACAAGATCGATCTGTTCGGCGCGCTGATCGAGGCGGTCGCCGAGCTCACCGGGGTCGATCCGGAAGGCGAGCGGAAGGCATCGCACCGCGTCATCGCTGACCATTTACGCGCCAGCGCGTTCCTGATTGCCGATGGCGTGCTGCCGTCCAACGAGGGCCGCGGCTACGTGCTCCGCCGCATCATGCGCCGCGCCATGCGGCATGCGGAACTCCTCGGCGCCAAAGAGCCGCTGATGTGGCAACTGGTGCCGATCCTGGTTCGGGAAATGGGCCAGGCCTACCCCGAGCTCGTTCGCGCCCAGCCGCTCGTGACCGAGACATTAAAGCTCGAAGAGGTTCGATTCCGCCGCACGCTGGAGCGCGGCCTCGCTTTGCTCGAAGACGCGAGCAAGTCGCTCAAGAAGGGCGCCATGTTCGACGGCGAGACCGCGTTCACGCTTTACGACACTTACGGTTTTCCGCTCGATCTCACCCAGGACGCGCTCAAGCCGCGCGGCATCGGCGTCGATATCGCCTCTTTCACCGACGCGATGGAACGCCAGCGCGCCAAGGCGCGTGCGTCATGGACCGGTTCCGGCGAAGCCGCGGCGGAAGCGGTCTGGTTTGCGTTACGGGAGAAGCTCGGCGCCACCGAATTTCTCGGCTACGAGACCGAGAGCGCCGAAGGCGTGGTTGCCGCCGTCCTGCACGACGGCAAGGAAGTCGGAGCGCTAAAAAAGGGCGAAAGCGGCATCGTCGTCCTCAATCAGACGCCGTTCTATGGCGAATCCGGCGGCCAAGTCGGCGACACCGGCGCCATGACGGCCGACGGTATTCGTTTCAAAGTCACGGACACGCAGAAATATGCCGGCGACCTCTACGCGCATATCGGCATCGTCGAAGAAGGCACGGTCAAACCGGGCGCCGCGCTGGCGCTTGAGGTCGATCACGCCCGCCGCGGCGCGATCCGCAAAAACCATTCCGCGACCCATCTTCTCCACGAGGCCTTGCGCCAAGTGCTCGGCGATCATGTCGCGCAGAAAGGCTCGCTGGTCGCGTCAGACCGGCTGCGCTTCGATTTCTCGCATCCAAAAGCGATGAGCGGCGAGGAGATCGAGCGCGTCGAGGATATCGCCAATGACATGGTGCTGCAAAACGCGCCGGTGATCACGCGGCTCTTGAGCCGCGACGACGCTATCGCCTCCGGCGCGCGCGCCTTGTTCGGCGAAAAATACGGCGACGAGGTGCGCGTCGTTGCGATGGGTGAGAATCCTTTAGCATCGGGCGGCGGCAACACTTTAGGCTGGTCGGTCGAACTGTGCGGTGGCACGCACGTCAGCCGCACCGGCGATATCGGCATTGTCTCGGTCGTTGCCGAAAGCGGCGTTTCCGCCGGCGTCCGCCGCATCGAGGCGCTCACCGCGACGGCGGCGCGCCACAATGCCAACAATCTGGCGCAAATTGCCAAGGCTGCCGCGGCCGAACTGCGCGCGCCGATCGACGAACTGCCGGCGCGCCTCGGCACTCTCATCGACGAGCGCAAGCAACTCGAGCGCGACCTCTCGGAGGCGAAGAAGAAGCTTGCAATGGGCGGCGGTGGCGGCGGCAGTGAAGCCGGCGACAGCGCGGATGGCGTGCGCAAAGTGGGCGACGTGAAATTAATGGCGCGCGCGGTCGAGGGAATCGAGCTTAAAGACCTGCGCAGCCTCGCCGACGACGGCAAGAAGAAACTCGGCTCCGGCGTGGTCGCAATCGTCGGCGTCAGTGCCGACGGCAAGGCCGGAATCGTGGTCGGCGTCACCAATGATCTCGTGACGCGGTTCAACGCCATCGATCTTGCGCGCAAAGGCGCCGAAGCGCTTGGCGGCAAAGGTGGCGGTGGCCGGCCCGATATGGCGCAGGCCGGCGGACCCGACGGCTCGAAGGCGCAGGCTGCAATCGCGGCAATCGAGGCGGCGCTGGCCGGCTGAACGCCGCAATTTTTCCCGGATGCGGGGTGACGATTGAGCACGTCATATGAGCACGTCATGGCCGAAATCCATTTCACCAGCCATCTGCGCAACATCGTTCCCGATGGGCCGCTATCGGCGGCGGGCGCGACGGTCGGCGAGGCGCTGGCGAACGTACTGGCTGATCAGCCGCAAGCGCGCAGCTATGTGCTCGACGACCGCGGTGGCTTGCGCAAACATGTCTGCATATTCGCCGACGGCGAGCGCTTGGCGCACGAGAGCGCGCTCGCACGACGTATCGGTCCCGACAGCAAGCTTTACGTGATGCAGGCGCTGTCGGGCGGCTGACCTTCAAAACGAGTGGGGAGTGATGAGCGACCATTTGCTGATAGCGACGCGCAAAGGGCTGTTCGCGCTCGAA
This sequence comes from uncultured Alphaproteobacteria bacterium, assembly GCA_963816295.1. Classification (GTDB taxonomy): domain Bacteria; phylum Pseudomonadota; class Alphaproteobacteria; order Rhizobiales; family Xanthobacteraceae; genus BOG-931. The sequence continues at coordinate 28,453 of CAWFJS010000007.1, read as the reverse complement.
CGCAAGCGCTCGGGCTGGGTCTCGACACTCATTGGCTTCGAGGGCGTCGCGGTGACCAATGCATTGGCGGCGGATGGCGTGATTTACGCCGCGCTCAAACACGGTCATTTCGGCGCCAAGCTGCATCGCTCTGACGACGGCGGCGCGACTTGGCGCGAGCTCGCCGCACCCGCATTTCCCGCCGACGCCGCCGATGCTCCATCTTTGTTTCAAATCTGGACGATGGAAACCGGCGGGCGGACGCATCCGGACCGGTTGTGGATTGGCGCCATTCCGGCCGGATTGTTTCGCTCAGATGACCGCGGCGAAAGCTGGCAGCTTGTCTCGTCGCTGTGGAACGTACCGGAGCGCAAGCGCTGGTTCGGTGGCGGCTATGACGCCGCCGGCATCCACAGCATTTCTCCCGATCCGCGCGATGATGATCGCGTGTTTCTGGCGATTTCTTGCGGCGGCGTATGGGAGAGCCGCGACACCGGCGATACCTGGTCGGTGCTCGGCAAGGGACTGTTTGCGCCCTATGTGCCGCCGGAGCAGGCCGAAGACAGCGCGATCCAGGATCCGCATCGGGTGGCGCGCTGCGCGTCCGCTCCGGACGTGATGTGGATGCAGCACCATGCCGGCATCTATCGCTCGGCCGATGCCGGTGCGCACTGGACGCGGCTGTCGCCGCCGACGGACGATTTCGGTTTCGCCGTGGCAGCGCATCCGCGGCAGGCGCAAACCGCGTGGTTCGTTCCGGCACTTAAGGACGAGGTTCGCATGCCGCGCGACGGCGCGCTGTGCGTCACGCGAACCGACGACGGCGGCCAAAGCTGGGAGATCATGCGCCACGGCCTGCCGCAGCGCGACGCCTATGACCTCATCTATCGCCACGGCCTCGAAGTGGACGAAAGCGGCGAACGCCTGGCGATGGGTTCCACCACTGGCGCGCTATGGACGAGCGAGGACGGCGGGCGCAGCTGGCAGCTCGTCAACGCACACTTGCCGCCGATCTATGCCGTGCACTTTGTTTGAGCGTTGAGGTCCCGTTCAGACCTCAACCATCATGCCGTCTTCGGCGGTCTCGTAGCGCAACTCGCCGCGGCGCGCGAGCATGTCGTTGCTCATATGCGTGAGGATGAGCCGTTTCGGCCGGATCTGGTCCAAGTGACGTTCCAATAGGCTCAGCGCCATGTGCGTGGCGATCGGCTTGTCGCGCGTATAGGCCTCGCAGATAAAAAGATCGGCATTGCGCCCGACTTCGATCAGCGAATCGGTCCATTGCAAATCGCCGGAATAGGCGATGACCTTGGCTTCAGCTTCGATCCGCAAACCGAGGCAAGGACCGGCGCGTTCGTCGTGCATGACTCGAAACGGCGTGACGCGCATGTCACCGATGTCGTTGCGTTTGCCGATCTCGAATTCGCGAAGCGTGACGGGAAACGACCACTGCGCCGCTTGCGTTCCGGGGAAAGCATTTTCCATGAATGCCCCGTAGCGTGTTTTGAGTCCCGGCGGGCCGGCGATGGTCAGGCCGCGCTGACGCTTGAGCACGTAATTGGCTTCCAGGATGAAGAACGGCAAACCGCCAATATGGTCGGCATGAAAATGCGTGATCAGGATCGTGTCGATGTCGTTGCGGTTGATCGCGAGCTTGTTCATGGCAACGAGCGAAGTGGCGCCGCAATCGATCAGCGCATTGACGTTCCGCCCGACGAGATGAAAGCAGGTGTTGAATCGTCCGCCCGAGCCGAAGGCGTCGCCGCAACCGACAAATTGCAGTTGCATGAAAACCTCTCAACACTGGCGGTGGGGCCCTCGCCGGCGAAGGCAATCGCACAAAGCGATTGATCGCCGGAGATAAACGCAAATTCTCATTGGGAGTTTCGCGTCGGACGGCGATCAAGTCTGTGACCGGCGTCACTAACGCGCCGGGCGACATATTTTATGATTCGTATCATAAAACACTGTTTTCTGGGGCGTTTCAGCCACAGCCGGCCGGCAGTTGACGACTTACGATAAGGTCTCGCCCAAATCATCGCGCCTCGCTAAAATAGACGAGCCGCCATGTTGGCAACACAAACCGGCGCATTCTGCGCAGGCTTGAGGGCTGCAGGGGGACCGTGGTGGAGTTTCGAGCCAACGACATTTGCATTGTTGGAGCGCTTGCCGGCGCTCTTGCCGCTGCTCTTGCGCTCGGTGGCTGCGCCAATGTCGATGTAGAGAACAAAGACGCCTGGTTTTCCAAGCCGTTCCAAGTCGTCAGCCGCGGTGGCGGCTACACATTCTCGGAACTTCAAGAATCCAAGGCGCGCACGCAGCCGATCACCGCCAATGATCTCGTCGCGGCGAACGGTTCGTGCCCGCCGCCCCCCGCCGTGCAGCAAGCGCCTGCGGCGGCTGCGGCGAACCAACCCGGCAGCGCGCCGGCCGCGACCGATACCAGCGCTTTGTTGGGTGGTGGCATATCGCTGGGCATGAGCGAATGCGACGTGGTGTTTCGCGCCGGTGCGCCTAATGCCGTCCAGATCGGAAAAAATCCAAACGGCGATCGCACTGCGGTTGTGACATTTAGTAGCGGTCCGCGTCCCGGCATTTATCATTTCGAAGCCGGTGCGCTCATGGAGGTCGAGCGGGTGCAGACGGTGCCGGCGCCGGCCCAGACCGCAAAAAAGAAGCCGGCTTCTCCCGCCAAGGCGAGCAGCAAACAAGCCGCCAAAGAGTAGCCGGCGCCGCTGGCGTTTTTCAGTTCTGCCGCTTCGGGTAAAGAGGACACCGCTGGGACGCACCGGTGTCCGCACGTTTTTTCCGCAAGGGTCAGGCGAGGTTGAAGCGATCGAGGTTCATCACTTTGGACCACGCCGCCACGAAGTCTTTCACAAACTTCTCCTTCGAGTCCGCGCACGCATAGACTTCCGCCAGCGCGCGCAGCTGCGAGTGCGAACCGAAGATCAAGTCGACACGGGTGCCGGTCCACTTGACCTCCTTGGTCTTGCGGTCGCGCCCCTCGTACACGCCGTCCGAGCCCGCGGGCTGCCATTCCGTACCCATGTCGAGGAGGTTGACGAAGAAATCGTTCGTCAACGTCTCCGGCCGTTTGGTGAAGACGCCGTGCTTGGACTGTCCGGCATTGGCGCCGAGAACGCGCAGGCCGCCGATGAGAACCGCCATCTCGGGCGCGGTCAGTCTTAGCAATTGCGCCCGATCCACCAACGCCTCCTCTGGCGACATAAGTGGCTTGCCGCGGAGATAATTGCGGAAACCGTCAGTCACCGGTTCGAGCGGCGCGAAGGACTCGACGTCGGTCTGCTCCCGCGACGCGTCCACGCGTCCCGGCGTGAAGGGAACCTTCGCGTCGTGACCAGCCGCCTTCGCGGCCTTCTCGATCGCCGCGCCGCCGCCGAGAACGATCAGGTCGGCGAGCGAGACCTTCTTGCCGCCGGTGGCCGAGGCATTGAACTCCTTCGCAATCGCTTCGAGTTTCGCCAGCACTGTCGCGAGCTGCTTGGGCTGATTGACGTCCCAATCCTTCTGCGGCGCGAGGCGAATGCGCGCGCCATTCGCGCCGCCGCGCTTGTCGGAGCCGCGGAAGGTCGAGGCCGACGCCCAAGCGGCCGAAACCAGCTGCGACACCGATAGGCCGGACGCGAGAATCTTGGCCTTCAGAGCCGCAATGTCCTGCTCGGCGATGAGCGGATGATTCACCGCGGGGATCGGGTCTTGCCACGCCAGCGTCTCCTTCGGCACCAGCGGGCCGAGGTAGCGCGCGATCGGGCCCATATCGCGGTGCGTGAGTTTGAACCACGCACGGGCAAATGCGTCCGCGAACTGGTCCGGATGCTCGTAGAAGCGTCTCGATATCTTCTCGTAGGCCGGGTCTATCCGCAGCGAGAGATCCGTGGTCAGCATGGTCGGCGCATGCTTCTTCGACTTGTCGTAGGCATCCGGGATCGTTGCGGCGCCGGCTTTCGCCTGCCACTGATAGGCACCGGCCGGGCTCTTGGTCAGCTCCCATTCGTTGTTGAACAGGTTCTCGAAGAAATGATTGCTCCACTTGATCGGCGTCTGCGACCAGGTGACTTCCGGGCCGCCGGTGATGGCGTCGGCCCCGAAGCCCGTGCCAAATTTGCTCTTCCAGCCGAGGCCTTGATCCTCGAGCGCGGCGCCTTCCGGCACCGGGCCGATCAGTGACGCATCGCCGGCGCCGTGGGTCTTGCCGAAGGTGTGGCCGCCGGCAATCAGCGCGACGGTCTCCTCGTCGTTCATCGCCATGCGGAAGAACGTTTCGCGGATGTCCTTGGCCGCCGCGATCGGATCCGGCTTGCCGTTCGGCCCTTCCGGATTGACATAGATCAGGCCCATCTGCACTGCGCCGAGCGGATTTTGCAGCTCGCGTTCGCCGCTATAGCGTTCGTCCCCCAGCCACGTCCCCTCAGGACCCCAGTACAGTTCTTCGGGCTCCCACACATCGGCGCGTCCGCCCCCGAAACCGAACGTTTTAAAGCCCATCGAATCCAGCGCCACGTTGCCGGCGAGGATCATCAGATCGGCCCAGGAGATTTTCCGGCCATACTTCTGTTTGATCGGCCACAGCAGTCGGCGCGCTTTGTCGAGGTTGGCGTTGTCTGGCCAGCTGTTAAGCGGCGCGAAGCGCTGTTGACCGGCGCCGGCGCCGCCGCGGCCGTCGGCGATGCGATATGTGCCGGCGCTGTGCCACGCCATGCGGATGAACAACGGCCCGTAATGGCCAAAGTCGGCTGGCCACCACTCCTGCAAATCCGTCATCAAGGCATGCAGGTCCTTGATCACGGCGTTGAGGTCGAGGCTCTTGAACTCCTTGGCATAGTCGAACGCCGCACCCATCGGATCCGACAGGGTGGAGTTGCGATGAAGAACCTGGAGGTCCAGCTGGTTCGGCCACCAGTCACGATTGGTCCTGGCCGTGTGCATCACCGGGCACTTGCCCGCGCTCTTGTCATCAGTTTTTGCGTCCATGTTACTCTCCGCGCGCTTGCTGCCCGCTCCTATACAAGGATCATTATTGCCTGGAAAGTGAGCCAGCTTCATGGCTATCGCGCCGAAAACGCAATGAAACATCAATGACGCAGACCGGCTCGGATGGAGAGTCTGAGACTGGAAAGCACGGCATCGTGAAGTTGCAATTGGAACCGGGCCGCGGAGCGGCGCAAATTTGCCCGGCCGTTGACGGCAATCACGTTCACGATCACGCGACCAAGGCAAACGCCCCGGCCTTCGGCAGGGCGTTTGCGGAATGCGCGGCAACCGCGTCGTCAGTAGCAAACATTGACCCAGCGCGGCGCCGGGCCATAAGGCGTCCAGACCAGCCGGCGCACGAAGCAGCCGCCGTAGATCGGGCCGGCATAGGCGCGAACCGCCGGCCGGTAGAACCAGCCATGATGCAATCCATGCCAGCCTGGATGCCCGCCCCACCACGCTGATGCGCTGGTGGGCGCGAGCGCGGCAGCGCCGAGCGTCAGCGCGGCGGCTCCGGCCAAAATCGTCTTGCGCAGCATTTGCGATCTCCTGATTTTTCGTTGTTCAACTCATGTCGGCGAAACCTGCAAGGAAACCTGTAAGTCCGCCGTTTCGTGACCGAATTTATCCGCGAGCGCCTGAACCGGTGGTGAGGATCAGATTAATCGCCGATTTATCAGACTGAATGCGCGCACGCGGCGGCGTTCAGCGGGCATTCATGGTGCAGCGTGCGCTTGCCCCACACGCGAGCGAAAGGCTATAAGCCGCGCAGTCTCAGAAGCTTTCGCAATCCCATAGGATGATTTGATGGCGATCGAGCGCACCTTCTCGATCATCAAACCCGATGCGACCGCCCGCAATTTGACGGGGGCCATCAACGCGATGATCGAACAGGCGGGTTTGCGTATCGTTGCGCAAAAGCGCATCAAGATGACCCGCGAGCAGGCGGAAACCTTCTATGCCATTCACCGCCAGCGCCCGTTTTTCGGCGAACTGGTCGCGTTCATGACCTCGGGCCCGGTGGTTGTGCAGGTGCTTGAAGGCGACAACGCGGTCGCCGCCTACCGCGACATCATGGGTGCGACCGATCCAGCCAAGGCCGCGCCCGGGACCATTCGCAAGGTGCACGCCAAATCGATCGGCGAGAACTCGGTGCACGGCTCCGATGCTCGGGAAACCGCCGTGACGGAAATCGCGCAGTTTTTTGCTGGCAACGAGATCGTCGGCTGAGGCCCTGAGCGTGGCTTCGATCATCGAATATTTCAATCCGGCGCTGTGGGGCGCATGGTTTAGGGCCGGCGTCGATCAGCTCGGTTACACGGCATTCTGGCTCGCCGTCGGCCAGATCATTTTCGTCAATGTCCTGCTGTCCGGCGACAACGCCATCGTCATCGCCATGGCGTGCCGCGGATTGCCGGAACAGCAACGGCGCTGGGGTCTGATCATTGGCGCCGGCATGGCGGCGCTCCTGCGCATCGTTTTTACCGTGATCCTCGCATCGCTGATGATGCTGCCATACCTAAAACTGATCGGCGGCGCTGGCCTTTTGTATATTGCGGCCAAGCTTCTCGTCCCCGAGGAGCCCGATAGGAATGACCTCGAGGCAACCGCGCATCTTTGGCGTGCGGTAATGGTCATCGCGGTTGCCGACATCATCATGAGTTTCGATAATGTGGTGGCGATCGCCGCTGCCGCGCGCGGCGATTATCTGCTGCTCGCGATCGGGCTTGCCATTTCGATCCCGCTGCTCGTCGTCGGGGCGGCGCTCATGGCGGCGCTGCTCGATCGGTTTCCGATTTTGATATGGCTCGGCGCGGCGTTGCTCGGCTGGATCGCCGGCGAGACCATGGCCACGGATCCGGCTGTGGCTTCGCGTGTGACCGCGTTTGGCGACACCGCCGTCCGGCAAGTCGAATTTGCGGCGGCGGTCGCTGGCGCCGCGCTGGCGGTCGCCGCCGGCGGATTGTGGCAACGCTTGCGCGAGACGCGCAGCCGCAGCCGGCCAAGAAAGAACGGCCCCAAGGCGGTGCTGATCACCAAATTTTTTCAGATCGGAGCAACGCAGCGCTAAAGCGTGGGAATCGATCGTCGCTCTAGGTTTTTGGTGGAGCATGATCTTTTCGGACCTGCCTTCGCCTGCCGAAGCATCAAACGAAAAGACAACCAGCTAGTGCGGCTTCGCGCAGGCAGGAAACCGGTTCCAACTTTTCCAGATCAAGCTGGGTTTTTTGGTCGAGCATGATCTTTTCGGAAAACCGGGTCCCACTTTTCCGGATCATGCTCTAACGCAGCCATGCTTGCGCCGTATTTTTCCTGCTTGCTGGTAACGCAATCGGATTTTGGCCATCCGGCCGGTGCTGCCTTGCCGACAAGATCGCCTTGGACTTCCCCGCTTCGGACTTTCCCCCAAAATTCGGCTTGTGGCGCGTATCGTAGAAATGCACGCGACGTGCACCTTCTGCGTCCGCGTCGTCGCTGACATCTGGAATGACTTAGGAGACAGACGATGCAGAAGGGCACCGTCAAGTGGTTCAATCCGACCAAGGGCTACGGGTTCATCAAGCCCGCGACCGGCGACAAGGATGTGTTCGTTCACATCTCGGCCGTCGAGCGCGCTGGCTTGCGCTCGCTCAACGAGGGCCAAACGGTCGAGTACGAACTTGTTACCAACCGCGGCCGAACCTCGGCGGAAAATTTGAAAGTTGCGTGAACCAAGGCCGGCTGGTCCGGCTTCTCGTAGCCCCCGGTCTCACACCCGGGGGTTTTTTATTTCCGGTTGCGGCGTTGCAAACTTCGCTCGGCCTTCAGCGACCAAACGCAAGGCTTCTGGATAGATCTTGTGCTCGATCTCGAGAACGCGCGCGGCAAGAGTCTCCTCGGTATCGCCTTGCAGCACCGGAACCGATTGCTGGCTGATGACAGGACCGGCATCGGTCTCCTCGACCACGAAATGAACTGTCGCACCGTGCCGTTTCACGCCTGCCTCAAGCGCGCGGCGGTGCGTGTTAAGCCCCTTGAACTCCGGCAGCAAGGCCGGATGGATGTTGAGGATCCGGCCGCTCCAGCGCTTTATGAACCAGGCCGTCAAAAGCCGCATGAAGCCGGCGAGGCAGACAATATCAATTCGGTATTTGCGTAGTTCGTCGTCAAGGGCGCGTTCGAACGCCTCACGGTCGTCGCGGAACGGTCGGTGATCAATCACCGCCGTGGCGATCGCGGCTTTGCGCGCACGCGCAAGTCCGGTGGCGTCCGGCCGGTTCGACACGACGAGCACGATTTCCGCCGGATAGTCTTTGGCTTTAGCGGCCTCGATCAGCGCGGTCATGTTCGAGCCGCGCCCGGAGATCAGCACGGCAACGCGCTTTCTGCTCATCGCGGCGGCCAAGAGAGATCAAGATGTCCGCTAAAACTGATCGCTCTGCCGCCTTCCGCCGCCACAACTTCACCGAGGCGAACGACTTTCTCGCCATGCTTGGCGAAAGATTCGACGGCGGCATCCGCTTTGCCCCGATCGAGTACGGCCACCATGCCGATCCCGCAATTAAAGGTGCGCAGCATTTCATGCTCGGCGATCTGTCCGGTGGCGGCGAGCCATTTGAACACCGGCAAAACCGGCACGCGCTCGAGCGCTACGCGAATGCCAAACCCGGGCGACAGCACACGCGGGATATTTTCGATAAAGCCGCCGCCGGTAATATGCGCGAGCACCTTCACCGCTTTGCTCTCGCGGATCGCGGCGAGACAGGACCGCACGTAAAGTCGCGTCGGCGTCAACAATGCTTCGCCGAGACTTTGTGTGGGCGCAAACGGCGCGGGACGCTCCCATGTCAATCCGGCGTCGCGCACGATCTTTCGGACTAGCGAAAAACCGTTGGAGTGCACCCCGCTCGCCGCCAGTCCCACGACGACGTCGCCTGCGGAAATGTCGGTGCGCGGCAAGATTTCGTTGCGCCCCACCGCGCCGACCGCAAATCCGGCGAGATCGTAATCGTCGCTCTGATAAACTCCCGGCATTTCCGCGGTTTCGCCGCCGATTAGTGCGCATCCGGCTTCGCGGCAGGCCCCGGCAATGCCCTTGACCACCGCCGCGCCGATTGCGGGATCGAGTTTTCCGCACGCGAAATAATCGAGAAAGAACAGTGGTTCTGCGCCCTGCACCACAAGATCGTTGACCGACATCGCGACCAAATCGATACCGATCGTGTCATGACACGAGGTCTCGATCGCAATCTTGACCTTGGTGCCGACGCCGTCGGTCGCCGCGACAAGAATCGGATCGACAAAACCGGCAGCTTTCAAATCGAACAGCCCACCAAAGCCGCCGATTTCGGCTCCGGCGCCGGAACGCGCGGTTGCGCGCACCAGTGGTTTGATCAAGTCCACCATGCGGTTGCCGGCATCGATGTTGACACCGGCGGCCGCGTAGCGAGCGTCTTTCACGAAATCACCAATGCGGATCGCCGAACCTAGCTCGGCACTGCAGGCTGTCGCGGGCCTCCTACGTCGGAATCGCCGGGTGTGCAAGCGCGCCGGCGCCGCTATATTGGGACCCACGGATCGATCGCCGGGAACCGCAGATTCGCTAGTCCGGCGCGGGTTCGCAAAAAGGGGCGACGCGGCGAGGGGGTCGCGCAAGCGTTACGGCAGGTGGGGGCGACTTGAGTATCCCAAATCTCATCACCTTGGGACGGATTTTGCTGGTGCCCATCGTGGTCTGGGCGATCACGCTGGGCGAGATGCGCATCGCCTTCGCGTTGTTTCTCGCCGCGGGGATCAGCGATGCCGTAGACGGCTTCCTCGCCAAGCGCTTCCACATGAAGAGCGAGCTTGGCGCTTATCTCGATCCGTTGGCCGACAAAGCGCTGATCGTCTCCATCTATGTGTCGCTGGGAATTGTCGGCATGGTGCCGATTTTTCTGGTCATCCTTGTCGTCTCGCGCGACATCATGATCGTCAGCGCTTTTCTGTTGGCTTGGCTTGTCGGTCGGCCAATGCCGGTGCGGCCGCTCTTGGTGTCGAAAGCCAATACGGTGGCGCAGATCCTGCTTGCCATTTTGATCCTGGCCGAACACGCCTTCGGTTTTGACTTCGGCTTTGTGTCGTGGCTGACCATGGCGGCGGTGGCGGTGTTGACGCTGCTTTCGATCGCTTTCTATCTCCGCGAATGGGTGCGGCACATGAATTCGTTCGGCGCCGGGCATTGAGGCGCCATGCGGTTTGAGCGCAACATCGTATTCTGGGTGGCGGCGCTCGCCGTCTTTGTCGCGCTGCTCTGGCTGCTCAGTCCAATACTCCTGCCGTTCGTGCTCGGCATGGCGATCGCCTATGTGCTCGATCCGCTGGCCAATCAGTTGAGCAAGCGCGGCGTCGGCCGGCTGTTGGCCGCAGTTCTTATTCTTGGCGGCTTTGTCGTGGCGCTCGCGCTTTTGGTCCTGCTGATCGCGCCGGTTTTGGCGAGGCAATTGTCCGCCTTCATCGACAACGCACCGGCTTACGCGCTCCGCCTGCAGGCCTTCGTGAGCGACCCGAGCCATCCCTGGATCAAGCGCATCATCGGCGACAATCTGACCGGTGCCGACAAATCCGTCGGCGATCTGATGAACCAGACAGTCGGATATCTGACCGGGTTGCTCGCCTCGCTTTGGGTCAAGGGCCAGGCGCTGATTTCGATTTTCTCGCTTCTGATCATCACGCCGGTGGTGGCTTTTTACCTGATCTGCGACTGGGATCGCATGGTTGCCGCGATCGATCGGCTGGTGCCGGTGCCGCAGCGAGAAATCGTCCGCCGTCTCGGCCGTGAAATAGACGCGACAATCGCCGCCTATGTGCGCGGGCAAAGTGGCGTGTGCCTGATCCTTGGCTCGTATTATGCGACTGGGCTCACCCTTGCGGGCCTGAGTTTCGGGCTGTTGATCGGGGTGATATCGGGCCTGATCAGTTTCATTCCCTATGTTGGTTCACTGACCGCGCTTATCCTGTCGTTGGGCGTCGCTTTGGCGCAATTTGCTCCGGACTGGACCCGCATCGTGATCGTCGCCGGCATCGTTCTGGTCGGCCAATTTCTCGAAGGCAATGTGCTGGCGCCGAAGCTTGTCGGCAAAAGTGTCGGACTGCACCCGGTCTGGCTGATTTTCGCGCTATTCGCGTTCGGTTATCTTTTCGGGTTTGTCGGACTCTTGTTGGCGGTGCCTTTGGCGGCGGGCTCCGGAGTGCTCATCCGTTTTGCGCTGGCGCGCTACTTCGCCAGTCCGCTCTATAGCGGCAACCGGCCGCCATAATGTCCTCGGGACGATAGCGCAATGTCTGCGCAGACACCGGCTTCGAGCAAGATTTTGTCTCGCCCCCGCCAGCTTGCGCTTGCGCTCGATTATCCGGGAAGCTTCGCACGCGAGGATTTTTTTCCCGGACCCGGCAATGCGGCGGCGCTGGCGCTAATCGATTCGTGGCCGGATTGGCCGTCGCGCGCGGTCGCGCTCATTGGACCGGAGGGTTCGGGTAAGACGCATTTGGCGACGATCTGGGCGACGGCTGCGGGCGCCCGCGTCGTTTCGGCCAACAAGATCGACGCATTTGATGTCCCGGGGATGCTGGCGACCGGCGCGCTCGTGATCGAGGATGCCGGCGCGGCCACCGACGAACGCGCGCTGTTCCACCTGATGAACCTGGCGCGTGAGGAGCAGGCTTTCCTGCTCTTCACGACGCGTAGCGCGCCGTCGGCTTGGCACATATCGACCCCGGACGTGGTTTCCCGGCTGCGAGCGATGCCGACCGCGCAGTTGCAAGCGCCCGACGACGCCATGCTGCGCGGCGTTATGTTGAAACTTGCCGCCGATCGCCAGCTTATCCTCGGTGATAACGTCGTCAGCTACCTTGCGAGCCGTATCGAGCGCTCCTTTGCGGCAGCCCGTGCCGCGGTGGTCGCACTGGACGAAGAGGCGCTGCGGCGGGGGCGGCCCCCCAGCCGGGCTTTGGCGGCGGAACTTTTCCGCGACGGCAGCTGACCGGACCGGCGCGCTGGGCTTGCCCAATCGTGCCGAGGCCCCGATTTTGAGCGGATGACGTGACGAATGCGCCGGACTTGACGGAACCGCTCGCAGGGCCGCCTTATGCTCCTCGGCGGCATTCATCGGATTGTAACGAAAGTGGCCAATCTAGCTCTAGACGAACACGGATCGGCAATGCCGGAAGCAAATCAAGTTGCTGTTTCACCTCGGGAATCGGTCGCCGCCCGGCGGCTCGAAATGCCGCGCCCGCAGGAGACGCAGCTACGCCAACCGGCTTCCGATCTGGCCGCGAGCCCCGATCGTTTCATCAACCGCGAGTTGTCCTGGCTCGATTTTAATCGCCGTGTCCTCGAGGAATCGGCGAACCGCAGAAATCCGCTGTTCGAGCGGCTCAAGTTCCTGGCGATCTCGGCAAACAATCTCGATGAATTTTTCATGGTGCGCGTGGCCGGTCTCGGCGCGCAGGTGCGGGAAGGCATCAGCACCAAGAGCCCGGAAGGGCTCACTCCCGCCGAGCAGCTCGCTCGGATCGCCGAAGCCGTGGTGGTGCTTGTGCAAGACCAGCAGGCGCAATGGTGCGAGTTGCGGGCGGAGCTGGCTGCGGCCGGCATTGTTCTGGTCGACGGTCCCGACGTGACGCGCACCGAGAAGGCCTGGCTCGAAGACTACTTTCTCGCTCACGTCTTTCCGTTGCTGACGCCGCTTGCCATCGATCCGGCGCATCCGTTCCCGTTCATTCCCAATCTCGGCTTTACTGTCGCGCTGCAGCTGGCCCGCGGCAAAGACGGCAAGGCGATGAACGCGCTCATTCGCATGCCCAACCGGATCGAGCGCTTTGTGCGGTTGCCGGAAGCCGGCGAGGGCGGCGAAGCGCGGCTGATTTCGATCGAAGGCGTCACCAGCCTGTTCATCGCCAAGCTGTTCCCGGGTTACGCCGTAAAAGGCCTCGGCGCGTTCCGCGTCACCCGCGACTCCGAAGTCGAAATTCTCGAAGAAGCCGAAGACTTGGTGCGGCTGTTCGAAACCGCGCTCAAACGGCGGCGGCGCGGTTCGGTGATCCGGCTCGACATCGAGGCGACTATGCCGGTCGAATTGCGGCGCTTCGTGCAGCGCGCGCTCGCAGTTTCCGACGACAGCGTGTTCGCCGTGGACGGCGTGCTTGCACTCAACGAGATGGGCCAGATCGCCAATCTCAACCGCCCTGATCTGGAATTCGAGCCCTACGCGCCGCGCTATCCCGGCCGCGTCCGCGATCACGGCGGCGATTGCTTCGCGGCCATCCGGCAGAAGGATATGGTCATCCACCATCCGTTCGAAATCTTTCGACGTGGTGGTGCAGTTCCTGCAGCAGGCGGCGCGCGACCCCGATGTCGTCGCCATCAAACAGACGCTTTACCGCACCTCGGCGGATTCACCGATCATCAAGGCGCTGGCGGAAGCCGCCGAAGCCGGCAAATCGGTGACCGCACTCGTCGAACTGAAGGCGCGCTTCGACGAGGAGGCCAACATTCGCTGGGCGCGCGACCTCGAGCGCGCCGGCGTGCAGGTCGTGTTCGGCTTCATCGAACTGAAAACCCACGCCAAACTGTCGCTGGTGGTCCGGCGCGAAGGCGCTTCGCTGGCTTCTTACGTGCATGTCGGCACCGGGAATTATCACCCCGTTACCGCGCGCATCTACACCGACCTGTCATTCTTTACCTGCGATCCGATCACCGCCCGCGACGTCAGCCGCGTGTTCAATTTTGTCACCGGCTATGCCGAGCCCGCCGAGCTCGATCACATGGCGGTCTCGCCATTGTCGCTGCGCAAGCGCATCCACGACCATATCGATGAGGAAATCGCGCATGCCAAGGCAGGCCGGCCGGCGGCGATCTGGATGAAGATGAACTCGCTGGTCGATCCTGACATCATTGACGCGCTCTATGAGGCCTCGAGCGCCGGCGTGCCCGTCGATCTCGTTGTGCGCGGCATCTGCTGCCTCCGCCCGGGCGTCCCCGGACTGTCCGATAACATCCGGGTCAAATCGATCGTCGGCCGCTTTCTCGAACACGGACGCATCTACGGCTTTGGCGCCGGACACGGGCTGCCGCACGCGAAAGCCGCGGTCTACATTTCGTCGGCCGATATGATGCCGCGCAATCTGGACCGCCGGGTCGAAGTGCTGTGTCCGATTCTCAACCCGACCGTGCACGAGCAAGTGCTCGATCAAATCATGGTCGCGAATCTGAAGGACAATCAGCAGAGCTGGCAGCTCCACGGCGACGGGTCATCCTCGCGCATCGTTCCGGGACCGGGCGAGGAGAGCTTCAATTGCACGACTTATTTCATGACCAATCCGAGCCTGTCCGGCCGCGGCAAGTCGCCCAAGGATTCGATCCCGCGCCTGCGGCACCGGCCGGAACGCATGTGAAGGTTCATGTGAAGGGTTGGCGAATCGCGTAGGTTGCGGCCGCCAGGGCCGATCGGCAGGCAGGAATATTTGTTTAAAGGGCCTCGCCTGTCCCGTGAGGCATAGCCGCGAATAACCTCGATTCATTGAATTTTATGCCGCGCGCCACTTCCGATGCCAATGCGGGTGCGAAAGGACGCCTCGACCACGGGCCGCCGATTGCGGTCGTCGACATCGGTTCGAATTCGGTACGGCTTGTCGTTTATGAAGGGCTGACGCGCAGCCCGACCGAATTGTTCAACGAAAAAGCTCTGTGTGGCCTCGGCCGCGAAGTGCAATCGACGCGATTGCTTGCCGCCGACGCGGTTCAACACGCGCTCGCCACGCTCAAGCGCTTTCGGGCTTTGTGCGAAACCATGAAGGTCAAGGAAATCTTTGCCATCGCCACGGCGGCGGTCCGCGATGCCAAGAATGGCGCGCCGTTCATCAAGCTCGCCGAGCGCACCATCGACGCTGAAATCGAGATTCTGTCCGGCGGACGCGAAGCTGAGCTCACCGCGCTCGGCGTGATTTCGGGCGTGCATCGCGCCGACGGCGTGGTCGGCGATCTCGGCGGCGGCTCGCTCGAACTCGTCGATGTACGCAGCACGCGCGCGCGCCACGGCCTGACCCGCCCGCTCGGTGGTCTTGCGCTCGCCGACATCTCGGCAAAGTCGCTCAAGAAAGCCGATAAATTCGTCAAGAAATCGCTCAGCGGATTGCCGGTGCTCAAGGCCTGCGAGGATCGAAACTTCTATGCGGTCGGCGGCACCTGGCGTTCGCTCGCGCGGCTGCACATGTGGCAGACCGGCTATCCGCTGCATGTCATGCACGGTTATGCGATCCGCGCCGATGAGGCGCAGGAATTCGCCCGCCTCGTGCATCGCGTCGATGTCGATACGCTTTCCAATATCGAGGTGGTCAATAGCGCGCGGCGTCCACTTTTGCCTTATGCGGCGCTGGTGCTCGAATACATTTTGCGCGTCGGCAAGCCGCGGCAGGTGGTGTTCTCGGCGCTCGGCATTCGCGAAGGTCTGTTGTTTTCGCTGCTCAAGAACAAAGAAAAGGAAAAAGACGCGCTGATCGAAGCGGCGCGGCACCTCAATCAATTGCGCTCGCGCTCGCCGCGCCATGGCGAGGAGCTGATCGCATGGACCGACAGGTTCATGGCCACTTCAGGACTCGATGAGACCGCCGAGGAGCGCCGGCTGCGGCACGCGGCGTGTCTCCTCGCCGATATCGGCTGGCGCGCCCATCCCGATTACCGCGGCGAACAATCGCTCAACATCATCGCGCATGGCGGCTTTTCCGGCATCGACCATCAGGGCAGGGCGTATCTGGCGCTCGCAGTGTTCTTCCGCCATGTCGGCCTGGTGATGGACGATGAGCTGTCGCCGCGGCTGCGCGAACTTGTCTCGACGCGGCTGCTTGACCGCGCCCGTGTGCTCGGCGCCGCCCTTCGGCTCGCTTATGTCGTGTCCGCGGCGATGCCCGGCGTGCTCAAGGCAACCCCGCTCGCGATCCAGCGCCATCGTCTGGCGCTGCGGCTGCCGGATGAATTCGCCGCACTGGCTGGCGACCGCGTGCTTAGCCGGCTGCGGTCGCTGGCGCGCCTCATCGGCCGGGAGCCGGTACTGCTAATGGGGTGAGGATTAGTTTATCCTCGGCGGACGAAACACCAACGGCAATGGCAGGCAAACAACGCGCGCGCTCGTCTGTTAAAGCGCCCAGGTTACTGCGCTGCAGATTGCGGGGGTTTGAGAGGTGGGACATGGCCTGCCTTCGGTGCAAGCGGGGCCAAGGCTAAAATATTCTGATTGATGTCCCGCTCGGCTGCCTGCAGTGTCGCGAAGGCCTGCGTCATCTGGTCTTGCTTGCGGGCGAGTTGATCTTGACTGCTAGCGAGCTGCTCTACGCTGCGCTTCATGATGGCAAGATCAAGCGCCACCGGTTTAAGCTGCGCCTGCAATTCTACAGATGGGGAGGCGGGTAACAGCCAGCCGAGCGATGGAGCCCACGCCCTGACCATCTCGCCACCGTAGGACTGCCAAGTAAGCGTGGCACCGACGCCGATGAGAACCGCAACGGAAAAGCGGCCAAGAGCGCGAATTATTCGCCTGGTAATCGATGGCCTATCGTTCCCGACCTGTGTGTTCTTGAATCCTGGGGAGCGAGGAAACGCACCTGGTCTCAGCCCATGAACTTTATTGGGCGAAGTGCGCTTGGCATCCAGATCGGAAGCGTCAACATCGTGTTCAGGATATTCATCGTTGAGAGGTGGACTTTCGGTGGAATACATTGGTCTCTCGACCCCGCTTGACTGATACCGCAAGAGGCCATCACGATTTGACAGCACGAAGGCGAAAGGGCGACCGCCACGAAAATCAAACTTTCAGCACAATTTTTTATTCGTGCGTATCTAAAATGCAACATAGTGACCAAGGATTCGGGTGTTAGCGTTTTATATTCACGTCGATGAGGCTTAGTTAACTTGTGTCGCGTCTCGTTTTCTTCCTATCACGTTAGCTCTTGCTGCCGCCGCCCTGACTCTTCGCGCTGTCGTACCCACTGTTCCTCTTCCCGACGAGTTCCTTCGGCGCTCATTTGATCCCGCTTTTCCTTCACGATCCTTCTGAGAGGTTCCTCTCGCTCTGCCGCCTCGGCCTTTCGGTGCTCGAGCGCAGCCCGTCCCAGTTCGAGGCACTGAAGAAGGCGGTTCTGGCTGAGGCCGAAGGATGCAAGCCATGCCGCGAACTCTTCCTGGCTCATTCCCGAAGACGCTTTTGCGTCCAGTATCGCCACGCCCGCTTTCTCGTAACATCGGCGAACCGCTGGTTCCGCCCGCTCTAGTATCCGGTGCGCCTGCCGTAGGTTTCGTCTGACCGAACGCGCGAATTCTCCAAACCGTCGAGCCGCCAGTTTCTCCGCCTTCTCCGCCGCCGATTTTTTGCCCCGCATCACGCCGCCCTCCAACGCGCCGCGTCTCATCGCGCGCGCAGTTTTGCTCCTCATTTTGTAGCGAAAACAAAAATGCTGGCGCTAACGATCACGGCGATTAAAAGCAGCCAACCGACGTTTCCTTTCCACGTCGGTTTTAATGCGACGTAATCGGGCCATCGCTCATAGCTCGTCATGGATTTGCCGAGAGCGCCCCCGACGACCCGGACCTAAATTCAAGCCGCCAAGTGGCCGCCCATCCCCCTTCCCAGACTCTCATCGAAACTCAGCGTCACGGCCGAATTGCGTAGAACAGATGTTCAGATGCGGGCAGCTGATGTTCGATGAATTGGCGCACGCGCGGTGAGCTTGGCCGGAATATGGCGCGTCGCCCCTCGTTAGAAAATAATCGTCGACTGTAGCAGAAATGTCATACGTGCCGGGAGTGTCGGAGTTCAGTTCACCCGAAGCTGTCGTCTCTCCGCCCGAGATTGCCTCGCCCAAGTATGCGCAACGCTCATGAGGTCTTGGGACGTCCCAGCTATTTTTTTTGCGACGTAGGAACAAACTGCCGTGGTCGCGGCTTGTGTGAAAAGACGTACTGGGGATGGGGGATGTCTCCCCGCGAAGTCATAGCCTGCTACCGGCTGTACGCAGCCTACTGCCTCGAGATCGCTCAAGAGTTTGACGAGCCCGGGCGCAAGATTGCGCTGCTTAACATGGCGCAAACTTGGATAGCCCTGGCTGATTGGGTCGAGAAGGCAGGGGGCGCAACGCCTGGCATCCCGCATCCACAGTCAGATGAGCCATAACGGAGGGTGTCACTGCCATGGACAATGCCGCAGAACCGTACGACTTCGTCACCGTGCTGTTGGGATTGCAAGCCCTTGAAGGAATGGGACACGGCCAGGGCCACCCCATCGATGAAGACCTAAGCGTGACCGCCACCGATACTGGGCGGACGGGTCTTTTCGGAAAAATGTTTGCGTCGCTCCAGCGCCGGGTTGCGCGGTAGCGGTTGAGGCCATTTCCGCCGCGCTTCATCTTCCCGACGGTGCTGTTTATCGAGCCGCTAAGGTCAGCCAACGACTATTGGATGACCGTCGGCGCCGGCTTTTCGAAATAGCAGACACAGGGTGCGCCGATAAAAGGGCCGGTTCCAGCGTCCCATATTTGCGCCTCATATCCGACTGACAGTTTAGGTAGCCGATTCGCTTTGATGATTCTAAATCGAACCGGAGATCGATTTATGGGGCATATCCAACGATCTATTCGCCATCGCATTCAAGCGCTGCCGAAACGCAAGATTAAAACTCGGAATGAAATTGAGGAATTGCGAGAAGAAAACAGGCAGTTACGTGAACTCGTAGCTCATCTGTCCAAGGTTGCTTTGGCTCGAATTACCGAGGCAGTCGAGGCAGCCGAGGCCGGAGAGCAGTCGGCTAGTCCTGAAAATTAATCACGTTGGACAGTCCACCAGTGAGTGCTTCAAACGGAATCGCCCCAACAGACAGTTGAAGTGGTCAGCAAGCTTAGGATCAAGTTCAAGCTTAGCGTCATTGAGAACGCCTGCCTGGTCGCGCGCGCCATTCATTTAATGACCAATGATAGGTTCCCGGAAGGCTACAAACTTATAAAGGATATGGACGCGAACGAGTTTTTGATCGCTTTGCACATGCTTGCTGAGCAGACAGCGATGATAAAAAAATTTTGCGACTTCAGGGAACGACAAAAAGTGAGGGAGACTGAATCGATCACAGCGTTGCTCATACGCGCAGCCGAATGGGGCGACGAGGAAGCAATATCGCTGTTAGCTGCAGGGGCCTTGGAACGGTATGTTTGAGAACCCTAGGCGCGCTAGAAACTTGGAGAAAAAAATAAGCGGACTACCGTGGCATAATCCTGCGCGTTACCAAATCCTACTGATGGCTGATGGCTTTCAATTTCGAGAAACAGAACTCGAGACGACTTCACTGACTCAAAATCAAAAATCTGCCCGCGCTAGCGGTTAAGCGCGGAGCTGTACGGCAGGGAAACGATAAGTGAGGGAGCGCACGCTAGAGCACCCTTTGTTCGCTCGGTTGTTGTTGTAACGCAAAGAGCGTTGTCGGCTGCCCAACAAATCGCGCCCTGTTTGTTCTAATTGTGCGCTCTACGATCCACGGGCGATATCGCGCCGGGAATACTACGTTGTCTATCCCTCAACCTCATCCACCGCGTCGCCCATTCCCGACACTCGCAGATGGATAGCTACTTGCGCCAACCGGTGTAGCCCGAGTGGCCCCGGAGGACGCTGGTGAGGGCCGTCTCCACGGAGTAATTGCTTCGACTATAATTTTGATCCCGGCCAACACGCTCTCTATTTCACGCTGCACGCGCCCGGTTTCTGACTTCAGGAATTCATCTAGCTTCTGGAGTTCGGACGTCAGCCCTTCGAGTTCTCCGATTGAAGTTGAAGTCAGGCGAGCGATAGAGGATAGTATTCGCTCGGCATCAGTCTCGATCTTTTGTTTTGATCTTTGGTCGATTTGGGTCAGCGAGTTCGGGGTTTCTTGCTCGACCAAGTTGTTAATTTCTGTATCCGCATCGGACTGAGCGGAAAGCAGCTTCTGCGCAGTTGTCGCGTCAGCTGTTGGAGCGTTCATCAACTCCTCCTTGCAATTTTTGTCCCTTAAAACGATATCTGCTGTCCGGTTAAAAATTCATTCGAGTGCGCCATCGCGACTGGCGCGCAGCCAAATGTGATGCGGCGGTTCCAAATTCCAAGAATTAACCCAATTAAGTCAGAATGAGATCCGAGTCATTACCATGCGCCACGTGCCTCGGGCGGCGAATGATCCTCAACGTCGTTAAGCCGTTTTTAGCTGCGCTCGCACAATCATTGGTGGGGTGCGAGTACCCAGCGTGCGTTGAGGAATCCTATGCAGTGCGTAAATCTCACCGATGACGAGTTGTGGCGTGCGATTGCTCAAAACACAAATGCGATGTCAGTGCTTATCTATCAGCGGCTCCAATTGGCCGCACGTATTAACACATCTAATGAGATCGTCCGCCGAGCAAGGCTAATGCAATCGAATGCAGACACCGTCAGTAAGTTACAGCACAAATATGAGGAATACACCGCCGAACTTCGCCGTCGCTATCCCTGCACCCTGTGATCGCGTTAGTATGGTATCAATGCGCCCCGTCTTACTCGAATCTTCCTGAATTAGCTAAGTTAGGAGTTGCTCCAGTCGCAGAACTTCCTTTTTGTTCAGGGGTTCACGCTGCTGTGCTGCACCGATCTTCAGATGATTCTTTCTTTGGCAACTTCCTGTGGGGCAGCCATTCTGGAATACGAAGTACGCGATCACTATTTTGCGGCAACTCGGGAGAACCATTGAGGTACTGTGGCAGTTGCAACGCAGCCTGGCTGGGGCACAATGCTTCTGTTCGTCGGTCAAGGTCGCCCAACAGGGTATCGACTGCGTTCGCGACTTCAGTGGCAACCCCTATGAGTAATTTATTAAGTTCGGGAGCCTCGGGAACGATTGCCCGCGCCGATTCACTCGCGTCGCGCATCCCGGCGATGGCATGTGCAAACGCCAGGTAAAAGTCTCTGAGTCGCTCTTTGATCCCCTCGATCTCATCCGCAACGCGCTCGCGCTCCCGCCGATCGTTTTCTGCAGAAAGACGGGCCTCCAACTCGGCGATCTGCGTGGTGAGCGTCGTAACATGGGAAGCAAGGGTATCGCGTTTGTCCCGTGCGCGAGAGAGATCACGGCTAAGATTGTCTACTAAGTTGTTTTTTCCGAACATTTGCTTGCTCCGCATTGGGGCCAGACCGGGAAGACCCTCGACCGAGCGGACCCACGTGTCCGATGATTTTTACCCCAAGTTCATTAGGCGATCGCATGGTTAACAAGCGGTTAATTTCAACCGGTCAACGCGGCAGCGCAAAAGCGGACATTCCGCACTTCGCATTCGGGCTTTTATGAGCACGCGCTTATTAACGTTCCACCGTCGCGACCCGGCCTTTCTCAATGGCGAGCGAGAGCTTGCCGTGCTTGAGCGCGAGCGCTTTTTCGCCGAATAGTTCACGCCGCCAGCCGGTAAGCGCCGGCACATCGGCGACATCGTCGGCGGCGATGCGCTCAAGATCGTCGACGGTGGCGATGACCTTGGCGGCGACGTGATGGCGTTCGGACACCATCCGCAACAGCACTTTGAGGAGTTCGACCACCGCCGCGCCATTGGCGGCGGATTGGATGCGCACCGGGCGTGGCAGGGTCTTGGGATCGCGCGCCAAGCCGCGTGCAACCGCCGCAACGATCGCCTCGCCCCAGCGCGAGCGCTCGAAGCCCTTCGGCAGCGAGCGCAGATGCGTCAGCTTCTCGGCGCTGGTCGGGGCCTGCACCGCGATGTCGGCGATGACTTCGTCCTTGAGCACCCGCGAACGCGGCACGTCGCGCGCCTGCGCTTCGCGCTCGCGCCAGGCGGCGACTTCGATCAGCACCGCAAGTTCGTTCGGTTTGCGCACCCGCGTCTTCAGCCGTTGCCAGGCATTCTCCGGTTCGAGCCGATAGGTCTCGGGTGAAGTCAAGACGCGCATCTCGTCCTCGACCCATTCGGCGCGGCCGCGCTGGCACAAATCCTCGACGAGCTTCAGATAGACTTGACGCAGATGCGTGACGTCGGAAATCGCGTAGCGCAGCTGCGCTTCGGAGAGCGGCCGCCGCGTCCAGTCGGTGAAACGGTGCGACTTGTCGAGCGTATCGCCGGTGATCCGCGCCACCAGCTGGTCGTAGGAAATCGAATCGCCATAGCCCAGCACCATGGCGGCGACCTGGGTGTCGAAGATCGGATGCGGAATGAGCTTGGCGGCGTGCCAGACGATTTCGATGTCCTGGCGCGCGGCGTGAAAGACCTTCATCACCTTTTCATTGGCCATCAAGCCGTAAAACGGCGACAGATCGATTCCGGGCGCCAGCGCGTCGATCACCACGGCTTCCTCGGCGGAGGCCATCTGCGCCACGCAGAGCAGGGGATAGTAGGTGGTCTCGCGCAGGAATTCGGTGTCGATGGTGACGAAGGGATGTTTGGCCATCCGCCGGCAGGCGTCGGCCAGTTCGGAAGTCGCCGTGATCGGCTGCAGCAAAACGGTGGAAGCGGTATGGGGAACCATCGGCGATTCTTAATGTCGTTCAGGCGAGGGGCCGGGGCAAGGGCCAGATTCAAGTCGGTGGATCATTGGTAACACTGCTCGTCCCCGCGCGGGAATGCGCAAAAAGCGAATTGTCATCGGCTATTTTACTTTCCGCGGATTTTGTCCATGAAAATGAACTCCCACGGGCTTGGCATGGCGCCGACCGGCACTTCGATGACGGTCGGCACGTCGCGCCGTCGCAACGCGCTCCGCAGCGCCGCGCGCAATTGTTCCGGCGTGGCGACGCGTTCCGCCACGGCATCAAAGCTTTTGGCGAAGGTGACAAAGTCCGGATTATAGAGATCGGTGCCGATCTGCCGATTGCCATAGCGTTCCTGTTGGATGCGCCGCACATTGCCGTAGCCGAAATCGTTGAACACGATCGTCACCAGCGGAATCTTGTGGCGCATCGCGGTGGCAAGCTCGGTGGCGGTGAACAAGAAGCCGCCGTCGCCGGAAATCGCGACGACCGGCACGTCCGGCCTCGCATGCTGCGCGCCGAGTGCAGTGGCAAAACCCCAGCCCAGCGGATCCTGATAACCGGGCGAGAGAAACGTGCGCGCTTTGTAGACCGGAAACAACAGCCGCGCGGCAAAGCCGACCTGCGTCACCTCGTCGACAAAAATGCCGTCCTCGGGAAGTTCGGCGCGGATGGCGTCGAGAAATGCGATTTGCGGGGAAAGTTTCTCCATCCGCTTGCGCCAAACCGCCTGACGCTCGCGCATCTCCGCCTTGCGCGAGGCGCGCTTGTGATTGTGCGCCGGCAGTTCGGCAAGGAGATGCCGCAGGATCGGCTTGGCGTCGCCGCTCAGCGCCACCGCCGGCTTGTGCAAGCGATTGTGTTCCTTCGGATCGGCGTCAACGCGAATAATGGCGAGATCGCGATCGATGCCCCAATGCCTTATTGGCCAGAGCAGCCGCGTGCCGACAGCCAAGACCACATCGACCTCGCCCCACAGGTCACGCCCGAGCGGCAGCGTCACGCTCAACGGATCGCGGCTGTCGAGCACGCCGCGGCCGCGGCGAAAGCCAAGCACCGGCGCCTGCAGCATTTCTGAGAGCGCGGTCACCTCATCGGCCGCGTCTTGCGCGCCGCCACCGCAAACGATCAAGACGCGCTTGGAAGCGCCGAGCCGTTTGGCGGCGCGGCGAACCGCCGCCGCATCGATCTTCGGCACCGGCGCCGGCAACGGCTGCTGCACGGTCACTGGCGCCGATCGGCTCCACACGTCCATCGCGCATTCGATCGCCGCCGGACCGGGGCGGCCCATGCGCATCGCGCGCAATGCCACAGCCGTCGCGCGCGAGGCGTCGCGCGGCTTGGCGATTCGCCCGACATGATCGACCAGCCGCTTGATGATGCCGGTCTGGTCGCGGATCTCGTGCAAATGGCCGAGCCCGCGCCCAATGTCGTCGTGCGGAATTTGCCCGATCAGCGCCAAGACCGGCGCGTTCATGGAATACGCGGTGAGTAGCGCCGCCGCCGAATTGAGAAAGCCCGGGCCCGGGACCACCGCATAGGCGGCCGGCTTGCCGGTCGCCAGCGCGGCGCCGAGCGCCATATAGGCGGCGCCCTGTTCGTGGCGGGTGTGGATCGTGGAGAGCCGGTCGGAAAAGCGGAACAGCGCGTCGAACAGCGGGTCGTTCTGCAGTCCGGGCAGGGCGTAGATCGTCTCGAGGCCATGCGCCACGAGCGTCGCGATCACGGCGTCGGCCGCCGTCATTTCGGTCGCCGCGACCTTGGTTTTGCTGGTCGATTTCCGCTTCATTTTCATCTACTGCGCCGGAGTGTGCAGATCGGCGCCGTCCTGTCGAGGCAGTCATGGCCGGTGATGGCCGGCGCTATCGCCCTGTTGGCGGCAGTGCCGCGAACCCGAAGTTCGCAAAATTTGCGGAGCCCGTCGATGCGAACTTCGGGTTCAAAAGCGGCACTACGAGGATAAACTCGCTGGTGTCCTTATCGATTCTGAAGTTCGTACGAGCTCGCCGCAAATGCCGACGAACTTCGGAATCGGGACACTAGCTGCTTGACAAAGCGAGCAAGGCCATGCGCTTGTGCGCCGCCTTTCATCGATTTTTGGAATGAGCATGCATCGCTATCGCACCCATACCTGCGGCGCGCTCCGCGAGGCCGACATCGGCGCCGAGGTCCGGCTGTCCGGCTGGTGCCATCGCATCCGCGACCATGGCGGCGTGCTGTTCATCGATCTGCGCGACCATTACGGCATCACGCAAGTGGTCGCCGATCCCGACAGCCCGGCGTTCAAGATCGCCGAGACGCTGCGCTCGGAATGGGTGGTGCGGGTCGATGGCAAGGTGCGGCGCCGGCCGGACAGCACCGAAAATCCCGACCTGCCAACCGGCGCGGTCGAAGTCTATATCCGCGAGATCGAAGTGCTGGGACCGGCGGCCGAACTGCCGATGCCGGTGTTTGGCGATCAGGAATATCCCGAGGACATAAGGCTCAAATACCGTTTCCTCGATCTGCGTCGCGAGCACTTGCACCGCAACGTCATGAAACGCGGCGAAGTCATCGATTCGATTCGCCGCCGCATGAAGGCGCAAGGCTTCTTTGAATTCCAGACGCCGATTCTCACCGCCTCGTCGCCGGAAGGCGCGCGCGATTATCTGGTGCCGTCGCGGCTGCACCCCGGCAAATTCTACGCGCTGCCGCAAGCGCCGCAGCAGTTCAAGCAGCTCGTCATGGTGGCGGGCTTCGACCGCTACTTTCAGATCGCGCCGTGCTTTCGCGACGAGGACGCGCGCGCCGACCGCTCGCCGGGCGAGTTTTATCAGCTCGATGTCGAGATGAGCTTCGTCACCCAAGACGATGTTTTTGCAGCGGTCGAGCCGGTGCTGCGCGGCGTGTTCGAGGAATTCGCCGACGGCAAGCCGGTGACGCAAAACTTTCCGCGCATTCCCTACAGCGAGGCGATCGCCAAATACGGCTCCGACAAGCCGGACTTGCGCAATCCGATCGAGATGGCCGACGTGTCGGATATTTTCCGCGGCTCGGGATTCAAGCTTTTCGCCCGCATCCTCGAGACCAATCCGAAAGGCGCGGTCTGGGCCATTCCAGCGCCGGGCGGCGGCTCGCGGGCCTTCTGCGACCGCATGAATTCCTGGGCGCAGGGCGAGGGCCAGCCCGGGCTCGGTTATATTTTCTACGCGCTCGACGGCGGCAATGCCGTTGGCCGCGGCCCGATCGCCAACAATCTCGGCGCCGAGAAGACCGAGGCGCTGCGCGCGCAGTTGTTGTTGAAGGACGGCGATGCGGTGTTCTTCGTCGCCGGCGATCCGGCAAGCTTCGTCAAATTCGCCGGGCCCGCGCGCAACAAGATCGGCGACGAGCTCGGACTCATTGCGAAGGACCGCTTCGAGTTCTGCTGGATCGTCGATTTTCCGATGTACGAATGGAACGAAGAGGAGAAGCGAATCGACTTCTCGCACAATCCATTCTCGATGCCGAACCTGCCGGTCGACGAATTCTTAGGCCTTGATCCGGCCGACCGCGAGAAAATTTTGTCGCTCAAGGCGATCCAATACGATGTGGTCTGCAACGGCGTCGAATTATCCTCGGGCGCGATCCGCAATCATCGTCCCGAAGTGATGAAAAAGGCCTTCGCCATTGCCGGCTATGAGGAAGCGAGCCTAGAGCAGCGCTTCGGCGGCATGCTGCACGCCCTCTCGCTCGGCGCGCCACCGCACGGCGGCATCGCGCCCGGCATCGACCGCATCGTGATGCTTTTGTGCGGCGAGGAGAATTTACGCGAAGTCGTGCTGTTCCCGATGAATCAGCGCGCTGAGGACCTGATGATGGGCGCGCCGTCGGAAGTCTCGCCGAAGCAGTTGCGCGAGTTGCATATTCGGGTGGTGAAGCCGGGCTGAGGAGAACCAATCCACTCGATTGCGAACAAATCCGGCTCCTGTTGAGAGCGGCGAACAGCCCCGGTTGTTTGGGGTGGAGCCGCCGAAGCTGCGGCTCGAAGCCGTGCGTGTTGTCGACATGGCGTCGTCTAACGTCTGGGCGGAGTTCGCCACGATCTTCACGCGAACCCATCAGGCTCATCGCCAGCACGAACAAGCCAAGGCCGAGCTAAAGAGCCTGGTGCCAGAAGATGCCAAGGAGGCGATTGGGCATGGCGTTAGGGCCAAACGCTCAAAAACCGGAGCCGTCAGTTTCGATCTTATGACCCCGGAGGTGAGCAATGCAGCGGTCTAGTCCATCGATCGCTGCGCTTGCCACCGCGCTGGCCAAGGCACAGCGCACTTTGGCTTCAAACCCATCCGCTGCCGAGAGCAGAAGCCACCGCCACTAACCAGGCCACTGGCGACATCAGTGCGACCCCTGTGGCTCGTGAAAAGGGTCCTCGCGATTTTTCACCGAATCGGTGACAATGAGTGAATGGCACGCAAGGCGAAATCCGGGTCGAGAAAAACCGGCCTCTACTATGCCCGAGAGGCGCGGGGCATGAGCCGCAGCGCACTCGTCAAGCGCTCCGGGGTTTCCAAACAGCAGCTGTCTCGCCTTGAAAATGGGCTAATTCGGCTCCGGCTCGATCACTTAAAGCCGTTTGCCAACGCGCTCGGCTATTCGCCTGAGCAGATTCTGCTCTGGGGCCGCTATCCGGGCGCGTCGGAAGATCAGATCCAAGGTGAAGCATTAGGCGCAAGTGAACATGTGCCTGAGCTTGCTTCGCGTTCCGAAGCCGGAGCCGCCTATTCAAAGCTGCGGAAGCACAAAGAAGGCCAGCATGTCGAGCGGATCAAGGCGGAAGATTGGGCGTTTCCAGCGAGCTTTGTCACAAAGCAATTGCAGGCCTCGGCAAAACACCTTCTGGTGATCGAAGCGGAAGGCGATGCCATGGCGCCGACGATCATGTCCGGCGAAAAGGTGATCGTGGACACGGGGCACAAAACACCATCGCCGGATGGTCTTTATGCCATTCGCGATCCCTTCGATCATATGATCATTCGCCGTTTGCAGCTGCTGCGCGCCGCGCAGCCGTCGCGGGTTAAAATCATCTCGGATAATCCCAAACATGCGGCCGAAGAAGTGGCGCTCAGTGAAATTGAGGTTGTCGGCAAGGCTTTGTGCGTTTTGAAACTCTTGTGAACGGACCAGCTGACTCTTAATCAGCGGGTCCAAGGTTCGAGTCCTTGTGCGCCCACCAAGACAATAAACAAATCAAAGTGTTATAATGGATTGGGCGGATAGCGTTGGAGCGTCCCGTTTTCGTGTCCGCCACAGGTCCGTAAATGAGATGCCCCTTCGCTACGGCCCTGGGATGACCAAGGATTCGATTCCGGGCCTAAGGCAGCACGGCGGTGAGCTGTGGCTGTCCCTGATAAACTACAAGCCGGGCTTTTTAGACACGACGCGTCGCAGTTCCTTGATGCCTGTCGTAGCTTCCTCGATCGTGGCGTATCGAGGGACAACGCGCTGCAGCTCCTTGACGCACATCGGATCCACAATGACGCCGCCCCTGTGCGCGGCCGGACCGGATACGATTCCGCTGTCGCGGATACTCATCCGCAACATCACGTCGTTGTCGACGTGATCGAGCAAACCGCTCCGGGCGTAATAACAGTCAGTCACGGAGTTTGAGGAGACGACGCAGATACCTGCAGGGCGGGACGAACGGGAGGAGTGTTAGTTGCAGATCCTCAAGCTGCCCAAGCCGAACGCGCGATGTGGCGATCTCAGGCGCGGCCAACGGGCCGAATTGGATTAAGCGCACGGAAAACTCCCCTGACACGATTGCATCCTCCGTGATTGCCGACCCCCTTGAAACTAGCTTTGATGTTATCAAAGAAGGGCGGTTAATCCGCCATATAGTCGGCTTGCCATCCTTGCTGCTTCACCCCACCATGGCTCTTTGCGAATGGTCGCAGGGAAACGAACGAACACCGATCGTGACAAAC
>CAWFJS010000006.1:0-68048 GCA_963816295.1 uncultured Alphaproteobacteria bacterium | reverse complement strand
GGAAATTGCTTCGGCGCTAAGCGCGCCGCCACTTCGAACCGACCACATTGAAAATCTAAATCAGTGAATGGAGCGCGAGTTGTCTGGCGGAACGTTAATTTGACAACTGCCTCAGCAATTCAATGAGCGTCCTTGAACAAGCTAGACGCCAAGTTCAGCCCGCAACAAACCGAATAGTTTCGCTTTCGGTGATTTTGAAGCGCGAGCACGTGGACATCTGTACCCTTAAACGCTCGGCAGTTACTAGGATGTAATCTTTGAACAGGTTTTCAAAAAATAGCGTCGCGAGAAAGGGCTGGTTGTTGCAGATCTGATAGTTTTCGTCCTGTTCTTCTACAAGATCGTGCAAAGATCCCCAGTAGAGGACTGCAGCCGCAGCAGCGTGTGCTACTGGCTTAACGGGTTTCCAAATGTCAGCTTGGTAGGTTTTTCTGCTGCCTTCGGAGTAACCCTCAGGTGCACCAGCTCTCAGACTGATATTCTCCACCGTCGGCGGGAGGCCATCTAACAGATCGGGCTCGACGTGAGGCAAGAGCATACTAAAGGCGCAGTAGCTATGTCGCCAAAGACGGCGACTGCCCAACTTGCGCCTAGCGAGAAATAGCTTCTCGCCCTGTGAGAAAATAAACGGTCTAATCAGCTGCTCGGAATTATTCCAGTTTCGGCCGTACCCGTTCAAGCACGGCCACCTTGCCAGAGCGATGCTGTACTTCGTGCGCTGAGCGACGTCGTCAGGATGAGGATACGCGATATACGAATAGTAGATGGCCACTGCCTCATAAGTCGGAAGCGACGAAAACGCAACTCTGACTATTCGTCTTGCATCAGCATCGCCATCATCTGGCCTCACCGGGAGATTTCGACTGCGGTTGTCGATTTTACGTTCGGGCAGACAACCAGGAATTTCCGGCTGAAGGATATCCTTCACAATAATCTGTTCGTGATGGCGATCAGAGGTCATCCCTAACGATATCATTTGTATGCGGAATCCCTCAACTGCACGCTCAATTCCAGCACGCGATGCAATCAGCCCTGACACGCCGCTTCGGCTCGCGATTGCCGCTGCGCTTGCCTTCCCCGATGGCTCGATGTCAGCATCGGGCTTGCGGCGCGAAGCTGCCCGCGGCCGGGGCCCAGCTTTTGGTCCCCTATCCTAGCTATGACTACACGCAAGTTGAATCTTCAGCTGCCACCACGCACGCCCGCCTTTGTTTCACGTGAGGTGGGGGCGGCAGAACTAGGGATCTCACCTGCGACCTAAGATTCCTGGGTTCGCGAAGGAATCCTCCCGCCATCAGCTCCCGGCTTTCCAACCTCGACGCCCCGCTGGCGTTGGCTGGACGTCGACCGTAAACTGGCGGGCATTACCAGCGAGCCCGCTCGGCTTCGATCGTATCTGGACGGCATCAGGAAAATTCGTGGGGCGAAAAAGGACCGCGAGCGTGACGCTGCCTGAAGGCGTCGAGAAAAAGACGATCAAGGGGCGGACCTATTTTTATTGGAACCCCGGACGCGGCACGGCGCGTGAGGGTAAGCGGGTCAGGTTACCGAACCTCGACGCCAGCCCTGCGGCATTCTTCAAAGAACTTGAGCTTTACACCAAGCCCGCCCAACCCGTCCCAGTCGCGGGCTCCGTCGGCTTCCTGGTCCAACGCTATCGCGACAGCGAGGATTTTAAGAAGCTGTCGGACTCCACGAAGGCGAGCTATACCGTGCATCTCAATCGCTTTGAGATCGCATGGGGCGCCCTGTCCTATGACCTTCCCGCCGGCGCGGTCATTGCGCTACGCGACACCATGGCCGACACGGCGGGGATGGCCAATCACATGCTCTCGGTCGGTCGCACGCTGTGGAAATGGGGACGCTCGATTGGCGTGCAGTCAAACCCGTTCATTGGCGTTGCCAATCTGGACGTCGGCGACGTCGGGCATATCCCTTGGCCAGCCTGGGCCGTCGCACTCGTCTGCAGAACCGCTTGGCCCGACCTCGTGCGCATGGTGCGGCTCGGCTTGGCAACCTGTCAGCGCGAATCCGATCTCATCCGCATGGGGCCAGCGCAGCGCGAGCGCCACGGCCTGTGGTGCCGGCCGAAGAAAACCAAAAAGAAGCGCAAAACGTTTTGCATCCCGCTGACGCCTGCCGATGTGCACATGCTCGATCTCTGGCCACAAACGAAGATCGCGTTTACTGCAACGCGCTGGAAAGCGCCGATACGGCGAGGCAACCCGGAGTACTATTTATTCTCTCCGCGCGGCGTCCCCTACACCGAAACAAGCTTGCGGTCGCGCTGGCACCGTTGGCTAGCGACCGATGACGGCAAGATCGTCTGTGCGCGGTGGAAAGCATGGGTTGCAGAAATGGTCCGCAAGTATGAATGGGAGATCGATCCTGATGAGGCCGATTATCCAACCATTCACGGACTGAGGGGCGCCGGGATCCTAATTCGCCGCGCCGCGGGTCACGACGTCGACCAGATCGCTAACGATATCGGCATGTCGCGTCAGATGGTCGAGCGCTACATGCGCTTCCGCGACCAGATGGAGGTGGCCGCTGCCGGACAAGCGCGGCTTCGAGTGATTGAGAAGCGATAAGGACTAGACAGCGAACAAAGGTGTCAGCATATATCGGTCCACGCGGTCGCAGATTT
The DNA here is from genome assembly GCA_963816295.1 of uncultured Alphaproteobacteria bacterium. GTDB lineage: Bacteria > Pseudomonadota > Alphaproteobacteria > Rhizobiales > Xanthobacteraceae > BOG-931. The sequence goes on along the minus strand of CAWFJS010000006.1, from coordinate 65,401 downwards.
GGAAAACCGCGTCTCATGATTTGGAAAACTGAATTACCAAGGTATTGGCAAATCATGCGAATTGGTGGGGAATAGTTCAACGGTAGAACAGCGGACTCTGACTCCGTTAATCTAGGTTCGAATCCTAGTTCCCCAGCCAGAGCAAACATCGATGTCCATTGTCGTTTCCCGGGATTTTTAACCGCGGATAAATCAGACAAACAAGAACGGAAAGCGGACATCGGACGCACAGATGTCGGCACAGCGTTTCGCGGTCAATTTGGCCACGTTAGTGGCAGCCTGTCGTCACTAATCGTCGGCTTCGGGGGAACGCGTTGATACATTATATAATATATCGAGAATCACAGCGTTGGGCATTCATTACTTCACGTAAGCTATCAACTCCGCATCTTTTTGGCCCTTAGATCCTGCGCTAACAAAGAGGTTCTCAGGTGAGAAATCACTTTAACTGTTAACTTTTGGCGAGTGTTTTCCCTTCACACGGGAGAGGTCGTAGGTTCAATCCCTACAGCGCCCACCATTAATATCAGCATCTTAGCGCTTCTTAGTTGTTATCGCGCCCACGTTTCGCCCAGGAAATCGCCCTGGTGAAACATCATGACTGGACTTGCGCCGACCATTCCATGATGAATCAGAAATCCGAAGAGTCATCGATAGGGAACCGGGATATGAGCAAGGACTTTTCAGAGATCGCGCATGATGTGCTCACCGGTATCGGGCTGCTGCAACGGGGCGTACCTGACACGACGAAAGCCTTCGGCGCTCTTTCGACTGCGGCGACAGCTGCTAAAGCTATCGACACAAAAACGAAAGAACTGATGGCGCTCGCTATCGGCATCGCAGTCCACTGCGACGGCTGCGTCGCATATCACACTAAAATGGCCTATCAGCACGGGGCTACCCGTGAGGAGGTTGCTGAGACCGTCGCCCTTGCCGTCTATATGGGCGGTGGACCGGCGGCGGTATACGGAGGAGATGCGCTGCGCGCATACGATCAGTTTGCCAGCTCTAAGCCGTAGCACCGGTGCGTTGTTCCTGAGACTAGGAAGCAAGGATCAAGCCATGGAGATCGAAAACACCAAATTCGGCACCATTACAATTGACGGAAAGACCTATGAACACGACGTCGTCATTCGCCTCTCGGGTGAAGTCGTGAAACGGAAGAAGAAGCTGTCGAAGAAGTACTATGGTACCTCCCACGTGCTCTCGAAAGACGAAGCGAAGTTTGTCTTCGAAAAGGGGTGCGAGCAGCTGATTGTTGGCTCGGGTCAAATGGGCAATGTGCATCTGTCGCCGGAAGCCGAAGCCTATTTCACGAAAAAGGGCTGCAAGGTCTTGTTGCAGCCGACCCCCGAAGCGATCCATGTGTTCAACAAGTCACATGCAAAGAAGATCGGGCTTTTTCATGTAACCTGTTGAAATGGGTGATTTCAGCGTGGGGCCTTTATATTTCCCACTATGCGTTGCTACTCCACGACCAGATCGCCATAATCAGGTCATGGGACGCGAACGTAGCAAACTTTCCCTGACCTCTTCTCGACCGATGCAGTCCAAGATGCTTCGACGCCGCCGCCACCACCGGGCTTGTTACGCTGTGGTCGATGAGTGATCTGGCCGAAATGATTGATGCCGCTCAACCAAAGCCCGGAAAGCGCGGATCGTATAAAAAACAAATCGCGGCGTGATGGTGCAGGCGTGATTGATTGCCTTTGGAGAATTGTAGATGCGCACCTTTGAACTTAAAGATGTCATTCGCTTGCTCACCTCTAAGGTAAAAAAAGCAGGCGGCCAGACTGCATGGGCTAAAAAGAATCGCGTTGATCGAACAATACTGAATAGGGTTCTTCATGGTCATCGGCAGCCAACTAAGGCAATCCTTAGGGCGCTGAGTTTACGCGTGGTTTTTGTGGACCCGCCCAAATATTCAAACTGAGACACCACCGAATTGAGGGGGGTGTTCCAGCGCATCGCAGCGGCGCGCTATCATCCCTCCATGCCACCTTCACGCCGCTTCCCGCCGCCGTGGTCGATCAGCAGTAAGAGGTGATCCATGACAGTCAAAATCGATGGTACTGAGCCCAACGTTTTCCCGGCTGTAGAGGGCGTCGATGTCCGAGACGCGGGTCGGAACGCAGAGGTGATTTTAGGGACCGAAATCGAGGGCAAGCTGACCCCCGTCACAATCAAGCTGAGCTACCAACAGGCCGAAACCTTGGCGGATCTTCTTGAACCCTTCCGAAAGGGTTAGGTCATGGCTGAATAAAACCGCCGCTGGTGACTTGCCTATGAGTTCGCAGCGGCCTCTAGGCGAGGGCCGCAGGCGGCAAAGCACGGGCATCAAAAAGAGGAATAACATACCGATATGCAGGAAACCGCATTCGGCGTGCCGCTGTTACTGATTACTTACTGGCTTGCCTATTTGATTAGGCTTGCGCCATCGCGCCGCCAAAGTCGGTACGTTAGCGTTCGAGAGTTCTTGCGATTGGCTTCCGGCCGCTGAAAAATGTTCGCGCCCAATCCAAACAGACCACTTGGGGATACGCTAATACTTGTGGCCATGGTGATAGGCACCGGCGCGCTTGGCGCTGTTATTCTCTACGCGGTCATGAGCTGGTTGTGTGGCTGCTTGTTTCAGTGAATGAATGCTGAGTAGATCATCCAGAGTACGACGACAGCCACTATAGCGAATATCAAATTGGAAACTTGCATGCCCGCTATCGAGTTCACCTGGCGATTGCGGCGTTGCGCGCGTGCGGCGTTGACGATGACGGCCTTTGCGCGTGGCTTGGCAATCTGATCGGATGAGGCCAAAGCATGAGCGAGAACACTTTCATTATCGGTCCCGCGACCACGATTGAAGAGGTTCGCAACGCCGTTGCAGCGGGCGCGAAGATCGACAGACTGACAAAATTCCACTTGGGATATGCCGACGCGTTCAAGCTTCCCGGCAATATGTTGTTTCGGGAAATCGCCCTAGATGCAAAACGGAGAGGGCAATAGCCCTAATTCGCGAGCATGCGAACGCCGCTCCGGAACCATAGGCCGGGGGCGGAGATCGGCGGCGAAATTATTGGAGCGGGACGAGGGCGCGGCGGATCGCGGCGAATATCGCCAAGCTGCCGGAGCTTTTGCGGAAGCCGTAAACTAGTCCCGACCGCGCGGCGCACGCCTGTGGTAAGACCCTTGCTTCGATGGAAAAGGGAGGACTGGCCGTGAGCAACGACTGGATAGTCTTATTCGCGATGCTTCTAGTCCTGTTGCGGCTCGACCGTTTTGGCTATGCCAAGGTGTGCACGATCACTGGCCCGGCCATCGCGATGGCTGGCCCGGCGAGCAGGGGAGTTAGACTCTGCTCGATCCACGCGAGCACGCGCCTGTTTGACTCAGCCGCCCCCGCGTAATCATTGAAGATACTGATCGCTGTTACGATGTCGTCGGGAGTATAGACTAGGTAGTAAGCCCTGAAGCCTTCGACATCACTGATGATCGGAATGGCTCCCTCCTTGATCCTGCGCGCCAACTCTTCGGCCATTCCGGTTTTTGCCTTGGCTTGACGGATGGACGCGTACACGGAAGCCTCCTTCATCGCGGGTTGCTTCGCAAGGAAGCGAGCTCGATAGTTGGGGACCCGCTGGGGTCAGAGCTATAACGTCAGCCATATGACGATTAGCAGGCTATAAGGAATAAGGTGACATGCCTTTAAAACAGGTCATAACAATCATCTTATTGGCAGTTATCTTAGGGACAGGTGCTGAGTATTTCTTTATAATTCGTAATGGCGGTGACCCTTTCGCCGACATTGTTCGTTTGACGGGCGGTAGTGTCGCCTATGCCCTTATCGTTGCCCTTGTGCTTCTAGTGGCCGTTTCCATATCCAGCCGCTCTTCCCATAAACCAGAGCAGAATGATGATTAGCGGGCCATATGAGGATCAGCCGATTGATACAATGAAAGCTAGATTCGAGAAGTGGCAGAGGAACGCAATCTTTGAAGCCATCCAAACTTGATAGAGTTGGCAGCACTAGCCAGCTCGTGACTAACGCGGTTAGCGTCCTGAAAAAGGCCAACACTACCTTGGGGTCCACATTGTCTGGTTCAGGTCGCCTCTATGCAGACAGTGACATTCGTCCGTTTCAGCCTTTGATAAAAATTCCGAAAAAATGATGCGTTTCCTACTCGCTTGCGTTCGTTCGGCTGAGACACTTCGGCTTCGCGGCAACAGCCATTAGTTTTGAGCGCCCAACCGAAAGCAAGGCACATGACATGCCACACGTCATCGTATGGGATCTCGAAACCGTACCTGATGTCGCGGGTTACGCTGCTGCCAATGCTCTCATCGGAAAATCAGACGCAGAAATCCGGGAGGCACTCGGCAACAAGTTTCCAAAGCACATCTACCACTCGATTGTCTGTATCGGCGCGCTCGTCGCTCATAAGGAGGCAGACCATTGGGCAGTAGACGCAATCGGCGCGCCTCACGTCGGCGACAGAACCGAAAAGCAGCTAATATCAGCGTTTGTTGACAAGATCGCCGAACTGAACCCAGAGCTCGTCACCTTCAATGGCAACACGTTTGACCTTCCCGTCTTGCGTTATCGCGCGATGATCCACGCCGTATCAGCACCAGGGCTGACACTCCGTCCCTATTTCAACCGTTACACCGAGGACGCGCTCGACCTGTGCGACGTGCTCTCGTCGTTCGCTCCACACACGAAAGCCTCGCTGGACGAGCTAAGTAGGATCATGGGCTTGCCAGGGAAGCCTGACAGCATTGATGGAACCGAGGTCGAGCGATACTTTCTTGATGGGAAGATCAAAGAGATCGCAGATTACTGCGAGACCGATGTCGTCAACACCTATCGCGTTTGGCTGCGATACGAGCTGTTTCGAGGCAAGTTGAACGACGCGGGATTCCAAGCGAGCGAAGCCAATTTAAGGGAGCTCCTTACCGCGCGAAACAGTCGCATTTGGTGGAACCGATGACTTGCAGCTCGATCTGATGGAGCGCCAGGTCATAGGTCGACCAGTAATGCCACACATGAGAGCGGTTGCTGGTCGCCCCCTTGGTCACTACTCGAAAATGGGTTTGCCATTTGATCATCGTTCCGCCGTTCAGTCGAACCACAGATGCCATAGCCAGAACGCGCAGGCGATCAAGATAATGGCCGCATAATAGGGCCACCTTCCGCGCTTCAGCAGCAGAAGTAGTCGCTTTTGCTGCTGATGGGCCGGAGGCATTCCACGTATTCCTTTTGATGCGTTGCTGCGCAACAGGTGGGGAGGCTGCATCGATACCAACGGATACCATGAACGGGCCGAAGCGTGCTATCGGTTGGCCGGTGAGGCAAAGAACGATACGGATCGCTTGGCGTGACGACCAGCACACATAGCTATCACGGATACGAACTTGCGCTTCACCACGAGAGCGACGACCGTTATCGGGTCACGATTTTCGATCCCAAGGGGAATCGAGTCGCGTCGACCAGCACGCACTTAGAGCGACAGGGCGCTCTTACTGAGGCGTCGCAATACGTCGATCAGCTTCTCGCACAACAACGGGCTACATGAGGCGTGCGCACCGCTCGGCATCCTCGCTCTCGCAGCGTGTGGGTTTGCGACTAGAAATCGCAAGAACATTTCCTGGAATTAATGTCCATGACAGATTTCCGTAATGCCTCCGCACCATTTCCAAAACAGGGGCCGCTTCAACGGGAGGGATCGAACCCGTCCCCGTTGCATAGTAGGAACCATGATCACATCACAAGGATATGGCGTTATCGCGGAGTTGATTGCCACAGCGTTGCTGATTGCTGCGCTCACCGGCTTCTTCGTTCAGCGTTCCAAACCGTGGCTGGTCGGTGTCACGATGGCATTCATGATACTCATCGTGGCCGCGACGGTGGTCATCGCTTCATCGACTTAGGGTCCGGAGTTCCTCGTCCAACCCCAAATAGATTCAGCGTGACCCCGCAGGCACCACGACCATACTTGGCCGCATCCGGCGCGCCGCCAAACCGCCCTTGAAGCAGCCAGTTCAATTCGATCTTCTCAGGGTGGGGTTACCATTTTCAGGAGATTGTAAAATGCGTGCAGCCCACATGGTGCTTGCATTTGCATTGCTGGCGGGATTGGCAGGCTTCAGAAAAGGACCACAAGGCGATACGGGTCCCCGCCGGACCTCCGGGGCCAAAGGGCGATACGGGACCGGCGGATCCGCCCGGCCCCGGCAGCGTGCGAATCGTCCAGTCGGACTGCGCCTCCGGTTTGAAATTCAAGGTGCCCGTCGCCATCTAATGACGCATGAGTGAAAAATTTAAGCCAGCTGACTATTCGTTCGTGGTGAAGCGGCGAGGGAATCCCCAAAAGCCGTGGCGGTGGGAAATCTATTGCGCCGGTAAGTCGGCGCCAGTAGAACGCTCACCAGTCTTTTTCGAGAGCATGACAGAGGCAGCCAAAGAAGGGAAAAAGGCGCTTGGGCACTTCCTAGCCAAACGGGCCGCCTGAGATCGCCACACGGCGCGTTTGCTCGATCACGTCGACAACGACGGTTTCAACCGCAGGGCGCAGCATCGCTGCTTGAGTGCACCCGCGCGGCAATTAGTCGGCCCGGTCCACGGAGACGAATGAATTGCCCGCCGCGCCTTACGGTTTTGGCGAGGCCCGGGCCGCTGGTTTGGGGTCGCACTATACGCGGTGATCGCGCTGACCTTTCTCACGCTCATCGCAGTGTTCTTTATGGCAGCCACTTTGACGGATCACCCCACCGCATACCAAGCCAAAGCCTTTGATATATCGGTCAACGCATTTTGGGCCTGCGTGGGCGCGCTTATCGGCATCGTTACGGGCAAGATGACATAGAGCGCAAGCAACCGGGTTGCGTAATATGCCCTCCCTCCGCTTCCCGCCGCCTTGGTCCGTTGACGAGCAATCCGCCTGTTTCGTTGTCCGTGACCAAAACGGACAGGCGCTTGCGTATGTCTATTTCGAGGATGAGCTGGGGCGGAGATCGGCGGCGAAATTATTGGAGCGGGACGAGGCCAGACGGATCGCGGTAAATATCGCAAAACTGCCGGAGCTATTGAGCCGCCGTCAGACGTGGGGAGTGCGATAACGCAAATCTGACAACAAAAAAATATTTGTTTTGCCGTGAGGCAACTCAAATCCCTGCCGCAGTGGACCGGCGAGGGTGTGCCTCCTCAGCCTAGTATCCACCCCAATAGTAGGGGCGTGGATAGACATAGACTGGTTCAACGACAGGCGGTGCCGGAATCCGATTGCCTTTGGCGCTCATGCACTGCGCATAAACAGTGTCATATCTCGCTTGCAGCGAGCCACCAGCGGCGCGAGCATTGCCACTTCCGACCGCACTGCCTGCGACTAAACCAGTGCCAGCGCCAATTGCGGCGCCTGTCCCCATATGTCCCGCCGCTGATCCAAGTGCAGCGCCTGCGAGAGCGCCTAAAGCGGTGCCAACGGCAGCGCTACCAACTGCGGCGTCATTCGCCGCTTGGCCGGGGGATTGGTACCCTATCGCTTGCTGAGCGGAAGTCTGGCAGTACTGATCGTCTCCCCGGAAAAACTCATAAGACTTGTTCGGGCCGGGCATGGCGGCGAACGATGGAGCGGCTGGGCCACTATAGGCGCATCCTCCGCACGTGAAACAAAAAGCCCCTAACAACGCTAGAGCGACACGTTCTCTGAACACCACTTACCCCCAATGCCCCGAGCGACAAGCAATTCGATCAGCACGAATCGTGGCAAGATTAAGAATGATAAGAAGCATCGACTAATATTCTCTTGCTGTCGGACCATTCGAAGCGGGCGTCTCGCTTCGCCGCTCGGTCAGGCGGCCACACTGCTTATTAAAGATGAGGCGCGGCGGATTGCGGCGAATATCGCCAAGCTGCCGGAGGTTTTGCGATGCCGCTAGTTCAATGCGCTAGGCGACCCAAACTCGCCAGTGTGTAGGCAAGACGAAGTAAAGCTGTTTTTTGGTTACGGCGTTTACCCAGCCGCCGATAGTACGTTGGCAAGGAAATGTGAGAGCGTGTTTGCCTGCGACGTTGATAACGGCGAGTTCCACATCGCGGTCGAACGGAGCGGTATCTATTGGCTTCCAGTCCATAATGAATTCATCCACCCACAAACTGACCAGCTCCGTCATCTGAGACAGCCGAGAGAAACAGCGCGACTTGAGAAGGGGACAGTCGCGCCGTTCTCTTGGTTCCTCGGTTTCCGTCGCTGTCACCCTGCCATTAGGTTTGCAGTCGTAGGTGCGTAGTTCAGGAATCTAATACAAACCGTTCGGTGACGGCTCGGCATTGAGATAGATCAAACGGGGATTTAGTCACACGGCCGTTTGGACTCGACTCTCCCTGCCGCGCTCGCCGCCGCCCATTATTAAGAACTCGTTAAGGTCTTTGCGTCCGAGAGACGCTTCCGCGGTGTCTTTGATCGGTACGTGCACCGAGGAAACGGCGGTCTAAGATTTGTCTTATGCAGCACGGAACTTTCCAGGGGGCTGATGATTCCGTTGATCAAATGGTCGACGGAGGATGTCCCCCAATGCACACGTCAGATCGTTTCCTGAAATTTGCCGCTGAGTTGCCAGGTCATGGCCAAATTTAGCCCTAGCTCAGAGAACAGGGCTGTCTGGCGCGGGCTGGCACACCGATGGATTCGTTGCGCCGAATTGATGGACCACCAAGATTTAGGGGACCACAGCCGCCGCTCACTGAAACGCCATCTAAAAGCAGTGCACCCCGTCCGGCATACCAGCCGACAGCAAGGTGATCGCAAACGCCCACCGACGGCCACAATGCGCTTTGGATAATACCGGCCCCAACCTCCTTGGGGTGTCGGGGGATGGGGACAGAAGGTCGGGGCCGCGCTCTCATGGAATCAGCGCTGTCTCGATTTTACAGCGTCCATGACTTCGTGAATATGAAAATTCAATAACAAACAAAGGTTGTGCACTAAGTTCTTATTTTTCTAATTGTCTTAGACGCACCTCGAAATCCTCCATCGGTCGGCCTGGGGCAGGCGTGAGATCAACGCACTGCATTCGATCTGTTTGACCTGATGCTTTTTGCCGCTGCGGCTGGCGCAACGTTCAAGTCGTTGGGCGATCCCTGGTGCGATATCGCTACGCCACACAGGCTCGGAGCGGTGTTCACCACTTGAACGTCGTCAACACGCCTTCGCGGCCAGACCGAGCTACGTCTATTATGAAAGCGAGCCCGGCCGCCGCTCGACGGTTAAAGTTGCTCGGCAAGGATGAGGCGCGGCGGATTGCGGCCAATATCGCCAAGCTGCCGGAGCTGTTGCGTAAGGCTTGATAGCAGTATCATCGATGCCGGGTGTGGGCGACGTAGATCAGATCGAACGTTTTTATGCCCGTAATCTGCCGCTATCGCGAGAAATGGCGATCAACCTGCAAAGCTTCGGCAGCGAAAGTTAGTGCAAACCTCGCTGATACTAAGTCAATGCAAAACAGTTCCTTCTATGACTTCCTCGGTTGAGTTTATCTCGCGCACTTTGATGTCGACGTGCGGAAACTGATATTTAAGTATCAAGCCTGCTCTCAGTGCATCCCCATAGCGTCGATGTAATCGAATCAGTTCGACCATTGATTTGGAGGACATAATACTCATGAGAGAGACTGCCATTCGTCGTGATCCCATTTTTCATGAGACACCCCATCAGATTGCCCCCGAGACACTGCTCGGAAGACATCCCCAACGCTCAAGAGTTTAGGTTAATTTTGAGTTAAATTGGCGTCATTTGGTTCGACAGGGCGGAATTTAGAGCGGCGTTGCATAGGTGCCACAACCGACAATATCCATCCATTCGGCACGTGACCGGGTGCGACACTTCCTTGCTATCAATGCTGACCACGGCGGACGGACAGTTTCACTGTCGGGGACGCTCAAAGATATCGCCGCCGAATTAGGGCTTACCCACGAAGCCCTCTATCGAACCCTCGCGGACATGAGCGCCGATGGCGAGATCGAGCGCCGCAAAGGGACGATCCGTTTGCTGAAACCCAGCATATGATCTGCATCATATGACAAGGCCACCCGCAGCCCTATACGTGGGTACTGCTGTACGCTGCGGATGTGACAACCATGAAAAGTTGGATTTGGAAATCGGTTATCGCGGGTTCAGCCGGAACAGTCGTCCATTTTTTGTTTATGCATCTCAAATCGTGGACCGGTTTGTTGCCGTCGTTTCAACCGTATCTAAGCTTTCAGATCGCACTTAGCCATTGGGTCGGCACCAATGTTCCCGCCATCGTGCCGTGGGCACTTTCTTTCCTCGGCGGCATGACCATTCTCGGGTTCTTGTTTGCTCGCATTAATCGGCTGCTACCCGGCAAAACCGGGGCGGTAAAAGGTATAATCTTCGGTCTTATCGGATGGGTCTTTATGGGACTAGTACCACTGCACAGTGATTATGACTCTTTGGTTTGGGCCTCGCGGAGGGTAGCGGGCTGTGGGTAGGCGCGGCCCATTTTGGCGCGAGCTTTGTTGGTTGTGAACATCCATTTGATGCGAGCGCCTGAGGCATTGCGCTGACCTTCCCATGCAGCGATTTCGGATTCGATCTGCTCCTTCGTGTCGATGCGTCTGTCGAGGCATTGGCTGCGCAGCACCCCGATCTCGATCTCAACCATGTTGAGCCAACTTGCGTGCTTGGGGGTGTAATGGAACTCCAGCCGTCGCAAAATGCGCCGGGCTTCGGCGGGTGGGAACGTCTGGTACAGAGCGCCGGCCGAATGGGTCGATAAGTTATCCTGCACAACCCGGATGTACTCGGCATCTGGATAATGGATATCGACGAGCTCGCGCATACATTGGGCGTAGTCTTCTGCGGCTCGCCGTTCGGTGACCTTAACCTTACGCCAGGGCCGATGCGCGTCGAGGAAGACGAACAGGTTGACCGTTCCGTTGCGTTTATATTCGCAGTCGGAGCGTTCGATCTGGCCCGGCTTGGCTGGGATCGGCTGGCGAACCTCGCCGATGAGCTGGGTCGGGCTCTCATCGAAACAGACCACCGGGCATTTCGGATCGGGGACTTCGGCGTAGAGGTCGAGCACATCCTCCATGCGCGCGACATACTCGCCGTCGACCTGCGGAATACACCACATGTCCTTGCGCCAGGGCTTGAGGTGGTTTTCGGCCAACCGCCGACGTACGGTTTCGCGGGATACGCTGGCGTGTTCAGTGAGGCTGACCAACTCACCCGCCAACAGCTCCAGGGTCCAACGGGCGCGGCCCTGCGGGGGCTTGGAGCAGGCGGTGGCGACTAGCAGTGCTTCCTCTTTGCTTGAGAGCTTACGGCTTGCTCCTGGGCGTGGTGCTTCGCTGAGCGCCGCCTCCAGGTTGCCGAGCACGAAGCGCTGCTTGGTCCGGTAGACAGTCGAGCCGCCAACGCCCACGTTGGTTGCGATGTCGTCGTCGCTGGCGCCCGTGTCGGCGGCCAGCAAAATCTGCGCTCGTTTGAGCTTGCGTGCGGCGCGCTTGCCTCCGCTCAGAAGCGCCGTGAGGTCGGCGCGTTCGGTTTGGCTCAGCTCGACCCGATAGCGTACATTCATCTGTGCCTCCTCTTCGTTCGAGGCACGGAGGAACAATTAAATCGGATGGCCGCAGTGAGTCGCGCTGCAAAAGCCTTTACGCCCACGCAGGGCCAGTATCTGGCGTTTATCCACCTGTACACACGCCTGCACCGCCGGCCGCCCGCCGAAACGGACATGCAGGAATATTTTCGCGTCAGCCCACCTTCGGTTCACCAGATGGTGCTCACGCTCGAACGCGCAGGATTCATCCGACGGCAGCCGCATGTCGCTCGCAGCATCGAAATGCTCGTTGATCCGAAATCCCTGCCGGAGCTACTTTGACCCCGGATTTAACCTGTCAAAATCACCGTGCAGCGGTACTAGTTTTCTTCCCGCTGATTGGCCTCGGCCCATTCGCTATGAGTGTTGGCTCTGGGTTCGGACCAGCGGTGTTATCGTTAGTGATGTTGCAGACCTACAGCATCGTACTGGGCACGGTCTATGTTGCGCTCGATGCGCGAAGCCCGTGACCGCCGAACAAGCAACTATGTCTGCATTGGGTCACAAGCGGACATGGCGGGCCCCGATATTTTCGAGATCGAGCACAACGCGCCTAATGTTCGATCCTATGTCCTCCGCGTGGAAACCGAGTTCGGCGCACATTTGCAGCATGGTCGTGTTTTCGGCCAACACATCGCCATACACGCGCCGCAGACCCTTTTCTTTCGCGCAATCGATGACATGCCGCATCAGCAGCCAGCCGAGCCCGTGACCCTTGAGCCGCGAGCGTACCAAGATCGCGAATTGCGCGGTCTTTTCGCCGAGTTCGTCAATCAAGCGCACGAGCCCGAGCATGTGACCCGTGCCTTCGTCGAGCGCGATGAAAGCCATTTCGTGCGTGGAGTCGGTCAGCTTATCGATCTGCGCGGCGCTGAGCGCGGTAATACCCCCAAAAAACCGAAGTCGCCGATCCTCGGCGCTGACATTGTGTACAAAATCCGGATATAGCGCCATGTCTTCAGACCGCGCTCGGCGAATCAGCACGCGTTCGCCGCCCCGAATCGTTTCGTGCAATTCGCTCAAGCTAAATTCGCCATTGCCCGGCATCGGCGCGACTAGCGTTTTGTGGCGACCTTCAATTGGTGGAACAAGATCGTAGATGTATGCTCGCGACAAGCTTGGGAGCGCGACACCATGTCGGTGCGAAATACCACGCAACACCTGTGCGGTCGATTATGCATAACGGCAAAGAAATGACGCTTAGCTCGAAGCATTTTACATCCGACAGGCGGGCGCGGCCCCTATGGTGGACGCACTGCGCGTGTTGAGCCGCAGTCGCTTGCCGCTTTCCGCCGCCCTGGTCCGTCGAAGAATCGGCTGCGTGTTTCAGTGTGCGACGAATGAGTAGATAATCCAGAGTACGACGACAGCCACTATAACGAGTATCCAATTGGAAACTTGAATGCCCGCTATTGATGTTGTCCGGCTAAACCAGTTCATGGTTTTCCTCCCATAGGCCGCCTCAGTTGGCGCCCTCGTCCTTGTCCACGAGCGTTAGCTCCGCTTTTACTCGACACGACAGCATGGGAATGAGACTGGCTACGCCCTCCATGGGCGAACGAAAACGGCTTCACAAGATGACCCCAAGGAGCCGCACCTCATCGCCCGTGAGTAGCTTGGCCGCCGCCGTGCGCTAGGGCGCAGGTTAAATAGGTAACGCTACCCCTTAGGTCACAGACTCGGTCTAGCTTCTTTAATGGCCGGTACGCTCCCCCCGCTGCCCTTCCAACTACCGCCCCTTTCTTCTTCGAGAGCGAAACAGCCGGGCTGATGTTCGTCCGGCACCGCTGGCCGCAAAGTTTTCTTAGGTGGCTTTTTTGTCGGTTTCCGCGTGAGAATGCAGCCGCAGACTATGAATGCGGCCATGATTGACCAGAAAATCCAAAGTTGCATCTGCTGCACTGTGGTGTTCTCCGTCGCCCAACACCACTAGAACCTATCTCAAAATTGCTGACCGCTGTCGATCCGATATAAATGCCGAATGACTCGGCTCACCGACGAGCAGTGGGAACGTATCCGGGATCATTTTCCGGAGGAGCACATTGCCGATGGACGTCCTGGTCGTAAACCGATTGCGAGCCGGCGCGTGCTTGAGGCGGTGCTGTGGATTCTTAACACCGGTGCGCAGTGGCATATGCTTCCGCAAAGCTATCCGAACTACAAAACTGTGCACAGGCGCTTTCAGGCTTGGTGTCGCGACGAGACTCTGCGCCGGATATTGACGGATGTTGCTAACGACCTTCGCGACCGAGGCGTATTGGACGAAGAGGAATGCTTCATTGACGCGACCTTCGTGATGGCGAAGGGTGGTGGAACAGAAATCGGCGCGACAAAGCGCGGGAAAGGCATGAAAATCATGGCGATTGTCGATCGCCACGGCTTGCCGCTCTCCGTCAGCACGCATGCGGCGAACCACCACGAAGTCCGCTTGGTGCAGCTGTGCTTCGACTTCTACATGATCGAAGCGAAGCCGGAGAATTTGAGCGGCGACCGTGCTTACGACAGTGATCCACTGGACGAGGAGTTGCGAAAAGACGGCATCGAGATGATCGCGCCGCATCGCGCGAACAGATGTAAGCCGCCCACGCAAGATCGGCGCCGGCTAAGCCGTTACATGCGACGCTGGCTCGTCGAGCGCTTCTTCGCCTGGATCCAATGGCAGCGCCGCATCCTGGTCCGGTGGGAATACCACACCCAAAACTTCCTCGGCTTCGTCCAGCTCGCCTGCCTCGTTATCCTCTTCAGGCGATTTTGAGATAGGTTCTAGTCATTGGTTTATAAGGAAACTCCTATATCAGGTCTTACGCAATAGCTCCGGCAGCTTTGGCAATTGGCCGCGATCCGCCGCACTTATCCGTATCGTCACCTTCTATACCAACCCATGATTTTACACCCCGTGGCTCGCCCGGTTTCTCGCGCTGCCAGTCCTTACCCTTAGTTTGGGACACGAACGCGAGGGTTATCGAGCAAATGCAGAGCCTCAGTCCAAACTTTTTTATTCGACGAATCGCGGTCCTGACCCTCGCGTAGAATTTTGCGCAACGCCTCCTGAAATTCTCGCTTACGCTGCTCCGGTGTTTCGCCAAATGGGATCGCTTCTGAATCTGATGCACGCGCCTCAGCTTCGCTGATCTTATGATCGATGTTGATGCGGAAATCTTCAGCGCCTGGTGTTTCCCTCCCCAAGTCCGTGCAAAGATTGCCGATCAATTCGTACCATCGACCCGGCAGTTTTAAAAAAGTAGACCTCGACGATTGCCCGCCGAATAAAAATCGGCAGCCGTGGTCTCGGGCGAATCTAGTGGCTGCGCTTCGCGTCCTTTCGTCAATCACACCCGCCGCTTCACCGGGCGGAAACAGCATCCCGAGTGTTGCTTTGTCTATTTCGGTGCTATCGCCGGGAATCAGGTCGTCGAGCACTTGTCCCATGATTTCCCGATCCATGACCTCTCTCTCTCTCCTAGACACGAAAGCGTCATTCACTGTTTGCGCAGCAGTTTCGGCAACTTGGCAAAGTTCAGCCTCCGCGACCGCGGACCCTCCGAAAGAAGGGTGGCCACTGGCAGAGAACGTTCAGCGTTGCCCTCAGCCCACGTAGGCTGCGCGGCTTTGGGACTCGGCCTCAACGGCGGTTTTCGGTTCAGCGGGTAATTGAAGAATTGTAGCCTGCTGATCCTCAGCCAAGAGAGTCAGGAGCACGATCTGACCGTCCGGAAATTCAAGCGCATCGTGATGAGCCGCGACCTTGTCTTTGTTGATTTGACGAAAGATCGCCGTCTTATGCCTGATTGCACTGTCGTGCCACGGCCACAATCTAACTGGCAGGCGCTTAACCTCGTGAGCAAAGGCTAGCTCCGTTCCCGGCAGAACGCAGACTGCGACGCTCGGGTTTTCCGATGCCGCGAATCCTCGTGTGCCTGTGCCAAAGTCGCGCGTGGTGAGTTTGTCGCCAATTTTGGCAGGCCGCGATTTAATGCTGTGAAGGCTGTAGTCGCACATCTCGGGAACTCCCCGATTGGAAAGCCCCTCCAGCCAATACAAGCTTACTCCTTTCTTTGTCCTAACGCACCAGCCATGTGAACCGATGCATTCGATCACGACAGTCAGGCTGAGGCCAATGGGTGCATCAGTGCTGAAAGTTCGCGGCCCGTTTTAGGACCTCCACCTTTTGGTTCAACGTAACTTAGTTTCCCGACCTGCTATTGTGCTTTACGTCCAGGCACCACATATAAATACAGGCAAGCAGCGGTTTGCCGAGAGCTGCGGTTCAAACGAGAAAGTACCGAAATTTTCGTTCGTCACTTTGCGCAGCAGGTGCCGTCAGTAGGCACGATACACACTCCAAAAATCAGCGGCCGTATCCGTTGCTGCGCGCGCTGCAGTCGGTAGGTACATTCATTCTCAACTATTAGATATCTCATGGAGCGTAGGTCATGGAGACATTTTTTACAGCGTTCGCCGTGATAGCTCTGTTTGGCCTTTGCTTTTGCTTATTCGCTCTTGAACCACGTAGGAAGATCTACGATTTATGAATGAACTCAGCGCACTTTTGACGAAGCGCGCCGCATCCTGACACAATGCAGCCAAGCGACCGCGCCCCAAAACCCGAAGTGTTGCTAGGATGGCTTTAGCTCTATTCAGAGAGGTGGAGCATGAAATTTCCCAAGACCGCCCTGGTTGCGGGGAGCTTGCTTTTCGTTCTAACCGCCCGGATAGCCGCTGAGGGACAAGGTGTCTTGGGACAAGGAAATGTCTCGTGTAGTTCCTGGTTTGAAAATGACACGAGTAATAATGCCCGGGCTGCCTGGATTCTTGGCTATATAACTGCATTTAATGAATACGGATCATCCAAGCCAAGCGACGTTTCCCAAGGGACGACTTCCGAAGAGATGATGGCTTTCATTAATAACTATTGCAGGAACCATCCAACGGACAATTTATACAGGGCGTCGGCCGCGCTGGTTGATCAGTTCAGACAGAAACCCGGGCCCTAAAAAGGTCACGAGCGGACATGACACGGTGAACTGATGATGTCCGCGTTACCCCTCGAAAGCGGACATTACCTGCGCTGATTGAGAACATTACCTGCTGAACCGCCGTAGCAGGTCCGGTAGCTTGCCGACGCTCGCGGTGTGCGCCGCGCTAGGACTGTTTGCGGCGTGTGTCCAACGCCTCTAACAGGTCGGCGTAAGTCTTGTACCCGGTGATCTCAGCGGCAGCAGCTTCGGCAGCGTTGCCCGCTTGGTCCAAGACTGCAAAATAGCTCTCATCATCTGCTTCGTCGGTCGCTTCCGCTGCGTTAGTCGCAGCGTTGAAGATGCGGTAGCGGGCAGCCTCTTGCCGCGCCTCCCAGGCTTTATCGGCCTTCGTCCTGTCGTCGTTCATACCCTCCTCCTTCCTAAGAACCCAAGGCGGGCGTCGTGCCACTGTTGATGTCTGCTTTTACCCCGGAATCTGACATGAAATTCGAGGCCATTTAATCTCCTCTACGCGCACCTCGCCCAAGGCGACGGGTATATCGAGTCGCACATTTGTTGATACCGCCCTTGCGCTTGATAAAATCCCGTAGCGGTTCATCCAGATCCTGGTACACCGCCGCGTAGCGTAAAACCCGTGACCATTTGCTTCGCATCCTGTAATCGACCTTTTCAGGATCAGCGGTGCAAAAGATTACAGCCGCGAATGGTTCTGCGATTTTTGGCACCAGTTGACGACGCTGCATAGACAACGCCCGGCGAGCGTACTCCTGGGCCTTGTGTTCGTGCTTCCACCACGTAACCAGCTCGAAGACGGCGGTCAAATAACCATAAATCCCACCGCGGTCCCGCGTGGTCTGATAGTTCTCCCATTCATTTTCCAACCGCGACAAATTGGCTTTGAGGGCTTCGGTCGTAAATGGAATCTCGCCAACGGGCATTTTGGTATGATTCACGTATCCTCGTTCTCGAAATCGGCTTCAGCATCGCGCTTTAGATCGAGCAGGTAGCTGCGCAAATCCGGCGTCGCTTTCCATGCAATGCGACCCCTCGAATCTAGGTATCGCATCGCATCACCCTCAGATTCGAGGTCAGCAAGCACTTCGGCAAAAACCCCATCGCGATCCACAAAATCGCGATCTCGCCCGATGCGAGCCCATTCCCACGCTTCGTCGACCAGTTCGCGGATAATTTTGTCCATGCGGAATTTCATGCTGGTAGTTCGGTGATTGCGCATGATCCGTTGCATCAGTTTTGAGTGTGGTTCCGGATCAGCTCGGAGATCGATTCGGCCACTGTTTCCGGCGTTTGATGCTCCGGCTCGTGTTCCGACGGCGCCGGGTTAATGGCCATGCCTTCCGGCACCTCCGTGCGTGGCAAATAGCCTCTAATCTCGCCTAACGCAGTCAAGCGCTACGTACAGATGAATAAAGGACTTAAGGCGGCCGCTAGGAGGGCCGGAATCGAAGATCTACGCTGGCAGGACTTGCGGCGGACTGCAGGCTGTCGGTGGCTCCAGCGCGACGGCAAAAGCATGGAAGAGGTCTCGATCTTGCTCGGTCATTCGTCGGTTATGGTGACCGAGACGCGTTACGCGTTCCTTGAGGCGGAGGATGTGGCCGCCTCCTTGGGCCACACAAATGTCGGCACAGGGACAGCGGACAAACAACTGAAACCGGATGCGAAGCAGGAAGATAGCAAGGTTGCCTGACGGACTCTGACTCCGTTAATCTAGGTTCGAATCCTAGTTCCCCAGCCAGCTGACCCCGTTCGCTTTCTCTTCCTTTTGTTGTTAGACGAGCGCCTGACAACGCGACGCCAAGGCTAGCGGGGCTCTGCGCCGAACTCTCGACAACGGCGCCGCTGCAATCGATGAGCAGGTATGAGCAGTTCTCACGGTCGTTTCGTCTGGTACGAGCTGATGACGACCGATGTCGAAGCGGCAAAGGCTTTTTACGGCAAAATCGTAGGCTGGGACACGCGCGAGGCGCCCAGTTCGCGCTACACGCTGTTTACGGTGGGGCGGGCCTCAACCGGCGGACTGATCAATCTGTCGCTGGACGCGAAAAAACTAGGCGCGAGGCCACAGTGGGTCGGTTATATCAGCGTCGACGACGTGGACGGTGCCGTCAACCGAGTGAAAGAACTCGGTGGAACGGTACACATACCGCCGACCGATGTCCCTGATGTCAGCCGGTTCTCAGTTGTAGCTGACCCGCAAATGGCGACATTTATTTTGGTTAAATGGAGCGATCCTGGCCGAGAATCACCGATTGATCCGGGCGCATTGGGCCATGTTGGTTGGCACGAATTGCTCGCCATCGACTGGGAACGGGCGTTCGCCTTCTATCGCGAAATTTTTGGTTGGCAGAAGGTCGTCGCCGATGTCGGTCCGACTGGCACATATCTGCAGTTTTCCGCAGCGGGGCAGGCAGTTGGCGGCATGTTCAACAAGCCGGCGGCCGCGCCAGTCGCCTTTTGGCTTTACTACTTTAATGTCGCCGATGTCGGCGCGGCGGCGGAGCGCGTCAGAGCGGAGCGCGGCAAGATCCTCGAGGGGCCAACTGACATACCAGGTGGCGGCAGGGTTGCCCGCTGCGCGGACCCCCAAGGTGCCATGTTCGCACTGATAGGAAAGCAGAGTGATAAAGCTGTCGGGTATTTTGAGCGCGATCCCTCACCTGGTTCCAGCGCGCGCGCCCGATGGTCCTGGTAGAGCGCGAACTCCAAGTTTACTGCCGGCGGACGCTCTCTAGCCTGAAGCCTCCGATTCGCCGCCGCGACCGATCGCAAACTGCCCAACCGGGCCCTCGACGTAGAAGTCGATCCCTGTCATTCGCGCAAACAGATCGATATTGATGCTACCAATCGCACAGCCGCCAAGTCCCATGGCCGTCGCCATGAGGTAGAAGGTTTGCGTCAATACGCCGACGTCTTTGAGAATAAGCGAGTAGGCGATCGAGCTATATTTCCATGAAACCCTACCGAAACGTGAGGCAATCGTAATCAGGATTTGCGGAACGCCGGATTCGCCCATTGCAAATGCGGCCGACTTTAGGAGCGCTTCAAACTCGGTCGCACGAACGTCAATCGGCACCAGCGCGTGCTCGCCGGCATCGTAGAAATAGAAGCCGCGACCGAGCCCCTCGCATTTGTCGACGGCAAGATAAAGCTCAAGCGGGTAGCTGCTGCCGCCGGACGGGTAAGGCCTGCTGGTATACGTAATTGGCAGTCCTCCGCCTCCGTTAGCGTCGAACGCGGTAGTCCATTCCGATCGCACGCGCGCGGTGCCGTCAAGAAACTGGGACAGCTCCATGAGCGTAATCGGCGTGCGATCATCAAAGCTACGTACCGAGCGACGTTCACGCAGGATCTTGACGGTAGACCGCACCGACTCGGTATCCCTGATCGGCAATTTGTCTAAATCGATCTTGGTCCCAACCCAACGCGACCGTACCGCCGGCAGTGGCGCTATGCTCGTTGCATAAGGATAGACGCCGCCCAATGGGTTGGCATGTCGGCCCTCGGTGCAGCGAGCGTGGAACAAAAGGTCGTGGAAGTCCCAAAGGACCAGGCTGTCGTTACCTTCGGATGGCCGCAGCCCGGCCCCGTGAGCAGCATCAACCCTGAGTAAGATTTGACAATCAACCAACAAGGCGAGAAGCGTCTCTGCGGCGAAACCGCGTCCTCGACGGAGCTTTTTGAGCAGCTGCGGAGTAGCCAGCATAGCTAGTGTGACCGCAAATGTGGGATCGCAAATCCTGAACAATGCGCACGAGCGTGGCGACTCCAGCACCAGGTCGCTGCCGCGCCGGCGCATATAGGCGAATCGCGATAGCACCAAAGTGTCGGTATCTGAAAGTTTCGGCGTCCGCGGCCAATAATCTGGAACCTGCGGTTCAATGACCACTTGGGCCGCGCCGCTCAACGAACCTCCGAGCCGAAATTCCAAAAGGCCATGCCTCACCAATCGCTGGACAAGAAGCGCAATCTCTTTGTCGGTGCCGCGTGCGCGCGATGCGAAGGCATTGAGCGGCAGACCCGCGTGCAGAGTTTCGGCGCGTTTTGCTACAGCCGCACTGAACATTCCTAAGGCGACGGAATGGCCATAAAAGCTGGCAATAACCTCGCCGTTGGGCTGTGCTGTGAGTGCGACGTGGCCGGCGAGTTGGGCCGAAAGCGCGGCCGATGCAACCTGTCGGCCAGTCTTCCTTCGAGAAGCGCGCAAGGCCGGACGCCCTATGTTTCAGGTTTGCGGGTGAAGCGGATTGAGCTCGTTCTCCGACAGCGGTCGATCGCGCAATTTGAGCTTTATTGGGACATCGTAAAGCCGGCCGGGCGCGAAACGCCGATAGAAATGGCGTAATCCCGGAACGATGACCCGCACGACCGGGACCTCGATATCAGGACGAGTCTGATCGAGAACGAGGAAATCGAGTCCATGCCCCTTGGCAAGTTTCACGCACGCCATCACCTGCTCGCGCTTGTCGAGACCGCCGAAGTTCGAACTACGGTCTGGCCGAGCTGGCGAGTGCCCATTCGGCGTCAAATAGGTATGGTCGCGCAGATAAAACGGAGTGGCGCCCTCTCGGCTCGATGGCGCGGCGTTGCGGGCTCCCATCAGACCGATGGAAAGAAATTGATTTACCTCGGTCAGCGCTCGCAGCAGCGCAATTCGCGGATCGAAGTGCGCGCCAGAGCCATACTCGACAAAATCATGGCCATTTTGCACGGCGTGCGACAGCGCCACAAAGCTCGGAATCCCCAGATCGCTGGTAATGTCGAGCACCCAAAGCCGCCGTCCGGTGTTGGCAAGCTGGGCTTTGAGATCGCGGACATAGGGGTCGTCAAACCGGTTGAGGTCCAATTCCGATCGCTGCAATCGATTGTACCACCAGATGGCATATGAATTGCGTTCCACCAGTTCCAAGAAGCCCTGAACGATCGCTTCCTCGATCGTGTTGCCGGCGGCGCAGCCGTTGGAATCGGCATGGATGTAGCCGGCGGCGGAACCGCCCGTATGAAAAAAATACAACAGGCTGGTGGGCAGGTATTTGAAACATTCGTCTCGCAACGACCAAACCGGCGACCATTCAATCTTAGCCGATGGATCGAATGGCGGCGCGGTTGGCGTTACGTCATGACCCATTATCGGAGCTAGACCGCCGCGGTATTGCGTCTCGCTAAACAACAGCACGTCATTTGGCGAGACTGCAGCACCAGGCGCAAAATCGGTGAAACGCCTTGTCACTCTGATTTCGTCGCCTTGAAAAATCCCGGAATAGCGCTCGATGGCTTCCATCAATGCACTGGCTTCGCCTTGTTCAGCCGTGCTGCCCTTGCCAAAGCTGCCACCGCTCAGTCCTTCCCTGAGTTCGTCGACGGTTTCAGCCGGTGCCGAAAAATTGTGCGTTGCATAGTAATTGGTGTTCAACGGTAAATCGGCATTGATCCGTTCAAGCCGCGAGACGACCCCAGTGAGCGGGCTCACGTGTTTGCGAAAACGCGCAACCGTGGCTCGCGATGGGACGGTCCGGAATCCGCCGCTCGTCTCGACCAGATTGGAGCCGGCAGCAAGCGTGATCGGCACTGGCGCACGGCGCGGATCGCGCAGCTTCTTTTGACCGCAGCTCGGACATTGCGGTCGGGCAGCTACGTAATGCTTGGCAATCGCCGATCCCAGGAGATCGAAACTGAGGATGTGATCGCGCAAATCGGTGCGAAAATCGGTGGCAATAGCTTTGGCAACCTCAAGCGCAGCGAACTCGATTCCGATCTGTCCGAGGGTGTCCTGGGCGAGCGGCGAAACCACAACGCGGCGCGCCTGTTTGCGCTCGAGCATCGCCTTGACTTCGCGGTTTCGTTTCATGCGATCGGCGAGGCAGGTCCAGCAGCCACTTTGGCTCGGTCTGAACACTGGACCCACCAATGGGAAAATGCCGGAAGGTTGAATGAGCAGCCAAGCCGAATGATCGGATAAATGCTTGCGGTTCACTGTCGCGAGCTGCCCTTCGAAATAATCGTTCACGATTGTGACCGTCAGGTCGGCTGAGCCCTTTACGACGCGAACGCCAAGCTTGCGCAGGGCAGCTCCGAGCTCTTTTGCGCCCTTCACGTTGATCGACTGGATGCGCACACGGCATTTGCGGAGATTTTGCTCCGCGACATCGGGAGCAAGGCCAAGATTTGCCCAATAGGCGGCAACCGCGCCTGCCGAAGAACTCGTCTTGCGGACCAAATAGCGGCGCTCGACCAGCCGGGTGACGGCCTCGCCGATCTTATCGGCAGGGAATTTTTGCGAAAGCTCACGAACAATCCGCCCAAAGCGCTTTCCGGTGCCTATCGTGATTGCGAGTGCAGAGTAGAGCTGGCCATGAAGGAAGAACTTCCGATGTTCGGAATACAGGCAAACGACGTCGTTGGGCAACGCAAAGACTGAAAAGTTCGGCGCGAACTGGAAAACATCGCTGTTGACAAATTGCGTAACGCCGCCGCCCCGATCGACCGTTGCGCGGTCGGCGCCTACACCTTTATTCTTTTGGCCTCCAGTGTGAATCGCCATCGCAAGCTAATTCCCAAATCGTGATCGGCCGGCCTCGCATGAGCGACCGTCGATGCCCGCCGCCGCGCCGCCAGCCGGCGATGATACAGGCGAATTGCTAGCATCCTCGGTGCCGCGAATAAGAGCAAATAAAACAGGTAGGCCGGGTCTAGCAAGACCCGGCCCCTGTGACCCGCGTCGGCCTATGTCGACTTAACGTTTTTGGTCTAACACCAGCGACAGACGCCCCAGGACGCGCAGCAGCCTCCTCCGCAGCCGCCACAGCCCCAGCAGCCTCTCCAGCCGCACCTGCAACCGCCACACCGGCAGCCGCCGCACCTACAGCCCCAGGCGACTTGTTGGCCGAGCTGAGGTTGTGCGGCATTCTCCTTGTCGAACACATAGAACGTCGACAAGCTGACGTCAGAGATTTCCTCCTCGCCAAGAAAGATTTCATGATTTGGGGAGGGATTTTGCGGCGGGATATCCGCCGCCATTCCACCAGTCGATGCGGACGCTCCGCTCGCTAGCGACAGTGACAACCCGGCAGCCCCCAACACCGGTACCGCTTTACTTCGCCGATTTCGCTTCGAAGCCTGCTTGGCACGCGCCATTTCGGGTTCTCCCATACTTTTTTCAAGAAAGCTTTCGCTCAATCCTGATCGTACGAGCCAAACATTTTACGCTCGGGATGGAGGCGTTAGCAAGGCAACGACGTTCCTGATCCTAAGTTCCACGATTTCTTGGCGTGATTTCATATGCGCCCACGGAATATCCCTGCGTTGAGCTAAACTCACTCTCGTAGAACTAGCGCCGTAATTCAGTGCCCTCTTGGTCGAGCTCCGGAAATAATGGGCTTTCGCTCGGATGCGATATAGAACGCCAGCTCGCTCATCAGGAGCAAAACTCGGTCCGTGCCGCATATAATCGTGCGCAATATCTTGTTGAACGCAGAACCACGATGGAACACTGGGCAGACCGTTTGGATGAGATAGCCGAAAACGTTGTAACATATATATATAGTGAGGTCGCTGATCACGGAATCGATTGGCGTTTAAGCCATGATCTAGGGCTTCCCTTTGTTAATGACCGTAACGTTCGCTGGATTGCGGTGCGCTTCACCGCGTTCGCCAAAGAAACCACTGATGTCGCTTGCCGGCAGCTTAAGCGAAGCGACATCGGTTGCATTGCGCTCAAGAATTAAGTTCGACGCGGTGCGCGGCCAGAAATGCGAACGATCAATGTAGCCTCCATATTGATCTCGCTCATCACGTCTGTGCATGCGGGCGAGCAAAACGCCGCTGTGCAAATTGACACTGCTCCAATCGAAAGGCCCCCACTTCCACGCCCGAAACCGTCATCGCTTAAAGTTACCAACGATGATCCTGCGATGCTGATCTCGGCATTTCGTCATCAACACGGCGAAGAATCAGTCGCCGCCAGCCACGTCCTCACGCGCATTGCGCAGGAGCAGGCAAGCGCCATGGCGGCACGCGACTCGCTCGATCACAATGCGCTGGCCCCATTTTCAAGCCGAATCGACCGCAGCGGTTTCAGTCGCGCGGCCGAGAATATCGCATACGGTCATGCTGATTTCGCTAGCACCTTAGAGCAGTGGACCAATTCGGCTAGACATCGCGCGAATCTGCTGCTGCGCGGCGCGAGGTGGGTTGGGGTCGCACATGCGCAAAATGGCCACCGAATCTACTGGGCAATGGTCATCGGGGGGAAATAAAAGACAATTGGCCTCACTGCTCGCGAGCAATGAGATACCGCTAAGTCGATTTGTCTCTAGGGTGCGATGGAAGGCCGACAACCGGCCTTGATCTCAAAAAGTGGCTGATCCACAGTCCAAAAACGATTTCTTCACCTGCGGTTGCGATCAGTCAAAAACAAAAAGTTTGATCTGGCAGGCTAGCGGAAGCCACATTATGTCAAGTTCGGTTGAGTACATTCTGTTGGGCGACATTGGCGCTACAAACGCAAGGTTCGCGCTGCTATCGAATGGAAGCTTGAGTGCAATCAGCAGCTTTGAGGTAGCTAAGTTTGGGCAATTTACGGATGTACTAGCGAACTTTGTAAAGGAACGTTGTCGTCAGACGAAAAACAATCAGGCGCTCCTTGCTATTGCTGGTCCCGTAACAGATGAGCGTGTCCTTCTTACAAACTCCACCTGGATAATTGACCCCCGTGAACTGCAAATGCGTTTCGGTTTGCAGGTTCGAATTGTCAACGACTTCGAAGCGGTTGCTCTTTCGCTACCCAGTCTTACCTCGACTGATTTGGCGGAGATAGGAGGCGGTAGGCCCGAATTAGGAGCACCAATGGCTGTGCTCGGGCCAGGCAGCGGATTAGGTGTCGCCTGCCTAGTTCATCGTTCGGAAAAGCGAGTGGTTATTGCAAGCGAAGGAGGCCATGCAACACTGGCACCGAATTGCGATCAAGAGGATCGCATCGTGGCCCACTTGCGCGAACGCTTTGGCCATGCTTCGGTTGAGCGCGCGATTTCTGGTGGCGGCTTGGAAAACATCTATCAGGCGATTGCCGCGCTTGAAGGACTGAAGATCCCACCGCAAAGCGCGACTGAAATAACGAAGAACGCCATCAGTGGTGAGTGTCAACTTGCCAGACGATCGCTTTATACGTTCTGCGCTTTTTTGGGATCGTTTGCAGGAAATGTCGCCCTGACTTTCGGGGCGCGAGGCGGAGTCTATATTGCCGGAGGTATTTCACCTCGTATCTTGAATTTTCTTATTCGATCGGAATTTCGGAAACGGTTTGAGGCTAAAGGAAGGTTCCAGAGCTACCTCGAAGCGATCCCTTCATACGTAATTACACATCCGGCAGCCGCCTTGATTGGCTTAAAATCTCTAGTCGAAGCTGAGTTTGACGGCCGTACCTAACCTCGGAAGGTTTGGTACGACTTTGCTACATTAAGTAAATGGAACGGAAATAAACGAAACGCGCGGCACATTTAGATGTCGGCACAACGGTCCAGATCCTGACAAGGAAGTTGAATGGCCGTTAAGAATGCGTTCTACGCGCAGTCGGGTGGGGTCACTGCGGTGATCAATGCCACAGCCTGTGGGGTGTTGCAGACTGCGCGCCGACGTTCGGACCAGATCGGCAAGGTCTATGCTGGGCGCAACGGCATAATCGGCGCCCTGACTGAAGATTTAATCGATACCAGTATTGAATCCGAAGCCGCGATCGCTGCGCTCAGGCATACCCCCGGTGCCGCGTTCGGTTCCTGTCGTTACAAGCTCGCGTCGATAGAAGAGCATCGCGCGCAGTACGAACGCTTGATCGAGGTTTTTCAAGCGCATGACATTCGCTTTTTTTCTACAACGGCGGCGGGGACTTGCAGGACACGGCGTATAAAGTCAGTCAGATCGGCGTATCGCTGGCCTACCCGATCGTGTGCGTGGGTATCCCCAAGACGGTGGACAATGACCTACCCATCACTGACTGTTCACCGGGCTTTGGCTCAGTGGCGAAGTACCTCGCTACCTGCATTCGGGAGGCTGCGTTCGACTTGGCATCGATGAGCCTTACCTCGACCAAGGTGTTCACCTTGGAAGTGATGGGCCGGCATGCTGGATGGATGACTGATGCTTGCGCGCTAGCCGCGGAACAGAAAGGCGACGCTCCACACGTTTTGCTATTGCCCGAGATCACGTTCGATGAGAGGCGGTTTCTGGCTAAGGTCGAGCAGGCAGTAAAGCGGTACGGCCACTGCGCTATCGCGGTGTCAGAAGGGATCAAGGGCCCAGACGGGAATTCCTGTCGGCGTCGGGCTTAAAGGATGCCTTCGGCCATGCACAACTCGGCGGGGTTGCGCCGATCATAACCAACCTGATAGGCGCGAAGCTCGGCTACAAGTGCCATTGGGCTGTGGCCGACTATCTCCAGCGGTCGGCCCGCCACATTGCCTCCGAGACCGATGTTCAGCAGGCCTACGCGGTCGGTCGCGCAGCGGTGGAATTCGCAATCGCCGGAAAGAACGCCGTCATGCCTGCGATCCGGCGATTAAGCGACTCACCCTACCGCTGGGACATCATTGAGGCGCCACTCTCTGCGGTCGCCAACCAGGAGAAGCTCTTGCCTTCCGAGTTCATCAGCGCCGACGGCTTCGGCGTAACCAAGTCGGCCCTCCGCTATTTGGCGCCGCTCATCGTAGGCGAAGCCTATCCGCCATTTAAAAATGGTCTACCCGACTACGTGAGGCTGCAGAACGTGGCCGCTCCAAAGAAACTGACGAGGAAATTTGCCGTATGACCAACGTGCTGCTACCGACCTCACTGGTAGGCTCCTATGCGCAGCCAGATTGGCTTATCGACCGCAAGAAGCTTGCCGGCCGTTTTCCGCCACGCGTGCGGGCGCGGGAGCTGTGGCGCGTAACTCCGAATTTCTCGAAGAAGCGCAGGACGATGCGACTCTTCTAGCCATCCGCGACCAGGAGCGCGCCGGTCTGGATATCATCACCGACGGCGAGCAGCGCCGCGAAAGTTATTCTAATCGCTTCGCCACTGCGCTTGAGGGTGTCGATATTGACAATCCGGGCACCGCGCTCGACCGGTCTGGCCATCCAAATCCAGTGCCCCGCATCGTTGGCAAAATTCGCCGCAAGCAACCTGTCGGAGTGCGAGACGTCGAATTCCCGCGCGCCAATACCAACCGGGCGATCAAAATCACCGTGCCCGGTCCATTCACCATGTCGCAGCAGGCGCAAAACGAGTTCTACAAGGACGAGCAGGAGATGATACTTGACTATGCGGCTGCGGTGAACGCCGAGATCAACGACCTGTTCGCCGCCAGTGCCGACATCGTGCAGATCGACGAACCCTATATGCAGGCGCGGCCTGAAAAAGCTCGTCAATACGGGCTGCGCGGATTAGATGCGGCCCTGGAGGGTGTCAAAGGAACGACCGCGATCCACATCTGCTTCGGCTATGCCGCTATCATCCACGTGCGGCCGTCGGGTTATTCATTCCTGCCAGAACCGGCGACATCGCGCGTAAAGCAGATCTCGATCGAGACCGCGCAATCTAAGCTCGACTGTTCGGTGCTGGCAAAGTTGCCCGGCAAGACGATCATACTCGGCACACTCGACCTATCGGACATGGCCATCGAGGGCCCGGAAACGGTCGCAGCGCGCATCCGATGCGCGCTGCCGTATGTGCCCGCCGAACGCATCGTGGTGGCGCCCGACTGCGGGCCGAAATACCTGCCCCGCGAAGTCGCCTACGGCAAGATCCGAGCGATGGTCGAGGGGGCAAAAATCGTGCGCCATGAACTGAGCTCGAAGTAAGTTTTAGAAAAGCGGGCTTTTCATTTACCAGTGGTATGGTGGTCAATGTTTGCCGATAAAGATGAATTCGATCGGGGCGGTAAGCCGAGCATTACCCGCGCGTTGGTATCGAGCCGCCAGAATTCACCGCTCGCAGCTAAACGCTCGTTCAAATAGTCTTCTGCCTCGTCAAGCCGCTCTACGAAAAAACGGATATTGAAAAATGGGAGGCTGTCATCAAGACAACGGGGATTAAAATCGATTAGGTCATGTCTGTGCCCGAGCTAATTGTCACTGACTTAAAACGGATACGGCCGGATGTCAGCTCAGCTTGCGTGCCAGCGCTACACGCAGCGTTAGACCTGCCGAGCTGCCGGTCCAGCAGGCCTGACTAGATAAGGCGGCGCGATTTTGCTCGATAAAAAACCAGAGCGTCAATAGATTCAAACTAAAACGATTGCGCTCTAAGTCGCGACGTCACGCTTTGCGCGAGCGCGACGGCGGCGCTTCTGCTCCGTTGAGCAGCCACCCAAATTTTTCGCGCGCCTTGCGCGCGGTCTCCGGGCTCGGCGTATTGGCCGGCGGGAACTGGTCGCGCCAGTGATAGGGTCGGCAGGCATTGATCACGGCGACCGAGTGCGTGAGATTGCCGGCGGCGCGTTGCGCCGGCGGAATGCGCGGATCGGCGGGTGAGTCCCACGAACTCTCGATGAATTGGATCGATTCCTTCGGATCGGTGCGCGTCAGCATCGCCCAGATCAGGTTTTCCAGATTGGTTACGTCGACATCCTCGTCGGTGACGACGATATATTTCGAAGCATAAGCCGAAGCGCCGCATTGCGCTGCGACCATGCCCGCCTGCGTGGCGTGGCCTGGATAGCATTGCTTGATGGCAATGCCGTGGAACATGCGCGCGCCGCCGACTTCATGACACCAGACCTGGCGCACTTCCGGCACGCCGGCATTGGTCATGTTTTGCTTGATGGTCGCCGAGCGCATCACGGCACGGTAGCGCGCCATCTCGTCGGGTCCCGCGCCCATCGGCGGCACGCCAAGCAGGATCGGATCGTTGCGGTGATAGATCGCCTTGATGTCGATCACGGTACAAGGCTTTGCACCGCCGGCATAATGGCCGCTCCATTCGCCGAACGGGCCCTCGACGACCTTGCGGTCGGGATGGACATAGCCTTCGATCACGATCTCGGCGCGCGCCGGAATCGGCAGGCCGGTGATCTTGCCGCGCACCATCTTTTCCGGCCGGCCGCGCAGGCCGCCGATGACATCGAACTCGAAGGTGCCGTAGGGGACTTCGAGGCCGCCGTAGAAAAACGCCAGCGGATCGCCGCCGACCACCATGGCGACCGGCATCGGCTCACCGCGCCTGAAATATTTTTCGCGGTGGATGCCACCGTGATGGCCCTGCGCGATTAGAATGCCGACCGTCGTCTTGTCAAAGACCTGCGCGCGATAGGCGCCCGCATTGAGCCAGTTCTCCTCCGGGTCGCGGGTGATGGAATAGGTGCCCGTACCGATGTAGCGGCCGCCGTCCTTCTCGTGCCAAATCGGCGAAGGGAATTTCAGAACATCGATGTCGTCGCCCATCAGGATGTTTTCGAAGATCGGCCCGTCGTCGACGATCTCGTGCGGCACGATTTTCGGCTTAGTCAGAAACGCCTCGCGATAGGCGTCGCTTAGTTCCAATTTCGTCAAATGGTCGGGGAAGCCGAGCGTCATGTTGCGCCGCGTGCCGGCGAACATGTTCATCAACAAGCGAAAGCCCGGCGGACAGCCTTCAATGTCCTCGAAAACGACGCAAGGCCCGTTCTCGGCGCGCAAAACCGCTTCAGCAGCGAGCCCGATATCCTCCTGCCAGTTGGCACCGCGCACCGTGCGCACTTCGCCGAGCCGCTCGGCTTCGGATAGCCATTCGCGCAAATCGTCATAGGCGATGCGCGCCGTGTCGTTCAAACTCATACCTGCCCTACTCCGGTTTGATATTGGCGAACCTTACCACTTTTGCCCATTTGTCGATTTCGCGGGCGATGAACTTGCCGAAATCGGCGGGCGAACCAGTCATCACGATGGCGCCGAAGTTGGCAAGCTGCGCCTTGAGTTTCGGCTCGGCGAGTGCGGCATTGATCTCGCGGTTGAGCTTGTCGATGATCTCGGCCGGGGTGTGTGCGGGCGCGCCGATGCCGGCCCATGAAGTGGCTTCGTAATCGGGCAAGATTTCCGCAACCGTCGGCACGTCCGGCAGCACGTCCATGCGCACGACGCTGGTCACCGCCAGCGCGCGCAGCGTGCCGGCCTTGACGTAGGACATTGCCGAGCCCGGCGTCGTGAACACTATCTGCACTTGGCCGGCGAGCAGGTCGGTCATCGCCGGTGCTTCGCCGCGATATGGCACCAGCGCTATCTTGAGATCTGCCATCATGTTGAACAGCGCGCCGGCGACATGGCCGGTCGAGCCGATGCCGCCCGAACCCATATTGATCTTGCCAGGATTGGCCTTGGCATAGGCGAGGAATTCCGCGATTGTCTTTACCGGCAGCGACGGATTGACCACGACGATCAGCGCCGCACGCTCGATGCTGGCGACCGGCGCGATGTCGCGGGCGAAGCTGAAGTCGAGATTGTCATAGAGCGTCTCGTTGATCGCACCGGGCGAGCCGGCCAGCAAAAGCGTGTAGCCATCCGGCGCCGCATGGGCCACGAGGCCGGTGCCGATGTTGGTGCCGGCGCCGCCGCGGTTCTCGATGACGATTTGCTGGTTGAGACGCTCCGACACCGCCTGTGCCACGAGGCGTGCGACAATGTCGAACGTGCCGCCAGGCGGGACCGGAACGACGAGACGGATCGGCTTGCCCGGATAGGTGTCCGCATGCGCAAGCCGTAACAGGGTAGGCGAAACGGCGGCGCTGACCGCCGAATGCAGAAACTTTCGCCGGCCAAGCTTCATGCCGTCACCCGCCGGTCCTCATCGCTTGCCTGCCAACCTAATGATGATCCTGCGCGACATCGATTAACGTTCCATCGGGATCGGCTAACATTGAAACGGTCATTGTAAACATTCTTCTGCGATTGCAATCTAGGACGTCAAGCCTACCTAATTGCCGTAACTTCGGCATCCAAATTTCTGCCAGTGAAGCGATGCCATGCAGGCGTTGAAATTCGGCTTCGGCCAATCGGTCCTACGTAAGGAAGACGATCCGCTGCTGCGCGGCGTCGGGCGCTATATTGGCGATGTTGCGCCGCGCGAGACGCTGCATGCGGTGGTGTTGCGATCGCCCCACGCGCATGCGCGCTTTCATATTAACGCCGCGAAGGCGCGGGCGATGCCGAGCGTGCACCTTGTGCTCACTGGAGCTGAGACTGTCGATCTCGGCCCTTTGCCCTGCACTGTTGAACTTCCGAACGTCGTCATCGATGTACCACCCTACCCTATCCTGGTGCGCAATGAGGCGCGACATGTCGGGGACGCGATTGCTTTTGTTGTGGCCGATACGCTCGAGGAAGCTAAGGATGGCGCCGAAACTATCCTAGTCACTTGGGAGGAGCTGCCACATGTGATCGGCGCGGCCGAGGCGCTCGAGCCCAGCGCGCCCCAAGTTTGGCCGCAGCATCGCGAAAACGTCGTCTTCGATCTCACACTCGGCGATAAAGCGGCGACCGAGCAAGCTTTTGCCGAGGCAGCAAAAATTGTTTCGCTGAAACTCGTCAATCAACGTCTCGTGGCGAATTATCTCGACACACGGGGTGTAGTGGCCGACTACAACGCTACCGACGAGCGCTTAACGCTGACTCTCTCGAGCCAGGGACCGCACGCGATCCGGGACGTGCTCGTACAGGTTCTCAAACTTCCCGCGGAAAAGCTGCGAGTGATGACGCCCGATGTAGGCGGCGGTTTCGGAACAAAGTTATTTCCATACCGCGAATACGCACTCGCTGCTGTCGCTGCAAAGCAACTGCGGAAGCCAGTAACGTGGATCGCCGACCGCTCCGATCATTTTCTTGGCGACATGCAGGGTCGCGACAACATAACGACCGCGCGACTTGCTCTCGACGAAAAGCACCGCTTCCTCGCCCTCGATGTCGATCTCGTCGCCAACATGGGCGCCTATCTATCGCAATTCGCGCCGCTTATTCCCACTCTCGGCGCCGTCCTGTCACCTGGCGTCTATGACATCTCCACCTGTCACGTCCGCGTGCGCGGTGTCTATACCAATACTGTGCCGATCGACGCCTATCGCGGTGCTGGACGGCCGGAAGCGGCTTACGTCATTGAGCGATTGGTCGATCACGCCGCGCGTGAGGTTGAGATTGCACCCGACACGCTGCGGCGGCGCAACTTCATCAAGCCAGGCGCGATGCCGTATCAGAGCGCAACCGGTCAGAATTACGATTCAGGAAATTTCGCTGCGCATCTTAAGCGCGCGCAGGAGCTCGCAGACTGGTCCGGGTTCGCCAAGCGGCTGCGCCTGTCGAAGAAAGCAGGCCGACTGCGCGGCATTGGACTTTCGACCTACATTGAGGCTTGCGGCAATGCCGGGCCGGAGACCGCGACCCTGAAACTTGAACCTGATGGAGCCGTCACGCTGCTGATCGGCTCGCAGTCGACCGGGCAAGGTCATGCGACCGCCTACGCACAACTTGTCGCTGACCATCTGGGCTTGCCGCCCGAACAGGTGAACATGGTGCAAGGCGATACTGGCCGCATCACCAGTGGCCTCGGCACGGGGGGTTCAAGCTCGATCCCTTGCGGCGGCGCCTCGCTCGCCGGCGCGGCAAAAAAACTTGCCGAAAATATTAAAGCATTAGCCGCTGAAGCACTCGAAGCGGGCGCCGAGGACCTCGAGATTGTCAACGGCACAGTACGAGTTACCGGCACCGACCGCATGATCTCATTTGCTGCGCTCGCGCAGCGCCCGGACACGGGAAACCGTCTCACCGCGACGGACGCGTTCACTCCACCACAGGCAACTTACCCCAACGGCACCCATATCGCAGAGGTCGAGATCGACCCGGCGACGGGAGAAACTCAGATCGTCAACTACGTCGTCGTGGACGATTTCGGCGCGACGCTCAACCCGTTGCTACTCGCCGGGCAGGTCCACGGCGGCACTGCACAGGGCATCGGCCAGGCGCTTATGGAGCACGCGGTCTACGATCCGGCTTCCGGTCAACTGATGACAGCGACCCTGATGGATTACGCGGTTCCGAAGGCCAATGAGGTGCCCGCTATAGCGTTCGAGACACGCAACGTCCCCTGCACGCACAATCCGCTAGGCGTCAAAGGAGCGGGCGAGGCAGGCGCTATAGGCTCCTGCCCGGCGGTGATGAATGCGATCGTTGACGCACTCTGGCGTTCGCAGTGCATTTCGCACCTCGACATGCCGGCAACGCCGCAGCGTGTCTGGTCGGCGATCAATACCGCGCCTGGACCAACGATCCGATCTACTACGCGCGCCCACGTTTAACCATTCCATAACCATAATAACGAAGCCATGTGTTGATGCCCGTCTGGCGTTGCGGAATTTGCCACGTTCGTTTCGCTAAAAATGCCATAAAGAAACGTCTCAGATCTCGTGAATGGGGTGAGCTCGTCCGTTGACGTGCTCAAAACGAGGGTGGGTGAGAGAGTTGCGTTCGGGTCAAATCGCGTTCGTTTTCGCAAAAGCTTGCGTTTTTGCAGTCATCGTCGCGACGCTCGGTGGTTGTGCGAGTACAGTGTATGCGCCCAAAACCACGGCGAGGACGGGCACCGTACGAGCGGCAACCTTGAGACAGATGGAAGACCTCAATATGGACCGTGCGGCACCGGTCCTTATCCGCATCTACAAAGAAGAAAGTACGCTGGAGGTTTGGAAACAGGATCGGAGCGGAAAGTTCGCGCTGCTCAACTCATATCCAATCTGTAAATTTTCAGGAAACCTTGGACCGAAACTGGAGCAAGGGGACCATCAGGCGCCCGAGGGGTTTTATGACATCACTCCGAATCAGATGAACCCCAATTCGAGTGAATATCTCGCCTTCAATACTGGATACCCCAACGCCTTTGATCGTTCCCTTGGGCGAACGGGCAGTTTTCTTATGGTGCACGGCGGCTGCCGATCAGTGGGCTGTTACGCGATGACGGATTCGGCAATGGAGGAGATTTACGGTCTTGTTGACGAAGCATTCAAAGGCGGGCAGGAAAAAGTTCAGCTACAAGCTCTTCCATTTAGAATGACAGCACAGAACCTCGCGAGCCACGCGGGTGATCCTAATATGCCGTTTTGGGAAATGCTGAAGGCGGGTAGTGATGCGTTCGTCGAGACACAGCAACCGCCGAAAGTCGCCGTTTGCGACATGCGCTATGTGTTTAATCCCTTGATTGCCCGTGATCTTGATCCAAGCGCGCCCTGCCCGCCCGGTATCTATTCGCCATCTATTGCCGACGCACAACCAGCTCCGTCAAGGTCCGCAAGTGCAGTCCCATCAAACACAGGAACCGTGGCGTATCGGACCGCTGACCCGATCGCTCAGAAGATAAATGAAAACCTGCGAGGGATTTACTGATAGGACCACGGCGCGTCGGGTGCGACCGCGATCGCTCCATCCAGCAGAATGAGCTGAGGGAATATCTCCTTTACCCCCAAAGATGGGGTAATCGGCCGGCGGCTTGTGGATAGCTGAAGATTTAGGGTGCTGCGCTTCAGGCTGATGGTGAAACGAGGTCCGCGGATGCGGCCTCAATCATCAGAAGGAAAAGCGCAGCATGGACCATTTGCGGGACGGGACGTATCGGTCAAGGACACGAGCGTCTGCATTGTTGATGACACGGGTAAGATTATTCGGGAAGTGAAGGTAACGGACATGGAAAGCTCCGTTTATCGGAAGCGACCGAAAATCAGCTAGGGGAAATCAAAGAGTGTACGCAGAGATCGCACTGTTAGGTG
This sequence comes from uncultured Alphaproteobacteria bacterium, assembly GCA_963816295.1. Taxonomy (GTDB): domain Bacteria; phylum Pseudomonadota; class Alphaproteobacteria; order Rhizobiales; family Xanthobacteraceae; genus BOG-931. Next base: position 30,040 of record CAWFJS010000006.1, on the reverse strand, counting down.
GTCAGTGTTCAGGCCACTTTGGCGAGGCGGCTGAAAGGATATTCTGCGCAGTCATACAGGCGACGAATTGCACGGCTGTCGTATCGCTTTTCGTTGACTTCCAAATAAGCTCCCAAGAGAACATCGGCCGAAAGTTGCTCGATAGCGAAACGAATGGCATCTGCTGCGTGGTTAAACCGCACATATTTGAGAACACGTGACCGTACCCGGATGTTCTTCCCGGTAAAAAGTTCAGCCGTTGCCTGATAGTCGAATGTTTCGTCGGATTGCGCGCTCGTAATCATCGTCACTTCCGCTGCTCGAGTGAATGTCTTGGTCAGCTGAACTACATCCATGCGATCGACCGCACGCGTTGCGGCGACCTTAAGAATTGAGTTTGCATGAAAATGCCTAGGAGTCGGTCCTCACAACGAGTTATATGGTGTGAATCACACGTAACATCAAGGTTGTGAGCGAGAGTAGTTCAGTTACTTCCGATAGCAGTATTACCGGAGGCAATCGCCGGTCCCTGTTCGACTTATGGGTCTTGTCCGACAAGGATCGACCACATTACCCTGTTGAGCTGATATTGCTTGACGTGCGCGGAGCAGACAATGACCACCGCAGCATTCGCTAACGAGTCCGGCGAAGAACATCTCGATTTCGCGGACATGCGGCGGCGCATCAGAGCCATTTTCATTGGATCGGTCGGCAACCTGGTCGAGTGGTACGATTTCTACGCTTACGCGGCGTTCGCGCTTTATTTCGCGGGCGCATTCTTCCCCAATTCGGACCCCGTAGTGCAGCAACTTAATGCTGCACTACTGTTTGCGGCCGGCTTCCTGGTGCGACCTTTGGGCGGATGGCTATTTGGATATTTAGCCGATCATCGCGGGCGGCGCGGAGCCCTGATGCTTTCAGTTTTACTGATGTGTTTTGGATCGTTGATGATTGCGGTCACGCCGACTTATGCGTCGATCGGAATTTATGCGCCCATTCTTCTCGCAACCGCGCGCATCATTCAGGGCCTGAGTCTCGGCGGTGAATACGGAACAAGCGCTACCTATCTCACGGAAATGGCCGATCAGCGCCATCGCGGCTTTTATTCCAGTTTCCAATATGTGACCTTGATTGGTGGACAGATCTGCGCGCTGTTTGTGCTCCTCGTGTTGCAAAAAGTCTTTCTGACCAGCGAGGAGATCCGCGCTTGGGGTTGGCGTATCCCATTCTTCATAGGTGCGCTCCTCGCGCTGATTGCGCTCATTATGCGGCGAACTCTGCACGAAACCGAAGCCTTCGAAGCAGCTAAACAGATAGTGCAGCGGACATCGTCGCTTCGCGCGCTAATGAGGTATCCGCGCGAGGTTCTTCTTGTGGTGGGACTGACCGCGGGCGGCACGGCAGCCTTCTACACCTATACGACCTATATGCAGAAATTTCTCAAACTCTCAGTCGGCCTCACCGATGATCAAACCACACTCGTGACACTGAGTTCGCCATTCTTCGCGATGATCCTGCAGCCGACCTATGGCGCAGTCTCAGACCGCATTGGCCGGAAGTGGTTGCTCATCGCGTTCGGCGTTTGCGGTGTTTATTTACGATTCCGCGCTCACAACTTCCAGTCCGTCAAGGGACCATTCGCTGCGTTCTTGCTTATCGCGGCGGCGTGGATGATTGTGTCGGGTTACACATCGATCAACGCTGTGGTAAAGGCTGAGCTGTTTCCCACCACCATCCGTGCCATCGGCGTCGGCCTGCCATACGCTCTTACGGTATCGATATTCGGCGGAACTACTGATTCGGTAGCGTTGTGGTTGAAGTGCTCGGCCACGAAGGTGTCCCAAGCGTCGGGGCGCGTGGCGACATAGCCGGTCGCGATGCCCCAATCTGCCGCCATATCCGGCGTAGTCAGAAAGCGAGCGAATTCCAGCGCTGCGGCCTCCTTGGCCTTGTCGTTGTTCTTGAAGATGTAAATGTTGCCGCCGCCAGTCGGTGAACCACCGCGCAGCTTTGACGGCATTGGCGCAACGCCAAAGGCGAACTTGGCGTTCTGACGCACATTGGTCAGGTTGCCGGTCGTGGTCCACATAATGGCGGTCTTGCCTTCGAAGAAGTCCTTCGGCGTGGTGCCCCAATCGATGATGCCTTTCGGCATGACCTCATATTTCTGGCCGAGGTCGGCGAAGAACTGCGCCGCCTCAATCACGCGCGCGCCGTTATATTCCACTTTGGTGCCGCTCTCATTGGCAAGAATGGCATCGTTCTGCGTTGCGAGGGCCTGGAACAGCCAGTAGGGAAAGCCGGATGATGGAATTTCGAGGCCCCATTGGCTGACCTGTCCGGCGGCCTCGCGCTTGGTCAGCTTCTTGCCGAAGGCAACCATGTCGTCCCAGCTTGCCGGCGCCTTGTCCGGGTCGAGGCCAGCGGCTTTGAACGCGTCCTTATTCCAGTACTGGACGATGGTGGAGCGTTGGAATGGAACGCCCCAGGTGTGACCGCCGGACTGGCTGTTGAGCATGAACGCCGGATAGAACGATTTTAGCCAAGCTTTGTCGGCAGCCGACGCAGCGATGGTATCGATCGGCTCGATCAGTTCGTTGTCGATCAGCGTGAACATGTCGGTCGACAACAGAACGGCGACATCCGGCGCGTTACCGGCTTTGGCTGCAGTCATCGCTTTGACGAGCGAGTCCTGATAGCTGCCGGTATAGACCGGCTTCACCACGATGTCCGGATGCTGCTTCTGGAAGGCCGCAGCATAGCTGTCGACGGTCTTGGTGATCGGACCGCCTACCGCAATCGGATAGTAAAAGGTGATCTCGGTTGCGGCGAAGGCCGGACTGCCAAACAGCGACACGGCAAGTGCAGCAGCAGCGCCGACGATGCGGACAAATTTGCTCATGCCCAAACCCTCCCTGATTGCTTCTTCACGGGAACCGAGGGGAGCACCGGGTCACCGGTGGCGACACGGCGTCCGTCCGCGGAATCGAATACATGCATGGCGATCGCATCCCAGCGGAGGCTGACCGCGGTGCCGCATGGCGGCGCGAAAGCGCCCCTGCTGCGTACCACAATCGGCCGGTCCCTCACCATGCAGGTCACCAGCGCATCGGCGCCGAGATATTCGACCGCCGCGACACGGCCATGAAGCTGTCCCGGCTGGTCGCCATCAAGTGAGATGTCCTCGGGCCGGAGTCCGAGCACGCGCCCACGGCCGTGCATGGACAAGAGCAGCGGTTCGTCGGTCCCGGCAAGCACCGCGCCATCTGGTCCGTCCTCGAGCGCCAATAGATTCATCGACGAACCACCGACAAAACGTGCGACGAACAAGCTTTCCGGCCGCTGATAAAGCTCGCCGGGCGTTCCATTTTGCTCGATCCGACCGCCACGCATGAGGACGATGCGATCGGCCATGCTCATGGCTTCGGTCTGATCATGCGTCACGTAGATCATGGTAATGCGAAGCCGCTGCTGGAGGGCACGAATTTCACGACGCAAATCTTGCCGCAGCTGGGCATCGAGATTGGACAAAGGCTCATCGAGCAAGCACACCGGCGCTTCGGCGATCAAGGCGCGTCCAAGCGCCACCCGCTGTTGCTGGCCGCCGGACAACTGGCCGGGCTTGCGCCCTAGCAGCGCCTTCAAGTCGAGAAGCTCTGCCACTCTATCAAGCCGCCGCGCGATCTCTACCCGCGGCGTGCCGCGCACCGACAAGCCGAAAGTGATGTTGTCGGCTGCGGACAGATGGGGAAGCAACGCATAGGACTGGAACACCATGGCGACGCCGCGCGCAGCACCAGTTAGCCCGCGCACGTCCTTGCCGTCGATCTCGATCGTGCCTGCTGTCGGCTCATCAAGCCCAGCAACAAGTCGCAAAGTCGTCGACTTCCCGCAGCCCGAGGGCCCCAGGAGGACCACGAGCTGGCCGGACGAGACGGCAAAGGATACGCCATCGACCGCGGTGGTTTCGCCCCACGTCTTTGTCAGCGAGCGGACGATAACGCTCTGCAATTCCGAAATTCCTCCGACCGGCAATGATGACCCGACCTAGGGGCGATAGCAATGCCGTATGAAGGTTGTGCGACTCGGCGGGTGACTGCCGCGTAGCCGAATTCCGCAGCATTCGCGCTGCTTCTGATCCCTAACGAGCGATGCCGCTTCAACTAGCTAGAACCTATCTCAAAATTACCGGCTGCTGTCGATCCGCTATAAAGGTTGAATGATTCGGCTCACGGACGGGCAGTGGGAACGCATCCGGAATCATTTTCCGGAAGAAAACATTCCGGATGGGCGTCCTGGTCGAAAGCCGGTTTCCACGCGTCGTGTCCTTGAAGCGGTGCTGTGGATTCTCAACACCGGTGCGCAGTGGCACATGCTGCCGCAGAGCTATCCGAACTACAAAACCGTACATCGGCGCTTTCAGACTTGGTGCCGCGATGAAGTTCTGCGTCGAGTGCTGACGGATGTTGCCAACGAACTTCGCGACAGAGGTGCACTCGATGAAGAAGAATGCTTCATTGACGCTACCTTCGTTATGGCGAAAGGCGGCGGGGCAGAGGTCGGAACCACAAAGCGCGGAAAAGGCATGAAAATCATGGCAATTGTGGATCGCCATGGGCTACCGCTTTCGGTCAGCACGCATGCCGCCAACCACCATGAGGTCCGCTTGGTGCAGTTGTGCTTCGACTTCTACATGATCGAAGCCAAGCCAGAAAACCTGATCGGCGACCGTGCCTATGACAGCGATCCGCTCGACGAGGAATTGCGACGAGATGGTGTCGAGATGATCGCGCCACACCGCGCCAATCGCATCAAGCCGCCGACGCAAGATCGACGACGGCTGAGCCGCTACATGCGACGCTGGCTCGTCGAGCGTTTCTTCGCCTGGATACAATGGCAGCGCCGCATACTCGTCCGCTGGGAATTCCACACTCAGAACTTCCTCGGCTTCGTCCAACTCACCTGCCTCGTTATCCTCTTCAGACAATTTTGAGATAGGTTCTAGTCAGGCCCGCAATGGGCGCGGCGGGATTGCTTCGAACATCGCGAAGCTGCCTCGCCGCAGCCCACAGGCTCCTTAGCACATTCATTATCCCCTTCCCCTCACACGTCTCGGCACAATCACGCTGTCCGGCTCGGCTGACTTGACGGGTCTCCTCGACTTCCGTGACGGTTATTACGCTAGGAGCGGGATAGCGACGGCGAAGCTCGTCAGTGTATTCGCGGTATTTGCGCTCCAACTTACTGATAGTCTCTAAATTCGATTGCATTAGCTGTGCTTGATCGATGGCATCATTACGCGTGTTACCAGCGTCCAATTCAATCCGCCGATAGACAAGCGCCGACATCACAGTCGTGTTATGAGCAATCGCCTGCCACAACTCGTCATCGGTCAGATTTACGCACCGCATAGGTTTCCTCAACGCACGCTACGTCGCTCGGTCCCCGCGCCAATGATTGTGAGCGGGAGCAGCTAAGATCAGCTTAACGATGTTGAGGATCAGTCCCGCCCGACGCGCGGCCCGCTCGCCTGTCTCCAAAAATCAAATCTCTGGCACGAGCCAACAATCCCCGCTTCGGCGCGATGCGCTAGGACGTAGGTGGGGTTCGAGTGTCGATGGGTGAGCGGGTGGCGCGCTAGTCCTTATTAGGCGTCACCCGCTTGACCTACCTTCAACTAATCACGCGAGGATGCGCGCGGCACAGACGCGATCTCGCAGATGCGCGCGGCTTTAAAACCCGGCGGTTTCACCGGTCGAATGGATGAGGAGTGGCAATGGATATGCCGAAAGTTGTTGGGCCGAACGACGGCAAATCAGGATTTCTAGGCAGCATCGGTGCCCGATTTCGGATTGATGGCTCGGAGGCCACCAACCGCTTTTCGCTCGTTGAGCATCCGATGTCGGCTCATGCGTTAGCTGCACCGCTGCATAAGCATGCACGCGAGGACGAGTATTTCTACATTCTGGAAGGGAGCATTGGGGCGCTCCTCGGCGAAAACGTGATCATCGGCAAACCCGGCGATCTCATTTTCAAGCCAAGCAACCAATGGCACACATTTTGGAATACAGGTGACAGACCGGCTCGAATCCTAGAAATCATCTCACCTGCTGGTTTCGAAAAATTTTTCCAGGAACTCATTGATCTCGGTGGCGCTGCGAAAGCGCCGCTGCAGGCCCTTACCCGATTATGCTCGCGGTATGAGCTCGACATCGATTTTGACAGTATTCCTGGCCTTGTGGAACGATTTGGAGTGCGGTTCCCCGCTGATGGGCCGGTCTCTAGTAAACGGCAGTGCAAACCGCAGTAAAGCGGACATTGACCAACCGTCGCTCATCAGCCGTGACACGCGCCCCTCTAACATGGAGCATGAGGCCGGTGATTTGCTTTGGCAAATCGCGGCGCGGGCCGGCTTCTCAATTCCGGCGGATAGGGCCAACTTGGCGATCTCAGCGCAACTGTAACTTGAGGCGCGCGGCCCGCAGTCGCTTGCCGCGCGAGCACAACGGGGTCGGGCTGAACTATCAATTTCACTGATCTGATTACGGCTTCCGCAATAGCTCCGGCACCTTCGCAATATTCGCTGCAATTCGCCGTGCCGCTACTTGGCTCAGCAGCTTAGCCGATGAGCGCCGGCTGGTTCACACCAATACCCCCAGCGTTCCAGGCCATAGGGAGACCAATGATACTGGCCTTGGGGCCACCAGTAAGGTTGATAACCATAACGGCGCATGGGTGGCACGATAATTACTGGCAACGAGTGCCGGTAGTGATGCGAATAAACCAGAGTAATGTTATCGGACCCTGCTCGTATTCCGGTTAGCGGTGCAATGGGCGCGGCGTGAGCCGTTTCGTACGTAGCCGCGCAAATCAGTGTCGCGACTGCGAACGCACAGACAGTCCGCTTCATGATGTCCCCCTCTTTACTCATCCTCGTTCGCCGTCCCCGCTCATTCCCGTAATATACATAGGCGAGCGCCTGTCCATTGCGGTTGCGCACGACAAAGCAAGCGGGCTGTTCATCAATGGACCAAGGCGGCAGGAAGCGGCGGGCGAGGTCATCTAGTGGGACCTGCTTGGCCCAAAAAGAAAGGGACCGGCACAATGGCCGGTCCCCCCAATCGCACTAGCCCTTGGTAACAACCGGCGGCGGGGGCGGCGCTTTGCCCTTGCCGTACGGCGCTCCGTAGGTTTGTGCAGAGGCCGCGACGCTAAAGAGAGTCACCGCCGCTGCCGTCAGTAGAGCGAGTGCTTTCATGGCACCCTCCTCCTTTTTGCGAAGGGGGATTAAATCCCCAACGCGAATACAGCCTGGACAATTTGTGTGAAGATTCAGTAGCCCAAAGGGGGCAGGAAGTCGGCTTTGTGCGATCTGGACAGGTCGCGACCAGTCGGTTGTTGTCGCGGGGCTTCTTTTTTGCGATGCGCGGTTTCTATTTCCTGACGCCAAACAACACGCCCAGCAGACCCGCAACCCCAGCCCAGACGCTGCTCCACTGCAATCACCGCACGTTGATGTCGCCACCGCGCGCCGCACGGTGAAGCCGATCGGCGACGTGTCGCCCAGTGTCTCGATTCCGATACTCGGCCGGCAACTGTCTTTCGACCAACTCGCGCACATCAGCGAGCGTCTTTACGTCATTACGCTGGGGATTTTCAGGGGCCGCGGTAACGGCCGCGACCAGTTCGGGCGGGTACGCTCACGCAACGACATGCGCGTTTTAATAGGAACGGACGACAAAGAGTTGAGTCGGTGTGGCGCCGACCTTTCGGGGCTGGGGGCCTGCGATAGGCCTGGCGCCACGGGCGCGGCCGGTTCCTGAGGCAACATTACCGGCCGGCCTAATCCAGAAACGCCGGCAACATTCTCGCCGTTCCGTTGAGCCGGTCGGTTTGAATCAATTCACAGCCTGGAACGGGGAAGGATTTCTGTGACCGTCATCACGGAGCCAGTCCCGTGCTCGGACCTAGTCTTTCATAGAGGGGCGTGGGAGGGCGATTTGCCAGCGAGCATCGGCAATGTGATATTTTGGGCCGCGCTCACCGTATCTGGGATTCTGGATTTCACCGCGACGACGTCCTTGTGCATCATCGTGATCGGCATCGACCGCGCCTGCAGGTGCGCCTTGGCCGACGCCAATTGCCTGTCTGCCCTTTTCAGCTGAAGTTTGAGTTCCCGCATGCGCGAATTTGGACGACGACCGACGCTCGGCGAGTTACAGCGAACGACGCGGTGAGTGAAGCTCACAGCGGTACAAAAAGCCCCTAAGCACCGATGATTTTGATGAAGGAAACGTCGGCACCATAGTTTTGAGCCGAGATTCGATGAAAAAGTGAGCAGGAGCATGTCATGAGGAAAGTCATTCGAGGTTACGGTAAAGACAAAAATCTCAATCTCATTCTTATTGGCACGATCCCTGTCCCTCATAGCAACGATAAACGCTCTCCGGCTGCTCGCCAGGATAAAAGATATTTGGTCAGACAAGGAGCAACGATCTTCAAGAAAGAAACTATTCGTTACTCGCCTTCTACAGACCGACTAGTAAACACTCGAAGTGGGTCGTGGCCACGCGCCTGCAACTTATCAGGGCTATTGGTTTGATTTCGCGGCAGCATCAAACGTACAGTCGGCACCCCCGCCGTCTCGTTTCGCAATCTCTAGCGGGTTGATCGTACACACTAGGTGCGACAAACTTTCGTGAACCGCGCCTGCCGAACCCTCTGACGGTACTCCCGCTTGCGACATCGTTGCATAGAGCTCATACGCTTTGTCTCCGACCAAATTGATGGTCTTGCCACCGAAGGTCAGCTTGCACGAATGCGCGGTGAGATCGACATTGCCTACACTGCAAACGATGGCATTGGCCTCAACAGAGATGACCTTGGTGTCGTCGCGAAGCTGATGAAAATGACCGTTAAAGAGCCGCCGGATTAGGAGCGTGTCACCCGTGCTCAACACCGGCGAATGTACTGCGACGAGAGACGCGAGGGCAAAAGCACTGGAGCCGCTCGCGGTTGCGGCTAACACGCTTTGGCATGTCAGAAGCAGGAAACTGAGAATTGCTATCGCCCTGAAATCCATCTTCATTGTTATACCTCCGACTACTTGCCGTCATACGGTCATCGGCCAGCATCAAGTTTGAGCGATTTCTTCCCGCGTCAGCTTATAGGTGGAGCGCCCGCACATGACCGACAACATATAGCGTTCCTTGACGAACCTGCCACCCTGCGACCGAATTCGGTCATGCGTGAATTTGGACGGCGGCCAACGCTCGGCGAATTACAGCGAGCAATAGCTGGGTGTGCCTGTGATGTGAGCGCTGCCAGCATCACGCGCCGCTGGCTTGCGCGGTCGCCGTTATCTTGTGGGGGCCGGAGGCATCAAGTGACAAACTGCGTGCCGGCGCCCGCTGCACCAGTTGCGGCGGGAAAGGTGCGACCGTCCAGCGGCCAGGCTGGGCCGGTAATCATATTGGCTTCTGTCCGTTTCCGACTGAAATCGCCGACCAGATGCGCGACGATGATCCTACTCGCACACTCTGACAGCCGGGTGCACCCACGCGCCGCGGTATGGGTCCCACACCGGCTGTCCTTGCGTCCAATAGCAATATGGCGCGGGCGCTACATACACCGGCGGCGGTCCGTAGTAACGCGGGGCGGTGACCGCAGCGCCGATAATGGTCCCCGCAGCGAGCCCGCCTATGAGCCCGGCCGCAACGTCTCCGCCGCCTGCACGCGCTGGCGTGGTCGCAGCACTAGAGAACGCCAGCGCCGTTACCATTGCTGCCATGAGGAAAAATCTTTTCATGCTTGGCCCCGCTCCCCAAATAATCCCCTGAGCACTTAGGGTAGCCCTAATTTCTAACCGAGAGATTAGCGATACCCGAAAAGGGGGCGTGGCGGGCGTGATTCCGCCGTTCATGGTGTATCGTTTTGAAGTCCAGCCCTACACTCCGCCCGTATCGACAGCCACGGAGCCAACCCATGACCATCCGACGCGCCGCCTGTAGTTGCGGGCAGCTTCACCTTTCAATTGAGGGCGAACCATCGCGCATCTCCATGTGCCACTGCCTGGAGTGCCAGCGCCGCACCGGCGCAGTGATCAGCAACCAGGCGCGCTTCCGCCGGGAGCAGGTCACCTTCGCCGGCAAGGCTACGGCGTGGATGCGGACAGCCGAAAGCGGCAACGCGCTGACCTTTCATTTCTGTCCGACATGCGGCTCCACTGTCTACTGGGAGGGCGAAGGCTTTCCTGGATACGTCGCCGTTGCCATCGGCAGCTTCGCCGATCCGAATTTCCCCGCGCCGACGATCGGGGTGTGGGAGGAGTCACGCCACCCCTGGGTCTCCCTGCCGCCCGAGACGCCGCCCAAGCGCATGGCGAAGCAGGGGTGACAAAACAAACCAGCCGTTGGCAAATGTCGGCTTCGGGTCAAAAAGCGACATTTCGGAATGCCTGACCGATGTCCGTTTTACCCTTCAAAGCGGACATCAGCTGAACGCACTGAGATATCTGTTTGTACCATAAGCAACCATAAAGGAGTGCAGATCGCAGCAGAGCGGCGTATACGGCATTGACAAAGTTTCTAACGGCGCCAAAAGGCTGACGCTCACTGGACCCCGATATTTTCGAGATCGAGCACAACGCGCCTGATGTTCGATCCTATGTCCTCCGCGTGGAAACCGAGTTCGGCGCACATTTGCAGCATGGTCGTGTTTTCGGCCAACACATCGCCATACACGCGCCGCAGACCCTTTTCTTTCGCGCAATCGATGACATGCCGCATCAGCAGCCAGCCGAGCCCGTGACCCTTGAGCCGCGAGCGTACCAAGATCGCGAATTGCGCGGTCTTTTCGCCGAGTTCGTCAATCAAGCGCACGAGCCCGAGCATGTGACCCGTGCCTTCGTCGAGCGCGATGAAAGCCATTTCGTGCGTGGAGTCGGTCAGCTTATCGATCTGCGCGGCGCTGACCGCGGTAATACCCCCAAAAAACCGAAGTCGCAGATCCTCGGCGCTGACATTGCGTAAAAAATCCGGATATAGCGCCATGTCTTCAGACCGCGCTCGGCGGATCAGCACGCATTGGCCGCCCCGAATCGTTTCGTGCAATTCGCTCAAGCTAAATTCGCCTTTGTCCGGCATCGGCGCGACTAGCGTTTTGTGACGACCTTCAATTGGTGGAACAAGATCGTAGATGTATGCTCGCGACAAGCTTGGGAGTGCGACACCATGTCGGTGCGAAATACCACGCAACACGACGTGTGGACAGCGGGGGACGCCTATGAACCTTTCGTGGGACGCTGGAGCCGGCGGGCGGCGCGCGAGTTCATCGAGTGGCTGGCGCTGGCTGCGAATTCGCGTTGGCTCGATGTTGGCTGCGGCACCGGTGCGCTCACGCAGACAATCCTGACAACGGCCACCCCACGCGAGGTGCTAGGGGTCGATCCCTCGGAGGGATTCATCGCTTATGCATGCCGCCACACTCAGGATTCTCGCGCGAAGTTCCAGGTTGGCGACGCGCGGGCTCTACCGGTTGCCAACAGCGAGTTCGACGTCGCGGTTGCCGGCTTGGTTCTGAATTTCGTGCCCGACCCAGCAAGGGCAGCGGCGGAGATGCACCGCGCGGTGCGGGTCGGCGGCACCGTTGCTGCCTACGTCTGGGACTATGCCGACGGGATGCAGTTGCTCCGGCGTTTCTGGGATGCGGCCGTCACGCTCGATCCGGCTGCACGCGAACTCGATGAGGGCCGGCGTTTTCCACTCTGTCGGCCGGAGGCCTTATGTTCCTTGCTGAACGATGTCGGTCTAGAGCAGACGGAGGTGTGGGCAATTGATGTGCTGACCGTATTCAGGAATTTTGATGACTACTGGTCGCCGTTCCTTGGCAGACAGGGCCCGGCGCCAGGCTCTTGTATGAGTCTCCCCGATGACCGCCGGGCCCGCTTGAGAAATCACCTTCAAACAACATTGCCCGTCGCGCCGGATGGCACCATTCGCCTCACGGCACGTGCTTTTGCGGTTCGTGGGGTCAAGCCGGCTTGATGCAAAACCTACGAGGCTTGGCGGAGCATATGCCTCGCACCAGTGCTCGAATGTCCGCTGAGCGGACATGACGGCTCGATCTTCCGATGTCCGCTGTACCCCCCAAGAGCGGACATCCCCTAGCGCGATCAGGACGTCCGCTTTGGGCCAAAACCGGAGCTTCAATTACCTCCATTCCAAGGGATGGCGCAGCGGCTTTGAAGACGGCCAGATAATATTGGGCATATGGTGCGGCTGCCGGGTTGAACAGGAAGGCGGCTTGGAATGTCCTCGCACTAATTGCCGGTCATTTTCCTCGTGCTCTCGCTTTCGATCAAATAATCCGACGATGCTGGCGCGACCATTTTAAATGGGATTATAATCTCGGCAAAGAAAAAACAAAAAAATGGCAGCGCACGACGCGCCGCGTGGAGGACGCGCCCATGTTCCTGCGAAATTATTGGTACGTCGCCGCGACCGATGCGGAGATCAGCCGCAAACCACTGGGTCGCATGATCTTGGGCGACCCGATCGTTCTGTTTCGGGCCGAAGACGGAACTCCGGTGGCCTTCGAGGACCGCTGCCCGCATCGGCACCTGCCGCTGGCGATGGGCAAGCTTGTCGGCGATACACTGCAATGCCTCTATCACGGATTGCGCTTTGCACGCGACGGCCATTGCGTTTACATCCCGGGGCAAGAACAAATTCCTCAAGGAGCGAAGGTAAGATGCTATCCAGTGGTCGAACGCCATCACTGGATTTGGATCTGGATGGGCGATTCGACGCTCGCCGATTCCGCTGCGATCACGGATTTCCATTGGCTTGACGATCCGAACTGGGGAGCCAAAGGCGCCTATCTCCATGTCGACGCGAACTGGCAACTTGTTGTCGATAATTTGCTCGATTTGACGCACCTTGCTTTCGTTCACGACACCACCATCGGAAATCTGGCACTCGCCGAGCATGCCAAGGTGAAAGTCGCCCGTACGCCGGACGGAGTTGTCGTCACCCGCTGGATCATCGATCAGGAGCCGCCACCGACCTTTAAGAAGGTCGGTGGTTTCCAAGGAAATGTTGACCGCTGGCAAATCATCGACTTCACGCCGCCCGCCTTTCTGCGGCTCGACGTCGGCGCAACGCCGACCGGCACGGGCGCTCCGGAGGGCAGGCGAGTGGGCGGCATCAATATGCGAAACCTCAATGCGATCACGCCGGAGACGGAGACCACGTCGCATTATTTCTGGGGCCAGGCACACGATTTCGATGTCAAGAATCCCGAAACGACCAATAAAATATTTGAACAAATACAGACGGCGTTCCTTGAAGACGTAGCGGTGTTTTCCGCGCAGCAGCGCAATTTAAATCTTATCCAAAATCCGCCGCAGATCGATATTGCCGCCGATGCCGGCGCCATCCAGGCTCGCCGTATCCTGGCGCGGCTCTATGGTGAAGAACAAGCCTGCGCGCGGGACGCGGCCGCGGAGTGAAGTGCACTTTCCCGGTAATGGAATGAGCTACAATCCGTGCACGAACGCTCACTCCCCAAACGACGTCTAATATACTTCGGCCGCGTGCAGCGCTGCCACGATCCGGTCCGGTGTAAGTGGCGTTTCCGCGAAATGCACCTTGAACGGCGCAAGGGCGTCTTCGATCGCCGCAATGATTGCCGCCGGGGCCGGTATCGTCCCGCCCTCGCCGGCGCCTTTGACACCGAGCGGATTGATCGGGCTGACAGTCTCGACATGGATGATGGCGCACTTCGGCACGTCAGTCGCTAATGGCAATAGGTAATCGGCAAACGTCGTCGTGAGCGGCTGCGCGTTCTCGTCGTATTGCATCCGTTCGAGCAAGGCATTGCCAATGCCGTGAGCGACGCCGCCCTGCACCTGCCCGTCGACGATAAGCGGATTGATTACGCGCCCACTATCGTGCGCGACGGTGTATTTCAAGATTTTGACGCCGCCGGTCATGTGATCGACTTCGACCTCGGCGACATGTGTGCCGGAGCAATAGGTGGCCTGCGACGGCGCGTAATAGGCAGTGTGCTCGAGCCCCGCCGCCTGTCTAGCCGGCAGCGACACGCCAGGTATGCCTTGCGCTAGTCGCGCCAACTCGCCAAACGGAACCGTTGGCTTATTGCCGGTCGTCGCGACCGCCTGACCGTCATCGAGATCAATGTCGCTTTCGCTCACGCCAAGCGCGCGCGCCGCGAGCGCAATGAGCTGCGTGCGGACCGCTTGACCGGCAATTAGCGCCGAGCAGCCCGCGTTCACCGCTTGACGGCTGGCGAAAGCGCCAACACCATTGGCGATGGCCGAGGTGTCGCCGATCGTCATCACTATGTCCTCGATGCGGCAGCCGACCTGTTCGGCGACGATCTGCGCCAGCGTGGTGCGCGTGCCCTGGCCCTGGCTGGTGGCGCCGGTGGCAACCGCAACTTTACCGCTCGGCAATATTCGCACGGTCACGCCCTCAAATGGACCGAGACCGGTCCCCTCAACGTAATTGGCAAGCCCAATGCCGATGAACCTTCCTTCATCGAGCGCCGCTCGCTGCCGCTCCCGAAATGATTCGTAACCGGCAAGCTTCAGCGCTGTTTGCTGCCCCTTCGGATAATCGCCGCTGTCGTAGACTACCGGCTTTCCGTCGCGGAACAGGAGGCCAACCTCGTAAGGCATTTGCTCGGGCTTGATGAAATTGCGGCGGCGTACTTCCGCCCGATCAAGCCGCAGCTCGCGCGCCACGCGGTCAAGCAAGCGTTCCATTGCGAACACCGCCTGCGGCCGGCCAGCGCCGCGCACCGGTGTCGTCGGCACTTTGTTGGTGAGAACAACGATGGTTTGGAGATGGTACGCGGGAATCACGTAGGGACCTGGCACCGTCACCGCGGCGATATAGGGCATGATGATTCCCCACGGCACAAACGCGCCGCTGTCATGCAACAAACGGCCTCTCACGCCGAGGATTTTGCCATCGGCGTCGACGGCGATTGCCACACTCCAATATTGGTCGCGCTCTTGTGTCGCACAGAGGAAGTTCTCATGCCGATCCTCGATCCATTTCACCGGCCGGCCGAGTTTCAGGGCTACCGCCGGAATCACCGCCTCCTCTGGATAGAAAATCGCCTTTGGGCCGAAGCCGCCGCCGACATCGGGCGCGATCATGCGGATCGATTCGATCTCGCGCTCAAGGAGGTCGGCGAGCATGCGGCGGCCGATATGCGGCGTCTGCGTGCTGGACCACACCGTAAGCACATCCGAAACCGGATCGAGGCTCGCGAGCACGGCGCGAGTCTCGAGCGCCATCCCCCCGCCACGGTGTTGCCAGATCATTTCATTAAAAACGTGCGCCGCGTCGGTAAAGGCGGCGTCGACGTCCCCATAGGCCAACGCAAATTTTGCGACAATGTTGGAGTCAAGGTCGCTGTGGGCACGCGCGGCGCCGTCCTTGATCGCATCGCGGCAGTCGCCGACCGCGTCGAGCAGGTCGTAATTGACGATGAGTAAGGCGGCCGCGTCCTCGGCAATGTAGCGGGTATCGGCAATCACCACCGCGACCGGCTGGCCAACATAATGGACTTCGTCTCGCGCCAGAACGGTTTGGGTGCGCACCACCATGATTGCTGGATTTGGCAGCAGCATCGGCATCGGCTTGCTACGCATCGGTTCAGGCAGGTCATCGGCGGTCAGGACCGTGTGGACGCCAGGAATGCCCATCGCTGGTTTGGTATCGATGCCACGAAGCCTAGCGTGGGCGTGAGGCGATCGGACGAAGCAGGCGTGCAACACGCCCGGCAGCTTCACGTCATCGACAAAGCGCCCACGTCCGGCAATCAGTGCCGGATCTTCGAGCCGCTTCACGCGCGCGCCAAAAAGTTTCGCGCCCATCGTTCAACTCCGCAAGCATCGCTGCTTTCATCCCGTGCCATTCGAGCCCACAAATGGGATTAAGAATTAAGCCCGCTGTGCTGCGGAATTTTGATTGAGCATATGACCGCTTGGGGTCAACGCGTCAATTTTGCCGTATTAGCGGGATGTCCGGTGTACCCCCGATCGCTGCCGTCCGGTTGGAAAACGCGCCGGTCTCTCGATAACGCCGAGCACTAAGGCATTGTGCGCCATGGAAGCCGCCGCGTTGCGCCTTCGCCGCCGCAGTTCGACCTCAGCCGATAGCAACGAACCAGCGCTCTATTTCGTGCGCTGCGCCACCGCGGCGAAGACTTGATGAGCCTGCTCGACATCCGGCTTCTGTTTCGCCACCTCCGTGCCTACCGCGGCCAACGATTTCATCATCTCGGCCTGCTCGTTAGCCGGCAGGCTGATCAACTCGCCGTACTGCGCCCAGGCCTGGCGCTGCCTCTCGAAGAAATCGGCCTCCCAGGGATTGACCTCGGCGGCGGCCTTGCCGGCGTCGGTGTCGACGATGGTCTGCAAATCCTTGGGCAGACCGTCGAACCATTTCTTGCTGAGGAAGGCCATCGAGAAAATGAAGGTTTGGTTCACCTCGGTGACGTATTTGGCGGCGTCCCAATAATGCATGGTCGTATAGACCGTGATCGCCGCCACAGCGCCGTCGATCGCGCCCTGCTGCAACGCCGGCAGCACGTCGCCGAGGGTCATCGCCACCGGCGTGCCGCCGAGATGTTTGATCATCGCCTGCTGCATGTCGGCGGCGAGCACGCGCAGCTTCTTGCCCTTGAAGTCGGCAAGATGCCGGATGGGATCGCGCGCGATGACAGATGAGGGTTGCGCGACGAACAGTGCGGCGCCATGGAGGCCTTTGTCGGCGCCGAGGCTGAGCATCATCTTCTGCAGTTCGGGGTCGCTGGCGGCACGGATGCCGTGCGCCATGTTGGTGATCAAGCCGGGCGCGGATACCACCTCGTAGCGGGTGTCGACGCCGACCGCGAATTCGGGCGGGCCGATATAGCCCTGGATCGCGCCGAACTGCACGCCCTCGATTTCGCGCGGAATCGGACCCAGCTGGCTCGCCGGATAGATTTCACCCTTGATCCGGCCGCCGGAGTCCTTTTCGACCATCGCGGCGAAGCGCCTGCACCATTCGTGCTGCGAGTCATTGATAGTGGCGGTGCCGAGCTTCATCACATAAGTCTTGTCCTGCGCTTGCGCTGCGCAGGTGAATACCAATGCCAGTGCCAAGCTGGCCGCTGCGGCCGCCGGCGTTCGGATTCCATGTGCCACTAGGTGCATGTCGATCCTCCCCTTGCCGAATGACGGTGCAGCAATTTTTTAATTGTATCGAGCGTGCTTTGCCATAGGAACGGATTTACCTTGGCCCTGGTATGGCCAGGTTCGCGGGCGCAACCTGCTGCTTCGAGACCGCGATTGAACGCCACCCTCATTGGCTCGTCCGCATCTAACGAACGACCGCTGAAATATCCGATTACTGGATTATCCGGCCGCTGTGCACGACAATACGCGACCAAAGGGGAGCTGAAGCAATTCCTGTAATGAAATCGCGGCGTCGCATTACCGCCCCCAAGGCCTAAGACTGCGTCGACCGTGACTTGCAACGCTGGAATTACAGCAGGCATTTGCGACCGACAGAATAGGGTTCAGAGGCTAATTTGCACAGCGGCAATTTTGGGCCGCTCATGTCCGGGTCGGGTCAACTCCTCATAGCAGACATCAACTGAGCGCCTTGGAATGTCTGTTTTTGTGCCAGAATCGGACGTCTTTAATTCAAGCAGCTCGTCATGTCGGCGGTGTGCCCATAAAATCGCGTTTTCCGATCTCCACCCCGCACTGGCGAACGATGTCGTAAGCCGTCGCGGCGTGGAAGTAGAAATTGGGCAGGCTGTTGCCAAGCAGAAGGCTCTGGCCCGTGAACTGCCGTGTCTGCCCGCTTGGGAAGGTGATGCTGATGTCTTTAGTCTCGGTGCCGTCGATCTCACTTTGCTTGATGCTCTTAAGGTAATCGATGGTCTTGGCGATCCGATCTTTCAGTTGAGCAATCGTGGTCTCGTCGTTGGCAAATTTCAAAAGCTCCTTGCCGGACAAACGCCCAGCCGCATTCGCGGCGTGATCGGTAGCCGCCCTTACTTGCCGCACCAAATTGAACATGTCGGGTGATAGCCGCATGTTCAAAAGATCAGTCTCATTCACGTTACGTGCGGTGGCCCAGGCAGCCGCCTTGTCGAGAACAGTATTGAGGCCATTCAGGTGTTGAATGAAGACCGGAATGGAAACGGTGTACATGGAAACAGGCATCGTAAGCACCATTCTCCGATTGCAATCTAAGGCGTCAACCCTAACCTAATTGCCGTAACTTCGGTATCCGAATTTTGCCAGTGATTGCCATGCAGGCACTGAAGTTCGGCTTCGGCCACGGCGAGCCAGAGATGCCGCTGAAGCTATCATAGTCACTTGGGAGGAGCTGCCGCATGTGATTGGCGCCACCGAGGCGCTCAAGCCCAGCGCGCCCCTCGTTTGTCACTCGATGAGCTATGCGCCCGCGCTGGAACGAATGGCCCGCGTGGCCAGCTGAGCTGTCGATCCGATGCGTGGAAACATCAGTCGTGTAGTCAGCTATTGTGGGCTCAATGACCCGTGAAGTTCGGGAGGCGCCGCTCGAAGACCGCTTTCACACCTTCCTTGAAGTCTTCCGTCTTACGTAGGCGTGTTTGCTCTTCCAACTCATGGTCGGTTGCCTTGCGCACTCGATCGGCGATATCGCCGCGCATGGTCATACGCGTGGCAATAAGCCCGAGGGGGGAATTCTCGCTGATCTCGCCGGCGAGCTTGATCGCCGCATCACGCACTTGTTGCTGCGGCACGAGCACATCAGCGAGGCCCATCGCGTAGGCTTCCTGACCAGTTACACGGCGGCTGGTGTAAAACATCAGGGCGGCTTTGGTTTGGCCGATCACCGCCGGCAACGTGACCGTAAGACCGAAGCCGGGGTGAAAACCGAGGCGTGTGAAGTTGGCGCAGAAGCGCGCCTCCGGACAGGTCACACGAAAATCAGCCACCATCGCAAGTCCAAGCCCACCACCGACGGCGGCCCCATGTACCGCCGCGATAATTGGTTTTTTGGTACGAAACAGTCGGTTGCCCTCAACGTAAAGTGGCGCGACGCCCGGGCCTGGTTCGTTGGGACGGCGACCCTGCGTGTCGAGAGTCGAACCATCACCGAAATTGGCGCCGGCGCAAAAAGCCTTGCCTTGGGCCGCCAATACAACGGCCCGAATATGTATGTCATCATCGAAGCTCTCGAAAGCGCCCGCAATTTCTTTGATCAACGGTATATCGAAATAATTGTTGGGTGGCCGACGAATCTCGATCACGACCACGTGCCCGCTCTTTTCGATGCCGATATCACTCATGCGTGTATCCCCTTACTCGGCTGCGGTGCGGCGTTCTGCCGGTTGCACAGTGCGCTTGACGATCAAGGCGTCCACCACGGTGATACCATCGCCCTTGGCATGCACGATTACGGGATTGAGATCGACTTCAGCGACGTCGTCGGCGTGATCGAATGCGAATTGTGAAAGTTTAACCATGAGATTGGCTAATGCCTCGGTGTCGGCCGGCGGCATACCACGATAAGGCCCAAAGACAGCGCGGCCCTTGAGGCGGTGAATTAGCGCGAGCGCTTCCTCGTGATCGAGTGGTACTGGCGCGAGTACCGCATCGCGTACTGCCTCCACCATGACACCTCCGAGGCCAAGCATGAGCAGCGGCCCCCAACATTCATCGCGGCTAATACCAACAATCACCTCGCGTCCGGCTGGCGCCATGGCCTGCACCAGGACGCCCTCAATCTGCGCGGTCGGTGCGAACCGTTTGGCATTCTCCAGCACGCGCTCATAGGCAACCCGTACGTCCTCAGGGCGCACATTTAATGCGACGGCGCCAGCCTCCGTCTTATGTGGAATATTGGCGGACTGGACTTTCAAAGCCACGGTCCGGCCACTGACCCTTGCAGTTGTTTCAGCTTCTGCAGCTGAGCGTGCAAGCGCGCCCGCATTTCCGCCAATGCCGTATGGCTCGAGTAGTGAACGTGCGTGGTATTCGCTCAGGACGGTGGCACTTGCTGCTAGTGCCGCATGGACCTTCTCGCAGGCCGGATGGGGTGTGCACGCAGTTCGCGGCTTATTTAATGTCCGCTCCCGTGAAGCACGGTAATCGCCCATGGCGCGTATAGTACGCGCGCAGCCGAATGCGCTTGAAAAAAGGGGATAACCCGCCGCATTGAGAATCTCCACGCTGCGATCAGACGGCAAAGTATAAGTCCACATGTATATTGGTTTGCGAGTATCCTTCTTTAGGTTCTGAAGTTTCGGCAGGTCGATTTCGAGGAAGGCGGATCGCCGTGCGGTCACGACCACCGTGATTCCATCGATCAAAGGAGATTGCGCGACCAGGTGCGCGAAAGTCGCGTAGCCCAGTTTGTGAACTCCCTGCGCGGTGCAATCGACTGGATTCTGAGATGTCCCGTAGGAGGGAATGTGCACGTCGATTGATTTGCGCGTCGCCTCGTCGAGAACCGGCACCTCCAAACCTGCCGCGATACATGCATCTGCCATCCATACGCCGGCACCGCCAGACGCGGTACAGATGCCGATGCGCTTGCCCGCTGGCATACGATCCCCGCAGGCGAGGAAACCAACCGCGAAGTCAATCATGTCATCGAGCTCTCGCGCCTCTATCAAGCCATAGCGATCGAACACAGCGCGATAGGACGCCTCTGAACCGGCAAGTGCCGCGGTGTGGGACGCGACCGCGCGCGCGCCTGCTTCCGATCGACCGATCTTGCCGACGATGATCGGTTTACCGGCGCGCAGCGCCTTTTCAGCGACACGCTTGAACTTCTCCGGTGACTTCACGTCTTCAAGCAACAGGAGAAAAACGTCAGTCATACCTTCGTCGAGCATGTAATCGACAAAGTCGAACGCTTCGAGCGCAGCTTCGTTGCCTGTGCTGATGACATGCTGGAAGGCGAGGTTGCGCGGGCGAGCGCGATCGAAAACAGCAAACCCTAGCCCACCACTTTGCGAAATCACCGACACTTGGCCTGCACCGAGCGCCCGGGCAGGTTTGATTGGACCGGCATTCTTATCCAAAGCCGGGCTAAACGTCGGGCAGAACGCCGCAGGGATGTTTGCGAACCCTTCTGAATTGGGGCCGCTCACGGCCATATCATAGCGGCGCGCAATGACGGAGATTTCGTCCTGCATACGCGCGCCCGCTTCGCCCTCCTCGGCAAAGCCGGAGGACAGAATCATCGCCGCTTTGGTACCCGCACGTCCACAACGCTCAAGCTCCGTTGGCACGTATTGGGCAGGAACAATCAGAATTGCGAGGTCGGCAGGTTCGGGGAGAATGTCGACCGATGGATACGCTTTTAGGCCCTGAACTTCAGTCGCGCTGCGGCTGACCGGATAAACCCTGCCAGCGAAGGGATGGCTCAAAATCGTTTGCAGAATTCGCCCGCGTAATCCTTGCACGTCGGACGAGGCACCGACGACAGCGACTGTTAGCGGCCATAGCAGTTTTCCAATGTCAGCCATATGAGCCTACCTGAGGCCCAGTCCGCGCGCGATGATGCCGCGCAGGATTTCAGTGGTGCCGCCCTGGATGGTGAGTTTCGGCGCGATGGTCGTGGCAAATGCAAGCTGTTCCTCCAGCGTCACACGATTGGCGATCTCGGGCGGTACAAATGCCGTGAGCTCGCGCACCCGATTCGGCAGGTTCTGTTCCCAGATAGTGCCGAGGTCTTTCACGATCGCGGCCTCGACCACAGGCTCTTTGCCGGCCTGCAGCATGCCGGCCACAGAGACTGACATGCGACGCAATGTGTGGAGCTGCGCAACCAATCGCCCCAGACCTTCGGCGCTGCGGGTGTCGGGCTCGGAACCAACAGCACGAATCAATTCAAGCATGAGGTAGAATGTTTCGAGGAACCGTTCGGGACCGCTGCGCTCGTAAGCCAGCTCGCTGGTAGCCTGCTTCCAGGCGCCGTCGATCTCACCCAATACGTGATCATCGGGAACGAAAACATCCTCGAACACAACTTCATTGAAATCGTGCTGACCGCTCATCTGATAGATCGGATTGACCTTGATGCCACGGGTCTTCATGTCCACCAGAAATTGTGTGAGACCATGACGCCGGTTCTCATTGGTCGGCGGCGAGGTGCGAAACAGCGCGATCATGTAATCGGCGATATGCGCATTGCTCGTCCAGATCTTACTCCCATTTATACGCCAGCCTTTGTCGACCTTTGTTGCCTTGGTTTTCACAGCAAACAGATCCGAGCCGGAGCCTGGTTCACTCATGCCGATGACGAAGCACAATTCGCCTCGACAGATGCGCGGCAGAATGTTCACCTTAACGTGCTCGGGCGCGTACTTGAGTAAAATAGGACCGCTTTGACGGTCCGCTACGAAATGTGACCGAACAGGCGCATTCGCCACGCGAAATTCTTCTGTCACGACGTAACGCTCGAGGAAGCTGCGCTCGTGCCCGCCATATTTTTTTGACCAGGTCATACCGATCCAGCCCTTAGCGCCTATACGTTTGCTGAAAGTGCGATCGTGCGAGTCACCGTGCCCCGGCCGGTGCGGATCGAAAGTGCCTTGGGCGATTTCGTCGGCGAGAAACGCGCGCACCTCTTGCCGCAAGGCATCGCATTCAGGAGGCAAGCGGATTTGATCGAATTGCAATTTCCTGCTCATCGCGAGGCAACCATTGGCCAGAACTCGTCCGCACCCTCCTGAGCAACGTGCCTACCAAGCTCGGCAGCCCAATAGCTTTCGCTCCCGAAGTCGTCGCGCCAAGCCAGTATGCGCAATGTAAAGCGATGCAGGATATGCTCCTTGGTGAATCCAATCGCACCAAAGACCTGATGCGCGATAGCAGCACCATCGGTGGCGGCTTCGGCACAACGGATTTTTGCCGAAGCCCCTTCGAAAAATTCTG
Source organism: uncultured Alphaproteobacteria bacterium (assembly GCA_963816295.1). Lineage (GTDB taxonomy): Bacteria > Pseudomonadota > Alphaproteobacteria > Rhizobiales > Xanthobacteraceae > BOG-931. Next base: position 7,095 of record CAWFJS010000006.1, on the reverse strand, counting down.
TTTCATCAAAACTGTCGCTCTGACCAATTGTACTGGCGGCCGAGCCCGATGCGGCGAGCGCAATTGCCGTTTCCCCAGCGAGCCGCGCGAGGTTGTGCTGGACTGCCTGGAATTTCCCAATTGGTCGTTCAAAGGCGACCCGCTCATTGGCATAAGAGACACTCAACGACAAAATCGATTCAAGTGCGCCGGCAGTCTGAACGCTGCGGCTCACCGACCCCATCAACATTAAGGCTGTATAATCAAGTCCGAGCGGTGCTCGCGCATACCGCAAAGGCTTCACACGCTGAAAACGCACGATATTTGATGGATCACCTGCCAGAGTCGCCCTTCACAAATCGTGCAGTCGCTTGCAGCGACTAGCGCAACAACAACTCCCTCTTCGCCATGCGCTAAGACAGCTATGTGTTGCGCCTCGGCAGCGAATGGAATCCCGATTACGGAACCGCTCAGCGTGCCGTCGTTGTCGAAAATGATACGATCGGAAGGTCGGCTCGGGGCAATTGTCATGGACCCATTCGGCGCTGCCACCCCGGCGCGCGTCAGCAGCCAGCCCGCCAACAGCGTCTCCGCAAGAGGAACGGCCACAGCGAACCGCCCGGCAACGCCTAGCACGGCAAAGCCCTCGGCAAGAGTAGCGCCAGCGCCGCCAAGCCGTTCCGGAACCCAAGCAAGTGGCAGGCCGGCGTCGGAAAGTGCCTGCCAAAATGGTGCCTTCCAGGCACCGTTATCGAGCCGGTTAATGGTCTGTGGGTCGGCGAGGTCTGCAAAAATTCGGGCCGCCGACTCGGTGACGATATGGTCGCTGTCGCCCGTCATTCTTTTCCGTGGGGTCTTGCAGCTGTTCGCAAGGAGCTATCGTGATGCCAAGCGGTAGCGATGGCAAGCTGTCGCATCTAAGGCCTGGTCTTTTGGTTGATCGGAGAAAACACACCGGTTAGCGTGACAGCCAAACGATCATGGGCGGCGGTCAGCCGAAAACGTACCGGGTGTTTGGGAGGATTTCATGATAGCGAAGCTCATGGCAACTGTCGCTCTGGCTGTTGCAGTCAGCACGATTGCACAAGCCGATGAACCCAAGCACGGCGGCATCCTGCACATCTACCACAGGGAAACGCCGCCGTCGCTTTCAATCCATGAGGAGGCAACATTCTCGGTGAATGTCCCGGCCATGGGTTTGTTCAATAACCTTGTCATCTATGATCAGCACAAACCGCAGAACAGTATGGGCGATATCGTGCCCGAATTGGCAACAAGTTGGGATTGGGATTCGGCTGGCACGACGCTGACCTTCAAGCTTCGCGAGGGCGTTACCTGGCACGACGGCAAACCGTTCACGGCCAACGACGTCAAATGCACCTTCGATCTGTTGCAGGACAAAGCCCAGGATAAATTCCGAAAGAATCCGCGCCGGGATCTGTTCAACAACATCTCTGGAGTGACAACAAATGGCAACTTCGAAGTAGCCCTGCACCTGAAGCGGCCCCAACCCTCGCTCTTGGCCATGATCGCTTCCGGCTACACGCCGATGTACCCCTGCCACGTCACTCCGGCGCAGATGCGCACCCATCCTATCGGCACCGGGCCGTATAAGTTCGTCGAATTCAAGCAGAACGAGTTGATCAAGCTCGCGAGGAATGAAAATTACTGGAAAAAGGGTCTGCCCTACCTGGATGGCATCGAATATACGATTATCAGCAATCGGGCGACGGCTGTCCTCGCCTTTGTCGCTGGCAAGGTCGATATGACGTTTCCGACCGAGATGACCCCGGCCTTGATCGAAGACATCAAGCAGCAAGATCCGACGGCGATCTGCGAGATCAAACCGATCAACGTAAACACCAATCTCATCGTCAATCGTGAGAATCCGCCCTTTGACAATATCGAACTGCGCAAAGCGATGGCGCTCGCGCTCGACCGCAAGGCGTTTATAGACATCATCTTCCAGGGCCAGGCGGACGCCGGAGGCACGCTGCTGCCGCCACCGGAAGGCGTCTGGGGCATGCCGCCTGAAATCCTAAAGACGGTTCCCGGCTATGGCGACGTCAACAAAGATCGCGAGCAGGCGCGCGCGATCATGGCCAAGCTTGGCTACGGGCCCGAACAACCCGCTTAAAATCAAGGTATCGACTCGCAATCTCGCGACCTATCGCGATCCGGCTGTGGTACTGATCGACCAATTGAAAACGATTTATATCGACGCCGAGCTTGATCCAGTGGAATCGAGCCAGTGGTTCGCCAAAGTCGCGCGTAACGACTATTCCGTGGGTCTCAACTTGACCGGCAATGGCATCGACGATCCCGATCAGGCCTTTTATGAGAACTACGCCTGCGGCTCCGAACGTAATTACACGCACTACTGCAACAAGGAGCTGGAAGCGCTGTTCGACAAGCAATCGGTCGAGACCGACGTCGAGAAGCGGAAGAAGATGGTGTGGGACATCGATAAGAAGCTGCAGGAGGATGTTGCGCGCCCGATCCTAATGCACGCGCGCTCGGGAACATGCTGGAAACCCTACGTCAAGAACATGACAATCATGAACAACAGCGCGTACAACGGTTACCGCTACGACGACCTTTGGCTCGACAAGTAAGCCGCGCATGAAAGCGCGCCGGCCGATGGCGCAATCGAGCGCGACATTAGCTTTTAGCGATGGGAGGACAGACTGGGGACCTATCTGCTCAGACGCTTCTTGTTGATGCTTCTGACATTGTTCGGCATTTCCGTGCTGGTCTTCGTCATGCTGCGGCTGGTGCCTGGGAATATTGCCGACATTGTGTTCAACGCGGCAGGCATGATCGACGTAGCCGAGAAGGCGAAACTCGAGAAAGAACTCGGTCTCGACCAGCCGATCGTCGTTCAATACGCGCAGTGGATCGGAGGGCTGGCGCACGGCGATCTCGGCTATTCTTATGTCTCGGAAAAGCCCGCGCTCCAGGAGATCGCTCCCCGTATTCCGATAACGGCCAAGCTAGCCGGATTGGCGCTTACTTTCGCGGTGATATTCGGTGTGCCGTTAGGTGTAATCAGCGCCGTCAGGCAGAACACAGCGCTTGATTATGTGCTGCGGGTGATCAGCTTGAGCGGCCTATCGATACCGGCGTTCTGGCTCGGGCTACTTATCCTGATGGGCTTCGTAGCCTTTTTCGGCACCATCCCGATCTATACCAATCCGCCGGAAGGGTTTTGGAACACTTTCTTGCTGTTTAGCATCCCGGCAGCGGCGGTCGGTTTCCGCTCGTCCGCCCTGGTCATGCGGTTGACGCGATCATCGATGCTCGAGGTGCTGCGGCAAGACTACATTCGCACTGCGCGTGCCAAGGGCGCGCCGAACCAGTCTGTCTACTACCGCCATGCCCTGCGCAACGCGATGCTCCCAGTGGTCACCGTGATCGGCATCGAGGCCGCCTTCTTGATGGGCGGACTGATTGTCACCGAAACCGTATTCAATATCCCCGGCGTTGCCCGCTTCCTGGTGGAGGCGATCCGCTGGCGCGATTACCCCATTGTGCAGAATTTGGTGATGTTCATCGCAGTTGTGGCGGTCTCGATTAATTTTTTGATCGATCTGCTCTATGCAGTGCTCGACCCCCGAATTCGTTACGCGAAATAGCCCCGAAATAACATCATGTCGATCCTCGATCTCCCGCTGATTACCGAGAAGGCCGAGCCGCCAGAGAGCATCTGGGCGAAAATTCGCTATCATCTGGTCAGTAACCCGCTCGGCCTGGTCGGTGCGGCCATCATGGCGGTGTTCGTGTTCTGCGCGATCTTTGCCGACTTCATCACCGCTTACGGCCCGACAGTTACCGACGCCGCACATCGGCTGCTTCATCCTGGGTCAGGCCATATCCTGGGTACCGATCAGATGGGTCGTGACATTTTCAGCCGCATCATTTACGGCGCGCGCATCTCGCTAGCGGTTGGTCTTGGCTCGACGTTCCTCGGCTCGGTTTTTGGGATCGGATTAGGCTTGGCGTCCGGCTATCTCGGTGGCTGGGTTGATCTGGTAATTCAACGCATTGTCGACGTATTGCAGGCAGTGCCCTTACTTGTGTTGGCGCTCGTCATGGCTGCGGCGCTCGGTCCCGCGCTCGATAATACCATCGTCGCGATATCGATCCCGCTTATCCCCTACACCGCGCGAGTCATCCGCTCCAATACGCTAGCGCTGCGAGAGCAACCGTTCGTCGAGGCCGCGCGCAGCGTCGGTATGAGCGAATTCCGCATCGCGCTTCGCCACGTTCTGCCGAACACGCTTGCACCGCTGATCGTGATTGCGACCGCGCAGCTCGGCGCGGCGATCTTGACCGAGGCTTCACTGTCGTTTCTCGGGCTTGGCGTACCAGAGCCGCATCCCTCCTGGGGTCGGATGTTGTCAAAATCGGCTGCCGAATATGTTCGCACGGCGCCTTGGCTCGTGATCTTCCCCGGCCTTGCCATCAGCCTTGCGGTGTTCAGCACGAATCTGTTCGGGGATGCGTTACGCGACATCCTCGATCCGCGACTGCGTGACTAGCCCAAGCCATGACCCAAGCCACGACGACGGTAGTGGAAAAGCGCGAGGCAAAGATTGGCTCCGTGGGGCCGCTGCTCAGAGTCGAGGACCTGCGTACTTACTTTGATTTACGCCACGGCACGGTCAAAGCGGTTGACGGGGTCAGCTTTACGCTCGGCTCGCACGAGACGCTGGCGATCGTCGGCGAGTCGGGCTGCGGCAAGACCATTACCGCACTGTCTCTCATGCGGCTGGTTCCCAATCCACCTGGTCGGATTGCGGAGGGAAAGGTCGAGCTTGCCGGCAGGGACCTGCTCGCTCTTGATGAGGAGCAAATGCGCGCCGTGCGCGGCAAGGATATCGCGATGATCTTTCAGGAGCCGATGACCTCGCTCAATCCGGTACTCACAATCGGCAACCAGATCGCGGAAGCGGTTTCTTTGCATGAGAGAGTCAATCGTCAGCAGGCCTGGGATAAGGCAGTGGAAATGCTGCGACTGACACGCATCTCGGAACCCGAACAACGCGCGCACGAATATCCGCATCAGCTCTCGGGTGGTATGCGTCAGCGAGCGATGATCGCCATGGCGCTCGCCTGCAATCCAAAGGTCCTGATCGCCGACGAACCGACTACGGCGCTCGATGTCACTATCCAGGCCCAAATTTTGGAGATTATTCTGGATCTGCAGCGCGAGCTCGGCACCGCAGTGACCCTTATCACCCGATCTCGGCGTAGTGGCCGAGATGGCGCAGCGCGTCATCGTCATGTACGCCGGGCGCAAAGTCGAGGAGGCGCCTATTGAGGCACTGTTCGCGCGACCGCAGCATCCCTATACGCCGGTTTGATAGGCTCGATACCGCGCCTGCCGTCGATGCGTGGCGAGGTTACGAATAGCCTCGAGCGACTGCAGGAAATCCCTGGGACAGTCCCGGGGCTGGGTCATTTGCCGGCTGGCTGCGTGTTCGCACCACGATGCGCGCACGCGGAGGATCGCTGCCGCGCGAAATATCCGCCTTTCGAAGAAAGTCTGCCGGGCCATTGGGCCGCCTGCTGGCGCTCGCGCGAACTCTACGGGGATCGCAATGTCTGACCAACGCGCCGTGCTTGAAGTGCGCGACCTCAAGAAGCATTTTCCGATCCGCAAAGGCTTCTTCCAACGCGCCGGCGGTACGGTGTTCGCCGTCGACGGCGTGAGTTTCACGATTTAGCCGGGCGAGACGCTCGGCCTGGTCGGCGAATCCGGCTGTGGCAAAACAACAGTTGGTCGCACAGTGACACGTCTGATCGATCCCACTGCCGGCAGCATTCGTATTTCCGGCAAGGACATTACCAATTTGAGCAAGAAAGAACTGCGGCCCTACCGACGCGAAATGCAGATTATATTTCAGGACCCGTTTTCGTCGCTCATTCCGCGCATGTCCGCGGGCGATATCGTAGCCGAACCGTTGCGCGTGCATAAAATCGTCACCGGGCCGGCAGTGCGGGAGAAAGTTGCAGCTCTGTTTGACCGCGTGGGCTTACGCGGCGCGCTGATGGACAACTATCCGCACCAGTTTTCCGGGGGCCAGCGGCAGCGCATCGGCATCGCACGCGCGCTCGCGCTGCGACCAAAACTAATTGTTGGAGATGAACCGGTCTCCGCACTTGACGTATCGATTTAGGCGCAGGTGCTCAATTTGATGACGGATTTACAGCGCGAACTCAGACTCGCTTATCTATTTATCTCTCATAATCTCGCAGTGGTCGAGTACATCAGTCACCGAATTGCTGTTATGTATCCGGGGCGCATCGTCGAATATACTGACAAACACACTCTGTTCACGCGGGCTCTGCACCCGTACACCGAGCAGTTACTGCTGGCGGTACCAATACCTGATCCTCGTGTGAAACGGCCGAAACGAGTGCTGCAAGGTGACGTACCGAGCCCAATTAATCCACCGCAGGGCTGTCATTTCCACACCCGCTGTCCCTACGCCGTTGAGCGTTGCCGGGTAGAGGTACCTGCCTTGCGCGAGGTAAAACCTGGGCACTTGGTCGCTTGTCACTTGCGTTAGCGGATATGATAACCATGGGAGATAACGCGTCACTTTGACAACGTCGCCGGTTACATTCTTTAATGGTCGATTAGGATACCTGGGTTGAGCACCTGATGCGGATCGAGCTGTTGTTTGGCGAGCTCTCAATCATCAGCAAAGAGTTGAGGCCGCTGGCGGTCGTACCAATTCCGGTGATCCCGACCCAGCGCATGGTGGTGTGTGATCGTACCACCCGCACTGACCATGGCCTCTGATGCAGCGGATTTAATCGCCCAAAACTGGTCGGCTAACCTTGCTTTGTCGCCGAGTGCATGCCAAGTGAAATACGGCGCTGGTCCATCTGGATAGACAGTGGGTGGATCGTACAGTGCACGAGCCCGCCCGACCGGTCGCTTCACGTATGGCCTGCAGCGTTGCTTTTTTGACGTGTTCTTGGAACTCCATGTAGCGGTCCCAGGTGATGCAGCTTTCCACCGTGTCACGCATCACGCCGCGTGCAACCGCATGTTCCCGTAGATAAGGCCCGCGTAGGAATTTGTCGCGCCAATTACCGGCAGCG
>CAWFJS010000005.1:0-138447 GCA_963816295.1 uncultured Alphaproteobacteria bacterium | reverse complement strand
CTGGCTCCACCAAAGCCCGATTTTGATGTCCTTACCGATAGGCCTCGTCAGGGATTTCCTGTTGGGGCAGAGCCTTCGCATCAATCGCCTCTTCCACCTTAAACACGTCCACTGTGCCGTTGGTTTCGTCACTCGATGCGGTCGCTACCCGAGGCAGGTGGCTAGTCGCGATCGTCACGACGAGCATGGCAGCCAAAATTGCTGATCCGTATACGATGTAGCGCATGGGATCGCTCCTATGCGTTGGCCCCTACAAAGGCGAAGGTAACAACAGCCATCAAAAAATGCTGTGACTGATGGCACAGCGAAAGATTCCTTGTCTCTGCATTGGCAACTTCTCTGCGTTGGCAATGATGGCCGCGAACGATGCCGGAACCGCGCGGGATCAATGGCGTTCGGCTATCGCACCCCCAGCGCTGCCTGAGCCTTACCAGCGTCGCTCCGGTTCATAGACATACAGGCAAGGGATCGTGGGAAAATTCGCATTGACCGAAGTGCAGTGCAGGACCGCAGTCGCTGCTGCCGTGCTGCTCGCAATTTCGATGTGGAGCTTCATTGCTGTTGAGAGCGTTCACAGTCAAACGCCACTAGGAACTTGGATGATGAAATCGCCGCTTCCGGCAGTTCGCGCTGAAGTGGCGGCAGTTGCGCTTGATGGCAGGCTGCACGCGCTGGGCGGATCCTTGGACGGAAGGGCACGTTCGTATCATGACGAATACGATCCAGCGACCGATGAATGGCACCCCGTCGCGCCGCTACCGGAACCGCGAGATCATCTTGCCGTCGCGGTGGCTAACGGAAAGATTTATGCGTTTGGCGGCTTTGCTACTCCCGTCCACAAGGATGCCAGCAACGACGCATTTGAATACGACGCAGCTACCAATGCCTGGCGCGTCCTTCCGCCCATGAAAGTGCCGCGCGGGGCGGCTGGTGCCGCGGCAGTGGATGGCAAAATCCATGTGATCGGCGGGCGCGGCCTCGACGGCGTCGTTGTTGCTGCTCACGAGGTTTTTGATCGGCAATCGCATACCTGGACCGAGGCGGCACCTTTGCCGACCGCGCGTGACCACATGGTCGTCATTGCTGCCGATGGAAAAATTCATGCTATCGGTGGACGGTTGCGTGGCCCGATCGAACGCATCGACGAGCATGACATCTACGATCCGGCGACCGACAAGTGGGCCTCCGGGGCGCCACTCCCGACGCCACGGAGTGGCCTTGCCAGCGCGAACTATCACGGTTTGATCTTGGTGCTTGGGGGCGAACTGCCACCCGACCATACCTTTCCTGAAAACGAAGCCTACGATCCCAACACCAATCGCTGGACAACCTTGGCGCCAATGCCGCACGGGCGACACGGTTTCGGTGGTGACGTCATTGGTGACGACGCTTTCTTCGTCGGTGGGTCACTGACCCCCGGCGACAGGGGTGCGACTAATCAGCTGCTCATGTTCCACTTGCCGCGCTCGCTTCAGTGAGCTCAAGGACTCGCCCGGCCAGAGAAGGAGCCACGCCAGCTTGCTCATTCGATCACCTCGTCGGCAGTGGCGAGCAGTGTCTGCGGAATTGTCAGGCCAAGCGCTCTGGCAGTCTTCAGGTTAATAACCAGCTCGTACTTGGTCGGTGCCTGCACTGGAAGGTCACTCGGCTTCTCGCCCCGTAAGATGCGGTCAACATATCCGGCAGCTTTACCCCATTGATCGAGCTGATTGTCACCGTAATACAGCAATCCGCCGTCTTTCGCGTAGTATTTGAAAGGATAAACCGCCGGCAGATGAAATCGGTTGGTCAATTCGATGATTGAGCCCCTTTGCGTATTGTTGAGCGGGCCAGGCAAGACGATTAATCCGTCGTTCGGTTGGCCGGCCATTGTGGCTATGGCGTGCTTGATCTCAGTGCGATCGCGAACTTCGGCTGCCGCAACTTGCACCTTGAATACTGGTGCAACGGACTCGATCACATCCAGGAAGCCATGATGGTTGGCCTGCTCCGGATTCAGAAGAACTGCAACTCGATTAACGAATGGCGCTATCTCCTTGAGCACCTCAAGCCATTTCCCCGCGATGGAGGTATCAAAGTCGGTGAAGCCTGTGATGTTTCCGCCTGGTCGAGCGTAATTCGTGACGAAACCAGTGCTGATCGGATCAGCCACTTGAACAAATACGATCGGTATTGAACTCGTGAGTTGCTTCAGGACTGTGAGCAACGGCGTGCTATTGGCAACAATCAGGTCGACCGGTCGACTGACTAATTGCGCTGCATAGGTGAGCATCAAATCGTTTTTGCCGGCAGCCCAACGAACCTCAAGCTGGATGTTATTGCCCTCTGACCATCCAAGTCTGGCGAACTGTTCGGCCAAGGCGCTAAGCCTGGCCTTTCCTTCAAAATCGGTTTCAGCATAGTTCATGATGATTGTCGGCTTTTCCGCTGGTAGCGGACTCAAAAAGCAGGTGTGGCCGGATGTCAGTTCAGTGTCTAATCATTGTCCCACTGCGACATCGCCCCCCTACGTGTAGCCTAGGAATTGGTGTAGCTTGGTCGAGAGCTGCCAGCTGGGACATGCCGACGTTCCGTGACGTCAAAGGCAGCCGTTGTGCCTTCGGCAGGCGAGCGATTCTAAAATAAATCGACATTGGTTCGCGGACACCTTCTGCGTTGCGGAGGGTCGTGGGAGAAACGCCATGAGGCTTATCCGCCGTCGATTTCTGGAGCTGATCGCAAGCGCAGTCATGTTGCCGACTACTGCCGGGGCGGAGACTTATCCATCGCGTCCGATCACCATGCTGGCCGGATTTCCACCCGGCGGCCCGACGGATACGCTCGCGCGCATTCTCGGCGATGCGATGGGGCACTCTCTCGGCCAGACCATCGTCATCGAAACCGTCAGTGGCGCCAGCGGTACGATTGCGACCGGTCGTGTCGTGCACGCCAGCCCTGACGGCTACACGATCGGCATTGGTAACTGGACGAGCCATGTCGGCTCCGCCGCGATCTACCCACTCGATTACGATGTATGCAAGAACCTCCAGCCGATCTCGCTGCTGGCGGCCTCGCCGCTGTGGATCCTTGGTAAAAATGCCCTGCCGCCGCAGACGGCGCCCGAACTTATCGCTTGGTTGAAGACGAGATCGCAGCCGACGGCGTTCGCGACCGTAGGCGCTGGCAGCGCCGCTCATCTCGTGGGCCTTTCGCTGGCGCGGGAGATCGGCGCTCGCTTTGAGTATGTGCCCTATCGGGGGGCCGCACCGGCGATGCAGGACTTAATTGGTGGCCAGATTGACCTGACCTGCCTCGAGGCATCGTCAACGCTTGCCAGTGTGCAAGCTGGCAAATTCAAAGCGTACGCGGTCATGAGCGAAAACCATTGGTCCAAATCGCCGGACACGCCGACAATGATTGAATTGGGCGTACCGGGATTGAGCCTGTCGTTCTGGCATGGCCTGTGGACGACTGCAGGGACGCCCAAGACGGTCGTCGATCGCCTCGTTAACTCGGTGCAAACGGCGCTCGCCGACCCGAGCGTGCGGCAGCGGCTCGACGGACTTGGCATGGTGATATTCCCGCGCGATCGGCAGAATCCAGAAGCGCTCGCGACCTATCATAAAGCTGAGGCTGCCAAATGGTGGCCGATAATCAACGCGGCCGGCATCAAGGCAAGCAACTAGCATCAAAACTCACACTCAAGCTCATGGAGCGATGCCATGAAATTTCCTCGTAGACAATTCCTGCATCTTACAGCGGCTGGTGCACTGACGCTCGGGGTGGCGCGTGCCGAGGACCAAAGCTACGTGATGAAAATAAGCGGACCCACCATCAACGACGCACCGCACCTGTTCATGAAAAATTATGCGGCCGCGATCGAAAAGGATTTGGGCGGACGCATCAAGCCTCAGGTCTATCCGGCGAGCCAACTTGGCACTATCCCCCGGCAGATCGAGGGTACTCAGTTCGGCGCCATCCAGGCGGCGAATATTCCACCCGAGTTTTTTGTCGGTGTCGACGAACGCTTCGAGGTGATGGCAGCGCCGGGGCTCGTGGATTCTATGGAGCATGCACAACGCTTGGCGGCCGATCCCGCAGTGTTGAAACTCATGCTTGGCCTTGGCGCCAATAAGGGCCTGCATGGTGTCGGACTCTACGTCGCCCAACCGTCCTGCATTGTATCGAAAACCCCGATCCGTCACCTCGCCGACTTCAAAGGCAAGAAGATCCGCATCTTTGCCTCGCAGTTTCAAACCACGGCATTTGAGCGGCTGGGCGCGACGCCGGTGGCTATGACTCTGGGCGACGTTCTCCCAGCACTGCAACAGGGCGCCATCGACGGCGCAGTTGCCGGCATCGGCGTCTTTGTCAACATGCACTTCCACGACGCCGCCAAATACGTCGTCGAGACCAATCAGCCAGCCATCTTCATAATTTTTGAAGTCAGTCAGAAATGGTACGACTCGTTGCCCAAGGACTTGCAACAGATCATAGATCGCGACGGTCTGTCGGAATTGGCCGCCATCAATGCGCCGGCCCTCAAGATGTATCTGGAGCAGCGCAAGGCCTGGGTGGCCAATGGCGGAGAGCTGATCGGCCTACCGAAAGACGAGCAGGCGGAAATGATGCACATGCTCTCCAGCGTCGGTGACGATGTTGCCAAGCCCAAGCCAGCCCTGCACGAGGCCTATCAGGTCGTACTAAACGCCGCGCAACGAACCCGACAGGCTCCGAGCCAATGACGTGTGCGAACCCCGCCCACGAAGTTCCACGTAACTCCTTCGTGTGACTTATCGAAGCTGAGATCGATCCGCCTCTTGCGTTGCCCTGACGCGTCGCGTGCGCGTTGTGGCGCGCGAATTGCGCTTTCCTAAAACAGCCTTACCCATCCTCCGGCATCGGCCTATCATTGGTGCGCGGCCGCATGACTTGCCCGCGGCCGGAGGTGGTGCCAAGGGACGAATAAGGGAGGAATCATGGAAACGCTGCCCAAATTCGGCATCTCGCGCGCCGAAATGTTAAAGCGCGTCGCCCGCTTTAAAGAGCTCAAAGGCTCCGATGGCGGGCTTCCCGACAGCAAGGCGCCGCAATGCGAGCGCACGCTCTATAACGTCATTGGTTTCCAGCCGCCGAATGACGAAGGCGGCGCGGTGACATCGCCGGTCGGCGACGACGCCGCGCGCTTGTCGGCCATTCCGATCTCCGAAGGCTTCAATCTCGGTTATTGCCGCGCCAAGCCGGGCAAGGGCCCGATGATGCACAACCACGACACCAACGAGACCTTCATTCCCATGACCGGCACCTGGCGCTGCAGCTGGGAGAACGAAAAGGGCAAGATCGAAACAATCGATCTCAATCCGCTCGATGTGATTTCTTTTCCGCCTGGCGCGATCCGCCGCTTCGAAAACGTCACGCCCGGTCCGTCTGGCGAGGACGCGATCCTGATGTTCGTGATCGGCGGCGATGGCCCAAAAGCGGAATTCACCGACGCGGCGATGAAAGAGCTTGAAGACGCCGGCGTTTGGCGGCGCGGCTAGGTGGTGCGCTCATGACCACGCTGGCAGCGGACAAGAAAGTTTCGGGCATGACTGTCGTCGGCGACGGCGCTTACGCCTACGAACCGGTCGAGAACTGGGCGAAACTGCCGCCGGGCTGGTCGTTCAAAGAAATTGGCGGCGTCGGCGTCGACAAGAACGACAATGTCTACGTCTTCAATCGCGGCGACCACCCGATGATCGTGTTCGACCGCGACGGCAACTTCCTCCGCTCGTTTGGCGAAGGACTTTTTCCCCGCGCCCATGGCGTGTTCATGGCGCCGGACGATACGATCTGGTTGACCGACGATGGCGACCACACCGTGCGCCAATGCACGCTGCAAGGAAAGGTGCTGCTGACGCTCGGCATTTCCGGCAAACCGGCGCCCTACATGAGCGGCGAGCCGTTCCATCGTTGCACCCACACCGCAATGTCGCCGCAGGGCGACATCTATGTGTCCGACGGTTACGGCAACTCGCGCGTGCACAAATACGCGCCGAACGGCAAACTGCTGTTGTCCTGGGGCGGGCCCGGCACCGATCCGGGCGAGTTCAACATCGCGCACAATATAACCTGCGACGCCGATGGCTGGGTCTATGTCGCCGACCGCGAGAACCATCGCGTGCAAGTGTTCGACGGCAACGGCAAATACGAGACGCAATGGAATAACCTTCACCGCCCCTGCGGCTTGTTCATGCCGCCCGGCAAGTGTCCGATCTGCTACATCGGCGAACTAGGATCGACACAGGCGGTCAACCGCAACGTGCCGAATCTCAGCCCGCGAGTGACCATCGTCGACAATACCGGTAAGCGCATTGCTCGGCTGGGCGCCTCGGTCCCGGCCTTGGTCCAACCGAGTTCTTGGCCCCGCATGGCCTTGCGGTGGACAGCCGCGGCGACCTTTATGTCGGCGAGGTGTCGTGGACCAATTGGCCGCAGACTTACAGGGATAAGCCGCGGCCCGATAATTTGCGCGCGCTGCACAAGTTCCGGAAAGTTGACTAATGCCCAAACTAGTGCCTACGGAGGATCGCCGTGAGAATGAAATCGCTTACTCCCGAGGCGATGGAAGCCCGCGTCGCCCGCTTCAACAAACTGCAGACTTACCAACGCCAAAACTTCGAGGCGCACGGCATTCCAGCCGGCGCGGTCGAAAAGATAACAGCGCGGCGCGTTTATCCCGTCATGGCGCCGGCGGATTATCAGGGGCGCAGCGCCGGTGCGCGGGTCAAGGGCCCGCGCGACCTCATCGTCAGCATCGCCGAATGCGAGCCGGGCAATGGGCCCGGTCTTCACCGTCATCTCAACACGGTTGAGAACTTTCTTTGCCTCTCTGGCCGCTTCGAGATTGCCTGGGGCGATCGCGGCGAACACAGGCTCGCGCTCGAGCCGCTCGACATGATTTCCGTGCCGCGCGGAGAGAACCGGAGTTTCCGCAACGTTTCCAACGAGACCGCGCGCCTCCTGGTCATGATCGTGCCGGAAAGCGACGAGCAGAGCGATCCAATTTCCTATGCGCCGAGCCTCGCCAAAGAAATCGAGAACGATTACGGCACGGGCGCGCTGGAAGGCTTGCAAAAAATCGGCTTCAAGTTCGAGGATGAAACGCTGACTTAAGGCGACAGCGCGCCCTAGAGCATGATCCCGAAAAGTGGATGCCGGTTTTCGGAAAAGATCATGCTCAAACAACAAGCTAAGCGAAATGATGATTTAACCTAATCCCATTTCGCTTTGGCGCGCGAGATATTTCTTATCGAGTGCCGCATGCATGCCCTTGTCGCCGTCGACCATTTGCGTCACGCGCAGGTCCGCCGCCAAGAGCTGCAGAAACAAGCCTGCAGAAAAATGCGTGATGCCAATTTGCTGCCCACCGGGGGCCACAATTCATCTTTGATAATGTCGGCCCCAACCTCGTCGGGGTGTTCGGGGGATGGGGACTTGGTCGGGGCCGCGCCCTCTTGTGGGGGGAGAGCGGCCCCGATTTTACATCGCTTCTGACAGTCCAGACTATGAAGGTTGGTTAATTTACGAAGTTGTGATCAGTACTGCTTAACGCGAATTTGCCGGCGCTGCGGCGTCGAAAGTAGAATTTTGATGTCTGCTAAATGCCTGGTTGTGACCCAGAACGAAACTGCTGTGTACAGCTGGATTAGTTTTTGATTCAGATCAATTTCACAAGGTTACTTACTTAGTAAGAGCTTCTATTGAGGGTGTTCGGGGCACCATGAGGGTGCCCATGTTGCACTTTAACGGCTCTGAAATTCTGATAATTGCCGCAGCCAGCATTTTAGTCGTCAGCATCACATTTCTGTTCTGAGCGAACCGCCTCGATCGGCTGTAGGAAGTCGCGTCGCGCAAGAACGCTTGCTTTGGTCAAGCGCAATACGAGACAGGGATGCTTACGCACAAATTTGCAGTTGGTTTGGTTGGAATCACCGCAGCGGTAGTTGGCGCTGTCGCGATGGCTCGTTCTTCAACGGATACGAACATCAATAGTTTGTCAAAAGCTCAGCCGCAAGCTCAGCCGTTTGCCGCGAAATGTCCGATGATCGATTGGCCCTATGGCTGCAGGTGGCATCCAACAGCGCGATCGGAAGCCAAGCATTTATCGGTGCGAAAGAGCGGACTAGGCCACCTGCATACAAGCTTTTTGGGTAAGCGTGTACGCTAGATGTCTGAAGACCACACATTGTCGAGTTCTTAGGCTATAAAGCCCGCACCTTCATTTCCGCAGGGCACTTCCTGGAATTGGGTGTGATCGCGGAAACGGCATGCTTGATTACCGACTTGCAAATGCCCGGACTAAACGGCCTTGAGTTGCAGGAAGCGCTGCGATCGCAGGGATGTTGCATCCCAATAATTTTGATCACCGCCTTTCCGAATGAAAAACACCGAAACCGCGCGCTCGAGGGCGGAGCGCTTGGTTTTCTGACCAAACCGTTCGACGAAACATCGCTGATCCAATGCCTGACCGCCGCAGTCGGATTGCGAACTTAATGACCGGACCATCAGCGCGTCCGATAGCGGCGCTTATCGCACAGAAACTTCGGGAATCCGGTGTCGGTTGCGAGATTGTCTATCCCCTACCCACCGATGCGGCCGTGGTCCGGCGCGATCGCGTCGCCATCGTGCTCGCGGTCGCCTTACTCACCGCTTTAGCGTGGGGCTACTTGCTGCGGCTCTCCGCCGACATGAACATGGGCGGCATGGACATGACCGGGTTGCGGATGATCCCGTCGGGCATGGGACTCATGATGCCGGCGGAAATGCCGTGGCGGGCGATGGAGTTCGCATTCGTCTTCGTCATGTGGACCGTGATGATGGTCGGCATGATGACGCCCTCGGCGGCGCCGATGTTTCTCATGTATGCCCGCGTGGGCCGGCAAACCGAGGCGCAGGGCAAGTCGCTCAGCGCAACCCTTTGGTTCGCCGCTGGCTATTTCCTGGTTTGGGTCGCCTTCGCGCTGTTCGCCACATTGATGCAATGGGCGCTCGAACGCACTGCTTTGCTCGATTTCACCATGGCAAGCACGGACAACGTCCTCGGCGGGCTCGTGTTCGTTGCGGCCGGCCTCTATCAATGGACCCGACTGAATGACCTATGCCTTGCCCAATGCCAGAGGCCATTTGCGTTCGTCATGGGTCATGGCGGCTATCGCCGCGACGCGCCAGGTTGCGTGATGCTCGGACTTCGCCATGGCGCCTATTGTGTTGGCTGCTGCTGGGCATTGATGGCGCTGTTGCTCGTTGGCGGTGTTATGAACGTGCTTTGGATCGTCCTCCTCGCATTACTCGCTTTTTTGGAGCGGGTCACTTCCATGGGCCGCCTGATCGCGCGCCTTGCTGGTATCGTCCTCGTCGCGGGAGGCGCGTGGTTATTCTCAATGGGAATGTCTTAACGACACGGGCGTAGGCGAGCACGCTCGCTCTAATGCGCCAGCAGCGCTTTGTTGAGCACCGCGTGGATGCCTTTGGAGCCGTTGACCACTTGCGTGACGCGCAGGTCGGCGGCGAGGCTGCACAGCGTGTAGGCATCCTCGCGCGACAAACCGGTGCGCGAGCAAATAAGCTTGATCATGTTGCGCAGCGCGATCACGGCCGCATCGTCGAGATCGGGATCAAAGCCCATGGTGATGAGCTCGGTCGGCGTTTCCGCCATTGGCCATTCCAGCGCGAAATCGTCGCGGATGTGCAATTCGAAACTGCCGATCAGGCCGGTCTCGATCGCGGTGATGCAGACTTCGCCGTCGCCTTGCACGCCGTGACCGTCGCCGACCGAGAACAGCGCGCCATCGATGTGGATCGGCAGATACAGCGTGCTACCGGCGACGAGCTCTTTGTTGTCCATATTGCCGCCGTTGCGGCGCGGTGGCGGCGAGCCGACCGGTCCCCAGGCGCGCGGCGGCGCCACGACCATGACGCCGAAGAACGGCTTGAGCGGCAGTTCGAGGCCCCACGGCAGCCGGCCGGTCATCCGCGCGCGGTCGAGCGGAATATGAATGAGGCGCGTCGTGGCAAAATCGTCGGGCAGTGCGCCGGCAAGCGGGCGGATGACGTTGTAGCCCCAGTCATAGTGCAGCGCGATTGACTTGATCCTCACCTCCAGCACCTGCCCGGCTTTGGCGCCGCGCACGGCGATCGGGCCGGTCATGATGTGCGGCCCCAGCCGCTGCGGCACGCCGGCGTGTATGGCCGACAAGGCCGGCGGCACGGTCAGGCCGCTATCCGCTTTCGGCATCGCCTCGGGCGGGCCCGAGACCGTCGACATCGTGATTTCATCGCCGGGGTCGATCGTGATCAGCGGTTTCAGCCCTGCGTCAAAAAAGCCCCAGTGAACCGTGTCCGGTCCTGCGTCCACGCGATGCTTGCGCATTCGAGCCCCTTACAATCGGAAAAGCCTGCCGATTTTCGCTTCGGTTTTGCCAGAATCTTGGGCCAGGAAACAGCCGTGAAAGGGTCAAAGCTCCGGTCGGTGGCAAGGTAGCGGCAAAGGCCGGGCGGTGCCGAACGAGCCCCATCGTGCTATTCTGCGCGCGGGGCAATGCTGCGAGGCCGGCCGTTGCGCGGGCCTTAAGCATTGAAAGTTGTTGGGTCACCCAGAACGGGAGGCGAGTATGCGTGGGGGATGGTTCGGCGGCTGCCTGAGAATGGCACTGGCCGCAGGCTTTGGAGCGTCACTCGCGTTGGCCGCCAATAATGTCTCGGCGGCGCCGCAACGCCAGATCAACCAGGTCAATCCCGATCTCGACAGCGATGATCAACTCGCGCCGTCACAGATGAAGCAGCCGGTCCCGGCGGCGGTGTCGCAGCCGGCGAGCGCCGCGCATGCGTCGGCGCCAGCAGCCATGAGGCATGCGGGTCCGACGCCGGCCGTAGCCGGCCACACGGTGACGTGCAGCGGCACCTTCGGCAAGGATTCCAGCCATCTCAAGTTGGCGATGACCTACGATTCCAGAAACATCACCTTCACCGACGTCGACGCCAACGGCACCAAGGTGCCGGCATCGGTGCTATACCCGAAAGATCCGAAGCGGCGGCTCGAAGTCTGGTGGGCCAATCCCGCTGCGCGCAGCGACACTTATCTGATTGTCATCAACGGCAAATCCGATTGGATCGCGCCCGGAGGATTGCACCTCGGGCTCAATCTCGCCCAGCTCGAGAAGCTCAACCACAAGGCTTTCAAGCTCAAAGGCTTCGATAAAGACGGCAACGCCACCGTGAGCGATTGGGATGGCGGCGCGCTGGCCAGTCTGGCCGGCGGCTGCAAATCAGGAGTGAGCCTGCGCGCCGATCCGAAAGTGCCCGCGGAAACCGTCACCGCTCTCGCAGCCGACAAGGAGTACAGTTCGGCAGATCCCGAGATGCGCGCGGTCAAACCGGCGGTGAGCGAGATCCTGATCGGCTATTAGGGTCAAAGCTCATTATTTCCGCGATCCAAAGGCATTCCGCGATTAAGGCTTGGGCTGGGCGTGACCGGGCGGCGCCTTCGGAACAGAAGCGGGCGCCGCCGGCTTTTGCGCTTCATCGTGTAACGCCCTGACGTCACGCGCCATTTCCAGACAGGTTAAGAGCTCGGTGTAGCTTGAATCGCCGCCCATCGTTGCCTCGTTCGTGCAGGCGGTTTTATCGGACGGCGAGAAGCCCGACCATTGTTTGGCGATCTCCTCGCGAATCGCGTGCTCGCTGTCGAGGCAATTTTTCTTCTCGACCGCGATGTTCGGATCGTGGAACGAGACGCCGCCCTGCTGGGCGATGCCGTCGCAGACTTGTTCCACATTCAGCGATGGAACTTTATCGACGACGGGAATGGCAAGGCTCACGCCAAGAAGCAGTGCCGGCGGCAATATCATGGCCAAACTCCGTCATTCCATTGATTGCTGAATATAACATCACGTGATTGCAAAAAACACAGTCATGCCGTGGCCAGATCAGGGTTGACCGGCGGCTGGCACGCCCGCTATGCCTGCTCGCGAGGGTAAGGGAAGCAGCCAATGATCCTCGCACCGCTATTCGGCACGGCCATGGTCGTTGCCGTCGCCACCGGCCCACTCGACGATCCGATGGGGCTCACGCACTTTTCTCCGCAGGAAAAAAGCGCGGCAACGCAAACGCTGGTGCGGTCGGCCACCGATTGCATCGTGCATGCGGTGTTCGCCAATCCTCGTTACAGCGCAAGCGGCACCGCTGCACTCGGCGATCTGATCGTCGCGTCGATGCCGTCTTGCGTCACGCCGGTGCGCGCAATGATCGATGGCTACGATCAGTATTACGGCGAAGGCTCGGGCGAAGCCTTTTTTATGGGGCCTTATCTCGACGCGTTGCCAAATTTCGTCATCGAGGCGGGAAAGAAAGCCGCCGCGCCGTAGACGGCGGCACTTGCAAAGGCACTTGCAAAAATCGGAGCGAATGCGGATTGGGCGCGATCGCAATCAATGCGATGGCGGCGGCCCGATGACGTCGACGACACGCATTTTGGTCGGATCGACCAGCACGACTTTGTTTTCCACCATCGTGTACTTGTAGAGCTTGGCCGCTGGAACGCCGGCGACCGCCTCGTCGGGCAGCGTGTAAAGTTCGATCATGGGCGGCACATCGGCGCCGATCACCGGCGAAAAATCCTTCGGCGCGACTTTGCTCTTGTCCTTGCTCACCCGGTCGTAAATTGCGGTTCGCTGCGCCGGACTGAGAATGAGCTTCTGCTCGATGGCGCCGCTCACGCCGGTATCGCTACCAGGCGCTGCTGGAGGAGTGGTTTGAGCGGCGGCATCGATTGCGGCGACGAACCCGCCGCACAAAGCGAGCATGACGAGGATTGTAATCGCGCTGCGTGTTCTCATACGCTTTCTCCTGCGCCGCTCTCCCATTCGCGCCGTGACGCGCTCTGCGAGGGCCGCACGCCGCCTCGCGGCAGCGCGCGGTCTCGTGTCGTTACCGCGGAATTGCCTGCACCGCGATATTGGTTGTGGGATCGATCACCAGGATGCGGTCCGGCTCATAAACGTAACGGTAGATCACCGGCGCCGTTGCCACCGGCGCGGCGACGACCGGCGCCGGCGCGACGTCATAAAGCGGCGCTCCATAGTCCGCGGTGTCCGCATAGTCGTAGGCCGGTGCCGCGTAAATGCCCGCACGCGCCGGCACGGCGGCCGGTACAGCGGCGTCATAAAGCGGGGCCGGAGCCGCAGCCACGGTTCCGGCAACCACAGCCGGCGCGGCTGGATCACGCGGCGCGTTATCGTGCGCGTCGTCACGACTTGGCGGCGCACCGGCGGCAGCGGCGCCGCGCGCACCGTCCGTATGGTCTCAATGGTTTGTATCGTCTCGGCCGGCTGCACGATGGTCGCGGCCGGAGCGGCTATCACCGTCCCGACTGGTTGGCCCTACCACCGGGAGCCGAGTGATCGATCCAGGTCTGCGCTTGCGCCGCAGACGCGCCAATCACGAGCGCAAGCAAGCACACTATAAGAAAATGACATCTCATTGGCCCACTCCATCCTTTAGCCGTTCATTAGCCGTCGATTGCCATTCAACGGCGAACGTTTGGAACCCGAGCCACAAGCCTAACGCGGCTAGTCGCGGCGCGTTCCTCATTTGGCGGGGCAAGCCCCGCGGGACCCAGTCAATCGGCGGATTTTCAGCGTCGAGGGGATGAAATTTGCGCGGGAACGGTTCCAACGACGCAAATTGGGCGGTGTTAGCGCCGCTTTAAGTCAGCGCTAACGGCCGCCGCAGCAGCCACGCGATCGGCAGCGTCAGCAGCACGAACAAGGCAACCAGCGTCAAAGCGGGCCATACGCCGAGAAGGTCGCCGAGGCGGCCAAACAATATCGGAGCGATCGCGCCCGAGCCGATTGTGCCGGTGTAGAAAATACTCAGCGCGCGCGTGCGCCACTGCGGCTCGACCAGATCGGGAACCGAACCATACAGCACCGATGACGTGCCGTTTAACGCAACGCCGATCAGCGGCAGCACCAAGAGCGCGGCCTGCAGCGGCAGTTGGGAAAGCGCCAGAATACCCGCCGCCGTCAAACCTTCGGTCAGCCACACCGTTCCGATCGCACCGATCCGCGCGCCGATAAAGGCGCAGGCCAGCTTGCCGGCGGCGCCGCCGGCGAAAATAAGGGTCATCGCCAGCCCGACGGTTTGTAAAGTCGCGCCCTTTTGCGTGAGCACGAACGGCAAAAACAGCAAAAAACCCATTCGGGTCGCGCTGTCGATCACGCCGATACCGGTCAACAATGCGAACGCCAGCGGCTGCCGTTGGCGCTCGAGCTCCGCCCTGTAGGAGGCCGACCGGGTCGCCGCGTAAGCGGATTTGCGGCGCGGCGCGGCGAATAAGATCACGACGGCGACCACGACGCCGAGGCTGCCCAAGATGAACAATGCCGGACGCCAAGGCGTCACCAGCAGCATCAGCGACAGCACTGCCGGCACCGTCATCTTTCCCAGATCGCCGGCGAAGTTGTAGGCGCCGATCGCCTTGAGCGAACTCGCTCCGGCGAAAGCGCGGGCGACGAGCGCCGAGGCGATCGGATGCTGCGTGCTCGAGCCGATTCCGCCGAGAAGGAGTGCGCCGAGCAGCATCGCGAAGGCGGTGCTCAGACCCGCCAGACAATAACCGATACCGGCAAGCGCGGTGCCAAGCGCCAGCACGATCGCTGCCCCAAATCGCTCGGACATGTAGCCCGCGGGAATTTGCAGACCGGCCATGGCGCCGACGAACACGCTGCGAAGGAGCCCGAGCGCCGCATAGGTCAGGCCGAATTCAGCCTGCCACAACGGCAACATGATGTAGATGAGGTCGGTATAGCCGTCGTGCAGCGCGTGCGCGACGCCCGCGACCGAGGCGGCGCGCCGTTGCTCGCTCGACAGTCGCGGCGTTAGGCTCGCGAATTTCTCCAAGGAAAGCCTCGGCATGACCATGATCAGGGTCCTAAATATCTCACCGGGGCCCGTCAACAAAACACGCGCGCGCAGCCACTATCGGTGGGATCGGCCGCGATTGACCGCTGCAATATCACGGTGCAGTCTGCGAGCCCGACTGGGGGCGTGGGCGATCGGGAGGCTTCATGTTCGGCCTTGGTGATCTGTTCCAGTGGGAGCGATTCGTCACGCCCACTGTGATCAAGGTCTTTTATTGGCTGGCCGTTGTGATTTCCGTCCTGCTCGGATTTGCAGGCGTGGTCAGTTCGCTCACCACGATGGCCTATAATCCATTTGTCGGCCTGATCTTTCTCATCGCCAGCGTGCTCGGCGCCGGCATGGGCATCGTTGTGTCGCGCATCGCGGCCGAGTTTGTGCTCATTGTATTTCGCATCAACGAGCATCTCGGCGCGATCAGAAACCAGGGCGGATTTCGCAATCAGTGATCGGACCGGATAATCGTTTTCGCGAGATCAAGGCGGAATCCCCTCGACGTTTTAAATTGGCTCGACGGGCTCCTGGCAAAGCCAATCAAGCAATGTCCGTCCGGCGCTGGACCAGCGATTAGCGCGGGCGTAACGCGCGAACCGACGTCTGTTATCGGGCTAAGACCGGACATCGCTCGAAGGTGGGCGCACGTTAAGTTTTGACCCAAATCGACATTGCCAAAACGGTAACAATTCCTGCTGAGGCTGACTGTAGTTTCCTCACACGCCTCGTTTCAGCGTGTCGAGCGCAAGCCGGCCATCCGTGGCCGGCTTGCAACAGGCCCTAATAATTCAACTGGACGTACTGATCGGCCCTTGCGCGCTCCTAATTCGGGATCAGGATTGGATACCGCCGCGATGAGGGGAATTAGGGGTGCGGCGCGGGGGACCAATTTAAGAAACGCAAGAGGCCGCCAAGGAGGCGGCCTCTTTTTAAGAGCCGAGCGGCCAGGGGTTCGGGGGATGGGGTAGCCGCTCAGCCCTCCTACTAACTATTTCGACGGTATCTAACAAACTCAATTAGCTCTTGGTCTTTGCCCACTATCCATTGGTATAGGGCTGGTATAGGGAGCCTATTTCTTACCGGGAAAAGCCTTCACAAGGGCAAGCGTCATTTCTTACGAGGCGACATATTGCCGAGCATCGGGACGATCACGGAGGTAGCTCACAGCCAAGTCGCTATACTTCAATGACAACCCGCGACGTCGTTCCAAACGCGTTGTCTTTTTCGACCTAAAGGGAGTTGAGCCATGAAATGCAGCAAGCGATCGTTTGCCGTCGTCTCCCTCCTCTTCGCGGTGATTTCCTCGTTGAGTACTGGAACGCTCAATGCGCGCGATGCCGATCTTGCCTCTCGTACCTTCGCGGCCGCTCAGACGGCTAAACAGCAATGTATAAACAGCTGTCGTGCACGCTACCGCGACTGTCGTCATCTGAACCAGCTGCCATCGTCCGAGTGTCGGGGTGTTTACCAGGACTGCACCCGATACACTTGTACTGGTTTAGGACCGGGATGACCGACGTGCCTTTTGCCGCCGTCAGCGGCGACGCCAGCGCTCGACCTCTCCATCCCTCCAGGCTCTGCCGACCCGCGCCGACGTGTCGCGTTTTGACCCAACGACGCGCGGATCGCTGGCTTGCTGCTCGTGCCTGAGCGGAACTTCAAAGCGGTAGCTGAGTTTTGATTGACGGCTGGGCCGGAAGCATTCCGGTTGGCCACGGCCCTAACACAGCCAAAGTGCTCGGTCGCGACGTCCTGCGGACGAGGTGATCGAATGAAACGCTATCGGTTTCTCGCACTTCTCGGCGGTTCGGCGGCAATCTGTGCCGCGTGGACGATGGCGCCAAGCTCTGCAATTTGTCAGGACGCCAGAAAAACGGGAAAGCTGAACAGCGAGGCCCAGCACTGCCAAACCACCAAAAAAGATTCAGCGGGGATGCCCTGCTACAAGGAGGTAAGTGTTGGCAGGCCTGTGCATCTATCTCAGCAACAGCCTATTGAGTCCGGAACTGAGCACGGAACTTGGCAACTCGCCCGCACGCCCAATCCGGCCGGCGGCCCCGACTCGATTTCAATCACTAAAATTGCAGATTCAACTCGATCCGATCACGACGTTGCTGGTCTGATGCTGCGTTGCGGCGAAGGTGCCACAATCGAGGTTCTGGTGGTTCTTATCGAACCGTTGCCACCGCGGACGCACCCCAAAGTGACTGTCTCCGCCGGCGCAACAACAACAGAATTCACCGCAAGCGTGGTGACGCCCGGAGCCTTGGTGCTGCTCCCGGAGAAAGCATCTGCGCTAGTTGAACACGCTTGGCAGTCCATCTCGGAGCTTGCAGTGGCGATCGCCGAGGACCGTCGTTCGCTCCGCGGCGTGATACCGTTGGCCGACATTGGCTCCGCGATGCAGACACTGCAATCGAACTGTCTAAAGTGACTGCGAACGCACGCGTTAGTTTTCAGGAATTCCCAACGTATTGGGAGCAGTAGGCCGATCGACGCGCAAAATTCGTTGGCACGCGCATCATTAAGACAGCAAAGCCGTCGGCGTCTTAGTGCCAACGGCTTTGCCCTAATCCCCATAAGTGCCATCTTCCGGGAAGGCACGGTGGGGTGTCGAATCGGCTGTGGGGGAGAGGCCCCACACCTTGTGTCCCCCTCATGCGCTGGGACGAAGGCCGCCGGTCTGACCCGAAATCATCTCGGCATTAAGGGGCCTTTTTGCGGCGACAGACCGCCTGCCCTATTCGCTGTCATTACCCTGGAATCCGCGTCACCAGGGGGTAACAAGCCGAGTAGACTGAGCCGTCGAGGTTATAACACGAGACGCACTTGCAGCCGGCTCCGCCGGCAGTGCACCGTGCGATAGGATGGTGGTGGAGCAGAATCCGCGCACCCGGGTGGACATTCAACCCGACCGCGCAAGCTCCGGGCAACGCCTGTGATGTCGAATAGCCAAGACCCATCGCCAAACCGATGACTGCAAGACACATAGAAAGTCGATAAAGACGCATGATTTTTCCCCTTCTAAAGGCCGGAACGCCGCGGCGAGGATCGTGGGTCTAACACCAAATACCGTCAATGCGTCGCGCTTCGAAAAGATCAAAATCTTCGTGAGCGTTGCTCATAAATCACACCCCTTCGCCTCGCATTCACACTGAGAGGGCGCGCAAAGTTATGCGCGGACTACGCGAGGAATTGATGGATGCACTAGCGATATTCCAATCCGCCGCATCTCATCGCGTGTGAGCAACTTGGCCGCTGATGGCAGCAAGACCTTGTGGCCGAGTGATCTCAAGGCATGCTACCGTTCAAAGCGATAGAATAGGGTGTGAGGGGATCGTCTTGCTCTGAGGAGGGCGACATGACGATCGCTCGAATGTTCTGCTTCGCCAGCGTGCTGGCGGTCGCCACGGTGATCGGAACCAATGCTCCCAGCTATGGCGCGCGACCCTGCTGCAACTGGGTCGATGGCAAATACATCAACTTGAAGACCGGCAAAGAGGTTAAGGCGCCCAAGGGCGCCGTTGCCCCATTAGACGGGGGAGTCACCCAAGAAAAACCAAAACCCGCCACGCCGGCGAATCCGCGTACTATCGCTTAGCCGACCCTTATTATGGCTACTCCGATCCATATCGCGGCTTCTACGACTACTATGCCGTGCCTCCCGTCACTCCGGGTTACACTTACGGCTACGTGAGACCGAGAGGCTGGCGATAAACGAGGCCGCTGTTTCTCCAACGGAAGGGCGGCTCAACCGCAACAGCCCCGGCAACCTCGCGACATTCCACTGGCTCGCCAGCGGCTCGCGGCCAAGCGAGGCTTCGGAGATCGACAAATTGCGTGCCGGCGCCCGCTGCACCAGTTGCGGTAGGAAAGGCCGCCACACTCCAGCCGCCAGGCTACCCGTTTCCGACCAGCGACGCGGACCTATTCACCGGCGAGTGAGCGGCGTTTGTTTAACGCCACCCATACCCGTTGCGGCCCCAATAGCCTCGGTTCCAATACGCCCTGGGTGTGTAGTCATATCCATATCCAGGCGCGTAGTCGTATATCGGCTGCGAAACTACCGGGGCAGCGTAGTAGCCGGTCGTCACTGGCGGTGCCGTGTATACCTGCGGTGCTGCGTACACGG
This sequence comes from uncultured Alphaproteobacteria bacterium, assembly GCA_963816295.1. Taxonomy (GTDB): domain Bacteria; phylum Pseudomonadota; class Alphaproteobacteria; order Rhizobiales; family Xanthobacteraceae; genus BOG-931. The sequence goes on along the minus strand of CAWFJS010000005.1, from coordinate 119,384 downwards.
GCGGTGCCGTGTATGCCGGCGCTGCATAGACTGGCGGCGCGGCGTAAACCGGGGCCGCGTAGACAGGCGGCGCTGCATATACCGGTGCCGGCACCACATAAGCCGGAGCGGCATAGCCGTAGGCGGGTGCCGCCAAGTCAGCGGCCGGAGTTGCGTAGCCGTACCCGTAGCCCGGCGTCACATAAACCTGGGCCGATGCGCCACCCGCTGAAAGCGCCAAAGCGACTGCTCCGAGAACGAGAGCTTTACTCATCACAAATCTCCCACGTCGTGCTTGTGCTGCGCGGACGCTTTGCGTCCCGACATTTAACGAGGATGCGGGTGTTTGGTTCGGCGCAAGACCGCAATAAACCAAAGGTCACCAAACTATCCTTGCGGATAACTAATGAGCGTCCGCGCGAGAATGCGAAAGTCGCTTTATTCACCGGACGTTCATGTGTGCGAGCCCCTAATGGGTGTCCCGGGGGGAGGATCAAAATCTCCGGAGATTAGACATGAGTGAAAAAATGATCTCGCGTCGAGGCGCCTTTTCCCTTCTCGGACTAACCGCCGCGTTGGGCTTTGTCGTCCCGACCACCGTGCTAATGACGTCAGATGCCGAGGCTCAGGCACAGCCAACCGCTCCAGCAACGTCCGCTCCAGTCTAACGCCCGCTCCAGCAACGTCCGGTATGGAACGGCGTCAGGGGCGGCGCGCAAGTCGCCACGAGCGGCGTGAAGCACGACGTACGGGTCGCCACGAGCGGCGTGAGGCGCGACGTACGGGTCGCCACGAGCGTCGTGAGGCACGGCGAAAAGGTGATAACCTTTACATGAAGAGCGATACCACCAAACAAAAGTAATTTGAGCCATACATCAGCAACGAATGGCCCACCGGGCGGCAGAACTCGGTGGGCTTTTTTTGCGAGGCAATTTCGCAGGCGCGGTTCAGCGCCTGCCGGTTCCGAGGTCGTCGGAATACCCAGCCTTCAGGCGGGACCACTGGGCGATGGGCGTCCATCGGTGCGGTAATTGTGCTCGCCTTTGGGCCATCGCGGCCAGCCGGTCGGCGAGTCTTCCCACCTTTGGCCGCGCGGTGATCTGATGTCTGCTTTTAGGAGTAAAGCAGCCATCGCGAAGACGACGTCGGATGTCTGCTTCTGACCCCAATCGGACAAGGCGCTGACCATCGCCGCTGACGTCGCCTTCGTATTGCTGTTAATCTTAGCCCCGCCTAGGCTGGGAATTCGGGAGAATGCGATGAAACGTTCACGAAGAGTTTTCCTCGCTTTCGCAGGGAGCAGCGCAGCGGCAACCGCTCTGCCGCGTTTCGCCTCGGCTCTCGACTACCCGACTCGCCCAGTTCACATCGTAGTCGCGTTCGCCGCAGGACTGTCGCCGGACATACTTGGACGTTTGATAGCCCAAGCTCTTTCAGAGCGGCTAAACCAGCAATTCATCGTGGATAACCGACCCGGAGCTGCGAGCAATATCGGCACTGAAGTGGTCGCACACGCAGCAGCTGATGGTTACACAATGCTGCTGACTATTTCGGGCAACGCCATCAACGCAACGCTCTACACGCATCTCAACTTCGATTTTACGCGCGATCTAACACCCGTCGCCGCCATTGGCCGCACCCCTTTCGTGATCGTGGTCAATTCTGAATTCCCAGTTAGATCAGTTCCCGAGCTGATCGCATATGCGAAGTCAAATCCTGGCAAGATAAACATTGCTTCGGCTGGGCCGGGAACCGGACCACATGTCGCCTGCGAGTTGTTCAAGATGATGACCGGCGCCGATATGGTCCAGGTGCCGTATAAGGCCAGTTACATGACGGATCTCCTTGGAGGTCAAATTCCAATAGCATTTTCCCCGATAGCGCAGATCATCCAGGACGTCAGAGCCGGCAAACTCACTGCGATTGGGGTTACTACTCCGACGCGATCCGATGCCGCGCCAGAAATCCCCGCAATAGCGGAATTTGTACCGGGATACGCCGCGAGTGGCTGGTATGGGATTTGTGCACCAACTGGGACGCCCGATGAGGTCGTCGAGAAGCTCAATGCGGCGACCACCGCCTGCGTTACGGATCCAAACCTCAAGTCACGCTTGCTTAATCTAGGCGTTGAACCGATGCCAATGTCGGTTGCAAATTTCAAAAAGTTCGTTGCCGACGAAATCGCGAAGTACGCAAAAGTTATCCAATTCGCGAGCATTAAGGTGGAATAAAGCGTCTTTGCTCTCTGCTTACCGCGACTCTGCCTATTTCTCGAGACGACGCGCTCTTCTTCTGGTGAGACACTCTGATTTTTCCAGGCTGACAGCGTCAGCAAAATGCGCCGAAACCAACGCGGGATTGCCCAATTTGTATCGCTTTGTAATCGAATTTCGCATGAACATGGTCGCCGCATGATGGGGAGGCGAGAACCATGTCAGCGCTACTCCGGCCGATCCGCACAATCGCGTTCGCTTCTGCGTTTTTAGCCTCGGGCTTGGGGGTCGGCGTGCCGGCTAACATCGCGTTCGCGGGCGATTGCCTTACTGCTCCAGATTCTCCCGCGCCGCCGAACAGCCACTGGTACTATCGCACAGATCGGCCGCAAGAGCGTAAGTGTTGGCACTTACAAGCGGATAACGGTCCTTCAGAACAGGGAGCCGTGCAGACTGCGCGCGAAGCGCCAGCCAAGCCATCGCAATCTGTTGCGGTGAGCGGTCCATATGCAGGTCCGGGCTCTAAGGACTTCGTGCCGCAGCACGCAGGCGCCAAACCATCAAATCAAGACGTTGAAAAGCTTTATGCTGAGTTCCTGGAATGGAAACGGCGCGCCAAGAATTAAGACAAGAATTAGGACAGGCCTTCAGCTACGATCAAAATCGAGGGCTTACAAAAAGCGAGTTAGGCCGGTCACGGCTGATGTCTGCTTCCCGCACTGAGCGTACATCCAATAGGCTCGGTCGATGTCTGCTTTGACGGGAACAGACATTCCGTCCGATGGTCTAGCACTGCAGTTAACGGCTGATGCCCCAGCTCTGATCACAAAATTAGCCTTTTCCGCCTGCTAAATTCATCCGCTGGCAGACACGCGGACTGGCGATGTCCAAAGTTAGCGGCAGTTGCCCATTCAAAATTGATCGCGATCGGATCGCGATCGCAGCTACATTCGTCCTGATTGTCGGAATTGTTGCGCAGCTGGTCGGACTGTCGGCTCATGCTGCGGCGCGCGTGGAACAGAAAACCCAATTCGCCGCTTTCCCACCTGCGATATTCGGACCGTCGGCAGCACAACCCGAACCGCTTCGTCTCCCCGACGCCGCCCTCGAGCCGATTGAATGGAATGCGTTGAAGGGATGGTCAGCGGATGACCACGCCGCCGCGTTTGCTACCTTTTTAGCGAGCTGCCGCCCTCTGCTGCGAAGCAGCCTCAGCGAGGGCGAAAAGCGTCCGATGTATCCAGCGCTTATAGAGGTCTGTCGTCGGGCGCTTGCTGCAGGCCGACTGACAGGCGAACAGGCGCGGCTGTTCTTGGAACGCAATTTTCGTCCGCTGCGCATAACCAAGCTGGGCGATAGTGCTGGCCTGTTGACCGGCTATTACGAACCGATCGTCGACGGCTCACGCTTCCCCACCGGAATTTTCAAGGTACCGATCTATCGCCGCCCGCTAGATCTGGTGCCGCCGCCCCGCAGTGCCGGTCCCGGCTTTCCCAACAGGGGACAATCATTGCGGCGTACGGACAGTGGCACGCTCGTCCCTTACTACGATCGCGGCGAGATCCTCGACGGCGCTCTCGACGGCAAACATCTCGAGATCTGTTGGATCAAAAATCAGTCGGATGCTCTCACTATCCAGATCCAGGGATCAGCGCGCGTGCGCCTCGAAGACGGAGCCATGCTGCGCATCAACTACGATGGACATAATGGCTACCCATTCGTGCCGCTCAGCCGCATTCTCGTCGAGCGCAACATCATTCCGCGTGAAGAGATGTCGCTCGAGCGAATTCGTGACTGGGTACACGCTAACCCACAGGGCGCCGAGGAACTCTTGCGCCAAAATCGATCCTTTATGTTTTTCCGCATCGTCGGACTATCAGATGATCGGCGACCGGTTGGCCTCCAAGAGACGCCGCGTGAGCATGAGGCGATTGGCGCCCAAGGCATACCGCTGACAGCAGAGCGCTCTATTGCCGTCGATAATGCGTTACATGTCTACGGCACGCCGTTTTTCATCGACGCCGACTTGCCTCTCACCGATGACAAACGGGGCAGCCACTTTGACCATTTGATGATCGCTCAGGACACCGGCTCGGCCATTGTCGGCCCAGCCCGCGCCGATATCTTTTGGGGAGCTGGAGATCATGCCGGGCAACTCGCCAGTCACGTCCATCATCCCGGCAATTTCGCGATGCTGGTCCCTCGCGACCTCGATCCCGTGGCAGCTGGGGCGCGAATGCCACTGCCCCCGCAGAAGCCGGCGCCACCCGCCGAGGCCAAGGTCAGAACGCGATCAACAACATCCTCTGCCGTCCAGTCGCATTCGACGCAGCTGCGGCATCCCATGCGTGGATGGCAAAACGTGTCCAAGCCCGGCGCGGGTTGGACGATGCGGAGCAGATAAAGTCCAAACGGTCAGGCGTGCCGATTTCCCCTTTCAGGGGCAAAACGGAAATCAGCTTCTCCATGCCTCGCGCCCATTTGAATTGAAAGGTGTGCGCCTTTTGCTAACCGTGGCTTCGAGCAGCCAAACTAGATCGACATGGCATAAATCGAGATGGCCAAGATCGACATGGCCAAGGACATGGCGAAGCAGGCGCTAATCGGTATCGTTACGGTGTTGGTAACAGGCGGCACGATTGTCGAATGTAGTGCCGCTTCGGGACTTCGATTGACCTGCAGCGGAGATCTTACCAATACGCGGGAAGATGGCATCACCCTTGGTCAATGCGATCTGAATTTTTTACCGGTTAAAGACATCAACTCCATAGAAGATATTTGCGGAATCCCCGGCACCATTGATACGCCGACTGAAACGAAGTGCCGGATAAGAGCGACGGTTTCGCCACAAACAAGCCGCGCCGCGGATCACCGCGAGTTATATCGAGTGCTTGACGTGTTGACGGTGGATAAGCGGTGAACCGATCTGAAGAATCGGCTCTGAATCTGTCCGGATTGACAGACGTTTGACATCATTTGCGGGGAATCCTGGCGTTAATGGCCTTGCGAACGCCACCTCTTAAGGTAATGAGTCGAAAAAGGTCCCACGGTCGGGGGTAGCATTGATCCGCGCTACGGTGGTCCGCGTGCTTGCGCTAACGGCGGCTCTTGCCGGCGTCGTGACGCCGCTCCGGTGCCTTGGCGAAGACGGCAGTCAGTTGCCGACCAAGGCAACACAGGAAGTCTCGCACGAGCTGCTCTCGCTGTTCCAACAAAAGAACATGTCGAAAAATTCACCGATTCTCGTGCGCATTTTCAAGGAAGAATCGGAACTCGAAGTCTGGAAGCAGGACACCACCGGCCATTTCCAGATCCTCAAGGTCTATCCGATCTGTCGGTGGTCTGGCGATCTTGGGCCAAAGTTGCATGAGGGCGACCGTCAGGCTCCGGAGGGGTTCTATAGAATCACGCCCGAGTTGATGAATCCGAATTCCAACTACTATCTTGCGATCAACATCGGTTTTCCCAACAGCTTCGATAAGGCAAACGATCGCGACGGCACCTTTCTGATGATCCACGGCGACTGCTGGTCGAGCGGCTGCTATGCCATGACCGACGAACAGATGGGCGAGATCTATTCGCTGGTGCGCGACTCACTGGTCGGCGGCCAGCCGTCATTCCAGATCCAGGCCTATCCGTTCCGTTTGACGCCGGCGAACCTGGCGCGGCATCGAACCAATCCGAACATGGACTTCTGGAAGATGCTCAAGATCGGCAATGATCATTTCGAGGCAACGCGTCTCGAACCCAAAGTAGATGTGTGCGATCGCCGTTACGTGTTCGATGCGTACCAGCTCCCGAATTCGTCGAAGCCTCTTGTGTTCGATCCGACCGGTAAATGTCCCGCCTTTGTCGTCAATCCGAAAATCGCTCGGAGGGCGCTGGAGAAACAACACGCCGACGAGCTCGAATATGCGCAATTTGTAGCAGAGAACGTGTCAGTCGCACCTATCTACAGCGGCCTCGACGGCGGAATGAACACGGTTTTCCTCGCACGGTTTCCGGGGAGAATAATACCGCTTGCGATGGTGCTACCGAATGGATCGCAACTGCCGCAACTGCCGCCCGTCCCCTGGGCCGACAACGATAGTTCGTTGACGAGTAAATTTTTTGGCGGCTTATTCGGGTCGAAGCCCGCCTCGTAGACGCAAGTCGCCTCGCCCGATTCTACAATGCGAGAACGCGGCTCGGATTCAGCAACGAATGAATCGACTACCACGCCGACAACAAAGCCCCAGCCAGCCGATTGACACAGTCGTCGCTGCGAAGCCGAAGTCCAGCAGGTCGCGTGAGAACAAGCCGGCCAAGAAGCGCCCGGGATCGCATCGCCTAGGCGTGGGGGCCGAATGGCAAGTAAGGCTTCGTTGGCGCGAGGACAACAACAATTGTGCCGATCTTTACGCGATTGTAGAGGTCAATCACGTCCTCGTTGGTCATGCGGATGCAGCCCGAAGAGATAGCTTGGCCAATATATTCCGGCTGGTTGGTGCCATGGATCCGGTACTGCGTGTCCTTGCCACTGGAGTACAGATATAGCCCGCGCGCACCCATCGGATTTTGTGGCCCGCCGGTCACGAAGGCCGGGATGGGCCCAAGTCGCGCGTGTTCGCCGGCGGTCGGTGTCCACGACGGCCACTCTTCCTTGCGGCCGACCGTGGCCATGCCAGTCCAGGCTTGCGCGTCTTCGCCGACAGTGATGCCGTAGCGGATCGCTTGGCCCTTAGGCAGCACGTAATATAGAAACTTGTTGCTACTATCGACGACGATGGTGCCGGGGACTTCCTTACGCGTGTAGCTGACGATGTGCCGGCGAAACTCCTCCGGAATTGTCGCCTGCGCGTAGGGCAGATTAGACATCAATTGCCTGTCGCGCGCGCTCCAGCCGGCCTGAGTCACGGGCGCAAGTGTCTCCTGCATGCAGCCGCCGAGCATCAAGGCGATGATTAAAAAAACAAACGAACGCATTGTCGTGACTGATCCCCGTTCCGCCACTCGTAAAGTTGTTCGATCTAAATCATGACACCTGCGCGCCACCAAGGCCCCCCGCAGGTGATTCCAATATGCGAATGAGATCGCCGACGACTTCGATCTGATTGGCATCGTTTTCCGAAATCTCAATGTCGGCAAATTCATCCTCGATCAGTATCATCAATTCGAGGCGATCAAGCCGATCCAGGCCGAGATCGTCACCAAAGTGCGCTTCATCTGTAACTCGTTCGGCATTAACGCCTGTATACTCTGCAATGAGTGTGCGTAATCTATTGGTATCAAAAATTACTCTTGGCGCGGCATGCTGCATTGGGCTCAAGCTACTGAGAGTCATAACGATCCCCCTGACTTGTTGAGCACCTCGTATTCAATCGTATTCAATCAGGCGATATGCGCCTTAATTGGGCCGCCATTGAAAAAATTGCGGGTGTTGCAAAAATGGCACGCAACCAGTTAGAAAAGGTAATGTCTGCTCTTGGGCACATCTCGGACAAAGACAAACGTGAACTGAATGTCCGCCTCTGGATGATAAGCAGATAGCGAGCCCTTCGCTTGCCAATCTTACGTGCTGACATGTTGACGGTGGATAAAAGGTGAAACGATCGCAAAGAGATTGGCGTAACGCGATATGGCATACACCGTCACCAGCGATACTCTCGGCCTCGCCATAGGCCCCGTGTCGGAAACAGCAAACGACGTGCATGAGGCGCTTAGCAAAGCACGCCAGATGTATGAGACGGGATTGGTAAACGTGTCGATCAGAGACGAAGGCGGGCACAAAATCGACGGCGATGAGCTGCTGGCCTGCATAACGGGAAAAAAGACGATCACCAACGACCTTCAGGCAAAATAGAAAGCTCGCAAGCGTCGTTAGTCCGCTGGCGACAATGGCCTATGATCCATTTGTCGCTCTGATCTTACCCGTCAATTGGCGGTTTTTGATACGCAATCTGAGACCGGACTCCCGGTCCCCTTGGGAACCGCCATAAAAACAAATCCGGAATTGTTAAAAGCATTGGCCCTTGCCCCGGCGGGGGAGCCCGCTCCTGTATATCTATCGATATGAGGGCCTTTGATTCGTCCGCCGATGTCTTGCGCGACCGCCATCGAAGAACACGCGCTCGCCGCGGGTACATTGAGCAAGGTGATGGTGCCGGTGGGAATTGAAGTTGGATCCGTAGCGATCGAGGCGTTCGGCGTGACTGGGATATGATCCACGCCTTCGTAACTGACTCCCGGTTGGTAAAAGACAGTTGATGGATTGTAATGGACGGTGTCCCGATAGGCCTCGTCGGGATAACGGGCGTAGTAAGCGGCCATAGAGCCTTTTATTTTTTTATTCTCGCACTTCAGAACGTCACCGATCAGGTTATTGGGCCTACCGTTCGTTCCGGCGAAATTCAAAACCACGCTTTCTATGGAGCCGTCCTTCTGTCTCAAGTTCACGCTTCCGGCACCTTCCAGCATAAAATTAGAAACGTCATAAAGACTTCGGAAATAAGCGATCTTCCGAATTTTCCCATCCAAGGCGCCCTGAGCCATCTGTTCGCGGGTGGGAAGTGCGGAGAAGGTGCTGTTTTTATTGTCAATGCACCAATGGATTGGAACTTTGGTGACCGCGTCTACTCCGCAGCCCTGCCCCAACTCCGGCTTAGGATTTTCGAAATACGTCAGACCTTCGGGCGCCGCATAGATCGGGTACGGGTACACATCCGACTGGACAGCGGACGCATCAACCGCCGTTGGACTATAGTACCCAGTAAACCGTGTCGTTCCCGTCTTAAATTTCCCGTCGTTACCCTGGCGGCCGTTGCTCTCGTACCAGTCAAACTCCCGCGCTGCCCGGTTCACGAAGGTGGCGTAATCCATATTCGGCTGGCTGACGATTTTCAGCATCTCCGTGTTGGCGTTCAGACAATAGTCCTCGTTTTTCACCATTCGGCAGCCGAACTGGAACGTTTGGGCTTTCTCCTTGGCCGATTTTCTTTCGCAATTTGCGATTTGATTCTTTAAAGCGCTTTTGATTTCCTCCAGATTCCCAGCCAGACACCGAAGTGGAAGATCTTTCGGAGGACTTTGAACAGGATGTGACGTCACTGGAAGCGCGGGAGCGATTTTTCCGGCGACATTCAATTGAACCAGATCTAGGCAGCGCTGCACGGGGTCATAACCGCTTGCCGCCGGTGCTGCTCCACTCGCGGGATAGGCCACCTCTGCTTGGGACGGGAAGACGGCGAACCCAAGGACGCTCAGTAAGACGGCGCCAAAGATTTTTTCCATCAACGATTATCCAGACATCCAAGTCCACATCATATTCACATCATATTCACTTGATCGCGCCTAATGGCGCGCCACTGGTCTGCAATGTCCAAGTCAACTGCTCTAAGTCAACTGCTGGCAAAAATTAGACAATACCTATCCTAAGCCTAGCATTGATTGCTGCAGTGCATGAGGCTGCTTTTGGCTCAAATCGGAAGTCGCGCTATGTCCGAGGTGGGCCCGCTATTCGTTTCTTAGCAAGCGTAGGGTGGGCATCGTGCCGGCAAATGCGCGTGACGCGTGGGCAAAATCGTTCACGCGCGATGCCGACGCGGAACAAATAGAAGACGATTTTGCCCACCCTACGCTATGTGCTGAATCGAAAGTGCATGACGTCGCCGTCCACCACGACGTAATCCTTGCCCTCGAGCCGCATCTTGCCGGCGTCGCGCGCGCCGGCCTCGCCGCCGCAAGCGACATAGTCGTCATATAAAATAGTCTCGGCGCGGATGAAGCCGCGCTCGAAATCGCTATGGATGACGCCCGCGGCCGCCGGCGCCTTGGTGCCGCGCGTGATCGTCCAGGCGCGCGTCTCCTTCGGGCCGGCGGTGAAAAAGGTCACCAGGTCGAGGAGCGCATAGCCGGCGGCAATGAGCCGATCGAGCCCCGCCTGTTGCAGGCCGATCGAGACGAGATAATCGTCGCGGTCGTGGTGCGACAAAACCGCGATCTCGGCTTCGATCTTGGCGGAAATGACCACAACGCCTGCGCCCTCCGCGTGCGCGCGCGCCTGCACTTTCCGGGAAAATTCATTGCCGGTCGCCGCGGCATCCTCGTCCACATTGCAGACATAGAGCACCGGCAGCGCCGTCAATAGCGTCAGCATATGGAACGGCTTCTCCTCCTCGGGTTTGCGCGGCGTCAGGCGCGCCGGCTTGCCGTCGCGCAGCAAGGTCAGCGTGCGCTCGATCAGATCGAGGGTGTGGCGCGCTTCGGCCGCCTCTTTGTCGGTGCCACGCGACTTGCGTTCGAGCCCCTCGCTACGCCGTTCCAGGCTTTCGAGATCCGCCAGCATCAGCTCGGTTTCCACGGTCTCGATGTCGGCGATCGGATCGATACGGCCTTCGACATGGGTCACGTCGGTGTCTTCGAAGCAGCGCACAACATGCGCGATCGCATCGACTTCGCGGATATTGGCGAGGAACTGATTGCCGAGCCCCTCGCCTTTCGAAGCGCCGCGCACAAGACCGGCAATATCGACGAAGGTCAGCCGCGTCGGCACGATCGCAGCGGATTTCGCCAGAGCGGCCAATGTTTCGAGCCGCGGATCCGGCACGGCGACTTCGCCGACATTCGGCTCGATCGTGCAAAATGGATAGTTCGCCGCTTGCGCCGCCGCAGTCTCGGTCAGCGCGTTGAAGAGCGTTGACTTACCTACATTCGGCAAGCCGACGATGCCGCATTTGAAGCCCATGAGATTATTTCATTGCTAATTGACTGGTCGTGACCCGTTCATTTAGTGCGGCCAGTCACCAAATTGCTTTGTGGCAGACGCAACTTCGCGCTCAAAAAATGTATCTTCTCCACGTACGAGGAGATTAATTCTGTCAGCCAGAATTTTAATTAGCATACTGAACAAGCGTCGTTCTGGTTCAATGAATTTACTCAGCACGTAAAACTCAACTAGATACTTTTCTTCTGGGCGGCCCACACCGATTTGTACTCGGCGATATTCCTTCCCCACATAAGCGCTAATTGAGCGGAGACCGTTGTGACCGCGGTCGCCTCCATTGATCTTGACTTTAACGTTGGCGGGCCGGCGCTCTATGTCATCGTGAAAGACAATAATGTCTCCTAACGAAAGCCGGTGTGATTTCACTGCTGCGGCTACCGCCCGACCCGATTCATTCATGAACGTCCCTGGGAGTAACAATAAAACATCCGTACCGTCGATCGACCCGTTACAGGCAAGCGCAAGCTCCTGAAAATGCGGGCGCCACGGGCCAATACCGTGACGCTTCGCGATTTCCTGAACGGCCATAAAGCCAATATTGTGCCGGGTGCCGGCATAGCGCGCTCCCGGATTGCCGAGTCCGACCAGGAGCAACATGAACATTCATCCTATGCCGGACGACCTCACTTCTTCTCGGGCGCAGCGGCGGGCGCTGCGGCGGGCGCCGCGCCCGGAGCGGTGCCAGGGGCCGCACCCGGAGCAGCGCCGGGCGCTGCACCTTCGGCCGGCACACCTGCTGCCGCAGCCGCGGCAGCAGCGGCGGCCGCAGCGGCGGCGGCTTCGGCGGCCGCCTTCATTTCTTCGGCGTATCCGGACGGCGGCACCACGGTCACAAGCGTGATGTCGCGGCCGGCGACCGCGCGCACGCCTTCCGGCAGCGTGATATCGCTCAGATGCTTCGAATGATTGATATCGAGCCCGCCGACATCCACTTCGATGCCGCTCGGGATCGCGTCGGCCAGGCAACGCACTTCGACGGTGTGCGTAACAATGCTGACGGTGCCGCCGCGCTTGACGCCGGGCGACTGATCGGCGCCGCGCACATGGATCGGGATGTTGACCCGGATGGTGGCGCCCTCGCCCAGCCGCATGAAATCCACATGCAGCGGTACATCGCGCACCGGATCGAGCTGGAAATCACGCGGGATGACGCGGTGCTTCACGCCGTCCACCTCAACCTCATGGATGGTCGTGAGGAAGCGGCCGGCATAAATGCGTTGGCGCAGATCGGCATAGTCGAGCGAAATCGACAGCGGCGGCTTGCCGTCGCCATAGATGATTCCGGGTACGCGGCCAGCGCGACGCTCGGCCCGGGCGGCCCCCTTGCCTGCCCGCGAGCGTGTCGCCGCCTTGATCTGATTGACGGTCGCCATCGTATATCCTCGTGTTAAGCCTTGTAATGCAAAGGAAATTCCGCGTCAGCCTCCAGGGGTGCCGGTGATGCCGCGGATGGCCGCGCTTATAACGGCGCGCTTTGCGGAAAACAAGGAAATGCCGCAACGCCCAAGGCGTCGCGGTTCAAGGCGTCGCGGTTCTCGGCAGGCCAATAGCGGCCGGCGCTATGCACTAGAGAGCGGGCCTATCGATATTGGGGCTTGGCGCCGGTGCGGGCTCTGCCGCCGGCCCGGTCATGGGCGTCATTTGCGAAAGCCTCGCTTCGAGCGCCGCAAGACGCGCCTTGAGCGCTTCGCTGTCTTCGCGCGCGATCCGCGCCATTTCCTTGACAGCCTCGAACTCCTCGCGCTTGACCACGTCGAGATCGCGCAGAAAGCGATCGGCCTGGTTGCGGAACAGCGTCTCGAATTCACGGCGGACGCCCTGCGCAACACCGGCGGCATCGTTCATCAGCCGGGCAACTTCATCGAAAAACCGATTCGTCGTCTGCACCATGCTCGCCTCCGCGGCCTTTAATTGCTACCTGAGCCTGCCCCGCTTAGAAACAATGGCAATGGTGCAGCCGAGCCGCAAGGGGCGCGAGGCAAGGAGCTTAATAAGCGCGCGCAGGCAGCTCAGCCGCAAATGAGGGTCAAAACTCATTATTTACACGGCCGCGACGCCGGGAATTTCGGCCGCTGGCTAGGCGAGAGGAGCGATATGCCCTATCCGATCATGAGCGACGAGCAACGACGCCAGCGACCGAAAGGCCCGCGTCCCTTCGGGTCGCAGCGAAAATCGCAACGCGGCTCGCGGAAATAATGAGTTTCGACCCTGACCGTACGAATGACCGCAATAAAACGACGCGCAGCGCAAATTAGAAAGGATTCAGGAAAACTCGATGCTGGTTCTCCCAGTCATTCCATTTCCCGCGATCAATCCGGTCCTGATTGCCATCGGCCCGTTTGCGGTGCGCTGGTACGCGCTGGCCTATATCGTCGGCATTATCGGCGGCTGGTTTTATGCACGCGCAATTATTTCGTCGCAAAAGCTGTGGGGCGGCCCTGCCCCTCTGACCGTGACCGATTTCGACGACTTCGTCATCTGGATCACGCTCGGCATTATTCTCGGCGGCCGTATTGGTTATGTGCTGTTCTATAATCTTGCGCATTTCACCGCCGATCCGCTTGAAATCGTCCAGCTCTGGAATGGCGGCATGTCGTTCCACGGCGGCGTAACCGGCTGCGTGCTGGCCATCGTGCTGTTTGCACTCCGCCGCGGCATTCCGATCCTGTCGCTCGGCGACGTGAACGCGGCCGTGGCGCCGATCGGATTATTCCTCGGCCGCATCGCCAATTTCATCAACGGCGAATTATGGGGCCGCCCCACCGACGTTCCTTGGGCCATGGTGTTCCCGCATGGGGGACCTATTCCGCGCCACCCAAGCCAGCTCTACGAGGCGGCGCTCGAGGGCGTCGTGCTGTTCATTGTGGTCGGCTTGCTCGTTCGCTGTGGCGCATTAAAGCGGCCCGGTATCGTCACCGGCGTGTTCGCGATCGGCTATGGCGTGGCGCGGATCACTTGCGAGTTTTTTCGCGAGCCGGACGCGCAGCTTGGCTTTTTATGGGGCGGCCTGACGATGGGAATGCTGTTGTGCATTCCATTGATATTTGGCGGCATCGCCATTCTCGTCGTTGCTTTCCGGCGCCTGCCGAAGCCAAAAAATGGCTGACGCGGCCGCCCCGCTGCTCGATGAAATCCGACGGCGGATCGCGATCGGCGGGCCAATGCCGGTCGCCGACTATATGCGGCAGTGCCTCACGCATCCGGAGCACGGCTACTACGTCAAGCGCGATCCGCTCGGTAGCGGCGGCGATTTCATCACCTCGCCGGAGATCAGCCAAATGTTCGGCGAGCTGATCGGGGTCTGGATGGCGACGGTCTGGCGCCAGATGGGCGCGCCGGAAAATTTTCGCATCATCGAGCTCGGCCCCGGGCGCGGCACGCTCCTTGACGATGCGTTGCGCGCGACCAAAGCGGTGGGCGGATTTCGCCAAGCCGCGGTGCTGCATCTGGTTGAAATCAGCCCGGCGCTGCGCAAAGTTCAGGAGCGGCGGCTCGCCAAAACCGGGCTGGCGATGCTGTGGCACGACACGCTCGAAGACGTGCCCGGCGGCCCGAGCATCATCGTCGCCAACGAGTTCATCGACGCGTTGCCCGTGCATCAGGCCGTCAAACGGGAGGATGGCTGGCACGAGCGCGTGGTCATCGTAACTGCCGAAGGCAACCTCGCGTTCGATACCGCGCGCGAGCCGTTGCGATTCTTCGAAACATCGCTACCGCGTTCATTGCGTGGGGCCCCGCCCGGCTCGATCTATGAATGGCGCGCCGATACCGTCGCGCTTGAGCTCGGGCGGCGGACCCGTGACGAAGGCGCCGCTTTGATCATCGATTACGGTCACGCCCATTCGGGGTTGGGCGATACGCTGCAGGCGGTCGCGCGGCATTCCTTCACCGATCCGTTGCGCGCGCCGGGAACGGCCGACTTGACCGCGCATGTGGATTTCGAGGCGCTGACGCAATGCGCCGAGACGATGGGCGCTCGCATTCACGGGCCGATACGGCAGCGCGATTTGTTTCTCCGCCTCGGCATCGAGAAACGCGCCGCCGCGCTCAAATCCGCGGTATCGGGGCAGAAAGCCGCAGACATCGAAATCGCATTCTCCCGGTTGATTGCGGGTGGTGCGCGAGGCATGGGTGAATTGTTCAAGGCCATCGCGATTGCGGCGCCGAAGCTCGGTCCATTGCCTGCTTTTGAGACAAGACCATGAAGATCGAGGCTGCGTCACTGACACTGACCGGAATCCGCCACGCCTTTTTCACGCGAGCGGGCGGCGTCTCCAGCGGGCTCTACGCTACTCTCAATGGCGGTGTCGGCTCGCAGGACGACGCCGGCAAGGTCGTGGAAAATCGCGCCCGCATGGCGGCGGCGCTCGGGGTGGAGCCGCGGCGGCTGCTCACGGCCTATCAATCGCATTCACCCAACGTTGTCGTCGCCGAGGCGCCGTGGACGACCGAGAACCGGCCGCAAGCGGACGCCATCGTCACGCGCATGCGCGCGCTCGCGATCGGGGTGACCACGGCGGACTGCGGACCGGTCCTGTTCGCCGATCCGCGGGCAGGCGTGACCGGGGCGGCCCATGCCGGCTGGCGCGGGGCCCTGACTGGCGTCCTCGAAGCGACCATCGCGGCAATGGAGCGGCTTGGCGCGGCGCAAGGCCAGATCCGGGCGGCAATCGGTCCGATGATTCGGCAGAAAAGCTACGAGGTCGGACCCGATCTCGTTGCCCGGTTTCGGGCCGAGGATCCGGCGAGTGCCCGCTTCTTTGCCCCCGCTCAGCGCGAGCGCCACGCCATGTTCGACCTCGCCGGATATATCGCCGTGCGGCTCAAGCGTGCCGGCGTAACCGAGGTGGAGGATCTCGGGCTGTGCACCTATGCCGATCCCGAGCGATTTTTCAGCTATCGGCGCACCACGCACCGTGCCGAAGCTGACTATGGCCGGCACGTTA
The DNA here is from genome assembly GCA_963816295.1 of uncultured Alphaproteobacteria bacterium. Classification (GTDB taxonomy): domain Bacteria; phylum Pseudomonadota; class Alphaproteobacteria; order Rhizobiales; family Xanthobacteraceae; genus BOG-931. The sequence goes on along the minus strand of CAWFJS010000005.1, from coordinate 103,485 downwards.
ACGCGATCGCCCTGGTAGGGCCGTAGCTGATCCGCCGATTGAGCGCTGCGACCGCCACGCTGCTGCTGCCGCCGGCCCCCTTAGCGCCCCTTGGCGCTGCGGTTAAGGCATTCTTTTACAAGATGAAAAACGGCCGGGGGAAAGGTTTTGATTCATATTGCCAGCCCCAGACGCGGCTTGTATCAGGGCTTTGTTTTCGTTCGGGCGTGATCCGTGCCGCAACCGTGTCGCCAGCGGACGGCACCGAGGCTTTAAGACTTTCGGCTTGGACTTTCCGAAATTATGCGCCGCGACGCGGACGGCGCAGGAGAGCTGGGGATGACGGGCAAGAACGGAGCCATCAAGCTCGTCGCCGGCAATTCCAATCCTGCGCTGGCCGAGGCCATCGGCAATTACATCGGCACGCCGATGACCAAAGCCGTGGTTCGGCGCTTTGCCGACATGGAAATCTTCGTCGAAATCCTGGAGAACGTGCGCGGCGCCGACGTGTTCGTGATCCAATCGACCTCATTTCCCGCCAACGATCACCTGATGGAATTGCTGATCATCATCGACGCGATGCGGCGCGCGTCGGCGCGGCGCATCACCGCCGTCATCCCGTATTTCGGTTACGCGCGGCAGGATCGCAAACCCGGACCGCGCACGCCGATCTCGGCCAAGCTCGTCGCCAATCTCATCACCCATGCCGGCGCCGACCGCGTGCTGACGCTCGATCTGCATGCCGGCCAAATTCAGGGCTTTTTCGATATTCCCACCGACAATCTGTTCGCCGCGCCGGTGATCACGCGCGATATCCGGCAACGTTTCGATCTGAGCAAAGTCATCGTGGTGTCGCCGGACGTCGGCGGCGTCGTGCGCGCGCGCGGGCTTGCCAAAAGGATCAACGCCCCGCTCGCGATCGTCGACAAGCGCCGCGAGCGGCCTGGCGAATCCGAAGTAGCAAATGTCATCGGCGATGTTGACGGCGGCGTCTGCATCTTGGTCGATGACATCGTCGACTCTGGCGGCACGCTGGTGAACGCCGCCGACGCGCTGCTCGATAAGGGCGCCAAAGAGGTCTACGCCTACATCACCCATGGCGTGTTGTCCGGCGGCGCGGTCGCCCGCATCGGCAAATCGCGGCTCAAAGAGCTGGTCATCACCGACTCGATTCAGCCGACGAAAGCGGTCACCGAGGCAAAGAACATTCGCGTCCTGCCGATTGCGCCACTGATCGGCGAAGCCATCAGCCGCACCGCCGCCGAGGAATCGGTCTCGAGCCTGTTCGACTAAAGCCGAGCGGTCCGTACGGGCGCCGCCCCCGTCCCCCGAGTCAACTTGTCGCAGCCCGAGCTGTGGACGGCGATTCAGGAAGGATTGTGTGGAGGCGGCAAATCACTTCATGAGTGCCGGTACCGATGCCGGGACAAGGCGTTGGGACAGGTTTTGGTGGAAAGAAACAGGCCGTTTATAGTCAAGGGACGGGCTGATTCGCGGCTTCCGTCAATCGGCACGCAAAAGTCGCTCCTGCGTCAAATTGCAGCCGGTTATTTAGAACGGTGCTGTGGCGTGCGTTCCACCCTTTCGGGGACAGAGTGGAGACGGCATGGCCCTCATCGAATCTGCGCACGATAATCGTGGCAGTCCGCTCGACGTCGTCGAGCATATGGCTGCCGGCAACAACTGGCCGTTCGAACGTGCCGGCGAGGACGAGATCGGTCTCGTCGTCACCGGGCGGTGGACCAACTATCAGGTGTCGTTCACCTGGATGAACGACATCGAGACGCTGCATCTTGCCTGCGCCTTCGACATGAAGGTGCCGGAGCCGCGCTTAGCCGATGTGCAAAAGCTGATCGGGCTTATCAACGAGCAGATGTGGATCGGGCATTTCGACGTCTGGACGCAAAATGGCGTCGTCATGTTCCGCCATGCTTTGGTGCTCGCCGGCGGCGTCGCGGCTTCCGGCCGGCAATGCGAAGCGGTGCTCGCAAGTGCGCTCGATTCCTGCGAGCGCTATTTCCCTGCCTTCCAATTTGTCATCTGGGCGGGCAAGTCGGCGCGCGAAGCCATGGAATTGGCGATGTTCGAAACCACAGGCGAGGCGTGACCACCGCGGGGCCTCCCGAAGCGATGCCGGAAGCAAATCCGGACGCAACTTCGGATGCAAATACGAACTTGCGCGATTTCTCCGGTCTGATTGCGCTCATTGGCGCCGGCAAAATGGGCGGCGCTCTGCTCGAAGGCTGGCTGCGCCTTGGTCTTGACCCGCGCCAGGTTGCGGTGCTGGAGCCAGAGCCGCTTCCCCACATCGCCGCGCTCGCCAGTCGCGGTATTCGGCTCAACCCCGACGCCGAGACTCTGCGGCAAGCCAATGTGGTTGTCCTTGCCATTAAGCCGCAAGCGGCCGCCGAAGTGCTGAGCGCGCTGGCCGCGAACGTTTCTTCTTCCGCGCTGATCATTTCCATCATGGCCGGACGGACGCTGCGGTTTCTCGCCACCATATTTCCTCGCGCCGCGGCAATGGTGCGGGCGATGCCGAATACCCCCGCCGCGATCGGGCGCGGCATCACCGTCGCGGTCGCCGCGAAGGCGGACCAGCGGCAACGCCAAGTCGCGCATCGCTTGCTCGGCGCGACCGGCGCCGTGGAATGGGTCGAAGATGAGAGTTTGATGGACGCGGTAACGGCGCTGTCAGGCTCCGGACCGGCTTACGTCTTCCTGCTCGCGGAAGCGCTGGCGCAAGCTGGCGCGGCGGTCGGCCTGCCGGCCAATCTGGCCGAGAAGCTTGCCCGCGAGACCATCGCCGGCTCGGGCGAGCTGTTGCATCGATCGCGCCAGGATGCGGCGACGTTACGCCAAAACGTAACCTCGCCGGGCGGCACCACCGCCGCTGCGCTCGCGGTCCTGATGCGTCCAAATGGCCTCATCCGGCTGATGAGCGAGGCAATTGCCGCCGCAACCGCACGCTCGCGCGAATTATAGCATGATCCCGAAAAGTGGATGCCGGTTTTCGGAAAAGATCATGCTCAAATAAAGCTAAAGCGAAATGCCGATTCGACCTCATGTCATTTCGCTTTAGCCGGCTGATTTTCGCCGCGGATCTGCGGCCTTGATTCTGTGGCCTTGGAACGATCGCGGCCCTCACCTACATTTGCCAATGAGATGGCGAAGGCGAAGCCGCGCCCGGCGCGGCGGAGCGCTTGACGATTATCGCTTCATTGAGTGCGAATTGGAGTATTGCACATGGCAAGTAAATCGGCACGCTCGGCACGCAGACCGGCACGTAGACCCGCTCGTAAATCTTCGGCTCCATCCTCCGGGCGTGCGGCCGCCGCCCCGGCGGGCGATCGCGAAAAGATCATCGCGGCGTTTCTCAATCTTCTCGCCGACAAGCCGATCGAGCAGATCGGTTTTGCCGAAATCGCCGAAGCTTCGGGCGTGTCGCTGGCGCAGCTGCGTAGCGAATTTCCCTCCACACTGGCCATTCTGGCCGCTCACGTGAAATCCGTCGACCGCGCCGTCCTGAGCGAGGACTTCGGTGACGTCGAGGAAGAGCCGGCGCGGGAGCGCCTGTTCGACGTGTTGATGCGCAGAATAGAAATCCTCGCGCCCCATCGCGAGGCGGTGCGATCGCTGTTGCGCTCGGCGCGGCGCAATCTGCCACTTGCGCTTGCGCTCAACAGCCTCGCGGTGCGCTCGCAGCAATGGATGCTCACCGCGGCGGGAATTGGCGCATCGGGGCCGCGCGGCATGATCCGCGCTCAAGGGCTCGCGGCCTTATTCGGCGGCGTGTTGCGCACCTGGATCCACGATGACGATCCGGGGCTCGCACGCACCATGGCAGCGCTCGACCGGGCGCTGGCACGCGGGCAGCGTTTTGCCGGTTTGGTCGAGGACTTGTGCCGGATACCGGCGCGCATTTGCCGGTTGCGGCCGCGCCGCCGCCGCGGCGAGAGTTCGGAAGACACGGCGGCCGCGGCTTGAACGCCGGGCAGGAATAATGGGCTGATTGGAGCGATCATTGCGGCATCGCTCCAGCGGCTTAATCCAAACTCGGCTTACGCCTTTCCGCGGCTGAATTTGCAGACGCTTGATGCACATCAATCGCGGTGGCGCGAATTCGGCTAATTTGCGAGCGAACAACTCTCGTAAATTAGAACGCTTACAAATAACGATTTTTTCTTTGCAACCGCGCCGAGCCTGGACTATTGACGGTTTCAATTCGGACCAATTGTCCTTCGGACTTTCTCCGCAATGATCGTGTGCTCTTGCAACGTTTTCACCGACCACGACGTGCGTTCCACGCTGTCGTCGGGCGAGAACGTGCCGCGCACCACGGGGCAGGTTTACCATTGCCTGGGTTGCAGCGCGCAGTGCGGGCGCTGCGCGCGCACCATTCGGCGCATCATGGATGAGGCGCTCGGGGTTTCCGGAGCCACGTCTGGGCCCGTGTGCTGCCGAAACGCGCAAGCCGGCTCCTAACACGCCGCTCCTGATCCGTTGATAAAGCTCGCGCCCGGCGGGCTTTCGAGCCCGGTCACAGCCGCTATAATCGGATGATCCGTCCCGTTTCGTGCAATCGAATTTGATCCCAAGAGCTGAACAAGAGCGCAATCAGGAGCAAAATGATGAGAGGCGAGCCCGGTGTCCTCGATTACCTCAACAAGGCGCTGCGGCACGAATTGACCGCCGTTAATCAATATTGGCTGCATTACCGTCTGCTCGACAATTGGGGCTACAAATCGCTCGCCAAGCAGTGGCGCAAGGAATCCATCGAAGAGATGCAGCATGCCGATAAGCTCGTCGAGCGCATCATCTTTCTTGATGGTTTCCCGAACATGCAGGTGCTCGATCCGCTGCATATCGGCCAAAACGTCAAGGAGGTGCTCGACTGCGACCTCGCCGCCGAAATGTCGGCGCGGGCGCTCTATGAAGAGGCGGCCACGCATTGCCATTCGGTTCGCGATTATGTCACGCGCGACCAGTTCGAGAAGCTCATGCACGATGAGGAAGAACACATCGATTTCCTCGAAACTCAGCTCGATCTGGTTGCCAAGCTTGGCCTCGAACTCTACGCCCAGCACCATATCGGCGAGCTGGAAGAGGGCGAAGACTGACTGAAGCGGTGAGACTTTGATTGGTTCGGCGTGCCTGCATTGACGGAGCACTCCGACCGGCCATTCACAGTTCGCATGGACAGGCGCATGTTGCAGCGACTGATCATCATTGCGGTGATGCTGGTTTCCGGCTTCGCCGGCGGCCAGTGCGCGGCGCAAGACGCGATCGGCACGGTCAGCCGCATACAAGGAGAGGCGAGCGGAACGCGCAACGGCGCCATACGCACGCTTGGCCTCAACTCCTCGGTCTTTCTCAACGAGGTCCTCTCAACCGCGCAAACGGCGCGGCTGGAAGTCACCTTCACCGACAACACGCGGCTGACACTCGGCGAGAAGGCGAAGCTGACGCTCGATACTTACGTATTTGACTTTGCCGCGGGCAACGGAACGATCAAGTTTGGTCTGGTCGGCGCCTTTCGCTTTGTGTCAGGCCAGGTCTCGAAACTGGCGAGCGCGGACGTCAGCGTGACGACGCCGGTCGCGGCCGTCGGCATCCGTGGCACGGAATTCTGGGGTGGGCCGATCGACGATCAAGCGCTCGGCGTATTTCTCATCGAAGGAGCCGTGAGCGTGTCGAACGCCGCGGGCCAGCAGATTCTCAGCTTGCCTGGCCAGGGCACCAACATCGCCGCGCCTGGCGCCGCGCCCGGACCCGTGACCATCTGGCCACCTGACAAAGTCAATCGCGCCCTGGCAACCGTGACGTTCCGGTAGACCGCGTTACTTGCGCAGGCGCCAAAGCGCTAAAAGTGACGCCATTCAAGCCATTTAGCCGAAAGCGCCCCTTTGTGCCGCAGATCACAGGCGCCGGCCGGAAACTGCGCTTAACTCGCTTTCAAGAATCGGAGGCGGCTATGAATTATTCCATCTATAGCGCCGATCGTCAGACGCACTTGAAGATCGTGGTCGTTGGCCTTTTGTGCGCATGTTTTGTTTTGATTGTCGGTGTGTTTGCGCATGGCGGGCATCTCGACACCGCGCCGTTGGTTAAGGCTGGCGGCGCCAACATGATCAGCGGACAACTGCCGGTCATTCGCTAAGCATTCGGCATCGTGTCATGCGTGGGAAGTTCATCATAGTGCCGCTCGCCGCCGCGCTGATCGCGGCCGGGCCGGCGCTGGCGCAACAGGTCGGCACCGCGACGGCGGTCAACCCGGTGAGCGAAAGCACTCCGCCCGGCGGCGCGACGGACAAGCTCACCGTCGGCGCGCGCGTGATGCACAACGAACGCATCCACACTTCGCCGTCGGGGTCCGCCCAGCTTTTGTTTCTCGACAAGAGCACGCTGAGCATTGCGCCCAACACCAATCTCGTGATCGATGAATTCGTCTATGATCCTGCGGCGAACCGCGGTCATATGCTGACCAGACTGGCCCAGGGCACGCTGCAATATATCGGCGGCCAGCTGAGTTATCAGGGCGCCGTCACGATCAACACGCCGGCGGTGGCAGTCGGCATCCGCGGCGGCACCGTCACCATCAGTCACGGCGCCGATGGCACACACATCACCAATCAGTACGGCACGATAACGCTGACGAACGACGCCGGCACGATGGTCGTAACCCAGCCGGGCTACACGGTGATGGTCGCCAATCGGAAGTCGCCGCCAGGACAGCCAAGGCGCGTCACGGCGGACGAGATCCGCCGCAACATCAAAAAGCTGTCGAGCAAGTTCGACCAAGACGGTGGCGTGCCGGGCCTGAAACGAATTGCCACCACCAGGTTGAGCTGCGCCACCCATTCGACGTCGGCCTGCCCCGGAGCGCCGTGGCCGTCGGCTGGCGAGAACGACGCCGCGCAAATTATCGTTCAATCGACACAGCGGGCGACGCTGCCGACACCGCCGACGACGACGCGGTCACGCTGAAATTAAGCCGTTCGGCTGATGTTCAATTTATTTCCGCCCCTGCCGGCGAGGCGTGGCGGTCGACCCGCGGAGTGAAAATATTTCGTCCTATTTTCATTGACGTATGTCGCCATTTCAGTTACATACAGTTCCGAATCTCGCCCAATCGGACGGGCTGCGACCGGCAGGCCGTAAGCGCGGGGCGAGTGCGGTGCCCGCGGGCGGATTTGCAACCCGCGCTCGGGCGGCTTTGGGCATCATCTCTCCGGCACTACGACCGGAGCGCGAGGTGCTATCGCTGGACTGGGACAGGCAGGGGTGGGTAACGCCCGCTCAAAGGACACGCAAAACGTGTTCCGCCGCGTCCCAGGAAGCCTGGCCTGAGGCTGAGTCCCTTGCGATGAAACACTCCTTGGGGCGAGAACCGCGGTGGAACGCGGACAGTCGTGCGCCTCACGCTTGAGGCGCGGCCGTGCTCGCCGCACGGCAGAATAATCAATTGCGTCTGTCGGCGTTTCGCCTCCGAATCTCTTTCGTTCTTTCCCGTTCGTTCCGTGGGTCATGCCCGGGCTTGACCCGGGCATCCATGCGGCAGTGAAGCCTCCAAGCGCTTTCCACCGAGCGTTGCCTGCTCGAACTCTGCATGGACCACCGGGTCAAGCCCGGTGGTGACGAATTTGAGAGTTGCGTGACCGTGGCGTGGCATAGCTCGGATGCGAAGACGCATCGCGAGACCGCTTCGTCATTGCGAGCTTTAGCGAAGCAATCCAGTCAGAGGCGCCGCTCTGGATTGCTTCGTCGCTGACGCTCCTCGCAATGACGAAGACTTGACTGAGATCGCCCATTTCCCTATTTCCGGCGGCGGGACACCCCTCCCCACCGAGGGGCGACTATCTGGAAGGATAGGCCATGACGTCACCGATCCCCTCCGTGCGGCCGCGTGTGCCGCATTTTTCGTCTGGACCATGCGCCAAGCGCCCCGGCTGGAGCCTGCAAAACCTCGCCGGCGCTTTTCTCGGTCGCTCGCATCGCGCCAAAGCCGGCAAAGCAAAGCTTAAATACGCCATCGACCTGACGCGCGAAGTGCTGCAGGTGCCGGCGGACTATCGCATCGGCATCGTGCCGGCTTCCGATACCGGCGCCATCGAGATGGCGCTGTGGTCGCTGCTTGGGCCACAGCCGGTGACAATGCTGGCATGGGAATTTTTCGGCGAAGGCTGGGTCAACGATGTCGCCAAGGAGCTCAAGCTCAAAAATGTAACCGTGCTGCGCGCGCCCTACGGCGAATTGCCCGATCTTCGTGCGATCGATCCGGCAAGCGATGTCGTGTTCACCTGGAACGGCACGACGTCCGGCACGCGCCTGCCGAATGCGGACTGGATCGCGGCGGATCGCACCGGATTGGCCATCTGCGACGCCACCTCCGCCGCCTTCGCGCAAGCCTTGGATTGGCCAAAGCTCGATGCCGCAACCTTCTCCTGGCAGAAAGTGCTGGGCGGCGAAGCCGCACATGGCATGCTGATTTTGTCGCCGCGCGCGGTGGCGCGGCTCAAAACCCACACCCCGCCGTGGCCGATGCCGAAGATCTTCCGCATGACCGAGGGCGGCAAGCTCAACGAAGGCATCTTTGTCGGCCAGACCATCAACACGCCATCCATGCTGTGCGTGGAAGACTATGTCGATGCGCTGCAATGGGCGAAATCGATCGGCGGGCTCAAAGCGCTGCAGGCGCGCGCCGACGCCAACGCAAAAGCCATCGCCGACTGGGTGGCGCGCACGCCGTGGATTGATTTTCTCACCCGCGATCCGGCGCTGCGCTCGAACACATCGGTGTGCCTCAACGTGGTCGATCCGGCCGTGAGCCGGCTTTCCGTCGAAGCCCAAGCTGAGTTCGTCAAGGGCATTGCCGCGACGCTCGAAAAAGAAGGCGTCGCCTATGACATCGACGCTTACCGCGACGCGCCGCCGGGCCTGCGCATCTGGTGCGGCTCGACTGTGGAGCGATCCGACGTCGAAGCGCTGACGCTGTGGCTTGACTGGGCCTATGCCAAGGCCAAGGCCGCGCTTGCCGCGGCGGCGTGATGACCATCGCCAAGGCTTTAGGAGCACATGGCTTTAAGAGGATAAACGCATGGCGCCGAAAGTCCTTATTTCCGATGCGCTGTCGCCGGCGGCAGTCGCGATTTTTAAGGATCGCGGCCTCGACGTGGAGTTCCAACCCAATCTCGGCAAGGACAAGGACAAGCTTGCCGCCACGATCAACGGCTTCGACGGATTGGCGATCCGGTCCGCGACCAAGGTCACGGGCAAGCTCCTGGAGCAGGCTAAGAACCTGAAAGTGATCGGGCGCGCCGGCATCGGCGTCGACAACGTCGATATTCCTGCTGCGACCGCGCGCGGCATCATCGTGATGAACACGCCATTCGGCAATTCGATCACCACCGCGGAACATGCGATCTCGCTGATGCTGGCATTGGCCCGGCAAATCCCGGAAGCCGACAGCTCGACCCGCGCCGGCAAGTGGGAGAAAAACAAATTTCTCGGCGTGGAAATCTTCGGCAAGACGCTGGGCATCATCGGCTGCGGCAATGTCGGCTCGATCGTCGCCGACCGCGCACTTGGCTTGAAGATGAAAGTCATCGCCTACGACCCGTTCCTGTCCGGCGAGCGCGCGCTTAAGCTCGGCGTGGAGAAGGTCGAACTTGACGAATTGTGGCGGCGCGCCGATTTCATCACGCTGCACACGCCGCTTACTGAAAAAACTCGCAACATCATCAACGCGGAAACGCTGGCGCATATGAGGCGCGGCGTGCGGCTGATCAATTGCGCGCGTGGCGAACTGATCGATGATGCCGCGCTCGCCGCGGCGCTCAAATCCGGTCACGTTGCCGGCGCGGCGCTTGACGTGTTTCGCGAAGAGCCGGCCACCCAAAGCGTGCTGTTTGGGCTTCCCAACGTGGTCTGCACGCCGCATCTCGGCGCCTCGACCATGGAGGCGCAGGAGAACGTCGCCCTGCAAATCGCCGAGCAGATGTCGGATTACCTTCTGCGCGGCGCTATTTCCAATGCCGTCAATTTCCCCTCGATCAGCGCCGAGGAAGCGCCGAAGCTAAAGCCGTTCATTGCGCTGGCCGAAAAGCTCGGTTCCTTCGCAGGACAGCTCACCGAAAGCGGTATCAAGCAGGTGCGGCTCACCTATGAGGGCGTGGTCGCGCAAATGAACACCAAGGCGCTCACCTCGGCTGCGGTCGCGGGCCTGCTGCGGCCGATGCTGCAGGAGGTCAATGCGGTCTCGGCGCCGATCGTGGCGAAGGATCGCGGTATCATCGTCGAGGACACCCGGCGCGACGCCGAGGGCGACCACGACAGCTTGATCACGCTCGCGGTGGTCACCGACCGGCAGACACGCTCGGTCTCGGGCACAGTGTTCGCCGATGGACGGCCGCGCATCGTCGACATCAAAGGCATCCGGATGGACGCCGAGTTCGCGCCATCGATGCTGTATGTGACCAATCAAGATAAGCCCGGATTTATCGGGCGCTTTGCGACGCTTCTTGCCGAAGCCGGCATCAATATTGCGACCTTCCATCTCGGCCGTGAATCGCCCGGCGGCAACGCCATCGCACTGGTCGAGGTCGATGGCAGCGTGCCCGCCGAGGTGCTCGCCAAGGTGCGGCAGATTCCGAACGTGCAACAGGTCAAGCCGCTGCAGTTCTAAAAACCTAGCGGCGCGTTGCCAGTGTGATGCCGGCGAGCACAAGGAGGTAGCCGACGGCGTGAAAGAATTGCAGTCGTTCGCCCAACAGCGCGATCGCCAGCACCGATCCAAATACCGGCACCAGATGAATGAATGGCGCCGCCCGATTGGCGCCAATGAGTTCAATGCCGCGGTTGAGGAACAGATATCCGAGCAGCGACGGGAATATGCAGACGTAGATCAGGCTCAGCGCGGTAACGGTGTCGAAAACCATCGATTGGCCAGCGGCAATCTCCAGCGTCAGCGCCGGCAACAGCAATACGGCGCCACCGCCCATGCCGACGGCCAGAAACGATAGTGGGTGTATCGGCGGCCGCACCCGCAGCATGGCCGCGTAGAAGGCGTAGACCAGGAGCGCAACGACGAACCACAGATCGCCGCGGTTGAACGCGATCGCCAACAAAACTTCGAGGCTGCCGCGGCAGACGATAACAGTCACGCCGGCGAGCGACAGCAAGATGCCGGCGCCCTGACGCAGCGACAGGCGATCGCGAAACAACACAAACGACCACACCGCAACAAACAACGGCGCAACCGACTGCAACAGCAATCCATTGATCGCGGTGGTAAAATGCAGGCCGTAATAAGCCATCGTGTTGTAGGCCGAGAAGCCGGTCAATGCGAGCAGCGTCAGCAATCCGAAATGCCGCCGGATCAGTGGCCAGTCGCGCGCCAGGTGGCGAACGGCAAACGGCAGCAGGATGACGAAAGCGCCGCTCCATCGGATCACCGACAGCGTGATCGGCGGGATATAGGCGGCGACGAAACGGCCGAGCACCACATTTCCGGACCAAAACAGCGACGTGAGCGACAACAGCAAATACGCTTCATGGAATAGCCGCGCGCCGGTGCGAGTCCGACCACGATCGAGATCGTCTTGAAACTGTCCCGGCGGGGTCATCTGTGTTCCGGCGGCTGAGTACCAAAACGGCTGAGCTACCGCGATGGGCACCAAGCTGCTAGGGCGCAAGCCGCATGACTGATCGGGCATGGTTGCGACGATGGGCGCAGCGCACGTGAAGCGTTCATGGTGGCTAAAGCGGCATAGTGGCTATAGCGGCCCTTGGGCTCGGTCGCGCCGCCCTGCCGCGGCGCACCCGGTCCAGGGCCGGTTTATGGTCAAAGTCAGTTAACGGGCAGCCGATGCAAATTCTTAAAGTAAAACAGACTATTGCCGCGATCTAGCGGCAGACTTCGACAGCCAGTTTTTCTTGCTTCGCAGGGCATCATCCATTATCGGAACGAGCGGCTGTAGCCGGAACCCGAACCATCCGAGTCGTGATCGGCCGTTTGAGGACGCTTCCCTCATGGCAAATGTCGTCGTGGTTGGCTCTCAATGGGGCGACGAGGGCAAAGGCAAGATCGTCGATTGGCTCTCCGAGCAGGCCGACATCGTCGTCCGCTTTCAGGGCGGTCACAATGCCGGCCATACGCTGGTCATCGACGGCACGACCTACAAGCTGTCGCTGTTGCCGTCCGGCGTGGTGCGGCCGGGAAAGCTTTCAGTGATCGGCAACGGGGTGGTCCTCGACCCGCACGCGCTGTTGGGCGAGATCGCTCACCTTAAGAAGCAGGGCATTGTCGTCACGCCGGACAATCTGCGGATCGCGGAAAACACGCCGCTGATCCTGCCGCTGCACCAGGAACTCGACGTCGCGCGCGAGCGCGCCTCCGGCAAAGGGGCGATCGGTACGACCGGCCGCGGCATCGGCCCGGCGTACGAGGACAAAGTCGGCCGGCGCGCTATTCGGCTGATGGACCTCGCCGATCTGCAAATGCTCAACGGCAAGATCGAGCGCCTGCTTGCGCATCACAATGCGCTGCGGCGGGGTCTGGGCATGAAAGAGATCGCGCCCCGCGTCCTGTACGACGAACTCGCCGCCGTCAGCCCAAAGATCTTGCCGTTCATGGATTCGGTGTGGTCGTTGCTCGACGAACGCCGGCGCGAAGGTAAGCGCATCTTGTTCGAAGGCGCGCAAGGCGCGCTGCTCGACATCGATCACGGGACCTATCCGTTCGTCACATCTTCCAACACGGTGGCGGCGCAAGCGGCGACCGGTTCTGGTATGGGCCCCGGCGCAATCGACTACGTCCTCGGCATCTGCAAGGCCTACACGACTCGCGTCGGGTCGGGCCCGTTTCCGACCGAACAGACCAATGAGATCGGCAAGACGCTTGGCGAGCGCGGCAAGGAATTCGGCGTCGTCACCGGCCGGCCGCGACGCTGCGGCTGGTTCGATGCCGTTCTGGTGCGTCAGGCCGTGCGCACCAGCGGCATTCAGGGCTTGGCGCTCACCAAACTCGACATCCTGGACGGCTTTGAGGAGATCAAAGTCTGCGTCGCCTATCGGCTGGATGGCCGCGAGATCGATTACCTACCAGCCAGTGAGCACGCCCAGACCCGCGTCGAGCCGATCTATGAAACGATAGCCGGCTGGCGGGAAAAAACGGCCCATGCCCGCTCGTGGGCGGACCTACCCGCCCAGGCGATCAAATATGTCCGCCGTTTGGAGGAGTTGATCGGTTGTTCCGCCGCAATTCTGTCCACCAGTCCGGAGCGCGAGGACACGATCCTCATGCAAAATCCGTTCGAAGCGTGAGATGCAACTTTAGCGAGCCAAGCGTAAACTCACCGAATGACAGATTATCATCCACTCATCACACGCGCCGTAGAAGGGCTCGGCAATAATACCGCTGAAGCCCGGCGCACGCTGTACGAGCGCGCCCGCGCGGCCCTGGTGGCGCAGCTGCGTGGCATCGACCCGCCGCTGTCCGAGGCCGACATCACCCGGGAGCGCCTGGCGCTTGAAGATGCAATCCGCAAAGTCGAGGCCGAGTCGGTGCGCAAGGCACGTGCGGAACCGCGACCCGGCCCGGTAGCGCCGCGAGCGATCAATGCGGTGAACCGCCAGTCTATGGGCGGCGCCGCGCCGGCGACGCCGGCTGCGGCGGCATGGCGCGAGCGTCAGAGCGGAACGCCTGGCGACGGGGCACCGCTGCGCGCCGAAGCAAAATTCTCGGACCTGCCGCGACGAGATCCGCCGCAGGCTAGCGCCAACAAGACCGCATCGAGCGAGTCGCCGCCGCCAGCGGAGCCACCCGCAAGCGCGCGCAGCCGGCTTCTTGGCGCGCGTACGTCCGAGCGGCCGCCGCGAGACCTAAAGCTCTTCCGTAAACCGATAGCCGGCGCAGACGATTTGAACATGGCGCCGCCGCAGACGACCGCGCCATCCCGCGATGCGCACAACGATTATCGAGGGGCCAAGCCGCACGAATTCTCTGATCCACGCGAGGCGACGTGGGCCCATACCGAGCGGGCCGACTATGAAGAATCGCCCGATCTGATCGAGGACGGTTCGGCGCCAATGCCCGGGGTCGAGCAGGCCTACGACCTCGACGACGAGCAACGCATCGAATCGGGACGGCCGCGGGTGCGGCGTCCGCTCGAGCCGGCGGATCATTATCCGGAACCGCGGCCGCCGCGCTCTTATCGCGGCCTCGCCCAGCTTGTTGCCGCAGTGCTTATCGTTGTCGGTGTCAGCTCGTTGGTCTACTGGCAGTGGTCTAATATCAACGGCCTCTATCAATTCCTCTCCCATATGCGGTCGCGCCAGAGCCAAACCGCCCAGCAGCCGGCCGGCGAACCGAAATTCCCCGGGCGAGTGCCGCAAGAGCAAACGCGCCCGCAGCCGCCTGCGGCCGCACCGCAAACCCAGAATGGACCCGCGGTTGGGCAGCGCGTGGTGCTCTATGAGGAAGATCCGGGCAATCCGCAGGGCAAGCAATATATCGGCTCGGCGGTGTGGCGAACCGAAACTGTCTCGCCTGGTAGCGGTCTTGCTCCGGAGCTTCAGATTCGCGCCGATGTCACGATTCCCGAGCGCAACATGACGGTCACCTGGTCTTTGCGTCGCAACACCGACCAAGCGCTGCCGGCCAGTCACACGATCGAAATCATGTTTAACCTGCCGCCGGATTTTCCGGGCGGCGGCATCGCCAATGTCCCCGGCGTTCTGATGAAGGAATCGGAGCAGGCGCGCGGCGTGCCGCTCGCGGGCCTGGCCGTGAAGGTCACCAACGGCTTCTTTCTGATCGGGCTCTCGGCGGTTGACGCCGATGTGCAGCGTAACTTGCAGCTGCTCAAAGAGCGGCCTTGGTTCGATGTTCCCATCGTTTACAACAATGGCGGACGCGCCATTCTTGCGCTCGAAAAAGGCCCGTCGGGGGACCGCGCTTTCGCGGATGCTTTCGCCGCTTGGGGCAAATAGAAAACGTCGGGCAAACAGAGAGGCACCGCCCGGTTTATTGTCGTGGCGTTCGGGTGGGAGAAACACAATGAGCGCGTCTGATGCGAAGAAGGCCAAGCCGGCTCTGAGCTCTCATTTGGTCTCCGCGCTGCGCACGCTGGAGACGGAATCGGGTGGGCTCGCCGCACTCGCCGCTGCAATGGCCGACGGCCTGGGAACGCCGTTCGCGGCCGCGGTCGAAACCATCCAGGCTGCGCGCGGCAGAGTGATCGTCACGGGGATGGGCAAATCCGGCCATGTCGCCCGCAAGATCGCGGCGACGCTGGCCTCGACCGGAACCCCGGCTTTCTTTGTGCACGCTGCGGATGCGAGCCACGGCGACCTTGGCATGATCACGTCCGACGATGTGATGATGGCCCTGTCGTGGTCGGGAGAGACCGAGGAACTAAAAGACCTCATCACCTATTCGCGGCGGTTTCGCATCACCTTGATCGCGGTGACGGTCAACGCCGAGAGTACGCTCGGCAAAGCGGCCGACATCGTCCTGGAGCTGCCGCCGGTGCGCGAAGCCTGTCCGCATAACCTGGCGCCCACGACATCTTCGTTACTGCAGCTCGCCCTCGGCGACGCGCTTGCCATTGCGCTTCTGGAAAGCCGCGGCTTCACCGCCGTCGATTTCGGGGTCTTTCATCCGCGCGGCAGCTTGGGCGCCGCATTGAAATTTGTCCGCGACGTAATGCATCCCGGCACCGCAGTGCCGCTGATTGCGCGCGGCGCGCCAATGTCCGAAGCAATCGTAGAAATGTCGGCCAAGGGATTTGGCTGTGTGGCGGTCACCGAGCCGAGCGGCAAACTCGCCGGCGTGATCACCGACGGCGATCTGCGCCGCCACATGCGCGCCGACTTGTTACAGGTGCCTGTGGATGCGGTGATGACGGCCTCACCTAAGACCGTCCGCCC
The DNA here is from genome assembly GCA_963816295.1 of uncultured Alphaproteobacteria bacterium. Classification (GTDB taxonomy): domain Bacteria; phylum Pseudomonadota; class Alphaproteobacteria; order Rhizobiales; family Xanthobacteraceae; genus BOG-931. The sequence goes on along the minus strand of CAWFJS010000005.1, from coordinate 87,579 downwards.
CGATCAATTGGCAAGCGAAGCGCTGCAGCTTCTTAATGCCTCGAAAATCACCGCGCTGATCGTCGTCGATGCTGACCGTCCGGTTGGGATCGTGCACTTTCACGATCTATTGCGGGCCGGTCTCGCCTGATGCGGCTAATAGAGGCCGCCGTTCACAACGCTGGAATCTTGCAATGCGTCGTCGCCGGGGGCTGCGGCGCGGACCGGTGCCGCCGGCGCGGCCGGCGCGGCCGACGCTGGCGCAACAGGAGCTTGCTGCGCGCCGCTTTGAACTGCCGCGGCCGTCGCCGTAGGCTCTTGCCTGGTTTCTGACTTGGGTTCTGGCTTGGACTGGCCGTGAGCGATGAATTCCTCATAGCCCGGGGTGCCCGGCCTGGGCGGCACATCGGCGGGCATGCCGCCGGCCCAATGCGGCCAATGATCGGCGACAAAGCTGCCGCAGCTCGCGAGATTAAGCCCAAATCCGAGCAAAGTTGCCGCTGTAATAAGCCGCTTGGGGGCCATAAAGGCTGCCGGATGTCTGGTGCGAGGGTCTATATCCCAGTCCGTCGGGATGGATAGCATTCGTGGCGGGACTATGGTGCTGAAATCGCATGCGCTTTTCTCGGCGGGAAATGCGGTGTGGCGCACACTTTTGGCGCTAATGCTGCTGACGTCGCCGGGATGTACGCAAATCGCGCAGCCGAGCGAGGCCGCCACGCCGCCGGCGGAGCAGCCGGCCTATGCCGCTTTGGCCGCCAAATATTTTTCCGAAACCATGGCGGATCGGGCCGCATTCGAGAATTTCGAGATTTCCGAATTGCGGTGGGTGCATGGGCTCAAAGGCTGGAGCTGGCTTGCTTGCGTGCATTTTGTGGATCACGGCCATTTGCGGGCCTATGCGCTGTTCATACAGAACGATGCCGTGGTCGACGCACGCTACGCCGTTCAATTGGATTCATGCGGATCGCAATCTTACACGCCGTTCGACGTGGTTACCGGCGTGCTCGGCCGGCCTACTGCGCCGCGACAGCCGGCGCTGTACTAGGGAGCTACCGCCCGCTCGGCTCGACTCCGATCTACGCAAGCCGGACGCCAAAGCCTTCACGAAGGGCGCGCTCGCCCTCCGGCGTGAGCTGCACGGCACGGGTTCCTGGCAATCGGCGGGTCCATCCGTGTTGTAAGCTGTGCTCGCAAATCAGCGCCCCGAGCATGCCGGCGAGATGTGGTCGGCGCTCGCTCCAATCCAGACAGGGCCGGCAGAGAATCCGCCCCGAATGCTTGGTCCGCCGCTCCAAGATCCTGCGAACGTCCATCCCTATTGCAGCAAGACGCGCAATGCCGGCGTCCGTCACAATTCCGGCATCGCCAGCCAGTTCGACATAGCCGTCCCGGATAAGTCCGTCGGCGATGGATACGCCGAGCTGACCGGCCAGATGGTCGTAGCAGGTTCGTGCTCGACGAAGCGCGGCGTCCTTCGGGCCAATCGAGAGTTTTCTGCCGGCTGGCGCAAGCTCCGACGCCACCTGCATGATGCTTTCGAGCATACGAGCAACCGATGGCGCTGCCAGCCGATGATAGCGCTGACGCCCCTGTTTTTCGACGCTCAATAAACCCGTGGCCGTCATCCGGTTGAGGTGACCGCTCGCCGTTTGCGGAGTGATCCCGGCAGCTCGCGCAAGTTCACTTGCGGTCAAAGCCCGACCATCCATCAGCGCCTGCAGCATGGCGGCGCGCGCGGGGTCGCCCGATAAAGCGGCAACTGTGGCAAACAGCGCATTATTCGCCATGTTCATTTCGCTCCGTTGAGCACATTCCTTCTAGCGCAGCCGGTGCCTCGATACTTCGGCGCTTTCCGTAACATCGCGGCGAATTTTCTTCCAGCGTGCCGCCATGAGCACGGCAGCATCAAACCCCGCCATGGCGAGCGGGATGAAAACGACGTTTTACGGCTGGCATGTCGTCGCCGCGGTCTTTGTTCTCGCCACCTTCGGATGGGGCCTCGGGTTTTACGGCCCTCCGGTCTACCTGCATGCTGTGCATGAATTACGCGGCTGGTCGCTCAACGTCGTTTCGACGGCGGTAACGGTCCACTTTCTGTTTGGTGCGATCGTCATTGCCAATCTGCCAAGGCTGTATCGCCGCCTCGGCTTGGCTCGCGTCACCAAGACAGGCTCGCTTGCGCTGGCGATCGGGGTCACGGGTTGGGCGCTGGCGAATGAACCCTGGCAGCTTTTTGTTGCGACGCTGTTAAGCGGCGGCGGCTGGGTGACCATGGGAGCGGCCGCAGTCAATGCGATCGTTGCGCCGTGGTTCGTGCGCAAGCGGCCGGCGGCGCTCGCGGCGGCTTACAACGGATCGAGCATTGGCGGTGTCGTTTTCTCGCCGCTCTGGGTGGCGGCCATCGGACTGCTCGGCTTTCCTCGGGCCGCCATTGCGATCGGTCTCGTGGTGGTAGTGACAATCTGGATTTTAGCGGACCTCTATTATTCCAAAACCCCGGAATCACTGGGACAGCATCCCGATGGCGATGCACCGCAAGCCGTGGCCACAGCCCTCTCGATGCCGCCGGCCAAGCCGCTGCCGAACACGCAGGTTTGGAAGGACTGGCGACTCGTCACACTTGCGGCGGGCATGGCGCTTGGCCTGTTCGCGCAGATCGGCCTGCTCGCTCACCTGTTCTCCCTTCTGGTGCCGGCGCTCGGCGCGCAGTTGGCGGGATTTGCCGCGGGCGGCGCTACGGCTGCAGCGATACTGGGCCGGACCCTGGTCGGCTGGCTGATGCCGGCTCGCGCTGACCGCCGGCTATTCGGCTGCGCCAACTACGTCGTGCAGATTTTAGGCTCGCTCGCATTCTTGTTTGCAGCGGGCGACAACATCCCCCTCCTGCTGCTTGGCGTTGTTTTGTTCGGCGCCGGCATCGGCAACACCACATCGCTGCCGCCAATGATTGCCCAGGCGGAGTTTTCGAAGGAGGATGTGTCGCGCGTCGTTCCGCTGATCGTCGCAATAGGGCAAGGCACCTATGCTTTCGCGCCGGCCTTGTTCGGATTCATCCGCGAATTTACGCCGCGCTGGGGCTCGGCGTCTGCCGGCGCGGCGCCATGGCTGTTTCTGGCCGCAGCTTTAATTCAAACTTTGGCGGTTATGGCGTTTTTCATCGGCCGACCCGCAAGACGTGATGCGACAGGAGCGTGAGCACACTTGTCAGGCCGCTTGCCGCATGGACAGCGCCTGATCGACCGCGGCGAGCACCTGTGCGACCGTCAATTCGTCGAGACACTGGCTATGGCTGTCGAGCCGGCGCTCGCAGCCTTCCAGCTGGCACGGCAGGCAAGCCAGCGGATTTTGCACAAGCCACACATTGCCGCGCCGTTGGATCGTGCCGGCCGCCTGCCACGACGCTTCGAGACCGCCGCATGGCCACGGCCCCCACAGCCGCGGATCGGTCGGGCCGTAAAGCGCAACGGTCGGCGCGCCGGCCGCTGCGGCAAGGTGAGTAATTGCGGTGTCCGGACCGATATAGACACGCGCATCGGCAATCAGCGCCGTTAGTTCCGGCCAAGCCAGCTTGCCGTCCAGCCGTACGACGCGCGCATCGCGCCACACCGCGTCGAGATAGCCACGATCGGATGCCGCACCGGTGGCGGCCACGGTAAAGCCGCGTTCGCGCAGTGCCGCAGCGAGCGCGCCCCAGCCATCGGCCGTCCAGCGCTTGTAAACGAACATCGGCGCGGCGTGGATGACCGCGTAAGGCTGCGCGGGCGCCACTTGCGGCCGCAGCGCCGGCGGAGGACAGACGACGTCGCGGAGGGCGGGAATGCCAATCACGTCGGCCAAGCGCAGAATGTCGACAACGCGATGTTCGCCGCAATCGCGAATATAGCTGCGGCCGAGCAACGCGCGCTTGATTGTGCTGGCGAGCCCCTCCGGCTCGACCGGCCCAACACTGTGACGGCCGGCGATCAACGCAAACGCGATGGGCCGATCGCCCGTCTGTACCGACACCGCAAGATCGTAGCGGCGGAACAGACGCGCGCCCAGCGACAGCGTGTCGGCGAGGCGCGGCCGCTGCGGCATGGTGATGATTTCGGCGAGGTCGGGATTGCCCGCCAAAACGCCTTCCGTTCCAGCAAATACCAGTGCGTCGATCGTGGCCTGTGGATAGGCGCGCTTGAGGCTGCGGATAAGCGGTGTCGTCAGCAATACGTCGCCGAGGCGGCGCAAAATAACCACCAGCACCCGCGCATCAGGCCGCAAGTCAATCGGATTTATTGCTGCGCCATCGACGAATGCGCGGACATTTCGTCCTCCCTGGCAAGCGCGGACAGGCCACGCAAGGCAGCGACCCGGGTACTGCCAATGGTCTCGTCCAGACGCTCGCGATTGGCCGACACCTGCGCGCGATCATTCCACGGATGCCAAAGATGAAAAACGCCGGTGGCAAATCGGCCGTCTTTGCGGCGCACGCCCGCGTGCATCAGACGCACCGCAAGATCGGAATCCTCATATCCCCAGCCGACAAAGGTATTGTCGAAGCCATCGACGCGATCGAGATCGCTCCGCGCGACGGCGAAGTTGCAAGTCTGGGCGCCGCGCCAATTCTCTTTTTGCAACTTGCGCAACGGCCCTAGCGGCAGATGCACCCCCGGCAGCAAGCGATTGATGCCGCCGCTCAAGCGCTGGCGCACGAGAGTGCCGAACGTCCACATGTGCGGTGCTAACCCTTGCGCCAGAATGGCTGCGGTGAGTTCGCGCGACAATAGGATGCGATTGCCGATCACGAACCAGCCCGGCTCGTAGAGACGCCGGTGGGTGGCGATGAAATCGGGCCTGCCCAGGCAATCGCCGTCAAGGAAGATGCAAAGCGCGCCTTCGCTCGCGCGAATGCCGCGGTTGCGAATCTCGCCACCACGGAAGCCGCGGTGTTCGTGACGGACATGCTTGAGCGGGATGGAGAGGCGCGGCTTCCAGCTTTCGACCAGTCGGGCGGTGTCGGGCCCTGAACCGTCGTCGGCGATGACAATTTCGAAATTGCGGTCCGACTGAGCGGCTAGCGCCCGCAATGCCGCATCAAGCGCGTCCTCGCGGTTGTAGGTCGTGATGATAACTGAAATGAGAAATGTGCTGCTCACGATTCGCCGTCGACACGCAGTAAGGCAAGGCTCCGCATTGCCTTAATCCTCCACCGGCTGCTTCACTGGGCGCGCCCGCTCGACCATTGCCGTGGTCGAGTGGCCGGGCACCAGATCCACCAGGATCACGTCACCGCCGGCGTTTTCCACCACCTCACGACCCACCACCTCATTACGCGTGTAATCGGCGCCCTTGACGAGTACCGCCGGCCGCACCCGCTTGATCAATTCCAGCGGCGTGTCCTCGTCGAAGACAACGACGAGATCGACCGCTTCGAGCGCTGCAAGCACTTCGGCGCGGCCCTCCGCCGGATTGATCGGCCGCCCCTTGCCCTTGAGCCGGGTGGCGGACGCATCGCTGTTGAGACCAACCAGGAGCCGATCGCAAGCCGCGCGCGCTTCGGCCAATAGCTTCACGTGGCCGCGATGCAGGAGATCGAAGCAGCCATTGGTGAATCCGATGCGCAGGCCATGGCGACGCCATTCGCGAAGCCGTTCGTCGAGGATCGCCCAGTCAAACACGATCTTGTCCTCGGGCGCGAGCGAGGCCGCGGGCAGAATGCGATGGCGCAATTCGGTCACGGTCACGGTGGCGGTGCCGCGCTTGCCGACCACGACCGCGGCCGCGGCGTTGGCGGCCCGCATGGCCGCATCGAATGGCGCCTTCATGGCCAAGAGAACAGCCATCACCGCGGCGACCGTGTCGCCCGCGCCGGAGACGTCGCGCACTTTGACCGGGTAAGCGGCAATATGGAGCGGCGCGTGGCCAGCGACCTGAAGAGTCATGCCCTCCTCGCTGCGCGTGACCAGGACAGCTTCGCTGTCGACGATCCGGGCAAGCTCGGCCGCGGCTTTGGCGATCTCGGCCTCGGTGGCAACCGGGCGATGCACGGCAATGCCAAGCTCCTGCCGGTTGGGGGTGATCAGCGTCGCGCCGCGGTAGATGCTGTAATCGTGGCTCTTCGGATCGACGATCACCGGCTTGCCGAGCTCACGCGCGCGATCGATGATCGCGCGGATGACGCGCGGCGTGAGGACTCCCTTGGCATAGTCGGACAGGACCACCGCGCCGCAATGCGGCAGCGCCGCTTCGGCATGGGCAATCACCGCCGTTTCGCTGGCCGGCGTCGCGGGCAGCGCGGTTTCCCAATCGGCGCGGATGAGATGCGCCGAATGATGTTCGGAGACGAATCGTACCTTGCGCGTGGTGTGGCGGCCCGCTTCGATAACAAGATGGGGAATGACCGAGCCGCTAAGCTTGGCGAACGCTTCCGACAAAGTGCGCGCCGCGTCGTCTTTACCGATGAGCCCGACGAATATGCATTGCGCGCCAAGCGCGCCGATATTGCGGGCGACATTGCCGGCGCCGCCGATCTCGATTTCACTGCGCGCGACCGCGAGCACCGGGGTTGGCGCTTCGGGTGAAATCCGGCTTACCTCCCCGTAAACGAAATCGTCAAGCATGAGATCGCCGACGCAGAGCACGGTCTGCTTCGGCACAAGCTTTAGCGCTTCATCAAAATCGAACATCTCTAATGCCGCGGAGCCCTTAGAACCCCCGAGCGTGCTCAGCGATAGCGATCGGCACGATCGAGATAACAGTCGACGTAGCGCTTCACCGCCGTTTCGAGCGGCATGAAGTCCGCATTATAGCCGGCGCGCCGAAGATTTGCGGTCTCGGCTTGCGTGAAATATTGGTAGCTGTCGCGGATCGAGGCCGGCATGTCGATATATTCGATCGCCGGCGCCCGGCCGAGCGCGGCAAACATTGCATGCATCAGGTCGCGGAAGCTGCGCGCCACGCCGGTGCCGACGTTGAAGATGCCCGACACCGCCGGCGTCTCGACCAGCCAGCGCACGACCGCGATCGCGTCCTCGACATAGATGAAATCGCGCTTCTGTTCACCGTCGGCGATGCCGGCGCGATGCGATTTGAACAGCCGGATCGGTTTACCGGCTTTCGCTTCATCGAAGCGCTTGGCGACGAGACTCATCATCTCGCCTTTGTGATACTCGTTCGGCCCGAACACATTGAAGAACTTCAGTCCCGCCCATTGCGGCGGCAGCTTGTCGCCGCGGCGGACCCGCTCGACGATCGCAAGGTCGAATAATTGCTTGCTCCAGCCGTAGAGGTTCATCGGCTTGAGCCGCTTGAGAGCACCTTCCGTCCAGTCATCGCAATAGCCTTCTTGTCCGTCGCCATAGGTCGCGGCCGAGGAGGCATAGATGAGCGGCGTCCGCGATGCCGTACACCAGTCGAGCAAGCGCAGCGACAGCCGGAAATTATTTTCCATGACCTCATCACCATCCCGCGCAGTGGTCGAGGAGATCGCGCCGAGATGAATGACCGCTTCGAGCTTTCGTCCCTCAAGCCATTGCCGTAATTCCGCGGGCGGCACGAAATCGGCAATCTGGCGGCGGGCCAGATTGCGCCACTTGTCGTCGCTGCCGAGAACATCGCTGATCGCGACATCGGCGCGCCCGGCCTCGTTGAGGTCGGCGACCACGTTCGATCCGATAAATCCGGCCCCGCCGGTGACCAGCAACATCGATACTGCAAGACCGGTTTGATGGATGGATCGGCCCCTCCCGATCGCTCGCAAAGCTTTGCCCCAGACTGGCGCGGCGGGCAACTCGTGACCGGCAAATGAGTAAAAGTGAATTATGATTCATGTTATAAACAAGCCACTCTCGCCTGATTTTCCAGCGAAAAGGCCGATGCCCTGGGAGAGCTCATCGCGGCACCTGCGTCGGGCGAGACGGCCTAGCGCGCTCACCGATGAGACGTGTTATCGCTGTCGCTCGCGCTGGGCGAACGACCGTTAAACTGCAGCGCTCTTCGGCATGATGAATCGCAACGCCAGCCACGAAAGCAGTCCCATTCTCGTCGTCCCGTATATGTGGATCGGCGATTTCGTCCGCTGCCATTCCGTCATCAAGCTGTTGAATGCGCGATTTCCGGATCGGCCGGTCGATGTCCTGTCCACAACGCTATGCGCGCCGCTCGCCGACTACATGCCGGGGCTCCGACGTGCGATCGTCGTCGATCTCCCCCGCAGCCGTATCGCCCTGAAAGACCAGCGGGCGCTGGCGCGGCGGCTCAAGCGCGAAAATTACGGCAGCGCGCTGATCATGCCGCGCACTTGGAAATCAGCCTTGGCGCCGTATTTTGCGGGAATCCCGGAGCGTACCGGGTTTGTCGGCGAGATGCGGTTCGCGCTGCTTAATGACCTGCGTTATGGCGAGCGAAGACTGCCGCGCATGGTCGATCGCTGCGCCGCCTTGGCGCTGCCGCCGGCCGCCGAGCTGCCGCCGCAATGGCCGCTGCCCGAACTTAAAGTCGTGCGTGCGGAGATTGAAAGTTGGCGGCGCGGGCGCGGACTGGCCTTCGACAACAGACCGGTAATCGCACTTGCACCTGGTGCGGTTGGGCCCTCGAAGAGGTGGCCGGCAAGCGCCTATGCCGCACTGACGCGGCGACTGATGGCGGAGGGCTTTGGTGTCTGGGTGGTCGGCGGACCCGAGGAGAAGTCGCTTGCCGCCGAAATCATCGGCGACACGATGGCGCGCGATCTTACCGGTCATGATCTGCGCAACGCGATCCTCGCGCTCGCAGCGGCGGCGGTCGCGGTGTCGAATGATTCAGGGCTTCTGCATGTCGCAGCCGCGCTGGGAACTCCAGCAGTTGGAATTTTCGGCCCCACCAGCCCCTGGCACTGGGCGCCATTGAACCCGCTTGCAGCGACGATCGAGACGAAAAGCAAAGTCGAATGCCGGCCATGCCATAAGCCGGTCTGCCGGCTCGCGCATCACCGCTGCATGCGTGACATTCCGCCGGAGCAAGTATTGGCCGCAGTTCGTCAGGCGTTCCCGCCGCTTGTTCCCGCGGCGTAGAGAGGACGGCGGTTGTATAAAGCTTTGAAGCATTGGTGCCGCGACCTCGCTGAAATTCCCTTGAAAACACCACACTATCCGGGCATGCAACGTTAGACTGCGCGCTGTCGCCGCAACGGGGCTAGGATTGGGCATGACTACCGGCGTGATCGAGGCATCGCAGCGCTATTCGACCTATGCGTTGGTGCGCCGTCTTCTGCTCGACGAAGCGCTTCGCTATTGGCCGCGCTACGCTGTCGCCTTCCTGCTGATGGGAATTACTGCCGCAGCCACCGCGCTCACCGCCTATCTTCTCGGCACCATGACCAATGAGGCCTATGTCAATCACAATTTCCACGGCATCGTCGTCATTGGCGTCATTGCGGCCGGGATCTTCGCGGTCAAGGGATTTGCCACGTATGGCTCGTCGGTCATGCTGTCGTGGATCGGCAACAGCATCATTGCCGGCAATCAGCGGCGTCTGTTCGACAAGCTACTGCAGCAAAACATCGAATTTTTTGCCGATCGGCACTCGTCGGAATTCATCGCACGGCTGACCACCGGGGCCGCCGCGGTCAGTCAGGTGATCAGTCTCCTGATCACCGCGATCGGTCGCGATCTGATGTCGCTGATTGGATTGACCATCGTCATGGTGATTCAAGATCCGATCATGGCTCTGATCGGCTTCGTAATGGCGCCACCCGCGTTCTTTGTCCTGCGCACGCTCATCCGCCGCGTGCGCAACATCGCGCGCATGCAATTCACCGGGGGCACCCGGATCATCGAGACCATGCAAGAAGCATTGCAGGGTTTGCGCATGGTCAAGGCATTCGCGCTGGAAGACGAGATGCGGCGCCGGTTGGGCCAGAGCGTCGCCGACGTACAGCACGAGTCCAACAAGATGGCACGGGTGTCCAACCGCGCCAGCCCGTTGATGGAAATGCTCGGCGGTTTTGCGGTCGCGCTCGCCACGATCTACGGCGGCTATCGCGTTATCGAGACCGGTGCGACGCCTGGCGCCTTCGTCTCGTTCCTGGCGGCGTTTCTCCTCGCCTATGAGCCAGCTAAGCGGCTGGCCCGGCTCAATATCGATCTCAACAATAACCTTGTCGGCGTGCGGGTTCTCTACGAGGTGATCGACAGCCCGGCGGGCGAGCCGAATGACGAGAATCTGCCACCGCTGAAATTGACAAAAGCGCGCGTCGAATTCGCCGACGTGCATTTCGCTTATCGCGATCACACCCCGGTTCTGCGCGGCATGAACTTTGTCGCACAGCCGGGCAAGGTCACGGCGCTGGTCGGACCGTCGGGCGGCGGCAAGTCGACCGTGCTGAACCTGTTGTTGCGCTTCTACGATACCGGCAGCGGCCGCGTGCTCATCGACGGTCAAAACATTGCGTCGGTTTCCCGCGGCTCGCTGCGCGGGTCGATCGCTTACGTCGGCCAAATTGTCCATTTATTCCGCGGCACCATTCGCGAGAACATAGCGCTGGGCAAGCTCGGCGCCTCCGATGCCGAGATCGCCGCGGCCGCCAAGGCCGCTCACGCCCATGATTTCATCATGAGCTTTCCGGCGGGTTACGACACGCCGGTCGGCGAGCATGGGTTGCAGCTTTCCGGCGGCCAGCGGCAGCGCATCGCGATTGCGCGCGCGCTGATCAAGAATTGCCCGATCATATTGCTCGACGAAGCGACCGCCGCGCTTGATTCCGAATCGGAGCGCCATGTCCAGGAAGCGCTGACCGAACTGTGCAAGGGCCGCACGACGCTGATGATTGCGCACCGCTTGTCCACCATCATGCACGCCGACAGCATTCTCGTGGTTGAGAACGGGGTCGTGGTCGAGGCGGGCCGCCACGAAGAACTGCTGCGCAAGGGCACCCGCTACGCATCGTTCTACCGGCTGCAGCTCAAGGGGCAGTCGCCACCGCTTGCGGAGGCGGAGCCGATTGCGGCCTCATCACTCTGAGCCGTCTGCGGAGTTCGATTGACGGCGCAGCGACGGGCGCTATAAGCGGAGCGTCCATCCCGCCAATTTTCCCTTACTTCAAGTTGAAAAGACCAATGAGCACCGACAGCAAGACCTATGTCATTCCGCAACCGCCGCAAGCGATAATTCCGGTCGCCGGCGCCGGCAGATATTTTCCGGTTCGGCGCTTATGGTGCGTCGGCCGCAATTATGTTGAGCACATCAAGGAGATGGGACAGGACGTCCGCGAACCGCCGTTCTTCTTTGCCAAGCCAGCCGACGCCATCGTTCCGGACGGCGGCACGGTGCCTTATCCGTCGCTGACCAAAGATATGCATCATGAGGTCGAGCTTGTGGTGGCCCTGAAAAGCGGCGGCCGCAACATAAAGACCGAAAAGGCGCTGGACTGTATCTACGGCTACGGTGTCGGCATCGATCTCACCCGGCGCGATTTGCAGATCGCCTCGCGGGACATCAAGCGTCCCTGGGAGATCGGCAAGGCGTTCGATTATTCAGCTCCCTGTGGACCGCTGCGCGCGGCTGCTGAAATCGGCCACCCCGAGAAAGGCCGCATCACGCTCAAGGTCAACGGCAAGGTGCGCCAGGACGGCAATCTCGATCAGATGATCTGGAAAGTGCCGGAGATCATTTCGAAACTGTCGGAAATGGTTGAGCTCGCGGCCGGCGACATCATCATGACCGGCACGCCGTCGGGCGTCGCCGCGACGGTGGCCGGCGACAAGATCGAATGCGAGATCGAGCGTGTCGGCACGCTGCGCGTCGCCATCGGCGAGCCGTTAAAGTAACGCGCACACCAATCATAAGGGAGCGCCGGGCAGGCTTTCCGCCGGGGTCGGCCGGCATGTGGGATGGGACTTAGTGCAAGAGCCCTTCCGCCATCATTGCTTCCTGGACTTTCGGCCGCGCCGCTGTGTCAAAGCGCTGTCATATTGCACCAGGCGCCAAGGCGGCATCCCGCAGCTGGGGACCCACGGCGATGGAACCGGAACCGGGATGATGCGTTGAAGGGGGACTCGATTGGACCGGGAGATTATCCATGGGCGCCCGTCGTATGACTTTGCGCGTAAAATCGCCGCTTCCGCTCGGCGATGTGACCATGGTGCCCGCACCCCTTAGCGGCCGCTCGGAAGCCGAAATGGCCCGCGCCATGGCCGCAGCGCTTGCCGACGATAAATCGGCGACGGCAGCCGACGTGTACAGCCGCGTTCGGCAGGCGTTCCCGTTCGCGCCGTTGAGCGCGCGCGTCGGCGCCCTGGCCATGTTGATGGACAGGATTCGCCGGCCCGCCCAGTGAAGGGCTGCGTCACAATCCGAGATAAGCGGTACGGACGCGGTCGTCGGTGAGCAATTCGGCCCCGGCGCCGCTCAAGGTGACGCGCCCGTTTTCCAAAACATAAGCGCGGCTTGCGAGCTTGAGCGACAGCGCAACATTCTGCTCGACCAAGAGGCAGGTCACTCCGTCGCGATTGAGATCGCGAATGGTGTCGAGCAATCGATGAACAATGGCCGGAGCGAGCCCAAGTGAGGGCTCGTCGAACATGATGAGCTGCGGCGCACCCATCAGACAGCGGGCAATCGCCAGCATTTGCTGCTCCCCGCCCGATAACGTACCTGCCGGCTGACGCACGCGTTCGGCCAGCACCGGAAACAGCGTCAGCACCCGCTCTCGGTTTTTGGCTCTACCGGCGCGGGCGCGCGGCAGCATGGCGCCGATGTCCAGGTTTTCATCGACGGTCAAAGTCGGAAAGATCTGGCGGCCTTCGGCAACCTGCCCGATGCCAAGATTGCAAATGCGGTGGCTCGGCCAGCCCAAGATATTTTCGCCGCGAAATACCACCCGGCCGCCAGCCGATCGGTTCATCCCCGCGAGCGCGCGAATGAGCGTCGTCTTACCGGCGCCATTAGCGCCGACAATCGCGACGATCGCGCCATCTTCGACATCGAGCGATACGCAGTCGAGCGCCTGAACGTCGCCATAGAAGACGTCGAGCTGTTCGACATGCAGCATCAAACCAACTCCGCGCCGAGATAGGACTGCACGACGGCAGGATCGCGGACGATCGCTTCCGGCTTGCCTTGCGCAATTGCAATTCCATGATCGAGCACCAGTACCTTGGACGCCAGCGCCATGACTGCGCGCATGACGTGCTCGATCAAAACAATCGTCAATCCGCTGTCGCGGTTAAGCGTCCGCAAGATCGCGACCATGCGGTCGCTTTCGGTCGGGCGCAAGCCGGCCATGACTTCATCGAGCAGCAACAGCTTCGGTTCGGTCGCCAGAGCGCGCGCGACCTCGAGGCGCTTTCGATCCGGCAGCGTCAGCGTGGCGGCAATCCGATTGCACTGGTCAAAAAGGTCGAGGCGGCGCAACAGTTCGCGCGCGCGCGCTCGGGCTTTGTCGACTTCGCGACGGTGCAGCAGGGCACCGACGATGACATTGTCCTCCACGGTCAAGGCGGGAAACGGGCGCACGATCTGAAAGGTTCGGCCGATGCCGCGCCGGCAAATCGCGTCGGGAGGCAAGCCGCCGATCGGTTCGCCGGCAAAGCTGATCGAACCTTCATCGGGCGGGATGGCGCCGGCAATCATGTTGAACAGTGTGGTCTTGCCCGCGCCATTGGGGCCGATGATCGCGAACAGCTCTCCGGCCGCGACGTCGAAACTGACGGCGTCCACGGCAACAAGGCCGCGAAACCGCTTGCTCACACCTTGCAGAGAAAGCAGCGCGCTCATCGCCGCCCCTCCTCCACGCCGATCAACCGCGCCAGCCAAGGCCACACGCCGTCGGGCAAGGCAACAACGACCAGCAGCAGACAAACGCCGTAGAAAACCTGCTTCGCCCCCGGCAAGTCGAAACCCAGCGCCACCAGCGTCGTATTGAGCGCTTCGGCGAGGCCGGTGACCACGAAGGCGCCAAGGATTGGCCCAAACAGTGTGCCGATGCCGCCGATGATCGGGCCGAGAATCATCTCGATCGATCGGGAAATATTGAAGACCTGTTCCGGGAACAGGTTGTTGTAGAAGAATGCATAGAACACGCCGGCGAAGGAGGTGATAACGGCGGAGATCATCACCGCGGCCATCTTGTAGCGGAAACTATCGATGCCGACCGCACGCGCGGCTTGTTCGTCTTCGCGGATGGCCAACCAGCAATAACCGACGCGGCTTTTCAATAACGCACGGCAGAGCACAAAGACGAGCGCCGCGGCGGTGAGGATCACGTAATAAAACATCGTCGGATTGCCGCGCAGGTGCCACAGATCGTTATGCGCATATTGCGCGACCGGAAGGAATAAGCCTGCCGAGGCATTGACGAAGTCCAAGTGGTCGAAGCCGATGCGGGCAAATTCGGCAAAGGCGATCGTCAAAATCGCGAAATAAACACCGGCGACGCGGAAGCGAAACGCAAGAAATCCAATCGTGGCGCCGCAAGCCGCGGCCACAGGTATGACGGCGATAAATCCGAGCCACGGAGCGATGCCGAAGCGAGCGAACAGCGCCGCGGCAATATAGCCACCGAGACCGGCGTAGATCGCGTGGCCAAGCGAAAGCTGCCCGGCAAATCCCATCATGATATTCCAGGCCTGACCGGTAAAAGCGAAATAGAGAACGACGATCAGTACGGTCAGCAGGTAGTCGTTGATGAGCCAGGGCGCGATCAAAAGAAGCGCGAGCAAAGCGCCGAGCAACATCATTGCCCGAGGGGCAACGTCGCCGAACACCGGCGCGGCCAAGCCGGCAAAACGATCGGCGAGATGAGCGGGCGTCTTGGTGGGGATCTTGGTGGGGGTGTTGGCAGCCATCAGATCGATCTTCTGCCAAGAATTCCCTGCGGTCGAAACAACAGCACCAGAACGAGAATAGCGAAGGCGAACATGCTCTTGGCCGACGGCGTGAACAGGAGCCCGGCCAAGGCTTCGGTCACGCCGATCAAGAGGCCGCCCAGAAGCGCACCCGCCATCGAACCAAGCCCGCCGGTAATGACAATGACGAAGGCAAGCAGCGTATACGTCGGACCGATGATCGGCGTAACGTCGACGATCAAAGTCATCATGACGCCGGCGGCGCCGACGCAGGCAGCGCCGATGCCGAAGGTCAGCGCATAGAGCCGCTTGACGTCGAGGCCGACGACAAGCGCGCCAGTATAGTTATCCGCGCAGGCGCGGATCGCCTTGCCGAGCGGCGCAAAGCGGAAAAACACGAATAGCAACGTAGCGACGACGATCGCTGCGGCGCCGGCATAGAGTTTGGTTGCGTCAACGATCAGCGCCCCGACTTGGAAACTGTCGAAGGCATAGGAAGTCTGCACCGTGCGCGCGTCCGGACCGAATACGATCAAAAGCGTGTTGACGATGATGAGAGCAAGCGCAACCAGGAGCAGGAACTGACTGTGCTCCGGCCGGTTGATGAAAGGATTGATCAATCCGGCTTGGAGCGCATAACCGAACACGAACAGGACCGCCGCGATCGGCACAAGCATGACCAGCGGATCGAGGTTCAGGCTCGAGAACAACAGCACCGTCAGATACATTGCGATCGACATCATTTCGCCGTGGGCGAAATTGACCACGCGCACGACGCCAAAGATGACGGAAAGGCCAAGCGCCATCAGGCCATAAACCAGGCCCGTCAAAATTCCGGCAACGGTTACGTTCAGATAGACATCGATCGGCACCGCGCGGCCTCAGGCGCGGTTCTGATAAGGCGCCATCGGCCATTCCGGCTTGGCGTTCGCCGCGTCTTTCGGCGCCAAGGTCACGAGCTTGCCGCCGCGGTTCTGAATCGTGCCGCACTTGAGCTTGTCGTTCTGGCCCTTGGCGTTGAACTGGATGCCAGGACCGATGCTGACATTGTCGGTGATGTTGGTGGTGCGGATGGCGTCGGCCAATGCCTTCGGATCGCTCGTCCCGGCGCGCTTGTAAGCGTCGGCGGCAACCAACAGCGCCTCAAACGTATAGACGTGGTTGGTGCTCAGGTTGACGCCGGGATAGGCCTTGGCGAGCGCGGCTTCGAGCACTTTGGTGAGTTTCTTGTTCGGATCCTGAAACGGAACCAAGCTGATCGGGCCGTTAGACAGTTTGCCGAGCGTCTTGAGGTATTGCTCCTCATACCAGCCCGGTCCCATGCTTAAGATCGCCTGCGGCGTCCAGCGCTGTTTGACCAATTCCCGCGTGATCAGCATCGCGTCGTTAAGCCGGCTGACGACCAAGAGCGCATCAGCATTGGCGCCCTTGGCTTTGGCAACTTCAACGGACAGATCGCGCGCCGTCGGATCATAGGCGATTTCATCGACGATCTTATAAGGCATGTTGAACTTCGGCATCACCGCGCTGATGCCCTTCGACATCGCGGTGCCGAACGTGTCGTTGACGTGCATGTAAACGACGGACTTGGGCGCCGCGCCGATGACGTTGAACAATTCCAGTTGATTCTCAAAAGCGCTACTGAGAATCATCTGCGCGGTGAGGAAATTCCTGAACACGAACTTATAACCTTGTTCGGTAATGTCCGGCGCCGCAGCGATATTGATGACGAGGGGGATACCCTTCTGCTCGGCGACTTGGGCGATCGCAGTCGTCTGCCCGGAGTCGAAGGCGCCGACCAGAAGCTGAGCGCCATCATTGACAAGCTTCTCGGCGCGCTCGCGGGCGACATCGACATTGGATTCGGTATCGGCGTTCATCACTGCCAATTCCGGCAGGTCCAATGATTTAAGGATGCCCGGCGCGATATCGACGCCGCGCTGGCAATCCTGCCCGATACTGGCTTCGAAGCCGGACCGCGGCAGCAAAACGCCGACTTTCAGAGGCGGGCGACTGCCGGCACCCTGGGCGCGCACGATGCCCGGCGCGGCCAGACTTGTTGCGCCTGCAACGGCGCTGGCGAGCAGATTACGGCGGCTGAGATGAATGCGGCGCGGCATGGCGATCTCCTCCTTATGTTTGGCAAAATGCTAGAAAATGACCGTGCTGGCGGCAAGCCTTTGGTCAACAAGCCGCGCAAATAAGGGTTTTGACCCTAAAATCACGCAGCAAATAATCGCATCACGGCGTCGGCAATCCGTAACAGCCGGGGGTCCTGGCCATTGCGCGCGACCAGCATCAGGCCAACTGGCAGGCTTGCAGAAAGCGGCAGGGAAATCGCGCATAAGTCGAAGAAATTCACCATGCTCGTGTTTCGCAGCACCGCCGCGTTGCGCACGGCGAAAACCTTCGGATCGTCGACCTCGGCGATGGTCGGCGCAACGATCGCGGTCGTGGGCATGACGAGCACGTCAAGCCCGGCCAGCCGGGCATCCATCGCGGCAACAAGGCGGCGGCGTTCGCGCAAGGTTTCGGCAAGATCCGCTTCGCTAACCGCGCAGCCGCGCTCGATGCGAAAGCGAACATTCGGGTCGATATCGGTCCCACGCCGGCGCAGCCGATCGCGATGAACCTCGCAGGCCTCCGGCGGAATTACGCCGCCGCGTTCATTCACCGCAACCCAGTCATCAAGGAGCGGCAAGTCCTCACGGCTGATGCCGACGCCCCCCGCATCGAGACGCGCGACGGCAGCCTTGAACGCCGGAGCGACAATATCGTCGAGCCGCTCCAGCAGGAGCCCTTCGGAGAGGCCAAAGCGGATGCCGGCAAGCGCGATCGGCTCGAGCGGCACAAATTCTTCGCCGGTCATAATCGCATCCGCCTTGGCGCAATCGACGACGCTGCGGGCGATTGGCCCGACCGAATCCAGCGTCTTGCTCAGCGGAAAAGCGCCCTCGGTCGGAACGCGCTGGCGGCTTGGCTTGAAGCCAACCAGACCGCATAGAGCGGCAGGAATCCGCACCGACCCGCCGGTATCCGTACCGATCGCTATGTCACACATGCCGTCGGCAACTGCGACCGGCGCGCCGGCAGAGGAGCCGCCAGGCACGCGGCGGCGATCGCGCGGATTGCCCGGCGTGCCGAAATGCGGATTGGCGCCGATCCCCGAAAACGCGAACTCGGTCATGTTGGTCTTGGCAATAATGACCGCGCCCGCCTGGCGCAGCCGCTGTACGACGACCGCGTCGGCCGCTGCCGGCGCCGCTTCCTCGGCCAGGATCTTCGAGCCGGCCCTGGTCGGTTCGCCGGCAACATCGAAGAGATCCTTGATGCTGACGATGACGCCGTCGAGAGGTCCGAGCGAGCGGCCGCGCGCGGCGCGTGCATCGCTGGCATCGGCCGCCGCCCGCGCGATATCACCGTAGACGGTGAGATGGGATTGTCCTCCCATTTGACGCCTTGAATGTCATGGTTGCGCGTCCATGGGAAAGTGGCGATGTCGGCGATCGAATATTCGTTGCCGCCGAGATAGGGCGAGTGCGCCAGCCGTTTCTCCAGAACCTCGTAAAGCCGTTTCACTTCGGTCTGATAGCGCGACATCGAATAGGAATGATCCTTGTCCTTGGGCGAGAACAGCTTGAAGTGCGTGAATTGACCGAACATCGGCCCGATATTGGTCAACTGAAACATCAGCCATTGCAACACTTCGTATTTCTTCGCCATGTCCTGGGGCAGGAATTTTCCGGTCTTCTCGGCAAGATACATCAGGATCGCGCCCGATTCGAACACGGTGTAAGGCTTGCCGCCGGGGCCTTCGTGATCGACGATCGCCGGAATTTTCGAGTTCGGATTGATCTTGATGAAATCCGGATTGTATTGCTCGCCCTTCCATACATCGACGAAATGCTCTTTGTACGGCAGCTTGGTCTCTTCGAGCATGAGGTAGATTTTCTGAACGTTGGGACTGGTCAACGTATAAAGGTCGATCATGGCAATATCCTCGACTTCCGCTTTGAGAGATTTGCGAAGGCGGCGAAACTACCGGTCTCGAACGAAGCCGACAAGGCATGCCGCGGCGAACTGGCACGGCATCGCGATCACTTGTGTGAGAGCGTCAATCGCGCATAGGCTTCACGCCGGCCAGCATGCATCGTTGCGTGGAAACAACGGGATGGGGAGATGGGAATGAGAACTTTGAGCCGGGGATTCGCGGCGCTGGCGCTTACCTGCGCCGCGGCGGCGGTCCTTGTCGGAGCGGCGCGCGCCGCCGACGACGATTATCCAAATCACCCGGTGCGCTGGCTGGTCGGCTATCCGCCGGGCGGCTCGACTTGCGCGCGGCTGATCGGACAATACCTGTCCGAACATCTGCATCAACAATTTGCCGTCGAGAACAAGCCCGGTGCCGGCAACAATCTCGCCACCGAAATCGCTGCGCACGCGCCGCCCGACGGCTACACCGTGTTCCTCGTCAACCTGGCCAATGCCATCAATGCCAGCCTGTACAAGAACCTGCCATTCGATTTCATCCGCGACATGACGCCTGTGGCCGGCTTCATCCGCGTGCCGAACGTCATGGAAGTGAACCCGAACGTGCCGGCGCGCACGGTCAAGGAATTCATCGATTACGCCAAGGCTAATCCGGGCAAGGTCAATCTTGCCTCTTCGGGCATCGGCACGTCGGTGCACCTGTCCGGCGCACTGTTCATGATGATGTCCGGCGTCGAGTTGGTGCACGTGCCGTATCGTGGCGCCTCGCCGGCCTTGACCGACATGCTCGCGAATCAAGTGCAGGTCATGTTCGATAATTTGCCGTCCTCGATCGGACACATCCAAGGCGGGCGGCTGCGCGCGCTCGCGGTGACGACTTCGGCGCCGTCAAAGGCGCTGCCGGGCGTGCCGACCGTGGCTGAAACCGTACCGGGCTACGAAGCGAGCGCCTGGTTCGGCATGGCGGTGCCGAAAGGCACGCCGCGCCCGATCATTGAAAAGCTCAATCGCGAGATCAATCAAGCGCTCGCCGATCCGGGAATGCAGGCAAAGTTCGCCGATCTCGGGGGCATTTTGATTGCTGGTTCGCCGGAAGATTTTGGCAAAGTGATTGCCGATGAAACCGCGAAGTGGGCGAAGGTGGTGCAGGCCACCGGGGCCACCGCGGAATAAATTGCGAGGCGATATGAGCAAAACAAAATCGCCAGAGCATTTGCGCTCTTATCGCTGGCTCGGCCGCAACGATCTGCGCTCGTTCGGACATCGCTCGCGGCTGCGCCAGTTCGGCTACGACCGCGCCGATTGGGTGGGCAAACCCGTCATCGGCATCATCAATACCTGGAGTGAGATCAACGCCTGCCACGGCCATTTGCGCGAGCGTGCCGAAGACGTCAAACGCGGCGTTTATCAGGCCGGCGGCTTTCCGATCGAACTGCCGGCGATGTCGCTCGCCGAACCATTCGTCAAACCTTCCACCATGCTCTACCGCAATTTCCTGGCGATGGAATGCGAAGAGCTGTTGCGCAGCCATCCGATCGACGGCGCGGTGTTGATGGGCGGCTGCGACAAGACCACGCCCGGATTGATCATGGGCGCGATCAGCATGGGCATTCCCGCGATCTACGTGCCGGCCGGGCCGATGTTGCGCGGCAATTGGCGCGGCAACGTGCTCGGCTCAGGCTCTGATGCCTGGAAATATTGGGACGAGAAACGCGCCGGCCGGATCGGCGACGACGAGTGGAATGAAATCGAGGGCGGCATATCCCGCTCCTTCGGCACCTGCATGGTGATGGGCACCGCGGCGACCATGATGGCGATTACCGAGGCGCTCGGACTGGCGCTGCCGGGCGCGTCGTCGATCCCGGCGCCGAACTCCAATCATCCGCGCATGTGCGCCGCCGCAGGGCGACGCGCCGTCGAGATGGTGTGGGAAGATTTGACGCCCAACAAAATTCTCACCCCGGCGGCATTCGATAACGCCATCCGCGTTCACATGGCGCTCGGTGGTTCGACCAACGCCATCATCCATGTGATCGCCATGGCGCGCCGCGTCGGGCTAAAGCTCGACATGGCGCGGTTCGATGAGATTTCGCGGCAGGTCCCGGTCATCGCCAACATCACGCCGTCCGGCAAATATTTGATGGAGGACTTCTTCTATGCCGGCGGCTTGCGCGCCTTGATGGCGCAAATGCGGGATTTCCTCGATTTGTCCTGCATCACCGTTTCAGGTCGGACGCTAGGCGAGGCGATCGCCGGCAGCAAGGTGCATCTGCCGGATGTCATCCATTCCCTGGATAATCCACTCTATCCGGAAGGCGCAACCGCGGTACTGACCGGAAACTTGGCGCCGCGCGGCTGCGTGATGAAGCCGGCCGCCGCTGACAAGCGATTGTTGCGCCATCGCGGCAAAGCGATCGCGTTCGAAAATTACGACCATATGGCGCAGGAGGTCGATCGCGACGATCTCGAAGCTACGCCCGATCATGTGTTGGTGCTCAAAAACGGCGGGCCAAAAGGCGGGCCGGGCATGCCGGAATGGGGTCAGCTGCCGATCCCGAAGAAACTTCTCAAAGCCGGAGTGCGCGACATGCTGCGCATTTCCGATGCGCGCATGAGCGGCACGAGCTACGGCGCTTGCATTCTCCATGTCGCGCCGGAAAGCTTTGTCGGCGGTCCTTTGGCGCTGGTGCAGACCGGCGATGAGATCGAGGTCGATGTCGCTGCGCGCCGCATCCACCTGCACGTCGCTGCCGACGAGCTCACTCGCCGCCGCGAGGCCTGGAAGCCGCCGCCGCCGCGTTATCCGCGCGGCTACGGCGCCATGTTCTCCGCCCATATCGGGCAGGCTGACGAGGGCTGCGATTTCGATTTTCTGCAAGGCCAGGCCGCTATTCCCGAACCCGAAATTCACTGAGCGGCAAAGCCCAATTTACCCAGCCGGCAGCACCATAGCGCGGCATTCGCCAAAGCCGATCCGAGCATGGCCGGGCTTGGCGCAAAAGCCGCGGAAGCTGATCTCGTCGCCGTTTTCGACAAAGGTGCGCTGTTCGCCGCTCGGCAGCGCCAGCGGCTTCGAACCGCCGGTCGTGAGCTCTAGCAAGCTCGCCCAGCCCGAGGGCTCCGGCCCGGACGCCGTGCCGGATCCAATTAAATCGCCGATCTCAAGATTGCATCCATTGCTGCTGTGGTGCGCGATCATCTGGGTGAAGGTCCAGTACATCTGTGCGAACGAACTCTGGGTCAAGCGATGCGCCGGCATACCGTCGCGACGCATCGCTTCGGTCGCAATGTAAGCTTCGAGCGTAATGTCGAGGCCGCCCTGCGCCCGGTCTTGCGCGTCATCGAGATACTGCAGTGGCACCGGATCGCCTTCGGGCCTAGCGAACGCGGCCGTGTGAAACGGCGCCAGGGCTTCCGCTGTCACGAGCCAGGGCGAAATCGTGGTGGCGAAATTCTTGCCGAGGAACGGGCCCAGTGGCTGGGATTCCCAGGCCTGAATGTCGCGCGCCGACCAGTCATTGAGGAGGCAATAGCCAAAAATGTAATTTGCCGCCGCGCCAATCGGGACGGAGCGGCCCAAGTCGGAAGCCGTGCCGACGAATGCGCCGAGTTCCAGTTCGAAATCGAGACGCTGTGAAGGCCCGAAGCTCGGCGCCGACCCATCCACTCCTTTGCGCTGTCCGTTCGGCCGCGTTACCGCAACATCGCTGATCCGCACCGAGGATGCGCGGCTGTGATAGGCGAGCGGGACGTATTTGTAGTTCGGCGTCAACGGATGGTCGGGCCGAAACAATCGTCCGGCATTGGTGGCGTGAAAGATCGAAGCGAAGAAGTCGGTGAAGTTGCGGAATGCAACCGGCATTCTCATCTCGGCATAGGCCATCGGCGTCAGATAGGGACGCAAACGGGCGCTGGTGCCGGCTTCGGCGGCGAGCTCCCGCGACAAAGCCAGTCGCAAGCCCGACCAAGCCGGCGGCCCCAATGACATCAGCGGATTGAGAAACGGGGCGCCGCACGCCTGTGCCGCCATTGCAGCCGGGCCATCGAACAAACCGGCCGCCGCAGACACATCGACGATCTGGTCGCCGATCGCCACGCCGACCCGCGGCTGTTCGCCCGCCCCGAGCCGAAACACACCGAATGGCAAATTCTGTATCGGGAAGTCGCTGCCGGGCAGGTTAGCGCTTTCAACAAAGCTGCGCCGCGCCGGATCGTGAGTTTCATTGAGCGGAATCGGCATGGCTATCGTCTCGGCGCAACGGCGCTGCGCGGCCCTGTGCTTTCCGCTTTGCGGCGGAGTTCCGGATAATGCGCCACGAAGTCAGCATACATGCGCTGCAAACCTTCGCGCAGCTGGGTGTGCGCGCGCCAGCCCAAAGCGTTGATGGCCGACACGTCCAGAAGCTTCTGCGGCGCGCCGTCCGGCCGCGAAGCGTCAAATTCGATTTTGCCGTGAAAGCCGACCACTTCGGCAATCAAGCGGGCAAATTCGGCAATCGTGATGTCCTCGCCGGTTCCCACATTGAGAAATTGCAGGCCCGAATAGGATTTCATGACGAAGACGCAAGCATCGGCAAGATCGTCGACCGCGAGGAATTCACGGCGCGGCATTCCAGTGCCCCAAACGGTCACGTTTGGACTGCCAGCGATCTTGGCCTCGTGAAAACGTCGCAGCAAGGCGGCGGGAACGTGACTGTCTTGCGGATGATAGTTATCGCCGGGGCCATAAAGATTGGTCGGCATCACCGAGACGAAATCGGCACCATGCTGCAGCCGATAGGCTTCGCATAATTTGATGCCGGCGATCTTGGCCACTGCATACCATTGATTGGTCGGCTCAAGCGGCCCCGACAGCAGCATTTCCGGCGCCATCGGCTGTGGCGCCAGCCGCGGATAAATGCACGAAGAGCCAAGATAGAGGAGTTTGCGCACGCCACCGCGATAAGCGGCGTGAATGCTATTGCACGCGATCGCGAGATTGTCGGCGAGGAAATCGGCAGGAAAAGCGCTGTTGGCGCCGATGCCGCCGACTTTGCCGGCGGCGACAAATACCGCATCGGGTTCAGCTTGCGCCATGAAGCGCTCGACCGCTTCGGAGTGCCGCAAATCAAGCTCGTGCCGGGTTGCGGTGATTATTTCGCACCGTTCGCGCTCGAGCCGCCGCACGATGGCGGCACCCACCATGCCGGCATGCCCGGCGACATAGACGCGCTTGCCGCGCAATTCGAAAAGGATCGGCGCGTTCATCGGCTAGTCATGTACGTTGCGAAGGCCGCCGTCGCGGCGCATTTCCGCCAAATCCGACTCGACCATTTCGCGCACCAGTTCATCGAATGTCACTTTGTGCCGCCAGCCGAGCCGCTGGCGCGCCTTGCTCGGATCGCCGAGCAACGCGTCGGTTTCCGTCGGCCGAAAGTAGCGCGGGTCGACCTCGATGAGCACGCGGCCATCGCGTTTATCGAGACCTTGCTCGGCCAGTCCCGCACCGCGCCATTCGATGGTTCGGCCGATGCAGGCAAAGGCTTTTTCGGCAAATTCGCGAACTGAATGCTCTTCGCCGGTCGCCAGCACGTAATCGTCGGGCTTGGACTGCTGCACGATGAGCCACATGCCCTCGACATAATCGCGCGCGTGGCCCCAATCGCGCTTGGCCGACAGATTGCCGAGAAACAGCTTGTTTTGCAGGCCAAGTTCTATCGCGGCAACCCCACGGGTAATCTTGCGCGTGACAAATGTTTCGCCGCGCGTCGGTCCTTCATGATTGAACAGGATGCCGTTGGAAGCGTGAATCCCGTAGGCTTCGCGATAATTGATCGTGATCCAGTAGCCGTAAAGCTTCGCCGCCGCGTAGGGCGAGCGCGGGTAAAACGGCGTGGTTTCACGCTGCGGCACTTCCTGGGCCAACCCGTACAGCTCCGACGTCGAGGCTTGATAGAATCGGATTTTGTCCTCGAGACGAAGGATCCTGATTGCTTCAAGCAAGCGCAGCGGGCCAAGCGCATCGGCATTTGCGGTGTATTCCGGCGTCTCGAACGAGACCCGAACGTGGCTTTGGGCGGCGAGATTGTAGATCTCGGTAGGTTGCACTTCCTGAATGATGCGAATGAGATTTGTCGAATCGGTCATATCGCCGTAGTGCAGAAAGAATTTTATGCCCGCCCCATGGGGATCCTGATAAAGATCATCGACGCGCGCGGTGTTGAACGACGATGAGCGCCGCTTGATGCCGTGCACGATATAGCCCTTGTCCAGCAGGAACTCGGCGAGGTAAGCGCCGTCCTGGCCGGTCGTGCCGGTGATTAATGCAATACGCTCTGTCATTAGCTGGCCCGCGCCGGTTCTGTTTGCAGATGACCGGCCTCAACCCCCGTCGAAAAGCGCCGGATTGAGGGCTAAACACCCCAGTTCGTCAAGTCGTATCGTTTACTCTTATCGGCCGGGTTCGCGGCGTCATTGCGCGCTTGGTGCCGAGTTCTTTCGTTCAGCCGGGAGAGCCGCCGCCGAAGCGCTGGCGTTCACGTATTTCTTGGTTTTCGTTCATCCGGCGCTGCGCCTCGGCATCGATCGCGCGTTTGAGCTCGGGATGGTTTGCCGTGAAAGTACGGAAATCGGCGAGGTCGAGGATTAAGAGCGTCGAAGGCATCGTCGTCGTCACATTGGCGCTGCGCACCGAATCCCCGAGCAAAGCGAGCTCGCCAAAAAACGCGCCGGGTCCGAGCCGCACCGGCGACGGCTTGACATCGACCTGCACTTCGCCGGCCGCAATAAAGTACATGCAATCGCCGATCTTGCCGCGGCGGATGATGGCGGTGCGTTCCGGCACTTCGAGGAGCCGCAGCAGGTGAGTGATCTCGGTGATCGCGGCCGGATCGAGCGATTGGAAGAACGGTACTTTGCTGACGAGATCCCAGGTGCGAATAAAATTGCGCCGCCGCGTTTCGGCGGCAAAGCCGGTCGCCAAGATGCCGGTCGACAATCCGAAGGTGGCGATGCCGCAAATCATCACGATCCCGCCGAGCAGACGGCCGAGATCCGTGATCGGTACCTTGTCGCCGTATCCGGTCGTCGTCAGTGTCACCACCGCCCACCACAATGCCTGCGGCATCGAACTGAACGCGGTCGGCTGCGCATGGCGCTCGATCAGGAACATGGCGGCTGACGAGAGGAACAGCACGATCAAAAACAGCGCGAACACGCTCGCCAGCGCTTTGGCCTCCACGACGAACACGCGCTGGAGCTGAGCGAAGCCCGGCGAATCTTGCGCCAGCTTGAGCACCCATAATGACGCCAATAGCCATGCGGTTGCCGCCGGCACACCGCACAGCAGCGCTATCGGCACGGCGATGACCGCAATCAGATCGACAAACCCGGAAAACGAACAAATATGCGGCCAGATTTTTCCGCCGTGCGTCGCCGCGTTGGCGCGCACCACGCCGTCGATCGCGAAGTAGCCGAGACATGACCATAGACATGCGCTCAGCCAGCCGCCGGCTGCCCGTTGCAGCTCGGGCACCGTATAGGCGGTCAGTGCCGTCAAGCCGAGGACAAGCACCGACATTCGCGCCGAAGACGACGCGCCAAACCGACGCAACGGCGCGGCAAAATGAACGAAGTTTCTGAGGACGGGTTTGAAAACCACCGCCAACCCCGCGACGCGTGTCTCGTTATTCTGGCATAATGATTACGCCGCGATAGTGGTCTCGGCCAGCCGAAATTATACGTCCAGCCCTCCGGCTTTCAGACAAAGCCTTTGATTAACTACGAAATCTCCGGTCCCGTGCACAGCACATGCTTAAATTTGCGGTCGTATGCCGTTAAACTGCGCCGCGACTCGTAACCCCTTTCGCCGCGACCTGATCCGGGACAGCCATGAAACGGCAGCAGATTTCACGTTTGGAGCTCGCCAGCTATCTGCTCTCGCCGTCGCTGTTCGTGATGATGACCCTGATGGTGGTCGAAGCCATGCTCGCCGCGGCGACGACATGGCTTGTCATCAACGCGGGGCGCAAGGTCGCGATCGGCCAATTCCTGCTTTCGGATCTGATCTGGATCCTCACCGCTCAATCGGCTTCCTACGTCGTTGGCGTCATCAGCTGGATTTTCGCCGAGCGCGCGGGCTATCGCGGTTTTGGCAAATTCATGCTGCGTTTTGCGCGCGAGAACCGCGGTAAGGTTAAGCTGCTTAACGAGAAGCCGGCGCGCGAACAGGTGGAGCCCTTTCTCACCGGCGAGACCTTTCAGTGCTTCTTCAACGTGATGTACGAACTGGAATTCGCGTTGAAGCTGTTTCTTGGGCTCGTCTTCAATGCGCTCGTGCTTGGCGCTGAGATCGATATCAGCCTGCCGTTCGCATATGTGGGCGCACTAGGTGCGCTGCTGGTGATGCAGTGGATCCTGCAAAAGCCGCTCGCGCATGCCTATCTCGAAAACCAGCGCATGAACAATCGCGTGACCGCGCAAGGCTACACGGCGTGGGACAACGTTTTTTCCGGCAATCGCTACAATCTGCGGCTCTGGCTGGCGGAATTCAAGAAACGCCTGCGCGAAGGCTTGGTCGCACAGATCCGCGCCATCGTCGCCCGCGAGGGAATGAGCGCAATGAGCGGGATCGTGAGTTTAGCGATCGTGTTCGCGACCATCAGCGTGGTAGCGTTGCAAAATGCAGGCGACACGGTCCTGTTGGTGGGGCTCGCGACCACTTTGCCGCGCCAGATCGAAATGACCTACGAATTGCATCTGCTCGCCACCGGCTGGAACGACTTCATCGCGATCTGGACTCGGTTCGGCGGCGTTGCCGCCAACATGCTGCCCGAACCGGAGGCCGATTTTGACAAACGCATCAAGTTCGACCGGCTGGTCTTGCGCGAGGGCGATCATGCCAACGTCGTCTCGTCACTAAGCGATGCCCTTCGCATCGCCTTTGCCCATCCGACCGGGCGCATCAATGTACGAGGCGCCAACGGAACCGGAAAATCATCGCTGTTGGCGAGTTCAAGACCGAGATGAAAAAACGCGCCTATTATTGGCCGACGACGGACCGGCTTGCGTTTCAGTTCACCGGCGGCGTCGTGCCGGTGGACGTCGAAGGGGATGACGAAGACGATGTCGTCGTGGTCGCCGAGTTGATGGACAAGAAGCTCGGCTTCTCGTCCGGCGAGCGCCAGCTGAAATCGCTCGAGGAAATCGTCAATTCCACCGCCGCCGAAGTCTATCTGCTTGATGAATGGGACGCCAATCTCGACAGCGCAAACAAGGCCAAGGCCGACGCGCTGGTCGACGCGCTCGCTGCGCGCGCGCGGGTCGTCGAGATATCCCATCGTGATAGGGCGCCGCCCAGCGTTCCCGCGTGAGGGGCAGGACGCCGAGCTCGGGGCTGCGGTCGCGCGGTAAAGGTCCGTGCAGAATGTGCTAGCCTTGTCCGGAGTTCGGGACGAGAGTGATGGACCGCAGGCAAATCATAAGACTCGTTGGCGGAACGGCAGCCTTTGCGGTCGCGACCGCATGCCCGCCTGGGAGTGTAGGGGCAGCAAAGATCGCGCGTGTCGGCATCATCGACGATGGTCCCGACTGGGAGGCCTTCCGCCAGGAGCTGCGCGAACTGAACTATATCGAGGGGAAAAACATCGCGTTCGAATATCGGCGAGCGGACGGAACGCCCGATCGGCTGGCCGCGGCAGCGCGCGAATTGGCGCAGGTTCCCGTTGATGTCATCGCGGTATATGGCACGCCGGCCGCACAAGCAGCACGGCAGGTCACTAAATCCATTCCCATCGTCGTCATCGCGGTCGGCGACATGTCGGCAGCGGGATTGGTCGCCAATTTCGCGCATCCCGGCGGCAATATCACCGGCAACACCGCTCTCAGCCCGGATATCGTGACCAAACGGCTGCAGATCTTGCGCGATGCCATTCCCACTGTCTCGCGCCTGGCTTTGCTTTGGAATCCGAACAATGTATCAAGCGCCGCGCTTTTAGATGAATTGTGGAGGACGACGCCGTTCTTCGGGATGAGCCTGACGCCTGTTGAGGCGCGCACCGCCGACGATTTTCCAAAAGTTTTCGCTGCGATGCTGTCGAACCGGCCGGATGCCGTGCTCACGACCAATGACTCGATGCATCAGATGCATATGGCACAGGTCATCGATTTCCTGCTGAAGAACCGGATCCCGGGAATGTTCCAGCTCCGGCGCAATGTCGTCGAAGGCGGGCTGATGTCCTACGGCACGAGCCTGCCAGATCTGTTTCGCCGTGGCGCTCGCTACGTGGATAAAATTCTTAACGGCGCCAAACCCGGCGAGCTTCCGATCGAGCAGCCGGTTTCGTTCGGACTCGTTGTTAACTTAAAAACCGCGCGCGCCATCGGGGTTGAAATCCAGCCCGCGCTGCTTGCCAGGGCCGACGAGGTGATTGAATGACGCGGGCACGACGCCTTTTCGAATGCTAAGATGATGCAATGAAAGCCGATGTCGACCAAAAAAGCGGCAGACTTAAAGCCGATCTAGTGGATCGCTCCGGCGGGGCGCCTTCAGGCGTCGGCGCTTCGATCGTGCGCAGCCGGTTGTTTTTCAAATATACCCTTTTGTTCGTAACCGTCGTCGTGCTGGCGCTGGTCGCCAGTGGCGGGTTCGAAGTCCGGTTCTCGTATCAAGAACACAAAGGTTCCTTGATCGGCATTCAGGAGCAGCAGGCGGCTGCCGCCGCCGACAAGATCGAAGAGTTCATCACTCAAATCGAAAGCCAAGTGGGCTGGACCACGCAGCTGCCGTGGACGGACGGCACGCTCGATCAGCGCCGCTTCGATGCGTTGCGACTTTTGCGCCAGGTACCGGCGATCACGGAGCTTGCTCAAATCGATGCTGCGGGCCACGAGCAGCTTAAGGTTTCCCGGCTGACAATGGACGTGGTCGGCAGCGGCATCGATTATTCGAACAAGCCGGAATTCACGCAAGCCGTGGCGCATAAAGTCTATTACGGCCCGGTTTATTTTCGCCGCGAGTCCGAGCCGTATATGACCTTATCGCTCGCCGGCACCCGGCGCGACACCGGCGTGAGCATCGCGCAAGTCAATCTCAAGCTAATCTGGGACGTGGTTTCCAAGATCAAAGTCGGCGCGCATGGCCGTGCCTATGTGGTGGATTCCGGCGGCCGGCTGATCGCGCATCCCGACATCAGCCTGGTGTTGCGCAATACCGACATGTCGCGCCTGGCGCAGGTGCACGGCGCGCGCGCGGGTTCCGCGACCGAGGCCGTGCAAGAGGCCGACGATATCGGCGGCCACAAAGTGCTGACCGCCTATGCGCCGGTCAATCCGCTCGGCTGGTTCGTCTTTGTCGAGACCCCGATCGAAGAAGCCTACGCGCCGCTTTACCAGTCAATCGAGCGTATGGGCTATGTCTTGCTCGGCGCGCTGGCGCTCGCCTTCATCGCCGGCATGTTCCTGGCCGGACGCATGGTGGTGCCGATTCAGGCGCTCCGCGCCGGTGCTGCGCGGATCGGCAGCGGCGATCTCGGCCAGCGCATCACGATTAAGAGCGGCGACGAAGTCGAAGCGCTCGCCAATCAGTTCAACGACATGGCCGGCAAGCTGCAAGAATCGTATGCGGACCTGGAGAAGAAGGTCGAGCAACGCACGGCCGAACTGAGCGAATCGCTCGAGCAGCAGACCGCGATCGGCGAAATCCTGCGCGTAATCTCGAATTCACCCAGCGACGTTAAGCCGGTGCTTGCCTCGGTCGCCGAGCATGCGGCCCGCATCTGCGAGGCACAATATACGGATATCTTCATTGTCGAGGGTAACGTATTGCGCATTGTTTCGGGTTTCGGCGAGATCGGACGGCCAGTTAATGAGCCGTTTCCATTGGACCGCTCCACGATTGCCGGACGAACTGTCGTCGACATGCAGCCTGTCCATGTTGAGGACGTCCAGCAAGCGGGCAACGAATTCGTCCTGGGACAAGCGTACGGGCAGAAATTTGGCCATCGCACTATTCTCGGCGTACCCTTGATCCGCGAAGGGCGGGCGCTCGGCGCAATTGCAATACGCCGCACGGAAGTGCGGCCATTCGAGCAAAAACACATCGTGCTGCTGTCGACTTTTGCCGATCAGGCGGCGATTGCGATCGAGAACGTCCGGCTGTTCGAGGCGGAGCAGCAGCGCACCCGCGAGCTTGCCGAATTGCTGGAGCAGCAGACTGCGACATCGGACGTGCTGAAAATCATCAGCCGTTCGACATTCGATCTGCAATCGGTTCTCAACACGCTGGTCGAGTCAGTCGCGCGCCTGTGCGATGCGGACATGGCGACCATTCGCCGGCCGAAGGGGTTGAGTTTTCTTCATGTCGCGGGTCATGGGGTTCCGCACGAGTTCAGTGAGAGTATGAAGAACCGGCCGGTGGAGCCGGAGCGCGGCACAGTCGCCGGACGCGTCTTGCTGGAGGGAAAACCGATCCATATTGCCGACGTCCAGGCTGATCCCGACTACGCGATGAAGGAAATCATTCGGCGGACCGGTTTCCACACGATTCTTGGGGTACCGCTGTTGCGCGAAGGCAATCCGATCGGCGTCATCATTTTAGGCCGAACCGCTGTACGGCCATTTGCCGAGAAGCAGATCGAGCTCGCCAATACTTTCGCCGACCAGGCCGTGATCGCCATTGAGAACGTCCGCCTGTTCGAGGAAATTCAGGAAAAAAGCCGGCAAGTCGAGGAGGCGAGCAAACACAAATCGCAGTTCCTCGCCAATATGAGCCACGAATTGCGCACGCCGCTCAACGCGATCCTCGGCTATGCCGAGCTCGTCCTCGATGGCATTTACGGCGACGCGCCGGAGAAGATGCGCAACGTGCTCGAGCGCATCCAGACCAACGGCAAGCACCTGCTCGGGTTAATCAACGACGTGCTCGATCTGTCGAAGATCGAGGCGGGGCAGCTCGTGCTTTCGCTCAACGATTATTCGATCAAGGACATGATGCAGGGTGTCTATGTCGCGGTCGAGCCTCTTGCCGGCAACAAGAAACTGAACTTCAAGCTCGAAGTGCCGCCGGATTTGCCTCCCGCGCGCGGCGACGAACGACGCCTTTCGCAGGTGCTGCTCAACCTGGTCGGCAATGCGATCAAATTCACCGATACCGGTGAAGTGGCGATGAAGGCTTCCGCGGCCAATGGCAGTTATACAGTTGCGGTGAGGGACACCGGCCCCGGCATTGCCGAGGCCGACCAGGCCAAAATATTTGAAGAATTTCAGCAGTCGGAGAGTACGCATACCAAGGCCAAGGGCGGCACCGGCCTCGGCCTGGCCATCGCCAAGCGGATCGTTGAAATGCATGGCGGCCGGCTTTGGGTAGAATCGACTCTCGGCAACGGCTCGACATTTTTCTTCACGGTTCCATTGCGCGTCGAACATACGGGGAAGGCATGAGTAAGCGCATACTTGTCGTCGAGGATCAGGAGGATAACCGCCAAATCCTCCGCGATCTGTTGGGCAGCGTCGGCTACGAGATGACGGAAGCCTGGGATGGCGAAGCTGGCGTCGCCGCGGCCAAAGAGCAGCGCCCGGATCTTATTCTCATGGATATCCAACTGCCGTTGATGGACGGCTATGAGGCGACTCGCCGCATCAAGGCCGATCCCGAACTGAAAAAAATCCCGATCATCGTCGTGACGTCCTATGCCTTAAGCGGTGACGATAGCAAAGCACATGCCGCCGGTTGTGATGCCTACGTCACCAAGCCTTACAGTCCGCGCCAGCTGCTCGCCAAGATCAAAGAGTTCTTGCCGTAGCGTTCCAGAGTCACATGCATAATCCAGCCCGCATCCTCATCGTCGACGATAATGAGACTAACCGGGACATCCTTGTCACCCGGCTGTCCAAGCACGGCTATGAAACGCTGCAGGCCGCCGACGGCGAGGAGGCCCTTGCCAGCGCCTCGCAACACCGCCCCGATCTCATGCTGCTGGACGTCGAAATGCCAAAACTCGACGGTTTCGAAGTCTGCCGGCGGCTGAAGAAAGATCCGGCCATGCCGTTCATGCCGATCATCCTCTGCACCGCGCGGGCGGCCTCTCAGGACGTGGTCACCGGACTCGATGCCGGCGCCGACGAATATCTGACCAAGCCGATCGACCAGGCCGCGCTGGTCGCCCGCGTGCGCTCGATGCTGCGAATCAAGGAATTACACGATCAAGTCCAAGCCCAAGCCAAGGATCTGGCGAGCTGGAATCAAACGCTCGAACAGCGCGTGAACGAGCAGGTCTCCGAGCTGGACCGCATGAACAAGCTTAAAGGTTTTCTCTCGCCGCAGATCGCCAAACTCGTGGTGTCGGACGAGAAGCTGTTGGAGAGCCACCGGCGCGACATTACCGTCGTGTTCTGCGATCTTCGCGGCTTCACCGCATTTGCCGAACACGCCGAGCCCGAAGACATCATCACGGTCCTGCAGGAATATTATCGCTGCCTTGGCGAATTGATCGATCGTTTCGAGGGCACCTTGCAGCACTTCGCGGGCGACGGTCTCCTGATCATCTTCAACGATCCAATTCCATGCTCCGATCCCGCGGTGCGCGCCGTACGTATGGCGGCTGAGATGCGCAGCCAGGTCGCCGCGCTTGCCGAGAAATGGCGCCGCTTCGGTCACGAGCTCGGTTTCGGCATCGGTATCGCCTCCGGCCATGCAACGCTGGGAAATGTGGGCTATGCAGGACGCTTCCACTATTCGGCGACGGGCACGGTGGTCAATCTTGGATCGCGCTTGTGCGCGCACGCTGATGACGGACAAATTTTGATCGATGGCCGGGTGCAGGTTGCGGTTGAAAAAATCGCCGAGCTCGAAGCGCTCGGCGAACTCGACCTCAAAGGTCTGCACCGGCCGATTCGCGCCTTCAACGTGCGCGTTTTGACGGCTTGAACAATTGGCCGCGTAAAATGATGGCCATTCGAGGGGCGAACTTGGGGGGAAACTGTGCTCAATGGAATAACGGCTGCGATCGAGGAATTGGCGCTCGCCAACCGCATCCTCGCGCATGAAGGCGTGCTCGATGCTTTCGGCCATGTCAGTGTGCGGCACCCAAATAATCCCGATCGGTATTTGCTGTCGCGCTCGCGCTCGCCGCTATTGATCGAACCTGACGACATTTTGGAGTTCACGCTCGATTCCGAACCGGTGCGGCCGCCGAAGGCGCTGCTCTATGCGGAGCGCGTCATTCACGGCTGCATCTATCAAGCGCGTCGCGACGTGATCGCAGTGTGCCATCACCATGCTCCGACGGTGATGCCGTTCTGTATCGCCGGCAAGCCAATCGTCCCGGTTTTTCATCTCGGCGCGGCGATGGGCGAGGCGGCGCCGTTCTGGGATCAATATGACGAATTCGGCGCCACCAATCTTCTGGTCGTCAAGCCCGAGGAGGGACGCTCGCTCGCCCGCGCGCTCGGTCAGCATTTGGCCGTGCTGATGAACCGGCACGGCGCGACCGTGGTCGGCGCCAATCTGAAGGAGCTCGTGGCGCGCGCGATCTTCATGTGTCAGAACGCCGAGTACCAGCTGCGCGCGCTTACGCTTGGCACTCCGCAGCCGTTGCATCGCGGTGAAATCAAACTGGCGGGCACGCTGAGTGCGATGCCGAATGTCGTGACCAGAACGTGGGAATATTGGAGCGCGCGACTGGAGGCGAGCGGCGGTCTGCCGCCGCGCCGCATGCCGGCAAAGGCGCCGCGCCGCACCATGGCAAGGTCGGCGCGCGGCACCGTGCGCGAACGCCGCAAAGGCCGCCGGCGATAGGCCGCGCCAGCGTTAGTGACGATCGCGCGCGGCGGCGCTGATGGCCCCGAGCACGGCGGCGCGGTCTTTGTCGAGAACGCTGCGGACGGCTTGCTGCTGGCCAATTTCGCCCATTTCGCGCTGACGCTTGACCGTGGCGTTTGTCATCAGCGGTTCGACTCCAAACTCGCGTAAGGTTTCGGCCACTTCCTCCATTTCGGCAGCGCGCCGCTCACCGTGGATCGCCATCCGTTCCAGGTTGTAGGGCACGATCTTTGCCCAATCGAGCCCCGGATAGTTGTTGCGCATTGATGCGGCGACTTCATCGATTACGCCGGCGCGCGCGGCGGCCAAAAAGCACTCGAGCGTGAGTGCCTCGATGCCTTTGATCATCACGCTGCGCACCATCTTGATCGCGGCCGCCGCGCCAATCTCGGCGCCGGCAATGCTTGCGCGCATTTCGAGACCAGCAAGCGTCGGCGCGACGGCTTGGCTGTCCGGTCCGGCAATGAGCATCGGCGTCTGATGGCGCGCTGGATGGATCGGCGCCAGTACGGCGACGTCAATGTAGCGTGCGGCGGCGGCGAGCATTTTGGCGGTGTCCTGCTTGCGGCCGGGAGACACCGAATTGATGTCAAGGAAGAACGGATTTCCGCGCAGATGCGCCTTCACCGATTCCGCCGCCTCGCCGCTCGATGCCGCGGTCACCGCGGAAATGACGAGCCCGGCTTGTTGGACCGCGTCCGCCGCAGAAACGGCACAATGCACCCCGCTCGCATCCGCGGCGCGCCGCAGTTTGTTGCCCGCACCTTGCGGGAAAAGAATATCCCAGGCGGTCATCTGCGCCGCGTCGGCATCATGCAGTCCCGCCGCGATCGCCTGGCCGGCTTCGCCGAAGCCGATGAAGGCGATTCTCGGTTTGCCGCCGGCCATGCATTCCTCGTGGAAGTTTAGGGTGTGGCGCCGCGCTGGTTTCGGCGCGTTGCCCGCATCATTGCCGCAAATGATCGCAGGTTTGCTGCAGGTTTGCTATATGGTCCGCATCTAGCTGATCTCTTCCTTCCCGTTGCCGTGGAGTCATCTCCCGCATAATCCCTGGCGAGAAATCATGACAGCTCAGCGGCCGCTACGCGCGAGCGTAGCGAGTGGTTCTCTTTCTCCCGCTTGCGGGGAGAAGGCCTAGGCGGCCTTCGGCCGCCGTACTAAGTAAGAACGCGATGCGGAGCATCGCTATGATGAGGGGGCGTTACGGCTCGGCTCAGACTCGCGGGCAGGCCCCCTCACCCGGACTGCGGAGCTTGTCATCGGGCCGGCCACTTCGGGCCGGACCCGTTGGCAATCCGACCTCTCCCCGCGCAGCGGGGAGAGGTGATCTACCGCGGCGCTACTTCGCCGGTATCGTCTCTTTGACCGGCGCTTGGTCGCTCTTTTCGGGTGGCTTGCTGGCTTCGCTCAAGAGCTTTTCGATCACTTCAGAACGCTGCTCTTGCTTGGCTTTGCTTTCTTCCGCCTTCTTCTGCTCGGCGAGCCAGCGATAATCTATTTCCCAGCACATCGGATCCTCCATCGGCGATGGAATGACAGCTGACAACGCGGCGATCCGTGCCGCAGTTCCGAGCTCGTTTCCACGCCCCTTGCGATCCTGCCGCCGTCGCTTTAAGCACCGGGATCCAACGACCCGGGCGACGGCGAGTTTGCCGGGATTGAAAATTGAGATCGTGCATCGCCGGCCGCCAGGGACCGACGTCGAAGCGCTCTCGATTAATATGCAAGCGATGCCATCGTTCGAGGCTTTCGGCAGTTACTTTGGGGCAGCAAACCCGTTTGCATTTTGGACGCAGGTTTTCAGATAGCGTGGCTGCCGTGGCTCGGGGCGACCCGCGCATTGACTAGGCGATGGGGCGCCGCACTTAGTCCGCCACGATCGCACTCCTTGACCGAAAACGAAGAGCGTTGACGGGTGCTAGGACGGTTGCGTCACCCGCGCGCAGTCGTTTGCTTGAGCAAGCTCGATCGGCCCCCAGTTAGGTCAGAGCGATAGTCGAGACGCAAGGTCAGGCAGCAGGCCGAGCCGCCGCTGCGCAGGAACGCGTGCAACGGCGTCTCGACGACGGCGTAACCGCGTTCATTGAGTATCGTCCGCAGTGAAATGCTGCAGCTCGAAAGCACGATCGTGTTGCCAATGCAGACCGCATTGGCGGCGAAACGTTCGGCATCGGCGCGATCGAGCGCGATGCGCTGTTCCGGCGTGACATGGGCTTCGATTGTGGTTCGTGCTGCCGGCGTAAAAGCTTCCGGATGATAGATGACACTGCCACACGGCAGCACGCAAAACGCCGTGTCCAGGTGATAGAAGCACGCCTCCGCCAGCGACAACGGCAGGCAAAGCCAGCCGAATTGCCGATTGAGGACGGAAGCGGCTCTAGCGTCGGAGCGGAAACCGCATCCGAGCCAGAACAAGCCTCGCTTGGTATCCCAAATGCAGTCGCCCGCACCTTCCAGAATGATTCCGTCCGGAAGCCGCGATACATCGTCCAGAATGGCGCGTTCGGCAAGCGCCGCAAAGGCGGCCGCAAAGATCGGCTCCTCGCTGCGGCGCTGCGGATGGCGGAACCGCGACAGCACGGCCTTGCGATCAAGCACCACGGCGGCATTGGCGGTGAAGACCAGATCCGGCAGATCGGCTGCGGGTTCGATTGTCTCGACCAACGCCCCCGCAACGGTCAGCGCGTCATGAAGTGCTGCCCATTGCCGTTCCGCCTCGCGGTGCAAATTGCCGCCGCCGTCGGTCCACGACTTGGGGTCCATCCACGGATTGATGCTGTAGGTAACGGCGAAATGGCGCGGCGGACACATGAGGAGCCGGGGCCGTGCGCCGGTCTCGGCGAGCGTCGCGTGAACGTTCATTGCGGTGGATTAGTCCTCTCAGCCAGTACCGCTCGGGTCGAATCGAGGCGGCTCGAATTTGCATCGTCCCATATATGGCGTTGAAGCTGAGTCGGCAAACTTTTGCTGAACTGCGGAACAGTTTTGCAGAGCGCCGGCAACTATTTTAGTCCTTCACAGTCTCCATCATGCCGCGCATGAAGCGCACGGCGGCTGGGCCTTTCAGCGCGCTCGACCATAAGTCGCGCGCCATCTTCTCGTGCAGCGCCAGCGCTTCCGGCGCCGAGGTAATCATCGCAACGCCAACGCGGATGTTCGGCTCTTCGCCGAGGCGGAACGGGCTCAGCGCCAAGATTTTCCGATCGGGTTGACGGAAAATCTGGAAGCTCGTGTGCGGCAGCGTGTCGAGCACGATACCGATCTGCACGCCGATCGGTTCGTTTTGCATCAGCGCGAGGAAATGCTCGGCTTCGGCGCGGGCGAGGCGCCGGCGTTCGCGCCGCACCGCCTCGGGCAGATCGAGCCGGCCGACCAGGCCATTGCGCAGGAAGCGCTGCATTTCGCCGGCGGCGATCAGATTGACGATTGCCGGTCGGCGGCGGCGATAGGTTTCCTTGCGGCCGCGCAGCACCGCCATCAGCTCGTCGATCTGCGCCAGCGCCTTGCTATTTTTCGCCACCGCCTCCGGCACCGATTCGCGCAGCACTTCGCCGAGCGCGCGGTCGAAGCCGTCGGAAGCGAG
Organism: uncultured Alphaproteobacteria bacterium; assembly: GCA_963816295.1. Taxonomy (GTDB): domain Bacteria; phylum Pseudomonadota; class Alphaproteobacteria; order Rhizobiales; family Xanthobacteraceae; genus BOG-931. The sequence continues at coordinate 49,430 of CAWFJS010000005.1, read as the reverse complement.
CACATAGGAGATCGGCCCGGCGAGCACGATGATGTGCTCGGCGGTTTCCTCGATCTGCCGCATGCGCTCGAAATAGCTGACCGCCGACGCGATGTATTCGACACCGACGCCGAGCAGCGTGGGCACCGAGACCTGCAAAAGCTCGGCGAGCTTCTCCAGCGTCTCGATCTTCGCCAGCTCGCCCTTTTCGAAGCGGTAGAGCGCGGTTCGCGAAATGCCGAGCTTGGCGGCGATGTCTTCGGCGGAGAGACCGGAGCCGAGACGAAACGCTTTGAGCCGGTTGCCGATATCGTCGAAACGGAGCATTCGGAAAACAGATGTCGGATGTCAGAGGTCGGATCATAGTATTCGGGGCCGCTCTTTTCGTCATCTAACCTTCGACTTCCGACATCTGACATCCGTCCGTCGTCTTTGACTCCCTCCCGTGAACGGTGCATCCATAGCGAAATGAAGCCCGCCGCATTCCGCTATCACGCGCCGAAAACGATCGACGAAGCGGTCGCGCTGCTCGCCGAATTTGCCGACGACGACGGCCGCGTCCTCGCCGGCGGCCAGAGCCTCGTTCCGACCATGGCGTTCCGGCTTGCCAAGCCCTCGCACCTTGTCGATATCAACGGCGTCGAGGCACTCAACCGCATTGCCGTCGCCGGCGGAAAGCTTGTCATCGGCGCCTGCGTTCGCCACGCGGCATTCCATCGACCGGTTTGCGAAGGACCGCTGGGAAAGCTTTTGACCGACGTAGTGCATCACATCGCGCACTATCCGATCCGCAATCGCGGCACGTTCTGCGGCAGCCTGGCGCATGCGGACCCGGCTTCGGAATGGTGCCTCATACTTGTGGCGCTTGACGGCGAGGTCGTGGCCAAAAGCGCGCGCGGCGAGCGCATCATCGCGGCGAGCGATTTCTTCAAGGGTATCATGACAACCGCGCTGCGCGACGACGAGCTTCTGGTCGAGGCGCGCTTGCCGTTGTTGCCGACCGACACGCGTTGCGGCTTCTACGAGTTCAGCCGGCGCGCGGGAGATTTTGCGCTTGCCGCGGCGGTCGGCCTCTATCGACTCGACGGCGGCAAAATCGCCGAGCCGCGGCTCGCACTCGGCGGCGTGGAAGTCAATCCGCGGCGCATCGCGGCGGCCGAGCGCGCGCTCGAGGGCGCGGCGCCGGGCGACCAAGCGTTCCGCGCCGCCGCGCAAGCGGCCATGTCCGCCATCGACCCGATGGACGACATCATCAACAGCGCCGAGTTCCGGCGCGATCTCGTCCTCGCCGTCGCGCGCCGAGCGCTTGAACGCGCGGCGGCAATGTGATTTCCCCTCCCCCTTGCGGGGAGGGGATTGGGGTGGGGGCCGTGACGTTTTTTACAGATAAGCGACCGCACGAACGAGCGTACTTGCTGTCGCGTCACCTCCCGACCCCCTCCCTACCCTCCCCGCAAGGGGGAGGGAAAAGATCCATCGCGCTCGGCCCCGGAATGACGGTGTGAGATGACCGCCGCAGCAAAAACACCGTGGATCGGGCAATCGGTCGCGCGGCTGGAGGATCCACCGCTTGTGACCGGACGCGGTCAGTTCGCAGGCGATATCAATTTCCCGCATCAGCTGATCATGCGCATCGTGCGCTCGGCGCATGCCAACGGTCGCATCACGTCGATAGATACCGCGGCGGCACGCGCGTTGCCCGGCGTGTTCGCGGTGTGGACCGCCGACGACATTGCGGATGTACCGCCGGTCGACTTTCGCGAGGGCTCGATTCCGGCGCTTGACCCCTACCGCCAGCCGGTGCTGGCGAAGGCACGGGTGCGCTATGTCGGCGACCCGGTCGCGGCGATCTTTGCCGAAGACCCATACGTCGCCGAGGACGCCGCCGATTTAGTCGCCGTCGAGATCGAAGAACTGCCGCCGCTGATCGACGCGCAGGCGGCGCCGGTCGAATTCTCGCCGGGACATTCGAGCGAAGCCGCGGTGATCCGCCAAGGCTATGGCGACGTCGATGCCGCGTTTCGTCAAGCGGCGCATATCGTTGAACTGGAATTGGCGATCGGCCGCCATTCCGGGGTGCCGCTCGAGACCCGCGGCGCGATCGGCCGCTACGACGCGGCGCGCGGCATCCTTGAGCTGCACGGCGCGGCCAAGGTCCCGCACCGCAATCAGGAATTGCTGGCGCGCATGCTCCGCCTGCCGCCGAGCGCGATTCATGTTCACGAATCGCATGTCGGCGGCGGGTTCGGCGTCCGCGGCGAACTTTATCCCGAGGACGTGCTGGTCTGCGTCGCTGCCAAGCGCTTGCGCCGGCCGGTGAAATGGATCGAGGACCGCCGCGAGCATCTGATCGCCGCCAATCATTCGCGCGAGCAGCTGCATAAAGTCCGCGCCGCGGTCGATGCCGAGGGCGTCATTCTCGCGATCGACGATCGCTATTTCCACGATCAGGGCGCCTATGTGCGCACGCACGCGGCGCGCGTGGTGCACATGACGGCCGGGATCTTGCCGGGACCGTATCGGGTACCGGCCTATCGCGCGATCGGACATTTTCGCCTCACCAACAAGACCCCGGCCGCGACCTATCGGGCGCCGGGACGTTACGAGACCACCTTCGTGCGGGAGCGGCTCGTCGATGCGATCGCGCACAAACTGAAGATCGATCGGATCGAGCTGCGTCGCCGCAATACGATCGGGCCGGCCGAAATGCCGTATCCACGCCCGCTCGAGGCGCTCGGCGAGGAAATCGAATACGACAGCGGCGATTATTCCGGTCTGCTCGAAAAGCTTCTCGCCAAGGTCGGCTGGGACGCGCTGAACGAAACGGTCAACAAGCGCAAAGCCGCCGGCGAACGCGTCGGCATTGGGCTATCGATGTTCGTCGAGAAGAGCGGACTCGGTCCGACCGACGGCGTGAGAATCTCGGTCGATACCTCCGGCATGGTCGAGGTCCTGACCGGCGGCGCCTCGCTTGGCCAGGGATTCGAGACGGTGATGGCGCAGGTTGCCGCCGACGCGCTTGGCGTCGACTACCGGCGCTGCCGCGTCATTCACGGTCAGACCGACCGCATTCCATTCGGCATCGGCGCGCATGCCTCGCGCGCCACCGTGATGACCGCGTCGGCAACGCATATCGCGGCGCTGAACGTGCGGCGCAAAGCGCTCGCGGTGGCGGCCGAACTCCTGCAAGCCTCCGCGGAGGTGCTCGACATCGTCGCCGGTGAAGTGGTGCGCAAGGACGGCAAGCCCGGCCCCTCGATCGGCCTCGGCGCCATAGCGCAGAATCTGGCGCCGGCCGCGAAAGCAAGGGGCGACCGCGAGCCCGGCCTTGCCGCCGATGGCTGGTTCAAGACCGAGCATCAAGTCTACCCCTACGGCAGCCATGTCGCCGTGGTGCGCGTCGATGCCGAAACCGGCCGCGTCGTGGTTGAGCGCTACTGCATCGCCTATGACATCGGCCGCGCCATCAATCCGGCGCTGGTGCGTGGCCAGATCGTTGGCGGCTACGCGCAAGGGTTGGGCGGCGCGCTATTCGAGGAATTCAATTACAGCGAACGCGGCGACCCATTGGCGGCGACATTCGCCGATTACCTCTTGCCGGCGCTGCACGAAGTGCCCGCCCCCGACGTTTTGTTGCGCGAGGATTACACCTCGCCGCTCAATCCGCTCGGCATCAAGGGCGCCGGCGAAAGCGGCATCACCGCTGTTGGCGCGACGATCGCCTCGGCCATCGACGACGCGATCGGCATGCCCGGCGCGGTGCGGCAATTGCCGATCACGCCGCAGCGGCTCCGGCGGTTGTTGGCAAATAAAATTTAGTCGAGCCGAACCCCAATCGCCTTCACCAGCGGGGTCCAGCGCGCGAGTTCCGCGCGCATAAACTCGTCGAATTGCGCTGTCGTCCAATCTGGCACCGGAATGACCGCGGCATCGTTCAACGATTGACGATAGGCTGCGTCCGCCATGGCGCGGTGATTGGCCTCGTCGAGCGTCGCGATAATAGGCTGCGGCGTCCCTGCCGGCGCAAACAGTCCGAGTACCTGCGTCGATACGAGCCCAGGTATGCCGGCCTCCACCGCGGTCGGTATGTCAGGCGCAACCGGGATACGCGTCGGATTGGTGATCGCCAACAGCCGAAGCTTGCCGGTGCGGTGAAATTCGAGGACTTGATTGGTCATGGCCGGAATGATCATCGGGATCTGGCCGCCGATAGCATCGGCAATCGCCGGTCCGGCGCCGCGATACGGCACGTGCGGCAGATCATTGATGCCGGTGAGCGATTTTAAGAGCTCGCCGCTCAAATGGTTCATGGTGCCGGTGCCGGCTGAGCCGTAGGCCATCTTGCCGGGATTGGCTTTGACATACTCGACCAGTTCGCCCAGCGAGTGCACGGGCACCGCCGGATTGACCACAATCGCAAAGCAGGTGACCGCCACCATCGAGACCGGCGTCAATTCCTTCATCGGATCGAGCAGCGGGTGCTCGCGCAGAATCATTTCGGTGAGGTGGATCGTAGAGCCGCCGAGAAAGATCGTGTAGCCGTCGGCCGGCGCGTGCGCGACGAGCTGCGCCGCCAGCGAACCACCCGCGCCGGGCTGATTGTCGACAAAAACCGAGCCGAGGCTCGCTTTCACCTTGTCGGCCCAAGGGCGGCCGACAATGTCAAACACGCCGCCGGGCGGAAACGGTAGCACCAGCCGGATCGGACGATCGGGATAGAGCGCCGCGGCGGCCGAATGCACGCCGCTCGCCAGCGTGGCAGCGCCCGCCGCCACGCCAAAAAATTCCCGACGTGCCAATGTCATGACCATTTCCCCCGTATGCGCACCAGTTTCGACCCGCCGCCGCGGGCCCTCAATTCACCTTGGCGCCTGAAAACTTGACGACCTTCGCCCATTTCTTGGTTTCGTCGGCAATAAAGCTTTTAAATTGTGCCGACGGCATCGGCTCGGTGTCACCGCCGAGATCGTTGATCCGCGTTTTGAGCCGCGGGTCGGCCAATCCCGCGACGATATTCGTGCTGAGCTTGTCGATGATAGCCGCTGGCGTGCCCGTGGGCGCACCGATTCCGTTCCAGGCCGAAGCTTCGAAGCCCGGCAGGCTTTCGCCAATGGTGGGCACATCGGGCAAAACGTCGGAGCGGCTTGCAATAGTCACGGCCAGCGGCCGCACCTTGCCCGCTCGGATGAAACCGATCGCGGTAGAGACCGTGATAATGAAGGCTTGGACCTGTCCGGAGAACAAATCGGGCCATACGGCCGCCGGACCGCGATAGGCGATGTGCACGAGATCGACGCCGGCCTGGAGCTTCAACAGCTCCGCGGCGACATGCATAGGCGTGCCAATGCCGGGCGAGGCGATGTTGACCTTGCCCGGATTGGCTTTGGCATAGGCGATAAATTCGCCAAACGTGGTGGCGGGAAACGATGGATTGACCATCAGCACCATCGGCAACCGAACCACGCCGGCGACCGGCGCGATATCGCGGATGAAATCGAAATCGAGTTTCTCGTAGAGCGTCGCATTGATGGCGTTGGTCGTAACGACGGTCAGCAGCGTGTAGCCGTCGGGCGCGGCGCCCACCACCGCTTGGGTGGCGATGTTGCTGCCCGCGCCGGTCCGGCTTTCCACCACGAACGGCTGGCCTAGATGCTCCGACAGCCATTGCCCGATCAGGCGCGCGACCAAATTCGGCGTGCTGCCGCCGCCCAAGCCTTCGAGGATGCGCACTGGCCGCGTCGGATAATCTTGCGCGTAAGCGATGCGCCAAGTCGGCGCCGCGGCTACGGCCGCGCCTGCCAGGCGTAGCAACTGTCGACGTTGCAGCGGCATATCGGGAGCAGCGTCCGGATGCAGTGTCATCTTGCCAGGCCACGACGACCCGGCCGCACCGAGAGCCTATCGTGCTCGCATCGGCCCGAAAAGCGCTGTTCTGAAGCCCCCAAAGATGCCGTGGAAATTAGCCGCCGCTCTTTCTCGGCACGCGACTACCTTTCTTGCGCGCTTTCGACAGGCCAATGGCGATGGCTTGCCGGCGGCTTTTGACCTTGCCAGCCCTGCCGCCTCGGCCGCTGCGCGCGCTGCCGCGTTTGTAGCGGTGCATCTCACGCCGCACCTCGTCACCGGCGCCGCGGGAATATCGGCGTTTCCTTCGCTTGGCCATGCGATTTCCTCCAACAGTTTTGTCTCGCAACGCACTTGCGCACCACCTAATAACCGTTGCAGGTGCAATAAGTTGCTTAGCCGCTCATCGGAACAGAGCTCAATTGTAATTCGGCTCCGCATCGAGCCGCGCCACCCAGCCTTCGAGCCCAGCTTTAGCCGCCGGGTAGCGCTGCAGCACCAAGGGATCGTGGCCCGGCACGACGTGCCGCGGCGACGTCGCAAGACGCTTTAAGGTCTCATAGCCCTCCACCACTTCTTCGACATTGTAGGTGATCGGAAACACACGCCCACCGTCGATATGGGCGTAGAGGTGCGTGGCATCGGCCGCCAACACCACATAGCCGCGTCGCGTCTTCACCCGCACGCATTGCAGACCTTTGGAATGGCCGCCGATGCGATGCACGGTCACGCCGGGAGTGATTTCACTGGCGCCGTCGTGAAAGCTGGCGCGGCCTGAGAAGACCTTGCGTACCATGGCAACCACGTCTTCGACCTCGAATGGCGCCCGCAAGGCTTGATGGCACATGCAGCGGCCGGTGGCGTAAGCCATTTCGCAGTCCTGCAAATGATAGCGCGCCTGCGGAAACAGATCGTAATTGCCGCAATGATCGTAATGCATGTGGCTGATGATGACGGTCTTGATCGAGTTGGCGGCGATGCCGAGCGCTTCGAGCCCGTCGCGCACCGGCTTGATCATTTCGCGCTGGCGTTTTTTGCCCATGGCTTCGTCGAAGCCGGTGTCGACCACCATCACCCCGGACGGCCCGACGATCGCCCAGACGAAGAAATCGAGCGGCTGCAGGATATCGTGCGGGTCGCCGTCGATAAAATTTGCCGGCGAACGGCGCGAATGATGACCGTAGCGAATGGCGTAAACTTCGTGAATGTCGTCGGCCATGGAAATCGTCCCCTTTCGGCGTCATGGCCGGACTTGTTCCGGCCATCCACGTCTTCCATTGTAGCGCAGCCTCCAAGACGTGGATGCCCGCAACATAGAGAAGCGACGCCGTTCTTCGAACGACCAAGTGCGGGCATGACGGGCGATATTTCAGCGGTCAAAAATAAAAACCCCGGCGTGAGGGCCGGGGTTTTTTACGCAAACGCTACCTCTGACGACATTACACGCTACGCTTCACCGACGCAGACATTCCACTGACGCTACAAACAAACGCCTACAGAAATCTGCGATGACGGGCCGCTTACAGCTGGCCGTATTTGCGGAGCACGGCGCGGCATTCGCCGCCGACGCGCCAGCTATGAGCGGCAAGCGTCGCCCCGCAGCGCAATAGGTTGGTCCAACTCATGCCGCCCGAACGATCGCACAGCCGCGCCGCAGCCGGCTTGCATGGCGCGAGCTCGGCAAGATCGATAGCCTTCGCGGCAGAGCCGGAAAGCGCGACCAACGGCCCGATTAACAGGCATGCGAAAACCACTGGCTTCATCCTCAATCGTCCCTCGCCGTTTTTGGGAAGGGCTCTGCATAACGGTTTCGTGACGAAAAGGCCAGCAATTTTGTGCGACGCACAAACTGCTGTTAGTTCATTGGAAGTGCATTGAAATTAGCCAAACATACGTATGAATTTTGGCGGCCTTGCCGCGTTTGTGCCGCAATTGATGCGCGAGTCGGTTGGCCGCTCATTCCCGCCAAAGCGGGGTCGCCACCTTCACGGGGGACGAGCGGACGGGGAAAGCGGTTACGCTTCGCTGATTACCGGCACGCACCCTGCGCGCGCGCACTGCTGAGCGCTGCCGAAGCTGTAAGCCAATCGGGAAACCCGATCGCAATCTTGGTCCAGCCGACGCCCCACGGCGTGCCGGCGCTGTCCCACCAGATCCGGCACCAGCCGTCCTCAAAGCGGACCAGCGCGTAATCGGCGCGCGCTGGAGAGACCGCGAGCCCGATTGCCAACACCGCAACGGCAAAGGCCAATCGCTTCATCGCCGATCTCCTCTCCGTTCTCACTGTCAGGCCGCGACCGCCAGATTGCCGAAGCGCTTGAGATTCTCTTTCTGCTTGTCGTTACGCGGCGGCAATTTGAATAGCCGCGCCGCGGTACCGCCGAGAATATTATGCTTGGCTTTTTCCGACAGGAACGGCAGGTCCCAGATCGTCGACGGCAGGTCGAAATCCCAGTGTGGATAGTCGGACGAATAGAGGAGCTGCGTCTCGGCATTCATCATGCGGAACGTGCACTCCATCGCCTCGTAATCCTGAATCTCCATCGGCTGCGACGAGTAATACATGTCGCGCATGTAGTCGGACGGCTTCTTCTTCAGGAGCGGCGCCTCCGACGGCCGCAGCATGTATTCATGATCGAGCCGCTGCATCAGGAACGGTACCCAGGCCACACCGGATTCGATCCAGATCACCGGCAGTTTGGGGAAGCGCTCGCCCATGCCGTTGATCACCCAATTGGTGCATTGCAGGATGTTGTACCAGGTGAAGCCGAGCGCGTGCGCGGAGAGGAAGCGGTTGCAGCTTTTGTAGATCGGCTCGCCCCAGTTCGGGCCGGAATGGAACGACAGCACCAGTCCGCGCTCCTCCATCGCCCGGTAAAGCTTCATGTAAGCGTTGTCGTAAACGGCCATGTGCGAGCGCACGGTCGTCACCATGAAGCCGCCGACATGCTTGCGGTCGCCGAAGGTCTCGACGTGGCGCAGCGCCGCTTCCGGATCGGAAAACGGCAGGCACAGCATTGAATAGAAGCGCCCGCCAGCCTCGGGCAGGACTTTTTCCGTGAGCCAGCGGTTATAGGCCCAGCACAGCTCGACCTCCATTTCCTTCTGCGGATGCATGCCGATATTGAGCATGCCGGTCGGGAACAGGCAGGAATAGTCGACGCTCATCGCGTCCATCCAGCGATGGCCGAGCTGCACGTCGCGCAGCGAGCCGTTATCGTCGGTCTTTTCGGTCGAGCGCATCGCATAGCGCGTGACCCGCCCACCAAGGTCCTGATAGCCGATCTGGACCGGCGCCACGTTCGAGCGATTGCGCTTGCGGCCAGCGACGGTGAGCTGGCGCAACACGTCGTTTTCCATGTACGGCAGGAATTCGTCGTAGTTCTCGTTCTCGTAATGATGGGCGTCGACGTCGACGATGAGAACGTCGTCGAAACTGCGCGCATGCGCCTGTTTGCGGGCGTGCGCCAGGAGCCGGCTGGTGTTGAGTTCCTCGATGGTAACGCGGCGACCGCGATCAGCAATGAGATCCATGGAATGTCTCCTGGCGTTCTAGTCCCTGAATGCTCTCGTCATTGCGAGCGCAGCGAAGCAATCCAGCGCATTATCAATTTCAGTTCTGGATTGCTTCGTCGCTTTGCTCCTCGCAATGACGCTTGTTCAACGTCCTGTCCAACTCTGCCACATGCCGAGCTCGAAAACCGCGAGATCGACGGCGCGCAGTAACCCGCTCGCCGTCAGCATCACGTCGGTGGCGGAAATCGAATGTTTGGGCACCGGCGTGAATTGCTCGCCGGCCTCGGTGCGCGCGCTGTAGACCCGGCAGGCGGCGGCGATCAGCGCTTGCAGCGCGTCGGCGCTGACAAGATCGAGCTTACCATCGGCGATGCTGCGCTCGAGCGCGGCGGCGAGCCGCTTGGCGTCGGTCGAAGCCCCGTTGGCCGCGGGCTTGGCTGGTAGCCCAACAGCTTGGCGGCGCGGCGCCGTCTTGCCGGCGCGCTTGCCATTTGCCCGCCTGGCAGCCGGCTTCGCCGCGCGCTTAGGCGACGACATAAAGCTCATCTCCCTTTTGCACCGTCTTGTATTTCTTCAGCCTGAGCTTGCGATTGGCGACGCACTCGCCGGTCTTCATGTCGTATTCCATGCCGTGCCACGGGCAGACGAAGTGCATCTCGTTTTCCGAGAAATACAGCCCCATCGAAGTCTTGTCCGGCCGCAGCCGCTCCTCGACCTTGGCGATCGTCAGGCCCTCGCAAGCCGGGCCGCCCTGATGCAGGCAGAAATTGCTGTAAGCGTAGATTTCGCCGTCATGCCGGAACACGCCGATCTCGTTATCGCCAACAAAGACGATGCGGCGGTCGCCATCCTTGAGTTCAGAAAGTTTCGCGACGAATTTTTCGGCCATAAGCATCACACCTTGGGTTTCATCCTGCGCGCCTGATTTGCTTCAGGCTGTTGTTTGTTATGGCTTTTTGGCGCGCCCCGACCGTTTTTGGTCAAACCGGCACCGCAGCATGCTTCTACCATAAGCCGACAACGCGCGCGACGGGCTTCCGGGTGAGGGCAGCTATGCCACCGACTTGCCGTTCCCCGTCACCCTGAGGTGGCCGCGCAGCGGCCCTCGAAGGGCGACGGCCCCCATGTATTCCGATTGACAATTATGATCTGGCCGTTCATCCTTCGAGGCTCGCTCCGCTCGCACCTCAGGATGACGGATTAAGCTCAGCTTCGACAATTACTGGCTAGACCATCCGGTTTTCGATTTCACCGATCTTCTCGATCCACAGCTTAACCACATCGCCGGCTTTGAGGAACTCGCCGCGCCCGGCGCCAACGCCGGCGGGCGTGCCGGTGAGAACGATGTCGCCCGGATGCAGCGTCATGCCGGCCGACAATTGCGCGATCTGCTCGGCGAGCGTGAAGATCATCTCGCTGGTGTTGGAATCCTGCTTGAGCACGCCGTTGACCCACAATTTCAGCCCGAGCTTTTGCGGATCGCCGATGTCGCTCGCCGGCACGATCCAGGGACCGAGCGGACAGGACCCGTCGAACGTCTTGTGCTTAGTCCAGTCCCATTTAAACGGCGAGGCGTCGGGCATGTTGGCGCGGCGGCCGCGGTCGCGCGCCGAAAGATCGTTGGCGATGGCGTAACCGGCGACGTAACCGAGCGCCTTGTCCGCAGCCACGTCCTTGGCGGGACGGCCGATCACGGCGGCAAGCTCCACTTCCCAATCCATCTGCTCGCAATAGCCGGAAATCTTCACTCGCGTCCCCGGATCGGCAATCGCGCGCGCGGCTTTGATGAAATGCCACGCCTTGAGCCCCAGCGTGTGCGGATCGGGCGGCCGCGGCCGGCCATCGCGCGCCGCCATTTCGGCTGCGTGATCGGCATAGTTTGAGCCGGCGCAATAGATCGCCGAGGGAAAACGCACTGGCGCCAGCAATTTGGTCTTGGCGAGCGGTCGGCTTTTGCTGGTGGCGCTTTTGCCGCCGCGCTTTCCTGACCCTTTGCCGACGCTTGCTGCGGCCTTGCGCAAGGCCGCCTCAGCGGCGCGCCAATCGGCGAGGATGCCGAGCACGCTGGCATAGGCGGGCTTACGGGTCAGCACCGCGGCATCGAACACCTTGTCTTCGATAACGATGCCGGCGCGCGGCCCGTCGCTTGCCTGATAGGTCGCGAGTTTATATCCGGCGGATTTCGCCATTGCCCCCTCCCCTTAAATTTGGACGGCTTAAATTTGGACCGCGACCAAACCGCGATCCGCGCGGCTTGGCAAGGGTGCGCATCCTCCCTCTCCCCGCACGCGGGGAGAGGGTTGGGGTGAGGGGGCTTAGCCGTTGAGCTTAGAATTGCGGCCGCGCCCCCTCACCCGGATTGCTTTCGCAATCCGACCTCTCCCCGTGCGACGGGGAGAGGTGTGCGCGAGCGGTTAAGTCCTCGCGCGACTTCCGCACGCGGGGAGAGGGAGCGCGCGCTTCGCGGCTTCCAGAATGACGACGCAAGCGGCCTTGTCTCGCCCCCGGCACAGTGGTTGATTCGCGCCAAAGCAAAACCAAGCCCCAGGTTGGAGAGAAACGATGATCAAGCCCCGGCGCATTGGCCACGCCACATTCGAAACGCCCGATATGCAGCGGATGATCGATTACTACACCGAAGTGGTCGGTCTCGTTCTGGCCGAGCGGGAGAAGGATCGCGCGTTCCTGGCGAGCAAGGTCGGCCTCCTCACCATTCAGATCAACAAGGGCGCCGCCGAGCGCTGCAGCAGCTTGTCATTTGAAGTCGCGCCGAATTCGGATTTCGGCGCGCTGGCCCGCGAGCTCGAAAAGGACGGCATCAAGAGCGAGCTGCGCAACGATTTCGATCCCCGGCATCGGCCCCGTGCTCACGTTCAAGGACAACAAGGGCACGACCATCGCGCTGTTCAAGGAATGGAGCTATCTCGGCAAGCATCTGCAGCATCACGGCGTCGGGCCATTGAAGCTCGGCCATGTCGCCTTTGTGGTCGAGGACCCGCAGAAGACCGCGGAGTTCTACTCCAAGGTGCTCGGCTTTCGTGTCTCCGACTGGATCGACGACTTTTTCGTGTTCATGCGCTGCAATACCGACCATCACACCGTCAATTTCATCCGCGGCGGCACGGTCAAGCTGCATCACATGGCATTCGAGCTGAAAGATTTCATTCACCTGCAGAATTCATGCGACCTGTTCGGGCAGAAAAACATCCCGATCATCTGGGGACCGCTGCGCCACGGCCCGGGCCACAACATCGCCACCTATCACCGCAATCCAGACGATCAGGTGATCGAATTGTTCTGCGAACTCGATCAGATGAAGGACGAGGAGCTCGGCTATTTCGAGCCGCGGCCGTGGCACCAGGACACGCCGCAGCGGCCGAAGACTTGGGTCGCCGGCAAGACCAATATCTGGGGCCCGCCGCCGGGACCGGATTTCAATCGGTCGGAGAGCAACGCCGGCGTCGCGCGCAGCGGACTGCATGCCGGCGGGCACGCTTGAGGTGATGGCCGGCGAAAGTCGCATCCGCGGCGCCACAGTCTCTTGAGGCGACGTTACACTCGGGTATAGTGTTTGCCGAAGATTTGCATGAGGCGCGGCCATGAACGCGCTGGTGCGTCCCTCCGATTTTGTCGGCGAGCTGTGCGTTGCTCTGGCCCATCGGTGGGAACCGGAGCGCCTCTTCATGATCTATACGGCTTACTTTGATGAAAGTGGCACTCACGCAGGTGCTACTATCTCGACTGTGGCGGGGTTCATCGCCAGTGCTCGGCAATGGCGTAAATACGAGAAGCGGACCGGTCGGCTGTTCAAGCGATATGGCGTCAAAGTCTTTCACGCTATCGATGTGAGGCGCGGCAAGGGCGACTTTAAAGGATGGATGGTAGATCGGAAAATCGAGTTTCTGGACGAGTTTCAGCACATCATCAATGAGACGATGGAAAGCGGCACAGCCGCCTTCATTCGCGATAGCGATTACAAGTATTACCGTGGCTTGTATTGGCCGCCAAAGGCGCGGCCCGATTCAAAATACACGATTATGGTCCGCGCCTGCCTTGCACACGCCATTGAAGTTGTCGGTCACATTCCACAGCACATAGAGCCTACTCTGCATATCGTCTTGGAAGATGGGCATAACAATGCGGAGGATGCCGTTCGTAGCTACAAATGGGCGCAGGACCGGCTTGGCCCCCGGCGCGCGCTTGCCGGTCTGACCTTCAGCAACAAGAAGGACTGCTTACCGCTCGCGGCTGCCGACTTGTTTGCCTATACGGCATGGGGTGACAAAACCGGCCAAAAATTCATCGGGGTGCCGAAGAAGCCGCCAAAATCTGAAGCTTCCTATTCCGGCAATATGTGTTGGATTGATCTCAATCGAGACAGCCTTAACAGCCTGCACGAACAAGCAATCGCTCTAATTAACGGTCGTCTTTCCGTGGTGCCGTCTGTTTTGCGTAGGCAAGCTTCTTGAGCCGCGCGGTCCAAAGTTTTCTCGTCGCCCGCCGACTTCTTCCGCGGTTTTGATGAAACGCTTTGATTGCTCAGGATTGTCAGACTTTGGGGCGAGCTTTCGTGGCATGGTTCATTCGCCCGCCCGCTAGCGCCTCACTCCCGATGATTTGTTCGCTGCGCCCCCACCCCGCGTCAGCTCCTTCTGCTCGCCGTAGAGCCACTCCATGCCGGCCATCGCGTCTTCCGGCGCGCGCGAGCCGAGCATCATGTTGCGCAGCTCCTTGGCAACGCCGCCGGCGTGATAGAACTCGCCGTAGATGCGCGCCATGATCTGGACGCGGCCGGTGCGCAGATAACGCGCCTGCTGATAGGCGTGGAAAGCACGGGCGTAATCGCCGTCGGCGGCGACCGCCTGATCGGCGAGGCAGACCGCGTCCTCGACCGCCATGCAGGCGCCTTGCGCCAGATATTGCAGCATCGGATGCGCGGCATCGCCAAGGAGCGTGATGCGGCCGCGGCTCCATTCCTTGACCGGCGGCCGGTCACACAACACCCACATGCGCCAGCTCTCGATTTTGGCAAGGAGCGCGCGCACCGGCGCGCACGTTTGCGCGAAGCGCTCATGCAGCTCGGCGGGATCGCCGTAAGAGTCCCAACCTTCCTCGTAGCGGTTGGAATGAAACACGGCGACGAGATTGTAGAGTTCGCCGGTGCGCAGCGGATAAAGCACGAAATGCACCTTCTCGCCGGCCCAGAATCCCATGTTCCACCAGCGATACTGGTCGGGGATTTCGTCGCGCGGCAGCACCGCGCGATAGGTGATGTGGCCGGCGGGCTTCGGCTTGCCGTCGCCGACCACGAATTCGCGGATGGTCGACCATAGACCGTCGGCGCCGATCAAAGCGGCGCCGCGATAGTCCTTGCCGCTCGCGGTCTTCGCGGTGACGGCGCCGTTTATTTCATCGAGGTCGACAATCTTCTGCGCCGCATCGAGGTGGATGAGATTGGATTTGCGGCAGTGCTCGAGCAGCACATTGTGCAGATCGGCGCGATGGATAAGTGCATAAGGGTAGTGAAACTTCTTGCGGAAGTCGTCGCCGAGCGGAATGCGCGTGACTTCCTCGCCGGTGATGGAATCGAACATCACCAGATTCTCCGGGAATACTGCGAGCGCGCTGATCGGTTCGATCAGGCCGAGCCGTTCGAACATCCGGAATACGTTCGGCCCGAGCTGGATGCCGGCGCCGATTTCCTTGAACGTGGCGGCCTGCTCGATCACCTGCGAGGGGATGCCCTGCCGCGCCAGCGCCAGAGCGGCGGTCAGTCCGCCGATGCCGCCGCCTACGATCAGGAGTTGCTGGTCTTTCCAGGAGGTCATTTTCAGCTCAGGCAGACGGCAGCGCCGCGAGCACCCGCTCCGGCGTGATCGGCATTTGCGTGATCGGCGCGGCGCCGAGCGAGCGCAGCGCATCGTTGACCGCGTTCATCACGCAGCCCGGCGCGCCGGCGGTGCCGGCCTCGCCCGCGCCCTTGGCGCCAAGCTCGGAATCCGAAGTCGGCGTCACCACGTGACCGACCTCGATGTCCGGCATTTCGGCTGCCATCGGCACCAGATAATCCATCATATTGGCGTTGAGCATCTGGCCTTCCGCGTCATAGAGGCAGTGCTCGAATAAAGCGCCGCCGATCCCTTGCACGATGCCGCCGCGGATCTGTTCGTCGACGAGCTGCGGATTGATCACCGTGCCGCAATCCTCGACGCACCAGTGCTTGAGCAGGCGCACCTCGCCAGTGCGGATATCGACGTCCAGATACGAAGCCTGCACGCCGTTGGTGAAGGCGAACGGATAGGCGCGCGGCACGTAATGGCGCGTCGCCATGAACTCCGCCTGGAAGCCGGGCGGCAGCGTGTCGGGGCGGAAATAGACGATGCGCGCCACTTCTTCGAGCGGCAAGCGCTCGCGGCCAGTATCGGCATCGACGACAACGCCGTTGCGAATATCGAGCGCCTGCGGATCGGCTTGTAAGATCGACGCCGCGGCGGCGAGCACATTGCCGCGCAGCGCCTTGCCGGCCTGCCACGCCGCTTCGCCGCCGATGCCGGCGGCGCGCGAAGCCCAGGTGCCACCGCCATAGGGCGTGTTGTCGGTGTCGCCGGTGATGACGCGCACGCGTTCGATCGGCACGCCGAACGAAGTGGCGCACGCATTGCGCCAGCACCGCTTCAGCGCCCTGCCCCTGCTCGGTGACGCCGGAATGGCAGAACACCGCGCCGGTCGCGTCGAGCCGCACCGTGGCGCCATCCTGCGAGGAGATGCGCGCGCCGCCGACGCCGTAAAACGCCGCCGACGGGTTGGTCACCTCGATGAAAGAGGCGAAACCGATGCCGCGATGGATGCCTTGTTCGCGCAGCCGCGCCTGCTCGGCGCGCAAGGCGTCGTAATCCATCATGCCCAAGATCTTGTCGAGCGAGGCATGATGCGACAGCCGCTCGAATTTCAGCCCCGCCGCGCTCGTCGCCGGATATTTGTCGTCGGGGAATAGATTGCGCCGCCGGATTTCGGCCGCATCCATGCCGATCTTGGCCGCCGCGAGCTCGACCAGGCCCTCAGTTACCGCGGTCGCGATCGGATGGCCGACGGCGCGGTATTGGCACATCACGTTCTTGTTTTGGAACACGACGCGGGCGCGGGCGCGATAATTCGCGCAGGCATAGGGGCCGCCGACCAGATTGACGATCTGGTTGGCCTCGATGCCGCTGGTGCGCGGATAGACCGAATACGGCCCGATCCCGGTCAGATCGTCGATGGCAAAAGCCGTGATCGTGCCGTCGCGCTTGACGCCGATCTTGGCGTTGACGCGATGATCGCGGGCGTGGATGTCGGTGACGAAGCTTTCCAGCCGGTCGGCGATGAATTTGACCGGCCGCTTGAGCAGCTTTGACAGCGCCACCGCCGCCATCTCGTCGGCATAGATGTGAACCTTGATGCCGAACGAGCCGCCAACGTCCTTGGTGACGACGCGGACCTGATGTTCCTCAAGCCCAAGATGCTTGGCGAACAAATTTAGCGTCATGTGCGGCGCCTGCGTGCCTTGATACACGGTCAGCCGCTGCTCGCCGGCGTTCCAGTCGGCAACGATGGCGCGCGGTTCGTTGGTGACGCCGGTATGGCGGCCGAACACAAATGTGGTCTCGACCACCGCCTCGGCGTCGGCGAAGCCTTTGTCAACATCGCCGGCATTGAGCACGCGTTCGAAAGTGAGATTGTCGCCAAGCTCGGGATGGATCACCGGCGTTTTGGCATCGAGCGCGGTTTCCGGATCGGTCACGGCGGGGAGAACCTCGTACTCAACCTCGACCAGCGCGCAGGCGTCCTCGGCCGCGGCGCGGCTCTTCGCCACCACCGCGCAGACCGCTTCGCCCTGCCAGCAGGCGCGCTCGATCGCGATGGCGTGCTGCGGCGCCGACTTGATGCCCTTGAGATGCGTGAGCACGCCGACCCAGGGCGTAATCACCTTCGCAAGCTCGGCGCCGGTGACAACCGCGACGACGCCCGGAGCTCTGCGCGCCTGCTCGGCTTCGATTTTTACAATCCGCGCATGCGCATGCGGCGAGCGCACGAAGGCGACGTGCACCATGCGCGGCAGCACGACGTCGCTGACATATTGGCCGCGGCCTTGCGTCAGCCGCGCCAGATTCGGCCGCGGCACTGAGCGGCCGATATAGGAGTTCGGCCGGTCGAGCGCGGTGAGACCGGACGGCTGGTCGTCGGCGATTTTCATTTAATTCTTCCCTCCCCCCACCCGGGCCGCGCTTGCGCGCGCGCGAGCGCAAGCTTGATGGGGGAGGGTTGGGAGGGGGGTGGCGGGATTAGGTCGTGCATCATCCTATTACCCCCAACCCCTACCCCTCCCCACAAGGGGGAGGGGAATTTTTTACAGAAACCGCGTCGGCCACATCAACGTGCGCCACATATGGGCGGACGGCGAATCGTCGAAGCCGAGACCTTCCTCCGGCTGGCGGAAATTGCGACCGATAATGTCGACAAAATCGTTGAGGTCGACCTTGGCGTTGGGATCGAACGAATAGATGTCGTTCACGCAGATCAGCCGTGACGTCATGTAGTATTTGTGATTCCGGGCGCGCTCGTATTCGCGCACGATGTAAGGCTCGGGCTTATAGTCGGCGCCGAAATATTTGATGTACATTTCCGGATATTCGTAGCCGACCGACGGATCGGGAAAGAAGCGCAGCGCCTGGTGCGTGCGCACCGCCCAGCTCACCTCTTCGTCGACATAGGGCTCGATCATCTGCGCACCCCAATAGCCGTGGTCGCAGCGGATGAAGCTTGCCACGCCAATATCGTGGAGCAGGCAGGCGAGAACGACCTTCTCGCTATGCCCGCCCTTAAGCGCATGGGTTGCGCTTTGCAAAAGGTGATTGAGCGAGGCGAAACGGTTGTGGAAGTAGTCGATCAACGTTGGCTTCGCCGGCATTTTCGGCAGCCGCGGATCGGCGCCCATCAGAAAATATTTGTCCGGATTGGCCGCTTTGAGCGCCGGGCCGTTCGGCATCTCCACCTTACCGTCGGCGATGTTGAACAACGTTGACTTAGTGGCGATCCGCTCGCCGAGCTCGTGCATCATGTGCTCTTCGAGCTCGTCGGCGCGCTCGGACAGCGTGAGCGGTTTGGCGTGTTCATTCATGAGTGGGTCTCCGCCTTTTGCGCCCGCGTCTGGGCGACGGATTCGATCGCGTCAACGATCGCTTGGTAACCGGTGCACCGGCAGTAATTGCCGGCCAAGTGTTCGCGGATCATATCACGGCTCGGCACCCCGCCGCGCGACAAAAGTTCTTGCGCGCCGATCAGCATGCCGGGCGTGCAGAAGCCGCATTGCAGCGCGTTGCGCCGCGCAAACGCGTCCTGCAGGTCGGCGATAACCCCGGCATCCGACAATCCCTCGATCGTCTGCACGTCGGCGCCATCGCATTGCACGGCAAGGAGAAGGCAGCCGCGCACCACCGCGTCATCGAGCAGCACGGTGCACGCGCCGCATACGCCTTGTTCGCAGCCGATATGCGTGCCGGTCAGTCCGAGGTCGTCGCGCAGGAAATCCACCAGCGTCTTGCGGGCTTCGACCCGTTCGCGAACTTCCTCGCCATTGACGCGGAGCGCGATGTTGAAAAATCGCTCAGCCATACGCTCAAGGCGCGATGTTTTTGCTTCCGCTCATTCCCGCGCAAGCGGGAATCCAGTTATTCGGGAAACAACCTGGGTCCTCGCCTCCGCGGGGACGAGCGGAATATAAAACCGATTCAACCAAGAAACACCACATTTAAGCAGGTTTCGTGACGATATCGCGCACGATGTCGATGGCGCGGCGCAACAGGGTCATCGAAGCCTCGATAGTGCGGAACGCGGCATGGGCGGTCAGCGTGACATTCTCCATGCGCGCCAGCGGGTTGTCGGGACGAAGCGGCTCGGCATGAAACACATCGAGCCCGGCATGGCGGATCCGGCCGCTTGCCAAAGCGTCAATGAAGGCGGCCTCGTCGACCAGCGCCGCGCGCGCGGTATTGACGAAAATCACGCCCGGCTTCATGCGCGCGAACTCGGCGGCACCGAGAAAACCGCGGGTCTCGTCATTGAGCGTGAGATTCATCGAAATGACCTCCGATCGCGCCAGGAGGTCCTCGAGCGGGACCAGCGGCGCGGCGGGCCGCGGCGACCGGTTCCAGGCGATCACCTCCATGCCCATCCCGCGGCCGATGCGCAGAACCTCGCTGCCGATGCCGCCGAGCCCAATTACGCCGAGCGTCTTGCCAAGGAGTTGCACGCCCTCGTGCGGCACCCAGGTGCCGGCGCGCACTTCGCGATCCATCCGCGCCACCTCGCGGCACGCGGTGAACATCAGCGCGATCGTATGTTCGGCGACAGCGGTGTCGCCGTAGTTCCTGATGGTGTGGACCTTGATGCGGCGGGCGGCGAGATCGCTTAGGCTCATATAGCTCGCCGGCCCGGTGCCGAGAAAGACGACGTGCTTAAGCGCGTCGCAGCGGTCGACCAACTCGGTCGGCAGATAGGAGTGATCGTCAATACAGATGTCGTAGCCTTTGAGCACCCGCGGCAGTTCGGCTTGCGGATAGGCTTGGCGATTGACGTCGATCGCCGGATCGTCGGGCCGCACGACCCGCTGCCAGACCGGCGCCATTTGATCGTTGCAGTCGAGAAAAAGCGCTTTCATTCCCCCCTCGCCCCAATCCCTCACGGCGAGGGATAAGCGTTGACGCTGCGTGTCCGGGCTTCTAACACATCGCTCGCAAAAGTGGGGGAGCACGAGATGCGTCTTGCCAGCTATGCGTTG
Source organism: uncultured Alphaproteobacteria bacterium (assembly GCA_963816295.1). GTDB lineage: Bacteria > Pseudomonadota > Alphaproteobacteria > Rhizobiales > Xanthobacteraceae > BOG-931. Next base: position 29,275 of record CAWFJS010000005.1, on the reverse strand, counting down.
CGCGGCCGGCCGAGTTTCGGCGCCGTTGCCGGCGACGGGATCGTCGATCTGCGCCCTCGCCTGCATCGCTTCCAAAACCTCAGCGAGGTGTTTCGGGCAAGGGCCCTTGACCAGGCCAAAGCGGCATCCGACGGCGTGCGCCCCGACGTGCCGCTCACCGAGGTGGAGTTGTTGCCGCCGCTTGCCGCGCCGGAAAAAATCCTGTGCATCGGCATCAACTACGCCAATCGCGGCCAGGATTATAACGTCACCAACAACCCCAAATATCCGAGCATGTTCTATCGCGCGCCGAACTCGCTCGTCGGCTCGGGACAGAATTTGGTGCGCCCGAAAATTTCCGAGCAGCTCGATTACGAGGGCGAGATCGCGATCGTGATCGGACAGGATTGCAAGCACGTACCCAAGGACCGCGCGCTGGAGATGATCGCCGGGGTGACCTTGTGCAATGAAGGTACGATCCGCGACTGGACGCGGCACGGCCAATTCAACGTCACGCAGGGCAAAAATTTCGACGCCTCCGGCGCGATCGGACCGTGGATCGAAACCGATTTCGATCTGGGCAAGCCGCTGCATCTGATTGTGCGCAAGAACGGCGAGGTGACGCAGGAGGATACGACCGCGAGCATGATTTTCTCGTTCGCCGACATTATCGCCTATACGACGACTTTCATGACTCTCAAGGCGGGTGATGTGATTTGCACCGGCACGCCAGTGAAGAAGACCGGCAAATCCGATCCGCCGGTTTGGTTGAAACCCGGCGACACGATCGAGGTCGAGAGCCCCGAGATCGGTGTGCTGCGCAATTCCGTAGTGGATGAGGCGTGACCAGAAGCACGCCCGCCGCTTGCGTCATCGGCTGGCCGGTCGAACATTCGCGTTCGCCGCTCATTCATAATTATTGGCTCAAGGCCTGCGGCGTTCCGGGCGAGTACCGGCGTGAGGCCGTCCCGCCGGATCAATTTCGTGACTTTCTGCGGTCGCTTGCTGCGCGCGGCTATGTCGGCGCCAATCTGATCTTTCCGCACAAGGAAGCGGCGCTGGCCTGGTCAGAGCCGGACGATCGCGCGCGCGCGGTCGGCGCCGCCAACACGCTCTGGTTCGATGGCGTACTGCGCGCCACCAATACCGACGTCGAAGGCTTTTTAGACAATCTCGACGCCTGCGTTCCGGATTGGGACGCTAATGACGGAACCGCACTCGTGCTCGGCGCCGGTGGGGCGGCGCGAGCGGTTGTCTATGCTCTGTTGGAACGCGGTATGTCCCGCATCGTGGTGATCAACCGGACACCGCAGCGGGCGCAGGCAATTCAACAGTGGTTCGGCTCGCGCGTCAGTATCTCCGCATGGGAAGAGCGCGACCATTGGCTCGCCGAGGCAAGACTATTGGTGAACGCTACTAAACTCGGAATGCCAGGGCAGCCGGAACTTGTTCTCGACGTTACGCGCTTGCCCGCCGATGCGGCCGTCGCCGATCTTGTCTACGTGCCGCTGGTCACGCCTTTGTTACGCGCCGCAATGGCACGCAACCTGCGCACCGCCGATGGGCTGGGTATGCTGTTAGGTCAGGCGGTACCACAATTTCAGCTGTGGTTCCGGAAGAAACCGGAAATTACCAAGGAATTGAGGAGTCTGTTGGAACAGAACCTCTCGGTTCCACAGCCACGAAGCCAGGAATAAGACCGGTGCGGTTGGGGTTCTATCCCTAAGCAAATCAATCCGAAATACGCGCAGGGAGGATGACGATGACGTTGTGGAAAGTGTTGGGTGCCAGTGCTGTTGCTCTGCTGTGTGCCGCATCCATGCAGCCGCGACAGGCAGCCGTTGCCCAAGGCATGATGCAGCAGACGCAAGCGGCGCCGCCCCCGGTGCGCGTGCGAGCAACCATTACCAGTATTGACGGCGGCGTTTTGACCGTAAAGGCGCGCGACGGCGCCGAGATGAAGCTCAAGCTCGCCGACAACGCGCCGGTGAACGAAATCGTCAAGGCTTCCCTCGCCGACGTGAAACCCGGCGCTTACGTCGCGGTCACCGGCATGCCGCAGCCCGACGGTAGCCAAAAGGCGCTCGCCGTCTTCATCTTCTCGGAAGCCCAGCGCGGTCTCGCCGAGGGCTACCGGCCTTGGGACTTTGCGCCCAACAGCACGATGACCAATGCGACCGTCGATAACCAAGTCGCGGGAGTGCAGGGCCAAACGCTGACCGTGAAGTACAAGGACGGCGAGCAGAAAGTTCTGGTGACGCCCGCGACCGAAGTTACCGCCGCCACCAAAAAATCAGCCGCCGATCTCAAACCGGGTCAGAAGATCTTGGTCTTCGCCGCCAAAAAGCAGCCGGACGGCACGCTGGAGGCGCCAAATATTTCATTTGGCGACTACGGCGTGTGGCGCTGACGCGGTCGATCTTCATTCAAGGTTGAGATGAAACCGACGCGAACCATGATCGCGGCTGCGCTCCTCGGCGCGGCGCGATCACGCCAGGCCCTCCCTTTACGGCGGTGGCAACCGGCACAGCGGCTGACGGCAGTTTCGACGTGAGCCGCATCAATGTCGGCCGGGGCGGCGCCTCGCCGCCGTAAGACCGGGCTCGGTCGTTTCCGGGTGCAAAATTGCGGTGTTTTTGGCATGGCCCTTGCTACGCTTGCGCCTAGGCACCGCAAGCAAGGAGACTGTCATGACGTCGGCAATGACGCGAGCCGGGCTCACCGAAAAGCTGCTCGGCATCAAGCGCGAAAACGGCTGGAGCTGGAAACATATTTGCGCCGAGATCGGCGGCATGTCGCCCGTCCTCGTTACCGGCGCCATTCTCGGCCAGATGAAACTGACCAAGCCGCAGGCGGCGAAGGCTGCCGAATTGTTCGGCTTGAGCAAGGCCGAGCAGGCATTGCTCAATGAGGTTCCGCACCGCGGTTCGCCGATGCCGCCGACCGATCCGTTGATCTATCGCTTCTATGAACTGGTGATGGTCAACGGGGCGGCCTTGAAAGTTCTGATCGAGGAGGAGTTCGGCGACGGCATCATGTCGGCGATCGATTTCGATCTGACGATGGAACGCCAGCCCGATCCCAAAGGCGATCGGGTCAAAATCTCAATGTCGGGGAAATTCTTGCCGTACAAATATTACGGCGCGAGCGGCAATGTGCCGACCCACGGCTATCGGGAAGAATAGCGCATCAACGGAGTAAGCTGGTGCCGGCTCCGGCCATTCCCGTGCCGGGTGGGGGAATCCAGAGGCGGCCGGACAATACCGCTCCAGCTCACCAGTTCTTGGCGCGGTTGCAATGACGATGGAAATCGCTGTCGGTCCAGCAGTGACCCCTGCTGATCGAGGGTCCCCAGAACGGTTTGCCCCAGACCGCCCCGACGACGCCGCCTACCACCGCGCCGGGAGGCCCAGCGACGAGAAGGCCCGTTCCGGCGCCCGCCACCGCTCCAACCGTATCGGCCCGCGCCGCCGAAATCCCGATCGCCCCGGCAAAAATTGCCGCCGCCAATAACAACTTACGCATCACGTCGCTCCTGTCCCCGCATTCTGCCGCCTTCGCTGACGCTTCGGGCGGGCACTTGCTCGAGCCCGCCATAGCCATAGCGACGGCGGGTCGGCACATCCAAGCATTAACTATCACACTATCCCTTTTCATAAGGTTGACGGATCTGCCAGTCCACGATCGTGTCGCGATTAATGTCGGCGATCCGCGTGACGCCCATCAAAGCCATGGTGATATCGAGCTCGTTGCGCATGATTTCAATGGCGCGCGCCACCCCCGCCTGGCCGCCGGCGCCGAGACCATAAATATAGGCGCGGCCGCTCATGCACGATCGCGCACCAAGCGCCAGCGCCCGCGCGATGTCCTGCCCCGAGCGGATGCCGCCGTCGAACATCACCTCGATATCGGCGCCGACGGCGTCGGCAATCGGCCGCAAGGCCGAGATCGACGACGGCGCGCCGTCGAGCTGGCGACCGCCGTGATTGGATACGACCAAGGCCGCCGCCCCGGACTTGACCGCGATGCGGGCGTCCTCGACGTCGAGAATGCCTTTGAGGATGAGCTTGCCCGGCCACAGGCTCTTGATCCATTCGACGTCTTTCCAGCTCAAGGTCGGATCGAACTGCTCCGCGATCCATTTCGACAGAACGATGACGCTGCTCATGCCGGGATAATGGCCGGCAATATTGCCGAAAGTCTTACGCTTGCCGCGGGCGACACTGAGCGCCCATGCCGGCTTGGTGGCGATGTCGATCAGATTGCGCAGCCGAATCTCCGGCGGCACAGTCATGCCGTTCTTGATGTCGCGGTGGCGCTGCCCGATGACTTGGAGGTCGACGGTGAGCACCAGTGCGCTGCATTTGGCGGCGACGGCACGCTCGATCAGCGCGCGGATGTAACCGCGATCCTTCATGACATAGAGCTGAAACCAGAACGGCTTTTCCACCGCGCCGGCGACGTCTTCGATCGAGCAGATCGACATGGTTGAAAGCGTGAACGGAATGCTGGCGGCTTGAGCCGCGCGGCAGGCGAGAATTTCGCCGTCGCCGTGCTGCATTCCACATAGCCCGATCGGCGCCAGCGCCAACGGCAGCGCGGCCGGTTCGCCGAGAATGGTGGTCTTGGTGCTGCGATTGCCGACATCGTGGAGGATACGCTGCCGCAACGCGATGCGCTCCAGATCGGCGCGGTTGGCGTGCAGCGTCCGCTCGGCATAGGAGCCGGACTCGGCGTAATCGATGAAGGCGCGCGGGACCTTGCGGTGGGCGAGCTGCCGCAGGTCCTCGATACAGGTGACAGTACGCATGGGCTCCCAGCGCTCCCGAGACCGCTTTTGATAGCACAAAGCGTGCTGATCTTGCGCCGCCTAAAAAACCGAGGAACACGCACCGCGGTAATGGGTTATCCTAGAGCGGCCAGGCAACGCCGCAGACCTGACGCCGGCCCGCTTTGTCGGGCAAACGATAGCGCCGGCAACCAGCGTGAACGCGATGCACGGATTGCCACAAGTAATTGCCCCAGCGGATCGTCACAATGCAAAAAGGACGCCGAATCAAGGACGCCGGCAAACATCGCAGCGGCGAGCAGCGCGAAAATGGCGAGCGGCAGAATAAGAAGCTCGACGATGCGCTCGAACGCGGCTTGGAGGAGACTTTTCCCGCCTCAGATCCGGTCTCGGTGGTTCAGCCGCCGCCGAGCGCCCGCGATAAGCACGAAGTGCAAAACGTTAACGGAAATCTCCCTATCCCGTTGATTTTCATGGCCCTTGGCTGAATATCGCATCGCCCGGACCGGTAAAATTAACCAATACTTTTTTTGAAGCGGCCGACACCGAGAAGGGGCTAATATTGCCGGCCAGACAGGGGAAGCGGGTGGGGCCGCCAATCATGGTTCGCAAATATTTTGGCACTGACGGGATTCGCGGCCGCGCGAACGGCATCATCACGCCGGAGCTGGCGCTCAAGGCCGGTCAAGCGGCCGGACTGGTGTTCCGCCGCGGCGATCACCGGCACCGGGTAGTGATCGGCAAGGATACGCGGCTGTCCGGCTACATGATCGAGACCGCGTTGGTGGCCGGGTTCACCTCGGTCGGCATGGATGTGCTCTTGCTCGGTCCGATGCCGACGCCGGCAGTGGCCATGCTGACGCGTTCGATGCGCGCCGATCTCGGCGTCATGATCTCCGCGTCGCATAATCCCTATGACGACAATGGCATCAAGCTGTTCGGACCGGACGGCTACAAGCTCTCCGACGAGGTCGAGCAAAAGATCGAAACGCTGATGGATGCCGACAAGACCAAGCGACTTGCCAAAGGCGGCGAGCTTGGCCGGGCGAAGCGCATCGATGGCGTCCACGACCGCTACATCGAATTCGCCAAGCGCACCATGCCGCGCAATCTCTCGCTCGACGGCTTGCGCGTCGTCATCGATTGCGCCAACGGCGCCGCCTACCGGGTCGCGCCCGACGCATTATGGGAGCTTGGCGCCGACGTAGTTTCAATCGGCGTCGAACCGGATGGTTTCAACATCAATCGCGACTGCGGCTCGACTGCTCCGGAAGCAATGTGCCGGAAGGTGCGCGAGATGCGCGCCGATATCGGGATCGCGCTGGACGGCGACGCCGATCGCGTCGTGATCGCCGACGAGCGCGGTCATTTGGTCGACGGCGATCAGCTGTTAGCGGTGATCGCAGAAAGCTGGGCCGAGGATCGTCTGCTCAGCAAGCCGGGCATCGTTGGCACGGTGATGTCCAATTTGGGCCTCGAGCGGCATTTGCAAACGCTCAACCTGTCATTCATCCGCACGCCGGTCGGCGACCGTTATGTGCTCGAATATATGCGCGAGCACGGTTACAACGTCGGCGGCGAACAGTCGGGGCACATCATCCTGTCGAATTTTACGACCACTGGCGACGGCTTTGTCGCCGCATTGCAGCTGCTTGCGGTGGTCAAGAAGCGGAACAAGCCGGTCTCGGAGGTCTGCCACCGCTTCGAGCCGCTGCCGCAAGTCATTCGCAATGTGCGCTACCGCAGCGGCAAGCCGCTGGAGAATTCCAAGGTGCGCAGCGCCATCGCCGATGCCGAGAACCGGCTTGACGGCCACGGTCGCTTGGTGGTGCGCCCGTCCGGCACCGAGTTGGTCATTCGCATCATGGGCGAAGGCGACGACAAGGCCATGGTCGAGGAAGTGGTCGACGGCATCGCCGAGGTAGTCGCCGCGCACGCGGCGTGAGGCGGATTACAAAATATTCGCGGCTATCTCTTGGTGGACGTTTTTTCGCCAAGGCTAATTTCGAAGACTAATTCCGCTGAACGGCGCGTCAGGGCCGCCATTGCGTCCATTGCTGGATAGGACCACCTTAGATGACGAGCTTAAGGACCCCGTTATGCGCAATTACCGGTCCGATGAAACGCCGACCCCGGTTCAATCCCCAGGGAATTGTCCAGATTCAACTCCGACCACATCGGCGCGCACCGAGATTGATAGCTTTCTTGATCGTGTCAAGGCGCTTGGCCCTGGTACCAAAACCGGACAGCGCGGTCGGCTGATCTTTGCCCTCGACGCTACCATGAGTCGGCAGCCGACATGGGATCAGGCCTGCAAGTTGCAGGCCGAGATGTTCCGCGCAGCGGCGGCCGTCGGTGGTCTCGACATCCAGCTTGTCTACTATCGTGGCTTGGCTGAATGCCGCGCTTCGTCTTGGGTCGCTGATCCCGATCGACTTGGTGCTTTAATGTCGAGCATCGACTGCCGCGGCGGTCATACTCAGATTGACAAGGTACTTGCTCACGCCCGGCGCGAAAACGAAAGCGGCAAAATCGCCGTATTGGTCTTTATTGGCGACGCGATGGAGGAATCGCTCGATGACCTGTGCGTTCGTGCCGGAGAGCTTGGCCTGCGCAACGTGAAGGCGTTTATGTTCCAGGAGGGTTACGATCAAATCTGCGAACAAGCGTTCCGCGAGATCGCTCGCCTCACCGGCGGAGCGTTCTGCCGCTTCGCGCCGGGCGCTGCCGACGAACTCGCTGAACTCCTGCGCGCGGCGGCAGCCTATGCCGCGGGCGGGTTCAAGGCTCTGGCCGACCTCAAAGCGCAGAGCGCCGGTATCGCAAGGCTAATCGAGCAACTGAAGTAGCCATGTCGGCATTTCTGCTCGGCGTTGTGGCCCTTCTTTTGTTGCTGTGGGCTGCCAGCGCGTTCATTCAGGCCGACCCCAAACAAGTCGTGCGTGTGTTGCGCTGGATCGGCGGCGGCGCCAGCCTCCTGCTTGCCGGGTTTCTGCTGTTTCGCGGCCAAATCGGAGTGGCCATCCCGCTCGGAGCCTTCGGATTGGGTCTGCTGGGCTGGACCTCTTTTTGGTCTGCCTCTTTTGGGGCGAGAACGCAAAGAAGCGCGGGGCAGACGTCGCGTGTACGAACGGCTTTTCTTGAAATGGAGCTCGATCATGATACCGGCAGAATGCATGGTCATGTGCTCGACGGCAGCTATCAGGGCGCTTCGCTCGATGCGCTGGACCAGGCAGCCCTGATGAAATTATTGGGCGAAATCGACGAAGACAGCCGCGATTTATTGGCGGCTTATCTTGATCGCAGAGAGCCCGGCTGGCGCCGGCACGCCCAGCATGATGCGGGCGCGAGCGCCGGCACGCGATCGGCCGGCACTGGCAAAATGACTGACGAGGAGGCCTATCAGATTCTCGGCATTCAGCCCGGGGCGAGCGCCGAGGAGATCAGTCACGCGCACCGGTCCCTCATAAAGAAGCTGCATCCCGATCAAGGAGGAACGAACTATCTGGCGGCGCGCATCAACGAGGCCAGGGATGTGCTACTGCGCCGCCGTCGCTGAAGTTGCCTAGCTCGGGCAAAAGCGCGACTTCCTGATGTAGCCACCCCGCTGAGCCGCCAATCAACTGAGAAATCCAAGGCACTTCATTAGATTGCCCACGCGCTATGACTCGCGTTTCGTGACTTCGGTTATGTATTTTTCGTACTCCGTGCGCGAGATCAAGCCGCCTTCGCGCTCCACGCGGGCGCGATCCCGCGCTGGCAAAGACGCCTGCAGTCACTACCGCGATTTGAGAAATTGCGCGAAGGCTTTGAGCGTGTGCTCGGAAACGTAATGTTCGATGCCCTCGGCGTCGGCTTCGGCGGCTTCGCTGGAGACGCCAAGCGCGCGGAGCACATCGACCACCAGCCGATGGCGCAGCCGCACCCGCTCCGCCAGCGCTTGCCCTTTTTGGGTCAGAAACACGCCGCGGTACGGACGCGCGGTGGCGAGGCCGGCGCGCTTGAGCCGCGCAATCGCCTTGATCGCGGTGGCGTGGGAGACGCCGAGCCGGCGCGCGATGTCGGTCGGCCGAGCCTCGCCTTCGCCCTCGAGCAGATCGGCGATCAACTCGACATAATCTTCATGCAGCGCGCTTGACTGCGCGGAGCGCGTCTTGCCGAAACGGCGCGCCTGGGTTCCTTCCGCTGGAAGCTTGCCCATTAACCTCGCCCTAGTGTCCCGATTCCGAAGTTCGTAAGCATTTGCGGCGCGCTCGTACGAACTTCGGAATCGATAAGGACACTAGCAAGTCTATCCTTGTAGTGCCGCTTTTGAACGCGAAGTTCGCATCCGAGCGTGCCGCAAACTTGTGCGAACTTCTGGTTCGCGGCACTAGAGCGTGCACCTGAAATCCGGTCCTGCCGCTCCCAGATCATAACATTCTTGCCGTGTCAAAATGTAGTCGTGGCTACAATATGAGCCATTGACCCAAACTAGCGCAATACCTATTCTGTAGCTCGTGGTACATTTTGCAGTAACGGTGCCGAGCGCTGGCCCGACGAAACGATGCGGCAGGATATGACGGCCAATCCGACGGTAATCGCGCCGGCGGTGGTGGAGCGATCCACCCTCACCGGGCGCACCACCGCCCGAGCGCTTGCCGGCGGTCCCGGCGGGCTGCGCACCGCGATCGCCTTCGGCGGCCCCGCAGTCGTTGCCTCGATCGCGTACATGGATCCGGGGAATTTTGCGACCAACATCCAGGCCGGCGCCAAATACGGTTACAGCCTGTTGTGGGTGGTGCTGCTCGCCAACATCATCGCCATGCTGTTTCAAGCGCTTTCGGCCAAGCTCGGCATTGTTACCGGCCGGAACCTGGCCGAGCTGTGCCGCGACCACTTTCCGCGCCCGGTGGTCTTGGCGATGTGGGTGGCCAGCGAGATCGCTGCGATGGCGACCGATCTCGCCGAATTTCTTGGCGGCGCCATCGGGCTCTCCCTGCTGCTGCATATCCCGCTGCTTGCCGGAATGACCGCGACAGCCGTCATCACCTACGGCCTATTGACGTGCGAGCAATTAGGCTTCCGCCCGCTCGAACTCATCATCGGCGCGATCGTCGGGCTGATCTGTGTTTGTTATCTCCTCGAGATATTCATCGCGCCGATCGATTGGAGCGCGGCTCTCTTCCACACCGTTACGCCGCAGCTTGCCGACGGCGAAGCGCTTTTGCTGGCGGTCGGCATTATCGGCGCCACCGTGATGCCGCATGCGATCTATCTGCACTCGGGTTTGACGCAAGCGCGCGTACCGGTGCGCAGCGATGACGATCGCCGCTTGGTGTTACGATATTCGAACCGGGAGGTTATCATCGCGCTCAGCATGGCCGGCCTTGTCAATATGGCGATGGTGATGATGGCGTCGGGCGCGTTCCATGCCGGCTATCCTGAAGTAGCGGAAATCGAGACGGCCTATCACACGCTAACCCCGCTCCTTGGCGCCGCTGCGGCCGGGATTTTCCTGATCTCACTGATTGCTTCCGGCGTCTCGGCATCGACAGTCGGCACGCTCGCCGGTCAAATGATCATGCAAGGCTTCGTCGGATTCCGCATCCCGCTATGGCTGCGGCGGCTCGTCACCATGCTTCCGGCATTCGCCGTGATCGCGCTCGGCGCCCATCCGACGCGCGCCCTGGTTATCAGCCAAGTGGTGTTGAGCATTGCCCTGCCGCTGCCGATGATCTCGCTCATCATTTTCACCAGCCGGACCGACGTAATGGGAGCGTTCGCGAACAGTAGGCTGACGCGCGTCGTAGCAATCTCCGCCACGGCGCTGGTGCTCGCGCTCAATGCTGTCTTGATCTATCAGAGTTTGTTATGAGCGCCGCGATCGGTCCGGCTGCGCATCTGTCAGCCAAATCATCGCTGAGCAAATAAAGAACCCCGGACCGCATTCTGCGATCCGGGGCCCAAACTGCAACGCGATCAATGTTCGCGATCGCGTCGAGGTGTTACATCGCTTTGAGGTTTTCAGCAGCCGACTTGCCGGTCTTACGGTCCACCACGACCTCGAAGGAAACCCGCTGGCCTTCGCGCAGTTCGCGGAGACCGGCGCGTTCGACGGCGCTGATGTGGACGAACACGTCCTTGCCGCCGCCTTCGGGTTGAATGAATCCATAACCCTTCTGCGCGTTGAACCACTTCACGGTGCCGTTGTTCACGAGTGTCTCCTCATAGGCATGCAGATGTGAGCCGCGCGATTGTGCCCGGCTCGGTTCGCTCGAGATTTTGGTGAAAGATCGTCAGTCAGGCGCGCTTGTTCAGTCGCTGCAAGGCCGAGACATTCGGCCCAAAGCTCGATCAGCCTATTTAACGGCATGACCCTCGATCCGCAAGACCATCATGACCTCAATTATGACAGCCCTGCAAAAGTCTTAATGAATTGAAGCGTCTTTTCGGGCGTGCCTGCGAGCGCCAAAACCGCTGCATTTTGTTTGATTGGCGGCGCTGTTGCGCTTGACCATCGGGGATGCGACAAGGCCGAGGCGCCGGAACGCCACACTCGCCCTGTGAGAAAGGTCCGGCCGCCGCCAATCGGGAGGGAAATCGTCGATGCGTACCGTCGCCCTTGAGGAGCACTTCGCTGTGCCCGCGCTTAGTCAGCGCATTGCCAAAGACATCATCAGCCGCCGCGGTTATCGGCCGCGCAATCTCACGCCTGGCGCACCAAATCCGCTGGAGCTGCTGCCCGAGATCGGCGAGATCCGGCTCAAGTCGATGGATGAGACCGGCATCACCGTGCAGGTGCTTTCCAATAGCGGCCCGGGTCCGGATTTGCTTCCCGGCGCCGATGGCGTGGCGCTCGCGCGCGAGCTCAACGATCATCTCGCCACCGCGATCGCGCGTCGCCCTGACCGCTTTGCCGGCTTCGCCTCTTTGCCGCTGCAAAGTCCCGACGCAGCGGCAGTTGAACTCAAGCGCGCCGTGAAAGAACTCGGGTTCGTCGGCGCCATGGTCAATGGCACCACCGACGGCCGCTTCCTCGATCACCCGAGCTACGATGGCCTCCTTGCTGCTGCGGTCGAACTCGACGTGCCGATCTATATTCATCCGCACATTCCGCCCGAGCCAGTGCGAAAGGCTTATTTTTCGGAACTGCCGGACGGCGCCGACCGCGTGCTCGAGACCGCCGGCTGGGGTTGGCATTCGGAAACCGCGGTGCATCTGTTGCGCATGGCGGTCGCCGGTACGCTCGATAAGCATCCGCGGCTCCGTCTGATCGTCGGTCACATGGGCGAAATGCTGCCGATGATGATGGCGCGCATCGATCAAGTGTTTAAGCATGACATCGGTCATCTGAAGCGGCCGATCACGCGCGCTATTCTCGATCAGGTCTGGCTCACCACCAGCGGCATTTTCGACGAGCCGCCGTTTCTCACCGCACTTCTGACTTTCGGCATCGATCGCATCATGTTCTCGGTCGATTATCCTTATGCGCCGAATATCGCCGGCCGGAAGTTCCTCGATCGCATCGCGCTGGCGCCTGACGATATGGCAAAGCTCACCCACGCCACCGCCGATCGGCTGCTCAAATTGAAGGTCCCGGCCGCTGCGGGCGAGCGCTCGCGCACGGCTGCGGTGTCACACGCTTAAATTGAATGAGGTGAGTTAAGCTCATTTATTTTTGAACCAAGCTCATGAATATTGAGGCGCTGTTTATTGGCGCCGATCGTTCTTTTCTGCGACACAACCTGTGATAGCATTCGCTCAGCGGCTATGCGTGCGGGGATATTGTCATGATGAAAGTGTCGCGGGTGTTGTTGACGGCGTTTGCTTGCGTCGCGTTCAGTGCCACAAGTTTTGCCGGAGGTCCGTTCGGCATCATTCATGTCGGAAAATGGCAGGGCGCCGCTTACACGACCGACAAGGGTGCGTTTTCCCATTGCACCGCCGCCGCCAAGTTCGACAAAGGCCTTGCGCTTATTATTGCGGAAAATGCCGATCACTCGTGGATCATCGGCGCTGCCGATCCGGCCTGGCAGTTTCACGATCGCCAGTCAGTTACGCTTATTCTGACATTTGACGGCCAAGTGCAGTTTGAGATTCAAGGCGCCGCCACGCGCGAAGCCGTAGTCGGAAAGTTGCCCAGCCAGGCCATCAATGCATGGCGCAAATCGCGTCTACTGGTCGCCACGGCAAACAAACAGACGCTGCAATTTGACCTAGCCGCTGCCGGCAATGTCGTGCCGTCAATCGAATATTGCGTCGATAAAATCAATACCAATGGAATCGCGTCAGCCGGCGATTTTTCCAATCCCAAGGCCAAGCCGTCGACGGCGAAAGCCTCCGCCAAATCCGACGACGAACCTGCGGAAAAACCGTCCGAACCGGACAAGCTGGTGTCGGTTTCAGGCAGCGGTTTCGTCGTCAGCAGAAACGCATATATCGTCACCAATAATCGCGTCGTCGCCGACTGCGTCGGCGACATCCATGGCAATCTCGTCGGGCAAGCTCCGGTCAAATTGCGGGTCGTCTCCGCCGACGAAGAAAACGACCTTGCGCTCCTGCAAGGGACAAAGAAATTCAAGGAAAAGGACATCGCGACGATCCGCGCCAGCGCGGTGAATTCCGGCGACCAGGTAGTCGCGATCGGCTATCCCCTGCATGGCCTTCTCACCTCCGACCTGACGGTGACGACGGGGATCATCAGCTCCTTGGCGGGGCTGCATAACGATACGCGCTTTCTCCAGATCAGCGCGCCGGTTCAGCCGGGCAACAGCGGCGGACCGTTACACGACAACAGCGGCAATATTGTCGGCGTGGTCAGCGCGAAGCTCGATGCGTTGCGCATGGTCAAGGCGACGGGTGATATTCCCCAAAACATCAATTTCGCCATCAAGACCGGGGCGCTGCGCGATTTTCTCGACAACAGCGCGGTCCCGTATCAGACCGCCGACCCCGGAAGCGAAATGAAGACCGCCGACATTGCCAGCGCGGCGCGGACCTACGCAATGCTGATTTCGTGCACGGCCCGTAGGACCGAGCGGAAATAATTCCGCCTGTTTTTAACGGCGGCAGCACGGATCCGGCGCGCTCGAACAGGCGCGCCAGACGCTTTTACTGACACAGATCGGTCGCACTGCGCCGGCAACAATGTAATGCGCGCGCTTAAAGCCGGCATTTTGTCTTAGGCGGCGCAGGCAATATGTTGGAGCGGACTTTGCGCCACGACCTGAAGACGTCGGACCCGAAAGCATCGGACCTGAAGGCCTATGTCGATCTATCGCCTCGACCGGCTATTTGCGCCGCGTTCTATCGCTGTGGTCGGCGGCAGCCCGCGCGACACATCGCCCGGCCGCGCGGTCCTGAAAAACCTGCGCGGCGGTGGATTTGCCGGCGCAATTCATCTCGTCAATCCGCACTACGACAGCATCGAGGGGATCGCTGCGGTCAAATCCTATAAGGCGCTGGCCACGACGCCGGATGTCGCGGTCATCGGCGTGCCGCCGGCCGCCGTCGCGGCGGTGGTTCGCGCCGCAGCCGTCAAGGGAACCGCCGCCGCGATAATTCTGACCGCCGGGCTCGGGCATGGCGCCGGCTCGATTGCCGACGAATGCGAGCGGGCGGCGCGCGCCACCGGCATGCGTATCGTCGGCCCCAATTGTCTCGGCGTGCTGGCGCCGCGAGTAAACCTCAATGCCAGCTTCGCCGCTTCGACGGCACAACCTGGCGACCTCTGCGTCATCTCGCAGTCGGGCGCGATCGCAACCGGGCTCGTGGAATGGGCGGCGCTGCGCGGCATCGGCTTTTCCGCGATCGTCTCGATCGGCGACAGCCTCGACGTCGATTTTGCCGACCTGCTCGATCATTTTGCCCTCGACCGCGGCACGCGCGCGATCCTGCTCTACATCGAGTTGGTCAAGGACGCGCGCAAATTCATGTCGGCGGCGCGCGCCGCGGCACGGGCCAAGCCGGTGCTGGTCGTCAAATCCGGACGCCATGCCGCCGGCGCCAAGGCGGCAATGACCCATACCGGCGCGCTCGCCGGTTCCGACGCTGTCTACGGCGCCGCCTTCCGCCGCGCCGGCTTCATCCGCGCGCTCGATCTCGACGAGCTGTTTGCCGCCGCCGAGACGCTGGGCCATGTCAGTTCGAATGTCAGCTCGGATATCAGCTTGGTTGCCGGCAATCGCCTCGCGATTCTGACCAATGGCGGCGGCATCGGCGTCCTTGCCGTCGATCGGCTTGCCGATCTCGACGGCACGCTGGCCGAAATTTCGACCGCTGCGATGAAGAAGCTCGATGCGGCGCTGCCGCCGATCTGGTCGCGCGCCAACCCGGTCGATATCGCCGGCGACGCGGACGCGGAGCGCTATGCCGTTGCGCTCGAGCATTTGTTCGAGGATGACGCGAATGATGCCGTGCTGATCATGAACGTTCCGACCGCGCTTGCTTCCGCCGCCGACGCCGCGCACGCCGTCGTCGCCGCGACCGAGCGGCACCGCCGGAAAATCGTTCCGCCGAAACCGGTATTCGCGGTCTGGGTCGGCGGCGGCGAGCGTGCTTCCGAGGTCTTCGATCGCGCCGGCATTCCCGATTACGCGACCGAAACCGATGCCGTCGCCGGCTTCATGCATTTGGTGCAATACCGTCAATCGCGCCGGCAGCTGATGGCGGTGCCGCCGAGCCTGCCGCAGGATTTTGCGCCGGATGACCGCGCGGTGCGGCCGCTCGTCGAGGCGGCGCTGCGCGAACACGGCCAAGGTGGCTACACCTGGCTCGACCCAATCACGATCGGCAAAGTGCTGTCCGCCTACGGCATCGCGATTACCGCGGCAAACCTCGCCCGCGATCCGGACGAGGCCGCAGCGGCGGCACGACCGCATCTCGCCAAAGGCGACGCGGTGGTCCTGAAAATCCAGTCGCCGGATATCGTGCACAAATCCGAAGTCGGCGGCGTGCGGCTGAACCTGACGACCGAGGCGGCGGTGCGCCAAGCGGCGGACGATATTTTACGCCGCGCGCGCGCCGCCAAGCCCGACGCGCGCATTGCCGGCGTGACGGTTTTTCCGATGGTGGTGCGGCCCAAGGCGCGCGAACTCATCATCGGCATCGCCGACGATCCGACTTTCGGCCCGGTCATGGTGTTCGGCCAGGGCGGCACGGCGGTGGAAGCGATTGATGACAAGGCGCTGGCGCTGCCGCCGCTCGATCTGGCGCTCGCGCGCGGCCTGATCGCGCGCACCCGCGTATCGCGAATCCTCAGGGCGTATCGCAACGTGCCGGCCGCCGATGAGACGGCAATCGCGCTCGTTCTGGTCAAGCTGTCGCAACTCGCCGCCGATTTTCCGGAAATTCGTGAGATCGACCTCAATCCGGTGCTCGCCGACGAGACCGGCGTGATCGCGGTGGATGCTCGCATTGCGGTCGCGCGGTTTGAGCCGCGATGGGCCGGGCCGTTATCAGGCAATCCGCGCTTTGCCATCCGGCCTTATCCGAAAGCCTGGGAGCGCCACCTGGCGCTGCCGGACGGCAGCAAGATTTTCGTGCGTCCGATCCGGCCTGAGGACGAGGCGCTCTATCCGGCGTTCCTGACCGCGGTGACGGCCGACGATTTGCGCCTTCGCTTCTTCGCGCCGGTGAAGGAATTCAGTCACGGCTTCATCGCGCGGTTTACGCAGATCGATTACGCCCGCGCCATGGCGTTCATCGCCATCGAAGAGGCGACCGGGCAGATGCTCGGCGTGGTGCGCGTCCATGCCGATTCCGAATATCGCACCGCCGAATACGCCATTCTGGTGCGCTCCGATCTGAAGGGGCACGGCCTCGGCTGGTTATTGATGGAGCTGATGATCGAATATGCGCGCGCCGAAGGGCTGCAGTCGATTCGCGGCCAGGTGCTGCAGGAGAACAGGACGATGCTACAAATGTGCCGGCAGCTCGGCTTTCACATCGCTCCCGATCCCGACGAAACCTCGATCGTGATCGTCACGTTGTCGCTGCGGCCCTGATCAAAGCGACTTAAAATCGTCTGCGTGACGGGACTGACGCGCGTGAAAAAATCAGACTACCTTTTCGGTTGGGGCAAATGCGATGATGCTAAAGCGCGCCTAGTTTTGCAGAGGATTCTCGGGGCCGGCTGTCAATTCGGAGTTGTTCAGACTCTGCGCTTCCGCGACGACAAGATGAAGTAAATAAGCGAGCAAATCCAAAGATGCGCTATTGGCCATTTTTGCCATTTCGCGGCTCATGTCGTGGATGTAGCGGACGAGTTTTGCCTTGTCGGGGGACATGGGGCGAATGTTTATTTGTAAGATCTGGGTCATGCAGTAATTCCTGTAACTAATCTCCGCTGAGTGGCGACGCACACACGCCCAGCGATGCCATGAAATGCGCGCGTCGACGCGAGGGTGTTCTCGTCAATTGCCATTTTGACCGCGATCGACCACTCGCCGTTTATCAGTTCGGGAAGGCCGAGCGGGATCAGATTCCAGCCCATGGAGTGGAATAGCGGCAACCAAAACATCTCAATGAGAGCTGTCAGGCTGGTGATACCATTGTCGAGGCAGTGCTCGAGCACGCCGCAGATCACCATCCCCCGGGTCTGCCCGCCCATCGTCCGACAGTCGCGCCGACTCTTGACGACAAACATTCGCGTCCACTCGTAGATATCGACCGCCCTTGGCAAACCGCGAACGGATGCAAGATACGGGAATACTTCACTGAGCAGATGCGGCCGCGTTACGGGCACCAGGCGCGAACCTCCTGTGATTTGGCTGTTCTCGCTCGCCAGGATGTAAGTGGCGTCCTCATTATCGAATTGGTCGCGCTCCAATCCGTCAGGGTGGGCTAAATTCGTCCACCTTTGCTCCACCACATAAATCTCATGGCGTAATCGAAAATGGGCCAACAACTCCGGCTTGTAGAGATGCCGATTGGCGCTCGTGATCACATGGATCATGCCTTTGCCCCCCACGGTATTTACCTTGGAGCAAAAGCACTTTCGCTGGATTAGGCGACTGTCAGAACTGCCAGTTGACGATTTAAATCTCGCCCGACCGAAGTGCCTTTATCACGGCCTGGGTTCGCGTCACGGCGTCCAATTTTTTCTTCGACTGCTCAACATGCCAGTTCACGGTGCGCTCGCTGACGCCGAGGATGGTCGCAATTTCCCAGCTGGATTTGCCTTCCGCTGCCCATGCCAGTACATCGCGCTCTCGTTCGCTTAGAACACGCCGACGCTGACCATCAGACTTGCAACCCATCAGCGCAGCACAACGTGCATGTGCGTACATGCTGACGAGGTGAAGCGCTCGCTTCGCTCTTGGTTCGTAGTCGGGGCGCTCGCCAGCCATCGTGACGCATGCCTGAAATCCCGTGCTGCGAACGATAGGCACTAGGAACCCTTTATTGAGGCCAAATTCTCGAGCAACGGCCATGACCTCGGCGGCGCGCGGCGAGCGCGTCGCATCGAAGGGCGCTTGCGACCATTCGAAGGGATTCACTGTGCGGCGACACCACGCTGCTACTGGATCGTCTGCGTAATAGTTTGATCTGGTGTAGTGCTCGGTCCAGCCCTTGGGCCAACCGTTGAGCAAAATATAGGGCTCGAGCCGCTGCGGCGGCTCAGGCACACCCGTTATTAGAAACGACGTGTATCCAAAGTCGGACAAGGTCGCCGAAACGCGATCCATCACCCTATCGACCTCGGTCAAACGATCGAGGTCGTCGATGAGAGCGAATGCGACTTTTGCGTAATCGTGAGCCTGGCCCATCACGCGCCACCGGCACAAAATGCTCTACACTTTCAAAGTTACAGCAAAGCGAGACTACCAAGTGAAACTTTATCGACTGTGCGCTGCTCACAAAAGCGAAAACGGCTACATTTTCAAATGAATTTATTTCTTCCATGCTCGGCGTCGTGCGCGTCCATGCCGATTCCGAATATCGCACGGCCGAATACGCCATTCTGATGCGCTCCGATCTCAAGGGGCACGGCCTCGGTTGGCTGTTCATGGAGCTGATAATCGAATATGCGCACGCCGAAGGGCTGCAGTCGATTCGCGGCCAGATGCGGCAGGAGAACAGGACGATGCTGCAAATGTGCCGGCAGATCGGCCTTTATATCGCCCCCGATCCCGGCGAAACCTCGATCGTGATCGTTACGTTGGCGCTGAAACCCCGACGATAGTGTTACGCCGCCGTAGTTTGCGCGGTCGCTGGCAAAGCCGCCCCCGGGGCCTATATCTCTCTCCAGACCCGACGTCGAGATACCGAGGAGCACACGTGGCGACGACCCTGAAACAGATGATGGACGCCGCCAATGCGGCGGTGCCGCGGATCACTCCGGCGCAGGCGCGGGAGATGATCGCGCAAGGCAATACGCTCGTCGTCGACGTGCGCGAGGCGCCGGAAGTGGAAAAGAGTGGCAAGGTCGCCGGCGCCGTCAACGTCTCGCGCAGCTTTTTGGAATTTCGCGCCGATCCGGACTCGCCCTCGCACGACAAGAGTTTCGCCAAGGACAAGAACGTGATCGTTTACTGCGGCTCCGGCGGCCGCGCGGCTTTAAGCGGCAAGCTGCTCAAGGATATGGGTTACGAGCGCGTCTACAATCTCGGTGGCTTCAAGGACTGGGCGGACGCCGGCGGCGAAGTCGAGAAGTGAGCGCTTGAAAAAACCACCCGATCACCGCGACCGCGGATCGAGTGCATCGCGCAGACCATCACCGACCAGATTGAAGCGACAGCACGGTCAGGAAGATGGCGAGCCCCGGCCAGATCGCCATCCACGGGGCGTTGACGAGAAACCGCTGCGCGGCATTGAGCATGCTGCCCCATGACGGCGCCGGCGGTTGCTGCCCGAGGCCGAGAAACGATAACGCGGCCTCGGCAATGATGGCCGCCGCGATGGACAGCGTCGCCTGCACCAGCAAGGCCGGCAGGATATTTGGCAGGATGTGAACAAGCGCGATGCGCCAGTGCGGATTGCCGACCGCGCGCGCGGCCTCGACATAATCCTCGACCTTCACCGCCATCACCTGGCCGCGTGTCAGCCGGATGAAGATCGGCGTCGTGGTAATGCCGATGGCGATCATCGCGTTGCCGAGGCTTGGCCCGAGGAAAGCGGCGAGCGCAATCGCAAGAATAAGAAACGGACAGGCCAACAGCGCGTCGGTGATCCGGCTGAACAGCGCGTCGATGAAACCGCCCAGGTAACCCGAGACAAGCCCGACCGGCACCCCGACGAGAAGCGCGATCGCGACCGAGATAACGCCCGCCAGCAGCGAGGCGCGCGCGCCGAAAATCACCCGCGCCAGCACATCACGCCCGACATCGTCGGTGCCGAACCAGTGCAAGGCCGATGGCGCCTTGCGCACCGCGCTCCAGGTCTGCAGGTCCGGATTATAGGGAGAGATCAGAGGCGCCAGCGCCGCCGCGGCGATAAAGATTGCGATGACGAACAGCGCTATGAGCGCCCCCTTGCGGCGCTTGAACCGCCGTATCGCGCGCGCCGTCGGCGTCTCGACGCCTTCGGCAGACGTCGCGCCGGCAGTCGCGGTGAGCGCCGCTTCGGCCATCGCTCAACCGCGCAGCCGCGGATTGACCAGGATGTAGGCCATGTCCGCCAGAAGATTGAGTGTCATGTAGGCCGTGGCCGTCACCAGCACGACGCCCTGAACCACCGCGTAATCGCGATTGAAAACGGCATCGACGATCAGCTTGCCGAATCCAGGAATGGTAAAAATCTGCTCGGTGAGCACGGCGCCCGACAGCAAGGTGCCGAATTCGAGCGCGCCAAGCGTGATAACCGGCGTCAAAGCGTTGCGCAAAGCGTGCTTGAATATGACGCTGTGTTCGAGCAGTCCTTTGGCGCGCGCGGTGCGGATATAGTCGCTATCCAGAACGTGCAGCATGGCGCTGCGGGTGTGCCGCATCAGGACCGCGGCAATCGCATTGCCGAGCACGAAAGCCGGCATGACCATCGTGGCAAGGCTCGCCCGCCAGTCCTCCGTGAGCGGCACGTAACCGGACGCCGGCAGCCAGCCGAGCTTCACCGAGAACAGAAAGATCAGCATGATGCCGAGCCAAAAATTCGGCGTCGAAATACCCCACAGCGCGAAGACGTTCGCCGCATAGTCCCAGATGCTGTCCTTCTTGACCGCCGAGACGATCCCGGCGCCGACGCCAATCACCAGCGCGATGACGATGGCTATTGACGCGAGCGTGATCGTGACCGGCAGTTTTTTGACGATGAGCGAAAGAACCGGTTCCTTGAGCCGCATCGACTCGCCGAGATCGCCCGACAGCGCGCCCTTGACCCAATACACGTACTGGACCGGCAGCGGGCGATCGAGATGATAGTGCTGGCGAATCTGCTCGATCGCCGCGGGATCACGCTCTTCGCCGGCCATGACCAGCGCGGGGTCACCCGGCAAAAGATGTTGTAGCGAGAAAATAATCACCGACACGAAAAACAAGGTCGGGATAAGCTGCAACACTCTCCTGCCAACAAACGTCAACATCGGCGAGACGTTATTTCAGCGTCAAGCCGACGACACGCACCATACCATCGGGCAGCTGGCGATAGCCTTCCAGGCGGGCCGTGTGGGCGATCAACATGCGTCGATGATAGAGATAGAAGAATCGGCTTGTTGTCGAGAATAAGTTGCGTCAGCTTCTCGTAGATGGCTTTGCGCTGCGCGCGATCGGAAGGAACGCGCGATTCGTCGAGCAGCTTATCGATGTCCGAATTGCAAGAGCCCGGATAGTTGAGCGGCGCCTTGCATTTGTAGAAGCTGTACAGATTGCCGTCGGGATCGCTGCGGCCGCTCCAGTCCAATAAATAGGCCTCGTATTCGCCGGCCTCAGCTTGCTTCAGTGATGTAGCGAATTCGGTCACGCGAATTTTCATGTTGATGCCGATCTCGGCGGCCATCGCTTGAACGACCTCCGCGACCGACTGCGGCTCTGCTCCCTTGGGCACCATGAAATCGACGTCGAAAGGGGTCGCGACCCCGGCCTCTTTAAGCAACGCCTTGGCTCTCCCAACATCGCGTTTGGGCACCGGAAAATTCTGCTGGTAATAATAATTCTCCGGATTCACCCATTGATTGCCGGGAACGAATTCGCCATTGAAGACGACTTGATTAAGCGCCTCGCGGTCGATCGCGGCATCGAGCGCCTGCCGCACCACGGCCGAGCTACCGAGCGGATTTTTCGCGCGTTCGTTAATGTCGATGCCCATGTAGCCAAGCCCGAGTGCGGTCGCGAGCTTAAGCTTCGGATCGGAGCGGATATCCTTGATGTCGGTCGCCGACGCCCGCTCGATTAGATCGAGGCCGCCGCTCTTGAGATTGGCGAGCCGCACGGTGTCGTCGCTGATCGGTAAATAGACAATCCGGTCGATATGGACGTTGTCCTTGTTCCAGTAATCGGCGAATTTCTCGCCGACGATGCGATCCTGCGGCACGCGCTCGACAAACTTGTACGGCCCGGCGCAGACCGGATGCAGTCCGAATTTGTCACCGGCCTCGGACGCGGCTTTCGGCGCCACCATCATGCCCGAACGATCGGTGAGCTGCGCAATCAGCGGGGCGAATGGCGTCTTGAGAAATATTTTAATGGTCAGCGGATCGACGACTTCGACATGATCGACGACCGCAAGCTCCGGCTTGCGGAACGAGCCGGCCATGGTCATGTGCCGGTCCAGCGAATATTTCGCCGCGTCGGCGTTGAACTGCTCGCCATCGTGAAATTTCACGTTCGGGCGCAGCTTGATCGTCACTGACAGCCCGTCCGGCGCAGTCTCATAGCCAAGCGCAAGCTGGGGAATGACATTGAGCTTTTCGTCGATGTCGAACAGCTTGTCGCAAAACGACGCAAAGACGATGCGGCCGACATAGGTGCGCGCCAGCGTTGGGTCGAGAATATCGGGATCCTCCGCAAGCCCGATGCGCAGTGCAGTCTGCGCACAAGCAATACCGGCGGATGCAATGAAAAGCACCGCCGCAGTCGCCAATCGAAAGGCCTTCATCGGATTTCCCCCCGCTTTCTTCCCCACCAGCGCGATTGTTTCGAGTGTATCAACACCGGCACCGCCCTGCCTATCCGGTCCGTCGGAACGCGTTGACGAGCCGCTCCAAACTCTGCGACCGCTCCCATTGATTCACACCGAGATTGGGGGGCGGCAGCTCGTCGGAGCGGTGACAGGCGGCCGCGTGCACATTTCCCACGAGTTCCGGCCGCACCGTTCGACAGTGCCCGATCGCCACCGGGCATCGGGGATGGAACGCGCAGCCCGAGGGGGGATGCAAAGCGCTCGGCATCTCGCCATGAAGAATGATGCGTTCGCGCTTGAGGCCTGGGGCTGGCAGTGGAATGGCGGAAAGAAGCGCGCGGGTATAGGGATGCCGCGGATTTGCAAACAGTGCTTCGCTTGGCCCGATCTCGACAATGCGGCCGAGATGCATCACCGCGATGCGATCGGCAACATGCTTCACCACGGCGAGATCGTGGGAAATGAAAATGTAGGCAAGGCCAAGCCGGTGCTGCAAGTCGCGCAGCAGATTAAGCACCTGGGCGCGGATCGACACATCGAGCGCGGATACCGGCTCGTCGCAAACGATAAGCTTCGGCTCGACCGCAAGGGCTCGCGCGATGGCGATGCGCTGGCGCTGGCCGCCGGAAAATTCATGCGGATAGCGGCGGGCCGCCCGCGATTCGAGCCCCACCAGGTGCAACAGTTCGCCCACGCGCTCGCCGCGCCGTGACGGCGGCACCACCTCGTGCAACGCCAACGGCTCGGCGAGAATCTGGCCGATGGTCATGCGCGGATTGAGCGATGCATAGGGATCCTGGAAAATGAGCTGGGCGTTGCGGCGCAGCGGCTTGAGCTGTCGTTCTTTGAGGGCCGTCACGTCACGGCCGTCAAAACGGATGCGTCCTGCTGTCGGGTCGATGAGGCGGAGCACCAGCCGTCCGAGCGTGGTTTTGCCGCATCCGGATTCGCCGACCAGCGCCAGCGTGGTGCCGGGCTCGAGCGAAAAACTCACCGCCTCCACGGCCGTAATCATAGCGGTCGGACGGCCGAAAGCCGAGCGCCGCGCCACGAATTGGCGGCCGAGGTTCTCGACTTCAAGCAGGGGCACATTCATGCCACGACCTGCTCTAGCGGCGCGCGGATGCAGCGCGATCGATGGCCGGGACCGACGACCACGAGCGGCGGCGAGGCCTGCCTGCAGCGCTCGCGCACAAACGGACAACGCGGCGCAAAGCGACATCCGGTCGGAAGCTCAGCCATGCTCGGCACCATGCCCTCGATCGCGGCGAGCTCCTCGGCCTTTGCATCGAGGCGGGGAATGGAGCCGAGGAGCCCGATTGTGTAGGGATGCTGTGGGGCCGCAAACAACGCACCAACAGGCGCGTATTCGACGATCTCGCCCGCATACATGACGGCGACATGGTCGCAAATTTCGGCAACCACCCCGAGATCGTGGGTTATGAGAATGATCGCGATGCCGGTCGAAGCTTTTAGATCGCGCATCAGCGCGAGGATCTGTGCCTGAATAGTGACGTCGAGCGCGGTCGTCGGCTCGTCGGCAATGAGGAGTTCAGGGTCGCAGGCGAGCGCGAGCGCGATCATGGCCCGCTGCCGCATACCGCCGGAAAGCCGATGCGGATAATCGTCGACGCGCTGCTCGGGCGATGGAATTTTGACGAGCCGCAGCAATTCGATGGTTCGTGCCCGCGCCGCGGTACGAGACAGACCGCGATGGTGGACCAGGCTCTCGGCAATCTGTTCGCCGATCGAAAAAGACGGATTGAGCGACGTCATCGGCTCCTGGAAGATCATGGCCAGCCGATCGCCGCGCAGATTGCGCATCTCGCGATCCGACAAAGAGAGTAATGCGGCGCCATCAAACCGAATTCGGCCCGACACTTCGGCCGAAGCTTTCGGCAGCAATCTCATCACCGAGAGCGCGGTGACGGTCTTGCCGCACCGGATTCGCCGACCAGGCCCAAGGTCTGGCCGCGCTGGATTGTCAGATCGAGACCGTCGACCGCGTGAGTAGCGCTGCCGCGGTCGCCGTGAAAAATGACCTTAAGATTTTCGATTTCCAAAAGTGCATCGGAGGTAAGCGGATCGGAGATGCTCACGCGGTGCGCTCGTGGGCTTGTGCGAGTTTGCTCTCGATGATGCCGCGATCGGTGATGCCGACCCGGTCGCTTCGGCTCGGCAGCATACGCATGAAATGCACGAAACGCTCCCGGCTTACGCTTTCGAGGCGCTCAAGCTCGGCAAGCGGATCGGAGTGATCGTCGACCCGCAGGTTGAGATCCGGCCATTCTTCCTCGCCGCAAATGACGAGTGCGGCGGATTGCTTGCCGCGTTTGTCGCCGCCCGCTGCCTCACCGGCGCGCATCGCGGCGATCAGGCGGCGCGGAAAGGACAGCGCGGCGTTCTTCGTATAGGCGGCCGCCGCGTCCTTAATGACGTCCGCGCCCGCCAGCATGTTGCCGGCAACCGAAAAATTGTCGCCGGCAAGGTGGCCGCACCAATCCACGCAGCTCTTTCCGGTATGGGCGGCGATGCCGGCCCGCGCGTCGATCACATGGACCTGGCGGTGGTCGCGGCCCGCATCCGCGGCGATGACCGCGGCGACAACCTCTTTCGCACTGGCGCCCTGTTCCAGGAGGCGCAGGCCGTCGGTGCCGTAAAACACATTGACCAGCGCTTGTGTCGCGATCGCGCCGAGACGCGATT
Organism: uncultured Alphaproteobacteria bacterium; assembly: GCA_963816295.1. Classification (GTDB taxonomy): domain Bacteria; phylum Pseudomonadota; class Alphaproteobacteria; order Rhizobiales; family Xanthobacteraceae; genus BOG-931. The sequence goes on along the minus strand of CAWFJS010000005.1, from coordinate 3,768 downwards.
TGAGATGCGGCGCCAGCGCGCCAACGGCAAAGAAGCGCGTGGCAACCGCGATCCCAAATTGCCCGGTATTCTCATCGCGCGCGATTATCGACCAGGTCATGTATCAGGTCCTGCCGGACCGCGGACAAAAGACCACCGGGCACCATCACCGCTGCACGATGACCGTCGCGCCAATCTTGGCACGATTATACAGGTCGACAATGTCATCGTTCGACATACGAATGCAGCCTGAAGAGACGCCGCCGCCAAGCTTCCAGGGCTCGTTGGTCCCATGGATGCGGTATAGCGTGTCGCCGAGATAAAGCGCACGCGCACCGAGCGGATTATCCGGCCCTCCCCCCATATGATGGGGCAGATACGGCATCCGCCTCAGTTCATCTGGCGTGGGCGTCCAGTCCGGCCATTCGCGCTTGGCGGCAACCTGCTGACACCAGACCAAGCATAGCCCTCCATGCCGACGGCAATGCCATAGCGAACGGCCTTGCCGCCGCCGAGCACGTAATAGAGCCGCCGTTGGCTGGTGCTGACGACGATGGTTCCGGCGCTCTGCGCCGTGGGATAGTCCACCACTTCGCGTGGAATGGTGCCATAAATTATGCCGAAGGGAGTCGGAACCGACCACACTTGGCCGGAATTCTGCAAAACTCGACTCTCGGACGACCTTGGGCGCGCTATTCGCAGCGAAGGTGCCAAGCAATGAACTAGCGATAATTACGGCGAGCAAGCCAATTGTTCTCACGATGCTTCCCCTCCACGCACAAGACGTCAAAAAATAATGGTAGGCCCCCGATCAGACCGTCTTGTGTTTTTGTACCGCAAAACATGGCTACGATTAGGCGCAAAATCGGCTTTACTACCGAAAGCGCCGAAGCAGATCATGCTGTAGTCGCCCGGGGGATATTTCGCTGGAAAAAAGCGACTGGCTCAAAGCACTAAAAATACTTTGGCGCTCCCTAGGGGACTGCGCCATTTCAGTCTAATCAACAGGTTGCAGGCTCTTTTGCAGTCCCGTTTTCAGCGGCTGCCGCTCTGACCCCGTGGCTCGGATGACGCCGCCCTCGGTGCGGGGCCCATCATGTTGAATCTCGCCTTCTGCTCGTCGTTCAACGAGGCGTAGAAATTTTCGAGCGGTGGGCGAATCGAGCTAATTGCGTCCGCCATAGCTTTTAGCCGTGTTTCGACTGTATCGAGCCGAGCCACTGGCGATTGCGGCACCGCGGTCGGACAAGATGATCGCAGCTGGTCCGAGGCCCGTTGTGTGGCCGTCCTGAGATCGTCGAACGCACTCTGTTGTTGCGTTGTCGGTTGGACTACCTGTTCGATATGTTGCACTGGCAGGTTAATCAGACTGCCTCCCTGTTGACTGCAAAGTGCCGCCTGATTGTTACCCGACTGAGCGCCTTCGTTCGAACTGTTCATCGCGTTTAACTGACGCTTTTGTTCCTCGCTTAGCGAGTCATAGAACCTTTCAAGCGGCTGGCGGATTACTTCAATGGCTTTGATGGTTGCATCCAGCCGCTGTTCGGCGGCTTCTAGGCGACCAATTGGCGTCAGCGGAACGGTCGTTGGACAGGACGACTGAACGATGTCGCTCGCGCGAGATGACGCCGCGCTCAAATCGTCGAGCACAGCTTCCTGATCAGCCGTTGGATGTACGGTCTGGCGAATCCGATCGATCGGCAGATTAGTCACCCCCGGCGCAAGACCAGCGCAGCTTTGCAGCGCCTCATTATTGACTTGGACGAGCGCCTGGCGATCGGGCTGATCGGTCCTGACGACGCGCTGCCCGCCAGCGTAGTTGTAATAGATGTTCGGCAAACCGGCATAGCCGTAATAGCCGGGCCCGTAGCCGTAGTCGTAATAATCTGGTCCATAGCCATAATCGAGCCCGAAGTAGGGACCGGGCGCGAAGATGCTGGCAAAGACAAACGGAGGTCCGTACACCCAAAACGGATCATAATAGGCATAAGGCCATAAGATGAATGAGAGCACATCACCTAGAACGAACGGCCAGAACACTGGTCCAGCCCAGCCTCCCCAACCCCAACCCCAGTAATTCCATCCTGCGCCCCAGAAATTGCCGCCCCAATGATTCCAGTCGGCATTATTGCCGAAAGCGTTGCGGTTAAATCCGGTCTTACTGAAATTATTGAGACCGTGAAAATTCTGCGACGCGAATTGATTGTGAGTGAGTTGGTCGTGGTTTAGCGCGCTGTGCGCAAATTGGTCGCGCAAACCTTGATTGGCGCCGTTTAGTTGATTGTGGGCGAGTGCGTTGCGACCAGCGTTTGTGACGCCGTGATTGGTAATCCGCCCGGCAGCGTTGGTGAGTGCATGACCGTGGTTCAGATTGTGACTTGCGTAATGATTCGCTGCGTGGAGGCCGTGACCCGCTATCGCATGGCTAGCGAGCCCGTGACTGGTTGCCCCATGCGTGTGCGGAGCATGTGCATAAAGGCCATGAAGACTCGATGCATGACCAAAGTTAAATGCGTGCGGGCCACCATGAGCAGCAAATCCGTGGACGCCACCAAACGACTGATGGAACCCGCCAATCCCTCCACCCGGATGGACGCCGGCAAATGATGGGTGAAATCCACCTCCGCCGCCGCCAAATGACGGGTGAAAGCCACCACCTCCCCCGCCACCGAATGATGGTCGGAAACCGCCACCGCCTCCCTTACCTCCAAAGCCTCCAAAGCCAGCGGCATCCGCAGAAGAGGCGACTGTAACGAGGCAGAGTGCGCCGACCGCAACACTCGTCGTCAGAGCTGCTATTTTTTTCTTTTTCATTGTGCTCACCAATAAAAACCGTAAAGGCGTGCAAACGACCCGCAAGACCCGCGGTTGTCGCTCACACTTTAACTGTTCAACTGTTTTGTCCGGTTCGGGTTGCTAGATCCCGAAATCGAAGTTCCATTAATTTTCGGCAATCGTTGCGCCGCAACAAATTCACTGAAGATGGCCGATATTTCCCATGCACCTTCATGCCTGCTTTGGGTCATAAGCGGACATGTCAGCTCCGATTTGTGATGTCTGCTTCTGCTCCGAAAGCGGACTCACAACCGGAGCCACGGAATGTCCGCTTTGGCCCAGTAAGCGACACGCGCTGCAGCAAAATCTGACGGCAACGCTGTGGCCAAACACGGCGGAAAATTCACGAAAAATCCTTGATCTTGGCCTCCAATCGTCTAAAACGGTCGTTTGAATTTAGCTCAGCCGTTTGAAACATTAAAATGGCCATCGCTAAGGTCGGTTCCTCGGCACGGCAGCGAGCTACCCGACCGAGCCGCCCACAGCGCAGGGGCTAAGGAAACGGAAAAGTCACGGACGATCGAGAGATTGTGGTGAGGAGAGACTAGGGTGAGGATCAATGTCATGGCGGAATTTCACCGATACCCGTTGCGGGTCCAGCAATCCAAGCTCGACGGATGGTGGTTCATTTTCGTGGACGAAGTGCCAGAACTCGGGGTTCTTGGTCCGAACTACGAAGACTTGCTCGAGCGGCTTAAAGTCGTGGCAGGAAACTTGTTTCGCGCGCGCGGAGAAACCGTTGCCGACGTAGAAATTGTTCGATCGGAGAAACCGGCGCTACACGTGTTCCATTGAACGTGCTGCTCCAAAACGATCGCAATAAATCGCAAAGCGCTACAATCGGACGGGTGCGGATCCCACATCGCGCCCCTTCCGCGACCCTAATTCCATGGAGAGGGTGATCGGTGCAAAGCGTGTGCGGGGAACACAAAGCCCCGCACGGAAAATTCTTTG
>CAWFJS010000004.1:0-206765 GCA_963816295.1 uncultured Alphaproteobacteria bacterium | reverse complement strand
ACGGCCGATTAGAGAAGCGGACATGGCTGAGCGACAATTGCGATGTCCGCTTTAGCCCCGAAAGATGGGGTAATCGGCCGGCGGTTGTGGATAGCTGAAGATTTTGGGTGCTGCGCTTCAGGCTGATGGTGAAACGAGGTCCGCGTGTACGGCCTCAAGCATCAGAAGGAGAAGCGCAGCATGGACCATTTTGCTGGACTGGACGTATCGGTCAAGGAGACGAGCGTCTGCATTGTGGATGGCACGGGCAAGATCGTGCGGGAAGTGAAGGTCGCGAGCGAGCCTGACGCTTTGCTGGCGGTGCTGAAGAACCCTGCCTACCACTTCAAGCGGATTGGACTGGAAGCTGGGCCGCTGTCGCAATGGCTGTTCAGTGCTCTGGCGGAAGCAGAGTTTGCCGGTGATCTGTGTCGAGACGCGGCACATGCGGGCGGTATTGAAGGCGCAGATCAACAAGACGGACCGCAACGATGCCCGCGGCATCGCGCAGATGATGCGGGTGGGGCTTTATCGCCCGGTGCATGTGAAGACGCTACGCAGTCAGAAGCTGCGAATGCTGCTGACCCATCGCAAGCTGCTGCAGTCGAAGGCCATCGCCATCGAGAACGACCTGCGCGGTACTTTACGCAACTTCGGCCTCAAAGTCGGAATGGTCGGGAAGGCGAAGTTCGAGGCGCGCATCAAGGAGCTGGTCGAGAACCTTCCCGACCTGGCCATTCTGATCGAACCGCTGCTCATTGTCCGGCGGGCGCTCCGCGAGCAGGTCGTCATCCTGCATCGCCGCTTGCTGGCCATCGTGCGGGACGATGAGGTGTGCCGGCGCCTGATGACGATCCCCGGTGTCGGCCCCGTGGTGGCGCTGACCTATCGCGCCACCGTCGACGTGCCCGCCCGCTTCCGCAAATCCAAGGCGGTCGGGGCGGTATTTGGACTGACGTGCTCCAAGTATCAATCCGGCGAGATCGATCGCACCGGCAGAATATCACGCTGCGGCGATGAGATGATGCGGGTCATGCTCTACGAAGCAGCTCAGAGCATGCTGCTGCGTTCGACAAAATGGTCCTGGCTCAAGGCCTGGGCGATGAAGATCGCCAGGCACCGCGGGATGAAGAAGGCGATCGTGGCGCTGGCGCGCCGGTTGGCCGTGATCATGCACCGCATCTGGGTTGACGGCACCGAGTTCCGGTGGACCCGGGAACAGCCGCTGCAGCAGCATGAGAGTCGCACAGGATCAAAGCGATAGGAGGAAACTCGAGCTCCACCCAGCGGTGGAATGATGTCCCTCGCGGGACGATGGATGAGGTGAGTTCGTTTGTCCGCTTGGACCTGCCGTTCGTCTGACGGCAAGGCCGCCCGATAAGATTGTTCCGCCTCGTCCTCGAATCCCATGATGGAAGATGCTATGGGGCGGCGACGAGGATATTGCGTCCATCGTTGCTGATGTGAACCGATGGAGCGCCCCATGCAGAAGTTGAACGACTTTAGCCGATCCTTCGTTGCCCTCGAACCGGACAGCACGCTGATCGCCGTGATCGAGATGAGCCTGTCGAGCTGGCTGGTTGCCGGCATCGTGCCTGGCGTCGAGCGCCAGCCGTTGAAGAAGCTTGCGGCCGACGAGAGCGCATTGCTGAAGCTGCTGCATCGCTGGCGGGAGGAAGCGGAGAAAGCAGGACGCAGGATCGAGCGCGTTGCCGTCGCCTTCGAGGCTGGCCGTGACGGCTTCTGGTTGGCGCGCTGGCTCAAGGCCCGCAGCATCGAGGCCCACGTCATTCACGCCGCCAGTGTGGCGGTGTCGCGCGAGCATCGGCGAGCGAAGACCGATCGTCTCGACACCGAGCTGCTCAAACGCGCCTTTCTCGGCTGGCTGCGCGGCGAACGTGATCACTGCAAGATGGTCGATATCCCGACAATAAAGAACGAAGATGCCAAGCGGCCCAACCGTGAGCGCGAGAACCTCGTTAGCGAGCAAAGCCGGATCATCAACCGAATGAAAGCGGCGTTGATCCGGCTCGGCATCCGCGGCTTCAATCCCAAACTGAAAAGGGCCGCCAGACGCCTTGAAGATTTACGCACGCCCGAGGACGAGCCAATACCGCCGAACACACTGGCTGAGCTGCGTCGCGACATCGAGCGGCGACGGCTCGTCAGGGATCAGATCCGGCAGATTGAGGAGGCACGCCTGCAGCGTCTCGATCACGCGCCCGGTGATGGACCGCACGCTATGGTGCGCCTATTGGCGCGCGTGATCGGGGTCGGCATCGAGACGGCTGACATGCTGGTGCACGAGGTGCTGTCGCGGAGTCTGCGCGACCGACGGGCAGTAGCCCGTTATGCCGGCCTCACGGGCTCGCCCGACGAGAGCGGCAGAAAACGCCGGGAGAAAGGGCTGGCCCGTTCCGGCAATGGTCGCGTTCGGCGCGGCATGATCCAATTGGCGTGGCGGTTCCTTCTGCACCAGAAGGACAGCGCCTTGGCGCAGTGGTTTCGAGCCCGCACCGAGAACGCTCGCGGCACGCGCAAGCCCATGATCGTGGCCTTGGCGCGCAAACTTCTGATCGCCCTGTGGCAGCTCGTGCGGCAGGGCGTTGTGCCGGACGGCGTCGTTTTGCGTTCGGCCCAATGAATGGAGGATGTTGAAAGGCACCCCGACAGTTTCGGCTTTGTCCGTCCGCTTGTGATGGAACGCCGATGACGGTTCGAGGTGGCGGAATCCCGGCAATGCCCCTTGGCTTTCGTGCCGATTGGAAGAATGGGTCCGCCGCTTCGGAGCTTCGCTGCCGATGCGCATGACTGCATCATGGTTCGGGTCTTCGGACCTACCGGATACAAGGTTGTGGCGCGATTGATCGCGCCCGCCAGCGGGCTCCCCTCCGATCGCCATCCCGATCGCAGCAAGCGTGCCCAAAGCCGCAAGGTTAGTGCGACGACATGGCTCGGGTCGAGACGAAGAAACGGGCTTTCAGATCGAAGAACAAAACTGATGAACGAAAAAAGATGCGCCGCCCACCTTAAACTTCTTGACTAAAAAAGCCCCATACAAGGGCCTTGGTGCCGATTCCGAAGAGAAGCACGAGCCCGTGAGTGACATCGACACTGCAGCGGCGGATAGTCTGAAAGTGCTTGACCCCAAACGGCCGATTAGAGAAGCGGACATTCGTCCACGCGATCAGGATGTCTGCTTTGGGCCAGAACGGACTCATGCACCGCAACAATCGATGTGCGGCCTATTCGGGCAGGTACTGACGGATTTTCGCCAAGAGTTCACGCGGGCTGAAGGGCTTCGGCACATAGTCATCACAGCCCGCCGCCCGCGCCTTCTTTTCCTCGCCGCTGAGGGCGTAAGAAGTGACGGCGATGATCGGGATCAAGCGCAACGCCGGATCGGCTTTAATCCGGCGTGTGGCGGCGTAACCGTCCATAATCGGCATCTGGATATCCATCAGGATAAGATCAGGCCGCTGTTTCGCGATAGCTGCCAGTGCCTGCTCACCATTTTCGGCCGCGGTGATCTCATAGTCTGTGGGGGCAAGCATATCGTGAATGATCTGGCGACTATCCGGCTGGTCCTCGACCACCAAAATGCGCTTGCTCATGCTGCTTCAACCTGCCGCTCAACGATCACCGGCAGACTGAACGCAAACGTCGAGCCTTGGCCAGGTTGTGACTCGACCCAGATTTTCCCGCCGTGCATCTCGATGATGCGCTTCGATATTGCGAGTCCCAAGCCGGTACCACCCTTCTTCTTGGTGATGGCATTGTCGGCCTGCTGGAACTCCTGAAACAGCTTGGTCTGATCGGCAGCGGAGATGCCAGGCCCGGTGTCACGGACCGATACATGGAATGAGCCATTATTCGCTTCGGCCTTGATGACGACTTCGCCGGCATCGGTGAACTTGATGGCGTTGCCGACGAGATTGATGAGGACTTGCGTCAAGCGGCGGCCATCGCCGTGGCCTGGTGGCAGTTCCGGGGCCATCTCGACCTTGAACGCGAGCTTCTTGTCGGCTGCCAGCGGCTCCAGCGTGCTGCGGACGGTCTGGGCAATATCCTGAACGGAGTAATCGGAGAGTTCGAGCACGAGTTGACCGGCCTCGATCTTGGACAGGTCGAGCACGTCATTGATGAGGCCGAGTAGATGCTTGCCGTTGGCCTCAAGTCGTTTGAGTATGCCCAGCATCTTCTCGGACGGCTCACCGTAAGCGCCGTCCGCCATCAATTCGGTATAGCCCAGGATGGCGTTGAGGGGCGTGCGCAGCTCATGGCTCATATTGGCGAGGAATTGCGACTTGTGCTGGCTCGCCTCTTCGAGCTGTCGGCTCTTGTCCTCGATCTCATGGAACAGCCGCGCATTCTGGATCGCCAGCGCCGATTGCGCCGCAAAGGTCTTGATGAGATCGACCGTGTTCTTGGCAAACTCGCCGGGCGTGCGGCGGCGAACCACCAGCATGCCGACAATATCTTCACCACGCAGCAGCGGCGCCACCATTAGCGCGCGGTAGCCGGCACGCAGGATGATGTTGTTAACCTCCGAAGCAGGTTCCTCCCTCAAGTCGGCGATCTGAGTCGGCTCGCGCTGCGCGAGTGCAGAGACGACGTTTGGATCGTTAAGGCCGATGTGCCGCTGCCTGAGGGCATCAATCAAATCTTGGTCCATTCCGTAAGTAGCGCGCAGACGAAACTCCTGCGCCTGCTCATCATAGCCGTAGATGGCGCCAGCCTCGGTGCCAGACAGCTGCACCGCCTTTGCGACAATGGTGGACAGTACGTTTTCCAGATCGAGTGTCGAGTTCACCGCTTGGGAGACCTCGCCAAGCGCCTGAAGCTCGCTGACTGAGCGGCCAAGTTCATCCGTACGGTGACGCAGTGCCTCCAACAGTCGAACGTTCTCAATCGCGATGGCCGCTTGGTCCGCAAAGGTTTCAACCAGAGCGATTTGCTTGTCCGTAAATGGTCTAACCTCCAGGTGATAAGTCACCAGAACGCCCAACAGGTCGTCGCCTTTGAGTATCGGCACCGCGAGAATTGTACGGAGTTCTCTCTTTTACCAGCATACGAAATTTCCGGATCAGCCAGGATATCGGAAATATGCACCGTTCGGCGTTCAAGTGCCGCGCGGCCAGAAGCGCTATGTCGGCCAAGTTGAATTGGGTTTTGGTATACAAAATCCTTGAGCTCCTGAGGAGTGTTGAAGGTCGCGACTATCCGCAGCAACTCGCCGTCGAAGCGCCAAATGAACGCTCGGTCGGACCCACACAGCCTCATCGAGCTTTCGGCCACGGTTTCAAACACTGCTTGAAGGTCGAATGCCGAGCGGCTGATGACCTCAAGTACATTGGACGTGGCAGTCTGCTGCTCCAATGATTCCGTCAGATCGGTGGTCCGCTGCCGTAGCTCGTTAAGGAGCCGCGCGTTCTCGATTGCGATAACGGCCTGGGCAGCGAAGTTCTGCACCAGCGCAATCTGTTTGTCGGTGAATGGGCGAACTTCCTGGCGATAGATATTGATAGAACCCACGAGATCGCCTTCCTTGATCATCGGCACGAACAGTTGCGTGCGGATACCTCCCACATCAACGGCGGCAACCGCTCTCGGCTGACCATCTAGATAGGGCTTGTCTGCTTTGGCGTCCGGGACGTGGACGGTCTTTCTGGCTTCGACAAGCCGGGCAAGATAGCTCCCAGGATAGGGGCGCACCTTCGGTTCGCTCAGGAGATAATTAGCGAACCCCCTGGGCGTATCCTTCATGGCGGCAACCATGAAGGCCTCGCCATCGAAGAGCAGCATATGTCCGAATTTCGCATCGCAGATGCGTATAGCGTTTTCCAGCATCGCATCGAATACCGGGTTAAGCTCGCCGGGCGACGAACTGATAACGCCCAGCACCTCGGACGTCGCCGTTTGCTGTTCTAGTGATTGCCGCAGCTCATTGAGCAGCCGTGTATTCTCAATGGCGATCACCGCCTGGGCGGCAAAGTTCTGCACGAGTTCGATCTGCTTGTCGGTGAACGGTCGAACCTCCTGGCGGTAAATGCCGAGGACCCCTATCGCCTCGTTATCTTTGAGCATTGGTACAACTAAAAAAGTCCGGGCCCCAGCGAACTTAGCAATCGGCTCGTTTGGATCTTCCATTGCCACATCCAAAATGTGGCTCGCCTGTCCCGTATCAATCACACGATCAACGCTGGGTGCCATCCCACGTCTCAGGGTCGGTTCCTTGTTACTGAATTCCTCAAATTTTTGGGGCGCGTTATGCCGTGCGACGCGTCGGTATTCATCACCCTCGCGAAGCAACATAGAGCCAAATGTAGCTCCGCAAACTCGCACCGCATTCTCAAGCATGCTCTGGAAAACCGGTTTCAACTCACCAGGCGATGAACTAATGACGCGTAGCACTTCCGATGTGGCGGTCTGCTGATCCAACGACTGCCGCAATTCGTTGAGCAGCCGCGTGTTCTCGATGGCGATCACTGCTTGCGCCGCGAAGTTCTGCACCAGCGCGATCTGCTTGTCAGTGAACGGATGGACCTCTTGTCGGTAGATTAGGATTGCGCCGATCAGTTCGTTCTCCTTGAACATCGGCACGCTCACCACCGTCCGGTAGCCTCCGAGGTTGACGATGGCCACGAAAAGCGGCTCGCCGTCGACATAAGCGGGCTCCGTCTTGACGTCGACAATATGAACCGTCTGCCTCGTTTCGACGATGCGGCCGAGGGCTGTTCGCGGATCAGGCACAAACTCCCCACGTTCTTTGAGAAACGCTTCAAATTCCGGCGACGGGTTCGCCAACGCGGCCGAATGAAACTTTTCGCCCCCGTAAAGATACAAGACACCGAACTTTGCGTTGCAAATTCGTACCGCGTTCTCCAGCATGGCCTGAAATACGGGCTCAAGCTCGCCCGGCGAACTGCTAATGACGCCCAGTACCTGCGATGTCGCGGTCTGCTGCTCCAGCGATTCGCTCAAATCATCCGTGCGCTGCCGCAATTCGTTCAGCAGCCGCGTGTTCTCAATGGCGATGACGGCTTGGGCGGCGAAGTTCTGCACCAGTTCAATCTGCTTATCGGTGAAGGGACGCACTTCCTGGCGGTAGATGTGGATTATGCCGATCAGTGTCTGTTCCTTGAGCATCGGCACGCTGACGGTGGATCGCGCGCCGCCAAGTCTAGCAGCCGGCATAGGTACCGCCTCGGCAGCATCGTCCGCGGTATGGATCACCTGCTTGGTTCTCATCACGCGATCCATCTGGCCACCCGGTAGTGGCTGAAACAATCTACGAGCCCTTTGGAATTCACTAAGCTGCGGCGGCGTACCGACTTGCGCCGCCCAGCGAAACGCGTTGCCGTCGAAAAGATCGAGCTCCCCGAATTTGGCCTCGCAGATGCGTGTCGCGTTCGCCAACATGGCCGCAAACACCGGCTCCAGCTCGCCTGGTGACGAGCTGATGACCTTGAGCACTTCCGATGTGGCAGTCTGCTGCTCTAAAGACTCGGTGAGATCGTCGGTGCGCTGCCGCAGTTCGTTAAGCAGTCGCGTGTTCTCAATTGCAATGACGGCCTGGTCCGCGAAGTTGGTTACGAGCGCGATTTGTTTATCTGTGAACGGCAGCACTACCTGACGAGCAACGAGAAATGCGCCAACAAGCTCATTGTCCTTCAACATCGGGACGGCAAGAAACGTCCGCACGCCTCCAAGTTCTACGGCAGCGACGTAAGGTGGATATCGCTCTTCAGTATAAAGCTTTTCGGCTGCTATGTCGGTGACGTGAATAGTCGCTTTGGTCGCCGCCATCTGGCCGAAGTAGTGTTTCCGACTGGGTGTAAACGCAGAAAATCTGCTCACCTTTTCATATTGGGGTGGCACATTATGCATGGCTATGAGGGAATAGCTGTTGTTTTCTGCTTTGAAGATCGCTCCAAATCGAGCCCCACAAATTCGCACCGCATTCTGCAGCATTGATTGAAACACCGGGTCAAGTTCGCCGCTGGAACTCGCAATCACTTTGAGCACTTCCGATGTCGCCATCTGCTGCTCCAGCGATTCTGAAAGCTCGCGCGTGCGCTGCTGCTCCGCCTCGAACAGCCGCACGTTCTCGACTGCGATTAACGCCTGATCAGCAAATGTTTGCACGAGCGCGATCTGACGTGCGGTGAACGGCATTACCCTCCGCCGTCCGCAGCCGATCGTACCGATTGACTTCCCGTTTCGAATGATGGGGACCGCCATAAAGGTTCGATAGCCGAGCGGGCGCTGCAACACCTCGCGCGTGTGCCGATCATAAGTTGGATCGGCCAGCACATCCTCAAACTGTACTGAGACACCGTCGATGAAGGCACGACCCATCGCGAAGTTGCGCTCCGGACGTCGCGGGAATAGACTGTCGAAGGTCTCCCTCTCTGCGGGCGACAAGTTGTTCATCGCGACGAGGTGGAGTAGGCCGTTCTCGAAACGCGCGACGGCACTGAAATCGGCTTCGCACAAGCGGGCCGCCCGCGCTACCATGGCCTCGAACGCTGGCTGTGCATCGGTCCGCGAACTGGCAATAACTCGCAGCACCTCCGACGTCGCCGTCTGTTGCTCTAATGCCTCGGAAAGCTGCTCCAGCGCCTCATCCCGCTCGCGTTTAAACAGCGCGACCTGGTCACTCGGGCCGGCAGCGGACGATCCGCGATGGCGGGTGATCTTTGGCGCAGTGCCGCGCTTTCGCGCCACCGTCTTGCGACGTCGCGTTTTAGCTGGTTCGCCGCCTGCTCCGGAGCGCCGTCTCATTGCCTCCCCCGTGGCTCAGGACAAGGCACAGTAGATGGTCAAACTAGCACACTGGGAGCGGTCGGGCGCGGCTTTAGGCACAGGTCATTGAGCGGCTGCCCAATGTCCGCTTTGGGTCAATAACTGCCGCGCGACTTGGCCCGTGTCGCGTCCGCTTTACCCCCGAAAGCTGCCGCGACATTTGTTCGCCGTCGCGGCAGTTAAGGGCCACAGGCGGACTCATGCACCGCAGCAAAACGATTCGCTATTCGATCACCTCATCGGCGAGCTGTCGGAGCTGCACCGGCACATCCAAGCCGAGTGCCTTGGCGGTCTTGAGGTTGATCACCAGTTCGAACTTGGTCGGCTGCTGGACCGGCAAATCGGACGGCTTGGCACCTTTGAGAATTTTATCAACATAATCGGCACCGCGCCGATATGCGTCGGAAAATGCCGGTCCGTAGCTCATGAGTCCACCAGCTTGCGGATATTGGCTGTGTCCGTAGAGCGCTGGCAACTGATACTTTGCAGCGAGCGTCGCAATCCGCACTCGATACAAAGTTGCAAAGCTGTCTGATAGCACGAGAACTGCATCCATGTGGTCGCGACGCATTGCTTCGAAGGCGTCGTCATACTTATCGGCTTCTTGCACTTCGTAAGATTGGAGACTCACGCGCAACTTGGGGGCCGTTGCTTGAGCCGCGTTTAAATAAGAACGGAGGAACGGACTGCTCGGATTCCACAACACAGCGACGCGAGATGCCTTCGGAGTAGCCTCTATAAGCAGCTCTAGTTGCTTTCCGGTCACGTCCGGGGTCGCATCAAAAGCAGTTCCTGTGAGGTTTCCCCCGGGGTGGGCGAGGCTTGCGATAAAGCCTTGCCCAACCGGATCGCCTGTGTTCAGAAAGCAGATTGGGATTGACCTTGTGGCATCTTTAGCCGCTTGAGCGGCCGACGATGCAGAAGCGACAATAACGTTTACCTTGAGACGAACCAATTCAACTGCAAATTCCCTTAGCCGATTGAAATCGCCGGCAGCAAACCGGCGTTCAATGGTGAGATTCTGCCCCTCAATCCAGCCAAGTTTTTGCAGCGCCTGTACAAAGACATCATCGGCTGGCAGTGGCGGTCTAAGCGCAAGATAACCTAATCGAGCCACTCTTTCAGTTGCCTGTCCACGTGCGATGACAGGCCACCCGACTGCCGCGCAGCCGAGCAGCGCGACGAACTCGCGCCGCCTCATTCGATCACCTCGTCGGCGATCTGTTGGAGATGCAGCGGCACATCGAGACCCAACGCTTTTGCGGTCTTGAGGTTGATGGCGAGTTCGTACTTGTTCGGCGCCTGCACGGGCAGATCAGCAGGTTTCTCGCCCTTGAATATACGATTAACATAGTCTGCTGCGCGTCGGTATTGGTCCGGAAAATTCGGCCCGTAGGAGATCAATCCACCGGCGGCAACAAAGGGTTGTTGAATATATACCGCGGGGAGCTTGTAGCGCGCCGCCGCTGCGATGACCAAATTGGCATTGGCTGCCCCCGTCGCGCTCGCCGCCAGAATTATTCCTCCATTCGGCCTTTGCGCGAAAGTCGCGATGGCACGTTCAATCTGTGCTGGCTCACGTAGGTCGATTGGCCTTACCTCGATGCCGACCGACGGCGCCACGGATTGAATGACGGCGAACTGGCCAATTCCGGCAGTGATGGCGGGATCGCGAAGTACCGCCGCGTGCGTCACTTTTGGCGCAATCTGCTTCAGCAGTTCCAACCATTTTCCGCACAAGTTGTATTCAAACATCATAAAGCCGGTGGCGTTGGCGCCCGGTTGCGACAGGCTCTCGACGAAGCCAGACCCCACAGGATCGGGGACGATGACAAACACGATGGGAATGGTGTGGGTGACCTTAAGCAGCACCTCTGCAGCGGCGCCGCCACCAGCCACAAGCACGTCCGGGGCGAGCGCAACGAGTTCCGCTGCATTCTTTCGTGTTGCAGCTTCATCGCCTCCGCCCCAACGCACTTCGATCCGCACGTTGCGCCCCGGCGTCCAACCCAACTGCTGGAGCCCTTCCAGAAAAGCGGTCTGGCGCGCCTTAGCGCCCGGCGTATCTGCCGATACCCCTTCTAAAATGCCGACGAGCCGCACGCGCTCCCGCTGCTGTGCGCGTGCGATGAGCGGCCAACCAGTGGCCGCGCCACCGAGAAGCGTGATGAACTCGCGCCGCCTCATTCGATCACCTCGTTGGCGCGCAGCAAGATAGATGTGGGCATGTCAATGCCTTGCGCCTTTGCGGTGCGCAGATTGATAGCCATGTCGAACTTTGTGGGTTCCAGAATAGGTAGATCGGCGGGCTTTTCACCTTTGAGGACGCGGCCGGTATAGATGCCGACTTGCCGATAAACCTCCGGCACATTGGTGCCGTAGCTCATCAGGCCGCCCGCCAGCACAAACTCGCGTGTCTCATACACTGCGGGTAGCCTTAATCGCGTTGTCAAAGCGAGGATATGATCGCGGAGGTTGTTGAATAGCGGATTGGCGGCCATGACAACGCCGCCGACATGCGCTTCCGCAAATGTGGCGAACGCCTTCTCAAGATCGGCATCTTTGCTTGCTTCCGCTATCCGAACCTCTCGTCCGAGAGTTCGCGCAGCGGCCTCCAAATTGCGCCGTCCCACGTCAGCAAAATCGATATTGGGATCATACAAGTAACCGATAGTCGCACCTCGTGGAGCAATCTCATTTATAAGCTCCAAACGCTTGGTTTCGAGATCAGGACTGAAAACGGTCGCGCCGGTGACGTTGCCTCCCGGTTTATTGAGGCTGGCAACATAGCCAAGCTTTACGGGATCGCCGCCGAAAGAAACGACGACCGGAATTGTTTTGGTCGCAGCGATGGCGGCAATATGGGCGCCACCTGTCCCGACCAATACATCTGGCCGAAGGCGAACTAGCTCAGCGGCGAGTTCAGGAAGTTGATCGAGATGCGTGTCCGCCCACTTGTATTCGATCGTGACATTCTGGCCCTCTACAAACCCGTTTTCATTCAAGCCCTGCTTGAACGCGGCGACGAGATGCATGTAACTAGCAGCAGTTTGGGCGTTCAAGAAGCCGACGAGAGGCATCGCCGATTGCTGCGCGCGGGAAGAGAGCGGCCATGCGGTCGCGCCGCCGATGAGCGTGATGAATTCCCGTCGCCTCATAAGGCTACCCCGACTACGGCACACTACCACACCGAATGGCGGCTGTGTGCATCACAGCAAATTGGGGTGCGAACGTGCGCTTTGGGTCAAAAGCGGACGTGACGCTCTCAAATTTCGATGTCCGCTTTACCCCCGAAAGCGGACATTCGCCCACGCGACCCTCGTTTTGCTGAAAGGCAGCCACGCCAGTTCGCGCCGGCTGCTACAGGCACTCATCGCGCTTGGTCTCAAGGTCGCGCAGTATCGCCTCCGCGGTGGCGACGGTCTGCTGCGGTTCACGTTGCTTCGTCATTGTGCTGCTCCTACCAGACCATCGCGCCGCCGCGCGATGGATTGCCTCGACCTAAAGCGCCATCGGGCGCGCGTCCATAATTTTGCGTTCTCAGCCACGCACGCCACGTCTCTGACTCCTCGCTCGATTCGGTGTCGTAATTGAGCGGCGCCGTTACAACGCCGATGCCGCCGTAATCGGTCACGACGTCACGCTCGATCGGCGTGCAGCGCCAGATGACGCCGGAAACGACCGTCGCCAAATCATCGTGCGCGTGCGCGCTCTTCGGATGCTCGACGTATTCCCGGCCGGCCTGACCGATGCGCCGGCGCAGGCCCGCCAATTGATCAACCGCACGGGCGTGACCGTCGAGCATGCTGATCCCGCCGCTGGTCCATGCTGGCATGCAATGCAAATAAACGTCGCTCGTTGAAATCGACCGGACCACATAGTTGATGCCGTTCCGAGCAAAGGTGGTGACGTACGGCAAGCCGTACTGGTCGCCGGAAACCGTGTTGATTCCCCAAGCCTTCAAGTGCTGGCACATCGCCGCGATGCAGGCGACCGGGTCAAATGGCGGCTTTTCCTCGAGCAACAGGTCAATGACCGTGATCAGCCTATCCGCGTCGATTGATTTGTGCCCGATGCACAACGCCATCGAATTGCGGCCGGCGCCGGAAGCGGTGTCACAATCCGCAAAGTATTCGACACCCGGCAATCGCACCCGCGAGGTCACGCCGGGCTCAATGGCGCGCTCGATTAGCTCGCGCGTCAGATACGCCGTCATCGGCTCGCGGAACTCGGCGCCGTACTCGCTCGCCGCCGCCTCGGCATCCTGGTCATAAGCGCGGTCAATCACGCTTTGCCGCAAGCTCGGGTTCAAATCGCGGCTGGCACCTTTCGCAACAATACAACGCGCATCGCCCTTTGGCCCGAAATGGCGCTTGTAAAGTTGATAAACTAACCCCTCGGCGCCGGCCGGACTGCTGGTCAAAAGCAAACAGCCGCCAGTAGTCGCAAGCGAAGGCCGCAACGCCGTTACCAAATCCGCGTCCGAATCGACCGCATCGCCGGATTTCAGAAACGCCGATTCGTCGAGGCAAATCGCAACCGCCGTCTTGCCGCGACTGTGCGCAGCGCTCGCCGCCTGAACCTCGAAAATGATGCGCCGCTTGAGATGCAGCTCATCCTGCAGCTCATTCTCGATCAGCGAGGCCAACAGCTCGTTGTCATGAAAAAGCGCGCGGCAATAATCCATCGTCACCCTCGCCCGGTCCATCGAAGGCGCGACAAACATCACCCGCGCGCGTTCGCCCAAGCTCAAACAATCTTCCCAGGAAACGCAGGTCGCCAACCAGGCGCAGAATGTCGCCATGCTTCGGGATTTGCCGCCGCGCCGCCCGCCGATGCACAAAAACGCTTCACACAGCACGCCGTCGCCGGGCTCACGCTCGCGGCCAGTAAGCTTCGCGAAAAGCTCGCGCTCGCTGTCGTCGAGCTGCTCACCAGCGCAGGCAAGCAGCAGAGCTTTCCAGCCACGCCAACGTCGCCGACCAGCGCGCCGCCCAATATCCGAGCGTCAGACAAAGCCTCGCGCATGCTGATTAAGACGCGCATGAGCCCGCCCTCTGCTTCAGATATTCGTCGAACGCCGTAACCGGCGATGCCGCCTGCCGCGCTGCCCGACCTTGCCGGACGCGCTCAATCAGCTGCAAACCATTACGCGTCAGCCGAACTCGCAGCTCGTCACGCTTCGTCAACGTCGCCCGAATTAGCTGCCGCGCCGCCTCGTCGACGAGGAACAGCTCAAGCGCCGTAAGCTCAGGGCCGGGAAACTCCGCCAGAATGGCCGCGCGCATCTCCGCCACGCGCTGCTTGGCCGCCTGGTCACGAGCCTTCAACAGTGCTGAGCCTTCGGGATTGCCAGATTGGCCGGGTTTCCACGACGTAGCACGCCACTTTGCGTGGTGCGCTGCCTGCCCATTTGCCTGCTGTGATTCTGTGGACAATGAGGTCGTCCTACGTGAGCCGTCGCGGGCCGCGAAACGCGTTTTTTGCCTCGGCGTACTGACATGGCACGGACACGGTATCCTAAAACCTTGAAAAATCCAATGTAAATGAGGGGTTTGCGCCATCAACCCGCTGATAATCAATCTGGGGATGGCCGCTTCCATCTTGCACGCGGCGAGTTGCGTTCCTGGATCGTCATCAGAGCAGCCAGCGAGCATCAGCACGGCGGTGGCTAGTAGCAATAAACGTTTCATGCCCCCTCTCCGATAAAACGCTCTTTAGAAAAGTGTCTCATCTCCAGCAGATGTGCGTCGCGACCATTTTTTAGTTCTAGCGTCGTAGCGAAATCGTTCTTTGACAGTTTCAGTGCCAGCCTTAACCAGAAAACATAAATCTATTTCCTGTATCCATTCAGCAACCTTTTCACATCTTCGGGATAGGTCGCGTAGTTCGTCGGCTGTTTTAGGCAGTTCAACATGCCTCAATCCTGTTTTGCCCACGCGTAATTTGCTGACAAAAAATTCTGTGGCCTCAATATCACCTGGCCCCGTATATCCAATGTACCATGTTCCATGCAGTAGAGCGTTCCTGACACTCACTAAGTCATCGTATTCTTTGTTGATGGCTCCAAGTACAGAGCTGGCTCCGGTTGTCTGAACAAAATCTCCGCATCGATAAGTGGAGCGTCTGCCAAGGTTAGGCCGCCATGCGGAAAGGCGGCTTACGGCCAGATAAAAGGAGCGGCGGGAGGCCTTACCCCACTCTCGGACTTCGATCACTTTAACGTCGAGCAGCCGTTGCATCGCCCGGGCGAATTCCTTCTTGGTGATCCCCTGGGCGTCCGGATGCTCGGCGAACACGGTCGGCGCGTAATTGCGGCCGTGGAGGTGGTTCACTATCCGGTGCTGCTCGGTGAACCGTTTCAGCAGGGTGACGAACAGCTCGTCGGCCTTGTTAGCCCGCTCGGCGGCGTCGATCGACATGCCCGCGACCGGCAGGAACAGGCCGCCCTCGTACCGCACGTAGCAGGTGGCGCTCGCCGGTCCGTATTGGTTCTTGTGAAACGAGATTGCGCGCAAGCCGGTGTCGATCCCGTCCTCCGGCTTGACGCTCTTCATGACGGCGCGGGCGCGCACGGCGTTGTGCCACTGTGTGGTGCCGGCCAGTCCTTCGTGGCTCGCGCTCTTGTTCTCGATCCCGGTCAAGCTCGGCTGCGTCACCAACAGCACCGTGCCATGGGCTACGCAGGCGATCCGCCGCAGCAGCCGGATGAATTGTTGCACTTCGGTGCGGACGTTCTCGTTGCCGGCGAACACGTTGGCCGACGAGGCGATGCCGATCATCACCGGCTTGACGTCGCCGGCCAGTTCGTAGAGCCAGTCATACAGCGGGGTCGGGCGGACGATGCCGCTCTTATCCGGCGCCGTCGCCAGCACCGCGTTCTCCTCGTCGGCCAGCGGATACATCTGAAAACCGCCGTCGGCGATGTTGGCGAGCGTGACCCCGTAATGCGCCGCGATCGCCTTGAGGCGCCAGTGCAAGACGCGCTCGGCGTCTTCGCATTCGATATAGATGGCCGCCCCCGGGCGGGGCGCGCAGCCGAGCCATTTCAGGCCGAGGACATGCGCGACGCATAGCTGTTGGACCAGAGATGATTTGCCTTGCCCGCCTTCGCCGGACAACAGGCCGACATTATCCAGCGGATAGCGGTCGGGCACGGCGTATTCCAGCTCCGGCAGCGGCTCGCCGTCCCATTGCCGGATCGGCGATGGTTGTGGCTGTGGGTGATAGGGTTTGGTGGCTTCGATCTTCGCCAGCAGATCATCCCGGCTATGGCCACGCTGCCAGTCGGTGAGATCGCCGTGCTCGGGCAGATCACGGAAAGTTACAATACGAATATCCGGCACGATGCCACGCAGCGCTTCCGCAACCTCAATGACGTGGGCACGGCCGGTGCTGTCATTATCCTCCATGATGGCGATATGCTTACGGCAGGCAAACCAGGCATTCAGCTCGGGCACCCAGGCGCCTTTGCGCTCGCCTTCGGGGTTCGTGGTGGCAACAAAACCAAGAGCCGCCGCGGTGTCGGCGTCTTTTTCGCCGGCGCAGATCAGGACCCAAGCGTCGAGCGGCGCCTTGATCAGCTCGGGCAGCCGGTAGGGAATTTTTGGACCCTTCGGTGATCCGAATGCCCAGCTCGAGCCCGTCCAATGATGCTGCACGAATTGTTTGGTTGAGGTCTTTTTGACGCCAAGGTAGGGCTGGCCGTCGGCATGGTGGTAGACGAAGAACGCAAGCTGCTGGCCGGTGTTGCGCTCGCCGTGCGGATAACCGTCACGATTTTTGGTGTGCTGCTTCTGGCCGCGGTCAGAGTGATCATCACGATCGTCCTGAGTGCCGTCGGCTCGGTGCTGGTGCGTTATTTCCGGCTGGCTGCTATCGTCGAGCGCGTCACCGTGGGCCCCGTCGATTGCACCGTCCGCCTTCGACTTCTCCGACTTGCTGAAGCGCTCGCCGTTGCGGATCTTGGCAGCGATCGGCAAGCCCTCGGCCCAAAGCCTTCGAAGCCGTCGATCGCGTGAGTCACTTTGGTCAATAATTGCTCAGTCATTTTATTTGCCTTTCAGGGTTGCCGGATCATCCCGGCGTGATGATTCCTGCTCGCGCAGGAATTCGATGAATCTCAGTTGTGATTGAATGAAGCCGTCGAAGATCGTGCCACGCGCGCTTTTGCATGGCGCAACACCCAATGCCGTCGATGAATCAAAAAGCTCGAGCTGGACTTCAAGCTGGGTCATCTGTTCTTCTCCGCAGCGACAGCAATTTCAGTGGCGAGCTTTAATGGAATCACGACGAGGGGTTCGAGCCGATCGGCGCGGACGATTAGGAAGTCACGATCGCCAAGCCAGCTATAAAGTTCGCGAAACCCGTTTCCACGAACCTTGACCTCGACGACGCGATCAACGCCAAGCACAGGGACGGACAGATCGCCGGCATAACGTCCGCCGGCCGATCCGCTTAGTGGGATTCGCTCAGCTGCGAATCCGCGGTCTTGCAGAAAGCGGACTAGCGCTCGCTCGGTGCGATTGCCTTTTTGGCGAGGAGATCGACCGCCGCTCATGATGCGGTCTCCAGCTTTCCAGCCGCTTCGCTCTTTGCGAACCCGACACAATGCTCGATCGCTTCGCGCAGGTGAGCGCCGTTCATCCTCGGCAAGTACTCTTTGCAGGCGTACTTGAATTCGGCCAACGCCTTCGACGACTTTCTGTCGTCGGGGGCCGCGTCATTGATCGCGACGACCGGCGCTTTGGGCGTGGTCACCTCAGCTTCCGCCAGCGCCGCCAGCGCCGCCATCTCGGCTCTGCGCACCTCGGCCGAAAGTTCGACATCGACCGCATTGCCGGTTAACCTGGATTCCGGTTTCTGTTCTGGAATCTTCTTCGGTGTCGGGGCTTTTGCTGTTTGTTTGGTTGCAGGCTGGCGTCGACCTTTGGTGTCGGTCCGAGTTTCGACGTGCGGAATTTCCGCACAGCGGCGACGGTTTTGCCGTCGACTTTCGCCATCTTGCCGATCTGACGATCCGACAGCTCGGGCTTCGCCTTCAGCACCTTGGCGATCAGCTCGCGCTTCTGCTCTGTGGTGAGATGGCGGCGATGGACGTTGAGGGAAAGCGCGATTGCGTAGGGATCACCGTCGCAGAGATTGTGAAATTCACAGCCCGGCGCATACCCGATGCGGCCGCCTGGCCGGTTGGTCCACTGTTTGTTGTCCCACTTCTTGACGCCCAGGTGATGGTCGTCGGTTTCATACAGCAAGCCGAGCAGCGCCAGCGCATCGAGGCGATTGCGGCCATCGAGAAGGAATTGACCCTCGTTCGAGCTCCAACCGACAATCGGCGCGCGCAGTCCATTCGCCTTGATGTCTTCGGCCAGCTCTTTCAGCTCCGGCTCAGACAGCAAGGGGAATAAATCGGCAGCGGGATGGATTTTCAGAACGTCACGCCAAGACATTTGCCGTCTCCTTGCGGTTGCGCCTGCTTGTGCAGGACGCGGGGTTTTGCTAGGAGACGGACGCTTCCAACGTTCCTTTCCTAGCGGGTGGCGGAGGCTGGTCGGATCGAACCGACGGGACCAATTGCTCTGTAAGAAGCGGCGGTCCCCCAAACCTGGCAGCCCCACGCCTTGCCTCTCTCGAGGCAAATCAGAACTAACAACTCCTTCGATTTAGATTTTTGTGTTGCTCGCGGCGGCGCATCCATTCACGGACGCTACCGGCGCGGTGACGAATCCTTCCGGCGTGCAGAAAGTACGGCATGCCATCAGGTAGATTTTGATAGTTGCGAATGGTGCGGACGGTGCGCTGCCACTCGCGCGCAAGCTCCTCGCGCTCGAGCGTGTCGTCATCGGAAAAACCGATCAGCATTAAATTTGGGGCTGTTGTCTTGCGACCGGTCACTTCAGGTCGCGTAGCTAGAGCGGTCACGCCGGTATTCCTTCAAGAGGACGCAGCGTGTCGGTATTCGGAAAAAATTTGGTGTTACATCAAGCGCGAGTTTTAGTTTGATGTGCGACCGAGATCACACCGCCTTAGTTACCCCGCCGACGAGGTTCGGGACTATCGACGCAAGCCGAAAAAAGCGTTCAGCTCCTTCGACCCGTCAACGTGAGGCTTAACCGGGCGGCCGCAGTTTGTGGGCGATCTGTAATGCCCGCTTGGTCTGATCCAACTTGATGGGTGCGCCAGCTTCTACCAGCGCGAAATAGCCATAGACAAAGCGCAGATCATCGAGCGGCATCGAAATCATTGTAGCGTCGCCGGACTGGCGAATACATCTTGGCAGCCCCCGCTCAATCTCCGCTGCCGTAAATTTCTGGATCAGCAGGTGGGCGATCTCTTGCGGCGACAGCCCCATCGCCGCTGCCACGCCAATCATATCCGGTCCATCCGTTCGATATCGGGAAAGCCCTTCCGGATTAAAGCCAAACCCCATCGCATCATATTGGCTGCGCATGGCGCCGAGTACTTCTGGAGGCAAGTTCATGGGGCCTTCTCCGCTTCGAGCCAGCGTCGCCAGGCGCCCCGCAATTCACCCTCGCCGATCATGCCAGGGCCGCGTAGACTCGCCCTCGACGAATTTGTCGCCGATCGGACCGAGATTAAGATTGATCAGCACAGCGTCGAGAAATCTTCGAAATTCGACGTTCAGGCCAACCGCCGGCGCCTTACAATCAGAGTGCCTTCGTCGCGTTTCCTCGTACGCCGTGAAAATACCGTGAAGCAGCACCGTGTGCGGCTCTTTGACCTTTCGCTGCGAAACCGTAAGCCACATCGGAAGCTCGGTGTGCTGGGCTATAATTGGATAGCGCTTCATCAGGGGTAAAAGTTTGCGATGCGTCGGTTTGAGGATGGCCCGGAGCTTCTTCCTATCCGCTTCTTCGATCCCCAGCTTGCCCGAGCAGCCTGCCTCCAAGGCAGCCACCCAGAGTCGTTGCATGAGTTCAAACTTGCCGCCGGCTGACAGGTTACCGGGGAACGCTTTGATGCTTGGCGTTAGGAAGTCTTCCAGAGCATCGGGAACCGTGTGAATCAAGAGATTCATGCACGGCACCGTGATCGACGCTTTAGCGCGTCGCGCCGCACGCAGCTTGGTTGCGGCGCGGTCACGCTTCCGATGTTTGAGTGGGTTCACCGCACCGGCTTTCTGTGCGGCACGATCTCAGCGCTCGGCTTGCCGTTGCCGGCAATCACAGCGCCGACGCGCTCGGTAGCTTGTCGAGTGACTTCGTCGAACAGGTGCGCATATCTTGCCGTTGTCGCCGGCTGGCTGTGACCTAGCAACGCGCCGATCACCGGCAGGCCGAATCCGCTGCTCACTAATTGCGAAGCATATGAGTGCCGAATGTCGTGAACGCGTAATCCTTTAATATTCGCAGCACGGCAGAGATCGCGCCAAGCCCGCCTTATCTCTGTGCGATGGCCGCCCCAACGGCCAGGAAATACATATTCGGCATTTGGCTCGGCGTTTTTGCTTAACTCAGCGAGCAGTTGGCGCGCCGGCGCCGACAGTGGCACAGAATGCGACTTTTTCTGCTTCGTCGTCGACGCAGGTTTTGTCCATGTGCCATCCGTAAGATTCAGATTCTCCCACCGCATCGCAAAAACTTCGCCGCGACGCGCACCGCATAACAGCAACATGCGAACGATATCGGCCGCTTGCTTATCTTCGTGCACGGCCAGCGCTTCGGTGAGCCGCTGCAACTCACCGTTGGCAAGATAACGTTCGCGCTTGCTTTCCTGGTTGCGCTGCAGGCCAAGAACCGGATTCACGCTGAGCCACTGCCACCGCTTCACAGCGAGATTAAACATCTTCGACAACAAGGCAGCGGTCCGGTTGGCGCGATACGGGCGCGCCCTGTGCTCGCCATAGCCGCGAGTGATCTTACGATGAAGATCGTCGATGTCGGCCGGCTTTACGTCGAGAAGTTTAAGTTTGCCGAGCGTGGGCAGGATTTCGCGATTGATTATGCCGCGGTAATCGAGAGCGGTCCTCGTGCGCAGGCTTGGTAGGTGATCTTCAATGAACCGTTGGCACATTGCGGCGACGGTTTTCGCGCCGCGTTCGATCTCTATGTCGACGAGCGGGTCGTAGCCGTCGGGCAGTTTCCGGCGAATTTCTTTGGCGCGCTTACGTGCAGTTGCAGCATTCCAATTGGTCGCATCACCGATTGTATAGCGGCGTTCCCTGCCGCCACGCGTGCGATAATTGAGGATGAAACTACGCGCTCCGCCCGCTGTGCAACGCAGACCGAAGCCGGCAACCTCGGTGTCATAGATGACCCAATTTCCAGCTGGCGGCAGCGGCGCCTTCTTGATGAAGCTGTCGGTGAGGCGTCGACCCTCAGGTTTTTCGACTGACGGCTGAGATTGAGACATGCCCGCTCCCCTTCATGTTCGCGTCCACTATCCGTGTCCGCGCCATGTCCGTAACATCAAGGGTAAGCCGTTTCCCGACGAAGGCAAGGAGTTTCCCGACGATGATAGGGAAAAGTAACAGTAATACTGACACTTACGCGTCGATCCGCGGAAAGCTGTTGCGGATCAGGATGTTAGAAAATGCGCCTAATCAGACTTCGAATCTGAGGGTCGGGAGTTCGAATCTCTCCGAGCGCGCCAAAGTGGCCAAAGTGTCAGCGCCGGATGACTATCGGTGAGGGTTTATGCCGGTCGCATCCTCAAGGGCGCCAGACCGACGGACTTGCCGGTGGCGCGAACGAGCAAATTTGATTGACGCAAGGAGGACATCAGCCGAAGCAAGGCTTCATTCCTTTAAATTGGCGGCGCTCACAACGGTGGACCAGCGCGTGATTTCGCTTTTGATGAAAGCGCCGAACTGATCCGGCCCCATGGCTTCCGGCGCGAAACCTTCCTTTTGCAGCAACTCAACCGTATCGGGCGCATGCATCGCCTGTTTCGCCGCCGCGGCAAGCTTGTCGATCACCGGACGCTTCGTGCCTGCGGGCGCCAGAAGGCCGAACCAGAGCGGGGTGTTGAAGTCAGGCATTCCCGCTTCCGCCATGGTCGGCACATCGGGTATGAGGTCGGACCGTTTTTCGGTCGCTACAGCCAGCGCCTTGATCTGTCCGGCCTTGATCTGACCGATGATCGCAGAAGTAATCTGGAAGCTCATCATGATGCGGCCACCGATCAGATCGGTCGTGACCTGCGGGCTGCCAGGGTAGGGCACCTGCACGAGCTTGACGCCGGCGCGCTGTGCGTAGAGCTCGCCGCAAAGATCGGGCAGGCTGCCGGGGCCGACTGTGCCGAAAAGGATTTGGCCGGGTTTGGACTTCGCTAGAGCCGTGAACTCACTGACGCTGTTCACGCCAAGTTTCGGATCGACCGCCATGACAAGGGGGCCGCTGGCAAGTAGCGCGACCGGCGCAAAGTCCTTGGTCAGGTCGAAAGAGACTTCCGGATGGACGATTTTATAGGTCAAGGTCGACAGCGCGGGGACCAACAGCGTGTAGCCATCACTGCTGGCGCGGGCCACAAATCCGGCGGCGATGCTGGATCCGGCGCCGGTCTTGTTCTCGACCACCATCTCCTGCCCCACCACGGGCCCGGCGCCCTTGGCGTAGAGACGAGCAACGATGTCGGAAGAGGCTCCCGGCGTGAAGCCGACGATCAAATGAATTGGGCGCGTCGGGTAATCCGCCGCAAAAGCGGAAGCGGGCGACAACATCGTCGCCAAGCCAAGAAAGGATAGAGACCTGCGATCGATGTGAGGCATCGGCCCCGACGTTCTGCTTCTCAAGTTTTGCGGTGAAGCACCAGCTGCGCCCCTTGGCCGCAGCTACATTGTGAACACTAATGCCATGCGCTTCAAGGGAGTCGGCCAACACGGATCGTGATCGCCACTGGGTTTACAGTCGCGGCGCCGCACGCTTTTTATGCTTCACCACATATGCTTCGGGCGGCAGGCCCAATGCTCCGCCGCCCGAGCTTCCCGTTTGACGCCAAACCCGATCGCTACGTGATGAGCACGGGATCGCGGGCCTGCGCAGTTTGCTCCTGCTTGCTGCCGCCGTGATCATGCGGCGCAGCCGGCAACTGCAGCACCGTTGCGGTTTGGCCGGGAACCAGCCGCGTTACCATCACGATCTGGCCGCCGGGAAATTCCAGCGCGTCGTGATGGACGTGCGGGTCGTCCATATTGACCTGGCGGAATCGGGCTACGCGATGCTCGACCCGTGCTTTGCCGAACATGCTGAAGGCGCGGTCAAATTGGACCTCGTTATCGAAAGCGAGCTCGGTGCCCGGGAGCAGGCAGACCGCCACGTCGGGATGACCGATTTCGGTGAAGCCGCGTGTAATCGACTTCACGAAATCGGTGGAAACGAGCCTGTCCGCGACCTTCGCTGGCCGCGAGGCGATGAGATGCAGACTATAGTCGCACATGGGAAAGGCACTCCTATGAGGGGCCGTGTTCCGGCTCTCTTTCTCCTGAACCCTGCTCTCGACCAATAGTTCCTGCGGCTGGATTTGCCGGCCGTCCGCGCGGGATGGGACGAATCGGTGGCCTTTCCGAAAGGATATGTTGCGGACGAGACATATGGCATCATGCCGATCGGCGGAGCGGCGAGCGCGGTCTGGGAATGGACGATCGAGCGGTCGGCGAGCGCGGGCCAAAATTAACAGCCGCGGGCGGCATCGATCGCAAACAGGGCAAGACCCGCAGCGATGACGTGCCTCGCGGCATCGTCTGTATGGTCATCGCCACGATATTATTTTCCGGCGCTTCCGCCGCCAGCAAATGGCTGGTGGGCGTTTATCCCGTGGGCGAGGTGCTTTGCCTGCGTTCGTTCGCCTCGCTCATCGCCGGCGCGGCGATGATTTTTCCGGTCAGCGGGCTCTCGGCTTTTGTGACACACCGGCCGCGTGACCACCTGGCGCGCGGCCTTTCGCAATCGATCTCGCAGCTTTGCTTGCTTCTCGCGTTCAGCCTGATGCCGCTCGCTGGCGCCGTCGCCATCAATTTTTCCGCGCCGCTCTTTGCTGCCTTAGTATCGATCATCTGGCTCAAGGAGTTGGCCGGTTTCGCCCGGGGCGCCGCGCTAGTCATCGGCTTTGTCGGCGTCCTCATTGTGACCAATCCCGGCACGAACTCGCTCACGCTTGGCGCGCTGTTCGCGCTCACCAATGCGGTCATGTACGGCACTGTCACTGTCGCGGTGCGCGGGATGACAAGGACTGAATCCGCCAACACACTGGTGATCTGGCAATTGGCGGTGCTTGCCTTCTTTCATAGTTTTCTTTTGCTGTTCGGCTGGCGTTCGCCGAGCGCGATCGATGCGGCGATGTTGTTCGGCACCGGATTCACCAACGCGATCGGGCAGTGGTTCTGGACCAAGGCGCTGCATTTGGCGCCAGCTCCCGCGGTGACGCCGTTCTATTATCTGATGCTGGTCTGGGCCTTGATGTTCGGGTTTTTCATCTGGGGGGATATTCCCTCGGTAAGCCTGCTGGTCGGGTCGGCGATCGTGGTTATGACCGGACTATTTTTGTTCTTGCGGGAAGCGCGCCTGCAGCGTCAGCTTGCGGCGCGCTGATCTGCCCGATATTGGGCTTGTGCCAAAATGCTAAGTTCCGGGGCAGCGGCAAACGTATAAGAGGGGTCAACTGTGGAACGCCGGGATTTTCTCAAATTAGGTGCGGCTTTGGCCGCGATGCCGGTCGCGGCGCGCAGCGCGGTTGCGCTGGATTATCCGACGCGGCCGGTCCAAGTGATCGTCGGGCAGGCGGCGGCAAGCTCCTCCGATATTACCGCGCGGCTCATCTCCCATTTTCTCTCCCAGCATCTCGGCCAGCAGTTCGTCGTCGAGATTCGCCCAGGCGCGACCGGCAACATCGCTACCGAGCAAGTCGCGCGCGCAACGCCGGATGGCTACACGTTGCTTCTGGTGAATTCGCAGAACACGATCAACGCGGCGCTGTTTCCCAACCTGCCGTTTGATTTCGTGCGCGACATCGCCCCGATTGCCGGGGTGTTCCGCGTTCCACTCGTGATGGAAGTGCTGCCGAGCTTTCCGGCGCAGACCGTGCCGGAATTCATCGCTTATGCCAAAGCCAATCCGGGTAAAATCAATATGGCCTCCGCAGGGGTTGGCGGGCCGCAGCACGTCGCCGGCGAATTATTCAAGTTCATGGCCGGCGTCGATCTCGTCCACGTGCCATATCACGGTTCGACCCCAGCACTGACCGATCTGCTCGCGGGACAGGTGCAAGTGATGTTCGACGTCACGCCAACCGCGTTGCCGCAGGTGCGGGCCGGCAAGCTGCGTGCGCTTGCAGTCACCATGCCGGAACGGCTCGACATATTGCCCGGCGTGCCGGCCATGGCGGAATTTCTATCCGGTTACGAAGCCTTCGGCTGGATAGGTTTTGGCGCGCCGAGGAAAACGCCAACGCCGATCATCGAGGCGCTTAATAAGACAATCAATGACGCGGTCGCCGAACCTGCGATCAAGGCGCGGTTGCTCGATCTTGGCGGTTTGGTGATGCCGCCGAACTCGCCTGCCGATTTCGGCAAATTCATTACCGCGGATACCGAAAAATGGATCAAGGTCGTGAAGTTTGCCAATCTCAAACCCGAGTGAACCGCGGGCGACTGCGACCGAAAAAAGCGAGGAGGGGATCATGAGACTCGCACGCAGGAAATTTATCCACCTGGCGGCGGGCGCGATGGCTGCGTCAAACTATCCCCATTCGGCCTTTGCGCTCGATTATCCGACGCGACCGATCACGATCGTAGTGCCGTTCGCGGCCGGCGGCGCGACCGATGTGTTGGCCCGCGTTCTGGCCGATCCGATGGGCAAGTCGCTCGGTCAGACGATCATCGTTGAGAATGTAACGGGCGCCGCCGGGAGCATTGGCGTGTCCCGCGTGGTGCGTGCGACGGCGGACGGCTACACGCTCAGCATTGGCACTCTGACGACGCATGTGCTGATCGGAGGTCTTTACAAGCTCGATTTCGATCTTTTGACCGATTTGACCCCGATCGCCGAACTCGCCTACGAGCCGCTGCTCATCTGCGTCAAGAACAGCTTGCCGGCGAAAAATCTGCAAGAGCTGATTGCGTGGCTCAAGGCCAATCCCGGCAAGGCAAGCGTCGGCATTCCGGGTGCGGGCTCGACGGGAAATCTCGCCGGCATTTCGTTTCAGAACGTCACCGGCACCACGTTTCAATTCGTGCCGTATCGCGGCGACGCACCAGCGGTGCAGGACATGATGGCCGGTCAAATCGATATGATGATCGAGCCGTCGTCAAATTTCACCGCGCAGGTGCAGGCCGGCACGATCAGGGCAATCGCGGTGCCGGCCAAGACTCGTCTGTTCAGCCTTCCCGACGTGCCGACGACCGATGAGG
The DNA here is from genome assembly GCA_963816295.1 of uncultured Alphaproteobacteria bacterium. Taxonomy (GTDB): domain Bacteria; phylum Pseudomonadota; class Alphaproteobacteria; order Rhizobiales; family Xanthobacteraceae; genus BOG-931. Next base: position 180,613 of record CAWFJS010000004.1, on the reverse strand, counting down.
CCGGCCTACCCGGATACTACGCTTCGATCTGGTTCGGGCTGTGGGTACCGAAGAACACACCGAAAGATATAGTCGCCAAGCTGAACAGCACGGCCGTGACCGCCTTGGCGGACGAAAATGTCAAAGCGAGGCTCAACAAACTTGGGCAACAGGTCGCTGGGCGCGAACTGCAGGATCCGGCGGCTTTCGCGGCGTTTCAAAAATCCGAAGCGGATAAGTGGTGGCCGATTATCAAGGCAGCCAATCTGAAGGTTGAGTGAGCGCTCGATTGAGCTCCAAAGCCCGGCTCCGCGACCGCAGTTCCTCACCCCAAATGCACGGAGAGGGCCGGCCCGCGACTTGCGGCGGCCCTCCCTTGCAATCGCGTTGCGGCGATCAGCCGACGTAATCGACTCGTCGTTGGTGCGCGGCCTCTTCGGTTGTCTTCGGCTGCGCCGGCAGCTGCAGCACCGTGGCCTGTTGGCCTTCACACAACAGCGTCAGCAGAACCGACCGACCGTCGGGAAATTCCAACGCGTCATGGTGGGCGGCAACTTTGTCTTTGTTGATCTGCCGGAAAATTGCGGTGTTGTAATTCAGGGCGCGTTCACGCCACGGAAATAGGCCGGTCGCAAGGCACATCACCTCGCCAGTAAACGACAATTCGGTTCCGGGTAACAGGCACACCGCGGTGCCCGCGTCTTCCGGGGCGCAAAATCCGCGGGTTCCAGTGCCGAAATCGTGCACCGTCAGCTTGTCGCCGACGCGCGCGGGCCGCGAGCGAACGTTGGTCAGACTGTAGTCGCACATGGGGCTCTCTCCTTATCTGGAACCCCACGGTCAAAACGAGTTACACAGCTTTTGGTTTCGCCGATGCCGGCAGAATTCCAGATTGAGGCGGAAATCTCGCTTACGCGCGGCGTGCCGCTCAAAAAATAACCACGCTGCGGATCGATTTGCCCTCTCGCATCAAGGCGAAAGCCTGATTGATGTCGCCGAGCGGCATCGTATGGGTGATCATCGGGTCGATCTCGATTCGTCCCTCCATGTACCAGTCGACGATCTTCGGCACGTCGGTACGGCCGCGTGCGCCGCCAAAAGCGGTGCCTCGCCAGACCCGGCCGGTCACCAACTGGAATGGGCGTGTGGAAATTTCCTGACCGGCGCCGGCAACGCCGATGATAATGCTCTGTCCCCAGCCGCGATGACAGCTTTCGAGTGCCGCCCGCATCAGATTTACGTTACCGACGCATTCGAAAGTATAGTCGGCGCCGCCGATTTGGTCGGCGCCGCTTTTGGTCATATTGACGAGATGAGCGACGAGATCGCCTCCGACCTCGGCCGCATTGACGAAATGCGTCATGCCGAAGCGCTCGCCCCAAGCCTTCTTTTCCGGATTCACATCGACGCCGATGATCATTGCGGCGCCGACGAGGCGAAGTCCCTGGATGACGTTCAAGCCGATGCCGCCGAGACCGAACACAATGCACTTGGCGCCCGCTTCGACCTTTGCTGTATTGATCACCGCGCCAATGCCGGTGGTAACGCCGCAGCCGATGTAACACACCTTGTCGAACGGCGCGTCCTCGCGGATTTTCGCCACTGCGATTTCGGGCAGAACGGTGAAATTCGCGAAGGTTGAACAGCCCATGTAATGGTGAACTTTCTCACCGCGGGCTGAAAATCGCGACGTCCCATCGGGCATCACGCCTTGGCCCTGGCTTGCGCGGATGGCCGTGCATAAATTGGTCTTGCGTGAGAGGCAGGACGGACAATTGCGGCATTCGGGCGTGTAAAGGGGTATGACGTGGTCACCCTTTTTCACCGAAGTCACGCCGGCGCCGGTCTCGACGACGACACCCGCGCCCTCGTGCCCGAGAATAGACGGGAACAAACCTTCCGGATCGGCGCCGGACAACGTGAATTCATCGGTGTGACAGATGCCGGTCGCCTTGATTTCGACCAGGACCTCGCCGGCGCGCGGACCGTTGAGTTGGACAGTGGTGACTTCAAGGGGTTTGCCGGGTGCAAACGCGACGGCGGCGCGAACATCCATGAGATCGTTCCTCGGTCTTCAAATCGCGCGTGCGCGGCTCAGCTTTGCTCCGGCGGAATGACGATCTGCGTCTGAATCACGAGAGCGCACAGTCTGCCGTCGCCGCGCGTAATACGCGTCTGCCACACCATGGTGGTGCGGCCACGATGAAGCGGCGTGCACTCTGCGCGCGCTACATCGCCGACGGGAACGCTGGCGAAAAAATTGGTCTTGCTTTCGATGGTCGCGGTGCGGCCACCCTTGGGCAGATTGGCGATGGTGGCAGTGCCGCCGAGATTGTCGGCGAGCGCCATGACCGCGCCGCCATGAAGCGCGCCAAAGCGGTTGTTCAATTCCTCGCGAACCGGAAGCTCGGCAATGACCTTGTCAGGAGAAACATGAGTCACTTTCATGCCGATCAACGCGGCGAACGGCGGCTGGACTTGTGCTTCCGGATTTATGACAAAGTTCATAATTGCGCTCTCCGCGAACCGCTTTACTGCGGGCATGGCCGTCTTAATAGCAGAGCGCGGCACAGACAGGGACCCCCGCTGCGGCCGCGGCGGGGGCGCAAAGGCCAATAACTAAACTCGATGGCCGTTAGTGCGGTTGCGGTACGACGCGCATGTAAGGCTTCAGCGTCTTCCAACCGTTCGGATAAAGCTTCTTTGCCTCGTCGTCGGTCACCGCGCCAGTGAGGATAACTTCTTCGCCCTGTTTCCAATTCGCGGGCGTCGCGACGCGATGCTTGGCGGTGAGTTGCAGCGAGTCGATGACCCGCAGGACTTCATCGAAATTCCGGCCCGTCGTCATCGGATAGACGAGAACAAGCTTGATCTTTTTGTCTGGGCCGATCACGAACACGTTGCGCACTGTCTGGTTGTCGGCAGGCGTGCGGCCTTCCGATGTGCCCGTCGTGCTCGCCGGCAGCATGCCGTAGAGCTTCGAGATTTTCAGATCGGTATCGCCGATCATCGGATAGTTCGGAGCGAAACCCACCACGTCTTTGATGTCGCCCGACCACTTCTTGTGGTTGTCGACCGGATCAACCGACAGGCCGACAATCTTGACGCCGCGTTTGTCGAATTCCGGCTTGAGTCGCGCCATCGTGCCGAGCTCGGTCGTGCAGACCGGGGTGAAATCCTTCGGGTGCGAAAACAGCACCGCCCAATTGTTACCGATCCAGTCGTGGAAACGAATTCTGCCTTCCGTGGTCTCGGCCTCGAAATCTGGGGCGGTGTCATTAATCTGAAGTGGCATAGAAACCTCCCTCTGGGATCAACCGGTATGCTGGCCTCGTAACTATATGTACGGCTCAGCCGGCGTGAATGCCAGTCTCGCTCACGATCCTTTGCGTCCGGACATTATTTGCTCGTCCGGGCAGCCTGTCCCGCAATAATGTGCAGTTAACCGAGGCCAAATCAGCAACAACCTGTTTCGAATTCATTTCTACGGGGTCGTACCCCGGAAACAAGCGCTGCGGTCAGGACAGAGGACGCCTTGAGCGCGACGGAAGTCAACGCGCTGCCGTGACTTTGCCTTATCGACGCCCCGGGCAGGCCACCCTCGGATGTCATTGAGAGCCTTGGCGCTGGACCAACGGCGCGGGGTCTCGGAACAAGCCCGCGCAGTAAGCGTTCTAAAACAAGCACGGGCAGCAAAATGGCATCCTTAGCGCGCAGACGGGTCCATCTGGGCTTGATCGCCAAGCTGATCGGGCGCTCGCCAATTATGACTGCCGGGCTTTTGCCGCGCGCGGCGGCGCGCCGCCGTGGGTTGCTCGACTTACCGGCTGGCTACGAGGCCGTTGACCTTTTTATTCTTGACTGGCTTGCCGCCGAGGCCTTGCGCAGCCGTCGGAATTGCCTGCCGCTTTAAGTAGCAAAACCCGCAGCTATTGGGTTGTCGCCCCCGGCACCGCCGTGGTCGACAGGCCGACGGTCCGGCCCGGAAATCCCGCCACATCGAAATAGCGCGTTTCGCCGACCTGTTGCATGTCGAGGACAGTTATCAGGCCGTTGGCTGCCGGCTCGGATGTAATGACGCGGCTCGAGACATCGGACAGCCCGCCCCCAGGCAGCGCCTCGGACAGTACCCGTCCGATAAGCTTGCCTTTGTCGCTGGCGTCGAGATGCATCAGCTGCGCGATCGTGCGGCCGATATCCGCATTGCTCGCTGGCGCGGGGTCGACAAACTGCGCTTTCAAATCGGGTCCCTGCATGGCCATGAAATTCCAGGTGTCGGCGCGGCTGAAAGAGCCGTGCATGCCCTGGCCTTGTTGCAACACAGTATCGGCGACTTCGACGGTGCAGCGCACCGGTTCGCCGCAGACGGTGTCGAACGAACGGAAACTGATCGCGATCGCGGGGTGCGGGGTGAGCGCGGAGCCTTCCAGCGCGATGTCATCAAGCGACAGCGCGCCGGCGAATTTACCGAGCTTGGAATCGACGAATATTCCGCTGACGTAATCCTGCGCCAGCAGGATATCGACGATCCGCTTCGCCATCGCCTTGTCGCCATCGGGTATGTAGATCAGATCCGAGCCGCCGTTCGCCGCGACGACCACCTTCGGCTTGTTGCGATCGCCGCCGATGAGCCCATTGCCGTTCTTGCTGTGCTCGCCTTCGCCAATGGTCCGGTAACTGTCGTCCGGGTCGATGAGCGGCAGGTTGAGAGCATGCGCCAGATCGAGCGCGACGAAGCCGAGCGGCAAATGACCGGGCAGTGCGTCTGCGAATTTGCCCTTGACCGTGGAGCTGGTGTGGCTTTCCTTCGAAATCGTTGAAAAGCCGTGATCCGATGTCGCAATGATATCGGTCGTATCAAGAAGCCCAAGCTCCTCGAGCGTTGAGCGGATGCGGGCGAGATCGTCATCGGCGTTGCGGATTGCGGCGAGCGAGGTTGGACCGTTAATGCCCGGCGTGAGCATGTTTAAACTGTCGCCTTGATTGTGCTGCGTGCCGTCCGGATCGCGCGACCAGAATACCAGAACAAACGGCTTGTTGCGCTCTTTGAATATCGGCAGCACGACCCGCGTCGCCACCGAAGCAAAATAATCCTGTTGCATGACATTGGCGCTCAAGGCGCCAGGTTTGGCGACATTACCCGGGTTGCCGTTGGCGCCGCGCGTTGGTGCGGCGAGCGGCAGGCTGACAGTTTTTAGTCGTTCGCTCACTTCCGCCGAGAGTGGAATGCCTTTCGCCGTGCCAGTCGCATCGTCGATCAAAATGGTTTGCTCGCCGGTGCGTTCGGTCGGATCGAACACCAAAGCAGGTCCGATCTTGCCGACTGAAGCCGTGCTGTAGCCTTTGTCGCGAGCGAGCTTGAGGATCGTTGCTTCATCGAGATAATTGCCGGAAAAATGCTCGTCGACATCGCCGAGCACGACATCGTTCTCCAGGAAGGGTGTGAGGCTGCTGCCGGCGCCTGGAACCTCAAAGCCGGTATAGATCGTGTTGGAAAAGGTGCCGGTGTCGCCGAGCATGTGGCCGGTCGCCATGCCGGAGGCGTTGGCCATTGTGAAGGTTGGGAACAGCGCGTGACCATTGCGCAAGCTCACTCCCTGTCGCGCCATGGCCGCCATTGTCGGGGCGGTGTTGTCGTCGACCATGCGAAAGCGCAAGCCGTCGGCAATGAATAACACGACGTTGTGCGGCCGCGCGGATTGCGTCTGCGCCAGAGCGAGCGGGTTCAGCACCGCTTGGGTCAAAGTCATTTGCAGGGTTGCGGCAGCAAGGAGAAGCGATCGGCGCATGACGGGCTCCGGGCAAAGAGCGCAGGATGCGCCGTTGTGACGAGAGCGGATGACAGTGTTGTGACATACAAAGGGCGGCCCGAACGGGGCCGCCCAAGTTACCGCGCAACAACTACCGTGAACAACAACGCGGCGGGAGAACCGAGCTACGGGCGGCAGGTTGCCGCCCGTAGAGGCAGATCGCCCAATTACTCGCCTTCGACGCCGATAGCGTAGGCGGTCTCGCCGTGCACCGCGTCGTCACCGACCTTCAGCGTCGCTTCATCCATGCGCAGCGGCACAATGAAGCCGATCACCTTGAGGATGATGTAGGTGGCGATCGCGTTGAACACGATGATGAACGCCGCGCCCGCGACCTGTAGCCATAGCTGAGACGGATTGCCATACAGCAAGCCGGTAACGCTGACGCCGGGCGCCTCTTTATCGGTACCGATGTACATCAGCATGTCGGGGTTTGCCAGGAGGCCCACCATCAAGCCGCCGGTGAGGCCGGCGACGCCGTGGGTGGAGAATACGCTCAACGTATCGTCCACCTTCATGAACAACCGGGTCTTTTGCAGCTTGTTCATGCTGAGCCACGGAATGATGCCCGCGACGACGCCAATGGCTATGGCGCCCCAGCCGTCGACGTAGCCCGCGGCCGGCGTGATCGCCACCAAGCCGGCGATCATACCGTTGACGGCGCCGAGCACCGACGGCTTGCCATAGGCCATCTTGTCCATCAGCGTCCAAACCAGAAGCCCGACGGCGGTCGCGGTATTGGTATTGAGCACCGCTGCGCCGGCATCGGCGTTGGCGAAATACGGATCGCCGCCGTTGAAGCCGTTCCAGCCAAGCCACAGGATTCCGGCGCCGACCAAGGTGATGAGCAAACTGTTCGGCGGGAAATTATCGCGGTCGGCCTGTAGCCGAGGACCTATCACAGCGGCCGCGACGAAGCCCGACGTTCCGGCGGCGAGATGGATCACATAACCGCCTGAGAAGTCCGCCACGCCTAACGCGGCGAGCCAGCCGCCGCCCCAGAGGCTGAACGCGCCGACCGTGTAGACCAGCGTCATCCACACCGGGCAGAAAATCATCCAGGCCGTGAAGTTCATGCGGCCGAGCAGCGAGCCGGCCAGGATGATGACCGTGATCGCGGCGAACACGAACTGGAAGAACATCAGCGTCGCCATTGGGAACGCGAGCGGGGGCATGCCCGACGCGGCTTCCGGGATGGTGGCTTGACCGAGGGTGAACGCCGCGGATGTTCCTAAAGAAGGCGTACCGAGAAAGCTTTGTCCGGCGACCGATAGCCATGCCGGGCCGAACGCCATGTTGTAATCGAATAGGACCCAGACGACCAAAACCGAGGCGAACGCGTACATCGACATGAAGGCGGAATTGATCGCCCACTTCTTTTTGACGATGCCGCCATAAAGGACGGTCAGACCCGGAATGCTCTGCAGTCCGACGAAAGTCGCCGCCGCCAACTGCCAGGCATTATCGCCGGTATCCAACCACTGTGGTGATGCTATGAGTGCCATGTGCCTTTCCCGCCTTTCCCCAAAAACATGCCCTCAGTGCGCCGATGGCACACGGGCCGACGTTTGAGCGGTCGCAAAAAATATGCCAGTTAGTCGGTCGCTACCTGACCCGATTTTGCCATCTGATGGCAGCAAATCGGGCGGTCGCTGACTAGAAACTTCGCAGCATGAACATAAAATGGGCAGACGTTATGGGGGGACTGAGGTGCTAGGTAGGCCATTGGCGGTGGCGCTGGCGTGCCTTGGCTGGGCGGTTTTCTGGGCGAACGAGGGGCGCAGCGTCGCACACGCGGCCGAAAGCGCCGTCACCTGCACTAATCCGGCCAGCGGCGCGCACTGGCAAATCCGGATCGATTACATGCGCAGCACGGTGGATTCCTATCCGGCAAGCATCACCGAGGCTAAAATATCGTGGCATGACGCCTCCGATGGCGGCAATTACACGCTTGATCGCAAATCCGGAAATCTCACCGTGGTCATTGCCTCAAGCACCGGCGGCTATTTCCTCTTTGATCGTTGCAAACTGGACAATTAAGGCCCGGTGAGCGGTGTCGATGTCGACATTTTTGACTGCACTCTCGGCGTCTCACCTCTTGGAGCGCTTGCCGCCGCGCCTCTGGAACGGCGGTCATGCCTGAAGTAACGCCTGCGATCAAAGCGAGCGTTGGCTTTGCCTCCGAGACCGGCCCGCGCGAACGCAACGAGGATTTCGCCGGCGCCATTTTCGGCATGGAATTGCCCAAGCCTCGCCGCGACATCATCGCCGCGATTGCCGACGGCATCGGCGGCTCCAAGGGCGGCCGTGTGGCGGCGGAAACGGCCGTGCGCGGATTTCTCGATGGTTTTTGCGATCTGCCCGAAACCATGGAAGTCGGTCGTGCGGGAGCCACGGTCCTCAATGCCCTCAATAGTTGGATTTTCTCGCAAGGCCGCCGCGACAACAAGCTGAGCGGGATGGGTTGCACCTTCACCGCGGTGGTGCTGCGCGGCCGCATCGCGCATATCCTGCATGTCGGCGATACGCGCGCCTATCGCTTGCGCGGCGATCGGTTCACCTGCCTGACCGCGGATCACGTGCGCGAGGACGCCAGCGGCCGATCCAATATCCTCAATCGCGCGCTCGGCGTGGAAACTGAAGTGCGGCTCGACTATGCGGCCCATCCGGTCGCGCTGCATGATCGATTTCTGCTCTGCAGCGACGGTGTGCACGGTGTCGTGAGTGCCGAAGTCATGGCCGACATCCTTCGAGATCGGTCCGCATCCGACAATTCCGCCCGCGCGCTGGTCACCGCCGCACTGGAATCCGGCAGCGGGGATAATTGCACCGCGCTCGTTCTCGACATTGTCGCGCTGCCTTCTGCGGATTCCGCGACGGTGGGCGCCGACATCATGCAATTGCCGCTGATCCCGGTGCCGATCGACGGCCAGACCGTGGACGGCTTCGTCCTTAAAGTCTTGATTTCGGACGGGCGCTATACGCGCTTGTTCGGCGCAATGGACGAAGTCGAGGGCGGTGAGGTGGCGCTGAAATTTCCGAAGCCCCAGGTCGCCGCCGCGGCTACCTATCACGCTGCATTCGTGCGCGAAGCTTGGGTCGGCGCGCGCGTCAACAGTCCATGGATCGGCCGGATCATCGAACTGCCGCCGGGTCGGCAGACCTGCCTCTACACTGTGATGCCGCTCTACCAAGGCGAACTCTTATCGACACGCCTGGCGCGCCGGCCGCTGGTTGGGCTCGAGGAGGGCCGCAATATCGCGATCAAACTCGCTCGCGGTGTCGCCGCACTGCACCGCGCCGGCATTATCCATCGCGACATCAAGCCGGACAACGTCATCCTCGAAAGCGAAGGCTCACTCAAGCTGATTGACCTTGGCGTGGTGCGCGTGCCGGGCCTGGAGGATTTCCCGCCGGAGGATATTCCCGGCACGATGGCCTACATGGCGCCGGAAATGCTTGCCGGTGAGCCGGGCAACGAGGCGACCGATATTTATGCGCTCGGCGTCACGATGTTTCGCGCGCTCACCGGCGAATTCCCCTATGGCAACCTGGACGCGGTGAACCGTCCTCGCCGCAGCCGGCCGACCCCGCTTGCCGAGCTTCGCCCGGATTTGCCGGCTTGGTTGCAGGCCGCGCTTGGGCGGGCGATCGCGACCGACCCGGCCGAGCGGTTTCGCGACGTGATGGAATTTGCCCTCGAGATGGAGGCGGGACCGTCGCGCGCGCCAGCGGCCGCGCGACGGCCGCAGACGCTGTACGAGCGTTCACCGCTGCGATTTTGGCAGGGCGTTGCGGCACTGCTGGCGCTGGCGCTGATCCTGTCGCTGTGGTGGCGCTAAGCAATGGCGAAACTGCGGAGGGCAACATGAAACGTATCGCAACTTTTGCGTTGTTCATGGCACTCGCCATGGGGCACGGGTTTGCGCAGGACTACCCGGTGCGGCCGATCCGCATCCTGTCACCTTATTCGCCCGGCGGCATTTCGGACATTGCCGCGCGCATTGTCGCCGGCAAGCTGACCGAAGCTTGGGGGCAGCAAGTCATTGTCGAGAACCGGCCGGGCGGCAATGGCTTCATCGCGGTCACTGACGTCGCGCGGGCGGCGCCGGATGGTTACACGTTGGTCATGGTCACCGCCGGCGATGTCACCATTAATCCTTCGCTGTTCAAGAATGTTCCTTACGACATCGACCGCGATCTGGCACCGGTCTCCGCTGTGAGCGACGCACCACTGGTGCTCGCGGTCAACGGCGAGGCGCCATACAAGACCTTCGCCGATGTCATCGCCGCCGCGAAAGCGCAGCCCGGTATGCTCAATATGGGCACGCCTGGATACGGCAGTATTAATCATCTGATGCTGGAGTCGATTTCGCTGAACACCGGCACCAAATTCGTGCACGTGCCCTACAAGGGCGGCGCGCCCGCGGTCCAAGCCTTAGTCGCTGGCGACATTCCGCTCGCCATCATTGCAAGTTCGACCGCGGCTCCGCATGTGGCGAGCGGCAAAATTCGCATCTTGGGTATAAGCACCGGCGAACGTTCGCCGCTCAATCCAGAATGGCCGCCGCTGGCCCAAGAGGGTGCGGGCAATATTAATGTCTCGAACTGGACCGCCTTGGTGGCGCCCAAAGCGACGCCGCAGCCGATCATCGAAAAACTCTCCGCGAAGGTGGTGGAAATTCTCAGCATGCCGGACGTGAAAGCCCGCTTTGCCGCCGGCGGCGTGTCGACCATTCCGTCGTCGCCGGCCGAATTGGCCGCCCGGATCAAGCGCGAACTGGCGACTTACCGGGTCGTTATCCAAAAAGCCAGTGTGCACGTCGACTGAGCAAAAGTCGCAGGATTCATAATGGCATGTTCAAGCAAATCCTGATTGCCAATCGCGGCGAAATCGCCTGCCGCATCATCAAAACCGCCCGGCGCATGGGTATAGCGACGGTCGCGGTCTATTCGGATGCAGATCGCGATGCGCTGCATGTCGAGATGGCGGATGAGGCAATCGCAATCGGGCCGCCGCCTGCCGCGCAGAGTTATCTCGACATTGAAAAGATCGTCGCCGCCTGCCGGCAAAGCGGAGCCGAGGCAGTGCATCCCGGCTATGGATTCCTCTCCGAGCGGGCGGCATTCGCCGCGGCGCTGGCCAAATCCGGCATTGTCTTTATCGGCCCAAACGCCAAAGCGATCGCGGCGATGGGCGACAAGATCGAGTCAAAGAAAGCTGCGGCGCGCGCCAAAGTCTCGACCGTTCCCGGCCATCTCGGCGTGATCGAAGACGAAAAGCAGGCCATCGCCATCGCCGAGCAGATTGGCTTTCCGGTGATGATCAAGGCTTCGGCCGGAGGCGGCGGCAAGGGCATGCGTATCGCCTTCAACAAAGCGGAGGTTAAGGAGAATTTTGCGCGCGCGCGTTCGGAGGCGAAATCGAGTTTCGGCGACGATCGCGTTTTTTTGGAAAAATTCATCACCGATCCGCGACACGTCGAAATCCAGGTGCTCGGTGACAAGCACGGCAACGTGATCTATCTCGGCGAACGCGAATGCTCGATCCAGCGCCGCAATCAGAAAGTCATCGAGGAGGCGCCGAGCCCGCTCCTGGACGACACAACGCGCAAGCGGATGGGCGATCAGGCCATCACACTGGCCAAAGCCGTAGGCTACGACTCAGCCGGCACGGTCGAATTCGTGGCCGGGCAGGACCGCAGCTTTTATTTCCTGGAGATGAACACGCGGTTGCAGGTCGAACATCCGGTGACCGAGCTTGTCACTGGTATTGACCTCGTCGAACAAATGATCCGCATCGCCGCTGGCGAGCCGCTCAAACTCAAACAGAGCGATATAAGATTGTCGGGTTGGGCGGTGGAGTCTCGGATTTATGCCGAGGATCCCTATCGCAATTTTGCACCGTCGGTCGGTCGGCTGGTGCGCTACCGCCCGCCGCCCGAGGAGGTTCGCGATGGCATCACAATACGCAACGACACCGGCGTAATCGAGGGTGGCGAAATTTCACTCTACTACGATCCGATGATCGCCAAGCTCGTCACGCACGCCGCAACACGGCTTGAGGCGATCGACGCACAGGCGGAGGCGCTTGACGCCTTCACCATCGAGGGTATCCGCCACAATATCCCATTCCTTGCCGCGGTTATGCAGCATCCGCGCTGGCGCGCCGGCAAGCTGAGCACGGCTTTCATCGCCGAGGAATATCCTCGCGGTTTTGAACGCACGCCGCCGCAAGGCGAGGTCGCGCACGCTATCGCCGCAGTCGCGGCTGCGATCGATCATGTGCTCGGCGAGCGCAAACGGAGAATATCGGGGCAGTTGAACAGGGCGGTGACGCGCGAGCGGCACCGCGCGATTTGGCTTGGCCCGGATGAAATCCAAGCCGACGTCGGACATCAAGACGACGCGATCGTCGTCACCTTTGAGGATGGTGCGCCGCACATCCTGGCGTCGGACTGGGTGCCCGGCATGCCGGTGTGGGCGGGCACGATGGACGACCAGCGCATCGCCATGCATGTGCGCATGATCCCCAACGGCTTTGAACTCGCCTACCGGGGCTTCGAAGTGAAGGCTTTCGTTTATACGGAACGTGAGGCCGCCTATGCCCGGCTGATGCCGCTGAAGAAGCTTTCCGGCAGCGAAAAGGCGGTGCGCTGCCCGATGCCAGGTCTTGTGGTCTCGCTTGCGGTGAGCGAAGGCCAGGAGGTCAAGACCGGCGAAACATTGGCCGTTATCGAGGCCATGAAGATGGAAAACGTCTTGCGTGCCGAGCGCGACGGCGTGATTAAAAAAATTCGCGTAAAACAAGGTGACAGCGTCGCGGTCGACGCCGTGGTGATGGAGTTTGCGTAAGCTCAAGCCGTCAGCCAAGGTGGCGGGAACGGGAGCATGCAAGCCTTAACCCTCATCTCACCGCAAGGCCGGCTGCGGCCGCAGCCGTTCTTGGCAGCCATCGCCGCGGTTTATGTCGCGGGTGCGCTGTCGCACTGGCTTACGGTGCCGGACGTGACCGCACGTGTCGGATTGTGGGCCTTCGCCGCCGCGCAGGTGGCGCTGACTTGGCTGTGGTTCGTCTTGCATGCCCAGCGTCTCCACGATGCCGGCCGCGGCGAGGGCTTGGCGATTGCGGTTGCGCTCCTTTACATGCTTTCGCTGGTTCTGCTGTTGCTCCTGGCGACGAACTTTTTTGCCGGTTCGGAAGCCGGCTCATTAGGCAATGCCAGCGCGACCGGCGCGCTCGAGCTCGTTTTATTACTTTACATCGTGATGACGCTCACCGGTCCGATGCAATATGACCTGACCTGGATCGTGGTTGTCATTCTGACCCTGTTCGCTTTTGTGCCGGTGCTTGTCGCCTTGTTTTTCACGCTGTGGACCGCGACGCGGACAAGCGCGGCACAGCCGTGATCGGACCGGGTTAAGATCGGCCCCAATGCTGCACTTCGCCTATGGCTCGAACATGCATCGCGCGGTGATGCGCAAGCATGCGCCGGAGGCTGTCGCTCTTGGCGTTGCGCGTCTCGACGCTTACCGCTTCATCATCACTGCGGACGGCTACGCTTCGGTTGCGCCGCATCCCCGCGGCTGCGTGCGTGGGCTCCTCTGGCGGCTCACGGCGCGCGATCGCATCACGCTTGATTTGTGGGAGAATATCGCGGCCGGCCTTTATCGAGCGGAAATGCTGCCGGTCATCGCTGCCGGCAAGCGGCGGCGCGCTCTTGTCTATGTCGCGCGAGCGCGCCCGCGCGGCGTACCGCGGCCGGGCTACATGGAAATCGTGGTGGCGGCCGCGCGCGAATGCGGCTTGCCGGCGGACTACGTAGCTTCCCTGCGGCGCTGGCTGCCCAAGCAACCGCTGGCCGCCGGGCATCGCAGCCTTGGAGAATTCGCGTGACGGTGCACCGGCATGTTGTCATTCGCGGCCGCGTGCAAGGCGTTGGCTATCGCGCTTGGACGGAGGTCACCGCGCTTGAGCGCGGTCTTGAAGGCTGGGTGCGTAATCGCCGCGACGGTTCGGTTGAGGCGGTGTTCAGCGGACCGGAGAATGACGTTGCCGCGATGATTGCGGAATGCCGGCGCGGCCCGCCCGGCGCGCAGGTCGACGCCATCGATCAGCGCGAAGCGACGCCCGATGAAATCGCGTTGCGCCGCGGCGACGAATTGTTCTCGGTGCTGCGCAGCGTCTGATCCTCCACCACTGCGCCGAATAGCGGCGTGAATTCTGTGCGGAGCGCCGTGTCCACGTCGGAAAGTGAAGCCACACAGCCAAGCTCCGCGAGCGAGGTGACGCCATAGCGGGCGTCGGACACGCCGCACGGCACGATGCCGTCAAAATGCGACAGATCGGGAGCGACATTGAGCGCAAAGCCATGCAGCGTCACCCAGTGCTGCACGCGGACTCCGATAGCGGCGATCTTGTCCTCGAAGCCTTGCCCTTTGTCGGGGCGGCGCACCCATACCCCGACGCGGTCGCCGCGCCGCTCGCCGCGTACGTTGAAACGGGCGAGCGCGCGAATGATCCATTCTTCCAGCGTGGCGACGAAGCGGCGCACGTCGGGCGCACGGCGCTTGAGGTCGAGCATGACATAGCCAACGCGCTGACCGGGGCCGTGATAGGTGAACTGACCGCCGCGGCCGACGCTGTGCACCGGAAAACGCGCCTCGATTAATTCCGCAGGCCGCGCCGAGGTGCCGGCGGTATAGAGGGCAGGGTGCTCCAACAGCCAAACGAGCTCCGGCGCCTCGCCGCGTGCGATCGCGGCCGCGCGCGCCCCCATCGCCGCGAGCGCATGGTCATAGGCGATTGAGCCGTCGCTGACGCGCCACTCGACCGGTGGGGATCGGCCGGAGGGCAAAAGGCCAATGGTCACACCGTCGCGCGTATGTACCGCCTCATTCATGGTCACGTAGACTTAGTCGCGCAAGATTCTCATGGCTATAGGCGGAGAATATCGCGTATTGGCTCACCGCCGAAATCACCGGCGCGACAGCGGCTTGGCCCCATGAGTGGAGAGCCAAGCGCGGCCTTGTCCGGCCGCAGCCTAGCTGTTACATCCGCGCGGCCTGTGTCCGGCTGCGGCCGGGCGCAGCACCCCACACGCGGCCGTGGCGGAATTGGTAGACGCACTAGCTTGAGGTGCTAGCGGGGCAACCCGTGGAGGTTCGAGTCCTCTCGGCCGCACCATTAAACTCCGGCTGGATGCTCGCAGCGTGCATAATCGATCGCCAAACTTGGACTTCTGACCGTCTCCTGTCGGCCAATTCCGTTAGCCGCGAGGGTGCGCGCTATGCAAATTTGGGATTGAGAAAGACGTAGAGGGCAGCAATCTTGCCATCACGAACAATGACGACATCCAGTCCGGTGTAGTCTGGGGCCTCGCCTTTCGCGCCTGAGCCCCATGCCAGAATTCCCCCGTTATGCAGGGCTTGTGGCTCTCCATGGGGCGTATAAACGAAGTGTGGATGCGTCGCGCGGAGGTCTCCGGCGAACTTGTCCAGAGCGTCGCGTCCAACAAAGACACCGGGCGGGACGTACAGCACGCAGTCTTCGGCATAGAGGTCCTCAATGGCGGCGCGGCGGCGGGCCGCGTCACCTTCGCCAAAGACTTCCTGAAGGTTCCGGTACAGAAGTTCAATAATTCGATCACCCATGGTTCTGTTGCCGATCTTGGACGTTCAACGCACACGTTCTCAGTGACGCAAAGCGGCGTCGAGGTTTTTCAAGACCCCGAGCTGAGCAAAAATGACCGACCCCTCTGGGTAGCAGTCGAAGCGTTTGATCTTGCCGTCTTCGAGTTCGAACACGTCGCAGCACGGTGCGTCCATTTGCTTACCCGTGGCAGGGAACTCGCCAAAGGGAAGCTGCAGCGGGCCATCGTGGGTGCCCTGCAGAGCCAGTTGCACCACGACGACATTGCCATCGACATAGATGCGATTTAGCTCGCGGTGCACGTTGGAAAACGCCGTGCCGTAGTTGCGGACCGGGTCGGCGAGGGCGCGACCGCGGTAGGTCGCACCCACCGAATTGTCGGCGAACACCCCATCGGGCGTGAACAGGTTGATCCAGCCCTCCAGATCTTTCCGTTCGGCAACCGCATAGGCGTTACGAACAGCGGCCACATTGTCATTATTCATGAGTTGTTCCTCTCACAGACAGTGTAGATCAGCTGTTGGTTGCGAGAATAAGTAGATTGACCAACGGCACGCACAAGAAGGCACACCGGTGTTGCCGAGTAACCTCCATGAGCCCGAGGATTGCCGCGCCGCGAGCCATTGGCAGCAATTGCGACAGCTTCGCCGAATGTTCCGGTTTGCCCCAAGCGGACCTCGGGCCGTCAATAAGTACACCCGAAGTGTTGGGTTTTCCGCACTTCACGACTACAGCGATCACTTCAGAGCGGACGTACCGTTGGAAAAATTATTCAGTGTTATCAATTTGGTGCGGAATTGGAGGGTGTTTCCTCTCAGCCGCACCATCACCGACTCTGGCTTTAATTATTTGTGGCCCTCACCCAATCGAGGGCGTGCTCAGTTGCGCTTTCTCTCGCGACCGATGCGCTACGTAGCGGCTGAAATTCGGCGTCGACTAAACAAACATCAAAGCGATTGCGCAACAAGGTCGGCCGTTCACGCACCTTCGTTCGGGTCACGGTAGAGTTCGCCGACGATTCCGGTTGATCCGGGTTTCGCCTTACCGAGATAATATCGGCCGTCGCGGTCCCGGCTGAGACGGCCAGCTTGGCGCAGTTCGTCGAGTGCGCAGGCGACTTCGCGGCCATCTTGGCTGCCGACGGCTTCGACGATGTCAGCATAGAACAACGGCGACGCCGCGAGCGCCTGCTCGACGTTCTGATAACGTGCGGGTCCTTTAAATGTTCTGGCGGCGCATCGCGTCAGCGGGATCTGCCCGTCGCGGCCGAACGGGTTTGTGCAATCGAAACCGGATTTGGCGCCAGTACGGCGGCCGTTCAGCGAGGGATCCATCGTCATTCCCAGCATCCCTTGCAGGACTACCAGATCCTGATCGGCTTGAAAGCGCGTGCCGAGCGCCCAGTCCACTTGCCGGTCGTCATGAATATCGATGTCCTCATCGAACACGTAGACGTGTTTAAGCCGCATAATGCCACCGAATAACGCGGCGATCGCCGCTCGCGCCTCGCCGAATGCGTGTTGTCTGATCGAGATGCGCAACGTATTGGCTCCGCCGGAGATCGCGCGCAAATAGACGGCGCGCGGCTCGCGCACGCACGTTTTGAGAATCCGCATTGCCTCAGCTTCCGTGCGTATCGCCGTGATGTTGGCGCTGTCAGTTTGATCGAGCACGAAGGCGGAGCCGTGCAACAGCGTGTGGTGCAGCACGTCAGAGCGCATGGTGATCGCGGTGCAGTGAAATACCGGATCCATGTGAATCGCGCCGTAATAGCCCATATATTCGCCGAACGGCCCCTCTGGCTCGACGTAGCCGCGCTCGTCGAGATAGCCCTCCAGCGTCAACTCGGCGTCCGCCGGCACCAAAATGTCGTTGGTGAGGCTTTTGACGACTGGCGCCGGTTCGGCGCGAAACCTCGCGACCAAGCCAAGCTCATCGCCGCCTTGCCGCGTCGTCGCGGCAAAGAAATCGAGCGGATGTGCCCCGACTGTGAATGTCACCGGCAGTTTTTGGCCGCGCGCCACGCAAGCCGTGTAGATGCGCTTGAGGTCAGACGGGGCGGTGACATTGGTGCCGGCTTGGTAACGGTTGCGCAAACTCAGCCTCCGGCAGCCGACGTTCCTCCGGCCGGTCGCCGGATCGATCGTATAATCGATCGCTGAACTCAGATAGCAGCTGCCGTCGAACGCGTGCTGTGGATGGAACGGCAACTTGGTAAGATCGACGTCCTTGCCGGTGACCTGAATTGCGTGCACCGGGGCCTCGGCAGACGGCACCTCGACCAGTGGCTGGGGATTTGTCAGCCGTTTGAAATATTCGTCGTAGAGCTTGTCCTCGCTGGTCTCGAAGGCGGCAGCGATGCGCTTGCGGCTGCCTGCGGTCTTGGCGACCATTTCGACTCGCTCTGGCCCTGCGTTCTTGAACAGCACGGCCTTGTGCGTGTGTTCGATGATGGCGCTAAGTTCGGTCAGCGGCACCGGTTCGTGGTGAACGTCCACCTCGCCGAGTTCAATCAGGCGGTCGACAAAACTGCGCAAGCGGTATTTGTCAAAGTCGAGGGTAGTGGTTGCGTTGAGCATCGTGGCCACTTTACATCTTGAACTGCGAGACGTGCCGCAGACGCTTCTCGCGCGTCTCGCCGGATGAATTGAGGGGGACATCTTTCCTTGCGGTGTGAATTGCCCGCCAGATTTTCTCCGGAGTCAACGGCATATCGATCTGGCTGACGCCGAATTCGGCGAGCGCGTCGACCACTGCATTGGCGACCGCGCCGAGCGCGCCGGTAGTGCCGCCTTCACCGGCGCCGCGCACGCCCAGCCGATTTGCCGGTGTCGGCACCTCGCTGATAGCGGTGGTGAACGATGGCAAAAGGTCAGCGCGGGGCATGGCGTAATCCATGAACGAACCGGACAATAATTGCCCCTGCGCATCGTAGGCGCACAGCTCCCAAAGTGCTTGGCCGATTCCCTGAGCGGCGCCGCCATGGGTCTGGCCATCGACGATGAGGGGGTTGATGGCTCGGCCGACGTCGTCGACCGCCGCATAGCGAACCAGTTCGAGGGCGCCGGTCTCGCGATCGATTTCGACCTCGCAGACATGTGCGCCGTAGGGAAAACCAAGCTGCAGGATGGTTTCGTCGCAACTTGCCTCAAGCGCTCCGCGCAAATTTTCCGGCATGCCTTTGCCGTTTGCCGCCGCTGCCGCGACGTCGAAAATTCCGAGCGAACGATCGGTGCCTTGCACAGTGTAGCGACCGCCAGCAAATACGATGTCATCTTCGGCGGTTTCGAGCATATGGGCCGCGATTTTCTTACCCTTCTCGATAATGGCGTCAGTGGCTTTGCCCATGACGATGCCGGCGAACCGCATCGATCGGGCGGAGTGCGAGCCGCCACCCTCCTTGACGATGTCGGTGTCGTTTTCAAACACGTATACGTCGTCGAACGGCACGCCGAGCCACTCCGCCACACACTGCGCGAACGTCGTCTCGTGGCTTTGTCCACTGGAAAGCGTACCGACCACGACATCAACCCTGCCGTTGGGCGCCACCTTGATGTCAGCGCGTTCGCGCGGATAACCGCCGGTCGTTTCGAGGTAGCAGCAGAGCCCGATGCCGCGCAGCCGCTTGCGTTTGCGTGCTTCGATGCGCCGCCGCTTGATGCCTTTCCAATCCCCGAGCTCCATTGCGCGCTCCATCACTGCGCGATACGTGCCATTGTCGTAAGTAATGCCTTGCGCATTCTTGTAGGGAAAGGCCGACGGCGGAATAAGATTGCGCCGTCTAAGCGCGACGCGGTCGAAGCCGTGCTCAAGGGCCGCTTTGTCGATGAGCCGCTCGATTACGTAAATGACTTCCGGCCGGCCGGCACTACGGTAGGGAATTGTCGGGACCGTGTTTGAGAGCACGGCGCGCGCTCGCACATGCGATAAAGGAATGCGATAGCCGGCGGTCACCAGGCCGACACCTTTGACGAGCGGAACGTAGGACCCCGAGTGAGCGCCGATATTACTGAGATTAGAAGTGCGCAAGGCAAGAAAGCGGCCGACGGCATCAAGCGCGAGTTCGGCGGAGACTGTGAGATCGCGGCCCATATAATCGCTGAGGAACGCTTCGTGCCGTTCAGCTGTCCATTTAATTGGCCGTCCGACGCGCTTGGAGCCCCAGGCCACCAGCGCGAATTCGGGAAAGAAGCTGTTGCGCGTGCCAAAGTTGCCGCCGATCTCTCGAGCGATGACGCGCACGGCTTCCTTGGGTACGCCGAGAATGTGCGCGAGTTCACGCTTCTGGCGCACGATGCCGCCAGAACCGGCATAGAGAGTGTAGCGTCCGCTCGTGTGGTCATAAATGCCGACGGCGGCGCGTGGCTCTATCGGCACACCGGTGACGCGATTGATCCAGGTATCGAGCCGCGTAACGTGAGCGGCCTTTTCGAACGCGCGGTCGACGGCTGCGGCGTCGCCGACCTCAGCGTCGATCACGACATTCCGGATATCTTCGTAAAGCCGTGGCGCGTCGGGCGCGAGCGCGGCATTTGCGTCGGTCACCGCTGGCAACACGTCGTAATCGACGACGATGCGTTCGGCAGCGTCCTTCGCCGCAGTAAGCGTCTCGGCGATGACGAAGGCGACGGCGGTGCCGACATGACGAACACGGTCGATGGGCAGTACGTGATGTGGCGCGACCGGTACTGGCGAGCCGTCGCGGTTGTGGAGGACGATGTCCGGCGGCGCCCCGGGCGTAGCGAGATGGGGGATGGCGTTGAGCCCGTCGGCACGGGCATCCTCGCCGGTCAGTACTGCAATCACGCCGGGCATTCGGCGCGCCGGTATCGTATCGATGCCGCGGATTAGTGCATGCGCATGTGGTGCCCGCAGCACAGCGGCATAGACCTGTCCCGGAAAATTGAAATCGTCACTGTAACAACCGCGACCCGTGACGAGGCGCAAGTCCTCCTTGCGACGTACCGAATCCCCGATGCGTGCCTGCATGAATTAATGGTTCAAGAAAATGAGGTCTGAAATATTCTCACAGCGCGGCTGACGCGGCTAGTACCCTAGACGGCACCTGCCACGCGTTGCAGAAGGGGGTATTAAAGGTGTCGGGCAAACCCATGAAGCTTCGCCGCCGCAAATTTCTCCATCTGGCCGCGGTCGCTGTCACGCTGCCGTCCGCTGCGCGCCATGTCTGGGCGCAAGCCTATCCGACACGGCCGGCGCGGATCATTGTCGGTTTTCCTGCTGGGGTTGCGCCCGACATCGTCGCGCGGGTTATCGGCCAGGCGTTGTCGGAGCGGCTCGGTCAGCAATTCATCATCGAGAACCGGCCGGGCGCTGGCAGCAATATCGGCGCCGAAATCGTCGTTAGGGCGCCTCCCGACGGCTACACACTCCTTCTTGCCGTATCGTCAGGTGCCATCAACGCGACGCTCTATTCAAATCTCAGTTTCAACTTCGTCCGCGACATTGCTCCGGTCGCGATGATTGGCCTTGGCCCCTTCGTCATGGTGGTCAATCCTAAACTGACCAAAACCGTTCCCGAGTTCATCGCTTATGCCAGGGCCAATCCTGGCAACATCAACTTTGCGTCACAGGGCACCGGGCTTGCGTCCCACCTCATGGGTGAACTTTTCAAGATGATGGCCGGCGTAAACTTGGTTCACGTGCCGTATAGCGTTAATTTTACAGCCGATCTCCTCAGCGGACAGGTGCAAGTCGCGTTCGTTCCAATAACGAATGTGATCGAGTACATCAAAGACGCCCGGCTACGCCCGCTTGCTGTAACCACTGCAAAGCGGGCCGAGCTTCTGCCTGACATCCCGGCCCTGAGTGAATTTCTATCAGGCTATGATGCAACTGGTTGGAATGGCATTGGCGCCCCCAGGGGAACGCCCTTCGTAATCATCGAAAAGCTCAACAAAGGGATTAACGCCATTGTACTGGATCCCGCCATGAAGGCGCGCCTTATCAGCTTGGGCGTCGAGCCGCTGTCGATGACGCCCGCCGAATTCGGAAAACGCATTGCCGATGACACCGAAAAATGGGCCAAGGTGATCAAATTTGCGAACATCAAAGCCGAGTAAAAATAAAAGCCGAGTAATCACCTGACATTTCCTAATATCCATCCCTGTGTTTTGGTGAGCTTTAATGCGCCGCCGCTTGCGCCGGCGTGAACATGGCAGCGAACGCCTTCACCCGCGCCGTGACGCTACTGTCGACATGATGACCATCGGTGCCGGCGTGGACGCGCTCGTGCCGGGCTCGGTGCGCCCGCTCCGGCTGCGCGTGCCCATTGCCGCCGGCGGCAACGCGCTGCTTTCGTTTTTCTGACGATCGCGCGAATTTGTGCTTGCGGGAAGCTTTGGTCTTGACGGCGGGAGGCGTCATGACCTGCGCTTGGACGGGCCATTGCACATCGCCAACATCTTCGTTCTGCACCGTGTCGGGCTCGAACGCTGCCGCGTCCGGGACCGGCAGCGCCGTATCTTTTGCGGCACTGTTGGCGACAGTCTGCGGCCATCGGGGCGCCGCGCCGCGGTCGGCGTCATCGCTGATCATCGGCTCGCCGGAAAATGCGGAGGCCGCCAGTTTCGATCTTGGCTTATTCGCCATGGCGATCACGTAGGAGGCGGCCGGCACCATTTGCACGATGTGGAAGCCTTTGTCCTTAAGCTCCTTGAGGAGACCCGGCAGGGCTGCCACCGTCTTTGGATGGATGTCGTGAAGGAGCAGAATGCCTTTGCCGTGTGCTTCGAGCCGCTGCATCGCCGCGGCAATGATCCCCTTCGCGCCGATGCGGTGATGCCAATCATCGGCAACGGTGTCGGAGGAAAAAACGATCAGGCCGCGGGCCGCGAGCTCGCTCTCAACCACGTCCGATCGCGCCAGACCGGGAATGCGGAAGAACGGCGCCAGATATTTCGGATCGCCCAATGCCGCGCTGACGTCAGAAATGCCCCAGTCGATCTCTTGACGCATTTTCTCGACCGGCAATTGGCCGAACCGGGTCGGGTGATCCTCGCTATGGGTGCCGATGGTGTGACCTTCCTCGTAGATGCGGCGCACCGTCGCCGGGAAAGCGCGGGCCATTTCACCGACGAGGAAGTAGGTGGCCTTCACGCATTGCGCAGCAAGGATGTCGAGGATTTGGTTCGAATGGGGAGGCAGTGGACCGTCATCGAAGGTCAGCACGACTTCCTTGTCGTTGAGCGGAAGCGAGTCGGGATATTGCATGCGGCCGATTCGCGGATATTTGGCGGGATCGAGCGCCAGCACCCGGCTCGTGCCAAGGGCGTCCGGATGCCCGGGACAGTTTGGGGCTTGGCCGGCCGTGTTTTGAGCGGGTTGCGGATCGGCGGCTTGGTTTGCAATCTGAGCCGCAGATTGGGGAGCGGCGGCTTGGCTAGCGGCGGCTTGGGCAGGCGCGTCCTGCGCTGAAGCCAAGTCAAAGTAAGCCACGTCAAAGCACAGCGCTACAGTGCTCGCTGCCGCGAGCGCCGCCGCCAACAAAGCTGCCCCGGCCTTGCTCATTCCCAGCCCCGACACCCGACCCCCAGCAACAGCGCCGAATGGTCGACCAATACAAATCTCCAAAGCGCACGAGTCCGGCGGAATTTTAAGGCCGGCCGACATTAACGGCATGTGAACGGCCTCGCCCGCTCCGGGCCTCAACTGTTAATAAAACTGATCCATGAGCGTTAGGCCAACCCCATCGCCATCGGCACTTCAGCGTAGTTAGGCCCATTCCATCGCAACAACTTGACCGCCTTCCGCCGCCAGCAACCGACATCAAGCGTCAGCTTTTCGCTTGCTAATGCTTGCTAATTCGCTTACTACTTTTCAACAGTTTTGGTTAATTGGAGGGGTGATGCTCGCCAAAATTAGCAAGCAGACCGTTGACCAGCTCGCGCCAGGATCGCTGATTTGGGACACTGCGCTGATTGGCTTTGGCGTTCGCCGCCAACTTCGCCACCCCTTCTACATCTGCCGTTACCGAATTGGTGGCAAGCAACGCTTTCTGACAATCGGGCCGCATGGGCAGTGGACGCCGGAAACAGCAAGGCGAGAATGTCAGCGCCTACTTGGGATTGTTGCCACTGGCGTTGATCCCGCCGCCAAGGCCAAGGGCGACGATACGTTCAGCGTAATCGCAGATCGTTACCTTGCACGCCAACAGGCGAAGCTAAAAGCGAGGAGTTTCGTGGAAGTCCAGCGCCATCTGCGCAAGCATTCAGCGCCACTAGCTCCGCTTATCCTGACGGCAATCACCCGGCGCGATGTTGCACAAGTCTTGGCTGATGTGGAGCGGGACTGTGGAGCCGTTTCTCGCAACAGGGTTCGCGCTTCGCTTAGCTCGTTGTGGACTTGGGCTGTGCAAGAAGGGCTAGTCGAACACAACATCGTAACCGGCACCGGCAGAGCTGATGAAGGCGCAAGCCGGGATCGTGTGCTGACCAACGATGAAATCCGGGCTCTTTGGGCCGCTCTTGGCGATGATGATTTCTCTCTCTGTCTTCGCCTGTTGCTTCTCACTGGCCAGCGCAAGAGTGAGATTGGCGACCTATCTTGGCGGGAGGTCAATCTTAAGGATGCAGTGATTGTGTTGCCTGCTGAGCGTACTAAGAACGGGCGTGAGCATACGCTGCCATTGTCAAGTCAAGCCTTAGCCTTGCTTGGTGGCATTAAGCGGAGTGGTGAGTTTGTATTCAGCATTAAGCATTGGGTTCTGCCGAAGGAACGACTAGACCAACGGGCGAAAATTCAGCCGTGGAGATTGCACGACCTCAGACGAACTTGCGCAACCGGAATGGCCGAGCTTGGCGTGCAACCGTGGATCACGGAAGCGGTCCTAAATCACGTCTCTGGTCACAAAGCAGGAGTGGCTGGGATTTATAATCGCGCCAAGTACGCCGACGAGATGCGTAGTGCGCTTCAGCGTTGGGCTGATTGGGTTGAGGAGCGCACGAAGTGAATAGCTTTGATCCAAAGACGGAGCGCTTCTTCACAATCATGGGAAGCATGTATGGCGGCGATCTGCGGCCACTTGCAGCTGCGATCAAAGAAGGCCAGCCAGTTAATACAGTAGTTCTCTACTACTTGGCGCTCATGATTGATGAAGGCTTGGTGATTGCCAAAGGCCGAATAACGAAGCGACGCCCCCGTGGCAGACCGGAGCAGCAAGGCAAGTCTGTACGCGATTTGATGGCGGCGCGGCTCTATGAAGAGCTTAGAGAGAGCCTTTCATCTGAGGATGCATTTCGGAAAGCCGCTAATATCCTGAAGACGACTGAGGCGACTGTGCGGAAGGCCGTAACTGCTTGTCGCAGTAGCGAGAAATAATTCCCTATTTATAGTGCGTGAGCGTTTAGCGGCTCGCGCTTAAGGTCGCGCCAAGTCAGGCACTGACGCCTGACCCCCGACAATTCGAGGACGTGATGCAACCGCTTCTCACACAGAGGCAGTGCGCAGAACTCTTGCGCCTTAGCGAGCGGACTTTGGAAAGGCTACGCGGACAAGGCACTGGCCCCAAGTTCGCTCGCATGGGCCGCAGTGTGCGCTATCGGCAGAGCGATGTTGAGGCGTGGCTCGCTTCTCGGATTGTCGGATCAACTTCGGAAGGAGATTACGGCGATGGACGTTAAAGCACCGCCCTTGCCAGCAACAACATCGTCTGCGCCTTCAACGCTCTCGATCCCCGACCTCGCCAAGGCGATCAACGAACGAATGTCAGCGATGCTCACCAGCTTTCGCATGAGCGTCGCGCGCGCCATCGAGATTGGCGAACTCCTGGGCGAAGCTAAGAAGCGTGTTGGTCATGGCAAATTCGAGAAGTGGCTCACCTCCAACACCACGCTGCCATACAGAAGCGCGCGGCGATACATGAAGCTTGCTGAACAACGACCAGAGATCGAAGCGCGGTTTGGCAAAACTGCCAACTTGGCAGATTTGAACGTCACCACGGCACAGCGTTTGCTTGCGCCACCAAAGACGATCACGCCAGAAACTGAGAAAGAGCGGAGACCCGAGCCGACAGCGGCGGACCATTACACCAAGATCGAAACTGACCTAATCCGCGCGCTGCTCGATCTCGACTACGACCAAGCTAAAGGCTGCGCTGATCGCACCATCGGCGCGCTAAGCGACACCGTCGAGGATATCGAGAGCGCACAGAGGCCTAGGGCTAAGCAAGTGCCGTAGCGAAGGGGCAGGGGCCAGAACTCCAGCGAAGCGGATTTCTCCCGCAAAGTGCCCTTGCCCTGCCCCGTAGGCCACAACTCCCACGCGAAACTTTATTTTCCCTGGACACGAGGGCAGTGCCTACGCGGTGGGTCTGGCCTCATGTCCAGCGGAGGTAAGTCGTTGATAGTACAAACAAAATGGTTGCCTTTCGCAAGTCCAGGGTGTATACTGTTTTGGTTCAATCGGAAATTGAACCTGGAGACAAGGAAATGAAACGCGAAGACCGAGTTGAAGGGCTTTTAGCCCGTGACCGGGAGCTAATGGCAAGGCTGAAAGACGCCACGCCCGAGCAAACACCAGCGCTTCTACGGGAACGTAAGCAGGTCAAATCGCAAATGAACCTCTACGGCCCCGCAGCAGTGAAGCGTCTGCTCGATCAGGATTTCGCAGAGTTCACCGACTTAGTGGCAGAGCGAGAGGAGGAGCGAAGGGCACGAAGGGCGAAGCATCCCGAACTTTCAGAAAAGATACGCAAACTCGCAGTTGGGTAAGCAAAGGGAGAAGGCAAGATGACAACTTTCTGGATTTCATTCTCAAACCCCGAAGCAAGCACCGCTGAACGATTTCTAGGCGTGGCGATCTTCGACATGGACGAAAGCGACGGCCAAACTTCGCGAGTACGCCGACAAGATAACGCAAGACGATATCGAATGGCTCGCGTGTGATCCGCAAATTGGCGAAGCAATCAGGGACATGCAGGCGCTGGCGCGAGAACTCAATCTGCTGGAGAATGATCTGCGCGAGCAATGCTCAAGCTTCAGCCAATTCGCGCAGAGCGAAGCAGCGGAAGCTCGCGGTCGTTTCGCAGCGATAAGCGCCCCGACCATAATCGGCTCAAGCGTCTCACCAGCGTCGCAGTATCCCGCCGGGCCTAATTGGACGACTGATCCAGGCTCGCAACTGCTCGAACCTCCCTTATCGCCTTACGACAATCCTGCGCTTGAACCCGAACCACACGAGCTAAAAGCTAGCTCCCTTGAGCCGTCCACACCTCCTTCGGCCAAGGCAGCGCCCAACCCTGCGCCTGCTCAAGCTCCCTTGACGGTAGGGTTGGGTTCTTCTCACGCGTACCGGAGGGCATGAGATGGCAGAGATCATCGAACTGAGAAAGCGAGCTAAGGACATGCAAGCGGTATGCGAGGACGAACTAGAGGAGGTGATCCATGCGGCGTTCCTGAAACGCCAAGACCTAATCCGCAGGGTCCCGATCATGGATGAGCGAATAACTCAGATCGATATGTCGCTGGTTCAGCAAAAGCTACCGCTCGACATCCTGATCGCTATTTGGTCGAGGTCGTCGTTTTGTGAGTGGGTGTTTTATGGTGACGCTACTGTCGAACAGAAACACCGCATGCTCTTAAGTCTCCGTGAATGTTATCGCGAGTTTCAAAAACTCCCTGAGCGTTATCGCGAGGCTCTTTGGTCGATCGGGTACGGCAGATGGCATGCAGAATTCCTTGACGAAGAGGATGAGGAGGCAATGGCAAATGAAGCGTGAGCCAACTTTAGCCGAAGCTCTCTACGGCCACCTCACTAAACAATCGGACGAGGTTGAACGGAGAGAACCCGTTCATGGGAGTTTGGCCGAAGCGATGTATCCCAGACCAAAGCCCACACCAACCAATCCTTACCGCGAAAGTCTCCTCCGCAATCTGCGGGAGTTGAATGCGAGAATAAGAGAAAGGCGGGGGTGATGCGCTTCAGAATAACAGGTCAGGGTTGGCCGCTTTCGGGCGGGGCTTATCTTGCCCCTGTCGGAAGGGTGTTCGATTTCTCAAATCCACAAGACCGCGAACTGGCTCAGGGTTTGATCCCCCTCAACGCAACCCCGCTCGACCCTGAGGCGCAGCACGCACAACAAAAAGTCTACCCTGCGCATCTACTCGGCGGGGAAGATGATGAGCTGCGCCAAGTCAAAGCCGAGCTCACCGCAGCATTACGTCACATGAATGCCCAAGATTGGCGGGGGCAGTTGGGTGAGTGGTTTATGTTCCTCATGGCTTGCAAGTTTGTTGGGATTTCGCTGAAGGACTTCACCGCTTGGAGTGGATCGGATCAGCAAGAGGTTGCACGCCTTTGGAATAGCGTCGAGCCCCATTCTGGCTCTGCGTTTTGGAAGGCGTTGGCGCGAAGAGGAATCAAACTCGAGGGGAGGCAGTCATAGCTTCATACAGGCTGCTCACTAACCACTACGTAAACGGAATTTTGCTTGAGGCGGGCAGCATTCAACTAACCCAAGATGTCTCTGCGTCTGGAAATCTGCCAGCGGATTGGGTGCCCACGCCAGACGTCGAACCTCTCGACCCTGCGGGAGTGGCCGCCTTCTATGCCGCTGGCCCGAGAGTGCTCGATTTGGTGCGGACTGTTTACTACGGGAAAGACGTTCCACTTCCCGTGACTTTCTGGTCTCCCGTGCCCGGGACAAGGCAATTCCAACTGACTGGGCTCGGCGCAAATCTAAGTCCGGTGGAGAGCAGATGATCGACCTCACCGCCACCGCCGACGCTCGCGTCCCTTACATCGTCGCAAGGCGCCTCGCCTCCCAAGGCCTCGCTGTCTTTCCCGTCCGATCTCGCCAACCGCTCACTGCACGTGGCGTCTACTCCGCGACCTCCAATCTCACCATGCTCGCACAGATGCGCTGGCGCAACGCAGACGGCTGTGGTCTCGCTACTGGGAAAGTGAGCGGGATAGATGTGCTTGATGTTGATATTCGGGCTCGAACACCAGAACGCGAGATTGGGGCTCGTACACCAGTGGTCCGGGAAGACCCCCCTCATCTCTATGGGGGTGTGGGTATGGATGGCTTCGCTGCATTAGCTGACCTCCCCGCACTACCCCCGACGCTATGCGCGCAGACCCCACGCAACGGTCGCCACTTCTATTTCCGTCATGTAGTCGGCGGGCGTAACCGCAAGCTCAGCGCCGATGGCAGCGTTGAATGGTTTTCGAGCGGCAAGCTAGTGGTCGTGCCGCCTGCGCCTGGGCGCACTTGGCTTAATCGGGCTGAGATTGCCGAAGCACCGGATTGGTTGAAGGCATTGGTGACCGCACCCAAACCTATCCATTCCCACAATGAGGATCAGGATGAGGATCATGGAGGGGGCTCTTCCGGGCCACAGGTGAACAAGGCCGATCTTCAAGGCCAAGTGCATAAGCCCGACCTTCACGATGATGACCGCCAAGTCCCCAGAGAGATTTATCTGCTGATCCTTCGTGGGATGCCTTCGGCTTCGCGCCAGACGCAGCGTCGCGTGCGTGGCCTCCGGAAGAACCTTGCCGAGAAGACAGATCATCGCAACGACGGGCTCAATTACACCGCTTGGCAGTTTAGCCAATTCATCGGCGCTGGTGATCTCAATCGTGAAGTCGCTTCGAAGCTGCTCTGGCTCGCGTGCGAAGCCAATGGCTACCTCGAAAAAGACGGCGCTGATGTTGTGAAGGAAGTCATCAACCGAGTTTTGCAACCTGAAGAGAGGAGTAAGTGAAATGGCTAGGAACAGTGGAATGCGAAGTAGCGGGCATAGGCCAGCGGGCGGAATTGGAAGCAATAAAGTCACACATCGCAGCGCACCAAAAGCGGAGCCTCGACCCCGCGCTATCAATCCAAGTGCCGTCCATCAGCTTGGAAATATGCTTGGGGACCACGCGACACGTAAGCCCGGGAGCACGGGTTACAGAGGAGAAGATTTGGTCCGAGGCAAAGGTTACTCAGGCCCGATCGGCCCTACAGATAACGTGAAAGCTGTTGGCGTTGGCGGCGGGCGCACGACCTACCACTGCGGGACGCAAGATCAACACGGCGCTCCCGCTACCGGCAATGCACCAGCGAAATCAACCGACATCCTTTCCCAGTTCGGACCCGATAGCAAAAGGAGTTAAGTCATGTCCCAAGAAGTGAAGTACGACCGCTCGCATCATGCAGGCGCTACACCCGAAGCTCGCATCGCCAATCGTCTCCGTAACTCTGGTGGCGAAGAGGCCGATCACCATGCTGTTCATGGCACAGGCCCGACGCGCACCCATACCAACATCCACAATCCCGGTTCTGCTCGTCAGCACGGGACACCGAACGCTGGAGAAGGCGACATTCAGGGCAATAAGAGGGGAGTGGTTTAGATGACCGACAAACAAATCGCTGCGTTGGAGGCCGAGATCGCGGCGCTCAAGGCATCACAACCCACGCCAATCGACCGAGCAGCAGAGAGCAAATGGCGAGACAGGATGCGCCAGATCGCAGACGCTCGCGATTTGGACCAAGCAAAGTCGTTCTACACTCGCGACCAACTCCGCGAAATGGCAGCCGCATGTCCCGACCCTCAAACCCTCGTGCGCGACCATCGCGGGGCACCCCTAGGCCCGACTTCTGAAGGCGCTATTCCCACTTCGCAAACTGTCTCGAACGTTCATGGGAGTGCTGGCCTTGTTGGCTCAACCAACAAATCGGGATGGAGCACTCCAACCCCGATCAAGAATGGTTTGGGCCAAGGACGCTGAAAGGAGAAAGGGATGGAGCCTCTACTCCAATGTGCCCGCGATTACATGGCAGGCATGATTTCACCGACCGACTTTCGGAGTTCGGATCGTTCACTGACATCGATCGAGCAGATCGCGACCAGATAGAGAAGTTTGTTGGCTTGCTCTTGTTCAACTCAAACTTGAAAGAGCGAGCAGAACAAGCGGTAAGCGACGCGAAGAAGCTATCCGCAGGATGAGGGCCGGATGAGCGAGAGCGCCTTGCACTTCTTCGATGCTATCGCGCACTGGAAAACGCTCGATTGTTGGAAGGAGAGAAGGAGCTAATCAATGCTAACCAAAGAGCAACAAGACGAAATCTACCGACGCGCCTTAGCGGCCTGTCGGCCCAAATCTCCGCCACCAAAACCCTCACCAGCGCAGAAAGCGGAGGAGCGTTTCTCTGGCGCGAACCAACCCACCGACGCGATCATCGATGCTGCCACTCGGGGCAACAACGCACTAGCCGACCGCCTGGAAGGCGAGACGATGGAAGGGCGTCGTCAGAAGCGTATGGCGAAAGAACTCGCCGAATACAACGCCGAGGGCTCAGCTTGGCACAACTTGGTCCAATGGCAGCAATCAGTCGAACGTGTTCAGCAGGAGATCGTGTCCCTCCCTTACCATCAGAGGAGCGTCACTGTTGGGCGCGACGATAGTGACCATAACTTGCACGTTTCTCCTGAAGATCAACTGTGGGGGAAGATGAGATGACTGAAGCTCAAAGAAAACTAACCGAACCGGAGTTTGCACAGTTAGTCACATCCGCCATTGTCGCCTACGAAAACAACGGAGGCCCATACCTCGAAACTGTGCATCGCCATCAAGCAGAAAAGCTCGGTTACAATAAAGAAGAAGTTGGCCAGCTTTGGCTCGACGCGATGGGGCGGGTTAAGCTGGCGAGAGCCGAGAAATCTAATCTGGCGAAGACTGAGCCTAAACAAATCGAACCTAAACCTGCGCCAGTCTATCGACGCTACGACGCACTAGTGAAGATGGCCTTACCCGAACCATCTGCAAAGAGCTGGATCATCGACAACCACTTAGCAAAGAGAAAAGCGGAAGAGGCAGAAGAGGCGGATTTTATTTTGTCCGCGACACAATCTAAAGTTGACAGTTCGCCTGAGCACAAGCCACGGAAGGTTCCGGCGCGGGTAAAACGCCAAGCGATGGTTCGGTTCAACCCCGCCAAAAACCCTTTCAACCAGAATAGCTTTGAGAACGCCAGAATAGCGCTGGACCTAATGGAGTTTGATTGTGGGTTCGACCTCTTCCATCAACAAACCCGTCATTATGGGCCAACACGCTTGGCTTGGCGGCGATGGATTTGAGGACCTCGATAATGTCACGTTGAAACTTCGCCAGTTAATCCTCGATGAGTTTGGCTTCGATCCAAAAGGCAATGGGACGTTTGACGCCCTTCGCGCCCGCTGTGTTGATCACTCCTTCGACCCATTGCTCGATTATCTTAACGGTCTCAGATGGGACGCCAAACCCCGGCTTGACCGTTGGCTGATCACTTACGCTAAGGCCGACGACACTCCGCTCAACCGAGCATTTGGACGCAAGACGCTAATCGCCGCAGTCCGCCGAGCCCGACAACCAGGCTGCAAGTTCGATTACATCCTCGTGTTGGAAGGGGAGCAGGGGATTGGCAAATCAACGCTGGTCCTGATCCTCGCTGGCGCTGATTTCTATTCCGACAAAGCAATCATCGGCGTTGATTTGAGGGAGCAACAAGAGAGTGTCCAAGGCGTTTGGCTCTACGAGATCGGCGAACTTCAAGGGCTCAGCAAAGTTGAAATGTCTTGGATGAAGACCTTCCTCTCTCGCACTCACGACAAAGCCCGCCCTGCATTTGGCCGAACAGTAGTTGACCGGCCACGTCGCGGTATTTTCGTCGGGACTATCAACGATGACACCTACCTTCGTGACGCTACCGGCAACCGGCGTTGGTGGCCGGTCAAGTGTCACGGGCGGATTGATCTCTCTGCGCTGCAACGCGACCGTGACCAACTCTGGGCCGAGGCTGTTGTTGCTGAAGCAACCGGCGAGGGATTGGTTATCCCCGAAGGGTTGTGGGGCGCTGCTGCAATCGAACAGCAAGCCCGAATGGAAATCGATGCTTGGCTTGAACCAATCTCCTCCGCTCTCTCCATCCTCGAAGCTAAACGCGCCAACATGGAAGGCTCATTCTCCTCAAAGGACGCTGACAAGAACTGCGCGCCAGAATTCCGCGTCTCTACCGCCTACCTCCTCGGCAACGTGTTGTGCATCGAAGAGAGTAGGCGCGGCCAACGCGACACCAAACGCCTCGCCGACGTTATGCGCACTCTAGGTTGGCGGTTGGCGCAACACCCAATCAAAGTCGGCAAGAGAACCTGTCGCGCTTACGTCAAACCTCAACCAGAAGAGACATGACATGGTGATAGATGATGGAGGGGAGACCCTTCCGGACCTCTAGTGTCCAAGCCCAAGGGCCAGATAGTGGTTCTGGGAGGAGAACATGCGTTTTTGGTCGGTCACGGTGGTCACGGGTCACTGGTCGGACGCTTTTACTATTTCACCGGTATATAGTTTAGTACTTTTACTGTGACACCTGTGACACCTGTGACCAGTGTAGTAACACTACTAAGAGAGATGGAAGATGAATGGTGAGGTAAAGGCACTGGAGTTGTTGCAGGAGGTTTATCGAAATGAGGAGGTGGCATTGCCGACCAGAATGCGAGCGGCGATTGAGTGTTTGCCTTTTGAAAATCCGAAACTCAGCGCCACTGCTATCGCGACAATGGACGGCAAGAGTTTTGCGGAAGCCCTCGAACGGTGCATAGAGCGCAGTCAAAACCCGCCCATGCTCAACTCGCCTAAGACGATTGAGCATGAGGAATTGGTGTCTGCGAGCGAGATGAGGCGACCCTTCCAGACTTATCGTCGGTCGTGAAATGACGGTGGGCCATCCCTATATCCCCGACATGATCACATTCACCGATATCGACCCACCAATGCCGACAGCCGAGGAAATGGAAGAGGGAAACCGTCGCAGTCGTGAGACGGTGGCGCTCTGGTTTTTCAACGACAATTTCGAGGAGAACGGATTTCTACACAGCGCAAATTGGGCCACGCTCAGACGCGAATTTATGAAGACTAATCCTTGGCTATCCCCTTCTTAGAGACCGACGTCTCGCCGCCTTCCGCGCTTCCTCCATCTGCTCAATCTTCCTCGCCCGTTCCAGGGCTTGTGCCCAGATTTCGGGGTGAGTGGCGATGTAAGCTGCGGCCTTCTCATTAATCACGCGTGGTGGAGTTAGGGCTATTCTAACGCCAGCCTCACGTAGCTCCTGCACGACCGCCTTCTTAGCAATCGCTCTTGCCGCTACATGCACTTCGAAACTAATCGGGAGTGGTGTCATTTCCAAAAGTCCTTGAATGGTTTGGCCGACAACTCGCTGTAGTGCGCTGTGTGTTTGATGTCGCTGTGCCCTAACCATAATTGGAGCCTGCGGGTATCGTGGCCTGCATCAGCGAGTAAGTGCCCGCATGTGTGGCGTAGCATGTGCGGATGAGCATAGGGCAAGCCCGCTCGCTCGCCAGCAACCGCAATCACCTTGCTGACGTTAGATCGTGTCATCGGCCCACCACGTTCAGACGCGAAAACAAACGCGCCTTCGCTGTTACGCCTTAGCTCTCGAAGTGAGCGTAGCTCATTGCCTTGGAGTGGGTGAACGCTAGCAATGCCACCTTTCAATCGCCTGACATGCAAATGAGCGCGAGTGAAGTCGATCTGATCCCATTCGAGGTCTATTGCCTCACTAACCCGCAAGCCATGTCGGGCCATTATCAGGATCAAGGTTGCATCTCGTTGCCCATACCGGCCCTTACGCGCAGCGCTGATGAGCTTTCCTAGCTCTGTCTCAGTGAAGTAGCGCCTGCGATTACTGCCCTTCATTGGCCCTCCCAGCGTTGACTTTCTCCATTTCGCCTATCGGCGACCACTCTGCTCGATGCCATGGACCGCTGATCTAGCGGAGCTTGGCAATCGAGACTTTCTTCGTTTTGAGCAAATTGGAGAAAGTTGGGAATGAGTCATTTTCGACTTAGCCTGCGCGCGCTCTCTGCTGGTGCGAGCACCAGATCATGAATTCTATTCTCGTTCACATCGAGGGGGCGGGGGCCAAAATTGCTGACCGCGCTCGCACGAATATCCCTTCGCAAATTTAGTGAGAAAATCATCGACCTTGCCCCACGTTCGGGCAACGATTTGAGGGGTGCGCTAGGTGCAATATAATATAGTTGTTGAAGTTGGAGGGACGAGTGCTACCCAAACAAAAGACACTGTTAGCTGTTATCAACAGCCCGTTTTTCCTATGGCTAACCTCGCTGATATTTTTGACTGTCGGTGGGTATACACTGACCGCTTCTCAGCAATGCACTAAAGATGCCCTAGACGAAATCTCGTTTGACGTGAAAATTCAGCGCGAGTACATCGAGCGTGAGCACCATATTCGTGATATTGTATTTGGTGACAGCACCATTGCAGCAGTGCAAGCACACTTGCGCGAGCCCTACAATTATTATCCAGAATTTAAGGATTATCCCACAGCCGTTATTCGAGAGCAGTACGACGTGAATAAGAACAGGATAATCAATACTGGGCCTGAGGCACCCTCGTGGAGAGCCCAGACCGAAATTGTACAAGAGGTGGGTACCGGCCCTTCGGAATTCAGGCAAATCGAAGACGGCATACTCCCTCCCAACATCGCAGATGTAGCCATCCCCGATCTTCGTAACTACGTAAATTTGGTTCAGCAGAACTTACCTAAACCGGGTCTCGTCTTGTTAGGACGCCCGGCTCTAGAACCGTCGTGCAATATTTTGAACGTTTGGAGGCGAGCGCTATTCGGTTATCAGACTAAAATCGTTCAAGGGCCGGTCAATCGAGAATGGAGTGGCCCGTTAGGACCGGTAATAATTTAATCGAGCAGAGCGCCCGCCCTCATCAGACCCATGATGCCGGATGCGCCGCCACCAACAGATGATGACCAAGACTGTCTAAGGTCCAGTCGTCGAGTGCATCATCACATTTAGCGAACATCAAGTTAATTCGTGCAGCTCGCGCAGCTTTATTTGTTTGTTGTTTGTTGTTTGCTCGCGATCTTCGCTGATTTGCTGCCTGATTGAGCTAGCTTTGAAAGGGACAGTTGGGCAGGGGGCGGGGGCAAAAATCTTCGCTCGCCTCGCCGGGAGTACACCTGCGCAAATTTTATGTAAAATTCCTCGATCTCTCAGATGCCTTCTGCAACCTGCTAATCAGAAAAGATGGTATAAGGGCTTGGTCAGGAGGGGCTAATAATGTCCGTACACTTCGTTGCGACTTTGATCCTTGGCGTTGTATCAGTTGTTTCTTCGTCAACTCATGCCGATACAACGCTGCAATGCTCAGAAACCTTGTACGATAAAACTGAAAATAAGCCATACGACGTTCCTCAGTATTTCATATTGCAGGACAGCAGTATTTTGTCGAAGGCTACACTTCGTTGGGATAATAAGAAGGTAGACCTATCGTTGGTTACAAATACACCGGCGACCATTGAAGCGACCGGAAAGACAACGGCGTATATGCCTCTGCCACTCCAAATAGATCAGTGTGTAAATGTCGAACTTGCTAACAATCCAAAATTGCGAGAAGCAAATGACGAAACAAATATATTTGCGGTTTTGGAGTGCGTAACAAAGGCGGACGTTTCTGACAACGAAATACCAATAGACGTCAGTGTCGCGATCGATCGTCTAACGGGATACCTAACAATACACCGCCGACAGGATAACAACAGTCAACATGACACTCTGCACTTTGGTTCGTGCAAGGCGACGAAGCCGTTATTTTAGATGAAAGCAAGCAAAGTGGCCGACGATGTACAAGACGTTCGGTTGAAGGAATTTGCGGACCTTGGGGAAGAGGAAGTTCGCAATCGCCTCGCGGCACATATTTGGTCCGAGGACAAAGAGAGACTAGCGCGTCAATGGCTGGAGTTTCGAGGAACATCCTTGGCCAAGGAGGCGAATGATCTAGCCAGGAGAGCAAATGATGCGGCCGAGAAAGCCAACGATATAGCTCGCACGAACAATATCGTCGCTACGTTTGCGCTGGTCATGGCGGTGATTGCGCTCGCAGTTTCGATCCTCGGCCTATTCCTGAAGAGGGGATGATCGACTTCTCAAATTCGTCGATAGCCGAGAGTATGGGATTGACGGCATTGGGTCTTGGGCAGACAATGTTCAGGCTTCGCATTGATGCGAAGCAGTGTCTTGGAGACCTTGAAGGCTCATCGAAGTTGGTGGGCCTTTTTTTGCACCGCCAGCACCAACGCCAGCGCTAACGCCAACGATATTCCAAGCGGCACAATCTCGGAAAATCGCTCTGTGCCCTAGGTCACAGATTTTCTCCTGCTCCCCCAATATGCTCGGTAATCGAGAAGGAGGGTCTGGCTATGACCAAGCTCCTGATGTTGATGCGGTTTCAAGGATGGTTCGAAGTCCACTTAATTCGCTGGCGTCCCGCTTACCTCGAACTGACCGACGAGCAATTAAAGGATATTGGCCTCGAACCGCTTAAACGGAATTTTAATGCCGTGAGGCCCTTCTGGATGCCCTGAGTAGATAGGGCAGGGCGGGAAAGGACCCTTCCGGTCCACAAATGAACGTCTTGCGCCTCATCCACATCAGCAATCAACATCGAGCGCCACAACCAACATCGCGCGGATTGAAATCACCAGCGCGCTAGTAATTTGGGGCGGCGATTTGGGTGTGTGGCAGCGGCGATTGCTAACCACTTACTACCCTTCCGGCGCTGGACGAAATTACTTTTAAAATCAAAAGCTTATTGCGATTTCTATTCAGCTAATAAAACTGATCCACCGGCCCCAGGCTAATCCCATCGCCATCGGCACTTCAGCGTAGTTGGGCCTATTCCATCGCAACAACTTGACCGCCTTCCGCCGCCAGCAACCGAATCGAAGCCCACGCTATCACGTCCGAGAAGTCAGGTTGATGACGAACCAATATCCGCCCTCTGATGCACAAGTGCTCAAGCTCTCGCTTCTGACATGCCAGCCCAGACATCAGCGAAGCGGAGAGCGAGGGAGATTGCTGAGGAGCGTTGGGGGCTTCGCAGCGCTGGAAAAGAAAAAGCCACCCCCATTGCTGAGAGCGGCTTTGGCGCGGTTATGCCGATCAACCGTCCGTTAACCATAAGATCGTTTCGTTAACAGAATATTTACCACCGCAGGGTCCCGCCCGTTGTAGAACCGGGGCTGCTCAAGTCTCCCCAGACAGAGCACGGCCC
Source organism: uncultured Alphaproteobacteria bacterium (assembly GCA_963816295.1). Lineage (GTDB taxonomy): Bacteria > Pseudomonadota > Alphaproteobacteria > Rhizobiales > Xanthobacteraceae > BOG-931. The sequence goes on along the minus strand of CAWFJS010000004.1, from coordinate 143,079 downwards.
CGATCTCAGTCCCCATCCCCCGACACCCCAATGAGGTTGGGGCCATTATTATCCACGATTGAAATATGGCCCTCGGTTTGGTGGGCGACATATTGTGGATCACAAATTCCACGATCTTTAACAATCGATGATCGGGCCTTTATCGCCTCCCTGCCATGTCCCCTCCCTGCCTTGGCTGCTGCCATAATTGTGATCTAGGTCAAATTCTTGAAATCGAGTTCCCCATAAAGTCGGGGCCGGTTCTCCTTCCTGAGAGCCCGGCCCCGATCTTCCGTCCCCCATCCCCCAAGATGCTGACGAGGTCGGGGTCGTCATTTCTCAGGTGAATATGGCTTTCAGTAGACGTATGGGCTCTATTCTTTTGGTTGTTGCCGAATAAGCACGAACATTTTCAGAACTTCCTGTGGCCGCGAAGGCGTGTTGACGATGTTCAAGTGGTGAACACTGCTCCGAGCCTCGAAATTGTCGAATGGCTGACGTTGTAACTCCGCGCAATATCCACCAAAGCCTCGCCCGCAGCACGCCGCGCTAAGGCCTCTTGCTGTTGATGCGCGGTGAGCTTGAGCTTGCGCCCAAAGCGAACGCCCCTCGCTTGCGCACGCTTGCGGCCTTCATCGGTCCGCGCGCGGATTAGCTCCCGCTCGAACTCAGCCAATCCACCTAGGACCGTGAGCATCAATCGTCCGTGCGCAGTCGTGGTGTCGGCCCAAGCATCAGCTAACGACTTAAAGCCAGCGCCAGCTTTGGCGACAGCGTCAAGCACATTGAGCAAGTCACGGGTTGAACGGGCAAGCCGATCCAAGCGCGCGACGAGTAGGACATCAGCAGAGCCAAGCGCAGCGACGGCACGCGCCAGTGCCTTCCGCTCTGTCACAGCGCCGTTAACTTTCTCAGAATATATCTGCGTTGCGCCAGCGGCCTTCAGCGCTGCGCGTTGTGCTTCGAGTGATTGGCCGTCCGTTGAAACTCGCGCGTAGCCTACGATCATTTTAAAGCTCCAATTCGAGCATGACATTTGCCCAGCGAAAGCTTCGATAGATCAGCTCTCTCGCGGTTGTGCATCATTGCTAAGTTCTGCACAGAGCGCACGAGCTGCCCGCTTACCGAAATCGCCTCGCAGGATCATTGCGCGGGCCTGCTCAATCGCTGGAGGGATGAGCTCGGCCCTGTGGTCGTCGAGGTAGACTTGCGCCTAGGAGCTAATCTCTCGGGCTGCGAGTTGTGAAACCTTGAGCCCCTGCTTTTGTAGCTCGCGTTTGACTGCATTGCGAGGTGCATTTTATCAGATCACGCAGCGATCTAAAAATTAAATCAGCTTGCGCTGCGCGATTTTTTTATTGCTCGCATTGATTTGTTTGTTGCTCGCAACGCTTTTTGCTGCTTAGATTGTTTTGTTGTTTGATCGCAGGCGCTGCGTCAGTGGGCGGCGATCATTCTTAAATTTCGGGCGATGCCTAGGGGGTACCCCCAAAATCGCTTCGCCGCTTCGCCGCAATATGTGTCCGCAAATCTACATGAATTTTGATCGATACATGTCGATGAGCGCGGGCACTCGCGCGCAAATCTTGTGAAAAATCGATGGGTATGGATCGATCGCTCCCGCGAAGCGGCGGACCTTCGATTGCCAAAGATTAACCCGTCGGCAATTTCCCAGTAACCCCTCAGCAACTCCCCAGTAATGTACCGATCCCATTTAGCTAGCGGCTCAAATACGGAGTTCCGCTTATGGGCGACGAACCCACTAACAATTTCAAGCCCACGCCACCGCTTTGCCCAAGCTGCGCTCAGCGGATGAAGCTTGTCCGACGAACAAAACGGTTTGGCGGATTGTCCGACGTGTATACCTTTGAATGTCGAACGTGCGGTGTTTCGCACACCGAAGCGTCATGACGACGATTACGATAATGCTGGTCGCGATCGTGATCGTCGTAGGCGTCGCTTGGCAAGGGCATGGCCGGTGGTACTGACGATAGGTAGTCACGGCGGACGGTGCAGTGACAGCACACCACTGAAATCACACCGTCTCCGCACCGTGCCGTAGGTCGCTGACCACTTCCACCATAGAAATGGCCACCTCAAGCGCAGCTTGTTCGGTCGCTAGTTCAGCCTCAGAAAACGGTGGGTTGGAGTTGCGTAATGCCTCCCGGAGTGCCGTGCGTGCACGTTCGTAAATTGCATGCCTGGCTTCATCGGTTTCGCTGGGCAAACGAGAAACGGCGCGGGCTATAACACAGTAATAGTCAGCCATGGGGAAAGCCAAATGAAGCTGATTATTTTGTTTGTCGTTGTCGTCGGCGCAATTCTGGTTTGGTGGTTGAGAAGCGTGAAGCCCAAGCGCAGGATTTGATCGCTACGGTACGTTGCTCAATTCACTTTCGCCTACGACACGCTCATGTAGCTCGTTGGCGCTTTTCACTCGATATTCGAACTCGTGTATTTCTTACTGCCACCATGCGCCGGAACATTCTAGGAGGCGCATACATCCAGTTTGACCGATCTGAAACTTATAAAGCGGCATGATACACCCAGCCCAAACCACAACATAATATACGAAATCCCCGACTAAAATGCTATGCACTCCGCTTGCTTACGCGCCGGGCTTCAGCGGGCGCGATCGACGCTGAAGCTTTGGGTGTTTGGGACAGGCGCAAGGCTCGCAGGCGGTGCATGTTCTTGACTACGGCCGCGCGTCGCGCAGCTTCCTCCTTCATCGCAAGTGCAATCTCGGCTTCTCGCCGTTGAACACGAGATGCGATACTTTCTTTTGGCTCGCTCTCTATTGGTTCAGGCTGTTTTGCTTCGTCCATGATCGGCAGGCCGTGTACGCGATACCATGTCTAATAGATGGGTATTCAGAGCCAGGATTGCGAACTGCGGTCCCGTTAAGGGCCAAGGCCGAACAATGAAGCAGGCGGCCTGAGCTTTCGCTCGCCCCTCTCCCTCATGCAGCGCAGCTCACGCCTCAACCCACTTGGCTTCGAGCTAATCCGTTTGCGTTGTGCAGTGCGCAATGGATGAAGCTGCGCACACAACCCTGCTTCCTGTTCAGCCGAACACACCAAAACACATCGCGAGTTTGGTGCATACGCAAACCTGCACATAAGGGGCCGGACGCGTTGCTCAACTTCGGAACCACATTCGCCCGTCTGCGTTTAAAACTTTGGGTCCGTCGCCTCGAACCACATTTTCGTCAACCCTCCGTGCCGGGGTCGCGTGAGCCACCATTTTTTATGGAAGGTCGCCGATGAAGACCGAGAACAGATTGGCCATAAAGACCGAGAGGTTTGAAGGTCACCACGAGGCGCGGGAAGCCTTAGTGCTTTCTGTGGCGAGCGTGACGGCCATTATGCTGACCGCGTATTTGATGTTGCTAATTCTGTATTGACCGCTCGCCATTTGACGGCGTGGGGTCTTGGGCAGACAATGTTCGGGCTTCGCATCAATGCGAAGCCTCATCACGCTCTCCTTCAAGGCTCGTCGAAGTTGGCGAGCCTTTTTGTGCGCCGCCACACTACATTCGGCGCACATCCCTCATGGCAGGCAGGACTTAGCGGCTCGCCCTGAGGTTCACCGCGGAAGATTTCCCGCGGTTGTCCTCGATCTCGAACTCGATCTGCTGACCTTCATTGAGCGAGCTCAGTCCAGCGCGCTCGACGGCGGAGATGTGCACGAAGACATCCCTGCCTCCATCTGTGGGCTGAATGAAACCATAGCCCTTTTGCGAGTTGAACCACTTCACCGTGCCGCGCGCCATTGTCGAATTCTCCAAGTCAGTGATGCTCGGCTTTGGAACTAACAACGGGCCGTTCAGGTTCGATCACGGGCGTGTTGAGTTGATCAAGGGGATCGATACCCCAAACGGTAAGGCGCATTTCATAGTGGCACGTGAGACACCTAAAAACGCGGATATGCGTGTCAGTCGGCAATGGCAAAGTGTGGTCGAGATGCATTTCTTTTCCACACCGACAAGCAGGCAGTTCAGTGCAACCGGGCGCTAACAATCGTTCGAAATCAGACATGTGCCCGATGCCCCCGCATCGCCAGTTCAAAGCAATGCATCGTCCGTTCGAGGCCACTCACCGTCAACCAAATACCGCCAGCAAATGCCAAATCGCTCGTGAGCGTTGCCCCAAAGCCACAGACATCAGTCCGAACATCAGTGAAATTATTCACGCCAAGAAAATGTGATCGTTCGGCCGTGTGATCGTCCACCGAGGGTCACAAACTCGGCCAAGTTTGCGCCGAGCGTTCGCTAATCGCTCCTGCTCGTGTGGGCTTTCGCAGACCAGCTTCCGCGCGGCAAATTGTAGTCGTCTCGCGCCGTTTAGCCGGGCCACGCCACCAGTATTCCCAATAGCCACACCGCAACTGTGCCCGCGAGGCCGACACCCACTGCAACGAGCGCTATCAGATTGTCCATCTGAGGCATGGCGTTTTCTCCAGAGCTTGCAGCAAAGGTCAACCGCTTAGCTGATTCTCGCCGTGTAAAAATTTGATTAAAATCAAAGACGGTCGCGGCTGCCAAGAAAAATGGGGATCGCGGCTGAATTTTGGCAACGCCCCCACGGCATTTGAGCGAGGCGTGACGGGAACCCACAGGCTAGGCTTGGACTTGTAATTTACGCCGTGCCTGTCTGTAAAAAAGGGCCGCCAAATTGCGACAGCCCAAGTGAGGGAGGAAACGCACCGCCGAAGACGACGGTGTGCAGTCACAGCTAAGCAAGTAAACCGTTGAGGCGCTGTGACACTCGTCACTTCGGCAGGCACGGCACCCGATCAGCGAAGGAACGGACATCAACCCGTCTGTGCTGCGCCGCGCCCATCGCGGGCCTGGTTAGTTGAAGCGGCATCGCTCGTCAGGGATCAGAAGAAATCATCTGTGATTATCAAAGGCCATTCGTCAGGCTCTGTTCGTTGCTCTGTTCGTTGCTCTGCTCGTAGCTCTGCCTTTTCCAGTGCAACCTCCCATTGCTCGCGGGTGTAGCCCTTTGCCGTGGCCTCCGCAAAGACAGTGTCGGCAACCTTGAAGTCGCCATGTGTTGCGCAGTGGTAGCCTGTCGCGTCTCCGGTACGCGTGGCTTGCGCTGAGGATTCGCAGATTGGGCACGGGAGAGTAATCATGAAAGTCTCGTTTGGTTTATCCACCCCCATAACACAATCATTTAGTAGCGAACCTCCTTGATCTACTCGTGGCAGCGACGAGTGAAGGCAACAGCAAGCCGCACCCTCTACTGACCCATTATCTGAAATCGCTTGACCTTGCCTGCCTCCAACCTAAGCCGCGTGATCTCACCATTGGTAAGGCGTCGTTGAAATTCGACGCGCTCGTTGGTGACTGACAAGTGATCGCCAACAAGAGCTTCGGCGTGTCCCGTTTCATTTTCAAGAGAAGGGTACGCCTTCTGTTGGGCCACAGCGGCGTACAATCGCGGCATAGGGTCCTTCGGTCCCTGCACGGCAACTAGCCAACCTACGAGGCGCTTATTGCTCATCGACTTTGCACTCGGCTGGCCCGCTTGTGGCAGCGCCCACACTTCGATTGCTAACCTACCCTTCCAGTGCAAACCGAAATCATTTTTCAAATCAGAATCTTATCGCGATTTCTATTCAACTAATAAATCTGATAAATCTGGGCTTTAGGGGCTTTGACGGGTAGGCCCGACCGGGCTTTGTGTCGGGGTGCCGGCCCGTTATCTTTTAACGTTGAACCTTCGCTTTGGCCCTTTGCCTTGGGGCCGCCAGGGAGCGAGCGATGCTGTCGAACAGTCTGCCAGGACTCGATTTTGGTCTTGGCAGCGATATCGAAATGCTTCGCGACACAGTGCGCGACTTCGCGCAGGAGAAGATCGCGCCGCGCGCTGTCGAGATCGATAGCTCCAACAGCTTTCCTCGCGATCTGTGGCCGCAACTCGGCGAGCTCGGTCTTCTCGGCATTACAGTAGAAGAGGAATGGGGTGGCGCAGGGCTCGGCTATCTCGCGCATTGCGTGGCCATGGAGGAGATTTCGCGATCCTCGGCCGCGGTCGGACTCTCCTATGGCGCGCATTCGAACCTGTGCGTCAACCAGATCCGCCGTAACGGAAGTGATGAGCAGCGGCGGCGCTATCTGCCGAAGCTCATTTCCGGCGAGCATGTCGGCGCCTTGGCGATGTCGGAGCCTGGCGCCGGCTCGGACGTCGTTTCCATGCGCACGCGCGCCGACCGCAAGGGCGACCGTTACGTCCTCAACGGCTCGAAAATGTGGATCACCAACGGGCCGCTCGCCGACACTATCGTGGTTTACGCCAAGACTGACCGTACCGCCGGCGCGCGCGGCATCAGCGCCTTCATCGTCGAGAAGACGTCCAAGGGATTCTCAACCGGCAGCAAACTCGACAAGCTCGGCATGCGCGGCTCCGACACCAGCGAGATCGTTTTCACCGACTGTGAGGTGCCTGCGGACAATGTGCTCGGCGTCGTCGGCAATGGCGTCAATGTGCTGATGTCCGGGCTCGACTACGAACGCGCCGTCTTGGCCGCGGGCCCGCTCGGGGTAATGCAGGCCTGCCTCGATCTGGTCGTTCCCTATTTGCATCAGCGCACACAATTCGGTCAGCCGATCGGCCGTTTCCAGCTCATGCAGGCCAAGCTCGCCGACATGTATGTGACGCTCAATGCCGCCAAGGCTTACGTTTACGCGGTGGCCAGAGCCTGCGACCGCGGCGAGACCACGCGCGAGGATGCCGCTGGCGCCATCCTTTACGCCGCGGAGCGCGCCACCTGGATGGCGCTCGAAACGATCCAGTGTTTGGGCGGCAACGGTTATATCAATGACTATCCGGCCGGGCGGCTTCTGCGTGACGCGAAGCTTTACGAGATCGGCGCCGGTACCAGCGAAATCCGTCGCATGCTGATTGGGCGGGAAATTTTCGAAAAGACGCGGTGAGGGGCATGGCGGCTCGGACACTGCTGGGACTGGCGATCATCTTATCGACGCTGGCAATGTCATCCGCCGATGCGCAAACACGCAAGCCGACCGCGCAGGAGGTGGGAGCAATTCGAAACTGCGCGGCGAAATACCAGGATAGCGTGGATGAGGCCGAGCGACAGTGTGTGTTCAACTTGGTCGCCGAGCCGTGCACCAAACGGCCCGAAGCCACTTCAAATCTTGGTACGACCGATTGTTATCGCGTCGAATGGGTGATCTGGGACAATCTCCTCAACGAGAACTTCAAGAATCTGATGGGTTCGCTGGATAGCCAGCAAACCGCAAAGCTGCGCGCGATGCAGCAAGCCTGGATCGCCTACCGCGACACCACCTGCAATTTCTACATGGATAAAATTCAAGGCTCGATGGCCATCCCGATGGGAGCGGCCTGCGCGGCGCGCGAAACCGCACGCCGGGCGCTGCTCCTTCGGTTTTTCGATCAAATCTAGGGTGCTGATGCGCAAGATGGTGCTGTTCAAGCCAGACGCCGATCATATTCCAGCACCGCATTAAGCAGCACCTGCGCGCCGGCGGCGCATTGCTCAAAGCTCGTCCACTCCGCTTCATTGTGCGAAATACCGCCACGGCTCGGCACGAAGATCATGGTGGTCGGCGCCACGCGGGCGATGTAGACGGAGTTGTGACCCGCGCCCGAGACCATGTCGCGGTATGAGAAGCCCGCCATTTCGACGGCAACGCCGACGCAATCGATCAGGTCGGGCGAGAAATGGACCGGCGGCGAGGCCCAGATCCGGTTCTCACGATACTCGAGCTGCAACGGCCTAAGCGTTTCCGCGAGGGCCTCCCGTAACTGCATTTCCATCCAGTCGAGGCACATTTCGTCCGGATGACGGAAATCAACGGTGAAGAACACCTCGCCTGGAATGACATTGCGGCTGTTGGGTTTGCTTTCGATCAGACCGACGGTGCCCACCGCATCGGGAATGTCTCGCGCAATCGCATCAATGCGCTCGATCATGCGCGCGGCTCCGACGAGCGCGTTCTTGCGCAGCCGCATCGGCATCGCGCCCGAATGGGCCTCTTCTCCAGTGATGGTGATGTCGTACCAGCGCACCCCCTGTGCCCCTTGCACGATGCCGATGGTGCGGCCTTCGTGTTCGAGGATCGGTCCTTGCTCGATGTGCAGTTCGAACATGCCGCTAAATTTGTGCGCGCCTGCTTTCGCCGTGCCGCGATAGCCGATGCGCTGCAGCTCCTCGCCAAAGGTTTTGCCCTCGCGGTCGGTGCGGGAATAGGCGTAGTCCGGTGTAAAGACGCCAGCAAAGACGCCTGAGGCCAGGATAGCCGGAGCAAAGCGCGCGCCTTCTTCATTGGTCCAGTTGACGAGCTCGATCGGCGCGGTTGTCGCCCGATCGTTGTCGTGAAGCGTCCGCAGCGCTTCGAGCGCGGCGATGACGCCAAGGGGGCCGTCGAATTTGCCACCGGTCGGCTGGGTGTCGAGATGCGAACCCATCGCGATCGGCGGCAGGTTGGAATTTTTGCCTGGCCGCCGCGCGAACATATTGCCGACCTCATCGACCGTCACGGCGCAGCCAAGCGCGGTGCACTGCGCCTTGAGCCAATCGCGGACTTGCCGATCAAGATCGGTCAGCGTGAGGCGGCAAATGCCGCCTTTTGCCGTAGCGCCGATCTGCGCGGTCTCCATTCAGCGAGTCCCACAGCCGCTGGGCATCGATCTGCAGAAGCTGCACCGTCCAAATTCCTTTAGCGCGAGGCAAAGCGCGGCTCCGTGATAGCGGCCAATGGCCGACTAGGCCATCGCATGAGTTTGTCATCGGCCTAGATCGAGGCGGCCGCTGGCATACTAACTCATTGAATCCACGACGAATCAGCTATGATAGCGTGCTTGGGAAGCGCGGGGGCAAGCAATGCTGCGCGTGCGGTTGAAAGCAGACGGACGCCTGGTCGAGGTGCTGCCGGACGGCAGCGAACGCCCGATCGCCAGCGATCCGCGCGCAATTGCCAGCGCCGCGCACCATGCCGCACGCGCCGAGGAAGCCCGCTATGCGCGCAATGTACGGGGGCGGACCGGCCTCACGCAGGCCGCGTTCGCCGCACGGATCGGCGTGCCGGTCGAGACCGTGCGTAATTGGGAGCAAGGCAAGCGCTCGCCGCGCGGTCCCGCCCGCGCGCTCCTCAAAGTCATCGAACAAGCGCCCAACGCCGCGTTCGCGCTGCTCGCCAAAGCGCGTTAGAGCCGCATAACACCCCCGCCCGGCAAGGGCTGGAACTGCCGCCGGCAATCGCCGATGCTGCGGCCCGCCCGCGGCATCGGCGGCATTTCGTGGAGGTTATTGCGAGCATGGATGTTATCGAAAATCGTGGCGCGCGTATTCCTATCCTCGGCTTTGGCACTATGACGCTGAAGGAGGATCAATGCGTGCAATTGGTCGAAGCGGCGCTTCGGCTCGGTTATCGGCATCTCGACACCGCGCAAATGTACGGCAACGAGCGCGAGGTCGGCGCCGGCATGCGCGGCTCGGGGCTTAAGCGTGAAGAAATTTTCCTCGCCACCAAAGTTTGGTTCACGCGCTTGGCTGCCGGCGATTTTGAACGCTCCGTGGACGAAAGCCTGGAGCGCTTGGTGCTGCCATGGGTCGACCTGTTGATGATCCATTGGCCGAACGCGCAAGTACCACTTTCGGAATCGATTGCCTCGCTGTGCAAGATGAAGAAAGCCGGACTGACAAAGCATATCGGCGTCGCCAATTTCAACGTTGCTATCATTGAAGAGGCGGTCAAACTCGCAAGCGAACCGATCGCCGTTTTGCAGATCGAAACGCATCCCTATCTCGACCAGACCAAGGTCATCGCGGCAGCGCGCCGCCACCGCATGGCGGTCGTCGGCTATTGTCCGCTGGCGCGCGGCAAAGTGCCCGCCGATCCGACGCTGCAGCGGATCGGCAAAGCGCATGGAAAAACGCCGGCGCAGGTGGCGCTGCGTTTCCTCGAGCAGCAACAGATCATTCCCATCCCGCGTACGTCCAAGCGCGAGCGGCTTGCCGAAAACCTCGGCAGCCTGGATTTCAGGCTGAGCGAGACGGAAATGGCGGAGATCGCAAAGTTCAAACGCTCGGATTCGCGGATCGTTAGTCCACCGCAGGCGCCGAAGTGGGACGCATGAACGCGGTTGGACCAATCCCGAATGTCGCCGCGAACGGCGCTAAGATTCCGCTCCTTGGGCTCGGCACCTGGGATCTGCGCGGGCGGACTTGCGTTCGCATGGTGGAACAGGCGTTGCGGCTTGGATACCGCCACATCGATACCGCGGAGATGTACGACAATGAGCACGAAGTGGGCGAGGGCCTGCATGCCTCCGGCATCAAGCGCGGCGACGTCTTTGTTACGACCAAAGTCTGGCCGTCGCATTTCGCGCCGCGCGACCTTGAGCGTGCCGCGCGCGACTTGCTCGCACGGCTGCGCGTGCGCGAAGTCGATCTGTTGCTACTGCACTGGCCCAATCCGCAAATTCCGCTTGCCGACACGCTCGGTGCGCTGTGCAAGGTCAAGCGCGACGGGCTCGCCCGCCATATTGGCGTGTCTAATTTCACGGTGAAGCTCCTCGAGGAAGCCGTGCGGCTTTCGACCGAACCGCTGGTCTGCAATCAGATCGAATGCCACCCTTTTCTCGACCAATCGAAAGTGATCGCCGCCTGTCGCAAGCATGGCATGGCGGTCGTCGCCTATAGTCCCATCGCGCGCGGGGGCGCGCGCAACGATAAGCTTCTGGCGCGCATCGGCGCCGCGCATGGCAAGACCGCAGCGCAGATATGCTTACGATTTCTGGTGCAGCACGAGATCGTGGTGATCCCGCGCACCAGCAAAGAACAGCGCCTATCGGAAAATGCCGCGATTTTCGATTTTTCGCTCAACGCAGCGGAGATGGGGGAGATCGCGGGGCTCGCGCACCGCGACGGCCGCATCGTCGATTGGTCCTATTCGGGCCGCGCGCAGTGGGATTGACGGGGCTCGCTTCTATGCCGCCAATTGCTCTCGGCAGGAATTACCCGTTTTTAATATAAGCGCGTTGAGGATCGCGGCATTCGCCGCACCGGCGCGCCTTTCCGGGATCCGCGTCTTAGACGATGCGCCGTTTTGATGGTGAGCTGCCGGGCTCGCAAATATTTTTCGAAATCGACGGCGGAGAGCGGCTCGCCGTAGAGAAAGCCCTGCGCTTCTTCGCAACCTTCGCCAAGCAGAAACTCGGCTTGTGCTTGCGTCTCGACACCTTCGGCGATGACCTCAAGCCCGAGATTGTGGGCCATGACAATCAACGAACGCACAATCGCGGCGGCATCGGTGTCGTCGATGATTTTGCGCACAAAGCTACGATCGATCTTGATTCTTGAGAGCGGAAATCGGGTCAGATAACTGAGCGACGCATAACCGGTGCCGAAATCGTCGAAAGCGATCCTGACCCGTTTTTCATGCAACTTCTGCAGCGTCTCGGCAGCGCCCTCATAATTGAGAGTGCTATTCTCGGTGATTTCGATCTCGATGCTTTCCGGTGGCAAATTGGTCTCCCGGATCGCGTCCTCGATCGCTTTCAACAAAACATCGCCCTGGAATTGCGGCGGAAAGACATTGATGCCGATCCGCCCGGGCGACAGCCCCATCGTGCGCCAGGCAGCAGCCTTTTGGCAGGCGGTGAGAATGATCCACCTGCCGACGTCCAGTGCGATGGCGTTCGTCGCAAGGGTTTCGATGAACGCGCCCGGCATGACGATCCCGCGCTCGGGATGCCGCCAGCGCAGCAATGCCTCCGCGCCGACAACGGCGCGGTCGATGAGACGGATCTCAGGTTGGAAGTAGATCTCAAGCTCTTTTTGCGCGTAGGCCCGTGTCAATTCGAGATCGAGCGCGCGGCGCGCCTGAACTTGCGCGCGATGCACGGGCAGAAAAAAGCGGCGCGTGCGGCCGCCATTCGATTTTGCCTGGTACAGTGCGAGATCGGCATTAGCGAGCAGTTCGTCGACGGTCGTTCCGTCATTCGGCGCGATCGCGATGCCGGCGCTGCCGCCGACGCGTACGGAGTGCTCATTGATCTCAAAATTCCGCGCAAGCCGGTTGAGCACTGCGTCAACGATCTCGCTGATGACGCGCGGATCGCCACATTCCGGAACAACCAAAACAAACTCATCGCCGCCGAGCCGGAACACCTGGACGTTCGCGCGCGCGTTGGTGGCTTCGATGAATCGCTGGCCGACCTCGACCAAGAGCTGATCGCCAACCGAGTGGCCGAGCGTGTCGTTGACATCTTTGAAGCTGTCGAGATCGAATAGCGCGACCGAGATCGGCCGCTTCGAGCCCTCGCGGGCAAGCAACCGGCCGAGGACTTTCTGCAGCGACAACCGGTTGGGTAGTCCAGTGAGCGGGTCGAAATGCGCAAGCCGCTCCAACTGCGCTTGGACTTTTTTCCGCTCCGTGACGTCCTGATGCGCCCAGGCGACGCCGCGGATCGCGCCTTCGGGACTGTACATTGGGGCCGCCGCGACTTTTACATGCACCAAGGACCCATCCTTGCGCTGCCGAAGCACCTCTTCGTTGCGAATGGTCTCGCCGTTCCGCGCACGCCGGTACATTTCAAAGGATTCCACCTTTCCCTCGGGCGGCACGATCTGCACGGTCGTGCCAATGGCTTCCGCAGCGCTATATCCGTAGAGCTTCTCTGCCGCGGGATTCCAAAGGACGATCCGGCGTTCCAGATCGGAACAGACGATCCCCACCGGCGATGCATCGATGACGGCGGCAAGCGTGTTTTTGGATTCCTGCAGTTCGAATTGCCGCCGTTCTATGGACGCCGCCATGCAATTGAACGCCTCGGCGAGGTTGCCGACCTCGTCGTCCGTCTTCACCGTCGTTCGGTGGGTGAGATCGCCGCTCGCGAGCGCGAGTGCATCACGCTGCAATTGCTGCAATGGCCCGATAATACGGCCGGACAGCATCCACGCGATCGCGATTCCTGCGAGGAGAGAAATGCCGCTGAAGATCCCGCCCAAGGTCAAGTGAGTCATCATCGCCGCGTGGCCGACATTGGTCGGAAATCCCACCGACACCACCCACGGAACGCGGTGCGCCTTGGCCGATCCGGTTATGCGTTTGATGCGATCGGGCCAAATCGTTATCGCCGATGATTCTTTTTGGGCCAGCATCTCGGCCACGTCGTCTGAACCGCTAAGATTGCGGCCGATCCAATCTTGGCCGTTGTCGCTTTGTGCGACGACAATTCCTTTTTCGTTGATGATCCGCACAATGCTGCCGACGGGGAGCGTCTGCATCCGCAGCGCTTCTTGAAAACGATCGAGCTTGGTGCCTATGGCAATGACCGCGCGCAATCGGCCGGTTTGATCTTTCACCGGAGAAGCCAACGTGACGACCCATTCGCCCGTGAGCTTGGTGCGGATCACATCGCCAATCGCAAGGCGCTGGCCAGCGACGACCTGCTGAAAATAGGCCCTGTCGCCCGCGTAAAACCGCCTGTCCGAGTTCCACGAGATTCCGATGTTGGAGCCGTCCGGGGCAAACAGCAGAATATTGCCGATGTAGTCCGGCAATTCCTCCTTCACTTGCCGCAGGAGAGCATCGTTTGCGCCGGCGTCTGCCAAGCGTGTCGACACGGCGCGGCTGAGGCCGGTCAACAGATTTTCGAGGCTACCGATGTGGTCATCGACTTGAATCGCAAGCAGCCGCGCCCCATCGAGGGCGCGCTCGACTGCCTGATTTTGATCGTCGCGCAATTGGCTCCACAGGCCAACGCAGATGGCGGCGAAGAAGGGAAATACGGCGGCAACCACCAGCCCCAACAAGCGCGATCGGATTGTGCGTAACAGCATCGGGCAAGCCCATCTGCGCCTGTCGCGTTCTTCACGCTGGCGTGGGCATGCTTATCGTCGGACTGGTTTTCGGCAGGGTTTACGCAGAACGTTGGACGATAATCTTCCTGGCTAGGTTTAATCCAGGCTTAATCACTTCAGGTAAATGCGGGCGCCATCGTGAAGGAGCGACAAACCCAATTCCGGACCGAGCGCCGATCTTTGGCGTGCAGCGCGTGCCGACCTTATCGCATCGCCGCGGCGATATTGCCGCCGTCGACCGTAGTGACGTCAGCGGTTGTTTTTAGCGCCAGTGCCTGGTGCAAGAAGGCCTGTGCGACATCTTCGGCAGCCACTTCGCGGCCAAGCAGATTGCCGGTCATATAGTCTTTCTCGCTCACGCCGCGCGCTTTGGCGCGTGACGCAATCATCTCCGGCGTCAGCAGGCCGGAACGGATACGGTCAGCATTGACCGCATTGGCGCGAATGCCGTCGGCGCCGTAATCGAGCGCATATTGCCGCATCAAGGCGAGCGCCGCGGCTTTAGGAATTCCGTATGGCCCGAAATTTGGGCCGGGGTTGACCGCTTGCTTGGAAATATTGAAGAGCAGGCATCCGCCGGTACCCTGCGCGCGCATGATCCGCACCGCGGCCTGGGCGACCCGCTGGTGGCCGTAGAAATTCAGCTCAAAGCTCTTGTGCAGAATGTCCTCGTCGACCTCGCCAATGCGGCCCTGCCAGGCGGCGCCGGCATTGGAGACGACGATATCGACGCCGCCGAAATGCTCCGCGATCTTCTCAAACGCCGCGCTGACCGATCCGCCATCGGTGACATCGCAGGCGAGCGCCAGCGCATGCCCGCCGACCGCGTTGGCTTGCTCGCGCGCGGCCGCCCGATCGACATCAAGCAATGCAACCTCGGCGCCGGCCGCAGCGAAGCACTTTGCGGTCGCAGCCCCAATCGCGCCGCCGGCGCCAGTTATCGCGGCAACTTGTCCGGCGAGCGGCGGCTCCTTGCGCGCGCCGAGCTTGGCCTGTTCCAACGGCCAATATTCGCAATCGAACATGTCGGCTTCGGAAATCGATTCGAATCGGCCGATTGATTCGGCGTCGGCCAAGCATTCGATCCAGGCCTCGGCGATGTCGGCGGCAACGACGGCGTCTTGCCTGGTGCGGCCCAGGCCGAACAGGCCTAGTCCGCGCACAAGCGCGACCCGGGGCAGGGGATCAAGCGGCCGCTTCTTGCCGCCAGCGCGCCTATTGTGGCGCGCGAAATAATCACGGTAACGCGTTGTGAATT
The DNA here is from genome assembly GCA_963816295.1 of uncultured Alphaproteobacteria bacterium. Classification (GTDB taxonomy): domain Bacteria; phylum Pseudomonadota; class Alphaproteobacteria; order Rhizobiales; family Xanthobacteraceae; genus BOG-931. The sequence continues at coordinate 127,979 of CAWFJS010000004.1, read as the reverse complement.
CTTGCGCTTTTTCACGCGCGCTCAGCGCGAATTCGCCCATGCGTTCCGGCTCGGGCGCGTTTAGAACTAGCGGCCAATTCTTGGTGCGGATCGTGTGATCCGGCGTGATCACGCCGGCTTCGCTCAATCGCTGCAGATCCTTGCGATTGAGAAAATCCAGAATCGCATTGCCGGTGCGGAATTCGAGCACCAAACGACGCCAAGCGTCCTCGGTCTTATCGTCTTTCTCGCTGCACACGCCGCGCACGATCGGCGCGACGTCCGCGACCGGCGGTGGTCGGCGCGTGGGTTGCGCGGCTGCGACAGACTTCCGGTTGCGCGCGATGAAATCCTCGGCTCGCGAGACAAACGCGATCATACGCTCGTAAGCCTCACGCGCCGTTTCACCGAAGGTGACAAGCCCGTGTTTGCTTAAGACCAGGCCGTCGCAGACTGGCGCGCGCTCGAAAACCTCGATGGCCTTTTTAGCAAGCTCAAATCCCGGCAGCAGGTAAGGAACCAAGGCCATGCGCTCACCGAAAACCTCCGCACAAATCTGTTCGCCACGCGGTTGGTCGATGACGCTCAACACTGCGGTCGCGTGGGTATGGTCAATGAATTTGTGCGGCAGAAAGGCATGCAGCATCACCTCGACCGACGGATTTGGCGCGCGCGGATCGATCAGATTGGCTCGCTCGATACCAAGGAGTTCTTCGTCGCCGATCGTCGCGAGCGCACGCAGCTCACGCATCGGTTCAAGCCGCAGCGCGGGAAAGCCGGCCGCCTCGATGGAGGCCATGTCGGCGCCGGAGGCTTTGACGCGCAACACCTCGATTTCCGCGCCGAGACGATCGCCCATCTTGGTCTTGAGCGACGTGTTGCCGCCGCCGTGCAGCACAAGCTTGGGATCGCGGCCTAACAGGCGCGACGTGTAGATGCGCAATGACAGATCGGGGTCGATCCCGGCTTTGTCGCCGTCAGCTATTATGGCTTTGGCGTCGCGATCGACCCAGCCGCTCTTCATCGCTCAGCCGCCGGCGAAGCGGCGGGACCACCATCCGGTGCGGCGCGGCCGTTCGCCTTCGGAAGCGTCGCCGGTTTCGGTAATCACTGGCGCCGGTGCCTGCGATGCCGTCGGCGCCGCTGAATCGTTCCCCACAACTTCGTCTCCAGCCGTCGGCGCAGGCTCGCGAACCGTCGAACGCCGACGGCCCGCTTCCGGCTGCCCGACCGCGGCAGGCGACATCGCTGGCGACATGTCAGGCGGAGCTGCGCGCTCGGTCGGCGGCGAATCGAGATCGGCAACGGCATGTGAGAGCGCAGGTTCGGCTGCTGCGGGCTCAGTGCGCTGTTCGGCGGGTGCGAATTCCGGTTGCGAGTAGTGCCCGGATTGGTCGGGCCCGGCATACCCGCCCTCGCCATTGCGCTGCCGATTGCGGCGGCCGCCGCGGCGGCCACGACGTCGGCGCCGCTCGTCACGGCGCGGCTCGTCGCGCCCCCCATCCGGCTCGGATGCAAAGCCACCGGTTGTTTCGACCATGGCTTCATCCTGCATCGCGTCGTGAGCCTCCGCGGCCATGTCATGGGTATTGTCATGGGCCGATTCGGTGATCGCGATCTGCTCGACATGGGGCTCGGCGTGGTCATGCATCTGTTCGCCACCGCCGCGCCCGCGGCGGCGACGCCGGCGTCGCCGGCGCGATCCGGCTTCGCCCGGTTCAGCGACCCCGAGGATGCCGATCTCGGCTTCGGTCTCGGCATGTTCCGCCTCGCTTGCCTCGCCGCCGATCTCTTCGAGATCGTCCTCCTCTTCCAGCGGCGCAACCGCGGTTTGAGCCCGCTCGGCAATCGCTTTTGCGGCCTCGGGCGTATGCACCTGCTCGCCGCGATCGATCACAAAAGTTTGCGGCGCCCGAACGGTTTCATCCGCCGTGATCGTAATGGTGATGGCGAACCGGTCTTCCAGCCCCCGCAAATGCGCACGCTTTTGGTTGAGCACATAGAGCGCGACGTCGGGACGCGTGCGCGCGATGAGATTGTGCGTCGCGCCTCTTATCAGCTGATCTTCGAGCGCGCGCAGCACCTGCAAGGCCAGCGACGAGACCGAGCGGACATGGCCGCTGCCGCCGCAATAAGGGCATTTCTCGGTTGAGCTTTCGAGCACGCTGGTGCGGATGCGCTGGCGTGACATTTCGAGCAGGCCGAAATGCGAGATGCGGCCGACCTGGATACGCGCGCGATCGTGCCTGAGACACTCCTTTAGCCGCCGTTCCACCGCGCGATTGTTGCGCTTTTCGTCCATGTCGATGAAGTCGATGACGATCAATCCGGCGAGATCGCGCAAGCGCAGTTGCCGCGCAATCTCGTCCGCCGCCTCCAAATTGGTTTTGAACGCGGTGTCCTCGATATGATGCTCGCGGGTCGCGCGCCCGGAATTGACGTCAATCGCTACCAAGGCTTCGGCTTGGTTGAGCACGACATAACCGCCCGACCGCAGCTGCACGACGGGTGAGAACATGGCATCAAGCTGGTTCTCGACCCCGTATCGCGACAATAGTGGCTGACTGTCGGCGTAAAGCTTCACGTTCTTGGCATGGCTCGGCATGAGCATGCGCATGAATTCCTTGGCCTCATGATAGGCGTCCGCGCCCGCGACCAGGACCTCATCGATATCCTTGGTGTAAAGATCGCGAAGCGAGCGTTTGACCAGCGAGCCTTCCTCATAGACCAGCTTGGGAGCCGTCGATTTGAGCGTCAGGTCGCGCACCGTCTCCCACATCCGCAGCAGATATTCGAAATCGCGCTTGATCTCGATTTTGGTGCGGCTCGCGCCGGCGGTGCGCAGGATTACGCCCATGCCCTCCGGCACTTCGAGTTCGGCGGCCGCTTCCCGCAGCCGCGCGCGGTCGTCCGGACTGGTAATTTTGCGGCTGATGCCGCCGCCCCGGGCCGTATTCGGCATCAGCACCGAGTAGCGTCCAGCCAGCGACAGATAGGTCGTCAGCGCCGCGCCTTTGGTACCGCGCTCTTCCTTGACCACCTGCACCAGCATGACCTGCCGGCGCTTGATGACCTCCTGGATCTTATATTGGCGCCGAAAGCGTGGCGCGCGATCCGGGACTTCTTCCAATGCGTCGGCGCCGCCCACGGATTCGACGACCTCTTCTTCCTCGCCATTGCCTTCCAGCGAACGTGCCTCGGTCGTTAGCGCGCCTTCGCCGTTCTCGCCCGCCGGCGCAGATGGGGTGACCTCAGCCTCTTCGATGGCGCTGGCGATCGCATCGCGATCCTCTTCGCTGTCGGCCTCGTGCGCGATGCCGGCCTCGACTTCGTCGGCCGAGGCTCCGCCCGCGGGTGCGATCGGCGCCGCGCTTTCGAAGCTCGGCGCAGTCGTCTCGGCTTCAAAGTATTGGCTCGATCCTTCGGCGTCGGCCGATTCCGGCGCGGACTGATCTGGTTCAATTATGTCGCCGGCCAGCGGCTCGGCAGCGTCGCTCCGGATCACATCGTCATCACGGCGCGAGGGGGCGGCTTCCCGGACCCGTCGGGGCACACGTTCGACATCGTCCGCAGCGGCGCGCTGCGCGCGCTCGTCCTCGGCAATGAGAGCCTGCCGATCAGCGATCGGGATCTGGTAATAATCCGGATGGATTTCGCTGAAAGCCAGGAAACCGTGGCGGTTGCCGCCGTAATCGACAAAAGCGGCCTGAAGTGACGGCTCGACGCGCGTCACTTTCGCCAGATAAATGTTGCCCCTTAATTGCTTGCGGTGCGCAGATTCAAAGTCGAATTCCTCGACGCGGTTGCCGCGCAAAACCACCACCCGGGTCTCCTCCGGATGGGTCGCGTCGATGAGCATTTTGTTGGCCATTGGCAAATCTCATGGGGGCCGTGCCCGCTCGCGTCGCGCCGCATCGGCGGGAGGCGAGGAAACCGGTCCGATTTTCGTTGAGTGGAGCGGTCCGGAGGTTGCGAGCGCCGCAAGCACAGAAAGGCCGACCGCCGGCAAGCGACAAACGAACACTGCCGAGTTGTTCGATGTAAACCTTAACTTGGGCCTCGAACATAAACTCCAAACCGCGACGAGACGGCAGCGCGGAACGCGGCCGCGATTTCGCTAGATGCCGGCGATGCGGCGCGACGCCATTGAGCGGCTTTGCCACTGCGAATGCGCGGCGCGCGCGGTCCGGGTCGTCCTCATCCCCACTGGCCTTGGCAGAGCTTTGCGTCGCCGCAAACGCCGTGTCCGTCGAAGACATGATCGGTCTGAACATCTTCTCCACGAACGTCGTGGCATTGCAGCGGTTCGAAAGCAGCGTTTGCCCAGCTCCCGGATCGTCTTAAGGGAGCCGATCTTGGCGCACGCGCCGGAGGCCGTCACGCGGACGCAACCGGAACCTTTCATCATCAGCACGCCCTTCTTAAGGCCGGTGCCGCCGAATTGGCAAGTCGCCTGTGGGATTTACCCGCAGGTGAGGCGGGTTCTGCCTTATTACCAGGGCTTTTCGCCAGGTAATTAGGTTCCGGTTAACTATGCCTGCCTAATGGGATAGGAGGGCGGGATGAGGTCGGAGCCGATGGTCATCCAAGCCGTGCGCTTGGCCTTTTTCGGCGCGTTGTTCGCCGGGATTGGATTGGCGGCGGGCGCGCTAGGCGCGCCGGCGCCGGTTTCCGCCGATTCCTTTCCCGTAGCGACCGATGCCCGACTCGGCGGTGACGACACCCAAACGCGTTTCGTGGCGGATCTCAGCCGCAAGGTCGACCTCCACGTCTTTACCCTTGCCGATCCATACCGCGTCGTTGTCGACATCCCGCAGGTCACGTTTCGGCTGCCGCCAAAGGCCGGTGAGACCGGTCGCGGCCTGATCAAAGCGTTTCGTTTTGGGCTGGTGATGCCGGGTGGCTCGCGCATCGTCATCGACCTCGTCAAGCCGGTGCGAGTCGATAAGGCATTTGTCGTCGATCCGGCGGACGGTGCGCCGGCCCGCCTGGTCCTCGATTTGGTGGCGACCGACCGCGAAAGCTTTTTACACAAGATCGCTCTCGATCAGCGATTCGCGCACGCCCAGGCGCCGCCGTCGCGCGAGCAGCAATCTTCCTCTGGCGATGCCCCGCCGCTTATCGTGCTCGATCCCGGACATGGCGGGATCGATACCGGCACCAAGGGGCCGAATGGGCTGATGGAGAAAGACATCGTGCTCGATTTCGCAAAGCGGCTGCGGGAAAAAATCGAGACCGCAGGCAAGTATCGCGTGCTGCTGACGCGATCGGACGACACCTTTGTGCCGCTGGCCGAGCGGGTGCGCTTCGCGCGCGAGGCTGGCGCGGCCCTGTTCATATCGATCCATGCCGATTCGCTGCCGCGCAAGGAAGGGGATGCGCAGGGCGCCACGGTCTACACGCTCTCCGAAACCGCGACCGACCCCGCCGCCGCACGGCTTGCCGAACAGGAAAACCGCGCCGATGTGATCGCCGGTGTTGACCTTAAAGAGCAACCCGATGACGTCGCCGGGATCCTGATCGACCTGGCGCAGCGCGAGACCAAGACCTTTTCGGTTCAGTTCGCCAATAAGCTGGTCGGGATAATGAAGCAAACCATCCGGTTGCACAAAGAGCCGATCAAGTCGGCAGGCTTTCGTGTATTGCGCGCGCCCGACGTGCCCTCGGTCCTGGTCGAGCTCGGCTACGTCTCAAATAAAGAGGATTTGCAATCGCTGTTGTCGGACCGCTGGCGAGATCACACGGCGGACTCGATGGCGTCGGCGATCGACGGGTATTTTTCCGCCCATCTGGCAGGGGCCCGCGCCGGGGCTAATTGAGGGCGAACTCCACCGGTTAATGTGGCGTAACGGCCTCAGTTTGAACAAAAAACCGAGCGACGACATGAACGAGACGGAACGAGCTGGCAGGTGGAGGCCGTTGCTGTCACACTTGGCCACGGGGCGGCGCGAAGACGCTTATTGTTGCGGCTTTCTGCCGCGAACCGGCCTGGCTGGGCTGCGGGGCGCTGTCGATGAGTTTGGCTCAACCGAAATTTACCGAATGAGATTGGTGCCGCGGTGAAATTGCTCCTGCGCTTTCTCGGCTTCCTGTTTGCGGTCGGTACCATTTTCTTCGTCGTCGGCGTCGCGGCGATGGCGGGCCTGTTGTGGCATTTCTCCAAGGACTTGCCCGATTATTCGCAGCTTAAGGATTATGAACCGCCGGTGATGACGCGCGTCCACGCCGGCGACGGCTCCTTGCTTGCGGAATATGCCAAGGAGCGGCGGCTCTATCTGCCGATTCAGGCGACCCCGAAGCTTGTCATCAATGCTTTCGTCGCCGCCGAGGACAAGAATTTCTATCAGCATCCCGGTGTCGACATATACGGCATCGGGCGCGCCGGCATGCTCTACATCGAAAATTACGGAAGTGGCCGCCGCCCGCAGGGCGCTTCCACCATTACCCAGCAGGTCGCCAAGAATTTTCTTCTGAGCAACGAAGTGTCGTTTCAGCGCAAGATCAAGGAAGCCCTGTTGGCGCTGCGTATCGAGCGGACCTATTCGAAGCAGAAGATCCTCGAACTCTATCTCAACGAAATTTATCTCGGCTTCGGTGCCTATGGCGTGGCGGCGGCATCGCTGTTGTATTTCGACAAATCGGTGCACGAGCTGACGATTGCCGAAGCCGCTTATCTTGCCGCTCTGCCGAAGGGGCCGAACAATTACAATCCGTTCCGCCGGCACGATGATGCGGTGGGCCGTCGCAACTATGTAATCGATCGCATGGCGGAGGACGGCTACATCACCGCCGCCCAGGCCGAAAAAGCCAAGAAAGATCCGCTGGAGGTTACGGTCCGACCGACCGGCGCTCACATTTTCGCGGCTGAATATTTCGCCGAGGAAGTGCGGCGGTATCTTTACGAGAAATACGGCGAGAAAAAACTCTACGAGGGCGGGCTGTCGGTGCGAACCACGCTCGATCCCAAGCTGCAGGTGTTGGCGCGCAAGGCGATGATTAATGGACTCGTCAATTTCGACGAAGGCCAAGGTTATCGCGGCGCGATCACCACCATCGATAGCGGGGGCGATTGGGGCGTCAAACTTGCGGAGGTCAAGTTCCTGGACGACATCAATCCGTGGCGGCTCGCTGTCGTGCTTCAGGTCGACGATCAATCCGCCCGCATCGGGCTGCAGCCGCCGCGCGATCCTGGGGGCGCTGTCGTCAAGGATCGCGAAGTCGGCCTCATAACACTCGATGGCGTCAAATGGGCGAAACCGGCCAGCGGTCCGTCGAAGCCTATTTCGAAAGTCAGTCAGGTGCTCTCGGCCGGAGACGTGATCTACGTCTCGCCGTTGGAAGCACAAGGGCAGTACCGGCTGCGCCAAGTGCCGGAGATTTCCGGCGCCATGGTGGTGATGGATCCCCACACCGGCCGTGTGCTGGCAATGGTCGGCGGATTTTCATTCGATCAGAGCCAATTCAACCGCGCTACGCAGGCTTTGCGGCAGCCCGGCTCGTCGTTCAAGCCGATCGTCTATGCCGCGGCACTGGATAACGGCTACACACCGTCCACCATCGTGATGGACGCGCCGATCGAAATCGACATGGGCGCCGGCGGCGGCATCTGGCGACCGGAAAACTACGGCGGCAAGTTTTTCGGACCCTCAACTCTACGTTTCGGCCTCGAACAGTCGCGCAACGTGATGACGGTGCGACTGGCGCAGGACCTCGGCATGCCGCTTATCGCGGAGTATGCGAAGCGCTTTGGCGTCTATGACGAGTTACCACCATACCTGTCATACGCGCTGGGTGCCGGCGAAACGACCGTGCTGCGCATGGTCACCGCCTATTCGATGTTTGATAACGGCGGTCGACGCGTCATCCCAACCCTGATCGACCGCATTCAGGACCGCTACGGCCATACCATCTACAAGCACGATCAACGCGAGTGCGTCGGCTGCGACGCGACTAAGTGGGATAACCAGGTCGAGCCAACGCTGATCGACCGGCGCGAGCAGGTCATCGACGCAATGACGGCCTATCAGATCACCTCGTTGATGGAAGGCGTCGTGCAACGCGGCACGGCGACCGTCGTGCGCGACGTCGGCAAGCCGATTGCGGGTAAGACCGGCACGACCAATGACGAGAAAGATGTCTGGTTTATCGGCTATTCGCCCGACATCGTTTGCGGCGTCTATATGGGTTTCGACAAGCCGCGCCATATCGGGCGGCTCGCCACCGGCGGGCATCTCGCCGCGCCTGTCGTCAAGGATTTTCTCAAAGTGACGCTTGCGGACAAGCCGCCGATTCCATTCAGCGTGCCGCCCGGTATCAAGCTGATCCGCGTCGAGGCCAAGTCCGGGATGCGCGCCGGCCCCGGCGACACCAAAGTCATCCTGGAAGCGTTCAAGCCCGGCACCGCGCCGCCCGATTCTTATTCGGTGATCGGCGCCGATACCGCCAATGGCGTGCCGACCGCCGGTTCGCCGGATGCCGGCAATGTCGTGCGCACCGGGACAGGGGGATTGTACTGACCACAGGTATCGGGTGGCAGTTATCACCGATCGACCGTGACCGTTGACACCCGATGCGTGACATCTGATATCTGCCTCCTGACATGCGCTCCGAAACCGAAGCTACCGTCGCCGAGATCAAGCAGTCGCTAGCGCTGCTGAGGAGGCATCTTTGACCTCGACAAGGCACGCGCACGGCTTGCCGAACTGAATTGGCAAGCCGAAGACCCCAATCTTTGGAACGATCCGCAGCGGGCGAGCCGGCTGATGCAGGAGCGCACGGCGCTCGACGAGCAGCTCACCGCTTTGGGGCGGATGGAGCAGGAGCTCGACGACCAGATCACGTTCATTGAGCTCGGCGAGAGCGAGAACGATCCGAAGACGATCGCCGAAGCAGAAGCCGCGCTGCGCAAACTCAAAGGCGAAGTCTCGCGCCGCGAGCTCGAAGCGCTGCTATCGGGTGAAGCCGACAGCAACGATTGCTATCTGGAAGTCCATGCCGGCGCCGGTGGCACCGAGAGCCAGGATTGGGCCAACATGCTTTTGCGTATGTATGTGCGTTGGGCGGAACAGCATGGTTCCAAGGTCGGATATATCGAGGAGACCGCAGGCGAAGAGGCCGGCATCAAGTCGGCGACGGTGGAGATCAAAGGGCGCAATGCCTATGGCTGGCTGAAGACGGAAAATGGCGTGCACCGCTTGGTCCGCATCTCACCGTTCGACTCCAACGCCCGGCGGCACACTTCCTTCGCCAGCGTCACCGTCTATCCGGTGGTGGACGACCGCATCAATATTGACATCAAGGAAGCGGACGTGCGGGTCGACACGATGCGCGCGGGCGGCGCCGGCGGGCAGCATGTTAACAAGACTGAGTCCGCAGTTCGCCTGACTCACATTCCGACCAACATCGTTGTGGTTTGTCAGAACGACCGTTCCCAGCACCGCAATCGCGCCCAAGCTTGGCAGATGCTGCGCGCCAAATTGTATGAGCGCGAACTAGAACGGCGCGAAAAACAGGCGGCCGCCGAGCAGGCCGCCAAAACCGATATCGGCTGGGGCCATCAGATTCGCTCCTACGTGCTGCAGCCCTATCAGATGGTCAAAGATCTGCGCACCGGCGTTTCAACCTCGAACACCGCGGCAGTGCTCGACGGCGATATCGATCAGTTCACTCAGGCGGCGCTGGCGCAAAAGGCGTTCGGCACCGGACCGAAACACGTCGAGGACGTGGAGTAGGGCAGTCGCTTTTCTTCGATGAATGGAGGGGGGTGGTCATGGGGCTTTCACGCCGCAGAACATTGCAGCTGGCGGCCGCCGCCGCCGCGGTTGTGCCTATTGGCCGACCGGCGCTTGCGGATATTTATCCGTCGCGCGTGGTGCGGCTCTTCGTCGGGTTTCCTCCGGGTGGCGGAGCGGATTTGGCGACGCGCATCGTCGCCATTGGCCTGTCGGAGCTTTGGCACCAGCAGGTTGTCGTCGAAAACAGGCCCGGAGCCGGGGCCAGGATTGCGCTCGACACCGTGGCGCACGCGCCCGCCGACGGCCACGCCATGCTGCTGGCTCCTGGATCGCCATTGGTTCAGCCTCTGTTGTTTTCCACGCTGACCTTCGACCCCGCAGCCGACTTGGCGCCGGTTTCGCTCGTCGGCACCTATCCGAACATCATCGTCGTGCCGAACTCCTCACCCTTCCAGAGGCTTGAGGAATTGATTGCTCACGCCAAAGCCAATCCCGGCACTATGAGTTGGGGCTCGCCCGGGATCGGCTCGGTCCCGCATCTCGCCGGCGAATTGTTCAAGCACCGGGCCGGCATCGAGATAACCCATGTGCCGTATCGTGGCGCCAATCAGGGGCTGATGAGCGATTTTCTTGCCGGGCGCCTCGACCTGATGTTCAACACCACCGGCTCGCTTCTCGAACCGGTCCGTTCGAAGCAGGTCCGCGGTCTTGCCGTCACCAGCGCAAAGCGTTTTCCGGACGAGCCGGAATTGCCGACGGCCGCCGAGTCGGGCGTGCCCGGTTATGACACGTCGTCTTGGTACGCAATTTATGTTCCGGCAAAGACGCCTGCCGAAATCATCGCGAAGGTCAATGTCGATATGGCTGCGATGCTTAGCGACGCCGCGACCAAGGACAAATTCAAGCTGCTCGGTGTGTTGCCGCGAGGGTCCACGCCGCAGGAGCTTGCGGCGATGAATGTCGCTGATGCGGCCCTGTGGGGACCGATTATCAAAGAAGCGAATATCAAAGTCGAATGAAGGTGGCGGGCTCAGCCGCCGAACAGTCGCTCACCGGCGTCGAGGAACTTTTGCGGATCGACGGCTTCGCCTTTGACCCGAACTTCATAATGCAGATGCGGCCCGGTCGAGCGCCCGGTCGAGCCGAGCTTGCCGACGACGCCGCCTGCGCGCACGGTGTCGCCGACCCCGACGTCGATCTCCGAGAGATGACCGTAGCGGGTCACTAGCCCATTGCCGTGGTCGATCTCGACCATCTTGCCATAACCGCCGCTCCAGCCCGCGACCGCGACAGTGCCTGCGGCGGTGGCACGAATTAGATCGCCGGTATCGCCGCGGAAATCGATCCCGGTATGCATCGCTGATTCGTGAACAAAAGGGTCGGTGCGAACGCCGAATGGCGAGGTCTCGTCGATGTCGCCGGCGACCGGTTTGCGCAATGGCACTTTCAAGAGCGTAGTGCTCAATGCATTGGCGTCCGCGCGCGCGAGATTGACGCGCAGAAGCGCGCGACCGAAAGCCTGATCTTCCGAAGCCAATTTCACCGGCACGAACGGACCGCCGCTCGCCGGTGCCGCAGGCTGCGCTTTAAGCCCGAGCTGGGCCAGCGCGCTGCGGATCTGACGCGCCTTGTTTTCGTAGCGATCTTGCATCTGGCCGACCGCCAGCGCCTGCCGGTGTTCCACCCGATCGAGTGCGGCTTCGAGGCGCCCAAGCGCGGCACCGATGCTCGACTGCCGGCCGCGGTCGCCGCGCTGCGAACCGACCGCCGGCTCACCGCTTGGCTTTGCTCCTGGCCTGATCGAGCCGGTGGTCGCAGGGTCGGTGCCGCTGCTCAGCGCGGTTGCCCGCAACTCGAGCAGGGATTGGCGGCGCATCAGGTCGTCGAGTTTCTGTTCGAACTGTTCCTGATCGAGCAACTGACGACTTGTCGTGCGGTCGATCTGGGCGCGCAGCTCCGCGATGCGATCCTCATAAGCGAACTGCTGTTCCGCTTGGTGGGTGATCAGCGTCCGCAGCACGTCGTCGCGAAAAGCGAGATAGGTTGCAGACGTAATCGACCACACCGCCATGATGACCACGGTGCCGACGGCAATCCAGAACGCCACCGGTCCGAACCTGACCTGTTTGCCGGCATGCGCAAGGGTGTAGGCGGCGCTTTTGCGGCTCGCGCCGGACGCGTGTTCGCGCGATTCGGCCCCTCGCGGCCCGCCCGCGATTGGACGCGGCGCTCGGGCCCGTCCGGAATACTCATAAGAGTGAATTCTCGCGGTCTGTTGCGACCGAGACGTCCACTGTGACATTGGCGCTCCCGCGCAGGCAGGGAGCGGAGTTCACTTAATTAAGGTTAACAATTAGGAAATCGAAATAGCGATTTCGCTGGGATTTTGTGGGCTTCGGTTAATGATTTGCATCCGGCTGCCGGCTCACAGCGACTTCGCTGCGTCGAGCACTTCTTGCGCGTGGCCAACAACCGACACTTTGGGCCACGCGCGTGCGATACGCTGATCGGGGCCGATCAGGAATGTAGCGCGCACGGTGCCCGTGAATTTTCGGCCATACAACGTCTTTTGCTGCCATACGCCATAGGCTTCGAGCACCTCGTGTGCCTCGTCCGATGCCAATGCGATGGCGAGCTTGTGCTTGGATTTGAAGCGGTCCAGCGCCGCAACCGGATCCGCCGAGACTCCCAGAATGTCGGTCCCGGCGCGACTGAATGCGCTTTTGAGCCGTGAAAAATCGATAGCCTCGCGGGTGCAGCCGCTGGTGTCGGCGCGGGGATAAAAGTACAGGACGAGCTTGCGTCCGGAGAAGTCCGCAAGCCCCACTGTTCCACCACCGTCCCGCGGTAGCCGGAAAGCCGGCGCTTTGCCGCCCGCGGCGGGCCCCCCGCCATTTCCAGCTTTTGCCGGGCCGCCTGAAACCGCGCGCGAAGCCTGGTTTTTGGCCATATGCCTTCCTTTCGACGCTTTCGGGTCAGAATTCTTCGGCTAATTCTTGGGCTTCAGAATACGCCCGCCGACGGGTGGTCGATTGCGGGACGTTAATCTAATCGGCTGCAATATCATCATTGTGACGGCGCGACGGACGGGGGGACGCCCGAGCGGGTATGGCCAAACAAGATAGGCAGATCGGACCGCCCACGCGATGGGGCGAGAGCATCGTTCACCCGCGACGCCGCGCTAACCTTGTAGCGGCCCATCGCGGCGAGCGTTGGGGCGACGGCCGCTACCTTGCCGCTTATCGCCGCCTGCTGGCACGGCACCGGCGGCTTATCAAACGCCTGGCCATCGGCGGCGGTGCGCTTGTCGCCTTGCTGGTTCTTGGCTGCGCCGGATTATGGTGGCGGCTCTCGACCGGGCCCATTCAGGTCGACGCTTTCAGCCCCTGGCTGGTCGCCGCGATCGAGGAAAATTTCGGCAGTCGCGAGCGGGTAGAAGTCGGCGGGACGCAGATCGAGCGCACCACGAATGGCGGCGCCGCGGTGCGTGTTCGCGACATCGTCGTGCGCGATCCCGACGGCACCGTGGTCGCAAGCGCGCCGAAAGCGGAAATCCGTGTCTCCGGCTTGAGCCTGCTCAGCGGGCATATGCGCGCCGAGAGCTTGAGCCTGCTCGGCGCCGAACTTGCGGTGCGCATCGAGCGGGACGGCAATATTACCGTGTTTGCCTCCGATGCCGACAAGCATCCGATCGCTAGCGCCAGCGCTCCATTGGTAGGTGCCCCGCTGGGCAGTGCATCCCCGCCACTTTCTGCGAACCAGCAACAAACAGCGCAAGACAAAGGGGCGATCGACAAACTGGCTGCGGCGACAATATTGCCGGGCAATTCAGCGCCGGCGCGAGCCGCGGCGCCGCATCCGGCAGCCGCAGACAGCATTGCCGCCGCGTTGGCGTGGCTCGACGGCATCGGGCAATCAGGGCTCGACGGCCATGACTTGCGCGAACTCGGGTTAAAAGACGGCACATTGACGGTGGACGATCAGCGCACCGGCAAACGATGGAGTTTCCACAACATCACGATGAGCCTCGAACGGCCGCGCGGCGGCGGCATCACTGTGACGATGGGTTCGGAAAATTCGGAACATCCGTGGGGTCTGACCGCTGCGATCAAGCCGACGACCGACGGCCATCGCAGCATTGCACTCGAAGCCCGCCAAGTGGCGGCCAATGATCTTCTACTGGCCTCGCGGCTTGATGATGGCACACACCAAATCGATCTGCCGCTTTCGGCGAGCTTGCGCGGTGAGATCGGCCGCAACGGCGTACCGCAGGCGCTAGTTGGTCGCATCGTCGCCAATGCGGGCACGATCAGCGACGGTGACAGCAGCGATGGTCGGATCGAGATCGATCGCGCCGAGTTCAAGATCAATTGGGATGCGGCGAGCCGCCTTCTCGAAGTACCGTTCCAGATTGTTTCCGGAAACAATCGATTCACTCTGCTCGGGCAAGTCGAAGCGCCTGCGCAGCCCCAAGGATCTTGGGGATTTAAGATCGCCGGCGGCAGCGTCGTGCTTAGTACGCCCGCCGCATCCGGTGAGCCGCTCGTTCTCAATCGGATCGAGGTGATCGGCCGCTTCGATCCCAGCAGCAAAAGACTGACCATCAATCACGGAGATGTCGGCAACGCGGATCTCGGCGTGGCAGTGTCGGGCAATGCCGATTATTCGAACGGCAATCTGCGCATCGCCACTGGATTAGCCGCGACGCGGATGAGTTCCGATGCCCTGAAAAAGCTGTGGCCGGTCTTCGTCGCTCCTAAAGTGCGCGATTGGTTCAACGAGCATCTTGCGAGCGGCAATCTTGAGCGCTTGACAATTGCGGTGAATGCTCCCTTCGACACGCTCAAGGCCAGCGGCCCGCCGCTTCCCGACGATGGCCTCATCGTCGATGCGCTGGCGACCAATTGCGTGATCCATCCGGTCTCCGGCCTGCCGGCGCTCCATGATGCCGATCTGACCGTCCACGTGGTCGGCCGCAACGCGCAGATCGCAGTTGGCAAAGCCACGGCCGACCTGCCATCCGGCCGCAAGCTCGTGCTGTCGTCCGGCCTCTTTGAAGTCCCCGACACTGCGCCGCGCCAGCCGCCGGCGCGCGTTCATTTCAAGCTCGACGGCCCGGTGCCGGCTGCCGCCGAATTGCTGACGATGGATCGCCTGCGCGATGCTTCAGGTGCGCCATTCGACCCCGCGACCACGCGCGGCAATATGAGTGCGCTGGTCGCCTTGGCGATGCCGCTCAAGCCCGATCTGCCGCCCGGTTCGACCAATTATGCGATCACCGTGGACGCGCTGAATTTCTCCGCCGACCGGATGATCATGGGGCAGAGGGTTGACTCTGCGGATCTTAAGATCAGCGCGAACAATCAGGGCTTCGCGCTGAAAGGTGATGTCAAGATCGGCGGCGCGCCGGCGAGCCTCGAATACCGCAGGCTGCGCGGTGACGACACCGCCGACGTGCACATTCAAGGCATGCTCGACGAGACGGCACGAACCAATCTTGGGCTTGATCCCTCCGGTGCGATCAGCGGTACAATTCCAATCGACGTCACCGGTCGCGTCGGCATCGCCACCGAACGCGACGGCCGGTTCGCCGTCCAAGCCGACCTGACGCCGGCTCAGATCGAAGGTTTTTTGCCGGGCTGGGTCAAGCAGGCTGGCAAGCCTGCCCGTGCCACTTTCACGCTGGTGACCAAACCCCAATCGGTGCGCGTCGAAGATTTGCTGATCGAAGGCGCCGGCGGCGGCGTGAAGGGCGTGGTCGATCTCGACGGTTCGGGCGACGTAATCTCGGCCAATTTCCCGTCCTACGGGTTTTCTGACGGTGACCGCGCCAGCCTCAAGATCGATCGCATGTCGGACGGCACGCTGCGCGCGATTATGCGTGGCGATGCCTATGATGGCCGTGGTTTCCTGAAAGCGCTCGCCGGCGCTCCCGCCAAGGCGACGCCGAAACCGCCGCCGGCGGACATTGATCTCGACATGAAGCTCGGCGCGGTGCTCGGCCATAACGGCGAGGCATTGCGCGGCCTCGAATTGAAAATGTCGCGGCGCAACGGCGAGATCCGCAGCCTTGGTTTCACCGCTAAAATCGGGCACAGCGGTGCGTTGACCGGCGACTTGCACGGCCGGCCCGGCGGGCGGCAGGTGGTCGAGCTAGAATCGACTGACGCCGGTGCGCTGTTCCGCTTTTCCGACGTTTACTCACGCATGACCGGCGGGCAGATAACGACGGTGATGGACGCGCCTTCGCCGGCCAATCCCGTTCAGCTCGGCACCGTGAACGTGCGCAATTTTGCCGTCCACGACGAATCTCAGCTCGAGCGCGCCGTGGCCAACGGCAACCAAGCCCAGCGCAACGCCAACATGGCCTTCACCGGCATGAAGGTCGACTTCACGCGCGGCAGCGGGCGCATCGCGTTGCATGACGGCGTGGTGCGCGGACCTGTGCTCGGTGGCACCATCGACGGTGTCATCGATTATGCCGACGATGAAGTGCACTTACGCGGTACGCTCATTCCGCTTTACGGCGCCAACAATCTGCTCGGGCAGCTGCCGATCGTCGGCCTGTTTCTCGGCGGCGAGAAGGAAGGGCTCGTCGGCGTGACTTATGAGGTTGTCGGCAAGCCCGCCGGGCCGGTGCTTCATGTCAACCCGCTCTCAGCTTTGGCTCCTGGCCTGTTGCGCAAAGTGTTCGAATTCCCGGCCAACAATCCTTACACCCCGCCGCCGAGCGACGACTCCACGCCGATTGACGACAACACCGCGACGACGTTGCCCAACGTGCACTAAGCGCTCGACATCACATTGGCCTGAGCAGAACGTGGCGCTTGCGGCCAAGCGATAGCTTCACCACACCATCTGCGGTTACATCGGTTTCGCCGATGATTGCTTTCTCCGTGGTCACGCGCTTGTCGTTGACCAGGATTGCGTTGTTGGCGATGGCGCGCCGGACTTCGCCGTTTGATGCCGCCAGTCCGGCCCGCACGAAAGCGCTCAGCACGCCGATGCCCTTTTTCAATTCGGCGCGCGGCACTTCAATCGTTGGCAGCGTCGCGCCGACGCCGCCCTCTTCGAACGTCGTGCGCGCGGTCGCGGCAGCTTCCTCCGCTGCGGCGCGGCCATGAATGAGCGTGGTCGCTTCGGTCGCCAGAGCTTTCTTCGCTTCGTTGATGTCCGAACCCTTGAGCGCTGAAAACCGTTCGATCTCCTCGAGCGGCAATATCGTGAACAGTTTCAAGAACCGCGCGACGTCGCCGTCGTCGGTATTGCGCCAATACTGCCAATATTCGTAGGGGCTGACCTGGTCGGCATTGAGCCACACCGCGCCCGACGCGGTTTTACCCATCTTGGCGCCGGAGGATGTCGTGATCAGCGGCGCGGTCAGCGCGAAGAATTGCGCGTTATGCAATCGCCGGCCGAGATCGATGCCGTTGACGATATTGCCCCATTGATCCGATCCGCCCATCTGCAAGACGCAGCCGTGCCGGCGATAGAGCTCGACGAAATCATAAGCCTGCAAGATCATGTAATTGAATTCCAGGAACGACAATTCTTGCTGCCGCTCCAGCCGCAGTTTCACTGAATTGAAACTGAGCATGCGATTGATCGAAAAATGCCGACCGACCTCGCGGAGGAAATCGATATAGTTGAGCGAATTGAGCCAATCGGCATTGTTCGCCATGATCGCATCATTGCTCGCGTCGTTTCCGGACGTTTTGCCCGGCGTGTCGCCAAAGCGCAGGAAACGCGAAAAGATCGCGCGAATGCCTTTGAGATTTTCGTTGATGTCGTCGTCGGAAAGCAGCCGCCGGCTTTCGTCCTTTCCGGACGGATCGCCGACGCGCGTGGTGCCGCCGCCCATCAGAGCGATCGGCCGATGTCCGGTTTGCTGCAGCCAGTATAGCAGCATGATCGGCAGCAAGGAGCCGACATGCAGCGACGGTGCCGTGCAATCAAAGCCGATATAGCCGGTGATCGTCGATGAACGCGCCAGCGCATCGAACGCCTCGGGTTCGGAGATTTGATGGATGAATCCTCGCGTGGCGAGCACGTTGAGGAAATCGGACTTGTAGGTGTTCATCGCCGGTGGTGTAACAGGTCCCGCGCTTTATGCAAAAGCCACGGACGATGCGGAAGCCTTAATCGAAAGGCTTCCGGGGAGCGTCATGTCCGAGCAAGTCGCATCCGAACTGCAGTCATCGGCCGGGGCCTCGATGTTGGCGATCGGCCTGATGAGCGGGACGTCGCAGGACGGCGTCGACATCGCGCTGATCGACAGCGACGGCGAACACATCGGGCAGCTCGGTGCCACCGCCTGCCGGCCCTATGCCAAAGCCGAACGCACGCTCTTACGCCGCGCCACCGCTGCGGCCGCCAATTTGACTGACCGGACCGCGCGGCCGGACGTGGTCGCAGAGGCCGAACGGCTGATCGACGACGCCCATGCCGAGGCGGTGGAATCCTTCCTCGTGGCCAACGGCTTGCAGCGCGGCGAGGTGGCGGTCATCGGTTTTCACGGTCAGACGTTGCTGCACCGGCCGGAACGGCACCTGACGTTGCAGATCGGGGATGGCCGCGCGCTGGCAGCGCGGCTCGGCATTCCCGTGATCTACGATTTTCGCGCCGCCGATGTCGCGGCAGGCGGGCAGGGCGCGCCGCTGGCGCCGGTGTTTCACCGCGCGCTCGTGCGGCAGCTGCGGCGTCCTTCGCCGGTCGCGGTGCTCAATCTCGGCGGCGTGGCGAACGTCACATACATTGACGGTGACGAATTGATTGCCTGCGACACCGGACCCGGCAACGCTTTGCTCGACGATTTTTTGCGGCTGCATACCGGTGCGCCGCTCGACACCGACGGCCGGGCGGCGGCAAGCGGTGTCGTCGATGAAAAGACGATCGAACGCTTGTTGGCGCATCCGTTCTTTACGCTGCCGCCGCCGAAATCGCTGGATCGCAATGAGTTCCGCGGCTTCGTCGGCGACACGCTCGACGGTATCGGTGTCGCCGACGGTGCGGCGACGCTGACCGCTCTGACTGCCGCGGCGGTCGCGCGCATCGTTGTGCACCTGCCGCGCGCTCCGGCAAGCTGGATCGTCGCCGGCGGCGGCGCGCGCAATCCGACGCTGATGCGGATGCTAGCCGAGCGGCTCGCGCCGGCGGCCGTTGAGTCCGCACATGCCGTCGGTTGGTCGATCGATTCGCTCGAGGCGCAGGCTTTTGCATATCTGGCAGTGCGCAGCCTGCGCGGCTTGCCGCTCTCGTTTCCCGACACAACGGGCGCGCCGCGTCCGTTGACGGGCGGTGTGCTGGCGAAGCCGTGAGGGATATCACCTCTCCCCGCTGTGCGGGGAGAGGTCGGATTGCCAACGGGTCCGGCCCGAAGTCGGGGCACCCCATCGCGCTGGCGCGATGGGGACCCCGTGCCGGCCCGATGACAAGCTCCGCAATCCGGGTGAGGGGGCTGGCCCGCGAGTCTGAGCTTGGTGGCGACGCCCCTCATCCCAACCCTCTCCCCGCAGGCGGGGAGAAGAAGCGCGCTAGCGCATCGCCATCAAAACGGAATCCGCCCGCGCGGTCCAGGTCCAGATGTGAGTGGCGCTGCCGATGCCGCCGAATTCGCCGCCGGCACCCAACGTCACGCCGCCGGCGAAGCTCGCGGCGACGCCACCGGTGGGGCGCGCCGAGAAGCCTTGGAGGAGCGGCACGGTGGTCAGCCCTGCGGTCTGCGCATCGTCCTTCGAGAAATAATAGTCGGCGTAAAGCCCGGCATAGGGAGACAGCGCGACCGTGCTCGACGTCCACGCGAACGGATAGATCGCTTTCACGCCGGCGCTCGCTCGGCCGGTTTCGAAATTGCGCGCCGGCTGGAACGTGCCAAGGCTGTCGGTGAAGGCGTTCTCATGCTCCCAGATCGCAAAGACGCGTGCCGAGGGCTCGATCACAAGCATTTGCCACGGATAGGTCCCGGTCAGGCCGCCATTCACCAGCCAGCGCGTGCCGGTGAAATTGCCGCTCGCTGTTCCGGCGGTGTCGTTCGCCATAATATTCGACCAGGCGCCGCCGGCATCGAAGCGCAGGTTCGGCGCTGCGTGTAAGTCAACTTCAATGGCGTGAGCGGCGCTGCCTACTTCGCTGCCGCTTCCTTGAGCGGATCCTTCACCGCGGGGAAGGTTTCGAACTCGATCGCCCACGGCTCGCCATCCACCTTCTGTACCTTGCGGATGTAAATATTCTGCACGATGTCGCGCGTACGCGGATCGATTGAGATCGTCCCGCGCGGGCTTTCCCATTTCATCCCTTTCATCACGCCGACCACTACATCAGCGTCGGTATTGCCCTTGGTCTGCTCCAGCGCGCTGTAGATGAGATGCATGCCGTCATAGCCGCCAACGGAAATGAAATTGGCGCGGTGGCCAGTCGCTTTTTTGTAGGCGGCGACGTAGTCCTTGTTGAGCTGCGAGGGATGCGCCGCCGAATACATGCCGGCAGTGACAACGCCGACAAGCGCATCGCCGGTGGTCGGCAGATCGTCGTCGTCGACGATGTCGCCCGGACCGATCAGCTTGATGCCCGATTTGTCGAGACCGCGCTCGGCGAATTGCCGCGCAAAGGTCCCCGCCTGTCCGGCCGGCACGAAAACGAACAATGTGTCTGGCTGCAAATCTTTGGCGCGTTGCAGGAAGGGTGAAAAATCCGGATTGGCGAGCGGCACTTTGAGCGTATCAAGCACCTGGCCGCCGCCTTTGGTGAAATTTGCTTCGAAGACCTTGCCGGCTTCGGCGCCCGGCGCCCAATCTGACAATACCGAGACCGCTTTCTTGCTGCCGTTCTTGATCGCCCAATCAGCGATGATGCCCGACTGCTGACCGAGCGTGAAGCTCGTGCGCACGTAATACGGCGAACGGTCGGTAACGACCGAGGTGCCCGACACCATCACAACGGTTGCAACCTTGCCTTCGGTGGCAATCGGCGCCATGGACATGGCGCTCGGCGTCAATCCGGCGCCGAGAAAATTCACCTTGTCATTGACGATCAATTCCTGCGCCAGCCGCTTAGCATTGTCCGGCACGCTTTGGTCGTCCTTGATAATGAACTCGATCTTCTTGCCGGCGACGCTGCTGCCATGCTGGGCCACGTAAAGCTTGGTAGCGTCCGAAATCTCCCGGCCGACGGCCGCCGAGGTGCCGGTCATCGGAATAACGATGCCGACTTTGACCGTCTCTTGCGCGCCGGCGCTGCGCGCGTTGATGCCGATGACTGCGAGGGCGAGAAGCCCGGTCAACACAATCTTGCTGCGCATCTTACGGCTCATGGCGTCTCCTCAATCGCTCGTTTTATGAGTGCGGAAGCGATTATTGAACGGTTCGGCTGCGGCAAATGCAAGCGTACGTCACTGCTGGGGCGGGCTTGCGCCATTGCGAGCGTGAGCGAAGCAATCCAGTCTTTATCAGACTGAGCTGGATTGCTTCGTCGCTTGCGCTCCTCGCAATGACGGAGAGGGCGGCTCAAGCCGCGGTCGTCGTCCGTCCGGTCTTGAGCCGCTTGTCGAGATAGCCGCCGACCGAGGTCATCAGTGCTTCGATCTTGCCATCAAAGAAATGGTTGGCGCCGGGCACGATTTTCTGCTCGATGACGATACCTTTTTGCGTCTTGAGTTTCTCCACCAGAGTGGTCACGTCCCGATGCGGCACGACGGCGTCTTTGTCGCCGTGGATAATGAGTCCCGACGACGGGCAGGGAGCGAGAAATGAAAAGTCGTAGAGATTGGCCGGCGGCGCGATCGAGATGAAGCCTTCGATCTCGGGCCTGCGCATCAAGAGCTGCATGCCGATCCAGGCGCCGAACGAAAAGCCGGCGATCCAGCAGGCACGCGCCTCGGTGTTGACCGATTGCGCCCAGTCGAGCGCCGAGGCGGCGTCCGACAATTCGCCGATGCCATGATCGAAACTGCCCTGGCTGCGGCCGACGCCGCGAAAGTTGAAGCGCAGCGCGGAAAAGTTCCGGTGCACAAACGCGTAATAGAGCTGATAGACGATCTGATGATTCATCGTACCGCCGAACTGCGGATGCGGATGCAGTACGATGCCGATCGGGGCGTTCTTCTGCTTGGCCGGGTGATACCGGGCTTCGATCCGGCCGGCGGGTCCCGTGAAAATGACCTCGGGCATACCTGAATTAACCTCGATCCATGCCGAATGGCTGCTGCGGCGGTAGAAAAACCGACATCCTTGACGCTGCCGGCGACCGCACGTAACTCTCTAAAAGCACGTAGTATTTCGGAACTGGCGACGCGCTGGGTCGGGCGGCAGCATGGGCCGCGACTTCTAGCACAAGCCGGGGGACGAAAAGCAAGTAATAACGAGCGGTCCCAAAGCATGTCGGTACGCTCTTATTTGGATTGGAACGCGACCGCGCCGATGCGCGAGGAGGCAAAGGGGGCCTTTGCCGCCGCGCTGTCGCGTATCGGCAATCCGTCCTCGGTGCACGCTGAGGGCCGCGCCGCTCGCGCGCTGATCGAGGCGGCACGGGAACAGGTCGCCGCGCTGGTCGGTGCTCAGCCCGGCAACGTGGTCTTCACCGCGAGCGGAACCGAAGCCAATATGCTGGCGCTGACGCCGGCGATCGAGACGGCAGACGAAAAGCGGCCGCGTTCGCGGCTGTTCCTTTCGGCGATCGAACATGCTTCGGTGCGTGCCGGCGGACGGTTTTCGCGCGAGGCAATCGACGAGTTGCCGGTTTGCCCTGACGGTCGGCTCGATCTTGCCGCGCTCGCGGCCGCCATCGCCAACACGCCGCGGCCGCTCGTCTCGCTGATGCTCGCCAATAACGAGACCGGCTTTGTCCAGCCGGTAGCCGAGGCCGCTGCAATCGTGCACGCGGCGGGGGGCCTCATCCATGTCGACGCGGTGCAGGCGGCCGGCCGCATCCCTTGCGACATGACCGCGCTTGGCGCCGATCTCCTGACCCTGTCGGCACATAAGATCGGCGGGGCCAAGGGCGCCGGCGCGCTCATACGCGCCCGTGAGGATATTCATTTTCCCCAGCCGCTCGTTCGCGGTGGGGGTCAGGAACGGGGGCTGCGTGCCGGGACAGAGAACGTGCCTGGCATCGCCGCCTTTGGCGCGGCGGCCGCCGCGGCACTCGCGCACCGCGATGGCGAAGCCGCCCACATGAGCAGGCTGCGAAACCAGCTTGAAGCCGGGTTGCTGGCGGCGACGCCGCATGCAACGGTATTCGGTCGCGACGCGGTCGAGCGGCTGCCGAACACCACGCTGTTCGCTCTGGCTGGCATCAAGGCCGAGACTGCCGTGATTGCTTTCGATCTTGAAGGCGTCGCGGTCTCGTCGGGGGCTGCCTGCTCCTCGGGTAAGGTGCAGCCCTCGCATGTCCTGGCGGCTATGGGCGTGTCCGGGCCGCTGCAGCGAGGGGCGGTTCGCGTGAGCCTGGGCTGGAACTCGACCGCAGGCGACGTCGAGAAGTTCCTCGGCGCTTGGACAAAGCTCACAAGTGCATTATCTAAGGAGAGACGAGGCATTGCAGCCTGATGGCTGCAGAAACCGGATAAACTAGGCCATTTAAGCATTTGACATTGCGTGAGAATGGCTACACGTGATTGGCCCAATGGGGGTGACCGAAGCGAAAGGCACACCTGACCATACCGACTATCCAACCCGCGGTCCTTGAAACCGTGAGCGGAGGGACGAATGCCGGCAGTGCAAGAGACCGTCGAGCAGGTCCGGCGCATCGACGTCGATCAGTACAAATACGGATTTGAGACGCTGATTGAATTGGAAAAGGCCCCCAAGGGCCTGTCCGAAGACACAGTGCGTTTCATCTCGGCGAAAAAGAATGAGCCGGAATGGATGCTGGCGTGGCGGCTCGAGGCCTTTAAGCGCTGGCTGACCATGCGCGAGCCGAAATGGGCCAAAGTCGAATACGGCCCGATCGACTACCAGAACATTTATTACTACGCCGCGCCGAAAAAAAAGGACGGACCGAAATCGCTCGACGAGATCGATCCGGAGATCCTGCGCACCTACGAGAAGCTCGGCATCCCGCTGCGCGAGCGGGAAATCCTGCTTGGCGTGCAGAACCCGCGCGCTGCTGACGGGGGCGATGGCGCGGACGGCGGCGAAGCCGAAAGCGGCAGCGGTTATGGCCGGGTTGCGGTCGACGCCGTGTTCGATTCGGTCTCGGTGGCGACCACGTTCAAGGAGGAACTGGCCAAGGTCGGCGTGCTGTTCATGCCGATCTCGGAAGCGTTGCAGCAGCATCCCGACCTGGTGAAGAAGTATCTCGGCACGGTGGTGCCGATCAGCGACAATTTCTTCGCTACCCTCAATTCGGCGGTGTTTTCCGACGGCTCGTTTGTCTATGTGCCGCCGGGTGTGCGCTGCCCGATGGAGCTGTCGACCTATTTCCGCATCAATGAGCGTAATACCGGCCAGTTCGAGCGCACGCTAATCATCGCCGATCGTGGTTCATATGTGAGCTACCTCGAAGGCTGCACCGCCCCGGTCCGCGATGAGAATCAGCTGCACGCGGCCGTGGTCGAACTGATCGCGCTCGACGACGCCGAAATCAAATATTCGACCATTCAGAACTGGTATCCGGGCGACGCCAAGGGCCGCGGCGGCGTCTATAACTTCGTCACCAAGCGCGGTGATTGCCGCGGCAAGAACTCCAAGATTTCCTGGACCCAGCTCGAGACCGGCTCGGCGATCACGTGGAAATATCCAAGCTGCATCCTGCGGGGCGACAATGCGCGCGGCGAGTTCTATTCGATCGCCATCTCCAACGGCTATCAGCAGGTCGATTCCGGTACCAAGATGCTGCATCTCGGCAAAAACACCACGAGCCGCATCATCTCCAAGGGCATCGCCGCCGGGCACTCCAACAATACCTATCGCGGGCTGGTGACGGCCCACCGCCGCGCCAGTGGTGCGCGCAATTTCACCAATTGCGATTTGCTTCTGATCGGCGACCAGTGCGGCGCCCATACCGTGCCCTATATCGAGGCGAAGAACTCCTCGACCGTGTTCGAGCACGAGGCGACGACCTCGAAGATTTCCGAGGACATGCTGTTCTATTGCCGGCAGCGCGGGCTCACGGCGGAGGAGGCGACCGCGCTTGTCGTCAACGGCTTCGTCAAGGACGTGCTGCAGCAACTGCCGATGGAATTTGCCGTTGAGGCGCAGAAGCTGATCTCGGTCTCGTTGGAAGGCTCGGTCGGCTGATCGCGGAGCCAAACCGATGGCCGAATATTGGTTCAAGCCGAAACGTTACGGCTACGGCGCGATGCCGGTGACGTGGCAAGGTTGGGTGGTCACGCTTGGAACGGTGCTCGCGATGGTGGCGGTTTCGCTGTACCTGCGGCTGACGGCCAAAAGCCTGTGGGCGTTGGCGGCGCTTCTCATATTCGATGCAGTTGCCGTTTCCGCCCTTGTGATTATCAGCCACCGCAAAACCGAAGGCGAATGGCGCTGGCGCGATCGATAAAGCGCTTGTTTTTCGTCAGATGATTCCGGAGCTTATTTGATGGCATTGCTTGAAGTCAGAGATTTGCACGTCGAGATCGACGGCAGGGAAATTCTCAAGGGTCTCGACCTCGCCGTGAATGCGGGCGAGGTGCACGCCATCATGGGCCCGAACGGATCGGGCAAGTCTACTCTCGCTTACGTGCTGGCCGGGAAGGAGGAATACCGGCCGACGGCGGGCGAGGTGCGCTTCGATGGCCAGAACTTGTTCGAGATGGAGCCCGACGAACGCGCCGCCGCCGGTTTGTTTCTCGCTTTCCAGTATCCGTTGGAGATTCCCGGCGTCGCCACCATGACCTTCCTGCGCACCGCGCTTAACGCTCAGCGCAAGAGGCGCGGCGAAGCCGAGCTATCCACGCCGGACTTTATCAAGAAAGTACGGGAAACCTCAGGCAGGCTCGGCATCGATCAGGAAATGTTACGCCGTGCGGTCAATGTCGGCTTTTCCGGGGGCGAGAAGAAGCGCAACGAGATTTTGCAGATGGCGCTCTTACAGCCGCGGCTGGCGGTGCTGGATGAGACCGATTCCGGGCTCGACATCGACGCGCTCAAGATCGTCGCCGATGGCGTGAACCGTCTGCGTGCGCCCGACCGTTCGTTCGTCGTCATCACTCATTACCAGCGGCTTCTCAACTATATCGTCCCGGATGTCGTGCACGTCCTCTCGCGCGGACGCATCGTCAAGACCGGCGGCAAGGAGCTGGCGCTTGAGCTCGAAGCGCGCGGTTATGCCGAGTATCAAGAGGAGGTCCCGGCGTGAATGCCGAAGTTGCCGTGATCAAGACCGCAGCGGAGACCGCGCTGGCGCAGACTTTTGCGCAAGCGCGCGATCGGCTACCCGGCGACGAAGCGATCATGGCGCGACGTAATGCGGCTTTTGACGTGTTTGCCAAAGAGGGTCTGCCGCATCGGCGCATCGAGGAATGGAAATATACCGACCTGCGCGCGCTGATGCGCGATGCCAAGCCATTGGCGTCTCCACCCGACGCCTCGGCCAAGGCGCGCGCCAAAGATGCTGGTCGCGTACTAGGCGACCTCGATGCCCGACGGCTGGTCTTTGTCGACGGCGCATTTGTTCCCGAACTGTCAGACTTACGGGAATTGGAGGCTGGTCTCGTCGTGGGTTCGCTGGCCCAGGCGCTGACCGATGGCGATCCTGTGGTCGCGGCGCGCCTGGGCAAGCTTGCGCCGGCCAACGATGCTGCCGTGGTGCTTAATACCGCTTTGATGGGCGACGGCGCTGTGATCCGCGTCGCCAGCGGCGCCACGATCGAGCGGCCGTTGCACTTGCTGTTTGTTGCTTCTGACAAGCCGGCAGCGATATTTACGCGTTCGCTGGTCACGATCGACCATGGCGCCCGCGTCATGCTGATCGAGAGCCACGAGGGCCCCGCCACGAGCGATTATCAGGTCAACGCCGCACTGGAACTGTTTGCCGGCGATGGCGCCCATGTCGACCACGTCAAAGTGATCGGCGAGGGGACCGAGGCGCTGCATGTTTCCACGCTGGCCGCGGCGATTGGCGCGCATGCGCGATTTAACACTTTCAGCTTCATCAGCGGCGGCGCGGTGGTGCGAAATCAGCTATTTCTCAGGCTCGACGGCGAGGGCACCGTTGCCGGCATTCGCGGGGCTTCGCTACTGAAGGACCGGCAGCACGTCGACACGACACTGTTCGCCGATCATATCGCGCGCGATTGCCAGAGCCGCCAAATGTTCAAATCCGTGCTCGACAACGAGGCGCATGGGGTTTTCCAAGGCCGCATCATCGTGCGCCGGCACGCGCAAAAGACCGACGCGAAAATGATGACGCAAGCGCTGCTGCTGTCCGAGCGCGCGGAGGCCGACAACAAGCCGGAACTGGAAATCTTCGCCGACGACGTGCAGTGCGGCCATGGCGCCACCGCTGGCGCGCTCGATGAAGAACTCAAATTTTACCTGATGGCACGCGGCATTCCGCCGGCGGACGCCGAGGCGATGCTGATCCAGGCGTTCCTCGGCGAGGCCATCGAAGGCATAGAACATGCCGGCTTGCGCGAGGCCCTGATCGAGAGCGTCGCCGCCTGGCTTGGAGCGCGCTCATCCTTCGAGGGCGGCCTTTCGGCCGCCACCTCAGGATGACGCTCAGATGACGGGTCCTCATCCTGAGGTGCGAGCCTCGAAGGATGACGGAGATAGAGATGGATCAGGCAACGAGCAGCAGCGCCTATGACGTGAACCGCATCCGGGCGGATTTTCCGATCCTGGCGATGCAGGTCTACGGCAAGCCGCTTGTTTATCTCGACAACGCAGCTTCGGCGCAAAAGCCGCGCGTTGTGCTCGACCGGCTCGACGAGGTCTACACCACGCAATATGCCAACGTGCATCGCGGGCTGCATTTTCTCGCCAATGAGGCGACCGAGGCCTACGAGAATGCACGCGAAAAAGTTGCCGCCTTTGTCAACGCCAGGCGCAAGGAGGAGATCGTCTTCACGCGTAATGCTACCGAAGCGATCAACCTCGTCGCTTATACTTTCGGCCGCGAACGCATCAAAGCCGGCGACGAAATCGTGCTTTCGATCATGGAGCATCACTCCAACATCGTGCCGTGGCACTTCCTGCGCGAGCGGCAGGGCGCCGTGATCAAATGGGCGCCGGTCGACGACGAGGGCAACTTTCTGCTCGACGAGTTCGAGAAGCTGCTGACCCCGCGCACCAAGCTCGTGGCGATCACGCACATGTCGAACATGCTCGGCACCACCGTGCCGGCGAACGATGTGGTCCGGCTCGCTCATGCGCGCGGCATACCGGTGCTGTTCGACGGCGCGCAAGCCGCGGTGCATCTCGATGTCGACGTTCGCGAGCTTGATTGTGACTTCTATGCTTTCACCGGCCACAAGCTCTACGGGCCGACCGGCATTGGCGTGCTTTACGGCAAGTACGAGCATCTTGCCGCCATGCCGCCGTTCAACGGTGGCGGCGAGATGATCCGCGAAGTGTTCGAGGACCACATCACTTACGGCGACCCGCCGCATAAATTCGAGGCCGGCACGCCCTCGATCGTCCAGGCGATAGGACTTGGTGCCGCAATCGATTATGTCACGTCCGTCGGCAAGCCGCGCATCCGCGCCCACGAGGCGGAGCTCGTCCGTTACGCTCACGAGCGTTTGCGCGAGATCAATTCGCTGCGCATTTTCGGCACCGCCAACGACAAGGGGCCGATCGTGTCGTTCGAACTCAAGGGCGCTCATCCTCACGACGTCGCCACGATCATCGACCGTGCCGGCGTCGCGGTGCGGGCCGGTACCCATTGCGTCATGCCGCTCCTCGCCCGGTTCGGCGTGACCGCGACCTGCCGCGCGTCATTCGCTATGTACAACACCCGCGATGAGGTCGATTGCCTTGCGCAGGCGCTGCTCAAGGCGCAGAATCTGCTTGGATAAATAAACATGACCGATGAAACCAAAACCGAAGCAAAGACGGCTGATACGCCAGCCGTGGAGACCGCCTCCACGATTCCGCCGGAGGAAATGGCGCGCCTGACCGACGAGATCGTCGGCGCGTTGAAGACCGTTTACGATCCGGAAATCCCGGCCGACATCTACGAGCTTGGCCTGATTTACAAGGTCGATATCGACGACGACCGCATGGTGAACATCGAGATGACCTTGACGACGCCGAATTGTCCCTCGGCGGCGGAATTGCCGGCGCAAGTGGAAAACGCCGTTGCCGGCGTGCCGGGTGTGCGCGAAGCCAAGGTCAATATCGTGTGGGATCCGCCATGGGACCCGAGCCGCATGTCGGACGAGGCCCGTACCGTGCTCAACATGTGGTGATTGCGCGCGAAACTGGCTCGCATTACATAATTTGGTGCGAGTCGTTGTGATGACGGTAACAGGATTGAACACGCGGAGGGTATGATAATGGCCGTCGCTCGGCCGAAACCTCAGGTGGTGCGGCTCACCGAAGCCGCCGCGGAACGCATCAAGGCGGTCATGGCGAAAGCCGACCGGCCGATTGCGGCCGTGCGCGTCGGGGTCAAGAACGGCGGGTGCGCCGGCATGGCCTACACCATGGAATATGCCGAACAGATCAATCCGCTGGATGAGGTCGTCGAGGACAAGGGCGTGCGCATCCTGATCGATCCCAAGGCGGTGTTGTTCCTGCTCGGCACCGAAATGGATTACAAAATCGACAAGCTGTCGGCGCAATTCGTATTCAACAATCCGAACCAGACATCGGCCTGCGGCTGCGGTGAATCGGTCCAGCTTGAACCGGCGACCGGCGTGGCGCCCTAATCCTCATTGCAGCTGAAGAAACGTCGGCGAGCCGGGCTCGACTGGATCGTGCCGGTCTCCGCCTACGCCATTTTCGTGCTGTGCGCGATAATCCGCGACAAATGTGAATTCCGCGCCTGCAAAAACGTCCAAAGCCGGTCGTTGTAGTCGGCCGCAACCGCGGCGCGCACCGAAAGGCGCGTCGACAGCGCCTGCCGGTAGGCCGCAACCTTGGGCTTGCCGGCAAGAATGGCGAAGCCACCGACCCAATCAAAAGCATCGAAGTAACGAAAGACCGGGCCAAATACGACATCAACGAGCGAAAATCGCTCGCCGTCGAAATAAGGCCCCGCGCCGAGGCGGGCTTCAAGCCGCGCGAATTTGTCGGTCAAAGGTTTGATCTTTTGCGCAAACGCCGTCTCGTCCGCTGCCGAATAGAATCCAGCAATATCGTTGAGTACAGCGGACCCAAACTCGATCCAGGCGCGATGCAGTGAAATGACGGCGCGTTGCACATAGGGGCACAAAACGTGGCTTATCAGTGTAAGCATGCTTGATCCGTTTACATGCATTTGCATCTCTGCTATATGCATATGCATCTAAATGTCAATATCCGGGACCTGTAACGGGCCGGGTGGAGAATGAGCGGATATCCAAGCGAGACCGCCGTGCGGGCCTGGGCGCGGTTAACGAAGGCGCAGCGGCGGGCGCTGGCCTCGATCGAGCAGGCGCTCGGCGCCGCGAAGCTGCCGCCGCTCGCCTGGTATGACGTGCTGCTTGAACTGGAGCGGGCGGGCGGGAGCCTCCGGCCATTCGAGCTCGAACGCGAAATGCTGTTGGCCCAGTACAACCTGTCGCGTCTGATCGACCGTATGGAAGAAGCGGGTTACGTGGAGCGCCGCGCGCTTAAGGAGGATCGCCGCGGTCAAGTCATTGTCATCAGCTCAGCGGGCAAGACCCTGCGGCGGCGAATGTGGTCGGTCTACGGACCGGCGATCCAAGCGACGATTGGTGACCATTTGTCGCCGAAACAGGTCGACGCGCTCAGCGCGTTGCTGGGCGCGCTGATCGAGAAGATAGCGGCAAAGTGATTTCGGACAGACTGTGACGGCCTAAGCCGTCGGCGCGATTACTGCTTGGGAAATTAGACTTTCACTGGGCGTAACAGGAACGCCGGCAAATGCGACGCATCAGAATCTTCGCTGTGCGATCGCGGCGGGGGCAGCGGTGCCGGCGGTGCGCGGCGCGGTCTCGCGTCGTCTGCGTGCGGCACCGAAGCGTGTCGCCGCGGACCGTGGTGGCCACGAGGTTGGCTATGCGGCCTGCCATTGGGCTGACCATGGGGCCGCTCGGTAGCGCGATGTTGCGGCGCTAGAGGCGCCCCTGGCAGCTTTTCCATCATCGGAATGGGTTGGCCAATCAGCTTCTCGATCGCGGCGACCGCCTTGCCGTCGTTTGTCCCCGCTACCATCGTGATTGCGGTGCCGCTGCGGCCGGCCCGCCCGGTGCGGCCGATCCGATGCACGTAATCGTCGGGATGGAATGGCACATCGAAATTATAGATGTGACTGACGTCCGGAATATCGAGCCCGCGCGCCGCGACATCCGACGCCACGAGTAATGTCACCTCGCCTTTGCGAAATTGTTCGAGCGCGGCCATGCGCGCCGGCTGGTCCATGTCGCCGTGCAGCGCCTGAACGGAAAAGCCGTGACGCAGCAGCGAGCGGAACAGTGTGGCGACGTCGCGCTTGCGGTTGCAGAAAATGATGGCGTTCTTCATGCCCTCGGCGGAGCGGATCAGTCGCCGCAAGGTGTCACGCTTCTCATGCGGCTCGCGGCCAGATTTGGCGATGAGCTGGGTTGTGGTCGCGACAGTCGTCGCCGGTCGGGTGACCTCGACGCGAACTGGATTGTGCAGGAACTGCTCGGTGATGCGGCGAATTTCCGGCGGCATGGTCGCGGTGAAGAACAGCGTCTGCCGCGTGAACGGGACAAGTTTGCAAATGCGCTCGATGTCGGGAATGAAGCCCATGTCGAGCATGCGATCGGCTTCGTCGATCACCAGGAGTTCGACGCCGTTGAGCAGTAGGCGTCCGCGTTCGAAATGATCGAGCAATCGGCCCGGTGTCGCGATCAGCACATCGACGCCACGCGTGAGCTTGACGTCCTGGTCGTCGAACGAAACGCCGCCGATCAGGAGCGCAACGTTGAGCTTGTGGTTGGCGCCGTATTTGACAAAACTTTCCTCGACCTGCGCCGCGAGCTCGCGGGTTGGCTCAAGAATGAGCGTGCGCGGCATCCGCGCGCGCGCGCGGCCGCCCTCCAGCATTGTCAGCATGGGCAGCGTGAAAGCCGCGGTTTTGCCAGTGCCGGTTTGCGCGATGCCTAACACGTCGCGCCGCGCGAGCACGTGGGGGATCGCCTGTTGTTGGATTGGAGTGGGAGTTTTGTAACCAGCCGTAGCAACGGCGGAAACGACTTTTTCGGACAAGCCGAGATTGGAAAACGGCATAAACCCTCAATTAGGACCGCGGGCAGCATCCTTTTGGTTTAAGGGAAATGCGCGCCAGGCGGTCGAATCTGCCTTGTTTGGCGTGCCCGCAACATAGGATCGATTGGCCGAAAGTCAACCTGGAAACGGTCGACCGCAGTGCAGTAAGTTTAGAAGATTGCTTCACTTTTTCTGACCAGCCGGTAATCTGCCGCGCTCCGCGCAGAAAGTTCCCCCTATGCCAGACCCGTTGCCGACCGTGCTCATTCCCGGATTGACCTGCTCGGCGCGGCTTTACGCCGACCAGATCCCGGCACTCTGGCGGTTCGGCCCGGTCACGGTTGCCGACCATACCCGCGACGACAGCATGGCGGCGATCGCGCGGCGCATCTTGGCCGCAGCCCCGCCGCGCTTTGTGCTCGCGGGCCTGTCGATGGGCGGCTACATCGCTTTCGAAATCATGCGCCAGACACCGGAACGGGTGGCAAAGCTTGCACTCCTTGATACCGGCGCCCGCGCCGAGACGCCGGAGCAAACGGAGCGGCGCAAGGTGGTCATCGCACTCGCCAAGAGCGGCCGCTATGCCGAGGTTCCCGACATCGCCTTTCCGATCTACGTTCACCGCAATCGCCACAACGATGCCGGCTTGAAGCAAACGGTACGCATGATGGCCGCGGAGACTGGCGTCGAAGCCTTCTTGCGGCAGCAGCAGGCGATCATGGGTCGGCCGGATTCGCGGCGCGGCCTTGGTGCGATCAAATGCCCGACGCTTGTTCTTGTCGGCGACGGCGATGAGGCGACGCCGCCCGAGCTTGCGCGCGAGATTGCGGGCGCGATCGGCGGCGCGCGCCTCGTGGAGATCGCCGATTGCGGGCACTTGTCGACGCTTGAACAACCGGAGAAAGTGACAGCCGCCCTGATCGACTGGATGAATTGGTAAGCGACATCGCGCCATTCGCCGACCATGGTGCCAAGTCTTGGGTGCCAACTCTTGGGTGCCAGGTCGTGCGGTCATGGTTGCGAAAATGAAAATGATGAAACTGAGACCGATGGAGGAAGTTCGATGAGTTATTTCTCACGCCGCTCGGTCCTTGGCGCGTTCGCGGCGCCGGTTGCTGCAGCCATGCTCACCGGACCGGCGCGCGCGCAAAGCGATTATCCGAACCGGCCGGTGCGCTTGATCGTGGGATTCGCAGCTGGCGGTGGCAACGACATTTTTGCGCGCCTGGTTGGGGCCAAGCTTTCGGAGATCCTCGGTCAGCCTGTCGTGATCGAAAACCGCGCCGGCGCCGGCGGCCGGCTTTCTGCAGAGTATGTCTCTAACCAGCTCGCCGACGGCTATACGCTGTTGGTTGGTGCGATTGGCGCCATGTCGATCGCCGCTGCAATCTATCCGGATCTGAAATATCACCCGACCAGGACGCTCAGACCGCTCGCCATGATTGGAAACTTCCCGCTGATCCTGGCGGTCGGGCCCGACAATCCGTCACGTAACGTCAAAGAATTGGTGGAATGGGCGAAACAGCATCCGGACAAGGCAAATTATCCGAGTACCTCGCCGCTCTTCACGATCGCCATGGAAGAATTAAAATTGAAGTCCGGTATGCCCGGCGTGATGATCCCATATAAAAGCAGTAACGAAATGATCTTGAGCGTGATCGAAGGTCAGACCATGGCCGCGATAGCCGATCCGCCGCCGACAGTACCCCAGGTCAAGGCCGGTAAGGTCAAGGCACTTGCCGTGACCGGGACTGAGCGCTTGACGGAACTGCCGGACGTGCCAAGCATGGCCGAAGCGGGTTATCCCAATGTCGATATGCAAGCGTGGAGCGGTATCTTCGCGCCGGTGGCGACGCCGCCCGCGATCATCGCCAAACTGGAAAAGACACTGAGCCAGTCGATTCGCGATCCCGAAGTTTCGGCGAAACTGAGAAATCTCGCGGTCACGCCGGGTGGCGGCCCGCCGGACGATTTCCGGCGTATCGTCGAAGACGACATCGTAAAAGTCCGCAATGTGGTGAAGGCCGCGAACTTGACGTTCGAGGAATGATTTTTAAGGGCGCGCGATGAGAACCGCGGTTCCTATACTGACCGCAGCAATGCTGGCAGCTTTTATGGCAGCTGTTATGGCAGCTGTCCTGGCATGGAGCGCGTCGGCAAAGGCGAACGAAATCGACCTTTCCACCTGGACCTGTAAACAGTTTCAGTCGGCGAGCAAGGACGAGATCACGCTCATTCTCGCGTGGCTTGATGGTTACTATCGCGCCGAGGACGACCCACCGGTCGTCGACACCGATCAATTGGGCGCCAATGCCAAAAAACTTGGCGCCTATTGCGCCGCGCATCCGGATACCAAGCTGATTACGGCCGCCGATACCCTATTCGAACGGGAGTGAAAGCCCCGCAGAGTTAACGCAGCGGGACTTATCGCAGAATAGCGGCCCCTCAATGTTGCCGCCTTTGCAGTCCGAAATGACCGCGGGTGCATTTTCGGCACGGCGGGGCGAATGCGCAAAGACTGGCGGTTTTTTGTTTTCTGGCTTGGCGTGGGTGCTGCCGGCGTCGCCATTTGGGTTTCGTGGTGGGCGGCGTCCGGGTTTTCAGTTCCGATATGCGAGGACGCGAGCGTTACAGATCATTGTTTGAGTTATGACGAAATCCCCGCCTGGACGTCTGGGACTTTCGATCTCGCTTCGCGCGTTGCCGCGCGCGCCAACAATTGGGCCGCGCTGATAATCGCGGTATTCACCGCGGTTCTAGCGATTTTCACGGTTCGCCTGTGGCGGTCCACCCAACAACTCTGGACGGTTACGAACCGGACGTTGCAGCACGCCGAGCAAACCTCGCGAAAAGAGCTGCGCGCCTACGTCAGTGTCGAACCGCTCGGGATAACCGAGTATATCGGCCACAATCTCTTGGTCGGGCGGTTTAAAGTCCGGAATATCGGCAAAATTCCAGCCAAGGATGTTTCGATCTATTCTACGATCGGATTGGACGCCGATCCGGCGCGAAGGGATTTCGCGATTGGAACGCCGCGCATCTCTCCTACGGTTCTGCAGCCGGGGGCAAAAATGGAATTCATTTCCTATGAAGGTTATCCAACTCCCGCCGAGCAATTGGATCGCGACGAGCCGTTAAAGCTCGCAGGCTATTTCTACGTCTGGGGAGAGGTGCTGTACACCGACGAATTCAATACGATGGGCTGGACGGCCTTTTGTCATCGGTATCCGTGCGAAATGTTTGGTACGAGCGACGACGAGGCGACTGCCGGCCGCGCCCGCAATCGCAGCATTCACCGCAAATTTGCCCGCTATCACGAAGAAACGGGCAATGACGCCGGGTGACCTGTGCGAGCCTTCACACGTCGAGCGCCGCCTCGTCGGCGAATTCGGCGCGCTCCTGGATAAATTCGAAGCGTGCCTCGGCCTTGGTGCCCATTAGCCGCTCGACGGACTTTTCCGTGTCCTTGCGATCATCGGCGAGGAGCGCAACGCGAAGCAGCGTGCGCTTTTTCGGGTCCATGGTGGTCTCTTTGAGCTGCGCGGCCATCATCTCGCCCAAGCCCTTGAAGCGGCTTACCTCCACCTTGGCATTGGCGTGAAATTCTTTCTTGAGGATCTCGTCGCGGTGTTTATCGTTGCGGGCATAAAGAATCTTGCCGCCATGCGACAGCCGGTAGAGCGGCGGCACGGCAAGATAAAGATGACCCTTTTCGATGAGCTGCGGCATCTGCCGATAAAAGAACGTGATCAGGAGCGAAGCGATATGCGCGCCGTCGACGTCGGCATCGGTCATGACGATGACGCGGCCATAGCGTAGCTCCTCGTCGCGATAATGCGCGCCGGTGCCGCAGCCGAGCGCCTGAACGAGATCGGCAAGCTGCTGGTTTTGCGCGAGCTTGTCCTTGCCGGCTGAAGCAACATTGAGAATTTTGCCGCGCAGCGGCAGGATCGCCTGCGAGGCGCGATCGCGCGCCTGTTTGGCCGAGCCGCCGGCGCTGTCGCCCTCGACGACGAAGAGTTCGGCGCCTTCGGCCGCAGTGTTGGTGCAATCGGCAAGCTTGCCGGGAAGGCGGAGCTTGCGTACCGCGGACTTGCGCGCGATGTCCTTTTCCTGGCGGCGGCGAATGCGCTCCTCGGCGCGCTCGACGACGAAATCAAGGAGCTTGTTGGCGGCGGTCGGATGCCCGGCGAGCCAGTGGTCGAACGGATCTTTGATCGCCTGCTCGACCAGGCGTTGCGCTTCGGCGGTCGCAAGCCGATCCTTGGTCTGCCCCTGGAATTCCGGTTCGCGGATGAACACCGAAAGCAGAGCGCCGGCGCCGACCATGACATCGTCGCTGGTGATAGCGGCAGCGCGTTTGCCTTGGCCGATGCGGTCGGCGTGATCTTTGAGCCCGCGCGTCAATGCGGCGCGCAGCCCCAATTCATGGGTGCCGCCATCCGGCGTCGGGATGGTGTTGCAGTAGGAATTGAGAAAGCCGTCGGCATCGGCGGTCCAGCCAACGGCACATTGCACCGCCCCGTGCGCGCCGATCTTGCCGGCGCTGCCGGTGAAAATATCGGGATGGACGAGCGTGGCGCTGGCGAGCGTTTCGGACAGATAGTCCTTGAGCCCATCGGCGAAATGGAACGTGGCCTGTTCGGGCACCTCTTCGATGCCGCGAAGGAGTTCCTTGGCGCACGACCAGCGGATTTCGACGCCGCCGAACAGGTAAGCCTTCGAACGCGTCATCTTGAAAACGCGCTCGGGCCGGAAGTGCGACTTTGCCCCGAAGATGTCGGGGTCGGGCCGAAAACGGACCTTGGTGCCGCGGCGGTTCGGCGCCTTGCCGGCATCCTGCAATTTGGTCTTCGGCTTGCCGCGCTCGAAAGCCATCCGGTAAAGGCGCTGGCCGCGCGCGACCTCGACTTCCATGCGCTCCGATAGCGCATTCGCCACCGACACGCCGACCCCGTGCAGGCCGCCAGAAGTCTCGTACACCTTGGAATCGAATTTGCCGCCGGCGTGCAGCGTGCACATGATCACTTCAAGGGCCGACTTGTTCTTGAACTTCGGGTGCGGATCGACCGGAATGCCGCGGCCATTGTCGGTGACCGTGACGAAACTGTCCGCGGTCATTTCGACCTCGATCCAATCGGCATGGCCGGCGAGCGCCTCGTCCATGGCGTTGTCGATCACTTCGGCGAACAGGTGATGCAGCGCCTTCTCGTCGGTCCCGCCGATATACATGCCCGGCCGCCGGCGCACCGGTTCGAGCCCTTCCAGAACCTCGATGTGCTTGGCAGTGTATCCGGCGTCTCCCGCGGGGGCGCGGGAGCTGCCACGGCGTGCGCCATCGCGGCGCGCTTTCGGCGCGTCCGCAAAAAGGTCGGGCATTTTCGATGATTTTGCGGTCTTTCCCACGGCTAGTCCCAAGTGGATGTGGAGCCTGCTGCCGCCCGGTGCAATGGCGGATGAGACAGCGGCGAATCAGCCCCCGGGTCCAACTATGCCATCGGCGCGGCAAAAGCATGAGCGCCAAGCGTCGGTTCTTGGCGATTTGACCCTGGACGCTTTGCGCCCTATATCGCCGCCCATGAATAGGTCAGCCTGCGCAATTTTTTCCAAACGGCACCGCCGCCAGGCTTGGCGTCGTCGCGCCCGCCTGCGTGCTCACGCCTAGCCCTCTTTTTCCGTGCCGCCGGGTCCGCGGCACTTTCTCTGATAAGCTTTCGCGGATTCGGCCTGGCGCGCCCCTACAGCGCAAGGTGATCCAAGGATTCGACTTTAATGTCAGCAGCAGGCGGTTTCGAGAAGACGAAAATCGGCGTACTCGGCGCGTCCGGTTATACCGGCGCCGAACTGGTGCGCCTACTTTTGTGCCACTCGAGGGCACAGATCGTGTTGCTGACGGCCGAACGGCGCGCCGGCAAAACCATGGCGGAGGTGTTCGCGCAATTCGCTCCCTTTGCGCTACCGACACTAGGCGCAATCGAGGACGCCGATTGGGAGAAGCTCGGCCTCGACGTTGCGTTCTGCGCGCTGCCGCACGGCACGACGCAAAAGGTGATCAAGGATCTGCTCACTCGCGCGCCGCGCACCAAGGTGATCGATCTATCGGCTGATTTTCGCCTGAGCGACCCAGCAGCTTATGCGCGCTGGTACGGTCACGCCCATGCCGCGCCCGACCTGCAGAGCGAGGCGGTATACGGCCTCACCGAAGTGTATCGGGACAAGATCAAGAGCGCGCGGCTGGTTGCTAATCCCGGCTGCTACACCACCTGCGCCGAGCTGCCTTTGATCCCGCTTCTTGAGGAGAATCTCATCGATCCGGATGAAATCGTGATTGATGCGAAGTCCGGCATGACAGGAGCGGGCAGGGCGGCGCGCGAGGACATGGTGTTTGCCGAAGTGTCCGAAGGCTTTCATGCCTACGGCGTCGGCCATCATCGCCACATGGCCGAGCTCGATCAGGAATTTTCCCGCGCCGCCGGCCGCGAGGTCATCGTCAGCTTCACGCCGCATCTTGCGCCGATGAACCGGGGTATCCTGGCGACGAGCTACGTCCGCAGCGGTAAAGCCTCGCCGCAGGATCTCCATGCGCACCTCGCGAAAGTTTACGCGCCGGAGCCGTTCGTCCACGTGCTGCCGTTTGGCGCGACGCCGCAGACCCGGCACGTGCGCGGCTCCAACATGACCTTCATCGGGGTGGCCGCCGATCGCGTTGCCGGCCGCGCCATTATCGTTTCGGCGCTCGACAATCTGACCAAGGGCGCCTCAGGCCAGGCGGTGCAGAACATGAATGTCATGCTCGGCCTGCCGGAGACCACTGGCCTCGAACAGATCGCTTTGTTTCCTTGAGCGACGGCCGCGCTTCTGAAGCTGGTTGGCAAAAATCAGATCAGCTTGAAGATCGCGAGCACCAACAGCACCTGCGCCACGAAGCCGCCGGCAAAGGACAGCGTGCGCAGCACGGGAATGCCGAGCGTGTAGACCACGACATGGGCGAGCCGCGACCCGAAATAAAGCGCGCAGGCGAATGCGGTTGCGGCGGTTGCGATGCTCAGCGCCCGTGCCGTTAGAACGAGCGGCGCGAAAATGACCAGATTTTCCACCGCATTGGTGTGAGCGTCCACCATGCGTCGCGCCCACGGCGATTGGGGCTTGTCGCTCGGGCTCGGATTGGCCATCGCGCCCATGAGCCCGCGCACCATGATGCGGTCGAGTATGTAAGGTACCCAGAACAGGCCCGTCATCGCCACCGTCAGTACGAGCCAGAACAGTTCAGTGGACATGGTCATTCCCCCGGATTTTGCGAAGCACGCGCGATTGAACTAGCGCAATGTACCGCTTGTCTGCACCGAGGTCACGATGCCGTTGTGAAGAATGACCCGGCCATCCTCATAGACGTAGCGCTCGGTAATTCCTTGCGTGGTCTCGCGCCTATCGACATGCTCCGGTTTCCCTCAGCACGTGGCCAAAACTTGCTTTGCCGACATGCCAATTCGTGGCTCACCCCGGCGCTTACATTCGGCCGCGGCTTGCGCGGGGTCGACATCCGTTCCGAAGCTGACCAATTCGAAGGCGGAAATATATCCTGTCCGGCCATCCTCCAGCTTGACATGGTAATAGGCATCACTGGTTATTCCCCGTTCGACTCCGTCCGGTCGTAGCTTGCTTCCCCGGGGAATAAGTTGGCAGTCGAGCTCATTTGATCTTGGTGTTGCACAGATGAACCTATCGGAGGTCAACCAATAATCCTTTCCAATATTCGGCTCGTACTTCGCTTTCTCCTGTAAGAAATCTTTCTCGAAGTCGACTGCCGGCGGGCGCTTGGCGCAGCCCGTCATCACCGCAAGCGCGATGAGGCCAAAACACAATCGCGTTTTCAAAATAAATCTCCCAGCCGAAGCGCGAAGTTACACGCAGCTGCAACGGCTGGTCGAGTGAATGATATTCAACATAAACGGCCGGCGCGCCGCCCCAACGCAAGGTGAAGAAGCGGATGGGTCTGTTGTTTTAATCGCGCACTTTGACATAGCTTCCCGGCGCGTCCTCGATCGGCTTGAGTGCGCCGGCGCCCGGCACACGCGCGGGGACTTCGGTCGGGCTTTGCTTGGTGATCCAAACCAGCCAATCCGGCCACCACGAACCGGGATGCTCCTTGGCCTTGGCAAGCCAGCCGTCGATGTCCGCGCTGCGCGGTTTCGGCCCGGTCCAGAACTGGTACTTGTTCTTTTCCGGCGGGTTGATCACGCCGGCAATGTGGCCGGACCCGGCGACCACGAATTTCACGTCGCCGCCGAAAAACTTCGACCCGAACATCACCGATTTGGCCGGCGCAATGTGATCCTCACGCGTCGCCAGATTGTAGATCGGAATCGTAACCGCTTTGAGATCGACCGGCGTGGCGCCGATCGTCATCTTTCCCTTTGCCAGCTTGTTATCGAGATAGCAGTTGCGCAGGTAGAACGAGTGATTGGCCGCCGGCATCCGCGTGGCGTCGGAATTCCAGTACAGCAGATCGAACGGGAAGGGCGCCTTACCCTTGAGATAATTGTTGATGACGTAGGGCCAAAGCAAATCGTTGGAGCGGAGCAGGTTGAAAACGGTCGCCATGGAGCGGCTGTCGAGATAGCCGCGTTCCGCCATTCTTTTTTCCAGAGCCGAGACCTGTTCCTCGTCAACGAACACTTTCAGATCGCCGGCATAGGTGAAGTCGACTTGAGACGCGAACAGGGTCGCCGAAGCGATCCGCTCGTCGCCTCGCGTCGCCATCGCGGCCAGCGTGATCGCGAGCAGGGTGCCGCCGACGCAATAGCCGATGGCGTGGACCTTGTCCTCGCCGGTGGCTTGCTTGATTGCGTCCAGCGCCGCAAGCGGCCCTTGGCGCACATAATCGTCGAAGGTCTTTTGCGCGAGCCGTTCGTCGGGATTGACCCATGAAATGCAAAAAACGGTCAATCCCTGATCGAGGCACCATTTGATGAAGGATTTTTCCGGGGTGAGGTCGAGCACATAAAATTTGTTGATCCACGGCGGCACAATCAGCAGCGGACGCTTGAGAACGGTCTCGGTCGAAGGCGCATATTGGATGAGCTGCATCAGCTCATTTTGGTAAATGATCTTGCCGGGCGTGATCGCCAGATTGCGTCCCACTTCGAACATCGAGGAATCCGACTGGCGGATTTTCAAATGCCCGCCGCCCCGTTCGATGTCCTCCGCAAGCATGTGCATGCCGCGTACGAGGTTGTCGGCATTCGACGTCAGGGTCTCGCGCAGAAGCTCGGGATTGGTCAGAACAAAATTGGTCGGCGCCAGCGCATTGGTGATTTGGCGTACGTAAAATTCGGCCTTCTGCTTGGTATGGGGCTTGAGATCGGCGGCATTCGCGACGAGCTTGTCGGCCCATTGCGCAGTCAAAAGGTAGGCTTGCTTGAGAAAGTCGAAGAACTGGTTTTGCGACCATTCCGGATCGCTGAAACGCTTATCGCCCGCAGCCGGCGTGGCCACCGGCGCCGCCGGTTCGCCAGCCAGCCGCCTGACCGCCGAAGCCCACAAATCGAGATAGGCTTTGCCAAGGCTCGTTTGCAGCTCGACGGTGCGCTGCGGATCGGACAGCCAGTATTCCGCGACCTCGCCCAGCGTCTTGACGACTTCCGTGACCTCGTCGGCGAGTTCGTTATCGTCGCGGCCTTCCTCGCGCGGCCTGAGATAGGCGGCGAGCGCCCGGCCGCCTTCTTCGACGAGCCGTGCCAGATTGCGCGAAAACTGCTCGATGTCGACGGTGCCGATCTTGGCCGGTACCGGTGTCAACGCTTGCTGTTCCGCTGCCTTGACGGACGGCGGCTGGCTAGCGGGGGTCTGCCGCGCCGTCTCCTGCAATGGAGCCCGCACCTGCGTTTCCTCTATGGCCGAACAATTCTGCAGCCCTTTAGTCAGAAATGGCCCACTCATGTGCGGCCTACAAGTGAGTGTTCCGCCGAACTTGACGCGCTTACCGTCGCCCGCCGGGAACGGCCGGTCCCGCTTTGGACATATTAGCAGGTTAACTTGACAGCTCGTGCGAGCGCTGAGTTGATGATCGTAAATTATTGGGGCAGCAGGCATTTTTGCGTCAAGGCTGGTGACTGGGCGATCAATCCGACGACCGATTAGTCGGCGGTTAGAGCCATTTCGGAGAAAACGAAGGTGCATAGCGCAACCGTGATTCCGCGCATGCCGGCAAGCCTTGCGCTACGCCGCGCGGCCGCGTTTCTCGCGCTGGCAGCCGTCGCTTGCCTGGTCCTCGCGGCCTGCTCGCCTGGCGCTGACTACCCGTCACTATTTCCTTCCGTTCATGATATTCCGCCGCCACACACCGATACCCCGCTTGACTCGAACCAAGTCCAGCAGGCCACCGAGGATCTGATCAGTGCGCGCGATCGCTTAAGCGCGGAAGCGCAGGACGCTCACGGCAAGAACTCAACCAGTTCGGCGGTCAAGCCTGTGGCCAAGTCTCCAACCAAGTCTCCAACCAAGTCTCCAGCTAATTCCCCCGCCAACTCTGCGGACAAGTCTTCGGCGAAGGCGGCGGCCGGCCCAGCTGCGGCCAGCAAACAGCCAAGCACCCCGGTCAGCGCGCGGCAGACCCTTGGAACGGACGCCGAGCAGACGGCTGGCACCGAAACCAAGTGATAA
The DNA here is from genome assembly GCA_963816295.1 of uncultured Alphaproteobacteria bacterium. Lineage (GTDB taxonomy): Bacteria > Pseudomonadota > Alphaproteobacteria > Rhizobiales > Xanthobacteraceae > BOG-931. Next base: position 85,324 of record CAWFJS010000004.1, on the reverse strand, counting down.
TGGTCCGCGCATAGTGTAGTGAGATTGATTCATCGGAGATCACGCGTCCGGATTGTCCATGGAAGAGTTTTATCGCATTCGCCGTTTGCCGCCTTACGTGTTTGAGCAGGTCAACCGCGCCAAGGCGGTGGCCCGCAATGGCGGCGCCGACATCATCGACCTCGGCATGGGTAATCCCGATCTGCCGACGCCGGCGCATGTCGTCGAAAAACTGAAAGAGACCGTCGGAAAGCCCCGTACCGACCGCTATTCGGCTTCTCGCGGCATACCCGGGCTGCGCCGCGCCCAAGCCGCCTACTACGGGCGGCGCTTTGGCGTGAAGCTCAATCCGGAAACTCAGGTCGTCACCACGCTCGGATCGAAAGAGGGCTTCGCCAATGTGGCGCAGGCAATCACCGCGCCTGGTGACATCATCGTGGTTCCAAACCCCACTTACCCGATTCACGTGTTCGGCTTCCTGATGGCGGGCGGCGCGATCCGCTCAGTCCCGGTCGAAGCCAATGACGCGTTCTTCGGAGCGTTGGAGCGCGCGGTCCTGTTTTCTATTCCGCGTCCGATCGCGGTGGTGGTGTGCTACCCGTCCAATCCAACGGCCTGTGTCGCGACGCTCGATTTCTATCGCGAGCTGATCGCATTCGCCAAAAAGCATTCGCTCCTGGTGTTGTCGGACCTGGCCTATGCCGAGGTCTATTTCGACAACAACCCGCCGCCCTCGCTGTTGCAGGTCCCTGGCGCGATAGATGTCGCCGTGGAATTCACGTCGATGTCCAAGACCTATTCGATGCCCGGCTGGCGGATCGGCTTTGCTGTCGGCAACGAGCGCATCATCGCCGCGCTGGGACGGGTAAAATCTTATCTCGATTATGGCGCTTTCACGCCGATCCAAGTGGCGGCGACCGCGGCGCTCAACGGTCCGGACGACTGCATCAACGAGATGCGCGCCACATATCGGCGCCGCCGCGATGCTTTAGTAGAGTCCTTCGGCAGAGCGGGCTGGTCGGTGCCGCCACCTTCGGCCTCGATGTTCGCTTGGGCGCCGATACCCGAACCTTTCCGCGCTCTCGGCAGCGTCGAATTCTCCACGCTTCTGGTTGAGAAGGCCGGAGTAGCCGTATCTCCTGGTGCCGGCTTTGGCGAGCACGGCGAAGGCCACGTCCGCATCGCGCTCGTCGAAAACGAACAGCGTATTCGTCAGGCGGCCCGTAACGTCCGGCGCTTTCTTGAAACCTGGCCGGAAATGCTGCACAACGTCGTTCCATTGGCGACGCGGCGCTAGGGTCGAAACTCGCCGCGTCTTTTTCCCATCCAATCCGGACGACGCGTGATGGCACAGCCGCTGAAAGTCGGTCTTGCCGGAGTCGGCACCGTCGGCAGCGCCGTCGTGCAGCTCCTGGAGCGCGGCCGCGACAAGCTGATTGCGCGGTGCGGTCGTGCGATCGAGGTCGTCGCCATCAGCGGGCGATCACGTCATAAGAAACGCGGTTTTGATCTCGCCGAATTTCGCTGGGTTGGCGACCCGGCGGCGCTGGCGCGCGATCCCGCAATCGATGTGCTGGTCGAAGTCATCGGCGGCGCCGGTGGTCCCGCCAAGCTCGCCGTCGAGACCGCGTTGACTGCCGGCAAACCTGTCGTCACAGCCAACAAGGCTCTGCTCGCAGCGCATGGCCAGCGGCTAGCCGCACTCGCTGAGCGCAACGCCGTTGCGCTCAATTTCGAAGCCTCGGTCGCCGGCGGCATTCCAATCGTCAAGACGCTGCGCGAGGGGCTCAATGGCGCGAACTTCACGCGCATCTACGGCATCCTCAACGGCACCTGCAATTACATTCTCACGCGCATGGAGCAAGAGCGGTTGAGCTTTGCCGATTGCCTCAAAGAAGCGCAGCGGCTCGGCTACGCCGAAGCCGATCCCAGCTTTGATATCGAGGGCCATGACACCGCGCAGAAGCTCGCCATTCTCGCGAGCCTGGCGTTCGGCACCAAGATCGATCCGCGCGCGGTCTATAGCGAAGGCATTGCCTCGATCACCCCGGCCGACCTCAACGCAGCGGCCGAGCTCGGCTACCGCGTCAAGCTCTTGGGCGTTGCGGTGAAAACTGCCGAAGGCATCGAACAGCGCGTGCATCCGACCATGGTGCCCAAGGATTCCGCCATCGCTCAGGTCATGGGTGTCACCAATGCGGTCACGATCGATGCCGACGGCATCGCGCCGATCACACTGGTCGGGCCGGGCGCCGGCGGGGAAGCCACCGCTTCCGCGATCATTGCCGATCTCGCCGATATCGCCCGCGGCGTGCGCACGCCGCCATTCGGCCGACCGGCCGCGCGCATGACCGCAGTCCGCAAGGCGCCGATGCAGCATCATGAAGGCGGCTATTACATCAGGCTCCTCGCCCGTGACCGGCCGGGCACGGCGGCCACGATCGCGCGGCGTCTGGCGCAGCAGAAGATTTCGTTGGAATCGATCGTGCAGCGTCACGACACCGGGTCGCGCGGGGCCGCACAGCCGGGGCGTTCCGACGAGGCCGTGCCGGTGATTTTGATCACCTATGCGACCAGTGAAGACGCCGTCCACAAGGCCCTTGCCGCGGTGCGCCGGGATCGGGTTGTTTATGGGCGGCCGCAGGTCATCCGCATCGAGCGCGCTTGACGCGCTTAAAGGCTGCGCCGCGGGAGTTTTTGTCGCCACTGGAGATTGCCTCATGTCGTCGAAGCCGGCCGGCCAGCACTCGGGTCAGCACACAGGCCTTGGGCGGGCGCTGTCGCTCGAAATCGTGCGGGTAACGGAGCGGGCCGCGGTGGCCGCCGCGCGATTGCGCGGACGCGGCGCGGAAAAGATATCGGATCAGGCCGCCGTCGATGCCATGCGCCGTGAACTGAGCGGGCTTGCGATCGACGGCACGGTTGTGATCGGCGAAGGCGAGATGGACGAAGCGCCGATGCTGTTCATTGGCGAGAAGGTCGGCACCGGATCCGGACCGAAAGTGGACATCGCCGTCGATCCGCTCGAAGGCACAACGCTCTGTGCCAAGAACATGCCAGGCGCCATTGCCACCCTTGCGATGGCGCAGGACGGCACATTGCTGCACGCGCCCGACATCTATATGGACAAAATCGCCGTCGGCCCGGGTTATCCGAAAAACGTAGTCGAACTCGACGCGCCCGCCGAGGAAAACATCGTCAACCTCGCTAAAGCCAAAGGCGTCAAACCGGAGGCGATCACAGCGATGATTCTTGACCGGCCGCGCCACGCCGACTTGATCGGCGCGGTGCGAAAGGCCGGTGCCGCCGTCAGCCTGATCAGCGATGGCGACGTCGCCGGCGTCATCCACACCGCCGATCCGGACAAGACCGGCATCGACATCTATCTCGGCATCGGTGGCGCCCCTGAGGGCGTGTTAGCGGCCGCTGCGCTGCGCTGCATCGGCGGTCTGATGCAAACGCGGCTAGTGCTCGATACGGAACAGAAGCGCGAGCGCGCCGCCAAAATGGGCATCAAAGATCCACGCCGTAAATATCAGATCGAAGACATGGTCAAAGGCGAATGTCTGTTCGCGGCGACCGGCGTCACCGACGGCCGCATGCTGCGCGGCGTCCAGTTCGGCAGAGAAGTGATCGAAACCGAAACCGTGGTCATGCGCTCAACCAGCGGCACCATCCGCTGGATCAGAGCCGAGCACCGACAATTGGGCAAGTTCCGATAAGGTCCGCGCCCGCGATGGCGATCACTGGGGATAAGCCGTTTTGACCCCGATTCGCTGAATCAGATAGCGTGCCGGATCGCTGCGCTGCACCACGGCGCTGGAAATCGCGGGATGTCCGAAAAACGCTTATTCCTCGGCGTCGAGAACTCGGCGACCGGCCGCGCCTGGCGCGACCGGCTCGACGAACGCGGCGCCGCGCGGGCGTTGGCCATCGCGCAGCATCATGCGCTGCCCGAACTCTTGGCTCGCATCATCGCTGGCCGCGACATCGAGGCGGATGCGGTGGACGCTTTCCTCGATCCGACCATCAAGCGCGCGATGCCCGATCCCCTTGTGCTCACGGCCATGAAGGAGGCGGCGGGCCGGATCGCGGACGCAGCGATGGGCGCTGAATGTATCGCGATTTTCGGCGACTATGATGTCGACGGTGCGACTTCGGCGGCGCTGCTTGCCCGTTTTCTCCGCCACTGCGGCATCGAACCGATCATCTATATTCCCGACCGCTTGTTCGAAGGCTATGGCCCGAACGTCGAAGCCGTGCGCGCGCTTGCCGAGCGCGGCGCCACTCTGCTCGTCTGCGTCGATTGCGGGACAACCAGTGCCGAAGCCCTTGCGGAAGCGAAAACACGTGGCCTCGATGTGGTCGTCATCGACCACCACCAGGCCGACGAGGAACTGCCGCCGGCCCTTGCAATCGTCAACCCGAACCGGCGCGACGACCTCTCCGGTTTAGGCCACCTGGCCGCCGTGGGGCTCACTTTCATGACGGTCGTCGCCGTCAATCGCATGCTCCGCGCACGCGGCTTTTGGCACGCCGAGCGGCCTGAACCGGACCTCCTCGGCTGTCTCGCTGACGTCGCGCTCGGCACGGTTGCTGACGTGGCTCCGCTGACTGGGCTCAATCGCGCCTTCGTGGCGAAAGGACTGATCGCGCTGCGCCGGCGCGAGCGCCCCGGCCTTGTCAGCCTGATGGACGTGGCACGGCTTTCTGGCCCGCCCGAGGCCTGGCATCTCGGGTTTCTGCTGGGACCGCGGATCAATGCCGGCGGCCGCATTGGCAGGGCCGATCTCGGCGTGCGGCTCCTGCTCGAAAATGATCCGATCGAAGCGGTAAAAATTGCCACTGAACTTGATCGGCTCAACCGCGAGCGGCAGGCGATCGAACAGGAAACTTTGGCGCAGGCCGAAGCCGAAGCGGATGCCGCGCTCGGCGTGGAAGACAAAGGCGCTGTCATCGTGACTGCGGCCGAGGGCTGGCATCCCGGCATCGTCGGGCTCGTTGCGGCGCGTCTGAAGGAGAAGTTCGGCCGGCCGGCTTTTGCCATCGCGCTTGAACCTGGCGGGATCGGCACCGGCTCTGGGCGTTCGATACCGGGCGTCGACATCGGCCGCGCGGTGCGGCGCGCGGTCGCCGAGGGACTGCTCGTAAAAGGCGGCGGGCACGCCATGGCCGCGGGCGTTACATTGCGTAAGGGCGCGCTTGCGGAGCTGCGCGCTTACCTCGAGGCCACCCTTGCGGCCGATGTCGAGAAGGCACGCCGGGCGAGCGGTCTCTTAATCGACGGCGCGGTGACCGCCGCCGCGGCGGACGGCGATCTCCTCGCCATGATCGCGCGGGCCGGACCGTTCGGGTCCGGCAATCCGGAGCCGATCATCGCGCTTCCGGCGCACACGATCGCTTACGCGGAAGAAGTGGGTCAGGCGCATATGCGCGTGCGCTTGAAATCCGGCGATGGCGCGGCAGTGAATGCAATTGCATTTCGTGCGGCCGGCCAGAAGCTCGGTATCGCGCTGCGCAACAGCCGCGGTCGGCAAGTGCACGCCGCCGGCTGCTTTGCGCTCGATCGCTGGCAGGGCGAGGAGCGGGTCCAATTCAAACTGACCGACGTCGCACCGGCGGAGCCATTCACCGGGACGTAATGCTCGAATTGCGCTAAGGCTTGTTTTCGCACCACTCGCCGTGCGCCTGTCGAATCAAGTCGGCCCTATTCCCGAACTGGCCGAGTGGTCCAAGCTCCTTTTTGCCGGCGGGATTGTAGAGCCAGTACCAATCATAGCTGCCACCGAAGAGAAAATAGCGGTGTGAAAGCACGACCAGATGATCTTTGTATTTGCTTCGGCAGAAGTTGAGGACCAGGAATTCATTGGCAGGCAGCAGAAAATGCTCGTCGCCGGCGCGCATGTCGAACGCGTGCAACGCGTCTGATATTGCCCAAGCCGGCGTGAGGAAATAAAGCCGCCGGCCATCTGAGCTGAATTGCTTGCTTTTAAAATCGCAGAGCTGGTGCTCGGGGTCACCACCGCGGCCCTTCAGCAGGAGCCGGTCATCGCTGCCGTCCAGATTGATGCGCCGCAACTCATCAGGCCGTGGCTCAGTGGGGCAGAACTGGCTGGGCTCGTAATGCCGACGGCTGCGGCCGCGACCCTGCCGCGTGTAAACGACAAAAGCGCCGCTCGGCGACAGCACGGGATCGACATCCATCTCCGATGCCGTGAGCTTGGTGGCGCCGCCGGCACGCTCGATGAAAATGCTTCCAGCGTCGCTGTAAACGCGCGCCGGCTGACCGTGCGCGGCGATCGTGCCGGTGAGCAGTCCAAGAAGGGCCAAAATATGTTTCATGTTTTGGCTGGATGAAAATCGAAAGGCGCTCGCCCCGCTGCCATCTTGGCACGGCCCGCGCAGAGCGGCTATCAGGATGGGGACAACATCGCCAACCCAGGCAGCAACGAATGACCAAGCTCAACCTTTCGGTCGCCGTGGGCGACTATGACCGCACCCGCGCCCTGATCGACGGCAGCGTTCAGATCGATGGCGTCGATCCGGTCTATATGACGCTCGTTCCTGAAGAGATTTTCTTTCGTGCCTTCCGCGCTGCCGAGTTCGACATCTGCGAACTGTCGCTGTCGAGCTACACGGTCAAAACCGCGCAAAATGACTGTCCCTATATTGCCGTGCCGGCCTTCGTTTCGCGCGCCTTCCGGCATACTTCGATCTATGTCCGCACCGACCGGATCAAGAAGCCGCAGGATCTCAAGGGCCGCAAAGTCGGCGTACCGGAATATCAGCTGACCGCGAATGTCTGGGCGCGCGCCTTTCTTGAGGACGATTACGGCGTCAAGCGCTCGGACATCCATTGGATCCGCGGCGGCATCGAGCAGGCCGGCCGGCCGGAAAAGATCACCGTCAAGCTGCCGCCTGGGGTGCGGCTTGATAATGCGCCGCAGGGCGCGACCATTTCCGCGCTGCTCGAAGCCGGTGAGATCGACGGCTTCATCGCGCCGCGGCCGCCGACGCTGGTCGAAAAAGGCCATCCCCGTATCGGCTGGCTATTTCCGGATCCCACGGCGGTGGCGAAAGATTATTTCAAGCGCACCGGCTTTTTCCCGATTATGCACGTCCTCGGCATTCGCCGCGACCTTGCCGAAAAACATCCCTGGCTCCCCGGCGCCGTGTACAAGGCCTTCGAGCAAGCCAAACACGCTGGTCTTAAAAAACTTTCGGATACGTCGGCGACGAAGGTCACTTTGCCTTTTATCGAGGAGCGCCTTGCAGAAGCGCGGACGCTGATGGGTGATGATTTCTGGTCGTATGGCGTCGAAGCAAACCGCAAAGTACTCGACTATTTCCTGGCGCAGCATCACGGCGAAGGGTTGTCATCGCGCCGCGTTCAAGTCGATGAACTCTTCCACCCCGCGACTTACGAGACGTTCAAGTTGTAATTCGTCAGACCGCGCCGCTGAGAAAGTTATACTGCTCATTCCCGCGCAACCGGGGATCCAGTGAAATACGTCAACTAGGCGTTAACTTCCTCCGCGCGTCATCGCCGCGGTCATGGCGGCGGTGTAGCCCGGTTCGACGCGCACATCCACGACAGCGACCTGACCCGCGTCCACTGCGGCAATCGCTTTTTCCAGAACGCCAGCGAGATCACCTGCCTTGGTCACCGGACCAAATCCGGCAGCGCCTTGCGCTCGACCCATGGCGGCCAGATCCACTTCGGGATCGGACATGCGCTGGCCGATCCACTTGTTTTCGATCGGGCGATTGCGGGCGCGAGCCATCCGCTCCTGATGCAGCTCGTCATTGTAGAAGGAGCGGTTATTGGCCAGAACGAACAATAGCGGAATTTTATAATGCACCGCGGTCCAAACTGCGGTGACACCCATCAGAAAATCACCGTCGCCGCAGATCGCGACTGGCAAGCGTCCCGAACCCTTCAGCGCCAGCGCGGCGCCAACCGAAATGCCCGGGCCGCCGCCGACCCCGCCGCCGCCGTCCGAGCCGACGTAATCGAGCGGGTGGCGGAACGTGAGCCAGCTGTCGTCCCATGATAGCGGGAGGTGGGTATACGTCACCGGGCGATTGCCGAGCACTTCGCGCAAGGCGCGGGCAATGTGCTCGTTAGTGAAGCCTGCCGGCTCCTTGTTTGACGTTCTCCGCGGCGACGGCAGCGCGTGCGGTTTCGCGCTCTTGCCGATCGCTTTGACGAGTTCGCCCACGACGATATTCGGATCAGCGGACAACAGCAGATCCACCGGCGGCAGTCCCTGATAATCCATGCTCCAGCCGTTGTGAATGCGATGGTCCAGCGAGATCTGGATCACTTTCACTGACGGCGACGGGCCGAAAGCGCGCAGCGCGCCGGCGAGGTCGACCCAATCGAGACTGAGCACGACGTCGACGTTCTTTAAACCGTCAACGCTATCCGGCGTGATCGCGCGCGGCGAACCAACATAAAGGGGGTGATCGGTCGGGAAGCTCGCGCCGATCTTGAGATCGGTGACGACGCGCGCGTTGAGAGCTTCAGCAACCGCGACTCGCGCCTCCCAAGCATCTGTGCTGCGCGAGGCACGGCCGGCAAGCAGCAATACCTGTTTTGCGCCCTTAAGAATATCCGCCGCTTGGCGGATTAATTCGGCGGGCGCCGCGGTCGCAACCTGCGGCATGTAACGGGCCACATCGATCGGCGGCAGCGGTTCGGCAACCTTCGCTTCCTGCAGTTCGGCGTCGAAATTGATGTAGACCGGACCGCATGGCGCCGTGTTTGCAATCCAGGTTCCGCGCAAAATCGCTTCGCGCGCCGCGCCCGGCGATGACGGCTGGTCGTCCCATTTGGTGTATTCGCGCACCAAGGCGCCCTGATCGCGCGCGGTATGGATCCAATCGATCCAGGGCCGGCGCTTGGCCGCGTCGACAGGCCCGGTGGCGCCGAGCACGATGACCGGCATGCGGTCGCACCAGGCATTGAACATCGCCATGGTCGCATGCATCAGGCCGACATTCGAATGCACGGCCGTGACCATGGCCTTGCCGGTGACCTTGGCATAGCCATGCGCGATGGCGACCGCGGCTTCCTCGTGCAGGCAGAGCAGCATCTGCGGCTTGGTGTTGCCGAGATAGTTGACGATGCTGTCGTGCAGCCCGCGATAGCTCGCGCCCGGGGTGAGCGCGATATAGGGAATATCAAGCGCGCGCAGCGCGTCGGCGATCACATCGCTGCCAAAACCAGGCGCGTTGACGCCGGCCGGCGTTGGCCGTTCAACCCCGGCCACGGCGGGGTCGGCGTCATTGGCTTTGGCGCGTGCGGTCGCAGAAAAGGGCGGCGTCATGTCGGGATTCCTTTGGGAACTACTTGGCGCTTACTTGGCGGCAGTCTCATATACCGCGGCTGCCGGGCTTGGGGGCGTCATCCAACCGGATCGCCGAGCATTGCACAAGGCGGTTTGGCGCACGCCAGCGCGGGTCATGACCCTTGACGCAAAAGGCTGAGGAGCTTCACGCCGGCATAGCCGTCGGCGGGCTCGATGCCGAATTTGCGCTGGTAATTGAGCACGGCAAGGCTCGTCGCGTTGCCGATCCGCCCATCGGCGCCACCGGTGTCGAAGCCGAGCGCGGTAAGGCGGCGCTGAAGTTCCTGGACCTCGGCGAGGGTGGGAGGCGGCTCGCTGTCGGGAAATTGCTGGACGAAAGGCGGACGGCCGACGCATCGATCGCCGAGATAGCAAAGACCGAGCGCATAACTCATTGCCGGATTGTAGCTGCGCGCGGCGAAAAAATTGGCGCCGAGCAGGAAAGCAGGGCCGCCCGCGACCGGCAACCAAGCGCGCGCGGTGGCATTCGGCTGCGGGAAGGGCTCGCCGTCAGCGCGCGCCACGCCGAGCGCTTGCCAATTGGCGTAACTGCGCGAGGCGGTGCCGCTGATCGGCCGCTTCATGCGTACTTCGTAACCCCAGTGCTCGCCGCGGCGATAATTGCCGCGCTCCACGAAATAGCGCGCGGTCGTGGCGAGCGCGTCATCCGGTGGACCGTAGGGTGAGATTTTGCCGTCGCCGTTATAGTCGATGCCCATATGCAGCCAAACTTCCGGCATCCATTGCGTATGCCCCATGGCGCCGGCCCAGGAGCCGACCATTTCTTCCGGCGTGCTCCAGCCGCGCTGAATGATGGTCATGGCATTGATCAATTCGCTTTCCCAATAGCTGCGGCGGCGCGGCTCGGCCCAGGCGAGCGTCGCCAGCGACGGAATGACCGGCCGCATATGGCTCTTCTCGACGAGGGGATCGCCGAATGCGGATTCGATGCCCCAGACGCCGAGCATGAAGGAATCCTCGACGCCGAAATCACGCGCAATGCGCGCAAGCAGCGATGCATATTCTTTCGCTTTGACTTTGCCCGCCTCGATCCTCCAATCAGAAGCCGCGCGGTTGAGATATTGCCAGAGCTGTTGATTGAACTCCGGTTGATTGCGGATGGCATTCACTGCCGTCATGTCAGGCTGCACGCCGCGCATCACCCGCGTGTAGGTCTCCTCGCTGATGCCGCGAGCGGCAGCTTTGCTGCGGAAGAGCGCGACCCACTGCTCGAAGCCAATCTCCGCGCGCGCGGCGGGCAGGCTCGACAGCGCGGCGGCTGCGCCGGCAAAACCGGCCAGCAAGTTTCGTCGTGTAGGGTTGGGCAGCGATGTCGTTGCCATCACGATTTTATCTTACCGCCACCGATATGCGGCTGTGAGGGCCGTGACTTAGGGTCAAAACCCATTATTTCCGCGAGCCGCGTTGCAGCCAGAATCGTTCGCCGGGCAGGAGAAGGGCGAAGAGCGTATCGGCAATACGGTCGAGCCCTTCGACAAACCCGGCGGCGATTTTCGCTACAACCTGAAAGGACGCGGGCCTTTTGGCCGTGTTGCTCGTCGCTCATGATCGTGTAGATCACATCACTCCTCGCGCCTAGCCAGCGGCCAAAATGCCCAGCGTCGCGGTCGCGCAAATAATGGGTTTTGACCCTAGCTACTGATGCGCCGCCTGAACCTGATCAGGCGTGCCCAATTTTGCGATCAGGGCGTCAAGGCTGCTGGCGAAACTCTCGATGTTAAAGTTGAGCGGATCGTCGTGACCATTGGCGATCTGCGCATCGATCGCGGCATGAAATGCCGGGATGAGCCAGCGTTCGGCGCGGACGCTGGCGATTAGGTAGAGCAGCGCAAGCCGATCATATTGCGCGGCCGTAAAGGCGGGATCAGGTGAGCGCGCGTCATTGCGCCGGCCGCGGCCAGGCGCGCTGCGGCGTGGCTGAATCATTTCGTTGTGCAGGAACAGCCCCTTCAGCGCGCCGCCGAATTCCGCCGCCTGCTCGAACTTGGTCTCGCGCCATGGGATCGAATAATCGTGCGCCAACAGCAGCTCGCCGGTGCGGTTGATGACAACATGGGCCTTGCCCCAGCCGTCGTGGCACTCGAAATTTCGCAAGTCGTTGACTTTGCCGCCGCCATTGATGTCATCGGGAAAGGAGCGGCGTCCGAAATTTGGTCCGCTGGTGTCGTGGATCACGAAATAGCGCGCCATCGGCGCGGCAAGTTCATTGTCGTGCGCGCGCGACACCGGCAGCCAGAGAAAATCGCCAAACTCACCCTCGAGCCCCAGCGTAGCGAGGTAATCGCTCAGCGTGGCGCGTGACGGCAGTCCAGTCGTTTGTCCGATGCGTTCGGCCAAGGCATGCGGCAGGCTCTGCAAACGCGGTTCGAGATTGCGCGACGAATCCATGCCGCGCATCAGGCACATCGCTTGCTCGGCGGGCGTGCCGGCGAAACTCAATGTCTCGCTGTCGAACGCACATGCTCCCATGCTTTTGATGAAGAAGAGCGGGCGAAAATGATCCGGCTTGCAGCCGGCAAGGACGGCATCGAACGGCGCCAGCACGATCGGGCCCGCGAGCATCGCGACGCACAGCCATTCGTAAATTTTGCTCGACCCGCGCACGCGTCAAATCCCAATGTTGAGACTTTATGATAATATCGCGAGCAGCGCGCGTTATGCCAAGCCGTGCTCGAGTCTTTTTGAAGCGCGAGGCGGTCAGTATGAATAAATATTCAGCTTAAATCCGGAAAAGCTGCCGAGCAGCGAAGAAAGCTCAATCTTTTGCCCGCTCGACATAACTGCCGTCCGTGGTCATCACCACGATCTTGGTCCCTGTGGTGACGAAAGAGGGGACCATCGTTCGCACTCCATTCGAGAGCAAAGCGGGCTTGTAGGACGAAGCGGCGGTCTGTCCCTTCACCGTAGGCTCGGTCTCGACCACTTCCAGTACCGCTTTGGGCGGCAATTCGATGGCGACCGCCACGCCCTCATGCAGACTGATGGTCACCTCCATCTCCGGCTGCAAATAGGCCGCCAAGTCGCCGATGATGTCGGCGGGCACGGCAACCTGATCGTAGCTTTCCATGTTCATGAAATGGAAGCCGTCGCCATCCTGATACATGTATTGGTGCTTGCGGTCCTCGACAAAGGCGCGCTCGACCTGGTCGGTGGTCTTGTAACGCAGCGAAACTTTGACCCCGTCGCTGATACGGCGGACGTCGAGCTGGGTGACCGGCGTGCCCTTGCCGGGATGGATGTTCTCGGCGGCCATAACGACCCCGAGCTTGCCCTCGATTTCGACGATATTGCCCTTGCGCAGCGAACTAGCGATGACTCTCACGGCTTCCTCAATATCAATGACTTTCGGATTGGCTTTGGGATTGGTCGGATTCTTGGCGCACCATACTGATCTTGAGCTTTCCCGCTAGTTATTTCTCAATTGCCGCCAGGCAAGGAACATGCTCGACAGGACCATGCCGCACGTTCCGCCGTCTTCCTCGCCGTTCTGGTCCCCCGAGATTCACGCGGATCGCCGGCCGATCCTGCTGGCCCGGGGCCGCATTGTGGCCAGCTTGCGCGCTTGGTTCGCCGCGCGCGACTTTGTCGAAGTCGAGACCGCAAGCTTGCGGATCTCGCCCGGTAACGAGACCCATCTGCATGCCTTCGCCACGTCGCTCATAACGACCGACGGCAGCTCGGCGCGGCTTTATCTGCGCACGTCTCCGGAATTTGCCTGCAAGAAATTATTGGCGGCCGGCGAGCGGCGCATCGTCGAGTTTGCCAGATCGTTTCGCAACCGCGAGCGCGGCGCGCTGCATCATCCTGAATTCACGCTGCTCGAATGGTACCGCGCCGGCGAGCCGTATGATGTGCTGATGAACGATTGCATCGCAATCGTACGTGAGGCGGCTCATGTCGCGCAAACGCGGCAATTCAGCTTTCGCGGCTGCGCGGCCGATCCATTCGCCGAACCCGAGCGGCTCACCGTCGCGGAAGCCTTCGCGCGTTTTGCCAAGATCGACATTCTCGCGACGCTCGCGATTGACGCTGCGGATCGCGACCACTTTGCGCGCGCGGCGCAGGACGCCGGCATCCGGGTCGCCGAGGACGATCGCTGGGCCGATATATTCAGCCGCGTCTTGGTAGAGCGGATCGAGCCCAATCTCGGTATTGGCCGCGCCACGATCCTCGACGAATATCCCGCCGTGCTCTCCGCGCTAGCAAAACGCACGCGCGATCCTCGCGTGGCGGAACGTTTTGAAATTTATGTCTGTGGCGTGGAACTCGCCAACGGCTTTGGCGAACTGACCGATCCGACCGAGCAGCGCCGGCGGCTGGAAGAGGAAATGGCGGAGAAGGAGCGCCGCTACGGCGAGCGCTACCCGATCGATGAAGACTTTCTCGCCGCGCTCGCGCATATGCCGCAAGCATGCGGCGTCGCGCTTGGCCTCGACCGGCTGGTCATGCTGGCGACCGGCGCGTCGCGGATCGACCAGGTGCTCTGGACACCGCTCGATGATCCGTCGCAATAAGCGAGCATTGCAAACGCCGCGGCAGGTTCTTTCCGAGCGGCAGTAAGGAACGAGGTCGGTCATGCCGGCAGGAAGTAAAACGCTTCGTAGCGCATCCGATCTTGTCGGCGCGCAGCTGATAAGACCCGATAGGCTAACGGCCTTGCAGAATGTCGCAGCGCGTTACGCCGTGGCGATCACACCGGCGATCGTCGATCTGATCGACGCCGCGGACCCGCACGATCCGATCGCGCTGCAATTTGTTCCCGATGAGCGCGAGCTGGAAACCCTTCTGGAAGAAAACACCGATCCGATCGGCGACGAGGCGCACAGTCCGGTCCCGGCCGTGGTGCATCGTTATCCAGATCGGGTCCTGCTCAAAGTCGTGAATGTTTGTGCGGTATACTGCCGTTTCTGCTTCCGCCGCGAAATGGTCGGGCCGGGACGCGGCGCGCTCACTGGCAAGACACTCGCCGCCGCGCTCGATTACATCGCGCGCACGCCGCAGATTTGGGAAGTGATTCTGACCGGCGGCGATCCGCTGTTGCTGCCGCCGCGCCGCTTAAAAGACGTGATGACGCGGCTTGCGGCGATCGATCATGTGAAAGTCATCCGTCTGCACACACGCATTCCAGTCGCGGCGCCGGAACGGGTTACGCCCGCGCTAGTGCGCGCGCTGCGCAGCACTAAGGCCACCTTCATGGTGTTACACGCCAATCACGCGCGCGAGCTCGGCGAACAAGCGCGTGCCGCGTGCGCACGCGTGATCGACGCCGGGATTCCGATGCTGTCGCAATCGGTGCTGCTTCGCGGCATCAACGATGATGCGGAAACGCTCGGCGCGCTGATGCGCGCACTGGTCGAATGCCGGATCAAGCCCTATTACCTGCACCATGCCGATCTCGCGTCCGGCACCGCGCATCTGCGCACGTCGATCCCTGAGGGTCAGGCTTTGATGCGCGCGTTGCACGGCCGCTATTCGGGCCTATGTCAGCCTAATTATGTGCTCGACATTCCCGGCGGCCACGGCAAATCGCCGATCGGGCCCATCTATCTGAGCGCCGACGGTAGTCAGATCACCGATTTCAAAGGCGCGCGGCACGTCTATCCACCGCGCAATCCCGGCTAAGCTGCAATGTCCTCGCGCGGCGCGAAGAATACCGCGGTCTCGAATTCATAGCCGCAGCTTTGGCACGCCCACGTGTGCCGCACGCAGCGTTCATTGAAATATTCAGACCAGTCGGGAGCCAGCAGCCACTCGCCGCATTGGGGGCAATGGTTCTTGCTGTGTGTAGCCAAGCGGGTCCGTGCCGCCGTCTCGGCATGCAGAGCCATGATTCAGTCCTCCCTGAACCCGAACCACCCTCTGCCCATAATCAGGCTAGAGGCATTCCGTGGCGGCGGCAAGACAGATTTGCGTCGATACGGTGGGCGCTTCACCGAAAATTCGCGTTGCATTGCAATAGCTTTTTAAATTTTAAAATTGTGCGCTGCGTCGGGAGGCAATTTGCAATTTGGGCAATTTGATTGAGATCAAGGTATGCGTCGCGCGTCTTGCCGAAAAACGCAGAGAAAATGCAGAACGCGGGCGCATTTTCAAAAGGAGCAGCGCTCATGAAATTATCGCTATCGGCGCTTGCCCTTATCGCCGCCGCAGTGACGCTTGCCACCCCAGCGCATGCGCAGAACTATCCCTGGTGCGCGCTCTACAGCGGGGGCGGCGTGGGCGGTGGGACGAACTGCGGTTTCGTCAGCTTTGAGCAGTGTATGGCCACCGCTAGTGGTTTGGGTAAGTTCTGTGTGCGGAACACGCAATATGTACCGCCGCCGGGGCCGCACCCACTAAGGCGCTATCGGTATCCGTATTGAACTTTGCTGTCGCCGAGAATGCCGCTTGCGGATCGTTGGCAATTAGATGGGCGCGAGCGCCGGCGCCGCGAGTTCCAAAACCTCGGCCCGCGGCGAGACGTTGAGTACGACGCCGCACCAGTTGCAGTCGAAGCTGGGGAAGACGGAACCCAGATTGTCCTTGGGAGCTGTGCGCCGGAACTGCATCGGCAGGCCGCAGAACGGGCAGTGCGGGTGCGGAGCGTCGGCATCCATGCGCCGAGCCATAGACTTGTATGGTTAATCAAAGGTAAACGGCGCGCCTGCCGGCAACTCCCGCGGGCGATTGAATAGTCTTGGCTCTGCAATCGCCGGTAGCCTCAACCAAGCGATCTTGCATCCCCCAATCTGCGAGGCCGGTCGGGTGGACGGCCTATTCTTTTGATCTCTCGGAACAACTACCGAGTTGCTGCGTTTTTGCTTCGTCGAAGCCCCGGTGAGCGGGGCTTTTGTTGTGGTGACGCAAATGCTCGAAACAACCGATTTCTTCCAGGATCAAGTCAAGCAGTGCAGAAAACTCGCCGCGGACGCGCATGACAAAAACGATCGAGAGTTTTGGCTGCGCTTGGCATATCGCTGGGAGGGGTTGTTACGAGCCCAGCGGCCCGACGGCACCGGCGTCGAAATCGTTCAAAAAATCAGATTCGAGCGTCCGATATTTACAAAGCGGCGTCGCGCCGCGTAGCGCGGCGTTTCCCAGACGCGGCTTCAAGTCGGCTTAACGCGCCAGCTTTTGTTGGTCCGGCGAAGTGCACGCGCTCGGCAATCTGATTATCAGTCGACGTGCCGGTTTAAACCGACACGAACGACGCGATCCGAGAGCGTGCGACTTGTCGCGTTGCTGACCGGAAGTCCAAACGCGCGTGCCGTTGAAGCTGAAGTTGACGCCGGCAAGGCTTACGTAAAAATATCACACCAGTTTCAACGTATTGCGCGTCGGGGTTCACCGTTGTGATCCATCCATCAGCCACAATCATGGACTATCAGCCACAATCATGCACGCGGGCAATCCGTCCATTTCAGGTCGTTCTTGCAAAGGTGGGGAAGCCGGGCAGCCATCGGAGAAGCTAAGCCGCCCGAGCCCCACAGAGCTGCGTCCGCTGGCGTGCGCGCAGCCCATGTCCCGATTAAATCTGCGGCTCGCTGATAAACGGCGTGGTGTTGTTTGCCACCAACGGCAGTCCCAGCGGCGACATGATCAGAGCGCGATGCAGGGCGTGCAGAAAGAGGTGCATCCGCTCGATCATCGCTTCGCCGGTCAAATCCACATGCCTACTGTTATGTCCCCGATACCGAGTGGGGCCGTGAGGATGCCGAACGGCTAATCGCCGCTTGGAATGAGCGCCAAGCAAAGCGCATACCGATGCTGTTCTCGCCGACGATCGGCGCAGCCATTGCTGCGGGATATTGGTTCGTTTGGGTGCGCTGCCCGGCTTGCCGGACAGTCAATGCCGTCGACCTGCGCACGCTAGAAGCGCATCAGTGGAGAGTGTTGGGCGAGTGAGGTCTTTAGCGCCCCCAATAACCGGGTGCGTAGAACCTATCTCAAAATCGTCTGAAGAGGATAACGAGGCAGGCGAGTTGGACGAAGCCGAGGAAGTCCTGGGCGTGATACTCCCAGCGGACGAGGATGCGGCGCTGCCATTGGATCCAAGCGAAGAAGCTGGTGTCGCGACGAGACTCAGCGCCGGATGTTGACGGATGTTGCTAACGACCTTCGCGACCGAGGCGTATTGGACGAAGAGGAATGCTTCATTGACGCGACCTTCGTTATGGCAAGCGAGGCGGCGCGGAGATCGGACCCACGAAGCGCGGAAAAGGCATCAAAATCATGGCGATTGTCGATCGCCATGGATTGCCGCTTTCGGTCAGCACGCATGCGGCAAACCATCACGAAGTCCGCTTGGTACAGCTGTGCTTCGACTTCTACATGATCGAAGCGAAGCCAGAGAACTTGATTGGCGATCGCGCTTACGACAGCGATCCGCTGGACGACGAATTGCGGCGAGATGGCATCGAGATGATTTCGCCGCATCGCTGCAACCGCAGCAAGCCGCCCATGGCAAGATCGGCGCCGGCTAAGCCGCTACATGAGACTCTGGCTCTTCCAGCGCTTCTTCGCTTGGATCCGATCGCCGCGCCGCCTCCTTGGCCGTTGGGAGTATCGCGTCAATGAAGCATTCTTCTTCGTCCAATACGCCTCGGTCGCGAAGGTCGTTAGCAACATCCGTCAATATCCGGCGCAGAGTCTCGTCGCGACACCAAGCCTGAAAGCGCCGGTGCACAGTTTTGTAGTTCGGATAGCTTTGCGGCAGCATATGCCACTGCGCGCCAGTATTGAGAATCCACAGCACCGCTTCAAGCACGCGCCGGCTCGCAATCGGTTTACGACCAGGACGTCCATCGGCAATGTGCTCCTCCGGAAAATGATCCCGGATGCGTTCCCACTGCTCGTCGGTGAGCCGAATCATTCCGCATTTATATCGGATCGACAGCGGTCAGCAATTTTGAGATAGGTTCTAGTCATATAACGGCTGCGAAACCACGACTGACCGCGCTGCGTAATAGCCGGGCGCCGCCGGCGGCGCTGGGTAGGCAGGAGTCGGCGCGTAGACTGGTGCTGCGTAAACCAGTGGTCCATACCCATGCGGTGCCGGCGCCACATCGGCTGGACCTGCGTAATCGTAGAGCGGAGCCGTAGCTGTGTAGCCGTAGCCATAAGGTTCATAGCCGTAACCGGGGTACACCGCCTGGGCCGACGCGGCACCCGCTGAAAGCGCCAAAGTGGCCACTCCGAGAACAAGCTTGCCCATAAATTCCTCCGTGGCGAAACTTGGCCCCTCACTCGACGCCCGAAGCAATAAATGAACAGATTGTTGGTTGGTAATTCTTTGACTTGCATCAAAAAACTGCGCTCGACCGTCACCACGACGCGGCAGTTGACCAGTCTCATTCCCGCATTGTCCTGCCGATCATGCCGGCCGAATGCGCCGTTCGCCGAGCTCGTGCGGCTATCGCGAACGAGCATTGCGGATGAAATGCGCGAGGAGCACCGGCGCCGTATACTCGGCGAGTAAAACGACGCTCGCTGCAATTGATGGGGCCTTTACGGGAGGAAAGACATGGAATGGTTTAGCGGGAAAACATCGATAGCAGGCATTCAAATTTCAAATTGGATGATCGTTCTGGGTGCCATCATTGTAATCTTGCTCATCTACAGCTCTATACACTGAGCAGGTCCGATTTATTTCGGGTCGTCGTCATCCGCGCGCTTGTTGCGTTTGCGATCGTTTCGATATTCCTCGATCGCGCCCAAGATTAGTTTTTTGACATTCTCGATTGTGAGATCATCGCGTTGCTGGATACCAACGCTCTTGCTTACGTTCATCGGTTGTTGAGGTTCCCCTGTAAGGCCGAAACTATCACCGCTTGTGACGGTGACCGTTCCCCCACGTGGGACAATCAAATAGACGCGGCTTTGATGGCCCTCCTGATCCGTTATGCGAAACGCAACCGATGTGGGCCGAAGCGATTTCCCAGTGCGACCGTACCGCCGAATTTCTACTCTGCCGCCAAGCCGCTCCAATTTCTCTGCAGCGGCCTGTAGTTGAGGCAGCACCACATCGCTTAATGCGGCGGCGTCTGCATCGGCTTCCGCCTGCAAACGCTGTTCCTCTTTCGAACCTTGCCGTCGTTGTTCATGTTCAAGTTTTGCTTCTTTGAACGCATCACCATATTCGTCATCACCGCCGGTCATATTGAAAACTTTCCTCGTTGGGAGCATTTGGCCGGCGCCATCGATACGCCGGGCATCTACGTTCAAGTTTTTGGCTCCACCCGTCGCCGCGACATCAACGCTGGGGCGTAAGTGTCAACGTGACCGCACTCAGGACAAGTAAGATTTATCGTTCGATGTTGCAGCGGATCCGGCTGCTCATTCGGCGAAGCTATTTCGGCAAGGGGAATAGGTTCGCCACAGCCCGCACAATCGACGACGAGGTACCACTGTCCCGGCTTGGCAGACGCCATTTGGCCCGCCTTCTCTTTGCCCCGCCCTCTGCGCCTAAAACCTGCTCCCGATATTGAACATTTATTGAATATGAAATTGCCAGATTTAGCTAAGCCATTGATTATACTGGCGCGCCCTACGGGAATCGAACCCGTGTTTCCGCCGTGAAAGGGCGATGTCCTGGACCGCTAGACGAAGGGCGCAGAGCAGCGGCGAAAGCCGCTGCTTTTATTTTCTTCGCGTGATCTTTTCCGAAAACCGGTACCGACCCCGGATCAAGTCCGGGGCAGGCTTTTTCGGGATCACGCTTTGAACGCGCGAGGTATAAAGACCTTTCCCGGCCCACGCAATCGCTTCAAACTGGAAGATCGTGTCCTAGCGTTTTGATGGATCACAAGGTTTTAGGCTCGAGCGCGCGTTTTCCGGCAAATCGCATTTCGACTTACCATTTCCCGCTGTTCGGCATCGAAACCCACGGCTCTTTGGGCGGCAATGGCGAGCCCTTCTGCAAGAGCTCGATCGAGTGCTTATCCGGTGAGCGCACGAAGGCCATATTGCCGTCGCGGGGCGGGCGGTTGATGGTGACGCCGGCTTTCATTAGTTTCTCGCAAAGCGCGTAGATGTCGTCGACCTCATAGGCGAGGTGACCGAAATAGCGCGCTTCGCCGTAATCTTCGCTGTCCCAATTGTAAGTCAACTCGACCAGCGGCGCTCGACGCGTGTCCGGTCCCTTGGCGACGAGGTCGTCGTCCCCGGACCCGGCCAGGAACACCAGCGTATACTTGTTCTTGTCGTCAACGCGGCGGCGGACCTCCTTGAGCCCGAGCTTGTTGCAGTAAAAGTCGAGCGCCGCATCGAGATTGCGAACGCGTAGCATTGTATGCAGGTACCGCATTGAGAGACCTCCGCTAGTCGGATAGGGACCGAAAATGTATGACAGCTTCTGGTGGTTAAGAAGATCGGCTCATCAAGAATGATCGCACCTGACGTCGACAGTGCCATAGCGCGCTTGGAGGACATCGTCCACGCCGCCGGCAGCATCGTGCCGTTTACCGGGGCGGGGATTTCCACCGAGTGCGGCATTCCCGATTTCCGCTCACCCGGTGGGCTATGGACAAAGAACCGGCCGATACCGTTCGACGAATTTCTCTCAAGCCAGGAAGCGCGTAACGAATCCTGGCGGCGGCGCTTCGCCATGGAAGAGCAGTTTGCGAGCGCAAAACCAGGCCGAGGCCATCGCGCCATCGCCAATCTCTATCGCGCCGGCAAAGTGCCTGCCGTGGTCACCCAAAATATCGACAATCTGCACCAAGCCTCGGGAATTCCGGCAGAAGATATCGTCGAACTGCACGGCAACACCACGGTCGCAGCCTGCCTCGACTGCAATAAGCGGTACGGGTTGCCGTGGGTGCGCGATCGCATGGAGGCGGGCAATGGTTGTGCGCCCGACTGTCCGGATTGCGGCGGCTACATCAAGACTGCAACCATCTCATTCGGGCAGGCTATGCCGGATGCGGCCGTGCGGCGCGCGCAGGATCTTGCGCAATCGTGCGATCTATTGATTTCGATTGGTTCGTCGCTCGTGGTTTGGCCCGCGGCGGGACTTCCGCTGCTTGCGAAGCGCAGCGGCGCAACACTCGTCATTATCAATCGCGAAGCCACGGATTTCGACGAGATTGCCGATCTTGTTGTGCGCGCCGACATAGGAACGGTTCTCGAACCGTTCGTCGCCGCACCATCCGCCGCCTAACGCGCACATTGTACACAGGTAATGACGCTTTTGGCGCGGTGTTGCATTTTTGTCCTTTCCCGTCGGAATGCCGGTGTTATCTTCGATTCCGAAAAGATTCGTGAAGCGCCCGTCGGGCGCCAGCAGAAAAGCGGCGGCGGCCACGCGTCATGGCGTCGGACGGGATCGAACCAAAAACTGCGAAATCGGGTATCGGACCCGAATCCGCCTTCGCTGATGAAACCGCTTCCGGTGTCATCGAAGTGTCGGGCGTGATCAAGTGGTTCGATGTCGCCAAAGGCTACGGCTTCATCGTGCCGGACAACGGCATGGCCGACGTGCTCTTGCATGTCACGTGTCTGCGCCGCGACGGCTATCAGACCGCCTATGAAGGCGCGCGGGTCGCCTGTGAAGTGCTGGCGGGGCCGAAGGGACTTCAAGCCTTCCGCATCATATCCATGGACGAATCCACGGCCGTCCATCCGGCGCAGATGCCACCGCCGCGCACCCATGTTACGGTTGCGCCAACGAGCGGCCTCGAACGAGCACAGGTCAAATGGTTCAATCGGCTTCGCGGTTTCGGCTTCCTGACGCGAGGGGAGGGAAGTCCCGACATTTTCGTGCACATGGAAACGCTGCGCCGCTTCGGCATGACCGAATTGCGCCCCGGCCAGTTCGTGCTGGTGCGCTACGGGCCTGGGCCCAAGGGAATGATGGCAGCCGAGGTTCACCCCGAGAGCGGGCCGCTCGGCCCGGCATCGCACTAACGCCAAACTCACAGCCGCTTGGCGCCGCGCTGGAGCGCGTTGTGCGGCTCGCGGCCGCGTCGCTGGTAGCCTGCTGGGCGCTCCTCGCCGCGTTACCCGCGGCCCGTGCCGGCGGGCAAGACACTATCGAGATCGTGAGCCGGACGGGCGTGCATGCCTTCTCGGTCGAGCTCGCGACCAATACCGCCGAGCGCGCGGTCGGACTGATGTACCGCAAGGAACTGCCCGAAGGCCGCGGCATGCTGTTCGATTTCCACGAGGAGCAGCCGGTCCAGTTCTGGATGCACAACACCTATATTTCGCTCGACATGATCTTCATCGCCGGCGATGGACGTGTGGTGCGCGTTGCGGAAAATGCCAAGCCGATGTCGGACGAGTTGATCCCGTCCGGACGCCCGGTGCGGGCCGTGCTCGAGGTCATTGCCGGCACCGCGCGAAAATTTGGCATTGCGGCCGGCGACCGTGTCACCGGGTCGTTTTTCGGGAAGGGTGGGGGCCGGTAGATTGAACCGGCGTCGCTTGCTGGGCGAAGGCGAAACAGCTATCCAGTTCCGCGAACAGGCGGGGTATAGCGCAGCCTGGTAGCGCGGCAGTTTTGGGTACTGCAGGTCGCAGGTTCAAATCCTGCTGCCCCGACCACTCGCCGCCGCTGTTCGGCGGGTTCCGTCGCTTCGTGGCCGCGAACGGGTTTGTAATCCAATTGCAAATTCAGCCCACGAATTCAGCCCCACGATTGGAAGGGTTCATCGATGACCGCGCGGATTTACAAGCCGGCCCGCACCGCGATGCAATCGGGCGCGGCGAAGACCAAAGAATGGGTTTTGGATTATGAGCCGGAACAACCGCCCGCGGTCGAGCCGCTGATGGGCTGGACCAGTTCGGGCGATATGAAGCAGCAGCTACGGCTTCAGTTCGACACCAAGGAAGAAGCCACCGCCTATTGCGAGCGAAACGGCATTGCCTACCAGGTATTCGAGAGCCCGCCATCGCCGCGGCAGCGCATTTCTTATTCCGATAATTTCGCATACACGCGGCGTACGCCCTGGACCCATTGATGCTGGCCACCCGCAATCGCGCGGCTGGACACGAGCTTGTGAGGATGACGTGTTTGGTCCTCGTCAGCTTTGTGATTGGCGCCCCAACCGTGGTCCGATTATGTACCCATCTCGAAAAGCGGCGCCGAAGAGCGAATTGGTAGGAGGAAATCAATGCCGGGCAGGTCTTTTTCAGCGACCCAATCCATGACTGAGACCCATCGCGCGCGCCGCAGAATTTTGCAGGGCGGCCTCGTCGCGCTCGCGGCAATTCCCTTGACCGGCCTGGCCGGGCGGCTCGTTGCCGCCGCCGAAACCGCGGTCGTCATTCCGCCGCCCGCCCTGGATTCGCCACTGGCGGGTACTGGCACGCTGCAAACCGCGGTGCTGGCAGGCGGCTGCTTCTGGGGCGTTCAAGCAGTCTATCAACACACCAAAGGCGTGACCAAGGCGCTGTCCGGCTATGCCGGCGGTCAGAAGGACACCGCGCATTATGAGATGGTCGGCACCGGGCGGACCGGGCATGCCGAGTCAGTGTCGATCACCTACGACCCACAGCAGATCTCCTACGGCAAAATCCTGCAGATTTATTTTTCGGTGGCGCACAATCCGACCCAACTCAACCGCCAGGGCCCAGATTTTGGTACGCAATATCGCTCCGCGATTTTTTATGCCGATGATGAGCAAAAGGGGATCGCCAGCGCCTATATTGCCCAGCTGCAACAGGCGCATGTTTTCGGCTCGCCGATCGTTACCAAGCTTGAGCCGTTATCCGGTTTTTATGCGGCCGAGGACTATCACCAGGACTTTCTGGTCCTGCACTCGAGCTATCCCTATATCGTCTTCAACGATCTACCGAAGCTCGATAACCTCAAGCAGGTGTTTCCGGACTACTATCGCGACACGCCGGTCACCGTGATGGCGTCGAGCCGACCAAGCCAGTAATCAGCCGAACCCAGCCCAAATCCGAGCGGGCAGGCCAGGGGACTGCGCGCCCCATGCGACCTGTTCGCTATAGCCTTAGGCCTCACTCCAAGTTATCGTTGGCACTGGGAGAACGGGTGGCAAACAAGCCCGCTCCGCGCAACGAAGGGACGGGGAGACAGCCCATGGCTATGGCGACGACGGTAGGCACCTTGCCCGAGGCCGAACACAGCGCGCAGCTTCGTAAAGCTGTGATCGCGTCAACGGTCGGCACGGCAATCGAGTGGTACGATTTTTTTCTCTATGGCACCGCGGCCGGCCTCATCTTCGGCAAACTCTACTTCCCCAACGAGGCGCCGCTAGCGGGCACGCTTGCCGCCTTTGGCACCTATTTCATCGGCTTCGTAGGTCGTCCGATCGGTGCGGCGATCTTCGGCCATTACGGCGATCGGATCGGCCGCAAGGCGACACTGATCGCAACGCTTCTGTGCATGGGGCTCGCGACCTTTGCGATCGCCTTCGTGCCGACCTACGCATCCATCGGCATATGGGGCGCGGTGCTGTTGACTGTGCTGCGGGCGCTTCAAGGCATCGGCGTCGGCGGCGAGTGGGGCGGCTCCGTGCTGCTGGCGATGGAATGGTCCCGCACGCAGGGCCAGCGCGGTCTGGTGGCCTCGTGGCCGCAATTCGGCGTCCCCTGCGGGTTGCTGTTGTCGAACTTCGCCGTCCTAGGCTTCAGCGCCTGGGCCGGCGATGACTTCTTGACCTGGGGCTGGCGCATACCGTTCGCGCTCTCGATCATCCTCGTCGGAATCGGCCTGTGGATCCGGCTTGGTATCCTCGAGACGCCGGTGTTCCAGGAAATCATCGCCAAGGAGAAGGTCGAGAAGGCACCTGTCCTTGAGGTGATTAAGAGGCAGCCGAAGGAGATCATTCTCTCCGCCTTGCTGCGACTCTCCGAGCAGGCGCCGTTCTACGTGTTCACCGCCTTTGTCTTCGCGTATGCGGTGGGTACGCTCAAAATGTCGCGTGACTTCATCTTGTTTGCGGTCATGGCGGCCGCTTGCGTGTCGTTCTTCAGCATTCCGATTGCCGGCCACTTGTCCGACAAGATCGGGCGCAAGAATATGTACCTGCTTGGCGTTGTCACTATGGGCGTTTTCGGTTTCGTGTATTTCGCCATGGTGGACACGGCGACCCCTGCGCTGGTCTTTATCGCGATCGTGCTATCGCTGATACCGCACGATATGCAATACGGACCACAGGCGGCGCTGATCGCGGAATCCTTCACGCCGAACTTGCGTTATAGCGGCGCTTCGCTCGGCTATCAGTTGGCCTCGATCATTGCCGGAGGTCCGGCGCCAATCATTGCGACTGCATTGTTCGCGGCCTATCACACCGGCTACGCGATCTCGGCTTACATCGCGCTCTGCGCAGTGATCAGCTTCATCGCGACGGCCCTGATGCCCGATTATACCGGCAAGGACATTTCGGACCTCGCGTACAGCGAGGATTAGCGAGAGACTGACAATGGCGGGCATTGCCAATGCCCGTCCGCAAACCTCAAGCCCGGTTCCGGCGCCGCCAGAACGGGACTCTCTTTCCGATTAGAGCACCGCGCCGGTCTGCGGATCGATCAAATGCATATGATCCATACTGGCGTAGAGCCGCATCGGCTCGCCCGGGCCGGCGACGGCGCCGGGATCGACGCGGCCGCAGATTTCCTGGCCGTCGACGCGGAAGAACACCATCGTCTCCATGCCCATCGGCTCCACGACGTCGAGGGTGGCGGCGAATTCGCAATTTGGGTCGCGATCGGTGCGCCGCGGCTCGGTGATGTGCTCGGGCCGTAGCCCGAATATCAGCTCCTTGCCGGTCAGCTGCTGGAAGCGGCCCGATTGCCCCGCCGGCACCGGTAGGCTGACCTTGTCTGAAATGCGCACGTGCAGCCCGACGCCATTCTGCTCAAGGCGGCAGCGCATGAAATTCATCGCCGGCGAGCCCATGAAGCCCGCGACGAACAGCGTCTTCGGATGATGATAGAGTTCCTGCGGGGTTGCGATCTGCTCGATACGGCCGTTATTCATGACCACGACGCGGTCGGCGAGCGTCATCGCCTCGACCTGGTCGTGGGTGACGTAAACCGTGGTGGTCTTCACCAGCTGATGCACGCGCTTGATCTCGGTGCGCATTTGGACGCGCAGTTTGGCATCGAGGTTCGACAGCGGTTCGTCGAACAGGAACACTTTCGGATTGCGCACAATGGCGCGGCCCATGGCGACACGCTGGCGCTGGCCGCCCGACAGCGCCTTCGGCTTGCGGTCGAGGAGCTCGGTTATGTCGAGGATGCGCGCGGCATGGTCGACGCGCTTGCGGATCTCCTCCTTCGGAAATTTGCGCAGCTTCAGCCCGAACGACATGTTCTCGTAGACCGACATGTGCGGGTAGAGCGCGTAGTTCTGGAACACCATGGCGATGTCGCGGTCTTTCGGCGGCCGGTCGTTGACGACCTCACCGCCGATATAGATGTCGCCGGAAGTGACCTCTTCGAGGCCCGCGATCATGCGCAGCGTGGTCGACTTGCCGCAGCCCGAGGGGCCGACCAGCACGACGAATTCGTTGTCCGGAATGTCGAGATTGATGCTGCGAACGGCTTCGACATTGTCGAAACGCTTGACGACGTTACGCAACGATACTTCGGCCATGGTCGAATATTCTCCGTCAGCCTTTGGTGGCGCCCGCGGTCAGGCCGGCAATGTAATAGTCCATCAGGAACGCGTAGATCACGAGCGGCGGCGCCGCCGCCAACAGAGCGCCGGCCATCAGCATTCCCCATTTATAGACGTCGCCGCGAATGAGGCTCGTGACCGTGCCGACGGTGAGCACCTGCTGGTCCGCCGAGTAGAGGAACGCCATCGGATAGACAAAGGCCGCCCACGACACGGTGAAAGCGAAAATCATCGCGGCGATGATGCCCGGCAAAGCCACCGGAATGAAAATCTTGGTGAGCATCTGCATGTGGCCCGCCCCGTCGATCAGCGCCGCTTCGTCGAGCTCCTTCGGAATCGACTGGAAATAGCCGATCATGATCCAGGTGCAGAACGGCACCGTGAGCGTCGGATAAACCAGGATCATGCCCCAGTACGAGTTGAGCAGGCCGACCGTCTTGACGATCTGAAACAGCGGGATGAACAGCAGCGTGTCGGGAACGAGGTAGGTGAGGAAAATTCCCGTCGCCAGGATGCTGGAGCCCCAAAACTTCATCCGACCGAGCGAAAACGCCGCTAGTACGCTGACCACCATGGTGATGGCGACCACGCTGATCGTCACAATGATGGTGTTCTTGAAAAAGATCAGGAAGTCGGTCTGCGTCAGCAGGATTTTGAATTGAACGAGCGTGAAGCCGTCAGCGACGATCCACGGATTGGTGGCCATGCGCGCGACTTCGGCGTCACTCTTGAGCGCGGTGACGACCATGTAATAGGGCGGAATCAGGAAGAAGATCGCGAACAGGACGAGGAATAGGTACGAGGTGATCAGCGCCCAGCGCCGGTTGCGGCTCAGGCTGGCGCGCAGCCCGAAACCCTGCGTGGCGCCGCGGGCGGCCGTGCTCATCCGATCTCCCTGCCGCGCTTGCGCACCCCGCGCAGGATGAAGATCGCCGCGATGCCGAGGATCGGGAACATGAACAGCGACGTGGCGGCGCCGAGCGGCAAGTCGCCGGAGCGGATGCCGAGCATGAAGGCGTAGGTCGCGAACACATGCGTCATGTTGCGCGGGCCGCCCGCGGTCATGATCTGTACGATGTCGAAGTTCGCAAAGGTGACGATGAGCGAGAACAGCACGGTAATGGCGATGATGTTGCGCATCATCGGTAGCGTGATGTGCCGGAATTTCTGCCAGGCACTGGCGCCGTCGATTGCCGCGGCCTCGTAGAGCTGCTCGGGCACAGATTTTAGCGCCGCCAGATACATGATGAGAAAGAACGGCGCGCCGTACCAGACATTGACCAGGATGACGGAAAAACGCGCCCAATAAGGATTGCTCAACCAGCCAACCTCGTCGTACCCGAGACTTGAGAGAATGTAGTTGAAGGCGGAGTGGGTGGGATCGAACAGCCACCACCAGCCGAGCGACGACAAAGCGAGCGGAATGACCCATGGCACCAGCAGCATCCCACGCCACTTGCGTTGGCCCTTGGCGGGCAGATTATTGATCAAGTGTGCGGTTATGAGTCCGATCAGCGCTTTGAAGAAGACGGCGCTGAGCGCGAAGATCGCCGTCTGCTCTACGACCATCACGAAGACGTCGCGCGAGAGCAGGAAGCTGAAATTGCCGAGCCCGATGAAGCGGGTCTGAGCCTTGTTCAGCATCGACAGGTAGATCGAATAGAACGCCGGATAAACGACGAGACTGGCGATAATCACGATCAAGGGCAGGCACATCAGGAAGGCGATGGTCGAGCGTCGGCGCAGAAACAATCGCAGCTGATTGGGGGACGGGTGCAGGCGGACGCCTTGCAGTTGCGGCGACCATGTCTGGACGGTGTCTGCCATCAACTTTTCGCCGACCCCGTGGATCGGTCTCCCGTCGCGCTTACGTTATTACGCATGCCGGCCAACGCGGTCGGCATGCGATTTTGTTTCACGGCCGGGACCGCACGCTCAGACGCGCAGCGTCCCTTCGAGCTCGTTTTCGGCCCACTTGATCACGTCGTCAAGCTTCTCATTGCCCTGCGTGAATTTGGCGACCATGACGGTGTTGATCGCCTGATTGTAGATTTGAGCGCCGACTTCGGAACGCGCCGGCGCGCCGGCCATCGAGGTCTGCTCGTCGCCGCGCGGCGGATAACCGTAAACGGTTCCTACCGGCGGCTCGACCGTCTTCCAGGTGTCGAGGTCGTACATGCTCTTGAAGGACGGCAGATCGTAACCAAACGAAGCCTGGACCAATTGGGCTACCGAATTCTTCTGGGAGATGTAGAGCAGAAGATCCTTCGCCGCCTGCTTGTTCTTCGAGAAGCTCCAGACGCCGTAGAACTGCGGCAGCTGGCCGACGAAGCGGCCCTTTGCCCCCTTCGGCATCGGATGGGTCCAGCAATTCGCCGCGACCTGCGGATTGTCGCGCTTGGCGACCGCCCAGGCGCTCGGCGGGTTCATGATGCTCGAACCCTTGCCGGAGATGAGCCAGCGGTTATTGCCGGCATCGTCCCAGGCGTAAACCTCCGGCGGGTTCACTGCCATCAGCTTCTTTAAGTACTCGAGCGCCGCGCGAGTCTCGTCGGAGTTGACCTTGATGTTGTCCTTGGCGTCGACCATCACCACGCCGTACCCGTTGAACAGCGCACCGACCCAGTCGACCGCGTCGCTGGTCTGACCCATCGGCAAGCCGACCGGATAGCCCGCCTGATGCAGCTTTTGCGCCGAGGTCAGATACGTGTCCCAGGTCCACGTATCGGTCTTCGCCTTGTCCCATTTCGATTCATCGGCGGGGAAGATGTCGGTCACGTCGATGCCGGCATGCTGCTTGTAGAGATCGATGCGCGAGCAGCAGGGTTTGACCTGACTGCCGACCGCCGTCGGTATTCCGCGCCAGGTGCCTTTGATCTTGGCGAGATATTCGGCGACCGGGCTGATCGGGCCATAGTCCTTGGTGAGCTGGGCGATTACGTCGTCCATCGGGTCAAGCACGTTCTGGTGGATGCGGATGTTCCAGTCGCGGTGGGACATGATGTCGTGACCGGTGCCGGCTTGTGCTTCGGCGGCCGCGGTCAACTTGTCCTTTTCGCCCTGCGAGGTGATGTAGTCGATCTTGACCTCGCAATTGTTCTTGGCGCCCCACTCATTGCAAAGCTTGGTGAGCGTATTGTTGGCCCCGGGAACCCAGTGGTCCCACACTCCGAGCGAGAGCGAACCCGCCGCGTAAGCTCCTTTGACATAGGGCGCGGCGATGGCGGCGGCGGAGCCGAGTGCTGCGGATTTGATAATCTCGCGCCGGGTCGGCCGGGTCCGGGCAAGCAGGCGTGCATGGGTCATCGTATCCTCCAAGGGGGTCCAATAGGCGACGCCGTGATTGTTGGTTTTCTGGCGTGGCCAAAACATACCCCGATTGCGCAAAAGGGGCTAGCCAGTCGCGGGCTGCCGAATTTGGAGGCAATCCGCTGCAGGTGTGCTGGTGCACATAACAGCGTCACCGAGCGGGGACTGGCGGCAAACCGAGCCCATTGAGCTATTTTCCGAAAAGCTGTCTCAATCGGGTATTTGCGCCGGAGAATGCTTGTTAGCTCGAGTAACCGGCACCGATCCAGCGCGAAATTGGGCAAATTCGCTAACCGCAAAAAGCAGCAGGCGAATTCGACAGGATCATCAGATTTTAATCCCGCCGCCGGTCATTGTTTTCACTTGACCTTCTGCGTTTTCACTTGACCTTCTGCGGCTGCCTCTAAATCGTGACTGCCCAAATCGGCTCGGCCCAACAACGCGTGGACGACGTCTTCAGACGGAAACGACTGACGCGCTTGGCGGTCAACGTGCATATGGTCCGCTTGAATTTCGAATAAGCCTGTCTCCATGGTCGTAGCCCGCGGCGCAACCGCCACAGACCAGTTCGCGCTCGACAGCGGATTGAGCATCATAATCCGCAGTGATGGCGGCCTCGAACGCTTTGTAATCTTCAGCGTCCTCCAGTGCGCCGATCACTGTCTCTGCTGTGAGGCCATGGCGGATCGCATTGCAGCGGGAAGCCTGCTTGCCAGCCTCAGTTTTCGGCCCCGTGCTCTTTAGTGCATTGCGACGATTAGCTTCGATTTGCCTATGGCAACCGCTTTCGAAAATTGGCTTCGTTCTGCAATTTTGCTCTCGTCTGCTGACCGAACTGCCACCAATTAGGCGGCTCGCCGCGCCTTGGTACGCTTGCGCTCTGCGAGCTTGGGAGGCCTTTCCACACGGTCGCCAACTTCCTCGCGCGCCAAGCGCAAATCATAAAGCTTTTGCAGATTGAGCCAAAATTCCGGGCTGGTACCGAACCAGTGGCCGAGCCGTAGCGCCGTATCAGCCGTGATGGCGCGCTGCCCATTGATGATCCCAGTGATTCGATTCACTGGCACGTCGATCTGCCGCGCCAGTTCGCCGGCAGAAATGCTGAGTTCCTTCAACTCTTCGGCAAGATGCTCGCCGGGGTGAATTGGGGTGCGTGCCATGGTGCCTCCTTAGTGGTAATCGACAATCTCGACGTTGATTGGGCCGGACGCGCCTTTCGGCTACTCAAAGCAGATCGTGGCTCTTCGCTTCGAAAAATAAAAATTCCCTGTTAAATTCCCTGTTAGCAGGGAATTCGACGTTGGGATCTGACGACGATTGCGTGGCGGTAAGGACTAATACCGACTCCGGCTTGATTGATTCCTAAATTTTTGGGATTCCAGGTGGAATCGAAGGAATTAAGGCTACGCGACTGGCCCGCGGGCATTTGCTGCACTACACAATTCGGGTCACGGCCGTCTGATCGCGCGGCGCCGATTTCCGATTAGCCGTTACATTGATTACGCGGCGGGCATCCACGCGACGTCATTGCTGACACGCGCGTCATTCCTGCCGGCGTGTCATCCCTCACGCCGTTATAGCTCACCCCTGTTATCGCTGACGGTCCGGGACAGGGTATGGACCGCGGGAATAATTGCGACAGCAACAATGGGGCCGGACCTGACGATTGATAAGTGGAGTTTTTCCCGCGATCGTCTCTACGGAGAATTGAAATGGCCCGGCGAGATCGCATGCCGGCTGCGTTGCGGCTTAAAGCCTTCTCGTTCGAGCAAAAAATTGCGGGGCCGAAACCGGCCCCGCTCGTATTTTGTGGTGCAGTGCGGATTTGCGCGGTAACGGCGCTACGCCGGCTTCTCTGCTGCCGCCTCGTTCCAGATGCTCCGCTGGCGCGTTTCCGGCATCAGGAACAGGCTGAGCACGAAAGCGATCGCGGGAACGGCAATCGGGTAGATCAGCGCGTAACCGAGACTGCCGGTCGCGGTGTACGCCGCCGTGGTGATAAACGGCACCAAGCCGCCGCCCCAACCATTGCCGATGTGATATGGCACCGACACCGAGGTGTAGCGGATCCTGCCGGGGAAATATTCGGCGAGGAACGCACCGATCGGGCCGTACACCAAGCCGACATAGCCGACCATGATGGCGACGATGATGATCGCGACCGGATAGTTCACGTTACCCGGCTGCGCCACCGCCCCGAGCCAGCTGTACAGCGGATAATAGGTGATCGCTGCCAGCAGGAACCCTGCCAATATCACCGGCTTGCGGCCGATGTGGTCGGACAGCCAGCCGGCCAGGATCAGCGTCGGCGTGCCGATGATCAGCCCGCCGCCGACAATGTAAGCGGTGGTCAGGGTGTCGAGCTTGGCGACCGTGCCGAGGTAATACAGGGCCCAGAACTGGCTGCTGTACCAGACCACGCCCTCGCCGAGCACCACTATGGTAGCGATCAGCACGTATTTGATGTTCTCGCTGAGGAAGGCCTCCTTCCACGGATTTTTTGTCATCCCGCCTTTCGCCTTGATCTCCTCGAAGATCGGCGATTCCTGGAAGTGCACCCGGATGTAATAGGCGATCGCCATCAACAGGAAGGAGAACAAGAACGGAATGCGCCAGCCCCAGGCGTTGAAGGCGTCATTGCCGAGATAGCTGCGCGTGACGATGATGACGATCAACGACAGCACGATGCCAAGCGTCGGCGAGGTCTGCAGCCAGCCAGTATAGTAGCCGCGGCGCTCGTCCGAGACGTGCTCGGCGACGTAAGTGATCGCCCCGCCATATTGGCCACCGAGGCAAAGGCCCTGGATCATGCGCAAGCAGAACAGAATGACTGCTGCCGCGAGGCCGATCTGGTCGAAGGTCGGAATCAGCCCGATTGCGCCGGTGCCGAGCGCCATGCCGCTGAGCGTCACAAGGAACGTGTATTTGCGGCCGATGCGGTCGCCCATCCAGCCGAACAGGAAGGCGCCGAGTGGACGGATCAGAAAGCCGGCCGTGAACAGCGCGATGGTGCTGAGCAGTGCGGCCACCGGGTGGCTTTTTTCAAAAAACTTGACCGACAAGATCGCGGCCAAGCTTCCGAAAATGTAAAAGTCATACCACTCGATGACGTTTCCTCCCGACGCAGCGGTGATCACGCGTCGGAAGTTCGATGGAATACGAGCAGCCATATTGTCCTCCCCCTGGGTTTCAAGAACCGGTTTTCAAGGATTCGTCACTGCCATGCTAAAGGCGCGAACTCTTTCATGTTGATGCGAGGTTGCCGACCGCCAGCACCACATAGGCGAGAATGGCAACCCATGTTTCGTAGCTGGTGAGGTAGGGCACCGGCGACAGCGCGCCAATCACGGCGATGAGCGCGATGATCAGTGAGGCCGTGAACCAACCTTTGGTCGGAGCATGAAGCCTCACGGTCGTCCCCCGGTACCCTCATCGGGCCAGCCTTGTCCGCGCGTATCAGAACGCGTCCGAAAGGTTTTACCTATTCGACTTTGGTAGCAGGTCGCCGCGTGTGCAGCGCAAAATAGGTCAGCTTCGTTGACGTGGAAGCGAGGAGCGGCCGGAGGAAACGGCAAGATTTGTGCTGCCGGTCTGGTCCAGAGCAGCCGACCAAATTCAGCGGCAACTCATGACCTGGACTGGCCGTGTTCCGCCCGCTGAAGAGGGCACGGTGAATGTATCCTCATTCCAATGACAGTCGTTGGTGCGCGGCCGGAGGATAGGGGAGGCGGGTAAGCCACAATGGTCGTGTTACCGGATCCAGCGCTCGGCACCCCGTTATAGTCCGCATGGGGCCAATCCCAGCCCCAGCCGTAGGGCGCAATAAAGACCGGATTTCTCCGCAACCGATGACCGAAATGACCGTGAGGAAAATGGCTGCCGCCAACAACATGGCCGTGTGACACGCCACTACTACCGCCGCGCGCGAAGGTGCGCTCCGCAATTGCCGTCTGACTTGCGGCCAGAATCAGCACTGCAGCCAATCGCAAGGCCTTGCTCGGCACGCTGTCGCTCCTTGCGGATGTTGACGCTCGTTTTCCTCTAACCCTTAGCGTAAGCCGTAAGTTCCCCTCGCGCCAAGCCGCGTGCTCTTCAAGCGACAAGGCGGCGCGAACCGTCCGCACAACCTTAATCGCGTCGTGGCGCGTACTGGGGACGGGAAGCAAATGTTTGCAGCAGCGCATCTCTTTGGTCACTTAATTAACCATGATCTGTCTTAATTGAAATGCTCAGTGTGTCTTTTCAGCACTATTGGCGGGGTCATCCCGTCGTCTACTTTAGTTTGTCATGACAAAAGGAGGAGGGTGCCATGAAAGCACTCGCTCTACTGACGGCAGCGGCGGTAACTCTCTTTAGCGTCGCAGCCTCTGCACAAACCTACGGAACACCGTACGGCAAAGGCAAAGCGCCACCGCCTCCGCCGGTTGTTACCAAAGGCTAAGCAAGCGTTGAGGGGGACCGGCCATTGTGCCGGTCCCTTTCTTTTTGAGCCGGTCGGTTGTTACGATTGAGGCCGCTTGACCAGCAAGATCGTAAGCACTGAATTTAGACCACGAAGCAGGTCGACTGTTCCTCGACAGAACACGGCGGCGGGAAGCGGCGGGCGGCCAAACAGAACTTCGAGTTTGATTCAGATCAATGTAGGCTTTGGTTGGAGTGTTGAGCAGGGTTGTTGCAGCGACAATACTCAGCGCAAAGCGCGATTTACAGCGGCGGCATGGGCGGCGGCGGCACAAACTGCGGCTTCACAACATTTCAACAATGCATGGACACGGCGCGCGGGTTAGGCAGCTTTTGTCAGCCGAATACGCAATACCGGCCCCCGCCCGGACCGCATGCGACGGGCCGCTATCGCTATCCATATTAACTTTCCGATATTGCTGGCGATCGGCCGTGCCTCGTTTTTTGTGAGCAGTTTGGCTGCTGATCGTCGGCCCGGCTCGTCCTCGAAATTAGATATAGCTCAACGCCTGACCGTTAGCGTCGCGGACGATGAAACATTTGGTGTTGTTTCGACGCACCAAGGCGGCGGGAAGCGCGGTTCGCAGCGCGATGGTTACATGCCGTCAGGCCCGCCGCCGCTGTAACCACCGCCGCTATAACCACCACCACCGCCACCGTAACCACCGCCGTACACACCGCTACCGTATACGCTGCCACCGTACACACCGCCGCGGTGATGACCACCGCCATTCTTGGCCATAGCGGTCGAGCCTAGGCCCAGTGCCGCAATGGCCGTTAGTATGATGAGCGTTTTGCGTAACATTGAGTTTTCTCCTCGTGAGATTGCACAACGAATGCACTGCAAACGCTACCACCGGCCAAAGGTTTCTAACGGACAAGTCAGCAGCGGTCGGGATGATCGTGGTTGACCCAGCGATCAGTTTGGCGGCGGAGCGGCCGGGCGTTTTCAAACATTTTTTAATTCCGAGACGGTAAATCGGTTTCGTCACCACCTTATTCTAGAATTGCTGGGTTATTGAGGAGCTGCCATGATAGTTAGCTTGCGAGCCGCAGCTATTGCCAGCGTGATGGCTGTCGTCGCGTCGACATCTGTCATGGCCCAGACCACTGGGACTATTCCGCCCCTAGCGCCACCCTCCCAGCCTCCGTCGCCGCCGCCAACCGCAAACCAGTATTCGTCCAACGAAATAATCGATGCTGGACACCGTTTTTTCGGCGGCGTGTCACGCGGTCTTGCCGAGATAGTCGAGAAAGCGGTGAGCCAGTGGGGTCTCCCCAACGGCTATATTCTCGGTGAAGAGGCGAGCGGTGCTTTTATCGGCGGCCTGCGTTATGGCGACGGCACGCTTTATACAAGAAATGCCGGTGACGTGCGCGTATTCTGGCAAGGACCGAGCTTCGGGTTTGACTTCGGAGCTGACGGTGCGCGGACGATGATGCTCGTCTACAGCTTGCCGCAGACTGGAGCGATTTATAATCGCTTCGGCGGCGTCAACGGCTCGGCTTATCTCGTTGGCGGATTCGGCATGACGGCACTTACCGGAAACCACATCGTTGTGGTGCCAATTCGCTCAGGTATCGGTCTGCGACTTGGAGCCAATCTCGGTTGGCTTAAGTTCACAGATAGTCCTACTTGGAACCCGTTCTGATACTGCAATTTATGTTGCCAAAGGTTGGCTGCGGCGGCTCGCGCATCAGTGCACTATCAATTCCACATCTCACGCTTAGGAATTGCAATTTCGCGCCGTGTGACATCAGCGCGGTTCACACGCATGGTCATGGCACCGGACGCGAGTTTGCTTAAGAGCATCCGCGCTTCGGCCAATTCGGTTTCGACAGTGGTCATTATAAAATCCCTTCAAATAACGCTCGCAGAAATCCACGAGTACCGGACAGAGCGCCCCAAGCGCAGATGGCCGCAACAATGCGCGCTCGTACCTATGCCGTACCTTTGGTCGATTTTGAGGGCATCGCATGCAAGCTAAGTACTGGTGACCCCGGCAGGAAAGTCAGGGGCAAGTACCACCAATGGCTTAGATCTACAAACCAGTCAAAATGCGCCCGTTGGCGGCAATAGCGTTTCTCGTGCAGTTACAAACCGGATCGCGGTTGCCAAGGGGGTAATTCAACTCCTGGCCGAGCGCTGGCCGCAGACCTTCTCCGTCTATGAGAAGCGGCGACGGCCGTTGAAGCGCGGCATCCGTGGCGATGTGTGGGCCGTGCTTAACGGTACCATCACCTATACCGCGCTGAAAGCGGCGTTGGGACTCTACTGATGTAACACCGGATATTTGCTCAGCTGCTACGCGGGCGCAGGGCGTGTCGATCTCGCTGGCAATATTGTCGACGCCGTCACTGCTGAGGAAGCCAAGTGTTGCGCTGACCGGTTGGCTGCACGCGCCGCCAAGAAGCAAATCAGCAAGAAGAAAACCCCGGCTCAGGCAATTGCCACCGGACCGAAGCGGTTGTCGCTCAATGATTTGAAGGTTGCTGCGGCACGCCGCCAGCAGGCAGTCGGGGCTGTGTCGTGAAGGGGCAAGCCAATCGCTGGTATGTGCCAGCGCAAAAGCGCGAGCAAGAACGTCAACTGTTGAAGCGCGCTAATGAGATGCTGGCTGCGGACCGGCGCTCCCGGAAAAACGAGAACCGTAAAAGCGAAACACCGTTTCGCATTTGGCCGGAGCCGCCGTCGCAAAATGGCTGGATACGGTTGGAAAATTTAAAAAACGCACTGCGCGCACAAAAGGAAAAGAAGAAATGACCAAGCAGCCTACTAATAAGCACCGCGTTGGTGACAATCCGTCACCTCCCAAACAAAATACTCGCGATCCCACGGAACCTACGGCCGCGTTTTTACGCCATGCTCGCAAGTTCCGTGAGCATTGGGACCTAATCGAGGGGCGAGAAGATTTGCGCAACGCCATGCGAATAAGGGAGAGGAGCAAATGACCAGCGGTGCGATGGGTAAACTCAGGAAACGTAAGCTAACACGACATGAAAAGGCGTTGCCTCTTTGGCAAGCTGCACTTCGGAAGGCGTGGCTTCGCGATCATCCAGGCAAAACGCAAGATGATTATGAGCGTGCGGGCAGTTGCGCCGACACAGACCGAGGCAAACGAGCCTATTTTAAATGGTATTTCGAATGGATCACCCGCGAAGGCGAAGTGATCCGTCGCCGATTGTTTGGATAGATCGCAGCGCAAATCGCCAATCGCAGCGAAGCACATTATGGGTATTCACCCAGCCACGGCACGACACTGTGAGAGTAAGAGAGCAAGTAGCAAACAGCAAACAGCAAGTAGCAAACAGCAATCAGCAAACAGGCGAAAGGACAAAACCAAATGATTAGATTCCTCTTTTTTATTAGGAGGTGCCGTTATGGCACATACATCAACCAAGAAGAACCCGCCGGAGCGGTTACCTCCGACGGGCTCCAAACTCAGCAAGATACCCAACAACACTGGTGGCAACCAGCGGGATGGTTCTCGCACGAAGCCTGATGGGAAGCAAGCAAATGGTGCCGTCCACGTCACGTTTTTTCCGACGTATGGGGCACAGAGCAAGACCGAAGCCGAGCTGACGCTGATCGAGCTGCGTGACGAAATCCTACGCAGGACTGCGTCGAGCAAGGCAAGACTGCCATGGCTCAAGCTGGCGGTGTTCGGCAACAAGCGCAGCGAAAAGAACTGTCTCCGCTTCAACGACAATACAATAAAGGTCAGTGGCGCTGAGTTAGACTACGACGACGGCGTGGTGACTTTCGAAGAAGCCATCGAGATTGTCACCAAAGCAAACTTGATGGCGCTGCTATACACTTCAGCGAACTACAAGCCGGACGCGCCAAAATGGCGATTACTACTACCAGCATCCCAGCTGTCAGATAACGACAAGCGCAAGAAATGGGTGGCGCGGGCAAACGGATTGTTTGGTGGCATTTTTGATCCTGCAAGCTTCACGCTTTCGCAAGCATTTTACTATGGCGGCGTTGCCAAGAACCCGTCACACCGTGCGGTAGTGATTGAGGGAGACTACATCGATCAGCGTGGGGATCTCGATGTAGGTGCGATTTTCAAGAAGGGCAATGGCAAAGATGACGAGGCTGATTGGGATAATACTGACGGCGCATTGAAGTTGGATTGGAGCGAGCCGGTCGCCAACATTCTTAACGACCTTTATCTGCACGACAACATCCGCGATCTCGCCGCCAGCATGGTGCAGAGTAATGTCAGCCCCGGAGCCGCAAAGGGATTGCTCCGTGCGTTGATGCAAAACTCATCGGCGATACATGACGAACGCTGGCAAGATCGTTTCGATGATATTGATCGTGCCGTCGAAGGTGCGGTCAGGAAATACGCCCAGCCCGAACCGTCGCGAGAGGGGGCTTTATTTGATCCTTGGGCACAATACATCGTGCCGGAGTTTCCGCTGAAGATCCTGCCGCCGGTCGCTCAGGAGTTCGTCGTTGCGCAGAGCGAGGTCATTGGCGTCGATCAGGCCTCGATGGCGATGTGCGTCCTGGGCGCGTTCAGCGGCGCGATTGATCACCGTATCGAATTGAAAATGATGCGCTACGGTGATTGGAAGGTCAGGTCACGGCTTTGGGTTATGTTGTCGGGCGAGGCATCACTCAAGAAAACTCCCGAGATGAACGCAGCCACAAGGCCGCTGGAGAA
The DNA here is from genome assembly GCA_963816295.1 of uncultured Alphaproteobacteria bacterium. Classification (GTDB taxonomy): domain Bacteria; phylum Pseudomonadota; class Alphaproteobacteria; order Rhizobiales; family Xanthobacteraceae; genus BOG-931. The sequence goes on along the minus strand of CAWFJS010000004.1, from coordinate 45,953 downwards.
CTATCAGAGAGAATTGCAGAAGGCGTACCTCCAAAAGGTGGCGGAGTACAAGAAAGCAAAGAAAAAAGACGGTGACGAATTGGAGGAGCCGGAGCGACCGCCGCAACACATTGTGAACGACACCACCATCGAAGCGCTCGGTGAAGTGCTGGCACGGAGCGGACGTGGCACGCTGGTCAAGCGCGATGAAATTTCCGGTTGGCTCGGCTCGATGGAACAATACACGAGCAAGGGGGGTGCGAACGCCGTGCGTGGTTTTTGGCTCACGGCCTTTGACGGCGGCTACCACACAGTGCTTCGCATTTCACGCGATGACCTTCACATCGACAATCTCAGTGTCAGCATCATTGGCGGCATCCAACCAAAGAAGCTGGCAGAGCACGGACTGTTGAAACTAACCTCTGATGGTCTGTTGCAGCGGTTCGTTCCCGTAGTGATGACACCAGCATCGTTTCCTATCGACCGGCCGAGCGGTACTGAAGCTTACAATGCTCTGATGCGGGAGCTACTCACTGCTACCGATCCCGTAGGCCCGTTTGGGCGCTATGGGGTTGAGGGGACGCCGATAGGTTTGCGAACCCACGAACTCACCTTCAATGATCCCGCATTGGAAGTGATGAACGATCTACGACTTCACCTTGATCATCTCAAACGTGCTAGCGGTGGAATAGCGACCGGCTTTCAGAGCTTCATTGGCAAACTTGATGGGATATCAGGAAGTCTCGCGCTGATCCTGCATATGGCGGCCGACCCTAAGGCCGGGATCTGCAATCAGGTTAGTGAGAAGACGGCCAGGAACGTGCATCGTCTCGTCACCGATTTCATTATCCCGCATGCGCATGTTTTCTATCGCACTGGGGAGAGTGACACTAATGGTGAGAGGTTAAGGAAACTCGCCAGTTGGATCCTCACCAACGACAAGGATCGTTTCGTTGCTTCTGATCTCGCGGCCAACGTCCGTGATTTTCGCGGTCTGACATTGCAAGAAGTCAACGAGCGCGTCTCGCCGTTGGTAGCAGCGGATTGGATTAAGCCATCTGATAAAGGTCCGTTGCACAAAGCTTGGAACGTCAATCCAACGGTCTTCAAACAATTCGAAGCGCAGGCCAAGAAGGAGGAAGCTGAGAAAACGGCATTAGCGAAACTGATGAATTCGCCCCGTAAGGGCCACACTATTTCCTGACAAACCTGACAGGGAGTTCGACGGCTCGGTCCTGCAAGTGCTTACTAGTGTGGAGAATTTTGCCACCCTGACAAACTTGATGGAAGCCTGTCCATAGAGAGAAAGGAAGGAAGGAATAGAGGGAGAAAAGTGCTCTATATGAATACACGCGTATCAGGTTTGTCAGGGTTTTGAAAACTTCAATTATGTCACCCCCTTACGCGATGAAAATCATTCACAGCGCACGCGCCCCCTGTCAGGATTGTCAGGATTTTCAACGAGGGAACGACCGACGGGGACAGGCTTCGCGATGACCGATCCTTGGGCATTTGGCTGGACGCGCAACTCCTGACCATCATCGGGTTCATCATCACCATCGGCATTGCCGTTGGTGGATTCCGCACCTTTAGCCGGTGGAAAAAGGAGCAACTTGAAGAGAGGCGTATCGAAACGGCCATTGATGCACTGGCTATCGTCTACGAGAGCAAGTTTGTGTTTGACAACATCAGAAGTGAGGCGACCTTCGACTATGAGTGGAACGACATGCCGGACAGCTTCGGTACTACTGAAGCTCAACGATCCGCACGTGCTCCCTTCTATGCAATCCTGAAGCGTATCGAACGCAACAAAGATTTCTTCGAGCGAGCTTGGAAGATGCAGGTTCAGTGTACGGCGTTATTTGGTCCTCAGGTCGAGGAAACATTTTTGTTGATACAGCGGGCCCGGCGAAAGGTGGAAGTCTCTGCACAGATGCTATTGCGTGATCCTGAACCGCAGCTCAAAACTGAAGACCTCGAAAATACGTGGAACGCGTTTCGTGCCGACGTGTGGCCCGCTTACGGTGCCTTGGCTAAGGGCGGTGATGAAGTCGGTAGAATGTTGACAGAGTTCAAGGAGAAGATGGAGGCGCTTTGTCGACCGATTATTGATAAGGAGTACGGCAAGAAGGTGCGGAAATGAACTGGAAATTTTGGCGCGCCGATAGCAGGAGGGGCGGATGGATTGGTGGCTGATTGGCACGGCGGGTACGTTGGGCATCATCATCGTAAACTTGTTCAACATCTATTGGCGTTCACTGAGCGAGAGCCGTGCCCTGGTCAACTACCTGCTTGCGATGACTTTGCACGACGAGGTCTACAAATCCCAACGTGAGAACCTCGCTAAGTTCATAGTAATGCTTGAGGCCAAGGATCCAATTGACGTCAAAACAAAGGTCTCGATCCGAACTGGGCAACTTGCGCAACGGGTGGAGAACACGATGTCCCCAATGGTGATCGAACGACTTTGGAAGCTGAGGACTGGTGAGCTGAAATTGTAGCAAATTCAAACCCGCGATGCGATTGGATGGAGGGTGTTAGCGTTGGGGACGACAATATTGCGCCCGGTTGGGTTCGGGTGAAGCAGTCCCGGACAGGACTATTTGGTCGGACTCTTTACAACGTCAGGAACGTCCATAAGACGGCCGAAACAGCAAAGGCGTTGACCTATTTGTACCCGGATAGCCTGCTCCCTCCCGGGTTCACGGACCCGACATTGTGTGCATTCGCAAACGCAATTTTACATTGCGCTACTTGCAGCGGGGTTGCCATCGTTCTCAACGAAGCAGTTGCGCGTGCCGACAAACTAGCTGCACAGGACAGGGAGATTGTTACTGACTTGGGTGGCCTTATGGCGAAATGTACGATAAGGCCGGATGCGTTTTATGATGTATCAGTGTTGCCGCATCCAAAGGAAGCGATCATAGCCGCAATTGAGAGGCAGATTCTTTGGGCACCAAATCAAGAGCTGATCGAGTTGTTGATAACGGCTTCGATCTTTTTATGGAATTTTCTGTATGGCGTCGGCAGTGAACCCTTACCTTTCCTTGGCGAGGAACTTGGCCCAACTCATCGCGGGGAAATGACCCCGGAAGTCGTCGATGAGCTACGACGCAAGGCACACCTGATCGTGAATAGTCCTAACGCAAAGCGGGCTGAGCAATTCAGGGCTGTTGCGGACAGAGAAGCTAAGCTGATAGATGGGCGAATTGCCACGGCTGTTCGCTTACGGGAGACCCGAACGCCGGGATTTTAGCGCCGTGACGCGGCCGACCTATGATCCCGAGCGCGTCGCAACAAAAATGGCGCGGAATAACGCGAGGAATTATGCCACCCACAGCGATCTTAGGGATTTGAAACCAACCGCAAGCGCGCCGATCTCTAAATATTTTTGCGGTGCTGTAAATCAGCCGAATAGCGCGAACTGGCCGTCTGACGGTTGACCTTTAGGGTGCTGGCGGATGCAGTCGAGTGTCGAGGGCAAAGGGTTCTTGCGACCTAACTGCGTATGATCCCACCGCTTTGGAAGCGACGAATATAAAATTCCAACTCGACGTCGACACAGCGCTCGGAATCACGACGAACTTGTGCGGGGCAAGCAAACCGTCGCCGAAGGCCTGCTGTCCAGCACTCGGAACGCCCGGCCTCAACCAGTTAGCGTTCGGAACCTTGTCTGGTTGCACGACGAATACGCCTGCAGGGTCTACGTCGATCGCCGTAAGAACGTGCGTAACCGTGTCTAACGTTCTGAAGCCTTTGTGGACGGCAACCTCAAGTATCGCCGTAGCCGGATCAATCGAGCAATAGACTGCCCGGACCCCTCTACTATTCCAGCGGCCTCCTACTTGGTAGGCTCCCTCGCCACTGTCCCAAGTACTCGCGTGTTTAGCGTGATCTAAGCGCCATGCTACCAACTCGCTGCCACCGAGTGGAGCAGGCAGCGGTGTCACGCGTAAACGCCATACTCTAGACGAACGAGAAAATCTTCGACCAATTCCACCCCTGCAGGCGTGGCCAAGAGATCAATTGGCCGACGCTGATCTAGACCAGTCGCTGGCCTTTCCAGCCATTGTTCTGCCTCCTCTTTTGATCCAAAGACGGCAGTTGCTTTGGCTAAAACTTCAGCGAGTTTCCAAGTTCGCCCAGTCTGCTCGGGATTCAGCGGCTTCGACGTCTTTAACACGTGCCGTTGGTATGTGCGTTGGCTCATTCCAACGGCTTTCTCAAACGCGTCGTCCCAACGAAGAACCACGAAGTTTCTTACCAAGTGGACCAAAGCCTTTGTAGACAGGCCTCGAAGAAGCATTTCATGAGTTTCAAGGGGGTCCTCAGGGGGCTTCCGAAGCGCAAGCAAGCCAGCGACCTCGGAGAGCCGAGCCTTATCGGACAGTCTAGGCTTGTTAGTTTGAGGCTTGTTAGTTTGAGGCTTGTCAGTTTGAGGCTTGTCAGTTGGCTCAGTTAGCCAAGCCTTATTAGACGGTCCAGTTTGGTTCGTACCCAAATCGCTCATCTTGAACCTTTCCGACAGTTGTCGTTATTTATACGACAGATGACGCCAAAATCAAGGGTAAAACTAGGCAGAGCACTAAAAGTTCCTTCAAAAACCTTCGAAGAAGGGGGTAAAGGAAGCCCTCGCCCCTCCGCTTCCTCGACTCCTCCGCTTCCTCGACTCTCACACATAAAAAATCGCACAAAAAGTTTCGCGCAAATCGCTAGAAGTGCCCATTTGATCGGCACTTATTGTCACTAGCCACCGGCCTTTATTTGTTACAAATGAAACTATCTGCAAGAAACGCAGGTATTTCGCGGCTTTCTAGCCCTTGCAAAATGTCGACTTGTTCGTGACTTTCAGATCGCATTGTGTGCGTGCGTTGTGTGCTGCAAGCGCGAGCGTCAGCGCCGAGCTTCTTGGAATTGGCCTCGATGGGCCATGCCGGGGCCAAAAATCGTCTGCCGCAGCGCCGACAGTGGTACTCCGCAAATTGTGTGCGGATCGTCGACCCATACTCACAGGAGGGAAGCCCTGACCGCTGTCGACTCAGAGGGATGAAGTGATATCACCGATGAGCGAGTAGTGGCTTACCGACAGTTCAACAAAGGAGGTTGCATGACCGACGACGAGATTATCGCCTTGGCCCACAAATATATTGAATTCGACCAAGGCAAGATTGACGGAGCTACATTCAATGCCGAGTTGGCAAAGTGCCGGGACACCGGCGAACTGATCGCCGTAGGTACCGCCTGTAAGATGCTAAAGGGTAAGGGGCTGGTCATCAGCTCGGACACTCCCGACAACCCCCTGTATGATCGTTCCAAGCAGATCGAGCGCCATCTCGCTGGCGGCGTTAAGGAGGGTGTGGGAATTGATCCCCTTAGGCCGCTTAAATCGTGGAGCGATTTGCGTGGAATGCCGCGAGATATTACAGGCGACTTAGCCCCTGTGATCGGTGAACCGATCACACAGGATGATCTTGAGATGACCCGGCAACAGCGCACTGTCCACGTGTGGGCCATACCTTACATCATTACCGTTTATCAGAAATCTGGAACAATGTGGGTCGCCGTTGGCAACTATAGGGGTAAGCGGATCGAGGTCGAAGGATCGAGTGCCGATGTCGCTGTCAAGTATTGGGGCGACGCAGCGCGCTTTAAAGACAATTGATGCGCCTTTAGCGCCAATGAGGCTGCGCCCTCAGTAGCTCCGGCAACCTCGCAAAGTTCACAGCGATCCTTCTTGCCTCGTCTTTGCTGAGTTGCTTCGCCGCCGAACGTCGCCCATGGTCTTCCTCGTAGAAGAAGTGGCCGAGCGCCTGCCCATTCGCATCGCGCACGACGAAGCAGTCGTTGAGTTCGTCAACTGTCCATGGTGATGGAAAGCCCCGTCCCGACATATAGCGATGATAGCTCTCCGTCGCCAGTAGCGCAGCCCACTAGTAGCCCCGTCACCTACTCGCTACTATGAGGCAGTGGGAAGGGCGTCATGAGGGCATTTCTGATAGCGATGGCGCTTGCGATCATCGACGCCTGCATGGCGCGGAATGGTTACATTCAAGCGCGGCAGTGATTGCACGGGGCGTGTTAGCTGGATCGAGCCTTGCGCTTAAAGAGCGATCCAAACCAGCGTAGCAGTGGCTTAGCCCACACGAGGACCGCGACGATAGGGGTGCCGATTGTGACGATGGCCGCAAGGATGGCCTGCCAATGGGTAAGGTCGAACCAATCCACCACTCAATCCTTGCGCAGCAAGTCGGGGAGCTTAGCAATGTTGGCCGCGATGCGTCGTTGTTCCCATCCCCATCGCGATCCCGTACGTAAACGAGGCGCGCTACGAGGCAAAGCTCGAACCGCCCGAACGGTACAATCATCCATATAATGGTCAGATCGTAGAGCGCGTTGTGCCGGTGGCCGAAGCGCGCACGCTTTGCATGTCAATGGGTGCTGATCTCCTCGGCGTAGCTTGCTCATGGCAGAGCAATGGCACCTGCTATATTGTTTTGCCAAGCGACGAGTATGCACCAGTTGCCACTTTTCGTCGGCACGAAATTGCCCATTGCAATGGTTGGCCCGCAAATCATCCTCGCGACGGGTGAAAACTCTCGCTCACGACAAAGCAAGCGTCGTTGTATTCTTCAATCTTCCATGGTGGCGGGAAGCGGCGGGAGGAGGGCATGAGCGCTAACGAAAGACCCGATCAAAATAGAACGCCCCGCCGAGAATGACAGCGCTGATGAGCGTCCAAATAAGTGTGCCGAGCCATCCATTTCCCGACTGGTAGCCGATAACGATGCCGAACCCAGCACCAGCTATAGTCGAGACTAGTAGTCCGGCTTGAGCTTCGTACCTCCATTTAAGCGGATTGTTCATCGCCTGCCTCTAGGCGTCGGAGGGGGGCGGCGATTGTTATGGACAACGCTGATATTTCTTTAAATCGTCGAACACGCTTCCGGCAGAATGCAGATAAATTCGTCCCATCGCCGCGCGATCTGAGCCGAGTGTTCGCACGATGATAGTGACGGTTTGGTTCTTTTCCGGCAGCGACGCGCTGGTGCAAAGGGCACGCACTTCGTAATTGATGCCGCGCGATCCCTCCGACTGATCGATCCAGCGTACCTCGCAGCTCCCGTCGCCGTCGCCATATTTGGCAGGCTCGATCACGACATTAGATTTGTCTTTGGCGGCGCATTGTTGGGCTGTTTCGGCCCAGGTGCCCACCAGGACGTTTGGAAAACTAGAGCGACGGGTTTCGTCGGCGGCATGGGCTACTTGGACCAACAGCCCCGACAACATGATCAGGCTCGCAGTTCGCATGTTCTTAAGGCTCCCTCCTGTCCGCCCTCATATTTGGCGCGCAATACGCAAACGAGCCACGGCAACTTTAGCCGCAATCGGCGATTACAGTTTGCGCTAGACCCAAGGAGGGGCGCAATGAGCAACAAGGCCGTGACGCAGATTACCGATCCCGAATACACAGTCGAATTTGATGGCAAGGAAACGTACGTCATGTGCAACGGCGTTAAGCTTGCTATGCGGCGCGATGATCGTTGGGTGTCAATCGAACCCGGCGTCACGGTTCGTGACATCGTCGAAAATGGCAGTGTTGGGATTGAGGTAAGAATGACGGTACACTAGCGTTTTCTTTAGTGATCCACTCATAAGGGCCCATCGTTGGGGCCTTTTTGTTGCTCACTACTACGCTAGAGAGGGAGAACTTTCCGGCTCAATAGTGGCACAACACAACTAAAAGTCCATTGCGCCCATCGAGGATGGCTACCGGACCAAGGTTCTGCTGGGACGTATTTTGGATTTTTGGTTCCAGGCGTGGTGATGACACCAACCGGCGCACTTTCTAGCCCTGCTTCTATGGCCATGCGCATACGGGCACAGAACGCCTCGTCCATGTCGAAATGACTGGCGTAACGTGTAGATGGGTTTCGTCGTCGTCGCTCATTGGTGCGGTCCGCACCCGGCACCTTGCAAGGTCCATGCCATTTGCGGCAGCTTTATGTGAATTCAGCGGCCGAAGGACTTAGTCGCGTTCGTAGCTGCTTTTGTATACGCCTCGCCGAGAGACTTGGCCTGTTCAGCAAACGATTTCAATTGCGTCTGCATGAACTCAGTCTGAATTCGAAAAGCCTCTTGAAAATCCTTGGCCTGGCTCAGCTTGTGCATACAATCAGTGGAAGCTGAAATATTTCTGGCGGTATAGGTTTTCATTTTTTCAGTTAGATCGTTGCTACCCCAGATATTTTGAAGAAAACTGAAATAGTTATCCATCGCCCCGCGAGTCTTCTCCATACTCTCCTCGACGGCCTGTGCCGTACTTTCGCTCAAGGCTTCAAAAGGCTTTGGGGGAGCTATGGCGGCCCGGCTGGGAAATGTTCTGTTTTGGACAAGCATCCTTATAGCGGGCGGCTGGGTTTGGCTTAACTATCACCTAGGGCAGGAGAACCCGGCAATTACCTGGGGCGGAGCTGGTCTCGCTTTCCTCGTTGGTCGGGCCTGTCAGTATGTTTTGGGCGGCGACAAACTTGATGACGATAAAAAACAGCTAGAGGTAAAAGGAAAACAGGACACGAACACGATCAGTACTGAAAGTGTTCCGCTAAAAGAGGAGGACGTTTTAAAAGCACAGTTGGAATTTGAACGGAAGTTGGAATACGTCGATTTCCCCGACTCTGTTCGTGGAAGGGAAATTCATGTGTATCGGAATTTGATGAGCAAATGGTTCAATGAACTAAATGCGAAATATCGGTACGATGAAGCAATATCGAAGAAAATTAGAACCGATTGGTATGACTATATGCGTTCATTGAAAAGTGAAGTCGACGCGAAGTATCGTAGATATGAAGCGGGGTACGAAGCCTACAAAGCCGAAAAAGAAGGAGAGGCACGGTCGGAAGATCGAAAACGTCTGGAGGCGGGGGCATCGTTGGAAGATCGAAAAGCTCAGGAGGCGCGGAAGCGGTTTATCACTATTGAGGATGGGTTCGCGGCAGCAATTGGCGAGGAAGCGATAAAACAATTGCAGGAGGTAAGGAGTAGAGACGACAAGGCGTTTGAGCGTTCTGGAACGATGGCACCGATTGGGTATTACTATGATTATGGCGGGAAGTTGGTTCCGATTGGGTATAGCTATGTTGGCGGTGAGTTGCTTTCAGATGATGGGCAACTGGAATGGCGTCAAGCGAACGCTTACGAACGCCTCCAAAAGCTGAGAGACTTCGTCGAGCGTAACGGCGGCTTAGTGTATGATACCAAGTGGCCTAGCCAAGTGCGGTTCGGGTTCCCAGAGCCCATCCTCAATGAACTAATCGAAGCCAATGCAAAGATTCTCAGCTCGCCTACCGGCGAACGCATCGTTGTAGAGATTCTCAGCTCGCAGAACCTCGAACCCATTCAAATACCGGCATCCCCAAGCAGCGCCGCCAGCATGGGCCAAGCCCTCATGATTGATCTAGTCTCGATTGGCGACGACGAACTGGAATTGATTACTCGCCTTCGAACCTCGGCCTCCTAAATCAGGTTTTACGGAGCAAGTCCGGCAGTCTAGCAATATTCACCGCGATCCGCCGCGCCTCATCACGCGTCAGCAACTTGGCTGCCGAACGTCGCCCCGGCTCATCCTCGAAATAGACATACGTCAGCTGCTGCCCGTTGTGATCGCGCACCACGAAGCATGCAGGGTGGTTATTGGTGATGGCATGTTGTAGATCTGTCGCCCGGACATATCGGCGGCCCGGGTAAGCCAGCCAAATCGCCGCTCGATTTTTGCAAGTCGATTGGCTTCGTCCCTCGCTCAATGCTCGTCGACCCTAGCCCCTCACGGGTTTTCAAAAGCGCGGGTTTCAAAACGGTCACACATGACCGTTTTACCACCTACGATTGCAACCCACCGGAACACTGGCCGCTGAACCAGAAGTGCCCTGTGGCGCAGGGCTAAACCGGTGTGCCGATACGGCATTATTCCGGATCAGAATAATGCACCGTTCGATCAATGGGTTACAGGATTTGCCTGAGATTTCCGGTGTTGCGCGTAATGGATTGACGGCGGGATTTTTGCTCGTTACGTCGCGGAAACAGCGTTATTCGAAGCAAAAGGAATATGTCGGTGGCAAACAAAGCGCTTGCGTTCAAGGATCGCGATGTGCGGCGACTGGTCAGGGCGGCCCGCGCCGAAGGCCTCACCCCGACGAGCGTCGAGGTCGATACTAAGCTCGGCAAGATCAAAGTGATGAGCGGCACCGCAGGCGAGCACGCCGCCGCACCGAATGAATGGGACAAGGTCTACGACAATGGCGCAGCTCCGACTGCAATTCATAAATAGCTTCCGTGATCGGCACGGCCGGGTGCGCCACTATTTCCGGCGGCCTGGCAGCAAGGCCATTGCCCTGCCGGGGCTTCCTGGTTCGGCCGAATTCATGGAGGCTTATCAGATAGCACTCGCCGGTGCGCCGATCCGTGACATCGGCGCAAGCCGCACCAAGGCGGGCACGATCAATGCCGCCGTCGCCGCCTACTACCGCAGCACAAGCTTCACTCAGGCGCTCGCCCCAGCAACCCAACGGATGCGCCGCAATATCCTGGAACGGTTCCGTGCCGAGCACGGCGACAAGCGGATTGCCCTGCTGCAGCGCAATCATATCGCCAGGATTTTGGAGACGATGAAGCCATATGCGCAAAAGAACTGGCTCAAGACCATCCGTGGCCTGATGGCGTTCGCCGTCGCCGACAACATGTGTGCGTCCGATCCGAGCGAGGGTGTGAAGGCGGTCAGGGTGGCGAAGAGCATCGGCCACATGACCTGGCTTGAGCCGCAGGTCGAAATGTATCGCAAACATCATCAGATTGGCACCGTGGCACGATTGGCAATTGAACTTCTGCTCAACATCGCCGCTCGGCGGGACGATGCCCATGCGCTCGGCTATCAACACATCAGCGACGGCCGATTGTGCTGGCGTCCGCGCAAGACGCGACGCAGCACCGTCAAGATGCTCAAAGTTAGAATCATGCCGGAGCTTCAGGAAGCGCTCGACGCCATGCCGCGATCTGAAAACGTCCTGACGTTTCTCACAACCAGCTACGGCAAGCCGTTCGCGTCGGCCGCTGCCTTCGGCAACAAATTCGCCGATTGGTGTGTCGCCGCTGGTTTGAAGCCGGTGCTGTGTGATGATGGTCGCGTGCGTAGCTTCCGCGCCCATGGATTGCGCAAAGCCGCGTTACGGACGCTAGCGCATAAAGGATGCACTGGTTCTGAAATGATGCATGTCAGTGGTCACAGTTCGCTGAGGCAGTTGCAGGAGTATCTCGACGAGGTCGATCAGGAGCATCAGGCCGACGCGGCGATGACGAAGCTGATGACCAAAACGGAAACGTCAACTTACAAACCTTTTGACCCACGCTTACAAACCGGGAGCTAAGTGCTTGAAGATGTTTGATGAGCAAACAGTAGTGGCGACCCCGGCAGGATTCGAACCTGCGACCTTCAGCTTAGAAGGCTGTTGCTCTATCCCCTGAGCTACGGGGCCCCGATGCCGCCTAACTGGCGGTGCCGCTTTTATATAGAATCGAAGGCGAAAACGCCCAGTAAATTACCGATTACGCCTGCGGAACCGCCGCTTAAATGCCGGCCCGCGAAGCTTCCCCGCCAAGCTTCCCCGCCAAGGACGATTTGACTATTGTCCCGCGGCTTAGAGGGTGGCCTTTGAACGGCGGCGGAGCAGGCGGGCTTTCGATTTCCGACACGATTACCGCTCAAGAACTGGCGGCAGCACGAGCGGCATTGCGGGTGACATGAGCACGACCAGCAGCTGGACGTCCCGGTCCTACTGGCCCGCGAAGGGCTTTGCCGTGCTGTTCGACTATGCCGCCGGATCGAGCCGCCGCGCGGCGGCGGTGCTGATACTGATTTCGCTGATTACGTTTATACCTGGAATTTTTCAAATTCCGCCGGTCGATCGCGACGAAGCCTATTTCGCGCAAGCGACCAAGCAGATGATCGAGACTGGCGATTATGTCGATATCCGTTACCAGGACGATGTGCGCTATCGCAAACCGGTAGGGATCTACTGGCTGCAAGCGAGTGTCGTGAATGTCGCCAGTGCGCTCGGCCTGCCCAATGCCCATACCAGCATTTGGCTCTATCGCCTGCCGTCATTGATCGGCGCGATCGGTGCGGTGCTCGCGACCTATTGGTGCGCACTGGCCTTTGTTAGTCGGCGCGGCGCGCTTCTCGCGGCGCTATGATGATGTCGTCGTGCCGATCCTCGGCGTCGAAGCGCGCCTGGCCAAGACCGACGCTGTGCTGTTGTTCACGGTCGTGGCGGCGATGGCGGTGCTGGCCCGCGTTTATCTGGCGCCGCGCCGCGGCGATGCGCAGCCCGGCTTGGGGCAGCTCGCGATTTTCTGGACTGCGCTTGCCGTTGGCATTCTCATTAAAGGTCCGATGATTTTGATGGTGGTTGGGCTCGCGGCGGCGACGCTGGTCATCCTAGACCGGTCGGCACGCTGGCTGTTGGTGCTGCGTCCGCTTCCCGGGCTCCTTTGGCTGCTTGTTCTCGTCCTGCCGTGGTTCATCGCGATATACGCGCGCGTTGGCACTCAGTTCCTGATCGGATCGGTCGGTGAAGACATGCTGGCCAAAGTGGCGAGCCCGCAGGAAACCCACGGCGCGCCGCCGGGTCTTTATTTGATCCTGTTTTTTGTGACGTTCTTTCCCGCTTCGATCTTGGCTGGTTTAGCAGCGCCTGCGGTCTGGGCGGTGCGGCGCGAAGCGGCCGCGCGTTTTCTGCTGGCGTGGCTCGTGCCGTCCTGGATCGTATTCGAGGCGGTCCTTACCAAGCTGCCGCACTACGTCCTTCCGCTCTATCCGGCCATCGCAATCCTCACCGCCGGCGCCGTCGAGTTGCGGGTTTTGTCGCGCCGGCCATGGCTCGTCCGTGGCGTGCTGTGGTGGTTTCTGGTCCCGGTGATCGTCAGCATCATCGCGGTGGTGACGGCGGTTATCATTGAACGCGATCTTGCTTTGCTGGCCTGGCCCTTCTTTGCCGCTGCCGTCGTGTGCGGGTTATTCGCCTGGCAATTGTACGATCAGGAAGGCGCCGAACGCGCATTTACCCGCGCGGTCGAAGGCGTGGCGCTCATGGCGATCGGAATTTATGCCGTCGTCGTGCCGTCGCTCGAGCCCGCCTTTCCCAGCGTCGCGCTGGCGGAAATTTTGCGTGAGGCGCCGTGCGCCGCTCCGCTCGCCGCCAGCGCCGGCTATGAAGAGCCGAGCCTGGTATTTCTTGCCGGCACCAAGACGCACCTCACCGATGCGGCGGGGGCCGCCGATTTCTTGCTCCCCGGTGGTTGCCGTTTCGCCTTCGTCGAGGCGAGGCAACAACGCACCTTTGCTTTGCGCGCCGAGGCGATCGGATTGCGCTACAATCGTGGACCGCTGGTCGAGGGTTACGACATTAGCATCGGCAAGTCGGTCTCAATCGCGGTGTTCGAAACTGTGAGCGCGCCGTGAACGCACCGAATGCAGGTTTTGATCGGGTGAACGCGAGGCCGGTCGGGGAGGGCGTGTCCCTGCGGTTGGCCCTTCAGTGCATCGCGCGCAACATTTCGGAAAATGTTGCGCTTTGCTTTCGCGCGCTGATCCGGCCAGCGCGATCCACCAGGCTCCCGCAATCGTCAGGTATCATTGTGGTTGCCCTTGTGCTTATCGCCGCCGCGGCAGTCTCTATGCCGTTTCTTGACGCAAGCGCTGTCGACTGGGCCCGCGGCGAGCCGCATTGGTTTAGGGCTGTATTCGAGGAAATTACCAGATTTGGCTTGTCGGGCTGGTTCTTGTTTCCGTGCGGCTTCGTCTTGCTGTTTTTAGCCGTGGTGACCTCGCCGCAACTGGCGACCTCGGCGCGAGCCGTGCTCGCCGCCCTAGGCGCGCGGTTCGGCTTTGTGTTTCTCGCGGTCGGTTTGCCGGGATTGTTTGTTGCGATCGTCAAGCGCCTGATCGGCCGCGCCCGTCCCTATGTCGGCGGGCACGAGGATCCCTTTGCCTATGTGCCGTTCACCTGGCACCCCGCATTCGCCAGCCTGCCGTCGGGCCACGCCACGACGGCTGTGGCGGCCGCGATCGCTATCGGCGCGATCTGGCCGCGCACCCGGGTCGTGATGTGGATCTACGCGGCGACGATCATGTTCAGCCGCGTTGCGGTGCTTGCCCATCACCCGAGCGACGTCATCGGCGGCGCGCTCGTCGCGCTGGTGGGAACTCATCTCCTTCGGCGTTGGTTTGCCGCGCGCGGTCTGGTCTTTCGGGCAAGCGATCTTGGCGCCAAACCGGCACCGTCGCTCGCCCGGGTTACGACCGCTTTGCGGCAGGCAATGTCGCCCCGCAACCTGGCCGCCTGAGCGGACCTTCGCCAATTGAACCCCGGCGAGATGGCCTTTAGAAGTTTGCGCCATGTCGGATGAGGGCATGTCGCGGGTGAGCACGGCGCAAGAGGGCGGTGGTAATCGCCCCATGGTTTCCGTCGTTGTGCCGGTAAAGAACGAGTCCGGGAACATCGCGCCGCTGGCGGCCGAAATCGCCGCAGCTTTGGCGGGCCGCGCGTTCGAGATCGTCTACGTGAACGACGGCTCGACAGATGCGACCGAGCAAGAGCTGCGCGAGCTCATGCGCGAGCGCTCGTGGCTACGGCAAATTCGGCACCGGAGCTCCTGCGGGCAATCCGCCGCCATCCGCACCGGGGTTGCCATGGCGCGCGCGGAGCTCGTCGTTACAATTGACGGCGACGGGCAGAACGATCCCGCATTCATCCCCGCTTTGATTGCCGCATTCGCGACGGGCAGTCCGCGCATTGGACTGGTCGCCGGCCAGCGCATCGGGCGCAAGGCGACGCCATTCAAGAAGTTGCAATCGCGCATCGCCAACGCGATCCGCAGCATGGTGCTCAAGGACGGCACGCGCGATACGGGCTGCGGACTAAAAGCGTTCCGCCGCGATCTATTTCTATCGCTGCCGTACTTTGACGGGTTGCACCGGTTTCTGCCGGCGCTGGTCCGGCGCGAAGGTCTCGACATTGTTTACGTGGATGTGGTCGACCGGCCGCGCCGGCACGGCATATCCAATTATGGTTTTTGGGATCGGCTGTGGATCGGTATGGTCGATCTGTTCGGCGTGTGGTGGCTCATTCGCCGCAAAAAACGCATTCCCCAATCGGTGGAGGTCACGCTTGCTCATTGAGATGTCGCACGCGATCGGCGCGTATCTGACCGACGTTTTCGTCACCAGGCTCGATTGGTGGGTGCTGCTCGGGCTTCTTGCCCAGGCGCTGTTCACGATGCGCTTCCTGGTCCAGTGGATCGCTTCCGAGCGCGCTGGCCGCAGCGTCATTCCCGTGGCGTTTTGGCTGTTCTCGATCGGCGGCGGGCTCTTGCTGCTGGTGTATGCGCTCTACCGCAAGGACATCGTCTTCATCGCCGGCCAGGCGTTCGGCGTGTTCGTCTACCTGCGTAATCTTCATTTCGTGCTGCGTGACCGCAAAACCGCGGCTTCGGCTGCCTGACTTACAGATTTACAGTGTCCTGAGGACTGCTATTTACGCTCGCGCGGCTGCGGCAAGGGCGGCAAAGCCGCGCTCGAGGTCGGCAATCAGATCATCGACCGCCTCAAGGCCGACATGGAATCGCACTGTCGGGCCGCCGGGCTGCCAGCGCGTTGCAGTGCGCAGCGGCGTACAATCGAATGGAATTGCCAAACTCTCGTAACCGCCCCATGACGCGCCGATGCCGAACAGTTCGAGCGAATCGAGAAAGGCGTAATAGGCTTTTTGCGGCACCGGCTTGAGCACCATGCTGAACAGGCCCGAGGCGCCGGAGAAATCGCGTTTCCATATCGCATGCCCGGGATGGCTCGGCAGCGCCGGATGCAACAAGCGCAGCACTTCCGGCCGCTGTTCGAGCCAGCGCGCGACCGCCAGTCCCGACTTTTGGTGCCGTTCAAGCCGTACCGCCAAAGTGCGTAAGCCGCGCAATCCGAGATAAACATCGTCGGGGCCTTCGCATTGTCCGGTCTGGCGCACCGTGTTCTTCAGCCGCGCGACGGTGGCCGCGTTCGCCGATACCGTGCCGAGCATGACATCGGAGTGACCGCCGATATATTTCGTGCCGGCCTGAATCACCAAATCGCCCCCGTGGTCGAGCGGACGAAAATAAAGCGGCGTGGCCCAGGTATTATCCATCAGGACCAACGCACCTTTGTTATGGGCGACCTTGGCGATCGCCGCGGTGTCTTGCATTTCGAAGCTCAATGAGCCCGGCGACTCCAGGTAGACGAGGCGCGTATTCGGACGGATCAATTCGCCGATGCCGGCGCCGATCAGCGGATCGTAATATGTCACCGTGATGCCGAGGCGCGTCAGAATCTGGTCGCAAAAAGTATGCGTCGGTCCATAGGCGCTATCGGTGACCAGCACGTGATCGCCGGCATGCACGACGGCCAGGAATGCGCTGGAGATTGCCGCGAGCCCGGACGGCAATAGCGACACGCCAGCGCATTGCGGTCCTTCCAGCTCCTGCAGCGCGAGTTCGAGCGCCTCCGTCGTCGGCGTGCCACGCCGCCCATATTGGTAACGCGCGCGATGGGCGAGAAAATCCTCGGCGCTCTGATAGAGCACGGTCGAAGCGTGATAGACCGGCGGATTGACGAATCCGTGATACGACATCGGGTCGCGGCCGCCGGTAACGATTTTGGTCTCAGGCTGCCGCGGCCGCGGCGTCTCTTTCGATTTGTCGTTCATCCGCTTCCTTCGCGTGCTTTGTCGCCGAATTCGGCCGCCCGCCGGCCTAGTAAGTCATGTTTGGCGCCTGTCTGGCCATTTCCGGCCATTATGCCGGTTCGTCAACCCCTTGACCTCATAATGCGATCGTTCTCAGATGATCGTGGACGGGTAACAAGCCACGCGCGCCTGAGGTCGGGGCCTGCGCGCCTCCTTGAAAGGGCTGATCATGAAACGTTTAGCTACGGCTTTCGCCATTGCAACCATGCTTGCGTTAGCCACACAGGCGGCATCCGCGCAAACGCTCAAGGCGGTTCAAGATCGCGGTCAGCTCGTCTGCGGCGCGAACGGCGTCGTAGCCGGTTTCGGCGCTCCCGATCCACAAGGCAACTGGACCGGATTCGATGTCGATTACTGTCGCGCCATTGCCGCGGCGATCTTCAACGATCCCACCAAAGTGAAATTTGTGCCGCTAACGGCGCAAAACCGGTTTACCGCGCTGCAATCCGGTGAGGTCGACGTGTTGGCCCGCAACACCACCTGGACGATGTCGCGCGATACCACGCTCGGGCTCGATTTCGCCGCCGTGAATTTTTATGACGGCCAGGGTTTCATGGTCCGCAAGTCGCTGAAAGTAAATTCCGCGCTGGAACTCAACGATGCCGCGGTTTGCGTGCAGCAGGGCACCACCACGGAACTCAATCTCGCGGACTATTTCCGCGCGAATAATATGTCATTGAAGACCGTGACCTTTGCAACGGCCGATGAAGCGGTCAAGGCCTATGACAGTAGTCGCTGCGATGCCTATACCACCGATTCATCGCAGCTCTACAGCGAACGGCTGCGGCTGAGTGATCCCAACGCGCACATCGTGCTGCCGGAGATCATCTCCAAGGAGCCGCTCGCTCCTGCCGTGCGGCAAGGTGACGATGCCTGGGAAGATCTCGTGCGCTGGACCCACATGGCGTTAGTCAACGCCGAAGAGCTCGGCGTCACCCAACGCAATGTCGACGACATGATGAAGTCCAACTCGCCGGATGTGCGGCGTCTTCTCGGCGTCGAGGGCCAATTCGGTCAATCACTCAACCTGACCAATGATTGGGCGTACCGGATCATCAAGGCTGTCGGCAATTACGGGGAAATCTTCGAGCGCAATGTGGGTCAAGGCTCGCCATTGAAGATTGCGCGCGGCCTGAACGGGTTGTGGACTAAGGGCGGTCTGCAATACGGGTTGCCCGTGCGTTAGCTCGGCCGGCTGCCGACGTCGCCGCCGGCCATGTCGAAGATGCTGCAATTCCCGGTTCGCAGCAAGCAGCAATGGACCAATATTGCGCTGCAGGCGGCGCTCGTGGTTGTGGTCGGCGGCCTCATTTACGCGGCCGCGGTCAATGCCGCCAATAATCTCGCGAAAGCCGGGATCGCCTCCGGCTTTCGCTTCTGGGACAACACCGCCGGTTTCGACATCAGCCAGACGCTGATCTCCTACTCGTCGAGCACTTCGACATTCGGTCGCGCCTTCTGGGTCGGTCTTCTTAATACACTTCTCGTCGCCTCGCTCGGCGTCGTGCTGGCGACTGCGCTCGGCTTCACCATCGGGATCGCACGGCTGTCGCGCAATTGGCTGGTGTCGCACCTCGCTGGCGGCTATGTCGAACTCATCCGCAACGTTCCGCTCTTGCTGCAGATCCTGTTTTGGTACAACGCTGTTCTTAAATCACTGCCCGACCTGCGCGGCAGCATTGCGATTCCCGGCGGCGCATTTCTCAATAATCGTGGCCTGTTCCTGCCGCAGCCGCTGTTCGGCGCGAACTTCCCTTACGTTGCCGGCGCGCTTGTTTTGGGGATTGTTGCCACGCTCGTGCTACGGATTTGGGGACGCCGCCGCCAGGAGCGTACCGGGCAGCCGCCGCGCACTTTGTATTACGCTTTCGGACTGATCGTGCTGTTGCCGCTTGTGGTGTTCTTCGCTGCGGGCGCGCCGCTGTCTTTCAGTTTTCCGGAAGTGGCCCGCTTCAATATCCGCGGCGGCACCGAGATATTGCCGGAATTCGCGGCGCTTCTGGTCGCGCTGACAATTTATACGGCGGCGTTTATTGCCGAGGTCGTGCGCGCCGGCATTCTTGCCGTGGCGCCAGGGCAGACCGAAGCCGCGCAGGCGCTCGGCTTGCGATCGGGCGGGACGCTTCGGCTGGTGGTGGTGCCGCAGGCAATGCGGGTCATCGTGCCGCCGTTGACCAGCCAGTACCTCAATCTGACCAAAAACTCCTCGCTTGCGGTCGCCATCGGCTATCCCGATCTGGTGCAGGTGTTTGCCGGCAGCGTGCTCAATATCACCGGCCAGGCGGTCGAGGTGATCGCCATTACCATGGCGGTTTATCTTTTCCTCAGCCTGGTCACGTCGTTTTTGATGAATCTCTATGGGCGCCGGGTCGCCATCGCGGAGCGCTGAACCATGGCGGCAACCGACCGGGTCTATCTGCGCGACGCACCGGCGAAACTCTTACCCGCGCCGGTGGCGAGCACCGGCGTGCTCGGCTGGGTTCGCGCCAACTTGTTCTCGTCTCCAGTGAATATCGCGATCACCATTATCTGCGTCGCCGCCATTGTCTGGATCGTGCCGTCTTTGCTGCGCTTTTTCATCTTCGACGCGGTGTGGTCAGGCGCCGATCGTGAGGCCTGCCTGCCGTCGGAGCAACACCCTGAACCCGGCGCGTGCTGGGCCTTCGTACGGGTATGGTCCTCCTATTTCGTCTACGGCTTCTATCCGATAAGCGAGCGTTGGCGCGTCGATCTGTTCTTCGTGCTGCTCGCGCTCGGAATCGCCTGGCTGGCCTGGCTCGGTGCGCCGCGCCGCGATCTCGGCGCCATTTATTTCTTCATTGCGCTGCCGATCCTTTCTTACATTCTCTTGAGCGGGGTGCCGATGATCGGCCTGCCCGATGTGCCGACCTCGCTGTGGGGCGGCATCCTCGTCACCATCGTCGTCGCAACCGTAGGGATTGTGGCCTCGCTGCCGCTCGGCATTTTGCTGGCGCTGGGGCGACGCTCGGCAATGCCGGCGGTGCGACTGGCCTCGATCACCTTCATCGAATTTGTCCGCGGCGTACCCTTGATTACGGTCCTGTTCATGGCGAGCGTCATGTTGCCCTTGTTCGTACCCGACCGCTTTGCGCCGGATAAGCTTGTGCGTGCGCTCATCGGCGTTGCCTTGTTCGCCTCGGCCTATATGGCCGAAGTCGTGCGCGGCGGACTGCTCTCGATACCGCGCGGCCAATACGAGGCGGCGCAGGCGCTCGGCCTGTCATATTGGCGCATGATGGTCCTGGTCATTCTGCCGCAAGCGTTGCGGGTGACACTGCCGAACATCGTCAACACTTTCATCGGATTGTTCAAGGATACGACGCTGGTCTTCATCGTCGGGATTTTCGACTTTCTGCGAACCATCGAAGCCGCCCGCGGCGATCCGCACTGGGCTACGCCGGTCACCAGCGTGACGGGCTACGCCTTTGCCGCGGTGTTCTATTTCGTGTGCTGTTATGGCATGTCGCGCTATGCGCGAAATGTCGAAGCACGACTGGCGCGCACGCATCGTCGTTGAAAGGCGCGGAGCATGACGGATACGGGCATGACAAAGGCGGCGAACCAGACCGGCGAAAAGGCGCAATGGGCCGTCGAGATCATCGCCATGAACAAATGGTATGGCGATTTTCACGTGCTGCGGGACATCAATCTCACCGTTGCCCGCGGCGAGCGCATCGTCATCTGCGGTCCGTCGGGCGGTGGCAAGTCCACCATGCTTCGCTGCATCAATCGTCTGGAGGATTGGCAGCGCGGGCGCGTCATCGTCGACGGCAAAGAGCTGACCGACGATGCCAAGCAGATCCTGGCGGTACGCCGCGACGTCGGAATGGTGTTCCAGCAGTTCAATCTGTTTCCACATCTCACGGTTTTGGAAAACTGCACCTTGGCACCGATCTGGGTGCGTCACATGCCAAAAAAGGACGCCGAAGACCTGGCCATGCGTTACCTGCGGCGGGTGCGGATACCGGATCAAGCGCTCAAATACCCGGCGCGGCTGTCCGGCGGCCAGCAACAGCGTGTCGCCATCGCGCGGGCTTTGTGCATGAGCCCGCACATCATGTTATTCGACGAGCCGACTTCGGCGCTTGATCCTGAGATGGTCAAAGAGGTGCTCGACACCATGGTCGAGCTTGCCGGCGACGGCATCACCATGCTGGTCGTCACTCACGAAATGGGTTTCGCGCGGCAGGTGGCCGATCGCATCATCTTCATGGCCGACGGCCAAATCGTCGAAATCAACGAACCGAAATCGTTCTTCGAACATCCGCAGCACGAGCGCACGCGATTGTTCCTGCGGCAGATCTTGCATTGACAGAAAGTTCAATTTGTCGATTTGCGGACGAAAAGATTACGCGTTCGTAATCTTCGCAGACCACATTTCCAAACTTTAACTTGTACGGCGGACCGCCGCGCCATCTACTCAAGTCACGTTTAGAATTTCAGGAGGATCGCCATGTTGAGGCCAGTGATCACCGCGACCGCGCTCATTGTGCTCGCCGGTTCTTCGCTCGCTTATGCGCAGCAACATTTTGGCGGCGGCAGCGGATTCGCCAACGACGAACCGCGCTTCGAGCAACGCCACCGGCCGAGTGCTGCAGATGTGTCCGCTTTCGCCGACGCGCGTATCGCCGCGTTGAAGGCGGGACTCCAGCTCACGCCCGACCAAGCCAAGAATTGGCCACAGTTCGAGCAGGCCGTTCGCGATCTCGTTCAACTGCGCATCCAGAGGCTCCAAGCGCGCCAGGCCGGCGATCAACAGCAGCCAGGCACGCCTTTTGAACGACTGTCGCAGCGCGCCGACAATATGGCCAAGACCAGCGCCGCACTGAAAAAGATCGCTGACGCCGGTGCGCCGCTCTATCAGAGCCTCAACGACGATCAGAAAAACCGTTTCGTCAGGCTCGCGCGCATGTTGCGGCCGCATCATCACATGCGCGGCGAAGGTGAGCACGGCTGGGGCGAGGACCGGCGCGACGGCTAGCCGCTTCTCCTGATCGCAGCGAATTTGCGCGCCCGCTAATTCCCCTCCCTGCAGCGGGCGGAAAGGAAAGCCGCAGGAGACGTCCTGCGGCTTTCGCATTTTGTCGTGGAATGGGGCGGATCGAGACGACTACAGCGTCTCTATGAATTCCACCATCTGCCGCCGCTGATCGGGATCGGGAAGCGGTCCGCGCATCGCGCCAAGATTGTCGGTCATGTGGCCGGCGTTGGCGGTCCCCGGAATGACCGCGGTCACGCGTGGATCGCCCAACAGATATTTGAGGAAGAATTGCGCCCAGCTGCCGGCGAAACTTTGTGCCCAGTCCGGCAGGGAGCGGTCGCGCACCGCGCGAAATAGCCGGCCGCGGCCGAACGGCAGCGCGGTCAGCACGCCAGCCTTTACCTCGGCCGCTAGTGGCAGAATGCGCTGCTCGGCCTCACGATCATCGATCGAATAATCGATCTGCACAAAATCGGGCTTTTCGCGTCCGAGGATCGCTTCCACCGCCGCGAAGGCGCCGTGCGAGGTGGAGGTGATGCCGATATAGCGGCACACGCCTTGCGCTTTCCAGTCGCGAAAGGCGCCGAGCGATTGCTGCGGATTTCTCACATTGTGGAGTTGAAGAAGATCGAGCTTGGCGGTCTGCAAACGATTCAACGAGCGTTTAAGCTCTTCGACATCGGGAGACTCAAGCTTGGTCGCAATAAAAAGCTTGCCGCGCAAGCCAGCGGGCCCAATCACGTCGCCTAGAATGCGTTCGGCATCGCCATAGGTCGAAGCGGTGTCAATGAGTTTGCCGCCGTTGTCGATCAGCGCTCGCACGACCGCTTTGGCTTTTTGCAAGGTGGCAGTATCGGCAACGTCGAAGACTTCCGCAGTGCCCAGGCCGACAGGGGGCAGAGGCTCGCCGGTGGAGGGGATCGGGCGCGTGATGAGAGGTAAAGCGGATTGCGCGAAGGCCGGCAAAGTCAAGCTCGCCGTTCCCGTCGCCAAGGCAGCTACGGGCAAATTGGCGAATTGGCGCCGTGTCAATTTAACCATTCACTGCCCGGATGTGGCGGAAGCGCCGATCAGCTTGGCACGCTGCTCTTGAGCCCGCTGCTCTTGGGCCCGCCCTAACGCCGCCGACAAAATCAGCCAAATCGCCGAGACCGGGGCGGCGACGAGCGCGATCGTTCCGAGCTTTAACCCAAGAAGCTGCAAGCTGTCGAATACCCAGCCGTAAAGCGCGTCCGAGCCGCGATAGATGACCACGTCGATCAGGTTCTTGGCTTTGTATTTCTCCTCCCGGCCAAGCACCGTAAAGAAGACCTGGCGTGCGGGATTGGCGAAGGCAAAGTGAATCCAGCGCTGGGCGATTTGGGCCGCCAAAATAACGGCGAGCGTTGGCGTGAGAAAGACCGCAAGAAATCCCGCTACATAGACGGCGGGCAGCGCCGCCGCCGTAACGCCGGTCCCGTAACGCTTGAGCAATGGTCCGGTTGCAAGGAACTGCGTCACAAGCACCAGAGAATTCACTGCAAGATCGATGTTGGCAAAGATGCGGGTTTGCGCACCCGCGCTTTGGACTTCGGCTGCGACGACGTGAATCTGCTCGAAATAGAGGATCGTCGCACAGAAGGATTGCAGGCTGATCCAGGCGGCGATGGCGAGCAGATAGGGCGAACGCATAAGCTCGGGCAACGCCGCGAAGGCGCTGCCACCGAGCCTTTGATCTTGCGTGGGGCTTGGACTTGTCTCGCGTGCAGTTGCCGCGTGTTCGAGACGCCAGACGCAGAACACTGCAGCTTCGATCAGCACCATTGCTACAATCAAAAGATTGGTTGGCCCCAGTGGGACGGAAAGCCAACTCGTCAGCGACGGTCCGAGCAGTGCGCCGGCTGTGCCGCCGGCGCCGATGAAACCGAACAAGCGCTTACCTTGGTCGGCCGTGAACAGGTCGGCCATGAACGACCAGAACACCGCCACCGAGAACAGGCTGAATACGGCAACCCACACGTAAAACATCCGCGCCACCAGCGCGGTATCGATCTGCAACGTGAGAAACAGCCAAAACAGCGCGAGGTTGACGACAAAAAAATGATTGACGATCGGAATGAAACGGGCGCGCGGCAGCTTCGCGACCAGCATGCCATAGAGCGGCTGCGCGACCAGTAGCGTGGCGAAGGTGGCGGTAAACAGCCACGGCAGATTGCGTATGCCGCCGGTGATGGCCATCTGGTCGCGGAGCGGTCGGAGCACGTAATACCCCGCGAGCAGCGTGAAAAAATAGGCGAACGACCATAGTGCGGCGGCGCGCTCCTGCGGCGTGGCGGGGAGTGCACGCGCCATCGCGCGCCGCAGGAACGCGCCGCTGCAGTTGCCGGTCGTTTCGAGTGTCATTGCGGCAGAGATAATTTCTGCTTCAGTTCGGCCGCGCTGACCTGCTGTCCGTAACCCGGCCCGCCGCGCTGAAAGAGCTTGGCGTCGGCGAGCTTGCCGACGACCACGGGATCAAAGCCGGCGTCGCGCACCAGCGCCGCCGCTATCCGCACGGCGTCCTGATCGTCGCCGGCGATGGGTACCGCGAGTTTCGGATCGGGCCGGTTCGCTTCGCTGCCGAATATTTTGTAGGACATCGTGTTGAAGGCGCGAACAAGCCGCGCCCCTGGCAAGTATTTCTGCGACGTGACACCGACCCCGTTGGCCTCCACCTCCTCGGCGATAGGTCCGTCGCGGCCCACAAGCGCATTGCAGGTATCGAGCACGATTTTGCCCTTGAGCTGGGCGGCGTAATCGCGGCCGATCTGCGGCAATGCGGGGTAAGGTACGGTCAGCAACACAACGTCGCCGAAGGCAATCGCCTGTTCGACGGTGCCGGCTTGGGCCAACGGTCCGAGACCGGACACCAAATCCTTCAACTC
Organism: uncultured Alphaproteobacteria bacterium; assembly: GCA_963816295.1. GTDB lineage: Bacteria > Pseudomonadota > Alphaproteobacteria > Rhizobiales > Xanthobacteraceae > BOG-931. Next base: position 21,246 of record CAWFJS010000004.1, on the reverse strand, counting down.
CTCCGGGTGGCGCGAGGAAAACAATACCTTGTGCCCGTTCTTGACCCAGAGCCCGCCGATGGTGCTGCCGATATGGCCTGCGCCAATGGTTCCGATCGGCTGCTTCCCACCACTGTTCTGAGCGCGTAGCTCCCGCGGCGATAGTGCCGCGCCCAACATGAGAGCGCTGCCGGCCGTGAGCACTGTCCGGCGGTTAAGAAAATTGTCCCGTGCCATAAAGTAACCTCGCGAATTGAGCCGCAAAAATTATAATGGCTACAAGCGCGAAATGTTCATGGACACGCCGCGCATAGAGGCTATGCATCCAGGGCAGCGGGTTCGAATGACGAAGTAGTGGCGTCCGGGGTTAATGCCCGAGCGGGCCGCTTGCCTTCTTCCAGGCATCGATGCCGCCGGCAATATGACATGCGGTTTTCAAGCCGGCGTCCTGTGCCGCCTGGACCGCCATCGCCGAGCGTTCGCCGAAGGCGCAATAGAACACGAGTTGCTTACCGGACGCGGCGGCCAGTTCATGCAAAATGCCGCCGGGGCTAATCTCCGCCGGCAGTTGCGGGTAGGGCAGGTGTAAGGAGCCCGGAATAACACCGTACTTTTCGCGCTCGCTTTTTTCGCGCAAATCGACCAGCGCGAGATCGGGTTTGCCGCGAAGCGCAATCGCGTCGGCCGCCGTTAAAGCCCACCCTCTGCGGGCTACCTCCTCCTGATGCAGGCCGACCCGCATATTGGCCGGCACCGCGACGTCCATCATCTTGGGATTTGGCAGCTTCAGATTGTTCATCAGCTCGGCATATTCATCCATCGACTTCACCTTGAGCCGCGGATTGAACAATTTCTCTTCGCCGATGGTGGAGACGGTATCGCCCTTATAATCGTGCGCGGGATAGACGAGCGTGGCGTCAGGCAGCTTCAAGAGTTTGTTGAAGATCGAATTGTATTGCGCGCGGGGGTCGCCATTCTGAAAATCGGTGCGGCCGGTGCCGCGGATCAACAGCGTGTCGCCGGTGAAGACCCGATCGGCAAGCAGGAAGGAATAAGAATTGTCGGTGTGGCCCGGCGTGTAGAGGACTTCGAGCCGCAACCCTTCAATCTCGACCCGGTCGCCTTCGGCGACTCGCATCGAGACGACGTCGGCATGGGTCTGTTCGCCCATCACAGTGATGCAATGGGTGCGGTCGCGCAGCGCGCCGAGCCCGGTAATGTGGTCGGCATGCAGATGGGTGTCGACGGCTTTGACCAGCTTCAGATCGAGCTCGCGGACGAGCTGCAGATAGCGATCCACTTTCTCCAGCACCGGATCGATGATCAGCGCTTCGCCGCCGGGGCGGCTAGCAAGGATGTAAGTGTAAGTTCCAGACGTGCTGTCGAAGAGCTGGCGAAAGATCATGCGCGACTCCTCACCTGAACTATACACGATATGATGGACTGTAGGAGATCGTGAGACGACGGATATGAACAAAATCAACCTGGACGAAAAATTCGCATTGTTCAGCGAATACTGGCGGCCGAAGACGATTGCCGCTCTCAACGGCCAAGAGGTCAAGCTGGTGAAAGTGCAGGGCGAATTCCCTTGGCACCATCACGAGCACGAGGACGAGTTTTTCATGGTCTGGCGCGGCCGGTTCCGCGTCGAGTTTCGGGACCACGTCGTCGCGCTGGAAGCCGGCGAATGCGTCGTGGTGCCGCGCGGGGTTGAGCACCGCACCTGTGCCGACCAAGAAGCGTCGATTTTGTGCTTCGAGCCCGCCGGCACGATCAATACTGGCAATGTGACAGGCTCGTCCTACACCGCGCGCCAGGTGGTCATCTAACCGGTTGCACGCGCTACTCTTCGTAGATCATCTTGCGCGTCATGCCGCCGTCGATCACGAAATTGGCGCCGGTCACAAAGCCGGACCGCTTGCCGTCCAACAGCCAGCTCACAATTTCAGCGATATCTTCCGGCCTGCCGACGCGGCCGGCCGGATGCTGCTTGTGATCCTTCCGCCGCAGCCCGGAATAATCCTTGGTTTCGATCCAGCCGGGGCTGATGCAATTGACCCGCACGTCGGGGGCAAGGCTGATCGCGAGCGCATGGGTGAGTGCGAGCAGTCCGCCTTTGCTGGCCGAGTAGGAATTCGGTGTTGGGTTCCGACATCAGTGCGCGGGTCGAGGCGATGGTTACGATCGCACCACGGGCTTTGCGCAGCGGCTTTTCCGCCGCGCGAGCCAACAGAAACGCGGCGGTCAAATTGGTGTCGAGCACACGATGCCATTCCGAGAGCGTCAGTCGGCGGAGCGGCTTGCGGACCATGATGCCGGCATTGGAGACCACCGCGTCGAGGCGGCGGAAGCGATGAATAGTCGCTTCGACGGCGTCGGACGCGGTGCTTTCGTTGCGCACATCGCTTTCGATGACGGATACATCGCACTCGCGCGCGAAGGCGCGGTGCAATTGGCTATCCGCAAGATCGATGATGCCGACTTGCCATCCCGACGAAACCAGATGGCGCGCAATGGCGCGGCCGATGCCCTTTGCCCCTCCGGTGATCAGGGCGACGGGTTTTGCCGCGGACATGTTGCGGATTGTGCCGGTCAATCGCGTTCGACGGGAAGATCGGGGCGGCCGCCCCATTCCGCCCAGGAACCGTCGTAGAGACCCTTTGGCTCTTTGTCGAGCGTGTCCAATGCCAAGGCCAGCACCGCCGCGGTGACGCCGGATCCGCAGGTGGTGATGATCGGCTTGTCGAGATCGACTCCGCCGCGGCGAATGCGGCGGCGATTTTCTCGCGTGACTTCAGCCGCCCATTTTCGATTAGCCGGTCGTAGGGCACGTTGAACGAGCGCGGCATGTGACCCGAACGCAGTCCTGGACGCGGTTCGGGCGCCTTGCCGGCGAAGCGTTCGGCGGAACGCGCATCCACAACCTGGGCGCTGTCGTCAGCGAGCGCCATGCGCACATCATCGAGCATCGCCACCGCGCCGACGTTCATCTCGGCGGTGAATTTTTTGGCTTTCGGTTTGGTCTCGCCGCTCTCAAGCGGGCGGCCTTCCGTCTTCCATTTTGGCAAGCCGCCGTCGAGCACGTGAACGGATTTGGCGCCGAAAATCCGAAACGTCCACCACACCCGGGCCGCGGAAAACAGTGGACTATTGTCATAAACGATGACGGTGTCGCCGTCGCCGATGCCAAGCGCGCCGACCGCGTTGCCGAACTGCGTAGTGCCCGGCAGCATATGCGGTAGCTCGGTCGAATGGTCGCTGATCGCTTCGATGTCGAAGAACACCGCGCCCGGGATATGGGCGTTTTTGTATTCGGCGTGCGCATCGCGATTATGCTGCGGCAGGAAATACGTCGCGTCGACCACGACGACCTTCGGATCGTGCAAATGGCCGGCCAGCCAATCCGTCGACACCAGCCAACGACTGGACTGCGAGGTAGGGGGAAAATTGTCGTTCGACATGATGTGTCTGACTGCTAACGCGCCCGCGGGCGCCAAGTTCATGACAAGTTCATTGATATGGAACTGAAACGTTCGGCTTACGCTCGAGCCATGAGGGTACCGGCAAGTTCTTCTGGCGCAAAAACTGCGGATTGAACAGCTTCGACTGATACCTGGTGCCGTAATCGGCAAGGATCGTCACGATTGTATGGCCGGAGCCAAGCTCCTTGGCCAGCCGCACGGCGCCTGCAATGTTGATGCCGGAAGAGCCGCCCAGACATAGCCCTTCATGTTCGAGGAGATCGAAAATGAACGGCACCGCTTCGTCATCGGGGATAACGTACGGATGCTCTACCTTCAGCCCGTCGATCATTGGCGTTACGCGGCCGAGGCCGATTCCCTCGCTGATCGAATTGCCAGGTGAGGCCTTGGCGACGCCGTGCGCGAACAGCTCATACATGGCGGCGCCGCACGGGTCGGCGCAGCCGATCACCACGTCCTTTTTCTTCTCGCGCAGATATTGCGATACGCCAGCCAGTGTACCGCCGGTGCCAACGGCACAAACAAAGCCATCGACCTTGCCGTCGGTCTGCTGCCAGATTTCGGGACCGGTGCTCAGATAATGCGCCAGGCGATTGTCGAGATTGTTCCATTGGTCAGCATAGAGAACACCATTCGGCTCGCGCCCACGCAGTTGTTCGGCCAACCGGCGCGCAATGTGCTGATAATTGTTGGGATTACTGTACGGTACCGCCGGCACCTCGATGAGCTCTGCGCCGGCGAGCCGCAACATGTCTTTCTTTTCCTGGCTTTGCGTATTGGGAATGACGATGAGAGTTCGATAGCCGCGCGCGTTGGCGACAAGCGCCAGCCCAATGCCGGTATTGCCGGCGGTACCCTCGACGACAAGGCCGCCCGGTCGGATATCGCCGCGTTTTTCAGCCTCCAGAATCATCTGGCGCGCCGGTCTGTCTTTCACCGACTGGCCGGGATTTAGAAACTCGGCCTTGCCCAGGATCGTGCAGCCGGTGGCCTCCGAAACCTGTCGGAGCTTGATCAATGGTGTGTTGCCGATCGCTTCGATAATGCCGTTCTGGACTTGCATGGGTCCACCGCGGTGGTTCTCGATCCATCAGTTCATAGCAAGGCGCGCACTGCCCGCCAATTCGGCTGTCCGCCATGCGTGGAGCGGCGCTCGCCATGCAGCGGGCGGAGAGGGTGCGTTGCGCCTTTTGCCCGGTGCTGTATCAGTTTCGCCGCGCAACGCACGGCAAGGGATGATTAGGCGATGAAACGCAGCACGGACCGCATTCTGACAACCCATGTCGGCAGCCTGATCCGCCCCGCCCCGCTGCAGGAATTGTTGCGCGCCAAGCAAGCCGGCAAGTCCTATGACCGGGCGGCATATGAGGCCTGCCTGAAATCTTCCGTTGCCGAGGTGGTCCGCGAGCAGGCCGAAGTCGGAGTTGATGTCGTCAGTGACGGCGAGTTCGGCAAATCGATCAGCTGGTCCCAATATGTGCTCGAACGCTTGAGCGGCTTTGAGCGGTGCCCGATCAAGGCCGGCGCCAATCCCTTCACCCGCGGCGTCGACCGCGAACGCTTCGCTGAATTTTACGCCGAGCTCGACGCGCGCGAGGGCGTCGCCACCGCGGTCGAAGCGGTCTGCGTAGGGCCGATCAGCTATACGGGGCAAGCCGAGCTCAAGCGCGACATCGAGAATTTCAAGGCCGCGCTGAAGGATGTCGGGATTACGGAAGCCTTCCTTCCGGTTGCGGCGCCGGCGAGCGTCATCCCGGATCGCAAAAACGAATATTACAAGAGCGAAGAGGATCTGATCCGTGCGATCGGGGTAGCGATGCGTACCGAATATCGCATGATCATCGACGCCGGCTTTGTGTTGCAGCTCGATGATGCCCGCGCCGCGGTCACCTACGACCGCATGGTGCCGCCGGCGAGCTTTGCCGATTACCGCAAATGGCTCGCCTTGCAGGTCGACGTGCTCAACGAAGCAATAGCCGGGCTGCCGGCCGACCGCATCCGTTATCATGTTTGCTGGGGCAGCTGGCCAGGACCTCATACCAGCGATGTGGCGCTCAAGGACATCGTCGACCTCGTCTTGGGCATGAAGGTCGGCGCTTATGTCATCGAGGGCGCCAATCCGCGTCACGAGCACGAATGGCGGGTGTGGGAAACGTGCAAATTGCCGGCGGACCGGCTGCTCATTCCGGGCGTCATCAGTCATGCCACCAATGTGGTCGAACATCCGGAGCTCGTCGCCGAACGGATCGTGCGCATCGCGCGGCTGGTCGGACGTGAAAATCTTCTTGCCGGAACCGATTGCGGGTTCGCCCAGGGGCCGTTTCACCGCCGGGTCCATCCCAGCATCATGTGGGCGAAGCTCGACGCGCTGGTGCAAGGCGCGCGCCTCGCCAGTGCGCAATTGTGGAGCTAGGCTCGGATAGGTAAAAAGGACGCCCGGCCAAGGTCATCCAGAAACAGAATTTAATGAGCGGTCGGGCGTCTCAGGCGCGAGTGCAAACTACCGCAGCGTGATCACCAGCCCGTTGAGATCGGCGGCGACGATCAGTCCCGTTTGGCGGCCCGCTAGCGTCAGCACCGCGCCGTTCTGATTGGTCAAGACGATCCCGCCCGCGCCAGGGCCGATCGCGACACCCGCGCCGGCAGCGCCGTATACGCCATTAACGTCGGACGGCCTTCGGATGTTGCTGACCGTGCCGACAAAATCGGTCGCTGAAGCGCCGAAGGTAAATCCATAGCTCACCCCGCCGATCGCGAGCGGATAGCTCCGGCCCTGGAACACCAGCGTGCCGCTGCCGCCGGAACCGCCCACGACAAAACCGGCCTTGATAACGTTAAAGCGGATGCCGCCGCTGTCGGCGTAGGTGGTCGTGAGCCCGGCGCCGGTTACAGTCAAAGCTATCAGTGCGGCACGAATGGCGGATGATAATTGCATAAGTAAAGTCCCCCTAGATGGCGTTTGCCACGTTTGCCGAGATCCAACCCCGAATGACTAAAGATGCGACAAATCGAAGAGGCAAACAAGTTTGAACTTGTTCTGAGCATGAAAGCACGCGTTGCCCCCCGGGTGCTCGCCGGCGAAGTGATCGAAGGAGGGGATGTCCTCTACTGGCCCAAAACGGACATTGACCAAGTGTGGTCCACCGACCCCAATTTATGAGTACACGCCCTAGCGCGATCGCTCCGCGGCTGTGCACCAGCGCAAAGCAGGCATCGGCAGCTAGCGGGTTCATCTGTGCCGCTGGAACTGTTAGCCTAAGCGTGGATTAGCGTTCGCCTCTTCGCCGCCAGGAGACCGATCATGCTCGACGTTGCCAAGCGACAGAACACAGCCCCGTTTGACACCGAACGGTTGGACCGGTTGATGGATGACGCCGGCATGGACGTGTTGTTCGTAACATCGAAACACAATGTGCAGTACCTGCTCGGCGGCCATCGCGCCTTCTTTTTCGAGTCGATGGATGCGATGGGCCTGTCGCGTTACCTGCCGGTATTCGTTTATGCCAAGGGCGAACCGGACAAAACGGGCTTCTTCGGCCACCGCATGGAGAATTACCAGAACGAGGTGAAGCCGTTCTGGGTCTCGGAGCTTAATGTCAAAAGCTCCGGCTCCGTTGACGTCATGGAGAAGGCGGTCGAATACGCGCGCAAGCTCAATCCCAAGCCGAAGCGGATCGGCGCCGAACTCGCGTTCCTGCCCGCCGATTCATCGGCGGTTCTCGGCCGGGCATTTCCCGGCAGCGAGATCAAAGACGCACTCTTCGTGCTCGAGCGTTTGCGCGCGATCAAGTCGCCCGAGGAGCTCAAGATGCTCCGCGTCGCCACCGACGCCGTGATCGATTCGATGGCTGCGGTGTTTCACAAATTCGGCGCCGGCGCCACCAAGAATGAGCTCGCCGAAGCGCTGCGCCGCGAGGAGACCCTGCGCGGGCTGACCTTCGACTATTGTCTCATCGCGGCGGGCTCCAGTCTCAACCGCGCACCCTCGGATCAGCCCTGGGAGGAGGGCGACGTGCTCTCGCTCGATTCCGGCGGCAATTATCACGGCTATATCGGCGACGTTGCCCGCATGGGCATCATCGGCGCGCCGGATCAGGAGCTGGACGATCTGTTGGCGGAGGTCGAAGCGGTCGAGCAAGCGTCAATGAAGCCGATCCGTGCCGGCGCGCTCGGTAAGGAAATTTATGCCGCCGCCAATGCCGTGCTGCATAAATCCAAGATTTACAATCACGCCCATTTCCTCGCCCATGGCATGGGTCTCGTCAGCCACGAGGCGCCGCGGCTCACCAATTCGGGACCGGTGCCGTACGACGCCTATGACGCCGAGCGGCCGCTCGAATCAGGCATGGTGATTTCGGTGGAGACCACGCTGCAACATCCGCAACGCGGCTTCATCAAGCTCGAAGACACGGTAGTGGTCACGCCGACCGGTTACGAGGTTTACGGCGATCGCATTCGCGGCTGGAATTGCGCCGGCGCCTAAGCGCCGCGGCCAGGCCAACAGTCAGTCCAAACTGCTGACGAAACGGAACGCCGCCGCGCTTTACCAATCGATCGGCCGCCCGTCGCCGCGGCTCACAAGCGCATGGTCCCAGCCGTTGCAATGCGCCAGTTCGTGGCGGCGATAGGCGCCGCGATCGCGCACCGGGCCGTTGCTCGGGATTATGAGATGACAGGCGCCATTGCTGGTCCAGGCGCAGGCGTCGGCATGCACGCCTCTGCCGGCGCAAGCTTTGCGCGCTTCCGATAGCGGCAACACGCGCTCGATCACAGGCCCGTTGTAGTGATGGACGTACTGGACCGGCGGTTGGAGCACAAATAACGGCATTGGAGTTCCCGCCTCAGGAGAGGGCGCCATTATAGCCAGCGCGCGCGCAGTGGGGGCAAGCCAGTAGGTTTTGAGTGGCGCGCTTTTTTGTGCCCAAGCAGTAACTTAGACCCACATTGTCGACCGCAGTCTGAGGTTCGACCTGAAGCCGCTGCTGCGGTCTCCACCCGGGCGAAACAATCTTCCCAACTCAGAACAATCGTTCGGGCACGACGGAACCCGGAGCTGGGGTTCGGCGTTAGGGTCGAATTGTGCCACGGGGAAGGGGGATTACCGCCATGGCGAGTAGGGACGATTTGGGGGCGCGCAACGTCCCCGCGATTGATTGGCTCGAACTGTTTATCTGGACACTCTTGATTACGATGAGCTCTGCTCTGGCGCTCCTGCTCATGCGCTAGATTGTGGCTGGCGGCTCTTCCCAAGACTTCGCCTTGGGGGCGCCAGCGCCGGCGCAGCCATATCTGCGTGCAAAATGGGCAAAAAACGATGGCAAAAAAGGCAATGAGACGCGCTTTAGAACGGCAAGCCGACGCCGGCTTTGAAATTGCCGCCATTGTCGCCGACCCCGACATTGCCGCGAAGGCTGATCACCGCGAAGGTTGATCACCTTGTCGCCGAGCTTCATTTTGACTCCACCGGGAAGCTCACCGCCGAGGAGAGAACTGTTTGGCGGATTGCCGCTGCCGGTCGCCGGCAATCTGCTTGACCCCGCGCCCCTGGCGCCCACGCCGACCTGACCGGCAACCGAGCCGACCTCGCCGACCGTGCCGGTGACCCGCCTGGACACGCTTATCGCTGGCCGGTAGAATTGCATCGCAAATCGAAATCCACAAAAAGACTCTGTGCGATGCGATTTTGCAGGCCGATATGCGCGCCTTGCTGTTCGACCGATCGAGGCGTCGAAAGATCCGCGCCGCCGTCCCAGCCGATTTCACTGTGACTAAGGTCACTCCAGGCTGCCACAGGCCGCGGTATTACGGCAGTCATGACCCGTTTATGGCGAAACTCCCTGGAGGCGGCGGCAGCGGTCGGTACGATCGTGCTCGCAACGCTGATCGTTCACCTGGTCACGTCATGGTGGTCCGCATCAGCCGCTCTGCATTAGCCGCTTGGAACCAAATTAGGCGACAGCGCGTTGATCGCCGATCGTGCATCACTCCAACTTTGTGGCCCCTGAAACGGGGCCGCCATATTTTGGGTGTTCGGATGGCGCGGCTGGCGAGTACAGTTCACTTCGAACCGGTTGCTTGGTGGTACACCAGAGAAGAAATCGGGCGCGGCCTCAGGGAGTATTATGGGCCGGCCAGCGATTTGCCGCCGCGATTGCATGTCCTCGTCGAGCAATTGGACAAGCCTCGATCGACTTGGCTCGCCAATTTGTGCGTGCTCGCTTTTATTTGCGCGATAGCGGCTGCGAGTTTGCGCTTCCATTTTTTTTTTTTCCGCCAGGTGGCGGTCAGCGCCACGTTGCCGCGCGAGCTCGCGCGGCAAGCGCCTGGCGCGCAAGTGCGCCAAATATTTCGCTGATGGCATTCGGCGCGAGTGGCTCCCCGGGCCGGATTTGAACCAGCGACCAACCGGTTAACAGCCGGTTGCTCTACCGCTGAGCTACCGGGGAATAGCCTGCTCGGCGCGATGAAGACCCGCATATAACAAAGCCGATCCCGCTTTGAAAGCGGCCGCGCCACGCTGGGTCGAGGACTTAGCCTTGGACCCAAAGCTTGGACCCAAACATGGGCGCAAATAGGCGGGGTGAGGTTTGGAGGCCACGCCCGGAATTGAGCCGGGGTAAACGGTTTTGTAGAGTGCCGGGCAGATCATTGATCCGGCGCAATTTTTCCAACAAGTCCCCAAGCATAAACGGTTTTCCTTCGACACAGGCACGCTGAGCAAGGCCAATCGGTATCGAGCATCGCGAGAACGCTTAATCGCACGCCATCGTGTGTGTCGACAGCGATGCGGAGGCTAGGCTTCCCGAAAAAGGCGCACGCTTCGTTGTCGTTCGAAGTGCCCGAGGCGACGATGAGACTGTTATGCGCGGCAGCAGAGGGCCGGCACACAAGCATCGAGCGGTTGGCGCAACTGATCCTGATCGGCACCGTCTGCCGCGTTAGCATTGATAGGACGATCAACGGTTTTCGCTTTGATGCGAGGTTTCCAGAATCGCTGAGCGCAAGCGCGGCGGAGGTATGAAACGCGGACACTGAGCATCAGAGCGTCGTGATGGCTAGCCTCCAAAGTCGCTGTCACACAATTGACTGATTCCGAGCGCAATTAATGTTGCTCAGGGATTCCGAATGAACAACCGGCTCGGTTTAACTATTTGCGGCGTTGCTTTCAGCCTTGCCGCGAGCGGGTCTGCTTTTGCGGCTGATATGGCGGTCAAGGCTCCACCGCCTGCACCCGCGCCCCTGAGCAACATTAATTGAGCTCGGCACCAAGTTAATTCGCTTGTAATCATTGGTAGCGCAGCTAGGAAAAACCAAAGAAGTGCGACGACAATCGCCATAGCAACGATGGTGGGGAGGAGTCTGTTTGGCGTTTCCTGCTGCTTTATAGCCTCAGACTGTAGAAGGTCGCGGGCCGAAAAATAGCTGTCTAGTGGTCTAAAAGCTGTCTAATGGTCTAACGCGACGGGGTGCCGCGCCGACTGGAGGTTACGGACTTGCATGACTGATCTGCCCGTTCCCGTAGAGAAACTGTCGCGATGGCAAGCTAGAAGTTGTGAACGGGCGACCCTGCGAGGGGTCAATACCATGAGGAGTCCCGATTACATCGCATTCGGCGTTCTGTTCGTCCTGACGATGTGGGCCGTGGCAGACTATTTTCTATGATGATGCGCTTAGTGTCCCAACGCGACGACACCGACAGCATCCTTCGCGTCGGGCTGACGCTATCAATTCCACTGATCTGATTACCGGCTTTCGCAAAAGTTCAGCCGTAGCTTCGCCTCGCTTTGCCGCCTGCGGGCCTCGCCTATACGTTTTTTGCGTCTGCCAAAGGCCGTCCGTCAGCGAACGGTGTACTTCACGCCGTCGGGAGGACACCGGTCGAGCGTAATGGTGTCAGGGCTAACGGGTCGGGTGATTATCGTTTGCGCGGGCCCGGGATCGCATCGGCTTGGTTCGGGTGAGTGCCCGCCGAACATGAGGGCGAGCAGGCCGACGAGGCCGAACTGCCAGCTGCAAAGCGAACCGCGAAGCGCCGGCACTCGCATGGATGGCGCACGACGTTGTAAGCGGGCATGAAATCGGTCAACTGAGCGGTGCAATCCATCGTTATCTCCTTCCAGCGGCCCGACTCCAAAACGCACCACCGGCCTTCCTACTGACATTTCGCTGATTGGGCTTAGCGGCTCTCACTAAGTGCTGGAGGCCACGCCCGGAATTGAACCGGGGTAAACGGTTTTGCAGTTCTAACGGAGCAATCCCTCCTCATCCTCGCACATCTCAATAAGCCAGATTTTACCGGCGTTTTCTGCACGAGCCGCCCGCACCCTATTCCGCCTAATCCCACCCCATACTCAGCCGTCGGGTGGCAATTTGGGTGGCAATTTTAGTCCCTCCAGAAGTCCCGGAACCGTGTCGGCGACAGTTCCGTATACCGAACCGTATGTTGAATATTCCGGTGTCCCAGTAGGCCTGCAGGGCGCGAGTGTCGTGCCCTTTATTTGGCCAGCGCGAAGCCACAGGCATGCCGTAGCATGTGCGGGTGGATCGCCACCAGTTCGAGCCGGGCTCGCACTGCCAGCCTCCCCAGCATCCGGCTGAAGCCAGCGGTGGAGAATGGCGCTCCCCGCTCCGACGTGAACACGAAGCGCGACTTGGGCTCCTGCTCGCGCTTGAGGCCCTTCAAAGCATGAACTTAGGAAACTGTTAGCCTTTAACGTTTCAATAATGTAGGACGTCGGGGCATGACTTTCATGGAACGGGTCGCACCGGTTGTCGATGAGACGATCCGCGCACTGGCAAAGACGAAGTTCGTGCAGGACCCGGTTGCGGGGTTGAAATATTCGCGGGCCACCAGCATCGTCAGTTCGGCTTACAAGCGGCATGGCCGCATTCTTGAGACGGCCCTGCGCGAGAGCCTTCGGGAAAGCAACAGACACAAGGTATGGCAGGAGGACGCTTTCAGGGTTTCGCGGGCGGCCGACGCCTTGGTGGGATCGCAAAGTGAGGATGCCTGCCGGCAAACGACGCTGCCCTATGGCGACAGCGTGCGAACCATTCAAGTCGATATGGTCGCCTTCGACAGCGCAGACCAAACTATCCGGGCTTACGAAGTCAAGCGCGGCAATGGCCAATTCGACGCCGGCAAGATACGATCGATCAAACGCGATCTGATGTGCATTCAGGTTCTGCTCAAGAGCTACGGCGAAGAGTTTGCCAAGCTCAAGCCCGCCGCGGCGCAATCACGCATCATCTTCTATTACGGCGTTCGTTCAATTCCGCGACCTTGGTCGTTGGTAAAGAAGAACTTAGATGAGCATTTCGGGTTTCCTGTGGTGGAAAAATCGAAGAAGCCAATGACGTACTTCCGACACAAGCTCCATGCACTTCTCGAAACGCCGTAAGTATGGCGTGATCTATGCCGACCCGCCATGGTCGTTCCGTAATTGGAGCGCGAAGGGCACAGGGCGGAACGCCGTTTCGCATTACGATTGCCTCGATTTTACCGCGCTGGCGGCATTGCCGGTCGCCGATCTAGCCGCCGATGATTGCGCGCTGTTTCTTTGGGCCACAGACCCGTTGTTGCCGCGCGCGCTTCGATCTGATCCAGCATGGGGCTTTGAATACAAGACGGTTGCGTTTTATTGGGTAAAGCTGAACAGCGGCCAAGCACGATGCCGATTTTTTCACTGGCCTCGGCTATTGGACGCGCGCCAATCCGGAGCAATGTCTGCTGGCCACGCGGGGAAGCCACGCGTAGAGCCAAAGATGTTAGGCGCCTTGTCGTTGAAAAGCGTCGCGAACATAGCCGCAAGCCTGATTGCGTGCGGGAGCGGATCGAGCGGCTGGTCGGCTCGTTTCCCATATCTCGAATTGTTTGGTCGCGAGACGAAAAAAGGCTGGGACTGTTGGGGAAAGAAGCGGGCCTGTTCGATGCGGGGTAGTCCCCGACGCGACGGCAGCCTTCGCGCCTCGTGGATGCGACACCCGTCTCAATCTCATCGGCGTGATTGGGCGGTGCACAACAGCGAACCGACTGCGGTGCCTGCCATGAATGCAATAAGCGCGTGGCCTGTTGTTGGTATGACGTAAAACATGAATAAGCCCGTGCCCGAGCCGCCGCCCAATATAAAAGAGTTCAGTGAGATTACGGCCGTAATCTTTTCACAGCTTTATGCATCCTCCCCAGTCGACCGAAAGCTTGATCTCGTCAAAATGGCTAACGTGCCTGGCCTCTCTAACACCAATGCAAATTGTCCGTCTGGGCGTTCATTCAACGATGTCTTTATAAACACCCTGGGTCTGCTCATTAGGGAAGGTTTCGTTGATTCTTACGCAGCGGTCCAGCACCAGCGATGTGTTCTGGCTACCAAGGCAATGGCTGTAATGGGCCTTGCGCCACCCCCACTGAACCAGCCATTCGCGTCGGAACTGAGCGAGGCCATCCAAGCAGGAAATGGCAAAGGACGCTTGGCGGCATTCATTGGAGACTTTTTTGGATCGTTCCGGCTCGCTTTTTGGAAATCGATCGGCAGCTAAAGCCAAGTCCGAGTGACTTTATTTGCTCGCTTCGAGACCCCCACTAGCCACCAGAAATCGCTTTTGAAGTCAACGACTTTCTGAGGCTTTGCCTAGCCCCATGGCTTCTAACCGGGTAACGGCGTCTGAGCCTATCGAAACTCAACGCCGCAACGATTTCGCACAAATTTCGCAGTCCACGACAACGACCCGATCGGAAGCCCCCGCTGATTACATCTGAGCTGGGTGAAGAGAGGATGACTGAGCGCCGCTTCCACCACATGGTCTGCCGAAGTCACGCCAAACTGCTTCATCGTGCGTGACGCCAATGGTCAGGCGCTGAGCTACGTCTATTATGAGAGTGCGCCCGGGGCGGCGATAGGCCGCCAAGCTGCTCGGCAAAGATGAGGCGCGGCGGATTGCGGCGAGCATCGCCAAGCTGCCGGAGCTATTGCGCTCGCCCTGACGCGCGAGGGGGAAAAGGTTTGCGGCCTGAAATCAAAGAAAGCCCGCCGCGAGAGCCGTTTTTGCGCGGGCGGGTGACTTAGAGTTGTATTCAGATACGCAATCTTAAACGTTACCACCGAACGCGGCTATTTTGAACGAACAACGGGAGTGATGGTTAATACCAGTCCGCCGCTTCCCGTCGCCGTATCGTTTCCACATATTGCTAATTCCGCTTTCGTTTCAATACGATAACAATAGGGTGTTGGGGCACCGTGAGGGTGCCTATGTTGCAAGTTTTTAAGAGTTTTGACCGTTCTGAAATTCTGGTGTAAACGCCACCGCCAGCGTTCCAGTCGCCAGCATCACACTTTTGCTCTGAACGAACCGCCTCGCCAGCCTGTTGGGGCAGCTAGGTCGAGCGATAAAGTCTGCTTGGAGAGTAAAGGCCAGTTGTCGAGCGTAGTTTTTTGGAGTGAGTGCAATGCGTAGCAAAATTCTCGCCGTGCTAGTTGTTGTTGTTGCAGTGATGGGCGTAAGCCCGGCCGCTATGGCAAAAGGGGGTGGTGGTGGTGGCGGTGGTGGCAAAGGCGGCGGCTGGTCACACGGTGGAATGCATGGTCATGGTCACTTCGATCATCGATTTGCGAGGGGAATTCTTCAATAGGGGACTATTTAATAATTTCAACGGTTTTTGGGGTGGAGATCGGGGTTGGGGCGGCTATGGCGACTCTGGGTACGGCGGCAACAACACTGTTGTAGTTTTTCCGCAAGCGATCCCCCAGGCGGCAACTGGCCGAACTACCCTTCGCCCTGTAACTGGAAACAGCAGGACTTCACAGTCCCGTCCTCAGCGGGCGGAACGCGACCTGTTCAGGTCTAACTTGTCGCTGAGGTGACACCGCGCCGCTTCCCGCCTCCTTGGTCTGTTGAGGAACAAGACGCTTGCTTTGTTGTGCGCGATCACAACGGTCAGGCGCTTGTTTGTTTCTTAGCCCTGATTTTCGTTGAGCCGCCTGTTTATCATTTGGTGCGCGTGAACCTCTGCGTCTTCGCGCCTTCCGAAAACCTTCTTTGATGGTACCTCGACCCCGTCAGGATGAATGACCAAGCGATATTGCCCCCGCTCAATCCCTGCGCGGATTGTGTATGGTATGCCCCGATACTCCATGAGATTGAGCTTTGCGCGAATTTGGAATTCACACAAGGCCGGGGACAGCGGCGAAATTGCAGCATCAACGACGAAGCGCGGCGGATCGCGGCGAATATCGCGAAGCTGCCTGGCTTTGCTGCGCAAAGATTAAATCAACCGTGCCAATGCGGCCGAACTACAACACGCCCGGTTTTATCGTCGTCACCGTTTTTCGTATCATCGGAACGCCGCAAGCACGAGGAGTGAAATGAAAGCACTAACACACGCCGACAGCGCCATCACCTGCGTTATCTCAGTCATAATATCCGCTCCCTCCGCCTAGTAACTAAGGTTTTTAGCTGAATTACAGAGCGCGCGGGCCGCATTATCGGCGTAAACCTTAACTTCAAAGCTGTACCGACTGACCGCAAAGCTGCTAGGCAAAGATGAAGCGCGGCGGATCGCGGCGAAGGTTGCGAGGCTGCCGGTGCTAGTGAGACCGAACGAAAAACACCAGAGCCCCAAGCGTATCCAGGCTGTGTGGAAACGAAAGAGGCTCCAGTAATTCGGGGCCTCTTTTTTTGTCTCAGGCGATTACGGTCTTGATGTTGATGACGCGGAGCATGTTGTAGGCGAGGACGGAGAGAGCCATTTCGGCTCTCGTTCCCTTGAGGTTCCTTGTTAGGAACCTTGCGCCGGCCATCATCCGCTTGATGGTGCCGAAAGGATGCTCGGCAGCGCATCGTCGTCTCGCCATGAGTTCGGGAGTGGCTCTTGCATTCATCCGGGTAAGTGCGTCCTCGTCCAGATGGCGCTTGATGAATCGGCGCTCGGCAGTGGTGCATTGCGGCTTGAGAGCGCAGCCAGAGCAATCGGACGATATATAGGCCACATTGCGCTTGCGCCGGTGCAGTTGCTTGCGAACCAGCACGCGGCCAGCCGGACAGCGGTAGCTGTCGGTGTCCGGCTCGTAGGTAAAGGCGCTGCGGTCAAACAGCTTGCCGTCGGCCTGGTTGTTGACGGCCCGGTTGGCTGGGGCGCACGCCACGATACCGTCGCGTTCACAGGCACTGGCATGGGCGCCGCTGGAATAGCCCGCATCGGCCACCACAGTCAGGCGCTCTTGGCCGAGCACCTGCTTTGTGGCCACGGACATTGGATGAAGCAGGCGGTTGTCGCTTGGCTCGTCAGTCACTTCATGGTGGACGATCAATCCAGTATCGGCGTCAACCGCCGTCTGGACATTATAGCAAGGCGGCTTGGGACCATTGCCCCTGCCCATCGGCCTCGCATCCTCTTCGCCTTCAACGATTGTCGCGCGGCCTTCAGCATCGAGCTTGGCGGCAAGGCGGTCGAGTTCACCGCGTCGGGCCTGCAAAGCCGTCAACGCCGCGGGCACCGCATCCGGCCGATCGTCGGGCTCCGTCGCGTCGGCTTCGTCCAGCCCGCCGAGATAGTCCGCGATCTTCCGGTCGAAGCGAGCCGCTTCCTCGGCGATTTTGGCATGGCCGATGATCTTCTTGCCGCTCGCCACCGCTCGAAACTTCGAGCCGTCCAGGGCGATCAACCGCGCCGTGAATAGGCCAGCGTCCCGACACAGCAGCACGAAGGCCCGACACGCCCCGACAATCGCTATGCCGTTGTCGCGCCGAAAGTCGGCGATCGTCTTGAAGTCGGGACTGAGCCGTCGCAGCAGCCACATCGCCTCGACATTGCGACGGCATTCCCGCTCCAGGCGTCGCGACGAGCGCACCTCGTTGAAATAACCCCAAATGTAGAGCTTCAGAAGATCCCGTGGATCGTAAGGCGGCCGTCCCGTTGGTGCCGGTACTGATCGGCCAAACCCGTGCGCGTTTACGTTCAGCCCGTCCACAAATGCGTCGATCACCCGAACTGGCGCATCCGCCGCCACATAATCCTCGATCGCCGCCGGCAGCAGCGCTGCCTGGCCACGATCCTCGCCCTGAACGTAGCTCATGGAAAAGGCCGCATCGTTGTCGATGCGGCCCTTCTTATCTGACTCGTTGAGTTCTCACACAGCCTGCGTATCGCTCGGGGCTTTTTGAGTGCTTGCCTAAGGGCCTACGAACACAACTGAATAGTCATCGTAGTGCGAAGTAGGCAGATCCTTCATACCCGTCGTCATCGCTAATGGATCGACAGCCGTCGAACCAGCAAGCGCGGTGGTGGGAGTGAGTTCCAACACCGATCCATGTTCCAATCAACAGCACTACTCCTGCTGCGAAACCAGCGCCAAACAACACGATCTTGCGCATGTGAATTCCCCTCTGCATTCCAGCCCCGGTGAGAATCACTCTTAGGTTAATTCGCAATTTTTTATTGTGACCGGTGTCACAGAGGCGATTGCACAGTGCGTTGCGGTGAACATCCGCCAAGCTGCCGGAGCCATTGCGCAAGTCGTAAATTGGGGTGAGGTTCGCTGGCGACAATGCAATCGCAGCGCACAGAAAAAACATTCGGGCTCGGTCTGTGGATAACACTCGCTTGCGTTGCTGAAATGTCGCAAACCACGCGGTATCATTGTCAAGCTGGTATTGTGCGTGAGGGCGCAATGAGGCTTCCCGACTATATTGCAATCAGCACTCTGATCATTTTGATGATGTGGGGCGTGGCATCACTACGCGGCAAGTTCAAGCTGTGACCCGAAGCTGAGAGCCCGCTTTTTTCAGGGCCACGGCAACCCGCCGAACGCGAATGCCATGAGCAACGACAACGCTGCCGCGAATGCGAGGCCAAGCCAAACAGCAACGGCCTGAGGAAAGCCGTCTGACTTAGACACGGCGCTTCCTCCAAATCTCGTAGCAAGAATACTCGAGTGAAATCGGTGTTGGCCGTCACAAAAACCAGGAAGGGCGATCTAAACCAATGGAAAGTGGGTATAGGCGCAGCGAGCCAAGCTGCCGGAGCTAACCTAATCAGACGCACCCTCC
This sequence comes from uncultured Alphaproteobacteria bacterium, assembly GCA_963816295.1. GTDB lineage: Bacteria > Pseudomonadota > Alphaproteobacteria > Rhizobiales > Xanthobacteraceae > BOG-931. The sequence continues at coordinate 2,743 of CAWFJS010000004.1, read as the reverse complement.
CAGTTCGCTTGTGCCTCTAATTCGGCAATTACATCGTGGATTGCATCTTTGGCTATGTCGATCTTGTGGTGAGAGTACGAGCAAGCATGAGCGGTCGAGGAATTTTGAATGTGGTCAAGGTTTTGAACGACGCGATCAAACATATGCGCAAGGATTTTATACCGATTTACGGTGATTCTCATGCTTTAACCTCAATCCGCGACGTGAGTACAGGCGCGCTCATACTAGGTTTTTTGCCCTAGAATTGAGAAGCAATTGAGTAACAACAAACCGATGATTGACTTCGCCCGCCGCTTCCCGCCGCCGTGGTCTGTCGAGAAAATGGACGCGAGGCGCGGCGGTTGCGGCCGTCCCGGTCGTTTAGCCCTTTTCACCCCACAGCAACCTTGCCAGATCCTCGGGCGCTTGGGCACGCTCGACAAAGGTTGGACGCTTCGGAACTTGCTTCGGTGGAAAAGGCGCGCAGTGCGATGGTTCGACTTCGGCGAACCTGGCGTGCTTACCGCACTGGGAACATTTGAGCGAGCGCCGCAGAATGCCTTTGGGGACATGGCCGCGATGGCTGCAGTGCGGGCAGGTGACCTCGACGAGCATAGTAGTCCCGGCATTAGCAGGTCGCGGTTCATGTTCTATGAACAAAGGGTGCGCGATGAAGCGCGAAGGATCGCGGCGAATATCGCCAAGCTGCCAGCCCTGCTGCGAAAGACAGAAAACTAGTGGTCTACCCACGAACCAATCGCGTACAAAATAACGAGAGCGGCCATAGCCGATCCAAAAACGACAAGTAGTCCTTGCCACCTCTCGCGAACGGAGGGTTTGGAAGGTACAGCTTCATTCTTTCTGAGCGATTCTTCGTCAACGGCCTTGCCGTGCTCATCCTCGATCCAAGCCGTGTATCCCTTGCTCCGCTGGTCCGCGACAATCTCAAGCGCGCGTTCCGGGTCGTTGGTTTTGGATTTGATTATCCAAGTCGTCATGGGTGCACCTTTACGCTCATTAACCTCGCAATGACCGCTGATGTTTGAACCACAACGGCTCAATCGGAACTTTGATTAGCATCAACTACGGTGAGGCAAGGCGGATTGCAGCCAACATCGCGAAGCTCCCGGAGTTGCTGCGCCAGGCCAAGTCCTGAGACAAATTGCCGGGAAATTGACCTTTATCAATATCGCGGTACCGCAGAGGCATCTAATTGAAATTTGATGTGGCCGCCAATTCGTCTTTGAAAAGGAGGGGCCGTCATGAAGTATGTCAAACGAGCAATTATGTTTATTGCGATCCTTCTCCGTAATGACTGCCCCTGCCGTGGCTGGTCTCCCCGATGCGACAACAACTATCCGTGCAAAATCTGGTTTGGGAATCGGCGATGCTGATAGCCAAAGCGGCTCGGCTCGCGGGCGGCGACAACGCGGCGAACATCGCCAAGCTGCCGGTATTGTTGCGTCCGCAGTCGGACTCAGGAACGGCGGAATATTCAGGCCGCTGCCAAGCTTTCTCGCGAAGCTTCGAGTTCGGATATTTTGACTTTGGTTTCAGGAGCTAGACGCCGCTGGTATGCTGTCATGCACGCCGAAGAACAAAAGTGCATGTGCCAATAGCGATGAACGCGGATGCCGAATTCTTCGCGGCAGTGATCGCAGCGCAAAGTTCGGGCTGGCCCCAAACTGCTTCGGGCAGATAATGTGAGAGAGCTATGAACGCCCATCGCTAACCCCCCGGCGAGCGCCCAATCATGGTCGACCTCAGAGCCGAGATGCGTCAATCCTGTGGCGACGTCAAACCTCGAAATGTTCGCGGGCGTTGCCAAAAAACCACAACATCTAGGCGCGCCAATTGCGGCAATATCGCCAAGCTGCCGGGGCATTAAACTATTCCTTTAGCTTTTTGAGACATGAAATGGGTGACGTACTAGGGTGTTGGTTCAGTCGAGGGTGAGGCTTCCATGAAAAAGCTCTCTCTAGCGATGGCAGCGGTGCTGGCTCTTCTGAGCATCGCCGGATGCGCGCAATACGGGGAGTACTACGGCAAGGGCAAAGCCCCGCCGCCAGTAGTTACCAAGGGCTAAGCGCTGTATAGGACTGGAGGCACCGGTACGGGCCGGTCGCTTTCCTATTTTTGCGCCCGGGCAAACAACCGACACCAATAAACTTTATTGATCGGGGCAGCGACCTTCTCGCATTGGCCTAGATTAATTGCGGGCGACAGTGGTGAAATGAAATACCGGCAATATACTTTGTCGTCATCGAGCACCTTGCCGCAATGAGCACCGGCATGGCCGCGCGAGTAATCAACTTCGCTTTTGCTTGCCTTAGCCATGAGCCATTGCCGCCGCTGCTTGGCAGATCAATGCGGCGACGCTTTTCACATGGCTGGTGGCTTTATTAGGCCGGACCAAGGTGGCACCCCATCCCCCGACACCCCCCGCCACCCAGCCCAAGAAGCCTAAAGAGGCGACAAAGTCCCCGGTACCTCAGGCGCGTAAGACCGCTTGGGGGTTCTTTTTGTCGCAAGCAAAGTTGATTCTAATCAAAGTTCCGATTGATGCGCTGTGATTTCAAATCACGCGCGTATCCTTGTTAAGGAGGACGACGATGCGGAAAGCGGTCTTGATTTGCGCAACCTTTATCGGCGCTGTGATGTTTGCGACCACTCCGGTTTCAGTGAAGTACTCGGCAATATCAGGCACTGTGTTGTCTGTTGACCAAGCGCAAGCCCGCGTTGGTCATCCGGGCAGTGCAGTTAG
>CAWFJS010000003.1:0-101793 GCA_963816295.1 uncultured Alphaproteobacteria bacterium | reverse complement strand
GCTATCGCGGGGCTTCAGCACCTGCTGCCTACGCTTCACGAATGGTATTGCCGCCATCCATGCAAAGCTCGCTTCCGGTTGGCTGGCTCGCCTTTTACCGGGAGGGAGTCGAACCCTCAGGATCACGATGAAAGGTTTCAGATCACATTCTCGTCCTCCCTTCCTGGGCTTATCCTGACGCAACGCTCGCCTCTCTCAACCTTGCCTGTCGAGATCGCGTCCCGACGTTCCCCGCAACGCTCACCACTATTGCTTTTGACAACAGCAGCTTGCGCTGGCTTGGGATCGGCTCCTGATCGCCGAACCCGAAGGGCCCTCCTTGTATGAGGCGATTGTTGTCAAGGCTGATCTTCAAATCGTGTCGTCTCCTCGGCCCGACCTGGCTTTCACTGGCCGCCGCACGCAGTGACGGTCAACGGTGGCCGAAGGCCATCGCGAAGCGACTTGCCGTTGCCAGTCACGAACACGAGCACGGTGGCAGGCTGACGTTGGTCAAGCGACGGTGGCAGGCTGACGTTGGTCAAGCGACGCATAGTGAGAACAGACGACGACAATTCGAGGGGAGCTCGCTATCAGGCGCGAAGATCGCGCGCATCCTTGTATTCGGTCGATCCGTGAGGATCGGAACCATGATGCAGTCATACGCATCAGCGGCGAAGCTCCGGGGCAGCGGACCCATTCTTCATCGCGGCTTGGAAGCCATGGAGGGAACGTCGGGTCACCGCCACCTCGGATCATCATCGGCTGCCCTTAGCATGGGCCGCCAAAGTGGTTGTCATGTTGTTCAAAGCGGACATTGGAGCGACCGCTTCAGATGGCACCTAGTGAGCCCCTGCCCTAACTGTTGGTTTCTTACTTTGGACGACCCGGCACTTATGGAAGCTATGAGTTGCGCATGTCACCCCGGTGACTGTTCGGACATTGGGAGAACAGTTCAGCGAGGACAACTCGCTGCCGAGGCCAAGTCATTCCAATAGTCAAGGTAGCCGCGCGATGCACGCCCGGATCAGCGCCCGCGCCAGAGCCTTGTCTGTATCGTCATATTTCAATTGCCGCATGGCGTAGCCATAAGCTACCGCGAATACCTCTTCAGGCGAGGCGGCCTCACCGTTCGCCCAATCCCGGCAGGCCGTGATAAAGGGACCGAACGCACATCCCTGCGTATAGTCAACCGTCGCCGACCATTCATTCATAGCAGCTTCGGTCGGCCATCCCCGCGGTAGCCTCGTGTGCTGCATATGGAAGATGGTGCTTAACTCAAGCGTGACCGGGTCCACGGTAGAAAACGAACGGCCCGCATCGCCAAAGTCAATGAGCATGGCGCGGCCGGTATTGTCGAACACGACGTTGGCGCAATGAAGATCTCCGTGCTGGCAGCATTGCCCCGCACGCACGATCTTGGTTTCAATCGCGCTCGTGTCGATCCCGACCAGTTGTGCCCGGATAGCGGGCAATTGCGCGTCGCCGATAAACCGCCTGCGAATTTGTGCCACGCGCACCATTTCGACCTGCTTCGTCTGATACCAGGGTTGCTCTATTTGCCGGAGCGCAGCGGGAACATCCACAATGCCTGGGTGGCCGGTCGCGAGGCGATCGAACAGGCTCTCGACGTCCGGGCCGACCATGCCGTAGAACAAGCCTCCGGTTTTCCCGGCACCCGCATCGATGCGTTGGGTCAAATTCGGAAAACCCCCGGGCGACAACCGCACGATGTCCGCATTGTATCGCCGAACTCGTCTTGGATTACCGTCAGCGGTGCCACCTTGCCCACTGCCGTGATCCTCACCAATTCGTTTGCCTCCTTCACGATCACCTTCAGCACGCGCGAACTTGATAAACCTCCGCCAAGTACTGTCGTTTCAACAGCCGCGCCGTTGCGGCGGCGGCCGAAGATACGGAGGGATTCGGCATTCGTCGCCGCTCAATTGGGGCGATCCCGCTGGACTGCGAATGGCGATGCGCCCGAGCGCCGCGCGTTCCTCAGCAAACGCGCCGAGCTTCACACAGTCAGCCAAGCGCTTCTTCCAGAACACCTGGTACATCTGCTCCGGCGCGCCGCGACCGTGAATGTCTTCAATTTTTCCACATGTGTTGTTGATCTCTATGGCGAAGTCGGCATCTTCGCTGCCCGTCAGAATCCAACCGGGCGTGCCGGGCTGCTCCTCGCGTACATGGGTAAAAATGCGCCAGCCATGATCCGCATGGTGCGTTCGAGCACGCCGTCCGCGCTGGGAATCTGCTCATCCAAGATCACAAGGTCGAAGGTCTCTCCTGCGAGCGCCCCGAGCGCGCTGTCGCGGCTTCCTACCCAGGTGAGGTCACAATCCGGCATCGATTGAGCGGCACGCTCGACCGTTTCGCGAATTCCGGGCGGTATCCTCGACCAAAAGGACACGCACGGCTATTCCGCTTTTTTCGGCCAGCGCATCTCGAATCGAACACCACGCTCATTTGGCACTAAGATTACCCTGCCACCCATCGATGCCACCGACTGCTCCGCGATGGCGAGCCCCATGCCTAGATGGCCGGCCTTAGTGGTCGTTCCGATCTGGAACGCTCGTTCCAGATTGCCCCTAAATCCGATGCCAACATGACATCGATATCCAGCATTCGACATTCGTCGTCTGCCAGGTCACCACAATCGGCCGATCGGTAAGGTTGCCGCCCGCCGCGACGGTCGCCTCGATGGCGTTGCGCAACCCGTTGCAGAACGCCAATGAAATTAGGCTCTATCTCCTTCCACGATGGTAACGTTGCGGTCCGGACGGTTACCTCTAACCCCTCCGGGGTTGGCGTGTCCTGGATGCAGCGTCGGATCATCTCATCCAGCGAAAATTCTTCGCTCTTTGGCGCACTTGCCGCTTTGCGAAGGCGGACAGCGCGGCGAGGAAGTCGATCCAGCCGATCCAGGGCGCGGCGGGTATTCGATTTATCGAACCCGCTTATTTCCTCCATAGCCGCGACCCTCAGATTCCCCAGAGGCTCGATCTCATGCATGAGTTGGGACGCGGTCGTCTCCAGCGCTTCGGCATGAACCTGCGCTGCAAATCAGCGGGTAGATCATCACGGTCGATCGATTGCTCGAACGGCTCGCTGGTTGCCTCCGCCGACACGCGCGCGATAGCACGCCGCAACGCGCTCCGGATCCATTGAACACGCTCACGGGCCAACGCCTCCCGCAGCGCCTGTTCATCTTGAGGTCCTGCATGGTCGGCCAGATATCGCGCCACTTCAAGCCGGAGGTTCGCGGATTTCTATTGCAGCCGACGATGAAGCGTTTCAGCGCTCTCGGCGACATTGGGTTGGTTCTTCGCGTAAAAACTCAGCGCGCCGAGCAAACGCCTCTCTGCCGCCCTCCATGATCGTCGTAATCGCATCCACGATTCTCGCGGCGCTGTCAGCTTCGCCGAAGCTCTCACAAAGCAGGTGGTTCCGTCCAGTCCATGTGCACGACCTGCTCGGCATCGCCGAGAACCGTGATTTCGCATTGTCGCGTGGCGATGATGGTCTGCGCGCCCTTCGAGCGAACGGCAATTGCTTTCACGAGCGTGCCCACAACGAACGCATTATCGAGATGGTCCTCGGGTTGATCGAGAATCGATCATGCGTTCGGTGTGATTTAAAATGATCGGGAGGACAGCTGTGCAGCGCTGGCCCATCGAGAGAAAATCGATACCCTTGTAGTCCGTTCCATCCATAAGCTCAATCCGCTACATCATCTTCAACTTGGATCGAGAACAGCGACGTTCCACCTTGTTCTCGCAGCGCATCGCACAGCCGCAGCGATCGCTCTTCCGTTATGCCCAGCGCAGAAGCAATCGTCTTGATGTCCCGCGCTTCGGCCAGGCTCGCAATCTCCTGAGGGCTGTAAGTCTCCGCAATTCGTTCCGACAGCTCCTTATAACGCAGGCCGCTTCCGCGCAGCGCAGCCGTGAGTGCGCTGATATATTCTAGATGTTGCGAAAAGGGCGTCACGCCGATGCGAATAGACGGCCCGAGCGCCCTGTTCAAACGCGAGGCAACTTGCTCCCGCTGTGCCGTCCGCTCCTGACGTGCTGTTTCTTTGTTGCGCGAGCAGCTTGGCTCGCTGCTCCGTCAGCTGTCGGACGCGCGCGTCGCGCTCCTTTCGGAGCGCACGAGCGAACTCAGCACGGAAATCTGTTGCGTCAGATCGCTGATCCGCTTGTCGATTGCGCTCGCGCCCTTCTGACGCTCCTCGATCTTCTGCCGGATATCCCGCGCGCGATTTTCCAAGCCCGCCCGTTGGCTCGCCGAGGCGTCCTTCTTTCGCTCAAGTTCCGAAGCAATCGCGCGGATTTCTTCCAGCCCAGTCCACAACTCGACGCTCGGCCTGCCTTTCCCGCTTTCGCAGCTCGGCCAGTTCGTCCGTGCTCGGCGCAGCCGGCCACGGCTCCATGCCCGGCTGGACTCCAATATGGAGTGCGGATCCAGCCCATGTCGCCAACCGATCGGCGGCCCGGCCAATCGATTCCGAGCGAACCCGAGCCGCTGCGAGCATTGGCGTGAGTTCGGCAAGCACCTTGCGATGCGCTTCGATTTCCTTGTGAACTGCCCACGGACCGTCGTCTGGGTCTTGGATTCATCGAGTTGTGCCTGCAACTTGGGCAGTTCGACGGTCCTCTCATTGATGTCGTCGATCTCAGCCAATAGATTCCTGATCTCCGCCGTGGCCGATCGGATTTTTGCGGCGCCCACGCTCTCAGCAGAGACCCGTTGCTGGGGCGTAAGGAACGCATCCATCAGCCGTAGGCGTGATTGCGCCTGGAGCCCGAGGATTCGATTTCGGCTTGCGAAAAAACGAATGGAGGAGTGAAGCTTTCGCCTGCTTCCGGTTCGGTATCCTGTGCCGTCCGCGAGACCTCAAAGCGGTGCTTGCCGTCGGTCATCGTCACGGTCACCAGCCCATCCCCGAGGACACCCAGCGCGTGCTGCGCGGCCTCTTTCTGGCCTAAACGGTGTAGGACGTTGCGCCGAGACAGAAACGGATGAGCTTAAATCACCGAACTCTTGCCGGTTCCCCGGCCGCCAATTAGGACGTTGAGCCGCCGGTCGAAGCGCTGATCGAAACCTTCGAGAACGCCTCCCTCAATCCGGAGCGCTTCTACCCACACGATCAGATCCTTATTCGAACGTTGTATGCTCGCCGACTTGAGCCCACGATGGGCGAGCATAAGTAGAGGGCGGCGTTGTCGCCAAGATCCGCTCTCACTTTCTCGGCTCGTTTACGCATTTTTCCCTTCCGCCCACGATCACGGGGCCCTGCCGATCTCGGATCGGCTTGAACAGCGATATGGTTCGGCGGCCAGGATAGGCTTGGCCTTGTGCAGTCCTTGCGGCTGACCCAGCGCCTCCCTCGCCTGGGGGAGGCCGCGGGAGGGTAGACACTGCCCTGAAAAGCCATTAGGCGCCAATATGCACGGTGAGGCTGGTTTGGCACCCTGAAACCTTGAAATTGCTGACGTGGGGGCACTTCGGCCCGGATAGTCATCCCAACCCCTTAAATTCGTAAGGGTTGCCGTCATCAACGAAAGGCCATGGGTCACCGCGATCCCGACCGATGTCGCGACGATGTCTTTGCACCCGGCGGATATTTGCCGATGCCTGGGAAAAGCGGTGTCGTTTCCAGGTTCTTTGACGTGATTTTCGATAAAGCGGCGTTGGGTCTCGTCTTGTGCCCAGACGAACCGCCGTGCTCGGCCAACGACGAAGCGGTTGACGTGCTCTACGATTTCACGCGGCTTGGCCCACCGAAGATTATCGAGACCGGTTGGACACATTAAGCTCCAAGGGCGAAACCGACCTGCCGTGCAGATGCCATGCAGATTTTTTCGTTCTGCATGGCAGCTTAACATCAAGGTTATTTTTCAGGCCAATTCAGTACTTTATGGCGCGCCCGAAGAGATTCGAACTCCTGACCCCAGATTCGTAGTTTGCAGGCGAGCTCGCCAGGGCTTCAAAAAAAGTCGATAAGAAAATCGCATTTCTTAGTCAGTTGCCAGGATCTCTCAACTCCCCCGGCTGCGACGGAATCGGTGAAAACAGATCGTGGGGTGTTGCAAGGCCACGAAGTTGATGACGTCCAAGCGAATACAATGGCCTGCCGTAGGCACGCGCGAAATCGTCGCTGACTACAATCGGAAGGTTCAGCACCTTGGCCACAGTCTCGATCCGACTGACGAGATTCACCGCGGGGCCAATCACGGTAAAATCAAGCCGATCAGCCGCGCCGATGTTGCCATAGATTGCCGTGCCAATGTGGAGCGCTATGACGATTTCGAGCGGGGGTTCGCTTAGAAGTGACGCTTCGTTTGTAAGATCACGCACGGCCTCGACTGCCTCGATCGCTGCCGTCAGCGCGTTGTGCGCGGCCGCGGCAGCATGGTCGGCGAACTCGATTGGAAAAATAGAAAGCAGCCCATCGCCAATGAATTTCAGAATTTCACCGCCATGACCGACGATCACCTTGGCTTGTGCGTCGAACAAAGCGTTGAGCATTGTGATCACTTGAATGCCGGCGAGGCGGTCAGAGCGCTCGGTAAATCCACGCAGATCCGACGACCACAGGACGGCGGTGATTTCCTCGCCGGTACCCCGCCGGATCTGCCCAGCGAGAACTTTAGGGCCAGTCTTCGACCCGAGATAGGCAGCTAGGATGTTGCTGGCGATGCGGCGGTGGTTGCGTAGGTCGGCAAGCAGTCCCAGTCGCTGTGAGATGCGGGTCAGGTCCGCGATTTCCATCTCGGTGAACCCGCCGGGACGATCGGTGACATACGTCGCCATATAATTGGTGCCGAACGAGCTCTTGATGGGCAAGGCAAAATAGTCGGTGGCACCTTCGACCTTGAGATCATGAAGTATCGGAAAATCCAGCTCGTCATCAGGGACGTCAATGCGCCGTCGCAGCGTTTTTCCGCCCACCAGAACCCTTTGGACTGGATTATCTTCGTGACCGAACAAATCGCGTACTTCATGCTTAACGAAAGTGAGCACAGTGCGGCCGGTGGTGCGCCACCAGACAAAGTTTGCCCCGAGGTATTGCGGGTGCAGTGTGCGCAGTTGAAGAGTGGTTCGTAGCAGTGGAAGGCCGGCCGCCAGCAGCCGCCAGGCGAATTCGTCGAATTCGTCACCCAGCGATGGAATATGCTGGGCGGGCCCAGCGAGCCACTCGATAACGCCATCTACTGTTTCATGCTTCGGACGCTCGGCAGCCGGTCGCTCGATTACGGCGCCGGTCGGAAAATACCGCGGATCGAGGCCGAGTTTCGGATCGCGGTGTGCCTCCGTCATTCAAATCTCCCGTTTCGAGAACGATCGCCAACGGGTTTTGTTCGGTACCGGCTGTTCGGAGGATTGGAAAAATCACGCTGCGTCATTGATTGATCGGATTATCAAAGGAGGCGCAAACCCTGCCGATCTGCCTTTCTGAGGAGCCACCCCGCTATCTGTTCGTGATTAATTTAAAGGCTGCCAAGACAATTGGCCTAGAGATACCAGCTCCGATGGTTGCGCTCGCCCAGGCGCCTTTTCCGGTGTGGGGTTCAAGCTCGGCTGGACGGGACACAAACGGGACACAAGTGACTTTGTCAAAAACTAAGCCTTTGAAACTAATGGCGCTCCCTAGGGGACTCGAACCCCTGTTTTCGCCGTGAGAGGGCGACGTCCTGGGCCGCTAGACGAAGGGAGCGACCAATTCGAAATAGCCGCGATACTGCGGCGGCGCAAGCCGAGAGGCTTGCCGCATTCAGTGCGGTTAAGGCTCGCGGGTAAAGCGTAGCCGGCCGGTCTGCTTGAGCGTCTTGATGTCGAAGGTTCGCAATTCGCTGACGCCGTCGACTTCGATCAGCACGGCAAGGCGGCCGGCCGACGCCGAGCTCGAGATCAAGCGCGCGCCTTTGGGCAGCGAAATAATATCGTCGGTTGCGACCATGGGGCCGCTCCCGCCAAACATCCGATAGCCGATCACGGTGACCACCGCGGCGATCGCGAGCGCCGTGGTGAGTGCCGAGATCAACATGATGACCCGCGCGCGGGCCACCACTTGCGCCGCCGCGGACTCGGCGGGCTCGCCCGCGATTGATAGATTGGCGTGTCGCCGCGCGCCGGAAACATTCATGACACCCCCCTCGGCATCGTCTTCGCCCACGCCGGTCGTCCTGGTCGCCCCCGATGAGGCCGGCGAAAGATTAGATCGCGTGCTGGCCCGCCATCTCGTCGAACTGTCGCGCTCGCGTCTTAAAACCCTAATCGAGGCCGGCGCGGTCGAGGTCGACGGCCATACGATCCGCGATCCCAGCCATCGCGTCAATTCCGGCGCCGCCATCAAGGTTGACGTACCGCCGCCGCGCCCGGCGCGCCCAGAGCCCGAGCCCATTCCGCTTAAGATCGTTTACGAAGATGACGACATGATCGTGATCGACAAGCCGGCCGGCCTGGTCGTTCATCCGGCCGCCGGCAACTGGACCGGAACGCTGGTGAATGCCTTGATCGCCCATTGCGGCGACAGCCTTTCCGGGATTGGTGGCGAGCGCCGGCCCGGCATCGTCCACCGGCTCGATAAGGACACGACCGGCCTGATGGTCGTTGCGAAAAACGATCGCGCGCATGCGGCGTTGGCGGCGCAATTTGCCGATCACGGCCGCAGCGGCGCGCCGTTCGAGCGCGGCTATCTCGCCTTTGCCTGGGGTGCGCCCGACCGCCAGCACGGCAGGGTCGATCGTCCGATCGACCGCGATCCGCGGGCGCGCGACCGCATGGCGGTGCGCGAGAGCGGGCGCCCCGCCGTAACGTTCTGGCAAGTGCTGGAGCGCTATCGCGCCGCGAAGCCGGCGCGCGCCCACGTTAAGCAAAAACGCCCGAATGAACCGGAGGCGGTGGCCAGCCTCTTGGCCTGCCGGCTCGAAACTGGCCGGACCCATCAGATTCGGGTCCATTTGACTGCGATCGGACATCCGCTATTAGGCGACCCGGTCTACGGGGCCGGTTTTCGCACCAAAGCGGCGCTTTTGCCGCAGGCGGCGCAAGCCGCGCTCGCCGACCTTGGCAGGCAGGCGCTGCATGCACATATTTTACGTCTCAACCACCCGTTAACCGGCGAAATCCTTGAGTTCCGATCGGAACTACCGCTTGATCTTGCCCGTTTGCATAATGCGCTGGCTGGGAGTCGGGCCGGCACGGGCGCTGAGTAGTCTGTCGGTAAGGTTTCCGCGGGTTTTCAGCGCCATTTGAGCGAAAATCAAGCTGGCATCGCGGCGAAGTGATGCCGTTTCCCTTCCGCTCGCCTGATTCGACCGTGTATGTTGCGGGTGCGAGATGATGGAACTGGAGCCGTCGGCTCAAAGAGCGACGGCTCCATCCGCCCGCCGCTTTCGCGGGGGCCTGTATATGGAGGGCGCTGTCATGGCCCAAACTGCTGCACTGCCCATCTTATCGGGCGAAACCGGCCTCACCCGGTACCTGGAAGAGATCCGGCGGTTCCCGATGCTGGAACCGCAGGAAGAATTCATGCTGGCCAAGCGCTGGCGCGAGCACGGCGACCGCGACGCCGCGCATAAGCTCGTCACCAGCCATTTGCGGCTCGTGGCCAAGATCGCCATGGGCTATCGCGGCTATGGCCTGCCGATCTCGGAAGTCATCTCCGAAGGCAATGTCGGACTGATGCAGGCGGTCAAGCGCTTCGAGCCCGACAAGGGATTTCGACTCGCCACCTATGCGATGTGGTGGATCAAGGCCGCGATCCAGGAATACATCCTGCGCTCGTGGTCGCTCGTGAAGATGGGCACTACCGCCAATCAGAAGAAGCTGTTCTTCAACCTGCGCAAGGCCAAGAGCCGGATTTCGGCGCTGGACGAAGGCGACATGCGCCCGGATCAGGTCAAGCTCATCGCCAAGCGGCTTGGCGTGACCGAGCAGGATGTCATCGACATGAATCGCCGGCTCGGCGGCGATGCTTCGCTCAACGCGCCGATCCGCGAAGACGGCGATTCCGGTGAATGGATGGATTGGCTGGTTGACGACGGTGTCAGCCAGGAAAGCCGGCTGGCCGAAAGCGAACAGTCGGAAAACCGGCACAAGGCGCTCGGCGAGGCGCTCACCGTGCTCAATGACCGCGAGCGCCGGATTTTCGAAGCGCGCCGGCTCGCTGACGAACCGATCACGCTGGAAGAACTCGCCGACGAGTTCGGCGTATCGCGCGAGCGCGTGCGCCAGATCGAAGTGCGCGCCTTCGAGAAAGTGCAGAAGGCGGTCAAGAACAACATCGCGCATATGGAAAACCCGCACGCCGCCGTCGCCGCGGCCGCGCGGTGAATTTTCCGCTCATTCCCGCGCAAGCGGGAATCCAGATAAGCCAGTCAAATCTGCAATAATCCGCGCTGGGTCCCCGCTTTACGCGGGGACGAGCGGATGAATCAAGCCAGAGCGATTCGCTTTAGAAATGACCGGCTTCTACTACTTCCCTGCCGCCTTGCGCAGCGCCGCACTGATGCGGTCCTGCCAGCCAGGGCCGTTTTGCTGGAAAAAGTCGAGCACGTCGCGGTCGATCCGTAGCGTCACTGTCTCTTTCCCGCCCGGTAAGGCGGCTGGCGCCGCCCTCGATGGGCCTTCGACCGGCTTGGTCGTCACCGCCTTGAAGGCTTTCTCGGCGGCGGCGCGCGCGTCGGGCTCGCGCCGCGCCTTCGGCGTATCCCGCCAATCTCTCGATCGGTCTCGCGAGTCTCTCGAATCGTCTCGGGGCATTGACCGATAATGACGCGCCGCAGGGCGCGATGCAAAGTCAGCAGTGCCGGGCGTCACGCCCGAAGGTTGCAAGGCGGCCTACGCGCTCGTTGCATCATTGATCGCCCGCAACAGCGTGAGCAGCGCGCGATTGAGTGGCATCGCCATGCCGTGCCGCTCGCCAGCCGCAACAATCGCGCCAGTGAGCGCCTCGACCTCAAGCCGGCGCCCGGCGAGGCGATCGAAATACATCGAGGTGCCGAGCTCGCCGGAAAAATTTTCGAGCGTGGCGATCGTGCGCGCGGTTTCGTCTTCGGCAAGCTTCACACCCTCCGCGCGCGCCGCCGCCACCGCTTCGTCGAGAATGCCCCGGCACAGTTCCTGAACGTCCGGACGACGTAGCACCGCCTGCCGCTGCAGTGTCAGGGCAGTGATCGGATTGGCAACCGCATTGATCAGAAGCTTGCGCCAAGCCAGCGTTGCGAAATCGCCGCTGCGAATGATGCGAAGCGGCGTGCCCTCGAACAGATCGACGAAAGCGCGGCCCGGCTCGTCATCGGCAACCACCACATCGTAGGAGCCGGCATGGCGAATCCGCACGCGGTCCGGAGCTAAGCGCTCGCCGTTATAATAAATCAGCACCGGCACGATGGTGGTGCCGCACGCGAGCGGCGCCACGCGTGCGACGTGATCGATGCCGTTCTGCAAAACTGCGACGCGCGTGACCGGCGTGCACAGCCGCGCAAGCCAGGGACCGGCGGCCGCAGTCTGATGCGTTTTCGTGCAAACGAGCACCCAATCGACCGGTTTGGCTTGCGCCGGATCGGTCAACACGCGAAGGGGGGCTTCGACCGGTCCTTCCGCGCGCTCCAGCGTAAACCGCCCGATCGGCTGCCGCGTGCAGGCCACGATATCGTGCTGCCCGGCGGCTGCGAGAGTACCGGCGGCGGCGCCGCCGACGCTGCCAAGCCCGACCACTGCGACGCTCAGCCGCCGCGCCTGCGCCCCCGTTGTCATGGTTGCTCGACCCGATCAGGAGAAAATCGATATTGCGCGCCGGAAGGCCGGCGACAAAACCCCCGATCCGAGAGGACCGGGGGTTTGGTCCGACATTGAGGTCAGTCAATCTATCTCGAAGGGTAGCCTACCAGCCACCCGATTTCCGTCGTGCCGCAGCAGTGCCGCTATACGGCTCGCCGAAGGTATCGCCGCCGCCCGGCGAGTTCGGTCCGTAATTTGGCTGGCTCTGCGCGAAGCTTGGCGTGGGCGTCACGAAGCTTGTCGCCGCCACCCCTGCGAACAAAGTCAAAGCCAGGATGATCTTTGCGGCGTTCATCGTGTCGACTCCTCGTTGTTGCCTCGCCCTGGCCCGCTGGACCGGTAGTACAGCCAATTGCCGGCGGTACCATCAGGGTCGTAACCATAGGCGATCGGAGGTGCCGCATACGGCTCGCCTACATAGGCGTAGATGCCCGGGAAATTGCCCGTGTCGTACACCCCGTAGCCGTATGGCGTGGCGTAATAGTAGCCCTGCGCCGCAGCCGCCGATGTCGCGGCGATCACGAGGCCCGCGCCAAAGAGAAGTTTTTTCATAGTTCCGGCTCCGTTTTTCACTTTCAGAGGCAACGATCCGCGCGCTGATCGGTTCGCTCTTGCCGGCGTCGGAACAGCACTATTCCCGCCGATCAAAAACGCCTTGTGATCAGTGGTTTCTGCGACAGCAGGAATGGAACTGCGTGCGCAATCCGCTTTCTCAGGCCGCGGCTAGGGCATGGCCGATCAGCGCGTAGAACAGAACACCCGCCGCGATCACGAGCGCCATCAACAAGAGCGGCGTGAGAAGTCTTGCGTCGTTGCGTCGATCGATATCGCGTTGGCTGGGCATGACCGTGCCTGAACATTCAGGCTTCGTTTGCAGCCTAACGGCCGGGCCACGAAGAATGTTCTGGCGCAATACTGGAGCGCATTGCCGCGGCTTGCGCCACGGCAATGCGTTTCGGGTCCTGACAGATGGCGGTCTTACCAGGTCCGATACGTGTGGCAGGTGTAATTGCCGACCACGAATTCACGATAGCATTTGGTAATGGTGCCGCCGCGGCGGCGTTCGGCATATTGGGCTTGCTGCACGGTAGTGGCGGCGGCCGCCTGTTGGATGGCGCCGGTGCTAATTGGCATTGCTACCGCGCTTTGGCAGACGACGACGACACCGAGGCGGCGAAACCTAACGCAGCGAGAGTTATTCTCATGGGTTTTTCCTCCACTGTTATTTTCGAGGGCAAAGTACGCTGGCCGCGCGGGTCTCGACAATCGCCGCGCGCAATCACCCATAACGATTTATTTGTGTGCGGCGAAGGCCTCAAGCCGCAGCGGCAAGACTGCGCCGAACCAGACGGCATGCGCGGTGTGGTCGGCAAGATCGTTGCCGGTTTCCGGATGTAGGAGCGCGACAAGACCATCGCGATTGAGCATCAACCACGGCACAAACGCCGCAAGCAGCTCGGCGGGAAAAGCGATCTGAAACATCGATTGGGGATGCGGTCCGACCAGCTCGTCGTGCCAGCGGCCGAGCTTGGCTTTCGGAAAGTCTTTGGCAACCCGTTGACGCAGCCGCTCGGCGCGGCCGCGGCTGTTCGCCGGATCGTAATAGATATGGGCGTGAAATTGCGCGATGGCCGGTTGCTGCATGGATTGCTTGCTTGTGTGAACCTTATGAATGCGGGGCGCTATTGCGCACCCTTCCGAAATGATTGGCAAGGTCGGTCCAGTGGTTTGCTTAGGTTACCCGGTCAGGTGGCCCAGTCAGGTAGCCCACGGCTGCGGGTCGCGGGCGTGCCGGTGCGGGAACAGGTTGGCAAGAATGACGGCCAGAATGCCGGTTAGAAAAATGCCGTCGAAAGTGCCGGCGCCTCCAATCGAAGCTACCGGCGCGCCGAGCCCGCTCACTTTGTCGAGATTGGTCAGATCGGCGCCGATCAGCGTGCCGAGCGCGCCGGCAATGTAAGCGAGCGGTGCGGCGTCCTCGCGCGACAATATCAGCGCGACCGCGGCGGTGGCGATGACCGGCACGAAGACCGGCACTGCGATGCCGAGCCCAGGGACCGGATTGGCGAGCCAGTGCAGAACCAGCGCCACGATCACCGTCGCGATCGTGCCCTTGATCCACAAATTTCGAACGAACAGCAGATAGAGCGATAACAAAGTCGGGATCACCGCGCCGCCGACATTGACCGCGATCACCGTGCCGCGCCAATGGGTGACCACCGGGACCGCATATTGCATGCCGAAGAAATCGACGACGCGGTCCGACACAACCGGCTCCGGCGGTAGCTGGACGATTGGGATGTTGAAAACGCTGCCGATCAGCGAGGCAAACAAGAGAAACAGCGCCGTCCCTGAACTGATGCCGAGGCTGACATAGGCGTAGCGCAGCGATTGGAGGATCAGAACGCCGATGAAGATGCCGACCAGGATTGCAAAGAAGCTCGGCGCCAGCGGTAGGTAATGATATTGGCTTATCTCCATCGGCGCAGGGTCCTCTGTTCAGGATCGCGTCCAGCCAAAACGTTAACCCTGCCCGAAATCGCACAGTTTCCGTAAATTAGATAAGGTTGGCCGCCTTGCTAGTCCAACGCGCGGGCCTATAATCCGGCGCTTCCTTCGCGCAGGGGTTTTTCAATCGTGGCGCCTTCGGAAGCAAAATCCGTCGCCATTATCATGGGCAGCCAGTCTGACTGGCAGACGATGAAGCGCGCCGCCGAGACCCTCGACGCGCTGCAAATCGGCTACCAGACGCTCATTGTTTCGGCCCATCGCACGCCGGAGCGGTTATACGCCTTCGCCAAAGGCGCCAAAGCAGAAGGCTTCAAGGTGATCATCGCCGGCGCCGGCGGCGCCGCGCATCTGCCGGGCATGACCGCTTCGCTCAGCAGCTTGCCAGTATTCGGCGTGCCGATCGAGTCCAAGGCGCTGTCTGGACAAGATTCGCTGTACTCGATCGTGCAAATGCCCCCCGGCGTGCCGGTCGGCACGCTCGCGATCGGCCAGGCCGGCGCGATCAACGCGGCGCTGCTCGCCGCCAGCGTGCTCGCGCTCAACGACGCGGCATTGGCGCGGCGGCTCGAAGCCTGGCGGGCGGCGCAGACCGCGGGTGTACCCGAGGTGCCGAAGGATATCGCGTGACCGCAGCCGCGCCTGCGCTCGAGCCCGAGGCGACCATCGGCATCCTCGGCGGTGGACAGCTTGGCCGCATGCTGGCGCTCGCCGCCGCGCGGCTCGGTTTCAGATGTCATGTTTTCGCGCCGAGTCCGGACTTGCCGGCCTTTGACGTCGTGCATCGTGTCACTTGCGCGGATTACACCGATACCGAGGCGCTGGATCGATTTGCGGCGGACGTCGATGTCGTTACCTACGAATTCGAAAACGTCCCCGCCGAGACCGCTGCTTTTCTCGCCGCGCGCGTTCCGGTCCTGCCGGACCCGGCGATCCTGGCGACGACGCAGGACCGCCTCGTCGAGAAGAACTTCGTCACGAACCTTGGCATCCCAACCGCGGCCTTCGCCGAAGTCTCCTCCCCCGCCGAACTGAAGGCCGCGGTCAAGCGCATCAGTCGGCCCGCGGTGCTTAAGACCCGCCGCTTCGGCTATGACGGCAAAGGCCAAGTCACAATCAAAAACGGCACCGATCCCGAGGCCGCCTGGCGCGAGGCCGGCGCCCAGCCCTGCATCCTGGAAGCATTCATACCGTTCCAGCGCGAAGTCTCGGTTGTGGCAGCGCGGGGCCATGCCGGCGTCGTGGAATGTTTCGACGTGACCGAGAACGAGCACCGCGACCATATCTTGAAGACATCGCGGGTGCCGGCAACGCTTTCGCAACAGGACGCGGTGCAGGCACGGCGCATTGCCGAAATCATCGCTCAGAAGTTTGGCTATGTCGGCGTGCTTGCCGTCGAAATGTTCGTGCTGCGCGAGGGTGAGCTCTTGGTCAATGAAATCGCACCGCGGGTGCACAATTCCGGACATTGGACGCTCGACGGGGCGTCGGTGTCGCAATTCGAGCAGCATATCCGGGCGGTAGCAGGCTGGCCGCTCGCCAAGCCGGTTCGCCGCGGTCGCGTCGAGATGACGAACCTGATCGGCCGCGAGGTCGAAGATTACCGGCGTTATCTCAATTTGCCCGGGGTTGCCGTGCATCTCTACGGCAAAACGGCGATCCGTCCCGGCCGCAAGATGGGCCACGTCACGCGCGTGTTTGACGACTAGTGCGCCTGCGGTGGACTTTTTGGCGCTGTTCTGCTACAGCCCGCGCCAAGGTGACGCAGGCCTTTGGCCGCGCGGCATCAAGCAATCCCAGAACCGAATCCAAGAGGAGCACGCGTGCAGGTTCTTGTCCGTGACAACAACGTCGACCAGGCCCTCAAGGCGCTGAAAAAGAAGATGCAGCGCGAGGGCATTTTCCGGGAAATGAAGCTGCGCGGCCATTACGAGAAACCATCGGAAAGGAAAGCGCGGGAGAAGGCCGAAGCGATCCGCCGGGCCCGCAAACTGGCCCGCAAGCGATTGCAGCGCGAAGGCCTGCTGCCGATGAAGGCCAAGCCCGCCCCCACCGCCGGAGGCGCCAGATCGGGTCTACCGCGGGCGCCGCGGTTCGGCTAACCAGCGACGGACTTTGCTTTTTCCTGCGGCAGAGCCTTATCGATCCTGATTTGACTCAGTATCGATAAGGCTCTGGCTTTTTTGTCATGTTTGTCTCGCCATGTCCTCGCTCGGCCGCGGAAAATCGGACTGCACGATCGTCCCGCCGTGGCGGGTTTTTGCCGGTGCGGGCTGTTATCGTTGCGCCGTGATGGGCGGCAAACCGGCGAAGTCGAGGCCCCGCGTGACGGTGCAGCTCGTACTGCTGCCCGTCATTTTGTTCGCGCTCGCCGGCTGCGCAACTCCCGGCAGTCCGGGCGCCTCCGACCAGGACAAGCCGCTTTATCCCGGACCGCAATCCAATGTCGCTTCGCTCAGCGAGGTCATTGCCGCGCATCCGGACGATCCACAGGCCTACAATATGCGCGGCTCGGTCTATGGCGAATCCGGGCGGCCCGAGCAGGCGCTGGCCGACTTCAATAAGGCGATCAGCCTCGATCCGAATTACGCGCAGGCCTATGCCAATCGCGCGCTCGTGTACCGCCGGATCAACAAGCTCGATCAGGCGCTCGCGGATGAGAACAAGGCGCTGGCGATCGATCCCTCTTACGCGGCAGCCCATGTCGGCCGCGGCATCGTCTACCGCGAGCAAGGACGCAACAACCAGGCGCTTGAGGATTTCAACAAAGCAATCGGGCTGCAGCCGGAAAATCCCGAGGCTTATTACAATCGCGGGCTCCTGTATCAGAGCCAGCGCCAGCACGCTCTCGCGATCGATGATTTCTCGAGTGCAGTGGGGCTTGCCAACAAAAAGACCGAGCCCTACGTGGCGCGCGCGCTCAGCTATCTGGCGCTCGGCGATACCAAATCGGCGGCCAGCGATCTCGACGAGGCGGTGCAGATAGATCCGCTGAATTTGCGCGCTTGGACCAGCCGCGGGCTTGCCTATGAGCGGCTGGGACAGAAGGACAAGGCCGCAGGTTCGTACGCCAAGGCGCTCAATATCAACGACAAGTACCAGCCCGCCAAGGAGGGCTTCGCCCGGGTCGGCGGCAAGGTCGGACAGACCTATCCGACGTTTTGAGCGTTTCATTAAGGCATCACGCACCGAAAGGAGGCGCCGAAGGAGCCATCATGACCATTACGCTCAACCACACCATCGTGCCGGCGCGCGACAAGGTGGTCGCGGCAAAATTCTTCGCCCAGATTTTCGGGTTAAAGCGTGCGCGCACCGGACACTTCGCGCCGGTACGGGTGAACAAGGAACTGACCTTACTGTTCGATGATGACTCCGATTTCGACAGCCATCATCTCGCTTTCCAGGTCACCGATCGCGAGTTCGACGCCATTCTTGGCCGGGTCAAAAAGGCCAAGATCGTGTTCGGCAGCGCGCCGTGGAGCCTCAAAGACGGCAAGCTCAACAATTGGGGCGGCGGCCGCGGCTTCTATTTTCGCGATCCGAACGGGCACGTGCTGGAATTGATGACAGTCCCGCAGTGACGTTTGCGTCGCTGCGAGATTCTAATCGAGATCGCCCGCGAGAAAACGCCCGACCGCATCAAGCGCCCCGTTGGCGTCGAGATCTTCGTGACCGCCGTCGAGAAAACGCACAAAGTGTTTTGGCTGGTTGGCGAGATCAAATAATTTTTCGCCCATCGCGTAAGGAACGACGCGGTCGTGCACGCCGTGCATGATCATCACCGGCGCCGTGACTTTGCCGATGCGCGCGTCGGACCGGAACTGATCCTTCATCAACAGCGACACCGGCAGATACCAGTAATGCTGGGCGCCGACCGCCACCGCCGATGTGAACGGCGCTTCGAGAATGACGCGGCCCACCGGCCGCTCTGCGGCAATGGCAATCGCAATGCCTGAGCCGAGCGACTCGCCCCACAAGACGAGTTGTTGCGCCGGGTAACGCGCGGCGGCAAAGCGATAGGCAGCTTGGGCGTCGGCAATCAGCCCCTCTTCGCTCGGACTGCCGGCCAAGCCACCGTAGCCGCGATATTCCAGTGCGAGGAGCCCGATCCCGTCAGCGATAAGCCTGCGGAAGCGCTCAACGCGAAAGCGCAGCGCGCCGCCATTGCCGTGGAAGTACAGGATCACCGGTTTACCGTCGCGCGGCGCCACGTGCCAGGCGGCGATGCGGACGCCGTCGGCCGCAGTGAGCGGCACTTCTTCGGCTTCGGGCAACCCTGCCGCCGCGGGAAGCACGTGGACGGTGTCGGGGAAATACATCAACGAGCGCTGCGTGAGATAGATCATCGTCGCCAGCGCCGCGTAGACACACAACGCGATGACGGCAGTCCAACCAAGTGCCAGCATTGTGCGCGAGCCGGATCGTGTGCGCGATTTCTTGTGCCAGAGCCGCCCCAGCAAACTCTTGGACATCGCCGTTACGCGCCAACGTAGCGGCATACTCACCTTTGTCGTGGCGTCTATCGGCATCGTCGCACGGGGCAAGCTGGACTGACGAATCCGGTCGGCGCCCTAAAGCCGCACGCCCACATTCGACAGGTCCATCGCATGGAAAGACCGGCCGGATGGTTCAAGCCGGCCGGTCCAAATTCAAAGCGCTACCGCGCTCAGGCGCAGCCTTGTTACTGGCAGATTTCCTCGTTACTGGCAGATTTGCACGGTTCGCCAGCGGTAGCCGTAGCCTTCCACCCAAACCTGGCGCTTGCCCCAGTAGCAACCGGGCGCCAGCGCGGCATAGCCCGGGCCTGGAGCCGGATAATAGCCGGCTGCGGGCGGCGGCGGCGGATAATAGTAGGCCGGCGGCGGCGGGGGCGGACTATTGGCGATGGCGCTGCCGATAATCGCGCCCGCAGCAACGCCACCGATGATTCCAGCGCCGACTGCGCAGCCGTAGCAGCCCGCGTTTGCTGGCGCCGGCGCGGCCACCACAGCGAAGCCCAACGCCGCAGCCGCGGCGAGGCCCACAAGCGACTTATGCATGTGTTTTCCTCATGTGATCGGCCGGGTGCCGATCTCGAATGTGGATAGGCGGAAGTCCCCGAAACCCCCGAACTCGCGTCAAACCCGCCGAAACTCAAGAGCCACTCTTTGGCGGAAGTTAGGTTTGGCGGAAGTTAGGTGCCGAAAATCGCCACCATTCGCAAGTGCGAGGCGTTTCCGCCAAGAAAACGCCTCAACTGTTTTCCACCGCTTGGCTTACGCGACTGGTCGGTCAGACACAGGCGCGAACCCAAGCGTAGCCGTTCCATACCCGGCGCCACACGCAGGGCGGCGGATAGGGATAGGGCGCGTAATAGCCATAGTAGCCGTATGGGTAGTAGTACGGCGCCGCCAGTGCACTGCCGACTGCGGCCCCGAGCGCAAAGCCGCCAAGGCCCCAGCCCCAGCCCCAACGCGCTTCCGCAGGCGCCGAGGTTGCCAGCGCTGCGCCGGCGAGGGTAGCGGCAGCTACGAGGGCGGTCAGTATTCTTTTCATGACTTCACCTCACGTTTCGCTCGCAATCCCAGATTGCGACTGTCGGCTCTAAAATCCCATTTATTGGTGAATGCACACTGAATGGCCCGGTCAGAATGCAGCCATCTTTGGCGCCTTCTGCGGCGTCTATCCTGCCCCGCCATCAGGCTTATTGCGGCGCCATGCGACTTTTTGCACAAGCGGCGCTCGACCGTGCGCAATCTTCAGTTCCACATCAAAACTTTGTCATAACGGCCCGCAAAGCCGGATCGCATTTTCGTGACCGAATCGAGCCATCGGTTAGCCTCTGATCAATTTTGCATTTCGCAAAGGCGAAATTGCCGCACCGATGCCGATAGCAGCACTCACGCAATGATGTCGGGCGTGAGCTGATCCTCGATAAAAGTGATGCGGTCGCGCAGCTGTAATTTGCGCTTTTTCAGGCGCTGCACCTGGATGAGGTCTGATCCGGGCGAATCCTGCAGCGCCGCAATCGCGGCATCGAGGTCGCGATGCTCCTGCTGCAGGCGCGCCAGCTGCGCCCGAAGCTCGCGTTCTTCCTCTTGCGTCATTGCTGCCTTGGTCGCGCCGAGCCTACCAAGCGCGGTTTTTCGGCCGACAAGTCGCCGGGTCTTGCACCTGACTGCACCTAAGTGACGAGCGATTATCGCGTTTTGGCCAATCGCCCACAAGTCCGCCGCAACTACGCCAGCGGGGATTTTCGAAAAGGCAAAATCGGAGTATCCTTAAATCCGATTGTCAGGGTGTAGGAACGATCGGAACTGGCCATCTGCAAGGAGGCATGCCACATGGCGATTGAATCGCATCTTGCGGAACTTGAAAAACGACACCAAGCGCTTGAACAGGAAATCGCAGAAGCACTCACCCACCCTTCGATCGACGACCTCCACATTGCCGAACTGAAACGTAAAAAATTGCACGTCAAAGACGAGATCGCCCGACTAAGACAGGACACGCTCGTCCACTAAGTTTCCTAGAGTGAGAGACAATCGTTGCGCCGCCTGCGCTAGCGCGGCGAGGTAGTAGTCATGCCCGGCTTCGCGCCGGGCATTCACGTTTTAACCGGAATTGTAAAAAGCCAATGGCGTGAGTCGACTTGCCGAACACGCCTCACATCGCCTTCACCATCTCCCGCAGCTTGAACTTTTGCAGCTTGCCGGTGCTCGTCTTCGGAATTTCGGCAAACAAGACGTGACGCGGGCATTTGTACGAGGCGAGATTTTTCTTGCACCAGGCGATCAGCTCATCGGCGCTGGCGGTGGTGCCCGGCTTGAGCTCGACGACCGCGCATGGCGTCTCGCCCCATTTTTCATCCGGCTTGGCGACCACCGCGACCACCTGGACAGCCGGATGTTTGTACAGCGCGTCCTCGACTTCGATGGAAGAGATGTTTTCGCCGCCGGAAATGATGATGTCCTTGGAACGATCTTTGAGCTGGATATAGCCGTCCGGATGCATGACGCCGAGATCGCCGGAATGAAACCAGCCGCCGGCAAAGGCCGCCGCGCTCGCCGATTTGTTTTTTAAATAGCCTTTCATCACCACATTGCCGCGGAACATCACCTCGCCCAATGTTTCGCCGTCGCGCGGCACCGCCCGCATGGTCTCCGGATCGATCACATCGAGCGCTTCCAGCACCGGATAGGCGACGCCCTGGCGCGCTTTCCTGGCGGCCTGATCGGACGAATTCAGCGCCTCCCATTCGCGATGCCAATCGTTGATGGCGGCAGGTCCATAGGTTTCGGTCAAGCCGTAAAGATGCGTGACGTTGAAGCCGGCCGCCTTCATGGCCGCCAGCACCGCCTCCGGCGGCGGCGCCGCGGCGGTCGCGAATTGCACGACGTGCGGCAGCGGCTTTTTCTCATGCGCCGGGGCATTGAGCAGCGTCGACATCACGATCGGCGCGCCGCACAGATGCGTGACCTTGTGCGTAACAATGGCGTCGTACATTGCCGGCGCGCGCACCGCGCGCAGGCAGACATGGGTGCCGGCGACCACGGACAGCGTCCAGGTGAAGCACCAGCCGTTGCAATGGAACATCGGCAGCGTCCACAGATAAACCGGATGCTTGCCCATGCCGCAGGTGATGACATTCGCCATCGCCAACAGATAAGCGCCGCGGTGATGGTAGACGACGCCTTTGGGATCGCCGGTGGTGCCCGAAGTATAGTTGAGCGAGATCGCGTCCCATTCGTCTCCCGGCATCAGCCAGACAAAATTGGGATCGCCGCCGCACAGGAAATCTTCGTATTCGATTTCGCCGAGGCGCTCGCCGGCGCCGATAAATTCCGGATCGTCGTAATCGATCACCAGCGGCTTGTTCTTGCAGGCGGCAAGGGCCTCTTTGACCACCCGCGAAAATTCTCGGTCAGTGATCAGCACCTTGGCGTCGCCATGGTCGAGCGTGAAAGCAATGATCGTCGCATCGAGCCGCGTGTTGATGGTGTTGAGCACGCCGCCGGCCATCGCGACGGCGTAATGCGCTTCCAGCATCGCCGGCGTATTGGCCAGCACGACGGCCACCGTGTCGCCGCGCTTGATGCCGCGGCGGGCCAGCGCCGACGCGAGGCGTCTCGCCCGCGCATAAAATTCACGATAGGTGAAACTGCGCGAGCCGTGCATGACGGCGGGATGATCGGGATAGACCGCGGCGGCGCGCGCGAGAAACGACAACGGCGTCAGCGGCTGGAAATTCGCCGGATTGCGATCGAGGTCGGTATCGTAGGGACTCGCCATGTTTTCGCTCCCCGACGACTGTTTGCTGTCGAGCCGAGCCTAGCGAAAAGATCGCGCCGAGCGAATAGGCAAAGGCGAAGGCAAATAGTCGCTTTTTGCCGCCCGCCCGCTGATTGCTGTTCGCGCTGGCTTGGCAGGCGTATAGTCTAAAGAAATGATAGCCATGGAGGCACCGCCATGGACATCCGCACAAGTCGCTACCACGAAATTTATGCACGCTGGCAGCGCGACCCGTTCGGATTTTGGGGCGAGGCGGCCGACGACATAGACTGGTTCGAGAAGCCGAAGAAAGTTTTCGATCCTGGCGCCGGAGTTTACGGCCGCTGGTTTGTCGGCGGCGTCTGCAATACCTGCTTCAATGCGGTCGACCGCCACGTCAATGCCGGACGCGGCGAACAGCCCGCGATCATCTACGATTCACCGCTCGCCGGCTTAAAGCGCACACTGACCTATCATCGGCTGTTGACCGAGACGCAAGTGCTCGGCGGCATGCTGCGCGACCTCGGCGTCGGCAAGGGTGACCGCGTTATCATCTATATGCCGATGGTGCCCGAGGCGTTGATCGCGATGCTCGCTTGCGCGCGCATCGGCGCCATTCACTCCGTCGTGTTTGGCGGCTTTGCCGCGCGCGAACTCGCTACCCGCATCGACGACTGCACGCCAAAAGTCATCTTGTCGGCCAGCTGCGGGCTCGAGCCGGGGCGTGTCGTGCAATACAAACCGCTGCTCGACGAGGCGATCACGCTCGCCGCCCACAAGCCGCAAACCTGCCTGATCCTGCAGCGGGTGCAGGCGCAAGCGACACTCATCGAAAGCCGCGACCGCGACTGGGCGCAAATGCGCGATCACGCGCTCGTCCATGCTCGCTCCGCGTTCGATTGCGTGCCGGTGGAAGCGACCGATCCGCTCTACATTCTCTATACATCCGGCACGACCGGCCGGCCGAAGGGCGTAGTGCGTGACAATGGCGGCCACATGGTCGCGCTCGAATGGTCGATGAAAAATCTCTATGGTGTCGAGCCCGGCGAAGTGTACTGGGCCGCCTCAGACGTAGGTTGGGTGGTGGGACATTCCTACATCGTCTATGCGCCGCTCCTTCATGGCTGCACGTCGATCCTCTACGAGGGCAAGCCAGTCGGCACGCCGGATGCCGGCGCGTTCTGGCGCGTGATTGCGGAGCACGGCTGCGCGGCGATGTTCACCGCGCCGACGGCGTTCCGCGCCATCAAGAAAGAAGACCCGCAAGGCAAGCTGTTGGCGCAATACGACCTTGAAAAATTCCGCACCCTGTTTCTCGCCGGCGAGCGCGCCGATCCCGATACGCTGATCTGGGCAGAGAAGCTCCTCAACGTTCCGGTGATCGACCATTGGTGGCAGACCGAAACCGGCTGGGCCATTGCCGGCAATCCGGTGGGCCTCGGCATGCTGCCCGTCAAACACGGCTCGCCGACTGTGGCGATGCCCGGTTACGACATCCGCATCGTCGACGAAAGCTGCCACGAACTGCCGCCTCGCAAGATGGGATCGATCGTGATCAAGCTGCCGCTGCCGCCGGCCTGCATGCCGACGCTATGGCAGGCGGACGCGCGCATGCGCGAGAGCTATCTTGACGAATTTCCGGGCTATTACAAAACCGCCGATGCCGGATTCAAGGACGAGGACGGCTACATTTTCGTGATGGGCCGCACCGACGACATCATCAATGTCGCCGGCCACCGGCTCTCCACCGGCGGCATGGAGGAAGTGCTGGCGTCGCATCCCGACGTCGCCGAGTGCGCTGTGCTCGGTGTCAAGGATCAGCTCAAGGGCGAGGTGCCGTGCGGCTTCATCGTGCTCAAATCCGGCGTGAACCGCCCGCCCGGCGAGATCGAGAAAGAATGCGTCGCGCTCATTCGCGAAAAAATCGGCCCGGTGGCGGCATTCAAAATCGCGATCACCGTGGCGCGGCTGCCGAAAACCCGCTCCGGCAAGATCCTGCGCGGCACCATGAAGAAGATCGCCGACGGCGAGACCTGGCAGATGCCTGCCACCATCGACGATCCGGCGATCCTCGACGAGATCGGCACCGCGCTCAAAGCAAAGGGAGCGGACGCCGCGGTCAGGTAGGCATCGCACCAATGGTGCGCTTGTGCGTTAGACGGGAATGGCTGTTGCGAGGGTCTTCCTTTTTGTGATCGCCGCCGCGCTGTGGGCCGGGCTTGCCAACGCGCAGCCGCAAAATGCGCAGCAGCCAAACGCGCCGCCCGCGGCGCCAAACGCGGGTGCGCCGGCCGCGCCAAATGCAACTCCGCCAGCAAATCCGGCGGCTGCATCAAATCCTCCCACTCCCGACGATATCTGCCGCGCGCTCGAACAGGACGCGGCCGAGAACGAACTTCCGGTCGAGTTCTTCGCCCGGGTGATCTGGCAGGAAAGCCGTTTCAATGCGCGCGCGGTGAGCAACAAAGGCGCGCAAGGCATCGCCCAGTTCATGCCGGCGACCGCCGACTATCGCGGCCTCATCGATCCGTTCGATCCGATCGAGGCACTGAAGAATTCGGCGCGCTATCTGCGGGATCTGAAATCGCGCTTCGGCAATCTCGGGCTCGCCGCCGCGGCCTATAATGCGGGGCCCGGGCGCGTTGCCGCCTGGCTTACCAGCCATCGGCCGCTGCCGGGCGAGACGCGCAATTACGTCGCCATCATCACCGGCTGGACCGCGGACGAATGGGCCTCGGCCAACCCGCCAAAAACTTCCGAGACGACGATCCCGCAAGGCGTGCCGTGCACAAGGCTCGCCAATCTCATCCTGGCGCCGAAAGAAGAGGCGCAGCGCATGGCGGCCTATGTGCCGCGCTGGGGCATGCAGCTCACCGCCAATTGGTCGGAGAGCAAGGCCTGGGCGACGTATCGGACGATTCAGAAACAATACGCAGGCCTGATCGGCGATCGCGAGCCGATCGTGATAAGAAGCCGCGGCATCGGATTAGGCTTCGCCATGCGCTACAACATCCGTATCGCCGACGACGATCGCGCTTACCTCGAGAAGTTCTGCCAGAAGCTGATCGCCACCGGCGGCGCCTGCGTCGTGCTGCGCAATGATCGGGGGTAGCTAGAAAGAACGCGCGTTTCCCGGACACCGTGCAGCGCATAGCGGTGCACCGCAGATCCGGGATCGTCCCAAACTCCGAGCACGCGAAGGTCCCAGTTTAGCAGCGCATCACTTCGTGCCGCGCTGCGCCCGGGACACGATGCCGCAATGACGATTTACTCGCTCTTTTGGCCGCCGCCGAGCTGTTTGAGCTTGGCGAATACCGCCTCGACATTGAGCTCCTCGCTCGGCTTTTTTTCCGCCTCTGGCTCGGGCTCTTCTTTCGGCGCGGTGGTGACCGAAGCTGGCAACAGCGTCGCGCCCGGCTCCTGCACAGGCGCCGGCTTTTCCTTCGCCGCCCGTTGCACTTCGAGATCGAGGTCGATCTGCGAGCAAAGTCCGAGCGTCACCGGATCGAGCGGCGTCAAATTCGCCGAATTCCAGTGCGTGCGTTCGCGGATCGCCCCAATGGTCGATTTGGTGGTGCCCACGAGCCGCATGATCTGGCTGTCCTTAAGCTCGGGGTGGTTGCGCACGAGCCAGAGGATCGCGTTGGGCCGGTCCTGACGGCGCGACACCGGCGTGTAGCGCGGCCCCTTCTTCGGCTTGGCCTCGGGCAAGCGCACCTTTGGCTCGGCAATGTGCAGCCGGTGATTGGGATCGGCCTCCGCCGCCTTGATCTCCTCGCGTGTCAACTGCCCGGTGAGGATCGGATCGAGACCCTTGATGCCCTGCGCCGCGTCGCCGTCGGCAATCGCTTTGACCTCGAGCGGATGCAGATGACACAGTTCGGCGATCTGATCGAACGACAGCGAGGTGTTTTCGACCAGCCACACGGCGGTTGCTTTCGGCATCAAAGGCGTGACCATAGGTAAATCTCCTCTGTGCTCCGCCCGCCCCTGGGCGAAGCCACTCACGTCATCAACGATGACTGGAAAAGCTGATGGAATATAGGCGGCGGGCGGGTCCGGCGCAACCGGCCGTTTGCCGCGGTTATCAGCAGTTTGCGGTGCCGCTGTTGCTTTTAACTGTATTTCCGAGCCGCCGAGAGCTTCAACGCGAACGCTCAGGAAACGACGCCCTTCACCGCGTTGGCGAAGGCCTCATAAGCAATCGATCCGTCCGCGGCGATCGGCAGCCACTCGCGCAGCCGCGTTTTTAATTGCTCGCGCGAACTCGGCGAAAGCTCGGACAGTGCTTTGCCGGACGGACCGACCGCCACGGTATTGGAATCCCAGAAATCGTCAAAACTGGAAAAGCTGACGCGAATGCGGATCACCCCGGTCTCGACCGCGGCGAGCCCGCCTTCTTTCCAGATCGCGCGCATGGCATCGCGCCCCGAAGCCTGAACATTCGGCCGCTCCGGCGGCGTCAGACCCAAATCCTTCATGGCCGCCGCCAAGGGCGCCAGCGGGAAACCATCGGGAAATTCCCACATATAAGTGGCGACGACACCGCCGGGCCGCACCACGCGCGCCAGTTCGCGCGTGGCTTTGACCGGGTCAGGAATAAAGACGATGACCAGCGCCATGGCCCCAGCGTCGAAACTATTGTCAGGAAACGGCAAGGCCTGCGCGTCGGAGACGCGAAATTGCGCGCGCTTTGTTCCTGGCCTGCCTCGGGCATAAGCGAGCTGGCCTTCGGATGGATCGACGCCAACGACAGAAGCCGGGGAGCATCGCGCGATCAACACTTCGGTGAAGGCGCCATTGCCGCAGCCGACGTCGAGCCATTGCAGATTTTTCGGCGTATCAAGCCAGTCGAGAAATTTCTCGCCGGCAAGCCGGCTCCAGCGGCCCATTAGCCGCTCATAGGCCTTGCCGTCAGCAAACAGGTTTGGCGCCTCACTCATGTCGCATCATTCCGCCGCGACTTGGCTTGCGCGCGCCTTCATCGCCGCCCAGACGTGGCTCGGCGTCGCCGGCATGTCGATGTGCTCGATGCCGAGCGGCGCTAGCGCATTGAGTATGGCGCTCATGATCGCCGGTGGCGCGCCGGTGGCGCCGGCTTCGCCCGCGCCCTTGACGCCGAGCGGATTGGTCTTGGCCGGCACTTCGGTCAGCTCAGAAACCAGTTCCGGCAGATCGTCGGCGCGCGGCATGGCGTAGTCCTGGAAACTGCCGGTGAGGAGCTGACCTGACGAATCGAAC
This sequence comes from uncultured Alphaproteobacteria bacterium, assembly GCA_963816295.1. GTDB lineage: Bacteria > Pseudomonadota > Alphaproteobacteria > Rhizobiales > Xanthobacteraceae > BOG-931. The sequence goes on along the minus strand of CAWFJS010000003.1, from coordinate 74,019 downwards.
ACGATCGCCTCCATCAGCGCCTGCCCCGCCCCTTGCGCGACGCCGCCGTGGATCTGGCCTTCGCAGAGCAGCCGATTCATCACCTTGCCGACGTCGTCGACCGCGGCATAACGATCGAGCGTGACCGCGCCTGTCTCCGGATCGATTTCAACTTCGCAGACGTGACAGCCGTTCGGATAGTTCGGCGGCTCGGCGGCGAAGGTACCGGAGGCTTCCAGCCCGACGTCGAACTGCGGCGGTAGCATCACGGGGCGGTAGAACGCCTTGGCGACCTCGGTCAGCGGCAAGGCCCGGTCGGTGCCGACGATGCGGAAGGTGCCGTCTTTGAACTCGAGGTCGCCGGCAGCGGCTTCCAGCATCGTGGCCGCCATCGGCTTTGCTTTTTCGATGATGGCATCTGCCGCGCGTTTGAGCGCATTGCCGCCGATATGCATGCTGCGCGAACCGTAGGTGCCGCGGCCCATCGGCACCGCGTCGGTGTCGCCCTGGATGAAGCGGATATTGTCGAACGGCACGCCGAGCCATTCGCTCACCATCTGCATATAGACGGTCTGATGGCCCTGGCCGTGCGAATGGGTGCCGGCGAGAATGGTGAGCATGCCGCTTGGATCGAAGCGCAGCACCATGCGGTCGTTGAACACGGCGGCTTCTTCCAGGAAATAGCCGATGCCGCGGCCGCGCAGCTTGCCGCGCTTTTTCGATTCGGCGGCGCGTTTGCCGAATCCGTTCCAGTCGGCGAGCTTGAGGCACTCGTCCATGACATGGACGAAATCGCCGCTGTCGTAGGTGATGCCGGTTTGCAGCTTGTGCGGCATCGCCGCGGCCGGAATGTAATTGCGCCGCCGGATTTCCACCGGATCGATTTTCAGGACGCGCGCGGCGCGGTCGATCAGCATTTCGATCAGGAATGTCGCCTCGGGCCGACCGGCGCCGCGATAGGGCGCAAGCGGAATGGTATTGGCGAGCACCGCTTTGCCGACGGCATGAACCGCGGGGACCTGATAAACGCCGGGCGAAAGCCGCATGGCGAAGAGCGGCACCACCATCGACGCGCCGAACACGTGCGAACCCATGGCGTGCAGCGCGCTGACGCGGAGCCCTAGGATTTTGCCGTGCTCGTCGAGCGCAAGCTCACCGGTGACAATCTGGTCGCGGCCTTGCGAATCCCCCAGCAAGGCTTCGGAACGGCTCGAAACCCATTTAACCGGTCGGCCGCCGACGCGGCGCGACGCCCACACCACCAGCGCATCTTCGGGGTAGCCGCCGAACTTCATGCCGAAGCCGCCGCCGACATCGGGCGAAATGACGCGAAGCTTGGTCTCGGGAATCTTCAAGACTTGCCCCGCAACCGCCGAGCGCGTGCCGTGCGGATTCTGCGAGGTCGAATAGAGCGTGTAGCTGTCGCTGTCCGGATGATAATGGCCGATTGCGGCGCGCGGCTCGATCGAATTCGCGGTGATGCGATTGTTGTTGAGCTTGAGCGACACCACGTGCCGGGCCTTGGCGAAGGCGGCGTCGGTCGCGTCCTTGTTGCCCATTATCAGCGTGAACGCGATGTTGTTCGGTTGCTCGTCCCACACCGCCGGCGCGCCCGGCTTGACTGCGTCCTCCACCCCGATGACCGCAGGCAGCGGCTCGTACTCAATTTCAATCAGCTCGGCGGCGTCACGCGCCTGCGCGTAGGTCTCGGCAACCACGAAGGCGACGCGATCACCGACTGCGCGAACCTTGGCGCTTTCGAGGATCGCGCGCAGCGTGCGGAATCCCTTGGGGCCGCCCATGTCCTCCGGCATCGGCGGCGCCAGAGCGCCGAGTTTGTCGGCGACCACATCCGCGCCGGTGAGGACCGCGAGCACGCCGGGCGCGGCTTTCGCCTTCGCGGTATCGACGCGCTTGATGCGGGCGTGCGCGTGCGGCGACATGACCACCACGCCGTAGCACTGCTGCGGCAGTTCGAGGTCATCGACATAGCGGCCGCGGCCGGTGATGAATCGCGGATCTTCGACCCGCGGCACGGGCTGACCGACACCGAATTTATTCACGCGCAACTCCTCATCGTTACCTACATCCCGTCATCCTGAGGTGCGCGCCTATAGTAGGCGCAGCTCGCGTACACTTGACTGCGTTGGCGCGCCTCGAAGGATGATGGCCGAAGCGCTGAAGACGTCACCCTTCGAGGCTCGCTTCGTTCGCACCTCAGGGTGACGGAATGGGCTATCATCATAGTCAGCAATAGTGCCAATGAGAATGGAGGGAGGCGGCATGGCGGCGATTCCGGACGAAGCACGGTTTGATTACATCGTCGTCGGCGCCGGATCGGCCGGCTGCGTGCTCGGCAACCGGCTCACCGAGTCCGGCCGCCATAGGGTGCTGCTCGTCGAAGCCGGCGGCCATGATCGGCATATTTGGATTCACATTCCGCTCGGCTACGGCAAGCTGTTCGACAATGCCAAAGTCAACTGGCTGTACAAGACCGAGCCGGAACCCGAGTTGAACAACAGGCAGATCATCCAGCCGCGCGGCAAAGTGCTGGGCGGATCGAGCTCGATCAACGGCTTGCTCTACGTCCGCGGCCAGCACGAGGACTACGATCATTGGCGGCAGCTCGGCAATACCGGCTGGGGCTTTGCCGATGTGCTGCCTTATTTCCGGCGCGCCGAGGATCAACAGCGCGGCGCCGACGACTTCCACGGCGCCGGCGGTCCGCTTGCCGTCTCCGACGTCTGCGAGCCGCATCCGCTGTGTGAGGCTTTCATCGAAGCGGCGCAGCGCGCCGGTGTTCCGCGCAATGATGACTTTAACGGCGCGGCGCAGGAGGGCGCCGGCTATTTCCAGTTGACCGCGAAAAACGGCCGGCGCTGGTCGACCGCGGTCGGTTATCTGCGCCAGGCGCGACGCCGGCACAATCTCGCGATCGCATCGAACGCGCTGGCGAGCCGCATCCTGTTCTCCGGACGCCGCGCCGTCGGCGTCCAATATCTTCAGAACGGTGTGCCGCGCACCGCCTACGCGGACGACGAAGTGATCGTTTCCGGCGGCGCGTTCAATTCGCCGCAGCTGTTGCAGCTCTCCGGATTAGGTCCGGCGAAGGTTCTGCGCGATCTCGGCATCGAGGTGATCGCCGACATGCCCGGCGTCGGCGCCGATCTGCAGGATCATCTGCAGATCCGCATGCAGTACCGCTGCACCGAGCCGATCACCATGAACGATGTCATCAATCACTGGCGCCACCGCTACGGTGCCGGCTTGCGCTATATAATGTCGCGCAAGGGATTGCTGACGATCGGCGCTGGCTATGCCGGGGCGTTTTTGCGCACGCGGCCCGAATTGGCGACGCCCGACGTGCAAATCCATTTCCTGATTTTCAGCGCCGACGCCGCCGGCGCCGTGCTGCATGCCTTTCCCGGCTTCATGGCCTCGGTGTGCCAGTTGCGGCCGGAGAGCCGCGGCTTCGTGCACATCAAGTCGAGCGATCCGGCCGTGCCGCCGGCGATCCAGCCGCGGTATCTCTCCGCGCGCAGCGATTGCGACACCGTGGTCGCCGGAATGAAGGCGTTGCGCCGCATCATGAACGAGCCGGCGATGCGCCGTTATATCGCCGAAGAGCGAGCACCCGGCGAGCATTGCGTCAGCGATGAAGATCTCCTCGCCTTTGCTCGCGACACCGGCACCACGGTCTACCATCCGACCTCGACCTGCCGTATGGGTCCCGATTCATCGGCTGTCGTCGACGAGCGCTTGCGCGTGCGCAGCTTCGATCGCCTGCGCGTGATCGATGCCTCTATCATGCCGACGGTGGTGTCCGGCAACACCAATGCGGCGGCGGTGATGATCGGCGAAAAAGGCGCCGACATGGTGCTGGAGGATGCTGCGGCGCTGACGCCGGCGCTGGCGATTTCGGCGTGATCTAAAGCATGATCCCGAAAAGTGGATGCCGGGTTTCCCGCCTGCGCGACGCCCATGTGTACGGCATTGCGTTGACGCTTCGGCGGGCGAAGCCAGGTCGGAAAAGATCATGCGCAAACAAGCTAAAGCGAAACACCGAATCAACGTAAAACCATTTCGCTTTAGCTCGCGGCCTGGAGCCGATCGATATCGAGCGCGCCGGCCTTGATCCGCGGGATCAGTTCGCGGCCGAACTCAACGGTGTCGTTGAACGGATCGAAGCCGCGGATGAGCACCGAGCCGATTCCGAGCTTGTAATATTCCAGGATCGCCCGCGCGACCTGCTCCGGCGTACCGACGAGACACGAGGTGTTGCCAAGCGCGCCGGTCGCCCGCGCGATCGGCATCCACAGCCGCTCGTCGTGGACGTCGCGCTCGAGCGCAAAGCTCATTAGCCGCTTGCCGGCATTGTCGACCGGGCCGGACATCGCCTCCTGGCGGCTCCAACCTTTGGCGCCGGTCATGCCGGCGAGGATCTTGTTGGCCCTGTCCCAGGCTGCGCCTTCGCTCGCGGCAATGATCGGGCGCACCGAGACATTGAAGCCCGGCACGCGGCCATGGGCCGCCGCTTGGGCGCAAAACTGTTTGATGCGTTCGCGCGTCGAAGCAAGCGGCTCGGCATAGATCGCATAAACGTCGCATAGCCGCGCGCCCATTTCCAAGGCGCCGTCCGAAGCGCCGCCAAAGAAAAGAAGCGGATGCGGTTTTTGCAATGGCCGCACGTCCGAATGCGCGCCTTTGACTCGATAGAACGCGCCGGCGAAGTCGAACGGTCGCTCGTTCGCCCAGGTCAATTTCATAAGTTCGAGATATTCGGCGGCGCGCCGATAGCGCTCGGCCTTCGGCGTGAAATCGCCGTCGCCTTCCTGTTCGTCGTCGGTCTTGCCAGTGATGATGTGGATGGCGAGCCGGCCGCCGCTGAGATGATCGAAGGTCGCGATTTTGCGCGCCATCAAGGTCGGCGCGACGAAGCCCGGGCGATGCGCGATCAGATAACCGAGCCGCTCGGTGCGCGCCGCCGCATGCAAAGCAACCAGAAACCCTTCGGCCGACGACGATGAGTAACCGACCAGCACCAGGTCGAAGCCGGAAGCTTCGTGTGCACGCGCGGCCTCGGCGACATAGTTCGGCGACAATCCGCCCTCGATGACATGCAAAGTCGCTGCACTGCTCGGCGGCGTCACTCCGATCATGCCGACCACGCGCATGGGCATTGCCGCCTCCTCAGCTATGCTGCGCTGGACTTTTTCGACGCTCTTAAGCGTTCGGTTGCCGCAACATCGATTGCGCCACTCGCATCGATCGCGACACCGTAATCGCGGCGCGCTTGTTCCGCCGTGATCAAGCCGTCGAGCATGTCTTCGCGCACGCGCTGCGGATCGCGCTCACGCGGATCGCCGAAGCCGCCGCCGCCCGGCAGTTGCAGGCAGATGGCGTCACGCGGCGGCACGGTCTGGCGTCCCTTGGGCCGGATCGGCCGGCCGGAACGCAGCGTCACCACGCCGGCGGCACCGGATTGTCCGCCGCTGCGCCCACGCGCCGGATGGCGCACCCGCTCGAAATTGCAAAGGAGCGCCAGCGGATTGGCGCCGGCGCCGCCGAGCTCGATCACCTGGCCGAGGCCGCCGCGGAATTCGCCGGGCCCGCCCGAGCCGTCGCGGAATTCTCGGCGATAGAACATGACCGGCGCCACACTTTCGGTCGCCTCGACCGGTATCGTGCGCACGCCGGAGGGAAAAGCGGTGGCGCTCAAGCCGTCCTTATGCGGCCGCGCGCCGGCGCCGCCGCAGTGAAAGATCACGGTGGAGAATTCCGGCAGCGCGTTGGCGTCGGTGCCAGCCTCGACCTCATCGACCAGCGAACCGCCGCCGAAAATTTGCGGATTCCACAAAGACGACGCGCCCTCCGCCGGCACGCCGCCGGCGATCGCCTGTTGCAAACAGCCGGCCACCACGTCTGGTAGCATCTGCCCGACGGTGTGACGCGCCGCGACCGGCCACGGCCGCTTGACGTTGAGTACGCAACCTTCCGGCGCGCTCACCGTGATCGACTCGAGCGAGCCGGCATTGTTCGGCACGTCCGGCGCAACCAGGCATTTCACGCCAAACGCGGTGTAGGCGAGGCAATAATTGAAAACCACGTTGATGCCGTAGGCCGAGGCCGGTGAGGTGCCGTCGTAATCGACGTGGATACCGTCATCCGAAATCGTCAGCGCGGCATTGAGCGTCAGCGGCTTATCGTAGCCGTCCATGGTCATGCTGTTGCGATAAGTGCCCTTCGGCAGCGCGCGGATGCGCTCGAGCGTGGTGTCGCGCGAGGCTTCGACGATGGTATCGCCCAGCCGATCGAGATTGGCGATCTCGAACTCGTCCATCATCTCGATGAGCCGACGGCTGCCTTCGTCGTTGCATGCAGCGCAGGCATAAATGTCGCCTTCGACCTGCAGCGGCTCGCGCACATTGGCGCGCACGAGCCGCAGCAAGTCTTCGCTCATGCGGCCTTCGCGCGCGAGCGGCATGATCGGAATCGCAAGGCCCTCCTCGAACACCTGCCGGCCGTCAGGTCCCATGCCGAGCCCGCCGATATCGACCACATGGATGGTGTTGGCGAACAAGCCGACCGCTTGGCCGCGATAGAAACTCGGCGTCACCACGGTGATGTCGTGCAGATGGCCGGACGTGAGCCAGGGATCATTGGTGATGTAATGGTCGCCGGGTTTCATCGTGGCGAGGGGATAGACGTCGAGAAAATACCGCACCGCATTCGCCATCGAATTGACATGGCCCGGCGTGCCGGTCACCGCTTGCGCCAGCATGCGGCCGTGCCGGTCGAACACGCCGGCCGAGAGATCGCCGGCCTCGCGCACGGACGTTGAAAACGCGGTGCGCAGCATGGTCTGCGCCTGCTCTTCGACGACGGCGATCAGCCGATTCCACATGATTTGCGTATGGATTTGGGCGAGCGCGGCGTTGGGGCGTGCGACCATGAAAAAAGACCCTCAAACCTCGCGGCGGGTCAGCGCAATATAGCCGAACTTGTCGACCTGCGCCTCGAACAAGGGACTGACGACGGTGGACGTGTCGTCCTCGGCGATCACTGCTGGACCGGCGATCTTTGCGCCCGGCGCGAGATCGCCGCGCCAATAGATCGGCACATTTTGAAATTCACCGGCCTGCGGATCGAACAGCGGACGCCGCGCCCGCGCTTTCGGCTCGTTCGGCCGCACCGGCAAGGCCCTTGCGAGCTCGCCTTGCGCCGGTGCGCTGACCGTGACCACCCAGCTTAAGATTTCAATGTCGACGCCGGGAATTGGTCGGCTATAGAGCCGGCGATAGGCGTCCTCGAACAATGCGGCGATCGCCGCACGATCGGCGCTATTGAATGCACGCACCGGAAGCTCGACCGCGATCTCGTGGCCTTGGCCGCGGTAGCGCATGAAGGCCGAGCGGCGTTCGGCAAGCGGCGCATCGGGAGCGGCGCGCCGCACGATTGCTTCCGCTTCGGCGCGCATGTCCGCGAGCAACCGGTTGGCGTTCTCCGGCTCGAAACTCGACAGCCGCATCAGCCGGCCGCGCACGACTTCATAGGCAACCGGCGCGCGCAATAGTCCCACCGCGGAGCCGACGCCGGCATTAGCCGGGATGAGAATGCGGCCGATGCCGAGTTTCTCGGCGACGCGTGCGGCATGCAGCGGCGCCGCGCCGCCGAACGCAATCAAGGTCCGCGGCCGCAGATCCTTGCCGCTTTCGATCGCATGCACACGCGCCGCATTGGCCATGTTCTCGTCGACCATTTCGCTGATCCCGAGCGCGGCATGTTCAGGGGCCAGACCGAGTTTGGCGCCGATCTGTTCGGCAATGGCGTGTCGTGCAGCGCCGGCATCGAGCCGCATCTTGCCGCCGGAAAAAGTCGCGGGATCGATCCGGCCAAGGACGAGATCGGCATCGGTCACGGTCGGCTCGCTGCCGCCGCGGCCGTAAGCGACCGGGCCTGGCTCCGAGCCCGCGCTTTGCGGGCCGACTGCAATCCGTCCAAGCGAATCGACCGCGGCGATCGAGCCGCCGCCAGCGCCGATCTCGACCATTTCGATCACCGGGATCCGCAGCGGCAAGCCGCTGCCTTTGGTGAAGCGATAGACGCGCGCCACTTCGAACGCGCGCGCGGTCTGCGGCCGGCCCTGATCGATGAAGCAGATTTTCGCCGTCGTGCCGCCCATGTCGAACGAGACGACCTGATCGAGTCCATGCTGGCGGGCAATACAGGCGGCAAAGATCGCGCCGCCGGCCGGTCCGGATTCGACGAGACGTACCGGAAAGCGGATCGCCGTCTCGGTCGTGGTAATGCCGCCGCCCGAGGTCATCAGCAGCATCGGGCAGTGGAAGCCCGATTGCTCAAGCTCGCGCGCGAGTTTGCCCAGATAGCTGCCGATAAGGGGCTGCAGATAGGCATTGGCGCACGCGGTGGAGAAACGCTCGTATTCGCGCATTTCTGGCGACACGTCCGACGACAGGCTTACCGCGACGCGCGGCAGACGGCGCGCCACCGCTTCGCCGACGCGGCGCTCGTGATCCGGATTGGTAAAGCTGTGCAGAAATCCGACCACCACGGCCTCGATGTTTTGCGCAGCGATGAGATCAAGCGCGCGCGTCACGCTCGCCTCATCGAGCGGAACGAGCACGTTGCCTTGCGCATCGATGCGCTCGCGGACCGGCAGGCGCAGCCGCCGGGGCACCAAAGGCGGCGGCAGATCGATATTGACGTCGTACTGCTCGAACCGGTTCTCGTGGCGGATTTCGAGAACGTCGCGAAAGCCCTCGGTGGTCAGAAGCGCGGTCTCGGCGCCCTTGCGCTCGATCAGCGCGTTGGTCGCAAGTGTCGTGCCATGGATGATCAATTGCACGTCGCCGGGCTTGATGCCGGCTTCAGCAATGATCGCGCGCACGATCGCAAGCACCCCCGTTTCCGGAGCACGCGCGGTGGTCAGACCCTTGGCGGTATAACGGCGATCGCCGACTTCGAGCGCCACGTCGGTAAACGTACCACCGATATCGACGCCGAGCCGGATTGCGGGAGAGGATGCCACGGGCGGACCGCTGAGAAAGACCACACAACAAAAGCGGCGCTATATGCCGGCTCTTTGCCGGACTTGTCCATCGCGCTGCAAAGACCCGCATTAGCAAAGACCTGCATTAGCAAAGACCTGCATTGCGCAATAACCGCGTTGCGCGGCTATCGAGCCAGGTGCATCATGCACGTAAAGTCCGTGTGAATTTCAGAATCCGGACCTACTGACCAAAAGCGGATCCCAAAAGAGGACATAAGGAGCGGCGGCTATGCACGACATCGTCATTCGCGGCGGCACCATTATCGACGGCACCGGTAAGGCCGCATTCACCGGCGATGTCGCCATCACCGGGGGCCGCATTGCCGCGGTCGGTAGCAGACAGGGGCCGGCCAAACGCGATATCGACGCCGACGGGCTTGTCGTCACGCCGGGCTGGGTCGACGCGCACACCCATTACGACGGCCAGGCGATGTGGGATCCGTTGCTGGCGCCGTCATGCTGGCATGGCGTGACCACGGTGCTCTTCGGTAATTGTGGCGTCGGCTTCGCGCCGGTGAAGAAACACCATCGCGGCGCGCTGATGGATTTGATGGAGGGTGTCGAAGAAATTCCCAATCCGGTGCTCGCCGCCGGGCTGAACTGGGAATGGGAGACTTTTCCGCAATTTATGGACGCGCTGGAGCGGCGGCCGCACGCCATCGATATCGGCGCGCAAGCCGCGCATCTGCCGCTTCGCGTCTATGTCATGGGCGATCGCGCCGTGCGCCGCGAACCGGCGACGCCCGACGACATTGCCGAGATGCGCCGGCTGACCATCGAGGCGCTACAATGCGGCGCGTTCGGCTTCACCACCTCGCGCACCGACTCGCACAAGACCCCGGATGGCGAACTGGTGCCGTCGCGCGATGCCGATGCGGCGGAGCTGATCGGCATCGGCTCAGCGCTGGGCGCGGTCGGCATGGGCGCATTCGGCATGAACAGCGATTTCGATGACGAGGATTACGAACTTAATTGGATGACCAAGCTTGCGCGCCAGACCGGACGGCCGGTCTGGTTTTTGCTGACCGACCGCTACGAGGATCCACAGCGCTGGCGTCGGTTGCTGAACGCCACGCATGCGGCGCGCGCGCAAGGTATCTCATTCACGGCGCAGATTGCCGGTCGCCCCATCGGGGTGATGATGGGGGTCGGCACCGCGCTCAATCCGTTCACCGTGCGGCCGAGCTATAAGAAAATTGAATCGCTGCCGATCGATGAGCAGCGTAAGCGGCTGCGCGATCCGCAGGTGCGGCGGCAGATTCTCGCCGAAGCGCCGTCCGACGCCGACGTCGCCAAGCTCGCGCAATTCCGCCAGGCGGTGACGCGCAAGTGGGACCGCTTCTATGTCATGGGCGATCCGCCGGATTACGAGCCGGCGCCGGAGCAGAGCGTCGCCGCTATTGCCGCACGCGAGGGCCGGCCGCCTGACGAGGTCGCTTACGACTACATCACCGGCGGCGACGGCCAGTATCTCTATTTCCCGGTCGTGAACTATGTGTCCGGCGATCACGCGCCGATCTATGAGATGCTCAATGATCCCGCTTGCCTCCTTGGCTTGAGCGACGGCGGCGCGCATTGCACTTCGATCGTGGACTCGGGAGTACCGACCTTTATGCTGATGCATTGGGGCCGCGACCGCAGCCGCGGACCGCGGCTGCCGCTCGAACATCTGGTCAAGCGCCAGACCAGCGAGACCGCCGACTTCTTCGGCTTTTACGACCGCGGGCGATTGGCGCCCGGACTGCGCGCCGACATCAACGTGATCGACTTTGACAATCTCAAAGTGCGCAAGCCCGAACTCGTGCACGATATGCCGGCTGGTGGCCGGCGCTTCGTGCAGCGCGTCGAGGGCTATGAAAGGACGATGGTCGCCGGCACGCCAATTTTCGAGCGCGGCGAGCATACCGGCGCCATGCCCGGCCGGCTCGTTCGCGCCGGACGCGAGAGTGCGGTGCTGGCAGCGGAGTAAACGCGCGCGCAATGCAGCGGAGCGTCGCGAAGATCCTGACGACCCACGTCGGCAGTCTTCCGTTTCTGTCGCTCGATAAAGGCGTCGCCATCGGCGACGAGTTGCATCTCGCCGACGATGTCGCGGCAATCGTCGCGCGGCAGCGCGAGATCGGCATCGATATCATCAACGAAGGCGAATATGCCAAGGGCGGTGACTGGCTCCGCTATATGCAGAACCGGTTCGGTGGCTTCACCGAAATTGCCGTGGGCGACGAAAAGCCTTTGATTGAGCGCGGCAAGGATCGCGAACAATTCGCCGATTTCTACAAATACGCAACCGAGCGCGGCACTTTATTCTATTCGCCGGGTGCACAGATCGCGAAAAAGCGTCCGGTGCAGGCCTGCACCGGACCTGTCACTTATGTCGGCCAGGCCGAGCTGAAGAAAGAGATCGACGTCACGCTCGCGGTCGCCGGTACCGATAATGTATTTCTCACTTCGACCGCGCCGGGCAGTCTCGAAGTTTATCGTCGCAACCGCCATTACAAGAACGACGAGGAATACGTGTTCGCGCTCGCCGAGGCGATGCGGGTGGAATACGAGGCGATCGCCGCGGCCGGTCTCATCCTGCAAGTCGACGATGCCTGGCTGCCGGCTCTATGGGACCGCATCGGCATGGACATGGGGCTATCCGCCTTTCGCGCTCGCTGCGCGCTGCGGATCGAAGCGCTCAATCATGCGCTGCGCAACATTCCGGAAGATCGCGTGCGCTATCATCTGTGCTGGGGCAGCTGGCACGGCCCGCACGCCTACGATCTCGAACTCGAGCGCATTGTCGACCTCGTACTCAAGGTAAAAGCGCAGGCGTTTCTGATCGAGGGCGCCAATGCCCGGCACGAGCACGAGGTCGCGGTCTGGGACAAGGTCAAGCTGCCGGACGGCAAAATCCTCATCCCCGGCGTCGTCACCCATTCGACCGATGTGGTTGAGCATCCCGAACTCGTGTCGCAGCGGCTGCAACGCTATGCCCGGCGCGTCGGCAAGGAGAACCTGATCGCCGGCGGCGATTGCGGGTTCGGCGGCCGCTCGCATCCGCAGATCGCCTGGGCCAAATTGCGCGCCATGGTCGAAGGTGCGGCCTTGGCCGGCAAGGCCCTCGGATTTGCGGCCTCTTAGTCGCGGCCTTGCGGAAACGACAGCCATCCGTCTTAATCGCGGCAAGAACTGAAAATTAAGCGGCAGGCTCGCCGCGGGGGATCGTCAAAGGGGGGCACAATGGCTGCAACCAAAGTCGACGTCGTTGCGCTGATCGACCGTCATCCGGTCACGCGATTTCAGATCGGCGTTTTGATCCTGTGCATGCTGGTCGCGGCGCTGGACGGCTTCGACACCCAGGCGATCGGCTATACCGCGCCAGCCATCGCCGCGGTGATCCACCTGCCGATGCCGCAATTCGGCCAGGTCGGCTCGGCGGGATTGGTGGGCGCCGCACTCGGTGCGCTGTCGTTCGGACCGCTGGCCGACATTTTCGGCCGCAAATGGTTCATGATCATCGCGGTCCTCGTGTTTGCGGTGTTCAGTTATCTCACCTCGACCTCGACGTCGCTCGACCAATTGCTGGCATACCGCTTTTGCACCGGCCTCGGCCTTGGCGGCGTCACGCCGGCATTTCTGGCGATGGGCGCCGAGCTTGCGCCGAAGCGCCTGCGGGACGTGTTCGTCACCGTGCTGTTCGCTTCGTTTCCCGGCGGCGGGCTGATCGGCTCGCTCACCAGCGCCTGGGTGATTCCGACTTTCGGCTGGCAATCGGTGTTTTACATCGGCGCGGTGGCGCCGCTGATCATCGCGGTGGTGCTGGCGATCTGGCTGCCGGAATCGATCCGCTTCCTGGTCGCGCGCAACATGCGCCAAGAAGAAGTGCGCCGTACGCTCGAGCGCATCATGCCAGGCGAGGTGCCCGCCGGCGCCGAGCTGGTCGCGCCGCCAGATCCGGCGCGCGAAGGCGTTCCGCTGAAGCATTTGTTCATGGAAGGCCGCGCCGTTCCGACGGTGCTGCTCTGGGTGCCGTTCTTCATGGTGTTCATGATTTTCGTCACCGTGACGTTCTGGACGCCGGCGGTTTTGAATTCCGTTGGCTTCTCGCTCTCCGCAGCGGCCTTGATCATCGGCCTTAACAATATCGGCAGCGTCATCGCCAGCGCCACATCGGGATGGGCGGTGCACCGCGGCGGCGCGTTCCGGGTGCTGATCCCGGGCTTCATCCTGGGTGGCCTGTCGCTCGCCTGGTTCGGCCAAGCGACGTCATCGATTGCCACGCTGAGCGCGGCCTCGTTCCTCGCCGGCTTCTTTGTCGGCGGCACCGGAACCGGCCTGATCGCGGTCGCAGCCGGCATGTATCCCACCTCGATCCGCTCGACCGGCATCGGCTGGGCCATGGGCATGGGCCGGGTCGGCCAGGTGTTCGGCCCGGTTCTCATCGGCATTCTTGTCGGAATGGGCTACAAGGTCGGCGGCATTTTCTATGCCGCCGCGGTGCCGTGCTTCATCGGCGCGCTGTTTCTGGTGTTCCTGTACTTCGCACGCCCGGTGATGGAGGCCGATGCTGCCGCTACGAATCCCGCGCCGGCGGAGTAGCCCGGCGCGGCGTCACAATCCGAGCAGGCGCGGCAACCACAGCGAGAGCTGCGGCAAATACGTGACCAGCATCAGCACGGCAAACATCACGCCGTAGAACGGCCAGATGCGGCGCAGCACCTGTTCGATGGTAACGTCGCCGACCGCGCAGCCGACGAACAAAATCGCGCCGACCGGCGGGTGGCACAGGCCGATGCCGAGATTGAGCATCATGATCATGCCGAAGTGAACCGGGTCGACGCCGAGCTTGAGCATCACCGGCAGGAGAATTGGCGTCGAGATCAGAATTGACGGCGCCATGTCGACCAGCGTGCCGAGCAGCAGCAAAAGTAAATTCACCAGCATTAAGATGACGTATTTGTTGCTGGAGATGGCGAGAAAGAATGCCGTGATCTTGGCCGGCATTTGCGTCAGCGCCATGATGTAGCCGACGCTCGAGGCGCAGGCGATCAAGGTCAGCACCATCGCCACCGTGCGCATGGTCCGGTGCACCAAAGCGGGCAGATCGCGCCAGCGGTAATCGCGATAGACGAACATGGTGACGAAGAAGGCCCAGACGCAGGCTACCGCGCCGGCTTCGATCGCGGTGAACACGCCGGCAAGGATGCCGCCGAGAATGATCATCAGCGTGATCAGGCCCCACAGAGCGTCGATGGAAATTCGCACCGCTTCGCGCGCCGGCACAGCGGTACCGCGCGGATGGCCATCGCGGTAGGCGATCACCAGACAGAGCACGACCAGCGCGAAGCCCAGCAACAGACCAGGCACTACGCCTGCCATGAACAGGCTGATGATCGAAATCGTGCCGCCGGTTGCCAGCGAATAGATCACCGCGTTGTGGCTCGGCGGCACCAATAAAGCCTGCACCGAGGCCGAAATCGTCACATTGGTGGCGAAGACGCGCGGAAAACCGCTGCGCTCCATTTGCGGAATCATGACCGAGCCGATCGCCGAAGTGTCGGCGACGGCGGAGCCGGAAATGCCGCTTAAGAAAGTCGTTGCCACCACATTGACGACCGAGAGACCGCCGCGCACGCGCGTGAAGCCGACCAGAACGTCGGCGAAGGCAACCAACCGCTTGGCCATGCCGCCCTCGGCCATGATCGCGCCGGCCAGCACGAAAAACGGGATGGTCAGCATCGCCACTTTGCTAACGCCGTCCGAGATTTTCAGCATCACCGCTTCGAGCGGAATGCCCATCCAGAACGCGCCGGCGATCGCCGCCAAAGCCAGCGAATAGGCGATCGGCATGCCGATGACGAAGCAGGTCAGCATGGTGGCGAGGAGGATAAAGATGTCCATGCCGCCCCCTCAAAATATTTTCTTGCGCATGATCTTGTCCGAAAACCGGTCTCCACTTTTCGGGATCACGCGTTGCCTATTCGAATGCCACCGCAGCGCCGTGTTCGCCCCGCACCGGCTGTGGTGGCGGTCCAATGACAAGTCGCTCGAACACAAACAGGAACAAAATCGCTCCGCCGATCGGAATCGGCAGATAGGTCACGCCGACCGACAGCGAGGGAAAATCGGCGATCGAATTTTGCCAGGTCGCGGCGACGAGCTTGATGCCCCAATCGATCATGAACAGCGCGATCAAGGCCATCAGCAGTTCGACAAGGAGTGCCATGACTTGCTGCGCGGCCGTCGGCAATAGCGACACGAAGAACGAGACCCGCATATGCAGTCTGACACGATAGCAGGCAGCCGCGCCGAAGAATGTCAGCACGATCATCAGCAGCACCGCCATCGGCTCGGGCCACGATGCGGCGCGGTTGAGCACGTAGCGGGTATAGACCGCCCAGGGGATGACCGCCGAGATCAGGACCAGAGCGATGCCGGCGATGATGACGCAGGCGCCATAGAGCGCGTCCATCAGTCTGCGCAGCGCCGCCGTCAGGGATTGCGCATTCATGAACGACTCACTGGACCGCTGACCGCCGGATTCAGCTGACGGCTTGAATGCGTTTGATCAGTTCGGAAAAACGCGGGCCGTATTTGTCCCAGACCGGCTTGACCGCGTCCTGGAACGGTTGCTTGTCGATGGTCTCGACGATCTGCACGCCGCCACTACGCGCCTTGTCCATCGCCTGTTTTTCGTAGTCCGCCCAGAAGACGCGCTCCTCGGCCTGCGCCTCGCGGCCGAAGTTACGGATCAGCGTCTGATCGTCCTTCGACAACGAATCCCAGCTTTTGCGAGAGAATACCAGGATTTCTGGCACGATCAGGTGCTCGGTCAGCGTGTAATTCTTTGCCACCTGATAATGATTGTCGAAGACGAAGCTCGGCGGATTGTTCTCGGCGCCGTCGATCACCCCGGTCTGCAAGGCACTGAACACCTGGTCGTAACCCATCGCGACGCCGTTGGCGCCGAGCGCGTTCGCCATATCGATGAACATCGGATTGCCGATGACGCGGACCTTCAGGCCCTTCAGATCCGCGATCGATTTGATCGGATGTTTGGTGTTGTAGAAGCTGCGCGCGCCCGCATCCATCCAGCACAGCCCGACGAGGCCGGCTTTTTCGTTCGCGGTCACTTTGTCGAGAAGCTCGGTGCCGATGGCGCCGTCGATGACCTTCTGCATATGCGCGGTGCTGTGGAACAGAAACGGCAGATTGAACACGTTAAGATCATCGATCACCGGACCGATCGCGCCAACGCTCACCCGCGCCATTTGCAGGGCGCCGACCTGTGCCTGCTCGATCGCCTCCTTCTCACCGCCGAGCTGCATCGAAGCGAAGGCCTGTACGGTGAGCCGGCCGTTGGTCGCCTGTTGAAGTTTCTTGCCGAGGCTTTCCACCGCGGCGACGGTCGGATAGCCGGGAGGATGGACGTCGGACACCTTCAGCGTCGTGCTCGCCTGCGCGAAAGCCGGGATTTGCGGGCCGCCGGCGAGTGCCAGCGTGCCAGCCAAAGCTGCACTGCCGCGAAGAACATCACGTCGGCGCATTGTTTCCCTCCCTGAATCGGCGGCGCGGGTGATTGCGCTGCCTGTATGTCCTACATCATGTCACATGACGAGCAGGTGAGCGAGCGGCGTGTTTTTAGTCAACCTTGCGGTCCGCATCATACTCAGCGCTGCAAAACGGCCCGCCCTGGTAGCGGGCGCCGATCGGATCGGGCGGCAGCTTGGCCTGCGCCGCCAGCGCCGCTTCCCGATAATTCTCGCCGCGGCCTTGCGGCCGATAACCGAAATGCGCCGCGCGGCTATTGTCCCAAAAGCTCGCCGCATTATCGGACACGCCATAGAAGATTTCGAAATGAATGTCGGGATGCTCAAGCCCAAGACGCACGAGCTGCGCCAGATCTTCCGGCTTGATCCAGATCGACAGGCGCCGCTCGTCGACCGGCATATCGGCGATATTGCCGATGCGCAGACACGTGACGCGCAGCCCGTGCTTGTCGGCATAAAGCGAGCCGAGCGCTTCGCCGAACGCCTTGCTCACGCCGTAGCGGCTGTCGGGCCGGACCCGCACGTTGACGCCGATGCGCTGCGAGCGCGGATAAAAGCCGATGGCGTGATTGGACGACGCGAACACCACGCGCTTGACGCCGGCGCGGCGCGCCGCCTCGAACAGATTGTAGCAGCCGATGATATTAGCGTTGAGGATTGTCTCCCACGATCCCTCGACGGCATGGCCGCCGAGATGAATGACTCCCTCCATGCCGGCGACCGCCTTCTCGACCTGCGCGAGATCGGTGAGATCAGCGGGGATAAAGTCATCGCCGGTGGCGAGGTCCGCGGGTTTGCGGATGTCGCTCGCCCGAAGATGCGGATAGACGCCGCGCAAAATCTTGCGCAATCGCGTGCCGATATCGCCGGCAGCGCCGGTGATGAGAACGTTTTGCATCATTTACTCCAAACCTCGAACGGAATTCGAATTCGCCACGTCGCCGCGCCATCCTTGCACTTTTGTCCGCGTCGGTCGATGCTCCCGGCCCTTCACGAGGGCCGCGATGCTGGACAATTTGGAAGTAACCGGACACTTGGCGCGCTTCGTCGTCGAGACTGAATGGGAGGCGCTCAGTCCGCCGGTCGTGCATCAAGCCAAGCGCGCGCTCGTTAATTTCTTCGCCGTGGCGCTGACCGGCTGCCGCGAGGGCGCGATCGAAACGGCGCTGCAATCGCTCACCGCTTTTTCCGGCGGCAAGCAGGCGACGATGATCGGGCGCGGCGAACGCCTCGATGCGCTTTCCGCCGCCTTTCTCAATGCCGCGAGCGCCAATGTGCTCGACTTCTGCGACACCCACGTGCCGACCGTAATTCACCCGACCGCCCCGGTGGCCCCTTCCCTGTTCGCGCTCGGTGAACTCAGACGCGTGAGCGGCCGCGATCTCATTCTCGCTTTCGTGCTCGGCGCCGAGATTGAATGCCGAATCGGGCTTGCGATGTCGCCAAGCCATTACCGGCGGGGCTGGCACATCACCGCGACCTGCGGCGTGTTCGGCGCCGCCGCAGGGAGCGCCAAACTTCTTGCGCTCAAAACCGAGCCAATGGTTTCCGCCCTTGGCCTCGCCGCGACCCAAGCCGCGGGCCTGTGCGAATGCCTCGGCACGCCTGCCAAAAGCGTTCACGTCGGCAATGCCGCGCGCAACGGCCTCTGGTCGGCGCTATTGGCCGCGCAAGGCCTTGCCGGCCCCGCCGAGCCGCTGACCGGCGGCCAAGGCTACTTCCACGCGCTTGCCGAGACGCCGCGGCTTTCGGTTCTCACCAACGGACTCGGCGACAGCTGGGAAATCATGAAGACCGCTTTCAAGCCTTATCCGTGCGGCTTCGTCGTTCATCCGGTGCTCGATTGCATCATCGACTGGCGGCGCGCGAATCCGGACGCGATCGTGGAAAAGGTGACGGTCACCGGCAATCCGCTCCTGGCCGCGCGCACCGACCGGCCGAACATTTCGACGAGCGGCCAATCGCAAGTGAGCGTGCAGCATGCGGTCGCCGCCGCGCTTGTCACCGGCAAAGCCGGTGTCGAACAGTTCGGCGAGGCTTGCGTGAACGATCCGCGCGTCGTCGCGTTGCGCGGCAAGGTCGCGGTCAAGCGCGACGAGAGCTTCGCCACCACCGCCGCCGCGGTCGAGATCGCGACCGCCGACGGCAAGCGCCACAAGCTTCATCAGCGCGCCGCGCGCGGCAGCGACGACAATCCGATGACCGATAGCGACCTCGAAGACAAGCTGCGCGAGGCGGCCGCGCACGCCATTCCGCACAACGACGTCGCAGCATTGATCGAGGCGATCTGGACACTCGATGATTGCGCCGATATTGCCAAGGTCACGGCGCTCTCGGTGCCGCAAGCTAATTAAGGGCGGAGCGCTAGTGATGAACAATGCCGTCAACAACAAGCGTGTGTTTCTGGTCGTGCCGCATGTGCCGGCCGGCTATCTCGACATCGTCGGGAAACGTGACGACGTGCGGCTCGACAAGCTCGAGAATGGCAATCCGTCCGCAACGGCAAAATCCGTTCTGGCGGCGGCGCACGCGTATCAGACCAGCTCGACCCGCGATGAGCTGGTGCGGCACTACCATACCGGCGCCGAACTCCTCCAGCACACGCCGAACCTGCTGATCGTCTCAGCCAACGGCGCCGGTTACGACACTGTCGATGTGAAAGCCTGCACCGAGCGCGGCATCCTGGTCGTCAATCAGGCTGGCGGCAACGCGGAGTCGGTCGCCGAACACGTGCTCGGCCTGCTGCTGTCGCTCTCCAAGCGTGTGGTCGAATGCGACCGCGCGCTGCGCGCCGGCACGCTCACCGACCGCGGCGACTTCGTCGGCCGCGAGGCGCACGGCAAGACCATGGGCATTATCGGCATCGGCAATGTCGGGCGGCGCGTTGCCGAACTCTGCCGCGGCCTGTTTCGCATGGAGGTCCTCGCCTACGACCCTTACGTCGACGCCGAGGAGACGCGCAAGCGCGGCGCGCGCAAGGTCGAACTCGACGAACTTCTGCGCAGCGTCGATTTCGTCTCGATCAATTGCCCGCTGACCGAGGAGACGCGCGGCATGATCGGCGCGCGCGAATATGCGTTGATGAAGCCGACCGCTTATTTCATCACCACGGCGCGCGGTTTCATCCACGACGAGGCGGCGCTCGAAGCGGCGCTGCGCAACAAGAAAATCGCCGGTGCCGGGCTCGACGTCTGGGGCAAGGAGCCGCCGCCGGCCGCGCATCCGTTATTGAAATTCGACAATGTCATCGTCACTGCGCATACCGCCGGCGTCACCCGCGAGGCCCGCGCCAATATGGGCCGCATCGCCGCCGAGCAGATGCTCGACGCGCTCGACGGCAAGCCGGCGACGCGAATCGTCAATCCGCAAGTCTGGCCGGCTTATGCCCAACGCTTCGAGCGCGCGTTCGGCTTTGCGCCGAGGCGGTGAATCACCCCAGCAGCTGAACGCTAGCGATTAATTCCCGGAGCCGTCGGAAGCTTTTTAACGCTTTCAGAGATGATGTTGGTCAACTGCATCACCTGCTGACTGAGCTCCGTATATTCGGCAATGTCGCGTTGAATGCGATTGCCGTCGATGTTCAGCTTTCGCCGCAGCGCTTGCAGGTCGCCGATCAGGCCGTCGAGATCGCGCGTTGACGCTTCGGCCACACGGCGCAATAGCGCGGCAAGATTGTCGGTCGATGTTTCGGCGTCGCTCGCCTCGCCTGGCCGAAACACAGCGCTGCTGCCACGCGCCAATTCGTGGATATTTTCCCGGACCTCGATTTCCAGCGATTTTTCAATCTCGGCTGACCCGAGCGGCCTGGCAATGTTCATGTTTGCATCCCCGATACCGATTTTCACCACATCGCATACGCGGCTTTGAATGTGACGGCTTCGCGGCCGGTATCGCGTTCGCCGTCACTTTGACACGATTTCCACAATCATTCCCGGCGCCGGTCCATTTCAACCCGAATTGCGCCGTGCTCGCCTCGTTAACCTCCTCATTGGCGTCGCAAGCGCGCCACATTTGGGGGTGTGAATGCTCGCCTTGATCGGGTAAAGGGGCTATAATTACCAAGGGCTTCGGTCCGATCTGGACCGACAGACTTGGGACGGCAAACCAGTTTCTCATTCCGACCCTGCCACCGCTGGGGGATGGCGCAGGTGAAGAAACGTTCAATCGCGCTTGCTTTGTGCTGCTCGCTGGTCGCGTCGCCGGTGTGGGCGAAGACGTTCGTCGGCGTGCTGTACCCGTTTCTCGGGCCCATGGCGGCGATTGGGCTTGTCGAATTGGCGGGCGAACTGAAAGCGATGCCCGACGTCGAGGTAGCGACCTATCTGCATCAGTCATGGAAAGCCTTGGTTGACGACATCAATCGTCAACCCAAAGGAACGCGTATCCTGATCGTCGGCTACAGCCTCGGCGCGAATAATGCGATTTTGGTCGCGAACAATACCGGCTACGTCGATTCGATTATCGCGCTGCAGCCATCCATGCTGACTTCGCAAGAAAGTCTGACCGGCAAGGTGGGCAAAATCATTGAAATCTATAATCCGAATCCGTGGATGACTTTTGGCGGCATGGGTTCACAGAAGCTCGAGGCTCCCAATATCGAATACATCGTGAATAACGACTCGCACCCAGGCGCGCAGTTCAATGAGCAATTTCGCAGCGTGGTAAAGAGCGAGCTCGCCAGGCTTTCCGCGCAAGACAGTCTGCAAACGGCGCAGGCGAAGATGACCAGATCATCTCCGCTGGCCAAACTATCGCCGCCGAAGGACGTTAAGTCGGCCGCCTTGGCATTCGCCAGTACGGACTCACCGAAACACGAGCAGCCAAAACTCGCACCGACAAGTCCTGCGCAGACAGGACCTGAGCAGGCAAGGCAGCAGCAAAAACCGCCGGCCGTTTTTGCTGATGTGCCGAAGCCGCAGCTAGTTTTTGCTGATGCGTTTTTAACTTCCGCGAATGCGGGCAACTTATTTGTTCAACGGACGCTGACGATTGGCGACATGAAGGAATATGTAAAAAGAAATTATCCGGCTTCGCAGACGGCAGACGTTACTCGCTAGCCTCGCTCGTCACCACCAGGCTTGATCCGGTGGTCCATGCTGCCCGGACGCATCGCAAACCTCATATAAACGCACGATGTAGACGCAAGAACTTTTCATGCCGCACTTCAGCATGGATTGCCGGGTCAAGCCCGGCAATGACGAAATTGAAAAAGGCGAAGAGCTACCCCGTATATTCCAGAATGTGCATGCCCTGGCCCCAGCGGTCGATCAGATAAAGCCGGCCGTGTTCGTCCGCGCCAATATCGTTCGACTGGATGCCGGGCGCGCCGGCGGCCGTCTCCGGCACGTAACAGCCGATTTCTTTCGGGCGGAGCGGATCGCGCACATCGACTGCGCGCAAGCCCGCATTGAAATATGTGAGAAAGACGATGTCCTGCCACGGGCCGTCGGCCGGCAGATATTCCAGAATATTATGCGCGCCGAACCGGCCGGGCCGGTCGAAATATTTCTCCCGCTCCGGCATGAAGGTCGCGATCGGCACGGGATTACTCTCCTCGCGCGCATCGATGATCCACATGAATTGCGCGTCCCAGTATTTTTCCTTGGCGCGGGCCTCGTCCGTCACGATGAGATAGGGCCGCCCGCCGAGCGGCCAGCAGGTATGGGTCGAGCCGGGAAACGGCGGCGACCATTTGATATGGCCGATAAGCTTCGTCGCCCGCAGATCGGTGCAGTCGACGATGGAAATGCCACCGCCCCACCAGGCGCAATACATGCGGTTGCCGCGGATCATCGGCGGCCCGTGCAGCGTCGTCGCCTGCTCGTGCGGATGCGGATCGTTGCCGACCTCGCTTGAATCGGTCTTCATCCACGGCAGGCCCCAGATCGAGATCACTTCCGGGCGCAATGGGTCACGAATATCCAGCGTCCAGATCACGCGGCGGTCCCAGCCCGGTGCATCGTTCGGCAAAAACGCGAGCTTGCGTTGCAGATCGACGCCGAAACGGTGCGGCCCCGAGCCGGGCATGTCGTAGAAGCCGACCGGCTTTGGCGTCGCCGGCTTCGAAATATCGAAGATGAAAAATCCGGCGCGGGCATTCTTGCCCTTGTCGCCGGCAAGCCGTTCCGAATTCACGTAGAGCAGATCGTCGCCGACGATGCGGAGCTTATGGCAATGCACGCCCGGCGGCGCGCGGAATTCGCCGACCTTGCCCGGCTTCTTCGGATCGCGCACGTCATGCACGGTGAAGCCTTCCGGCCCGTTATAGCTCGAGCCGCCGACCGCCCCGACATAGGCGTGGCCCTTGTGCACCTGCACGAGACTGCCGCCGCCCCAGGCCGCCGACGGATCGTGGCCAAGGAGGCGGAAGTTCTTCGCTTCTTCGGGATAGGTGGCGGGCATCGGCTTCCTCCGACGACGCGTCATGCCCGGCCTTGTGCCGGGCATCCACGTCTTGCTAGCGAAAGAGTAAAGACGTGGATGGCCGGGACAAGCCCGGCCATGACGAATATTGGGAACAGCGCATTTGGCCAACGCTATTCGATCATCGCAACCAGTTTCCGCACGCCGCGAATTATTCGGCCATCCGCGCGGGCTCACCTTCCTGTTCACCACCGAAATGGGGGTGCGCTTCTCCTATTACGGCATGCGCTCGCTGCTCGTGCTCTACATGACGAAATTTCTGCTGTTGTCCGACCAATCCGGCAATGTACTCGGGCTCGCTTCGCTCAAGCGCGCGCTGGAAGGCGTGTTCGGCCCGCTCGACGTGCAGCCGCTGTCCTCGCAGATCTGGGGCCTCTATACCGGGCTCGTTTATTTCACGCCGATCTTCGGCGGGCTCCTCGCCGACCGCGTGCTCGGCCAGCGCCGCACCGTCGTCATCGGCGCGGTCTTGATGGCGTTTGGCCATTTCATGATGGCGGTCGAGCAGCTTTTTCTGTTCGCGCTTCTTGCGCTCATTCTCGGCAGCGGCTGCTTCAAGCCGAATATTTCGACGCAGGTCGGCGGGCTTTACGGCGCGAGCGATCCGCGCCGCGACCGCGCCTATTCGATCTTCTATGTCGGCATCAATCTCGGCGCCTTTCTGGCGCCGCTCGTCTGCGGCACATTGGGCGAAGGCTTCGGCTGGCATTACGGCTTCGCCGCCGCCGGCGTCGGCATGGTGATCGGACTGTGCATTTATCTTTATGCGCTGCCGACGTTGCCACCCGACGAATTACACAAGGCGCAAGCCACGCACGCGACGCGCAAGCCGCTCGATGCGAGCGAGCGGCGCGCCGTGCTGGCGCTGCTCGCTTTGTTCGTACCGAATACCTTGTTCTGGGCGGCCTATGAGCAGATGGGCAACACCATCATTTTATGGGCCGATGCCTATACCGATCGGGCCATCGATCCGCTGCATCTGTTCGGCGTGAGCGCGGAGGTTCCGACGACGTGGTTTCTCGCCGTCAATCCGTTCATGATTTTCGCCTTCACGCCATTCGTCGTCGCGCTGTGGGCGCGGCAGGCGGCGCGCGGTACCGAGCCGCCGACCATCACCAAAATGGCGCTCGGCTGCTTCGGCGTCGCCGCGGCGTATCTCATCATGGTCGCGGCGGCACTGCACGCCGGCGGCTGGAACGGCGGCGCAACTGGGAATGCCGGCAAAGCGAGCTGGCTGTGGCTGTTCGCTTATTTCGTCGTCATCACGCTGGGCGAGCTTTACCTCTCGCCGGTCGGCTTGTCCTTCGTGACCAAAGTCGCGCCGGCGCGGCTGATTTCGCTGCTGATGGGCGTCTGGCTCGCCACCAGTTTCACCGGCGGTTTCCTCTCCGGCTTCATCGGCAGCTTCTGGAGCCGGATGGCGAAGCCGGAATTTTTTCTGCTCGTTGCCTGTGTCGCGGCGGTCGCGGGGATGATGATCTTAGGTTGCAGGTGGGTTGTAAAGTTTCAGGAATAGAACCACCGCGTCATTGCCGGACTTGATCCGGCAATCCATGGGCCCGGCTTAGCGGGTAATCGTTTATCCTTGCAATTGCTGGAGTTCCACCGCAGTTGAATTTCTTGGAAGAAGAGATAGGCAAACAAATCTCCGATTAAGATGGCTATAGCGTGGATGACATCCATCACAAAATGAACCAGGGCTACTTCTTCAACAACGCACCTGCTCCTTGGATCAGCCGATCCAGCTCCTCCTGATGCGTGATGCGGTCGCCGGCGCCGCGTCACTGCTTCTCGTCGTCTTCCTCATCTTCGAGCGCGTCTTCCTCGGCGTCTTCGATGGCCTGGGGATCGACGAGTTCCGTTGCCTCCTTGTCGCTTTCCCATCCGTGGGCGTGCTCCTCGCGCTCCTCGGCCTCCTCGATGGCGCCGGCCATGAAATCGGGCAGGTTGTCGATCGCTTCGCCGATCTCCGAAGCGGGAATACCTTCTTTGCTCGCATCGGCGAGGCACTGATCGGCGAGCGCTTTCGCGCGCGCCTCAATGTTGCCTTCGGCATCTTTGGCGGTGATGTGATCGGGAATCCATTCTTCGACAAAGGCCAATGCGCGCTCGCTCACTTCCGAACTCCTGTTTTTCACGTCGTCATTGCCGGACTTGATCCGGCAATCCATGCGGCGAAACGGCCATTACTATGGAACGGTTTTGCTGCCGATAGTCGGCATGGATGCCCGGGTCAAGCCCGGGCATGACAATTAAAATAGCTTACTTCTTCAACAGCGCGTCGCGCTCCTTGCTCAACCGGTCCAGCTCCTCCTGCTGGGCCGCGATGCGGTCGGCGTTGCGGCTCTCGTCGCCGGCGCCGGAATTCGCCGCGGCCTGTTCGATCAGCTGGCGGATATTGTCGCGCACGATGGCGATACGCCGCTCGAGTTCAGGAAGTGAAAGCGAATTGCCATTGCTCATCAGTTCCCCCGGAATTCAGGTACCCCACAGCCTACCCCGGACCGAGCGGAAGCGAAATCCGGGATTTTAGGGTTGTCATTGCCGGGCTTGATCCGGCAATCCATACGACGCTAAGGCGGGCACTCCAACTGTTCGCGCCCTCCGCCCTCATACGCTCGCGCTCAGCATGGATGCCCGGCATAGGCGAGCCACCGGGTCCGGCCCGAAGTGGCCAGCCCGATGACAGGCTCCGCGACGCCGCTCTTACGAACGGCTACGCCCGGGCATGACGGTGGAGAGTTACAGCGCCTTGTTGCTGTCCTTCACTTTGTCGGCGTCGATGTAAACCTCCGCGCCCAGGTCGAGGAACTTCTTCGACATCGAGGCCATTCCGGCCTCGATTTCTTTTTTCGTCCCTGTCGCGCCTACGGCGCTCCCCGCATCTTGTGCCGCCATGCCCTGCTCCTTGTCGTTGAGCGTCGCCGCATAGTCGCGCACGTCCTGGGTGATCTTCATCGAGCAGAATTTAGGCCCACACATCGAGCAGAAATGCGCCACTTTGTGCGCTTCCTTGGGCAGCGTCTCGTCGTGATAGCTGCGCGCGGTGTCGGGATCGAGCGACAGGTTGAACTGATCGACCCAGCGGAATTCGAAGCGCGCGCGGGAGAGCGCATCGTCGCGCAATTGCGCCGCCGGATGGCCCTTGGCGAGATCGGCGGCATGCGCCGCGATCTTGTACGCGATCACGCCCGCCTTGACGTCGTCGCGGTTCGGAAGGCCCAAATGCTCTTTCGGCGTGACGTAGCAGAGCATGGCGGTGCCGAACCAGCCGATCATCGCCGCGCCGATCGCGGATGTGATGTGGTCGTAGGCCGGCGCGACGTCGGTGATGAGCGGCCCGAGCGTGTAGAACGGCGCCTCGCCGCACTCCTTGAGCTGCTTGTCGACATTGATCTTGATCTTGTGCAGCGGAACGTGGCCGGGGCCTTCGATCATCACCTGGCAGCCCTTGTCCCACGCGATCTTGGTCAGCTCCCCAAGTGTTTCCAGCTCGGCAAATTGCGCGCGGTCGTTGGCGTCGCGGATCGAGCCGGGTCGCAAGCCGTCGCCGAGCGAGAACGACACGTCGTATTTGCGCATGATGTCGCAAATCTCGTCGAACCGCTCGTAGAGGAAGCTCTCCTTATGATGCGCCAGGCACCACTTGGCCATGATCGAACCGCCGCGCGAGACGATGCCGGTGACGCGGTTGGCGGTGAGATGGATGTAGCCGAGCCGCACGCCGGCATGGATGGTGAAATAATCGACGCCCTGCTCGCACTGCTCAATCAGCGTGTCCTTGTAGCACTCCCAATCGAGCTTCACCGGATCGCCATTGACCTTCTCCAGCGCCTGATAGATCGGCACGGTTCCAATGGGCACTGGCGCATTGCGGAGGATCCATTCGCGGGTGTTGTGGATGTTGCGCCCGGTGGAGAGGTCCATCACCGTGTCGGCGCCCCAGCGGATCGCCCACACCATCTTCTCCACTTCCTCTTCCACCGAAGACGTGACGGCGGAATTGCCGATATTGGCGTTGATCTTGGTAAGGAAGTTGCGCCCGATGATCATCGGCTCGAGTTCGCCGTGGTTGATGTTGGACGGAATGATGGCGCGGCCGCGCGCCACCTCGTCGCGCACGAATTCCGGCGTGACGAAGAGCGGCACCGAAGCGCCGAAGCTCTCGCCGTCCTCGCGCGCGGCTTGCGCGCAATCGAGCATCTTTTTGCGGCCGAGATTTTCGCGTTCGGCGATGTAGATCATTTCCTTGGTGATGACGCCAGCGCGCGCCCATTCCAGTTGGGTGAGGGGATGGTGCTTCTCACCTCCCTCTGAAAGGGGGAGGTCGGCGCGAAGCGCCGGGTGGGGGTCGGGGGCGGTTGACCCCCACCCTGACCCTCCCCCTTGCAGGGGGAGGGATGAATCGTAGACCGCTCGCATCGGCCGCGGTGTGTTCGGGAAACTGCGCGCAAGATGCTTGCCGCTGGCATTGCCGTTATCGACCGGCTTGAGCGGGCGACCGTCATAGATCTCGACGCCGCCGCGCGCCTTCACCCATTCGACGCGGCTGCGCTTGAGCCCCTTCTCGACGTCGATCGCGGCGTCAGCCTCGGTATAGACGCCGGACGGATCGTAGACCCGCACCGGTTCCTCGCCGGCGCCTTCCGAAAGCGCGATCTCGCGATAGGGCACACGCAGATCCGGCGCGGCGTCGGGCGCCGAATAGACCTTGCGCGAACCAGCGATCGGGCCGGTCGTCACTTTCGGCGTGGCAAAGTCGGATTCTGCGAGGGGTTTGTTCATCGGAATTCTCCGTTTATTTCTTCATCATCCTTTGGGCGGGGCGGATCGCTAAGCCACATAGCCGAAATAGCAGAACACCAGCCCGAGCACGCCGGTAACGACACCAGAAATCGGAAAGAGCTGTTTGTTGCGTATGACCTTGGCCGCAAAGCCCATGATCGTTTCCGGCGCCAGGATGCGAACCGCGCCGCGGATGAGCATCAGCCAGCCTAGGAGCGTGATCAGCACGCGCCAGTTCGCCGCCCAGACATTATGGGTCAGCACGATGGCAAGCCCCGCGGCGAAATCGAAAAGGCCGAACAGATAAACGAGTGTCATGCTGCGCACCACCTCGCCGGCTATGGTGCGGAACGGTTTTGGATTGATCAGAATGCCGGCTCCGACCGCCAGCAACAGCGGCCCAAGCAGTCTCGCCAGAAAAATTGAGGTGGCCATGATGTCCTGTCCCTTCGCCGGCATGACCCGGATCAGGTTCAAAGGGTCACCGCGGTTGTCTCGCAGGCGCGAGATTGGCGGTCTCTCAGCTCCTCCCGGAGCTCCCCTCGGAACACCAGTAATTTATGCCGAAAGGGAGGGGTGTCAATCAATCCTCCCCCGCGCGTGACGCTTGATCGGGCTGCATATTTTACCTCCCCCAAAAAGGGGGAGGTCGAGACACGCGAAGCGCGGATCGGGTGGGGGTCAACGGCGGTGAAGGGAACCCCCACCGGCTCGCTTCGCTCGCCATCCTCGCCCCTCCAGGGGGAGGAAAGATACGAACCGCGTGCCGGAAGCGAGGAGATTGGCACGTCATCCTGAGGTGCGCACCGCAGGCGCGCCTCGAAGGATGCGGGCCGTCGCCCTTCGAGGCTCGCTCCCGCTCGCACCTCAGGGTGACGGATTAATCAATAACTCTTCAACAGCCGCTCGATGTAATCGAGCTCTTCCTGCGGCCGGGCAAAGTCACCGAAACGCTTGCGCAATTCTTCGATGATGCGCCGCGCGCGCTGCACGTCGATTTCGCCCGGTACTTTCACCGTGGCGTCGCCACTGTACTCGTGCCCGCGCAGCGGCCGGCCGAGCGGATCGGTGTCCTGCTGCGCGCGCGATTGGCCGAAGCGGCCCGGCCGGCCGGATCCGGGGCCGCGTCCCATCTGCTGCTGCATCGATTGCGCCAGACCTTGCGCGCCTTTGCGCAAGGCATCGAGCGCGCGGCCTTGCGAGTCCACCGCGCTGTCGGCATCGCTCTGACCGAGATCGCCGGCGGCTTCGCCCATGGCGTCGCCGGCGCGGCCGAGCTGATCGAACTGCTCCTGGCCTTGTGCCTGGCCCTGGCCGGGAGCGCCCTGCCCTCGCTGGTTCTGATCGTTCTGACCGAAGCCGCGGCTCTTTAAATCCTCGAGCAATTTGTTGAGCCGATCGTGCAGCGCCTGCTGGTTCTGCTGCAGATCGCCGAAGGAATTGCCCTTGGGCTGCTGCTGGCCGGGTTTGCCCTCGCGGGCGTCGCGCTGGCGCTCTTGGCGCTGATCCTGACCTTGCTGGAAGGTGCGATCGCGCAATTGCTGCTGCTGGTGGATCATGTCGCCGAGCTCATCGAGCGCCGACATCATGTCCTCGTCGCCCTCGTCCATGTCCGGCATGCCGGCCTGCAGGTTTTCCATCATTTCCTGCAGCTGCTGCAAAAGCTGGCGCGCGGCGTCCTTGGCGCCGCTGCGCGCCAGATTTTCCAACCGGTCAAGCATGCTTTGCAGATCGCGCGAAGACAGCACGCGGGTATTAGGGCTGAGCGGGCGGGCAAGCTCGCGGCTGTTTTTCAGCTGTTCCGCCATTGCCTGCAGAAAACGATCCATCGCGGCGCGCAGCTGCTCCATCAGCGCCTTGAGCTCCTGATCGGTGGCGCCGCGGTCGAGCGCCTGCTGCAGCGCGTTCTCTGCGTTGCGCAAAGCCTCCTCGGCATTGGCAATGTCGCCGTCCTCGATGCCGACCGCCATCTGCCACAGCCGTTTGACGACATCGCGCAAATCGTCGTCGCTCTTGGCGTGCTCCAGCGACCAGTACACCGAGCGCAAACCGAGATAGATGCCGGCTTCTTTCGTAAAGCGTTCCGGCGCAAGCGCCAGAGCATCGAGCGCGGTGGTGACGAGCGGTCGCGTATTGGCATCGAGCGCGAGGTTGCGGCGCTGCTCGATCAGGGCCCGCGCCAGCGGCTTGGTGAAAACCCGCTCCGGCAGGCGGAAGTCGAACGGCTCGCTTCTGCCCTCATTGCCGGCATCGTCGCGGGCGACGAGCGTCAGGGTGACTTCGGCGCCGGCCCAGGGATGGTCGCTGAGGTCCTTGATGGTCTGGCCGGTGCCGCTCCTGGTGCGCGCTTGCGGCAGCACCAGCGCGAAGTCAGGCGGCCCAAACAAGGGCCGCGCGGCGTGGCCGCCGGGATTGTCCTTGCGGGCGAAGGTCGCCTGCGCCTCGGCCACTCCGTAATCGTCCTCCAGCCGGTACGACAACAACAGCGAGCCGCGGCTCTGCTGCTCGGGATCTTTGATCAGCGCAATCGTCGGCGGCTTGTCGGGAACGGCGTTGAACGGCCAGACCAGGTTCTCGCCGGCGCCGCGCAGCGTTGCCGCGCCTGTGGCGGTGATCGTGAAGCGATGCTCTTCGGCGCCGGCCGGCGGCCGGCCTTCCTCATTGGCGGGGACGAGGCCGCCGGTGGTCGACAATTCGAGCTTGAGCTTGCCGGTCGCGCGCACCACGAGCGTCGAGTTGACCGGCACGCTGATCGGCCCGTCGGTCTGCACCGCGGCTGCGCTGGTCTCGCCCGGATGGATGCCGGGCAGGATAATCGGCGGCCGCCCCGTATAGGCCGGCGGCGCTACCCAGGCGTCGACGCGGAAATTCGCCGGTACGACGACGCCGCGCCAATCGAATGCCGCCGCGACGCGGTGCCAGCGTTCGCCGCCAGCCGCGATGAAGGTCGCGATCACGGCGATGAACACCAGTCCGCGCATGGCATAAGGATCGCGTCCGGCCACGCGCGGCGCCGGCGCGCCGGCGCGCAACGCCTTGGCATTTTGCAGCGAACGAGCGATATGGGCATTCCACAGCGCCAGCGCGTAGGGGTCCTGCGCATTGACCGCGAGCCGGTCGGCGAGCGTTGTCGCCGGCCGATGCCGCAAGCCGCTCGCACGGTCGATCCGGTGCAAAGCATCGGCAAACCCCGGCAGGCGCAAAAACAAAAATGGAAACGCCGCCCAGAGCGCGAGCGCGCCAAACAAAACGAGGCCGGCGGCGCGGCCGAGCGGTGGCAGCCACAGCCAAAGCCCGAGCCACGACAATGCCAGGAACAATCCCGCCGCGGTGGCGAGCGCCGCGAGCGGCGGCCACACCCGTTCCCACAGAATTGCATAGCGCGCGCGGCGTGCAGCGAGCGCGAGCCGCGACGGCAGTTCGGCCGGCTTTGCCTCGGCAGGCTGGACCACAGGCTGTTCCGTCACAAATTTCTCCGGCCAAACATGGCGCGACAACAGGGTAACATGAGGGCCGCGCGATGACACTTTGGCGCGCGCCTGCGGCAGGCCTTTCCCCTGGCTTTGCCTTGGTTTGACCCGGTTAGGCGGCGTTTGCCGATAGACAACGCCCTGCAAGCAAAATTACAGCCAGCATCGGTTCAAAGTCGCAGGTCAGCCATAAC
The DNA here is from genome assembly GCA_963816295.1 of uncultured Alphaproteobacteria bacterium. Lineage (GTDB taxonomy): Bacteria > Pseudomonadota > Alphaproteobacteria > Rhizobiales > Xanthobacteraceae > BOG-931. The sequence continues at coordinate 42,563 of CAWFJS010000003.1, read as the reverse complement.
CAAATCGCAGCTAAAGTTCACAGCCAAGGTTCACAGCCAAGGCTCAAAGCCAAGGCTCAAAGCCAAGGCTCAAAGCCAAGGCTCAAAGCCAAGGCTCAAAGCCAAGGCTCAAAGCCAAGGCTCAAAGCCAAGGCTCAAAGCCAAGGCTCAAAGCCAAGTCGGCAGCCGGTCGAGCGCAATCAATTCCTCGATCCCCTGGCGTGGCCGGACCATCGCCCATTCGTCTTTGCGAACAAGGACTTCGGGCACGAGGGGGCGGCTGTTATAGGTGCCGGACTGGGTCGCGCCATAGGCGCCGGCGGTCATTAGCGCCAGATAGTCGCCCGCTTCCGGCGCGGCGAGTTCGCGTTCGAGCGCAAAATAGTCGCCTGATTCGCAAACCGGACCCACAACGTCGGCGACGATTTGCTGCTGGCCGGGCGCCGACTCGCGCACCGGACGGATGTCGTGATGCGCGTCGTAAAGAGTCGGCCGGATCAGGTCGTTCATGCCAGCATCGACGACGATGAATGTCTTGGCGTCGCCGTGCTTCACATGCAGCACCCGCGTCACCAGGATGCCGGCATTGCCGACGATGAGCCGGCCCGGCTCGAGGATCAGGCGGCAGCCGAGATTTTGCGTCGCGCCCTTGACGATCGCGGCATAGGCGTTGGGATCGGGCGGCGGCTCGTTGTCCTCGCGATACGGCACGCCGAGCCCACCGCCGACATCGATGTGCGAGATGGCATGACCGTCGGCCCGCAGCACGCCGACAAATTCCGCGAGCAACGCAAACGCATCGCGGAACGGCTGCAGGTCGATGATCTGGCTGCCGATATGCATGTCGACACCGATCGCTCGCACGCCTTTGAGCTTGGCGGCGCGCGCATAAACTTCGCGGGCGCGGCTGATTGGAATGCCGAACTTGTTCTCGGCTTTGCCGGTCGCAATCTTGGCATGCGTCTTCGGGTCGACATCCGGATTGACGCGGATCGAAATATCGGCGGTGCGGCCTTTGGCGGCGGCGATCGAGGAAAGAAGTTCAAGCTCGGATTCCGATTCGACGTTGACGCAGAAGATGCCGTGCTCGATCGCGAGGTTGAGTTCATGAGTGGTCTTGCCGACGCCTGAAAACACGATGCGCTGCGGCGGAATGCCGGCGGCGCGAGCGCGGTGAAGTTCGCCTTCGGACACGACATCGGCGCCGGCGCCGAGCCGAGCGAGCGTAGTGACGACCGCCTGATTGGAATTCGCCTTCAGCGCGTAACAGACAAGCGCATCGACATCGGCGAAGGCGGCGGCGAAGACATTGTAGTGCCGCTCGATGGTGGCGCTGGAATAGCAATAGAACGGCGTGCCGACGATGTCGGCAAGCGCGGCGAGATTGACCGCTTCGGCATGCAGCACGCGGTCGCGATAGGCGAAATGATGCATGGGAGGTGTTTAGAGCAAGATTTGAGAAAGTTGAAATCGGGCCGGCCATTTTGGCTGGACCTATTGCCTGCTCGCGGTGCGCGGTGGCTATCGCAGCAGCGGATCGAGGATGAAGGATCGTTTCTGACTGGGCGTGGCGACCGGATTGCCCTGGGCGTCGAAGCCACTTTTGGCGGCCGTATCCTGCGCCGAGCCTGGCGCCGCCGAACCGTCAGGCTGCGTCAGCTGCGCCCGCGACGCCGGAACGGCGGCCGGCCCCGGCGGCGGTTCAAGCGGTCCGGCGCGGCCGCAGGCCGAGAGCGCCAGAGCGCACATAACCAGCGCACCGATCGCAAAGACGCGCGTAATTCCAAGGCCATCACAGCTCAAAACCAGCCCCCAAAAGCCTTCCCGACCGACGCTATCACACCGCAGCGGCGCGGCGACATTGTGTCGGATCAAACCTTGCCGGCGTGTTACGGTTTCTTGCCTAGCCGCTTGAGCCAACGCTGGGCTTCTTTGCGCACATTCTTCGGCGCAGTACCGCCATAGACAGTGCGGCTTTTGACCGAATTGGCGACGGAAAGGACATCAAACACGGATTTGGTGATCCGCGGCTCGATCGCCTGCATCACTTTAAGGGGTAGCTTATCGAGGGCGACGCCCTGCTCGGCTGCCTCGGCGACGATGCGGCCGGTGATGTGATGCGCCTCGCGGAACGGCAGTTTGAGCGTGCGCACCAGCCAATCGGCAAGATCGGTCGCGGTCGAATAACCTTCGGCCGCCGCAGCCGCCATTCGCGCAACGTCCGGCTGCATGTCGCGCACCATGCCGGTCATCGCGGTGAGCGACAGCGCGAGCGCACCGATCGCGTCAATCGCCCCCTCTTTGTCCTCTTGCAGATCCTTTTGATAGGCGAGCGGCAGCGCCTTGATCACCATCATCAGCCCAACCAGCGCGCCGACGATGCGGCCGGTCTTGCCGCGCACGAGTTCGGCCGCGTCCGGATTGCGCTTTTGCGGCATCATCGACGAGCCCGTGGTGAACTTGTCGGACAGGCGAACAAGACCTGTCAACGGCGACGACCAGATCACGATCTCTTCGGCGAACCGCGACAGATGCAGCGCCGTGATCGCGCAAGCCGACAGCGTCTCCAGCACGAAATCGCGGTCGGCGACGGCGTCGAGCGAGTTCGCGGTCGGCCGTGCGAAACCGAGTGCCTTCGCGGTCATGGCGCGATCGATCGGAAACGATGTGCCGGCGAGCGCGCCGGAGCCGAGCGGGCACTCGTTAAGCCGCGCCCGCGCATCGGCAAACCGGCCGCGGTCGCGCGCCGCCATTTCCACATAGGCGAGGAGATGATGCCCGAACGTCACCGGCTGCGCCGGCTGCAGATGCGTCAAGCCCGGCATCACCGTCGCGGCGTGGTCGAGCGCCTTGCGCGCGAGTGCGTGCTGATAGGCGGCGAGCGCGCCATCGATCTCATCGATCGCGTCGCGCAGCCACAGCCGGAAATCGGTCGCGACCTGATCGTTGCGCGAGCGCGCGGTGTGCAGTCGCCCAGCCGCCGGCCCGATCAGCTCGGCCAGCCGACCCTCGACATTCATGTGAATGTCCTCGAGCGCTCGTTTGAAGACGAATTTGCCCGCCTCGATTTCTGACAGGATCGTGTCTAGACCGTGAGCGATCCGCTTTGCATCCTGCGCCGCGATGATGCCCTTTTTGGCAAGCATCGCCGCATGCGCCTTGCTGGCGGCGATGTCTTGCCGATAAAGCTGGCGGTCGAAATCGATGGAAGCGTTGATGTCCTCCATGATCGGATCTGGGCCCGAACCGAAACGTCCGCCCCACATTGTGTTGCTCATAACGAAATTCTCATGAAGCCCGCGCCAAAGCCTAATACCATGGCCGTGACCGAGCCGTCCGTGCCATTACTGCAGAAAATCGGCCGCCTGCGCCTGGTTTCGGCCGGCGCGGCACTCGTCATTCTGATTGTCTTGGCGGGGATATACGGGATTGCCCATCGGCCAAGCAATCCGGCCGACGCCGCCTGTGGCGGCGCGGTTAATACCGCCAAACGGATAGCGCCGCTGGTGCGTGGCGAGGTCGCCGCGCTCGCACTGGCGCAGACACCATTCCGGCTGCCCGATCTCGCGTTCAAGGACGCCAAGGGACGCGATCTGAGGCTTTCCGATTGGCGTGGCCGCACCGTTCTTCTCAATCTGTGGGCCACCTGGTGCGTGCCGTGCCGCCGCGAAATGCCGGCACTCGATGCCTTGCAGGCACTCCTCGGCGGCGCCGATTTCGAAGTGATCGCAGTCAACATTGACACCCGCGATCCACAAAAAACGCTCGTCTTTCTCAAAGAGGTCGCGATCGGACACCTCGCCTATTATGCCGACCCGAGCGCGCGGGTGTTCGAGGAGCTCAAAACCGCCGGCAAGGCCTTCGGCATGCCGACCACGGTGATCGTCGATCCATCCGGTTGCGAGATCGGCAATATGGCGGGCCCGGCCGAATGGGCGAGCGACGACGGCGTCAAACTGGTGAGCGCGGCGCTCGCTCGCCGGTAAAGCTGGGTGGCGAAAGCTCGGTTCCACGCCGAACAAATTTTTGTTCCGCCTAATTCTTGTGATTGCAAACATATTGACACGCTCGCGCGCCACCCTATACTTAACCACATGGTAAAGTTTTTAGCCGCTCCGCTCGACCGCACCTTTGCCGCATTATCGGACGCCACGCGCCGTGCGCTGGTGGTGCGGCTGGCGCAACAGCCCGGACTGTCGGTGTCCGAACTCGCCGCACCATTTGCGATGTCGCTTCCAGCGGTGATGAAGCATCTCGATGTTCTGTCCCATGCCGGATTGGTCACGCGAACCAAAGCCGGGCGCACCGTCGCCTGCCGGCTCGACGCCGAGCCGATGCGCGACGCGTTCGAATGGCTCAACGCTTACGAAAAGTTCTGGTCCGACCGGCTTTCGAGTCTTGCCGCATTTTTGGAGGAAGAATCATGGCAACCCAAACCGCCACGAAACCGAGCCTCACGCTCAAGCGCCGCCTCACAGCGCCGCCGGCCAAAGTCTTCGCGGCCTGGACCGATCCGGAAAAAGTAAAAGGCTGGATGGGTCCCGGCGAAGTCAAAGTGCTCAAAGTCGAGTGCGACCCGCGCGTCGGCGGGCGTTATCGCTGGCTGATGCAAAGCCCGGCCGGCGAAGAGCACGACGTCAGCGGTGTCTATCGCGAATTCGTGCCGAACCGGAAGCTCGTCTTCACCTGGGCCTGGAAATCGACGCCGGAGCGTGAATTGCTGGTGACGGTCGAAATCAAGCCGGACGGCGACGGCTCGCTGCTCACGCTCACCCACGAGCAATTCTTCGACGAGGAGGCGCGCGATCGGCATCAAAGCGGCTGGACCGGCGCACTCGACAAGCTCGAGAAATTCGTCGCATAAACCCGGCCGCAAAGAGCGTATCTGCGAAGCAATCGAACAGGAGTTTGTAATGACCGATTCGCACGGAAAATTTTACTGGAACGAGCTGATGGCGCGCGACGTCGCCAAAGCGAAGAAATTCTATGCCGACACTTTGGGCTGGAGCTTCGATGCGATGCCGATGCCGGGCGGCGGCGCTTATTGGATCGCCAAGATGGGCGACGAACCAGTCGGCGGCATTTTCGACATCAGCGGGCCGGATTATAGGGGCGTGCCCGAGGGCTGGATGCCTTACATCGCCGTGGACGACGTCGACGCTCGCGCCAAGAAAGCCGTCGCCGCCGGTGCCAAGATCATGAAGCCCGCCTTTGACGTGCCGAATGTCGGTCGCATCGTCGTCCTGCAAGAGCCCGGTGGCGCCGGGATCGGCTGGATGACGCCGGCATCATAGGCGGCTCGCGAAGGAGGATTCGAAGATGGAACCGCACAAAGTCGTTTCCCACGATGAATGGATCGCTGCGCGCAAGGCCTATCTCGCGGAGGAAAAAGCTTTCAGCCGCGCCCGCGATGCGCTCAGCCGCAAACGCCGCGAATTGCCATGGGAGAAAGTGGAAAAGAAATACGTTTTTGATACGCCGCAAGGCAAGCAATCGCTTGCCGATCTGTTCGGCGGCAAGAGCCAGCTGATCATCTATCACTTCATGCTAGGCTCGGGCTGGGAGGCCGGCTGCCCGAGTTGCTCGTATCTGGCCGACCATTTCGACGGCGCGGTCATCCACCTGGCGCAGCGCGACGTCTCATTCGTCGTCGTGTCGCGGGCGCCGCAGTCGGAGATTGAAACTTTCAAGCGCCGCATGGGTTGGCGCTTCAAGTGGGTGTCGTCGTTTGGCAGCGATTTCAATTCCGACTATCAGGTGTCGTTCACGCCGGAGGAGAAGGCCAGCGGCAAGGTTTTTTACAATTACGAATTCATCGAAAGCTTCCCGAGCGAGGAGCGGCCGGGCGCCAGCGTGTTCTACAAGAACGCCACCGGCGAAATCTTTCATACGTATTCCACCTATGGCCGCGGTCTCGACATCCTGATCGGCACCTATCATTTCCTCGATCTCGCGCCCAAGGGCCGCGACGAGGATAGATTGGCGTGGTCGATGGCCTGGGTCCGTCATCACGATCGTTATGAGGGCGCGGTGGTCGATGCAAAAGCGTCATACCAGGAGCCAAAATCCGCCTCATGCTGTGAGTAGGAGCCGGATGATGGATATCGGATGTCAGAGGACAGCGAGCCGATAGAGATCTGGCTCTGACACATCTCATGAGCTCCGGCATCTGATATCCGACCTCTGTCTTCCGTCGTCTGTCGTCTAACAAGGAGTCACCCATGAAACTCTACGGTTTCCCGCCCTCGCCAAACACCTGGCAGGTTCGCGCGCTCGCCAGCTATCTCGGCATGCCGCTCGAATTCGAGTTCGTCGATCTCACCAAAGGCGGCTCACAGGCGCCGGCTTTTCTTGCCATCAATCCGACCGGACGGACGCCGGCTTTGGTCGACGGCGACTTCAAGCTGTGGGAGACCATAGCGATCATGCAATATATCGCCGGCAAAAAGCCAAATGCGCTGTGGCCGAACGACGCGCGTATCCGCGCCGACATTGCGCGCTGGCAGAGCTGGAATCTGGCGCATTGGATCCGGGACGCTTGGTCGCCGGTACTTTTCGAGCGGTTCGTCAAGAAAAATATTCTTAAACTCGGCCCGCCAGATGAAGCTGTTGTCGCCAAGGGCGTCGCCGCCTACGAAAAAGAAGCAAAGATGCTCGATGCGCATCTGACCAAGCAGAAATATTTGGTCGGCAGTGCGCTCACGATCGCTGACTTTGCCGCCGCTGCGACCCTGTTTTACGCCAAGGAAGCCGAATTGCCGCTCGCGCCCTATTCGCACGTCCGCGGCTGGTTCGAACGCGTCTCGGCGCTGCCGTGCTGGCGCGAAACGGCGCCGCAAATGGCGGCGGCAGCCTAATCGGAGATCAGATGTCGGAGATCGGATGTCAGAGGACTATCTTCGTCATCTGGCATCCGACATCTGGCATCTGTTATCTGGTTGGTACCGGCTTGTCGCCGCGATAATCGTAGAAGCCGCGCTGGGTCTTGCGGCCGAGCCAGCCGGCTTCGACGTATTTCACCAATAGCGGGCACGGCCGATATTTGGAGTCGGCCAAACCCTCGTGCAGCACCTGCATCACCGAGAGGCAGGTATCGAGACCGATGAAATCGGCTAGCTCGAGCGGGCCCATCGGATGATGGGCGCCGAGCCGCATTGCGGTGTCGATCGACTCGACATTGCCGACGCCTTCATAGAGCGTGTAGATCGCCTCGTTGATCATTGGCAGCAGGATACGGTTGACGATGAAGGCGGGGAAATCTTCCGCCACCGCGATCTGTTTGCCGAGCTTGGCGATGAATTTCTTGGTGGCCTCGAAGGTCGCGTCGTCGGTGGCAATGCCGCGAATAACCTCGACCAGCTCCATCAGCGGCACCGGATTCATAAAATGAATGCCGATGAAGCGTTCTGGCCGGTCAGTCGCCGCGGCGAGACGCGTGATCGAGATCGACGACGTGTTGCTGCCGACGACAGCTTCGGGCTTGAGCACCGGACACAGCGCGGTAAAGATCTTGCGCTTGATCTCTTCCTGTTCGGTCGCCGACTCGATCACTAGATCGCAGTCGCCAAGCTCGTCGAGCGTCGTGGCCGGTGAAATGCGCTTGATGGCCGCTTGCCGCTGTTCGTCGCTGATGCGCTGGCGGCTGACTTGCCGCGCCAAATTGCCGCTAATGGTGGCGAGGCCTTCGGTGATGCGGTCGGCAGCAATGTCGTTCAACAAGACATTAAAGCCAGACAGCGCGCAGACATGGGCGATGCCGTTGCCCATCTGCCCGGCGCCGATCACACCGATCTTGCGAAATGGAGCAGCTGTGTCGTTCGCCTCACCCGCGCGCGCGGGTTGCGCACGCGGGCTGGTTCGTTCTTTGGGGCGTTCTTTGACCTCAACCATTTTGATTCACCTTACGCAATTTACGACGATCTCGGCTCAGGCGCCAGATTTCGTCAGCGCTTGATCTTGTCGAGCTCCGCCGCAAGCTCGGGCAGGGCCGCATAGAGATCGGCAACCAACCCGTAGTCGGCGACCTGAAAAATGGGTGCTTCCTCGTCCTTATTGATCGCCACGATGATTTTCGAATCCTTCATGCCGGCGAGATGTTGAATGGCGCCGGAAATACCGACGGCGATGTAAAGGTCCGGCGCCACGACCTTGCCGGTTTGCCCGACCTGCCAATCGTTCGGCGCGTAGCCGGCATCGACGGCGGCGCGCGAGGCGCCGATTGCGGCGCCAAGCTTGTCCGCCACCGGTTCGATGTATTTGGTGAAGTTTTCGCGGTTTTGCATCGCCCGGCCGCCGGAAATGATGATCTTCGCCGAGGTTAATTCTGGACGCTCGGACTTTGAGAGTTCTTCACCGACAAAGCTGGAGAGGCCCGGATCGGCCCCCACGGTGACCGGCTCGATCGGGGCCGAGCCGCCGGCGCCGGTCGCCTGGAACGCCGCCGTGCGCACGGTGATCACCCGCTTTTGTTCGGGCGAGTGCACCGTCTGTACCGCATTGCCGGCATAGATCGGCCGCTCGAACGTGTCATGCGCCACCACTTTGGTGACGTCGGAAATCTGCATCACATCCAGCAAGGCGGCGACCCGCGGCATAATGTTCTTGCCGGTCGTGGTGGCAGGCGCCATCAGCGTGTCGTACGGGCCGGCGAGCGCGACGATCAATGCCGCGGTCGGCTCGGCCAGCATGTGCGCATAAGCGGGGCCGTCGGCGAGCAGCACTTTGCCGACTCCGTCAAGCTTGGCTGCGGCCTCTGCGACGGATTTGCAGTTTTGACCGGCGACCAGAATGTGCACTTCGCCGCTGACTTGTTTCGCCGCGGTCAGCGCTTTGTTGGTCGCGTCCTTGAGCGAGGCGTTGTCGTGCTCGGCGAGTAATAGAGTCGGCATTGCTATCGCCCATGCTCCACCTCTGCCCGTTGGGGAGAGGTCGACTTGGGAGCGAAGCGAGCAAGTCGGGTGAGGGGATTCGGACCTCGACTCAATCCCCCCTCACCCGGCTCGCATCTTCGATGCTCGCCGACCTCTCCCCACTGGGGAGAGGGATGATTTCTTTTGCTCGTCACCGGTCGCATCAAACCGCTCCCGCCTCTTTGAGCTTTTCCACCAATTCGGTGACGCTCTTGACCTTCACGCCGGCCTTGCGCACCGGTGGCTCGGCGGTCTTGATCACTTCAAGCCGCGGCTTGATGTCGACGCCGTAATCGGCGGCGGTCTTTTCGGCGATCGGCTTCTTTTTCGCCTTCATGATATTGGGCAAGGACGCATAGCGGGGCTCGTTGAGCCGCAGATCGGTGGTGACGATCGCGGGGGTTTTCAGTTTCACCGTCTGCAAGCCGCCGTCGACCTCGCGCGTGACCGCGACCGCATCGCCGTCGAGCATCACCTTCGACGCGAAAGTACCCTGCGGCCAGCCGAGCAGCGCAGCCAGCATCTGTCCGGTTTGATTGCAATCGTCGTCGATTGCCTGTTTGCCCATGATGATCAGGCCGGGCTTTTCGGCTTCAGCGATCGCTCTGAGGATCTTGGCGACGGCGAGCGGCTCGACCGCCCCGTCGGCCTTCACCAGGATGCCGCGGTCGGCGCCCATAGCGAGCGCGGTGCGGATCGTTTCGCCCGCCTGCGCCGATCCGACCGAGGCGCACACAATCTCGGTCGCCTTGCCGGCCTCTTTCAGCCGGATCGCCTCCTCGACGGCAATTTCGTCGAACGGGTTCATCGACATTTTTACGTTGCCAAGTTCGACGCCAGAGCCGTCCGGCTTGACCCGGATTTTCACGTCTTTGTCGATCGCCCGCTTCACGGGCACCAGAATTTTCATGCGAAAGGCTGCTGCTATTGTTTTGAACCCGAAGTTCGCATCCGAGCGTGCCGCAAACTTGTGCGCACTTCGGGTTTGCGGCACTAGCGCGATTTGAGGAGTGACGCGCTGCTGCGGTGCGGCAAACTACCGGCCCTCACCCGGCCGGTCAACGCTGCCCTCGTGCCGCGAACCCGAAGTTCGCTAGCGGTTCTCGCCGGGCTTCCAGAGCACGTCCCCCGAGCCTTTGCCATTGGCGTAACGGCTGGCAACGAAAAGGTAATCCGACAGGCGATTGAGGTATTTGAGCACTTCGGGGGCGACGCTCTCCCCGACTTTGTCCTTGAGCTGGGCGGTCAACCGCTCGGCGCGCCGGCAGATGGTGCGCGCCAAGTGCAGATAGGCCGCGGTGGGGCTGCCGCCCGGCAGGACGAAAGAGCGCAGCGGGGCAAGCTCGGCATTGAGACGGTCGATTTCGGTCTCAAGCCAAGCCACCTGTTTATCGGTGACGGTCAACCGCGCCCCGCCAGGTCCCTTCCCGCGCCCCGGCGTGCAAAGGTCGGCGCCGACATCGAACAGATCGTTCTGGATTCGCGCCAGCGCGGCGTCGAGCGCGGCGTCGCCGGCCGTGTGCAACCGCGCGATTCCGATCGCGGCATTGGTTTCATCCACCGTGCCATAGGCGGCGATCCGCAGATCGTATTTCTTGCGCCGCCCACCGGTGCCGAGCGCGGTGGTGCCGTCGTCACCGGTGCGCGTGTAAATTTTGTTCAGAACGACCATCGCGTGGCTATTTCGCCATAAGCCAGACCGTGAACATGATAACGACGATGGCGATGAATTGCAGCAAGACGCGCAGCCGCATCAATTGCTGCGATCGATGGGGCGAACCGCCGCGCATCATGTTGACGAGACCGAGCAACAACACGACGGCGACGGCGCCGATCGCGATCGGAACCCCGATATGGGACATGAAATTGGCCATGTAAGTATATGTAGCCGGGCTTGAGCGCGAGAGAAAGGCGGACCCTGTCATTCCGGGGCCGAGCAAAGCGAGGACCCGGAATCCATAGTCCACCATTCGTGATTATGGATTCCGGACTTGCCGTTGCACGGCAATCCGGAATGACGCTGAGAAAGACATGCGCTAAGACATCAGCGCAGAAGGAAACGCCCGCGATGATCGTCGATTTTCAGCACCATTTCACGCCGCGCGAACTGATCAAGGACGATCCGGGCGACCGGCTTGTCCTCCACTACGACGCGCTCGGCGCGCCGAGCTACACCGTGCATTCTCTGCTCTACGACCTCGACGAGCACGTGCGCATGATGGAGCTGGCCGGCATTGACGCGGCCTGGCTCACTAGCGCCGCCGGCATGTGCGCCGATCTTGAGACCTCGCGGCTCGTCAACGACAAAGCCGCGCAAGCCGAGCGCGATTATCCGGGGCGGTTCATCGGCGCCGCGCACGCGCATCCACTCGGGGCCGCCGCGGCGTTCAAAGAACTCGCCCGCTGCCGCCATGAGCTCGGCTTCCAGGGCGTGGTGATCACCTCCGAGTTCGACGGCAAATTCATCGACGATCCGGCGCTCGAGCCGTTCTGGAACCAAGCCGCCAAACTCGACATGTTCGTCTTCGTGCATCCGGCGCTCAAGCTCAATCACGCCCAGCAATTCGATGGCTACGACACCGCGCGCGCGGTCGGACGTGAATTTTCATTGATCATGGCGACGATCCGGCTGATCAATTCCGGTGTGTTCGACCGCCATCCCACCCTCACCGTGCATATGGCGCATCTCGCCGGCGGCATCGCCTCGATGCTGGCGCGCATCCGCTGTTTTCAGGATAAGGAATTTTGGGGCACCGCCGGCAACCAGCGCCACGGCCGCAAAGCCGAAAAAGATTTCGATCATTACATCCGGCACAATCTCGTCTTTGACACGGCGGGATTTGCCGGCGGCATCGGCGCGATCAAAGCGGGTTTGAGCGAAATTCCCGCTTCGCGCATCGTGTTCGCGACCGACTATCCGCAAGAAATCAGAAAGCGCGAGGCGGTGCGCGATTTCGTCCGCGAACTGCGCGCGCTCGGCGCCGACGGCGAGCGCATCCTTTCGGGCAATGTCGGCCTTCTGCTTAAGGAGCCGCCGGCGCCGGAGCGAACCAAGATCGAAGAGCGGATGTTGTAGTGCCGGCGACGATCCAGTCGTCACGCGGCATCGTGGAAAATGATACCGAGTGTGTGCCGGCAACCGGAGCGCAGGCGGCTTACTCCGTGCCGCATATTGACTCGATAAGTTCTGCTGGCGCCGCGAACCGGACGGTGGTGGACCGGAAAGATCACGCCCTCGCCTTGCCTGAGCGGCACGACTTCGGCCCGCGATTGCATTCGCGGTCGTTGCTCCGTGAGTAAAAATTCGCCGCCGGTAAAATCTCGTTCCGGCTCGGACAAGAGAAATGCCACTTGAAGCGGAAAGATATTTTCGCCGTAAATGTCCTGATGCAAGCAATTGAAGTCACCGGGACCATAGCGGAGAAGCAGCGGCGTAGGCTTGCTTTGTCCGTCTGCGTGGCAGCGCCTTAAATAAGTGGCGTGCGTTGAGGGATATGTTACCTCGATGCCAAGCGCCTTGTTCCAGCGATTCGCAACCTGCGCCAAGGCCGGAAAAAGAGAATCGCGCAGCGCGACGACGATCTGCGGCAAGGGATATGCGAAATATTTGTATTCGCCACGCCCAAAACCGTGCCGCGCCATGACTATCCGACTGCGAAACAGTTGATCAGAGTCGTAGCTCTCCGCCAAAATCGTGCATTCTTTTGGCGTAAGCAACGGTTCGGTGGTGGCACAGCCATGGTCGTCCAGATTAGAGAGGATCGCAGTCCAATTCAGCGCCGCGACACGCTCGCCGATCGATGACGATTTGGTTTGCGCGATTGATTGTTGCATTTGAGCCATTGCCACCATGTCTTGATCCTAAATATCATCCTTCCTTCCGCGAGGCCGCGGATCACAAGGCCCAAATATTGCAAAAAGGGGGGTGATCCAACACCCGAAATCTGCGTTGCGCCAAGCGGGCTCGCAGGCCAAACTTCACCACCTAGGCGCTCGCCAAATGCTTCTCGATCTGATCGACCGGATGCTTGGTAAGGTCCTTGTCGATCTCGGCGATGATTTTTCTTTTCACGTCGGGATGAAAGGCCTTGCGCAGATCGGCGAGAGCGCGCGGCGGCGCCACCACGACCAAGGCTTCGACGCCGCGCTCGCGCACCATCCGCTCCAGCATTGCCGCGACCTGCTCGGCGAAGCGGTGCTCCTCGAGCTTATGCCAGTCGGTCTGGGTGACGCTGGAACGACCCGGGCCAACTGACGAAAATGCCCGGCCTGGACGGTCCGTCCCCTGCTCGTGGGTCGGCGGATTTGCGTCGGTGAACACCCGTTCGGTCTTCAGATTGAGGAACTGCGCATCGCCTTCGTTGCGCAAAACCAGTGCCTTGGCCCCGTCGCCGACGAAAACAAACGCGTTGTGCGGAATTCTAAGCATCGGAGCGATCCAATCCTGTTGAAATGCGTGCGGGAATGCTGCCGAAAAATGACCGGGCGCGAACGTCCTCGCTTTGATGTGTGTCAATTCGGCCGGCGCGGCAATCGTTCCGCGAAGCATCCTGCCCCGCGAAAGCGGGGAAAGGGGTAGCGCGGGCGAAGACATCAGACAAGCTCAACGGCTGCCCGCCCCCTCCACCATGCTTCGCATGGTCCGCCCTCCCCCGCTGCGCTTCGCTCCGCGGGGGCGGATGAATTTAATTCGAGCCGTCGAGCAGCCGCCGGGCGATGACTTGGGCCTGGATTTCGGCGGCGCCTTCGAAAATATTGAGAATGCGCGCATCGCATAAAATCCGCGACACCGGAAATTCTACGGCGAAACCATTGCCGCCGTGCACCTGCACCGCATTGTCGGCTGCCGCCCAGGCGACACGCGCCGCCAAAAGCTTGGCCATGCCGGCCTCGAGATCGCAGCGCCGTCCGGAATCCTTCTGCCGCGCAGCATAATAGGTGAGCTGGCGCGCGATCATGATCTCGGCCGCCATCATCGCGATCTTGTCGGCGATGCGCGGGAACGCGGCAATCGGCTCGCCGAACTGCACACGGCTCGTCGCATAGCTGAGTGCCTGCTCCATCGCGGCCTGCGCCACGCCGATCGCCCGCGCCGCGGTCTGGATGCGTGCCGCCTCGAAGGTCGCCATCAATTGCTTGAAGCCGAGCCCCTCGATGCCGCCCAGCAAATTTTCCGCTTTGACCGCAAAACCATCGAAGGCGATTTCGTATTCCTTCATGCCGCGATAGCCGAGCACCTCGATCTCGGTCCCCGTCATGCCGGGCACCGGGAACGGATCGGCGTCGGTGCCGCGCGGTTTTTCCGCAAGCAGCATGGATAGCCCGCGATAGCCGGTCTCGGCCGGATTGGTGCGAACCAGAAGCGTCATCAGATCGGCGCGCACTGGATGGGTGATCCAAGTCTTATTGCCGTAGATCTTGTAGACGTCGCCCTGGCGCACTGCGCGAGCCTTCAGCGATGCCAGATCCGAACCAGTATTCGGCTCGGTGAACACTGCGGTCGGCAGCACTTCGCCGGCGGCGATCTTCGGCAGCCATTTGCGCTTCTGCTCCTCGGTGCCGGAGCCGAGAATGAGTTCGGCCGCGATCTCCGAGCGCGTGCCGAGGCTGCCGACCCCGATATAGCCGCGCGACAATTCCTCGGAGACGACGCACATCGATTCCTTGCCCAGGCCCATGCCCTCGTAATCTTCGGGGATGGTCAGGCTGAAAACGCCGAGCTCCGCCATCTGCGCGATGACGTCGAGCGGAATGTATTCGTTGCGCAGATGCCAGGCTTGCGCGAACGGCGCGACACGATCCTCGGCGAACTTGCGCATTTCCTCGCGGATCGAATCCAGCGTCTCGTCGAGCCCGCAGGCGCCCACCGTCGCATCGCGGCGCTCGCGCATCAGCTCCATCAGCCGCGCGCGGCGGGCCGGCGTATTCCCGGTGGCGATGAGATGCTCGACGGCCGGATTGACGCGCGCGGCCACCGCCGCGGCGCTCAATCCGAGATCGGAGAGGCGCACAATCTCGCTCTGGCTCATTGCAATGCCGCCGAGCACTTGCGCCAGATATTCGCCGGCACCGATCCGTACCAGCAATTCCTCGATCTCGCCGAAACTGCCGCCGTCGGCGAGGGCTTGCGCGTAGTGCGCGAGCTGGCGAATGGCTTCGACATAGGTGGCAAGCCAAGCGAGGCCGTGGGTGGCGCGCTGCTCGCTATCGAACCGGCGCGACACCAGGCGGCCGTCGACCGTCACGCGCTCGCCGACCGCGCGGCGCGCATCGTCCAACAGCGCGTCCATCGCCGCCACCGCGTCGCCCAGCATGCCGATCACCTCACGGCGCGGCGGTTTCTCGGTCACGGCAGCGGGCATGGCTCACCCATTATTTGCTGTGTGGGCGGCGGCATCCGAAGACCTTATGCGTGCAGTGCACAAAAGCCAATCGAGATGCGACGGGCAGGGCCGCGGTTCGCACCTACGGAAGCCGCTGCAAACGATGGTATGAAGCCGGTGCCGATTCGGTGCGGAGGTTGTCTGCCTTTGAACGTGATCCGCCTGTGCAGCCGCGTCGTTTGGGACGCCTTGAATCGCTTTAACGCCGATGACGGCTGGGCGATCGCAAGCCACATCGCGCTGTCGGTCCTGATGTCCATGTTTCCGTTTCTGATCCTGGTGACGGCGCTGGCCGGCTTCATTGGCTCACAGAACTTGGCCGCCGAAGTGGCGGCCCTGATCGTCGCGGCTTGGCCGCCGGAAGTTTCGGGCGGTATCGGCGGCGAAATTCACAAAGTGCTGACCACGGCGCGCGGCGATATCCTCACGATCGGCGCCGTGTTCGCGGTTTACTTCTCCTCGAGCGGCATCGAGAGCCTGCGCATTGGACTAAACCGCGCCTACGGATTGACGGAAACGCGGCCGTGGTGGCTGTTGCGTCTGGAATCGATCGGCTATGTGCTGGTCGCCGCGGTTGCGCTGCTCGCGCTCGCCTTTCTGGTCGTGCTTGGCCCTTTGGTGTTTCGTGCGGCGCTCGCTTACGTCGATTGGCTCGCGCCGCTCGAAGGCCATTACAACATCGCGCGGTTCAGCGTCGCCACCTTCGTGCTCACGGTGGCGCTGTTGATCCTGCACATGTGGCTGCCGGCCGGGCGCCGGCACATCGATGAAGTGTGGCCGGGCATTGCCGCCACGCTCATACTGTGGCTCGCCTGCGGTGTCATATTCGGCCGCTATCTGGCGGATTTTAGCTACACCTACGTCACCTATTATGCGGGCCTGGCGTCGGCGATGGTGGCACTGGTGTTTCTCTATTTCAGCGCCTGGATTTTCATCTATGGCGGCGAGCTCAATGCCGCGATCGCGCGCGAACGCGCGATCCGCCGCGCCACGCCGGATCGCGTGACTTGACTGCAAATGCCGCCGGCTGAGCGTGTGTTGATCTATCAGGCGCGTTGCGCCTCCAGCACATCGTCGAAATTACGCAAGCCCTGTCGCGGCGTATTGACCAGCACCGCCATATTGCCGGGCTTGTGGCGGTTGGTGCGCATCAGCTCGTGCGCGTAGGGAATCTTCTCCCACGGAAACACGTCGCTCATGCACGGATCGACACGCCGGTCGATGACAAATTGATTGGCGGCGCTGGCCTGTTTGAGATGGGCGAAATGCGAACCCTGTACGCGCTTTTGCCGCATCCACACATAGCGCGCGTCGAAGGTGATATTGTAGCCGGAGGTGCCGGCGCAGAACACGACCATGCCGCCGCGTTTGACCACCAGGCACGACACTGGAAAAGTCGCTTCGCCGGGATGCTCGAAGATGATGTCGACGTCGCGCTTGCCGGTAATGTCCCAGATCGCCTTGCCGAAGCGCCGCGCCTCTTTGACCCAGGCGTCGTAGTCTGGCGTGCCGACCTTCGGCATCGCGCCCCAACATTTGAAATCGCTGCGGTTGATGACGCCTTTGGCGCCGAGGTCGAGCACGTATTGAATTTTTGCCTGATCCGACACGATGCCGATCGCATTGGCGCCCGACGCGGCGACGAGCTGCACGCCGAACACGCCGAGCCCGCCGGAGGCACCCCAGACCAGCACATTGTCGCTCGGCTTGAGCGTATGCGGCGGATGCCCGAACAACATGCGATAGGCGGTTGCCAGCGTGAGCGTGTAGCAACCTGCCTCCTCCCATGTCAGATGCGCCGGCTTCGGCATGAGCTGCCGCGACTGCACGCGGCAGAACTGCGCGAACGAGCCGTCCGGCGTCTCGTAACCCCAAATGCGCTGTGACGGGGAAAGCAGCGGATCGCCGCCATTGCATTCTTCGTCGTCGCCGTCGTCCTGATTGCAGTGGACGATCACTTCGTCGCCGACCTTCCAGCGTTTGACTTTCGGGCCAACCGCCCACACCACGCCGGAGGCATCCGAGCCGGCAATGTGGAAGGGATGCTTGTGTCCGTCGAGCGGCGACACGGGAACGCCAAGCCCGGCCCAGACGCCGTTGTAGTTGACGCCGCCGGCCATGACATAGACCAGCACCTCATCATCGGCGATCGGCCAGGTCGGAACCACTTCGCATTGCATCGCCGTTTCCGGCGGCCCGTGGCGCTCCTTGCGGATCGCCCAGGCGTACATTTTCTGCGGGACATAGCCGAGCGGCGGAACTTCGCCGATCTCGTAGAGATCTTTGAGCGGCGCGGCTGATGGTTTTTTCTGCGCAACGGCCATGAGCTCTCCCCATGCACCGGCACGGCCGGCTCCGACGTTAGAATCAACCAGGGAGCGCGGCTGCGGTCACAACAACACTCTGCCGCAGTTTATGTTGCATTGCAACAAGAACGGCGTCACACTGTCGTTGCGCTCAAGGTTTGCAAGCGACGGCGCGATCGATGCAGCGCAATGAAAAGGCAAAGCATTCGGCGGCAGGCGGCACTCGCCGCGAGGAAGCCGTAGGCGCCAAACCCGTGCGCGATAAGCCGTGGATTTTCCGCACCTATGCCGGACATTCCACTGCCGCGGCGTCGAATGCGCTCTATCGCACCAATCTGAGCAAGGGCCAGACCGGACTGTCGGTCGCCTTCGACCTGCCGACGCAGACCGGCTACGACAGCGATCACGCGCTCGCTAAGGGCGAGGTCGGCAAAGTCGGCGTGCCGATCTGCCACCTCGGCGACATGCGC
Source organism: uncultured Alphaproteobacteria bacterium (assembly GCA_963816295.1). Classification (GTDB taxonomy): domain Bacteria; phylum Pseudomonadota; class Alphaproteobacteria; order Rhizobiales; family Xanthobacteraceae; genus BOG-931. The sequence goes on along the minus strand of CAWFJS010000003.1, from coordinate 24,516 downwards.
GCGCTGTTCGACGGCATCCCGCTCGGCGAGATGAACACGTCGATGACAATCAACGCCACCGCGGCCTGGTTGCTCGCGCTCTACATCGCGCTCGCCGACGAACAAAACGTGCCGCGCGGCAAGCTGCAAGGCACGACGCAAAACGACATCATCAAGGAATATCTGTCGCGCGGCACCTATGTATTTCCGCCGTCCCCGTCGATGCGGCTGATCAAGGACGTGATCCTGTTCACGACCAAGGAAATGCCGAAGTGGAATCCGATCAATGTCTGCTCCTATCACCTGCAGGAAGCCGGTGCGACGCCGGTGCAGGAGGTCGCCTTCGCGCTCGCGACCGCGGTCGGCGTGCTCGATGCGGTGAAGGCGCAATGCGCCGAGGGAGAATTCGGCGACGTGGTCGGCCGCATCTCATTCTTCGTCAATGCCGGGCTGCGCTTCGTCACCGAAATCTGCAAGATGCGCGCGTTTACCGAATTGTGGGACGAAATCACGCGCGAACGCTTCGGCGTGCGCGATCCCAAGCAGCGGCTGTTTCGCTATGGCGTGCAAGTTAATTCGCTCGGGCTCACCGAACAGCAGCCGGAGAACAATGTTGCGCGCATCTTGCTCGAGATGCTGGCGGTGACGCTGTCGAAGGACGCCCGCGCCCGCGCGGTGCAGCTGCCGGCCTGGAACGAAGCGCTCGGCCTGCCGCGCCCATGGGATCAGCAGTGGTCGCTGCGCATGCAGCAGATCCTCGCCTACGAGACCGACCTGCTGGACTATCGCGACATTTTCGACGGCTCGCCGGTCATCGCCGCCAAGGTTGCCGAACTGAAAGCCGGTGCGCGCGAAGAACTCGATCACATCGAGGCGCTGGGCGGCACGGTGGTGGCGGTCGAATCCGGCTATCTCAAGCAGCAGCTCGTCGAGTTCGAATTCCCGCCGCGTCGAGGCGATCGAGCGTGGCGAGCAGACAGTTGTCGGCGTCAATCGCTTCACCGAAACCGAGCCGTCGCCGCTCGCTGCCGCGGCGGGCGCGGTGCTCACGGTTTCTGCCGAAGCCGAAGCCGACCAGATCGCGCGGCTGAATGCGTGGCGAGAGAGCCGCGACGCCCGCGCGGTCGCGGCGGCGCTCGAGGGCTTGCGCAAGGCGGCCAAGAGCGGCGCCAATATCATGCTGCCCTCCATCGCCTGCGCGAAGGCCGGCGTGACCACCGGCGAATGGGGCGCGGCGCTGCGCGCCGCCTTCGGCGAATATCGGGCGCCGACCGGGGTCGGTACCGCGATGCGCAACGACGCCGAAGGGCTTGATGAGATTCGCGCCGAGGTCGACCGCGTCTCCAAGAAACTCGGCCGCCGGCTGAAACTGTTAGTCGGCAAACCGGGGCTCGACGGCCATTCCAATGGCGCCGAGCAGATCGCCGCCCGCGCCCGCGATGCCGGCATGGATGTGGTCTATGACGGCATTCGCCTGACCGCCGACGCCATTGCCGCCAAAGCGCGCGACAAGAATGTGCATGTGGTGGGGTTGTCGATCCTGTCGGGCTCGCATTTGCCGCTCGTGCACGAAGTGATGGCGCGGCTGAAGGAAAACGGCGCGGCCGGGGTGCCGGTCGTGGTCGGCGGCATCATCCCGCCGCAGGATGTCCGCGCGCTGAAGGATGCCGGCGTTGCCGAGGTCTACACGCCGAAAGACTTCGCGCTGAACCGGATCATGGCCGATCTGGTGCGCATCGTCGAAGACGCCGCCGATCGCGGCAAATGACTGCGCGCCGTTCGCTGGATCAACAAAAACGGGTCGGTCAGTTATTGTCGCGGATCACGCTGAGGGCGTGGGACTCTTCCACGTCCCGGGCATGCGCAAAAACTTCGGTGGCGAGCTGGGTAAGCAGCCGGGCGAAATCGTAGTGTTGTTCACAATAAGCCCGGGTTGCCAGTTCGAGCATGCGCTCACCGCGGCTCCGCAACTGCTCGGCATCACGCGCAGCTGCCGTTTCAGGCGGCTGATACGTCACTTGATCCATTTGAGTAAAAAACTCACTTTGCGACGTCTGGTTCCGGACATTTCCATACGGCGCAGCCGAATCTCGTCCCGTGTGGGCACACAACACCCCGACAAGCTCATTACGGCAGAAAACACCTTGCATGCGCAGGCGCTACGCGACGACATCGACAAGCCCGGCCCGAACGGCAACCCCCCGTTCTTTGTTGGTCAACCCATAGTGGCGAGCGGAACATAAAGCGGTCAGGACTTTCGCAAAAGCTCCGGCAGCTTGGCGATGTTAGCCGCGATGCGCCGCGTCTCGTCGCGCGTGAGCAGCTTGGACCCACAATGTCCGTTTTACCACCGAAAGCGGACATTCGTGAGCGCGTTTTGGATGTCCGCTTTGGGCCAATAAGCGACATTCGTCGCGACCAATGTCTTACTTGAACAGTTCCACCGTCGCGAACGGCTCGGACGACCACGGCCGGAAGCGGTTCAGCGTGAACTTGGTCTTCTGCCCAGGCTGCACATCGACAAGCGCGTAGTTGTATTCTTCCTTCGGCGCCTTACCCTGCCAATACAAATCAGGTGGATAGTTCGCGGGCACTTTGATGCTCGTCCGGCCCGGTAGAATGGGGTCCTGTTCAGCCCCTCCACCGCCCAATAATAGATATTTTACGCCATCCACCTCGTAGAGTTCGGTCGTGTGCACATGGCCGTTGAACACGGTAACCTCAAAATCCCTCGCGTAGGACGCAATGACCTTGTGAGGGTTCTGAGATTCCGGGATAGGACCCATGCCAGAGCGGCAAAAAGCCGGGGCGTGGAAGGCAATGAAGACTTTTTGGATACCTCCTGCTTTAGCGTCATCTAGCCACTGCTTCAATTCCTTGATCTGTGCATCATAAACGGGCTGCGTGGCGTCCCACGAAGATGGTGAGCGATAATCGTATGGACCGGTCCACAAGAAGATGAAGCGAGCACTGCCGAAATCAAACTTATAAATGAGCCGCTTATCGGAAACCCCGAACTGTTTCAGATAGGGGAACGCGTTCAGTAAACCCTCAACGTCGGAATCGGCCCAAACTTCGTGATTACCGACAGCCGGGAAAATGCGACCTGGCAGACCGGCGGTCCGCATCTGATCGTCCGGTGGCGGCAGCCGGTTCAATACGTCTTCATACACCAGCTTCCAGTAAGGGTTCTCCGAAGGCGTAGCTCCCTGCTTTCCCCACCAGACCATGTCCCCGGTGTTAAGAATGAATTTGGCCCGTCCGTTTTGGACGTCTTTAACGATCTCGCGAGCGACCCACTCGCCGCCATGGAGTCGGAACATAGTACGCCGCACGCCAGGGAGCAGCTTTACATCTTCAACGGATGCCTCAGTGATCCAGCCCTTGTCCACCGTCAAGGTAGTCACTTCGCTTTTGGTCTCGAAAGGCATGACGATCTGGATCAGTTCATTAGTGGCCGGGTCATAAGTGAGCCTGACATCCTTCCTGACAACCTCTTCTGCAACCTTCTCCGGAAGGACGAGCTCGAGTATATCGACCATCAGCTTGATTGCTTCATCCCTCTGATCCGATCTGTACGGAAGGTACATCATCGACCGTGAGTCACCGTACACCGCGAACGAAAATCCCGAATTGGCCTGTTGTGCTCAAGATCGTTCGGGAAGTGAAGGTAGCGAGCGAACCTGAGGCGTTGTTGGCGGTGCTGAAGAACCCCGCCTACCACTTCAAGCGGATTGGATTGGAAGCCGGGCCGCTGTCGCAATGGCTTTGTAGCGCTGTTGCCGAGGCCGAGTTACCGGTGGTCTGTGTCGAGACGCGGCACATGCAGGCGGTGCTCAAAGCGCAGATCAACAAGACGGACCGCAACGATGCGCGCGGCATCGCCCAGATGATGCGGGTCGGGCTTTATCGCCCGGTGCATGTGAAGACACTGCGCAGTCAGAAACTGCGCATGCTGCTGACCCATCGCAAGCTGCTGCAATCGAAGGCTATCGCCATCGAAAATGACCTGCGCGGTACGTTACGCAACTTCGGCCTCAAGGTCGGAATGGTTGGCAAGGCCAAGTTCGAGGCCCGCATCAAGGAGCTGGTCGAGAACCTTCCCGATCTGGCCATTCTGATCGAACCACTGCTCATTGTCCGGCGGGCGCTCCGCGAACAGGTCGTCATCCTGCATCGCCATTTGCTGGCCATCGTGCGGGACGATGCGGTGTGCCGGCGCCTGATGACGACCCCCGGGGTCGGCCCCGTGGTGGCGCTGACTTATCGCGCCACCGTCGACGTGCCCGCGCGCTTTCGTAAATCCAAGTCAGTCGGAGCGGTATTTGGGCTGACGTGCGCCAAGTATCAATCCGGCGAAATCGATCGCAGCGGCAGAATATCACGCTGCGGCGATGAGATGATGCGGGTCATGCTTTACGAAGCAGCGCAGAGCATGCTGCGGTCGAAGAAATGGTCTTGGCTCAAGGCCTGGGCGATGCAGATTGCCAGGCGCCGCGGGATGAAAAAGGCGATCGTCGCGCTGGCCCGCCGGTTGGCCGTGATCATGCACCGCATCTGGGTTGACGGTACCGAGTTCCGCTGGACCCGGGAGGCTGCAGCAGCGTGACGACCGCGCAGGATCAAACGCGATAGGAGGAAAGTCGAGCTCCACCCAGCGGTGGAATGATGTCCCTCGCGGGACGATGGATGAGGTGAGTTCGCATGTCCGCTTGGACCCGCCGACGGCAAGGCCGACCAAAAGATTGCTCCACCTCGTCTTCGAATCCCATGATGGAAGGGCCTTGGTGCCGATTCCGAAGAGAAGCACGAGCCCGTGAGTGACATCGACACTGCAGCGGCGGATAGTCTGAAAGTGCTTGACCCCAAACGGCCGATTAGAGAAGCGGACATTCCTCGACGTCAAGTCGATGTCTGCTTTGGGCCATGTGTGGACGGCAAGGACTTTCTTCACGAACGCAGCATTGGTCGGTGCAGCCATGTGTTCGGCCTGTTGATGCGGTTCACATGACCGCTGGCCATAATGCCCTCCGCGGATCAGGTCCCGGTCAAAAGCTCGCATTCGACAATGCTCTGGCCCTAGTGGGTTGTCCTGATCGCCGGATCGACCGGCTCTGCATTACGTGCTGTTCGCCCTCCCAACTTTCACATCACATCGAATGTCCGATGCGATCTCGTTCACGCCGCAAGCGCAGCGGGTTCTTTGTAGCGTTCGCCCCTAGCCATCATCGCCCACGCCATCCTGGCGATCTTGTTGGCGAGCGCGATGGCCGCGACCTTCGTTGGTCTCCGCGCCAGCAACGCGGTGAGCCAAGGCCGATGCCTGGTGCCATGGATTTTGGCATAGCGGATCACAGCCAACGCGCCTGTCGTGAACAGACTGCGCAGATAACGATCGCCTCGTTTGCTGATATTGCCGAGCCTGTCCTTGCCTCCACTCGAGTTCTGCTTCGGCACGAGCCCGATCCAGGCCGAGAAGTCCCTTCCTGACCGAAAAGCCTTGGGATCAGCAACACTGGCAATCAGAGCGGTCGCCAACGCCGGACCGACACCAGGGATGTCGTCGAGCCGCCGGCTTGCCTCATTGGAACGGTGCCAAGCATTGATCATACGATCGAACTCCAGGATTTGCGTCTTCAGCATCCGCAATTGAGCGCCGAGAGCGGTAACGCACGCACGTGCCACCTCGGGCAAGCGTTTGTCATTTGCATCAGCAGCGATGCCGAGAAGCTGCGCGACACCATTGCGTCCGACTGGCGCGACGATGCCGAACTCGGCCAGATGAGCGCGGATGGCGTTGATCACCGAGGTCTGCTGGCGGATAAACAAGTGACGGGTACGGTGCAGCGTCAGGCAGCTCTGTTGTTCTGGTGTCTTGGTCGCGACGAACCGCATGTTTGGTCTGGTGACCGCCTCGCAGATCGCCTCGGCGTCAGTGGCATCGTTCTTATGCCGTTTCACATAAGGCTTCACATAGGCCGGCGGCATCAGGCGAACTGTGTGGCCCAGCGCCTGGAGTTCACGCGACCAATGATGCGCCGAGGCGCAGGCCTCCATGCCGATCAGGCACGATGGCAGCTTCTGGAAAAGGGCCAGGACATAGCGACGCTTCAACTGCCGCCGAATGATCACCTGCCCACCAGCATCAACGCCGTGGAACTGAAAGACCGACTTCGCGATATCGAGACCGATTGTCGTGATCGTTCGCATGGATAGCTCCTCCGAATCGTGGGAGCTCTAACAGCACCCACATCCATGGCACTCACGTGCCGGTGGAGGAGCCGTCCACAGCATCAAAAGCGGACATCGCACGATTGTTTTGAAATGAAAGAGGCCGCCATTGAGACGGCCTCGGTGAGGATTACAATAGGTGTCTGCTCGACCCCTTGATCTGATCAGGCTGGAGACACGAGCGGCTTATCCTTCTCCACGACATAGGTGGTCGCGAGCCTGACCTTCGTGTCACTGGGCTTGCCGCCTGCATGGGGCGTTCCGGCTGGGACCTGATAGTCGTCGCCTACCTTATACAAACGGGTCGGTTGACCTTGGATGGGGATCTCCACGCTGCCGCGCAATCGTACCTCCCGGTTGTAACTCCCCCTCCACCAATATCGTCACATAACCCGGCGTCGGACCGTCCATCTGTGACAGAATCTTCCGCGTGTAGCCGACTGTCGCTACGGGCGGCGCACCCTGCGCCGAGGCGTCAGTCGCAATGAACCCCGTCGCCGCGCAAATCGCGCAACCTGCAAAGCCTCTCCGCGTCAGCATGACGACCTCCCTATGGTATCCGGATCGAGAGCGTCCGGAGTTCTATCAAGTAAATCATAAGCTACCCGTCATGGAACGGGCTAGATAGCTTGAAACAGCGAGAAGTCGGGGGCGATGTCTGCTTGGGGTCATTAGTGTGACGCCTGCTCTTGCCCCGAAAACGGACATTCCGCGACTGGCGGATTTGTGATGTCTGCTTTTGCCCCGAAGGCAGCGGTTATTACTTCGGCATCACCGCGCCCGTCGCCGGGTTTGTTGTGTAGATCGCATCAAGTGTGCCCTCCGCCAGGATCTTGCCCTTCATCGCCTCCATCCCGTTTCGATGCGCAGCAGCACGCCGTAACGGCGTTTAGTGTCAGCGGCGCTGCGAGGCCAGCGCCGCTGCAACTGCCTCGCCCTGCGCGATCGGCAGCACGGCCGTGAACTGAAAAGCCGAGCCGCGTCCGGGCGTGCTGGTGACGGTCAGATCACCGCCCATGCGCTTGGCCAGCATTTTAACAATGCTCAGGCCAAGACCCGCGCCGCCATAGCGTTGGGCGATCTCGACGCTGGCTTGGGCGAACGGCCGGAATAGCCGCTTCGTCTCGGCGCGGGTAAGCCCGATGCCGCTGTCGCGCACAACGCAGTGCAGCCGCACGCGCCCGGCCTGTACCGGCTCGGCGCGCAGCTCCAATTCGACTGCACCTTGGTCGGTGAATTTCACCGCATTGTCGAGAAGGTTTTCCAGCGCCGCCCGCAGCCGGACCGGATCGCCGATCAGGCTATCCGGCACGTTATCGGCGATCGCGATCACAGCGCGCAAGCCTTTCGTCTCTGCGCGCACGGTCAACGCCGCGTCCAGCGCGGCGATGAGCGCGCGCGGCCGAAACACCTGCTGCTGCAATGTGAGCGAACCGGCACCCGCTTTGGCGGCGTCGATGACCAAGGTGGTAAGCGCGGCAAGATATTCAGCGCTTGTTTTGATGTCGGAAGCCCAGCGCCGTTCGCGCTCGCCGAGATTGGAGCTTGCCAGCAATTCACCGAGCGCAAGCACGCCGGTGAGCGCCGTGCGCACGTCGTGCGCGAAAAACGGCAGCGCGCCGGCATCGCTGCGCGGCGCCGCCTTGAGCGTCGGCTTGCGCCGGCGCGTACGACGCCGCAATGGCTGGCGTCGTTGTTTGGTCCTCAGCCGCGCCATCCCGTCCCCCTCGGCGCCGGATACACCATGCCATGACCAAGCCCGGCGCAAAACAATTCGGACGCATTTCGGCACGATGTGCACCGTTTTCAGATCACCGCCCGAGCCCGACCATAGGCCTGATGTCGAACGGCTTTAGGCCCGCCGCGCGCAGTTCGCACAAACCCGTGGCATTGGTCGATTTCGCCAGCTTCTGGCCGGCTTCGTCGAGAATAAGCTTGTGATGGTGGTAGCTCGGCTCCGGCAGCCCGAGCAGCGCCTGCAATAGGCGGTGAATACTGGTCGACCAGAATAAATCTTGCCCGCGCACGATGTCGGTGACGCCTTGTAGGGCATCGTCGACCACGGCGGCGAGATGATAGCTCGCCGGCGAATCCTTGCGCGCCAGGATCAAGTCGCCCCACATTTGCGGCGCGGCGGTGACAAGACCGGTCTGGCCGGACGGCCCGGCGCCGGTCTCAGTCCAGGTCAGCACCCCGGCGCGCGCCACCGCCTTGTCCATGGCGAGCCGCAGCGCGAACGGTTCTCCGGCCCGACGCCGGCGCTGACATTCGGCCGCCGATAATCTGCGCGCGCGCCCCGGATAGATTGGCACGCCGTCCGGATCGCGCGGCCAACCGCCCTGGCGATCGAGCTCCGCCGCCAATGCAGCAAGCTCGCGGCGGCTTTCGAAACTCGGATAGAGCAGGCCCTCCGCTTCGAAGCGGGCGATCGCCATCTCGTAATCGGCAAAATGCTCGCTCTGGCGGCGCACCGGCTCCTGCCAGGAAATGCCGAGCCAGCGTAAATCGTCGTAGATCGCCGCTTCGTATTCCGGGCGGCAGCGCTCGGTGTCGATATCCTCCATGCGCAACAGCAGGCGTCCGCCAAGCTCGCGCGCCATGTCGGAATTGAGCAATGCGGAATAGGCATGGCCCAGGTGCAGATAGCCATTCGGTGACGGTGCGAAACGCAAAACGCGGCTGTACATCAACGCTACGCTTCTCGACACTGGACTCTAATGATGCAGTCTAACACGCTCACCCACATCCGCACCGAGAGCGATCTCGACGCCGCGCTTGCGGCCTTGACAAGCGCCGATGCGCGCTTCGCCGCGCTAATGACGCGTGCCGGCCGGCCGCCGCTGCGCCGCCGACCGGACGGATTTGCCGGGCTCGCGGCGACCGTGGTGTCGCAACAGCTTTCGACCGCGAGCGCCAACGCGATCTGGGCGCGCCTCGCCGCCGCGTTCGATCCGTTCGAGCCGCAAGCGATCATCCGGGCGCGCGCGTCGAAGCTCGCCCGGCTTGGCCTCTCGGCGCCGAAGATTCGCGCACTCAAAGAGATTGCGCGCGCGGTGGCGAGCGAGCGGCTCGCGCTTACCTCGCTCGTCACGATCGAGGCGGAAGCGGCGCATGCCGCACTCACCGCGGTGCACGGGATCGGCCCGTGGACCGCCGACATTTATCTGTTGTCCTGTCTTGGCCATGCCGATGCCTGGCCAGCAGGCGATCTGGCCCTGCAAGAAGCGGCGCGGCTCGCCTTCGCGCTGCCGGAGCGCCCGAGCGCCAAGGAGATGGTCGCACTCGCCGAAATGTGGCGGCCGCTACGCGCGGTGGCGGCGCGCGTGCTGTGGACCTACTATCGCGCGGTCAAAGGCCGTGACGTGATGGCTTCCCGCACTAGGCCGCAAAAGCAAGCATAAGCATTGATCGTGCAATTGGCGCTAATTTGAGCGCAGCTGAGTTGCACTCCGTGCCGACCGCCACCCATTGATGTGCTTCGATGCACTTTGGGGAAATCGCCGGTCGGGAGCCAATAATGCCAACCTACACGTTCAAGCTGAAGAGCGACGGGCCAGGCGTCGAAGATGACATCGGCATTAATCTCCCGAATGCAGATATGGCGTATGGCTACGCCTGCGATGTCATCCGCGAACTGATGAGGGGTCGAGAGCAGCGCACGCAACGTTGGCAACTCGACGTGTACCATAGCGCCGCGAAAATCTTTGAAATTCCCTTCGTATGTCTCGAACACACGCTTGACGCTCGCGTGAAGGTCGGGGGGAGATCGCCGATGGGGCGTCCGCGCGGCAAGCTTTATCTCGCTGCCGATCGTGGTCAGAAAGTAACACGCGACGACCCCTAACCATATTATGGTATCTTGCGCTGGTCGCCCGTGAGCAGATAAGCTTACTCACCGCCTGACTGACGCGGTGCCTATTCTTCATACACGCGCTCCAGTCAGTGTTCCTCCGCTTTAGCCCCGGCAAAAGTCGCGATTGTCGGGGCTTTTTATTTGTGTAAAAACTCAGGCAACTTGGCAGTATTGACTGCGATCCGCCGCGCCTAGTCGCGCGTGAGTAATTCCGCAGCCGACCCCAACTCGGCTGAAAACGATTAATTGCCCCGCTGTTTTCTCTGTTTGGTCGCAGCAAAGCCCAATCGTCTGATGCTCCGGGCGGCAGTCCACGAACTTTTTGGACAGTGTTTACTCTGTAGGTGCTATGCTCAGTGGGCCGGAGTGGAGATAGGAATGCCAGACGAGCATGGCCGGCTAACCAAAGCAGACAACGACTTGATTGAACGCTGGTGGAGCCAGCATTGGCAAGATCCGGTAACATGTCCTGTCTGCAAAACAACGGACTGGGTGATTGCCGGGCATCTCGTCAACATTCAGAGGCACCCGGCAGATGCCAATGCAAGCAACACGCCGACTTATCCTCATATCATTGTCACCTGCAAGCTCTGCGCGCATTCAATGTTTTTCAACGCCGTGCAGATTGGTATTGCCGCAACGTAACCGCCGCGCTTCATCTTTTGTCAGTAGTTTGGCTGTCGTGCGTTACGGCGCAAATAGGCAACGGCTATCCCTTTAAGGTCACAGACTCGGTTTAGCGTCTTTAATGGTCGATACGCTCCCACCGCTGCCCTTCCAATTACCGCCCCTTTCTTCTTCGAGAGCGAAACAGCCGGGCTGATGTTCGTCCGGCACCACCGTTGACTGCAATGTTTCCCTCGATAGCTTTTTTGTCGGTTTCCGCGTGAAAATGCAGCCGAAGACTACTATCGCGATCATCGCGGCAACAAAAATCCCAAGTTGCAGGTGTTGCATCGTTGGTGTTCTCCGTCGCCTGACACCACCGCTAACCCATTATACGTCAGCGCGTTCTTTCGTTCTCGTCCGCGAGGGTTTTACCGGTGGCCGTGTTGACGAGATGCTGACCGCCGCACGCGAGGCAATTCACCAGCTCGTAGTGCTCGCCATGCTGTGCCGGTTCGTCGACCAGCCAGCCTTTTATGCGCAGGCCGGTTTTGGGGCAGCGATAAAGAAAAGCAGCCATATCGTGTAACGAAAAGCGGCCAAGACCGGAGCCGTGAAGGTGCCTAGGAGCTACGTCGGCTCGGTCAAGGCCGCCCCAAGTGAGTTGTCTCCTTGGGCGCTCTTAGTATTGCGCTTGGTTCACCCTAACGATTTGATCCAGGTCAACACCAGACCGTCACCAAACCAACCATGGTTACGGCATAAATATCGAACAACCAGCACCGATCTGCCCCCATAGCCGATGCGTCTGGCGCGGAAAATTCCGGATGGTGGTGCCCTGCCCGAACCGCACATCTACGCCTGCAAGGAATGCGGTGTAGCAGTACCTGAGGCGGGGGAGCCGGACCGCGCTCATGCCGGATCGCGGATTACCTGAACTTGCTCCACTGTGAGGTCGGGTTTTTCATTTAGTTTTTTAACAAGCGTGAGCAATCGCGGCGGCAATTCCGCGGTTGTATACGCGCGATAGTGCTCTCTCAGTTGCTGGCCGATTCGTTCTTTGGTCTGGCACCAATTAAGCCATTCGCCTGATGGCTGTTTTGGCATGAAACGGTCGGGTTTCTTAGCCGGTGGCATATTTGACTAATTACTGGCGCTCAGACTGGTTCCAATTTTTCAAACGGAACATTGTAAAGGCCTCTGAACTGTCTATGTTCCACATATCACCGACAGCAAAACCTCAGGGGTCGGTGGCTGAGAGACTGATTGTGCTCCCGCCTGTACGGCCAACAGAGCGCAATCATGCCGATTTGCCCATTCCTCGCCCGTGAAGCATTTGAGCCGGAACTGATCCGGCAAATGTCACTCGCACTCGAAAGCGTTTGCGATACATTGGAACTTAATTTGACCGACGACGCGGCTACACGGCTCGTTGCCTCGAAGGTCATTGAACTGGCGCAGCGCGGTGTGCGCGACGCGCCGACCTAAGCGCAATGACGCTGAAAGAGTTCAAGCACTACTAATGGACGGCGCGTCGATGCCGAACGAAAATAACTCGACGAGTGAGGACCGCTTCGGCCGGCAAGATCAGCAAGGGTATAGTGGCTGGTCCTCATTAGTCGCTATTATCATCATCGTCATCATCGTTGGCGGTCTCGCTTACCTATATTTCGGGCGATGAGTCTCAGGTCGCCGTTCCTGTCACCGCCCCCAATCCTTCTCGGCCCTCACGCTTCACGGCTGGCGCATTCGGATTTTTGATCTTCAGCCAGCGCGACAACCGTCCCGAACGATAAGGCAAGGCGAGACGCTTTGAGACGACGCCTTCACAGCCAGGGTGTGGGGTCGCCATCCCCTGATTGGGGTGGTAGACTGCATAAATCAGAGTCAGTCAGGGGACGGGCTCATGAAGCGCAATGTATTTGCTTTGTTTGGAGCGGTGGCGGTGCTGCTTACCGCAACGGTGGCGCTGACATTTTCTCGCGTTACGCCTTTAGCGAGCGGCATTGGCGGCTTAAAGTGCTACGACATCAAAGGCGGAATCGAAAAATGCTCAGTCGTGGATCGACAGCCACTCATTGTAAAAACGAGCGTACGCCATACGCGACTAGATTAGATAACATAACAACAACACTAGTGGCGTCGCGCAACTAAATGCGAGAACGATCTCGCCTGCGACGCGAAGCATCGGCCGCTGGTTCGCGACATTCGATAAATAATGCATGTCACGTTCCCCCGTGTTCTCTCGGCCACACAGTGTGACCGACATCACACATAATCCCCATATCTACATTGCCGCGGGACGAGCTGGCGTCAAGCAATACCGCGAGACAAAAAATATATTCCACAATGGCGTTGCCCCATAGCCACACACGTTGCCCTTTAGTCACAAACGACAACAACAGGCCGGGCTCGTTGGCTGATGGATGGATGACGGGCTTAAGTGATTTTATTTATGGGTCGGTCGCGGTCGCGGCAGTTTGGGCGACTTAGGGCTAACGCGATACTCCTCAATCACTCATTCCTTTTGGGCAAATGACGCAGCGCCTCCCTTGCTTCCCGGCCGCTTCCCTACGCTCGTATGCGGAAGCAGATACTTCGCAAATAATTGTGATTGCAAACGAATTAGCCGCAAGGCCAAAAATACCCCTCAAAGGCCACGACGGAGCGGCTATCCCGGCACGGAGCTTGGCGCCAACCCTGCCGAAGCTTTCGCCCAAAACAGGCAGCAGCAAACAAGGGCGCATCAAACAGGGCCGCATCAAACAACGCCGCAGCAAACGAGGACGAAATGGCCGCTGAACTCAATGGTCCGCGGCTTGCGTCCCGTTCCGGCGCGGCACAACAGCTCGTCGTGTTCCTGCACGGCTACGGTGCCGACGGCAACGACCTGATCGAGATCGGCCGCGCCTGGCAAGAACTGCTGCCGCACGCCGCCTTCGTCTCGCCGCACGCGCCCGAGCCGTGTGGCCAGGCGCCGGTCGGCCGGCAATGGTTCGCGCTGACGTTTCGCGATCCGAACGAACGCTGGGTCGGCGTCAACAAAGCTGCGCCGATGCTCGAACGCTTTCTCGAAGCCGAACTCGCCCGGCACAAGCTGCCGCCATCCGCGCTGGCGCTGGTCGGCTTCAGCCAAGGCACGATGATGGCGCTGCATGTCGGATTGCGCCGCACGAGCCCACCGGCGGCGATCGTCGGCTATTCCGGACTGCTGGTGCTGCCGCCCGACCTGAACGCGGAAAGCTTTGCCGCCGAGATCAAATCCCGCCCGCCCATTCTCCTGGTCCATGGCGATCGCGACGACCTCATCCCGGCGCAGGCTTTGTTTCAGGCGGCCCAGGGTTTGGCTGCGCTCGATATTCCGGTTGAGTGGCACCTCTCCGCCGGAATCGGCCATGGCATCGACGAGGAAGGGCTCCGTCATGGCGGCGAATTTCTGGCGCGGCGCTTTAAGGGGAAGCGGTGAAATTTCTTGCTCGTCATTGCGAGCGAAGTGAAGCAATCCAGGCAGCAGAAAAGAGTGCTGGACTGCTTCGTCGCTTCCGCTCCTCGCAATGACGTGGGCCGTCAGAACACCGAGAAATCGATCGGCTTCTGCCGGTCGAGCGTGCGGCGGATTGGCGGCAGCGGATATTTGAGACCGGTGGCGCAATTGAACAGCAGCGCCTGTTCGCTGTTTTTGACGCGGCCGTCGGCGAGGCTCTGCTTGTAGGCCGCGTAGGTCACCGCGCCTTCCGGGCACAGCAAAAAACCTTCCTCGCGCGCGGCCTCGTCCAGCGCCTGGGTGATCGCCTCGTCGGAGACCGCAATGGCAAAGCCGCCGCTCTCGCGCACCGCGCGCAGAATCAAAAAGTCGCCGATCGCTTGCGGCACGCGAATGCCTGATGCGATGGTGTGTGCATTTTCCCAGCGCGCGGCGTGTTCGACGCCAGCTTCATAGGCGCGTACCATCGGCGCGCAGCCGGCGGCCTGCACCGCGACCATGCGCGGTCGCTTTCTCCCGATGAAGCCGATCGCCTCGAGTTCGGCAAACGCCTTCCACATGCCGATCAAACCGGTGCCGCCGCCGGTCGGGTAGAAAATCACGTCGGGCACCGTCCAGCCGAGCTGCTCGGCGAGCTCCAGCCCCATCGTCTTCTTGCCTTCGATTCGATACGGCTCTTTGAGCGTCGACACATCGAACCAGCCGACCTTGGCCTTGCCCTCGGCAACGATCTTGCCGCAATCGTCGATCAGCCCGTTGACGCGGTACACCGTGGCGCCTTGGAGCCCGATCTCGCTGACATTCACTTCCGGCGTGTCCTCGGGACAGAAGATCGTGGTCTTGATGCCGGCATGGGAAGCGTAAGCCGCGAGCGCGGCGCCAGCATTGCCGTTGGTCGGCATCGCCATGTGCTTGATGCCGAGCGCCTTTGCCATCGATACCGCCATGACCAGGCCGCGCGCCTTGAACGAGCCGGTCGGCAAGCGGCCCTCGTCCTTCACCAGAAGCTCGGCGGCACCGAGTTTGGCGGCGAGCTTCGGCAGCGGCACAATCGGCGTCATCGCCTCGCCGAGACTGACGATGTCGTCGATGCGCCGCACCGGTAAGAGTTCGCGATAGCGCCACAGATCCGGCGCGCGGCGATTGAGCACCTCCTTGCTTAAGCTCTTGCGCACGCCGTCGAGATCGTAGCGGACCAGAAGCGGCTTGCCGGCGCGCGAGAGATTATGAATTTCGTCGGCGGGGTAGCGCTCGCCGGTCGCGGCGCATTCCAGATGCGTGACAAAGGTCTTGCGCTCGGTGGTCAGGTTATCGTCGTAGCGCAAGGGGGCTCTCCGGCATGGGCGGCGGCGGGGCGGCGGGCGGAACACCGGTCGGATTACCAACCCCGGGACCGCTTCACAATCCTGTCACGCCTGCCTATAAACTACCGCCCAACGCCGCAGGGGCGGCAACTGAGTCGAGGTGGGAGCGTCCGACTTGAACGCTCATGTATCACAATCCGGCTGGCCGGCTCTGGTGCTGAATGCCGATTTCCGGCCGCTGAGCTACTACCCGCTGTCATTGTGGTCGTGGCAGGACGCGATCAAGGCGGTGTTCCTCGAACGGGTCAACATCGTCGCCAATTACGATCGCGCGGTGCGCAGCCCGAGCCTCGAAATGAAGCTGCCGAGCGTGGTGTCGCTTAAAACTTTCGTCAAACCCTCGACGCATCCGGCCTTCACGCGGTTCAACGTTTTCCTGCGCGATCGTTTCTCGTGCCAATATTGCGGCACGCGCGACGATCTCACCTTCGATCATCTGCTGCCGCGCTCGCGCGGCGGCCATACGGTGTGGAATAATGTCGTCGCCGCGTGCTCGCCCTGCAATTTGCGCAAGGGCAGCATGACGCCGGAGGAAGCCAAGATGTGGCCGTCGCAGCGGCCGTTCCAGCCGACGGTGCAACACCTGCACCGCAACGGCCGGCTGTTTCCGCCGAATTACCTGCACGACAGCTGGCTCGATTATCTCTACTGGGATACCGAGCTCGATCCGTAAGACGTTCGGCTTCGCTCATCGCGAGCGCATGCGAAGCAATCCAGTTCTCCCCGCTCGCAAGGAAAGGTCTGGATGAGGTGGCTTACCGCTCGCGGTCAGCTTGTCGATCGGGCCGGCCACTTCGGTTGCGCGGACCCGTTGGCTCCCCGCAATGACGCAAGACGCGATATCCGGGCTACTTTCAACCCGCGGCCGGTGTGGCCTGCGCCTCTTTCTCCGGCGCGCCGTTGAGCTTGCGCGCGGACTCCGCAGACAATGCGTGAGCGCTGGCCTGCGGCCGAACCACCTGCGCACGCGGCTTGTCTGTTGCATTGTCGTCGCGGCGTGAGGTCCCTTCGAACCGCGCGTTCTCCTCGATCGCCAGCGAGCGATGGAAGATGTCGCCTTCGACATGGGCGCTGCTGTTGAGTTCGCACCCGGTTGGCGCGGATCGTGCCCTTGACCCGGCCGCCCACCGTCAGCTCTTCGGCGACCACATCGCCTTCGACCTCGGCGCCGTCGGCAATCAGCACGGTCGAGGCATGCAGCTCGCCTTGAACGCGGCCGAAAATTTTCACCGCGCCCGAACCGGCGATCTTGCCGGTCACCGTCATGCCGGCGCTGATCGAGGAAGCGCCGTTAGGGGCTTCCGGCTCGGCTGCTGGCGCAGCGGCAACGTTGTGGAATTGTTGCACCGGCGCCGGCGATCGAAGCTCGTCCGGCATATTGTCTTTGCCCTTCCCAAACATTTTCATACTCCTTCACCCTGTGTTGCACGCTCTGTTGAAAATCCAAGTTCAAGTCGCAGTCTCACGTCGCGTAGTAAATGCGGTGAAAGCGGTGGCCGAGGCGGCTTAGGATTTCGCGCCCGGTCGATCCGCTTGCCGCCGCGAGATCATCGATTCCGATGCCGTCGCCGATCAGCGTCACCATGGCGCCGAACCGCGCCACGCTGCGATCCAGATCGGTGATATCGATCGGCAAGAGGTCGATTGACGGCGCCGCCATGACCCGACAGCACTGGCCGCCGATCACGACCTGCAATGGCGTGGCGGAATCCGCGGCCGGGCGCGGAAAACCGTCGGCATGGCCGAGGGAGACGAGCGCGAGCCGCTGACGCCGCTTGCCACCGTTCTTGCCGCGCGCACCATTATTGGATGCCGGCGCGGCCAAGTCGCGGACAAAGTCGCGGACCTGCAAGTCGCGCACTTGCACGATCCGCGCCGAAAGCTCGATCACCGGCAGCATCGGATTGGCGGCGCCGGGCGTCGGATTGATGCCGTAGAGCGCGCTTCCCGCGCGCACCAGATCGAAATGCGCCTTCGATCCAAGGAAAATGCCGGACGAATCCGCAAGCGAGGCCGGAATGCCGCGATAAAACCGGCGTAACTCGCGAAACATTTCGAGCTGCCGCTCGTTGCGTGGGTCGTCGGGCGCCACGGCGTGGTTCAGCCGGCTCAGCAACAGCGCGACGCCGTGATTGAGCGATTGCTACCCGCGGCGCAAAGGCGGTCGCCTCTTCGAGCGAGAGGCCGAGCCCGCTCTCCCCGGTATCGACATTGAGCGCGCAACCGCCTTCCCAGGCCTGCGCGCCGACAAAGACGTCCCACTCGGCAAGCTCAATGGCGCTGTTGATCACCGGCCGCGCATTGATGTCGGCGAAGGCCGGACCGGTGCCGGAATAGAACCCGTTGAGCACGTAAATAGTCGCCTGCGGCGCGACCACGCGCACGCTTTTGGCTTCCGGAAGATTGGAGACGAAAAAGGTCTCGCAGCCGGATTTCCAAAGCGCGCCGGCGATCGGACCGATGCCGCAGCCATAGGCGTCGGCGCGCACCACCGCGGCGCATTCCGCTTCGGTGCGTTTGACTAATCTCTCGTAATTTGCGGCGAGATTGGTCAGATTGATTTTCAGGACGCCGCCGGCCTCGTCTTCCGGCGGCCCTTCGACGCTGACAAAGGCGGCGAGCCCCTTGTTATGGACCTGGAGCCGGCCGCCTTTGTTGATGATCCGGCCGTCGACCGAGCCGTCGACGACAACACTGGCGCCGGGCTCGATGGTCAAGCTGCCGAGCAGGTTGCCGCGCACGTGCAGCGTGCAGTTCCGCTGCACGATGGTATCGCTGGTGATGGAACCGTGAACCTCGGATGAGCTGCTGATCAACAGTGGGCCGTGCTCGGCGACCGGTCCGATGTCCCGGCCGACGCCCCGCTCCGCGCTCTCTGCTAGACGCGCTACAACCGCCGACACAATGCTGGGCTCCCCCGCCCGAAACGACGCCAAGTGTCGCGCAATTCCGGGGTTCCCACAAGCACGGCAAAGTTTAGCCGGCGTTCATATTGTGAATATGACGAACGTTATGATGGGGATCATTCCGCCACAATGACCGCAGCGCCGTATTTTTTGCTCGCTTCTTGGGTTGTTACGCATTTTAGCCGTGGTGGTCCACTGCCGTGCATTTCGCTTTGCGGGTAAGTCCGCTCCCAATAGCGGCCATCATCGGAGTCTCTGTATAGCGTCTCCCAAGCACCCGACTGCGGGCTGTTCGCAATCTTCTGCAGATGGTGCGCGATTAACCACTCGATCCGCTCGCAGACATCATCCCCGCGAACACGCCCATCTTCAACCAGCCATCTACCGGTCAGCATCTGCTCGTCAGGCTGCAACTTATTCATTCAAAGCCGAGGCACTAAAGCGGTTCGAAACCAGGCTACGCCGCTGCGATGTTGCGGCCGTCGGCGAATGACGGCGCCACCTCCGCCATGAAGCGCGCCATCTCGTCCTTGACCTGATTGTGCGGCTTTAGCCCGACATTGACGTAGAGGATCACTTCGGCGAAGCCGGCGGCTTCCACCTTCTTCAAAGTCTCGGTGATGCGCGCCGAGGAGCCGAGCAGCACGGAATTTTCGGTCAGGTCCTCCGGCTTCACCTTGTGCAGCCGTTCGACCATATCGACGAAATAACGATAGCTCGGCGGCGCCGTCTTGGGGTCGCCAGGAAGAGCCGGGATCACGCATTCCTTGTAGTAGCGGATCTGCCGCGCCCGCGCGGCATCCTCGGCCGCCTTGGTGTCGGCGAAATGAGTGAAGTAGCTGCACATCAGTCGGCCCGGCGTCTTGCCGTACTTGGCGCAAGCCTCATGATAGAGGTCGGCGACCTGTTTCAAGCCGCCGAAGGTCATGGCCGCGGCGAACGGCGCCACGATCAGTCCGCAGCCGAGCCGCGCTGCGAGTTCGATCGAGGGTTTGGAGAACGAGCCGACATAGGTGGGCAATGGACGCTGGATCGGCTTCGGCGTGATGCGCACGTCGTCGAACGAATAATATTTGCCGTGATGCGAGATGCGCCCTTCCGCCTGCCACAGCTCGCGCACCAGTTCGAGCCCTTCTTCGAAGATGCCCTGATTGTCCTCGAACGAAACGTGGAACGGCAGATATTCGCGCTTGTCGTAGCCGCGGCCGCAGGCGAAATCGACACGCCCCCCGGAAAGCAGATCGAGCGTTGCCCATTGCTCGGCGACGCGAATCGGATGATGCAGCGGCAGCACATTGACCGCCGGCGCGAGACGAAGCCGCGTGGTGTTGGCGGCGACATAAGCGAGCACCATGTCCGGACAGGACAGCACGCCGAGCGAATTGAAATGATGTTCGCCGATCCAAGCCGAGTGCATGCCGACCTTCTCGGCGTACAGCGCTTCGGCGGTGATGTCGGCGACAAACTGGTTCGAGGAGCGGGTGTTGTTTTCGTAGTGGTTGTCGCTCAGCGTGAAATAGCCAAAATCCATCGCCTCCTCCCGCGCGCCCAGGGCCGGCCGGCGCCCGCATGTGCAGCGAGCCTAGCCGATCGCCGGTTCAGGTCAATCGAAGGAACCGCTCTAGCGCAGCCGTTGACCGCAGGAGAGCTTTCGGATTGCGGAGCGCGACGCCGGCTTTTCTTTACGCCGCAAGTGCCATACTTTCCCTGCCGGCGCGGTAGCGCGCCATCACAAGAAGTAGATTATGAAATCCGGGGGGAAACGATGGCCGGGCAGGCGGAAGTTCAAGTTTCGCATTTTCTGGATGAGCACGGCGTTGGTGCGTTCCAGGTCAAGCTGATCTTCTGGTCGATCCTGATCGCGCTGATCGACGGCTATGATATTGGCGCCATCGCTTTTGCCGCGCCGAGCCTGATCAGGGAATGGCACGTGGCGCCGAAAGACCTCGGCCTCGTTTTGTCCGCCAGCAATATCGGCGTCTTGTTCGGCTCGCAGATCTTCGGCTGGATCGGCGACAATTACGGCCGCAAGACCGCGCTGATCGCGACCAATCTGTTGTTCGGCGTGTTCACTTTCGCCGCCGCCTATTCGACCGATCTCACGCAATTGTCGTGGCTGCGCTTTTTCGCCGGGCTCGGCATCGGCGGCGTCATTCCTAATGTCGTGGCGATCAATGCCGAATCGGCGCCGCGCAATTTGCGCGCGACGCTCGCGATCATCGCCGTCGGCACGGTGCCGATGGGCGGCGCGCTGGCCGGCTTCGCCAGCGCCGCTTTGGTGCCGACCCATGGCTGGCAAATTCTGTTTCAGATCGGCGGCATCGTTCCGGTCGTGATCGCGCTCGCCGCCATCATCGGGTTGCCGGAATTGATCAAATACATGACGCTGCACGAGAGCCAGCGCAGCAAGATGGAGGCGTTGCTCCACGCAATCCGGCCCGATTACCGCGTGCCGCCGAATGCGCGCTTCGTGATCGAGGACGAAAAACAGTTTCCCAGCTCGAACCCCACTTATTTGTTCCACGACGGTCTTGCTCTGATCACGCCGCTAACCTGGCTGATGTTTGCCTTCAACCTGATGGGTTATTTCTTCCTAATCAGCTGGACGCCGACGCTGATGGGCGCTGCGCATGTCTCACCGGGGACTGCGGCGCTCGCCGGCGCGGCGCTGCAAGTCGGCGGCACGGTCGGCGCGCTCACGCTATGCTGGTGGCTGCAGCGACACCGCTTCCTCGCCATTGCGGTGCTGTTCGTGATCGCGGTGCCGATTGTCAGCTCGATCGGCTTTGCCGGCTTGACCTCGCCGACGGCGCTCCTGGTCGCGACGTTCTTCGCCGGTGCGCTGGTGCTCGGCATCCAATCCGGCATCAACGTCGTTGGCGCGATGATCTATCCGACGTCGCTGCGCGCCAATGGCTCCGGCTGGCAGCTCGGCATCGGCCGGCTCGGCGCCATCGCCGGCCCGTTCTTGGGCGCGTTGTTCGTCGGTTTGCCAGTCGAGCAGCTTTACATCTGGTCGGCGCTGCCGTTCGCCGCCGGCGCGGTGGTGACCTTCCTGATCTACATGCTCAACCAGCGGCGGCTGCGCGCGCGTCCGGAATTGCAGAAGGCGCAGTAGCGATCAGCTCTATTCGCTCCCCCTGCGGGGGCTGCTTTGTCTGTTTGACGATTGGCGCGCCGGCTGGCATTGCGAGGCCGCGCCGGCGAACGAACTTTTCGCCGTTTGGTTTGCGAACGGTAAAGCGGACGATTTGCGCAAGATTTGCACAATTCCGCCGTTTTTCGTGGCAGCCGCGCTGAAAACGCCTTTTGATTCAGATGAAAATCTTCGGCCGCATGACGTGAAATTAATATGATCTCAATCATGAGATGTGCGATAAGTATGTCCACAAACATGGGTGGGGTCATGCGTCGAATCATCGGCATTCTGGGCGTCGTTGTCGGGCTTGGCGGTTCTGCTTTAGCGGCCGATCTGCCGCCGTCGCCGCCGCCGCGCGCACCGGCTGTCTACGTTCCCGCCGTGCTGCCGGTCTACAATTGGGCCGGCGCCTATGTGGGCATCAACGGCGGCTGGGGCTGGGGCAGTACCAAATATACGGCGAACGCCGTCGGCACATTTCCGGGCACAACCGGCTCTCTGAGCGATAATGGCGGCGTGGTCGGCGGCACGCTTGGCGTGAACTTCCAGACCAGCGCCTTTGTGTTCGGCGTCGAGGGCGACTGGGACTATTCCGCAATCAATACCGGCACCACCGCGAGCATCTGCACCTTCAGCGGCAGTTGCCAAACCGGCAACAATTGGCTGGCGACGGCGCGGGGGCGCGCCGGTTATGCCGCCGATCGCGTCCTGTTCTACGCCACCGCCGGCGGCGCCTTCGCCAATGTGCAGACGAACTTCAACGGCACGACCACGACCCATACCCAGTCCGGTTGGACCGC
This sequence comes from uncultured Alphaproteobacteria bacterium, assembly GCA_963816295.1. Lineage (GTDB taxonomy): Bacteria > Pseudomonadota > Alphaproteobacteria > Rhizobiales > Xanthobacteraceae > BOG-931. The sequence goes on along the minus strand of CAWFJS010000003.1, from coordinate 2,154 downwards.
CGGCGCCGGCCTGGAATGGGCCTTCGCCGATAATTGGACCGCCAAGGTCGAATATCTCTATGTCAATCTCGGCAATGGCAGCGTGAACTGCGCGACAGCGGCTTGTTTAGCGTTCGCCGGTGCCCCATTCCCGGTCAGCGTCGGATTGACTGAGAATTTGTTCCGCGCCGGCGTGAACTTCAAATTCAGCTTCTGACGCGCCTGACGCTTCTGCTTTGCGGCTGCTGCTAATGCAACGTCGGGCGTCCGCCGGGCGAGGCGGGTTCCGGAGCGGCTTCCCATTGCAGTCGCTCGATTTGGTCGGCGAGTTCGCGCCACTGCACGGCGAGATCGAGCAGCGTGCGGCGAACGTCCCGATCGGCCGCCACTTGGGCGATCCGGTAGCATTTAAGGGCGTTGGCTCTGCAATCGTTTTTGGTCATCGCACGCGTGCTTCCAAAGTCTGCATAGGGCAGCATCGGGAAAGCCGCTTTGCGCTAGATCAAACCGCCCACAACTGGCGATGAAGAAAGACTTTAGGGCAGCGCGATAATCGATGGCACAATCAAGCGATGCCTAGCCGCTCGTCATTCCGGGGCCGAGCGTTAGCGAGGAACCCGGAATCCATATCCACCGACACAGGGCTTATGGATTCCGGACTTGCCGCTGCGCGGCAATCCGGAATGACAGCCAAATGTCCTAACAAGGCCTCTGAGCGCAAAGACCGTGTAAAGCGTCGGATCAACTAGACGCTCACGGGCTGGCGACGCGCCTGCGGACTGATCCGGAAATGCACGGACAGCGTCGTCAGCAATTGTTCGACGGTGTAGGGCTTGGGGAGGAAGGCCGAGTTTTTGACAAAACGCGCCTTCATGCCGTCGGTCAGATTGCGTTCGGTCGTGTAAAGCACTTTCAGATTCGGCCTGCGATTGACCGCTTCCTGCGCGAGTTCGATCCCGGCGGCGATTTCGCCCTTGAGATCAACATTGGTGAAAAGGACATCAAGCTGCGAGGTTTTGGCGAGCAGCGCGAGCGCGCCCGGCGCCGTGCCCGCGGACAAGACCTCGTGTCCCTGTTCTTCCAGATACGATTCGGCCAGCACGCGGACCTGATCGTCGTCTTCGGCAAGCAGCACAGTGGCCATGGAAATTCCCCGGAAAAACCGCGCGCATTTTAAAGTCGCCGGTCTTAAAGTCGCCGATCCGGTTCAAAGTTCCATGGTCGGGGTTACAAAATTTCTGGCTCGCGCATCGTTTTGAATTTTCAGGGCTTTAGTAATGGGAGGCATGGGCGCGCCGGCCGGGGTGCGAGCGGCCGTGCCAGTCGCAGCCGCGTCGCAGCGAAGATGGCTTGCGAGTCCTAGCTCGTGGACGGCTGCCCGCCTTCGCTAAGGCTTCGGCGGGTTTGTTTGATTTGGATCAAAGATGACCTTGTCGATTGCGGTAATAGAAAAAGCTGTTCAATCGGCAGTGTTTGGATTCTTTGTCCGTCGGGCGGCGTCATAATTAACTAGGAGGAAACAATGCAAAGGGCTATCCGGTACAGCGCCATCCCGGTGTGGCTTTTTTCTGTTGCCATCCTAATTTCCGGCATCCATCTCAATGTTGCCCAAGCAAAAGACAGTCCGAAAAAGAATAGAGCGACAGTCGCGATAGCTTGCGGCAAAGAACTTACAAATCAGTGCAACGGTGTGCCAGTGCACGGAAATAACATGCTCGAATGTCTCCAAAAGGACCAAGCAAAACTGTCCAAAGGATGCGCTGTGTTGGCGAACCATGTTGTGCGCATGTGTGAAAGAGACGCAGTGCAGCGTTGCCAACAGGTTGTCGCGGGTGGCGGCAATATTCTCGGGTGCCTGACAACCGCCAGGGGGTCGGTTTCCTCGGGATGCAATGCGGCTCTCGATGCGGTTTTCCCACGCCAGTAAAGTCGTGCAATAACACCAACTGATGATCCCGCTCAGCGGGCGCATGAAGCGAAGAGGCTGCTGTTTTAACAGTTGGACACATGCGTCGCCATGCTCAGAACGCTGCCCTCGGCCCACACATTCGCGACTTGATCGGCTTGTCGATTGGAAAGAATATCCGCTTTGTTGCCGGCTCAACCGGACATCGCCTAGGTCCACGTCATGTCCGCTTGTAGAATCAAAGCCAAATTTTGGTGTTGGTGCCCGTG
>CAWFJS010000002.1:0-174793 GCA_963816295.1 uncultured Alphaproteobacteria bacterium | reverse complement strand
TTAAGGATTTCGCGCTCTGCTGAGATCGTCGCGGGGTCAGTAGGGTGGGTCTGTGTTGCGTGCGTTTGGTGAATTGCCCGGCTTATCGGGGTCACGACATCCCTCGACTATAGCCAAGCAGCTTCGACGCTGCGGGCGAGTAGGGTCGCACATCGCGGTTTTGCTGCTTGCGGCTTGTCTCGGCGGTTGCGGCGGCTATGCCGCGTTTGATCCCGAGAGTACATCGGCGGTGTCCTTTTCCGGCGGTCCTTCGGCCGCGCCCAGCGCCGGCTCAGCGGCGGGTTCTTCGGACCGAAGGGAAGCCGCAACCCTCAACGCAATGTTCGCCGGCGCTGCTGAGGGCGAGGCCGACGATCGTGCAGCGACCACCCGGCCAGTCGCGGTTGCGAGCACGGCCGATATTGCTCCGCCGCCTGCTCATCCGCCGGACAAGGATATCGCCGAACCGCGCGGCCGCGCCTATCTGTTCCGCGGCGTCGCCGGACTGATTTATTCGCGTGGCATGGATAGTTTGGCCGATCGTATTCGGCACGCCGGCATCGCTACGAGCGTGCAAACCTATTTGTTGTGGCGCGCCGCGGTCGATCAGGCGATCCAAGACTATCGGCACGATCCGGCGCCGATAGTCCTCATCGGTCATTCGATGGGCGGGGATTCCGCCTTGGCCTTCGCCCAACGGCTCAATAGCGAAAATATCCCGGTAAGCCTGCTCGTGACCTACGATCCGACGCGGATCGCCGACGATGTGCCGCCAAATGTCGAGCGTTACATCAACATTTTTCAATCATCGAACATCATGGGCGGCGGGAATGTTGTGCAAGCCTCGCGCTTTCACGGTCATTACGCGAGTTTCAATCTCAAGAACCATAGCGAGATCATCCATATCAATATCGAGAAGGCCGAACGCATCCAAGAGCAGCTGGTGCGCAAGATCGCGGAACTTTCGGCGACCCCGACGCTAGTGCAAGGCGAAGCCGTCCCACTGCACATGGAAGTGCCGGCCGATGCTGCGATCGAACTGTGGGATTCCGGCTTGCCGGTCCAAGCCCATGCGGGCGACACGCTCAAATCAATGGCCCTGACCTATCACGTGCCACTCTGGTCGCTCGCTGAAATCAATGCGATGTCGGTGCGGGCGCCGCTCTCCGAGGGCCAGCGCGTAATCATTCCGCGCCATCTCGTGCCAATGCCAATCCCGAGCACGATCACAAGCTACGCCCCGAACGGGCATTGAGGGCGAACCCAGCAGGTTCGGTTTCTCAGCAGTGCGGGGCGAGACACAAGCCGCTCGGCTGGAAGCAGCGCCAGAACGGCACCTGGGTCGATTGGCCGTTCACGCAAGTATACATCGTGCACCAACTGAGCTGATCGCAATCGGAAACGCAGCGACCGCTCTGCTGCGCGCAGGCGCCGGACATCTTGGCCGTTGTCGGCTTTGCATGTTTTTCCGCCATGGCCGGAGAGATCGATGCGGCGGCAAGAACTGCCGCTATCGTGATACTGACGACCCATCTCATGTAGGCCCTCGCAGATTCCCTCCCAAAAAGAAATTAGCCAGAATCGCGCTGAACGGACAAGGCACACACCGACTTGGATGCATTTCGCTAGGTGCGCGCGCGATAGGTGGCGATGCCTTGATCCGGCGCCCACACGCCGCGCGGCAGCTTCCCGGCTTGCCAGAACACATCGATCGGCATGCCGCCGCGCGGATGAAAATAGCCGCCGATGCGAAGCCATTTGGGCTTGAGCAGCGCGACCAATCTTTTGCCGATCGCGACCGTGCAATCCTCATGGAACGCGCCATGATTACGGAAGCTATTGAGATAAAGCTTCAGCGATTTCGATTCCACGAGCCAGCGGCTCGGCACGTAATCGATGACAAGCGTGGCGAAATCCGGTTGGCCGGTAATAGGGCAAATCGCGGTAAATTCCGGAAAGGTGAAGCGCGCGACATAGTTGCTGTCCGGATGCGGGTTCGACACCCGGTCGAGCACTGCATCGCGCGGCGAAGCAGGGACGCGGACCGAACGGCCAAGTTGGGGCGGCTTTGTCATTGTGAACCGTGTTGGCTCCTTAATTTGTCCGGCCGTCACTTTATCGCCGAAGACGTGAACGCAACATCCGCATCCGCCGCTTTTGGCCTATTTCCATTGGCCGTTGTCTTTCGTCTTTCCAGGCATGACAACGACCGGCTCGATCCTGTAGAAGCCCCGCAGCAGCGCATGAGCCGCGCAGGGTTTCCGGCGCCGGCCCGGTGCGCTCCTTCTTAATCTCCGGTAGGACCGCGCATGACAGCCATCGTCGACATCATCGGCCGTGAAATATTGGACAGCCGGGGCAACCCGACAGTGGAGGTTGACGTCGTGCTCGCCGACGGCTCACGCGGCCGCGCCGGCGTGCCGTCGGGCGCCTCGACCGGCACCCACGAAGCGGTCGAACTGCGCGACGGCGATAACGCGCGCTATCAGGGTAAAGGTGTTCGGACCGCCGTCGAAGGGATCAATGGCGAGATCATGGACGCGCTCGGCGGCATGGACGCGGAAGCGCAGATCAAGATCGACGAAACTCTGATCGCACTCGATGGCACACCGAATAAGGCCCGGCTCGGCGCCAACGCGATCCTCGGTGTGTCGCTTGCTGTCGCCAAGGCGGCGGCCATGGCAAACGGGTTGCCACTTTACCGTTACGTCGGCGGTGCCGCGGCGCGGCTCCTTCCGGTGCCGATGATGAACATCATCAACGGCGGCGTTCACGCCGACAACCCGATCGATTTTCAGGAATTCATGATCGTGCCGCTCGGCGCCAAATCATTTGCCGAGGCGTTGCGGGCTGGTTCGGAGATCTTCCACACGCTGCGTGCTGCGCTCAAAGCCGCCGGCCACAACACCAATGTCGGGGACGAGGGTGGCTTTGCGCCGAATTTGCCGTCCGCTGAAGCCGCGCTCGACTTCATCCTTTCGGCCATCGAAAAAGCCGGCTATCGAGCGGGTGACGATGTGGCGCTGGCGCTCGATCCCGCTTCGAGCGAGTTCTTCAGCGACAAAACCTATCGGTACAAGGGCGAAGGCAAAACGCGATCGATCGAGCAGCAGGTCGAATATCTGGCGCATCTTGTTGCGCACTATCCGATCGTCTCGATCGAGGATGGCATGGCGGAAGATGATTTCGCCGGCTGGCGGAAGCTGACACAGAAAATCGGCAACCGCTGTCAGCTGGTGGGCGACGATATTTTCGTAACCAACGTGGCGCGCTTGTCGGATGGGATCAAAAACGGCATCGGCAACTCGATCCTGATCAAAGTGAATCAGATCGGCACGCTCTCCGAAACGCTTGCGGCGGTCGAAACCGCGCACAAAGCCGGCTACACTGCGGTCATGTCGCATCGCTCAGGCGAGACGGAGGATTTAACCATCGCCGATCTCGCAGTGGCAACCAATTGCGGACAGATCAAAACCGGCTCAGTGGCGCGTTCCGACCGGACCGCCAAATACAATCAGCTCCTTCGCATCGAGGAGGAACTCGGCACACAGGCGGCCTATGCCGGGCGCAGCGCTTTCAAAGCGTTAGGTTGACTTCGGCTTCGCGCGCTTGTCGGGCGCCGCTTATTGGCGCTATATCCAGTCGCTGCCTTCGCGTCGGGGATGCACAATGGAACAGACGCTTGAATTGAGGTCCGGCGACCGGCGCCTTGCCGTCGACCGATTGTGCGATTTTATCGTGACCTCGGTCGACGGGGCGACCTCATCTGACTCGCCGTTCACGCATCTGGTGTTCGATCGCGTGTTCCCTGACGATGTTTATGCGTTGATGCTCGCCAATATGCCGGAGGCAGCGGACTATCGGCCCATGCACGGCCGCAGCAAGGGCCACGATCTCGCCGACGGCACGCACACGCGCGTAAAGATCGACTTGTTCCCGGAATACATCCGCCATCTGCCGTCGCAAAAGCGCGCGCTGTGGGGTGTCGTGGGTCGCGCATTATGCTCGCGTCCGGTCAGGGATGCCTTCGTGCGGCGGCTTGCCGCGCCGCTCGAGCGGCGTTTCGGCGGCCGCTTTGCCAAAACCGGCATGTATCCGATCCCGATACTGACGCGCGACATTCCGGGATATTTGATCACGCCGCACACCGACACGCGCTGGAAGGGCATCACCGTGCAGCTTTACCTGCCGCGCGATCGGTCGACGCCGCATATCGGCACTATTTTTCATGAGAAGCTTGCCGACGGCTCGCTGCCCAAGCGAAAGCAGATGTCATTCGTGCCGAACAGCGGTTATGCGTTCGCCGTCGGCACCGACACTTGGCATTCCGCCGATCCGGTCGGACCTGAAATACGCACGCGCGACAGCATCCTTTTGACTTACTTCGTCGATGCCGGGTTGCTGCGTTTCCTGCGCAACCGCAGCAAGCGGTTCGGCAACTTCGTACTCAACGAGGTTCGAAACCGGCTGCCCTGACTCGATTTTCTTAGCCGAATGTCGTCATGGAATGTCAGCACCTGCGGCGAGCCGGCGTCGCATTAATCCCACTTTAATCGACAGCCTCGCATGGTGCGGCATGGTCACCCGTAAGCGCCTGCGCAGCATTCTCAACACGCTCGCACTTTACGCTTTGGCCGCATTGCTGATCGGCTATTTCGGCATCAATGCGTATAACGGCGACCGTGGCCTTAAGGCCAAGGAAGACATCGACCGGCAAATGGCGACGCTCACTGCCGAGCTCGATCGCCTCAAGGCCGAACAAGCGCAATGGGGGAGGCGCATTGCGCTACTGAAGTCTGATGATCTCGATCCCGATATGCTGGACGAACGCGCCCGCACACTTCTCGACTACGCCGACCCGCACGATTTGACGCTCATGCTCAATCGGCCGTCGCTTTCGGCACCCGCGTCCAAGCCTTGACACCCAAGCCTTGACACCCAAGCCTTGAAAAGGCGTTGACCAAGGCCCTGCCCAGGCCTTGAACTTGCTGACCTGCGTTCCGAAATGAGCTGCTCCGACAACGATTTGGCTGCGCGGTCGCGAAGCTATGGCGAGGACTCCCCCGCCTTTCGCTAGGGGGGGAATTCGGCTATTGGATAAGTGCCGCGGACGTGTTGAGGACAGGAATGGCAGTCGCCCAAACCAAACAATCGGCCCATAGCGCGCAAGGCTTGCTTCCGAGCGCAGATCTCGCGGCAAACCAGACCTCAGTCCCCGAATTTTCGAAAGAACAAGAGCTGCTCGCGCTCCGCCAGATGCTCTTGATCCGCCGGTTCGAGGAAAAGGCCGGCCAGATGTATGGCATGGGGCTGATTGGCGGTTTCTGTCACCTCTATATCGGCCAAGAAGCTATCGTGGTGGGCATGAAGCTCGCCATGCGCGATGGCGATCAGATGATCACCGGCTATCGCGATCACGGCCACATGCTCGCCAGCGGCATGGACCCGAAAGGCGTGATGGCGGAACTCACCGGGCGCCGCGGCGGCTATTCAAAGGGCAAGGGCGGCTCGATGCACATGTTCTCGCTGGAGAAGAAATTCTACGGCGGTCACGGCATCGTTGGCGCGCAGGTGCCGCTTGGCACAGGGCTCGCATTCGCCAACAAATATCGCGGCAGCAACGACGTCAGCCTGACCTATCTCGGCGACGGCGCGGCAAATCAAGGCCAGGTTTACGAAAGCTTCAACATGGCCGAGCTGTGGAAGCTGCCGGTCATCTACGTCATCGAAAACAATCGTTATGCGATGGGGACCTCGGTCGCGCGCTCCTCGGCACAGCCCGATCTTTCCAAACGCGGGGCTTCCTTCAACATCCCCGGCTCACAAGTCGACGGCATGGACGTCCGCGCGGTCAAAGCGGCGGCTGAACAGGCGCTCGCGTGGTGCCGCGCTGGAAAGGGCCCGATCATCCTGGAAATGCTGACCTATCGTTATCGCGGCCACTCAATGTCGGATCCGGCCAAGTACCGGACCAAGGAAGAAGTCGACAAAGTGCGCACCGAGCACGACCCGATCGAACAGGTGCGCAAACGACTGCTCGACAAGAAATGGGCGAGCGAGGATGACTTGAAGAAGATCGACGCCGCGGTCCGCACCATTATCAATGAGGCGTCCGAATTCGCCACCCACGATCCCGAACCCGATCCCGCCGAACTTTATACCGACGTCTATCACTGAAGTGCCATTGCCGCGACTTGATGTGAGCCGCCATGCCGACCGAAGTGTTGATGCCCGCGCTGTCGCCGACGATGGAGAAGGGCAATCTCGCCAAGTGGCTTAAGAAGGAAGGCGATCCGGTCAAGTCGGGCGATGTCATCGCGGAAATCGAAACCGACAAGGCCACCATGGAAGTCGAGGCGGTCGACGAGGGTACGCTCGGCAAAATCCTGGTGCCCGAAGGCACCGCCGACGTGGCCGTCAATACGCCGATCGCCATGATCCTCGCCGAAGGCGAAGACGCTGCGGCGCTCAAGGACGGCAAACAAGCACCCGCCAAGCAGGTCAAGGCCGAGCAGCCGTCGCGTCAGGAGAAGGCCGCCGCATCCGCGCCGCCGGCGCAAAAACCACAAGCAGCACAGCAAGCACAGGCGCCGGCACCGACCGGCACCGCCAAGCCGCCATCGGCCGAGATCATGCCGGAGCCGGAAGTGCCCGAAGGCACCGAGCTCGTGTCTATGACCATGCGCGAAGCGTTGCGCGACGCCATGGCCGAAGAAATGCGGCGTGATCCCGACGTCTTCGTCATGGGCGAGGAAGTCGCCGAATATCAAGGCGCATACAAAGTCACGCAGGGACTGTTGGACGAATTCGGCGCGCGGCGTGTCATCGACACGCCGATCACAGAACATGGCTTTGCCGGCGTCGGCATCGGCGCGGCGCTGGCCGGATTGAAACCGGTCGTCGAATTCATGACCTTCAACTTCGCCATGCAGGCGATGGATCAGCTCATCAACTCGGCGGCAAAAACCCAGTACATGTCCGGCGGACAGGTCAAAGTCTCGATCGTATTCCGCGGTCCGAACGGACCGGCTTCGCGCGTCGCCGCGCAGCACAGCCAGGATTATTCGGCCTGGTACTCGCACATCCCCGGCTTGAAAGTGATCGCTCCATCCAATGCCGCCGACGCCAAGGGCCTGCTTAAGGCCGCGATCCGCGATCCCAATCCGGTGATCTTTCTCGAAAACGAAATCCTCTACGGTCATTCCTCGCCGGTGCCAAAGCTCGCCGATTACGTGCTGCCGATCGGCCGCGCGCGTGTGGTACGCCCCGGTAAGGACGTTACGATCGTCGCCTGGTCGATGGGAATGAGCTACGCGCTCAAGGCGGCGGAGGATCTGGCCAAGGAGAATATCGAGGCCGAGCTGATCGATTTGCGCACGCTCAAGCCGATGGACATCGACACGATCGTCGAGTCGGTGAAAAAGACCGGGCGGCTTGTTACCGTCGAGGAAGGCTGGAAGCAATCGGGCGTCGGCGCCGAGATCGCCGCGCGCGTGATGGAAGACGCATTCGATTATCTCGATGCTCCCGTGACTCGCGTCTGCGGCAAGGACGTGCCGATGCCTTATGCCGCAAATTTGGAAAAGCTCGCGCTGCCGTCGGTCGCCGAAGTCATCGAGGCGACCAAGGCAGTTTGCTACCGGTAACTCGGTGAAACTGGCGCGCCATGCCCATCAATATCCTGATGCCCGCCCTGTCGCCCACGATGGAAAAGGGCAACCTTGCCAAGTGGCTCAAGAAAGAGGGCGACCCGGTCAAGACCGGCGATGTGATCGCCGAGATCGAGACCGACAAGGCGACGATGGAATACGAGGCTATCGAGGACGGCACGCTGGCCAAGATCGTGGTGCCGGAAGGCACCAATGATGTCCTGGTCAATCAGCTCATCGCCGTCTTGGCTCAGGAAGGCGAGGATGTGAAGGCCGCCGCTGCGGCCGCGGCGAAAGCCGGTCCAGCGGCGAAGACGCCGAGTGCGGTGGAACCGGCGCCAAAGCCGGCGCAACCGGCCGCATCCTCGGTTGCTCAGGAGGCAAAAGCTCGGCCGGCTGCGCCACCACCGCCCGCTCCATCAGTGCCGCGGCGCAACGGAGGCGAGCCAGCCCGGACCAATGACCGTGGTTCAGTTGCGACCACAGCTCCCGCCGCGGGGCGCATTTTCTCCTCGCCGCTGGCGCGCCGGCTCGCCAAAGAGGCGGACATAGAAATCGGCCGTATCCAGGGTTCAGGTCCGCATGGCCGCGTCGTCGCCCGCGATATCGCAGCGGCGCGTGAAGGCCATGGCTTGCGTGCGCCGGCAGCCGCTCTCGCCGGTCCTGTGCCGATGATCGCGCCGGCGATGAGCGATCAGCAGATCCGCGCGCTCTATGAGGATGGCAGCTACGAGGTCGTGCCGCACGACGGCATGCGTCGCACCATCGCGGCGCGACTCACCGCCTCGGTGCAGACGATCCCGCATTTTTATCTCACCGTCGATTGCGACATCGGCAAACTCCTGGAAGCGCGCGAGGAAATCAACGCCACGGCGCCGAAGGACAAGGATGGCAAGCCCGTCTACAAACTCTCGGTCAATGATTTCGTCATCAAAGCCTTGGCGTTGGCGCTAAAGCGCATTCCCGACGCCAATGTCAGCTGGACCGAAGCCGGCATGCTCAAACATAAGCATTCCGATATCGGCGTAGCAGTGGCGATGCCGAATGGCTTGATCACGCCGATCATCCGCAACGCCGAGAGCAAATCGCTGTCGACGATTTCAAACGAGATGCGCGAACTCGCAAGCCGGGCGCGGGCGCGCAAACTCAAGCCGCAGGAATATCAGGGCGGCACCACGGCGATTTCGAACCTCGGCATGTACGGCATCAAGGATTTCACGGCCGTGATCAACCCGCCGCATGCCACGATTCTCGCGGTCGGCGCCGGCGAGGAGCGCGCGGTGGTGCGCAACGGCAAGATCGAAGCCGCCCATATCATGAGCGTCACCATGTCCTGCGATCATCGCGCCGTCGACGGCGCGCTTGGCGCAGAGCTAATCGGCGTGTTCAAAGCGCTGATCGAAAACCCAGTGATGATGCTGGTGTAACCCAGGACGGTTTAGCGCGGGTCGAGACCCTTGGAGCGGAACACAGCGGCCGCTTCCGGCGAACGCAAACTACCGATCAGCGCTTTCCCGGTTTCGGCATTCTTGCTCCCTGTCATGACCGCGGCGACAAATTCCGTGACTACGTTCAGATCACCGGGGAGGAAGCCGACGATTTCGACGCCGGATACGTGCAGCAATTCAGGTTTTTGCTGAACCGCAAGTTCAGCCTCGCCGGTCAAAAGCAGTTCGGCGGAAAAACCGCCGGCCGGCGGATATTTGGTCTTCGGCTTCATTTGCTCGGCGATGCCCATGCGCTCGAGCAGTTTGGCGAAATAGACTCCGCTGGCGCCGCCCGCCGACGGCTCGCTATAGGCGATCGATTTTGCGTTGAGCAGTGTTTGCTTTAGAGCCGCGGGAGTGGAGATATCCGGCTTCGGGGCGCCCGCCTTGACGGCAATGGCGACGCCCGACCCGGCCAGTGTCACATCCGTGCCCGATAGAATTTTTCGCTGCTTGTGCAACGTATCGATACCGGCCCGGCTGAGGATCAGGACGTCGGTTCGCTCGCCGGCCTCGATGCGCGCGACCAGCATCGGCGCGGTGCCCCAGGTGACGGCAAGCCTGCTGCCATTTTGTTTTTCGAATTTCCGGAACAATTCCTCGGCGGCGCTGCGCACGCCGATGCTGCTGTAAACACTTAGTTGGCTCATCGTCAACGATCCTTGTTGCATCGATTTATATCGCGTGCGAATGAGCGTGCGAAACAGAAATCGGGGTCACGGCCGATATGGAAGACTTCATCGCCGGCTACCGCCGCTTTCGCGCCGGCACTTGGCGCAACGAACGCGCCCGCTTCGACAAGTTGAGCAAATTCGGACAGAAGCCGCCCGCGCTGGTGATCGGTTGTTCGGATAGCCGGACCGATCCACAAATGGTCTTTAATGCGGCCCCGGGCGAACTCTTCGTCATCCGCAATGTCGCTAATCTCGTGCCGCGCTACGGGCCGGATGATCAGCCGCACGGGATCAGCGCCGCAATCGAATTTGCGGTGCGGGCCCTCAATGTGCCCCAGATCATCGTGATGGGGCACGCAATGTGCGGCGGCATTCAGGCGCTTCTGAACGGTGCGCCCGCAGAAGTTTCCGATTTCGTCGGTCAATGGGTGCGTATCGCCGAACCGGCGCGGCTGCGCGCCATGGCGGCGCCAGCGGAGCGCCGGCAAGATGTTTGCGAGCACGAATCGGTCCGGCTTTCGCTCGACAATCTGATGACCTTCCCATGGATCGCAACGGCGATCAGCGCCGGGAGGCTCAAGCTTCACGGCTGCTTTTTTGATATCCGTTCTGGTATTTTGGAGCGGCTCGGCGGCGATGGCATTTTTCGCGCTATAGCGGATTGAATTCTCCTACAATCAATGGGGGGCTTGGTTCGCTTCGCGCCCATGTCTAAGTCACATGTCTAAATCGCATGTCTGAATCAACGGAGCCCAAGCACCGCCCGCGACGACAGCGAAGATGCTCGATAAGGTCCGACGCAGTTGCGTTTTGGCGAGGAATGAATGGCTGACACGAACTACGACATTATCATCATCGGTTCAGGACCAGGAGGCTACGTCACTGCCATCCGGGCTGCGCAGCTTGGATTCAAGACGGCCATTGTCGAGCGCGATTATCTCGGCGGCATTTGCCTCAACTGGGGTTGCATCCCGACCAAGGCGCTCCTGCGCTCGGCGGAGATTTTGCACTATTTGCGGCACGCCAAGGATTATGGACTGGCGGCCGGCGAGGTGACCTATGATCCCTCCGCTGTCGTCAAACGCTCGCGCGCCGTCGCCAAGCGGCTCAACGACGGCGTCGGCTTCCTCATGAAGAAGAACAAGGTTGCCGTGATCTGGGGCGAGGCCGCGATCGACGGGCCCGGCAAAGTCACCGTAAAGGCCGGTCGCGGCGAAGCGCCCAAGGGCGCGCTCGGCGCCGGTGCCTATGCGGCCAAGCACATCATTATCGCGACCGGCGCGCGCCCACGCGTGTTGCCCGGCATTGAGCCCGACAAGAAACTGGTGTGGACCTATTTCGAAGCCATGGTGCCGGATCGAATACCGAAATCGCTCCTTGTTATCGGCTCGGGCGCGATCGGCATCGAATTCGCTTCCTTCTACTGCACGCTCGGCGCGGAGGTGACCGTGGTCGAGGTGTTGCCGCAAATCCTGCCCGTCGAGGATGCCGAGATCGCCGCCTTTGCGCGCAAGAGCTTCGAAAAACAAGGCATCAAGATCTTCACCGGCGCCAAAGTGACAAAGCTCGATAAAAAATCGGACAGCGTCACCGCGACGGTCGATGACGGCAAGGGCGGGATACAAACGCTCGCGTTCGAGCGTGTCATCTCGGCAGTCGGAGTCGTCGGCAATATCGAGAACCTCGGCTTGGAAAAGCTCGGAGTGAAAACCGACCGCGGCGCCATTGTCATCGATGGGATGTGCAAAACCAACGTACCGGGACTCTATGCCATCGGCGATGTCGCCGGTCCGCCGCTTTTGGCGCACAAAGCCGAGCATGAAGGCGTGATTTGCGTCGAGGCCATCAAGGGCCTGCATCCGCATCCGATGGACAAGCTCTTAATTCCCGGATGCACGTATTGTTCGCCGCAGATCGCTTCGGTTGGGCTCACCGAACAAGCCGCCAAAGACAAAAAGCTCGAGATTCGCGTCGGCCGCTTCCCATTCGTCGGTAACGGCAAGGCAATCGCGCTCGGCGAGGATCAGGGGCTGGTCAAGGTGATCTTTGACAAGAAAACCGGTCAGCTCTTGGGCGCGCACATGGTCGGTGCCGAGGTTACCGAACTTATCCAGGGTTATGTGATCGCGATGAACCTCGAGACCACCGAAGAAGAGCTGATGCACACCGTTTTCCCGCATCCGACGCTGTCGGAGATGATGAAGGAAGCGGTATTGGACGCCTATGGACGGGTGCTAAATATCTAAACCAATCCAGCCATCGGCTTCACCGCCTCGCTGCCAGGGAATACAGACTGCGCCAATGCCCTTTCATCTGCGCGCAGGTGGTCGCGCAACACGCCCTTGAGTACAGCGCGCAGATCGGTCGTCGGCTTGAGATCGCGATCCTGGTAGAGATTCGCCGGCTTTAATCCAGGCCAATCGGCAATCACGCGCCCGCCTTTGAGAGCACCGCCGATCAAAAGCGCCACGGTCGCGGTGCCGTGGTCGGTGCCGTCGGTGCCGTTGATGCGGGCGGTACGGCCGAATTCGGTTGCGAGCGCGACCACGGTCTCGCGCCAGGCCGGGCCCATATTGCTCTTGATCGCGCTCAGCGCCTCGTCCAGCGCGCCAAGCAATTGCGACAACCGGCCCTGCGCGATGCCTTCGTTGAAATGGGTATCCCAGCCGTCGAGCGCGAGCGCGCCGACGCGCGGCCCATCGGATTGCGCCAGGAACTTTGCAGCGGTACCCGCCGCTTCGGAAAAGTAAGCACGAACTTGTCCAGGACCGGGCGCGGCGGGCTTTTGCGCGGTGCCGGGCTGTTCTACGGCTGCCGCGAGCTTAAAATTGTCTTCAAGAACACCGGCGAGTTTGGCATCGCAATCGCGATAGAGAGCGAGAAGCCGCTGCACGGTATCTTCGCTCGCCGGCAGCACCCGCTGCGGCGACCACGACAAGACCGGCGCGGGACCGCGCACCATGAGCGGAGTTACCGGTCCGACCGCGAACAATTTGCTGCCCTTCGGATCGACGCGTCCCCCTGGCGTCAGGCCGGCCAGCGCGCGATTAAGCCAGCCGCTCTCGCTTGCGCCGGGCTTTGGTAATCCGCTCTCCAACAGATCCTGGCCATCGAAATGCGAGCGCTCGCGATAGGGCGTGGCGCTGGCATGAACGACGATGGCTTCTTTTGCCTCAAACATGCGGTGCAGGTTTGGCATCGCCGGATTGAGCGCAAAGAAGTCATCGAGCTTGAGCGCCGGCAGCTTGCCATCGAGCGTCAGCGCATTGTCGCCGCGCAGCGCGAGCCAATCCGGATCGCCGACCGGCGCTACTGTCGCAAGTCCGTCCAGTGCGCCGCGGAGAATGACTGTGAGAAAACGCGGATCGCGGCCTTCGGCGCGGGCAAGCTTCGGCAAATGCGCCCAGGCGAATAGCGTTCCCGAGGCAAGCACTAGTTCGCGGCGCGAGGGTGCATGCAGTCTCATTGTCATCTCCGCAGAAACTCGGGCGCCATGACCAGCAGCGCCAAGGCCTGGCTGCGGCTTTCGGCGCGCGCCACGGTCTCACGCGTCTGCGGCGAGGCGAGGGGGCCAAGCCCGCTCTCAAGAAGTTCCAGCGGCTCGGCGCGTGAGGCGCGTCCGGCAAATTCGGTGGCGATATCGATGCGCCGCGCTATGCCGTCGACCCACGCCGCTTCATTGTCCGAATAACCGTTCGGCGCCGGCGGCCGCCATAGCGGCGCGCCGAGCGCCACTTGCGCATTCATGATGCGGCCGATCGGAATGTCCGCCGCAGTTCCAGTGAGGCGAATGACGCCAGCAATCCATTCCGCCGGCGGTTTGAGCTTTTGTCGCGGCGCGGTCCACGATTCCTCGGCCGTCACCAATGTTTTCGCTACTTGCTTCAAGTCGCCATCGGTGTCGAGAAACACTTTTGCCAGTTTGGTCACAAGCGACGGCGGCGGATCGTCAGCGACAAAATGCCGAGCGAGCTTTTCGCCGATGTGCTGCGCTGTCGCCGGATGCCGCGCCAAATCAGCGAGCACGGCACGGCCCTGATCGAGGCCGCCTTCGGCGTAACGCTTGCCGAGCACGACCTGATTGCCCGGCTCATGGAAACGTCGAACGAAGACAAATTCGCCGCCATGGACCGGCTCCTCGGGACGCAGCCAGGTCCAACCGGTGAGGACTTTGGCGAAGTTGGTCACATCGGCTTGGCTATAGCCGCTGCGAACGCCGAGCGTGTGCAATTCGAGCGTTTCGCGCGCGAGATTCTCATTAAGGCCCTTGTCCTGGTTGATGCCAGCAATCGAGTCCGCACCCATCGACTGCACATTGTCGAGGTAGAGCAGCATCGCAGGGTGACTTTCCACGGCCTGCAAAAGATCGGCGAAACGGCCGAGCGCGTGCGGCCGGATGGCTTCGCGCTCGTAGGCGCCGACCATGGCGGCGTCTTTGTCGGCGGAAACGCAGAAGTGGTTCGACCAGAACCAGACCAGTCGCTCGACCAGGCCGATCTCGGCGTTGGCAGCGGCGTCAAAGCGCGCTTTGGCCTCGCTCAGAATGATCTGTTGCGGCAGCGGCGGCTTCTGGGCGGGCGTGCCGCTCTCAGCGCCGGACAATTTGGCCATTTGCGAAGCGACCTCGGCTTCGCCGCTTGCGGTCGCTTGCTTTTGCTGGCGTGACGCAAGCTTCTGCTCGGCGCGGCGCTCAGCGCGAAAATCGAAAACCTGGCGCGCCGCCTCAGAGCTCGACATCAGATTTGGCGCGTCAAGCCGGCCGGCACCTGGCCGTTCAACATCGGCTAACAGCGCGCCGCGGGGATCGGTTGCAACCGCGGCGATCGCATCGCCAACCGGACCAAAGCCGAACCTGTGGAGGCCGAGCGCCGCTACGGCTTTTCCGGAACTCAGCCCGCTCTTTGCACTCATGGAATCGTCTAGAACGCGTCGCGCGCCCCACGCTCCATCAACAGACTTTCATTATGGCAAAAGTTGCGGCGCCTAAGGGAAAAACTGCAAGGAAAACATTACGATCCGTTCATCTCCTGGTCGCTACGGCGGGCGGCTTGCGGCACCCAAAGCGCAGCCGTAAGTATCGTCTGCGGGCCGATTGTCCGCGCAGGGGAATTCGCAGGGAACCTGTCTGGCGATGGCCATATTGATCGATACCGTTGCCAAACAAGGCCGCCCGCGTCATCCGGAAAAGGCGCATCGGCCGGATCAACCCGTCTTGGCCAAGCCTGATTGGATCCGTGTCAAGGCGCCGGTCTCGGCCGGCTACCTCGAGACACAGCGGATCGTTCGCGAACATGATCTGCACACCGTGTGCGAAGAGGCCAGCTGCCCAAATATCGGCGAGTGCTGGGAGGCCAAGCACGCGACTTTCATGATCATGGGCGACACCTGCACGCGGGCTTGCGCATTCTGCAACGTCAAAACCGGCCTGCCGGGTCCGCTCGATCCCGGTGAGCCCGAGCACGTCGCCGCTGCGACCGCAAAGCTTGGGCTGACGCACGTTGTCGTCACCTCGGTTGATCGCGACGATCTTGACGATGGCGGAGCGGCGCATTTTGCCGCGGTCATTCGCGCTATTCGGGCGCACTGCTCGGATACCACGATTGAAGTCCTGACGCCGGATTTTCTGCGCAAAGCGGGCGCGGCTGAAATCGTGGTCGCTGCTCGTCCCGACGTCTTCAATCACAATTTGGAGACGGTTCCATCCAAATACGTCAGCGTGCGGCCAGGAGCGCGATACTTCGCCTCGATCCGCCTGTTGCAACGCGTCAAAGAAATCGATCCTGAGATTTTCACGAAGTCAGGGATCATGGTCGGGCTCGGCGAACAGCGCAACGAAGTCTTGCAAGTCATGGATGATTTGCGCGCCGCCGACGCCGACTTTCTAACCATCGGGCAATATTTGCAGCCCTCGCGCAAACATCACCCTGTGCTGCGATTCGTACCGCCCGACGAGTTCAAGGAACTCACGGCGATCGCCTATGCGAAGGGCTTTTCGATGGTTGCGGCGAGTCCGCTGACACGCTCGTCACATCACGCTGGCGATGATTTTGCTCGGCTGAAGGCGCTACGGACCTTGCATCGATAATGCCGCAGTTCTCGACCAAGCGGCATGTTCAGCATTCCGCGTCCGACATGTTCGAGCTCGTTGCCGAGGTCGAACGTTATCCCGAGTTCGTCCCGTTGTGCCGGTCGCTTCGCGTGCGCAAGCGATCGGTGGAAACAGACGGCCGGGAGATCATTATCGCCGACATGACAGTTGCCTATAAGCTTATCTACGAAACGTTCACGAGCCGCGTAACGCTCGATCGTGCCGGACTTGAAATCCTCGTCGAATATCTCGAAGGACCGTTCCGAAAAATGAACAACCGCTGGAGATTTCATCCGGCGGGGCAGGGCGTCTGCGACGTCGAGTTTTTCATCAGCTATGAATTCCGCAGCCGCACGCTTGGTCTTTTGATGGGGGCGATGTTCGACGCCGCTTTTCGCCGATTTTCGGCGGCATTTGAACGGCGTGCCGATCAAATCTATGGCGCCCAGGCCGGTTAGGTTGCCCGCCGGGCCCGAGGTTTTTGTTCAGCAAGGCGCGATAAAAGCGCGAGCGCTTCCAAGGCGGAGAGTTCGCGCACGCGTTCACGTCCGATATTGCCGAACAGGCGCCGCCGCGCCAGCATCTTGCCGTCGCGGCTGGCGGCTGCGAAATGCACGAGGCCGACAGGCTTTGCCCTGGAGCCGCCGCTCGGACCGGCAATGCCGGTGATCGAGACCGCACAATCCGCGCCCGATCGTCGCAGTGCGCCTTTAGCCATGGCGGCGGCGGTCTCCCCGCTCACCGCGCCGTAGCGGCGAAGTGTAGCCGTCGGAACGCCAAGCAGCTTTTGTTTCGCCCCGTTCGAATAAACGACGAAACTGCATTCGAATACGTCGGAAGATCCGGCAATCGCAGTGAGCGCTGCAGCGACAAGCCCTCCGGTACAGGATTCCGCGGTGGCCACGCGCATATCCCGTGCCCGATACAGATCGAGTAGACGCTTGGCGCGCTCGCGCAGGGCGCGCCCGCTCATTCGGCGCTCCAGGGCAACCGGATCGTTGCGGTTGCCATGGCAAAAATTCCCTCGCCGCGGCCGGTAAAGCCGAGCTTTTCGCTGGTGGTGGCTTTAACGGCCACGCGGTCGATTGCGACATCGGCAATATCGGCGATGCGCGCGCGCATGGCGTCCCGATGCGGTGAAATCCGCGGCGCTTCGCAAACGACGGTCACGTCGAGATGCGCGATCACGCCGCCCCGTTTGCGGACGCGCTCGCAA
Organism: uncultured Alphaproteobacteria bacterium; assembly: GCA_963816295.1. Classification (GTDB taxonomy): domain Bacteria; phylum Pseudomonadota; class Alphaproteobacteria; order Rhizobiales; family Xanthobacteraceae; genus BOG-931. The sequence continues at coordinate 157,700 of CAWFJS010000002.1, read as the reverse complement.
GCGAAAGCGAGAAAACGGTCCGAGGCGGCGCCCTTCCATTGCGGATCGCTCGGCGGAAAATGCGCTCCAATATCGCCTTCGGCGAGAGCACCAAGAATTGCATCGACGAGCGCATGGAGCGCGACGTCGGCGTCGGAATGACCCGTCACGCCGCGCGAATGCGGGATTCGTATCCCGGCAAGCATCACATGATCGCCCTCGGCGAATGCATGCACGTCAAATCCATTGCCGGTCCGCACGTCCGAAAGTGCTGCAAGCCGCGCCATCTCGGCGCGGACAAAATCATCAGTGGTGGTCACTTTCAAGTTGGCGACTTCGCCTTCAAAAACGCTGACGCGCTGACCCGCCCATTCGGCTAGCGCCGCATCATCGGTGAAGCTTTCGTGTCGCGCCGCCGCCGCGCGGCGATGCGCCTCGAGGATCAGATGGAAAGTAAAAGCTTGCGGCGTTTGCACGATCCGCAGGCTGCTGCGATCGAGCGTCTCGGTTACTGCGGCGCTGTCGTCGATGGATTTCACGGTATCCGCAAGCGCGATACCCGGAACCGCCGCGCCGCAAGTCTGACCGGCGCCGATGGCGCGGTCGATCAGCGCGGCACTGACGAAGGGACGGGCGGCATCATGGATAAGAACGAGTTCCGGGGCTGCGAGACGCCAGGGCTTCCAGCCCTGCGAGGACCGACGCTTGCCGCGTAGCGCCGCCGGCGACCGGCGGCAACAGATCTTTGAGACCGGCAATCGCGTCCTGATAAGCATCCCGGTCGTTCGGATTGATCACTGCCTGCACGAAATCGATGCGCGGGTGCGCCAGAAAGGCACGCAGCGTCGCGCGGATCATCGGCTCGCCGCCAATGGGCCGGTATTGCTTGGGAGTGTTAGCTCCAGCGCGCTCACCGCGTCCCGCCGCAACGATAACGGCCGCTACCGGTTCGCTCATCAGACACCTTGCTTCGACTTGCCTTGCTTTATCGCATGTCCTTGGGGCAACGAATGCTTTTGCAGGCAGCTTGGGTGAATTCGGAGCGGTGGACAGGGGCATTAATATTGCACTGCAACACTTGCACCGAAGCAAGATTTGGCTAAACTCTATGCAACGATCTGATCTCGCCTAATTCGTGTGCAGGAGCGCCGGCGTTCCGCATGTTTAATATGCGAATATGGCTTAACTTCATGAGGCTGCAAGGGTTTTACCTACGCCGCAGTCCGACCCTCGGCAGCGGGTAGATGAGCGCAGTTGAACCTTTGCCGGCCGGAACGCCGGCGGACGCCGTCCTCAACGCTTTGCCGCATCCCGTTATCGTCGTTGCCGCTGACGGCAAAGTGGTCGACGCCAACGCCGCGGCGGAAGCCTTCTTTGAAGTTTCGCTGCCGCTGTTGCGGCGTCACCTCCTGCGCGAACTGGTCCCATTCGGCAGCCCGCTGCTGCTGTTGGTCGAGCAGGTGCGCAGGCGCGGCGCCGCCGTGAACGAATACAAAGTCGATCTCGGCACGCCGCGTAACCCCGGCGACCGGTTGGTTGATTTGCATGTTGCACCGTTGCCGGAGCAGCGGGATTACGTCGTCGTGATGCTGCAAGAGCGCACGATCGCCGACAAAATGGACCGCCAGCTCACGCATCGTGGTGCAGCGCGTTCGGTGATTGCGCTTGCCGCCATGCTCGCCCATGAAATCAAAAATCCGCTGTCGGGCATTCGCGGCGCGGCGCAACTGCTTGAACAATCGGCGGACGACGACGATCGAGCGCTGACGCGGCTGATCTGCGAGGAGGCGGATCGCATCGTCAAGCTCGTCGACCGTATGGAAGTGTTCAGCGATGAACGACCTGTCGAACGCGAACCGATCAACATCCATGTGGTGCTCGACCATGTGAAGCGCTTGGCGCAATCTGGCTTCGCGCGACACATCAAGTTCGTCGAGGATTATGACCCGTCGTTGCCGCCGGTCCTCGCCAACCGTGATCATCTCGTTCAGGTATTCTTAAACCTGGTCAAAAACGCCGCCGAAGCGATCGGCGAAACTGCAAGCGCCGGCGAAATCGCGCTATCGACTGCGTTTCGACCTGGTGTTCGCCTGTCGCTGCCGGGAACAAATGCGCGCATTTCTCTGCCGCTCGAATTCTGCGTCAGGGACAATGGACCGGGCGTGCCCGATGAATTGATGCCGCACCTATTCGATCCCTTCGTCACCACCAAGCCGACGGGCTCGGGGCTCGGGCTTGCGCTGGTGGCGAAAATCGTCGGCGATCATGGCGGCATCATCGAATGCGAGTTGCAGCCGCGACGCACTGTGTTTCGTATCCTCATGCCGAAATACGCCGCGACTTCGAGCGGCGAGGGCGGCCGGCCGGAGAGCCGCGCACCAGCGCAAGGGAATCATTGATGCCCGAAGGCAGCATTCTTGTCGCGGACGACGACGCGGCAATCCGGACCGTGCTTAACCAGGCGCTGTCGCGCGCCGGCTATGAAGTGCGCTCTACAGGCAATGCCGCGACGCTGTGGCGCTGGATCAGCCAAGGCGACGGCGACTTGATCATCAGCGATGTGCTTTTGCCTGACGAAAGCGCCTTCGATTTGTTGCCGCGTATCAAGAAAGCGCGACCCGACCTGCCGATCATCGTAATGAGCGCGCAAAACACCTTCATGACCGCTATTCGCGCGTCGGAGCGCGGCGCCTACGAGTATCTGCCCAAACCGTTTGATCTCAAAGAACTGATAGCGATCGTCGGCCGCGCACTGTCAGAGCCGAAAGAAAAAACCCGCCCCGCGCCGAAATCTGAAGATTTCGAGTCCATCCCGCTGGTCGGCCGTTCGCCGGCGATGCAGGAAATCTATCGCGTGTTGGCGCGGCTGATGCAGACCGATTTGACAGTCATGATTTCAGGAGAATCCGGCACCGGCAAAGAGCTGGTCGCGCGCGCCTTGCATGACTATGGCAAACGCCGCAATGGTCCATTTGTCGCAATAAACATGGCGGCGATCCCCCGCGATTTGATCGAATCCGAGCTGTTCGGTCATGAGAAGGGCGCCTTCACCGGCGCCAATACGCGCAGCTCAGGCCGTTTCGAGCAGGCCGAGGGCGGCACGCTGTTTCTCGACGAGATAGGCGACATGCCGATGGAAGCCCAGACGCGGCTTCTGCGCGTGTTGCAGCAAGGCGAGTACACCACCGTCGGCGGCCGCACGCCAATCAAAGCCGATGTGCGCATCATCGCGGCGACCAATAAGGATTTGCGGCAGCTCATCCAGCAAGGCCTGTTCCGCGAGGATTTGTTCTTCCGGCTCAATGTCGTGCCACTGCGGCTGCCGCCGTTACGTGAGCGCAGCGAAGACATTCCCGACCTGATCCGGCATTTCTTCGCCGTGGTGGAGCGCGAGGGCTTGCCGCCCAAGCAGCTCGATCAGGCCGCGCTCGATCGGCTCAAGCGGCATCGCTGGCCGGGTAATGTCCGGGAATTGGAGAATTTGGCGCGCCGGCTAGCCGCGCTTTACCCGCAGGAGACGATCACCGCAGCCGTCATCGATGCTGAATTATCGCAGCCGGCTTTGGCTGCGCCCGGAGAGAGCCGTGGCGGCGATGAGAATCTGTCGAACGCGGTCGAGCGCTATCTTGCAAGATATTTTGCCGGGTTCGACGGCGATTTGCCTCCGCCCGGCCTTTATCACCGCATTCTGCGCGAGGTCGAAGGCCCGCTGGTCTCCGCCGCACTGGCCGCAACCCGCGGCAATCAGATCCGCGCCGCTGATCTTCTTGGCGTGAATCGCAACACTTTGCGCAAGAAAATCCGCGATTTAGACATCCAAATCTACCGCACTGGAAGCGGCTAAAGGCTGCAAACTGGGCCACTGTTTTCGTGCCGCGGGTTGGCGGATCGCCCCGTTATTGTCGCAATCGGGCAACATTGTTGTATAAAAGCATCACTGCGGGGTTGGGTGGGCGATATTTCATTGCTCATCCGGTCGGTTTTCCACCCCAGGGGCAGGCTCCGGACCTTTTGACATGGCGACCGTTGACCAAGTAGCCGCGCTGGACCCGGCGGGCATTACGCCTGTGCCGTTCGCGTCCCGGCTGATTGGAGCCTGCGCCGTCGGCGTGGCGCTGCTATTGGCGACCGCAACCTTCCTGGTGCTTGCCGGCCTCACGCCAATTGCGCCCGTGGATTCTGTAGTCAGAGCGCTGTTGCTGGGCAATGTCGTCACCGGACTGCTCTTGCTCGGTATTATCGGACGCGAGGTCTGGAAGGTCGTGCAAGCGCGTCGTCGCGGTCGGGCAGGATCGCGCCTTCACGTTCAAATCGTCGGGCTGTTCGCCGTCATAGCGGCGGTGCCGACCGTGCTCGTCTCCGTGGTCGCCAGCACAACGCTCGATCGTAGTCTCGACCGCTTCTTTTCGACTCGCACGCGGGCGATGATCGAACAATCGATGATCGTCGCCAACGCTTACATGAGCGAGCACGCCGATGCGATACGCGGCGACCTCTTGGCAATGGCTTACGATCTCGGTCGCGCCAAGTCGATTTTTGATTCCGATCGCGATCAATTTCAGAAAATCGTCAGCGCGCAGGCTGCCGGACGTAACCTCTCTGCGGCGATCCTCCTCAAATCCGACGGATCGACCGTTGATAAGGCCGGCGTGACAGTCGACAAGAAAGTCGTGCTGCCGTCGCCTGACCTGCTCGCGGAAGTCAATGAAACTGAGCCTCGGGTCGCGCTCATTCCCGAAGACAATCATCTCGCTGCTGTGGTCAAGCTGCGCGGCTATGACGACATGTATTTGTACGGCGCCCGCATGCTCGATCCTCGGGTGGTGGCGCAGTTGCGCGCCACGCAAGAAAGCGTCGGCGAATTCGCCAATCTCGAAGCCCGCCGTCTTGGCATCCAGATCGCCTTCGGGCTGATGTTCGCGGTCATCGCGCTCATTGTGCTGCTCTCGTCGGCGTGGATCGGCTTGGATTTTGCCAATCGCCTAGTTGCTCCCATTCGTCGTTTGATCGGCGCCGCAAATGTGGTGTCGACGGGCAATCTGGACATTCAGGTCCCAGTGCGCCGCTCGGAAGGCGATCTCGCCCGATTGGGAGAGACCTTCAACAAGATGACACACGAATTGCGTACGCAGCATGAAGACATCGTACGCGCGCGCGACCTTATCGACAGCCGGCGCCGTTTTACCGAAGCGGTGCTTGCCGGCGCTAGCGCCGGCGTCATCGGAGTCAATGCCGAGGGACGTATCTCGATACTCAATCGCTCTGCGGAGCGGTTGATGGGACGATCCGAAGTAGAAGTTCTAGGTCTGCCGCTTGCGCAGGTTGCGCCTGAACTTGCGGAAATCTTCGAAGCGGCGCGCACCGGCAACCAGCGGCTCGTTCAAAAACAATTGGCGCTGACGCGTGACGGGCAGGAGCGAAATTATTCCGTGCGCGTCACCAGCGAGCAGGCTACCGAGGCCGAGCATGGTTACGTGATCACGATCGACGATATCACCGAACTGGTGCTTGCGCAGCGTTCCTCGGCATGGGCCGACATCGCTCGGCGCATCGCGCATGAGATCAAGAACCCGCTGACGCCGATTCAGCTTTCGGCCGAACGGCTGCGCCGCAAATACAGCAAAACGATCTCCGACGATCCGGCTGTGTTCGAGCAGTGCACCGAAACGATCGTGCGCCAGGTCGACGATATCAAGCGGATGGTGGACGAGTTTTCGCGTTTCGCGCGGATGCCGAAAGCCGTGGTCGCGGATGAAGACGTCGCCGACACCGTGCGCCAAGTGGTGTTCCTGCTGCGTGTCGCTCATCCCGACATCGACTTGAACGTTGAACTCGAGACCGAGGCGATGCCAGCCCGCTTTGATCGGCGGCTGATCTCGCAGGCCCTGACGAATATCATCAAGAATGCAACCGAAGCGATCGGCGCGGTGCCGCCCGCGGAACTCGGGCGTGGCCGGATCGCCGTGCGCGCGCAGCGCGACGGCAAAGACGTCATCATTGATGTGGTCGACAACGGTATCGGCCTGCCGAAAGAGAACCGCGCCCGCCTGCTCGAACCCTACGTGACCACTCGGGAAAAGGGGACCGGCCTCGGCCTCGCCATCGTTGGTCGCATTTTGGAGGAGCATGGCGGACGTCTCGAACTGCGCGACGCGACGGAGAAGATCGCAGGCACCCGCGGCGCGTGGATGCAACTGCGATTTACTGCCGAGCGCGTCTCCGAAATAACTTCCGAACAGCCGCCGCTCGAAGCGCGCGCCGCGGCGGAATAATGCAAAGGCAATAGGGCGACGGTCACAGCATGGCATCCGATATCCTGATCGTCGACGATGAGGCGGATATCCGTGAGCTGGTCGCGGGCATTCTGCAGGACGAGGGCCATGGCACCCGCACGGCCCGCGACAGCGACGAGGCGCTTGCCGCCGTGGTTGCGCGCCGGCCCAATCTCGTTTTTCTCGATATTTGGCTTCAAGGCAGCCGGCTTGATGGTTTGCAGCTGCTCGACAGCCTCAAGCAGCAGCATTCCGAACTGCCGATCGTCATGATTTCGGGCCATGGTAATATCGAAACCGCAGTGTCCGCGATCAAGCGCGGCGCCTATGATTTCATCGAAAAGCCGTTCAAGGCCGATCGGCTGTTACTGGTCGCCGAACGCGCGCTCGAGAATTCGCGGCTTAAGCGCGAGGTGCGGCAGCTCCAGCAATTCGCCCCTCTGGCCGCCACACTGGTTGGACATTCGCCGACGGTCAATCAATTACGCCAGACAATCGAGAAGGTGGCGCCGACGAATAGCCGTGTTCTCATTGTCGGCCCGTCCGGCAGCGGCAAAGAGCTTGCGGCGCGAACTATTCACGCTCATTCGGCGCGCGCCAACGCACCCTTCGTGGTGATCAACGCTGCCGCGATTACGCCCGAGCATATGGAAACCGAGTTATTCGGGATTGAGGGCGGCAACGGCACGATGAGTCGTAAAGTCGGAGCGCTTGAGGAAGCGCATGGCGGCACTTTGTTCATCGATGAAATTGCCGACATGCCACGCGAAACGCAGAATAAAATCTTGCGTGTCCTGGTCGATCAAACTTTCCAGCGGGTCGGCGGCAGCACGAAAGTCACAGTCGATGTGCGGATCGTGTCGTCGACCAGTCGCAACATCGAGGCGGACATCGGCTCCGGCAAATTCCGAGAAGATCTCTATCACCGCCTCTCGGTCGTCCCCATTCGCGTACCGGGATTGGCCGAACGGCGGGAGGATATTCCCGGGCTCGTTGAATTTTTCATGACCCAGATTTCGCAGACTACCGGCCTGCCTAAGCGCACCGTCGGGGCCGATGCGCTGGCGGTATTGCAGTCGCACGATTGGCCCGGAAATGTGCGCCAGCTCCGCAACAATGTGGAACGGTTGATGATTCTTGCCGGCGGCGAGCCCCAAGCCGTGATCACCGCGTCGATGCTGCCGCAGGATGTCGGCTCGATGATTCCGAATATGCCAAACGGCAATGGCGGCGAACATCTGATGAGCCTCGCCTTGCGCGAGGCACGCGAAGTGTTCGAGCGCGAATATCTATTGGCTCAGATCAACCGTTTCGGCGGCAATATTTCACGCACCGCCGAATTCGTCGGAATGGAGCGCTCTGCGCTCCATCGCAAGCTGAAAGCGCTCGGGATTGATTGATATCAGATGTTGGATGTCAGAGATCAGATGTCTGAATATAGCCGGTTCTGATATTTGACTTCTTCTGACCTCTGATCTCCGACATCTGACCTCCCATGTCCCGCATCGCTTACGTCAATGGCCGTTATCTGCCGTTTCAAGACGCCAAAGTTCACGTCGAGGATCGCGGCTATCAGTTCGGTGATGGCGTGTATGAAGTATGCGAGGTGAGGGGTGGCCGCCTCATCGACGAGCGGCGACATCTTGAACGGCTTAAACGCTCGCTTGGCGAATTGCGCATCCGCATGCCGGTGTCTGTGCGCGCGCTTGGCGTCATCATGCGCGAAGTGGTCGCTCGCAATCGCGTCGACTACGGGATTGTCTATCTACAGATCACGCGAGGCGTCGCACGCCGCGATCACGCTTTTCCATCGCGACAGGTGCGGCCGAGCGTGGTGGTCACGGCACGCGCACTCAACAAAGCTCGCAACGAGGCTCTCGCTGAACAAGGAATAGCCGTGGTGACGGTGCCGGATAATCGCTGGGGCCGCGTGGACATCAAGACGATTGGACTATTGCCTAACGTGCTGGCGCGACAAGGGGCGCTGGAGCAGGGCGCGCGTGACGCTTGGTTCGTCAATGCGCATGGCATGGTGACGGAGGCTTCTTCGGCCAATGTCTGGATCGTAACGTCGACCGGATCGTTGATCACCCGGCACGCGGACAACGCGATTTTGCGAGGCATCACCCGTACTGTTTTATTCGATGCCATAAAGGCGCAGGGCCTGACCGTCGAGGAGCGAGCGTTTACGCTGGAGGAGGCCTACGGCGCGCGCGAGGCTTTTATTACGTCGGCAAGCCAGATTGTGCTGCCGGTCGTACGGGTGGACGACCGGACAATCGGCGACGGCAAGCCCGGTCCGGTGGCAATCGCGCTTAGGCGCGCCTACCACCGTTATGCCGAGGCCGGATAAAGCTAAAGGCCGCCTTGAACTTGGGCTTGCATCGCTGCCCGCCGCGCCCTCTAATAGTCATGCCGGCCAGCAGTTTGGCCCGGTTCTGCGGGACGAAAGCAGAGGCAAAAACGTTTGTAGAAGGCCAAGAAAATACCGTGGGGCAGGGGCTCGCGGCACAAAGAACGGGACAACGGCCATGGCAGCCGACCGCGCACAAAATCTTCAAGACACTTTTCTCAATCACGTCCGCAAAAACAAAATCCCACTCACCATTTTCTTGGTGAATGGCGTGAAACTCCAGGGCGTCGTCACGTGGTTTGATAATTTCTGCGTGCTGTTGCGTCGCGACGGGCATTCGCAGCTAGTTTATAAGCACGCCATCTCAACCATTATGCCGGGCCACCCGGTACAGCTGTTCGAAGGCGCCGAGGAAGCGCCTTCCGGGGAATAGATTCGATTGGAGCCGCACCGCCGCGACACGCGCCTGTCGGCGCCGCAACGGTCCGCTCCAGCGGCGACGGACAGGCGCGGAGAAGGTGCAAGCACCGGCCGGGCGTTGGTCATCGAGCCAATCCTGCGCCGAACCGCGATGATCGCGGGCGAGCGAAAGCCGGCTGCAAAGCTCGATGAAGCGATCGGGCTTGCCCGCGCCATCGATCTCGACGTCGAACAATCCGGCATCGTCACGCTCAATGCGCTGCGGCCGGCAACTTTTCTCGGCAAGGGCAAGGTCGAGGAGATTTCCGGTCTCGTCAAAAGCTTCGACGCCGGCATCGTGGTAATGGATTGCGCGCTGTCGCCGGTGCAGCAGCGCAATCTGGAAAAATCGTGGAATGCGAAAGTCCTGGATCGCACCGGCTTGATCCTGGAGATTTTCGGCCGACGCGCCCGCACCCGTGAAGGCGCGCTGCAGGTCGAGCATGCGCATTTAACTTACCAAAAAAGCAGGTTGGTTCGTTCCTGGACCCACCTCGAGCGCCAGCGCGGCGGTTTTGGTTTCGTCGGCGGGCCTGGCGAAACCCAGCTCGAAGCCGACCGCCGCATGATCGACGAGCGGCTTGCCAAGATCGAAAGCGAGCTCGCGACGGTGAAGCGCACCCGCGCGCTGCATCGAGTCAGTCGAAGGCGCGTGCCTTATCCGATTGTTGCATTGGTCGGCTATACCAATGCGGGCAAATCGACCTTGTTCAATCGCATGACGCAGGCGAGCGTTTTGTCTGCGGATATGCTATTTGCGACGCTCGACCCGACGCTGCGCGCAGTCGCGCTGCCGCATGGCGCGCGCATCATCCTGTCCGACACGGTCGGTTTTATCTCCGATTTACCGACTATGTTGATCGCCGCGTTCCGTGCCACCCTCGAGGAGGTCATCGAGGCGGACGTGATTCTGCACGTGCGTGACGTTTCTCATGAGGACGCCGAAGCGCAATTGCGCGACGTCGAGAAAATCCTGCACGAGCTCGGCATCGAGCCGCGTAAGGAGGCCAATGACCGGCGTGCACTGCTCGAGGTGTGGAATAAAATCGACCGGCTCGACCCCGCAGCCCGCGAACGTCTCGCAAACATTGTCGAACGGCGTGCGCCGGCCGATCGGCCGGTATTGGTTTCGGCAACCACGGGGGAGGGGCTTGAGGATCTGGCGGAGCTCATCGAGACGCGGCTTGCCGCTAACCGCGAGGTCATCGAACTTCGGCTCGATCCGGCCGACGGGGCAGGCATTAGCTGGCTTCACCGCCATACCGAAGTCCTCAACAAGTCGATCGATGAAAACGGCGTGATTGCGATGACCGTTCGTGCCGATCCCGACAAGGCGGCAAGGCTCAGGGCCAAGTTCTCCATCCCGCCAGCGGTCACGCATGGGCATTAATCGGAGACTTATTCGGCCGCCTTCGCTTCATTCCAAAGCGCGTCCATTTCGGCCAAGCTTGCCTCTTGCGGGGCTTTACCGCGGGCTGCGAGTGCACGTTCTATCGCCGCAAAACGCCGTTCGAATTTTAGATTGGTCTGCCGCAGCACCGCTTCGGGATCCGCATCGAGATGACGCGCGAGGTTAACCACGGCAAACAACAGATCGCCAACCTCGCCCGCGGTGGCGGCCTTGTTCATTTCGGCGCGATCGAGCTCGGCTTCGATCTCATCGGTTTCTTCGCGAATTTTCCGCAACACCGCGCGCGGATCGTTCCAGTCAAATCCAACTTTGCTTGCTTTCACCTGCAGTTTGAGGGCGCGGGATAGAGCAGGGAGCGCGACCGGGACCCCAGCGAGCGCACCGGTCTGGCCGGTTTTGTTCGCGGCCTTTTCCTCCGCTTTAATACGTTCCCATAGCCCTTCGACAGCGCGCGGGGTCCGCGACGTTTCGTCGGCAAAAACGTGAGGGTGTCGGCGGATCAGCTTCTCGGTGATCGCTTGCACCACGTCGCCAAAATCGAAGGCGCCCTGTTCTTCCGCCATACGGGCGTGGAAAACGACCTGAAGCAAAAGGTCGCCAAGCTCGTCCTTGAGATCAGCGAGATCGTCGCGTGCAATCGCGTCGGCGACCTCATAGGCTTCTTCCAGGGTGTAGGGCGCGATGGTCGAAAAATTCTGCGCCAAATCCCAAGGACAGCCGGTTTCCGGGTTGCGTAGCGCCGCCATGATCTCGAGAAGGCGCCCGATGTCGCGTGAAGGGTCCATCGCTGAAATTCCTGATACAGTCCTCGCGATCACGCTATCGATCGAAAGGTGCGCGGACGCTATCAGAGTTGAAAAATTCCCGCGAGCGGCGCCATGCCCGTTTCAGCCTATCTTCGCGCCATTGTCCTGCTGATTGCCGCAGCGGCCGCCCTGTTCGGTTCGGCTGGCAGCCTCGCCATTCCGACCTTTTGGCTTTATTGGGCAATCCTCGCCGCTGTTTTTGTCGCCGCTTTCGCGCTGCTTGATCGCGGGCTTCTCCAAGAACGTATGCGGCCTGGCGGCAGACCGACTCCGCTCGGGCTGCGCCTTTTGAACGTTGTCCTGCTGACGCATTGGATCATGGCCGGGGTTGATCGCGGCCGCTTGCATTGGAGCGACAGCATACCGTTGTGGCTGCAAGCGCTCGGGCTGTTCATCATCGTTGCGGCCTATGGACTGGTGTTCTGGGCTATGCTGGTCAATCGCTTCTTCTCTTCGGTCGTACGTATCCAGTCTGACCGAGGACAACACGTGATCACGAGCGGGCCATATGCTTTCGTCCGACATCCAGGCTACAGCGCCGGGATCTTGATCTTGGCGGTCAGCGGCGTCGCGCTCGGTTCATGGCTCGCCGCCGCATTTCTCGTGGTGGTCAGTTTCCCATTCCTTTTTTATCGCGTGATCAACGAGGATCGCGTGCTGCGGACCCGATTGGACGGCTATGCCGACTATGCGCACCGTGTGCGCTGGAGGTTGGTTCCCGGGATTTGGTGATTGCGAGCAGGGCGTTATACGGCCTTGTGAAGTTCGCACGCGAATATCTAATTCGCATAAGAGATATTATGGAACATTCTCGATTAGGGCTGGTTTATGAGGCTTCCGCGACCGTTAGCCTCATGCCGTCGAAAGCAGGTGTCACATGCGCCGGCAGCTTGCCGCGGAGCACGTCGTAATCGAGATCGGCGTGGAGATTGGTAAGGACCGCGCGCCGCGGTTTGATGCGCTCGATCCAGCGCAGCGCGTCACTGACGGAAAAATGGCTTGGATGCGGGGTGTAGCGAAGGGCGTCGACGATCCAGACGTCGAGTGCGCTTAGCGCATCGAGGCTCGATGATGGGATGCCGCTGAGGTCGCAGGAATAAGCGAGCCCTGCGAACCGAAATCCAAGCGAATTAATGTCGCCATGCTCCTGCAAGAAAGGCAGCACCGTGACCGGTCCGCCCTTCCCGGTCACGGTCACTGGCACTCCGGCGGTCAGGTGGTGCTCGGTCACGATCGGCGGATAGCCGCTTCCTGGAGGCGACTGGAAGCAATAGGCGAACCTGCTGCGCATCATCGCAGCGGTGCTCTCGTCAAGGTAAACGTCCACGCGTTGGTGGCGCTTGATGAACAGCGAGCGCAGATCGTCGATGCCGTGGGTGTGGTCGGCGTGTTCGTGTGTATAGAACACGCCATCGAGCCAATCGACGTCGGCATCGAGCAGCTGCTCGCGCAAATCGGGCGAGGTGTCGACGAGAACGCGGGTGACGCCGTCGGTCGCGCGCCGCTCGACCAACAACGATGTCCGTCGTCGCCGGTTTTTAGGGTTGTTCGGATCGCATTGGCCCCAGCCCAAGGCCGGCCGCGGTACGCCACCTGAAAAACCACAGCCAAGAATTGTGAAATCCAGTATCATCGAGGTGCCGCCGGCGCTTGCTGGGTGGCTGCCGACTGCACGAGCGCCGGAGATGGCACTTTGGCGAACAGGCGATAGAAGTTGGCCGTGCTCTGCTTGGCGATCGTATCAAGTGAAACGCCGCGGACCTCGGCCAGTACTTTTGCAGTCTCGACCACAAAGGCCGGTTCGTTTCGCTTGCCGCGATATTTCCCGGGCGCCAGATAGGGCGCATCGGTCTCGACCAGAATGCGATCCGCCGGCAGCTTGGCCGCGATCGCCCGCAGATGTTCAGAATTCTTGAAGGTCAAGATGCCGGTAAAAGAAATAAAGTGGCCAAGCGCCACCGCGCGACGCGCGAGCTCGCGTCCGCCGGTAAAACAATGGAGCACGGCGGCAAACGCGCCCTTCCCTGTTTCTTCTTCCAGAATGCGCGCAGTATCGTCGTCGGCTTCACGCGAATGGATGACAAGAGGAAGGCCGGTTTCTCGCGCCGCGCCGATATGCGTGCGAAACCCCCGCTCCTGCGCCGCGCGCGGCGAATTGTTATAATGGTAATCAAGGCCGGCTTCGCCGATCGCCACGACTTTTTCAGCGCGGCTGCACGCTACGAGCTCGGCCAGGCCGATGTCCGCTTCTTCATGCGCGCAATGCGGATGCGTGCCGATGGAGCAATAAACGTCGGGAAAGCGCTCCGCTATCGTGAGCAATGCAGCTTGGCGCCGCACGCGCGTCGAGATGGTGACAATGCGGTCGACTCCGGCGGCGCGGGCGCGTGCCACCACCGCATCGAGCTCGTTGGCGAAGTCGGGAAAATCGAGATGGCAATGGCTATCGATCAGCATTTGCGTTCTATTGCGCCGCTTCGCCTGCGGGCTCGACATAGCGCGGAAAAACTGCAGTCGGCGCTGGAAGCTTTGCGCCAATAGCAATGCGATGCTTTCCGCCAAGGTCAGCGAAACGCCGCTCGGCTTCCGGAACTGCCAGAAGATCAAGCAATTTCCCGGCCGAGGCCGGCATGAACGGCTGTATCAATATCGACACCTGTCGCAGCACTTCCGCGGTCACATAAAGCACCGTGCCCTGGCGCTGCGGATCGGTCTTGGCGAGCGCCCAGGGCGCTTCGCCGGCAAAATAGCGGTTCGCCTCCGCCACGATCGCCCAAATGGCATTGAGCACTTGGTGTAATTGCTGCGTCGTCATCGCGTCGCGTGCCTTGTCAATTAAGGCATCGGCGGCAGCAAGCAGCGTTTGGTCGCTGGCTTGCAACACACCCGGCTTCGGCAGCACGCCGCCGAGGGCGCGCGCCACCATCGTCAGTGAGCGCTGCGCCAGATTGCCGAGATCATTGGCGAGATCGGCGTTGATGCGCGCTACGATCGCCTCGTGGCTGTAATTGCCGTCCTGCCCGAACGGCACTTCACGCAATAGGAAATAGCGCAATGGGTCAACACCGTAGGCGTCGGCCAGCGCAAAAGGATCGATGACATTGCCGACCGACTTCGACATTTTCTCGCCTCGGTTGAATAGAAAACCGTGCGAAAAGATGCGGCGCGGCACCTCAATACCCGCCGACATCAGAAAAGCCGGCCAGTACACGGCGTGAAAGCGCACGATATCCTTGCCAATCACGTGCAAATCGGCCGGCCAGTATTTCTTAAATTTTTCGCTTGCGGTATCGGGAAAACCGACGGCGGTGATATAATTCGTCAGCGCGTCGACCCACACATACATGATGTGCTTCGGATTGCCCGGAACTTTTATGCCCCAGTCGAATGTGGTTCGCGACAGCGAGAGGTCCTGTAGCCCACCGCGGACGAAGCTCGCGACCTCGTTTAGCCGCTCCCGCGGCAGCACGAAGTCCGGAACGCGGCGGTACAGATCGAGCAGCTTGTCTGCGTATTTGGAAAGCCTGAAAAAGTAGCTCTCCTCTTCCACCCATTCGACCGGCGTGCCATGTGGGCCGAGCCGCTGGCCTTTATCGTCGAGCCGGGTCTCGCTCTCGTCGTAATAGGCCTCGTCGCGCACAGAATACCAGCCCGAATATTTATCGAGATAAATGTCGCCGGCGGCTTCCATCCGCTCCCAGATCGCTTCGGAGGAGCGGTAATGGCGCGCTTCCGTGGTGCGAATGAATTCATCGTTCGAGCAGTTGAACTTCTTCACCATGGCCTGAAAGCGCGGCACGTTGCGCTCGACCAATTGACGCGGAGTCAAGTTTTCCTTGACTGCGGTCTGCAGCATCTTGATGCCGTGCTCGTCAGTACCGGTGAGAAAGAAGACGTCGCGGCCGTCGAGCCGCATGAATCGCGCGATAGCGTCGGTGGCGATCGCCTCGTAAGCGTGGCCGATATGCGGCGCACCGTTCGGATAGGCGATCGCGGTGGTGATGTAATACGGATTGCCAGCCGGCTGCTTAGTCATGAGGGTTGGTTATCAACCGCGCGTGGCCTCGGCAAGCAGGCCGAAAACATTGAAGACCAAGGGCTTCCGCTCGAGATTATAGGTCTCGACATCGCGCGCTGCGGCATTGATGTGTTCAGAGGCCTCGGCGAGGCGGTTAAGGTTCGCCAAGTCACCGCGGCCGCCGTGAAGCCGCTGCGAGAGCCAGGCATTGACGGTGTCGAGAAACGCCGTCAGCGGTTGCGGATCGGTCCCGGCTAATGCATCGCCGAGCGCGTGCAAGTCGGCGGGATCGACTGTCGGCAGGCGCGCCAGGAGATCGAGCGCCTGTTGGCGAAGGAGCAAAGCGTCCTCGTCGAGCAAAGTCAGCGCGCGAGCGACTGAGCCATCGGAGCCGGCAGCAGCAGCTGCAATTTCGGGATCGTCGGGCTCAACTCCCGCCGCTGCGGCAAGGGCGGCGGCGACGTCCTCCCGCACCAACGGGCGAAGTGAGATGATGCGGCAACGCGACCGTAGCGTTGGGGGCACGCGCGCAGTGGAGTGAGCAATGAGCAGGAGCAGCCCGCGCTTGGGCGGCTCCTCGAGCACCTTCAAAAGCGCATTGGCGCCCGAGCGATTGAGATCATCGACGGCATCGATAATCGCAACCCGCCAGCCTCCCTCGCCGGCCGTTGAGCCGAAAAACGGTACCGTGCGGCGGATATCGTCCACCGCGATCTGATTGCGCAACACGCCCCGCTCGTTGACGGTCCGTTCGATCACGAGAAGATCCGGCTGCGCCTGTGCGGCGATGCGCCGGGCCACCGGACTGGTGGAACCCACCTGAAGCGAGACCGCGTCCTGCACTTCCATCGCCATGGGATCGGAATGGCTAAGGATGAAGCGCGCAATGCGATAAGCGAGCGTGGCCTTGCCGATTCCTTTCGGCCCGGTGATGAGGATGCCGTGCGGCATGCGACCCGCGCGATAGGCGGCGAGCAACGCCGCTTCGGCCGCGGCGTGACCGAACAGCACCGCGGTCTCGCGCGGGTGCGGAGCCTCGTCGGTATCGTCGTCGTCCTGCTGGGACATGGTATTCTGCCCAGCTAGGCCTTCGCGGTTGCGGGTTCGTCAAGACGCCGAATCGCCGGCGGCTGCAGCCGAGATTCCACCGCTTGCCAAATTGCGTTAGCCACGACCTCCTTGGAGGCGCTAGCGTCGATCACCACACAGCGATCAGGTTCGCGCGCCGCAACGGCCAGATAGGCGTCACGCAGCCTTTCGTGGAATTCGGCGCCCTCCCCTTCAAAGCGGTCCGCCTGGGCGTTGCCGCGGCGCAGCTTTGCTCGCTCCAGGCCGGCTTGAACCGGCAGGTCGAGTAGCACCGTCAGGTCGGGAGAAAGCTCTCCCACCGAGACGCGTTCAAGCACGTTGATCAGTTTCTGATCGACCTGACCGAGAATGCCTTGGTAGACGCGCGTCGAATCCGCAAAGCGGTCGCAAACGACCCATTTACCGGATCGCAGCGCCGGCAGGATCGTGCACTGCACGTGATCGTCACGAGCGGCCGCGAACAGCATGGCTTCGACGTCGGCGCCGAGCGGCTTTGCCGCGCCCGTCAACAGCACGTGGCGAATGATCTCCGCCCCCGGCGAGCCGCCGGGTTCTCGGGTCAACCGAACGGCAAGTCCATAGGACTCCAGACGCAGCGCCAGCATCGCCGCCTGGGTGGACTTGCCCGTCCCTTCGCCGCCCTCAAAGGTGATGAATTTGCCTCGCATGCCAGAAATCTCAGCGCATTTCTGTATAATTACAACAGGTCTATACCTTTTAAGATCAGTGAGTTACTTGATTTTTCTACAACGACAAGCGAAGGCGGGCGCCGGCTTCCGCCAGCAATATAGTCACCGCAGCGGCAACGCGCACGCACCGACCAGGTTCAGAGCTTACTCACGCCGGCGCGCAATACTCCGATCATGAGCTCGGTGGCGCCATCCATCGCCCGTTGCGACATGCTACCCCGGCCGACATCATCCGCCGCCTGCAGCGGCAGTTCGAGAGCGAGGTTTTCGCCTCGCCACACCTTGAGTTTGCCGATCAGTTGTCCCTTCGTGATCGGTGCGGGGACCGGGCCCGTATAGACGATCCGGGCCAGCAAACGCTGGCTGTTATTCCGCGGCACCATCACCCGTATGATGCCGGGCGCGATGAGCGGCACATAGCTTTTGTCGCCACCAAACACTTTGGCGTCGCCCACCGTCTGCCCTTCGGCAAACAAAACTCGCGCTTGAAAGTCGTGGAAGCCGAATTCCAATAATTTCTTGGCCTCATCGGCGCGTTCTTTGTCCGATTTTGCGCCCGTGACAACGACAATCAGCCGGAAATTGTCCTGCACGGCTGAACCGACCAAATTGAATCCAGCCTCCAAGGTCTCGCCGGTCTTGAGGCCATCGGCGCCGATACCCATGCCAAGAAGCGGATTGCGGTTCTGCTGATGAATATTATTCCAGGTGAAATCACGCTGGCTGAAATACGGGTAGAAGTCCGGATAGGTATGAATGATATGCCGGGCCAATTCCGCCATTTCTCGCGCGGTCACACGCAAATTCGGATCGGAATAGCCGGTGGAATTGGTAAAGGTCGAAGTTTCGAGGCCTATCGCGCGAGCGCGTTGGGTGAGCATCTGGCCGAAGCTCGCTTCATTTCCAGCAAGCGCCTCGGCGACCGCGATACAGGCATCGTTGGCGGAATCGACAACGATGCCTTGGAGCAAATCCGACACCTTCACCCGGCTGTGAATGGCGGCAAACATCGTCGAGCCGTGCGATGGCGCCCCGCCCTTTCGCCATGCATTTTCGCTGATAATGTATTCGTCATCGGGTTTGACCCGGCCCTGCTTGATCTCATTGAACAGGAATTCAAGGGTCATCAGCTTGGCGAGGCTTGCCGGTGCAATCGGCTGATCGCCGTTCTTCTCGTACAGGATACTGTCACTGTCAGCGTCGAGCAGGACTGCCGCGGGTACGCTGCTCTGAAACCCCTCCTCTTTCTTGCCCGACCCAACGGGTGCGGCCCCGGCACCCAGAGCGGCGGCGAACAGCACCGCCACACAGCCAATAGCAGCCAGCGCGCGGACAATCGTCCGGTTTTGCCTCCTCACATTCGTTCTACGCGAGCTTTCCGTCACGCTAGAGACTCCGACGATGTCCCAATTATTGTCGCGCAAAGATCTGCCGCGAAACAGACCCTTGGTCCGCGACCAATCCGCCGCGGGGACTTAAACCAGTGTTTGATAATATCAGCTCAGTAAAGCCCGCGGCCGGTGAGAAATTCGTCCGAGCCGCTGTCTGTTGACGAAATCGCGGTCGCAGAGGTCAGAGTAGCGCTCCGCGGCAATGACGCTGTCGTGGAGACGCTGGCGAGCCGGGTGCGGGGCGCCGCCGTCATTGCGACCGGGACGATACGGAGCGCGGCAAGTTTTGTCGTGCCCGGTGCGGGAGCCGGCTCATCCTGGCGCAATGTCGCCTCAAGTACCCGATCATCCGAGCCCTCGATCGGAGCTGGGCCGACATATTCCACCCGCACCCAGGCCGTTCCGCTCACCGTGAAGCCCAACAGATAGGCTGCCCGCTTTGAAACATCGATGATCCGGTTACTGGCATAGGGCCCGCGATCATTGACGCGCACAGCCAGCGAGCGGCCATTGCTCAAATTCGTCACCCGCACATAGCTCGGCAGCGGCAGCGTCGGATGCGCCGCAGTAATGGCCTCGGCGTCGAAAATTTCGCCGTTTGCGGTGGAGCGGCCATGAAAATCCGAGCCGTACCACGACGCCACGCCATCGGCTCGATAATGGGGATTGTCCTGGGGGACATAGACTCGGCCAGCCACAATGTAGGGCGAGCCGACCCGATAGACGCCGCCGCCTTTCGGCACGGGGGCTCCGGGTTCAATCAGGCGGGCGCTCGGCTCGACCCCATAGCGCGGATCGATATGGCTGTTATTGGCACAATTTGCCAAGGAAATACAAAGGGTAGCGCAAGCCGCAACCGGCCAAAACCGTCCCCACGCCGAGCTTGCCCGACCCCGCATCATCCCCCATCCCGTAGCGGGAACTATCGAATTCGAGCATGGTCAGATTGTGGCGAAAATGGGCAAGCGCGACTGGTGTAGTGAACGGATCATTTCAACCAAGCTCAGTTTCGCTCACTCAACACGCGCCGAATGATTGCGCAGACGAAATCTCCCCGGTTGGCGAAGGCTTCGCCGCTGGACGTTGCGGCATCGACCCTGGCGAAATAATTAGTTTTGCCGATATAGCTTGAGCGCTCGCGAATTGTGCCGTGATACGCGGGTTAGCGTCGGAAGGGTGGCCGAGTGGTTTAAGGCACCGGTCTTGAAAACCGGCAGGGGGCTTTGCTCCCTCGTGAGTTCGAATCTCACCCCTTCCGCCATTTCTCGCCTCCGCACGCATTCGCCGCCATTCGCCATTATCCTCTACACTTTTCAGACCATCCACGACTGCGGTGTCCGACAGCGGACATGCACGGTTTGTACGATGACCACGCGGTAGCAGCGATGCCAGATGCAAGAAGTTTTGACAAAGTTTCACAAACGAACACAAACGGGACCCCTCTAGCCGGCATTTGTCAGAGCTTGCCGACCGAGATTAGTGATGTTGTACAGCGCCGCGTTCGAGTTAACTGCGTGTTTCGTAACGTATCGCTTTTCAACTAAGCGAGCGAGGCCGACACCATAGGCTGATGCTCTCACAGTGCGGCCGCGCTCTCCCGCCGCTCGCAAAGCTTTCAGAAACCAAATCTCATCCCTGGTTAAATCGGCGGTCATAGCGGCCTCGCGGTACGCAGATTACGCTCCCAGTACGCGCTTTAACAGAGTGGGTCGCCAGCCACCTCTGGCAATTTGGCTCTCAAACTAACGGTATCGCGACGTTAAAAATCTGTCGCCGCGAGTTCGTAGAAACCCTTGCGCTTTTGGTTAAACGCCTTTGTGGCCGCTGCGTAGATCGCCGCCCGATTGTTGTCGAAAGCGAGAAGCAAGCTCGCCTCATCGCGTGCCACGGCCGGTTGCAGCCGTCTGAGCGCGTCTTCCGAAACGAAGAACGACCATTCCATCGCGCTGTCATGTCCCCAGAACCGAACGGCGCGTCGGGTCGGATCAAAAACTCGGCTTTGGTTCGGAAAGTTGAGCATGGTTAGAGCGCTTCGTCACGCGGCGGCGGAAATCTAGCACTTGCGCGGGCCCTCGGCATCCCCGGGCTCCGTCTTCGCATGTGGGATTATTTTCGGCCGGCCGCGGCCGAAACCGCGCCTTTGAGTTCTAAAATCTTGAACATGGTCAACTCGCTTGCCGTGCCCACTCAATTCGCCATTTCGGTCCGCGCGGGGGTCCGATTTCTCGCGAATCGCTGTCCGTCAAGCCGAATTCGGACGCTGCGAGATGAGCTCATTACGAGACGGCTTTGGCGCTTTTTTTGAAACGAAAAAGCTGAAAGCCCTGTTCGTTAATCGCCTTTTCGATGTCGTCTCGCGCGATTTTATACGGCGGGTCTTGATTCGGCGCGATAGCGCCCACTGCCCGCCACGGCTTGAACTGGCCCGGCAGCTTAGTGCCGACCAAATCGCCACCAAACGCCCGCAGGTCGGGATTCGCCTCGGACTTGAAGATGAAAATCCGCATCGCGCCGCCACTCCTGCGGTTGCTGCTCTCGTCGCTATCGAACGAATCTTGTGACATTGGAACCTACCGACGCCGGAACTGGTTGCGCTGTGGAGCGCGGCTAAGCGTTCCGGCTCGCTCATCCTTGTGCCGAAATATCAATCGCCCCTTCTCCAGATCGTACGGCGATACTTCAACCGTCACGCGGTCGCCCGCGAGCGTCTTGATCCGGTTCTTTTTCATTCTGCCGGCGGTGTAGGCAATGAGGCGATGTCCATTATCGAGTTCAATGCGGTATCGGGCGTCCGGCAATATCTCGGTGACGAGGCCCTCGAATTCCAAGAGTTCTTCCTTCGGCACGTTATGATCCTTTTATTTGTCCAGTCCGAGGGTGCGGGCTTTGAGTAACGTCGCGCTGCGACTTTGCGTTGCGATGCAAAAAGGCAACTGAATCGATGCCCCTCGAGGGGGACCCGTTGGGTGGCTGCCGGCGATCTTGCTTGCGCGCCTGACCGCCGTGGTGCCAGTGCCGTTCACCGGTATCGACAGTTGATCGGGCCGAAAAGTGCCGAGCGGCGGACCCATGCTTGGACGGCCGGGGATCGGCGTGTCGAGCGCTCACCGGGATTGACATATGGATGAGTTTTTCGATGTCGCGCAGGAATGCGATCTCTTGGCCGTCGCACAGCGAGATCGCGATACCTTGTGCGCCCGCCCGCGCGGTGCGACCGATGCGATGCACATAGGTTTCCGGCACGTTCGGCACATCGTAATTCACGACATGACTGATGCCGTCGACATCGATGCCGCGCGCGGCAATATCGGTCGCGACGAGCGTCCTGACTTCGCCCTTGCGAAACGCTGCGAGAACGCGTTCGCGCTGACCTTGCGATTTGTTGCCATGGATCGCGTCGGCGGCTATGCCGGCGTGGCGGAGGTTACGCGCGACCTTGTCCGCGCCGTGCTTAGTTCGTGTGAAGATTAAGCACCGGTCGATCGTTTCACGCCGCAACACGTCGACGAGGATCGCCGTCTTCGCGGGTCGGTCGACGCGAATGACGCGTTGTTCGACACGTTCGGCCGTTGCGGCTACCGGCGCCACTGCAACCTTGATGGGGTCACGCAACATGTGTGCGGCCAACTCAGCGATAGCCCCGGGCATGGTTGCTGAAAACATCAGCGTCTGCCGTCGGATTGGGAGCTTGGCAACGATCTTACGGATGTCGTGGATAAATCCCATGTCGAGCATCCGATCGGCCTCGTCGAGCACAAGACATTCGACGCCGTCGAGACGCACTGCATTTGTTTTGACCAGATCAAGTAGGCGGCCCGGCGTTGCAACAAGGACATCGACACCGCTGAGCATTGCTCGGACCTGCGCGCCCATCGATACGCCGCCGATCGCCAACGCAGTCCTGACGCGCAGATGTCGCCCGTAGGTGCGAAAACTGTCGAGGATTTGACTAGAGAGCTCCCGCGTCGGGCTAAGCACGAGGACGCGGCAACTCTTGCGCACCGGCGGCCGAGGATCAGCGGCGAGAGCGTGGAGCAGCGGCAGCGCGAAAGCGGCCGTCTTGCCGGTTCCAGTCTGAGCAATTCCGATCACGTCGCGGCGTGACAGGACGACGGGAATTGTCAATTCCTGGATCGGAGTTGCAGTGGTGTATTTTTCTTCTGCGATTGCACGCGTGATCGCTTCGTTAAGGCCGAAGCCGTCAAATGAGGTCAATGAATAAGCTTTCTGTTTGTGCGCCAAAGCGCGGGCCGCCGCGCGAGGCACTGCCGTCCGCGTGGCGAAGTGATGCAAGACACCCCGCGCGATTAGGTGTCAAATTGTAAGGGTTAAGCGAACCAGAAACCTTTTGACGGGGATCCGTCCACGCGGCTCGCAACAGCCGATTCGGCTAGCATCCATATGGGGCATGGATGTGTTCATTTCAAGGCGCCTATCACCTCCGGCCCGGTGGCGGCTCGTTTCATCCAGCAGTGCGCTGCTGGATGGGGCTTTCATTCATAAATCGCAAATCTTCCTTCGTGGTTCTACAACGAATAACAAAAAACAAACTCCAGACATTGCTATCACGCCGAGCGTAATAAAAAAGGTTTCCATCGCTTACATGCCCCAATGTCGAACGTTGAGGATGATTGTGCCTGCCGATGGCAGTAGCTGCCTGTTATTGAGCGGCGACGTCGGTGGATCGCCGTTTTGCTAGCAGCCCTCAAGGGGAAATGGTCCCAGCCTGTCTTAGGTTGAATTTACTGGGCGCTTTATCCGTTCGAATAGCAAGGACAATCTCTGCTTTTCGCAACTGTGCTCCAACTAGCGCAACGAATTCCTGCCGCCTCATGGGATTACCCAGGGCCTTTGGCGAGCCTCTTTCAGCATGCTGGGCTAAGTCGCCCACCTCACTGACGAGCCGATCATCGCGCAAACGCGCCTGCCGTCATGGTATCGAGCTGAATTGTTAGTTCAGCGATGAATCTAGCAAGCCACTCGACGGACTCTACGGAAGCATCAGTACGAAATTTCAATTGTCCTAATATGGTCCGCGCTCGGCCGGCGATCAGCGGCCAAGCCGCTCACCAAAGACGAGGCGAGGCGGATCGCGGCGAACTGCGTTACGTCTGAAATTCGGGGCTAAGCGGAGGCGTCGCTAACGGCGCGAGCTCCAGCGCCCGCGATCGATAATACCGAGGTACAGCTACCTGACCCTGATATTGACCGCAGACTCTTTCCCTCGATTGCTCTCAATCTCGTATTCAACCGTTTGTCCCTCGTTGAGTGAACGCAGCCCCGCCCGCTCAACGGCGGAGATATGGACGAACACATCTTTGCCACCGCCATCTGACGGTTGAATAAATCCATATCCCTTTGTCGGATTGAACCACTTCACGGTACCTGTAGCCATTTCCGTCTCCAATGCTGACAGCGCACAATACGGCTCGCGCCCGACCAGGACAAGGACCGCGATGGGTCTGCGGCGGCAAGGCCCACCGATAAGATCGGGCAAATAGTGTAAGCCATGGGCTGTCTTTTTCGATCCAACCAACTTTTCGGTCTTCGAAACCCATTACCGGCCATGTGTGAGCTGCTCGGACGGGCGCCACGGTTTTTTGGCCTCGGAGCGAGGAACACTTTTTGCACGTATTTAGGGTGCTCTCATAACTACCGATCCGGTCACTGCGCCGGCAAAGGATGGCAAATGCAATGGAGAGCTACTGCAGTAATTTTGGCGGCCGTTTTTGGCCAGACTGATATAGGCCTGGCCGCTGGCGCTATAGCGGTCGGTCACCCCCCTGATGTGGCAAAGCATGGCATCTCGATGGGGTTTTCGACGAACCGCGATACGATCGATGACGCGAAGGCGCGCTCGATGATCCTGTGCAAAAACAGTGGGACACTGATTTCGAGCATTCTTTGCCAGGTTGTAGCAACATTCGAAAACAAGTGCGTCGCAGTGGCGATTGATCCGCAAGTGCAAACGCCCGGCTTTGGTTGGGCCGTTGCCGACACTGGGCAAGCGTCCAAAACCAATGCGCTGTCCAATTGTCAGGCGACAGCGGGTCCGACCCGTCGAAACGCCTGCAAAATTACTGATAGCTATTGTGACGGGTCAGCAAGAAACACCCAAGGTGGACATTAGCGCCCGGGGCCCTTTCGTCACACGCTCGCACCAATATCGCCGTCGTAGACTCGCCGACGGTTGATCTCACGAAAAGAAACAAGCCGTCGCCGACTTTCGTCCCAAAGCGCGAGTCGCACGCATTGGAAGCTCTCAATCAAAGTAAGTCGGTTCACGAGGCGAAGTTCGGGATGCTCGCGCAGAATCCGGGGCAGACGATAATAGGGGATACGGCTGCACAGGTGATGGACATGATGGACACCGATATTTGCCGTGAACCAGCGCAGGATTCCCGGAAGGTCGTAATGCGAACTGCCATGTAGAGCTGCCTCTTGAAAGCTCCAGCCGTCCTCATGCGCCCAGAATGTCCTCTCGAACTGATGCTGCACGTAGAAGAGCCATACTCCCACTGAACCTGCGAGCAAAATAATAGGTAGCTGCACAAGCACAAAGGGCCAAACGCCGATAAACCAGATTAGTACGGCGACAGCGGCAGCAATAGCAACATTGGTTGCCATGGTACTGAGCCAAGGCTGCCAGCCATTGAAGAACAGACCCACCGGCAGCCGGTATTGCAGGATAAACAGATAGGCGGGACCGAGACCGAACATGACGAGCGGGTTCCGGTACACCCGATAGCAAAGACGGCCCCAGAAGGAGAGCGACAGATATTCGCGCACCGTGAGGGTATCGACGTCACCGATGCCGCGTCGTTCAAGGTGGCCAGAGGTGGCATGATGGATCGCGTGGGTTTGGCGCCAGAAGTCATAGGGCGTTAGCGTCAACACACCGATCACCCGGCCTACCCAATCGTTTGCCATGCGATGACAAAAGAAGGAACCGTGACCGCAATCATGCTGAATCATGAACAGTCGCACGAGAAAGCCCGCGGCCGGCACCGCGAGTAGCAGGGAGAGCCACCAGTAGCCGAAGTGCACCGCCGCCCAAGCCAATACCCATAGCATTGCAAGCGGCACAAATGTGATCGCTATCTCCAGCGTACTGCGAAGCTCATTGGGTCGGCGGTACGGCGTGAGGATCTTTGTCCATCTTCGTACATCCGGCGCCAAGAAAGAATTAGCCGCAGTTTAAATCATCGATCACCGCAGTTAGACGGCAGGCGAACTTTGCGCAGAGCGGACCACAACGCGCGACTGGCCGCTGTACGTAGAATCAAAAAATTCGCCTAGCGTCGGATTCCTGCTTCCGAAACCGCACAATTCTATGGCGATCCGACCGCTTCTACCGCTGCATAGCATTCATCAAGACCGCGACGGGCCGGTGCGATGGAGCAGCCCCGGCCGCCGCCCTTGTGCTCTTGGGTCCGGTTTCTTCTTGCGCCGGTCGCCAATCAGGCCCTCGCGCTCCGCCTTTTTCCGAGCAAGCTTGCGGGCACGCCGTATTGCTTCCGCCTTTTCGCGGGTTTTCCGCTCGGAAGGCTTCTCATACGATCGCCGT
The DNA here is from genome assembly GCA_963816295.1 of uncultured Alphaproteobacteria bacterium. GTDB lineage: Bacteria > Pseudomonadota > Alphaproteobacteria > Rhizobiales > Xanthobacteraceae > BOG-931. Next base: position 131,666 of record CAWFJS010000002.1, on the reverse strand, counting down.
TGCTTCATCTCGCGAAAGACGCCCTCGCGCTGCATCTTCTTTTTTAGAACGCGTAAAGCTTGATCGACGTTGTTGTCGCGCACCAGAACCTGCATCGGATTCTTTCCTCTTTGTTATATGGACCTGTCGTGGCGACTTCTTCGTTTGCCGCTCGCTGTCGTTGGAAGCTTCGCTGTCCCGTTACAAGCGCAGCGCTCGGAACTGATCAGTTCTGGCGAGCAAGGCATGGCCACTGCTGCATTCCGCAGCTCTTTTATGCTCGCAATCGCTGCCCGTTTTTCGTCGCTCTTGGTGGCCGTGAGCATCGCCTCATGTGGTTGTAAGAAGCCCCGCGTCTGGCGAGCCAAACACGGGGCCAAACCACCAGCCTTGCCAGTACATCCGTGGTCAAGGCCTTATGGTTGCTGATCAGACAGCGCGCAGATTGTCAGCCGAGGACTTTCCGGTCTTGCGATCGGCGACAACTTCGTAGCTGATCTTCTGACCCTCATTGAGATTGTGCATTCCTGCGCGTTCGACCGCACTGATGTGCACGAAAACGTCTTTGCCCCCGTCGTCCGGCTGAATGAAGCCGAATCCCTTTTGGCCGTTAAACCACTTCACGGTTCCCGTAGACATGGGAGCCCCTTTCTTTGAATACGAGTACACAGATAGCCACGCGCAAACGCAGCCGGTTTGTCGAGGTTAAGGATGAATGTCGTTAGTCAGGCGCGCTGTTCGCGGCGAGGCCAATTCGTTCGGCCATAACTCGATGGCAACACATAGATGTTGTCGCGCTAAAACGCAAGGACAATCACCCGGAAGGACCGGGATCGTTGATCAAGCGCCGATAATTGTTCGCAAATAAGCGATCTCGCATGATGATTCGCCCGCGGCGACAGCGGGAGGCCATTAACAGGTATGGCTAGGTAGCGTTCATGCCGGTAGGACAGTGGCGGAAAAAAGCCGCGCATTTCGGTACACACTTTGATTTGATCTTGTCCTGAGTATTGCAACGCGGCCGAGGGTGTCGGAATGAGACGCCGCGATGTCCGCTAACTGCCCACAGCGAACAATCGGCTAACCGCCCAACGATCTGAGCCTGAACTCACACCCAACCCCTCCAGTGTGCTTCGGTCATTTCCTCCCCACTATCGGCAGTCGAGCATTTTCGAAGTCGCCGCATTGAATAGAGTGCGCCCACCGTTTTAGCGCACGTCCCTTTGCGGTACGCGGTCTCAAAGACCTAATCTTGATGCACAGCGGATCCATCCGCTGATATAGCGCCTCATGGGCCTCAGCAGCCCGACCGTACGCTGCTCCTATTTCTGTTTTTCCTTCAACTTCAACGCGCAAGCGAACCTCGACGTAGGCTTGGAAATCCAACTGCGTCCATTCTTCCCGATCTGCAGGCAACGAGGCCAAATTTTTGATCTCACGCTCCAATAATTCCCTGACTTCATCGACCCAGGCGCAGAGCGCCGGCAATTCCGCCACCATCCCTTCTAGTTGAGCACCAAGCACTAATAGCTCAGCGTCATCCGGATTGGCGGCTGCGGGAATCATTATTGGGGTTTTGCTCGAAATCCCTTTGAGTTTTGCTATACGGATCACGGGAGCCGGTCGGCCTCCGCGGCGATTGGCTTCAAGTCTCTGGCGCGTCGTTTCACCCGTCGCGTCAGGGTGCTCTACCTGACGTTTCCACCAAGCGTGGAGATTTCGGAAGCGCTTCGTTCGTTTTGTGTTCATGCTGCTCCGGCTAATTGGCCGCAAATTTCAGATGTCTGTGAGAACGAATCTCGACGCTGCGTGGAGAGAACGGATTGGGGAGTGCTCGAGCCGTCCTTGGGGCTGAGGCCGTTCCAGCAACTTAGCGATACTTGCCGCGCCGCGAGCGCCCGCGGACCGCGTTCATCTTAAGTCCGGCCGCTGATGTTCGGGGACGCGGAGCCACGGGTTTTCAAGTAAGGATCGAGCTTCCCGCAAACTCTCGTTTGCGGGATCATTTTTTAGTTGCTTGGATAATCGTTCAATTAACTCGCGCTGAAAGCCGTGAAGGCGCCGCACCGTCGTTTCGTACGGTGTCATCGGGACTGAATACGATACCGTTTGTTCGGCTTCCCAGATTTTATGGTCGATGTTCATCCGGAAATCGTCAGCACCGGGAGTCTCCGTCCCCAGATCGGTGAGCAGGTTGTCAACGAGTTCTTGCCATCGGTTCATGGCTTGATCCTTCCCTGTGCAGCAGTCCGGCAGCATAGCGATGATTCGCTGCGATCCGCTGGAAGCCTCGTCTCGTGGCCCAGTGGGCGAAATATTAGAGCAAGCGGGGAGCCAACGACCGTATGATATCATGGCGATGGCCTCGTGTATCCCAGATTTTAGGGAACCAAAGACGGGAACATGAACCGGATTGGCTGAAAGGTTGCGCGGCCTTGCTCCGCTCTCGTTGGGTTGCCGACCTCGCGAGCGGTTTCCTTTGAATCAGCTTGTGAAGCCGAAAGGCGAGAACGCCTCGGACTTTGGGTTGGCGATATATCTCTCATGCCAAACGGCACGCTCAATGGCTTCAATCACGTCCTGGATTTTGACGAAAGCCTCGCGCATGTTTTCCGTGTCGCCGCGATTCTGTTTTTCCGCCAAAGCTTCCACGATGTCGCGGCGGTGCGTAACCTCTCTATCTCGTGCTGTGATCAGCTTTTGAACGTACGCGTTATCCTGAGCCATAGCGGTGGCCTCCTTCTAATCGACCTTTTGCGCGGCAGCACCGCCCAATTCGACGGTCAGTCCGCGCTCATTCTCACATAATAGACAATTCGAATGCCAAACCAATTATCGGGCTTAGTTTTAAGCCAGGTGAGCAAAATGATTCATAAGATCCGAATTCATTCTGCGACTGCGGTCTAAAGTCTGATTTTGGGGCTAAGCGGACACGGTAAGTTGAAACGCCATATCTTCTATCCACAGGTCTTCTAAATCCACATCAGACATTGCTGTTTTTTCGAGTGTCACCCACCGCAAGTGACCAGAAAGCATTCATGCTACTGCAATGGATTGAAGCCGGCCGCATGAAATAATATTATGTGAGTGCAGCAGACGGAAATGGGAAGCGCTTTGGCAAAGTCAAAGAAGAGACGCGCGTTTGACCCCAAGCTATTTTTGACGACCATAGATGGCGGCCGAACGCTGACGAATTACCGGAAGAACGATGTAATTTTCTCGCAGGGGGATCCTGCGGACGCAGTCTTTTACATCCGAAAGGGCAAGGTCAAACTTGTCGTGGCGTCGAAGCAGGGAAAGCAGGCGGTGGTCGCCATACTCGGCGAGGGTGGGTTTTTCGGCGAGGGATGTTTGAATGGGCAGTCGTTGCGTTTGGCGACGGCCTACACCATGACCGAAAGCGAGTTGATGCGGGTGCAGAAAAGCGAGATGGTCCGCGTGCTTCACGGCGAGCCGGCTTTTGCTGAGATGTTCATGACCCATCTCTTGACCCGCAATAGCAGAATTGAAGAGGACTTGGTCGATCAGTTGTTCAACTCAAGCGAAAAGCGTCTGGCACGGACACTCCTTCTGTTGGCGAATTTTGGCAAGGACGATACGCCGCAGCCAATCGCCACAAAGATCAGCCAAGAGACACTGGCCGATATCATTGGCACCACTCGACCTCGAGTTAGTTTCTTCATGAACCGATTTAGAAAATTGGGCTTCATCGATTACAATGGCGACCTGAAGGTCAACAACTCGTTGCTCAGTGTTGTTCTGCGTGACTAGGTCGCGCCGGGGTTATTTAGCACGTGTTCAATTTTGGACACCGTCGCGCACGCATCCATGTTGAATTGACTGTTCAATTTTGAACAATTGCATTGGGGGGAAAAGCAATAAAATAATATGTGTATTTCGGTTGAGCGTCCAGCTGCGAGCGCTCACGACAAAGTCTCAACTTTGCAGGAGGGCTTGCGATGGCCCGCTATTTGTTCCAAGCCCAGTACCGTGGCGCCATGCTGACGGATGACATCGGTGAAGAATTCCCGACGCTGCACGAGGCCGAAACCCACGCCACGGTCGTGGCCAACGAACTCGGCCGCAACAGTACTCAGGACCAGGCGGTCACTGTATTTGTGCTCAACGAGGATGGAGAATTGCTGGCGCGCAGCGCCGCGATCAGCGGATGAGTGCTTAATCATCGCCCGTTACAGGCACGGGCCAATTTGCTAACCGATTCGCACACATGTCACCGCGAAGTGGTTGGGCTTCGGCACGCAAAAAGTACTGCGTGGCCGCAGCGCGAAACTTTGAGGCGAGTTTATCATCGCGGATGTGGTGCGCCATTCGCAGGCACAGTTCGGCCTGCAAACGCAAATACGTAGCGTCTTGCATGACGCCTCTCCAAACCGTGGTGTTAGTTGCATTTCCTAGATGAGCAAGCCGCTGCTCATGGTTCCCTTGCAAAGTGCCGCAAGTGGAACGCCGGTTGATCTCGGCACCTTAGGTCTTTCCTTAAGCCTAACGGCGCTTGGTCTGTCCGGTTCCAAACATGGGCGCGAAATTTGGCTGAAAACTCAAGCCAGGTCCGACGAGATCACACCCAGCAGTCGGCCGGCGTGAACTTTGATTGTTGCATAACGTTCGCAAGCGCTTTCCCAGAGGCCTTCGAGATCAAGCCATCGGATATGGCCGCGCCCGCAGCGGATCAAGGTCCGATCTCTGCAGGGCGCTGACCGCAAGCGTGGCGCTCGTCCGTCGCGCCCCCAGCATCTCGGCCAGGAACTCCTGAGTAAGCGCATTGTTCTCGACATCGCGCCAAAAAGGGCGCACCGTTGAGTTGGTCGGCACGCGCACGGGCGCGACCGGCCCCAAGCATGAAAGCTGATCGTTAATCCCGCAACGCCGGTTGAGGGAAATCCATGACCATTCCGATCGCAGAAGCAAGAAGCGGCAACATAAAGACGACCGCAAAGATGACGATGGCTGCAGTGCCACTCAATGACCCAAATCGGACATAAGCGGACTGCTTCGAGAAGTGCCCACAAACGCAATTTTCACGGTGGTCTATGCAGCGTATGGAGAGTTGTCTAAACGCTGCAAGCGTGCGCGATCTGATCTGCCATAATGGTGAATACTGTGACCCATCACAAATTTAAGATCGGCCAGTCGGTGACTTACACGTCGCGGCCGTTAGGCGCTGGCGGTGCGAGCAACGTTTATAAGATCACGCAACTTTTGCCGCCCGAAGGCGACGAATTCCAGTACAGGATTAAAAGTTCCACCGAGCCGCACGAGCGGGTGGCCAAGGAAAGCCAGCTCGACCGCGCCGCATAGTGTGGCGTAACCCCAGTCGAAGATCATTCTGATGACTTTCGATTACACTTCATCAGCCGAACTATTCACGCCAAAACGCAAGCATGGTACGCGTCAGCACATCAGTTATCGTCGCTTTGCCACGGCGGCAGATGCAATTCGTTTCGCAGTCGAAGATTTTACCGCCATCCGTACGCTCGGGGCATGGATGCAGGTGGGAGATGAGCGCTTCAGCAGCGATGACATCCGGCGCCTATATGAGAGCAGCAGTTATCCACGGCGCCGTCGCTTGCGGAAGTTGGGTTAACAATTTTAGCCTGATCTCATAGCCAATGAATGCAATGAGCCGCGTTTGCTCTATCACGATCCCACCGAATGCATTTGCTCAAGCTCGCTGAGCGCTTTCGGCTTGCGCTCCAGAGCGGCGACATAGCGGTCTGCCCACTGTTGGACGTCGTTGCGGGAGAGGACCCGGAACAGCGAGTTGTGCCGCTCGCGCCGCTCGGCCAATGACATCGCGAGCGCCTGCCCGATGGCTGCAGCGACGCTATCGGGGTCGTACGGATTAACCAGCAGCGCTGCTTTGCATTCCTGCGACGCGCCGGCGAACCGCGACAGGATCAGCACGCCAGGGTCATCCGGATCCTGCGAGGCGACATATTCCTTGGCCACGAGATTCATCCCGTCACGCAATGGGGTCACGAGCCCAACACGGGCGGCACGATAAAGCCCCGCTAGCGTCGAATGGCTATAGGGATGATTGATGTAACGAATCGGCGTCCAGTCCGCTTCACCAAAGGCGCCATTAATGCGTCCCGCAGCCGATCCAATATCCTGCTCGATAACGGCATATTCCGGAATCTCGGAACGGCTTTTGGTCGCGATCTGTAAATAGGTCACTTTGCCAAGCCATTGCGGCTGCTTTTGCAGGAATAGCTCGAATGCCGAAAGCCGATTGGCAATCCCTTTCGAGTAGTCCAAGCGATCGACCCCGATGATGAGCGCACGGCCAGCCAGGCTCGCGATCACGCGTTTGACGAAAGGCAATCGCACTGAACGCTGGGCAAGCTCGGCGAACGCCTCCGTTTCGATGCCGACCGGGAACACGTCAATCCGAATCGTCCGATCGCCAACGATGAAATTGAAATCGCGACTGTGTAGGCCGCATTCGCGGGTGAGGTAGCGGCTGAAATTAAAAGCATCATCCCCGGTCTGGAACCCGATGAGATCGTATTCGCACAGTGATGGAATAAGGCGCTCGTGGTGCGGTAATGCCGTCAGTATTTCCGGCGGTGGAAATGGAACGTGAAGGAAAAAGCCGATGCGATTCTTGTGCCCACGCTCGCGCAGTGCCTTGGCGAGCGGCATCAGGTGATAATCATGCACCCAGATGGAGTCATCTGGCTCAAGCACTTTGTGCAGCTCGCGCGCGAAGTGATCATTGACACGCAGATAGCCAGTCAGATCCCGGCGCGAGAACTCGGCGAGATCGACCCGGTAGTGCAGGATCGGCCATAGCACACGATTGGTGAAGCCACTGTAGTATTCCTGGTGATCTTCTTTGGAGAGATCGAGCGTGATGTAGGTAATCTTGTCACGCACCACCGTCTGGGTGGCACTCTTGGTGTGTGCGACGACCTTTCCGCTCCAGCCGAACCAAGTGCAAGTTTTGTGCTTGAGTGCCGCCTTGACAGCAACTTCAAGCCCGCCGGCGCGCGCCTTTGCATTTTTCTCGGGAACGGCGACTCTATTCGAGACTACGACGAGCTGTCCCAATAGCGGTCCTCTCCGCAACCTGCCTGGCGTTCATTAAATGATCCAGCGCTAATGTTAGTTCGGAGTTGGCACTGACGCCAGCGCGAACCGATTGGCTGCGGGGCTCTTGGTAATGACGCATACCCCGCGCCCTTCGGAATGCGCCCGACTGTGATGTCAGGCGGGTGTGCTGCCTTTAGGCCGTAGTCGCTGCGACCTGTTTTGCCGGTGCCGTTTGATCTTGTGCGACATCCGGCGGTCCATCAAGTTGCTGCTCGATTTGACGGATAACGTGCCGTGAGAATGGGCCAAGATGGAGATAAAGCGCCGTCAGCAGCACGATAATCCGAGCCCATTGCGGATTTCTCGATGCACATTGAATGATCGCTTGTCGGAAGATGTCCTGTGCTCCCGGCAGCTTGGACACAATACGATGGACGACCTCCAGGCCGCCAAGTTTGCTCCTGGAATTGTTCGCACGCACTTGACGATTGGGGTTGGAGCTGCCGAGCAGACTTGCCAAGCGCTGGAGACGCTTGGCATAGGCAACAGGATCGTAGACTTTCTCGAGCACCCGCTTGTAATCGGACAGGATTTCGTGTCGCGGCCGCAACGTATCGAAATTCAAACCTTGCGTGCACTGATCCATGCCTGCAGCGGGATCGAATAAGAGCTCCGCGTGCAAGCGGCCCTCGTCTGCAAGCCGACGCGTAAGTTGGGTGTTTGGCAGCGCGTAAAGCAGGCCGACCATACAGACCGGAATAGCGGCCTCCTCGATGAGCTCGACAATGGCGTCTGCGACCGATCCCCGCTCACTGTCGAAGCCGACAATGAAACCTGCAGTTACGTAGAGCCCAGCCGCGTAAATCCTATGCACGCTCTCGGCAATGTCCCGCCGCGTATTCTGTTTTTTGCGCATCGCGATTAGCGTACTGGTGTCGGGGCTCTCGATTCCAACGAACACCCCGATGAAGTTGGCCTGATTTAACAGCTTCATTAAATCCGCATCGTCGGCCAGATTAAGTGACGCCTCGGTCGTGAACTCGAATGGATAGTCGTGTTGTTCGAGCCACGTCCTTAGTTCAGGCAGGAATGCCTTGACCGCCTTCTTGTTGCCGATGAGATTATCGTCGACGAAATCGATATGACCGCGGTAACCGAGACGATAGAGCGTGTCCAGCTCATGCAACATTTGGGCGTTGGTCTTAGCGCGGGGAACCCGCCCGTAGAGTTCGATAATGTCGCAGAACTCGCAGGTGAATGGGCAGCCACGCGAAAACTGCACTCCGATGTAAAGATAATGCTCGACTTTCAATAGGTCGAACCGGGGGACTGGACTCTTGGTCACGTCGATTTTGAATTTTTCGGCCTCGAATACTCCCTCCCTTGCGCCTGCCTCCCACGCTGAGATGAATTTGTCGATGATGCCCTCGGCTTCGCCGAGAACCTGAAAATTTGCTTTGCTGTAAAGGTGGGGAACGGAGGTCACGCCAGGCCCGCCGACGACAACCGGCTTGCCCCGCGCACGGCACAGTTCGATGACTTCGATGGTGTCGAAATATTGCGGCAGCATGCCGCCGGTCATGACCAAATCGGCCCACTCAAGATCGCCGTCGGCCAACGCCTCAGTATTTCGATCGACCAGTCGGATGGTCCATGTATTCGGCAGCAGGGCAGCTACGGTGATAAGGCCGAGCGGCGTCGTCGGGTAACGCGCGTTGAATAGTTCACAGGCCGCGGCAAAATTCCAAAACGTACCGGCCCCAAAGCGCGGATAGATCATGAGGATATTGCACGGACGCGCTGACGACATGAGCCCTCACGGCACGGTTCACCCCATGCCTACTACCCCGATGCATTATCGGCAGATATCCGCTTCCGATATTTCTCGGAAGGCGGTCGCTAGATGAACCATATTGATCTTCTTTGCCATAGGAAAGCCAATTGTGAAGTTCTGGATTAGTGCTTCTGGGCCTGGACGAGATATCCGTAGATCGTCTTTTCGCCCAATGCCTTGCACGCTTCGAGGCGATGCAACCCGTGTACGAGGACGAAGCGATCACCGTCACGCCGAACCAAGATGGGCGCTTGCTGTCCGACTTCTAAGATACTTCGCGCAATCTCTTGGACGGTCTCCGGTTTGAGCGTTGCTCGGCGCTTTATCGGCACGTAGATGTTTGCGATCGCAAATTTTTCTCGCCTCATCATGGCATGTCTCCACCGAATTGACACGGCGGTCTCAGCCCTGCTGGACGGCAAGCAGTTGCTTGGCGATTTAGTTCTTGATGCCTATTGTGCTTCATATCCAGCCCCCCATGTGAGTACACAAAGGCAAGCGCTGACTTGCCTGTGAGCTGCCCATAAATCGGGGGCGTACCGAAGTCTCCGTTCTCGCACGTGGCAGCGCAGGTGCCGTCGGCAGGCACAATAACACGCCAAATAGCGTTGCGTTCGGCTCGGGTGCCGTCAGCGCCCGCCTCCGTCGTTGCACGCGCCGCGTGCGGCGCACCCCCCTCTGACCGAAAGGGCAAAAGCCATGCAAGTTCCATCAATTCTGGTGGGCAAGTCGCGGACTCGTCTCCTGCAAGGAATCGCTATCGGCGCGGTTGCGTCGATGGTGATAGGGTTTTCTTGGGGCGGCTGGATGACTGGCGGCACCGCCATCAAACTTGCGGATGAGCGCTAACAGCGCCGTCGTAGCGGCCCTCGCGCCGATCTGCGTGGAGAAATTCCTGCAGAACAGTGATGCGAAAGCGAACCTGGCAGTCCTGCAAAAGATTTCTTCGAACTGGCAACAAGGCCAATACTTGGAGAAGGGCGGCTGGGCGACACAGCCAGGAGCTAGTTCCCCCGACTACCACTTAGCCAGGGCGTGTGCAGAGAAGTTGGTCCAAGTCAAAACGTCAGGCCAATGAAGTGCCAAATGGCCGGTGCGGGCACCGGTGCAAAGGAAGCAACCACGACGATTCCGGTCGCTTTCGTGCCAGGGTTCTGGGTGCGCGACTTGGTCCGCCGCCAGCGTTATGGCGGTGCGGGTCAAGGCTCATTATGTCCAGCGCTTTATCTCCAAGGCTTTTTTCCGTGCGATTAGTGCCTATATGTTTCTTAACACCTGACCGACATAAGCAAGCGATCAACCCCACGAGGGTCGCAATGTGGTTGCGACCGGGTTGTCACACGGGAAAAATTCATGACACCAGATCAGGCCCGACAACGGGCAGAAAAGAGTTTCAGACAAGAAGAGCGCGCGCGGGAGGCTAAAAAAGCAATGGCGGAATATGAGGCTCAAGCTGCCGCCATTCGTAAAAAGACCGCGCATTTGAAGGCGCTTCGTTTGGCCAAGGAAGCCCAGGGTTCGGTTTCCGAACCGGTCGCCAAGTTGCGATCGGGTGGCCGCTCTGTTGGCTCGCCGTCGCGCGGCTGAAGTGATCTTCGACACGTTCCCGACAGGGAGACCAAAGAGCTGCGGGCCACGGGAGAGATGATTGCGCGGTTACTTGGCTGTGCGATTTGTTCAAAGGAACCTTACCGTGAGACAAATACTGTACAAATGAACGCATGAGGCGCTCAGTACAAAGAAACGCATGAGGCGGTGATGATCTCCCAGGCACCTTTGCTTTGGGGCATCCGGGAGACAGTCATGGCAAGCAATATCAAGACGCCTCCCGAACAGCGCACGCCAGTCGCGCCGCAGAAACGGGAATCGGATATCCGGGATCTGCCGTGGCTCGAATTTTCCGACGTGGCTGTCAAGAAGCTGATCCGTAGCGCCAAGAAGCACGGCTACGTCACCCTCGCTCAGATCAACGGCGTGCTGCCCTCAAACGAGACCAGTTCGCCGCAGCTCAAGAGTATCCTGTCGATTTTCGGAGAAATGGGCGTCAACGTGGTCGAGACCAATAAGGTTGAGGAAGAGGTGCCAACTCGCGCGGATTCGGAAGAGGTAGCCGAAGGCGAGGAGCTAGTCGAAGTCCGGCAGTGGTCAGTTTCGGCCAAGCCTAAGGCCAAGGGGCCGGCCGAGCGCACCGACGATCCAGTGCGCATGTATCTGCGCGAAATGGGCTCGGTGGAACTTCTTTCGCGCGAAGGTGAGATCGCCATCGCCAAGCGCATCGAGGCCGGCCGCGAAATAATAATCGCGGGCCTGTGCGAGAGCCCGCTTACCTTCCAGGCCATCATTATCTGGCGTGATGAGCTCAACGAGGGCAAGGTTCTCCTGCGCGACATCATCGACCTCGACGCGACCTATGGCGGCCCCGATGCGAAGGCCATGCCAATGGTTGCCCCCGACGACCAGTTGACTGCCGGCATCGCCGCCCCGAACCAAGCCGGGCGGCCGCCTGCGCTGCAGGCGCCGACCATTGCGCCGGTGTTCGCGACCCCGCTCAAGCCCGCCGGAGAACGCAGCGACGGCCGGGAAACGGCAACCGAGAGTATGACTGGCGAGAGCAACCTCGATGATGACGAGATGGAAACTTGGCTCTCGGTCGCGGCGATCGAGGCAGAACTCAAGCCCAAGGTGGTCGCGACATTCGACACTATCGCCGGCGCCTACCGGCGGCTTCGCCGTTTGCAGGATCAGGACATCCAGTCCCGGCTCAAACGCCAATCGCTTTCTCCGGCGCAGGAGCGCAAGTATAAAAAGCTTAAGAACGAGATCATCGGCGAGGTGAAATCGCTACGGCTGAACCGAGCGCGCATCGACGCGCTGGTTGATCAACTCTACGACATCAACAAGCGGCTGGTCGGTCACGAAGGCCGCTTGATGCGGCTTGCCGAGAGCCACGGTGTCGTTCGGGACGACTTCCTCAAGAACTATCTGGGCTCCGAGCTTGACCCGCTCTGGCTCAACCGCGTGTCGAAGTTCTCCGCAAACGGCTGGAAGAAATTCGTCGCCAAGGACCAGGACAAGATCAAGCAGCACCGCCAGGACATACACACGCTCGCGAGCGAGACCGGGCTCGAGATCGGCGAGTTCCGCAAGATCGTGCAAATGGTGCAACGCGGCGAGCGCGAAGCGTGCCAGGCAAAGAAGGAGATGGTGGAGGCCAATCTGCGCCTCGTCATTTCGATTGCCAAGAAGTACATCAACCGCGGCCTGCAGTTCCTCGACTTGATCCAGGAAGGCAACATCGGTCTGATGAAGGCGGTCGACAAATTCGAGTATCGACGCGGATACAAGTTTGCGACCTATGCGACCTGGTGGGTCCGGCAGGCAGTCACTCGCTCCCTCGCCGACCAGTCGCGCACCATCCGTGTGCCTGTTCACATGAGCGACGCCATCAACAAAGTGGTGCGCACAAGCCGGCGGATGCTCAACAAGGTCGGCCGTGAACCTATGCCTGAGGAGATCGCCGAGAAGCTACATATGCCGCTCGACAAAGTGAGGACGATTCTGAAAATCGCCAAAGAACCGCTCTCACTTGAAACACCGATCGGCGACGAAGGCGACTCTCACCTCGGCGATCTAATCGAAGACAAGAACGCGATCCTGCCGATCGACGCCGCGATCCAATCAAACCTGCGCGAGACCACGACGCGCGTACTGGCGTCACTGACGCCACGCGAGGAGCGCATCGTGCGCATGCGCTTTGGCCTCGGCATGAATAGCGATCACACGCTGGAGGAAGTAGGCCAACAATTTTCAGTAACGCGCGAGCGAATTCGGCAGATCGAGGCTAAGGCACTGCGGAAACTCAAACATCCGAGTTGATCGAGCATGCTCAGGAGCTTCCTTGATCGCTGATGCTCCGGGGGGACTAAGCCCCTTTAAAAAACCCATGGCCGACCCGAAATGCCATCCTTGCCCTCCCCCTACCTTAGCAAAGTCGTATGGATTCGACTGGCCGCCCGCTTTTCGTCTGAAGGCCCCTGTGATCACCGAACCAACGTCGATGACATCCAGCGTATAGCGTGTGATGTCGACATTATTACGTGATAGGGTTTCCGCATGATCGATCACGCCGACTTTTCCGTTGTGGTAAAGAACAGAGCGTCGCCACCAAAACCGTGGCGATGGGAGATCTATCGGGCCGGCAGAAAGAGCCCGATCAAGCAATCCGAGATTTTTTTCGAATCGGTTGCTGAGGCCAACAGCGCCGGGAAACTGGCATTAAGGCAACTATTGAGTGAATACCCGGACTGAGAACGCGCGCCATTAGGCGTTGCATATCAATTTCCATCAAAGGCGATTTCTGATCCGACGCGGCGTGCCGTTCGGTCCTGTGATAGCGTGTTAATTTTCACCCAAAAGTCGCTTGAAATCGGCGAGCACGGCGGCAATTAGCTTCTGTCGCCGCGGATCGTGCGCCGTGAGCGATGCCGAAAAAAGATTGAGGAGGTACCGGGCCTTTTCGGCCGCTTCATGCCAATTCAGCGCCGGCGCGGCCAGCAAATGGGCCTCGAGTTCCTCCTGCCGCCGTCGCAGTTCTTTTTCGTTCACCTCCACATCCGCCAACAGCCTGCGAAGTTCGGTAGCTTTTTGCGCGGCCATGCCACGATGCTGGTCGAGGTCAATTGGCTTGTCGGTCATGATCGCGCTTCACCACGAACGAGCGTATATTTTGCGTCTTTTACAGTAGGCGGATCTCGGGCCTCGCGAATAAGAATTGTCTGAACGCGCATTATTCAAACGATGGCATGAATATAAAGTCAAAAAGCAGCATTGCCAGTGGGGTAACGAGATATTCTTATCAGCGCGCACTGAAGATCCGTGCGCGGTTACGGTACGTACCGAAAAGCGGCGACATGTAGCCACCGGCGGAGGCTGCTTGGCGGGGCACATCTGAGACATGCAGACGGTTGCGGATTAGGTCCGCAGTGCGCGTCAACGCGGACACGGTTTCATCCTCCTGCGCTGAAGCCTCCTCATTGATCACATAAGCATGTGGGATCGCTTGTGGGTTAGCAATGGTCTCCTACGCAAACACATTGAAATTACTATTATTTTTTGAGAAATTGGCAGACACCCCTTCCGCCAATCGCCTTTGCCGTAATTAGATCGAATGATGGGAAGATTCACCCGACGGAAATGCATCGCGGTAATCGGAGCGGCGATGTTGCCGCAGCAGCTCCTGAATGCACAACAAGCGCCCACGCCGATCATTGGCGTTCTGGATAGTGCGGCTGCAACGGCCTTAAAGCTTTCGACCTTTTACGAAGGATTGAAGGTTGAAGGCTTTTCCAGAAACCAAAACCTGACAGTCGAATACCATTCGGCGGAAAGCGATTATGCCCGATTGCCTGAGCTTGCAGCCGACCTGGTCAATCGCCGAGTTACATTGATAACCGCCTTCGGTAGTCCAGCCGCGCTAGCCGCCAAAGCCGCGACCACAAACATCCCGATCGTGTTTGCGGTCAGTGCAAATCCAATCGAGATCGGACTTGTCGCTAGCCTCAACCATCCTGGGACGAACGTGACCGGCGTGGCCGGCATGGTCGTCGGGCGAGAACAGAAGCGTTTGGACTTGCTGCACGCGGCGGTCCCAGCTGCACCGGTACTTGGATTTCTTCTTAATCCTCAGAATTCAAACCGGGACGCACAATACGATGCGCTTGCATCCGCTCAGAAAATTGGCGTCCCGATAGAGCTCGTCCGGGCGAGTACAGGACGTGACTTTAGCAATGTGTTTGCTGAGTTGGCTCAATCGCAAGCAGGAGGCCTCGTCATCGCTGACGATGAATTTTTTCTCAGCGCTAGTGCTGATCTTGGCTCGTCAGCGGCCCGACACAGCATTCCAGCGGTCTTCCAGGGAACTGCTTTTACCGCTGCCGGCGGTCTGATGAGCTACGGCAGTAAACTCACGGAGCTGTATCACCAGGCCGGCGCCTATAGCGGTTTGGTTCTGGCCGGTGCCGCTCCGGCCGACCTGCCGATCTATCAATCAACTGCGGTCGAAATGGTCGTCAACCTCAGAAGCGCCAAATCTCTCGGCATCGCCTTGCCGCAACCAATCGTTGATCAGGCCACCACGCTGATCAGATAAACAGGGGCGTTTTCGTTCATAACGGAAACGGATCCGACAGCTCGCGGGGAAGGACGCTATGACCGCGAGTGAACCGCTCATTCATAGCCCCGCTTGCCTTCGATCGCCGCCACGTAACGCGCGACGGAGGCTTCCAGGACAGCTTTGCCGTCCTTGGCGATAACGCGATCGAAATAGTGGCCATAGATGGTCTCGAACGCGAACGGCTTCAGTGCTGCACCGATTTTATTAACGGCGCGCGCCGACAGGGGAATGAAATTCGGATAGCTCCGCATGAATGACAGCCATTTGCGATCGGTTGCCACGGTAAGAATATCGCCGGCGCAAACGATCCCGCGGCCCCCTGCCCCACTCGCCCAGTGCAGAACCGCGCCTCCTTCAAAATGACCCCCGCAACGGACCAACGTGACCCCATCCCACAGGGTCTTGGTTTCGCCGTCCCATAGCTCGACCGCAGGATCGCTCCGCATGATCCACTGCTTGTCGGCTGCATGCAGGTGAATGCGCGCCGTGAAGGCACGCGCCCATTCCACCATCGTCGTATAGAAATGCGGATGCGAGATCGCGATAGCATCGATGCCACCGAGTCCTTCGACCATCGTCACGGTCGCGTCATCAAGCGGGGCGATGCAGTCCCACAAGATATTGCCGTTTTCCGTGCGCACGAGCAGCGCGCGTTGCCCAATGGCGAATGCAGGCGTCGAGCCGATGCCGATGATACCCTTTTCGTATTCGTGGAACGTGTTGGTGTGGCTTTGCTGGAGTGCGTTAAGCGTAGTCCACGTTTGCCCTCGCGGGGGGATGTATTGCCGCTCTTCTTCACAGATCACGCAATGAGTGGGCGGCTGCTCGCTCTCGGCATGCTGCGTGCCACAGGCGGTGCAAATGTAGAAGGCCATCAGTCCGGATTCCTTTGGTTCGGCTGGCCCTTGATCAGGGCACGCAGGAACTGAACTACGACCACGCCGACGACTATTAAGGTGATCCCTGCCGTGCCCCGCGCTCAGCCATTCAAGCGTGGTTTGCGCCGCAATGCGAGCCTTTGCAAACGTTGAAGCGATGATCGCGGTCAAATGTCGCCCGCTTTACATTAGCCGCTCGTATCATTTACAGCTTTGATTGACCGGATATGGCGGGCTTTGGGCGAGCTGGAGCCAATGAACAGCGGACGATGGTGCACGCTGACGAATAGCACGGCGGTCGCGAGAGCGCTCGCTATCATTGTAGCGATCTTGGCGCTTCCGTGTTCATCAGCAAATGCGATGCAGCCTCCCGCTGACCACTGTCGCGCTGCTTCCAAGATCGAATATGACAGCGCCAAAAAGCAATTTCTGCTGCGCAACAGATTTGGCGCTTATGTCAGAACCGGGCGTATATGGCGCCGGCATTATTGGTATTGTCAGCTATAAATTCAACGCTCAAATCGTTCCAACAAAGCAATTATGACAAGCAACACGCATACAAGATTCGTGTCCGCTCCGATGAGCATGCCGAGCAACGCCAATTCAAAATGCAACGATAGTGATTAACCCGCCTCTGCGCCCGACGCGTCTCGCAGCAGTTATCTACGGGGAATCTGGCGTTTGCATTCTGTGAAATGAGCGAACAAACAGGGAGTGCAAACGAAACAAAGCATCCACGACCAAGGCCGTGGCGAAGTGGAAGGCTTAATAGCTTCACAGCTCCGATGTACAAAATCGGGCGCTCTTTTTAATCTTCGCTCCCTGTCCTTTGGCCGGCGCTTGCGGCGTTTCCGTCGAGACACGCGCGACATCGTACAAGCCTCGGTAGCACAACGCGACAGGCGTCTTTCGCCGTGCGACCCATTTTCGGGGGCGGGAGTTGGAATTATGATGACGCATGGACCTGCAGGGAAAAATCGTATTGGTGACCGGCGCTTCAAGCGGCATCGGCAAGACGATCGCCATTGCTTTCGCCCAGAAACGTGCGCATGTGCTCGTGCACTATGGAAAGAATAAAGTTGGCGCGCAGGAGACGCTCAGGGAGGTTGAAAAGGTTTCAAGCGGACGACTCTGCCAAGCCGATCTTATGGATTCCGGCGCAATAAAATCGCTATTTGATGAAATCAAACGAACAACGTCGACCGTTGATGTACTGATCAACAATGCTGGCGAATCGCGGCCCGGGGACCTCAACGAAGACTCAATCTGGGAGTACGAGTATAAAAATATTCTGCTCTCGGCCATGCGTACGAGTGCGGAATTTGTCTCGATGCCATCGTCATACTTGCGCAAAATCGTAAATATCACTTCGATTTATGGAAATCCCACTACCGGCGATCCGGAATATCTGCAGTACTCCGCATTCAAAGCCGCACTGACTAATGTCACCGCAACGCTGAGCAAATCGGTTGCTCCGCAGATCCTCGTCAACGCGGTTGCGCCCGGCTACACCGAAACGCCGGCTTGGGCGGGCGCGTCAAACGAGAGCAAAGAGGCTTGCGCGCGGGCTACATTGATCGGACGCTTTGTCCGACCCGAAGAGGTCGCTCACGCCGTGATCTTTATTGCCGAAAACGACGCGCTAGCCGGACAAGTGCTCACGCTTGACGGCGGGACATCACTCAAAGGAATCGCGTGAGAGGCTTGCGGGATCCGGCAACGACTGTGGCGATCGTTCCTTTTTTGTGGTTCGAACCGTCAAGTTCGGCGCCGTTGTGCTGTCTCGGCATAACCGTCCGCGTGCGCAGCCGGGATAAGCGAGCGGCAAATTGGCTCCGGCTCGCCGAACAGCTGGCGAGTCACGCCACCAGCCGAGACACGCACGCGGCGAGTTTGCCGTCCGGACTGGCGAGTTCTTCCAGAATTGAAAAATGATCGTGTCCAATGAGCGGCATCTGGTCGGACGGCAGTCCCACTTCCTTGCGAGCGGAATGATAGTCGCGCGACTGTCGTTGCAATTCTAGCAATTCGCCGGTGCCGAACGCGATTACCAGTGGCGGAGAGGACACGGGCAGCTGCCGGATCGGGCTCAGCGCGATTTGCTCCTCCAACGAAAGCTGAAGTTTTTCGTTCAAATAATTAAGCCGGCATGGTTCTAGGTCGAAAATGCCGCTGATGGCGAGCCCAGCATCCGCCTCGGCAAAAGCGGCGGCAGTCAAGTGCCCGCCGGCAGACCAGCCGGATAACAGGATTTTTTTTGCCGCGATGCCGAGCCGCGGCCCGTCCAGGCGGAGCCACCGAACCGCCCCTCGTACCTCGCCGACGATATCGGTCAACGTTGCTTCAGGGGCGAGCGTGTAGCCGACCAGCGCGGCATCAAAGCCGTTTGCCAGCGCGCCCTCTGCCATGCAGGCGAACATTTCCTTTGAGTTTCGCTGCCAATAGCCACCGTGAATAAACACGAACAAGGGGGCTTGCGCGCGGCCGCATTGAAAAACATCAATCCGGTTTCGCGGCCGCGGCCCGTATTGCAAATCCAGCAAAGCACCAGGCCGTGACCGGGTCCGCGCGCTGCGTGCGGACCATTCGGCAAGCTTTTCAGCACTGTTCTTGACTGCTGCGCTGTTGTTGTAGGCGGCATCCAACTCGCCGCGCGTCATGCCTCGCCAGATGATCGAACCCATGAAAGATCCGAAGCGCGATTGGCGTTCACCCGTCAAGCCGCCTTGCGAGGCTGATGGCTGTGCAATTTCAGCGCCAGCTGACGGCGTATTTCATTGAAATCCGGCGCCACCACGTCGCGCGGTCTCGGTAGCGACACGGTGGCCTCACTTTCGATGCGGCCGGGGCCCGGCGACATGACGACAATTCGATCGGCTAGGAAAACGGCCTCCTCGATCGAATGCGTGACGAACAAAACGGTGAGACCGCTGCGCTCCCAGATTTCCAGCAGTTCATCTTGGAGGTGCTCACGTGTCATTGCGTCGAGCGCGCCGAATGGTTCGTCCATCAGGACGATTTTGGCATCGTTGGCGAGGACCCGCGCGATGGCGACCCGTTGTTTCATGCCGCCCGACAATTGATGCGGATAAGCATCAGCGAACCGTTGCAGCCCGACGAGCCCAAGAAATCGATCAACCGTGCCGTCCACCTCCTCTTTCGGCCGCTGTCGTGAGATCGGGCCAAAAGCAATATTGCGGCGCACCGTGAGCCACGGAAACAGAGCGTAATCCTGGAACACCATGCCGCGCTCCGGTCCGGGCCCAGTGATCGGCGCGCCTGACATCAACGCCTGCCCGCGCGTGGTTGTCTCGAAACCCGCTACTATCCGTAGCAAGGTCGATTTTCCGCATCCCGAGGCTCCGATCAGGCAGACGAATTCGCCGCTGCTGACCCGCAGATGAGCGTCGCGCAGCGCTTCGACGCGCCGGCCAGGCAGCGCGAATTCTTTGCACACCCCGCGTAATTCCAGGAGCGGACCGCTTAAGTCAGGCAAAGTTTGGACTCCATCGCAAGAGCCGTTTCCCAAGTAGCAAGACCACGCGGTCGGAAATAAATCCGGCAATGCCGATGACGATCATGCCGCAAATCACGATCTCCGTTCGCGATAGTTGACGTGCCTCCATGATGATCGCACCTAGACCAGTCGGTACGCCGGTCATCTCGCCGACGACGATCACAACCCAGGCAAAACCAAGCCCAAGCCGCAGCCCGGTGAAGATCGCCGGTAAGCTGGCAGGCAGGACAACCCGGTGGAATTGAGCGGTGCTGCGGCAACCGAGCATGCTGGCCGCTTCGAACAAGCGCAGGTCGACAGAGCGCACGCCGAAGATCGTATTGATGAGGATCGGATAAAACGCGCCGAGGCAAACCAGGAAGAACGCTGAACGCGGACCCAGTCCAAAAATGATCATCGACAGCGGCAGCCAGGCAGTGACCGGGATCGGACGCAAGACCTGCAGCGTCGGATCCAGCAACCGCCGCATGATCGATAGGCGTCCGATCATCAGTCCAAGTGGCAACGCCAGTATCGCCGCGATGGCGAAACCGCCATAAACCCGGCTGAGCGAGGCCAACAAATGCACATGCAGCGTCCGGCTATAGGCGTCATCGTAAATGCCGCCGAACGCCAAGTCGTACAGCGCGCGCGCAACCTCGGTCGGCGGCGGAATGAGGCTGTATTTGCGTCCATAGGTTGCCAGGTGCCAGAGCACCAGCACGAGCGCCGGAAAAATGATTGCGAGCGCTGGATCGCGCAGGCGTCTTAGCGGCGCGAAGCGGCGTAGCCGGGCAGGCTCGGCCGTCGGCAGCGAAGTCAGTGCTCCCGGCGATATCGCGTCAAGCGACGCGCTCAAACCTTCTTCTCCATTGCCTCCACGAAATGAGTATCGAAGAAGGTTGCGAATTCCGGCAGCTGTCTAATCTGATGCAATGCAAGCATGTGCTCGGCGTAAGTTTCGGCCTGCTTGATCTCGGCCGGTCCAAACCGCCACGTCAGATCGACATTCGGCACCGAATAAGCGATCGCTTCCTGCTTCTGACCGAGCTTCGCCACCGCCATCTTCACCATCTCGTCAGGGTTCTTCATGGCGTATTCCGACGCTTGGCGATGAATGTCGAGAATTACGGTGGTGAGTTTCGGGTTGGATTTGAGTGTGTCGCGGTGCGCACCGAACACCATGTTCAGCGCGCCCATGGCCGTGCTGTACGGATATTCGACGAGCTTGCCGACACCGCTGGCCAAGCTCACGCTCGGGCCCGGTTCGGCGCCGACATAGGCGTCGATATCGCCGTGCGCGAGTGCGAGATGCATGTCGCTGAAAAACACCCGCACCGGGGTGATGTCGGCGATCGACATTCCTTCCATGTGCAACCGCTCCAGGATAAACACCTCCTGCGTCGAGCCGGGCCAGATTCCGACCCGCTTGCCCTTTAGGTCCTTAATCGAATCAATTCCGGAGTCTTTTGCCGCAATCACCGCCATTCCCTTGTTGCAGGCGCTGGCGATAACGACAATTGGCTCGCCCGCGGCGGCGCCGAGCGTTGCGGCTGCAATGCCGAACATGCCGAAGTCGACTGATTTGGTAACAACCGCATTCTTGCCGTCGGCGGGGCTTTCGAACGGGATCACCTCGACCTGGTAACCGGACGGCGTGAAGCTGTCGTAGAAATAGGGCGCGATGGAGTGAATGAGCTTCAGCGCGCCCATCTTGATGACGATTGGTTCTTCGCCATAGGCAATGGCGGGAGCGGCGACCACCGCCGCCCCCGCGCCGATGATTAATTCGCGGCGCCGGATCATTGCAGGCCTCCTGTGCTATTTATGAAGCAATCAGCAAGGACCGTGCCAGCAAAAGAACTGGAAATTCAGGTGTTTCGGTCGCGGTCTGCATATTTGGCAGGCAACGTGACAAGAAATGTCGCACTCAGTTCCCTTGTCCAGGGCGCCGGCTTTGGCACTGCCGAATGCTTCCCGGAAGGAGCCCGCTGTCTGCCTGAAATTGCCGTGCAATTGAAGCAACCAGTGCGTCGGCGCCGGCCGGCGCGAGAAGAGTGATACCGAACGGCGTTCCGTCGGCATGAAGCGCCCCCGGCACCGCGACGCCGCACAGTCCGAGCAGATTCACGAAATGCGTGTAGGTGCCAAGGCGTGAATTGAGGTTGATTGGGTCGGCAAGAATTTGCTCGCAAGTGTAAACGGTGGGCGCAGTTGGAAGTGCCAGTCCATCTACATCCGCAAACGTATCGGCGGCGATCTTTCGCAATCCTTCAAGGCGATAAAAAGCCTCAAACACCTCCGTCGCGGTGAATGTGGCACCTTTGGTGATGATCTGGCGGGTGATCGGATGAAGGGCAGCCGAATCGCTTTCGACTAACCGCCGAGCAGCGATGTAACGCTCGGCCAGCCAGGGCCCCTCGTAGAGCAACCGCGCGGTCTCGTAGAACGGTGTCATGTCGATCTCGGCCATCGCGTATCCGAGACGGCTCAAGCGGGCCAGTGCTTGATCGTAATCGGCTGCCGCACGTGTATCGTTGAAAAATTCCCGCTGCCCCTTTCGCGGAACGCCGAGCTTTGCCGACTTTACCGCCGAACGGATCGTGCCAATCGGCACGGGGCGTGAGTACGGGTCAGCGTCATCGTAGCCGGCCGCGACCGTGAGCGCGATCCAAGCGTCTTCGACGGCGAGCGCAAAAATAGAGACGCAATCGAGCGAGCGGCAGGCGGGCACGACGCCGCGGGTGGACACCAAACCAAGGCTCGGCTTCAGTCCGACGACGTTGTTGAACATCGCCGGCACCCTGCCCGATCCTGCGGTATCGGTCCCGAGCGCAATCGGCACAATGCCCCTGGCAACAGCAACAGCCGATCCCGAACTGGACCCGCCGGGAATGAGATCGCTCCGCAATGGGTTGCCCGGCACCGGATACGGGGTGCGTGTACCGACCAACCCAGTGGCAAACTGGTCGAGGTTTGTCTTGCCAATGACGATCGCACCCGCCGCCCTGAGCCTAGCCACAGCTACCGCGTCGTACTCGGGTGAATAAGCAAATGCCGGGCATGCGGCAGTGGTCGGCAGACCCGCTACGTCAATATTGTCTTTCACCGCCACAGGCACGCCGAACAGCGGCCCGCAGGCTCTTTCGGCAGAGAGCGATTGAGCTTCCGCGCAAACGGCAGCTTCCTCTCGCAAGCTGATGAATATCCCCGGATCAGCGATGGCGCGAATGCGTTCGTAACATTGCCGAATGGTGTCGGCCGGCGCGATCACGCCTTGCCGGTGCGCCGCAACTGTTTCGATAATGCTCGGCGTCATCCAATTGGCGGCGGCAACAAACGAGGCCCGCCCTCAGCTCCGCTCACATTCCACCGTTTAATGGAGCCGAAAGCGCATTGAAACTCAATCGCGGAGATTCTGAACGGCCGCCCAGTGTGCAGCCAGCGCGATACGGGCGAGACGCGGATGGATTAAGCAGGCGATGCCGCGCTCAAGGCTTGGCGATATGCTGCGTTGATTTTCTTGGTTTCAATTTCGGCCAGCTTCTTAAAAGCCTGCGACATGCCCTGCACTCGATCAGGATGGTTTTGTTTGATCAGCGTTTTGTAGGCTTCTTTAACCTCTTCGACTGTGGCCAACTCGGAAACTCCGAGAATGCGAATCCAGTCTTCATCGCTCTGGACGTCGGCGGTCGCCGCAGCGGCCTCCTCACCGGAGGCAATAACCTCCTCACCGGAGGCAATATCGGATTCGTAGATTGATTCGGTAGGTCCGATATCGGACAGATCGGCGAACACGCAGAACTCAAGGCTATACTGCCAGCGCAGACTATAGCGCCGTATAAAATAGATGATTGGCGTGGCAACGGCTAAAAAAACAATTGCCGTTGCATTGGCGTAAAAGAATTGCTCGTCGAACGGATACCAGAAAAGCCCATCATTCGCTTCCGCCTGGAATTCCTGCATCCAGGCAGGCTGATCGGAAATCGTAAACGTGAGCAGCCACAAAAGAACGAAACTAACGCAATAAACCGCAATGGCGTAGGCCTAGCGCGTATTGCACGCTTCTGCTGCCGATCCACGATTTCAGTCGTAAAAGCGGTTGGCCTCTCAGGCGAGAGATCATCGCTTGTAAATGCTGCGCGTAGGCCTTGAGGTCTTCGAGTTCCTCATTTTGCTCGGGAATACTGCTGTGGCGCTTCAACGCGGTACGCCAAAAGCCATTTATGAGCTCATTGCCTTCGCGCATTTGTTCAAGCCGATGCCGAACTTGCCCATAGAGCTCAACTGCTCGTTTGAGTTCACTCCTTTCGGACTTTTGTAGCATGAATTCCGGCCGACGACGCGGCGCGAGCACACACTGGCGCGCGTAAGCGACTGCCAAAGCCGGCAGAACTGCCCATAGCGCAAGCAAAATCGCATTCACGATTGCTGCGAAAAAATCGCCGCCGCCGCCCGGTTCAAGCATGGCACGTGACGCTGCACTGAGTGCACCAGAATGCCCTTTTGGCCCCGTCTATATCCATCCCCGCATCCACATAAATTGTCGATTCAGACGACCTCGCGGCAACACATTGTCAAAAAATAGTCAAACCTGGCAAGCCTCGAGCTATGCCCAACGGAGGTCGCTAAAATTCGAAGCAATAACGAGTCCTGAAGTGGTCACATTTTCATGCCGCCATCCACACGAGAACCGTCCGCGCGAACAGCGAACGGCCATCAGGGTGGTGTCATGAGTTATGTACAACCGATTCAGTCATCCGCAGAGTTCAAAGCAACGGATCTCGACGTCGAGGAAAACGTCCGCACACTGACAAATGCCGGCGCCGTATTCCGTCAGGGCGATAATTCGAATAGCGATGCAACTACCAGTAGTTTGAGCGCCTTGCTCCGCCGAGTTTCCGGCAACTCGACGCGCGAGATCGATACGCTGATCGGCGATTTACGCGACTTGCGTGAAAAACTGCATTCCGACGGCGAGCGCATCCATCGCGAAATTGTAGAATACGCTGCTTTGAGCCAACAGGTGACGCAGCTCAGTAAGATCATTTCCGAAAGCGTGAAAAGGCTGCCAGAGGCTCCAAGCGCGGACGGCTGACCCCCGCGACGCGATCCGGCGGAAGGGCAAGAAACGCGCCGCTTGCCGGCGAACCACGCCGCTCAGACCGTTTTTCCGTCCGAGGCGACCGCACCTGCAATTTTATCTCGATCATTGAGGCGGCCAATGGATGTCTGTCATGCACGAAAGCGCCGAAAAGGGTTACGGGCGCCATGGAATGATCGTACCGCTATCATATAGCCGCCCCAATGTTTGCCGATGTTTGTCAAAAGTTCGCGCAGGACACGTGTGGCAATAAATAGCGGGTCCGGTTAGCAAGCGCGGCGATGGCAGTGTGAGACGTTGCGGGCTACCGCGCCACTGTGTGTGTGGCGTAAGGCGTGGGGTCCGCCGCTCGGGGGGTGTTGTGAGGGGACGCTTGCGGCGGCCGTACCGGCCACTTCAGGTCATTGGCGTATTGGCAGCGGTTCTGCCGATCGCGAGAAGGTCCTTGCAGTTCAGTCGTTCTGCCGAACGCGCCGGTAAGCTGCCAATACCGGCCCAGTTCAAACTCGCCAAGTCCGGCGAACGTCTGCACGCCAACGCGGCCCCGATCCTGCGGGCCGCTCTAAGTGCGAGCCAGTGTTCAACTAAGCTGCCAAGGGACAGCCATCGTACGAATTCGTCACGTCGCAACCAACGCCGGTCAACGATTGGAGGAAGTCGACGGATTCCTTGTGCCATCGGAGCTTGAAAGCATGGGAGGCGATCATGAGTTCTCCGATACACCTCGACGACGATACCGACCCCACATTGATCTACGCGCCGCCTTGGGCGCGCGAGCGCATTCGCCCGGTCGCGAAACCCACGCCTCGGCGTCGGGCAAACACCGTGGCGGAGACTGAAATGAGGTCGAAAAAATTCAAACCTAAATTCAGTGGCGACCGCGCCATGCTGACGCTGCAGCGCCAGCTTGCCCTTGATCCTGACCTGATCCCGGAGCCGTCATCCAAACGTATTGCGGTCATCCGGCCATTCTTGATACGGCTCTGCAGCGTTACGGCTCTGGCCGCTCTTGTCGCTTGGGGTCTCGTGTCCTATTCCGGTGTGAAGAAAACTACCGAAATCACCACTTCCACCCCGGCGATTGCGAGCAAACATTTCAACGTCGTAGATGTACAGCCATCGCACTTGCGACCGACCCTATCGCAGACAGCGGATGCGCTCACCCCGGTCGGCAATTCACGGCCGGTTGCTGTCGCGACTGCCGACGCAGAGGCAGTCACGTCGGTGCCTGTGCCAGTCACAGCGCCGACAGCTGCCGAGACCGTGACGATGGCGCCTGCACCGCCAGTGCGCGCCAATGATCGTCGGCCGTTGCGACTTGACAGCGAAGAGATCGCAATCCTGGTCAAGCGGGGCAAGGATTTAATTGCCAATGGCGATCTTGCCGCTGCGCGCTTGCTCCTTCGTCGTGCCGCCGAGGCAGGCAGCGCCGAAGGCGCCTTCACGCTCGGAACGACGTTTGACCCAGTTGTGCTCCAGCGCCTCGGCGCGATTGGCGCGGCCCCGGATCTTGCCCAGGCGCGCCAATGGTATCAACGCGCTGCCGAGCTCGGCTCAAGCGCCGCCTCGCAGCAATTGGCGGGCCTCGCGGACGCTCGTTGAAGTAAAGATCGGCATGCGCGGCGGTCTTCGCGTGTCGTTTGCCCGAACTCGATCGCTTGACGGCGTAGTCTCGGTGGCGACTTCCGCGAGGATGAGCGCCTTGGGAATGACTGAGAAGGCGGGAGGTCAAATTCCCAAATATCGGTGCTGAATAGCGGATGCCTGCGTCAATTCCCGCGAAGTGCCGACCCACACCACACGCCCCCGCTCGATGATGTAGTGGCGATCAGCAATTCGGGTCAGAGCTTTCACATTCTTGTCGATGACCAGGATAGATTGGCCGCTGGCGCGCAGGCGCTCCAGCGAACGCCAGATTTCGTCACGCACCAGCGGCGCTAAACCTTCTGTTGCCTCGTCGAGGATCAAGAGACGCGGATTGGTCATAAGCGAGCGGCCGATGGCGAGCATTTGCTGTTCGCCTCCGGAGAGCAAATGGGCCATGCTGCCGGCGCGCTCGGCAAGCCGCGGGAACAACGCCAGTACCTTTTCGAGCGTCCACGGTTCGCTGGCGCCACCGTAATTCGCCGCGGTCGCAATCAGGTTCTCCCGAGCGGTAAGATTTGGGAACACCTGGCGCCCTTCAGGAACCAAGCCGATACCATGCTTGGCTATGCGATAGACCGGAAGACCGCGGATCTCGTCGCCGTCGAAGCGGATGGACCCGGCCGCCGGCGGCGTTAAGCCCATGATCGAGCGCACGGTCGTGGTCTTGCCCATGCCGTTGCGGCCGAGCAGCGAAACCATCTCCCCGCGCCCGATGGTAAGCGAAATCCCGAACAATACGCGGCTCAATCCATAACTCGTCTCCACGTCGCGCAATTCGAGAAGGGAAGTCGAGGTATCAGCCATCGGCCGCACCTTCGCCGAGATAAGCTTCGCGTACGGCGGGATCAGAACGAATCGCTGCCGGATCGCCAGTCGCGATAATGCGACCGTAGACCAGGACGCTGATACGGTCCGCCAAAGCAAACACAGCATCGATGTCGTGCTCGATCAACATGACGGTTATGGCGCCCTTGAGTGCCCGAAGCTGTTCCACGAGCCGGATCGATTCTTCCGGCCCCATCCCGGCCATCGGCTCGTCGAGCAACAGCATTCGCGGTCTGCCGGCGAGTGCCATGGCAATTTCCAGCTGGCGCCGCTCACCATGGCTGAGGTCGGCTACCAGAGTGGCCGCGCGCTCTGCAAGGCCAACTCTGGCAAGTGCCGTTCGCGCCGGTTCCCTCAGTGCGATTTCGCTCCGCGCGTCGCTCCAGAAGCGAAACGAATGGCCACTATGCGCCTGCACCGAAAGGGCGACATTGTCGAGCGCGGTGAAGTCCGGAAACAGCGTTGTAACCTGAAAGGAGCGCGCCAAACCCAATTGGCTCCGCCGATAAACCGGAAGGTTCGTGATTTCCAGGCCATCGAAACGGATGCGTCCGCTATCCGGCGCGACCTCTCCGGTCAATTGACCAATCAGAGTGGATTTACCAGCACCGTTCGGACCAATAATCGCATGCAGCTCACCCGCCGGAAGCATAAGTGCGTCGGCCGCGACCACACCGCCGAACCGTTTGGTCAGGCCGTCGATTTCGAGAAAAACCTCAGCCATCGCGGCGCCCCGCAATCAAGCCGTCGATGCCACCATGTATCGAGATCGCCACGACGAGCAGCAAAGGACCAAGGATCAGATTGGAATATTCGGTAAGCCGTGAAAGCCCCTCCTCCAGGACCAGAAAGGTGAGAGCGCCGATTAGCGGCCCGAACATTGCCTGCATGCCGCCCAGCACCACCATGACGATAAGATCACCCGAGCGCGTCCAATGCATCATGGCCGGACTGACAAAGTCGGTGTGATTGGCAAGCAGCGCGCCGGCCAACCCGCACATCGCGCCGGCAATCACAAAGCAGACAAGCCGGTAGCGAAAAGTCGGAAAGCCGATCGCGCGCATACGCCGTTCATTCGATCGCGCACCTTGAATGACCATGCCAAAACGCGAATTAACAATACGCCAGACCAGATAAATACCGACAAGCAGCAGTCCGAAACAAAGATAATAGAATATCGTGCGGTTGCTGAGATCGATCAGGCCGCCGAACCCGCTACGGTGATAGATGGTGAGGCCATCGTCACCGCCGTAGCGGTCGAGCCCGATGGCAACGTAGTAGACCATCTGCGCGAATGCCAATGTGATCATGATGAAATAGACGCCGCGCGTGCGCAGACTGAGCGCGCCGACGACGAGGGCGTAGAGCGCGGCAGCGCCGACCGCGATCGGCCACTGCACGAAGCCGGAGCCGATGCCTTCCTTCGCTAGAATCCCAACCGCATAACCGCCGATTCCCAAATAGGCGGCATGGCCAAAGCTCACCATTCCGCCAAACCCCATGATCAGGTTCAGGCTCAGGGCGGCGATTGCCAGAATGACGACGCGCGTGAACAGGGTCAGCGCAAAGGCATTGCCCGTCAGCGCGGCATAGGCCGGAACGACCGCGAGTGTTGCAATGACGGCTATATTCAAGCCGATGCGAGGAGTGACAATCCCGATTGACCAGCCCGTCTTAACAGGCGGCTTGGGCGTGGAACTCATTTACCTGCCGCCGGAAAGAGACCTTCAGGGCGTGCGATCAGCACAAGCGCCATCACCAAATAGATCATCATCGAAGACAGCGCCCGGCCGAGACTTGAGGACGCGCTCTCGCTCAAAAAAGTATGCAGGAGATCGGGTACGAAGGCACGCCCGACGGTATCGGCTAATCCGACAAGCAGGGAAGCCGCGAAAGCACCCCGGATCGAGCCGATGCCCCCAATGGTAACCACGACAAACGCGGCGATCAGAATGTTTTCACCCATCCCGATCTGGACCGTGAGGATCGGCGCTTGCATTAAACCTGCGAAACCGGCAAGCGCCGCGCCTAGTCCGAATACCATCGTGTAAAGGAGCTTGATGTTGACGCCAAGCGCGCCGACCATTTCGCGATTGGACGCGCCAGCGCGGATCAGCATGCCGAGACGCGTGCGCATGATCAGCAAATACAAGAGCACTGCCACAGCGAGTGTAACCCCGATAATCACCAGACGGTAAAGTGGATAAAACAGGCCCGGCAACACTTCGACCGCGTTGAGCATTTCGCTCGGCAACGACAGTGTCATACCGGCGGGTCCCCAAATCAGCCGCACCAGCTCGTTAAAGAACAGCAGCAAGCCGAACGTGCCGAGCACGTGATCAAGATGACTGCGGCCGTATAGCCGCCGCACCGCGATCACTTCGAGCAGCATCCCGGTCACGGCGGTGGCGGCAAGCGCAAGCAGTGCACCGAGGAGGAAGCTATCGGTCCAATCCGCAAAAGTGGCGGCGAAATAGGCGCCGAGCATGTATAGCGATCCGTGCGCCAGATTGACGAGATCCATGATGCCGAAGATCAGCGTCAGGCCCGCCGCCAGCAGGAACAGCAGCATCCCGAGTTGGATGCCGTTGAGAAACTGCTCGAAGAAATAGAGCATGATTTGACGGACGCCGTTACGCGATTTGTCTGTGTCCGGGCCGCTGGCGGGCACGCTGGCAGTGCTCATCCACTCGCGCCGGACGTGGATCCCGACCTGAGCGCACCGCTGTGTCAGACTGCGACGATTTCAAGCCGGCCATGAGGTTAGCCAGCCGACCGCTTTAGGCGGACGCGATGCGCGCTCACTTCATCGGACATCGATCGTGGAATTGATCCTGATCGTCCTTGACGATGGTCGCGACGGTGTGAAGCGAATAGCTGCCATCAGGATTTTTGGCGGCGTCCTGTAGATAAAAATCCTGGATTGGGATGTGATTGTTGCCGAACTTGAAATTGCCGCGAACCGATTTGAAGTTCGCTTTCTCCATTTCCTTGCGCATGCCTTCTTTATTGCTGAGATCGCCTTTGACCGTCCTAACCGCTGAATTGATCAAGCCCACGGCATCATAGGTCTGCGCGCCATAGAAAGACGGTGACGTGTTGTATTTCGCCTTATAGTCCGCGACATATTTCTGATTGGTAGGATTGGGAAGGTCGTTGACCCATTCCTGAGCGCCGGGGATTCCGACGGCGAGATCTTTCAAGCGCGGTAGCGACAGATCGTCGATAGTAAAGGCGGTGTACAGCGGAATTTGCCCCCTCAACCCAGCCTGGACGTATTGTGTGACGAACTGGACGCCGGCGCCGCCCGGATAAAACGCAAAGATCGCATCCGGCTTTGCGGCGCGCGCCTTTGACAGTTCAGCTGAAAAATCGAGTTGATCTGGCCAGCGCGTAAGTTCCTGCCCGACGATTTGACCCTTGAAGGTCTGTTGCACGCCCGCCAGCATGTCTTTTCCGGCAGCGTAATTCGGGCCAATCAAAAAGGCAGACTTTACGCCTTTCTGGTTCATGTAGAGGCCGACCGCCGCCGGCGTCTGGTCGTTCTGCCATGACGTGGAAAAGGCGTAGGGCGAACACAATTCGCCGGCGAACTGCGATGCGCCGGCATTGGTGACAACCGTCATCGTCTTGGAATTGATCAACGGCTTGAGCGACGCGATCAGTACGTTCGACCAGATATAACCAACAACGAAATCGACGTGATTAGATTCGATGAGCTCTTGGGTCTTCTGCACCCCGACTTCAGGCTTCGTTTGATCGTCCGCGTAAGTCAGTTCAACCGGCAAGCCACCGAGCTTGCGACCATGATGATCAAGCCCGAGTTCGAATGAATTCTTCATATCGTTGCCGATCGCAGCGGGTGGACCGGTGAAAGTCGAGATAAAACCGATCTTGATGGTTTTGTCTTGCGCCAATGCCGGTCCCGTGGCCAGCGTCAGCGCGGCTCCCGCTGCAATCCATGCTCTTTTCATTTCAATCCCCTTCTCTGGCCGGCAACGGCCGTGCGTCAGAGCATATCGAAGTACTCACGGTGCTCCCATTCGCTGACGTCGGCTTGTTCTGGGTTATTGGTCGTTTCCTTGCGGCACCGGACGATCTCAGCTTCCTTCATGCGAGCATAATAGTCCACAAAGTCTTCGCCAAATCCGGCACGGAAACAAGCGCTGGCGCGTAATGCCGCAAGCGCCTCTTCAAGCGTAGCGGGCAGGGCCAGTCCGGAGCACTTTTGATACGGCGTCTCGGTCGGCGGGCCGGGATCGAGTTTGCGATTGATTCCGTCGAGCCCCGCGTAGATCTGCGATGCCATATAGAGATACGGGTTGGCCAGCGGTTCGCCGCCGCGATTCTCGAGATGGGTCCGGGGGTCCCCGGCCTCACCTATGACGCGGATCATGACTCCGCGGTTATCCTTGGCCCAAACCGCTTGGACCGGAGCCATCGTGTTGACGCCCTGATAGCGCTTGTAGCCATTGATGGTCGGCGTCGTGAACGCGATAGTTGCACCGGCATTGGCTAATAGCCCTGCCAAAAACTTGCGCCCCAGCGGCGACAGCACGTCCTTGTCATTCTGCGATATAAAAGCGTTCGCCTTCGATTTCGTATCAAGTAGTGACTGGTGCAGGTGCCATCCGCTGGCGAGCGTATTGGGCAGGCGCGGGCGGCACATGAAGCTTACGAGATAACCGTGCCGCCACGCCACCTGTTTAAGCGCGCTGCGAAGCAGCACCATGATGTCGCCAGCGGTAACGCCGATTTCGGCAGCGAAGGTGAGTTCATATTGGCTCGGCCCGAATTCAACTTCGAGCGATTGCAGCGGCAGCCCCAGAGCAACGACGTTCTTGCGTAAGATATCAAGGACAGACGCGATCTGATCGTAACGGCCTTCCGTCAGGTATTGATAGCCGTGCGTCGTGTGGCTCACCAGCGGCGGTTCGGCCGGCCAGCTCAGCGTGTCGGCGCCAAGCCGCGCGTCTTCGATCTTGAACAGGTGAAACTCGATTTCGATGCCAGCGGCATAATCGAAACCGGCTTTCCGAAGCTTGGCGACCGCGTCGCAATAAAGGTGTCGGGTTGCGATCGGGACTTTCCTGCCATTGGCAAAATAGCAATCACATAAAACCCAGCCCGTATTGTTGGCCCAAGGCAGCGGGCGAAAAGTTCGCGGATCGGCCACCATGATGAAGTTGCCGGCACCGCCCATTTCGGGCACGCCTATTCCAGCGCCGGGCTCGAAGACGGGAAACACGGTGCGATGGGCAGTATCCTTGGCAAACAAGGTGCTGGTCATTGTGACGCCGTTGCGCAGCGCCTGCGATGCTTCCCCAGCCAGAAGCGTTTTGCCGCGCAAGACGCCGTGTTGATCAGGAAATGAAAAGCGCACCAGTTCAAGGTTCTTTTGGACAATGGCTTTGTCGACGGCCGCAGCGGCGCGGGCTTGCGCTTCGCTCCATAGGCCGTACCGATCGACGAAGCTTCGAGCCAACGATCGGCGTTTGTGCGAGGACATGCTGCTGACCGATGTGCTCCCGGCTTCCTGCCCCGCTGCGCTCAGAGCAAATCGGCCCAGCTGGCGGCGCTGCGCTTGTTGGCATCGGTTTGCTGCCAGTAGCCGCGCCAGTCGTCAGTCGGACCGATACCATCGATGGCCGGCGGCCCGGTCATCGCCCTTGCAGCGGTCGCATCGAAAACAATCGGCGGCGAGTCGCCCTTTTCCATGGCATCGATCGCGGACCGCAACAGTCGCCGATAGGCGACGATCGCCTTGTCCGATTGACCGAGGTGCTCCTTGGTTCGATCGGCGACCGGCCCCATGGACTCACAAGCCCACTGGTCGTGAACGTTAATGTCGGCGCCCATCCCGGTATATGTCTCGTGCTCCTGCTCGTGCGGGTCGAAACCGTAATTGTTGTTCTTGTTCTTGCGCGGAACATAGTCCGGCAATTCGTAGAGCTGCAAGCGCTGGCGTCGCATCTCGTCCTTGTCGACGGGAGTTCCGAAGCTGGTGAAGATGGCGTACCAATAATGCGTTGTGTCGTCGATCGGCACATGCCACTGCGTGATGGTCATTTCGCGGCTCATCGGAATGACGAAAGCATTTGGAAAAACCAAATTCGTCACGCGGACATGGGTGTTTTGCGCATCGATCTGACGTAGCGTCAGTATGCGGAATCCAAAATCGGTCGGTTCGACGTCGATGCGCGGTCTGGGAAATTCGCGCATGATTTTTGTCATCGGCACCGCGGAATCGATCGACGTATCGCGAAACAGTTTGCCGTAACCCTGTTTTGGGTCCTCGTCGTGAAAGAACCGATGCAAGAAAGACGTGTGCGCCGGATCAATCCCGACTTCAAGCGATTGAAGCCAGTTACAGTCGATCTTTCCCTTAAACGCAAAGGTGTGCGAATTCGGAGCGATGAAGCAATCGAAGCGCGGAAATTCCGGCGGTACACCGGGTCCCAAATAGGCAAATAAAATTCCGCTACGCTCGATCACCGAATAGGCCTTTTGCCGGATATTGCGGCACAAGTTGCTATCCGCCGGCTCCGCCGGCGTTTGCAGGCATTGGCCCTTGATGTCGAACAGCCAACCGTGGAAGGCGCAGCGCAAGCCGCCGTCTTCAAGACGTCCATAGGCAAGATCGGTGCCGCGATGTGGACAGGACCGGCCCAGGAGCCCATAGCGTCCCTTGTCGTCGCGGAAGATCACGAGCTCTTCCCCTAGAAGCTTTACCGCCTTGAGCGGCCGGTTACCGCTCAGTTCGTCGACCAACGCCGCCGGCTGCCAATAATGCCGCAACACCTGCCCAGCTGGCTTATCGGGACCAACGCGGGTGATGCGATCATTCTGTTCTGCGCTGAGCATAACGATCTCCGAAATCCTGCGCTTACGGGAACCATGGCCCGTTCACGGCATGCCTGCCGTTCAACGATGAATAGCCGATTTTTCCAAAATTTGCAGTTCCGGTCGTTTGCGCGGTAGCAGCAATTGATCTCAAACAGGTGGCGAAGCCAGCGTGACCCGGCGTGTCGTGGTCTGCTGCTATGACAAATAGCTCCGGGCCGGGTAGTCATACCGAAATTGATGGGACGAACTGATGGCGCAACAAATTGAACTTGGTCTTGACACCTTCGGCGACATTCAAGCCGGCTATGACGGGCAAGCGCTGACCCATGCTCGGGTGATCCGGAACGTGATTGAAGAGTCCGCGCTTGCCGACGAGGTCGGCGTGTACTGCATCGGCCTCGGCGAGCATCACCGGCCGGATTTTGCCATTTCCGCCCCCGAGGTGCTGCTCGGTGCGATCGCCTCGCGCACGAGGCACATTCACCTGGCCTCGTCCGTTACCGTGCTTTCGTCAGATGATCCCATTCGGGTCTTTCAGCGGTTCTCAACCGTCAATGCGATATCGAGCGGGCGCGCCGAGGTAATCCTCGGGCGCGGCTCGTTCACTGAGTCGTTTCCACTGTTCGGCTACGACTTATCAAATTACGAAACGCTGTTTGACGACAAACTCGATCTGTTTGCGGCACTTTTGAAGAACGAGCCAGTCACGTGGCGAGGCCAAACACGCCCTCCCCTCGCCAATCAACGCATATTTCCGCCGATCGAAAGCGGCAAACTCAAGACCTGGATTGGCGTCGGTGGCAGTCCGGAGTCCGTCGTTCGCGCGGCGCATTACGATCTGCCGCTGATGCTGGCCATCATTGGCGGCGATCCCAATCGTTTTCGTCCTTATGTCGACCTCTATCACCGCGCCTTTGCACAGTTCGGCAGACCGGTGCGCGAGATCGGTGTGCATTCGCACGGCTATGTCGCCGAGACCGACGACACGGCGCGTGAGGAGCTCTGGCCGGATTACAAAAAAATGCGCGACCGGATCGGCGCCGAACGCGGCTGGCCGCCTATGACTCGAACGCAATTCGACAGCGAAATCGAACACGGCTCGCTCTATGTCGGCGCGCCGGAGACAGTCGCGCGCCGGATCGCCACGACAGCCAAAGCACTCGGCATTTCACGTTTTCACATGAAATACAGCGCTGGAACGCTTTCACATGAAAAAATCATGCGCTGCATCGAACTCTATGGCCGCAAGGTGATCCCGCTTACACGCGACATGCTCGCGTAGTCGCGCCAGCGAATTTATTCGCGTTCACCGGCAACCCAGGTGTGATGCACCTCGAGAGTTTCGCAATCGATCGCCACAAGGTCGGCCCGCAATCCCGGTGCGATTCTACCAAGCTTCGCATCGAGTCCAAGAAATTCAGCTGGGTGTGTCGAGGCGAAACGAAGCGCATCTGTCAGCGGTACGTCCAGCAAGCGCACGCAATTGCGCACCGCGCTCGCCATGTCGAGGCAGCTTCCGGCGAGCCGCCCGTCTTGCCGCGTGCAACGCCCATCCCGCACAGAAATTTTGTCGCCGTTGAGAGTAAATGTCTCGCACGTGCCGCCGACCGGTGGCATCGCATCCGTCACCAGAATTGGTCGGCCGCGGCCCCGCAATGCCAGCCGTAGCATCGCCGGAGCAACGTGAACGCCATCGACGATGAGGCCGTACCACACATCGGCGCTATCCAGCGCCGCAGCAATCGGCCCCGGCTCGCGCGAGTTGAGCCCTCGCATGGCGTTGAACAGATGCGTGAAGCCGGTCAGGCCGGCGGCGATGGCTTTGCGCGTCTGTGCATAGGTCGCCATGGAATGGCCGAGCGCGACGCGCACCCCAGTCGTTGTGAGCGTGCCTATAAAGTCAGGCGGCACCTGCTCGGGCGCCAGGGTGACAAGGGTCACGCCTCGGCGACGTGCCGTAATTAGATCGAGATCATTTGCGGTCGGATGCCTAATGTGGCGTGGCGCGTGCACGCCAGCCTTTTCCGGGGAGAGGAACGGACCTTCGAGGTGGATACCGAGAACGCCGGGGTCACTACCGCTGAGCTCATCAGCCGCCGCCACGGCGGCGTTCATTTTTGCCGGGCTGTCACTGATCAAGGTAGGAAGCAAGGCTGTGGTGCCGAACCGGCGATGCGCCGCTACGATCCGGCGTATCGTCACAGGTGTTGGTGCATCATTAAACAGAACATCGCCACCGCCGTTGACCTGAAGGTCGATAAAGCCTGGCGCCAACCACACGCCCGGCGGCAATTCATACACGAGCAAATCGCCGGGAAGCTCGGCGTGCCGCACAACGCTCTCGATCCGGTCATCAGCAATGATGACCGCGGCATTGCGATGCGCGACCGTGCCGTCAAAGACGCAGCTCGCGGCGATTGCGTGCGGCCGGCCGCTGGCTTCGGCACTCATCGCGTGCGCGTTACTTTTTGCAAATGCCGCGGCCGATCCGCATCGGTGCCGCGCTGCGCTGCGAGTTTGACCAACAAGGCGTAAAAGCTTTGGATCATGCAGATTGCATCGGCGTCGGGATGATCGGGCGGCAAGACCGGCAAGCGATCGCTTTGCGCACTTCCAGGCTCAGCAACGAGCACACGAGCGCCCTTGCGACGTAGATCGGCGACCAGAGCCGTCAAACTCGCCGCGGCATCATCCCATGGATTGAAAGCCAGGATCGGCAAGGCTCCGGAAATAAGCGCAATTGGTCCATGACGGAACTCAGCGGCACTGAATGCCTCGGCGTGGAGCTCGCACGTTTCTTTAAGTTTCAAAGCAGCCTCGCGGGCGATCGCAAGCGTGGGGCCGCGGCCAATCGTGATGAGGCTGTCCGCGCCGGTAAGCGCGGTAAGCGCTGCGGCCCAATCAAGTCGTCCTGCTTGCGCCAGACGATTTGGCAACCGCGCATGGGCCGACTGCATGGCAGGATCATCGGTCCAAAACGCCGTAAGCTGCAACAGCGCCGCAAGCGATGCGATGAAGCTCTTGGTCGCAGCGACGCTTCGTTCAGTTTCTGCGCCAAGCGGCAGAACGATTTGTGAGACCTCCGCCAGCGGGCTCTTTGGGTCATTGACGATGGCTGCCGTGATCGCACCCGCCGCTCCCGCCATCGCTGCGGTTTCAATCAAATCGTCGCTGCGGCCGGATTGCGAGATCGCCAGGAACAATTGACCTTTCAGACTCAATGCGCGGTGATAGACGGCCGCAATATTGGGCGCCGCGGCAGCGACGGGTATCCCAAGCCGAAGTTCGATCAGGTGCTTGGCAAAGGTCGCCGCGTGCGCCGAACTGCCGCGCGCGCAGGTAACGACCACGCGCGGCGGATGACGACTGAGCTCGCGGATCAGGGCCGTTGTTGGCGCGGCCAGAACATTGGTTTGCCGCTCGACCGCTGCCGCCGCCTCCTGCAAGTCGCTTTCCATCCCGGCGGCAAGTTTCATGCGCGTTCCCACCCTAGCAAAGATCACGCAACATCTTGCAGCGACTCAGCCGCTGCGCGAGCCAACGTCAGTGCACCTTGGACCGCGTCTCCAGCCGGCTGGACGAGCCGCGACGTTGTTTGCAGCGCAAGCCACGGCTGCACTGCCGCGGCAAATCCACCAACCAAAGCCAATTGTGGAGCACCAAGCGCAATCAACCTTGCCGCAAGACTATCGATGTGGGCGGCGGCGGTTTGCATCAATTCAATCGCCACTGGATCGTCGTTCCGGGCGTAGTCGACGACACGCGGCGCGAAGGCGCCAAACTCGCGCGGCGATGCGGTGGCAGTCCAGCCAACGATTGCGTGGGGATCGTCGGAAAAATCCGCAAACAGCTCGCGCAGCAGTGGCGTCCATGCGATCCGGCCGTCATGCGCCCACAACACACGACGCAACGCCTCGCTCCCGATCCATGCCCCACTCCCTTCATCGGAGATGGGCAGGCCCCAGCCGCCAATGCGATAAGTTTTTCCCTTAATCAGCGCCCATGCCACTGCACCGGTGCCGGCAATGATCACGCCTCCATCCCTGCCGTCATGGGCTCCAAGGCACGCGGCATGCGCGTCGGTGGTGATAACGGCGGCGCGAAAGGGGTGCCGGTGGCGTTTGGCGGCATCCAAATGCGCCGGCTCGCTCGCACCGGCCAGGGCCAGACATGCGACAATGCGCGAAAGATTCTGGTGCGCCATCCCAGCATCCTTGAGACACTGGCGTGCAGCATCGAGAACCGATGAAAAACTGCCCTCAATACCCAGACGCAGGTTGGCCGGGCCGCCTGCGGCCTCGGCCAGCAACCTCCCGGAATAGGCGCATAAGCGGGCCCGGGACTGTGTCCCGCCGCCATCAACGCCCAAAATCAGAAGATTTCGTTCTGCCATCAACTTCCTAAAGTCATGGAATCGCTCCACATTATAAGAACAAAATAGGGCCAATTTGGTTTGTTTTAAGGTTCATTCCAGTCAACGCCTGCGACGCCGACATTGAATCCATGGAGACTGAACGCGCCAGTCCAAGGTTTTCGGATATCGATCGGTGGGAACCCGGCGATATCCTCGACGCATTGATCGAAAGCCAGATGGCGGCGGTCGCAGCCGTGCGGGCGGCCCTGCCCGCCATACAGCAAGCCGCAGCGGCGATGCAGACGCGCCTCTCCGGCACCGGAAGACTGATTTATGTTGGGGCGGGAACGTCCGGTCGTCTCGCCGTCCAGGATGGCGCTGAACTTATCCCGACGTTCAACTGGCCGCCGGAACGCCTGTTGCTTCTGATGGCAGGCGGCAAGGATGCGCTCCTGCGCTCGGCTGAGGGCGCCGAAGACCAGATTGACGAGGCCGCGCGACTGATCCGGCAACATCGAATTGAACCCGTGGATGTCATTATCGCGGTGGCCGCGAGCGGAACCACGCCGTTCACAGTCGCCTGTATGCGCGAGGCAAAACGGCGCGGAGCCTTCGCCATCGGCATCGCCAATAATCGCTCGACGCCACTGCTCATCGAGGCGGATTGTCCGATTTTGCTCGAGACCGGTCCCGAGCCGATCGCGGGTTCGACGCGTATGAAAGCCGGCACCGCCCAGCGTGTGGCGCTCAACCTGCTGTCCACGCTAGTGATGATACGGCTGGGCCACGTGCACGAAGGTCTTATGGTCGATGTCCAAGCCGTCAATGCGAAGCTGATCGGGCGCAGCCAAAACATATTGCGCCGGCTCAGCGGTCGCAGCGAGGATGAACTCCGCGATGCGCTAGAGCGGGCCGGCGGCAATGTGAAGAAAGCGATGCTGATTTTGCACGGCTGCACGCCCGATAAAGCCGCCGCTCTTCTGCAAGAGGCCGGCGGGCGGTTGCGGATCGCGCTGCGGCTTGCGGGTTGCTCCGAAGCGGAGATCCCGACTGTGGACGCTGACGTTGCATCCGCCGTGCCGCATAAGGTGGAAGAAAAGTGAGCTGCACCGCGGCGCGCTTACAATTCAGCCTGTTTTCGCGATCCGATCGAATTGCATAAGCCGCTCCAACAGCGGCGGCAAATCCTTGAGCGGGATCATGTTGGGCCCATCGGACGGCGCGTGATCGGGATCTTGATGGGTTTCGATGAACAACCCCGCAATGCCTACAGCTGTCGCCGCGCGCGCCAGTACCGGAACAAAAGCACGCTCGCCGCCGGATGAAGTCCCCTGCCCGCCGGGCTGCTGCACCGAATGGGTGGCATCGAAGATCACTGGCGCGCCGATCTTTGCCAGGATCGGCAGCGCCCTCATATCCGAAACGAGTGTGTTGTAGCCAAAGGACACGCCGCGTTCAGTCACGAGCGCATTGGGATTGCCCGCGCCGGTAATCTTGGCCACGACATTGGCCATGTCCCACGGGGCGAGGAACTGGCCTTTTTTGACATTGATGGCGCGTCCGGTTTTTGCCGCGGCAATCAGCAGATCGGTCTGACGGCAGAGAAACGCCGGAATCTGCAAAACATCGACCACCTCCGCGACGACCCCGCATTGGCTTGGCTCGTGCACATCCGTGAGAAGTGAAATGCCAAGCCGCTCGCGCAAATCGGCGAAGATCGCGAGCGCCTTGTCGAGACCGAGCCCGCGCGCGCTCGATGCACTGGTGCGGTTCGCCTTGTCGAACGAGGTCTTATAGACAAAGCCCAGTCCGAGCTTGACGGCGATCTCCTTGAGCGCGGCGGCCATTTCGAAAGCATGCTCGCGGCTTTCCAACGCGCAGGGGCCGGCGATCACGGCAAGCGGCAGGGCGTTGCCAAACTTGACCTTGCCAACGGTAACGACCGAGTTTGGTTTTGCGCTCATTACAGCCTTGCTGGCGCGGATCCTGGGTGTGACGGCGGCGCTCCAAGTCATGTTACCGCGGAAAACGCGGTCGGCTGAAGGATCTGATTGCGCGCATTCTGAATGATCGGACCGTCACGTTCGCTTTCGGCACGCGCGGAAATCCATTGTGGATCGCTCATAAACTCGGTCCACTTCTTCTCGCGCTCGGCAAGCGACTCCCAGGCCAGCAGATAAGTCAATTCGTGATTGGAATCGCCGACCAGCGTGGTCCAGAAACCGGCCTGCCGGATGCCATGTTTCTTCCAGAGACTGAGCGTGACCTTCTCGAAGCGCTGCAGCAAAGCCGGAAGTCTGCCCGGTACACAGCGGTAAATACGCATTTCATAGATCATGAGTTTCCTCCCGAGAATGAGATGTAAACCGTCGATTTCGATGATCCGAGCCGCCCATCCCGACGGCAGGTTGGGGACCGCGCCTGAAAATTATACCAGCCGGCTCTGCTCCACGGCCGCACTGATAAAGGACGCAAATAGCGGGTGCGGCGCAAAGGGCCGCGATTTCAGTTCGGGATGGAATTGCACGCCAACGAACCAGGGATGATCATCATATTCGATTATTTCCGGCAGAAGGCCGTCCGGGGACATGCCTGAAAAGCGCATCCCATGCTGCGCCAAACGGTCCTTGTACGCGGTGTTGACCTCGTAACGGTGGCGATGGCGTTCGGAAATCTCAGTAGCATGATAGATTTGTGAGACCCGCGAGCCGCGCTGCAGCACCGCCGGATAGGCGCCAAGTCGCATGGTGCCTCCCATATCACTACTCAGCCCGCGCTTTTGCAGCTCATTTCCCTTCATCCATTCGGTCATGAGGCCGACGACCGGCTCGGCCGTAGCGACAAATTCCGTGGAGTTGGCGGCTTCAATGCCGCAAAGATTCCGCGCCGCCTCGATCACGGCCATCTGCATGCCGAAGCAAATTCCGAAATACGGCACGCGGCGCTCACGCGCGAACTGTG
Organism: uncultured Alphaproteobacteria bacterium; assembly: GCA_963816295.1. Taxonomy (GTDB): domain Bacteria; phylum Pseudomonadota; class Alphaproteobacteria; order Rhizobiales; family Xanthobacteraceae; genus BOG-931. Next base: position 90,514 of record CAWFJS010000002.1, on the reverse strand, counting down.
CGGCGCGAATTTTTCCCTCGGCGCCGCGCTGACCAAATCCGCCCGGCACCAAAATGCCGTCAACATGTTCAAGAAACGGCACCGGATCCTCGTTCTCGAACACCTCGCTTTCGATCCAATCAAGATTGACCCTGACCTTGTTGGCCACCCCGCCGTGCGAGAGCGCCTCGATCAGCGACTTATAGGCATCCTTCATTCCCGTATATTTGCCGACCACCGCGATCGTGACATCGCCTTCGGGGTTGCGGATGCGCTCGTTGATGAGATGCCAGGTTGCCAAATCGGGTGTCGGCGGGCTCTCCATTCCGAATGCCGCCAGCACTTCACTGTCGAGGCCGGCGGCGTGATAGGCCTCCGGCACCGCGTAAATGTTGTCGACATCGCGGGCCTCGATCACCGCGCTTTCGCGAACATTGCAGAACAGCGCCAGCTTGCGTCGTTCGCTCAAGGGAATTTCGCGATCAGTGCGGCACAATAGGACATCCGGCTGAATGCCGATTGCCCGCAATTCGCGAACCGAATGTTGAGTTGGTTTGGTCTTCAGTTCGCCTGCGCTCGGTATGAACGGCATCAGGGTCAAATGAATGTAGACCGTGTGGCCGCGCGGCAGATCATTGCCAAGCTGACGGATCGCTTCGAAATAAGGCAAGCCCTCGATATCGCCGACAGTGCCGCCGATCTCGCACAAAACGAAGTCGAATTCATCGTTGCCGTCGCGAATGAAGTCCTTAATGGCATTGGTGACGTGCGGAATAACCTGGATGGTCGCGCCGAGATAATCGCCGCGCCGCTCCTTAGCGAGAATTTCCTGATAGATACGGCCGGTCGTAATATTGTCCTGGCGCGTCGCCGGACGGCCAGTGAAACGCTCGTAATGACCCAGGTCGAGATCGGTCTCGGCACCGTCATCAGTGACGAAAACCTCGCCGTGTTGATACGGCGACATCGTGCCGGGGTCGACGTTCAAATAAGGGTCGAGCTTACGCAGCCGCACTTTGTAGCCGCGCGCCTGTAGGAGCGCGCCAAGCGCCGCCGATGCGAGACCCTTACCGAGTGAGGAGACCACGCCGCCGGTGATAAAAATATACCGCGCCATGGGACCTAACCCTTAGCGCGGCTTGCTCGATTCGACGAGCTATTTTCCGGCATGGCTGGCGCGTCATCGGAAAGCCGCTTGCAAGAACGGCAAAACACCATGTTTTTACAAGGCATTGGACTTATGTGTTTAGGCATAACCGTAAGTAACGGCTTGTGGCCATTTTCAATCTTGCGATGGTCGCCAAAGCAGGATCGCTTGCGCTTATCGCGATTGCGGGACTTGCGGTCCGCCCGGCGCGGGGACGGGCTCCTGGCCCGGCGCCGCCCCGGGGCCTGACGGCAGCGTCGGAATACCCTTCTGCAATTGATTGAGCAGTCCGCCGCCTTGGCCGGATTGGGGCGGTTGCGGTGTTCCGGCGGGCGCTTCTTGGCTTGCCGGAGCGCCGGTGTTGATGATTGAGGCGGGGTGGCGCTGAAAGCTTGCCCACCACGATAGGACTAGGCTGGTGACGAAGAAGCCTGCCGCCAATAGCGCCGTTGTACGCGACAAAACATTGGCGGTGCCGCGGCCGGTGAGGAACCCGCTCGTTGAACTGATGAGGCCGCCGCCCTCAGACTTCTGCAGCAGCACCACGCCGATTAGCGCGATAACCAGCATCAGATGAATAACGATCAGGACAGTCAGCATTCCGAAATCCGCCAGCGCCGTGGCCTCAAATCCAGGGAGTAGAACGACGCTGCCACCGCGCCGGCGCCCCTCTCATATAGGAAGCCGCGAGGTCTCTACACGGTCCGCGGTGGCATTTCTATGGCTCTTTGCGTGCAAAGACCGCGCGCCGATCTGAGCCTCACTGGTTGCGGTACACGCCGGCAATCGCCAGGAATTCTTCGGCATTGAGGCTTGCCCCACCGACAAGCGCCCCGTCCACATCTTCCACTCGGAGCAGGTCCTTTGCGTTGCCTGGCTTGACCGAGCCGCCGTAGAGAATACGCGTATTGCGGCCGGTTTCGGCAAAGCGCGACGACAATCGCGCTCGAATGAATGCGTGCGTCTCGCCGACATCGTCGCGCGTCGGCGTTAGACCGGTGCCGATTGCCCAGATCGGTTCGTAGGCGATCGCGATGCTCTCGCCATCATCAGGCAACGAACCATCCAACTGCGTGCCCAATACATCGCGGGTGTGTCCAGCATCGCGCTCGGCGCGCGTTTCACCGATGCAGATAATGGCAAGAAGGCCGGCGCGCCTCGCCGCGAGGGCCTTGGCGCGAACCGCCGCATCGGTCTCGCCATGGTAGCGGCGCCGCTCGGAATGTCCGACAATCACGGCCGTGGCTCCGGCATCCCGCAGCATTTCAGCGGAAATATCCCCGGTATAGGCGCCCGCGGCCTCGGCGTGGCAGTCCTGACCGCCGATAGCGACGGGCGTTCCCTGCGCTTTCGCCGCAAAGCCGGCGATGAGCGTTGCCGGCGGACAGACCACAAGGTCGACCGCGGCAAGGGCACGCGCGCCGGCAATGATTTTTGCCAGCTCCGCGACCGAGGCTTTCAGCCCGTTCATTTTCCAGTTCGCGGCAACTAGCGGACGGCGCGCCATCTTGATCTCGATGCAATCCTAAAAATCGTCGTATCGCCTGCGACAAACAGCCGTTAGCAGACCGGTTGCGGGCGGAAAAGAGGCGCTTTACGGCTCATTGCCATCGGTTGCGGCGGCACTGACCCATCCTTATAGTGCACCGCCGCGCTGTACCGATCGGCACATTTCAACGTTGGCAGCATGCTCAGAGGTATTCGCAAAGCCTCGGAAAATTGGCTTGGCCGGGGCCTCATGGCCGCGGTCATGACGCTGCTGGCGGGCAGCTTCGCCGTCTGGGGCATCAACGATATTTTTCGCGGCTTCGGCCGCACCACACTTGCCAAGATCGGCGATGTTGAAATCCCGATCGATCGTTTCAGGCAAAATTACCAAGATCGACTGCAGCAGATCGGCCGCGAGCTTGGACGGCCGCTACCGGCCGACCGCGCCAACGCTCTTGGGCTTGACCGGCAAGTGCTTGGCGAGATGATTGCGCAGGCCGGACTCGATCAACGCGTGCGCCAGATGGGTCTCGGCCTGTCCGACGCCGACATCGCACGGCACATTACCTCGGATCCAAAGCTGCAAACAGCCAACGGCCAATTTGATCGAGCCAAATTCGACCTGATCTTGCGCAATATGGGCTATTCCGAGCAACGGTTCGTCGCCGAACAGCGGCAGCAAACCTTGCGCCGGCAGATTCTGGGCAGCGTCTCTGCCGATCTCGCAGCCCCCAAAGCGTGGCTTGATGCAGTCAACCAGTTCGAAAATCAGCAGCGCAGCATCGAATATATCGCGCTCGGGCCGGCGCAAGCCGGCGACATTCCACGCCCGACCGAGGAAGAACTGAAGAAATATTTTGACGAGCGCAAGATCCTGTTCCGCGCCCCGGAATACCGGAAGATCGCAATCGTCACGGTGACCCCGGCGGAGCTGGCGAAATGGATGGAAGTTTCTGACGACGACGTCAAACAGGCGTACGATCAGAGGCGCGCCAGTTTCACGACACCGGAACGGCGGCACGTCGAGCAGATTGTGTTTCCGACACTGGCCGATGCGCAAGCCGCCGCCGACCGCATCAAAAACGGCGCGCATTTCAGCGAGATCGCCAGCGACCGCGGCTTGAAGGACCAGGACATCGACCTAGGCACGATACCGAAGTCGCGCATCGTGGAGCCGATGGTCGCGGATGCGGCCTTCACTCTGAAGGAAGGCGAAGTCAGCACGCCAATACAGACGCGGTTCGGAGCCGTGCTCGTCACGGTACTGCAGATCGCACCTGAAACGACGCGATCCCTTGCCGAAGCCACGCCGCAGCTTCGCTCTGACATCGCAGGCGAACGCGCCAAGAGCCAGGTGCAAAACCTGCACGACAAGATCGAGGACGATCGAGCCGGCGGCAGCACCATTGAGGAAGCCGCGGCGAAGCTGAAGCTACCGGTAACCACCTACGAAGTGGACCGATCCGGGCGTGATCCAGACGGCAAACCGCTCCCTAATATTCCTCACGGCGCCGACGTAGTTAAAGCCGCGTTTGCTTCCGACGTCGGGGTCGACAACGATCCGATCGACGCCGACGGTGGCTATATCTGGTATGACGTCGCCGCGATCGCTCCAGCACGCGAGCGCACGCTCGACGAAGTCAAAGCGGAGGTCGAGCAGCGCTGGCGTGACGACGAAGTCGCGTCTCGATTGAAAACCAAGGCCACCGACGTGATCGGCAAGCTCAACAGCGGCGAGCGGCTGGCCGCGTTAGCCTCTGCCGATGGCCTTAAGATTCAGACGGCAAAGGACATCAAGCGCGGTACCGCGAGCGGCGGCATTTCGGCCCGGATGACGGATGCCGTCTTTCAAACCGCAAAAGACGCATATGGTAGCGTAGCGGGCGACAATCCATCGCAATGGATCGTGTTTCGTGTGCTTGAAGTGAACACGCCGGCGCTCGATGCAAATTCGCCCGACCACGAACGTATGACGCAAACCGTGCAAGGGGAACTCTCGGCTGATCTGATCGGCCAATACGTTGCCCGGCTCGAAGACGACCTCGGCGCCTCGGTAAACGCTTCGGTGCTGGCGCAAGCGACAGGCAACAGCGCGCCGGACAGCAACTAGATGCAGTTCGAGCCTTCGGCCGAATTGTTCGCTGCGCGGTATGCAGCGGGCGAACCGCAGGTGGTGTCGACCACACTGGTGGCAGATCTGGAAACACCGGTTTCCGCGTTTCTCAAGATCGCCGGCTCACGGCCCGCGAGTTTTCTTTTAGAGTCAGTCGAAGACGGCGCAGTCCGCGGGCGCTATTCGATTATCGGCCTGGAGCCGGACGTCATATTCCGCATCAATGCTCGTCGAGCGGAGATCAATCGCGCCGCGCAAACCGAACCTGAGGCGTTCACGGCGCTCGACGACGCACCACTCGTTGCACTGCGAAGCTTCATTGCCGAAAGCCGAATCGCCCTGCCCGAGGCCCTGCCGCCTATGGCCGCCGGCATATTCGGCTATCTCGGCTACGACATCGTCCGACTGATTGAAGACCTGCCGCCTCCCCGCGACGACCGGATCGGCATTCCGGACGCCATCCTCATCCGCCCGACATTGATCCTGGTTTTCGACGCGATCGAAGACACGATTACGATCGTGACGCCGGTTCGCGGGCACCGGACGGTGCCGGCGCAAGCGGCGTTAGCAGGCGCGAAGGAACGTCTAGCGGCGGTAATTCATTCACTGGACCGGCCGCTCGATAAGACAGCCGAAATCGAGAGCCAAACGTTGCTCGTCAAGCCTACGTCCAACACGACTCCCGCCGAATTCAAACGCATGGTTGGGCGCGCAAAGGACTACATCGCCGCCGGCGACATTTTTCAGGTCGTGCTCTCGCAGCGTTTCGAACTGCAGTTCTCGCTGCCGCCGTTTGCGTTCTATCGGGCTTTGCGCCGCGTTAATCCATCGCCGTATCTTTATTTTCTTAATCTCGGCGACTTTGCCATTGCCGGATCCAGCCCTGAAATCATGGTCAAGACCGCCGGCGGGATCGTAACTATTCGCCCGATTGCCGGCACGCGTCCGCGCGGTGCCACACCCCGCGAAGATCTGGCGCTTGAAGCCGAGCTCCTCGCCGACCCCAAGGAGCGCGCCGAGCACCTCATGCTGCTTGATCTCGGCCGCAACGATGTCGGCCGGGTTGCCGAGATCGGCAGCGTCAAAGTCACCGACCAGTTCTTCATTGAGCGCTACAGTCAGGTCATGCATATCGTTTCGAATGTCGAGGGAACATTGCGCAAAGATTGCGGGCCGCTCGATGCCCTGGCGGCCGGTTTTCCGGCCGGGACCGTCTCCGGCGCGCCGAAAGTGCGCGCGATGCAGATCATCGACGAGCTGGAAAAGGAAAAGCGTTCCCTCTACGCCGGTTGCGTCGGATATTTTTCGGCCGGCGAACAGATGGACACCTGCATCGCTTTGCGCACGGCGCTTCTCAAGGACGGCAAGATGTATGTTCAAGCGGGCGCTGGTATCGTCGCCGATTCCGAACCCGAGTTCGAACAACAGGAATGCATCAATAAGGCCATGGCGCTGTTTCGCGCCGCTGACGAGGCGAAGCGATTTGCCAGCGCGGCCCGGCGGGGCGAGTCATCACCAAACTAATCGTAATGGTGAGCAGTTCTCATTTTTTTGGACAAATTTCCGACGCGCCAGACCTTCCAAATTTACTTCACATCCCGCGCCAACTAATATCGTCCCGGCAACCAACCGCATGGGGGAAAGCATGTGCGAAATCTGCCAGGACGCCTATGGTGATCGCCTGACGCGACGCAGCGCTCTGACATTTACAGCATCGGCACTGGCGGCAGGCTTGATCGGCCAACCTGCCATGGCTGCGAAAGAAAAGACGCCGCCAAAGCCGCAAAATGTCATCTCGCCGGATGCCGCGCTCGACCGTTTGATGAAAGGTAACGGCCGCTACATCCGAGGAACCGCGCTCCGGCACGATTTTGCACATGAACGCGAGGCGCTGAGCGCAGGCCAAAATCCATTCGCCGCGATTTTGAGTTGCGCCGATTCGCGCATCGCTCCCGAACTTTGCTTCGATACCGCGCGCGGCGACCTATTTGTTTGCCGCGTCGCCGGCAATTTCGCTAGTGATGAAATGGTGGCGAGCCTGGAATATGCGGTGCAGGTGCTCAAGACGCCTTTGATCATGGTGCTTGGGCACGAAGCCTGCGGGGCGGTGGACGCCACCATCAAGTCGTTGAAGGACGGCTCGACGCTGCCCGGTCATCTGCCGTCCCTGGTCGCAGCTCTCAAGCCTGCGGTTGATGCAGTACAAGGGCAAAGCGGCGACGTGCTGGCCAATGCGATCCGGCGCAATGTCTTGCTCAATGTCGACAAGCTCAAAAACGCTGCCCCGATCCTGAGCGCATCTGCCGCCGACAACAAAATCCGAGTAGTCGGCGGTATTTACGAGTTAAGGACCGGCAAAGTGCAATCGCTCAGTTGAACAGCGAAATGAATCGGTTCGATGGGATGCTTTATTGAGAAAGCCGCTCAAAGCGCGCACCGGTCGAACGACATGCTCCGCTCAACTGAATCATCTGGCGGGAACGGCGCTCCGACTGTAACCGCGGAGCCTCCGGAATACTGTGCGGGATAAGGGGACTAATAAACACCCAAGACCCGCCATGGCGCCAAGCAGGATCGGATATTGGATAACGTCGGCGTAGACGAGCGCCAGACCGCGCAGATAGATGACGCCGCTGAAGGCGATGATCGCCGCCAAATAAGCGGTGCCGAACAGCATCGCAGCGAGCGCTTTGGGCATTTCACCCAAGTGATCGGCTTCTGCCACGTCCAATCGGCCGTGGAGATTGCTCTTGCGATCATTGTCTCTCGCCCGAGGCTGCAATTCTGCCTCGAGCCTGCGAATTGCCGCTTCCAGCGCGGCTTGCTCGCGCGTTATGGTCAGCGCTGAAATTTTCGGATTTTGCTTGCGCAGTTCGGCAATGATAATGCTGCGGGCGCGCTCATACAATTCTGCGCGCGCAGCACCATCCTCGGTTTCAAGGTTCACGACCGCTCGGGCAGCACTGAGTAGTAATCAGCCATTCGGTCGTCCCCCTGACCGAAACACGAGCCCGATATTAAGCGAGCGCGCCGCGAAATCCAACGTGGAATGTTCCACCGAACCCGGCTGTGCATTGTGCACCGCGCGTGAGGTTTGACAGCAGCCCCGAGCAACGATTTCCGGTTGATCGTGGGATCTCGATGACCGGCGCAGTAACTGCCCTGGTGAAATCTCCTTTTGCAGCGGCAGCCCGGGAACTTCCTTCCGCGCAATGACTTGTTGCGTCGGGGTCGAGTGAAGGGCGAAGTTCGCTTATGGAGGAACCATGGACAAGAAACTAGCCGGCCTGTTAGGAGCGGCGGCAGCCCTCACAACGATGTCCGCTGCCCAGGCGGCGCCGGCGCGCGGGCCGGAACTCCCTCAAGCTACCAGCTATCGCGACCTTCTCGACCCGATCCCGAACGCCTTGCCTTTGCTGAAAGCCGACGATCAACGTCTGGCACAGAGCGGCGGCACCCGGACCGCCCAGGTTGTGATCGGGCACCATCATCACCATCACCACCATCACGGCGCTGGCGTTTACGTTCGCGTCGGGCCGCGAGCTCATCGTCACCACCATCATCATCATCACCACCATCACCATCGCGGCTACTGATGAGGCGTAAGGGCATCCGTTCGGATGCCCTTTTCGCATGCCTCGCCAGCCCTATGAACGCCGCTGGCGTACGCAGATTGCCGGCCCACTGTCCTTCGCTAAAACGGCGTCAGAAAGTTTGCGGAGCAGCTAGATCAGATTTCTTACCCAAGAGACCGTCGCGCCCCAAGCCATCGCCAAGCCCGAACCGTACCACCACGAATCGTGATGGAATGTTTCATAAATTACGATCGCGCCAACGATTACGATCGACATAGCCAAAGCTGTTTTGAACGTTGCATTCACGCCGAACTGCTCCCGCGACGAAGCGCCAACCCGCTGCCGCCGTTTTGGTTCCGCGCTGGAAGCAGTCTTCGTTATGGTCCCGAAACAAAACGGACGGAGTCCCGGACTCAGCCGCCGAGCGGGATGAATCGATAGCCGTCGGTCCAGCGTCGCACGCGCGCGATCGAAGGACTGGGAAAATGGGTGATGCACATGATCGTGGGCTCATCGCAAAAACGATCAAAAATCGCGCGCCTGGTTATTCCGGCCTGAACGGAATCATAATCAGACATCATGCCGAGCTCCGGATATTTTCCCTGCAATGGCGAATGGATCATGTCCCCGGTGACCAGCGCGTTCGAGCGCCCGATCAGCACCGAGAAATGATCGATCGTGTGACCGGGCGTCGGAATGAGTTTGACTGAGTTGTCGAAGGCAAAATCGCTGGCGACGATCTTTGCGCGCTTGGCTTCAATGACCGGAAGAACCGAATCGGTGATCCATGGGACCGATTGCGGATTTTCCTTCTCCCGCTGCGTCCAATGCGCGAGCTCTCGATCGGCCATGATATAGGTCGCGTTCGGAAAGGTAGGCACCCATCGCCCGTTTTCGAGCCGCGTGTTCCAGCCGACGTGATCGGTGTGCAAATGCGTGCACATAACATAATCGATATCGTTCACGGTGAGTCCGGCGGCAACCAGGCTTTTTTCGAAACGATCGCTGTTCAACATGTTCCAAAACGGTCGCGCCGGTCGCGGCTTATGATTGCCGACGCAGGCGTCGATCAGAATGTTGTGGCGAGGCGTCTTGATGACGAAGCTCTGAATACAGAGCACCAACCTATCCTGAACATCGACAAATTCCGGCTGCAGCCAGGCTCGGTTCTCGTCGAGCAGTTCTTTGGTGAGGTTCGGGAAGAAACTCAGTGCGTCAAAAAACGCTCCCTGCTGCTCGACCACCGGATGGATGGTGATCTCGCCAAGCGCCAGCGGCGTTACCATGGTGAGGCTCCCACTTGCGTTTTGATAAAAACTGCACGGCGGCTTTAGGAGACGGCGAATCAGCCGTCGCGTAACTACAGGGCGGTGTTCGCTGCGCGCAAACGCCGTGCCATAATGCGCATTACATTGAGCGCGAAATAGGGCGTATTGCTGATCAGAAACAAAAACTGCTTCTCGCTGACCGGAACCAGCTTGGCGTCGCTGGCGGCAATTGCTGTCGCGCTACGCGGCGCGTTGTCGATCAGGGCCATTTCTCCGAAAATGCTGTATTGAGGTAACGTCTCGAGCACACGATTGCCGAGACGAATTTCGACCTCGCCGCTCTGAATAATGAACAATTCCTGCGCCGGGTCACCTTGCCTGAAGATGACATCGCCAGCCTTGAAGTCGCGCGCAGGAACGCCAGCGCCTGCCAGAAGTCGAAAATCAACCGGCGGATTTGCCATATCCGCACTCCGGGCTCTGAATGTCCACGCGGTGAGCGCTACCTCTGTACGAAGTTTATTTTCTTTCGCTTTGATCGCGGTGAATTGGGTCGACCCACAAGACCGTCTCCGGTTTCTCCACCGGCTCGATATCGAGATTGATCGCGATCGCTTCGCCGTCGCTGCGCACCAGGACGCATTCCAGGATTCGATCAGGACTGGCGTTGATTTCCTGATGCGGCACGTAGGGCGGAATAAAAATAAAATCGCCCGGATTGGCCTCGGCAGTAAATTCCAGTCGCTCGCCCCAGCGCATGCGGGCCTTGCCGCGCACCACATAAATGATGCTTTCCAGATGGCCGTGGTGGTGAGCTCCGGTCTTCGCATCCGGCTTGATCGTTACCGTGCCTGCCCACAACTTCTTTGCGCCGGCGCGAGCGAAGTTGATCGCCGCCTTGCGATCCATACCTCGCGTCGACGGCACGTTGGTATCGAGCTGATCGCCCGGGATGACGCGAATGCCATCGTGCTTCCAGCGCTCGGCCGAATGTTCACCCGTCATTCGCCGCCGTTCTCCTGGGTTTCCTCCGTCAACCGTTCGACCGAGGCGACACGTTCACTTTCAGCCGTGGAGAACACGATAACGCCTTGCGTGGCGCGACCGGCGATGCGGATGCCGTCTACCGGGCAACGGATGAGCTGGCCGCCATCGGTGACCAGCATGATCTGATCGCTTTCCTCGACAGGGAAAGACGCCACCAGCCGGCCGTTCTTTTCGGTAATCGCCATGGCGACGATGCCTTTGCCGCCGCGCCCGGTGGTGCGGTACTCGTAGGAGGAGGTGCGCTTGCCGAAGCCCTTTTCCGAAATCGTGAGCACGAACTGCTCGGCTGCGGACATTTCGACGTAACGGCTCTCGCCAAGCTCGATCGCGCCCTCGGCCTCCTCTGGATCCAGGCCGCTGTCGTCGCCGTTGCCGTTGCCGCCGCGCCGCACCGCGCTGGCGCGCTTCAAATAGGCCGCGCGCTCTTCGGCCGTGACGTCGACATGACGCAGGATCGAGAGCGAAATGACCTTTTCGCCGTCACCGAGATTGATTCCACGCACGCCCATGGACGTGCGCCCCTGGAAAACGCGCACGTCGTTCACCGCAAAGCGTATGCATTGACCGGCAGCCGATGTGAGCAGCACGTCGTCGTTCTCGGTGCAAATCTGCACATCGACGATGGCGTCGCCTTCATCGAGCTTCATCGCGATGATCCCGGACCGCCGTACATCGGCGAAATCCGACAGTTTGTTGCGTCGTACGGTGCCGCGCGTCGTCGCGAACATCACGTCAAGCTTGACCCACGTGCTCTCGTCTTCTGGCAGCGGCATGATCGTCGTGATGTTTTCGCCCTGCTCGAGCGGCAGAATGTTGATCAACGCCTTGCCCCGCGCTTGCGGCGCCGCCTGTGGCAGGCGCCAGACTTTTTCCTTGTAGACCTGACCGCGCGACGAGAAGAACAGCACCGGCGTGTGAGTCGAGGCAACGAACAGGCGCGTCACGAAATCCTCATCGCGCGTCTGCATGCCGGCACGCCCCTTGCCGCCGCGCTTTTGCGACCGATAGGTCGACAACGGTACGCGCTTGACGTAGCCCGCATGCGAGACGGTGACGACCATGTCCTCACGCTGGATCAGGTCCTCGTCCTCCATCTCGCCTTCTTGATCGAGGATCACGGTGCGCCGCGGCGTGGCGAATTCGTTTTTGATCGCGGCGAGCTCCTGTTTGACGATCGTCTGGATGCGGGCGCGCGAGCGCAGCACATCGAGGTAGTCGGCGATCTCTTCGGCAAGCTTATCGAGCTCGGCCTTGATCTCGTCGCGTCCAAGCGCGGTCAACCGCTGCAGGCGCAGGTCCAGAATCGCCTTAGCCTGTTCCGCCGATAGTCGGGTTGTGCTTTCGCGCGAAACAACGTGGCGCGGATCGTCGATCAAGGTGACCATCGCGGCGACATCGCGGGCCGGCCAATCGCGGCCCATCAGTTGGTCTCGCGCTTCATTGGCGTCCTTGGCGCCCCGGATCAGCTTAATCACCGCGTCGATATTAGCGACGGCAATGGCAAGCCCGACCAGCACGTGGGCGCGATCGCGTGCCTTGCCGAGAAGATGCTTGGTGCGTCGATAAACGACTTGTTCGCGGAAGGCGATGAAGGAGGTCAGTAAATCCTTCAGGTTCATCACCAATGGACGGCCGCCCTCAAGCGCGACCATGTTGGCGCCGAACGAGGATTGCAGCGCCGTAAAACGATACAGCTGGTTGAGCACCACGTCGGGCACGGCATCGCGTCGCAATTCGACGACGACGCGATAGCCGTGACGGTCGGATTCGTCGCGCAGCGCTGTGATTCCTTCGATTTTCTTGTCGCGCACCAATTCGCCGATGCGCTCCACCAGATGCGCTTTGTTGACCTGGTAGGGAATTTCGCTCACGACGATGGCCTCGCGCTCTCCGCGCAAGGTCTCGAACTCCACTTTTCCGCGCATCACGATGGAGCCGCGGCCGAGATGGTAAGCGGCACGGATGCCCTGCCGGCCGAGAATAATGCCGCCGGTCGGAAAATCTGGACCGGGCACGATCGCAATGAGATCGTCGATCGAGAGTGCCGGATCGTCGATTAGCGCGGTGCAGGCGTCGACGACCTCACCAAGGTTGTGCGGCGGAATATTAGTCGCCATCCCGACTGCGATGCCGCCCGCGCCATTGACCAGAAGATTGGGAAAGCGCGCCGGCAAGACCGCGGGTTCTCGCTCCGAGCCGTCGTAATTGGGCTGGAAATCGACGGTATCCTTGTCGAGGTCCTCCACCAGTGTGCCGGCCACGCGCTCCAGCCGCACCTCGGTGTACCTCATGGCCGCCGGCGCATCGCCGTCAACCGAGCCGAAGTTCCCCTGCCCGTCGATTAACGGCAGGCGCATCGAAAAATCCTGCGCCATGCGAACGAGCGCGTCGTAGACCGCCTGATCGCCGTGCGGGTGATATTTACCGATGACGTCGCCGACGATGCGCGCGGATTTCCGGTACGGCTTGTTCCACTCGTAGCCGTTCTCGTGCATTGAATAGAGGATACGTCGATGCACCGGTTTGAGCCCGTCGCGCGCATCCGGCAATGCACGCGCCACGATCACGCTCATGGCGTAATCGAGGTAGCTCTTCTTCATCTCCTCCGTGATTGACACGGGGCGAATATCAGACGGCGCACCGCCGTTGCCGCCGTCATTTGGCGGCCCACTATCCTGCTCTGACAAGGCTAAAATCCTGACGAATCGGACGCGTATTTTTATAGCCGATCGAGCCTAGCAAGGCCACTCATATCGGTTTTCGAAATATGGAGTTTTCGTGTGTTATTTCAATGCGCTAGGCAATGTGTTTTGGCCTTGCCGAGGGCCGGGGAAATTGCGCGCAGCAGACCGGGCAAAACGGGCAAATCTCCACCTCGAAACAGGTGGAGATTTGCCCGCATCCGCGCCGTTAAATCCCCACATAAACGGCAAGCAGGGCGCGCTTTGGCTCCATTCCGTTGAGTTCGAATAATGCCTTTTGATTATGCCATCTCGGCTTTCTTAACTTTGTTCGTCGTGGTTGACCCGGTCGGACTGACGCCGACTTTTCTCGCCGTGACCGACGGGCTGCCGCGCACCGCCCGCCGCCTCGTCGCAGTGCGCGCAAGTATTATCGCCGGCGTCATCCTCGCCGGCTCGACTTTGATCGGCGATTGGCTCCTCGAGACGCTGCAAATTTCGCTCGCCGCATTCCGGATTGCCGGCGGACTACTGTTGTTTTCAATCGCCTCGGAAATGGTGTTTGGCGTTCGCATTCGGCGGGAAGGCGAAGCCGCCGAGCAGGCCGTCGAAGAGCATGTGCGCAATGTCGCCGCCTTTCCGCTCGCGATTCCGCTTCTCGCCGGCCCTGGCGCAATCACAGCGACGGTTTTGCTGGCCGGACATGCTCATGGCAATTGGCTGATGATCGTGAGCCTACTGGTCGTGGTCGCGCTGGTGGCCGCATGCTGTGTCGCCGCGTTCTTTTTCGCCGAGCGCATCAGCGAGCTTCTTGGCATGACCGGCAATATCGTGCTGTCGCGTCTGCTCGGCGTCCTACTGGCCGCCTTAGCCGTGCAATATGTGGTTGACGGCGTGCGCGCTATTTTGGGCGGATAGATCGCCCGGCCGTGCTCAGTCGAGCCGCGGTTGCCAAATCATCAAAGCAAAAATTGCAGTGGTCGCCAGTAGCCCGGCGGCTGCGAGTGCGGACCAGGCGTGGAACATGCGGCGATAATCGTCTGGCAACGCAACGGCATTGAATGCCGACTGCCGGCTCAACCTGCGGACACGAGTCTCGATGCGAAAAGCCGCAAGCCAGCACGCTACTGCGACCATAAACAGCCCAAGCGACACCACGATCCAGAATTCATTGATCGGCGAAAGGCCGATCGCCCAGGCGAGCGGAAATCCTGACACCGGCTGTGCGGCAATGGCAGGCGCCATGACCATTTTTTCAACGTTGACGACGAATTGCGTTGTTACGGCAACAACGGATGGATTACCCGAGCGGTGGCCGAGCAGCATGACAATGGCCAGGCAGAGCCAGGCGCCGAACATCGTTGCGGCAGCGAGCACATGCACAAATTTGAGCGCTAGAATGAGATCGAGCATCGTCGCGTCGTTCAACGGCTCGCGTTCGGGGCAGCAGAGAAACAACCGCGCAAATCGGCAGAGCGCCCGCGCAGCGGCAACTCAGCTGCGCTCAGAATGGAATTTCGTCGTCCATATCGCCGCGGGGCGATCCGGCCGCCGCAACAGCGGCCTTGCGGGTCGGGCCGGGCGAGCCGAATTCGCCGTTCCCATCCGATCCAGCATCGCCCGACGACGATCCGGCGCGATCAAGCAATGTCAGCTCGCCGCGAAATCCCTGCAGCACGACCTCGGTCGAGTAGCGATCCTGACCCGACTGGTCTTGCCACTTGCGCGTTTGCAAGGCCCCTTCAATGTAAACCTTGGAGCCCTTTTTCAGGTACTGCTCGGCGATGCGGCACAGGTTTTCATTGAAGATCACGACGCGGTGCCACTCGGTCTTCTCCCGTCGCTCCCCGGTTGCCTTGTCGCGCCACGAATCGGAAGTCGCGAGCCGCAGATTGGCGATCGGCCGGCCATCCTGAGTGCGACGAATTTCCGGATCGGCACCCAGATTGCCGATCAGAATGACCTTGTTCACGCTTCCCGCCATCGTCCTACTCCGCTCATTTCCCGGCCCATTAGCTCCGCGCACACCACTCGATCAGGCATCAGTCAAGTTGGCAGCCGAAGGTTCCGAACGGTAGTCCCGTGCGCTCCGTTTACACAAATGAACCCCGCTTTCCACACGCGCACTTACTTCACCATTGATGAAACGTCAGTTCCTGATTTGTTCTAAAAGATTTTCCGCCTTGGCACAAGGCGGGTTCGTGCGCAGAGCGTCGTAGTCACTCTTCACGCAACGTGAGATGAGTGATTCTCACATTACGTGTGAGACGTCCTCCATGTTAACCAGAGCGTGTAGAAAACCATCGCCTGTGGCTTTTGCGTTACATCTTTCCACTGGTGCATCAGCTACTTATTCGCGAGTTGTGGGGAAATCGCTCGGGGCGCCGTTAGAGGGGTCGCATGAAGCGCTGGTTACTGGCTGGAGCTTTGGCATTTGCCGCAGCAGGCCAGGGACTTGCGTCCGATCTTCCACCTCCGGCCCTGCCGGCGCCGCCGCGCGCCCCGGCCGCGTATGTTCCTCCCGTTTCGCCCGTCTACAATTGGGGCGGCGTCTATTTCGGCTTCAATCTCGGCTACGGCTTCGGCACGAGCAATTGGAGCGACCCCCTCGATCCCGGTGGCACGACCGGTAATTTCAATCTCAGGGGTTTCCTCGCCGGCGCCACGATCGGGGCCAATTTCCAGGCCGACTCGTTTGTCTTCGGCGCCGAGGCCGATTTCGACGGCTCCTTTATTGATGGCAAAACATCCAGCGCGTTCTGCAGCGTTGGGACGCAGTGCGAAACCAAAAATTTCTGGTTTTCCACCGCCCGCGCCCGTCTGGGTTATGCCGCTGATCGCGTACTATTCTATGGCACAGCTGGCGGCGCACTTGGTGACGTTGCACCAGGGCAAAGCGGCAACTTCCAGCGAACGACCAAAGGTGGCTGGACGGCCGGCGCCGGCCTAGAAGCAGCTTTCACCGAGAACCTGACCGCGAGGATCGAGTATCTCTACTTGAAGTTGGGAAACACCACCTGCAGCAGCCCTGCCGCTTGCGGCGCCGATCCGGGTGGCTCGCCGAGCGACACGGTGAAATTCTCAACCAGCATGATTCGGCTCGGCCTGGACTACAAATTCCACTGATCTGACGTGCCCAACATTCCGGCTGGCTGTTGTTTTTTTGCACTATTCCTAAGTTCGCAGAAGCATTGTACTTTGCCTACCAGTGAGCCGGGGTCACCTCGTGCCTTTGAGGGTGCGTGAATGAGGTCAATTGGCCGATTATCGGCGTCGTCGGGGCGGTCCTTGGCGACCGCGATCGGAAGCTTCGTGCTTTGCGGATTTGCGCTCACGGCGGTGCCTGCGCAGGCCGCCGATATGGGCGTTCCGAGCCGGTCCTACTACCCGCCCCTACCGCCCGCGATCTATGACTGGACCGGCATCTATTTGGGCGGCCATGTCGGCGGTGGAATGCTGGTTGATTCCGTGAGCCAAAATGGCGTCTCGACGGGCGGCTTCAATTTAGCGAACACAGGTAATCTACGGCCGGCCGGGGTCATCGGTGGCGCCCAGGTCGGCGCCAATTATGAATTTGTACCCTGGGTTGTCGGCGTGGAAGCTTCGTGGACCGATTCGGCGATCAACGGAAATACCTTGATCGGATGCACAGGTGGTTGTGCGCTCGGAATAACAACACCCGTTGCGTCGGAACGCTTCACCTCTCAAGCTCAGTGGTTTGCCGCCCTGACCGGACGGGTTGGTTACGCCGCGAACGATTGGCTATTTTACGCCAAAGCCGGCGGGGCGTGGATGCGCGTTTCCTATACCGAGGATCTTCTTACCACTGCCGGGGCTATTACTGCTGCAACTCAAGTCTTCACTGACAATAGGACCGGTTTCACCGTCGGCGCCGGCATCGAATTCGGGCTAGTAGAAAATCTCTCCGGCAAGATTGAGTATGATTTCTACGACTTCGGCAGCAAGAACTACAATTTCAACACCATTACCCCGGTCGGCGTAAGCTCCAACCTCCACACGATCATCGTTGGCCTCAATTACAAGTTCAATTGGTCGGGCGGCCCCAAGCCGTAGCTAACGCGCGATCCCGCAGGGGTTTTAATCGGCAGCGCAGAGCTGCGCAGGCCGCAACGATTTTTCCCGGGAATAGCACCATTCACGCGCTGGCAAACGTCAGCCGTTCTCACTATGTTCGGTCCAGCACCTGATACAGCTGGCGGGTTCCATATCCGCTCGTTCCCGCAATCCGGGCGGCCGCATCTGCCGATCGCGGCGCCGCGACAAGCAGGAAGTCCAGACTGCTTTCAGGATAAATTTTGCGACGAACGGACGACCGCAATGAACGACCTGTTCGACAAAGCCGCCAAAGCGCAGAGCGGTCGCCCCGGTCGGGGCGGCGCAGAGGATCGCCGCGTCATCGCGATCCGCGGCGCCCGCGAACACAATCTCAAGAACATCGATCTCGACATTCCGCGCGATCGCTTGGTGGTCTTCACCGGGCTGTCCGGTTCGGGAAAATCGTCGCTCGCTTTCGACACGATCTATGCCGAAGGCCAGCGCCGCTATGTCGAAAGCCTTTCTGCTTACGCGCGGCAGTTCCTGGAAATGATGCAGAAGCCGGACCTCGATCAGATCGACGGCCTGTCGCCTGCCATATCTATTGAGCAGAAAACCACCTCGCGCAATCCGCGTTCGACGGTCGGCACGGTCACCGAGATCTACGATTACATGCGGCTATTGTGGGCGCGCGTCGGCGTGCCCTATTCGCCGGCCACCGGATTGCCGATCGAGAGCCAGACCATTTCGCAGATGGTCGATCGCATCATGACGCTACCCGAAGGTACGCGGCTTTATTTGTTGGCGCCGGTGGTGCGCGGCAGAAAGGGCGAGTACCGCAAGGAACTCGCCGAGTTTATGAAGAAGGGATATCAACGCGTCAAAATCGACGGCAAGTTCTACGAGA
This sequence comes from uncultured Alphaproteobacteria bacterium, assembly GCA_963816295.1. GTDB lineage: Bacteria > Pseudomonadota > Alphaproteobacteria > Rhizobiales > Xanthobacteraceae > BOG-931. The sequence continues at coordinate 72,253 of CAWFJS010000002.1, read as the reverse complement.
TTGCCGAGGCGCCGGCGCTCGACAAGAAGTTCACCCATGACATCGACGTCGTGGTCGACCGGCTGGTGGTTCGTCCCGACATTGCAACGCGGCTCGCGGACTTGCTGGAGCAGGCGCTCAAGCTCGCCGACGGACTGGCGGTAGCGGAGCTGGCGGATACGCCGGCACAGGAGAATTCACCTCCCCCTGAAAGGGGGAGGTCGAACGCGAAGCGTTCGGGTGGGGGTCCGCAGAGGCAAGTCGACCCCTCCCCGGCGCTGCGCGCCGACCCTCCCCTTTCAGGGGAGGGGCAAAAAAAGACCAAGCTCGCAACAGCAGCAGCGGCCGATGCGCGCCGGCTCGTTTTTTCGGAAAAATTCGCCTGCCCGGTTTCCGGCTTCACCATTCCCGAGATCGAGCCGCGGCTCTTCTCGTTCAACAATCCGTTCGGCGCCTGTCCGAAATGCGGCGGGCTCGGCGTCGAGCAGCACATCGATTCCGATCTGGTCATTCCCGACAAGGACCGGACGCTGCGCCGCGGCGCCATATCGCCGTGGGCGAAATCGAGTTCGCCCTACTACACACAGACGCTGCAGGCACTCGGCAAACATTACCGCTTCACGCTGGACACCAAGTGGAAGGACCTGCCGAAGAAGACGCAAGACGCAATCCTTTACGGTTCAGGCGACACCGAAATCCGCTTTTCCTACGACGACGGCCTGCGCGCCTATGACACGCGCCGGCCGTTCGAAGGCGTCATTACCAATCTCGAGCGGCGCTACCGCGAGACTGATAGCGACTGGGCGCGCGAGGAGATCGCGCGCTATTTCACCGACGTGCCGTGCGACGCCTGTAAAGGCTATCGGCTCAAGCCCGAAGCTCTGTGCGTGAAAGTCGGCAGGCTGCATATCGGCGAAGTCTCCGATATGTCGGTTAAAGGCGCAGCCAAGTGGTTCACTGAGCTACCCCAGCGGCTGACCACCAAGCAGAACGAAATCGCGGTCCGGGTGCTCAAGGAAATCCGCGAGCGGCTCAAATTCCTGGTCGATGTCGGACTGGAATATCTGACGCTGGCGCGCCCCTCCGGCACGCTGTCCGGCGGCGAGAGCCAGCGCATCCGGCTCGCGTCGCAGATCGGCTCCGGGCTGACTGGCGTGCTCTACGTCCTCGACGAGCCGTCGATCGGGCTGCACCAGCGCGACAATGCGCGGCTTCTGGAAACCCTGAAACGACTTCGCGACCTCGGCAACACCGTGATCGTCGTCGAGCACGACGAGGACGCGATCCGCGCCGCCGATCATGTGCTCGATATCGGACCGGGCGCCGGCATTCACGGCGGCCACATCGTCGCGCAAGGCAAGATCGACGATCTCATTGCCGCGCCGCAATCCTGGACCGGAAAATATTTGTCCGGCGAACTGGTCGTGCCCATTCCCGAGCGGCGACCGAGAAATCCGAGCCGCACGCTGAAGATCATCGGCGCGCGCGGCAACAATCTCAAAAACATCACCGCCGAAATACCGCTTGGTCTCTTCACCTGCGTCACCGGCGTGTCCGGCGGCGGCAAATCCACGCTGTTGGTCGATACGCTTTACAAGGCCCTGGCGCGGCGGCTCAACAATGCCAACGAGGCCCCTGCCCCGTACGACCGCATCGAAGGCGTCGAGCATCTCGACAAGATCATCGACATCGACCAGTCGCCGATCGGCCGCACGCCGCGGTCCAATCCGGCGACCTATACCGGCGCGTTCACGCCGATCCGCGAATGGTTCGCCGGCCTGCCAGAATTGCGCGCCCGGGGCTACGAACCGGGCCGCTTCTCGTTCAACGTCAAGGGCGGCCGCTGCGAGGCGTGTCAGGGCGACGGTGTGATCCGTATCGAGATGCACTTTTTGCCCGACGTCTATGTCACTTGCGACGTCTGCAAGGGCAAGCGCTACAACCGCGAGACGCTAGAAATCCTGTTCCGCGGCAAATCGATCGCCGACGTGCTCGACATGACAGTCGAGGAGGCGCTGGACTTCTTCAAGGCGGTGCCGCGGGTGCGCGAACCGCTAAAACTCCTGCACCGTGTCGGCCTCGATTACATCCATGTCGGTCAGCAGGCGACCACGCTGTCGGGCGGCGAGGCGCAGCGCGTCAAGCTCGCCAAGGAATTGTCGAAACGCGCCACCGGACGCACGCTTTACATCCTCGATGAGCCGACCACGGGTTTGCATTTTCACGATGTGGCAAAGCTGCTCGACGTGCTGCACGAGCTGGTCGAGACCGGCAACACCGTCGTCGTGATCGAGCACAATCTGGAAGTGATCAAGACCGCGGACTGGATCATCGACCTCGGACCCGAAGGCGGCGACGGCGGCGGCGAGATTGTCGCCGTCGGCACGCCCGACGACATCGCGCGGATTCCCGTTAGTTATACCGGCGCGTTCTTGAAGCCAGTACTGGCTCGCCGCGCGCGCGGGGGCGGCAAGAATAAGCGCGTCGAGGCGGCGGAGTGAATGCGCTGCCTACCTCTGGAATGGACCCCTCGGTCAGATCTGGACCAGAGGCCGAGACCGAAACAAGCAATTCCGCATTGCATCAAGACCTGAAAGAGCGCAGCTGGTCGCTCATTTCATTGGAGAAATTGAAACACCCTCCGGAGACTCTCGTCGCATCGATTTATGTATCTGTGATATCGTTGCACGGTCACACGGACGGCTGAGAGCGCGCCTTGGACGACGCATCGAACCAAGCAGAATTCTATTTTGTTGTCAGTTACCGCGATCAGGAGCTCCGGACCTATAGCAAGATGATGGCCGGGCGATATGCGCGCGCCCAAAGCGAGGGCCCCGCCTTCGGCATTCTGCTCGCAGCGATTTTGCTCCTTGGCCTCGTGGTGTTCGGAGCTTTCAAGCTCGGCTGGGTCGAGTCTTCGGCAGTACGCCCGGTGCTGTACACGGCGTACTTCGCCTTTCTGACCGGCGTGTCCGGCTACTATTTTGTCACGCGGGCCTATTTTCGTAAGTTTATTCGCACGGATCAGCGTGGTGGAACGTGGAATTATTCGTTCACACCGACCGGGATTTGTTACCGAAGCGAGACGATCGAGGTCCAACTGGCGTGGCGTGCAGTAAAAGCTGTCGAGGATCTGGGCAGAATAGTCACTGTCCGTTTCGGTGCGCAGGGACTTACTCTTCCCTCCCGCGTCTTCGCCGACGACGCCACACGCGCCGCTTTCACCGCGGCAGCGGGCTTGGATCAAAGCCGCGGCCGGAAAAAGCTGACGACCGCTTTCGCTGATAGCGAAGAAGCGCCCAGCCAAGCAGCGCCCAGCCAAGCAGGATAGCGCAAAGCGGCTGGGCACTTGGCACGCTTGCGAAAGACGATCTTCTCAACCCCTGCCCCCGGGTGATATTCCAAGTCATCGTGGCAGCGCAGGGCTGAGGGCCGTAAGGTGACCCGCAGAAAACCGGTCGTCGGCGTGATCGGCAGCTTGCATCTGATGGAGGGCAAGTTCCCCGCCCAGCGTGTGGGCGAGCGCAATCTGCGCGCCGTTGCCGACGCCGCCGGCGCCCTGCCGCTGGTGTTTGCCGGCTCGCCCGAGATCACCGACATCGACGCACTTCTTGACACCGTCGACGGCATTCTGCTGACCGGCGCGCGCGCCAATGTGCATCCGAGCCTGTTCGGCCACGATGCCCACCCGAGCAGCGAGCCCTACGACCATGCCCGCGACGCGATGGCCCTTGCCCTGGTCGAAGCCTGTGTTGCGCGCGGCGTGCCGCTGTTCGGCATCTGCCGCGGCTTTCAGGAGATGAACGTCGCCTATGGCGGCTCGCTGCATCCGGAAATCCGGGAACTGCCCGGCCGCATCAATCACCGTGCGCCGCGGCTGCCGAACGGCGAATTCCACCCCGACGTGCAGGTGGTTTTTGCCGAACGCCACGATGTGCGGCTGACGCCCGGCGGGGTATTTGCGAAGTTACTGGGCGCCGAGTGCATCCGGGTCAATTCGCTGCACGGCCAGGGCATCCTCGAGCCGGGCAACCGCATCGTGGTCGAAGGCGTGGCCGATGACGGCACGATCGAGGCGATCCGCGTCGCCGAGGCGCCGGGTTTCGCGCTCGGCGTGCAATGGCACGCCGAATACGACGCGCAGCACAATCCGGTGAATCGCAAATTGTTCGAAGCGTTCGGGAGCGCGCTCGCGGAACATCGGCAGTCGCGCTGATTCTTCCTCCCCTCCCCAATGGGGAGAGGGCAAACTAAACGGCTAACGGGATAGCGCCATGGCGCAAGAGGGAGTCGTCTCGGTCGCCAGCCGCCATTCGGCGCCCGAAACCATGGCGCGCCTTCTCGCCGCGCTCGAAAAGCGCGACCTCACGGTCTTCGCCCGCATCGATCACGCCGCCAATGCCGCAGTGGTGGGCATGCCGTTGCGTCCGACCGAAGTGGTGTTGTTTGGCAATCCCAAGGGCGGCACGGTCCTGATGCAAGACCAGCAGCGAGCCGGGATCGACCTGCCACTCAAAGCGCTGGTCTGGCGGGATGCTGAGGGCAAGGTTTGGCTTAGCTATAACGCCCCCGAATGGATCGCGGCGCGGGCTGGGCTTGGCCCGGCGAGCGCAGCTGCCGTTTCCGCGATGACAAAGGTGCTGGCCGCAATCGCCGAGGAGACGACGAAGTAAACTCTACGTCTCGATCTTGCTCAGCACCGCCTGCATCTGCTCCAGCACTTGGCGGGTCTTCTCGGCGTAGAACGTGTTCACGACATCGCAGATTGCCTGCACCTTCGGATCGCGCGGATTAATTCCCGCTGAGACCAAACGTCCATGCAGGTCTTGGAGCACTTCATCCCGTTCGAACATGATGGCCTCCCGGCCGACGAGTATAGCAGGCTGATCATATCGGCGACTGGCCTACGCCGTAGGGACTGTTTTTGCCATCTCCTCCAACCTCCCCGCCAATTGCCGAAGCTGCCATTTGCGCGCCAGTGCGGCGGCCTTGGCGAAGGTCGGCCTCTGCCGGGCCAAGCTCGGCAGTGGCGCTTTCTTGTTCATGGTGGCGATGGCGCGATAGAGCCGCAGATCATCGGCTATGCGCGCAAAGCGTCCGGCTTTGAGGATTGCGGCGAGGCTGCCATGGCGGCGGAGCAAAGCCGCCGCCCCGAGCGCGCCGACGCTCGGCGCGCCGGGCAACTTGTCGGATGGATCGCCGCGCAGCGCGATGAAATCCGGCACCTGGTGGGGTTCGACGCCGTAGCGTTCACGCACCTGCTCGGGACCGATGCGCGCCATTTCGCCGGCGCGCACCGGATAAAGGATCGTCGTCCGCGCCGAGGCAAGCTGAAACGCGTCGCGATCGCCGCTCGCCACCAGCACGGCGCCGCCACGCCGCTCCTCGGCGCTCGCGGCGGCGGCGAGAAAATCGTCGGCCTCATAGCCGGCACGCTTGGCATTGGCGAAACCGCAGGCGGCGACGAATTTAGGAATGAGCGCAAGCTGCTCGACCAGATCATCGTCGAATTCGCGACCGCTTTGATAAGCGGCAAAGGCGTCGTGGCGATAGGTAGCCGCCTCAAGCGTGTCCCAGCCGACCAGCACCGCACGCGGCCGTTCGGTGCGATAAAGCTGCACTAAGCGATTGGCAAAGCCGAGAATGGCGCCGGCGGGATGGCCGCCGTCGCGCAGGATATTCTTTGGCAGCGCATGATAGGCGCGATGCGCGAAAGAATCGCCGTCGATGACCAGCAGTGGCCGGCGCGGTGCGCGCGGCAGTGGCGGATTCGCTCGCAGTTTTGGTTTCGCGCGTTTCATGAGAGGTGCTGCTCAATCTCGCCACATTTTTTCTTGACGTCGTCATTGCCGGGCATAGCCGTTCGTAGAACGGCGTCGCTTCGCTCGCCTATGCCGGTAATCCATGCGGCGTGCCCGAATTTTCATCGATTCAGCATGGGCCGCCGGGTCAAGCCCGGTGGCGACGATCTGATAAATGTAAGATCACTACAACTTAATCACCGGCCGTTTGCCCTTGGCCGTCTTCTCGCTCGGAACTTTGACCAGCGCCTCGCCGTCCAGCACCACCTCGCCGTCGACGGCGCAAATGCACGACAGCCGCGCGCGCGATTTTTCCACAATAAGCTCGCGCACCGTCACCGTGACCACGACGGTGTCGCCGATCTTCACCGGCGCGCGGAAATTCAGCGTCTGCGAAATATAGATCGCGCCCGGCCCCGGAAGCCGCGTACCAAGCACAGCGGAAATCAAACTCGCCGTATAAAGCCCGTGCGCGATGCGCTTGCCGAATGACGTGCGTGCCGCGAAGTGTTCGGAAAGATGGATGGGATTGCGATCGCCGGTAAGCTGCGCAAAGCCGACCACGTCCGAGGCCGACACGGTCTTTTCCAGCGTCTCGGTCATGCCGACCGATAGATCCTCGAAAAATAGCGTGCGCAGTGGCGGCAGGTTCATGCGGAGACGCTAATTGTGCATGCGCTAAAGCAAAATGGCATTATGCAATTTTGCTTTAGTATTGTCGTTTGCGCATGATCTTTCCGAAAACCGGCATCCACCCCGGATCAAGTCCGGGGCAGGCTTTTTCGGGATCATGCTTCATTGCTTGGGCGCGACGCCCCCTCCAGAAGCCGGGCCGCGCGGATCGTCGCGATTCGCCATGCACTTCTTGAGGAAAGCGTTGCGCGCCGCGCCTTGCAGTCGCTGGTCGTCCGCGCCGAATTTGCACGTTGCCATTTTCTGCTTCGCATCGACCGCGAAACACGGCCCCGCTGGCACGAACACGATCAGAGCGGCTGCCAAAAGCGCGTAACGAGACATGTTTTAACCCCCGGGCTGTTGCATCGCCATGATAGCACAACAGGGCAATCGCTTGGCACGATCCCGCGAAATGGCGCTATAAAACCGGATGTCTTCGCCCGACAGCGGCCGCGCCTTCCTCGACCGGATCGTTCCCGGCCTCACCGGCACAGCTGAAATCGTGGTCGGGCCGGAACATACCGCGCCCTTCGTCGGCTCAGGCAGAATCGCGGTACTGGCGACGCCGGTAATGATCAATCTCATCGAAGCGGCGGCGCTCGCCGCGGTCGAACACCTGCTTCCGTCTGGGCACCAGAGCTTGGGCATTCAGCTCGATGTGACGCATACCGCGGCAACGCCGGTCGGACTGCAAGTCACCGCAACCGCGGAGGTCTCGCAGGTCCAAGGCCGCACCATTACTTTCCGGGTGGCGGCGCGCGACGAATTCGAGCCGATCGGCAGCGGGACCCATAGGCGTGTCGTCGTCAGCGTTTCGCGCTTCGACGAGCGCGTGCAACGCAAGCTGGCGCAGAAAAATAGCGGCAAACGATAGGTCGCGCCGTTAGGGTGCGATCAAATAAAGCGACGGGCGCCAACCTCACGCCCGCGACCGGCCAACGGCCCATCCGATGATAAAGAGAACCACCGCCGCGATTGCGGCGGCAAGACCATGGGTCGTGTGGATCCGGGCGGAGCCGGCTGCATAACCAGGCATGAAGGGCGGCAACGAGCCGGCCTCCTTGGTGAAATATACGATAGCGGCGATCGCGCAGACGATCGCCAGCAAATAAACGACCAGTCTCATCCCAGTCCCCCCTTCTGACGCCCGAAAGCGCCGTTGCTCCCGCCGCATTAAGCCGCGACGGCTGAATCTGCGGCGGCTTGCGTCGGCCCGCCATGTGCCGCTTCGCCGCTGGCGAGCGCGGCAAGGATGCGCGCCACCAATGCGCGGGCGGAATCGGCGCTCAGTTCGACCGCCACGCGGTCGCGTCCGCCCTCGCCTTCGTTGGTGAAGTCGATCGCAAGAACGTGGTCAAGCGTCGAATAATACGGATGATCGAAATAGACATTGGCGGTGTCGATCCGCATCCACCCTTTACGGCCTTTGGCGCTACCGATGAGAGCGGTCTTTTCTACGATGTAGCTGCACATGACGATAACCCTAAATCCTTGTCTCTTGTCTGCACGCTCACTCGGCGGCGACGCTTGTTGCCGCAGTCGCCAGATGGCGCCCGGAAAAAGCAAAGACCTTTTTCCAGCCATCCAGCGCTTGTTCGGGCCGGTAGGCGTCGCGCCACGTATTGAAGAACGCGTGCCCGGCGTCATTGTAGCGGTGGAATTCGTAGTTTTTGCCAAGGCGTTTGAGCACGGCCTCGGTCCTGTTCACCTGATCGGCGGTCGGATTGGCGTCATCATTGCCGAAAATGCCCAATAGCGGGCAATTCAGCTTCTCGGTCAGATCGATCGGCGCGACTGGCCGCTTGTCGTTGAGATCCTTCGGATTGTCGACAATGACATTGCCGCCCCAGCAATCTACCGCGGCGTCGATGCCGGAGAGCGTGCACGCCGCAAGATAGCAATGGCGACCGCCGGAGCAAAAGCCGATCACTCCGATTTTCCCCGTAGCATTGGGTTGCGCGCGCAGATACGCCATTGCACCGGCGACATCGCCCATGATTTGCGAGTCTGCGACGCCACCGGCCGCCCGCACGCGCGCGCCGATGTCGTCCGGGCTATCCGATCCTTCGCGAAAATATAAATGCGGCGATATCGCCGCATAGCCGTGGTGGGCTAGTTTGCGCACAACCTCCATGATCCATTCGTCCCATCCGGGAAGATGATGAATCACGACAATGCCGGGATACTTCCCCGCAGCGATCGGCCTGGCGTAATAGGCCTCGCCCCCATCGCCGTTATGGCCGCGAAATTTCACCGTCTCCGCTTGCAGGGCGCGATAGTGACTCATGCGTGCACTCCATTCGACGAGAAATAAGCGATACCTCGAGATACCTGGCGAACTGGCGGAACCTTATTGCGGACAGCGATACAGTACCGCCTTGTAGGTCATGTCGCGATCGATGAATTCTATCGTATTGTCGGGCTTTGGGGTGAAGGTGATGTCGCCGATCAGCGGCCCGCCGGCGAATTTGCATTCGACATGCGCCGAGATGCTGGGGCCGTTCGTTTTCTTGTCCAAGATGGTGCAGACGCCAACATTGGATATGATCTCCTGCGGTGAGATCGTGACCTTGGCGATCGCTTGATCGCTGCCGTCGCCCTTGCAGGCAACGTTTTGCGTATAGTTGCCGACGAGCGGAAAATCGTCGGCGAAGGCCGCGCCGGAAAGTACCCCCATCACCGCAACGCCGACGGATCCGACGATCAGACGAGTAGAATTTCGCACGCGCTTGCCTCGGCTACTGACCCCCGCCGATGCGGCGGGTGCCGGCGACGCCCCGGGGAAGGTTTTAGCGAAACTGAGCGGATCGGCCAATCCGATACTGCGCAAGCGGGCTTGCCAACGAAAAGGCGGCGCCAAACGGCGCCGCCTTGATCGCGGTAATCGGGATCATGCGCTAGTGCGCGGTGAGACCGGACGAATCCTCCTCCACCACTGGTTCAGGAACATCGACCGGCTTCGCCGCCGTTTCCTCCCAGACGATCGGTTCCGGCTTGCGCACGAGCGCGCGTGCCAGAACCTCATCCATCCGGGACACCGGCAAGATGTCGAGGCCGCTCTTGATGCTCTCGTTGATCTCGACCAGGTCCTTCGCGTTCTCTTCGGGGATCAGCACGGTCTTGATGCCGCCGCGATGGGCCGCAAGCAGCTTCTCCTTCAAGCCGCCAATTGGCAGCACGCGGCCGCGCAAGGTGATCTCGCCGGTCATCGCCACATCGCGGTGGACCGGAATGCCGGTCATCACCGAGACAATCGCCGTCACCATGGCGACGCCGGCGGAAGGCCCGTCTTTCGGCGTTGCGCCTTCCGGCACGTGAACGTGGATGTCGCGCTTGTCGAACGAGGGCGGCTCGATGCCGAAGGCCACCGCCCGCATGCGGACGTAAGATGCCGCCGCGGAGATCGACTCCTTCATGACATCGCGCAGATTGCCGGTCACGGTCATCTTGCCCTTGCCGGGCATCATGGCCGCTTCGATCGTGAGCAACTCGCCGCCGACGTCGGTCCAGGCCAAGCCGGTGACCACACCGACCTGATCCTCGTCCTCCACTTCACCGAAGCGGAATTTCGGCACGCCGAGATATTCGCCGAGCACTTTATCCGTGACTTGGATCGACTCCTTCTTCGAAATCGTGAGCTCCTTGACCGCCTTGCGGATCAAGGTTGAGAGCTCGCGCTCAAGATTACGGACGCCCGCTTCACGGGTGTAGCGGCGGATCATCGTCAGCAGCGCTTCGTCGTCGATCGACCATTCCTTGGGTCCGAGGCCGTGCTTGACGACCGCGTGCGGGATCAGGTGTTTGCGCGCGATCTCCAACTTCTCGTCTTCGGTGTAGCCGGCGATGCGAATGATCTCCATACGGTCCATCAGCGGCGGCGGAATGTTGAGCGTATTCGCCGTGGTGATGAACATCACGTGAGACAGATCGTAATCGACCTCGAGATAGTGGTCGTTGAACGTGTGGTTCTGCTCGGGATCGAGCACTTCAAGCAGCGCCGATGACGGATCGCCGCGGAAGTCGGCGCCCATCTTGTCGACCTCGTCGAGCAGGAACAGCGGATTCGAGGTCTTCGCCTTGCGCATGCATTGGATGATCTTGCCCGGCATCGAGCCGATATATGTCCGCCGATGGCCGCGAATTTCGGCCTCATCGCGCACGCCGCCGAGCGAAACGCGGACGAATTCGCGTCCGGTCGCTCTCGCTATCGACTTGCCGAGCGAGGTTTTACCGACGCCAGGCGGACCGACCAGACAAAGGATCGGGCCGGTCAGCTTGTTGGCGCGCTGCTGCACGGCGAGATATTCGACGATGCGCTCCTTGACCTTCTCGAGACCAAAGTGATCGGCATCGAGAATCTGCTGGGCGAGCATCAAGTCCTTCTTGATCTTCGACTTCTTGTTCCACGGAATCGAGAGCAGCCAGTCAAGATAATTGCGCACGACGGTTGCTTCCGCCGACATCGGCGACATCTGGCGCAGCTTCTTGAGCTCGTGCTGCGCCTTCTCGCGCGCCTCTTTCGAAAGCTTGGTGTGCTTGATCTTTTCTTCGAGTTCGGCGAGTTCGTCCTTGCCGTCCTCGTCGCCCAGTTCCTTCTGGATCGCCTTCATCTGCTCGTTGAGGTAGTACTCGCGCTGCGTCTTCTCCATCTGACGCTTCACCCGCGTACGGATGCGCTTTTCCACCTGAAGGACAGAGATCTCGCTCTCCATCAGGCCGAGCACCTTCTCCAGGCGCTGGGTGACAATTGGCGTCTCCAAGATCAACTGCTTGTCGGGAATTTTCACGGCCAGATGCGACGCGACCGTGTCGGCCAGCTTGGCATAATCTTCGATCTGCTGAACCACGCCGATGACTTCCGGCGAAACCTTTTTGTTCAGCTTCACATAGCCTTCGAACTCGTTCACGACCGATCGCGCCAGTGCCTCGGCTTCCACCTGATCGCCAGACGAGTCGGCAACCACAACGGCCTCGGCTTCGAAATAGTCTTCGCGGTCGGTGTATTTCGTTACCTGCGCGCGCGCGGCGCCCTCGACCAGCACTTTGACGGTGCCGTCGGGCAGCTTGAGCAACTGCAACACGCTCGCGAGCGTGCCGACATTGTAAATGGCGTCAGTGGCCGGATCGTCGTCGGAGGCGTTCTTCTGCGTCGCCAGCAGAATGAAGGTATCCGAACGCATCACTTCTTCGAGGGCCTTAATCGACTTTTCGCGGCCGACGAAGAGCGGAACGATCATGTGCGGGAAAACAACGATGTCCCGCAGTGGCAGCACCGGATAGGCGCGGCTTTCGTCGGTTAGGAGCGGCTTAGGTTTGGCGGCGCTTGTTGTCATTGCCCACTTCCTTTTTTGTTTTGGCACCTCCATTCGCGGCCCGCCGATGGCGCTGCTGCTACGGATTGCCCTAGGACCGGGATGGCGATCACCACGATGACTCGTCCACGAGCCGGTCTATTCCACGCGATTTCTCGTACCTTTCTATTGCTTCCACACTATAGGTGGCGTCGCCCAGCGAGCGAGTCAAGAAAGGCTGTTTTTTCGGACAAAACCGACTAGGCCGGGAGCGGATCGAAGGGCCGCGCAGCGAATCGCGGGTCCGGGATTCGCCCACCCGTCAGGCGCTCGCCCCGCCGGCATCCCCTGCGCGGTCGGAGCGGTCCGCGTAGATATAGAGCGGCCGGGCGCTGCCTTCGACCACTTCGCGCGAGATCACTACCTCTTCGACGCCCTCGAGGCTCGGCAGCTCGAACATGGTATCGAGCAGGATGTTCTCCATAATCGAGCGCAGGCCGCGCGCGCCGGTTTTGCGGTCGATCGCCTTGCGGGCGATTGCCGCCAGCGCTTCTTCGGCGAGCGTCAAATCGACCGTCTCCATTTCAAACATGCGCTGATATTGCTTGACGAGCGCGTTCTTCGGCTCGGTCAAGATGCGCTTGAGCGAGGCCTCGTCGAGATCCTCCAATGTCGCGACCACGGGAAGCCGGCCGACGAATTCGGGGATCAGGCCATACTTCAGCAGGTCCTCGGGCTCGACGTCACGGAAGATTTCGCCCTGCTTACGATCCTCCGGCGCCATGACCTTGGCGCCGAAGCCGATCGATGTCGAACGACCGCGCGCCGAAATGATCTTCTCAAGCCCTGAGAAAGCGCCGCCGCAGACGAACAAAATATTCGTGGTGTCGACCTGCAGGAATTCCTGCTGCGGATGCTTGCGGCCGCCCTGCGGAGGCACGCTCGCAATCGTACCTTCCATGATTTTGAGAAGCGCCTGCTGCACGCCCTCGCCCGAGACGTCACGCGTAATCGAGGGATTGTCGGATTTGCGCGAAATCTTGTCGATCTCGTCGATGTAAACGATACCACGCTGCGCGCGCTCGACATTGTAGTCGGCCGATTGCAGCAATTTCAAAATGATGTTCTCGACATCCTCGCCGACATAACCGGCTTCCGTCAGCGTGGTGGCATCCGCCATTGTAAACGGCACATCGAGGATGCGTGCTAGCGTCTGCGCCAGCAAGGTCTTGCCGGAGCCGGTCGGGCCGATCAGTAATATGTTCGACTTCGCCAGCTCGACGTCGTTGTGTTTGCTCTGGTGATTAAGCCGCTTGTAGTGATTGTGGACGGCGACCGACAGCACCTTCTTGGCGTGATCCTGGCCAATCACGTAGTCGTCGAGGACCTTGCGGATTTCACGCGGAGTTGGAATTCCGTCGCGCGACTTCACCAGCGAGGACTTGTTCTCCTCGCGAATAATGTCCATGCAAAGTTCAACGCACTCATCGCAGATGAATACGGTGGGGCCGGCAATGAGCTTGCGCACTTCGTGCTGGCTTTTGCCGCAGAACGAGCAGTAGAGCGTATTCTTTGAATCGCCACCGCCGACCTTGCTCATTCCAATCTCCGTCTCCGCGTATGCGGCGCCTCAACGAGAAATCCTAAGGCGCGTTACGCTAACATTCTGTAGCATCGCGACGCTGTTTTTCAGCCGATCCTTGCGGCCGCCACGTTGCCAACGCCGAGCACCCCGGCGCAAGCTGACATGCTAACGGCGTGCCAATCAAGAATCCATTAACGATAACGCGACTTTGCACCACTGTGTTTTCTAGATCACAGGTCCGAGAAAACGCTTGACCTAGCTCTTGGAACTAACATCAGCAGCGGCCGAATCGGTCCATTTCGAGGCGGCGGGCCGTGACTAGCTGACACCCCTGAGGATGGGCTCGGCCTTGAGGGGCTCCTTGAGGCTGGGTTCTTCCGGCCGTTTCTCGATCACTTTGTCGATCAAGCCGAAATCCTTGGCCATTTCCGCCGTCAGAAACATGTCGCGTTCCAGGGCGTCCTCGATCTTCTTGAGCGGCTGTCCCGTATGTTTGACGTAGATTTCATTGAGGCGCCGCTTGAGGTTCAAGATCTCTTGCGCGTGCAGCATGATGTCGGTTGCCTGGCCTTGGAACCCGCCGGATGGCTGATGCACCATGATTCGCGCATTCGGCAACGCAAAACGCAAATCCTTGGCGCCCGCGGCGAGTAACAGCGAGCCCATGGAGGCGGCTTGTCCCGTGCACAAAGTCGAAACCGGCGGCCGAATAAACTGCATCGTGTCGTAGACCGCGAGGCCCGAGGTCACCACCCCGCCGGGCGAATTGATGTACATGGAGACTTCTTTTTTCGGGTTCTCCGCCTCAAGAAACAGAAGCTGCGCGACAATCAGCGAAGCCATACCGTCCTCGACCGGCCCGGTGATGAAGATGATCCTTTCCTTCAACAGCCGCGAATAGATGTCGTAGGCCCGTTCGCCGCGGTTGGTCTGTTCGACCACCATCGGGACGAGGTAGTTCATGTAGGTGTCCTTAGGATCGCGCATGGTTCACCTAATTTGGCTCGCCTGAATGTGGTTAGCGTCTCAACAGATCACGTGCAGCCGGTTCGCTCAATCTGGCTTGAGTCGGACCAATTTGTCGAAGCCTGTACACAGGGAGCGCCTTTCCGCCAGCGCAGATATGCGCGGAAATCGGCGGGACAAGACATCGACCCGCCCTGCTCCGGCCAAGCTTAGCCCTCCTCCTCCTTGAACAGCTCCTCTCTGGAAACCTGCTTGTCGGTGACATCCGCCAGTTCGAGCAGGAAATCGACGACTTTGTCTTCAAATAGCGGCGCCCGCACGGCGGCAAGAGCGGCCGGATTGTTGCGATAATAGTCCCAGACCTGCTGCTCCTGGCCGGGCATCATCCTGGCTTGGGCGACGACCGCCTGGGTCAGCTGTTCATCCGTTACTTTGATGCTGTTTTTCTCTCCGATCTCGGCGAGGACAAGACCGAGCCGCACCCGACGCTCCGCAATAGCGCGATACTCCTCCCTCGCTTTTTCCTCGGTGGTTCCTTCATCGGCAAAGGTACGACCTTGCTGCTTGAGGTCGTTCTCGATTGTCGACCAGACGTTCTTGAACTCCTCTTCCAAGAGCGTGGGCGGCGGATCGAATTTGTGCCGCGCGTCGAGCTGATCGAGCAAGGCGCGCTTAATTTTCTGCCGTGAGGTCCCCGCGTGCTCGCGCTCGAGACGCTCGCGAACCGCGTCACGGAGCTTGGCGAGCGATTCCAGTCCGAGCGCTTTGGCAAATTCATCGTCAAGGGTAACCGAGCCCGGCGCTTCGACCTTCTTTGCCGTCACCGAAAACACCGCATTTTTACCGGCCAATGACTCGACGCGATAACTTTCGGGAAATTTCACATCCACCGTGCGGCTTTCTCCAGCCTTGATGCCGACGAGCTGATCCTCAAAACCCGGAATGAACTGGCCCGATCCAAGCACGAGGGCGACGTCTTCGCCCGAACCGCCCTCGAAAGGCGCGCCGTCAATGCTGCCTTGAAACGAAATCGTGACACGGTCGCCCCGCGCTGCGGGCGCGTCGGCGCTGTCGTTGAAGGGACGGCTCTGCTCGGCGATAGCCTGCAAAGCCTGATCGATCTCGGCATCCTCGACCGGAGCCGCAAGCCGCTCGAGCTTGATGGTTTTGAAATCGGTAAGGGTGATCGGCGGCACGATCTCCATCTCGACCGTGTAAGCGAGATCAGCTTTGCCGGCGATGATGCCTTCGACTGCGCCCTCCTCAGGCGGCAGGACCACTTTCGGCTCGGTCGCCAATTTGAGACCGCGCTCATTCACTATCTGCGAATTGGCTTCGCGGACGGCCGCTTCGATCACCTCGGCCATGGCGGATTTGCCGTAAAGGCGCTTGAGATGAGCGACCGGCACCTTGCCGGGGCGAAAGCCTCGAAGTTGCACGCGGCCTTTGAGATCGTCGAGCCGGGCATTGACCTTGGCTTCGAGATCGGTCGCGGGAACGACGACACGAAATTCGCGCTTTAACCCCGCTGCGGCGGTTTCAGTCACTTCCATCGGCACTACTCTTCACGGCCCATTTTTCGGACCAAAGTCCGTCGCCGTTTCCGGCATATCCGCCAAGTTTTGGCGCCAAATTCTGGAGAAACCGCCCGGCTGGTGCGGGCGGAGGGGCTCGAACCCCCACGACTTTCGTCACGGGATTCTAAGTCCCGCGCGTCTACCAATTCCGCCACGCCCGCGACATGCAGGGCGGCCGCCGGCGCGCTTATATCATCTAAGCTGCACAGGCCACCACAAAATAGGCCGGTATGCCGGCCAGCAGGACCTCACCCAAACAAGCCTCGATAGACGCCCGGCAGTTGCTCAGGCAGGTCCTCCGCGATCAGCCCCATGCCGAATGCGCAAGCGGCCTCGCCATGGAGCCAAACCGCCGCCGAGGCCGCCTCGAATGCAGGCATGCCCTGGGCCAATAGGCCGCCCGTTATTCCGGTCAATACGTCACCGGCCCCTGCAGTAGCCAAAAAGGCGGGCGCATTCGCCGCGATCGAGGCGCGGCCGTCCGGCCCGGCCACGACCGTATCGGGCCCTTTGAGCACAATCACCGCGCCGATCCGTTCTGCGGCGCAGCGCGCTCTTTCCAGCTTCGAACCTACTTTAGTATCCGCATCTAAAGCATGGAAATAACGTGAAAACTCGCCCTCGTGGGGTGTCAGGATTGTGGCCCTTTCGCCCCTCGCCTTGACGGCTGCGGCGAGCCGCTGCGGCGATTTGGCAAAGCTCGTAATCGCGTCGGCGTCGAGGACCACGGCGCGTTCGCCGCTGAGCGCCGCCAAAACCAGTTCGCAAGCCGCATCGCCCACACCAAGCCCTGGACCGATAGCAAGGGCGTTCAACCGCGGGTCGGCAAGAAAGCGCACTAATTCAGCGGCGCCATCGACCGGTCGCACCATAATGGCAAGATTGGTCGCGGCATTGACGGCGAGCGCCTCGCGCGGACTCGCAATCGTGACGAGCCCGGCCCCGGCGCGCAAAGCCCCCCGCGCTGCGAGCCTCGCGGCGCCCGTCGACCATGACGGACCCGAGACGACGACCGCATGGCCACGATCGTATTTGTGGCCCTGCGCACGCGGCATGGAGAATTTGTCGCGCCACAGCTCCGGAACGTTTTCAAACGTTAGCGGGCGGATGCGCTCCAGCACGGTGGCCGGGATGCCGATCGGGGCGACGGAAACTTTGCCGCAATAAGCGCGGCCCGGCATCAGCAAATGACCTGGCTTCTTGCGAAAAAAGGTGACCGTCTGTTGGGCCTTGATTGCGGCGCCCATCACCACACCACTAGTGCCATTGATCCCGCTTGGCAGATCAACGGCGACGACAGGTGCGGCTTGCCCGTTCACAGCCTCGATCATCGCGTGTGCCAAGCCGCTGACTGGGCGGTCAAGGCCGGCGCCAAACAGCGCGTCGATGATGATGTCAGCGCCCGCGAGCTCGTCAGGCTTTGCCGCTGCGACGCCGCGACCCCACGCTTCTGCGGCGGCCGCTGCGTCGCCTTTCAATTTGTCCAGCGCTCCGATAAGCAAGACCGTAACCGCATAGCCTCGCTCCGCCAGCAACCGGGCGGCAACAAAACCATCGCCGCCGTTATTGCCCGGACCGGTGAGCACAACCACGCGACCGCCGGCGCTTTGACGCCCCGAAACCGCCTGCGCGACTGCCTTGCCAGCGTTTTCCATCAGCGTGAGGCCGGCTATGCCGCCCGCGATGCTCAATCGATCGGCTTCTCCCATCTCTGCATTGCTGAGGATCTCAGTCATTGACGCACAATATCCGAACGGCTGATTGCGCGAAGGCGGCACGACGCGCGATTGGCGTTGACAAGTTTATAGGCAGGCTGCCTAGTTTATTGGCTACGCCTGCTTCCTCAATCCCGCGGCGATTGTTCATTCGTAGCGTAAGTCGCTGATCGCAATAGGGATTTCCGGCACGAGCGGCATTGGCACGGGACCTGCTAACCAAGGGTCGGTTCCACGACGATTCTCTGCACGTTTGGGAGCCGGGAGACGGGACGCGATGAAAAAAATCGAGGCGATCATCAAACCGTTCAAGCTCGATGAGGTGAAGGAGGCGCTGCAGGAAGTCGGTCTGCAAGGAATAACGGTAACCGAAGCCAAGGGATTCGGTCGTCAGAAGGGCCACACGGAACTGTACCGGGGGGCCGAGTATGTCGTCGATTTTTTGCCGAAAGTGAAAATCGAGATTGTACTCGGTGACGACATGGTCGAAAAAGCCATCGAGGCGATCCGGCGCGCCGCTCAAACCGGGCGGATCGGCGACGGCAAGATCTTCGTCTCGAACATCGAAGAAGCGATCCGGATCAGGACAGGGGAGTCCGGACTCGACGCCATCTGAATTGCTGGTCGGACTGCTTGCGCCTACTGGCGATCAAGTAGAATGAACCAGTACGGCACGGCATCAAACAGCACGACGAAAGGGTACGCATAACATGACGACGCCAAAGAATGTCATGAAAATGATCAAGGACAACGACGTCAAATACGTCGATTTTCGGTTCACCGATCCGCGCGGCAAGTGGCAGCACGTCACTACCGACATCACCACAGTCGACGAAGACACGTTTGCCGAAGGCATCATGTTCGACGGTTCTTCGATCGCCGGCTGGAAAGCGATTCACGAATCCGACATGCAGCTGATGCCGGATCCGGAAAGCGCCTGCATTGACCCGTTCTTTGCCGAGACCACACTTGTCCTGATTTGCGACACCCTCGAGCCGCTGACCGGAGAGCCCTACAACCGTGACCCGCGGTCGATCTGCAGAAAAGCGGCCGGCCTCGTTAAATCGATGGGTATCGGCGACACCGTGTTCTTTGGACCGGAAGCCGAATTCTTCATCTTCGATGACGTCAAATTCTCCGCCACTCCGTACAGCGTCGGCTACAAAGTGGATTCGGTAGAGTTTCCGACCAATTCGGACACCGAGTACGAGGGCGGCAATCTCGGCCACCATATCGGTTTCAAGAAAGGTTACTTCCCAGTGCCGCCGCTCGACACGGCGCAGGATATGCGCTCGGAAATGCTCGCGGCCATGGCTCGGATGGGCGTCAAAGTGGAGAAGCACCATCACGAGGTCGGCTCGGCGCAGCACGAGCTCGGGATGAAGTTTGCGCCGATGGTGCGCATGGCCGATCAGATGCAGATTTACAAATACTGCATCCAACAGGTGGCGCAGGTCTACGGCAAGACCGCGACCTTCATGCCGAAGCCAATTTATGGCGACAACGGTTCCGGCATGCACTGCCATCAATCGATCTGGAAAGGCGACAAACCGCTGTTCGCCGGCAATAAATACGCCGATCTCTCCGACACCTGCCTGCAATACATCGCCGGCATCCTCAAACATGCCCGCGCCATCAACGCCTTTACCAATCCGACGACAAACTCCTACAAGCGGCTCGTCCCTGGATTTGAAGCCCCGGTATTGCTGGCTTATTCGGTGCGCAACCGCTCGGCGTCGTGCCGCATTCCGCTTGCGTCATCGCCGAAGGCCAAACGCGTCGAGGTCCGTTACCCTGATCCGCTTTGCAATCCGTATCTCGGCTTTGCCGCGATGCTGATGGCCGGTCTTGACGGGATTAAGAACAAGCTCAATCCCGGCGAGCCGACCGACAAGGATCTTTACGATCTGCCGCCGAAAGAGCTGAAGAAGATTCCGACCGTGTGCGGCAGCCTGCGCGAGGCGCTCGGCAATCTCGATAAAGACCGCGACTTCCTCAAAGCGGGCGGCGTATTCGATGACGATTTCATCGACAGCTATATCGAGCTGAAGATGGTCGAGATCATTCGCTTCGAACACACCCCGCATCCGGTCGAGTTCGAAATGTACTATTCCGCTTAAGTGTGGTGGTGAGTCCTCCCTGCATTGCCGTAGCGATGCAAACTAAAGGGCGCCGATGGCGCCCTTTTTTTGCCCGAATGAACCAGGCTATGCCTTCGGGCTAAGTCGCGTGAATTTTTCTCCAGTCGGGCGATACCGCCGCGCTTCACTTGGCGGCTCCCGGCACCTAAATTGAAGGGCGACGGAGAAGGAGTCTACCATGCCGCAAGCCGCAGCCCAGAGCGCCGAGCTCGAGCTGGCGCCTGACCAGATCGAGGCGACGCTCAATTACATCGTGGATGACGGCAGCAAGGTTTTCACGATCGTCGCCGGTCCAGGCGGCAGCGACACCCGCTCGGGCGGTAAGCCCGATCCGCGCCGCGTAACCATTCACAACGGCCGCCTCCAGGCGAAGGATTTTGAGTTGGAGCGCCACGGCTTTCGCTTCCTGCGCCACGATACCAAAGTGAAGGAGTTCTACGACGAGGGTGAAATTCGACGCGTCTACTACCCGGAGATGGAGGCGCTGATCAAAGCCGAGAGCGGCGCCAAGCGCGTCGTCGTGTTCGACCACACGCTGCGCACTGCCGACGACGCGTTGCGCGAATCGAAGCAGATCCGCGAGGTCGTCCGCCGCGTTCATAACGACTACACGGAATGGTCGGCCCCTCAGCGGGTGCGCGATATCCTCCCCGACGAAGCAGACCAATTGTTGCAGCGGCGCTTCGCCATCATTCAGGTTTGGCGGCCGATCCGCCATCCAGTGGAGACTTATCCGCTTGCCATGGCGGATGCGCAAACGCTCTCGCCGCAGGATATGATTGTCTCAGAGCGGCGCGCGCCCGGACGCATCGGCCAGACCTATGCGATCAAGCACAATCCGGCACACAAATGGTACTGGTTCCCGCGCATGCAGCGCGAGGAGGCTTACGTTTTCAAAGTATTCGATTCGATGAAGGACGGCCGCGCGCGATGGACCGCGCATACCGCGTTCGAGGATCCGACCACGCCACCGCATGCACGGCCGCGGGAAAGCATCGAAATCCGCACGATGGCGTTTTTCTAGATCACGCTTCCAGTAGCAGCTGTTCGAACGAGAGAACGTAGCTTCGGTAAAGCTCGCCTCGCGTTTACCGCTTCGAGAACTGGAAGCTGCGGCGCGCTTTGGCCCGGCCGTATTTCTTGCGCTCGACCACGCGCGGATCGCGCGTGAGAAAGCCGCCGCGCTTGAGCACGGCGCGCAATTCCGGCTCGTAGCGCATCAGCGCCTTGGAGAGGCCGTGGCGCACGGCACCGGCCTGGCCTGACAGGCCGCCGCCCGACACGGTGCACACGACGTCGAATTGTCCCTGGCGATTTGACGCAACGAGCGGCTGCTGAATGAGCATGCGTAGAACCGGCCGCGCAAAATAGGTTTCCACCGGCCGCTTGTTGATGACGATCTTGCCGGCGCCCATTTTGATCCAGACCCGCGCCACCGCATCCTTGCGCTTGCCGGTCGCATAAGCGCGACCCTGCTTGTCGAGCTTCTGAACATATTTCGGTGGCTGCGGCGCCGCCGCGGGTTTGAGCGACGACAATTCTTCGAGTGTCTGGATTGTCTCGGCCATTACGCAGTCCTCTTATTCTTGCGGTTCATCGCGCCGATATCGAGTGTTTCCGGCTGCTGAGCATCGTGCGGGTGCTCCGCGTTCGGATAAACCCGCAGATTGCCGAGCTGGCGGCGGCCGAGCGGACCGCGCGGAAGCATGCGCTCGACGGCCTTCTCGACGATCCGCTCGGGAAACCGGCCGGCCAGAATTGCTTTGGCCGAGCGCTCCTTGATGCCGCCGATATATCCGGTGTGCTTGTAATAGATTTTCTGCTGCACCTTGCGCCCGGTGAGCACAACTTTCGATGCGTTGATCACGATGACATTGTCGCCGCAGTCGACGTGTGGCGTGAACGTTGGCTTGTGCTTGCCGCGTAGCCGCAGCGCCACCAGCGAGGCGAGCCTGCCGACCACCAGACCGTCCGCGTCGATCATCACCCACTTCTTCTCGACCTCGGCGGGCTTTGCCGAATAGGTTGTCATGGCTGCTTCCATCTTTCGTCGCGGGCTTGCTACGCTAGCGCCGCGCGACTTTTAAGCCGAGCGCTTCCCCACAGTCAACCGTTGAAGAAATATCGCGTAACATCAATAGCTTTTACTTGCGGTATTATTTTACCGTCGGGATTGAATATGTTGATGTCACGTGGGCGACCATGTCTTCCACGCCATCGGCATGGATGGCCACTTCGCCGACGGCAAGTTTCTTTCCAAGCTTTAGCAGGCGCGCTTTCGCAATAAGGTCGCGCGCAGGGGGCTTTCTTAGAAAGTTGATGGTCAAATTGGTGGTAACAGCGAGCGGCACCCAGCCGATCGCCGATAAAACTGCCAGATACATGGCAAAATCGCCGAGCGCCATCATCGTGGCGCCTGATAGTGTGCTGCCCGGTCGCAAGAGCCGCTGGTCGTAGCGCTGGCGCAAACGGCAGCCGCCGCGCCAGAGTTCCTCGATCTGATAATCACCGACGGCATGGCCGGCCTCCGGGAATTCGACGCGAAGCCGTTCGAGCAGCTCCTTGCGCGTCAAAGCCGGGGTGGCCATGTGACTCCCGCGCGTGTGACTGGCGCCCGTCGGCTTTTCGTCAGTCTGTGTCATATCGGCCATCGTATCGGAGCATGGCACATGCATGCCTCCCCGTATTTCGATACAATGACGCTAACCGATTGCAAAATTAGCAAGGGTATTTTGTCGGCCCCATGAGCGTCCCATGAGCGCCCAAACCGCGACCGCCGCGTCCACTCCCTCGTCGCTCATTCTGCTTCGCGAGGATCGAGGCGGAATTGCCATTCTGACGCTCAACCGGCCGCAAGCCCGCAACAGCCTATCCGAAGCGCTGCTGGAGGCGCTTGGTGACGCGCTTTCAGCAATCGCTCACGACCGCACCGTGCGCGTCGTAGTGCTGGCCGCGCACGGCCCTGCTTTCTCCGCCGGACACGATCTGAAAGAACTCAATGCGCATCGTTTGGGCGAGGACCGCGGTCGCGCTTACTTCAAGCACATTATGAGCCTGTGCAGTCGCGTGATGCAGCAAATCGTGACGCTGCCACAGCCGGCCATCGCCGCAGTGCAGGCAACGGCTACCGCGGCTGGCTGCCAGCTTGTGGCCAGTTGCGATCTGGCAGTCGCTTCGCAAGCCGCGAAATTCGCGACGCCGGGAGTCAATATCGGCCTGTTCTGCTCGACGCCGATGGTGGCCCTATCGCGCAACGTTTCACGCAAACATGCCATGCAGATGCTGCTGACCGGCGACTTGATATCGGCCGATGAGGCCGCCCGCATTGGTCTCATTAATGAGGTTGTGCCGGCGGGGCAGGAGCGCGCGGCGGCGATCAAGCTCGCGGAAAAAATCGCCGCCAAATCGACATTAACGGTCAAGATCGGCAAGGAAGCGTTCTACCGGCAGGCCGAAATGTCGCTAGCCGACGCCTACGACTATGCCTCGCATGTGATGGTCGAGAACATGCTGGCGCGCGATGCCGAGGAAGGCATCAGCGCTTTCATCGAGAAGCGCGACGCAAAGTGGCAAGATCGCTGAACAGCGTTCCCTTCGAATTTGAGCACAGATAATGAATCACGACGCTTATCCCGACAGCTATATTCGCGGCATCCTCAACACCGTGAAAACGATCGCCATGGTCGGCGCCTCGGAGAAGGAAAATCGGCCGAGCTATTTCGCATTCAAATATCTGCTCGAACATGGCTACCACATGATCCCGGTCAATCCTGGGCACGCTGGCGAGACAATGCTCGGGCAAAAAATCTACGCGCGACTGAGCGATATTCCCGAGCCGATCGATATGGTGGACATATTCCGCGCTTCCCAACATGCGCTGCCGATCGTTCAAGAGGCGCTATCGCTCACGCCGCGGCCGCAAGTGATCTGGATGCAGCTCGGTATTCGCAACGACGAGGCCGCGGCACTTGCCGAGGCGAATGGCATGAAGGTCGTCATGAACCGCTGCCCCAAGATCGAGTATGGCCGGTTGTCGTCGGAGATCGCGTGGATCGGCGTTAATACGCGTACGCTGAGTTCGAAAAAACCGCCGCTCGGTGGCCTGCAGCGTATGTCGCTCAACCGAACCAGCGCTCCCGGCGGCGCTACTGCCGCAGCGGATCGCGCTCAGCGCCAAGACCAGCGCCAAGACGGCAGCCAATAATTTCCCAAACGGCATGCGAGCTTCTTGTAACGGCGGCACCATCCGACCCGGCGTTCGCGCCCGGTCGCGTTAACGCAGGCTCATTGGCGCGCCTTGACGGCGCAGACCGGTCCTATAAACCGGGTTCCACTTGCCAATTTCTCCATCAGGATCGGGCGCAAAGGACGACACGATGACCGAACGCATCCCAGGCTTTGCCACGCTTGCGGTTCATGCCGGCGCGCAGCCCGATCCCACGACTGGCGCCCGGGTCACGCCGATTTATCAGACCACCTCTTACGTATTTGAGAGCGTCGATCACGCCGCGTCACTGTTCGGTCTGCAAACGTTCGGCAACATCTATACCCGCATCGGCAATCCTACGACGGCGGTACTTGAAGAGCGCGTCGCCGCGCTCGAAGGCGGCACCGCGGGCGTGGCGACAGCGTCCGGCCATGCCGCGCAAGTTCTGGTCTTTCATTGTCTGCTGCAGCCGGGCGATGAATTCGTCGCGTCCAAGAAGCTTTACGGCGGCTCAATCAATCAATTCAATCACGCGTTCAAAAACTTCAATTGGAACGTCGTCTGGGCCGATCCAGACGACATTTCGTCCTTCGAGAGAGCGATCAGTCCAAAGACCAAAGCAATCTTCACCGAGTTGATCGCCAATCCCGGCGGCGTCATCACCGACATGGGAGCGGTGGCGCAGATTGCACGCCGCGCCGGCGTGCCTTACATCGTCGATAACACGCTGGCCACGCCGTATCTGTGCAAGCCGATCGATCATGGCGCCGACATTGTCGTGCATTCGCTGACGAAATTTCTCGGCGGCCACGGCAATTCGATGGGCGGCATGATCGTCGATGGCGGCACCTTCAACTGGTCGCGGGAACGGCGCTATCCCATGCTGAGTGAGCCGCGGCCCGAATATCACGGCGTGGTCATGCACGAAACCTTCGGCAATTTCGGTTTCGCCATGGCCTGCCGCACGCTCGCCTTGCGTGACATCGGACCGTCCATTTCGCCGTTCAACTCTTTCCTCATCCTCACGGGGATCGAGACGCTACCGCTGCGCATGCAAAAGCACTGCGAGAACACCCAAGCGGTCGCCGAATGGGTAGCGGCGCATCCGAAAGTGGCGTGGGTCAGTTATCCGGGACTACCGGGCGACCGCTATCACAACCTCGCCAAGAAATATTGTCCGCTCGGCGCCGGCGCAGTGTTCACCTTCGGGCTCAAGGGAGGTTACGACGCCGGCGTGAACTTGGTCACCAACGTGAAATTATTCTCGCACCTTGCCAATATCGGCGACACCCGCTCGCTGATTATCCACCCGGCCTCGACAACGCATCGGCAGTTGACCGACGCGCAAAAAATCCAGGCCGGAGCCGGACCGGACGTCGTGCGGCTGTCGATCGGCATCGAGGAGAAGGACGACATCATCGCCGATCTCGAACAGGCGCTCGAAACGGCCTAGGTGAGCTCCCGAACTCGGTCCGTTACGCCCGCCTGAACACGCTGAACTGAAAATGCTGAATGGCGCCCCAGGGCGTTTTATGGTCGTCACGGCGCATGTCAACCAATGCAAACGAGGGCGTAAGCGTAGCCGACAGCCGCGCGGCATCGTAGCGAACGACAGGCAGGCCGCTGCAGCGTTCCGGACAATCCAAGCCAAAGGTGCCGATGATCGCGTGCCCTCCAGGCCGAACGGCCTTCCTCAAGCGGTCAATATAAGCGGTCCGGTCGGACGCTTCGGTCAGAAAGTGGAACGCCGCGCGATCGTGCCACAGATCATAAGAGCGTGGCGGCTCCCACCGGGTCACATCGGCGACGATCCATTTCACCATCGCTGCGCGTTCACCGAGGCGCATCTTGGCAATCGAAACGGCGCTTTCGGAAAGGTCGAGCACTGTCAGGTCTCGGTAGCCCTTCTCGACAAGGGCATCCACCAAGCGCGAAGCGCCGCCGCCGATGTCGATAATGGCTGAGCTCCGATCGGCCTGGACGGCCTCGATCAATGCCAAGGAAATGTTCGGCCGTTCCTGAAACCAGCTGAACTGATTTTCACCCTTTTCCTTATAGACCAGCTGCCAATGAGCCTGCCGATTGAGTTCGCTCATTGGGCCCTCGCTACGGCGAAGAAGGTTCTGTTCGCGCCGAGACTTTAGGCGGAATCGTACTTGCTGCATGAATGACCGCCAAGGTCAGCGTGATCATCGCGGTTGCCTGATGCAAAAGCGCGAGCGGCAGAGCGGCAACCGATAGCAGCGTCCAAATCCCGAGCGCTACCTGCACGATGACCGCCGCGGCGACAAGAGCTGCGCTTGTGAAGACGGGACCATGCTTGACCAGTTTGGCGACATTGAACAGGTGGAGAAGCGCCAACAAACCGATCACATAGCCGAGCATGCGATGATCGAACTGGACAGTGAGCGGATTTTCAAAAAAATTCCGCCACAACGGCACTTCGAAGAGTAGTCGCGAGGACTGCGGAACAAGGTCGCCACCGATCAGCGGCCAGGTGTTGTATGCATGCCCGGCGCGCAAACCGGCGACCAAAGCGCCGAGATAGATCTGCGCCAGGAGTAATATCACGAGCCCAATAGCGCCGGTGCGAACAGTCACCGGTTGGGCGGCTTTGTCTAATTTCCCGAAAAGCAACTGCGCCCGCTCGTCCTGCCATCGCGTTCCGGTCCAGACCAGGGCGACATAAATCAGACAAGCCAGGACGAGGTGAGTTGCCAAGCGGTATTGAGACACTTCGACGCGATTGGCGAGGCCGGAAGCCACCATCCACCACCCAATCGCACCCTGCAGCGCGCCGAGTGCCAGAATCATCCATAGACCTGCGCGACGGCGCGGCGGTATCCAGCCGCGCCACAGAAACCAGACGAAGGGTACAAGGAAAACCACGCCAATGACGCGACCGATGAGCCGGTGCGCCCACTCCCACCAATAAATGGTCTTAAAATCGGCAAGACTCATTCCGGCGTGCAGTTGTCGGTACTGCGGAATCGCTTGATACTTTTGAAATTCCGTCAGCCATTGCGCTTCGTTCAGCGGCGGCAGCGTACCGGTCACCGGCTGCCATTCGGTGATCGACAGCCCGGATTCGGTCAGCCGCGTCGCCCCCCCAACCAGAACCATGGCGAAGACAAGCGCGGCGACAACGTAAAGCCACAGCCGAATCGCGCGGCCATGGTCCAATTCTTCACGATACAAAGCTTGAATAGCCGTCATCATGTTCTTGTCGCAGGCGCGCGGACCATATAGTGCTGCGCCCTGCCCTCGCAACACTGGAATGTTTCAGGCAATGCCCGTGCGGTTGCGAAAACTCATCGGCGCAGTTGCGCTTTTTGTGCTTGTGATCGTCTGGGCGCTTATTGCCATGACCGTCGCGCAGTTTCCGGCCATCCGCAACAATACCGTCTTATCGATCCTATATTATGTGATCGCCGGATTAGGTTGGGTATTGCCTGCAATGCCGCTGGTAAGCTGGATGTCCGGGCCACGGTCCGGCGGTGAAAAACGCAAACCTTGATCAAAGTTACGCAACCAGTGTCCGGCTTACGCCGCGTCGACGCGTCGAAATCCATTCCACAGCGCGGTAGCGGCGCCTGACAGCAGGACGCGCAGATAGCGCATGCGCTGATAATTGCCGTCCACGACCATGCGCGGCAGCGCTGTCATGCGTTGGCTATGCGCGGCGAACAGAACCCCAGGACGCGCCGTTACCGCTGTCTTAAAACCAAGTTCAGCCGCGAGTTCAAACTCCCGCGCCGCCGAGGCAGCGCGATCGCCATAAGGATAGGACAAATGCGCCGGTCTC
The DNA here is from genome assembly GCA_963816295.1 of uncultured Alphaproteobacteria bacterium. GTDB lineage: Bacteria > Pseudomonadota > Alphaproteobacteria > Rhizobiales > Xanthobacteraceae > BOG-931. Next base: position 44,511 of record CAWFJS010000002.1, on the reverse strand, counting down.
ACCCCAAGCGCCGCTTCGATCACCGATCGGCTCAAATCCATTTCGGAGCGCGCGGCCTCTTTCGGGAGCCTTAAGAGAATCGGATGGTTGACCGTGTGCGCGCCGATGGTGACGAGCGGATCAGTTGCGAGCTGCGCAAGTTCGCTCCAGTCCATACACAGCTCCGCACAAAACGCGCCGATGTCGACCTGATAAAAGGCCGCGAGCCTGCGAACGATGTCGCGGATTTCGCTTTCCGTGGACCGGTCGCGCAGCCACCAATAAAGTTCATGATACAGCGTTCGCTTCTCCGCTACCGTGCGGCAGTCGAATTTTTGATCGCGTCCGTCGATAACCAGACCGATACGAGTGTTGCGCGCGATCACCGCTTCAAGCGCCAGCCACCACAATTCCCCGAGACGATCCGGAAAACTGGTCGGCACATAGATTGCAAATGGCACGCCTGCGTCCTTAAGCACGGGATAGGCGAAGCGTAGCGTGTCGCGATATGCGTCGTCGAAGGTGAGGCAGACAAAGCGCTTCGCGAAATCACCCTTGACCATGCGGCGGTGCATCTCGTCGAGACCGATGAACTCCAATCCCGAGCGCCGCAAGCCTCGCACCAACCGAGCGAGAAACTGCGGCGTCACTTCGAGCAAACGGTTTGGTTGGAAACGGTCCGGCCGCGCCGGACGAACATGGTGCAGCGCTAGGATTGCTCCCACTCCGCCGACGAAGGGCCGCGACACAATATGGGCCCCGGAGAAATACAAACACTCCATCCCGCCGCGGATGATCGTCTGCCTAATGGTCACGGATCGTCCTTCGCGAAGCGACCATTATAGCGCGAATTTAATCCGACTTGCCGGCCATCGACGCGCCAATTCCGCTGCTTTGCCGTGAAATATCTCTTGATGGCGCCGAGTTCGGACATGCACGACCGGCGGACGCGCCGACTGCCTTATCAGAGCAATCCGCATCGCACGGCAAGCGCCACTAGCCACACCAGCCCAGCAAGACTTAAACTGCAGAACACGGCGGCGGAGCCGAAATCTTTAATTCGCCTGATCTCGCTATGCTGCTCGCGTGTCACGTGATCGGCGAGTTTTTCGATCCCAGTGTTGAGGAATTCTACGGCGAGCACGATGAGCAACGTGCCTATCATGGCCGCATACCAGGCGCCGCTCGGGGCAATAACCAAGCCCAACGCCAGCCCGATGAGGACCAGGACCGCTTCATCGCGCAGCGCCGGCTCGGTCTTAAAGCCGTCGACTAATCCGCGGATCGAATTTTGCGTAGCGCTGTAAAGACGTTTCACAATTGATCTACGACTGAGCGAGCGACAACCGACTCAATAGCGACCTTACGTTGCGGCAGTGCCGCTGGCGAGCGGATGTTGCGAGCAAAATAAGCAATCACTATAGTCGCCACGGTCTCGGAGCGTAGCGCAGCCCGGTTAGCGCACCAGTCTGGGGGACTGGGGGTCGCGAGTTCAAATCTCGCCGCTCCGACCACCTCCACCAGCGGGACGCTGAAAAGCCACAGCTATCGGCAAACGCGACAGAATTAGAAACCCACCGAGTACACAGGCCGGTACATAAGCGCGTTTTGCGGATGGTCACGTTACGTCAAGACAGCAGGGGAAATTACAGCGCGCGCAAGCGGCTTCCCGATGATGTGCGCGAAGAATACGGGCGGCTTTACCGTGCGCGCCATGAAGCGAAGTTCTCTGCTCCTGCAAGCCTCGGAAAACAGATTGCTCAACAGAAGTTTCACCAATGGGCAACTGAAGTCGAGCAGCGCATCGACGCAATTCGGAAGATGCAGCGCGGCGAAGGCCTCGACCTCGACCGTGAGCAAGCGACTGCGCTGGCGGGCGAGTGGTATCTGTGGTTTGTCGCCAAATACGAGAAGGAGGGCGCTGACTGTATGTCGTCAGGACATTTCGGACGATTGGCTTGGCAATTTAAGAGAGTGTCTGGCTCATCTGGTTTGAAGGTTCAGGCTGCGATTGCCTGCTGATGCAGGCGGCGTCGTTGTTCGATAGTCTTTCGTTTGATGGTTTGCCTCCGTTTGAGTATGGCCGGTCCTCTGCCGAAGTAGACGTCAGCCGGCGTCAGATTGTCCAGGCTCTCGTGGTATCGGCAGTTATTATAGTACTCGACGAACTCGCCGATGCTGTGTTCGAGCTGACCTGGCAGATAGTAGTTTTCCAGCAGGATCCGGTTTTTCATTGAGCGGTGATATCGCTCGATCTTGCCCTGCGTCATCGGATGATAAGGCCGACCGCGGATATGCCTGATGCCTTTGTCCTCGAGCCAATCGCCAAGCTCACTCGAGACGTAAGATGGACCGTTGTCGCTCAACAGCCGTGGTCGATGCAGAACCTTGACCTGGTCCAGACCTGACGCCTGCAGCGCCACCTGCAAGGTATCGGACACGTCAGTTGCCGACATGGTGGTACACAGCTTCCAGGCCAGGATGTAGCGCGAGAAGTCGTCGAGCACGGTGGACAGATAGAACCAGCCCCAGCCGATGACTTTGAGGTAGGTAAAGTCGGTCTGCCAGAGTTGGTTTGGGGCGGTCGTCGGATTGGCAAAGCGATCGGCGGCCTTCATCAGGATGAAGGCCGGGCTCGTGATCAGGCCATGATCCTTCAACAGCCGATAAACGGTGGCCTCGGACACAAAGCTGCCCTTCGTGTCCGTGAAGTTGACGGCGAGCTCCCGCGGCGACAGGTCTGGCTCCTCAAGGGCCAGATTGACGATCGCCGTGCCGATCTCGTCGGGGATCTTGTTCCAGACACGCTGCGGTCTGGGCTTGCCGTCCTCCAGAGCTTCGACCCCGCCCTCCTGATAACGGCTGTACCAGTCGTAGAACGTCGATCTCGGGATCCCGATCGGCGCCAGCGTGCGACGGATCGAGAGCGACGACTGTTCCACCAGTTCGATGATCTCAAACTTTTCCGATGCGGAATACCTCATGAAGCGTCCTCCCCATCTCCGAGAACGCTTTTTTTGAGCAGGCGGTTTTCGATCAGGACCTCAGCCAGCGTCTCCTTGAGCTGGCGCGCCTCAGCCTTGAGCTCCTTGACCTCATCCGAGGTCGCCTCACGCGCGGTGTCGCCGGCGAGCCGTTTCTTGCCCGCCTCCAGGAACTCCTTCGACCAACGATAGTAGAGGTTCTGATTGATCCCTTCCTTGCGGCACAGCTCAGCAATGCTGTTCTCGCCGCGCAGGCCTTCCAGCACGATGCGGATCTTCTCCTCGGCAGAATGGTGACGACGGGTGGCTCTGCGGATATCCCGGACCGTTTTCTCCGCGCTGTCCGGTATGCGCTTGCTTGCTTGTCTCATCGTGGCTCCCCAACAGGGCTACGATGAGCCAGGAACCCCCCTACCGACCACCGTTGGCAGCAAAGTGATTTCAGTGACTTAGCGAGCGTGCTGACAGCGGACGTGGCTCTCAGGATCGTTGTCCATTCCTCCGGCGATGAGGTCGAGAGGGGATGGCCTGTGGGTACCGTGGCTCGGCGCTCAGAACAATAAATCCTGCCGGTCCGACCAAGCATTTCCATCATCACCTTCATTCGATCACATCGTCGTCGCCGCCGATTGAGTGACCGCGTAGCGTTAGTTTGTCGGCCTCTTTCTCGTCTTGAACTGACCAAACGGACGCGCCGACATCCGAAGCAATGCGCTGTGCCATGTCTTGAACTTCATCAGCAGGGTAATCCTCAGTACCGCCCCTTGGCCCCGCGTGTCGAACTTGTCCAACGAGAGGGAGCCGAGGCGTGCAACGTCATCACTCCCAACCAATCTGTAAAAACTGTAGATGCTGTTCGTCGGCTTGAATGTGACGTTAACACCCGCCTCGGTCACGGCGGTGTCGAAGTCGCTTCTAACAGCGATGTTTCATTGGAACACCCGCCACTCTCAGTAATAGCTTGCGCGTCGCGAGGCTGACCAGCTGCCGGAGCATTCTCCTCTCGATGACCACCATCGTCCTGCGCCGGAATTGTGCGATAGCCGGCCGGAGCCCGATGCGGATCGGCCAGCGACTGGCAACGGTCACCCGGATCGCGCCATTAGCGCCAACAGCGCCATTCGATTGGTAGCTTTGGTCCTCGGAATAAACGCGGCCGCCGACGATCCGTGCTGCTACCCGCACGGAACCGCAGTCCCCGCGCAGCGTGTAGATCGCCACACTCCAAGTCCCGTCATAGGCCGACCCGCCGCCTCGATGCGCGGCATTCGTCGGGGTGCAAGCGAAGCCTAGTACCAAGGTGGCAAGTGTCGGGACCAGAAACGGACGCAATACATTTTTCATGGGTTTGTCGCTCGCAAGGCGAATACTGAATGCGTTGCGCCATGAGAAGCGTGGGCATCTAATCCAGCACCCGCGACCGCCGCGTCGCGCCTTACGGGTGCGACGGTGTTCCACCGGCTTTATATTCTGTGTAACGCCGCATAGCTTCGGCTTCAGTCAGTTCCTTCTTTTTTACTGAGAGTACTAATGTGTCTATGTACTCCATGAACATATTACCTTCCGGCGAACAAGCATTGTTAGGGACACACTCCGCCAGACGCTTCTGTCTGCCACATTCCGCCATTGCAAGGAATGATGGGTTTTCCCGAGCGCATTGATCGTAGTACTCCCACACTACTCGCGAAGGCGACGCGCAAGTAGTCAGCATTAATGCAGTCACAAAGCCTATGGCTGCTGACAAAATGAAATTAAATCTAACCACCAGTTCCGCCCCCCGCCTCGGCACCGCGCGGTCGCGATTAGTCTAACGCTTTTGGTCGATGCTGAATTGCGAAACCTTCGATCCGTCGCTTATATAGCGCTCGCCGATGCGGTGGAGGACGCCAAGACTTCCCCGGTCGTTTCTGGTACACAAGGAAGATACACAGAACCAAAACGCGGCTGAAAAAAGAAGAGCAATTTCAGTGGCAAACGAGAAAACTTTCAAATCTCGCCGCTCCGACCAATAACGACAGAGAGGGAGCTCCGAATGTCCAAGCGAGTGATGGCGGCCATTGCCGCACTGAGTATTTCAGGTGGCGCGGCTTTGGCGCAGGAGGTGAAAGTCGGCATTGTTCTGCCCTATACGGGGATAGGCGCCGAATTTGCCCGCCAAATGGATCGCGGCATGGAGCTTTATCTGAAATTGAACCCCGATCAGGTGAAGCCATATACCATCACCCTGATCAAACGCGATTCCAAGGCGCCAGGCGGAGGCGATGCCAAGATTGCGGTCCAAGAGCTGCTGACGCAGGACAAAGTCGATGCGCTTGCGGGCTGGGTCTATTCGCCCGATGCCATTGTGTCCGCCCCCCTCGTCAGCGCCGGCAAGAAGCTTGCCGTCATCATGAACGCCGGCACCGCATTCATCACCAATCTCGCGCCGGATTTTGTCCGCACCTCGTTCACCATGTGGCACGCCGGTTACGCGTTGGGCGTCGCGTCAGCGAAGACGCTGCATGCAAAAACGGCGGTCGTGGCGTATTCCGACTTCCCGCCGGGCAAGGACAGCTTGGATGCCTTCAAGGCCGGATTTGAGGCCAATGGCGGGAAGGTCATCGATGCTATCCCCGCCGGCGGCCCCGGTGCGGTCCCGGACTTTACGCCGTTCTTCCAGCGCGCCAAGGACGAGAAGCCGGACGTTCTTTTCGTCTTTGTACCGGCCGGCGATCACGCCGTGGCGGTCGCCAAGACCTATAACGCGCTCGGGATGCGCGCGGCCGGCATCAAGCTGATCGGACCGGGCGACATCACCCAGGACATCAAGTTGCAAGACATGGGCGACGCCGCGATCGGGCTCATCACCATGCATCATTACAATGCCGACCTCGATAATCCGGAAAACAAGCGCTTCGTCGCCGCATGGAAGAAGAATTATGGAGCCGAACTCGACGCCGGACTTCACGGCGATCGGCGCCTATGACGGCATGGCGGCGATCGTTCACGCCGTGCAAGCCACCAAGGGCAAGATGGACGGCGACGCGGCCGTGAAATCGCTACTCGGTTGGAAATTCAACAGTCCGCAAGGACCGATCGTGATTGATCCGGAAACCCGCGATATCGTGATGAACGAGTATCTTGCCGAAGTTGTGAAAGGCCCCGACGGGAAGCTCCACCAGAAAGTCATCGGCGAGATCGATCGCGTAAAGGACGAGTGCAAGGCGCAGGCGGTCGGGCCCTGTGCCCCAAAAAAATGATCGACGCCGATCGAGAACTCTTGTGAGCGAGGCCGTTCCCCGCATGCGGGGAGCGGCCTCTTGACGTTTTCCGGCCGACAGGATCATTCGTGAACGCAGCGATCGACTTCGCCAGCATATTGTTAGGCGGGCTCGCCGCCGGGACCGTGCTCTTCATCGTCTCGGTCGGGCTGTCTGTCACCATGGGGCTGATGGGGTTTGTCAACCTCGCCCATGGCGCCTTTGCGATGCTCGGCGGCTACATCATCGTGCTGGCGATGAACCGCGCTCATTTCGGTTTTCCGGTCGCGCTCGCGCTCGGCTTTCTTGGAACTGCTGCCTTAAGTGTGGTCCTCGAGCAGTCGCTGTATCGCCGGCTTTATCGTGCCGGCGAACTTGACCAGGTGCTGCTGACGATCGGCTTGATTTTTATTTTTATGGCGACGCTCACGATCCTGGTCGGGCCGCAGAGCCAGCCGCTGCAATTGCCACCCGAATTGGGAGGCCAGATCAATCTCGGCTTCATGCGGTACCGCACCTACAGCATTTTCCTGATCGGCGTCGGAGCGCTCATCGTTGTCGCCATCTGGCTCGTGTTCGAGCGAACCCGCATCGGCGCGCAAATTCGTGCCACGGTCGACAACCGTCGCATGGCGGAATTGCTTGGCATCAATGTCGACCGTCTGTTTACGATTACGTTTGCTTTCGGCAGCGGTATGGCGGCGCTTGGCGGCGGGCTTGGCGCCGAATTTCTGGGCCTCGATCCGCAATATGCGCTCAAATATCTGGTTTATTTTTTGATTGCCGTTTCGGTCGGCGGATTAGGCAGCGTGGTCGGGGTTTACTATGCGTCGCTGCTCCTCGGCACACTCGATTTCGTCCTCAAGCTCTATTTGCCCAAGGGGGGCACGATCTTCATCTACGTACTCACCATTCTCGTGTTGCTATGGCGGCCGCAAGGCCTGTTTGGAAGGAAATCGGCGTGAGCACTAAGGCCGTTCCCACCGCGCCCGCGACCAGTGTCGGCCACGCCAACCATCCCGCCGCACGCGACTTGATCGCTCGACATCATCTGCGCTGGTGGGAGGCATTGCCCTGGCTCGCCGCCGGCGCCTTTTATTTCGTATTTCACGATTATCTGGGCTTCGGCACTTCTCTAATGATCACGATTTTGTTCGCGCTTTCACTTGATCTCGCGCTTGGTTACGCCGGCATTATCACGCTTGGTCACGCCGCGTTTTTTGGCGCCGGAGCCTACACCGTAGGTTTGTTGGCTTTTCACAACATCTGGACCGAGCCGATCACAAGCTTGATGCTGGCCGCGTTGGCGGCGGCGGCCGTCGGTTTTGTTTCCGGGTTGGTCCTGCTGCGCACGCAGGGGCTCACATTGCTGATGCTCACGCTTTGCACCATGGCCCTGCTGCAGGAAAGCGCCAACATGGCGCACGACTATACCGGCGGGTTCGACGGCCTGCCGAGTTTGGACATCGCGCCGGTATTTGGCGTATTCGAATTCAATCCGCTTTATCCCGATACGCAGTATCTCTATACGCTGGCGATCCTGTTCGCGTGTTTTGTATTCATCCGCACGCTCATCTACTCGCCCTTTGGCCAGAGCTTGACCGGCATTCGCGAGAATCTGTTACGCATGCATGCCATCGGCGCGCCGGTGCGGCGCCGGCTTGTTGTTTGCTACACGATCTCCGCAGCACTCGCCGGTATCGCCGGCGGACTGTGGGCGCAGACAAACGCTTACGTCAACTTGAGCGCGCTCGATCTCGATCGTGCCGCGACCGTACTCATTATCCTGATCCTCGGAGGCTACGGACGGCTTTACGGAGCTTTCGTTGGCGCGGCCGCTTACATGGCGCTCGAGCATTTCCTCGCCCGAATTTATCCGACTGCTTGGCAGCTCGGACTGGGATTGCTTCTGGTCGTCGTCGCGCTCTACGCGCAGAACGGAATACTGGGCCTAAGCGAGGTTCTGTGGCGGCGTTACCGCGCGAGGCGCGCCACGTCATGACCGAGCTCCGACTCGAAACACGCGCATTGAGCCGGCGCTTTGGCGCGCTCGTGGCCCTGCAGGAGGTCGACTTCAAGCTCGCTGCTGGCGCGCGCCACGCCCTGATCGGACCAAACGGCGCCGGCAAGACCACCTTCATCAATTTACTTTCCGGCGCGCTGCCACCATCGCGCGGACACGTCCTTCTCAAAGGCGAAGATATTACCGAAAAAAAGCAGGCCGAAAGGGTCAAGCTCGGAATTGCGCGCACGTTCCAGATCAATCGGCTGTTTCGCGGACTTTCCGTTCTGGAAAATGTCTGTATGTCGGTCGCCGAACGCGTCGGCGCCGCGCCAACCATGTTTTATCCTGTCGGCCGGCGCACTGATGTGATCGAGGAATCGATGCATTTATTGGACACGCTGAAACTCGCGGCCAATGCCGCGCACCGCGTATCCGAACTCCCCTATGGCCGGCAGCGGCTGGTCGAAATTGCGATTGCGATCGGGTTAAATCCGGACGTTCTCTTGCTGGATGAGCCCGCCGCCGGCGTAGCGAGCGCAGAAAGCCATATTATTCTCGACGCGATAGAACGTTTGCCGGAGCATATCGCGGTATTGATCATCGAACACGACATGGACCTCGTTTTCCGCTTCGCTAAGCGGGTCACGGTCATGGTCGGCGGGGCGCTGTTCGCCGAAGGAACGCCGCGCGAAATCGAAGCCAATCCGCAGGTCCGCGCGGTTTATCTCGGTCAGGCCGGTCGTGGCTAGCGCCCTTAGACTGCAGCAGGTCTCGGCGGGTTACGGCGAAACTGTCGTAATCGAGCAGATCGACCTGACGCTGGCGCCCGGTGAGTGCATCAGTGTCATCGGACGCAACGGGGTCGGCAAAAGCACCTTGTTGGCAACAATCATGGGGCAGACCGTGCTGCACGCGGGCGATATCTTGCTGGCTGGCCAGAATCTCAATCGTGTTCCATGCTATCGACGCGCGCTCGCGGGTATCGGCTTTGTGCCACAGGAGCGCGAGATTTTTCCGTCGCTGACAGTGCGAGAAAATCTCGAAGTCGCGTCGCGGCCCGGAGATTGGACGCTGCCGCGCGTTTTCAAGCTGTTTCCAAGACTGGGAGAACGATTAGATAATGCCGGCAGTCAACTGTCGGGCGGCGAGCAGCAAATGCTCTCGATCGCGCGCGCACTGTTGACCAATCCGACGATCCTGCTCATGGACGAGCCGACCGAAGGCCTGGCGCCGATTCTGGTGGACTCGCTTACCGCGGTACTCAAGCAACTACGCACAGATAGCGGGCTCTCGATCATTCTCGTGGAGCAGAACAGCCGCGTAGCCTTGTCGTTCTCGCCGCGTACGGTGATCCTGGATAAAGGCCACATCGTCTACGATGGCGAATCCGAGCCGCTGCAGCAAGATGCGGACCGCCTCGCCAAGCTGATCGGCATCCTGGAATGACCGCTTGCGGGTTCTCGACGCTTAAGCTTTGAATTTGCTGTGGCATTGATGACGAACCGGCTTGCCGTCGCCCGCAAGGCTCGGTCCGGTCTCTGATGGCGCTTTGTCGCCGCCTTCGCCTCTACGCGCGTTGACATTGCAGGGCGTTCTCCAAATACTGAGCGTCCAAGCATCAAAAGACGCAATGATGGCCGATCAGCCTGGAGGAAACGCCATGAAAACTTCGCGTCGCTCGTTGCTAAAGAAATCCGCTGCGACTGCAGCAACATTGACCATGTCAGGGGCCATGTCGGGACGCTTCGCCACCGCGCAAGCCGAAGCTGTTCGGATCGGCGTCGTCTATGACCTGTCTGGTCCATTCGCCGCCGGCGGCTCGGCGGCATGCGCGGTCGGCGCGCAGATAGCAATCGATCTCGTCAATGAGCGCGGCGGCATTGCCGGCAAGTACAAGGTGATCCCGATCAATGCCGATTGTCAGAGCAAAGTGGATGTCGCCATCAATGAAGTCGAGCGGCTGATCGACCAGGAGAAGGTCGACATTGTCAACGGCGTTTACGCCAGCGCTCAGGCCGTGCCGCTCGCGGCCAAGGTCGACGCGCAGAAAAAGATCTTATGGATCACGACCGCGATCGCAACCGCAGTCTTCAAGGACAAAAATCTGCAATACGTGTTCCGGGGGCAAATTCATTCCGACCAGTACGGCGAAGCTTTCGTCACGTTCGTCGCCGACAATGCCAAGGCCAAGCTTGGAGCGGACCCGCAGAACGTCAAGGTCGCCATCATCCACGAGGACGGCCCTTACGGGGTTGGCGTTGCCGACGCTACCGAGCGGTTCGGCAAACAGCGCGGTCTGCAACTCATCATGCGCGAGGGCTATTCGGCCACCGCACCCGATCTTTCATCGCTCGTCACCAAGCTCAAACGAGCCGGCGCGGATGTGATTTCGCACTGCGGATACAATCCCGACATCACGCTGTTCTTGCGACAAGCACGCGAGAGCGGCTTGCATTTCAAAATGCTGGTCGGCAATGGCGCAGGCTATAGCCAGCTCGACAAACTGCGCACGACGTTCGGAAGGGACATCGACAACTTCTGCAATATCGATCCGGTGCCGGCGCAACTACTCAACCCAACTTCGCTAGCGCCGGGATTGGGCGACCTCGTCAAAGTCATGGTCGATCGTTATAAGGCCAAGACTAACGCAAACGACGTGCCGCCCCATTGCTCAATGGGCTTCAATCAGACCTGGGTCCTGCTCAACAACGTGCTGCCAGTCGCGAAAGAGAAATATGGCGGCTTCGACGCGGAGGCGGTGCGCAAGGCGGCGCTCGATGTCGATATCCCGCCTGGCGGCACGATCCAAGGCTACGGGGTGAAATTCTATCGACCGGGCGCGCAGCTCGCCGGACAGAATGAGCGGTCGACACCGGTGGTGATGCAGAATGCCGGCGAGCACATCGCCGTCGTCTGGCCGACCAACATCAAGACGCAAGACCCCGTCCTGCCGCTTCCAGATTCGTCAATCTACGCCATGCGTGCGTAATGCTGGCGGTCGAAAGGCTCTGCAAACGCTTCGGAGGATTCCTGGCGGTCAACCAGGTCTCCTTCGAAGTGCGTGAGGGCGAGATTCTCGGGCTAATCGGCCCCAACGGCTCGGGCAAGAGCACGACCTTCAATCTGATTGCCGGTACCTTGCGCCCGACCGCAGGGTCAATCCGTTTTCAAGGAGCGGAAATCGCCAGCCTTGCCGCACATACGATCTGCCGGCACGGCGTCGGGCGCACATTTCAGATTCCCCGCCCCTTTCGCAAACTTTCGCTGATCGAGAACGTGGCGCTCGCGGCCTATTACGGCGGCGAGGTCATATCGCGCGCTCAAGCTTGGCGGCAAGCCGAGGAGGTGCTTGATCTCGTCGGTTTGCCGAGCAACCCGGGCGCGACGCCGAACGGGCTTGGCACGGCCGCGCTGAAGAAGCTCGAACTCGCGCGGGCGCTTGCCAGCAAGCCAAAACTCCTGCTCGCGGACGAAAGTCTTGGTGGGCTCGATTCAACAGAAATGGAGCGCGCGGCAAGTCTGCTCGAAAGCCTTCGCAGCCGCATGGGCGTTACGATCATCTGGGTCGAACATATCATGGGCGTGCTGATGCGCATCGTCGATCGCGTCATCGTGCTCGATCATGGCGAGAAAATTTTCGACGGCCTGCCCGCGCAGGCTGCGATCGACCCGCGCGTGACCGAGGTTTATCTCGGGACGCGAGCCTGAGACCGATGCTGTCGCTCGCCGCCATCTCCGCGGGTTACGGGTCCTTCCAAGTTCTGTTCGATGTCTCGCTCGAAGTGCCGCGGGGCGAAGCCGTGGGCGTTATCGGGCCCAACGGCGCCGGCAAGACCACGCTGATGCGGGTGATCTCCGGCCTCGTGCAGCGAAATACGGGCGCCATGAGGCTTGACGGACGCTCCATCGGCGGCCTTCCGGCGCATCGCATCGTCGAACAGGGCATCGCCCACGTTCCCGAGAACCGCCGGTTATTTCCGCGGCTGACGGTTGAAGACAATCTGCGCATCGGCGCCTATCTGCCGCGGGCCCGCCGACAGTGCGCCGAACAGCTGGATCGCGTGTACAAGCTGTTCCCGCGATTAAAGGACCGGCGCAAACAGCTCGCCGGCACGCTCTCAGGCGGCGAGCAGCAGATGTGCGCCATCGGCCGGGCGCTGATGTCCGACCCGAAATTGCTGCTGATGGACGAACCCTCTGCGGGTTTGGCTCCTCTTGTCGTTGCACAGGTATTCGATCTCGTTCATCGGATTCGTGCCGAGGGATTGACGGTTTTGATCGTCGAACAAAACGTGCAGCAGGTCCTGGACGTGGTCGACCGCGCCTATCTCTTGGAAGTCGGACGGATAAAGCTCGCGGGCACCTCGGCCGAACTCAAAGGCAATGACTTCATTCGCAAAAGCTACATGGGTCTGTAGAACGCCGGCCGTGGAAACAGACTGCAGAGAAAATGGATATTTATCTTCTCGAGGCGATCATCAACGGCATCTTGCTCGGCGGCGTGCTCGCACTGCTTGCGCTCGGACTTAATTTGATTTTCGGCGTGATCGATGTGGTGTGGATTGCCTATGCCGATCTCGTCATGTGCGGCATGTATCTCATTTACTATCTCAATGCCGAGCTTAATTGGCCGCTGCTGCTCGCGTGTGCCGTTGCGATCGCCTGGGTGGCGGCGCTCGGCGTGCTGGTGCACGTTCTGATTATCGCGCCCATTCTCGGCTCGGCGCCGATCAATCAGCTTCTGGCGACCGGCGGGCTTCTGTTCTTCTTGCAGAGCTTCGCCACGCTTCTGTTCGGCACCGATTTCCGCAACATCGGCGTGCGTCTGCCCATTATCGAATTAAGCGGTATCTACATCAGTTCATCACGGCTGTTGGCATTCGCAGTCGCCGTTACCGGTGCCATCGCGCTTTATTTCTTTCTCAGACGGACCTTCGTCGGAACTGCGATTCGCGCGGTCGCGCAGGACCGCGACATCGTCGGCCTTATGGGCGTCGATCAGCGGCACATCTATCTTGTCACATCGGCGATCGGTGGGGCGCTGGCGGGACTCGCCGCATGTCTTCTGACGTTGCAATACGACGTGCATCCATTCATCGGCAATACATTCGGGCCGTTGCTTTTCATGATCTGCGTCCTTGGCGGCTTGGGCGATATGATCGGCGGCTTTGTCGCCGCCTTCGTGATGAGCCAGATCATTGCCATCGGCGGCTATTATTTCAGCACTGAATTGTCTTATGTCTTCGCTTTCACCTTCTTCATCGTTCTGATGTTTGTGCGGCCGAGGGGGGTGTTTTCCCGGTGACGGCGCGGCTTGCCATGATTGCCGGCTTGGCGGTGGCGCTACTGGCTCTGCCGCACTTCGTCGGTCCGTACTTCATGCATTTGCTGATCCAGATCTTGCTGTGGGGCTTTGTCTATACCTCATGGTCGATCATGGGCCGCTTCGGCTTCGTCTCGCTGGGCCACGGTGCCTTCATGGGCGTCGGCGCCTATGTGCCGGCGCTCCTTTGGAATTACGCCGGACTGACGCCATGGATCGGAATACCAGTTGGCGTCGGCTTTGCCGTCCTGTTGGGGCTGATCGTCGGCTATCCCTGTTTTCGTCTCAAGGTCGTCGGTCATTACTTCGCGCTGGTCACGCTGGCATTAAGCCAGGTGGTCATGCTCTCGATCGTAGCGGCGCGCGACGTCACGGGCGGATCGCTCGGGTTCACCCCTAAGGCGGTGGGCCATTCTTGGTTTGCGTTGCAATTTCCGGAGAAGATCTACTTTTACGCAATCTCGCTTGTACTGTGGTTTGGTGGACTTGCGGTCTGGTACTGGATTGATCGCGGAATCGGCCGCGAGGCGCTTGATGCTATTTCCGAGGACGAAGAGGCGGCGGCAAGCATTGGCATCAATGTCATTCGCGAAAAGCTCCGCGTGACTCTGATCAGCGCCGCGCTCACCGCGCTTGGTGGCGCGATTTACGGGCAGTACATGATGTACCTGAATCCCGAAACGGTGTCGGGCATTGCCGTGTCGCTGCAGATTGTCTTCGCCGCCATCGTCGGCGGTACCTATGCGGCGGTTGGTCCGACCGTAGGCGCTCTACTGACCATTTCCTTGAACGAGGGCTTGCGGGTTGCGTTCGGCACAAACTTCATTGGGGCAGCCAACACAATCTACGGAATCCTTCTCGTTCTTTTCATCATTTTCATGCCGCGCGGGATAGTCGGAACGATTTAAGACACGATCAAAGGCCGCCGACGCGGTAAGGCTGCGTTTTACAGCGCAATCCGCCGTCCCTCCTCCGCGGACCAATAGCCGGCATATTGGATCTTGATTGTCTCCCGCGCCAGATCGAGATCGGCGCGCGGCTGACGTCCATGGACTACGCACTCCATGAAATCTTGTATTTCCTGCAAGTAGCCCCGTGTCCATTCTTCTTCGAGACAGATGAACTGCCATCCGGTTTTGCGGTCGACCTTTTCGGTGATGTAGACATTCGCGAGCTTCTCCTCATTCGTCAGATAGCTCATCAAGTGATTGTTTGGCGTGATGTTGGCGAATAACGAGCCGCCGCTTGTATATAACTCGACAATATTGCGCACCCCGCCCATGATCATGTCGCCGGAGAAGATAGTGCTTTTGGTGCCGTCGGAGAATGTCAGCGTCAGCATGCCCCAATCTTCGACGTCGATCGGATTGCTCTTGATGTAGAGATGATCCTGGGGCGGCAGGCTGGCGGCGACGTTTCCGGTATCGGCGGTGACCGAAGACACCGCGATCCGCTCGCCGCGCACGCGGGCTTCTACCTGTTTCAGATAGAGAACGGTAGACAAGGGATGACATCCCATGCGGATGAGCGAGCCGCCGCCGGTCATCGCCCATTGTGCGGCGTGGGCAGCGTGCGACCCGCTGTGGCTCTCCTCGGCTTTCATGAACAGGACCTTGTCCTTGGTGCTGTTCAAGATCTCAACGCTTTTCGTCACCGCGGGTGCATAGATCCAATCCTCGGCATACATGAAAAGTTGCCCGCTGGATTTGATAGCAGTGCAAGTTTGTTCCATCTCTTCCATGACGCGCTCATACATGAGCGATTTGGGCACCTTTTTGCCGATCGGCGTTTTGTCCTCGGCACGTCCGAAATAACCGGCGAACGGTTTTTCGCAAATGACGTGTTTGCCTGCCCGAACGGCATCCACGATCATCGCCGCATGCAATGCAGGCGGTGTGCAGATATCGACGACATCAATTTCGCCATCATCGATCAGACCGCGGAAGTCACGATAGGTCTTTCGAATTTTGTGCTTCTTGGCGAAGTCAAGGACGTGATCGCCGCGCGCGGCTACCGCTATCACCTCGGCATCAATACCGTAGACGCGTTTGTAAGCGTACATGTGCAATTCAGCGACAAAACCGCATCCGACAAGACCGATCGTTACCTTTGGCATCGCGACACTCCCAGTCTCTGAACCGCATCATACTGGCGCGCATTCGGGCAGAAGCACGCTTCTCAAGAATTCTGCAACTGTGTAGCCTCCTGATGCCGCCACGCGTTCGGTAGCGCTGGAACCAGATTATGAAAGCGACACGTCGAGATTTTCTTCATTTTGCAACGACCGTCACCGCGGTCGGGGTGAACCCGCGGCTAGCGCGGGCAGAAAGCTATCCGACCCACCCTGTACGGATCATATCCGGCTTCCCGCCCGGCGGCATAAGCGACACCTACGCGCGCCTGATCGCTCAATGGCTGTCGGAACACCTCGGCCAGCAATTTATCGTCGAGAACAGACCTGGCGCCGGCGGCACGCTCGCCGCCGAAGCGGTCGCCAGATCGGCGCCGGACGGCTACACGCTTCTCCTCACTACTTCTGCTGACGCATGGAATGCGACGCTTTATGACAATCTCAATTTCGATGTGATCCGTGATTTCACGCCGGTTGCGACGATCTCGCGCGGGCCCGGCGTGCTGGTGGTAAACCCGTCTCTTCCGGCAAAGTCGGTTCCTGAATTGATCGCTTATGCCAAGAGCAATCCGGGCAAAGTTACGGTGGCATCGGCCGGGATCGGCAGCGCGCCGCACATGTTTTGGGAATTATTCAGGAGCGTGACCGGCGTCGATATGGTGCATGTGCCCTATCGTGGCGGCGGGCCAGCCGTGACTGATTTGCTCGGCGGCCAGGTTCTGGTGTACTTCGGCACCTTCGCTTCGACAATCCAAAGTGTGCGGGCCGACAAGTTGCGCGCCTTGGCCGTCACCTCGGCCAAGCGCGCCTCAGTGTTGCCCGACGTTCCGGCAATGGCCGAATACCTGCCGGGATATGAGGCGAGCATCTATGTCGGAATTGCCGCTCCGCGCGACACACCATCAGCTATCGTCGAACAGCTCAACAAGACGATCAACCTCGCATTCGCCGAGGCAATGATCAGCCGGCGGATTGCCGATCTTGGAGATACCCCGCTGTCGCTTTCGAGTTCAGAGTTCGCCAAGCTCGTCGCCGCTGAAACCGAAAAATGGCACAAGGTGATCGCCGCGGGTAACATCCGAGCGGAATAAACTCACAAGAGGAGGCACCGAAACAGCGATGCAGAACCTGGTCAACCGTCGATGGCTTCTCGCCAGCTATCCCGAGGGCATGCCGGTCCCTGACAATTGGGCCATGGATGCGCAACCGGTGCCGGATCCCGGGCCAGGTCAGATCCTGATCAAGTCGAAATGGCTTTCTGTCGATCCCTATATGCGTGGGCGCATGAGCCCGGCGAGTAACTACACCAAGGGTGTGGCGCTCGGTGAAGTCATGCAAGGTGGCGGCGTCGGCGAGGTGGTGGCTTCCAACCATCCGGCGTGGAAAGTCGGCGATATCGCCGAATCGATGAGTGTGGGATGGCAAGAATGGTCGGTGTTGACGCCGGACGTCGTGGGGCCGGCCGGCGTGAACAAGATCGATCCAAAACTCGCCCCGATCGAAAGTTCGCTGTCTTGGCTCGGCATGCCCGGCATGACGGCTTACTTCGGTCTTCTCGACGTCGGACGTCCGCGGCCGGGAAACACAGTTGTAGTGTCCGCCGCATCAGGAGCGGTCGGTCAATTGGTCGGCCAAATCGCCAAATTAGCGGGGTGCCGCGCCGTTGCTGTTGCCGGTGACGATAACAAACTTCGCTGGTGCCGCGAGATCGGCTTCGATGCGGCGATCAACTACAAAAAGACCGCTGATCTCGTGGCGGCGATGAAGGAAATCTGCCCTACCGGCGTGGACGTTTTCTTCGACAATACTGCCGGCCCGATTCATGACGCGGTCATGAAAAACCTGAGTATCGGCGCGCGCGTGGTGATTTGCGGTCGCGTCTCACTCGCGGGCCAGTTCGGCAAACCCGATATCGGAGAGCGGTTCATGGGCCAATTGATCGTAAGCCGCGGCAGCATCCACGGTTTCCTCGTGTTTGACTGGTGGCATCGCCGCGACGAAGCCTTGCGGCGGCTGGCCGCCTGGCACCGCGAGGGCAAGATCCGGTTCAAAGAGGACGTGCTCGAGGGCATCGAACGCATGCCAGAGGCATTTCTCCGACTACTCCACGGCAAAAATTTCGGCAAGCAAATCGTGAAAATCAGCTAGCGCATGCTCGTTGGGCGTGCGCCAAATCATGGAGCTTTTGATCCGCCAACGCTGCTATTTAATGCGAAAGACAGTAGCTGCAATGCGCCCAAGTACACCTCCCACTATCATGGTCGCCGCTGAAGGATTTGGCTTGGTAAGTGAGTAAGGAAATTTGAAAACGACAGCTGCAATCCAAACAATTGCACCGACACACATCCCCGCAAAGACACAAGTAGCTTACCGCTGTGTCACAACAAAAGATCCAAAAAGAGTTAGATCACGCGGTAGCCGCCGTCCGCCATCACAATCGTGCCGGTAACAAAGCCGGACAGATCGGAAGCCAAGAAGACGGCCGGCCCGACAATGTCCTCGGGCTTTCCCGCCCGACCGAGCGGTGTATGTTCTAAAAAGACTCTGACAAGATCGGGGTTGGTGGCGCGGACCTTTTCGTTAAGCGGCGTTTCGATGAAGCCCGGCCCGATCGCATTGACCCGCACACCATCCTTGCCCAGCTCCGCCGCAAGCGCGCGCGTGAAGCCAAGCACGCCATGTTTGGAGCTTGTGTAGGCGGGGGAATTCGGCGTTCGAACGTGCATGAAGGACTGGATCGAGCCGATATTGACGACGCGGCCCTTGGTGGCGCGAAGCTGTGCCAGAAAAGCATGCGTTACATTGAACACGCCGTGCAAATTCGTAGCGAGGATGTCCTCCCAGTCCTTTATCACCGCCTCCGGGTCGGCGGTGAAGGCGTTGCGGCGGTTGATCCCCGCGTCATTCACGAGGATTGAGATTGGGCCGACATTTTTTTCGATCAGGGCCGCGATTTCGCGGCAGCGGTCGCGTTCCCTGACATCAAGCACAAAGCTGTGGGCCTTGCCGCCAGCGCGGCCGATTGCTTTGGCCGTTTCCGCCGCAGCCTCGCCGTTGATATCAAGTGCTATGACTTGAGCCCCTTCCCGCGCGTAGCCGAGTGCGATCGCCCGGCCGATCCCGGATCCGCTTCCAGTGATCGCCGCAATGTGTCGCTCGAGCAACCCTGCCATGGTCGAAACCTCTTGAAGCGGCGTCTTACCCTTCGCCGATCATTTCGTGCGCCTAAGCGCGCTTGAATGCCGGCAGCACGTCTTTGGCGAACCAGCGAAGCTGTTCTTTAAATTCGGCCGGCGGCAGTCCCTCGGCCCAATGAATCATAAAGCTATCAAGCCCGGGATATTTTGCTTCGATCGACTTGATGCCCGCAATCACCTCGCTCGGCGTTCCACAGAACCATGCCTTCTGATTAACGCCATCGCGCAGCGACGGGGTGCGAGCAGGCGCGCCCGGCGAGCCCCAGGTTCGGCCTTGCTCGTCGGCGTAACGCACGAAGCCGAACGGCGCGAACCATTTGAATCGTTCGTCGTGCGCGGGTTCAAGCCGGCGAATGGCTTCCTCGCGGCTATCGGCCAGGTAGACGCCAGCACCCCAGATCATGTCTTGGCCGAGCTGTTTGTTTTGGCCGCGCTTGAGACAGGCGGCGTGATAGGCGCGGACAACGTCATCTAGAATTTTTTCGCCATTGAGCGTGACCATGGCTTTGAGACCGTATTGCGCCATGAGCTCAATGGTCTTGCCGCTTGCGATCGGCATCCAAATCTCGACCGGCAGATGCTTTGGCCGCGGCACAAGCGTAATGTCCTTGAGCTGATAACCACGATAATCAACCGGCGGCGGACACTCGTAGTACTTGCCCTTGAAGTGAAACGACTGCTCGCCGAAACAACTCAACAACAGCCGAAGTTGCTCCTCGAACAGTTCGCGGTTTTTCTCAGCATCGAGAAGCGGGGCGCCGAATGTCTCGACCTCGCGCGTATGGTAGCCGCGGCCTACTCCCATGATGATGCGTCCGTCAGTGACGATGTCTGCCATGGCGTAATCTTCGGCCAGTCGGATCGGATGCCACATCGGCAGGACATTGAAGGCGCAACCGAATTTCAGGCGTTTGGTCTGGGTGGCGAGCCACAGGCCGAGCTGGATCAGATTCGGGAAGACCTCATAACCCTCGCGCTGAAAATGGTGCTCGGCGGTCCACAGCACGTCGAAACCGAGCTCATCCATGAGCTGTGCGACGTCGCGCGCCGTGCTGAAAGCTTCGCGCAGGCGTTCGTCCGAATAGCGCCGCTCATTCGCCGGCGTGCCGTTGAGACCGATATTCTCAAGCTCGATTTGGCCAACGTACAAAACGTGAAATTTTCGGATCATGCAGGTCCTCGCGGCAGCGAAAGATCGAATGACTGTGACTTTAAAGGGCGTGCCGGGAAGTGTCTCTTGGCTGCCGCCGCGACACAATCACTAAAGTGGCGCATAGCGAAGGAATTTAGGCCGCCGGCTAAAAGGAGTTTTCAGTCCTGTTGAAGCACGCCGTCGATGATGCGGCGGCAGGCAAGCAATTCATCGAGCGCCATTTCCAGCTTCTGCCGATGCTCGCTGCTGCCAATGCCGTCCTCGGCGGATCGGACTTTCTCGCCAAGCTCCGAAAGCAGCGTCGGCTCGGCGCGTTCTTCTGCTGGCTCCGCGGCAACGTCCCCAGCATCCTCCTCGAGAGGAGGCGGCGGCGGTTCGGACCCCGCGCGCCAGACGTTCTGCACAAAGGCGCCGCCATGCTCGCGCAAAATGCGCTGGACGCCGCGGATTGTGTAGCCTTCACCGTAAAGCAGATGACGGATGCCGCGCAGCAGGTCGACGTCGTCAGGCCGGTAATAGCGGCGGCCGCCGCCGCGTTTCATCGGCCGGATGTGGGAGAAACGGCTTTCCCAAAACCGCAGCACGTGCTGCGGCACGTCGATTTCATCGGCGACTTCGCTGATGGTGCGGAACGCGTCCGGCGCCTTCTCCACGACCAGGGTCCTCACGGCGCCTCGGCGCCATCGCTCTCGGAATTGATACGCTGCTTGAGGATGGCCGACGGCTTGAACACCATGACGCGGCGCGGCGAAATCGGCACTTCCTTGCCGGTCTTGGGATTGCGGCCGATCCGTTGACCTTTTTTGCGCACGACGAATGAGCCGAACGACGACAATTTCACGGTCTCGCCGCGCTCGAGACAGTCGGTAATTTCTTTGAGCACGAGTTCAACGAGCGTCGCAGATTCGGTGCGCGACAGCCCGACCTTTTGATAGACCGCCTCACACAAGTCTGCACGCGTGACAGTCTTTCCCGCCATGGCCAGCCCCGAGCACCGTAGATCGAGCGATTGTCGATCAGCATATCGTGCTGAATTATCAAGGATATTAGCTTGTTGCGGCAGGGTCAACGGGGGCTTCCACGCAACTGCTCTGGCAATGCGAGATGTCGAGCGGCCTACCAGCGGACCAGCGCAGCGCCCCACGTGAAGCCACCGCCCATGGCTTCGAATAACAACAGATCACCGCGTTTAATGCGGCGGTCGGCGAGCGCGTCAGCGAGAGCGAGCGGAATCGATGCCGCCGAAGTATTGCCGTGGCGATCGACCGTAGTGACGATCTTTCCAGGCGCGATCCCGAGCTTGTGGGCCGACCCGTCAATGATTCGCTTATTCGCCTGGTGCGGAATAAACCAATCAATGTCGTTGGCCGTGTAGCCGGTCACTTTGAACGCGTCCTCAACGACATCGGTAATCATCGCCACCGCATGCCGGAATACCTCGCGGCCCTCCATGCGCAGATGACCAACGGTGCCGGTGGCAGAGGGGCCACCGTCCACATAGAGTTTCGATTTATGACGACCGTCGGAGCGCAGCCGGACCGTGAGCACGCCTCGATCATCGCGTGATCCTGGCTGCTGCTGGCCATCGAGGACCACCGCGCCGGCGCCATCGCCGAACAGCACGCAGGTGCTGCGGTCGGTCCAATCCAGAATCCGCGAGAAAGTCTCTGCTCCGATCACCAAGGCCCGCGAGAACGAGCCGGTTCGGAGCAGCGAGTCCGCCGTTGCCAGGCCATAAACAAAACCCGAGCACACCGCTTGCAAGTCGAACGCTGCGCCGTGAGTGATGCCGAGGCCGGCCTGAACCGAAACGGCGCTTGCAGGGAACGTATTATCGGGCGTGGAGGTGGCAAGTATGATCAGATCGATCGATTGGGCGTCGACGTGAGCATGCGCAAGCGCCGCTTGCGCCGCGCGTATCGCCATATGCGAGGTATGTTCGCCCGGCGCCGCAATACGGCGTTCATGGATGCCGGTGCGCTGAACGATCCAGTCATCGGAGGTGTCGACCTTGCGGGCGAGTTCCTCGTTGGTGAGGATCTGACTGGGCAAATAGCTGCCGCAGCCGAGCATCACAGAGCGAAGCACAGTCACGAAGCCGCTCCGCCGAGCATTTGGCCCACCGGTTGCGGCCGTGACCTGACATGCCGAGCAAGCGCAGTGCGTATTCGCGTCAAGAGTTCGTCCCGCACCACGCCATGGCCAAGCTCGATCGCCGCAGCAAAGCCTTCGGCATCGGCCCCGCCGTGACTCTTGATCACAATGCCGTTTAATCCAAGGAAGACCCCGCCATTGGCGCGTCGCGGATCCATCCGCTCCCGCAACTGCCGAAACGCGGATTGCGCGAACAAATAGCCGATGCGTGCGCTGAGCGACCGGCTCATCGCGCCTTTGAGATATTCTGCGATTTGACGAGCGGTACCCTCGGCGGTTTTCAACGCAATATTCCCGGCAAAGCCTTCTGTGACGACCACGTCAACCTTGCCGCGGCCGATATCGTCACCCTCCACGAAGCCCTTGTATTCGACATCGGCGAAGTTTTCCTCACGCAGGATGCGCCCCGCCTCGCGCACTTGTTCAAGCCCTTTCGCCTCCTCCACGCCGATATTGAGGAGCCCGACTGTAGGCCGCGGCAAACCAAACAGAATTCGCGCGGTGGCGGCGCCCATCAATGCCAAATCGACGAGGTGATCGGCATCCGCACCGATCGATGCACCCACGTCGAGCACGATCGACTCGCCTCGGAGCGTGGGCCACAGCGCCGCTATGGCCGGCCGTTCGATGCCCGGCAGGGTTTTGAGGTTGAATTTCGACATGGCCATGAGCGCGCCGGTATTACCCGCGGAGACGGTCATATCGGCGTCGCCCTTTTTCACGGCGTCGATTGAGAGCCACATCGACGATTTCCAGCGGCCGTAACGCAAAGCCTGGCTCGGCTTGTCCTCCATTCGGACCGCAACTTCGGTGTGGATGAGCCGCGAGCGCGCCTTAAGCTCCGGTCGAGTGTCGAGGAGCGGCGCAATCAGCGGCGCGTTCCCGAACAAGAGAAATTCACTGTCGGGATGACGCGAGAGCGCAAGCACGGCGCCGGCGACGACCACGCCAGGACCGTGATCCCCTCCCATCGCGTCGAGCGCAATACGGACCTTATCTGCCATTGGACGACCGCGCGGTCACGACTGCGCTGGAGCCGAAATTCGCAAGCGGTCGTGACCTGCTTTCATGCGAATTTTCGACTTAAAGTGACAGCTGCAAACCCATGGTTATGAAGCGATTTTTGTCCCTGACGTCCGCAGTTCTCGCGCGTCGATGCGCTCCAATTGGGAACATCCTTGCAACGACTCGATGTCCGCACCGAAAGGCGCCCGGCTGCGAGAATAGCGGTTCGAGGCTCGGACACAACACCCATCGGAAAAGCGGCTGTCAGCCATTGTCATGGAGCTAGTCTTGGCGCTTTGCCAAACGGCCAAGCGCCGCAAAAGGTCCCTGCTCGCGGTTGGCATCCTGCGGCGGCTCGAAAACCGCACCAGATTTGCGCGGATAAGGATCCAGGCCAAGAATCAGAAACTCGGTCGCCAGCGCGCCCAAATCGACGACGCCGCCGACGAGCGGTTCTGGGGCACCCCATTTGACGCCGTGCTGCTGGCCTTCGTTCTCGGCCGATTCTGCAATTCTCTGCGGCGGTTCGAATACGAGATCGATCGTCTCTTCGACCTCGTTGGCCAGCGGTTCGAGCGTGACGACGCAATTCTGTCCGACGGTCGCGGAGATCGATCCGACGACATGCACGCCACCGCCGCGGCGGGTGACGTCGAAATTGGCTTCAAATCGTGGCAATTCCCGCAAGGCGGCGACCTTCGCAACGGCAGCGCGCACGAACGCATCAGCGGCAAGATCGAAATGTTGGCCGGTCTCGGGAACCTCCTCGAGCGCCACCGGGACGTGCCATGGTGCAGTAGAATCTGGCGCTTTGGGCTCAGGCATCGCAACGGCCTCCGGGTCAGGAAAAACAACAGCGCCGCGCAATAGGGCCTCTGGATCGTGGACCTCAAATTGGCGCGCTAAAGCGCGCGCGTAGCGCGCCAGACGGCGCGGTCCAGCCCCCTTGCCGCTCTGAAAGATATTACGCGCCAGCGCCTTCTCAAGCTCCCGCCCGTCCGGCGCAGCAAAGGCGGCAAGATAGGCGATCTGTCTTCCGTAAAACGCTTCGCCAAACTGCCGCATTCGTTTTGGAACGGCCAGATCCCCGACGCCCATTTCCCGCAGATTAGCATCGAGATCGCGGCAAAAAAGATCGAACAGGTTCTGGCCAATATCGCGCGCGGACGGCCCCCCGCGATCGAGGCATGCCAGCAGCAGAACGATGTGCAGGACAATGAGGTCGAAGCGCCCGTCGACGGTGTCGGGCACGCCGTAGCCGGTGTAAAAAGCCGCACGCCGCGACTGTGCCACGATCGCGCCATAGAGGTCGTCGATCTTGCGGTTACGGGGATTTAAGCGAAAGCGCTTCAGGATCATTAACTTACTGGTCATCTCGGCGCCCAAATCGGGCGTCGGCCACGGCCGGCAGTTTGCTAAGCCTAGGTTTTGAGGTAACGCCAGCTTCCAACCGGGCGCAAGTTAGGGACATGGATGCGGGGTAGTCGAGGCCGTAATCGATGCTGTGGCGTGGCGCTGGCCTGCGCCATTGCCGCTGCAATGAGCCTGTCAGGCTGCGGTGGTGAGACCTTCCAGCGCGGTTACGTGCTGCCGGAAGGTGCGCTTGAGCAAATTCCCCTCGGCGCATCACAGGAACAGGTTCTGCTGGTTCTCGGTACACCGTCAACGGTGGCTACCGTGAGTGGCGAAGCGTTCTATTACATCTCGCAGAAAGCCGAACGCGAGATTTCCTTTATGCGAACAAAGGTCACCGATCAGCGGGTGATAGCGGTCTATTTCGACAGGGATAGAAAAGTTCAGCGCCTCGCCGAATACGGGATGAAAGACGGCAAGATCTTTGACTTCGTAAGCCGCACAACGCCCACAAGCGGCAACGACCTCAGTCTGGTATCGACGTTCATCCATAACCTGCAGGGCAAGGGAAGCTGATCTCCCCTGCGCTGGAGCGGATCTGGCGACCGCTAACGCCTAATGGGCGAGGACCGCGAGCAGCAATAGCGCGACGATATTGGTGATCTTGATCATCGGATTGACCGCCGGCCCGGCGGTATCCTTGTAAGGATCGCCGACAGTGTCGCCGGTCACCGCCGCTTTGTGTGCGTCGGAGCCCTTGCCGCCGTAATGGCCGTCTTCGATGTATTTTTTTGCGTTGTCCCAGGCGCCGCCGCCCGATGTCATCGATATGGCAACGAACAATCCGGTGACGATAACGCCGAGCAACATGGCGCCAAGCGCGGAGAACGCAGCCGACTTGCCCTGTGCACCGCCTCCGGCAACGAAATAAATGATGAAGTAGCCGACGATCGGCGACAGAACCGGCAGCAGGGACGGAATGATCATTTCTTTGATCGCGGCTCTGGTCAGCATATCGACCGCGCGCCCGTAATCAGGCTTGTCCCTGCCCTGCATAATCCCGGGCCGTTCGCGGAACTGGCGCCGGACTTCCTCGACGATAGAGGAAGCCGCGCGTCCTACCGCCGTCATGCCGAGAGCAGCGAACAGATAGGGCAGCATGCCGCCGAACAAGAGCCCGGCCACGACGTAAGGATTGTTCAGTGAGAAATCCGGCGCGACGCCCTTGAAGTACGAATTCGGCCCTGCATTGGCCACGAAGTATTTCAGGTCCTCGTTATAGGCCGCGAACAAAACCAAGGCGCCGAGCCCGGCGGAGCCGATCGCGTAGCCCTTTGTCACGGCTTTGGTCGTATTGCCGACCGCGTCCAGTGCATCGGTCGATTTGCGAACTTCTTTAGGCAATCCCGCCATTTCGGCAATGCCTCCGGCATTGTCAGTGACTGGACCGAAGGCGTCGAGCGCCACCACGATGCCGGCAAGGGCCAGCATCGTGGTCACGGCGATAGCAATGCCGAACAAACCGGCGAGGTTATAGCTGATCAGGATTCCGGCGATGATGACAAGCGCTGGCAGCGCGGTCGCTTCGAGCGATACCGCTAACCCCTGAATCACGTTGGTGCCGTGGCCGGTGACCGACGCCAGCGCGATCGATCGCACCGGTCGGAAATTGGTGCCGGTGTAGAACTCGGTGATCCAGATAATGAGTTCCGTCACCGCAAGGCCAACGATGCCGCAAACGAACAGTGTCAGGCCGGAGTAATTGGCGCCCGGCAGCGGCCCGAAGCCGATCAGCAGATAAGTGACCAGTGCGATACCGATCAGTGACAAAATCGCCGTCGCGATCATGCCCTTGTACAGCGCGCCCATGATCGATTGGCTGGGACCGAGCTTGACGAAGAAGGTCCCGATGATCGAGGCGATGATGCAGGCACCGCCAATCGCGATCGGGAATGACATCATGTGCATCAACACGTCACTGCCGGCGCCGCTGAAGAAGATTGCCGCAAGTACCATCGTCGCCACGGTGGTCACCGCATAGGTCTCGAAAAGATCGGCCGCCATGCCGGCGCAGTCGCCAACGTTGTCGCCGACATTGTCGGCAATGGTTGCGGGGTTGCGCGGATCGTCCTCAGGGATACCGGCTTCGACTTTGCCGACGAGATCGCCGCCGACATCCGCACCTTTGGTGAAAATGCCACCGCCGAGACGAGCGAAAATGGAAATCAATGAGGCGCCAAAACCGAGCGCAACGAGCGAATCGATAACCTCACGGTTATTGGCGGCCATATGCAGCGTGCCGGTGAGAAAACCGAAATAAAGCGTGACGCCGAGAAGAGCGAGCCCCGCCACCAGTAGTCCGGTAATCGCGCCGGAGCGAAATGCAATTTCGAGTCCGGCGGCAAGCGAGCTGATCGCCGCTTGGGCCGTGCGTACATTGGCGCGCACGGAAACATTCATGCCGATAAAGCCGACCGAACCGGACAGAATGGCGCCGACCGCAAAGCCGACGCCGACCAGCCAGCCGAGAAAATAACCGACGATCAGGAAAATCACGATTCCGACCAGCGCGATCGTCGAATACTGGCGCTTAAGGTACGCCTGAGCGCCCTCGCGCACCGCAGCCGATATTTCCTGCATCCGCGCGCTGCCGGCGTCGGCTTGCAGCACTGAACGCGTGGCCCAGATAGCGTAAATGACGGCCAATACGCCGCATAGAACGATGAGCCACAAAGTCGTCATGGAAGGTCCCCGCGTTATGGAGGGCCGGCCTGATACCAGCCGCGAAAGGAGGCGCCTCGCATACAATGGGCAGGCGGGCGGCGCAAATCGGCGCGGACATTGCCAAACTTGTCCCTGCCGCGCAACGGCAGGTAATAGCCGTTCCGAAGGTTTTATGCAGCTCCGAGATAGCGGATCGGACGGCCGGGCGCGATCACCTGCGCAGCCGCAATGATGGCGTTGGCGTCTATGCCATAGTGCCGGTACAGCTCGTCGATTGAACCGGTCTGACCGAAATGCTCGACCCCCAATGGGCGAGCGCGGTGGCCACTAACGGCACCGAGCCAAGCCAGCGTCGCGGGGTGTCCATCCAAGACCGTGACGATGCCGCAATGCCGCGGCAGGCCAGCAAACAAACGCTCGATATGTGAGCGGGCATGAACAAGCCCGCGCTCGCGAGCCCGGCACGCCGCAGTCCAGCCAGCGTTGAGACGATCCGCCGAGGTTATCGCGAGCAAGCCAATATCGCGTCGATCCTCCGCCATCAACCCGACAGCCTGAATCGCTTCGGGCCCGACTGCGCCGGTATACGCCACCACAAGTTGGCAGTTGGGACCGGGGGCGCGCAGCCAATAGGCGCCGTCCACAATGGACTGCCGCAGTGCCGGCGTCATTTCGCGCTTGATCTGTTCGATCGGCCTGGTCGAAAGCCGCAGATAGACGGATCCGCCGGTCTCGTCGCGCAGCCAATTTCGTTCGGATGGCTCGGCGCCGCCCTCGCGCTGAATGTAATCCAATGCGAAGGCCACAATCACCGCCAGCTCATCGACGAAAGCAGGTTCAAAGGCCGCAAGCCCGTCCTGCGCCATGCCGATAAGCGGCTCCGCGATCGATTGATGGGCGCCGCCCTCCGGCGCCAAAGTTATCCCGGACGGCGTGGCGACCAGGATAAAGCGCGCGTCCTGATAACACGCATAGTTCAGGGCATCGAGCCCGCGGGCGATGAACGGATCGTACAATGTGCCGATCGGCAAGAGCCGCTCGCCATTGATGACATGCGACAGACCGAGCGCGGCCAGCAGAGAGAACAAGTTCATCTCGGCAATGCCGAGTTCGATGTGCTGGCCCTTCGGGGAGAATTCCCAATTGAAAGTCGATGGGATGCGCTCGCTTTTGAAAGTATCGGCTAAGGCCTCGCGGGCAAACAGACCGCGGCGGTTCACCCATGGTCCGAGGCTCGTCGACACCGTGACATCGGGCGAAGCGGTGACCATGCGCGCCGCCACAGCTGTATCGCCGCGACCGAGCTCGTTGAGCAGTGCGCCGAAGCCGAGCTGCGTTGACGTTTTCGGTTGGATCGTCACCGCGAGACTGTCCGGAACGGCAATGCGCTCCGCCGGCAAGCTGCGGTTGCCGGCACTTGCAAACGGGACACGATCGAGGAAGGCCTGAATCTCTGCCGCGGAATGTTCAAGCCCTTCGAAGCACGACCATTCCTCGCCAGGACGGATATTCATTGACTTTCGAAACGTCTCCATTTGCGTGGGCGTCATCAGCCCAGCGTGATTGTCTTTGTGTCCGGCGAACGGCAGGCCGTAGCCTTTGATCGTATAAGCAATGAAACAAACCGGCCGGTCGTGATCGACAGCGTCGAAAGCGGCGATGATCGAACCGAGATCATGACCGCCGAGATTGTTCATCAGCCGGGCCAGTTCGTCATCGCTGCGGCGCTCCAGCAGTGCAGTGACCGCCCCCTGATCGCCGATTTCATCGCTGAGCCGCTTGCGCCATGCCGCGCCGCCTTGAAACACCAGGGCCGAATAGAGCTGGTTCGGACAGTTATCGATCCAGCGGCGCAAGACTTCGCCGCCTGGTTCGGCAAACGCCGCCTGCTGCAGCGCGCCGTATTTCAGCAGCACCACGTCCCAGCCGAAATTGCGGAACAGGTTTTGATAGCGCTCCCACAGTCCCTCGCGGACGACGGCATCCAAGCTTTGCCTATTGTAATCGACAATCCACCAGCAATTGCGCAGCCCCTGCTTCCAGCCCTCGAGCATTGCCTCGAAGATATTGCCTTCATCAAGCTCGGCATCGCCGAGCAGCGCAATCATGCGGCCTTCCGGCCGCGCAAGACCCCAACCGTGGGAGCGCACATAATCTTGGGCCAGAGATGAAAAGAGACTCTGGGCAACGCCAAGTCCGACCGACCCGGTGGAAAAGTCGACATCGTCGGTGTCCTTGGTGCGTGACGGATAAGACTGCGCGCCTTTAAAGCCACGAAAGGCATCGAGCTTGTCCCGGGTTTGCCGGCCGAGCAGATATTGGATGGCGTGGAAGTTGGGCGAGGCGTGCGGCTTGACGGCGACGCGGTCCTGCGGCCGCAAGGTGTGGAAATAAAGCGCCGTCATGATGGTCGCGAGCGATGCGCACGAGGCCTGATGACCGCCGACTTTCAGCCCATCAGCGCTGTCGCGCACATGGTTGGCGTGGTGGATCGTCCAAGTCGCGAGCCACAATACTTTGCGTTCAAGCTCGGCGAGTATCGAGAGATCCTGCGGCGAGCCTGACGACGTCATGAAAACGATCCAATCTCAGCCTGATCCACGATCCGATCATTCCAATTCGACGGTTGCGAAATCCGCGGGCATGATGATCTCGAGGAGTTCGCAATCGTCGGAATAGTCGAGCACGGAATGCTTGATCTTCGGCGGCTGCAACCAGCACGAACCTTCGCGCATGGTGACCGCGCCGGCGCCTTCGTATTCGCCTTTGATCCAGCCCTTGAGAACATAGACCATCTGAAACTCGACGTCGTGGAAGTGCCGCTTGGAAACCTCCGCTGGATCGCAAGGCGGAATCATTTTGATCACATGCGCCCGCACCATGCCTCCGGTCGCCCCGGCGATTCCGAGATCGCGGTATTGCGCATAGCGGCGCAGCCCTTGCTCGAACGCGTCGGGCCGGTGATGCGAGGCGATGAAGGTGTGCTGGCGCGCATGCGATTTGCTCTTGGTGCTAGTTCTCTTGGCGCGAGTTCTCGCTGGACTGCCGCTCCGGGGCTTTTTGCCGGCCGATCTGCGGCCGCGGCTAGCCGCGTCCGGTTTTCGTGCCACGCGCTGAGTTTTCCGCGCATGCTTTGATCTCTGTGTGACGCGAGCCATCGGATTGTCCTTGTAGCCAGTCGGGAACTCACCATCGATTATAGCGGACGGTAAGATCGCCGGTAGCGCTGCTTCGTCGCTCAGAAGTGACTATAGGACGGATGTGCGAAGGAGAGGACTTTTCCTTCGCGCAGGAAACGAACCCCCTGCCCGCTCGTGACCTGACCGATCTTGGCCAGCGGCACACCGACGTTCTCCGCAGCAGCGCGAAGAACGCCGAACTTGGCTGCCGGCAGCGTCAAAACAATCTCGTAATCGTCGCCGCCGGTAAGGATGCGCTCGATCAGCTTGGCATCGGCGGAAAGCGCCGCACGGGCCGCATCGGACAATGGCACGGCGCCAACGTCGACGGCCGCCGCAAGCCCGGAGGCGCGGCATAGTTTGGCCAAGTCCCCGGCGAGACCATCGGACACGTCCATCGCCGCCGACGCATGCGCACGAAGCGCGTCAGCCAGAGCATTGCGCGGCTGTGGGAGCAGATAGCGCTGCTGCAGATGATCGTTTGCCGCGCTCGCTAAGCGCCACCGTTTGGCTAAATCGGCATCGCGATGCAACAGAACGCCAAGGGCGGCGTCGCCGATGGTACCGGTGACAGCGATGATATCGCCAAACTTGGCGGTGGCGCGACGCACCATTGCACCATGCGGTACCGTGCCGAACGCGGCGATGGAAATCGAAAGCGGTCCCGGTGTGCGGTCGGTATCGCCGCCGAGTAGCGGACAACCATAGTGGCGGATGTCTTGGCCAAGACCTTCGGCGAAGGCCGCGATCCACGACTCCTGGGTATTCGTCGGCAACGCAATCGACAACAAAAATCCGACCGGCGTCGCGCCCTTCGCAGCGAGATCGGACAGATTCATTCGCAGCGCTTTGCGCGCGATGCTTTGCGGCGGATCTCCGGGAAGAAAATGAACGCCGGCAATCACCCCATCGGTGGTGAGAACCAAATCGCAACCGGCGGGCGGCGTGAGCGCGGCCGCATCGTCGCCGAGACCGAACGCGCTCGCAGCCGTGGCCAGCGGGCGAAAGTAGCGCGCGATGAGGCGCTCTTCGCCCGTGAGGTCGTTGCGAAATTCATCTTGATCCGAAGGCATTTCCCGCCTCCGCCTACCCGCCGCCGAATTCGGCCGCACGGAGCTGGTGCGCCAGTTGATCGAGCACCGCGTTGACCATCCCGGTCTCTTCCTGATCCACAAAGGCGCTGGCCACGTCGACATATTCGGAAGTAACCACCCGCGCGGGCACATCCTTCCGGAAGGCGAGCTCGTAGGCGCCGGCCCGCAGCACTGCGCGAAGCACCATTTCGATGCGCTTGAGCGGCCAGCCGCGCGTCAGCGCCGCGTCGATCTTGCGATCCAGATCACTTTGCTCGCGCACCACGCCGCCGATAATGTCGCGAAAGTAGGCGGCCTCCGCCGGGCGATATTGCAGGCCTTCCATATCGCCCTTAAGCCAATGACTTTCGAATTGGGCCAAAATCTCATTCAAGCCGGTGCCGGCAAGCTCCATCTGATAGAGCGCCTGGACGGCGGCAAGACGGGCAGCGCCGCGCTGATTAGCCTTGCGGCTACTGCCACTCCGGTCAGGGCTACCGAATATATCGTTGCCGGCCATCACGCTATTTCCCAACCTGTCGCTTAAGTCCAACCATCGCGAGCGCAGCACGCGCCGCGTCGCCGCCTTTGTCCTGCTCCTGTGGGCGGGCTCGCACCCATGCCTGTGCCTCGTTGTCCACCGTGATAATGCCGTTACCGATCGGCAGTTGGCGCGCCACCGCGAGATCCATCAATCCGCGGGCGGATTGATGCGCAACAATATCGAAGTGGATGGTGTCGCCGCGAATGACGCAGCCAAGCGCGACCACGCCATCATAGGGACGCCGACTGCCCCTCGCTGCGTCCACGGCGATAGCAATCGCGGCCGGGATTTCCAGCGAGCCGGGCACGGTGACACAATCGAATTCAGCCTCAGCCTCTTTGAGGACTTTGCTCGCACCCGCCAGCAGCGCATCGGCAATATCGTCGTAGAAGCGCGCTTCGACGATGAGAATGCGCGTACCCTTGCCACCCTTGCCGCTTTTCCCGGCAAGCTTGCTTCGCCGCGCTCCGGCCATGACTGCGCTCCGGCTTGTTCGAGCAGGCGTGGTCGTACCAAGCCCGGCAGGCGCTCACAAGCGCGTCTCAGCGCGGCAGCGTTTCCAGTAAGCGCGCCACATAACGTGCCAGCTGGTCGACTTCGAGATTAAGGCGCGCGCCGGCATCGAGCTTGCCGAATGTGGTGACTTGCAAGGTATGCGGAATGATCAAGACCGAGAACATGTCGCCGTCCACCTTGTTCACGGTCAGCGAGACGCCGTCGAGCGCGACCGAGCCTTTGACGGCGACAAAGCGCGACAGCGCAATTGGCACGCGTAGCGTAAAGGAGGCGCTGTCGAGAAAATCGTCGCGGGTGACGAGTTCGGCGATCCCGTCGATGTGGCCGCTGACCAAGTTTCCGCCCATCTCGTCGCCGAGCCGAAGCGAACGCTCCAGATTGATGCGCGTGCCGCGCCGCCAATGTCCAGCGGTGGTCAAGCGCAGCGTTTCCGCCGCCGCATCCACGGCGAAGAACGCCCGATTGGCTCTAGCGCCGCGCTCGACGACGGTGAGGCAAATTCCGGAACAGGCGATTGAAGCACCGAGCGCGATCGAATTGGGATCGTAGTTGCAGGCGACGACGAGCCGGCGCAGGCCATCGGATTTTTCGTCGACCTCCAGAATCTCGCCCAGTCCCGTGACGATGCCGCTAAACATGGTCCGACCCGCGTTCGTACGTTTCCTGGCGATCGGGGCCGACCGGCTCGCTGGAAACTCGGGCAAGGTGCTCACTACGCAATTGAGCTGCGCGCGGCTCCAGCGCCGGCAACCCCTCTTCCCCTATCACTATCGGAGAATTGAAGAATACCGCCTCATCAATGAGATCGGCTTCGATTAAAGCTGACGCAACGGTCGGGCCGCCTTCGACCATCAAGCGTGTGATGCCACGCGTCGCGAGGAGCTTCAGCACCTCGCGCGGATCGAGCCGTCCCGCTTCTTCCGCAACACGCACAACTTCGGCGCCGAGTTGGCGCACGGCCGTTTCGGATGCGGCCGGCGCCTTCTTGCCGGTCATGATCCACAGCGGCGTCTCGCCAGCGGTCGCCAAAAGCCGCGATTGCATCGGTAGGCGAAGGCCGGCGTCGAGCACCACACGGGTCGGCGACATCTTCGCCATTCCGGGCAAACGGCACGTCAAAACCGGATCGTCGGCCAAGGCAGTGCCGACGCCGATCATGATAGCGTCGCTGCGCGCGCGCATCAGATGCACACGCTCGCGCACCGCGTTGCCGGTGATGGTGACGCGTTTTCGACCAGCGCCTGCTACTTTGCCGTCCGCGGAAATGGCAAGCTTGAGCATGACATGCGGCCGGCCGTCTCGCATGCGGCGAATATGCCCGGCATGATCGCGCCGGGCCGTCGCGGCTTCGATACCGACATCGACGGTGATCCCCGCGCTGCGCAGGCGAGCGTGCCCGCGGCCAGCGACTTCCGGATTGGGGTCCTCCATGGCCGAGACTACGCGTGCAATTCCGGACGCAATCACGGCGTCGGCGCAGGGCGGCGACTTGCCGTGGTGGGAGCACGGTTCGAGCGTTACATAAAGCGTGGCGCCGCGCGCCATCTCGCCGGCGCGCCGCAGCGCCTCGATCTCGGCGTGCGGCCTGCCTCCGGGCTGGGTCCAGCCGCGCCCGACGATTTCCCCGTCCTTGACGATCACCGCGCCGACGGCCGGATTCGGCCAAGTCCTGCCAAGCCCGCGCCGACCCAGCGACAGTGCAAGCCCCATAAACCGGCGGTCGTCGGCGACGTCGGGTGCAGCAACCCTGCCGGACGCGCTCACTCGGCGGCCTCGTCCCCCGACAACTCGGCGAGCGCGGCTTCGAAATCCTTCGCCTCGCGGAAATTGCGATACACCGAGGCGAATCGCACATAAGCGACATCGTCGAGGTCGCGCAAATGCGCGATCACCGTCTCGCCGATTGTTTCGGAGGTGACTTCGCTCTCGCCGATGCTTTCAAGCTCGCGCACGATTTTCGACACCATCTGATCGATGCGCTCCGGGTCGACTGGCCGCTTGCGCAGCGCGATCTGCACCGAGCGTAGGAGCTTATCGCGGTCGAATGGCACGCGGCGGCCATTGCGCTTGATCACAATCAATTCGCGCAATTGCACCCGCTCGAAGGTCGTGAAACGGAAATTGCAGCTCAAACAGACCCGGCGGCGGCGGATGACGGACGAATCCTCGGTCGGCCGCGAATCCTTCACCTGGGTATCGAGGCTTGTACAACTCGGACAGCGCATCCCTTACCCCTCGTAGATCGGGAATTGGCTGACCAGACGTTCCACCTGTTCGGCTACCCGTTGCTCGGCCTGGACGTCTTGTTCAAGGCCGCTCCGCGCCAGCGCATCGAGCACTTCGGCGATCATGTCGCCGATTTGCCGGAATTCGGCGATGCCGAAGCCCCGCGTCGTGCCGGCCGGCGTGCCGAGCCGCACGCCCGACGTGACCGTCGGCTTTTCCGGATCGAATGGAATGCCGTTCTTGTTGCAGGTGATACGAGCGCGTCCCAGCGCCGCTTCCGCTACCTTGCCGGTCAAGCGCTTGTTGCGGAGATCGACCAGCATGAGATGCGTATCGGTGCCGCCGGAAACGATGTCAAAGCCGCAAGATTTCAGCGTTTCGCCAAGTGCTTTGGCGTTCTCGACCACGTTCTTGGCGTAAAGCCGAAACGAGGGACGCAACGCTTCACCGAAGGCGACCGCTTTGGCCGCGATCACATGCATGAGCGGCCCGCCCTGCATTCCGGGGAACACCGCCGCATTGAGCTTTTTCGCAAGCTCCTCGTCATTGCTGAGGATTGCACCGCCGCGCGGCCCGCGTAGCGTCTTGTGCGTCGTCGTGGTCACCACATGTGCGTAAGGCAGTGGGCTCGGATGCACGCCGCCGGCGACCAAGCCGGCAAAATGCGCCATATCCACCACCAGATAGGCGCCGACCTCGTCGACAATCTCGCGGAAGCGGCGAAAGTCGATGATGCGCGGATAGGCCGAGCCGCCGGCGATGATCACTTTGGGACGATGCTCTTTAGCGAGTTTCTCAACCTCATCCATGTCGATGAGCTGATCGTCCCGGCGCACGCCATAAGGCACCACTTTGAACCAGCGGCCGGAAAGGTTGACCGGCGAGCCATGCGTGAGATGGCCGCCGGCTGCGAGGTTCAGCCCCATAAACGTGTCGCCGGGGTGCATCAGCGCCATGAAAACTTCGGCGTTGGCAGAAGCGCCGGAATGCGGCTGCACATTGGCGAAGCTGCAGGCGAACAGCCGGGTTGCGCGCTCGATCGCCAGCCGTTCGGCAATGTCGACGAACTGGCAGCCGCCGTAATAGCGCTTCCCAGGCAGACCTTCGGCATATTTGTTGGTCAGCACGGAGCCTTGCGCCTCAAGGACGGCACGGCTGACGATATTCTCCGATGCGATAAGTTCGATATCGTCACGCTGGCGGCCGAGCTCGAGCTTTATCGCCTCGGCAATTTCCGGATCACTTTCGGCGAGCGTGGCGGAGAAGAAATCCTCGTCGGTCGCCTTGATCTTGTGACTTGCTGGCATGTTCGTGGCTTCGTTCTTGGCTTTGCTTGTTTCCGTCACCGCCTCGTCGCGTCTCGCGACCGCAAGGGGCTCAAATCGGCAAGTTTCCGCCGCTAAGATTCCGGTCCCGGTGATACACCGCGGGGCGCGCCGATGCCAGCCGAACCCGCAAGAGCTTGCGATATTTCAGCGGATAACGCCGCTATATTTAGGGATCAAAGGGCGTCGGCCGCAACCTGCCGGCCGATCAAAGCTTGGTCGTAGCCGGAATGGCAGGAGCACCCAGACCGTCGCGGCCGTAAATGTCTTCCCGGAACTGCACCACCCCATCCGCCCCGGACCAGGCCGTGACATAGACCCAATGCAAGGGCACCGGCTTGGCCAGATGTGCGGTTTTTTGCTCGCCGGACTTTATCACCCGATCGATGTCGCCCGGCGACCAACCTTTGGTTTCGGTAAGCAGCCACGCAACCAGTTGCCGGACATTCTGCACCCGCACGCAGCCCGACGAATGGAAGCGAAAATCGTCACCAAACAGGTTCTTCAGCGGCGTGTCGTGCATGTAGACGCCGTAGGCGCTTGGGAAATTGATGCGAATTGAACCCAGCGAATTCTGGCTGCCGGGGTCCTGTTTGAAGGTGTAGTTGGTCGCATCCTCGGAATACCAGTTGATCTGCGAAGGCTGCAGCTCGCGATGCGCCGCATCGAGAATGCGAATGTGGTTCTTGGTCAGATAATCGGGCTGGTCTTGCATGCGCGGAATGAGGTCCTTGCGCACGATCGAAGCCGGCACCGTCCAATATGGATTGAAATTGATTTCGATGATCTTGCTGTCGATCTCAGGCGACGGCCGGTCGGGCTTGCCGACCACGCCGGTGTGACGAGAGACGGCAACATCATGTTCGATCGCCTCGATGCGCGCGGCCGGAATATTGCAGACCACATAGCGCGGACCGAGATTGCCGGTCAGCGTCTTCAGCCGCTCGATATTCACCTTGAGCTGATCGCGCCGCGTCACCGCCGGAACGTTCATGGCGTCGAAAGTCGCCTCATGCACGACGCCGTCGACTGTCAAGCCATGACGCGTCTGAAAGCGGCGCACGGCCTCCTCGAGATAGGAATCATAGATGTCGTTCTCGACCGCGCTCGCATTGGGATCGAGATCGCCTGAAATCGTCAGCCGCGCACGCAATTCGCCCACGCTCGAATGATTCGTGCCGAGCCGCAATTCCAGCACTTTCGACACTTCCGGCCAGCCGCCGCGGGCGACGATGCCGTCGTAGACCTCGACTGCGCGCCGTGTGGCTTCCGCCGTCCCAGGCGACAACATCGGGATCGTCGCCTTCGGCATGTGCACGGTGCGCGATGCCTGATCGAATCCTTGGCCGAAGCCGCCGTGATCGACGTCGCCCATGAGCGCATCGAGCGGCCGATCGTCTGCGGAGGCCGAACGAATGCCCGCGGCGAAGGTCGCAATTCCGGCAAGGCGCTGCAGCACGATGCGGCGGGAAAGTCCCGCGTCGTGGCGCGGTCGCACGGAGCGAGAGCGTCTAAACATGGACGGCTATCTGCGTGAGCAATGCGGCTGAAATCGGCCAGCCCCCAAAACCGCCGCTAGTGTCCCGATTCCGAAGTTCGTCAGCATTTGCGGCGCGCTCGTACGAACTTCGGAATCGATAAGGACACTAGCAAGTCTATCCTCGTAGTGCCCCTTTTGAACCCGAAGTTCGCATCGGCGTGCTCGGTAAACTCGTGCGAACTTCGGGTTCGCGGCACTAGCATAACGGCCGCGCGCGACGGCGCAAACCGCGCACGCGAAAAGGCCCCAGCATTGGCCGGGGCCTTATTACGCCGTCGTCGACCGGCCGGCGATTAGAGCCGGTAAAGAATCTGGTCGGTCCAGAACCGCTCAAGGCGGTGCAGCGCCTTGTTGAGTGTGCCGAAATCATCGGCATTGATGCCGCCGACCTGCTCAACGGTGCGCATATGTTTTTCGTAGAGCGTATCCACCGTGTGGCGCACTTCGCGGCCCTTGTCGGTCAATTTGATGCGGACCGAACGCCGATCGATGCGTGAGCGCTGATGGTCGAGAAAGCCCATCTCGACGAGCTTCTTCAGATTGTATGAGACGTTGGAGCCGAGATAATAGCCGCGCGTGCGCAGCTCGCCGGCGGTGAGCTCTTTGTCGCCGATATTGTACAACAACAGCGCCTGCACTGAATTGATGTCGGCGCGGCCACGGCGGTCGAACTCATCCTTGATGACATCAAGCAGACGCCGATGCAGACGCTCGACCAGCGTGAGTGCTTCGAGATAGTGCGGACGAATATGGTCGAAGCGCGCCTCGTGCATGGCGGGCTCGACCGCCTTGACGACGGTTTTCATGGTGACGCCTTTCCCAACACAATTTCTTTTTCCGCGACGGGCCCTGTTCCCGTCGTCAGCGCCACCCTAGCGACAAGGGTCTAAGAGCAGTTTAAATAACACGCTAAAAAGAACGTATATTCGCGGCTTTTCTATCCTAATTACTGTTAAATATACGGCGAACTGCGAAACGCTTTGTTCACCGCGACAGCGCGCGATCTACTCGGCCTTGATATTGGCCTCGGTAATAATGCGGCTGTATTCGTCATTTTGCTTGCGCAGATAGGCGGCGAAATCGTTACCGCATACCACAGTCGGAAACAAACCTTGAACCGATAGCTTTTCTTTAACCGAAGTGTCCTGCAGCGCCGCCGTGAATAGATGCTCGACTTCTTTGATCGCGGGTTCGGGCGTGGCGGCGGGCGCAAAGGCGCCGAACCAGGCATCGATATCGAAATCGCCGTAGCCGGACTCGACGACGGTGGGAACGTCCGGCAGCGGCTCTGCCCGCGTGCGGTTACCGACGGCGAGCGCCCGCAATTTTCCCGCTTTCAAATATTCCGACACGTTCGGCAGCGTTGCGAACATCGAGGTCACCTGTTGACCCAAGACGGCGCTGAGCGCTGGCGCGTTGCCGGGATAGGGCACGAAAGTCATATCCACTTTCGCGGCGCGCTTGAGCATTTCGAATCCGAGCTGAAAGCTTGAGGCCGGACCGATACTCGCCATCGTGATCTGCCCCGGCCTGGCGCGCGCGTCGTCGAGCAATTCGGCGAGCGTGCGATAGGGCGAGACGCTGTTGACGACGATAAGTGTCGGCGCGCTGACCAGGTTGCAGATCGGCGCGAAGCTATGCAGCGGATCATAGTTCAGTTTTCGCAACAGCGGATCGATCAGAAACGGCGTCGAAACGACGAGGAGCGTCGTGCCATCCGGCGTAGCGCGCGCGACCGTCTCGGTGCCGACCGCGCCGCCCGCCCCAGGCCGGTTTTCGACGACCATGGTTACCCCGCCGGTGCGCCCGGCCTGGTCCGCCATCAGCCGCGCGACAATATCGGCGGCGCCGCCCGGCGCGTAAGGGACGACGATCCGAATGGTGCGTGCGATTTGTGCCCGCGCCGATTGGTCCGCGGCAAGAAAAATGCAACTCGCCGCAGCCGCGGCAAGCGTCGCTAAAAGGCCGAAATATCGGGCCAAAAATCTCATTGCCTACCTGTCGCGCTGGAGCGGCTCAAATGACGTATCGAGGGTGAAAACTTAAGGCGCATTGCACGTTAGAGAAAGCGGCAGAGAAAGCCGCCTCGGCGCGCGATATTCGATTGACTAGACGTTGCCGTCCAACCATATAGCGCCGGCGCGTATTATTCCCGCACCCCGGTTGCGGGGGAGTGTCCCGAGCGGCAAAGGGGGCGGACTGTAAATCCGTAAGGTAGCAACACAAGACCCATTGTTATCATTGAAATACTTGTATTTCGCTTGACTCTGGCTTTAAAAAAGACGCAACATCGGACGCAACACAACCACTGATTCCGGGGTGTGTGATGGCTTTCCGGTTGCACAAAAACAGGCGCAAATCGACGTGGTATTTCGCGCGCCGCGTACCGTTGCAGTACCAGCACATCGATCCGCGCGGCATCGTTCGGCAGACAACCGGCATCCGCATCAGCGCCGATCCGCATGGTGTCGCTGCGCGTCGAGTTGCTGAGGCTATAGACGCCAACCTCCAATCCTACTGGACCGATCTGTCGGCTGGCGGTGCCGCTAAAGCGTTGGGCGAGTATAAGGCCGCCTGCGAAGCTGCAACCAAGCTCGGCGTCTCAGCGCCGTTGCCGCAGCAAGCGATGCGCACCATCGAGGAACTGCTGAGCCGGATCGAACGACTGGAACGCGGCAAGATCGCCGAGGATAGGAACAACGTCGCGGCGCTGCTCGATGCTGCGCCGATACCGGAGCTAACATTCCGCCAGTGCGCCGAACAGCATATCGAGTCGCACAGAGCCGGATGGAGCAACGACAAGCACGCCAAACAGTGGCCCTCGACGTTGCAGCAATATGCCTACCCGATCATCGGCAACATGCCGGTGGCGCAACTATCAGGCCGATCGGGCACGCAGAAGATCAAGGCTGTCCTCGATCCTATCTGGTACACGAAAACGACCACGGCATCGCGCGTCCGCGGTCGCATCGAGAAGGTCTTAGATTGGGCGAAGGCGCAAGGCTATCGCGACGGGGACAATCCTGCGCGTTGGGACGGTCACCTCGATGCCGTCTATCCTACGAAGGAAAAAGTGGCACCGGTCAAGCACCATGTCGCCATGCCCTACCGGGACATCCCTGCCTTCATGAAGAAGCTGCGCGAGCAGGACGGCATCGCTGCCCGCGCGCTGGAATTCACAATCCTGACCGCAGCGCGAGCGTCCGAGGTGCTACATGCCAAGCGATCGGAAATCGACCTACATGCTCGCTTGTGGGTTGTCCCGAAGGAGCGGATGAAGATGCGGCGCGAACATCGGGTGCCGCTCTGCGATGCCGCGTTGAAGATCATCGACGCATTGCCGAAGGAGAACGACTATTTGTTCCCAGGTTACAAGGAAGGCAAGCCGCTGGACCACAAAACACTGTTGCAAAGTCTTAGAGACCATGGGCGTGCGCGACACCGCGACGGCGCACGGCTTCCGCTCGACCTTCCGCGATTGGGGCGGTGAGCTAGGCGATTATCCGAACGAACTATTGGAGCTGGCGATCGCGCACGCGGTTGGGGACAAGGTCGAGGCGGCGTATCGGCGCGGTAAAATGCTGGCGAAGCGACACGAGCTGATGATGGACTGGGAACGGTATTGCGGATCGGCGACTGGGGGGCCTACGGCGACAAACAAGGCTACGGCGAACGCCGGCGGCAAGAAGAAAATGCGCGCCAGTGTGCACCCCAGTGACATTCGATAAGTACCCATTTAAGTATCCAATAGCCTAGAGGAGCTAAAAAATATAGTAATTTCAATTTAAGTGTCATTTGTCCGGAAGTGCTACTTGGACATATCGCCGTGCACCCACATGCATGAAAACCAATTAAATTGCCACTTTTCAAGCTGGACAGGGTGTACCGGTGTGTTCTAGTATGCACTGAAAGCCAGGCTAATAAGTACCCACTGAAGGAGTCACGGCCGCGACGCCAAAGTCAAAGGTACACCGACCTGGAAGGCAAGGATATTGAGGATGCGGTCAATGCCATCACGAAAGTCAAAGGTATCACTGTGGCGGCGATTCACCTATTGACAGCGCGGGAGGTGACAACCCTCCCGGACGGCATGCACAAGGACGGCGGCAACCTCTTCTTGCGGGTCCGTAACGGCGGCAAGGCGCGGTCGTGGCTCTTCCGCTACACGTTCAATGGTCGCCAAAAGCCGCCCCTGTCACTCGGCTCGGTCGCCAAGCTTTCGTTAGCCGACGCGCGCGAGGAGGCGCGCCGCTGTCACCAGCTATTGCGCGAAGGTAAAGACCCGATGGAAGCGAGAAAGGCTGAGCGGCTGCAACGGGAGATCGATTCCGGTGCCGCGCTGACCGTCAACGACATGCTCGACGAATATTATGAAGCCAAGATCGCACATCGATCGAAGGATTACCGTAAGAGCAGCATTCGATATTTAGACCTGATCCGCAATACCATCGGCACAATGCCGCCTGCCATGGTCAGCCCCGGAATAATCCTAGACAAGGTGGGGCTTCGAGGAATGTGGATCGAGAAAAGGCCGAGTGCCGAAGCGCTGCTCTCACACCTAGGGCGCATTTTCTCGATGGCCAAAGTCCGGTGCGGCCTAAGTGCTAATCCCGCGGCGTGGAAGGACAATCTCGAGCACATTCTTTCGACGAAAAGGCATAAACGCGTGCCTCATGCATCGCTGGACTATAGAGACGTCGGCCAATTGATGGCCGCCGTCAGGGCTTATGAAAATCAACGGGAACGGCGTCCGTACCATCAACCTGGACGTCCGACCAGCGCATTATGGCTGGAATTTGTGATTCTCACCGGCGTCCGTATCAGCGAACCGCGCCTGGCACGGTGGCGCGAAATCGATTTTACCGAAATGCTCTGGAATGTGCCGCCAGAGCATCTCAAGACCGGTCCTCTGTTCAACAAAGTGAGAGCAATACCGATCACCAAGCCGATGCTGGCCGTGCTAGACCAAATGCAGCTCCGTCGCACCGATCCGTCGCCGGATGCCTTCATTTTTCCGTCGCCATATACAGGCACGGCGTATACGCGCATTCAGGTTGGCCGAGCCCTGGAGAAGATCAAATGGAAAATCAAGATCACTCCGCACGGTTTTCGAGCCACGCTACAGGCTTGGGCTCAAGCCAGCGGCTATGACCCGCTGCTTGTCGACCGGCAATTTGATCATGCGCCACTGGGTAGCGTCAGACAGGCCTATGATTCGGTCACGCGAATATGGGCTATTGACCCCACCATCGAACCGCGGCGGGAAATGATGGAGGCGTGGGGGGCATATTGTAATCGCATTGAGCCAAAGCTGAACGCGGCCGGGCTTAACCTCTTGGCAGCACCAGTTGCAAATAAGGACCTAACCACATGAATGATCTTGAGCCTATCCTGATCCCAATCGACCAAGCCTCGGCGATTATCAGCAGGTGCCGCCGCAGCATTTATCAACTAATCGCTGCCAAGCAAATCAATGCCGTGAAGTCCGGTCGCAGCACGCTGGTCGTTTACGAATCGCTCAAGCAGTATGCCGCGAAACTGCCGGTAGCGAAATTCAGGTCTTAAGTTGGCCAAGACCAAACATATCAAGCCGCCGGCGTGGGATCGCCATCGTGGCCCGCGCCAGACAGCTATTACTGCTCCTCATCGCGCGGCGCGCCGTAATGCCGACGTTGCACAAGTCAGAACTGCCGATACCAAGCCGCCGGCCTGGCAGTGTGAGCGACCGCGTCCGAGACGATGCGTAATCCCCGGCTGCGGCAAAGAGTTTGTCCCCAATCGCCGCACGTCGAATCACAAGACCTGTTCGCCGGAATGGGCCACCACTGCTGCGCGTCGCCGACGCCATCGCCCAATAATCAAGCATTGCATGGCCCCGGGCTGTGGCAAAGAGTTTGTCGCCAAGAACAAAGCTAAGACCTGTTCGCGAGAATGCGGCATAAACCGAAGGTGGGCGCTGGCACGCGACCGCTATCATGCCAATCAGAAATCTATGCTGGCATATAAGCGGAAATGGCTGGCAACAAACCGAGAAAAAGTCAGGGCGCAGGAGCGCAAGCGTCGCCGCGCGATGGCGCTACAGCGCGATAACCGCTACTACGCCAAGCTGGAAACTCGGCGGAAATACCGAGCAGCCAATCGAGAAAAACTCAGGGCGCAGGACCGTCGCCATTACG
This sequence comes from uncultured Alphaproteobacteria bacterium, assembly GCA_963816295.1. GTDB lineage: Bacteria > Pseudomonadota > Alphaproteobacteria > Rhizobiales > Xanthobacteraceae > BOG-931. The sequence continues at coordinate 685 of CAWFJS010000002.1, read as the reverse complement.
CTGTAAACCGAGAAAAAATCAGGGCGCGGGACCGCAAGCGTCGCCGCACGATGGTGCTACAGCGCGATAAGCGCTACTACGCCCACCTGGCATATATGCGGGAATACCGGGCAGCCGATCGAGAAAAAATCAATGCATATGCACGTCGCTGGTACGCGAAGAAGGGGCGCGGGAGCGCAAGCGTCGCCGCGCGATGGCGATATATGCGGAAATACCGGGCAGCCAATCGAGAAAAAATCAAGGCGCAAGCACGTCGCTGGTACGCGAAGAAGCGACTAACGCCGTTACGCGAACGGCAGAAGACGGCATTGGCTTAAACCGCCGCTAGTCAGAACCGATCGACACATACAACGCCCCGCCAGTCGGGGCGTTTTCTATTTCAGCCACGCCGGACGCCGCCGCCACGCCGGGCGTGGCTCTCATTTTTAAGGCGGCAAAACCAAGCAACCAAGGATTACAGGTCATGAGCAACAACATTGCTATTCGCACTGCTGAAATCACCAACATCGAGGCAGGAGGACAAAGGATGATGGGCAACGACAAATGGGCGACAATGCCGATGGACAACGACGCATGGGCGGCAGAGGTTTCGGAAATGGAAACCGCTTTTGAAGCCCTGGCAAGAAGGGGTTTGGTTGTCGCCTGCGGCGAGCGCTGGGCCGAGCACAGCGGCCGCACGCAAATA
>CAWFJS010000001.1:0-254673 GCA_963816295.1 uncultured Alphaproteobacteria bacterium | reverse complement strand
CGCTTTTTACTGAATCGATTGCCGTCATCGGAAAGACACCCATTGGCCATTGCAAAGCCGCAGCGCCTGGTCCGGCGATCCAAATAACGAAATGGCCTCCTCGGCGGAGTACCACGCGTATAGCGTAGGTTCAGGCATCGTGTTTCTGACCAGGCGGACAACGCCGCGCGTTTAGTGGCTGCTAGCATACAACTTAAGCGTGTGCCAATCGCGATTAGCGGGAATAACGGACCGCCGCCGTGCATCTAAGCGTTGCCCCGCCATCGGGCTGCAAATTTCGGAGACGCGCCATGGCCGCGACACTGCATTCGACCACGTCCACGACAGCACACGCGACCAAAGACTATTTGCCCGCGCTGGCGCGGCTTTTGCTGTGCAGCCTGTTTATTTGGGACGGCATGCACCAGCTCGGCGACCCAGCCGGCACCGTGCAATATTTGACGAGTCTCAATGTTCCGTCACCGCAGATCGCGGTGTGGGTCTCGATCGCCGTTCACCTCCTTGGCGGCGCGGCGATCCTGATCGGCTTTATGACGCGCTGGGCTGCAGCGTTGTTGATCCTGCTCTGTCTCGGCACCGCGTTTGGCGTGCATCTGCCGGCCGGCGACATGGAGAACATGACCCATTTCTACAAGAACCTGGTGATGGCCGGCGGCTTTCTCTACGTGATCGCTTATGGCCCGGGTGCGATGAGTTTCGACAAGAGCTGACGCCCGACCAAGTGCAAACGTTCAATCGCCGTCATTGCTTCGCTCCGCTCGAAATGACGATCCAAAAAATCTAAAACTCTTGAACCGCGCGAATGAGCCGCTCGATGTCTTCCGGCCGGGACAGACGGTGATCGCCGTCCTTGATCAGCGTGAGGACCACGTCATCGCAGGCGAAGCGGGCGACCAGCGCCTTGGCGTGCTGCCACGGCACGTCGGGATCCTGCACGCCTTGCAAGATGCGCACCGGACAGCCGGTCTCGATCATCCCGCCCAGCAACAAATGATTGCGGCCTTCTTCGATCAATTGCCGGGTGACCAGATAAGGCTCGGGCGAATATTGCGACGGCCGCGCCCACACGCCCTTGTCCGCGAGCTCGCGCTTGATCTCGGGCGTGAAACGCTTCCACATCAGCTCTTCAGTAAAATCGACCGCCGGCGCCACAAGAACGAGGCCCGCGAGACTGGCTGCCTCCTTGCGCCGTCGCAGCGCCCGCGCCAGCAGCAGCGCCAGCCAGCCGCCCATCGACGAGCCGATCACGATTTGCGGCCCTCGGCAGCAAGCGTCGAACACGGCAAGCGTTTCGGCGAGCCAGCGGCCGATCGTGCCGTCGGTAAACGCGCCGCCCGATTCGCCGTGTCCGGAATAGTCGAACCGCACGCAGGCGCGACCGCTGCGCGCCGCCCAGTCCGCCAGCGCCTGCGCCTTCGTTCCCTGCATGTCGGATTTGTAGCCGCCGAGCCAGAACAGGCCCGGCGCGGCGCCGTCATGCTGGCGCACCGCGATCGCGCGCTGGTCGGCGCCTTCGCCAACGGCGAGGAATTTCAGGCCGTTATCGGTCATGTTATCAGCCAGGTTATCAGCCATCTTGTCGACCAGGTTCTCAGCCTTGGACGCTCCGCATCGGGGCCTCATGTCGAGGTCGCGGAAAATAAATCATGCGCAGCCAATCGACTATGCCGCGGTGCGCATTGGCGTTGACTTAAATCGAAAAACTCCCGATCTTGAGGGTTCGCCATTCGGGCATGCGACCATGATCAGGTTGCGGCACCGAGCGGCGGTGTAGCAACAGCACAAGGAGATAGCACCCATTCGTCGCCCGATCAGAACGCCGCAGCCCGCCGCCAAGGAGGGGCCGCGCATCAACGAGGAGATCCGCGTCCGCGAGGTCCAGCTCATCGACAAGGACGGTTCCAACAAAGGCGTCACCGAGATCAATGCAGCGCTTGCCATGGCGCAAGAGGCCGGGCTCGACCTGGTAGAGATCGCGCCCAATTCGGTTCCGCCGGTTTGCAAAATTCTCGATTTCGGCAAGTATAAATATCAGGCGCAAAAGAAGGCCGCCGAAGCCCGCAAAAAGCAGAAGGTCGTCGAGATCAAAGAGATCAAGCTGCGGCCGATGATCGACGATCACGATTACGACGTGAAAATGCGCTCGATCCAGCGGTTCTTCGAGGAAGGCGACAAAGTCAAAGTGACATTGCGGTTCCGCGGCCGCGAAATGGCGCATCAGGAGCTCGGCTATAAGCTGCTCGACCGCGTCAAGGGCGACACCGCCAAGATCGCCAAGATCGAGCAGGAGCCGCGTTTCGAAGGCCGCCAGGTGGTGATGGTGCTCGCGCCGCGCTGAAAATCGGCCGTTGCGGCCGGAACGAAATTCGAGGGGCAATGGAATTCAGTAAAGCCGGCGCGCCGCGCCGGCTCCGTGGCGTTTGTCCAGCAGTGCGAGGAGACGATCATGCCAACTTTCCTTATCACCATGAATTGGACCGAGCAGGGCATCCACAATATCAAGGAGGCGCCGAAGCGTGCCGCCGCTGCGCGTGAAACGGCCAAGAAGCTCGGTATCGAGATCAAGGAAACCTATGTGACCACGGGCCAGTCCGATCTCCTGGCCATCGTCGAATCGCCGAGCGGTGACAATGTCGCGAAGTTCTGCATGGCGATTGGCTCGCAAGGCAACGTGCGCACCCGCACGGTGCGAGCTTGGTCGCAAGCTGAATACGCGAAACTCATATCCGAACTGCCGTAAGCATCGGGTCCGACGGCTGGGTTATGGTCGTGGCCGCCCCTCTGGGCGGCCGTGGCCCCCTGTTATCGTTCGGAAATTTGCAAAATCGGGTTGGCTCTGCCATAACCCGCGCTCCCGCCGCCCGGCTGATCAAGGGCTGCCGTGGCGGCGGCGAAGTGCTCAAAAGCATGATCCCGAAAAGTGGATTCCGAGTTTCGGAAAAGATCATGCTCAATGCAAATGAAGCACGCAAATCACGAGAGCGATCGTCTTAACGATCGCCGCCGCCGCTTTGCCGGCGGCGCAGATCAGGAGAGCAAAATGCCCAAGATGAAGACCAAGTCCGGCGCTAAAAAGCGCTTCAAGGTGACCGGCTCAGGCAAGGTCCTCTATGCGCAATCGCGCAAGCGTCACGGCATGATCAAGCGGACCAAAAAACAGATTCGCCAGCTGCGCGGCACCAACGTGCTGTTCAAGACCGACGGCGACAAGATCAAGAAATATTTCTTGCCGAACGGCTGACCCGGCCCGGCTCCCGCGACCGTGGGAGGTAAGGCTTCGCCTGTTATTCTCGAAAGGAGATCATTATGGCTCGCGTTAAACGCGGCGTCACCGCCCATGCCAAGCACAAGAAAGTGCTCAAGGCCGCCAAGGGCTATTACGGCCGCCGCAAGAACACAATTCGGGTCGCTAAGCAGGCGGTCGAGAAGGCGAATCAATACGCCTATCGCGACCGCAAGCGGCGCAAGCGCAGCTTTCGCGCGTTGTGGATTCAACGCCTCAACGCTGCAGTGCGTCCGTTCGGCCTGAACTACAGCCGCTTCATCGCCGGCCTCGCCAAAGCGGGCATCGTGGTCGACCGCAAGGTGCTGTCGGACCTTGCGATCCGCGAGCCCGCGGCCTTCGAGGCGATTGTCGGTCAGGCCAAATCCGCGCTGGCTGTGTGATTATCGTCATGCCCGCCCGGCCATGACGCTTATGAGAACACCATGATCGATCGTGCCTATGTACAGCGCATGGCGCGCTACAATCGCTGGCAGAACGAAAATCTCTATGGTGTTGCCGATCGGCTCACTGCGGAGGAGCGGCGGCGCGAGCGGGGCGCCTTTTTCGGCTCGATCCACAAGACGCTCAGCCATCTCTTGTGGGGCGACCAGACCTGGATGAGCCGGTTCGCCGCGGCGCCGAAGCCGGAAGGCAACATTGCGGCATCCGTCGCGCTTTACGCGGACTGGGAGGATTTAAAGTCGAAGCGCACGGAGTTCGACCGGCTCATCGTCGCGTGGGCCGATCCTATCGAGCCTGATTGGCTCGCCGCCGAGCAGACCTATTTCTCCGGCGCCATCGGCCGCGAAGTCACCAAGCCGCGCTGGGTCCTGGTCACCCACATGTTCAACCATCAAACTCACCATCGCGGCCAGGTCCATTGCATGCTGACCCAGGCCGGCGGCAGACCGTCGGATACCGATCTGCCGTTCATGCCGGAGTGAGCGATGACCGATCTGGCGCAGCTCGAAAACGAAATTCTCGCCGACATCGTCGCGGCCGGCGACGACGCCGCGCTCGAAACCGTGCGCGTTGCGGCGCTGGGCAAAAACGGCTCGATCACCGCGCTCCTGAAAACGCTGGGCGCATTGCCGCCCGAGCAACGCAAAAGCCAAGGACCGCTCATCAACGGCATGAAGGATCGGGTCAACGCCGCGCTCGCCGAGCGGCGCGAGGCGTTCAAGGCTGCGGCGCTCGTGGCGCGGCTCAATACCGAGAGCGTCGACGTGACGCTGCCGGTGCGCGAGGCGCCGGCGGAGATCGGACGCGTTCATCCGATCACCCAAGTTATCGATGAATTGACGGCGATCTTCGCCGACATGGGTTTCGCCGTCGCCGAAGGTCCCGACATCGAGACTGACGACTACAATTTCACCAAGCTCAATTTTCCGGAAGAACATCCGGCGCGGGCGATGCACGACACGTTTTTCTTCAATCCGAAGCCGGACGGCACCCGGCTTCTATTGCGCACGCATACTTCGCCAGTGCAGGTGCGCACCATGCTCGCGCAGAAGCCGCCGATCCGCGTCATCATTCCCGGGCGCACCTATCGCTGCGACAGCGACCAGACACATACGCCGATGTTCCATCAGGTCGAGGGCCTGGTGATCGACAGGGGTTCGCATCTCGGCCACATGAAATGGATCCTCGAGGAATTCTTCAAAGCCTTCTTCGAGGTGGATCGCGTCGGCATGCGGTTTCGCCCGTCGTTCTTCCCGTTCACCGAGCCCTCGCTCGAAGTCGACATCCAATGCCGCCGTGACAAGGGCGAGATCCGCTTCGGCGAAGGCGAGGATTGGATGGAGATTCTCGGCTGCGGCATGGTGCATCCGAACGTGTTGCGCAATTGCGGCCTCGACCCGGACGAGTACCAGGGCTTCGCCTGGGGCATGGGCATCGACCGCATCGCGATGCTCAAATACGGCATGCCCGATCTGCGCGCCTTCTTCGAGGCCGATGTGCGCTGGCTGTCGCATTACGGCTTCCGCCCGCTCGATTGGCCGACGCTGGCCGGAGGATTGAGTTCGTGAGTGGTGGGGCAAAAGAAATCCCATGATGAAGCTCACCTTCGGCTGGCTCAAGGAGCATCTCGACAGCGCGCGTTCGCTCGATGAGATCGCCGGCAAGCTCACCATGATCGGGCTCGAAGTCGAGCGCATCGAGGATAAGGCGAAGCTGTTCGCGCCGTTCGTCATCGCCCGCGTGGTCGAAGCCAAGCCGCATCCCAATGCCGACCGGCTGCGCGTGTGCATGGTCGATACCGGCGACGGCAAGCCGATCCAGGTGGTGTGTGGTGCGCCCAACGCGCGGACCGGAATGAAAGGCGTGTTTGCGCCACCCGGTGCGTTCATTCCCGGCAAGAACCTCACGCTCGGTGTCGGCAAAATCCGCGACGTCGAAAGCCGCGGCATGCTGGTGTCGGAGTTCGAGCTGCAGATCTCCGACGATCACGAAGGCATCATCGAACTGCCGGACGACGCGCCGATCGGCGCGCCTTACGCCAAATATGCCGGGCTCGACGACCCAATGATCGAGATCAATCTGACGCCGAACCGCGGCGACGCTACCGGCGTGCACGGCATCGCCCGCGACCTTGCCGCCGCCGGCATCGGCAAGCTCAAGGATGCGTCGATCAAAACCGTCAAAGGCCAATTTCCATGTCCGGTGGAGGTGACGCTTGATTTCGGCACGACGCCGTCGCTCTGTCCGGCTTTCGCGCTGCGACTCGTGCGCCGCGTCAAAAACGGACCGTCGCCGGATTGGCTCCAGCGCCGCCTGATCGCCATTGGGCTTCGCCCGATCAATGCGCTGGTCGATATTACCAATTTCATCACCTATGACCGCGGCCGGCCGCTGCATGTGTTCGATGCGGCGAAAGTGCACGGCAATCTCACGGTGCGGCGCGCGCGCGCCGGCGAAACAGTGTTGGCTCTCGACGGCAAGACCTACACGCTGGACGAGACGATGTGCGTCATCGCCGATGATGACGGTGTCGAGTCGCTCGCTGGCATCATGGGCGGCGAAAAAACCGGCTGCTCCGACACAACCACCGATGTGCTCATCGAATCGGCGTTGTGGGTGCCGACGAATATCGCGCAAACCGGCGGCAAGCTCGGCATCAATTCCGATGCCCGCTATCGCTTCGAGCGCGGCGTCGATCCCGCCTTCATGGTGCCGGGCCTCGAGCTCGCGACCCAAATGGTGATGGATCTGTGCGGCGGCACGCCATCAGAGATCAAGATCGCCGGCGATGCCGCGACCCCCGCGCGCGTTATCGATTTTCCGGTCGCGGAAACCGAGCGCCTGACCGGCCTCGCGGTGCCGCTCGCCGACGCGCGCCGGGTGCTCGAAAGCCTCGGTTTTAAAGTGGCGGGGCAATCAAGCAATGGACAAGCCGCGCGCGTGAAGGTCACGGCGCCCTCATGGCGCGGCGACGTACAGGACAAGGCCGATATTGTCGAAGAAGTGGTGCGCATCGTCGGCGTCGATCGCGTGCCGTCTGTGCCATTCGATCGCGGCGAGGCGCCGCGCAAGCCGGTCTTGACCTCGATCCAGCTTCGCACCCGCAAAGCCAAGCGCGCGCTCGCGGCGCGCAACCTGGTCGAGGCTGTGACCTGGTCATTCATCAGCGCACAACACGCCGAACTGTTCGGCGGCGGCAAGCCCGAACTGGCGCTCGCCAATCCCATTGCCGCAGACCTTTCCGACATGCGCCCGAGCCTTATTCCCGGGCTCGTTGCCGCCGCGCAAAAAAACGCCGACCGCGGTTTTCCGGACGTTGCTTTGTTCGAAGTGGGACAAGTATTCCGCGGCGATCGGCCCGAGGATCAATTGACCGCGGCCGCCGGCGTCCGCCGCGCCCTGGCAAAACCCTCCGGCATTGGCCGGCATTGGACCAAGCGCGATGGCGAGGTCGATGCGTTCGACGCCAAGGCCGACGCGCTGGCGGTGCTCGCCGCCGCCGGCGCGCCAGCGTCCGCGCTGCAGACGGTGCCGGGCGGTCCGGCCTGGTTTCATCCCGGGCGTTCCGGAACGATTCAGATCGGACCGCAAAACGTGCTCGGTCATTTCGGTGAATTGCATCCGCGCGCGCTGGAAGCGCTTGACGCCGAGGGTCCGCTAGTTGCGTTCGAAGTCATTTTAGAGCGCATTCCCGAGCCGAGAACGCGCGGCACGCGCGCCAAGCCGGTGCTCGAACTATCGCCGTTCCAGCCGGTGCAGCGCGATTTCGCTTTCGTGGTCGATCGCGAGGTCAAGGCCGCCGATATTGTGCGCGCGGCGCAATCGGCCGACCGCAAGCTCATTGCCGGCATCGCCGTGTTCGACGTTTACGAAGGCCAAGGGGGCCAAGGGGGCCAAGGGGGCCAAGGGGGCCAAGGGGGCCAAGGGGGCCAAGGGGGCCAAGGGGGCCAAGGGGGTCAAGGCATCGCGCCGGGCAAGAAATCAGTCGCGATCGCGGTCACGCTGCAGCCGCGCGAGCGAACGATGACTGATGCTGAAATCGAAGCGCTCGCCGCCAAGATCGTCGCCGAGGTCGGCAAGCGCACCGGCGGCGTGCTGCGGGCGTGACGGTGTCGCTATCGCTCCTCGCGCATGATGCGCGGGGTGCCGTAGCTCCGCGGCTCGCTCCGTTCCACCCGTGACGGCTTGGCCTTGCGTGTCGGTTTGGTTTCCCCCGCCGGGGCGGCCTGTTTGACGCCGCCGAGCCGGCGCAGCACGGCGTCGGCGGCGCGCTCGCCAGATTCCCAGGCGCCGCCCACCGTACCCCATAGAGTCTCGTGGGCGGCCTCGCCGGCGTACCAGACATCGTCGGCGATCCGGTCCATGAGCAACCGCCGCGCTGACTGCGCGCCCGGTAGCGCGGCCGACCAGGCGCCAAGCGCATAGGGCGCCGCGTTCCAGCGTGTCGCCTGCTTGCGGCCGATCGCTCTTTTGATTTCGGTGCCGTACAGCCCGCCGAGCCATTCGACGGCGAAATCGAACATCGCGGCTTCGCCTTGCGCCGCAAGATCGCGGCCGAATCCGCCGGCGACATCGACGAAACAGAGCGGCGTGCCGCCGACATTGGCGAGAATCGCAGCGGTATGCGTATTGCTCGATTTCTCGAAAACCAAATCGTCGCTTTCAAGCCCGAGCGGATTGCCGAGAAGCTCGAGCGCGATGTGATCGTAGCTGCCGAGCGGCAGCCGCGCGAACAGGTCGCGACGATCGGGGCTGAATTTGAACGCGCCAGAGGCGATAACGTTGGTCGGCACGGTGACGATGGCAGCCGTGGCCGAGATTGTGCCGCTCGTGGTTTCCACCGTGGGCACGCCGCGCCTGCTCTCGATCGCGCTCGCCGGGGTCGACAGCTGGATTGCCAGTCCCTGGGCCAGGGAGGCAAGCAACGCGCCGCAGCCTGGTTTGCAGAACGCCGCGCTGCGGCGTTCGGCGGTTTTGGCGAAGTCGAGTGACGAGACCTGCGCAAGATCCTTGCCGCAATTATAGGGCCCAAGCACGAATTCGATTGTCGCGCGCCAGTCGCCGAGATCGCCCGGCATCGCTTGCGCGCAAGCGAGGTCCGCCTTGCGCGCCGCTTCGTCGATGGCGCGCGTCGCGCGGACTTGCGCCGACAGCAAATCCTCAAGCTCGCCCTCGCGCGCGTAGCGCCGGCCGATCCGTATTTTCTGGCTGAGCGAGGCCGGATAAATGTCGCCGCGGTGCGGCGCCACTTTGATCAGCGGATTTGAATCGGGCAGATAAAACCAATGCGCGCCGCGATCGAACGGCACGCCGAAGCTCGTCGTGTCGGTAATGCACCGGCCGCCGACGTGATCGGTTGCCTCGATCACGAGATAGCGCCGCCCGGCCGCGGCGAGCCGCCGCGCGGCGGCGATTCCAGCGGCGCCGGCGCCGACAATGATCACATCAAGCGGCCCGCCCGACGGCGCGACTGCGGCAAATGCCGGACCCGCGGCGAGCGCGGCCGAGGCCGCAAGCAGCGAACGGCGGCTCAGAGACGGCATACTTTCCACTACACTTGCGGCCGGTGTCTCGATGTGGTCGGTTCGCCCCAATGTCCGCGCGCACATTGCCTCAACCGCCGCCGCGGGGCAAATGTTTCGGCTTGATCTGAACGCAAGACGGCGCAATGACGCGCAGACATGCTCGACGATGCGATCAAGGCGATAACCCAATTGTTCGCAGCCCCGCTGCGCGCGGTGCTGTGGAAGAGCGTTGGCCTTGCGCTCGCGCTTATTGTGGTGGTCGGGATCGTGCTCGAACGCCTGATCGTGCATCTCGTCGATGCCGGCAGCGCGTCGGCCGAGGCGACTTTCGGCGCTCCGGTGCACTGGCCGGTCAATGCCGTGGCTTGGCTGCTCTCCATCGCCGCCGGGCTCGGCATCATCGTCGGCAGCGTCATGCTGATGCCGGTGGTCACGGCGATGGTCGGCAGCTTCTTCGCCGACCAGATCGCGGACGAGGTCGAGCGCGAACATTATCCTGCCGATCCTCCCGGCAAGGCGGTGCCGCTGTGGCTTGCGCTATGGGAAGGCGTCAAGACCGCTTTACTCGCTCTGGTCGTTTACCTGTGCGCGGCGCCGCTATTGCTGTTCGCCGGCTTCGGCGCGGTCGTCTTTTTTCTCGCTACCGCCTATGTGCTCGGGCGTGAATATTTCGAGCTCGCCGCTATGCGCTTGCGCCCGCGCGCCGAGGCCAAAGCGCTGCGCCGCCGCAATGCCGCGATGGTCTATGTCGGCGGCCTGTTCATTGCCGCTTTCGTTTCGATTCCGATCGTCAACCTGGCGACGCCGCTATTCGCCATGGCGTTCATGGTGCATCTGCATAAGAGGCTGAGCAAGGCTTGAGGCCGCGCGAAGGCGCGCGGCTGTGATTTTGGATTCCGGGTTCGCGCGGAGCTTGTCACCGGACCGGCCACTTTGGGCCGGACCTGTTGGCGCGCCCCGGAATGACCCCTCACCCCCACACCTCATTGGCCAGTTCGACGATCGTCCGCAGCTTTGCCCATTCCTCGTCCTCGGCCAGCACATTGCCTTCCTCGGTCGAGGCGAAACCGCATTGCGGCGACAGGCAAAGCTGATCGAACGGCGCGAACTTGGTGGCCTCCTCGATGCGGCGCTTGACGGCGTCTTTTTTCTCGAGCGTGCCGCTCTTGGTGGTGACGAGGCCGAGTACGACGATCTTGTTGCCCTTCGGCAGAAACCGCAGCGGTTCAAAGCCACCGGCGCGGGCGGTGTCGTATTCGAGGAAATAACCGTCGTAATTCAATTTCGCGAGCAATGTTTCGGCCACGGGCTCATAACCGCCCTCGGAAATCCAGGTCGAGCGGAAATTGCCGCGGCAGACATGCGTGGTGATCGCCATGTCTGCGGGCTTGCCTTCCAGCGCCATGTTGATGACGCGGGCATAGTCCTGCTGTAGGCGGTCGGCGTTAAGCCCGCGCTCGCGCGCCTTTTTCAGCTCGACCTGCGAGCACAAATAGGCCCAGGCGGTGTCGTCGAATTGTAGATAACGGCAACCGGCGTCGTAGAAGCCGCGGATCGCCTGCCGGTAGGTCCTGGCCAGATCGTCGAATATGGCGTCGCGATCCTTGTATTCCTTGGCCGTGACCGCATTCGGCTCCAGCCGGAAATGCATTGTCGCCGGACTCGGTATGCACATTTTCGGCGTCGCCCGCGTGTGCGCTTTAAGAAACTTGAAATGGTCGAGCATCGGATGATGTGAGAAACCGAGTTTGCCGTGAATGCGAATGCTGCGCGGCTTGGTCTGCACGCCCTGGAATTGGATGCCGTGATCGAGCTCGTAGATCTCGACGCCGTCGAGCATCCCGTAAAAATCGAAATGCCACCATGACCGCCGGAATTCGCCGTCGGTGGCGACTTTCAGCCCGACGTCCTCCTGTTTTTTAATGATTTTCTCGATCTCGCGGTCTTCGACCTCGGCGAGCTGCGCGGTGCTGATCGCGCCTTTCTCCCGCTTTGCCCGCGCCTCCTTCAATGGCGCGGTGCGCAACAGGCTGCCGACAATGTCGGCGCGAAACGGCGGCTTGCTTCTGGTCATTGGGCGATCCTCCACACCGGCTTGCCCTGCGATCTGGCGCGCGGGCTTTAGGAAAGAAGCCGGGCCGATGCGTTGTCGTCAACTGAAAAGCGCAAAGATCGAAGACAGCGGTCGGCGCTTGATGGGCCGCTTCCCAACGGGGCGGCTCAGGCCTCAATGGTGACGCGGCCCTCGATGAGGCTCACCGGATAGGTCTTCACCGGCATCATGCATGGCGGCGATACCACTTCGCCGGTGCGGATATTGAACTGGCCATTATGAAAATTGCATTCGACGACGTCGCCGTCGATATAGCCCTCCGACAGCGAGCCGGGCCCATGCGTGCACATGTCGTCGGTGACGAAGAATTCACCGTCGACGTTGAACACCGCCAGCGCGAGATCCTCGATCTCGACCTTGAGCGCGGTGCCGGGTGCGACCTCGCTCGCGGCGCACAGATCAAGACGTTTTGCTGTAGAGGACATCGCTGCCTCGGCGAGGAATCCGCCAAATGATCGCTTATAAAAGTGAAAGCCGGCCGTTATACAAGAGTGTGCCGATAATGAAATAGCGTGCCTGCTTCGCTATAGTGGCGCGGCCATACGCCTCGGGAGATTAAGGGATGCAGAGCGAATCGGCCCGCATGAGTTCGGCGGCAGAGGCGAAGTTTCGGATCGCCGCGCCGAATTCGCGTCCGCGGGCCGTCAAAGTCATCGCGCTCGATGCCGCGAGCGAACGCGTGGTCAAGGAACTGGCGCGCGATTCCTGGCAAGGTGCGACCTTTCTCACCGCTTCGGCCTTTGCCGGCGCAGCTTCCGGCAGCGCGCCGGAGCGCTTTTCGCTCGGCGGGTGGCTCAATGACCTCGCCGGGCGCACCAAGAATCTGGTCGAGGAGATTGCTTCCGCCGATCTGGTGGTGATGGTGGCGAGCGCCGGCGAGAGTGCCGGGGCTGCGGCCATTATCGGTGAAGCCTGCGCCGTCCGTCACGTGATGACGACCGCGCTGATCCTCGGCACCGCGTCCTCCAGCGACGAGGCGCTGTCCAAGATGCTGGCGCAATTGCGGCCGCACGCGATGATGCTGGTGATTTCCAGCGCCGACGAATACATCAAGGACATGCTCACCGCATTGCGCGCCTGAGCGGCGAATTCGGGAGCCGAATTCGAAAAATCATGAAAGTATCCGGAACGATAATAGTCCAGGCGCCGCGCGCCCAAGTTTACAAGGCGCTGCGCGACGCGCGGCTGTTTGCGTCCTGCGTCGAGGGCGTGCGCGATCTTGCCGAGACCGGCCCGGACGCTTACAGCGCGATGTTCGAGACCAAAGTTGCCTACATGAAATTTGCGTTCAAGGTGACGGTGCAGGTTGTCCGCGCCGATGAACCGCGCGAGATCGAAGCCAAGATCGAGGGCGCGCCAGTCGGCATTGTCGGGCGCCTGGCCGCAACGTCAGTCACCAGGCTCACCGAAACGGCCGGCGCCACGCGTATCGACTACGACGTCGAAACCGCGCTCACCGGCAAGCTCGGCAGCCTCGGCCAGCCGGTGCTTCGCGCCAAGGCGAAGGAAATGGAACGACAATTTGCCGCGCGCCTGGCCGCGGCCTTTGCCGCGCCGGCTGCTAAAGCATGATCCCGAAAAGTGGATGCCGGTTTTCGGGAAAGATCATGCGCAGAGCAATCGCGCCGTGACCGCACCAAAACTTTCAGCTAAGTTTCCCGCGATGCGCCCGCTTCGATAATCGAAGACGCGGGGACAAGAGCGCGGGGCCGGGGAGGAAGACATGACGGAAGTCACCGCAGGCACGCTGCCGTGGTATCGCTCGCTGACTGCCACGCAGTGGCGCACGCTGATCGCGACCAATCTCGGCTGGCTGTTCGACGGCTATGAGGCCTATGCGCTGTTCCTCACCGTCGGTCCGGCGATGCACTCGCTGCTCGATCCGTCGCAATATGCGCAGATCCCCGCCTATATCGGCACCGTGGTGGCGATCACGCTTCTGGGCTGGGGCATCGGCGGCTTCTGCGGCGGGATTCTCGCCGATTATATCGGCCGCAAGCGGACGATGATCTACGCCATCCTGGCCTATTCGATTTTAACCGGATTGACGGCGATATCGTTCAATTGGATTTCGTTTGCGCTGCTGCGTTTCCTGGTCGGCATCGCCATCGGCTCGGAATGGGCGACCGGATCCTCGATGATGGCTGAGCTGTGGCCCAACGAGGCGCGCGGCAGAGGCGCCGGGCTAATGCAATGCGGGCTCGGCATCGGCTTCTTTCTCGCATCTTTCATCTGGCTGTTCGTCGGCGCATTGGGCCCTGAAGCTTGGCGCTATATGTTCCTGATCGGCATTCTGCCGGCGCTGTTGACGCTGTGGATCAGGACCTCAATCGACGAGTCCGCGGCTTGGCAACGGGTTGACGCGCAACGCCGCGAAGCCCACGCGCGCAGGGACAGCGGCGCCGCGCTGTCGGCGCACGAGCAGGCGCTGACGCGCTTCACCATCGCCGACCTGTTTGCCGAGCCGGAAACCCGCCGGCGCATCATGCTCGCCTTCCTGATGTCACTGGCGACGACGCTCGCCTGGTGGGGCATCTCGTCCTGGGTGCCGCCCTATATCGCTTCCGTCGCGGCCAAGGCGAATTTGCCGGGGCCGCAATGGGCGAGCTATGCGGGCATGGCCTACAATTTCGGCGCCATCCTCGGCTATGCCAGCCTCGGCTTTCTCGCCGACCGCTTCGGCCGCAAGCCGGTCGTGATGTTCTATTTCGCCGCCTCGCTGTTGATGACGCCGGTCCTGTTCCTGTGGACGACCGATCTGAACCTGCTCTTGGTCGCGGCGGCGGTGAATGCGTTCTTCACACTCGGGCAATATTCGTGGATGCCGGTCTGGTTGCCGGAATTGTTTCCGACCCGCTCGCGCGCCACCGGCGTTGCGTTTTCGTTCAACGCGCCGCGCTTCATCGCTTTTCTCGGCCCGCTGTTTGCCGGCGCGCTGATCGTGCAGTTCGGCGGGTTTAGCCGCGCCGCTTTGATCATCTCGACCATTTACGTGCTCGGCTTCTGCGTCGCGCCGTTCTTGCCGGAGACCAGGGGCAAACCGCTGCCGGCGTAGCTATTCCCGTCACCCCGAGGTGGCCGCGAAGCGGCCCTCGAAGGGCGACGGGCCGTTCATCCTTCGAGGCTCGCTACGCTCGCACCTCAGGATGACGGAAGGCCGCTTTCGCGGGGACGAGCGGCACTCTATCTTCGCCGCATGACCTCCGAACCTGTTGCCATCGAGACCGACGTGCTGGTGATTGGCTCCGGCGCCGCCGGCATGTATGCCGCCATCGAAGCTTCGCGCGGCGGTGCGCGCGTCTTCCTCGTCGATCGCAGCCTGATCGGCCGCGGCGGCGCCACCGTGATGGCGCAGATGACGGTGGCGGCGGCGCTGGGCGAAGAGGTGCCCGACGCGCCGCGCCACCATTACGACGACACCATCGCCGCCGGGCGCGGCCTGTGCGACGAAACACTGGCGCAGCTGTTGTGCGAGGACGCTCCCGCCTGCATTCGCGAGCTCGACGCCTGGGGCGTCGGCTGGGCGCGCAAGGACAATCACATCACCGCGACTACCGCGCCGGGCCATGACCGGCCGCGCTGCGTCTATGTTGATTTCATCAATACCGGACCGGCGGTGTCGAAGACGCTGCGCACCGTGATGGCCCGTAACAGGGATATCCGCAAAGCCGGCGACATCTGCATCATCGATCTGGTCGCTGGTTCCGATGGTGAAATTGCCGGCGCGGTCGGCTGGCATGTCGGCAGCGGTGCGCCAGTGACCATCGCGGCGAAGGCGACGGTACTCGCGACCGGCGGGTTGACGCGGCTCTACCGGCGCAACAGCGCCTCGCTCAATATGGGCGGCGACGGTTATGCGCTGGCGCTGCGCGCCGGGGCGTCGCTGATCGACATGGAATTCGTCCAGTTCTTTCCGATCGGGCACTTGGCCCCGCGGCTCGTTGGCATGGATCCGATCATGTGGGATCCGTTCCGCTACAAGCTCGGCGGGCGGCTTCTCAACGGCCGCATGGAAGAGTTTACCTCGCGCTACGGCTCGGACGAGGACGGCAAATACGTGCTGCCGCGTGATCTCGCGACCTATGCCATTTTCAAGGAAGTCGAGGCCGGCCGCGGCTCACCGCATGGCGGCGCTTATCTGTCGTTCGAACACTGCTCCGCGGCGGCGTTGCGCGCCGCTTTCGGGCCTGTGATCGACCGGCTCGCCGCCAACGCTATCGATCTCACCCGCATGCCGGTCGAAGTTGCGCCGATCGCGCATTACCACATGGGCGGCGTGATCGCCGACGCGCAGATGCAGACCGAACTGCCCGGCCTGTTCGCCGCCGGCGAAGTGGTCGGCGGCGCCAATGGTGCCAATCGGCTCTCCGGCAATGCCATCACCGAAGCTCTGGTGTTCGGCCGCCGCGCCGGCCGCAGCGCTGCCGCGCGCGCCAAGACGATTGCGCGCCAGAATTTGCGCGCGGTAGATGTGCGCGCCGCGCTTGACCTCGTCGGCGACGGTAGTGGCGCCGGGCGGGACCTCAACACAGCGTCGATGATCGCGCGATTGCAGGCGATCATGGCCGATGAAGTCGGGCCGTTCCGCACTGCCGCCAAGCTCAACCGCGCGCTCGCGGGGATCGGCGCGCTCGCCGACGAGCTCGGTGAGCGTGTGCCGCGCCTTGCCGGCGCAGCAGACGTCGGCTTCGATCTGCAGCGGCTCGAATGGTTCGATCTGCGCAACATGCTCGTCGTGGCGCGCGCCGTCGCGCAATCCGCGCTGGCGCGGACCGAAAGCCGCGGCGCCCATCAGCGCGAAGATTATCCACAGATGCTGCCGGCCTGGCGGCGCCATCAGCGCGTGCGGCTCGCCCAAGGCGCGCTGCAATTCTCGGGCGCACCAGCCGAGGCATTGGTCTGATGAACAGTAAGGAAAATTTCCACCTCTCCCCAGCGGGGAGAGGTCGAGCGAGCGAGGCGAGCGAGGGTGAGGGGGATCCGATCGCGCAGAATCTTCTCAATCCGATCCCCCTCAACCGCCTCGCACCTTTGGCGCTCGGCTCCCTCTCCCCGACGGGGAGAGGGAAACTTGGGACAGGCTGAGACGCATGACCGCCGTCGCCAAACTGAAAATCCGCCGCGGCAGCCATGGCGAGCCGGCGCGCTGGCAGACCTTCGAAGTGCCGTTCGAGCCAGGGCAGTCGGTGCTCGACGGGTTGCGCTGGCTACGCATCAACAAGGACCCCACGCTGGCGATGCGGTTTTCCTGCATCAACGCCAATGCCTGCAAGGAATGCATGATCCAGCTCGACGGCGAAACCGTCTATGCCTGCACCGCGCGGCTCGAGCCGCGCGAAATGACGCTGACGCCGCTGCCAAACAAGGCACTCATCCGCGATCTTGTCACCGAGATCGCGCCGCCGTCGGAGCGATTCAAATAATTTTTCGTAACTCTACCAAGCGAAGGACCCCGATGCCGATCAAATCCAAATATCTGTTCGTCGCCAGCATGGATGTCGATCCCGACAAAGAAGCGCTGTTCCACGAAGTCTACGATACCGAGCACGTTCCCAATCTGCTGAAAGTGCCGGGCGTGCATGCGGTGACGCGTCTCGAAGGCGAGCCGTTCGCGGTGAGCATCGGCGGCCAAGAAAAAAAGGTCGCGCACGAAGGCGCGCGCCACTCAGCGGTCTACGAGATCGACGGCCCGCATGTGCTCACCAGTCCGGAATGGGCCAAGGCGGTCGAAGCCGGCCGCTGGCCCACACAGGTGCGGCCGTTCACCCGCAACCGGCGCCATGCGCTGTACCGGATAAGGTGAGGTCGGCGTCGATCCCGCCTTAGAGCATGATCCCGAAAAGTGGACGCCGGTTTTCGGAAAAGATCATGCTCAAATAACAAGCTAAAGCGAAATACCGAATCAACCTAAAATCATTCGCTTTGGTTTAGAACAGCGACTGCACGTCGCCGCAAATGCTGATGGCCTGGCCTGAGATCGTGTGCCCGCGCGGCGACGCCAGAAACACCATCATGTCGGCGAGCTGTTGCGGCGCGATCATTTCCTTGATCGACGCATGCGACAGGGCTTCCTCCTGCATCGCCTGCATCGACACGCCGCGGACCTGCGCCTTGGCGCCGAACACCCGCCGAATCCGGTCGCCCTCCACGGCGCCGGGCTGGATCGCGTTGACGCGAATCTTGAGCGGCCCAAGCTCGATGGCGAGTGACTTGGTGAAACCGACCACCGCCCATTTCGAGGCGGCATAGGGCGTGCGCAAGGGAAAACCGAGGCGGCCCGCCGTCGAGGACAGATTGATGATCGATGGATTGCCGCTTTTCGCCAGGTGCGGCACCGCGGCGCGCACGCAATTGAACTGTCCGGTGATGTTGACGGCGAGCGTGCGATCCCATTCTTCCGGCGGAATTTCCTCGACCCGGCCGGTCGGGCCGGCGATGCCGGCATTGTTGACGAGGCAATCGAGCCCGCCGAGCGCAGCCGCCGTGGCATCGATGAAGCGGGTAACGGCGTCGCGGTCGGAGACATCGCAGAGCGACGCCTTCAGTTTGGGGTCGCTGCTTGCAAGTTCAGCCAGCGCGTGGCGATCGATGTCGCAAATGTGCACCAGCGCACCTTCGCGCAGGAATGTGCGGGCGACTTCGCGGCCGATGCCGGCAGCGCCGGCGGTGACGATCACGCGCAAACCTTTGATGCCCAGATCCATAACTTTGATGTTCCCTTGAAGCTAGATGAGGCTAGGGCGAACCAACACTTTCGTCATTGAGAGCGAAGCGAAGCAATCCAGAAAGCCAGCACAGAGACTGGATTGCTTCGTCGCTGACGCTCCTCGCAATGACGATCTAACAATTTTAGTGCACTCGGTTCAAACGTTACTCGCGGCCAAGCCGAGGATCTGCCGTGCTTCCGCAGGCGTCGCAACCTGATCGCCGAGGACTTGGACAATGTTTGCCGCCTTTTCGACCAGCGCCGCGTTGCTTGGCGCAAGCTTGCCCTTTTCCAGATAAATGTTGTCCTCTAGTCCGACGCGCGGATGGCCGCCGAGCAAAACGGTTTGCGCCACCATCGGGAATTGATGCAGCGAAATGCCGAAGGCAAACCAGGGCGCATCCGGCGGCAGCAGATTGCGCATATAGGTCATGGCCTCGGGCGTCGCCGGTTGGCCCCAGGAAATGCCGAGGCAGATCTGAAACATCCCGGGCGGCTTGACGTAACCGTTGTCGATGAAACGCTTGGCGAGCAGGAGATGCCCGGTCTCGAACACTTCGAGTTCGGGCATGACGCCGGCGTCCTTGATCGCCACCGCCATCGCTTGCAGGTGCTTGGGCGTGTTGATGAACACCCGGTCGCCCATATTGAGGCTGCCCATGTCGAGGCTGCAAATGTCGGGCTTGAGCTCGACGACGTGACGCACGCGCTCTTCCGGCGATTTCAAAACGCTTTCTGCGCTGGGCTTCGAAGGATCGCGCTCGTCATGGGTGAAGCGCGCGCCCGGTCCGGTGGTGAGATTGATGAGCACGTCGGTGCCGCTTCCCCTGATCCGCTCGACAACCTCGCGGTAGAGCGCTTTGTCCATGCTCGGTTTGGTGGTTTTCGGATCGCGCACATGGATGTGCACGATCGCCGCGCCGGCCTTGGCGGCATCGATCGCGGAAGTGGCGATCTGCTCCGGCGTCACCGGCACCGCCGAGTTGCGGCCCGGCGTGTCGGCCGAGCCGGTGACGGCGCATGAGATGATCACTTTGCGCTGCATGGTCTCACCACTATCGATCCGAATCCCTGTTACGATGCTTTTTGAGCGGTCGCATAAATCGCGTTCGTCTCAAGACGGTCGATCTTGTTCTCGTTGAGCCAATTGACATTATCAGTCTTTATCCGTGCTGCCGCCTCCGGCCCCATCTGCTCGATTACCCACCGCAATCCCGAACCAAGAGCGATTGTCCACCAATCGTCTGCTGAGCGCAGCGTCTGGTTTCCGTCTTCCGCCGTGACCTCGATGTTTGCTGCCCCACCATCCTGGAGCAAGCGCCGGACCGACACGGGATCCGTGATGCGATCCCAGGGATTGAACGCGCTATAAAGGTCCGGTCGCTCCTGTTTGATCACCTTTTGCCAGCGCGAATAGGCCGGCTCGAATATTCGCGGACCCCAGGTGGTGACTGCGAGCTTCCCGCCGGGGCGCACCATGCGCCACAGTTCGCGGACCATGCCTTCCATGTCGGGTACGAAAAAGATCGAGAAAACGCTTACGACGGCATCGAAGTGATCATTCGGATAACCGAGCGACGTCATGTCGGCGAGTCGGAATTCAACATTTGACAGACCGCGCGCCTTGGCCTTGGCGCGAGCACGATCGAGTAGACGCGCGGACAAATCAACTCCGATTACTGAGCCCTTCGACCCGACTGCTTCCGCTGTCGGCAGCGCCGACGCACCGGTCCCGCAGCCAACATCGAGTATGTCGGCGCCCGCCAGAAGCGCGAGACGATCGATGGTCCGCTTGCCAATCCGTTCCCAGAAGCTCAGCGGCGTATCGTCGAAATGGTCAGCCGCAGCGTCATACGTCGCGGCTGCTTTGGCTTTGGCCTGCCGCAATGGATCGTCCATACCGACCCTCATATCGTCGAAGACACGAGCCTACGGCGTCAGCACCACGCGGCCAATGATCTTGCCCGCGCGCAAGTCGCGCATCACCGCGTTCACCTCGTCGAGCGGTTTGGTCGCAACCGGAACCTGCGGCGGTCCGGTGCGGCGGATGAGCTCCATCAATTCGGCCATTTCCGGAACGCTGCCGACATAAGAGCCCTGGATGGTCAGCGCGCGCATCGGAATGGGCGGCAGCGATACCGTCATGTCGCCGCCGAACAGGCCGACGATGATGTATTTGCCGCCCTTGATCAGGCTGTCATAGCCGACGCGCGCGCTTTGCGAGGAGCCGACGAGATCGATCACCGCCCAGGCGCCGCCTTGGGTGAGATCGATGATCTGCTGTGCGGCGTTGGACGCGCCGCCATCGATGACGTGCGCAGCGCCGGCCTCTTTCGCCGCCTTGCGCTTGGCCGGATCGATATCGACGACGATGGCCGAATGGCCGCCCATCTTCTGGTGCAAGGCAAGACACATCAGGCCTAAGCCGCCGGCGCCGATGATCACGGTCGGCTCGCTTGCCAAGGTCGGTACTTTTTTCAAGGCGCCGAAAGTCGTCACGCCCGAACAGGCAAGCGGCGCCACGCGCTCCGGCGGCAGATCGCCGATCTCGAACAGATAGCGCGGATGCGGCACCAATATGTGATCGGCATAGCCGCCATTGGCGAACACGCCGAGGCTTTTCATGGCGCGGCAGAGATTCTCCTCGCCGCGCCGGCACGGCCCGCAGCTGCCGCAGCCGATCCACGGATCCGCGAGCATGCGCGCACCGATGCGCACGCCCTTCGCGTCCGGTCCGGTGGCAATCACTTCGCCGACATTCTCGTGGCCGAGCGTGACCGGCAGCTTCATGCCGCGGTCCGTGAGACTAAGCCGCTTGCCGCCGCCGAGATCGAACCAGCCATCGGCGAGATGCAAGTCGCTATGGCAGACGCCCGCCGCCAGCACTTTGAGCAGCACCTCGCTGCCGGTCGGCTTTGGCGTCGGCTGCTCGTTGGCTTGCAGCGGTTCGCCGCAGACGCAGAGCTGAAACATACGCATGGATCACCTTTTGGGAGTTTCGACGAACCCGATTGTTGTGCCAAAATTCTTCATTGGCGCAAGGACGTGGCGGTTGCCAACGCGCGGCAAATCCGCGAGCTGGCCCATAGTTTGGCATGCGATCGTCAATGCGGCGAGGTGCGGGCCATCGTCCGGATACGGCGCAGCCAAGCCGAAAACGCTCTCGAACGCCGCCGCGCGAGCCAGTACGATCGCGCCTATGCGCGTTTGCAGCGTTGTGACGGACGGATCTTCACTGATAGGCTTGGCGCCGGTAACAGTGTGGATGAAGCCGGCAAGATCGGGCGCGGTTTCGCCGACGATCCAGACATCCTGGACTGCCGTTGCGCCATTGGCATGCTGCAAATAGCGCGGCTGCGCGAAGTATTCGGGCGCGTAATGCTGGCAGGCGAACAGGCCGAGCCACGGCGCCGCCGGATGGCTGACAAAGGCAAGCGAAAAGCTGACTGTGATCTCTCGGCCGTCAGCCATCTTCGCCGTTCGTGAGAAATCAAACGGCTCATAAGTTTGCAGCCCGGCCGCGCGCCACGCTTCGATGTCGGCGCGCGCATCCGGCGTATCGAGCACCAGCATCGAGAAGCCTTGGTGACGGGCGAGATAATCGCGATTGAACGCGGCGAAGGAGAAATGCCCGGCGCGATGCTCGGGGATATCTTGCGGGATCGTGACGGCAAGCAGTTCGAGAAAGGTGCCGTGAAGCTGAATGACGGAATTGCCCGTGCCAAAAGGATGCTGGCCGCGTGGCATGACGGTAAATCCCAAACGCGCATAGTGCGAACGCATGGCCTCGAGATCATGGCCGGCGAACACCAGGTGGTTGATCGCTTTCATCGATTAGCCCGTCATCCTGAGGTGACCGCCCCTCTCACCCCTTCGCCAACGCCAGCGCCTCCGCCCGGCGCTGGCTGGCGATCATCGAGGTTCGTAACAAAAATTGCCTCGCGCGCTCGGGGTCGGCCGCACTCGCGCGCAGCTCGTCGAGATTGCGCTGGCGTACCGCCGGGTCGCGCGCTTCCAGCCGCTTTTTGTTGGCGATCGATTGCTCCTGGACGAATTCGATGGCGACGGTGCGACGTTGCAGATCGTACAGATCGAGCAGCCGCTCCGGTGCGCCGTCGCGAAATATGCGCACAAGCTTGTCGGACAGGTTCACGGCGTCCTGGATGCCGCCGTTTAATCCCATGCCGCCGATCGGATTGTTGACGTGCGCCGCGTCGCCGGCGAGCAGCACGCGGCCCTTGCGGAAAGTCTCGGCGACGCGCTGATGCGTCACATAAAGATTGCGATGGATGATCTCGTAAGCCCGCGGCGACGGAAAAAACGATTGCATGCGCGCCTGCACGCCGGCATCGCTCAATATGTCCTCTTCGCTCTGCGCCGGGTCGGTCGGGTAGACCGTGCGCCAAAGTCCGGGCGGGCCGTCGGCCGAGACCTTGAAGCAATTGCACCACGCGCCGGGGTCGGCGAAATAGCTGCGGTAGCAATAGCTGCGTTCGGCTTCGAAATCGAACGGCGTGGTGAGAACGATAAAGCGCTCCGGCCAGGTGAAGCCTTCGAATTTGATGCCGGAACGCCGCCGCACCGTGCTGCGGCCGCCGTCGGCGCCGATCAGATAAGCGCCCATATGTTGTGAAACCGCTTGTTGCGAGGCCGCACCCGACGGCCCGCGCACCCGCACCGTCACGGCGTCGGCGCCCTGCGCCACGTCGATCACTTCATGATCGAACAGCACCTCGACATTCGGATAAAGCGCCAGCCGGTCCAGGATCAGCTTTGCAGTCTTGAACTGCTCGCATTGTACGACAAGCGGATGCCGCGTGTCGTTTTTGAGAACGGCATGATCGAACTGCGCGACCAATTGCTGGTTCGGCCGGTCCCAGAACTGAAAGATCGGCGCCACCAGACCAACCCGCGCCATATCGCCGACCAGCTCGTCGTCCAAGAGATCGAGCGTCGCCGGATGGGTGGTCGCGGCGCGCAGGTCCATTTGCAGCACGCTGTTGTTGTCGAACAGACGCACCGGCAGCCCATGACGGCCAATGAGCCAGGCGCAAAGCAGGCCGACCGGTCCGCCGCCGGCGATCAGGATTCTGCGTTGGTCTTCGATCATGGATGCTGAATTAGCAGATGCCGCATGGCATCGCGAGATGGCCAAGTTCGTCATTGCGAGGAGCGAAGCGACGAAGCAATCCAGTGGACCGAGTGATTCTAGATTGCTTCGCTTCGTTCGCAATGACGAAAGGGCTTTCTTGACAGAACAAGCAGGGAAAGCGAAGAACGCCGGCGCCAGGGAAGCTTCAGCAGGACGGTCGATGGTGGGCGAACGAAAGCCGGTTGCGTTCGGCGATCTGCGCGGTTGGATTACGGCGCTCGATGGTGCGGGCGAATTGCAGCGCATCAATGCCGAGGTCGATTGGAACGTCGAGCTTGGTACGATCGCGCGCTTGGCGCAGGGCGCCGGCACCGGGCCGGCGCTGTTGTTCGGCAATATTCGCGATTACGGCGCCAATGCCCGCTGCCGGCAAGTCTTTACCGGTGGACTTTCCAGCGCGCGGCGCGTCGCCATGATGTTCGGCCTGCCGCCAGACACGCACCCGCGCGAGCTGGTGCGGCTTGGCCGCACCGTGCTGTCGCAAAGTGTGCCGCCCAATGTGGTCAAGACCGGGCCGGTAAAGGAAAACATCGTCAAGGGCGGCGACATCGATCTCTACGAATTTCCGGTGCCGCAATGGAACCGAGCCGACGGCGGCCGTTACATCATGACCTATGGCGGCGTCGTCACCAAGGACCCCAACAGCGGCGTGATGAATGTCGGCATCTATCGCGGCATGATCGGCGGCAAGGACAAGATCCCGATCCTGATGTGGCGCGCGCAGCATATTGGCCACCACGTCACGGCCTGGCAGCAGGCCGGGCACAACGAAATGCCGATCGCGGTCGCAATCGGCTGGGAGCCGTCGCTCGGCTTCGTCGCCGGCTCGCCGGTGCCGAAGGGCCTGTGCGAATACGACGTGATCGGCGCCATTCGCGGCGCCCCGGTCGATCTCGTCAAATGCGAAACCGTCGATCTGATGGTGCCGGCCAGCGCCGAGATCGTGATCGAAGGTTATCTCCAGCTCGATCCTTCGAACTTTCTGATGGAAGGGCCGTTTGCCGAAGTCACCGGCTATATCGCCGGCGATCGCTCACCGAAGCCGACCATCCGCGTCACCTGCATCACCCATCGCAAGGATCCGATCCTGCGCGGCACCATCGAAGGCTCGCTGCCCGGCTGTTTCTCAGAGAACGGCATGTGCTCCTCGATCATGCGCGCGGCGACGGCGTGGAACGTGCTCGATCGCGCCGGCGTTCCTGGCGTCACCGACGTGTGGTGTCCGCCGGTGCAAGCCGGGGTCAACATCCTGGTGCAGATCAAGCAGAGCTATCGCGGCCAGGCCAAACAGGTCGCCAACGCGCTGTGGGGCAGTTCAGCCGGCCACGTCCGCTACAAGCACGTCACCGTGGTCGACGACGACATCGACATTCACGACTACGCCGCGGTCGATTGGGCGATCGCCTATCGCGTCAATGCCGGCGAGAATGACGTCGTTATCATGCCGGCGACCTTTGGTTTGGGTTTGGACCCATCGACGCGCAAGCGCGACCGCAATACCTCGCTCTATGGCACCGGCAAATGGAATTGCATGCTGATCGATGCCACCATGAATCTCGATTACGATCCTGATCCGGAATTCGACGGCGCGCGGTTCCCACCGCTGGTCTGGCCGGCGCCGGAAGACATTGCCGCAGTTAAGGCGCGATGGAGCGAGCTCGGGCTGGATAAACCGCGGCGCAAATAGGGGCGCTGCGATTCGTCATTGCGAGGAGCCCCAACAGGGGCGACGAAGCAATCTAGAAGCCGTTCAGTAGGCTGGATTGGTTCGCTTCGCTCGCAATGACGAGGCACGAGATCAACCGCGACTCCCGGAAAAGAAAGCACGATGTTCGAAAATTTCACTCGCACCGAGATCAAGACCAGCGGCGCGCGCATTGTCACCGTCTACGGCGGCAAGGGACCGCCGCTTCTCCTTATGCACGGCAATCCGTTCAGCCATTTATCCTGGCACAAATTTGCACCGCGGCTTGCCGAACAATTTACGGTGGTGGCGACCGATCTGCGCGGTTACGGCGATTCCGAGAAACCGCCGGGTGGCGCCGACCATTCGAACTATTCCTTCCGCGCCATGGCGGCCGATCAGATCGAGGTCATGGCCGCGCTCGGGCATGAGCGTTTTTACGCCGCCGGGCACGATCGCGGTGCGCGTGTGCTGCATCGCATGTGCCTCGATCATCCGCGCAAGGTCGTGCGCGCCGCCATTCTCGACATTATCCCACAGCATCATCTGCTCAATAATGTCACGCGCGTGTGGGGGACTTTCTCGTGGCACTGGTTCTTCATGATCCAGCCCTACGATTTTCCCGAACGCCTGATGAGCGCCGACCCGGATTTTTTCATCGAAAAGAAGCTCGCCAAGACCGCGCAGGGGTTAAGCTTCTTCGATCCGCGCGCGCTCGCGGAATACAAGCGCTATTTCCGCAACCCGGCAACCGTCCATGCAATGTGCGAGGATTATCGCGCCACCCACGGCGTCGATCTCGACATGGATACCAAGGATTTCGAGGCGGGGCGAAAAATCGCGTGCCCGGTGATGTTATTGTGGGGCGCGACCGGCGGCGTCGGCCGCGACCACGACGCCGAACAAATCTGGCGCCGTTACGCCAGCGACATTCGCGGCGCCAAGGCGCTGCCTTGCGGGCATTACCTCTCCGAAGAAGCACCCGAGGAGACGTACCGGGAGCTTCGCGACTTCTTCGCGGCAAGGGAGCTCGGCTAGTCATTCCGGGCTCGCGCGCCGCGCGAACCCGGAATCCATAATCACGACCAGTTTAGATTTGTGCCGATTTGTAAGACCGGGGTTATGGATTCCGGGTTCCTCGCCCGGCTCGGCTCCGGAATGACAAAACTCAACTCGCCACTGGGGTGGGCGCGTCGAGGAAATTCATCATCGCGTACCACAGCAGCTGACGATTCTTGCTGAACGCCTGGCTGTGCGCCGTGTTCGGCAAAATCACGTATTGGCGATCGCCGTTCGGCAGCTTGCGGAAAAACTCAAGCAAATCGTCGTCGGTGGAGTTGCCGTCCCATTCGCCGCGCGTCATCAGCACGGGCGAGCGCACTTTGGCCGGATCGACCAGCGGCAGGTTCACCGCCATGTCGACATAGGTGCCGCTCGGCACGGCATCGCCATAGGGCAGTTCAGCGGCGACGAGCGCGTCGTTCATGACCGGATCGTACAGACTGGGATGGCCGTCGCGGGTGAAGATCGAACGGATCAGGGCGGCGTCACGCTTGCGTTTCGGATTGGCGCGTAGCTCGTCGATGCGCGCCCGGCGCCGCTCAATTTCGGCGGCGCCTTCGCCTTTATAGGTGAAAGCGGTCAGGATCAGTCGATCGACCCGGTCCGGCGCCTTTTGCGCAAAAGCGCCGGCGCGGATGGCGCCGGAAGACTTGCCGAACATGTGAACTTTGGCGCGGCCGGTTTCGCGTTGAACCACCTCGAGCGCCGGGGCGAGATCTTCAACCCCGCTGGCAATGTCGGAATTGCTCGATGTCTGCGAGGAGCGACCGTAATTTTCATGGTCCATGGTCCATGGTCCACACCTCGAAACCAGAACGCGCGAATACGTTCATCATCGAGTATTCGCTTCCCGGCACGCTGAGATCGAAGCTCGACAGCGCCGAGAGCGAGGAGCCGTGCACCAGGAACAGCACCGGAAGCTGCTTTTCGGGCCAGCCTCCCAAGCTGCCGGGCCACTTGCGATACATGCCAAGCCTCACTGAGCCTTTGCCTTTATCGGCCCAGTAGCCTTGACTTCAAACATCGCCGCCGGGGCCAGCTCTGGCCTCGGCAGGTTCGAGGCCGGGACCAAATCCGACGCCAAATGCGGTGGCAATGCCCAATCCGGACTGAGCGAGCAGCGTTCGTCGTGCAATTTGGAGGTCGGTCATTGAAGTCGGCCTCTCGATCGAATGTTCCGCCAAAGTGGAGTTCTGCGACCGTCCCGGCGCTGTAGCAAGCCCAAAACCAACGCGCCGCGCTGGCCGGTCTCGCATCGGCCGCTGACATCTGCTAGGGGAGCGCCGCGAGGGGCGCCATTGTGAAGTTCGTAACCCCTTGATGCTCGTGAATTTCCGCAGATGGGCCACGCCCAGCACAGTATGCCGTCGCCACGCCCGTCGAGTCTTGGTGCAGGAATCTTGGCTCAGGAATCTTGGCTCAGGAATCTTGGCGCAGGACCAATAGCTTGCGCCGCTATGCCAGCTTGCGGCGCAGTTCCGAAACTGCAAATCAGGGTAGGTTAGGGCGAACGGCCCCGACGTTGTGACGATCTCAGCGTTAGGGCGTTGTTTGGGAATGTTTTTCTTAAACCACGATCTTCTCACGAAAGTGACCTTCCGATGAAATTCATGCCGATGAAATTCATGGCAGGCAGTTCCGGGATCATGCTGTAGGGGACGGAACGGAACTGGCGATGGATGCGCAAACAGCCGATCCGGAGCGCGGCATGTTGAGACGCCTGCGTGGGACCGCGCGATTTTTCAACACCAAAGTCGGGTGGAGCCGGCTCGGGGTGGCGCTGAGCTTCACCATCATCGCGGTCGCGCTCGTGGTGCTGTATCGCATCCTGCGCGACATCGATCCCGATGAGCTCATCGACGCCATCGAGGCCACCGACTGGCGCACGCTGTTTATTGCCGCTCTTTTCGTCGCCGGCGGTTATCTCACGCTCACCTTTTATGACCTGTTCGCACTGCGCACGATCGGCCGGTCGGACGTGCCGTATCGCGTCGCCGCTCTCACCGGTTTCACCAGCTATGCCATCGGCCACAATGTCGGCGCCAGCGTGTTCTCCGGCGGCGCGGTGCGCTACCGCATCTATTCCGCCTGGGGATTGAGTGTCATCGACGTCACTAAAATCTGTTTTGTGGCCGGTCTGACCTTTTGGCTTGGCAATGCCACCGTGCTCGGTCTCGGCGTGCTGTACAACCCGCAGGCAATGCGCGCGTTGGATCAGTTGCCGCTGTGGAGCAATCGTTTGCTCGCCGTTGTGATTCTCGCCTTGCTCGCCGCTTATGTGGCTTGGGTCTGGGTCAAACCGCGCCTCATCGGCCGTGAGGGCTGGCAGGTAACGCTGCCCGGCGGTCCGCTGACGCTGCTGCAGATTGCCATCGGCATTGTCGATCTCGCCTGCTGCGCCGCTGCCATGTACATGCTGGTGCCGGACGAACCAAATCTCGGATTTGTTACGGTTGCGGTGATTTTCGTTGCCGCGACGCTGTTGGGATTTGCCAGTCACGCGCCCGGCGGCCTCGGCGTGTTCGACGCCGCCATGCTGGTCGCGCTGTGGCAATTCGATAAAGAAGATCTCCTCGCAGGGCTGCTGTTGTTCCGGCTGCTCTATTACGTCGTCCCGCTCGTGCTTTCATTGGCTGTGCTGGGCACCCGCGAAATTCTGCTCAGCCGCGGCATGCGGCGTCTCTCTCCTGCGGCAACGCCGCCGCTCGGCGATACCGATCCGCGGGTTCGCCGGACGACCGACGTGCCTCGATGAGTCTCGCCGAGGACCGCGCCCCTTTAAACGCTAGGCTCTGGCGCGGCAGCATTGTGCTTGCGGCGGCGGCGGTCGTTTTTGCAGTTTTGGCCGCGATGGGAACGCTGCCTGTTGTTTACGCAGTGGCCGGCTTTGCCGTCATTGCGGCTGCCGCTGTTGTTGGACTGCGCTCAGCCCGCGAGCAGGATCGCTTTGCGCAGCCCGTCGTCAATGTGCAAACCGGCGACGATTTGCTGCGCACATTTGTCGCCGGTCTGCCGGATCCGGTTCTCGCCCTTGATCGCGATGGCCGCGTCGTTGCGCTCAACGATCGCGCCCGTGCGCTCGCTCCGGCGCTACGGCAGGGCGAGCCGGTGTCGTTTGCACTGCGGACGCCTGAACTGATCGAGGCGATCGGCCGAGCCAGCAAAGACGGCGAAGAGCAGCGCGTCGTCTATTCCGAACGCGTGCCGCTGGACCGCTGGTATGAGACCGTGGTGACGCCGGTGAAGCGCCAGTCGAATGCGAGTAGTCCTGACCTCGTGTTGATGACCTTTCACGATCTCACGCCGCTGCGTCGCGTCGAAGAAATGCGTGCCGACTTCGTCGCCAATGCCAGCCACGAATTGCGTACTCCGCTCGCCGCTTTGTTGGGATTTATCGAAACGCTACAGGGTTCGGCGCGGGAAGATCCCAAAGCGCGCGACCGTTTTCTTTCGATCATGCAGGAACAGGCGCGGCGTATGGCGCGTCTGATCGATGATCTGTTGTCGTTGTCGCGCATCGAGCTCAACGCGCATCGGCGTCCCGACACGCCGGTCGATCTGGTGCCGATCATTCGCCAAGTGTCCGACGGGCTCGAGAGCCTGGCGCGCGACCGCGGCGTCGCCGTCAACGTCGAAAATGCCGGCGCGCTAACGGTGCTCGGCGATCATGACGAACTGGTCCGCATTTTCGAAAATCTGGTCGAAAACGCGCTCAAATATGGCGCCGCCGGACGCCGGGTCGACATCAAGCTCGGTCCCGGCTCATCGGCCGAGGGCGAACCGGAAGCCCGCGTCAGTGTCCGCGATTACGGCCCAGGCATCGCGCCCGAGCATTTGCCGCGGCTGACCGAACGGTTTTATCGCGTCGATGTCACCGAAAGTCGCGCGCAAGGCGGCACCGGGCTCGGTCTGGCGCTGGTCAAACACATTCTCAACCGCCATCGCGGCCGCATGACCATCGACAGCACGCCCGGCGCCGGCGCCACGTTCACGGTGCATCTGCCCACCGCCATTGCCCCGCCTGCGCGATAAATGCGTGGCCTTTCAAGGCTTTGCGTTGTCATCCGGTTGTCATGCAACCTTCATAGAACGGCTACGCGTCAGGCCTAACCGTGCGCCTGCTGCAGTTCCGCCTTTCAAGGCAAGCCCCACGATGCAGCGTTCTGACACACGGCGACTGAACGGTTCAGTGACCACGTTGACTAAAACGTAGGTCGGCAACTCACGTCGCATTCCAAAGACAGGAGAGAGCACAGTGAAACATCTCAGGACAATTGCCGCCGCCGGGTTTTTGGCGGCGACCATCCTGCCCGCTGCCGCAATGGATATTTCCGGCGCCGGCGCCACATTCCCGTATCCGATCTACGCCAAGTGGGCGGACGCCTATAAGAAAGAGACCAACGTCGGGCTCAACTATCAATCGATCGGCTCGGGCGGCGGCATCAAGCAGATCGAGGCCAGGACTGTCACCTTCGGCGCCAGCGATGCGCCGCTCAAGGGCGAGGACCTCGACAAGAACGGTCTCGCACAATTTCCGATGGTCATGGGTGCCATCGTGCCCGTCGTGAACCTCGAAGGTATCAAGGCCGGTGAACTCACCATCGACGGGCCTACGCTGGCCAAGATCTTCCTCGGCGACATCAAGACCTGGGACGATCCGGCGATCAAGAAACTCAATCCCGGCGCCAAGCTGCCGTCGCAGGCGATCGCTGTCGTGCATCGCTCCGACGGCTCCGGCACTACGTTCAATTTCGCTTATTACTTGGCGGCGGTCAGTCCCGACTGGAAGTCGAAAGTCGGCTTCAATACATCGGTCGAATGGCCGGTCGGCATCGGCGCCAAGGGTAATGAAGGCGTCTCCAACAATGTCGGCCAGACCAAGGGCTCGATCGGTTACGTCGAATACGCCTATGCCCTGCAGAACAAGCTGGTTTACACGAAGATGATGAACAAGGACGGCAAGACCGTTTCGCCGACCAGCGAAGCGATCCAGGCCGCGGCGGCGAATGCGAACTGGAGTTCGGTGCCGGGCTATGGCGTGATTCTGGCCGACCAGCCGGGTGCCGGTTCCTGGCCGATGACGGCCGCCACCTTCATCCTCATCCCAAAGCAGCCGCAGGATGCAGCCGCTGCGACGGAAGCCCTCAAGTTCTTTGCCTGGGCTTACGCTAAGGGCAGCAAGATGGCAGAGGAACTCGTCTATGTGCCGATGCCGGAAAAGGTCGCCAAAGAAGTCGAAGCAATGTGGGCCAAAGACATCAAGGACAGTACTGGTAAGCCGCTCCACGTCACGGCGAAGTGACTCCTCATGCGTTAGGGCAGGGCACTAACTCATAGGCGTTGCGTAAAAGTGCCCTGCCTGTTTCTCACCGGTCTGCTGCACGGCGTTCTTGTGCGGCGGCCGGTGGTTCGTTTGAGTGCGTGCTCCGAGGCTGCCTTCAGGAGCATATTGATGAAGCCTGCGAGAGAGGCGCCCCGTGGTTGACTTTGCCTTAGAGAGAGGAGCCGTTGTGTCGGCCGAGGCAGTCACACGCGCCAAGGTGCTGGACCGGCTGCGGCTTGGCGATGCGGTATTCTGTCATTTGACCCGTGCGGCGGCTTTGGGCGTGCTGTTGCTGTTAAGCGGTGTGATCATCTCGCTCATCGATGGCTCAATTCCCGCGCTGCGCACTTTCGGCTTTGGTTTCTTCGTCAGCGAGCGGTGGAATCCGGTCACTGACAATTTCGGTGCGCTGCCGGCGATCTATGGCACCGTTTTGACGTCGTTCATTGCCATGCTGATCGCGGTTCCAGTCGGCTTGATGATCGCCTTTTTTCTCACCGAACTTTGTCCGCAATGGCTGCGCCGGCCGATCGGTATCGCCATCGAACTGCTGGCCGGCATTCCAAGCATCATCTACGGCATCTGGGGCTTGTTCGTGTTCGCCCCGTTCCTACAGGAAACATTGCAACCTTTCCTGATTAATACGCTCGGCAACGTACCGGGCATTGGATCGGCGTTCGCTGGGCCGCCCTATGGCATCGGCATGCTGACCTCGGGGCTGATCCTTTCCATCATGGTGCTGCCGTTCGTGACCTCGATCACGCGCGATGTGTTCGAGGCAGTGCCCCCCGTGCTCAAGGAGGCAGCCTACGGCCTCGGCTGCACCACCTGGGAGGTCGTGCGCAACGTGGTGCTGCCCTATGCCCGGGTCGGCGTCATCGGCGGCATCATGCTCGCCCTTGGCCGCGCGTTGGGCGAGACCATGGCAGTGACCTTTGTGATCGGCAATGCGCATCGGATCTCTGCCTCGGTGCTGGCGCCAGGGACCACGATCTCCGCCACAATCGCCAATGAGTTCACCGAGGCCGTCGGCGATCTCTATACCTCGGCGCTGATCGCGCTGGGTCTGATTCTCTTTGTCATCACCTTCATCGTGCTGGCGATTGCGCGCTACCTCTTGCTGCGCATCGAGCGCCGGATCGGATAACGCCATGCCGGATAAGGTCTCATCCTCTCGCTATTCCGGCCGCCGCCGCAACAACGCTGTCGCGATGGCGCTGTCACTCGCTGCAACCGCATTCGGTCTGGGCTGGTTGGTGCTGATCCTGGGCTCGCTGTTGTGGGAGGGCTTTTCCGGTCTGTCACTTGCGGTCTTCACCGAGATGACGCCGCCGCCCGGCGCGAGCGGCGGGCTGCTCAATCCCATTGTCGGCAGCCTGGCCCTTACGGGCCTGGCCGTGCTGATCGGCACGCCGATCGGCATTCTGGCCGGCACCTATATGGCCGAGTATGGGCGCTATGATCGATTGACCAGCGTGGTGCGCTTCATCAACGACATCCTGCTCAGCGCGCCCTCGATCGTGGTCGGTCTGTTCATCTATGAAATCATGGTGGCGCCGATGGGCCATTTTTCCGGCTGGGCGGGAGGCGTGGCGCTGGCGGTGCTGGTCATTCCAGTGGTCGTGCGCACGACCGAAGACATGCTGACACTGGTGCCCAATGCGCTGCGCGAAGCGGCGACCTCGATCGGTCTGCCGCGTTCGCTGTCAATCACGCGTATCTGCTATCGCGCAGCGCGCGCCGGCATGCTGACCGGGGTGCTGCTTGCGGTGGCGCGGATTAGCGGCGAAACCGCGCCGCTCCTGTTCACTTCGTTGAATAACCAGTTCTGGAGCACCAATCTTAACGCACCGGTCGCCAGCTTGCCGGTTGTCATCTTCCAGTTTGCGCTCAGCCCCTATAAGGACTGGCAGGCGCTGGCTTGGACCGGCGCCCTCATCATCACCCTGGCGGTGCTGATCCTGAGCATCACCGCGCGTGCCCTGGTCACAACGGGAAAACAGTCATGACCATGAGTGCTACCGTCGGCGTTCCCTCCGTCGCTCACGCGCCGAGCCGCCAGGCCGGACTCGCCGAGAAGATTACGATCCGCGATCTCAATTTCTTCTACGGCGAGGACAAGGCTTTGAAATCGATTACTCTGCCGCTCTATCAGAACAAGGTGACCGCTTTCATCGGTCCTTCGGGCTGCGGCAAATCGACCTTGCTGCGCGTGCTCAACCGGATGTACGACCTCTATCCACACCAGCGCGCCACCGGCGATGTCTTGCTCGACGGCAAAAATATTCTTTCGCCCAAGCAAGATCTGAATTTGCTGCGCGCGCGCATCGGCATGGTGTTTCAGAAGCCAACGCCGTTTCCAATGTCGATCTATGAGAACATCGCCTTTGGCATCCGGCTGTACGAGAAATTGCCGAAATCGGAGCTCGACGGCCGGGTCGAAACCTCGCTGCGGCGCGCCGCGCTCTGGGACGAGGTGAAGGACAAGCTTAACGCCAATGGGCAGAGCCTATCGGGCGGGCAGCAGCAAAGGCTTTGCATCGCGCGCACGGTGGCGGTGCGGCCGGAGGTCATCTTGTTCGACGAGCCCTGTTCTGCCCTCGACCCGATTTCGACCGCCAAGATCGAGGAACTGATCGACGAGCTGACTGACGACTACACGATCGTGATCGTGACCCATAATATGCAGCAGGCGGCGCGCGTTTCGGAATTCACCGCGTTCATGTATCTGGGCGAGCTTATCGAATTCGACTCCACCAGCAACATGTTCACGGCGCCGCGGGATCAGCGCACGCAAGACTACATCACCGGCCGCTTCGGATAACGCAGATGACTGACATCACCACCAGAATCGATCACACCGCCAAGGCGTTCGATACCGATCTGCAGGAAATCACCCGCAAGGTCGCCGAGATGGGCGGCCTCGTGGAGCGGCAGATCGCGGATGCGGTTCAGGCTTTGGTTGATCGCGATATCGAACTCGGCGAGCGCGTCATTGCGCTTGATCCGACCATCGACGCGATGCAGCGCGAAGTCGAGGATAAATCCATCCTCACGATTGCCCGCCGCCAGCCGATGGCGGTGGATCTGCGCGAATGCGTCGGCGCCATGCGCGTATGCAATGACCTTGAGCGGATCGGCGACCACGCCAAGCACATTGGCAAACGCGTCGTCGCGCTCGACGACGACTTCTATCCACAAAAGTTGATCCGCGGCGTCGAGCACATGTCGGCGCTGGTGCTGACGCAGCTCAAGCAGGTGCTGGACGCCTATGCCAGCCGCGACCTGCAATCGGCGCTCGCGGTCTGGAATGGCGACGAACAGGTCGATTCGATGTGCGTTTCGCTGTTCCGCGAACTCCTCACTTACATGATGGAGGATCCGCGCAACATCACGTTCTGCATGCATCTGATGTTTTGCGCCAAGGACATCGAGCGCATGGGCGACCATGCCACCAATATCGCCGAGACCGTCTACTACATGGTCGAAGGCCGTCCGATTACCGACCAGCGTCCCAAGGGTGACACCACGAGTTTTCCAGCAGGCATCCTGCAAAAATAGGAGACCGGGATGGGGGCAAACATCCTGATCGTGGAAGACGAGGAACCGCTCACTACGCTGCTGCGGTACAATCTCGAAGCTGAAGGCTACGAAGTCGACGCCGTCGCCAGAGGCGACGATGCCGATACGCGGTTGAAGGAAACCGCGCCTGATCTCATCGTGCTGGACTGGATGCTTCCCGGCCTGTCGGGAATCGAACTGTGCCGCCGGTTACGGGCGCGGCCGCAGACCCAAACGCTGCCCATCATCATGCTCACCGCGCGGGGCGAGGAAAGCGAACGCGTGCGCGGGCTGGCCACCGGCGCCGACGACTACATCGTCAAGCCGTTTTCGGTGCCGGAGCTGCTGGCGCGCGTGCGCGCGCTATTGCGCCGCGCCAGTCCGGAACGCGTCGCGCTCGTACTCACCATCGGCGATCTCGAACTCGATCGCGAGAAAAAGCGCGTCTCGCGCGCCAGCCGGCCGGTCGATCTCGGTCCGACCGAATTCCGGCTGCTTGAATTTCTCATGGAGCGGCCCGGACGTGTGTTCTCACGCGAGCAACTGCTCGACGGCGTCTGGGGCAGCGACGTCTATATCGATGAGCGCACGGTCGACGTCCATGTCGGCCGCTTGCGCAAGGCGCTCAATCGCGGCCATGCCACCGATCCGATCCGCACCGTCCGCGGCGCCGGTTATTCGCTGGACGACCGCTTCGGCAAGACGGCGTGAAAAGGCCCGTATCCCGGACCCGGCGCAGCGTGAAACGGTGCGCCGCCCGCCGTCGCCAAAGGCTATGGCGGGCTCGACCGGTTGTCCGCCGAAGCTTTTAGCGAAGGCGGGCGCTGATCCGGGATCGTTCCAAACTCTGCGTCTTTGAAGGTCCTGGGTCTGCGGCGCATCACGCGCCGTAGCGCGTCAAACGACGCGCGTCACCGCGATAGTTGCGCGGTGCTGCACCGCGCCCGGAAAACGTAGCTCGATCGGACTTATCGCACCGTCCGTTTGTCGCGCCGCCGTTCGGAAGGCGGCTGATACGCGACCCGCGAATGGTAGGCGCAATAGGGCAGGCCGGCGACCGTGTTGCCGCCGCAGAAAAAGAAATCGCTGCTGCCGGGATCGCCGATCGGCCAGCGGCAGGTTTGCTCGTTCAATTCCAGGATGGTGCGGCGCTGACCGATCGGAATGATGTTCTCGATCAGCTCCGGTTCGGCCTCCAGCTCGTAATCATAGGCATGCGCCAGCGCGGTATTGCCGCGGATCGATGCGCGCCCGATGCGCAGCATGTGCGATGGTGAACGGGGCTTGCGCGGCCGTGGCGAAGCGCTGGAGCTGCTCTTGGCGCGGCCGGAAAGTCCGAGCCGATGCACTTTCCCGATCACCGCGTTGCGCGTGATGCCGCCGAGCTCGGCGGCGATCTGGCTTGCCGAGAGGCCATCGGACCAAAGCTTTTTTAGAAGCTCGACCCGCTCGTCAGTCCACGACATGCCCAACCCTCCTTGAATCTGTCAACCAAGCTGTAGCGAGAATCCCCCCTCGCGCCGGGCAGCGCGTCGCCGCCCAACACGCACTCAACCACAACGCTCCAGAAGACTGTCCGCCGCACGAGATGTCGTACTAGACAATCAAAAAGCTACAATATGGCTGGAGTCTGACGCAAGACTCGCGCTGCTTGCGTCCACATATTCCTGCACGCGTGTGGATGAACTGGGTACAAATCGGGTCCGCGGCGCGCAATTATCGTGTGTTGACAGCAGGGCAGGTGGAAATAGAATGTTGTCGGTGCCGCCCGGAGAGGCGGCACATTTCGTTTGAGCCGCGCTGCTTTTGTCGTTTGAGCCGCGCCGCTTTTAAACGCGCAGCTTTGCGAGCCAGACCGTGAGCCAGAACGTGAGTGGAGCCGTGACATCGCATCTGATGGCGACTTTTGCGCGTGTCGACCTTGCCTTCGAGCGGGGCGAAGGCGTGTGGCTCATCGCCACGAATGGCGAACGCTATCTCGATTTCGCCTCGGGCGTCGCCGTGAACGCGCTCGGCCATGCGCATCCGCATCTGGTCGCTGCGCTCGCCGAACAGTCCCAGAAGCTGTGGCACGTATCGAACCTCTATGAAATTCCCGAAGGGGAGCGCGCGGCGCAACGGCTATGCGCGGCGAGTTTTGCCGATGTCGTATTCTTCTGCAATTCCGGCGCCGAAGCGGTCGAAGGTGCGATCAAGACGGCGCGGAAATACCAGTCGGTGAACGGTCATCCCGAACGCTACCGGGCCATCACCTTCGAAGGCGCATTCCATGGCCGCACGCTGGCGATGCTCGCCGCCGGCGGACAGAAGAAATATCTGGACGGTTTCGGGCCGCCGGTGGAAGGCTTCGATCAGGTCGCCTTCAATGATCTTGCGGCGGTCAAAAAAGCGATCGGCACAGAGACCGCCGCGATCATGATCGAGCCGCTGATGGGGGAGGGCGGCGTGCGCACGGTCGAGCCGTCGTTTCTGAGGGCGCTGCGCGAGCTCTGCGACCAAAACGGCCTCCTGCTCATACTCGATGAAGTCCAAAGCGGCATGGGGCGGACCGGCGAACTCTTCGCCTACCAGCGCGCGGGAGTCATTCCCGACATCATGCCACTCGCCAAAGCGCTCGGCGGCGGCTTTCCGGTCGGCGCGGTGCTTGCGACCAGCGAGGCGGCCAAGGGCATGACACCCGGCACGCATGGCTCGACCTTCGGCGGCAATCCGCTGGCGATGAGCGCAGTCAATGCGACGCTCGACGTCATGCTGGCGCCGGGCTTTTTCGATCATGTGAAAAAGATCGGCATTTTGTTCAAACAGCGCCTGGCCGAGATCAAGGACCGTTACCCCGAACTCATCGCCGAAGTGCGGGGGGAAGGCCTACTGGTCGGCTTGCGCGCGGTCGTTCCCGCCGGCGAACTGGTCAATGCGATCCGAGCAGAGAAGATGCTAGCGGTCGGCGCCGGCGACAATGTCGTGCGCTTGCTGCCGCCGCTCATTGTCAGCGAGCAGGAAATGGCCGAGGGCATCGCCCGGCTCGACCGCGCCTGCGCGCAACTTAGCCGGAGCGCCAAGCGTCCGGCCGCCGTCCCGCGGCCCAAAGAGGAGACGGCGGGATGAAAGTCGTCCGCCATTTCCTCGATCTGATCGAGGTTCCGGCCGCCGATCTGCGCGGCATGATTGATGCTGCGCGCGCGATAAAATCGCGCCGTGACCGCGGCGAACGCCCGCTTGCCGGCAAGACACTGGCCATGATCTTCGAACGGCCGTCGACCCGCACCCGCGTGTCCTTCGAAGTCGCCATGCGGCAATTGGGCGGCGACGCCATTCTACTGACCGCGGAAGAAATGCAGCTCGGGCGCGGCGAGACGCTCGCCGATACTGCCCGCGTCCTGTCGCGCTATGTCGACGCCATCATGATCCGGATGCTCGATCCGCAAGCCGTGAGCGAATTGGCGCACTATGCCGCGATACCCGTGATCAATGGGCTGACGCGCCGATCGCATCCTTGTCAGGTGCTGGCCGATGTCATGACTTTCGAGGAGTGCCGCGGGTCGATTCGCGGCCGTACCGTGGCCTGGACCGGCGATGCTACGAACGTACTGACGTCATGGATGCACGCGGCGCAGCGCTTTGATTTCCATTTGCGGGTGGCGACGCCGGCCGAACTGGCGCCAAAGAAACCGCTGCTCGATTGGATCAAGACCTCCGGCGCCGCGATCACGCTCGGCACCGACCCGGACGAGGCGGTAAAAGGTGCTGACTGCGTCGTCACCGACACCTGGATATCCATGGGCGACCGCAACGGCAGTCGCCGCCACAATCTGCTCAAGCGCTATCAGGTCAACGGCCGGCTGATGGCGCGCGCCAAGCCCGATGCCATTTTTATGCACTGCCTACCTGCGCATCGCGGCGAGGAAGTTACCGACGAGGTCATGGATGGTCCGCATTCGGTGGTTTTCGACGAGGCCGAAAACCGGTTGCATGCACAAAAGGGCATACTGACCTGGTGCCTGGAAGCCGATGCGCGGTGAGGTCGGGCTGCGGCCCTCACAATCGTGTTCGCAGGACCTATATTGCGGCAATGAACAATCCCGATTTGGACATCCCGGTTCGTCAGCCTGCGGCAACCAGTCTCGACGACACGATCCTTCCATTTGCCGTCAAAGCGCTTGATCTGCGCGGCCGGATTGTGCGGCTCGGCGCGGTCGTCGATACGATTCTAACCGGGCACGATTATCCGACCCCGGTCGCTAAACTTCTTGGCGAGGCGATCGTGCTGACCGTGATGCTCGGCTCAGCGCTTAAAATCGACGGGCGATTCATCCTGCAGACCCAAAGCGACGGACCGGTTCGGATGCTGGTGGTCGATTTCACCGCACCCCACAATGTGCGGGCCTGCGCCCGTTTCGACGCCGCGCGCGTCGCGGCCGCGATTGCCGGCGGCGAAGCAGCGCCCGGGCAATTGCTCGGCCGCGGGCACCTCGCCATGACCATCGATCAAGGCCCGGACATGAGCCGCTACCAGGGCCTGGTGCCGCTCGAAGGCGGCGACCTCGAACAGGCGGCACATGAATATTTCTCGCGCTCCGAGCAAATTCCGACCCGTGTGCGCCTCGCGGTCGCCGAAGAATTCCGCGCCGGCGACGGCGGTCCACGCCGGCACTGGCGCGCTGGCGGCATTCTGTTGCAATTTCTGCCCAATTCGCCCGAGCGTGCTCGCCGCGCAGATCTGGATCCTGGCGACGCACCGGCAGGCACCGCGCCACACGTGCTGCCCGAAGATGAGGCTTGGGTGGAGGGCCGCTCGCTGGTCGCAACCGTTGGCGATATCGAGCTTCTTGATCCGGAACTGTCGAGCGAGCGTCTGGCCTATCGGTTGTTTCACGAGCGCGGCGTTCGCGTCTTCCGCGCGACGCCGGTGGCCGCGCAGTGCTCGTGTTCGCGCCACGGCGTCGAAAACATGCTGCGAAGTTTCTCGCCGCAAGATCGCGCCGATATGGTCGAGGACGGCCGTATCACGGTGACATGCGAGTTTTGCAGCTCGACCTACGTCTTCGCACCGGCTGAAATTGCCGCCGCGAGCATGCCGGCGCCGCCATAGTCGATTGCCGCCGGCGCGATCCCATCTCTGCACACAAGCCATTGATTTTGTTAATTTATTGACTTGACCGGCGAGTACAGCTGGAGCCGGCTCTAACCGCGTGCCCACGACGCAATATTGAGCACGGAACCAAACTGTCGCTCTGCAAATTGATACCGCGGGGCGCAGCCGAGGCTGACCGCGGGGGCGGAGCGGAGGCTGACGATGACCAAATTCCTGATCGGCGTCGCAACGGCAGCCTTGTGGTTCGCGCTCTCGCACGCCGCCAATGCCGAACGGATTTGCCGCCAAGTCTGCGACAACGGCACCTGCGTGTCGCGCTGCGTCCAGCGCCCGGATTCAGAGGTGATCATTCGCGAGCGCGAGCACTGGCGGCATCACGATCACGGCTTTGATGCCGACGCGCCGGCCGGCGATATCGTGATCCACCGCTAAGATCGCTATCGCGTAGAATGCTCTGTTGGAAAATGGATGCGGGCCGCGAATGGCGGTCCGCACGCGTTTCGGGCGCGCCGCCCATCGATCGCGTTTGCCCGCGGTCGTTCAATTGATGGTGCGCTTGCCGTCGCCGCTGTCGAGCGAAAACGCGGGAATCTCGATTTCGAAATGTTCGCCGCCGGCAGTCACCATGCCGTAGGTGCCGACCATGAAACCCGAGGACGTCTGCAGCGGAACGCCGCTGGTATATTCGAAAGACTCTCCGGCTTTGAGCACCGGCTCCTCGCCGACAACGCCCGCGCCGCGTACCTCTTGGCGCCGACCATGGGCATCGGTGATGCGCCAGTGGCGCGTTTTCAGCTGCACCGTCTCGGCGCCTTTATTGGTGATGGAGATCGTGTAGGCCCAGAAGAAATAATTGTTCTCCGGTGACGAGCGATCGGCGACGAAACGCGGCGTCACCACGACTTCAATATTGCGGGTCACGGCGCGATACATGCGAGCGATACGGCAATGTTGCAGCTGATACCAATGTTCGCTACCACGCGCGAAGCCCAGCGCCGTTCAAGCGAGGTTCGCTTTGCGGGCCAATGCCGGCGCAGAAGCGGGCGGTACGGCAGGCGTGATTGCATAGCCGTCACAAGACGCTTTCTCAAGCGGTACTTGCCGGCTAGGGTCTAAACTCATTATTTGCACGGTCGCGACGCTAGGCATTTCGGCCGCTGGCTAGGCGCGAGGAGCGATGTGATCTATACGATCATGAGCGACGAGCAACGACGCCGGCGGCCGAAAGGCCCGCGTCCCTTCGGGTTGCAGCGAAAATCGCCGCCGGGTTCGTCGAAGGGCTCGACCGTATTGCCGATACGCTCTTCGCCCTTCTCCTGCCCGGCGAGCGATTTTGGCTGCAACGCGGCTCGCGGAAATTAATGAGTTTTGACCCTAGATTGGAAAATCAGCGCCCATGCAGGCCGAGGCCGGGCGCACCGTTCAATGGCGCCAGGCAACGCGCCGCGGCGCAACGATCGTGAAGGCGGCTGTGAAGCACCTCGTATTGCCCAGATTGGCACTGCCGTCGGCGCCGGCCGCCGCTTCGCCGTTGCCGCCGGGCGGACGCGACCTGCGGCTCGATCTGTTCCGCGGCGTCGCGCTGTGGCTGATTTTTCTCGATCACATCCCGCAGAATGTCGTGAACTGGTTCACCATCCGCAACTACGGTTTCAGCGACGCCACCGAAATATTCATCTTCATTTCCGGCTACACGGCCGCCTTCGTTTACGGCCGCGCCATGCGCGAACGCGGCATCATCGTCGCCAGCGCGCGGGTGCTGCGGCGCGCCTGGCAGATCTACGTGGCCCATATTTTTTTGTTCACTATTTTCATGGCCGAGATCGCCTATGTCGCGGCGACGTTCGAAAATCCGCTTTACGCCGAGGAAATGAATATTCTCGATTTCCTCAAGCAGCCGGATGTCACAATTTTTCAGGCGCTCATTCTGAAGTTCAAGCCGGTCAACATGGATGTGCTGCCGTTGTACATCATGTTGCTGTTGTTCTTTCCGCCGATGCTTTGGCTCTTGATCCGACAACCGGCCCTGGCGCTGGCCGGATCGGCGCTGGTCTATGTGCTGGCGTGGAATCTGGATTGGAATTTGCCCGCTTATCCAAACGGGGAATGGTTCTTCAATCCGTTTGCCTGGCAGTTGCTGTTTGTGTTCGGCGCGTGGTGCGCGCTCGGCGGCGCACAACGGCTGTCCGCGGCGTTGCGCTCGCGCGTCGTGCTGGCGATCGCGATTGCCTATCTCGTCTTCGCTTTCGCGGTCACGCTAACCTGGTATGTCGAGTCACTCGGGCGTTTCGTACCGGCCTGGCTGAGCGATTGGAT
Organism: uncultured Alphaproteobacteria bacterium; assembly: GCA_963816295.1. GTDB lineage: Bacteria > Pseudomonadota > Alphaproteobacteria > Rhizobiales > Xanthobacteraceae > BOG-931. The sequence continues at coordinate 212,412 of CAWFJS010000001.1, read as the reverse complement.
GTATCCAATCGACAAGACCAATCTCGACGTGCTGCGCTTTGCTCATTTCCTCGCGCTCGCGGCCGTCACCGTGCATTTCATCCCGCGTGATTGGCCGTGGCTCAAGTCGCCATACCTGCGGCCGGCGATCCTTTGCGGCCAGCACTCGCTGGAAGTCTTCTGTCTAGGCGTGTTTTTGGCTTTCGCCGGCCAATTCATCATCAGCGAGTGGTCAGGCGGGCCCTTGATTCAGACGTTTATCAGCCTTGTCGGCATCTTGATCATGGTCGCCACAGCTAGTCTGATATCGTGGTACAAACAGATAGAAGGGCGAAGCCCCACCGGGCGGAGTAAACCGCCGGATGCAGACCTCGCGGGAGGCGAGGCATGAAATTGCTCACCGCGCTTGTCACGACAATTGCGCTCAACTGTTTGCCGGCCTGGGGGGCGGTGGCGGAGCCACAGCCCGAGGCTTGCGACGTACCGGCGTCGTTTCTGGAAAGCGAAATCGATCTCACCCGCGCTACTAGTGAACTCAAGGACCGGCATCGGTTGGACATCAGCGTGCTGGGCACGGGATCTTCCTCGCTGGCCGGGCCTGACGGGGCGCACTTTGCTTATCCGGCGCGGCTTGAGGATGCGCTCAAGCAGCAATTGCCCGGCAACGAGATCAAGGTCACGGCCCACGTTCAGCCGAAACAGACCACGGCCAACATGCTCGTTGGCTTGGATAAGATTCTCGCCGAGGACCATCCGAGCCTGGTGATCTGGCAGGCCGGTACGGCCGATGCCATCAATGGCGTTGAGACCGAAGACTTCCGCTCGAGCCTCGAGGACGGCGTCGATAAAATTCAAGCCGCGGGCGCTGATGTTATTCTCATGAACATGCAATACAGCCCACGCACCGCTTCGATGCTTGACGTATCGGCTTATGCCGATGTGATGCGCCGCGTCGCCCAGCAGCGCAACGCGCTGTTATTCGATCGGTTGGCGATCATGCAATATTGGAACGATATCGGCACTTTCGACCTCTATGCCGCGACCAAGAAGTATGATATGGCGCGGCGAGTTCATGAGTGCATTGGCCGGGCCCTGGCGTCGCTAATTATCAGTGCTGCGCATCTTGACGCCGTAAGAATGCAAACGACGCGTTAATGTCTTTCAAACAAATAAAATTCGCCTGTCAGACGCAGGCCGTGGCCGTCGCCGCCATTTTGGCGGTGCAGTTTTTTGCACTGCACAGCGACAATGCGCGCGCGCAAATGAGCGCGCAAGGCTTGAGTGCGCAAGGCTCCGCGACGCAGACGGCCGTGGCGCAAACGCTGCCTGTAAGTCCGGTCGCCGCGCCTAGTGCCGCGCCCCCTGCGATTCCCGCCGTGGCCGGATCAAGCGCTGCCGCAAAACCGATTGTCGGGACCGCGCCTGCCACGCCAGCGACATGCACTGCGCCCACCGCATTGGCGCGTTTCGATCGGCCGCTCATTCATACGATGCGGCGCCTGGCCAACAGCCAGCCGCTTACCATCGTCGCGATCGGATCGTCCTCGACCGCAGGTGCGGGCGCCAGCTCGCCCGACGCATCCTATCCAAGCCGGCTCGCCGTCGAATTGCGGGCGCGGTTTCCCGGCCGGGAGATCACCGTCCTCAATCGCGGCGTCAATGGCGAAGAGGCCAATAGTATGATGGCGCGGTTCGCAGCCGACGTACTGGCCGCGCATCCCCAGCTCGTACTGTGGCAGATCGGCACCAATTCGGTGCTGCGCGACCATCCGCTCAACCCCCATGCCGTGCAACTGCACGACGGTATCGAGCAGCTCAAGGAGGTCGGCGCCGACGTGGTCCTGATCGATCCGCAATTTGCGCCGGCGGTGCTCGCCAAGTCGGAAACGCAAGGCATGGTCGAACAGATCGCGCTCGCCGCAAAGCAAGAGGACGTCGGGCTATTCCAGCGCTTCGCGGTGATGCGCGATTGGCATGACGTGCAGCACCTCTCCTTCGACACGTTTGTGTCGCCGGACCATCTGCACATGAACGACTGGAGTTACGCCTGCCTGGCGAAGCTGCTCGGCGGCGCTATCGCCGAAGCGGCAACGCGGCCGATTGCCGCCGCCGCGGTTCATCCCGCCATGATTCCGGCGAAACCGGACGTGCATTAACGAGAGACGTGCATCAACAAGATCTGCACTAAGCGCTTTCAAGTCTCCTCTCACACTGCTTCCAGCGCGCCAAGCACGTCCTCGACGATATCGTCGGGATCCTCAAGCCCAACCGAAACCCGCACCAAGCCGTCGCTGATGCCGAGCTCGGCGCGCTGCGCCGGCGTAAGCCGCTGGTGCGTTGTCGTCGCCGGATGCGTGATCAGGCTCTTGGCGTCGCCGAGATTGTTGCTGATGCGAACGAGTTTGAGCGCGTCCTGAAAGCGGAAGGCGCCGCGTTTGCCGCCCTTGATCTCAAAGGCGACGAGCGTCGAGCCGCCGCGCATCTGCTTCTGCGCGATCGCGGCCTGCGGATGGTCCGGCCGGCCCGGATAAATCAGCCGCGAAACTTTTGGATGCCCGGCTATTGCCACCGCGAGCGTCGCCGCGCTGTCGGTCTGCCGCCGCACCCGCACCGCGAGCGTCTCCAGCCCTTTGAGCAGCACCCAGGCATTGAACGGCGACATCGATGGCCCGGTTTGACGAAGCAGCACATGGATTTTTTCCATGATGAATTTTTGCGAGGCGAGAATAACGCCGCCGAGGCAGCGGCCCTGGCCGTCGATATGCTTGGTGGCGGAATACACGACGCAGTCCGCGCCGAGTGCGAGCGGGCTCTGAAATAACGGCGTCGCGAACACATTGTCGACAACGAGCGTCGCACCGGCGTCATGCGCGACCTTGGCTACCGCCCCAATGTCGATCACTTCCAGCGCTGGATTGGTGGGCGTTTCCAGAAAGAAAGTCTTGGTGTTCGGCCGCACCGCCTCGCGCCAGGCATCGAGATTGCAGCCGTCGACCAGCGTCGAAGCGACACCGAAGCGGGGCAAAAAATCCTCCACGACATAGCGGCAGGATCCGAACATCGCTTTGGCAGCCACGACGTGATCGCCGGCCTTGACCTGGCCGAGCAGCGACAATGTCACCGCCGCCATGCCCGACGCGGTGGCGCGCGCCGCCTCGGCGCCTTCGAATGCCGCCATGCGCCGTTCGAACATGTCGACCGTCGGATTGGCGAAACGCGAATATTGATAGCCCGGATCCTCGCCCTTAAATCGCGCCTCCGCCTGGGCGGCGCTGTCGTAGACATAGCCTTGGGTGAGATAGAGCGCTTCCGAAGTCTCGCCAAACGGCGACCGCAGGGTGCCCGATTGCACCAGGCGCGTTTCGGGGCGATAGCTCTTTTTTGCCGACGCGGACATGTGGCCCTCCTTAGCCAACACGCGTTTTGGCCGCTGAAAACGCGGCCAAAACAAAACCCGGCCGGGGAAATCCTCGGGCCGGGCTCACGCGTCCCCGGCCTTTTAGCGACTTGTTTTACGTGGCTGCAAGCCGGCCGGCTCAAATGACCACGGGATAACGCGATGTATACGCTGCGGCCGTCTTTGCGTCAAACCGGGCATCGGATTAGATCGCAGCGGTGCGCCGATTAAGATCGCTGCCGGTCCGCAAATGGCTTTGAGCTTCGCAGCTTCCGAACGAGGAATTCTGCCCGACCGCATGATCGCGGCGTTGGCGGAGCAGGGCGGGATTCGCGCCGCCCGGCCGTTCGATGCGGACCAGGTTCAGCCGGCCAGCCTCGATCTGCGTCTTGGCGCAATTGCCTATCGTGTGCGCGCCAGTTTTCTCCCGGGTCCCGGCACCACGGTGGCGCAACGCATCGCCGAATTGAAGCTGCACGAATTCTCGCTCGCCACCGGTGCCGTTCTGGAGACCGGCTGCGTCTATATCGTGCCGCTGATTGAGAGCCTGGCGCTGCCCGCCGACATCGCGGCAGCGACCAATCCAAAAAGCTCGACCGGCCGGCTCGACGTATTCACGCGCGTGATTGCCGATGAGACACGTGGCTTCGATCGCATTGCCGGCGGTTACCACGGCCCGCTTTACGCCGAGATCAGCCCGAAAACGTTTCCGGTATTGGTGCGTGAGGGTTCGCGATTGTCGCAACTGCGCTTGCGCCGCGGCGACGCTGCGCTCTCAGGCGACGCGCTCCGCGCCTTGCATGCGCGCGAGCGGCTAGTCGATCGCGCCGAAGCGGTGATGGGCGACGGTGTCGCGGTCAGCATCGATCTCGCTGGGTCCGGGCCAAACGATCGCGCGCGCATGAACGGCGTCGTCGGCTATCGCGCCAAGCGGCATACTGGCGTCATCGAAGTCGAGCGCCGCGCCGCTTACGAGGTTGCCGATTTCTGGGAGCCGATCGTGGCGCGTGCCGATCGCAGCCTTATTCTCGATCCCGACGAGTTTTACATCTTGGCGTCGACCGAGGCCGTGCAGGTGCCGCCGGACTTTGCGGCCGAGATGGTCCCATTCGATCCGCTGGTCGGCGAATTCCGCGTGCATTACGCCGGATTTTTCGATCCCGGTTTCGGTTATGCGGGGGCCGGTGGCTTGGGTTCACGCGCGGTGCTGGAAGTCCGCTCGCGCGAAGTGCCGTTCATCCTGGAACACGGGCAGATCGTCGGCCGGCTGGTCTATGAGAAGATGTTGGCGCGTCCCGATCAGCTTTACGGCAGCGGTATCGGCTCCAATTACCAGGCCCAGGGGCTCAAATTGTCGAAACATTTCCGCTAATGCGGGGGTGCGCTACTCTGCGGCTGCCGCGTGGTCGTTGACGAGCCGGCTGGAGCCGGAAATTCTTGTGGTATTTCTTGAGGAAGAAAAGGTTCCTCGTGCCGAGCAGCGCGACGCGAAATCGGGGACAGCCGAAACAGCGCAGCAAGCGGGCGCTCATCTTTGTTCTCGCCGCCTTGCTTGCGGTTGCGCTCGGACGCGTCACCGCCGCCTTCGCGCAAACCGGCTACGACCGCCCTGGCGGCGATTACACCAGCGCGCCGGTCGCCAACGGCGATCCGACGGTCTGCGCTGCCCGTTGCGAGCGCGATAAAGGCTGTCGAGCCTGGAGTTTCTCCTATCCATCGGGGTCCGGGGCGCCGGCGATGTGCTGGCTCAAGCGCGAAGTGGTGCCGGCCAAGGAATTGAGCTGCTGCGTATCGGGCGTGCGCGGCGCCGGCGTGATTGAGCCGCAAACCGGCGCGATCGAATATTCGATCGATCGCTTTGGCGGCGATTATCGCTGGTTTGAAACTCCGCCCGACGCTAAAGGCAAAGCCTGCGCCGAGGCCTGTCAAGGCGAGCAGCGCTGTCGGGCCTGGACCTATCGGCGGCCCGGCTACGGCGCCGCTTCGGCGCGGTGCTTTCTAAAAGACGTGATCAAGCCGCCACGACGTCGGCCGTGCTGCATTTCCGGCGTGGTGCGGTAATGTGACTAGCCGGTGCCGCCCACGGTAATGCGGTCGATGCGCAGCGTCGGCTGGCCGACGCCAACCGGCACGCCTTGACCGTTCTTGCCGCAGGTGCCGATGCCCTTGTCGAGGCTCAGATCGTTGCCGATCATCGAGACGCGGTGCAGGTCAGTCGGCCCATTGCCGACCAGCATGGCGCCCTTGATCGGCGCGCCAATCTTGCCGTTCTCGATGCGATAGGCCTCGGTGCATTGAAACACGTATTTGCCCGAGGTGATATCGACCTGGCCGCCGCCGAAATAGGTGGCGTAGACGCCGTTCTTGACCGAAGCGATGATCTCGTCGGGCTCGTGACTTCCAGCAAGCATGTACGTGTTGGTCATGCGCGGCATCGGCACGTGGGCAAAGCTCTCGCGCCGGCCGTTGCCGGTCGGCTTCATGCCCATCAGCCGGGCATTCTGCCGGTCCTGCATATAGCCGACGAGAATGCCGTCCTCGATCAGCAAAGTGCGATTGCTGGGGGTGCCCTCGTCATCGATCGAGAGCGAGCCGCGGCGCAAGGAAATGGTCCCGTCGTCAACGACCGTCACGCCCTTGGCGGCAACGCGCTGTCCCATCAGTCCGGCGAAGGCCGAGGTCTTCTTCCGGTTGAAATCCCCTTCCAGGCCGTGACCGACCGCTTCGTGCAGCATCACGCCAGGCCAGCCGGGGCCGAGCACCACATCCATTTCGCCGGCGGGCGCCGGCGCCGCTTCGAGATTGATCAGCGCCTGGCGCACCGCATTGTCCACCGCGCCTTGCCACGCACCTTCCGCGATAAAGCGCTCGTAGCCCTCGCGGCCGCCATAGCCGTCACTGCCGGTCTCTTGCCGATTGCCATCGCCGACCACGACCGCGACGCTGACGCGCACCATCGGCCTGATGTCGCGATAGGCTTCGCCGTCGGCGCGTAGGATTTCGACCGCCTGCCACGAAGCGGCGATACTCGCCGTCACTTGCCGCACGCGCGGGTCCTTGGCGCGCGCATAGGCATCGATCGTCTGCAACAGCTGCACCTTGGCTTCGAAGGAGGGGCTTTGTAACGGGCTGTCCTCGCCATAAAGCTTGACATTGCTGCGCGGCGGCGGCGCCGCGTAATGGCCGCAATAGCCGCCTTTGACCGCGCGCACGGCGTCGGCGGCACGCTCGATCGCGCCTTCGGAAACGTCCGACGCATGGGCATAGCCGACCGCTTCGTCCTTCACCGCACGCAAGCCGAAGCCCTGCGAAGTGTCGTAGGTCGCCTGTTTGAGCCGGCCATTATCGAAGGCCAACGCTTCAGCCTGGCGGTATTCGAGGAACAATTCGCCGTCGTCGGCGCCGTCGAGCCCGCGCGAAATGATTTTTGCGAGCCGCTGCCGGTCAAGCCCGGCGCGATCGACGAGCGAAATCGGAGTATCGGTCATGCGATGCCCTGCGAGTGCGTTTGATCCCTAATCGTTCATAGATATGCGCTTTCGCGCGGGTCGGCGAGGGGCCCTTGGTCGCAAGCCCTTAGTCACGCTTGGCGATCCCGGCCTTTTCGATGACAGCGGACCATTTGCTCATATCGGCTTTCATCCGGGCGGTCATTTCGCCCGGCGTGCTCGCGCGCATGGCCATGCCCATTTCCGCCGACCGCGTTTGAATGTCGGCCGATGGCATCACCTCTTTCACGGCTTGATTGAGGTTTGCGATGATCCGCGCCGGCGTCGCCGCCGGAGCGGACAGGCCGTTCCAGCTTGTCACCTCGTAATCCTTCAGCCCGCTTTCGATCACGGTTGGCACCTGCGGCAGATAAGCGGTTCGGCTTAATCCGGCCGAAGCGAGCGCCGCGAGTTTATTGTCGGCGAGCAAGCCGTGTACCGCGGCGTAGAATTCAAACGCGATATCAATGTCGCCGCGCAGGAGCGCGCCGGCCATGTCGGGCGAAGTGCGGAACGGCACGATGGCGGCTTTGATCTCGGCGGTGCTGGTGAACAGTTCGGCGGCGAGGTTCTGCGTGCTGCCGGGATTGATGGTCCCGATATTGAGGTTGCCGGGATTGGCCCGCGCCGTCGCGATCACGTCCTTAACCGAGTGCAGCGGCGAACCGGCCCGCGTCACAACGAGCAGGTCGAAAAAGGCAGCGGTGGAAATCGAGCCGAAATCCGTGAGCACATTATAAGGCAGCGATTTGAACAGCGCGGCTGCGATCGCGTTGTTGTTGCCGGTCATCAACAGCGTATAGCCGTCCCCCGGAGCGGACGCGGCAGCTTGCGCGGCCACGATGCCGCCGGCGCCAGGCCGGTTTTCGATGACAAATTGCTGTCCGAGCCGAGTGGACAGCTTGTCTCCGAGCATGCGCATCGCGACGTCGGCAACGCCGCCGGCGGCGTAGGGGACGATCAGGCTGACCGGCCGATTGGGATAATCATTCTGCGCCAGGGCCGCGCGAGGCAATGCAGCACCGGCCAAGAATCCGCCCAGAGAATATCGCGGCAATGGCCGCGATGAAGCGCTCGGCTCGCATGGCGTCTGTCCCTGTTCGCGGCTCTTTACTGCTGACGGGTTGGCGAATGGCTTTGGCAATGCCGCGGCGGGCGGGCCCCGGGTGATGAAAATTACGGCAGCTTGTCGTAGCCCTCGCCAAAACCTTTCAGGCTCATCGGGAAGCCGATGCCTTCCTCCGGCGTCTGAAAAATAATGAAAGTTGAGGTCTGACCGTTGCGCAATTGCTTGATCAGATTGTCGTCCATGACCACTTCGGCGACGCAGCCGCTCGGCAGGCAGCGCACGAAACCGGCGCGGCCGACGTCCTGATTGTCGATCTTAAGCCCAAGGCCGGACGGCAATAAGACCCCGAGCGGGGCGACAACCCGCATCAGCCGGCTTTTCTGGTCCGAGGTTTTCAGGACTATTACGGTCAACCCGATATTCGGGCGGTCCTCCGCCGTGACGCTCTGCATCAGCGCGCACTGCTCGCTCTGCGCACCCGGCGGCGTGTCGCAGCGAATCTGCCAGTCGCCATGCACCGATTTGACCGCGCCTTGCGCCCTGGCGCGATCCGCCGGTGCCAGGGTTACGGCGAACAACAACCCGATGAATACCGCGGCGCTCACCAGCCTGGCCAATGGCCGGATCCACCAAGCGCCGTCACATTGCGTCATTGTGAGTTCCCTCGATCCGCCGCAAAGCTGCCTCCGGCAGGCTTGCCAGCGCGAATCCGGCTGCCGCGCCCTGCCTACAGCGTGGGCCCGCCCTGTCAAGGAATCAAAGTCAAGCCATTGTGGCCAGCCGAAGGTCAATTGAGGCCTTGGGGCGGTCGCCTAAGACTGGTGATTGACCGGCGATCGGGGCCATCCACCACCGCCGCCGCTGCGATCATGGGTGCATTGCAGCAGTCGCCGATTTGTGGTTTGGAGGAACCGGAAATTCCCTTATCGCGGCGCGGCCCGCCAGGGACATCGCGCCGCGGGACAAGGCCCGCCAAACCGGTGGCGTTAACCGGTGGTGTCATGCCGTGGTGGCTCGCGCGAGGTTCGGGTTTTGCGCGCTCATCGGCGGTTGTTGCAGCGACGGTTTTGACACGATCAGCAACAGGGGAGCAGGACGGGGCATGAAGGCGTTGTCACGTTTGGCCGCGATCGCGGCAAGCGCGGGCGGTGTGTTGGCGAGCGCCGGCGCCGCGTGGGCCGGGCTCGGCCAGCCGACACCATGGCAAATGGATTTGCAGGATTCAGCCTCGCCGATCATGCAGGATGTCGCCGGATTTCATTTTTTCCTGCTCTGGGTCATTGCCGCGATCTCGGCATTCGTGCTCGCGCTCCTGCTCATCTGCATCGTGCGCTTTAATGCGCGCGCCAATCCGACGCCGTCGCGCACGACCCATAACACGCTGATCGAGATCCTCTGGACCATCGTTCCGGTCATCATCCTGGCGGTGATCGCGGTGCCGTCGTTCCGGTTGTTGTTCGTTCAGCTCGAAGTGCCCAAGCCCGACCTGACCGTGAAGGTCACCGGCAAACAATGGTTCTGGAGCTACAGTTATCCGGACAGCGGCAATTTTGAATTCAATTCGCTGATGGTGCAGGAGAAAGATCTCAAGCCGGGTCAGTTGCGGCTTCTCGCCGTCGACAATGAGATGGTGGTGCCGGTCAACAAAGTCGTGCACGTGCTGGTGACCGGCGCCGACGTTATTCACTCGTTCACGGTGCCGTCATTCGGCATTCGCATGGACGCGATCCCGGGCCGCATCAACGAAACCTGGTTCAAGGCCACCATCGAGGGCGTGTTCTACGGACAATGTTCCGAGCTGTGCGGCAAGGATCATTCCTTTATGCCGATCGCGGTGCGGGTCGTGAACGAGGGCGATTTCAATACCTGGCTCGACAGCGCCAAGCAGAAATACGCAATCGACAACGACGCTGCGCATAATGCGCTCGCCGCGACCGCGGCACCGGCGATCCGATGACGGTCGCTGCCGCGTTCGGCAGGCGGTCGTAAACGAAGGGACTGGCAATGGATACGATGGCACATGCCGCGCATGGCGATGAGGAAGCCCACGAAATCCCACACGGCTGGCGGCGCTTTCTCTATTCGACCAACCACAAAGACATCGGCACGATGTATCTGGTGTTTGCGCTCTTCGCCGGACTGATCGGCGGCGCGCTTTCAATCGCGATCCGCGCCGAGCTGATGTATCCGGGCCTGCAAATCTTTCACGACACCCATACCTTCGACGTCTTCGTCACCGCGCACGGACTGATCATGATCTTTTTCATGGTCATGCCGGCGATGATCGGCGGTTTCGGCAACTGGATGGTGCCGTTGATGATCGGCGCGCCGGACATGGCGTTCCCGCGCATGAACAACATTTCGTTCTGGCTGCTGCCGGCGTCGTTCGCGCTGTTGCTGACCTCGATGTTCGTCGAGGGCGAGCCCGGCACCAACGGCGCCGGAACCGGATGGACGATCTATGCGCCGCTGTCGACCTACGGCCACCCCGGTCCGGCGATGGATTTCGTGATCCTGTCGATCCATCTCGCCGGCGCCTCGTCCATTCTCGGCGCGATCAACTTCATCACCACGATCTTCAACATGCGCGCGCCGGGCATGACGATGCACAAGATGCCGTTGTTCGTCTGGTCGATCCTGGTGACCGTGTTCTTGTTGTTGTTGGCATTGCCGGTATTGGCCGGCGCCATCACCATGCTTTTGACCGACCGCAATTTCGGCACGACGTTCTTCACGCCGGACGGCGGCGGCGATCCGCTGCTGTTCCAGCACCTGTTCTGGTTCTTCGGTCATCCCGAAGTTTACATTCTCATCCTGCCCGGCTTTGGCATGGTCAGCCAGATCGTGGCGACGTTCTCGCGCAAGCCAGTGTTCGGTTACCTCGGCATGGCCTAAGCGATGGTCGCCATTGGCGGCATCGGCTTCGTCGTCTGGGCCCACCACATGTACAACGTCGGCATGTCGGCGAGCGTGCAGGCCTATTTCATCGCCGCGACGATGGTGATCGCGGTGCCCACAGGCGTGAAGATCTTCTCTTGGATCGCCACGATGTGGGGCGGCTCGATCGAGTTCAAGACGCCGATGCTGTGGGCGATCGGATTCATCTTCCTGTTCACTATCGGCGGTGTCACCGGCGTGGTGCTCGCCAATGCCGGCGTCGATCGCGTGCTGCACGGCACCTATTACGTCGTCGCGCACTTCCACTACGTGCTGTCGCTCGGCGCGGTCTTCGCCATTTTCGGCGGCTGGTATTACTGGTTCCCGAAAATGACCGGCTACATGTACAGCGAAGCAATCGGCAAGGCGCATTTCTGGCTCACTTTCATCGGGGTTAATGTGGTGTTTTTCCCGCAGCATTTCCTCGGCCTTGCCGGCATGCCGCGCCGCTACGTCGACTATCCCGACGCGTTCGCCGGATGGAATCTTGTTTCTTCGATCGGGTCGTACATTTCCGGTTTTGGCGTGCTCGTGTTCCTCTACGGCATGGTGCTGGCCTTCGTCCGCAAGGAGCGGGCCGCGCCCAATCCATGGGGTCCCGGCGCCACCACGCTGGAATGGACGCTGCCGTCGCCGCCGCCGTTCCATCAATATGAAACGCTGCCGCTGATCCGATGAGCGTCACACTCGCGCGCGCCGAACCGAGCATCGCTGGGGTCGGCGATTACATCGAACTGATGAAGCCGCGAGTGATGTCGCTCGTGGTGTTCACCGCGCTGGTTGGGCTGGTGCTGGCGCCGGTGCCCATGCATCCGGTTATGGCGTTCACGGCGTTGTTGTGCATCGCAGTCGGCGCCGGCGCCGCCGGCGCGTTAAACATGTGGTACGACGCCGATATCGACGCGCGGATGGCGCGCACGGCGGCGCGTCCGATTCCGGCCGGACGGCTCGCGCGCGGCGAGGCGCTGGCTTTCGGCCTGACGCTTGCCGGCTTCTCGGTGGTCGTGCTCGGGCTTCTGGTCAATGTTTTTGCCGCGCTGCTCTTGGCGGTGACCATCGGCTTTTATGTCGGCATCTATACGATCTGGCTCAAACGCTTAACGCCGCAGAACATCGTGATCGGCGGCGCTGCCGGCGCATTGCCGCCGGTGATCGGCTGGGCGGCGGCAACCGGCGGTGTCGCGATCGAGCCGCTGGTTCTGTTCCTGATCGTCTTCTTGTGGACGCCGCCGCATTTCTGGGCACTGTCGCTTTACCGCGCCGACGATTACGCGCGCGCCGGCGTGCCGATGCTTCCGGTTGTGGCCGGCGCGACCGAAACGCGGCGCCAGATTCTCCGCTATACGCTGGTGCTGGCGCCGGTCGGTGTTGCGCCGTGGCTGCTCGGCTATGCCGGAGCCGTGTACGGAATAGCCGCCATGCTGGCGGGCGGCGCGATGGTTGCGCTTGCCATTCGCGTTCGCGGCGAAGCACGCGGTCATACCGCCAGCAAACAAATGTTCGGCTTCTCGATTTTGTATCTGTTCTTGTTGTTCGCCATGCTGCTGGTCGATCGCATGGCGGGAGGATTGTTCGCGCCGCTGTGGGGCCATTTCCCGACAGGAGCATGAACGAGAATGAGCGAGCGCAACACCGAACCAAAGCCGGAGCCCGGCATCAGGCTGACCGAGCAACAGCAGCGTGCCCGCCGCGCCCGCTCTATCGCCATCGCCATATCGCTCGGCGTGCTGGCGGTGCTGTTCTACATCGTGACGCTGGTGAAAGGGCCGGGCGTGCTGGAGCGGCCGCTATGATCCGACGCCGCCGCTCGACCCGCGATGCCGTCGTAGCCTTTGCCTGCGGCGGATTTGTCGCCGTGATGGTCGGCGTTTCCTTCGCCGCAGTGCCGCTGTACTCGTGGTTTTGCCGCACCACCGGGTTTGGCGGCACTACGCAGGTGGCAAAAACGGCGCCCGATCAGCTGTTGGGTCGCGTCATCAGGGTCCGCTTCGATTCCAACGTCGCGCCCGGCCTGCCATGGTCATTCGAGCCGGAACGCAGGACGATCGACGTGCGGCTCGGCGAGGTTGTCACGGTCTATTATGCGGTGCGCAATGAATCCGCGCGGGTGACGACGGGCCAGGCCGGCTACAATGTGACGCCGCCGACGGTCGGCGCCTATTTCGAGAAGATCAACTGCTTCTGCTTTACCCAGCAGACGCTGCAGCCGGGTGAGAAGCGCGACATGGCGGTGGTTTTCTACGTCGACGCCAAGCTCGCCAAGGACGCGGAAGAAAACGCCGTGAACAACATCACTCTCTCCTACACCTTCTTTCCGGTGCGCGTTTCCGACCGGCCGGTAGCGGAGAGCGCCAATTCGGATAAATCCGGGCACATCTAGAGCAAAGACTTAAACCGCAACCAAGACGGCGCGAAAGCGAAGAGTTCGATCGCGCCAAGGTGGAGAAGACGATGGCGACTGCGCATGCCAAACCGCATCACGATTACCACCTGGTCAATCCCAGTCCGTGGCCTGCGGTCGGCGCGACCTCGGCTTTCCTGGCGGCGGTCGGCGCCATTCTGTGGATGCACCACATGGTCGCCTACGCACCCTTGGTGCTGGGCGCCGGCGCGATCGGCATCGCCTACACCATGGTGGGCTGGTGGCGCGACGTCATCCACGAAGCCGAAGTGGAAGGCGATCACACCCGCGTGGTGCAGATCTCGCACCGCTACGGGATGATCCTGTTCATCGCTTCGGAGGTGATGTTTTTCGTCGCTTGGTTCTGGGCCTATTTCAACACCGCGCTGTTCCCGGATGAATTGCGCGACGTTGCGCGCATCGCCTATACCGGCGGCGTCTGGCCGCCCAAGGGCGTCGACACGTTCGATCCGTGGCACTTCCCGCTGTTGAACACGCTCATTCTGCTCACCTCGGGCACGACGGTAACCTGGGCGCATCACTCGCTTCTCGAAAACGATCGCAAAGGGCTGGTGTGGGGCTTGGCGGTCACCATCGCGTTGGGGCTGAGCTTCACCTGCGTGCAGGCGTGGGAATACATGCACGCCATGTTCCACTATTCGGGCAACATCTACGGCGCCACCTTCTTCATGGCGACCGGATTCCACGGCGCCCATGTGATCATCGGCTCGATCTTTCTCATCGTCTGCCTGTTCCGCGCCATCGCGGGACAGTTCAAGCCGACGCAGCATCTCGGATTTGAATTCGCGGCTTGGTACTGGCACTTCGTCGACGTCGTGTGGCTGTTTTTGTTCGCCTGCATTTATGTCTGGGGCGGCGGCCCGCAGGCGGGCTAAGTCGCCAAGCCTTTCAGTCACCAAGCCTTTCACGCCTTCCGGCGCGGCATGCCACGCGTGCTGGAATGCCTCGCCGGCTTCCGCGCGGTCGACGCCAGGCCTAAATTGCTGAAGTGACCGAGACGATCACCACGCTCTCAGGCGCCATTGCGGCGGGCTTGTCCTGTGGCTGTCCGCGCTGCGGCCAAGGCCGGCTGTTTGCCGGGTTCTTGAAATTGCAGCCGCGCTGTGAGCGCTGCGGACTTGATTACGGTTTCGCCGATTCCGGCGACGGTCCGGCCGTGTTCGTCATGTTCCTGGCCGGCGCAATCGTGGTCGGTGCTGCGCTGGCGACGGAGATTCTGTTTCAACCGCCGTACTGGGTGCATGCCGCGCTGTGGTTGCCGCTGATCCTGCTCGTCACGCTCGGCCCGTTGCGGCCGATGAAAGGCCTGATGATCGCGCTGCAATATCATCACAAAGCAGCAGAGAGTCGGTTCGGCCAAGAACATGGTCCAGAACAGCACAAAGAATACGACCACGAGCATCATGAACCATGACGCTTGAGCCGCGCGCAGAAGCGGGGCCGCATCGGCCGGCGGCGCGCAATCGCTCATGGCGAAGCCTGTTGCTGCCCGCGCTGTTGGCCTTCGCGGTGCTTATTGCGCTCGGCACTTGGCAGATCGAGCGCAAAGCCTGGAAAGAAGCTCTGATCGCCTCATTGACGGAACACCTCGCGGCACCGCCACAAGCGCTGCCGCCGGCTAGGGATTGGAGCAAGTTTGATCGTTCGCGCGATGAGTACCGCCGGGTCAAATTCACGGCGAGCTTTGACAACGCGCGTGAAGCGCTGGTCTTTGCCGCGGCGAGCGCTTTCCGGCCCGATGTCACAAGCCCGGGCTATTGGGTGTTCACGCCAGCGCGGCGGGTCGGCGACGCAGGCGATAGCATCGCCATTATCGAGGGCATCGTTATCGTCAATCGCGGCTTCGTTCCGGATGCCCAGCGCGACCCTAAATCGCGCCTTGCCGGCCAGATTTCAGGACCAGTCGAAATCGTTGGCGCGCTGCGCTGGCCGGACGAGCGGCACTGGTTCACGCCGACGGACGACGCTTCCCATAATCTTTGGTTCACGCGCGACCCGGCCGGGATTGCAGCGGCCAAGGGTCTGGATCCGAAAGCGGGTGCCGTAGCGCCGTTTTATGTCGAACAGGAGGCCCCGACGCCGCCGGGAGGTTTACCGCGGCCCGGGAAGCTCGTGGTCGCCTTGCCCGATAACCATCTGCAATACGCACTGACTTGGTACGGCTTGGCTGCGGTGCTGGCGGCTGTGTTCGGCTTCTGGGCTGCCACATCTGGCCGCCGCACCGTTCCGGATCGTCCGTAGAAGCCCCTCGGTTGCGTCAAAACCAGCGTCCCGAGCGTCCGGCCCGCCCAGTGCCTTGGCGGTGTCTTGCCGGTGCCTTTGCCTTGCTTGTGAAGCCATTCGATTTGCTATTAGTGTGACCCGCGTTGCGGCGCGCCGCCGCGGCGGCCACACCGTTTGGCCTGGCAGATAATCCTGCCATATCAGTTACTTAGCAACTTCTAGCCGGCGTCTCCAAACGGCGGCGGAAAGGGCCAGTGCAATATATCTCGACCAGAGGCGAAGCGCCCTCGCTCGGCTTTGCCGAAGCCATGCTTGCCGGCCTTGCCCGCGATGGCGGGCTTTATGTGCCGGATGCTTGGCCGCGCCTCGATGCCGCGGCGATCGCGGGTTTCGCCGGCCGCTCCTATGCCGAGGTTGCCGTCGAGATCATCAGGCCTTTTACCGACGACTCGGTTGCATCCGGCGATCTCGCGCGGCTGGCTCGCGAGGCCTATGGCAATTTTCGTCATCCGGCTGTGGCGCCGCTCAGCCAGCTCGGCGTCAACACATTTCTGCTTGAACTTTTCCACGGTCCGACGCTCGCATTCAAAGATCTGGCGATGCAGCTCCTGGCGCGGTTGATGGATCACGCGCTTGCCGCGCGCGGCGAGCGGCGCACCATCGTCGTGGCTACTTCCGGCGACACCGGCGGCGCGGCTGTCGAGGCCTTTCGCGATCGCCGGCAGGTCGACCTAGTGGTGCTGTTTCCGCAAGGCCGCATCTCCGATGTGCAGCGCCGCATGATGACGACCAGCGGCGCCGACAATGTCAGCGCCATTGCGATCGATGGCACCTTCGACGACTGCCAGGCGATCGTGAAGGGTATGTTCGGCCAACATGGTTTTCGCGAGCAGGCCCGGCTCTCCGGCGTCAATTCGATCAATTGGGCGAGGATCGTGGCCCAGGTGGTCTATTATTTCACCGCCGCGGTCGCGCTCGGTGCTCCGGCGCGCAAATTCGCCTTCGCGGTTCCGACCGGAAATTTCGGCGACGTCTATGCCGGCTATGTGGCGGCGCGCATGGGCCTGCCGATCGATCGTTTGATCGTGGCGACGAACGTCAACGACATTTTAGCGCGCATGCTCGCGACCGGGACCTACGAGTCGCGTGCGGTCGTGCCGACGACCTCGCCATCGATGGACATCCAGGTTGCGTCGAATTTCGAGCGTCTGGTGTTCGAGGCCTATGACCGCGAGCCTGCGGCCGTGCGGGCGGCGATGGGTTCGTTGGCGCAGTCGCGCCGCTTCACGCTGTCATCGCGCGCTCTGTCGTCGATTCGCAGCTTTTTCACCGCGGATCGTGCCGATGAAGACGAAGTCGCCGCCACGATCCGCACCGTCAAACGCGAGACCGGCAATTGCATCGACCCGCATACCGCCGTTGCGGTCGCGGTGGCGGAGAAGGAATCGCGCGATCCGGCGGTGCCGATGATCGTGCTGTCGACCGCGCACGCGGCGAAATTTCCCGATGCGGTGGAAGCGGCGTGCGGTGTTCGCCCGGCCCTTCCGGATTGGCTGGCGCATGTCAATGAGCGGCCCGAGCGTGTCACGGCACTGCCGGCTGACCAGTCGGCGGTTGAGCGGTTCATTTTGGCGACGAGCCGGGCCGCCCAGGAAGGAGCGGCGGCATGAGCGTCGAGGTAACCACGCTGAAGTCCGGCCTCAATGTCGTGACCGACGCGATGCCGCACCTCGAGACCGCCTCGCTTGGGGTCTGGGTGGCGTCCGGCAGCCGCGACGAGCGCCACGACGAGCACGGTATTTCCCACTTTCTCGAACACATGGCTTTCAAAGGCACGCGCCGGCGCAACGCGCGGCAGATCGCCGAAGAAATCGAGGCCGTGGGCGGCGATCTCAACGCCGCGACCGGCGCCGAAAGCACCGCCTACTACGCTCGCGTGCTCAAATCAGACGTGCCTTTGGCGCTCGACGTGCTCGCCGATATCCTGTCCGACCCGTCCTTTGATCGCGAAGAGCTGCTGCGAGAACAGAATGTGATTATTCAGGAGATCGGCGCGGTCGCGGACACGCCCGACGATCTCATTTTCGAACACCTGCAGTTCGTCGCTTTTCCCAATCAGTCGCTCGGCCGCTCGATCCTGGGCACGCCGAAGACGGTACGGTCGTTCGACGGCGGCAAGCTGCGCGCTTATCTCGCCAGAAATTATCGCGCCCCGGATATCGTGGTCGCGGCCGCGGGCGCGGTCGAGCATCGCGCCGTGGTCGCCGAGGTCGAGAAGCACTTTGGCGGCTTCAATGGGCCGGCCAGTCCGCTGCCGGAACCGGCAAATTTCGGCGGCGGCACTCACGTCGAGAAACGCGAACTCGAGCAGGTACACATCGCGCTGGCGCTACCGGGCGTCGCGATTGTCGATCCGGCGCTCTATAGCCTTCAGGTGTTCACGAATATCCTCGGCGGCGGCATGTCCTCGCGGTTGTTCCAGGAAGCGCGCGAGCGGCGCGGCCTGTGTTATTCGATCTACACGTTTCACGTACCGTATTCCGATGTCGGCATGTTCGGCCTCTATGCCGGCACCGACGCCGCCGACACCTCGGAACTGATGCGGCTGATCGTCGACGAGATCGCCGGCACCGCCGAGACCATTTCCGAACCGGAAGTGGCGCGCGCCAAAGCGCAGATGAAAGCCGGTCTGCTGATGGCGCTGGAAAGCTCCGGCGCGCGCATTGAACAATTGGCCCGGCAGATGATCACCCGCGGCCGCCCGATACCGCTCGACGAGCTGGTGGCAAAGGTCGATGCGGTCACGGTCGAAAGCGCGCGAGCGGCGGGCCGGGCGCTCATCGCGCGCGGCAAACTCGCCACCGCGGTTCTCGGCCTTGGTTCCGGACTTGAAAGCGCGGCCGCGATTGCGGAGACTTTGACGCGCCGCGCCGCGGCATGAACGAGTCCGGCCGAACCAGCCAATGGCTTTCTTTCGCACCATCAATTTTTCTGAGCCGCTGCCGAGTATCGAAGGCGACGGCATCGTGCTGCGCACGCCCCAGATGGACGACTTCGAGGAATGGGCGGCGCTGCGCGAAACAAGCCGCGATTTTCTCACGCCCTGGGAGCCGACCTGGCCGGTCGACGATCTCACGCGTGCGGCGTTTCGCCGTCGCATAAAACGCTATGCCGAGGATTTGCGCAGCGACCAGGGCTACGCCTTTCTCATCGCCCGCAATTCCGATGGCGCCCTGGTCGGCGGGTTGACCCTGGCCAATATCCGGCGCGGCGTCGCCCAGGCCGGCAGTCTCGGTTATTGGACTGGCTTGCCGTTCGCGCGCCACGGCTACATGACGGCGGCGGTGCGCGCGGTGGTACCGTTTGCTTTTGCCAGCCTGCGGCTCCACCGCCTCGAAGCCGCCTGCATTCCCAGCAATAGCGGATCGATCAAGCTTCTGGAAAAGACCGGTTTCGTGCGGGAGGGCTATGCCCGCGAATATCTGTGTATCAACGGTATCTGGCAGGACCATCTCCTCTACGCGCACGTGAGCGACGGTTCCGATTAGGGCAGAGTGTGACCGTTCGCGCCTTTAACCAAGCTGCGAAACGCCTTGGGAATGCCGTCATGAGTTTGCTATAGCAATCGGGGATCGCAAATTGGCGATGACACAGGGAACAAAGCGCGCATTTCCTGGGTCGGGCTGGCACCATGGGTCGCCGGCCGGGGCTGCGCTCGCGTTACTGTTGCTCGCCGGATGCAGTGGCGGCGGCGCCGGCGCGCCGGCGACGACCGCCTCGACCAGCGCGGTGCCACCGGCTTCCGCATCGACTGGCGCGGCTCCGCCGCCGGCGCCTGCAGCGCCGAGCACGCCGTCCCTGAAAGACAAGATCGCAAGCTTCTTCTCCGGCGCCACGCAGAGGGAACCGCAGCCGGTCACCAACGCGCAGCCGAATGTCGAATGTCCTTTCCTCGACATCCGCCAAGGCGCCTCCACGCTGACATTTCCGCCGCCGCCGCCCGACGGCAGCAATGAAGCGATGTCGCTGAAGTACCAAGGCATCTTCGTGCGCGCCGCCCGTGACTGCGCGGTCGTCAACGGCCAGATGGTGATGCGCGTCGGGGTGCAGGGCCGCATTATTGTCGGCCCCGCCGGCGGGGCAGGTCAGATCGACGTGCCGCTCCGCATCGCCGTCGTCAGCGCGCCGATCACCGCGCCGAAGACCGTCGTCACCAGGCTGATCCGTATTCCGGTGACGATCGGCGCCAACGATGCCAATGTCGACTTCACCCATATCGAGGAGGGACTGAGCTTCCCGATGCCGTCAAGCTCGTCCGATTCGTATCTCGTTTATATCGGCTTCGATCCGTTTGGCGCCGCGGCGGCGGATCAGGCGAAGAAGCCCGCGCCGGCCAAGAAGCCAAAGCCGAGCGTGAAGCCAAACCCCAACGCGCCCACGGGATAATCTCTCTGGGGCTATTCGTTGAAACCCGTCACTTCGGCCCGTCATCCTGAGGTGCGAACGAAGTGAGCCTCGAAGGATGAACGGCCGAGGCCGTCGCCCTTCGAGGGCCGCTTTCGCGGCCACCTCAGGGTGACGGAAGAATTAGCTCCAACGCGTTTAGGCTAGTTGAACTTCTGCCGGATCTCGGCGATGCCGCGCGCGAGCAGGTCCTCGGCGACCTTACCCTTCGCCGTCGTCGCGATGATCTTCTCTGCCGCGGCGACGGCAGCGTCGGCCGCGGCAGACCGCACATCGGCGACCGCCTGCGCTTCGGCCTGGGCGATCCTGGTCTCGGCCATCTTGGTGCGCCGGGAGACGAAATCTTCCGCTCTTGATTTCGCTTCCACCGCCAATCGCTCGGCCTCGGCTCTGGCTCCGGCGATGATCGCCTGCGCCTCGGTTTCGGCGGCGTGTGCCTTGCGCTCAAACTCGCCGAGCAGCGCCTGCGCCTCTTCGCGCAAACGGCGGGCCTGTTCCAGCTCCGATTTGATGCGGGCCTGACGGCGGTCGATGGCGTCGATCACCTTACGATGGGCGCCGAGATAAGCGAGCAGCCCGAGGAAGCAGAGAAAGGCGACCGCCACCCAATTTTCGGCTTCGAGCATGGCCGTTCCTTCAATGTTTGCCGGCATCGCCGAGTGCGGCGGCGATTTCCTCGTCGCGCGGCCGCTGCCCGATCAGGCGCTCGACGATCGCCGAAGCCGCCTCGGCGGCAATTGATCTTACATTGCCCATGGCCCCGTCGCGGCTTTTTGCGATCGATTGTTCGGCGGCCGCTATCCGCTCGTGGAGCTGCGCCTCAAGCCGCTTATGCATGTCCTCGGCTTCGCGGGCCTGCTGCTCGCGCGTGGCGCCGGCAAGGGCCTGAGCACGGCTCCTGGCGTCCGCAAGCGCCTTTTCGTAAGCCGCTTGCGCCGCGTTCGACCGCTCCTTCAACTGTTCCGCCGCCGCGAGATCGTCGCTGATGACTTTGCTGCGGGCCGCCATGATGCCGCCGATGCGGGGCAGCGCAATTCTCGACATCAGCACGTAGAGCAGAACGAAGCTGATCACCAACCAGACGAGCTGTGATGGAAAGTGCTCAGATTCGAACGGCGGGAACTTGGTATGTCCCGCGGGAGCTTCGGTATGGGCGGTCGTTTCGGCCATGATGTCTGCCTTGGAAGCTGGCAGTTCGATTTTCCGGCGGCCTTATAGCCCGAACAGCAACAAGAGTGCGATCAGCAGCGAGAAGATGCCGAGCGCTTCGGTGATGGCGAAGCCGAAAATCAGGTTGCCGAACTGACCCTGCGCCGCCGACGGATTGCGCAACGCCGCCGCAAGATAGTTGCCGAAAATGATGCCCACGCCGACACCGGCGCCACCCATGCCGATACAAGCAATACCGGCCCCGATATATTTCGCGGCGGTCGGATCCATGAGAACACTCCTTCTTTAGGTTGTAATGATTGGCCGTCAGTGGCCTGGGTGAATTGCATCATTCAGATAGATGCAAGTGAGAATGGCGAACACATAAGCCTGCAAGAACGCCACCAGAAGCTCGAGCGCGATCAACAGCACGACCATGATAAACGGCAAGGTCGCGCCGAATAGGCCGAGTATGCCGGCGCTACCCAACATAATAATGAAGCCGGCAAAGACCTGGAGCGTGATATGGCCTGCGAGCATGTTGGCAAATAATCGGACGCTGTGCGAGACCGGCCGGGACAGAAACGACAGCACCTCGATGGCGACGATTGCCGGAAGAATGAGTTTCGGCACGCCCTTCGGCACAAACAGATTCAAGAAATGCAGACCGTTTTTCCAGAAGCCGTAGCCGACGACGATGAAGAACACGAGCAACGCCAGGGTCACGGTGATGATCAATTGGCTCGTGACCGTGAACGAATAAGGGATGAGCCCGATCAGATTGGCGAACAAAACGAACACGAACAGCGTGAAAACGAAGGGGAAAAATTTCATCCCTTCGGTTCCGGCCGAACTGCGCACGGTATTGGCGACGAATTCGTAGCAAATCTCGGCGATCGATTGCAGCCGCCCCGGCACCACCGCGCGGCGCGTCGTGGCGCCGATCAGCAGCGCCGACGCCAATCCGACGATGATGAACATGTACAGTGCTGAATTGGTGAAACTGATTTGATGACTGCCCAAATTGAAGAGCGGCCAGAAATTCTGGATCTCGAATTGGTGGATCGGATCGACCTTCATGGTCCTATCGCCGATTGCGCATTGGCAGCTTGCGCGGCCTTACCTGTCCGGACCTTGCCGGGTGCCGTCATCGAGCGCGGAGCCGGCGATGAGGCCCGCGGAGCGCATCACGTTGAGCACGCCCGCGGCGAAGCCGAGCAAGAGAAATACAATCAGCCCCCAGGGCGAGACGCCGAGCCAGCGGTCGATCAGCCCGCCGATGCCGGCACCGACCACGACGCCTGCAACGAGTTCGCTGGAGAGGCGGAAGCCCCTGGCGTAGCCTGATGCAGTCGCTGCCCGCTGCGCACCAGAACTGTCCGAAGAGTGACCTGCGGCATCGTGTGCTTGATCACGTGCTTGGCCGAGTCCTTCGTTGAGCCGCTGGAGTCTCGCGGAGAGAGCGGCTTCGCTGGTTTGCTGCTTGCCCCGGTCGCCGTTTTCGCGCGCGTCGCTCATGCTCTCGACACTCGCGGCTTGCAGCGATCGCGGCCCACGCGCACCTTAAAGCCGCGCGGACCATACTGACTGGGTTTCGGCAAGTCAAGAAAACGCGGACCTCGACTACGCCATTGATTTCTCTGGAGATACTGCATGCGCGCGCGGTTCTTTTTGGTTCCCCTTTGTGCACCGCAAAGGTCGGTTAGATGCCGCGCCCGGCCGTGCCAGGCGGGCTCTCCGCCCTTAATATTGGAATCTTGACGTGCTCTCGCGAGAGGAATTGGTCATGAAGCAAATCGGCATGGCGATCGCCGTCGCGGCGGCAGTTCTGATGGGGCCGGCAGTTTTGATTGGACCAGCCTTAGCCGACGAACCGACACCGGATACCGAGGGCGGCCGTTATGTCTTCAGCAAACAGGCGAACGGCTTTTTGCGCCTCGACACCCGATCAGGGGCGGTATCGCTGTGCAGCGAACAGCCGGTCGGCTGGGCCTGCCAAACGGCGCCGGAGGATCGGGCCGTGTTCGAGAATGAGATCGCCCGATTGCAGAGCGAGAATGCGGCATTGAAGAAAGTTCTGCTTGCGCATGGCCTGTCGCTGCCGCCGGGCGTGGCGCCAGATGCTCCCGCCGCGCAAAATGACTCGACGCTGCGTCTGCCGAGCGACGCCGATATCGATCGGGCAATCGCTTTTGTCGGCCACGTCTGGCAGCGTTTTATCGATGCCGTCGCACGCGCCCAAAAGCAGGTCTTCAACAAGAGCTGAGCGATCTTGAGCAAGCTTTCCGCCATTCGCAGCACGAAAGCCGATAGCATTGCCACCGCTCGTTTGTTGGTGGAAACGTCCGGCGAAGGTTTTTTCGACATTACAGCCGAGGTGACCCGCTTTCTCAAACAGATCGGCGCGCGCGACGGCGCGGTTCTAATTTATTTGCGGCACACCTCCGCCTCGCTCGTCATCCAGGAGAACGCCGACCCCGACGTCCGCACCGATCTGGTCACTGCGCTCCGCCGCCTGGCGCCGGCCAATGCCGGCTGGGTGCACGACGTCGAAGGGCCGGACGATATGCCGGCCCATGTCAAATCCATGCTCAATGGCGTGTCCTTGCAGATACCGGTCAGCGATGGCGATCTGGCGCTCGGCACCTGGCAGGGCATTTATGTCGCCGAGCATCGCACGACCCCGCATCGGCGCGAAGTGATCCTGCAATTCTGTGGATCCTGCGCCAACAGTGACAAGGCAACCGATTGAGCGAGGCGCAATCTTACCGGGTCTTGGTCGCGGATGATCATCCGCTATTTCGCGGCGCGTTGCGCGAAGCGGTCAATCGCCTGTTCGATCGCGTCGAGGTTGCGGAAGCCGGTACGTTTGAGCAGGTGGTGGAGCGGCTCGAAACCGGCGGCGAGGTGGATTTGATCCTGCTCGACCTGCAAATGCCGGGCGTGCGCGGCTTTTCCGGGCTGATGTATTTGCGTGCGCAATATCCGAGCCTGCCGGTCGCGATCGTCTCCGCCAATGACGATCCGGTCGTGATTCGCCGTTGCATGGAATTCGGCGCCGCGGGTTTTTTGCCAAAGACGCTCGGTGTCGAGGCGCTGCGCGCCGCCATCGCGCGCGTGTTGGCGGGCGAAATGTGGACGCCGCCCGATGTCGAGCTTGCCGGCGCGGCAGATGCCGAGACCGCCGCACTGATCAGGCGGCTGGCAACGCTGACGCCGCAGCAGGTGCGCGTGCTGATGATGCTCTCGGGCGGGCTCCTCAATAAGCAGATCGCCTATGAGCTCGGCGTGTCGGAGGCGACCGTCAAAGCGCATGTCTCCGCCATATTGCAAAAGCTCGGCGTCGACAGCCGGACGCAGGCCGTGATTGCCGCCGGCAAGATCGAAACCGGGCAATGGCCGCTAAGGTGAATTGGCGCGAGATATTCAATGCGGGACTTTGAAGGTCTGCTAGACGGATGGCATTAGCTGTCACAACGCCCGTTTGTTTGATGCACATCATCAACTTCCTCGGAATTAAGTCGCACAAAACCCGATAAGGCTGCTACTGCCCAACTGGCATCGGCGGCCGCGGCGCTTCATCGGCGTTGGCAACGGGGTCGTGGCGCAGCATTTGCTCGAGCGTGGACAACACATCGGTTTCCTTCCCGGGCGCGGGGGACGATTGGGTTGCGGTGACCGGCCGTGATGGTGTCTCGACCGCCGCGGGTGCATTGGCCTCTACGGGTGTAGGCGCCGACCGCAGTTCGGGAGCTGCAGTCGGTGCTGCACTTATAGCGGCAGCGTCGGATCGATTATTCAGCGGCCGTGGCTGTTCAATAGCAGCGGGCTGCCGCGCAAAGCTGCCAGATAATGAGCCGTCGAGTGGATCCGCACGCTTGGCATCTGCATTCGCGAGAGCTGCTCGGACTCGATCGGCCAATGAGTCCTGATCACGCGTGCTCTCTGCTCCCCTGATAGCCTTCTCGATGTGTTTACCTGCAGGTTGGGCTTTTGTGATGTTCACAATTCTACGCGAGGGTCCTGCGGCGCGAAGCGCCTCGGGCTCCTGCTGAGGCACGAGCCGCTCTTCAGTAGTCTCGGCGGCAGTCGGCGCGATGGGCTGGGGAGGCTGTCCGGACGCCATGTTCCCGTTCGCAGTGGTAATCGCAGCTGCGCTAGGAGCGGGCGCAGGAGAGGACAGAACGCCGCTGAGATGGGCGATCAGATAGCCGCTCGCTGCAGTCGCAAGGCCAGCGGCGACAATCTCGACGAACTTCACGGCGAAACGCGAGATAAAAGAAACGCTCTCTGGCGCGGACATCCCAGCAAACCCTCTGCCACAGTACGACTCAAACGGTGGCTATCGGGCAAATTGAGTTCAAAAAAATGACGATACCGCGGAAATGAAAAGGAGGAACTGAGGGTCGTGCCTCAAATTCTGTTCGAATTCGCCGATTGGCGATAAAATGCGTCGGCACTGATGTCCGTCGCGGCGATGCGAACTTAAGCCGAGGCCGTTTGCCGCTCAGCCGCGATGTAGGCCCTGGGCCGGAATTTCCCTTTGATCTGGGTCCGATGCATGACGCGGCGTGAGGCATTGTCGAACGGGTCGCGGCGGTGCATCGTCGATCGATTGTCCCAGACCACGAGATCGCCGACACGCCAGTGGTGTTCGTAAGCGAATTCTGGCGAGTCGACGAACTGCCACAGCTCATCGAGCAATGCGTCCGACTCCGCCCGCGGCAGACCCTCGATATAGGAATTACGCCGCCGGCCGAGATAAAGCGCCGGTGCGCCGGTGGCAGGATGAACGCAGACAGCCGGATGCCACGCGCCGGGCGCCTGGTGCGGATCGTCGGTCGGCGTCACCCCTTGGCGCACATAGCCGCCGCTGTTGAACGTGCCGTCGTGTTTGATGCGGCGCGTGCCGAGTTTTGCCTTCAACGATGCCGGTAATGCCCGCCATACCGTTTGCATGCCGCAGAAACAGGTATTGCCGCCGGCCGGTGGAATTTCGAGCGCATAGAGCATGGACGCATCCGGGGGCAACTCCAGATAGCTCATGTCAGTGTGCCAGACGGCTTCGCCGGCGCCGAGCGCGCCGATCGGCTGGCCTTTGTCGTCGAGCACGTTGGAGACCACGTAGATGTCGGGATATCCCGGCGGACTCTGCCGGCCACGTTCCTGATTTGGCGGCGGATCGAGATCACCGAAGCGCCGGCTGAAAGCGAGAAGGTCGTCATCGCGCAGTTTCTGTCTGCGGAACAGCAGCACCGAATGGCGGTGCCAGGCCGCTTCGATTTGCGCAAATTCCGCCGCGCTCAAGGCGGTGAGATCGACATTACCTATTTCCACGCCAACCGCCGGCGTCAGCGGCGTCAGTGTCATCGACATGAATCATTCTCCAATCGATCGGGAACTCCGGAGTCGACACGACATGGTTCGGAAATCATAAGCCAAAGCGTCGCGTCTTCCCAGCGGTGCTGGACCTTCCTGGACTGCGTCATTAACTTCACTCCCGGCTTGCGCAAATGCCAAGACGGGAACGGGACGGGGAACAGCGATGCGACGGCGTGATCTCTTGACGCTCGGATCGGCGGCGTTGGCAGTTCGCGGACTGGCGATCACGGCTGCGCGCGCGGCATCGAACTATCCCGAGCGGCCAGTCCGTTTGATCATTCCGTTCCCGCCGGGTGGCGGCTTCGATGCCATTGGACGCCCATGGGCCGAGCGGATCAAGCCGCTGCTCGGCACCATCGTCGTGGAAAATCAGGGCGGCGGCGGAAGTTCCCTTGGCGCCGCCACGGTCGCCCATTCCAGTCCCGACGGCTACACGCTTTTGCTTGGCGGATCGAGCACGCACGTTACCGAGGCGATTTTGAAGACGCGGCCGCTGTACGATCCGATCAAGGACCTCGAACCGATATCCAACATTGCCGTCTCACCGTTCGCGCTCGCGGTGCATCCTTCCATTCCGGCCACGACGCTCGCGGAGTTCATCGATTACGACAAAGCCAATCGCGGTAAACTCTCTTATGGGCATGCCGGCGTCGGTTCGCTCAATCATCTCACCGGCGAATTATTCAAGTCGCTCGCCGGTCTTCCCGATCTTTTGCAGGTGCCGTATCGCGGATCGGGACCGGCCATCGCCGACGCGCTTGCCGGCCATGTGTCCATGGTGACGCCGGCCGTGACCGGCCAAGTGATTGAGTTTCACCGCACCGGCAAGCTGCGCATTCTCGCCGTCACTAGTCCGCAGCGCTTGACTGCCGCGAGCGATCTGCCGACGGCCGTGGAGGCGCTGCCGGGCATGATTTCGCAGCAACTCATCGGCTTATTTGCTCCCGCCGGCACCGCGAAGGCGATCATCGATCAGATCGCGCAAGCAAACCATGCCTTGCTCGCCGACACCGATTACCAAAAGATGCTAGTGGAGACCGGATTTGAGCCGGACGTGGATTCGTCCCCGGAAATATTTCGGCGCCGCATTGAGGCGGAAATCGCAAAATGGACGCCGATCGTGCAGGAGCTGGGAATTAAAATTGACTGAGCAGCTCGAAAATTTGTTCGTGGCCGCAAATGTCGGTCTTTGGGGGAGAACCGGACGTCAACTCGTTAAATTTGGATGAAATGACCTATGTCGGCAGTCGGCTGCTATAATTTTTAGTGTGATGCGAAAGACGTCACTCGTCATCGATGATGTGGTAGTTTGTTGCTGTCCTCAGGCTGAAGGGTCGCTTGATGAGGCGACGGGACTTACTCACGCTTCTCGGTGGTGTGGCTACAGTATGGCCGCCCGCTGCGTACGCCCAGCAGTCTTCGCTGCCGGTCATTGGTATACTTAATGACTCGAGCTCCGACTGGGTGGGCGCTTTTCGCCTGGGCTTGAAGGAGGGCGGCCTTATCGAAGGTCGTGACGTGACGACCGATTTGCGATCGACAGAACAATACCCGGAATTGCGACCGCTCGCCGATCAGTTGGTGCAGCGTCGGGTCGCCCTGATTGCCGCGCTCGGCGGGGTTCCGGCAAAAGTAGCCAAAGCGGCGACCGCGACGATCCCGATAGTATTCGCAATTGGCGGCGATCCCGTGGAAGTGGGGCTTGTTCCGAACCTTAATCACCCCGGAGGAAACATCCTGGAGCCACATTCTTCGCCGCTCAATTGCTGCAGAAGCAGGTCGATCTTCTCCATGATCTGGTTCCCAAGGCCACCACCATCGGCGTTCTGGTCAATCCGAATAACCCGCGTTACCAGTCGGATGTACGCGATGTGCAAGCGGCAACGCGCACGCTTGGGCTCGATATTCGCGTTGCCAAGGCAGGCAAGGAGAGCGATCTCGATGCTGCTTTTGTTGATTTCATCGAACACAATGCGCGCACACTCCTCATTGCGGGCGACGCATTTTTCTTCGTAGAGCGTAAGAAAATTGCCGTTTTGGCTGCCGGTCATGAAATTCCCATGATGTACAATGTACGCGACTTTGTGCTTGCCGGCGGCCTAGTCAGTTACGGACCCAATGTGCCAAACGTCTGTCGTCAAGTAGGCATCTACGCCGCTCGCATCGTGAAAGGCGAAAAGGCCGGTGAATTGCCGGTGATGCAACCCACCAAATTCGAATTGATCATCAATATGAAAGCGGCCAAAGCACTTGGCCTCGATGTGCCTCTGTATCTTCAACAACTCGCCGATGAAGTTATCGAATAGGCGAGTTGTTATTTTAGTGAGACTCACTCCGCCGCGACGCGCTGCACCCGCCACTGCATCATCAGAGCGCGCAACGATGCCGGTTTGATCGGCTTGTTGAGAACATGCGCGCCTTCTGCGCGCGCCTCGTCGCGGACGCGCGCCGAGCGGTCGGCGGTGATCACAATTGCAGGTACATCGCGTCCGGCCGGCCGGCCAAGATGCCCGCGTAACTCCCTGATCGCGGCAATGCCATTGCCGCCGTCGAGATGATAATCGACCAGCAGGCCGTCGGGTTCGAGACGGCTCGCCGCGAGCGCCGCCATGGCTTCGGCGAGATCGGCACCCTTGAGCACGCGGCAGCCCCAGCCGCTCAGAAGCGTCTCCATGCCGTCGAGAATGGCGCGCTCGTTGTCGATGCAAAGCACGACCATGCCGTCGAGCCGTCCGGGCTCGAGCCGGAGCGCGGCGGGCGGCCGCAATGCCGAACCAATTGCCGCCGCGCGCGGCACCGCGACCGAGAAACGCGAGCCTTGGTCGGGATTGGATTTCAGCGTTACCTCGCAATCGAGCACGCGGGCGATGCGCTGAACAATCGAGAGGCCGAGGCCGACGCCGCGGGCGACCCGCGCGCCCTGGTCGAGGCGATGGAATTCTTTGAACACCGCGCGATGTTTGGCCGGTGGGATACCGATCCCGGTATCATAAACATCGATGCGCAGCCGCTCGCGCTGGCGCCGGCAGCCGATCAGCACACGGCCGGCCGGTGTGTATTTGATGCCGTTGGAAATGAGGTTTTGTAGGAGCCGCCGCAACAAGCGCCGGTCGGAGCGCACATTGAGCGAACAGGGCATCACGATGAGGTCGAGCCCTTTCTCGCGGGCCAGTGGCGCGAATTCGACTTCCAGCCGGTGCAGCAATTCATCAATGCGAAAATCGGCGAGCTCCGGTTTCATGGCGCCGGTGTCGAGACGCGAAATGTCGAGCAGCGCCGAGAAAATTTCTTCGACGGCTTCGAGCGAGGCGTCGATATTGCCGATGAGCGGGGCGTCCTCACCGGCACCGTGGCGCTCGATCAGGCTCGTCACATAGAGCCGCGCGGCGTTAAGCGGCTGCAAAATGTCGTGACTGGCCGCCGCGACGAACCGGGTCTTTGAGACGTTGGCTTCGTCAGCTTCCGCCTTGGCGCGCGCGAGGGCGGCGTTGAGCCGCGTCAGCTCGCCGGTGCGCTCGCGCACGCGGCGTTCAAGAGTCGCATTGGCGCGCTCCAGCGCTTCTGCCGCTTTCACGCTCGGCGTGATATCGGTGAACGTGGTCACCAGTCCGCCGCCGGGCATGTGGTTGGCGCGTACTTCGATGACGAGGCCTCGTCCGGCGATGCGCTCGAGAAACGGCTCGGCGTCGGACGTGTATTTGGCGACGCGCTCGGCGATGAATTGATCGGTGCCGGCATTGGCGCCGCCGTGCTGGGCGATACGGCGTAAAATGTCGTCGAGCGGGATGCCGACGCGAGTGAGTTCATGGGACAAGTCGAGAATCTCGCCGAACTGCCGATTCCAGCAGACCAGCTCCAGCTCCTTGTCGAAAACGGCAATTCCCTGGCGCACATGATCGAGCGCAGTCTGCAGGATCTCGCGGTTGTAGTGGATCGCGGCGCTGGCATCGTCGAGCAGCTTCAGCGCCGCCTTGGTCGAGACCGTGCGCTTACGCAACAGCAGGGAGAGCACCAGGCGCGATGACGCGGCGCCGATCGCCGAGGCTAACAAATATTCGGCGTATTGCAGGAGCTGAAAGTCCGCTTCTGCCGTCGGCTCGATGCTAATGCGGCGCGCCGCCGCGAAGCTTGCGAAGGATCTGCGCGTGCGCTCGTCGCCGAGATAACGAGCGACGGTCGCGATCAGATCCTCGACGCTGACGGAGGCGCGACGCAAGCGAAAGCCCGGCGCCATTGGGCCAAGCATCGGCGCCAGCGTGGGCGGTGCGAACAAATCGCCCTGCACACGTTCGATTGGACTCGGCGGCCGCGCCAGCGAAAAGCCGATGTAGCAAGCGATATTGGCGGCAAAGCTCAACAACACGCCATGGACGAGCGGCGGCAAGTCGAGACCGAACAGCGCTTCGGGCCGTAACAAGGCGACGCCCCACGGGCCGTCCGTCAATATGCGCGCGCTGACGATGCCGGCGGCGGAGATGCTTGGCAGCAACAGGGTATAGGCCCAGACTAAAAGGCCGGCGCTCATCCCGGCGATCGCCCCGAGCGACGTGCCGCGCCGCCAGATCAACCCGCCGAAGAATGCCGGCGCCAATTGCGCCACCGCCGCAAACGACAACAACCCGATCGCGGCGAGCTGCGCCTCGCCGGCCGAACGGTAATAGGCATAGGCGAGGAACAGAATCGCGAAAATCGCAATGCGCCGCGTCGTCAAAAGCTGGGCGCCGGCATTGGTCGGCTCGCCGGCAAGAGCGCGGCGCTTAAGTGCGAGCGGCATCACGATGTCGTTCGACACCATAATCGCAAGCGCGACCGTTTCGACAATCACCATCGCGGTTGCCGCCGAGAGGCCACCGACGAAAGCGATCAGCGTGATCAATTGAGACTGCGCCGAAAGCGGCAGCGCGACCACGAACATATCGCTGTCGACGCGTCCGGTGGGAAAAGTCAAAAGCCCGGCCATCGCAATCGGCAGCACGAATAGATTAATGAGCACGAGATAGAGCGGAAACAGCCAGGAGGCGCGGCGGATTTCCGACTCGCTGTGGTTCTCGACCACGGTGACATGGAATTGCCGCGGCAACAGCACGATCGCAAACAGTGACAATAGCGTCATGGCGCAGAGCGAGGCGAGTTGCGGCGCCCGGGTCAGCACTGGGGCGGTGTTGGGCCGATCCAGCGCCTGCACGAGCAATGCCGCCGGTCCGCCGAACATCACGAAGGTCACGAAGATGCCAACGGTGAGGAAGGCAATGAGCTTGACGACGGATTCCGTCGCGATTGCCAGCATCAAGCCGTCCTGATGCTCGGTGGCGTCGATGTGCCGCGTGCCGAACAGAACGGCGAATGTGGCCATCGCCAGCGCAACGAACAGCGCGAGATCCCCGAACGGCGGCTGCGCCATTCCGCCTGGCGCCGCTTCGGCAAGGATGGTCGACACCGACGACGACACTGCTTTGAGCTGCAACGCGATGTAGGGGATCATGCCGACGATCGCGATCAGCGCCACGGTCGCGGCCACGATCTGACTCTTGCCGTAGCGCGCCGCGACAAAATCCGCGATCGAAGTGATGTTCTGGCTTTTGGCCAGGCGCACGATGCGGATGAGCAGCGGGAAGCCCAAACCGAACATCAACATCGGGCCGATATAGATCGTGAGAAAATCAAAGCCGGACCGTGAAGCTAATCCGACCGAGCCGAAGAACGTCCATGACGTGCAATAGATCGCAAGCGACAACGGGTAGATGAAGCGCCGCGCCGAACTTCCACGCGCTATGCGCCGGCGATCCCCATAACTCGCCACCAGGAACAACAGCCCGATATAAGCGAGCGCGATGACAACGATGACCCAACCCTGCAACATGACCTGAGCTCCGCCGTCACCGGCGCCGTGGGTCAAACAGCATGTTTGCGTTTCTGTTAAGGTCACACAGTTTGGCGAGGGTGTCTATCTGGACCGCACAAGCCCGGCTTGAAGCCGTCGCGCGTTGACGATCACTGGTGCAGCCGGCATTCATGACGGATACTTGGCCGTTGCCTGATGAACCCCGCATTCCGCCGTATTCTGCTCGAGACTGCCGAAACGCTGGCGATCGCGCTGGCCGGTGGCGTCACATTCGTATTTCTCGGTCTACCGGCCGGCCTGGTGTCGGGCTCGGTCGTGGCGGTCGCGACCGCGGCCTTGCTCGGCCGCCCGATGCGAGTCCCGCTGACGCTTGCACGCATCTGTTACGTCGTCGTCGGGACGCTGCTAGGCACGGTGGTGACGCCGGAAACGCTGCGCGGCGTGGTCACCTGGCCGGCGAGCGTCGCACTGTTGATGCTGGCGTCGCTCGGCATGATCGCCGCGACCATGACCTATCTGCGCGTCGTGCACCGCTGGGATTCGCTCTCCGCGCTGATGGGCGCAAGTCCCGGCTCGATGGCCCAGGTGATTGCGCTGTCGAGCGAGCTCGGCGGCGATTTGCGCGCGGTCGCCATCGTGCAGACTGTGCGCGTGCTTCTCCTCGTCATTGGCTTGCCGAATGGACTGGCACTGTTCGGGCTGGTCGTGCCGGCGGTGCCGCTGCCGCGTGGGCCCGCCGGATTTTCCGTGCTCGGCGAAATGCTGCTTCTGCTCGGAGTGGCCATTACGTTTGCACTTATTTTTCTACGCCTGCGTTTTCCCGGCGGGCTATTGTTCGGCGCGCTGGCCGGCTCGGCCGTTCTGCACGGCACCGGGCTTATTCACGCCGCGCTGCCGTGGTGGGTCGGCGGCGCATCTGTGATCACGCTGGGAGCTCTGGTCGGCTCCCGCTTTGCCAATACCAGCGCGCGCATGCTGCTCGGCCACCTTGGCGCGGCGTTCGGCTCGTTCGCGGTGTCGATGGTGGTGGCGACCGTGTTTGTCGTGATCGTGGCGCGGCTATTTTCGTTCCCGATCGCCAATATTGTCATCGCCTTCGCACCGGGCGCCCAGGACACGATGATGGTGCTGGCACTCGCGCTTCACCTCGATCCCGTTTATGTCGGGGCGCATCATCTGGTGCGATTTTTGGTCGTCACTTTTGCGATTGCCGTCGCGGCGCGCCGGATCTCGACGAAGCGCCCCGTCCACCATGCCGCGCATGGCAAAGTGATTTTTGCGGAGCCAAGTGATCAGCGGCAGCGATTGGAAAAGTGATGAGACATAGCGTTTCGCGCCCGCTATCACTCAGGGTACTGAATTCTGGCCGACGGGCCAAACTCCAGCGGTCCGATCACGGTAGCAACTCGTTTAAAATCTTGGGATCACTCTCTGCGGGATCTCTCTTCGTCTGCAGTCGTCCCGGGCGGCTCGTTGCGTGCTGGTAGAATTTAGCAAGGGTGAGGATACTTCATGTATAGTCTTTCCTTGCGCGACACATTCCACGCCGGTCGCCTGTATAACTTGGTGATACTCGGTGCCCTCGCTGTCTTGATGGCGCTTGCGTGGCCCAGCGCGACTGCCTTCGCGCAAAGTGCGGACAAAAAAACCGATCTCGCAATTCGGCCGGAGTTCCGAGAGCCCGTCGTGCTGACAAGCAAGGAAGGTGTCCTCGAAGTTCGGCTCACCGCAAGGCAAGGCCAGGCAACGCTCGACACGGTAGCGACACCTGTCCAGAACTTTCTCCTTTTCGATTACGAGGTGATCCGGGGCACGGCATCCAACGGACAGAAGTCCGGCGGCAATCTCTATCCGGCGCCCACCCTCCAGGTATTTCCCGGCGAAAGGCTGATCGTTCATTTCGAAAACGGCCTCACCGGCCTGACCATCCGGGATTACTTCATTCCGCAATACACGCCCAAGGATCAGCAAGTTCCTCTTTACCCGGAGCAGATGACCTCGTCACCGATAAACCTCCACACGCATGGAGCTCACATCAGTCCGAAGGGAAATGCCGACAACGTCATGCTGCACATCCCTCCAGGGATGTCGAACACCTACACCTACGACATCCCTCGCAACATGCCGCAAGGGCTGTACTGGTATCACTGTCATCTTCACGGGCTCACCGCGGCGCAGGTTTATACGGGTCTGGTGGGTTTGCTCGAGGTCGGACGAACGGATGGCAACCTGCCGCTCGTCACCGAGAAGAGCATTCCCATCCGCAACATGGCTCTGCAGTACAATTTCGTCTTTGACCGCGCCGGCGGTCTGGCGCAACTCAACAACTTGAACTGGCCGCAGTGGGTCAGCACGATAATCCCGCCGAAGGAGGGCGAGCTGGCGAGCGGCGCCTACCGTCCTTTGCTCACGCCGGTTAACTTCAACCAATCCAAGTTGGGAACTAAATACTTCACTGTTTGGTATGCGGGGCCGCTTTCAATTAACAATCATCGGGGGCAGTTGGAGTTCATTCCCAGCAATCTCCAGCAATTCAGCGCGGCGGAGTCCAAAGCGGGCAGCGATGTGCCGGCCAATCCATCGCTCCCGGATTATCAACGTGATGTGCAATTCACAGTGAACGGCCAGTTTCAGCCGGTCATCAAGAGCAAGGCAGGTCAGACCGAAATTTGGGTGCTCGCGAATGTGAGCGACATTGCCTACATCAATGTGCAGCTCACGGAAACGGCGACTGGGCGGCATCCGCGGATCGCCATTGTTGGCCAGGATGGCAACCCCTACACAACCGTTCATTATCCGCCTGCCGACAATGGCACCCGACTGCTCATTCCACCGGCGAGCCGGTTCGCGATTGCCGTGACGATACCAGCTGAAGGCGACCTCATTCTGGAGATACCGGAGCGCGGCGGCGGTGCAAAAACGATCACCGCCCCCGGCGTGCTCTATACGAATAATGGAAGCGACAATCCTCCGGCCATGCTGGGGAGCCTGAGCGTCTTGCCCTCGGCCGTCAGCTATGACGACGGGTTCCTCATATTTCCAACCCAGGTATTGGCAAGAGCCACAGCCGCGCAGCCCGGCGGCGTAACGACCCCGTTCGTCGAAGGTCAGTCGCTCGGCGCCTACACATCTTTTATCGATCTTGCCAACGCCACCCCGGACTTCAAGCGGCAGATCCTGATATCCGGCGGATTTCTCAACAACATGGCGAGCACCAGTGATCCAAAAGCGTTCGTCTATGCATTCGATGGGGGCGCATTCCCGAATGTGCCGCTGATCCAACCTCGGCTCAACTCAGTCGAGGAGTGGGGGTTCATCAACAACAACAATGACGAGCATCCGATTCATATTCACGTCAATGATTTTCAGGTGATCGAGTACTTTGATCCCACGACCGGGCTACGAACTGGCCCCGACAAGTTTGCCATCGACAATGCCAATGCGCCGGCACCGACAATGCATGGTGACGAGAGCGTGATCCAACCCGGCATTCTTACGCTCCGCACCCGGTTCGACGAATATACCGGGCTTTACGTGATGCATTGCCACCGCCTCAACCATGAAGACAACGGGTTGATGGCGCTGATTAACGTCATCCCGGCCGTATCCATTTATGCGGTGGCGATTCCAGGCGCACCGGGCAAGCCTGCCGAGGTTCGTCTGTACGACGGCAACGGCGACCGGTTCGTCGCCACGATCATCCCGTTCCCCGCTTTTGAAGGCAGCGTCAACGTAGCGATGGGGGATGTTGACGGTGATGGCATCCTCGACCTAATCGTCGGCGCCGGCAAGGATCACGCACCGGAAGTCGTGGTCTATGCCGGCGCGTCAATACGCGGCAAAGGCACCTTCGGGACAGAGCTGGCGCGTTTCCAGCCGTTCGATTCCCAAGCGCGCGGGGGTGTCAGCGTGGCGGCTGCTCAGATCGATGGGACAAATGCCGACAACATCATCGTCGGATCGGGTCCGGGCATCCCGAGTGAAGTGAAAGTCTATCAAGTGCCGCTAGCGGTATCGTCGAGCACCGGGCCGGCGCTCTTCGCGTCGTTCAAGCCTTACGGTGGTCAAGATCAGTCTGGCGTGAGCGTTGCCGCGGGCTTCGTGGACTTTTCGACCGGCCGCGAGAGTATCGTCACTGCGCCCGGCCCTGGCATCCGAACGAGGATCAAGGTGTTTGCCTTCCCGCTCTTGAAGTCCATCGCCAAGGCTGAAGCCAAGGCCGATCGCGGCAACACGCAGACGGCGGACCAGCCCGTGAACACTGCCTTTTTCAATCCGTTCGGCGACGACTATCGGGGCGGCGTTTCCCTGGCCACGGGTTGGCTGGCCGGCTCACTCGGCGGCGCCAAGCGGATCGTCGTGAGCAAACTTGCGGACAACGGTTCAGTGAAGATTTTCTCCAGCGGCTCCGCGCTGGATGGGGGCCCGTCCTTATACCTGCAGGGCCCCGAACAGCATGGTCATGGTGCCCAATTCCGCGAGATCGCGGGCTTCGAGCCATTCGGCGGATCTGGCGGCGTGCGGGTGGCCACAACCAGCACGACGACCGGCGCCAATCTACTGGTCAGCGGTGTCGCGCCTGGAGGTGCGGACACAAGCGTCATCAAATACGATTTCGTCAGACCGAACGCGCAGTCGACGACGCTTGAAGCCGTACGTCTCGGGCATCTTCCGGAAAAGGGTCTTCACCCGTCCTCGGCGGCGATTAGGACCCGCCCTTGCGCAGATTCACTCTGCCGCGAGCGCGCGCTCCTTGAACGGTAAATCGAGCCGCTGCCAGACGTCGACCAAGGCTTCGGCCAGCGTGTCGATCAAGCCGTCGTCGTGATAAGGGCTCGGCGTGATGCGCAGCCGCTCCTTGCCCTTCGGCACGGTCGGATAATTGATCGGCTGGATGTAAATGCCGTGCTCGGTGAGCAAAAGATCGCTCGCTTCTTTGCAGCGTTCCGGATCGCCGACGAAGACCGGCACGATATGCGTCGGGCTCGCCATCACCGGCAACGCGGCGGCGGTCAGCACCGCCTTGGTTCGCGCCGCGCGCTCCTGGTGGCGTTCGCGCTCCCAATTCGAGGCTTTCAGATGCCGGATCGCCGCGGTCGCCGCGGCGCAGACCGACGGCGGCAGGGCGGTGGTGAAAATAAATCCCGGCGCATAGGAGCGCACCGCGTCGATCAGCGTAGTTGAGCCGGCAATATAGCCGCCGAGACAGCCAAACGCCTTGGCCAGCGTGCCTTCGACCACGTCGATGCGGTCCATGACGCCGTCGCGCTCAGCAATTCCAGCGCCGCGCGCACCGTACATGCCGACGGCGTGCACTTCGTCGACATAGGTCATCGCGCCATGGCGCGCGGCGAGATCGCAAATCTGCGCCACCGGGGCGACATCGCCGTCCATGGAATAGAGGCTTTCGAAGACGATGAGCTTCGGCCGAAGCGCATCGGCAACCGCCAGCAGTTGCTCCAGATGCGCCATGTCATTGTGGCGGAAGATTTGCTTCTCGCAATGCGCCTGGCGGACGCCTTCGATCATGGAATTGTGATTGAGCGCGTCCGACAGGATCAGGCAGTTCGGCATCAAGCGCGCCAGCGTCGATATGCCGGTTTCGTTCGAAATATAACCCGAGGTGAAGACCAGCGCGGAGTCTTTGCGGTGCAGGTCGGCGAGCTCGCGCTCGAGCTCCACCAGCGGATGGTTGTTGCCGGCGATATTGCGGGTGCCGCCGGCGCCGGTGCCCATCCTGGTCGCGGTCTCGACCATGGCGCCGACGACTTTCGGATGCTGGCCCATGCCGAGATAGTCGTTGGAGCACCAGATGACGACGCTTTTCGGCCCCTGCGGCGAATGCCACAGCGCATGCGGAAAGCGCCCGGCGATACGCTCCAGATCGGCGAATACGCGGTAGCGCCGTTCGGTCCGCAGCCGGGCCAGCGCCCCGGTGAAATAGCCGTGATAATCAATGTCCGGGCGATTGTCGGGATAGGCCATTGGCGATCGTGTCCGGCTGTCGGCCGGCCTGAATATTGGAGCTATCGCGGAAGAGTTCTAGAAGCGTTCCAGGGTATTTGTCGAGACCATATCGGCCCGCTTGGCGGCCGCGCGATTTGATCCCAATCAATTCACGGAAACGGGTTATGCTTTCGCCAACCGGTGTGGCCTATCCGCCATACCCTTGAATATCATGCTTTTGAATATTGGGACCACATTGGACCATGACCGACCGCACTGCCGGCCTTGACCACGGCCTCACCGATTATGGCGACCGCGATTTCTCACGCTATTTGCGGCGCTCCTTCGCGCAATCCATGGGCTACTCGCGCGAGATGCTGGGCAAGCCCGTGATCGGCATCGCCTATACCGGATCCGATTTCAACAATTGCCATCGCCACTTTCCCGAACTGTTGAGCGCCGTCAAACGCGGCGTACTCGCGGCCGGCGCGCTGCCGCTGGAATTTCCGACCATCTCGCTCGGCGAGGTCTTTCTTACACCAACGAGCCTGAAGTACCGCAACCTGATGGCGATGGACACCGAGGAAATGATCCGCGCGCAGCCGATGGACGCGGTGGTGCTGATGGGCGGCTGCGACAAAACAGTGCCGGCCCAGCTCATGGGCGCGGTTTCGGCCGACCGGCCGGCGATCATGCTGCTTGCCGGACCGATGATGACTGGCCGGCATCGCGGCGAGCGGCTCGGCGCTTGCACCGATTGCCGCCGCTTCTGGGCGCGTTATCGCGCCGGCGATATCGACGCCGCCGAGATCTCCGATGTCGAAGGTCAACTCGCCGTCACCGCCGGCACCTGCGCGGTCATGGGCACCGCTTCGACCATGGCCTGTCTGATCGAGGCGCTCGGCATGTGTCTGCCGGGCACCGCCGCAATCCCGGCCGTGCACGCGGATCGCCTGCGCGCGGCGGAGGCGAGCGGTGCCGCCGCGGTCAAGCTCATCGGGACGAAACTGAAGCCGTCGCAGCTCATCAATGAAAAATCGGTCGAGAATGCGCTGCGCGTGCTGCTCGCGCTTGGCGGCTCAACCAATGCGGTGATTCATCTCACTGCGATTGCCGGACGCGCCGGCGTGAAGGTTTCGCTCGAGCACCTCAACGCGCTTTCGGACTCGACCCCTGTCCTGGTGAACCTGAAGCCGGTCGGCAATGGCTACATGGAGGATTTTTGCGCCGCCGGCGGCGTGGGCGCCTTGTTGCGCGAGTTAAAGCCGCTGTTGCATCTCGATTGCGTAACGGTGACCGGCGAGACACTCGGCGAACGGCTCGCACATGACGAAGCCTTTGTCGACCGCACGATCATCGCTGCCGCCGACAAGCCGCTGGAGGCGGAGGGTGGTCTGGTCGCGCTGTTCGGCAATCTCGCGCCCAAGGGCGCCATCCTCAAGCGTTCGGCGGCCGACGCCAAGCTGTTCGAGCACGACGGCCGCGCGGTGGTGTTCTCCTCGCTCACCGATCTTGCCGCGCGCATCGACGATCCGGCGCTCGAAGTCGAGCCGACCGACATTCTGGTCTTGCAGAATGCCGGGCCGCATTCTCCGGTCTGCATGCCGGAGGCGGGTTATCTTCCAATTCCCAAAAAACTGGCGCAACGCGGCGTCAAAGACATGATCCGCATTTCCGATGCGCGTATGAGCGGCACCGCCTTCGGCACTATCGTGCTCCATGTCACGCCCGACGCCGCCTCAGGCGGCCCGCTCGGACTCGTGCGCAATGGCGACCGCATCCGACTTTCCGTGAAGCGGCGGCGCATCGAGCTTCTGGTCGACGACGCCGAACTGCAAAAACGCGCGCGCGTCGCCTCGCGCGCGCCGCAAATTCCGCAACGCGGCTATGCCAAGCTCTTCGCCGAGCAAATTCTCGGCGCTGACGAGGGTTGCGATTTCGGCTTTTTGCGCTGAGGTCACATTTCCCTCCCCACCGCGCGCTGCGCGCGCCGGGGGAGGGGAAATTACCCCGCCACCGCGATCTCGAGCGGGAATTTGTCGACCACTTCGTGACCGCTCTCGGTCACAATGAACGTGTGACCCAAGAAAATCCCGAACATTCCATCGGTGGTGATCGGATTGGGCTCGGCCATGATCACCATGCCGGGTTTGAGCACCTCCTCGAACTTTTCCGCTGAAACATGTTCGGCAACCACATGCGGCTTATCGGTGACGAGATCGATGCCGTGCACCTGGGTCGGCCGCGACTGATAGCCCTTGTCGCGGAAAAATTTGCTCGCTTGCCGCATCGCTTCGACCGGCTTGCCCGGCGCGATCTCGGCGACGATGCGGCGGTAGCCCGGCAGCGTGATCTCTTGCCAGAATTTGCGCACCATCTCGGTGGGCGCGCCGAGACAGATCGGCGAACCGATCTGCGCCGTATAGCCGCGATAGCCGGCGGCGAGCTCCATATTGACGATGTCGCCTTTCTGTAAAACGCGCCCTGACGGCCGCGGATTGCCGAAGATCAACGCCGGATTGGCCATCGGCGTCGAGCCGATGATCAGAAAGTCGATGTCGCCGCCGCCTTCGAGAATGGCGGCGCCGGCGGCGGCGCGCAGCTCGTATTCCTTCACGCCCGGCTTGGCGCGCGCGACCATGGCTTCCATGGCTTTTTGGCAGAGCACACCGGCCTTGCGAATGCAGTCGAGTTCTTCGGCGCTGTGGATCGACAACAATTCGTGCAGGAAGCCTTGCGTGAAAACGATATCCGCTTCGGGCAAATTCTCGCGCAGCACGTTGTATTGATTGACCGGCAGGTAATCGCCGTGGCGCGGATCGATTTCCATCAATCCGATACGGC
Organism: uncultured Alphaproteobacteria bacterium; assembly: GCA_963816295.1. Classification (GTDB taxonomy): domain Bacteria; phylum Pseudomonadota; class Alphaproteobacteria; order Rhizobiales; family Xanthobacteraceae; genus BOG-931. The sequence continues at coordinate 171,270 of CAWFJS010000001.1, read as the reverse complement.
TGTGCTCGAGTTTCAGCTCGCGCAGGCGCTCGACCATGATATCCGCATACCGTCCGTTGCGGCTGTGGCGGACGTCTTTGACCGCGACCTCGACCTGCCGGCGCACCGCTTCGGCGTGCGTGCCGCCCATCGAGTAGATCAAGGTCGGCTCGCCTTCGAGCGGCACCACGACGTAGCTTGAAAGCGCGTGCCACTCCCAATGGCCGGTCAGCCACAACATGCCGCCGCCGAAGCTCCAATGGCTCGGCCCGCCGGGCACGATCAGCGCGTCGAGCTTGTGTTCGCGCATTTTCGCCCGCAGCGCGCGGTAGCGGCGGTCATATTCGGCTTTGGAGAACTGCTCCCACACCGCGTCGCGGTAATACGGGGTGTCGCGCATATTGGCGAACGGCAGCGACTGGTCGAGTTTTGTTCGCACGACTTCCCAGGGCTGCGGGCCGATGCGCGGCGGGCGAATGTTCATGGACGGACCTCGGTGTGTTGCCTTCGGTTGACGGTATTAGGCGCCATTTGAGGGGACGTCGTCGCGAGCAATTTTGGCTTGTGCGGGCGAGTGCTCGGCTGCTCCCTCCCCCCTTGTGGGGGAGGGTAGGGAGGGGGGTTGCTCATTCGAGCGAGTTGATGCCGTCTCGCGAATGACCTCAATAACACCTCCTAAATTTGTCAGAACTTGTTCGTCCGTGAAACGGAGCACGACATAACCCTGTGACGCGAACCATTCGTCGCGCCTTCGATCAGTTTGTTGGCGCGGAATTGAATTGTGACTTATACCGTCGACTTCAACGATTAGTTTTGCTGAATGGCAAACGAAATCAACGATGAATAGTCGTATTGGCGTCTGCCGCCGAAAAGCGAGACCATCAATGTGATGGGCTTTGAGGTAACGCCATGGCAAATTTTCCGCACGTGTCATTTTCTGCCGAAGCTGCTTGGCCCGGCCCCGCTGCCACTCGTCGACTTTTGCATGCGGCACTTATACCCCCCTCCCTTCCCCTCCCCCACAAGGGGGGAGGGAACAGATAGCTGCACTTTATTCTTGCTACGCCATCCGCACCCCGGCGCGCTGTAGCCGCGGCAGGACTTCGGCGCAGAAATACGGCACTTCGGCGAGATAATTCACGAATGACAGGCCAATGCCGCGGACGCCGGCTTGGCTGATGATGGCCAATTCCTCGGCGACGCGGTCGGGCGTGCCGACGAATGGATAGCCGCCGATCGCATTGGCGGCGAAGTAGCGCCGCTTCTTCTCGTACTCTTCATCGCCGATCGATTGCGGCGTGATGCTCTTGTTCGCCAGCATGCCGTCGATCGCGCCCCAATCGGCATGCTCGATATTGACGTGGCGATAGTAATCCTCCGCCTCTTGCTGGCTCGGCCGGCAAATCACCTGGCCGACCGTGAACACCTCGATCTGGCGGCCGAGCTTTGCCGCCGCCGCTTTGATTTCGGCGACTTTGGCCGCATTGCCGGCGAGCGAGGTGCGCGATCCGGCGGTGGCGACAAAGAATGCGTCGCAGTTGCGCAGCGCGAACGCCTGTCCGACATCGGACGATCCGGCATTCATGAGAAGCGGCCAGGTATTGCCGTAGGGCTTTGGATAGGCGCGGGCGCCCTTGAGTTGGAGATGCCGCCCGTCGAAATCGAATGTGCCGTCGCGCGACCAGGCCAGCTTCACCACGTCGATCCATTCCTGCGCGTAGTCGTAACGCGCGTCATGCTCGCGCTGCTTGACGCCGAACATGTCGAACTCGCCCTCGTTCCAACCGACGACGATATTGACGCCGACGCGGCCTTCGCCGATGTGATCCGCGGTGACGAATTCCTTGGCGGCGATCAAAGGATGAAACAACGGCGCGTGAACGGTGCCGAACACCGTCATGCGCGTGGTGGCGGAGAGAAGCCCGACCGCCCAGGTGATGGTCTCGAGCGAGCAGCCATGGAAATCGGTGTCGCCGCCATAACCCTTCCAGCGCGCGATTGGCAGCATGAAATCGAGCCCGGCCGCGTCGGCGAGCTTGGCCAGCGCCAGGCAATCGGGCCAGCTTGCCGACCAGCGCTCCGGGACTTTCGTAGCCGAGCGGCCGGACGAGCAATTGGCGCCGAACAGCCCGATCTTGAGCGCATTGCCGTTGTACATGGCGATGCGGTTCTGCATCGACGCGCTGCGCGCCAGCACGGCGTTTCCTCCGCGGTGTTTGAATCATCATCGCCGCGATGGCGGCGGCGATCAAGCTGGCGGATTCGATGAAGAAGGCCAAAGGCAAAAAGAAAGCCCGTCGGAAGGCGAAGGCTGCATCACGCTTGACCGTTGCACTGGATCCAGAGAACCCGATCCGAGACTACTTCGAATTTTAAGGTGACGATTAGACAGCCGCCATCCTCCACTAGCGACTCGGGCCGATGATCCAGGATGGTAATTTCGCCATCGTCGGGCGCCATGGTCGCGAGCAGGAAAACGCCCCATATTATGCGACGGCCCTCTTCGATCGCGCCGCCATAGCGGCGCCGATAGGATGAGAGCGGCAACGCTCCATCCGGCATGATGAGCATGGCTTCGATCTTATCGATCATCGCTCGATCGGGAAGCCAACCCAGTTCGGTCACGGCATTGACCTCGTGAACCGGCGAGAAGAGCGAGAACGCCGCCAGCAAGGCGCGTCGCGTGAACAGCCACATTGCGGGCGTTCCGCCGAGAGGAACCAGTTGCCGAAGACAAGGTAATGCCCGGGGTTTCGCCAATGCCAGCGAGAAAATGAAACTGGTGCTGCCGGTCAGGATTGAACTGACGACCTCTCCCTTACCAAGGGAGTGCTCTACCACTGAGCTACGGCAGCGGGCGCGTGTAACGCGCAACCAGAATAGGTGGAATTACGCGGCGATGCTTGCCATAGGGGGCATGGCCGCGCAAGCGAGCGGTCGGCCCCACGCTGGCGGCATTGCCGGGCGGCGGCGGGCGTGTTTTGAGTCCGGCCATGGTCGCCAGCGGTAAAACCGGCAAAAGCAGCAAGGCGGATGCGCGCGCCGCCCGCAAGGCGCGCCTTGCCGCGGCGCTGCGCGAAAACCTCAAGCGGCGCAAGCAACAAGCGCGCCAACGCGCGGGGGTGGACAAAACGCCTCCGGCCGAGGCGTCATCCCAAGAGGCCGCGGCAGCGGGCGACGCACCCGACTTCCGCCGTAATCGCGATGAGGAGTAGGCGTGGATGGGGCGGCTGCCTTTATTTGCTTTGCGTGCCCGGCCCTAGGGAGTGCAGGGAGTGAATGAGCAATTCGATTAACGAACGCCATATAAGTTTTGTGGCGATATCGGTCCGCAACGGACCGCGGGGATGAGCATGGATCGCATTCGTATTCTCGGCGGCCGCAGCCTCAACGGCACGATTCCGATCTCCGGCGCGAAGAACGCTACGTTGCCGCTGATGATCGCGAGCCTGCTCACCGACCAGACTTTGATCCTGGAAAATGTACCGCGGCTCGCCGATGTGGCGCTGCTCGAGCGTATCCTCGGCAATCACGGCGTCGACATCATGGTGAGCGGAAAACGTTCCGGTCAGACCGCCGATCACGGCCAGACGCTGCACATTTCCGCTTCCCGCATAGTCGATACCACCGCGCCCTATGAACTCGTGTCCAAAATGCGCGCCAGCTTCTGGGTGCTGGCGCCGCTCGTGGCCCGCATGGGCGAGGCGCGCGTCTCGATGCCGGGCGGCTGCGCCATCGGCACGCGGCCGGTCGACCTGCTCATCATGGCAGTGGCGCAGCTCGGCGCCGCGATCGAGATCGAAAGCGGCTACGTGGTGGCGCGCGCGCCGCACGGACTGCGCGGCGCGGAAATCGTTTTCCCGAAAGTCACCGTCGGCGGCACCCATACCGCCATGATGGCGGCGAGCCTTGCGCAGGGCACCACCGTCATCGAAAACGCGGCGCGCGAACCGGAAATTATCGACGTCGCCGACTGCCTCAACAAGATGGGCGCGCGAATTTCCGGCGCCGGCACCAAGCAGATCGTCATCGAGGGTGTCGCCAAGTTGAACGGTGCGCGGCACGCGGTGCTGCCCGACCGGATCGAGACCGGCACCTATGCCATGGCGACCGCGATGGCCGGCGGCGATGTTTTGCTGCAAAACGCACGGCCGGAACTCCTGCAAGCCGCGCTCGACGTCCTCACGCGCAGCGGGGTGACGGTCACGCCGACCAATCAGGGCATCCGCATTGCTCGCAACGGCGCCGCCAATGGCTTGGCGCCGGTGGACGTGACGACCGCGCCGTTCCCCGAATTCCCGACCGACCTACAGGCGCAGCTCATGGCGCTGATGACGCGGGCGAATGGCACGTCGCACATCACCGAGACCATCTTCGAAAACCGCTTCATGCATGTCGGCGAGCTCACGCGGCTCGGGGCGCGTATCCATCTTGACGGCGAGCGCGCTACCATCGAAGGCGTGGCGGCGCTCAAAGGTGCGCCGGTGATGGCGACCGATCTGCGCGCCTCGGTGTCACTGGTGATCGCCGCACTCGCGGCCGAGGGCGAAACCATCGTCAACCGCGTCTATCACCTCGATCGCGGCTTCGAGCGGCTTGAGGAAAAGCTCGGCCGCTGCGGCGCGGCCATCGAGCGCCTGTCCGGCTAAACACAGCACTGTCGCATAGCGACGGGCGATCGCATATCACTTACTTATCCCTTTCCAGGGGAAGTAAGAGGTTCAGCGATACGCCATGGGCCGGTCAGTGAAAATGAGCGCAATGACGCGCGCGCTTGCCGCGGCGCTTGTCATTTTTGCCGGGTCGCTTGCCTACGCGCAGGATTATCCAACCCGTCCGGTCCGCCTGATCGTCGCCTTTACCGCCGGCGGCACGGCCGACCGCACCGCGCGGCTGATCGCGGCCAAGATGGAGAGCACGCTCGGCCAGGCGGTCGCCGTCGAGAACAAGCCCGGTGGCAATGGCGCGGTCGCCGCGCAATATGTGGCGCAATCGGAGCCCGACGGCTACACGCTGTTCTTCACCACCGCCGGAGCGATCGCCATCAGCCCGGCGTTCCACTCCGATCTGAACTATGACCCAATCAAAGATTTTGCCCCGGTCGGCGAGGCCGCCATCAATTCGCCCGTCCTGGTGGTGAATGCCGGCATGAAGGTGAATTCGGCGCGCGATCTTGCCGAGCTTGCGCGCAAAAAACCCGGCATGAACACGATCGGCATAACCGGGCGCGGCGCCATGTCCGATCTCGCGCTGCAATTATTCGAGGCCGACGCCGGCATTCAATTGCAGTCGGTGCCGTATCGCGGCGCGGCGCAGGCTATCACCGACGTGCTTGGCGGGCGGCTCGACGGCCTGGTCGGCGACATCCCCACGGTGCTGGGACAGGTTCGGGCCGGCAAGCTCAAAGCGCTTGCCACCTCGTCAAAGAACCGCTCCGACATTTTCCCGGATGCTCCAACCTTCGTGGAGCAAGGCTTTGCCGGCGTCATTGGCGACAACTGGGCCGGCGTTTTGGCGCCGGCCGGCACGCCCGCGCCGGTCATCGCCAAATTCAACGCCGCCATGGTCGCGGCGCTCAAGGCGCCCGATCTGCGCGAACAATTGCGCGACGTCGGTACCACGCCGGCGCCGAGCTCGCCGCAGCAATTCGACGCCTATATGCGCGAAGAGATCGCGCGCTGGCGCGCGGTGATCCGCGACAAGGGACTGACCGGGGAATAGCCCGTTGGCTAAGCCGCCAGCTCGCGCATGATGCGATGGAGCCGCGCCTGGCCTTCGAAGCCGATGCCGGGTCGATCCGACAATCCCAGATAGCCGTCTTCAAGCTCCGCATCGTCGGCGAAGCCGCCAAAATCGCCAAACACGCCGGGATAGGATTCGGCGCCGCCGAGGCCGAAGCCGCCCGCGATCGCGAGCGACATCTGGTTGCCGCCGTGCGGAAACATCAGGCTCCGCGGCCATTGATGCCGCGCCAGCATCTCAAGCGTGCGGGCATATTGCACGATGCCGTAAGCTTGCGGCGGATCGACCTGGATAACGTCGTGCCGCTGCGGTTTTAGCCCGCCGAAGCGGATCAGATTTTCAACATCCTGCGTCGAGAAAAGATTCTCCCCCGTGGACAGTGGCGCGTTGTAGACCGCCGCGATTTCAGCGAGCAGCGCGAAATCGAGCGGATCGCACGGTTCTTCAAACCAGCGCAGCCCGAACGGTTCGAGGCCGCGCGCATAAGCGAGCGCCTCGTCGCGGCCGAATTTGGAGTTGGCGTCGACGGCGAGCTTGCCGCCGCGCGGCAGTATAGATTTCACCGCCTCGACGCGCTTGAGATCGTCGGCGAGCGGCATGCCGCCGACTTTCATCTTGACCATGGTGTAGCCGGCGTCGAGATGCCCGCGCATCTCGTCCTGCAAATCCTTGATCGTCTTGCCGGGCGCATACCAGCCGGCGCCGACATAGCAGAACACCTTCGCCGCGGCCCTGCCGCCGTTGAAACGCTCGGCCAAGAGGCGGTGCAGCGGCTTGCCGGCGATCTTGGCGACCGCATCCCACACCGCGACCTCGATCGTGCCGATGCCGATCGAGCGCTCGCTGTGGCCGCCGGATTTTTCGTTGCGCATCATGACGTTTAGGATTTTTTCCGGCGCGAAATTGTCGCTGGCTTCGTTGAGCAGCGAATGGGGCTCGGCTTTGAGGATGCGCGGAATGAACCGTGAGCGCATCTGGGCGCCGCAGGCGTAGCGGCCGGTGGAATTGAAGGCGAAGCCACAGACGGTTTCGCCGTCGCGCTTGACGTCGGTGATCACGGCGACCACCGAAGTGGTCATCTCGGAAAAATCGATGCTCGAATTGGCGAGCGTGGAATTGAGCGGGACTGAAATCTCGCGGATGTCAATGATGCGCATGGGGCAGGTTACAAATTAATCGACGTGGATGCCGGCGGTCTTCACCACTTTATCCCAGCGCGCCATTTCCGATTTTATGCGCTCGGCAAACTCATTCGGGCTGTTGGCCACCGGCACAAAGCCGAGCGCGTCGAGCTTCTTCTTGGTCTCGGGATCGGCGGCCATTTTGACGATCGCCGCGTTCCACTTGTCGATGATCGCTTTGGGCGTGCCGGCCGGTGCCACGATTCCCGTCAGCGTGTCGCTTTCAAGCCCCGGCACGCCCTCCTCGATATTGGTCGGCAGATCGGGTAGCGCGGCAACGCGTTCCTTGGCCAATATCGCGATGCCGCGGAGGCTGCCGTCCTTGATATTTCCGATCGCCGGCGGCAACGCTGTAAAGGCGATCGGCGTGTGATTACCGAGCGTCGAATTGACCGCAAGCGGCGCGCCGTTGAACGGCACGGTAACGAGGTCGAGATTGTAGGTCTGCTTGAACAATTCGCCGGCGAGATGCGGCGTCGAGCCGGTCGCTGGCTGCGCGAAGCTGTATTTGCCGGGATTATTCTTGATCAGCGCGATCAGTTCTTTGAGATCTTTCGCCGGCACCGAAGGATGCACGGTCACGACATTGGGCGAGGCCGCGACCAGGGAAATCGGCGCAAAGTCTTTGACCGGATCGTAGCCGATCTTGCTGTACATGCTCGGATTGATGATGAAGCCCGTCGATACGGCGACGATCGTGTAACCGTCCGGCGTCGCGCGGGCGCCGGTCTCCACGCCAAGATTGCCGCCGGCGCCCGGCATGTTCTCGACATAGAGCTGCTGTCCCCAGGCCTCGGATAATCGCTCCGCCACTAGGCGTGCGATCACGTCGGTTGGACCGCCGGCCGCGAACGGCACGATCACGCGGACCTTGTGATCGGGATAGGTGTCGGCGGCGCGGCTCGGTGCCGCGAGCGACAGCCCGATCGCGAGGCTTGCGCCAAAACCGCAAAGACGAGCCCAAGGGGCGTTCACGCGGGCGTTCACGCGCATATCATTCTCCTCCCAAGACTGCTCGCGAGTCTCTTCGCAAGACCGGCGAGAATGCTAGCATCGCGCCGTGTTTTGGGCGAGCATGCGCGAGAAGACCCGTCAAATCCACCGCACAGCAAAGAGGGGCAGCGAAAGCCAATGGCCGGGCGCAAAGTGACGCGAGACGATCTCCACCAAGCCGCGGAAAAATATAAGAACTGGGGCAAATGGGGTCCCGATGATGAGATCGGCACGCTCAATTACACGCAAGCCGAAGACATCGTCGCCGCAGCGAAGCTCGTGAAAAAGGGCAAGGTGATCTCGCTCGCGCTCAATTTCGATAATAACGGCCCGCAGGGCGGCAAGACCTCTTATCCGGCGCTCGGCCGCATCAATCCGTTGCACACGATGCTGCGCACCGGCACGGACGCCTATGCCGGCGCGCTCGATAAGCGCGGCATCCGCGCCGCCGATGACATGGTGGTGATGCCGCTGCAATGCGGCACGCAATGGGACGGCCTCGGTCACGTGTTTTATGAGAACTACATGTGGAACGGCTACGACTGCCGCGAGGTGTCGTCGTTCGGCGCCCAGAAATGCGGCATTGAGAAAACCAAGAGCAAGATGGTCGGCCGTGGCGTCTTTCTCGACGTCGCCCGCGCGCTCGGCAAGGACTGCTTGGACGACGGCTACGGCATCACCTGCGCCGATCTCGAATTGACGGCAAAAAAACAGAAAGTCGAATTCAAGCGCGGCGATTACATCATCGTGCGCACCGGACAGATGGAGCGCTGCCTCAAGGCCAAAAGCTGGGACGGCTATCCCGGCGGTGACGCGCCGGGCTTCGCTTTCGAGACGCTGGAATTCGTCGCGCGCACCGAGTTGGCCGCGCTCGCCAGCGATACCTGGGGCTGCGAAGTGCGGCCGAACAATACCGAGGGCGGCATCAATCAGCCGTGGCACTGGATCACGATCCCGATCATGGGCATGACCATGGGCGAGATTTTTTACGTCAAAGATCTTGCCGAGGATTGCGCCGCCGACGGTACTTACGAATTCATGTTCGTGGCGCCGGCGATCCCGATCACCGGCGCGGTCGGTTCGCCGACCAATCCGCTGGCGATCAAGTGAGTGGCACCGCAGGCGTCACTTCTCCGGCGGGAATTTCAAGCCGGTCAGCATCGCGACACCGGCGAGCACAGTAAGCACCGCGGCAAAGATGGCGTGTGCCGTCAGCGCGGTTGTGGCGGCAGCTAGAAAACCGATGCCGATCACCGGCACCGAATTGCCGGCGAACAGCGCGATCATATAGCTGGAAACAACTTCGCTGCGCCGGTCGGCGGGCGCGATGCGATTGATCACTTCCAGGCTGCCGCGATAGCCAAGGCCGCCGGCGAGACCGCCCAGCGCGGCGGCGAAAAAAAGCAGCGCCAGCGAGTGGGCGATTTCCGCTCCGACCAGAATCCACACGCTTGGCGGCAACAGCAGCAACGCAGTGAGCGTAGCGGTTTGGCTCGCGAATTTGCCGCTGATCAGGATCGCCACAGCGGCGATCAGGAACAATTCGCAGACGACGCCGCCGGCCACGAGCGGCGCGGATTGATGCAGCGTCTCGCCGAGGAGACTGGGGATGAGCGCCGAATAGAAGCCAATCAGCGAAAAGGTGGCAAAGCCGGTCACGGCGGGTGAAATGAACTGCAGCCGGATTCCCGGCGGCACGCCAATGCGCGGGCGAAGGTCGATGTCGCCGAGGGGTTTCGGCTGCATCACGGTTTCGCGCGGCAGCAAGATTGCGCCCGCGGCGCCGCACAGGAGAATGAGATAGGCAAAGTAGGAAAGCCGCAGCGGCGCAAAGGCGAATTGCGCGAATAAGCCGCCCATCAACGGCCCGGCGGCGCAGCCGAAGAAATTCGCCGCCGATGCGACGCGGGCGGCGCGGCTCTTGTCGCTCCCCGCATAAAGTTCGGCGATCCAGGCGGTGGCAGCGCCGGACGCAAGACCGGTCGAGAAACCGCTGACGCCGCGCGCCACGAACAGCCATCCGGTGCTTTGCGCCGCGGCAAAGATGACGGCGCTGGCAATGCCGACAGCAACAGCCGGCAGGCTCGCCGATCGCCGTCCGACCTGGTCGGCGAGGCGGCCGAAGAACAGGAGCGCGGTGAGATTGCCGAGAACATAGGTCGCATAGATCAGCGTCAATGTGACGCCGGAGAATCCAAAGGCTTCGCGGTACAGCGGATAGAGTGGCGTCGGCAGGATCGCGCCGATAAACATAATGCCAAGCTGGGCGGCGACCGCGGTGAGCGCGATGCGATTGTGGCCGGTGGATGTGGGATTGCGCATTGCCATACATCGATTACGTTTATCAAGATCCATATCGAGTACGGCATACCGCCATGAATACCCACATGAGTACCGACATGAGTACCAACATGAGCACCAATCTGGACACCAAGCACTATCCTGTCAGCCATACCGAAGCGGAATGGCGCAAAATCCTCACCCCCGAGCAGTATCACATCATGCGCGAGCACGGCACCGAGCGGCCGGGCAGCTGTGCGCTGAATTACGAAAAACGCGCCGGCACGTTTTACTGCGCCGGCTGCGGCCAAAAACTGTTCGTCTCCAAGACCAAGTTCGAGAGCGGCACCGGCTGGCCGAGCTTCAATGATCCCGAGCCGGGCGCGGTAGAGACGGCGACCGACGACAGCTACGGCATGGCCCGCACCGAGGTGCATTGCAGCCGCTGCGGCAGTCACCTCGGCCACGTTTTCGAAGACGGTCCGCCGCCGACCCATCTGCGCTATTGCATCAACGGCGTGGCGATGGACTTCAAGCCGCAATAAGCCGCGAAGCGGCGAAAACGCTAAAGGGGGGGAGCATGCGGATCGTCGATCTCAGCCGCGAGCTTTTTCATCGTACGCCGTCCTATCCGGGGCAGCCGCCGATCATCCACGGCATCTGGAAGACCCACGAAGAGTCCTTCGTCGATTCCGGCAATGTCCACGGCAACATGGTGATGTTTTTCTCCATGCCGGATCATGGCGGCACGCATATCGACGCGCCGCGGCATTTCGGCAAAAGAGGCACGCCGATCGACAAATATCCGCTGGAGAACTGCATCGTGCGCGGCATCTGTATCGATCTGCGCCACATTGCGCCGCGCGCCGAGATCACGCCGGCGGATCTGGAAGCCGCGGTCAAGAAGGCGGGCGTGCCGATTCCAAAAAAGGGCACCGTGCTCCTTTGCACCGGTCATCACGCCCGCACGTTCCCGACGGCGGCCTATTCGACCGACAATCCCGGCGTCAATGTCGCGGCAACCGAATGGCTTGCGCGCCAGGGCATCGTGCATTTCGGCATCGATTCGATGCGGCCGGGGCCGGAAGGTAAAGTCAATGCGCTGGTGCACAAAGCTTGCCTCGAACTCGACATCACGCATATGGAAAGCCTGTGCAATCTCGAGGCGCTGCTCGGGCAGGGCGAATTTCAGTTCATCGGCCTACCGCTAAAATGGCGCGAGGGCACTGGCTCGCCGATCCGCGCGGTTGCCGTGTTCGACGATTAGTAGGATCCAGAACTCGAAGTTTGGTTTCGTTTTGATGAAACAACCCGTCATTGCGAGGAGCGAAACGACGAAGCAATCCAGCCCTCCAGGCAGCCGTGTGGATTGCTTCGCTTCGCTCGCAATGACGCGCTTTGGAAAGACTTGGCTTTATAAGTTTTGATTCTGCCTGAGGGAAAGAATGCAGCTCGGACACAATCGCAAAATGAGCGGGGCGCAATGCCTCGCCGACATGCTCAAAGGCTATGGTGTCACGCATGTGTTTCATGTGCCCGCCGTCTTGCGCACCACTTTCGCCGAAATGGAGCGCCGCACCGACATCAAACGCCTGCACGTGCATGGCGAGAAAGCCGCCGCCTACATGGCCGACGGCTACGCCCGCGCTTCGGGCAAGCCCGGTATCTGCATGGCGCAGGTGATCGGCGCGCTCAATCTCGCCGCCGGATTGCGCGATGCCTGGCTTGCGCATGCGCCGGTGATCGCGATGACCGGCGGCCGCGAACCGAAAACAAAATTCCGCAAGGTTTATCAGGAGATCGACGACATGCCGGCGTTCGAGCCGGTGACCAAGTTCAACGCCACCGTCGATGATGTCGCGCGCTTTCCGGACATGGTGCGCCAGGCCTTCCGCACGGCCGTGACCGGCTGTCCCGGCCCGGTGCACTTACAATTTCGCGGCAATGAAGGCCAGATCGATGCCGAGGAAGCCGACATGGAGCCGCTGGTCGAGCCGCAATTTGCCCGCGTGCCGGCTTTTCGTCCCGAGCCCGATGAAGCGAGCGTGCGCGCGGCGTTGAAGATCCTGCAGGAGGCAAAGCGGCCGGTGATCGTCGCCGGCGGCGGCGTACGCGCTTCCGGCGCCGCCGCCGAGCTTGTCGCGCTTGCCGAGGCGCTGCAGATTCCAGTCGCGACCTCGCTCAACGGCAAGGATACGATTCCCGGCAGTCATCCGCTCGCGGCCGGGGTGGTCGGCACCTATTCGCGCGAGAGCGCCAACCGCGTGGTCAATGCCGCCGATCTCGTCTGCTTCATCGGCACCGAGACTGGCGGCATGACGACCCATTTCTGGGCGGCGCCGAAGATCGGCACGCCGGCAATCCAGATCGACATCGAGCCGGAAACGCTTGGCCGCAATTATCCGCTGCTCGCGGCGGTCAACGGCGATGCCAAAGCGACGCTTGCGCGCATGCTGGCGCAGGCTGATCGTACCAGTGCCGCCAAACGCAAAAACTGGATCGCCGAAGCGCAGATGATCTGCACCGAGTGGCAGAAGAAATATCAGCCGGCGCTCACCTCCGACGCGGTGCCGATCCGGCCGGAGCGGCTGTGCCATGAACTTACTCGCCACGTACCCGACGATGCCATCGTCGTCGTCGACACGGGGCACGCCGGCATGTGGATGGGCGGCATGTTCGACCTGACCTCGCCGCGGCAAAGCTACATGCGCAGCGCGGGACATCTCGGCTGGGCATTCCCCGCCGGCCTCGGCGCCAAATGCGCTTGTCCGCAACGTCCGGTGGTCACGTTCACCGGCGATGCCGGCTTTTGGTACCACATCGCCGAAGTGGAGACCGCGGCGCGCTGGAACATCAATGCGGTGACGGTGGTGAACAACAACGGCGGCGGCAATCAATCCAAGCGCGGCTTCGATCGTGTCTATGGCGGACAGCAGACCACGAAAGCGCGCGAATTGTGGACCTTCAGCAAGGTCGATTTCGCGCGCATCGCGCAGGATATGGGCGCGCTCGGCATTCGCGTCGAACAGGCTTCCGCGTTTCCGGCGGCGCTCGCTCAGGCGCTGGCGGCGGAACGGCCCGCTGTGATCGATGTTGTGACCGATATCGATGCTTTGGCGCCGACTGCGGTGGTCTGAGCCGCAAAGGGCGCGATCCGTTTCAATTCTGCGCACTTGGCCTCGCGCGCGGAACTAAACGCACAACTGACAAGTTGGTGCGACGAAGTCGCGGTCCTAACCGCAATCTAAAGATTTCGCGAGGCACCATGTTACAGTATCGCACATCGAATTTCGCTCCGAGCGTTGCCGCCATCCAGAAGCATCTGGGCGCTGTCGAGACGGAACTTGAGAAGATCGGCCGCATTGCCGGGCGTCAAACGTCCGATGCCGCGGCTGCGGCGAGCGATCAAATCGGCGACGCCATCTCCACGATCTTGAGCGAGATGGTGGACCGTTTCCGCAAAGGCGGCCAAGCCGCCGGCGGTCAAGCCGGGCGCTTAAGCAATCAAGCGCTCGACCTCGGCGCCAAATACGGCAGCGATGCGCTGGCGCGCGTCGCCAGCGAAGCTGAGCAGCGGCCGCTATTCACCGTGGGCGTTGCGCTCGGCATCGGCATTCTGATCGGCGCGGCGCTGTTGGGTGGCGCTAGCAGTGCCAGTAGCAGCAGCGGCGCTCGCCGTCGGCGCCGTTAAGTACAGGAACTTTACACATCGGGTTCAGTCGGCCAGCCTCGTCGCTCTTGAGGCGAAGGTGTGACCCGTTGCGTCGGATTGTTTCCGGTCTTCCCCAATTGCAGACATTTTGCAATGGCAGCGAAGGGCCACAAGCAGACTCATGCACTGCGGCAAATCATGTGACCGTGGTCGGTGCGTCAGGACTCATCATTCCTTTTGGACTTGAACGGCAGCGCCGTGGTTATCGGGAGTGCCAGGAAGTATCACCAGATAGCGACGCGGGGTTTTGTCTTCGCCGCGCACTAACTGGCGGATTGGTCCGATTGCATTGACAATGGCTGCCCCCGCAGGGTTGGTCATGAAACCTTGCAGTGGTTCTAGAACGCCAGTGCCCGCTGGCTCACTCGCAAGCGCGAGTAGATATGGTTTTCCTGGCTCAAGCCCAGTGACCGCAGCCTCCAACATTTGCACCAATCCTTGATCCGACAGCGAAACGCTGGTGAGCGCTTTCTCCTCTTTCTTTGCTCCCGGCGGCGCCAGCCACAGCTCCGTCGATTGGCCAGCTACACCGAGCGGCTGCAGGTTGCTGGTTCCGAGGCCTTCGGGGACGACCATCATCGTCGTCATTGCAGAATTATGGTCGTTGCTCGGTGCGGAAACGGCGTTGGGAACGTAGACGAGGGCTTGAGGAGCTTGCCCGATTGCACTAGTCGCGATCACTGCGTTCTTTAACGTATCAATCGCCGCCACCTTGTCCTCGTTCTCGAGGCCAACATAGACCCGCGTACCGTCCCCGGATGGCCAGATGCCGTGCGGTAACTTGCCTACTGGGATGGTTGCGACCTGCTCGAAATTATCAGTGCGAAACACTTTAATTTCGTTGAGCCCGCCGATCGTGACGTAGGCGAACATGCCGTTGGCATTGCGCACGATATTGACATGGTTGGTGATCGGACCGGTATCGAGGGTTTTTAAGAGCGCAAATGGCGGTTGCGCATCGAACACTTGGGTCTTGCCGGTGTCTTTCAGGGTAAACCAGACCTGCTTGCTGTCGGGCGTCGCGGCGATGTTGGGACAGAACGGGCTAGCTTGCGGAACCTTGCCGACAATTCTGTGATCGGCGACGGTGATGACTTCAGTCTCAGGTGTAAACGAGGAGCAGACGTAGCCGTATTTGCCGTCGGGCGAGAAAATAGTCATACCCGGACCGTTGGGAACGATGATCCGCGTCTTTTCCTCGTAAGTCGTGCCGTCGAGTACGGAGACGTAATTCTCGCCGCGGACGACAACCCACACCTCTTTGCCATCCATCGTATAGAACGCTTCGTGCGGGGAGCGCCCAACGTAAGTAATGTGCTTCACGCTGTTGGTCGCGGTATCGATGAAGTTCACCGCATTCGAACCGATTGCGACAACCGCGATGGTGCGATGATCAGGCGAAAACCCCATGCCGTGCACCAACAATTGGCCCTTGTAGAGCGGGCTGAGATTGGCAGGCAATGGATCGCCAAGGCGAATGGTACCAACGAGCTTGTTGTCGACGGGATCGGTGACGGAGACGGTGTTCGAGTACTGTTCGGCGGAATAGACGCGATCTTGATGGCTGATGGGAATATCGGGGTCGGCCGCGGCCGCGGGAGCCTGTCCGGCGACGGCATGGCGGACACCGACAAGACCCGTCGCAACTAACAGAACGGCCAGTATTACGTTGCGTCGCATATCACGGCTCCTTTACCGGGGCTGCATTTCCGGATTTCGAATCGTTTATCGCCGCAGGTGGGATCTGATCGGGCGACGGTACGGAGGGCGGCAAGGTTTGGCCAAGCGACAACCGCATCGCAGTGATCTCTTGCAGCTGGGTGACGATGATTTCCTGAGCCATACGCCGGAGTGGCTCATTACGTCCGTAACGCAATTCAGCCTGCGCCATCTCAATGGCGCCCTGATGGTGCGGCACCATCATCGCCACAAAATCGGCGTCGACATCGCCTGACGGCCTGATACCCATGTCGATCATCATCTTTGTCATCGCGCTGACATTCTCGGCAAGGTACGGAGCCTCCGCGGCAGGCGCGGAACCGAACGACTTAGCGCAGATCGCTGAGATGTAGTCTGCGATCGATTGCGGGCTGGCTGAATAGACAGTCAGATATGCTGTCGCGGCAACGGCGCCGACTGCAGTCGCTGCCACGTGCGAGGCGATTGATGAGCGAAAGTTTGCTGACATGGCCGCGTCTCCATTCGATACAGACGCTTCAGTAGTACGCTAGCGCACAACAGCTATTTACGGTTGGCCGAGACATAGATTCGGTAAGCTAGCAAATACTCTCCAAAATCCCGCATTTGTTTAGCTTAGCAAACGATGTTCGCGGCGCGGGTTTGGCCATTCCCTAGCGCAGCGGGAATGTCTGCTTGGCCCTAAAAGCACACTGGTTAAGCTTTGGCGACATCGACCACCGCTTGGGCAAAAGCTTGCGGGGCTTCCTGCGGTAGATTGTGACCGATGCCGCCCATGATGGTCCGGTGCTCGTATTTGCCGGAGAATTTTTTGGCGTAAGAAGCGGGGTCCGGGTACGGTGCGCCATTGGCGTCACCTTCGAGCGTGATGGTCGGGACCGTGATGACTGGCGCCTGTGTAAGCCGCTTTTCCAAATCGTCATATTTCGGTTCGCCTTCGGCGAGGCCGAGACGCCAGCGGTAATTGTGGATGACAACGGCGACGTGATCTGAATTGTCGAACGCCGCCGCGCTACGATCGTAGGTGGCATCGTCGAAGTTCCATTTTGGCGAAGCCAGCCGCCAAATCAGCTTCGAAAAATCGTGCCGGTATTTGTCATAGCCGTCGCGGCCGCGATCGGTGGCAAAGTAAAATTGGTACCACCATTGCAGCTCGGCGCTGGGTGGTAGCGGCATCCTGCCCGACTCTTGGCTGCCGATCAGATAACCGCTCACCGAGACTAGGGCTTTGCAGCGTTCGGGCCACAGCGCCGCGATGATGTTGGCGGTGCGGGCTCCCCAATCGAAGCCAGCGAGGATCGGCTTCTCGATCTTGAGCGCATCCATCAAAGCGATCATGTCGACTGCAACCGCGGACGGCTGGCCGTTGCGCATCGTCTCGCTTGAGAGAAAGCGCGTACTGCCGTAGCCGCGGATGTAGGGCACTATCACGCGATAGCCTGCCGAGGCCAATGCAGGAGCGACATCAACAAAACTGTAGATGTCGTAAGGCCAGCCGTGCAGCAGAATGACAGGAGCGCCATTCGCGGGGCCGGCTTCGGCATAGCCGATATCGAGGACCCCGGCCTCAATCTGCTTGAGCGGTGCGAACGAAGTGTTCGTTCCAGGCTTAATCGCCGGCAGACCCGACGATTGGCTTTGCGCTGCCACTGAGCCTGTCAAACCGAGTTGGGCTACGGCGGCATTGATGGTCACGGCTGCCGAGGCGGCAAGAACTTCCCGACGATCCCTGATGATATTCATGTAGATCTCCATGGCTAACGCCCCCCGGGAGACCCTCGGCCTGAAATTGTAAACTACAAAGCCGAGCCGAGGCCATCGGCTGTCGCATGGCTCCCACGCCACAGGAATTTCGGGCTTCGTTGATGTCGCCTGTGGGTCGTTCGCGATGGATGCTCGGGCCCGGAAGGTCCGGTCTACTTCACAAGCGGAAATATTCGGTCGGAGGCGAGAAGATTTCGTCTCATTTTCATTGACATACGTCACCGTTTCAATTACATTGAACCTCGCCCTTCTCAGACGCGGCCTGGGAGGCATTCCCGGATCGCGCGGGCGAGTGCGGTGCCCGCGGGCGAACTTGCAACCCGCTCCCGGGCGGCTTTGGGCATCATCTCTCCGGCACTACGACCGGAGCGCGAGGTGCTATCGCTGGACTGGGACAGGCAGGGGCGGGTAACACCCGCTCAAAGGACACGCAAAACGTGTTCCGCCGCGTCCCAGGAAGCCTGGCCTGAGGCTGAGTCCCTTGCGATGAAACACTCCTTGGGACGAGAACCGCGGTGGAACGCCGATAGATGTGCGCCTCACGTTTGAGGCGCGGCCGTGCCCGTCGGCACGGCAAAATACTGAAATTGCGTCTGTCGGCGTTTCGCCTCCGAATCTTTTCTTTCGTTCTTCCTTCGTCATGCCCGGGCATAGCCGTTCGTAGAACAGCGTCGTTTCGCTCGCCTATGCCGGGCATCCATGCAGAAGCTTCGCTCGCGCAGCGCTTTCCACCGGCGCTCGGGCGCGACGCATCAGCATGGACCACCGGGTCAAGCTCGGTGGTGACGGCTTCTGAGAATGACTTTTCATAGCTCGGATGCGAAGACGCATCGCGAGAACGATTGAACTCACTTTGCGCCGATCAAGTTGCGAGAAACAACAAAGTGAAATCAACCCTCGCCGAGCTCGCGCAAAATCTCGGCGGTGTGCTCGCCAAGCCGAGGCGATGGCCGCTCCGACGCCATCGGTGCTCCGTCCAGCATGATCGGCGTGCGGATGCCGGGAATGATGCCGCTCTTTGCCGCCGGGCTTTTCAGTTCAAGCCGCATGCCGCGATGGACGACCTGCGGGTCGGCGAACACCTGTTGCAGATCGTTGATCGGACCAGCCGGTATGCCGGCGGCTTCCAGCTTGTCCAGAAGCTCTTCGCGCTTCATCCGTGAGGTGAGCGCGCACAGTTTGCCGACCAGTTCGGCGCGATGCGCGACGCGGCCTTTATTGTCCTTGTAGGCCTCGGCTTGTGCGAGCTCCGGCGCGCCGAGAATGCCGCACAGCTTGACGAATTGCGCATCGTTGCCGGTGGCGATGATGACGCGGCCGTTGGACACCGGGAACTCCTGATAAGGAACGAGGTTCGGATGCGCATTGCCGATGCGCTTGGGAAGTTCTCCCGAGACGAGATAGTTGAGCGCCTGGAAGGCGAGCGTGCCGACCGTGGAATTGACGAGCGCCGCATCGACATAACCGCCGCGTCCGGTTTTTTCGCGCCGCACCAAAGCCGCAAGAATCCCGATCGTGGCGTAGACGCCGGAGAAGATATCGGAAATCGGCACGCCGACGCGCGTCGGCGGGCCGTCGGCCGCGCCGGTCATGCCCATGATGCCGCCGATGCCCTGCGCCATCAGGTCATAACCCGCGCGCGCGGCGGATGGCCCGGTCTGCCCAAAACCGGTGACCGAACAATAGATCAATCGCGGATTGGCCGGGCCGAGGCTTTTGTAGTCGAGACCGAATTTGACCAAGCCGCTGACCTTGAAGTTTTCGATCAGCACATCGGAACGCGCGGCGAGCTTCTTGACGAGCCGCTGGCCATCGGCGGTGGTGAAATCCAGCTCGATCGAACGCTTGCCGCGGTTGGCGCAATGAAAATAGGCCGCATCAAGATGGCCGCCGTCGGCCGCCGGTACGAAGGGTGGGCCCCAGGCGCGGGTATCGTCGCCGCCGCCGGTGCGTTCGACCTTAATGACGTCGGCGCCGAGATCGGCGAGGATCTGTCCGGCCCAGGGGCCGGCCAAAATGCGGGCAAGTTCGAGTACGCGCAATCCAGCCAAGGGGCCCGGCATGATCAACTCCACAAGCCGCGCGGCCGCTGCCGCGCCGGCGCTTAACTGCCCAAGCGGCGCCGCTTTGTCTACAGGGCTTTAACCAGCTTGTTATTAGAGTATCGCGGCATTAGCTAAGTCTTGCCGTACGGGATGACGCGGTGAACACCACTTTCTTCAGCGAGATGTTGCAAAGCATCGCCGACCGCAGTCGCGCGCTGATCAAACGCGAGCGGCGCGAGCCGGCGCATGAACGTTCGGCTGGCCTGATCGAATTGTGCGAGGATTTGCTGTCCGGCCGCGGCGAGGCCTCCGGCGTGGCGCTGGCGCAGGAAATTTTGGCGGGTTACGCCGAGATGACGACCGGGCCGCGCATTGCCTTCTTCGAATCGCTGGCCAGAACCTTCGGTCACGATCAACCGCGCATCGATCGCGCCATCGCCGCCTGGCGCCAATCGCCGTCGGATGAAACCGCGGCCGATCTTCACGCCGCCAGCGAACCGCGGCGGCTCGAATTGTTTCGCCGGCTCAATCTCGCGCCCGGCGGTACCGCGGCATTGGTGCGCATGCGCGAACAGTTGCTCGATGCCATGGATCATCGCGACGATCTCGCAGTCGTCGACAACGATTTCGTCCATTTGTTCTCGTCATGGTTCAATCGCGGCTTTCTGGTCCTGCGCCGTATCGATTGGTCGACTTCGGCATCGGTCCTGGAACAGATCATTCGCTACGAAGCGGTGCATGAGATCAGGGACTGGGCCGATTTGCGCCGGCGCATCGATCCGCCGGATCGCCGCTGCTATGCCTTCTTTCATCCAGCGCTTGTCGATGAGCCGTTGATTTTCGTGGAAGTGGCGCTGACCCGTGCAATTCCCGGCGCAATCGCACCGATCCTCTCCGACAAGCGCGATCCGGTGGAACCGAAGCGCGCGACCACCGCGGTGTTCTATTCGATCACCAATTGTCAGCGCGGCCTGACCGGCGTGACGTTCGGTCATTTTCTGATCAAGCAGGTGGTCGAGGAGCTCTCACGCGATATTCCCAGCGTCGGCACCTTTGTGACACTGTCGCCGGCGCCAAATTTCGCCGAATGGCTCAACCGCGAGCGCGCCAAAAGCGGTTCTGCCGCGATCGACGACGCCGACCGAAGGGCGCTTGCCGCGCTCGACGCCGACGGCTGGTGGCGCACGCCCGAAATTGCCGAACGAATGCGCGAGCCGTTCCTTCGCGCCGCCGCATGGTATTACCTGCGCGCCCGCAATGGCCGCGGCTTGCCGGTCGACGCGGTGGCCCGATTCCATCTCGGTAATGGCGCGCGGCTCGAGCGGCTCGATTGGCTGGCCGATACGTCGGAGCGGGCGCTGAAACAATCCTATGGCTTAATGGTGAATTATCGCTACGACCTCGATTATATCGAGCGCAATCACGAGGCCTATGCGCAACAGCGCGCGCTGGTCGCCGCCAGCGCCGTGACCCGGTTGGTGACCATGCCGGAGCACGAAATCGTTCCAGTCGCGGGATAGCTTGGATTATTTTCTCGTCACGCCGGCGCCGGCGAACACCGCCGCATGGGGAAACGGAAACGGCAGATGCCTTCTCTCCTCGGCGTGTTGGAAACCGTTCTCTACGTCGAGGCATTCGAGCGCGCCTGTCCGTTCTATGAACAGGTTCTTGGCCTGAACAGCATTTATCGCGATCCTCGGCTTTGCGCTTACGATGTCGGTCATCACGGCGTGCTGCTGTTGTTTCTGCGCGGCCACTCGCTGCAAACCGTGCATCTTCCTGGCGGCACCATTCCGCCGCACGACGGGCATGGTCCGGTCCACGTGGCTTTTTCCATCGCCGCGGAGGAACGACAAGTTTGGGAAAGCCGCCTCAACGAGGCCGGTGTCGCGATCGAAGGCCGCACCCATTGGCCGCGCGGCGGCGACAGCATTTATTTCCGCGATCCGGACGGCCATTTGCTCGAACTGGCAACGCCTGGGCTGTGGCCGGGATATTAGGCGACTTCGCCGCACTTCCGCTCGTTTGCCCTTAAGCGGGGACGAGCGGGTTATGCGCACTTGCTACGACTTTCCGTAGACCGGAACGATGGCGCCGCGCGTGACCAGGTTTTCGGGCGAAGCCAGAAACGCGATCGTCGCCGCCACCTCTTCGACCTTCGGCCACAGCCCGTAATCGGCTTTCGGCATGGCTTGCCGATTGGCCGGCGTGTCCATGATCGACGGCGCGACCGCATTGACCAGGATGCCGGCCTTGGCGACTTCCTCGGCGAGCGCCGCGGTCAGCGCCGCCACGCCGGCTTTGCTGGCGGTATAGGCGGTCATGCCGGCGCCGGTTCGCCATTCCAGCGCCGGTCGCGCGGCGACGTTGACGATGCGGCCGCCGGCGTCCGTCATGGCGCGGACCGCGGCGCGGCAGCACAAGATGCAGCTGATGAGGTTCATCTCGATCTGCTGGCGGATCGTCGCCAAGTCAGTATCGCGCAAAGCCGAGGCGGCAAAGCCGCCGACGGTATGGATCGAAGCCCAGAGCGGCGTCACTCCGCGATAAAGCTTTTCGATCGCCGCCTCGTCGGTGAGCGATCCGGTGACGATGACCGTGACTTGCTTGTGATCGCGCAAACGAAAGCGCGCGGCCTCCGCCTCGTTAAGGCAGGGCACGTGACAGACCGCGCCCGCCTCGATCAGCCGTGCCACTACCGCGGTGCCGAGCGCGCCCGCGCCACCGGTAACAATGACATGACGATTGCGAAAGTCCATGCGTAGTATCCATTCCGAGATAATCACCCATCTTGCACCTGAGGCAAGATCGCGGTTGGCCTTCGATATTCCCCGGCCTGGGAGGCGCAGTGGCTGATTTTGATCTGGCTATTGTCGGCGGCGGTATCAATGGCACCGGAATTGCGCGGGATGCGGCCGGCCGCGGCCTGCGCACGGTTTTGATCGAGCAAAACGACCTCGCCTCCGGTACGTCCTCGGCCTCCTCCAAACTCATCCACGGGGGCTTGCGTTATCTCGAACACGGCCAGTTTCGCCTGGTGCACGAGGCCTTGCGCGAGCGCGAAGCGCTGTTGCGCGCCGCGCCGCACCTGGTGCGGCCGATGCGGTTCGTCTTGCCGATCAATGAAGTGCGGCGCTCGGCGTTACTGCTGCGGCTCGGGCTTGTGCTTTACGATTGGATCGGTTGGCGCAACATTCTGCCCGGCACGCGTGAACTCGATCTCGTCACCGACGAGGCGGGGCTGCCGCTCAAAGTCCGGTTTCACCATGCCTTCGAATATTCCGATTGCTTTGCCGACGACGCGCGGCTCGTCGTGCTCAATGCTGTGGATGCCGCGGAGCGTGGCGCCGTCATCCGCACTCGCACCCGCTGTGTGCGGGCAGAGCGCGGCGACAGCTGGCGGCTTGTTCTCATCGCGCGCGGTCAGCGCGATGTCGTGACCGCCCGAATCCTGATCAACGCCACCGGAGCCTGGAACGAAATATTCGCTGAGACCGCAATGCGCCAAGAGCCGCAGCATCGCCTGAGGCTCGACAAGGGAAGCCACATCGTGGTGCGCCGGCTTTACGATCACGATCGCGCATACATCTTGCAGGCTGCCGATGGGCGGGTTGTTTTCGCCATTCCGTTCGAGCGCGATTTCACGCTGATCGGCACCACCGATCAGATGTTCGCCGGCGACCCTTCGACCGCAGCGCCGAGTGGCGAAGAGATCGATTATCTGTGCCGGGTCGCCAATGAATATTTCCGGACCGAGATTGGCGCTGCCGACGTCGTTTGGGCGTTTGCCGGTGTGCGCTCGCTTTATGACAATGGCGCGCGCAAGGCCCAAGATGTCGGTCGCGATTACGAACTGATCCTGGAGAAGCGCTACGGCGAAGCGCCGCTGCTCACGGTCTACGGCGGCAAGATGACGACCTATCGGCGTCTTGCCGAACAAGTGTTGGCGCGCTTGCGGCACTTTTTCCCGCATTCGCGGCCGTGGACGGCGCAAAGCCATTTGCCGGGCGGCGATTTCGTTTATGACGGGCTCGAAACGCTGGTTGAACGCACGTTGCGAACTTGGCCGTTCCTGCGAGCAGGGCACGCTAGGCGGCTGGTGCGAGCCTATGGCAGCCGTGTCGAGCGCGTGCTTGAGAATATCAGCCGAGCGGAGGATTTGGGCACGTGTTTCGGCGCCGATCTTACCGCCGCCGAAGTGCGCTATATGATGCGCAAGGAATGGGCGCGCACTGCGGACGATGTGCTGTGGCGGCGTTCGAAGCTCGGACTGCGGTTCTCTCCGGAGCAGACGGCGGCGCTCGAACGCTTCATGGCCGAGGCGAACGCGACAGCGCGGGCATGAGCGGCGCGGGTATGAGCGGGGATGGCTTCGCCGCCGGCGCTGTTTCCGAGAATCGTGAAAATGCATTAGCGTGGCGGCGGCACTAGCACACGCACGCGTGGACGATCGATGGCGACTATGGCGGCGAGTTCGGGATTTGCGAAACGGGGCTTCGCGAAACGGGGCTTCGCGCCTTGGGCCGAACGCAATTTACAGCCGCTATTGCGCATTGAGGCCGTCAGCAAGCGCTTCGGCGAGTTCACCGCGGTCGACCAACTCTCGCTTGATGTCTTTCAAGGCGAATTCTTCGCGCTGCTTGGCCCTTCAGGTTGCGGCAAGACCACGCTGTTGCGGCTCATTGCCGGATTTGAGAAGCCGAGCTCCGGCCGCATTCTTCTCGACGGTGTCGATCTTGGGCCGGTGCCGCCGCATCGCCGCCCCGTCAACATGATGTTCCAATCCTATGCCTTGTTCCCGCACCTGACCGTCGAGGCCAATATCGCTTTCGGCCTCAAGCAAGAGGGCTTGCCGAAGTCTGAAATCGCCTCGCGCGTCGCCGATATGCTGGCGCTGGTCAAGCTTGAAAATTTCGGCCGCCGCAAGCCGCACGAATTGTCCGGCGGTCAGCGTCAGCGCGTCGCGCTTGCACGCTCGCTGGTCAAGCGGCCTCGGGTGCTGTTGCTCGACGAGCCGATGGCGGCGCTCGACAAAAAATTGCGCGGCGAGACGCAATTCGAGCTGATGGACTTGCAGCGCCGGCTTGGCCTCACATTCGTCATCGTTACCCACGACCAGAGCGAAGCGATGACGGTGGCCGACCGGATCGCAGTCATGGATCGTGGCCGCCTGATGCAGGTGGCACCGCCAGCTGAAATTTACGAGCAACCGAATTCGCGCTGGGTCGCCGACTTCATCGGCACCATCAATCTGTTCGAGGGCCGCGTCGGCGACGCCGCGGGTACGATCGAAGGGACGGCATTGGGCCGGCTGCGCATCACGGGAAAGATCGACGCCGAGCCCAACGCGACGGTGTGGGTCGCGGTGCGGCCGGAGAAGATCCGCCTCATCCCGTGCGCAGTCGAGCCGACGCAACGCGCCAATGCGGAGAACTGCGTGCTCGCTACCGTGGTCGATATCGGTTATCTCGGCGACTTGTCGCTTTATAAGCTGCGCACCGAGGCCGGCGTGCCGCTGCAAGCGGCAATTGCTAATATCGGGCCGCTCACCGCGCGCGGGATTAGCTGGAACGATCAGGTGTGGCTTAGTTTCGCGCCGGAAGCGGCAATCGTGTTGACTCGATGAGCGGAGCGAGAGCCGCATGAGCCCGCAGCCGCAGCGCTCGCGTCTTGCCGGTATCGTTCTGTGGCTGCCCTACGCGTGGCTGGTCGCATTTTTTTTGCTGCCATTTTTAATCGTGCTCAAGATCAGCTTGTCGCAGAGCGCGATTGCGCAGCCGCCCTACACGCCAGTCTTCGATCTGTCGGCCGGCTGGAGCGGCGTGCGATCGTTTTTTGCCAGCCTGTCGCTGGACAATTACGTCTTCCTCGGCTCCGACCCGCTTTATGTCGTCTCCTACATGAAGAGCCTGCAGATCGCGGCGTTTTCCACGCTGCTGCTGCTGGTGATCGGCTACCCCATCGCTTATGCGATTACGCGCACCCCACCGCGCCTGCAGGCCGTCCTGGTGGTGCTCGTTATTCTGCCGTTTTGGACATCGTTCCTGATTCGCATTTATGCGTGGATGAACATCCTGCAGCACGACGGGCCGCTCAATCAGCTGTTGCTGGCGCTGCACATCGTACGCGAGCCGCCGGCGTGGCTATCGACCAATACCGCGGTCTATATCGGCATCGTCTATTCCTACCTGCCGTTTATGGTTCTGCCGCTCTATGCGGCGTTGGAGAAGCTCGACCAATCGTTGCTTGAGGCCGCCGCGGATCTCGGCTGCCCGCGATGGCGGACGTTCTGGGCCGTCACCTTGCCATTGTCGGCGCCGGGCGTGATCGCAGGCTCGTTGCTCTGCTTCATCCCGATCGTCGGCGAATTCGTCATTCCCGATCTGCTCGGCGGCTCACAGACCGCGATGATCGGGCAGGCGATCTGGAGCGAATTTTTCTCCAACAAGGACTGGCCGACCGCCGCAGCCGTCGCCGTCGTTCTGGTCTGCCTTTTGGTCACGCCGATCGTGGTTTTCCAGCATCAGACCATGCGCGGCATGGAGCGCGATTAAGATGCGCAAGCTGTCCGCCTTCAACATCGCGGCGCTAATTCTCGGCATCGGGTTTTTGTACCTGCCGATCGTCATTCTCGTCGTCTATTCGTTCAATGCCTCGCGCCTGGTGGCCGTGTGGGGCGGCTGGTCGATGCGCTGGTATGCCGTGCTGGCGCAGGACGCAGCGCTTCTCCAAGCGGCATCGATCAGCTTTCGGGTGGCCTTCATCTCGGCGTTCACCGCCACGTTCTTGGGCACGCTCGCCGCGGTGGCGCTGGTCCGGTTCGGCCGCTTTCGCGGCCGGCTGCCGTTCGCCGCGATGATTTATGCGCCATTGGTCATGCCCGAGGTCATTACCGGCCTGTCCATGCTGCTTTTGTTTGTGGCTGTTTCGATCGATCGCGGGTTTTGGACCGTGGTCATCGCACATACCACGATGGCGACGTGCTTCGTTGCCGTTATCGTTCAATCCCGGCTCGTCGATTTCGACCTGAACCTGGAAGAAGCCGCGATGGATCTCGGCGCATCTCCGGCGCAGACTTTTGTGTTGGTCACCTTGCCGCTGATCTTCCCGGCAATCGCGGCGAGCTGGATGCTCGCTTTTGCGCTTTCGCTTGACGACTTGGTCATTGCCAGTTTCACCACCGGCCCCGGCGCAACGACGTTGCCGATCCGCATCTATTCGGAGGTGCGTCTCGGCGTCAGCCCGGAAATGAACGCGGTCTGCAGCATCGTCGTCGCTGTGGTCGGACTGGCCGTGATCGCGGCTTCGATCCTCACCAAGCTCAGCGCGTCGCGCGGCGCGCCGGCGCGCGTCCAACCCTGATTGCCGCGCGTGCGATGTGCCGCGCTCGCGGGTGTGTTTTGCTTACTGCATGGAGTGCGGCGCGCTGGGCGCCGCGGCCGGGGTGGCGGCGGGCGATGCCGCCGGCGTTTGCGGGGTGGCCATCAATTGATCGATGACCGAACGCACCGCATCGCCGGCATTTAACGGCTTGCCGCCGCCGAGAAGCGGCGCGGCTGCCCCGGAGCGCCGGATCAGACTCTGCGCATCCGGCAGCATGATTGGATCATCCCACGGGCCTTGCACCACAAACGGCAGTTCGAATTGATCGGCACTGGCGGTGGAGATCAGCGTGGCCACGCCTTTGAGATCGAGATCGCGGGTCGGCACCGAGGCCTGACCGGCAACAGCGAGGCGAACCGACGGGCCGACGACGCGCATGTCGTCAATGGAGACCAGACCTTGGTTGACCTTGAGGTTTATGACGAGCTGATCGAACGGCGTGCGGCCGCTGCGGAAGTCGCCGCTGCCCGAGAGCGGGCGGCGCTCCAGGCGGCGCAGCAGTTGTTCGATATTAATGCCAGTCAACGCGCCGGCGCTCGCATTCAGCACGGCGGTGCCATTGAGGCCATGGGTGACGGCCAGGACCGAGTCGCCACCACCCTCGAGATTGACCGTCAATGTGCCGCGGCCTTCGACCTTATGCAGCCCGAAAACCTGCCCGAGACAATTATCCAGATCGACGTCGGCGAACTGCATATGCGCGGTCGCGGCAACGCCGCCGTCGGCGCTGGCGAGACCGAGCGTGCCTTTGGCAACTCCGCCGAAGGCCTGCGATTCGCCGACAGTGATATTGAGTTTCTTCTCGCGCATCGTGGCGGCGACGGCGGTGCGGCCCAATCGGGCGGTGGATATTTTGATGTTGGCGGCTGAGAGCCGCAGGTCGAGACTTAGGTCGTTGAAGCCATCGAGCGTAATCGGCAGCTGACTCCAGTTGCGTTCGTTGCGCTCGAGCAGCCGAATTCCGGAAACATAGGGCGTCAGATCGAGCGTGTCGGACGCCAGCGTGCCTTGCACCAGCCGGTGCGGGCCGGTCGATACGGTGAGCGCGCCTTCCGCGCTGTTGCCGTCGAGCTCGACATTGACATTGGAGAGCGATGCCACGCGCCCACCGATGTCGCTTTGCGCGCGCAGGGCAAATCGGCCAAAGCCGCCAAACGGCAGCCGGTCATTGCCGATCCACCGCAGCGCCTCGCGGAGCGATGGCGCCTCCACGCCGAGCGTGCCTTGGACTTTGAGCGTCGGTTCGTCGCTTGCCGAACCGTCGAAAGCAAGCGTGAGCGGCGCACTGGACAGCCGGATCTTGAGACCGGAACGGTCACCGGTCAGCGCCGCCAGAAAATCGCTCAGCGTAAGGCTCGCTTCGACTTTCTCCTTGTGCCAGGTGAAATGGCCATTGGCGCCGAAGCTGCGCGAGATCGAAGGCCACGCCACCTGAAACTCGAGATCTTCCAGCCGTTCGGTCGCGTCACTGCGAGCGTCATAGAGAATGACGGTGCCATCCTGAATGCCGATTTCGGAGAAAGCGGCGCCGCGCTCGGACTGCGGTGCAAGCCCGCGGGCGAGCGATGAAATCAGGCCCGACCAATTGGATTCGCCCGCGGCCGAGAAGGCGACCTTGATGGTCGGACGCACCAGCGTCACGTCGGCGATTTCGATGCGGCCCGCTAACAGCGGAAAGTATCGCAGTCGGGCGACCAATTCGTCCGCGGCGACGGCCGGCTCGCCGGTCGGTTGATTGGCAAGCACGACGTTGTGGAAGCGCACGCTTCCCGATGGAAACAGCGACAATGAGATATCGTTGCCGAGCACCGGATCGAGACCGGTCACACCGCGAATTTCCGACTTTATCGCATCGCGGACCGACGCCGCCGGCAGCAGCAAAGATACGCCGATAACGCTGATAAGCACCGCCGCAATAACGGCGGCGGCGGCAATCGCAAGGCGTTTCAAGCCAAAAGCCGCGTTCACGGGACGTTTTTCCGATTGCTGTGAGGCCCGCCGACTATACCGGGCCGTAGATAACCCGCAAACAACATGGTCATCATCTGTGTCGCTTTCGTGGCTTGCGGCCGCGGCAGCGGGGCCTTGCCAAGCCCAACAAAAATGCGCTCGCGCGGCCCCAGATTCACCGCGCTGCAGTCCGCCGGAACTGGGTCTCGCGGTTTCTCTCTCGCCCTTGGGCAACCTCGGCAATCAGTTTGCTGATAATTGCCTCGCCAAAGGACTCGAAATTCCTTGCCACCATGACGAAGGCGCCCGGGCCACCGATGACATTGGTGCGATAATAATGATCAAGCCCGCCGGGTGGATTGGTGTGCTCCGGATTCCACGGCAGCGGAGTTTCGCTCAGGATTGCGAGTCCATTGATCGTTATTCCTTTCGCCACGGCTTGATCGCGTAGTTCAGCCACATCGCGGCCGGAATTGTTGGTGCCGTCACCGGAAATATCGATGATCTGGCGGCGCGAGCCAAATGGCGCCTGGGCGAGCTGGGCCATCGCGAATTCGATGGCGCCGCTGATCGAAGTGCGATCGGCGAACGAGCGCGGCGACTCCAGCAGACGATCGCCGAAATCTTTCGCCGATGCCGCATCGCCGACCGTCATCCAATCAACGACGGTGCGCTGCGCGCCGATCCCGGACCACTCGATGAAGGTCAATCCGATCCGGCCATTGCGGCCGGCGCGAACGGTATCGAGGACCCGCGCGTCGGCGACCGCGGCGGCATAGCCGTCGCGCTGCAGCTGGAATTTTGCGGCATCGATGCTGCGCGATACATCGGCCGCCAGCACCAGCAATAGATCGACGTCGGCCGCGCGCGCCGCCGGCGTAAACAAGACGACGCCGACTAGAAACAAAGCCTGGACGACTTGGCGCATGACGACTTGGCGCATGACGACTTGGCGCATGACGACTTGGCGCAGGACGAACTCGGCGGAGAACGACTTGGCGGAGGCGGGTCGCCGCATTCATTACGGAAGCATGATCGGCAATCTCGGCAAAAACTCGACCGCAACGCCCGACGCGGCGCTGCGCGATCAGTCGGCGACCGTACGATTTGGTGGAAACGCGATCTCGACCAGAGTTCCAGCCTCCGGCGCGCTTTTGATCCGAAACTGCGCCTGATTGGCTTCGGCGAGCGCCTTGGTCAATGGCAGCCCAAACTTGGTTCCACCCGAACCAGAGTTGGCCCAGGCGTCGATGTCCGCAAACGGCTCAAGCGCAGCCGCGATCTGTTTTTCGCTCATGCCGGCGCCGGTGTCGCGAACGCGCAAGATCGCCTCGCGCGTGTCGGCGAACACGGTCGAGACGATGATCTGACCGCCGGGACCGGTAAACTTGATCGAGTTCGACAACAGGTTGAGCACGATCTGCCGCAGCGCCCGTTCGTCAGCTTTGACGAGCGGCAGCGCGGAGGTCAGCGCGCTGCGAATGATGATGCGCGCGCGGTTGGCCTGCGGCTGCATCATGCCGACGCATTGCTGCACAAGTTCATTCAGATTTACATTGGCAAAGCTCAGATCGATGCGCCCGCTCTCGAGCTTCGACAGGTCGAACATGTCGTCGACCATCGACGACAGATGCGCGGCGGCGGCGTGGAGATCCTTGATGTATTCGCGGTAGCGCTCATTGCCGATCGGCCCGAAGCGTTCGCTCATGATCGCTTCGGCAAAGCCGGTGATGGCGGTGAGCGGATTGCGGATATCGTGACTTATTCTGGCGACAAATTCGGCCTTGGCCGCCGCGGTCCGCTGCGCCTCGCGCTCGGTATCGGCGGCTTGTTCGTCGGATGCGTTCGCCGCGTGTCCGGTCGCCGCGGCATCGGATTGGTTTTTGTTCAGAATAAGCGCTATCGCCGGCGCCGCGTTCCAGGGCACGGCGACCATCCGCCCTTCCACCGGCAGCCGCTCGCCAGACTGGGTGATGATTGCCGCCGCCGCGCCGGTACTATCGGCAAATGCAGTACTGGCGTCAGGTTCGGCGAACAGTCTGTTCAGTCCTCCAGCCGCCTCAATCGCCGCTACATCGCTGTAGCCGCTCAAATCCAAAAAGTGCCGATTGGCGTACAGCAGTCCGTCATGACGGTAGACCAGAATGCCGAGCGGAATGCGATCGAGGAAAGCCGGCGTGAGCAATTGCTCCGCCACCGGCTCGGCTGCATCAAGCTCTTGTTCGCTTGTCGCGTCATGTGCCGGTTCGCTCGAAGCTTCGCTCTGCTCTTGGCCCTGCTCTTGGTCCTGCTCTTGGTCCTGCTCTTGGCCCGGTTCTTGGATTTCGCTGCGGCTTTCTTCGTTCGCTTGTATGTCCGCTGGTTCGGCCGGGTTTTCGTCGGCGTTCTGCTCCGGTTCTTGGCTCTGCTCTTGGCTCGGCTCCTCGCCGAACTCCGCGTCGTTTTCCTGATTGAGCGCTTGGCTTAAAACCTGCCGCAGCTCGTCTTGGCTCAGGGTTTGGTCTTGGCTCGCGGCCAGTTCTTGCGCCACGGCTTCGGCGGTTGCCGCGGCGTGTGAGCCGCGCAGGCGCGAGGTCAATTCCTGCGCCAGTTCGCGAAACGCGCGCCGCTCGATCGGGCTAAGGCTCGGCGCCGGTTTCGGCTCAACCGCGGCGGCAGGGCGAAATGGCACCACATTCGCCGAAACCGGACCGCGATCCTGTAGCGCTTGGTCCGGCGCCGCGACGGTTGCGCGGTCGAGCGGTGCTGGCGGACTGAGCGGCGGCGCGGCAGCTGGTGCGTCCTCACCGCGCGGTGGCCGTACCAATCCGTTGATCTGCGTCAGGTCGCGGCAGACGCCGAAGCCGCGATAGCCGCGGAAGCTTCGATCGCGATCGAATACCGGAAGACCGGAAAGTTCGATCGGCAGCCGCAGTTCCGAATGGCGATCGGAACCCGGCGGCGCGGCGATCGGCCATGAAACAGTAATCCCGCTCCAGGTTTCTCGGCTCGCCACCGCGGCGGCTACCTGATCGGCCGGATCGAGTTTTAGTTCGGCAGCGATGTCGCGCCACTGCCGCCCGAGCAAGGCGGCCCGCGCTCCGATCAGTTGGAGGAATTCGTCCGACGCGATGGAGAAGCGGCCGTCGGCATCCATGTCCCAGACGAAGCGCAGCGGATGCCGGCGCTCCGCTGCCGCCCCAATCCCCGCTGCCGCTCTCGCCGGTGCGGCGGCCACCGCTCCGGTATCCGATGCCGCCGCGGACGACATTGGCTGGGCTGATCTGTTTTGACTTTCCGGCGCTGTCTCGAGTTCGATCTTAGCTGCGAGCGCCTGATTTGTTTGCCGTGCCGGCCGCTGTACGACGACAAGCACAACGCTGCTGGCGCCTTGGCCGAGACAGGCGAGCAGAATGTCGCAGGCATCGCCGTTAAGCTTCGCGGCGGTATTGGCAGTGCCGGTTTGCAGCGCGGCCGTGGCAAGCACCTCGAGGCCAAGCGCGGCCAGCGTGCTGGTTCCGTCAAGCCAATGTTGCGCTTGGGCATTGGCATAAACGAGCCGGCCATCAGGCATAAAAGCCGCGGCAGGATCGGCGTCTTCATCCAAGAGCCGCTGCACACGCTCGGCAAGTGTCAGCGCCGGCCCCGCCGGCTCGGCTGCGACTATGAGCACCGCCCCTCTGCCGTCGCCGGCGACGATCCGCGAACAGGTACAGGTCAGCGCACGGCCGAGGCTGCCGCCGAAACCACGCAAGCGTTCCAGGCGCTCTTGCCCGCCGGACGGCAGTGTTGCCGCCAGGCGAAGCACCTGCGCGGCGGGCAGTTCGCTGACGGAAAAGCGCCGGTTGGCGCAATTGCTTGAGGTTGTCGCCCCGAAAATCGCGGCGCCAACCGCATTGGCCCAGAGAATTCGCGAGCCGTCAGCGCTCCAGAGCCAGGCGGGCCACTCTGCCGTCGCCAGCGCCGCAAGACGCGGATGCCGTAATACCGCGCGTTCACTCCCCACGGTGGACATGCCTGACGGAACTCGGTTGCTAAACGAATTCTTAATAATCCGAGGCGTTTGCCGCGTCCATGCCGGCCCGCTGTGGCTTAATGCAAGAAGCCGGGATAACCTTAATTGCCATGGGAACTGCCATGAAAGCTGCCATTGGAAGTGCCGCGAGCGTCAGGGGCGCCCGGCCAATTTGCTTCTGGCTGCGACGGTTTTCGGCTGGCATGTGGACCGGATAGCATGGGGACCGGATAGCATGGGGACCGGATAGGAGATAAAGGAGCGTGCGATGGCCAAGGATCCATTCGAGCAATTCGGAATTCCGACCGAAATGCGCGCATTTGCCGAACGAAGCGTGGCGCAGGCGCGCGAGGCATTTACCGGCTTCGTGGAGGCCGCGACCAAGGCGGTCGGCCAGATGCAGGGCAGCGCCCAGGTGGCGCAAAGCGGCGCCAGCGAGATTGCGCAGAAATCGATCTCCTATGCCGAGCAGAACGTGGCCGCGACCTTCGACTTCGCCCAGAAGCTGATGAAAGCGAAAGACGGCGCCGAGGTGTTGGGCCTGCAGTCGGAATTTTTGAGCCGGCAAATGCAAGCGCTTTCGACCCAAGTGCAGGACCTCGGTCAAAGTGCCGCCAAAATTGTGGTCGATGCTGCTAAGCCTAAGACTTAGTTCCGACATACGCCGGCAGAGTTCCAAAACCACAGCAAATCCAGGCCATTACCTAATCTTTGTGCATTGCAACAATTCCTATTGCAATGCACCAAAAGAGATGTTATTTAATGCTACGGAAGAGCTCGGGTGCAATCGGTACAGCGTTCGGCTCGGGACCAGGAAATGGCAGGCAGCGCGCAACGGGCGGCGCGGCCATAACAAAAAAACTTTCTCCGTGAGTGAGAGACAGCCCCAAGTGTAAAGAGCGAAAGATCAAGGATCGTGTCATGGCGGAAGCCGCAACCACAACCTCCCCCAAAGTGAAGTCGAGCAAGCCCTCGGTCGGGGCATTTGAAATGCCGAAATTTGAAATCCCCAAGTTCGAGATCCCCAAGGTCGAGATGCCCGCCGCATTCCGTGAATTTGCCGAGCGCGGCGTGGCGCAGGCCAAGGACACCTACGAGAAGATGAAGGCGGCCGCGGAAGAGGCCACCGACGTGCTCGAGACCACCTATTCGACGGCGACCAAGGGCGCCTCCGACTACGGCCTCAAAGTCATCGAGGCGGCGCGCGTGAATACCAACGCCGCGTTCGATTTTGCCGGCGAGCTGATCACGGCGAAGACGCTTTCGGAAGTGATCGAGCTGTCGAGCGCCCATGCGCGCAAGCAGTTCGAGGCTCTCACCGAACAGAGCAAGGAACTCAGCGCGCTGGTGCAGAAGGTCGCGACCGAGACCGCCGAGCCGATCAAGAGCGGCGTGAACAGGGCGTTCAGCAAGGTCGCTTAATTCGGCCTTCGCGAACGGCATCGCCAAGCTAGCGTAAAGTTAAGCGGCGAGGGGAAGCCCGGGCATGGCCCGGGCTTTTGCTTTTTGGGGGCGGACACACGGCCAACTTGCCAAAGCGCGGTGTTGCTCATAGGTTTCGCGCGCTTGCGCATGATCCCGAAAAGTGGATACCGGTTTTCGGAAAAGATCATGCGCAAAATAAAAGCCGCAGGCCGTGCAGCTGTAGCTCAGTTGGTTCAGAGCGCCTGACTGTGGATCAGGAGGTCGGTGGTTCGAATCCACCCAGCTGTACCAGCTATCATCATAAAATCGTTATGATTTTCTGGTCAGTGGCCTTGGCGGATTTAATGTTTGGCTTTTGAGGAACCACCGCGGAACCACGCCGGCCTTCATCGAGCTTTGCGAGCTAGACCGGGTGGAAACCCAATGAACTCGGCGCGGTGTACCGGTGCCAACGATTTTCCGATCAGCCGAAGAATTTCTTAATCTCCTGTTCCGACAGGCCCGCGCGGCGAGCCTGTTCTTTCCCGATCTCGTCCGCGATGGGGTGGTCGCCAGCAAGGATCGGAACTGTCTTCGCCCGACATCATAAAATCGATCTGGACATCTTTCGCCGGGCCGCTACCAGGTACTTTCGATGAAATCGAAACGCAGTAGGTCTCGTACAGATCAAACGCCAAATAGCCGAGAATTTTGCGTCATCCATCCTGATGGACGCATCAGCGATTCTGAGCTGCATGAGGCGCCTCGCGAATATATCGCTCGAATGTGGAATCTGAGAGGTGTCCCGTCTGCGCGTGATGTGGGAGTGAACCTTGCCTATCGCTGGTTTTGCGGGCTCTCGATTGAGGACAAGATCCCAGATCACTCGGCGTTTTCGCGGGCCCGCAATGAGCGGTTCCGCGATAGCGGCATCTTCCGCAGCGTGTTTGAGCGTGTTGTGGGCGCGTGCATCGGGGCTGGCCTGGTCGGCGGTGAGGGCTTTGCGGTGGATGCCAGTCTGATTGTTGCGGACGCCAATAAGCAGCGATCAACGCCCGGGCCACGTTGGAATAAGGAGCTCGATGCAGAGGCGGTAAGCCGCGCGACCAAGGAGTATCTCGCCACCCTTGATGACGCGGCATTTGGGGCGGCCAGCGATGTGGCGCCCAAGTTCGTCTCACCCTCCGATCCCGCCGCCCAATGGACGGGAGCCCAGCGCGGACCGGCGTTCTTTGCCTATTCCGACAATTATCTAATTGACGTGAAGTTCGGCATCATCATGGACGTCGAGGCGTCGCGCGCCATCCGCCAAGCCGAAGTTGGCGCCGCCAAGACCATGATCGAACGCACCGAGCAGCGCTTCGCCATCAAGCCCGAACGGCTCGCGGGCGATACGGCTTACGGTTCTGGAGCCAACCTCGACTGGCTGGTCAACGAGGCAAAGATAGCGCCGCACATCCCGGTGGTCGACAAATCGAGGCGAGAAGACGGAACGTTCAGTCGGGAAGACTTCACATTCGACAAAGAGCGTAACGTTTACATCTGTCCGGCCGGCAAGGTTCTCACCACGACTGGCAAGGTGGCCACCGATGGGGAGACACTATATTACCGGGCCAGGACACGCGATTGCCGCAGCTGCCTCCTTAAGGCGCAGTGCTGTCCGAAGGCGCCGTGGCGCAGAATTCCGCGCAGCATCTACGAAGAGGCCCGTGACGTAGCCCGGGCGCTGGCCAAGACCGAAGCATTCGAACGCTCGCGCCACGATCGCAAACGCGTTGAGATGCTGTTCGCGCACCTCAAACGTATCTTTCGGCTCGGTCGTCTGCGCTTGCGTGGGCCGTGCGGTGCCCTGTTCGAGTTCACACTGGCGGCAATCGCGCAAAACCTCCGCAGGCTCGCAAAGCTCGTCGTCCGACCACCGCCGGTCACCGAGGCGTGCTTTGCATAAGGAGTGCAGAGTTCGGCGGCAGTGGTGTCAGCCCACTCCTTGCTAGGGAGTGGGTGGCAAACGACTACTTAAAGAAGTTCGCGCCGGTCGCCACGCACCTGTCATCGCCGACTTCTGCAACAAAATCTGCCAAAAGCAGACAAAGTGCGCCGCAAACTTGTGATGATTAGGTCGTGACCCGGCGGCGCAGGTAAGCGGGGATATCGAGGGTGTCCTCATCGATCGAATTGCGGGCGTCATTAGACTCCGTCCGACCGAGACCGACCGAAGCCAGCTGTTGCATCAGGGTCTTACCCCGCTTGTCTGGATGACTGTCATCGCGTGCCTTGCGCTGGGCCGCGCGAATTTCGTTCTGCGTTAGTTCGTCGATGCGGGGTACGCGCGGCGTCCGGAGGGGTTCGGGAGCCGCCGTCGACACCATCGACGGCTCAGCCTGCGCCGGGCCGAGCAAGGACGGCGTTATCGGCATTGGCCGAAACGAATTAACTTGTTGGCTTCGGTCGGCCATGTGACGGCTGTCATGTCGCAGCTTTTCGGCGAGATTGTCGGCGAGATTGGTGAGCGCGCCTTCTCCCGCCTGCGGCTGGCGCGTCACGCTGGTGTTGTCGATGCCGGTCGCCACCACCGAGACGCGGACGATGCCTTCCAGGCTGTCGTCGAAGGTGGCGCCGACGATGATGTTAGCGTCCTGGTCTGCCTCTTCTCGAATGCGGGTGGCAGCTTCCTCGACCTCGAATAACGTGAGGTCTGTCCCCCCGGTGATTGAGATTAAGAGGCCGCTCGCGCGCTTGATCGATGGATCCTCGATCAGCGGATTTGAAATTGCGGTCTCAGCGGCGATGAGCACGCGATTCTCACCGGAAGCCTCGCCCCTGCCCATCATTGCCTTGCCCTTCTCGCGCATGACCGCGCGCACATCGGCAAAGTCGAGATTGATTAGACCCTCCTTGACTATCAAGTCGGTGATGCAAGCGACGCCCGAGTAAAGAACCTGGTCGGCCATGGCGAAGGCGTCGGCAAAAGTGGTCTTCTCGTTAGCCACGCGGAAAAGGTTCTGGTTCGGGATAATCAGCAGGGTGTCCACAACTTTCTGCAGCTCAACGATACCGGCCTCGGCAAGGCGCATACGACGCTGGCCTTCAAAGTGAAACGGCTTGGTGACGACGCCAATGGTGAGAATCCCAAGCTCCCGCGCCGCCTTCGCGATGACGGTTGCTGCGCCGGTGCCAGTGCCGCCACCCATGCCGGCGGTGACGAACACCAGGTGCGCGCCACTCAAGTGATCGCGGATTTCCTCGATTACTTCCTCTGCTGCGGCACGGCCCACTTCGGGCTGCGAGCCGGCGCCGAGGCCCTGGGTGACTTGGATACCCATTTGGATGGTGCGCGCGGCCTTCGACATGGTGAGCGCCTGCGCGTCGGTATTAGCGACAACGAACTCAACGCCCTCCAGGCCGGCTGTGATCATGTTGTTGACCGCATTGCCGCCGGCACCGCCGACGCCGAACACGGTGATGCGCGGTTTCATCTCGCTAAGGTCGGAAACGTCAGTCATGTCTGCTCCACGATTGCACGGGCAGGAATGACAGGACACCGCGGTGACTTACACGCCCTGCGATCTGCTTCACTCGGTTGCGCCTAAATGGCGAATGCGGCTTAGAGGCGATAAGGCCGGTAATCGCCAGGTGACCGGGCGATAGCGAACGCCACGCTGCGCTGCGTTAGTTAACGGATCGTTAATCGGTGACGACCTGGGTCGACGGTGGGCATCTTGAACAGAACCCAACCAGCACTGACCGACTCAAGCACGGCTTTGGCGGGAATCCATTCCACAATAGTTGCCTGCGCGATTGGCGCTATTCAGTCCCAGAATAAGCTTAAAGCGCGTCGGCGCGAGTCTCGGCGTACCGGACGCGCCGGGGCGGCAAATTGGTGGCGCCGCTATCTCGGAATCGGACGCACCGCCCCTCCCCATGTCCGCTTTGGGTCTTAAGCCGACATTGAGGCGCGTCCAACTTAACTGTGCCGGTAAACGCGTGTCGCAATGTACATAGCAAGCATTCCTAGTTAGAAGCCGCCAAACATGGAGGAGCGGGCGTCCTGGAGTGCTGCCGTGGAGAAAATAACCGACCGCGAGGCGGAGCTACGTCTATTATGAAAACGGACCCGGTCGCCGCTCAGCCGCCCCGCCGTTTTCGTGCTCTTCTGCCAAACGAGACCAGACTTGCGCCATGTGTCGCAGCGAAGCCCGCGCTCGCTCATCTTTGGCGTTGCGCGCTAACTCCAGGGACGGTCGGAACAAAAGGGGCCGTCAACTGAGACGGCCCCTTAGGGCACACAAGATCAAGGAGAACGTCCCAACGCCTCATCCCCAACCACAGGACCATCAAATCCTCATCCCGAATTGTGCAAGTTCTGAGGCCGGACGATGGCGGTCGGGCAGAATTCATTTTTCGCTTCTGGAATTCGACCACGGCGGCTGCGGTGCCCTAAAAAGAATGAACCCCAACCGCTAGAGCAGCCAGGGTGCGACGCCGGGTGATTGAGGGTGAGGGGCTTGGGGGGCTTCGCCCGGCGTTCAAGCGTTAACGATAGTGCCGAAGCGTTGTTCCGCCCCCGTAGGTGTTTTTTTCCACCCAAGTCCAGTTCGACCGAGGAAGAATAGTGAAATTATTCACGCCAAAAAAGTGTGATCGTTCGGCCGTGTGATCGTCCACGGAAGGTCACAAACTCGGCCAAGTTTGCGCCGAACGTTCACTAATCGCGCGAATTCGTCCGTAGTTGGGGGTGGAACAATGCGCGGTTTCCACAACAGCTCCTTCGATCCTCCGACGCTCGTGGTGTTGGAGACGGCTTTCGACGAAGCGTGGTTGACGCTCAAGTCGATCGGCAACCAAACCGTGAAGCCGGATGAGTTGGCCCGCGCTGTGTTGCGACTTGCGATGGAAGGCGAGCGCGATCCAGTGCGACTACATGATGGGGCGCTGGAAGGCCTGATACCGGCGACCGGTTGGCGCGAGGCGAGTTGATCGCCTACCTCGCCCTGAGGTTCACCGCGGAAGATTTCCCGCGGTTCTCCTCGATCTCGAACTCGATCTGCTGACCTTCATTGAGCGAATTCAGTCCGGCGCGCTCCACGGCGGAGATGTGCACGAAGACATCCCTGCCTCCGCCTGTAGGCTGAATGAAACCATAGCCTTTTTGCGAGTTGAACCACTTCACCGTTCCGCCCGCCATTGTCGAATTCTCCAAATCAGCGATCAGGAATTGATAGCGCCTCGGCGGTGGCAAGCCAATACCGGCCTGTGGACTGGGACGCCCTAAACGTGGATGGTCAACGACCGCGAAGTATCATCGCCTGCTCGAAGACCAATAACAGGGGAAAGAAAAAGGCCGCCAAACTGCGTGGCCCAAGTTGGAGGAAACGCCGCGTCCTCCGTCGTCAGAGGCGCGGCTCATAACCTCAATAACACGACGCAAATTGGCACATTGATCCTGATCAAACACGCTGTGATTGCGCTGGGGATGTGCGAAGGGCGTCATAACGCCAGATACTCTCGGCGGCCTGCGTGATCGCGCCGTACTGCTACTCAGCCTTGCCGGCGCCTAGATCCGAAAATTGCCCAAACTTAGCTACATCAAAGCAGCTGATTGCGTTCAAGTTTCCATTCGATAACAGCGCGAATCTTGCATTGGTAGCGCCAATATCGCCCAACAGATGATATGCGACATCAGCGTTGTCTTCAACTCGGCGTAATTCGTCCCGTCACGTTTGGCGGGTTTTCGTAGCCCTCACGGGCAATACGATAATGCGGCAGACCTGACCATCCGCAGTCGCACGGTTCCATGTTCGAATGACGACCGGTCTGCGTCGTCCAACAACGGAAGCCGTTAACTCCCGGCTTTTGATCCTGCCATTCTGCATGGACGCAATTGTGCACAAGCACGCGGCCACCCTTCGGCGGTTGCCGGGGAACATTTTTGATGTAGCACAGTCCCGTTCGCTCGAGCATTATCGTTCTCCCACTCGTATTCTACGAAAGACCCATTATTTTTTGGTCGGCTAAAATAAAACGGATGAGATTTCGGCACACACAGCTGACGTGCGGCACCCCCAACGAATGCGCTCAACCAAACACATCTCAATGATTCCATTTGATCGAACAGCCCATGGATGGAAGTTGCTCTTTCGGCCCATACCCTGTGTCGGCGATCTGCTTCATCGCTTCAAACAGGTCGCGGCGAGCGTTCGCGATGGGCGCCATTCGCGACGCATCGAGGCGACCTCGGTATTGCAGCTCATCTTGTGCATTGAAGCCGAAGAAATCGGGCGTGCATTGCGCGCCATAGGCGCGCGCCACTTCCTGGGTCGTATCGATCACGTAGGGGAAGGTGAGGCCATGCCGCGCTGCGAACGTCTTCATGTTGTCGAAGGAGTCCTCGGGATAGTTCTCGGTGTCGTTTGGCATGATGGCGATTGTCCCAATTCCGATCTGACGTAGCGCTTTGGCCTCGGCCACAATAGGCTGATGGACGCTTTCACATAGGGACAGTGATTACAGATAAAGACCACTAGCGTGCCCTTCGGCCCGCGAACCTCCGCAAGCGAAAAGGTTTTGCCATCGATGCCTTGAAGGGCAAAATCGTTTGCCTTGCACCCGATCGCGTGGGTCGTATCCAGTATCATCAGGAGTAACGCTTAGCCTTACCCTAACGTTGCTTGCGCTGTAGCTTCCACCAGAGATTTTAAACCAATCAATGCGGTTGCGGGATGTGTAATCACGTACGAGGGGATCGCTTCGAGGTAACCCCGGAACCTTCCTTTAGCCTCAAACCGATTACGAAATTCCGATTGAATAAGAAAATTCAAGATCCGAGGTGAAATACCGCCGGCAACATAGACTCCGCCGCGCGCCCCGAAGGTCAGTGCTACATTTCCTGCAAACGATCCCAAAAAAGCGCAGAACGCGTGCAGCGATCGTCTGGCAAGCTGACATTCGCCACTGAGGGCGTTCTTAGTAATTTCAGTCGCGCTTAGAGGTGGGATTTCCAATCCTTCAAGTGCAGCAAAGGCCTGATAGATGTTTTCCAAGCCGCTACCAGAAATGGCGCGCTCGGCTGAAACGTGGCCAAAGCGTTTGCGCAATTGATTTACGATGTGATCCTCTTGCTCGCAAATCGGTGCCAACGTTGCATGCCCTCCTTCGCTTGCAATAACCACCCGCCTTTCCGAGCGGTCAATTAGGCACGCGACACCAAGCCCGCTCCCTGGCCCGAGTACCGCCATCGGTGCTCCTGCTTCGGGCCTGCCACCTCCTATCTGCGCCAAATCGGTGGATGTAAGACTGGGTAGCGAAAGAGCAACCGCCTCGAAGTCGTTAAGAATTCGAACCTGCAGCCCAAAACTCGTTTGCAGCTCACGGGCATCAATTACCCAGGAAGAGTTTGTCAGAGGGATACGCTGATCTATTACGGGTCCTGCAATAGCAAGGAGCGCCTGATGGATCTGCGTCTGACGACAATGTTCCTTTAGGAAAATCGCCAGCACATCCGCAAATTGCCCAAACTTAGCTACCTCAAAGCTGCTGATTGCATTCAAGTTTCCATTCGATACCAGCGCGAACCTTGCGTTTGTAGCGCCAATATCGCCCACCAAAACTGAGCTTGTCATGTGGTATCTGCTCGCCGCCCGAATCAAATGTTTGTTTTGACTGACCGCAGCCGCGTGTGACAAAGTTTTTTGACTGTGGACCAGCCACTTTCTCAGATCAAGCGGATGAAGTTCATGCATATGCGGCCGCATTGCTTTTTTACTCCTCCCGATGACCATTGCCCAGTATCTTGGGTGTCCATTTTGTGAGACGCCGTCCCACAAATGTCATCACTCAACCCATTCCCGCTTTCACGGGCTTGGCGGCACTGTTGGCCGATCCGGCTCATTAACGCTGTATGTCGTCAGGACATTTCGGACGATTGGCTTGGCAATTTAAGAGAGTGTCTGGCTCATCTGGTTTGAAGGTTCAGGCTGCGATTGCCTGCTGATGCAGGCGGCGTCGTTGTTCGATAGTCTTTCGTTTGATGGTTTGCCTCCGTTTGAGTATGGCCGGTCCTCTGCCGAAGTAGACGTCAGCCGGCGTCAGATTGTCCAGGCTCTCGTGGTATCGGCAGTTATTATAGTACTCGACGAACTCGCCGATGCTGTGTTCGAGCTGACCTGGCAGATAGTAGTTTTCCAGCAGGATCCGGTTTTTCATTGAGCGGTGATATCGCTCGATCTTGCCCTGCGTCATCGGATGATAAGGCCGACCGCGGATATGCCTGATGCCTTTGTCCTCGAGCCAATCGCCAAGCTCACTCGAGACGTAAGATGGACCGTTGTCGCTCAACAGCCGTGGTCGATGCAGAACCTTGACCTGGTCCAGACCTGACGCCTGCAGCGCCACCTGCAAGGTATCGGACACGTCAGTTGCCGACATGGTGGTACACAGCTTCCAGGCCAGGATGTAGCGCGAGAAGTCGTCGAGCACGGTGGACAGATAGAACCAGCCCCAGCCGATGACTTTGAGGTAGGTAAAGTCGGTCTGCCAGAGTTGGTTTGGGGCGGTCGTCGGATTGGCAAAGCGATCGGCGGCCTTCATCAGGATGAAGGCCGGGCTCGTGATCAGGCCATGATCCTTCAACAGCCGATAAACGGTGGCCTCGGACACAAAGCTGCCCTTCGTGTCCGTGAAGTTGACGGCGAGCTCCCGCGGCGACAGGTCTGGCTCCTCAAGGGCCAGATTGACGATCGCCGTGCCGATCTCGTCGGGGATCTTGTTCCAGACACGCTGCGGTCTGGGCTTGCCGTCCTCCAGAGCTTCGACCCCGCCCTCCTGATAACGGCTGTACCAGTCGTAGAACGTCGATCTCGGGATCCCGATCGGCGCCAGCGTGCGACGGATCGAGAGCGACGACTGTTCCACCAGTTCGATGATCTCAAACTTTTCCGATGCGGAATACCTCATGAAGCGTCCTCCCCATCTCCGAGAACGCTTTTTTTGAGCAGGCGGTTTTCGATCAGGACCTCAGCCAGCGTCTCCTTGAGCTGGCGCGCCTCAGCCTTGAGCTCCTTGACCTCATCCGAGGTCGCCTCACGCGCGGTGTCGCCGGCGAGCCGTTTCTTGCCCGCCTCCAGGAACTCCTTCGACCAACGATAGTAGAGGTTCTGATTGATCCCTTCCTTGCGGCACAGCTCAGCAATGCTGTTCTCGCCGCGCAGGCCTTCCAGCACGATGCGGATCTTCTCCTCGGCAGAATGGTGACGACGGGTGGCTCTGCGGATATCCCGGACCGTTTTCTCCGCGCTGTCCGGTATGCGCTTGCTTGCTTGTCTCATCGTGGCTCCCCAACAGGGCTACGATGAGCCAGGAATCGTCTCTTACGCAATCAGGCCATTCTGTCCGACAAGCGCTGACGGCCTACAACGCTGGCGGAAGGGCGCATGTTGGTGAGGAGCAGCTAATGGCTATAAAGCGTATCGGCATTCTTACCGGTGGCGGCGATATTCCGGCCTCAGCGCCGTAATCAAGAGCGCTACCTACCGTAGCAGCGAGAACGACATCAAGATTTTTGGTCTCTCGTGGCTGGGAGGCGTTCACGCATCTGAAACATCGAGGACAATGACCTGCGCTCGGGCGACCCCGGCTTCATTGATAAGCTCGTAGCGCTGACCTTTGGCAACATGGCCTACGATGCAATCCTGGACGGCAAGAGTGGCCTTATGTCGGGGATGGTGCAGGGCTGCTACGATTTAGTGCCAATTCCGGCCCCCAAGCTCGGGCCGCGCAAAGTGGACGTCGCCACCATGTGCAACACTTAACGCTACCGTCAGATTTAGCGAACAAGCGCGGGGCTACCGATCTTTCTGAACCGCGCATCGTAGGGGTGGCGGGCGGCCTCATGCGCCGTGCCGCGATTGCATTCGACTTCGGCTCATACCCATCGCAAGCATCGCCGCCGATGATGCGCTGATTCAGCCTCACCGCGTGGATCTGCTCGGACGGAATTTTCGGGAACGACAGGGGTCTACGTAACGGAGTGAGCATAATGTTTACGAGCAACGGTTTGCGGCGAGCATCTCTACACCAGGCAGGGCCTTACCCTCCAGCCATTCCAGGAAGGCGCCGCCGGCGGTCGAAACATAAGTAAATCGCTCGGCCACAATCGCGCTATTGAGGGCCGCGACCGTGTCCCCGCCGCCGGCGACCGAGACGAGCTTGCCGGCCTCGGTCAGCTCCGCCGTCGCTTTCGCGACTTCAATTGTACCCT
Organism: uncultured Alphaproteobacteria bacterium; assembly: GCA_963816295.1. GTDB lineage: Bacteria > Pseudomonadota > Alphaproteobacteria > Rhizobiales > Xanthobacteraceae > BOG-931. The sequence goes on along the minus strand of CAWFJS010000001.1, from coordinate 126,890 downwards.
GGTCGAATGGCTTCACCTCGAAGGCGCCGAACGGCCCGTTCCACACAAGCGTCTTCGCCCGTGCTAACACCGAAATAATACGCTGTACGCTACGAGGGCCGATGTCGAGAATCATATCGAAGGCACCAATCGCATTCACGGAGACGACCCGCGACGGGACGTTTGCCTCCAATTTCTGTGCCACCACGGCGTCAACCGGCAGCACGATCTCGCGGCCTTTCGCCTCCGCGTGAGCCACAATCTCGCGCGCCGTGGATAGGAGATCGTACTCGCACAGCGATCTACCGACATTATGACCCAGTGCGGCCAAAAACGTGTTCGCCATTCCGCCCCCAATAATGAGGACGTTCACCCGGGCCAAAAGATTGCCGAGCAGGTCAAGCTTGGTGGAGACCTTGGCGCCGCCCACGATCGCCGCGAGCGGACGACTTGGCGTCTCCAGCACTTTAGTCAGCGCCTCGAGTTCGGCTTGCATGGTACGGCCAGCATAGGTGGGCAGCTTGTGGCCAAGCCCCTCGACCGAGGCATGCGCGCGATGCGCCACCGAAAAGGCATCATTGACGAAAATGTCGCCGAGCGCCGCGAGCTTCGCAACGAAATCAGGATCGTTTTCTTCCTCGCCCACATGGAACCGAGTGTTTTCCAGGCACACGATGTCGCCAGGGTTCATAGCGGCGACCGCTGCGGTTGCTTCTTTCCCTATGCAGTCCTCAGCGAAGGCAACCGGCCGCTTCAGGACGTCGGCAATCGCCGGGGCCAACAGCTTGAGTGACTGCTTGGGATCGTGTCCGCTCGGGCGCCCGAAGTGGGAGAGCAAAATGACTTTGCCTCCTTTGTCGACCAACTCAATGATAGTTGGGGCGATACGTTCGATACGGGTCCTATCGGTGACCTTGCCGCCTACGACCGGTACGTTGAGGTCCACGCGTACCAGCACGCGTTTGTTCTTGATATCAGCGTCGTCAAGCGTCGCAAACGCTCTCATGCTCGCCTCTCCCGAAGACCTCTTATTAGTTCAGGCTGCCAATCGGATCGCAGTATCGACGATGGTTCGAGACGCGTCCCTCTCGTATGCTTAATGGACAATTTATCGTAGTTTCTTGCTGCGATAACTTGTGCCATCGCATCGAGATCGATCGGGCGAATCTTTGAGGCATGGCCAAGTTTCGAGGGTCATGAAAGCGGAAGATTGTTCAAGATTATATAGTTCGACAAACCCTCCAGAGCCGCAAACCCGCATAGGAATCTGCCTACGGTCTGCCAAGCCTTTCTCCCATTTGCGTTTTGAGTTTGTTGTCATGTTGTGTTTCAGTCCCGGCGGTCGGCTCAATCGTATGCCTGAGTTTGCCGTGCCTCGCCAACAACCTTCACGTATCACCGGAAGGTCACGAATTGTTACGTTTATTTCTCAGGCGGCAAGATTTCTTGAGGACATACTTGGTCGATCAAGTGCTCGCGTTTCAGATCGATTAGGTGTGCTCTCTTTTCATCGTTCGTGAGATTTGCGCCAATCCCTTGCGTCATGACCGTGACCAAAGTTTTATCAGTCATGTCCATCCAATAGCCACGTCGAACAAGTTTGTTCGAAGCATCTCTGAGGAATGGACTGTCAGGATTGGTAGTTAAGTCAGGGTCGAAAAAGCGACTCACAGCGGACTTCCTTTTAATTAGAACGCTTCATCGCATCTTCCGCTGCCTTGGTGTATATCTCACTGAGGACCTTTGACTGTTCATTAAACGAATTCATTTGCGTCCCCATAAACTCGATCTGAAGTTTGACGACTTCTTCAAAATTCTTGGCTTGGCTAAGTTTTTGCACGAACGCAAGAGTGGCAGTGATGTTTTGCGTCGCATTGCCCAGAAGTATTCTATTTAAATTCGTGTTACTCCAAGGAACCGCTGACATGGCGTTCTGAAGCCAGCTAAAATAAGTCTCCATCGCATGCTTAGCCCGTTCCTCGATTTGCACGTCGTTCTCAATACTTGTCAAAAACTCCAATCGTTTTTTGTCGGTCATGGCCTTCATCCCTAACTGATGCAACAGAATCTCTCTCAAACGTGGAGATTTACAAGAGTAGTGGCGTATGAGCTTCGGTCCACCGGTCCACCGGCGGCCGATTTCCGTCTGTGCAACAACACGTCCAGCCGGGTCGGCATCGCCGTCGGCTATAAGGATTCGGATGGCTGGACCAGCGAGGGCTGGTGGAACCTGCAGGCGCGAACCTGCGAAACCGTGCTGAAAGGCAATCTCGTCGCGCGTTATTATTGTGTCTATGCCAGCGATTACGATCGCGGCGGCGAATGGATGGGCCAAGCCTAAATGTGCACCCGGGACAAGGAATTCACGATCCGCAGCATCGGCGACTGCCTGGCGCGCGGCTATGACCGCACCGGCTTCTTCGAAGTCGATACCGGCGAGCAGCGGACCTGGACCGTGCAATTGACGGAATCGAGCGAACAGCCGAAGCAAAGCCCGGCGCCGCCCGGACCAGTGAGCAGTAATCCTTTGGCCACGTCGGGCGGGGCTTCGCCCGTCATCGGCACGCCCGCGATTGCGCTGGGCCGCGCCGGCTCGACGGCGCCGCTGGGAGCGCGCACGCAATGAGGCGGCAACGCCGTACCAAGGTCGTTGCCACGCTAGGCCCGGCTTCTTCAGATCGCGTCACGATCAGCCGTCTGTTCGCGGCCGGCGCCGATGTATTCCGCATCAATATGAGCCACACCAATCCCGACCGCATGCGGGAATTGGTAGCCATGATCCGCGGCGTGGAGACCGAGCATGGGCGGCCGATCGGCATCCTGGTCGATCTGCAAGGTCCCAAATTGCGGGTCGGCACGTTCAAGGACGGATCGGCCGAGATCGACAGTGGCCAGGATTTTACGCTCGACGCCAACACGGCGCCGGGCGACGCCAGCCGCGTGCAGCTTCCGCATCCGGAAATATTCGCTGCGATCAAGGAAGGCGATACGTTGCTCATTGACGACGGCAAGCTGCGGCTCAAGGCCACCGCTATAACGGCGGAGCGCATCGTCACGCGTGTCGAGATCGGCGGCAAAGTATCGAACCGCAAAGGCGTCAGCGTGCCGGATACGGTGGTGCCGCTCGCGGCGCTGGCGCCAAAAGACATCGCCGATCTCGAAGCTGCGCTCGATGCCGGCGTCGACTGGATCGCGCTGTCGTTCATTCAGCGCCCCGAGGACGTCGCCGAAGCCAAAAAGCTCACGCGCGGACGTGCCGCGGTGATGGCCAAGATCGAGAAGCCGCAAGCGGTGGCCAAACTCGGCGATATTCTCGAAATGGCCGACGCGCTCATGGTTGCCCGCGGCGACCTTGGCGTGGAAATGCCGCTGGAGCGGGTCCCGGGCGTGCAGAAGGAGATGACGCGCGCCTGCCGGCGCGCCGGCAAGCCGATCGTGGTCGCGACCCAGATGCTGGAATCGATGATCGCAAGCCCGGTGCCGACGCGCGCCGAAGTTTCCGACGTCGCCACCGCGATTTACGACGGCGCCGATGCGGTCATGCTGTCGGCGGAATCGGCGTCGGGGCAATATCCGATTGAAGCGGTCGCGACCATGAACCGCATCGCCGAGGAGGTCGAGGACGACAATTCCTATTTGTCGTCGATTCACCTCCTGCATACCGAGCCGGAACGAACCGGCGCCGATGCGATTGCCGCCGCGGCACGGCAAGTTGCCGAGACGCTCGATCTCTCCGCGATCGTTTGCTGGACCTGCTCCGGCTCAACCGGTTTGCGCGTCTCACGCGAACGGCCGAAATGTCCGATTGTCGCCATTTCGCCGATCGACGCCGCCGGGCGGAAACTGTCCGTAGTTTGGGGCGTCCATTGCGTCATCGACGAAGATGCGCGCGATCAAACCGACATGGTGGAGCGCGCCTGCCGCATTGCGTTCAAAGAACGCTTTGCCGCGCCGGGGCAGCGCATTATTGTCGTCGCCGGCCTGCCGCTCGGCACGCCCGGCGCGACCAACTTCATGCGCATCGCTTATGTCGCGGACGAGAACGCAAGCAGATAATCGCCGTCCTTGGCTTGACCTGCATATGGCCGCATTGCCTTTTATTTCCCCCCGATGACCGTTGCCTAATATGTTCGGTGGCCATTTTGTGCATGTGCCGCGGAATTAAAATCCAACTATTTTTTTGTTGTGTATCCAAGCGCCTTGCGCTTCCTGAAACCGATAGCGTCGCAATGTGGTTGCATCCACCGTTTTGCTGTCCCCCTACGGGAGTTGTTTTTAGACTACTGCCGCCGTCATAAAATAGGTTCGAATACCCTCTACAGTGTCCAGGCAGTGTTTTTTGCTCGCCCTGCCGGTAGGCAGGCTTTGACCTCATTTGATTCTAAACCTAGAGTGAAGTCTGATAATAGCGTACACGCATAAGCGACGTCGGGGCCAGAATTCGACTATTTGACGCTGTGGAGAACGACATGACGGAGCGTGATGAGGCGCGGGCAGCGCAAACCAAGGTCGGTAGGGGGGATTGGATTCCCCGGCCGACAAAAGCGGAGGTTCTCGCCGATGTTCCAGGGGCCCGTAACGTCAAGCCGGAATTGTTGCCGGAGGGCGTGCAACATCTTTCCAATGTGTCGGCCGGGGTAGTTGCGAAGGATCCGAACGTGGCTGTGGGGAGTAAAGCCTTTCTCAAACTGATATACACCCACGAAAAAGAGACGGAGGGCGCAGGGGGCACTCCGTCTCAGTCTCAATAGATTTTACCTAGCACACTCTCACATATTCAGAATTTTCTGCACCGGATTCGAACGTAACCGGTGAGCCTCGGGCATACCCGAGCCCAGCAGAGGACGCAGGTAAAGTCGGAACTCATCGGTAACATCGGTGCCGTTGGCGCTGATGAACGCGCCAGGCATCGTTCGCGTCTTGCCTGCCACTTCAGTCAGCGCGGTGAGCTTGTAGTCAGCCGCGTAGGAACCGGTTCGGTGGATGGTCACCGAGCCGTCCGGCACACCCTGCATCGCATACTGCACGGCCTTCTTGCCGACCTCACGCGCTTCGCGTTGGTCAACGTCGGACACGCAGCCGAGGAAGGACCGTTGCAGGTAGCCGAGCGTATCGCCACGGACACGCTTGATTTTCAGCTTGGACTTGATCTCCTCGCAGAGGAGATCGGCCAGCGCCCCGGTACCGGAGAGCTGAACGTTGTGGTGTTCGTCGCGCTCGATGTTTTTTACGAGTTGGCTCACAATCGGCGTGCCAGAGGCATCGTGGATGCCCTCGGACACTGCGATCATGCAGCGGCCGAAGCGTTCGTGGGCGGCCTTCACGTCCGCGAGGAATTTCTCCAACACGAACACGAGTTCAGGCAGATAGATCAGATGCGGACCATCGTCGGGATATCTCCTGGCCAGCGCCGAGGCGGCAGTCAAGAAGCCCGCATGCCGGCCCATAACGACCGCGAGGTAGACGCCGGGCATTGCCGCGTTGTCGAGATTGGTGCCCGCAAATGCCAGGGTGACGAAGCGCGCCGCCGACGGGAATCCTGGAGTGTGATCGTTGCACATCAGGTCATTGTCCACGGTCTTCGGGACGTGGATACAGCGCAGCGGGTAGCTAGCCTTACGTGCCTCCTCGCTGACGATGCGCAGAGTATCGGCGGTATCATTGCCGCCGATATAGAAGAAGTAGCCGATTCCGTGCGCCTGCAAGACCCTGAGGATCTCTTGGCAGTACCTGGTGTCTGGCTTGTCACGCGTCGAACCGAGTGCCGACCCCGGCATGGCCGCAACCAGCTCGATCTGTTGCGTAGTCTCCTGCCCCAAGTCGACAATGTTTTCGGGGGAGATACCGGCGACGCCGTGGCAGGCGCCGTAGACAGAACTCGATATTACTGAAGCGACGCGCTTCGAGTACAACGCCGGCTAGCGACTGATTGATGACAGCCGTTGGGCCGCCACCTTGAGCGACCAAAGCTTTCACATGGTCTCCTTAGGGGATGCCCCAGATTTTGTTGAAGTAGGCGAAGTAGGCATCGCCGTGGATGATGCTATGCGACATCAGCGTTGTCTTCAACTCGTTTGCTGACGCATATTGCAGAGGTGCCAGATGTGGCGCCTACGCAACAATGCCCTAAACTCCAACCCGTCGAACTGAATGAAAGTAAGTGCGGTGACAAGGTGACCTTGGCCCTCTTATGAATTCGCGGCCCGAGCGCCCAAGGCGAAATTACTCTACGCATCGAGGCTCGCTGCTGGTGATGGGGAGCGAAAAAACGGAAACTGCGGCCTGCGGCATTAACTATTGCGACCTCTGGTTTCTTTATCGAGGATGCGCGTCGCAAGTCTCGCTAGCCCCGCAATGGGCACGCCGATCCAAGTCGGCCGATTGGTAACCTCGTACGCAATTTCGTAGGCGGCCTTCTCTATCAGAAAGAGATCAAGCAGCGCCCGAGCAGTGGGACCGGTGCGCGCGTCCGTCGCCTCCCAGTAGGCGCGCAGGAAGGCGCGGGAAGCACGCTGGCGAAACAGTGAGATCAGTTGGTCGCGCTGCGCTTCATCCACTGGCGCCGTCGCGACCCCTTTTCGGTCGATCAGCGTCGCGCCGGCGTAGTCGATGGAGCGGAGAAGCCCGGCGACGTCGCGCAATGGGCTGGTCTTGGCGCGTCGTTCGGCGATCGAAGTGGCCGGCTCGCCTTCGAAATCGATAATATGGGCGTCGCCACTTGCAACCAGAACCTGGCCGAGATGAAAGTCTCCGTGGATGCGCGTCTTCAAAGTTCCCGTGACGGCCTTTACAAGATTACGGACTGCGGCGTCGATCTGTTTGCGCTGGCTTAGCAATGCCTGCGCGCGTTCGCGATCTTGCTCACGCTCCCAAGTTTGCAGGCCGCTTAGTACCTCGAAGGCAATTTGAATTCGCTCTTCGGTCTTCTGCGCCCAATTGGCCGCGTCATCCGCATCGGCGGCTTCGGCCGCAAAGGCCGGATCCGATATGTCGCGCGACAGAACTGCGTGCATCTGTCCGAGACGCTTGCCGATCGTCCCGATCACCGCCTCGCAGTCCGCTAGGAGATCGGCTTCCGAGCCCTCGGCAACCCCTGCTGGAGCCGCGCGGGCGTCCAGCGCGCGGGTCAGGTGGTCCAGGATCCAAGACCAGGCGTCGCCTTCATTACGGACGAAACCGAACGCGATGGCGAGGGTTAAGGGGGTTCCATCTGACGCCACGCGAACAACATCGCCGAGAAGCGGCGGCGTGTGGATGAAACCTTGCGCGGTGAGATAGCGTCCCATCTCGGTTTCGGGGTGCTCGCCCGGCGAGATGCGACGAAAAATTTTCAACATCGCTACGTCGCCAACCGTTAGCGAGCTGTTGGAGTGCTCCGCGGCGAGCCAATGGACGTCTGCATTGGAAATGGCTGCGAGTTGCGCGCGGCCGAGTTCGGTCGGTCGGAAACGCACGACGCCGTCGCTATAGGCAAACTCTTTCCCTGCCGCCAGAGCGGCCAAAAAGCTGTGCGCGAATGATGGTAGCGCAAAAGCGTCGGTAAGAAGCCCCACCTGCCGACCGCGTCGGACGCGCGCCACCGCCAGCCGGTAAGGCAGTGCGGCGGAGGGTTCGTCTTCTTTCCATAGGACCGATAGCGGCAGGAACCAACGCGTGCTCGCGCCTAGTGTCTTCACTTCAACTTCGGTGAGCAGAATTTCGTCGGCGCCCTCATCGATGTTGATGGGATTAATAACACGTGTTGCCTTAATGGATTGGTTTTTCAAACCAAACCAACGACGCCTAGCAAGGTATGGTGGGAGAGCCTCATCCTCGAGGAGTCTCACAGCGGACGTGGAAAGCTCCTTGGCGAGGCTATCGCGAATTACCATTGTCACGAACTCTGGCAGCGGCTCGGGAGCCGGGGTATGCCAGCCAGGCTGGTCGCTCGCCGTTGCCAGCGCAAACCAATAGAAACCAAAGGGCGGCAAGGTAAGGAGATAAGTGAGTTCGCCGATGGGCGGAAATGCCGACCCGGCACTGAGCTCCACGGGAACACGCCCCGCAAATTGCGACAGATCAAGCTCGACGGCTTGCGGGCTGTGCGCGAGATTGGCAACACACAGGAGGGTTTCGCCGGCATACTCGCGAAGGTAGGCCAGGACTTTGCGATTTTTGGGAGAAAGCAATGTCAGCGTGCCACGGCCAAAGCCCGGATGTCGGCGACGGGTCGCAAGCATGCGTCGCGTCCAATTGAGAAGTGAATGTGGGTCGCGACTTTGCGCTTCGACGTTGATCGTCCCGTAGCCGTAGCGCGGATCCATCAGGGGTGGCGACACCAGCGCGGCGGGATCGGCGCGAGAGAATCCGCCGTTGCGATCCGGCGACCACTGCATCGGTGTACGTACGCCGTTGCGATCGCCAAGATGGATGTTGTCTCCCATCGCGATCTCGTCGCCATAATAAATCACCGGCGTGCCGGGCATCGACAATAGAAGGCTGTTCATCAATTCGACGCGGCGGCGATCACCCTGCAGCAAAGGTGCAAGCCGCCGGCGGATGCCCAGGTTGAGGCGCTCTCGGCGGTCGCTGGCATAGGTCTGCCATAGATAATCGCGCTCACTGTCGGTCACCATTTCCAGCGTGAGCTCGTCATGATTACGCAGGAATACCGCCCATTGGCAGGTTTCCGGGATCGGCGGCGTCTGGCGCATGATGTCACTGATTGGAAATCGGTCCTCGCGTGCGATCGCCATGTACATGCGTGGCATCAACGGGAAATGGAACGCCATGTGGCATTCGTCGCCTTCGCCGAAATACTCTTTCACGTCTTCCGGCCATTGATTGACTTCGGCGAGTAGCATGCGGTCGGGAAAAGTGGTGTCGAGCTCGGCGCGGAAGAGGTTGAGAATTTGATGGGTCTCAGCAAGGTTTTCGTTGCTGGTACCTTCGCGCTCAACCAGATACGGCACGGCACCCAGCCGCAGACCATCGACTCCAAGCTGGAACCAGTATCGCATCACCCCCAGCATCGCCTTTAGAACCTGCGGATTATCGAAATTCAGATCCGGTTGGTGCGAATAGAAACGATGCCAGTAATAGGCGTCAGCAACCGGGTCCCACGTCCAATTGGAGCGTTCCGTGTCGATAAAGATTATGCGTGTCCCAGCGTATTTTTGATCGTTATCGGACCACACATAGAAATTGCGCAACGGCGATCCTGGCTTCGCGCGGCGGGCGCGCTGAAACCATGGATGCTGGTCAGAAGTATGATTGACGACAAAGTCGGTGATAACGCGTATTCCACGCGCGTGTGCTTGCCGAACAAAGTGACGAAAGTCAGCAAGTGTGCCGTAGTCAGGATGAACATTGCGGTAATCGCTGACATCGTAACCATCGTCGAGTAGGGGCGACGGATAAAATGGCAACAACCAGATGGCGTTGACGCCAAGCTCAGCGATGTAGTCGAGCTTTGAAGTCAAGCCAGGAAGATCACCGACACCATCGCCGTTGCTATCGAAGAATGATTTGACATGCAGCTGGTAGATGATGGCGTCTTTGTACCACAGCCGTTCGGCCGCAATTGCTGCCAGTGGTTTCGCCTGGGTGTCCACGTTGCGTGCCCGAACTAGGTTATGAATAAAGGAAGCTCTGGCGGATGAGGCTGATTTAAGCTCGCGATTGCGGCATGTTTCGGTCGAGCGAGCGGAAGACTGGAAGAGGCGGCGGGTCAGTGGTATGTCGCTCCGCTTTACTGCCCTTGCCCGGTGCGATGTAAGTTGCTTGTGGCCTGCGGCGGACAACGGATCGCCGCTGGTGAGTGCGACAATCGCGGAAGCCAGAAATCCGTTGTCGCCGGGGCCTTTAGGCTCGCGTATTGATAATGGTTCAGAGGGACAGTTGACGTTCATGAGCGCGCTCGATCCATTTATTCAGCGGACGCATATTGCTTACTTGTCGATGGAGATCGCGCTACGCGCGGAAATGCATACCTATGCTGGTGGGCTTGGCGTGCTGGCAGGCGACATGGCGCGCTCATCGGCAGACTTGGAGCTGCCGATCGTCTTCGTGAGCCTGATCAGTCGGGCCGGCTATGTGCGACAGGACATCGATTTACACGGACGTCAGGTGACGCAGGCCAATCCATGGCAGCCGAAGGACTGGACGGATCCACTCGACGCCATGGTTGCAGTGACAATCGAGGGCCGCGAGGTCTGGATACGCCCGTGGCTCTACCGCCTTACCTGCCCCCTCGGGCATTGCGTCCCGGTGTTGCTGCTCGATACCGATCTCGATCAGAACAGGGCCGACGATCGCGAGATCACCCATCATCTCTACGGCGGCGATGAGACCTATCGTCTCAAACAAGAAATCGTCCTCGGAATCGGAGGGCCGCGTGTTTTGCAGGCGTTCGGTTTCAAGATCGCCATCTACCATCTCAACGAAGGTCATGCAGCGCTTCTGACGGCTTATCTGCTGCGCCAGTTCAAACGAGATCCAGACAGTGTTTCCTCAGGCGATTCTCTTTATGATCACGCACAGGTGCGAGAGCGCTGCGTGTTCACCACTCATACGCCAGTTAAAGCGGGCATTGACAGATTTTCCTATGCATTGGTCGAGCAGACGCTGGGAGATTACATTGACCTCGCCGAGTTGAAGCGTCATAGCGGCGAGCAGTGCTTGAATATGACGCAACTCGCGTTCAGCCTGAGCGGCTACGTCAACGGAGTCTCCGAGCGTCACGCGCAGACGACGAAAAAGATCTTCCCGGGCTATCATGTGCGGGCGATCACCAATGGCGTGCATGCACCAACCTGGGCCCACGCCGAAATGGCTCGGCTTTTTCAAGCCATCATCCCGCAGTGGGCGCATGAGCCGGAAGTCCTGGAATATGCCGACCAGATACCGGACGAGTCTATCTGGAGGGCGCACGAAGAGGCTAAACGCGCGCTGCTGGCCTACGTGGAAGAGACGTTGCACGTCGCCTTGCGACTTGACGTTCCGCTCGTTGGCTTTGCGCGCCGAATGACGGATTACAAGCGTCCGACTTTGTTGTTCAGCGACACCCAGCAGCTGTTGGCAATTGGGCGCAAGCGCCCACTTCAAGTGATCTTCGCCGGATCGGCACATCCGCGCGACGGAGACGGCCAGCATCTGATCGAAGTCATCCACCAGCGCATTCGTGAGTTATCGCCTACCATTCCGATCGTCTTTCTGCCGAACTACAACATGCAAATTGCGGCGCGGCTGGTGGCGGGAACCGACATTTGGCTAAATACGCCGCTGCCGCCGCTCGAGGCGTCCGGGACGAGTGGCATGAAGGCGGCGCTCAACGGCGTCCTCAACTTCAGTGTGCTCGACGGCTGGTGGGCCGAAGCTCATATCGAAGGCGTCACGGGATGGTCGATTGGCAATGGGGAAGTCGGGCTCGCGACGCATGACAAGGATGCCGCCGATCTTTATCGCAAGCTCGAAGACATCGTACTCCCCCTTTATTACGACGACAGGTCGCGATGGATCTGGATGATGAAGCAGTCGATCAGCAAGGTTGGTGCATACTTCAATAGCACGCGAATGATGCGGCGATATGCGACGGAAGCCTATGTCCGTGCATTCCAGACAGGACATGCCTCTCTTTGACCTGGCGGGGGGCGCCGCAGGGGGCGAACGTCCTGATGCGTTGGTTATAGTGTCCATATAAAAACCCCAGCACCGGCCGGGGCTTCTTAACCGGATCTATGCCCGGCCTCCTCTCGATAGGTCAGGGCAAGCGACTGTACCGCGGATTGGTTTCACTCAGATGCTGGGGTGTCGATCACGCTAAGCACTGTCTGGAAATGGCTGATGGACCGTATTTCAGTGCCTTGCTGTATCTCCTCAATCACCCGATACCGCACCGCTTTGCGGAACCGTTGGGCGGCCGGAAGCGCTTTCCGTGGGTCATTTTCGGCATCACGAATTTGATTCTCGCACGCGGTCAGCAGATGCTGCACATCCTCTCGAACCGCGTTCGAGTTTTTCCCCTGATAGCGTAAAACCTCTTTCAGGAAGGTTTCAATGAGTTCGTGCATCGTCACCAGTTCACGACATGGAGCACATGTTCGTAGACGGACGACTAATCGGTATTTTGGTCACGGCCGGGAATGCGCGTTAGTGCAATTTCGTCACGTGTCGGATGATAGCAGATTCTTTTTCCCTCACTCTCCAACTCAAGTCGATCGGCGTATAGCGACCAGATGGGCACCCGACAAAGCTGTTCATACCAACGTTTGGCTGCCTCTACGGCATGGTCGCCATTGTCGGCTCGGTCGATCACAACGCTCTGCTGAAGGCTGCTAAACGCCCGACCCTCAGAGCCGACCAAGTCTTTAAAAAATTCCACCCGCCAGCGCATTGCAAAAATTTTTGCGGCGTTCGTGTTCTTTTTAAGGCGCGTCTTTTAGAATTGACCAGGCATAGGTTGAGAGTTCCGTTCCAACATTGGATTGACCGGCGGAGTGCATGTTAGTCAGGAATTAAACAGAGGCCTCACGTGATTTGTGGTTGCTGGGTCATAGGTCAGCGTGGTTGACGCAGTTGCGCACCCGGCCAGAATCAAATAGCGAGCCAGCGATGTGAAGGCGCGAGAAGCGGTTCAGTTTCAAACTACGGACACGCGCTCGACCAAATGAAGTTAAGGGGGAATGGAACATGGAACAGAATTTATCCGATCGGATTTGCGAGCGGGCGTACGAAATATGGATAGCCAGCGGCTCTCCCGAGGGTGAGGCAGAGCAACACTGGCTGACCGCCGAAAAGGAAATTTTGGCGTCTCTCGCCCTGGCTGTCCCCAATGCATCCGCAAAGCGACGAACCGGCCGTGTGGTTGACAATCGTGCAAAGGCACGCACCAATTAATTCCAAGCTCTGCTTGTACATTGCCGATAATTCCGCGGAAGATTATGCACGTACTTCTGCAATGAACACGGCGATGGCTTCCTTGGCCGAAGCTCCGCGTGAGATCGCGGAGCTTTCTGATTCAAAGCACGCCAGTTAATGGCTGGCTTCGGGGGTGGTAGGCCGTGATTGGCAAAATAAAAACCCCCTGCGTAGTCGCGACGGTGCCCAACCCAAAGGGTCGCATCTATTCGAGATAAAAAAGCCTCGACAACCATTGCGATGTCGAGCCCAAAGTTGGCGCTCCTTGGCTACCTTGCCGAAAGGTAACCAGTGAGTTACTCAATCGCATACTGACTAGCTGAGAAGTGACGACGCAGGCGGAGATGCGACAGCGTTCCGAAGGGGTTTGCGACGAGCTCCGCCAGTTCGGCAGTGCTCAGCTTCTGTCTGTACTCGCGACGGTGCACATGGCTTCGCACTCAGGCTGCCGCCGAGCTGAGTACTCGTCATCTCTATGTAGCGGAGCAGATCACCGACGAGTTCAATCGCCGGCGGGTCCCAAAACTGGATGCCTGCGAATTCATCTTCGATGATGAGGAGGAGCTCGATTTGGTCGAGCCACTCAATTCCGAGATCGTCGCTCAGGTGCGCCTCATCGGTAACGCGGCTTGTGTCGACCCCGAGATAACCGGCGATGAGCTTACGCAATCTGTCGGCGGTGCAATCCGGCATGGCCATGTTTCCCGCGCTTTCGCTGCACCCCAGCGGGGCCTAAGTTCAGTTTGCGGGATGCTATAGCTGATTTGCGTTAGAAAGACTGATCGTGCACTGCAGCAAAGGCAGTCATGGCCGAGATAATCGCGGGCCGGTCGCAACTCCGGCTGGCCACTTTGTCGCTACCTACGCACCGTGAGGTAGTGGCCGCTGCGTTTCGGATTTCCGCTTTGGGTACCCCGATTAAAAGAGCCCCCGGCTCCCGTGCGTTCCTTGCTGCGTGTCTGCATTCCACGCCGCCGCGATCAAACGAATCAGTTACCGACGACTAATTAATTGCACAAGCATCAACCAGTCACTAGCTGGTATTTGTGCACAAATCCGTTCAATTGCTTGCGGTTCGCCAATGATCTGGAGCTTTGATAAGTAAACTGACCGGTGAATTACGAAGAATTCGTTTGAGATCGACTTGATGACCGATTGAAATTTGCTCACCGCGTAACGCATCCATAAAAGTCCCGTGCAGCTCCGGCGGAACCAAAAGACGTTCACCTTTGCGCAACAAACTAGAAATGTCCCGGATGTCGTCCCGGCCGAACAGCTGCGCAGTAAAACGGCAAAATAAAATGATGGCTGCAGTACTATCGAGAACGCGCGCGAATCCAATGAAGCTTTCGGCGGCTGCTCCCACAATCTCGAGCGGCTTGTAGGTACCTTTCGAAAAGAGGTCTGGCAGGTCCCGTCGCGAGGTAAGGACGCGGGCTATGAGAAATTGCTTGATTCGATGATCAATGCCGGTCGAAGGGTAAGACGTCAGTGCAGCTAAAGATGTCCGTCGGGCGGTGAAGTCCACTGGCGATCGATTGTCAGGATCGACCAGGCTGAAATCCCAGTACTCCGTACCTTGATAAAAATCCGGCACGCCCGGTGCCGTTAGCTTAAGCAGAGTTTGGGCCAGGCTTTTCGCCGCGCCGGCAGCGCGAAGATTCTCAACGAAATCTGCAATTTCTGCCAGCAGTTCTGGCGATCCGGAAAAGATCCACTCGAGGAGATCGTTTGCAGCGGCTTCGTACTTCTCGTTTGGCTCAGCCCAGTCACTGTAAAGTTTCGCCTCCCGAAGCGCCTTGCACTGCCAGGCAGCCAAGCGCTTACGATAGGCGTTGAGGCCCTGTCGATCAGTTTTCATCAAACCATCCGGCCAGGCTCCAACGATCGTCTGGAACAAGATGGCTGTGTCGCCCGTGCTTGGCATGTCGTACAACTTGTTGCGATAAGATGCGCACAAACCTAGCCAGCGCTCGACCGCCCGGACCCAATGCCCAGGAATTTCGCTTAGCACTGCGAGGCGCGCTCGTACGTCTTCACCACGCTTGTGGTCGTGTGTTGCGGTTGCGAGCATCGTGTGTGGAATTTGGCTCTCGCGGCACTGCATGTTGCGATGAAAATCCGCAATCGAAGAAGCAAAATGGCGTGGATCGAAGCCGATGTCGTTTCGCGAGAGTAAGCGGCCGTACCGGTAGAAAGCCGTGTCCTCCACTGCTTTTGCGCAAAGCGGTGCGGTTAGCTGCTGGAATCGGATCAGCGCGACGGCTTGCAATTGATCGAGTTCCGGTTTTATGCCTGCACCACTAAGCCACTGGCCTAGCACTGCAACTAGAGAAGTGTCGGTACGGGTACAGCTTTGTCCGGCGCGATCAACTGCGGAGGATAGGAACTCGCGATCCGCTGGCGACGTGCAGCCAACGCGGGGATAGATCCGGTAGACGCGAAAATGCACCAGAATTTCCGTCAGGGCGCGACAAATCGCAGATCGTGAATAATCTTGAGTAGCCGTCTCCGTTTGCGCAATCGCATAGAGAGCCTCGACGGCGGCCTCGAGCTGAGCAGCGAAGCTGCGCTGCAAGATCTGCCTGCGGGCGAGTTCTTCCTCGCAGTCGAAATGATCCGGCCGGCCGCTAATGTGTCGCCATAAATCCCCAAGCGGCTGCTCGCCGCGCTTGTCGTGCAGCAATGCGTTCGCCTCGTCCATGAAATCATAGCCCGTCGTGCCATCGACATCCCATCCGATAGGAATGCTTTCCTTCCGCGCCAGAATTTTCTCCACGATGAAATAGGCGCGGCCCGGGGGGGCTCCTGCGGGCCGTACTTGTTCAAGCTCACCCAGGCGTTGGCGCATCCTCCGGCAGTATGCCTCCGGCTGGGCCAGGCCATCGATATGATCGACTCGAAAGCCGTCGATCCGGCCTGCGGCGTAGAGGCGAAAAACTGTCGCGTGAACGGTTTCAAACACTTCATCATCTTCGACGCGGATCGCAGCAAGATCATTGATGTCGAAAAAACGCCGCCAATTGATTTCATCATTGGCCGTGCGCCACCAAGTCAACCGATAGTGTTGCCGCTGCAGCAAGGCGTAAAATCGCTCTCGCCCGCCCGGAGACGATGGATTAAATGCCATGACCGGCGCGTCGGTTAATAATGTATCCGCGGCGATTGGCAGCACGTGATCAAAATACCGAAGGACAAAACAGCCTCGCTCGGAATCAAATGCAAGAGTGATTTCTCCGGCATCGAGAACCTCGCAAAGCCGCCGCGGGAGGATTGGCAATAGTATCTTTCCTCGCAAATCAGCTCGTGGCGAATTCCAATCGATATCGAAATATTTAGCGTAACGGCTCTCACGACCTTTGGCCAAAACGTCCATCCACCAAGCATTCTCGTTGCCGATGGCCATATGGTTGGGAATGATGTCGACGATGATGCCCAATTCGTATCGGCGAAGCTCATCGACGAGGGAAATGAACTCGTCTTCTCCTCCCAGCACCGGGCTAACTTGGGTAGGGTCGACGACGTCATAGCCATGCCCCGATCCGCGTCGTGCCGTCATAATCGGGGATGCATAAACGTGACTTATTCCCAATGACGCCAGATACGAGATAAGGGACCGCGCATCGCGAAAGGTGAAGTCGCTGTTGAATTGTAAACGCATTGTGGCGCGAGGCGGATTCATTGCGCGCCTCGATTGACCAGGCTCGCAATCCGATGCCGCACGTTGGTCTCGTCCAGCATGTTGGCGGCTTCGGCATCGTATCGATGGCGCCAGTTGGGGTACTCAACGATAGTTCCGGGCATATTCGGCTGTCGCTCGAGGCCGAGCGCATCTTCGAGCGGCAGTAATGTGAGCTGGGCCGGCGTCTTCGCGACAAAGCGTACAGCTGCATTGACGATAGGCCAGGCTTCGGTTGCCGCAGGTCTCTCGCCCTTGGCTACTTTGGCTGACTTGAATGCAGCCCAGAGCGCCAGACGCTCGGAACTTCGCACGGTTCGCTCGGCCTCGGCATCGCGGACCAAGCCGCAACTCGCCCGGGCATTGAGATCGGTGCCACGCCACCAGCCTGCCACTGTGGGAAGATCGTGGGTTGACGTCATAGCAACCGCAAAGCTCGGCCAGTCATGGGGTGGCACAAAAAGTTTCTCATTGCGCGTGAACCACAGCACGCTCATACCGTAGATGCCTGCGCGCGCGAGGCGTTCGCGGAATCCGGGGGGCACCGTCCCGAGATCTTCTCCGATGACAATGGCGCGATGCCGATGGGATTCTAGTGCTGTTAATCGAAACAGATCGCTGAGGGGATACGCCAAATAGGTGCCCTCGGCGGCCGTGGCGCCTTGCGGAATGACCCACAGCCGCATGAATCCCATGGCGTGGTCGACACGTAAGCCACCAGCATGACGCATACAGGCGCGCAGGGTAGCAATGAATGGTCCATAGCCTTGCGTTTGCAGTGCGCGGGGCGAAAGCGTAGTCAAAGCCCAATTTTGACCATTCGCGTTGAACAAATCGGGCGGTGCGCCGATTTGCAAGCTGCCGAGCACGTGGTCCGCGTGGGCCCATGCGTAACTGCCTGCCGTGCTCATCCCAACCGCGAGGTCCGCGATCAGACCGATCGTCATTCCTGCACGCCTTGCGTTTTGCTGTGCGCTGGCGAAGGAGCGGTCTGCGAGCCACTGCAAAAAGCAGTGAAATAAGATCTCGTGTCGGTGTTGTGCGGCGAACTCTCCGACGGCTGCACTGCATGGATCGCGCCAAATTGCCGACCACTGGTTCCAATTCGGTTGCGCCGGATCGGCCTTTAGCCTGGCTCGGTGCAACGCTTCAAACAAAGCATGCTCCTGAAGGGCCGCGCCGCAATCGGTGCAAAATTTGGCGAAATCTGCTGCCAAACCGATCGCCGGATGCGAACTGAGATCAGTAGTGGCGAAGTCTTCGAACAAACAGCGGAACACCGCCATTTTGGCCCGCGTCGATGCTTCCCAGTCAACGACGGATGAGCTGCTGAGCTCGCGTAGCGACTGATCCAGACCGGCTGCAGTCCGCGCCCGCGCCACGCGTTCGTTGCCCAAAACCGAAACTGGATCCGCATGGAGCGGATTGTAGAACAGGCGATTCGACGGCGAATACGGACTGAAATGGCCGGGCTCCGCGGCGAACAGGGCGTGCGTCGGACTCAGCGCAACGGACTCGAGCCCGCGAGCGGCCCCTGCTTGCGCCAGCGCTGTGACACCAGACATATCGCCGATGCCACAATCACCGGCATGACGAAGCGCATAAATTTGCGCTGCCACTCCCGCGAGACGTTCGCGGCCCGCAATATCGGCAATCCCAACGCATCGCGCTGGCGCTACTGCTAACGTTAGGCGGGCCTGACCTATTTCCAAGGTGTGGTAGCCAATAGCCTTGACGGCTTGCAAACGGATGCCCCGTGAAGTCCGATGCACGGGAACGTCCGTTGCCGTCCCGTCGTCACGAATAAGGCGTGCACGGGGTGGAGCATCCGGCCTTCGCCACGGTAAATCGATAGCTCGTCCCAAAGTCGCGGCGATCAAAGGCGGGATGGTCGCATTGTCTAATGCGCGTCGACTATGCCTGATGTCGCCCAGGGTCTGGCAAGGCAATTGCAGCGCGGCGAGAATGCGCCGTATCGTATCCAACGGAACGCTATGGCGTTTGCCGAGCCGATCAGTCCACTGCACGGCGACCCCCGCGTGACGTGCAAGTTCACGAACGGATGAATCGTTCATCGCGTTTGCAGGACTACGACGGTGCAATAGGGCTGAAGTGCACCGTGTTGCGCCGATTGACCAGCGTCTGTCGAATTCGCGAACAGCAATCTGCCGTTTAGCTGCGTGACGGGCGCTGCTGATGTGCCGAGATTGGTACCGATCGTAAGCAATGCGTGATCGCTCACCTGCCATCGGGCAAGTACTGCCGCGGGACCGATGGCGTGCGCGTCTAGCGCTTGCATATCGTGCAGCCGGGGAACGATCTCCGCCTGACGGATGGCGAGCAGTTCTTTGTAAAGTGCTTCGCGCCGGCTGCCTAATGACCTATCTGGGTCGGGCTTTGAGCGCTCAAATGTGTCTGGATTGTTGGGATCTGGAATACTAGCCAAATACTCCGGATCATGGCGCGGCGCAAAGCTGGCAAACTCACGACGTCGACCCTCGCGCACAGCCTTGGCAAGATCCGAATTGTGATCGGTAAAGAATAAAAATGGTGTACGGCTGGCCAGCTCTTCGCCCATGAAGATGAGCGGGATTTGCGGGCAAAGAATCTGCAATGCTATGGCGGCTTCAAGCGCCGCAGCATCGGCAAGAACGGTCAAACGCTCGCCCAAGGCGCGGTTACCAATCTGGTCGTGATTTTGTAAAAACAGAACGAATGCCGTAGAAGGCAGTTCTGCACTGCGCGTGCCCCGCGCGTTGCCGCCGCGGTAGGGCGATGGCTCACCCTGATAAATAAATCCATCCTTGAGGCAACGGGCGAGCCGCGCAGCGGGATTATCAATGTAATCCCGGTAATATCCGTTACGTTCACCGGTCAGCAGCAGATGCAGAACGTGGTGACCATCATCATTCCATTGTGCATCAAAGGCGCTGGTCAAATATTTGGCGGCGTTGTTGTCGTTTTCGAGCACTAAATGGATCTGTCGCTCCGGTCCAACAACTCTGCGCACCTCCGCAGCCATTTCGTCCAACCAGTCTTGTTCGGGTATTTGATTAACTGCATCAAAGCGTAGACCATCGAAGCGATATTCGAGCAGCCAGTACAGCACGTTTTCAATAAAAAAACGTCGAACTTCCTTGCGACGAAAATCAATCGCCGGCCCCCACGGCGTTGACAAATCTGTGCGAAACATTTCGGGAGCGTATAGATGCAGGTAATTTCCGTCCGGTCCAAAATGGTTGTAGACGACATCTAAGAAAACCATCAGCCCGTGATCGTGCGCCGCATCGATCAAGCCCTTCAAATCATCAGGCGAGCCATAACTGCATTCTGGCGCAAAAGGCAAAACGCCATCATAGCCCCAATTTCTTGCGCCCGGAAATTCTGCAATGGGCATCAACTCGATTGCGGTGATTCCAAGATTTGCCAAACGGGACAATTCCCGCGCGACGCCTGTGAAGCCGCCAAGCAATCCGACATGAAGTTCATAAATCACTGCCTCCCACCAGGGTCGGCCTCGCCAATTTCGGTTACGCCAACGATACGAGCCTGGATCAACAACGATGCTCGGGCCATGAATATCGCCCGATTGCGCTCGCGCCGCCGGATCAGGCACTTTCGTGCCATTTGCCAAAACGTATTTGTAGCACGTGCCGGCTCCGCAATCCGCGTCGACTTCAAACCAGCCCGCATCATTGCGCGTCATTGCCAATGGTGGCCGGCCTGCTATCGCTACCGCCATCTTTTCTTGGCTCGGCGCCCAGATTCGAAATGTGGTTCTGTGCGGCGCGATGAGGTTCGCGCCAAATGGCAGATGCCACTGTGAAGCGCTCATTGCTTAGACGGCTCAAGGTTAGCGTACACCAGCACTGCACTATGTGAATCCACCTCGATCTTTGAATCTTTTAGGTCAAATGCGTTGGCATTAGGTTGCGCTGTATCGATGAGGACGCAGGCTGGCAGAGCTGGTTGAGGTAATTGGAATAGACGCTTCTCGGCGGTGGGATTGAGGAGAAGCGTCAGCAGCGAGACGCTGTTATCAGCATTTCGTGTCGCACGGCGCAGGCAAAGGAGCCGGTGTTCGGGATTTTTCCAGGATGCCTCAGGAATGTTTTCGCCATCATCATTGAACCAAGCGATGTCAAATATACCTGGCGCAGGTTCGTGCTGACCGTGCAAAAAATGACGTGACCGCAGTGCAGTATGTTCCTGGCGTACTGCTATCAGTTTCGCCACGAAAATCTCGCATTTCACGGCCCGCGGCGGAGTCAGCCATCGCCCAGTCGATCCACGATATTTCGTTATCTTGGCAATATGCGTTGTTGTTTCCCCG
Organism: uncultured Alphaproteobacteria bacterium; assembly: GCA_963816295.1. Taxonomy (GTDB): domain Bacteria; phylum Pseudomonadota; class Alphaproteobacteria; order Rhizobiales; family Xanthobacteraceae; genus BOG-931. Next base: position 106,002 of record CAWFJS010000001.1, on the reverse strand, counting down.
TTGTGTGCGGCCGAATTCGTCCCCAGCAAGGAGCATTGGCGTACCATGGGCAAACATCACGGTTGCGAGCATCGCGCGCCTGACCCGAGCGCGGATATCAGTAGTCTTTTCATCCGAAGTTGCATCTTCTATCCCCCAATTCGCCGAATAATTCTCGACAGCACCGTCGTTGTTAGCTTCGCGGTTGGCCTCATTGTGCCGCTGCTGTGAAACTCACCACGTCGGCAAGTGTAAAGCCGTCGTGGGAAGCGACATAGTTGATCGAAGCCCAAGGGCGGCGGGCATAGCGGTCGAACAGATCGCTAGAGCCGGCAAGTCGGGCCGCAAGTTCGGGGCGCTCGCCGGCATCGCCACGCCAGAAACGTCGCGTGCTGTCGCGAAAACGGTCATTCCACTCAGCAAATCCCGGCGGATGATGACCTAGTTGATAGCCGCCCGGACCGAGATCCCATGGTTCCGAAATCAGCTTGACCCGCGTCAGCACCGGATCCTGTTGCAGGGCATCGAAAAAGCCACTGCCGGAGTCGAAACCATGGGCTTCTCGTCCCAGCGTCACGCCTAGATCGAAGCGAAAGCCGTCGATATGAAACGAAGTGACCCAGTGCCGCAGCGAATCCATCACCATCTGCAGGACACGCGGATGCGACAAATTCATTGTGTTGCCAGTGCCGGTGTCATTGACGTAGTGGCGCCGATTGTCCTGCACCAGCCGGTAATAACTGGCGTTGTCGAGGCCGCGAAAGGAAAGCGTGGGTCCGAGCTCACTGCCCTCGGCGGTGTGGTTATAAACCACATCGAGGATGACTTCGATGCCCGCAGCGTGCAGCCGACGCACGGCGACACGCATCTCGTTACGAGATCCGTCGGAAAGGTACCCTGGTTCGATACTAAAAAAGTTGAGTGAATTATAGCCCCAATAATTCTTCAAACCCTGCGCGATCAGGTGACGATCTTGCACGAAGGCGTGGATCGGCAACAGCTCTACCGCGGTAATGCCCAGGGATTGCAGATATTTTATCACATTTGGATTGACCAAGGCTGCGAATGTCCCGCGTTCGTTGGGACGGATGTCGTCACGAAGCATGGTCATGCCACGAAGATGCGCCTCATAAATGACCGTACGTGACCACGGAATATTGGGCGATCGATCGTCTCCCCAGTCGAAGACATCGTCACTCACAATCGCCTTCGGCATGCTCGGCGCACTATCGCGCCGATCGAATGAGAGGTCTGACCGAGGAGAATCGACCCGATAACCAAACAGGGCGTCGGTCCAGCGCAACTTGCCAATTAACCGCCGCGCATATGGATCAAGCAAAAGCTTGTACGGGTTAAAGCGATGACCTTCCTGTGGACGATACGGACCGTAGGCGCGGTAGCCGTAAATCAAGCCGGTGCCCGCATTGGGCAAATAGCCGTGCCACACTTCGTCGGTACATTCCGGCAGGTCGAGACGCGTGATCTCGCGGCGCCCGCTAGGATCAAACAGGCAAAGTTCAATCCGCTCGGCATGAGCCGAAAAAACCGCGAAATTTATTCCCAAACCATCCCAGGTAGCGCCCAGCGGATAGGGTAATCCACGCTCAAGTTGGACAGAGTTTGATGCCATCGAAAATCAATGGTGGCGCAGATAAATCGTCGCGAGCGGCGGTAATGTAATTTCCACCGAATATGGTTGGCCGTGCACAGCGAGCTCTTGCGCCAGCACCGCGCCTTGGTTTCCGATGTTCGACCCGCCATAGAACTCCGAATCGCTGTTGAAAATTTCGCGCCAGGTACCGTCGAGCGGCACCCCGATGCGGTAACCGTACCGCGGGACCGGCGTCATGTTAGAGACCACAAGGATCGGAGGGTTGTTAGCGGCATAGCGCAGAAACGAAAATACCGAATTGGTGCGATCGTCGCCGACGGTCCATTGGAAACCGTTTGGCTCGCAATCGCGCTGATGCAACGCGGGTTCAGAAGCGTGGAGTCGATTGAGATCGCGAACCAGCCGCTGAACACCAGCATGTATGAGATCTTGCAGTGACGGCCAGTCAAGCTCGCGGTCGTGGTTCCACTCGCGTTCTTGCGCGATTTCGCCACCCATGAACAGCAGCTTTTTGCCTGGATGTCCCCACATGAATCCGAAATAGGCACGCAGATTGGCAAAGCGCTGCCAGCGGTCTCCCGGCATCTTATCGATCAGCGATCGTTTTCCATAGACGACTTCATCATGCGAGAGCGGCAAGATAAAGTTTTCGCTGAACGCATAAAGCAAACCGAACGTCATGTCATGATGGTGATACTGACGATGAATGGGATCCTTAGAGACGTAATTTAATGTGTCATGCATCCATCCCATATTCCATTTATAAGAAAATCCGAGTCCACCGCTCGAAATTGGTCGGCTTACGCCAGGCCAAGCTGTCGACTCTTCGGCAACCATGATTGCCCCAGGACAGCGCTCGGCGACGACTGCATTGAGATGGCGCAAAAAGCCAATTGCCTCCAAATTTTCGCGGCCGCCGTAGACGTTGGGGATCCATTCACCTTCTTTGCGGCTGTAGTCGCGGTACAGCATCGAGGCCACAGCATCGACGCGAAGGCCGTCGACATGAAAGTGCTGCAACCAATAAAGCGCGCTGGCAATCAAGAAACCCTGCACTTCGCGCCGACCGAAATTGTAGATCAAAGTACTCCAATCGAGATGAAAGCCCTCGCGTGGATCGAGATGTTCGTACAGCGCTGTCCCATCGAACCGCGCCAACCCGTGGGGATCGGTCGGAAAATGCGCCGGCACCCAGTCGAGAATGATGCCAATGTTGGCGCAATGCAGCGCGTCGACAAAGCGCTGCAAGCCCGCCGGTGGTCCAAACCGGGCGGTTGGCGCGAACAAGCCAAGCGGTTGGTAACCCCACGAGCCGCCAAACGGATGTTCAGTGATCGGCAGCAGCTCGACATGGGTGAATTTCATGTCGACGAGATACGGCAGCAATCGCTCGATTGCGAAGTCCCACAGCGCGACTGATTGCTCACGTTGGTCGGGTTTCAGCCATGAATCGAGGTGCACTTCATAGATCGTGATTGGCGCATTGACCGCCTGGCGCGCGGCCCGCTCAGCCATCCATCGGCTATCGTGCCAACACCAATCATCCAGTTGCGAAACGACAGAAGCGGTTTTTGGCGGCATCTCTGTCTGCCGGCCGACAGGATCGGCCTTCCATGGGACGGCAGTGCCGTGAGGACCGACGATGTCAAACTTATATTTTGAACCAGGCGCGACCCGCGGCACGAACAATTCCCAAATTCCCGCGCCGTAGCGCACCCGCATCGGGTGGCGTCGCCGGTCCCAGGAATTGAAATCACCAACAACTGCAACGCGTCTTGCGTTTGGCGCCCAGACCGCGAAGCGCACTCCGGATATACCATCGATAGTCATAATCTGCGCGCCGAGACAACGCGCCAGTTCGAAATGGCGGCCCTCATTGAACAGGTGAAGATCGATGTCACCTAAAAGTAAACCGAAGGAATAGGGATCCTCGGTTTCCTGAACGGCATCCGGCCAGAAAATGCGGAACCGATATAAATCGCGATCCTGTATCAGGCCTTCAAACAGTCCGTATTCGGTGCACAACTCGAGCGGTGCCAAAACGGCGCCATCGGAGCGACGCAAGACTTCTACCCTTGCGGCCCCCGGCAATAAGGCGCGGATCACCCGGCCGTCCGGCGTATCGTGTGGTCCAAGCACGGCGAACGGATTGTCGTGAGCCGCACGCGCAAGCGCGCGGGCCTGTTCCGCGTCGAGCTGCCAGGAATACCTCACTCTCACGTCAGCCATCGTAGTTTCAATCACCTTTATCAAGCGTGGGCTTTATCAAGAATGCGCTCGGTCAACCGCGATAATCCAGCTAACGGCACGCCAATCCAGGTCGGACGATTGGCTGCCTCGTAGTGGATTTCGTAGGCGGCCTTTTCGATCAGGAAGAGTTCGAGCAAAGCCCGCTCTTGGGCACCAGCGATCACACCGCGGGCTGCCCAATACTCTCTTAGGAAGGCGCGCGTCGCCCGCGTACGAAACTCTGCGATAAGGCGATTGCGCTGGTTCTCATCGACCGGCGCCGCACCGACTCCCTTGCCCTCCATGAGCGCGGCACCGGCATAATCAATCGAGCGAATGAGCCCGGCCACGTCGCGCAGTGGACTGGTCTTGGCACGGCGTTCCTCGATTGACGTCGCCGGTTCGCCTTCGAAATCGATGATGAACACGTCGCCGCTCGCCACTAATACCTGGCCAAGGTGAAAGTCACCATGGATGCGAGTGGTCAGACTTCCCATCCCGGACCTCGCACACGTATTAATTGCGCGGCAAATTTGTCCGCGCCGGTTCAAGAGTTTCATTGCCCGATCACGATCAGAATCGTTCGCCCAATTGCGTATTTGTGCAATGGCGTCAAATGCCTTGTCGAGGCGCTGTTCGGTTTTTTGCGCCCACCCCTCGGTGGCATCTTCATCAGCGTGCTCCGGCGCAAACGCCTGATCCGAGGTTTCGCGCCCCAGCGCCACATGCATCTCGCCCAACCGCCGTCCGACCGCTCCGGAAATCGCTTCGCAGTCGCTCAACTCAAATTCTGAACTGGTCGGTGCAAGGTTATCCAAAGCGCGCGTCAAATGATCGAGGGTCCATGACCATGCATCGCCCTGATTGCGCACAAATCCCAAGGCGACAGCCAGCGTGCGCGAGTGTCCCTCGCTAGAGACCTGCACGATATCGCCAAGTAACGGTGGCGCATGAGTAAAGCCGGCTGCCGTAAGATATCGGCTCATTTCAGCTTCGGGGTGCTGGCCTTCCGCGATGCGGCGGAATAACTTCAGCATCACGCTGTCGCCGATCGTCAAAGAACTGTTGGATTGTTCCGCGGTCAGCCAGTTCACTGGCGCATTTGGATCGGCGCCGGCACGGAGCAATTCTTTGCCGGTTTTGGTCGGCCGAAATCGCACGCTGCCCTCCGAATTGTCAAATTCGCGCGCCGTGCACGAGCGCATCGGCAACGCGATGCGCGAAGTTCGGCAGGGCGAAGCCATCGGTCAGCAGGCCAACCCGCCGGCCCCGCCGCACGCGCGCCAGCGCGAGACGAATGGGTAGCGCGACAGTGGACTCCTCTCCCCACAATATTCCGAGCGGAAGCAGCCACCGGGTCGCGGCGCCGTTGGCCGTCACTTCGATCTCTGTCAATAAAATCTCGTGATCGCCGTCCCCGATATTGGTTGAGGTGGCGATCCGGGCGGCCTTGATTGTTTGATCCTTGAGCCCAAACCAGCGGCGTTTGGCGATGTATTGTGGTAACGCCTCATGCTCGAGCTGAGTGTGAGCCGGGCCGGTGAGCGCTTTGGCCAGAGTTTCGCGCGTGACTACGGTCACAAATTCTGGAAGCGGCTCCGGTGCTGGCGTATGCCAGGCTGGCCAATCACTTTGCGGCGCCAGCGCAAACCAGTAGAAGCCGTACGGCGGCAAGGTGAGGAGGTAGGTAAGTTCTCCGATCGGCGGAAACGGTGTGCCGGCGTTGAGCTCGACCGGCACACGGCCGGCAAATTGTGATAATTCGAGCTCCACGGCCTGCGGACTATGGGCGAGATTTGCGACACACAACAACACGTCATCTTGATATTCGCGTAAGTAAGCCAGGATTTTTCTATTCGTAGGATAAAGCAGCGTAGTGGTGCCGCGGCCAAAGGCGCCGTGCCGTCGGCGCACGGCGAGCATGCGTCGCATCCAGTTGAGAACGGAATGTGGATCACGGCTTTGCGCTTCCACATTCACCGCGTCGTAGCCGTAGACAGGGTCCATGATCGGTGGCAACACCAACGCCGCGGGATCGGCGCGCGAGAAGCCGCCGTTGCGATCTGGCGACCATTGCATCGGTGTACGTACACCATTGCGGTCGCCGAGATGGATGTTGTCGCCCATGCCGATTTCATCGCCGTAATAGATCACCGGAGTGCCGGGCATGGACAGCAACAGGCTGTTCATTAATTCGACGCGGCGGCGGTCGCGCTCGAGCAGCGGTGCTAGGCGACGCCGGATGCCAAGATTAAGTCGCGCGCGACGGTCGGAGGCGTAAGTCTGCCACAAATAATCGCGCTCGCTGTCAGTTACCATTTCTAACGTCAATTCATCATGATTACGCAGGAACACCGCCCATTGGCAGGTTTCCGGGATCGACGGCGTTTGGCGCATGATGTCACTGATTGGAAATCGGTCCTCGCGCGCGATCGCCATGTACATGCGGGGCATCAACGGGAAATGGAACGCCATGTGGCATTCATCGCCGTCGCCAAAATAATCCTTTGTATCTTCAGGCCATTGATTGACTTCAGCGAGCAGCATGCGGCCGGGAAAAGCACGGTCGACTTCGGCACGAAACCTTTTGAGGATGGCATGGGTTTCCGGAAGATTCTCGTTGGTCGTACCTTCGCGTTCGACAAGATACGGCACCGCATCGAGCCGTAGACCATCAACGCCCAACTGCAGCCAAAATCGCATCACGCTCTTTACCGACTTGAGCACCTGCGGATTATCGAAGTTGAGGTCAGGCTGATGCGAATAGAAGCGGTGCCAATAATACGCGCCCACCTCCGGGTCCCATGCCCAGTTCGATCGCTCGCTATCAACGAATATGATGCGGGTACCGGCGTATTTTTGATCGTTCTCCGACCAGACGTAATAGTTGCGCCATGGCGAGCCGACCTTGGCGTGGCGCGCCCGCTGAAACCATGGATGCCGATCAGAAGTATGATTGACGACAAGTTCAATAATGACGCGAATGCCGCGCGCGTGTGCTTGCCGAATAAAGTGGCGAAAATCACCGAGCGTGCCGTAATCGGCATGAACATTGCGATAATCACTGATATCATAACCATCATCCAATAATGGCGAGGGATAGAATGGCAGCAACCAAATGGTGTTGACACCAAGCTCGGCGACGTAATTGAGCTTGGAGATCAGGCCGGCAAAATCGCCGATGCCGTCGTTATTACCGTCGAAGAACGATTTGACATGTAACTGATAAATAATTGCATCCTTGTACCACAACGGGTCGGTCGCAATCGCTGCTGACGGTTTCACCTGAGCTTCCATATCAGCCCCCCAGACCTGGCGTGATTCGCCAAATCGCGAAGGGAAGCTCCGCCGGATCCAACCGTAACCGTTGCAATTTGCCGTGCCAGGTCAACACCGTGTCGCGCATCAGGTCGCTGACCTTCATGGTCGCGTGATCGGGCTGCTGCCATTCCCACACGGGCACTTCGATCGTCACATCGCGGGCATGGAATGGATCAAGGTTGACGGCAACCAGGACCATCTCCACTTGGTTGGGCAATTTCTTGCCATACAACAGCACTCGATCGTCGTGCGCCGGATAAAACTTAAGCCCGAGATGGCTCTGCAACGCCGGATGAGCACGTCGTATGCGATTTAGCTTGGCGATCTCGGCGGCAATATTGCCCGGGGCATCATAATCCCGAACCCGAACCTGATATTTTTCGGAATCCAAGTATTCTTCGCGTCCAGGCAGCGCCGCGGCCTCACACAGTTCAAAGCCGGAATACATGCCCCATAATCCGGACAGCGTAGCGGCCAGCGCGGCGCGAATGAGAAATCCTGGCCGTCCTGAGGTCTGCAAAAAATACGGATTTATATCTGGCGTGTTAACGAACAAGTGCGGCCGAAAGTAATCGCTCACCGCAGCGGTGCTCAGCTCAGAAAAATAGTCGGTCAGCTCCTGCTTGGTGTTGCGCCAAGTGAAGTAGGTATAGGACTGGGAAAAGCCGATCTTGGCTAGCCGATACATCATTTTGGGCCGGGTAAACGCTTCGGATAGAAAGATCACATCCGGGTATGTCCCGCGGATTTCCGCAATCAGCCATTCCCAGAAGGGCAATGGTTTGGTGTGCGGATTATCAACACGGAAAATCCGCACGCCTTCGTCGCGCCAGTAAAGGACGATATCGCGCAGCGCTTCCCACAAATCGGGGGAAGCGTTGGGGGCGAAGAAATCGACATTGACAATATCTTCGTACTTCTTCGGGGGATTCTCGGCGTACCGTACGCTGCCGTCGGGACGCCAGTTAAACCATTCGGGGTGCTGCTTCAGCCACGGATGGTCGGGCGAGCACTGGATGGCAAAATCAAGTGCAAGCTCCATGCCATGGGCGGCACATGCTTCGCGCAGGAGACGAAAATCGTCGATGGTGCCGAGCGCGGAATGGATGGCATCGTGACCACCATCGGCGCCACCAATCGCGTAGGGACTGCCGACGTCGTCGGGCGTGATGGTCAGACTGTTGTTTTTGCCTTTGCGATTAGTCGAGCCGATCGGATGAATCGGCGGCAGGTAGAGGACATCAAATCCCATCTGTTGGATCCGCGGCAGATGCCGGATGACATCACGGAACGTGCCGTGGCGATTGGGATCGTCGGTTGCCGAACGCGGAAATAACTCATACCACGCAGCGAAAATCGCCTGAGGACGCTCGACATCGAGCGGCAATGCGCGCTCATACCTGACGCGAAACGACGGTTCCTCCGCCAGTTGCATCGCCTGGCGCAGATCGTCGGACAGAAAAATCTCGACGCTCGTGGTGCTACTGGCGGCGGCGAGCTGGGTCAGGGCTGACTGGATAATGCTATGGGCACCATTCTGGATGCGCGATTTGCTGTCTTGGAGAAGCTTTCGGCCCTCCACCATGTCGACACTGACATCAGCGCCGGTGTTACTTTTGACTGCGAGGTCGCGACAAAAGCTGCCGTATCGGTCCCAACCGGCTTCAACGGTAAATTCATAACGACCAATGCGCTCGGGCCTGATGCTTGCTTGCCAGCGATCATTGCCGATCGGCTGCATGCTCGCCCGACGCCATTTTGTGGCATCGACCGGACGCCACAAGAGATCAACTATCAACAGATCGTGACCGTCGGTGAATGCATCGGCTTCGATCGCAATCGTGTCGCCGATGACACGCTTTGCTGCGAAACGGCCCTGATCGACAGTCGGCGCGACGTTGTCGATCACGATACGCGGCAGTTTGGTCAGGGCGGACCTCTCAGTAGCGCTGCGCTGCGTTTTAAGCGGCGCGCTCGGGCGAACATCAATGAGCCGAATTTCTCCAGGTGCGAGGACGCTCCGCCAATCGCGATCCGTCGACAGCGCGGCGGCGGCAACTGCTGCTATTCCTGCACTGGGCGGCAGCGGATCAAGTGCGATTGGCAACGGTTGTTCGTGCTGGAAATCAGTATTGATCAATGCCGTGACACAACGACCGGCCTGGCGAACATCGGCAGTATCGGAGCGCAGTAACGCAGTAACAATATGGTCAGGAGCGGTAAGAGCCCGCATCTCACCGACAATGCCACGTACCGCCAGCGCATTGGTCAGCCCGATCGCTTCTCGGACTTCGGTCGCGAATTGGGCTTGGCTCGCTTTGGCAGGAATGTTGTTGTCCGACGCACCACGGCGATCCATGGTCATGGTCGCGCCCCACTCCAGTCCCATTGGGATCATGATGCCGTCGCTGATCGCGGCAGCACGGCGCAGCAAGTGGCGATACTCGGTTGGAGTTTGTTGGCGACCCCTCAGGTGCGGCGCATAGGGCGCTTCCGGACAACCGATGACTGCGCCAAAGCCACGCAGCAATTCATGTTCTGCAACGAGCCAATCGGCGCGACCATCCCACCACGCTACCGACGAAAACGCGGCGTCAAATCCAACGTGCGCCAACGCAGCAATTGTCTGCCAAGCGAGCCCTGGTGTCCAAGCCAAAAACCGGCAATCGGGAACACTCTGTCGAACCCCGCCGATCAGATGCCGCCATAGATTTGCTGGCAGAGCGCCCGGATCCTCGCATCGAAATCCGGCGGCTCCGGCACGCGCCAGGCGGGTGAGCCGCTCGATCCACCAGGCAGCGATTTGTTCGCCCACCGCCGCGTCGTCGAATCGCGCCAAGGCAGCGTCGCTATATCGATGCAGGTCGCGCGGATCGACTCGGGTACCGGCGCTGTCGTGGCGAAACCATTCTGGTTTCAAGCGGGCGATGGCCGAGTCGTTGGCAACGCGTCCGACCACGACGTCGAGCAACAAGGTTAAATCATGGTCTTGGCATGCGTGAGCGAATTCAGTGACGAATGAATCGACGCCGGTGGCAGGCGCGATGGCCGAATTGAGGCGCTCATGATCACTCGAAAGGAAAAGATCACCGCTCTTCTCAGGATCAAATAGCGGCGCTGAAAGCACGTGAGTAAAACCCAATTCCCTACAGCGACTCAGATGCACCGACCAGGACCGATGCGGACCGGCGAGGAACGGGTCAAAGTAGTAAATCCGTGGTGCCAATAGCTGTTGCTTGCAATGCGAGCGAGTGACTGGAGGGTTACAGGCTCGCATTGGCGCTGCCGAATTAAGCTGCATTTGCCCGGATCTGCAGATAGGTAAAAGTCAGATGGCCAAAAAAGTTCCGTGGCTTAGAAATTTTCCCTAGTGTTTTCAGAGCTATAGCGCCCTCAGGTAAGCAGACTGACCTCGTCGGCTCCACGAGCCGCCATAGCAGTCGCAATTCCCTGAGCGCTGCCTATGCTCACGGCGAAGTCCATGCCTTCCCATCTTTTCGCCTCATGCCAGTAGAACGTGAAACGAATGTGCGTACCAGCCGGTAGATGTTGTGTCGGCAAATCGAAGAGATGGATTCCAAAACCGATTTGTCGCGTGTCGTCATCACGGCTCGTCTCCCACTCGTCCGCCGTCCAATGGATTGCCGCCGCAGCCAAAACTTCTATGCGCAGCTTCTTACCGGCAGGGATGGTCCGAGTCTTTTGATTGAATCGCCAAGATCTCAGCGACGAGATGACTTTTTGTACCTGATATCGTTCAACCGGCTGCGGCGGCATATCGAAAACGCGGCCATCCGACAGGGATCGGAGTAACTTGATGTACTCCGCATGGGCCCAGACGAGGGGCATTGCACTGCCCGCAGGGCGGCCGCGAAACAGTTCGCGCTGCGGTATATCCGACTTGTCCCAGACCTGCTCAGGCAACAGGCCGCCCGGGCTTGCCGAACCTTCCAGGGTGCTTAGGAGCTGCGTTGCGATCTTCGGTCGCCGGGCAGCGAGCTCGTAGTGGGCCCGCTCGCCAGTCAGTAGAGGCCATGGACGGCCGATGCCGGATCCATCGAATGGCCTGCCATCCTCGTGCTCGCCGTATCCGTCCAGATTGTAGCGATACCACACCGGACCTTGCGGCAAATCGATCTTCAGCACGGCATCGATCGCACGCACCGTGTCGACAATTCGAGGGTCTTCGGCGGCACGCAAGCCAAACCGCACTAGCGCAAGCGCATCGGGACTGATCAGAAGCGATGCGGGCCAATGGTCGTCGCCAGGCGGACGGTTCTTGATCGACACGAAGCCGTTAAGGGGAGAGGCCGCATCACACGTGTCCGGCGGCGCTATGCGGACATAATAACCTTTAAGTCCGAGCCTCTCGCAAATCCGCGTGCCGGTAGCGAAAGTCCAATGTTCGATGTCGTCGTTCCAGCCATCGGCGGTCTCGCGCAAATAGCGTGCCTCCCCCTCCCGTCCATAGCCTTCGATCATGTCGGCCGCGGCGAGAAGCCCGGCAATCTCGACCGCGAGCGTGAACGGCGAGTAGCCGGCGTCTTCTTCCCAGCGGTCCTGGCTCGTCACCGGGCCATTGCGCACGAGGTAGCCCGCCGCCCGCTCGACCATTAGGACGAAACGATCCAGCTCGGTTGCACTCAAATGACCGCCCCGCCGCAGCAGGTCGAGGAGCAGGATCGGAAAGGCACATTCGTCGATCTGGACGCCGCCCCAGTAAGGCTCGCCATCGAGCCAGACGTTCTGTGACCAATGTCCATCCGCCTCTTGTATCGACATGACATAAGCGAGAGTCGCTTTGGCCTGGTCGACAGCGCCCGCCGCAAGGAACGCGCCCGCGGTCTCGACGAGGTCGCGCGGCCACACGAGATGATAGCCGCCCAGATCCTCATCTCCCTTGTTGAAGCCCCAAGGTATCGACAAGCTGGCGATTACCGCTCCCGGGAAGGAAGTGTCCTGATGCGTTGCCAACACCGCGGTGCTGATGCGATAGCTGTTTAGCTTGGAGAGGCCCGCCGGGCGGTCGAGCGGCAGCAGCTTCTTCTGCCATGCCCGCCAGCCCTCGATGTAGAGACGGCACGCGGCCTCGAACCCGTCCTGCAAACTCGATAGCGCGCGATGGCCGGCCTCTTCCGGACGGCCGCCAAATCCTAGTGCGAGCACGGCGGAGCCGCCCTTTGTTAGATTGATCTCGCCGCACAACGCGACATTGCCGTTCTCGGCCAGCCGATAGCGCTCATCGAGGGCGCCATTGCGTAACAGCAGCTGCCAACCATCCGAGACGCCAACGTAGCCGGCCGAACAGGCAAGCCACGGAAGCGAGGCAGCGAGCGCCAGCGATACGCCCTGTCGGCCAGAGGCGAACAACATCGGCATGCCCTTGTACTCGCCGGTCCAGGCCGTATTGCTATCGCCAGCATTCAGGATATGCGGTGCGAGGATTACATAGAGACGATAGTCCGACAGCGACCCTTCGAGTGCCTCAAACGAAATCTGCTGAAGCAACGCCTCACGTCGAGGATCGGTGACGATTCTCTTTTCGATGCGGTAGCGGCCATCTGCTGCCGTGTTGGCCAGTCTAAAAGCAGGGACACCCTCCTCAAGCATGCTGACTTGATGATGGGCATCCCGTTTTTCTTCGGAAAAATAGCCGGTCTGATCGGTTATGATCAGGCCCATATCGCGGGTACACGCTGTATCGATCCGCGGATAATAAATCTCGTTCAGGATGCCATGACTGACCGTGAACCAAATGCGGCTGCTTGCCGTCAGTGCAGTTCCAACCCCAGTTTTAGCGCTCGACGTCCAACGAGCGGACACACCCGGCGCTCCAGGCGGTTCTATGGTCCCTCTATTTGCCATCCAACTATGTTAGCTTACAAAATTGCAGAAGGCTTACGTTGCTGCCTGATTGATTAGATTGGATTTAGTCCGACCTTGGACCCGACATGGACATTATGATCCCTAAGCGGAAAACCACACGTCGCCGGTATCACCAAACCCGTGAAGCAAAAGAACAGCCGGGCCGTGACAAGCGACCCGGACGTACTGAGTGCCGCGCCCTGCCCAAAGTGCGCTTCCCAGTTCACGTTAGCCTCCGATAATGGAAGATTATCGGAGGTAATCCGATGTCCGCTATTCCTCGCATCTCGGACATAACTCGGACATCAGGCAATGTCCGAGATGGCCGGCGGGTTCAACCGATCGACGCAACACCCTTCCACTCTATCTGGCACGTTGGAACGGTATGCATATGGAGGGGCATGCACGGACGTGGTTTCACGCCGAAGCTGAAGGCAGAGCCCTGGGAGCGCTGGAAGAGCGGCCAATGGGTGGCAGACGTCACCCGAGCGCTCGAGGAACGAGAGCGGTGTCTAAGATCTTGGCTCTCAATGGAAGAATTGCTCCAGCGCCATGGCCAGAGCGCTCCAGCGAGTAGTGTTGCGTCGACCGGTTGAACTCACCGCCAAAAGCAGACATCAAGTGGCATTGGGGAAGGAGACCTGATCATATCTCCGTAGGTATCGCCTTAGCCCATCCAATGGCAAAGCTTTGTCCGATCTTGATGCCATTATAGTCGGTGCTGGCCACAACGGCCTCACCTGCGCTGCCTATCTGGCCATGGCGGGATTAGACGTTCGGGTTTTTGAACGGCGTAGCGTGGTCGGCGGCGCTTGTGTGACCGAGGAATTTCACTCCGGTTTTCGTAACTCGACCGCCGCTTACACCGTGGGCCTCTTGCAGCCCAAGATCATTCGTGACTTGAAGTTGTTTGAAAACGGGCTGCGCGTCGTCGAGCGCCGCGTGCAGAACTTTCTGCCGCTGCCAGATGGAACCTATCTCCTCACCGGAGAAGGGCGCACTGAGCACGAAATCGCAAAATTTAGTGCCAAGGATGCAGCCCGCTATCCCGCCTATCGGGCCCAGATCCATAGCGTAGTGGAGCTACTGCGTGGCCTTTCGCTTGTCGCGCCGCCCAATCTGGCCACGGGCAGTCTGAGAGTGATCGTGCGCGAACTCTCCAAGTTTGCCACGCTTGGCAAGAGACTGTGGCAAGCCAAGAGCCTTCGGGCAGCTTTCCAGCTTCTCCATATGTCAGCCGGCGATATGCTCGATAACTGGTTCGAGTCCGACCCCATCAAGGCAGTACTCGGTTTTGATGCGGTGATTGGTAACCTCGCGAGTCCTTATACGGCCGGTTCTGCCTATGTGCTGCTGCATCACGCGCTAGGTGAACTCAATGGCAAGTCAGGCGTCTGGGGCTACGCGATCGGCGGCATGGGTGCGATCACACAGGCCATGGCGCGCGTTGCCGTCGAACATGGCGCTCGCATCGATGTAGGCTCTGAAGTCCGCGAGATCATTGTTGAAAGCGACCGCGCTGTGGGTGTGGTGCTGCAGGACGGGGCATCGGTTCGAGCACGTGCTGTGATCGCGAACGTTAATCCGCAATATCTGTTCCAAAGCCTTCTGCCACGTGAGGCAGTACCACAAGCTGTTGGAGCACGGATGAAAGCGTGGAAGGCCGGCTCCGGAACCTTTCGTATGAACTTGGCGCTTTCAAAACTTCCAGATTTTACCGCACTACCTGGACCCGGCGATCATCATACCGCCGGAATAATCCTTGCTCCTACCCTGTCATACATGGACCATGCCTATCGTGATTGCATCGCATATGGCTGGAGTCGGAGGCCGATTGTTGAACTGGTGATTCCGTCGACACTCGACGATAGCCTGGCGCCGGCTGGCGCGCATGTGGCGACCCTCTTCTGTCAGCATGTTAGCCCGCAATTTGCGGACGGCTCGACCTGGGACCAGCATCGTGAGACTGTCGCCGATTTGATGATCGAGACCGTCGAAGCGTATGCGCCAGGCTTCAAGGCAAGCGTCATCGCAAGACAAAGCCTGTCGCCCTTGGATCTGGAGCGCATCTTTGGGCTGCCCAACGGAGATATCTTCCATGGCGCGATGACACTCGATCAGCTTTTTTCCGCGCGCCCGATGCGCGGATTTGCTGCCTACCGCATGCCGATTGCTGGACTTTATTTGTGTGGCTCGGGTGCGCATCCTGGCGGGGGCGTCACAGGTGCTCCGGGACACAACGCAGCACAGGCGGTGGTCGCTGATCTGTTGCCAAATTGAAAATTGGCATTGGGTCGCAGCAAGCAGCCTATCGCTCATCACAGCTGCGGTGACAGCGCACAAATTTCCCGTTATTGGCAAACAATGCCTTCGCCCTCCTACCGGATCGGCCGCTCAGTGACCGGGCTTGGCCTGTTCGCGACAAAGCCGATTAAGCGAGGCGCCTATATCGCGACCTATCGCGGCCGCCGCATTACCACAGAAGAATCTGACCGGCGCGAGGCGCGGGGTGCAAAATACATGTTCGCGCTTAACAAGCGATGGGTGATCGACGGGTCGCCGCGATGGAATATGGCACGTTACATCAACCACTCCTGTCGGCCGAATGCAAAGCCCGTGGGCCGCAGAGGCAGGATTGTGATCGTGGCACTACGCCGAATCGCGCCCGATGAGGAAATTACGTATGACTATGGCCGAGAGTATCTGAAGTCCTTTCTAGGAGATGGCGGCTGTCGTTGCGCTGCCTGCCGTAGAAAGAAAGCAATTCGGCGTCGTTTGCGTCTTCATAGGTGAAGGTCGTGAATAAGACCATTTTTGCGGGATTCGTTGCGTTGATGCTTGTGTCGAAAATCACACCCCAACGCCCAACAATTTGGGACGGCAGAGGGAGCGAGAGCAATGCTTGATCGGGCCATTTCTGCTCTTAAGACCGATGAAGATAAGGCGCTGACCGAATTCAATGACCCCGACAACAAACAATTTCACGACCGCGACCTTTATGTCGTCTGCTTCGATATATCCGACGGCAAAATCACAGCCTATTCAGGTCCAGCCCTGCTCGATATCCGCCCTTGAGGCTCAACGACGACCCGATCGGGCAAAGAACATACGACGCTATTCATGAGGCGCCGCCAGGTAACATCGCGACAGTGGATTACAGTTTTCCGAAACCAGGGAAGACCGAACGAGTTCCGAAGCAATTCATTGAGATGCGCGTTGGGGATGAAGCCTGGGGCGTCGCCTACTTTAAATAGAAGCAGTGCGACCACTGCTTTGATCTCACCCGACTGCAGTTCGTTTTCCATTTTGGGTCAGAAGCGGACATACGGCCCGGCCCGGCATCCGCTGGTAAAAGGGGTCGCACGTGTTTGAGTTAGACTTTGGTTTAGCGGCAAAGGCTCCAAAGCGTGATGGCCGTCACAAAAGCCACTATCCCAATTTGGACAACACAACCTACGTGCCGATGAGAGGTAAACCCGAAAGACCAAACGCGGGAATAAGCGAAGCCGGACCGCAATCACTACAACGGAACGGATTGTTGAACGATGACCAAGTCGCCAATACGCGTATCGCCGCCGCAACGGAGCGAACAACCGCAACCGCGCCATCGGAACGTTTACGATTGCGAGGGCGAATATGAGTTCCTCATTGTGCGGCATTGGACCGCGCCAGAGGCGACAGCACTTACGGAAAAAACGGGGTTGCCATGAATCACCTTGTGACCCTCAGCTTTGCGCTCCTGCTTGTCGCCCTTGTGGTCGCGCTAGACGGTAGCCTTGCACTTAGAGCTATAGACCGGTTTGCGGAGTCCGAGGGTTATACCGACATCCAAAACGTGACTGTCACGAACGCCCCTATCCGGTTCTGAGGCGATTGCGCCAATGCGCTGGCCTGCGTCGCTTGCGCTGAGATTCGCAAAAGAGAAGCCCCGGAAAGAGGTCGCGCGCTTTGTGGCTTCGATCAGCTGCTCGCTCGTCGATGTCCGCTTTACCCCCCGAAAGATGGGGTAATCGGCCGGCGGCCTGTGGATAGCTGAAGATTTTGGGTGCTGCGCTTCAGGCTGATGGCCAAGGACTATGAGCAGCGCGCCCAAGAGCGCTACCAGAGTTGCCTCGATGGCTGCGGTTGCTAGCAGCGCGATAATGAGGCCTGTGTAAATAGGATGCCGCACGAACGCATAAGGGCCGCTCTCAATCAGCCGATGTTTTTCCTTCCGCGTAATCGCGCTTGACCAAAGGCAGCCAAGATGGATTCGTGCCCACCAGGTTAGCGCGAGCCCCATCAGTATGACGCTGACGAGTGCACAGGCGCCGTAATAGCCGACTTGCCAGCTTGGCCGCTCCTGCGCCGTCCAGGGCGCAATGAGGATAGCTCCGGCAAAAATAATAATACGGTAGATCCACGTTTCACGTGTTACGGCGCGCTTTTCCGTGCGGCCTGACCACAATGACGCCGCTACCCAACTGACAACCCATCCGATCCAGATGACTTGGAACGATCCGCTTGGCTGAACGATCACGACCCTGATGCCTTATATTTAGAAGCCGAGCACCATCTTCCACGGGCTAACTCTCATCAGCCAACCCGCGGTAAGCCCGTATGTTCAATATGTTGCGGTTGGTCGATTCTTGCGGCTCGTTTAGGATAGATTGTAACGCTTCCTCTAAAGCTCCTCCAATTGGACGTGGCGCATAGCCAAGTTCCCGGCGCGCTTTTTCGATCGACAACGCCTGGGACCTTGACGCGATCCGCACACCCTCAATCGTGCCGGCCGGCATCTTATGGGTCACATGATCGGCGATAAATTCCAATACGGCGGCGGTGGTTTGCGCCATTACAGCAGGAATTGGAATGCGCAGCGTCCTGCGGCCGCTGATCACGCTGATGATGGCGAGGAGTTTTTTCAGTGAGATGTTTTCACCACCGAGAATGTAGCGTTGCCCCGTTTGCCCGCGTTCCATGGCAAGAAGCAAGCCCATTGCGACATCGCGGACGTCGACAAGGTTCATGATGAAATCCAGGTAGATCTGAACACGTCGGCTAAGAAAATACTGGAGCATTAGGGTTGGAGGCGTGAGATTCCCGTTGGGTCGTCCGATCGGCATCGTCGGATTAGCAATGACCACGGGGAAGCCCGACGCCGCAGCCTGCAAAGCCTGCTGTTCGCCCAGCATTTTCGAGCGCGTGTAAGCCCCAGGCATTTGGTCCAGCGTGACGGAGACGTCTTCAGCGAGGGCAGATGCTGTACACGAGGGCCGGAAAAGAATGGATTCTGTTGAACAGTGCAGAAAACGGGAAACGCCCCGTTTGCGTGCGGCAGCGATTACGACTGCAGTGCCTTGAGTGTTAATAAGGTGGAAATCATTCTTGTGGCGGGCCCACATGCCTGGCAGGCCGGCGAGGTGATAAACCTCTTCGACATCATCAAGTGTTGCTTCCAGCAATTTTGAATCGAGTATTGAGCCTCGAACATACTGTACCGACGTTGCGGAGCATCGCGGAGGACGAAGGTCAAGAACGCGCACGCGACGACCGTGCGCGAGAAGGGTCGTCACCAGATGTTGCCCAATAAAGCCACCGCCCCCAGTAACGAGTGCTTGTCGCATCGGTCTTTTCCCAAATCGCTCCAATCAAGCTCGCAGCGATGGCAATTATGCGGATGATTTTTGCAAGAGCGCGGCAAGATCGCGCCGGAACCCGAGTGCAACAAAAAGTTTTGCGAACAGGTACATAGGGCTAATCAGCATGTGAATTGGATTGTCAAGCAGCGCTGGCTGGCGCCGTTCAAAAAATTGATGACCGGCAATCTGCAAGGCCCAGCCGATGACGGTCAATAAAGCGGTGATCATCCAGACCGCAACCACGCTTACATGATTCGCAATGATTGTGGCGATGAACAGCGATGGAATAACCGCAGCGACGATTCCCAAGCCAAGACCAACGTCCCATGATATCCAGAGGATAAGCGCCGGAATGACCAACAGGACTGCGGCGCTGGTTTGCACACCGAGCACTGTTACGGACAGGAGAGTCAGCGGTAGTACCGCCGCCACAAACAAAATGGGATTGCCGATGATGTGCATGAGGCAATTACGTTGATCGCGGTGGTAATTCGCGTATTCAGCAAGCTGGCGTTGGAAAATGCCCCTCATCCGTCCCCAAGAGTGCAGAATTGGGCGCAGTATTCAAGAGGCATCGGATGTTTCCCGCAGAATGGTACGCAAGCCTTAAAGGGTGAGGACTTGCGTGAGGGACGAGACTGCTAATTTGGTATGGGTTGCCCCAGTTGAGCCATGATCTGTGCGGCAGTGCATTTGTTTGATCTCCAATTAACCAGTTTGTGCCTTAATTCAAATTCTCAGTGTGTCTTTGCAGCACTAGTTGCGGCACGATACCTGATGGTTTGAATCGTTCGTCGTCATGACAAAGAAGGAGGGTGCAATGAAAGCACTCGCTTTACTGACGGCAGCGGCGCTGTCTCTCCTCAGCGTTGCGGCCTCCGCACAAACCGGACCGTACTACGGCAAGGGCAAGGCCCCGCCGCCGCCGGTCGTTACCAAAGGCTAGTGCGGGCGATTGGGGGGACCGGCCATTGTGCCGGTCCCCTTTCTATTTGGGGTAGAACGCGGAGGGTATTATGGAGCGGAGGTTGATCGGCAGGTCTTCAACCCATCTGCTTATCCCGTTGGCAATGATTGCCCTGACGGGGCTTGGCCTCTCGGTGGCCAGCGCGCAGACAAGCTCACGATCAGCTACCGTTCGGCCGGCGAATACTAGGAGCGCAGTCGTCACGAGTGGATCCGGCCAGTATTATTTCGAGTTCCGCTCGCGGCAGGCCTGGGACTACGGCCACACCTTTGTGGTCTTCGGCCATGTCGGCGAGCCACCCACCAAGAACAACGTTGCCGGGCTTTCGCCAAAGGGCGATGACCCGCAGATGTGGCTCATGGGCCATTATGTTCCGGTCCCCTCCGATACCGGCTGGACCGACGGCGACCTCGAGGACAAATACATCACTTCGCGTTACCGCGTTCTGGTGAGCAAGGAGCAGTACGACAGAACCGTCGCTTACATCCGCCAGCTGCAGGCCAAATCGACGACCTGGAGCGTGGAGCTATACAACTGCAACGCCTTCGTCGCCGACATCGCAAACTTCATGGGTCTTAAGGCACCGTCCTCGAGCTGGATTTATCCGAAAGTCTTCGTGACTAATATGCGCAAGATCAATACCGGGCATCCGGAAGCGGCCGACGAGCTGGTCAGCGAGAATGTGAAGGAAATGAGCAATCCGACTCGGGACGGCCGCGCCATGATCAACGCCGGCTTGATTCGTCCGGGCAGCGCGCCAGCCGGATCGGCGTCGCCTCCACACGTCACCATCGGCGCTGTTCGCGTCTCGAATCGACCGGCGAGTTCGGCGGGCGGTTCACCCGGGGAATGAGCGAGGCGTTTTTTGAAGTGCGACCTTCGGAACGCCGCCAAGAGTCATTATCCGCGCGCGGGCGCCCGCATTCACATTACATTAGCCTACTGCCCTCAAAATTCAGGCGGAATTTCGTGATCCTTAGAGGATCGCGGGTTGTGCGCCCGACCGTTCGGCGCTGTTGCCGAATCGTCGGCTTTTCGGGGACGGGGGATGAGGAAGGTCTGCGCAAGCTTCTTGGTGGCGGTGCTCGCGGCGGCGAGTACAACGCCGCTCTGCTCCCGTTTGGCCTTCGCGCAGCAGTTGCCTGCGCAAGCGGCCGCAGCACAGCCCGCTCCGGAAGCCGCCGCACCGCAGTCTGCTCACGAAACTGCCGGCCAAGCCGCCGCAAACTGTCCGGGACACCCCGACCCGCTCGGCACGAGTCGTGTCCTCGCGATCGATCCTACCGAATATCCGCGCGTCGGCCGCATGCAATATCCGGACTCACTGCCGCTCAATGACAAGGAAGTGGTGCTGACCTTCGATGACGGTCCGTTGCTTCCCTATTCCAACCAGATCCTCGACATTCTCGCTTCGCAGTGTGTGAAAGCGACTTACTTCCTGGTCGGCGAGATGGCCCGCGCTTTCCCCGCCACCGTGCGCCGCATCTACGAGGAAGGTCACACGATCGCCACCCATAGTGAGGATCATCCGAGCCGGTTCGGTCAATTGCCGGTCGAGAAAATGCGTCACGAGATCGACTGGGGCATTTCGGACGTCAGCGCGGCATTGGGCGATTCCAAATATCTCGCGCCGTTCTTCCGCATCCCCGGTCTGGCGCGATCCGACCTCGTCGAAAGCGAACTCGCGGCGCGTGGGTTAACAGTATTTTCCTCCGACGCCGACGCCGACGACTGGCATCACCGCATCAGTGGCCAACAGATCATTGCTTTGGCGATGCGGCGACTGGAAGCGCGGGGCAAAGGCATTCTGCTTCTTCACGACATCCATCCGGCGACCGTCGCGGCGCTGCCCGGGCTCCTCAAGCAGCTCAAGGACAAAGGTTTCCATATTGTGCAAGTGGTCCCGGCCGCGTCCTACGTAATCGCGATGGCGAACAAGCCCAAAGCCCGGAGTCTGTCCTCAACGCTGCCGCGCGAGGCGATGATCGGCGACGACGGCGCGCAGCCGCGTTGGCCGCATGTGGTGGCGAACGTCGCCCCCGACCACAGCTTGCTGCCGGTTCCGGATGCGTCCGCCTTCGAGCCCGACGCCGTCGCGACCGAGGACATCACCGACGTTCACTGGCCGGCGCAGGCCGAAGTGAAGAGGCCGTCGCCCGCGAAAACGCAAGTGCTGGCCCCCCGCAAACATAAATTCGCCGGTCGTTCGGAAAAGCGAAAAGCACGCATCGCCCACGCCGGCAAAGACCAGCGGCGGGCGGACCATGCGCATCAACATAAGCGCACCCACACTAGCGCCGACGGCCAACACAAAAAGGCGCGCAACGCAGCGAACGACAGAAATCTCGATGAGTGATGATGAATTCGGAAGCAAGAAACAGAAGAACTACCTTGGCGCCGACCCCGGAGGTCGCGATGCGCCTAGCATTACCATTTGTTTTTATGCTCTTCTTGGGCACACCGGTCCTTGCATTACAAGCCAACGACCTCCGTAATAACCTTGTCAAAATTCCTCAATTCAGCGCCGTTGCAGCATCGAAATACTTTGTTGATGGCCTACCACTCGGTGGTCACGTTAAGTCCGGGAATCTGGCGCATGAGGAATATCAATGCAGGCCAAGCGACAAGTTCTCCGGTTTCATTTGGTGCCATGAGGAACACACAACGCCTGACAATATAGTTATGCGTTCTCATTCAATTTTGCAGTCTCAAGACGGAACAGCATATTACGTCAACTCATACTTCCAACCCGCCTTTTTCGACCCAAACGATATTCAAAACGAAATAGACCGTATGTCATCCGAATTTGGCGAGCAGGCACGTATCATCCAAATGCCACAGCGCGAGGGGCTTCCGAGCGCAGTTATGGCAATATGGGGAGCAATCCAACTTGAGCCGCTCAAACCCGACGAGATTTCAGTTGTTGCATCGGGCGGCAGTCCTTCCGGAATTTTGGTCAGCCTTCTTGGCGATGAAGAACGTTCCGCAAAAGCAGGCGTTCCAGTTTATAGGCTGGCTGGTGGTGCAGGATTTTTGTGGGTGGCGACCTTCGATCAGACCGGAAGAGGGGTGTTACAGTATCTGGCGATTGACGATTCAAAGATTGAACCCTCTCGTCAAGTTGCATCAAACTCGGAAAATCAAGCTGAATCGAACTCAAGCGCTGTAAACCAACATGTCGTTACACAGTCGGGCTTACAACAGCAATCTCGATCCCAAACAGAAGATGCTCAAACCCAAGCTAAAGAGGACCTATACCGCCAAGAAGAGGAAAAGCGGCAAGTCGAAGAATTCAGATCGGCAACTAAAGGAAGCGCGGCAATTATCGGAAGCGCAAAGTCGAAGACTAGCGACGATTACTGAAGTAGCCATCACCATTTTCGTTCTTTTGTGCGGAGTGGCAGTGGCGTTCTTCCTAAGGGTGAAGCGGCAAACAGCACCCCACACGCTGGCGGCATAGGTTTTGGCATCTTCGGGCAGCTTCATCCTTGCGAGCGCCGTCGGGTTCAGCATCGCGAAACAGCCTCTCGCATTCGGCTAGGCGATCACGCACTCCGTGGCTAACCACGCTAGCCTTCAGTCCTGCGAGTGACAGTGTTTCCCTAAGAAAGGCTTCTACGTGCTCGTCCATCGCACCTACGCGGTAACCAGCTCAAATTGGTTCAATAAGCGTTTCATCGTCGTCGGGTATTTACCGGAGGCTGGTCCAACGTCAACTCGGCGGCCTGGCTCCTCCTCGAAATAGACATAGGCCAGCTTTTGGCCGGCGCTGTCGATCACGACGAAGGCAGCACCAATATCTTCGACGGACCAAGGCGGCGGGAAGCGGCGCTCGGTCAACTTGCGCCTACCTTAGACGCTTCGATGCGCTGGGATATTTCATAGCTGCGGGCCAACTTTCGCCAGCGCCGCTCACAATCGAGGAACGCCTCCCGGAGAGCCGGGTCGCGAACTTCCTTCGCGTGGCGCGCGCATTGGTCTGCGTGCCAGTAGCACTCGCTAATTTGCTCGCTCACTTGGCCACCCTCAACAATCGATACGCTTCCCAATTCCGGCCGGAGTCAATCTAGTAGCAGTGCAATGCACAATTCGCGCCACCTGACGCGCCCGGCCAACGGATCGTCAGCCGCTCACTTCAGCGATCGCAATTTCACCAAACAACTATTCTCTCGATCGCGAAACCGGTCGAGCACGGCCGCCTTGCGGTCGGCGGGAAGCGGCGCGACTAGGCCGCTGATTTTTCTTGGATCAGGCCGCGCAAGGCTAGGCGCACCGCGTCGTCGAACTCTGCGGCGGTGAAGCGGGGAAGGAAACTGAGCCGAGCGACTACCCGCTCTAGGAATAAACCGCGCTTCTCCGCTGCCAGCTTGCCAGCGGCGGTTATCACAGAGGCTAGCTGGTTATCGCTGAGGGCGATCATTGGCGGCAGAATCACTCGTGGGCCACGCCGCGTTATGGTCTTGTGTTTGCAGCGGCTGTCAACTCAAACGCGGCGTCCAGGTGCTCTAACGGGTTTTATGCCGGCCCCAATCTTCCTCGGCCTCGCGTTTGACCGCGGGCGCTTTCGGGTTTTTGACCTTCACCCAATGTGCTACTCGGCCGGAGCGGTAGGGCGAGCCAAGCCGTTTTGAAACAATCCCTTCGCAGCCTAGTTTGCAGGCGTGCGCAAAAACCGGTAGGGCGAGCCAAGCCGTTTTGAAACAATCCCTTCGCAGCCTAGTTTGCAGGCGTGCGCAAAAACGATCTCGCCGTCGCCCTCGTAATGCTCATTGAGGACAATGCCCGGTCGCGGAGTACGAACCAGCCGCGACAGCTTGTGCTTGCGGTCCTCTATCGGCTCGCGGCGTAAGTCCTCGCCGTCGAGCTGGATCAGGTCAAAAGCGCAGAGCACGGCAACGCCACCATGACGCGCGCGACGAACAAGCTCGAACACGGCGAGACCCTTGTCGTCGGTGACTATCACCTCGCCATCGAGCAGGAACGAGCGGCCGGGCAGCGCCATGACCGCCGCCGCCGCTAGCGGAAACCGGCCGGTGAAATCGTGCCCGTTGCGGCTGATAAGCCGAACGCCAGTCGCATCCCGCCGCGCCAGTATGCGAAAGCCATCATGTTTGATTTCGTGAATCCAGCCGGGGCCGGCCGGGGGCGGAGCGCGGTCAGTTGGCCCAGTTATCATCAAGTTGCTTCGGATGGTGTTTTCCCCTCCGGAGTCCCGACTTGTAATGCAGTAAACACCGCGCGGGGAACAATGAAGGCCGCCAGCGGCCTTTCTGTTTGTTAGTTACCTGACGGAGCGCAACGTGTGCACCACTTCGGCGTTGCTTCCATTGCCCGAAAATCACCTCTTTCGTAGCCTCGCTTGATACAGATCAATGTGGGTCGCCGACATTTCTGATCCGCTGGCGAGTAGAATGCGGGAATGTATCATGGCTGATTACCGTGTGCTCTTTTTCAATAATCTTGTTAACGACGAGGGAAAGCGGTTCAAATGTTTGCAACGGGCTATCACGGTCAGCTCGGCAAAGGACGTAGGAGAAGCGTCAGAAAAAGCACAACGCGAATTTGAGCGACTGGAGGATGTCCCCAATTGGAAATGCCACGCTCAATTTCTAGAGGTGGAGAGCACGGACATCGTCCGCAAGTGATACTTCAGGCTTGCCGCCTAGCTCGCTGATAAGCGTAAACAATCGAGCCGGCAATTCTTCGGGCACCGGGTAGCAGTTTCTAAGTTCTCGCCCGAGCCGTCTTCTGGTGAACCACCAGGCGACCGGCTCGTACTGCGCGTGTCTGTCTGACATCGTTGGTTCAATCACGAGCCTATGAGTTCAGTTCCACTCAAAATTCATGGCGATATTCGCCGCAATCCGCCGCGCCTCGTCCTTGCTGAGACCGCACAACGCCTTGAGTTCGTATAATGCCTAGCTCGACGGATAAAGGAGCGTAAGGGCGCTGCACTCAAGCGGCCCAATCCTCTTCGGCTTCCCGCTTCGCTGCCGATCGGAAGTCGACCGAACTCTTGGTGGACTGTAGAGCCGATAAGATTTCCCGCTCAAGAGCCGATAGGATTTCCCGCTCAGCGGCCAGCCAATGTTGCTCTGCCTCGCCACTACGATAGCCACTTGCGATCCATATTTCGTAAGCACGCTCGCGGATTCGATCTGATAAGTCCGTTTCGCGGAGCCGGGCTAGTTTCAGCCAAGCCGCCTTCAACGCGAGGAAGTCCTCTCGCAATTTGGGATCAGTCTGCTCGGCAGCCTGTCGCGCGCACGTCTCCGCATTGGCGTAACAGTTGCCTATTTCCTCGCTGGCGCTCTTGAGCATCGCCGTTACCCGATGCTTCTAGTCGACCTATAAAAAAAACTTCGACCTCGTGGAGGAGTTCCCAGCCCGGGGCGGGTACGCTCACGCAACGACATGGGCGTTTGATAAAAACTGAAATGCAAAGAGCTCGAGTGGCCCGGTCTCGGTGATCCACG
Organism: uncultured Alphaproteobacteria bacterium; assembly: GCA_963816295.1. Taxonomy (GTDB): domain Bacteria; phylum Pseudomonadota; class Alphaproteobacteria; order Rhizobiales; family Xanthobacteraceae; genus BOG-931. The sequence continues at coordinate 79,932 of CAWFJS010000001.1, read as the reverse complement.
ACGAGCGGCTCCGGGGCCACGGCTGTCGGCCTCGAAGGCCGGCCTATGTGGCAACCAACTCGGCTCCCGTATCGTTCCGAGTGAGGTGTTTAGCGCCACCCATACCGGTGGCCGTCGCCGCGCCACCCACGCCCGTAGCCACCCCAATACCCCGGGGCGTAGGCATATATTGGCTGCTGGCCGTAGCCGCGCCACCCATGCCCGTAGCCACCCCAATACCCCGGGGCGTAGGCATATATTGGCTGCGAAACCACGGGCGCTGCGTAATAGCCCGACACCACTGGAGCTGTGTAGACAGGAGCCGGCACCACGTAGACTGGCGGGGGTGTATAAACCGGGGCTGCATAGACCGGCGGTGCCGTGTACACCGGTGGGGCTGCTGGAGCCGCGTACCCGTCGGCGGGTGCCGCCAAATCAGCGGCCGGCTCTGCGTAGCCGTAGTCCGGAGTCGTGTAAACTTGGGCCGATGCGCTAGCCGCTGAAAATACCAAAGCGGCTGCTCCGAGAACGGGAGCTTTACTCATCGCCAATCTCCCTCGTCGTGCTGTACTGACGTGTCGCGCCCGTACATTCAACGAGGACGGAGCAAGTTGGTTCGAAGCAGCATTTGTTCGGAACCCGATCATGTGGACAAATTTGCGCCTAGTGAGCGCCACAAAGAAATGGGAGATAATGTCGGCCCTTGTTAATCACCACTGCGCGATGTGATTTCTCGGCCTCACGCCTGACCGCTGGCGCTTCCGGGTTCTTGACTTCGATCCAATGCGGCGAACCGGTAAGTCATAACTCTGGTCGGTGACGGGCTTTCCAATCGGAAAATTCGCTGAAAAATTAGGCGTGACTGAGGGCACCGTCAAAATTCATTTGCACGCGATTTACGAGAAACTGGGCGTTCGGTCTAGAACGGAGCTTATGATCGCTTTGGCTGATCGCAGGCGAAGCCAAACCTGATTTGACTCCTTCACTACATCTAAAAGAGAGCCCGCCGCAGTGGTGGCACACTGCGACGGGCTTGGGTAGTGTTCGAGAAAGAAGAAGCGACTTGCACACCTACCTTGGTCTGACTTGCTGCGATAATCAATCTATCGAAAGTTATACTGTTTCACTAGTTTTCGTTGGTGATTACGATGCAACGGTCCAAGCGTTCTGCATGTGGATATGTCGGTACCAGGACCGTGCCGGGACAATTTTTCCGTAAAATGGTGGTCGCATCTGGCCTGCCGAGCCATGTCAGTATTGGACGATTTCGAACGGATACTGCTTTACCGAGAGCGCGCTTCGGAATTTGAGTTGTTGGCCGAAACCGAGGTGTCTCCCGATGTACGGCTTCGTTTCTGCATCGTGGCGCGCCATTATCGTGAGCTGGCGGAGCGCGAGGTACAAGCTGACAAAGCCAGGATGGCTGAACGCATTGAGCGAGTAAGGCTCCAGCGTCAACAGGCAGCGCTAAAAAGCAACCTTGCCAGCGACAAGTGCCACTCAGTTCTTCCTAAAAGCGGCGGAGTGAACTGTTGTCCTTCCGCACCTCGTCCCGCGTGAGCAACTTCGCCCCGATCATCAATGGCCTTGCGTGAATTGCAATTTTCGCGCAAAGCTCAATCCGATGGAGTACCGGGGAATACGATACACAATCCGCGCGGGAATTGAGCGGGAGCAGTGGTTCGTCGTTATTCACCCCGAGGCCGTCGAGGTGCCAGTAAAGAAGATTTTCGGAACACGCGGTGATGCAGAAGTTCGCGCTCGCCGTATGATAAACAGGTGGCTGGAACCAAAATCAGGGCAAAGAACAAACGCTACTTCGTGACGGACATCACAGAAAAAATGACAAGCTGGTTACATTATGCGCGCTGAGGGAATTTGGGGAGACTGAAAGCGCCGATAGCGGCTGTCGCCTTTGGGTTAGTGATGGCCTTCGCCTCTCAAGCATTCGCTACGGAGTTGCCCGATTGTCCAAAGGGCGCTTGGAAGCAACGATCAGCGCCCGGAATCACTTCGATCGCGAGAGCTAACTGTTTGGCTGAGCCATTGAGTTTCATAAGGGTGAATGCGGCATCTTGCGCAATTTGGGTTTCGCCGCGACGGATGGATTTCTGCAGCAGACTTCTGACGACCCACGGATCAGCGGCGATCAGTCTGGTCGTGGGCGTAAGAATAGGAATCAATCTCGCGGGCGAGCTGCTGCTTGGCCTCGCCTAGTGCGTCGCGCATGACGCCTCTGAAAAGTTGATGTGCGAAAAGACGTTAGCTTTTTGCCGACCTATGACAAGTGAAAATGCGGGTGGCCCGCCAAATAAATTGCCCCCCGCGCACTGCACAAGCGATTTAGATTTTTATCAGCCAGACGCTGACGCACGGGCATTGCGCTTGCTTGCCGAGCCTGGCTCAGGCGAAGGGTGAAGCGCGCAGCGGAATCTCGGACTGATCATGGCGCATTACAATCGATTTTGATCCGACACTAACGAGGAACACGCTTCGTCGTTTATGGCGCATGCCAGCGCCACGCGCCGTCGTCAAATTCGTAATACCCTTCAATGACCGGGGATGGTTCATCAACTCCTGCACGAAGCGGCACGTTAGGAATAGTGCTGCCGCAGCAGCTCCGGCAGCTTCGCGATGTTCGCCGCTGGCGAGCTGCTACAACGCACAACGGCAAATGCCCGCAAGATCTGAGACGCGATGCCATGGCCGCTTGGCGTCGGTTTGTTTGTTGCGTGAAATCGCTGCCGCCCGATCAATCAGCGCCATTGTGGCAAGCTGCACTGGCCGAAGCTCGATTGGTGACCGGCGGTGTGGCAGGGACTTCTGGCCTGTTTTGATGATTCATTGCGCGCCGAAATAAATTGCCATCTGTTTGAACGCAGCGAACAGGGGCGCCCCGTCCATGCTGTTCCTGAGATCGTGCGGGAAGGGTCGTAAGCTCTAAACAGGCCCCTGCATTTATTGTCGATTGTGAGCAGTTTTGAGCAGCCGCGCCGCGAGAGGAATAGGCACAATCACTTTGATATCTCTTGGAACGTAGATCATGGAAACATTTTTAATAGTGCTCGCCGCTCTGTCTTGGCGCCCCGGCGCAATGCGCGCTGCCGAGCCGGTAATGCCGGTCGAGATGGAGCGGCCGACAAATCAGCCGAAGAAATTTGAATTCACTGCGCCGGAAGCTGTGAACGTCTCCGTTGGGCAGATACGCAGTTTACCCGACAAACTGTTGTTGACCTAGGAGTAAGTCGTGCAGCACGCGATTATCATTTTTCTTCTTGTCTGCCAGTTCGCAATCTTCGCGGGTATTTTTTGGGCCGAAGTATTGAGGCAAGTATGATCGGACCGGCAGAGTACGGCTGGCGAGTCTACATATTTTAATGGTGAAGGCCGCCTTCAATCAGGTGGTGGCCGCCTTTGTAGTGCGGGAGGGCTCGATGACAGACCTGCACGAGACTAACCCGAAGCGCACAGCACAAATCGACACTATTGGTAGGTTATTTGCCGCCTTTGTTGTTGTTGTCACCGCCATCGCTGCGACGGTTACTGTGTCGTACATCGTGGGACCGGCCGGTTAGCGATTGTGCTGTCGCAATAGCTCCGGCAGCTGCTTGCGAACTAGCTCCAGCAGCTTCGCAATATTCGCCGCGATCCGCCGCGCCTTAATCGTCTTTGTCAGATTGCGTCATCGCACTTCCCACGTCTGACGGCGGCCCAATAGCTCTGGCAGTTTCGCGATATTTACGGCAATCCGGCCTCGCCTCATCGCGCGTCAGCAATTTGGCCGCTGACCGTCGTCCTGGCTCGTCCTCGAAATAAACATATGCGGGCGCCTGCCCGCCGCGATCCTTCGCGACGAAGCAGGCCCCCGTTTCTCCTCCGTCTCACGCCTGACCGCTGTCGCTTTGGGGTCTTTGGCCTCGACCCAATGCGGCAAGCGGCCCATTTTTGGGCATCGCCACCCCTGATTGGTGTGATAAACTGGTTCAATCAGAGCAAGTCGGGGGGACGGGCTCATGAAGCGCAATGTATTCGCTTTGTTTGGAGCGGTGGCGGTGCTGCTTACCGCAACGGTGGCGCTAACGCTTTCTCGCGCGACGCTTTCCGCCGGCAGTGTTGGCAGCTTGAAGTGCTACAACACAGGTGGAATTGAAAAAGCGTGCTGAACGTCTCGGCCTCGCGTCTGTCGTCGTTCAATGTGTGAGCGAGTGCAGGCCATAAGCGACGAAACTGCAAAACGCTAACACCAGTGGCGCCGTACAGCAAAATGCCAGAAGAACCTCGCCCGTGACGCGAAGCATCGGCCGCTGATTCGCGATATTCGTTAGGTAGCTCATTTAACGCTCCCCACCCTTTATGTTCGCCACGCAAGGCGGGTGACACCTCGCGAGCCTGATTCTTTATTGCACGCCTCTAATCCTTAACCTGTGACCCGCATCACAGCCAAGCGATCGCGCTAGCTAAGCTTAATAATTTAGCCAACGTTGCCCTTCAGCCACACAAGGCGGCACCCACGCGGCGACACCGCTACAAAGACCCCTGATGAATTGCCGCCGCTCCACGAGGGTGCGCTCTTCTCGGTTATCCACAGACCCAATTGCGTAATGTTGAACTTGAATTTGGAAAATCTAGATTTTGCATCGGTGGTTTCGCGACTCGCTCGCGTGACGTAGGGTTTGGAGGCTCGATGAGTGGTCGGCAAGTGAGGCGTCCCGTTTCAGATACGGCCAAACCTATCATCCCGCTTGCCGCTAACGCGACAAATTCGGTTCCGCATAGCAAAATCTTGTTTTTGGGAGCGTTCGCGCCTTTACTGGTGGTCGTAGCGGTCCCGATATTATTTCGAGCCGATATGCCGTTGGTGGCGGCGAACAGCACATTGAACTGCTACGACAGTGCTGGAAATTACGAACCGTGCGTAACGCGAGCCAGTGCGTCCCCATCACAATTAAATGGCCGAACAACCGGGGCCCATCAACCAGCAAGTTGGACAACAAGCGCGCTCTATCAACAAGCAAGTTGGACAACAACCACAGTCGATCAACCAGCAAATTGGCCAACAACCAAAGTCGATCAACCAGCAAATTGGACAACAAGCGCAGTCGATCAACCAGCAGATCGGACAATAAGCGCACCAGCCACACGGCGCAGCAGTACGCCAGCAAAACGCCCAGCCATCTGCGGGCGACGTTTGATGCCATGCTTCTTCTCCGCCTTGCGGAGGGGGCTTACGCATATTGCATTTGTTGCTGCAACCGTGGGGCAGGCTCGCCCCGCCAGGGAACGCCTTTAGCTGACGCGCGTCTTTTACGTTCTGCAGAGTCATGATGTCCGCTTTACCGCCGAAAGCAGACATCGCTCAGAGCACGGCGGCAATAACCGCTTTCTGCCAAAGGCAAACATTCTGCGCTGCATTGAAGAACGTCGTTTATTCGATCACCTCGTCTGCGATGGAAAGCACGCCGGCCGGAATTGTAGCGCTGGCGATAGCAATTCTTGTTGCATCTGAGGCATTCGCTACACCGCTTCCGCATCAGCTCCGGCAATTTGGCGATATTGGCCGCACTCCGCCGCGCCTAAACCAAGTGGTAATATATCCGACACTTCCGGCGTTAGGCTGAAGGGCGCGCGCCGTGGCAACGAGTTGGAGCAAATCGAGCACAGAACGTTGGGAGAGCGGCTTCGCGGCTCTGTCTAAATTCCGTGCGCGCGAGGGACACTGTTGCCCGTCGCAAAATCACGCAGAGCGCGGTTTCAAGTTAGGCCAATGGGTGTCCGTTCAACGTTATCGCAAACACTTAGTGCCAGTGGAGCGCAAACGACGTTTGGATGGGATAGGATTTGTTTGGGACTGGCGAGACTACCTTTGGGAACAAAATTTTGCGGCACTTTTAAAGTTCAAAAGACGAACCAGGGCGGCGGGTGCTAGGCCTATGGGAGGAAAACTATGAACTGGTTTAGCCGGACAACCTCGATAGCGGGCATGCAAGTTTCCAATTGGATACTCGTTATAGTGGCTGTCGTCGTACTCTGGATCATCTACTCAGCATTCATCGCACACTGAAACACGCAGCCGATTCTTCGACTGACCAGGGCGGCGGGAAGCGGCGTTCGGTCACCACGTATGCAAACGAAAACCCGCCGCAGTGGTGGCACACTGCGAAGCGCGCGGGGCCATTCGATACTCCTACAGAATGTGACAAGGGGAATTATAACCGGAATTTTTAACCAAACACTTTACTCGCGCCCCCCATCGGGCCGAGCAGCGTTGCCGTCCGGGTTTGTCCGGATGGGGTTCCGGCAGCCGTATTGATGCGAGCTGAATGAAGGCCAGGTAGTTGGCCGCGAGTTTGTCGTAGCGAGTCGCGACTCTATCACGGAGACGGCATGTAATGCTTTGGAAGCATGGATCGACTGGGTCGGCCATGACCGCGCCTTGAGGCATATCAGAATCGGGAGGCAGACCATTGCTCGCTAGAAATTGTTTTCTTGATCCAATCATGCTCGGAAGCCACTTTGGCAAGTACTTCCAGGCTTGAGCATCTCGAATTTCCATTAAGAGGCGCGCTATCAATGCCCCAGACGACGATCTGATTGGCTTGTTCTGTGTATCCTGGGCCGCCGGAATCTCCGTCGCACGCAGCACCTCGCTCCGTTGTCTGCACCATCACCGCCGATGGTGAATAGCCCCTATCGGTCATTATGACTTTTACTTTGCGCAACGGATCGTTTTTGCTGCTCGGCTTTTGACCACCGTAACCAGCTATCCAGGCTACCGTCCTGTCTTCTGGCGTGGCGCCGTCATCAGCAAATCCCGCAACAGGTCCCGGCACGGCTGCCTCGATCTTCAAGATCGCCAGGTCGTGTTCGTTTTTCACAGTTTCAGGTTTCCTGCTTGGCTCGAAATAGCCGGTGATTTTGTATCGTGTACCATCTGGAAAGATTATCCTGGTCGTGTCGTTTATCCGGCAGTGCCGGGCGGTCAAAATAAATCGTGGCGCGACTTTCACACCAGTACAGTCATCGTCATAGCTGTAGATGCTGACGGTGACCGATTTGACGGGGTCATTCGGCGAAACGGGCTGTCCGTTCGAAATCGCGAGCGCTGCTTGGGCGAATAAGCCCATAATTGATAGGCAGATCGCTAAGAATGCTCTCATCAAGGCCGCCATATGCCACCCACACATGCATTAATAGCAAAACGATGACCCATTTACCGTCATTCTGCTGACAATTGCGTTGGACGAGCCGCCAAAGCTGCGCCCCCTGGGCGACCGCCGACAACCCCGTTGATAATTCGGTGGTCGCGCCTCGGACACATGGGCAGCAAAAAATCTGGGGCCGGGTTCGGGAAGAGGTCCTACGAAAACGGCTGCGGAATATCGCGCGATACGCCTCCTCAGGCGTAATCGCGCCAACCGCCATCATCAGAGCCGCGCCAGTTAGCGCGATGCCGGCACGATCCAGCCGGAACCCCGGGATGCGGCCCAGCGAGATGCCGCTGTAGACGAGAACAAAAATTAAGACGGTTGCGATGGTTGTCGGAAACATCTACTCAGCAGCCGGTTTCGGGCCAAACTCAGAAGTCGCAATAGCTCCAAGGTGGTTAGGCGGCAGGCGGCTCAAGCCTTCTAGCTTCGGCAATTCCAGAAGTCGTCAGTGTCCTTCGGCTAGGTCAATCGAGACGGCTCGTTCCGTCCCATTCCGTGAACTCTATAACAGTGCCGTCGGGATCGCGGATGTAGAACTGACGGCCCACGAAGACACCTTTCTTTCGATCCTGTTCTTCGAAGACCTCGACACCCTTAGAGGCGAGGAAGACCTTGGCATCCTCGTACTTTTCCGAATCAACTTTGAATGCGTGATGTGCCCGGCGGCTGTCCTTCGCATCGCGATGAAGCGGCGCATCGCTCTTGGCGAGAATGACGTGATCGTTCCCCGCGCGGAGAAAAACCATACCGTTTGCGGGCGCGACCTGCACGAGCGTCAGACCCAAAATTTCAGTATAGAATTTCTGGCTCGCATCGAGGTCGCTAACGGCAATGCTGAAATGAACGACGCTTCTGGGCTCGATCATGCGGCATCCTCCTTTCGGGCGTGGTATCGGCTCAGTTCGGGCGTCGCGCGCGAATTTACTAGAACATTCCGTTATTGTTTGCAGGTTTCTCCGGAATCCGTTGAATAACGTCCCAGTGTTCGACCACTTTGCCGTTCTCAAGCTTGTAGATATTGACAATCGCAAATCCGAGCGTGGCCGGCTCGCGCACGGCATGATCGTGGACGATCACATAATCGCCATCCGCGAGGATGTGCTTAATCTCGCTATGGTTGTTCGGGAACTTGTCCTTCAGAAACGTAATATAACCCTTGAGACCCTCCGGCCCGTCGGCAGCGTTCGGATTGTGTTGTGTGTAGCGCGGTCCGAGGTATTTCGAGGCCGCGTCAAAATCCTTCTGATTGAGCGCGGCATCTTCGAATGCGGCCACCGCCTTTTTGTTCGCCTCTAGCTGCTCAACGCCGGCGGCGTGGGCGCACGGCATTGCGGTCCACAGAGTGAATGTTATTGCGGCGAGTAACAGGCGAAGCATGTCAATCTCCATTTTTCGCGCAGATTATTACATGAGCAGGGCAACCACAGCGCAATGTAGGATAGTGAAATGGCGATGGTCCGTCAGCGAGTATGAAGGCGATCTTGCAAAGCCGACTGCTGGCCAAGCCGTGATGTCCGAATCGGGTCAAAACCGGACATGACGCGGTCAAGTCGTGATCTCCGCTTTGCCCCCGAAAGCGGACATTCGCCCACGCGATCAGGATGTCTGCTTTGGGCCAAAACCAGACTCATGCACTCAGTTATTCCTGCTCCTGCTACATCAGCAATACATGAGCAGTTCAGATATATTTATAACTGTCTTGGTGTATCCCTGTACTAGGTTGAACTTGCTCCTTCAAATTAGGCGGGCGAGCGGAAGCTCGTTGGCGTATTATTACCGGCGCCGCGTGGCTCAATTCATCATTCAATTTGAGGAGTGAAAAATGAACCGAATGATGATCTTGGCTCTGGCAAGCTCTGCCTTGGCCTTGCAGAGCGCAGCTGGGGACGAAATACGCCGCGCTACGATACCTGAAGCGCTGGCGGGAACGTGGGGAGAAAGCCCAGAGCAGTGCGCGAAGAAGGACAAATCAAACGTTTTGATAGAAGGCGCTAAGTACGGCGACGCGAGCGGAAGTTGTGCAGTGCGCTGGGTGGTGGAAACACCGAGCTCGCAAGGCGCCAATTATGCCGTCCACGCCTTGTGCACGAGCGCCTTAGATCAGACGAAAACCCAGATTGTGAACATTATTATCCGGCTGCAAGGCAACGACCACGCGACGATGGGGAGATCGTTCCACGATCTGAAGATCTATCACCGCTGTGAGGCCCAATGAGCGGCGAAGCGCATGCAAAAATAGGGCCTGCCTAGAGCGGTTCCCCCGATTCGGCGCCTTTGGGCAGAGCCCACCAGCGTCCATCCATCAGAACCCAGGCAATGCCATCGCCTCTTCGTTCAATTGTGAGTTCGATCAGATCGGGACGTGCAGCGAACAAGTCTTCAGCGGCGGTGAGAAAGAGTCCGTCGGTAACTGACCGCGCCGATGGTCGCCTTGTGGTGGGTTTAGGACTAGGGCGTATACTCATAAATCGAGGTCGATGGGCAACGGTTGGTCAATGTCCGCTTTACCCCCGATAGCGGACATTCGCCCACGCGATCAGGATGTCTGCTTTGGGCCAAAAGCAGAAGTCGGAGGGATATTCAATCGCTTGGTTAGCAGCGAGCAGCGCCGAGGGACTGATTAGAAATGCAAAACGTGAGATGCAGCGCTGAGCGGCCAACGTCAGGAATGATTTGACCAGTAGATTGGCGCGTAATGTCCGTTCTTGCCCGAATTGTCCCAATGCATCCCGTAATCGGCAAAAACATTCCCTGATGCTCCCACAGCAAACGCCAGCTTATCAGGGCTAACGGGATGACCGGTGTTCGCCCACATCTCCCCGCTGGGATGCGCGGTCGGCAGCGGATCAACGGACATGTGCAGAATGTCTGGAATTTCCGCGGAACGCTTTTTTCATGGATGGTCACAAAGCCATCTCTGTTGGTCGAAGCAATACGGAAGCGCCCTCAAAGACGACACACGCATCGTCGCTCTCGATCTTCGCGGTCACGGAATGTCAGATGCGCCGGCCGAGATCGATCAATATACCGATGGCGATAAATGGGCCGATGATATAGCGGCGGTCTCGACCAGCTTGCGCTTGACCGACCGATATTGGTCGGCTGGTCATACGCCGGCTACATCATTTCGGATTACGTGCGCAGAAGGGGCCAGGGCAAGATTGCCGGGATCAATTTCGTAGCGGCCGCCGTTGTCCTTGGCCAGAAGGCGTTTGGCACACTTGTGGGCCCTGGCTTTCTGGAGAACGCGCCGGGCGCCTGTCAGGACGACCTTCCGACCAACATTGTGGCGATGCGTAGATTTTTGCGGGCCTGCATCGTCAAGCCAGTCTCGCAGGACGATTTCGAGGAATTCCTGGCTTTCAATATGGTTGTAAAACCGCATGTACGCGGTGCTTTGATAAAACGTGAGCTTGATTTTGCATCGCTCCTCGAGGGAATTACGGTGCCCGTTCTTGTTACTCATGGCCGCTCGGACACCGTAGTGCTGCCAGCCATGGCTGACTACATACTGAACCACTGCAAGACCGCAGACGTGTCATGGTACGAAGGCGTCGGTCACGCGCCTTTTCTTGAAGAGCCGCTGCGCTTCAACACTGAACTGAAACGTTTCGCCGCGAGCGCTCACCACTGAGCGTCCTTGTCTTCCAATGTCTGTTAGGGTCACAAGCGGACATGACGGCGCGGATTTGCGATGTCCGCTTTACCACCAACAGCCGACATCCCTCGGCAGAATCTAAATGTCCGCTCTGGGCCAATAACGGTCATTGACGATTCACTCGATCATCTCGTCGGCGGTGGACCGAACGAATGCCCGCTTTAGGTTTTCGGGGCATTATTGGCAATATGCTCGGTCGGCAGGGTTTTCGGTATGGCCTCGACTTAGCGGCTTCTCTTACAGGCCCTGCTCACGGGCATGGGCGATGCCGTTCGCCGCAATGATGAGTTGGCTGCCGACCGTTATCATAGAAGACTTGGCATGATCGCCCGACACTTTGATACCAATCCTCCAGTCAGCGACGCCCTTGAACGATTGCTTTCGACCAGCGGCCAGTGGTTGGCGACGAACGTGGCCGAACGCTATGAAGCGGAGCAACAAGTACTCGAACACATCGAGCGTGTTAGGGAGCTTCTCTGAGTTGCGGTGGCGTTCTGACTGCCCAATTTGGGTTTGCGCGCACAAAGAAACGGCCCCCATGGGTGAGGGCCGTAAGATTTTCGATGCACATCCCAAACGTGCCTATAACCCGGCGCGTTGTTTATCGTTCCGGTGCTATTCGCTGTTCGCTTAGCAGGGTTAATGAGGCCCCGGTTTGGGCTTGGGGCCTTTGGCTCTGCATTGGGTTTTGAGGACCGTCTGCAGAGGCGACGGCGCCCCGGCCATCGTCGGGGGTGTTGGGCGTGACGGGTGAGGTCGTAAGTTCCGACGGCTCGTTGTTCGGCGGGACGGATGAGGTCGTAAGTTCCGACGGCTCCTTGTTGGGCTTCCCCAGGTACGTTCAAGCTCGATAACTGGCGGCGGTCCGCTTTGGTCAGATCAGTGCCAGCTCGGACTTTCCGCCTGTATAATCCGTGGCATGAATGAGGCCTTGTTCGCCGAATTGTCAGCATGGGTAACCCAGGCTGGCCTGTCCGGAGTTTCTGAAACCGACATTGTATCGGGCTTCTGCGAACGTTGTGTCGCGGCCGGACTCCCGCTGGCTCGCACGACGGTGCTAATAGACACGCTTCATCCTGTCCATGAGGGCCGCCTATTTCGCTGGGGCTATGGTCCGACCGAATCCCCTCTGCTCGAATAAGGCCGCACCAGTCCAGACGGCCTCGCCGCGACTGGCTTTAATCCCAAGGATGTTCAGGCCGCCGAACGCTGGCGCCACAGCCCATTCTATTGAATGCTGCAAACCGGCGACTCGCTTTTGCGGCGCCCCCTAAACGCTGCAACCAAAGACGAATTCTCGTGGTTGTCAGACCTGTTCGCAGCGGGCATGACCGACTATGTCGCCATCATCAGCCGCTTTGCCGCCGGCGGTGTGATCGGTGAGATGGACGGCGTGTATTCGTCATGGACGACGATGGCGCCCGGCGGGTTCAGTGATGAGCAGATTGCCGCACTTGAACGCATGGTGCCGTATCTCGCGCTCGCCATCAAATCCGTGTCGCTGGCACACATGACCGCAACGCTGATGGAAACTTACCTCGGCCGCGACGCCGGGCAGCGCGTGCTCAGCGGACGGATTTTACGGGGCGTCGCGGAGAGAATCGACACCGTGATTTGGTTCAGTGATTTGCGAGGGTTCACGCGAATCACGGATACTGCGCCGGAACAGGCAATCCCGTTACTGAACGACTACGCGGATGTAATCGTCTCGGCCATTCACGAGCACGGCGGTGACGTGCTTGAGCTGATTGGCGATGGCACGCTTGCCATCTTTACTGCCACAGATCGCACGCATGCATGCAGTGCGGCACTGTCCGCCGCAACAACTGCGCGCGAGGGCATTGCCCGATTGAATAAGCGCCGGCTGGAGGAAGGCAAACCGGTAACCGATATGTATCTCGGGTTGCATGTCGGTGAAGTTTTCTATGGCAATATCGGAAGCCGCGAGCGGCTGGACTTTACCGTCATTGGTCCCGCGGTGAACGAGGCAAGCCGTATTGCCGCGATGTGCCGTTCGGTTGATCAACTTGTTCTGATATCGTCGGCTTTTGCCAATGTCGACGGCGTTAAGCGCCGCCTTGTCTCGGTGGGACGATATGCCTTGCGCGGCGTCGCGCACCCTCAAGAGTTATTTACGTTCGATCCTGACGCATAAACAAACAATTCAGATTTAATGATCGGACCGCTCGCCAATGTCCGCTTAGGGTGGCGGATTCAACCGATCGACGCAACACCCTTCCACTCTATCTGGCACGTTGGAACGGTATGCATATGGAGGGGCATGCACGGACGTGGTTTCACGCCGAAGCTGAAGGCAGAGCCCTGGGAGCGCTGGAAGAGCGGCCAATGGGTGGCAGACGTCACCCGAGCGCTCGAGGAACGAGAGCGGTGTCTAAGATCTTGGCTCTCAATGGAGGAATTGCTCCAGCGCCATGGCCAGAGCGCTCCAGCGAGTAGTGTTGCGTCGACCGGTTGAACTCACCGTCAAAAGCGGACGTGACGCTCTTAAATTTCGATGTCCGCTTTACCCCCGAAAGCGGACATTCGCCCACGCGATCAGGATGTCTGCTTTGGGCCAACAGCGGACATGCGCCTGATTCGATCACCTCGTTGGCGCGTCAGGATTGACAGCATCTCACCCTCGTTGAGGTAACGGGCCCCGCATCATATTAAATCTCGCCTTCTGCTCGTCGTTCAATGAAGCGTAGAAGCTCTCGAGCGCCGGGCGAATCGATTTAATTGCGTCCGCCACAGCCCTCAGCCCTGTTGTCGCCGTATCGACCCGCGCCACTGGCGATAGTGGCACTGCGCTCGGACAGGACGACCGTAGCTGCTCGGTAGCACTTTGCGTTGCTTTCTTGAGTTCGTCGAACGTGCTGCGCTGGTTCGCAGTCGGCTGAACCACCTGTTCAATTCGCTGCACTGGCAGGTCGAAACCTTCCGCCTGTTGACTGCACATGGCCACGATATCGCCAGCCGGCCAAGCAGGCTCGGTCGAACCATCCATCGCGTTGAACTGACGTTTTTGTTCATCACTTAGCGAGTCATAGAAGTTCGCAAGCCCGCCGCGGATAATCTCTAGGGCCTTGATGGTCGCGTCCACTCGCTGCTCGGCGGCATCCAGGCGACCTGTCGGAGTGAGCGGCACGGAGCTTGGGCACACCGATTTGATGATACCGCTTGCCCGCGACGAAGTTGCCCTAAGATGGTCGAGTGCCGCTTCCTGATCGGGTGCCGGATGGACCGTCTGTCGGATCTGCTCGATCGGGAGATTGGCAAGCTCAGGAACTAGGCCGGAGCAAATGCCAAGCGCCTGAGTGTCGGTTTCGAAACGTGCCTCGCGATCGGCCTGCACGGGCTTGGCGGCGCCGCGCGAGACGTCATTCGGCTTAGTTCGAGCTTCGTTTGCTCGCATCTGCAGGCGGTGACGGTGATGATGCCCGAAAAACGGCACGTGGAAATAAAACGGTCCCAGATGGACGCCAAATGCCGCAACTGGAGTTAGAGAGAAACTAACGGCGGCGAATGCAGTGATTCCAAAAATAGTGCCTATCTTTCGCATGACCCCGCCACCGGCAGCAAAGGCGTTCGACTATTGCTGGCCGCCGTTCTGACGCTGCTGAGGCGACGAAGTGGCCTGGGGCGGCGGGCCCATTGTATTGAACTTTGCCTTCTGCTCGTCGCTCAACGAAGCATAGAAGTTCTGAAGATCAGGGCGAACCGACTTGATGGCGTCCGCCATGGCAGTTAGCCGCGTTTCAACCGTATCGACCCGCGCCACTGGCGATTTCGGCACCGCGGTGGGACACGACGATTGCAGCTGATCGCTGGCTTTTTGCGCTGCCTTCTTGAGATCGTTAAAGGCACTCTGCTGTTGCGCACTCGGCTGAACCACCTGTTCAACGCGTTGCACTGGCAGGTCGATGAAGCTGCCTCCCTGCTGACTGCACGCGGTCACCATATTGCCAGCCGAAGGAGCGCCCTCGGTCGAACCGTTCATCGCGTTGAACCGCTGCCTCTGCTCATCGCTCAGCGCCTGGTAAAACCTCTCAAGCGGCGAGCGGATAATTTGTGTGGCTTTGATGGTGGCATCCAGTCGCTGCTCGGCGGCATCGAGGCGACCAATCGGTGTAAGCGGAACCGAGCTTGGGCACGATGATTTGATGATCTCGCTTGCTTGCGACGAGGCTGCGCTGAGATCGTCAAGAGCTGCTTCCTGATCAGCTGTCGGATGGACGGTTTGTCGGATTTGATCAATCGGCAGATTGGTCACGCCCGGTGCTAGGCCAGTGCAACTTTCGAGCGCCGCGGTATTGGTTTCGGCGAGCGCTTCGCGATCCGCCTGCTCGGTCCTGGCGGCGTATCGCCCGCGAGCGGCAGTGTTATAGCCACCACCGCGAGAGCTGTCGTAGTAGATGTTTGGCGAACCGGCATAGCCGTAATAACCGGTTCCGTAGCCGTAACCGTAGTAATCAGGTCCATAACCGTAATCGAGCCCGAAGTAGGGACCGGGCGCGAAGATGCTAGCGAAGATGAACGGAGAACCATACCACCAAAACGGGTCGTAATAGGCATAAGGCCAGAAAATAAACGAGAGCGCGTCGCCTGAGAGAAACGGCCAGAAGACCGGTCCGGCCCAGCCGCCCCAACCCCAACCCCAATTGTTCCATCCCGCGCCCCAGAAACGGCCGCCCCAATGGTTCCAGTGGGCATTGTTGCCGAATGCGTTGCGGTTAAAACCGGTGTGATTGAAATTGTTCAGACCGTGGAAATTCTGCGCCGCGAATTGGTTGTGAGCGAATTGGTTGTGAGCGAGCTGATTGTGGCTCAGCTGATTGTGGCTCAGCTGATTGTGGCTCAGCTGATTGTGGCTCAGCTGATTGTGGCTCAGCTGATTGTGACTGAGATTATGGGAAGATTGATGACCGCGGCCGCTTATTGCGTGACTAGCAAGTCCGTGTGTGTGAGCCGAAAAACCGTGAGCGCTCAGGGCATGGCCACTCAACCCATGCCCCATATGGGCCAAGCCACCATGGCCGCAGCCACCGCAACCACCACCATGGGCGTAGCCACCGCAACCACCACCATGGCCGCAGCCACCGCAACCACCACCATGGCCGCAGCCACCGCCACCACCGCCATGGCCACATCCGCAGCCACCGCCACCGCCACGGGCCAATTTTAACTGTTGGGCGAGCGAGGCCTGTCCGGCGTTTTCCTTGTCAAACGTGAAAAACGTCGACAAGCTGCTGTCGAAGATTTCCTCATCGCCGAGAAAGATTTCGTGACTCTGACTCTGTGAGGTTGGAGGTGTATTCGCCGATGCTCCGGTAGTTGAGGCGCATGCGCCGCTTGCCATCGAGAGAGATGCGCCGGCGAATCCCAACGCCGGTAAGGCTTTACTCCGACGTTTGCTTTTCGAAGAGCGCTTCGACACGGCGCAATTCTCCCATCTGTTTGGGCTATTGAACCAATCGATACTGCTACGTTAGGTTCCGCTTAGACCCTGGAGGGTCCGCTTAGACCCTGGCGCAAGTGTCAAAAAAGTTAGGAATTGCATAGGCGCGGCGGATTGCGGCGAATATCGCCAAGCTTGCGGCTGTTGCGTCGGCCGCTTCGGGTCAAAAGCGGACATGGCGGCTTCAATCTCCGATGTCTGCTATTGCCCCGAAAGCGGACATTCGCCCACGCGATCAGGATGCCTGCTTTGGGCCAAAAGCAGACATCAGGCGAAGCCCGCACCCGTTCCTGTTGGGGCTTGCCAAACCTTTAAGTCATTTCGCGACGTTCATATTGCAAAAAGTGTGACGAGGCGGCGTGCAGAAAATCTACACGTTCATTATCGTTAGAACTCGGGTGATTAATCAAATCGTCCGCAGTGGCCGTCGCCAGGCTGCTGGCAGTCCGTCGGAGCAGATCATACCTGTCCGATTGAAGTGCCATAACGTCGACATGAACCTCGTTGAAAGACCAGCCCTCGCTATGCCGGTTCGGCCGGAAGGTCCACTGAACTTCCGCCAATTCCTCAGGCTTGTTCGTGAGAATACAGTTGCCACGTACCCGCCCGAAGCCTTCGATGAGGATATCATTGCCGGCCACTTGTTATGGCGCCGCAGGTTCATCATCAACGAGCCCAACGGTATTCGGCATGTACTGCTCGATAATGCTGCAAATTACAAAAAGTCCGAGCTTACCCGGCGGCTCCTCGAGCCTGGGCTTGGCCGCGGTCTATTGACCAGCGAGGGGGAGACTTGGCGTCGCCACAGGCGAATCATGGCGCCAGCGTTCGACCGACGTAGCATGGAGGTATACGCGCCGATCATCACAGGCGTAACGAATAACCTCTTAACGAAATGGGACGCTTTGCCGAACGCGAGCGAGGTCGATGTAGGCGCAGCGATGATGCACACGACCCTGCACATTATCTCGCGCACAATGTTTTCGGCTAATTCGGATGAAATAGTCGACGTAGTCGAACGTGGAGTCGAGCAGTATCAGATGACTGTGCGGCCGAGCCTACTCGACTTGCTGGGGTTCCCGGCATGGTTGACCAAGCTGTTTTTCCGTCGACGACAAACCGCCGCTGTTTTCAACGAATTCGATAAAGCAGTAGATGAGCTAATAAGCAATCGCGCCGGTGAATCAAATGACAAACCGAAAGATCTGCTCGCGCGACTAGTAGCTGCCCGCGACGCCGAAACTGGCGATGGAATGACAGCGAAAGAAGTCCGTGACGAGGTGGTCACGATCTTTATGGCTGGCCACGAGACCACCGCGCAGGCGCTGACCTGGACCTGGTATCTGCTTTCCCTCCATCCGTCGGCAGAAGCCAAACTCCATCAAGAATTGACCATGGTCCTTAATGGTCAGACGCCACGGTACGAAGACATAGCCAGCCTGCACTACACGCGGATGGTGATCGAGGAATCAATGCGCCTCTATCCACCAGCGCATACTATGGCGCGCGAGCCCATCGCACCTGACTATGTATTAGGTCACCGTATTCCAGCCGGTGCGATCGTCCTGATTGCTCCTTGGCTCCTACACCGCAAGGCATCACTCTGGGATGAGCCGCATCGTTTCAATCCTGACCGATTTGCCACCGAGCCGCCGCGGTTCACGTACATTCCGTTCGGTGCAGGCCAGCGCATTTGCATTGGCGCGACTTTTGCAATGACGGAAGCAATTTTAATCCTGGCAATGATAGCCCAGCGCTATCGGTTACGTTTGAAGGCTGGCCACCCAATAGAGCCCCAAGGCCTGATTACCTTGCGGCCGCGGTATGGCCTACCAATGACCGTGGAACAACGGGACTGATAGCAAAGTGAATTCGATCGCGTTTTCACGCACCCGACCTATGGTCCCCTATGCCGTCAGTACCTACGATGGCAAAACAATTGCCGCAGTGCACAGCCAATGTCGCTGATGGGTCATTAGCTGCCGCGACGGCTGACAGCTACCGCGTCCGCTTTGCCCCCGAAAGCGGACACCAACTGCGGCAGCCGGAATGTCCGCTATGGGCCAATACCGGAAGTCGCTGCTCTCATTCGATCACCTCATCGGCGGCGACTAGAAGAGCCGGCGGCACGCTGAGGCCGAAAGCCTTTGCAGTTTTCAAATTCAGGATCGTTTCGAACTTTGTAGGCGCCTGCAATGGAAGATCGGCCGGCTTCTCACCCTTGAGGATGCGGTCGATGTACCCTGCCGCCAGGCGAAACTGTTCACCGCGAACGTCACCATAAGAGATCAGGCCGCCTGGCTCCGAAAAGAAGCGATTGTAATAGATCGCCGGCACGCCGTAGCGGGCCGTCAGCGCAATGATTAGTTCACGATTTGCATCATTGTATACGTCCGGCATCACGAAGAGGCCGCCACCTGGATTGCGCGCTTGTGCGGCGATAACGCCTTCGATCTCATCCTTGGCGTGAACCGGAGCGGCACTTACCTCGATGGCAAAGGATGATGCGGCGGCTTGAATGGAAGGCATGAAGAATTGGAGCGGCACGGTTGTTGCCGGGTTGAAGAGGAGCGCCACGTGCACGGTGCGCGGCGCGATCTCCTTCAATAGCTCCACCCATTTACCGCCCAGTGTGGGATCGTTGACCGTAAACCCCGTGATGTTGCCGCCCGGATGCGTAAAGTTCGCAGCGAAGCCGCTGCCGATCGGATCAGATACGCCCGCGAACACGATCGGAATTGTCTTCGTCTCGCGGGCAAGGGCGCCGATTACTGGCGTGGTCACACCGAGGATCGCATCGGGCCTCAGATCGACCAGCTCTTTTGCGAACGTCCTCATCCTATCCGCGTCACCCGCGCTCCAGCGAAGTTCGATGCGGAGATTGCTGCCTTCTGTCCACCCCAGCTTCGTAAGCGCACCTCGGAACACTGTGAGCCAAGACTGCGCAATCCCATCGCTCTCCGCATTGCCCACCAGCACGCCGATCAACCGCATCCGGGCCGGCTGCTGCGCGCGCGCCGCGAGCGGCCATGTGGCTGCGGTACCGCCGAAAGCCGCAATGAAGTCGCGCCGTCTCATCTGCTCCCTCTTAAACCAAGGGTCGCACCCTACCACGGCAAGGCTAGCCGATGTCCGCTTTGGGTCTTGGTTGTGTAGAAAGGCCCAGGGGAGAGGCGACACAAGGTCGTCGAAGTTGGCGAGGCGGATTGATTTTCTGGATTGATACTATGCCCTCATCGCTGTGATGAGTGGCTGGATGCCGATGATGTTCATGACGCGGGTGAGATTGTAGGCGAGTACGTGTAGCGCCATCTCGCTGGCGACCCGTGGCAGTGTCTTCATGAGGAAGTGGGTAGCCCCCATCCGAGCCTTGATCGTGCCGAAGGGATGCTCGACCGTCTCACGCCGCTGACGCATCTTCTCCGGATGCTCATCAAGCCGGCGTTGCACGGCCTCGATAATATGCTCATGCTCCCATCGTGAGATCAGTCGCTCCTTGCCCTTGGTGCAACTGTTCTTGATTGCGCAGCTATGACAGGCGGCGGTCCGGTAGCGACGCAGGACCATGCCTTTGTCCTGGGTTGTAAAGGAATAGGCGAGCTTCTCGGCTGCAGGACAAATGTAAACGTCCTCATCAGCCACATAGCGGAAGTCCTGCTTGCCGAAGCGTCCTTCCGCCTTTGCGTTCGAGGTCATCGGCTTTGGCAGCGTAACCGTGATGCCAGCCTCCTCGCATGCCAGGATCTCTTCGCTGTTGAAGTAACCGCGGTCGGCGACGGCATCGAGCTTCTCCACGCCTAGCGCCGTCTTGGTCTCGTTGGCCACATGGGAGAGCTGCGATCGGTCGGTTCCGTCGTTGGTTACCTCATGCATGACGATCAGATGATGGTTGGCCTCGACGGCAATCTGGACGTTGTAGCCAACGACGCCGGAACCGCGGCCGCTGGTCGCCATCGAACGGGCATCGGGATCGGTCAGCGAGATCTGCTGGTCCGGGGTGGTGAGCATCTCCACCTTGAGAAGCTCGAGACGCCGCATCTGCTCCTTCAGCGTCTCGATCTTCTCTTTGAGGCGGTTCGTCTTGGTTGTGAGGGCCTCTGACGGTTCCTGCCGGTCGGCAGTGTCGAGCTGCTGCAAATAGCGCGCGACGCTCTCCTCAATCTGCGCCATCCGCCGCTCCATCTTGGCGCGCGTGAAGTTCTTGTCGCGGTTGTTCACCGCCTTGAACTTGCTGCCGTCGATCGCGACGCTGGGTTGCGTGAGTAGGCCAATCATGCGGCACAGCGCAATAAAGCGTGCGCACACCTTGCGGATGGCAGTGCCATTGTCCTTGCGGAAGTCGGCAATCGTCTTGTGATCCGGTACAAGCCGGCCCGTCAGCCACATCACCTCAACGTTGCGCGCAGCCTCACGCTCGAGCCGTCGACTCGACTGAACCCGATTGAGATAGCCGTAAATGTAGAGCTTCAGCAGAACCGACGGATGATACGAAGGCCGACCGGTTGCTTCCGGATCGACCCCGCCAAAGCCAAGCTCGCCCAGATCGAGTTCCTCAACAAAAACGTCGATCACGCAAACGGGATTGTCCTCATCGATCCAGTCTTCCAAGCATTCCGGAAACAGCGTGCTCTGCCCACGATCCATGCCCTCAACGAAGCGCCTCATCCGATCCCTCCGCAAAAGCAGCCGGAATCATACAGCGCGAATCAAATAACCAAGTGCGTTTTCACACAAGCTGGGTCATTAGCGGACATGGAAGCGCCTTCGCGCGATGTCCGCTTTTCCCCCGAAAGCGGACATCCCTCAAGCGGACATCGAGATGGTGCTGAGGGTGCCATGTTGCTGTGACTTTCAATCCTGCAGTAGTGGCCAAAAACCTGTCTTCCGCGGATGCACTTTTCGCAGCCGTTCCATGAACTGCTCGTGTGTCTCGAATTTTCCGTAGTCCTTGATTTGCGAATTCAAGCTATCAATCTCTCGGACATGGCGCGCCGCGTGCTTGTAGCGTGTGGCACGACCCTTATTGAGCATGACATTGATGAGGGCACGCCGGAGTAGGACTGCCGCCAACGGACATTTGCCTTCTAGGGCCGCAGCAGCGGGGTCAAGCAATTCGTAGCGGTCGCCGTCGATTTCTTTGATCCGCAACAGGACGAGTCGGGAGGCGCGTTCGTGGGCAGGCCATTCCACCAGGAAGGCCAACGCCGCATGAACATTGGCGTGTCCACCGACAAAGTCGAGTGCCCGTTGTTCCGCCTCGAAGTCTTCAAAATCGGGCAGCCGGCCAAGGTATGCGCGCAGATGAGATGGGCTGAGATGGGCCTGGAAGAATGACAACCGCAGAGTTTGAGCTTCGTCGGTGCGCTGCACAGCATCAAGTGCGGCTATGCGGGCATCTGTCCACCTCTCTTGGCCGAAATGTCGATTCTGCTCAGATGGTTTGGCCCGGTCGAGGTAACCTAAAGCCTCCTCGGCACGGCCCGCCCGCAGCAATTGCATCGCTATTTCGCTGGCAAAATGTGGATTCGTCAGGTCACGGCCCTGGTAGGTGTCGATGAAAGCGTCCGGGTCACCTTCGACTTCGGCGATGTCGCGCAACGCCAGTGATAGGCAACTCAGCGTGAAGTCATGGTTCCCAGCGGCAATGGCTGCAGTTTTATCGTTGGTGAGATACTGTTGACGCCGCTGCAGCAACAGCTTTCGTAACCTGGCTCGACCCTTCTGGCCCAGAGCTGCATCGAAGGTTCTGATCAAACCGTCGTATATTCCGTAATGGTTATTGGCGATTTTCTGAAATACCAACGCCGCCAGCGTAACCGGATCGATACTTGCTCGTTCGGCTAAGGGGCCGAGGTCATAGCAGGCCATCGTAAAGAGATCGCCGACCCGGCCACTACTGTCGTCGACGAGTTCCAGGATCGACGAATGCAGTTCGATAAGCTCCCAGAGCAGATCGAACGCAAGACCTGGATTCTCAGCGCCGATAGTTTCGACGATCATCGCACGTAGTCCATCAAGCTCGGCGATGATCTCGCGGCCTCTCTCGTAAGACGGCATGGAACGCGACTTGGCAAAGCTAGTGAGGCGCTTGCGCACGTTGGCCGCGAGAATTTCTGGGCCTTTCTTGCCCGAGATGGCCAGCTCAATGGCTTGCTTCAATTGTTTGTTTCCAGCCGCCCCAGCCAGCAATAGCGCGGCGAGCTTTGGAGCGCTCAGGTTCACTAGGGTCGCGATTGTGATCTTGCTTTTTCCGGCCATGGCTCAATTTGCAACCGTCGAAAACGGTATGGCTATGAGCTATACTTTATCGTGAGTTTCGAGAGCATGGGGACGAGAACTTGTCATGCAGTACGACGCAGATGAGCAGCCTGACCCGGACGTTTGGCTCGAACTCGATGAAACGGAACGGCTCGATTTGGTGAGCGATTATCATCGCCGCACCGGGGTGCAACTTGGAACCCCCGAGCTTCACGCAATGGCCCATGTAGTGGTCGAAAATCAAGTTGCATTAGGGGAAGCGACGTCGGTGCCCGAGACGCTGGATCGGCTCATAAACGAAGGTCTCGATCGGCATGATGCCGTTCACGCCATTGGCAGTGTTCTCATGAGGATAGTATTCGACGCCGTTCACGAGCGAGGCGATGGTAGCGACATCAATGCAAAATACCGGCAAGAACTCGCCACGTTGACGGCCGCCAACTGGCGCTCCCAGCCGAAATAGGCCACTCCAGCCATCGCCGCTGCGATGCGTACGCGGCCCGATGTCCGCTTTTCCTCCGAAAGCAAACATCAGTCCGACCTCGCGGAATGCCCGCTAAGGGCCAGTAACAGACCAAGTGCGCCGCAGCAAAGATCGCCTCATTCGATCACCTCATCGGCGCTAAGGATAAGCGTCTGCGGAAAGGTGATACTGAGCGATTTTGCAGTTTTGAGATTTAGGACCAGCTTTAATTTGGTTGGCTGCTCGACGGGAAGATCGGCGGGCTTTGCACCCTTCAGTATTCTGTCGGTGTAGGCCGCTGCACGGCGGAAGAAATCGGGGAAGTCCTGCCCATATGACATCAAAAACCCATGTGGGACTTCCTCCCCGATATAGGTCATCCCAGCCAAGCGGTGTGCCAGGGCCGCCGCGCCAACACGCGCCCGCTCGTTGAACAGCATCGACCCGCTCACGCGCATGATAGCGTCGGCACGATCCTGGGCAATTTTAGAAAATACCGGCTCGATTTCATCAGGCGCCGATATCTCGGCTGGCCACAACGAAATTCCCAGGGCCTCGGCCGCAGCCTGATTGGCCTTTATCGTGCGTTCCTTGACCGTGGAGGTCGGGTCTAGCAGAAGCGCGACACGCGATAAGTTCGGAACAGCTTCTTTCAATAACTCTAAACGCTTCCCACTCAAATCGACCAACATGAGCGACAGGCCAGTCGCATTGCCGCCCGGCCGTGCCAGACTTTCGACAAGTCCAGAGCCGATTGGGTCTGGTACTAATACAAATACGATCGGAATGGTGCTCGTAAGCTTTTTGAGTGCAACAGCTCCCGTCACTGTCACTGCAATAATGGCATCGGGTCTGGCGTCGATCAGTTGTTGCGCCAATGTCCGGAACCGATCGGGGTTCTCGGCAGGAAAGCGATGATCTAGTGGATCGAATCTAACACTTGGTGCCCTCGTTTGACGGCTGCGATGATTTTGTTGGGGTCCTTGGTCCAGGTAAAGGGCTTTGGGTTTGCGTTGGTGTCGTCGAGGGAGCGGTGGATGGCGTCTTTGAGTTCTTGGAGGGATCGGAACACGCCGCGCTTGAGACGCTTTTTGGTGAGTTTGGCAAAGAAGCCTTCGACGGCATTGAGCCAGGAGGCTGACGTCGGGGTGAAGTGGAATACGAACCGCGGATGTTTGTCGATCCATTCCAGCACCTTGGGATGCTTGTGAGCGGCATAGTTGTCGACAATGACATGGACCGTTTTCTTCTTGGGCACCCTAGCGTCGATAACGGTAAGGAAGCGGATGAACTCCTGATGGCGATGATGCTTCATACATTGGCCGATGACCTTGCCCTCAAGCACGCGACGCGGGCGAGCGCAATGTTGTAAGCAGGGGCAAACGGTGCCTAGTGGATCGCCGCTCACGAACAAGTGAAATAACGGCGAACAAAGAGGGAGTCTGACCGATGGCCAACAAGCAAGCTGCTGTTATGACAACGCCATGGTACCGCTCCCTCAGTGTCCCCCAATGGAAAACACTTCTTGCCGCAAATCTCGGCTGGACGCTGGACAGTTTCGAGTTTTTCGCTCTGTTCTTGACGATCGGCTTTGCCTTGCACCAGTTGGTCGCTTCGGCTCAGTACGCGGCTATTCCACGCTACGCCGGCTACGTCATTGCCGCCACTCTCTTTGGCTGGGGCACTGGCGGAATGATTGGCGGAATTATCGCCGATTATATCGGCCGCAAGCGGACCATGATTTTGGCGATCCTCGCCTACTCGCTGACCACCGGATTGAGCGAGCGCCCGAGGCTAGCATCAAAAGAGCGGCAGACTGGTTACGCGCTAAGAACGTTGGCGCTCTAGTGGTGACGAGCAACGACGCTATTCTTGGTGTTATCTCCGAACGAGATATCGTACGCGCGTTTTCTCAGTACGCAGAGTCAGTTGCGTCTATGCAAGTAAAGGACATCATGACGCACGGCTTGATCACCGCGTCCCTCGGGGATGATCTCACCCACCTAATGCATTTGATGACCCGCCATCGCGTGCGCCACATGCCTGTGCTTCGCAACGGCAAGCTGGTTGGCATTATCAGCATAGGTGACGTGGTTAAGCACCGGCTGGATGATCTGGAACTTGAAGCGAGCGTTCTCCGCGATGTCTACATTGCTAGCCACTGACGTTAGCCGGTAGTGCGCGGCGGTCTTGTGCGTCACAGCAAAATCGGACCGCGGAGGCCCGTAGTGGGTCAATCGCGACAAGCCCAGTTTGCGCGCAAGCGTTCTAATGACCGTAACACTCTGAAAGCGGACACGATTTCGCTGCCTCCGGGTCGGACGCATGTTCGTCATCCTCGTAACAGAGGAGTACGACCATGTCAGACCATGAAAATTGCTCACCGGAGAACGGACGCACGCCTTGGAATAAAGGCAAGCTTATCGGGGCGAGACCTCCCTTGCGACCAAAGCACGTTTGGGCGATCAGGACCCGATTGCTGTTGGAGGGCCGAATACGCGACCTCGCTCTCTTTAACTTAGCCATCGATAGCAAGCTTCGCGGCTGCGATGTCGTGGCTGTCAAAGTCGAGGACGTCGCCCCAAACGGTTATACGATGGACCGTGCAACGGTGCGGCAGAAGAAGACGGGGCATCCGGTCAAGTTTGAGCTGACAGACCAGACCCGTCAGGCCGTCGATGACTACCTGAAGAGCGCGGATAAGAAACCAGGCGAATTTCTATTCACGGGTCGACGCGGCTTCGGTCAGTGCATGACCACGCGGCAATATGCACGGCTTCTCGCAGAATGGCTTGCCAGCATCGGGCTGGACCCAAAGATCTTTGGCACGCATTCGCTGCGAGGAACAAAGGCAACGCTGATCTACCGCCGCACCGGCAACCTACGGGCCGTGCAGCTCTTGCTCGGCCACACCAAGATTGAAAGCACCGTCAGATACCTCGGCATTGAGGTAGATGATGCCCTCGCAATAGCGGAACAGGTCGACGTCTGAAATACCCGGGCAGAGCAGACATGCTCTGCCCGACCAACATCGGCAGATTTGGGCCAAAAGCGGACTCATGCACTGCACAAATTTCGCGAAGAATAATGGTACCCACCTCCGTGGCACTGACGTGCAGTGGATGAGCCGTCTAGACATTGGTAAATCTCTTTCAGTGCCGCGCGGCGGGAGCACCTTTCACACGGCCAAGCAACGCCATCAGATCCGCAACTTGAATGTTTTCGAGAGAATGCACGGCATCTTTGATCTCGCGGCACGTCCGCTCGTCGGCGCGGCCAGCCGCGAGTCTGTCGAACTTTTCGACTGACTCTTCCCACGTGAAAGGACGGGAAGCGAGCCCTGGAAAATTCTGAACCTCGTGCTCGATCACTTCACCGTCCTGTAGCCGGACGATAATCCTGGCAGGCATCTTCGCAGGATATTGGTCGGTAAATTCCTGATCCGGCCGGACGGAAACTTTTTTGAGGAGCTGCTGTACATCGGCGCGCATGATGCGCTCCGGCTCGAATTGCGCCGGCATCACATCGCCGTCAAGCAACGCCACCGCGAGCAGGTACGGCAGGCTGTGATCCGCCTGTTCCTTGGTCCTGACGACCTTGTCCACGCCGTAGAGGCCGCCGCCAGCAAAATCGTAGGCGATCCGAATCACGTTGGCCTCGATCCAAACGACCTTGCCGGGGTCGAGTTTGTTCCGTCTGACGAGTTCGACCATGCAATGGACCGCAGACTGCGTGTGGATCATGGAGTTGTACTTTTTGATGGTGCTCTCCAAAACGCCTTCGTAACCTTGCTTGTCCCATGTAATCCGGTGTCGTGGCCGAGGGGGACCCGCTTCATGCTGCCGCCAAACGCGGGCATTTCGCAACATCCCGTCGATGTCCGCTTTACCCCCGAAAACGGACATTCCTCAGCGTCGTCTCGATGTCCGCTAAGTACCAGTAAGCGACATTCCCGGATCGGACGTGCTCACTGAGCCGCAATCAGCTCCACTGGCAGGCTGGCGAATTGCCTCAGGCTGTTGCTGAGCTTGCGCTGCGGCTCGCCGACGATGTCGATGCGCTCAACCCGCGCGGCGAGTGCTGTCATGAGCATCTCGGTTTCGAGGCGCGCCAGCATCTGGCCGACGCACAAATGAATGCCGGCACCGAAGGCAACGTGACCGGCGGCCCGGCGGTTGATGTCGAAGCGCTCGGGTTCGTCCCAGCGGCGCGGATCGCGGTTAGCGGAGGCCAGGAACAGTAATACCTTCGCATCCTGCGAGATTTCGATCCCGCCAATGTCGACCGTGCGGGTGGTGGTGCGGAAGAACGTCTGGATCGGCGACTCCCAACGCAGCACCTCGTCGAAGGCCGGCCGTACCAGCGCTGGCTTCTCGCGCAGCGCCTGCCACTGCGCCGGGTTGGTGGCGAAGGCGTAGAGCGCGTTGCCGATGCCGACAATGGTGGTGTCGAGTCCGGCCGAGAGCAGCGAGCGCACCAGCAGCGGTGCCTCCTCCGCCGTGATCTCGCCGGTGTCGACCGCAGCCCAGATGATCGCGCCGAGTCCGGCGGGCGACAGCGCCTCACGGGCGCACTGGGCGTTGATCCAGGGCACGACCTTTGCCGCCTCGGCCATGGCCGCCTCGAAATGGGCGTTGCGCGGACCAAAGGCATTGAAGACCATAGCGCCGTAGGGCAGGAGATTTTCCACGCCCTGCCGGCCGAGGCCGACCGACTTGGGAAACACGCTCAGCGGATAGGCCTCGGCGATGTCCGCGATGGCATCGACCCGCTGGCGCGGCACGAGCTCATCCGCGAGTTTCTCAGCCGCTTCTTTGAAGCCTGCGCGCAGGCCAGCCATTGGCTTTGCCGAAAGCGACCGGTTCATCACCGTACGGCTACGCGTATGCAGTGGCGGATCGGCCTCGAGGATTAGGCTTGGCGGCCGCCATGGCTTGGTGCGGCGGAAATCGTCGATGCCGACGCCGGCTGCGGAGCTGAACGTCTGCCAGTCGCTCAGCGCCGCCTGCACTTCGGCATGGCGTGCGCACGCCCACAGCCCATAACGCTCGAGCCTCACCACCGGCCCGGCTTCGCGCAATTCGGCATAAAACGGATAGGGCGCGGCGAGGAAATCGTCGGCGAAAGGATCGAGGGACGAAACCGGAAAGGTGGGCATCGCAAATCCGCGATGATGGAGGCAGCGACCTCGGGCAACTTACCACGGTCGCCATGACGGCGCTTCGAGAGCGTATTCCCAGCCGGGTGGTCAAAGTGAGTTGGTAAAGCGGGACAATTTCTTCCTGCCTCAGCTTGTAGGCGGAGCGCCCGCACATGACCGACAACATATAGCGTTGCTTGACGAGCTTGCCCACCGTGCGGCCGAATCCGGCCGTGCGCAAACTTGGACCACGGCCGACGCTGGGCGAGCTACAGCGAGCAACACCTTGGGTCTGGCTTTGGTGCGAGCGCTGCCAGCACCACGCGCCTCTTGCTTGCGCCGTAGCCGTCATCCTGTGGGGGCCGGACGCTCCCAGCGACAAACTACGTGCTGCCGCGCGCTGCACCAGTTGCGCCAGCAAAGGAGCAACCCTCCAGCACCCAGGCTGGGCCGGCAATCATATTGGCTTCTGTCCGTTTCCGACCAATGTCAGCGACGAAAACGCATTGCCGGGCAGTGCGACGTCATCTGCAAATTTAGTCGACAGTAATTTTGAGACGGTCCAAAACCGACACGGCGATACCTTGCCGAAATAATCCTAAAAACCACGAACACCCATACACTTAACACCCTTGTCTGCCTCGTGTCGGCGATGTCGGAAACCGTGTCGGAAGTTTTCGGCGGACATCGCACGTTGTGCAGACGTCTGCACAAACTGCGCCGTTGTGAGGATCAAATCGAGTGCCCGAAGTGCAAACATCTGCACCATCTCGAAAGCAGTCACAGAGTGCTTCGAACCTACCAACCAAACCCATTTGTGCAGACAACTGCAAACAAAAGGGCGTTCGCCAAGAAATTTTTGACTGAAGGCCAATCTCGCCGGGGTAGTGTTTCGGACACGGCGGACAGCTTACCCGATTGATCGGAAATCCAGACAGAGCCAGACACTTAACACCTCAACCGTGTCGGCTGCCGTCGGCGGACATCGCACCTTGTGCAGACGTCTGCACAAACTGTGATTAAGTTCCCGATCTTCGAGCTACAAGGCTTGGATTGAGGACACAAACGGCAATGAGATCGACGAAAAGACCCTAAAGATGGCGATTAGGTTTCGTCACGAGGATGCACCCGCCTCATGCAGCTCGCCGCCCCGCATCAGCCGGCGGGCGATGTCGGCCGTCTGCAGTGCCGCGCGTTCGGTCGGTGAATGGGCTGCAAGATAGCGTGCGACCGCAACGAGTATGTGTCGGCCAGCGTCCGTATTGCCCCAGGAAGTGAACTGACGGATACCCGCCTCCAGCATCTGGTACGTATGGAAGCCTGCATCTTCGCGCAGTACCGCACGCGCGAGCGTCACGATTAGCTCCTCTGGCGAATGGCCGAGCTGGAGATGCCGCGCAACTAGCCTTGCCGCAAGATCAACCTGTCGCTGCCGGTCGAAAGCATCGAGTAAGGCGGCGCGTATTTTCGCGACATCCGTGGGCAGGTCATCGAGCTGCTCACCGTTGTCTCCCGGGATGCGGGCCGGCGGCACATTGAGGTAGCGCGTAAGATAGAGCGCCATTGCACCGTGGAGAACGCCACGCACTGGCGTCTGGTCAGCGTCCCTATTCGCCCCGATGCGCCTGAGCATCTGATCCACCGCGTTGGCATACGTGAAGACGTGGTGCGCCGTCTCCCAGTCGGAGTGCTCGTTGGCATTACCGAAGCGCGCGATCCGGAGCGCTGCCCCGTAAGCGAGCGATCGGCTAAGGTCAGAGGCAGAGGCGCCTGCGCGGATCGCCGCCTTGAGCGCATCGATGATCTTTCCAGGATCATCGCCGAGCAGCTCTCGGGCGAGCGCTAGATGATCGGACCAGCCCTGTATACCGTGGCAAGCGCGAAATAGGTCCGGCAATTCGCTTTCTGCTTGGTCGCACAGCACAACAAGGTCATCGGGCTGGCGCCAAGCGGTCGATTCCTCGGCGCCACGGGCCTCGACCACTTGACCGACGACGGTGGGCAGCACGGCCGCAGCGTGCTCCCAGGAGGTCGGTGGTTCGAATCCACCCAGCTGTACCAGCGCCGCGCGCAGCACCTTTTGGGACAGGACACCGCATGCGCTCGCGCATCGATGTCTGCGTCGTGGCAATGGCCGTCATACCCGAGAAGGAAAACCCCTCACGTTGCGTGCTGGTCGGCGCGGCTATTATCAGCGCGACTTTCGCCCTCGACGCTCGCTTTATTGGACGACTCTTCGCCTGGAGGTGGGCGTTCGGAATCCCCGGCATTTTCGCCGTCGGTTTTTGTTGCAATTGGGTTGGCTTCAATTGGAATTGCCCCATCAGCCGCTTTCGGCGTGGTATCCTTTACCAGATCTTCCATGTTGCTTGTTGACGGGGAGTCCGTGCGTTCGAGAATGTGACGTTCTCCAAGCTGTGTCGCTTTTAAACGGAAGCGACGCTCGAGATCGCTAAGACGCAGGGCTAGCTCCGTCGCGTTTGCGTTCACCTTTTTGAGCCGTTTGACAAACAAGCTGATGAGGGTCGCTAGATCTTTGCGCGCTTTTTCTTCAAGCAGCAGACGCGGAGATAATTCATCCGCGCGCGTCTGGGCATCGAGGACACGAGAGTTGATGGCTTCGATTGAATTCTTGATGTCTTGCTCTCGTACAGTAGCCTCATCAATTGTTTGCTTAATCAGCGAAAGCTGATCGCTTAGCGCCGTCAGGCTTTGCTGCTGATCGCTGAGCGCCGTTAGGTCTCGCTTAAATCCCACCAGTCGGGCAGCGATCCGCTCATTCTCTTCTAAAGATTGCTTCTGAGTTGCTGCGATTTGGGTCGCGGTAGCAGCGGCAGCATCACTGTGCTCTTCCAATTTCGCCATACGGACATCTAAATTCTGGATCGCGCTGGCATCGTCGTGCTCTTCCAATTTCGCAAGACGAACATCCAAATTCTGGATCACCGTGGCATCGGTGTGCTGTTCCAATCTCGCAAGGCGGACATCCAAAATCTGGGTTCCAGCCATATGGGTCGCAGTTGCATCAGCGTGCTGTTGTTCTAATCTCGCAAGGCGGGCATCCAAATCCCTCACCGTCGAATCGATTGGTTTTATAACTGAGAAAATATTGTCGTGGATTGTTCTGGCGACGCTTTTGATCGTCGCCGCTTGAGCGGCGTCGATTGAACGCCGGAACTCGAGTTCGAAAAGCCTCGATGCTGTGCTCGAGATTGGCGGCTTTGGCATAATTCCGGCGAGATAGGATTACAGCCGCGCAGGCGACGATCACCACAACAAGGGCAAGGCCGAATCGCAGGGCGAAATCGCTCAACGCTTAACCCCTTGCTTTGCCTCAATCCAATGGCTTTTTTCCAAAGCCGAGACGCACCAATTTTTGAAGCTTAACACAATCCTGAACGAAGTGGGGTCGGACGTCACAATCCGATGAGCCGCTCATCAATAAGACGCGAAAAGCCGACCTACCCGAATACCCCATTTCCGAACAGGCGAAATGTCTGCTTGGCGCCAGGGTAGGCAACTTTCAACCAGTCATTTCTTGACGCTCGCCTCGAATGCTTCGAGAACCGGACGCCACTGCTCCTGCTGTGCGTTGATGAACGTATTGACCTCAGACGGCGACATTGGATCGACATAGGCGCCGCGCAACGCGAGTTGTTTGGCGAGGTCCGGCTCACCCAGTACCTTTCTCAGGCTTTCGTTGATCTTCTGTATGGCTGCCGCGGGTGTCCCGAGCGGCGCCACAATGCCTTGCCATCCTCCGGCGGCGAAGCCCGGCAAGGTCTCGGCCACTGTCGGCAGATCGGGGAAATCGGGCAGGCGATGCGCCGATGCAACGGCCAGCACATTGACGTTGTGCGCCTGTATTGCGCCAGCCAGACCGGAATAGCCTTCGATGATCAGCGGCACGCGACCGCCAAACACGCTCCACCGGCGCCAGGCTGATCGACCGGTATAATCCGCTGGCCCACGGCAGTGCCGAGCCGATCCATGACCATGCGGAAAGTCACGTCGACGGCACTACCCGGCGCGGAATCGGAAATGACTTTGATCGGTTTGTTTGGATAATCGTTCGCAAAGACCGGCCATGCGAGGATAGTCGCGAGCGCCAGAAGAGTACCGGCCACACACCGCATCATTAGTCTCATCGCCCCTCACAATTTAAGCGGCATCTCACAGCGGCGACGGCAACCAAGAAGGTCTACCTGACATACTGGCAGGTTTGCTCCTGCTGGAGCCGTTGCGCTTCGTCTGGGAACGACTGGTGCCGCTCGGATGTTCTACCGGTGTTCGGGGAATTGGCATGGAGAAGATCATGACGAGATCAACACGGATCGGTTTGGCGGCGGCCTTGTTGCTGGGCGGCGCGACGTTTGCCATGGCTCAAAATGGCCCAGCCACCGGAGGCTACCCGCCGGGCACGAAAAACCCGAATCTTTACGGCTACTACGCTTACTCCGGATACTACGCTCGACCCCGCTATGCGCCATACTACCATGGAACGCCCTATTATGTTCTGGGCTATCCCGTCCCACACTACGGCTACATGGGTTGGCGCGGTTGGCGGTAGCTTAGCCAGCAAAAAAACCGGCCCCAACGGGTTGATGTTGAGGCCGGTTGCTGTTTGGGGACGCAGGGGAGCAACCCTGCGTGACGACGGTACGTGAACGGGTCGCTCATCTGTCCAAGCTCGCTTTGACTCGAATTACTGAGTCGGCCGAACCCGAAGAGCAGTCGGCCAATACCGAAAGTTAATCGCGCTAGTTGTGCGCATCAATTCGGTCCCGGCGCGTTGTGTCGCTATCTGTTTTAGTTAAACAGATTGTACCCGGCATAAGGGAGATGGACACCGCTGGCACCTAGCAGTCCCTTCATCTTCTTGGCCGTTTTTTCAATCATCTTGCGCGGATGGTCGACCTGAATCATCAACTCAACGAGAGTTTGATTAGCGCCGTCGAGGCGCCGGGCCAGTATTGCCGCAACGTAGAGGAGCACAGCTGGGTCTTGCAGCAGAGCAGCCGCGTCGGCCACGTGAAACTGCGAGGATGTCAAGGCGCGCACGTCTGCCGAGTGCGGTTGATCTAGCAGCGCGGAGATTTCGCCGAAAACCGCACCGGGGTTCGTCACCCTGGCGATCTCGACGCCCTCTTTAGCGACTGCGACAAGGCCCTTTCTGAGAATTAGCAGCTGGCCGGTCGTATGACCGGCAGTGAGGACCATCTCACCAGCTTGGTAGATCTTAAGCGGAAGCGCGGCGATGCTTTTTCGGAAAACAGCGGTGTCGGTCAGCATAATGCGGCCCCAATTCGACCAGCTGATCCCTGGACCGTGTCAAATAAACGGCTGGCTCCTGGCCCTGCATACAAAATGCCGCCCTGTGGCGCGAAGGCCACGCCCACTCGATTCCTAAGGACGCGGTTGGCTCTCCAACCTGCGGCGGGCAGGTAGTTATTCCGCTTTCTGCGGAGAAAATCTCATTGTCCAATCTGGGTTTGCACGGCGCACAAAGAAACGGCCCCATGGGGAGGGCCCGTAAAGTCAGGAACTATTTTCCATTACACGTCCATTAATGTGTGGATTTGCTCTGCGGTTAAATGCGCTGGATATCATTCAAGGAAAGTTGAAAGCGCTACGCGACAATGGACAGAGGTTGGGGCAAGAATCCAATTTAAGGCATAGAAGGATTTAATATGAGGCCTCGCATCTCTGTGCCGAGGAGCCACATTTATGAATGGTATTTCGGGCGGTGCTCCTGCCCGAAATGTGGCGAATTAGTGAGTGCGCCCGCATATTCGGAATTTCTCAAGCGCGATAACGTTCGTCACACGTGGATCTGCAACAAATGCGACTATGAGTTTGAAACATTGATTTGGCTCAACATACCTCCGGGCGCGAGGACTAGTTAGGCAGCCAATCTCGCCAATGCGTAGGGCGTATGTAGTAAAAGCAAACTTGCTTGCTGGTTTCGACATCGATCCAGCGGCTATCCGCAAGACGGCGACACGGAAAAGCGACAAGATGCGTCCCTTTGGTGTCGATAGCCGCGAGTTCCAGATCGCGGTCGAACGGTGCGGTACCTATTAGCTTCCATTCCATGATGGATGATAATCACCCACCAAGCTGACCGACGTCTGTGATCTAAATCACTGGAATGGGTATTGTGTGGTTAACAAGGCATTGTCGCGCGCGAACCCAATACCGATAACGAAGACGTCTTTCATTGCAGACCGTCGCGGTCGGATACGAGCCGAAGATCGATGTGTCCGATGAGCGCCGTCCGCTTTGCCTCGGCCGCGGTCAACTCATGCGTTGCTTCTTTCGCGGTGCTGTGGCTCGAGCCGGCGGCGACGATACCGCCCAGCACTGCCGCGACGGCTACTGCCATAACCGACGGATTGAACTGGAGCGCACCGATCAAAATGGCGACGAGAACCGCCCCACCGCCGATCACGACGATCCGCCCGGCTAGAATAAACTTACGACAGTTTTCAATCCTGGCGGCGAGCTCATCAATCTGCTCCTCAAGCCGCACGATCTCGTCGCGATAGTTACGATCATTCATTGGCCCACGGCCACGTTGCTGCGGGCTCTCAAATGACTTCCTTGGTCTTGTCGTCGGTTTCGCCGTAGCGGCGCAGCGTCGCCGGCCGGGTGCCGGCATAATGCTGCTCCAGTCCCGGCGCGATCTTGGCGTTCTCGCGCTCGAACAGGCTGTTGCCGGCAAGATCGCTCTCGACCAGAAACGGACCGAAATTTTCGACTTCAAGGACCCAGACCGCTTGCGCGAGTCCGAGCTCTTCTAGCCAGTAGACGCCGGCGACGCGCCTGATGCCGCGGCCGAGCAACGCGCCGGTGCCATAGCCGACCGTGGTGAGATAGACCGCGTTATTCGGCACAAAGGATTGGCGATAGACCTCCGACGTCATGCCGCCTTTGCCGATGATGATGTTGCAGCCGGACAGGGCGAACCAGCCGTCGAGCCATTGCGCGAAACGGAACGACGCGGTCGCCGTCACCGCGCCGACCGTGTAGCTGCCGTCAGGATTGATGCTCGCCGCCGGCGAGCAATGGAAATTGGTGATGCCGAGCGCGTCTTTTCCCGCCGGCATGCCGAAACCGTCGCTGATGGCGCGCTTGTAGACGCCTTCGCGCGCGGTGAAGAGGCGGCCGCTCAAATAAGCGACCGAAGCTATCTCCAATCCGCGCAGATCCGCGGTGCTGGCCGGAAGCTTGAGATGAACGGTTTTAAGGTCGGTCATATTCTTTTTACCCGGTCAGCCGGTCTTCTATTCCGCCGCCTCGGCCGTTTGTCGTCCCCATTCGACCGTTTCGCGGCGCATGTAATCGGTGAACCACATCGGATCGGTACGGAACGTTGCCTTGCCGCCGGCGGCAATGCGCGCGCACGCGCGCCGCGACGACAGGCAAAACATGTGCACCGACATCGGCATGCCCCCGGTATGGCAGTAGCCAACCTCGATGTGGCAATCGATCACCATCGATGAGCCGACAAAGCCCATCGCGCCCATGCCGATATTGTTGCCGAGCTCCTTGAATTCTTGTTCCAGCGCGGCGACGCGCGGATCGGGATTGCGCGAGCCAACGGTGCGCAGGCAGGACGCCTGTTTGCCCAGCACCATGCTGGTATCTTTCGAACCGCCGAGCCCGATGCCGACGATCGCCGGCTGACAGGCAAGCCCGCGTTTGCCGAAGCCAATGAGCGTGTCGAGATAAAAACGCTTGATGCCTTCGATGCCGTCGCCGGGAAATAGCATGCGATAATCGGTGCCGAACAAGCCACCTTTGTGCACGGTGGTGAGTTCGATCCAGTCGGCGTCGGGGTGAAACGCGTATTCGATTTCCGGCGCGTTGATCCCGACATTGTTGTTGTGGTCGGTGCGCCATAACGGATGCACGCGATTGGGCCGCAGCGGCACCGACGTCGTCGCCTGCGCCGTGGCGCGGCGCAAAGTCGCTTCAAGCGCAACGGGGCCGCCTTCGATGCGCGCCTCATTGCCAATCTTGACGTACCAGCGCGGCAGGCCGGTATCACCGCACATGGCGCGGCGATCTTCTTTGGCCGCTTCGTAGTTCTCCAGCATCGCCTTGATGACGAAGGCTGAGAGATCGCCCTTTTCGGTGTCGGCGCAGCGGCGCAGCCCGTCGAGATAATCCTCGGGGATTTCGATGGCGGCTTTCGCCATCAGTTCCTCGGCGGTGCGTTGAATGGAGGTCACTGGAATCATCTTAGCTTGCCTCATTCCGCCGCGATCGGATCGCGTATGAGCGTCTCGCCCGGCTTCACATGCGTGAACTCCACCGGCGCGTCGGTCAATTCGATCCGCCCGGCGTTCTGGCGCGCCACGGTGAACGTCGAAGTTGCCAGATCCCCCGGCTCCGGGAAATCCGAACGGTAATGCGCGCCGCGCGAATTTTCGCGCCGGGCCGCCGCCAGCGCAATGACCCGGCTGATCTCGCATAGCGAACGCAGATTAAGCCAATCGTGCCAGGTCAGGTTGAAGCGGCGGTCGCGATCGGCGACGCCGGTGGCGAGGAGTTCCACTTCGATCGAGTCGAGCGTGGCAAGACCGCGCTCGATGCTTAAGCGATCGCGCACCACGCCAACCTCGTCCCACATCGTGTCGAGCAGCTTTTCGCGCAAGGCATTGAGATCGCCGGCCTGACGCGAAAACGGATGTTCCGCCCGCGTCACTTCGAAATCGATGACATCGGGATCCGGCGCGCGATGGCCGGGATTCTTGGCAATCCAGCGCGGCATCACGTCGCCGGCAATACCGCCGAAGACGGTCGAATTGGCGACGCCGTTGCCGCCGAGCCGGTTGGCGCCATGCATGCCGCTCGCGTCCTCCCCGGCAACAAAAAGGCCTTCGCATTCAGTCGCCGTGTCAACATCACAGACCAGTCCACCCATAAAATAGTGTGCCGTCGGCACCACTTCGACCAGTCCGCCGGCGAGATCGAAGCCGCAGTCGCGGCAACGCTCGACCATGCCTTTGAATTCTTTGGCCACCTTGGCCGGGCCGAGATGCGACATTTTGATGTAGACGCCGCCATTCGGCGTGGTCCGGCCGGCCTTCATCTCGGCGTAGATGGCGCGGCTGACGACGTCGCGCGTGGCACGCTCAAGTTTCGGGTCGTAATCGGCCATGAAGCGGTGCATGGCGCCGTTGAGAAGGTAGCCGCCGGCGCCGCGCAAGCCTTCTTCGAGCACCGTGCCGGTCATGCGCGTGTCGGGGCCGGCGAGCAGTCCGGTCGGATGGAATTGCACCATCTCCATGTCGCGCAGCGGCAAGCCGAGGCGGAGCGCCATGGCAAGCCCGTCCATGCTCTTGTCGCCGGACGGCGTGTGATAGCGATACATGGTCGGGCCGCCGCCGGTCGCCAGCAGCACGGCCTGAGCCTGGACGAAACGGAACTCGCCGCTGCGGATATCGATCATCAGCGCGCCGGCGAGCGCGCCATCTTTCGCCGGGATCAATGCGACCGCGCGATGCTCCTCGAGGCGGCGGACCGGCCGCGCCCAGACTTGCTCCATGAGACGATTGATGATCTCGATGCCGGTGAGGTCACCTTTGTGTACGGTGCGATCGAAGCTCTGGCCCGCGAAGGCCTTGCCGTGCAGCGTGCCGTCCGGGTTGCGGTCGAAGAAGCAGCCGATCTCGTTTTCCAACTCGCGCACGCGCTCGACCGCGATTGAGACCAGCGTCCAGGCGAGTTTTTGATGCGGCAGCCATTTGCCGCCTTCGATCGTGTCCATGAAGTGCCGTTCGATCGAGTCGCCGGGATTGATCGCTACGTTGTAGCCGCCCTGCACCATGCGCGTGCATCCGCATTTGCCAAGGAGGCCCTTGCCCGCGACCGTCACATCGAGATCGGGATTGGCTTTGAGCGCATGCAACGCCGCAAACAGCCCGGCGCCGCCGGAGCCGAGGATCAGAATGTCGGTCTTGAGGTGCTCGACTTTCATGGCTTTCAGAACACGCGCACTAGAAAAGCGAAGGCGACGAGAGCGGAGAGCGCCGCCGCCAAGGTAGCCAGCTGCTTCTGACCATCGCGCCAGTCGAAATTCTCGATTACCAGAATGCGCAACCCGCCAAGCAGATGCACAGTGAACAAAAACACCAGGCCGATTTCGGCGGCTTTGA
Organism: uncultured Alphaproteobacteria bacterium; assembly: GCA_963816295.1. Lineage (GTDB taxonomy): Bacteria > Pseudomonadota > Alphaproteobacteria > Rhizobiales > Xanthobacteraceae > BOG-931. Next base: position 41,602 of record CAWFJS010000001.1, on the reverse strand, counting down.
CCAGCGGCTGATCGCTCCAGCGCAGAAAGCTCTCCAATCGCGCTTCGCTCTCGATCGCCAAGCCGAGCGCCAGAAAATGCAGTGGTAGAAAGATCGCGAGCGCCAGCCCCGAGATCCGGTGCACCATCGCGGCGACCCACAAGGCGCTGTCACGATGTTTGACGGCGCGCCCGATCACGGCAGCACCACCGCGGCAACCGCGCGCAGGCCGAGCACCGCAAGCACGAGCCCGAGGAAAACCGCGCAAGCGTCAACGCGCCGTTCGTTGAGCGGCGTCCATTCGCTCAATATATTGCGCACGCCGATCGAGGCGTGGATCGAAACCGCGAGCACGAACACACCATAGAACGCCGCCCAGGCGATGCTGCCGCGCGTGCGCGAAAGAATATCGGCCGCGCTCATGCCGTGCCGCGTCGCATAGAAGATCACGGCGATATGGACCACGACCAGCGGCGCCATCACGGCGGCGGTGGCGCGCTGCCAAACATAGAGCCGCACGTTCATACCTTGATCTCGCCTTTGAGATAGGCCACCGCGGTCCGGCGCTTGAGCGCGGCGATCGCAGCGGTCGGATTGAGCGCCTGCGGGCACAGCTCCTGGCAGGATTGATGCGAATGGCAGGCATGACAGCCGCCAGCGCCGGCGATGGCTTGCAGGCGGGCGAGATTGCCGCCATCGCGTTCGTCGTTGACCAGCGTCCAGGCGCGGGTGAGCGCTGCCGGGCCCAGATATTCGGCATTCCACCGCACCGTATCGCAGGCCGCGTAGCACACGCCGCAATTGATGCATTCGATGGCTGCGTCGGCGGCCTTCCGCGCCGGCGTGTCCGGCTCGATCTGCGCAATGGCGTCCCGCCGGGTTTTGGTTGGCGCGAAGGCGCCTTTCGCCTGCTGCCATTTCTCAAAGAACGGCTGCATGTCGGTTGCGAGATCCTTGATCACCGGCAGGTTCGCAAGCGGGCCGATTTCGAGCCGGCCGCTGGCGGCGACCTTGGCGACATGGGTGCGGCAGGTCCAGCGCGGCTTGCCGTTGACCGTCATCGCGCAGGAGCCGCAGACCCCGACCCGGCAAGCGAAGCGATACGACAAGGTCGGGTCGATATGCCGCTGCACGAAGGTGACGACGTCGAGCACGGTCTGGCTGGCGCGCTGCGGAACCAGATAAGTCTCGTAGCGGCCGTTCTGCGCGCCACGCCAGAGCGAGACCGATAGTTCCGTATTCATGCCGGCGATCGTCCTCGTCGAGCGTTTGGCCTTATTTTGCGCACTTTAGCAAGCTGGACCACGCCCACAAAGACGCGCGGGCCTGGAGTTTTCGTCGCATTGGCAGAGCCGGCGGCGCGCCTGCATCTGGCGCGGCTGCCCCGGTTGCGCGCTATAATCGCGCTCAAAATGACGGGAGGAACGGCGATGGCACTTGAGCTCAGCTATGTGCACGGCGCCAGCGATCAGCCGCTGATCGGCAAAGCCGTCGGGCAATTCTTCGACGAAGCCTGCGCGAAATGGGCATCGCGCCCGGCGCTGGTGGTGCGTCACCAGAAGGTCCGTTTCAGCTATGGCGAGCTGCGGCAAGAGGTCGATAAGCTCGCCGCTGGGCTTCTTACGCTTGGCCTCAATCCGGGCGATCGGATCGGCATCTGGTCGCCGAACAACAGCGAATGGGTGCTGACCCAGTTCGCCACCGCCAAAGCCGGACTCATCCTGGTCAACATCAATCCCTCGTATCGCATCGCCGAGCTCGAATACGCACTCGTCAAAGTCGGCTGTAAGGCGCTGATTCTCGCCGAGCGCTTCAAGACTTCGGATTACATCGGCATGCTGCGCGAACTGGCGCCGGAGCTCGGCCAGGCCCAGCCCGGTGAGCTTCAGTCAAAGCGCCTGCCGTCGCTGCGCTCGGTCGTGCTCCTCGGCGATGCCTGGCATCCGGGAACCTTCCGCTTCTCCGAAATCATGGCGCGCGGTGGCGCCGCTGAAGCCGAGCGCATCGCCGCGCTTTCACCGCAATTGCAATTCGACGAGCCGATCAACATCCAGTTCACCTCCGGCACCACCGGCTTTCCAAAAGGCGCGACGCTGTCGCATCACAATATTCTCAACAACGGTTTCTTCATCGGCGAAGCCATGCAGCTTACCCCCGAGGATCGGCTTTGCATTCCAGTACCGCTCTACCATTGCTTCGGCATGGTGCTCGGCAATCTCGCCGCGCTGACCCACGGCGCTTGCATGGTGTTTCCCGGCGAAGGATTCGATTCGCTTGCCACGCTGCAAACCGTAGCTGAGGAACGCTGCACCGCGCTCCATGGCGTGCCGACGATGTTCATCGCCCAGCTCGATCATCCGGAATTCGAGAAATTCGATCTTTCCTCGCTCCGCACCGGAATCATGGCCGGCTCACCTTGTCCGATCGAGGTGATGAAGCGCGCCGTCGCCAAGATGCATCTGTCCGAAATCACCATCGCCTACGGCATGACCGAAACCAGCCCGGTCAGTTTCCAGAGCTCGACGCAGGACCCGCTCGAGCGCCGCGTTTCCACGGTCGGGCGCATTCAGCCGCATATCGAAGTCAAGATCGTCGATCGCGACGGGCGCATTGTGCCGACCGGCACGCCGGGCGAGCTGTTGACGCGCGGCTATTGCGTGATGCTCGGCTATTGGGACGACGAAGCGCGCACGCGCGAGGCGATCGATGCGGCGCGCTGGATGCATACCGGCGACCTCGCCACCATTGACGCCGAAGGCTATTGCAACATCGTCGGCCGCATCAAAGACATGGTCATCCGCGGCGGCGAAAACGTCTATCCGCGCGAGATTGAGGAATTCCTCTATCGCCATCCGAAGATTCAGGACGTGCAGGTGGTCGGCGTCCCGGACGATCGCTATGGCGAGGAGATCTGCGCCTGGGTCAAGCTTCGTCCCGGCGTGACTGCAACCGAGGAGGAAATCCGCGCCTTCTGCCGCGATCAGATCGCGCACTACAAGGTGCCGCGCTACATCAAGTTCGTCGACGAATTCCCGATGACCGTGACCGGCAAGATCCAGAAATTCATCATGCGCGAGCGCATGATCTCCGAACTCGGGCTCAAGGTGCAGAAGACGGCGTGAATGTTTCCGTCACTGCGAGGAACGCCCGCCTTCGCTCGCTGGGCGAGCTGCGGCGGGTTTGAGTCCGCCGAAGCGCGGAGCGCGTAGGCGGAAAGCGACGAAACAATCCAGTCCTTCTCGCTACACTGGATTGCTTCGCTCCGCTCGCAATGACGAGTGCTGCTACACCTTCACCTTCTCATCCGCGACGACGCGGGCGGCGGCCGGCCGCTTGAGCAGCCGATCCTTATGTGCGGTGTAGTTCTTCAGCTCCGCCATCGGTAGCTCACGGCGCACGCCCCAAGTGTAAAACACGAAGGCATAAGGATCGAGTACCGAATAGCGGTCGGACAGCCATTCGCGGCCGCCAAGCATGCCGTCGATCTGCTTCAAATAAGTGTGGAAAGTCTTCAGCCCCATGTCCTTGATTCCCGGAAATGCCGAGGCATCCGCGGTGTAACGCTCGGGCCGTCCGACATGGGCATGCGCGGGGTGCACGCTGGTGGCGAAGAAGCCGATCAGCGCTAGCGCTTTGGCCTCGCCGAGCGCATCGCTCGGCCACAGCGCGAAGCGCTTGCCGAGATAGGGCAGGATGGCGGTGTTTTCGGTCAGCGGGTCGCCGTTGTCGAGGCGGAGCGCCGGCACGCGCCCCAGCGGATTGATTTTCAAATAGGCTTCGGTGCGCTGCTCGCCGCCTGCGAGATCGACTTTCTTGGGTTCGTATTTCTCGCCGCTCTCTTCGAGCACGATATGCGAAGCCATCGAGCAGGCTCCTGGAGCATAATAAAGCGTCAACATGCAAAACCTCCTGTACTGCGCGCGTGGCCTTATCACACGTTCGTCTTTGATCCTAATCAAGGTTCCGATGGGTGCGCCGTTGTTTAAACGCTACGTTGGTCGTCTTTCCGATGTAAAAACGAGGCAGCAATGCGCTGGGTCTATTTGACTTTGGTCGTCTTATTCGTGGTCGCGACAATAATTTTCATCTTCCAGAACGTCGAGGCTGTCACAATGTCGTTCCTGGGCCTTAGCATTCGTGTGCCGCTCGCTGTTCTGGCCGCGGTCGCATATATCCTTGGCGCGGTGACTGGCGGCAGCCTGTTCGCATTGCTGCGCAAATCGGTCCAGGGGTCCCGCGCGGTGCGCCCTTGATCACTTCACCGGAATTTTTTCGAGCACCGGCAGCCAAGTGGCCTGTTGTTGCTCGACGAAGGCAAGCGCCTCTTTGGCGTTCATGGCATGCGAATAGCTGCCGACATTGGCGAGCAGCTTCTGGAACTCGGGATCACTGACGACCTTGGCGAGATCGGCGTCGATTTTGTCAATGATCGCCGCTGGCGTGCCGCGCGGCGCGACCAGCACCTGCCAGCCGGTCGCGGAAAAGCCGGGGATCGTTTCGGCGACCGTCGGCAGATCGGGAAACTGCGGCAATCGCTGCGCCGCTGCGACCGCGATCAACTTCACCTGTCCCGCCTTCACCGCGCCGACGATTCCGGAATAGCCTTCGATAATCATCGAGACACGTCCGGCGGCGACGTCGGACAGCGCTGCCGCCGGTCCGGCATTATAGGGGACGGGAAGGAACTCAATACCGGCGCGTTCCTGCAGCAACAGCCCGGTGAGATGCGTGAGCCTGCCGACTCCGGTCACGGCGATAGAAATGGCGCCGGGTTTTTTCTTGGCGAGCGCGATCAGTTCCGGCAGCGTGCTCACGCCGAGACCTGGGTGCACCGCGACGAACATCGGATTTTCCGCCGTAAAGCCGATCGGCAAAAAATCGCGCGGCAGCCGGATCGGTATATTGGGCGCAACCGATTGCAGCGCGACGAAGGTCGAGAGCGCCGGCATGAACAGCGTATAGCCGTCGGGCGCGGCTTCGGCGGCGACACGCGCGGCGACGCTGCCATTGGCGCCGGCATGATTGATGATTACCGCCTGCTGGCCCCAGAGCTTGCTCAACCCGGCGGCGATGAAGCGCGCATCCACATCCGGCGTGGAGCCGGGTGGCGCATCCGAAATGATGGTGACGGGCTTTTCCGGGTATTTGAGCGCTTGAGCATGGGCGCACGCAGACCATGCCAGCACGCCGAACATGGCAAGGCCGATCCAATACCGACTGGCAGTCATGTCGTTCTCCCGGCTTGTGGGTTTGGCAAGAATAAAACGCTCATGCCGCGGTTTCTACCGACATTCCGCGGCTGCGCCAAACCGACACGGACTCGTTTCTCCAAGCGGCGTCATCCTGAGGTGCGAGCAAAGCGAGCCTCGAAGGATGACCGAGCGGGGCCGTCGCCCTTCGAGGGCCGCGGAGCTTGTCATCGGGCCGGCCACTTTGGGCCGGACCCGTTGGCGGCCACCTCAGGGTGACGGAGATTGGTTCAACGCAAGCAGCTTGTCCCCGACTGATATGCCCTATCGCGTGATCCGGTCCAGGTTTTCAGTCATGCGCGTGATGACGCGGCGGAACGTGGCGAGGTCGCGCGCGGCGAGGCCTTGTTCCGCCTCGGCGGTAATGCCGCGGGCGAGTGTCAGCAATTCGTTGCGCAGCCGTTTCGCCTTGGCGGTTAGGAAGACCCGCACCTTGCGGCGATCGTCGTCGGCGCGCAACCGGCGAATGAGTTGCGAGCGCTCCATGCTGCGCAGCGCGATCGCGGTGGTCGGCTCCATCATGCCGACGCGCGCCGACAGTTCACGCTGCGACAGTCCGTCAGCGATCCATAGCACGCGCAGAAAGTGCCATTGCCCGCGGGTGACGCCGTAAGCCGCGATCCGCCGCTCAAGAAGTCGCTGAAACGCGCGGTGCGCATCGCGCACCAGATAACCGGAGGACAGCTGCGGCGGAAAGGCGGCGGCGCGGCGCGGCGGCTTGGTTTTGCGCGAACGACTGGATTTCAGCAAACGTTCCGGCGGCATCGGCGTTGACAGATCAAAGGGGCCGCGCCGATAATACTTAGCATTCTATGCAATAGGGAAGTCAGTCATGCAGCAAACAGCGCGCGGCAAAGATCAGCGCGGCGAGCCGCAAGCCGGTGCGCTGCCGAACCAAGCCTTCGACCTGCGCAGCACGCTAGAATGGCTGCGCGGCTGCGGCGAACTGATCGAGACCGACAAGGAAGTCGATCCGGACCTTCAGGTCACCGGCCTGCAAAAACACATGGATGGCGGTTGCCCGGTTCTCTTCAACAACGTCAAGGGCAAGCCAAACCATCGCGTGATCACCAATCTGTTCGGCGACATGGCGATCATCAATCGCATGTTCGGCTGGAAGGACGATGCCGAGCGGGTGCGCAAGCTCGCTTATGCGCTGTCGCATCCGATTCCACCGGTCGAAATTTCGCAGAGCGAGGCGCCGTGCCAGGAGCACGTCATCGAGTCACCGCGCGACGTCAACGAATGGATGGTGCCGATCCGCCACACTACCTATGAGCCCGAACTCACCGTCGGCTCCGGGATTCGTTGCGTCACCGGCCCGCAATTCGAGGGTGGCTCCGACCTCGGCTATAACCGCATGAATTTCCGCTGGGGCAATATCGGCACGTTCCAGATCTCGCCCGGCTCGCACATGTGGCAGGTGGTGAATAAATATTACAAAGAGGATCAGCCGGTGCCGATCACGGCGTGTTTCGGCGTGCCGCCGGCCTGCACGCTCTTGGCCGGCGCCGGTTTCGATTACGCGATCCTGCCGATGGGATGCGACGAGATCGGCATTGCCTCGGCGGTGCAGGGCGCGCCGGTGCGGCTCGTTAAGGCGCGCACGGTAGACGCCATGGCGCTGGCCGACTCCGAAATTGTGCTCGAAGGCTATGTCAATCCGCGCGACCGCCGCTTCGAAACCAAGGAAGCCGAAGAGGCCGGCGTACAGGGCCGCTATCATTTCCACCCCGAGTGGGCCGGTTATATGGGCAAGTCCTATAAGGCGCCGACCTTCCACGTCACCGCCATCACCATGCGCAAGCCGGCGACCAAGCCGATCATCTTTGCGCTCGGCGTGCACATGCTCGATGACCATAACATCGACACCACCGTGCGCGAGGCGGCGATCTACGAACTGTGCAATCGCTTGCAGCCCGGCATCGTGCAGAACGTCGTCATCCCGTACTGCATGACCGATTGGGGCGGCTGCATCATTCAGGTGAAAAAGCGCCATCAGATCGACGAGGGATGGCAGCGCAATTTCATGGCTGCGGCTTTGTCGTGCTCACAGGGCATGCGGCTGGCGATCGCGGTGAGCGAAGACGTCGATCCCTACTCGATGGACGATGTGATGTGGTGCCTGACCACGCGCGTCAATCCGCGCACCGATATTCTCAACCCGATCCCGGGCGGCCGCGGCCAAACCTTCATGCCGGCCGAGCGCATGACGGCGGGCGAAAAGCAATGGACCGCGTCGAATACACAGTTCGAAGGCGGCATGGGCATCGATGCCACGGTGCCGTTCGGCTACGAGAGTGATTTTCTCCGCCCGGTCTACCCGGTCGACAAGGTGCGGCCGGAGGATTTCTTCTCCAAGGAAGACATCGCCAACGCCAAGAAGCGCATGCAAGGCTGGGTGCATTCGCTGGCGAGAAGCGGGCGATAGAATTCAGCAGCGGCGACTTACTCCTCCCTCCCCCCTTGATTGGGAGGGAAGGGGAGGGGGGTTAGAAGAGAAGATGACCCCCCTCCCGGCTCGCTGCGCTCGCCGGCCTTCCCCTCAAGGGGGGAGGCATATTGTTTCTTCCATCGCTCTACGAGCGCCTTGCGGTCGAGCTTGCCGCGCTCGGTCTTTGGCAGCGCGCTCGCGAGCACGATCTGCTTCGGCGCCTTGAAAGCGGGTAGCCTCGCGGCGCAGTGCTGTAACAGCGCCGCGGTATCGAGCGCCGCGCCGGGGCGGCCGACGACGTAGCTCACGACGTCCTCGCCATAGATCGCATCGGGCACGCCGACGGTGGCGGCTTCGATCACTTCGGCGCATTGCATCAGGCAGGCGTCGATCTCGAGCGGCGAAATCTTGGCGCCGCCGCGGATAATCAATTCCTTTTCCCGCCCGGTGAGCATCAAAAAGCCGTCGGCGTCGAGGCAGCCGATATCGCCGGTGCGGATGCGGCCGCGCGCGTGCACTCGGATCTCACCGTCTTCGGCGAGATAGCGGAACGGATGATCGGGCCAGCCGCCGATTTCGACATAGCCGATGTCGCCGGCCGGCAGGTGGCGGCCTTCGTCATCGACAACGGCAACGTCATGGTACGCAAATGGCCGGCCGACCGTGCCAAGCCGGCGTTCCTCGCCGGGAATGGCGGCGATCCAGTTGGCTTCGCTGGCGCCGTAGCCTTGGGCGACGCGAATACCAAATATCCGCTCGAACCGCTTCCATTCGTCGAGCAGCAAGGGCGCCGAACTCGATGTGACAAAGCGCAATTTCGGCAGGGTATCGCGTTCAAACTTGATTTCGCTGTTGAGCAGAATGTTCAGCGTGGTCGGATTGCCGGTGGCAACCGTCACGCCATGGTCACGCAAATGGTCAAAAAATCGGCTCACCGAAAATTTCTCGGCCAGCACCAAAGTGGCGCCGCGATTGACCGGCGCCAGCGCGCCGAGAAGCTGCGCCGAAGCCCAGCTAAAGGGGCGGAAATCATAGAGCCGATCGTCGGCGGTAATGCCAAAGCCCGCGGCGAGCGGATCGATGTTGGAGAGAAATTCGCGAAAGTTTAGAACCACGCCTTTCGGCTTGGCGCTGGTCCCGGAGGTGAACAGGATCACGGCGTCGTCGTCCGGCCGCGCGGCGGTTTCCGGCTCGCCCGGCGCGCAACGCGCGAGTTCGCCAAACAGCGTGGCGGCGCCCGGCGCGTCGTGACGTCCGATGCGGAGCCGCGGCGCGTCGGCACTCGCGAGCGCCTCCTCCAGCCGCAAGCCGTCTTGATGGAGAATGAGCTTCGGCTTGAGCCGATCGAGAATGCCGGGAAGCTGATTGCGGTTCATTTCCACATGGACGGTGCAGACCGTCGCGGCCGCCGCCATCACCCCGAAATAGCACAGCAATTGCTCGATCGAATTGTCCGCAAGCAGTGCGACCCGATCGTTCGGTCCGATGCCGCGGCGGCGAAGCCAGACGGCGAAACGGCCGCCGAAGTCGCGCAGGCGCACGTAATCCACAATGCGGCCATCATCGACCGCAATGACCCAGGGCTTTTGCGGCGAACGCGCGGCCGCCCGCGCAATCCAGCTGTGTAAAAGGTTTGATCCAGGAGTTTCACTCATGACGGTCAACACGCAATTCCTTAGCATCATAAGCATTCAAATGGGATAAAAAATCAGCATGATAGGCGCTCTCACATGATAAGCGCTGTCACACGGGGCTTATCCGCAGTGTTAGTTTGTCGCTTTCACGCGACGCCTATTTTTGAGGAACGGCAGGCGCGGCGGCGGGCAAACGGCCTGTCGTTGGATTTTTGGTCCCGGGTACGCAGGCATCCTACAGCAAATGGCTTAACGGCTTCGTGCAACGCATGCGTGAGCTGGGCTGGAGGGACAGTGATAACGTCGAGATCATTTATCGCGCGACGGAGGGCGTGAAGGAGCGCTACGCGGAAATCGCTGCCGAGTTCGTCAAGCTCAAGGTTGACGTCATCGTCACGTCAGGCTCGGAGGGTGTCGTCGCGGCAAAGCAAGCAACCTCGGCCATTCCCATTGTGTTCGCGGCTACCGCCGATCCGGTCGCTATCGGTCTCGTTGAAAGTCTCGCGCACCCGGGCGGCAACGTCACTCGGCGGAGTTGACCGACTATGCCGGCAAAGAGGTCGAATTATTAGGTGAGCTCGTCCCCGGTCTTCATCGCCTGGCGATCCTGACCAACGCCGATAGCCCCGGCATGATGGCCGAGACCGGCAAAGTACAAGCGGCGGCTCGCGCCGCCGGCCTCGACGTCGTGACATTGGTAGTCCGGCGGGCCGAGGAGATAACGGCTGCGTTCGACGGATTGAAAAACAAAGCCGATGCGATCTATTGCGTGCCCGGCCCGTTGACCGGAGAAAATCGTGTACGCATTGTTACGATGGCGCTCGCGGCAAAGCTGCCGGCGATTTACGGCCCCCGGAATTATGTCGACGCCGGAGGCCTTATCTCCTACGGGCCGGACATCGCCGATCTATTCCGGCGCGCCGCCGATTTTGTCGACAAGATTCTTCGCGGCACGAGGCCGGCCGATATTCCCGTCGAGCAACCGACCAAACTCTTGCTCTTTGTCAATCTGACCACGGCCAAAGCGCTTGGGCTTGTCATTCCCCAGTCGATCTTGTTGCGCGCCGACGAAGTGATTGAATGAGGGGGTAGAAGGCGTCACCTGACGATACAGCCGGGTACCGAGAAAGCGAGGGCCGCCATGAGTATCGGCACAAATTCGCAATGGCCCGATCTGCCGTTTGAAGCTTGGCGCGACACCTGCGAGACCCTGCTGTTATGGACGCAGATCGTCGGCAAGGTGCGCATCGCCTGCACGCCGCTCGTCAATCATTGGTGGAACGCAACATTTGACGTTACTTCGCGTGGACTTATGGCCCCCGCAATGCCCTATCGCGGGCGCACCTTCGATGTTGTGTTTGATTTCGCCGAACATCGGCTTCGCATCGAGGTAAGCGACGGCCGCGCCGCAGTGCTTCCGCTCGAACCCATGACCGTCGCCGATTTCTACGCCGCCGTCATGGCGGCGCTGCGCCGGCTCGATATCGACGTGCACATCTGGACCGTTCCGAGCGAAATCGAGGGCGCGATTGCGTTCGAGCAGGACCGCGCGCATCGGCAATACGATCGCGTCTATGTCGAAAGGTTCTGGCAGGCCCTGGTGCAGGTCAACCGTGTCCTAACCGAATTCCGCGCCCGCTTCATCGGCAAAGCAAGCCCGGTGCACTTTTTCTGGGGTGGGCTTGATCTGGCCGTCACGCGGTTTTCCGGCCGCACCGCGCCGCCGCTCAAAGGCGAAACGCCAAACGTAGCGAAGTGGGTCATGGACGAAGCTTATTCGCACGAAGTCTCAAGCTGCGGCTTTTGGCCGGGCAATGGCGGCTACGGCCGCGCTGCGTTCTACGTCTATGCCTATCCGGAGCCGGCCGGTTACGGCGATACCAGGCTGCAGACCGCCGCAGCGTCTTACGAGAAAGATTTGGGGCAATTCATTTTGCCTTACGACGCCGTGCGCCAGGCGAGCGATCCCGACGCGCTACTGCTCGGCTTTTTGCAGGAAACCTATGAGGCGGCGGCGGAACTTGGCAAATGGGACCGCAAAGCGCTGGAGCGGCAGGCCGGTTAGGCGGGTTCGATAAAGTCGTGCTAAGGACGCGTGGCATGGATTATTGGATGGCCCGCGGGACGATATTCTGCGCACTCGTGGTGTCGGTGACAATTGCGTTGGCCGTTGTGGTCGACTCGGGCGCTGTCGCGCAGACATTAATCGAGCCCAATTCCAAGCCAAAATTGTCTCAACCATCAGGCTTGGCGAAATCGCAACCCGCTCCGCGGACGAAATCCTGTAGCACTTTTGGCGCGGTGTTTGTCCAAGTTCCGGGCACCGATACGTGCGTCAAGATCGGCGGCTACGTAACCATGGAAGGTACGGTCAATCACGGTCGCTGATCTCGGTCCAAAGCGCCAAGCGCGCCCGGAGGGCATTTCTGCAACGAACGTTGTCTGACGGATCAGGCTTTAGGCTTTGCTCAGCTCACGCCGCAGCAGCGCCGCGCCGTCGGCCATGGCCTTCATTTTGGCGAAGGCAATCGCGCGCGGCAGATATTTCATCCCGCAATCCGGCGCCACCACAATCCGTTCCGGCGGCACCACGTCGAACGCGCGCCGGATGCGGTCGGCGACGACACGCGGTGTCTCGACCGTCATGTCGCCAAGATCGATCACGCCCAGCACGATGGTCTTGGAAGGCAGTTGGTGGAGAATTTTGAGGTCGAGCTTCGGTTGCGCCGCCTCGATCGAAATCTGCTGCGCCTTGGATTGCTCCAATTCCGGCAGGAAGGAATAGCCCGACGGCTTATCGCGCACCACCGCGGCATAACCGAAGCACAGATGCACGACGACGGTTCCGGTAACGCCGTCAACCGCGCGGTTGAGCGTCTTGATACCGTAACGGCGCGCCTTCTCCGGATGTTGCTGCATCCACGGCTCGTCGATCTGCACCACGTCCGCTCCAGCGGCGAAGAGGTCCTTGATCTCGGCATTGACGGCTTCGGCATAAGCCATCGCCACCGCTTCCTCGTCACCGTAATAGTCGTCCTGCGCCTGGCGGCCCATCGTGAACGGGCCTGGTACCGTGGCCTTGATCTTGCGGTCGGTATTGGCGCGCAGCACTTTGAGATCGCGCAATTCCACTGGCTGCCGGCGCCGGATCGGGCCGACGATGCGCGGCACCGGAATGGGCCGTCCATTGCGATTGATCACCGTGCCTGGATTGTCGATATCGATGCCGTCGAGCGCGGTGGCAAAGCGATTGGAATAGCTCTCGCGCCGCTGCTCGCCGTCGGTGATGATGTCGAGTCCGGCGTGCTCCTGGTCACGGATGGCGAGGATCGTGGCGTCGTCTTGCGCCGCTTCAAGCTTGTCGGGCGAAACCAGCCAGAGGTCGTCGGCGCGCACGCGCGGCACTTGCTTGGACAGTTTTTCGCGGTCGATCAGCCATTCCGGCTGCGGATAGGAGCCGACGAGCGAGGTGGGTAGAAGCATTTGCGTTCAAAAAATCTGTTGCCGGCAGCGCCAATTGGCGCGCCGCGTGATTGGCATCACCAACTTCGAACGGTTTGTCCGTGATACAGCCTGTCGGCGCAGCGCACTACGTGGCGCGCTGCGCTTTTGTCCTGCGGCACGACCTTTTATCCGGTTGCCTTCTCGTAGGGATAGATGACGTTGCCGGTCTTCTGGTCGGCCGGCGTGAGGACGGTCTGGTAGCTCATGCCGCGCCACGTATCGAGGTTCGCGCTGTCGGTGATGTCGTGATACTGGACCTGCATCACCCCGGATTTGGTCCACTCGCCGTCTTTGCCGAACTTGATCTCGGGATTCATGATCGTGCTGAATGCGTGGGTACGCATGTAGTCGGCGAGCTTGTCGTCGTTGAGGCTCTTGGTGGCCTCGACCGCCTGTTGGAGCACCTGCAAATAGGTGTAGCCCCAGCCGCCGAGATAATAGCCCAGCGGGTCAATGCCGCGGCTTGCCGCCTGCGCTTGGTATTTTTTGAAGAAGTCGGCTGCCGGCGCCATCAATTTGGGCGTCGGCACCCAGAACTCGTAATTCACGATGCCGTTGAGTTTGGTTTTGAGTTTGCTTTTAATGGCGGTGTATTGGATTCCGACCATGCCGCCGCCCATCATCTTCGGTTTCAGGCCCAGCTCGCTGGCGGACTGCAACATGCCCACCGAGGTATTCGGATAGGAGCAGATCACCACCAGTTCTGGATTGGTCGCCTGGATAGCGCGAATGATCGGCGAGAAGTCCGTCGTGCTTGGCGGGTAGGTTCTATCGTAAACCGTCTTGAAACCGTACTTGTGGACGTTCTCGCGAGCGCCTTCCGCGGCATTGCGCGAGAACTCGGCATCCTCGGCCGTGATCGCAACCGTTTGCGGCTTTGGATTCTGCGCCGCCGCAACCTCGAAGAAGCCCTCCGTGAATGACGCTTTTGGCGTAGGACCGGACGGCAGCATGGAGAAGTACTTCGGGTAGTGAAAGTCATGATTGGCATCGAGTGCGAACAGGCCAATCAAGACTTTCCCCTTCTGCATGACGGACGGGATGGTCGGAGCCACCAAGTTCGTCCCATACGGTCCAATGACAAGATCGACCTTGTCGACGTCGAGTAGCTTCGCGTAGATGCCGGGCACATTCGAGGGGTTGGTCTGGTCGTCATAATAGATGAGCTTTACAGGCCGGCCGAGCAGGCCGCCCTTGGCATTGATGTCTTCCTCCCAAATCTGGTTGCCGAGCAAAGCCTGCTGGCCGGCACCCGCGAGCGCGCCGGTCTGCGCCATGCTGAAGCCGATCTTGATTGGTTCGTCGGCGGCGAAAGCGCGCGCCGATCCCCAAGCCGGCGAAATCACAGCGGCCCCGATGGCGGCATTAACGTGACGCCGGCTGATACGACTGGTCATGTTTTCCTCCGCAGAAGCACTAATTTGTATTCGTGGTACCCTGGCCGGCCGCCCGAGGGGGCATAGCCTGGCAGTGTCGGCCGGTAGCATGCCCTGCTTTGCCCAGCCTGAAAAGAGAGCGGCGGGTGACGTGGCAATCTGCCCGAGGCGCCTTTGCTGTCCCGCCGGGGGGATTGACGATTTATACTGAAACAGTATCGCCTTAGGCGTCTTGGCGTGGGCTGTTGCCGAATCGAAATTGGTTGATGCAACGGGAGCTAAAGCCAGTCGATGACCGCACTGTCGGTAAATGGGAAAACCTACAATCTCGACGTGGAAGATGACACCCCGCTGCTATGGGTGCTGCGCGACACGATCGGGCTGACCGGAACCAAATACGGCTGCGGTATTGCACAGTGCGGCGCTTGCACGGTGCTCATCGACGGCGCGCCCACCCGCTCCTGCCAAGCGCCCGTCGGCAGCCTCGCCGGGCGATCCGTCACCACGATCGAGGCGCTGGCGCAAAACGGCAAGCTGCATCCGGTTCAGCAAGCCTGGATCGATCTCGACGTGCCGCAATGCGGCTATTGTCAAAGCGGAATGATCATGGCGGCGGTGGCGCTCTTGCGCGACAAGCCGAAGCCGACGGATGCCGATATCGATGCGGCCATCACCAATATCTGCCGCTGCGGTACTTATCAGCGGGTGCGCGCCGCGATCCACGCCGCGGCCAAGGCGTAACGCATGATCGCGCCGCAGCGATGAACGAGACCGCGAACAGATCGCAGCCGGCGGGACGTTATGCCAAGCGCGCCTGGCAGTCCGACGTTATCGTCGATCTGATCAAACATTATGGTTTTCCGTATATCGCGCTCAATCCGGGCGCGAGCTATCGCGGCTTGCATGACTCGCTGGTCAATTACGGCGGCAACGATCCACCGCTCTTGCTCTGTCAGCATGAGAAGATCGCGGTGCAGATCGCGCATGGCTACGCCAAGGCGACCGGCGAGCCGATGGTGGCGATCGTGCACGACGTGGTCGGCATGCTGCATGCCACCATGGGAATCTACTACGCCTATCTCGATCGCTGTCCGGTCTTTGTCATCGGCGCCACCGGCCCGATGGACGAGAGCCGGCGCCGGCCGTTCATCGATTGGATCCACACCGCCAATGTCAACGGCGAGCAGCTTCGTCATTACGTCAAATGGGATTATCAGCCGGCGAGCATCGAGGGCGTGCCGGATTCGTTTGCGCGCGCCTATGCCGCGATGATGACCGAACCGCAGGGCCCGATCTACATGTGCTACGACGCCTGGCTGCAGGAGCAGCCGCTTGCGCGCGACGTTGCACTGCCGAAACCATCGCATAGCAAAGTACCGGCGCCGATGGCGGCGGATCCGGCGGCGCTCGCTGCCGTCGCGGAGCGTCTCCTGGCCGCGAACTACCCGGTGCTGATGGCCGAATATGTCGCGCGCGGCGCAAGCGGCTTCGGCCATCTCGTGGCGCTGGCCGAGACCGTCGGCGCCGCCGTCTTCGACGTCCATGCGCGGCTCAATTTCCCCAACCGCCATCCGCTCAACCTGAGCTGCCACAAGGAAATATTCCGCGACGCCGATCTGATCGTCTCGCTCGATACCCGCGATTGGGAGAAGTCGACGCACTTTATCGAACGTACCGAGCGCCGGGTGGTGCCGTACTACCCGCCACATTGCGACATGGTCGAGATCGGCTTCGGCGAAATCAACTTAAGCAAATGGTCGATGGACTACACGCGCATGCCGGCGTGCAGTCTGCGCGTGCTCGGCGACACAGCGACTGCGATCCCGGCGCTGACGCAGTTATGCCGGGAACGGATTGCCAAAGACCCGCGGCTTGGCGCACGCGTCAAGGAGCGCGCCAGCGCGGTGCGCTTAAAGCACGACAGCTTGTTTGCGTCCTGGGGCGAACAGGCCAAAGCGGATTGGGACGGCGTGCCGATCACGCTGCCGCGGCTCGCCAGCGAGATCTGGGACGTCATCAAACGCGAAGATTGGGTGCTGACCGCAAACACGCTGCAGGACTGGGCCTATAAGCTGTGGGATTTCGACAAGCCGCACCGCCATCCCGGCCAGGCGCTCGGCACCGGCACCCAGATCGGCATCTCGCTCGGCGTCGCGCTGGCGCATCGCGGCAGCGGACGGCTGGTCGTCGATATTCAGCCGGACGGCGATCTATTGTTCGATGCCGGCGCGCTGTGGAGCGCGGCGAAGAACAACATTCCGCTGTTGGTCGTGATGTACAACAATCGCGCCTATTACAACGATTGGGAACACCAAATTCACGTCGCCCAGCATCGCGGCACGCCGGTCGAGCGCGCCTATATCGCCCAGGACATCGCCGGCCCCGATCCGGATTTCGCCGCCATGGCAAAAAGCATGGGCTGGCACGCGGAAGGACCGATCGAAAAGCCCGCGGAGATCGCAGCGGCGCTGTGCCGCGCCGTCGCCAAGGTGAAAGCCGGCACGCCGGCGCTGGTCGATACGGTGGTGCGGCCGCGATGAACGGCGCCACGCGAAAACGGCGTGGCTATCTGTATTCGGAACCGGTCGGCAGCAATTCGGCCGTATGCGCGTTGCGATAATTCCTGGTCGCATAATCCATCATGGCGGCAACCGTCAGTTGCCGTTGCGCAAACAGGTTCCCCGAATCCACTGCGCCGGTCAGGCTTTCGAGAAAAGCGGACGCATATTCAGGCTGAGGATTTGATCCATGGTTTGGCTCATGGCTTGGCTCATGGCTTGGCTCATGGCTTGGCTCATGGCTTGGCTCACGACTTGAAGATTGCTGCGTGAGCGCGGCAAGTTTCGTTGGGCCAAGTTTCGTTGGACCAGGGATGTTTGCTGGTCTGGGTACGGGCAGGGGCGCTTGAATGCGCGCTTGAATGGGGGTTTGCGCCGTTATCGGAGCAGGTGCCGTGGGGGCGCGCGCTTGTGCCGTCATCGGAGCAGCAGGGGTGCGAGTCTCCGCAAAAGCCAGAGCAGGCGCGACGGGGACACGAGCTTGCGCCGTCACCACAGCGGGCTCGGCGGATATTCTGGCGATTTCGCTCTTCACCAGATTACGAAAGTCCGAACTGAACTGCGCGCCCGGATGAGAATCGTTGTTGGCAATGTATTCGATGTTCGGACCGATCAGCTTCTTCGATCCCATACCGCCAAAGGTCATCGATGGATTTGGATTATAGACTTCAATCATCCTGCCGACGCGTCCGGTCACGGCCGGATTCCAGCTCAACATCGAGGGCTGAAGCGCGATAATGACATCGATGTATTCCGCCTTGTTGGCCACGAAGACCGAACTGTTCGCACCTAAACTGTAGCCGACGACGACGGTGCGCGTGCCCGGCGGTTGGCGCTCGATGTCCGCGACCAGGGATGGCCACGCCTGATGCAGATAGGTGCGGACTTCCACATCCGGCATCAATTTGAGCTCGGCAACGAGTTCAACGAGCCCGATCGCTGGAAGCGGTCCGAACATCGGCCACAAGACGCCGACAAAGGTTTTCGCGAAGACCGGTGTAGAGAGCACCGAGCCCCATAAAACCAGGGCGAGGAGTAGCCTTTTCATTGAGTTCCGTCCCCCGCAGCGGCCCATTAGCCAGCTGGCCCCATGCCCGATCAGCCGCCCAGCTCGGTAAAACAGCGGACAATTGCGGAGATTTAGGGGAGGGACATGGGAAACTTTTAGGAACACGCGGTACTTTAGGGACAAAAGACGCGATACTTTAGGGACGAAATGGTTAAGAACTCGCCACTGCCGCGACGTTCACGTCACAGTCTTCGTATATCGCCTAGCGGGGCCGGTACCGATCAACGGCTTTGCGGCAAATTGGCGAGCTGCAAGGTCGCCGCGGCCGAGCCACGATCGGCGGCAAGCTGGTACCATTTTCGCGCGTTCGCGACGTCGGGTTTGACCGTGATCGCGCCGAGCCGTTTGATGACGTTCGGATCATAGGTCGAGCCGAGCGCCAGCGCCGCTTCGGCGCTGCCGGCGTTAGCGGCGCGCTCAAACAGCACCCGCGCCGCGGCGAAATCGCCGTCGTTGAGCAGATTTTTGCCGCGCCTGATCAACGTATTGATTTCATTTTCGTCGAGCACGACTGCGGGCTTGGCGACGCTGGGCGGAGCGGCTTGGGCCGGAGCGGGCGAGGCCGCCGGATTGGCGTCGACCGGGCGCGGTGTCGGCTCGTTCACGGCCGGTGCCGGTGATGACTTGATATTGGCTGGCGAGGAGTTCGGCGCGGGAAGGGATGCAATTTGTTGCGCTGGCTCCGCGGCCGCGGCTGACGTTTGCGGTTTTGCCGGCGCGGTGACGAGCTGTCCCTCGGGAAGCTGCGGCGGTGTCGCGGCCGCAACCTGCGACGGCGTTGCGATGGCGACTTGTCCCGGCGCCAGCGGTGTGGTTCCGCCGGCTGATGTTCCGCCGGCCGATGTTTCGACGGTCAGGGCCGGTACACCGCGGCGGGACAATTCGATCGCAGCCGGTGCGGCGTCGTCGGAGACACTTGCGGGCGCCGAGGCGTCGGCCTGCGCGATCTTGTGAGCATTTTGTTTCGGACTGAACAAGAACACGAGGGCGGCGGCGACCATTGCGGCAATGGTGCAGACGACGCCCAACCGCAGCATCATCGGCCAAACGTTGGAAACGCCGGCCGGCGGCTCGGGAACCGGTTCGGGCTCCAGCGCACGCTGATGCCACGGCCGATCGTCGCCGAAACGCCGGTTTTCCCGGTCGTTTTGCGCCGCTTGCTCGACTGCCGGCCCGCCGCTTTGCCGAAGGGCGGCGCGAAACTGATCACGGGTTATGGGCTCACGCGGCATTGGCTCGTGTGCAACCTGCTCGCGTGTCGCCTGCTCGCGCGCCGCCTGCTCACGCACCACCTGCTCACGCACCCATGGCGGCGCGTAGTCCAGCTTGGACCTGACCGGATCCTGATCATCAGGCGAGGTCATGATAGCCGTCTCGTGCTGCAACGCCGTTAGAAGCGACTCTGCCAGATTTGCTCCTTAACGGTGCTGTTCGTGCGTCTGCCATTGCAACAACTTGCGAAACAAGTCTTCCCGATCGGCATCGCTCACAGGCATCTTGGGCTGATTGCTTAGGAAGGTCTCGAATGCAGCGCGCTGTTGCTGCTTCTGCTGCTGCTCAGCCTGCATCTGCTGCAACAGCTGATCGGCCACGCTGAACCTGGTCCAGCCGGGCACCGTGGCGGCCAAATTCACGTCGCGCCATTTCGGATGGTATGGCGGATGCTGGAGCGTGTCCCAGCGGCTGAACAGATATTCGATGAACCGTTCGACGCGAGTGTAGCGGTCCGAGTTCTTCTGCCAATTGAACACGGCGAGCACTGCCGGCACCGCGATCGTGTCGATGCGGTCCTGGCCCTGGAGCAGATTCGGGTAGTCCTGCTTGGTGAACTCGCCAAGCGTGTACAAGTCCTCGAACGTCTTGGTGAACGGTATATTCACCAGGTGCAACCCCGAGCTTGCCGGGATCTTGCCGAAAAAATCGATCGGCTTGGGGATCACCCGCGCAATGGCGTCGACCTGGCCGGACTGCAATTTCTGCAATGCCGTCGGTTGATCGATCATGACCTGGTCGACATTGATCCCGAGCCGCTGGAACACGATGGTGCCGGTGAGGCTCGCGCCGGTGCCGGCCGGACCGAAGTTGACCTTCTTGCCGCGCAGATCCTCCAGCGACTGAACGTCACTGCGCGCGAGAATATGCAGTTCCGAGATCGGCATCCGGATCACGTACTGAACGCGGCGCTCAAGATTGGGCGTTTTGCGCTGGGTGCGGAAATATTCGAACACGTCGGATTGGGTGACCGCCGCGTCGACCCCGCGCAGGTACAACAGGTCGTCGAGATTGGACGCGGCGCCATACGATACGATCGGCAGAATCCGTAAGTTGTCGCCGTCGTTGAGCACCGACGCCATTTCGTCGACGAAGCGCATATAGGTGCCGGAAAGCAGCCCGCCGACGATGCCAACGGTCCAGGCATTTTTCTTTTCGCGCAACGCAGCGTCGGTCCCTCCCTCCTGAATGGATCGAGGTATGACTTGCGCGGCGAGATTGAAGCTGAATAACCCGATCGCCAGCGCCACAACGCTGGCGAGAATGACGCGATTACGCATATACCGCCCCAAACCTTTGGAAGGCGGCCCTTGCCGGGCCGGTTGACTGCACCCTGCACAAGATCAGGAGTTATTTATGGCCGTGATGAACAAAACTCATCGCGGATCGCCACAATTTTGTCGCGCATCTGTCCGCGTGACACATTTTTGTCGGCAGATACATTTTTCAGCAAATTGCTTTTTCGGCGAATTTGGCGATGAGAAAAAATTTGCCTCATTCTCACCAGAGTTTCTCGTTCTGACTAGAACGTCGCTGGCGCTGCGGACGCATCCCGTCGGTCACGACGACATGCCGTCGGTTGCGCCGGGGCCTTTGAAGAAAGAAGCATTTGCCGGCGCTAATTCGGCCGGCATTCGGGACGAATTGCAAAGCTAATGGCACGGGCGCGTCGCCGCATCGCGCGGTAGCGCGAGCGCCGGTCCGTGAGGAGGGTGCGATGCTGACGAGACGAAATATCGTGGTGGTTGCGGGCTTGCTCGTCGCATTGGGGGGCGTGCTTGCCGCGCTGGCGATTGGGGCGATGAAGGTTGCGCAAGCCGACCAGTGGCCAACCCGGTCCATTACCATGGTGGTACCGTTCGCCGCTGGCGGCCCGTCTGATGTGGTCGGCCGCATTGTGGCGGATCGGTTGAGCGACGTTCTCGGCCAACAAGTGATCGTCGAAAATATCGGCGGGGCGGGCGGCATGAACGGCGCCCAGCGCGTCGCGCTGGCGAATCCCGACGGCTACCAGGTTCTGCTCGGCACGGTGGGCACGCAGGCTTACAATCAGACGCTGTACAAAAAGCCGCTCTACAACGCGGTCGATGACTTCGCGCCGGTGGTGTTGATCGCCGAACAGCCCCTGGTTTTGGTCGTGCACAAGGATTTCCCGGCCGATTCGCTCAAAAGCTTCACCGATTACGTCAAAACCCATGCGGCGAAACTCTCGTTCGGTTCGGGCGGCAGCGGCTCCGCGACCCATCTCGGCTGCGTGTTGCTCAATTCCGCGATGGGCGTGAACGTGCAACATGTGCCGTATCGGGGCTCGGCGCCTGCGTTGCAGGATCTGGTCGCCGGCCGCATCAATTACCTGTGCGACGCGGTGTCGACCGCGCTGCCGCAAATCAAGGCCGGAACGGTCAAGCCGCTCGCGGTGCTCGCGCGCCACAGGTCGGCAGTCCTGCCGCAGGTGCCGACGGCGCAGGAGCAGGGGCTGGAAGGCTTCGAGGCGAATAACTGGATCGGACTGTTCTTCCCGCGCAAAACGCCGGAACCGATCATTCGCCAGCTGCATGATGCAACGATCAAAGCCATGAACGTGCCGGCACTGCGCGTTCGCCTGGAGACGATCGGGACCGATGTGGTCACTCCCGATCGGACCGATACCGACTATCTCAAGCATTTCGTCAGCAGCGAAATCGAGAAGTGGGCGGCGCCGATCAAAGCCAGCGGCGTGTCGGTGGACTGAGCTTTTGCCGCTGCGCCGCTCCAGCGGCGGTGGTCACTCGTCTACGCTTTTCACCGGCGTTTCCGGCGTCAATCCGGGGCGGCGTCGCGCAAAGCTCTCGCGGCCGGTCTGTTCCCATTGGCCAGCCACCGCGCGCTCGGCAAAGGTGTCCCACACCGCGTCCCAATCGCCGAGCGAATAGCCGTACCATGGCTGCCGTGCGGTGATCGGCGGCAGCTTCAGTTCCTCCCAGATCGCCCGCGCGCGTTCCATGAATTCGCGCTTGGGCAGCGAAATCGGCGGATCGGCAGTCTTCTGTGTGGCGTCGATCAGCATGGTCGATTCCACACCGCCGCCGCCTTCCGATTTCGGCCCGTGGCCGGCGGAGCGATAGGGCGCAATGTGCACGTCCTCGATCGGGTTGGCGCGATAAGCGAGCGACCAGAAAACCGCATCGAGATTGTCCGGATCGATATCCTCGCTGACGCCGATCACGTATTTGCCGATGTCGGCCTGCAGCGTCGCTGCCCCGTGCAGGGCTCGCCAGATCTCGGTGCGCGGTACGCCCGGCGCGAACTGCACGAACAAAATCTTCCTCAGATTGCTCAAGGTTTCGTGCATGGCGACGCGGCGAACGCCCTTGCTCGCCAGCGTGTCGCGTAGATGCGAGAGATAGCGCGGCTCGTAGGCGACGCGCTTCATCACGCTGGACTCGCTCGGCGTCACCTCGCTCAGAATCGAAAGCCAGACCGGATTACGCTTATGCGTGATCGCGGTCACCTGCATCGACATATTGTAGCCTTCGAGTGCGACGTGCCCGTGGCTCTCGCCGAACGGCCCTTCCGGTTCGAGGAGCTCGGGGTCGATCAGGCCCTCGACGACGAACTCGGCATCCGCCGGCAGATCGAGATCGACGGTGAGCGCTTTCACGGTACGGATCGGCGCGCCCGCAAGCCCGCCGGCGACCGCCATCTCGTCGCAGTCGATCGGCAGTTTCTGCGGTCCGGTGAACATTACGACCGGCGCGCAGCCGACGACGATCGCGATCGGCATCGGCTGTTTAAGTTTGCGGTATTTCTGCCAATGCAGGTAACCGCCGGCGCCGCCCGGGCGGGCCGCCATGCGCACGCCGAGCCGGTCGGTGGCTTTGAGCTGCGCCCGATAGGTGCCCATGTTGCGAATGCCGGTCTCGGGATCGCGCGTGATGCATAACGTCGCCGTTAGATACGGCGCCGCGTCGAAGCCCGGCGTTGAAATTGGCACCGGCAACAGTTTGAGGCCGCCGTCCGGTTGGCGTAGCGCGTCGCCCGTGATGACGACTTCTTGGCAGGCGGCGGTGGTCACTCGCGTCGGCGCAATCGGATTGGCAATGGCGCGCAGCCAGGCGTCGCCGATGGCATCAACCGGCCGGCCCATGCCGACCGCGTAAATGCGTGCCGAAGCCGCCAGCGCGCCGACCGCGACCGGAACGTCATAACGGCGTCCGCCGCCGTCGACGACATTGGTGAACAGGAATGCGCGCCGCTCGTCCTCGCGCAGCCCGCCCTGAAACTGCCAGCGCACCAGCGGATGCAGCTCGCTGTCCTTGTCGATGGCGCGATCGATACGAAGGAGCAGACCTTCGGCTTCGAGCCTGCGCAAATGCTCCTGAAGGTCGAGCGGCGGGCCGCTTGCTTTCACTGTTGCCTCGGCTGCGCGCTTGTCGAGCATCGACGGACTATTTGGCTTTCTGGTGCTCGGCGATGATCGGCCGGGCCACGCGGAAGCAGTCCACGCCGATCGGCGCGCCGCAATAGATCAAGATCTGCGTCAGCGCGGCGCGGATCTCGTTCGGCGTCAGCCCGTTATTGAGGGCGCCGCGGACATGGGTGGCGAATTCTTCCATTTTGCCGAGCGCGGCGATCATGCCGAGATTGAGAATCGAACGTTCGCGCGGCGCCAGGGTTTCGTCGCCCCAGGTTTCGCCCCAGCAATATTCGGTCAACAGCCGCTGAAAATCGCGGTTGAAATCGTCGACGTTTTGCAGCGCCCGATCGACATAAGCCTCGCCCAACACCTTGCGGCGCTTGGCGAGGCCGATCTCATAACGTTTCTGGTCCATCGTGTTTTCCTCTCCACTCGAAACTCCCCTCCCCCCGCGAGCAGTTGCGAGTGGTGGGGAGGGGTCAGGGGTGGGGGGAGTAGGCCCTCCACCCCGGCTCATTTCACTAACGTGAAATTCGCCGACCCTCCCCACCGCTTCGCGGGGGGAGGGAATTCACTCCTTCTCCGCCGGTCCGCCTTTCCAGCGCTTGACCGTGCCGATGTCGATTCCGAACAAATCGAGCAGCCGGCCGCAGGTGTGATTGACAATGTCGTCGACCGTGCGCGGGCGATTGTAGAATGCCGGCACGATCGGCGCGATCACCGCGCCGATTTCGGCGAGCACCGTCATGCTGCGCAAGTGACCGACGTGCAGCGGCGTCTCGCGAAGGGCGAGCACCAGCCGACGTTTTTCCTTCAGCACCACGTCCGCGGCGCGCGACAACAGTGACGCGGTGACGCCGCTTGCGATCTCGCTCATGGTGCGGATCGAGCAGGGGGCAATGATCATGCCCATGGTCGGGAACGAGCCGGAAGAAATCGCCGCGCCGATATCGGTGACCGGATAGTGCACTGAAGCGAGCGCGCGCACGTCTTTCGGCTTGTAATCGGTCTCGTAGGCGAGCGTCATTTCGGCCGATCGGCTCATGACCAGATGCGTCTCGATTTCGGCTTTGCGCAGCATTTCAAGAAGCCGCACGCCGTAGACGGTGCCCGAGGCGCCGGAAATCCCCACAATCAGCCGCGCGGCAGCTTTCGCCATGCCCAACCTCGGTTCGCTCGCCGAACGACTTGTGCCATGGGCCGGGATACGGTGCCAGTAGGGTCAGGGCGCGGCGAAATCATCGAATTTGACCGCCTCGAACGCGCTCACGAGGCGAGCCACCGCGTCTTTCGCAAAACGTGCGCCGAGCACGCGTTCATAGGCCGCGAGATTGGCCCGCGCGGCAGCCGGCGGATTAGCCTCGCTGCCGCGGGGAGCGGAGCGGCTGCGGGCATAGAGCGCTTCCTGCTGCAGGCGTTCCGCTTCAAGCTCAATCGCTTTGATCTTGGTGCGAAGCGCCTCCTGCTTGCCGGCTTCGATCAAGGTCGGCGCGCCTTTGAGCTTGCGTCGGACTTCACGGATCGGAACGATGGTGAGATCGCGCCAACTCCGAACCGCTTGGTCCAGCTCTTTTACATTTTCGGCCGACAATTGCCGCCCGCTTGCGGCCAGCCACAGCAGAAACAGCATGAGATTGACGTCGACGCCGCAATCGTCCTGCAGCGCGATGCAGGCTTCGGCGACGCCCGCCTGCCGATAGAAATTCAGCGAGAAGCGCCAGAACGGCGTGTCGGTCGGCGTATGTGTCGGTGCTTCGGTCATGGCAACGGACTACTACAATGCGAAGCGAAGCATGCTAGGCTTGAATGTTCAAGCAAAGCGATCGCCTTTGGAAGAAGGTATCGTGTTCCTCAATATCGACCGACGCTTCTTCTTGACGGCGCTCAGTGGCGCCACGGCGTCAGTGCTGCTGCGGCCGCTCGCAGTGCGCGCGCAGCAATCGGCGCTGCCGGTGGTCGCATTTATCAACGCCGGGTCGGTCGGTGGCTCCGCGCCCCGTGCGGCCGCGTTCCGCAAAGGCCTCAACGAAGCCGGCTACGTCGAAGGCCAGAACGTGACGGTCGAGTACCACTGGCTGGAGGGCCAGTACGATCGCCTGCCGGCGCTGGTGGCCGATCTGGTCCGCCGTCGAGTGGCCGTGATCGCCACGCCCGCCAACACGCCGGGTGCGCTCGCGGCCAAAGCTGGAACCGCGACGATCCCGATCGTCTTCGGTGTCGGTGAAGACCCTGTCCGACTTGGTCTTGTCACCAGTCTCGCCCGGCCGGGCGGCAACATGACCGGCATCAATCTTTTTAACGCGGAGGTGGCGGCCAAGGGGCTGCGGCTCTTGCATGACTTGGTGCCCAAGGCGGTTCGCATTGCCGTGCTCGTCAATCCGGTCAATGCTGGGACTGCCGAGCCCACATTGCGGGACGTGCAGGAAGCCGCTCCCGCCATTGGGCTGCAAATCCAGATACTCAACGCTACGACGATCGGCGAGATCGATGCGGCCTTTGCCACTTTTGCGCGCGAGCGACCCGATGCCCTCTTTGTCGCTCCCGACGGGTTCTTCTATAATCGGCGCGGGCAATTTGCCACTTTGACAGCGGTCAACAAGATTCCGGCGGCATATTGGGATCGTGATATTGTCGCGGCCGGTGGGCTGATGAGCTACGGAGCCGATATCGCGGACGCGGTTCGTCAAGTCGGCGTCTATACCGGTAAAATCCTCAAAGGCGCGAAGCCCGCCGACCTGCCGGTGCTGCAAACGACCAAGTTCGAGTTCGCCATCAACCTGCAAACGGCGCGGGCGCTCGGCATCGAGGTGCCGTCGGGGTTGCTCTCCATCGCCGACGAGGTGATCGAATGAGACGGCGCGCTACTACGCAGTTTTAATGCCCAGCTCCGCCATTTCCTTGGCATAAGCGGCGTCCATGCGCGGCGCGATCTCGTGCCTGGCCAGTTCGGCCGCGAAGAGGCGGCGGATTTCCGGTTTCTCGTCGATATAGTCTATCTGGTCGCCGCCGGCGCGCCGGCTGATCCAAGCCTTCGGCACGCCTTGCGCGTTGCGGACGGCGACGCCCTCATGCTTGAAGGCGAGGTAACGCGCCGGTGTCGCTCCGGTGTTGAAGTGCTGATGAAACCACATGTTCGGCGGCACAATGAGCGTGCCGACTTCCCAATCGTAGCGCTGCGGCTCCTCGCCTTCGGGCCACATCAACGAATAGCCGTCGCCCGAGAGCACGATGACATGCGCGCCCGGGCCGTGCGCGTGACCTTTCTTATACGTACCGATCGGAAACTGCGAGATGTGGCTGTTCATCGAGCCTTTGGCCATGTTGAAGCGGATATGGCCGCCGCCGGCGCCGCGCTCGGTCGCGGTAATCAGCGCAATGTTGACCGCGTCGGGCACGAAATTTGTGGTCAGCAAAAAGCCCTTCTGCTCGCCTTTGGAGGAAAAATAATCCGGCTCGCCGGCGAAACGGTCCTTAAAGTCGTATTTGGTGTTGAAGACGAAATCGAGATCTTCGTAGAGATTGATGACCGGCGGCGCGTTCGTCACCGCGACGTAGCGCGCTGGCTCGCGCCCCGATCCGTTGAAATGCTGATGATGACAATTGAGCGGGATCGCGAACAGCGCGCCTTCTTTCCATTCGAATGTGATCCGCGCGCCGGCATCGTTCCAGATCGTGGTCGAGCCGCGGCCGCCGAGCACGAGAACCATCTCTTCGTATAATTGCCGGTGCGGCGCCAGACTCTTGCCCGGCGGAATCTCCATCACGTAACAGTCGTTCGAGGTACGCGAGGCGTCGTGGTTAAGAAAGACGGCGCTGCCGCCGCGGCGCGCCCACGGCTTGAGCGTCACCGTGCGCAGATTGCGTACATAAAATGACGGGATGATATCGAGTCCTTCGGCCTTGACCCACTTGGTGTACGGCGTTTCCTTCTCGGTCTTGAACTTGTTGGCCAACTCGTCGGAGACGAGCGCATTCTTTTTGGCAGTCTCGGCCATTGGGCATTCCTTATATGTGTTGATCTAAAATCGCGCAGATTGACCGCAAAATCCAGATAGCCCCTAGGTTCTATGCTTGTGATGCGCATGAGCGTGGCTGTGCTCGTGGCTGTGCTCGTGCGAACGTTCATGGTCATGCGCATGAACATGCGCATGATCGTGCTCGCGGTGGTGCAGGCGCTGGCGTGGCCGTGGACCGCGCGGATCTTCGCTGAACACCAGCGATTTGATCGTGACCGGCACGGTATAGGACGGCGTGCGGATGCGACCGAGATCGATATAGTCGAAGTCCCACAGCACCACGCCGTCGATGACCAGAAGATCGCCGCCAATGTGGCATTCGTCGCGAAGGAGATGCCCGAGCGTCTGCGCCACGTCGCCGTCGAGCATGATGTAGAGCGGCAAGCGTTTGGCAATCCGCTCCGCGAGACCGCGCTTGATGCCTTCGGCGAAAGCGGCAAGCCGCGGGTAGGACGGCGAACCGCTCCAGCGCAAGGCGAGCGCAATGTCGCGGTCGGTGTCGCCAAGGTCGAACGCAGTGATGTGATTGCGGATCGCCCGCGCGAGTTCGTCCGGATCGATCCGCTCCGCACAGTCAAATGGCGGCAGCAGCACCTGCAGATTACGGCGCGGCAATAACTTGCCGGGCGCGGAAATGTAGCTGGTATTGCCGGAAAGCTGCACGCTGTATTCGGAGGCGCCGAGCGCAGTGGCGCGAATGCACTCGCCGGCCGGCAGCACCGGCCAGGGCAAGGCGCCGCTGTCAATGCGCGCGCGAATGGCGCCACCGAGGCGGCGGCCGAGATCGCCAAAATCGCGATCTTGGCGCTCATAAACGTATTCGGCGACGCCGCCGGAAAACATCACCGCGTCGATGTGATTAAGATCACCGATCGGATCGGTCAGATAAAGTCGGGCGATGTCGGGCGGCAAGGGTCGCATGCGGATCGCCGCGACCAGCGCATCGGCCATTGCATCGGCGACTTTCTGCAAATCGACCGCATCGACAATGTCGCCGCGTTGCCACGTGAAACCGGCGCGCGCGGCGTGATGTTTTCCCGCCGGATCGAGGCGCACGATCCGGCCTTGCTCGACCACCTGCAGGCGTCCGCCGATATGGATCGCGGCGGTGGCGATGACCTTGCCGTTTTCGACAAGGCCAAGCTTGGTGGTGCCACCGCCGATATCGACGTTGAGGATGCGCTTTGCTTGGTCGCTCGACACACGCGCTGCGCCAGAGCCATAGGCGGCGAGCATCGCCTCCATGTGATGGCCGGCGGTGGCGGTGACAAACTCGCCGCCGTTCTCCGACAAGATCGCCGCGATCCTTTGCGCATTCTCGCGCCGCAGCGCCTCGCCGGTGAGGATAACCACCCCGGTATCGATCTTGTCGGGCGGCAGTCCCGCCGCGACATAGGCGTCGTCGATGATCGTGCCGAGCTTTAAGTCGTCGATGCGCTCCTCGTTCTGATAGGGCGTGAGCGCCACCTGCGATTGAAATAGCGTCTCGCGCGCGACGACGTAATAACGGCTGGTCAGATCCTCGGCCAGGCGCCGCAAATGCACCCGCGAGAAGATGACTTGCGTGCCCGAAGAGCCGATATCGATGCCGACGGTGGTCAGCGCGACATTGTCCTGCTGCCACAACGGATTGTCTTCAGCTGGGCCGTCATCGTCGAAATCATGGTCGTGATCGTGATCGGCGTCGTCGGCATGCACATGCGCCACCTCTCGGCCGTAGAGATGGTCGGCCAAGGTGTGCGGCGTTTTGGGTTTTTCCTCTTCGGCCATCCGGTTCGCTATTTCGCGTCTTCATCCTCCGCGCCGGATCGGCCGTCAATAGTGCGGCGGCGCAAATCCCGAAACGCGGCCGGGCAATGCGGGTTTGCCGGGATTGTCGGAAAAATCGCCATGAAAATCGCCATGTTTATCGCACAGCATACGGAGGCTGACAGACGCGGTCGGCCGCGCGCGTTACGCGGTCGATGAATATCGCCAGGCTGCGGCACCGCCGTCGTCGGCGTGGTGCAATTAAATGCTGGCCCATAGGGCAGGCGAGGCTCTAACCTTGGCGTGAAATTATTTCAGCCGGCTCAAGGCTGCACTGCCGGGTCACGATGCCAAGTCATTGAAATTCGTGGAACTTTTCCACGTCCGCAATGTTCCGTGTGCTGCGGGGAAGCGTAAAATGCGTGGTCAGGGCTCAGAGATCGCCTCGACAAAGCAGGGCTGCGAAGCCTTTGCCGATATTGACCAAAGCGCGCTGGACGCGATTCCGACGGGCTTTTGTGTCTGCCGCGCCGATGGCGCGCTGGTGCGCTACAACAGGCGCGCGGTCGAGCTGTGGGGGCGGGCGCCACGGGTCGGCGATCCAAGCGAAGTCGCCGAGCGCAATTTCCACCGCTACACGCCCGAAGGCGTGCCGCTGCCATTCGCCGCCACTCCGGTAGCGGTTGCGCTGCGCAGCGGCGTGCCGGTGCGCGGCGCGGAACTGTTCATTGAGCGGCCGGACGGCTCGCAAATTCCAGTCTTGATCAATGTCGCGCCATTGAAGGACGCGGCAGGCAATGTCGATGGCGCGGTCTGCAGCTTTCAGGAACTGACCGAGCGCAAGCGTGCCGAAGAGGCGCTGCGCGCCAGCCAGGCGGAGCTGCAATCGGTCATCAATCGCACGCCGTTCATGCTGGTGCGCTGCGGCCGCGATCTGAGCTACCGCTTCGTCAGCGAGGCTTATGCGCATCTCATCGATTGCGGACGCGACGAGGTGATCGGCAAAACCATCGATGAAGTCATCGGCCCGCGCGGACTGCGCACGCTCCAGCCCTATATCGACGCAGTGTTAAAAGGCGAGTCGATAGACTTCGAATGCGAACTGGAATTTCGTCACAGCGGCAAGCGCAAACTCGCCATCGCTTACCGGCCCGAGTTCGACGCTATAGGAAATGTCGAAGGCTGGATCGCCTCGCTCCTCGACACAACCGATCAGCGCAGCGGTGAAGAGGCGCGCCGGCAGCTCGCCAGTATCGTGGAATCCTCCGACGACGCCATTGTCAGCAAGGATCTCAACGGACGTATCGTCAGTTGGAACCCGGGCGCCGAGCGACTGTTTGGATATTCCGCCGAAGAAATGATCGGCAAGTCGATCACCACGATCATTCCCGATCATCTCAAAGGTGAAGAACCGCAGATCCTGGAGCGTATCCGGGCGGGCGCGCGCATCGAGCACTACGAGACAATCCGACGCTGCAAGGACGGCCGGCTGGTTGACGTTTCGCTGACCGTGTCGCCGATGCGGGACGAACACGGCACCATCGTCGGCGCCTCGAAAATCGCCCGCGATGTGACCGAGCGCAAGCGCGCGGAAGCGGTCGTGAGCAGGCGCGCCGACGAGCAGGCGGCGCTCTATCGCTTCACCAACCGGCTTTATCGCGCGGAATCGATCAAAGGCATTTATGAAGCGGCGCTCGACGCGATCATGGACGCGATGCATTGCAGCCGCGCCTCCATCCTGCGCTGCGACTCCGACGGCGTGATGCGTTTCGTCGCCTGGCGCGGCTTGTCCGAGGGCTACCGGCGCGCCATCACCGGCCATTTGCCGTGGACGCTCGACGACGCCAATCCCGAGCCGGTCTGCATGACTGACATCGACCGCGCCGAGCTCGAGGCGCCGCTCAAGACCATCGTCAAGCAGGAAGGCATCGGCGCGCTCGCCTTCATACCGCTAATGGCCGAGGGCCGGCTCGTCGGCAAATTCGTGGTCTATTACAACACGCCGCGACCGTTCGACGGCGAGGCAATGGAGCTCGCGCTGACGCTGGCGCGGCAGCTCGGCTTCGCCATCGAGCGCATGCGCGCCGAACAAGCGCGCCTGAGCATCCAGGCCGAATTGCGCATGCTCAGCGAACGGCTCGAGGAGGAAGTCGAACGCCGCACGCTTGAGCGCGATCGCATCTGGAACGTGTCGGAAGACCTGCTCGCGGTGTCGAATTTCGAAGGCTATTTCCTTTCCATCAATCCGGCCTGGACGCGGCTCCTCGGCTGGACCGAAGACGAAATCAAATCCATGCATGTCAGCGAGCTGCGCCATCCCGAGGACGCGCCGGCCTCCATTGCCGGCCGCGCCCAGCTCGCGCATGGCGCGACCACCGTGCGCATGGAAAACCGTTTCAGGCACAAGGACGGATCATGGCGCTGGCTGCAGTGGACTATGACCGCCAGCAAGGGGCTGCTCTACGTCGCCGGCCGCCATGTGACCGCGGAGAAGGAAGCCGCCGCGGCGCTCGAGCGCGCACAGCGGCAGACCGCGCATCTGCAGAAGATGGATGCCATCGGCCAATTGACCGGCGGTATCGCCCACGACTTCAACAATCTGTTGATGATCGTCAGCGGCCACGCGCAGGGCCTGAAAAAACGCCTGAAGGACGCCAAGGACGTCCGCGCTTTGCAGGCGATTGAAATGGCGGCGGTGCGCGGGGAGAACCTCACACGCCAGCTGCTGTCGTTCTCGCGCACACTGCCGCTGAGCCCGACCGTGATCAATCCCGCAGAGGCTATTCACGCCATTCGCGATGTGCTGGCGGGCTCCATGCACGTCAATATCCAGTTCCAGATCGATGTGCCGAAGTCGACTTGGCCGATTTGCGTCGACAAATCCGAGCTTGAACTGGCGCTGGTCAACCTCGCGGTCAATGCGCGCGACGCCATGCCCGAAGGCGGACGGATCACGATCGCGGCGGAGAATGTTCACGTCCGTCCCAGCGACTTGCCGGAAGACATCGACGGCGATTTCGTCGCGCTCAGCGTTGCCGATACCGGCAGCGGCATCCCGCCCGACCTGGTGTCCCGCGTGGTCGAGCCATTCTTCACCACCAAGGCTCCGAACAAGGGCACCGGGCTTGGCCTGTCGCAGGTTTACGGCTTCGCGCGCCGCTCGGATGGGACGGTCGCGATCACCAGTGAGGTCGACCGCGGCACCAAAGTGACCGTGTACCTGCCGCGCAGTCACGCGGCGCTGACGAAGCCATTGCCGCAGGACGAAACCGACTATGCCGCGCTCGACCGGCACACCATTCTGGTCGTGGAAGACAATGTCGACGTCCGGCGGGTTGCGGTCTCGCTGCTCGAGCAGCTCGGCTACCGCGCCATCGAGGTGGAAGCGGCCGCGGCTGCGCTCGACGTCATCGTCTCGGGCAAACACGTCGACCTCGTCTTCAGCGACGTCGTGTTGCCCGGCCCGGCCGACGGTCTGGCGCTGGCGCGCATGCTCGCCGAGCGCTACCCGCAAATTCCCGTGGTGCTCACCACCGGCTACACCAAAGTGTTCGACGCCGATCCCGAATTCCCGGTTTTGCGCAAGCCCTACCAGATCTCGACGCTCGGGCGCGTGATCCACGACGCGCTCAATCCGGCGATTCCGTCACCCTCGATGCTGGCGAGTTGACGTCCTATCGCGCAGCCAAGCGGCGTCGCCGAGATTAAGCTCCCAACGTATGGTCCGCTATGATCAACTCCTCGTGTCGAAACGAACACGATGCGGCAGGCCCTAGCGCGCGGTCGCGACAGCGGGTGAGGGGCTGTCACTTGGTGCGCGAACTAGTGCCAGTCTGGGGCCATTGTTCCGCTTCAAATTCATCGTGTCTGACAAAGAATTTGATCTCAACGAAAGAAGGAATTTCGCCATGGCCACATTCGGACTCGCAATCCACAAAGTACTGCGAAGATTTTACCGGTCGGCGCCTTGATCGCCGCAATGGTTTGCGTCGCCGCCGCTCAAGCGCAGACCGCGGAGCCAAGATCTTCGGCGCGAGCGCGGGTGGTTGTGGTCGGCGAAGGCAGCGTCACCGTGGCGCCGGACTATGCCCGTATCAGAAGCGGTGTCAGCACCAATGCCAAAACCGTCAAAGAGGCCAGCGATACCAACGCAAAACTCATGGTCAATATCATGGCGACACTTGTGGATGCCGGGATCGCAAAGAAAGACATTCAGACATCGGAATTTTCAATCGAGCCGGTTTACACATCGCCGACCCCGCCCGGCGGGCCGAAACTCTCCGGCTATCGCGTCTCGAACCAAATTAACGTGACAATCCATCAGATCGCGCAAGTGAGCGATGTTCTCGACCGTTTGGTCAGAGCGGGTGCGACCGACGCCGGAAACGTAGCGTTTCTGATTTCCGACCGCGAAAAGGCCCTCGACCAGGCGCGCGAGGCGGCGATTGTCAATGCCCGGCACAAAGCAGACCTCTATGCGCATGCCTCGGGTGTCAATCTTGGTCGCGTCGCATGGATCACGGAGAGCTCGGATCTGGCGCCGCTTCGCCGAAGGGGTGATTTTGAAGATGCAACACTGGCGGCGTCGCTACCGAAGCAAGTGCCAATCGAAGGCGGCGAGGCTACAATAATCGCGCGCATCACGGTCGGCTTCGACATCGCGCAATAGCCGTTCCGGTCAAGTCCCGGCAGTTTTGCCAATGCGCAAATGGTGAAAGGCCCGGACGCCTTGCCCGTCCGCGAAGGGGCCGCTATATCGGGTGAGCTGCTGCCGCACGGCGGCGTGCTTTCGCCGGCGCATCCTCGCCCGGCGAATTGGTGGAAGTGCCTAACCCTCGCTTCCTCGGTTAGGGCGCATAGCTCAGTTGGTAGAGCAGCTGACTCTTAATCAGCGGGTCCAAGGTTCGAGTCCTTGTGCGCCCACCATGAAATCAAACACTTAGCCGGTTTCAGTTTGCCGTTTCGACAAAACGTCACCGGTTCATTTCGACAAATTCCCTCCTTTCGTTCTCGCTTCGAGCCTCTTACGTGCGCCGGAGCGGCGCTGCTGCATCGTAGCTTTTGTATACAGCGCGGTCATCGCGGCTGTCTTGTGGCCGCTCAACGCGCGGATTTGCGCATCAGTCAGATCGGCGTTACCGGCTTCGGTATTGCCACCGTGGCGCAGCCCCATGAACTTGACGCTGAAATCAATCCCGGCGGCTGCACGGATGTCTGCCACACGGTGGCGGAAGTAGTCCTCCTTCCAAGGCAAATGAGTCTTGCGCCGACGGTCCAGCCTATCGCGCGTGACGATCAGCGTGCCGTATCTAGGTGCTGCATCAAGGCGCGTCATCAGTTCCGGCCAAAGCACCGTGCCATCTTCGTCGAATAGCGGAATATCGACCAATTCGCCGGTCTTGTGGTGGAAGATGCGTGCAACATCAGGCGTATCAACTGGCCGATATTGGTTCCAGGTAAGCGTGCCGATGATGTCTTCCTCACGTTGCAGCCAATAATAAGCGATCATCGCGGCTGTGCCGATGGACGATTCGCCCGTTTTGTCCGCCGCTTCCACGAATTTGACGAGTTCAGCGTGCGAGACCGGTCGAGTAATTTTCGCTGCATACTCCAAGTCCATTTTAGCGAATGGATTAATAGCCGGTACCGCACCGGGCTTGTCACGCCACGCGACGTTCCACGCGCGTTGACAGACCCTCATCGCCAGCACCGCAGTGCGCGTACGCTCGCTGCCATCGCCTTTGACCTTGAGTTTTTCAAACAGACGATCAGTCACGCCCGGAGTAATGCTGCCAATTGAAAGACCGCCGAAGGTACGCCCATTCTTGAGTGCGTGCTTCGATACGAGGTTCAGTACCAAATCATAGGACCTACGAGTCTTGGCTGGCTTCTTGTTGTACTTCGGATGTGTCTTGTAGATCGCAACCAGCCAATCGAAAGTACCGGGCACTGCCTGGTCGGATGGAAGGGCTATCTCCTCGCGTTTGCGCCATGCATCAAATTGCGGGTTAAGCAGTTCATCGCAACGTTTTTTGGCATCCGCGTAATCGGTTCCCAATGCCTCAATATTGAGGGTGCACCCATTCTTCTTTGCCCAAGTAGGGATGACCCAATAGTAGGACGTGGCGCCCGATCTGAGCCGACGCGGGACCATGTAACGCGGCCAGCCTAAAGGCTTGCGACCCGGCATCAGATCAACTCCGTCACGTCATCGACAATGGCGACGTTATCGAAACGTAGTCCATGCCGACGCGCAATGTCACGATCGAGTTTCCAACGGTGCCATTTCGGCAAGCAACCTTTTTCTCGTGACGGCGCGCAATACACACCGCGCTGAACTTTGGCAAGAAAGGCATCAGCACTCGGCTCATCGCAATAAGCTGCCGCGGTCTCCGCGCGCATTTCCAGCGGCCAAGAACCAGCGGGTATGATCGCGGCGCGGGTCATGGCTACGTTCGCCAGCACCAAAACTCATCATGCTGGCTTTCGGGCGCTAGTACTCGACGCTTCATGCCGGTCTCCTCTGGGGTGCGGGAACTGCGGAAAGATCTACCGTCACCTCCTTTCCGCACTTTCCGCAGGATGTTCTAGAAATATTTTTGGCTTGATCGTCCACCGATGCCTTGAGCGGCCGGGCGTCCTGATCGCTTCTTGCTTCGCCCAGCCGGTCTTCTCCAGACCTTCGAGCAGATCTTGTGTCCTGCTCGGCGTCCAACTTAAAAGCTGGGCCGCTTGTTTTGTCGTCAGGTAGTTCTCGGAAGCCATGGAAATTCCCTTCGAATCGCCGGTCATTGCCGGCAACCGAGGGAAATTAGCTCGTCAGAAAGTGCATTTGGCCGGCATCCGCACCGGCAGAACGGCGCATGTGCCCGGCATCTGCACCAATTTTTAGGGGCGGCTAAGAACTCGGGAGATGTGCTTCGCGGATCGAGCGATCTTCAGTCGCTTCTTTACGATCGACGCGACGGTCATTTTTGAACTCGTTGGATGCTCTTGCCAAACTAGACGTGCCGCGGCTTGCCACGCCGCATGTTCGCGCTTGCTCGGCTCGTGTTTTGTCAGGCTCTTAGGCAGCCGCGCCTCGGCCTCGGATGGTGTTGCGGGTAATTCGAAACTCGAGCCAGGCCTCAAGGTCCTTCAATCGATAAACAACACGCCGCCCGAGCTTGCAGTAGGTAGGGCCATTCCCGAACAGACGCAGCTTCGCCAGTGTGGCTCGGCGCGAGGCCCAGAAACTTAGCAGCCTGGCCAGCGGTCAAC
Organism: uncultured Alphaproteobacteria bacterium; assembly: GCA_963816295.1. Taxonomy (GTDB): domain Bacteria; phylum Pseudomonadota; class Alphaproteobacteria; order Rhizobiales; family Xanthobacteraceae; genus BOG-931. The sequence continues at coordinate 5,106 of CAWFJS010000001.1, read as the reverse complement.
GTAATGGAATGAGTAAGGTAGTCTTCGGAGTCCACGAGTTTCCCTCGAATCGCTGGGGGCACATCTGCACCGATTTTTATGACGTGAAGGGACGGACAAGCGCGCTGTCATTGGGGGTCGAAGCGGCTCCGTCGAAGAGCGTCAAAATCCTCGCTTTGCGCGCCAGCGTCGGAGTTCTCATCCATATCCCAGAGGTGAGCAATCCACTCGTTAATCTGAGTTGCTATTGAATTTAGGTCGATAGCTAGTTGCTCCAATTCTAGTACCGTCGGAGTATGCAGCTCCCAAATTAGCTTACCGGCCGCCGTCTCGATCAGGTCGAGCACCTCCTTTTGGCTTGCGGGGGAGATTCGTTGTTTAACTAAGTCGACGAGGAAATCGAGGTTTTTTCCAGGCCCCGCACGCTGAGACATTTTTTTCAAACGACCTCGTTCTGCGCGTGCATCGTCAGACGCTGCGAAAAACTCGCACCAAGCAGCCGGTTCAACAGGCTCGTATCAATCGGCGCCTGCCGGGTCTATAAGTCTGTGCTTCTAAGAACTCGGGATATGTGCTTCACAGATCGATCGATCTTCAATCTCTGTTTTACGATTGAAGCGACGGTCATGGTCGAACTCGCGGGACGTTCTTGCCGCACCAAACGCGCGGCTGCTCGCCAAGCTGCATGCTCGTGCTTGTGCTTTGCAGCACGATGGCGACCTCCAGTTTTTGCCGATTCGGAAATTTTAACGCCGCGAATTGCAGCCTTCTCATGTAGGAACTTCCAATAGTACTGTTCGACTAGTCTTCCTAGCGTCCCTGCAAAGTTCTGGATCAGCATCACGTCGAGACCAATCTTCTGATTTTGTTCGATTGCTCGACCGAGCATCCCAATGCTCTCATCAAGAAAATAAATCTGTTGATTTACGTGATACTCGTACCAGGCCTTCGAGTAGGTCTCATAGAGAACTCGATCATAGATTCTCTGATCCCAATTTGATTTCTCTTCAGGCTTCAAATTGTCCAGCCAACTGTAGTCATTGTGCGATTTGACGTATGCCAAGTAAGTGGCCTTCTGTTCCTGAAAATATTTTCGAATGGCAGGAAGCTGGAAACTTATGGGACATTGCTCGAAAAGCCCGGGCGGAGAATCTCCGTCGGATTCGTCCCAAAACTCATCTTCGTCATGATCCCAATACTTCGATGGGTCGTCCTTGGAGTGGTAAGCCCGGTGGGTAAGAAGGCCGGTCTCAACCTCTCTAGGCAATGCAGCTTCGTCCAGGTATTGGTTTCGATGAAGGTAGCCGAATCCATCACCTAACGCGGCAAGGAATCGCTGCTTTTCCTCCCCCGAGAGGACGGATGGATCATACGTGTTGGGTCGTTGCGCGCGTGTCTGGTCTTGGGTCATGTGCGCTGGCGAATCTAACACGGAAACGACAAATAGGGTCGCTCGCGATGGTATTCGCCGGCAAGTACTGGTGTCGATCGGCAAGAGCGGCGTGTTGAACCGGCGTCCGCATCCGCTGCCGCCATCCCGGCCGCCCGGAGGCACTCGCGGTGGGTGGCGGAACGTAATTGCACAATTCCGACAGATGGTGAGCGAAACGGCCGCAGTCTTTCTACTGGTCTTTGGCAGGCCCCATCTGTCGGCGTTGTGTAGCGCAGTTATCATCGTCCCGACAGAACCACATGAAAGTAGCACTCTCAATGGTTTAGGCGAAGGCTTGGGCAAAGCAAGCCTCATTGGCATTCAAGGCGTTTCAGGAACGGGACCCAAACCTTCGCCGACGACGGCAACCCGCCAGAGGCGAGGCGCGCAAACGCGCGGGGCGTAGGCAGGCGAGCGTTCCTCTATGCGTTGAAAGTCTCGCTCTGACGAGATAGGTCGCTGTTGTCGTGCAGATCAGCGAGCTTGACGAGGGCTACGAAGATTTTCGCTTCGGGGCAAGAGTGGTCATCGTTCGTCAGCTATCACAGTGGCCGCGAGCGCATTGCAGGTTCGTCCCTTCAGGTGGCAAGTCGGCTGATCAGGTCGATTGCCCGTTGGTATTTCTGCAAAGCATCAATAATGCGCGGGGAAAAGCCCTCCCTGCGGAGTCGATCAAACGTCCATCCCGGGCAATCCTCGCACACGTCATGCAATGCCGCGACGTTCATCAATTGACGACATGCGCCTGAGCACCGTATGTGCTGCATCCACTGCGAATGATGTTGCGCGTATCAAGGACTCCCATTCTTCGATGCTGCCCGTGAACTGGTGGCCAACGCAGCGCGAGCTGCAGCGCCGCATCGGTAATCAACAATTGCGACCGCCGGAATCCGACGCCAAATTCCTCAATGATTTCTCGCGCGCGCGCGCGCAAGGGCTGGACAGTTGCACCTACGGATAATTATTCCGTCATCAAGCAATACAATAATTCAGACTCCTACGCGCGGTAATAGTAACCGGCCTAAGTCGAACATTTCTGCCGCCAGATGCGTGCGGGTTGTTGCGAGAAAAAGCTGACGGCGCAGATGATCGGCGATGCCATGACTTCGATACCGAGGTCCATAAGCTCGATTTAGCGCCGGCGCGCCCAGAACCGGCACGGCTATCGACCAAATTGGCCGCGACCAGAGAATATGTTGCTGTCGCGGCCGGAATAGAGCGCAGGCACGCGATGGCGGGCCGTCAATATTGCGAGTTGAGTACTGTGAATCATAAAGAGGCTTTCACTGTTGGTCAGCAACGCTTCTGCTTGCTCGCGGACCAAGGTCTCAAAAGCCGCATCGATTTCGCTTGGGTTGCTCGCGCCGAGGTTGAGCAAATTTATTCCAAAGGCACGGGCGGAATCCTGCGCTTCCTTGGTGTCGTTTTCGGCTAAAGCCCGGTTGGCTGGGTTTACGAGGAAAGCGATCTTCGTAATACGGGGGATGAGCAGATGCACGAGTTCAAGGCGTTTAGCGGTCACCGCGGTTTGCAGAGCGGTGAGGCCTGTGACGTTGCCGCCGGGATGATTGAGGCTTGGAACAAGGCCGACCTCAACCGGGTCGGATCCAAGCGAAAAGACTATCGGAATGGTTTGTGTCGCTGCCTTCGCGGTGATCGCAGATTGAGTTGTGTTTGGTATCGCAATGACATTGACCTGACGGTGAACCAAATCGTCGACGAGCGTTGCCACCTCCTCGAAACGGCCGGCCGCATAGCGGTATTCGATTGCGACATTCCGGCCTTCGATGTATCCGGTTTCAGCCAAGCCCTGACGAAAGTAGTTGAGATATTCGGGAGCGTCGTTCGGCGACCAGCCGCTAAGGTACCCGATAACCGGCAACCTGGCCTGCTGAGCGCGTGCGGCTGATGTTCCTGTTACCGCCGCGCCGCCGAGAAGTGTGATGAACTCGCGCCGCCGCATCCGCCGCCCCTGTCTTAGAGACGCTTGAAGCCCATTTCGGGTTAGCACGGCTATGTAACCGCCCAGTCTGTGACATAAAGCGCTGTGGGTGAGCATAGCGTACGCGGCGGCCGATGTCCGCTTTGGGTCTTGGTTGTGTAGAAAGGCCCAGGGGAGAGGCGACACAAGGTCGTCGAAGTTGGCGAGGCGGATTGATTTTCTGGATTGATACTATGCCCTCATCGCTGTGATGAGTGGCTGGATGCCGATGATGTTCATGACGCGGGTGAGATTGTAGGCGAGTACGTGTAGCGCCATCTCGCTGGCGACCCGTGGCAGTGTCTTCATGAGGAAGTGGGTAGCCCCCATCCGAGCCTTGATCGTGCCGAAGGGATGCTCGACCGTCTCACGCCGCTGACGCATCTTCTCCGGATGCTCATCAAGCCGGCGTTGCACGGCCTCGATAATATGCTCATGCTCCCATCGTGAGATCAGTCGCTCCTTGCCCTTGGTGCAACTGTTCTTGATTGCGCAGCTATGACAGGCGGCGGTCCGGTAGCGACGCAGGACCATGCCTTTGTCCTGGGTTGTAAAGGAATAGGCGAGCTTCTCGGCTGCAGGACAAATGTAAACGTCCTCATCAGCCACATAGCGGAAGTCCTGCTTGCCGAAGCGTCCTTCCGCCTTTGCGTTCGAGGTCATCGGCTTTGGCAGCGTAACCGTGATGCCAGCCTCCTCGCATGCCAGGATCTCTTCGCTGTTGAAGTAACCGCGGTCGGCGACGGCATCGAGCTTCTCCACGCCTAGCGCCGTCTTGGTCTCGTTGGCCACATGGGAGAGCTGCGATCGGTCGGTTCCGTCGTTGGTTACCTCATGCATGACGATCAGATGATGGTTGGCCTCGACGGCAATCTGGACGTTGTAGCCAACGACGCCGGAACCGCGGCCGCTGGTCGCCATCGAACGGGCATCGGGATCGGTCAGCGAGATCTGCTGGTCCGGGGTGGTGAGCATCTCCACCTTGAGAAGCTCGAGACGCCGCATCTGCTCCTTCAGCGTCTCGATCTTCTCTTTGAGGCGGTTCGTCTTGGTTGTGAGGGCCTCTGACGGTTCCTGCCGGTCGGCAGTGTCGAGCTGCTGCAAATAGCGCGCGACGCTCTCCTCAATCTGCGCCATCCGCCGCTCCATCTTGGCGCGCGTGAAGTTCTTGTCGCGGTTGTTCACCGCCTTGAACTTGCTGCCGTCGATCGCGACGCTGGGTTGCGTGAGTAGGCCAATCATGCGGCACAGCGCAATAAAGCGTGCGCACACCTTGCGGATGGCAGTGCCATTGTCCTTGCGGAAGTCGGCAATCGTCTTGTGATCCGGTACAAGCCGGCCCGTCAGCCACATCACCTCAACGTTGCGCGCAGCCTCACGCTCGAGCCGTCGACTCGACTGAACCCGATTGAGATAGCCGTAAATGTAGAGCTTCAGCAGAACCGACGGATGATACGAAGGCCGACCGGTTGCTTCCGGATCGACCCCGCCAAAGCCAAGCTCGCCCAGATCGAGTTCCTCAACAAAAACGTCGATCACGCAAACGGGATTGTCCTCATCGATCCAGTCTTCCAAGCATTCCGGAAACAGCGTGCTCTGCCCACGATCCATGCCCTCAACGAAGCGCCTCATCCGATCCCTCCGCAAAAGCAGCCGAAATCATACAGCGCGAATCAAATAACCAAGTGCGTTTTCACACAAGCTGGGTCAAAAG